>NZ_MKIN01000028.1 GCF_001938985.1 Gillisella taibaishanensis | reverse complement strand
CCGGTGCGCCGGGAACGGCTGCCGCGACGGCGAGTGAGTAGCTTGCGGCGCCAGTGACGCTGTTTGCATCGGTCGCGGTGACGGTGAAGCTGAAGCTTCCTGCCGTTGTGGGCGTGCCGGTGATGGCGCCGGTGGTCGTATCGAAGGAGAGGCCTGCGGGCAGCGTGCCTGATGTCACGGTATAGCTATAGGGCGTGGCGCCGCCGCTTGCCGTCACCGTCTGGCTGTAGGAGGTGTCGACCGTTGCTGCCGTCAGCGTGCCGGCGGGAGGGTTGAAGGTGATCGTCGGTGTCATGTATGTGAAACTATTGGTGAGCGTCCCGGAACCAGAGGACGTTGTCACTGCGACGTTCTTTGTGCCCGCGGTTCCGGCCGGGGTCACTGCGGTAATTCGTGTCGCGGAAACAACGTTGAAATTGGTGGCCGCCTGCCCGCCAATTGTCACAGCTGTCGCGCCGGTAAAAGCTGTTCCTGTAATGGTTATAGTTGTGCCTCCGACTGTTGAGCCGGTGGGGGGCGTTACAGCCGTTACATTCGGCGCCACGGGTGCCGAGGCGGTGCAGGTGGCACTGAACGTCAGAGTATTATAGGCCGACGGCGAAGATCCGCCATCTTGGGTGACATCAAGAATGACCTGAAGATTATCGACCGACCCTGTTGCCGTAAAGTTCCCGGACCTATTGATATTGCCGTATAGATTGCTGTCGTCGACCAGCAGGTTTCCATAGTTATCGCTGTAGATAACAACTGCCGAAGAAGAGCCAGACGATGCCGCGCCGGTCGTCGAATATGTCCATGCAACATACTCACCGGCGCTGAGTTGTTGATAATCGTATGACTCATTCGTCGTATTGGTCAGATAGTGTGGAGAGCTGAAATCCGAATTGATGAGCGCGCAAGTCGTTGAAAGGGCGTGTGCGGCCTGCGGCATAGCCAAGGCTGCTACCACGGTCATGAACAAGCCAACGCCCACCCGGTTCAATATGCCGGCATGTCCATGTCGGCTCGATACCACATCACTCTTCGTCCGACGGTGAAAAGTCGCCTTACAAAATGGCTTGCTGAATTGCATTCCCAATAACACCCTATGATCCATGCAGACTGGCATTGGTTGATCGTTTCATTCGAACGACCAGACCACGCCCCTAAGACGAGTATTCCCCACGAACCACCCGCTCACCGAGCGTTATTTGAGCGCAGCTTAAATAGCAATCTCCCAATGTCGTGACGTATTTTACTACCCACGGTTTTCTTTCGCCTGTGGCTAAAACAACGCTTTCTAAGACGAAAATCTGGGACGTGCACGTTTTGGGCGCGAAAAAATTGATCCAATTGGCCTTGTGAGAACATCCGAAAATTGCAATAAATTATCAAACTAATTTATGATTGAATCACACCCTGGTAAGGCGATCCCGGTCAATCGCTGATTATGGACTGTTTATTTGCAAAAGAGGAGGAGTTCTTAATGGAAGCGTTTCTCGCGACGATCTTGCCTGTTGGCTTTAATTACGCGCCCGACGGATGGCAAATGTGCTGGGGTCAGCAACTGTCCATCAATCAGTACAACGCAGTTTTCTCATTGATTTCAAATTATTACGGAGGAAACCAGACGACGTCTTTTAACCTGCCCGATCTACGCGGCACCATGCCGGTTGGATACGGACAGCGTCCGACCTCGAGTATCGTTTATGGGATTGGCAATAAGGGCGGGCAGGATTCGGTCACACTGACTCAGAGCCAGATGCCTATGCACACGCATGCGGCCGACTTTGCACCGGCGGGTCACGCAACAGTAAATATTCCTGCGCAGTCCGGATCGCAGACTGCAACTTTAAAGGTCAGCCCGGCTGCAGGAACGGCACAACTGCCGGCAACAGGGCTGGTTCTTGCAGGCGGTGGTACTGCTGCAACAAAAGTCTACGGCAATACGTCAACCTCTCCGGTCACCTTGGATAGTAGCAGCGTTTCCATTTCTGGAAACGCCCCGACAGCAGCGCAGACTATTGTCACCAATGCGATCACTGGTGGGGCGGTGACAATTCAGCCGACCGGTGGCAACGCCGCGATCGATGCAAGGCCTCCTTTTCTCGCCATCAACTTCATTTTCTGCGTTCAAGGTCTTTATCCGGTCCGGCCATGAGCATTTCGATTTTAAATGCGGGACATCTGAGACCGTTTGTCGGGACGTCGTTCAACCTGATCAACGAGGGCGGCACCAGCCGCGTTCTGTTGGACAAGGTTATTGAATATCCGGCAAGCACTGCGCCTGGGTCTTCCAGGACGGCGTTCAGCATGTTTTTCAGTCTGCAAAAAAGCGAATCGGCTCAAATCGAAAGCGGGCACTTTGCCATCGAGCATGATGATCTGGAGACAATCGCACTCGTTTATATCGAGCGGATTCTCGGTTCGCGACCTGATAAGATACGGCTGGAAGCGGCTTTCAACTGAGACAGTCAGGAACTGGAAAAAACGGCCATGAATGGGTTCAATGGCTCTTTCATGCTGGGCGATGGGTTGAACCTGCGTCTGGTTCGAAAAAGCGATCAAGGCTTAATCTTTCAGCTTTTCATGGAGAGCCGCCCATGGTTGTCATGGGCGGACGCCAGCTCCGATTTTATTCGTGACCTCTATGAGCAGCAGTTCAAGGCATTGCGTGCCGGTGTCGAAAGTGTTTATCCGGATCATCTCGATTTCATCATAGAGAGCTCCGGCTCTGCGGCAGGCCGGATCATTGTGGACCTCGGATATGCGGACTGGCGCATTTCCGAATTGCAGGTGCTCAAAAGGGCGCGCGGGCTGGGAATAGGCTCCAACGTGATCAAAGGGCTTCAGGCTGCTGCAACGAGAGGAAACCTGCCCTTGACGCTGTCTACGCCGATGTTCGGTTCCAATAGTTTCCCTCTCTATCAGAGGCTTGGCTTCCAGGTGGTTCAGGAACAGGCGCCAATGTATCATCTGGCCTGGTTTCCGCCCGGCCATCCCATGGATGTTCTCTCAAAAACACAGTGATAACGTTTCAAATACTCTCAACGCCCGCCTGTGAGCGCGCCCTGCGACACGGCGCACCTTCTCGTTGATGATGGGATGGCACGCCCCTCGCGGCGCTCACAGCTGCCCGGTCTTTGGCGATATCAAGTACTCCACGATAGGCAAGCCGCTCATGAGGGTGCCTGACCGAAGTTTCCCCGGCCGTGCCGGCCCTGGATTCGGCCGACGGGCAAGCCGGCGTCTTAGAAGGTGTCTTGAAGGACCGAAGAGAAGGATGACAACCTGTCAGCAAATATTCTCGCTTTTTGATCGCCATGCGAACCGCCATGTGCGGAGCTAGGATGAACCGACCACGCTTTACGCTGGCGAATAATCCGAAATTTCTAACGCGGAACACGGCCACATGTTCGAAATCCCGCAGATAACCTCGGTCTTCTTCGCGCTCAGGATTGACGGGGGGATCCGTCATTTCCAGCCTTTGCGATCTCTCCAACGGTTTAGCCGTCGAAACCATGAGGGTGGCAATATCGACCTTGAAAGTTGACCTGTCCGCGCCATGACCCGCGACGAACGTCTCGAGCACATCTGGAGCATCATCTCCGGGCGGCCTGCTCTCGATGCTGTTGAACTGATGAATGTCGGCATCAATTTGCTTCGTGTAGATATGACCCGGGACTGCCGGTTCCATTACGCCACTACCGATGCGGGCGGGCGCGCTGCAAATGTGGTGCAAGCGAAAGCCGAGTGGCTTTATCTCATACGTGTACCGGGGATGTTGAAAGCTTTGGCGCTGACGGAGCGTGTGGATCAACTTGCGCGCGGGGCGGCGATTGCCCGGGCGATCTATTCACGTCCATGAGGCGCTGGCCATAGCATAGTTCCTAGTGCAGTCCTTCTGGTTGTGCGTGGCGTTCTATGGTCATCATTTTGTCAGGCGGCCATGAGACCTCTTGACTAATGTATACACTATCTATGTAATTCTCATCCGAATGAGGAGATAGGAAAATGGCAAAGTGTTGGCCGTCGAACGCTTGGTATGCAGCAGCCTATGATGTCGAGGTGAAGCGAAAACTGCTTCCCAGGACAATCTGTAACAAGCCTGTTGTGTTATATCGCAAGGAAAGTGGTAAGGCCGTCGCGCTGGCCGACACCTGTTGGCACCGTCTTCTCCCTCTGTCTAAGGGTGAATTGCACGGTGATAATGTCATCTGCGGCTATCACGGCCTTGAATTCGACGACACGGGCCGCTGTGTATACATGCCGTCGCAAGACACGATCAATCCATCTGCCTGCGTGAAGAGTTACCCTCTGGAGGAGCGGCATCGGTTTCTGTGGATATGGATGGGTGACCCGGCTCTTGCCGATCCGGCCAAAATTCCGGATCTGCATTGGAATGACGATCCTGCTTGGACCGGCGACGGCAAAGTTATTCAGGTCAAATGCGACTATCGCCTCGTCGTCGACAATCTTATGGATCTCACGCATGAGACTTTTGTCCATGGTTCCTCCATAGGAAATCGTGCCGTAGCAGAAGCGCCATTCGAAGTTACCCATTCCGACACGAGAGCGACCGTGACGCGCTGGATGGAGGGGATTGATGCGCCTCCTTTCTGGTCTGCTCAATTGCAGAGGCCGGGAAAGGTCGATCGCTGGCAGATCATCCACTTCCAGGCGCCGTCGACGGTGGCGATCGACGTGGGTGTGGCTGTGGCCGGCACCGGTGCTCGTGATGGCGACCGCAGCCAAGGGGTCAACGGTTTCGTTCTCAATACAATGACTCCGGAAACGGACGGCACCTGCCATTATTTCTGGGCTTTCGTTCGCAACTGGGAACTTGGCGACCAGGCTTGGACCCATAAATTGCGCGAGGCGGTCGCCGGCGTTTTCATGGAGGACGAAGTGATTCTCGAAGCGCAGCAAAAGGCGATCGAGGCGAACCCCGATCATGTTTTCTACAATCTCAATATCGATGCAGGCTCGATGTGGGCAAGGCGGCTTATCGATCGTATGATTGACAGCGAGCAAGTGACGCGCCTCGCAGCTGAATAACGTATGCAAGTCGTTGAACGCAGAGGGGATCCAGACACTGAAGGCGCCATTGGCTGCTCTTAATCTGGTGCTGGTTGGTCGTATGGCGGATTGGCGGCTGGCGGCAATTGAAGCTTCGCCTCAGGTCCTCCGCATATCGGTTGGAAAACCTGCGGTGGGTCAGCCACGTGGAGCTCGACACGCTGTTTCTTGCCCCATTGGCGAGCAGTGAGACGTTGCGGCGGCTCCACGGTCGCTCGCGCGCCCGCAGGATGCGTCACCGAGCGGTTTGTTGGAAAGGCAGGAGGGCGCATCGGCCCTTTGCCATTCTTCGATTTGTTTCGCTTGCGCAAGCACAGGGATGTCGTTCACGTCGTAGTATGGATTTTATCTTGGGCTTGATCCGCAGCCTTATGACACGGCTGGCTTGCCAAGTTCTGGTTTTGCAATGAGCGCCGGCATTCGCTGAAGGGTCGGCATAGCAAAGCATTTAGGGAGGAAGTTATGCGTATGAACATGGATTGGCGCCAGGCGCAGGTCTCTAGTGTAGAGGAGATCGCACAGGACGTCAGAAAGGTCGAGTTCAATATCGAGGGACTGTTGCCGACATTCGATCCCGGTTCACACACCAATGTCATCGTGATGATCGAAGGCCAACGCGCGGTAAGGACTTATACGTGCATTCCGGCAGCTCCTGGCAGGCTTGCGATTGCGGTCAAACGACATGCCAATAGCCGCGGTGGATCGCGGTTTATTTGGTCGCTCAACCCCGGCGACCATGTTGAGATGACTGTACCGGAGAACCGGTTTGAGCTTTCCTGGCGGGCGGGCCACTATTTGCTGATTGCGGGCGGTATCGGTGTTACGCCGATTTACGGCATGGCAAAGACGCTCGCTGGGTCGGCACAATCCTTGCGGATGGTCTATGGCGCAAATTCTCTGGCGGCGATGCCGTTTCGCGCCGAGCTTCAAGATCTGCTCGGCGACAAGCTGGCGGTTTTCCCAGCCGATCAAGATATGTTCATTGATCTTGATGCCGAAATCGCGGTGCTGCCAGACGATGCCGAGCTTTACGTATGCGGGCCAATTGGAATGTTGAACGCTGTCAAGGAGGCTTGGGCGAAGGCTCGTCGCCCTGTTAGTCGTTTGCGCTACGAGGTGTTCGGCGACAACGGCAAGTTTGCCGAAACATCCTTCGAAGTTTCCGTCGCCAACAGGGGCGTCACTGTTCAGGTCAGGCCCGATCAGTCGTTACTCGATGCGTTGATCGGTGCAGGAGTGGAGATGATTTACGACTGTCAGCGCGGCGAATGCGGACTATGCGCCGTTAAAATCCTCGAACTCGAGCACGCAGTGGTCGATCATCGGGATGTTTTCTTCAGCGAAGAGGAAAAGCATGAAAGCCGAAACATGTGCAGTTGTGTATCGAGATTGACGGCCGGGCGGGCGGTCATTGATGTTGGCTACAGGTTATAGGGGCCAGAGCATCCTGCCCAACACCCTTCTGCAAACAGAGGTTCTCAGGTGGTCTAGAGCGTCGGGCGATCAATCGGAAACTGCCCGCCGCTCTAGAGTCTTTGTTGTCGCACCGGGTTAACGCAAAGCCGGTTTCCACTTTCGCGACGCGCCACGTGTTGGTGGCGGGTGACGATCCGTGAAGGTCACACGCCAGCTGCGGCAACGCCTCCGTCAATGGGAAGGTTTGCGCCCACAACCCAGCGCGCCTCATCGGAACACAGGAACAAGACTGGCCCTGCAATTTCGTCCGCCAGTCCCGGCCGTTTCATCAGGCCAGCATCGCGCTGAACACGCTCTTGCCCAAGCATGGTAACGAAATCACCGAGAATGGGTGTAAATACTGGCCCGGGGGCCACAGAATTCATCCGCACATCATGGCTCAGGAAAAGCTCATGTCCGCGCTTCATGGTCCAGACGATCAGCGCCTCCTTGAAGTACTGATAGCAAGTATCCTGCGGCACCGGATGCGCAGCCAACCAGGCGAGGCCTTTGGCAAAGCTGGTAGTTGCCACCAGCTCCTTATGGAGGGCAACTCTATGGGGCCATTCGGCACCGAGAATGGAGGCGAAATTGACGATCGACGCACCTTTTGGCATGCGCGGGACCAGGGCTTCGGTCAGATGACGTAGCCCGAGGAAATTTACTTTTGCCACCACGTCGCGATCGACGGTGCCGGGAACGCCAGCGGCATTCACCAGCCCGTCGATCTGCGCGGGGAGATGGGATATGGCCGTATCGATTGCGGCCGGATCACTTAAGTCCATTTTGACGAAGCCATCGAGCGTGATCATCGGGTCGTTGCGGTCCACGCCGATAACGCGTGCGCCATTGAAGCGCGCAAGGCGCGCGACTTCCCCGCCAATGCCCGATGAAGCCCCGGTAATGACAATTGTTTTGCCCTGCAAATTCATCTGTAAATTCCCTGCTTGAGGTGCTGTCCTACGCAAGGCCAGGCGTGGCCTTTTCTGCGGGACGCATGGATATTGTTGGTGCGGCTGATCAGAAGGGATATGGCGTTGCGGCCTGCTTCACCGAAACCCACTGCCACTGCGTGAACTCCTCGATGTCAGCAGGGCCACCCATCCGGCTTCCATTGCCGGACTTTCCGCGTCCGCCGAAGGGCGCATAGGGGCCGCCATTGACGGTCTGATCGTTGATGTGCAACTGGCCGACGTTGAGTTGGTCGCCAATTTTCATGGCGCGTCCCATATTGTTGGTGATGACGCCAGCGGCGAGACCATAGTCGGAGTGATTGGCAAGCTCGACGGCCTCTTCGTCTGTATCGAACGTGGCAATGCAGGCCACGGGGCCAAAAATTTCTTCTTCGAACGCCCGCATTCCCGGCTTCACGCCAGCCAGAACGGTTGCCTTGTAGAAACGCCCGTCATGCGTACCACCAGCAAGCAGTTTGGCACCTTTTTCCAAGGCATCGTCCACAATCGCCTGGATTGAAACGACCTGGGCATCGGAAATGATTGGCCCGAGCGCAACCTGGTTGGACGATGGGTCGCCCACCGGCAGGTGCGATGCTCTTGTTGCCAAGCGGTCCGCCAACGCATCGGCAATGCCGGACTGGGCAAGGATGAGTCCTGTTGCCATGCAGATCTGGCCCTGGTGCATGAAGGCCCCCCAGGCGGCATTGGACGCGGCGATGTCGATGTCGACATCGTCCAGCAGGATCAACGCGTTTTTGCCGCCAAGTTCAAGCTGCACCTTTTTGAGGTGCTTACCGCAGAGTTCCCCGACTTTCGAGCCGCCGCGAGATGACCCGGTAAACGAAATCATCGCCACATGCGGATCCGTGCACAATGCTTCTCCGGCGTCCGCGCCGCCGGGAATGACATGGAGAACACCTTGAGGAAGGCCTGCTTCCTCGAAGATCCGGGCAATAATGATGCCGCCCGAAATCGGGGTGCGGGGATCCGGTTTATGAACCACCGTATTGCCGAGGGCCAGAGCGGGCGCTATGGAGCGCACCGAAAGAACCAGCGGGAAATTGAAGGGTGAAATGACGCCGACGACGCCATGGGGCACTCGGCGTGCGTAGTTCGTCCGCTCATCCATGCCCGGCAGGAACGTTCCGCTGCTGGCGGTCGCAAGCGTTGCGGCATGGCGGATGAACAGTGCACCATGCTCGATTTCGATCATGGCCTTTGGGTGAATTGAGCCGGATTCCCGGACGATCCAGTCCGCAAGTTCCGCGCCATGCTCTTCAAGAAGATCTGCCGCCCGGTTCAGAATTTTCGCGCGCTCGGCAGGCACCGTGGCGGCCCAGCTCTTTTGCGCTGCTTTTGCTTCTTTGGCGGCGCGGGCAATATCTTCAGGGCCGCCAAAACCGACAGAAGCGATGTCCGCTCCGTTCGATGGATCGATCACCTGAATTGTTCCAGCTTTCGTCTGTCGCCAGCCGGAAGCGTAAGCGAAGCCGCTCCAGAGAGCGGAATTGAGAAAGTCATGGTTCATCGCGTTCATTGCTAACGTCCTCCTCAGCATAATGTCATGGAGAAAGCAAAGCTTCGCCGCTCGGCGAGAATGATGTTTCCGCCGGCAAACGATGTTCGATCTTGCTTATCCTCCAGGCCGTCCTCCAACGGCGCCAACCATTAAGAGCAAGCAGCGTGCCAATACGATTTTTACGTTGGGAGTGCTTGATAATCGTAGCAATTACAAAGTCGAAGGTAAAAATGTAGCTTGACGGCGGCGTTAAGAAGCGCTCGACTGGTTTCATAAAAGGATGAGAAAATTCACCAAATAATGAATTTTGGGAAATTCAATGCCTAATGATCCAGACCTGTCGCGGCTTATCTCATTGGCCGAAGCCCAGCGGTCGACCGGCAAAATGCTGTCCCGTGGCGCTTTCAGCCAGTTGGATACAGGTGCATCTCCCACCCTCGAGGAATTGACAGAAGCGCTGCATTTTTCGCTCGGCGATGGGCGCATCTGGTTGAATGACCAGCGTATGTTGTTGATGCAAAGCCAGGTCCTGGGGCGTCTGCGGCAGGAAATCATCGAAGCATTCGGTGTCGAAGTTGCCAAAGGCATTTTCATGCGTGTGGGCTACATGCAGGGAGTGCGTGATGCAGAACTCATCCAGAAGCGATTTCCGGGACAGGATCTGACCCATGCACTCGCAGCCGGGCCGAGAATGCACACGCTCGAAGGGTTCGTGAAAGTCACGACGAAGCAGTTTCGCTTTGACGGTGAAAAGGGCACCTACTACGGCGAATTTCTATGGCATGACTCATCCGAGGCTGAGGAGCATGTCTCATATCATGGCCTCTCCAATGAAGGGGTGTGCTGGATGCAGACGGGCTACCCTATCGGCTATACCAGCACTTTGTTTGGCCGGACGGTCATCTTCCGCGAGATCGAATGTGCCGGAATGGGCGCGCCGCATTGTTATGTCATCGGTCAAAATGCCGAGGAGTGGGGAGACGATGCGCCGGAACGCGCCTATCTCGGTCTGCAATGGAACCGATCGACGCGGCGCAGGAGCCGCGCTGCAGAACAGGAGAATCCGAAGGAGGATCTGAGGAAGGAAGGCTCCGAGACTAAGCCGGCGAACGGGCAGGTCATCGGAGTTTCCGCGAGTTTCCTGCGCGCGCGCCTTTTGGTGGAGAAGGTGGCCGATACCGAGGCGACGGTACTGCTGGTTGGTGAATCGGGCGTCGGAAAGGAGTTGTTTTCGCAGCAGCTCCATCATCTGAGTGCACGTGCGAGCGGACCTTTCGTGCCGATCAACTGTGCGGCCATTCCCGAAAATCTTGTGGAGTCGGAGTTGTTCGGTGTGGAAAAGGGTGCGTTCACCGGCGCCGTCGTTTCCCGTGCAGGCTATTTCGAGCGCGCGTCCGGCGGCACGATATTCCTCGATGAGATTGCGACACTCGCCTATGCCGCACAGGGCAAGTTGCTGCGTGCCATTCAGGAGCGACAAATCCAGCGCGTCGGCGGCGGAAAGACGGTGCCGGTCGATGTCCGTGTCGTCGCCGCATGCAATGTCGATCTTGCTGAGGAGGTTAAAGCAGGGCGCTTTCGTCAGGACCTTTATTTCCGGCTCTGCGTGTTCCCCATAACGATCCCGCCCCTGCGTGAGCGTCGCGATGATATTCCGTTTCTGGTCGAGCACTTTCTGCGATTGTTTCGCGACCGTCATCGTCGCAGCTGCGGCGCCCTGACCCGCCGGGCGATGGATGCTTTGCTGGCCTACGATTTTCCGGGCAATATTCGCGAATTACAAAATCTGATCGAACGCGGCGTCATCTTTGCGGAGCCGGGTGACCAGATTGACGTGCAGCACATGTTCCAGGGCCAAGAGGGTTCGCCTGTTTTTCCACAAATGTTGACAAGGGATGGGCGCATTCAGCCGCGCAGTGCTTACGACCAGAATGGTGGGAATGGAGCGGTGAAGCCCATCCTATCTCCTAACGATCTCGCCGTTGCAGAGCAGGAGCTTTATCGGCAAGCTCTGAAACAGGCAGGCGGCAATGTCTCGTCTGCCGCGCGAATTCTCGGGATCAGCAGAGCCAAGCTCGACTATCGCCTGCGAAAAATAGGGCAGGACAGTTCATGATGCGACAACGGAAACTGGCGATCGCTTCAAGCAATCTCGTGCTTCCGCAGCAGAAGGCGGATAGCATCGTCCTGTTCTTCATTCGGAAGAAGTGCCGGTTGACGGCTCGCGCCCACGGACGGGTCCTTTAGATAAAGCGACCTCTTGACCATGGCCGGCGCAAAGCCGAGGGCATACAGATCTGTTCGGAAAGCGGCGAACCGTGCCTGCTGGCGTTCCGCTTCGGCCAGGTTTCCGGCGTTGAACGCGCTCAGGATGCCTGCAAGCACATCAGGCATGGCATTGCCGAGGCCCGAGATGCAACCGGCGGCGCCGTTTTGCAGCGCCCATAGAACAAGGTGGTCGGGTCCCGAATACACCTCAAATCCCGGGTTGTCCTTCGAGACCTGCAGATAGGCTTCAAGCGTCTGTTGCGCGCCGCCTGAATCCTTTATTCCGGCAATGTTGCCGTGCTTAGCGAGTGTATCGGCGGTCTGTGGCTCGATATGGTTCTGGGTGCGGGCGGGAATGTCGTAGAGGTACACAGGAGTTTCGACAGCATCGGCGATTGCAGAGAAGTGGCGGACAAGGCCGTCTTGGGTGCAGGCGATGAAGAAGGGAGTGATAACGGCGATCCCATCGACACCAATCCGGTCGAATTCACGTGCAAGCTTGATCGTCTCGAATGTAGCGGGCATGCCTGCGTTCACGATCACCCTTGCGCGTCCAGCCACTTCATCGACGACCTCTTCGGTCAGTCTGACTTTTTCCTCAAAAGTCAGTGCAGTGAAATCGCCATTGGTACCGGCACACATGATATTGTTGCCGGCCGCAACCTGGCGCCGAACCTGGGCGCGGGTTGCCTCGAAGTTGATCGTCTCGTCTTTGTTGAAGCAGGTCACGAGCGCGACGAAGGCGGATTTGGACATGGGGAAACTCCAGCTGGGAAGGTGATCGGCCTTAAGAGGCGCGTTCGAGACGGGGGCCCGGTGGGCGGCCTGGATATCCGGATCCGGATCCAGACTGGCTGCAAACAATGCGCGGGTATAGGCTTCGCGCGGCGCTTCGAAGACTTGGCGCACTGGCCCCATCTCGACCACCTCACCCTTTTTCATGACCATCACATGGTCCGCGAAGTCACGAACAACAGGCAGGTCGTGGGCGATGAAGATGAAGGCGATCCCCATCTCCCGGCGCAGCTTGTCGAGAAGCGCGATGACCTGCGCCTGCACAGAGACGTCAAGCGCCGAGACAGCCTCGTCGCAAACGATCAGGCGCGGCTCGAGCGCCAGGGCACGCGCGATCGCGATGCGCTGGCGCTGCCCGCCGGAGAACTGGTGCGGATAGCGCGGCATATGCTCTGCCGTTAGCCCCACCTGAACAAGCAGCTCTGCCACCCGCTCACGCCATTTAGGCTTCGGCAGGATATCCGGATGAATGGCCCAAGCCTCCGAAATCAACTGGAACACCGTCATTCGCGGATTGAGCGATTGTGTCGGATCCTGAAAAACCATCTGCAGCTCGCGGCGCAGTTTGTAGAGTTCCGCAGGCGAAAGCTGGAAAAGGTCCCTTCCCTTCCAGTGGGCAGTACCGGCGTCCGGCTCGTCCAGCCGCAGCAGCATGCGCGCAAGCGTCGACTTGCCCGAGCCGCTTTCGCCGACGATGGCCAGTGTTTCACCAGCCGCAAGATCGAACGAGATTCCCTTCAGCGCTTCGAAGGCGCCAAAGCGCTTGCGTACGTCCCTTACCACCAGAAGCGGATCGGCTTTTGCCGCAGGGCGATGCATCTCCCCTTGGCCTGGCGCGGCAGCGATGAGTTTCTTGGTGTATGGGTGTGTCGGGTTCTTGTAGACCTCCCGCACAGTTCCCTGCTCGACGAGAACGCCCTTCTCCATGACAACGACACGGTCAGCGATCTCTGCCACCACACCGAGGTCGTGGGTGATGATCAGGACCGCCATACCCGTCTCGCGTTGCAACTCCTTCAGCAGCGCGAGGACCTCAGCCTGAACCGTCACGTCCAGAGCTGTCGTCGGCTCGTCGGCAATCAACAGGTCCGGGCGCAGTGCAAGGGCCATGGCGATCATGACACGTTGCCGCTGTCCGCCTGAAAACTCGTGCGGATATTTCGTCATGGCATGGGCGGGATCTGGAAGACCCACCCGGCCAAACAGCCGCAGCGCCTCCGCCTCGGCCTTGGCTGCATCCATACCATGCGTCGTCATCGCCTCGCGGATCTGCCAGCCGACGGTATAAACCGGATTAAGGTGGCTCAGCGGATCCTGAAAGATCATCGCGATCCGGCGACCGTTCACCTCGCGGCGCTCATTTGCCGGCATGGTCAGCAGGTCTTCCCCATCCAGCAGGATCCGACCGGAACTGATCTTGCCCGGCGGAATATCGATCAGGTTCATCACTGCCGACGATGATACGGACTTGCCCGAGCCGCTTTCGCCCAGGATAGCCAGCGTTTCGCCCCGGTCGAGGTGATAGGAAATATCGCAAACCGCATGCACCACGCCGGCCGCAGTAAAGAAATCAACCGACAGGTTACGGACTTCAAGCAGGTGATCAGCCATTCTTGCGGCCTTTCATTTCGAGCCGCCAACGCTGAACCGGATCAAGCGCAATTCGCATCCAGTTCGACAGGAGATTGAGCGACAGCGTGGTCAGGATGATGGCGAGCCCTGGCCAGAACGACAGCCACCACGCATTGGTGAGATACTGGCGCCCCTGCGAGATCATCAGGCCCCAGGTAATCTCGGGAGGCTGGATGCCGATCCCGAGGAAGGACAACGCGCTTTCGGCCAACATGACATATGCAAAGTCGAGCGTGGCGAGTGTCGTGAGCGTCGGGATAACGATCGGAAGAATATGACGGAACAGGATACGCCGGCTTGAGGCGCCCATCACCCGCGCCGCCTGCACAAACATCCGCTCCCGGATCTCCAGCACCTCTGCCCGTGTTGTGCGCAGATAGACGGGGATGCGGGTGATGGCGAGAACAGCGATCAAATTCAGAATGGAGGAGCCGAGCAGATAAAGGACGATGACCGCGATCAGCAGCGACGGGAAAGACATGATGACGTCAGCGAGCCGCATGATGATCTGGCTGGTGCGCGGGCCAGAAACGCCGGCGACCAAGCCGAGAATGGTGCCGATCACCGAAGACAGGAGAACAGCACCGGCTGCAATCAGCAAGGTGTTTCGCGCCGCCACGATGATGCGCGCCAGCAGCGGGCGACCGAGCGCGTCGGCTCCGAGCCAGTAGACCCATTCCCGCTGCCAATCGAAAGGCGCTAGATTGCGGCCACGCAAATTCTGCTTGCCGGCAAGATCACCCAGCCATTCGGGCCCAACGAGGGCGAGGATGACGACGAGGATGAGGAAGAGCGCCGCAACGAAGGCGAATTTATCCGCCCAGAGCATGCCGAGGATCCTCTTCCAGGCCGGTGGATCGGACGCGATCATCGTATCTGTGCCTGACAGACTCATGCCCACCTCCTCAGTGCCGGATCCGTGGATCGAGCAAGGCATAAGCCAGGTCGATCAGAACGTTCATCAGAAAAATGGCGATCGCGGTCACGAGAATCGCCGCCAGCACCACATTGAAGTCGCGCTGCAAAATGGAATCGATCATCAGCTTGCCTACGCCGGGAAAGCCGAAGATCGTTTCCACCACAACAGCGCCGTTCAGAAGGCTAGCGGCCTGATCGCCCATCACGGTGATGACAGGCAGCATGGCGTTGCGCAGGGCATGCACGAAGATGATCGGGCCAGCCTTCACACCTTTGGCGCGCGCGGTTTTCACATAGGCGGAAGATAGCGCGCCGATCATGGAGCCGCGCACGACCTGAACGATGATGCCGAAGGGTCGAACGAAGAGAACGGCAATCGGCAGGATCCAGTGCAGAACGGATCCGGTGCCTGACGTCGGCAACCAGACGAGCTGGATCGAAAACACCACGATCGCAACGATTGCGAGCCAGAAGTCTGGCACAGAAGCGCCGATCAGCGAAATCATGGAAGAGAACCGGTCGAAGAAGCCGCCGGAGCGGAATGCGGCGAGCGAGCCGACGACGATCGATGCGACGGCGACCAGCGTCATGGTAATTGCAGCAAGCCAGAGCGTCCATACGAAGGCTTCCAGCACGACGTCGAGAGCGGGGCGGGCCTTGCGAAGGGATTCGCCCAGATCGCCGGTGAGCACATTGCCAACATAGTGACCGAACTGCACGAGCAGCGGATCGTTCAAGCCATGGAGTTCGCGGAACTGCTGCTTCATTTCGGCGGATGCCTCGACGGGCAGGAAAAGCGCTGCGGGATCGCCCGTGAGCCTGGATAGAAAGAAGACCAGCACCACCAGGCCGATCAGAGAAATCAGACTGGACAGCGAACGTTTTCGAATGAAACTGAGCATGGCATCCTCACGTCGAAGAAGCGGCGGATCATCCGCCGCTATAGTCGCGGCTTAGGCCTCTATTTGATGCCGATCTCAGACAACTGCAGCATCGAGTTGGTAGCGATCGTCGGCTTGAAGTCCAGCCGTTCGGAGACGCGCGAGAAGCCGACCATGTGGAACAGGAGCACGTCGGCGACCACGTCATCATGCAGATAGGCGATCAGCTCAGACCAAAGCTTGGCGCGCTCGTCACCCACGGCCGCCGTGGCGCGCTGGATCAGATCATCCACCTTTGGGTCCGAAAAACCGGATTGAGTGCCTTTCGTGGCATATTTGAAGAACATGGTGAAGGACGGATCGCCTTTTGAATTGTCATGCGATGCGGCAACCAGAATGGGCCCCCGACCTTCCTTGAAGGGCTTTGAATAATAGCCCTCATGCTCAGCAACCTCCACGAACTTGAGATCCACCTTGAACCCTACGTCCTGGAGCTGCGCCTGAATGGCTTCCATGATCTCAGTCACGTTCGGGAAATTCGCGGTACGCGCAATGATGGTGATGGGTGTATCGACCGGAACACCGTCAGCCTTGGCTTCTGCCAAAAGCTTTTTGGCGCCTTCGGGATCAAAGGGGAATACCTTGACCTTTGGATTCCATCCAAGCGTCGTCGGCGGTACAAGCGCCGTCGCAGGCACCGCCCCATCCGGCACCAGAGAACCGACAAAGGCCTGCCGATCAATCGCCAGATTGAGAGCACGGCGAACGCGCACATCGTTCAGCGGCGCGATGTTGTGGTCGATACGCAGATAGGTGGTTTCGCTATCGAGATAGGAGAAGTCGGTCTTGGGATTGGTGGCATCAAGCTGCGAGATAGACGGCGATAAGTCAGCTTCGCCGGTCTGCACCATTGCAGCCCGGACAGCAGGGTCCGCGCGAAACAGATAGGTTGCCTGAGTTACCTGGGGCTTGGCACCCCAGTAGTCGCTCCGAGCGCTAAGGACAATCTGCTGACCCGGCGTCCAGTTGGTGAGTTTGTAGGGGCCTGTACCGATCGGTTCACGAATGAACTCCATGGGCGTCTCTTCCGGCACGATGGTGATCAGGGAAACAAGAAGAGGGAGAATGGGCTGTGCAGGCTCAACCTTGAAGTCGATCGTGTAATCGTCGACGACATTGGTCGAAATGTTCATGCCACCGAAATACCGCCGGGATTCGCAGGCATTCTTGTCGCTCATGATGCGCTCGAAGCTATGCTTCACATCCTTTGCGTCAAAGGCGGTCCCATTCGAGAAAGTCACGCCGTGGCGAAGATGAAAGCGCCAGCTGCCGTCGGCGGTTTGCTCCCATTTCTCGGCCAGACGCGGCATAATACCCTTCTTGCCCCGCACATCGAGTTCGGTCAGCGTCTCGCTGACATTCTCCATGATGACTCGACCAATATTTGATCGGGTTGCCATACAAGGTTCGAGTAGATCGGCCTCCTCCGCAAGCACGATCTTGACCGGACCAGATCCTGCCGAAGCAGGCGAGATACCGGTCGCAAGCGAGGCGGCAAAGACTACCCCCATCATCACATTCAATTTCATCGGATCCTCCTCCCAGCAAAACGAACCCTCGCAAGGCTCTCTGCGCGGATGAGGCGTCCATCACCAATCTTCCCGCAGGCCCTTGCCATCAACCCCTCACGAACGCTCCTCGACGCCGCAACAGCTCAACTAAGGTCGCCGGAACCATCGGGCTTTCTGATTACTTTGTCAAATCAAATGTCTCTCATCCTGAATATAGGATTTACATCTTTATTTTTTCCCTATATTTTCAATTATTTAATCGAAATTTTATTCCCAAACCGGAATATTTAGCTCTCACACAAACTTGACAACTTGATATTTTTTCTGATCCTGTGACGACAGGGAGGAAACATGTAATGACACCTGACGAGATAGCCCGCGCGATGACGGGTGTCGTTCGCGACGCTGGGGAAGGACGACAGGAAGCCTTCTTGCCTTCGCCAATGATCCAGAATCATGCGAGCTTTCTCCATAGGCTTTCCGATGGCACTGTGATCTGCGCATGGTTCGGAGGAACGCTTGAGGGAAAGTCCGACATTTCAATCTTTGCTTCGGCTCTCCCGCCGGGTTCACGGAATTGGGGTCCGGCCCAAAGGCTGAGCCGGGATCCAAGCCATTCGGAGCAGAACCCGGTTTTGTTCACCGCCCCTGACGGCCGTCTTTGGCTGTTCCATACCTCTCAGCCTTCTGGAAACCAGGACGAGTGCCGCATCCGCATGGCCGAGGTTTTGCGAGACACCGCCGATCCGACAGCACTTGCCACGGGTGAAGGACGTTATCTGGATCTTCCCCGCGGCTGCTTCGTGCGTGCATCTTTGTGGGTGCGCGAGGACGGAGCGATCATGTTGCCGATCTTTCGATGCCTGCAGCGACCTGGTCAAAAGTGGAACGGCAGTCACGACTATGCGGCAGTCGGCGTGTCGATGGATGGAGGAGAGACCTGGCGGCTGGACGAACTCGCGCACTCGACCGGGTGCGTGCATATGAGCCCGGTCAACCTTGGCAACGACCACAAGGCGGCATTTTTCCGCAGACGCCAGGCGGATCATGTTTACCGAGCAGAGAGTATCGATGGCGGGAACAGCTGGAGCGTTCCGGAGGCGACAGATCTGCCGAACAATAATTCATCCCTTGCTGCTGTCACTCTTGCTGACGGTCGCATTGCCGTCATCTGCAACCCGGTGAATGCAGATCAATCTCTAGACCGCCGCGTCTCGCTGTATGACGAACTCGGCGAGGACGACGCCCGTCCCGATGCGGATCCCAAAGGCGGTTGCGTTCCGGTATGGGGTGTCCCGCGAGCGCCTGTCATCGTCTGCCTGTCCGAGGATGGCGGAAAGAGCTTTCCCCTGCGCGTCCTCGTCGAGGACGGCCCAGGCACCTGCCTTTCGAATGACTCGACAGATGGGCGAAACAAGGAGATGTCCTATCCCTGGTTGCTGGAAGATCCCGAAGGCCACCTCCACATCGCCTATACCTATCACAGGCGAGCTATCAAATACGTGCGGCTGGCGCCTGGCTGGGCAGATGCTGCGGAAAGGTACGATCAATGAGCACGACCATCGGCATCACCATGGGCGATCCTTGCGGGGTTGGCCCAGAGATTACGGTTCGCGCCCTGGCGGAAATGAGCGGTGCCGATCAACAAGCGACCCGCATCTACGGCAACCTCGCCACCCTTGAGGAAGCGCGACACGCCCTGGGCATCAATTTCGATCTCGAACCCTTCGTGGTGGATTTCCCGGTCGAGGGGGCACCGCTTCCCTGGGGAACGCTTTCGGCCAAATCAGGCGACGCCGCCTTTCGCTTCATTGAAAAGGCAGTGCGAGATGCTCAGGCAGGCAATATCGGTTGCATCGTCACCGCACCAATCAACAAAGAGGCGCTTAATATGGCCGGTCATCACTATGACGGCCACACCGGCATGCTCCGGAGCCTGACCGGCTCATCTGCGGCCTATATGCTCCTGGCCTCGGACCGCCTGAAGGTGATCCATGTCTCTACCCATGTCTCCCTTCAGGAGGCAATTCGCCGGGCCACCACCGAACGCGTGCTGGCGACCATTCGAGCGGGCGACCGCCACCTGAAGCGCGTGGGCTATACCAAGCCGCGCATCGCCGTGGCTGGAATCAACCCGCATTGCGGCGAGAACGGCCTTTTCGGTAAAGAAGACGATGACCAGATCGCGCCGGCCGTTGCCGCCGCGCGGGCGGAAGGGATCGACGTCCAGGGGCCGATCTCTGCAGACACCGTCTTTCACCGCGCCTATTCCGGCGCCTTCGACCTGGTCGTCGCACAATATCATGACCAGGGGCACATCCCGATCAAGCTCGTGGCTTTCGACACCGCAGTCAATGTCTCCGTTGACCTGCCTATCGACCGTACCTCGGTTGACCATGGAACCGCCTTCGATATCGCCGGCAAGGGTATCGCCAACCACGGCAACATGAACTCGGCCATTGCCTATGCGCGCAAGCTGGTCGCTGGTCGTACACAGCAAGGATGACAGCCATGGCCTTTGCACCCATCACCATCCACCAGCCACGCCGTCTCGCGGTTGGTGCTGGCACAATCGCGCAAGTCGGCGCGTGGGCTGGCGACGCCGGATCCGTGCTGGTTCTCGCGACACCAATCACTGCAGGGTTTGTGGATCGCCTGCAGCTTTCCGGCCGCGTCAGCCTGTTTGATGCCATCCCCGGCGAGCCGGACACTGCGACGCTCGATGCAGCCCTGACGGCCGCCCGTCAGGCAAAACCGGACGTCGTCATCGGGCTTGGCGGCGGATCGGTCATGGATGTCGCGAAGCTCGTTGCCGCTCTTTGGGACCAGGATCAGACTCTTGCCGATGTGGCTGGACCAAATCGCGTCGGAGGACGCAATACGCGGCTGGTTCAGGTTGCAACCACGGCCGGCACCGGATCGGAGGCCGGGATACGTTCGTTGATCACGGATCCAGCCAAAGGCGCCAAGATTGCGGTCGAAAGCCCGCACCTCATCGCGGATCTGGCGATCCTAGATCCGGAACTCACCTACTCCGTCCCTCCGGCCGTGACCGCAGCCACGGGAATAGATGCGATGGCGCACTGCGTGGAGGCGTTCACCAACAGGCGCGCCCACCCGATGATCGACGATTTCGCGCGGATGGGCTTTCGGCTGGTAGGTAAATTTCTCGCACGGGCGGTACGAGATGGGGCAGACACCGAGGCTCGCGAGGGGCTCATGCTCGCCTCCTATTATGGGGGGATCTGCCTCGGACCCGTCAACACGGCTGCAGGTCATGCTATTGCTTACCCGTTAGGAACGCTGCTTCACATGCCGCACGGTCTGGCGAATGCGGTTATCTTCCCGCATGTCCTCGCCTTCAACCAGCCGGCAGTGCCGGACAAAACGGCAGAAGTGGTGACTGCTCTGGGTGCAGCACGAGCGGATTCGCCCGAGGCGGTGAATGAGGTTGCCAAGGGCTTCTGTCTTGATCTCGGAGTGGAAATGGCTCTCTCGGCACATGGCGCGCAGGAAGCGGATCTCCCTCGGTATGCCGCCGACGCCCATGCCATTCGCAGGCTGATGGACAACAATCCGATCGACATGAGCGTCGACGATATACTTGGAATTTATCGGGCAGCCTACTGACTGCCTAGCGGAGCAATAGCCTCTGCTGCGGCTGCTGCTCCCCTTGCCTCAATCCCGATGTGACGTCTGGAACAGACGCTCGCGCGATCCCTCCAGATGCGACTTCATCAATGCCATTGCCGCCGGTCCGTCGCCGGCTGCGATTGCATTGGCAATTGCCTCATGCTCCCCGAACACGCGCGACAATCCGGCAGCCTCGCGCTTGACGGAAATGCCGTGGAATTTCATCCCCGCCGAGATGTGGTCCTTGAGCGCTTCCATCGCCGTTGAAAAATAACCATTATTGGCTGCGCGCGCTATGGCCAGGTGAAATTGGTAATCCGCGTCTTCGCGATGGGACTGCCTGTTGGTCGCGTCGCGCATCAACTCCAAAGCCTGACGAATGGCGGAAAGCGTCGCCTCATTATGCCTAGCGGCCGCTGCCGCTGCCGCACCAGGCTCCAGCGTTAGCCGAAACTCGTAGCAGTTGAGCAGATCTGCGACATTCTCAAGCTGGCCAAACCCGAGCGGCTCGCGCAGTCCCAAAACCCGCACGAAGCTTCCCGCGCCGCGCCGCGAGTAGATGAGACCTTGCTCACGCAAGCGCCTCAGGGCCTCCCGGATGACCGGCCGCGACACTTCGAATTCGATCGCTAGGTCATGCTCCGTCGGCAGCCGTTCATCCGGTTTATAGGCACCCGATTTAATGGCCCGATGTATGCGTTCAAACACAATGTCAGGCAGCGCCTTGCGTGCCGTTCCGCCGACCAGTCCCATGCTCACCTAGCCCCCATTATTCCTGCTACAACGCGTGTCAGCGTATCCGGCGTACCGAAGCCGCCGGACTTAGCGATGATGCAACGTCCCTGAGCTTCACCAACTCCCAGGCCAGGCAGGCACTCGCCAAGTAAGGTAAACTCGCTGATGCCCGCTCGCGAAAGTACTGCGTCTGCAGTGGCTCCGCCGGAAAGAAGCCATGTTCTGGCTGCCTGCGTCATGCCGGGTACAACCCCTGCTGCCAAATTCGCGGAAACCTCCTCTGGCGAGGCGTTCAAGGCTCCGGGCAACGCCTGCACCAACGCCACCACAGGATGCTCAGACCAACCCGCGTCTCCCATAACGCCGTTTGGAGCTTCGACGTAGCCTACGCAGAAGTCCCGCCTCAAAATATCCACCTGCGCAAGAGTGATTGGATCTCTCGAGCCGATGACAAGAAGGACTTTGCCAGCCGGGAGAACCACCGGCTGTACTTCTGCCCTTCCGGTCATGGAGAATGCAAGCGCCTCGGCCAGCCCCCGCGCGCCGATCAGCAGATCAACCCCTTCGGCTTGCGCATTTGCCAACGCGGCATGCATATCCTGCTCCGTCAGAATATCGGGAACGAGAAAGCGATCTCTGTCCCCGCCGAGCGCTGCCAGGACGGAGATCGGCCTGTCGACACCGAACCCTTGAACATGCCCGTTCTTGACGACACGGCCGAAGGCCGGAATCGCCGGTGCAACGAGCGCTTTCCGAAAGTCGATGGCATCCAGCTCCGCTGCAATATTTCCCTTAAGTCTGGAGTCGATCTTCTTGAAGAGAGTGGCGCCGGGAGGAAGCAAGGACATAACCTTGGCCATCTCGACCCGTGCCTCATCCGCCGACACCTCCCGGCAGTTCAGATTGACCGACAGAACATCGACGTCGCTGCTGCACAATGCGCGCCTAACAGCGTCGGCCCTCAGCGCCACGCGCGTAGCTAGCCCTCGGCCGGCGAAGGGTGCGGCGGCATCCAGTGCGCCGGTGACGTCGTCAGCCACGATTGCGAGCATACAGACTACCTGTTGTCATCTACCAATTACATTTTTGTTATTTTATCCAATGGGGTAAAGGAAAACAATAACAAATATATGTTTGATATGACCCGCAATTCTTTAGCTGAGCGAACGGGTAGCTCCGGGGTTATCCTCAACGCCCGATGATGGCTGCCTCATTGAGCGGGATAAAAGCAAGATTTTTACGAAGTTGCCAAATAGAGGCGCGTTCCTCTGCCTCGGCTGGACGTATGTTTCCGACGGCTCTAGTATGGGCGGCGCACGGCAGATTCTTAGGGCGTGTCAGCCGGAGATAAGTGCTCCGTGGTGTCTACTGCTGCCGCTCATCTTGCAGTCGAAAGTTGCCACCCCCGGCCGGACTATGCTCCTTAAACGGGACCTGCGTCGGCTGACGATCAGTGTGCAACTACATCATCGATACGATCAAGGCGCGTGTCGCCGCGATAGACATTTGGCTTTGCGCCCGTCAACCGGCCGAATATCTTCCGAAATGCCGCCGGATCCGCATAGCCTACCGCCCACGCGATGCTCTCGACGGAACCATTCGTTGTTTCCAGCAACTGCCGCGCCTTCATGATGCGGACGTTTTGCAGATATTCGGTCAGCTTCAGCCGCGTCGCGCGGTGAAAGCGGCGCTGGAGAGTCCGTTCCGAAAGACGCACGCTGTCTGCCAGCTCGCCGATCGACTTTTGCAGCTCCGGTGTCGCATGAAACTGATGCTGCACCTGCAGGACTTCCTTGTCGCCATGATCGAAGCGCGGAAGGAAAGCCTTGTACTGACTCTGACTGCGACGCGGCGGATCGACGACGAGAAAGCGTGCCGTCTCAAGCATCACGGCCTGTCCGAGCAGCTTCTCGACAAGCAGCAGGCCGAGATCCGTCCAGGCAAGGATGCCGCCGGCGGTGATGACGTCACCATTGTCGATAATCATATTGTCAGGCGAGACGTCGATATTGGGAAATTGTTCGGCAAGCCTTTCGGCAAAGGCCCAGTGGGTTGTGGCGCGCCGGCCGTCGATGAGGCCGGTTTCGGCCAGGACAAACGCTCCGGCACAGATTGAACACACGGTCACGCCACGTGCATGCTGTGACGTGAGCCATTGCGCGGCGGGGCTCATGCTCTGCATTTTTTCCGGCATGATGATGCTCGGTGGCACGATGACGTAGCTCAGCGCGTGCGGGATTCCAGGGCGCGAATCCCACGTGCAGGACACATCCCCGTCCTCCATTTTCCAGTAGCTGACGCGGATGTTGCGAAGGCTTGTTGGCGTCTGCAGATCCGTCGACCATTTGCTGGCGATGCGAAACAGATCGGTCAATCCGTAGACGGCAGCCAACTGGCAGTCCGGGTAAACTAGTAACCCCACCTCTATGAAATCAGTTTCTTTGCGCTTTGCCACTTTTGCCTCGGATAAAGTCATTTCCGCCACGTGTTTCCGCCTAAAGATGGCGATACTTTGTCTTTGTCAAATACGAAATTCGCAAACACAGCGCGACAGGAGAAATGCAATGGCATCCGATACAGATCGGTTTTTCGTGTCGAGGCGCAGCGTACTGATCGGAAGCATCGCACTTGCCGGCGCGAGCATTCCGGCGCTCGCCTTCTCACACAACTCTTCCACCAACAATTCATCGCAAGGAGATATCGACATGGGCTTCGTCACAACCAAGGACGGCACTGAACTCTTTTACAAGGACTGGGGTCCGAAGGACGCGCAGCCGATCGTCTTCCACCACGGCTGGCCGCTGTCGTCGGACGACTGGGATGCACAGATGCTGTTCTTCCTCTCCAAAGGATACCGCGTCGTTGCCCATGACCGGCGCGGCCATGGGCGGTCTGCCCAGGTCGCCGACGGTCACGACATGGATCATTACGCAGCCGATGCGTTTGCCGTCGTCCAGGCGCTGAACCTGAAGAATGCCGTGCATATCGGCCATTCCACAGGCGGCGGCGAAGTCGCCCGCTACGTCGCCAAGCATGGCGAGCCTGCCGGCCGCGTTGCCAAGGCCGTTCTTGTCTCGGCCGTTCCCCCGCTGATGCTGAAGACGGCTTCCAACCCGGAAGGTCTGCCGATTGAAGTGTTTGACAGTTTCCGCTCGGCGCTTGCCGCCAACCGCGCGCAATTCTTCCGCGACGTGCCCGCTGGTCCTTTCTACGGGTTCAACCGTGAGGGCGCCACGGTGCAGGAAGGCGTGATCCAGAATTGGTGGCGTCAGGGCATGATGGGCGGCGCAAAAGCTCATTACGATGGCATCAAGGCCTTCTCTGAAACCGANGCTGGTCCTTTCTACGGGTTCAACCGTGAGGGCGCCACGGTGCAGGAAGGCGTGATCCAGAATTGGTGGCGTCAGGGCATGATGGGCGGCGCAAAAGCTCATTACGATGGCATCAAGGCCTTCTCTGAAACCGACCAGACGGATGACCTGAAGGCGATCACCGTACCGACGCTCGTTCTTCACGGCGAAGACGACCAGATCGTGCCGATCGCTGATGCCGCCAGGAAGTCGATCAAGCTTCTGAAGAACGGCCAGATCAAGACCTATCCGGGCTTCTCGCACGGCATGCTCACCGTTAATGCCGATGTGCTCAACCAGGACCTGCTGGCCTTCATCAAGGGCTGATCCCGACGCGGTGTGGTTGATCCATGCCGCGGCCTTCCGGGCGATCGGAACGCGGGAGGGGCGTCAGCGTCCATCTTTGAAGACCGCCGCCCGGCAGGCCGCTCAGCCAGTGCGCCGGCGGCGCGACCGCCGTGCTCGAAACCTGTCAAAATCTCAATGCGGCCCTTAGTTGACCCCTGATGACGTCTCTAATGACGGAATTAGTGACGTAACTTCAGATGTTCGCCGGAAATCTCAAAGGCAGTTTCACCGGACGCTTACGACGGGCCGGTTTTTTTCGTCATCTGTTTTGCCTGCATACCCATTTTGCTCCTGGGCGTCTGGCTCAAAGTGGCGTTCCAAGCAGCCTGGTGGGTTCACCTTTAGTAACCTAATACACTGCCATTCATGCTGGTGACATGCCCGCTGCGACCGCTGCAAGGCTGGCTCGTGAACAGCCAGTATTTTATAAGGCGAAAGAAGTTAAACTGGATCGGGGCTGTGTGAGGGAGAGGAAATAACCCTTCCCCTGGGAGGCGTTAATTCAAAAGTCTGTTCTCACGTAGTCGCGTCGCAGCCATATCGACAAACGCCCTGATCTTCGCCGGAGCGTGTCTTCCTTCGGGATGCAGCAGGTGAATTGGCAGGGGCGGTTCTTCATAGTCGCTGAGAACGATCTGCAGCTCTCCAGTGACGAGCGCTGGACCAATCTGATAGTTCAACACCCTTGTCAGGCCCCATCCCTCACGTGCCGACTGTATAGCCGCTTCATTGGTGTTGCATTGCAGAACCGCATCAACATTGACACGCAGATCGTTGCCGAACTTCCATTCGGGTGATGCCCAGGCAGCAGTCGACGCCGCGATGCGGTGGTTTTCGAGATCGGCCGGCGATTGCGGAACGCCGTAGCGCTCGAAGTATTTTGGCGAACCGCACATGACGCGACGGACCGATCCGACTTTCACGGCAGAAAGATTCGAGTCAGGAAGATGGCCAATGCGCACGGCAACGTCGATCCCTTCCTCGACGATGTTGACAGGTCGATCGATGAACAGCGTCTTCGCTTTCATCGTCGCATATGTGTCAAGATAATCCGTCACGATCGGAAGGACGTACATTTGCCCGAACAGCGCTGACGCGGTTACGGATAAGGTACCGGTCGGCGTAGCATATGAACCGCCGGCAGCCGCTTCCGCTTCGGCGATATCGGCAAGGATCCTCCGGCAGTCTTCAAAATAGCGAACCCCCGCTTCGGTCATCTTCACAGAGCGGGTGGTCCGCACGAGAAGCCGTGCGCCGATCAGGTCTTCGAGCGAAGCAACTGCGCGCGTGACGGCTGGAGCGCTCATGAACATCTGTCGCGCAGTGTCTGCGAAACTTTCAGTTTCAGCGACCTTAACAAAGATCCTCATTGCTTGCCAACGATCCATTTATTCCCCCAAAGCACTCGCGTTTCCAAGACCTTAAGTGGTTGGAGCGGAAGCCTCAAGGGGCTTACCCTTGGTCATGTGTTTGGCGAATGGTCAGCCTGCGAAATGCGTTCGATTTCCGCACAGGCTTTCTCGGACAGGCCGGTGCGCAATGCGCGCTGGCGTGTTTCGCGGCAGGCATTCAATGCAAGCGATACGGCCGCTGACGTATTGAAGTCGAAGCTCGAGCCCCGTCTTGCGATGTCCATCTCTGCGCCGGTCATGCCAAGCGCACGACCAGACCCTTCCTGTTTCGCTAGCAGCGCTTCGCTCGCGGTGGTTCCCGTGAGAGCCAGCTCTATTGAAAGCCTTACCCGCGGATCAATGGACGAACTGGCCATGTTTGCATCTCCTTGTGCAGCTGTCTAAAAGCCGAAATCACTCAGGCCAGGATGGTCGTCCGGGCGGCGTCCCAGCGGCCAACGGAACTTGCGATCGGCTTCAGCGATTGGGTGTTCGTTGATGCTTGCATGACGTTCCTGCATCAGGCCGTCCTCGGCAAATTCCCAGTTTTCATTGCCATAGGCGCGGAACCACTGGCCGCTGTCGTCACGATATTCGTAGGCATATCGGACGGCAATGCGGTTGCCGGTAAAGGCCCAAAGTTCCTTGATAAGGCGATAGTCGAGTTCCTTGTTCCACTTGCGCGTCAGGAAGGCCTCTGCCTCGGCACGGTTCTTTGCGAACTCTGCGCGGTTGCGCCAGCGCGTATCCAGCGTGTAGGCAAGCGCTACCTTTGCAGGATCGCGGCTATTCCAGCCATCTTCGGCAAGGCGGACCTTTTCGATGGCACTCTCTCTGGTGAACGGGGGAAGCGGGGGACGAGACATGGAAAAGTTCCTTTGAGGTTTATGGTCACTCGTGGGGCGGGAGGCGGTACGTCTCGCACCGCCTTCGGGCCAGGCGTCAGGCAGCCGCGCGATTAATGCGGGGGAAGTCGATTTCGGTTTCGAGCGCCTCATTTACGTAGTTCGTGAAGGTATTGAGGGCGACATGGGCGATGATCTCGACGATCTCAGCGTCGCTGTAGCCAGCATCACGGACCTTTGCGATTTCGGCTGGCGCGACGGAACCGCGGGCCACTGTCAGTGCCCGGGTGAATTCGACTGCGGCAGCTGCCTTGGGATCGTTCGAGGTGCCGCTGCGGTTGGCAGCGATCTCGCTCTCGTCGAGCTTGGCGAACTTCGTACCGGTGAAGGTGTGGGCGGAAAGGCAGTAGTCACAGCCGTTGGCTTCAGCCATCGCAAGCGCGATGCGTTCGCGGGTGGCCAATGGGAGCTTGCCTTTGCCGAGTGCGCCCTGGAGCGAGGTCAAGCCCGTCAATGCGGCGGGGCTGTTGGAAACCAGCCGGAAGATATTCGGAACAGAACCCATCTGCTTCTGGATGGTCTCGAGGATCGGGCGGGAGGCTTCGGGCGCTTCGTCGATGGTTGCCGGGGTAGGAATGCGTGACATTGTATTCTCCTTTTCAGTTGTGAGAGATGTCGCTCTCTGAGACCGAATATGGCCCTGTGGCGCTGATCGCTGAAGATCGAAAAGGAACAAAGGACTGTTACGCTGGACGCAGCAATCCAAGTCCTTAGACAGCGAGTTGCAGACCACCTTCCTGGTCGGCAGGAACGGCGCAGCACAGAAGCACTTCGTCCGCGTCTATCTTGGCGGTGGAATGCTTGACATAAGCGACGGCACCCTTGACGAGCTTCGTCCGGCACGTCCCGCAACTGCCTTCCCGACAACTGAATTCGGGCTCAAGGCCACGTGCTTCGGCAAGTTCCAGGAGAGTGCCGGAACCAGGGATCCATCGCGCTTCTTTCAAGGAATTGGTGAACACGACAGCTACGGGCTTTTCTGACGGCTGCTTGGCGGAAGACACAGCTGCTGGTGTGGGTTGCCCCGTGCGAATGAGCGAGGACGGACCGAAGGCTTCAGCCTGAATTCGATCGTCAGCAATGTTGAGCGTCCGCAGCCCGTCATAGAGCCCTTGCGTGAACGGTGCAGGACCGCAGAGATAGAAATCATAGTCGTTGAAGGGAAGGAACCGCATCAGCATCGCCATATCGATCCGCCCTGCGGCGTCGAAGTCCCTCCCCTCTTCCGCATCCGTGGTGTCGCTGAGGATCCTGACCAAGCGCACGGCACCCCTGGCTGCGCTAATCAACTCCGTGATCTCTTTGTCAAACGGTCGATCAGCCCTGGAACGGGCTGCGTAGAATAAGGTGACTGGACGGACTCGCTGCTTGCGGAGCCCTTCGTAGACGACGTGACGAAGCATGGCGAGCAACGGCGTGATGCCGATACCCCCTGCAAGAAGTACAGCCGGCCGTGTCGAGCGTGTGTCAATCTTGAAGTCACCGGCCGGCGCGCGCGCCTCGATAACGTCACCGATTGCAACAGTATCATGCAAGAACTGCGAAACCCGGCCGTCTCGCTTGACGCTAATGCGGTAGATCCCGTCGGACGGCGCGACCGAAAGCGTGTAGGTGCGTATGATCGCGTTTTCTTCGCCGGGTAGCTTTATGCGTATAGGTAGATGCTGGCCGGCGTTGTGAGGGAGTAGCCCTGCGCCATCGCTCGGCTGCAGATGGAAAGACTTGATCGTCGCGCTTTCATCGACAATTGCAGTAACGGTCATAGGCCGCCAGTTTGTGGCAAACTCTGCTGCACGGAGACGGGCGGCCGCTTGGCTCCAGCTGCCTGTCATCAGGGAACTCGGAGACCAGCCGTCTTTCTGGAAAGCACATCTTAGAGCCAGTGCATTACGGCGCCTGACGATGCGTGTCGGCTTGAAGGTCCAAAACCGCTCCGCACCCTGAAAGGCGGCAACCTCGGGTGAATCGAAGATGACCTCGGCTGTCCCCGTCATCTGGAGCATATCGCCCGTATTGAAATCCACGAACAGAAGTCCCGCCTTACCGTTTACGAGGATGTTGCCGAGCGTCGAGAAGAAGAGATTTCCATCGAAGTCAGGGATCGTAAGGATACCGTCGTCACCGATGCGGACGAATCCGGCGTTTCCACCGCGGTGGGAGACATCCACCTGGCGCCGGTCTTCGCGATCGACGTAGGAGGCAACGAAGAACGCATCAGCTTCCCGGATAATCGTGCTTGCCTGATCATCAAGTGCAGGCAGCTCTTCAACTTCACCGTTAAACAAGGTTCCCGGCTGGCGTTCGAACGCGAAGTCGCGCAACTGAATGTAACGCGGGCAATTTCCGAAACTCTGGTCAACATCCACGCGGAAACCGCTATCGGTCGTCGAGACGAAACCGTTCATACGGTTGCGGCGCCGCGTGTGCATCTCGATACCGAGGAGACCGATCGGCAAGCCATCGACAAGTCCTTCACTTGCCGGATCACTTGGATCTCGGATCGCGGCAATGTCCAAAACGACAGGAGAGGGTGACGACATGAAGCCCGGCTGGCCTTCGACAAACGTTGCCCAAGCATCATCGGACCGGTCAACGCTACCTAGAACGATGAAAGGCAGTTGGGCATAAAAGTCGCGATGCTGGTCCGGCATGAAATCGCGAATGACGCGCTGCCCGACAGAGGCCATGCGCTCCTTTACGCCAAGCTTTTCCTGGATCAAGGTCTCGCCTTCGTGCCACACCGGCAGTTTTGTAAACGTCTCGGACATTTGCGTTCTCCAGAAAAAGAGGCAAAGAGCGTGCGAGGCATCGCACGCCCTATCGAGGCTCAGGCGGCAAGGCCAACCGGCGTCTTGACGAAGTCGACAAAGCCTGGAAGTTGTTCAACCCGGGTCAGCAGGGCATTGACGGACGGATAGGCGCTAAGGTCGACATTGCCTTCCGGAGCACGCGCGACATAGCTGTAGATCGCAACGTCGGCGATCGTCGGGCGGTCGCCGACCAGCCATTCCCGCCCTTGCAGCTGGCTCTCGATCCGGCCGAGGATGGTATGTGCACGTCCAATGACCTCTTCCGGATTGAACTTGGCGCCGAACACCGTCACCAGACGAGCAGCTGCCGGTCCGTAAGCGATTTCACCGGCAGCAACCGAAAGCCAGCGCTGAACATCGGCCGCCCCTTTTGCATCTTCCGGAAGCCATTCCGTCTGACCTGCCTTCTTGGCAAGGTAAACCAGGATCGCGTTGGAATCGGAGATGAAGATATCGCCATCCGCCAGTACCGGCACCTGGCCGAAGGGATTCATCTTGAGGAAGTCGGGCTGCTTGTGGGCGCCAGCCTGCAGATCGACCTCCACCAACTCGTGGGGGAGCCCGATCAACGAGAGAAATAGCCGGGCACGGTGCGCGTGGCCTGACAGCGGATGGTGATAAAGTTTCATGTGATCGCTCCTGATGAAGGTCGGGTCCGTTCCCGATCCGTGACCACAGGATGCAACGAGCAGGCGGCCAGCTGAATATTCATGTTTGGCACTGGACCGTTACGCTGAATGCAACAGTGCCAAGCTCCGCGTGGCAAGGTTTGGCGTTTCAGTGCCGGCTTCGCTCAGGGATGCAGCCACCCGTACTGACATCACGACCTACCAAGTTCGCGGCAACATCGCCGTTCTGACGGGCAAGAATGGCAAGGTTCTTGTCGATGCTGGTATCACAGCATCTTACGCTCGGATCGAGCAGGCGTTGTCTAAGCTGAGAGATCAGCCTGCCAGGCATCTCATCAACACCCACAGGCATTTCTGAACGCGGATATGCTGGCGTTCATCCGAAAGTGCTTCAGGTTTCAAGGAGGGAGGCTAGCCATAACCGAACTTCCCTCCTGATACGCCCTTCAAGACCTGGTTCTAAATCCCATACGAGCCGACTGAAACTTCTGATTCAAGATAACCTCTCCATATCGCTGAGTTGCCGGACCTCGTGCACCAAGTCCACGAGCCGGCGCAGCTTGGCCGGAATATTGCGTCTTCCGGGATAGTAGAGACACAAGCCGGGATAGGGCGGCGTCCAATCGGCTAGAACCTGCTCCAGCCTTCCAGCGGCAATATGGTCCTTCACCTGCCATTCGTTCAGATAGGCAAGACCCGCTCCATTAAGGGTGGCCCGAAGCATAAGATCGCTGTCGTCGAGCACCAGTTTGCCTGGAACGTCCAGTGCGAAACTCTCGCCCCGCCGCTCGAACTCCCATCGATAGATTGCCCCACTCGCCATTCGGGCGCGGATGCATGTATGCTTCTGAAGGTCTGCCGGCACCTCTGGTTTTCCGTGCCGATTGAAATAGGCGGTCGAACCGACGATGGCCGGGAGGATGTTATCGCCGATAGGGACGACCACCATATCAGGGGGGACGGCTTCCCTGATCCTGATGCCCGCGTCAAAACCCTTGGCGTTCACATCGATCAGCGCGGCCTCCGTAACAATCTCCACTTCCATCTGCGGGTTTCTCTGCATGTATTCCAGGATCAGCGGCGCCAGAATCATGCGCGTTGCGCCGATGGACGTGTTGATACGCAAGGTGCCCTTGGCTTCCGCCCGGTGTTCATCCACGTGCTCAACAGCGCTACGGATCGCCTCAAGCGCCGGTCCGACGCTCGCCACGAACTGCTCGCCAGCAGCGGAAAGAACAACGCTCCGAGTCGAACGGTTGAACAACCTCACGCCCATGCGCGTCTCCAACGCTGCGATCTGCTGACTGAGCGACGATGACGAGATCCCAAGCTCGCGAGCTGCCGCCCGAAACCCGCCTTGGACAGAGACGGCGAGGACTGCCTCAAGTTCAGCAAGCGAGCCACGCATCATTGTCCGTAATCTCCTATCACGCTGAGTGCTTTTGGCCAGCTTATCAGGACAGTGCCGAAATGCCAGATAACGCTCAACAGCCGAAAGGAGCTTAGAATGTACGACATCGACAAGATTTACATCGACGGGCAATTCGTCACGCCTCGCGCGACAGAGACGGCCGATCTCCACAATCCGTCAACGGAAGAGAAAATCGGCACGGTCAGACTGGGTGGCGTCGAAGATGCGCGAGAGGCTGTCGCGGCGGCGAAACGTGCTTTCCCGTCATTCTCACGGACGACGAAGCGTGAGCGCATCGACATGCTAAAACGATTGAACGTCACCGTTGCCGCCCGCGTCTCCGATCTCACCGAAGCCATGGCGCTTGAATATGGTGCGCCGCAGACGTTTACGCGATTTGCCATCCCTCATGCTGCTTCAAGCTTCCTGACCATGGCAAACGTCCTGGAGGACTACGACTTCGAGCGCCAGATGGGCCGTGCTCGTGTGGTCATGCGGCCCTCCGGCGTCGCCGCCGCTATTACGCCTTGGAACAGCAATATCAGCTTCATCACCTCAAAGCTCGCGACCGCCATCGCCGCAGGTTCCACAATCGTCATCAAGCCCAGCGAGATGAGCGCGTTACAGACGCAGATCTTGACCGACTGCCTTCACGAAGCGGGTCTGCCGAATGGCGTCTTCAACATCGTCAACGGGTTCGGAAATGTCGTCGGCGCGGAACTCAGCAAGCATCCGGACATCGCGAAGCTGACATTTACGGGTTCTACCGCTGTCGGCAGAGAGATACTGCGCAACGCGGCCGACACCTTCAAGCGCGTCACGCTGGAGCTTGGCGGCAAGGGTCCGAACATCATTCTGGACGATGCAGATTTGGACGTGACCATCCCCGCTGTCTTGAGGATGGGTTTCGTCAACAGCGGCCAGGCCTGCATTGCCGGAACCCGTATCCTGGCTCCCAAGCATCGGCTCGAAGAGGTGCTGGCCAGGTTGAAGCAAGAAATCGAAGCCTTCAAGGTCGGCTCACCCGATGATCCGGATGCAGTTATCGGCCCGATGGTCAGTCAGAAGCAGTACGATCGAGTCCAATCCTATATCGAGTTGGGGACACGAGAGGGCGCCGACCTTCTGACGGGCGGCCTGGGGCGGCCTGCCGGGCTTGATCGTGGCTGGTTCACGAAGCCGACCATATTCGCCAACGTCGACAACCAAATGAGGATCGCCCGCGAAGAAATATTCGGTCCGGTCCTGTCAGTCATTGCCTACAGCGACGATGACGAAGCCGTGTTGATCGCCAATGACACTTCCTATGGGCTTCAGTCCTATCTTCATGGCACTGACGCCGCGCGGATGCAGGAACTTGCGGATCGGCTCGACAGCGGTCGCGTTGTCATCAATGGCGCGCCGCATGAACCGCTCGCTCCCTTTGGCGGCTTCAAGCACTCGGGCATCGGTCGCGAGTACGGCGTGTTTGGCCTGGAGGCATTTCTGGAGCCAAAGGCTATCATCGCGTGATGATAGCCACGACGGGCGGAGCTTTAGTTCCGCCCGTCACCCGCCAGACAAGGCGCGACTGACAGCGCCTGCTCCATCCAATCAAACGCATTATACGCCCGACCGGCGGACGCGCGCATGGCCTTTGGATCGTCTTTCGCATGACCGCGCAATAGGGGGCGGACAATCTCCAAAGCAAACAGATCGCGCGTGTAGTTCTCGAACTCGCTTACGCGCTGCGAGCGTCATGCGAGATTGAGTTCCACAGCAATATTGCCGCGCGTCGCTTTCGAATAGGGGCAGATCTGATGTGCGTCATGGATGATAGCCCGCGCGGTTTCCCGGTCCATGCCTGGCAGGCTGACATTCAGGCGCGCCTGCAGAAAGAACTCTCCTTCTGTCGTCCCGAGATCCACTTCGGCGTCGACCGCGACATCTGCGGGCAGTCGCAACTGCCGCTTACCGGCGGCTCGTGTCATGGCACCGACGAAGCAGGCCGACCAGCCGGCTGCAAAAAGTTGCTCGGGGTTCGTGCCCGGTCGTCCGCTACCGGGAGGAGACAGCTTGATTTCCAGCGCCGCGTCATCGCTACGCGCAAAGCCTTCGCGGCCGCCCGTGGTATGGGTCCGTCCGGTATAAAGAACAGTGTCGATCTTCGTCATGGGATGCTCCTTGTGTCTCTCTCTTCAGCCAGCGCTATTCGCTGACAGGAGGCGTTTTCGCTCACGGGAGTATCTGCACTGTTTCAGGAAAGTCAGTGAAGTGTATCAAACGGTAGCAATGGCGCCGCAGCCAAAACAGCAGCGATCTCAGGGAAGCCAGCGCACTGATTGGCTCTGGCGGCTGTCATCGCAAGGTCAGTTCGACGGCAAGTCCGCCGCCGTTGCGATTATAAAGGCGAACATTGCCGCCGAGAGCCGTCGCCAGCTGCTGTGCGATCGCAAGCCCGAGCCCCGTGCCACCGGTCTCGCGGTTGCGCGATTGCTCCAGCCGCACGAATGGCTGCATGGCAGCCACCAGCATTTCCTCCGGTATGCCCGGCCCCCGGTCAAGGACGGTCAGCACCGTTTCGCCACCCGTTCCACGCTCGACGCTCAACTCTGCTGCTCCGGCAAACTTTACCGCGTTGTCGATGGCGTTTGTCAGGATGCGTCGCAGTGCATGTGGCTTGGTTGAGATCGTACCGTATACTGGCCCGACAACCGCGACCGCCTTCCCGGTGTCCTGATAGTCGTAGGCAATGCTGTCGATGAAGGACGAAAGGTCGATGCGCGATGTCTTCTCGCCATTGCCGTGGGAACTGCGCGCATAAGCGATTCCATCCTTCACCAGCATTTCGATTTCGCGCAGGTCACTCACCAGCTTGTCGCGTTCCGGGCTTTCGTCCGCCATCTCGACGCGCAGTCGCATTCGTGCAATCGGTGTCTGCAGGTCATGGGAGATAGCCGCAAGGATTTGCACCCGTTCCTCAAGATGATGGGCGATGCGGTCGCGCATGGCGTTGAACGCCCGCGCCGCATGAGCGACCTCCCGGGGACCGCTCTCGCTGATCGGATCGCTCTTGGCATTGGGATCAAGCGCATCGGCGGCCGCGGCGAGATCGCCAAGAGGACGAAATGCATGACTTACGACGAGCCAAGTGCAGGCGACAAGCAGCAGCATCTGGACAGCAAAGACATAAGGCAGCCAGCTCGCCAGCGGCATCACACCCCGCGGTGTTACGTCGATCGTCAGCGGTGAACCATCGGAGAGTGTCAAATGCCCCTGTAATCTGCCGTTCGCGCCGGGAATGGCTTCTACCGTCAGCGGGAATTGATGACCCGCCGCCTCCTCGATCCGGGCAGCAATCTCAGCTCCGTGGCCCGACATATCGGGAATGCCGGGAATGCCGGCCCCGAGTTCCAGCCGATAATTGCCGCGACTGAGGCGATCGAGCCATGCCGGACGTTCTGCCGCTGGCAGCCGGTCGATCACGGCGATCGAGGTTGCAAGGTCGCTTTCGAGCGTACCGAGCATGACGGCCTTGGCAGAGGTGTACCGTTCAAAGAACAGGATGCTGAAGGAAAGGCCGTAGGCAACCGCCAGGCCCAAAAAGAGGATGAGAAAGAGGCGCGCGCGCAGGGTGCCCGGCCAGAAAGCGAAATGCAGGCCAGCCTTGTCCACCGCCGGGTTGGTCATGTCCTAGGCTCCGAAATTTCCACCGGCACCGCGAAGACATAGCCTTCCGCACGCACCGTCTTGATATAGGTTGGCTCGCGCGCGTCATCGCCCAACCGCTGGCGGACGCGGCTGACGAGAAGATCGATCGAACGGTCGAACAATTCCGCATCGCGGCCCTGCGTCAGGTTCAAGAGCTGGTCGCGGTTGAGAACACGCTGCGGATGGTCGATGAAGACGCGGAGCAGCCGATATTCCGCGCCGCTCAGCGCAATCTCCGTGCCCTCGGGATCAAGCAGATGCCGGCCGACGGTATCGAGGCGCCATGTTCCGAAGGTCAGGACCTGGCCCGCCTCGCTGATCTGCAGGTTTGGCGGCAGCATCCTTGTGCGGCGCAGGACGGCCTTGATTCGAGCGAGGAGCTCGCGCGCAGCAAAAGGCTTCGCGAGATAATCGTCGGCACCCATTTCCAGGCCGATGACACGATCCATCTCATCGTCGCGAGCGGTCAGCATCAGGATCGGTGTTGCCTTATGCTTGCCGGCCCTTAGCTCCCTGCAGAGAACCAGCCCGTCATCGCCGGGAATCATCACGTCGAGCACGATCAGATCGACCACATTGGCATCCAGGAAACTGCGCATCTGCCGCCCGTCGGCGGCAACGCTGGTGCGCAAACCATTCTTCTTCAGATAGCTCGACACCAGTTCACGGATCTCGCGATCGTCATCGACGATCAGGATATGGTCGATATGCTCCATCTGGGTTCTCGCATCCTCTGTATGTTTTGCGTGTCGAGGCATTGTTATTTAGCCTTGGATGCGGCCGCCGCGAAGCCGGGAAATGCCGCGTCGCGACCTGTTGCATCCGGAAATTCGTCGCGGCTAAAAATTCGCGACGTCGAGTACGGCCCGAGCGAATTCCGCCGGTGCTTCCTGCGGCAGGTTGTGGCCGATGCCGCCGCCGATCGTGCGATGCTCGTAACGCCCCGAAAACCTGGCCGCATAAGCAGACGGATCGGGATGCGGCGCACCGTTGGCGTCACCCTCCATAGTGATCGTCGGAATGGTCACGACGGGTGCCTTGGCGAGACACGCTTCATAGGCATCGTATTTCGCTTCGCCCTCAACCAGTCCGAGCCTCCATCGATAGTTGTGGATAGTGATATCGACATGGTCGGGATTGTCGAATGCTTGGGCCGAGCGGTTGAAGGTCTCGTCATCGAATTTCCAGGTCGGTGACGCCGTTTGCCAGATGAGCCGAGCAAAATCATGGGTATGCGCGGCGTAACCGGCGCGGCCGCGTTCGGTGGCAAAATAGAACTGATACCACCAGGCAAGTTCAGCCTTGGGTGCAAGCGGTGCGCGATTGGCGTCTTGGCTGCCGATCAGATAGCCGCTGACGGATACCAGCCCCTTGAAGCGCTGCGGCCAGAGCACGGCCATGATATCTGCCGTACGCGCACCCCAGTCATAACCGGCAACGATCGCCGTCTCGATCTTGAGTGCGTCCATCAGCGCAATCATGTCGACCGCAAGTGCAGCCTGCTGGCCATTACGCGGCGTTTCGGAAGAGAGAAACCGTGTCGTGCCATAACCGCGCAGATAGGGAATGATGACCCGATACCCGGCACCGGCAAGGATCGGCGCAACATCGACATAGCTGTAGATATCATATGGCCATCCATGCAGAAGCAGGACGACGGGACCATTTGCCGGGCCGTCCTCGGCATATCCGATATTGAGAACACCGGCATCGACCTGTTTCAGGGCAGCAAATTTCGTATGCCCGCCCGGCCTGCCTTGCTGATGGCCTGATGACCCGGCAGCGGCTGTGGCGGATTGGGCATTGGCCAGCGACGTGGCGCCGAGCTCGACGGCCGCGACGGTCATGGCTGCCAGGCCAAAGAAGCGGCGGCGTTGAAGCTGAAACATATCGGTCATTGGTTTTCTCCGGTCCGTGTTGATTACGATCCCAAAAAAGCGGCCTGCATGTATCGCCGATGTGTCCCGCTCCTCACGCAATTGCATTGGACTGTAACCGCAGGCTACCGAGATACAGTTCGATACAAAGCGGTCGCCTCGCCTGCGCGAAAAACGGCCGGATGGCCGGCCCCACCCTTCCGATTGTTTCCCGCTGTAGCGGCGTGGCGTCTCCTACACTCCGATACATTTCTCCCTGAAATCGGACACACCCGCGATACTTGCCAGCGACCAGATTGGCGTAGTTGCCGATCACGCCCATGTCGGCGGCGCCAAGATCCACCAAGGGCTTCAGAGGACAAGATCATGACGCTTCTCGTCATTGCCTATCTCGGGGGGGCGCTCACCATCCTGAGCCCCTGTATCCTGCCGATCCTTCCGTTTATCTTCGCCCGCGCAGAACAGCCGTTCCTGCGCAGCACTCTGCCCATGCTGGCGGGCATGGCGGCCACATTTTCGCTCGCCGCCACATTGGCTGCGATCGGCGGCGGCTGGGCCATCGAGGCCAATGCATTCGGACGGCTTGCCGCACTGCTACTCCTTGCATTGTTCGGCCTCGGCCTGCTCTCTCCCCGCATCGCCACGACCCTGAGCCAGCCCGTGGTCGGGCTGGGCAATCGCCTGATGAATGCAGCCGGCAAGCCGGACAAGGTTCCCTCCGTCGCGGGGTCTCTTCTTCTCGGCATTGCCACCGGCCTTCTCTGGGCCCCATGCGCCGGGCCAATCCTCGGCCTCGTGCTGACTGGCGCCGCCTTGCAGGGAGCCAATTTTGAAACAACGGTCCTCCTTGGCGCCTATGCTGCAGGGGCCGCGACCTCGCTTGCCCTTGCTCTTTTTGCAGGTGGCAGGATTTTCGCCGCCTTGAAGCGGTCGCTGGGTTTCGGCGAACGCATTCGCCAAGTCCTCGGAGCGGCGGTCATCGCAGGTGTCGGCGTCATCGCGCTCGGCCTCGACACTGGCTTCCTCGCCCGGTTTTCCTACGCCAGCACATCATCGTTCGAACAGGCGGTTGTCGATCGTCTCCATACCCAGCCAAGCGAAAGCGGCATGAAGGAGGTGGCAAACGCCGACCATTCCATACCCACCGGCAATGGCAAGCCATTCCGTGCCGACCTTCCCGTCGAAGGTACCGCACCTTCGCTGGCGGGCGCCGTGGATTGGCTGAACTCCCCTCCGCTCTCCGCTGAAGCTCTGAAGGGCAAAGTCGTGCTCGTCGATTTCTGGACCTATTCCTGCATCAACTGCATCCGCACAATTCCCTATGTCCGTGCCTGGGCCGAAAAATACAAGGATCAGGGGCTGGTCGTCATCGGCGTACACGCCCCGGAATTTGCCTTCGAAAAGAAGATCGACAACGTCAAGAAGGCGATCGGCGACTTTAAGATTGGATATCCCGTCGCCATCGATAACGATTACAAGATCTGGCGTGCCTTCAACAACAGCTACTGGCCAGCCAGTTATCTGATCGATGCGAAGGGCAATGTCCGCTACCACCATTTCGGCGAAGGCAACTATGGCCGGACCGAGCAGGCGGTACAGGATCTCCTGCGTGAAGCCGGCAGCGACGCCGCCACCAGCGCGCCCGTAAAGCCTGAGGCGAAGGGAGCCGAAGCCAGTGCTGACCTGAAGGACATCCGCTCCGGCGAGACCTATATCGGCTACCGGCAGGCCACCGGCTTTGCCTCGAAAGAAAGCCTGCGCGCCGATACGTCACGCACCTATTCGATCAACAAGCTCGGCCTCAACGAATGGGGGTTCTCCGGCAGCTGGACTGTCGGTGCAGAGGCAGCCACCCTCGACAAGAGCGACGGCGGCATAACCTACCGGTTCAGCGCCCGAGACCTGCATCTAGTGTTAGGGCCAGATGGTTCGGGAAAGCCGATCCGCTTTCAGGTGATAATCGACGGCCATGCGCCCGGCGCCGATCACGGGGCGGATACCGACGCCGACGGTAACGGCACGGTCACCTCCACCCGGCTCTACCAGCTCGTCCGCCAGTCGGGCGGCGTCGAAGAAAAGACCTTTACCATACTCTTTCTCGACCCGGGTGTGCAGGCCTACGCCTTCACCTTCGGCTGAAACCTTAGCCCCCTAACATCCCAGTAGGAGCATGACATGAACCGCCGTCTTATTTCCCTGGCAGCGATCGCCTTCGCCACCAGCACCATCGCCTTCGCCGCGCAGGCCGCGGAGGTGAAGAATATCGTCATCGTGCATGGCGCCCTGGCCGATGGCTCCGGCTGGCGCAAGGCAACCGAGATCCTCGAAGGCCGGGGATATACAGTCACCATCGTGCAGGAGCCGATCACCTCGCTGGCCGATGATGTTGCTGCCACCAATCGCGTCATCGACCTGCAGGATGGCCCATCACTTCTGGTCAGCCATAGCTATGGCGGGATGGTCATCACCGAGGCAGGCAATAATCCTCATGTCGCAGGCCTCGTCTATGTCGCGGCATTTCAGCCTCAAGCGGGTGAAAGCCTGTTAGATCTGGCGAGCTCCAAGCCCGCCGGCAGCATGGACATCCGAGAGACCAAGGATGGGAAATATCTCTATCTGGACCCGGCCGCCTTCGCGAACGACTTCGCCGGCGACCTTCCGAAAGAGGAAGCCGACTTTATGGCGAGGTCGCAAGTCTTTGCCGCCAAGCAAGCCTTTGCGGCAAAGATTACGGATCCCGCCTGGAAGACAAAGAAGAGCTGGTCCATCGTTGCCACCCATGACCGGTCGATCAATCCCGATCTCGAACGGGACATGGCGAAGCGTGCCAACAGCGACGTGAGCGAGATCGCGGCAAGCCACGCTGTCTTCGCCTCCCAGCCGGAAAAGGTCGCCGACGTCATCGAGAAGGCTGCGAAGGCTCTCTCCCGATAGAGACTTGCAACCTTTCGAATCCGGAAGGCCGCGCCTGAAAAGCGCGGCCTTTCTCATGTCCGGCTTCGTCGGCCAAGCTCAAACCGCCGGGTTACACCGATACCCTCCAGAAATGCCTCGTCATGGCTGACGACCAGCATTGCGCCGTCATAGGCTCTCAGCCCGGCCTCCACAATCGCGGTGGAATCGAGATCGAGGTGATTGGTCGGTTCGTCGAGAATGAGTAGCTGCGCCGGATTTTGGTTGCCGAGGACGCAGGCAAGACCAGCGCGCAGCATCTGGCCGCCCGACAAATGCCGTACCTCCTGCAAACCGGCATCGCCGCGAAACAGAAAACGGGCAAGAGCGGCCCGACAGGCATTCTCACCGGATCCAGGATTGAGACGCATGAAATTGTCCCGGATAGAAAGCTCCGGTCGTAGCAGGCTGACCTTCTGGTCGAGGAACGCGTATGCAACCTCAACCCGAACTGATCCAGAAAATGGCGCGAGAGATCCGGTGATGACGGAAAGCAGCGTTGTCTTACCCGATCCGTTCGGCCCTGCCACCGCGATCCGCTCCGGGCCGGTGATTGCAAGCGACAGATCGGACAGGACCGGCGCATCGCGTCCATAACCTGCGGTTACCTCTTCCAGCCGCAGAACTGTTCTAGATGCCACCAGGCCGGTGGACGGCAGGGAAAGCGTGAATGGTTCGAGAACCTCGATACGCCGCCGAGCCTCAACCACATCTGCCCTGGCCTCCCCCGTTACTCGACGTGCGGTGGCGGCATTGTCGCCGCCTGTCTGCTCGGCACGCATGGCGCGCCCCCCGGCTGAGATCCTCGGCATTCCCCCCTCTGCGGCCTTCTTCTTGCCTGCGCCATCGCGACGTGCCTGCCTCTCTGCCGTCTCCTGCGCCTTTCGCTCCACTGCCCCAAGGTGCTTCTCCGCCTCGACCAGATCATGCCGGGCTCCTACAAGCTCCAGCGCCTTGCGTTCGCGGTAATGGCTCCAATTGCCGCCATAGCGGCCAATACCAAAGGATGTGAGTTCGGCGATGCTGTCCACCGTTTCCAGCAATTCGCGATCATGGCTGACAATGATCGCGCCCTGCCGCCAGCCGTTCAGAAGCTCGATCACCGCAGTCCGGCCGTCGGAATCGAGGTTGTTTGTCGGTTCGTCGAGGATCAGGAACTCAGGCGCACGATAGACTTGAGCAGCAAGCGCCGCGCGGGTGCGCTGCCCACCCGAGAGCTTTGCAAGCGACGTGGTCAAGGGCATGGACAGTCCGAAACGCGCCAGTGCCGCCTCGATAGTCGCCTCAAGCATCCAGTCGATGTCGGCCAGTTCCTCTAGCATTGCGCTGCCCGCCTGAGCCCGCGCGAGCAGGACCAGTGCATGCCGCGCGCCGAAGAGATCGGCAACCGTCTCCTCCTCGCTCACCTGCACACTTTGGCGCAGGACATGGATACCTGATGGCGCAGAGACGGATCCCGATGACGGCGACAATTCACCTGAAATCAGCTTCAGAAGCGTCGTCTTGCCGATGCCGTTGCGACCAACAAGTCCAGCGCGTTCAGGACCGAAGACAATATTCAGATTGGAAAAAAGCGGCCGCCCGTCAGGCGTGGACCAGGACAGGTTGGAAAGAGTAATGGAAGGCATGGACAAGGTTTTCCCGTATGGCAAGGCAAAGTGGCGTTGCGAGCGGGTTAAAATCCATCGTCGGCTATCCTGTTTGAATCGTTACATTCACCAGTATAAGCGCAATATCCGAGGAGCTCAAGTTTCACGGCAGTCGCCATGAGACGCGATGGCGGAGCAACTTGAAAACGGAACATGAGAGCACCTAGCCTCATATGTGCGTATACGACGAGCAGCGTCGCCATATCACCGACACACGTTGGCCGGACAAGGAGACTGTCGGAGACATCTCACAAGGTAGCCAACTCGAACGGGTCCAGAAGCTGGTTCGGTACTGGGGAACCCACTATGACTGGCGCAAGGTCGAGCAGGAACTGAACGCACTGCCGGAATTCATTACGACCATCGACGGCGTGGACACCCAGTTCATCCACGTCCGCCCAGCGCGCGCGATGCTCCATCTTTGACGAGCGCGAGGCCGAATAGCAGCAGCGCAATCGTCCCCAGCAGACTTACCATGACAACCGTCGAATTCAATTATCGAGCCTGCCCGCGTTAGAATGAAAAGTCATTACAGCAGTGTAGCGTCATGAGGAGATCACGCAGGCACTGCCAACGAGCGCCTTACCGCTTGATTTTTGTGATCGATATCGCTCACCATCTTAATCGAGCGCGTGATTTCGCTTGTATATAAATGAGCATCTTCAAATTCTCCTTCAAAATGCTGCGAAGCGACGTGATTGTCGTAAATCTGTTATTTGATAACGATAGATATCGCTCATAAAATGATCGAAATAGATCATCAAAGATTGAGAGATTCTGTGCATACACCTGCTCAAGAACGCCAGGCGAAGATTGCAGAGCTGCTCCGCGAGGAGCAATTTCTGGCAATCAACACGCTCACGGAACGTCTTCAAATTTCCATTGCGACCGCGCGACGTGATCTCGACGAACTGGAACAGGCTGGCGTCCTTCGCCGTACGCATGGTGGTGCTGTCAGCGTCAACCAGGTTGGGCAGGACACAACTTATGCTTCTCGCGCCATCTCCCGTCAGGCCGAGAAGGCCGCAATCGCCGCCGTGGCGGCAAGCATGATCGCTGAGGGCGACGCAGTATTTCTCGATGCAGGCACAACCGCGCTCGAAGTCGCGAAGATCCTGTCGGGCCGGAAGGGGCTGACCCTGATTTCCAACGGCCTTGATATCGTCGCCGAGCTCTCCCGCGGGGAAGGAAACAGCATTTATTCCGTCGGCGGCGAATTTACCGACACGAACCGATCCTATCGTGGCCCACTGGCTGAAAGCTTCATCCGCCAGTTCAATGCCGACAAGCTGATCCTCAATGCGAGCTCGATCGACCTTGATCGCGGCACGATCTGCACGTCGACACCAATGAACGCGAGCGTTCAAAAAGCCATGATCGAAGTCTCGAGCCGGGTGATCGTCGTCGCCGATCATTCGAAGTTCACCAAATCGAGCCTTTCGGTCACGGCAAAGATCGAGGACGTCGGGGTGATCATCACCGATGTCGGCACAAGATCGATCATCGACGCGGCGCCAGAAAAGCTTCGGAGAAAGTTCGTGATCGCGAACCAGAGCTAGATGTCCCCGCCAAATAGCAACCAGCCCATATAATTCTCTAAGTCCGGGAGAGCGCCAATGGTAAAGACTGATCGCAGACGTTTCCTTATCGGTGCCGGCGTTGCTGCGCTCGCATCGACAACAAGCATGAAATTCGTCTTCGCAGCTGACCGCAAGGCGCTCAAGATCGGGGTCAACGGGCTCCCGAGTTCGCTGGAGCCGATCAATGGCATCAGCAATACCGGGCCGCGCATTATCAACCAGATTTTCGACAGCCTGATCCGCCGTGACTATTTCGCGGACGGTGCCAAGGGTAACGGCATCAAGCTGGTCCCAGCGCTCGCCGAAAGTTTTGAGCGCATTGACGACAAGTCGGTCCGCTTCAAGCTCCGTCAGGGCGTCAAATTCCACAACGGCATCGAAATGACTGCCGAGGACGTCGCATTCACCTTCTCGTCCGAGCGACTCTGGGGCGACGAGGCGATCAAGACCGTCCCGAATGGCCGCAACTTCTCGCCCAACTGGGATGAGCCTGTTGTCGAGGACAAGTATACGGTCGTCCTGCGTACCAAGACGCCGTCATACCTCATCGAGAAATATCTCGGTTCCTGGCTCGGCCCGATCGTTCCGAAGGAATATTACAAGAGCCTTGGCGCGGTCGCCTTCGGCAATAAGCCTATCGGTACCGGTCCCTACAAGTTCAAGGAACTCGTCGCCAACGATCACGTCACACTTGAAGCCAACGATGGCTACTGGGGCGAAAAGCCAGCCGCTTCGACCATCACCTATCAGGTCGTTGCCGAACCCGCGACCCGCGTCGCCGGCCTCATCAGCGGCGAATACGACATCATCACGACGCTGACCCCGGACGATATGGCCTTAGTGGACGGTTACTCGGATCTCGAAACGCGCGGCTCGCTGATCGAAAACGTCCACATGTTCACCTTCAACATGAACCAGCCGATCTTCCAGAACAAGACGCTCCGTCGCGCTTTCGCTCTGGCAGTGAACCGTCCCCTGATGGTCGAATCCTTGTGGAAAAACAAGGCATCCATCCCGAACGGTTTTAACTTCCCGCACTACGGCGCAAGCTTCGATCCAAACCGCAGGGCGATGGAGTACAATGTCGAAGAGGCCAAGCGGCTGGTGAAGGAAAGCGGCTATGAGGGCACCTCGTCACCTACCACACGATGGGCAACTACTACGCCAATGCCGTACCAGCCCTGATGATGATGATCGAGATGTGGAAGGCCGTCGGTATCAACGTGGTGCCGAAGATCTACGCTCCGGGCACGACACCCAAGGATCCCGACATCTTTATACGCAACTGGTCGAATGGCCAGTGGCTCACCGATGGTCTGACGACGATGGTTTCCGAGTTTGGCCCTGGTCGCGGCATCCAGAAACGTTGGGGCTGGAAGGCACCGGCAGAGTTCAACGAGCTTTGCGACAAGGTTGCGCAGTTGAAGGATGGTGAAGAACGTTCGGCAGCCTTCAATCGCCTGCGCGATATCTTCGAAGACGAAGCTCCGGCTGTTCTTCTTTACCAGCCCTATGATGTCTATGCGGCCCGCAAGGCTGTCCAGTGGAACCCAGTTTCCTTCGAGACGATGGAGTTCAGAGGCAACCTCAGCTTCAAATAACAACACCGGGCGGACGACCGGTGCGCATCCGTGCGCACCGGTCGTCTGCGAAGTCGGGGGAGGATGAAATGCCAACAATATTGAATGTCCGCGATCTCGTGGTTGAGGTCCCGGCCACAAAAATCAAGATCATTGACGGCGTTAGCTTCTCGCTTGAAGCAGGCCAGACGCTCGGCCTCGTCGGAGAGTCAGGCTGCGGCAAAAGCATGACCTGTTATGCGGTCGCAAACATGCTGCCGCGCGGCATTGCAAAGACTGGCGGATCGATCGAGTTCGGCGAAGGTAGCGCAGTGTCCGGTAAATCCGGAAAACCGACCATCGCGATGATCTTCCAAGACCCGACCAGCAGCCTCAATCCGGTTCATACCATCGGCTATTATCTCGAATCCGCTCTTTATCGGCACCAGGGGTTGAGAGGCAAAGATGCCCGGATGGAAGCCATGCGGCTCCTTGAGCGTGTAGGTATAGATCGCGCTAATAGCCGATTGCGTTCCTACCCGCACCAGTTCTCCGGCGGCATGAACCAGCGTGTGATGATTGCTCACGCACTGGCCGCGAAACCGCAGCTTCTGATCGCTGACGAGCCGACAACAGCGCTCGATGTGACAATGCAGGCCCAGATCCTCCATCTGCTCGAAGAGCTCAAAGACGAGACTGGCATGGCGCTGATCATCGTCTCGCATGATCTCGGCGTCATCGCCCGGCTCGCCGACAAGGCAGCGGTCATGTATTGCGGCAAGCTCGTCGAAACGGCGCCAGTGGCAGAACTTCTTGCACGTCCCGCCCACCCCTACGCGCGTGCGCTTATCGGCTGTATGCCGAGCATCGACGCGGAAGAGCTTGAGCCACCCGTTCCAATTCCCGGATCCGTTCCACTCCTCGATAGTCTGCCGAAAGGCTGCTACTTTCACCCGCGCTGTTCGCGCGCAAGCGCCGAGTGTTCGGCGCTGTTTCCCAAGTCCTCTAATGTCGGCCTTGCCCATGAAACAGCCTGTTACCATCCGGTGGCCGCATGAATACCCCCTTCCTTAAAACACAAGATCTCTCGAAGGCGTTCGGCCAGAAGACCAGCCTGTTTTCGAAGTCCAGCAGCTTTTTCGCATCCAAGTCCATCAACATCGAGCTGGCGCCTCGCGAACGGCTTGGAATCGTCGGCGAGTCAGGAAGCGGAAAGTCGACGCTAGGCCGCCTGCTCCTTGGTCTGACACATCCAACATCAGGAGATATCTGGTTTGAGGGCGTCAACCACAAGGACAGAAGCGCCCGCGACTGGCAACAGTTCCGCATACGCACTTCGCTTGTCCAGCAGAATCCTTTGTCCGCTCTCAACCCGCAAATGACCATTGGTGAGCAGGTGGCGGAAGGGTTGCTGGTCCATCGCATCACCAATCGTGCTGGAGCCTATGAGCGAGCCGCCGCCATGCTCGAGCGGGTTGGCCTCTCTGCTGCAATGATGAGCCGTTATCCGCATCAGATGTCAGGCGGCCAACGGCAGCGCGTGGTGATCGCACGCGCTCTTATCCTCGATCCAAAGCTGGCCGTTTTCGATGAGGCGGTATCGGCCTTGGATGTTTCGGTCCAGGCACAGGTCGTGGCTTTGCTGCGCGAACTCTGGCACGAGCTCGATCTTGCCTACGTCTTCATCACGCACGATCTGCGAATTGTTCGTCACCTCGTAGACCGGATCGCCGTGATGTATCTCGGGCGCGTCGTCGAAACAGGTGATATCAAGTCAGTCTATCAATGGCCAAGACATCCCTATACGCGCGCACTTTTGGCTTCGGTCCCGACGATGGACCCGACTGTCCGCAACATTGAGCCTCCGATCAAGAGCGAACTCGATGCCAGCAAGGTCTCGCAAGGCTGCGCATTTCGGTCCCGCTGTCCCTTCGCAGTCGAAAGATGTTCGACGGAAGCGCCGCTTCTCAGACCGGTCGGAGGACAACAGGTGGCGTGTCATCGCGCCGAGGAATTCCCACAATATATTGCCCCGTCTGCGGTCAATCTGGACAAGGAGATCGCGTGATGGGGTCATTTATCCTTGCCCGGCTTATCCGGGCGATTATCGTGCTGATGGCCACTGTTACAGTGGTTTTCGTCGTGTTGCGGATCAGCGGTGACTCGGCGCAGCAAATGCTGTCAGACACCGCGAGCCCGGAAGCACTTGCGGCTTTCCGCGCCAAATGGGGCCTCGACCGCTCGATTTTCGAACAGTACCTCATTTATGTCGGCAACGCGTTCCGCGGCGACTTCGGTACATCCTATGCCGATGGGCGCGACGTGTTTGAAGTGGTAAGCGAGCGCATTCCAAAAACGCTTTTGTTGACCGTCTCTGCCTTCATCCTCAGCATCATGATCGGCATACCCGCTGGGGTAATTGCAGCGGTACGACGCGAGTCAGCGATCGACAAGGCAGTCATGGCAGGAGCAGTGCTCGGCTACAGCATACCGAACTTCCTGCTCGGCCTTGTCTTTGTCTTCATTTTCGCAGTCTGGCTTCGGGTTCTTCCAAGCTCAGGAAGCAGCACATGGAACCACATGATCCTGCCCGTTACGACCTTTGCTTTGTTCAACGCTGCTGCGATTGCGCGTTTCATGCGCTCCACGTTGATCGATGTACTCGGCCAACCCTACATCGCCGCAGCGCGCGCTGATGGCATACCGCAGTGGGAGATCATCCTTCGACACGCCTTGCCTAACGCTGCAATTCCTATGGTGACGACACTTGGCTTCACCGCCGGCGGCCTGCTGGGCGGTGCAGTCCTCATCGAGCCTGTTTTTGCATGGCCAGGGCTTGGGAGCGGCTTCGTGACAGCAACCAGCAGCGGCGACCTCTCCGTAGTTCAGGCGATGATCTTCTTGTTCACTGCATTCATGGTGACGGTCAATCTGACCGTCGACGTGCTCTATGCCGTTCTCAATCCCAAAATCAGGAAGCACTGACATGACAACCGTGACAGCTTCCCGCTCGTTCAGAAGTGCCCTATGGGCACCGTTTCATCGCATGCCGATCAGTATTGGTCTTTGCTGCACATGGATCGCAATCGTCATCATCGTGGGAGTTTCCGCGAGATGGGCGGCCCCATACGATTATTTGCACCAGGATCCGCTTGCGCGATTTGCTAAGCCCTTCATGTCCGCCGCGCATATGCTGGGAACGGACTATCTCGGCCGCGATGTGGTAAGCAATTTATTGGTTGCAAACCAGACGACCCTGATGATCGCGATTGTCGGCTCACTGATCTGCGCTCTGATAGGAACCAGTCTGGGGCTTGTCGCAGCTCATTTCGGCGGTTGGGTCGATAATGCGATCATGGGCTTTTCCGATGCGATGGCCTCCATCCCCTTCATCATCGTCGCACTTGGCGTTCTTGCAATCTCCGGCTCGAGTCCGCTTCTTTTTGTGTTCCTGGTCGGATTTGCCAACTGGGAGCGGTACGCACGACTGACGAGAGGGTTGGTTCTCAGCGCCAAGGAAGAAGGATATGCGGAGGCGGCTCGTATTGTTGGCGTCCCACCGATGCGCATCTACCTGCGGCACATGTTGCCGAACATCGCCGGTCCGCTGATCGTCCAGTTCACTGTCAATTTTCCAGAAATCATCTTGCTTGAAAGCGGTTTGAGTTTCCTTGGTCTGGGCATTCAGCCGCCGACGACGAGCCTCGGCCTGATGGTCGCCGACGGGCGCAATTATCTCGCAATCGCCTGGTGGCTGGCTGCATTTCCAGGGGCGGTGATTGTGCTGACAACCCTGTCTATCAGCCTCCTCGGCGACTATCTCCGCGATCGCCTCGACGCGCGGCTCCGTTAAACGAAGGGAAGCAAAATGAACCCGCTGAGAATGACGCCACAGACCATGCGTCTTGCAGGCCATCGCGGCCACAGCGAAGGCGCACCGGAAAACACCTATGCCGCGTTCCGAGCGGCGCGGGAATTTGCAGGGCTTGGCGTGACCTGCGAGACAGACCTGCGGGTTACCAGCGACGGCGAACTCGTGCTCATCCATGATGAAACAGTCGATCGCACAACCAATGGTCATGGCCTGATCCGGAACATGAGCTATTCCGAGATTGCCAACCTCAGTGCCGGCCGTTGGTTTGGTGAAGAGTTTGCAGAGGAGCGGGTTCCCCGTCTGAGGGACGCTCTGCAATTCGCGCGTGAACACGGCATCATCTATCAGCTTGAATTGAAGACTTACGGTCAGGACGAGGTGTTCTTCCCAAAGTTGCGGGCGCTCATCGACGAGCTTGGCTGCGCTGATCTGTTGCAGTTCTCGTCGTTCGACTTCGTACAACTGCGTGCCCTGAAAAAAGCGATCCCCGACGTGCCGACCGTGGGCCTCTCGCACTCACGCCTCATTGACCCCGCCGCCATTGCGATCGAGGCAAACGTTGATGCGATCAATCTGGAGATCCATCACTTTCCGAGCGGTGAAGCAAAACAGTTGCATGAGGGCGGGATAGCGACCTTTTTGCATGTCCCGCCGCCGAGCAAGCTGAAAAACCTGAAGAACTATGGCGTCGATATTGAAGCCGATGTGATTGGTTGGATCCGGGATGGCCAACTCGACCAGTTGATCAGCAACGACGTCTCTCAGGTCGCGAGGCTCAAGGCAGAAGCCAATGGCTAATGTGCAGTCGCAAAACGCGATGGCAGTGATAGTCGAAGATATTGCACGCAAGGCCGGAGAACTGGCTCTCGTGCACTTCCGGTCGCTAGCCGACCTTCCGGTCGAGAAGAAGGGGCACCTTGACCTCGTGACTAAAGCCGATTGGGAAGTCGAGGACTTTCTGATCGCCCAGCTCCGCGAGGCCTTTCCTGAGGACGGTATATTTGGTGAAGAGGGCGGCGAAATTGTTGGCAAGTCAGGGCGTATCTGGGTCATTGACCCGATCGACGGCACATTCAATTTCGTACGCGGTGGCCAGAACTGGGCGATTTCGATCGGCCTGTACGAAAACCGGCGACCAACCTTTGGTGTCATCTTCGCCCCTGCCCGCGATCTGATGCTCGTGGGGGGAAATTCGGTGCCAACCAGACTCAACGGAAAGCCGATGGCACCGCTCAAACCGCTCGACATGTCGCAAGCGGCCATGAGTTTCGGGATCCACCCTACTGTCGCCACCAAAGACCGGTTGGAACTGATGCGGTTCATGTCGGACGAACTGCAGATCAGTTTCCGCATTTGCGGGTCGGCAACCGCTTCGTTTATTGAAGTGGCGCTCGGAGAGACCGATGGTTACGTGTCGCTTGGTGACTCCACCTGGGATGTCATGGCGGCGTTGCCCATTCTGGCCAATCTCGGCGTCGCCCACACGATTGATTGGGACAGGACCGAACTCCTTCAAAAGCTACGCTTCGCATGTGGAACCGACGAATTCGTCTCTCGGCTTCGCCCGCTGCTGGAGTCTGTGTCCCAGGCGGCTTAGTCGGTCGTTGCGGCACCATAGAAGTCAAAGTCGAAACTGGGGATCAGGATCCGACAGTGACGGGACTGCAAAAACCGAACATCCGCCATCAGCCGTTGGCGTACTGAGGCGCTAGATCCTCAAGGCCAGCAATGCCAAGGTGAACCAGCAAAACGCAGTGGCCTTTCGCAGATAGCAAGCGTGGCGGACAAACCGTTACAGGGAGATGTCCGATCCCACTATGCTGCCATCTGCTATCGTCACACTGACCACAACGATGGATCGATCGAGGTGCTGCTGATCACCGGCAGAAATAGTGGCCGTTGGGTTATTCCGAAGGGATGGCCAATGCGGAAGAAAAAGCCACACGAAGTCGCGAGCAAGGAAGCTTGGGAAGAGGCCGGCGTCCGTGGCCGCATCCAGAAGAAGGCTTGGGGACACTATACCTATGTCAAGAAGCTCGACGACGGTGAGCTCGAGCCAGCCATGGTTCAGGTGCACATCATCGACGTGCAGACGATGAAAGCTGAATTCCCAGAATGCAAACAGCGACGGCTTGAGTGGTTCTCGCCCGCCGTTGCAGCGTCTGCTGTCGGTGAGCCTGAACTGGGTGGCCTGATTGCAAACTCGAACCGCGCGAGAACCACGACTCGTCGACCAACGAAATTATTGTATTTAAAGTACAATTTCGACGACGATTATTATCGATATGTCCCAGCCTCCTGGGGTTCTTTACGGCAAGCCGAAAAGAATGCTCTTATTAAAGCAGGCTTGTTTATGTCAAAAGGACGCACAATAAAATGAAATATGAAGCGCCAGAGCCGAAGACAGATACAGAAATAAAGCAAATAATTTCATACCCTGAATACAGCTTTAAAGAGAAAATAAATTCGGCGCTATCTGCTATATATTATAGTCAAGATATTGAATTTTGTGCTGACATAATTATTTATTTTTTTAATAATTCTAATTTAGAAGAAAATCTATTTATAAAAAATCTATTCGAAACCTTCTATGGAATACGCAGATCTATTTATAAATTGCAAGAGATAATCGAAATGTTAAATGATTATAAATTATCGGAAAATAAATATGCCGAAGAATTTGACGCAACCATTGAAGTGTTGATGGAATATAAAGACATGTTTAAGCTTAAGTAGTTAAAATACCCTTGTTATATAAGTATTCGATAATAATTCGTATCAAGTTATAGAAATCTCATAACTCGACAAATCGGCACGAACTCATTTGCCGCCGCCTCAACAAGGGCACGGTCAAGGGTGACTATGGTAATGTCACCGAGCAGAGCGGCATCAATGCCGGCGCCGGCGGCTACCACGCCGCGGTGGGCAACGGCGTCGAGCTGAAGGCCGGGGTCATCACCGCCACGGCGGACAAGGACAAGAACAGTCTGTCCGCCGATCACCTGACCTATTCTGATCTTGCCAATATCTCCAAGGCGACCTCCTCCAGTGTGGGGATTGCCATCGCTCGAGTACCACTCGATCATGAACAGGGTTCGCTCGACACGGCCGATTTCTCGGAGCGCTCTGGCCAAGTCGCTGGATTTTTATGAGGCCGACAACCTTTTGAGGATCGTCGAGGGAGAGACGGTGCGCATCGTGATCGACGCTGCCAAGTGCAAGAGATCGTCCTAGTGATCGAGAATCAAAGCCTCGGCCATATATCTCTGGAATTTAGCCGGTCACGCAAATGCGCGAGTATGGCGATCGCGGCAAGCAATGGGTGGTGCCGGCGGCGTGAGTGGAAGGTGAACGTCTGGAGAAACGCACCGGCATATTTGCGAACGATCGCGTGCTCGGCCGCCGTCACCAACGGCGACGCATCATTGCTCTTCACCTCACCTCAAGACCGGGTTTGACCTGTAGCAACCGATGCCACCCGACACGCTGATCCAGGGTCTTCATCGGATCTGCATCGGTGTCGTCGGCTGCCTGCAGGGGCTCGATCGTTTCGAGAAACAGCCGTAATACTTTCGGCGTTTCCAGGCGGGCACCTATATGACGCTGCTTCTTGCGGTTGTTGGCCTGGGAGAACAGCCAGCCCATCAACCTGATGAACATCCAGGAGAACGGGATGCAGATATGCCAGCATGACTGTGACGACACCTCTGACCATTGTGGTGAAGGCATGGTTCGGCAGGTGGTGCATGTCGGCGTCTCATCCCATCATGGGCGCAAGCCCGTCGTCGAGCACTGGAAGTAGGCGTGAGGCGCCTGCTAATCTTCGCGTGCCGCAGCCATCCACAGGGCATGCTCGTTCCGCCGGGAAACAACCGGTGCCCGCGCGCGCTGATTGAGCCTGGTCAGGAGTGGCCGATGTGGCAGCAGAGTTTTTCCGCCACATCCAGAAGTGCGTCGTGCACCTCATGATCCGTCTCATAGACGGGGTCGAAGAGAGAAATCCCTTGGCCCCGCAGCAACGTTTCGTAGATCTGAGGCTTGCACGACCATGTTTCCCGCAACGGCATCAGAGCGCACAGGCTTGTCGAATGTTGCTCATTCAGCCGCGAGCCGGAGCGGGTGATGCTCCACCTCTCCTTCGGACTGAGGCTGCGTGCCCGCCTTTGGCGGCTTGATCCTGAACCAAGTCGCATAGAGCGCTGGCAAGAACAGCAGGATCAAGACCGTACCGACCGCCGTGCCACCGATCAGTGTGTAAGCCATGGAGCCCCAGAAGACGGAATGTGTCAGCGGGATGAAGGCCAGCACGGCGGCAAGGGCCGTCAGTATGACAGGCCTCGTTCGCTGCACGGTTGCCTCGATGACCGCATGATAGTCGTCCAGCCCAGCCGCCTTGTTCTCCTTGATCTGCTCGGTGAGGATCAGGGTGTTGCGCATCAGGATGCCCGCCAGTCCGATCAATCCCAGAATGGCATTGAAGCCGAAAGGCTGATTGAAGATGAGAAGGATGGGAACGACGCCAGCCAGTCCCAGTGGCCCCGTCAGCATCACCATCGTCATCGTCGACAGGCTGCGAACCTGCAGAATGATGACGATCAGCATAGCAGCGATCATCACGGGAAAGACCTGAACGAGGGCGGTATTCGCCTTCACGGACTCCTCGATATTGCCCCCCATTTCAATGCGGTATCCGACCGGCAGCGACGCGATGAGCGGCTGAAGAGCCTGCATGACATGCTGCGAGACTTCCGGCGGCTGCGTTGCTTCGTTGATGTCGGAGCGGACCGTGATGACCGGCATGCGGTCACGCCGTTTCATCACTGGCTCTTCGAAGCGCACCTCGGCGTGACCGATCTGGTCCAGCGGAACCGCGCGACCTTCCCGGCCTATGAGAGAGAAGTTCGACAGCTTCGACGGATCAAGCCGTGTGTCGCCGCCGCTTCGCGCAACGACGGCAACATTGCGGATGTCTTCGCGAACCTGCGTGATCGGAACACCCGTCAGCAGGAGCTGGAGTTGCTGGCCCGCCTCGGCAGGCGACAGACCGATCAGGTTAAGGCGCTCCTGATCCGGAATAAAGCGCAGAACCGGCGTACGATTGCCCCAGTCACGGTTGGCGTTGCGCACATCCGGAACGCTCTGCATCAGGGAGATTGCCTGTTCCGAGATCTGGTAGAGCTTGTCCGGATCCGGTCCCATGATCCGGAACTCCACTGGGAACGGTGTGAACGGTCCAAAGACGAGCTGCGTCACCCGCACGAAGGCTTCCGGAGCAAGTCCGCCTGAGACTGCGTTGCGCAGGCGCTCTTTCAGCACTTCGCGGGCTTCCGCGTTGGGGGTGAGCACGACAATTTTAGCGAAGGCCGGGTCGGGCAGTTCCGGAGACATCGCGAAGAAGAAGCGCGGAGCGCCCTGCCCTACGTAGCTGGTGACGATCTTCGTCTCCGGCTGCTTCTGCAGCCAGCTCTCTAACTTCGCAACGGTGGCAGTCGTCGTCTTGATGCTCGCTCCCTCCGGCAGGCGGACCTCAACGAGCACCTCCGGGCGGTCCGATGTCGGGAAGAACTGTTGTTTGACGGCCCCCATGCCGAGGATGGACACGCCCATCATCACGACAACAGTGCCGCAGGTGAGGAATTTGTGGCGGACGGCAAATTCGATTGCGCCACGCAGCCGGCGGTAATTCGGGGTGTTGTAGATGGCGTGGTGTCCGCCTTCGATCGGCTTGATATTCGGCAGCATCTTGACGCCGAGATAAGGCGTGAAGATCACGGCCACGAGCCAGGAGACGATCAAGGCAAAGCCGACGATCCAGAAGATGTTGCCGGCATATTCACCGGCCGCCGACCGCGCAAAGCCAACCGGCATCAAACCGATGATGGTGACCAGCGTGCCCGACAGCATAGGAGCGGCTGTATGGCTCCAAGCATAGGCGGCCGCCTTGATGCGGTCCATGCCCTCTTCCATTTTAACGACCATCACCTCGATCGCGATAATGGCATCATCGACGAGCAATCCAAGCGCCAGGATCAGTGCGCCAAGCGTGATGCGGTCAAAGAACCTGCCCGTATCCAGCATGATGATAAACACCACACCGAGTGTGAGCGGAACGGCGAGCGCCACAACAATCCCGACGCGCCAGCCGAGGCTGACCAGGCTGACGAACAGCACCACACCGAGTGCCATGGCGAATTTCAGCATGAATTCGCCGACGGCTTCCTGAATGTTGACGGCCTGGTCGCTGACTTTGGCAAGCGTGATGCCGAGCGGCAGCAACTGGGCGATCTTCGAGGACCGGTCTTCCAGCGCCTTGCCCAGTTCAAGGCCGTTCCAGCCCTGCTGCATGACGACGCCCAGCATGATTGAAGGCTCGCCGTTGTGCCGGATGACAAAGGTTTCCGGATCCTGATAGCCGCGCCGGACTTCGGCGAAATCAGATAGCTTGAGGGTGCGTCCCCCTGCAACGATCGGCGTATCCGCCACGGCCTGGACGCTGTCATAGGCGCCATCGAAGCGCATGAAGACTTGCGGTCCCCGCGTATCGATCGTGCCAGCCGGGGTTACGGTGTTGCGGCGCTGCAGCGCAGACGTGACATCCTGCGGTGAAATGCCAAGCGTTGCGAGCTTCGGATAAGAGAACTCAACAAAGATCTGTTCCGGCTGTTCGCCAAGGATGTTAATCTTCTTGACGCCGGGCACATGCAGCAGATCCTGACGGATCGTCTCGGCCTGGCGAACAAGCTCACGCTTCGGCATGCCCTGTGCCTTGAGAGCATAAAGAGCGAAACTGACGTCGGAATATTCGTCATTGACGAACGGGCCAAGCACGCCCTGAGGCAGATTACGCGCCTCATCGCCGAGCTTCTTGCGTGCCTGATAGAATTCGTCTTCAACCACCGAAGGTGGCGTATTGTCCTTCAGTGTCACGGTCATGTACGCAAAGCCCGGACGAGTAGTGGTCTCCACACGATCATACCAAGTCAGTTCCTGGATACGTTTCTCCAGCGGTTCCGCCACGAGATCCTGCATCTGGCGGGCAGTGGCTCCGGGCCAAACCGTGGTGACGGTAAGGGTCTTGATCGTGAACGAAGGGTCTTCAGCGCGCCCCAATTTGATAAATGCGTATGCGCCCGCTGCCGCCAGCAGGACGATGAAGAACAGGGTGATGGCGCGCTCCCGCACAGCGAACGCAGAAAGATTGAAGCTCATCAGTTTGCGGCCTCCGCCTTTTCGACTTCGGTACGCACGCTAGCGCCGTCCTGAAGCAGATGGGCTCCGAGAGCTACGACCCTTTCACCGGATCTGACATCAGTGATAAAGGCCGTCTCATCACCGATCCGTTCAACCGCGATCGGGCGGAAATGAACCGTGGAGGTCTTGTCATTAAAGACCCAGATACCCGTTCGGATCCCATCGTCAAGTACGGCGCCGAGCGGCACCTCGGCATAGTGTGAATGGGTGCTGTTTTCGACGCCGATCGTCACCGTAGCACCCAAAGGTGCGGCCGCGGCGGCCCCTTGCAGGACCCAGCGCGTCTCATAAGTGCGTGTCTGCTGATCAGCGGCATCAGAAATCTGCCGCAAGACCGCCGTTTCCTGTCCGGTTTGGCCATAGATCTTGGCGCGCGCGACCGTACCAATGGCAGGTCTCATGGTCTCGGGCATCCAGACCAATGCCTCACGCGGATCGGCCTTCGCAAGCCGTATGACCGGCTGTCCCGCGGAGACCACCTGACCGGGTTCTGCGAGAGTCTCGACGATCGTGCCATCGGCATCGGCCAGTAGCACGGCATAGGTCACTTCGTTTTCAGCGACTGTCGCATCGGCCTTGGCTGCAGACAGTTGCGCCGCCGCAGTATCGAGGGCTGCCTTCGCTCTTTCGTACTGCTGGGTGGAGGCCGCATTGGATTTGACCAGAGCGGCGAAACGCTTCTCATCCGCTTGCACCTGAACAAACGTTGCGTGCGCGGCAATGACAGTGTTGCGTTTGGCTGTGAGGGACAGGCTGAGGTCGTTGCTGTCGATGCGCAGCAAAGGCTGACCGGCCTTCACCTGCTCGCCCACACTGACGAGTCGTTCAACGATTTTGCCGGGCACCCGGAATCCAAGATCGCTCTGCACCTTGGCCGCCACAGTCCCGGTGAACGTTCTGTTGGCTGCTTCGGGAGTTTTGACAATTGCCAGGCTGACGAGCGGCGGGAAGGTCCGAGGGTCGGCAGCATCGACTTCATGAGTTGCTGGCTGGAGGAGAACAATGACAGCCGCAACGCCGGCAAGGGCCGCCAGCGTGACCGTTGCAAGCGGGAATTTTCGTTTCATGACACCAACCTTCTTGACGGGAGCACCCCAATTTATAGATTGCACTTTAACTCTAAAAATATTATAGATGTCAATTAAAATCTAAATGGAGACCGTCATGAGAGTGAGCCGAGCCCAAGCCGAAGCTAATCGGGAGACAGTCATCAACGTCGCGAGCCGGCTCTTTCGCGAGCATGGATTCGATGGGATCGGACTTAAGGACTTGATGAAAGGAGCAGGCCTCACACAAGGCGGCTTCTATAAGCAGTTCAAGTCGAAAGATGATCTTGCAGCACTGGCGTCGCAGCGAGCGATGGAGAGCGCGACGCGCCGATGGTCCTCTGCCGCGGCATCGAGCACTGACCCGATGCAGGGTGTTATTGACCTCTATCTCTCGACCGGCCATCGCGGCGACACGGGCGATGGCTGCCCCCTGGTGTCGCTCGGCTCCGATGCCGCACGCCAAAGCGAGGATGTGCGTAAACCGTTTGAGGACGGGATCAAGGCTCACCTGCAGATCCTGGAGGATCTTCTGCCGGCCTCGGACAGCAGAGAGATCAAGGTGCAAAAAGCGCAGATCATGCTCGCCCTCATGGTTGGGGCTGTGACACTGTCGCGTATCGCAACGGATGAGACACTTGCCACCAGTCTCTTGGAAGCGGCGGCTACGGAAGCCAGAAGCCTGGCATCCGCAGAGACTGTCGCGTAGCGGCCTCCTGCTTTCCTTTTTTACGCTTTGAACGTCCGGCATCCGCGCGACCGCGAATCCCGGCGATGGAGTTGTCATGCGTCGTATTGTTGTCACGGGAATGGGTGCCGTCAGTCCGCTCGGCGCCAGCGTTGAGAGTTCCTGGAGCCGCCTTCTCGCCGGTCAATCCGGCCTTCGTCGTCTGCCCCACGACATGGTCGGTGATCTGCCGTCAAAGGTTGGCGGTGTCGTCCCGACGATCCAAGAGGATCCAGAGGCTGGTTTCGATGCAGACCGCATCCTGTCCCTCAAGGATCAGCGCAAGGTGGATCGCTTCATTCTGTTCGCACTCGCGGCAGCAGACGAGGCCCTCGCACAGGCCGGATGGAGACCCGCCTCAGAAGCGGACCGCCAGAGAACGGCAACAATCATCGCCTCGGGGATCGGTGGTTTCCCGGCGATCACCGAGGCCGTCCGGACCGTTGATGATAAAGGCCCCCGGCGCCTGTCTCCATTCACCATTCCGTCCTTCCTCGTCAACCTTGCAGCGGGCCAGGTGTCTATCCGCCACGGGCTGAAGGGCCCGCTTGGCGCGCCGGTAACCGCCTGCGCGGCGGGGGTTCAGGCCATCGGTGACGCGGCCCGCATGATCGGAGCGAACGAAGTCGATATTGCCGTTTGCGGTGGAACGGAAGCCTGCATGAACATCGTGAGCCTTGGCGGGTTCGCGGCAGCTCGGGCATTGTCCACCGGTTACGCCGACAAGCCGGCCGCTGCCTCTCGCCCCTTCGACATGATGCGAGACGGCTTCGTGATGGGCGAAGGCGCCGGCATTCTCGTCATCGAAGCACTTAGCCATGCGCTGGCGCGTGGCGCGACACCGTTAGCGGAGCTGGTCGGCTATGGCACCACGGCAGATGCCCATCATGTCACGTCCGGCCCGGAAGACGGATCGGGGGCCGCCAGAGCGATGCAGATTGCCATCCGACAGGCAGGAATTGTGCCGTCTGACATTCAGCATCTGAATGCCCATGCGACATCGACACAGCTTGGTGATCGTGGAGAAATTGAAGCGATCAAGTCGCTGTTTGGAACGCAAGGCGGCATAGCCGTCAGCGGCACTAAATCCGCAACCGGTCACCTTCTCGGAGCAGCCGGAGGCCTCGAAGCGGTCTTCACCATCCTCGCTCTACGAGATCAGGTGGCGCCCCCGACGCTGAACCTAAATTCTCCCGATCCCGCCGGTAATGGCATCGATTTCGTCGCCAACAAAGCAAGACCACACCCCATGGAATTCGCAATCAGCAATGGCTTCGGGTTCGGCGGTGTGAATGCTAGTGCAATATTCCGGCGCTGGGGCGCCTGAAGGCATGACGCCAAAACCAACGCCATCGCGTGGAGTGAGTTCCTGGGCGCCGAGATTGCCGTTATCGGCGTTGGCGGAGGCGGCGGAAATGCGATTAACACCATGATCGCGCACAGCGAAGCGGATGTGAGGTTCAGCGTATGGCAAGCCTTGAGAACCGGCAGGCGGGGTTAGAGCAGGAAGTTGCCTTGATGCAGACTGTCGAACAGCGCAAGAAATAGATGCGCGCCTCTCGACAGATGCCGGTCGTCTATGGGGACCTGCGATCCACAGCCGGGCAGCGATTCCTGCGATGGAGTGGAATGGTCAGCAATTAGGCGGAACATGTGGTTCGACACACCAAGGCGTCACCCTCTTGCCCGCAGCCGGCGGGCAAGAGCGACGTCAACAGGCGCCATTCTCGTCTCCCGTACAATCAGCGCAAGTCGGGCGCCTCGTTGAGCAACGCGGGGTCCCAGTGCTTTGCCGCCTTCCCATCTTTGATGCGCCACATGTCGAACCAGGTCGTGTTGTAGATTTTGAAGGGATGTGAACCCACGACCCGCCGTAACATCGGGTGCAAGCCGGCAGATAAACGAAGCAGATCAAGCATTTGGTCTATATGAAGTGTCCGGAAGGGGACCGGAGCTGACAAGTCCCAAGTAGCGATGCCGAGAAGCGAGAGCAGACGTTGAAGGTTCGACTGCCGTCGTCCGAATTCGGCCCGAAGCAGACATTGCGAAACCAACCTAAAGTTCTCTGAGATGGGTGAATACCTGACGGTCCGCCTCTAGGGTAAGATGATGAGTGGTTCCAATCCGCGGTTGCGCAAAGCCTCAAGCGTCCTGGAGACAATCAGGTAACGGGGTGACAACGCTGGCGCGAACTCTAGTGCCGGGTCGATCTACAGAACCGGGCCCGCGTGCGAAACCCGCAAAATCGGATTTCAAGTGTCATTGGATATCTCAAAGCACCCGCATACCATTAAAGAGCACATCCACCAGATGGGCAACACGCGGCGCTGGCTCGCTGTCCTTTTCAACCGCGATGGCGATTGCACTCACAACACAGACAATGTCGTCAAATCTTATGTCTTTACGCACGACCCCGGCTTCCTTGGCGCGCTGGAGCAGTCTATGCCCCTCCTCGGTAATCGCGTTACAGCCAGGCGTTCCGTGTTGGATGACAGTCCCCAGCGAAGCGGCAAGGCTTTGGTAGACACTCGTGTTCAGCGCGAGCTCCTCCAGAAATTGGCATAGCGCCTCCCCGGGCTTATAATCCGCATCGCGTGCGCGGCTCGCCTCGGCAACCGACGTGAAGCGTTCGTCGCTCGCAGCCGCCAGGAGCGCCTCTCGCGTCGGAAACCGGCGGTAAAGCGTGCCCGCCCCAACCTTGGCGCGCTTGGCTACTTCGTCCAGAGAGACAGTAGCCCCCCGTTCCAGAAACAGCTCCTCCGCCGCCACGAGAATGCGTTGGCGGTTTCGTTCCGCGTCGGCGCGTAGACCAACTTCAGACATTTTTACTCCATGGCTTGCTAAGTGGAGAGTTTCTCCATATTGAATTTGGAGACATTCTCCATTTATGCGAAGGATTATATGATGGCAAACCGGTTCGAAGACAAGGTTGTAGTGATCACCGGCGGGAGTGACGGCATCGGGCTCGCATCCGCGCAGCGCTTCGCGGAAGAAGGCGCCCGGGTTTACATCACCGCACGGCGGCAGGACTTGCTCGATCTGGCGGTCGACCAGATCGGTCATGGTGCAATCGGCGTGCAAGGTGATGTCACGAACCTCGCTGACCTCACATCGCTCTACAAGAGCGTCGAGCGTGACCACGGAAGGGTCGATGTCGTCTTTGCCAATGCGGGTATGCACCAGCCCGTTGCGCTTGAGGCGATCGAGGAAGCGCATTTCGATTCGACCTTCGGTCTCAACGTGAAGGGTCTGCTTTTCACGGTGCAGAAGGCACTGCCGCTGATGACGCACGGGGGCGTGGTCGTCCTCAACGGCTCGATCGCAGGATCAAAGGCCTATCCCGGACAGTCCCTCTACAACGCCAGTAAGGCAGCGGTCCGCTCCCTCGCACGAAGCTGGACTATCGATCTGAAAGAACGCGGCATTCGCGTCAACGTCGTCTCTCCCGGCGCCACAGAGACCCGGCTGATGCGTGGCTACTTCGATGCGGCACCGGGGGCTGAGGAACAAGTGGTCAAAGGCGTTCCACTTGGACGCCTGGCACACCTTGAAGAGGTCGCGAATGCCGTGCTGTTCCTGACGTCAAGTGAAAGCAGTTACGTCGCCGGCCATGAGCTATTCGTCGATGGCGGGGTCGCGGCGGTTTGACCCCGAGCGGGATTCCCAGGAGCGGTGAGGCGACGCTCGGCGTACTCCTAAATGTTTGGAAGGTATCAGAATTTCCATGATGAGAACTTTGGCTGCCGCCCTACTGGCACTGTCAGTTGCGGACCTTGCCTACGCCGAGGGGGCCCGCTAGCGCTCAAGCACCCAACAAGCTTGTCGCATCTGCCACAGCCCCGGCAGGCAACGTCGTGCTCGTGCACGGCGGGACGACTGATGGCTCGGGGTGGAAAGATGTCTTTGAAATCCTACGCGCAAAGGGGCTGACGGTCACCAGGCTGCCGCGCCAGGACGAAGCCAGCGGCGTGAGCTGCGCGCCTGAGGCACCGAAAAAGCTGACGATCATTGAGCAGAGTTTCGAACCAGGCGAGACGGTATATTCGACCGCTCGCCGTCACGGTGTCGCGCCCAGTCTACTTTGCTCAGCTTTGTCGGATTGTCGATCAAAGAGGTTCGGAACGATAACCGTGAGAGCAGGCTCCGGGGCATTCGGGATCCCGCTAGCAGACTCATTAAGGTTGCCCTCCGGCCTATCCAGCTTCCAACCATAGATCACCAAAAGTGCCTTTTGATCGCCCACTGGATATTCGCGAACGCGCTGCATGCCAAAATCCGTTAGGTCCATGCCGACTTCCGCCCGACACGTAAATCTATTGCCAGCAAAAACGTTCAATGAGCGAGGTGAATACCAAAGCGCTTCAGAAGGCCGGAGTCGCGCGCGCTGCTATCGAACGGGTGCCGTCAGACTTCGATGTAGCGAACGGAAGGAACGGGCATTGCCGCGCTTTTGCTCCTAAACGGGTGATGCCTATAGCAATCATCAAATTCCGCCTCATTACGTTCCGGTCAGAAGGCCGATGGCTTCATAAGGTCTGAGAACCAGCTCGGCCTCGATACTCACGATGGGGTCGTAGTTCCAGATAAGGCAATCACCGCGCGCAATGAGTTCCCTCGGCATTTTGAGACGGATCTCCACTGGTTTGAAACTCGCGACAACAATAAGCCGGACCTCATCGAGCGTGCGGGTATATACGTAGACATCCGGATGCTGTTCGAGCCACGGCTGGTAGTGACCGTAGACGACAACCGGGTGCGCTTTACGCAGCGCGATGAGCTTGCGGTAATGATTCCATATCGAAGCCTCGTTGGTCATCGCCGTCTCGGCATTGACGTTAAGGTAATTGGGGTTCACTTCAATCCACGGCGTTCCCGAGGAAAAACCACCATGCGGTGCGGCGCTCCACTGCATCGGCGTGCGCGCGTTGTCGCGCCCACTTTCGTTGGCACCTCGGATGAACTCTTCAGGTGACAGCCCGGCCTCCATTTGCAGCCGATACATGTTCAGTGTCTCTATGTCGCGATACTGATTGATCGAGGTGAACGGCATGTTCGTCATGCCAATCTCCTCGCCCTGATAGACGAAGGGCGTTCCTTTCAACAGATGCAGCACCGTCGCCAGCATTTTTGCGGATTGGCTGTGGTAGCCGACCGCATCGCCGTAACGGGAAACGGCGCGGGGAAGGTCGTGATTGCCCCAGAACAACGCGTTCCAGCCGTCGTTTGCTAGCGCCAGTTGCCACTTGCCGAAGACTTCCTTCAAGCCTGCGAGATCAAACGGCTTGGGGCGCCATTTTCCGAAAACCGCGTCCCATTGCTGGGTCACATGTTCGAACTGAAATACCATGGATAGTTCCTTGCGGTCCCTCCCCGAATACAGTAGCGCAGATCCCGGCGTGGCGCTCCATGTCTCGCCGACCGTCAGGATGTCGCGGTCACCGAAGGTGCTGGCATTCATTTCCTGGAGATAGTCGTGGAGGTGGGGTCCGTCCGTAACCACCTGTCGGTCGACCTGCTTGCCGATATAATCGATGACGTCCATGCGGAAACCTGCAATTCCGCGATCCAGCCACCAGTTCATCATCGCGTAGATTTCAGCGCGGACCTTCGGGTTTTCCCAGTTGAGATCGGGCTGCCGACGCGAGAACAGGTGCAGATAATATTCGCCAGTCGTCGGGTCCAGCGTCCAGGCCGGCCCACCGAACGAGGATTGCAGGTCATTGGGCGGCCCGCCGTTATCGGCCGGCTTGCGCCAGATGTAAAAATCGCGGAACGGGTTGTCGGTGCTCTGGCGCGACTGCAGGAACCACGGATGTTCATCCGATGTGTGATTGACCACGAGATCGAGAATGATACCGATCCCGCGCGCCCTTGCCTTGGACACCAGCCGATCGAAATCCTCGAGCGTCCCGAATTCCGGCGCGACCCCACGATAGTCCGAAATATCGTAGCCGTTGTCGTCCATGGGCGACTGGTAGATGGGCGAGAGCCAGATGATGTCTATGCCCAGCTGCTGCAGATAATCCAGCCGCGACGTGATGCCGGGGATGTCGCCGATGCCGTCGCCATCCGAGTCGCAGAAGCTGCGCGGGTAGACCTGGTAAACGGTCGCGGTGTGCCACCACTTGATATCGTGAACCGGATTGTCGGGAGCAATTACAGGCATTTCGGATCTCGCGGGTTTGAGCCGGCTGGCGGAATGACGGATGGCAAGAGCTGCGTCTTCGCCTGATCGGGCAACGGCAGAGCTAGGCCGAGGTTCCGATGAGCGGTCAGATGTCGCTTCTCTTGAGGAGGTAATCGAGCCCGCCTGCGCGGTACCAGCGATAACCGAATGGCTCGAGTACCATGTTATGCCGGCCTTTCTCGTCAGCCGTGCTGTCGCCGCCGTCGGCGATGTCGATCAGGACGTGTCCACTGTCCCCTACGCCGGGATCGAACGTGATCTCGACCGGCTTGTCATGGAGATTGTGAATGATGACAACGGCATTGTTGCGCCAGTCATAGCGCATCGCCAGCACGCCGGTATCGCCGCAATCAAGAACGCTGAAGGTTCCCCAGCCGATTTCTGGGGCTTCTTTTCGCATACGGATCATCCGTTCCGTCCAGTTCAGCATCGATTCCGGGTCCCGCCGCTGCGCCGCGACATTGACGTGTTCGAACCCGTATGGACCTTCGTTGATGACTGGCAGGACGGGTTTTTCCGCCTTGGTGAAGCCGCCGTGCGGCTCGGTTGACCATTGCATGGGCGTGCGGGCGCAGTTGCGCTCCTCCAATGCAAGATCGTCTCCCATGCCGATCTCGTCGCCATATCGCAGCACCGGCGTGCCCGGTAGCGAATACATCAGGCTATAGGCAAGCTTGAGACGCCTGGGATCGCCGCCTAGCATCGGCGCCAGGCGACGGCGTATCCCGCGATCATAGAGCTGCATGTCCTTGTCCGGGCCGAAAGCCGAAAACACGGCTTGCCGCTGTTTTTCCGTCAGCCGGCCGAGGTCGAGTTCGTCGTGGTTTCGCAGGAATATTCCCCATTGCCCCGTTTGCGGTCGCTCGCGGGTCTCGTTCATCGCCTTGGCGAGGGGGCGGGTATCGGCACTTGCAAGCGCGTAAAACAGAGCCTGATTGACGTGGAAATTGAACATCATCTGCATGCGGTCGCCGTCATCGCCGAAATATTGCAGGTTTTCCTTGGGCACGACATTGGCCTCTGCCAGGATGATGCTGTCACCCTTTCGCCACTGCAGGAACTCGCGGAAACGGCGCAGCAGATCGAACTGCGGCTTCGATGCCTTCACATCTGCGCCTTTTTCGGCAATCACGAAGGGAACGGCGTCCATGCGAAAACCTGATACGCCGAGCTGTATCCAGAAACCCATGATCTTGAGAATTTCCGCCTGGACATACGGATTGCCGGTGTTGAGATCAGGTTGGAATTTGAAGAAGCGGTGAAAATAGTATTCGCCGGACTTTTCGTCCCGTGTCCATGTGGTCTTCTGTACACCGGGAAAGACCATGCCCTCATCAGCATTTTCCGGCTTCTTCTCGGACCATACGTACCAGTCCCTATATCGAGAACTCTTGTCGGCGCAGGCCTGCTTGAACCAAGGATGCTGATCGGACGTGTGATTGACGACGAGATCGATCAGCACCCGAATACCTCGTTGCTTGGCACTATGGGTAAATTCGACGAAATCGCCGAGCGTGCCGTATCGGGGATCGATGTTGTAATAGTCGGAAACGTCGTAGCCATCATCGAGACCTGGCGAGGCTTGAAACGGCATCAGCCAGATGGCATTGACGCCGAGGCCGGACAGATAATCCAGCCGTCGTTGAAGACCCTGGAAATCGCCCACTCCGTCACCGTTGGCATCCATGAAAGTCTCCACGGATAGGCAGTATACGACGGCGTTCTTGTACCAGAGGTCGTTAATCAAGGTCGCTTTCCTTCTCAAAAAATCATCTGCAGGCACTCAGCGTGACGGTGTTCCGCCGATAGTCAGGTGTCGAATGCGCATAGGACGGGAAGCACCTGACGCTTCATGAAGTCGAGGAAGCCCATTTGGTCGCGAGAGACGTTGTGGACAAACACCTCCCCGAAGCCGCAGGCTTCGGCTACCGAGATGAGCTCGATCAGCCTGTCCGGTCTCGTGACAAGCGGGATGACTGCATCGATGTCATCGGGCTGAACGTGCTGCGTGGCCCTCTCAAAATCCTCAGGCATTGGAAGGTCTGAAAGGGAAACGGGCGGCAAGGCTGCGTTGCGCCATTCCTTCCACGCCGCCGCCCTCGCCTCGGTTTCGGTCTCGGCCCAGCTAATTTGTATCTGCAGTGCCAGCGGCTTATCCTCACCGCCACCAAGGCGATAGGCCTCCCTCATATCGACGAGTTTCTGCTTCGGCTTGTTGATCGTAACCAGTCCATCGGACCATCCGCCCGCCCATTGCGCGGTCTCCTTCGACAATGCAGCGGCCAACAGGGCCGGTGGCTTAGCCGGAGCCGACCACAGGCGTGCCTTGTCAACAGCAAACCAAGGATCACACCGATCAACCTCTTCACCGCGCAGAAGGCCACGGACAATCTCGGTGCCCGCGAGAAGGCGCGCATTGCGTTCTGCCTTGGCGGGCCAGCCGCAGCCGACGACATGTTCGTTGAGAGCCTCTCCGCTCCCCATTGCGATCCAGCGCAATCGATTGGGAAACATTTCGCTGATCGTTCCGATGAGATGCGCCAGGACGGCGGGGTGATATCGCCAGCCGCCTGGGATTGCCAAACTGCCGAATGGAAGCGACGTTTTGGCCATAGCAGCACCAAGCCACGCCCAGTTGTTCCCGGAATTACCCTGATGGCTCAGCCATGGTGCGATGTGATCGGAAGTCATGATGGCCTGAAAACCCGCATGTTCCGCAGCTTGCACGTATGATAAAAGTTCGCGGGGCGCAAACTGCTCATGAGATGCGTGATATCCGATGATCATGCGCAAGTTCCTGTCATCCTCGCTCTCCGTGGGAGCTTGGCCGGATCCTCCGACGTAAGACCACCCGCACCCCAACCACAGAAATCGGGAACGCGCTGGTTTTTCGATGGTTCCCTGTCAACGGGACGAGTGTGGCGTTAGGCCTGCTCGGTAAGATGTTTTTCACCTGCTGCCGAAACTAGACCAGCAAGGCCGGGAAATGGTTGCGTTGGCTTGCCGAAAGGCGGTTTGGGATAGGCAGTCGTCGGATTAGTCGTCATTGGTATTCTCCGTCATCTGCGCGGCACGAAGAAGAGCCCGGCGTGACAACCGGGCTCGCGTTTCAGGCCTAAACTCTATCATTCCTTGTGTTCGGGCATGTCCTTGAGCTGGTCCTTGGTCCAAGTCGTCACCGCGTGGACGTCACCGTCCTCGTCGCGCATGAACTGGAGATCAACCAGTGGCACGGCGACCGGCTTGGCGCCGATCCCAAGGAAGCCACCGACGTCGATGACGGCGCGGCCGCCAGTGCCGGCTCCGTGAATATGGTCGAGCTTGCCGACCTTATGATCGTCGGCTCCATAGATTGTCGCGCCCTCGAGAATAGCGGGGGTGAGCTCAGTCTGGGCGAGTTTTACATGATTGGCATGGTTCATGGTCGTTTCCTCCTTCTGTTGTTCTTGGAGCAAGGGTAACCCATCGCTGGTAGCAATTGTTCCGCCGGTGGATTTCCTCGAGATCAATTCCGACGTGGGTTCGTCTTGCCTTCTAGGCCCTTCACCAGCTTGAAGCGCCGCTGGACCGTCGCATTAGCTGGGCCGAGCGCATTTAACCTGCGCCCTGGTCATTTTCGGTATTGAGGTCCGCCGGCCGCACGCCTTCGTTCTGGTCTGGATCCGGGCTATCAGGACCGACGCCCCCAACGTGGTCTGCCGACCATGTCTGCGGGGGTGCCTGTCGATTGTGTGTGCGCTCGGCAGGACCGATTTCAGGCCCGACCTCAAGGCCTTCACCACCCCACGCTAGTTATTCACGGGGCCTCTGACAAAACGCTCCGATCAATCCGGCAGGCCTTGCCGCTGCAGCCGGGATCATCCTCGAACGGGAGCGGTGGCTAGCGGTCCGGCAGCGTGCGAAATCCTGGAAGAGCGGTGCTGAAAGCTCTGGAACATAATTCGAGGCCGACCCGTTCCAGCCTTGGGAGGCCATTGCATTTACAAGGAGAATTCCATGCAGCGTTTCGCGGACAAGGTCGTCATCGTCACGGGTGCCGGCTCGGGTATCGGCAAGGCAACCGCCGAGCGTTTCCTCGGTGAGGGCGCGTTCGTGACGCTGGTGGGGCGGACGAAATCCAAGCTTGAGGCTGTCGCAAAGCCCTACCCTGTCGACAAGGTGACGATCGTTGAGGCCGATATTTCGAACGAGGATGATGTCGCAAGCCTTGTGGCTCAGACGACAAAGAAGGCAGGTCGTCTCGACGTACTGGTCAACAATGCTGGCGTCGTCGCACAGGGCGATGTCGGATCGCTGTCTTCGGACGATTGGCGCAAGGTCATGGCGACCGATCTGGACGGCGTCTTTTATGCATCCCGCGCCGCCATTCCACATCTCAAGGCATCGAAGGGATCGATCGTCAATGTTAGTTCCGTCTCCGGGACGGGGGGCGACTGGGGGATGGCAGCCTACAACGCTGCCAAGGGAGCGGTCACCAACTTAACCCGTGCAATGGCCATGGATCACGGCAAGGATGGCATTCGGGTAAACGCCGTCTGCCCCAGCCTGACGCGCACCGGGATGACCGAGGATATGATGGGCGACGACAAGGTCATTGCGAAATTCAATGAGCGGTTCGCCCTACAAGGACCCGGAAAACCAGAGGACGTGGCGGCTGTCATTGCATTTCTAGCCAGCGACGACGCTCGCTTTGTGACTGGCGTCAATTTGCCTGTCGATGGCGGGATTTCCGCATCCAATGGACAACCCCGCAGTAAAGCGCTGAAGCGTGCCGATAAAATGACAGAGTAGGCAGCGTCAGTTGCGTAGGTGGCAGCCTCGCTCCATCGGAAGAAGAGCCCGATTTGGGGAACTCGCGCTCCGCCGCTTCGTTCAACACCTCGCATCATCAAGACACCAGAGCACTAGCAATGCTTGCAATCTGCATCGTTCCAAGGATTGCAGGCGCAGGCAGGCAAAAGGAGTGATTATGTCCGATATCGCCAATCGAGACCGTAAGACCGTACCAGCGCCAAAAGATCAGCATCTGCGCGATATGGCCAATTGTATCCGCTTTCTGTCAATGGATGCCGTCCAGGCGGCCAAGAGCGGCCACCCCGGCATGCCGATGGGAATGGCCGATATCGCAACCGTGCTGTTTTCCGAATTCCTCAAATTCGATGCAGCCGATCCTCACTGGTTTGATCGGGATCGGTTCCTGATCTCCAACGGCCACGGATCGATGCTGCTCTACAGCTTGCTGTATCTAACCGGATACGAGGACATGACGATCGAAGAGATCAAGCGTTTCAGGCAAATCGATAGTCGCACTGCCGGTCATCCGGAATATCACCATGCAACAGGAATCGAGACCACCACCGGTCCACTCGGCCAGGGGCTCGCGAACTCGGTTGGTCTGGCTCTGGGCGAACGCATCCTGAATAGCTCGTTCGGCGATGATCTCGTCGATCACCATACTTATGTGTTCCTAGGTGATGGCTGCCTAATGGAGGGGATCAGCCATGAGGCCATTTCGCTTGCAGGTCACCTGAAACTCGGCAAGCTGATCGCGTTCTGGGACGACAATTCGATTTCCATCGATGGTGCGACCAGCCTTGCGGAATCCGACAACCAGCCGGCACGTTTCGAGGCCGCCCGATGGCACGTCCAGGAAATTGATGGTCATGATACCGACGCCATCCGAGCCGCAATTGTGCAAGCTCAGAAAGTAAAGGACCGCCCTTCCCTGATTGCCTGCAAGACAGTGATCGGGTTTGGCTTCCCGACCAAGGCGGGTACGCAAAAGGCCCACAGTGACGCACCAGGTGAAGACGAGATCGCCGGCGCCCGTGAAATCCTTGGCTGGTCATCGCCGCCCTTCCAAATCCCGGCGGATCTGCTGGACGCCTGGCGTGCGATCGGCAGGAAAGGCCGTGCGGCTCGCGCCGACTGGGCGAAAGCGGTCGAAGACAGCGGAAACCGTGATTTCGCGCGGCGCATGAAGGGTGATCTGCCGCCGGATTGGCGCTCAGCCATCGATGCCGCTAAAGCCGAGCTCCTTACATCCGACAAAGAACTGGCGACCCGTCAGGCGAGCGGTATCGTCCTCAACCACCTTTATGACGCCATTCCGGAACTGCTCGGCGGCTCCGCCGACCTCACGCCGTCCAACAATACCAAAGCGAAAAATCAGGTCGAGATTACGCCTGATGATTTCGCAGGCTCCTACATTCATTATGGCGTGCGAGAACACGGGATGGCGGCGGCCTTGAATGGTTTGGCGCTGCATGGCGGGATCATCCCTTACGGCGGCACATTCCTGACGTTTTCAGACTATTGCCGGCCATCGATCCGGCTGGCAGCGATGATGGAGGTTCGCTCTATCTTCGTCATGACCCATGATTCCATCGGACTCGGTGAAGACGGCCCGACCCATCAGCCCATCGAGCATCTCAGCGCATTGCGCGCGATTCCGAGGCTCGCCGTCTATCGACCGGGCGATCCGATCGAAACGGCAGAATGCTGGGAAGCTATTCTGGATACTCCGCGTGAGGCAGCGCTGATCGCGCTGTCGCGCCAGCCAATGCCGATGCTTCGAAAAGACGGGTCTTCGGAGAATCTGTCGGCGAAAGGCGCCTATGTGCTGCTCGATGCAGAGGGCGGCGAACGACAGCTGACAATCTTTGCCACGGGTTCCGAGCTGCACCTCGCCGTCGAGGCCCGCGATGTTTTGCAAAAAGACGGTATTCGGACGGCAGTCGTGTCGATGCCATGCCGTCTGCTGTTCGAGCGGCAAGATCCGAGTTATCAGCGCGAGGTCATCGGAGACACGCGGGCGCGTGTGGCCGTCGAAGCGGCGGTGCGCGATTCCTGGGACCGGTATCTTGGCCTAGACGGCGAATTCGTCGGGATGCACGAGTTCGGTGCGTCGGGCAAGATCGACGATGTTTACAAGAAGTTCGACATTACCATCGATGCCGTTGTAAGAGCCGGACGAAAAGCTGCCGCTCACGCGTGACCGGCACTGCGGCAGACCGCCTGCTGGGGTTGGCCCGCCGCCGGCCAATCATCGACGGTTCCTCGATCTGGACCTTTGAGGCAGTGGGCACCTCGCAGGCAGCCTGTATTCGTTTAAGGAACAGCCCTCCCCGATCGACGTTGTCGGATATCAAGGAGCAGCAATGAACCACTACGTCGTCACACTCTTCATATTTGGCGCCGTCGTGCTTTTGACGACCTGGCTTCCGCTTTTTCTGAAGCGGATGCCATTGTCGCTTCCGATCTGCTGCATCGCGATCGGCATCGTTGTGGCATGGTCGCCGTTCACTCCTCTTCCTCAATGGAACCCAATCAAAAACCCCATTTGGGCCGAACACCTCACCGAGTTTGTTGTCATTGTCGCCCTGATGGGTGCCGGTCTCAAAATCGACCGGCCCTTAGGCTTGAAGAGCTGGACAACGACATGGAGGTTGCTCGGTATCGCCATGCCTCTGTCGATTGGGGCCATCGCCATCCTGGGCTGGGGTATGCTCGGTCTTGGGTCGGCTTCAGCCCTCCTCCTCGGGGCCGCCCTCGCCCCGACGGACCCTGTTCTCGCCTCGGACATCCAGGTCGGACCTCCACAGACAGGCGAAGAGGACGATATTCGCTTTGCGCTCACCTCGGAGGCTGGGTTGAACGACGGGCTGTCATTTCCGTTCGTGCTAGCCGCCGTCGCCATGACAAAAGCCGGTTCTGCTTGGGACTGGGTCGGGAACTGGCTTCTGTTCGACGTTGTCTGGAAGCTGGTGGCTGGGATCGCCATGGGATGGTTGGCTGGTCGCATTCTGGGATATTTCACGTTCAGGGTGCCGGAGACAGGCCGGATTGCGAAGACGGGCGATGGCCTGGCCGCGTTGGGTTTCACCTGCCTTTCCTATGGTGCGACCGAGCTCATCCATGGCTACGGCTTCGTCGCGGTCTTCGTTACCGCACTGACGTTGCGTAGCGTCGAGCGCGAGAGCGCGTTCCACCACCAGCTTCACGACTTCGGAGAACAGATCGAGCGGCTGCTGACGATGGTGGTGCTGGTTTGCTTCGGCGCAGTAATCGCAGATGGCGGTCTGTTCGCGGAGGCGGACTGGCGCGTCATCGCTGTCGCAGTGCTCGTCCTCGCCGTCGTCCGGCCGCTGGCGGGCTGGATCAGCCTTTTGGGGTGTCGGCGTCCCGCGTCGGAGAAGCTCATCGTCTCCGTATTCGGTATCCGAGGACTGGGCTCGATCTACTATCTGGGCTTTGCGACAGGTGCCGCATCTTTCACCGGTATGCCGACGATCTGGGCGACGGTCTTCATCGTTATCCTGCTTTCAGTCGTCATGCATGGTATCACGGTCACGCCGGTCATGCGGTGGATCGACCGGGCGCGCGGCGTTGACAGTATGCAGCCCACGCGTCCGGCGGAGGAAACAGCATTAAAAAACGACGGGCTGCCTGGGTGACTGTTCAGGGCCTATATCGCGATTGCGACCCAACCACTCTTCTCAACATCGGCGCGATATGCGGCCCGAACCTCGCGCTCGGATAGTCGTCGACCTGCCCAGATCCGTCGTCCTAATAAGTGCCAACGTCGATGTGCCCATGCCGTGCGGGCAATGAAAGCTGGTGCCATCGACGTGCTGACCAAACCTGTTCGTGAAAAGGATTTGCTTGAAGCCGTAAACCGCGCAATTGCAAATTATGCACTTCGCAGACTGGACAGAACCACAAAAACCACCGCCCAAGCCGGGTACATGTCGCTAACCCATCGGGAACGCCAAATCATGGCGCTGGTCGTTGCCGGAAAGCTAAATAAACAGATAGCAGCTGAGCTGCAGCTCGCCGAGCCCACTGTGAAACTCCATCGAGGCCATATGATGCAAAAGATGAAGGCGACCTCGGTCGCTCACCTCGTCAAAATGGCCGGCGGACTGTTGTAGGCCTTGCGAAGTGGAAACTTGGGGTAAGCTGGAGCAATTTTTAGCGCCGTGAACAGAGTCGAACCTGCGACCCACGATTACACACAACTGAAGAGGGAGTGTAATATCGCCGAGGTAGAGAGGGGATAACGGAGTTATAGCTTGCGAAGAAGCGGATCTCGGTCCCCGGCAACCCGATATTTTTTTATCCTTATGGCTGCAATCCCGCGCAGCGTGCGGTATTTCGGATATGAGCCTCCATTTCGCTGCATGCCCCATCTCCGTTATTAGCCTTTAAAGCGGCAATGATGCGGCGGTGTTCCGAAATGGATTGCCGCATTCTTTCCGGATCGGTGATCGGGATGGGCTGGCGCTGGGTCTCAGTGACCTGATCTCGGACGGTCTGGTAAAGCGCTTTCAGCATGGTGTTGGAGCATGCTGACACGATGATGCTATGAAACTCCAGATCGGCATCAACATTGGCGAGCAGGTCTTGTTTGGCCCAGCAGTCCTCCATGGTTTTTGTCGCCTGTTCCATCTTATCCAGCTGTGCCTGGGATAGTCGTCCAGCGGAAAGGCGCGCAATCTCGCCCTCGAGCAGGATACGGGTCTGGAAGACATCAAAAACAGAATAGCTTTCGGAATAACGCCACGGTGCCATGTTGCCCGTTTGGCCGGCCGTCCCATCACTGGCGGCCACGAATGTCCCTCGCCCGGCTTCCGTTTTGAGCAGCCCTAATGTCTCAAGCGTCAGTAGCGCCTCGCGTAACGACGCCCGGCTGATGCCGAATTTCTGTGAGAATTCACGCTGAGAAGGGATTTTCTCACCTGCTTTCAATTGCCCAGACTGGATCATGGCCTGGATCTCGCGGGCAACCGATTGTGGCAAAAGCGTTTTAGTGAGCATCCGATCCTCGTTCTCTGAAACCCACACTGCCTCTTTCGATAGATTTTTCAAATGACATCTTGCAAAGGATTGAAGCGCGTGCTTGTCTGGTCATACTGGTCTGACCAGTTAGACCAACGTAGATTGGCTGGATTTATAAAACAAGGGGTTCTCAAATGCTTCACGTCTCGCGCATGAAAAGCACAATTTTAGCCGGGTTGATCTCGGCGCTCGGCGTTTTCAACGTCCAGGCTGCCGATCTGACGGTCGGTGCCAATATCGGCAACGTTCCATGGGAATTCCAAGATGCCAGCGGCAAGGTCGTCGGCTTCGAAGTCGATCTCGTCAACGAAATCGCAAAGCGCCTCGGAAAGTCGGTGGAGTTCGTCAACACACCGTTCAACGGTCTCTTTCCCGCTGTCCAGTCCGGCCGTATCAACATGGCTATTTCATCAATCACCATCACTGAAAAGCGTTTGGCGTCGGTTAGCTTTGCCCAGCCATATTACGATAGCGACCAGTCTCTGACCGTGACAGCAGCTTCCGGCATCACCGGCCTCAAGGACATGAGTGGTAAGGTCGTCGGCGTAGATACCGGTTCGACGGGCGATATGTGGGCAGAAGCCCATAAGGGTGATTATAAGCTTGGCGAAATACGCAAGTTCGAAGGCCTGCAGCCCGCCATGCTCGATCTCGTTGCCGGCCGCGTCGATGGCTATATTTCCGATATTCCGGCACTGCTTTACTACGCCAAGGATAAGCCGGAGCTGAAGGTTGTCGAGCGCATTCCGACAGGTGAAAAATACTCGATCATGTTCAACAAGGGCGATCCGCTGACCGCAGAGGTCAACGCAGTCGTCACCACACTGAAGGGCGAAGGCTTCATCGCCAAGCTGCATGAAACTTGGTTCGGCGCAAAGGCCGAGGACACGACCTCTACCGTTGCCGTCCTTGACATGCCCAAGGCCAAGTAAGCCTTGCACTGCATCCGGCGGGACCACTCGTGTCCCGCCAGATTGCCAAGGGAGCCCGTCCGGCATGAACCTCATCAATACCTTCTTTAATGTTCCCGTATTTCTCAACAGCCTGCCGCAGTTGCTTTGGGGCTTGGTTGTCACCATTCAGATCGGTATTACCAGTATCCTTTGCGGCCTCATCGGCGGTTTGTTTCTGGCGGTGGCGCGCCTATATGCCCCGGCCGTTTTCACGCTGCTGATCCGCATCTACATCGACATCTTCCGGTCGATCCCGTTGCTGGTGCTCTTGATCGTCGTCTATTACGCGCTTCCGTTCGTCGGCATCCGACTGTCGCCATTCCTGTCTGCTGTCACCGCTTTGTCTCTGGTGTCCGCCGCGTATACTGCGGAAATCTTTCGCGCCGGCATCGAGGCTGTTCCCCACGGTCAATTTGAAGCATCCGCAGCGCTTGGCCTCTCCAGCCGCAACACGATGGTGGATATCATTCTTCCGCAGGCCATCCGGATCGTCATTCCACCGCTCACCAACAACTGCATCAATGTCATGAAAGACACCGCCCTCGCCTCGGTCGTCGCCATGCCAGACTTGTTGAAACAGGCAACACAAGCGCAGGCGCTCAACGCCAACCCCACGCCACTGATCGGTGCAGCCCTAATCTACGTCGCACTGCTCTGGCCGATGGTTGCCGTCGTGGCGCGTCTCGAAAGACATTTCAATCGGGGGAAACGTTGATGGAAAAGACCACATCTTCCCTGATTTCAATCCGCGGGCTGACTAAAGCCTATGGCACGTTCACCGTGCTGCATGGCATTGATCTCGATGTGGCTGAAGGCGAAGTCGTTTGCGTTATAGGTCCTTCCGGTTCCGGCAAATCGACCCTCATTCGCTGCATCAATCATCTGGAAGCCTTTCAGCCAGATAGCACCATCACCGTAGATGGTATTCGCGTTGCGCCCGGCCCGGCCCTTGCGAAGGTGCGTGCCGAGGTCGGCATGGTGTTCCAGTCGTTCAATCTGTTTCCGCATATGACCGTTCTAAAAAACGTCATGATCGCCCCTATGCGGGTTCGAAATACACCGGCAGCGGAAGCCGAACGCAAGGCGCGCGAACTTCTGTCCCGCGTCGGCATTTCCGAGCAGGCAGAGAAGTTTCCCGGTCAACTCTCAGGCGGCCAGCAGCAGCGCGTGGCTATCGCCCGGGCGCTCGCCATGGAGCCACGGGTCCTGCTGTTTGATGAGCCAACATCGGCTCTTGATCCGGAAATGGTCGGCGAAGTGCTGGATGTTATGCGCAAACTGGCTGGCACCGGAGTGACCATGGTGATTGTCACACACGAGATGGGTTTTGCCCGTCAGGTGGCAGACCGCGTCATCTTCATGGATGGCGGGCGCCTTGTCGAATCCGGGACGCCTTCAGACATCTTCGACAATCCAAAAGAAGCAAGGACGCGTGGCTTCCTTCGCGCCGTCCTCAATCACTGAATAAAAGACCATTCTGGAGACACTAGGAATGACCACCTCATCACCGCTTGACCTCGATTATGTGCGCAGCCAGTTCCCTGGCCTGTCCCGCGGCTGGACCTATTTCGACAATGCGGGTGGATCGCAAATCTTGAAAGGTGCGCTGGAGCGCATCAATACGTTTCTGATCGAAAAGAACGTGCAGATCGGCGGCTCCTATGCCGTATCGCAGGCAGCAGCCGAAGCGCTCTACGAAGCGCGGACTTCAGCCATGCACCTGGTCAACGCTTCGCGTCCGGAAGAAATCGTGTTCGGCAATTCCACCACGGCGTTGCTGCAGAACCTTTCCCGCGCAATGCAGAGCCAGCTGTCGCCAGGCGACGAGATCATCGTCACAGTCAGCGATCATGAATCCAATATTGGCCCCTGGGACCGGCTGAAAGAGGCCGGCATCACGCTGAAGATCTGGCCGCTCAACAAGGACACGCTGACGCTCGATCTCGCCGACCTGGCGCCGCTGATGAGCGATCGCACCAAGCTAGTCTGCGTGACACACGTTTCCAACATTCTCGGATCGATCAATCCGATCCGCGAGATCGCCGATTTCGTGCATGCGCGTGGGGCAAAGATTTGCGTCGATGCCGTGGCTTATGCTCCGCACCGCGCCGTCGACGTGCAGGCCCTGGATGTCGATTATTACGTCTTCAGCCTCTACAAGACCTATGGTCCACATTATGCGCTGATGTACGGCAAACATGATCTGCTGCTCGAACTCGATACGCTCTACCATTATTTCTACGGCAAGGACAAAGTGCCGGGTAAGCTGGAGCCGGGCAATCCCAACTATGAACTGGCATATTCCACGTGCGGCATCGTTGATTATCTGACCGCACTCGGCGAACAGGCAGGCGAGACCGGCACGGTGCGCCAGAAAATCGAAGCTGCCTTTGCAGCCATCACAGCCCAGGAAAACCTTCTGACGGAACGGCTCTTGAGCTATCTACGCTCCCGAAACGATTGCCGGATCGTCGGGCAGGCCAACCAGGACGAGACACGCGTGCCAACGATTGCCTTCCGCTTCGATGGCCGAGAGGCTGGTGAGCTATGCAAGGCGATGGACAGCGAAAATATCGCCATGCGTTTCGGGGATTTCCATTCGAGACGACTAGCCGAGTATCTTGAGTTGACCGATCATGGCGGTATGCTGCGGGTATCCATGGTCCATTACAACACGCTGCAAGAGGTCGATCGTTTCACGGCAGCGCTTGACCGTATTCTCGCTGGCGATGCGGGATTTGCGAAAGCAAGTTGAGCTGTGAGCGGCAACAAGGACAAGAAACGATGCGTTTTGATACGGTGATCAGGCACGGAACCGTGGTGACGGCAAGCGACACATTCTTCAGCGACGTCGGCATCAAGGATGGTCGTATCGCTGCACTTGCCGCTGACCTGACCGATGCCGACGAGGTAATCGACGCCACCGGCCTGTTCGTGATGCCCGGCGGTATCGACAGCCATGTCCATCTCGACCAGCCCTCGGGCGATGGTATCGTCATGGCCGATGACTTCGACAGCGGCACCCGCTCCGCCGCCATTGGCGGCAACAGCACGGTTCTAGCCTTCTGTATGCAAGAGAAGGGACAGTCGCTTCGGGAGGCGTTGAAAATCTATCATGCCAAGGCAGAAGGAAAATGCCACGTAGACGTTGCCTTCCATCTGGTCATCACCGATCCGACCCCGGAAGTCCTCGGCCAGGAACTGCCAGCGTTGGTGGAGGACGGCTATACCTCGTTGAAGGTCTTCATGACCTACGAAGGTCTAAGGCTGCGAGACGACGAGATCCTCGCGACGCTGGATACGGCACGCCGCACCGGCGCTCTCGTCATGGTTCACTGCGAGAACGAGGATGCGATCCGCTACCTGATCGGCCGGCATGAGGAAGAGGGCAAGTTCGCGCCGAAATTTCACGCCGCGACGCGGCCCGTCGCCGCCGAGCGCGAAGCCACCCACCGGGCGCTTTCGCTTGCCGAAATCGTCGATGTGCCGATCGTCATCGTTCATGTTTCCAACCGTGAGGCGATGGAGGAAATCCGTCGTGCGCGTCAGCGAGGTCAAAAGATCGCAGGCGAGACGTGCCCGCAATATCTGATGCTGACCGCCGACGATCTGGATCAGAGCGAGATGGAGGGTGCGAAATATGTCTGCTCTCCACCGCCGCGTGACAAGGCAAGCCAAGATGCCTGCTGGGAAGGGCTGGAACAGGGCGTGTTCGATCTGTTTTCATCCGATCATTGCCCTTTCCGTTTCAATGATCCGGAAGGAAAGTTGAACGAAAAAGGCAAACGGCATTTCCGCTGGATTCCGAACGGCATTCCCGGCGTTGCCACACGCCTGCCGATTCTTTTCTCGGAAGGCGTCATGAAGGGTCGGATCAACCTCAACCAGTTTGTTGCCGTCACCTCGACCAACCACGCCAAGCTTTATGGTCTTTATCCGCGCAAAGGAACGATCGCGATCGGAGCCGATGCTGACATTGCACTTTGGGACCCGGACAAAAGAATAACCGTGACGAACGATATCCTGCAGCACGGCGCGGACTACACACCTTATGAAGGGCAGGAAGTCCGTGGCTGGCCAATGCACCTACTCTTGGGTGGCAAGACGATCGTGAAGGATGGACTGCTCACTCAGCAGAAAGTACGCGGCAGCTATCTGCACAGAAATCGCTCTTCCCTTGTGCCGAGAGGCGAGCGACACAGGTAGACAGCGGGCCGCAGAGGCGAGACCTTCCTCATCGGTCAGGCGCCCTGCTCAGCGACGATGATCTACATTAAGGTCTTGAAGGGATTCGAACCGGCAACCCGATCGGTACTGGGGGGCCACGAAACTACTAAAGCGTTACGGAAAAATACCAATTGCTAATCAGCGCATGTGCCAAGGACCGGCGACATCAGCTTGATGTGGGCATCAACCCGTTCCAACACTCTATCGGGTAGAACAGCTCGTTCAGGCAAAGACCACCAAGACTGGTTGACGCGCTCGACCGTCTCCGTAACAGCCTTCAGCACAGCAGCTTCCGGCAGTCGCGCACGATGAGCGAAGACTTTCCATCGCTGCGCGTTCACTGCCTTGAACGGCCTTTCACCGGCCAGCGACAGTGCCATAGCGTCCGACGGAATGTAGGGGACAGTCGAGAGCACGTCATAGACGGGGGCGAGTGCTGGCGTGTCACCCTTCCCATGATAAATCAGCGACCAATTCTTAAGGTGCATGTCGCCATTTCCTGTCAGCACAGCCAAAGCCAGTCGTCGCACGAACTCGAGGGCTGCAGCTGAAGAAACGGCGACCCCAAGGGCCGCAGCGATATCATGATAGGCGGCACCCTCATATTTTCGAGACGGATAGACGCCAAATACTTGAGCGAAATCTTCGATATGGACGCGCTCACCACCCGCAACCCGATCGAAACGTTTGACGAGGAGGACTTTGCCGTCGGACAACGTTTCAAACTCCTCCGGGATACCCTCGAACTGCGATTGTTGCACGAGCTCGCGTTCCGGCACCTCCATACCAATCGCCTCAGCCAATGCAAGGTTTGCAAATTCGTTTTCCGAGACACCGGGAAATGATGTCGAAGGAAACTTGGCGATATATGAACCCTGCTTGTCGCCTAAGGGGATCGTCAGCCCGCCGCCCTTACCTGTGTTTTTGATGACGGAGAGTTTCATCTGCACGCCGGCGAGCGAAAACCGGGCCTTCGGTCTGGGGGATGTCAAACCCTCACTACCAACAACGGTGCCTTCGCTCGGCACAATTCGGACAGCCCCCGGCAGATCCGATCCGAGTGCTGCAAGCAAATCGAAATCATTTCCCGCTCGCACGCTACCTGAATGGTGCTTCTCCATTGCCTCGCGCAGTTTATCCTCTGGAAGAAGGTTCGCAAAGAACGGTGGCAAAGCCCTCGCGACAGGCTTCGGGTCTTTCCGCAAACCCCCATGTGCCGCGCGAAATGACAGACTGAGCACTGGGAAACCGCCCGTCTGTCGATAGCTCTCCTCAAAGCTGAACGCGTTGAAGTCTCCAGGCGTCCTCACGAGCATGCCCACCTTCAGGTCATTCAGCCGCACGTCCAGTGAGGTTATAGATCTTGGATCAAGAGGCGCATCAGACATTGCCATCACCATCAGGGCTGGCGACGAAAGCAGGAAGATCATCTTCGGCGCCAACTGGCTGCAGCAAAGCTTCAACCGCCGGGACAATGGCCTGCGGGATGAGCATCAGTTCCAGACCAAGCGCACGACCAATGTTGATCAGTGTGGTCGTACGGGCAGCGCTGGCTCCAGCCTCAACCTCGCGGTACCGCGGACGCGATATACCCGCCAGATCCGAAACCTGCTCCTGGGTAAGTCCCAGAGCCTTTCGTGACGCCTTGAGCAGCCGACCTATCTCCTGAAGAGCCTCCGAATCCGACTTCATTTGACACCTTAACGCTTCATTTTTTCCACCATGATACGTTTACATATCTCATACGAATGCCTATGTCAAAATAAATGACGCTAATAGGGATCATACGAAACTAAAACGATCTCCTTACAGATCAATTTTGCTTCCTCTACTGTTAGGGCGTTAGGCAATCTGGGCACCGAAACTGGAGACACACCCACAATAAACGCTTCTTTAAATGTCCGCTCCTATTCCCGCCCGCCCTCGGCACCGTTGCCGAGAGAATGGAATAAGGACATGGCAAAACACGATCTTTCATCTCATCACTTCCAACAGAAAATCTCGACCTTCTGCGAAGTGCGCATTGCGCCAGTCGCCTCAAAGCGGGTGGTGGAAAGCATTCGGCCCTATCTCATAGGTCTCGTCATCCACCGCCGGCCACCACCGATCGTGAATCGCCGTATGGACTGGACGGCCATTGGCCAGGCATGCGGGATTGAAGGCGAAATGACGGCAGAGTTGAAGAGGCAGCTGCGTCCAGGTTTGGATGCGATTATCCGCTGGCTCCCACGATGAGCCCAGCCCGCGTGTCGGAACCTTCGTCGTTCCGAACGGCCTGCCCGGCATCACCGTCATCGAGAACTGGAAAAGCCTCGGAATCCGGGCCACCGGCTCCCATGACGTCGAGTATAGCAATGTGGAAATCCCGGCGGAAAACGTGCTTGATCTCGTCGACCCGTTGGTCGCCGAACAGAACAATCGCGGTCACGCCGCCATGACGCTTGCGCTGACTGCAATCTATCTCGGCGCGGCGGAAGCCGCCCAAGAAGCCTTCATCCGTTTCGCCCATGAACGTGTCCCAACCAATCTTGGCCGTCCTATTGCAACGACCGAACGCTTCATCACACTTTCCGGTGAAATCGACCTTCTGGTGTCCGGCGCACGCCAGATGATCTCGGCGCGCTCGATGGCGATCTGAGTGAAGCCGAGCGTCTGATCCGCGCGCCTTCTTGCCGGACGGCAGATCAGGGCCGCAGTTCAGATCGCCGTTCGCGGCATGGGTAATCCAGGCCTCAATGAAGACCTCGGTCTCGAACGCCACCTCTGCGACGTTCAATCCGTCCTCGTCCACGCACCCCAGGAAGATACCTCCGTTGCCTTGCTTGGCAGGGCCGCCCTTGAGCGTTGGAACAAGGACGACAGAGCGCGAACATACCCCCCACGGTCTCGCCATCGTGAAGACGGCGTGAAGCGTAAAGCTCACGCCGAAATCTCATCATCGGCTTCTCCGGCGACACGACACGCCCTCCAGCACAAGGCGTTTTGTCGAAGACGTTACTGAAGCACCGGCACAGCGCACTGGCCTCGACCACGTCGTTTTCGATATCGAGGACCTTGGACCCTCGCTACTCTCTGCCCGCTCGGTCGCAGATCTCGACACGCAGGCTCAAAAGCTCGTGAAAACAATCATTGACGCAGACGCGCTCGTCATCGGCTCGCTCGCCTACAATCTGCGCCTCATCCCCAAAGATATGGCCTTCCGGTGTTCCTGTATCCTGGCTGCCATCCGCAACGCACAAGCCAAAACCGCATAAACGAATACTTCGCCAGCACCACCACACCGCACAAAATCAATGCCTTCCGAATCGGTCAGGGCGGACTATGCAGCTTCAAAGTGTAGCCACGTATCTTGCTGGTGCGCGCCGCGATGGCAGCCAGTACCACCTCCGGCGCGGAGACGGCAAAATCCTTACGGTGATGTTCGCCAATACCGAAGAAGTCGATGCCGTGTCGGTCAGCCAGAACTGCCTCTTCGACGACATTGCGGATCACCTGTGGCTGCGCAAGCAGGTCTCCGTCTGAACCTGTGGTGACGTCGCCGAACGTATCAAGGCCGAATTCCAGGGATTGTGTCATGGTATATTCCAATCAGATAAAAAGAGGATATTGTTAGCGCACATCTGAGAGCGACGATGAACTCGAGCGGGAGCCTGCTGCGGACCTCGCGTTTTTCGTCCACGGCCACTGCCCATCGATCTCGGCTTCAAGGGAAAAACTGAGAAATGTCCGGATGAGCACGATTAGTCCGAGCAATCCGACGCTTTCCCACGTCAACGGCGCGATGATGGTGGCAATGATGTCTGCGCCGATCAGGACCTCCAACCCCAGCAGGATCCCGCGGCCGAGATTGGCGCGATAGCGCTCATAGGCTTGGCGCTGGTCGATCGAGAAGACATCCCTGATGTAGCCGATAGTTGCGATCAGAACACCGATCAGGATCACACCCACGCCGAAGAATTCCAACCCGGTAGCCAGCGGCTTGAGGATGGGTGCAATTAGACTGGCGATGCCACTCGCTTCACTTCCGATATCCATGATGATGTCCTCTTCAATTCAACGGATCGATGCTGAAACGGGGAGTTTCAGGACTCGGCCGCGGCGCTGCTTGCAAACAGAGCAACGACTGCGATGATAGCCGGAAGGGTGAATGCGACAGCTGCTGCGTACATGTAGCCGAGGGCACCAATGCCGCAGCCGAGCGCAAATGTCGCCACGGCAGCCGCCATCTTCTTTACCCGTGCCTTGGCCGTTGCGACCTCCTCGGCTTTCGGATCGGCCAGAATGTCCGCGAGATCGAGCATGATCTGCGTGGTCGTGCCGGTCATCAGGGTAGACGGCGGCGCTTTCGACAGATGCGCCTTATGAAGTCCGTTCTGAATGGCCATCGCGGAAACCAGCGCCATGCCGACCGCAAGAGTGACGGCGCCTTCGTCTGCACGGAACGGACCGTGATAGAGCGCGTAGGCGGCAACGCCGACGAAGAGCAAGAGCTTGACCACCAACATCGGACGAATCGGCGAGCGATTTTGGTTCTGAAGTTTCAGACACACGAGGCGGGAGCAAAAGACGACCAGGCAGAACACAGGCAGCGCCAAAAGTTTTGACAAGGCGCCATCCAGACCGTGTGCGAGGGTCGCGCCCAGCGTCACAAAATTGCCTGTCACATGGGCGGTAAACAGTCCCGACAGCGATAGAAAGCCAAGCGTATCGACGTAACCGCCGTTGAAGCTCAAAATGGTGGGGAGAGAGATCCTCTTCATCCGTCTTTATCCTTTTGCGTCCTGTTACCAGGAGAATTTCAGCTCTGCGCCGAGATAGTTGCTGTTGTGCCCCCCAGCTTGGCGGATGGTGTCGCCAACATCGTAGTGAACGGCTTCGACAGGTTTGGGTGGTAATCTGCTGAGAGGGATATTGCTCCGAGACAAAGCGGCGGACAATTACAACAGTTGTTCAGAATTAATTGCGTTTTTTGTAATTATCAGGAGCGCCTTTTAATTGACGGCGCTCTCGTCCCGGCTTTCCCTAACTTCGGTTTTCGGCAGCCATCTCCTGCAGATCCAGGTCATGTTCCAGTTGGCGCATGAAGGTGTCATGGATCTCGCCCGCGCGATGCATCCTTAAAATCTCCGCGCGGACGGCTTTCACGGCGGCGAGCACGGCTTTGAAGTGCTGAGACCTGATGCTGTCATGCGTGGTCGGATCCCGTTCGTGGGATGCCGCAACTTTTGCACGATGATCCTATTGCTCCAGAAGACGAGGAGGTTTGACGACACCATTGTCACCGACGGATAGCGATTGGATGGCTCGATATTGAGCTTCGGCCATCCGCCTCCAGGCAGAGGCTTCGTTGTCCTTGATGGAATTTGCTTCCTCGGGATTGATGATGTTGAGGAGAGCAACGAGGTTTCCCAGCGTACTCCCCTGCAAAAGTACCGTGACTATGATGACAGCGAACGCGGTAACCAGAATGACGTCTCTTCCTGGAAAAGTTGCTGACAGCGAAAGAGCTCCACCAACGTCACGACACCGCGCATCCCGGCCGAACTCATGATCGTCGTCGTTGCGAAGGCGGAGCTCGGATCAAGTGGTTCTCGTTTGCCGCGCAAGAGTCGGTGGCCGGTGCCGGCGCCAGTCATCCAAGCAACGCGAGCGCAGGTCATTGAGAGCAACGAACACGAACGCGCCACTGAGCCCGACATGCTCGAAGAAGCCGTTCATTGCGGCCGAATGCTCGGGGCCTGCCGGGATCTCCCAGAACCGCAGGGCAAGGTAGGTCGCCATCAGGGTGAATACGGCCAAAGCGAGCGCACCCAGCCAACGCAGCCGTCCCGAAAGGATAAGGGCTGACATTGCGAGCTCGAAGATCGGAACGGCTATCGCGAAGAACGGCGCTGGCGGGAGGCCAAAATGGTTCATCTCGGCGATAGCGCCCTGGAAATCGAGAGCTTTGGTTAGCGGTCCCTGGATATAGGCCGAACAGAGAGCGAGCAGAGCGAGGAACTCTGCGGCATGCGCGTTGCCGGCCGGGATGCTGCCAGAATCCCGCGTGGTTACGGTTTTCATATAACGACCTCGAAGCATCCAGCGTTAAAGCGGGTGGATCATGTCGCGAGCATAGCTGAGACCGATGCCATAGCCGCCTGCATGGGCCTCGACAATCGCCCGGGCGTCGCCGTAGGTCTCCTTGCGAGTCCAGTCGCGTTGCAGCTCAAGAAGAACCTGGAGCCAGGACGTCATTGTAGCACCCGCGGCCTCCATCCGGCGCAAGGCCAGAGCGTGGCTGTCGGACGTCACGCCGCCGCAAGCGTCTGCCACAACAGACACATCATAACCATCGGCGATGGCCGACAGGACAGGAAAGGATACGCAAGCTTCCGTTAGAAGGCCCGAGACAAGCAGTCTCTTGCGCCCAGTCTGGCTGACTGCTGCGACCACGCGATCGTCTTCCCAGGCATTCATGTTATGTCGCTCAATCGAGGCGACATCCGGCAATACCGATTGGATCACCGGCATGACCGGACCACTGTAGACCTTGGATGCCGATGTCGAGACGACGACCGGGAGGTCGAACGCCTTGGCCGTTTTTGCCAGCGCAACCATGTTGCTGAGAAGAACCTGGCGATCGGTCGATCCGACGCCGAATGCGAGCCCCGCCTGCTGATCGATCAGCAGCAAAACAGGGGCCGAGGGTTCGAGTAAGGGAAGTGTAGACATGGATAGCTCCGGACTGGACCGATCACCCTGGTGGACTGACGGTAAAAGGTGAAGAGATAGTTGGGACACACAGCCAGCATCCCGACGGATCGTGGTGTCGATTGAACGGACCGAGAGCATCCGGTCCGTTCAGTCTTGCTTGCTTCAAACCGCCCAGCAGGAGCAGCCGAGAGCGCCGAAAAAGCCCTTGAGGTCGGCGATTGGCAGTTTCGATGTCCATGCACCGGCATGGTCATGGCCATGCACGCCGCAATCGCTGGCACAGCCGCAGGTCGAGATGGCCGTGCGGCGCAGCGAGCGGGCGCCTGCACCATTGGGCTCACCCCAGGCCGCATAACCGCCGAACTTGCGCACCGGAGACCAGTCCGGCATGGCCGGGGGAATGTCGTTTTCGTCCAGTGCACTGAAGTCACCCGCACCGTAGACGATCTTGCCGCCGACCATGGTGAGTTCCGAGACGAGGAACGAGATCTCGTCCTCGGCGCAGGCGAAGAAGTCCTTGTCGGGTACGACCAGATCGGCGAACTGACCCTTTTCGATACGGCCCTTCTTGCCTTCCTCGTTGGAGAACCACGTAACTTTTTCGGTCCACATGCGCAGTGCGGTTTCGCGGTCGAGGCAGTTGGCCCGCGGGTAGAGCTGCATGCCACCGACGGTCTTGCCCGTCACCATCCAGGAGAGCGATACCCATGGATTATAGGAAGCAACACGGGTCGCATCGGTGCCCGCCGAGACGTTGACGCCCTTGTCGAGCATTTTTCTGATTGGGGGCGTCGCCTCTGCCACGCCATGGCCGTAGCGCTCGACGAAGTATTCGCCCTGATAGGCCATGCGGTGCTGGGTTGCGATACCCCCACCAAGCGCCGCGATGCGATCGATCGAACGATCCGAGATAGTCTCGGCATGGTCGAAGAACCAGTTCAAACCTTCAAGCGGAATGTCCTTGTTCACCTTCTCGAAGACATCAAGCGAACGGGAGATCGTCTCGTCATAGGTGGCGTGCATGCGCCAGGGCCAGCGGTTCTCGGCAAGCACCCGCACCACTTCTTCGAGTTCGCCTTCCATCTCCGGCGCCATTTCCGGACGCGGCTGGCGGAAGTCCTCGAAGTCGGCGGCAGAGAAGACCAGCATCTCTCCGGCGCCGTTGTGGCGGAAGTAGTCGTTTCCCTGCTTGTATTTGACCGACTGAGTCCAGTTGAGGAAGTCTTCCTTCTCTTCCTTCGGCTTCTGCGTGAACAGGTTATAGGCCAGACGCACCGTCATCTGGTTTTCGTCGGAGAGTTTCTGGATCACCTCGTAGTCATCAGGGTAGTTCTGGAAGCCACCGCCTGCATCAATCACACCCGTCACGCCGAGACGGTTCAGTTCGCGCATGAAGTGGCGGGTGGAATTGACCTGATAATCGAGGGGCAGTTTTGGTCCCTTGGCGAGGGTCGAATAGAGAATGCCAGCGTTCGGCTTGGCGAGAAGCATGCCGGTCGGGTTGCCATTGGCGTCGCGGGTGATCTCTCCGCCCGGTGGGTTCGGTGTATCTCTGTTATAGCCAACGGCACGAAGGGCTGCACCATTGAGCAAAGCGCGGTCATAGAGATGCAGCAGGAAGACCGGCGTGTCGGGGGCGACCGCATTGATCTCCTCGATTGTCGGCAGGCGTTTTTCTGCGAACTGATGCTCGGTGAAACCGCCGACGACGCGAACCCATTGCGGAGCCGGCGTGATCGCCACCTGGCGCTTCAGCATGTCCATCGCATCGGCAAGCGAGCGCACACCATCCCAGCGCAGTTCCATATTGTAGTTCAGACCGCCGCGGACGACATGGGTGTGGTTATCGATCAATCCCGGAAGAACCCGCTTACCCTTGAGGTCGACAATCTTTGTCTCGGGTCCAGCAAGCGACATGATCTCGCTGTCCGCACCGACCTCTTGAAACAGGCCGTCTTTGATGGCGACTGCTGTCGCGTTCGGATTGCTCCGATCAAGCGTGGTGAAGCGGCCGTTGTGAAGGATAAGGTCGGGATGCATCGTATCTACTCCGGTCTGTTTGGGATCGGCGGCATTGGCCGTTGCCAAGAGGTTCGAAAACGCCAGGCTCGACGCGCCTCCAGGGAAGGTTCGGCGTGTCGTCATCAGCCTCTGTTCTCCGGGCTGGTTTCGTCACGATGGGCGACTTTCACATCATCGGCGCCCTTCGGCATGTGACCGAACATGTGCGGCTTGATCTGATGCAGCCATGAGACAGCTGCCGGCTCTTTGCTCCAGAGCGATTTGGCCAGCGGGATGACCTGTTCACCGACAAGGATGCCAAGAAGACCGACGAGTGCAATCACCGGCGGAGCGGGCGAGCGGACGTTCAGGAGGCTGTAGATGATGCCGACGAGAAGGCCAGCGCCGAGAGACAGGAGGTAGATTTTCATGGGAGAGCTCCTCTGGGGAAAGAGAAAACCACTCCGACAAGGTTAGCCGGAGTGGTCTGACCGGCATCTTACTTGGCGGGGTTCGGACCGATCCGCTTGCCATGGGTGACGCGCTCTGCGCCCTTGTGAACGTGGGTGACGGCATAGTCGATGCCCATGCCATAGGCCCCGGAATGCTCCTTCACCAGAGTGGTGACGGCGGCATAGGTTTCCTTGTGCGCCCAGTCACGCTGCCACTCGAGCAAAACCTGCTGCCAGGTGACCGGAATGACACCGGCCTGAACCATGCGGTCCATCGCATATTTATGCGCGTCTGAAGTCGTGCCGCCGGAAGCATCGGCGACCATGTAGATTTCGTAGTCGGGAACATCATGGAGGGCGGAAAGCGCGAAGGTCGTGTTGCAAACTTCCGTCCACAGGCCGGATACGACGATCTTCTTGCGACCGCTGGCGGCATTTTTCGCAAGCGCGTCACGAACGTTCTGATCGTCCCAGGAGTTCATTGAGGTGCGCTCGAGAATATCGTTCTCCGGATAGACAGCAAGCAGTTCTGGAAACGTGTTGCCAGAAAAGGAGTCCGTTTCGACAGTGGTGATGGTCGTCGGGATGTTGAAAATCTTGGCAGCCTTGGCGAGACCCACAACATTGTTCTTCAGCGTCTGGCGGTCGATCGACTGGACACCGAAAGCCATCTGCGGCTGCTGGTCGATGAAGATGAGCTGGCTGTTTGCAGGGGTCAGGACTTCGAGCTTGGACATGGTACTTTCCTTTTCGTTTGTTTGGACCGCGAATGCGGGTGGCTATGAGCGCGTCTTGGAGAGCCGATTGGCGGTCCGGTTGTTTCCGGCTTCGGCTGCTGACAGAAAAACTAGCGCGATAAATGCTTTCGCAAAATTGCAATATTAATTGCGAATGAATTGACTTAAACGCAACAATAGGCTCTGGATTGGACGTGATATGCGTGTCGCTCGCGCCCTGAAGAAACCGCCAGTCGTTGGATAGATTTTCTCGGGGAAATGTCATTCAGGCAGGCAGCTTGGCAGCCATTCGCAGGACCACGTTCACGCAGCCTGCTGATTACCCTCAACAAAATTAATTCCACACCAAAGGTCGACATACACCCGGGCTGCGTTCCTACACCAGGAGACAGAGATCCCTTCCCTGGCGCGCTCTTTCAAAAAATCGCACACATCGGCGGGGAATAGATTCAAACAAGAGATTGGGGAAGCCTGTGATTATGGAGTAGCATCCATGAACTTGGGTAGACCCGTAGAGGTGCTTGAACCATCGTCGTAATGGGAAAACACGCCCGCGACCCAGTCTGCGAAGACCTGGTATTTTACGTTTGGAAACCGGCCCGCTGGCCTGACGATGTGAACAGGATAACGTGGCGCAGCCCAGTCGTTCAGGATCGCAACCAGGTCGCCCCGGGCGATGTAGGGTCGTGCCAGGAATTCAAACGTCTGTCCTATGCCCAGCCCAGCCAATATCCCTTGCCGATGCGCCGTTGCGTCACTGGCGGATAGCTTGATCGGGCTATAGATCTCTATTTTCCGTCGCCTTTCATCAGGCGAACGGGTGTCCGCTTCAGACTGCGCGCGACAAAAAATGAACATGCTCCAGATGCGAGGGAGAAGCAGGCAAGTCATGTTGCTTGAGGTATCCCGGCGTCGCGCAAGTGATGATTTCAACGCCGCATAATTTCCGCGCAACAATAGATCGACCGGGTAGATCGCCGGCCCGTATGACGCAGTCTATCCCCTCTTCGGCAATGTCTGCCTGGCGTTCCGTTACACCGAGATGCAACTCGATTTCCGGGTAAAGCGTGTAAAACTCCGGTAACCGGGGGATTAGAATCGCATTCGCAAAGGCGCCTACAACCTCCACGCGACGTTTGCCACTCGTGGGCAGGCGCCCACGAGTGGCCTCAATTGATCCACGTTTCTGCATCGAAACTCGCGCAAGCAGTTGTCTCGAACTCGAGCAATCCCTTGCGGGGGCCAAGTTTGACTGGCTTTGTCAAGCAGCCAGCGGCACGAGGTTGGCCTGGATCTGGTCCCGGAATTCCTCGTATCGGCTCGGCAGCTTCAGTGCTTCTCCCAGATGCGCAGTGTCTTCATCGCGATTGAAGCCGGGCTCGTTTGTGGCGACTTCGAACAGGACGCCGCCCGGCGTGCGAAAGTAGATAGCCCAGAAGTAATCGCGGTCGATGACCGGAGTTACCTGATACCCAGTGTCCATCAAAGCCTTGCGTACCTCAAGCTGCTTCTCACGGTTATCGACGGCAAAGGCGATATGGTGGACCGATCCTGCGCCTTGGCGAGCGAAGGCAGTCTTTGGCAACTCGGCGAGATCGATCGTATCAGCGCCATTGCCGCCCGGAATGATGAAACGGGTGACATCGCCTTGCTTTTCGAAACGCTGATAGCCCATGAAGCCAAGCAGCTCTTCGGTCGCAGCGATATCGTGCAGGCTAAAGCGGGCGCCGGCAAAACCGCGTATCGCTGCATCGCCGGGAATTCCGTCGGCGAGCCACGGCGCGCGAGTGTCGTCAGCAGATTCGATCAGTGCAAGACCATCTCCATCGGGCCCCATGAAGCGAAGACGGTTGGCGCCGAAGATGGTATCCGTCTCCAGACCATCAACTCCCTGCTCATTGAAGCGATCCTGCCAGAATTTTAGCGCACCCTTCGGCACCGAAAACTGTGTCTCGCCGACCTCGCCCACACCGGGACGACCCAGCATCATATTCTGGAACGGGAAGTAGGTCATGACCGTCCCGGCAGAACCATTCTCATCACCGTAATACAGATGATAGACGCTCGGGTCGTCGAAGTTGACTGTCTGCTTGACGCGACGCAGGCCAAGCGTTTCCGTGAAGAAGCGGTTGTTCTGCCGCGCATCCGACGCCATCGAGGTTACGTGATGCAGTCCCTTAATATCCTTAATCATGGCGGTGCCTTTCCAATGGCGCTGATGTTTATGTTCTGGGGTAAAATTACGCCTGTTGATCGTGAGGCGGAATTGCAATATTCCTTTTGACTGAATTGCAATTATTGAAACAATGGCATGAACAACTACAAGGCACTTCGGACCTTCCTTCTCGCCGCAGAAAAGCGGAATTTTGCCCAGGTCGCCCGCGAACTGGACATGACACCTGCCGCCGTCACCCGTGCTATCTCCGCACTTGAGGTGGAACTCGGGGTGCAACTCTTCGTGCGCACTACGCGGCAGGTGTCACTGACGACAGACGGCGCAGTCTTCGCTGCGCAAATTCAGCCGGCGATGAAAACGCTGGAGGATGCGCGACGCGAGGTGATGAATGCCAACAAGGCCGACGAAGGGCGCCTGCGGATTAGCGCGCCGACATGGTTCGGCAAGACCGTGTTGCCGCCGATCCTGTCGGGGTTCAAGGAGCGATATCCGAAAATTGGCTTCGAGATCTCTTTATCTGATGGACTGGTGAACATCGTCGACGACGATTACGATCTGGCAATCCGGATTTCGTCGCAGCCCTCCGACAAGTTCACGATCTGGCGGAAGATCCGGGTGGTGCCGCGAATTCTTGTAGCGGCACCTGGCAGCCGCTTTGCCGCCATGGGGCACCCGAACGAACTGAACCCGGATGACTGCCTCGCCTATAGCGGTGAAAGCCGTCGCGAGAACTGGGTGTTGTCGGACGGTGGCGCGAGCATGACCATCTCTGCGGGCCGGGCATTCAGTGCCAACAGTGGCGAGGTTCTGGCAGACATGGCTGCCGATGGCGCAGGCGTTGCATTGCTGCCGGGGTTCAACATTGCCGATCACATCAGGAGCGGTCGCCTCGTCCATGTCTTTAAAGGATGGTCACCACCGGATCTCTGGCTGACCTTGTTCTATCCGCCCTATCAGGCGCTCCCTCCCCGGATCGCATCATTCTCGAAATTCTTCGAGGAACAGGTTGCGGCTCATATGGTGATGCTGGACTGACACGGTCTGAGGACTGACCTCAGTCTTCAGGTATCGCGAGAAGCTTGCTGGCAACCATTTCCTGAAGCTGCCACAAGTTTCGATCGTGGATGTTGCGATCCACCAGATCCGACACCGTCCGATGTAGATATTCCGCGCATGATCCGGCAGGTCCGCAGGCCTGCGCGATCAGCACAGCGGCATCATCAAGCGAGATTTTCTCTGTGAGTTGGGATTGGTTCGCGCTTGCCCAGAAAGTCAGGGCGCGACGTGTGCCCGTAGAAGTCTTGACTGTGACCCATCGAACCATATCGCACACCTCCGAATATCGGATCTCGCGCGCAAGAAGAGTGCGAAGATCCTGCCTCTTGGTCGCACACGGAAGTTTGAGGATGAGGCCCTTACAACTCCCTCCCGACCGAAGCGCCAGCATGAGGCCCGGCGCATCCGAGGTGGCCCTCAGACGTTCTATCCTCAATGAGAATGCACGGTGCCATCCGTGGGCAACCGCTTCCTCGCTGGCGGACACGTCGAACCCCGGATTCCACATCAGGGATCCGTAAGCGAACACCCAAATCTCCTCATCACCAGCCTCCTTCTCTACCCTGCTGACGAGTTCATCGAGTTGCCGGGATGAGATCGGGGTCCAGTTGGGTTCCGGGCCTTCGTCGTCGACAACCCTGAGCGTTCTCGCAACAAGGTCAGTGGTTAGCTGCATGGCGACAGGCGCACGTGACTTATGTGTGGGTGTCTTGAGCATCGTGTTACCTGATACAACGAGGATACCGCCAGAGCACGTTGGATCCGGCGGGCTATGATATTACGGCTATCGGATCAGTTCACGGAACCGTCGATCACCGCGCGAAAAGTGATCTCCACGATCTGTTCCGGAAAAGCTAGCGCAGTTATCCCGATCAGGTTGCTGGCGACCGGAGGAATGTCCCTTCCATACATTTCCTTGCGGACCTTGGACCCGGCTGCGAATGCGCTCGGGACATCGAGAACGAAAAGAGTTTCTTCAACGACATCGTCGAGCGTCGCTCCATATTCGGCAAGAAGCGTCTTGGTGTTGACATAGGTCTGACGGATCTGCGCTTCCATCTGCGAGAAATCGGCTGGTCGACCATTTTCGTCGAGTGTGGCCGGGGCGATAAGCTTGCCTTCGGAATCGTGGCTCAACTGCCCCGAAATGTAGATCGTGTCCTTGACCTGTACGGCCTGCACGTAACCGAATGCACGTTCCCACGCGACACCGAGGTTAGCGACCTTCTTGGCAGATTGAGGGTTTGTCATAATGGGTTCCATAGGCTGGCGGAGAAGCGCTGTAAGCGCATATAAATCTTGTGGTTCGATCGGCGACGGATGCTTGGGAGGCAGCACCCGTCGCCTGTGCCGATCAAGCCTGTACGAAGGCCAGCAGATCGGCGTTGAGGACATCGGCATTGACGGTAAGCATGCCGTGCGAGAAGCCCGGATAGGTCTTGAGCGTGCTGTTTTTCAAAAGCTTCGCTGACTTCAGCGCCGAATCCACAATCGGTACGATCTGGTCGTCCTCGCCATGCAACACCAGCGTAGGAACAGTGATTGCCTTTAGGTCATCCGTCTGATCGGTTTCAGAAAAAGCCTTGATGCCATCGTAATGAGCTTTTGCGCCGCCCATCATGCCCTGACGCCACCAATTCTGGATCACGCCTTCCTGCACCGTGGCGTCCTCACGGTTGAACCCGTAGAAAGGACCAGCGGGCACGTCGCGGAAGAATTGGGCGCGGTTTGCTGCGAGTGCGGAACGGAATCCGTCAAACACTTCAATCGGCAGGCCTTCCGGGTTGGAAGCCGTCTTCAGCATCAGCGGGGGAACGGCCGAGACAAGAACGGCCTTGGCAACACGACCGGAAGGCTCGCCATGCTTGGCGACGTAGCGGGCGACTTCCCCGCCGCCTGTGGAGTGGCCGATATGCACGGCATTCTTCAGGTCGAGCGCTTCTACGACAGCGAAAGCATCGGCGGCGTAGTGGTCCATGTCATGACCTTCCGAGACCTGAGCGGAACGACCGTGACCACGGCGATCGTGGGCGACAACGCGAAACCCCTTGGAGAGGAAGAACAGCATCTGCGCATCCCAGTCGTCCGACGACAGCGGCCAGCCGTGGTGGAAGACGATCGGCTGGGCGTCTTTTGGACCCAAGTCCTTGTAGAAGATTTCGACGCCGTCCTTAGTGTTTACGTATGCCATGGTCTTGTTTCCTTCGATTGAGTTGGTGGCGGATGCAGCCTTGGCTGCGAAGTTGAAAACGGGTGACATTGCGACGGCTGCGGCGGCAGCACCTGCGGAAAGCAGCGCGCCTCTGCGTGTCATGGAAGAAATGTTCTTGGTCATCTCGCGTCCTGCGATTTCGCCATTGAAAACTTCAGGCGGGAGTGTGTTCGTCTGACGGGCTGATATTGCCGTCATACGCATACGCTCACAATTGCAAGAATAATTTCGAATTTTTTGCGATTTTTGAAATAGTCGCTACCGCACAGAGACAGCGGAAGACGAAGGGGCCTCCGTCGTCCGCTTTGCCCTTGATGCCGAAATCGGCGGTGCGCTTGCCTGCTGAAACGAGCGTGACGATGCGATGATTTTCTGAGTAACAACTACACCGCACCATCGACCTGATGTTTGAGCGCGTCATGCGCTTCTGTCTTCAGAAACAGGAACACCACGAGCGCCGTGAGAACGGTGATGGCAGCCAGAAGCAGAAGAAGGTCGCTGAACGCGTCCGAATAAAGCGATACCAGCACTCCCGGTTCCGCACCGGGCATGGTGCTGGCCGCCATGAGAACATCACCGGCGGCGAGCCTCTGGGCGGTAATAATGATGTCGCCATGCGCCGCCAGTCCAGCCATCCTGTCCGCCACCAGCATCGACAGGATCGCGCCGACCACCGCAAGGGCCACGCCCTCACCCGCTACCCGCGTGGTGCTGAAGATGCCGGTCGCCATGCCTGCGCGTTCTTTTGGCACCACGCTGACCGCCAGCCCGTCCATCAGTCCCCACGGCAGGCTGATGCCAGTACCGATCACCAGCATCGGCAAGGCTGTCGCCCAGACAGGCGCGCCGACCGGGATCTGCGCCAGCCAGAACAGGCCTCCGGCCGAAATCAGCAATCCCGTGCCGCATAGCGTCGCTGGGTGGAACCAGCGCGTCAACAATCCAGCCGCAACGGGCAGGATCAGCAGCGGGGCGGACAGCGCGATCATCAATATGCCCGCCGCAACTTCGTGCATGCCTTCAATGCCGATGAAGCGTGCCGGAAGTAGGATCAGCAACACGACGAAACCATAGGCGGGAGCAGCCGCCAGCAATTGGACGCCAATGAAACGTGGATAGGCAAACAGGGAGAGGTCAAGCATTGGTCGGGAGACCAGACGTTCAATCATGACAAACAGGATGAGGAACAACGCGGCGCCGATAAGCAGCCCAACGACCCTCCCATCGCCCCAGCCGAGATCGGGCGCAAGCAAAAGACCATAGGTGACGAGACCGAGTGCGGCCGTGAAGGTCAGCCCACCGCACCAGTCGAGTCCGCGGGCATCCGGATCCCGGCTCTCCTTCAGCATACACCAACCAAGAGCAAAGGCGAGAACTGCGAGGATCACCACAGCCACAAAGATGCTGCGCCAGCCGAAGGCCTCGATCATCAAGCCTGACGCGACCGGGCCGAGCGACAGACCGACGCCGAAACTGGTGCCGACAATGCTGAAGGCGCGAAGCCGTGTGGGACCATCGAACTCCTGCGCCAGCGCTGCCATTCCACCCGAAAAGGCCGCTGCCGCCGCAAGTCCCTGGGCCGCGCGCAGCAGGTCGAACAGCAGGATGTCAGGCGCTGCGACCAGCGCCAGCGAGAACACCGCAAACAATCCAGTCCCGGTCAGAAAGATCCGCTTGCGGCCATAGCTGTCCGCCAGCGCTCCCGCCGCCATCAGGGTCGATCCGAAGGTGAGCATGAAGGCGTTGGTTACCCAGGCGATAGCAACGGGGCTGCCACCCAGCACCCGGCCAATGGAGGGCAGTGCCACCGCCGTGCCTGTGAATGTCAAAGGCATGGCGGCGGCGGCAAGGCACACCGCGAGCAGCGCGAGCCATTTCGAGGTTCGCTCAGATGGTTTCGAATGCGGGGACATGATTGCTCCTGAAGCTGAAAACAGCCGCAAGGACGGCTGCCTGTTTCCATTTCAGTATATCTGTGCTTGAATATGAAGAAATACCGGCCCGTTTCCATTCATAACGGAACATAACGCTTGAATAGAACTCTGATGGATCACTTCCCATGGATCGACTATCCGGTCTGATGGCCTTTGTGCGAACGGCGGATCTCGGGAGCTTCGTGGCCGCCGGACGTGTGCTCGGCCTGTCGCCGTCTGCCGTTGGCAAAGCCGTCACAAAGCTCGAAAGCCAACTTGGCATCAGACTGTTGCAACGTTCGACCCGCAGCCTGCGTCTGACGGAAGAAGGTCAGGCCTTTCATGAGCGATGCCGTGGCATCCTTGACGATCTCGACGATGCCCAGGAGACGCTCCTGCAAACCCGGGGAACCCCGCGCGGACGCGTCAGGGTCAGTGCTCCAATCGTCGCCTATCATCTGCTCTTGCCGGTACTCGCTGAATTCCTGCAGCTTTACCCGGAGATCGAACTCGATCTGGATTTCAACGACCGCATCGTCGATCTGATCGACGAGGGCGTCGATGTCGCCATCCGCAGCGGACAGATGCCCGATAGCCGCATCATGATGCGCGCGTTGCGGCCGTTCCAGCTGCTCCTTTGTGCGTCCCCCGCCTATCTGGAGCGACAGGGGACACCGACATGCCCGCGAGATCTCTTATCCCATGTCGGGATCGGATTTCGCTTCCCCAATAGCGGAAAGGTTCAGGAGTGGCCGCTCGTTCTTCCTGCGAACGAGCCGGAGTCCCGGATCCGCCATATCCTGACCTGCAACAACATGGAGGCCTTGCGTGGCGCGGTGCTGCGCGGCCTGGGCATCGGCTGTATGCCCGATTTTCTGGCGGCAGCATCCCTAAAGACGGGCGAACTGGTGCCGCTTTTGGTCGATCACCTCGATCTCCCCGGCCAGTTCAACCTGATCTGGCCCTCGAGCCGGCATCTATCGCCAAAGGTTCGAGTGTTCGTCGATTTCGTCAGTGCGCGGCTATTTTCAAGCGAATGTCGGCTGCCACCCGTACCGCAAAGTCCTGAGCCATAGTAAGAAGGCGCCAAGAAACCGCTCATCTGTGCGGATCGCGCAAGAGTTCACGGCCATAAAGGATACAACGGCCGACACACCTTCGGTGAACTGTACCGGTTTACGGGCCGACAAAGGCGCTATAGTCCTCGACCAGGAGATTGTCTTTGAAAGACCGTGGTACTCGGGCCTTAAGTTGCAGCTTGCAGGTAAGGGCTGAGGATCGGCTCGAAAGCGTCGCGGCCGCGCTCCTCTTCGTTGGGTTTCCGCCGGTCGGCTTCCATCGCGAGCGATTGTTCTATGCGCTTGCGATCCATCTTGCCGGGCATCGTCCAAGCCTGAAGGCGGTCGTTCCACCTGGCATTTAGGAAGGTCTCCCTGAAATGCGCGGCGGTAATCGGTCGAATGTGAATGAAACCGCCTCCTGCGGTGGGTGGTCTACCTCCGCCTGTTTCTGGTGGTAGTAGGTCATGGAAGAAGAACGATCCGCCCGCTGTCGAGTTTCGACTACAGCAGGGTCTTCTGCAGAAAAGACACCGCTTTTTTAGCGCCGGTGCTGGAAATCGTGTGTCCGCTGCCCCGTTCGACATCGAGCTCGACTTTGAAGCCGGCTGTTGCGATCTGCGCGGCCGCGAGCCGCGCGGCCATGGGAGGGATGGTGGTGTCGTTTTCTCCATGCACCAGAAGCACCGGCGTACTGTTGCTTGCGGGCGAAACCGGCTGCGGGGGAAGCAGGCCGGAGAACGCCACAATTGCGCCGACCTTCCATCTCCCCGAGGCAACGGCGTCGAGCGCGACGATGGCGCCTTGCGAAACGCCGACAAAGGCGACCCGATCATGGGTGTCCGTAAACCCTTCCCGACGGACGACGTCGTTCATAAGTCCGTCGAATGCTTCTCGGGCGCTTTCTATACGGTCCGGGTCTAGGGGATTGCCCTCCGTGCTGAACCACTGATGTCCGTACCTGTGATGCATCGGGGCATCTGGAGCAACAAAGCGCGTGTTTGGAAGGCTGGTGCGCCAGGACGAAGCCAGTGGCATGAGCTGCGCGCCTGAGGCACCGATCCCATGCAGGAAGACGATCAAGGTTTTCTCGGACAAGGGCTCTCGCTTTCAGGCTGTGACAAGCCGAGGGCGCTCTTCAAGATCGCGTCCAAGCAAGCCTTCGTCACCGCCAGAGGCTTTTCGACCGGCCGTCGCGCGTGGCGACATGGACGAGAACGGCCGTCGATAGAAGTATGCTGGAGACGAGAGCGGCGATCGAAAGCAGGCCGCCGCTCGAGACATCGACGCTTGCGCGCAAACCTACGTTCTTCGTGACACTGATCTCGACTTCCGCCCGTTGTCGTTCGCCGTGTGTCGGAATGGATCCTGCGCGAGCGTCAATCGCAGAACTCGAGACGCTTTTATCGAAAATATGATCCATCAACCTTTTAGATCCGCTTCGACCTTGTTGCGGCTATTGCCGACCTTTTTGATGGTGTCTTTCACTTCAACTTTCGAGACGCCTTCCTTCTTCGCTTCGTATCGGACCTCATGATCCTGTCCGCCTGCGACCTTCGCTCTGTCCTGCGCCCGGCCGCGTGATGTGGTCGCCATGTCGATATCTCCTTGCCGACTACGTGAACCTGTCCCTAAACGTTTGATGATTCACGTTGTTCCTGGCCTTAAGTGTCGATGGTCCCATCCTCCGTAAGTGCCGGCCGGCGCACCCCGGAATCCACTTAGCAACAAACGCGCTAAGCCATTGAACAAATTATTCCTTTTTAATCGGAACAAGTCACCTTTTAGAACCTGATTCGCGAGTAGCGATTTGGAGTAGCTGGTTAAAGTCGAACGATCTGCTTGCCGCCCTGCGGGAAACCGCCAGTGTGCTAAAGGCCACCGGAGAAAAACCGAAACACACCGCCGCCGGTGCCAACGCTAGCGCCGGTCAGCAGCACGCCGCGCGCGGAACGGCTGCCGTATTATGTTTGACGCGCCCGCAGAGGAACTGAAGAAACTGGCGCTTTAGCACCTACAGCTGAAATGCTTGGCGAAGCGGTGTTCTCTGGTGGCCGCCTTTCTCGAAATTCTCTGGCTCGAGCCATTTGAGATATCCCCGACGCAACGCTTCCCACTCAGAATCAATGATCGAAAACCAAGCTGTATCGCGGTTTTCGCCTTTGACCACCATGTTCTGGCGGAATACGCCCTCAAATTTGTATCCAAAACGTTCGGCCGCCTTCCGCGAGGGCGCATTTCGCGAATTGCAGCGCCACTGATAACGACGATATCCTAGCTGAAATATATAGTCCGCGAACAGAAAGAAAGCTTCAGTAGCGAGGCGCGTGCCTGCCATTCCTGGGCCCCATAAAATATGGCCAATCTCTGCGCAACCGTGTGTGGTGCTAATATCCATCAACGCTTGCCGCCCCACCACCCTGCCGGTTTCCTTGTCTATGACGACGAAAAAGAGAGGGTCGATAGATGCCGCCTTTTCTACCAACCAGCTCTGAAAGGCGTTCCTGTCTTCCGGTACTTTGTCTGGAAGCCAGCGGTGAAGACGTTCGGCGTCCGGCCCACTGACGGCATCAAACAACTGGTCACCATGTGTGTCGACGTTCAGTGGCTCGAGACGCACATAACGCCCCTCCATAGCTAGTTTTTCTGGAGCAGGTACACCATTCCAGTTTGTCAGGTCATTCATTGTTCAAACTCCAAACGCGAGGGTCGGCATCAGCCACAATCTTTACCTCCGCTTGCTTTCGTTTTCGTCTCACTTGCGAGTACATGCCGGCAGTTACTCTTGAACCACATCGACCAAGCTCCTGCCCCTGAAATCGCTCAGATCGGCAGGAGGATTTCTAGACGTACCTGACGGCGCGAATAGATTATCAATCTCGATAGTCCGGCGCTTGCCGGTCCAGTACCCGACGGATGCTCGCCAGGTGCATCCTGGCGCTTTCCGGGTCGCCCTCGCGCATCTGCTTGGCTGCCTGCGAGGCGATTTCTGGCAAAACTGGCAGGAGCTCGCGACCTGAACTCATCGCCTTCAACTGAACTTCGGCCGCACGTTCGAGATAGTAGAGATCATCCCAGGCTTCGGCGATGTTCGGCGCACAGACCATGACGCCATGGTTCTTCATGAACAGGATATCCTTGTCGCCGAGGACGGAAGCGATCCTGTCACCCTCGCTCTCATCGAGCGCGAGACCGTTATAGTTCTCGTCCACCGCCACGCGGCCGTAGAACTTGAGCGCTGTCTGGCCTGCCCAGACCAAGGGTTCGCCTTCCACCATGCTGAGAGCGGTCGCATTCGGCATATGGGTATGAAAGGCAGCGCCGACCCGGGGTGACATCTTGTGTAGCCGCGCATGAATGTAGAAGGCCGTCGCCTCCGGCACACCATCACCTGCAACCACATTGCCTTCGAAATCGCAGATCAGCAGCGATGAAGCAGTTGCCTCCTGAAACGCCCAGCCGAGGCGGTTAACGATAAAGAGATCGGGGTGGCCGGGCACAACGGCCGAGAAATGGTTGCAGATCCCCTCTTCAAGGCCCAGCTGAGCAGCCATGCGCAGGCAGGCAGCAAGATCGACCCTCGCCTGCCAGATGTCTTCGCTGTCCAGCGGGAGATTATGCCGGAGAGTGTGGTTGGACTCGGAAATATTCAGTTCATGCGCCATGCTTGTCTCCTTGGTTACATCCAGCCTGCCGCAGCAAGGATGGCGGGCACCTTGTCGAGCGTCGGGACGATTGCATTCGGCTTGTAATCAGACAGTGGTTTGCGGCCCGTGCCACGGTCAACCCAGACGGTGCGAAATCCAAGCTCACGCGCGGCGGCGAGATCAAGATGCGGACTGGCGCAGATGTGGACGAGATCGTTCATGCCGATGCCAAGGCTTTTCCATGCGTGATGAAAAATCTCGCTGGAGGGCTTGTAGGCACCGCCCTGCTCAGCCGTGATGACGCGGTCGATGGAACCGCCCAGCTGGGCGACATTTCCGGCGATGATGGCGTCGTCAGTGTTGGAGATGATCGCCAGGCGGAAACCGGCAGCCTTCAACGTTTCCAGAGTTGCCACGACCTCTGGAAACGGTGGCATTTTGCCGATGGAAGAGGTCAGGATATCGGCATCCGCAGCCTCGAACGGAAGGCCGAATTCAACCATGGCCCGTTCCAGCGCCAGGGCGCTGACATTGGCAAAAGTGCGGTGAGGGCGCTCCGCTTCCAGCGCATGTTCATGCCGGTCATAAACCGCGATGAAAATCTTCTGATCGATATCGCCGCCTTTTGCGGACAGTATCTTATCCATCGCCGCCAACAGGCCCTCGTCCCACTGGATCAGGGTTCCGTAACAATCAAAGGTCAGCCAGCTCGGCTTGGGTCCGGTCAAGGTCATATGTATTCTCCTAGCTTTTCCCAAGATTGACAAAACCAGTGTAGATTGAGAAATTAAATATTATCATCCCTGTCATTGGCAAATCAAATGAGCTTCGGCTTCGATCTGGACCTCCTGAAAACCTTCGCCGCCGTCGTCGACTGCGGCGGCTTTACCAAGGCTGCCGAGCGGGTGCACCTGACGCAATCAACGGTGAGCCAGCAGATCAAAAAGCTGGAGGTCAATATGGCCACCTCGCTGCTGCATCGGAACAAATCGTCCGGGACTGTCGAGACGACTGAGGCCGGGGAATTGCTGCTGAGCTATGCGCGCAGGATACTTGCAACCGCGGAGGAAGCCAACGAGGTCATGCGGAAACCTATGGCACCCCGAACCGTGCGCCTGGGGGTGCCGGAGGATTTTGCCGGGCGTCGCCTGATTGACCTGCTGTCGGGATTTTCCGCCGCGTCACCCCATATCAGGCTTGATACAATCAGCGGCTGGAGCACGGAGCTTCGCCGCCAGCTGGATGCGGGCGAGATTGATCTGGCATTGATCAAGCGCGAGCCCGGAGATGGGGCATGTCTTGCCAGCTGGAAAGAACAATTGATCTGGGTAGAAAGTGCCACGCGCTCCGCCGAGGCCGACCCCGTGCCACTCGCGGTATTTCCCGTCGGCTGCATCTACCGGGATCGTGCCATCCGCTCCATCGAGCGCAGCGGTCGGCGTTGGCGGATCGCCTATACCAGCCAAGGCCTAATGGGCGTGCAGGCAGCTGTCGCTTCCGGCCTCGGGATCAGTCTTCTTCCGTCTAACGCGGTGCTTCCCGAACATCGTCAGCTCGGCCTCACGGACGGGTTCGACGATCAGCCAGCATCCGAGATCGCACTGGTGGAAGGTCGGGCGAGCCTCTCTGCAGAAGCCCAGACCGTCGGGCAATTTCTGGCGAATATCCTGTCATAGCGGTGTCTATTCAATCGCTATTCACGTGCCGTCCGTTGTTAAGAAGCACGAGCAAGTGACGGACGTACTTGAGCGTTACCGGGAAGGCCGGAGGCCAACGATCCGGCTAGGGAACAACCGATGTTAGATGGACGGAAGGGAATTTCGTTTCGATGTCGGTCGATGTCACAGAAAAAAGAGAGAACCACGCAACTGCAGGCACATACGGTGATTATAGGTGTCTCGAAAGGATACGCACCGATGACCCGTTCGCTCGGTGACTGCGTGACGTTAATTGTTGTAATTTTGGCAACATGCGCCGCTCGGTAATGGCCGATATGGCCGATAGGAGACCGTCCGCTTGTGGCCGCCGTTAATCGAAAAGCAGCCGCAGAATGATAGCTTCATGCCGTTGATACATGCGGCATACGGGCCGATCGGCAATGCCAGCTAGAAACTCTTCCCTGCCGTCAACTGCCTCTATTCTCTCTCCTCGGACGGACCGATGCCGATATCGGTTCCTGCTGTTGCAGTGTGAACAGAAACCCGGCAGAGGTGAATAGGACAACGATCAGGGGGCCAATAATGAATTACTGAGGCTGAAGAGTCCAATTCCCCTGCCGGTCGAAATCAGCACGACATAATCCGGCAGCCTGGCACCCTGTCCCACCAGCAGAGGACGTAAGAGGTTGTTGATGAGCCCTATCACAAAGGCCCCGATCACCATCATCAGGATGCCCTTGATCCACGCGCCGGTGAGTGATTTGGTGCACCAGTCTTCCGGCGAGACAAGCAGCCTCATGCCACACAGCGTAAGCCAAGGCTGTCGACGGGTTATGAAGCGCTGGACGCTGATGACGCGGAAAGGGCGATCCTCAACCTTGAAGCACCGGATGACATTGATCTCTTACGCATCGATGTCCAGATACCAAGCCCTTTGAATGGCGTGGCATCCGGTCCAGCGATCACCGAAACACTGGCGCGCTTGCTCGCGAGCGATGGCCTGAAGGCTCACTCGCGAGCATAGACGATGGTCCGCCCCCAAACGCCGGGGCCGAACCCATTACTTCGGCACGGAAGCCTTGCCGAGCTTCACGGAAGGCTCCCTTCCCCAGACCCGCAGTTTGCCAAGGGATGATACAAACCCATCCATACCTTCGTCACCGGGCAAGGGGATAATTCCCTCGTCAAGAGCCTCCGCAACGCCCGCCTTTTCAAGAAGAGGCATGGCCGACTGGTCGTAACCAATGAACTTGCAATGCTGGAACGCATCCGCCACGAAATCACGTGCGGTCGCTTCCTTGACGAGATCATCCATTGCCTCGGCCGATGTCAGGAGCGCGATGGCATCGAAGAGAACTGATGGCCCGCCGTCGATCATGTGCTGTACCCCGATCCATGATCCATCCGCCGCCTTGACGCCCCCGACCTTTGGTGCGATCAGCTCGAAGACGGCTTTCTCCTTGGTTATCGCCGCTGTCAGATTTTTCAGCAGCTTCGCATCGACTCCGTCGGTGATCAGGATACCGAGCTTGCGGCCTTCGAAGCGTTTCGGGCCGCGTTCCACGATGCTGAGCGAGGGCGATGGCTCCAGATCCTGGCGCGTCGGCATCGCGGCATCCGCCGCTTTCGGCATCGACTGGAAGCCGAGCTTCTGGGCCACGGTATTGGCCAGCGTCTCATCGATGTTCAGGAGATGGGAGACCATGCGCTCGCGGATCACGGCCGTTTCTACCTTGCTGAGCTCGAAGGTCAGGGCAGCCGCGATATGCCGTTGCTCCGGCGGTGTCTGGCTGATGTAAAACTGTCGCGCCTGGCTGTAGTGGTCGGCGAAGCTTTCAGGGCGGAGACGCGCCTTGGTCCCCTGCTCTTCCGCCGGGAAATGACTATAACCACGCGTCGGCGATTCCCGAGGCCCTTCACCGAAGGAGTTCGGCTGGTAGTTCGCCCTGCCCACCGGATTGCGCATCGCCATGTGGCCATCCTGCTGGAAGGTCGCAAAGGGACATTTCGGCGCATTGATCGGCAGATGGGTGAAGTTCGGTCCGCCTAGACGTTTCAGTTGTGTATCGAGATACGAGAAATTACGGCCCTGCAGCAGCGGATCATTGCTGAAATCAATGCCCGGCGGCACGTTCTGGGTCATGAAGGCAACTTGTTCGGTCTCCGCAAAGAAGTTGTCGGGCATGCGGTCGAGCACCAGCCTGCCGATTGCGACAGGCGGTAGGATTTCCTCGGGAATGATCTTCGTCGGGTCGAGCACGTCGAAGTCGAAGCTATCGGCAAACTCCTGATCGAATAGCTGAACCTGCAATTCCCATTCCGGAAAATTGCCGGACTGGATGGATTGCCAGAGATCACGACGATGGAAATCGGGATCGGCGCCGTTGATCTTGACGGCCTCGTTCCAGGCGACCGACTGGAGACCCAGCTTCGGCTTCCAGTGAAATTTGACGAAGGTGGATTCGTCCTTGGCGTTGACGAAGCGGAAGGTATGCACCCCAAAACCTTCCATGAAGCGGAAGGAGCGCGGAATGGTCCGGTCCGACATGATCCACATCACCATGTTCATGCTTTCCGGCGTTAGGCTGATGAAATCCCAGAAAGTGTCATGAGCGGTCTGTGCCTGCGGGAACGCGCGATCGGGTTCCTGCTTGGCAGCGTGGATCAGGTCCGGGAACTTGATAGCATCCTGGATGAAGAAGACAGGGATGTTATTGCCGACAAGGTCCCAGTTGCCCTCCTGAGTGTAGAGCTTGACGGCGAAGCCGCGGACATCGCGGGCGAGGTCGGCGGAGCCCTTGTTGCCGGCAACCGTCGAGAAGCGAACGAAGGCTTCCGTCCTTTCGCCGGGACGCTGGAAGAGATCGGCCTTGGTGTAGGCGGCGAGCGATTCATAGGTTTCGAAATAGCCATGCGCGCCATAGCCGCGGGCATGAACCACACGCTCGGGAATGCGCTCGTGGTCGAAATGAAAAATCTTCTCGCGGAAATGGAAGTCATCCATAACAAGCGGACCACGCGGCCCCACGCGCAGAGAATTCTGGTCGTCGGAAACAGGACCGCCCTGCGCTGTCGTCAGCAGGGGTACGTCGCCATCGGCGATCTGATGCAGTTCGCCGCCCTCGCCGCGCTGCATTGTTTGGTCATGAATTTTGCTGGTCGTAGTTTTAGACCCAGCCGGCCCACGGGTTGATGTCTTGGCCATGAAAATCTCCTGGAGCACTTGTTCTGATGGGGGAGGAAGTTGTGAAAAGCAGAAGACCGCCTCAAGAGGCGGTCTCGCAGAGCTTGGAGCCGGCTTAGCTGGCTTTCTTCATGCCCTCGGTATTTGCTAACGCCTCGCCCAGAGCCGTCAGCTTCTGGTCTGTGGCAATCTCTTCCTGGAGATTGGCATCCAGCAACGGTATGGCTTCTTTCAAGCCGAGCTGCTTTGCCCAGGACTTGAGGGTGCCGTAACGGGCAATTTCATAGTGCTCGACAGCCTGCGCAGAAGAGATAAGGCCGGCATCGAGAGCGGCTGTGCCTTTGTATTCTTCCAAGATCTCCTCTCCTTCAGCGAGGATGCCCTGAATGGCTTCGCAGGTCTTTCCACGGGCTGGCTTGCCGAGCAGTTCGAAGATCTGCTCAAGGCGTTCGATCTGGCCATGGGTTTCTTCGCGATGCTGGAGGAAGGCCGCCTTTCCCTCTTCTGACTGCGCCGCGCGCGCTAACTTCGGAAGAGCCTTCAGGATCTGCTTTTCGGCAAAATAGATGTCCTTGAGCGTGTCAAGGAACAGGTCGGATAATGTCTTTTCGCTGGGCATTGGGGAACCATCCAAATCTTTGAAGTATGGGATGCCCAACCTTTCAATGTCGCGATGGTTCCCGCGTTGCGACAGCCGACGGATGCTTATTTCTCCGCGATCAAGGCGAAAGGCATAGTCTTCCACCGTCCTCCCCATTGTTTTTCTTTTCTATTCTGGGATCTGCAATGCGCCACATGGCTGCTAGAAGTTCGCGCCTCACCCCATCCAGCCTGCGTCGGACAACGAGTTTGCAATAAAGAGAAGGCCGGCCCGCAACTCTTCCCTATTTATAACGCCTCCCAGGCATACGCGAACATGTTCGTCGGGGGCGCCAAGCACAGTAAAGGCATCTGATGGCATCAGCCCGACATGGCGGCCTGTCATGCGTCCCATCAATTCCGCTCTGCTCGCGCCCACCGGCAACTTGAGCCATATGTTGAAGGCTTCCGGCTCACCTTTAAAACTGTAACCCGCCAATGTCTCCGTCGCTATGATTTGGCGAGCGGCACTCTCCGTCCGGATGAAGCGTCGAATTGCGTCTGCGGTTCCATCTTCGATCCAGCGGGTCGCAAGCGCCATGCAGATCGGCGACGGCATCACTGCACTGGCGCGCAAGGCCTGCGCCAGCGTATAAGCGGCGCGCGCATTGGGGGCAACGGTATAGGCAAGGCGAAGGCCGGCACCAAGGCATTTGGCAAGACCGCCGATGTGCCAGGTCAGATCCGGCGCAAGGGTCGCGAACGGTGCGGGAGCGATCGCCGGGATGAACCCGTAGGCATCATCTTCGATCAAAGGGAGCCTGTGGCGTATCAGAACCTCAGCGATCTCCATTCGGCGCGCCTGGGGGATAGTGAGCGTTGTCGGGTTCTGGACGGTTGGGTTCAGATAGAGCGCTTTGGGCTGATGCAGATGGATAGCTGCATCGAGAGCCCCCGGCAGTATACCGGAATCATCCATGGGAAGGCCAACCAGCTGAAGGCTCATCCTTGCTGCGATGGCGCGCAGTCCAGGATAGGTCACGCCCTCACATAAGATTACATCTCCCGGTCGGGTCATGGTCGACAGCAGCGCCGTCATGGTTGCATGGGCGCCCGGCGTGATGGCAATGCGTTCCAGGCTAGGCACCATGCCGCGTTTCGAAAGCCAGGAGGATGCTGCCGCCTTGTCCTGCGCTCCGCCCGTGGTGGACTGATAGCGAAGAAGCGAGACGAGATTGGCCGCGACAGTTCTCAAGCCCTCCTGCATACGCGCGATCAAATCGGGGTCTTGCGGTTCCGGTGGCATGTTCATCGAAAGATCTTCGTCGCGTGTCCGCCGCGGGTCGACTTCATGACGCGCATAGGCAGGTGTACTGACAAAGGTTCCGCGTCCGACATGGCTCTCGACCAGTCTGCGTGCATTTGCCTCTGAATAGGCGCGGCTGACCGTCGTGAAATCGATGCCCAACTTCTCCGCAAGCTTCCTCTGGGGCGGCAATCGCTCCCCCATGTTAATTTCGCCTGTCTTGATCGCTGTTTCGATCGCGTCTGCAATTTGGAGGTAACGCGGTTTGCCATCGGGCTTGAGAACCGGAAGCCATTTCATCATGCCGTCTCGAATCCTGTCTTTCATTAATTGTTGCTAATTGTATGCATTGATTTCAAACCACGCAACCTGGAAACTGAGAGGATTTTGTTGCGTAAAAATATCGCATCAATGCCTTTTCAAAGGGCATCGTGCAGATAAAAAATGCAATTTGAGGGTCGTTACTCAATAAACATACTAATATTGTATGGATATTGCACTTAATATTGATTCATACAATTTTTGTCGTAGGCTCAGTCATCCCCACTACAACAGGAGCGACAGAAATGCCTCAAGTCACGCATGAAGCTCATAAGGATGGCGACTTCTTCGTTGATTATGAATCCAAGGTCTTCGAGGATGTGAAGGCCGATCCGGGCGAGAAAGCCCTGGTGACATTTCATACTGTCGCCTTCGAGGGCTCTATCGGCCTTGTCAACATTCTCAACGCCATTCGCCTGCAGCGTAAAGGCTATGAAACCTCGATCCTGCTGTACGGCCCTGGCGTAACGCTTGGCATTCAGCGAGGCTTTCCCAAACTTGGCGACGAAGCGTTTCCGGGGCACCTGAATTTTAACAAGAACCTCGAGCGCTTCATGAAGGAAGGCGGCAAGGTCTATGCCTGTCGCTTCGCGCTGCAGGCGCTTTACGGCCACGGTGAGCCATCGCTGATCCCGGGCATCATTCCCATCCTGCCGCAGGACGTGCTCGATTGCATTCTGCTGCACAAGAAGGCCAACGCGCTGATCATCGATACCTGGACGGTCTGATTCCCGCCGGGATGCCCGGGCTCTGTGACAGCTCGGGCATCCCGCACCCTCACCGTTGCGAAGGAGCTTGCCATGTCCCGAACAGTCCGTGCTGCCGCCGTCCAGATCGCGCCTGATCTCACATCGCGCGCCGGGACAGTCGAGCGAGTCCTGAATGCGATTGCAGAAGCGGCCGAAAAAGGCGCTGAACTTATTGTCTTTCCAGAGACCTTTGTTCCCTGGTACCCCTATTTCAGTTTTGTCCTGCCGCCGGTGCAGCAGGGACCGGAGCATCTGCGGCTGTACGAGGAAGCCGTTACGGTTCCCTCCGCCGAGACCAGAGCCGTGGCAGAAGCGGCGCGCAAGCGCAATATTGTGATCGTGCTAGGCGTCAACGAAAGGGATCGGGGATCACTCTACAATACCCAGCTGATATTCGATGCCGACGGCAGTCTCAAACTCAAGCGCCGCAAGATCACCCCCACCTATCATGAACGGATGATCTGGGGGCAGGGCGATGGGGCCGGTCTGAAGGTTGTCGATACTGCGGTCGGACGTGTCGGTGCGCTTGCCTGCTGGGAGCATTACAATCCCTTGGCGCGCTATGCCCTTATGGCACAGCATGAGGAGATTCACGCATCGCATTTCCCGGGGTCTCTCGTCGGCCCGATCTTTGGTGAACAGATCGAAGTGACCATGCGGCATCACGCGCTGGAATCCGGCTGCTTCGTCGTTAATGCGACCGGTTGGCTCAGCGAAGAACAGATCCATTCGATCCACCCTGACCCTGCTTTGCAGAAAGGGCTGCGGGATGGCTGCATGACCTGCATCGTCACGCCAGAGGGACGTCATGTCGTACCGCCGCTGACATCGGGCGAAGGCATTTTGATCGGTGACCTCGACATGCGTCTTATCACCAAACGCAAGCGGATGATGGATTCGGTCGGTCACTACGCACGGCCTGAACTGCTGCATCTCGTCCATGATGCGCGTTATGCCCGGGCCCTGGAGCAGATCGGCGACGATCGCGCACCCAATGACGATCTCAACATTGCCAGTTTTCCGGAGGTTCAAGATGCTTGATCTGCAGCCCGCGACTGATCCCGTACTCATCAACGATCTCCAAACGAAAGGCATGCGTCTTGTCGATCCGCGCGCGGGCCACGAAAGCCGACGCGGCGGCGCAGGTCCTTCCGATCATAAGGCGGTTAGCTTTGGCGATACGACGGTCATGGTGCCCGTCCATACCGCGCCCGCCTTCGATAGCCCCTATCTGGTTGAAGCGCCCGGGGCCGATGGCCAGGCGCGCATCACGCGGGACGGTGCTGAGGTCGCTCGCATTCGTTTTCCCAATCGTCCCAAGTTCTATGACCTCGTGACCGCAGACGGTATTGCCTACAACAAGATCGCGGTGTTGCATTCGCGAGATGTGCTTGCCACCACGGTCCTGCAAACCTGTATTCGCTACGAGAGCCGCAGGAAAACCTGTCAGTTCTGTTCGATCGGACAGAGCCTCGCGGCCGGTCGCACCGTCGCGCACAAGACGCCGGAGCAATTGGCCGAAGTCGCCAAGGCAGCTGTCGAGCTGGATGGCGTCAAGCATATGGTCATGACCACGGGTACGCCGCCGGGTAACGATCGCGGGGCTGCAATTCTTTCCGAGAGCGCACGGGCCGTGAAAGCTGTTGTCGACCTGCCGATCCAGGTTCAGTGCGAACCGCCGGAAGATGATCTCTGGCACCAGCGCATGAAGGATGCAGGCGCCGATGCGCTCGGCATGCATCTGGAAGCAGTCACGCCTGCGGTGCGCGAACGCATCATGCCCGGCAAGGCCAGCGTGCCGCTGGAAAAATATTTCTCCAGTTTCGACGCAGCGGTGAGGGTGTTCGGGCGAGGTCAGGTCTCGACATACATCCTCGCTGGTCTCGGCGACACGCGCGAAGCGATCCTCGACATGTCGGAACGGCTGGTCGCCATGGGTGTCTATCCCTTTGTCGTGCCCTTCGTGCCAATTTCGGGAACGCCGCTCGAAAGCCATCCGGCCCCCACGTCCGAGTTCATGGCTGATATTCTCGAGCCGCTCTCTCGCATCGTGATCGACGGCGGCCTCAAGGCGTCGGATATCAAGGCCGGATGCGGCAAGTGCGGCGCCTGTTCCGCCCTCTCGACCTATGAGAAGCTGAGGGTTCCGGCATGAGCCATATGGATCAATCCGCCTTCATCAGTCCCGAATTCATCATTCGCGCAGCAACCGAAGCCTGGGAAGTGGCGGGCGCTCTGCGCCTGCGCCATCAGGTTTTCGTCGAGGAGCAGAAGATCTTTGCCGAACACGACCGCGATGCCGTCGATGAGATCGCGCTTCCGCTGGTGGCGATTGCCACTGTGGCGGCGGAACCTTCCGATGTCGTGGGCACGGTGCGCATTCACCAGTCATCCTCAGGCATCTGGTGGGGCTCGCGGCTTGCCGTTGCTCCCGATTATCGAAGGGTTGGTCGGCTCGGCGCCGAACTGATCCGTCTGGCCGTCAGCACGGCGAATGGCGTCGGCTGCCATGAGTTCAACGCGCATGTTCAGATGCAGAATGTTCCGCTCTTCCGGCGGCTTCACTGGGAGGCGCTTGGGCAGGTCGACCTTCACGGCGTGCCGCATATGCGCATGCAGGCGGCACTCTCTTATTATCCGGCCATCGGCAATCCGGCTACCGGCTGGTCTGCCAGAGCACGGAGGGAGTAATGAATCTCCACGATATCGCCGCTCAACTGGCAGCCCATCCTTCAATCCGCGGCAAGCTGGATATCGCGGCGTCGACGCGTGCGCTTGTCTTGACCGCGTCTGCGACCGGTCAGCCGGGCGATGATGCGGCGGCGATTGCGCGGCCTGAAGGCGGCTGGGACCTCTTCGCGGGAGAGGGCTTCATGCCCCAATTCGTGCAGGATGATCCCTGGTTCGCAGGTTGGTGCGGCGTGATGGTCAACCTGTCGGACGTTGCCGCGATGGGAGGGCGCGCAACCGCGCTTTTGGACGCCATATGGGCGCCGGATGCAGATTCTGCCGCCGCCTTGCTGAAAGGATTGCGGGATGCAGCCGAGGCATATGGCGTGCCGATCGTAGGTGGCCATACCAATCTGCGAAGCACTGACCTCAATCTTGCGGTCTCCGTCACGGGTCGGGCGAGTCAGTTGATTTCCAGCTTTGCTGCCCAACCAGGCGACGCGCTGATCGCCGCCATCGATCATCGTGGAGAATACAGGCAGCACTTCGACAACTGGTGCGCTGCCCTAGAGGCGCCGCATGACCGTCTGCGCGGAGATTATGAACTCCTGCCTTTAATGGCCGAACGTGGCTTGGTCGATGCAGGCAAGGATATCAGTCAAGGCGGCATCGTCGGAACGGCGCTAATGCTTGCCGAGTGCTCACGCTGTGGTTTCGACATCGATCTTGCGGCCCTTCCACTTCCCCCCGGCGTAGAGATCGTCCGGTGGTTGCGAACCTTTCCGAGCTACGGCTTCCTGCTGTCGGTTCGAAAGGAGAAAGCATCTGAAGTGTGCGCCGCATTCGCGGAGCGTGACATCTGCGCGGCCGTCATCGGGAATGCCCATGCCAAGCCGGAGATCGGTCTCGTGCTGGAGGAGGACCGCGCGATCTTCTGGGACTATGTCGCTTCGCCTTATCTCTCCCTCTCCAAGGAGGCTACACATGCCTGAGGTCCGTTTTACGATCCGCTGGCCCGACGGAGCAGAAGAGAAGTGCTACTCGCCTTCGACTGCAATCCATCGCTATCTCGCCGCCGGTGAGACCTATCCCCTTGCCGACTTCGTGGAGCGCGCCCGTGCCGGATTGAATGAGGCGTCCGACCGGGTCGCCGCCAAATACGGCTTCGCCTGTTCTGCCGCCATGGACCAACTGGCCCTCATCGAGCAGGTCGCAAAGAACCAACCATCCGACGGGCATGTCACCTGTCTCACCCTGTTATGAAAGGGCTTCCCATGATTGAGATCATTCCGTCTCGCATTCCGGTTCTGATCATCGGTGGCGGACAGGCCGGGCTTTCCGTCAGCTGGTATCTGACGCGAGAAGGCATCGAACATGTGGTGCTGGAACGGCATCGCCGTTTCGAGAGCTGGCGGAACAATCGCTGGGACAGCTTCTGTCTGGTCACGCCCAATTGGCAGTGCCGCCTGCCGGGCTGGACCTATCGTGGAGAGGATCCTGGCGGCTTCATGTTGAAGGATGAGATCGTCGACTACCTCGACGGCTTTGCAGAAAGCTTTAATCCACCATTGAAGGAAGGCGTGGACGTGACCCGTGTCGTGTCGCGTGAAGGGGGTGGATACTTGATCGAAACGACTGCTGGACATTGGATCGCCGATCAGGTCGTCATCGCCACGGGCGGTTACGACAACCCCATCGTGCCATCCTGTGCCACGGATCTTGATCCCACGATCGTACAGATGCATTCGCGCGATTATCGCCGCCCGTCACAGCTGCCTGAAGGCGCGACGCTGATCGTGGGCACAGGCCAATCCGGCGTGCAGATCATGGATGATTTCCATTTGGAAGGCCGGTCTGTCCATCTTGCCGTCGGCCCTGCACCGCGCAGTCCGCGCAAATATCGCGGGCGCGATGCAACCGATTGGCTCTATGACGCGGGCACCTATGCGGTCACCATCGATCGCCATCCTGATACCCTCAAGGCACTGACGCAGACCAACCATTACATGTCCGGGCGTGATGGCGGCAAGGAAATCGACCTGCGGAAATATGCGCTCGAAGGCGTCCGGTTATACGGTTCCGTGGATGGTGGCGCCGGGACGAAAATGACCTTTCTGCCGGATCTGGAAAAGAACCTGGATGATGCGGACCGGAGCTATCTCGGTATTCGCACGCAGATCGACGCCTGGATTGCCGCACAGGCAATACAGGCGCCCGAAGAACCGCCGTTCGAGAAAGTCTGGCGGCCTGAACGGGAAGTCACGGAAGTTGATCTGGTCGCCGCCGGCATCACCTCGATCATCTGGGCGATCGGCTTTCGTCCCGACTATTCCTGGTTGGAGGTCGATTGCCTGGATGAACGTGGCAAGCCAAAATACCGTCGCGGTGTGACCGAGGCACCGGGGTTATACTTCATCGGACTCGGTTGGCTGAATACCTGGGGCTCCGGGCGCTTCCTCGGGATTGATGAAGACAGCCGTTACCTCAGCGAGCAGATCGTGGCGCGCCAGAAGCGAGCGGTCGCAGCATGATGCTGCCGGCTTCCACGCCTTCCGTTCGACCTGCTCTCAAGGAGCGACATATCCTTGGCATGGCGGAGATGGGTTACTTCGGCCTCTCAGAGCAATGGTTGCTGCGTCGCGCCGGCGACCTGCACTGGCGGCTCATTGCCCGCGCCATGGGGCAGCAGGAGGCGGTGTTCACCTGTGCTGCGGGAGAGCCTCTCTATGCCGCATTCTGGGCGTCACGTTTGTGTTTCACCTCTCCTGAGCGTCCCCGGCTTGGTGGTGAGTTGACGCTTGCCGCTGATCTTTACCGGGTGGGGCATGGCCGACTGGCGTCGGTGCAGCACATTGACGTAGATGGCAGGCAGATTGGCCATGTCATCCTGATCTCGACCTTCGTCGGGCGAGCGGCCCCATCGAGTAATCGCTCTATTGTGCGGCGCGCGCCTAGGGTATTGGTAGTACCATCCGACGCGCCGGCTCTCGTCCAGAGAATGGCAAGTAATGCCAGCGAGGTGGCGTGTTCAGCTGGCAAACGGGAATGGCTGATGCCAGCGACACTACAATCTTCCATGGTCCTACCCTGCCCATCGAACGACTTTAACGCCGTGGGGCTTCTCTATTTCCCTAGCTTTAGCGCATTGGTCGAGCGGGCGGTGTTCGAGACGGGCGCCTCCCATTTGCGTGTACTTCGATCCCGCAACGTTGTTTATCTCGGCAACCTGGAGCCGGGGGAGCGCGTCAGAGTCACTTTTGACCAGCATCCGCTCCGGCAATGCGCTTCCCTCCACGGTGAGAATGAACGACTGATTGCCGTCATGCGGACTCGCTATATTGACATGAGCGCACAAGCTTTTGTCAGGTAGCGTGACCGCAGCGTGGAGGGGAAACGCCCCCGGCTACAACCTCGCCATCTCCGCTTGCTCCTCCAAGATGGCATTGAGCGATCACGGATCGAGTGTGTTGCGACATTGTTGTCCATCACCCGGTTCAGTAGAGGCACTGTTGCAAAAATTTTTAGAGGTGCGAAATCCGAGAAAATGCAACGTGAACGGAACCTGATCGCTTATCCGATCAACAAGGGTTCCCCGGCGCAAGCCAATTGTGCTTCCCCGGATCAAGGGCGACAACAGCGTCGCAAATCCGCGTCACATCTTCGGCCAATCGTCCGGCGGCTCTTTTGATGGCTACGATCCTACCCGTCTTGATGGTGGTATTCATGATCGCTCCACATGGCTCTTTCCTTCGGACTTGAATGGAGATTCTCAGGCCTTTTACGGATCCGATATTGTTTCACTGCGGGTTAACTCATTCAAATATAAACGGAATCGCAGAAAATTGTCATTGAGGCTTTTCAAGTCGGGATTAATCTATAAACTTGATCAAGTTAGATGGCTGGCGGACACAATTCGTGTGTGCCCCATGTCACGCCGCTCACGAGGTGGTTTGCCGCGCCGCTCACTCGATTAAGGCGCGCCAAACTGAAGCATCATCGCTTGGGTCTCGGAGGAGAGACCTTCAACTTTCTTATATGTGCCGGACTTCCAATTGAAAGGAGACAGACATGTCGAATGCCTTGCCGCCCCTTCATGAGGGTCATGCCCCCATTACCCTGCAGCAGCTCTTCCGCGAGGCGCTCTACGCCTTCGAGGAATGGGATACCGAAGTAACCGAACCGATCGTAACGTTTGAAGGGCGTATCTATCCTATCAGCGTCGTGTTCGAAGCCATGCGTGAATGCACCGATATCGTGCCCAACAGTATCGTCTCAGCCGTGACCGAGCGGCTGACCAAGCCTTGGGAGGGCGAGGGTCCGCTCGACTCAATGACCTTTTCGACCGCCGCCCGCGTTATGGGCGTTCTGGTTCGCAAAAGGCTACTGATCGTGAATAACGGCATCAACGTCGCAGCCATTGGGGCAAATATCCAGGCAGCGGAAACATCGGATCGTTAACAGCAGAGATTGGTTATGGAAGGTCCGTCGGCATGTGCTCGCGGGCCTTCTGCCTTTCATCGGCCGCCGATATCAAACTCCGGATCGACAGAGCTCTGAATCGCCGTCACAAGATGATTGCATGGTCTCAGCCAGCCTAACAACTGTGTTTCCGCGTGCAAAATCCCGCGCAGATTGGGGCGAGGCAATACATTCACAGGCGAGCGTGTTGGTCTCTCCTTAGGGTAAGCCATGGCACCACCACGTCGATAAAAGCGTGCGGCGCTTCGATTGGAAGCATATGCCCTGACTTTGGTATGAAGACGAGTTCGGCATTCTTCATCCCTGCTGCTAGCTCCTCGGCTTCGTCACGGCTCCGAAGCCGGTCCTCGGCGGCTGCGATGACGAGCGTGGGACAGTGTATCTCGCCGAGCCGGTCGCCATCTCCCTGCCGTCTCAATAGTGCCTGGCGAATGAATGCGTCCCTCCCGAGGTCGATACTCATTTGACGCACACGATCAACCATCGCCGCATTCTCTGCATTTTTCAGGGAAAGCGACTGCTTGACGGTCGTCCGGCTTGTGTTTCGGCGTGCAAAATTGACCCCATTAGCGGGGTGATCGGCGTCCAATTTTGACCCCCTTCGGATTTATCTGACCAT
>NZ_MKIN01000027.1 GCF_001938985.1 Gillisella taibaishanensis | reverse complement strand
TTCGCGGGCGGCATTGGCGATCTCTGTGATCGTTGAGCTCATGGCTACGACCTGCTCGACGATTTCCTTCAGCGACGTACCAGAGGCCGTGACAAGGCCGACGCCGGTTTCCACCTGGGCGCTTGATGTCGAGATCAAGGACTTGATCTCCTTCGCCGCATTGGCCGAGCGCTGGGCAAGCTCGCGCACTTCCTGGGCGACGACAGCAAAACCCTTGCCGGCTTCACCGGCACGCGCGGCTTCGACACCGGCGTTCAAGGCCAGCAGGTTGGTCTGGAAAGCAATCTCATCGATGACGCCGATGATATTGCCGATCTTTTCCGACGAGCCCTGGATAGCGGTCATGGCGTCGACGGCCTTGGCAACGATATCACCACCCTTGGCGGCATTGTCGCGGGCGGCGTTGACGGCGTGCTGCGCACGGCCAGCGCCTTCGGCGGTGCCGTTGACACCGCGTGAGACGTCGCCAAGGGCCGCAATGGTTTCTTCGAGCGATGCGGCCTGCTGTTCGGTACGGCGTGCCAGATCGTTGGAGGCGGCGGAGATTTCGCCGAGGCCGGAGCGGATGGTGCTGACCGTCGTCACGACCGAGCCCATGGCTTCTTCAAGCGAGGCAACAGACGTATTGAACTGATCGCGGATCTCGGCATAGCGGCCGTCGACGGCGCCGATGCGCACCGTCAGGTCGCCGTGCGCCAGCGCATCGAGACCGACCGAGATCTGCTCGAAGGCATGGGCCATGCGCTGAGCTTCCTCGGCCTTCAGACGGTCCTGGTCGAGCTTTTCCTGCTCCGCGGCAAGCCGCGTGCGTTCGGCTGCAAGCTCGGCGGCAACTTTACCACGTCCGGTTTCCTGGAATACCAGCAAGGAGCGGGCCATGGCGCCAAGTTCGTTGTTGAACTCCGTGCCCGTAACAGTCAGGTCGTTATTGCCGCGGGCCAATTCGTTCATGTCATTGGCCATGCGCGTAACAGCACGCGAAATCAGCATGCCGATCAGGTAGGCCAGCGCGAGGCCGAGCACGATGACCACGACGCTGAAACCAAGAGTGAAGGACTGAGTACCGGTGGCCGTGGCGATTGCAGCACTACTCTGGCTGGCCTGGCGGTCTCGGATATCCTGCTGCAACTGAGCAAACTGCTTGGCTATCTGCGGGCCAAGCGTGCCAAGCTGGTTGTCAATCAGGCCACGGGATTCAGTCACGACGGTCTGCAGGTCAGTTAGGCGGGCGCTGTAATTGGTCATCAGCCGGGCGGCGGCGGCAACGCGGCTCGCCTGCAGCTTGTTGTCCTTCAGGCTTTCTGCCAGTTGCTTCTGCTCAGCCAGAGCCTGGGTGAGCAGCGCCTGCGCTTTGGTGTAGTCAGCGGCCTTGTCGCCTTCAAGATATTTGCCGGAATAGAGCAAGCTTTCAGACATCGTCGCGGCAAGCTGCTGACCCTGGTGCAAGGTTTCGACGTCGCCTTGGCGCCAGGCCGAGCGCAGCACGTCTTCGATGGCGATATTGGTATAGGGACCGAATTCGAACACCTTGTCGGCGAGCTTGAGCTTGCGCTGCCAGAGCGCCACGATCTTGTCGAAGGCAGCGCTATAGGCGCCCATGTCTCCGCGCACCTTGTCCAAGCCGGCAGCGACTTGCGGCGCACCTTGGAAAGAGGCTGCATGGGTGTTGAAAGCCTCGATCGCCTTCTTCACGGCATCGGCCTCGTCTTGGCGATGGTTCGTGGTATAGCTGGAGGCGTTGAGCCGCATGCTGGAGAGATCGTCGCTGAGCAATGCGACAATGCGGGCACTTTCGGCGCCCTGGTTCTGCTCGCCGATCGCCTGCGACAGCTGGCCAATGCCGCTGACGGCGCCAAGCACCAGCAGGCCCATCAAGGCAATCAAGGCGAGAAAGCCTATCGAGGTTTGTGTGCGTATACCTTGTCTCTTCCAGACGTGCATGTGATCGAACTCCATCGGACCAGGCGGAAAGTCATGCCGGTCGAAACGATATTGTGGGTGCGGCAGGGCGGCGCTTGGCCTCTCCTGTCTGTTATAAATGATGCGCTTGCGAACTTGGATGTGGGCATGCGCGGCTCAGCGTCGCGCCTGCGTCACCGGCCTTATCACTGGGTCTTGGCGGTGAACTGATCGATATTGGCAGGCGTCACGAGCTTGAAGGGCACGGTGATGCGCGGCGGAACTGTTTCGCCGGATGCAATCTTGATGGCAGCCTCGACGCTGGCCTTACCGAGACCGGCTGCATCCTGCAGTACGGTTACGTCGAGATCGCCGGCCATCATGGCCTTCTTGCCGTCGGCAGTGGCGTCGATCCCGGCAATCACCACCGTCTTCATGTCGACATTATGCCGCTTCAGTGCGTCGATGGCGCCAAGCGCCATGGAGTCGTTGTTGGCGATGACAGCGTCGAATGTCACGCCTGCCTTCAGCCATTCCTCTGTCTGCTGGTCGGCAAGAGCGGTTTCCCAATCGGCCGATTGATGTTCGAGAACGGCGATGCCATTGCAGGGGGCTTCGGAGAAGATTTTTTCGACCACGGCGGTGCGGGTGCGCGCTGCGTCATGATAGAGTGGCCCGGTCAGCAGCACGGCCTTGCCTTTGCCGTTCAGGAGCCGGCAGACTTCCTTGCCCTGCAGCGTGCCAGCTTCCGTTTCCATAGAGGCGACCAAGGCCTCCTTAGCCGGCAGTTCTTCGATATTGCTTGGGGTATTGTTCACGTAGACGATCGGCACATTGGCCGCTGTTGCCATTTTGGAGACTTCGGCGCCCATGTCGCTATCGATCAGCGCCACGATGGCAGCGTCGGGTTTGGCAGCGATGATCGCCTTGATCTGTTCCATCTGCTTGGCAGGGTCGGCCTTTGCATCTGAAATAGTCAAGGTCTGGCCGCCCTGCTTGGCAGCGCCTTCGACCGCCTTGACGAGGCCCGACTGAAAGGTATCGCTCGCATTGGCCACGGCGAATGCCAGGGTTTTGCTGAAAGCTGGCGTTGCCGCCATAGAAAGCATCATCGACAGAGTGATGAGCGAACGCATTGGGACCCCCCCTAAATTTGAACAGCCCTAATGTCTTATAAACCCCTTAAAAATTGAATAAGCGCGACGCGCAAGAAAGCCGAGCATGAGTGATGTTGAATAAAATTCATAAATCCAGCACGGACGCCAGACTAGCGAGGCAATATTAGATTTATCTTATCTGAGGTGATCTTGGAAGCGGAGGTCGTTATTTCCGCAATACTTGCCGTCTCTGTATAGGCAGGCAGCGGGAAAAGGGCGCCTGCGTGAAACGCGGCGCCCTGGGTTTCGAACTGGTTTTGAAGGATCGGGGATGCGATCAGACGAACTGGCCGAGCCCCGGAACCGAAGCCACCACCTTGTCGACCACTTCATCGCCGGCATGTTCGCGGGCGACGGCCATGGTTTCCTTGGCAAGCGCCGAGATTTCGCCCATGCCGAGGCCGAGGCTCATCAGCTGCTGGCCAAGGCCCATGATGCCGCCGCCGCCGATGGCGCTCATCAGGCCGCCGAGCAGGCCGCCGCTCTTGCCTTCTCCATTGTGCATGGCCACCAGTTCCGGCGCGCCGGGCATGGCTTCGATCATCTTTGCCACGGCGCCGTCATCGGCCTCGCGCTGCAGGAAGCCCAGCATCATGCCAAGCGCCTTTTCCGCCGTATCGGGGGCAATGCCGACATTGTCGGAAATGCGGGTGACCAGTTCGCTCATGGGGATGCTCCTCAGAATTTTTTGACGTTCACGTCAACGTAATCGAGCCGGAGCCGAAACTCAAGCCGGGGCTGCCGGAAAAACACGCGCCTTGTGGGCAAAGCGCGCGCCCTCGAATCGACCATTGCCAATGTGTCAGGCACCATTGTCGATATGGTGACGATGTTCCATATTCCACTAGCGTTTGTAACAGTCTTTTCTGGAATTGCAGCTGGTCAGCGGCGATTATGGGGCAGACTGTAAGGGAAAGTGGGACCCGGACGCAGATGGGGGCGTAACATGCTGGAAGACGGAAAGATTTTCCTCGGCGCGAGCCGTGGCAAGGACGACGCGGCGACGGGGCCGCAATATCTGGACCTCGCCTTTGCCAATCGCCACGGCCTGGTCACCGGCGCCACCGGCACCGGCAAGACCGTGACCCTGCAGGTGCTGGCCGAGGGCTTTGCCAGCGCCGGCGTGCCTGTCTTCTGCGCCGATATCAAGGGCGATCTCTCCGGCATCGGCAAGCCGGGCGAGGCCAAGGATTTCCTGCTGAAGCGCGCTGATGAGATCGGTCTGTCGCCCTACCTCTTCGAGCAGTTTCCGGTGGTGTTCTGGGATCTCTACGGCGAAAAAGGCCACCGCGTGCGCACGACGATTGCCGAAATGGGGCCGCTGCTGCTCGCCCGGCTGCTGGAGGCGACGGAGGCGCAGGAAGGCGTGCTGGCCATCGCCTTCAAGATCGCCGACGAGGGCGGGCTGGCGCTCTTGGACTTGAAAGACCTGCAAGCGCTGCTGACCTATATGGCCGACAATGCCGCAGAACTTTCCGGCCGCTTCGGTCAGGTCTCGCGCGCCTCCGTCGGTTCGCTGCAACGGGCGCTGCTGCTCTTGGAAAGCCAGGGCGCCGACCAGTTTTTTGGCGAGCCGGCTTTGTCGATCAACGATATCATGCGGGTGGCGCCGGATGGGCGCGGCACGATTTCGGTTCTCGCCGCCGACCGACTGATGATGAACCCCAGGCTTTACGCCACCTTCCTGCTCTGGCTGCTGTCGGAATTGTTCGAGGAACTGCCCGAGGTCGGCGATCTCGCCCAGCCGAAACTGGTGTTCTTCTTCGATGAGGCGCATCTGCTGTTTCGCGATGCGCCGCCCGTGCTGGTGCAGCGGGTGGAGCAGGTGGTGCGGCTGATCCGCTCCAAGGGCGTCGGCGTCTATTTCGTGACGCAGAACCCGCTCGATGTGCCCGACACCATCCTCGCCCAGCTCGGCAACCGGGTGCAGCACGCGCTGCGCGCCTTTACCCCGCGCGACCAGAAGGCGGTGAAAGCCGCCGCCGAAACCTTCCGCCCCAATCCCGCCTTTTCCTGCGAAGAGGCGATCACCACGCTGGCAACAGGCGAAGCACTCATCTCCACCCTAGGCGCCAAGGGCGTGCCGTCGATGGTCGAACGCACCCTGATCCGCCCGCCCGCCGCCCGCATCGGCCCGCTCACCACAGACGAACGCGCCGAGATGCTCGCCCAAAGCCCGATGGCCGGCCGCTACGACAAAACCCTCGACCGCCACTCTGCCTTCGAAATCCTAGCCGAGCGCGCCGCCAAAGCCGCCGGCACGCCCTCCGAGCCTCTAGCCCAAGACGAAAAGGACAGCGCCGCCAGCCGCTGGAAACTCCCCGGCTTCGGCAACCAGACGTCAGAACCCCGTGATCGCCACCCCACCGTCAACCGCCAGCGCGAAACGGTGATCGAAGCCGCGATGAAGAGTGCTGCTAGATCGCTGGCAAGCCAGGTGGCCAATCAGATCGGAAGGGCGCTGGTGCGGGGGATTTTGGGGAGTTTGAAGCGGTGAGGGGGGGGAATAACTTCCGCTTCGTGCCCGCATTACCGTTGTAGCCACGACAACGTGAGCCGCGCTTGAGCGGACATTTGTCAAGCGAAGAAGATGACAATTTCGCGCCGCAAGATGATACTTTACCGACCAACCGAAGGACGTTCGCTTGGGTCGATTGCTGTTAGCGCCATCCGATACGCTTGTAGTCGCTGCGTGGAGGCATCGACGGGTCAGGAACCGGACACCTGGAAAAGTCCTCGTCTACCGGCTTTGGAGAACACAATTGTCCGGGGTATGAGTTCCTTGGGCGGCGTCTTGTTTTCGATGACGTAGATCTGGCAGAACCTCGAAACCGAAGTTAGGTGCTCGTAAAAGCGCTCGTCTAGCGACGTCGCAGCGATCGCTCGCTCTTCATCGGTTAACGGCTCATCGTCGTCCAACTCTTCCCGGTACGTCAATAGCGGCGAGTCTAGTACCAACAACCCAGGGTGAGGCAGTCTCTCGTTCTTGCAATAGATCGCGTAGGCCACCGCGAACGCGGAACGTAGCAGCGCCTTGACGCCCTTGCCGTTGCGGCCGCGAGCCTTGCCATTGATGTCGATGTCATAGGTCTTGTCATTCCATGTAACCGCCTCCAGCCCTGGATACCCCCAGGCGTCCAGCACCTTCTGCACGGTCTGGGAAAACTTGTGTCCGGTCTGCCCGTCAATTCCAATCGTGAGCCCGGCCGCCTTCTGTTTGCCGTGCTTAGCCGCCGCAATCGCCTTCCGCTTTTCATCTAGATCGCTGCGACGAACCGATAAAGCAATGAGACGATCAATTTCCTCAAGAAGCGTAACGTCGCCAGTGTAGCCTGTGCGCAGGTTCGCCTCTCTTGGCCTAAGGTGTTGAATCTCGTCGAAGTGCCCGCTGGCTTCGGCGCCGAGTGAGCGGCCGCGGCTTTCGAGCTCTTCGGCTTCCGCTGTCAAGCTCGCCAGGATGACGTCAAGGTCACTCATGTCCCGTCTGATTTTGGCGATCTCCGCCCGTGCTGTTTTGAGCTGGAGGTCAACATCCCCCAGCGGGTGAGGCTTGTGCTGGTGACCAGGCAATGCCCCGCAGAGCGGACATGGCTGGTCCTCAAATCGTTGAAGCAGGAAGCCACCCTCCTCGATCGCCTCAAGCCTGCGTATATCCGTTTCATAAGTGCTCTTTAGGTCGAGAAACCGCTGCTGCATCGCTCTCAGCTGCGAGGTGTGGGCCTCTGCCTCGCCCTGGGCGTTTAATGCGTCACGTCGCAGCAAAGAAAGCTCATCAATCCGCTCCTGGGCTTCAGCCAAGTCTTCGCCGATTGTCTCGAGGTGCGATTGCAGGCGATCTTGCTGTGCGACCAGTTCGGGTACATTGCGAGTTCCCAGTTCGCGATCAAGCTCGGCGATCATCTCGTCGAGCAGCTGTAGCTTGCCCATCTTGCCCGCGTCGAGCGCCTTCTTGTCGGGAACCTTGGCGATGGTGGAATCGTCCCGGCCAGTCAGAAGGAACCTGAACGCATTCTTGTTGAGCGTATCGCTACTCTTGGGATTGATCTCGGTCGGCGTCTTGCCGCTAAGCATTCGCTCCTCAGTCACCAGCACGTAAGGCATCAAGAAGCGGAAGCTGAAGGTGTCGAGCTTCCCTGCCTGGGTTGAGGCGATCTTGATCGTTCCCAGACCCACTTTAGCGAGCAGGAACTCCGACAAACTACCGGCCTTGGACTTGCTACCCTTGCCATGAATCGGATCGAGGACTCGGCTCTCCCGGCCTTCGAGAATGCCATCCGGGGCGAGGCCGTCGAAGACTTCGATGTCGCCGCCCCGCAACGCACGTCTGAGTGTAACACTTGTGCCGTCTGCAAACGAGATCCCCAGCAAGGCCGACTCGTACTTATCTCCTTCGGGTGGCGTCTCAGGCGTTTCCCCGCCGAACATGAAGTTCAGAGTGGCAACAGTGTAGGTCTTGCCTGTATTGGAGCCACCTAACAGGATCGTCAGGTCATCGTTGAAAGTTATTCCTGCTGTCGCGAGGCCAGCCCCGGTGTAGGTGAGGTGCTCGAGCTGAATCAATGGCGATCGATCAGCCATTTGGCAGCCCCACTTCAGACTGGAACTCGAGGCTCCACCGGTCGATCAGTTGCCTCATTGAGGTAAAGGCGGCTGCGCCTTCCTCACGGACGCGGCTAGCGAGCCAGCCCGCGCGGTCCGCAAGGTCTCGATTGTAGTCCGAGTTTAGGAGCTTCACAAAGGCTGGTGTATCATCGCCCGACACGAAGCTGATGCCGTCAGTAGCCTCAACAACCTCGATCAGGCTCACCCGCAAGAGCATGCGTAAAGCTTCCTGTATCAGTGTGCGGCGAACTCGATACTCACCGACGCGCTCTGGCAGTGCCGGGTGAAGACTGTCGGGGCCGCCCAGATCGGCGGTGTGGACAACGAAATAGTCGAGTAGCGCGAGCGTCTCGAGATCGAGCTTTTCCGGATAGAACGCTTCTAGCAGGACGAGCGAACGAAGACCGGTCTCGACCGACCCGTTGAAGACCGGCGTTGGGATGGGCCTCAGCGTTTCCACGGCATTACCCCGTCATTTGCGAGATGGTGGCACGTACCCTGCTTAACTAGGATGCTGGCCCGATTGTGCCTGCCGAAAATGCCTGAGACCGGAAGCGAGCCCGCCGCACTCATTACATTCCGCACCTGTCCGAGGCCTGTCGCCTGGGAGTGCACGTCGAACACACCGTAGAGCACCTCGTCGGTGAACTTTTCAATGTGCTGCACATCAATGTTGTCGCGGAAGTGGCGACGGAAGGCATCCGCTTCGAAGTACCGCCGACGTTGCATGGTCAGGTCAGGGCCATGACTTGCGTGGCGAAGGACTTCGGCCGCATTTGCGAAGGGTTGGCCCTCGCTATCGGAATATATACCTATGAGCTGTTGCACGTAGGTCTCGTTGGCCGAAATATCAGTCGGAACGACACCGGAAGGTGCCTCACCCGGATCATCTCCAAACGCGTCGGCAAGAACAAGGTTGATATCGTCCATTGTGAGGATCTTCGGCAGATCAATGCCGGCGATGTTCTGAAATTCATAGGCTTCGATGACTGCCCTTAGCTTATCTGTGAGGACGACCGGCGGACCTCTTCTGATGCGTTTGGCGCACCGTGCATCCCATTCGCCGATCATCTGCTGCTTGAACGAGCTCGGGCTGAAGAGTAGTTTTTCAGCTTTCCGATTGAAGCCCTTCGGAGCGACAAAGAAATAGGCCGCTGGCGGTGTGAACGCTCCTTCGGAGGCGTGGAACAGGATCTTGGCGATTTCCTCATGTATCATGGCGTCATTGACGCGCTGACTGAGCATCTTGCACTGGTAGTTATCCCAATCGCTGTCATGCCGGTTCAGCGTGCGAAACCCTACGGCATCGCGGCCTAGGTCATTTGCATTCCCGAAGATATGGTGGTCCGGATATTTCTTGATCTGACGGGCTACGCAGCGATGGACAAAAACCTCAAGTTCCTTGTCCTCCATCGCCAGAATGTTTCGGCTGTAAGAGAGATTGCTTTTCACCGCCGACTCCTCCCGCTCAGGCATATTCTTCAACAGCCTGCAGCATTGAAAGTCAATGCCCTGATGCAATCTGGAGTTTAATATGCGATGGCGAAGTGGTCGACGGCGTGAGCGGCCACTTTGGGCTCCAAGCGGAGCCTCGCATTTGGCGCTGGCGGCGCTGGTTTCTTCGACCATGGCGGCGTTTTGCTGGGTCACCTGGTCCATCTGGTTGACGGCAGTGTTGACTTCAGAGAGGCCGACGGATTGTTCCTAGGCGGACGTGGCAATCGCGTCCATCAAGCCGTTGATGGTCATGATATGCTGTTCGATATCCTTCAGCACGTTGCCGGTTTCGTGCACATGGTGACGCCGTTATGAGGGTGTCGATTCCAAAGACTTGAAGACAATCAAATCCGTTTGATTATCTCCGCCACGCAATCTTCGATGGACATCACAGACGTGTCCAGGCGCAGATCGGCTTGCCAGGGCTCGAAGCTCCGGCCCTGGATTTCCGTCCAGGTCGGCGAGTGCTTTCCTTCTGATGTGGACAAGCGAGCTTCGGCACGACGGCGGTGGGTTTCGCTGTCCGAACAGACGATCTCCACTTCAAGGCAACGCCGCTGCGTTTCTGCTGCGACCTCTCGAAAAGCATTGCGGGTGATGGAAATGGAGTTAACGGTGTCTGCGACAACGGTATTGCCCAGCCGCAGATTGTCCGCCGCCAACCGATAAAGTGCCAGATAGCCGGCCGCCCCGACCGATTGCCCGTGGGCCAGAATCGCGGAGTCACGAATGGCCTGTTCGACGGTGTCGACCCTGAGATAGCAAGCGCCGATCCGGGTTGCCAAAGCCTTGGCTACCGTGCTTTTCCCGACCCCCGGCAAGCCTCCAAAAATGATCAGCATGTGTCCCTTCCCATTTGGATGAAAGGTAGAGCCTGCCGACGACGCAGGGATTAAGCCCGGAGCGCCTTAGACGACCCATCACCCTCCGCCCGAAATCAGCGCCCGAAACTGCTCCATTCCATCAGGATCGGTCGGATTGTAGACCATCATGGTGAGGTCGGAGCGCCCTTCCACGGCGAAGCTTGAGAATTCCAGCTTGATCGGGCCGAGCAGGGGGTGGTGCAGGCGTTTCACGCCTTCGCCCATGCTGGTGATCTCGTTGTCGTTCCACATGGTCTTGAACTCAAGGCTTTTGGCGGAGAGCTCGTCGACAAGCTGCTTGATTTCCACCCCGGCACCGGCGCGGGCGGCGTCGGCGCGGAAGGCACCGACCACGTAGCGCGCGACGTTGCGCCAGTCGTCCTGGGCGGCGCGCACCCCCTCGTTAGCGAAGATCAGCCGCAGGATGTTTCGCTCTTGTGGCGGTAGCTTCCCGTAATCGGTGAGGATCACGGTCGCGGCATTGTTCCAGGCGATGACGTCCCAGGTCGCGGTGCGGATCATCGCCGGGCTAAACGGTATGGCATCCAGCACATGCTGCAGGCGCGGCGTTATGCCGTCCGGCGGCCGATAGCGCTTTTCCGGCGGGTGGCCGAAGGCGAGGATATGCAGGTGATCCCGTTCGAACTCGGTCAGCATCAGCCCTTTGGCGATGCGATCGAGCACATCGGCGGAGGGTAGCCCGCCGCGCCCCTGTTCCAGCCAGGTATACCAGGTGGGGCTGATATTGGCGCGCTGTGCCACCTCTTCGCGGCGCAGGCCCGGCGTGCGCCGCCGCTCGACCGGAAAGCCGAAGGCCACAGGGTCGAGCCGCATCCGCCGGTCGCGCAGGAAGGTGCTTAGAGCCTTGTCCATGCCGCTCATCCTATCCTGTTGGTCATTATACTAGGAAAACACCACTACTTTAACAGGAAAATTATTCATGAGATCACCGCCTCCGTCAATGAAGGAGGTTTCAGATGCGTGTATTTCTAACAGGCGCCACCGGTTTTATCGGCGCGCGAATTCTCGACCAACTCGTGGCCGCCGGTCATGAGGTAATCGGCCTCACCCGCTCCGATGCGGGTGCACGACGGCTGGCCCTGGCCGGCGCATCCGCCCATCTGGCAATGCTCGAAGATCCCGAGGGCCTGGCAAAGGGGGCGGAACAGGCCGATGCGGTTATTCACACTGCCTTCGACCACGATTTTTCGAATTTTGCCGCCAATTGCGAGAAGGACCGGAGGGTAATCGCCGCCCTCGGTGCCGTGCTGAAGGGATCGAGCCGACCGCTGTTGATCACCTCGGGCGTCGGCATGGGTGATCCCGGCGCGGGCGCCCCGGCGCGCGAGGACGTGTTCAATCTCCACCATCGCAACCCTCGCATCGCCTCGGAACTGGAAGGCGCAGAACAGCTTCAGGCCGGCGTCAATCTCGGCGTCGTCAGGCTGCCGCAGGTGCATGACACCGTCAAACAGGGACTGATTACCCCGTATATCGCGACGGCCCGCGAAAAGGGCGTTGTCGCCTATGTCGAAGAGGGTGAAAACCGCTGGTCGGCCGGACATGTGGACGACGTAGCGAAGGTCTATGTCCTGGCGCTGGAGCGCGCCGAACCGGGCGGCCGCTATCACGCAGTTGCGGAAGAAGGGGTCAGCGCCCGCGCGATTGCCGAAGCCGTGGCGACAGGCCTCAAACTGCCCGCCGTCTCGCTCTCAAAAGCCGAAGCCGCCACTCATTTCGGTTGGTTCGGCCTCTTCGCCGCCATGGACCTCAGAGCGTCGAGCGCGCTGACGCAGGAAAAGCTAGGCTGGGTGCCCAAGGGACCAAGCCTGCTCGATGATCTCAGGGAGATGGACTACGGGGTGTGAGGAATAGAGAGGGATGGGCGGCGTATTTGTGCCCATCCCGCTATTTCTCAACGTCGGACTGGCTCTAAGGGAAGCCTGGAGCCGTCGAGACGGTCCAATCAAGCCGCCCGACGCGCGACACTTCCCCCGTTACCCCGCAGCGTAAACCCGGACACCAGTTGCTGCAATCTCGCGCTTTCGGAGGCGAGGTTGGCGCTGGCTGCGCTGGTTTCTTCCACCATGGCGGCATTTTGCTGGGTCACCTGGTCCATCTGGTTGACGGCAGTGTTGACTTCGGAGAGGCCGACGGATTGTTCCTGGGCTGAGGTGGCAATGGCGTCCATCAGGCCGTTGATTGTCATGATATGCTGTTCGATATCCTTCAGCACATTGCCGGTTTCGCGCACATGGGTGACGCCGTTGCCGACTTCTTCGGCGGAATTGGTGATCAGGCCCTTGATCTCGCGGGCGGCCTTGGCCGAGCGCTGGGCAAGTTCGCGCACTTCTGTCGCAACGACTGCAAAGCCGCGTCCTGCTTCACCCGCACGCGCCGCCTCGACGCCGGCGTTCAGCGCCAGCAGGTTGGTCTGGAAGGCGATTTCGTCGATCACGCCGATGATGTTGGAGATCTGGTTTGAGGATTGCTCGATGCGCTGCATCGCCTCGATCGCTTCGGCCACCACCTTGCCAGATTGCACGGCGCTGCCGTTTGCCTCGCGGGCAACGCTGCGGGCCTCCTGCACGCGCTTGGCGGAATTGCTGACGTTGACGGTGATTTCGTCCAGTGCCGCTGCGGTTTCTTCCAGCGAAGCCGCCTGCTGTTCGGTGCGCTTGGAAAGATCGTCGGCGCTATGGCTGACTTCGCGCGAGCCGGCGCCGATGGCCACGGCCGATTGTGCAACGGTGCCGATGGTGTCGCCAAGCTGCATCACGGCGGTATTTAGGTCATGGCGCAGCGGCTCGAATTCTTGGGAAAAGGGCTCGGTCAGTTCAAAGCCGAGATCGCCGGCGGCCAGACGCTTCAGGCCGGCGGCAAGACCAGCCGTGGCCTGCTGCAGCTTGAGGGCGGCGGCGGCTTCTGCCTCCTGCTGCAACCGTGCCTTTTCGCTTTCGGCCTTTTCGCGGGCGGCGGCGGCTTCGGCTTCCAGCTGCCGGCTGCGCACGGCACTGTCCTTGAACACCTGAAGCGCTGCGGACATGCCGCCGATCTCGTCCTTGCGATCCTGATAGGGCACGGTGAATGTCGTATCGCCACCAGCGAGATCACGCATATTGTCGGTCATGGTGCGGATCGGCTTGATGATGCGGCGATTGCTGATCACGGCAGCGGCAGCGGCAACGACGATTGCCACGCCAAGCGCCACAAGCAGCACCGAGCTCGCTTCGTCGATATTGGCAATGTTGGCCTTGCCCTCGTCGTTGACATTGCCGGCGAGGTCGTCGACCGCCTTCTGGATGTCGTCGCCCGCCTTGTTGTAGATCAAAAACGCATCGCTGAGGAACATCGCCAAGGCTTCGTCCGTGCGTCCCGCATCGGCGCTGGCCTTTACCTTGCTCCAAATCGCCTCATAGGTCGCCCAGTCCTTGGAAAATGTGTCGTAAAGCTCACGGTCTTCCTTGTCGACGATCAACGGCTCGTAGGTTTTACGGTGCTCAGCGAAGCTGGCTTGAGCGTCTTTCATGTCCTTGATGAACTGCTCCTTCATCGCCGGTTCCTTGGCCGCGAGATAGGCGGCCTGGGCAATGCGGATATCGGAGGAATTGGCGTTGATCTGCCCCATCAAGATGAAGGAGGGAACCCGCGTCTCGATAATCTGTCGGCTACCGGCCGCAATCATCCTCATCGAATTGGTGGCAAAATAGCCTTGAACGATGACAACGAGCAGGATGGCGCTGAACAGCGAGATCAGCAGGGTACCAAGGGACAGGCGCATCTGGAACTCCGGTTCAAATAATAAACGAGCAGGCACACAAGGAAACGCGCCTCAACTGTATCAACACACAACATATGTTCTAACGGGTTTAAGAATCGCTAATTGAGCATATGTATTTCCCACTAAATTAGGTGGGTTTTTGATGCGGCCATGGCAACGACTTCAAGTTGTAGCGCGCCGGTGGCTCCCCTTGATGCAAGGGCGGGCGTCACACGCCTGTTACGCTGCTTTGGTCTTCCTTCCGCCATGATCACGGTTTCATAACGCAAACAGGGTGCGGCCGAAGAGGGTGCGGCTAAGGGAAATGCTGCGCGGGGACATGGTCCATGCAGCCCGTCATGACGCTGACCGAAGGCGTGGGCCTTGAACCGGAATCGGTTTAAGCCAATGGTCAGGTTGGCACGGCAAAAGGCATCACCGCTGATCGAGGCGGGTCGGTGCTGTCGGCAGCGGGCACGCGGGCGCGTTTCCCAGGACGGTTTGGGCTTGGACGGAAGGGTGAATGATGGCGGATGCATGCGTGGTGGGCTCGGCAACCGGGTTTGTCGATTTGAGTTTTGTCCAGACGGCGTTTCTGGGCGTGGTGCAGGGGGTGACGGAACTGGTTCCGGTCTCGTCGTCTGCCCATATGCGGGTGGTGCCGGCGCTGCTCGGCTGGCCTGATCCGGGTGCAGCCTTTTCCGCGGCCATGCAGATGGCCGCGCTGGTGGGCGTCATCAGCTATTTCTGGCGCGACATCAGGGGTCTCGCTGCCGGTTCGATCCAGGCGGCGCGGCGGCGCGATTTCGAGAATTTTGATTTCCAGCTGGTTCTGTGGATCCTGATCGGCACGCTGCCGATCATCGTCGCAGGCCTGGCGCTGTCGCATACGCTCAACAGCTGCGGCTCACCGCTGCGCAGCCTCTGGGCGGTCGGGCTTGCGTGTATCGTCATGGGCGGGCTTCTGGCGGCAACCGAGCTTCTGGCAAAACACCGGCGCGACCTGCCAAGCATCCGCCCGCTCGATATCCTCTTGGTCGGCCTTGCCCAGGTCGGCGCGCTGATCCCCGGCGTATCGCGCTCCGGCGCCACGATGACGGCGGCGCTGGCGCTCGGCTTCAAGCGCGAGGAAGCTGCGCGCTTTTCCTTCCTGCTCGGCCTGCCGGCCATTTTGCTCGCCGGCCTCAAGGAAGTCTGGGAACTGCACAAGCTGGCGCTCGACGGTCACGGCTGGGCGCTGCTCGCCGTCGGCCTTGTCGCCGGCGGCATTTCCTCGCTCATCGCCATCTGGGGCCTGATGCGCTTCCTCGAACGCTTCTCCACCTGGCCCTTCGTGATCTACCGCATCATTCTCGGCGTGGTGCTGATCGCAGCGGCTGCGTCCGGCATGGCGTCGTAAGGCACGCTCACGCTACCTGCATCGCCCCCGGTCCCGGCACGGCGCCCGGGGGGACCTTGCCGAGGATGATCATGCCGAGTACTTCGTCCTTGGTGACATCCTGGGTGCGGGCATGGCCGACGACTTTGCCGTTCTTCATCACGAACACGCGGTCGGCAAGGTCGAAGACGTCGTGGATGTCGTGGCTGATCAGGAAGATGCCGATGCCCTCGCGCTTCAGCTGCGAGATCAGCTCGCCGACCTGCGCGGTTTCCTGAGGGCCGAGCGCTGCCGTCGGTTCGTCCATGATCAGGATGCGGGCGTCGAACAGGATGGCGCGGGCAATTGCCACCGATTGCCGCTGGCCGCCGGAGAGCGCTTTGACCGGCTCCTTGAAGCGCTGGAAATTCGGGTTGAGCCGGCCCATCACCTCGCGGGCCTTCGCCTCCATCGCCACATCATCAAGCGTGCCCCAGGGGGTGCGCAGCTCGCGCCCGAGATAGAGGTTGGCGGCGGCATCGACATTGTCGGCAACGGCCAGCGTCTGGTAGATCGTCTCGATACCGTAACGCTTGGCATCGCGCGGATTGTTGATCTCGGCCGGCTCGCCATTGATCAGGATCTCGCCGGTATCGCGCTTGTAGGCGCCGGACAGGATCTTGATCAGCGTCGATTTACCGGCGCCGTTATGGCCAAGCAGCGCGACGACTTCGCCGGCATTGAGATTGACCGAGGCATCGTCCACCGCATGAATGCCGCCGAAGGAAATGGAAATGTTCTTCATTTCCACCAGCGGGCTGGCGGTGAGGGGGCTTGCAGTCTGAGTCATAGAGATAACTCCCTTTCCGGTACCGGCGGCAAAAGCGGACCCCGCCTTTGCGCTCAAGGTGCCCTATAGATTTAGCGTGTGCGGGCGCGGTAAACCGTATCCAGCCAGACCGCGATGACCAGCACGATGCCGATGACGATGCTTTGCAGCGGCGTATCCATGCCAAGCAGCACCATGCCCGAATTGAGCGATTGCATGACGATGGCGCCAAGCACCGCACCGGCAATGGTGCCGGCCCCGCCGGCCAGCGACGTGCCGCCGATAACGGCTGCTGCAATGGTATAGAGCTCGTCCAGTGTGCCCTGCGCATTGGTGGCGGCGTTGAGGCGGGCGGTCGAAATCGCAGCGGCGATGGCGCAAAGCGCACCCATCAGCGCAAAGATCCTGACCGTGACCCAGCGGGTCTTGATGCCCGCCAAGACGGCTGCTTCCGGATTGCCACCGATGGCAAACACATAGCGGCCGAACCGGGTGCGGTTGGTGAGGAAGGTCATGACAACGGCAATGCCAAGCGCGATCAGCACGGGCACGGCAATGCCTAGGGATATGTCGAGCCCGCCATCCGGCCAGGGAATGTTATTGGCCTCGGCGTATTTGCGGGCCAGATTGACCGGCATGTAATAACTGTTGAGCACGTTGACGGCGCCAAGCACCACGCCGCAGCCGAGCAGGCCCATGAAATATTCGGCCCAGACGGGCTTCAGCGGAAAGCCGAAACGCTTGCGCTGCTTGCGCGAATGCAGGATCGACAGCACGATGAAGACGCAGGCGATAATGCCGACCACCCAGCTGGCGGTGGCGCCGATCGAGCCGTCTGCCCCGCCGCCCATCAGACGGAAGCGGGTATCCATCGGCGCAACGGTGGCGCCGCTCGTGACCATCCATGCGCATCCGCGCCAGACCAGCAGGCCGCCGAGCGTGACGATGAACGAAGGCACGTTCATGAAGGCGATGATCACGCCCTGGAAGGCGCCGATGGCTGCCCCGATCGCGATGCCGAAGGCCAGCGCCAGCACCCACATGGCGGGGTGATCGTAGCCGAGCAGCGGCGGCAGGAATTTCGTCTGCGTGACCGCCATCATCATGCCGACGAAGCCCAGAATGGAGCCGACGGACAGGTCGATATTGCGGGTGACGATGACAAGTACCATGCCCGTCGCCATCACGGAGACGGAGGCGGCCTGCACCGACAGGTTCCACAGGTTGCGCGAGGTCAGAAACAGCCCGTCCGAGAGGATGTTGAAGCCGAACCAGATGATCAGCAGCGCCAGCACCATGCCCATGAGCCGGGTGTCGATTTCGGTGGCCTTGAAAAACCTCTGCAAGACATTGCCCTTGGTTGGGCGGGCGCTATTGGCAGCAGTGCCGATTGTGTGATCCACCATGGACCTGTTGCTCCTCTATGAACTTACGGCAGGCGCATCGACGCACACTTGGGGTGCGGCGGCATGGGATGTTGAAGGACTTCCAGTCACGCCTCGCTTTGAAAGCCATCTCTCGCCTGCGGATAGGCGCATTGTTCGGCTTCGCCGCCCCCTCATCCGGCTGCCGCCACCTTCTCCCCGCTGGGGAGAAGAGATTTGCAGCGCCGTCTGCGCTTTCTCTGTTGCTGTAAGAAGCGAACAGAGCCCTTTTTCAACATCAGAATAAGGCCGAGGGCTATGGCTTTGGTCTCTTCTCCCCAGCGGGGAGAAGGTCCCGGCAGGGGGATGAGGGGGGCGAAGCCACGACTATTTGCGCTGCGAACTGGAACCGGTTCGATCATATAGGCCGCAGCGCAAGCGTTTGCGCCGCGGCCCATATCACCGATCTTACTTGCAGACCTCGACCGCGCCGGCCTTCACACCCTGGCACAGCGTCTTCTTGTCGATCCACTTGGCGTCGAGAACGACCTTCAGATTGTCCTTGGTGATCGCCTGCGGCATCAGGAACTGCGAGCTCATGTCCACGCCCTTGGAGCCGCCCTTGAACTGGATCGTGCCAGGGATTTCGCTCATCTTCTTGCCGCCGGCCAGAGCCACCGCAATTTCGCCGGCCTTCTTGCCGAGCATGCGGCTATCCTTCCAGACCGATACGGTCTGGGTGCCGAGCGCAACGCGGTTGAGAGCTGCCTTGTCGCCGTCCTGGCCGGAAACCGGTACGGAACCGGCCATGCCCTGGGCTTCCAGCGCTGCGACAACGCCGCCGGCCATGCCGTCGTTCGACGAGACGACCGCATCGACCTTGTTGTTGTTGGCGGTCAGGAACTGCTCCATGTTCTTCTGGGCGATTTCCGGCTTCCAGCCATCGGTATAGGCTTCGCCGACATTCTTGATCTTGCCGGCGGACATCGCATCCTTCAGCACTTCCATCTGCCCGGAGAACACGAAATCGGCGTTCGGATCGGTGGAGCCGCCCTTGATGAACACGTAATTGCCCGATGGCTTGACCTTCATCACTTCCTTGGCCTGCAGCCGGCCGACTTCCTTGTTGTCGAAGGTGATGTAATAGGTGCTCGGATTTTCGATCAGGCGGTCATAGCCGATGACTGGAATGCCTTCAGCAGCGGCCTTTTCGATGGCCGGGCCGATGGCGCTTGAGTCCTGCGCCAGCACGATAAGGGCATTGGCGCCCTGCGAAATCAGGCTTTCGATATCGGTAAGCTGCTTGGCGGCGGATGTCTGGGCATCGGCGGAAATATACTTGGCGCCGGAGGCCTTCAGCGCTTCCTTGATGGCGGCCTCGTCGGTCTTCCAACGCTCTTCCTGGAAGTTGGACCAGGAGACCCCGATCACCAGGTCCTTGGCATAGACAGGCACATGCGCGGTCGTCAAGACGGCAGCAACTGCCATCAGTTTCAAAACGGATTTCATTGTAAACCTCCCCAGGTGAAGGCAGCGCGGGCAGACCTCCTCGTCCGCCGCCGCACTGCCGGAAAACTGTCTCCGTTCCCCAACCCCATGCCCGTTTGCGGGCCGATGATTGTTTTTCTCGACAGTCGAGAAAATAACTGGCAGAAGATTTTCAGCCTGTCAATATGGTTGAAGGGTGGTTAAGCGAAACCTTTAGGGAGAAAAGGCAGAGCGTGAACGCAGACTGAAACAGATGCTTTGGGAGGGGCATGTGCTTTCGCCAGTCAAGACGAAGAATAGGAAAGGGTCGGCCGATCGATGCTGATGAAATCCAGCAGCGAGCAGATCCGCCGGCAGAACTCGGCCTTGGTGCTGAGCGCGCTCAGGGCCGCTCCGGCCATGGCCCATACGGACATCGCCGCCGTGACCGGGCTTGCCTCTGCGACGGTAACCGCGATCACCGGCGAGCTGGAACAGGCCGGCGTCATCGAGCGGCACGAGCAGCAAGTGGCTGGCGCGCGTGGCCGGCCGCGCGTTCTGCTGTCGCGCCGTCGGGGTTTCGCCCATGTCATGGCGGTGCGCATCACCTCCGACCGGCTGCATTTTTCCCTGTCGGACTATCGCGGCACGCTGATGGACCGCATCGAGGAGCCGCGCCAGATTGATGTCTCCGTCGAGGCCTTTGTCGAGGGGCTCGCCCGCAGCCTTGGACGGCTTGCCGACCGCTCCAAGCTGGCGCCGGAGACGGTGGCGGCATTGTCGGTTAGCTCCAAAGGCATTGTCGATCCGGCGGGGGCGCGGCTGATCTGGTCGCCGGTCTTTGGCCGCCAGCCGCTCGATTTCGCCGCCGGTCTTGCCGGTTTCGAGCGGGCGCTGACGCTTGTGAGCAATGAAACCCTACTGGTTGCCCACGGCCTAGCCCGGCGCCTGGACAGCCAGGACGGGGCTTTCCGTGGCCTGCTTGCGCTGTCACTCGGCCACAGCATCGGCCTTGGCATTGCTCGGCCGATGCCGGATGGAACGGTCGCGGTCACCGCCCCGAATTTCGGCCATATGCTCAACACCGCCGATACCAAGCTCTGCCGCTGCGGCGCGCGCGGCTGCATCGAGGCCGCCGCTGGCTTCTACGGCATCCTGCGCATGGCCTTTGAAGTGCGCCCCGACACCATCCCGGCCAAATTCGTGCCGATCACCGAGATGGACAAGATCGCGCTCTCCGCCCGCCAGGGCAACCGCACCGCCCAATATGCCTTCCGGCAGGCGGGGTTGGCGCTCGGCCAGGGCCTGTCGCGGGTCTTCAGCCTGCACGAGACCTTGCCTGTCATCATCACCGGCCCCGGCACCCGCTACTACGACCTGCTGGCCCAGGGTATCGAAGAGGGCCTCAGCCCCTCCCTGCAAGTGCGGCTGGATGGCATGCCTTCCATCAGCCTGGTCGGAGACGAAGCCGATCTCGTGCAGGAGGGGCACGTGGACCATGCGCTGCGGGCGATAGACGAGCGGCTGTTTGGGGGGGTGAGGGGTGCCGGAAACTGCGTGGCACGAAGGCTTAACTTCGCTTGGTCAGGCTGACCATCTGCTTTTCGACCATCTCGATGACGCGGGCCATGACGGATTCGAAAAACGGTTTCGGAAGCACTCCGTAATCGATCCTGGACGGATCAGAGAGAAGCGGTCGTAAATGGATTCCAGGCCAGAGAAATCGGTTGGTCTCGCCAAGCCGAATATAATTCCCACCGCTATCCAGGCCGCATTGCCTGCAGATGTCGAGAGGAATTTCTATGGAAAGATGCTCCTCGCCAGGTTCGGGAGGCGAATGTGTAATCGGAATGACCGTGACCAGTCCGGTCTTTCGCGATGCGAGGATGATGGCACAGGGGCGGTCCTTTTCACCTAGCGCAAAGCCTTCCAACTCGTCTTTTCGCCAGAGGTAGTTGTAGCGAATGACGAGACCGGGAACGGGGTCTGGATAATTCACTTAGAGATGACGCCCCACTGAGTGTCGCGAAGCTCCGCCAGCATATCGTCGTCAAAGTCGCTGAAGGTGACGACGTCCCGCTCCATCTTTTTCAACCTGTTGAAGCGCTCCAATTCCTTCGGGCTGATATAAGCGCCGACCACGCGGTCATGCGCGGTGACCTCGATCACACCGGCTTCGTAGACGTCCTCGCGGATCTTGCCGAACTGCCGAGAAAATGCACTGGCTGGAACTTGATGCGCCATCGTTGATCTCCTGCAATATTTACGTAAAATACGTAATTTACGCGAACTTGTCAACGATGCGGCTCGGTTCTCGCAACCCACCAGAGGCTTGACCGTCTCTCTGTTGAGCATGCGCAGAATAGTTAGACCTCAGGCTTCACAGTAACGCTTCGCCGTTGCACGCAGTCGCTCACTGTATTCGTAAATCCCGTCCAGCGAATTGATGATAACCCGTTCTTCCTGCTCTCCGTCAAAAAGACCTATATACTTGACGGATCGGTTGAACCAAAGCCGGGCCAGAGGCTTTCGATTATTGTTGTCGATTAAGATGCCGCAATAGGTCTTTTGATCACGCATAACCACTCTTGCGGGACTGATAACTTCCCGGGCAATCGCCTTCACGATCATGTAGCCCTCTCGTTCTTCATCCGTGGTGATGACGTCCTGGGCCTCTTCAACGGGTTGATCAATGGTCTCAATCACTTGCTCAGTTTCCGCAAGGGCACTCGACAACCTGTTTTTAACCGTATCCATAATGACTTCGCGGAAGGCAGACCGAACAACTCCAGTTAGCATCTCGCGGACTTGGGACGTTATCCGCCCTTCGTAGACGCCGCTCGAGACAATCCGAACAAAATCCTCGCTGGGATCTTCGATTAGCTTTGCGATAACCTGCTTGATGCCCGACGTGTATTTCAGCCTCTCTGCCGTTGCGAGAATGGCTGTTACATCGAAAGAGGCTTTCTCGAATTTCTTCAGTTCCGCGATGATGCTGGAATTGAAATCGGCAATATCGAACACAAGAAAAGGTCGAGTGTCCAACTTATTTGGTGCGTCAAGATCTGTGTAAAAATTGAACGTACGCCCATTAGTCAAAATTGCAAATTTAGCGTTTGTAACACTGAAGTAGCGATACAATTGATCGAGGTGTTTTTTCTCCAGAAGTGTCGAGATTGGTTTGCATTCGATCAATATGCGGATTTCATTGTCGATCTTGATCGCGTAATCGACCTTCTCGCCTTTTTTCCCCACTGCATCGGCCGTGAATTCTGGCACGACCTCGCTAGGGTCGAAGACATCATAGCCAAGAGCTCGCAAAAACGGCAGAACGACTGCCGTCTTCACTGCTTCTTCGGTCGCCATACTGCTTGAATGCGATTTCACTCTTTCAGAAATCGCCCTTAAACTTTCTTCGATTGTGCTCATAACGTCCCCACACACTATAGGCGCATAGTTCGCGCATAGTGTGTCTGTCGTCAATAGCTTAAGTTAAGCGTGTATGTATCAGCATCTCACACCAACGCCCCATCGACAATCACCTGCAACCGCCCCTGGCTGCACGCTTCGATGCGGGCGTCGACGCGGTAGACGTCGCGCAACAGGGTGGGGGTGATGACCTCTTCGGTCGGGCCTGACGCGATCAGTTTGCCGCCGCCGATGACGAGTGTGCGGCTGCAATAGCGCAGGGCGTGGTTGAGGTCGTGGAGCGCGATCAGCACGGCAATGCCTTCGCGCCTGGCGATCTTGCGCATGAATTCCAGCACTTCGATCTGGCGGAACAGGTCGAGCGCCGAGGTTGGCTCGTCCATCAGAAGCACTTCCGGCTTGCGCACCAGCGCCTGGGCAATCGCCACCAATTGCCGCTGGCCGCCGGAGAGCGCGCCGAGATCGCGAAAGGCGAGATCGGAAATGCGCAGCGCTGCCAGAATCCGGTCTATATCCTGCAATTCGCCATCGGCCACCCGCCAGCCACCGCCTTGCTTTGCAGCGAGCAGCACGCTTTCATAGACGGTCAGAACCGCATTGGCGCCGGTGTCCTGCGGCATGTAACAGATCGGCCGGTGGCCGTCGCGCACGTCTTCGACGGTGACCACGCCCGGGCCGGAAATCAGCCCGGCAATGCGCTTGAACAGGGTGGATTTGCCGGCGGCATTCGGGCCGATCAGCGCGGTCATTTCGCCGCCGGTCAGCCAGTCGGTGCTGATATCCTGGAAGACCTGAGCGCGGCCATAGCGGGCGCCGACATCCTGAAGTTTCAGGCTTACCATGCGCGCCTCCTGTTGGTGAAAATCAGCGAGAAGAAGAAGGGAACGCCGACCAAGGCGGTGATGACCCCGATCGGTAGAATGGCGCCGGGGATCAGCATTTTCGACACGACAGAGGTCACCGACAGCAGCAGTGCGCCGCAGATGACAGAACCCGGCAGGAAGAAGCGCTGATCCTCACCGACCAGCATGCGGGCGATATGCGGCCCGACCAGGCCGACAAAGCCGATGGTGCCGACGAAGGAGACCGGAATGGCGGCCAGCAGGCTGACCAGCATCATGGTTTCGAGCCTCAGCGCCCGCACATTGACACCAAGGCTTGCGGCCTTGTCGTCGCCGAGCCGCAGCGCCGTCAGCGCCCAGGCGCGGCGCGCAAACAGCGGCACGGAGATAACGAGCACGGCAAAGGTCACGCCGACCTTCATCCAGGTTGCCTTGGTGAGGCTGCCCATGGTCCAGAACACCACTGCGGCCAGCGCCTGTTCGGAGGCCAGATATTCCAGCAGCGACAGAAGCGCGTTGAAGGTAAAGACCAGCGCGATGCCGAGCAGCACGATGGTTTCGACCGTCACGCCGCGCATGGTCGAGACGCCGTAGATGAACAGCGATGCGAGCATGGCCATCAGGAAGGCATTGATCGGCACCATGAATTCGATGGCCGCCGGGAAGACGGCGATGCCGCCGACCAGCGCCAGCGCCGCGCCAAAGCCGGCGGCGGCGGAAATGCCGAGCGTAAACGGACTTGCCAGCGGATTGGCGAGAATGGTCTGCATCTGCGCGCCTGCCAGCGACAGACAGGCGCCGACGGTGACTGCCATCAGCGCGATCGGCATGCGGATATCCCAGATCACCACCCGGATCTGGTTGCTGACGCTGCTGGGTGAAAAGATCGCCGAGAGAACCTGCGACAGCGTATAGCGTGCCGGCCCCAGCGCCATGTCGGTGGCAACGCTTAGCGCAAGCGCGCCAAGCAGGCAGAGGAGAATGGTAACACGCCGAGCGGTGAGCGCCCGGTATTGGCTGCGGCCCTCAGGCTTGGCGGCGAGGTCTATGGATAGGGCCATCAATTCGAGCCTTTCTCAGATGTTGGGGCGTCCTGGGCAGGGTCGAGGGAGACGAAATAGCCGGGCTTGTAGGCGACCGGCAGGAATTTCTGATGAAACTCCCGGAAAGTCCGGTCCGGGTCGAGATCGGCAAACAGGTCAGGGTGGAACCATTTGGCAAATTGCTGGATCGGCACGAACTCATAAGGCACGCCGTAGAACTGGTGCCAGGCGGCATGGACCTGCCGGTTGCGCACCGCCTTTATGCCGTCGAAGCCGGTGCGCTCGATCAGCGTCTTGAGCTTGGCGCGGGCCTTGGTCGGATCGGCGCCGCGTCCGACATGCACGAAGCGGTTGGTCTTGGATTCCGCCAGCCAGTTGGAGCCGGTCACAACGATCTGGTCGGGATCTGAGGCGATCAGCTGTTCGATGCTGATCTCGCCGAAGGTGGTGGAGATGATGTCGGAGGCAATGTTGTGGCCGCCAGCAATCTCGACCATCTGGCCGAAATTGACGGGACCGAAGGTGCGGCAGCAGCCGCCTTCGGCATCATTGCCCGGCGCACGCTCCATGAACACGTTTGGCCGTTTCAGGTCCTTCACTGCCGCCAGCCGGTCGGTCACGATGGCGATCTGCTGGCGACGATAAGCGATCAGTTCCTTGGCCTTGTCGTCGGCACCAAAAATCTGGCCGAGAATTGCGATGGATTTTTCGGTATTCTTGTCGGGATCGAGGCGGAAATCGACATAGACGACCTGAATACCGGCTGCTGCAGCCTTTTCCTCCAGCCCGCTTTCACGCGCCGCCGGCAGCACTTCCAGATTGAGCGTCAGCACATCAGGATGCAGCGCAATTGCCGCTTCCAGGCTAAAGCCGCCCTGGGGCAGATAGCCGAATTGCGGCAGCTTGGCGATCTCTGGGAAGCGCTCCAGATAGGCGGCGTAACTGTCCGGGTCTTTCTTCACCATGTCGTCGCGCCAGCCGACAATGTGGTCGAAGGTCTTATCCCCGGCCAGCGCCGCAATGGTATGGATCTGCCGGGCCTCGCCGACCAGAACCCGCTTTGCCGGCAGCTCAAGCGTCACCGTACGGCCTGCGACATCGGTGATCTCGGCTGCGAAAGCGGCGGGCGCCAGAAACGGCAAAAGAGCGACAAGCGCCCTGGCGATCCATTTGATATGCATTAACAAACCTCTTTATGCACATGTCGGAAGGCGACCGGAAATGCCGTTCATCCCTCTGACTTTTTCATCGGAGCTAGACCCCTCCCCAGCCCCTCCCCACAAGGGGGAGGGGCTAGAGTTGCCGCACTGTTCTCGCCCATTTCGAGGCGCGACGGCATCGCGAGTCCTCTCCCCCTTGTGGGGGAGATCGGCTGGCAAGCCAGAGGTGGTGTCACCGCCTCCGCCCGCCAGCCACCGATGCCTCACAACCCCGTATTCAGCGAGACGAAATAGCCCGAGCGATAGGCAACCGGCAGGAAGCGCTCGTGCAATTCCTTGAAGGTGACTTCCGGGTCGAGATCCTTGAAGAGTTCAGGATGCAGCCATTTGGCGATCTGCTGCACGGCAACGAACTGGTAGGGATTGTTGTAGAACTGGTGCCAGATGGCATGGACATTGCCGTCCTTGACCGCCTTGATGTCGGTGAAGGCCGGGCGCTGCATCAGCGCGGCGAGCTTCTTGGTGGCCAGCGCCTTGTCGGCGCCGGGGCCAACGCCGACCCATTTGCCGCCGGGCACGTAAAGCTCCCAATTGGCACCGGTCACGATAACCTGGTCCGGGTTGGAGGCGATGATCTGCTCGGGATTGACCGTGCCGAACGTGCCGGGAATGATCTTGCCGGCCATATTGGTGCCGCCGGCCAGTTCGACCATCTTGCCGAAATTCTCGTTGCCGAAGGACATGCAGCAATCGTCGCTATAGCCGCCGGCCCGTTCCATGAACACCAGCGGCTTCTTCAGGTCTTTCGCCTTGGCGAGAACGTCGGTCACCCGCTTGATCTGCGTGTCGTGGAACTCGACAAATTCCTCGGCGCGCTTTTCCTTGCCGAACAGCTTGCCGATCAACCGCATCGACGGATCGGTGTTTTCCATCGCCTTCTCGCGGAAGTCGACATAGACGAGGGGAATGCCGACCTTGGACAGCTTTTCGATATAGCCGCTTTCCTCGGTCGCCGACTTGGCGTCGATATTCATGATGATCACGTCGGGCTTCAGCGTCACCGCCTGCTCGATGTCGAACGTGCCGTCCTTCATGCCGCCGAAGGTGGGGATCTTGCCCATTTCCGGGAATTTTTCGAGATAGGCATTATAGCCGTCGAGATCGGCCTTCTGGAAATCGTCGCGCCAGCCGACGATGCGCTTGAACGGCGTATCGGTATCGAGCGCTGCGGTGAAATAGATCTGCCGGCCTTCGCCGAGAATGACCCGCTCGACGGGCACGCTGACCTCGACCTCACGGCCGGTAATATCCTTGACCTTTACCAATTCGCCGGCTTCTGCCGCGCCTGAAAAAAGCGCGAGCGAAAGCGCGGCGGCGCAAGCCACCCCATGAACGTTGAACACGTTTGCCTCCAAAATGTCGTTTGTCCTGCAGCACGGGCGAAAGCGCGAAACGGCGTCCCCACCGGGCTCCGGTTCAGCCCCTGCGCTGCACTCGCCGTGGATTTATGATTTTATGACTTTGCCAGTCAAGAATTATCTTTTAGAAGGATTCCAGCTAGAGTTTGTCAGGGAAATGCAGTTACCGGTTTTCCCGAACAGACAACGAAAACAAGAAAAGCGAGGGACTTTCAGGTTCGGTCTGAACCTGACGAAGTCCAGTTTACGGGGTTGGGACCGGTTCATGACGCAGACGGCGATGCAGCAGAATTATCATCTGAAAGATGAGATCAAGGCCTATTGGTCAGCGCGAGCCGAGACTTTCGACAGCCAACCGGGGCATGAAATCTTCTCCGAAGCCGAACGCGCCGCCTGGCACGCGCTGATCTTGAAGCATCTGGGTGTGGGGGAAGGGCGCAAGGTGCTGGACCTCGCCTCTGGCACCGGCGTCGTCTCGCACCTGCTTGATGATCTCGGATTTTCAGTGACCGGCATGGACTGGGCCGAGCCAATGCTGGAGCGCGCCCGCGCCAAGGCCAAGACGCGGGGCCGCAGCATTCGTTTCCTGATCGGCGATGCCGAAAGCACGATGGAGCCGGATGCCACCTATGATGCGATCACCAACCGGCATCTGGTCTGGACGCTGGTCGACCCCCTCGGTGCCTTCCGCGAATGGCACCGCGTGCTGAAACCCGGCGGCCGCGTGCTGATCGTCGATGGCGATTTCGTCAATCCAAGCCCGCTCGCCAAGATCACCAGCCTCATCGCTAAACTCGCAGCCCGCCTCGGCCTTGCCAAGCCCACGGCCCATCACGGCCCAACCAGCGCCGACCTTGCCGCCACCCATAAGGCCATTCTATCGCAGGTCTATTTTTCGCAAGGGGCGCGGGCGGAAGCCGTAGTGGATCTCCTGAAACAGGCCGGCTTCTCCAACATCACCGTCGACACCGACCTCAGCGCCATTAACAGGGCGCAGAGGGTTAATTTCGGCCTGTTGAAAGGTTTGGAACGGGCAACACAGCACAGGTATGCGATCTCGGCGGTGAAGTGAGCGGCAAGCGAAGGAGCCAGTCGAGCGGGTTCACTCAAGCTTCGGCGAAATCTTCTGCAAATGCGCCCAGCACTTCGTCGCAGCCCTTCTTGATGTCCTCGAGTGAAATCCGGGTCCGCCGGACATTCTCCGGTTCTGGTGGAAGTTCGAACAGGGCGAAATGTCCCGCTGCGTCGTTGCAGATGGAGATGTCGAATAGATGATTATGATATTTCTGCCGATTTTCGGCACTGATGTCGTTGATGAACCAATATCGCTTGAGCACAGTGTACTTGCGCCCAAAAAGCGGTGAGCCCTTCGGCTTCTCCCACGGCGTCTGATCGGGATTGCCAACACAATAGGCGCCGGTATCTATGTCGTCGCGGAGTGTCCTGAGTTGGTCGAGCAGAATGTTCATGTGCTGAGAGTCGACCCGACATGAAAATATGGATCCGAACATACCGGCAAACGCATAGTCCACTTTGCCCTGACGCGTAGAAAATTGATCGACATAAAAGGCGATGTTCCCATCGTTCGTATAGAAGCAGGCGCGCTTTCGGAGTGCCCGTCCCGTATTGGGCAAAAAGTGGATGGCCAGCTGGAAAACGGCAAACATTGCCGTGAAAAGCACCGCACCTTGCAAATCCGTCATCGCGATCAGGCTCCACCTGTTGCGGTCTCATGCCTCGGCTCAAACCAGCCGCCACATCAAAGATAGGACCTGTTCTCCAGCCTTTGCGTTAAAAAGCCGATAAAGGCGCGGATGCGCGAGGCGAGGTGGTCGTGGCCGACATAGACGGCGTGGACTTCCTCGATATCGCCGACATGCCAGTCCTCCAGCAGGACGGTCAGCAAGCCCGCCTTGACCGCTTCCTCCACGTGAAAGCGGCCGATCCGGGCGATGCCGACGCCGTCGAGGCAGAGGCGGCGCATGATGGCGCCGTTGGAGACACGGATATTGCCGCTGACGGCTTTGAGAAATCGGTCGCCGCTCAAGGGATCCCGGAAGGGCCAGCCCTCCTCGAAACGGCGGAAGGTGAAGCCCAGGCAATTCTGGGTGTCGAGATCGTCAGGATGATGCGGCTGGCCATGGCGGGCGAGATAGGCGGGGGAGGCGACAATCACCCGGCTCCCCTGCATCAGCTTGCGCGCCATCAGCGTCGAATCCTTCATCGGCCCGACCCGGATGGCCACATCGGCACGCTCGCCGACGAGGTCGATCACCCCATCCGTCAGTGTCAGTTCCAGCTCCACTTTCGGGTAGAGCGCCAGGAAGTCGCCGATCAGCGGCAGCACGCAGTTTTCCCCGAACCCGACGGACGCGTTGACCCGCAGCACCCCGCGTGGCTCATCGGTGCCGGAGGCCACCAGCTGTTCCGCCGCCTCGATCTCTTCAAGAATGACGCGGGCGCGGGCGAGATAAAGCTCGCCCTCCGGCGTCAGTTCAAGCGTGCGCGTGCTGCGCAAAAGCAGTCGCACCCCCAACCGATCCTCGATCCGGCTGACCAGCTTGCTCACCGCTGAAGGCGTCAGCCCCAGCTTGCGCCCGGCAGCCGAAAAGCTCTTCAGCTCGGCCGAGAGCACGAAGACCTGCATTTCTCCAGAGCGGTTGTTCATGTCTTCACCTATGAATTCAATTCCAAGGTGATTGTCCATTATAGCAGCTTATCAAGCAAGCCCGATCGGCCGATATGAAGGCGGAGAGATTTCCTTGGCTTGATAAGGATGACACCCATGCCACTCGCCCTGTTTGCCCTGACCATCGCCGCTTACGCGATCGGCACCACCGAATTCGTCAGCGTCGGCCTGCTGCCGACCATCGCCGCGGATTTCCGCATTACCCTGCCAAGCGCCGGCATGATCGTCTCGATCTACGCGCTCGGCGTCACCTTCGGCGCGCCTGTGTTGACGGCGTTGACGAGCCGTTTTCCGCGCAAGATGCTGCTGTTGTCGCTGATGCTGCTGTTCATCGCCGGCAATCTGCTGGCGGCCTTCAGCTCCAGCTTTGCTCTGCTGCTGGTCGGGCGCGTGCTGACCGCCTTTGCCCATGGCGTGTTCTTCTCGGTTGGCGCCACCATAGCTGCCGGGCTGGTGCCGGAAAACCGTCGCGCCTCGGCCATTGCCCTGATGTTCATGGGCCTGACGGTCGCCATCGTCACCGGCGTCCCGCTCGGCACGCTGATCGGCCAGACGTTTGGCTGGCGCGCCACTTTCCTCGCTGTCAGCGGCCTTGGTCTCGTCGCCTTGCTGGGCATCGCCGCCCTCTTGCCCGCGACGCTGCCCCGGGGCGAGCCGAGCCGGCTGATCGATCAGCTGCGGGTGCTCGGCTCCGGCCGGTTGCTGCTCGCTTTCGCCATGACGGCGCTCGGCTATGGCGGCACCTTCGTGGCCTTCACCTTCCTCGCTGCCATTCTGCAGGAGATCACCGGCTTTGCCGCCGGCAGCGTCAGCCTGGTGCTGGTTCTCTACGGCGTAGCGATTGCGGCGGGCAATCTAGCCGGTGGCCGACTGGCCAATACCGATCCGGTCAAGGCGCTCGCCTGGCTGTTTGCCGCCCAGACGCTGGCGCTGATCCTGTTCTTCTTCACCGCCCAAGCCACCATTCCCGCCCTCCTGACCCTTGCCGCCATGGGCTTCCTGTCCTTCGCCAATGTGCCGGGCCTGCAGCTCTATGTGGTCGAACTCGCCAAGCGCTTTCGGCCCGATGGCGTCGACACCGCCTCCGCCCTCAACATTGCTGCCTTCAACCTCGGCATTGCCGTCGGCGCCTCGGTTGGTGGCGAGATCGTGGCCTCGCCGCTTGGCCTTGGCACCACACCGCTGGTCGGCGCCATCCTGGTTGCTGGCGCTGCCGGCCTGACGCTGTGGAGCGGCGCGCTCGACCGGCGCCGGGAGGTGCGGTCCTGCGAGGCTTGAGGGCAGATCAATGCGCCCGCTTGACAATTGCCTCAGCCGGGCGCATTCATTCCACCATGATCGACACGCGCACCGCCATTTCCTGCACGTATTTTTGGGCCTACCGGTAACCGGCGGCCTGACAGATCACTATGTCAACAGGCCGCCGTCAGGCGGCCTTGTTGTTTGAACGAGCTTCCCTGACGGCGGAATTTTAAAGGGGAAGAGACAAATGACCGAAGACAGCACCATAACCTTGCCACGACCATCGCTGGTCAGCATTCGCCATGCGCGTCCAAGCGACCTGGCGGAACTCACCGAAATGATCGCAGCGCTCGCCGCCCATCATGGCGATGCATCTGCCATGACGCTGGAGACGCTGAAGCGCGATCTGTTCGGCCCCATGCCCTGGATCACCGCCCTGGTGGCCGATGCCGGTGAAGAGCTGATCGGTTACGCCATCCTGATCCCGCTCTACAGGGCAACGGAAGGCCAGCGCGGCATGGAACTGCATCATCTCTACGTGCGCGACGGCCAGCGTGGCAATGGCATCGGCCAGCATCTCGTTGCCCGCGCCCGTGATTGCGCCCGCGCCCAGGGCTGCGATTATCTCTCGGTCTCCGCCACCACAGGCAATTTCGCCGCCCATCGCTTCTACGAGCAGCTGGATTTCATTCCGCGCCCGGTCACGGGCATGCGCTTCTTGCAGCCGCTGGCCTGAACGTTACGAGACGGATGGGAGAGAGGACCATGACACGCATCGCCATCGCCTTGGCCGAAGACTTCGCCGATTGGGAAATCGCGCTGCTGACCGCCGTTGGTCGCAGCTTTCTCGGGCTTGAGATCGTAACCGCCACGCCGGATGGCGCACCGGTCACCTCCATGGGCGGCCTGAGAGTGACCCCGGACTGTGCCTATGGCGATCTGGCCGGCGAAGACTTCGATGCGCTGGTTGTGCCAGGCGGCATGAGCTGGGAAAAGGGCAGGGCGGCGGACCTGACCGGCGTCGTTCACGGCTTTCGGGCGCAGGGTAAGACCGTCGCCGGCATCTGCGCTGCCGCAAGTGCACTGGCCGGCACCGGCATTCTCAACACGGTTGCCCATACCGGCAACAACCTTGCTTCGCACAAGGCCTATGGCGGCTATAGCGGCGAAGCGCTCTACAAGGATCAGCCCCAGGCGGTCTTCGATGGTGGCATTGTCACCGCGCCCGGCACCTCGCCCTTTACCTTCACAGTGGAGGTCTTGAAGGCGATTGGTGCTTGGACATCAGAGGCCGAGATGGAAATGCAAGGCTTTGCGGCGGAGTTTCGCTGAAATCCCTTTGCCTCCATCTCTCCGGCGGGACGCATGGCTCCTGATCTCCACCACACATCCATTCATGGGCATGCCTGAGGCAAGCCCCGACTTTTATATTAGACCTTCTTGAAGAAGGTGAAAGCGACGACATCAATGGCTTCGGCACGTAATCCGGCCCCCTCACTGGCCCCAATACACTCAATCGCCACGGAAAACCGGCGCATGGAAAGCGCCATCCGCGCACTGCTCGACCGGCAGTCCGATCCCGCCCTGCATCGCTGGGTGCGCGAAACGGTCGGCTCATTCGAAACGCGGCTGTCTGGCATTGTCGATCCGCAGGAGCGGGACTCCGCCCGTCATGCAGCGCTGGTGCTGATCAAGACCACGCTGCAGGAATGGTCGCGCAATCCGGTCATCCAGCACTGATATCGGGTTCTGCCAGCGCTTCGTCTGTTTCGAGATCCGCTTGCTCCTCGGGTGCGCCGCGCATGGCCCGGGCATAAAGCGCAGTAATCACGGGCACCAGCACCGAAGTGACGATAACGGATGCGGCCACGAGCGCAGTGGCCGCCGGGGCTGCGGCCTTAAACTGCGGTGCCATTTCGGCAATCAGCGCCGGCGTTGCGACAGCGGCACCTGCGGTGGAGGAGGCGGCAATGCCCGCCGTGCCATCGCCGCCGCCGATCAGCCGGTCGGCCAGGATCAGCGGCAGGCCTGTCACCACGATGACGCCGACACCGAGCAGCAGGCCGGTGAAGCCAGTATCTACAATCACCGCCAGATTGATCGTATTGCCGAGCGCAAAAGCGAAAAACGGAATGAGCGTGTGGATCGCCCTGGTGAAGAACACCCGCAGTTCCTTGTCGAGATTGCCGAGTACAAAGCCGATCAGCATCGGCAGCACGGCCCCGACAAACACCTGCGGCTGGAACGAGGCAAGGCCTGAGGTTCCCAGGATGATCATCGTCACCAGCGGCCCTGATTCCACCGACATCAGCACGAAAGCGCCGGCCTCTTCGCTGGTGCCATATTGCTGCATGATCGAGGCGTAGAGCCCGCCATTGGTCATATCCATGGCGGCAACGATGGCCAGCACCGACAGCCCCGATAGCAGGCCGGTGCCAACAGCATTGTCCGGGAAGAACTGCGCCGCAACAAAAGCCACCACCCATGCAGTGGCGATCTTGGTCAGCACCAGCGTTCCTGATTTGCGCAGCACCAGAGCCGCCGCATCGAGCCGGATCGAGGCGCCCATGCAGAAGAACCAGACGGCCAGGATCGGCACGGTGCCGCTGATCAGGCCATTGGTGAAAGAGCCGAAATAGGCGCCGGCCTGCGGCGAAAACGTGTGGCAGAGCGCGCCTAAAAATAGCGGCACCAGCATCATGCCGCCCGGAATGGTCTCGATCGCTCTTTTGATCTGCATTAGTCTCCCCCTCGATTTAGCCGGGCCCTCCAATGGACCGACAGCATTCCTCCGAACGACCAAACAAACGAAAATCCGTTTGGTTCACGTCATCAGGCGGAAATTTTGGGGGCATATCCAGCGCGGTCTAGCGCGCCGGAATGGCCTTCAGATAGGCGGCAATCGCGGCGCGGTCTTCGGCCGGCAGTTCTGCCATGTTCTTCTGCACCTCGACCATCGAGCCGCCGACACTGTCGAAATCGGGGGTAAAGCCGGTTTCCAGATAGGTGGCGATCTCTTCGGCCGACCATTTGCCGATGCTGTCGGAGCCGGGGGTGATGTTGGGAATGCGGCCTTCACCTTCGGGATTGGGGCCGCCAGCCAGCCATTGATCGGTCTTCAGCCCGCCCAGCGCGTTGCGTGGTGTGTGGCATTCGCCGCAATGGCCGGGGCCTTCCACCAGATATTGACCGCGCTGCACCTGCGGATCGTCCGACGCCAGGGTCACCCGAGGCGTTTCGCTGAAGAACAGAAATTTCCAGCCCGTCAGCGCGATGCGCTGGTTGAAGGGAAAGCTCAACTCGTGCGCAGCCGCGACATTGCCGCTGGCCGGCAGGGTTTTCAGGTAGCCATAGAGATCGGCCACGTCCTGCGGCTTCATCCGCGCATAGGATGTGTAGGGAAAGGCCGGATAGAGATTTTCGCCGTTGCGGCCGATGCCGCGCGTTAGCGCGTCGCCAAACTCGGCAAGCGTCCAGTTGCCGATGCCGGCCTCCGGATCAGGGGAAATATTGGGTGCGTGGAACGTGCCGAACTGGGTTTTCAGTGCGACGCCGCCAGTCAGAACCATCCGGGCATCGCCGCTGGCGCCGGGTGCGGCATGGCAGCTGGCGCAGCCGCCGGCAAAGAAGATGCGCTTGCCATTGGCAAGGTCCGGCGCCGTGGTCTGCGCCCACAGCGTAGCGGGTTGGCGGTGCGGAGCGACCGCAAAGACATAGGCGCCAACCAGCGCCGCCCCTGCAATCACCGCTGCCACAATACCGAATTTTGCCCGTCGAGCCATGCTTTTAACCCCTTGTCGGTAAACCCGCCCGGCATCCCGGACGGGTATCGTCGTGGGATAAAATTATTTCTTCAGCCTGAACGACTGGTGGCAATCGCCGCAGAGGCCGCCAATGCTTTTCACTGCAGCGCCAACGCCGGCCTGGTCTGCGGGGAGGGTGGCGAGCTGGGTGGCGGCGGCGGTTTCAAGCGCCTTGGCCTTGGTCTTGAACGTGGCCATGTCTTCCCAGATCTTCGGGCTGGCTTCGGTGTTGAAGCCGGTCTCGGAGCCCTTCGGGAACTGTTCCGGGAAGGCCTTGGCCACCTCTTCCATCGTCGTCAGCGAGGTCTTGACCACGGCGGCGTCATAGGGCTTGTCGCCCTTTGCGATGGCGGCGAGCTGGCCCATGGCCCCGCCCATTTTCTTCATCATTCCGGCGCGCACCACCTGCGGCTCGTCGGCGGCACCGGCAGCGCTGCCGAGGCCGGCGCCAAGACAGAGGCCGATGGCCGCCACGGTCGCGAGCTTCCTCATCCCAATCATAGATCTCATGATCATTCTCCCTTTCGGCCGACCTTGCGGCGCTTCCAAAACTTGCGCCTGTCAGCGTCTGATGAACCAGACAGGGCTCTCGATTCCAGTATTGTCGTCTGTTTCTTCAGGAAAACCGTATTGCAGTTTTCCCTGACAAACTCGGGCATCATGCACCATAAGATGCTGTCGCCGCGATGAACGCATCGTGAAGCGAAGTCGAAGTTCAAATAAAGTCACAAGCGGGCAACAAGCGCAAGTCCCATTATCAGTTATCTATTTGATATAAATGTCATATCAGAAAGGCTTCTGTCCGCCTCCGACGCCAGCGGCAAAAGCCTGTTTTCCTCGCGACCAAAGCCCGTCAGCGCCAGCCGGTCGGCCTCAAGCGATAGGATCGAATAGGCGGTATCGGTCTCGCCATCGACCATGCCCTTCAAGGTAATAAAATGGGTGCCATCAAGCACGCCATAGCCGCCACGATGGTCATGGCCGTTGATATAGGCCACGGCGGCCGGGGCATCGGCAATCACCTTCGCCACGTCCTCGGCATTCCACAGCGCGTGATCGGTCATGGGATGCAGCGGATAATGGCCGAACACAAGGGCCCTTTGCCCCTCTGCCTGCGCCAGCTTCAGCCGGCTCGCCAGCCAGTCGATCTGGTCGCGGCTCATGCCAGCGTTCCAATGTTCAGCATTGGCGGCTCCGGCTGCCTTCAGCGCGCCGAGCTGACGCACCGCAACCTCCCGCGCCGGATCGCCTGCGGCGTGGGCGAAGGTCGAGACCTCACAGCCATCTGATATCACAAGCCTGATGCCGTTGATCACCAGGTCATAATAAGGTGCGGGCATGGCCAGCGCATCGCGCACGACAGATTTTTGCGCATCCGCAACGTCAAAATCGTGATTGCCGGGCAGCGCGATCAGCGGATGACGCAGGTCTTCCAGCACGCGCAGGGCCGGGGCAAAGTTCTTGAAGTCCCGATCGATCAGATCGCCCAGCAGCAGCACCGCATCGAGCGTCTCACCATTGAAGACCTCAACGGCCGCCCGCAATTTCTCGAGGCTTTTCGCGTAGTAGCGATTGGCGGCCAGATTGGGCGGCAGATCGGCATATTGCGGATCGGCGATCAGGCCGAGTCGAAGCTGGGGCATGGGTCGGATATCGCGGGCTGTTGCGGTCTCGCAGGGGATAGGGCGGTGCTGTAACAGCAGCATGACGGCCGGCGCTTGTCGAGTCTCGTCCCCAGGCATAAAAGCCAGTCAATCTGTCAGAAGGCTGTATATCACAAATCACAGGTTCCTACAGCGTCAGATCCAGCCCCTTCGCCATCTATCAAAGTAACGAAATTGAAAGATCATTCGTCGATTGATTTGGCTAAGGATAAAATCCAGGGTTGAGAAAAGCTGATCCAAGAGTGACATGATCCTCTTCGGATTCGAGCCGTTGAATTCGCTCAGCCTGCGGAGATATGCGCATAGTCGGCGAAGACATTGTCGAGCGTGGGGGAATGTTTTGTTGAAGAGATTAGTGCTGTGTTGTCGCATGCTCTTATTTGGCTTACCTGCGGTCGTTCTACTTCCTGGCGATTGGAACGACTCTTTGGAGAAATTGAGTACATGCACGTTCGAGAGTGCCGTCGGCTTGCGCCCATGTCCCGGAATATTTGACCGAAAGTCGGCGACAAGCATCTCAACTCAAGGAACTCTTAAGGAGTGCCTAAAAAGGGGTGTAGACAGAAGAAAAGAAGATTTAGAGACGGTCAAGCAAAGATGTTTATCTCTCGCGCCTTGAAGGCGGTCGAAATGCGCTTTTTCGCAGCTACATTCTTACTGATTATTCCTTTTACTTTATCAAATTGTACCGAGACCCCTCCTACGAGAGGTTGGCACAACGGAAAAGAGTATGTGCGGGATGCAGACGGGGTCTATGTGCAACAAAAACATAGTTTCCCGCATTCTGACCTTTTTACCTCGGAGGCTCGGTCGGGAAAAGCATATGGCGAAGATGTGGAATTTGCATGTTCAGAATTTCGCGAGGTTTCACGATCTTGTAGAAGCTACTCAGCCCCACTCGAAGATAAAAATGATCGAGATGAAATTTTTCAAACATGCCTTAGTAGTAAAGTAGATGTAGAGACAATTAAGATTTGTAAATCAAAATTATAGTTATCCTTCTCAAAGTGTTAAAGCCAGACCTCTCGACCTGGAAGCCATTATGTCATCAATTACGCTTTTGCCCGTCCGCCGTGCCGACGGCCCCGACCTCGTGGCCGCCAATCTGGCAAGCCGCGACCACCATGCGCCCTGGGTCTCGCCCTTCATCGATCTCGACGGTTTCGACGCCTACTTTGCCCAGACGGTGACGGGTGCAACAGTCGGGCTGGTGGCCCGCGAGGCGGAGAGCGGCGGCGTGGTCGGCGTGTTCACCATCAGCCAGATCGCGCTCGGCAACTTCAAAAGCGCCTATCTCGGCTATTACGGAATGGCTGCCTTTGCCGGGCGCGGGCTGATGCGGGACGCGCTGGAGGCGGTCACGGTCTATGCCTTCAACGAGATCGGCCTCAACCGCATCGAGGCCAATATCCAGCCGGGCAACCGACGGTCTATCGCGCTGGTCGAGCGCTGCGGCTTCGAAAAGGAAGGCTTTTCCCGCCGCTACCTGAAGATCGGCGGTGAATGGCGGGATCATGAGCGCTGGGCAAAGCTGGCGCCGTAAAGCTTCATCATAACGAAAAAAGCGCAGCGGGATGCCGCTGCGCTTCATGTCATTCAACCCGTCGTGAGTTGATCAGGCGGCCTTCAGAGCCGAAATCGAGTCCTTGGCGCCCTTGACGGCGGCCGCTTTGGCTTCGTCGCCCATGGCGACACCTTCGGCAATGACGAAGGTGATGTCGGTGACGCCGAGGAAGCTGAACAGGCCCGTCAGATAGGTTTCAGCATGTTCAAGAGCTGCGGCCGGGCCGGAGCTGTAAACGCCGCCGCGTGCGAGCGCGACGATGACGCGCTTGCCGCCGCACAGGCCTTCCGGACCGTTGGCGCCGTACTTGAAGGTCTTGCCGGCAACGCAGATGCGGTCAACCCAGGCCTTGAGCTGGCTCGGAATGCTGAAATTGTAGAGGCCGGCGCCGATGACGACGATGTCGGAAGCCAGGAACTGTTCGATCACTTCGCCGCCCAGCGCCAGATCGGCCTTGGTGGCTTCGTCGTTGCTGGCATCGTAATTGCCCATGGCAGCAGCCAGCGTCAGGCCGGACAGGTGCGGGATCGGGTTTGCGGCGAGGTCGCGGTAGCTAACCTCTACGCCCGAGGTGTCGCCGGTCAGCTTGGCAACGACCGAAGCCGACAGATCACGGCTGACAGAATAGGGACCGAGCACGCTGGAATCGAGATGCAGAAGTTTCATGGTCATCGACCTTTCCTTGTGGTATAAATTCGATACCGAGACACTTATGGTAACTGGAATCTCGGCGCAAGGAGGCACACTGTTGGAACTCGGGCACATCGATGTAACCGCATCAGAACCCACATCGGCCCCCGATGTGGCGATTTCGGGCGGACATAAGCGTAGCAGCTGCGAAGCCGTCAACAGCGTGCTCGCCCGCGTCGGCGACAAGTGGAGCGTGCTGATCGTGATGACGCTGGCCCACGGCCCGCAGCGCTTCAACGAGCTGAAGCGCCAGGTGGGCACCATTTCCCAGCGCATGCTCACGCTGACCCTGCGTGGCCTGGAGCGCGACGGGCTGGTCAAGCGCACCGTCTTTCCGACGATTCCGCCAAGAGTGGACTACGAGTTGACCGATCTCGGCCATTCGCTGCGCCAGCCCATCGAGGCGCTCGGCAACTGGGCCTTTGACAATTATGCCTCCATTGCTTCCGCGCGCGACACCTTTGACAAGACGGCCAGAAAATAGGCGATCACGAACCACCGATCTGCTTTGCCATGTTGAAGCCCGTAACGCGAAAGCCGCTGGTCTCGTAGACGTGACGGGCGCTGTCGTTATCTGCTGCGACCCGGAGCCTGATCTCTCGATATCCTGCTGTCGCAAGCTGGGCCTGCAGGGCCGTAAGCGCTTGTTTGCCTTGGCCTTTGCCGCGATGGGCAGGAAAGATATAAAAATCCAGAATGAAAACCTGTTGTGCCGCCTCATCCGGCCGATACCAGAGATAGCCTATCGACTGATTTAGCGTGGTGTCCACGATGCAGCGCAGCGTCTGGCCGGGCGTTTGCGGTCCATGCGGCAGCATGTCAGAGATCTCGTGCTTTGCCCTTTCAACCGCATCCGGCTCGCTGCAACCGAAGTTCGACACGATTTCGGCGGCGTAGTCCGGAACGAAATAATTCAGATAGCGGCGATAGTCGTCCTCGGACATGGCTGCGAAATCAATCATCTGTCTAAGGCTCCGATCACATCATCCATTAAAACGAAAAAGCCCGGCGCGCGATGCGGCCGGGCTTCGATCTGACGATAAATCGTCGATTTACTTGGTTGCGGCTTCGTACATTTCAGCCACATAATCCCAGTTGATCAGGCTGTCGACGAAGGCTTCCAGGTATTTCGGGCGCGCATTGCGGTAGTCGATATAGTAGGAATGTTCCCATACATCGACGCCGAGGATCGGCGAAGCGCCATGAACCAGCGGGTTTTCGCCGTTCGGGGTCTTGGAGATCTCGAGCTTGCCGTCCTTGACGGAGAGCCAGGCCCAGCCGGAGCCGAACTGGGTGGTGCCAGCGGCGACGAAATCAGCCTTGAACTTGTCGTAACCGCCGAGGTCGGAAGCGATTGCGGCTTCGAGCTTGCCGGGCAGCTTCTTACCGCCACCGTCCTTCTTCATCCAGTTCCAGAAGTGGATGTGGTTGTAGTGCTGGCCGGCATTGTTGAACAGGCCGGCATTCTTGCCGTAGGACTGCTTGACGACTTCTTCCAGCGACAGCCCTTCCAGGCCCGAATCCTTCAGCAGATTGTTGCCGTTGGTGACGTAGGCCTGGTGATGCTTGTCGTGGTGGAATTCCAGCGTTTCGGCTGACATGAACGGGCCGAGCGCATCGTAGGCATAGGGAAGGGCGGGAAGTTCGAAAGCCATGATAAAATCTCCTCTTGGCATCGAGTATGGAAATCGTAGGATACCGGACCATAGGAGTGCGGCGGACAAGAGGCAACCTGCCGAATGGCAAATTCACGCGCTCTTGTGAAGTTTCCTTCTCCGGTTAATCCCTTGGACGGTATAATGTTCCAGCCATAGAGCAACCCTGTGTCAGCCGTAATACACGTCCGGATCCGGCAGATCCTCCACCGCAAAACCGAGCGCCTTGCGGGCCATGTGACATTCGGGATCGCCGGGCATGCAGTCGCGACAGACCTGCGGGCGCACGGCGTAAACCGCACAGCCGACATGTTTGCCAAGCGTTCCCGTCAGCGCCGCGCAGCGCCCTTTGCCTGAAGCATCGACGTCGAATTTCATGCCGCTCAAGTCGGCGGCTACGAATTGTTCGGGGATAGCCGCCAGCTGCTCGTCGCTTTCCAGTGAAAAGCGCGGCCAGTCCGCCTGATAGGCGCAACAGGCACCGCAGCTCTGGCAGTCGAAGATCTCGGGGGGCGAGGTTTCCAGCATCTGTTCTCCTGCGGCATCGGCCGTTTCGCGCCTTGCGCGGGACGCAGACCATGATCATTAGCCTATCCGGGCGGCAAGGGGAATTCCCAAGAGTTCGTCGAGAGCTTGAGCCCATAACTGCGGGCCGCAGCAGATCGGTGACTCGCAACAATATGCGTGAAAAAAACAACCAAAGGTTAGCAACTGTGATGTAAATTTAAGGCGTAAACGAGGGAAAGCGATGGACGAGAAGACCGCTTCGCAACGCATCGAGATTGGGCATAACGAGGCGATGGCGTTGGCGATGGAAAACATGGGCGTGGCGGTCGGGCTGCTGCGTCTGGATGGTACGCCGCTGTTTTTGAACCGACCGTTCCTTGCCTTGCACGGACCTGCCGCACAATGGTCCGCGGCCCTCGGCTTTGACGATCTCATCCGGCTCGATATCCTTTCCACCTGGAACACCGATCCCGTCGAACATTTCCGCACATTGGTCGAACGCTTGCGTCAGAACGGTGGCGTCTGCCGGTTCCAGCTGGACATCAACGATCACATCATCGCAGTCGAAGACCGATTGATCGAGGATCGGATGATCCTGTCCGTGCAGCAGGATATCACCGAGCAGATCGCTGCCGCGCGAAAGCTGGCCTATCTCGCCACCCACGATAATCTGACCGGGCTTGCCAACCGTGCCAGCGCCGAAATCCAGCTTGACCAGCTAATTTCGGCGAAGGCTTCGGCAAAGACGCAAGAGGGTGCTGGGCAGGACGGTGGCGCCGCCGAGCGTAGTGGACCTGCTTTGACACGGACAGGCGAAGGTCGTTTTGCCTTGCTGATCGGCGATCTCGACCTGTTCAAGGAGATCAACGATACGCATGGCCATGCTGCTGGCGATGCGGTGCTGCGAGAACTGGCTGGTCGCTTTCGTGCCGTCCTGGGCGACAATGGCTTCGCCGCACGGCTTGGCGGCGACGAATTCCTGTTCGTCTGCAACGACGACGAGGCGCCGGGCTTAAGCGCAGAGCGGCTTGCCCAGCGTCTGATCGCCTGCACCGAAAGGCCTGTTCTCTTCGAGGGAAAACGGCTTTTTGTCGGGCTCAGCCTCGGCTATAGCCTGTTTCCGGACCATGGCACGCAGACCGCGCAGCTCACCCGCGCTGCCGATATCGCGCTTTACCGCGCCAAAAGCCTGGGCCGTGGCATGCTTGTTCCCTTCGCGAGAACCCAGGCCGCCTGACCGGGATCAGTTGATTGATTCGCTGAAATTTCATGGCTAAACAACTGGCTTGGCTTGAGAAGCGCCCTATCTCCGCTGAGATAGTCTGCGTCATTTCCAGGAGAGTTTTCAGCATGGGCAAGATCATGACATGGATTGGCTATGTCTTCACATTGATTGGCCTTGCCTTTCTCGTCACCGGCGGCTGGCTGTTTTACAGCGACCACCAGTTTGCCGCCCGCGCTATCCATGCGCCAGGCGTCGTGACCGATCTCGCCCGCAAGCGTGGTCACGATGATGATGGCACCACCTTCACCGCCATCGTGCAATTTACCGATGCCAATGGCCAAAGCCAGGAAATGGCGGATTCGATCAGCGCCAACCCGCCGCGCTTTTCCAAGGGCGACAAGGTTGACGTGCTCTATGATCCGCAAGCGCCGTCCTCGGCTGTCATCAACGATGGTTGGGGCCGCTATTTCCTGCCAGGCCTGTTTTCAGGTCTTGGTTTCGTGTTCGCGATCATCGGCGGCACGTTCCTGGTCATCATCATCACCAGGAACCGGAAGCGCATCTGGCTGCAACGCTTTGGCCGGCCAGTCGATGCGGATTTCCTGCATGTCTATCTCGATCGTAGCGTAGAGATCAACGGCGCGCACCCCTTCAGAGTGGTCGCCCAAGGCCCCGACCCGCAGACCGGCCAGCTGCAGCGCTACCAGAGCGAGCCAATCTGGGTCGACCCGACGGCCCAGCTCGAGGGCCGCAAGCTGAAGGTTCTGGTCGATCCGCAAAAGCCAGCGCGGCATTTCGTCGATCTGTCGCCCGTGCTGGGCAAGCAGACCTGACAGCCGGATCGTGGCTGCGAGTACTGGATGATCTGTTACAGATCGCCGCTCGAGCGAGCCCAGTCCATGTAAAGGTCGAGTGCCTTGCGGGCGACCGGACCTTCCTGATAGTCGCGGCCATCAAGCCTTGAGACGGGGGCGATCTTCGAATAATTGCCGCTGGTGAAGACCTCGTCGGCGGCCAGAAAATCTGCGACGCTCAGGGTGACTTCCTGCACTTCGAAGCCTGCCTGCCGCAGCAGGTTGATCACCCGGGAGCGGGTGATGCCGGCAAGGAAGGTGCGGTTGGGGATCGGTGTTAAGACCACGCCGTCCTTGACCATGAACACGTTCGACGATGCGGTTTCGGCGACATTGCCGTTCATGTCGAGCGCTAGCGCATTGTCGAAGCCGCGGGCGCGGGCCTCGAGAATCATCCGGCCGGAATTGGGATAAAGGCTGCCGGCCTTGGCATCGGTCATCGCGCATTCCGGCGTCGGGCGCCGATAGGGCGAGACCGTCAGGCTATGCGGCTTGGCCGTATTCATCGCCGCCTCGAACAGGCAGAGCGCAAACCGGGTCGAGTCCGCATCCGGGGCCACGACCGAGCCGGGCGCACCATGTTCGGCCCAGTACATCGGCTTGATATAGATGGCGGTCTTGCCGTCGAATTTGGTGATGCCCTCGCGCGCCAGACTTTCGATCTCCTCGGCGCTCATGGTCGGCTTCAGATGCATGGCGGTTGCCGAGCGGTTGATGCGCTGGCAATGCAGGTCGAGATCGGGCGCAATGCCGTCAAACCAGCGGGCACCATCGAACACCGTCGAGCCCAGCCACATCGCATGCGAGGTCGGCCCGATCAGCGGCGGATTACCTTCGTGCCAAGTGCCATCGACATAAGTCCAGGTGGGGGTGCGCGGTGTGGTGTCGACGGCCATGATCAGTCTCCGAAATGCGTGTTGCGCGCAAACAGACAAGCTCGCCTCCGCAACGTCAAGGAGAAAATTATGCAGCAGGACCGAAAGCCTATTCTGCTGGCCAGCTGCGGCAAATTTGTCCATTTCGTCCACTGAATCAGCAGCTTGGCGAATGGATCGATCAGCGGAATTGATGGGGAAGAGGCAGAGGAGGCAGGTTGCGCCGACAGTCTGTCAACCACGTCCATAACGAAATTTTCATTCAAACGGTGGTTGGTTGAATACGATGCGGGGCGGCAGGATCATGCCATAAAGTTAACGGGGGTACTTGATGAGTCTTCTGCCATGGCGTGCCAAATGGTTGGCACTGATGCTGGTGCTTGTGTCCGTCGCCGGGTCCGGCCAGGCCTTTGCCGATGACGAGGAGGATGAGGACGCCTATCGTGCTCGTCATGAGCACATCATTCATGCTGATCTGACCTATGATGAAGTCTACACGGTAGACCGCAAGCCACTGAACGCTGGACATACTCTTGGCGATACCAGCAGCTACGAGGAGTTCTCCCCCGATACCGAAAGCCTTGAGGTGACAGAGGCCTGGGTGACCGATGCTGACGGCACCCGCCATGAGGTACGGCCGCAGGACATTTTTACCCGCTCGGCACCGCAGGCAGCCAACGAACCGGGCTTCAATTCCAAACAGCGGATCACGGTCGTCTTCCCGCGGGTGGGGCCGGGAGCCGAGACACATCTGCAGTGGACGTTCCGTCACAAACAACCGGAAATGTTCGGCATCAACCTGTTCGAAGGCCCGGGGCGTGACAGAGTGGATGATCTCGTCGTCACTATCACCCTGCCGCCATCGCTGCCGCTCAAATGGCATGCCGATCCCGGCATCATCACCACCGACACCGTCAAGGACGGTTCGCGCGAGATCACCGCCCATTTCAAAGACATTCCGACGATGAATATCGGCTATAACACTGTTGCCAATAGCGAGTTTCGGCCGCGCTTTATGGCTACAACGTTGCAAAGCCTCACTGATTACGGCAACCGGATCTTCGCTGCTTCAGAGACCACACCAACGCCGCAGGATGCGGCAAGGGTCAAGGCGCTAGCCGACAGCATTGCCGGCGATAAGAAAGGCCTTGATGCTGCGGCGGCGATCCATGACTGGATCCAGCAAAACGTCGCCTATGCCGCCGTTTACCTCAATCCCAATGACGGCTGGGTCGAGCATCCTGTCGGCAAGATCATCGACAACGGCTATGGTGATTGCAAGGACCAGGTGGCGCTGATGCGAGCGCTGCTGGCCGCCAGGGGCATCCGCGCCGAGCGCGTCGTGGTCAACTGGGGCGATCGATTTACGCCCGCAGTGTTGCCGATTGCCTGGCAATTCAACCACGTCATCATCTACCTGCCGGATTTCGCGGTGTTCGACAATCCGACCGACCAGACGGCGCCCTTCGCAGCGATCGACGAGGGTCTGAGCGGCAAGCAGGCCGTTCTGATCGCCAAGAACAGTCGGACGGTACGGTTGCCGCCCGCGACGCCGGCAACTTTCTGGGATCGCAACGAGTCCACTCTCACCCTGTCGCCGGATGGGTCGATCGCGGGCGAGGCGGAGGTTTCGGCCTCGCCGGCAAATGCCGAAGACTACGAGAACTCCATCAAAAAGCAGGGCAAGGATAATTTCCTCCACCGGTTTCTGGCCAACAACAATCAGGAGGGCGACGGCAGCTTGAGCCTGCATGATCCGGAAACCTGGCGCGACCCGCTGACGCTCAAGGCGCGCTGGACGGCGCAGAACTATGTCGATCTCTCCGAGCAGGATATTTTCCTGCCGCTCGAAAGCGGCTTCGACCCGAACCGCCTGACCGCGCTGGCCCACCGCATCCGCAACGACGTCCATGTCGCCCCGATGCTGTTCAATGCGTTCTCCAATCAATGGCATTTCACCTGGACTTTGCCGCAGGGGATCACCGTCAAGCACCTGCCAGCCCCGGTCCATATCGCCAACAAGGCCGGCCGCTTCGACAGCGAAGTGACCTCCACGACGACGGAGAAGGGCCAGCAGATAACGCTCACGCGCAGCTTCATCAGCAATCGGACGGTCTATTCGCCCGCCGAATATCCCGACCTGCGCGAACTTCTGACCGCCGCCGTCAAATCCGGCCATGCGCACGCGATTTTGACGCGGGGCGGGCAGGGGGAATAGCGACGATTTCGTCGCCTACATAGTCTGGCTCTCTGTTTTAACGCGTTTCCAGACGCGAAACCGCTTCCGCACGATGCCGGAAGCGCTCCCGTCGCCGTTTTGCGGCGGCAGGAAAAAGCCCGGTGTCGGCAGTTGATTTAGCATCGTATTTCCCGCCCACGTTCGTTGATTGCGACCGGCCTGGCGATCACTATTGGGTGGGCTGGTTTTCATGTTATTTCAGGTGGATACGATATGCACTATTCCATTGCGCCAGCCATTGGGCTGGGTTTGTTTCTAATGCCGCTCGCCAGTCACGCCGCCACGGCGCTGCCAAACGCTGGCGCGGTTCAGACGGCCCTGACATCGGGCGAAACCGTCAATGTCGTGCTCGACTTGACCAAATGCACCTCGGCCGACGATCAGAAAAAGCCGGGAACGATGAAAGGCGGCCTCCGTATCTCGGCCTTCCTTATTCGTCCCGACAATTCAATCAGCTTTTCGGACGAGCATTTCACCATCACGACGATGGATAAAAAGCCGATCTATCAGTTCCTGCGCTATTCGCTGAAGCCCGACGATACGGTCAGTTTCACCATGACCACGCTGTCGATGCCCGAGATGACGCAGAAGGGCGAGGTGATCGCCTATAATTGCAAACTCGGCGACGGCATGAGCTTCTTCAAGCCTTGAGGGCTGGCCTGTCAAAAGCCGGGGCGTGAATGCTCGGTAAAGAAAAGGCGGCAATTGCTGCCGCCTTTCACCGTGAATGCTTTGACCGATTGGCACGAGCGTAGGTTGCTACGCCAGCCCTTCCAGCTTATCGAGCCAGCTAGAAAAATGCGGGCATTTTTGCCGGATGGTGGGAAGGCCGATATCGCTGGCGATGACCGGGCCGTGAAAGGTCTTCTGATACCCAGGCACCGCCGCAAGGATGCGCTTGGACGGGGCTGTCGACGGGCTATCATTAATCTCTTCAGGTGGGGTCGATGCGCTGAGATCTCGCAGAGGCTTGAGCACGGTGTCGTCATCCGTCCACGTTGCAAAGGGTGCGATATCGCTGAACAGAAGCGCCTCGAATTCATGGACGATGAGATTGGCCACAAAACGTGGACGGCCGATATCGGCAGAAAGCCTGTTCTCCAGATAGTCGGCTTTGTCCGCGCCATTGGAAAACTGTTTGTAGGCGGGGTCGGTCTTTCCTGGGAAATCGGCGGGCAGGGCGTAAAGGTCGAACATGGTAGTGACCCAGGCGGCGGCATCCTGCTTGCAAAGCCTGTCGATCTGCGGTTTCACCTTCCCATAGCGAGTGACACCGCCCTTGTGTCCGGGGCTAGTCGTGACGACGATGGGCGTTAAATAGCGCCCCGATTGTCGATAGTGCGGCGCCAAGATCTCGCTGACGAATGTCTCCTCCGTCTGCCCTTCGACAAGCACATAAATGCGGGTCATCGACCGGGTCTCCCGCCGAGCAGGTTCTTCTTCCAGAGTTCCCCGAGGCTGTAATCTTCGAGCCAAGTTTCGAGTTCGGCCGGATGAGGCCGTTTGAAGGTCGATGCTCCGTCGCGCTTGTCAACGACGATAAGGTCTTCCGCGTCGAAACAATCGACCAGTTCGACCGATTGTGTGGAGACAATCAACTGGTGCGTCTCCGACAAGGATTTCATCAGCCCGGCCAGGACATTAATGGCATAGGGATGCAGGCCAAGTTCCGGCTCGTGGATAAGGATGGTCGCCGGCATGAACTCGTCCGGCTGCAAAAGCAGCGTTGCGAGGCAGATGAAACGCAGCGTGCCGTCCGACAAGGCGCTGGCGAGAAACGGCTCGTCCCGGCCTGCTTCGGCCCATTCCAGCTGGATTTTGTCAGGATTGGCGACTGTCGGGCGAAGATAGAAGTCGCCGAAGAAGGGCGCGACCAGCCGGATGGTCTTGACGATCCGTAGGTAGTGCTCGCGATGGTGATCGCGGATGCGCAGCAGGAAGGCTGCGAGATTGCGTGCGTCTTCGCGCAGGAATGCGTTGTCGTTGAGGTTTTGAATTTGTTTGACGTGCGCGGTGGCGCTAGTGTCGTGGAAATGAAAGATGCGCCATTTCCGCATTAAACTGGCGGTGTCCTCAGGCGAAATTTGGAAAATTGGATGCGTTTCTAACGCGCTTTCATATGAGCCATTGCACTCTATCGCGAAGGGAATACTCGGCCAATTCACCTTCTCCATTTCGATAAAGAGGCGATTGTCCATGGTCGGAACGATTTTCAAATAATATTCGTCTTTGCCGATTTCCACTTTCAAGGAAAGCGCTTCCGTCGCCTTCCGTCCAAAATGTAATATTGCATCCGGCCCGCCCGCCTGACCGACCGTGATCTGCAGTTGCCGGTCCAAAATCCTCCGCAGAAACCCAAAGAACCCGATGAAATTGGATTTCCCCGCGCCATTGGCGCCGATCAGGATATTGATGCGGCCAAGCTCCATGTCGCAGCGCGCGATGGATTTGTAGCCCTCCACGGTGAGCCGCGAAATCTGGCCGGGCTGGTTGACCTTTTTGATCATGAACGGGCGGTTCTCGTGGTTGGAGGTGGATTTAATATCTTGTTTTAGCGGAGTGTCGGGGGCGATCAAGCGGGCTGGAGGCTTCGGTTCAGCGTCTTGCCCCTCACTCCGCCTCCGCTGCGCTCGGCACCTCTCTCCCCACAAGGGGGAGAGAGACAAACGCTGGCGCTTCAGCTTACTAACGTAAGTGACGGCGTATAACGGTGCGGCATATTTCCTTCTCCCACTTGTGGGGAGAAGGTGGCGGCGGCCGGAAGAGGGGCTGGCCCTCGTTACATCTTCCCCGCCATCTTCACGGCAAACGCATATTCAAACGCCACCTCTTCCAGCCGCTGGAACCGCCCGGATTTGCCGCCATGGCCGGCTGCCATGTTGGTTTTCAGGAGATAGGGGCCGGCGTCGGGGGCTTTTTCGCGCAGCTTGGCGATCCACTTGGTCGGTTCCCAATAGGTCACACGCGGGTCGGTGAGGCCTGACAGCGCCAGGATCGGCGGATAGCGCTTTTTGCCGACATTGTCATAGGGGCTGTAAGCGGCGATCCAGCGGTATTCCTCTTCGGATTCGATCGGATTGCCCCATTCCGGCCATTCCGGCGGGGTCAGCGGCAGGGTGTCGTCGAGCATGGTGTTCAGCACGTCGACGAAGGGCACGGCGGCGATCACGCCGGCGAATTTTTCCGGTGCCATATTGGCGACCGCGCCCATCAACATGCCGCCGGCCGAGCCACCTTCGGCGATGATCTTGTCGTAGGCGGTAAAGCCCTCGGCGACGAGATGGTCGGCCGCAGCGATGAAGTCCTTGAAGGTATTGACCTTCTTTTCCATCTTGCCGTCTTCGTACCAGGAAAAGCCCTTGTCCTTGCCGCCGCGGATATGGGCGATGGCGTAAACGAAGCCGCGATCGACCAGCGACAGGCAACTGGTGTTGAAGCCGGCCGGGATGGTCACGCCATAGGCACCGTAGCCGTAGAGCAGGCAGGGGGCCGAGCCGTCGAGCACGGTATCCTTGCCATAGAGCAGCGTCACCGGCACTTCAACGCCGTCATGGGAGCGGGCGAAGACCCGGCGGGTGATGTAGTCCTGGGCGTTATGGCCTGACGGTACTTCCTGGGTCTTCAAGAGCACCCGCTCGCGCGTCGCCATGTTGTAATCATAGAGCTGGCTTGGCGTCGTCATCGAGGAATAGGAAAAGCGGATGGTGTCCGTGTCATATTCAGCAGCACCCTGCAGGCCGAGCGAATAGGCCTCTTCGGCAAAGTCGATGGCGTGTTCCTCGCCGCTCACGCGGTCGCGGATCATGATGACTGGCAGGCCCTCGCGGCGCTCCAGCCAGACGAGATGCCGGGCATAGGCCATATGCGACAGGATCAGCCGGCCGGGCGTATGCGGCACGACATCTTTCCAGTGTTCGCGGCCCGGCGCCGTGACCGGTGCTTCGACGATCTTGAAGTCCTTGGCGTCGTCGGCATTAGTCAGGATGAAGAACACATCGCCGCCCTCGGTCATCGAATATTCGATGCCCTCTTCGCGCTCGGCCACCAGCACGGGCTCCGCCGTAAGGTCGCGGGTCGACAGCAGCCGATATTCCGAGGTCTCGTGATCGTGGATGTCGATATAAATGAAGTCGTCCAGCAGCGAACCGCCAACGCCCATGAAGAAGCCAGGGTCCTGCTCCTCATAGACCAGCCGGTCTTGTGCTTGCGGCGTGCCGAGGATGTGGTGAAACACCTTGGACGGGCGATGGTTCTCGTCCTGCAATGTGTAGAAGAAGCTCTTGCCGTCAGGCGCCCAGACCCCGCCGCCGGCGGTATTGTCGAGCACGTCTGCGAGATCCTGGCCGCTCTCGAGATCGCGGATGCGCAGCGTGTAATATTCCGAGCCCTTGTCGTCATAGCCCCAGAGACCAAGCTTGTGATCGTTGCTGTGGTCGAGGCCGGCCAGCCGGAAATAGTCCTTATCCGCAGCTTCCTTGTCGCCGTCGAGCAGCACCACGCGCAGGCTCTCGTCCTTGGGATCGCCGTCGCGGAGAATGCGGAAATAGCGCGGCTGCTCGCCGCCGGTGACGAAAGCCGAGCCATAGGCAAACGGCCCGTCCTTCATGGGCACGGAACTGTCGTCTTCCTTGATCCGGCCTTTCATTTCCGCAAACAGCTGTTTCTGCAGCGCTGCCGTATCGGCCATGGCCGCATCCATATAGGCGTTCTCAGCCTCCAGATGGGCGCGGATCTCGGGGTCGAGGATCGAAGTATCCTTGAACATCTGCTGCCAGTTGTCGGCGCGCAGCCAGGCATAGTCGTCTGTGCGGGTCACGCCGTGCCTGGTGTCGCTGAACGGCTTGATCGCAGCCTTGGGTGCTGGCGGAAGATCGGCAAAGGGCGGCTTGGAAGAAGAGGACAAGGGCATACTCGCTTGGTTATGGACCAGGCTCCAGAGATAGGCGGCAGGTGGTCCGCGATCAAGCGGAAATGGGTAAAGCACCTGAGCGCGAAAGCCAAATTCCTCTCTGGTCATTTTGCGCCGCCCGTGTCGCGATCACAAAACCGGGATGCACGTTTTAAATGCTGGCCTCACCGGGATCGCGGCAATATATTCCGCCGAATCGGAGTCTAGTAGGAAATTATATATGCGACTGATGATTTTGACCGGTGGTTTGGCGATGGTTTTTGCGCAATCTGCCTTTGCGCTCGATGCATCTGCCACCCGCCAGCTGAAGTCGCTGTCGCCGGCCGAACGGCTGGAGCAGCGCTGCGACATGGAGGCGATGAACCGGATCGGCAAGGAAGCCAAGACCTATTCCCCCGACAAGGTGATCGCCTATACCTTTGCCCAGACTAAGGCCGACGGCAATCGGCTGAAGGCGCCGGGCGCGGTCTTTCGCAGCAAGGGTCAGTGGTATCGGCTGAAATACCAGTGCGAGACCGGCAACCAGCATCTCGACGTCAAGAATTTCAGCTACCAGATCGGCGATGCCGTGCCCAAACAAAGCTGGGGCAAATATTACCTCTACAATTGAGGTTTGCCCCATTAAAGCATGTCGCGTTTAATTGCCCGCAATTAAACGATAACGTACATGCGACAAAAGAAGAGCTAAAGCGTGTCGCCGGGAATCCTACTCACTGCGACACGCTTTAGCGTCAGCGCACCGGGTTCTTGCGCCATTCCTCGATGATATGGTCGATGAACAGCCGCACCTTCGGCAGCATGGCCTGCCGGTCCTGCAGGCAGATGTGAAAATCCAGCGGCTCCGGGTCGGCTTCGGCGCCGCTGCTGGCCGATCCCGTGGCAAACAACGAGACGACCTTGCCTGAGGCGACGAGATCGCGGGCCAGGAATGCGCCGAGCCGGGAGATCCCGGCGCCGGCCATCGTCATGGTGGCCAGCGCATCGATATCGTTGCAGATGATCGACACATGCAGTTCCGGCTCGAAACGGATGCCGTTGCGGATGAAGCCCCAGGGCAGCAGGCGACCATCGTAAGGCGTGCGAAACAGCAGGCAGGAATGGTTTTTCAGCTCCTCGGGCTCGCGCGGCACGCCGTGCTCGGCCAGATAATCCGGCGAGGCGCAGATGATGATCGGCACCGAGCCCAGCCGACGTGTCACCAGGCCAGCGCCGGTGGGACGGAAAAACCGGATGCTGATATCGATTTCGTCGCGGATATGGTCGAGCCGTTCGTCGTTGAGGATCAGTTCCACCGAGACGTCAGGCCAGGCAGCCGAGAAGGATGGCAGCATCCGGGCGATAACATGCCGGCCAAAGGCGGCCGAGACCGCCACCCGCAGCCGCCCCTGCGGCCGCTCGTGCAGCACCGACAACGCCGCCTGGGCCGCGTCCAGGTCGCTCACCACCCGGCGCACCCGCTCGAAATAGATCTTGCCCGCTTCCGTCAGCGCCAGCCGCCGCGTGGTGCGCACCAGAAGGCGCGTGCCGATCTCCTGCTCCAGCCGGGCAATGTTCTGGCTGGCTGCTGCCGGCGTTATCCCGAGCTGCCGGGCGGCGGCGGCAATGCTGCCGGTTTCCACGGCCCGGATGAAACTGTCGATGCCGCGCAGGCTGTCCATTAGCTTTCGAAGCCTTTATCTCACTCGTAAGTTTTCCTTTATACTGACGATGATCTTGCTGTTCTACCGGGCGGCCGGAAAATTCGCCATTGTGCCCTCAGACAAACAGAGGGACACGACGATGATAAACAATGGAATGATGATTGAAGCCGCTATAGCCGGCTGCGCCGTTGCCGATATGGCCATAGCCAAGATGGATATCACAGACGCCGATCAGACCGTGGAGACTGCGCAGCAGCGTCGCGTGCGGCGCTACAAGCTGCATCATCGCACGGCGCCTGTCGTCTCCGCCTTCTTCATGGCGGGCATCATGGCTCTGATCATGTGCACCGCCATTGCCGCCGTAAACGGCGGCGTGACTGCCGATCTGCCGGCCCGCACCCTGCGCGCCTATGCCTTTGCCATGCCAACCGCCTTTTTATGCGTGCTGCTGGTGCGGCCGCTGGTCGTGCGGCTGACGGCCTGGATCGTGCATCATCCGGCTGCATGAGCCGGTGCTTTCTGCCGTTGGCGATACGCATTCGCGGGCGAGAGCAGGGTCCCGCTATCCCTGAAATGCTTTAGCCTGGCAGCTTCGGCTTCGTCGCCGCATGCGGAGCGAGTTCGGCAAAGATCGCCTTGCCAATCAGCGACAGCGGCACTGCCAGCATGGCGCCGGCAGCACCCCAGACCCAGGTCCAGAAAATGATGGCGACGAAGACGGCGAAGGCATTGATTTCCATGCGCCTTCCCATCACGGCTGGTGTCACCAGATTTTCCACCAGCGTATGCACAGTGAAGAAGGCGATGGCCGGAAGCAGTGAAAACAACAGGCCGCTATGGGTGAGAATGCCGGCCAGCGCCAGCGAAACCGTGATGGCGGTGACGCCGAGAAACGGCACGAAGCTGGAGAGAAAGGCGAAAAAGCCCCAGAGCACCGGCAGCGTTAGGCCACCGGCCCAGGCAATCAGCATGGCGCAGCAGCCAACGCCTGCATAAATCAGCGATGCCGTTGCAAAATAGAAGCCGAGCGCGGTTTCGATGGCGTTGATGCAGCGGATCGCGGCCAGCCGCCGGGCGCGGTCGCGGAAAGACACGATCAGCGTCTTGCGGATCGACACCCGCCCGGCCAGAAACAGCACCAGCCCGACAAAGAAAATCAACGTCTGCACGATGGCGGGTGTTACCTGACCGGCAACGGTCGTCAGGATGCCGCCGCCGTTTTCCAGCATCTTGTCCATGGTAACGCCGCGGGCATTGTAGAGCCCGTCCAGGTGCAGCCAGTGAAAGCGCTGCAGGAACGGCGTGAACCGGTCGACCATGGTCTGGCCGATGGCCGGCATGTCCTGCGCCAGTTCCATCAGCGGTCCAGCAAGCGTATTGCCGATGATGGTTACAAGCGCGGCCAGCGCCGTGGTCAGCACGATGGCGCTCAGCATAGGCGGCACGCCTAGCGCTTCCAGCCGGTCGGCCGCAAGCCCGAGGATCAGCCCGACGACGACGGCCAGCGCCAGCGGCATCAGGATGGTGCCGGCATAATGCAGCGCGGCAATCGCGACGATCAGGAACAGGCCGATCACCGCCCAGGCCTGGCCAAGCTCCAGCGCCGTCTTGCGCGGCCGGTCTTGCCTCGTTTCGCCGGGCTGCAGGATCCTGCGCTTTACTGTGTCGTCCATCATGTGTGCCTTTCCTGCCGGGCCGCCTGCCGGGCTATGAACCGCGGGAGGAGAAATGAGGCAAGATGTTATATTTACTACATAATTTATGATTTTGACCGCGCCTTGGCGACTGATTCTGCAGCGCAGCAGCGGGTCCTTTGTCACCAAAAACTTGTCAAGCGAACGTGTACTAACGCGTAGAGCGCACACCGGTTCCGCCTTTATTTGGTCATGACCTTGCCGCTTTCATCTGATCGGCCACGAGACAGGGATGTCTCAAAACGAGACATGCGCAGGTTTGAGCGAAAGGGTTTCGCAGCCATGGCGGGTTAAATCCTGGGTTGTAGAATAACTTAATAAACCCGCAGTCCCAAATACCCCATTTTTTCAGGGCGCTAGCATGAGGGCCCGGCATTAACCATGCAGCCGGTGGAATACGGAGCAATTTGTAACTATCCGATGCATAAAGCACCGGCCTGCACGGCGGCGCTGCTCCAAAAAAACATAGATGCACCCAATAAAAAGCGGCTTAACTGTGTAAAAAAATAGGCTCGTCTACTGAAAGAGAAAAGAATGAATGCAACTGAAAATGCGTTTTTTTCAGCGGGGATTCAAATACATTAGGAAGCTAAATATAGCGTTTAGAGCAGGTAACAATGCGTTTCAATTTGGGTCGTCGAGTGTTTGTTGCTGGAGCAACCAGTCTATTTGTGCCGAGCTTAAGCTTTGCGCAGCAAACGACCTATGACGTTGTTATTTACGGCATGACCAGTGGTGGGATCACCGCGGCCATCCAGGCGAAGGCCATGGGTCGCACTGTCGCTATTGTCGGCGGCTGGCGCGAGCGACATCCCGGCGGCATGATGGCCGGTGGTCTCGGCGGCACCGATATCGAGGCCGGTAGCGCTTTTGGCGGTCTCGCCCGCTATGTCATCAGCCGGATCAATGCCGAGGCCGGCGTTGCCGACACCACCTATTCCTTCGAGCCGCGCTTTGCCCAGACCGTGTTCGAAAAGCTGCTTCAGGAATACAATATTCCGGTCTTCCGCAGCCGTGGCGTCTTGCGCGTTGCCAAGACCGGTGCGCGCATCGACGGTATGGAGACTATCGACGGCCAGGTCTTCAACGGTCGCTGTTTCATCGATGCGAGCTATGAAGGCGACCTGATGGCCGCCTCTGGCGTCTCCTGGGCGGTTGGTCGCGAGCCGCAGGACGGCGACAACGTGCTGAACGGCTTTCGCGGCACCCGCACCGATGCCTGGGGCGACAACCATAATTTCCAGCTGCATCGTCGCTTCGAGCGGGTGATCGGCCAGGTCGCTATCGATCCTTTCGTCACCGAAGGCGTGCCGGGCAGCGGCCTCCTGCCGGGTATCCGCAATTACCCAACGCCGGAAATCGGTGCCGGCGACCGGGCAGTGCAGGCCTATAATTTCCGCATGACCATGACGCGCGATCCCGCCCGCCGGGTGGCGCTGCCTTCGACCCCGCCGCCGGGCTTTGATCCCGCCCGCTATGAATTGCTGTTCCGCTGGGTGAGGGCGCTGCGCGATCGCGGCCAGTTGGCCGATGCCGAAAACGCCGTGAAGATGCAGTTCCTGCTCCACAGCGATCTCGGCAATGGCGTCTATGACATCAACAATCGAGGCGCGGTTTCCACCGACTATATCGGCGGCTCCTGGGGTTATCCGCAGGCCGATTACGGTATGCGCGAAAAGATCTGGAAGGCGCACGAGCGGTGGACACGCGGCTTCTTCTACGCGATGCAGCATCACAAGGACCCGCGCGTGCCTGACGACCTGCGCCAGGTCTTCCTCGACTACGGCCTCGACGGGCAGCATTACCTCGATCCGCATGAAAATGACGAGGCGAACTGGCCTTATCAGCTCTATGTGCGCGAGGCGCGCCGCATGGTGTCCGACCACCAGATGAGCGGCCATGACGTGACGGCCGCAGACGATCAGGAACTGCGCGACAACAACACGATTTCGACCGGTTCCTATCGGCGCGACAGCCACCACACCCAGCGCATCGTGCGCAACGTCACCAACATGCTCGGCTCTTCGGCGCCCAGCGTTTGGAACGAGGGCAATTTTGAAGCCGAGGCCGGCGGCGCCGACCGGATCTTCGCCATTCCCCTGTCCTCCATCGTGCCGCGTCGCGCCGAATGCACCAACCTGATGTCGATCTTCGCGCTCAGTGCCACGCACGAAGCCTTCGGCGCGATCCGCATGGAAATGACGCTGATGCAAACCGGCCAATCCGCCGGGGCCGCAGCCGCTCTGATCGCCACCAGCCGTGCCGACATCCAGGACGTCTCCTATGACGAACTGGCAGGGAGCCTCTATGTGCCGCCGGGTGCCAAGCCCTCGGTTCTGCCACGTGACCCCAACACCCAGGCCCTGGCCTTCAACCTGCGCCGCTCGTAAGCGGCAAGGGCAGGGCGGTCAGGGACAACACACGCCCTCTTGACCACGCGGCTCCCAAAATCTTCTTGACGAAAAGATGCGGCAAGCGTCTTTGCGGAGCGCTGCCGTATAATTCCCGATGGAACCGATTTAAGGACAAGATTATGCGGTAGATCGACAGCGCTACGGCGTGGTTTGCGCGTTTGGTAAAATGTGCGCGCCGTAGACAATAGCGAGGCACACGCATGCGGAATGGTTTGAACATCGGCTCGGGTTTGCGCCTGGAACATCCTGCGCTCAATCGAGGTCGCCACGATGCTGTGGCCTTTTGTTTTCATGCATTTCCGGGCGCAAAACCGCTGCACACGTTTGCTGCAAATGCGCTGTCGCGCGCGGCATGGCTGGCCCTGATGCTGACGGCAAGCGCGGCACCTGTTCTCGCCGCGCAGACCGCGATCCCCCAGCCGAAGGTGGCCGAGCAGAAATTGATCGAGCCGAAACTGCATATCCAGCCAGCACCCAAAGGGACAGTGCAGGTGGCGGTGACGCTCGATGCCTGCATGGGCCGAACCGACCCGCGCATCCTCTCCACTCTGATCGATGAAAACATCAAGGCGACGATTTTCGTCACTGGCCGCTGGATCCGCACCAATCCGCAAACGGTGGCGGTGCTGAAATCGCGGCCTGACCTGTTCGAGGTGGAAAACCACGGCGAAAACCACATTCCCGCTGTCGATTACCCGACCACGGTCTACGGCATCCCCGCCGCCGGCTCGCCGGAGGCGGTTTCCAAGGAAGTGACCGGCGGCGCCGACGCCATGCGCGCAGCCGGCTTCGCGCCGCCGCACTGGTACCGCGACGCCACCGCCAAATATTCCCCAAGCGCGATCGCCGAGATCAAGGCTATGGGCTACGAGGTCGCCGGCTTCTCGGTCAACGGCGATTCCGGCTCACTGCTTGGCGCCAAGGAAACCGAACAGCAATTTGCCCGCGCCAAGAACGGCGACGTGCTGATCGCCCATATCAACCAACCCACCCACGCCGCCGGCGAAGGCGTGGCGGCAGGATTGAAGGCGCTCAAGGCAAGAGGCGTGGTGTTCGTGCATCTGAATGAGGCCGCGCAGGTGCAGCCGGTGAAGGGACAGCCGGTGAATTGAGGGGGCGAAGCAGATCATGTTTAAGAAGGACAAGCTACGACGGTACAAAAGCGCCTGCGCTCAACACGTGAGCATTTAAGCGTCAAAGGTTCCATCCGGAGTTACCACCTTTGACATGTTGAATTATCACGTAGGTGCAGTCTGGCAACGCGCCACGGCTTAATTGCCTACCAGTGGCCAACGCGCTTTCCATATGTTAATTGCTCGTAAAAGCTTACGAATTGGGACAATCATGGCCGATTGGCAGCACATCAAGGATTTGCAAATCGAGGCGTTTCGAGGGCTTCGGCGCGTGGAATTGTACGACTGCGAGCAGGTAAACTTGATCGTGGGGGGCAACAATAGTGGTAAAACCTCTATATTGGAAGCTCTTGGTGTATTCGCGTCGCCGTTCGATCTCACGGAGTGGGCAACCATAGCTCGCCTTCGTGAAGTTCGTAGTCCTGTTATTTCAAGTGAGAGCAGTTTAACAGCCGTCGATGCAATGCGGTGGCTTTTTCCTGCAGGAGAGGAATTGCCGTTGGCACTCTCAGGACGGGGCGGATGGATTGCCAGGAACTTGGATGCCTATTGCACAATGTTTAGAGGCATACCGCCCGAACCACGTTATCGGGACGACCGCAGGAACAAAATTCCTAGCGATATAGAAGAAATAGGATGGCACGTTGAAGTAGGCATAGATCTCTGGGAGCATCCAAAGCAGTCATCGCTTTTTGATCATGACGATAATAGCTATCGTTATGCGGTAGATTTATGGCCTTCCACTGGGTTTGTGCAAAGAGGGAAAAATAATCCAAAGCTCCGAACCGTAATGTTGGGGCCGTATTCCCACCGCAACCAACCCCTACAGATGAGAGCTATTTCTAATTCAATCACTGAAGGGGATAAATGGCAAATAGTTGAATTATTGCGTGGTATTGATGAAAATATATTAAATCTCGAAATCATTACCAGTCCACCATATGACAGGCCCACGGTTGTAGTTCGCCACAGAGACGCTGGACTACTACCGATTAGTGTTCTTGGAGACGGTTTCCGCCGCGCCTTATCAATTGCGCTTGCCTTGTCTGCGGCGAGAAATGGGTTGTTACTCATTGATGAAGTCGAAACCGCCTTCCATATCTCTGTTTTGGACAAAGTTTTTCGCTGGATGATTGATCTTTCTCAGGAGTTAAATGTACAGGTCTTTGCAACAACACATAGCTTAGAGGCTATTCAAGCAATCACGAGTGTCGAGCTGAGTCGGAAACTTCCGGTCGCAGCATTTCACATTGATCGTCCGTTGTCCGACGACGCCAACGTGAAGCGATACGGCTCCGAAATGTTGCGGAGAGTGGTACGCGATCGCGGCTTTGATATCAGGTAACCAAACCATGCAGCACTCTCTAGTGGTAGTTGAAGGCGTTCACGATGCCGCTTTTTTAGGTCATCTTCTGATAGCTAATGGTTTTCGAGCGATTGATAATATTGTTGATGTCCCTGATATTTGGCGGGATCTTATTCCTAAAATTTTCCCAGATGGCAGTAAGCTAAAGCACGTTGTAAGCTATCCGGATATATACATTAATGCGGTGGGAAGGGAGCAAACCGTAGCTATAAAAGTTGCTGGCGATGTGTCGATTTTAATTGAAGAGCTTCAAGCTTCTTTAGAAATATTAAATGTTTCTGAAATATATTCTATAGCTATCGTTGCTGATGCTGACGATATTGGTTCAAATGCGAGATTCGACTATGTAAAGAACTTGTTGCATGCCATGAATGAATCTGTCGATCCAAGAAGCGTCAGAGGGTTCCCTCTTGTAGTACCTACCGACCTAGATAAATTTGGAGGTGGCGCGCCTCGAGTAGGAGTTTTCATTCTTCCGGATAATCAAAGGGCTGGTACGCTTGAAACACTTCTTTGCGAGTTTTCGGCGGAACGATTTCCCTTGATAGACAGCGCAGTTAAAGCCCTAATATATGAGGTCGATAAAACAGTTCCGATAACCGAAAAATATTTGAAGTCCTTTCGAAAAGGTGCTGGTAAATCAAAAGCTCATGTGTCGATTGTGGGGAATTTCTTGAGCCCAGGATCAAGTCTTGCAGTTTCTTTAACTAAATCCGACTGGTTGCCGACCAAAAACAACGAGAAGATCGCTCCGGTGAACGGATTTATAAAAGCGCTATTTGAGTGAGGCAGTTCTCAATTTTATTTGTTGCTACTCTGCAATTATTGCTGAGCAGTGTTGCATTTTACGCCTATAAAATACGATGTTAAGCCGATTGAGCCACGATGTCCATTGGCGTGTCGCGCTGCAGCCGCACATTCCATCCGTCTTTCCCACCACATTCGCCTTCCCCTCCAAGCCCAGCCAAGAGTGCTGAAACTGCGTTGTCGCCGTCGAAGCCGGCTTTCTTCTGGATTCGGTCGAGGATGGATTTGTTGGCCTGGTAGGCGAGTAACTCGCCGACGAAGCCGCCGCCCATGCTGATCCGCCTGATGTGCCCGTCCCCGACGTCACCGCTCGCTAAACCGCTGTTTCGCGGCCTCTGTCACGGGCGTGTAAAGCGCAACGCTGCTGCCTTCGGGGTCGCAGAACTGCGCCGTGCGATTGCCCCAGGGCAGGTCCTTCGGCGCATGCACCACCTCGACCTGGTCTTTCAACCGCGTGAAGTCGGCATCGACATCCGCCACCATGAACTCGAGAATGGCACTTCTGTTGGCACCTGGCTCGGCGCTGCCTTCCTGAAACAGCGCCACGGTTTCGGCACTGCCGATTGCCAGGGTGGCGCCCGGCGTGACGATTTCGGCGAAGACGGGAGCCAGCCACTCGGCTTGGTAGCCGGTCACCAGCTCGTAGAAGGCTACCATGCGGCCGATGTCGGCGGCGACGAGACGGGTGGATGCAAATTTCATCATGTTCTCCTGTGGTCTTGGGCTTCGCTTTCACGGCTTTTGTGACACAGTCCTGCTGACAGCGTTGTGGCAGCAGGAATGAGCAGTTATGCGGAAAGCCGACCGGCTCTTTCAGATCATCCAGATCCTTCGGCGGTCGAGCCGGCCGGTGACCTCGGCCGCGCTGGCCGATGAACTCGAAGTCGCCCGCCGCACCGTCTACCGCGATATTGCCCATCTGATCGCCCAGCGCGTGCCCATCGACGGCGAAGCCGGGCTCGGCTATGTGCTGGACCCGAGCTATGACATGCCGCCGCTGATGTTGACGCCCGAGGAGATCGAGGCGGTTCTGCTCGGCGCCCAGATGGTGGCCAAGCTCGGTGACGCCGCCCTTAACCATGCCGCCAAAGACGTCGTCGCAAAGATTACCGCGATCATGCCGAGCGAGTACCTTCCCTTCATTGCTCAGCCCGCCGTCGGCCTGAAACCTGACGAGGGCGGGGAGGGACAGGCTATCGACACCCGCCCCCTGCGGCAGGCAATCCGGGAGGGGCGAAAGCTGACGCTCGCCTATCGCGCCGGCAATGGCGAAGTCACCCGGCGCGTCGTCTGGCCCGTGCTTCTCGGTTACGCGGAAGCCCGCGCCTTGTTGATCGCCTGGTGTGAATCACGGCAAGCCTTCCGCCATTTCCGCACCGAACGCATCCTCGCGCTTGAGGTTCTCGACGAAACCATCGGCATCTCCCGGGTAAAACTGAGACGGCAATGGCAGCAGTGGCGTGAAGCCGAACGCGCCCGCCCGGGGGCAGACTCGGTTAGTGGGAAACCAGCGCAGTGACTGTTGGAGGCGCGTTATGATCAATCTCATATTCTACAGCGATCAGGTTATTCCGGAAAACGCAGCCGTTGATGAGAGGTTGTTGACGGTCTTGGCCTCAAACCGGCTCGGACGGAGGATTGGCTACATTCCGTCAGGGCAGGAGCCTGACCGCCGCTTTTTTCAAGAGAGAGTGGCTTACTACGCGCGCCTTGGGCTGGAACTTCCATCTTTTACGATCTGGATGAATCTCACACCGAAGCCGACGAAGCTGCGCTGTTTGGCTGTGACGCGATTCATTTGTCCGGTGGGCATACTGGCGGATTTCTCGGCCGCCTCAAGCAAAGCGGATTAATGTCACGCCTTAGGACGTGGGCTGAAAACGGCGGCGTGCTGATCGGAACAAGCGCAGGTGCAATTATCCTGACCCCGACAATCGCCACGGATGCCTTGTTTCAAGGAAAGCCGCCGGAAAACTGCATGAACGAGACCGCGCTTGATCTCGTTCCATTCGAGTTTTTTCCGCATCTGAATGCCGATGCCGCGTTTCTTCCGGCTCTTCTCCGCTATAGCCAACATACCCTGAGACCCATCATTGCTTGCAATGACGGAGACGGTCTAGCTGTGACCAATGGCGATATCGAATGCATCGGGCAACCACTTTGGGTGAAAAACGGCAACGTGCGTTTGGCCTGCAATATGCGGCTAAGTAGCATTGAAATCTATAGATAAAGGCGCCCGAGCAATGTCGCCCGGGCGGCCTGTCAAAGCGCTGCTGGCGACAACGAGGGATTCTCCTCACACGCTATCCGGCTTTGGCGGCACTATCGGCTTGGCGACCTCCTGCCTCGCACCCTGCGGCGTCCCCACCGTGTCCTTCCCCTCCAGCCCGGCCAGCAGCGCCGACACTGCGTTGTCGCCGTCGAAGCCGGCTTCCTTCAGGATGCGGTCGAGGATGGGTTTGTTGGCTTGGTAGGCGAGCAGCTGGCCGGCGAGGCCTTCGCCCATGCCGATGCCGCCTGCTGAGCCGTTGCCCCCGCCATTGCCGCCGCGGCCGAGCATGCTCCCGGTGTCGAAGATCTTGATGTCGGAGATCTTTTCGATCGGCTTCACCGCCTCGGCCAGCGCTGCTGGGATGATGCGGATGCGTTCGCGGGTGATTTCGAACTCGATGATATCGGCGCTGAGCTTGTTGCGGGCGTCGTTGAGCAGCGCTTCGCTTTCGGCCTGGGCGCGGCCGGTTTCCAGAATACCCTTGGCCTTGATGATGGCGGCATCGGCTTCGGCGGTCGCCAGCGTCTTGATCGCATCGGCCTGGTTGGTAGCGGCGGTGCGCTCGGCTTCTGCGGCCACGGTCACGGCGGTTGCTTCGGTTTCGGCGCGCTTGCGGGCATCGATCACGGCGATCTGCTTTTCACGTTCGGCGATTTCAACGCTACGGGCCGTCTGCACCTTTTCTTCGGCGGCGATGGCGAGCGCCCGGGCGGCTTCCGCCTTGGCCTTGGCTTCGGACTCTTCGCGGCTCTTGTTGGCAACGGCAATCGCGCTTTCCTGGGCGACGATCTGCAAGTCGCGGCGCGCTTCCGTGTCGCGCTGCTGCACGGCACGGGTGGCATCGATATTGGCGCTTTCGCGCGCCTGCTTGGCGGTTGCCTCGCGCTCGGCAATCGCCTGTTCGGCTGCGATGCGGGCTTCTTCCTCGGCGCGCTTGGCGGCCTGTTCCTGCTGTGCGGTCTCGGCGCGGGTGGCGGCCGACTTGTTGGCGATGTCGCGCTCCTGGCTCAACTCCGCCTCGCGCTTGGTGCGCTCGATGGTCAGCGATTGCTGGCGCGCTTCCAGATCCTTCTGGGCAATCGCCACTTCCGTGTCGCGCACGATCTCGTTGCGCTCCTTCTTGCGCCCTTCCGTCACCCGTGTCAGGGCGGCAAGACCATGGGCGTCAAAGAAGTTGTTGGCGTTGAAATGCTTGATATCCGTCTGGTCGAGCCGTGTCAGCGACACCGATTCCAGCTCAAGGCCGTTGGATTGCAGATCGGCGCCGACCACTTCCTGCACCGCCTTGACGAAATCCATCCGCTGCTCCTGCAGCGCATCAAGGTTCATGGTGGCGGCGACAGAGCGCAGCGCGTCGACGAATTTCGCCTCGATCAGCTGGCGCAACTGCTCGCTGTCATTGGTGCGGCTGCCGAGCGTCTGGGCGGCAAGCGCGATGGAGGAGGTGTCAGGCTTCACCCGCACGTAGAACTCCGCGCCGATATCGACGCGCATACGGTCCTTGGTGATCAGCGCGTCATTCTCCCCGCGCCGCACTTCCAGCCGCAGCGTCTTCAGATTGACCCTTGCGATGGAGTGGAAGATCGGCAGCACGACCGAGCCGCCATCCAGCACGACCTTCTGGCCGCCAAGCCCGGTGCGCACATAGGCCTCGTCGCGGCTGGAGCGGATATAGAGCGTGGCAATCACGAAGCCGACGCCGAGGATCAGCACGATCCCGACGAGTGCGGGCAGAAGAAGACTGTAGAGGTCTGACATGGACGGCTCCATAAAGGGGGCAATGAATAAGGGAAAAACGCAGGCTCAGACGAGATCGGACGGGCCCGGAACGGCCAGGAAAATGCCGGCCTTGCGATCGACCAGGAGAACGGTGGCGCCGATGGCAAGCGGCTCGGTGGCATCGGCCGCGCGGGCGCGCAGCTGATGCCAGTTGCCGTGGCGGTCCTTGACCTTGACGCGGCCGGGCAAACCCTGGTCGAGCGGCCCGATCGTCACTTCTGCCAGCCGCCCGAGAAAATCATCCTCGTCGACGGCATAGGTTTCATCGGTCGGGATCAGGCGGGCCACGGTGCGGCTGGAGGCCCGGATTGCCGGCAGCGCCGCCACGACGGCGATGGCAGACGCGACGGAGGCGGGCAGCGGCATGAAGACCAGCGCTGCCACCGCCTGCACAGCGTAACCGATACCTGCAAACAGCCCGAGCGCGAGCATCAGCAGGATCAGCAACGGCAAGCGGCCGACATTCAGCCAGGCGAGAGGATTGAAGCTAGCCTCATGGCTGAGGTCGTGCCCCAAACCGTCATGACCAAACGCGGGCTTGCCGATAATGCTGCTCAGCGAAAAGCCCAGCAGCATCGACAGGATCTCGATGGCCGTCAGGCCGATCAGAATGGCGGCTGCGATCGAAAACGGCGCGCAGCCGGGGGAAAACACTAGATCCATGAGAGATCAATGACCTGCCTTGAGACGCGCCAGCCGGGCGTCGATGGCCTGCTCGCGGTGCAGCCGGTCAAGCTCGTCAAGCTCGGCGGCACCCTCGCTTGCGGTGCCCGGCACGCCGGTGAGGCGGGTAATGGTGGCAAAGGCCTGCTGCGCGCCGGCCTCGGCGCGGCCGCTCTGGCCAAAGCCCGCCTGCTTGCCTTCGCCTTCGGAGCGGGCGCCGGCTTCGCTGCGCTTGAACTCGGCCAGCCGCGCTTCGGCCTCGCGCCGGGTGGCCAGCACGGCCTGCAGCGCCTTTTGCCCATCATCCAGCGTTAGCGCTATATCGGCCATGGCCTTGTCGAGCGCGGCAATCTGGGATTCGAGATCGATCTGGCGGGCCACGCCAGCCTTGGCGAGATCCTCGCGGCTGGCAGCAAGCGCCGTGCGGATCTTGTCGTCGAGATCGGCAAGATCGGCCTCGATCTCCTTGCGGCGGCTGCGGATGCGAAATTCGGCGGCGCGGGATTTGCCAAGCTCGGTGCGCGCCTCATCGGCTGCCGCGTCGATCTCGCGGATCGCCTGCTCGATGACGGCGATCCCGCTTGCGCCCTCAGCCTTGTCCACCGCCGCATTGGCGAGGCCGGCGATGACCCGCCCCATGCGCGAGAGAATATTGTCAGTGCTCATCATGCTCTCCTCGATAAGACAAGGCCAGAAATAAGACCCGATGCCGTCGGCCACGGACGGCCAGCTCTACCGAGCCTGCCGCATGGACGAACCGGTTATTCCATGGTGAAACTTGGAACATTCACAGCGCGCGAAACCGCGCATCCTTCCTGAACAAAACGCCCCTGATCCAAACACCTTGCCAACCCCTGTGGTTGCCCGGCCCAAACAACCCGGAACGACAAGGCTCGCTGTCAGCGCTACAAGGACGGTCCCTAGGTTCAAATCCCACAATCGAAGATGTAAAGCATGGCCATGGCCGTTCAAGATCTGGAGTGTCAGGCAATAGAAATAAATCGGAACCGCTGTGGAGCGGGATCAAAATGGAGCATTTTGCCCGGTAAAACCCATGGATTTTAAGAGTAAAGTCAGAGGCTTTGAATTTTATATTTAAGTATATTAAGTTTATCTGATATTACGTGACGTAATAAGCTGCTTCTGGTGCTGCACCACGTCACTGCCAACTATTCCCCAGGCGTCCAAAGGGGAGAAGCCCCTCTTTGTCAGCGAGAAAAGGGGGCGGATCCAGTAAATCATTGCACCGTGGCGTGCCATATATGGCGCACGGTGGTTCAGCGCCGTTACCGTTCACTGCTTGCTTGGTGCGCGGCATTGCAGGCGACGGTCAGGGCGTCGCGTGGGTGCGGAACCAATTGTAGAAGGTCGCTGCTGTTGGATTGCAGGAAGCCTGCCATCGCGGCCGAAGAAATCGACAGAAGCATCGGGGCCTGAAACGGCAATAATGGCAGCTCGGAGAGGCGGATACGTTCGTCTGAAAGACTTGTCGGTTCATAGGTGACGCCAAGGCGCTGCGCCAGATGGCGAACTGAGAACGGCGCAATGCCAGAGAGTTCATAAGTCGCTCCCGCATGCTCCTTCGGATCGCAGAGAACTTTGAGCGCGGCATCGGCCAGATCGGCTTTTGCGACGGCGGATATCGGAGCGCTGCCAAATGGCACGGTGATCCGGCCACCGCGTGGTGCGGCAAGCGCACCAATGAGCTCCGCGTAAAGGCCGTTTCGGAGGATCGTCCATGAAAGATCGCTTTGGATCAAGGCGCGTTCGGTCCAGCGATGGGCGAGCGCAAAGCCCAGATGATCGCTGGCCGCTGACAGGCTGGTGTACACAACGTGTTTAACGCCGTGACGGTGTGCCGCCGTGAGAACGGCTTCGTGTCGGCGCATGACAACATCATCCTCCGCATAGCCGGCGGAGACAAGAAGCAAGGTCCGGATGCCTGAGAAATCCAGGGTTTCTGGCCGGTCGAAATCCATCGGGCGGTCTGCATCCTGCGAGCGGCTGGCAGTTTCGATCAGGAGCCCCGCCTCCTTCGCACGTTGTGTTATGAGTGAGGCCAGCTGGCCCGATGCGCCGGTTATCAAGATCATGTAGGTTCCTTCCCTTCGGTTCCTGCACGATCTACGCGGTTACGAAACGACATATAAGGAGGCACAATCTTGTCTGTCACGCACACTGTTGTTCGCCAAGAAGCTGCGCTCGAGCCCTGCGGCTCCCCGGATCATGAGGACTGCGGTATACGGCTGGTGCTGGGTCGGCTCGGCGAGCAGTGGACAGTGATGGCTCTTGCCGAACTGTCTGCGGGCCCCAGACGCTATCGGCAGCTGGAACGTGCCTTGGTCGGCGTTTCGCAAAGAATGATGACCTTGACACTGCGCCGCCTGGAACGTGACGGACACGTCCGGCGACTGGTCGAGCCCACGGTTCCACCGAGCGTGACCTACGAACTGACTGAGCTAGGCCGTTCTTTTGCCGATCAGGTGGCATCACTGGTCACATGGAGCAGGCTGCGCAAGGCCGAAATAGAGACGGCCCGGACCAGTTTCGACGACCGTTAGACACTCTGACGGGACAAAGGTGGCTTTCCAGTCGCGAACGCAACAGGAAGCAGCCGCGCCAGGGCGGCGGCATTGGATGAGCGCCGGACAGATTGGCTTGATCGGCAAGCAGCTAGCCAGTTCCCTTGACCAGCTCTAGTGATCAGCCCCATTGATCAGCCCCATTGATCAGCCCCATTGATCAGCCCCCTTGGTCAGCCCTTGAGATCAGCCTCACTCCGCAGCACTCAGCGTCAGCCCAATGCCCCAGGGATCCGTCAGCCGGTGGCCCTCCGCCGAGCGTGTGACGGGAATTTCCAGGCGTTCCAGCGTCTTTAACGCCGTGTCCAGTGCCTTGATGTCGTTGAAGCGCAGGGCGTAGTCGGCAAGGCCGGTCATGGCGGCTTGGCGCGGGCCGGCGCCGCGGCTGTTCCAGATATTGGCGGCGATGTGGTGGTGATACTGGCCGGAACCGAAGAAGCTGGCGCCGGGATAGGTGGCCATCTTCTTCAGGCCGAGCACACCTTCATAGAAGCGGTCGGCCTCCGGCACGTTGCCCACCTGTAAATGCATGTGCCCGATGCTGGAGCCCTCGGGCAGGCCAGTCCATTGCTCGTCGGTGGCGCTGTCATAAAGTTTCTGCAGGTCGAGCGACAGGGTCGCCATCTCGACCGTGCCATCGGCGTGATAGGTCCATTCAAGCGGCGCGCGGTCGCGGTAGATCTCGATGCCATTGCCTTCGGGATCCGAGAGATAGATCGCCTCGCTCACCAGATGATCGGAGGCGCCGTCGAGACGCACGCCGGCATGGGCGGCATGGCGCAGCCAGCCGGCCAGCGCCTTCCGGCTGGGCAACAGAAAGGCGGTGTGAAACAGGCCGGCCGCCGTGCGCGGTGCCCGCGCCACATCGCCCCGGGTCGTGAGGGTCAGAAGCGGCTTTGCGCCGACGCCGAGTACCATGCCGCTTGCGCTTTGCTCCAACACGCCAAGGCCGATGATCTCGCGGTAGAAGGCCGAGACGGTGGCGAGGTCGGACACGACGAGATGCGCCTGGCCGACATGGATCGGGCGGGTAAGCGCAAAGACCTCGGTAGCGTTATGGGGCAGGGCGGTGCCGGTCATTTCGGTATTGGTCATCTCGATATCGGTCATGGCGGTCGGGTCCAGTCTGCCGCGTGCGCGCGGCTGCAAATCATATGCCGACAGATAGAGGTTTATCGTCGTTTTCTAAAGATCGCGGTTTCGCGAAAGATCGTTCGAGAAAGCTGAACGGTGAGCGGCTTGATCCGGATCAACGCGGCCGGGCGTGAGCAGGCGCAGGTTGGGTCTATCTCAAACCGCAGGCTGCATAGGAGAGCTGTCATGTACCGGAAGATCATCGTTCCCGTTGACGTAGGCCACGCTGAAAAGGGTGAAAAGATCCTCGCCAAGGCGCAGGCTCTGCTCAACGACGGCGGCGAGATCAGGCTTTTGTCCGTAGTTGAAAACCTGCCGTCCTATATCGCCATCGATATCCCCCAGGATCTGCTCGAGGGCGGCATAGAGGAGGCGAGGAGCAAGCTGAACGCCATGGCCGCCAAACTCGAGCCTCACCTGCGCCCGCGCGTGACGATGGAAATCCGGGTCGGCTCGCCGGCGCATGAGATTCTTGCCGCAGCGACGGAGCAAAAGGCCGACCTGATCATTATCGCTTCGCACATTCCGGATTTTTCCAATTACCTGATTGGCGCGACCGCCGACCGCGTTGTGCGCCATGCCCGGTGCTCGGTTCTGGTCGATCGCTGACGAGGTTTTGGAAATGCTATCAAAAGGAGACGAGTAATGAACACGGACGGTTACAAACAGGCGCTTCTGGATCGGCGCGACGAACTCACCGGCCGGCTCGAGCGCATCTCCGACGATCTGACCGGCCTGCGCAGCGCCCAGACCGAAGAGCAAGCACTCGAGTCCGAAAATGACGAAGTGCTGGAAAGCCTCGGCGCTGCCGGCGAAACCGAACTGCGCGCCATCGCCGCAGCGCTTGCCCGCATCAAGGCCGGCACCTACGGACGCTGCGTCAGCTGCGACGAGGACATCGCGCCGGAACGCCTGGAAACCCTGCCGGCCACGCCCTTCTGCCAGGATTGCGCGCCAGGCTGAGGGGGCGGCGAAGCCGGGGAAACTCGGCATTTGGTCGCCTGTAGCCTCGTCACATGTCCGGGCTTTTCCAATGTCCCAAACATGCCTAAAACTTGCCGCTGACGATGGCCGGTCGGGATGCGAAAGCTCGACCGGTCTTGCCATGGCGCAAGAAGGTGAGGCGGAGCGACGTGTATCATAGCTGGCTCGATCACTGGGATGAGCGCCGCGCGCGACGCGGCGAGCAATGGAAGCGGCCAGCCGATTTTGTTCTCGACGCCGACCTAGCCTTTGCCGATGCGGCTCCAGCGGAAGACCTTGATGCTTTCTGCGATCTCGCCGCGCAAGCTCTGGCCGATCCAGACTATTTCCCGGCACCAGTCTGGGATGAGCGGCAGTTTCAGCGGCAGGACGATTGGCTGACGTTCCCATCCGATATCACCACCGATGTCGAGGAGAACAACCGCGTTTGGGCAGGGATTACCGAGAGCGGGTCGCTGGATCATGCGCTGGTGATCTTCCATCACTGGAATGCCAGTAGAAGAAATGATCGGATCGCCCGGTTTTTTGCGAAGCGTGGGATCACGGTTGTCGAGATCGCCATGCCTTATCATTTCGAGCGCAGCCGCCCGGCTTCTCACTATGCCGATTTCATGCTCAGCCCCAATCTCGGCCGCACGATCCAGTCTATCAGGCAGGCGGTCTGCGATGGGCGCAAGCTCATTCTTTGGCTGAAGCGTCAGGGCTATCGCAAAATTTCCGTGCTCGGCATGAGCCTGGGCGCCTGGGTCGCAGGCCTTACCGCCGCCCATGAGGAGGCCGTGTCGAAAGCCTCCCTGTTTCTCGGTGCTGGCAGTCTCGCAGACATGGTCTGGACCGGGCGAGCGACGCGCGCGATCCGGGAGAGCCTTGAGCCGACCATTGCCCTCAGCGATCTCAGACGCGCTTGGGCGCCGCTCGATCTGTCGCATTACGCCGGACGGTTGGCTCGTCCCGGTCTCGATCTTCAGCTTGTGCTCGCACGGCGCGACACGGTCGTCCTGCCGACGCTGTCGCAGCAGTTCCTGCAAAAACTGGAGGCCGCAGGCGTGAGAGTGAAGCATGTGGCGCTGAATTGCGGCCACTATTCGCTGGCTCTGCCGCCTTATAGTCTGATAGCCGGGCTGAACCTGCGGCGGTTTTTGCAGGCGCCCGGGCCGTGATATACCGGACTGTAACGCGCCTATGTCACCAGCGCCGCCAGCGTGCCGCCCATCAGCAGCACAAAAGCGATCAGCCAGGAGACCAGCGCGCCCGGGCCGCGTTTCTTCGCGTCGGCATAATGTTCGGCGGCATAGAGCACGCGGGCACCCGTCCAGCAAAGGCCGAGCAGGCCCGCAAACTGGTCGGAGAGATAAAAGCCGAACAACCAGAGCGACGGCAGGAAGAACACCAATTGCTCGGCGGTGTTTTGCTGCACCCGGAAAATCCGTTCGAAATTGGCATCGCCGGTGATCTTCGGCGCCTTGAGCCCGAATTGCTGGCGGGCGCGGGCGACCTTGATGAAAAACCAGTTATAGGCGATCAGCGCCATGAAAGTCGCAAGCACTGTAAAGCGCATCTGATATCCCGTCGATTCGAGCCAGGGTCCTGAGCCGGGACCGCAGGCGCAAGCTTACAGGGCAACCGGTTTAAGCTTTGTGCTGCTTGTTCGGCTAACACGCCTGCCGCACCCTTTGCCTGAACGGAAAGCATGCTGCAGCGCAAAATCTTCCTTGTCAGAGCCCCGTCTTTGGCGCATCCTTACCCATGGTTGCAGGACTTTTCAGCGCCGACATAAAATCGCCTGTCATCGCCGGTTTGGTGCGTTTCACGCGACCCGCGACATCATCTGGCAATCATTGCGCGTTAGAGTGGGGGCGCTAAAGCATCGGACCGAAAAGTGGGAACCGGTTTTCGGAAATATCCGATGCGTAGACAAACTTATCGGACCGAAAAGTGGGAACCGGTTTTCGGAATATCCGATGCGCAAACAAAGACTAAGAGCATCGATCCGATGCTCTGAGGCAGAACTGGGATTGACCATCATGAAAGAAGACTTCCGCTTCGGGCGCCCCTATGATTTCCACGAGCTGCTGGCCGATGGCATCGTCCATGGCGTCGGCGTGGTCTTCGCATTGATCGGGGTGACGGCGCTGATCTTCTACGCCACGGTCTATACCAGCTTCGGCGAAATTGCCGCCAGCTGGATCTACGGCCTTGGTCTTGTTCTGGCGCTGGGCTGTTCCTTCACCTACAATATGTGGCCGCGCTCGCCGTTCAAATCCTACCTGCGCCGGCTCGATCATTCCGCGATCTTCGTGCTGATTGCCGCCACCTACACGCCGTTCTTGGAGCGCGGCGCCGACGAGCCGCTGCTGCTGGCCCTGTTGATCGGCATCTGGCTGACAGCCTTTACCGGAATTTATCTGAAATGCCGCTATCCCGGCCGCTATGACCGGCTGGCCATCCTGCTCTATCTCGCCATGGGCTGGAGCGGGGCCTTGGCGCTGGAGCCGATTTCCGAGCGGCTGCCGGCGGTGACTGTCGTGTTGATCTTCATCGGCGGCATTCTCTATTCTGCCGGCGTGATCTTCCATGTCTGGGAAAGGCTGCGCTTCCAGAACGCCATCTGGCACGGTTTTGTCGTGGCGGCCGCCGCCGTGCATTACTCCGCCGTTGTCACCGCTATCGGCTCGTAATCGGCCAAGACCAGGTCACGAAAATCATTTGCCGGGGCGGCAATCTGGGGTAGGAACGGCAATCGCTTTTCATCCGCAGGACTGTCATGACCGTACCCTTCCTGATCCGCGACGCCCATGAAGCGGACCTTCCCGCTATTGTCGACATCTACAATCACGCCGTCGAGCATACGACCGCCATCTGGAACGAGGTTCTGATCGATCTCGACAATCGCCGCGTCTGGCTGGAGCAGCGCCGCGCCCGTGGCTTTCCGGTGCTGGTCGCCGAGGTCGATGGCAAGGTCGCCGGCTATGCCTCCTATGGCGACTGGCGGATTTTCGACGGCTATCGCCACACCGTCGAGCATTCCGTCTATGTCGATAAGGACCACCAGGGACGGGGCATCGGCAAAGCGCTGATGCAGGCGCTGATCGCCCGCGCCACAACGGCCAAGGTGCATGTGATGATCGCCGCCATCGAGGCCGGCAACACCGCGTCCATCGCGCTGCACGAACGCCTCGGCTTCCGCCTCGTCGGCATCCACCGCCAGGTCGGCACCAAATTCGGCCGCTGGCTCGATCTTGCGGCAATGGAATTGTTGATCGAGGGGACGTGAGGCAGAGCACTCAGTGCATTCAAGGAATTAGGCAGTAGCCCAGATGCTTTGCAATCCGGCAGCTCGGTGGTAATGTTTACCACTACGATGGAGATGCCCTATGGCCAATGTTGAAAAGATCAGCGTCTCAATGACGCCACAGCAGGCGGACTTGGTGCGCGCGGCCGTCGATAGTGGCGCTTATGCCAGCGGCAGCGAAGTCGTCCGGGAAGCAATGCGTGATTGGGCCGCCAAGTGGGAAATCCGCAAGGACGACATTGATCGCCTACGCAAGCTCTGGGATGAGGGCAAAGCCAGCGGCGAGCCTGTCGGCGTTGATTTCGACGAGCTTCGGAACGAAGCCCGCCAGCAACTGAACGCCGCCAAAACCAGTGGCCGCTGAATTAGTTTGGATGCCGCAAGCCCTGGCGGACGTCCGTGACATCTATGTTCAAATCGGTCTTGCGCAGCCTCGCGCTGCCGAACGCTTTTTCGACAGCTTCGAACGCAAAGCAAGGTTGCTGATCGATCAGCCGCGCATGGGCGTGCGCCGACCGGATATCCGGTCGAGCGTTCGCATAGTCGTCGAGACGCCTTTCCCGATGCTCTATGAAACGGTTCCGGACACGGATGACGGAGCAGTGGAGATCATCCGGGTCGTGCGCGTGCTGGACGGCAGGCGCGATCTTCGGGCGTTTTCGTGACGTTTCATCCTCCACACCGTCAATCGATCCGCGTGCGCACCATCTCGCCCCTGATGGTGATCGATGGTTTGGCACCCGGTGTGTTGGGCAATTGGCTGTCGATCAGCGAGGCGGTGGCTTCCACGAGATAGCTGATCGGGGTCGGCACCATGAAATGCAGGCTGGCATCCATCATCCGGCCTGTCAGCGCGATGGTTTCGGTGTGGGCAATGCTGCGGAACCAGGCCTGAACGCGCAGCGCGGCGCCGGCTACATCAAGCGTTTGGGCATGACCGTCGAGCGAAAAGTCCCCGGCATCGGCCTTGACGTCGACGGTTGAAAAATTGCCCTTGAGCGTGATGCGGGCAGCCTGCTGACGGATCAGCACGGCAGCTTCGGGTTTGAGATTGGCGGTTAGCCGCAGGCTGCAATCGGACCAGTCGAGAAACCGCGACGGCGCCGACATTTCGACAACAAGCGTATCGTTGTCGACATGCATGCGGCCGCTTTGCCCGCAATCGCGCGTCGACCAGCCGGATTGCCAGAAGGCGCCCCAGCCGTCACGCTCGCCGGTCAGTTTTGCCGCTGGCGGCGACGCGGGATCGGCGGTGACTGTTATTTCGCTGGCGGCACCATCGACGCGCAGTTTCGAGACGCTGCCGAGATCCAGCACCTCGCCGATCTGGCGATCATGCCGCCAGAAGCCCCAGGCTTGACCGGAAAAGCCCTGGTCGGTGATGCGGTCGAGCACGGCAATGCCGATAAAGCAGCCGACAATGGCAAGAAGAATGGTCCGTTTTTTCATGGGCCGGTTTGTCATGGGTAAGCGCTCCTGTGTGGTTGGATGCGCCAAGCCTTGGGCCTGAGACGCTGCCACGGCGACCGCGAACGCGATCCGGGACGTCCGCGATCGCATTTGAGGCGGGTTGTGGCTGTTGTTGTGCTGGGTCTGCGGCTAAGCTCGCTTTCAATAAGGCTGCTTTTTTCGTCCAGCCGCTCTGCCTTGCCCGCCACCTATCAACCCGCTCCCAAGCTGTTTAACCGATGCTCTTCCTGCCGATTTCCTTCTTCGTTGCGCTGCTGCTAGCCACTCTTCTGGTGCGGATGATCCGCCAGGAGGAAGCGCCAGCGGTGCGGCCGTTTTTGCTTTTGCTGGCGGTCATGGCGGTCCAGTCGGTGCTGGTGGGCTTGCGCTGGGGCTATGGGCTTCTGGCGGTCATGCCTGCCATGTCGATGCTGGCGGCGGTCATTCCACCCTTGAGCTTTTTGGCCTTTCGCAGCCTCACGGCCGCGCCGGAGCGCGAGAGCCCGATGCGGCGCAGGCTCATTCTTGCGATGCACGGCCTGCCGGCGCTGTTGGTTCTGGGGTTGAACATTGCCGGCAACGGACTGCTCGATGTGGTGCTGATCCTGACCTTTCTCGGTTATGGTCTAGCGCTGCTGTGGTTGGCGCGGCTGGGGCCTGATGCCCTGACGGCCTCCCGGCTCGACGGCGCGCTGCGTTCCTATCGCGCTTTGCAATGCATGGCGGCCTCGCTGCTCGCATCAGCGGCAAGTGACCTGTTCATCAGCTTCGATTTCGCCTTTGCCGATGGTCGGCACGTGCCGGCCGTGGTCTCGGGCTTCATGACCCTGGTGCTGCTGGCGCTGGGCTTTGCCGCGTCGCTGGCCGAAAGTGGCGCCTCGGCCGAAGAAGAGCCCGGCCCGGCGCCCGCAATGCCGGAACCAGCCGCGACGCCGGCACGATCCGCAAGCGATGACGATGCCCGCATTGCCGCCGCCCTGGATGCGATCATGACGGAAAAGCAGCTTTACAAGGACGGCGAGCTGAACCTCACCCGGCTTGCCCGTCGCCTTGGATTGCCTGCCCGCGCCGTCTCACAGGCGGTCAATCGGGTGCACGGCATCAGCGTCTCCCATTACGTCAACAATCTCAGGGTCGAGGAAGCCTGCCGGCTGCTGCGCGACACAGACAAACCGGTGACATCTGTGGTCTTCGACGCGGGTTTCATGACCAAGTCGAATTTCAACCGCGAATTCCTGCGGGTGACGGGGCAGAACCCGAGCGCTTGGCGCCAGCGCGAGGGCGAGCTTTTGTCCGAAAAGAGTGCCTAAAGCATGTCGCGTTTAATTGTCCGCAATTAAACGATAACGTACATGCGACAAAGGAAGAGCTAAAGCGTGTCGCCGTGAATCCTACCCACGGCGACACGCTTTAGCAGTTGCGCCCGGAAATGAGTCAAGAAAAAACCCGCCGGGTGGCGGGACGATACTAGACGCGTCGATGGGGAAGGCAGAGCCGTCCCCGTCAGGGGTTCCGTGTGATCTGAATGTCTACAGAATGAAGCTATCGGCAGTGAGCTGGAAGCCCTTGTTGATGTTGAAGGCAAAATCCACCTTCTTGTCGCCATTGATATCGGCGCTGACCGTCGTATAGGCCGAGCCATATTGCGCGTGCAGTTCGCCGGCATGGCCAGAGAAGGCTGCATTGGCGATCCAGTTGAAGGCCTGATCGGCGGCAGCCAAAATATTGGCGTCGATGGCCGAGACGTCGATCTTGTCGCCATCACTGACCGAAAAATCGTAGATCATGTCGAGCGCCTTGCCGGCACTGTCGGCGAGCGTTGAAAACACGAAGTGATCGGCGCCTGCGCCGCCATAGAGCTTGTCGGCTCCGGCACCGCCGTAAAGCGTATCGTTGCCGCCACCGCCCGAAAGCGTGTCATTGCCTGCGCCGCCGAAAAAGGTGTTGTCCTCGGCATTGCCGATCATCGTGTCGGCCTTTGCTGTGCCGATGAAGATCTCGACGCCGGTGAAAGTGTCGCCATGGGCGTCGCCGGTGCTGGCGTTCGGGTTTTCCAGGTTGAGAATGATGCCGATCTTGGAAGACTCGTAGCTGACGACATCGATGCCGCTGCCGCCGATATAGGTGTCGGCGCCGTCGCCGCCCAGCAGCAGGTCGTCGCCATCGCCGCCGTTCAGGATGTCGTTGCCATCCCCACCCGACAGGGTATCGCTGCCGGCATCGCCATAAAGCGTGTCATTGCCGGCCTCGCCGTACAGCATATCGTTGCCGTCGCCACCGTGCAGGATGTCGTTGCCGAGCCCGCCATAGATCTTGTCATTGCCGGCGCCGCCCCAGAGCTCGTTGTTGGCCTGGTTGCCGGTGATGATGTCATGGCCGGAGCCGCCAATGGCGTTTTCGATCAGCGACGCGGGATTGTTGTTAAACATGAGGGCATTGGCGAGATTGCCGCGCGCCAGATTGGTGGCGCGGCTGCCGCCGTCGAGATCGGCCAGCTGGTCCTGCGAGAAGGTCGACCACTCGCCGGGCCTCAGATCAATCTTCATGTCGGTCGTGTAATTGGAAAGGTCATAGGTATCGGTGCCATGACCGTCCCAGACCGTGCGGAAAATCCGGTTGCCGCCCGGTGTGCCCGTGCCGATGCCGTTGACGAACATCTCGCCCGTCGTCGGCGAAAACGTATAGACCGTGTCGCCGGAAAAGACCTGGCCGCTCGAGGCGTAATTGGCGCCGTACATATACTGCAGGGCGGCGATGTCATACATCATGTAAGACTGGGCATTGCCCCAGGTCTCGTTCTCGCTGCCGTCAGTGGTGGAATCGCCGATATAGTCGCGATAGGTCATGACCGTGAATTCGTTGGAATCGCGGTCGGCGCGCAGCGGCGTAAAGCCCTTGTGCTTCTCATGACCGTGAGCAAGACCCAGCGAATGGCCGATCTCGTGATAGAAGCCCTCGTTATAGGCGTAGTTCCCCATGACAGGGTAATTGTAGGTGCCGTCGTTGCGGAACCAGACATCGCCGCCGCTCTCGGCTGCACTTGGGTAGTAGGCATGTGCGGTGGAGGTCGCGTAGGTCATTCCCAGCTTCAGGGTTGCCGATGCCGTGTCCGAACCGCTCTTTTCGGTGAAAGTCAGGTTGGTGAAGGACGATACTTCCTTGAGCACTGTGCGGGTGGCAGCCTGCTGCAAAGAGTTCAGCGAGCCGAAGCCGCGGTTGGGCTCATTCGTACTGCTGTAATTGTAGCCGTAATCGGCTGAAGATCGCGCAAAGCCAAAGGAAATCGAAGAATCCGTCCACTTGGCGCCGCTCAGCAGCGTGTCCCAGACCTGCTTTGAAGAAGTAACAGTCGCAACGCCCATTTTGCCCCCGAGCCTTGTAATCTTATAGATTTGCTAAAAATCCGCCGCGACAAATGTCACTTTCCACCAGATTTCATCAACACCAAGCTAATAAACTCAATTACTTATCGTGTAGTGAAAGCACGCGGTTAACGTATTGTATAGCGTGTTATCAAATCGGCCGGAACCGCCTCGGTTCAGGACATTTCCCGGGGCAGATCGGCAGGTTTGGACACAGAAGGTGGGGATCTTCGGCTCCGGGTTTCGGGCAAAGACAAGCATGTGCTTTGCCCAAATCCGGATAAGGCAGGCAGCGTGACCAGTTACAGCGTTCTTAGTGCGTTTTATAAAACGCTGGGCGCTGTAGGGCTGGCGTCAGATCTATTCGCCAAGCATAAAAAAACTCCGCAGGCCCTGGGGCAGCGGAGTTTGGCGTTTACTTGCCGTCTTGCGGCAGGAACATGGATTACTTGGCGCGGCGACGACGCTGACCGAGACCCATTTCCTTTGCGAGCCGCGAGCGGGCTTCGGCATAGGCGGGAGCAACCATCGGGTAATCGACCGGCAGGTCCCACTTTTCGCGGTATTCTTCCGGAGCCAGGCTGTGATGGGTCATCAGGTGCCGCTTCAGCGACTTGAAGGAGCCGCCACATTCCAGGCAGATGATCTGATCGCCCTGGATGGACTTGCGAACGGCAACAGCCGGCTTCTGCTTTTCGACTACGGACACGACAGGTGCCGGCGACGAGGTATTCGAGAGCGCGGAATGCACATCCGAAATCAGATGGCTGATGTCCCCGATTGGTACAACATGGTTGCTGACATATGCAGCCACGATATCAGCGGTCAATTCTACGAGAAGATCGTTTCCGGACGACCCGAATGCGGTTTCACTCATGTTTTTCTCCTGTCATCTACCTGCCGGACGGCGCTTTTGCCACCTGCCGCCGACATTGAATTCAAACCAGTTAGACTGGTCCGTGTTGATACCCCCGCATCAATTGCGCCGCTGTCCAAGCAAAGACTGCGGCGTTACATCAGAGAGCTACGCTTATTGATCAGGGAGTAGTCTCCAAATCCTGTATCCGGTCCCAGATCCACGACGGAGGGTCGCGTCGACTGAAGACATGCTACTGTTCAATTACATTCTAATTGCGCGCCATTCGGCGACGCAAATAATCCGTTTAATGAATTATCAACATCGACAAAAATGTCCAGTTCCTATTTATCCCAATTCTTGTCGGTCAAAAAGTGAAGATCCGCTTGAATATGAGTGAGGTTCTGTTCTTGCGATACTTTTGGAACTCTCGCATTCATAATTTGTTAACTAAACCCTTCTTCTCCGCATCTGCTCCGTTGCTCATTTCATCAAGAACGCTCGCTTGCGCCAACGGGTAACCGACATGTCTTGCAGCCCTTGCGAGCAGGTGAGCGGACACAGGTGCAGTGAGTACAAAGAAGAAGAATCCGCACGCTGAACGGGCAAATACGGACAAACTGCCGGAGTCTATGCCAATTGCCAGTAATAATAGGCCAGATCCCACTGTGCCGGCTTTTGAGGCCGCGTGCATACGGGTCAGCAGGTCGGGCAGACGGTTCAGGCCGATCGCGGCGATGACGGCAAAGAACGAACCGCTCAGAATTAATACAGACGTTAAAATCGCGGCAGCCAATTCCATTAGTCTGTCTCCTTTTGAGACACATCATTCTTTCCGAAAAATCTTTTCTGCCGGCGCTGACTGCGTCTTTTTTCCACAGCTAATTGTTCGGCCGCCGCCCGAATAGCCGGCTCCGTTTCCGGCGTCTCGCCAATCACCCCGCGCACCAGGATGAATCGCGCAAAAGCGACCGTGGTCAGGAAGCCGACAAGGCCAAGCGAGATGGCAATATCGATGTACAGCATGGTGCCGGAGCGAATCGCGAAGATGGCGATGAAGCCGATGACGATGCCGACCAGCATGTCGAGCGCGACGACGCGATCGGGCAGGGTTGGCCCACGCATCACCCGGTAGACGGTGAGTAGGAATGCGAGCGCCAGCAGCAGCAGGCCGATATTGCAGGCCTGGCGGACAATCATTTCAGCGGCCGAATCGGCGAGCGGTTCCGAGGTTGTCGCCATCATCGAAAGGCCTCCTTGATCTTGCGCTCGAAGCCGTCGGCGATGTCGCGCCTGATGGCGTCAGGATCGCGGCAGTCGAGTGCGTGCACATAGAGATACTTGCGGTCGTCGGAGACATCCACCGACAGCGTGCCTGGCGTCAGCGTGATCAGGTTGGCGAGCAGCGTGATCTGGGCTTCTCGCTCGAGCGTCAGCGGAAAGGCGAGAATGCCCGGCTTGATGTCGAGACCCGGCGACAGCACGATGACCGTCACCCGCCAGGCGGATTTGGCCAGTTCGACGAAGAACAGCGCAATCAGGGAGAGGAGCGCGAGCGGCCTGACCCGCAACTGCTCTGCCGCGCGGCCGATCTGCTCACGCAGCAAGCCGGCGACTGCCAGCGACAGCACGAGGCCGAAGCCGATATTGAGAGGTGTGACGCTGCCGGTGATGGCGAGCCAAACGGCCGTGAGCGGCAAGGCGACGATCAGCATCCTCATGGGGCTGGCTCCTGCGATGGGTCCGCAGCGGCGGGTCGGTCGGCCTCGCTGTTCGGGCCGGGCGGCTCATTCGGAAAAACGGAGTGGATATAGGGCCGCGGATCGATCAGTCCCACGGCGGCATCCTGGGTGAGCGAAACCAGCCGTTCCGGAAACAGACCGAGTGCGACGATGATTGCCGCCAGACCCAGGATCGGAGCGAAGATCGATGCGGTTATTGGCGCTGTCACCGGTGCGGGCGCCGGTCCCGTCTGTTCCGCAGTGGCCTCGGGCGCGCTGCGCCAGAAGGCAAGCAGGAATACCCGGGCAAGGGCGATGGTGATCAGGAAACCTGACATCAGGATGGCGGCGGCCAGCCACCAGGCGCCGATATCGAGCGCGGCTTTCAGCAGCATGACCTTTGGCCAGAAGCCGGAAAAGGGTGGCAAGCCGCTGGCGGCAAAGAACAGCGCCAGGGTGACGAAGGCAAAACCCGGCGCCTTGGCGTAGATCCCGCCCATGGCGTCCAGCCGGTAGCTGCCGGCAATCCGCCCGGCAAGTCCGGTGGCGAGATAGAGGGCGGCCATGCTCAGCATCGATTGCAGCGCGTAAAACAGCCCTGCGCTGACGCCCTGCACCGCGCCGATGGCGATGCCGGCCAACATATAACCGATGCCGGCAATGACGATAAAGCCCATCAACCGGCGCAGGTCCGACTGGCCGATCGCGCCGATGGCGCCGAGAACCATGGTCAGGGCGGCGATGATGGCCAGCGGAAAGCTCAGCACCTCCCGCTCGACCGGCAGCAGCATCACCAGCACCCGGATCAGGCTATAGATGCCGACCTTGGTAAGCAGTGCCGCAAACAGCGCTCCAACCACGATGCGCGGCGTGTGATAGGCGGCCGGCAGCCAGAAATTCAGCGGAAACGCAGCGGCCTTCATCAGGAAGGCCAGCGAAAACAGCGTTGCCAGCGTGATCAGCGGCATGGTTTTGCCCAGACTGTCGGCCTTGCGGGCGATATCGGCCATGTTGAGCGTGCCGAAGCCTGCATAGAGAAAGCCGATGGTGATCAGGAACAGGGTAGTGGCGATCAGGTTGAGCACTGCATATTTCAGCGCTCCGTCGATCTGCTCGCGCTCCGAGCCAAGGATCAGCAGCCCGAAGGAGGAGATCAGCAGCACTTCGAACCAGACATAGAGATTGAAGATATCGCCGGTCAGGAACGCGCCAGACACCCCGGCCATCAGCGTCATCAGCATCGGATAGAAGCCATAGCGCCGGCCAGACGTGTTGATGTCGACAAGCCCATAGATGCCGCAGGCAAGCGCGACCACCCCTGCGGTCAGCGCCATCAAGGCCCCCGTCAGGTCGACGCTGAAGGCGATGCCGAACGGCGCCACCCAACGGCCCATCATGACCGTCAGCGGCCCATGCGCGGCAACCTCGGCAACCAGTGCCAGATCGATCAGCACCAGCAGGAAGAGGGCGCCGATGGCAACGAACGGCTGCAGCCGAATGCGCTCGCGCAGGATCAACAGCAGCGCGCCGGTGCCAAGGCACAGCGCCACCGGCAGGATCGGCAGCCATTGGGCCAGCGTTACCGGCGTCTGCACATAGGCCGCCTGCAATGCGGTGGCGAGAGCCTCTGGATCGGTCGGGGAAGTGGCCATCGGGGGTCTTAAGTCTTTCTTATCAGTAATCGAGAGGCGGCAGCGGCGGATGTTTCGGCTCGGCCAGCCGCATCTCGTCGGTATCGTCGGTGTCGAGGTCCTGATAGGCGCGGTAGGACAGCACCAGCAGGAAGGCGAAGAAGGAGAAGGAAATCACGATGGCCGTCAGGATCAGCGCCTGCGGCAGCGGATTGGCGGCGGCCATGCTGAGGGTCTGCTCGCCATTCATCATGATCGGCGGCACTTCGCGCGTCAGCCGTCCCGCCGTAAACAGGCCGAGATTGACGGCATTGCCGAGCAGCACCATGCCGAGCAGCACCCGCACGATATGGCGCGACATGATCAGGTAGAAGGCGGTGGCGGCAAACAGGCCGACCAGAACCGAGAAAACCGCTTCCATCAATCATTCTCCCGTTCGCCAAGCGCCAGCGCAATCGAGGTGATCGCGCCGACCACGACCAGATAGACGCCGATATCGAAGGAGGTGACGGTTGCAAGCGGCACTTCGACACCGAACAGCCGAGGATAGATCCACAGCCCCGTCATGAAGGGCACGCCGGCAAAGGCGGAGACGAAGCCGGACAGGCACGAGATTAGCAGCCCGGCGCCCGCCACCGAGAGCGGATGCAGATACAGCGCCCGGCGCACCGCCTGCACCCCGAAGGCCATGCCATAAATGGCAAAGCCCGAGGCGGCGATCAGCCCGCCGATAAAGCCGCCGCCCGGCTCGTTATGGCCGCGCAGCAGCACGAAGATCGAAAACAGCAGCATCAGCGCGGTGACGAAGGGGGCAAGCGTGCGGAAGATCAGCGTGTTCATGGCGCCCCTCCGGCGTCAGCGGTTTCGGCCTTCTGCCCGGATTGGTGCGCGTCTGGCCGCAGTTTCGGCGCGCGGATGCGGATCAGCGCCAGGATGGCAAGCCCTGTGACCGTCACCACGGCGATTTCGCCCAGCGTATCGACGCCACGGAAGTCGACGATGATCACGTTGACCACATTGGCGCCGTGGGCGATGGTCTTGGAATAGGTGTTGAAGAACGCTGTCAGCACAGGGTCGAACGGCACCTGCGTCACCTTCAGCAGCATCAGCATCAGGCCTGTGCCGCAGGCAAGCGCCACAGCGCCGTCAAGCAGAACCTGCGGCCAGGGCCGGTGATCGGCCGGATGCAGCTTCAGCCGCGTCATCGCCAAGGCCAGGATGACCACCGATAGCGTCTCGATCATGAACTGAGTGAAGGACAGATCCGGCGCGCCGAACAACAGGAAGATCACCGAGATCGCAAAGCCCTGGATGCCGAGCGCGACGATCGCATCGAGCCGGTTGGCAGCGCGCAGCACGGCGTAAAGGCCGGACACGGCAATCAGCAGGAAGGCGGCTTCGTGCAGCTCGATATGGCCGGGCAGGCTGGGCCAATCAGGGCCTTCGCCAAACACCGCCATCGGCACCAGAAAGGCAGCGGCAACGAGGATCAGCGTCAGTGTCACGTAGACATCCAGCCGGCCGCCATGAATGAGATTGGTGATGCGGAAGCTCGCCCGCACCAGGCCGGCCATCAACCGGTCGAAACCCTCATCCGGCCCGGGCCCGAGGTTATTGAGCAGATAGGCGACGCCGGCCCGCAGACGGTCCAGCATCAGGAACAGGGTAAGACCAAGCGCAATGGTGAAAACCGACAGCGCCAGCGGCACGCCGATATGCGGCACCAGCGACACCTCGACGACGCTCGCCTTACGGGCAACGGCGCTCAGCATCGGCGAGGAAATCGCCTTGTGAAACGGCGCGGAAAACACAGCAGCAGCGAGCCCGACCAGCGCCAGAACAAGCGGCCCGAGCCAGAGAAGGGCAGGGCCATCATGGGCCGTGGCAGGGCTTTTCGCGTCGCGCCCCAGAAACGGTTTGAAGGCCAAGGCAAGGCCGACCACCATCATCAGCGCATTGCCGATAACGGCGACGCCGGTAAACAGCAGGGCGCGCAGATTGCCGCCGTAAAGCGCCGCATAGATCTCTTCCTTGGCGAGAAAACCGAACAGCGGCGGCAGGCCGGCCATGGACAGGCCCGCCAGCAGCGATGCAACAAAGGTGATCGGCATCGCCCGTTTCAGCCCGGACAGGTCCGTAAGGTCGCGGCTGCCGGCCTCATGGTCGAGGCAACCGGCCACCATGAACAGCGCACCTTTGAATAGCGAATGGGCGATCAGATAGAGCACAGCAGCGGCCAGCGCATGGTCGGAACCGAAGCCGGTCAGCATCACCATCAGCCCGAGCGAGGCGACGGTCGTATAGGCCAGCATCAGCTTCAGATCGGTCTGGCGCACGGCAATGACGGAGCCGACGATCAGCGTGATGCCGCCAAAGAAGGGTAGCAGGATCTGCCAGGCGGGCGTATCGCCCAGCACCGGCTGCAGCCGCATCAAAAGATAGACCCCGGCTTTGACCATGGTGGCCGAATGCAGATAGGCCGAGACGGGGGTGGGCGCTTCCATGGCATTCGGCAGCCAGACATGGAAGGGAAACTGCGCGGACTTGGTAAAGGCGCCGCCGAGAATGAGCAGCAGGATAGCGAGATAATAGGGACTGGTGGTGACGATATTGTCGACATGCAAAAGCATCGACAGCTGCGTGACGCCCGAGACGTTCCAAAGCAGGATCAGCCCGGCCAGCAGCGCCAGCCCGCCGCCACCCGTTATGACCAGCGCCTGGAGTGCGGCGCGCCTTGCGGCCTGGCGCTCGTGATCGAAGCCGATCAGCAGGAAGGAGGTGATCGAGGTCAGCTCCCAATAGATGAACAGCATCAGGAAACTGTCCGACATCACGAGGCCAAGCATGGCGCCCATGAACAGCAGCAGAAAGGCCAGGAACCGGCCCTGCTGCGCATGCCCCTTCATATAGGCGCCGGCATAAAGCACGATCAGCGTGCCGATGCCCGTGATCAACAGCGCAAACGTTAGAGACAGCCCGTCGAGATACCAGGAAAAGCTGACATTGTAGCTCGGCACCCAGGCATAGCCGCCGGTCACTTCGCCGCCATCGGCAATCTCAGGCAGGAAGGAGAGGAAATGCAGGAAGGACAGGAACGGCATGAGCGCCAGCAGCCATGATGCCCGGTATCCAAGCCGGTTGATCAGCGCCGGCGCAAGCACGGCCGCCACCAATGGCAAAAACAGAGCCAGCAGCGTCAGTGCGGCGGAATAGGCGATCATATCGTCTCCAGTCGTCTGCCGCAGAACGCAGCATAGGCGCGCAAGGGAAGCGGTGGCCGCAATATAATGCTTAAAACCGCAAGGACCACCCCGAATCGGCAGGAATACCAAGCCAAGTCATACCAAGAGTTGTTTGGAGAAGCCAAGATGCGGCGGATGTGGAACGGGCAGCGCAGGCGCGGCTTGTGTCGTATCTTGCCTTCTCGGGCGCTTGTAGTGCAGGCCGAAACACCTATTTATAGGCGTGAGAGTCAAGGTCGGGGCAAAAGCTTGCTCCAGAATACAAGATACCCAACATCGACCGTGTGGTTTACCCCCTCTGCTCTGACAGGCATCTCCCGCTGAAAGGGGAGATCGGATGGAGTAACCGACGTCATTTCTTCGTGAGCGGCATAATCTGCGGTCGCAAAAGAGATTTGATGGCGGATGAGGGGCTCGCATCCCTGATCGCCTCCTTGAGGGGAAGATGTCCGGCAGGACAAAGGGGTAAGCCACCGACAGAGGGGTTTCGATTCTGGTCTTAGGCCACCCCATCTCTGATGCAGCCTAATCAAGCAAGGAGACAGCCATGAGCGAGGACAGCGTAAAACAGCAGGCGGGGGATGCTGCCGAAAAACTAGCGCGCAGCGATGCCGAATGGCGCGAGCAGCTGACGCCGGAACAGTATCGAATCTTGCGCGAACACGGCACCGAACGCGCCTTTACCGGTCCATACTGGGATAATTTCGAAACCGGCCTCTATCGCTGCGCCGGCTGCGACACGCCGCTCTTCTATTCCGACACGAAATTCGACGCCGGCTGCGGCTGGCCGAGCTATTTCGAGCCGGTCACCCCGGGCGCCGTCACCGAACATCGCGACACCGCCTTCGGCATGGTGCGCACCGAGATCCGCTGCGCCACCTGCGGCGGCCACCTCGGCCATGTCTTCCCCGACGGTCCGAAGCCCACGGGCCTGCGCTACTGCATCAATGGTCATTCCATGGTGTTTGAGCCGAAGGCCTGATCAGGTCTGGCTACTAGCGACAATCTGGGCCGCGCATTCCCTTGGGGATGCGCGGCCTTTCTCATGGTGGCTGAATAAACCCCTATGATTGCCTGGGTTCGATACCGGGAGTAGTGGAAAATAATCCTTTTCGCTTGACGATTTCTCACTAAAATCTGATAGAAAACAAAGGAAGACCTTTTGTCGGTGCGAAAGAACATTCACAGGCATTGCAGGCTTTGATATGAATATAATCCTATTTAGGGAGAAGCCTCATGTCATCAACGCCGATTGAAAATCCTGTCGAGTTACCGCCTGCCGATCTCAAGTCCGCCGATCTCAAGCCTCGTGTCATCAAGCCAGACAGCCGGCTGCTGTGCCATTCGGTCGCCCGGGTGACGGAGGAAATCTTTGCCATCTTCCACAGCCCGGGTCTTAGCCAGGCCGGCAGCCGCCGCCAGCGCTGCCACATCCGCCAGATCGCCATGTATCTCTGCCATGTGGTGCTGAGCCTGCCGCAGCAGGACATCGGCCAGGCCTTCGGCTATGACCGCAGCACCGTCAGCCATGCCTGCCACGTCATTGAGGACCGGCGCGAAAATGCCGCCCTCGACGAGATCCTCGGTGTTCTCGAGCGCTTGGTGACGGTGCTGTCGACCGTGGCGAAGGAGGGGCGTCATGGCTGATGCGCAAAGCCGGCGCCGGACGGGCGCAGCCCAGGCGGACAGAACATCCAAAGCGATCAGCGACAGAGCGAGACAGGTAGCCCCGATGCTGCGGCTGCTGCGGCTTGCCAGCCGCCGGGTGCGGCTGGAAGAGGTAGAAGGTGGCGAGATCGCGCTTGTCCGCCCCGAAGACGGGGTGCTGCTCGCGCGTCTGCCTGAAACCCTGCTGCGCGAAGCGATCTCGCGCGGCCTCCTGACCCGTGACGGTGACAGCCTGACGGCATCGGCTGAGGCTGCCTTCTTCGTCAAGCGGATGCTGGCCGAGCGCGAGGACGAGGCCTTTCCCGTCCAGCACGGCGAGCGCCGTACCGTGACGGTTGCTATGGCAGACCAACCCGGCGCGGCCGGCAAGGGCCAGACGAGGGAAGGGCCAGGGGCAGGGGAAGCGGCAGGCGAAGGGGAGGCCAGAAGTGCCGCCACTGATCAACCACCAGACTTTCAGAACGGTCAGAAAACCCACCTCCACACAGTGCGCCGCAATCTCGATGACCAGCCGTTTTCGAGCGTCGCCCGGCTGCGTGACCGCAATGGCAAGCCCTATCTGCCGCCCGAGGCGGTGGAGGCCGGCGAGCGCCTGGCCCGGGATTTTGAACGCGGTCACCTCCAGCCGCGCATCACAGCGTCCTTCGAGCCCCGGCTGAGCCAGAAGCACAAGGGTGCGCGCCCCTCCGGCCCCGATCTCACCGACACCGCCCTTGCTGCCCGCCGCAGGGTCAGTGCGGCGCTGATCACGCTCGGGCCCGATCTTTCGGGCGTGGTGCTCGATATCTGCTGCTTTGCCAAGGGCCTGGAACTGGTCGAGCGCGAACGCCAATGGCCCGCCCGCTCCGCCAAACTGATGCTGCGCACCGCGCTTCTGGCCCTTGCCCGCCACTACGCCCCGCCAGCCAAAGCCAGCCGCGAGTTGCGCCATTGGGGTGAAGGCGATTATCGGCCGGCGTTGGGTGGGTCGTGGCACATCGACCGAACGGCGTGACGTCACTGTGCTCACGGTTCTTGTAAAGATAATGTCGTTACGGTCTATGGATCGCTGCGAATGAGGAGTGTCCGAATGCCGAATTCACGCACCAACAAGAGCCCCGATGCCAGCGTGCCGCTCAATATGCGCATCAAGCCCGCGACCCGCAATTTGATCGATCGTGCCGCTGAATTGCTCGGAAAGACCCTCACGGACTTCATGCTGGAAGCATCCGAACTCCGTGCGGAAGAGGTGTGCTCGACCGGACGGTATTCACGGTAAGCCCCGAAAACCACGCGAATATCTCGCCCGGCTCGACGCACCGGCGCAGGTGAACGACCGCCTCAAGCGGACCATGTCGACCAAGGCGCCATGGGATGAGGCGTGATCCTCAGCGCACCGGCCCCTTTGGCCGAGCATCATGATCTCGGGAGCTTCAACTCTGGCGTCCCCGCGCTGGACGACTGGCTGCGCCGCCGCGCCCGCACCAATCAGGCGGGGCATCGCGAACCTTCGTCGTCTGTGAGGCAAACCATGTCATCGCCTCTGGCGCGATACGGCAGCCGGATGCGCCGGGCCGCTTCCGGCGCAATATGCAGGATCCGATCCCCGTCGCCGTGCTAGGTCGACTGGCGATCGACCGACGCTATCAGGGACGCGGCATCGGCAGGGCCCTGGTGCGCGACGCCGGCCTGCGCCTGCTGAATGCCGCCGATATTCTTGGCATCAGAGGTGTACTGGTCCATGCTATCTCCGACGAGGCTCGCGCTTTCTACGAGGCTGTCGGTTTCCTGCCATCTCCATCCGATCCGATGATGTTGACGGTCGGCTTACACGATCTCAGTAGGGCGGTCAGTTCTTGACGTGGCCTCAGCTTGGCATGTCTCCATGCCATCAGCCGCTTCATGTGCTCGTGGCCGAGCTGATCTTTGGGCAATAACATTAAGCTTTCTGGCGAAACCGTCCAATAGATCCGCCAGTCGAGCTGTCAAATTGACGACTGCGCTTGGTCATGACCTCTCACGACGACGAAATGATGCTCTCACTGTTTCGACAACATCGGTGTGAGAGTTCAACAAAACTTGCTCGAACCACATGCTTCGACCTGACCATAACTCTAGCCGCTCAGTGCCCTTCTTCGCGGAGGCGACCGCTGACGAATAGAATTTCTTTAGTTCGGTTGAAGGAGAAATGTGCGCGCCACCACAATTGAAGAAGCTTTGATAAAAAAGCGTGACACGAAACACTGTATCGCCCAAAACGGACACCGGGCGCGTCGCCATCTTGAGGTGACCAGAACCGGCAAATTGATCGACACAGAAAATCCGCGAACCGTCGGGGTATTCGTGCGGTACGAAGTTGAAGCTATCGGTTGCAAAGGAGGGATGTTTGATAAAAGTCTGCCGAAATTGAGTGTTCAATTTTTTGAATAAGTCGCTGTCCGGCTTCAGTGCGACAGGCAGATCGCCATTTTGAGCAATCGTGCAATCGGATAGTTTTGTTTCGATAAAGTGGCGCATTCGTTCGTGAGAAAGAACAAACTCAGTTTCAGCCATGGTGGACTTTCTTGAGATGGGTTTAGAGCGAGATTTTAAACTACCGCAGTTCTTGTACACCACAAGATCAAAGCCAAACGCCCTGGGCCGGAAAGGGTCAAAGCCATCTTCGGTTCTAAGAGTCCTAATCCCAATATGCCTGTATTTCTGCCAAGGATGGACGCCCTTCCATCATGAAGAACGATAGGCGGGTATTATTTCGAAGTCTAAGCTCGACCATCACCTCTGAGGCATCTGCGACCGCTTGTTGCGTAAAAGGAATAGACGCCTTTTCAAGCAGGCTAATGGTCGCGCTAACAGACAGACCCGGTTCAAACCCATCGAATTGAATAGTGCGTCTGGAGGCCATATTCCATCGTCCCGACTTTGGGCGTGGGGACACCGGTTTCCGATGTCCACATCCGGATCGCAACGCGACGAACGACGACCTGCTCCCCGACAACTCCAATCTCTACCTGAATATTGTCGTGATAGTCGAGGAGAGCGTCAAAAGTTACAGAGTCACCACTGAAATACCAACGACTTGGCGGACCAAGTGCTCGTCCCGCGGTGAAAAACGGAACGCCTGGCCGCACGACCTGAGAAGGCGATCGTTGAAGCAACTTGAGAACCGAAAACGGTGGCACGTATGGTTTCCAATCATGTGGCTTGGATAGCGCAGTGATCTATCGCTGATCTGTCCGCTCTTGGTACCAAAGCGCTGGCAACATGACCATTGGCCCTAACCGGCGGGTCAAAGTAGATGGCGAGGAACTCTATCTTCAAGTATCCTTACCAAGGCTGGCTCCATGAATTCATATTCATCAGGTATGTCCAAGCATATCAGCTTTTTTCCGATAAGGTAATTTCGATATTTTCGTAAAATCTTGTTTCGGTGAGTTTTTTCCATGACAAATATAATATCGGCCCACCCAACCTTTTCTGTATCAAGAGAATTGCGAGCATCATGATCCGTTCCAGCGGAGGATACCTCTATATCCTTCCGAGACGAAAATATCTGCTCGGCAGTCGGACTCCGCAACCTGTTTTGACTGCAGACAAATAGCACGCGCTTGATTTTGACACTCCTTCATCATGTCGGGCTTGTGTGTTTACCGCTGTGCCTAGACATAACAATGACCGCTACGGGCGCGATGCGGAAGATGCGCCTTGGCGCTAAGGGGTCATAAGCAATGGTAAAATCATTTTGGTTGGGAGGGCTCCTTGAAAGCTCGCGTTAAACCTCGTCCCCCATTTGCCAGCAACTTTTTCTTATAGTCCATCGTCTGCATAGGTGGACAGTTCAGGACAGCTTGGACGAAAGCCGCGGGCGGATTGTACCAATGCGCTGCGATGTAATGAGCGACCCCCGCTGGGGCGACATAAATACAGTCTTGGTCGGGGACGTATAGTTGGCCTTTGAGAGATACGCCATCATATTGGCAAAGATCGCAAATATGAAACCCGGCGGTTGCAAAAGGTTGCCAAGGGTTTCGGCAAAGCTCCCTCAGCTTCTCGTAGAAATTCGGTGCGACCTCTCCCGTCGGATACTCCATATCTCGACCAAGCCAGCCAACGCTCAACAAGACGGTGTCATCGCACGGAGTGGTATGCCGCTCAAGATCGCGAAAATGTACCATTCGACGTCGTTCCCTCGGACGGTGTCTTCTCAATTATTTCTTGCGGACGCGCTCGACGCGCACTCTGTTTCAAGGATATTTACAAGGAATGGCAAGCGCCCGCAATTGGGACGTCCTCGCCTTAATGGCTTAGGCTCGAAGCGGACTTCAGGTTGGCTCTGTTCCGTGCTTACTAGGAGATGCCGACACTGACGGCATTTACTGCTGTGCAATTCCAAGAAATTGCAGAAAAGCCCCCTAGTGACTGACCGCGATGGGCGCAAGACGGTCTTCACCTTAGCGAGCCCAGCGCTAGTCGACTGCAGACGGTGTTTGTCCCTGTCGGGCTGAGACGATGACATCAAAAAGAGCCAGACCACTCGGTAAATGCCAGAGGCTTGGCTCTTTTTTAGTGTCGTACACGCTCCCACGGAAACCGTCAGCCGCCTCGTTACGAGGCCCCGCCCGGTAGGTCGAGCTGGTTTTTGAACTGTTCGGCCAAGAAGCTGAGATTGCCGGAATAGCCCTTCAATTTTGCGAAGAGATCGGCATCCGAGGTGGCGCTGCTGTCGTCGGTGCTATCCGTCGAAGTGCTGTCCGTGGATGTGCCCGTCGTTGATGTACTTGTCGTTGATGCCGTGCTGTCGTCCGAGGCCGTGCTTGTCGTCGCATCGGCGGATGCGTCAGACGGCGGCGGGCCGGGCGGTGGAGGGGGCATCATCTGGGCGAAGAAGTCATCATCGGGTGTGCCGGTGGATGTGCTGGTGGTAGATGCTGTCGTGCCGGTTGTCGAGCCAGCGGTCGCGCCAGTGGTCGTACTTGTGGCGGAAGCGGTATCGCTGGTGTCGCCGTCTTCGCTCGACGTCGTGTCGTCGCTGTCGGCCTTGGCGGCATTGGCGAGCTGCGCCAGCCAGGCCGCAAACATGCTGGACGGATCGGTCGAGGCGCTGTCGGTGCTGCTATCGGCCGAAACGCTGGAATCGGCTGCATCGATTGCATCGAGCAGCGGATCGCCGGAGCCGCCTGAAGAGCCACTGCCGCTATCGGACAGGGTGTCGAAGGCGCTGGCATCGTCGCTGCTGGTCTTCTGCTTCGATGTGGTTTTGTGGGAATAAAGGGTGGAACTGCTGCTGGAAACCTGCATGGGCCTCTCTCCGGTTACGGCCGTGCTGACCTGCGCCAGGCCTTGGCAGCCGGGATTGGCTGGAGGCGGCTCGCGCAGTACATGAAAATGCGACAGTTGCAGGCTCACCACCCGATCCCGACTTCGGGAGGTCCACAGAAGCGACGGCCTCGCAGATTAGCGTCGAGGCGCCGCCGCAAGGGGGTGGCGAGCATGGCGCGCCTGCCGCAGCGCGCATTCCGGATCGGTGGCATCCCGGAAAGCGGTCTGCGGCATTCAAAGGCGGTGCCGCGTTCATGACGGCTTCATGCCGTGCATTGAATAACTATGAAGTATAACTACATGCTTGCGTCAGGCTGGTGGATATATGCGCTTCTCGATCAGCAGGGGTTTTATGCCGCAACGCCGCGTGCAAAGACCGAGAGGCAATAGTGCAGATGCTCGGACCGGCTACCTTCTTCCGCCAGGGGCGGCACCGGCGAAAAACTGAGATCCATCAGCATGTGAGCGGCTGAAAGCGGCTTTTCAATGCGCGCCCGGCCAAGCCGGTTCTGCTCGGCCAGCCAGTCGGCCAGGTCGAGCCTCACCCGCCCGACGCTTTGGCGCAGGAAGTCTTCGAAAAGGCCGGGAACATGGGTGGCATCGCGCATGACGGCGCGCACGAAGCCGCGGCGGCGCGCGTCTGTTGCCTCATCGATGCCGATATAGAAGATCCGCTCCAGTGCCTCGAAAAATGGCAGGTCCTCGCCTTCGGGCCGCGGCAGGTCGATCATCAACTGCCGGTGGCGGCCGACCACTTCGGCAAACAGCGCTTCCTTGCTGGAAAACAGCCGGTAGAGCGTCTGTTTCGACATGCGGCAGCGCGCTGCAACCAGGTCCGTCGTCGTCGCGAGATAGCCGTTTTCGATGAAGCAGCCATAGGCCTCTTCAAGGATGATGGCGCGCCGCGCACTATCGTCCTGGCGCGGGCGACCCTTCGGTTTTGGCGCGGCCGCCGCTTCAACGGTTGTCTCTGCGTCTGTCTGCGACGGATCGGGTGTCGCATCCATGCCGTCTGCCGGCATTTCTTGCCGAAGTTTAATGTCGCCGCTCATTGACATCATCGATCCCCAAAGACTATCGGTACTAAAGAGTACTTATTATCTTGTCACAGTGTAGGCAAGGCTTTACATTTTTTAACACTTTGAAAGTCTTGAAAAAAACAAGAAATGCCAGTTTCTGTCATCATGGGCGGCCCGGATGATACGGCTGGCCGAAGGAAGGTCTATCGTGTCGCGTAAAACAATCGCCATCCTTGCCGTTGTCGCCGTTGCGTTGCTCGTCGGCGGCACCATCTTCGTCAAGCGCTCGAAGGTCGATCCGACTGAAGGGTTGTTGACGGCCACGGTCAAGCGCGGCGATGTCGAGGAGACGGTGCTGGCCACCGGCCTGTTCAAGCCTTCGCGGCTTGTTGCTGTCGGCGCGCAGGTGTCCGGCCGCATCACCGCTCTGCACGTCAAGGTTGGCGATACCATCAAGAAGGACAGTCTGGTCGCCGAGATCGACTCCGTCACCCAGGTCAATGACCTGCGCACGGCTGAGGCCTCGCTTGCCGATATCAAGGCGCAGAAGGAAGAGGCCGAGGCGACCTTGGTCAGCGCCGAATTGGCCCTGACCCGCCAGACGAACCTGCGCGCCAGCAATTCCGGCACGCAAGCCGATCTGGAAAGCGCCCAGGCCACCCGGGACAAGACCAAGGCGGAGATTGCCAGCCTGCAGGCGCAAATCGTCAAGGCCGAGGTGGCTGTGGAAACCGCGCAAGCCGATCTCGGCTATACCCGCATCACCGCGCCGATGGATGGCACCGTGCTTGCCGTGGTCAACCAGCAGGGCCAGACGGTGAATGCGACGCAATCGGCGCCGACCATCGTCATTCTCGGGCAATTGGACAAGATGATCGTGCGCGCTGAAATCTCCGAAGCCGATGTCGTCAATGTCCGGCCCGGCCAGTCAGTCTATTTCAATATTCTGGGTGATACCTCCACCCGTCACGAGGCGGTGCTGCAATCGATCGAGCCATCGCCGGAATCGATCACCAGCGACAGTTCCGTTTCGACCTCCTCTAGCTCGTCGAGTTCATCCAGTTCCAGCAGCTCTTCTTCGGCGATCTACTATAACGGCATTCTGAACGTCGATAATCCAGACGGCCGGTTTCGCACCTATATGACGGCGGAAGTGCATATCGTGCTCGGCTCGGCCAAAGCTGTGCTGACCGTGCCGGCCTCAGCGCTGGGCACGGGCGCCAAGACCGGCAAGGCCAGCCTCAGGGTGGTCGGTGCGGATGGCGCGATCGCCACGCGCGCGGTCGAGATAGGTCTTAACGATGGGGTCAATGCCGAGGTGAAATCGGGCCTGTCGGAAGGCGAGACCATCGTCATCGGCGATGCCAATCCGAGCGCCAAATCATCAAGCTTTGCGCCGCCGCCGCCGCCCGGAGGCATGTAAGCCATGGCCCTGCTCGAACTGAAGCAGCTCACGCGCGTCTATCGCTCCGGCGAGGAGGATCTGGCGGTGCTGAAAGGTGTCAATCTCAGCATCGATCGTGGTGAGATGGTGTCGATCATCGGACCCTCGGGCTCCGGCAAATCGACGCTGATGAACATTCTAGGCCTGCTCGACCGGCCAAACGGCGGCTCTTACGAGATCGACGGCCGGCGCACCGACCAGCTGGACAGCGATGCGCTGTCTGCGCTCCGGCGCGAGCATTTCGGCTTCATCTTCCAGCGCTATCATCTGCTCGGAGACCTCTCCGCGCTCGGCAATGTCGAAGTGCCCGCGATCTATGCCGGCACCTCGCCGTCCGACCGGCGCCGCCGGGCAACCGCGATACTGGAAAGGCTCGGCATGGGCGAGCGGCTGCGCAACCGACCCGGGCAATTGTCCGGCGGCCAGCAGCAGCGCGTCTCCATCGCCCGCGCCCTGATCAATGGCGGCGAGGTGATCCTGGCCGACGAGCCCACCGGCGCACTGGACCGTCACAGCGGCGAGGAAGTGCTGCGCATTCTCGACGAACTGCATGCCGAAGGCCGCACGATCATCATCGTTACCCATGATCCAAGCGTTGCCGCACGGGCCGAGCGGGTGATCGAGATCGCCGATGGCGAAATCGTTTCCGACAAGCGCCAGGACAAACCCTTGCTGGTGCGCGACACACCGGTGCCGGAACCGGCCAAAAGCCACCGCTTTCCCGGCATCGACCGGCTGGGCGAGGCCTTCATGATGGCGGTGCGGGCGCTGGCCTCGCATCGGCTCAGAACCTTTCTCACCATGCTCGGCATCATCATCGGCATCGCCTCCGTCGTGTCGGTCGTGGCGCTCGGGGCAGGGACACAGAAGAAGGTCCTCTCCAACATCAACGGACTCGGCACCAATACGCTGGAGATCTTCCCCGGCAAGGGCTTTGGCGACACGCGCTCTGCCAAGATCACCACGCTGAAGATCGGCGATGCCGATGCCTTGGCAAGGCTCTCCTATGTGGCGGCGGTGACGCCGACCGTCTCGACCTCAGGCACGGTGCGCCATGGCGCGACGGTTGCCAACGCCTTGGTCAACGGCGTCGGCGACCAGTATTTCGCCGCCAAGGGCTCGAAACTTCTGGCCGGCCGGCTGTTCGACCTGGCCAGCGTCAAGGCCATGACCCAGGAAGCGGTGATCGACACCAATGCGTCAAAGGCCCTGTTCGGCGACAATCCGGCCACAGCGATTGGCCAGACCGTGTTTCTGACCGATGTGCCGGCGAGGATCGTCGGTGTCATCGAAGCGCAGCAGGGCGGCTTCGGCTCCAGCGCCAATCTCCAGGCCTATCTGCCCTATAGCAGCGTCCAGGCGCGCTTCCTCGGCGACCTGTCGCTGCGCAGCATCACCGTCAGGCTCAACGATAGCGTCGACAGCAATGCCGCGGAAACGGCTGTTACCAAGTTCCTCACCGGTCGCCATGGTGAGAAGGACTTCTTCATCCTCAACACCGACGACATCAGAAAGACCATCGTTGCCACTACGCAGGTGCTGACTTTGCTGGTGGCGGCCATTGCCGTGATCTCGCTGATCGTCGGCGGCATCGGGGTGATGAACATCATGCTGGTCTCGGTGTCCGAACGGGTGAGCGAGATCGGCGTGCGCATGGCTGTCGGCGCCCGCCGCCAGGACATTCTGCAGCAATTCCTGATCGAGGCCGTGCTGGTCTGCCTGATCGGCGGCACGCTCGGCCTTGGCTTCGCGCTCGCCATCGGCTTCGTCTTCAGCCTGTTGGTGACGGATTTCGAGCTGGTCTATTCCACCACCTCCATGGTCGCCGCCTTCACCTGCTCCTGCCTGATCGGCCTCATCTTCGGCTTCATGCCCGCCCGCAATGCCTCAAGGCTGGACCCGGTGGCGGCGCTGAGCAAGGATTGAGGTTTACGGCTTGCGCGATGTGGCAAGCCCGCTTGCCACCATCAGCACCGCCGTGGTGATCACCAAGCCCAGCCAATCCAGATCGACGGGCAGATTGGCAAGCGGGAGTAGCGAGTTGAGACCAGAGAGCACCAGAATTTGCAGGACGATGACCATCAGGATGACTGCGGATGACAGCACCGGCGTGTCGGTGTCCTGTGTATTGCTCGAGAGATCCCGGGCATAGATCAGCGTGAAGAGCGTCACGAGCGGAACGCTGCAGACGGCCAGTATCAGGCTCGTCGCCCCAAATAGGGAGCCAGGCAGAAAAATTCTTGCCACTTCCGGCGACGCAGTCGTCAGCAAGGGAAAGATATATCTTAAGACGAGTTGGCTCAGGAGCATCGGCCAAATCAGCAACTGCAAAGGTGCCCGGACGCCATTAGCGGCAATGTTCCCCGCCAGGGCGCGGACCGTAAATACCGTCAGCGCCACGGCCAGCACCAGAGGGGCCAGCGCGATCGCAAGGGTTTGTAGCGTGAATGCGCCACTCAACATCAGTTCAAGATAGACACTCATCTTCTGCGGCAACACCAGCAAAAAGCTTGCGGCCAGCAGCAGCCAAAGTCCATCGATGCGGCGGCGCGCCTGCCTGTTGATGAAGCCCAGCAACAGGGCTGTGCCGCCGACAAGGCAAAGCACGGTCACAGGCACGAAGAGATCACCGAGATCGGACCCGAGACTCGCAATGGCCAGCCCGACGCCTTGAGCCTGCATACCAGCAACCACCAGAGCAAACACGATCGGTAGGATCGCAAACAGCCGGCTTTCCGCCGCCCATCGCCTACCGGCTGCAAAGCGGAAAACGATCAGCCGCAGAATTTCGAAATGCCCGAAGGCGCTGACAACTGGTGCAGTCCCGAGCGCCAGGACCGAAACACGCGCAAGCGCCGTAGACGAGTCACTTGGCAGGCCGGACACCAGCCTCTCATCCAGACCCGGAAGAGTGATGCGATAGCCGACCAGCAGGATCACCACCGCCAGCACCAGCCCAAGGATGCCCTTGCCACGGCTCTCGAGTATTCGGGGCGAAGGCGAAGGGTCAGAGGCGAGCACCATGGGATATCCTTTATTGAAAACTGTCCGTCAAAGGATCGGATTTAGCATTCCGGGGGGAAAAGGGGAGGGTGGGTGTCGTGAAAAGGTGAATGAAATTGAGGCTGATAATGGCTGTGAGATGCAGATGACATCAACTTCAAGGCGATTTATCATGCGGCCTATTGCTGATTTTTGTACAGAAGATCTGTTTAGCCAAATCCGATTGCGATGAGCTGGCGAGAAGCCACTGGATTAAATTGAGAGGGGCAATGGCACCCAAAAAAATTGCTTATGTCAATAACGCGGCAAAGAAAGCAGTCCAAAGCCTCCCTGCAAATATTGCAGTCGATTTTCTGAATGATTTGAATTTTATTGCGTCCGGGAAAAATCCAAGATCGGCATTCAAGCCTCTCCAATCAATCGGCCCGGGCGTTATCGAATTGATCGAAAACGGGTCTCCGGCTTACCGATTGATGTACTGCGCAAAATATCTCGAGACAGTTTATGTGCTGCACGCATTCACCAAGACGACCAACGGAGTGGACAGAGCGGCAATGGATACCGTGGTGAAACGCTATAAAGAGATGATGGCGCTCGTTCGCGATACGGAAAAGGCGGCTAAAAAGGCCGGCAAAAAGCAAACGTAACCAACGAGTCTTTCATGCCGCTTCCATTACCACGTCGCAGATCACCTTGTGATCTTCGGTCATGCTGGGACGAAACCGGATGCCCAGCTTGGCGAGGTAGCCAATCAAGCGTTCGGAAGAGAATAGACTTATTTTTCCGCGTAGTAACTCGCTGACGCGCGGCTGCGGAATATCCAAGGCAGCAGCGATCTCGGCCTGTTTCCAGCCTTTTGTCTCTATGATGTCGATGAGTGTCATCAGCAGGTCCGACCGGAACTGCAAATCGGCAGCAAGCGCGTGATCTTCTGTAATCGACTCGAATATATTGGTGTATTCAAGCTTTTCAGGCATTGGCCATCTCTCGATTTATACAGATTTTTGTATAAACTAAGCGCATTCGAAAAAAAGTCAATGCTGGGCGGAGGTGTCGACCAAGCTAGCGAGGCCTACCCAAACCGAACGCCATCACCCCCCAAGCCGCGCCTGGGCCTCGCCCCGGATGCGGTCCACCATTGAGCGCAGGCCGTTGGCGCGCTGGGTGGAGAGGTGTTCGATCAGGCCGAGCTTGCCGAACAGTTCGAGTGCATCAAGCTTGGCGACCTCGGAGGCGGTTTTGCCGGAATAGGCTGAGAGCACGATGGCGACGAGGCCCTTGACGATATGGGCGTCGGAATCGCCCTCGAAGGTCAAAGCCGGGTCGGGGCCATCTCCGGCATGGGTGACCAGCCAGACCTGGCTGGCGCAGCCGCGCACTTTGTTTTCAGCCGTCCGGTGCTCCTCGGGCAGGTCGGGCAGGGCCTTGCCGAGTTCGATCACATAGCGGTAGCGGTCTTCCCAATCGTCGAGATAGGCGAAGTCGTCGATGATCTGGTCGATGGGGGTCATGATGCTCATCCGGACAGTCTGGGCGCGGCGCGCCGGGGGGCCAAAGCATTTCAAGCAAAAGTGTGTAGCGGCTTTGCGTTCGGAAATGCGTTGAAACAATATTCTCAGCCTGGAGTTCGCAGTCTGTTCAAGAATTGTCGATGGCTTGGTGAAAATGGTGATTTCGAGAACCGGAGCGGAGCGTACTTAACGTACGTGAGCACCGGAAGCGCAGAAATTGCCATTTGCAGCCGGCCAGCGGCGACTATGGGACAGACTGTTGGGCCTTGCAGGCCATATAGGCCCATCCGGCGTTGAAATGAACCGCTGCGATGCGATGCCGCACGAAAAAATTGCCGCTTGTGAATAGCACGCGACGGATATCGAACCGAGGGTCAGCCGGCCGGCTTTGGCCGCGGCCGTGGCACGGTGATGGTCAGCGGCACGCCCGTGCCTGAGGTGGCATGGCCGGAGGCCGAGGTGACTGTGCCGGTCACGATCTTGTCGTCGCCCCTCTTGTCTTCGGCAACAACGGCGCGGGCAGGAAGCGCATCGGCGGCTTCGCTGACGGTGGCGTCACCGCCGACGCTGGCGCCGGGACGCAGGGCCTCGCCTTTGCCATCCCTATTGCCGTCCCCGCCGAACTGGCGGTTAAGCAATTGATAAGCGACCAGCGCGCCTTCGCGAGCCCGGACGCCGATGGCCTGGAAGGTTTCGGCGCCCTTCACGCAGACTTCGGGCTTCTGGCCGCAGAGGCCGGAGAGGTAGTCATAGGCGCCGCTTGCGGCAGAAACGGCATTTGCGAGCTCGAATTGCGGCTTGCCCGCGCCGGTGCCCTGCGACGAGCCGCCGAAATAGGACAGCACCACCAGCACCAGCGTAAACCAGAATGTGCCCTTGATCAGAAACCACATGACCGCTCGTCCGTTTCGTTTTGCGACAGGATCACCCCGTCACCACCCTTTGCGCCATCCAACGTGTCCGGCTGCTGAACATCACCCTATGATTCGCGGGCAAAAAACGCTTTGCGAATGATGGCAGCATTTATCGTATATTTTCATAAAATGCCGAATTTCTGCATTTGAACCACATTCTAGTCAAAGTTTAACGACCGGGGTTAAGCATAATTGCGGCATAGACCCGAGGTTCCCGGGGTTTTCGGCCAATGTCGTCGCCACATATATTAACAGAATCCGGAAAATCGAGAAAAAACCAGTGCTTACGCGCCGTTAACCATGTTTTCGAAAGCTTGCGGGGCCTGTCTCTTTCCGAGACGGAAAGGGGGTTTTCCGTCCCGTTTGCGCCTTTGCCTTTATCTTTTCCTTAAGGCGGCGACCTCTATGGTTTGAGCAAGTAAAGAGGACCGCAAGTCGCGGAAATTTGGCGTGTTGGTATTGCGTAAGATCGCTGATCGGGCAAAGGCCCTTCTCGACGAAGCCGTCACCCTCGTGGTGGCGCGCCTCGGCACGGAAGTTGCGCCCACCCGTGCCGAACTGTCGGCCGCCCGCTGGGTGATGCTCGCCTGCCTGCCGGCACTGGTTCTCGTGCCACTTGGCCTGTCTGCCCTGCTGGGGCCAGCCCTTGCCCTGCCGCTCGGCGTTGCCATGGTGGCCGGCCTGTTTCTGATGTCACTCGTTGTCGCCCTGTGGTTTGCCCGGCTTTCCAGCCGCCAGCCAACGGCCCGTGTCGTGCTCGACGCCGGCGGCCCTGATCTGTCGCTGTTTCCCGGCCTCGTCATGGTGCTCGACGGCCAGTCACGGGTGGAAAGCCTTGGCGGCCGCGATGCCCGCGCCTTCCTGCCCTTCCTGCGCAATCCGCTCGGCCGCACGTTTATCGACCAGGTGCATGTCACCGACCGCATCGCCTTCGTGCGCGCCTTCGATGCGCTGCGCCAGGGTGACGAGGTGGCCCGCGTCGAGCTGCGGCTCGCCCGCCCGATGGGCGATGAGGCCGGCGAAGATGCCGATGGCGGCAAGCTGATCACCGTTCTCCTTGATATGGCGGCCCGGCGTGACGAGCGCGGCGCGCTGTCAGGTCTGTTCGTGCAGATGCTCGATGGCCGCGCCCAGCAGGCGCTGACCGATCGCGTTGCTGTGCTGGAAGCCGATCTGCAAAGCGCCAACGAGGCGAAATCGCGCTTCCTCGCTGCCGTCAGCCACGAGCTGCGCACGCCGCTCAATGCCATTCTCGGCTTTTCCGATATCCTGATGGGCGACTATTGCGGAAAGCTCGAAGACGAGCGCCACCGTGATTACGTGCGGCTGATCCGCCAGTCCGGCGGGCATCTGCTCTCGGTTGTCAACACTATGCTCGACATGTGCCGCATCGAGGCCGGGCGCTACGAATTGCTGGTCGAACCGTTCCCGCTCGCTGAGGCGATCGAGGATTGCGAGGCCATGCTGACGCTGCAGGCACGCGACAAGGGCGTGAAGCTGACGAGCCGCATCGGCCGCGATATCGGCGAACTCACCGCCGATCCGCGCGCGCTGCGTCAGATCCTGATCAACCTCGTCGGCAATGCCATCAAGTTCACCGAGTCCGGTGGCGTCGTCACCGTCGATGCCGCACGCTTCGGCAAGGACGTGGTGATCTGCGTCAGCGATACCGGCATCGGCATCGCGCCAGACCGCATCCGCCTGCTCGGCCAGCCCTTTGTGCAGGTCGACAGCGATTATAATCGCCAGTTCGACGGCGTTGGCCTCGGCCTGTCGCTGGTCAAGGGCCTGGTGGCTCTGCATGGCGGCACCTTTACGCTGACCAGCCACGAAGGCGAGGGCACTGTCGTTTCCATCACCCTGCCGGCCGATGGTTCGGGCATCGCCCGCCTGCAAGCCACAGGCGAAAGCCGCCACATCGAATTTCCGCCACGCTTACCTGTGATGGAGAGGCCTGCGCTGGAAAAGGCTGTGATGGAGAAGCCCGTGGTAGACCGGGCTGCGGCGGACAAGGCCGAGACGGACAAGATCAATGCGGACCGTGTTTCGGTTTCCGGGCAAGAGGCCGGGCGACAGAAGCAGGCGTGACCGCTTCCATGGTCCCGAAAGGCGTGGAGAACGGACGGGATTGGGCGGCGGGACTTGCGTCTTTGCGCCAATCCCCGTTTATTAGAAATTAGGCCGAGGTCAGGAACAGGGACACGGCAGCCTACAGAAAATAAGGGGTGCGAGCACTGGCTTTGCCGGCAGAAGGATGTGAATGACGACGCGCCAGCGAAAGACGCCCAGTAAAAGCAGGAAGCCGGTCCGCAAGGAGCCTGGCCTTTTTGGCGTTTTCGTCCGCGTGCTGTTTCGAGGCTTTGCCCGCCATCCGGTGCGCACCACGGTCACGTCAGGCTTTGTCGTGGCACTCGGCTTCGTCGCCGCCAATGCTTTTTGGTATCAACCAGGCCGGCATCCGTCGCCGTTTCTGCGCACCCGCGACCCGCATAATTTCACCGCGATGCTCGGCATGAACACCCACCTGCCGCTGACGCCGCATCCCGATGACGTCACCACCTTCCGCATCGAGCGCCAGAGTGCGGAATCCGTTGCCGCAGCCTCCGCAACGGCGGCCCAGCCGCAGGCCGCAGGGCCGGGACAGGGGCAGGGGCAAGCGCAGCCTCAGCCGATGCAGACCGCAGCCATTGCTGGCACCGGTCTCGATGCCGCGCAGTCTGCCGGTTTGGCTGCGGGTCTTCCCGCCAACGCCGCACCCGATGCGAGCCTGACGGCAGCGGTGCAGTCGCAACTTTCCCGCCTCGGCTTTTATGACGGTGCTGCCGATGGCCGGCGCGGTCCGAAGACCGATGCGGCAATTGCCGCCTACCAGCGCCGGATCGGCCTGCCGGTCACGGGCGCGCCGAGCGACGATCTCCTGGCGGCGCTGAGCATCGATCAGGTGTCAAAATCGGCAGCAGCGCCCGTGCGCACCGCCGCCGCCCAGTCGGCGATCGGCAAGCCAAGGGAGCGCCCGGCCCAGGTGAACAGCGAGGACGAGGCCATCGACCCCGTCGCCGCCGCCATCCGCAGCGCCGAAAAGTCCGTGGTGACCGCGCGGTCCGCACCAGCGGCAGCGCAGGCAAAGCCCATTCCCGCGCAGCCCGTTGCAGCCCAATCTATTGCGGCCCAATCTGTTTCGACGAGGACGAACGCGGCCCAGAATGCTCCGGCCACGCTGCCGGTCTCGACGGCCAGCGCCGTGCCAGCATCGATACCGGCTTCCGACATCGCCCCTTCTGCCAGTGCTCAGGCCAGTCTGATCATGGATATCCAGCGCGGCCTGATCAATATCGCCTATACCGATATCAGCGTCGACGGCGTCGCCGGCGACAAGACCAAGGCCGCCATCCGCCATTTCGAACGCCACTACCGCCTGCCGGAAACTGGCGAGCCGAATATGGCCGTGCTGAAGAAGCTGAAGTCGATCGGGGCGCTTTAATCTACAGCCGCAGGGGCAGTGAAAGATAGCTTCGCCCCCTCATTCCCCTGCCTTTATGGAAAAGAGGGCAGGGACGTCTCCCCGCTGGCGAGAAGGGACCGAGGCGATACCGCGGAGTATCCTCCTTACTCCGTCGGAAAAGGAAAACTGTTCAACGTTTTGCGGCGCTGTACAAAGCGAAAGACGGCACCACAACTCTCTTCTCCCCAGCGGGGAGAAGGTGGCGGCAGCCGGATGAGGCAGCTGGATGAAGGGCCGGCGAAGCCGCTGGATTTCATCTCCCCGGTTCAAAGGCAAATGCCGGACGCCGCCTCAATGACGTCGTCCAGCTCCCCTTAATAGGCGATCTTCCCGTCCACCATCGGCTTATCCGGCGCAAAATCGCGGCGCAGCGAGGCGCGGGCTTCGGGGCTGACCACGGCGAGCGGTGCGGTCACCACGGTGCGGGCGGCGGTGCCGGCGAGGTTGGCGGTGCCGATGGCGGCCATGCCGACCTTGTCGCCGAGCGAGACGTCGCCGCCTTCAAGCGATTGGCCGGCAATGCGCTGGCCGAGCAGGCGGATGATATCGGGGCTGTCGGCAAAGGCGTTGTGGCCAAGCGCGTCGTGGGTATTGACGGTACTGGTGTCGATCACGGTGATGCCGAGCAGCTTCAGGTCCGGCTGCAGCGGCCGCAACTCATCCTGGCTGATGCCACCGACCCGGCTGACGCCGCCCGACAGCCAGCGGGAAACGCCGAGCGCCCGATCCTTGGTGGAGGTGAAAATCGTCATATGAGGCCGTTTGAGGCCCATTTCGATCAGCTGCCGGCGGAACACGTCGACATCGATATCGGGCGAGGCCAGGATGACGTTCTTGATCTTTGATGGCACCGCGCCCTTGCGCATGGCAACGCCACGCAGCGCTTCCATGGTCAGCCACGTGCCCATGGAATGTGAGATGATCGTGACATCACCGATATTCGGATTGTCTGCGGCCTGCAGGATCATGTCCTCCAGCGCCCGGCGCGAGTAATTGGTGCTTTCCTTGTCATAGAGATAGTCGAACACGCTGCCGCGCGACGGCCAGGTAAACAGGATCGGCGAGGCGTCCGTACCGGAATCATGGACGATCTGGGCAAAGCGAAACACGGCATCGGCATAGGTATTGTTGAAGCCGTGCACGAAGATCACCGCCTGGCGCTTGGCGTTGCGGGTCTTGTCGAACCACTGCAATGCCTGACCGTTATTGGCGATGGTATCGACCTTCACCACCGCGAATTCTTTTTCGGGCTTGGGCGGCAGATGGGCGGGCCATTGCACTTCGCCTTCCTTGCGGTTGCGATCGGGCGGAATGGAGACCACGACATTGTTGAAGGAGATCGCAGAGCCGCGATCGCCGGTGTAGAGCAGGCCAGGATCCGATGATGGCTTGCGGGTGGTGACAACGAGCATGTTGACCTGGTTGACGCCGCTGGCCAATGGCACCGGCTTCATCACCTCCTGTGGCCGTCCTGCGCAGGCGGCAAGCGCCAGCGTCAGGACAAGGACGACGGATTTCGACAGCGCCGTATGGGGCTGACGCAGCGTTCCGCCGGTCCGGGCCATCTCAGCTCTCCGCCTTCGTGACGTGTCCATCATGGTGGGGCGCATCATGATTGGGCGCCTTATGGTCATGTCCCTGGGGCTCCGGCTTGATCCGGAACCAGGTGATGTAGAGCGCGGGCAGGAACAGCAGGGTCAGCACGGTGCCGACAACGATACCGCCCATCATCGCGAAGGCCATCGGGCCCCAGAAGATCTGGCGGGAGATCGGAATCAGCGCCAGCGTTGCTGCGGCCGCCGTCAGCATGATCGGCCGCATCCGGTGCTCTGTCGCCTCGACCACGGCGGCAAAGGCCGCCATGCCCGATTTTCTCAGGTCCTCGATCTGCACGACAAGGATGACGGAGTTGCGGATCAAGATGCCGATCAGCGCCAGCACGCCGAGCAGCGCGACGAAGCCGAGCGGTGCATTGCTGGACAGAAGTGCGATCACCACCCCGATCAGGGCGAGAGGCGCCACCGAGAACACCAGGAATAACCGGTGGAAGCTCTGCAGCTGGATCATCAGCAGCGTTGCCATTGCAAACAGCATCAGCGGCGCCACGGCGGCAATCGGTCCCTGCGACTTCGAGGATTCTTCAACCGCGCCGCCGATCTTGACCTGATAGCCGGGCGGCAAGCTCTTTGTGAACTCGTCGACCTTGGCTGACAGCTGCGACACGATCGTGGCGGGCTGGGTCGGGCCGTTGACGGCGGCCTTGATGGTGATGGTCGGCAGTCTGTTTCGCCGCCAGATGGTCGGCTGTTCCAGTTCGTAGTGGAAGGTGGCGACCGACGACAGCGGGATCGATTGGCCGGAACTCGATGGCAATTGCAGGTCGAGCAGCGTGTCGATCGAGCCTCTGTCTTTCTTTTCAGCACGGCTGATGACGTCGATCAGGTAGATGTCGTCGCGAACCTTGGTGATCGAGGAGCCTTCGACGACGCCATTCAGCGTTTGGGCGATGTCCTCGGAGGTCACGCCGAGCTGGCGAGCCTTGTCCTGCAGCACATCCACCTTCACCACGCGGGCCGGCTCATACCAGTCGAAGCCGATATTGCTGAGCAGGGGATTGGTGCCGACGATCTCGGCAAGCTTGCCCGAATATTCACGTACCTTCTGCAGGTCGGGTCCGGATACGCGGTACTGCACGGGCTTGCCGACCGGCGGGCCGATGTCGAGCAATTTCACATAGGCGTCGGTACCCGGGAAGGTCTGGGCGAGATAGGACTGGAACTTCTGGCGCAGGCCATCGCGCACGTCGAGACCCTTGGTGACGATGATCATCTGACCGAAGGTAATGTCGTCGGGCTGCACGTCGAAGGACAGGATGAAGCGCGGCGCGCCCCGCCCGACATAGGTCGACCAGTGATCGATATCGGGATTGTTCTGGAGCTGTTCCTGCTCGAACTTCGCCATCTGCCGGCTGGTTTCATCGATGGAACTGTTCTGCGGCAGGTTCCAGTCGATGATCAGTTCCGGGCGGTCGGAGCTCGGGAAGAACTGCTGCTGCACATGCGTCATGCCGTAGAGCGACAGAACGAAGGCCCCTACCGTGGCAATGATCGTCAGCCAGCGGAAGCGCAGGCAGAAGCGCAGGAGCGATGAAAATATCGAGCCGAACCAGCCCTTGTGATCCTCGTGCTTCTTCATCGATTTCGGCAGGAGCGTTACGCCGATCAGCGGTGTAAACAGCACCGCGACGACCCAGGAGACGACCAGCGACACGGCGATGACGACGAACAGCGAGAAGGTGAACTCGCCTGCATTGGAATTATTGAGGCCAACGGGAATGAAGCTGGCCACCGTCACCAGCGTACCTGTCAGCATCGGAAAGGCGGTGGAGGTGTAGACGTAGGTCGCCGCCTTGCGCAGGCTATCGCCGACTTCCAGCCGGGCCACCATCATTTCCACGGCAATCATCGCATCATCGACGAGAAGGCCGAGCGCAATGATCAGCGCGCCCAGCGAAATGCGCTGCAGCGAGATGCCCGCATATTGCATGAACAGGAAGGTGATGGCGAGAACCAGCGGAATGGACACCGCGACGACAAGGCCGGCGCGCATGCCAAGGCTGATAAAGCTGATGGCAAGAACGATGGCCACCGCCTCGAACAGCGCATGGATGAAGCCAGAGACAGCTTCTTCGACCACGGCCGGCTGGTCGGCGACCCGCTCGACCGACACGCCGATCGGCAGATCCTGCACGACTGATGCCATGGTCTTGTCGAGATGCTTGCCGAAATCAACCAGATTGCCGCCGGCCTTCATGCCGATGGCAAGGCCGATGGCCGGCTTGCCATTGACGCGAAACAGGCTGGACGGCGGATCAGCATAGCCGCGAGTGATGGTGGCGACGTCGCTGAGCGGGAAGAACCGGTCGTTGACCTTCAGATTGATAGACCGCACCGTGTCTTCGGAAATGAAGCGCCCGCCGACGCGCAGCGCGATCCGCTCCGGTCCGGCATCGATGAAGCCGGATTGCGTCACCGCATTTTGAGCCTGCAGCGTGGCGATGATCGCCGACTGGTCAATGCCGAGGGCTGCTATCTTGCGGGTGGAAAATTCGAGATAAATTGCTTCGTCCTGGGTGCCGACGATATCGACCTTGCCGATTTCAGGCACAGACAACAGTTCGGTGCGGGCGCTTTCCACCAGATCGCGCAATTGCCGATGAGTGAGCCCATCGCTGGTGAAGGCGTAGATATTGCCGTAGACATCGCCAAACTGGTCGTTGAAGAACGGCCCGGTGACGCCGGAGGGGAAATTCCCCTCGATATCATGGACCATGTTGCGCACCTTGACCCAGATGCTTGGCACGTCACGCGCCTTGGTCGTATCGAGCAGATTGACGAAGACGATGGTCTTGCCGGCCGTGGTGATCGACTTGGTATAGTCGAGGCTGTCAAGCTCCTGCAGCTTCTTCTCGATCCGGTCGGTAATCTGCTGGGTCACTTCCTGGGCAGACGCGCCCGGCCATTGAGCCTGGATCACCATGGTCTTGATGGTAAAGGACGGGTCCTCTTCGCGGCCAAGGCCGATATAGGCCATGATCCCCGCCACAGAGAAGATGATCATGAAATACCAAACGAGAGAGCGGTGTTCGAGCGCCCAGTCCGACAGGTTAAACTTCTTCACGGGCGGGACTCCTCACCGGTCTTCAACTCTGGGGTCTTGATTTTCTGGCCTTCGGCAAGCTGGTTGACGCCAGCCACGACCACGGTCTCGCCTTCGCTTAAGCCGGAGACGACCCGTACGCGGCCGCTGTCTGCAGTCGCGGAATCGAGCTCGACCTTACGCAGACCGACGCTCGCCTTGGCAGGGTCTATGACCCAGACATTGGCGGTGCCGTCCTTCGTGAGGATGGCGGTCGACGGCAGCAGGATCACGCCGTCGCGCTCCGCCCGGTTTGCCGTTGCCGTGACCACGGCGCCAAGGCGGAAGACTTCGGGCGCGTCGTTGATGGCGATCTTCAGGCGATGGGTGCGGGTTTCGGCATCGGCCTCGGGGCCGATCTCTCGCAATTTGCCCTTGGTCTGCTTGGTCGGATCCAGCTGGAGCGCCACCGTGAAGATCGAGCCTTCCTTCAGCGTGCCCAGCCGGCCTTCCGGCACGTCGACGACCACGTCGCGCTGGTCGAGCCGGGCGACTTTCATCACCGTCTGGCCGGCTGTAACGGTCTGCCCCACCTCGGCGGAAACGGAGGTCACGACGCCGTCGAACTCGGCCTGCAAGCGGGCGTAGCCCAGCTGTTCGTGGGATTTGTCGAGCTTGGCCTGGGCCTGGCCCAGATCGGCCTCGGCCGACTTCAGCCCCTGTTCGGCAACTTCGAGATCGGCAACGCTGCCAGCATTGCTGGAGGCCAGCGTCCGGCGGCGCTTTTCGGTGATCTGGGCATTTTCATAGGCGGCCTGGGCATTGCGCAGGTCGGCCTCAGCGCTGTTGACGGCAAATTGCAGCGACAGCGGATCGATCTCGGCCACCACATCGCCCTTATGGACGATATCGCCGACCTCGGCCTTGCGCAGAATGATGCGGCCCAGCGTGCGGAACGCAAGTTCCGTTTCGACCCTTGCCTGGACGGTGCCGGCAAAGCTGATGCCGAGCAGGTGCTCGGCCTTGACGGTCATTGAGCGAACCGGCCTTGGAGCTGCTGCTGGCTGGTCTTTTTCATCGCTGCAGCCGGCGCCAAGCGCAAGCGCCAGGAAAACGGGGAGGGTAAGAGCCGAACGGACCAGGCCTGAACGTGAAAGCATGTGACGGGAGGGGCGCATATCACTGTTCCTTAAAGGCCACGACTTGGCCGTCCGTCAGAAATTTACCACCCTCGATGACCACGAGATCGTCAGGCTTGACGCCATCGGTCACCACGAAATCGCCGACATGGTAGCGGGCAACATTGACCTTGCGCAGCGAGACCTTGGACGAGGCCGGATCGACCGCCCAGACGGCCGGCTTGCCGCTATCCGAGGTCATCGCGCTCCAGGGCAGGGTGATGCCCTGCTGCTGCTGCGAGTGAAAGCGGCCGGTGACCGAGGTATTCAGCGCCCAATCCGTATCGGCAGGCAGGCCGACCTTGATGCGGATGGTGCCGGCGCCGGTATCGATGGCCGGTGAAACTTCGCGGATCTTGCCGGTCTTGGGATGGGCGCGGTCGATGATTGGCGCCACCTCGACAGCGTCCGACGGCGCTCCCTCGAGGAAGAAGGCCTCGAACATGTCGAAGACCGCATCGCGCGGCCCGTCATGGGCAAGCGTCACGGCCGCCTGCGCTGCGGAGACCACCTGGCCGACTTCGATGCTGCGCGAGGTGATGATCCCGTCGGCATCGGCCTTCAGTTCAGTATAGGTGAGGGCATCGAGAGAGGTGGCGAGATTGGCCTGCGCCGTCTGCAGCGAGCCCTGAGCATTTGCGAGGTCTTCGCGCGCCTGGTCGAACGTCGATTGCGCCACGGTATTGGACTGGATCAATGTCTTGTAGCGCTCGAAGGCCAGCGTTTTCTGGCGCATGGTGGCTTCTGCCGAGGCAAGCCCCGCCCGGGAAACGGTGACGTCGGCGCGCTGCTCGGTGTCGTCGAGCTTGGCGAGCACGTCGCCAGCCTTCACGCGGTCGCCGATATCGACGCGCCGCTCGATCACCCGGCCTGCAGTGCGAAACGACAGGTCAGACTGGACGCGCGCCTTGACGGAGCCAGAGATTTCCACAGAAGGCTGGTATTGGGCACTTTTCGCCTTGGTCACGGTTACGGCGCGCGCCGCCGCCGGTGCCTGTTGTTTTTCATTGCATCCCGCCAGGCCAAGCGCCAGCAGCAAGCAGGCCACCCCAGAAATAGTCGTTCGCCGCCGCACCGTTAGGTCCCCCTAGCATTGCATTCGTTCATCTGTTGGAGTACGTATCAATGACTGTACGGTTAGTCAATATGACGGCCGGTACATTAGTCGTCGCCACCGTCCGGTCTGGACGGCAGTGCGGTGAGCAATGCACGATAAGGAATCAGGATCATGACAAAGCCGCCCGCAAAGCTTACGCGCGCTGAACAGAAGGCAAGGCGGCCGCAGGAAATATTGGATGCGGCTTTCGAGGAATTTCTGGAAAAAGGCTTCGTTGCCACCCGGGTCGAGGATGTGGCCAACCGGCTCAACCTGACCAAGGGCACGATCTATCTTTATTTTCCCTCGAAAGAGGTCCTGTTCGAGGCGATGATCCGCCATGTCTCGGAACCCTTCGTCGAGCTGCGCAAGGCTACTGCCGCGCTGACTGGCACGCCGATGCAACGTCTGCGTCAATTGATCACGGTCGCGTATCAGGTGACGGTCAACCAGCGTCGATGTCGTGAATTGTTGCGGCTGGTCGTCGGCGAAGGCCATCGTTTTCCTGACATCGTCGAGCGCCATTACGACGAATTTGTCGCACCTCTGGTGCAGGCAGTTTGTTCGATCATCGAGGACGGGGTTGCCGCCGGTCAGTTTCGTGCCGGTGCCGCGACCGCGATCCCGGATATCTTCATTTGCCCGATCATGCACTTCAATCTCTGGGACCTTATGTATAGCGACCGTCGGCCGCTGCCACAGGAGGCCTTCATCGAGGCCCATGTCGACATGGTGGTCGCCACATTGACGATACCGCTGGCACCGACCGAAGCGCCGCTGCGTTAGCCCGGCGCCCCCGATTTCGGCGGAGCCGGGCGAGGGGCTTTTCTTGCCGCCGTCTTGCTGTATGAAGACCTCATGCGCCTTCGTTCCGATATTGTCGTCTCCGCCATGATCCGCCGCGTCTTTGCCGCCGGCGGTTTTGCGGCTGTCGAGCAGAAGGGCATGGACCAGGCCGGCGCCATCTTCCTGCGCCAGCGCTTTCGAGACGGTCTCGAAACCCTCTACGGCCCAGCCCCCCAGAGCCTTGCCGACGACGACACCGGTGAACGCCGTTTCGAGCGCCGCCTGGAACGGGTCGAACCCCAGGACATCGATGCCCAGATGGCGCGCGAACGCCGCTTCGACCCCGACCTCTGGCTGGTGGAACTGGAAATCGACCAACTGGGCGACCTGTTCGTGGTGGTGGAGTGAGCGGAGTGGGAAGACGGATGCGAGACATACGTCCTCCCGATTGCCGGCGTGTTCCCGATTGCTGGTCAGGAACCGAATTTCGTAAAGGTAATTGAGGGATAGACTTCCGGAATGACCCGTTTCATAAGGTCGCGTTCGGCGGGTGTCGCTTCTGTTGCGGTCACGCGCGCCGCGTCGCCACGCATTCCGGATAGCTCGATATATCCTGCGTCCACGATCTGGTTTTCGCCGATCGTGATGGTGCTTTCGCCTCCCAAAGCGCTGATATGCGTGGGTTCGCCACCGAAAATTCCTCGTTTATCGTCCCCCGCCTCCAGCTCTATCTCTCCGGTGGAGCAAGCGACATGTGTGATGGCATAGCGACCTGGAGCAATGGGTACGAACTCTCTTGCATAATCTTTCGGTGACGCCGGGAATATATTGGAAATGTACAGCTTGTTTCGATTTGGCGGATTATACGGCACCGCGTCGGAAAAATTAAAGGGTCGCTCTGTTTCGTCGGGTCTTCCCGCGTTGAGTTTCCGCAATGTAATAAGGCCACCGCAATGAACGGTGCCAAACAAAGTAGACTCGATGATGCGCACCAACAGGAGCGAGCCCTTTTGTTGCTTTCTAGCAGCAATCTGGGCGGAGCCTTCCTTTTGCTGTGCGGCAATTTTGATGGGGTCAGTGGTGCCAGCGCAACCGGCCACCAGACTGATGGCGAAGCAGATACCTAAAGTCTTTAAACGCATAATTTGGTCTCTTTTAAAACTCGATACTACCTCAAGTTTTAATGCGTCTTTGTTGACAAGAGGTTGCTGCGCGCAAAGCAGCGTTTAATGATTAATGATTTTAGTTCGCGAGATCTCAGCGTGCAGGGGCAGGGCTATAAATGCCGACGGCGGCATTGGCGGGCGCGGATATCAGCCGCAAAGACCGTTCTGACCGCCCCAGCCAAGGTGCTTCGGCTGGGCGCAGGAAGACCTGCCGGCGCTGGCATTGCCTTCCACTTTCTTCGGACAAACGCTAACCGGCCTTCGACTGCTTGCCGTCTTTGCTCTGCGCCATGCCATCGGTCTGGTAGGTGTAGCGGTCGGCGCGCAGCCAGGTGTCGATCCGTCTTTCGCAGTTGCGGGCATCGAGACCGGCGATCAGGCGCGCGACGCGCGGTTCGCCGTGCTGCAATTGGCTGAGATGCGGATAGAGCCGTGTCAGCACGAAAACCATATCCGGGATATCAACGGCAAGCCCGGCAAGGGTCGTTGCAAGCTGCTGGCCCGATGTATCGAGCAGGATGCGTTCGGCAAGCCACCGGCTGGACGACAGCGCATCGGCAAGGGCGGAGGCAAAGGCGCTGGTCTCGCCTTCACGGGCAAAGCGCACGAGCAAGGCCGCCTGCACAGGGGTGAGGCTGATCAGGCCGAGCCTGTCCTGATCCTGGCGGTGGAGGTGCCGGTCCAGGGCCTTCAGCGTCTGGCGCAGTGCCTCTTCGCGCTCAGCGCGTCCCGCCTCGACGGGTGTCAGCAGAATTGGTTCGGCTTCGCCCGCATCTATCTCGGTGGACGGCGCCTCGGTCGCTGCGGCTTCGGCACTGGCAGGCATTTCCGCCTGGGTGGGTGCAAGTTCGGCAGCACTCGTGGCCTGCATGTCGGCATCTGATGTGGTATGGTCCGGGCGCATGCGGATGATGCGTGGCGGTGCTTCCATCAGTTCCGGCGCCATATCGGGGGCAATCTCGGGGGCCTTGGTCGGGACGGCGTCTGCCTGTTGCGGGCCGGCGCGCGTCGGTTTTGGATCGACGAAGCGCAGGCCTGCCAGCGCGTCGATCACGGCAGGCGAGAGATTGTCCCGCCGCATGATCGCGTCAGCATGGGCTTTGCCCTGAGTGCGGGCGATGGTGATCAGCTGATCATCGGCCAGACAGGGTGAGGCGATCAGGAAGGGCGCGCAGATGGCGACAGGCTGGCTGGCGATGAAAAAGGCAACGGCTTGCGGCACATTGGCCGATTGCGACAGCGCAGCCACCGCTTCGCGCCGGGCCTCCGGCGAGGACGAATGGAACAGCGGCTGGAACAGGATCGCAAACTGCGTCAGGTCCGACTTGCGCGGATGATCGAGACTTTCAAAGCTGGAGACCGTGGCCATCAGAACCACGTCCTTCTTGCGGCCGATCCTAGGATTTTCCAACGCCCGAAATTGATGATCCACGACATTACCCGTCCCAACGCAATACGAATTCTATCAAAATATACGGGAATCGTTAGCAAGCTGTTAACCATCGACGGTGTTTAATAAGGACAACCTGATAGAACAGGCTATCCTTGTTCCTAACTGATGGTGCGAAAGTAAAAAGCCCTTTCGATACTATAAAATCAGTATGGTTGCAGTTTGGATATCGTGAACCCAACTATTCACGGAGCTAAGTCTCCGTGTCTGGAGAAAGGCGCAAAATGCCTGCTTCTGTCGCGTGCGCGGCGAAGCCGGATGTGCCGGCCCCTTTGCCGGGGCAGGATGAAATCGATCTCTTCATCCGTCTCATCTGTCGATTATGGAGACGAGCATGGCTGATATCGTAACATTGAAGGATCGGATGGAGCGGAAACCGCTCCAGAAGACCAAGCCCGCAGCGACCCCGGCGCGCATTTTGTTGTTCACTGGCGTGCGCTACACGCGCACCGAACCGCTGCTGATTGGCGCGGCTTCGCTGACCGGCAAGCGGCCACCTGTTCAGGAAATGCACCCATACGAGGGTTGAAGCGTCGCGATCGTCTCTCGTGGACCGTTCGCTCGCCAGCGCTTTGGCGTCAGGCAGCCCTTACACGGCAGGCTCGATCCATTTGCCCTGTCCCGTTGATCAGACGATCCGGGCTGCCCGGTGTGATTTTTTCATTTGCAGCCCTGGAGCGGTCGCCATCGATGCTTTGGCGGCTCGATATGCGGCGCCTGAGCATTGGAAAAGGAGTATAGTCACCGACTGCGCTACCGAAAAGTGTAAATCCCGGTAACGTGATGCACTTTATCTCTGGTTTTTGCTCCCGTGACACGTATATTCAATTCTGATTGATAACTTCGACCCGTGAAAAGTCCCACCCTTTTGGGGGATGCGCAATGGACCCAAATATGGTCTGCCGTTGTTCTGCCAACAAGGAAGGGCGTTGTTCAAATGGGGACAGATGATGCATAACGATACAGAAAATGCTTCTGAAGGGCGTGCTGAAATACTACAGGAGCGGTTGCAAGCCAGCATGACGCCTCAGCGTGCGGCGGCACAGCAGGCTGAAGACCTGGCTGGCGTGCCGGACAAGGACGGCGCGATGTATTCGCCGCGGGTCTTCGTCGGCATCTGCCTTGGCATGATCGCCTTTGCGATCTTCACCTATTACCAGACCGGCGCCCTATCCACGACCCTCCTGCGCACCATCGTCGCCGGCATCCTGTTGCAGAGCGCGTATTTCGTCACCGTCGTCTATCTCGTCATGCGCCGTGTTCGTGCCCGCTCCGCCGTCATCCGCAAAAGGCGCGCCGAGGAGGCGGAACTCCACCCTGAGGGCACGCAATCCGCACCGCCGGAACCATTTTAGAACTCGCCAGGTTCGTGTCGAAATCAGATGAGACGATGCTTATCTCGATGCTGGTTGTCCTTTTTGGAAGCCAGTCTCGATTTTTCTGATGAAGTCAGATTCAACAAATACTATAATATTGATTATAATATAGGCACTTATTCTGAATTTTAATATTTTATTTCTTCGTCGAGCATCTTGTTAAAGCCAAGAAGCGCGCTATTTTATGAAATGATAATGCTTAAGTTCATTGCGAATTATGCGCATTTATCAAACGGACGGATCTGTGGAGTCACTGAAAATCTAAAATAATATTGTTTTAGATAAAAAACTTTACATATCTGATTCGAGAAAGTGTCTTCCGATGTATTCTCAATTCATTCTTCAAAATCCAGTTTGGATGATGTGCGCTCTTCCGGCAGGTCGTCTCTCTTTTTTGTCGCCGCTTAGAAAAATGTATTCCAGGTTTGAGCGAAAAATACTTGGAGACAAAGCATCCTGGTTGAAGGATAGCGGCCAGACTTCAGCCAGCGAGCAGACGCTCCAGCACGGTCCGCAGGTTTCTCATGATAACCGCAGGAGCCTTCTGTCAGCGCCCCGTATTCTCTTCGGCATCTGCCTCGTCTTACTGGCTTTTTCCCTGTGGACCTATGTCTCGACTGGTGCGCTTGAAATCACGATGTTCAAATTCGCCATTCTCGCGATAGCGCTTCAGAGCGCCTATTTCATCGCTATTGTTGCTCTTGTCGAAAGAGCCAGCCTGACACGACATACGGTTTCTGGTCGGAGTGGCAATGGCAGCTTGTCAGGGCAGGCCAGAGTGCCTTATGCCGGCCCGCGACTTGTCGGTGGGACAGACGGTGTTCCTGCATAGGACAGCATGCAGCGTAGTCTCTGTCGCTTGCGAGCAGCCAGAGAACAACCATGACATTGGTTTCCCCTGTTCCCTGACAACGCTAAGGGTCTATCGCCGTCTGATCGCAGCCGGCGCCGGCCAGGAAAGCCTGGGCGTCCGGGATCTGGCTCTTTTGCGGCGCAAAGGCGCGCAGCACCGCATAGCCCTGCGGCTGTGGCATTTCCACAAAAATGGTCTGGGCCAGTGCATCGGGAGCGGCCGCGCGCAGCCTTGCAAGCTGGGCGGCGGTTGCGACGATGATGTCGAGTTTGCCTTCGACGGCCGTCGCGTCATTCATGCTGTAGACTTCATTGGCATCGCGGTCGAACACGCCGATCGACCAGAAGGGCAGGCTGCCGGAGGCGGTCAGATGCACGGGCGCGTCCGAGACATCGAAGGCGCAGGCCGCGAGCTTTAAAAAGGGATCGCTATTGGCGAGCCCGGCGCGGTCGGGACGGCTGTCGAGGCTATAGAAGCGCTGCGGCAGGCCTTCCAGCGTCACGCGGGTATAGGCGTCCTTGCCGGTAAAATGCGGCAGCGCCAGGATGATGACGATATGCAGCACCACGGCGCCGATCAGCCCGAGCACGATGGCGTGGATCAACTTACGCATGGCCGCATCCCACCATGTCGATATGCGGCATCGACAGCTTGACCAGACCGGAATTGCCGGCAACCGGCGTATCGAGCAGCGTCAGGCTCAACATCATCTCCTGATTGCCGACAGGGCTGGCGCTGCCTGCAGGACCGGGGGGAATGGCCAGCCAATTGCCCGGCTCGGCGTCCGACCCGATGGCGATCTCCAGGCTGGCATCGCGGTTCTTCAGCGTCACCACCGAATTCAGCGCTGTGGGCAGCCCGGCCAGCGACGGTCCTGAAGATCCCGACAGTGGCGCCCCATCCGGCCGGCTGGCCGACAGCGTCCAGTAGCGCGCCATCGGCACGGTGCCCGACAGCTTGTAGCGGCAATCGGTCGTCAGCTTGCGGCCGCTGCGGTCAGACGTGGCAATGAAGGTCAGCCCTTCGGCACTGCCGAGCAGCAACCGCCCGGCCTTGGCCCGATGCGCCCGCGCATAAGGATCGGCCTCAGCCGTCTGCGCCTGCGGAAACGCCCGCCAGCCATCGATCTCGATCTCGCCAAATCCCACCGTGGCATTCAGCGCCATCAGCGTGGACTGGATGCCAAGCCCGAAGGCAATAGCAAGCGCAATGGCGACAAGAAGCGGAACCCGGAACACGCGATGATTCGAACCCTGTTTCAATTGAGGACATCAGGTAGCATTCAATTCGAGGCAGGGAAATGGCGGGGTGTGGATGGTTCAAGCCGAGTGCCGCCGACGCCGCAGCAGCAGGTTGGCCAGCGTGACCGCGACGGCGGCAACCAGGATGCAGGCGACGATGATGACCAGAAGACCGATCGTCTCGATATCATCGGCATTCTCGCCCGTATCGATCCCGAGCAAGCGCATGACGGAGGTAATGCCGGCGGGAAGCCAGGAGAGTTCATAGGGAAGCGTGCTGACGAGGCGGGCCAGCAGCAGGCCTGATATGAGGGTGATGAGGATGTTGGCAGATGTCTTCAACTGTCGATCACCAATCGCTCCCGGTTCAAGTCCTGAGTGTCTGACCAGACCGGGGGCGACGTCAATCTTTGTTCAAAGCCTGTCGCCGTGAAGGATATCGACCCAATGTCGCAATCGATGCGATAATCCCACAGGGTAAATAGCCCGTTCGGAGAAGCCCGCTCGTTGCTTCGATGGAGATCGCTTATGAAACAAAGTAGGTTTTCTGCGTAGTCGAGGCTGATCTTGAGGGCTGATACGTTGAAGAATTTCAAAACGCAGGGGGCGACGTCGAATCCGGTAAAGAGGTCGCCTTCTCTGTGCCAGCGCAATATATAGTCGAGATCGAATGACAGTCCGAACTGTTCCGTGGGTAGTTTGATCCCATAGAGGCGGCAGTCATGCCAGCCCATGTCAGGGAAATCGGTATTGGTCCATATATCTTCGGTCATCGCTCTCTTTTACTGTGAAATCCTGATGAGGATAAGGGCAGTTTCTGCATATGATCATCCACAAGTTCGGCCTATCTGATGGTTTTTTAGGACATCGCTGCATTGGCATCCTATTGCTCTTGGTAGTGAGCCTGCTCCCGGGATGCGGCGATGACCTTGAGGTGAAAGATGCCGTTGGCACTTTTCAGTCAAACCATGGCCATGGCGTGGAAGTTCTCGATCTCAATCCAGATGGTACCTACGTCCTGACCTATCGAAGAGACGGGGCCATCATCTTCACCAATAGCAACCGCTGGACCTTTGAAAGGAATAAGGACGGCGTCGCTATGATTACGTTCTACCAGTTCAGGTTCGGCTACCGAGACAGTTCTTTCTCCAACCGTCCTGCTCTAGTGGGGCTTGAGATCGAGAGATCGTTCTGGGGAGTTCCGGAGATGATCGTCGATCCCGATTTGTATTTTGGCTATGTAAAGCAATAATAAGAACTGCTCATCCCCTCAATCCAATGTCGCCCTCAGCGCGGGTGCCAGCGGTTCGGCATCGCTCATCATCGTGCCGATCTGGCGCAGCAGGGCGGTGGCTTCCACCGAGAGCGTGCGCGGGCGCACGAATTGCGGAGCGGTCGGGACCTCTTCCTTGGCGGTGCCCTTCTGCCCGGCTTTGGGTGCGGCCTTGACGGCGATCGTTGCCGGTTCCAGCACGCCGGGGATCGGGCGCACGGCGACACCCTGGTGGGCATAGTCCATGATGGTCTTGAAGGTCATGGCGGGCAGCGAGCCGCCGGTCATGTTGTTGGTCGAGGTATAATCGTCATTGCCGAACCAGACGGCTGTGGTGAAATTGCCGGTAAAGCCGACGAACCAGGCGTCGCGGTAGGCCTGCGTCGTGCCGCTCTTGCCGGCGGTCAGGATGCCGTCCAGCGCTGCCTTGCGGCCGGTGCCGATATAGGGAACCTTGGTCAGCATCTGGTTCATGTAGGCGTCGGCCTGCTCGGTCAGCACCCGGCGCGGCGGCGGCTCGTCGCGGTCGAAATCGTAGAGCACGTGGCCGCGATAATCCCTGATGTCGATGATGCCGTGGCGGCGGGACTGGAAGCCGCCTGAGGGCAGCACGGCATAGGCCGTCGCCTGGTCCATCACGGTCACTTCAGACGTGCCGAGCGGGATGGTGACGTCTTTGCGGATCGGCGTTTCCACGCCCATGGCTTTCGCCATGCGGATGACGGAATCGACGCCGAGCCGGTCCTTCACCAGCCGCACCGGCACGGTGTTGATCGATTTCGCCAGCGCCGTCGTCAGGGTGATGCGTCCGGCATAGCTGTTGCCGTAATTGTGCGGGCTCCAATTGCCCCAGTTGACCGGGCCGTCGATAATGGTGGTCTCAGGCGTTAGCCCGGCCTCCATTGCCACGGCATAGGTATAGATCTTGAAGGACGAGCCCGGCTGGCGCAGGCCGCGCGTGGCACGGTTGAACTGGCTCTCGCCATAGTCGCGTCCGCCGACCATGGCGCGCACCGCGCCTGTATTGTCGAGTGTGATCGTCGCGGCCTGCTTGACGTTATACTGCTCGCCGAATTCGCGCAGCGTGTTGGCAACGGCCGCCTCCGCCACGCCCTGCAGGCCGGGGTCGATGCTGGTGCGCACGACAAGCGAATGTTCGGGGAAATTGGCAGCAATCCGCTGCACCTCGTCGAAGGCCCAGTCGAGGAAAAAGTCGGGCGCTTCCTGCTCGGCCCGGTCGACGACGGTTGCCGGATTGCGGCGGGCGGCAATCACCTGACCCTCGCTCATCAACCCGCTCTGCACCAGATTGCTCAACACTTCATTGGCCCGCCCACGCGCCGCCGGCAGGTTGACATGCGGCGCATATTTGGCCGGCGCCTTGAACAGACCGGCCAGCATCGCAGCCTCGGCGAGGTTCACGTCGCGCACGCTTTTGCCGAAATAAAATTGCGAGGCCGCCGCCACACCAAAGGTGCCGCCGCCCATATAGGCGCGATCGAGATAGAGCGACAGGATCTCCTGCTTCGACAGATTGGCCTCCAGCCACAGCGACAGGAAAGCCTCCTTGATCTTGCGCTCGATGGAGCGCTCGTTGGTCAAAAACAGGTTCTTGGCCAGCTGCTGCGTCAGCGTCGAGCCGCCCTGCACGACGCCGCCGGCCCGGGCGTTTTCGCTGAGCGCCCGGCCAAGGCCGATGAAATCGATGCCGAAATGGTCGAAGAAGCGCCGATCTTCCGTCGCCAGCACCGCCTTGATCAGGTTGTCGGGCAGGTCTTCGAAGGGCACGGAATTTTCGTGGATGATGCCGCGATGGCCAATCACATTGCCGTAGCGGTCGAGAAAGGTCACGGCGAAATCGCCGCGATTCCGCCAGTCCTTGGTGGTTTCCTGAAAGGCCGGCATGGCAAGCGCCAGAAGCAGCACGGTGCCCGCCGTGCCGAGCGTCATGGCTTCGCCGAGAAACTCGAACAGCCATTTCTTCCAGCCGCGCATGCGAAACCGGCGAAAGAAGATCGTCGTCTCTTCCCAGAATTCCGCAGCGCTGAAGCCGGCATTCCACAGGGTGGAATCCAGCCAGGCATCGAGTTTCAGAAAGATATGCCGCTTTTTCTTTTGCATGGCGGTTCCAGCCGGGCCTTCTTCAATCTGCTTGGGGCGCCTGGTCCGCTAAGGGACGCAAGCACGCTCCACAGGCATGCTATGCTTGACAGGCGCCAAGCTTGCGCCCATGTCATGCGTAATCGCGATCTACAGCGCCATGCGCCATATATGGCGCATATAGGTTCGCTGTAGCAGTTCAAATCTGCCGCATAATTCCTTACATCGTTCCCGATGTAAGGAATTATGCGGCGGCCCAGCCGATCGATCATATGCGCGTCAACTTTTAACGAATGGATAAGATTGTCGCGGATCGGATGCTCGCATTCGGCCGCGCCAAAGGCAATGATGACCAGTACAGATCCGAGCACACCCTATTGGAAGACCAAGCGTCTCAACGAGATGACCAACGCGGAGTGGGAAGCCCTCTGCGACGGCTGCGGCCTGTGCTGTCTCAACAAGCTCGAGGATTGGGAAACCGGCGAGGTGATGTTCACATCCGTCGCCTGTCGGCTGCTGGATGGCGAAAGCTGTCGCTGCAAGGACTATCCGGGCCGCCAGTCGATCGTGCCTGATTGCATTCAGCTTACCCCCGACCAGGTGGACGAGATCGGCTGGCTGCCGCCGAGCTGCGGTTACCGGCTGGTGCATGAGGGGCGCGACCTTTACTGGTGGCACCCGCTGGTGTCAGGCGATCCCGACACCGTGCATCAGGCTGGTATCTCTGCCCAGGGCCGCACGGTCAGCGAAGAGCATGTTTCTGTCGAGGACTTCGAGGATTACCTCTGCGATTGGCCTTTGACGGTGGCCGGGAACGCACCCTGATAGCCTATCCCTTACAGTCTGTCCCATAATCGCCGCTGGCGGTCTGCAAATGGCGATTTCTACCCTGAGCTTGATACAGTCGCATTTCCGCACGAAAAACCGCTCCGCACGTCTTCTGGAAATGCTTGTGTTCACGTCAATTAAGTACGCTCCCCTCCGGTTCTCGAAATCATCATTTTCACCTGAGCAGCAAGTCTTGAGTAGACCGTAATACCAGGTGTCATTGAAAGTGACGCTCGCTATTCAATTTTTGAATGTCTCGCGCCCCGGATGCATTTAAGATGTTCTAAATCGCTTCTAGGTAAGTCTCGTACAAGTTTTACACTATAATTTAATCTTGATTGAACCCAATTCGGTGCAATGGAGAGATTATGTCGAGACTGGACTGGTCGCTTGTCAAAAGCTTTGTCCGCGATGCGGCCCCGGTGCCCGATGCGGAATGGGTCGCGCGGAAATTTGATGAGTTCCTCCGGCGATCCGATCCTGCCGATGCCTTTGCGATTTCGGGGGTGTTTTCGCTGGCGCATCCTTTTTATGTGCCAAAGATGAGCGATGCTGTCGCTGACAATTTGGCGATTTCGGTGCCGGAACTTGGCGAGGCTCTCATGCGGGCGCGGCTGACGGCCTCACGAGCGAAGCAGCCGAATGTTCTGGTGGCGTGCCTGCCGAAATCGGCTTCAACCTTCATCGGTCAGAGCTTGATGAAGGTATTGAATGTGCCGATGGCGGTGCTGATGTCCTCGGCCTTGTCGCCGCAAACGCCTTTTTCCATGGGTATTACCCTGCGTGAGCAGGAGACGGATGAATTGGCGTTGATCCAATACGGCAATAATGGCCAAGGCTATGTGGCGCAGCATCATTTGCGCTGCACGCCGTATCTTTGCCGGCAGCTTGAGCTTTACAACATTCGCCCGATCGTCACTTACCGCAATGTCTATGACAGCCTTGTCAGTCTGGATGACATGATGCGCAAGCAGCAACGGGAATGGGCGGCAACCCGTGGCAAGGACGCAATCTATTTCAGCGATGGCCTGCCATCCAATTATTGTGAACTGGACGACGAGACACGCTATCTGATCCTGGTGGATCGCCAATGTGCCTGGTATCTGCAATTCTTCATGAGTTGGAAGCGCTGCGAAGCGCTCGGTCTGGTCAAGCCGCTCTGGGTCTCCTACGAGGAGGATTTTCTCGGAAACAAACAACGTCTGGCCGAGAGGATCGCTGCTTTTGTCGGGCCGGAATTCCTCGATTCTGCAAAGCTGCACGAGGTGTTTTCCGAGACGGTGCAGGCGGGTCATGCCCGGTTCAACAAGGGTGTCAGCGGTCGGGGCAGCCAATTGCCTGAGCGTGTCAAGGATCGCATCAGGGCGAGTTTCGATCTCTATCGCGAGGATTTCGATTTCTCCGAAATATTGCCCGACTGATACCTCTAGTCTGCCGGCCCTTCAGGTGCTTCACGCCGCTTGAATTTTTGCGCCGTCGCTGCGGTTGAGGATTGCACCGCAGGTTGTGGCTGCCTATATAGCGGCTTCGGGGATAGGCGGCTGTACTATCACACTTGCGAATTTGCCGATTTATTTCCTGTATCGTTTCGACACGCGAATGTATCGGATCGTGATACGCTTCGTGTGAAATTGCAGGCACGAGGAGTGTTTGGCAATTCGAGCCGGGGAAGCTGGGCTCTTGCTGTCATTCACGTAAAGACGTGTGAGTTCGATGTAACTTTTTTTGGTTATTTACTTCTGCCAATATTGATAGTTAAAAGCTGGAATGCAATTTTGAAAACGTCGCGAGCCGAATATTTTACTATTTCTGCTTGCAGCCAGGAAGGACAAGCTCATGAATATCGGAGAAGCCGCCGCAGCCTCCGGCGTTTCTGCGAAGATGATCCGCTACTATGAGGAAATCGGGCTGGTTTTGCCGGCGCGGCGCACCTCAAGCAACTATCGGGTCTATGGCGAAAATGAAGTCCACCGTCTGCGCTTTGTGCGGCGGGCTCGGACTCTCGGGTTTTCCCTGGAGGAAACCGAGCGGCTGCTGGCGCTATGGAGCGACTCCGGCCGGAAGAATGACGATGTGCGCCTGGTGGCGATGAACCACCTGCGCGAACTCGAAGAGAAGATGGAAGCCATGCAGGCCATGGTCGACACGTTGAAAAACCTGGTCGACCATTGCGAGCAGGGCAATCGTCCGGATTGTCCGATCCTGGAAAATCTCGGCGGTGGCAGCATCCTGGAGCGCAACAGCGTTTCCGAACCATGCCATGGCAAGGAAATGGAGCAGGCCTGAGGCCTGATCCGCCTGGCCACCGGCTAGCGCTCGCAACGCGAGCGTGCTTGCGATCGAGCGTTTGAGACAACGGGCAAGGCCCGTGCACGGACGCACCTGAACCCTGGGGGCGGGGGAATGGGGCGGGCGGCCGGTCGAAAGACCGGCCGTCAATCTTTGTGGCAGATGCCGTTTTGCTCTGTCATGTCGTGATCGACGAGATGCGATCCGGCACAACCCTTCTCGTGATACAGTTCAACGCGTTGCCAATTGCCTCAATCCCGGCGTCAGAAAACGTTTCGGTCGAAAACGGGTTTGCGCCGTGACCGGCTGCTCAAGATAAGAAAAAAATCCAGTATAGGAAAATAGTCCTTGACAGCGTGACGGTGCTTTGGTAGTGTTTGTCTACGGTCGGAAATCTGTGGGCGCCGCTAGGCGGCATCAGCTGGGAGAGGCGATATTGGCCGGAGCCATCGCCAACAACCATTTCCAGGGCCTTGCTCCGCCACCCTCGGGTTTGTTCCAGGGATCCGCTTCAGGCAGATGACACATTGACATATTGATGGAGAATTCGGCTGATTGCTGCTCGCCATAAGGCTGAGCATGACATCAAGGTCGATTGCCACTTTTGATATTTATTCTGCAGCCCGGGTCCACCCCGGGCTTTTTCGTTATGGCCTTATCCGCCCGAAAGGGGTGATTCTCATGGAGCATTTGGACATTTCGCTCTTCGGCTGCTGGCCGCTGCCTGCGCTGGAGCAGACTGTCGACAGGCGGATGCTGGCGGCAGCGCTCGACATCGGGATGTTGGAAATCAAGGCGGCCGATCTCGCTGCGCTCAGCGATCACTATGCGGGCCTGCTCAACGAGCTGACAAGGGAAATGGCGGCGCAGTTCGAGCAATTCCGGCTGCTGCGGGAAGGGGCGGCGGCGCTGATGGAGGGCGGCGACGAAGCCGCCGCCAAGCTTGCCCGCGCCGATCTCAAGGCCGCAACCGAGGCGATGTCCGTCATCGTGCGCACGCTGGAAAAGATCGACGCCCTGCAACGCCAGCTGGCCCGTGACCGCGAGGCCCAAGCCGACAGCGCCGAGGCGAGCGAAAGCTTTGACGCTGCCGAAGCCCGGTTGCTCGCCCTGATCGAGACGCAAGCCGAGGTAAAGGCCTGCCTGCTGTTCGAGCGCTGGCAGGCGGAAAGCCTTGCCGCGACGGGACCGCCGGCGGGGTAGGGAAGACGACGCGAGAGTGTACTGGAGAGGAATGAGGGGCCGAAGCCTTAAGATGTGCAGCGCAGACCACGGTTCAATCTGACTTTGACAGACTCCAGCGCTTCCAGTGCCAAGCATCTGCCAACCACCACAAGGAGATCAGGTGAAACGACGCAAGCACCGTCTGTCCAGCACTCTGTCGGCACCGGCGCTTCTGGCTGCATCGCGGCAGGGGGCGGGGGCGTTGGCGGGGTTGCGCCGGGACATGCAGGCGCTGGGGGACGTGGTGTCAGCAATTGGCAAAGACGGTGCTGAATTGGTCGAGGCGCTGGCGGCGAGGCAGGCCGATCGTCCACAGGTTTCGCCGAAGATGGCGGCCGGTGCGCGCGATTCCCAAAGCCTGCTGCGCGGCCTCGACCCCAAACTCCTGCACAGGCTTGCCCGCAGCTGGCCGCTTATCCGCCATCCGCTGCAGGCGCCGCCCGAGGGGGACTGGCGCAATTGGCTGCTGATGGGTGGGCGCGGTTCGGGCAAGACGCGGGCAGGGGCCGAATGGGTGCATGCGCTGGCGTCAGCAGGCGAGAAATCCGGCCTGCGCATTGCTCTGGTCGCGGAAACCCTGGGCGATGCCCGCGAGGTCATGGTCGATGGCCTCTCCGGCATTGCCCGCATCGCCAGGCACAAGCGGCCGGAGGTGGAGATTTCGCGCCGCCGGCTGGTGTGGCCGAATGGCGCGGTGGCGCAGATCTTTTCGGCCGAAGACCCGGAAAGCCTGCGCGGGCCGCAATTTCACTATGCCTGGTGCGACGAGATCGCCAAATGGAAATATGCCGACGAAGCCTTCGACATGCTGCAGTTTTCCCTGAGGCTGGGTGAGGACCCGCGCCAGGTGATAACAACGACACCGCGTCCGGTGCCGATCCTCAAGCGGCTGCTCTCCGATCCCGGCACGCGGCTTTCGCGGCTCTCCACGCTTGGCAATGCCGGCAATCTGGCGCCGGGCTTCATCGAGGCCCTGCAGGCGCGCTATGGCGGGACGAGGCTCGGCCGCCAGGAAGTGGATGGCGAACTGATCGAGGACCGCGAGGATGCGCTCTGGCGGCGCGACCGGCTGGAAGAGCTGACCGTCAAGCTTACCGAGCCGCTCAGCCGCATCGTTATCGGCGTCGATCCGCCCGCGGGAGCGGGCGCGCAATCGGTCTGCGGCATCGTCGTTGCCGGTCTCGACCGGTTGGGCCGCGCCGTGGTGCTGGCCGATTGCTCTGTCACGGGCGAAAGCCCGGCCGGCTGGGCGGCGGCGGTGCTGCGCGCCTTTCGCCGCTTCGAGGCGGACCGGGTGGTGGCCGAGGTCAATCAGGGCGGGGAAATGGTCGGCGCGCTCCTGAAAAGCGTCGAGGCCAATCTGCCGGTCCGGATGGTGCGTGCCACCCGTGGCAAATTTTTGCGCGCCGAGCCGGTTGCCGCGCTCTACGAGCAGGGCCGCGTGCTGCATGCCGGTCGCTTCACCGATCTCGAAGACCAGATGTGCGATTTCGGCCCCGATGGCTTGTCGAACGGCCGCTCGCCGGACCGGCTCGACGCGCTGGTCTGGGCGCTAACCGCGCTGCTGCTGGATGGCGTGGGCGAGCCGCGGATCAGGACGCTTTAGGGGATTGGGAGCTATCTGAAGAAATGTTGAAGGCAGTTCTAGAGGGCTTCGCACCCCCTCATCCCCCTGCCGGGGACTTCTCCCCGCTGGGCAGAGGAGACCGAGATGATCGCACTGATTGCCACGTCGGCGCTGTGAGCGAGAACTATCTACTTTTCCGCAATGCTTGAAAAAAGCGCGGGCGATCCCGTCAAATCTCTTCTCCCCAGCGGGGAGAAGGTGGCGCCCTCTTTTAGTAAAAAAGGACGGATGAGGGGGGCGAAGCCCCTACCGCCACGACAATACGAAAACGCCGCAGCGTTCCTTGAAACACTGCGGCGCTCTCTTGAAAAGCAGGTGAAATTACTTGCTGGCCGGAGCCGGCTGAGTGGCCGGCTGGCGCATCTGGCGCCATTCGGACTCGAGCCGTTCAACGATATGGGCGGGAATAGTCCGGCTGGCCTCTGCAATGGTCTTGCTGATCTGGCTGCTGCTCTTGGCGTCCATCACATTATTCCTCTGTCAAACGGCCGCGCCCGTCATGGACGCGGCTGCCCTTGTGGTCCGGGCGGTGGATCTGTGCCGCTCATAACCGGCTACGGCCCAGAAAGTTCCACATGCTTAAGCGAATGTAAATATCTCGTGATCGGCCATAAAACGATTGAAATCTGTTTAACCGATTTAAATTCAAGCATTTTTTGGGTTCAATCTCGGCGGGCCTCTGCTTTTCCTGCGCTTTTTAAGGGTATTAACCACAATGATGAAAACGCCGATGCAACAGTTGTTCGATCAGATCCGTATCACGCTTTGCGGAGGCCGACTCACTCAGGCGCAGGTGGAGAGCATCAACGCGGTGCTCGGCGCCTGCGCACGCCATGGCATCAGCGATGCCCGCCAGCGCGCGTATGTGCTAGCCACCGCCTTTCACGAAACCGCCGGCCGCTTCCAGCCGGTACGCGAAACCTTGGCCGCGACCGATGCCGAGGCGATCAGCCGGCTGGAGCATTCCTATCAGGCCGGGAAGCTGCCGCAGGTCCGCGTGCCCTATTGGCGCCCTGACGAAAAGGGGCGATCCTGGTTCGGGCGCGGCTTCGTGCAGCTTACCCACCGGCGCAATTACCAGGCTCTGTCCGCCGCCCTCGGCATCGACCTCACCGTCGATCCTGGCCGCGCTCTCGAGTGCGACACTGCCGCCGACATCCTTGCGGTGGGCATGCGCGATGGCCTGTTTTCCGGCACCCGCCTTGCCGACGTCTTCAACCCCACGACCTGCGACTGGCTCGGCGCCCGGCGCATCGTCAACGGCCAGGACCGGGCGGATCTGGTGGCAGGTTATGGCAAGGCGATTTGCGGGGGGTAGGGGCCGCCGCCGCCATATTCAGTTTGCGATGACGCTGCTTTTTTGACTTGCGGGCTTCTCTACCATGCGAAGCCGCGCTCTTTGCACCCATCACCTTCTCCAGGAGTCCTCCATGCTCTCTGCCTTTCGCCTGCCGTTTCGGCGGGCCTTTCGTGCTGGCGCGCCTGATCAGGCCAAGGCGGCGGTAGGCCCACGGGCCGGGGTGTCCGTGATGGTCTCGGGCCTTGGCGCGCGCGGCACAGGCCGGTCCTATGCGGCGCTGTCGCGGTCTGGTTTTCTCGGCAATCCGGTGGCGCATCGCGCCGTCCGGCTGGTCTCCGAAGCCGCCGCTGCCGTGCCGCTACTGCTCTATCGCGGCTTGCCGCAGCAGGGTGCGCGGGAACTGACCGGCCATCCTGTGCTGACGCTCTTGGCCCGCCCGAGCAGCCGGGCGACGGGGACGGATCTGTTCGAGACGCTCTATGGCCATCTGCTTTTGTCAGGCAATGCCTATCTGGAGCCGCTGTTTCTCGGAGCGCGGCTGGCGGAACTGCATCTGCTGCGGCCGGACCGGGTGACGGTGGTGGAGGGCGCCGATGGCTGGCCGCTGGCTTATGATTACCGCGCCGCTGGTGTCAGCCGTCGCATTCCGGCGGAAGGCGAGCCGCAGCCGATCCTGCATCTGAAACTGTTTCATCCGCTCGACGATCTCACGGGCTATGCGCCGCTCGCCGCCGCCCATAACGCGCTTGACCTGCACAATGCCGCCGCCGCCTGGAACAAGGCGCTGCTCGACAATTCGGCCCGTCCCTCCGGGGCGCTGGTCTACCAGCCCAAGGAAGGCGGCAACCTGCCGCCCGACCAATATGAGCGGCTGAAGGCCGAGCTTGAAGCCGGCTATTCCGGCCCCTTGCAGGCGGGGCGGCCGATGCTGCTTGAAGGCGGTTTGGACTGGAAGGCGATGAGCCTCACCCCGCGCGACATGGACTTTACCGATGCCCGCAACGGCGCGGCCCGCGATATCGCGCTGTCGCTCGGCGTGCCGCCGATGCTGCTGGGCATTCCCGGCGACAATACCTATGCCAATTACCAGGAGGCCAACCGCGCCTTCTACCGGCTGACCGTGCTGCCGCTGATCCGCCGCACGCTGGCCAGCCTCTCCGGCTTCCTCTCCGATGCCTTTGGCGACATGCTGACCCTGCAACCCGATCTCGATCAGGTCGAAGGCCTGTCAGCGGAGCGCGATGCGCTATGGACCCGGGTCGGGGCTGCGGATTTCCTCAGTGACGAGGAGAAGCGGCAGGCGGTGGGGTATGGGGATTAGGTTCCTGGAAAATCAGCAGGTTAGATAAAGCTCCGGACTCAGTTTTTCAGGTTTTACAAGCCGCCAGACAAGAGCTCCATCGGTTTGATAATAGAGGTTAATAAGGGATTCTAAATATTAGTAAAATTTTATTTAGTTAATCTTGTTGTTGAGCAAAGACCCCTCCCCAACCCCTCCCCACAAGGGGGAGGGGCTTAACCTGCCGCACCGTTTTTTGCCCTGATCGACGTTTCTATTTTCGGCGAGGCGAGGCCGCGAGTTTTCTCCCCCTTGTGGGGGAGATGGCCGGCAGACCAGAGGGGGCCCCGAGGCGAAAGTGATGAAAATGCCGCTGTCCCCCAATCCACCAGCCGTCCCCCATCCCAACCAGAAAGTCCACATCATGACCGACTTCACACCCGGCACCCCGCTCTGGGGCGTGCGGCTGGCGGGCGCGCTGGCTGGTTCCGCGATATCGCTGATCTATCTTCTGCCGCGAACCCAGCGCGAGGCGGCAAGCCGGTTTTTCACCGGGCTCGCCTGCGGGCTGATTTTCGGCGGCGCCACCGGCCAGTGGCTCGCCCGCAAGCTTGATATCCTGCAGGGCCTGTCGGGTGCCGAAGTGGTGCTGGCCGGGGCAACGCTCGCCAGCCTGTCGGCCTGGTGGGTGCTCGGCGTGCTCGCCCGGCTGGCCAAGCGCTACGGCTGAACCCGATACGAAATCCAGACATCCAAGGAGACTTTCATGCCTGTTTCCCACGGGCGCGGCGAAGCTGTGCCCAGATCCCGCCCGCTCAAAGCGTCGCCGCCAAACCCTTCCACACCGTTGCGGCTGCGGCGCAAATTCGCGGACCTGACGCTGTCGGATTTCAGTGGCGACGGCACGTTCAGCGGCTATGCCAGCGTGTTCGGCGAGGTCGATCTTGGCCGCGACGTGATCGAGCCGGGCGCCTTTTACAATTCGCTCGCCACGCGCGGCGCGGGTGGTATTCGCATGCTCTACCAGCACGATCCCGCCCAGCCGATCGGCGCCTGGACGCTGCTGAAGGAGGACGCGCGCGGCCTTTACGTCGAGGGCCGGCTGTCGCCGGGCGTGCGGCTGGCCGAAGAGGTCCGCGCGCTGATGAAAACCGGGGCGCTGGACGGGCTCTCCATCGGCTTCCAGACGGTCAAATCCCGCCAGGACGCCAAGACCGGCATCCGCCGCATTCTGGAGGCCGATCTCTGGGAAATCTCTGTCGTCACCTTTCCCATGGCCCCTTCCGCCCGGGTTTCCGATGTCAAGCACCAGCATTTCTTTCGCGACAAGGAGACCGAACTGATCCGCAGCATCCGCCAGGCGGCCAAGGCGATGGCCACCGGCAATTTCAAAACCGACATGTTCAAGTGAGGATAATATGAGCGACCAAAATTTTTCAGCCCCCGAAATCAAGGCCATCCCCGAGACGATGACCGAGGCTTTCGACGATTTCATGCAGGCCTTTTCCGAATTCAAACAGGCCAACGACCAGCGGCTCGGCGAGATCGAGCAGAAGCTGACATCAGACGTCGTGACCCGCGACAAGGTGGAGCGGATCAATAAGGCCATGGACGAACAATCCCGGCTCATCGAACAGCTGGCCTTGAAGAAACTGCGCCCGGCACTGGGCAGCAAGAGCGGTCGCGGCGGCAGCGACAGTGCCGAGCGCAAGGCCGCTTTCGAGGCCTATATCCGCCGGGGCGACGAGGCGGCGCTGCGCGATCTCGATGCCAAGTCCATGGCTGTGGGCAGTGCTGCCGATGGCGGCTATCTCGTCACCGACGAGACCGACAGCGAGATCGGCACCCGGCTTGCCTCGATCTCGCCGATCCGGCAATTGGCCAGCGTCCGTCAGGTCTCGTCTTCGGTGCTGAAAAAGCCGTTTGCGCCCTCGGGCATGGCCTCCGGCTGGGTGGCTGAAGCCTCGGCGCGGCCGCAGACCGATACACCGCAGCTGACGGAACTGAGCTTCCCCACCATGGAGCTTTACGCCATGCCGGCCGCCACCCAGGCGCTGCTCGACGATGCCGCCGTCGATGTCGAATCCTGGATCGCCAGCGAAGTCGACATCGCCTTTGCCGAGCAGGAGGGGGCGGCCTTCGTGGCCGGTGACGGCACTAACAAGCCCAAGGGCTTCCTCGCCTATGACACGGTCAACGACAGCGCCTGGGCCTGGGGCAAGATCGGCGTCAAGACCACGGGCGTGGCCGGCGGCTTCGCGGCCAGCGGCGCCTCCGACATTCTGCTCGACACGATCTATGCTGTGAAGGCCGGCCACCGCCAGAACGGCACCTTCGTCATGAACCGCAAGACACAAGGCGAGATCCGCAAGTTCAAGGATGCCGACGGCAACTACCTCTGGCTGCCGCCCGCCGGCCCCGGCCTTGCCGCATCGCTGATGGGCTTTCCGATTGCCGAGGCCGAGGACATGCCCGACATCGCCGCCGGTTCGCTCTCCATCGCCTTCGGGGATTTCAAGGCCGCCTATCTCGTGGTTGATCGCATGGGCGTGCGCGTGCTGCGCGATCCCTATTCCGCCAAGCCCTATGTGCTGTTCTACACCACCAAACGCGTCGGCGGCGGCATGCAGAATTTCGAGGCGTTGAAGCTGATCAAGTTCGCGGCGAATTGATTTGAAACGCTGATACCCCTTTGGCATGCCGAACCCATTGAGCATGAAACGCCTTGAAACGATAGGATGTTTTGGCTCCGCCCCCCTCATCCGCCTGGCGGCACCTTCTCCCCGCTGGGGAGAAGAGACCTAGGCGCTACCGTTCCATGTTCATCTGACGCCGGACCGTTGTGGAAAGGGTGCGGCGTACTCCTTCTTCTCCCCAGCGGGGAGAAGGTGGCTCGAAGAGCCGGATGAGGGGGGCGAAGCCCTTAAATCGCATCGTGTAGCGGACTGTGGTAGGGGGGCAGGTTCTAACTTTTTATGCAGAAAAACCCCTCCCCAACCCCTCCCCACAAGGGGGAGGGGCTTAACCTGCCGCACCGTCGCGCCTTGAATTGAGCAGGACGGCGCCGCGAGTCTTCTACCCACCTGTGGGGGAGATGGCCGGCAGGCCAGAGGGGGTAAATCTTGGCGCCAACGCCATCCCGGAGATCCCAAAATGACCACCACCATTCTCACGCCCCCCACGGCGGAGCCGTTGACGCTTGCCGACGTGAAGGCGCAGCTGAAGATCGACACTGGTGACGAAGACGCGCTGCTGTCCGCCCTGATCACCGCCGCGCGCCAGCATCTGGAAGCCGAGACCGGGCTTTGCCTGATGACCCAGACGCTTCGGCTCTACCTCGACGACTGGCCGCCGGGCGAAGTGATTCTGCTTCCGAGAAGCCCGGTGCAAACTATTGATGCTGTGACGGTTTATGACGAGGACGGCGTTGAACTTCATGTTTTACTGAAAGATCATTTACTCGACGGGCAGGCGCGTCCGGCACGGCTTTGGCTGAGAGATCGGCCGCTGCCGGGGCGGGTGCTGAACGGCATCGAAATTGACTTCACTGCCGGCTTCGGCTCTGCCGCCACCGATGTGCCGGACACGCTGCGCCGGGCGATGAGCCTGCATGTGGCCACCATGTATGCGTTCCGCGGTGCGGTCACGCTTGCCGATCAGCCGGCGGCATTGCCTGCGGGCTATGACCGGCTGATCGCGCCTTTCTGCCGCAGGAGCCTGTAATGGCCGCCTTCACCATGCCCGATCCGGGCCGGATGACGGCGCGGCTCACGCTGGAACAGCCGCAGGATACGTCCGACGGCCAGGGCGGCACGATCCGCAACTGGCAGGCGGTCGCGAGCCTCTGGGCGCTGATCGAGCCGCAATCGGTGAGCCGCGACGAGCGCGGCGGGGCCGAGGTGGCGACCGTCAACCACAGCGTCACCATTCGCTTTCGCAGCGATATCCGCCGAGGCGACAGGCTGGTGAAGGGCGGCCGAAAACTGGTCGTGCGGGCTCTGCGCGACCCCGACGAGAGCCGCCGCTTTCTGCTGCTCGATTGTGAGGAGGAGGTGCAATGAGCCTGAGTTTTTCCACGAGCCTTTCCATGACGGGTGCGGACCTTTCGGCGGCGCTTCGCCAACTGATCGAAACCGATGTCACCGCTGCCGCGCAAAGGCGTAGCGAGGCGGATGAGGCCGCACCGGCAGCCGCCGCCCAAGACGTGATTGGCAGCGATGCAGCCGAAACCGTCGCGGCACGACCGACGTCGAGGCGGGAGGCCGGCCAATGACCAGCCCGGTCAACCAATTGCTGACGGCCATGACCACGGCGATCCTGGCGGATGCCGGGATATCGGCGCTTGTTGGCCCCGACGGCATCAAGGACCGCCGCCTGCTGCGCTCGCCAGAGCCATATCTAACGGTCGGCGATGTCACGGTCACCGATCTCTCCACCGACGATGATGGTCTGCTCGAGGCGCAGGTGGTGCTGCAGGCCTGGTCGTCGATGAGCCGTCGCGAGGCCGAGGCGCTGGCCGCCCTGGTGCGCGGCCTGCTGCAGGATGCTGCCCTGCCGCTCGCCACCGCCAGCCTCGTCTCCCTGCGTCATCTCAAGACCGTGAGCCGCCGCGACATCAAGACCGGCCTGTTCCTGGCCGAGCAGCAATGGCGGGCGGTCATCGGGTGAGGGAGGTTGCCGGCGACGCCGCCCATATGACGATCTGACGATTCCCGCCCCGCAATCGCCCACAACGCTGCGCTGCAAAATCGCATCCACTTCGCTTTTTAAGGCTTCCCAGCCGGGGCGTTGCCCTTCCTTCTTCATCAATCGGTCTTTCCCGAAAAGGGACGGGTGGGGAACCGGCTCGTGGCCGGCCGCGCCCGTGGGAGAGGGCCGCGATGGAGGAGGGGGTGAGTGCCGCCTGATGTGGCTGGCGACCGGAATTGCGGATGTTCAAAATTTTTTCAAGGAGATATTTCCATGGTGGCCCAGAGGGGTAAGGATCTGCTGCTGAAGATTGCCAGCGGCAGTGATTATGTGACCGTGGCCGGATTGCGCTCGCGCAAGCTGGCCTTCAATGCCGAGACCGTCGATGTGACCGATGCCGACAGCGCCGGACGCTGGCGCGAGCTTTTGGCCGGTGCCGGTGCCAAGCGCGCCTCGCTGTCGGGGGCGGGCCTGTTCAAGGATCAGGCATCGGACGAACTGGTGCGGGCGGCGTTTTTTGCCGGCTCGCTTATCAGCTGGCAAGTTGTGATCCCAGGTTTCGGCGCGGTGACCGGCCTGTTTCAGGTGACGGCGCTCGACTATTCCGGCGAGCACGACGGCGAGCTGAAATTCGACATTGCGCTGGAATCGGCCGGTGCCATCACCTTCGAGGTGGCGGCATGAGCGCGGCGCGGGGAGTGCGCGCCAACCGCAGGCGCGGCGAAGTGGAAGCGGTCATCGATGGCGAGCGGCGGATCTTGTGTCTGACGCTCGGTGCGCTTGCGGAGCTGGAAACGGCCTTTGCCGCCGACAGCCTTGCGGATCTCGCGGCCCGGTTTTCCACCGGAAAACTGTCGAGCCGCGACCTGATCCGCATTCTCGCGGCAGGCCTGCGTGGCGGCGGCAATTGCTGCGCCGACGAGGATGTCGCCGACATGTGCGTTGACGGCGGTCTCTCGGCCTGCGTCGCCATCGTGCGCGAACTGCTGCTCGTTACCTTCGGCGAGCCGGCAGCTGACCGGCCGGCAGCAGAGCGGGATGAGCGCGCGGCCGGGGAGGCAGCGTTGAAAGAAATCCCGCTGAGCGAGATCAGGCATCGGCAAAGCCAGGCCCGCAGCGGCGAGGCGACCCGAGAAACCCTGGGGAGCGTCAGCGGCCAGGCCGACTACTGCGCCGGGGATGACGAGGACGAGGCAGGTTTTACGGCTGATCTCCGTCACGACCCCAGTTCGGGCCTGGGTGGTGCGGATCTGTGTGACGCGGATCTGGGTGAAGGGACCGAACCCGTAAACCCTTGAGGGCCGCAGCCGGTCGAGCCCGACTGGCAAAGCCGCCTCCCTTTCCCTGGGAGGCGGTGATGCATGCCGGGCTGCACCTGCTGCGGCTGCCCACTGAGCGCTTCTGGGCGCTGACCCCGCGCGAATTCGCCGCCATGACCGGCGCCTATGCCCCCGCCATCCGCGCCGATCTCGCCCGCATGGAGCTGGAGGCGCTGATGGCGCGCTATCCCGACCGAAAAACCGGAGCAAGAGCCCATGGCCGATGAGGATACCCTGACCTATGGCATCGATCTCGATGCCTCGGGCGCGACCAAGACATTGCAGGACCTGGAAAACCGCTCGAAAAGCTTTGGCAGCGCACTGACCTCGGCCCTGAAAAGCGCCACGAGCGGCGGCGGCGATCTCGAGGACACGCTGAAATCGCTGGCAACGCAATTGTCCGGCATCACGCTGTCTTCGGGCCTGCAGCCGCTGCAAAGCTCGTTGTCGTCGCTGGCATCGAGCGCCACTTCAAGCCTCACCTCCGGCTTCAGTTCGCTGTTTGCCTTCGAAAAAGGCGGCGTGCCGGGCTCGATCACGCCTTTCGCGTCCGGTGGCGTCGTCTCCAGCCCCACCTATTTCAACATGAGCGGCGGCAGCACCGGCCTAATGGGCGAGGCCGGCAGCGAGGCGATCATGCCTTTGAAACGCGGGTCCGACGGTTCGCTCGGCGTCGCCACCCAAGGCGGGGCCGGCGGCACCAGCGTCAATGTTTCCATCACCACCCAGGACGCGGCGAGCTTCACCAAGAGCCAGTCGCAAATCTCAAGCATGCTCGCCCGCAGCGTCAAGCGCGGCCAGCGTAATTTGTGAGGCACATCATGACCTCTGCCTTTCACGAGGTGCGCTTTCCGTTGCGCGTATCGCTGTCATCGAGCGGTGGGCCGGTGCGGCGCACCGATATCGTCAACCTGTCCAATGGCCGGGAAGTGCGCAACCGGCGCTGGGCCAATTCGCGCCGCAGCTATGATGCCGGCTCGGGCGTCAAATCGCTCGCGGACCTCTATTCGGTGCTGGAGTTTTTCGAGGCGCGTGGCGGGCAATTGGCCGGGTTTCGGTTTCGCGATCCGCTTGACAGCACCTCGGCCGGGCCGGGCCGGGGCGTCAGTGCCTTCGACCAGCAGATCGGCATCGGCGATGGGGCGACGACGAGCTTTCAACTGGTCAAGGCCTATGGCGACGGGGCCGGTGGCTGGAGCCGGACGATTGCCAAGCCCGTCGAGGGCACGGTGCTGGTCTCGGTCGATGGTATGCCGGTCTCCGGCTTCGTCTGCGATACCGCGACCGGCCTCGTCACCTTCGACGCCGGCGCCGTTCCACCTGCTGGTGCCGTGATCCGCGCCGGCTTCCAGTTCGACGTGCCCGTCCGTTTCGATACTGACCGGATCGAGGTCAATCTGGAAGCCTTCAATGCCGGCAGCATTCCCTCGATCCCGCTGACGGAAATAACCCCATGAGGACGATATCAGATGATCTCGCCCTCCATCTTGCCGGCGACGCCACGACGCTCGCCACCTGCTGGCGGGTGACGCGCAAGGATGGGGCGGTGCTCGGCTTTACCGATCACGACCGGGATCTTTTCCTGCTCGGCACGGTGTTTTTTGCCGCCAGCGGCTTTTCCGCCAGCGATGGCGAGGCGGAAAACACGCTTTCTGCGCCGACCTCTGATGTCACCGGCGGCTTTTCCAGCGCCGCGATCACAGAGGTCGACCTGATCGCCGGGCGCTACGATGGTGCGCGCATCGAGGTGTTCAGGGTCAACTGGCAGGCACCGGAACAGCATGTGCTGATCCGGGTGCAGTATATCGGCGAGGTCAAGCGCCAGACCGGGCAATTTACCGCTGAGTTGCGCAGCTTCGCCGCCAGGCTGTCGCAGAGCCAAGGCCGCACGCTCGGCCGCCGCTGCGATGCCAGCCTCGGCGATAGCAGATGCGGCCTGGACATGACCGTCTCCGGCCGCACGGCCAGTGCCGTGGTGGTGGCCATGGAGGGTGCCGACCGGATCACGGTCTCAGGCCTTGAGAGCTTTGACGACGACCATTTCCGCTATGGCAAGATGACGGTGGCGTCGGGCAGGGAAGCGGGCCTTGCCTGCGAGATCGAAACCAGCCGCGCCGGTGACACCGGCACAGTGCTGACCCTCTGGCTGCCGCTGGAAGTGACGCTTGCCAGCGGCGAGGCCCTGACCGTCACCATCGGCTGCGACAAGCGATTTGCCACCTGCCGCGACACCTTCGCCAACGCTGCCAATTTCCGAGGCTTCCCGCACATGCCGGGCAGCGATTTCGCCTATTCCTATGTGAGCGGCCAAACGAGCCATGACGGATCTGTGCTGTTTGCGTGAGGGGTGGCCCTATGCCGCGTCTTTTGAACCGCTTTACGAACTGGCGATGAGTTTACTGGATCTTGGGCTTCGCCACCCCCTCATCCTCCTGCCGGAGACTTCTCCCCCCTGGGGAGAAGAGAACAAGGCGATAGCGTTGCGTTTCGTTCTGACGCTCTAAAAATGCTGTGCAGATTGCGACGTTAGAGAATGGCTGGACAGTGCTGTACATCTCTTCTCCCCATCGGGGAGAAGGTGGCGGCAGCCGGATGAGGGGGCGGCGAAGCCGAGAAGGTTTCTCTCTTCCTTTCTGTTTCGAGCCAAGCCGGACTTGATATCATCCCCACCCCAAGGTCCCCTCATGTCCATAAACACGACAGTCCTCACCCTTGCCGAGGGCTGGATCGGCACGCCCTATCGGCATCAGGCCTCCACCAAAGGCGTCGGCTGCGATTGCCTTGGGCTTATCAGGGGCCTCTGGCGCGAGCTTTATGGCGAAGAGCCGGAGCAAACGCCGGCCTATGCGCCCGATTGGGCCGAGCGGTCGGGACAGGATCGGCTGCTCGATGCGGCCGGGCGGCATTTTCTTAGCCTTGCGAGCTTTGCCGAAGCCATGCCGGGCGATCTCCTGCTGTTTCGGTTTCGCGCCCATTACGCCGCCAAGCATGTCGGGCTTTTGGGCGAAGAAGGGCAGTTCATTCATGCCTATGAGCAGGCGGGCGTTGTGCGCTCGGCGCTGGTGCCGGCCTGGCGGCGGCGCATCGCCGGGGTTTTCAGATTTCCGGAGCAGTGATCCATGGCAACTCTCGTGTTTCAGGCGGCTGGTGCCGCCATCGGCAGCATTTTCGGCCCTGTCGGCACCATGCTGGGCCGGGCCGCGGGTGCGCTGGCCGGCAATCTGGTCGACAACGCGGTGATCAATGGCACGACCACGGTCACCGGCGCGCATCTTGCCTCGGCGCGCATCGGCGGCGCCAGCGAAGGCACGGCACTTTCGCGTGTCTATGGCACGGCACGGGTCGGCGGCACGCTGATCTGGGCGACGCGGTTTGAGGAAAAGACCACCACCGAAACCTCGGGCTCGAAATCCACGGGCACCAAGACCAAGACCAAGACCTATGACTACTATGCCAATCTGGCGCTGGCGCTTTGCGAAGGGCCGGTTGCGGCGGTGCGCCGGGTCTGGGCCGATGGCGAGGAGCTCGACCTGACCGAAGTCGAGATGCGCTTTTACCCCGGCAGCGAGGTGCAAGACGTCGATCCGCTGATTGCCGCCAAGCAGGGCGATGGCAATGCGTCGGCCTATCGCGGTGTCGCCTATGTCGTGTTCGAGCGCCTGCCGCTCGACGATTACGGCAATCGCATTCCCGTGTTGCAATTCGAAGTGATCCGACCGCTCGGCAAGCTCGAAAACCAGGTGACGGCTGTCACCATCATTCCCGGCGCCACCGAACATGGCTATGCCACGACCGCGATTACCGAAGACACCGGCGACGGCAGCCAGCGGATCGTCAACCGCAACACGCTGACCGCCGCCACCGACTGGCAGGCCTCGCTGGACGAGCTGCAGGCGCTCTGCCCCAATCTCGCCCATGCCGCCCTCGTGGTCAGCTGGTTCGGCACCGATTTACGCGCCGACCACTGCGCCATCCTGCCCGGCGTCGAAATGGCCTCTCGCGATGAAAGCCGGGCCTGGAGCGTTTCCGGCATCACCCGCGCCAAAGCCCACGTGGTCAGCCAGAGCGGCGGCGGCCCGGCCTATGGCGGCACACCAAGCGACAAAAGCGTGATCGAGGCGATCAAGGATCTCACCAGCCGTGGCGTCGCCACCTGCCTCTATCCCTTCGTGATGATGGACATTGCCGCCGATAATGGCCTGGCCGATCCCTATGGCGGCGCGCGGCAGGCGGCATATCCATGGCGCGGCCGCATTACCTGCTCTCCCGCCGCTGGCCTTGCCGGCTCGCCTGACGGTACGGCGGCGATAGACGCTGTGGTCGAGGCCTTCATGGGCAAGGCGACGGTGGCGGATTTCTTCGTGCTCGGCACCACCATTCTTTATACGGGTGCCAAGAATGGCGCCGATAGCGGTTATCGCCGGCTGGTGCTGCATTATGCTCTGCTCGCCAAGGCGGCGGGTGGGGTCGACAGCTTCGTCATCGGCTCGGAGCTGAAGGGCCTGACGACGCTGAGGGGGGCGGGCAACAGCTTTCCCTTCGTCGCCGCCCTCGTGCAACTGGCCGAGGATGTGCGCGCCATTCTCGGCAGCGCCACCAAGATCACTTATGGTGCCGACTGGAGCGAATATTTCGGCTATCACCCTGCCGATGGGTCAGGCGACGTGTTCTTCCATCTCGATCCGCTCTGGGCAAGCGATGCCATCGACGCGGTCGGCATCGACAATTACATGCCGCTGTCGGATTGGAGTGACGCCGATTTCACCAGCGCCAATCCTGACGGCTTCGCCATTGCCGATGATGAGGCGGCGATGCGGGCGCAGATTGCCGCCGGCGAGGGCTATGACTGGTATTATCCGAGCCTTGCCGCCAGAAAGGCCCGCCAGCGTGCCGCAATAACAGACGGTCTTGCCGGTAAGCTCTGGGTCTATCGCTACAAGGATATCGAGGCCTGGTGGGCGAACCGCCATTACGACAGGGTCGGCGGCGCGGAAAGCGGCACGCCAACGCTCTGGCAGCCGCGATCGAAGCCGATCTGGTTTACCGAACTCGGCTGCCCGGCGGTGGAGCGCGGCGCCAACCAGCCGAATGTGTTTCCCGATGCCAAATCCTCGGAAAATGCCCTGCCGTATTTTTCCTCGGGCATGCGCTCGGATGCCATGCAGCGCCGGTTTTTGCAGGCGCATCTCGGCTATTGGCAAAGCGAAGCGGCCCCATCAGGCATGGTCACACCCGAGCGGATCTATCTCTGGACCTGGGATTCCAGGCCCTTTCCGGCCTTTCCCTATGACACGGACCTGTTTGCCGATGGCGACAACTGGCGATCAGGCCATTGGCTGAACGGACGGCTCGGCACTGGCACCGTGGCTGAGGTGATCGCCGCCATTCTCGAAGATTGCGGCTTTACCGATTACGATGTCTCAGCTGTCACGGGCGATCTCGCCGGCTATGTCCAGGGCGATGTCGCCTCGGCCCGCAGCCTGATCGAGCCTTTGACCGAGACTTTCCTGATCGACGTGATCGAAGATGGCGGGGTGCTGCGGTTTCGCTCCCGCCAGGCGGCGAGCCTTCCCGCCGTCGAAACCACAGTCTTCGTCGATACCGAAGACCAGGCGCTGTGGAACGAGACGCGCGGCGATGCCACCGATTATTCCAGCCAGGCGGTGCTGAGTTTCTACGATCCCGCCAATGACTACGAGGATGCGAGTGTCCGCTCGCGCCGGCTGGCGGGTTCCTCGCAAAAGCTGCTCTCCACCGATCTGCCCGGGGTGCTGGATGAAGCAAGCGCGTTATCAGTGGTGGAGGCGCAATTGCGCGACCATCGCCTCAGCCGCCGCACGCTGACCCTCTCTGTTTCACCCTCGCTGCTGGCCTTGCAGCCCGGCGATGTCTTGAGCTTTCCGGAAGGGCCGTCCGGCCGCTTCCTGATATCGAGGGTGGAGGAAGGCAGCGCGCTGTCGCTGGAGCTGCGCGAAGTGGCGGCGCCGGTGTCTGCCGCTGTTACCATTGCCAGCGGCACCAAGGTGCAGACCGGCCGGGCCTCGCAGGGCTTTTCGCCGCTGCTGCGATGGATGGATCTGCCGCGCTACAGCGACGATGACACGGGCGGCTTTGCCCGCGCCGCCGCCTATGCCAGCCCCTGGCGCAAGATCGTCCTGTCGTCGTCGGCCGAAACAGAAAATTACGCCAGCCGCGCCGTGCTGGAAGGGCCTGCGACCCTGGGCGCGCTGACGCAAGCACTGTCGCCGGGTGTGTCCGGTCGCTTCGACCATGCCAATGCGCTGCTGGTCAGGCTGTCTTATGGCAGCTTTTCCTCGGCCTCGCGGCTTTCGGTGCTGAACGGCGATAACCGGCTGGCGGTGAAGGCGGCCAACGATGTCTGGGAAGTCATCGGTTTCGAGACGGCAGAGGAGCTGGAAAGCGGGCTCTGGAAGCTCTCCGGCCTGCTGCGCGGCCTCTGCGGCACGGAGGATGCCATGACGGCTGGAGCGCTCGCCGGCGCCGAATCGGTGCTGCTGAATGCGGCGGTTACCGCGCTCGGCCTCACCGATAGCGAGGTCGGCCTCGATCTGAACTGGATCGCCGAGGCCGCCGGCACGAGCCTTGCCGCCATCGGTCCCCGGAGTTTTTCCGGAGGTCTGCGGGCGTTAACGCCGCTGTCACCTGTGCATCTGCGAGCGGTAAAGGCACCGGATGGCGTAATCACGCTCACCTGGGTCCGGCGCGGCCGCACCGATGCCGATAACTGGACGCCGTCGGATATTCCGCTCGACGAGGAAAGCGAGATCTACCAGCTCGACATTCTCGATGCGGCGGCCTCTGCCACGCTGCGCAGCGTGACGCTGATGGAGCCGGGCTATGCCTATCCGCCGGCCTTGCAGGCCGTCGATTTTGCAGCGCCACCGACCGGCCTTTCGGTCAGGCTGCGCCAGATCGGCCGCCATGCCGCCGGCATCGCCGCAGAGGCGCGCTTCAGTTTTTGAAGATTAAGTTTTTTATTAGAAACAAGGAGATAGAGATATGAATGATGGTAAACCTTGGTATCTGTCGAAGACCGTTTGGGGCGCGCTTGTCGCCATTCTCGCCTCCATGCTGCAACTGAGCGGCTTTCAGCTCGATCTTGCAGATCAGGGGCAATTGACCGACGGCCTCGTGGCGCTCGCCGGCTCGCTTGGCGCGCTGGTGGCGCTCTACGGTCGATTGGTCGCCAGCCACGTTATCGCACCCAAAGCCGGCCCCGGCGATTCGAGCAAGACACCCGATGGGCCTGGCAAGGCGTCGTGATCCCGGGCGGCCGCAGTCTCGTCGCAGACGGGATCTGTACCTCAGGCGACCCGGAAAAAGCCGGGTCCACTCTCCAAAATGCTGCACTGCCCATGAAAAATCAAAGACTTGCCCCGTTGCATTTCTGTCATTTTAACGGAGCGCGCCCGCAAGATGACCACACATTCATTTGCCATTCAGCCGCTCTTCGGTAACACTTGATGCATCAGAAGCGAATGCGGCAGAGTGGCAGTTGATGGCATCCAGATCGATCATAGGCAGTATCGCAGTCGGGCTTATCGCCTGGACGGTGCCTGCCACGATAGCGCCCGTGCCCGATACCGCGCCTTATGCGACGGTCGGCTCCTCGTCCGCTCCGTCTTCCAGCTCATCCGAAGGCCATCCTGTCCTGCAGGCTCAGAACCAGTCGCAGAACAGCAGCAATGGCGACGACAGCAAGCCCAACAGCCGTGTGGATTGCCGGTCTGCTGCGCAACGGGCTGTCGATGATTCCGGCGGGCAATTGCTGTCGGTGCGGCTGTCGGGCGGCCAATGTATCGTCACCATTCTCGTGCCCGGCAGCGGCGACAATGCCCGGCCGCGCAAGATGACCATCCAGGTATCGCGCTGATGCTGCCCGATCAAGCGGGCGCAACCCCCGTGCTTGCCCACCACACACTGGTTTCAACTTTGATCTTACGATAAATCTCTCTATCTGCTGCATCCTGCCCGCCGGACGCGATGGGCATCAGGGATGCAAGACAGGCAAAACGGAGAAGTGAAGCATGCGCATTCTCGTCGTCGAGGACGATGTCAACCTGAACCGCCAGCTGGTCGAGGCGTTGCAGGAGGCGGGCTATGTGGTCGATCAGGCCATGGATGGCGAAGAAGGCCATTATCTCGGCGATACCGAGCCCTATGACGCCGTCATTCTCGACATCGGCCTGCCGACCATGGACGGTATCACCGTTCTGGAAAAATGGCGCTCGGCCGGCCGCGCCATGCCGGTGCTGATCCTGACCGCCCGCGACCGCTGGAGCGACAAGGTGTCCGGCATCGATGCCGGTGCCGACGACTACGTCACCAAGCCGTTCCATGTCGAGGAAGTGCTGGCCCGCATCCGAGCGCTCATTCGCCGCGCCGCCGGCCATGCTTCTTCGGAAATCGCCTGCGGTCCGGTGCGGCTCGACACCAAGAGCTCCAAGGTTACGGTTTCGGGCAAGGCGCTGAAACTGACCTCCCACGAATTCCGGCTTTTGTCCTACCTCATGCACCACATGGGCGAGGTCGTCTCGCGCACCGAGCTGGTCGAGCATATGTATGACCAGGATTTCGACCGCGATTCCAATACCATCGAAGTGTTTGTCGGCCGCCTGCGCAAGAAGATCGGCCTCGACATGATCGAAACCGTGCGCGGGCTAGGCTACCGTATCAAGGCTCCTGATGGGGTGGAGGGCTAAGGATAGGACCGAAAATCAGGAACCATTTTTCGGAAACATCCCTATCGTAAACAACAACTTGGAGAATCGGTTGAACTCCGCTTCAAGGGGCACGAAGCACGCTATTCATTGGCTTCGCCCCCCTCATCCCCCTGCCGGGGACTTCTCCCCGCTGGGGAGAAGAGGCGAGAAGTTACCCTTTGCCCGGAAGTCGATGTTGTGCACGCCGAGCTGGATGCGGCTGCGACTGAAACGAGGCGCAGGCAACATGTCTCTTCTCCCCATCGGGGAGAAGGTGGCGGCAGCCGGATGAGGGGGGCGGCAAAGCCGCAAGCTCCTTGAGCGTGTGCTGTGATTTTGTTTTAGTCCAGTGCTGGCCGGTCCGGGCAACGAATGACGAAACCATGTGAGGCAGATGGCAGCCAAGTCCGAAATACGGCCGTTCAGACTGTTCAGGGTCAAGTCTCTGACCCTGCGCGTCCTGCTGTTTGCTACCCTCTGGTACATGATCGCGCTCGTTACCATGGCCGTGGTGATTTCGGCGCTTTATCGTCAGGGCGCCGAGCGCTCCTTCAACGACCTGTTGCGTGCCCAGCTCTATAATGTCGTCAATTCCGTTTCGGTCGGCGATGGCGAGAGCCTGTCGGGCAGCCCGGCGCTGGGCGACCTCAGGTTTTCGCAGCCGGGCACCGGCTGGTATTGGCTGGTTGAGCCGCTTGGCTCCTTCAATGCAGCGCCGCTCGCCTCAACCTCGCTTGGGCTGACCAATCTGCCGGTGCCGAGCTTCGAGGAAAGCCCGTTCGACCAGAATTACGAGCGCTTCTACGGCATGACCGACAGTTTCGGCAACAAGCTCAGGATCGCCGAAACCGAGGTCATTCTCGACGAATCCGGCCGGGCGGCGCGGTTTCGCGTGTCGGGCAATCTGAAAGTGGTGGAAGACGAGATCGGCGGCTTTTCCAACCGGCTCTACGCGGTTCTCGGCATGTTCGGCATCGGCGGTCTCCTGGTCAATGCCGTCACCATTGTCTTCGGCCTGAAACCGCTCGATCGGGCGCGCCGGGCGCTGGAGCGTATTCGCGGCGGCGAGGCGGAGCGGATCGAGGGCGAATTTCCCCGCGAGATCGAACCGCTTGCTAACGAAATCAACGCCTTGATCGACAGCAATCGCCGCATCGTCGAGCGAGCGCGCATGCAGGTCGGCAATCTCGCCCATTCGTTGAAAACGCCGATTGCCGTATTGCTCAACGAGGCCCGCGTGCTGGAAGCGCCGCATGGCGATGTCATCAAGGCGCAGGCCTCGTCGATGCAGAGCCAGGTCGGCACCTATCTCAACCGCGCCCGCATTGCCGCCCAGCGTGAATCGGTGCTGTCGCGCGCCGAGGTCGAACCCGTTGTCGAGCGTCTGGTGCGGGTGATGCGCAAGCTCAATCCCGACAAGCAGTTCGACGTGTTGTTCGAAGGGCCGGGCGGCGCGGTGGCCGGCCAAAGCCCCGGCCATGGCCTGATTCTCGCGATGGAAAGCCAGGATCTCGAGGAAATCCTCGGCAATCTCATCGAAAACGCCGCCCGCCATGCTGAAAGCCTTATCAACGTCACGGCCAGACCTGCGCCGGAGGGCGAAGTCGGCTCGGACCCTGGCCGGCGCAGCTGGCTGGAAATCATTGTGGAGGACGACGGCCCGGGCCTCGACCCCGACCAGATCGGCGAAGCGCTGAAGCGCGGCCGCAGGCTGGACGAAAGCAAGCCCGGCACCGGGCTCGGTCTGTCGATCGTCAAGGAAATCACCTCGGAATATCAGGGCAAGCTCGGCCTATCGCGCGGCGTGCGTGGTGGGCTGCTGGCTCGGCTGATCTTGCCGGCGCTGTCGCGCGATGTCGCGTGAGACGGTCTGAGCCTGGTTGAAATTGTCGCGCCCGAAAATGGCGGCTTGCAAAAGCTGTCGTGGTCGGGCTTATCATGCATCAAGTATGCGCCGGCGGACAGGACCGCGACGGGCGACGAAACAGAATTTGGAAGTGCAGGCCATGAGCAAGATCGCCAACGGGTTCGCATTCGCTCTTCTGGGCGGCGCCATGGCGCTGACATCCTGCAAGACGACCGGCGGTGGTCTTGTCGGTTCGCCGCTTTCAGCCTCCAAATCGACAGGCTCGATCTATATCAGCGCGCTTCAGGGCGGCATCGTCTCGCGCACCGGCGCAGAGCTGAACGATGGCCAGCGCAAGCGGGCGCTTGCCGCCGAATATCAGGCGCTTGAAGTATCCCCCGGCGGCCAGACGGTCACCTGGCGCGATGACGACGTGTCAGGCGAGGTCGTGGCCGCAGCACCCTATCAGGTCGGCAACCAGAACTGTCGCCAGTATCGCCACAAGGTCACCGTCGACGGCAAGGCGGTCGAGGCACGCGGCACTGCCTGCCGCAATGAAGACGGCACCTGGACGCCGCTGACTTGAGCGCGTGAGGGATCACCCGGAGACGCCGTGAAACCGCAGCGTGTCGTGATCGTCGCAGGAGCGCTTTCATGCTTGACTTAAGTCAAGGCCGATGGAAGGTCGATTGCGTAGATCAGTCTTGGCTCCTGCGCCGTTCCGTGCGGGCGCGTGATCGCAATGCCATCGTTCGAACCCCATAGGGTCCGGGCGAGTACGGGTTCCGGGAGAGTTATGCTATTTTGGGTTGAAATTGCCGTCCTGACCTTCGCTGTCGCGGCCGCCTTTCTCTGGCCGCTGACGCGGCTGCGGCGCGAGACGGAGCGTGACACCCGCGAGGGCGCCATGGCTGTCTACCGCGACCAGTTGCAGGAACTGGAACGCGACCGTGCCGGCGAGCTGATTTCCGCCGAACAGGTGGACTATGCCCGCGCCGAGATCGCCCGCCGGTTGCTATCAGCCGACAAGAGCGGTGCGCCGGGCGACACACGTGCGCCAGGCGACACAAGTGCGCCGGGAGATACCGCGACGTCCCCCCGTCGCAAGGGCCTTGGCAATACGCTTGCCCAGGCGCTGGTCGTGGTGCTGGTGCCGGCCATTGGCCTCGGCGTCTATCTGGCGCTCGGCAGCCCTGGCCTTCCTTCGCAGCCGCTCGAAGCGCGGCTCGCCAATCCCGGCAATGACATGAGCCTGCTGATCGCCCAGGCCGAGCGGCATCTGATGCAGAACCCCGACGATGGCGCCGGCTGGGACGTGCTGGCGCCGATCTATCTGCAGCAAAACCGCGTCGGCGAGGCCGAGCAGGCCTTTCGTAATGCCATCAGGTTGAAGGGTGCCAATCCCGACCGGTTGAATGGCCTCGGCGAAGCGCTTATGGCGCAGAGTGAAGGCGTGGTCACCGACGCGGCCCGCGATCTCTTCGCCCAGTCCGTGGCGCTGAACCCCAACAATCCGCGCGCTGCCTATTACCTGGCGCTGGCGCTGGAACAGTCCGGCAAGAAGCAGGACGCGCTCGCCGCCTTCAAGGCCATCGCCTCTGCCTCGCCGCCCGATGCACCCTGGCAGTCGCTGGTTGCCCGCCACATTGCCCGCAATTCCGACGGTGCTGCCGCATCGGCTGCTCCCCCTGCTGCGCCTCTGGGCAATCCTTCCGCTGGTGATGTTGCCGCGGCGCAGGCCATGCCGGATGGCGATCGTTTGCAGATGATCCGTGGCATGGTCGAGAGCCTGGATGCCAAGCTGAAGACGGAGCCCGACAATTTCGATGGCTGGATGCGGCTGGTGCGCTCCTATGTCGTGCTGAAGGATCAGGACCGGGCGCTTTCGGCGCTGAAAACCGGGCTGAAGACCTTTCCCGCCGATGGTGCCGAGGGCAAGCAGTTGATCGCCATGGCGCAGCAATTGGGATTGCCGGTCGAGGAGGCGCTGAAATGACCCGCAAGCAGAAACGTCTGGCCGTGATTGCCGGCGGCCTGTCCTTCATCATGGTGGCCGTGCTTTTGGTGCTGTTCGCCTTCGGCCAGTCGATCGCCTATTTCTACATGCCATCCGATCTGGCGAAGACGCCGGTCGGACCCGGCACCCGCATCAGGCTCGGCGGGCTGGTCAAGGAAGGCTCGGTCGAGCGCGGCAGCGGCTCCACCGTCACTTTCGCCGTAACCGATGGTACGACGAGCGTGCCGGTCAGTTACACCGGCATCCTGCCCGACCTGTTTCGCGAAGGGCAGGGCGTGGTGACCGAAGGCAGCTTTGCCGCTGGCGGCGGCGTGTTCAGCGCCGATACGGTGCTCGCCAAGCATGACGAGAATTACATGCCGAAGGAAGTTGCCGACCGCATGAAGAAGGACGGCGTCTGGAAGGGCGAGGGAGAGGCGAAATGATCATCGAGCTTGGCCACTATGCCCTGGTGCTGGCGCTTGCCGCCGCCCTGCTTCTCTCGGTCCTGCCTGTGGTCGGCGCAAGGCGCGGCGATCTCGCGTTGATGCAGACGGCGGTCAGCGGCACCTATGCGCTGTTCGGTCTGGTGCTGCTGGCCTTTGGCGTGCTTGCCTATGCCTATGTGGTCTCGGATTTCTCGCTGCTGATCGCCTACCAGAATTCCCATTCGCTGATGCCCGCCGTCTACCGTTTTTCGGCGGTCTGGGGCAATCACGAGGGCTCGATGATGCTCTGGCTGCTGATCCTGACGCTGTTTTCGGCACTGGTCGCGATGTTCGGCACCAATCTGCCCGATCGGCTGAAAGCCAATGTACTCGGCGTCCAGGCCTGGATCTCCACGGCCTTCATCCTGTTCATTCTGATCACGTCCAATCCATTCATCCGCCTCAATCCTGCGCCGGCCGAGGGCCAGGACCTGAACCCTGTTTTGCAGGATCCCGGCCTCGCCATCCATCCGCCGCTGCTCTATCTCGGCTATGTCGGCTTTTCCGTCTGTTTCTCCTTCGCCATCGCCGCCCTGATCGATGGGCGCATCGACGCCGCCTGGGCGCGCTGGGTACGGCCCTGGACGCTGGCTGCCTGGACGTTCCTCACGGCCGGCATCGCCATGGGCTCCTACTGGGCCTATTACGAGCTGGGCTGGGGCGGCTGGTGGTTCTGGGACCCGGTCGAAAACGCTTCTTTCATGCCTTGGCTTGCCGGCACGGCGCTGCTGCATTCGGCGCTGGTCATGGAAAAGCGCGATGCGCTGAAGATCTGGACGGTGCTGCTCGCCATCCTTACCTTCTCGCTGTCGCTGCTCGGCACGTTCCTGGTGCGCTCGGGCGTCCTGACCTCGGTGCATGCCTTCGCCACCGACCCGAGCCGGGGTATCTTCATCCTCGCCATTCTCACCATCTTCATCGGTGGCGCGCTGACGCTGTTCATGCTGCGCGCGCCTGGCCTCAAGGCCGGCGGCTTGTTCCAGCCGATGTCGCGCGAGGGTGCGCTGGTCTTGAACAACCTGATCCTGACGGTCTCAACCGCGACCGTGCTGATCGGTACGCTCTATCCGCTGCTGCTGGAAACACTGACCGGCGACAAGATCTCGGTCGGTCCGCCCTTTTTCAATCTCACCTTCGGCCTGTTGATGATCCCGCTGATCCTCGCCGTACCTTTCGGCCCGATGATGGCCTGGAAACGCGGCGATCTGCTCGGTGCGCTGCAGCGGCTCTATGCGGCAGCAGGCCTCGCCTTTCTGGCGGGGCTGGCGCTTTATTATTTTGAAAACGGCGGACCGGTTCTGTCGGTTCTCGGCCTTGCCGCCGGCTTCTTCCTGATCTTTGGGGCGCTGGCCGATCTCGTCTATCGCGCCGGCTTCGGGAAGCAGACAACCGGTATTGCTTTCCGCCGGCTGAAGGGCCTGCCGCGCTCGGCTTTCGGCACGGCGCTCGCCCATCTCGGGCTTGGCGTCACCGTACTCGGCATCGTCGCGGTCACCACCTTCCAGAGCGAAATGGTCGCGGAAATGAAGCCCGGCCAAACGGTCGAGGCCGGCGGTTTTGCCCTGACCTTTGACGGGCTGAAATCCGCCAAGGGGCCGAATTACACCGAGGATCGCGGCCATTTCACCATCCGCCGTGGCGGTGTTGCACAAGGTGATGTCTGGTCGTCGAAACGGCTCTATACGGCTCGCCGCATGCCGACGACGGAAGCCGGCATCCGCAGCTTTGGCCTCAGCCAGCTCTATGTCTCACTCGGTGATCCCATGGCTGATGGCGGCATGGTGGTGCGCATCTGGTGGAAGCCCTGGATTCTCTGCATCTGGGGCGGTGCACTCGTGATGATGGTCGGCGGCTTCGTCTCGCTGTCCGACCGCCGCTTGCGCGTCGGCGCGCCGAACCGCAAGCTCAAGGCCGCGACCAGCCCAGCACAGGGCCTGGAGGCAGCGGAATGAGAGGCTTCCTCGCGACGATCTTCGGCGTCTGGCTCGCCTTTGCCGGCCCGGCACTCGCCGTCAACCCGGATGAGATGCTGAAGGACCCGGCGCTGGAAGCCCGCGCCCGGCATCTGTCGGCGCAATTGCGCTGCATGGTCTGCCAGAACCAGTCGATCGACGACAGCAATGCCGAACTGGCGCGCGATCTGCGCGTGCTGGTGCGCGAGCGCATCGTCAAGGGCGACAGCGACGATGACGTGATGCGCTATCTCGTATCGCGCTACGGCGATTTCGTGCTGCTGAAACCACGCCTGACCCCGGAAACCGTGATCCTCTGGACCGCGCCCGGCGCGCTGCTTCTGATAGGCGCCGTCGCCGCCTTCGCCTATACCCGCCGCCGCAGGAGCCTTGCCGGCAGCGAGCCGCTCAGCCCGGAGGAAGAGGTGAGGTTGAAGCGATTGCTGGAGGAGTAGAGGGCAGATCCAAGGAAATTTGCACCGATCCCAGCGGGACGGTGCTGTGCCGCCTAATTTCCGAAAAAGCGAATGTCGATTGTGCTGGGATGATCGCTTGCCACGCCGTGGACACTTTGGCGATACACATGGTTTGGAAGCGGTTCAGGTACGCGCTTGGCGAAGGTTGTCCGCGTAAAAAGTATGACACGACGATCGGTGATCGCGTTGCCTGTCGATTTTTCCATGAAGATTTTAAGGGGCCGCCCTTTGGCGTCAGTCACGAGGCGAACGGCACCAATCTCCTTGTCCTGCATTGCCGTACAGCCGGCAAGCAATGCGGCAGCAGCGAGACTGAAAAACATGCGCATGATATTTCCCCTAAACCTCAAAAGCCGCTAGCAAGTTTTCCCACCACGGTCAAACACCAGTCCAACCTATTGAAAAACCTTTCCGGACGGTAAATTTCTCCATTACAAACTTTTCATGTTCCGGACAGTTCGTTGTAACGTGATCCACCCTATATCTGTAGTCATCCACCGCTTGAGGCCGGTTCTTCGGTCCTCATACTAAGATGCAACAACAGAGAAGGTAGAGATCCATGTCGAAGTCCTCCAATACCCGTTCGGTCACGTCCAAGCTGCGGGCAGGCACTGCGGCGGGGCTGGCGGTCCTGATGCTGGCAGGCGCCGTGACGGTGACGCCGGCTCTGGCCGCACCGGTTTCGGTGACAGCGCCGCAGATGCCGAGCTTTGCCGATCTGGTCAGCGCCGTCTCGCCCGCCGTCGTCTCCATCCGTGTCAAATCGGACGTGCAGCAGACCTCTGAGGACGGCAGCAATTTCTCCTTCAATGGTCGTGACTTCGATCAGCTGCCCGATCCGCTGAAGCGCTTCTTCAAGGAATGGGGCATGCCCGGCCAGGGCGGTCCTGGCGGTCAGGGTCCAAAGGGTGGCCCGCGCGCCGAGCGTCATGGCAAGCTGCGTCCGATCGCCCAGGGCTCGGGCTTCTTCATCTCTGAAGACGGCTATGTCGTCACCAACAACCACGTCGTCTCCGACGGTCAGGCCTATACGGTCGTGATGAACGACGGCACGGAATACGATGCCAAGCTCGTTGGCAAGGACGCGCGCACCGATCTTGCCGTGCTGAAGGTCGACCAGCCCACCAAGAAATTCACCTATGTCGAATGGGCGCAGGACGATAAGGTCCGGGTCGGTGACTGGGTCGTGGCCGTCGGCAATCCCTTCGGCCTTGGCGGCACGGTCACCTCGGGTATCGTGTCTGCCTTCGGCCGCGATATCGGCTCCGGTCCCTATGACGATTACATCCAGATCGATGCGCCCGTGAACCGCGGCAATTCCGGCGGCCCGGACTTCAACCTGAACGGCAAGGTGGTTGGCATCAACACGGCAATCTTCTCGCCATCCGGTGGCAGCGTCGGCATTGCCTTCGCCATTCCCGCCGCCACCGCCAAGGATGTCGTGGCCGAACTGATCAAGCATGGCGACGTGCGCCGCGGCTGGCTCGGCGTGCAGATCCAGCCGGTCACCAAGGACATTGCCGAATCGCTCGGCCTTGCCGATGCCAAGGGTGCGCTGGTTGCCGAGCCGCAGTCTGGCTCTCCGGGCGAAAAGGCCGGCATCAAGCAGGGTGACGTGATCACCGCCGTCAATGGCGATCCGGTCAAGGATCCGCGCGATCTCGCCAAGCGCATCGCCTCCTTCCCGCCGAACACCAAGGTCGATATCGCGCTGTGGCGTGATGGCAAGGCGACTTCGGTCAAGGTCGACCTCGGCACGCTGCCTGCCGAAAAGGAGCAGGCGAACACCGATGACGACGATCAGGGCGGCACTGAACAGAGCGCACCCGCCAAGGAGCAGGCGCTCGCCAATCTCGGCGTCAGCGTTCAGCGCTCCGACGACGGCAAGGGCCTGACAATCACCAATGTCGACCCGGATTCCGACGCCGCCGACAAGGGGCTGAAGGCTGGCCAGAAGATCACCTCGGTCAACAACCAGCAGGTCTCCAGCGCCGCCGACGTCAAGCGCGTGCTCGACCAGGCCAAGAAGGACGGCCGCACCAAGGCGCTGTTCCAGGTCGAGACCGACAATGGCAGCCGGTTCATCGCCCTGCCGATCAACCAAGGGTAAAAAGAAATCGGGGCGGCGGCCGGCGAGATCCGGCCGCCGCCTGCGCACCTTAAGTGTTGTTCGGCTTCGCCGCCCCCTCATCCGCCTGCCGGCACCTTCTCCCTGCTGGCGAGAAGAGGACAAGAGGACAAGAGCCGTAGCGCCGGCTTCTCTCCTCTCCCCAGCGGGGAGAGGTCCGCCGAGCAAAGCGGAGGCGGGGTGAGGGGGCGGCTGGCTCCTCACGCCGAAATGTCCCGCTCAAGACCCCTTGGTTGGGACAGACAAAGACGCTCGACCAAGTCTGTTTCCGCAAACCAGGAGACGCATCATGGCATCAGGGACGGGACAAAGCATGGAAACCTCCAAGACAGGCTGTGCAGCGGGCGGGACCGGCGATATGGTCACCCGCATGAAGATTCTCGTGATCGAAGACGACCTGGAAGCGGCGGCCTATATGACCAAAGCGTTCCGCGAGGCCGGGATTATGGCCGACCACGCCAGCGATGGTGAGGCAGGCTTGTTCATGGGCTGCGAAAACACCTATGACGTGATGATTATCGACCGCATGCTGCCGCGCCGCGATGGGCTTTCGGTGATCTCGGAACTGCGCAAGCGCGCCATCAACACGCCTGTTCTCATTCTCTCCGCACTTGGTCAGGTCGACGATCGGGTTACGGGCCTGCGCGCCGGCGGCGATGATTACCTGCCGAAACCCTATGCCTTTTCCGAGCTGCTCGCCCGCGTCGAAGTGCTCGGCCGCCGCAAGGGCACACCCGATCAGGACATGATCTACCGGGTCGGCGATCTCGAGCTCGACCGGCTGTCCCACGAAGTGCGCCGTGGCGGTAAGGAAATCCTGCTGCAGCCGCGCGAATTCCGCCTGCTCGAATATCTCATGAAGAATGCCGGTCAGGTCGTGACCCGCACCATGCTGCTCGAACATGTCTGGGATTATCATTTCGATCCCCAGACCAATGTCATCGACGTGCATGTGTCGCGTCTGCGCTCCAAGATCGAAAAGGATTTCGATCGGCCATTGTTGAAGACGGTGCGTGGCGCCGGCTACATGATCAAAGACGAAAGCTGACGGCGCCGATGTCGCGGATCGGGTTCCTGTTCAAGTCGACGGCCGTCCGGCTCTCGGCGCTCTATATCCTGCTGTTTGCGCTCTGCGCCGCTTTCCTCGTCATCTACGTCACTGCGCTCTCCGAACGGCTCTTGAACCAGCAGACCCGTGACAGTCTGCAGCAGGAAATCACCGAAATCCAGCGCGCCTATGAGCGCGGCGGCGTCAACAATCTGTTGAAGCTGATGGAGCGCCGCATGCGCCAGCCCGGCGCCAATCTCTACGTGATCGCCGGGCCAAACGGCGAGTTCCTGGCCGGCAATGTCAGCTCGGTCGAACCCGGCGTGCTCGACCACGAAGGCTGGACCGATTTTCCCTTCGCCTATAACCGCTATGCCGAGGCCGGTCCCGCCCGCCCGCATCTTGCCATCGCCAATGTCATCTCGCTCGACAACGGCTTGCGCATCCTGGTTGGCCGCGACCTCGGTGAGCCGACCAAGTTCCGCATCCTCGTGCGCAAGGCGTTGATGGTGGCCCTGGCGATCATGGGGGCAGGGGCGCTGCTGATCTGGTTTGCCATTGGCCGCAATGCCCTAAAGCGCATCGACCGGGTCTCGGCGGCCTCCAAAAAGATCATGGCCGGCGATCTCGGCCAGCGCCTGCCGGTGTCAGGCTCCGGCGATGAATTCGACCGGCTGTCGGGCTCGCTCAACGACATGCTGGAGCGGATCGGAAAGCTGAACGAGGGCCTGCGCCAGGTCTCCGACAATATCGCCCATGACCTGAAGACGCCGCTGACCCGGCTGCGCAACAAGGCTGCCGATGCGCTGGCCGAAGACGACGACCAGCTACGCCGCCAGGCGCTGGAAGGGATCATCGGCGAGTCCGACCAACTGATCCGCACTTTCAACGCATTGCTGATGATTTCCCGGGTCGAGGCCGGCTCGATTGCCGCCGAGCTTTCCGATCTCGATGTCTCCGACATTGCCGCCGATACCGTCGAGCTTTACGAGCCTGTCGCGGAGGAGGCGGGCTACCGTCTCGTCAGCGATATCGCGCCGGGTATCGGCGTGCTCGGCAATCGCGAACTCATCGGCCAGGCGATCTTCAACTTGCTCGACAATGCCATCAAATACGCCGGCGACGGCGGCAGCGACATCCGCGTTGTTCTGTCGAAGGGAGCCGGCGGCGAAGTGCGCCTCGGCGTCTGCGATCACGGCCCGGGCATCGCCGCCGACCGCCGCGAGGACGTGGTCAAGCGCTTCGTGCGGCTGGACGAAAGCCGCAGCAAGCCGGGCACCGGGCTCGGCCTGTCGCTGGTCGAGGCGGTTATGGCCTTGCATGGCGGAAGGCTGGAACTGTCCGACACCGATACCGCCAATTCCGAGCGTCCCGGCCTGACGGCAACCATGGTCTTTCCGCGCGTATCAGCATAGACTTTTCTCAACCCGGCTGCGAACCGATCGGTGATCATAACAGGCTGGGATGGAGGAAGTGCATGACCAAGGACGCGCCCCTTTCCCAGCGCCCGGTTTCTCTGCGTATCGACTTTCTACGTGATGTCGCAGCCGATATGGTAAAGCCGCTGAACAAGGCGGAGAGCAAGACTGCCCTGTCGCTGCTGAAGGAACTTGGTCGCGATTGGCCAGACATTGCCGCGCTGGCCTCCGAAGAAACGCCGCTGCGCGCCTTCATCATCGCCGCCCTGTCGCTCTCGCCTTATCTGCGTGATACCGCGTCCCTGCGGCCTGACCTCCTGTCGCTTGCGCTCACGGCGCCGCTGGAAGAGAGCCTGGCTGGTCTGGTCGAGGCGGCGCGCCACGCCTGGCGGCCAAAATTGGATGAGGCGGGACCGGAAGGGGCTGGAAAGACGGTGCCGAGCGAAGCGCAGGTGATGACCACCCTGCGGCGCGCCAAGCGTGGCCTGTCCTTCCTGCTGGCGCTCGCCGATCTTGCCCGGCTGATCCATCCGCGCCAGACCACGCTCTGGCTGTCGCGCATGGCCGATGCGGCGATTGCCGGCGCCATCGATCATCTCCTGCTGGCGGGTCATATGGCAGGCAAGCTCAGGCTTGCCGATCCGGGCGCGCCCTCGAAAAACAGCGGCTTGATCGTGCTTGGCATGGGCAAGCTCGGCGCCTTTGAACTGAATTATTCCTCCGATGTCGATCTCGTGGTGTTCTTCGAGGCCGATGCCGACATTCTGGCAGAGCCAGACGACGCGACCGAGACCTATGGCCGGATGATGCGCCGGCTGATCCGCATTCTGCAGGAGCGCACCGCCGATGGCTATGTGTTCCGCACCGATCTCAGGCTGCGGCCCGATCCCGGCGCGACCCCGCTTGCCATGCCGGTCGAGGCGGCGCTGATTTATTATGAAGGCCGTGGCCAGAACTGGGAGCGCGCCGCTTTCATCAAGGCCCGCGCGCTCGCAGGCGATCTGGTGGCGGGCGAACGCTTTTTGAAGGAGTTGTCGCCCTTCGTGTTTCGCAAATATCTCGACTATGCGGCAATCGCTGATATCCACTCGATCAAGCGGCAGATCCACAGCCACAGGGGTCATAGCGCAATTGCGGTCAAGGGCCATAATGTCAAGCTCGGCCGCGGCGGCATCCGCGAGATCGAGTTTTTTGCCCAGACCCAACAACTTATCGCCGGCGGCCGCATGCCGGATCTCAGGGTGAGGGCGACGGAGGCGGCACTCGCTGCTCTCGAACAGGCCCGCTGGATCGATGCGACGACACGCGATGAGCTCACAGAGGCTTATTGGTTTCTGCGTGACATCGAACATCGCATCCAGATGGTGCATGACGAGCAGAGCCATACGCTGCCGACCACGGAGACTGAGTTAAAGCGCATCGCGCTGATGGCCGGCTTCGATGGCACGGCAGGCTTTGCCCAGGCGCTGGAAAAACGGCTGCGGCTGGTGGAGCGGCGTTATGGTCAATTGTTCGAGCAGGAAGAGGATCTGTCGGTCGACGGCAATCTTGTCTTTACCGGCCAGAAGGATGATCCTGATACGTTGAAGACCCTGGAAAAGCTCGGCTTTCAGCGGCCGGAAGACATTTCGCGAGTGATCCGCACCTGGCATTATGGACGCTACCGCGCCACCCAATCGGTCGAGGCGCGTGAGCGGTTGACGGAACTGACGCCGCGCCTGCTGAAGGCCTTTGGCGAGAGCCGCCGCGCCGATGAGGCGCTGCTGAGCTTCGATGGCTTTCTCTCGGGCCTCCCGGCTGGCATTCAGCTATTTTCGCTGATCGGCAACAATCCTGCTCTTCTCGATCTGATCGTCAACATCATGGCTGCCGCCCCAAGGCTTGCGGCCACCATTGCCAGCCGCCCGCATGTGTTTGACGGCATGCTCGATCCTGGCTTGATGGCGGACCTGCCAACCCGCGATTATCTCGCCATGCGGCTCGAAGCCTTTCTCGGCGGCGCGACCCTTTATGAAGAACTGCTCGACCGGCTGAGAATTTTTGCCGCCGAACAGCGCTTCCTGATCGGCATCAGGCTGATGACCGGTGCGATTGGCGGCGAGGTTGCCGGACGCGCCTTTACCGATCTCGCCGATCTAGTGATCGACCGCGCCTTCCACGCCGTATGCCGGGAAGTAGAGGCCGCGCATGGGCGCATCGCCGGCGGGCAATTGGCTGTGGTCGGCATGGGCAAGCTCGGCTCCCAGGAGCTGACGGCGGGCTCCGACGTCGACCTGATCCTGCTCTACGAATATGAGGACAGCGCGGCGGAAAGCGATGGCGCCAAGCCGCTCGACCCGGTGCGTTATTATACCCGCCTGACCCAGCGGTTGATCGCCGCACTTTCAGCCCCGACTGCCGAGGGCGTGCTCTACGAGGTCGATATGCGGCTGAGGCCCTCGGGCAACAAGGGCCCGGTCGCGACACGGCTGCGGGCTTTTGAGCGTTATCAGCGCGAGGAGGCCTGGACCTGGGAGCATATGGCGCTGACCCGCGCCCGGCTGCTCACCGGCGATGCGCCATTGGTCGAGCGGGCGCAGGCAATTATCTCGGATATCCTGACGCTGCCGCGCGACCAAGCCAAGATTGCCAGCGACGTTGCCGAAATGCGGGCGCTGATCGAGGAGGAAAAGCCGCCGAAAGACCTCTGGGACCTGAAACTGGTCCCTGGTGGTCTCGTCGATCTGGAATTTCTCGCCCAATATGCCACGCTGGTGGCCGACCCATCGGTATCATCTCCCATGACGGGCATCACCACCGCCGACAGGCTTCGCCAGACCGGTGGCGCGGTGATGGCGCCTGACGATCTCGACCTCTGCCTCGAAGCGCTCAAGCTCTATACCGCGCTGTCGCAGGTGGTGCGCGCCTGCGTCAAGGGCGGCTTCCGTCCCTCGGAGGCTCCGGCAGGGCTCACCGATCTCGTGCTGCGGGTGGCTGATTGCCCTGATGTGAAAGTGTTGGAAGGAGAGCTGAAGCGGCTGTCGAAGGCGGTGCGGCGGGTGTTTCAGGTGACGGTCCGGGTGAAGGGATAAGCAGCTTTTTCCACTCGTTCACCCCTTATCTCCCTGCCGGGATCTTCTCCCCACAAGGGGGAGAAGAGATATGCCGAAAGGCTGTTTGCCTCGCCCCATGTTGTGGCTTCGAAATCAAGAGATCTCCTACCCGGTCTTCGCTGTTATTCGGTCGAGCCGGAGCGGCATATCCTCTCCCCCCTTGTGGGGGAGATGGCGGCAGCCAGAAGGGGTAATTTCGGGCAGGGCGGCTGCGCCTTCGAGAACCCTTTATCCCCGAGCCAGCCCTGCCTTGCGGGGGGGGAGCGGGCACGGGCTGTCGGGCACGGTGATGGCCACGACGGTTCCCTTGCCCTCGCGCGAGCGGATGCGCAGGTTGCCACCATGCAATCCGATCAGCGAGCGGGAAATGGCAAGCCCGAGACCCGAGCCGCCCTTGCTCTTGGCGTATTGGCTCTGCACCTGTTCGAAGGGCTGGCCAATCTTGCCGATCGCCTGTTTGGGAATACCGATGCCTGTGTCGGAGACCAGCAGCCGCACGGCACCGTCGATCTTGTGGGCGCGCACCGCGATGCGGCCGCCCTCATTGGTGAATTTCACGGCGTTCGAGAGGATGTTGAGCAGGATCTGCTTTAGCGCACGCCGGTCGGCGGTCATGGTCAGGCCCGAGGCGACCTTGGGGGCGATGGCGATATTCTTGTCCTTGGCAGAAACCGTGGTCAGCCGCAGCGTCTCGTCGACCAGCGAGGCGAAATCCACCATCTCGCATTTCAGCACCATATGGCCGGCCTCGATCTTCGACATGTCGAGAATGTCGTTGATGACGTTGAGCAGGTGCTTGCCGCTTTCATAGATGTCGCGGGCATATTCGCCGTATTTCGGCGAACCGATCGGCCCGAACATGCCGGTCGACAGGATTTCGGAAAAGCCGAGAATGGCGTTGAGCGGCGTGCGCAGCTCGTGCGACATATTGGCGAGGAATTCCGACTTTGCCTTGTTGGCCGCCTCGGCGCGCTGCTTTTCGGCCAAATATTTCTCGTTGGCCTCAGACAGTTCCGCCTTTTGCCGTTCCAGTTTTTTCTGCGAGGAGGAGAGGTCGCCGATGGTCGCCATCAGCCGGCGTTCCTGCTCGCGCAACCGCTCCTGATGGCGTTTCAGCAGGGTGATGTCTGTGCCAACGGAGACCAGGCCGCCATCGCGTGTGCGCCGCTCGTTGATCTGCAGCCAGCGCTCGTCTGCAAGCTGCAGCTCAGTCGTGCGCGAATTACCCTCGGCGGAGGGATCGGCGATTCGCCGCTGGATGATTGGCCGGGCGGCGGCCGCGTCGACCACGGCGCGCTCGACGCCAGGCACCAGCACGCTGTCGGGCAGGCCATAGACCTGCTGGAAATGCGCATTGCACATCACCAACCGGTCGTTCTTGTCCCAGAGCACGAAGGCCTCGGACGTACATTCAATGGCGTCGGCCAGCCGCTGGTCGGCCTCGGCATAGCGCTGCGCCAGACGGTGCTGCTCGGTCACGTCCATGGCAATGCCGATGACATGCGGGCTGCCGGAATTGGTGCGGATCACCTGGGCGCGGGCCCGCAGCCAGACATAATGGCCATTGGCATGGCGCATGCGAAATACCTGGTCGATATGCCGGTCGCCGTCGCGGCCGATGGTGCGCGCCAGTGCATAGAGATTGCCGTCATCAGGATGCATCAGCTTGGCGGCATCGGAAAAGCTCAAGGGCTCGGTGGCCGGCGGCAGGCCGAGAATGTCGAACATCGAGCGCGACCAGACCAGCTTGCGACTGGCGAGATCGAAATCCCAAAGGCCGCAGCGACCACGCGAAAGGGCCGTTTCCACGCGCCGATTGGATTCAACGAAGACATCGGAGGTTTCGCGGGCGCGTTTGGCCTGGGCGAAATAGGCGTAGAGAATGCCCATCAGGATCAGCGAGATCGCCGAAAACAGGGTAACATTGAGCGCCAGTTCCGCGTGCCAGTAGTCGGCGATTGATTTCAGCGAATGGGCAGCCAGCACCAGCGCGCCATCCGTGCCGGTCGGTGTCAGAACGGCGATATGGCGAAAGCCGTTGATATCGGTTTCCACGGCGCCGGTCTGGTCGCCGAAGCTGCGCAGCACGGCCACTTGCGGAAACAGCGCCATGATCTGCATGCCAACAAAGGATGCGCCATTGCCGGAACTGGCGATGACCTTGCCTTCGGGATCGAGCAGCAGCACGAAACTTTCATCGTCAAGCAGGTTGGGCGGCAGAAAGCGCTTGATCAGCGTCTCCGCCTGAGCGCGCTCAAGCGAGCCGGGGAGGTCTGGGCCGGAAGCAAGCGCTGCGGCCGCCGTCGATGCCATCATCGCGGTCGAATGACGGATGGAGCTTTCCATCCTCGAATATTCGGAGACGAGACCCATGCCGCGCGCCAGCGCGATGACGATCAGGAAGGCAACGACCAGGATCGGAATGACCTGCCGCAAAGCCGCATCGGTATTGGAAATCGACAGGCTTCGCACGAAATAGGCGATGCCTTTGGTATGTTTGACCGCATCCAGAAATGACACATATCCAGGAAAATCCGGTCGCAACCGATCATCGGCTGCGGTCGCCCGCTGCACGTTTGTCATCGTCCCTGCCTTGATCCCTCGTGTGATTCGGCGCGCCGCTCGCTCCAAATCTAACCTAATGAATCATCAGGGATTCTCGCTGTCCAGTCGAAAAAGCTAACGGCTTGTTAACCTCTTGCGAAGAATCAGCTTTTCATCAAAGCCCAGCCGTTGCAGGCCGGACTTTGATGAGAACGAATCAAGTTTGCTCAGCCCTTCAGCATCCGCTCGACGATGTCGCGCACGTCGTTGGAGAGCCCGCTCGACTTTTCAATGGTCGAAAGCGCGGCCTTTGCCTTCTCGGCGCGGGTCGGCTCCAGCATCCGCCAGGTGCGCATCGAGGTCAAAAGCCGGGCAGCCAACTGCGGATTGCGCTTGTCGATCAGAAGGATCTGCTCGGCCATGAAATCATAGGCTGCCCCGTCGGCGCGGTGGAAGCCGGTCGGGTTGGAGAAGGCAAAACTGCCGATCAGTGCCCGCACCCGGTTGGGATTGGCAGGATTGAAGCCGGGGTTGCTCATCAATGCCTTGATGCGGGCTAGCGCGCCGTCGCCCGGAATGCTCGCCTGCACCGAGAACCACTTGTCGAGCACCAGCGCGTTGCCGGCAAAGCGGGTTTGGAAATTGCCAAGGGCGGCCTGGGCAGCTTCGGTCTCCGGGAAATAGGTGACGAGAACGCCGAGCGCATGCGACAGGTCGGTCATGTTATCGGCTTTGTCATAAGCCTCGGCGGCCTTGGCCGGATCCTGGGCAGCCTGGACGAGATATCCAAGCGCAGCATTCTTCAGCGCCCGGCGGCCGGCGGAGGCCGCATCCGGGCTGTAGGGCGCATCGCTTGCCATGCCCTCGACCAACTGGCCAAACAGGTCCAGGCCCGCCCGGGCGATCTCGGCGACAAGCGCCTGACGTGCACGGTGGATGGCGTCGGGATCGATATTGCTGCCGAGTTCGCGGGCAATATCTGCCTCGCTGGGCAGAGCCAGCGCCTGCGCCCGGAAGGCCGGCTCAAGACTGTCGTCGCCAACAATGGAGAGCAGGCTCTTGGTCAGGGCTACTGCGGCGGCTGGATCGGCGGCGACTGCTGCCGACTTGGCCTTGGTGCCACGACCCTTGGCGGCGACTTTGCCGCCAGTCTGGCGGGCGCTTTCGCAGAGTACCGGCAGCGCAAGGTCGCTGAGCGCCTGCCAGCGGGAGAAAAGATCGCTGTCATGACTGGCGATCAGGGCGAGATCGGCGCTGTCCTGCTTGAAATGCAGCACGACCGGAGCGGAAAAACCGCGATTGAGCGACAGGACCGGGCGCTCGGCAATTCCGGAAAAGCGGAAGGTCTGGCGGCGTTCGGTCAGATGCAGGACATCGCCAGAGACTTCGCCGCCCTCGACGCCGGCAGCAGCCAACGGCGCGCCGGCGGCGGATAGCAGTCCGAAGCGAAGCGGAATATGCATCGGCTGCTTGTTCGGCTGGCCGGGTGTCGGCGGCACGACCTGTTCGAGATCGACGGTGAAGAGGCCGGCGCCGACATCGTAAGCGCAGGAGACGGTGACATTCGGGGTGCCCGCCTGATTGTACCAGAGCGAAAACTGGCTGAGATCGCGCTTGGAGACCTCGGCAAAGCAGGCGACGAAATCCTCGACCGTGGCGGCATCGCCGTCATGACGCTCGAAATAGAGATCCATGCCGGCCTTGAACAAATCAGGACCGAGGATCGTAGCGATCATGCCGGTGACTTCCGAGCCTTTTTCATAGACGGTCGTCGTGTAGAAATTATTGATTTCCTTATAGGTATTCGGCCGCACCGGATGGGCGAGCGGGCCGGAATCCTCGACGAACTGCTCGGCGCGCAGATGCCTTACCTCGGCAATGCGCTTGACGGCGCGCGAGCGCTGGTCGGCGGAGAACTGATGGTCGCGATAGACCGTCAGGCCTTCCTTCAGGCAGAGCTGGAACCAGTCGCGGCAGGTGATGCGATTGCCGGTCCAGTTGTGGAAATACTCATGCGCGATGATCGCCTCGATATTGGCGTAGTCGGCATCTGTAGCGGTTTCCGGATCGGCCAGCACATATTTGTCGTTGAAGACATTGAGGCCCTTGTTTTCCATGGCCCCCATGTTGAAATCGGACACGGCGACGATCATGAAGATGTCGAGATCGTATTCGCGGCCGAACACGTCCTCATCCCATTTCATCGAGCGCTTCAGCGCGTCCATGGCATAAGACGCACGCGGCTCCTTGCCATGCTCGACGTAGATTTTCAGCGCGACCTCGCGGCCCGACAGCGTCGTGAACGTGTCCTCGACCAGTCCGAGATCGCCGGCAACCAGCGCAAAGAGATAGCTGGGCTTGGGATGCGGATCGAACCAGGCGGCGAAATGCTTGCCTTCGCCATAGCCGGCACCCCCTAAGAAGTTGCCGTTCGACAGCAGCAGCGGATTGGCCGCCTTATCGGCGATAATATTGACCGTATAGACCGAGAGCACGTCGGGCCGGTCGGGGAAATAGGTGATGCGGCGGAAGCCTTCAGCCTCGCACTGGGTGCAGTAGATGCCGTTCGAGCGGTAAAGACCCATCAGTTGGGTATTCGCCTCGGGATTGATCAGCGTGGTGATGGTGATCTCGAAGGGCTCGGCGGCTGGCAGGTCGCGGATCGTCAGCAGGTTCGGCGTCGCGGTGTAGCGGCCAGGATCGATCTCGATCTGGTCGAACAATAGACTGGTCAGCACCAGTTCGTCGCCATCGAGCACCAAAGGTGCAGTCGGATCGGCGCCTTCGCGGCGATGGAAGATCAGCCGCGTCTCGACTTTGGTTTCTGTGGGATCGAGCTCGAAGGTCAGGTCGACCCGCTCAAGAACGAAGTCGGTCGGGCGATAGTCTGCCAGGCTGACAACCTGGCCCGTTTCTGTGCGCATCAATATGATCGTCCTATGGCAAATCGTCTACACGCAAGCATTTCAAAGAAACGGGCCAGCGCAATTCCTGGGCATGATGACAGCAATTTCTGAACGATTGCTAAAATCCGATCTATTATTGTTTTTTCTTGGTCCGACCGCAAACTCAAGTTGCAGACAGACTGGTGTGGCTCGACACCGAAGGTCATGGCACGATCTGCAATTCGGCGCGGATGTCCTCTTCGGTTTCGGTCTGCTGGATGATCACACCGTACCACCCGAGCCCATCATAATCCTCGTAGCCGAGGGTTTTGGCAAATGCGATGATGTTGCCGCTGTCATCGTAATAACTGCCCTTTGCAGCTCCGTTGCTGTTGTGCAGTGGGAAATGCGTATAGATCCGGCTTGGATTGGAGCTGGCAATCACTCGCATCGCGCCGTCGAGCAGCATGACCTGGGTCTTGTCAACGAGATGTGGCGGCAGATTGGCTTCTTTCTCGACGATCGCCTGGCCCTGGGCTTGCCAATCGAAATAGACGCCAAGCGTGCCGAGCAATGCGCCGTCGGACCGGCCGCCTTCGCGGATGCCTGTCGCATAGACCAGAACGTCCCGATCCTCATGCATGGGGCTTTTCCTGACTTCGTCGACGATATAATCGTCGCCACTTGTCGTGCGTGCCGCTGCCTTGACCCAGTTCTCGCCGGAGAAATTCTTGTTCTTCAGTGTCTTTGCATAGCGCGGATTGGCCGAGGCCACGACCTGTCCCTTCCGGTCGGTCATGACGAGGTCGATATAGACGGTGTAGAAGCGGTTGATCACCCCGAGGCGCCCGCTGGCGTGGTCGAAGCTCGCAGCGCTTGGATCTTGTAGCGCCGACCAGAGTGCCGAATCCGTTGCCCACCAGCGGACGTCTGCGGTGCGCTCGAACAGATTGCGCACGATAAACTGCACCAGCGTTAGGCAGAGATCGGTAAGTCTCACACCTTCCATTTCCTGGACCAGTCCGTCGGCCATTGCGCGTCCAAGCTGGATGCGGCTCAGTACATTGTCTTCAAACTGCTTGGCGATGTCTGCCGCACTCTGGGCCAGCCGCTGCACTTCATTGGCAACGACGGCGAAACCCTTGCCCATATCGCCGGCACGAGCGGCTTCGATCAGCGCATTGATTGCCAGCAGCCGGATCTGCTTGACCACCAAGGTATTGTTCATGCTGAAAGTCTCGAGATCGCCACCAATACTTTCGGTGATCAACCGCATGGAGCGGGGGGTGGCATTAACGACCCGATGTCTATGAGCAACTGCGGGAGAATTCGACATGGCGAAAATCCTGAAAACAAGGGCAGAGAACCCGAGTGTGGAGAAATTTAATATACTGTCGGGCAACAATCTAATGCATGACTTGGTTAACTAAGTATAAAACGAAATTCTTGAATTGGGACGGTTTTATTGTCGTGAAAACGACGATGAAAACCACGCGGATTCTTCGTAAATATTTGTAACAGAACATATTTTTATAAAAAAAAGTGATTTGGTGAGCGACAGTATCTGCGTGGGGTGATCTCCCTGTCGGCCAATAAAAATGCAAGATACATGCCAACCTTTTTTGGGCCTATGCTTGCGTGGCCGGATCGAATCGGCAATTGTGAGGTTCCAAACATCAGGTGCCCGCGCGCGCCACCTTCCCATCTTCAGCAGCTATCCGCCCGCGACAGTGGCGGCCATCATGAGTTTTCTGCCATGGACAGTGAGATATCGGTCGGCCCGATCAGAGGCATTCTGTTCAAGATGGCCTCGGTCACCGTCTTCGTCGCCATGCAAACGGCGATCAAACTGGCCGGAGACGATGTCCCTGCCGGGCAGATTACCTTCTATCGTTCTGCCTTCGCATTGTTGCCTATTTTGGGCTATCTCGCCTATCTCGGCCAACTCAGGACGGGATTGAAGACGGCCAATGTCTTTGGCCACGTCAAGCGCGGCCTTATCGGCATCACCGCCATGGCCTGCGGCTTCTACGGCTTGGTGCATCTGCCGATGCCTGATGCCATCGCCATCGGCTATGCCATGCCGCTGATTGCGGTCATGTTTGCCGCCATCTTCCTGCGCGAAACGGTCCGGCTCTATCGCTGGTCGGCGGTCGCCATTGGCCTTGTCGGCGTGGTGATCATTTCATGGCCGAAACTGACCCTGCTGCAGGGCGGGGATTATGGCTCCTCCGCTGGGATCGGCGCGCTTGCTGTGCTGGCCTCGGCGGCGCTGGGAGCAGGCGCCATGCTGCAGGTGCGCCAGTTGGTGCAGGAGGAAAAGACCGCGACCATCGTCCTCTATTTTTCGATCATCGCTTCTTTGGTCTCGCTGCTCAGCCTGCCCTTCGGCTGGAACGACCTGACATCTGTCCAACTTGCCCTGCTTGCCTTTGCCGGCATCTGCGGCGGCCTTGCCCAAATCCTGCTCACCGAAAGCTATCGCCACGCCGATATCTCCACGATTGCCCCTTTCGAATACACCTCGATCCTGTTTGGCTCACTGATCGGCTATTATCTGTTTGGCGATCTTCCAAGCGTGCATACGCTGGTTGGAACCGTCATCGTGGCCGGTGCCGGCATCTTCATCATTCTGCGTGAGCATCAACTGGGCCTTGAACGCCGTGCTGCGCGCAAGGCTTCGCTTCCAGCTGGCTAATCGTCAGATATCGGCGATCTTCGAAGACGCAGCCTCAGTGCCCTGCATGGGCAGTGAGGAGGCCTGGAATTCGGTCTTGCCATCCTGGCCCGGCACCTGGCCGGGTGTAGCGCTGCGCTTGCACATTCGCCAGCCGGCATAGCTAGCGTAGAGGAAGAAGCTGATGGCCAGGCTGACCAGAAGCCCGTTCGGTCCAAGTTCTTCCATGATCGCCCCGGTTACGAGCGGTCCTGTCACCGTTCCAAACCCGTAGAGGATCATGATGGCGCTTGAAATTGTCACATATTCGTCGGGATCGGCCAGGTCATTGGCATGGGCGACATTGAGGGAATAAACCGGATAAAGCACCGTGCCGACGGAGAAGCCGCAAATATAAAGCGCCAGCGGCGACAGGCCGCCGAGCATAATCATCACGACGCAGCAGAGCACGCCGAACAGGCCGGCGCCGACCATCACCCGGCGGCGGTCCATCCGGTCGGACAGCCGACCGAGCGGGATCTGGGCGAGCGCGCCGCCAGCCAAAACGGCCGCGAGAAACGTTGCGCCTTCAGCCGTCGATAAACCGACCCGCTGGCTGTAGACCGCGCCAAGGCTGCTCCAGGTACCCGACAGCGCGCCTGATAACAGTGAACCGACGAAGGCAATCGGCGATCGCACGTAGAGTTTCTTCAGGTCGAACCGGGCCTGGGCGAGCGGCGCTGGCGACTGGGCGCTGGACAGCGCCGTCGGAAACAAGGCGGCGGAAAAGATTAGTCCACAGATCACAAACAGCGTCACCTGGCTCGGATCGCCAAGTGGCACGATATACTGGCCGCCGATCGAGCCGACCAGGCAGGAAATCATGTAGATGGAAAACAGGCCGCCGCGGTTTTCGTTGTTGCTGCGCTCGTTCAGCCAGCTTTCGATGATCAGATAGCTGCCAGCAATGGCAAAGCCAGCAATAGCGCGAAACAGGATCCAGGCCCGCCAGTCGACAACGATGGCGCAAAGCAGGATCGACATCGTCAAAAGCGTGATCAGCGCCGAGAATACCCGGACATGCCCGACCTTCTGCACCAGCCGAGGGGTGACCACGCAGGATGTGGTGAAGCCGAACGTGTAGCCCGTCGCAATCACGGAAATGGTGAAGGTCGACCAGCCTTCAGCCACCGCACGGATCGGCAGCATGTAGTTCATCAGCCCGAATCCCGCCATCATCAGCAGGGTCGATAGCATGAGGGCGCCGATGGAGGCGAGACTGGCAATCATCATAAGTCCGCTGCGGCACGGCCGCTGTTAAAAAGGTGTCGGACAGGCCGCTTGACCGAGCCTGATCTACGTCAGCAATTATGCCGTGAATATGACAGGTGACGACATCCTGTCTGCGGCATCGCAGCCGCATATAGAACGCCCTCGAGTTGCGGTGCAAGGTAAGCGTTCGCAGCGATGGTTTCTGTTGTGCGATGTCGCTTTCGGCGCTACCGCTTTACAGCTTCAATTGCTGTTTTACTGCTTTCAACACTATTTCACTGTCCTGGGTTGAAAACGATTTCTCTGAAACAGCCGCAGGACTGTATTGTTGCGTTTAAAAATTTTTTCTCAAAAGAATTGATTGCGGAACAGTTTGCTTCTATTGCTGTGGTATACGAGAAACCGGTGCAATCGTCCGTTCCGGTTGTCTTGTATAGCTTTTTGCTACTTTGCTCAATTATGTAAATCTGATCGTGGATCTGCCTATGGCGCTTTCCGTCGCAACGCTCGCAACTTCCCGGCGCTTTGCCGAGGCAATGGCCACAATGGCCGGACAGCTGGGCGGCCAATTCGACGAGACGCCGCGGCTGGCGCGGGCACTGGTGTCGCATCAACGATGGATGATGACCCACGCTGCCTTCGCTTTGTTTGCCGATCACGCGACAGGACGATGCACGGGGGCAGGGCTGACAGCGAGCGCCCTGACGGACTGGATCTGCGGCATGGGCGTCGCCAGCCGCAATACGGTGCTGACCTATGTCGATCAGATGTTGAGCTACCGCTTCATCAGGCTGCATCCGCAAAGCCGCAAGCGTCCGCGCAGTTTTGAACTGGTGGAGAACAGCGTTCAGGCGATGCAGCACTGGTTTGCTGCCAATCTTGCCTCGCTGGATTATGTCGACGATGGTTGCAGGCTTGCGCAATTCCTGCAGCATCCCGAATTGCTGCTGCTGGTGCAGCCTGATTTTGCGCGGCAATGCATCGACGACCATGCCTGGCGCGAACCAGATGAGCGCATCGGCCTGTTTCAGTGGACGGAAAGCGGCGCGCTTGTCATGGACCGTTTCGTCGAATTGACGATGCAGGCGCCACTGACTGATGGCTTCTATGACCTCGGCATTGTCGATATTCCCGCCATGGCCGAACGCTTCGTCATGTCGCGTACTCATTTGCAGCGAGCTTTGAAGCGGGCCGAAGATCAGGGCTGCATTCGTCGCACCGGCCAAGGTCGCGCCAGCCGCATCGAGCTGGCCGAAACGTTTCTACTGGATTATCTCGCTTGGCTTGCACGCAAGTCGGCGGTGCTGGACGCTGTATTCGAGCGCGAACTTGGGCTGATCGTATCCTGCGAATCAACCGGGTTCGAGACAGAACAGATTGCGGTTGGTTGTTCGGCCTGATTTTGGGTAGAATAAGAGGCGTCAGGTCGCAATTTCAAAACGCAAAAAACCGCCGACCTCCTAAATGAGATCAACGTGCTGATGCGTCTCACGTTCGACGCTTCCCTCTCGCGGTCTTGGCCCCGGTCATGCCTTCAGTTTCGGGACCGCGAAGCGTCAAGCCTCAGGAGACAATCAGAAGGGGATGGCGCGCAGGGCCGCGTCGTCGGCATTCGCCGTGGTGGAACGGCTGAAATCGCGGGATGCGCCAACGGCGTCGCGGATCTGGCGCAGGGCCTGGAACGGCTTCAGCAAAGGGTTCGAGCGGGATGTGGCTTCGTTCATCGGGCGTCTCTTTCCAGTCTGAGCCAAGCTGTTGCGGCCAACTGCTCGCAGGCAACGTAGCCCACGCGGTAATAGGTATGCAGACGCGGCAGCGCGCGGATCTGCGCACGCACGCTTTCGAAATTGCTGTGAATCGGTTTGGTAATGCGATTGCGGTTCATCGTCCTGGTTCCTGTAAGGTCCTCCCAAGACTTGTGGCGCAGAGGTCGGCCATTCATGCCCGACTCCAATTCACCACGCCCTCATATTGCGCTGCAATATAAAATATTCAATCGATCTTAGCTGATGACTGCCATGCGATTGCTGCATGGGTGCGGATCTGGTGTTTACAGCAGGCGTTGCTGGAAAGACAGAAGATCGCGCCAGGCGAGCGCCTTTGTGGCCGGGGCTTGCAGCAGATCCTGCGGGTGGAAGGTGGCGATAGCGGGGATGGTCTGGCCACCGGCGGCCACGTCGCGCCAGGCGCCGCGCAAGGCATGGATCGTGCCTGTGCCGCCGAAGAAGAAACGGGCGGTGAAATTGCCGAGCAGCAGCACGGCCTTCGGCTCGATCAGGGCAATCTGCCGTTCGATAAAGGGTCGGCAGATTGCCGCCTCGGCCGGCGTTGGCATACGGTCGCCAGGACCGCGCCATGGAATGGCCGTGGTCAGCACCAGCGCCTCACGCGAAAGCCCGATGGCCGAGAGCATTCGGTCCAATAGTGCGCCGCTGCGGCCGGAAAAGGCGAGCCCCTCCCGATCGTCGTCAGCAGACGGGATAGGGCCGATAACCATGATGCCGCTCTGGGCCGGGCCTTGCGCAAAGATCGTCGACCGAGCGCTGGCTTTCAGATTGCAACCCGAGAAGCCTTCGAGCGCGGTCTTCAATTCTTCGAGCGACCGGGCGCTTTCAGCGGCGAAGCGGGCGTCGCTGATCGCGGTATCGTCGGGAATGGCAAGCGGTGCCGTCGGCGAGCGCAAAGCGGGCTGCAGCTTCTGCTGCGGGCTTGCGCGGTCGCGGATATCGCCGGTTCCCGACGCGCCGCTCGTTGCTGGCGGTCCGGTTTGAACCTGCGGCGCCTGCTGTACGGAGGGCCGAGCGCGTGCCTGACGTTCGGCGGCAAACTGAGCGATCCGGTCGACCGGGTCGTCTTCCACGAGCCATTCCACCCCGGCTTCGGCATGGAAAGCCAGAAGGGCAGCGAGTTCGGCTGGTGTCATCTGCTCGGCAGGGATCATGGGTCTATGTTAGCCAAGCGCGCCGCCGAAAGGAACAGCAAAGCATGGCCTGATTTGCGCAAAGGTGTTTCGTGTCACGCCGTCCACAGGTCAATGTCGTCGCGGTCGCCGATCAGGGCCAGACCATGGGCGATCGACACCATTTCGCCGCCGCTTTCGATCCGCTCCGTGCCAAAGCGCTCGGCAAATATTCGCCGTACCGCAGGCACGAAAGAGGTGCCGCCGGTCAGGAACACTTTATCCACCGTCGATGCCTCGGTGCCGGTTCGTGTCAGCACATCGTCAAGTGCAGCTTCCATGCGGGCGAGGTCGTCGGCGATCCAGCTCTCGAAATCCTGGCGCTTCACCGTCTTGCGACCGGCTGCGCCCAGCGGCGAGAAGTTGAACTCGGCTTCTTCGGCCGATGACAGGGCCATCTTGGTCGAGGAGACGGCCTGATAGAGCGGGTATCCTTCGTCATGCTCGACGAGATCGATGAACAATTCCAGCTTGTCTGGGTCGAGGCTCTGGCGCACCAACTGCTTGAGGTCGGCAAATTCCTTCGACGACTTGAATACCGACAATTGGTTCCAGCGCGAAAAGCTGGTGTAGTAATTGCTGGGGATGTCGAGAACCTTGTCGAAGCTCTTGAACTGGCTGCCTTTGCCGATTTCAGGCGCCACCAGATGCTCGATGATGCGTGCGTCGAACTGATCGCCGGCAATGCCCACGCCGGAATAGCCGACCGGATGCGCCGACAGCACGCCAGCCCGCCGCTCGAAGCGGATCAGCGAATAGTCTGTGGTGCCGCCGCCGAAATCGGCGACCAGCACGGTCGCATCGCTGGTCAGATGCTGGGCGAAATAGAAGGCGGCTGCGACAGGCTCATAGACATAGTGGATTTCCGGAAAGCCCATGCGGTTCAGCGCGTCATTGTAGCGGCGCATGGCAAGCTCGGGATCGGGCGACGCGCCGGCGAAATGCACCGGTCGTCCGGCAACGATGCGGCCGGCATGGCCGGGCCAGCCGTCACCGGCGTAGCTTTCTAGTCGCTTCAGGAACACCTCCATAAGGTCTTCGAACTGGAAGCGGCGCGCATGCACCAATGTGCCCTGGAACAGCGGCGAGGCGGCGAAGGTCTTGATCGACTGCAAGAAGCGGCAATCGCCGGGGTTGTCGATGAATTGCCGGATCGCGGCATGGCCGGCCTCCACCTTCAGCGCGCGGGCGCCAAGCTGCGGGTCCTTCATGAAAGACAGCGCCGTGCGCATGCTGTCTGCGGTCCCTGCTGCCGAGGTGAATTGCACCGACTGCGTCGTCGAGGCGTCGACCGCCTGCGCGAGGACGGTATTGGTCGTGCCGAAATCGAGCCCGAGCGCTTTAGCCATGGCTGGTTCTCCCCAATCTGCGTGAGTTTGCCGGTGGTGGCGCGCCTGTGGCGGCGTGGTGACAGGATCAATTGATAGCGCCGAGGTCGAAACCCGTGTCAGCGCAGCGGTGGCCTGATGACACAGGCGGCACCGCGATGCAAGAAACGATTTTGTAACATGGTCGCCTTGCCGATAGCCGGCAAACGCAAGAACGCCGCGTTCGCGGGAACGCGGCGTTCTGATTGTTTACGCCGACCTACTGCCGGCGCTGTCATGTCAACGGAAGCGATGAGCGGTGTTCAGCGCAAAACCCGACCGGCGCCCCAGGTGATCACCAGTCCGACCAGCGCCAAGAGCCCGCCCCAGATGATCCAGGGCGTCTGGTTGATCATGAAACTGGACTGCGGGTAGGGGAAGAGACCCGCCCCCTGCGCCATCCAAAGAACACCCATGGCAATGGCCAGTACGCCGACCACAGTCATAACCCAACGCATTGCTGCCATTGCCTTGCTCCCGTTTATTCTGCCGCCATGGCCGGTTTGGAGGGGTGATCCTCGCTATTGGCCGGATGATGGCTCTTGTTGCGGCGGAACAGCCGGGTCAGGAATTTACCGCCCCGGTCCATTTCAACGAAGATGACAGGCGTGATGAACAGGGTCAACAACTGCGACACGATCAGGCCGCCGACCACGGCGATGCCAAGCGGCTGGCGCAGTTCGGAACTGGCGCCCTGGCCAAGCGCGATGGGCAGCGCGCCGAGCAGGGCGCAGAAGGTCGTCATCATGATCGGCCGGAAGCGTCGCACGCAGGCTTCGTGGATCGCCTTTGCCGGTGCCTCGCCATGGTCACGGATCAACTCCACGGCCACGTCGATCATCATGATCGCGTTCTTCTTGACGATACCAATCAGCATCAGCAGACCGATAAGCGCAATGACGGACATGTCGAAGTTCAGCACCTTCAGCGCCAGCAGAGCACCGAGTGCTGCAGCCGGTAGACCCGAGAGGATGGTGAGCGGGTGGATGAAGCTCTCATAGAGCACGCCCAGAACCACATAAATCGTCAGAACCGCGGCCAGGATCAGCAGACCGGTATTGCTCTGCGACTGCTGGAAGATTGCCGCCGTGCCGCCATAGGACGTGAAGACGTCGTTTGGCATGCCGATTTCCGTCTTGATCTGGTCGATCCGGGCGGTGGCATCGCTGAGTGACACGCCATCGGGCAGATTGAAGGACACCGTGGTCGAGACCAGCTGGCCGGTCTGGTTGACGGTGACAGGCGCTGTATGGCGCTTGACCGTGGCGAAGTTCGACAGCGGTACCAGCGTTCCCGTCGAGGAAGACCTGACCAGGATATCGCGCAGGAACTCATCGTCCCATGGCTTGCTGCGGTCGAACTCGACGATCACGTCATAGCTGTCGCCGGTCGACTGGATCTGAGCGGCGTTGTAACCGCTGAAAGCCATTTCCAGCGTCTTGCGCAGCTGATCGTTGGTGATGCCGAAAGCGGCAGCCTTGCCATTGTCGATCGAAATGTCCGCAGCAATCGCATTGTTCTGGGCGTCGGAGGTGACGTCGGTAAACAATGAGTCTCGGCGCATCGCAGCTTGGATTTTCGACGACCACTCGTCGGTTTCCTTGGTGCTGAGAGCCTGAACCACCAACTGGTACTGGCTGGCCGTGCTGCGTCCGCCGAAGCGCAGGTTTTGCTGGGGTGTGATGTAGCTGCGGATACCCGCTATTTTCGACAGCTTCTGCCGCATGCCGTTGATCGTCTGGGCCAGCGGCGGCCGGTTGTCCTTGGGCTTCAACTGCACGAACAGCGTACCGTTGTTGAGCGGGCTGCGGCTGGAACCGCCGACGATCGAGGTGACGTGATCGACGGCCGGATCGGCCTTCAACGTGTCGGCAACCTTCTGCTGCAGGTCGCGCATGGCATCGTAGGAAATGTCCTCGCGGGCCTGGGTGCTGACCGAGAGGCGGCCGATATCTTCCTGTGGGAAGAAGCTGGAGGGCAGGGTCTCGAACAACCAGGCAGAGCCGCCGATCGAGCCTAGAAACACCAACATGATCACGAAGCGATGGTTGAGGCACCAGCGCACCGACTTGTCGTAACCCGACTGCGTCTTGTTAAACCCGGCGTCGAACCAGCGCACGATGAGCGGTGGCCGGCTGCTGTGGGAAGGAATGCGTGCCGCCAGCATCGGCGTCACCGTCAGCGATACCAGCGCAGACGACAGGATCGCCAGGGTAACGACCATGCCGAATTCGTTGAACAGACGTCCTACGACGCCACCCATCAGCAGGATCGGAATGAACACCGCCACCAGCGAGATCGACATGGAAATGATCGTCGAGCTGACTTCGCCGGCGCCCTTCAGCGCCGCCTGCATCGGCGGCATGCCTTCTTCGACATGGCGCAGGATATTTTCGAGCATGACGATGGCATCATCGACCACGAGGCCGACCGCGAGCGTCAGGCCGAGCAATGATATGTTGTCGACGCTATAGCCCAGCACATACATGCCGCCGAAGGTGGAAATCAGTGACAGCGGCACGGCGAGGCCCGGAATGAGGGTCGCAGTCAGATGGCCGGTGAACAGATAGATCACCAGGACAACAAGGCCGATGGTCAGGAACAGGGTGAACTGCACGTCGTGGATGGCCTCGCGGATTGCGGTCGAGGCATCGTTCATGACGTTGATATGCAGCGAGGGCGGCAACTGCCGTTTCAGGGCCGGCAGCTTCGCCATTATTTCGTCGACGACATCGACGGTGTTGGCATCCGGTTGGCGCTGAATGGCAAGAATGATCGCCTGCTTGCCATCAAACCAGCTGCCGGCATCGAGATTTTCGACGCTGTCGCGGACATTGGCGACGTCAGACAGATGAATGGGCGCACCGTTGCTGGTGGTGGAGATCACCAGCGACTTGAATTCGTCGGCATTGGTGCGCTGCGTATTGGCATTAATGGTCAGCGACTGGGCTGCGGTGTTGAGCGAGCCGATCGGAACCTGGCTATTGGCATTGGAAATTGCCGTCGTCAGCGTATCGACACCCAGGCCACGAGCCTGCAGCTTGGCGGGATCGACGCCGATGCGGACTGCATAGGTCTGCGACCCGTAAATGCTGACCTGAGCAACGCCGTTCAGCGTCGATAGCAGCGGCGAAATGATGTTTTCGGCAATCGAATCCACCTGACTGCGCGGCATCTCATCGCTGTTGATGGCGAGCAGCAGGATCGGCGCATCCGCCGGGTTGGTCTTCCGATAGCTCGGATCGGTGGTCATATTGCTCGGCAGCTGCCGGCTGGCACGCGAAATCGCCGCCTGCACGTCAGCGGCTGCGGCATCGATGTCACGGTTCAGGTCGAACTGGATGACGATCGAGGAATTGCCGAGCGAGTTGGTGGCACTGATTTCGCTGACGCCGGGAATGGTCTCGAACTGCTTGATCAGCGGCGTGGAGACCGACGTCGCCATGGTCTCCGGCGAGGCGCCAGACAGGGTCGAAGAGACGTTGATGGTCGGGAAATCGACCTTTGGCAGAGCGGCAACTGGCAGCAGCCGATAGCCGGCAAGCCCTGCCAATATTAGGCCGATGGCGAGAAGAATGGTCGCGACTGGTCTGTTGATACAGAAAGTAGGGATCATCGGGTCACATCCTTCGGCTCGTTTTCAGCCACTTTCTGGCCCGAGAACTGCTCGACAACGGTCTGCCCGTCGGCGAGCTGGACCTGACCTTCGACCACGATATGGTCACCTTCCTTCAGGCCCGATGAGATTGCCGTCATATCGCCATTGGCGCGCAGCACGGCAACCTTGGTGGCCTTGACCTTGCTGTCGCCATTGACAGTGTAGACGAAGAAGCCATCAGCACCTGGCCTGACGGCCACCGTCGGCACCAGAACCGTCTCGGTGTCGCCGGGGAAGCGCACGGTGACATTGGCGCTCTGGCCGGGCCAGAGTACGCCCTTGTCATTCGCGAACTCTGCCTTGACCAGAATTGTGCCAGAGGCGGTGTCAACCGTATTGTCGAAGAAGGACAACTTTCCGCTCACAGGGACGCCGCCGGTCGAGGCCGGATCGACATCGACAGCCACATCCTTGACGCCGAACGCTTGGTGCAGTTGCGGCAAATAGCGTTCCGGCATCTGGAACCGGACATAGATGGGATTGTAGCGGGTGATGCTGACAATGGCGCTGCCGGCGCTGACATAAGCGCCGATGCTGAGCTGAATGCTGCCCAGCCGACCGTCAAACGGTGCCCGTATTTTCATATGTTCGAGATCGACCAGATCGGACGCGAGTGTCGCTTTGTCCGCATCGACTTTGGCGGCTGCCGAGTCGCGCGCGGCCTTTGCCTGCTCGTAGGTCTGCTGCGACTGGGCATTTTGCTTGACCAGGCTCACGGCGCGCTGAAAGGCAGCGTCATATTCGACAAGGCTTGCTTCGTCGGCGACGATATTGGCCTTATCCTTGTCGACGGTCGCCTGGGCAATGCGGTCGTCCAGCCGAGCAATCAGATCGCCGGCCTTCACTTCCTGGCCGTCCTTGGCGATCACGTCCTGCAACAGCCCGCTTTGCAGCGCTGCAAGCGTCGTCGTATCCTCGGCTTCGGCCCAGCCTGTCGCCGTCGCGTCCATCGGTAGATTGCCCATGGCTGCCGCAATCGTCTTTACCGATGCTGGCCCGCCGTTGCGCTTGCCGCCACCTTTGCCCGATCCGCCTTGGCCAGCAGCCTGCCCACCACCAGCCTGTCCACCGCTTGCCTGTCCACCTGACTTGCCGGCGTCCTGACCAGGTGCCTGCGTGCTGGCATCCGCCGTCTGCGTGCCCGACTTGTGCACATAGCCTGACAGGACAGGCACTTTGTCTAGATAGGGAATATGATCGCGGTAAATCCACCCACCAACGGCGAGAATTGCAATGATGCTGGAAGCGGTCCAGAATTTTTTCATGTGTTCGGGCCTGACGAAGCTAGAGCTGGTCTATAACCCCTATCATTATTGAATTAATGCACTGCGAAAATAACGGTGGCGCACACTATCGATCAACTCGAAGTGAGTTCTCCTTAAATTCCTGTAATAAAGCCCGTTTTAGTGATGATATCCTTGGCTAGTCACTAAAACGGGCGACCGGAACGGGAAACCTTGCCGGTATTACAACGATTTGGCAGCGCCACCGTCCACCCGCACCATTGTGCCGGTGATATAGGCAGCCGGGGCCGAACATAGAAAAGCGCCGGCCGCCGCGAATTCCTCGACCGTGCCGAGACGTCCGGCAGGGATCGTTTTGATCGAGGCCGCGCGCACCTCGTCCAGAGACTTGCCTTGACGCTTGGCATTGGCGCCGTCGAGTTCGTCAATCCGGTCGGTATGGATGCGGCCGGGCAGAAGCAGGTTTGCAGTGATGCCGAGAGGCGCAATCTCGCTGGACAAAGTCTTGTTCCAGCCGACCAGTGCGCCACGCAGCGTATTGGAAAGGGCGAGGTTGCCGATTGGCTCGACGACGCCGGAGGAGGCAACGGTCAGGATGCGGCCAAACCCCTGCGCCTTCATCTGCGGCAGAAGCGCATTGGTAAGTGTGATCACCCGCACCACCATCGACTGGAAGAACATGTGCAGCTTTGCCTCGTCCATCTCTTCTGCCGTACCGGGCACTGGGCCGCCGGTATTGTTGACGAGAATGTCGATGCCGCCAAGCTTCTGCGCCACGGCCTCGACCATGGTCGAAACAAATCCATCGTCGGCAAGATCCGCTACGACATAATCTGCCTTGCCGCCGGCAGCAGTGATTTCGGCGCAGTTGGCGGCCAGCTTCTCTTGCGTGCGGCCGCAGATCAGCACTTGCGCGCCCTCGGCGGCGAGCGCGCGGGCAATGCCAAGCCCGAGGCCGCGCGAGGCTGCAAGAACGAGGGCGCGTTTGCCGGAGATGCCGAAATCCATGGTGAAATCCTCTTTTACGAATAAATTTGTTTAGCGACCGTAACGAGTGATCCGGACAAAATCAAAGCCCTTCAGCCGAGAGTGGTGGTGAATATCCGCCGGGCCGGTCACCTCGCATCAAGTGCTGCGACGGCTCCATCAGTCATTGCGGAAACCGTCTCCAAGCTGGTCTTCCCGTCATTCGCCATTTCAGTAACTTCTCCCTTTGTCACGCTTCCACGAGACAGCGCGGCAGCGTCTGTTTGAGCGTCTTTCAATTGACGTGAACGTAAAGGGAAGATATTCTGGCGCCTCATAACGCCCTGCGGGGATTTCGGGCCTTCGCCTGTCGCAACCCGGCTCGACAAGTCGGGCTGGATTTGACAAGGAAGAGGGCTATATGGGGATAAGCCGAGCGGAGAAAACGATGAGCGAACAACAGCTGCCCGAGCGCGAGAGCATGGAATTCGACGTGGTGATCGTCGGGGCGGGGCCGGCGGGTCTATCTGCCGCCATTCGCTTGAAGCAGGTCAATCCTGATCTCACCGTCGTCGTCCTTGAAAAGGGGGCTGAAGTCGGCGCCCATATCCTCTCTGGTGCGGTCGTCGATCCCATCGGTGTCGACAAGCTGCTGCCCGGCTGGCGCGAAGAGGCCGATCATCCCTTCAAGACAGAGGTCACGGCCGACCACTTCCTTTTCCTCGGCCCGGCCGGGTCCATCCGGCTGCCGAACGCCTTTATGCCGCCGCTGATGAACAATCACGGCAATTATATCGTCTCGCTCGGCAATGTCTGTCGTTGGCTCGCCTCCCATGCCGAAGCGCTGGGCGTCGAAATCTATCCCGGCTTTGCCGCGACCGAAGTGCTTTATAACGACGCTGGCGCTGTGATCGGCGTTGCCACCGGCGATATGGGCATTGAGAAGAACGGCGAACCCGGTCCGAACTTTACCCGTGGCATGGAACTGCTCGGCAAGTATGTGCTGATCGGCGAGGGCGTACGTGGTTCGCTCGCCAAGCAGTTGATCGCTAAATACGATCTGTCGCGTGACAGCGACGTGCAGAAATTCGGCCTTGGCATCAAGGAGCTGTGGCAGGTCAAGCCGGAACACCATCGGCCCGGCCTGGTGCAGCATTCCTTTGGCTGGCCGCTCGACATGAAGACCGGTGGTGGCTCCTTCCTCTACCATCTCGAAGACAACATGGTCGCCGTCGGCTTCGTCGTGCACTTGAATTACAAGAACCCCTATCTCTACCCGTTCGAGGAATTCCAGCGCTTCAAGACCCATCCGGCAATCCGCGACACGTTTGAAGGCGCAAAGCGCCTGTCTTACGGCGCCCGCGCCATTACTGAGGGTGGCTATCAGTCGGTGCCGAAACTGTCCTTCCCGGGCGGGGCGCTGCTCGGCTGTTCCGCCGGCATGGTCAACGTGCCGCGCATCAAGGGCAGCCATAATGCCGTGCTCTCAGGCATGCTGGCCGCCGACAAGATCGCCGAAGCCATTGCTGCAGGCCGCGCCAATGACGAGCCGGTCGAAATCGAAAACGCCTGGCGCGACACCGCCATCGGCACGGACCTGAAGCGGGTTCGCAACGTGAAGCCATTGTGGTCGAAGCTCGGCACGGTGCTCGGCGTGGCGCTCGGCGGGCTGGACATGTGGACCAACCAACTGCTGGGCTTTTCCGTCTTCGGTACCCTCAGCCACGGCAAGACCGATGCGGAAAGCCTGGAACCGGCCGCCAAGCACAAAAAGATCGACTATCCCAAGCCCGATGGCGTGCTGACCTTCGACCGCCTGTCCTCAGTCTTCCTGTCCAATACCAATCACGAGGAAGATCAGCCGGTGCATCTGAAGGTCAAGGACATGGCCCTGCAGAAAAGCTCCGAGCTCGGCGTCTATGGCGGCCCGTCAAACCGTTACTGTCCCGCCGGGGTCTATGAATGGGTGGAAAAGGACGGCGAGCCGAGCTTCGTCATCAACGCCCAAAACTGCGTCCACTGCAAGACCTGCGACATCAAGGACCCGAACCAGAACATCACCTGGGTGCCGCCGCAAGGAGGCGAAGGACCAGTTTACCCGAACATGTAATGTTCGGGTAAGGCGGTCCGCACGGACCTCCGTCAGGGAAGAGGCGAAGGACCGGTTTACTCGAATATTCGATTATGGAATGCAGCTCGGCTCGCGCCGCCATTGACGTGGTGCGAGCGAGATCGCTGTATAAGACGGCCTGAATAGATATTTTTTGCAACCGTACCGGATTGCCCTTGAAAAGGCTTGTGAAAGCTGATGATCGTCTATAGCTGATATAGATAGGTCAGCATTATTGACCTATCGCCCATCTGAGGAGGTCATCTGCCATGTCTGCCGCCGCACTGCCGGAATTTACCATCAAGCCCAATGCCAATCCCATGCCGGAGGCTGATCGCCTCAAGGCGTTTGAAAGCCTCGGCTTTGGCACGCTGTTTTCCGATCATATGGCCGTGCTCCATTGGAATGTGGTGAAGGGCTGGCATGACGGCGAGATTACCGCTCGTGGCCCCTTTGCCATTGATCCGGCTTCTGCGGTCCTGCACTATGCCCAGGAAATCTTCGAGGGCATGAAAGCGTACCGCACGGCGGAAGGCAAGGTCGTGCTGTTCCGGCCTCAGGAAAATGCCCGCCGCTTCAACGAATCCGCCCGGCGGATGGCCATGCCGGAAATTCCGGAAGAACTGTTCATCGAGGCCATCGATAAGCTTGTTGGCGCCGATGCCAAGTGGATCCCTGAAGGTGAGGGCAGCCTCTACCTGCGCCCCTTCATGTTCGCCTCGGAAGCCTTCCTCGGCGTGCGTCCGGCCCGCGATTATATCTTCTGCGTCATCGCTTCGCCCGTCGGCCCTTACTTCAAGGGCGGCGCCAAGGCAGTAAAGATCTGGGTCTCGGAAAACTATACCCGCGCAGCACCCGGCGGCACCGGTGCCGCCAAATGCGGTGGCAATTATGCGGCAAGCCTGATTGCCCAGTCGGAAGCGGTCGAGCATGGCTGTGACCAGGTCGCGTTTCTTGATGCAGCCGAGCATAAATGGGTGGAAGAACTCGGCGGCATGAATGTCTTCTTCGTCATGGACGATGGTTCGCTGGTGACCCCGCCACTCGGCGGCACGATCCTGCCCGGCATCACCCGCAATTCGCTGATCTCGCTGCTCAAGGACCAGGGCGTCGCCGTGCATGAGCGGCCCTATTCCTTCGACGAATGGCAGGCAGACGCCAAGAGCGGCAAGCTCAAGGAAGCCTTTGCCTGCGGCACCGCCGCCGTCGTTGCCGGCATCGGTGAAGTCAAATTCTCCGGCGGCGGCTTCACGATCGGCACCGGCGAAACCGGCGAGACGACCACGAAGATCCGCGAGCAACTGGTTAATATCCAGCGCGGCAAGAGCAATGACCCGCATGGCTGGGTTCGTCATATCGCCGGCGTCTGAGCCTGACAGCAGCAAATATAGCACCAAAAAAGGCCGGGATTGATCTCGGCCTTTTTTAGTTCGCTTTAAGCGTTTGGGCGACAATTAGGAGGCTGTCTTCGTCACATATGCCTTAAAAAGCAGTATGATACAGTGAATTAGTATTGCGTGACATTTTACTTTTGTAGCTGCAAATATACGCCTGTTCTTGCTTTGGCCCTTCATATTTTTTGCATAATCTATTCTTACACACGACTGCGTGGCTTGACAGGTGCGGTGCAGGGGTCTGCGGATCCGATCCTCCCTTAGATCCCGCTTTTATTGTTCTGCGGGAGGAAGGCCCTTCTTCCCGGAGCCGTTCTGGAAGGCATTGCGATCATGGCATCGTATCCTGGAAGTGCAGACCGCCTGAAACCGCGTAAATTCAACATTTTCACCGCTATTTCCGACCGCATCCTGAAATCGGCGCTCGCCCGCATCGTCACCGTGGGCGCTCTTGATGTGATCACTGCCAGCGGCCGGACGCTGTCTTTCGGCGACAGAACCGGCGAACTCGTCGTGGTCCGCTTCACGGACACGTCGGCGCAATGGGCCCTGCTGATGGATGCCGATATGCGGCTTGGCGAGCTCTATATGGATGGGCGCTTCGTCGTCGAGCGCGGCACCATGTTCGATTTTGTCTCGATGATGCTTCGCGAGGCCCAGAACGCCACGCACCCGCTTATCGCTCGCATCATCGACAACCTGCGCACCCGGTTGAGGATTTTCCGTCATCGCAATCTGCCGGGACGTTCCAAGCAGAATGTGGCGCATCATTACGATCTCGATGCCCGGCTCTACGAACTGTTTCTCGATCCAGACCGGCAATATTCCTGCGCCTATTTCGAGCATGACGATCAGGGCCTGGACGAGGCGCAACTGGCCAAGAAGCAGCATCTGGCCGCCAAGCTGCGCATTGCCCCCGGGCAGCGCGTGCTGGATATCGGCTGCGGCTGGGGCGGTCTTGCTTTGCATCTGGCCGACAAGGCAGTCGGCGGCGAAGTGCTCGGCGTCACCCTCTCGGAAGAACAGCTTGCATACGCGCTGCAGAGGCCGCGCAAGCCCGAGGGCGAGGCCGGCAAGGTCGATTTTCAGCTGATGGACTATCGCAGCCTGAAGGGCACGTTTGACCGGATTGTCTCAGTCGGCATGTTCGAACATGTCGGTCTTGCCGCCTATGGCACCTTCTTCAAGACCTGCAACAAATTGCTGGCCGATGACGGCGTGATGGTGCTGCACACGATCGGCTGCTCGGCAACGCCTGGCTTCACCACGCCCTGGCTCGATAAATACATCTTTCCGGGCGGCTATATCCCGGCGCTGTCGGAAATCATCCCAGAAATCGAGCGCGCCGGCCTGACGATAACAGATGTCGAAGTGCTGCGCCTGCATTACGCCAAGACGCTCAACCACTGGCGCGCCCGCTTCACCGCCCGCTGGTCCGACGCTGCCGCCCTCTATGACGAGCGCTTCTGCCGGATGTGGGACTATTACCTCGCGACCGCCGAAGCCGCCTTCCATTACGAGGATCTCGTGGTGTTCCAGATCCAGATCTGCAAGAAAAACAATGTTCTGCCGTTGACGCGGGATTATATTTTGCGAGAGAGGGGTGGCTAAAGCTTTTACGCGTCAACAAAACGCATAGGATACGCAGCCATCATCCAGAGAGAAATCATGCGACGTTGGATTTTGAGCTTTTTCATGATTTTGGCCGCCTCGGCAACTGCTGACGCCGCAGACACATTCGAATGCCCTGTCGACGTTGTCGCTTGCGTCACCAAGGCGCAAAAGGCATGTCCCAAAAACGTAACATTCATCGCGGATCGGACTTCGGCGTCTGGCTTTAGCATCTTTCCCAGGGGAACACCGGTTACAGGCAAAGCGGTGAACGGCCGTCCCATGTACGTTATTTGCACTCCCAAGTAGGATGGCTACCCGTCCTCTGTCGGTTCAAGTCTACAAGGCGCTCGGATGGTCTCGGTTCGCGACAAGTAAAGTCTTTGCTTTTTAAGAGGGCCGGGTGGTTCACGGCGGGGCCTCACCAACCAGTCTCAATGGTATTCATCAGCATCTGAACAGCCTGGGGCAACGTCCAACTGGACGACTTGCAATTACCAATGTTGCCGAACTGTGACCATTGGGCAAGAGCGAATTCCTCTTCAATGTGATCATAGTAGATGGCCGTCTCGCCCATCAGTGCCACCACCCAAACGCGATAATTCTCTCGGATTTCCCATTCTTCGGGCATCCGTTTGATAGCATTCCACAGGTTGCGCTGCTTGAACGACATGCTGCTCCAGCCGTCGTTGATGTGATCCCAAAGCATTTCTTCTGAAAATGGCATGATGACCCCACGGCAGCACAGTGCCACTGCGCGGACCAACATATAAGGAGGGCATAGCGGGCGCAATTATCGCTTCGGCTGCTTTACAGGCAAAAACCGCCCGAGCCAATGCCGGGCGGCCTGATCCCAAATCGCTCGTTACAGCAGCGTCCCGCTCAAAATCACCAGCGCCACCGTGAAATAGATCACCAGACCCGAGACATCGACCAGTGTTGCCACGGCAGGGGCCGAGGCGCTGGCGGGGTCGAGGCGCAGGCGTTGCAGCAGGAAGGGCAGCATAGAGCCGGCCATCGAGCCGAAGGTGACGATGCCGATCAGGGCGGCAAACACGGTGAAGCCCACCAGGAGCCAATGCTCACCATAGTTATAGAGCCCCATATGCTGCCAGAGCGCGATGCGGGCAAAGCCGACCAGGCCAAGGATGGCGCCGAGCGTCATGCCGGTCGGCAGTTCGCGCAGGGCCACCCGCCACCAGTCCGATAGCTTCAACTCGCCCACGGCAAGCGCCCGGATGATCAGCGAGGTCGCCTGCGAGCCGGAATTGCCGCCTGAGCTCATGATCAGCGGGATGAACAGGGTCAGCACCACGGCCTTTTCGAGTTCGCCCTCGAAATATTGCATGGCGCTGGCGGTCAGCATTTCGCCGAGGAACAGGGCGGCCAGCCAGCCGGCCCGCTTCTTGACCATGCCGGCAAAGCCGATCTGCATATAGGGCTTGCCAAGCGCTTCCATACCACCGAATTTCTGGGCGTCTTCGGTGGTATCGGCGATCATCGTATCGATGACGTCGTCGACGGTAACGATGCCGAGCATGCGGCCATCGTCATTGGTGACGGGCAGGGCGAGCAGATTGTGCCGGCGGATCAGCCGGGCAACTTCCTCCTGTGCCATCAACGGGCTGGCATGCACGACGCCGTGACATTGCGCTACCGACAGGATTGGTGCTTCGGCTGGCACGGTGATCAATCGGCGCAGCGTGACGACGCCGACCAGCATGCGAGTGATGTGGTCGAGCAAATAGATGGCGTAGACGGTCTCGCTGGCATTTTCCACCAGGCGCACATGGGCCAGCGTTTCGGCGACGGTAAAGTCGTCGGGCACGCTGACGAATTCCGTCGTCATGATCGAGCCGGCGGTGCGCTGCGGATAGGCCATAAGATGTTCGACGGCATGGGCGGTGGCTGCATCGAGCCGCGAGAAGATCGCGGTGCGGCAACGCTCGTCCATGGCCTGGAAGATGTCGGCAACCCGGTCATGGGCAGTGGCCTTCAGCAGGCGCACGGCGGTTTCCACCGGCAGGGCGGCGATGATCTGGGCGGCATGGACCAGTTCTGGTCGGGCAATGATCCGGAGTGCCTTTTGCTGTGGTACACCGGCCAGCACAGCGGCGGCCTCTGACACGTCGAGCGCGTTCAGCTGCTCGATCCGCTCGGAAACGGTGACGACATTCAGGCTGTCGTTGAGAAGATGGCGGGCAGCATGGCCGGCCCGCAGAGGGAAGCGTTGGATATTCATAATGCTTGCCTTTCTGTCGATCCGCCGTAGCGCAACCGACCGGCAAGCTGACGGAGTGTCAGAGCAGGAAGGCCGCGTACGGCATGGACAATCGACTGCTACTGTCGCTTGGCATCTTATCGATGACTCCGTTGAAATCCGCGCATAACCCCTTGCGCGTCCCTATTAGCTGCGCCTCTCCCTGCCCAAAGTCAAGGGGGTGGAGCCGGCGCAAACCACGGTAAAATCATGCGGCGCAATACACAAATCGGTGATTGGCGGCAGCGTGCGATTTAGGACTGTTGGCGGTGCCGTATTTGCAATGCCATCAACAAGTCGCGCGAGAAATTTGTTGAGCTAATACAATAGATTGCCGTTGCAGCCTTCCCTGGAGCCTGAAGCTTCACAAGGCCGCTACGCATCATCTGCATTCTCACGGATCTTTAACCGTAATTGCAGATCGGGGCCGGCGAACGACGCGGCCCCGATCTGGCGGCTGAGGAGTGTTAAGCGGCCTCGAACCCTTCCAGCACCACCTTGCCCTTCATCCGACCGCTTTCGACGAGGGCGTGGGCCTTCTTCAGGTTTTCGGCATTGATCGGACCGATGATCTGCGACAGCGTCGTGCGCATCTTGCCTTCGTCGACAAGGACGGCGACATGGTTGAGCAGCCTGTGCTGTTCGATCATGTCAGGTGTCTGGAAGACTGGCCGCGCGAACATCATTTCCCAGTGGACCGAGACTGCCTTGCGTTTGAACTTCATTACGTCGAAGCCGGAGCTGGGGTCGTCGATGATCGCCAGCCGGCCCTGCGGCGCGATGATGTCGGCGAGGTCGGCAGCGTGATCGTCGCTGCCGGCGACGGAGAAAACGAAGGCGGGCGCATCCAGTTCAAGCGCGGCATATTCTCCGGCGAGCGGCTTGGAATGGTCGATGACATGATCAGCGCCGAGCGCCAGCGCCCAATCACGGGTCTCAGGCCGCGACGCGGTGGCGATGATCTTGAGATCCGTCAGGTGTTTGATGAGCTGGATGGCAATCGAGCCGACGCCGCCGGCGCCTCCAGTCACCAATACGGCTGGAAGCGCCCCCGGTACCGGGATCGCGACATTCAGGCGATGAAACAGCGCTTCATAGGCGGTTATCGCCGTCAGCGGTAGAGCGGCGGCTTCCGCAAAGCTCAGCGTTTGGGGCTTTGCACCGACGATCCGTTCATCGACGAGGTGGAAGGCGCTATTGGTGCCCGGCCGATTGATCGCGCCGGCGTAGTAGACGGCATCGCCAGGCTTGAACAGGGTGACGGCCTCACCGACCGCCGTGACGACACCGGCGGCGTCGTAGCCAAGAATGCGCGCCTGGCCAGCCTCGGGCTGCTGGCTGCGTCTGACTTTGGTGTCGACTGGATTGACCGAAACCGCCTTGACCTCGACCAGCAGGTCGTGACCGTGAGCTTTCGGCATCGGCAGATCAAGGTCCACAAGGGCATCCTCGGCGGTGATCGGCTGGGAGGCGTAATATCCGACTGCGCGCATGGTATCTCTCCATTGTTGTTTGCACGCGGCTTATTAAGGTCATAAAATCGGATTGGACAAGAATGCACAATTTCTGTCCGTAGGCACCTATTTTGCCCTCAGTACCAAAAAGGATACTGTCCATGTCGCGTCCTCGCGCAAAGATGACCAATCATTTTCCCGGCTGTCCTGTGGAGTCGACACTGAGCTTTCTCGACGGCAAATGGAAAGGCGTCATCCTCTACCATCTGCTGAGCGACGGCACGCTGCGCTTCAGTGAGCTGCGCCGTCGTCTGTCGTCGGTGACTCAGCGGATGTTGACCAAGCAATTGCGCGAGCTGGAAGAGAGCGGATTGATTACCCGCACGGTGTTTCCCGTGGTACCGCCGCGTGTCGATTATGCGCTGACGCCGCTCGGCCAGAGCCTGCGGCCCGTGATCATGGCGCTCGATGCCTGGGGCCAGCGCCATGTCCGGTGTGAAAATGGCGAAAGGCAGATAGAGGCGGACGGGGAGGAGAGCGATCGTTCCGTCGCCTGATGTCAGGCCGCAGCGGAGCGACGCTGCAGTGCCACCGAAATCAGGAAGACCACGAGCCCCAGAAGCGAGAGAACCGAGCCAACATAGCCGGTGGCGCCATAGCCGTAGCCTTCAGTGATCACCATGCCGCCCATCCAGGCGCCAAGCGCATTGGCGATGTTAAAGGCGGAATGGTTGGAGGCTGCTGCCAGCGTCTGGGCATCGGCAGCGACATCCATCAGCCTCGTCTGCACGGCAGGGCAGGCGGCAAAGCCGCAGCCAGTCAGGAACACGCAGATGAACAGCATGACCGGATTGGCCGCCGTCAGTGAAAAGATTGCCATCAGTACGACATTGAAGGCAAGCATGCCGCCGATCGTGCCGTTCAGCGAGCGGTCGGCCATGCGCGATCCCAGCACATTGCCGACATTCATGCCGATGCCGAACAAGGCCAGTACCACGGCGATCATTGAGGCCGGCAGCCCGGCTGTGTCTGTCGTGGTCTTGGCGATGTAGCTGAAAATTGCAAACATGCCACCAAAGCCGACAGCGGCAACGGCGAGTGTCAGCCAGACCTGCAGCCGCGCAAAGGCGCCGAGTTCGCGCTTGATGCTGGCGCCCTCGGCCACCTTGTCCTTGCGCAGATTGATCGCGATCAGAACCGCCGTCAGTGCCGCAATACCGCCGACCAGCAGGAAGGCGGCGCGCCAACTCATCAACTGCCCGAGGAAGGTGGCAAGCGGTGTACCGAGCAGAGTTGCTATGGTCAGCCCAAGCATGACGCGGCCCACGGCCCGTGCCCGCTTGTGCGGCTCGACCATGGATGCGGCAACCAGGGCAGCGACGCCGAAATAGGCGCCATGAGGCAGGCCTGTGATGAAGCGCAGCGCGGTAAAGCTCAGGAAGCCGGGGGCAAGCGCGCTAGTGATATTGCCGAGCGCAAACAGGCCCATCAGCAGCACAAGCAGCGTCTTGCGCGGCAGCTTGGCCGAGAGAACCGCAATGATCGGCGCGCCGACCACCACACCCAGCGCATAGGCGCTGATCACCCGCCCAGCCTCGGGCACGCTGACCCCGTAGGTCTGCGCCACATCGGGCAGCAGGCCCATCACGGCAAACTCCCCAGTGCCGATACCAAAGCCGCCGACCGCAAGCGCGAACTCAATCAACAGGGCGGTGCGCGGCGCAATCGCAGGGGTGCGGACCGGCGTTTCGCTGTGTTGCTGTGGTTGTGGAACCGACTGATGGCTCGGCTGCGCTTGTTTTGCAGCTGAAGAGGCAAATGTGGTCGTATCGTTCATGACATCATCCTCGCCGGGCCATGGGAGCTGGCTGGCGTTATCGATAGCAAGGGCAGTCCGGGCTGCCGCCTAAAGGGTGAAAGCATTCAAAGGAACAGGCTGCGGGCACGACAAGCGTCCTGCACCTGAGCATAGTCAAAGCGATTTGAACAATGTTTAGCATGGATTTGTGCGCCGCGGTAGAAACTTCGTTCCGATCTTGATCTTTGCCAGCGCAAACCCGATTTGCAGCAGACGCATGCAACATTATTGCCGACAGTCCGTTATTGGAGGTTGGCATGCATCCGGAGGACGGCGGCAGTCATGCCAATCGCGGCAAAAGGAGCAGGGCGTCAGTGAGGATCAAGGCTATTTTCAACCGGGAGGGCGGCACCTTCCGCACCACCGACATGAACGCCTATTGCGAACGCGCCGAAACAATTTTTCGCGACGCGGGCCATACGCTTGAGACCGAGGCAGTTGCCGGACGCGATATCGTCAGCGCCATCAAAAAAGCGGCTGACGGAGGCTACGACGCGCTGATTGCGGGTGGCGGCGACGGCACGATTTCAGCTGCCGCAGGCATCGCCTGGAAAGCTGGCCTTCCGCTTGGCGTGGTGCCAGCCGGCACCATGAACCTGTTTGCCCGCTCGCTGAAGCTGCCGCTCGAAATCTGGCAAGTGCTTGAAGTTCTCGCTACAGCCGAGGTGCAGAGGGTGGATATCGCCACCGCCAATGGCCAGCCCTATGTGCACCAGTTTTCCGCCGGGCTGCATTCGCGCATGGTGCGGCTGCGCAACCGCATGGACTATGCCTCGCGTTTCGGCAAGATGCGGGCGAGCACAAGTGCTGCTTTGAGCGTGATGTTCAATCCGCCCCGCTTTGAGGTGATGTTCGACATCAACGCCGATGGCAAGCTGGATCGCAAGGAAGTCTCGGCCATTTCGGTCTGCAACAATCCGGTCGATACCAATCCGCTGTTCTATGCCGAGGATCTGACTACCGGCAAGCTCGGGATTTATCTTGCCTCGCCGCTCGACCCATCGGGCGTGGCCGGCCTTGCCATAGACATATTGCGCGGCAAGCTCACGGAAAATCAGGCGGTGACGGCTGCGACCGCTGACGTGGTGAAACTGCATTTCCCCAAGCACCGCCAGGGCGTGGCCTGCGTCATCGACGGGGAGTTGTTGCGCATGCCGCGCGATGTCGAGATCAGGATACACCCAGGGGAATTGCAGGTTCTCGTGGCGCCCGGCGCAATCTGAAGGCAAGTCGTCATGAAAACGCCCGGCTTGACCGGGCGTTTTGCATTCAATGGGTAAAGGCGGCGGCGATCAGCGCCTTGGTATAATCCTCTGCCGGACTGTCGAAGATCTCTTCCGTCGGGCCTTCCTCTACGATCTTGCCGTTCTTCATCACGATCACATGGTCCGAGATCGCTTTGATCACCGACAGGTCGTGGCTGATGAAGACGTAGGACAGATCGTGCTTCTGCTGCAGGTCGCGCAAAAGCTCGATCACCTGGCGCTGCACCGAGCGGTCGAGCGCCGAGGTCGGCTCGTCGAGAATCACTACTTTGGGCTTCAGGATCATCGACCGGGCGATGGCGATGCGCTGGCGCTGGCCGCCCGAAAACTCGTGCGGATAGCGGTTGCGCGAGGCCGGATCGAGACCGACTTCCTTCAATGCCGCAATCGCCCGCTTGTCGCGCTCGGCGCGGCTCAAGCTCGGCTCATGCACATAAAGGCCCTCGGTGATGATCTCGCCCACCGTCTGGCGCGGCGATAGCGAGCCATAGGGGTCCTGGAACACCAGCTGCAGCTGGCGGCGATAGGGCCGCATACCGGCCCGATCGAGAGCGGAGATATCCGTGGTCTCGAAGCTGAAACGGCCATCGGCCGAGAGCAGCTTCAACAGCGCCCGTCCGAGTGTCGACTTGCCCGAACCGGATTCGCCGACGACGCCGATGGTCTGGCCCTTGCGCAGCTTTAGATTGACATGGTCGACGGCACGGAATTTCGACTTGCCCTTGAACAGGATGCCGGAGCGGATGGTGAAATCGACAACGACATTGCGGCCTTCGAGAATGACAGGCGCATCGGCTGGTGGCGGGGCCTTGGTGCCCGATGGCTCGGCAGCCAGCAGCATTTTCGTATAGTCGACCTGCGGTCGCTCGAAGATATCGTCGCGGCTGCCCTGTTCGACAATTTCGCCGCGCCGCATTACCGCCACCCGGTCGGCCACATGCTTGACCACGCCGAGATCGTGGGTGATCAGCACGATGGCCATGCCGAAGCGCTTCTGCAGGTCGGCGAGCAGATCGAGGATCTGGGCCTGGATGGTCACGTCGAGTGCTGTCGTCGGTTCGTCGGCGATCAGCAGGTCGGGCTCGTTGGCGAGCGCCATGGCGATCATCACGCGCTGGCGCTGGCCGCCGGAAAGCTCATGCGGATAGCTGTCGATGCGTCGTTCCGGCTCGGGAATGCCGACCAGTTTCAACAGTTCCAGCACCCGGGCGCGGGCCTTTGACTTGCTCATGCCGCGATGGAACACCAGCGGCTCGGAAATCTGCCGGCCGATCGTATAGAGCGGGTCGAGCGAGGTCATCGGCTCCTGGAAGATCATGGTGATCTTCGAGCCGCGCACCGCGTTCAGCGTCGAAAGACTGGCGCCGGCCAGTTCCGTCGCGCCGTAGCGGGCCGAGCCGGAGACCCGGCCATTGGCGGCCAGCAGGCCCATGATGCCCATCATCGTCTGGCTCTTGCCGGAGCCGGATTCGCCGACGATGGCGAGCGTCTCGCCTTTCCTGACATCGAAGGAAATGCCCTTGACCGCATTCACCTCGCCATCGGGCGTCGTGAAGGTGACCTTCAGGTCCTTGACGGTCAGTACCGTCTGGTTTTCGGTCTTGTCCATGCTTATCGGTCCTTGGGATCAAGCGCGTCGCGCAGCCCGTCGCCCACGAAATTGAGCGAAAACAGGGTGACGACGAAGAAAACGGCCGGGAAGATCAGCAGCCACGGCGTGTTTTGGATATTCTGGGCGCCATCGGAAATCAGCGTGCCCCAGCTCGCCAGCGGCGCTTGTACGCCAAGGCCGAGGAAGGACAGGAAGCTTTCCGTCAGGATCACCTGCGGCACCACGACGGTGACGAAGACGATGACTGGGCCGATCGTGTTGGGGATGATATGGCGGCGAATGATCTGCCAGTCGTTCAGCCCCAGCGCTTCGGCAGCGCCAACGAATTCCCGGCGCTTGAGCGAGAGCGTCTGGCCGCGCACGATCCGGGCCATTTCAAGCCATTGTACCGCGCCGATCACCAGGAACATCAGCAGGATCGAGCGGCCGAAGAACACCACCATGACCACGACGAGAAACACGAAGGGCAGCGAATAGAGGATTTCGACGATGCGCATCATGATATTGTCGACGCGCCCACCGAGATAGCCCGAGGTGGCGCCATAGATGACGCCGATGCCGAGCGACACGAGGCTTGCAGCAAGGCCAACGGCAATCGAGATCTGTCCGCCCAGCATGACGCGCACCATCAGGTCGCGACCGTTGCTGTCGGTGCCGAAGAAGAAATATTCCTGGGTGACGCGGCCGGTCAACGTCATCGACATCTGATCGGCCGAGGTCTCTGCAACGCGCGTATCATGGAACTCGTTGACCCGGTCGAAATAGCGCACGGTGCGCGGATCGATCGGCTTGTCGGAAGAGATCTTGACGGTAAAGACGCCGCTTTCGAGGGTAAAACTGTCAAGCTTCAGCCGTGCCCGGGTTGCGGCACCTTCGGCGACCTGCTGCAGCGAGGCAGGGTCAGGGAAGGGCTTCAAGCTCGGCGGCACCGAGACGTAGGACGAAAACACCTGGTCGTAGCTATGGCTGCTGAACAACGGGCCCACGAAGGAGAACAGCGCGATCAGCAGCAGTATGACGCAGCCGCCCATGGCAGGCTTGTTGCGGCGAAAGCGCAGGAGCGCCAGCTGTCCGAGGCTGCGGCCTTCGACGGCGGGCGATGTAATGGATGTATCAGTCATGACGGACCCTCGGATCGAGTAGGCCATAGGCGATGTCGACAAGCAAATTGAAGACAATCACGAAAATCGACACCAGCAACACGGTTGCCATGACCAGCGGATAATCGCGGTTCAAGGCGCCGATGACGAAGAAGCGGCCAACGCCGGGAATGGTGAAAATGCTTTCAACGACAGCCGAGCCGGTCAGAAGTGCGGCAGCAGCCGGAGCCAGGTAGGATACGACCGGCAGCAGAGCGCCGCGCATGGCATGGGTGATGACGACGGTGCGCGACGGCAGACCATAGGCGCGCGCCGTGCGGATATGGTCGGTATGCAGAGCCTCGATCATCGAGCCGCGGGTGAGCCGGGCGATGATTGCCACCTGAGGCAGCGCCAGAACGGTGATCGGCAGAGCGAGATAATAAAGCGATCCATCGCCCCAGCCACCGGCCGGAAGCCAGGACAGCGACAGCGCGAAGATCAGTGTCAGCACCGGCCCGACCACGAAATTCGGCACGGTAATGCCGATCGTTGCAAAGGACATCAAGGTGAAGTCGATCCAGCCGTTCTGGCGCAGTGCAGCCACGGTGCCGAGGATGACGCCGATGACAAGCGCAAGGATCAGTGCGGTGCCGCCAAGCCGGATCGAATAGGGCAGGGCCTGCGACATCAGCTGCGCGACCGTATTGTCCTTGTAAACGAAGCTCGGGCCGAAATCGCCCGTGAAGGCATTGCCGAGATAATGCAGATATTGCTTCCACAGCGGATCATTCAGATGGAATGTCGCGATGATATTTTCCATCGTCTGCGGCGGCAGCGGCCGCTCCAGGCTGAATGGGCCGCCCGGCGCAAAACGCATCAGGAAAAACGAAATGGTGACGACGATGAAGATCGTAGGGATCGCGCTCATCAGTCGGCGTAGGACAAAGTTGATCATGGTCAAATAGCAGACGCGCGGCCGAACCCTCGGAGTTTGCCAGGGGAAAATGGTTGTCGAGTTTCCCGAAAAACAAACGAAACAAAAATGCCCTAGAGTCCGTCCGGTTCGGGCTGAACCTGGCGGACTCTAGGTGTTTTGCCTTTAGGTCGTGCGCGTCGCTCTCCCTCGAGGTTACTTGGACAGGCTCAGATACTTGGAGAGGTGCCAATCGACGCCATTATCGCCCCAGCCCTGTACCTTGGTGGAGACCATCCACAAATTGGAGCGGAAGTAGAGCGGCATGATCGGCTGGTCCTTGACCTGGATCGCTTCGGCCTTCTTCATGATTTCCATGCGCTTTGCCGGATCGGTTTCCTTGTAGGACTCCGCCATCAGCGCGTCGAACTCGGCATTCTTCCAATGCGGGTAGTTGAAGGTCTTGTTGTCGCCGATCTGCAGCGCCAGGAAGTTTTCCGGGTCGGCATAGTCGGCAGCCCAGGCTGCGCGGGCTACGTTGAACTTGCCGCCTTCCTGAAGGTAGGAATAATGCGAGGCGACATCGAGATTGGTCAGCTTGACCGTGGCGCCGAACGTGGTCTTCCACATATCAGCGATCGCAGTCGCCAGACGCTCATGGTCGGTATTGGTGTTGTAGCGGATTTCGATGTTGAGCGGCTTGCCGCCCTTGCCGTAGCCGGCTTCCTTCATCAGCTCGACGGCTTTGTCTTCCCGGTCGATCTGCGACAGCTTGGCGAATTCCGGCTGCGGGCCGGTGCCATAACCTTCCATGCCCGGCGGCACGAAGCTGTAGGCGGGCGTGACCGCGCCGGAGCGGATGTCGTTGGCGACGAAATCGCGGTCGACGGCCATCGACAGTGCCTGGCGGACTCGAACGTCGCTATAGGGCGCTTCGCGGGTGTCGAAGGCATAATATTCGGTCGAAAGTGCTGGCGTGGCGTGAACCTGGGCGCCGAAGCTTGCCTTGAGGCGCTTCAGCTGGTCGAGCGGCATGCCGTAGCTGACGTCGAGTTCGCCGGCTTCGTAGCGGCGCTGGGCGGCTGCCTGGTCGTCGATCGGGTAGAAGATAACCTTGTCGAGCTTGACGTTCTTAGCGTCCCAATAATTCTCGTTCTTGACGACGGTCAGGCTGTCATTGGGCACATGCGCCTGCAGCTTGAAGGCCCCGTTCGACACCATGTTGCCAGGCTTAACGAACTGCTCGCCGAACTTCTCGTAATTGGCCTTGCTGATTGGCAGCGAGGTGTAGTGCGTCATCAACTGGAGGAAGAACGGGGTCGGCTGTTCCAGCGTGATTTCCAGCGTGTGGTCGTCTACGGCCTTGACGCCGAGCTGCTCGATCGGCAGTTCGCCCTTGTTGACCTTCTGGGCGTTCTTGATCGGGTAGAGAATATTGGCGTATTCGCCGGCGGTCTTTGGATTTTCCTCACGCTGCAGCGAGAAGACGAAATCGCCTGCCGTCAGCGGCGAGCCGTCGGACCATTTGGCGTCCTTGCGCAGATTGAACGTGTAGACAGTACCATCCGTGGAAATTTTCCAGGTCTCGGCAACGCCCGGCTGGATCTTGCCGGCATTGTCGAACACCACGAGACCTTCAAACAGGTCCTGCATGATGTGACCTTCGATATCGATCGAAATATGTGCCGGATCAAGCGACTTCGGCTCGGCGCCATTACCGCGCCGCAGTACCGTTTCAGCCAGTGCACTGCTTGCACCAAGCAGCAGGGACCCTGCCAGAATTGCTGTTGCCAATCGGATGGTTTTCTGCGTCATTTTATATTGTCTCCACGCCCATGGGGAATTGGTTCGGGTGTTGACCAAATGGTAAAACTGCACAAAAAACAACCCCTGCCTTCAAAAAAACATTGTCGGTTTGCGACAAGTTTAACGGCTTGCGAAGACAGTATGGTGTTTTCCACAAGCGGAGGAGTTGCAGCGGTCATTTTGGGGTCATAGGCGGAGTGGTTTTCTGCCGCTGCCGGTAGAATGAGAATTATTTTATGAAATCCCCGGATTTTTAAGGATCAGCTTGCGCAGGCCGTCTTGGGCGCTGCCATCATAAGCCGGTCCCACAGCGTCCATTACAGCCGTGGCAGGTAGGTACTGTAATCGAAATCCGACACGGTGCGCAGGTAGGTGATGGCTTCCTTGCGCTTGGTGTCGCCATAGAGCTGACGGTACTGGCTGCCGAAGATATCGGCGATGAAATCAGACCGGCGGAAGGCATCGACGGCGGTCAGAAAATCGTGGGTCAGCAGCTCGGTGTCTGCCGCTGGCGCCTGTGGCGTGGTGACCGGGCCGGGGTCGAGATCGGCGGTCAGCCCCTTCAGTATTCCGCCCAGAATGGCTGATAGCAGCAGATAAGGATTGGCGTCGGCGCCAGCCACCCGGTGTTCGATACGGGCTGCCGGGCCATCCTTGTCGGGAATGCGGATTGCGGTGCCGCGATGGCCGAAACCCCAGTCGATACGGTCGGGCGCGAAAGAGCCCGGCTGGAAGCGCCGATAGGAATTGGCGAAGGGCGCAAAGATCAATTGCGCATCGCGCATGGTTTGCAGCATGCCCGCCGTCACCGATTTCAGCTTGACCGGCTCGCCGCCCTTGGCGTCCAGAATGTTGTTGCCTTGCGCGTCGATAATGCTGACATGCACATGCAGGCCGGAACCGGCCTCTCCGCCATAGGGCTTGGCCATGCAGGTGGATTTCAGCCCGTGCCGGCGAGCGGCAAATTCAGCGACGCGCTTCAGATAGATGCAATCGTCTGCCGCCGCCATCGCATCGGCCCGGTGCAGCAGATTGACTTCAAACTGGCCGGGGCCGAATTCCGCCGTGGTCGCATCCGCAGGCAGGCCCATGGCATCGGCATAGGCTCGCACGGTGGCGAGGTAGTCCTCCATCGCTCCGGTGGCGCGCATGTCGTAGAGCTGGAAGCCGTTCGGCTCGCCGCGATAGGTAAGCGCCTTCGGCGGCACTGGCTTGCCGGTCTCGCGCCAGTCGTCTTCCATCACGTAGAATTCAAGTTCCGTTGCCACGACAGGCGTCAGGCCCAGCGCCGAAAACCGCTCCAGCACGCGGGCAAGAATGGCGCGCGGGCAAACGAAATGCGGTTGCCCGTCCAGCGTATGCATGGTCGCCAGCACCTGTTTCGAGCCTGCCGGAGCCCAGGGCATGGCGGCCACCGAGCGCTTGTCGGGGATGCAGAGCCCGTCGGGATCGCCGAGCGTGAGGGAAATGCCGGTTAGATCGTCATTGTCGTCGCCCCAGATGTCGAGCGACTGGGTGGAGGCGGGCAGGCGCACGCTGTTCTTCCACACCTTATCTTCCGCGCCGAGCGGGATCATCTTGCCGCGCAGATCGCCATTCATACCCACCAGCAGGATTTCGATGCGAGCCTGTGGATCGATTAGGGGCTGAGCGGCGGTCTCGGACACGGTCATCGGCAAGCTCTGGTTGGGCAAAAGCGGCCAGCGAAATACCCCGCTTCTTGCCAAAGGATCGGCATATCGTCATGGTCGTAGCGGATAAATTGTCGCCTTTCAATGCAACACCTCGCTCAGAATATCTGCCCAGAATACGCGCCACAGGATGCCCGCCATGAATGAGAACCCAGCCGCCCGTTCCAATCTCGCTGCCATCGATGCCGCCCATCACCTGCATCCGTTCAACGACACGAAGAAGTTGAACGAGGCCGGCGTGCGGATCATTGAGCGGGCTGAGGGCGTGCATATCTGGGATGCGACGGGCAAGAAATATCTTGACGCTTTCGGCGGTCTCTGGTGCGTCAATGTCGGCTATGGCCGCAAGTCGATCGCCGATGCCGCTTACGCGCAAATGCAGGAACTGCCTTATTACAACACCTTCTTCGGCTCGACGACGCCGCCGACCACGCTGCTGGCGCAGAAGGTGACAAGCCTTGCCGGCCCGAACATGAACCATGTGTTCTTTACCAATTCCGGCTCCGAGGCGACCGATACCTGGTTCAGGATCGCCAGGGTCTATTGGAAGGCGCTGGGCAAACCGACCAAGACCCAGGTGATCGCCCGCAAGAATGGCTATCACGGCTCGACCGTTGCCGGCGCCTCGCTGGGCGGCATGAAATACATGCATGAGCAGGGCAATCTGCCAATCGAGGGCATTCACCACATCAACCAGCCCTATTGGTATGGCGAGGGCGGCACCCTTTCGCCTGACGATTTCGGCCTGAAGGCGGCACGGGAACTGGAGGCGAAAATCCTCGAACTCGGCGCTGATAATGTCGCGGCTTTCGTTGCCGAACCGGTGCAGGGGGCGGGCGGGGTGATCGTGCCGCCGTCGACTTATTGGCCGGAGATCGTGCGGATCTGCAAGCAACACGACATTCTGCTGGTTTCGGATGAAGTGATCTGCGGCTTCGGGCGGCTTGGCAGTTGGTTCGGCTACCAACATTTCGGCTATGAGCCGGATCTTGCTCCCATCGCCAAGGGCCTGTCCTCAGGCTATCTGCCTGTCGGTGGTGTGCTGGTTTCGGATCGGGTGGCGCAGGTATTGATCGACGAGGTTGGCGATTTCAATCACGGCTATACCTATTCCGGTCATCCGGTCTGCGCTGCCGCCGCTCTTGAAAACATCCGGATCCTCGAAGAGGAAAAGCTGGTGGAGCGGGTGCGCGACGATATCGGCCCTTACTTTGCCAAGGCGCTTGCCTCGCTTGCCGATCACGAGCGGGTCGGCGAAGTCGTCAGCATCGGCCTGATCGGGGCCGTGCAGCTGACCGCCGACAAGGCCAGCCGGCGCCGGTTTGCCAAGCCCGACGATGTCGGCGCGCAGGTGCGAAATCAGTGTATTGCCAGTGGCGTGATTGTCCGCGCCACCGGCGATCGCATGCTGTTTTCCCCGCCCTTTATCATTTCCCGCGCCGAGGTCGATCAGGCGATCGAAACGCTCGGTCAGGCACTGGATTGGCTACGGGATAATGTCAGCGAATAGGGCTGCTTTGGAGCGCTCCGGTATTTGCTTTAAGCCGCCTTCCACTCGAAGGGCAGCGGCGCCTCGCGGAAGGCGAAGCGGTCGAGGTGGCTTGCGACCACGCCCTTGTAACGCTCCAGCAGATCCTCGTTCTCGGCCTCGATGGTGACTGTGAGGCCGGCTTCGTCGCAGGTCATCACGGCCTTGGCCTGGTCGAAGGTGACGGTGCCGGTGTGATCTCCGAGATCGACGGTCAGTTTATGGCTCCAGTGCTTGCACAGTTGCTGCACATATTTCCAGCCGTTTTCGGTCTGGATGGTGGCAATGGTCTTGGTCATGGTCAAAGCCTTTCGATCTTGCTGGCGGCCTCGTCGAGAATCCGGGCGACCTCTAGCTGAGTGTCGCGCGAGACGTCGTCCTGCGATAGCCGCTCATGAATGACAGTCCGTAGATTATGAATGGCCCGGCGCACCGGCCCGGCATCGGTGCGTTCGGTCATCTTGGCAAGGGCAGTTAGGCGGGCCATAGCAACCTCTACCGCCTCGGCATTATCAGCAAGATGGATGGTGCCGGCTTCGGTAATCCCGAGGAGCTTGCGGGCGCCGTCGCTCTGCTGTTCCTCGGCCAAGCCCATATCGAGCAGCAGCGTCATGGTCGGGTAGACGACGCCAGGGCTCGGGGCATAGGCACCGCCGGACAGCCGCTCGATCTCGCGGATCAGGTCATAGCCGTGGCGGGGCAATTCCGAAATCAGCTTTAAAAGCACCAGCCGCAGTTCACCGGCTTCGAACATTCGCCGCCGTTCGCCGTCGCGACCGCGTCCATGACGACCCTCGGGTCCCTTGTGGCCAAATGGCCCGCCGCGCATGGCATGCAGGGCTTCGATCATCTCGCGCGGCACTCCGCGATGAAAACCGCGCGAGCCGTGGTCGTCGCCATGCTCTCTATGAAAAAAGCGCATTGTATATCTCCGATAGGTTTCGATGGGTCTAAGATATATCTTAGAAAAATCGAATCAAGAGGGCGCAGTGCATTTTTTGCCACCACGAAGCTGCCCGGTTCAAATCGAACCAGACAAACTCAGGGTTTAATTTCTGCAGGTATTTTCAGGAAAACCGGGGTCAATATTTCCCCCGGGGAAATCCTATCAAGGTGTCGTGGAATAGTAGACGGCGTAGCCGAAGGAGTAGAGCGAATGCGGTCGGCCATGCAGGAAGGGCAGGGCGACTTCGCCGAAGGATTGGGCTGTAAGGCCGGGATAAGCGGCGATCCAGTCCTTCATCGACTGTGGCAGCGGCGGATTGGGCTTGCCGAAATTGCGCCAGATCACCAGGAGGGGATGCTGGGCATCGAACTTTGCTGGTGCCGCAACGCCGCTGTTGTCGGTCATCGTCACTGGAATGTCGGGTGCGTGGAGACGGATATTGCCGGCCATCTGCTGGTCGCTGGTCAATACCAAGATCGGCCGGCTGGGCGAGGAGGCAAGCGCAGCCTGGATCGCCTGCTCGTAAGGCACGTTCTGCTTCTGGTAATGGCCGATGATCCCGGCGCCGACCACCCGCCCATAGAGCACGGCGGGAACGATGACCATGATGGCAAGCGCAACAGCCATGAAGCGGCGCAATTGGCCCGGTGTCTCAAGCCCTGCTGCCTCGATCTTCAGGCAAAGGTAAAGCGGCAGCAGCAGGAAACAGGGGGCAAGCCAGCGGTCCTTGATGGCGCTGACACCGCCGAACAGCACCATCAACGCCAAGGCGACGATGACGATCAGCATCATCCGCCCGATCAGCCGGCTCCATTCGTTGCCGGACCGCAGCATTGATGCTTGTGGATGTGTGCGCCTCGACGACGCAACAATGTCGGCAAAGGGAATGAGCAGAAGCAGAAGCGTCGGAGCCGCACTGGCAATCACGGCCGTCGAGAGCGATTTCATGCCCGCCACGATCTGCGCCATACCCGTCAGGTCATCATCGGTCATCTTGCCCAGCGTGTTGCTTGTCGCTTCTTGCATATGCTGGAAGAACCACAGGGCATGCGGTGTGACGATGGCGATGGCGACGGCGGTGGTCAGCAACAGCCGCCAGTCGAACAGGCGGCGGCGAAAGGCCGGTTCAGCCAGGATCGCCAGCAGGGCTGCCGCAACCAATAGCACAAAATTGTATTTGGAGATGAAGCCGCAGCCGATCGCAACGCCGGTCAGCGCATAGCTCCACGCGCTCGGGGCCTTCAGCGTGCGCAGCATGGCAAAGGCAAACAGAGCCGTACAAAAGATCAACGCGACGGTATGGGTCAGGTCGCGCTGCGCCTCAAAGCTCACCTGCGGCATTGTCAGCAGACTAAGGCAGGTGATGATGACGAGATCGCGGCTCTTCAGCACTTGGGCTGCGGCGAGCGCCACCAGACCATAGCTTGCAAACAACATCAGGTTTTTCAGCAGCGCCAGCGAAAGCCTGTTTGGGCCGAGCAGTTCGACCACCCCGTGCTGTATCCAGTTGTAGAAGGGCGGCTGGCTGTCATAGCCCACCGACAGCCACTGCGCGTAATAAAGTTGCTGGCCCTCGTCGAGCTCCAGCGATGCCGGCAGCGCAAGCCGCACCAGCACCTGAACGATGAAATAGGCGCCCAGCAGCAGGAAAAGCGAGGCGGGCTTTTGCCGGAGCGTCGAGATCATCTCAGCCGTTCCCGTTTTCAACTGTCCGGTAGGTCTTGCGCACCACATAGGCGCGTGGCGCGTCATAGGAGCGGGTGAGCATTTCCGCGACGATGCCTGTCGTAATCATCTGGATCGACGCGAGGAACAACATGACGCCGACGAGCAGAAGCGGCCTCGTACCGATATCCTCGCCCATCAGTTTGATGACGAACAGGTAGAACAGGATCAGCGCGCTGAGCGTACCGATGAAGAAGCCGATCATCCCGAAGAAATGGCCCGGCCTTTGACGAAAGCGCATGAAGAACAGCACGGCCAGTAGGTCGAGCACGACGCGGGCCGTGCGGGAAATGCCGTATTTCGATGTGCCGAACTGGCGTGCGTGATGATTGACCACGGTCTCGCCGATCCGCGAGGACGGGATCACGCTCGCCACCCAGGCCGGGATGAACCGGTGCATGCCACCCATGATGCTGATCTGCTTGATGATATGGGCGCGATAGAGCTTCAGCCCGCAGCCGTAATCATGGATCTTGACGCCGGTGACCTTGCCGATCAGCCGGTTGGCGCACCACGACGGGATCTTGCGCAGCACGAGCGCGTCCTGGCGGGCCTTGCGCCAGCCGCAGAGCAGGTCGAGATCACGGCTCTCAAGCTCGTCAATCATACCGGGAATGTCATGCGGATCGTTCTGCAGGTCGCCGTCGAGCGATGCGATCAACCGGCCACGCGCTGCGTCGAACCCGGCCTGCAGGCCAGCCGCCTGGCCGAAATTGCGCTGGAATTCGATAATCTTCAGGTCGAGGCCCTCGCGGCCGAGATAGGCCCGGGCGCGGTTCAGCGTCTGATCCGTGGAGCCGTCGTCGATTACGATCAGTTCCCACGGCTTGCCGAAATCCTTCAGGGCCGCCATCACCCGCTCGATCATCCGGCCGATATTGTCCTCCTCGTTCATGAAGGGCACGACGACCGATAGCTCGATGGAGGGCTCCGTGGGAGAGGTGGAGGGGCTTTCGCCGGTCATGGCGAAACGATCTTGCGGCGCATCTGCAGGCACGGGGAACTCCGGAAAAAGACTGGCCTTTACACCTGCGGGTGTTATAGGAACCGGCGCTGCCACGCAATTCGGAACTGACAGGGCAATGACCTCAATCCAGCAAAGCTACGATAAATCGTGGATAAAACGCCACGGCGTGTCGCTGATCGCCTTCGTGGCCATCGCCGCCTATGGCGTTTTTGTGGAAGCCATCTGGGGCTGGGCGATGGTGCTTGGACAATGGCGGGCTCTCGGTTTTTCAACGGTGGTGCTGGCGCTCGCCCTGCTGGTCTCGACGGCATTGGTGCGCGCCTGGCGGATTTACGACTACTTCCCCAAGGAGACTGCAGGCCGGTTCACGGCACTGTTTCATCTCGCCCAGGTTCATAATCTTCTCAATATCCTGCTGCCGTTCCGAAGTGGCGAAACCAGTTTTCCCTTACTGATGCGCTCAGAATTTGCGGTGCCGCTGCTGTCGGGCACGTCTGCCCTGCTGGTCATGCGTCTGCTCGACCTGCACGCGCTGCTGGCAGCTGGCGGGCTTGGCCTGGTGCTGGTCAGACCGCTGCTGTCCGGCTGGGGCCTGACACTTTGGCTCGCCTGGGCCGTGTTCCTGATCCTGCCGCTGATAGGCTTTGCGCTGAAACGTCCGGTGCTTGCTTTTGCCAAGGCCCGATTTTCCGGAAAGCTGCTGTCGATGGTCGAAGGTGTCGAGGCCGGGCTTCCCGCCCATAAGGCCGCGTTCCTGCGTGCCTGGGCAATGACGGTCGTCACCTGGGGTACCAAGGTTCTGGTCTTTGCCTGGGTCTTGAGTCTGATGCAGGTCACACCGCTTGCCGCGGCCTTCGGTGGCGCGCTTGGCGGTGAACTTTCCTCGGTCCTGCCGTTTCACGCGCCGGCGGGCGTTGGCACCTATCCGGCCGGCATCGTCGCCGGTGCTGCCGCGCTCGGTGCCGTCGACGATATGGACGGCCTCGCCAAGGCCGCCGTCAATCTGCACCTGATCGTGATCGTCTCGGCCCTGATCAGCGCCGCTCTGTCGCTGGCGCTGCACGCTTTGTTTCCATCGCGAGATCGGAACGTCTGACCGCGTGCAGGCGAATTATTGGAATGCGGTCTCGAAGAAGCTTCTGAGCTTGCGCGAATGCAGTTTTTCGGGCGGCATGGCGCCAAGCTTCTGCAGGGCGCGGATGCCGATTTGCAAATGCTGGCTGACCTGGGTCTTGTAGAAGGCCGTCGCCATGCCCGGCAGTTTCAGCTCGCCATGTAGCGGCTTGTCGGAAACGCAGAGGAGCGTGCCATAGGGCACCCGGAAGCGGAAGCCATTGGCGGCGATGGTGGCCGATTCCATGTCGAGCGCAATGGCGCGCGATTGGGATAGTCGCTTCACCGGGCCGCGTTGGTCGCGCAATTCCCAGTTCCGGTTGTCGATGGTCGCGACCGTGCCGGTGCGCATGATCCGCTTCAGTTCGAAACCTTCGTAGCCGGTGATTTCCTCAACCGCATCCTCGAGCGCCAACTGCACTTCGGCGAGCGCCGGGATCGGCACCCAAACCGGCAGGTCGTCATCCAGCACATGGTCCTCGCGCACATAGGCATGAGCGAGCACGTAGTCGCCGAGCCGCTGGCTGTTGCGCAAGCCCGCGCAGTGACCGAGCATCAGCCATGCATGCGGCCGTAGCACGGCGACATGGTCGGTGATCGTCTTGGCATTGGAGGGGCCGACGCCGATATTGACCATGGTGATGCCGGCATGACCCTTCATCTTCAGGTGATAGGCCGGCATCTGCGGCAGCCTTCCGAGCGGTGTGCCCGACGAGGGCGCGGTTTCGCCGGCCTGGGTCACGATATTGCCCGGCTCGACAAACGCGGTATAGCCATCGCCGCCATTGGCCATCAGCGTGCGGGCATAGGCGCAGAATTCGTCGACATAGAACTGGTAATTGGTGAACAGCACGAAATTCTGGAAATGCTTGGCGCTGGTCGCAGTGTAATGCGACAGCCGCGCCAGCGAATAATCAATCCGCTGCGCGGTAAACGGCGCCAGCGGAAAGGGCTCGCCGGCCGGCGGCTCGTATTCGCCATTGGCGATCTCGTCGTCGGTGGTCGTCAAATCGGGCGTGTCGAAGATGTCGCGCAGCTGGATGTCGGAAAAGCCTGCTGCCGAGGCCTCGACATGGGCGCCCTCGCCAAAGGCAAAGTGCAGAGGGATCGGTGTTGTGGATGCGCTGACCGTGACCGGCACCTGGTGATTGCGCATCAACAGACTCAACTGTTCCTTCAGGTAATGGCGAAACAGTTTCGGATTGGTCAGCGTCGTCGTGTAGACGCCTGGCGACGTCACATGGCCATAGGACAGGCGCGTGTCCAAATGACCAAAGCTATTGGTCTCGAGGCTAACCTGGGGGTAGAAGGCGCGGTAGCGTCCCTCAATTGGCGCACCATTGGCAAGCGCGGTAAAGGCATCGATCAGGAAAGCTGTGTTGCGCTCGTAGATCTCAGTGATCGCATCGACCGCTTCGGCCGCATCGGTAAAAACCCGTGCCTCGGAGGCCGGTGGGCTGATGACATGGGCAGGAATGGATGTGACGATTCTATTGTTCATGAGACTTTATAATACGGTCTCGATAACAAGCAAACGACACGATTGCGCCGGCGACAGGATTTTATCCCGATACAGCGGAATTTACGCCGGTAAAACCGTTGTTGCCTGGGATAAAGCCTCTGTCTTGCGACATGCCGCTGCTAAGGCTGTAAGGCGTGCGCGAATGGTTGGAAACAATCATGGAAAAGGCCGCTGCAAACAGCGCCATGATCAGTGTCACTGCCGTCAACCGCCACGCAATCTCTGTCATTTACATCCCCCGATAGCTGGAATTTTACTATAAGGCGATCTACCTGTCGCGAAACTGAACAGGTGTGGGCAAAAAGCTTTTCGCGCGTCCAAAACGGCTGTTGCGAGGTGAGCGACCCGCGTTGCCGACAGCCGGGTTCCGCGCCGGTTCGATCCGGCGCGGAAACAGCATATTACATCCGGGTCCAGGTCTGGCTCTTGCAAAGTACAGCCAGCACGCATCCTTTCAGATTGAGCGACTTGCCTTGCACATTGGCCGAGCCTGAATAAGTCTTGTCGGCATCGGGATCGGTGACTTCGCCGGTATAGCTTGCGCCCGAGCCACTGAGCTTGCCGATTTGCTTGCCGGCATGCTTGCCGGTCTTCAGGGTGATGCAATAGGCGGTGCCGCAGGTGGCAATTTCGGCGGTTTCTCCGCTGGCCGTCTTCCATTTGCCTTCGATTGGCTCAGCTGCAAAGGCGCCGGTGACGCTCATGGTCGTGACGGTCATAGCCGCGACTGCCGCAGCTAGCAGGGTGATTTTCATATTATCCTCCAAGATCCTCCGCTCCCGATCGTCTCGTCGGGCGACAGGACTGCGAAATTAAATGACGCGCACGTAAAGGTAAATAGCGCTGTTGCCATCATTGAGGCGTTTGCCGCGCAGACAGAAATCCGCATCGATTTTTCAGACATCGTGATCGTGGTCAACAAAGGGTTAAATCACAACCGTAAAAGATCGGTAAAATTAACCTCTATTTGCCGGGAAACCGGCCCTTGTGATGCTTAACAAAAACACAAGTTGATAAAGGGTTTAGGCGCTGTTTGCGACCCGTTAAGCACGCCTTTTAAGGCCATTTTGAAACCGCCGCTGCATACTGAACCTATCAAACGAGCAGGGAAAACCTGCCGCACCGCAGCTGCCGAACAAGCGACGCAAGATCGCAAGGCGGGTGACGGTTCAGACATAAAAACAGGGACTTGCCTCTCTTCTCCGCGCCGGTGAACCGGCCGGAGGAAGAGGAGAAAAAACAAAAGACCACGTCAAGAAGGACAGGAACAGGACCATGGCACGTTTCGATATGCAGGCAGACGATATGGCCACGCTTGGCAGCCAGCCGAAGGCCGATATCTTTCGCATCATGGGCCTGATGTATGCCACCGGCCGTGGCTGCGACCAGGATCTGGTTGCCGCCCACAAGTGGCTCAATGTCGCCGCTATCAAGGGCTGCGACCGCTCGGTTGGCCTCAGGGCCGATCTGGCGGCAACGATGAGCAAGAGCCAACTGGCTGAAGCCTTGCGCGAAGCCCGTGAATGGATGACCTCCCACTGATCCACCGCCTTCATCCATTCACTCACAAATTGACCGCGACCGGCAGAAACAAGGCCGGCGCGGTCTTTTGTTGTGCGGCGGTTTTCTGCTTTAACGCAGGCCCTTCAGCACTTGCGGCAAAGCCTGTTCCAGAAGGTCGAGATCGGCAGGCAGCCCTGCGCTGATGCGAATGCAGCGATTGAGCGGCGCGACGCCCGGCATGCGGATGAAAACGCCGTGCTGCATCAGTCCATCGACCACCGCCCGTGCGAAGGTGGCGTCGCGGCCGCAATCCACAGCGACAAAATTGGTGGCTGAAGGCAGCGGCTTCAAACCGTTATTTTCGGCGATGGCTGCAATGCGGGCACGGGCATCTGCGATTTTGGCGACGACCTCGGTCAGATAGTTCTTATCCTCAAGTGCTGCGAGAGCCCCCACGACCGAAGAGCGCGCCATGCCGAAATGATTGCGGATCTTGTCAAAGGCCGAGATGGTGCCGGGCGTGCCGATCGCATAGCCGACCCGGGCGCCAGCCAGACCATAGGCCTTGGAAAAGGTGCGCATCCGCAGCACATTTGGCAGGTCGATCAGCGCATCCGCCGGTGGAATGACCCCAGCCGGGGCGGTTTCGCCATAGGCCTCATCCAGGATCAGCAGGCAGGTATCAGGCAGGGCCCGCGCAAAGGCGATGACATCCTCAGCCGTATGCCAGCTTCCCATTGGATTGTCGGGATTGGCGAGATAGGCAAGCGGTGCATCTTCCCGTTTGACGGCGGCAAGCAAGCCTTCGAGATCTTCACGATCGTTGACATAGGGAACGGTAACCAGTCGCCCGCCGAAACCGTTGACGTGAAAATTGAATGTCGGATAGCCGCCGAGTGAGGTGACGACCGGTAGGCCTGGCTCGATCACCAGGCGCACGATCAACCCAAGCAAGGCGTCGATGCCTTCGCCAATGGCGAACTGCTCGGGCTTTAGACCGTGGTGCGCAGCCAGCGCCGTCCTGATCCCGAAATTCTCAGGGTCGCTATATTTCCAGATGTCTTGCGAGGCAGCAGCCAGAGCGGAGACCACTCTAGGGGAGGGACCAAAACCACTCTCATTCGCGCCGATGCGAGCCCGGATGGGCAGACCACGCTGACGCTCGATCGCTTCTGGACCGACAAAGGGAACGATTGCGGGAAGACTGCAGGCGAGCGGCGTAAACCGCGAAAACGTGGACATGAACCTAGCCCCTGGCGCGAATCGATGATGCTGAGGATAGGAAGCGAGGTTCCCTTCGCCAAGGCCTGTAACTCTGCGATTGGGAAGGCTGATGGAAAATGCTTCGGCTTGTGCCTGCCGAGGCAGTGAAAAACGGTTGCCCCTCTTTTAGCGCGCCATCCTGCCCATGCCGGGCGCAACGGTCTTGCCTGCATTGTCCTTGTCGGCGGCGCTCATCACAAAGTCCGTGCGGATGATCCGCTGCAGCAATACTTCGGAAATTGGCATCAGGAATTTCACCCCGACCCGATTGCCGTTGCGATAGGCTTCGGCGCAACCGATCCGGCTCGCGATACCGAGCGCTTCCAGATAATAATGGCTGCCCAAACCGATGCCCGTATCCAGTTCAAGGCCGGCACCACCGCGGGAAATATCGAGGATCGTCGCGCTTCGCATGGTTACGCCACTAAGGCCTGGCCGGACCGCCATGATGCGTGCCGGCCTGCGGACCTGAAACCGGTCCCAGCGCCGCTCGTACATTTCGGACGTCACTGTCGCCAGATGGGTTCCCTGCTGCATGATGTGTCCTCGGATCGTTCGGTCTATGCACTAAATTGTGCCGCAGGGGTGTTGCAGAGTGTTGAACTGATTCAATCAAATCCAACCTAGTTCGCCAAGTTTAGAAACTAAAAGAAGAATTCGAAGAATAGATGCAACCTTAAAGGGTTGCGGCAAATGATGGCTGTGCCATTATTGACCAAACTCGAATGACAGCTTTACGACGTGATGAAGAAATTCCGGGTCGATCAGCATGTTGAAGCCGACGAGCACCTTTTCTTGTTCGCGGTGGATTATTGTGCAGCCGATTTCGTCGCGGATGCCGAGGATCTCCAGAAAAAAATTCTTTGGCACCGGCAGGAAGCGACTGACTTCCAATTCCGCGCCATGCAGCGAGATCCGGCGGATCAGGCATCGCACGGTGGTTTTGGTGCTGAGGTGATGGCCGACGAAAATGATTCTGCCTGGACGGTCTATGGTGAATTTCTGATAGACACGGTCCCGCGGAATGTCTTTTTTTGCGTCAGGGCTGTTCTGCAACGGCATGGAACCGCTCCTTCCTCTCCTTCTTGAGAACCCAGTTTAGCGCAGGTTTCCTAATGGTTTGCCCCACTTGACCGATAAAATTGTCAAACCACTGGCGCCGCGTTCCAGCTGTGAGAAAGTGCCATGCTGAGACGGTTTCGGGTAAGAGCCTACCTGGTCCCGAATGTTTGACCGGTCGGTCTCGCATGTTCAGCCCTGCTAAGCTTGACGGCCAGAGCCCAGCTAATTACCCCTTGACGGCAAAGATGCCCTGATGACAGCCGGTAGGCTCAGATGATGGCGCAAGGAGGCGTGTACGTGGAAAATACTTTGGTGATTGTCGGCGCCGGCCAAGCAGGTTTTTCCGTGGCAGCCAAGCTGCGCGCGCTTGATGATCAGCGACCGATCACCATGGTTGGCCTTGCGCCCGACCTGCCGTATCAGCGGCCGCCATTGTCGAAGAAATACCTGCTTGGCGAGATGACCTTCGACCGACTGTTGCTGCGCCCGCCGGAATGGTACGAGCAAAATCGGATCGGCTTGCGACTTTCCACCTGGGTCGAGGAACTCGACCGCGTCGCCAAACAATTGCGGCTTCAAGACGGTTCGCTGCTCGCCTACGATAAGCTTGTGCTGGCGACCGGATCGACGCCGCGCCACCTGCCTGGCGAGATCGGCGGCACGCTTGCCGGCGTCTACACGATCCGCGACAAGGCAGACGCGGATCATCTCGCCACCGTTATGAAGCCGGGTAGCAAGCTGCTGATCATTGGCGGTGGGTATATCGGTCTCGAGGCTGCCGCTGTTGCTCGCCATCTCGGGCTTGAGGTAACCCTGATCGAAATGGCGGATCGGATCTTGGCACGGGTCGCCGCCAGGGAGACCGCGAGTTCCATTCGGGCCGTACATGAGGCGCACGGAGTGACGATCCGCGAGACAACTGGCCTCAAGCGGCTGATTGGAATGGACGGAGCCGTTACGGGAGCCGAATTGTCTGACGGAACTCTGCTTGACGCAGATCTGGTGATTGTCGGCATTGGTGCGACCGCCAATGATGGCTTGGCACGTGCCGCAGGACTTGCAGTGCAGAACGGCATCGTCGTCGACGACAGGGCGCGCACCTCGGACCCTGATATTTTCGCGGCTGGCGATTGTGCGCTGCTGCCTTGGGGCGAGGGGAGCGTGCGGCTGGAATCGGTTCAGAACGCCGTCGACCAAGGCGAAGCGGTTGCCTCCGTCCTTGCCGGCGCAGAGGTGCCTTATCGACCCAAGCCCTGGTTCTGGTCGGATCAGTATGACCTGAAACTGCAAACCGCCGGCCTCAATCTCGGATATGACGAGACGATCACCCGGCGCGGCCAGCGAGAAGGCAGCCTCTCCGTCTGGTATTATCGCCAAGGGCGTTTCCTTGCCGTCGATGCCATCAATGACGCGAAGGCCTATGTGGCGGGCAAGAAGCTGCTCGAGATGGGCCGTGAGGCCGACCCACGCGTGGTTGCCAATCCCGATGCCGACCTGAAGCAATTGCTGGCTTAGAGGCTGTCCTCTCGATTGTCCGAATCAAACCGGTTTGGCCACGCGTTAGATGCTGACATTGTCGTTCGTCTGGAAGTCAGGCCTCGTTTCTGCGGGCTGAGCCTTGACCTGCTCAGGGCCGGGAGGGGCAGGATTCGATAATGATGTCAGAATGCCCGTTGTGTGGCGCATCCAAGCGCTTCGAGACGTGCTGAGACACCGTTGTTCACTTGAAGGCAGCTTTGCCCTGCCAAGTTCATCTTCAAAGCATCTGCGCCACAGCGCCGTACGTTTTCTAACGCACACTAAGGACGCTGTTCCCATTTAAGGAATCATGCACTGGGCTGAGAGCATGTCCAGGATAAATGCGACGTGATCTCGCGTCCGAAAAATCCGCAAACAAGCCCGCTTTAAACAGCAGTGCGGACAATAAAAAACCTCCGGGCGCGAACCCGGAGGCTAAGATCGTCAGACGATCTTGATCAGATCAGAACTTGCGTTCCAGACGTACGAAACCGGTCCATACGTCGTCGTTGCCGTCCCAGTCGTGGTCCTGGTACTGAGCCGAAACCTTGGTGGTCAGGCCTTCAGCCAGCTTGTAGTCAACCGTCAGACCAGCCTTCCAGATGTCGCGGCCGAAGTAATCGCCGGTCGAGTCAACCTGGGTTTCGTTCCAGTACTGGACGCCAGGGGTCAGGCTGAGCTTGTCGGTGATCTTTGCTGCGTACTGAGCAGCAACAGTCCACTTGCCAAGGTCGTAGTAAGCGCTTGCGCCGGTCGAGTAGATAGCGGCAATGCCGAATTCGCCAGGACCAACTTCAGCCGTTGCCAAACCACGGACAGCGCCGTTGTTGGTTGCGAAGTCCCAGGAACCAAGCAGGTTCGCGGTGATCGGGCCGTAGGTCGTGCCAACCTGAGCTTCGAGACCAACGCGGTCGTTCTTGCTGAACGGATCCGTCTGGCTGAGGTCGCGGGTACGGCTGTAGTAACCGGTCAGTTCGTCAACGGAGCCGTAAACGAAGAAGTTGTCGGCCTTGTACTTGTAAGCAATCGAGTTCAGACGGTTCGAACCGATATCATCGGTTTCGCCGGACAGATCGCTATCCCAAGGGTTGTAGAATTCACCGATCTGGAAGCCAGCAACAGTGATGAAGGCTTCGTCGAGTTCGAGGCTGCCGCCGTTTTCATCAGCCCAGGTACGGACAGTGATGGTGGAGCCGATCGTGCCGAGTTCGGAATCGTTCTTGGCGTCGAAGGTCAACAGACCACGCGTACGAGCGTTCCAGTTACGGTCCTGGCCGAGGCTGTTGTTGCTTGCGCCCTGAACTTCAAAACGAACGTAGCCGCTCATCTTCAAGCAGGTTTCAGTGCCGGGGATGTAGAAGTAGCCAGTGCCGAAAGCGTCGCAAACGCGAACGTATTCAGCTGGTTCCGGGGCAGCGGCAACAATTGCGTCGGCAGCCTGAGCGCCGGATACTGCAGCGAGAGCCGCAGCGGAGCCGAAAAGAAGGCCCTTGATGTTCATGTTTGATCTCCAGTTTGTCGTTAGGAAATAGAGACAACTCTCTATCAACCGCTCTTGTAGTGTGCCCCCCGGCATACTGACCAGGCCCCGTATCCCAACGGGGCCTGGACAATCTTTTTATCTCTTACGAGATAATTAGAACGAACGCTGCAGGCGAACGAAGCCGGACCATACGTCGTCGTTGTTGCTCCAGGCATGATCCTGGTACTGAGCGGAAACCTTCGTGGTCAGACCTTCAGCAAGCTTGTAGTCCAGCGTCAGGCCACCCTTCCAGATGTCACGGCCGCCGTAATCACCAGAAGTGCTGGTGATCTGGGTGTTGGCGAAGTACTGAACGCCAGGCGTCAGGGTCAGGCGGTCGGTGATCTTTGCAGCGTATTCAGCAGCAACAGTCCACTCAGCCTTGTCGTAGTATGCAGAAGCGCCGGTGGAGTACAGGCCGGCAACGCCGAGAACACCAGGACCAACGTTTGCGGTAGCGAGCAGACGAACGGCACCGTCGTTTGCAGCAGCATCCCAGCCGCCGAGCAGGGTAGCGGTGATCGGACCGAAGGTCGCACCAACCTGGCCTTCAACGCCAACGCGGTTGTTCTTGCCGTAAGGATCAGCCTGGCTGAGGTCACGCGAACGGCTGTAGAAGCCGGTCAGTTCGTCGACGGCGATGCCGGCGAAGAAGGTGTCAGACTTGTAGTTGTAAGCGATCGAGTTCAGACGGTTCGAACCCAGGTCGTCGGTTTCGCCAGACAGGCCGGTATCGAAGTAGTTGTAGAACTCACCGACCTGGAAGCCAGCAACAGTGATGAAGGCTTCGTCGAGTTCGAGGCTGCCGCCGTTTTCATCAGCCCAGGTACGGACAGTGATGGTGGAGCCGATCGTGCCGAGTTCAGAGTCGTTCTTGGCGTCGAAGGTTACCAGACCGCGGGTACGAGCGTTCCAGTCGCGGGTACCAGCCCAGGACGAGTCGCCGTCGTTGCTGTTGCCCTGAACTTCGAAACGAACGTAGCCCTTAACGCGCAGGCAGGTTTCGGTGCCGGGGATGTAGAAATAGCCAGTACCGAAGGCGTCGCAAACGCGGACGTATTCAGCGGGTTCCGGAGCAGCAGCGACGATAGCGTCAGCAGCCTGGGCGCCGGATACTGCTGCGAGAGCCGCAGCGGAGCCGAGAAGAAGGCTCTTGATGTTCATAATGACCTCCAGTCAAGTTTCAATAGGGTCTGGGCTTGTTTGGCTGAAGGACAGCGTTTCCTGCCCCCATTCCCGTTTACGTTTGAAACGGACGATCCACCGCCTCGCTTCTGGATTTGAAAATACAAAACGTTGCCGCGCTTGCAATCGACAAACAGCAAAGCGACCGGTTTCGCCATAGCCTTCCCGAAATGATGTTGCTGAAAGGACACAAAGTGGCCTCATGCAGGACTGTCTCGTTTACGTTTTGTTAAGAAAATCTTTGAAAAACAACGATTAGCCGCGACTGATTGAGGCCCGACGTGAATTTCATGTTGTGTCCAAATACGGCAATAGCCGCCGATTCGAGGTCGCGGAACGACATTTGCCGGTCGTTTGTCATGGTCCCGGCGGAGGGAGAGCATTCTATTCGTTCTCTTGCTGCAGGCGGCTTTGTCGCAAAATCGGACGCCGGCCTGTGGAAATGGCAGGTGATTCTATTTTAGACGGCTGTGATTCTCGCTCTTCGGTCGGACCGGTTTTCGAGTCGCAAGGTGAAAAGTCCAGGACGCGAGTCGGCTCCGTTGTGTCTTTTGGAGGATTCAAAACAGATTCTACCAAACAGGAGGATCATTGCCTGACGCTTGCTAGGGCCGTGTGATCCTCGTCGCTGACACGATCAGGAGTGTCTCTCTATAAGGGGAGCCGGTCGGCCGGCGAACTCGCGGCTCCTCACTCGTGCATTTCATTCTTGCGCATTCTGGATGGTCAGCCGGTTCCTGATTTCCGTGGAAATGCTGATACCCCTTCGATCAATAGAAGCTTTATCCGGGAAAGAACGCGAAAAGCGCTTGCAATCGAATCTATGACGACATAATCAGACCGCACCGGAGAGGTGGCCGAGTGGTCGAAGGCGCTCCCCTGCTAAGGGAGTATACGTCAAAAGCGTATCGTGGGTTCGAATCCCATCCTCTCCGCCATCAAATTCATAAAATCAGTATCATGGTCCAATGTTTGCAAGAGCTGATTGGTGTCTTCATCGCGTGTTTTTCAACCGCCTTGCGCGAGAAATGCCGTGATTTCGGCGGCAAGTTGCGTCAGGTGCAGCAGGGGCGCATGGCCTTGGCCTTGAGCCGTGGACTGTTTCGCCTTCGGGTGCCGCGCAAGCATCTCTTCTACGGTTTCAATCGACAGCAGTTGCGAATGCTCGCCACGCAGAATCAAAAGCGGGTAGGGGACAAGCGCCTGGTATTGTGCCCATAGGTCGGGGATCGGTTGGCTGAAATCGATATTGGCGATCTGACCGGCGATGGCCGAATCGTAATCGGCAATGGGAACGCCATTTTCGTCGCGATAAAGCGCAATCGCCATTTCTTGCCAATCCGCCTCTTGGAGCGCCGGGAAGGTCGGGCCATGCACGGATTTCAAATAGTTGGGGCACTCTGCCCAGCTTTTTGGGCCGCCACCCGCGGCTAGATAATCGCGGATCGCCATCAGCCCCTGTTTTTCCAGCACCGGGCCGACGTCGTTGAGGATTATCTGCCGAATTCGGTCGGGATGCAGGCCGGCGAGGAAATGCAGAATCAGGCCGCCACGCGACGTGCCGATAAAATCAGCTTTGGCGACCGACAATGCGTCGAGCACGGTGATGACATCGGCCATTTCCGTCAGGAGATTGTAATTCTTGGTATCGGGATCGCGGTCTGAGCCGCCGCGTCCTCGCGAATCGATACAGACGACCTGCCGCCCGGCCTGTTGTAGATGCACGGCAAGAGGTGCGAAGTCGCGGTGGTTCCGCGTCAGCCCCGGCAGGCACACCACAGGAGGCAGATCGAGCGTGTCAGGTATTTCGCTAGCCGGAAAATCACGCACGAACAGACGGATACCGTCGGCTGCGGCAATAGTTCTATCTGTGAAAGATCCGCTCTCTGCCTGCTGCACTGCCTTCACTCCTGTTGTCGATGCCGGCAGCGCGCCGAGACGCCAGTTGCTCCGAGCTGTGCTTGCGCATATCCGGGCGGGAAGCCGGTTACTGCTGTCCCTGGAAATGCTTTAACGGCCGTAGCGAAGATCGTGCTCGATATCGGCGCTCTGACCAAGTCGTGTCTTATAGATCTGGTAGTTTTCCATGACCCGCTGAACGTAGCTGCGGGTTTCCGGGAAGGGGATACGCTCGATCCAGTCGACGACATCGTCGATCGGCATGCCGCGTGGATCGCCGTAGCGCGAGATCCATTCCGGCACGCGCTTTGGTCCGGCATTATAGGCAATGAAAGTCAATATATAGGAGCCGCCGAAAGCGTCGATCTGCTCACCAAGATAATGGGCACCGAGCGTCGCGTTATAACCGGCGTCCTGCGTCAACCGGTCGGCGGAAAAGGCCATGTCGTGACGCTTGGCGACCGCTTTGGCCGTGGCCGGCATCAACTGCAGCAGGCCCTTGGCATTGGCGGCCGAAACGGCGGCAGGATTGAAGGCGCTTTCCTGGCGGGCGATGGCATAAGCAAGCGCTTTGCCGGAGCCGGCGATATTGGCCGAGGCCGGGATCACACCGATCGGGAAGGCCAGCGCCGGCACATTGATGCCGCGACCATAGGCGGTTTTACCAACCTGCAGCGACAATTGATGATTGCCCGCCCGCTCGGCCTTGGACGCCAGCAGCGCGAGTTCGCCAGGGCTCTGCAATTGTTCAGCCAGAGCCCGGTAAAGGCTTGCTCCGCGCCATTCATAGCCGGCAGCCTTGTAGCGATCGATGGCGACGATCGCTTCGCGGCTGGTAAAGCGGCGACGATCTTCGTCCGTCGGGGTCGGATAGCGGATATCGAGTCGCGGTTGCTTCAGCCGCGCGCCTGCAAGCTGGCCGTAGAAAGTGCCCGGATATTCTGCGGCGCGGGCGAAGTCCTGGCGGGCTGCAGCCGGATTGCCCTCGGCCTCGTCGGTGCGTCCCAGCCAATAATAGGCGCGCGAAGCCGACAGCGGTCGGTTAGACGCATCCAGAATCCGGCGAAAATGCTGGGCGGCGGCCTTTGGCTCGTTCAGCCCGCGCAGGGCATACCAGCCGGCATGAAATTCGGCATCGGCAATATCAACAGGGTCGGTGGCGCTGTGATTGGCCGCGACCTGATAGGCCAGCCGATATTTGCCGTCGTCGGCCAGACCGCGCGCCACGATGCGCCGCTCGTTCCACCATTCGCCGGGATTGATCAGCCGCTCGGGATCGCGCGGCGCCAGCGTCAATAGCTTGGCCGCTTCCTGGTAATTGTCCTGGCGGCGCTGGTATTCGATGCGCATGAAGATCAGCGCTGGATCGTTGCCAAAGCGCTGTCCGGCCGCCTGAATTAGTGCAGGCGCCTTGGGCGAGCGGCTGTTGACGGCCATCCAGGCGGCATAGAGGCTCTGCGCATCGGCGAATGTTGCAAAGCGCTTGGCCTGAGCGCTACGGCCGCGATACATCAGGTAGTCCATCCGCACCTTATGATCGGCGCGGGTCAGAAGTCCGCTGAATTCGGCGAGGATCCTGTCTTCGACCGGCGTATCCATCGGCGATGTGCGCCAGAGATCCTTGATAAGATGCATGGCGCGGCTACGGTTGCCGCTGGCGATCAGGGCGCGGGCGAGGATAACGGTGCCTTCCGGCGTTTCCGGGGTCGTCTCGCCAAAGGCGGCCAGAACATCACCGGCAGGCGGATTTTCGCGGTAGAGCGCCCGCTCCGAGTTGGCGCGGAAGGCTGAAAGACCCGGCCAGCCCTTCAGTTCGCGCTGTGCATTGGCAATTTCAGCCGAGGGAATGCCGGGCAGGCCGGACATGGCGATCGACCAGGTCAGCATATGCCGGTCGAGGCCCTGCGGCATCGAATCGCGGATGGACAGGGCAAGCGCACCATTGCGCGCCGAGAGCGCGTCGAGCCCGGACTTCAGCGGCGAGCGCTCGGCCGGCATGGGGGCGACGACGGGAATGGAGCCGGTAATATCTCCGGATATGCCAGGATTGCCGGGAGACGTGGTCGAGGCCGCCGATAGGGCGGCCGGCCTGCTGGCAGGTGTTGGCGCATCCGCGTCACCCAGCAGCGGCATCGCCCAAGAAAGGCCGGCCGAAGTCAGCACGAGCAGACCTGTCGCCAGGGCGGTCGTTCTGGCAAGCGTCGGCAGGAATGTCCGTTTCATCGGCGAACTCGTCGGGAAAATGCGCATAGCTCCCATTAACTCTGACCCGGATTAATGAATGCTTAATGAAAAGCCGTCAATGCGACGAAAATTCCCATTGAAAATCTGTCATAAAACCACGGGAACCGCGCTTGTACGGCTGCGGGCCAGGCAGTAATGTGCCCGCGTTTGATTGCGAAATTACGGCTGGGCAGCGATGTGGTGGCCGTTGGGAGTCTATGCATGTTTCAGGGTTCCATGCCCGCCCTCGTCACCCCCTTTACCGAAACCGGTGCTATTGACGAGAAAGCTTTTGCCGACCACGTCGAATGGCAGATCGCCGAAGGGTCCACCGGCCTGGTGCCTGTTGGCACCACGGGCGAATCGCCCACGCTGACCCATGCCGAGCACAAACGGGTGGTGGAGCTCTGCATCGAGGTGGCAGCCAAGCGCGTGCCTGTTATCGCCGGCGCCGGCTCCAACAACACGCTCGAAGCCATCGATCTGGCCCAGCATGCCGAAAAGGCTGGTGCCGATGCCGTGCTTGTCGTGACACCTTATTATAACAAGCCGACCCAGAAGGGGCTGATCGCCCATTTCTCGGCAATCGCCGAAGCCGTGTCGCTGCCGATCATCATCTACAATATTCCGCCGCGCTCGGTGATCGACATGAGCCCGGAGACAATGGGCAAGCTTGCGGCCGCTCATAAGACCATTGTCGGCGTCAAGGATGCGACCGGCAAGCTGGAGCGGGTGTCGGAACAGCGCATCACCTGCGGCTCTGATTTCATCCAGCTGTCAGGTGAGGATGCCACCGCGCTCGGTTTCAACGCCCATGGCGGCGTCGGCTGTATTTCCGTGACCGCCAATGTGGCACCACGGCTGTGTGCCGAATTCCAGGCGGCGACGCTGGCCGGGGACTTTGCCAAGGCGCTGGCCTATCAGGACCGGTTGATGCCGCTGCACAAGGCGATCTTCCTGGAGCCGGGACTTTGCGGCGCCAAATATGCGCTGTCCAGGCTCGGCCGCATGGGCCGCACCGTCCGCCTGCCGCTGCTGTCGACGCTGGAAGCCTCGACCGAGGCGGCCATCGATGCCGCGCTTCAGCATGCGGGATTGATGAATTGAGCTGTTGCCGGGGCGGATATGCCCCGGCTTCTTCCAATCGGGACGCGGCTATATTACATTAGAGTTGGCAGACCGGAGCATTGACCCGCCGGCATTCAACGAAAAGCAAGAAAATAGTCGGATTGGACAGAGTTCATGGCACCCAGAGGCAGCCAGCGCACCATCAACAAGATCGTCGCGGAAAATCGCAAGGCGCGCTTTAACTACGAGATCATCGACACTTATGAAGCGGGCCTGGTTCTGACCGGAACCGAGGTTAAGTCTCTGCGCGAAGGCAAGGCCAATATTGCCGAATCCTATGCATCGGACGAGGGCAACGAGATCTGGCTGATCAACTCGCATCTGCCGGAATATCTACAGGCCAACCGTTTCAATCACGAACCGCGCCGCCGCCGCAAGCTGCTGTTGAGCAAGCGTGAGATCAACCGCCTGCGTGTCTCCATCAATCGTGAGGGTATGACGCTGGTGCCGTTGAAGATCTACTTCAACGAAAAGGGCCGTGCCAAGCTGGAACTGGCTCTCGCCAAGGGCAAAAAGCTGCACGACAAGCGCGAGACCGAGAAGGAACGCGACTGGAATCGCCAGAAGAGCCGGCTGCTGAAGACCGGCTGAGGCACAAGCCTCCGCTCATCGATTTTAACTCTGCAAGAAAACCATATGAATCCGACGGATGCCGCCCATGAGGGCGACATCCGAGCGTGGTGCTGTGTTCTACGGCAAGCAGCCTTTTACCGGCCGCTCATGCCTGTCAGAAACGCATAGGCAGCAAGCCGGGCTTGGCGTTGCCGCTCCTGTTCCTCGCGGAACATAGGATCGCGGTGATCAAGCCCCAGATCGCGCAATTGATGGGCGTTGAGGTTGCTCAGATCATTGCTGGGTGTTCGCTTGGCCCGCTGCAGGATCACGCCGGTCAGAACCGACATGATCCAGCGATAAGCCGGAGCGAAACGGCGGGCAAAGCCGCGCGTGGGCACCGTGACAACACTGTTATTCGTCGGATCTGTCGTGCGCATGAGCTTTTCCTTTCGAGCGAGCACGAGAACAGGAGCCTGCGTTTCAAAGGAAACGCGCAGGCTGGCGATTGGGGTTGAGGGTGAAAAGGGCGGCAGACCGGCAGCATGTCGGCCTAATGCCGTTCATGCTGTTTCCAGAGATTTCCGCGCTGCCAGTGAACGTGGCGATAAATGCCGGAGCTGCGTCAATTCGTCCAGCGAATGTTTCTGATACCAATGATCATAAAAATTTATGCGTTGCTGGCCATGCGTCGCTCGTGGTTCAGCAACCACTGTTTGCGCCAGAGTCCGCCGCCATAACCGGTGAGGTTGCCGTCGGCGCCGATGACACGATGGCAGGGGATGACGATGGCGATTTGGTTGGCACCATTGGCGCGAGCCACAGCCCTGACGGCACTTGCTCGGTCAAGGCCTGCTGCGACCTGGGCGTAGCTCTGCGTCTCTCCCTCCGGAATGGCACGCAAGGCCTGCCAGACCTGCCGTTCGAAAGGCGTTCCGTGGCCCGCGATCCTGACGCTAAAACTGTCTGGGACGCCGTTGAAATACTGTGCAAGCTCGGCGGCAATTTGCTCGGTGATGGCCGTTCGCCCCACCGCAATGCCACAGCCCTGCCGGGTCTTCAGCCGGTCCAACTCCTTGGGCAGGGCAGGGCGATCGGCAAATTCCAAGAGATGCAGCGCGTGGTCGTCGACGATCGTCAACATCGGCCCGATCGGTGTTTCGATCCAATCCGCCTTGAGGAGATCCCGATTTTGGAGCTGGCCCTTCAGCCGAGCCGGCGCCTGACCCAGCAATTGCGTGACGGCGGCGCGAAAGCCGCTGCCGGAGGAATAACCGGCATCGAGCTGCGCATCAATCACGGCGTCGCCAGCAACAAGGCTTTCGGTTCCGAGACTGAGCCGGCGTAGCCGTGCCATCTCGATGAAACTCATGCCGAATCGCCGCTTGAAGGCGCGCCGCACCGTGGAGGGATCATGCCCCAGCGCGACGATATCGGTCTCGCGCCAGCACCGTGCTGGCTCTGCCTCCAGCCGTTGCGTCAGATCCTGCACCAGCGGATCGGCATTGCCATAGGCAACCAGCGGTCGGCAGCGCTTGCAGGGCCGGAAGCCGCCTTCAAGGCAGGCGGCAATCGTGTCTTCGAAGCGGCAGTTTTCAGGCTTGGGCTTGCGCGCCGTGCAGGTAAACCGGCAGAAAATCCGGGTCGAGGTGACGCAGACATAGGAAAAGCCGTCATAGGACGCATCCCTGTTGACAAGGGCGGTGTAGAGGCGGTCATCGGTGGGGCGTGTGAACAACATGACCAAATTTTACCGCAATCGGCGGGCTGCCGCCGCCGAAAAACGGGCATGGATATGCCCGTATCAAAAAATTCTGCCGAAGTTCCGGTAATCAGGCGGCGTAGCTCTGGTGATAGGTGGCTGCGCGCGGTGCGTGCGCCTTGCTGGTGCCGGTCTGGAACCGGGCAAGCAACGTCGACAGATAGCTTGATACACCCTGCAACGTATGCGTCGAGGCATTGGTTTCCTCGACCATCGAAGCATTCTGCTGGGTGAGTTTATCCATGCTGGAAATCGCCGCGTTGATCTCGCCCATGCCGGACGCCTGTTCCTGGGCAGCCTGGGCTATGGCGGCGATGTGGCCGTCGACTTCCCGCACCTGAGTGCTAATCGTGCGCAGCACTTCGCCGGTCTCGTTGACGAGGGCAACGCCGTTAGCGACGTCACGCGATGAGCGGTCGATCAGCCCTTTGATTTCCTTGGCGGCATTGGCCGAGCGTTGGGCCAGTTCGCGCACTTCCTGGGCGACAACGGCAAATCCCTTGCCGGCTTCGCCAGCACGCGCCGCTTCGACACCGGCGTTCAGTGCCAAAAGGTTGGTCTGGAAGGAAATTTCGTCGATCACGCTGATGATCGAGGAGATCTTCTGCGAGCTTTCCTCGATCGCGCCCATGGCGGTGATGGCATTGCCGACGATTTCACCCGACTTGCCAGCGGCTTCGGCGGCATGGCTGGTGACGGTCTGGGCCTCACGGCTGCGGGCAGCCGATTGCTTGGCGATGACGCTGATTTCCTCAAGGGCGGCGGCTGTCTGTTCAAGCGCTGCAGCCTGTTGCTCGGTGCGCTTGGCCATGTCGTCGGTCGCCCGCGTCAGTTCGCGGGTATTGGCATTGATCTGGCTGGCCTCATGATTGATATCGGCAAAGGCGTCGGAGAGGGCGGCAAGGGCAGCGTTAAAATTGGCACGCAATGCCTCGTATTGCTCGGCGAGCGGCGTGTTGATCGTTGCCGTCAGGTCGCCGTTGCTCAGTGCTGCCAGCGCCGTGTCGAGTGCGGCCAGTGCCTGCTTCTGCTGGTCCTCGACGCGAGCGCGCTCGGCTGCCGCCTTGGCGCGTTCCTCGCGTAGCGCCTCGCCATAGGTGGAAATCGCGAAATCCATATCCAGCAGCGTGGCGCGGATCAGCGCCGAGACTTTCGGGATGACGCCCTTAAGTCGACCGGTAAACAGGCCGCGTAGTTCGTTTTCCAAAACTGCGGAAACGAGACCGGACAGGATAAGCCCATAACCTTCGATATACCACCGCGGGTCGAGCCCGAGACGCGCATGGGTATGGCCGATCGTTGTGGCCGAAGCGACATAGACGCCGTCGAGATGGCCGGAGAGAAGATGGCTCCAATGTTGGATCTGCTTCTGCTTGGCATGGGCGATGTGACTGTCGCTGGAGAAGAACTTCGCCGCGTCGGGATGCTGCTTGGCAGTATTATAAAATGCGTCGAGGGTCGGGCCGATAGACTGGGCGACGATTGGCTGCAAGGCGGCGACGGTCCTGAGATCCTCAGCCGTCAGATGCAGGAAAGCCATTCTTTCGCGAAGATCACTGTTATTTCCGGAGAACATATCTTTGGATACCGTCGTCATAAATCACCGCGCTGAAAATCGTTTTTGAACCATGGTCGTGACATCACCGGCGGCTTTCCTGATGCCACCCATACCCGCGCTCTAACCTATTTTACGGTTGCGCGAGCGACCGGATCCGTCTCCTGCCCAAAGGTTAATAGCTTGATCTTTAATAAGAGAATAACGCGGCGCATGCGTGATGGGCGGGGCGCAGAACAATTCAAAGCCTAACCCTTGAAAACCAACAGGGGTGAGAACCGCGATAAGGCAATAGATACAGGGGGCTACGATGGGATTGCACCCAAAACGGCGCAAGATGATTTTATTGTGATATGCGTCACAATTATCAAAGAAATGGCTGTTTCCCGTCACGGCGGGCGGTAACGGACACTAGGCATGCCAAAGGGCGGGCGCGATGAGTGTCAAGCACAATTGCCTGGAGAAAACATCAGAACGGGGGTCGCGCCCTTGGCTGCAGGCGCGGCTCCCATGCGATCGGCCCTGGCGGACCGGTCAAACTAACGGCTGGATCGAACCGGCCTCTTGATCAGACATGCGGCTCAGCAAGCATCGGTTCAGTCGTGCGAACCGGACGCTCGCTCGGGTCGCGACCGATTTCGGCCTTCAGCGAGACGAGATCGATGAAATGATCGGCCTGGCGGCGCAGATCGTCGGCGATCATGGGCGGCTGGGTCGACATGGTCGATACCACGGATACCTTGCGGCCCTTGCGCTGCAACGCTTCGACCAGCGTGGTGAAATCGCCATCGCCTGAGAAGATTACCAGGTGATCGACGGTCTCGGACTGTTCCATCGCGTCGATGGCCAGTTCGATGTCCATATTACCCTTGACCTTGCGGCGGCCCATGGAGTCGGTGAATTCCTTGGCCGGCTTGGTGATAACCTTGTAGCCGTTGTAATCGAGCCAATCGATCAGCGGACGGATCGAGGAATATTCCTGATCTTCGATCAGAGCCGTATAATAATAAGCTCGCAGCAGGTAACCCCGCTTCTGGAAAGCTTTCAGCAGCTTGCGATAATCAATATCAAAGCCGAGGCTCTTGGACGCGGCATATAAATTGGCACCGTCGATAAACAGCGCTATTTTCTCTCTTGGATCAAACATCCTTCAACATCCCTTGTTCTATACATCAGCGCTGCACCTTCTATGGCCCAGGCGCGGGCCGGGCCCGACTCAATGTATTATCATTTAATCATATATGAATTATCTATCCAGCGATAGGCCATATTCCAACCGCCTGTTGATTGAATCTTCATTGCTTCCGATTTTTTTTTACAATTCCCCGGTTGAATCCGTCAGAAACGGGCCTCAGGAAAAACTTGAACTCCGGCGATAATACCTGTATCCGATCTGTCAATCCCTCAGGAATAAATATTAAAAAGAAGGACAGACCATGGCACGCGTCACCGTGGAAGATTGCATCGACAAGGTCGACAACCGTTTTGAACTGGTACTCCTGGCAAGTCACCGCGCCCGGCAGATTTCCCAGGGCGCGCCGATCACCATTGATCGCGACAACGACAAGAACCCTGTCGTTGCTCTGCGCGAGATCGCCGACGAGACCCTCTCGCCCGACGACCTCAAGGAAGACCTGATCCACTCGCTGCAGAAGCATGTCGAAGTCGACGAGCCGGAGCAGGATGCCGCCGCCGTTGCAGAAGGTCAGCTGACCAGCCGCAGCGAAGACGAAGAAGATATGCCGGAAACAATCGCCTTCGACCAGATGTCGGAAGAAGAGCTGCTGGCCGGCATCGAAGGCCTGGTTCCGCCGGAAAAGAGCGACGACTACTAAGACGCTCTTGCACCGACACGTTTAGGCGCTACGATCACCAGAAATCATTGTGCGTCAATCGCAAGATTGGCGCGCTTTTTCTTTTGGCAGTTTTTTTGACGGTCGGCTTGTCTTTTCCCCGGTATTCTTTCGCCCTGTTTTCTTGAGCCCAGTTTTCTTGAGATGGAGTAGCCTTGGCATGATGCGGCAATATGAGCTCGTGGAGCGGGTACAGAAGTACAAGCCCGATGCCAACGAAGCATTGCTCAACAAGGCCTATGTCTATGCAATGCAAAAGCATGGTCAGCAGAAACGGGCAAGCGGCGATCCCTATATTTCCCATCCGCTGGAAGTGGCCGCCATCCTCACGGAAATGCATCTGGACGAGTCAACCATTGCTGTCGCGCTGCTGCACGACACGATAGAAGACACCACGGCAACCAGGGCCGAGATCGACGAACTGTTCGGCGAGGATATCGGCCGGCTGGTCGAAGGCCTGACCAAGCTGAAGAAGCTCGACCTCGTGTCGAAAAAGGCCAAGCAGGCGGAAAACCTGCGCAAGCTGCTGCTGGCGATTTCCGACGACGTGCGGGTGTTGCTCGTCAAGCTCGCCGACCGCCTGCACAATATGCGCACGCTCGAACACATGCGTCCCGACAAGCGCGCCCGGATTTCCGAGGAAACCATGGAAATCTATGCGCCGCTCGCCGGCCGCATGGGCATGCAGGACATGCGCGACGAGCTGGAGGATCTCTCCTTCCGCTATATCAATCCGGAAGCCTATGAGACCGTTACCAAGCGACTCGAGGAACTGTCGCGGCGCAACGAAGGTCTGATCAAGAAGATCGAGGATGAGCTCAGCGATCTCCTGGTCGCCAATGGCCTGCTGCAGGCCTCGGTCAAGGGCCGCCAGAAGAAGCCGTATTCCGTATTTCGCAAGATGCAGTCGAAGTCGCTGTCCTTCGAGCAGCTGTCGGATGTCTATGGCTTCCGCATTCTGGTCGACGGTGTTGCCTCCTGTTATCGGGCGCTTGGCATTGTCCACACCCGCTGGCGTGTCGTGCCCGGCCGGTTCAAGGATTATATCTCGACGCCCAAGCAGAACGACTATCGCTCGCTGCACACCACCATTGTCGGCCCGTCGCGCCAGCGTATCGAGCTGCAGATCCGCACCCGGCGCATGCATGAGATCGCGGAATACGGGATCGCGGCCCATGCGCTCTACAAAGATGGCGAAGGCGGCGGCGAGGGCGATCTGCTCTCGCGCGAAAGCAATGCCTATTCCTGGCTGCGTCACACGATCGAGGCGCTGGCCGAGGCCAATAATCCGGAAGAGTTCCTGGAGCATACCAAGCTCGAACTGTTCCAGGACCAGGTCTTCTGTTTCACGCCGAAGGGCAAGCTGATCGCGCTGCCGCGTGGCGCCACGCCGATTGATTTTGCCTATGCCGTTCACACGAACATTGGCGACACCACCGTCGGCGCCAAAATCAACGGCCGTATCATGCCGCTGGTGACACGGCTCAACAATGGCGACGAAGTCGAGATCATCCGCTCCGGCGTGCAGGTTCCGCCGGCGGCCTGGGAAGAAATCGTCGTCACCGGCAAGGCCCGCGCTGCTATCCGCCGTGCTACCCGCATGGCGATCCGAAAGCAATATTCCGGCCTGGGCTTCCGCATTCTGGAACGCACCTTCGAGCGGGCCGGCAAGACATTTTCGCGCGAAGTCCTGAAGCCCGTGCTGCATCGGCTCGGCCACAAGGATGTCGAAGACGCGATTGCTGCCGTCGGGCGCGGCGAAGTCTCTTCGCTCGACGTGCTGCGCGCCGTCTTCCCCGATTATCAGGACGAACGTGTCACCGTGAAGCCGGCCATGGATGAAGGCTGGTTCAACATGCGCTCGGCAAGCGGCATGATGTTCAAGCTTCCCCAGGTCGGCAAGGGGGACGGTAAGAAGGGCGAAGGCAAGAAACCCGATGCCAGCCTCGCCGCAGGCGGGCTTCCGGCTGCGACTAGCCCAGAGGACGAGCAGGATCCTTTGCCGATCCGCGGTCTTGCGGGCAATCTCGAAGTGCATTTTGCCGCTGCAGGCGCTGTGCCGGGTGACCGCATCGTCGGCATCATGGAAGATGGCAAGGGCATCATCATCTACCCGATCCAGGCCTCTGCCCTGCAGAAATATGACGATGAGCCTGAGCGCTGGATCGACGTGCGCTGGGATCTGGACGAAGCCAACAAGTCGCGCTTCCACGCCCGCATCCTGATCAACGCCATCAACGAGCCGGGCACGCTGGCCAAGGTGGCGCAACTGATCGCCGGCCTCGACATCAATATTCGCGTGCTTAGCATGGTCCGGGTTGCAGCCGACTTTACCGAAATGGCCTTTGATCTCGATGTCTGGGACCTGCGCCAGCTCAACCAGCTGCTGTCGCAGTTGAAGGAACTCGACTGCGTGGCCACGGCGAAACGGATCTACGACTGATATCAGCATAAGATCCTGCCGGCGGCCGGCGAGCCGCCGGTTCGGCGCCTCGCTGCCCAGGTTTTAAGACTTACGCCTTGTTCCTGATCAAATTTCGGGCAGATGTTACGAATTTCCCGTCGATTTTAACGATGGCATGCATACAGCGCATGGCTGGCTTGGCGTCTTGTCTCTGGTTCTTTGTGCGGTGCACACGTATATTCCGTCTTGTCGAAACAAAGACGACACGAACTCAAGACGGAAAGATACGACAATGTTTGGTCCTATTCGCAAGTTTGCCCGCGCCCTCCGCGTTCCTACTTCCCAGGAACGGGAAATGGCCTACCTCAATGCTGCTCACGATCGCCTGGATCTGGAATATCGCCAGCGCGAAATTGACGGTGGCCTGTTCCGTCGCATTCGTTAATATCTATACGCCTGATGCATGGCTGCCCTGTGAAAACTTGCAGCCCGGTGAGGCGGTAGAGAGAGTGACGCCTGCACGATGGGCGTAGCAAGACGAGATGGTCGCGGCGTTGTCCGGGGCTTGAAGACGGAACTACCTGGGAATGAAGGCGTGGCGCGTCCAGCCACGCCGTGTGGCAGATGTCTGATCGAAAAATATGCGGTCGTTATTGGCTCTGCTTCCCAAGACCATGAATGGTCCAGATTATCTCAACGTTTCAGATAGCCAAATGGCTAGCAACATTCACGCCGGGGCGCACAATGCGTTGGCGTGCGCGGTAGAGCGCGGTAGAGATGGTGCCCGATCACTCGAGCCTGATGTTGCCAATGTAACTAACCGCGTCTGACACGACGCAATGTTGCTTTCGGCGCGTCTATGATTGGCATCGCCAATCCAGCGGCATTGCCCGGAACGGTCACCGCATTCTGCGGATTGCTGGTTCGGATGAACCGTTGCTGTAGCGCTCCTGCTTTCTCCCCGTGACTTAAGAACTGCCCCAGACGGCAGGACTCTCTTTCAAATCTCTGTCCAGGTCCGGCGAATGTGCGACTTCGCCTGCCGTGCCCTAGTGCCGCGATCCTGACGCAAGCGCGTGATAGCGCCGTTTTGCGGTGGTTTTGCCGTTGCCGGTTCGGTCCGAAAAGACTAGAGAAACTGCAGACTGACGATTTATGAAAGAGACCCGCGTGACGGATAAAGTCGAAAACAAGCAGAATGCCCTTTGGGAGAATATCAAGGTCATTATCCAGGCGCTGGTGCTGGCGATGGTAATCCGCACCGTGCTGTTCCAGCCTTTCACCATTCCATCTGGCTCTATGATGCCGACGCTGCTGGTGGGCGATTACATTTTCGTCAACAAGTTCTCCTACGGCTATTCGAAATATTCGCTGCCTTTGTCTCCGGACCTGTTTTCTGGCCGTATCTTTGCAAGCGAGCCGAAGCGCGGCGATGTCGTCGTGTTCCGCTTTCCGCCAAACCCTGACATCGACTACATCAAGCGTCTGATCGGCCTGCCGGGCGATCATATCCAGGTCACTGACGGTGTGCTTTACGTGAATGGTAAGCCGGTGCCGAAGGTGGCGGATGGAACCTTCACGTCCGACTACAAGCTGGACGCCGGCCGCGACGTGCCTGTATTCCGCGAAACGCTCGACAGTGGCGCGACCTATGACACGCTTGACGAAATCCCGAACGGTCCTGGCGATAATACACGCGATTTTGTCGTGCCGGCTGGTCATTACTTCATGATGGGCGACAACCGCGACAATTCTGCTGACAGCCGTTTCGATGTTGGCATGGTGCCTGCTGAAAACCTTGTCGGCCGCGCCTCGGTGATCTTCTTCTCGCTCGGCAACAACACCTCCTTCCGCGAAATCTGGAAGTGGCCGTCGAACATGCGCTGGGATCGTTTGTTCAAGGTCGTGAAATGAAGGCTCCAAAAGCCCTGAGTGCCGAAGAGCGCGAAAAGGTGGAAGCCGTGATCGGCTACCACTTTATCACCAAAGAGCGGCTGGATCGGGCCTTGACCCATTCCAGCGCCAAGCCGGCCAAGGGCAGCGATTACGAGCGCCTGGAGTTTCTGGGCGATCGTGTGCTCGGCCTCTGCGTTGCCGAACATCTGTTTACGACCTTCCGGTCCGCCGCCGAAGGCGAGCTCTCTGTGCGGCTGAACCAATTGGTCAGCGCCGAGACATGCGCGGCGGTGGCCGATGAAATCCAGCTGCACCGCTTCATCCGCACTGGCGCCGACGTCAAGAAACTGACTGACAAGAACATGCTGAACGTGCGTGCGGACGTGGTGGAAAGCCTGATCGCCGCCATCTACCTTGATGCCGGTCTCGAAGCGGCGCGCGCCTTCGTGTTGAAATTCTGGGCCGACCGCGCCATTCGCCAGGACGCTGGCAGGCGCGACGCAAAGACTGAATTGCAGGAATGGGCGCATGCAAAATATGCAACGACGCCCGTTTACCGTGTTGCAGACCGCACCGGACCGGATCATGATCCGAGCTTTACGGTAACTGTGGAAATCGGCAAGCTTGCCCCCGAAACCGGGGTGGACCGGTCGAAGCGCGCTGCCGAACAGGCCGCCGCGACCCGGCTCTTGGAACGTGAAGGCGTGTGGACCCGCTCCGCCGCCGCAGATTGATTGGATGACAATGACCGAGAATGACAACCACTCCGCCGATGATAGCGCGGCCCCATCTGCCGTGGATGAAGCCGCCGTGGCCGACACCGTGGCGCAACCGACCCATTCCGGCTTTGTTGCCTTGATCGGCCCGACCAACGCCGGCAAGTCGACGCTGGTCAATCGCTTCGTCGGCGCCAAGGTCTCGATCGTCAGCCACAAAGTGCAGACGACCCGGGCGGTGATGCGCGGCATTGCCATTCACAACAATGCCCAGATCGTCTTCATGGACACACCCGGCATTTTCAAGCCGCGTCGCAAGCTGGACCGCGCCATGGTCACGTCAGCCTGGGGCGGTGCCAAGGATGCTGATGTCATTCTGCTGCTGATCGACAGCGAGCGCGGTTTGCGCGGCGATGGCGAGGCGATCCTTGAAGCGCTGAAGGATGTGCATCAGCCGAAAATCCTGGTGCTGAACAAGATCGACCAGGTCCGCCATGAAGACCTGTTGAAGCTTGCCTCCGCCGCCAACGAGGTCGTGAAGTTCGAGCGCACCTTCATGATTTCGGCCACCAACGGCTCTGGCTGCAAAGACGTGATGGATTATCTCGCCGATTTCCTGCCCGAAGGCCCCTGGTACTATCCCGAGGACCAGATTTCCGACCTGCCGATGCGCCAGCTCGCCGCCGAAATCACTCGCGAGAAGCTCTTCCTTCGCCTGCATCAGGAATTGCCCTATTCGTCTCATGTCGAAACCGAAAAATGGGAAGAGCGCAAGGATGGCTCTGTTCGCATCGAGCAGGTGATCTATGTCGAGCGCGACAGCCAGAAGAAGATCGTGCTCGGCAAGAATGGCGACGCGATCAAGTCGATCTCGACCAGCTCGCGCAAGGAAATGTCCGAGATCCTCGAGCAGCCCGTGCATCTCTTCCTGTTCGTCAAGGTGCGTGAAAACTGGGGCAACGACCCGGAACGCTTCCGCGAAATGGGTCTGGAATTCCCGAGGGATTAAACCTGCCTATGCCGTCGTGCCTGTCTGGCTGAGCTTGATCCGGTTGGCGATCAGCTTCGATATCGATGGCCCGAGCGCCAGGATCAGCAGAAAGCGAGCGGTCTGCAGCGCCAGCACGAAAGGCAGATCGACATGGGTGGTGGCGGCAATGATCGCCACCGAATCCAGTCCACCGGGACTGGTCGCGAGATAGGCGGTCAGCGGATCGACGCCGAGCAGATACCAGAGCAAAAAGGCGAGACAGCCGCCGAAGCTGATCAGGATCAGGATCGACAACGCCACCTGCGGCAGGGCTTTCGCTGCGTGCAGCAGGAGCCGGCGGGTAAAGGCAAGGCCAATGCGCCAGCCCACCATAGTATAGGCCGCCGCCAGCAGCCACAGCGGCAGCTCGATCGTCACCCACCCCAGGGAATGCAGCACCGCCATGACAAGCATTGGCACCAGCATGGTGCCGGCAGGTACTTTCAAATAGTGACCGGCAGCTGATGACACGGCGGTGATCGCCAGCGTTTCGGCAAGTGCCATGACGTCGAGCGGCGGAAAGAACACCAGTGGCGGCGGCACCGCACCGGCGATGTTGAAGACGAAAGCCGCCATGCCTGCCGCAGCCGAGGCAACGCATAACACCCGCGAATATTGCATGAAGGCGACCAGGCGCGTATCGGCGCCGTAAGCTTCCGCCATCAGCACCATGGCAGAGGCGGCCCCCGCGGAACTGCCCCAAACGGCGGTGGTGCCCGGCAGGACCTGTCGCTTGGCCATGACATAGCCAAGAACGGAGCTGAGCGCGATGACAGACAGTGTCGCGCCGATAAACAGCGGCCAATCTTGAAAGAACCGCCGCAGGATATCCCCACTCAATGATTCCGCAATCATGCAGCCGACCAACGCTTGCGCCGCGATATAGGGTGGTCGTGGCAGCGCCAGGCGCGCGCCATTGGTGGCAAAGACAATGGCCGCCACCATTGGCCCGAGCAGTAACGCCGCAGGAAAACGGACATATTCAAGCGCCCCGGCGACAGCGCCAGAAGCAAGCAGCAGCAGCAGCCATTTGGCCGAGACGGGAAGGGCGGTCAACAGGCCGTCGCCAACTGGTCTGTGCGTTGTGGCCTCGGTGCTGTTCACTGTCTTTTCTGTCATGTCATGCCATTTCGAAGGGATGGTCGTGTGGCGGGCAGGGCGGAGGATTGTTTGGGATCGACTGGAGATGAAACCATCGAGAGCCATACCGGCGTCCCCACGAGACGGCCAACCCGACGTCTTGCATACTCAAGATGGTACGGCAAAAACTGCTATCGCCGTGTATAAAGTTATCTCGCCATGATTGCCATGCAAAATGCCCCAAATCGGGTTCCCGCATGGCCGTTATGCGATGCGCGCAGACGCGGCCTTCAGCCAACAGACTTTTTCATGGGCGAAGCGGTCAGGCTCGTATAAAAGCAACGCATGGAATGGAGCGATCGGGCCATTGTTCTGGGGGTGCGGCGGCACGGCGAGACGAGCGTCGTTGCCGAGTTGATGACCTATGCCCGTGGCCGGCACCTAGGCCTGGTGCGGTCCGGCCGCTCGCGCAGCATGCAGCCGGTGCTGCAGCCCGGCAATGTCGTCGACGTCACCTGGCGGGCGCGGCTGGAAGAGCATCTGGGCGATTTTCGCATCGAGCCTGTGCGGTTGCGCGCCGGACATCTGATGGATTCGGCCACCGCAGTCTATGGCGTGCAGGCACTCGCGGCCCTGCTGCGGCTGTTGCCGGAGCGCGAACCGCATGTGCATCTCTACGAGGCAATGGATATCATTCTCGATCACCTGCACGAGCCGTCTGCCGCCGGTGAATTGTTCATTCGATTCGAACTGGAGATCCTGAACGATCTCGGCTTTGGCCTCGATCTCACCGCCTGCGCCGCAACCGGCTTGCGACGGGATCTGGTCTTCGTTTCTCCGAAGACTGGTCGGGCGGTGTCGCACGCAGCCGGGCTTCCCTATGCCGATCGGCTTCTGGCGCTGCCTGACTTTCTGCGGCCCGAACCTGCTGAGACAAGCGTTGCCCCTGCCGCCCCGGCGACCGAGGAAACTGCGCTGCAACAGGCTTTTCGCCTGACCGGCTATTTTCTGCAGAGACATGTCTACGAGCCGCGCGGCCTCGATCCCGGAGCCGCGCGCGAAGGGTTTCGTCAGGCCGCGTTGAAGGCCTTGGCTGCAGCAGCCGAAGCCGAGCGCGCGCCTGCGAAGCTGCCGTAAAGGCCTTCGCCGGAGTTTTTCATGTGCGTCCGAATGGCGCGCTGCAACTCGGCGACACTGCCATAGATGCCGCCATCCAGCTCGATCACCGGAAATTTGACGGCGATGAACTTCACCCGATTGCCTTCGGGGACGCTGATTCCAACCGGCACGCCGGCATATTCGATAACTTGCTTTTCCATAGGTGTATCCCCGCCTACTTTTACGCAGGCCAAACGTCGATCAATTGTGGTGGTCTTGCTTTAAGAGCGCTTCACATTCGACAGCAGGTGACAGACATCGTCATAACGTCTCTCACGCCAAGCGGGCATAGGTGCGAGGAGCGCGTTGCGTCGTGCGATAGTATGCGCATCTGCTGTACCTCCTTGCATCTGACCGGTCATGGACCCGGTTCATTCTCGAACACTTACCGACGGTAACGACCGATTTCTCGGATCGTTGGCTGCCAAACCCGCTAAAGTTGAGCGAGCAGTAGCCTCATCGACTGTCACGAAGGTAAGATCAATCCCGCATTCCGTCAATGGCGTTATGATCAAAAACAAAATATATTTTTGTGAACGGTAGAATATGAAGCTTTCGTGGCAAAATGAATCCGGAATGCCTCATTTTGCAAAACAGCATTCGCATTGCGGTATAATACCGGGTTCTCGCGGGTTAGGGCTTTTGGCGCCCGTGCAATTGGAGGGGGATTTATGGCGCTTGCTGTCACAGCCCTGACAAAAATGGGACAAATCGCTGACTTGCTCGCCTTAAATGGCCCGCTTTCGCGACAGCTGATCGTGTCACAAATACGGTAGAAGTCCCGTGCTATCCTGACTGTCTCACTCGAGAATCAGTTTTCACGTCCTGGAATAGGCACTGGGATCATGAGACCAGCGATGCGGCTTTCGGCAGATCAGAGAAAATTATTGCCCGTTTTGGCCGTACTTGCCGTCACGCAAATCATCAGTTGGGGTACGGTCGGGCTTTTGGCCGTGGTCGGTCGAAGCGTTGCCGCCGATCTTGGCATGGACATCGCTGGTGTCTTTGCCGGAAATTCCATTTTCTACGTGACCATGGGCCTTGCTTCACCATTTCTGGCGAAGGTCTTCATCCGCCATGGGACACGGCTGACGATGATGGCAGGCGTGCTCTTGTTCGTCCTCGCTTTTTGCCTGTTGGCCGCCGCCCGAGGCCCTGAACTCTATATTCTCTCCTGGGGCCTGCTCGGCTTAGCCGGTGCGGCAACGCTGACAACGCCTGCCTATATCGTGCTCAACGAGATCGCCGGACCGAAGGCGCGCAGCGCGATCGGCGCGCTGATGCTGGCCACCGGCTTGTCGAGCAGCCTGTTTTGGCCACTTGCCGCGCTTCTGGCGCAGGTGCTGGGCTGGCGCGGCACCTGCCTTGTCTATGCTGGCCTGATCGCTCTGGTCTGCCTGCCGCTCTATGCACTGGTTTTACCGCGGCATCGGCGACCGCCGCCGCTGGCGCCCAGTACCGCAGAAGCACCCGTGGCTCGCGAGCAGGGCATCATATTTTTGCTGATCGTCGCGGCGATTGCGCTTAATGCCTTCGTCACCTTCGGTTTTTCCGCCGTGCTGATCCAGCTTTTGCAGGTGCAGGGCCTGAGTTTTGCCGAGGCCGTCACGCTCGGGTCAATGCTCGGCGTCATTCAGGTTGGGGCGCGCGCCGTCGACTTTCTCGGAGGCGGCCGTTGGGACGGCTTGACGACGGGTTTATTCGCCGGGATCGCCGTCCTTCTCGCCATGCTGTTATTGTTGTTCGGCAATGGCGCCCACATCGCGGTCATCGGCTTCATCGCCATCTATGGGCTTGGCAGCGGTGCGCTCGCCGTCGCTCGCGCCACTTTGCCGCTGGTGTTTTACGAAAAGGCCGCCTTTGCCAAGGCAACCACCCGCATTGCCCTGCCGCTCAACGTAATCTCTGCCGCCGCGCCGCCGCTGCTTGCGGGCCTGCTAAACCGCATCGGCAGCAGCGCCATCCTTGGCTTGGCCATCGCCTGCTGCGGCCTTGCCAGCATTCTGCTGGTGATCCTCAATCGTCGCAGGCCGGCGGTGGTGGCCGGCGTTGCGTCGGTTGCTTAACGTTCGCGCCGCATCTTCAGCGCTATGCCTTCGGGCCGCTCTTCCAGCACCTCTACCGTATTGCCGAGCTTGAGCCGACCTTCGTCACGCGGCACGGCGTTCCAGCCAAACAGCGGGCCAGGCACGCGCCGGTCGCCGGACATTCGCAGCCGGCCCATGGCGGGAAGGGGCGAGGGAACGCTGCGCGCGCCGCTCGCCTGGTCCTGGCTGGTCATGATGCAGCGGCTGCACGGCTTGACGAGATCGAAGCGCAGGCCGCCGATCCTGATCGCCGCCCAGCGATCCTCCTGCCAGGGCAAGGCACCGTCGATGACGATATTTGCCCGAAACCGGTCCATGGGCACCGTACCTTCGCCGCGTGCTTCCATATCGGCATTAAGCGCCTCGAGCGAAGCCGTGGTGGTGATCAGCACCGGATAGCCGTCGGCAAACCGCACCGGCGCATCCGGGCCTGCCCAGTCGGGATTGGACATTCGCCGCGCCTGCGCATCAAACAGCACCAGTTGCAACGGCCGCCCGAACCAGTCCGACAGCGTGGCATTGGCCGCATCTGCTGCAACAGCGGCATCGACAACCGAGCGCCATACGGAAACTGGCTTTCGCTGCGAAAAATCGTCTGCCGCCACGCTGACGCGGCTGTTTTCGTCGAGCCAGAGGCGAAACCCGTCGCCGTCTTGCTGCACCTGCAGCCGCGCCAGTTCCGGCAGTTCGCGCTGGGTAACGAATTGACCATCCGGTGCCACCAGCATCAATTGCCGGTCGCCGACAAGCCCCGCTGCGTGAAGATCGGCCTCGTCAAGCGCGATGCCACGAGCGCTTTTCAGCGGATAGATGTGAAGGGAAGAAACAAACATCGGCGTCAGATCTCATCGAGAAAGTTAGAAAGCAAGGTTTGCAGGCGAACATGGCGCGCCCGGGCCAAGGCTTGGCCGGTTTCGGTCTGGAAGCCATCGGCCAGCTTGAACAGTTTTGTTTGGAAGTGGTCGATGGCAAAGCGCTTGTCGTCCAGGGGGCGATCCTTGGCTTCAGGGTCCGCTGGATCGTAGAGCGCCGAGCCAAGCCGACCGGCAATGTAGAAACAGCGGGCCGCACCAACGGCACCGATCGCATCCAGCCTGTCCGCATCCTGCAGGATCTTCGCCTCCAGGCTTTCGGGCGCGATATTGGCCGAAAAGCTATGGGTGAGAATGGCATGGGCGACGGCTTCGATCCGAGGCTTCGACCATTCCTCACGCTCGGCCAAAATACTCTCCGCTTTTTCGGCGGCCAGCCTTGAGGCCTGGGTTCTGTGAGGCGAGTTCTTCTCAACGGAAACGCAATCGTGCAGCAGCACGGCAGCGGCAAGCACCGGTCCATCGCCGCCTTCGACGGCATGGATGCGCATGGCGTTCTTAAACACCCGAAGGATGTGAGCGACATCATGGGAACCGTCATCACCCTCAGTGGCATGCGGCAGAAGCCATTCGGCCAAATCGTCATAGGGCGTGAAGGCTGCAGCGATCATTGGCTTGTCTCTTTTGGTGTCTGCGGGATTGCCGGGCGGAGGGAATCAGTTGATCCCGCCATCATCCTGCAAAACGGCCGGGAATGCAGCGAAATCCTGATTGGATGAGCCGGAGCGATGCTTTCCGGCGCCATCGCTGCTCGTTTGATCCGCACATTTGCGTGACTGAGGCTGACGGCAGGGGTAAATCCAGCTGCGGGGGGTTCAGAAGATCTTATATTTCAGTGGGTTAATTTTCGAGGAGCCAGTCTGCGGGACTGGCTATAAATTATCACCTATAACAATTGACTTTTGACGGATCACCCCAAATCACGATAGCCCTCGCAAAGCGTCTTCCTGTCTCGCGTATGTGCGACGCCAAAAAATAAATGAAACCTAGACAGGGATTTTATCATGACGAGCGTTTCTTCAACGTCTCTTTCTGCCGTGTCGTCCTATAATGTCGGCACGACATCCAGCCTCGACACCAATGGCGACGGAGTCGTGTCTGCAGAAGAACAGGCGGCCGCCTCTACCAGAACCCAGGACCCGACCGTTCTCAGCGACAGCGCTGCCACCGGCGTTTCCTCGCAACTTTCAAGCGACCTGATGGCGCTTGTGCTGTCTCGCGGCGATGCGTCTTCCACCGAAGACAGCCGCGAAAAGAGCCATTTCGCTGCCATGGATAGCGATAGTGATGGCAAGGTCACCCAAAGCGAATTTGTTGCCAATCGTCCGAAGGAAATGTCGGAAGACGATGCCACCAAGCTGTTCGAAAAGCTCGACAGCGACAAGGCCGGCTACCTCACCGAAGATCAGCTGAAGTCGGACCATGACAAAGCTCGTTCGCAGATGATGGACGGCATGGGTGGTTCGAGTGGCATGCCGAGCCTCAGCAGCCTTCTCGGCAGCGACAGCGATAGCACCAGCAGCGACGACAGCTTCACCATGGACGATGTCTTCAATCAGATGCGGTCTGTGATCGAAGCCTATCGTTCCGCTGGCGGTACCGCTGACGATACCAGCACGACCGACACGAATGCCCAGACAGCGTCTGCCTGAACGGCTGACTCTACAGTAAGACCGGTCCGGCACGCGCCGGTTCGTTGATGGGTTGATCCTGTCGCTGTAAGACCTGGCAGCCATGAGGCTGCACGCCGCCCGCAGGGGCGCATTTCGAAGACCGCCGGCATGGAGACATGATGCCTATGCCGCGCCAATTCCTTCCTAAAGAATCGCCCTGCCTATCAGGCCGCTCCGGCCACTGAGTCCGCTGCGCGAAGCGGCAGCACGAAGGGCGCGTTTCCGTCTGCATCCTTGCCGCGTCCCAGCCGTTTCACTGCTGCTGCAAATCGGCCGCCGCGCATCAGCAGACCGTCGGCGATGTCGATCATCCGGCTATTTGGCGTCGCATAGGGCGAGGCCAGCCGCAGGCCCTGGGCTAGCGCCTCGTCGTCCTGATCTGGATGGAGCGCTAGGCTGGCGATCATCGCTGCCGCCGGCGAGCGCGAGACGCCCATCCAGCAATGAATCAAAAGCGGTGCCGAGCTGTCCCAGGCCTTGGCGAATTCGATGATCTCTCGCACATGCGCCTCCTGCGGGGCGATAAGATCGCCGGTGCCGGCAAAGCTGATATCGTTCATCGACAGCGTCAGATGCCGTTCCGCGTTGATAACCGCCGGGCGGTGAAAATCCTGACCCTTGGCGAGAAGGCTGATCATCTCGCGCGCCTTGTGACGCACGGCCATTTCTGCGAGGCGCGATAGAGGGCTGACAACGAAACACGTCATGGTGTGGAGGCCTTTCCAGCCGTCTTCTTTGTCGCCGGCTCTTGCGCGCGCAATTGCTCGATTGCCTCGAAACGTTCGGAAAACCGGCGTTGTGCCTCGGTGGCCGGCATCGGTCCGAGCGGCAGCATGTCGGCGGTGATATGGCGCGGCTGGCCGAAGATCTTGACCGCCTCGCCCCGGCTAAAGCCGGCCAGCTCGGTCGCCTCGAAATAAGCGGCAATGCAATCGGCCTTCTTGATCAGGCTTTTCAGATTTGCGGTGGGATGGGCCGGAAGGCCGAAACGCAGGTGAATGGCCGCCTCCAACCGGTGCTCCACCAGCTTATAGCCGCCGCCGACCACCGCCTTGAACGGCGAGATCATGTCGCCGATCACATATTCCGGCGCATCATGCAGCAGGGTCATCTGCAGGTCATTGGCGGAATATTTGCTGTTGCAGCGGCGAAAGATCTCCTCGACGACAAGGCAATGCTGGGCAACGGAAAATGCGTGATCGCCGACCGTCTGACCGTTCCAGCGCGCCACCCGCGCCAGACCGTGGGCAATGTCTGACAGTTCGACATCAAGCGGCGAGGGATCGAGCAGATCGAGACGGCGACCGGACAGCATCCGCTGCCAGGCTCGCGCCGTCTCCGGCGGCTCAGTCAGAGTGACGTCCAAGGAGGCCACGCGGGGTGCAGAAGGAGGGGAGGCCGCCATTTCAGTCCTCGTCGGCGCTAGCCGGGAAGGCAAGCCCGGTCCAGTCAGGCAAATGCAGCGTGACCGCCAGATCGCCAGCCAGGATGGCCGATCCCTTGGCCATGGCCTCGCCCGCCCGGTCGATGCGCACGATCGCGAGCCCCTTGTCGCCAAGCACGGTGCCGAGCGTGCCGAGCGGCCGCCCGTCGACACGCAGTTCTGTGCCTGTTACGGGAAGCGGAGCGTCGGAGTTGACCACGGCAATGCGCCGGCGTGCTGCCTTGCGGTGATGCATGCGCGACACCACTTCCTGACCGACATAGCAGCCCTTCTTGAAGGAGACGCCGCCGTTGAGGTCGAACAGCACGTCATGCGGATAAGCATCCTGAAGCGGATAATCCAACCCGGCTTCGGCGACACCGGTCTCGATGCGCTGGGCCGTATAGGCTGCCGCATCCGTCCCGGAGCCATCGACTTTGCCCGGCACCCGCCACAGCGGCACGCCGGCGGCGGCAAAGCGACGATCTTCTGCGCCATCTGCCGGCCAGTCGCTACCCCAGAACACGGTGACGCCGGCATGATCCGTCGCCGACAACGTCACGGCGGCACGCAGTTTGTAGATCGTCAGCCGCCGGATCAGGTTGTCGCGTTCGCTTGCAGCCACTTCCAGCAGATAGCCATCCGCCTGGGGATAGACCAGCAGGTCGAACAGGATCTTGCCCTGGGGCGTCAAGAGCGCTGATGGCCCCGCCTGTCCGGCAGAGGTCAGGCTGATATCCGCCGTCAGCAGATTGTTGAGAAAATGGGCGGCATCTGTCCCGGTGACCGAGATGAAGGCCCTGTCATCAAGAAAAGCGGTTGGCATGAAACGATCCGATACCTTTTCGCGCGTTCTTCGCACCGAACGCCATAGCATTGTACCGAAAATAGGATTCGGTGCGATGGTTTTCCAAGATGGAGATGGGGTGACGCCGGGTGCTTGGCAAAGACAAGTGCTTGTCGGTCTGCCGCACGTTTTGCGAAGCCTGCCCAAATGAACAAAGCCGCCATGAGGCGGCTCTGCGCAATCTTGATCTGCTCCCGCTGAGCGGTTTGCAGGAAAAGCCCAAGCCTCAGTCGCCGGCGGTGAAGAATTTCCATTTGCCGTCGGGCGAAATGCCGATGCGGAAGAAATTGTAATTGCCGACTTCAAGCATGCTCTCGAAGTCGCCGGCGGTGATCAGCCGCAGCAATTCCACTTTTTCGGGCGGTGTCAAAGAGTTCAGCGGCTTTTCAGCGAAGTAGGGCCAGACATAAGCCTCTTCCGGAGTGCCGGCATTGACATGCACGAAGCCGGTCTGCAGCACGTCGAGCATGATCGCCAGCACTTCAAGGCCGTCAGGGTCGCCCGATACGCTCTTAATCGTCTGGATCGGATCGCCATTGTCATTGCCGAGCGCCAGCGCCGTCTGTTCCTTGCCATCGGACAGCAAAGCCCGAAGCCGTTCCGGATCGCCGGATGCCGCGGCCTCGACCAGCTTTTCGCGCATCTTGCGCACCGGTTCCGGTGCCTTGCTTATATCGTGGATCACTTCGACAGGGGCGCGCTGGCCGGCTTCGGCGGCGGCACCCTTGGCCTTGTCTGCTGGCGTTGCCTGCTGCGGCTCAGAGCCTGGGGCTGCGGGCTTGGCTGGCGCGCTGCCATCGGCCGGAAGGCCGGGCTGCTCGGCGGCGGGCTGCTGGCCTGCCTGGGCGCCATCCTTGGCGGCGGCACCCTGCAATTCCGACAGGGCAAAGCCGCTGCCGGGAAGCGCCAGAAGGGCTAAGCCTGCAATCAGGCCGCTGGCCAGGACTGTCTTTACATCATTCTTGCGACCGGTGGCCTTGGCCGCGGTCTGGCATGCCTTACGCATCGTCTTGCCTCTGAACCTTACTGAACACTACGCGTGGGAGAAAACTCGCCGGCCAGCATGCGGGCGCGCAAGGACTCGAGCATGGCTTCTGCACCATCTTCGCCATGGATGCGGATGGTTTCGCGCATAGCAAGCGCAATGGCGGCATCGGCAATAATTTCCGGCTCGATACCATCGGCCATGCCATCGGCCCAAGCCTCGTTCTGATATTCGAGGGCAGCCTGCATCTTTTCATGAACGATCATGTCGTCAATCTCGTTGCGGCGTGGTTCCATTCTGCATGTCCTCGAAGCGATACTTACTCAGCTGTTAACGACTCTATCAGTGTTTTGTCAAAACGACACGGGCGAATGCCAATTCGTGTGAATTATTGGTTAATTTCCAAAGCGCGCGGTCATTTCTCGAACAAGTGTTGCGCCTTCGGCACGATACTGGCTTTCTGCCAGTCGCGCCTGGGAAGTGCAAGAGGCATGTATGGCAGCGAAAGCCCGGTAACCTCGGTTATAGGCGGCCGTCAGAGCCTGCTGGCGGGCCGGTTCGTTGCCGGCATCAAGCGCGATCAACTTTTCCGCGGCCGCCCGCCATTGCGGCTCCGGCTTGCCCGCGCAAAGATTGCGCAAATAGGTGACGGTACCCAGAATTTCCGAAAGCTTGGTGAGCTGCCTATCGTAAGGCACGGAAGGGGCAGGGGCCACGGACGAGGTTGCAGCCGGTGAAGACGAAGGCGCGTCGCCCGGCCGCTTGCCGGAAGGCACAACGGGTGCGGCTGCGATCAGGCAGAGAAGGGCAGGCGCAAGAAAGGGCAGCAGCAGGGCTCGTGTCATGCATGTCCGTAGCGGCGATCCGCCTTCATCAGGCCTTTTGGCCGCTGAGAGATTCGAAGCCGTCATTTTACGACGCTTCCCCGGCAGCCACCAGTCTTTCCACGCAATCGACCACGCTGGCCGGCGCGGGTAGGTGACGGATCTCGTCAGGAGTATACCAGCCGAGTTCCAACGCGTCGCTTTCGGCCACTGCTTCGGCAGACGGATCCGCGAGCGTCACCAGGAAGACGGAGAGGTGGAAGTGATGATGCGCGGGCCCGCCGGGATCTGGAGTAAGGTCGTAGCTGACAAATAATCGGGGGCTATGCGCATCAAGCCCGGTCTCCTCCTTCAACTCGCGCAATGCCGTCTCTTCAGGTGTCTCGCCCCGTTCGCCGCGTCCGCCTGGGAAGGCGTAGAGATCGGCTGCTGGCGGCTTCGAGCGCTTGACCAGCAGCAGCCTGCCATCCCGGATCACGATGGCGGAGGAGGCTGGCGCAAAGGTGATCGGGGTCGAAACCTGTTCGTCAGTCATGCAATCCTGCCTTCGATCCTGTGTTCAGTCGGTTGCTTGACGATAGGCGCTGCGGCTGCGAAGACAAGCCCATGTGTGGACGTTTTGCTCTGACCGTGACGCCTGAAGAGATCATGGAGACTTTCGGTCTTCACGAGATCGATGGTTTTCCGCCGAGGTTCAACATCGCCCCGACCCAGCCGATCCTGACCGTCGGCGCTGCCGATGCCGGCATTCCCGGCAGCAATCTGCCGGATCGGCGATCGCTTCTGGTGCGCTGGGGATTTCTGCCGGGCTGGGTAAAGGACCCCGCTGATTTTCCGCTGCTGATCAATGCCCGCTCCGAGACGGCAGCGGAGAAAGCCTCGTTTCGTGGTGCCATGCGCCATCGCCGCGTGCTCATTCCCGCGTCGGGCTTCTATGAGTGGCACCGTCCGGCGAAAGACAGTGGCGCCAAGCCGCAGGCTTATTGGATCCGTCCGCTCAAGGGCAAGGTGGTGGCCTTCGGCGGTCTGGTCGAGACCTTTGCGGCCGCCGACGGTTCGGAAATCGACACAGGGGCGATCCTGACGACGTCAGCCAATAGCCGCATCGGTGCTATTCACAATCGTATGCCCGTTGTCATCCAGCCGGAAGATTTCAGTCGCTGGCTGGATTGCAAGACCAACGAGCCACGCCACGTTGCCGATCTCATGCGGCCCTCGGGCGAGGATGTCTTCGAGGCAATCCCCGTGTCCGACAAGGTCAACAAGGTCGCCAACACAGGCGCCGATCTTCAGACGCCGATGGCTCTTGCGCCGCAGCCGGATGAGCGCAAAACGCAAGACAAGCCGGGCAATACCCAGCTTTCGCTGTTTTGACGGTTCGGCACGATAGATTTTGAGGAAGCGTTCATGCAACGCTTCCTAATCTGTGGCATTCCAAGCTGTCCGTGAGCCTGGGGCTCCTGCGGACGGGGAATGCGTTACGCGACCTTCTTGGCCTTGCGCTGCAGCATCAGGGAGGCTGCAATAACGGCCTTCAGGCCGATCGGTCCGTAATTGTCGCTCAGTTCGAGCTTGATCGGCGCCTGAACCGGCTGCTGCGGTTCGTTCGTCTGCGACACGGCGGGGGCTGGCATTGTCATCTCCAAAAAATGTTTCCTCGGCGGGCAGTCTCTTCTTGGCTGCTCCGTCTCTCGGTGGATGGTTCGCTGCGACATCCATGCCAACAGTATCGAACCGCTCTCGAGAACATGACAAATTCGTGAAGAAAGCAAATTAATTTAAATCAAAGAGCGCTACTTTTCGTGAATCTATATTACAACCTTTCCGCTTGCCCCCTGCGTTTCAGGGAGTTTCGGCCGCTGCAAACACCGGGCACGGGGCGGTTACGCTGAAAAATCGTGATATCACGACCTTCGAAAGGGCTCTTCGAATCAGAGGCCCCGGTCCATGCCCGCGCCGTGATGGATGTCATCGAACACGGTCAGGGTGCCATATTTTCGCTTCCAGGCGCGTGCGCCGAAGGGCAGCGAGACCAGATAGACGATAACGGTCACCGACAGAACTTCCCAGGTATAGCTCATCAGCAGTGCCACATAGAGCACGACAGCAAGCGTCAGCGGCAGCACGAAGTCGCGGCGCACTTTCTTTTCCGATTTGCCCGACCACACGGGTAGGCGGCTGATCAGCAGAAAAGCAATCAACAACGTATAGGCGGCAGAGGCAAAGCCAACGCCAGGCGAGGGGTCGACGCCGAGAAAGCCGAGATAGATCGGCAGCATCACCAGCAGTGCGCCGGCTGGCGCCGGCACACCGACGAAATAGGCACTCTGCCAGGGCGCCTTGATCGCGCGCTCTTCCATGACGTTGAAGCGCGCCAGCCTCAAACCTGCTGCAATGGCAAAGACGAGAGCGGCGATCCAGCCGAAAGACCGGGCTTGATCGAGCACGTAGACATAGAGAACCAGCCCCGGCGCAACGCCGAAATTGACGATATCGGCGAGCGAATCCATCTGGGCGCCGAATTTTGACGTGGCCTTCATCAGACGGGCGATGCGCCCATCGATGCCATCGAGAAAGGCGGCGACCAGGACCATGCCGACCGCAAGTTCGAACCGCCCCTCGAAGGCCAGCCGCACGCCGGTCAGGCCGGCGCAGATGGCGAGCACGGTGATCAGGTTTGGCACCATCAGCCGCAGCGGAATTTCCCGCAGCCGCGGACCACGGGAGGCGTTGTTGACCTCCTGCTGATCCGCATGGCCGTCAACGGCACTGTCCGCTGTCGCGGTCTGATTGGCGACCTTGTCGTGATCGTTCGGCGTGTCGCTGGTCATGGCTGCCTGGTCTCCGTGCTGCGGTCTCGTTATGCAGCCGCTTAGCTGCGGCGGCTGATGACCGGGCCCTTGGCCGAGCCGTATTCGGCAATCACGGTCTCGCCACCGATCGAGCGCTGGCCGACGGCCACGCGCGGTTCCGCGCCAGCCGGCAGATAGACGTCGAGGCGGGAGCCAAAGCGGATCAGGCCGAAGCGTTCGCCGGTGCCGAGCACCTGGCCCGGCACGGTCCAGCACAGGATCCGACGAGCAACGAGGCCGGCAATCTGAACGACGCCGATTGTGCCATGCGGTCCGTCAATGACCAGCGAGTTGCGCTCATTGTCGCTGCTGGCTTTGTCCAGTTCGGCGTTGAGGAACTGGCCTTCGCGATAGACGACTTGGCGCACAGCACCGCGTACCGGAGCGCGGTTGATGTGAACATCGAACACGTTCATGAAGATAGAGACGCGCAGCATCGGCTCGGTCGACAGCCGCAATTCTTCCGGCGGGATCACCATCTGGATCATCGACACACGGCCATCGGCGGGACTGACCACCAGATCGTCATCCTGCGGCGTCACACGCTCGGGATCGCGGAAGAAATAAGCGCACCAAAGCGTCAGCACCAAGCCGACCCAGAACAGCGGCTCCCAGATCCATCCGAGCACCAGCGACCCCAGGAAAAAGGCGCCGACAAAGATGTAGCCCTCTTTATGCACGGGAACGAGGGTATTGCGGATCGTATCGAACAAGGACATCGGCTGGACTTCTCCTGAAAAACTTCTTGACCGAGGTGACTACCTCGAAACGGCTCGGTGGGCAATGGCGGCCACCGTTCGCAACCGGACTCGAACCTGAAGGCGCTGGCCGGCCAGCCTGCGCGCCATCGTCAGACGGCGGGCGGCAGCCGGATCACCACGCCGAGATCGTCGCTTTCACGCACCTGGCGCAGGTGTTCCTCGGCCTGGGTTGCCTCGCGCTGGCGGTTCCACATCGAAGCGTAAAGCCCGTTTTGCGCGAGAAGTTCCGCATGCGTGCCGCGTTCGGCAATTTCACCGGCGCGCAGCACGATGATCTCGTCGGCGCCGATCACTGTCGACAGCCGGTGGGCGATGACAAGCGTGGTGCGGTTCTTGGACACGATGTCCAGAGCCGCCTGGATTTCCTGCTCGGTCGTCGTGTCAAGCGCCGACGTCGCCTCGTCGAGGATCAGGATCGGCGGCGCCTTCAGCACTGTGCGGGCGATGGCAACACGCTGCTTTTCACCGCCCGAGAGCTTCAGTCCGCGCTCGCCGACCATGGTATTGTACCCTTGCGGCAGATCGCGGATCGAGCGGTCGATCTGGGCGATCTCGGCGGCGGCCTCGATCTCGGCGTCGCTGGCGCCGGGGCGGCCATAACGAATGTTGTAGGCAATGGTATCGTTGAACAGCACGGTATCCTGCGGCACCATGCCTATCACGGCGCGCAGCGAGTTCTGGGTGACCTCGCGCACGTCTTGGCCATCGATGCGGATCGCGCCGCCCTGGACGTCGTAAAACCGGTAGAGCAGGCGCGAGATCGTCGACTTGCCAGCCCCGGAAGGACCGACGACGGCAACCGTCTTGCCCTCGGGCACGGTGAAGGAAATGCCTTTCAGGATCGGACGGGCCGGATCATAGGCGAACTGCACATTTTCGAATGTGATGGCGCCCTTGCCGATCTCAAGCGGCTTGGCATTGGGCGCATCGCGCACCTCGGGCTCGACATTGAGCAGCTCGAACATCTGCTCGATATCGGTCAGGCCCTGGCGGATTTCCCGGTAGAGCATGCCGATAAAGTTGAGCGGAACGGAGAGCTGCAGCAAAAGCGCGTTGACGAACACGAAATCGCCGATTGTCTGCTCGCCGCGCTGCACCGCCAGCGCCGAAAACACCAGCATGACCGTCATGCCGATGCCGAAGATCACGCCCTGGCCGAAGTTCAGCCAGCCGAGCGAGGTCCAGACCTGGGTGGCGGCCTTTTCATAGCGGGCCATGGAGGCATCGAAGCGACGCGCTTCCATCTCCTCATTGCCGAAATATTTGACGGTCTCGAAATTCAACAGCGAGTCGATCGCCTTGACATTGGCATCCGTGTCGCTGTCGTTCATCGATCGGCGGATGGCGATGCGCCAGTCCGAGGCCTTGACGGTGAACCAGACGTACACGGCGACGGTGACGGCGGTAATGGCCAGATAGGAAAAGCCATAGCCCCACCAGAAGATCGCCGCCGTCATCGCAAATTCAATCACCGTAGGCACGGAATTGAGGATGGTGAAGCGGACGATGGTCTCGATGCCCTTGGTGCCGCGCTCGATGATCCGCGACAAGCCGCCGGTCTTGCGCTCCAGGTGAAAGCGCAGCGACAGTTGGTGCATATGCTTGAAGGTCAGATGCGCCAGCCGCCGCACCGCATATTGGCCAACGCTGGCAAACAGCGCATCGCGGAACTGGTTGAGGCCCATCTGCACGATGCGGGCGAAATTATAGGCAATGACCAGCATGACAGCCGAGAGCATGAAGGCTGGCAGCAGCCCGGTCGCGTCCATCTTGCCGTTCAACGCGTCGGTGGCCCATTTGAAGTAATAGGGCACCAGCATCAGCACCAGCTTGGCGATGACCAGGAACAGGCTGGCCCAGACCACCCGCATCTTCAGGTCGCGCCGATCCGCCGGCCACATATAGGGCCAGAGATTGACGATGGTCTGCCAGGGATTGCTGCTGTCGGCCGAAACCGTCTTGTTCTTGGGTTGCATAATGTGTCCCTCAGCGCGATCGCGCTGACTGCCGTGCGGCGGTGATGGAGGCTGAACCGCAGGGAAGGGCGGTCCAAACAGGGGTCAAGAAAAAGGCGGCTCTACTGCATAATTCCTTAAATCGGAATCGATTTGAGGAGAGAATTATGCAGCAGACATAAAGTGTTACAGCGCCGTGCGCCATATATGGCGCACGGCGCTGGAGGCCGTCTTTCGTTATCGCTTATATAGTCCTAGCAGGTGCAGGTGACAAGGACGCGAAAGGGTTCCCGTCGCCCGTCCTGCCTGCATTCGTTATCGCTTATGCTCCAGCATCCATTTGCGATGGATTTTCTCGGCCTCGTCGTCCGGCAGCGACTTGTCGGGCACCGTGAAGGTCTGGCCAGGCTCGATCAGGTCGGGATTGCTGATTTGCTCTGCATTGGCGACATAGATGGTGGTGTAGCGCACGCCGTGGCCATAGACGCGGCGCGAGATCTGCCACAGCGTGTCGCCACGGCGGATGATCACCGCATTCTTGCTTTCGGTCAGCGGCGCCTGGCTCAGCGTCGGCGGGGTCGAGCCATCACCCGGCGAGAGCGTCTGGGCCGCCAGCACCTGGGTCTGGGCTTGAGCCTGGGCGACGTTGGACGGAACAGGCTCAAGTGCTGCATCGACCAGCGACTTGAGGTTCGGCAGCGCACTCGCCATTGCCGTCACAGAGGCCTGCGGCACCTGCTTCAGGGCAACCAGAGCCTCGCTGGCTTTGCCCGCCATTTGGGTCATGAAGGCGCTGACGGTCGGGTCCGTGCTCGGCGTCGGGCGGAAGTCGGCAACGGCTTTCAGCGCAAATTCCAGCGCCGAACGCGACGCGGCGAGGTTTTCCAGCGCCGGTGTCTTGCCATCGGCAAACAGGTTGGAGAGCAGCGCGAAGGATTTGGCCAGCGTGTCACGCTGCCGGTCGAACAGGTTGCTGTCGACGGTCGCGGGCGTGACCGGTCCGGCGGATGCGCCCGGCTTGGCTTCCGGTGCTACGACGGCAACTTGATCGCCTTCCGGCCTGTTGAACGGCACGGAAGCGCGCAACGTCACCTTGCCATTGGCATCCTTGAGGTCGACGCTGACGATGTGCTGGCCAACCGACAGCGGCATCTGGCCCTCGACGACGAAGTGACCCTTCTGGTCCACATCGGAGGAGCCGATCTGCTTGCCATCGGCATAGGCGGTGACGGTACGGCCCTTCTGGGCATTGCCGGCAACGAAGATTTTGTCGCCCTCAAGCTCGACCGCGGTGATCTGCAGATCGGCGGCCGATAGCGCCGGCGCTGCGCCGTTTGCAGCATCGGCAGGGGCCGAGGTCTGGTTTGCTGCTTGGGCGGCTGCTACGCGGGGCTGCTTGTCGGCACCGTTGATCTGGTCCGCAGCAGCGCCATCCTTTTGGCTGTCTTGCGGCCCGGTGATCAACCGGCTGGCTTCGCCGGGCTTGCTCACCATCGCCAGAACCTGACCGTTCTTGTCGGCGGGAACCGAGACGGTTGCCTGTTCCTCGGAACCGATGGTTTTGCCGTCCTTGGTGGTGGCCTTCAGGTCCAGCGAGTGGTCGCCGGGTGCAAGCGGTTTGTCGAGCACGATGGCGAAATCGCCGTTCGGCGAGGCCGTCGCGCTGGCAATGTTGCTGGCGCCGTCATGCACTTCGACTTTGGCGCCCGGTGCAGCGCTGCCGGCGATCACGGTTGAGCCGTCTTTTTCGACGCGCAGCACGTCGAAGCGCGGCATATCAGGATTGATCGCGACTTCCGGCTCGCCACGCATGGCGCGGCCAATATTGGCGACATAGACGGCGGCATCCTGCGGCGAGGCCGGCAGTTTGGCGATGAGCTGCAGGGCATGGGCAGCGGAGGCCTTGGCCTTGGCGAGGCTGTCGGCAAGACCGGCTTCGATCCCTGTCGGCAGGTCGGCGTCGCTCAGCGCCTTCAGCGCGGTCATGGCGGCAATGCGGCTTGTGGCGTAAAGCTCCGGTGCCGGGGTTTTCTGATCGGCAAACAGGCTCTCAAGGTTGGCGACCGATTGCTGCGCGGCCTGGGTGAGGCGCTGCATCTTGGCTGCGGCTTCTCCGCTTGCCGGTGGCGCCGTCGAAGGCTGCGCATCCGGCGCATCCGCCTGCTGCGTCGGGGCGGAAGATGTTCCTGCCCCTTTCTTGCCGCCGCCGATCTGCGGAAGCACGAAAAACACCATCAATACTGTCGCAATGGCAAGCACGCCGAGAGCCAGCCAACCGGCACGGTTTTTCATAGTCCAAAGTCTCCGAGCGGATTATTCCGCCATATCCCTTGAAACTGCTAGCGTTTCCTTAAGTAATGCACAAGCGATGAACCCTGTTTGTTCATTGTCTTCCCGGAGTTTTCGTCAATTTTGTTGACCCGTGCTGCCGCCCGCGGCCATTCTGGCGCCATGAGCGAAAATCAGTCTACGATTCGATCCATCTGCGTCTATTGCGGCTCCCGGCCGGGACGTGACCCCGAGTATATGGCGGCAGGCCGGGCGCTTGGCCGCTCGATTGCCGCCCACGGCCTGCGCCTCGTCTATGGCGGCGGCACCAAGGGCATCATGGGCGCGGTCGCCAGCGGCGTGCTCTCAGCGGGCGGCCAAGTCACCGGGATTATACCGGAATTCCTTGTGGATATGGAGGCAACGCGCCATTCTCTCGGTCAATTGAACGAGCTGATCATCACCGAGGACATGCACCAGCGCAAACACAAGATGTTCGAGCGGGCCGACGCCTTCGTCACCCTGCCGGGCGGGATCGGCACGCTGGAGGAGATCGTCGAGATCATGACCTGGGGTCAGCTCGGCCAGCACGAAAAGCCGATGGTGTTTGCCAATGTCAACGGCTTCTGGGCTCCGATGCTGGAACTGTTGAACCACATGCGCCAGGAAGGCTTCGTCCATACAGGCCATAAGGTTCAGCCGCTCGTCATCGACGATGTCGAGGCGATCGTGCCCACAATCATCGGCCGTTGGGAAGAGCTGGCGCAGGTTGGCGCCGAAGGTGAGGGCGACGCCGAAGTTTTGTCGAAGCTATAGTCTTATTTGGTCTTCGGATTATCCGAAGACCGGTTTCCCTTTTCGTGAGAAATTCTAGCGCCGCCGCAGCATCGGCAGCGTATAGATCACCAATGCCGCCCAGATCATTGGAAAGGCGATGGTCTTGGCGGTGCTGAATTCTTCCTCGAACAGGAAGACGGCGATCAGGAAAATCATCGTCGGCGCGATATACTGCATGATGCCGATGGTCGACAGCCGCAGCAGTTTGGCGCCATTGGCGTAGAGGATCAGCGGCACGGCCGTGATCAGCCCGCTCGAGGCCAGCAGCACGGTATTATTGATCACGCTGCCCTCGGACGAGCCAAAGAAATGCGATTGTCCGGTGACGCCGAGATAGACGAGATAGCCGAGCGCCAGGGGCGACAGCAGCAGCACTTCGAGCAGAAAGCCCTGGTTGGGGCCGATCGGCAGTGTCTTGCGGAAGAAAGCGTAAAAGCCCCAGGAAAAGGTCAGGCTGAGCGCTATCAGAGGTAGACGGCCGGCATCGACAGTCAGGATGACGACGGCGGCAATGACCAGCGCCAGGGCCGCCATCTGCGCGGGCTTGAGTTTTTCCTTGAGCAGGACAGCGCCGAGCAGGATCGAAAACAGCGGATTGATGAAATAACCGAGTGCGGTATCCAGCGCATGGCCGGCGCCGATCGCCCAGACATAGATGCCCCAGTTGATGCTGATCAGGCAGGCGGTCAGCGCCGCCATGCCGAGCATTTTCGGATTGCGCAGCGCCCGCTTCAGATCGTCGGTGCGCTTCAGCACGATCAATACCAGGCTCGCAACCGGAATCGACCACAGCACCCGGTGGCAGATGACTTCCATCGGCGGAATATGGGCAACAGCCTTCATGTAGAGCGGCAGGAAGCCCCAGAGCAGATAGGCGGAAAGCGCAAACAGAAAGCCGCGCAGACTGTCGCGGTTTTCTGCCATTGGGGCGGCAGCCTCGGTCATGGTGTTTCGATCCCTAGAGCATTTCCAGCAAAAGTGCGAAGCGGGTTTGCGTCCGGAAATGCTTGAAAACAAAGCTGAGAGTGCCTCCGTCCAGTACGGAGACACTCTCGTTCTTTACTGCCGATACGCCTTCAGGTCGCAAACAGCAAATTCATTCCGTTGAAGGATCGGTCAATTCCGCGAATATTTTTTAGCGACAGGGGCGTTCTCAACGCCGCGCATTATTGCGGGATGCCGCGTTCATACCAGCTCTTGGAGCGGTTCACGATCCAGACCACCGACAGCATGACAGGCACTTCAATCAGGACGCCGACGACGGTGGCCAGTGCGGCGCCGGACTGGAAGCCGAACAGGCTGATCGCGGCGGCAACGGCCAGCTCGAAGAAGTTGGACGCCCCGATCAGGGCGGATGGGCCGGCGACACAGTGCTGCTCCCCGGCCAGCCTGTTGAGGAGATAGGCAAGACCGGCGTTGAAATAGACCTGGATCAGGATCGGCACGGCCAGCAAGCAGATCACCAGCGGCTGCGCGACGATCTGCTCCCCTTGAAAGCCGAACAGCAGCACCAGCGTGGCCAGCAGCGCCACGAGCGAGACAGGCCCGAGCCGCGCCAGAAGCCGGTCGAGCGCCATCTGTCCGCCGCTTGCGATCAGGCGATGGCGCAGCACTTGGGCGATGATGACGGGGATGACGATATAAAGCGCCACCGACAGGGCCAGCGTGCCCCAGGGCACGGTGATGGCGGAAAGACCAAGTAAGAGGCCAACGACAGGCGCGAAGGCGATGACCATGATTGCGTCGTTCAGCGCCACTTGGCTCAGGGTGAAATGCGGCTCGCCCCTGGTCAGGTTGGACCAGACGAACACCATCGCCGTACAGGGCGCGGCCGCCAGGATGATCAGGCCGGCGATATAGCTATCGATCTGGCCCGCCGGCAGCAGCGGCCGAAACAGCCAACCGATGAACAGCCAGCCCAGCAGCGCCATCGAGAACGGTTTGACCGCCCAGTTGACGAACAGCGTGACGCCGATGCCGCGCCAATGGCGGCCGACGGTGCCGAGCGCTGTAAAGTCGATTTTCAGCAGCATCGGAATGACCATCAACCAAATCAGCACGGCCACCGGCAGATTGACCTTTGCGACCTCAAGGGCGCCGATGGCATGAAAGACCTGCGGCGTGAGCTGGCCGAGCCCGATGCCGACCACGATACAAAGCCCCACCCAGAGGGTCAGATAGCGCTCGAATGTCGACACGATCGCCCCTTACGCCGTCGCGACCCGACGGCCGTGCTCGTCGACCACCTGCTCGCCGTCTTCCTTGATAAAGGCTCCTCGCTGCGGTGGCAGCAGGTCGAGCACCTCTTCCGAGGGTCGGCAGAGCTTGACGCCGAGCGGGCTGACGACGATAGGCCGGTTGATCAGAACAGGATGAGCCGCAATGGCATCCAGCAGCTGATCGTCGGACAGATCGGGGTTGTCGAGCCCCAGTTCCGCATAGGGCGTGCCCTTTTCCCGCAGCAGCGCGCTGAGCGGTGCGCCCATGCGCGCGGCAAGCTGCACCAGCAGGCCCCGCGACGGAGGCGTTTTTAGATATTCCACGACATGCGGCTCGATGCCGGCATTGCGGATCATCGCCAACGTGTTGCGCGAGGTGCCGCAATCGGGATTGTGATAGATCACGATATCGATGGGCTGGGCGGTCTTGGCGGCTTCAGGCATGGGACGGTCCTTCTTTCTCTTCGCTACAGGCATCGACCGGTTTGCAACTGGCGAACGCGTTGATTGCCGGTGCGCAGATCTGCGCGTTGCCTTGGCAGCAATCGCGCATCAGGAATTCGACGAGACCGGCAAGCACCGGAAAGGCGGCGCTATAGATGATCGACCGCCCCTCGCGCCTGGATTCCACGAGGCCGGCCTGTTCCAGCGCGGCAAGATGAAATGAGATACGTGACGAGGACGCGCCATCCATGGCTTCACCGATCGCGCCGGCGGCCAATCCATCTGGTCCGGTTGCGACCAGCATGCGCAGGATCCGCAATCTTGTTGGCTGCGACAGTGCCGCAAAGGCATCGAGGGCTTGTTTTTCGATCAACATTTCAACATCTCAAGAGTAATTGAGATGTTAGATAAACCAATGAAACGAATAAGGCCAGCAGTTTTGCTGGCCTTTGATCACTCGGTGGTCGAGAAACCCCTTGCGGCTCACTCCGCCGCGATGCGTCCTGCCAGCTGCCGGTTCTTCATCAGCTTGTAGACAATGGCGTCCATCAAGGCCTGGAAGGAGGCATCGATAATGTTTTCGGAGACGCCGACCGTCCACCAGCGGGCGCCGGTGGCGTCGGTGGATTCGATCAGCACGCGGGTGATAGCCTCGGTGCCGCCGTTGAGGATGCGGACCTTATAGTCGGCCAATTCCAGGTCTTCGATTTCATTCTGGAACTTGCCGAGATCCTTGCGCAGCGCGATATCGAGCGCGTTCACCGGGCCGTCTCCCTCGGCCACCGACATGACCGCTTGGCCGTCGATCACCATTTTCACCACGGCTTCCGATACCGTCTTCAGGTTTCCATTGCTGTCGAAACGGCGCTCGATCATCACCCGGAAGCTTTCGACGGCGAAGAAATCCGGCACCGATCCCAGCGTACGGTGGGCGAGCAGTTCGAAACTGCCATCGGCGCCTTCATAGGCATAGCCCGAGGCTTCGCGCTGCTTGACGATCTCGATCAGCCGGTCGAGCTTCGGATCGTCCTTGGCGACTGGAATGCCGCGCCGTTTCAACTCGTTGATGAAATTGGCCTTGCCGCCCTGGTCGGAGACCATGACCTTGCGGAAGTTGCCGACCAGGCCTGGTTCCACATGCTCATAGGTCTTGGGGTCCTTCAGCAGCGCCGAGGCATGGATGCCGGCCTTGGTCGCGAAGGCCGACGCGCCGACATAGGGCGCCTGGGCAAAGGGCGAGCGGTTCAGCAACTCGTCGAAACCATGTGACAGCCGGGTAAGATCCTGCAGCTTGTCCGTGTCGATGCCGGTTTCGAAGCGGTCGGCATAGATCGGCTTCAGACAGAGCGTCGGGATGATGGTGGTCAAATCGGCATTGCCGCAGCGCTCGCCGATGCCGTTCAGCGTGCCCTGGATCTGGCGCACGCCAGCTTCGACGGCGGCCAGCGAATTGGCGACCGCCTGGCCCGTATCGTTATGGGCGTGGATGCCGAGCGAGGCGCCAGGTACGCCGCTTGCGATCACGGCTGCGATGATCTCGCGGACTTCCGGCGGTTGCGTGCCGCCATTGGTGTCGCAGAGCACCACCCAGCGGGCACCGGCCTGATAAGCCGTCTTGGCGCAGGCAAGCGCATAATCGGGATTGGCTTTGTAGCCGTCGAAGAAATGCTCGCAATCGACCAGCGCTTCTTTTCCCGAGGCGGTGACAGCCTCGACGCTGTCGCGGATCGCGTCCAGGTTTTCATCATTGGTGCAGCCGAGCGCGACCTTGACGTGATAGTCCCAGCTTTTCGCGACAAGACAGACGGCATCGCTCTTCGACTGCAACAGCGCGGCAAGGCCGGGATCGTTGGAGGCGGAAATGCCGGCGCGCTTGGTCATGCCGAAGGCGGTGAAACGAGCGCGTCCGGTGCGCTTCTTGGAAAAGAAGGCGGTATCGGTCGGATTGGCGCCGGGATAGCCGCCCTCGACATAATCAATCCCGAAGGCATCAAGCATGGCGGCAATGGCGATCTTGTCCTCGACGGAAAAGTCGATGCCGGGCGTCTGCTGGCCGTCGCGCAACGTGGTGTCGAACAGGGTGATCTTTTCGCGTGTCATTTTATGCCTTCCCGGCGAAACGGTCTGTCGCGCGGATGATCTGGTCCAATATGCCAGGCTCGCTCATCGCATGGCCCGCGGCTTCGATAATATGCAAGCTGGCATCCGGCCAGGCCTTTGCCAGTTCCCAGGCGTAGCGCAGCGGGCAGGGCATGTCATAGCGGCCATGCACGATGACGCCGGGAATGCCCGTGAGCTTGTGGGCGTCGCGCAGCAACTGCCCTTCATCCAGCCAGCAATGGTTCATGAAGAAATGATTTTCCAGCCGGGCGAAGGCAATGGCAAAATGGTCGTCGCCGAACGTGTCGATCTGCGTGAGGTCGGGGATCAGCGAAATCGTGGCCCCTTCCCACTGGCTCCAGGCGCGGGCGCAGGCCAGCTGCTCCGCCTTATCGTCACCCGTCAGCCGACGATGATAGGCCGAGACCATATCTTGACGCTCTGTTAGCGGGATGGGCGCCACGAATTTTTCCCAGCGGTCCGGATACATTTCGGAAACGCCGAACTGGTAGTACCAGTCCATTTCCGCCTTGGTCACCGTATAGATGCCGCGCAATACCAGTTCGCTGACCCGCTCGGGATGGGTCTGCCCATAAGCCAGCGCCAGCGTCGAGCCCCAGGAGCCGCCGAGAACCAGCCATTGCTCCACGCTGATCATCTGGCGCAACCGCTCGATATCGGCGACCAGATGCCAGGTCGTATTGGCTTCGAGATGCGCGTGCGGCGTGGAACGGCCGCAGCCGCGCTGATCAAACAGGATCACGTCATAGAGCGCGGGATCGAAAATCCGCCGCTGGTTGGCATTGATGCCGCCGCCCGGGCCGCCATGCAGGAACACGGCCGGTTTCGCGCCCTTGGTGCCGACCCGCTCCCAATAGATCACATGGCCGTCGCCGACATCGAGGAATCCGGTCTCGAACGGCTCGACTTCGGGGTAGAAGCTGCGCAAATCAGTCATGGGGCGATCCCTGATGTTGGGGCCAGTCCATCGGCCAGTCTGCTGTGTCGTGGTCGGGATGCTGATGCTGGCTCTCGCCGACCTTTGCCAGCCAGTCCGTACTGGCCTCCCGTGCCTCGACCGGCAGCCTATCGAGGTCGGCAAACCACGGCATCTTGCTGTCGAGATTGGCCTGCTCGACCGGCTTGACCGTGGTGGGGTCGTCCAGCGAGCCCAGCGTGATATTGATGAAATCCGCTTCCGGCACGTCGAAGAACAGGGGCGTGCCGCAATGGGCGCAAAAACCGCGCTTCACCAGATCGGAGGAGTGGAACCATTGCGGCTCGCCGCGCACGAGTGTGAACCGCTCGCGCTTGATGGAGCCGAGCGGCAGGAAGTAATTGCCTGAGGCTTTCTGGCACATGCGGCAATGGCAGACATGCGGATTGCCGACGGCGCCGGTCGCCCGATAGCGGATCGCGCCGCATTGGCAACCGCCGGAGTGAATTTGCTCTCTCATTGTCCGTCATCCTCAGGCGGCCAGACCGGCGTATCGAAGTCCGGATGCTGGAAGGATTCAATACCCGCCCAGACGGCTTCCTGATCTGCATTTTCATAGATCGGCTTTTCAAACAAGGTGTCGATCCAGGGCAAGCGCTTGTGGTGATTGACCTGAATTTCCGGCTCGAAGGCGGCCGGGTTGTCAAAGGCGCCGATGGCCAGTTCCACGCCCTCGGCATGCTGGTAGGTCAACGGCGTGCCGCATTTTTCGCAAAAGCCGCGCTTCACCTTTGCCGAGGAGCGGTAGAGCTTCGGTTGGCCGCGCGTCCAGGTCAGATGCGCCTGATCGGCGGTGACCAGCGCGCCGAAGAAACTGCCGAACTGCTTCTGGCACATACGGCAATGACAGATCGACGGCCGGCCCAGCTTTGCCGCCTGAAACCGCACCGCGCCACATTGGCAGCCGCCGGAAAAGATCTCACTCATGCGCTTGCTCCTTTGTCGGTTGGCCATTGATCCGTGTCGTGGTCCGGATGCTGGTAGGAAACAAGGCCATCGAGGAAGGGCTCGTTCGTCAGGTCTTCTTCCGTCGGATGGCCCGGCAATGCGTGCAGATGGTCGACAAAGCCGATCTTGGCTTCGGTGCCGTATTGAAGCGACGGAGGTAGGGCGGATGGATCATCGAAGGCGCCGGCCGCGACCGCCATACCGTCAGGCGCCTCATAGGTCAGCGGTGTGCCGCAATCGCCGCAAAAGCCGCGTTTGACGACGTTCGACGATTGGAAATGCTTCAGCGTGCCACGTGTCCACTCAAATGCGACGCCGCGCGCCGAAACCAGCGGCGCATAATAAGCGCCAAACGCTTTCTGGCACATGCGACAATGACAGATCGAAGAGTCTTTCAACGTGCCGGTTGAGCGAAAGCGAATGGCACCGCATTGGCAGCCGCCGGTATGGACCGTTTCTGACATGGCTATTGCTCCTCCGTGGCCGTTTCGAGCCAGTTTTCCAATTGCAGTCCCTGTACGCGCGAGAACTCACGCACATTGTTGGTGATCAGGACCATATCCAGCGCCAGCGCGTGGGCGGCGATGAATAGGTCGGTTGCCCCAATCAACGTTCCCCTGGTTTCCAGCGCGGTGCGAATATCGGCGTATCTGCGGGCAGCCACGTCGTCATAGGCAATGACGTCGATCCGCTCCAGCACCCCTTCGACCAATCTGCTAAGCCTCTCCGACCCACGGCGCCTGATCCCGAACAGGATCTCCGACAGCACGATCGAACTGATACAGATATCGTCCCTGTTCAATGTCTGCAAAACATTGGCAGCCGGTCCTGCTGGATTACGCACGACATCCGATATGATATTGGTGTCGAGCATGAAGCGGGCGGTGATCATAGGTCAACGGGCCTCGGTGGAGGCTCGGGTAGATCGAAATCGGGGAAATCTTCTTCGATCGGTGGCTGTTGGCGCAGCCAAGCGACAAAGGTTTCCTTCTTGTTCACGACAGGCTCCAGAATGATCCGGTCGCCTTCCTTGCGCATGATGACCTCATCGCCGGGAAAATCGAATTCCACGGGAATGCGCACGGCACGATTGCGGCCGTTCTTGAACACCCGCACATGTCTTTCCTGTGTCGCGCTCATCGACGCCTCCCTTAGCTGTACAGGCCAGTCACCAGCATAGGCCTTAGCATATGCTGGATCGACCTCCGACGCAAATTAGCGGGTAAGGTCGTCCTCGGCCTTGTGACACACCGCCTCGATATTATTGCCGTCGGGATCAAATACGAAGGCACCATAGTAGTTCGGATGGTAATGCGGCCGCAGGCCTGGCGCGCCATTGTCCTTGCCACCGGCGGCAATGGCGGCGTGGTAGAAGGCGTCGACCGCAGCCCGGTCTTCGGCGGCAAATGCAATATGCTGGTGGTAGCCTTCAGGCGGTGTGCCTTCATAAAGCCAATAGACCGGCTTTTCGCGCCCATAGCCGCCCATTTTCACGCCGTTCGAGTATTCCTCCGGCACCATGTAAAGCAGGGAGGCGCCAAGCGGCGCAAAGGCGGCATCGTAAAACGCCTTTGCACGTTCAAAATCGGCAACCTTGATATTCATGTGATCGATCATCGATGTCGTTCCCTAGTATCAGCGAAGACTTGCCAAAATCGTCATTTGGGGTGCTTTGCTTCGCCCCCTCATCCGGCTACCGCCCCCTTCTCCCCGCTGGGGAGAAGGGGAAAGAGCCGCAAACCGCCTAGCGCTTGACCTCCCAACTCGTCACGCGCTCGCCGGTTTCCTTGTCCTTGCCGTCCTTTAGCTGAATGCCTTTGGTCAGAAGATCGTCGCGGATCTTGTCTGCTTCCGCAAAGTTCTTCGCCTTGAGCATTTCGAGCCGCATCTCGACCAGGGCCGTGACTGCAGCGGACAGGTCTTCACTGACTTCGGCTTTCTTCGGCTGAAGGCCGAGCAGAGCTGCGCTGGCCAGAAAGACTGGCAGCTTGGTCGGATCGGCATTCGCTGATGACGCCAGTCCGTGCAGAGCCTGCACGGCGGCAACCGTGTTGAGGTCGTCGGCAAGGGCGTCAAGCACACTCTGGTTCGGTGCCGCATCACCGGCGTCACCGGCCGGCCATTTGGCGATCAGCCGCTCTGCTTCCTCCAACCGCTTCACCGAAAAATCGATCGGCTCGCGATAGTGGGTCATCAGCATGGCCAGCCGCAGCACTTCGCCCGGCCATTTGCGGGTGCCGAAGCTCTCTGTGTCCAGCAATTCGTTGATCGTGAAGAAATTGCCTGTCGACTTCGACATTTTCTGGCCTTCAACCTGCACAAAGCCGTTGTGCATCCAGACGTTTGCCATCACGTCGGTGCCATTGGCGCAGCAGGACTGGGCGATCTCGTTTTCATGATGCGGGAAGATCAGGTCCAGCCCGCCGCCATGGATGTCGAAGACTTCGCCCAGATAGCGCTTGGACATGGCCGAGCACTCAATATGCCAGCCCGGACGGCCACGACCCCAGGGGCTGTCCCAGCCGGGCTCATTGTGACTGGAGAGTTTCCACAGCACGAAATCGCCCGGGTGCTTCTTGTGCGCCTCGACGGCAATGCGGGCGCCGGCCTGCTGCTCATCGAGATTACGCTTGGATAGTTGGCCATAAGCGGCCATCGACCTTGTGTCGAACAGCACTTCGCCGCTGGCCACATAGGCATGACCTTTGGCGATCAGTGTTTCGATGATCGAGATCATCTGGGCGATATTGTCTGTGGCGCGCGGCTCGACCGTCGGCGGCAGATTGCCAAGCCGCTCGACATCGGCGCTGAACTGGTCGGCCGTTTTCTGCGTCACCCTGGCGATGGCGTCATTGAGCGACAGATCAGGAAAATCCCTGAGCGCCCGCGCGTTGATCTTGTCATCGACGTCGGTAATGTTGCGGGCATAGGTGACGTGAGCCTCGCCATAGACATGCCGCAGCAGCCGGTAGAGCACGTCAAAGACGATCACCGGTCGGGCATTGCCGATATGGGCAAAATCATAGACCGTCGGACCGCAGACATACATGCGCACGTTTTTAGGGTCGATCGGGGTGAAATCGACCTTGCTGCGCGTCAGTGTATTGTAAAGCTTAAGGCCCTCGGCCATGGCGGTCTCCAGACGTGATGATACCCGGCTGGACCGGAGCGTTTGTCATCTGGGACTGTGCAAGAGACGAAAACGGCCGGGCCAGCGCATGCGCTAGCGAATAATGTTCCAGCAGATGATGCAGGTGCTCGTTTTCATGGCGTGCTTTATGGCGCGACCCACGGCTTCGGTCAACGGCTTTTTCGGCCTTGGAGATCCATGCTGCATTTTTTTGATCGGCAGCGAAAATATTTTACCGATGAGCCGGCTGCGGCGCATCTGACGGTCTTGATTTCGGGCCAATCACCGGTTTGAACACAGAGCGCCTTTATTCACGCTAGATCTCGCATTGGCGTGATGGAGACTCCGCCTTTAGAAAATTGCCGTTTCAAGGATTGCTCATGCCCGGTTCCGCATCTGCTTCGCTGCCGTCCATCTTTCGTCTGCAAGCCGCTGTTGCGAGGCAGCTCACCTGCGCGCTGCTGATTGCCGGCCTCTCTGCTGTTGCAGCACGCGCCGCAGAGCCGGCCGTCGCCACCCAATGGGGATCGATCACCGAGCCGGACCTACCGACAACGGTCTGCGCCACGCTGCCGGCGGCGCTGACGAGTAAAGACGGTTCCGTCGATGCGGCGGATGCCGATGGCAAGGCCGTTCATCCAGATCAGGAGCGCCTGCAGGCGGCGATCGACGGCTGCGCGGGCGGGTTGGTCAAGCTCACGGCGGGCACGGATGGCCAGGATGCTTTTCTGACGGGACCGCTCACGCTGAAAAGCGGCGTGATCCTGTTCGTCGACAAGCCCGTTACCCTCTATGCCTCCCGCGACCCCAAGGATTACGACAAGGGCGCTGGCGATTGCGGCACGGCCAATACATCCTGGGATAAGACCTGCAAGCCTCTCTTGCTTGCCAAGGATACCAAGGGCGCAGGCGTTGCCGGAGAGGGGAAGATCGACGGGCGCGGTGGGTCGCTGCTTCTGTCGGGCGACAATGCTGGCAAGCGCTCCTGGTGGGATGTGGCATGGCAGTCGAAACAGGGGCTCAACCAGCATGTCTTCCGGCTGCTCGAAGTGGAGGGCGGCGAGAATTTCACGCTGTCGCGCATCGCGCTCATCAATAGCCCAAACTTTCATGTCGTCAGCAATGGCGTGACCGGGCTTACCGCCTGGGGCATCAAGATCCTGAGCCCGAGTGCTGTTTATACCAAGCCTGACTACGCCTGCCCGCCTGGCACGACGCCGGACCAGCTGACGCCGGCCACCTGCTTTACCCCGGACACCGTCAAGAATACTGATGGCTTCGATCCCGGCCAGTCGACCAAGGTTTTGCTCGCCTATAGCGCCATCAGCACCGGCGACGACCATGTGGCGATCAAGGCCGGCGGCGACAAGCCATCGACGCGGATGACCTTTGCCCATAACCGCTTCTACTATGGCCATGGCCTGTCGATCGGCTCGGAAACCAATTCCGGCGTCGACGATATTCACGTCTTTGACCTTGTGATGGATGGCCATGACAGCCCTGAAGGCAACGGGCTCAGGATCAAATCGGACACTTCGCGGGGCGGAAAAGTCGGCAATGTCCTCTACGAGGATATTTGCATGCGCAATGTCGCTGCACCCTTGGTGTTCGACACCCGCTATTCCGACAAGACAGGCGACAAGATGCCTGACTTCTCCGGCATTACCGTGCGCAACATGCGCTATACCGGCAGTGCGTCCGGCACTCCCGGCCGCATCGTTCTGCGCGGCATCCGCGACGAGAGCCGTTACCAGCCGTTGAGCCTCTTCCTTGACACGGTCCAGTTCGATGGCGCGCCGCCGCAGCTCGTAGGTTCGGCCGACCCGACCTCCAAGGACGCACCGCTCAATGCCGCAATCACGCTCGGTCCCGGGCCAGTCAGCTTTGCCGATCTGTTGAAAGCCGATCCGGCCCGCCGGGTGCGGGTGGTAAACCTGATCGACGCCGGCAACGACGACATGGCGCCGCCGATCGAATGTTCATCCGCCTTTCAGCCATTTTCCGCCATGCTTGAGGGAGCGCCGATCTAACGAAGGCGCTAGAAACGTCGATTTTTTACAATGTAGAGGTGCTGGACGTTGAGCTATATCGTCCGCACTGTCCGAATAGCGTCATAATTGTTCGGTTAAGACGGCTCCCATCTGCATTTTGCTTGCCCCTGCTTGCCGGGGCGGTTAATTGCCAGAAGAGATGACGACGAAGGGACGAAAATGCAGTTTGAAGCGACGAAGCTGCCAGGCGTATTTCTGATCACGCCAAAGCGGTTTGGAGACCAGCGCGGCTATTTCATGGAAACTTTCCGGCTGAGCCTGTTTGAAAGCGAAGTCGGGTCGTTCCCCTTCGTGCAGGACAACAAGTCCTTCTCTGCTGAAGTCGGCACGGTCCGCGGTCTGCATTTCCAGCTCAATCCGCGCGCTCAGGGCAAGCTTGTATCCTGTGCGGCCGGCGCACTGCTCGACGTCGCCGTCGATATACGCAAGGGGTCGCCAACCTATGGTCAGTTCGTTACGGCCGAATTGACGGCGGAAAACGGCTGTCAGCTTTGGGTGCCGCCGGGCTTTGCTCACGGCTTCTGCACATTGCAGCCCGATACGGTCATCAGCTACAAGGTGACAGATTATTACAGCCCGGATCATGACAGGGGCCTGTTGTGGAACGATCCGGCGATCGGGATCGACTGGCCTGTTGATGCCGACAAGGCGATCCTGTCGGACAAGGACAGGAAGCAGCCGACACTGAGTGAACTCGAGACGAATTTCGTCTATTAGCCGTGAACGCGGGCCATGCGGGCCCGCCGATGAATGCGAGTGCACGAACCATTCAATTCGTTCATGCTTCTTGCACTCGTTTTTTGTTTATGCATCGATTTGTCCAAACTCAGATGAATCTTTCGTTTGGATCGATGCACTAGGGGATAGTGGAAGACATGCGTGTACTTGTGACCGGCGGCGCCGGATTTATCGGATCGGCCGTCGTGCGGCATCTGGTGCTGGACAAGGGCTATGAGGTCCTCAATGTCGATAAGCTCACCTATGCGGGCACCCTGACTTCGCTCGCCTCAGTCGAAGCCAATCCGCTCTATCGCTTCCTGAAGGCCGATATCTGCGACGGCCAGGCGATGGCCGCTGCCTTTGCCAGCTTCCGCCCGAACCGAGTGATGCATTTGGCTGCCGAAAGCCATGTCGACCGCTCTATCACCGGCGCCAAGGATTTCGTCGAGACCAACGTGCTCGGCTCCTTCACCATGCTCGAAAGTGCGCGCGCTTATTGGCAGGGGCTTGAGGGCGTTGAGAAGGAAAGCTTCCGCTTCCTGCATGTCTCGACCGACGAAGTTTACGGTTCGCTCGGCGATGACGGTCTGTTTACCGAAACCACGCCTTACGACCCTAGCTCGCCTTATTCCGCTTCGAAGGCCGCGTCCGACCACCTGGCGAAGGCCTGGGAGCGTACCTATGGCATGCCCATCGTGGTCTCCAACTGCTCCAACAATTACGGCCCCTTCCATTTCCCGGAAAAGCTCATCCCGCTGATGATCATCAATGCGCTGGAGGGCAAGCCGTTGCCGGTTTACGGCCAGGGCGTCAATATCCGCGATTGGCTCTATGTCGAGGACCATGCCCGTGCGCTTGATATCATCGTCGAGCGCGGCCGGATCGGAGAGACCTATAATGTCGGCGGCCGCAATGAGCGCCGCAATATCGATGTCGTCACCCGTGTTTGCGCCTTGATGGACGAGTTGCATCCGGCTGGCGCACCGCATGACAAGCTGATCCAATATGTCACCGACCGGCCCGGCCACGATGCGCGCTATGCCATCGACGCCACCAAGCTCGAAACCGAACTGGGCTGGAAGGCTCAGGAGAATTTCGACACCGGCATCGAAAAGACCGTGAAGTGGTATCTCGAAAACCGCTGGTGGTGGGAACCGCTGCGCAAGGGCTATGATGGCAGCCGGCTCGGCCTGTTGAAAACGGCTGCCGGCAAATGAGCAGCAGCAAGCGCTTTGTCGTCACCGGCCTCGCCGGTCAGGTCGTCCAATCCCTGATCGAAAGGGCGGCTGACCGTCAGGATATCGAGTTGATCGCGCTTGGCCGTCCAACGCTTGACCTCGGCGATCCCGCGACAATCGAGCCGGCTATGCGGGCTGCGAAGCCCGACCTTATCGTCTCGGCCGCCGCCTATACGGCTGTCGACCAGGCCGAGGGCGAGGAAGCTGCGGCCTTTGCCGTTAATGCAGAAGGGCCGGGGGAACTGGCCCGTGTCGCCAAGCTTCTCAACGTACCGATCCTGCATATCTCCACCGATTATGTCTTCGACGGCAGCAAAACTGCACCCTATGCCGAGACCGATCCGGTGGCACCGCTCGGGGTCTACGGCCGCAGCAAGCTTGAAGGCGAGCGCAAGGTGGCGGCTGCGACCGACAATCATGCCATCCTGCGCACCGCCTGGGTCTATAGCCCGTTCGGCAAGAACTTCCTGCGCACCATGCTGCGGCTCGCCGAAACCCGCGATGGTTTGAATGTCGTCGCGGATCAGATCGGCAATCCGACGTCGGCGCTCGATATCGCTGACGCCGTCTTGGCGGTTGGGACAAATCTGCTTTCGTCGTCTGCAGCCGAGATGCGTGGCATCTTTCATATGACCGGTACAGGCGAAGCCAGCTGGGCAGAGTTTGCGGCTGAGATCTTCCGGCTTTCGGAAGCAAAAGGTGGCCCTTCCGCGACGGTGACGCCGATCCCGGCCAGCGACTATCCGACGCCTGCCGAACGGCCCGCCAATTCCAGACTGGATTGCACTCAGCTTGCGACGGTCCACGGTGTCAGGCTGCCGGACTGGAGGCCGTCGACCGAATTGGTCGTCGATCGGCTGCTAAACGGCGAAGACAGCTAGAGTATTTCCACGGACGGTGGACCGTTTTTCCAGCATGCCGTTGAAAAGGCATGTTTGTCGGAAAGAATGGCTCTATCGATCAATGCATGACAGATAGACAGAATTGATGTGTCAGGAGTTTTATCAATGAAGGGTATCATCCTTGCTGGTGGCAGCGGAACGCGGTTGCATCCGATGACGCTTGTCACGTCCAAGCAGCTCATGCCGGTCTATGACAAGCCGATGATATACTATCCGCTGTCGACTCTGATGCTTGCCGGTATCCGCGACATTCTGATCATCTCGACACCGAAGGACCTGCCGAATTTCCAGAGCCTGCTGGGCGATGGATCGAAATGGGGAATTTCCCTGAGCTATGCCGAGCAGCCGTCGCCGGACGGGTTGGCCCAGGCCTATATCATAGGTGCCGATTTCGTCGGCTCCAACCCATCCTGCCTGATCCTCGGCGACAATATTTTCTACGGCCATGGGGTCAACGATCTCTTCAGAACCGCTGTTGCCGGCAATGATGGCGCCACGGTCTTTGCCTATCACGTCAATGACCCCGAGCGGTATGGCGTCGTCGAATTCGACAAGGATCTGAAGGCCATTTCCATTGAGGAAAAGCCGCAGGAGCCGCGCTCGAGCTGGGCCGTGACCGGGCTTTACTTCTACGACAAGGATGTCGTCGATATCGCTGCCAACCTGAAGCCGTCCCCGCGCGGCGAGCTTGAAATTACCGACGTCAACCGTGTTTACCTCGAACGCGGCCGGTTGAACGTGGTGAAAATGGGCCGTGGCTATGCCTGGCTTGACACGGGTACGCCCGACAGCCTGTTGGATGCCTCGGAATTCGTCGCCACCCTGGAGCGCCGCCAGGGCTTCAAGATTTCCTGCCCCGAAGAGATCGCCTATCGTCTCGGTTTCATCGACGCGGCGCAGTTGGAGAAGCTCGGTCAGCAATATGGCAAGAGCACTTACGGCCAATATCTGCTGAAAAAAGTGCTCTGACGCTTTCAATTCACGTGGCTATCTGCGATACAGCGCCGTGCACAAAACCGTGTGGGGCGCTGTAACTGTTTATATATGCACCATAATTTTCAACAGATTGCTCGCAGGTGCGAGCATGGCGGGCCATTACTTTTCGGAAAATAGGTAAACGAAAAGAAAAGGGTCTCGTGTCAGACTGTTTGATGACGAGACCGAGAGCATTGTGAGCCTGCGGCAAGCGCATCGCGCCTGCGCTGCCCGGAAGAGAGGCCTGGTGAAAAAATATCCCTGCCGCAGAGCGTATCGTTCGGCTGTGTCTCTGGTGTAGCATCGTGAAGACAGGCATTCGCATGGCAGATCAGACGGTCGGTCCAGCGCAGGTGAGCGTTGTCACCGGCGAGGCAGCCCGCCGTCTTGCCGATAAGCCTGTGATGGTGACGGTGAGCGATCCGGCAGGGTTTCTGGGAGGCTCCGCGCGCCTGCGGCTTCACCGCGCGGGAAGAGTTCCCGCCGTGCTGCAGCGCTCCATGGTGATCGACCAGACCGGCTTCTTCATCGGCTGGATGCCTGACGATCTCGACGGTATCATCCTTGAAGCCGTGCCTTCCCACGACGCAGAGCGGCAGACCAGCCGTTCAGAACCAGCCATCGATCCGCCGACGGTTGAAATTCGGGCGCTATCGACTGCCGAGGCGGTCGCGCGGGTGATCTTGCGCCGGCCGTCGATGGCCCGGACCTTGCTGCGCCTGCTGGCTGCCCGCAATATCAAGGGCGCAACCTTCCGCTTTCTGCGGCAATTCGAGGCCCTGTCTGCGCCCTCCTATCGCGACTGGCGAGCCGTACGGGCGCAGATGGAGGATGACCATCCACCCGCAATCGCTAACCTGACCGATGCGCCGACACCGCTCGTTCTGGTCTCGATCCTGGGTGAGGGGCGGGGCCGCGAGGCCTCGCATGAGAGCCTCAAGCATCAAACCTATCGCGCCAACCGGCTTGTCGAGCCTGAGGATGTGCAGACCGATCTCGCTCATAGCCTTGAAACGGGCGAGCGCTTCTGGATGCGGCTGCCGGCCGGGGTGACGCTCGCCCCATCAGCCTTGCAATGGATGGTGGATTGCCTGATCCGTCACCCGCAGGCGACTGGCGTCTATTGTGACGAGGACACCGTCTCCCGCAGCGGCGGGAAGGCTACGCCTCTGTTCAAGCCGGCGTGGAACCTGCCGCTGGTCGAAAGCGGCTGGCTTCCTGTCGATTGCATCCTGCTGCGCGCGACCTGTCTGCCCGACAAGGTCGACCTTCGCCAGTTGGAGCCGCAGGCGCTCGCCATTGAGGCCTCGCAAGCCGGCGATATTCTGCATCTGCCCCGCATTCTCATGCATCGCCCGGCACCGCGGGCTGCGACGCTGCCGTCACATCCCCTGCAGCGCTTGGGCGGATCGATCCCACCGGTCACCGTGATCATCCCGACCCGCGACCGTGCCGATCTGCTGTCGGCCTGTCTTGAGGGCTTGCTCGAGCGCACGGATCGGGGCGCGTTGGACATCATCGTCATCGACAATGACAGCAAGGAAGACGCCACCCGCATCCTGCTCGACCGGATCGAGGCGGAGGGCCATGTGCGGCGCCTGGCCATGCCCGGCGCCTTCAACTTTTCCCGCGCCTGCAATCTCGGGGTTGCCGCGGCCCGGCACGAACGCATCCTGCTGCTCAACAACGATGTCGAGCCGCTGGATCGGCTTTGGCTCGGCGAGATGAACGCCGAACTTGACGATCCCAAGGTCGGCGCAGTCGGGGCGCTGCTGCTCTATCCCGACGGCTACGTGCAGCATGGCGGCGTCACCTTGGGGGCAGGATCCATCGCCCGCCACAGCTTTCATTTTCATGATCTCGACGGCGGCGAAGACCAGGGGTTGCTGGCACAGCGGCGACATGTGTCAGCGGTGACGGCTGCCTGTCTCCTGACCCGCAAGAGCCATTGGCTCGCCGTATCAGGCATGGACGAGGCAAAGCTGCCGGTCGCCTTCAACGACGTCGATTATTGCCTCAAGCTGCGGGCGCTGGACCTCGATATCGTCTGGACGCCGCATGCTCGCCTTGTTCATCGGGAATCGGTATCGCGGGGACGCGACGATACTGAGGAAAAGCGGCAGCGCTTTGCCGGAGAAGAGAGGGTCATGTTCGAACGCTGGCAGGCCGTGATCGGCAACGATCCGAGCTACAACCCGAACTGCTCGCTGAGTGCAGCCGATTTTTCGCTGGAGGCGGTGCCGCGCGATCTGTCTCCCCGCAGCGCCAGACTACCGGGAAGCCGCATTCCATGAAGAAATGGTGGTATCCGCTGGCGCTCGAACGCCTTATGCCTCGTCCGCGCCTGCGCGATGGCGCAGAGGGAAAGCCACGTCGGCCGGTCCGCTCCATTCTGGTGTTTGGTCGCGTTCCCAATCCGACCTTCGACTACTATCTTCCAGTCCGCCTGGAGGCGGCGGGTATGCCGCCGCATCAAGTGCATGATATCAGGCGCTTCGACCCCGCCGGCCTCGATCCGGATGGCGCCTTTGTTGTCGTCTGCCGCTATGCCTCGAAACCGCTGCTGGCCTGGATCGAAGCCCATGCTGACCGTTTGGCCGGCGTCGGTCTGCTGCTCGACGACGATATCCATGCGGTGATTTCCAGCCGCGATGCCGATATCGCCTATAGCCTGTTTCTCTGGTACCGCGCGCTCCATCCGCTACGCCGGCTGAACCGCCATCTCGACATCATCTGGCTGTCGACGCCGCAGCTGGTGCAGGCAATCGGTGAGCCGAAGGCGCATATCCTGCCGCCGGCGCCGCCAGCAAGCCTCTGGGAACGGCGTCCAAAGACAGGCGAAGGCGCAAAAGCTGTTGCCGAGGAAAAAGTGGTAATTGCCTATCACGCGACGGGCGTACATGTGGCGGAACATCATTTTCTAAAACCCGTCATCCGCAAGGTGCTGGAAGCGCGACCGCAGACCGTGTTCGAGGTCTTTGCCGGCAAGAAGGCGCGCCAGATCTGGCGTGGCATGGATCGGGTCACGGTCAAAGCACCGGTGTCCTGGCCGCAATATCTTGTTTATGCGGGTACGGCTCAGGTGGACATCATGCTGGTGCCGCTGGCGCCATCGGAGGCCAACGACAGCCGCGCGGGCACAAAGTTCATCGATGTCGCCAGGCTTGGTGCGGCAGGGCTGTTTTCCGACGCGCTTGCCTATGATGGCGGGCCGCAGGATGCCCATCCGCGCCTGCCTTATGACGAGCGCGTCTGGATCGAGGAAATCCTGCGTCTGGTCGACGATCCCGAGATGCGGGCTGCACGCGCCGCAGATATCGCCGCCAAGGTGGCGCAGATGAGCCGCAGCTTTGCGCCGCTGTTTCCCGAGCTATAACCTTTGATTTTAACGCTTTTCCTGGAAATGCTTTAGATGGCGGGATAATCGGCAATCCGGTTTTCGCGCACGATGTAAAGCTTGCCAGTTTCCGTCTGTTGTGGCCCGACCAGCGGCAGCAACGCCTTTGCGACGTCCGATGGATGCGGCAGCGTGTCGGGATCTTCACCCGGCATGGCCTGGGCGCGCATTGCCGTGCGGGTAGCGCCGGGATCGACGGAGAGCACCTTCAGCGGCAGGCGCTGATGCTCTGCCGCCCAGGTGCGGGCGAGCGCTTCAACAGCGGCCTTTGAGGCGGAGTAGGGGCCCCAGAACGGCTTGCATTTGTGGGCGGCGCCTGAAGACAGGATCAATGCGCGGCCTTGGTCGGACTTGGTAATCAGCGGATCGATCGAACGGATCAGGCGCCATGTGGCGGTGACATTGATGGTCATCACCTTCTCGAACACCTTGGCCTCGACATGCGCGACCGGCGAAATCGTGCCGAGCACGCCGGCATTGGCCACGAGAATGTCGAGCTTGCCCCAGCGTTCGAAGATAGAGCCTCCAAGCGCGTCGATAGCATTCATATCGTTGAGATCGAAGGGCACCAGCGTAGCACTGCCGCCAGCGGCGCTGATCGCGTCGTCGAGGTCCTCAAGACCGCCGACAGTGCGCGCGCAGGCGATCACATGCGCCCCGGCCTTGGCCAGCTCAAGTGCTGTAAAATAACCGATACCGCGCGATGCACCCGTTACCAGCGCGATCCGCCCCTTCAGATCAACAGTCATATGCTCTTCCCTGCCTCTTCCCGCATGCATATCCAGGCCCGGCCGACGGCAGCCGGCTCAGGCCTTATTGACCACGTCTCAGCCGTTGCTGGCCATGACCGAGACCTTGCGGCCCATCTTTTCGCCTTCCTTGTCCGCCAACCGTGTCGGGTAATCGCCGGTGAAATAGTGGTCGGTGAACTGCGGGTTCTCAGGGTTGCGGGCCTCGCCGCCGACGGCCATGTACAGCCCGTCGATCGACAGGAAGGCGAGCGAGTCGGCGCCGATATATTTCGCCATGGCTTCTGCACCGGCATATTGATTGGCCAGCAGCTTTTCGGCGTCCGGCGTGTCGATGCCGTAGAAGTCGGGATGATAGATCATTGGGCTCGCAACGCGGATATGCACTTCCTTGGCGCCGGCATCGCGGATCATCTGGACGATCTTCAGCGAGGTCGTGCCGCGCACGATCGAGTCGTCCACCAGGATCACCCGCTTGCCTTCGATCATCGCCCGGTTGGCGGAATGCTTCAGCTTGACGCCGAAGGCGCGGATCTGCTGCGTCGGCTCGATGAAGGTCCGTCCGACATAGTGATTGCGGATAATGCCGTATTCGAAGGGAATGCCGCTCGCCTGCGCATAGCCGAGTGCGGCCGGTGTGCCACCATCGGGCACCGGCACCACGACATCGCCGTCGCAGGGAGCTTCTTTGGCCAGATTCATCCCCATGGCCTTGCGGGTCTGGTAGACGTTGCGGCCGGCGACGACCGAATCGGGTCTTGCAAAATAAACATATTCGAACAGGCAGGGCCGCTCCGGCTGGGGCCGGGCAGGGCGGCGGCTGTCGATGGTGATCGATCCATCAGGCTGGATTTCGCAGATGATCACTTCGCCGTTTTCGACATCGCGGACGAATTTTGCGCCGATAATGTCAAGTGCACAGGTTTCCGAGCAGAAGATCGGCTTGCCGTCGAGTTCGCCCATGACCAGCGGCCGGATACCGATCGGATCGCGCGCGGCGATCAGCTTGGTGCGGGTGAGCGCGATCATCGCATAGCCGCCTTCCATCTGCCGCATCGCGTCGATAAAGCGGTCGGCGGTCGAGCTGTGGCGGGAGCGGGCGATGAGATGCAGAACCACTTCCGAATCCGAGGTGGACTGACAGATGGCGCCTGTCGCGATGATCTGGCGACGCAGTGTCAGGCCATTGGTGAAATTGCCGTTATGGGCGATGGCGATGCCGCCTTCTTCCAGTTCGGCAAACAGCGGCTGCACATTGCGCAGCGCCACTTCGCCAGTTGTCGAATAACGGGTATGGCCGATCGAGGCCGAGCCCGGCAATTTCGCCAGCGTCACTGGATTGGTGTAGTGGTCACCGACCAGACCCATATGCTTTTCGGTATGGAATTGCCGTCCGTCGAAGGAGACGATACCCGCCGCTTCTTGTCCGCGATGCTGGAGCGCATGCAGGCCAAGCGCCGTCAGCGTTGCCGCATCCTGATGTCCCAAAATGCCGAATACGCCGCATTCTTCATGCAGCGTGTCGCCTTCGAGGTCTTCAAGGAAAGTCGAGGAAATAGACTGATTCATTGCAGCAAGCCTTTGCTCGATACATGCGCGTCGCAGACGGGTGCGCGGGTGACGAAAAGCTGTGACAAGTGCCTGATGTTCTTGCGAGGAAACGGTGGCACTCGATATGTCTATCATTCGATCCCGCTAGAAGCGGGATCGACTTGAGCAATTCGGTCTTGCCGGAACCGCTCGCTTGGATTGGCCTCTATATAAGCATGCCAACCATCAACGTCCATAAGGTCGCGAAACTGTGTCGGCAACCGTCAGTTCGACGGTGCCGGAGCCGGTTGACCAGGTGTGGTCTGCGGTGCGTCTTCCTCGGGAGCCTGGCCCTCGGCCGGAGCCTGCTGCTTGCCAAGGATGCGGGCGCGCAGTTGCGGCTCGATATCGGCTGGCAGCACCGCTTCCAGCTTGACGACAAGCGCATCGAGGAATGGCTTGGACTTGGCATTGTTCACCCAGTCCGGCCGCTGCTTGGCATCGATCAGCCAGTTCCAGAAAGCCACGGCCACCACCAGCAGCAGAATGCCGCGGGCAGCGCCGAACAGGAAGCCGAGCGTCCGGTCCAGCGCGCCGATCCGGCTGTCGATGATGAAGTCTGCAATCCGCGAGGTGATGAAGGAGATGATGATCAACGCGATCAAGAAAATACCACCAGCCGAGGCTGCGATCGCGATGCGCTGGTCGTTGGTATAGTTCTTCACATAGGGAAGGACGATCGGGTACAGATAATAGGCCGCTGCAATCGCGCCAACCCAACTGGCAATCGACAGGATCTCGCGTGAGAAGCCGCGGATCATCGCCAGTACGGCTGAAAACAGCACGACACCGATGACAATACCGTCGAAAATCGTAATGGGCATTCAGGTCAACTCCAGGACATGGCGCCAAACAGGATCATGGCGCCGGAATGGCCCGGGCGCCCGGGAAGACTGAGCGGTTGAACGCAGGCCAGTGCAGCCTATCTCCGTCACCGCTCTCTTCGCGCGGCCCCTCCTTACACCACGATGTCACGCAGTGGAAGGATCAATCCGGTGCCGCACTACGACAGATATGTGACTTTTCGCCTGGATTTTACAAGAACCATGCATTTTGCAAGGCTTCAACTTAGCGACCAAGCGAGATGTAGTTGATGAAGCCGTTCTTCTGCGCCTGGGCAGCGCTGAACATGTTGCGCAGATCGACCATCACAGGTGTCGCCATGACGCTGGCAATCTCCTTGAAATTATAAGTCTTGAACACCATCCAGTCTGTGAGGATGACGAGAACGTCGGCACCGGTCGCAGCCTCGCGGGCCGTGCGCGTCATTTCCACGCCCGGCAAAAGGGCGGCTGCTTCGTGCGGATTGGACGGATCGAAGGCTACGACGGTTGCGCCTTTCTCCTGCAGGGCGGGCAGTAGAATCAGACTTGTGCTGTCGCGCATATCGTCGGTCTGGCCCTTGAATGTCACACCAAGCACGGCGATTTTCTTGCCCTTCACATCGCCGTCGGCCGCGTTCAAAACCCGACTGACCATGTCGGTCTTGCGCTGGTTATTGACATCGACCGCCGAAGACACGACGAGCGATTTGACGCCGGCATCAGATGCCGTGGCAAGCAATGCACGCGTATCCTTGGGAAAGCAGGAGCCGCCCCATCCAGGACCGGTATTGAGGAAGGCGCGGCCGATGCGCTTATCAAGCCCGATACCATGGGCAACATCTTCGACCGTCGCGCCGACGGCTTCGCAGAGATTGGCCATTTCGTTGATGAAGCTGATCTTCACCGCCAGGAAGGCGTTGGCGGCATATTTGACCAGTTCCGCCGTCTCGATGCCCATCGTGAGAAAGGGTACCTGGCCGTTTAACAGCAGCGGCGCATAGATGCGCTCCATCACTTCGGCTGCCTGGGGGGTGTCGACGCCGACCACGATCCTGTCCGGCTCGAGAAAGTCCTTGATCGCAGCACCCTCCCGCAAGAATTCCGGATTGGACGCGACGGCGATCTCGGCCTCGGGATTGAGGTTGGCCTTGGCAATATCGAAAACCTGCCTGTTGGTGCCAACAGGTACCGTCGATTTGGTGACGATGACCGTAAAGCCGGTGACGGCAGTTGCGATCTGGGCGGCAGCGGCAAACACATATTTGAGGTCCGCCCGGTCGGAGCCAGCCTCTGTCGGCGTCCCCACAGCGATGAAGACCGCGTCCCGATCCTTGACGCTTTCGGAAAGATCTGTGCTGAAGGAAATGCGGCCGGCGACAACATTGCGCTGCACCAACTCATCAAGGCCGGGTTCGTAGATCGGCATCTTGCCTTGGCGCAGCATGTCGATCTTGCGCTCGTCCTTGTCGACGCAGATCACGTCATGGCCCAATTCGGCGAAACAGGCGCCCGTGACCAGGCCAACATAGCCAGTGCCTACCATGGTAATGCGAACATTCATCGATTCTGCCGCTTTCTTGTCAAAAGGGGGCCTGCCAAAAGAGGCGTGTCACAAGACGATCTGAGAGGAGATCTGGCTCGGATCAAAAATCCGTGCCACCGTCCTCAATTGCGGTTGGCTTTGAACCAATCCGCTGCCGTCTTCACGATCAGGTTGATGTCGGTATATTGCGGGTTCCAGCCCAACAGCGTACGCGCCTTGTCGCCGGATGCGTAGAGAACCGGTGCGTCGCCAGCCCGGCGTGCTGCATATTTGATCGGCACAGGCGAACCGACGGCAAGCGACACCGCGTCCAGCAATTCCTTGACCGATGTGCCCTTGCCGGTGGCAAGGTTGAAGGCACCACTTTCGCCGCCGTTGCGCAAATAGTCGATTGCCCGCACATGGGCATCTGCAAGGTCGCAGACATGGATATAGTCGCGGACCGCGGTGCCATCGGGCGTGTCGTAATCTGTTCCGAACACGTTGAACTCGGTCTGGCGCATCGCGGCGAGCACGGCCAACGGAATGGCATGAGTTTCCGGATCGTGACGCTCACCCAGATCGCCTTCCGGGTCGAGGCCCGCAGCATTGAAGTAGCGCATGGCCACCCATTTCAGCCCATAGGCACGGCCGTAATCCTTGAGCGCCTGCTCGATGACAAGTTTGGAAAAGCCGTAAGGATTGACCGGATTTTGCTCGGCCTCTTCCACGATCGGCAGGCTGCGCACCTCGCCATAGGTGGCGCAGGTCGAGGAAAACACGATTGTGTTGATGCCGTTACGGCGCATGGCGTCCAGCAGGCAGACGGAGCCGTGGATATTGTTGTTGTAATATTTCGCGGGATCCGTGACCGATTCACCGACTGCGGCGAAGGCGGCGAAATGCATGACGCATTCCGGCTTGTATTTGGCCAGCACCTCGTCAAGCCGGGCGGCATCGGCGATATCGCCACGCTCAAACGGTCCCCATTTCACGGCATCTTCATGGCCATACACGAGGTTGTCGTAGACAACGGGCGTATAGCCGGCCTTTGACAGGGCCTTGCAGGCATGGCTGCCGATATAGCCGGCTCCGCCGACGACGAGGATATGCTTCATGACAGGGTATCCAGATTGGTTTTGACGGCGCATCCGGTTTCAGTGGCGAAATACGGGATAGATCGCTTCAGCCCTTCGCGCAGCCGCACTTTTGGGGCCCAGCCCAGCAATTTGCCGGCCAGGGAAATATCGGGACGACGCAGCAGCGGATCGTCAGCCGGCAGGGGACGGTCGATGATCACAGAGCGGCTGCCGGTCATTTCCAGGATGATGTCGGCCAGTTCCCGCACGGTAAATTCGCCGGGATCGCCGATATTGACCGGGCCGGTGATCGAGGCATCCGACCGCATCAGCCGGAAAAAGCCCTCGATCAGGTCGTCGACATAGCAGAAGGATCGTGTCTGGCTGCCGCCGCCATAGACTTCCAGCGGCGCACCTTCCAAGGCGCGAACGATGAAATTGGAAACGACGCGCCCGTCCTGAGGGTCCATGTTGGGACCGTAGGTATTGAAGATCCTGACGACCTTGATCTCGACGCCATATTGGCGGTGATAGTCGAAGCAGAGGGTTTCAGCCGCGCGCTTGCCTTCGTCGTAGCAGGCACGCGGGCCAATGGTGTTGACAGCGCCGCGGTAGCTTTCCGTCTGCGGATGCACCTGCGGGTCGCCATAGATTTCGCTGGTCGAAGCCTGGAACACCCGGGCACCACAGGCAACGCCGAGATCCAGCACGTTCTTCATGCCGATCACGTTGATCAGCATCGTCCCGACAGGATCGATCTGATATTGCGGCGGCGAGGCGGGGCAGGCGAGGTTCCAGATCTCGTCGTAAACGCCATCCGGCAGCGGATCGCGCACGTCGGCTTTCACGAAAGACATCAAGGGATTGGTCAGCAGCGGCTCGATATTCTTGAGTCGGCCGGTCTGCAGATTATCGAGGCAGACGACCTTGCATCCTTCGGACAGCAACCGTGCGCAGACATGGGAACCGAGAAATCCAGCGCCGCCGGTCACCAATGCCGTCCGTGTTTTTCCCATGTCGTCCTCGTCCAACCTGTTGCCGTTCATGTAGGGGAAGGCTTCCGGCCCTGTCAATTCCGGGCCTATGCCAATCAACCATTATGATCCATCGCTGTCCCAAACTCGCCAAAGGCCAATCGGTTCGCTTCAGCGGCTTCATAGTTTGTGCCAGAATTACAACGGCCCGACGACGAAGATCGGTTTGCGGTCAATCCTCCACAGCTTGCTGGCTTGATTTCAGTTTCGAGCCGGCGATGCGCGCGACAAGATCCGGCAAGCTGTCGATCTCGCCCCATTTGCGATTGCCCTTTGGAAGGTCAGGCGACGCGGTGGGCAAAACGGCGCTGGAAAAGCCAAGCTTTTCCGCCTCCTTCAGCCGCTGCGCCGTATGCGATACCGGGCGGACTGCGCCAGACAGGCTGATCTCGCCGAAATAGACGCAATCGGCTGGCAGGGCGACGCCGGCGAGCGACGACACGAGCGCCGAAGCGATTGCCATGTCGGCGGCCGGCTCGGTGATGCGGTAGCCACCGGCGACATTGAGGTAGACGTCGTGCTGGCCAAGCCGCACGCCGCAATGAGCTTCCAATACCGCAAGAATCATCGCAAGCCGGCTCGAATCCCAGCCGACAACCGCCCGGCGCGGGGTGCCGAGCGCTGTGGCGGCAACGAGTGCCTGCACTTCCACCAGCACGGGCCTCGTGCCCTCCATGCCGGCGAAGACGGCAGCGCCCGGCGCCTTTTCGTTGCGCTCACCTAGAAACAGTTCGGAGGGATTGGCGACTTCGCGCAGGCCTTTATCCGACATTTCGAACACGCCGATCTCGTCGGTCGGGCCGAATCGGTTCTTGACGGTGCGTAGGATGCGGTAGTGATGGCCCCGGTCGCCCTCGAAATAGAGCACGGCATCGACCATGTGCTCGACCACGCGCGGTCCGGCAATCTGCCCTTCCTTGGTGACATGGCCGACCAGAACCATCGTCGCGCCGGTCTGCTTGGCAAAACGGATCATCGCCTGCACGCCGGTGCGCACCTGAGTAACCGTGCCCGGAGCCGAATCGGCGGTGTCGCTCCACAGTGTCTGGATCGAATCGATAATGACAAGATCGGGCCGCTTGCCCTCGGAAATCGTCGCCAGGATATCTTCGACATTGGTCTCGGCGGCCAGCAGCACATCGGTGTCGGCGGCGTTCAGCCGTTGGGCGCGCAGGCGGACCTGCGCTACCGCCTCTTCGCCTGAGACATAGACGACCCTGTGCCCGTTGCGCGACAATGCGGCGGCAGCCTGCATCAGCAGCGTCGATTTACCGATCCCGGGATCGCCGCCGATCAATACCGCCGAGCCGCGCACGAAGCCGCCGCCGGTCGCCCGGTCGAGTTCCGCAAGCCCGGTCGGAATGCGCGGCGCTTCCTCGATTTCGCCCGACAGCGTCGTCAGCGCCACAGGCCGGCCCTTCTTCGGCATCTTGCCGGGGCCGGAGCCGATGCCGCCCATCGGGTCTTCTTCGACGATGGTGTTCCACTGGCCGCAGCCATCGCATTTGCCGACCCAGCGGCTATGCACCGTGCCGCAGTTCTGGCAGATGAATTGGGTTTTGGCCTTGGCCATGCCGTGCCTTTCGCCGGTTCCGAAATGCGGAACAAACTGTGAATCTTTCCTCCTCAGTTAGGAGAAATGGCACGGTTATGCAAGGCTTCAAATCGCGTGTTTGCCACAGTGGCGGCACCGCCGTGGCCGCCTATTCAGCAGTCCCAGACAATGTAGCCCGCAGTCTTCACCTGATGGTGCGCAAAGGTGGCTTGGGCATTATCATAGAGATTGGCATGGGTGATGCTCGGCACGATGGCCGCCTTGGCGTCTTTATAGGCGTCCCAGGTCACGCCGCCGGACGTTGCCCAATCATTGCTGGTCTCGCTGCCGCTCGTATAGAGCTGCGGCGACAGGAAATCGATATTGGCATCGGAAAAGAAGGAGGCCATCAGGGTCTTGGCATCTGCAACTCCGAAGGGAGTGGAGTGGCTGACGGTCACCAGCACCGAAAGGCTGGCGGCCTTGGCGATGGAAAAGGAATTTCGAAAAGCCGCGCTGAGGCCGCTACTGCCTTCTTCGACATCATAGGCTATGCCTTGGCAATGGGAAAAAGCGCCGTGTCGAATAGCGGAATTGATGCTGTCGAGGATGGGGACACTGAAGCTTCCGTCTTGGTTTCCACCGCCAAGCGTTATGTATTTGACGCCTGCAAGATTGGCGATCACGGTAGCGCTTTGGGCGAGAGCTTTGCTCGGGTCGGAGTAGCCACTGAAGGCAAGGCCCATTGTCGCATTGGCTGGAGCGGCAACACGGTGCCATGTCTTGTCCCAATATCCAATATTTTCAGCTGGGGTAGTGGACGACGTAGTATCTAGCTTTTGCGTGTGGCGAGGGATGGCGATCAGTTCCCCGGTTTCCAGACCATTTATAGAATCACGTTTATTGGCGGCACTGATCTGGCTGGCGGTAACGCCTGCTGACGCGTTGACGTGTGTGGCGATGTCATCAAACGTATCGCCGGGCTGTACCGTATAATTCAGCGGAGAAGCGCCAACGGTCTTTGCTGGAATAGCGATGATCGACCCGGCCAGCGCTACGCCTGGGCGAGGGTTGGCGGCTTTGATGTCTGCTGCCGTGACGCCCTTACAGCCATTGATCTGAGTGGCAATGCCCGCAAAGGTATCGCCGCTCAAAATTGTGTAGAAAAAAGTCGTGTCCATGAAATGCCCCTGGCTGCACATTCAGCGAGGGCATCATTGCTTAAATACAACTAAAAGTACGTGACTTTTGCTACATACAGCGCTTAATTCATTCCGCTTCCAGATAATGCCGCTCGTAGCGCAGGCCGAGGCCTGTCAGCATTTCATAGCCGATGGTGCCGGCGGCGCGGGCGACGTCATCGATCGGCATGTTCGGACCGAACAGCTCGATGTAATCGCCAACGGCTACGTCCTTTTCCGGAAGGTCGGTCACGTCGAAAATCGTCATGTCCATGGTGATGCGGCCTGCGACCGGCACGCGGTGGCCGGCGATGAAGCCGTGGGCGCCCGGCAGGCCTGTCTCGCGCAAGGCCGTGCCATGGCCGGAAAGATTGCGCAGATAGCCATCGGCATAGCCAACCGAGGCGACAGCGAGGCGGCTGTCACGGGCAAGCTGGCAGGTGGCGCCGTAGCTGACGGTCTCGCCGGCCTTGGCCTCGCGGATCTGCAGGATGCGCGCCTCGGCGGTGACCACCGGCCGCATCGGGTTGGGCTGGCCGATGACAGCTTCGCCACCATAGAGCGCGATGCCGGGGCGGGTCAGGTCGAAATGGTAATCGGGTCCGAGGAAAGTTCCAGCAGAAGCTGAAAGACTTGATTCAATCCCGTCGAAAGCCGCGCTAACCTGCTGAAACGATTCAAGCTGTTTGCGGTTCATCGCTGAGGTCGGATCGTCGGAGCAGGCGAGATGGCTGAGGATCAGCACCGGCGAAAAGCTCGCCGGGCGCGACACATCGGAGGCGAGAAACAGCGCATCATCAAGGCTCAGCCCCAGCCGGTTGAAGCCGGTGTCGACATGCAACGCGCAGGGATGGTCGCCATGTTCGGACACCGCCCGCATCCAGAAGGCCAGCTGTTCCTCGCTGGCAATCACCGGCACCAGGTCGTGGTCGAAAAAGAATGGCTCCATCCCATCCCAGATCCCCGATAGTACGAAGATCCGGGCGTCAGGCGCATAGGTCCTCAGCGTCGCGCCCTCCGAGGGCAGGGCGACGAAGAAGTCGCGCGCGCCGGCGTTGTAAAGCGTCTGGCCGGCGTCCTCGATACCAATGCCGTAGCCGTCTGCCTTGACCACGGCACCAGCCCGGGCCTTGCCGGAGCGCTTGGCCATCGCGCGCCAGTTATCGGCCAGCGCCTGTAGGTCGATGGTGGCGCGCAGCGGCGCGGTCAGGAACTCGTCGGATGGCGGAATGACTGAGGAGGCAGAGGTCATGAAACGGCTTTGCTTTGGCTATTGCATAATTTCTCCTTAAATCGGAATCGATTTAAGGAGAAATTATGCGGAAGATTTGATGTGCTACAGCGAACCCTTGCGCGCCATTTATGGCGCACGGCGCTGTAGGATGATGGCCAAGCCTATCACTTTTCTTCAAGACTGACATGACGATGCGGTGGTATCGTCCACTCATGCACATGCTTTCGTCGCCCAGCGCTGTTCTGCGTCAGCCGCCTATCCGCGAACAGACCCGTTTCTGGCGGGATGCGCGCTTTTCAGGCATGGATTGCATGAGCGCCACTTTCGTTACCCATCGCTTCTCACCGCATGCCCACGAACATTTCGGCATCGGCGCCATGGAGGCCGGGTTGAAGATCGCGACCATCCGCGGTTGCCGGCAGATGTGCGGGCCTGGCGATCTCTATCTGATCAATCCCGAAGAGATCCATGATGGCGGGCCGGTCGATGGCGTCTATCGCTATCGAATGATCTATCCGTCCGTTGCGTTGATGCGTGAGGTGCTGGAGGAGCGGGGCGGGCGGGCACTGACGGCAACGCCGAACTTTCCAAGCCAGATCGTCCATGATCCCGATCTGGCCCAGGCTTTCACTCTTGCGCACCTGCTGATGGAGGCGCGGACCACAGGGATGGAAGGCGAGGAGGCAATGCTGAGCGTGCTGCTGGCGCTGTTTACCCGCCACGGCGCCTTCGGCCCAAGGCCTCTGTACGCGCATACAGGCCCCGCCATGGCAAGAGTGCGAGACTATCGTCACAGCCATTTTGCCGAGGATATCGGTCTTGATCGGCTGGCGCAATTGGCGGGCTGCAGCCGCGCCCATCTGATCCGCGCTTTCCGTGCCGCCTATCATATCACCCCGCATGCCTATCTGACGCTGCGGCGCATCCGCGAGGCCGGGGCTATGCTGGTCAGGGGCATGCCACCCGCTGAAGTGGCCTTCGCCTGCGGCTTTGCCGATCAGGCGCATTTCACCCGCAGTTTCAAGCAGCGGATGGGGATTACCCCGGCGCAGTTCCGCCGAGGTTGATGATAATATCAGTGCCCGACCGGTGCCGCGCCAAAGCGGCGTTCCAGATATTTGGAATAGCGCGACAGCGGAAAGCAGATGGCAAAGTACAGTAGTGCCACCAGGCCATAGACGGTGAAGGGTTGGAAGGTGGCGTTGGTGACGATGGTGCCGGCCTTGGACAATTCGATGAAGCCGATGATCGAGGTCAGCGCCGTGCCCTTGACCACCTGCACCGAAAAGCCGGCCGTTGGGGGAATGGCGATCCTGAGCGCCTGCGGCAGGATGATCAGCCGCATCTGCTGGCCATAGGTCAGCGCCAGGCTTTTGGCTGCTTCCCACTGGCCCTTCGGCACGGCCTCGACGCAGCCGCGCCAGATTTCCGTCAGGAAGGCTGCGGTCCAGCAGGTCAGCGCCACGCCGGCGGCAAGCCAGGCCGGAACATCGACGCCAAACAGGCCAAGCCCGAAAAAGGCGATGAACAGCTGCATCAGCAGCGGCGTACCCTGGAAGAATTCGATGAAGCCGCGCGCAAACAATTGGGCTGCGCGCTGCTTGGAAATCCGCAGCATCAACAGGCCGAGGCCGACAGCACCGCCGCAGGCAAAGGACACCAGCGACAGAAGCAGCGTCCAGCGGGCGGCCAGCAGCAGATTACGGGCAATATCCCAAAGCGTGAACTCGGTCATCGGGTCGCCCCCTGTGGGAAGATCTGCCGGCCGATGAGGGCCAGCACTTGCCTGAGCCCGATGGCCAACAGCAGATAGAGCGCCGTCGAGATCATGTAGGATTCGAAGGCCCGGAAAGTGCGCGACTGGATGAAATTGGCGGCGAATGTCAGGTCTTCGGCGGCAATCTGCGACACGACTGCCGAACCCAGCATGACGATCACCAATTGCGAGGACAAAGCCGGCCAGATCTTCTGCAGGGCCGGCACGAGGATCACCAGCCGGAACGTCTGCAGCGGCCTGAGCGCCAGCGCCGCGCCCGCCTCGAACTGGCCTTTCGGCGTCGCCTCGATGCCAGCGCGGATGATCTCGCAGCTATAGGCGCCGAGATTGATGATCATCGCCAGATTGGCGGCTTCCATTTCCGTCAGTTTCAGCCCGGTCGAGGGCAGGCCGAAAAAGATGAAGAACAGCTGGATCATAAATGGCGTATTGCGGATCAACTCCACATAGGTGGCGACCGGCGGCTTGATCCATTTGGGACCGAGCGCCCGGCACCAGGCGCAGATCACGCCGAACGCGATGCCGACGATGCCGCCCACAAGGGTCAGTTCCACCGTCACCCCGATCCCTTTCAGGATCACAGGATAATACTCGCTTACCCAGCTAAAATCGAAAACGTAATGCATTGAAAATCCTGCTGGCGGAGCAGATCGGTCGGCTCCGCCTGACTGATGCGGTCATGCCGCCAAAAGGCGGCATCATGCTCGTCAATTCGATCAGAGATCGGCCGGCAGCGGTGCGCCCAGCCATTTCTCGGAGATCTTGCTCAGCGAGCCATCGGCCTTGGCGGATTTAATGATGCTGTCGAGCTTTTCGGCCAGCGCCGGCTCGTTCTTGTTGAAGCCGATGAAGCAGGGCGAGTTCTTGATCAGGAATTTCGGTTCCGGCCGCTTCGGCGGGTTCTTTGCCAGGATGGCGGCGGCCACGACATTGCCTGTGGCGACAGCATCGACCTGGCCGGAGAGGAAGGCGGAAATCGTACCGTTGTTGTCCTCGTAGCGCTTGATCACGGCGTCAGAAGGCGCAACCTTGGTCAGTTCCAGATCCTCAACCGCGCCGCGGGTCACGCCGACGGTCTTGCCGGCGAGATCGGCAGCCGATTTGATCGCGGCATCGGCAGGAGCGAAGACGCCGTTATAGAAGGGCGCATAGGCGATGGAGAAATCGATGACCTTTTCGCGGTCCGGGTTCTTGCCAAGGCTGGAAATGACCAGATCGACCTTGTTGGTCTGCAAATAGGGAATGCGATTGGCGCTGGTGACCGGCACCAGTTCCAGCTTGACGCCCATCTGCTTGGCAATCAGTGCTGCGGTGTCGATGTCGTAGCCAACTGGCTGCATGTCGGTGCCGACGCTGCCGAAAGGCGGGAAATCCTGCGGCACGGCCACTTTCAGCGTGCCCCTGGCGGTAATGTCTTTAAGCGCATCGGCGTGGGCCGGCAGGGCGGCGGCAAAGGTGGCAAGGGAAAGGCCGAGGGCCAGCAAGGTACGGCGATGCATGATGTGCTCCACATTGATATAATGCACAATTACAAGCAATTGCTATGCCACTATGCAAAAAGCCGCCCGGCTGGGGCGGCTTCGCACGGTGCGTGGATATTCGGTGCTCATCTGCCTGAAAACTAGGCGATGGGCGTGCGAAACGTCATCATGCCTCTTCGTAAGGCGTGAAGCTGGGATCCGCGAGATCGGCAAAGCGGGTGAACTGCGCCTGGAAGGCGAGCTTGACGGTACCGGTGGGTCCGTGACGCTGCTTGGCGATGATCACATCGGCCGTGCCGCGCACCTTTTCCATCTGGGCTTCCCACTCGGGATATTTCGGATCGGCCATGTCGCGCGGTTCGAGGTTCTGCACGTAATATTCCTCACGGAACACGAACATGACCACGTCGGCGTCCTGCTCGATCGAGCCCGATTCACGCAAGTCCGACAGCTGCGGGCGCTTGTCGTCGCGGCTTTCCACCTGACGTGAAAGCTGCGACAGGGCGATGATCGGCACGTTCAATTCCTTGCCCAGCGCTTTCAGGCCGGTGGTGATCTGGGTGATTTCCTGAACGCGGTTTTCACCTGACTTGCCCGAGCCGGTCATCAGCTGAATATAGTCGACCACGAGGCAATCGAGGCCGCGCTGGCGCTTCAACCGCCGCGCCCGGGCCGAAAGCTGGGCGATGGAAATACCGCCGGTCTGGTCGATGAACAGCGGCACTTTCTGCATGGTCTGGGAAAAGCCGACCAGCTTTTCGAAATCCTGTTCGGTAATGTCGCCGCGCCGGATCTTCGATGAGGAGACTTCGGTCTGCTCGGACATGATACGGGTGGCGAGCTGTTCGGACGACATTTCCAGCGAATAGAAGCCGACGACGCCGCCGTTCTTGGCCTTGAACGATCCGTCAGGCTGCACTTCCGGCTCATAGGCCGCCGCAATGTTCCAGGCGATATTGGTGGCGAGCGAGGTCTTACCCATGCCCGGACGTCCTGCGAGCACGATCAAGTCGGACCGCTGCAACCCGCCCATCTTGCTGTCCAGCGAATGAATGCCGGTGGAAATACCGGAGAGATGCCCGTCGCGCTCGAAGGCGGCACCTGCCATGTCGACGGCAAGCGCCACAGCATCGTTGAAGGACTGGAAGCCGCCATCGTAGCGGCCGTTTTCGGCAAGGTCGAACAGCCGGCGCTCGGTGTCTTCGATCTGCGCCTGCGGCGGCATGTCGAGCGGCGCGTCGAAGGCGATGTTGACCATGTCTTCGCCGATCTGGATCAGCGCCCGACGAAGTGCCAGGTCATAGATCGCCCGGCCATAGTCCTCGGCATTGATGATCGATACGGCTTCCGACGCAAGCCGGGCCAGATACTGCGCGACGGTCAGGTCACCGATCTTCTGATCCGCCGGCAGGAAGGTCTTGATCGTCACCGGATTAGCGGTCTTGCCCATCCGGATAATGTCCGAGGCAACCTCATAGATCTTGCGGTGCAGGCCCTCATGGAAATGCGGGGGCTTCAAGAAATCGGAGACGCGGTAGTAGGCGTCGTTGTTGACCAGGATCGCGCCAAGCAAAGCCTGTTCGGCCTCGAGATTGTTCGGGGCTTCGCGGTAGTGGGGCTCTGCCGGCTGGGCAGGGTTGAGCCTGCGCGGAACGTCGTTCATGGGCTTCATCCGTTTCGTCTTTGGCTGAAGGATGCATCCTCACGCAGCCCGCCTTAGGAGAAGGCACGCTGCTGAAGCATTTTATACCTGCTGCAAAATTTGTCTCGAACCGATTCCGGTCCGTATCCCCTTCCACTAGCGAGACGGGGCCGCTGTTAAAAGGCGCTTTTTGATTCACACAGTAGTTCACAGGCCCTGCAACGCCGCTGTGAAAAAAACCGAGCTACGCAGTTTTTGTCATTGACTGTGTCTTGCCGCGACTCACGTCGCACCGGCCATTCATCCTCTTACCCGGAAAGATCAATCGTTCCAAGAAGGCGACATCCAATGCTTGTACGCCACGCTTCGTTCAACTGGTTTTTATATACAAAATAGCGCATAGAAACAGAATTTATATTTTTCTTTACGTGGCCGAAATTTGTGCAATAGTCGCCTCCAAGGAGGCGGAGGCACTTCGGGTGAGCAGTCGGTGCCGCGATGGAGTGCTTGCGTAATTGGGAGGCGTAATTGGGAGGCGTAATTGGGAGGCGTGGCCTGGGATCGCAGCGATGCCAGGCGCGACGGCGTAGCAGGAGGAGGCGATAAAGCGTGACCATAACGACATTGACCTACAGCCAAGCGGACGGCACCGCGCTGTCGGCAGATCTGTTTCTGCCTGGCGGGGCCGGGCCGTTTCCGCTGATTGTCGGCATCTCCGGCGGCGGCTGGATTCGCGGCCATCGAGGCGCGCTCAAGCTCTGGGGCGCTTATTTCGCCCGGGCCGGCTTTGCCTTCGCCAGCGTCGACTATCGGCGGGCGGCGCCAGGTAAGCCGGCATTTCCAGGAAATGCCGAGGATATCGCCGCCGCGCTGAAATTCTTTGCCGAGAGCGGGCCGCAGTATGGAATCGATCCAAAGCGCATCGCCGTGCTTGGCGCATCGGCTGGCGCCCATCTTGGCGCGTTGGTCAGCCTATCGCCCGAATTCGACGGCCCGCAACCCAAGGGGTTTGCCGGTATTTACGGCGCCTATGACCTGATGGAACATTGGCAGGCGGATCTGGCGGTCAACAGCGTCACGGCACCCGACAAGACTGAACTGCTGCTGGGCGTCAAACCCTTTGCCGATCCACTGCTGTATCACAGAGCCTCGCCGCTGCGGCAGATCACCTATGGGCGCAGCATGCCCATCTTCCTGTGCTGGGGGCATCTCGACCGGGACATCGCGCCGCAGCAATCGGCTGCCTTTGCGCGGGCGCTGCGCCAGGCCGGATATCCGGTGACAGCGTTTGAAATGCCTGAGGCGCCGCATCTGTGGTTTTCCGAGGAAGGTCCTGATGTTGCCGGCAGTTTTTCCGCCCGGCTGGCCGCCCCGCTCCGGCTTTTCTTCCAGCGTCTGTTCGCGAGCTGATCCGGCACTGGGCCACTCGTCACATTAATCAATCCATATGTTAGCGCCTTGGCGCGCTCAAAAATTTCGAAAGGGCAGATACGATGCCGAAGACCGACGTGATCACCAGCCTTCCGGGCAAGGCCGTTCCCTATATCCTGCGCCAGGGTGAGGGTGCCCATTTCAACGTTGCTGGCCAAGTCGTTCGCGTGCTGGCTGGGGTGGATGAAACCGCCGGCGGTTACGGTGCCGTGGTCTGCGAAGCGACGATCGACCGCCAGCCGATCCCGCTCCACTACCATGAGAAGGAGCACGACACCTGGTTCTGCACCCGTGGCCGTTTGCGTATCTGGGCAAACGGCGTGTCGCGCGTGCTGACTGACGGTGACTTCGCCTATGTCAAACCTTACGATGTGCACTCCTATCAATCTGTGGCGCCGCATACCCAGTTTTTCGGCATTGTCGCCCCCGGCGGCTGGGAAGGTTTCTTCGGAAGCGCCGGTGCGGCCTGGGAGCTGCCCGGCCTGCCGCCGGAAAACCATCCCTTCGACTTCTCGCGGATGGGCAAGGCCATGGGGCAATTCGGCGTGATGCGGGTGCCCGAGCAGGTCTATGCCGAGGTCGGCAATGGCGATGACACCGACCGGGTGCTGCCAGGCGAACAGGCTTCCTATGTGCTGCAGGCGGGTTATGGCGCCCGCCACCGCCTGGGTGGCCATCTCTCCACCCGGGTGCTGCCGCATGAGATCTGCGCTGGTGCCGCCGACATGCGCACCATCGAGGCCGGCCGTGGCGCCAGTGCACCGGCAATCGCCCATGCCAAGACCCATGTCTCGCTCTATCTGCTTGAAGGCACGTTGCGCTTCAGCCTGAACGGCGAAAGCCACGATCTCCAGGCCGGTGATTTCGCCAATATCCCCGCCGGAACCGCCTATGCCTCGCAGGTGACGAGCGGCAGCGCCCGCTGGCTGCTCAGTGCCGCAAATGGTGATGGGCTGTCCTTCTGGAACGAGCTTGGAACCGCGACGGAAGAATTCACCTTCGCGCCGGCCACGGGTGATGACTTTGCGGCCATGGCCAATGGGGTGGCTGCCGATGCAAAGCTTGCAGGCTGATCGGTCTTCGGCTCTGTCTTTCTTTTCCGCATAAAAAAACGCCCGGAGTGATCCGGGCGTTTTGTTTTGACTTTGAAGGTACGCCTGGCTGCGGGAGCAGCGACAGGCGCGATCTTCAGTCTTATTCGTCGTCGCCGTCGCGGTCAGCTTCCGGATCGAAGAAGTCTTCCGGACGCAGGGCATCTTCGTCAACGCCGTAGATGGCGTCAGCGGAGGTGAGGCTTTCGCCCTTGGCCTGGCGCTCGGCTTCTTCAGCGGAACGGGCAACGTTGATATCGATGGCGATTTCGACTTCGGCATGCAGGTGCATGGTAACCTTGTGCAGGCCGATGGTCTTGATCGGGTTGTTCAGCTCGATCTGGTTGCGCGAAACGGTGAAGCCTTCGGCAGCCAGGGTATCGACGATATCGCGAGCAGCGACCGAACCGTACAGCTGGCCGGTTTCGCCAGCCGAACGGACGACGATGAAGGACTTGCCGTCCAGAACGTCGGCGACGGTCTGGGCTTCAGCCTTGCGCTCGAGGTTACGGGCTTCGAGCGTGGCGCGCTCAGCGTCGAAACGGGTCTTGTTGGCGGCGTTGGCGCGCAGGGCCTTGCCGGTCGGCAGCAGGTAGTTACGGGCAAAGCCGTCACGAACCTTAACCACTTCGCCCATCTGGCCAAGCTTGGCGATGCGCTCGAGAAGAATGACTTGCATGCTGGTATCCTTTCAATTCACGTTAGTCAGTTCAAGTGTCAGGTGTATTGCCATCATTTCCGGGAGTGGGGCCGGATGCCGGACCGGAGCCGCCGCGGGGCGGAGTCAGGGCTACTGTCCGCCGTGTGTCGATCAGCCCGAGAATGACGATGAAGAAGGCCGGAAAGGCCAGAAGTGATGCCATATAGGCGAGAATCAGTGCCGGTATCCGCCATTCCTTGCCACGCGAGCGCTGATGCAGCGAAGCAAAGCCCCCAAGCAGGAAGCCGGCGCCGAAGGTGCCGCAGATGGTGGCGCCGATCAGTGCCGGAACGCCGCCCACGAAACAGGCGACGATGCCAGCCAGGAAGACGAAGGGTGCGTTACGGTTCATGCGCAGTGCGGACGGAATATCCTCACGCGGACGGGTCGAATTGCCTGATGCAGCGACGATGCGGCTCGCCATGTAATAGGCTGCAAACAGCATGATCACCCACAGCCCGCCCTGCACGATCGGCAAGGTGAGCAGCATGGTCGACTTGATGGCAACCGTATTGCCCATGGCCGCAGCGCTGGTCGGGTCGCGCTCGGCAAGCGTTGCCATCAGCGCGTCGATCAAGTTGCTGACCAGTTCGCGGTCATAGCCGACCATGACGCCGAGGAAGATCACGCCGATAGCAACCAGGCCGCAGAGATGCATCAGGATATCCGACAGCGGATACCACGCCATAAGCTTGTCCGGCCCACCAATTTCGGAGGCAGGGCGAGCGAGATTGGCGAGATGGCTGATCCAGCCGGCCGGCAGCAGGGTGAAGACTGCCATGGCGCAGGCAAACAGCGGCGAGACCGCAAGCGCGCCGGCAATGGCGGCGGTGATGATGGCGACGATGGCGGGCAGATTGCCCCAGCGCAGACCGACGATCATCACAGGAAGAGCAGAGGCGGCATAGAGGACGGCGGAAAAAGACGGTTGTGCATTGGCCGCCAGCACCAGAAAGATGGCGGTCACGCCGGCAAGGAAGCCGGTCAGCAGCAATTTCCCGTCTAATTGTTTCACGTCGCTGTCCTGCGCCTGGCAGTTAGAGGGCATCTGCCCTCAACATGGGATTTATGCGTTCCGATCCACGCCCATCGCGGAAGGGATGCGGCCCCCGAAAACGGGAGCCGCGAAGTCACATTAGCTTTTATTAAGCAACGACGTAAGGCAGCAGGCCGAGGAAGCGGGCGCGCTTGATGGCCTTGGCCAGTTCGCGCTGCTTCTTCTGCGACACAGCCGTGATACGCGAAGGAACGATCTTGCCGCGCTCGGAAATGTAGCGCTGCAGCAGACGTACGTCCTTGTAGTCGATCTTCGGAGCGTTGGCGCCGGAGAAGGGGCAGGTCTTGCGACGGCGGTGGAACGGACGACGAACCGTGGAAGAGGAAACTTCAGCCATAGTCAGATCTCCTTATACCCGGTCTTCGCGCGGACGGCGCGGACGATCGCCAAAGCTCTCGCGGCCACCTTCACGGGGACCACGATCGCCGCGGTCACCACGATCCGGACGGTCGCCGTCACGGCGCGGACGGTCGTCGCGGTCGCGCTTCTGCATCATGGCCGACGGGCCTTCTTCGTGCGCTTCAACAGCGATGGTCATGTAACGAAGAACGTCTTCGTTGATGCGCATCTGACGCTCGATTTCATGGATAGCGGCTGCCGGAGCATCGATGTCCATGAGAGCGTAGTGAGCCTTGCGGTTCTTGTTGATGCGATAGGTCAGGGACTTCAAGCCCCAGTTTTCTACGCGCCCGACCTTGCCGCCGAAGGATTCGATAACGCCCTTGTACTGTTCTACGAGGGCATCGACCTGCTGTGCGGACATATCCTGCCGGGCAAGGAATACATGTTCATAAAGAGCCATGATAGCTTTGCCTTTCTTGCGATGTGTCATCACCCGGATCGGCGCTAAGCCTCAACGACTGCTCCTGATCGGGCATACCCGGGGCAAGAAAAGCGTTGTACGAGACGGTCGAGAGCGGAGACACGGGAGGCCGAAACGCTTGTCGTTTCTGTCGGCAGAATAAGTCTGCCGGCCCTCCGTTCAGCCACCAGCCGATAGACCGGGTGTTGCGAACAGGGCGGCTTATACGCGCTTTTGCCGGGAAAGCAAGGGTGAAGCCCGAAATAGCTGTGTCTGGAAGGCTGCGTTACCGCAGCCGATCTTTCACGGACGCCTTGATTTCCTCAGGCACGAGGCTTTCGGGAACCTCGACCGAACGGGTTCCGAACCGTGATGGCCAGACGATCCGGTAGCGAAAACCATCGGCCACCTTGGCGGGTTCGGTGCCGTTTTCGCAAAAGAAGCCCTCGATCAGGCTCAGTTCTTCTGGACTGAGCTTTTCCACCGCGCAGACGCCATCGCTGCGCAGCGCTGATCTCACACCGCCGAAACCGGCAAAGCCGCCGGTCTTTTCCAGAATAAGTTCATCCATCGCTTCCATGGCCCTCGGTGCCCTTTGCTTACAAAGGTCGTCACGAACCGAGATAGGATCTCGTCCGTGTTTTGCAATGCCGTCGGCGATAGCCTAGACACCTGCAAGGGCGATGCCTACGTCCGCCCAGCCGCTATCGACTGCCTTTGCAACGGCCGTGTCACCGGGAAACAGACGGGCGGCCGAGGCTTTCGTCGCGCCTGCGAATTCCGCCATCGTCATATCTGGATTGCTGCCGTTGCGCGTCAGGGCATCATACCAGATCGGCCCGGCCTTGTCCCAGCTTTTGCCGCCAAGGCGGGTGGCGATCAGATAGAAGGCGTGATTGGCGATGCCGCTGGTTTCATGCGGGTCCATACCGTCGCGATAATCGCGGAAATGCGCGATCTGGCCGCCCATGCAATGGGCATTGGTCGGGTCGGCCATGTCGCGCAAACAGGTGTATTTCTGCCGGGCGGCGGGACCGAGAATATCGTTTCCGATCAGCCAGTCGGCCTCATCAGTGCTTTGGCCTTTAACCCATTGTTTGAATAGACTTCCGAAGGCATCGGACAGGCTCTCATTGAGGCCGCCGGCCTGATTCTCGTAATCGAGGCCCAGCGTATATTGCGTGACGCCATGGGTGAGCTCATGGCCGACGACGTCGGCGCTGTCGCAGAAGGCGGTGAAGATCTGGCCATCGCCGTCGCCATAGGCCATTTGCGATCCGTTCCAAAAGGCATTGTTGTAGTCGCGGCCATAATGAACCGAGGACAGGATGGTCATGCCATTGCCGTCGATCGAGTTGCGATTGAAAACGCTGCGGTAGAAGCGCTCGACATCGCTGGTCGTGTTGAACGTGGTCTTCACCTGCGGATCGCTGGAGTTGCCGGGGTCGGCAATCTGCACGCCGGGCAGCGTCATGCCGTTATTGCAGGTATAGACCGGGATATCAGGCGTCTGCGTCAAGGTGACGGAAAAGGCCTGGAACGGCCGCTTGGCCATGACCAGCTGCCGGGCGCTGTCACGGAATTGGCGCAGCTGATGGTCGTGGCGCATCGTGGCGGTCAACCGCTCTCTGGCGTCGGCAGGCAGGTCCTCGTCATGGGAGAGGGCGATCAGCACTTTTTCGGGAATGATCTGGCAGTATCGGCACATGCGAGCCTCCATGGATAATTTGTCCGACGACGGGAATATGCGTTGTCTTTAAAATCTATCCGGGAAAACTCGGCAGGCAGCAGCAGGTTCCATGCGTCGCTACGCAAGGACAAAAAGGCATAAAAGTGGACGGGTAGAGATCAGGTCGGTTTGATCGTCAGCGTCAAGCGGCCACTGTCATTGCTAAATGCATAGGCGGGGGTGGCGCCCTTGGTACCCGCGCCGTCAAAGGCCACGGTCAGCTTATCCGTCGAGCCGGCAAAGCTAATGGTCATGGCGTTGGCGCTGGTGGAGATGGTGATATCGCTCTGCTGGTAACCGTCGAGTTTCAGCGCCAGCGGTCCATCCGTGGTGATCGTGTCGCTGCCATCGCCAGCGGCGAAGGCATATTCGGCAATACCACTATCCTTGCCGGTCTGGTGAATGGTGCCAGTCTGGTGAATGGTGACGGTGTCGTTACCCTTTCCGCCGGAGGCAAAGATGCGGTTGCCCTCGAGATACATGGTGTCGTCACCGGCGCCGCCATCGATGCTAGTCAGCGTCTGGCCGGAAACCTTGATCGTATCGTTGCCGTCACCACCCGTTACGTTCATGATCAACGCGCCGGTCAGTTGCAGGTCGTCGTCGCCAGCACCTCCGTCGATATCGGTGAGCAGTGCAGCGCTGGCCTTGAGACTGTCCTTGCCGTCGCCGAGCGCCACGCCACTCATTGCAGCAGTTTTTGCCATGACGGTGTCGTCGCCCGCACCGGTTTCGACTTGATAGATGGCTCGACCAGTCAGCGTCAGCTTATCGTCACCCTCGCTTCCCGAAGCCTGGGTGATATAGCCGAGGTTATCGGTGACTTTCGCCTCCGACGCGCTGTCGTCGCCGCCAAGGCTGAGAATTTCGATGATCCGCGCCAGCGCCCGTTGGCTGCTGGACTGAACGGAACCATCTTCAAAGGCTGTGCCGGGATGGGACTGGCCCTTGGCCGTAATGGCAGCCGGGCGCGAGCCTGAGAATAACTGGCTGGCATAGGCGACGGCATTGGGGTCGCGGTAAAAACTGTTGATCGTGCTCATCGTCGCCCATCCCCGGTCCTGATGCAGCAGATAATCGCCGCGTCAGACCTATTGCCTTTGCACATTCCCGGACGGGAAACCGGTTCCCACTTCCCCGGCAATGCTCTCATAAGGGCACACTTATATATAAAGAACTGTAAAGCCAGCGCTGGCTAAGAATGCGGTGAGCAAGCGGTTAACGAAAAAAGGGGCAGGACATGCCCACCCCCTCGGTTCTTGATGCAGGTCTTTCGCCTCAGATCGGCATCGGATACTGGCGGTGAATGGCGGCAATGCCCTTCATCACCTCATCCGACAGCGTCACATCGGCCGCGCCGATATCAGTCTTCAGCTGTTCCATGCTGGTGGCGCCGATGATGACCGAGGCCATGAAGGGCCGGGTCAGGCAGAAGGCGAGCGCCATCTGCGCGAGGTCGAGGCCGTGGCTGTTGGCGAGGTCCTGATAGGCGCGGGTCGCGGGTTCCTGATGCGGGGTGAGGCGGCCGCCGATATCGCCGTTGATAGAGCCGCGCGAGCCGGCCGGCTTGCCGCCGCCGAGATACTTGCCGCTCAGGATGCCGCCAGCCAGCGGCGAATAGGCAAGAAGCCCGACCTGTTCGTGATGTGACAGCTCCGCCAGGTCGAGATCGTACGACCGATAGAGGAGGTTATACTCGTTCTGAATTGTCGCGACGCGGGGCAGGCTCTTGCGCTCGGCAATATCGATGAATTTCTGGGTGCCCCAGGCGGTCTCGTTAGAGAGGCCGATGGCGCGGATCTTGCCGGCCTTGACGCAATCCTCAAGCGCTTCCAGCTTTTCGGTGATTTCGGCAGGCACTTTTGCGCGATCCTGCGTAGAGGGGTCATAGTTCCAGGCGCCGCGAAAATGATAGTGACCGCGATTGGGCCAATGAATTTGATAGAGATCGATATAATCGGTTTTCAGCCGCATCAGGCTCGCATCCACCGCCTGATGGATCGTATCAGCGTTGATCGGTGCACCACCCCTGATGTAAGGACGGCCGGCGCCGGCGACTTTCGTTGCCAGCACCACGTCTTTGCGCTTGCCGGATTTTTCGAACCAGAGACCGATCAGTTTTTCAGTGTCGGTATAGGTGTCGGCTGAGAGCGGTGTCGTCGGGTAGAGTTCTGCTGTGTCGAAGAAATTCACACCTTTTTCAAGGGCATAATCCATCTGCGCGAAGGCCTCTTCCTTCGTGTTCTGGCTGCCCCAGGTCATGGTGCCAAGGCAGATTTCAGAGACGGAGATATCCGTGCGGCCAAGCCTGTTGTATTTCATTGTTGATGGTCTCGGTTTTGATGCGGCTCAAGGAGAGCGGGGGAGGGATCGAGCGGGAATGTAGAGGGAAATTTCCGATCCGCAAGGCCTGTCGAGGGCCGTTCAAAGCCTGTGACTTCACCGGGGTTGAGGGGGCGATCGGGCCGCTAAGGCTTGACTCTCAAGGATAGTTTGTGAATTGGAGAGAGAAAATAGCAGGGAGTACCGCATGGGTGTCGCATTTACATTTCCGGGCCAGGGCAGCCAGGTCGTCGGAATGGGCAAGGATCTCGCCGAGGCTTTTCCGGAAGCACGGGCGGTTTTTGACGAAGTGGACGACGCGCTCGGGCAGAAGCTCTCGGACGTGATGTGGAACGGTCCCGCCGAGGATCTGACCCTGACCGCCAATGCCCAGCCGGCCCTTATGGCGGTGTCCATCGCGGTACTGCGGGTCATGGAAGCGCGCGGCTTTTCGCTGCGGGGCAAGGTTTCCTATGTCGCCGGCCATTCGCTCGGCGAATACTCGGCGCTCTGTGCCGCCGGTACTTTCAGCCTGGCTGATACCGCCCGGCTGCTGCGCATTCGCGGCAATGCCATGCAGGCTGCCGTGCCGGTTGGCGCTGGTGCCATGGCCGCCATCCTCGGTCTGGAGCACGGTGATGTCGAAGCCGTCTGTAAGGCTGCGACGACGGAAGGCCCGGTGCAGATTGCCAATGACAACGGCGGTGGTCAGTTGGTGATTTCGGGCGCAACAGCCGCTGTCGAGCGGGCTGCGGCTCTTGCCACGGAAAAGGGCGCCAAGCGCGCGATCATGCTGCCGGTCTCGGCACCGTTCCATTCCAGCCTGATGGCGCCAGCCGCCGAGGCGATGGCAGAGGCGCTGGCAAAGGTGGAAATGAAGGCCCCGATCGTGCCATTGATCGCCAATGTCCTGGCCGCACCGGTGACTGATCCGAACGAGATCCGCCGGCTGCTGGTCGAGCAGGTCACCGGCCAGGTGCGCTGGCGCGAGACGGTCGAGTGGTTCAGCCACAATGCCGTGTCGGTTCTTTATGAAATCGGTGCAGGCAAGGTGCTGAGCGGTCTGGTGCGCCGGATCGACAAGAACATCACCGGCACGGCCGTGGGCGCGCCTGCCGATATCGAAGCGGCGCTGACCGCACTGCTGGCCTGAGCCGTTCCGGCGTTCGCCATTGGCCTGGCGAGGTCTGAGGCGGGACGTGCTGGCTTTACTTTCTCCACCCCAAGGCCCCGGGGGCAGCGCTGCGGCGTGCCCGGGTCTTGAAGCAACGAGGATAGAACATGTTCGATTTGACCGGCCGCAAGGCCCTGGTAACCGGCGCGACCGGCGGCATCGGTGAAGAAATCGCCCGCATGCTGCATGCGCAGGGCGCAACCGTCGGCCTGCATGGCACGCGCGTCGAAAAGCTGGAGGCGCTGGCCTCCGAGCTTGGCGAGCGGGTCAAGATCTTCCCGGCCAATCTCTCCGACCGCGCTGAAGTGAAGGCGCTCGGCGAAAAGGCCGAAGCTGAACTCGAAGGCGTCGACATTCTCGTCAACAATGCCGGCATCACCAAGGACGGCCTGTTCGTGCGCATGTCCGATGCCGATTGGGACGCCGTGCTGGAGGTCAACCTGACCTCTACCTTCCGCCTGACGCGCGAATTGACCCATCCGATGATGCGCCGCCGCTATGGTCGCATCATCAACATCACGTCGATCGTCGGTGTGACCGGCAATCCGGGCCAGGCCAATTACTGCGCCTCGAAGGCCGGCATGATCGGCTTTTCCAAGTCGCTGGCGCAGGAGATCGCGGCCCGTAACGTCACGGTCAACTGCATTGCCCCGGGCTTTATCGAAAGCGCCATGACGGGCAAGCTGAACGACAAGCAGAAAGACACAATCATGGGGGCAATCCCCATGAAACGCATGGGAACGGGAGCCGAAATCGCGTCTGCCGTTCTCTACCTGGCCTCCTCGGAAGCCAGCTACGTAACCGGCCAGACACTGCATGTGAATGGCGGCATGGCGATGATCTGAAGACAGGCCAAATCCCGCTTAATTGGTCTGGGATCAATCAGATGGCTTCGATTTTCGGGCTTTCCGGCAGACCTAAACCATGTTAATCGGGCGAGGACTGTGAGCAGTCGTCCCGGAAAATGGTCGGAAAACGGCCAGCAATGGCCGGAAACTGGCCAGCAAAGGCCAGAAACCGACTAGCAATGGAAGGTCTTGCGCCTGACCGTGAGCACGGAACGAACGTGTGCAGAGCGGGTTCAACGCAAATGCCGGCGACGTCTTCGGACCCGCGGGCGCAAAACAGGGTGGGAAGGCCATCACGGCAATCCCTTTATATTAGAGGTCGAGGAAACCGACATGAGCGACATCGCAGAACGCGTAAAGAAAATTGTTATTGACCATCTGGGCGTTGAAGCCGACAAGGTCGTCGAAGGCGCAAGCTTCATCGACGATCTGGGTGCCGACTCGCTCGATACGGTCGAATTGGTCATGGCGTTCGAAGAAGAATTCGGCGTTGAAATTCCGGACGATGCAGCTGACTCGATCCTGACGGTCGGCGATGCAGTCAAGTTCATCGAAAAGGCTCAGGCTTGATCGCTTGACCTCACTTAATGGGGCGGGCTCGTTTCCGCCCCTTTTCGGGGCTGCGCTTGCGCAGGCCCGATGATTGTTTTGAGATTTTGCAGCGTGTTGTGTCGCTCCGTTAGCGACCTGTCTGCAGGTCTCCAATCCGCTGCATGTGTTCAACGCCAATCGAGGCGGATTGCGGAAAACGTGCTTTAGCTTTCTTCTATATGAATGGGGTGAACGGGCGAATGAGACGTGTCGTTATCACCGGTACCGGCATGGTATCTCCTCTTGGCTGCGGTACCGACGTCACCTGGGAACGGCTTCTGGCCGGCCAGAACGCCGCACGCAAGGTAACAGAATTCGAGGTCGAGGATCTTCCCGCCAAGATCGCTTGCCGCCTTCCGTTTGGCGACGGCACCAACGGCACCTTCAATGCCGATGACTGGATGGAGCCGAAGGAACAGCGCAAGGTCGATCCCTTCATCATGTATGCTGTAGCAGCTGCAGACATGGCGCTGGCCGATGCTGGCTGGAAGCCTGAGAGCAATGACGACCAGTGCGCTACAGGCGTGCTGATCGGGTCTGGTATCGGCGGCATCGAGGGCATCGTCGAAGCCGGCTATACGCTGCGTGACAAGGGTCCGCGCCGCATTTCTCCATTTTTCATCCCCGGTCGGCTGATCAACCTCGCCTCCGGTCATGTCTCCATCAAGCACAAGTTGCGCGGCCCGAACCATTCCGTGGTCACGGCCTGCTCGACCGGCGCCCACGCGATCGGCGACGCAAGCCGGCTGATCGCCTTTGGCGATGCCGACGTGATGGTGGCCGGCGGTGCCGAATCGCCGATCAGCCGCATTTCACTTGCCGGCTTTGCCGCCTGCAAGGCGCTGTCCACTCAGCATAACGATGATCCGCACAAGGCCTCGCGCCCCTACGACCGGGACCGTGATGGTTTCGTGATGGGCGAGGGCGCCGGTATCGTCGTTCTGGAAGAACTGGAACATGCCAAGGCGCGTGGCGCTAAGATCTATGCCGAAGTCGTTGGTTACGGCCTGTCGGGCGACGCCTTCCATATCACTGCTCCCGCCGAAGACGGCGATGGCGCCTATCGATGCATGACCATGGCGCTGAAGCGCGCCGGCCTGAAGGCATCCGATATCGACTATATCAATGCCCACGGCACCTCGACTATGGCCGATACGATCGAACTCGGCGCTGTCGAGCGTCTGGTCGGCGATAGCGCGTCGAAGATCTCGATGTCCTCGACCAAGTCGGCCATCGGCCATCTCCTGGGCGCGGCGGGTGCAGTCGAAGCAATCTTCTCGGCGCTCGCCATCCGTGACGGCATCTGCCCACCGACGCTCAATCTCGACACGCCTGACGTGGAGACGAAGATCGATCTCGTGCCGCATAAGGCTCGTAAGCGCGACGTCCGCGTTGCTCTATCGAATTCCTTCGGTTTCGGCGGCACAAATGCATCCCTGGTGCTGCGTCGTTACGAAGGCTGATCCCTCCGGCCCGCCGCAACAGGCGGGCCGTTTGTCTCCCGTCTGTTTAAAAACCGTCGGTATTGAAGGCCCTGTCCATTCAGCGTATTGAATCGGGTCAAGAGGGCTGCCTGTTTAGGCAGATGGTGCTAGAGCGAATTCCTATGTTGATCATGGCAAGGCGCTAGGCGCGTTTGCCGTTCTCTCGCCTGCAGTGAGGTAGGGATGACATGCGCTGGGAACCCGCTTTTGCCGTAATGCTTGCTCAAAAGCACCAGGACCGAACAGAATAGGAGTGCCGGTGAGCGATCGCATCGACCAAGAAGCCAGCCGTTCCAGCAATGGCGAGCCGCAGAACCAGATCCCGCCATCTCGGCAGCAGGGTCCTTTCATTCCGAAATCCCCATCCGAGGCTTTGCGGCCGGAAAAAGTACCGCAGCCGCCGCGCCGCTCGCGCAGGGCGCGCAGCCAGGTCGTGGTGTTCTTGAACTTCCTGATGACCCTGATGGTCTTCGCCTGCCTGGCTGCCGTCGCTGCTTTCTTCTATGTCGTCTCTGCCTTTCAGGATCCGGGCCCGCTACAGACCAACGCGAATTTCCTGGTGCGCAATGGCGCCGGTCTGTCGGAAATTTCCACGGGGCTCGAGCGCAACGACATGATTTCCGATGCTCGCATCTTTCGCTACATGGCCGCGACCTATCTGAGCGACGGAAACACGCTGAAGGCTGGCGAATATGAGATCAAGGCCGGCGCCTCGATGAAGGATATTCTCGACCTGCTGCGCTCCGGCAAGTCGATCCTCTATTCGGTGACCATGCCGGAAGGCCTGACGGTCAAGCAGATGTTCGACCGTCTCGCCAAAGATGAGGTTCTGGAAGGCGACCTGCCAAAGACGTTGCCGGCGGAAGGAAGCCTGCGCCCGGATACCTACAAGTTCTCGCGCGGTACCAAGCGTCAGGAAATCGTCGATCAGATGCTGGAGGGCCAGAAGCGGCTCGTTGATCAGATCTGGGCCAATCGTGCACCGGATCTCAGTTTGAAGACCAAGGAACAGTTCGTGGTGCTGGCTTCCATCGTCGAAAAGGAAACCGGCAAGGATGATGAGCGGGCCCACGTCGCCTCTGTTTTCCTCAACCGTCTGCAAAAGGGTATGCGGCTGCAATCGGACCCAACCATCGTCTATGGCCTGTTTGGCGGCGACGGCAAACCATCCGATCGACCGATCTATCAGTCCGATCTGCAGAAGCAGACGCCTTACAATACCTATCTGATCAAGGGCCTGCCGCCAGGGCCGATCGCCAACCCCGGCAAGGCGGCGCTGGAAGCCGTCGCCAATCCCTGGCGCAGTAACGATCTCTATTTCGTTGCCGATGGCACGGGTGGTCACGTCTTTGCCGCAACGCTGGACGAGCACAATGCCAATGTGAAGCGCTGGCGCAAGCTGGAAGCCGACAAGGGCGTCGATCCGCAGCAGGCCGTCGATGGCCAGCCGGAGGCCGATCCGAGCGTGGCGCCAAGCCCAACACCGCCACCCGCCAAGCCGGCTAAAAAGAAGTAGCAGGAGACAGCGACCGCGTCCTGTCGTAGATGCGGTCAGCCGGAAAGAAAGACTGACGATGACACTGCAATCCATGACCGGCTTTGCTCGCCATGAAGGACAGATTGGCCGCTATCGCTTTGCCTGGGAGCTGCGCTCGGTCAATGGCAAGGGGTTGGACGTGCGTCTGCGCCTGCCGCCGGGGCTAGAGGATCTGGAAACTGAGGTGAAGGCGCTGGTTGCCACCCGGCTCAGCCGTGGCAATCTGCAGGTCGCCCTGTCGCTGACATCAAGCGAAAATCGTATGGAAGCCGTGGTCAACCGCGATGCTCTCGAAGCCGTGCTGGCATTGCGCGATCAACTCGGACCGACCGTCGTCTCTTCGGCTCCCCTGTCGCTCGACACGCTTTTGTCGATCCGCGGCCTTGTTGATCTGCGCGAGGCTGAGGACGATGCCGAGCTTCTGTCGACCCGCCGCAAGCTGCTGTTGGATGGGCTTGAAGCCGCCGTGGCGGCGCTGGCTGACATGCGCGCCCGTGAAGGCTTGGCGCTGAAGGCCGTGCTGCTTGGTCATATCGCCGAGATCGAGCGGCTGGCGCTCGCCATCGAGGCTGACCCGTCGCGCAGCACCGAGGAGATCGCGCGGCGGCTGTCGACGCAGCTGGCGACACTGCTTGCCTCCGCGCCCGTGCTCGACAAGGATCGGCTTTATGCCGAGGCAGCGCTGATGGCGACCAAGGCCGATCTGCGCGAGGAAATCGACCGGTTGAAGGCGCATGTGGCTGCAGCACGCAGTTTGCTGGGCGAAGGCGGTCCGGTCGGGCGCAAACTCGATTTTCTGTCGCAGGAATTCAATCGCGAATCGAATACTATCTGTTCCAAGTCCAATGCCGCTGCTGTCACGGCCGCCGGTATCGAGCTGAAGGTCGTGATCGACCAGTTCCGTGAACAGGTTCAAAATCTGGAGTAAGGCATGTCCATTGCAGCGTCCAAAAACGCCACCATTGCCCGGCGCGGGCTGATGTTGGTGATTTCCTCGCCCTCGGGCGCAGGCAAATCGACCATTTCGCGCACGCTGATGGACATCGACAAGCAAATCGGCATGTCGGTGAGCGTCACCACCCGCCAGCGCCGCGGCAGCGAAATTGAAGGCGTGCATTATCACTTCATCTCCCAGCGCGAATTCGAGCGGCTGCGTGCCTCAGACGCGCTGCTGGAATGGGCCGAGGTGCATGGCAATTTTTACGGCACACCGCGAGAGCCGGTCGAAGTGGCAATGTCTGAGGGCCGCGACATGCTTTTCGATATCGACTGGCAGGGTGCCCAGCAGTTGCAGGAGAAGATGGCGGCTGATGTCGTGTCGATCTTCATCCTGCCGCCGACCATGACCGAGCTGCAATCGCGCCTGCATCGCCGCGCCGAGGATTCGCAAGCGGTCATCCAGACCCGGCTCAACAATTCCCGCTCGGAGATCGAGCATTGGCGCGAATATGACTATGTCATCGTCAACGACGACCTGAACTCCGCTTTTGACGCCGTGCAGTCGATCGTCAAGGCCGAGCGGCTGCGTCGCGACCGCCGTCCGGGCCTGTTCGATTTCGTCCGGGATCTCGTTACGGAAGAGCCGAAGCTTTAACGCAGATTGCTATCGCGACCGCAGATGGCGCACATAAGGGAACGGAACCGATGACAGACAAAGTGCTCGATAGCGGTTCCGGTGCGGCAATCTATTCGCCGCTTGCCCTCAAGCTTTACGATCTGGTCGTGCTCTGCCTGTCCAACAGTTTTGCCTGGACCTGCCCGACCCGCTCCGTTCTGCTCCCCTTCTTCAAGGCGCATCTCAGCGACAATCACCTCGATGTCGGCGTTGGCACCGGCTTTTATCTGGCCGAGGCCGAGGTTGGCCGCGAGGCGAAGATAAGTCTGCTCGACCTCAACCCAAACAGCCTGAAGGCTGCGATGGATCGTTTCGGCCGACCATGCGACACCTATGTCGGCGATGTGATGAAGCCGGATCCGCTGCCGGACGGTTGCCGGTTTTCGTCGATCTCGCTGTTTTATCTCTATCACTGCCTGCCCGGCAGCATGACCGAGAAATCTGCAGCTGTCGCCCATCTCGCTCCGTACCTGGAGCCAGGTGGTGTCGTTTATGGTGCGACGATCCTCGGCGACAGCGCCGGCCACAACGCGTTCGGGCGCCGGCTGATGAAGATCTATAATACCAAGGGCGTCTTCGGTAATCGCGACGATTCGCAAGAGGGTCTCGCCCGGACGCTTGGCGCCCATTTCCGCGACGTGGAGATCCGCCGGGAAGGCCGGGTGGCGCTGTTTACGCTGCGGGCTCCGATTTCCGAAAGCTAAATCGCCAGAAATTAAAGCAGGTTGGCGATCCGGCAGAATTCCTCGACCGTCAAGGTTTCCGCCCGGCGCGACGAGTCGATGTCGGCACGGTTGAGCAGCGCTTCTCCGCCGAGTGGCTTGAGGCTGGCGCGCAGCATTTTGCGGCGCTGGCCAAAGGCAGCCTGGGTCAGCTTTTCCAGCTTCGGCAGGTCGCATTGGATCGGCTCGGCGCGTGGCGTCAGATGCACCACGGTCGACGTCACTTTGGGCGGTGGCGTGAAGGCCTGGGGAGACAGGTCAAAGGCCATATACGCCTCTGTCCGCCAGCCACAGATCACACCCAGCCGCCCGTAATGGTCGTCATTGGCTTCGGCAACGATGCGCTCGCCGACTTCCTTCTGGAACATAAGCGTCAGCGATTGCCAGAACGGTGGCCATTGCCGTGGCATCAACCAGTTGAGCAGCAATTGCGTGCCCACATTATAGGGGAGATTGGCAACGATTTTCACCGGACCCTGGGGTGCGAGCGCCTCGAAATCGGTCTTCAGCGCATCGCCTTCGATCACCTCGAGCCGGCCCGGATAATGGTCAGCGATCTCGGCAAGCGCCGGTAGACAGCGGCTGTCGCGCTCGACCGCAATCACCTTCTTGGCGCCCAGCGCCAACAGCGCCCGGGTCAAGCCGCCGGGACCGGGGCCGACCTCGAACACGGTGGCATCGGTCAGGTCGCCGGCGGTGCGGGCGACCTTCTGGGTGATGTTAAGATCAAGCAGGAAGTTCTGGCCGAGGGCCTTTTTGGCGTCCAGGCCATGGCGCTGGATGACCTCGCGCAGTGGCGGCAATCCGTCCAGTGCGGCCATCAGGCTGTTTCCGCTCTCGGCGTGGGCGAGGCATTGCTCATGTCGAGCGCCATCCGTAACGCTGCCACAAGACTGTTTTCGCGAGCAATGCCCTGTCCTGCCAATCCGAAGGCGGTGCCGTGATCAGGAGACGTGCGCACGAAAGGCAAGCCGAGGGTCACATTGACCGAGCCGTCGAAATCCAGCGTCTTCACCGGGATCAGCGCCTGATCGTGATACATGCAGATCGCGACGTCGTAGCGGCGCCGCGCCTCTTCATGAAACATGGTATCGGCTGGCAACGGTCCAAACGCGTCGATCCCTTCCGCCCGCAGCATCGTCAGGGCAGGGGCAATGATGTCCTCGTCTTCGTTCCCCATGGCGCCGCTTTCTCCAGCGTGGGGATTAAGGCCCGAAACCGCAAGTCTCGGTTCGGCAATGCCGAACTTGTCGCGCAGATCGGCATGGGCGATGCGGCATGTGCGGATGATCAGGTCTTCACTGAGAAGAGGCGCGACAGATTTCAGCGGAATATGGATGGTGACGGGCACGGCCCGCAAATGGCTGCCTGCCAACATCATCACAGGGATAACCGGCCGTCCAACCGCCTTTTCGGCAAGTGAGGCCAGAAACTCCGTATGTCCGGGGAAGCCAAAGCCGCCTTCATATAGAATGGCTTTGGCGACCGGATTGGTGACGACAGCGCCAGCCTCGCCCTTCAAGCAAAGGTCGACGCCGGTTTCGATCGCAGAAATGGTCGAGCGGGCAGTGGCCACATGCGGTTCCCCGGCCACGACATCGATCCCAACCGGGATCGGCAGCACGGGCAGGGCGTTTCCAAAAGCCGCGATTGCGCCGCTGGCATCGGTTTCGATGAGCGGAATATCAAGCCCCAGCAGCCGAGCACGGCTTTTCAGCACTGCTGGATCGCCGAGATAGAGAAAGGCAGGCAGATTGAGCGCCTTGCGCTTCGTCCATGCGATCAGAGCAATATCCGGCCCGATCCCCGCAGGATCGCCTTGGGTCAAGGCGAGGGGCAGACGCTGGCTGGAATCTGACATGTTCATGCTCAATGATTGATGATTTGGGCCTTGGACCGGAGTTCGGCAAGGTATTTTTCGGAGTTTGGATCGCCCTTGGACTTGTCTGCTTTGCCGAGATCCTCAGCCTTGAACACAGCTTCGGCCGCCAAGTCATCAGAGACTTGTTTCTGGCTGCAGATCGCCAGATATTCGACGCCACGCTCCGTGACGCGGGTCCCTGTTGTCGTGCCCTTGGCGCTTTCGATCAACGGCTTCCAATCGCCTGGCAGCTCCGGCTGCATCACACGGCCGAGATCGCGGATCGAGACGTCGAGATAGTTCTTGGCAAAATCCATCGCCTGGTCGCAACCAGGGAACTTGGCACGCGATGCCTCGGCCTCTGCCTTGCGCTTGGCGGTCAGCGTGGCGCGCTTGGCGACAGGCACGACGAAGATAACCTGCTTGAGTGTATATTCCGTGGTGACAGGCTTTTGCTTGTTCTCAAGGAGGCGCGTTACCATTTCCTGGCTGCTCATTTTAGAGCGCGAGGCATAACGGGCATTGACCAGCCGCGGCCAGCTCATCTGCACCGCGATATAGGATTTGAAATGCTCGACCCCGACGCCGGCCTTCTCGATGATCTGACCCATCTGCTGAGAGCTGAGCTTATTGGAGGCGGCGAAGCGCTCAAAGGCTGCATCGACTTCCGACGTGCTGACGGACATGCCGACCCGGGCGATTTCCTGGCGCTTCAATTGCTCGTCGATCAGCTCTTCCCGAGCCTTCTTATTGAGATCGCCGGTTTCATGGCGAAGCTTCAGGAAGGCCATGCGGCGGGTGACATCCGTGTTGGTGATCGCGGTCTTGTTGACCACGACAGCAACGTCAGTCTCGGCCAGGGCAGGGGTGACGGCGGCAGGCGTGAAGCCGGCGACCAACGCCAAAGCCACGGATGCAACGATTGCGGAGCGCAAACTTCTCTTCCTCAAGGTCATCACCTGTCCTTTTCCCATGCCACTGCGGCCTTCGGCGCGCGGCATCCTCAATGATCCTATCCAGGCCCGCCGTCTTGAAACTGCATGAAGTTTCTTTTGGCAGAATCTACTGCATCATTCATTAAACCGAAAGCGGCCCAAAGAATTCCGCAGCAGCCAAAGCGCAACTCTTGATCTTCCGGCCTGTCCCGTTGCCAAATCGCCAAGCTGTTTTGCTGGAAATGCTTTATCGCAGGATCGATTGCACAAACCCTGCGGCGAAACAATGGCTTTTGCGCAAGAAAGCCGCTCTTAACAGCACCGATCCAGCCTTTTCGGCCTTGAAAACTGCCGCCGTGGCGAACAAGAAACCCGTCGCCTTCGGCAGAAGGCGACGGGTTTTATTAGCGTGGACTGCGGCGTCAAGACAGGTGATCAGTTGAAGCCGGTCACATCTGTGTCCCCGACCTTGACATCGCCAAGGGTGCGGAAGGTCAAACGCGCGCCGATCGACCAGTCATTGGCTGACTCATCGTCATCCTTGTTTTTGTAGACGATGGAGAAGATCGTGCAGTCGTCAGCATAGGAAACGCCGATGCCGTAGCGATTGATGTTGTCCTTCTTCATGTCATAGGTGATCGACCCAAACACTGACCAGAAGTCGCCGATCTTGACCGAGCTGGAATTCTGGATCTCTTCCCGTTCGGTGTCATAACCGTAGTTGGGCTGTGCCGCGATCTGCGTATAGATGAAGTTCGTCTGCAGCCGGTCGTTGTGATAGCCGATTGCCGAATCTGTGCGCTTCAGGTCGAAGCTCTCTTCGTCGAAACGAGCATTGACCGACGTCGAGATGCCGTAGGGCGTGTCGAGTCCGACCATGCCGACATAGTCGGAACGGGTGGTTTCGAGGCCCGATTCGTTGCCTGCATAGACCAGATCGGAAGAGGCAAAGGAGTTCTTGCCCGAGAGCTGGTAGGACTGGCCGAAGATGCTGCGCATCGAATAGCCACTGTCGAAGGAGCCGGTATAGCGCAAACCGACATTGGCACGCGTGCCGCCTTCAACCCGGTCATAGCCGGAAAACTTGTCCCGCTCGAACAGATTGCTGGCGTCGAATACGAAGCTCTGAGCGTCCTCGTTCGGGAGACGTCCAGCCTGCTGCTCATCCGGCCGCACGAAGATCTGCGCGATTGGCTCGATCACGTGATTGCTACCTGGCGCGCTCAACATCCAGGGATAGCGAACTTCCATACCGGCCGTGACCATTGAGCGGGTGACGCCGGCCGTATCGTTGTAATCACCGGAATAGGTTGAGCCCGGGGCATTCATGTTGTTGCCGAAGGCATCGCCGCGGGCGGCGACAATTGGCGTCAGCAGCACGCCCTGAGGCGTATCGAAGGTACGCTTCCACTCGACTTCGCCGGTAAGGCGGGTGGAGTTGCCCTTCAAGCCGTTGAAGCGCTGATTGCCGTTGTTCAGGTTGAGAATGTCGCTGTTATAGCGCGTGAGCGCCGTGAAATTCAGCGTTGCCGACAGTTCTCCGCCCATGAAAGGCTCAGGCGCATAGTACTTGTAGTCGACGACCGGGCTGACGATTGGCTGCTTGCGTTCCGCTATGTCCTTACTATCGGCATCCTGGATGTCGAAGTAATAGGCGTGCATGTCGAACGAATTGCGGTCGCCGAGACCGGTCAGATAGACTTGGTTGGTATGGGTTTTCTGGTTGAACCCTTCCAGATCGTAAGTGCGCGCGAAGTTATTATCGCTTTCAAGCATGACGTCCCAGCCGAAGGTCCAGCGGGGATTGATCTCGAATTTGCCGGTCGAACCGACCATGCCGCGAAAATCCTTCTCGGCATCTGTCGTGTCGGCGTCGAACTTGCTCTTGTTCAACTGGTCGATGCCGGCAAAGCGCAGGGTCGCCAAGCCGTCCTCGAACTGATGGCGGACTTCTGCATCGAGCAACACGCCCTGGCTGGAGAAGCCGCCGAGCTTGATTGTTGCGTCGGTCTGCGGAGAAATCGCCCAGTAATAGGGAACGATGACCCCAAAGCCGAGTTTCTGCGTTGTGCTGAACTCTGGGAACAGGAAACCAGATTTGCGCTTGACGGTATTGTCGGGCACTTCGATCGACGGAATGAGCGCAATCGATTTGCCAAATAGCTGGAAGCGAGCATTTTCCAAACGGATCGTGTGGGTCTTGCCGTTCTGGATGACACGCTCGGCCTTGATCTGCCAAAAGGGCGCGCGCCCCTGCTGGGCACAGGGCAGGCAGGCGGTATAGACGCCCTTATAGAGGATCATCTGCTCGGCATTTACCCGCTCGCCCTTCTGGGCGACGATTCGGGTATTGTCATTGGTTTCCACCCGCAGACTGTTGACGAAGCCATTGGCGAAGTCGTCGGTCACGTCCATCTTGTCGGCATAGATGCGGTTACCATCAGGCTCGATCAGTTCGATATTGCCATAGGCCATCATCCGACCGGTCTTCTGGTCGTATTCGACGCGTTTGGCTACCATCTGGTAGTTCGCGTAATTGATCTGGACGCCGCCGACGGCGGTCACCTTTTGGGCGTCCTTGTCATATGTCATTTCATTTGCTGCGAGCATAAGCTTCGCATCTGCCGGAACTTTCGGAGACACAAGACCATTACCTGCAGGCTCCTGAGCGTACACGACGTGTACGGGAGTGAGGGTTGCAACGAAGGCAACTCCTGCAAGCAAGGCTGTGAACAGCCGTTTTATATTTCCGCGGTCAATTGCCGCCACTAACCATCCTCCTGATGAAGCAGGATCGTTGCCCCGAGCGCCGTCGCAACGATGACAGGCACCCAGACAGCAACGAATGGCGGTACGACGCCGCTGCTTCCAAACGCCTTCACGAGCACTGTCGTCACATAAAGCACGAAGCCCGAAATGATTCCACCCAGAATCACGGAACGTGACTGGTTGAACCGGCTGAATTTGAGTGAAACAGTCGCCGCAATCAGGGTCATCGCAACGAAGAGGAAAGGTGTGGATAGCAGCGAATGGAACTGCGTTTCCAGATTCTTCGTCGAGACGCCATAGGACTTGGCAACTGCAATTTTCTGAGAAAGTTCATAAAAAGCAACAGTATCCGGCTGTGCGAGACGCTCCTGTACAAATTCCTGTTTCAAATTGGTGCTGACTTGTACCGAAGACTCACGTCTGGGCGTTTCGCCAGGCTTGGTCTCTACGACATCCTTAAGCAACCAGTAACCATCTTGCAACTTCGCTGTGCGTGCGTCCTGACGGGACGTGATTCGTCCATGCCCATCGAAATGGATGAACACTGCCTGCGTCAGCAGCGTGCCGTTCTCCAGCACGGAGGAGGCGCCGATGATCGTGTCTTCCTTGCCGGTAATCTGGCGCATCCACGGCACGGAATTCTTGTTGTTGCTGGCCTTGCCCGGGTCGCTATAGCTCGCCTCCAGCGTGGCAGCCTGATTCTGTCCAGCGGCGGCAAGCGGATTGAGCAGCAGCGATGTTGCGCAGCCAAGCAGGAAAGCGCCGAGCAGGAAGGGGAACATGAACTGCCAGACCGAAATCCCTGCGGCGCGCGCAATGACCAGTTCCGAACGTCGGTTGAGGGTAATCAGCGTCACCATGCCGGCAAACAGGGCGATGAAGGGCACGGTCTGTTGCAACAGCAGCGGCAGGCGCATCAATGTCAGCAGGAAGATGCCGATCAGCGACGATTGCTCGTTGTCGGAAAAGCGGCCGCTGACTTCACTGAAGTCGATCAGGAAGATGATGGCGGCGACGCCGATCAGGAACCAGAATACCGTGATTGCATAGCGCTTTAGGAAGTATCGGCTGAGCGTGTTGAGAATCATGCGCCGCCTCCATTGTCCTGGCCGCTGGAAACGAACCGCTTCTGGAAGGTGGAGCGCACGACGTCGACCACGCGCCGGATCGGGGCGGGCAATTGCGACTTCTTCTGCCGGATCAGCATCAGCGTGGCGATCGCGCCGCTGGCGATCGGCGTCGCATACATCAGCACGATGAAGAAGCCGTTCGATTCGGCCTTGTTGGAGGCGTAGAAGGTCAGCCAGCGCAAGACGAGGGCCAGCGTTAGTGCTGATACCATCGGATGCAGCCGCGCCTCGCGATGCGAGCGGGCGTCGCCGGCAATGGCCAGCGAAATCAGCGCGAAGGCAAACGGCAACAGCCATTCGGTCATGCGCTTGTGCAGTTCCGCCCGGTAATCGCCGGGATGATCCTTGTAGTCATCATCATTGGGGTCGGGATTGAGCAGAAAACCGAGGCTCCGATCGCTCGGGCGCATTTTTGCCTTGCCGCGTGTCTCGGTCAGGTCGGAAAGGTCGAAGGCGTAGGAATCGAAGCGCACGATGGACACGGTGCCCCCCGGCGCTTTGCGCTGCACTTCACCATCATGCATGATCAGGGCTGTGCCGGTTTCGTCGACGGCCCCTTCACGAGCGTAGTAGATCAGAGAGTAGGCGGGGTCGCGATAATCGGCGACGAACAGGCCTTTCAGCACGCGTCCCGCCAGGCGTTGGGAGATCTGCACATAGAGACCGTCCTCCACCTTGCGGAAGGTCTTTTCCTCGATCACCGTCGACAACAGGTCGGCATAGGCATTGGCGATCATCTGACGGGCGGCGACCTTGACCTTCGGCTGAACCTCATTGGTGATCACAAGCGTGATCAAGCTGATGCCGAGTGCAAACAGCAGGATCGGGCGCAAGATGACAGACCTCGGCGCGCCGGCCGCATCGATAACCGCCAGCTCCGAATCGTTGTTCATCGCCGTGAGGCTCTGGGTGATGCCGATGACGAGCGCAAAAGGCATAACGATGGGGATGATGGTCGGCAGGATCAGGGTTGCCAGCGTGGCGAAGGACCCGATCGACTGCCCGGTATCTGTCACGAGATTGATGCGGGCGAGGACCTGCGTCGTCCAGATGATTGCCAGCACAGGCAGAAGTGCCGTCAGGAACATCTGCGCGACACGCCGCAATATGTAGGTTTCGAGAAGCTTCATGCCGGTTCCTGCCAATAGCGCCTATTTGCCCATCACCGGGGCAAAACACAAGAGCCGAAGCTTCAATCACCTGTGCAGGATTTTTTTATGGTGCTTCTTGGCAACAGGCAGCTGTATGTGCCTGGTTTGTCAGGCTGGCCGGTCGCGGTCCCGCAACAGGCCAAACGCATTGGCGACCGCAAACACGATGGCGAAGATGACGGGTGAGGACAGCCAGCCCAGCACGACATCGGAGAGATAGTGCGCGCCAAACGCCAGCCGCAGCAGGGGCGAAGCCAGGGAGGCGACGATCAGTGGCCAGCCTATCCGTTTGCGCCATTTGGGCGGCAGCAGCGGAATGATGCAGATGATCCAGCCGGCCCCGGCGGCTTCGCCAGAGATGAAGGAACAGTTCTGGTCGCAGGCGCCGGCAAAGCTGCCCGCCGGCTCGAAGCCGAAGGAGCCGCCGAAAAACAATGTCTGGTTTGGTCGTGGCCGGCCGGACATGTCTTTCAGGAACACGTTTACGAGCAGATACGGGCCTAGCCCGGTTGCCACCAGAGACAGGACCAGTTCGGCAATTCGGCCCCTGCGCCATTCCGCCCGGGGCTTTGCCAGTTGCACGATCAGCGCCACGAGAACACCGACGCCGACCATATGCGGGACGTAGAACAGGAATTGCCTGAGGACCTTCAGGGCCGGTTCCCGGGAAACGGGAAAGCCGCCGCAGATCGTGCCTGCTTCATGCAGTCCGCAATTTCCGGCACGGAAGAAGAATTCTGAGACGGAGACATCAATGCCGGGCGCCGTATAGAACAGAGCAAGCAGCATGAACCAGGCAAAAGACAGCAGCGCCGCTGTCATGACGGAAGCGTGGCTGAGATCGGGCAGGCGACAGTGCCGGCCAAACAGGTCGGTTATAATCATCTGCGACTTGCGGGCGCTGCTATCCATCGTCAAACTCTTCAGGCTCGGCTTGGGCATCGCGCTGTCCGGTTAGGATCGGCGGCCACCAGTCTCATGGTAGCTGATGCTTATAGATGTTGCATGACAAAGGCCAGACGGCGCCGTCTTCGGCTCATAACAAATGTTTACTTTGTGAAAGGCCGTGTTTTCTCGGCAACCATTGACGGGCTGATCCTCAATGGCGCAGCTGTTTCGCCGGCCTTCAGGCGAGGGGCGATCCTTGCTGTTGCAATCGCGCGCAAAACCGACATGATCGCCCGATACCCAAATCGCGCTTCCTAACGCGACAGACACGACCGATCCTGAAATGCCGGAGTAAGCCCCATGTCGATCAATCCTGAAATTTCCTTTGCCACCACCGCCACCGTTGAGGCGGGCCTGGTACTCAGCCTCAAGGAAGCCGAAGCCGGCGCGCCGGCGGCAGCTGGCCAGATCGATCCCTCAGGAATTTTCGCCAAGGCAGCAGCGACAGCGAAATTCAAGGCCAAGGCGATGTCCGTACTCGACATCATTGCGCCGGCAGGCTCACCGGCCGACCGACTGATCGTTATCGGCGCCGGCAAGGCCGATGATCTGACGCCTCATGACTGGTTGCGGCTCGGCGGCACGGCGGCTGCAAACCTGAAGGGCGCCGAGACGGCGACGGTTTTCCTCGATGCCGAGGGACTGTCGGTGACGGCAGAGGCGGCCAGCAATTTTGCGCTCGGCATACTGCTGCGCGCCTATTCCTTTGATGACTACAAGACCAAGAAGAAGGACGACGACGACCAGGAAGCCAAGGCTGTGCGCGTCACCTTGGTGACATCTGTGGCCAAGGCGGCCGAGCACCTGTTTGCGGCGGATGGCAAGGCGGTAGCCGATGGCGTCATTCTCGCCCGTAATCTCGTCAACCTGCCGCCCAACGTGCTTGGGCCTGTCGAATTTGCCGATCGCGCCAAAGCGCTGGAATCACTTGGGGTCGAGGTGGAAATCCTCACCGAAACCGAGATGAAGGCGCTTGGCATGGGCGCATTGCTCGGCGTTGCGCAGGGCTCCGTAAGGCCGCCGCGCCTGGCGATCATGCAGTGGAAGGGTGGCAAGCCCGACAGCCAGCCGCTCGCCTTCGTCGGCAAGGGCGTGGTCTTCGATACTGGTGGCATTTCCATCAAGCCGGCGGGTGGCATGGAAGACATGAAGGGCGATATGGGTGGCGCTGCCGCCGTCATCGGCCTGATGCACACGTTGGCGGCCCGCAAGGCCAAGGTCAACGCAGTCGGCATTCTCGGCCTGGTCGAAAACATGCCTGACGGCAATGCTCAGCGCCCCGGCGATATCGTTACGTCGATGTCCGGCCAGACCATCGAAATCATCAATACCGATGCCGAAGGCCGTCTCGTGCTGTGCGATGCGCTCTGGTATTGCAACGACCGCTTTAAGCCGGCCTTCATGGTCAATCTGGCGACCCTGACCGGGGCCATCCTGGTGGCACTTGCCAACTTGCATGCCGGTCTGTTTTCCAATGACGATGCGCTCTCCGAGAACCTGCTGAAGGCGGGGCTTACCACCAATGAGCGCCTGTGGCGCATGCCGCTTGGCAAGGATTACGACAAGCTGATCGACAGCAAATTTGCCGACATGAAAAACACCGGCGGCCGCCATGGCGGCTCGATCACGGCGGCGCAGTTCCTCAAGCGCTTTGTCGGTGAAACGCCTTGGGCGCATCTCGACATCGCCGGGACGGCCATGGCCTCGCCGAAAGACGAGATCAATCAGTCCTGGGCTTCCGGCTTTGGCGTGCGCCTGCTCGACAGGCTGGTTCGGGATGCCTATGAGGCTTGATGGGATACCGAGACAGTGACCGATGTCCTGTTCTATCACCTGACGGAAACCCGACTTGAGGACGCGCTGCCGGCTCTGCTTGAAAAGAGCCTGGAGCGCGGCTGGAAAGTCGGCGTGGAAATGCGCGATCCCGGCCGTTGCGAGCGGCTGGATCAGCATTTGTGGAGCTATCGCGACGACAGCTTTCTTGCCCATGGCACCGATAGCGGCGAGCGGCCGGAGGCGCAGCCGATCCTGCTCAGCCTCAGCGCCGACAATCCGAACGGGGCGACGGTGCGCTTTTATATCGACGGTGCGGTGCCCGACCTGCCGCTAACGTATGAGCGGGTGGTCTTCGTATTCGACGGTCATGACCAGGCCGAACTGGAGACGGCGAGAGGCGAATGGAAGCGGCTGAAAGGCGAGGGCCATGCCCTGACCTATTGGCAGCAGAACAATCAGGGCCGCTGGGAAAAGAAGGCGTGACCTACCGGAGATAAATCCCTGTCCGCATCGGCGGGCAGGGCGCGGCGCATTGTCAGCGGCGTGACGCCATCAACTGCGGCGGCGTGGTGCTGTAGCGGAGCGTCACCACTTTATAGCCTTCCGAATCAAGCCGATTGAGCAGACGCGGCAGCATCGTCACGGTTCTCCCGTGGATGTCATGCATCAGCACGATGCCGCCATGGTGCACGGCGAAGGCTGCCATGGTGCGGTCCAGCACAGCATCGGGCCGATCCTTGAAGTAATCCTTGGTGTCGATATCGACGTCCAGCACGACGGTGCCGCGTGCAGCGAGCGCCGTTCTGAGCCGGTGGGTGTCGGCCAGATAGGGGAAGCGGAAGAAGCCGACGGTCTCGACCTCTGCTGCATCTTTCACGGCCTTTTCGCCGCGCATGATCTCGTTCATTGCCTGATCGAAGGCCATCGCCTTCAGGTTTGGATGGCGGAAGGTGTGGCTGCCGATCGAATGACCGCGGCGCAAGACTTCCTGGGCGATTTCCGGATGCGCCTTGGCCATTTCCCCCACCATCATGAAGGTCGCCTTGACGTTGTAGTGGTCCAGCGTATCGAGAATGGTTTCTGTCTTGGTCAGCGCCGGGCCGTCATCGAAGGTCAGGACCACTTCCTTCGGGGCAAGCTTGATATCGCCGATGCTGGAAACGGTGAGCGTACGGCCCGCCAGATGGCCTGTTTTGCCCGACCATTTTTGCGGCTCCATGGCCACGGGATCGTCTGCCTTCAGCGGCGCGGGACGTGTGGTCACCGGCGCAAACGAGGTTTTCATGGAGGGTGATGTGGCAAGCTGGTTGCCGGCACAGCCGGTAAGGCCCAAAGCCAATGAAATGCTGGCGAGCAGACGAAGCATCATGAGGTGATTCTGCGTGAAAGACGATGCGATCACCTAGCCAGTTTATGGTTAACCAATCGTTTCTTTGCTTTAAGTCTGGTTAATCTATTTGGCTCGATATCCATGCATATGGACATGCGACAGCACCGTGCCTCTGTCTCGGCGCACGGTGCTGTCTATAATGCGCAGTAATCAGGCCGCCTGACGTTGCGAGCTTTGGCGCCGGCCGCCCGGATCCAGCTTGAAGTGTGAAATCAGCCGGGCGAGGTTGGAGGCGTCGTCGGCCAGCTGGTTGGTGCTGGCGGTGGTTTCCTCGACCATGGCAGCATTGCGCTGGGTGACCTGATCCATCTGGCTGACAGCGGAATTGACCTCTTTCAGCTTGTAGGACTGTTCTTTGGCAGCATTGGCGATCTGGTGGACCTGGGCGTTGATATCGACCACATGGTCGCGGATCTTGGAAAGCGCATCGCCGGTGGCGGTGACCAGCCGGACCCCGACATCGACCTCCTCGCCGGATTTGGTAATCAGCGCCTTGATATCCTTGGCGGCGCCTGCAGAACGCTGCGCCAGTTCACGCACTTCCTGAGCCACGACCGCAAAGCCTTTGCCAGCTTCACCTGCACGGGCCGCTTCGACGCCTGCATTCAAGGCCAGAAGATTGGTCTGGAAGGCGATCTCATCGATGACGTTGATGATATTGCCGATTTCGCCCGAGGCCTGCTCGATCCGTCCCATCGCCGAGACCGCGTCGTGAACGACAGAGGCCGATTCTTCTGTACTGCGCCGGGCTTCGTCAACCATGCGGCTGGTGTGCTGGGCTCGCTCTGTTGAGGAATGCACTGCCGTGGTGATTTCCTCAAGCGCCGAAGAGGTTTCTTCGAGTGCTGCGGCCTGCTGTTCGGTGCGTTTCGCAAGATCGTCAGAGGCAAAGCGTAGCTCGCCGGAGCCGGAATTGATCATGTCGATCGAGGAACGGACCTCACCGACAATGGCTCTCAGCGCCGCCATGGTGCTGTTGACGTTCTGCTGCAATTCGGCAAAGGCACCGTGAAACTGGCCCCGCATGGTGTCAGTCAGGTCGCCGTCGGAGAGAGCGGCGACGATTCGGCGCGTTTCACCAAGACCGCTATCGATCGATTGCACAAGCTCGTTCATAGAAGATGCAAAGGCGTTCAAGTCATCGAAATCGAAATCGCGGGTGATACGCTGGCTGAAATCGCCTGTGACGGCGGCAGCCACCACTTCGCCGATGCTATCGCGCAGCTCGTCGCATTTCTGGCGCATATGCAGTTCCTGGGCATTCATCATCTGCACGCGTAGCCCGTTTTGCTTGAAGACTTCGAGTGCGCGCGCCATGTCGCCGATCTCGTTGTGGCGCTCCAGATAGAGAACCTGCGTGGCGAGATCACCGTCCGCCAGCCGGCGCATGGAGCGGGTCAGCCGCTCGATCGGGTTGGAGACGCCCTTGAAGACGAAGATCATTGCGCCGATGCCAGCGGCCGCGCCCAAAACCAGCACAAGCACATTGAGCGCGAGCGACAGTCGGTAAGCCGAAGCCGCATCCTCGTACATGTGATTGGCTGCGTCGACATTGGCGTCGCGGAAAATGTCGGCCTGATCATCCATGGCCGAATAGGCCGTGACCATGTCTCCAGTCAGCAGGGCAGCGGCCTTGTCCTTCTCGCCCTTGGTCGAGAGAGCCACCATCTTGTCATGAATTGTCACATAGGAGGTCATGGCCACCTTGAATGCCTCGAAAGCCTTGCGCTCCTGGGGCAGCGAAATCATCGCGTCATAGGTCTTCATGCGCTTTTCGATCTTCTGCAATTCTTTCTTCAGGGCCTCATCGGCCTCCTGCACCGCCTGCGGCGTAGAACTGAGGATATGGCGCGTTTCCAGCCCCCGCAGATTGGCGAGCGAGATATTGAGGCGGTTGGTGATGTCGACTGCCGGAACGGCAGTCTTGGCCAGTCCCTCGACATTGGCAAAAACACCGGACATGGACGACAGGGCGAACCAGCCCTGAAGGACGAGAAGGACCATCAGCCCGGTAAAGGCGCTGGCCAGCGATGTCTTGAGCGAAAGATTGAGATGCATTGGTCTGTTCCAACGGGGCCCGCGCCAAAGCTCATCTTTGTCAGCAGGCGTGCTTGCACCAGCCCGCGCAGCTCATTGCGCGGACTCCGGGAATACAATCGTGTCAAAGTGCTGGAGGCAGCACAGTCAGGAAAAACGAAAGAAAACCACTTGCTGCCGTAAGAGTAACGGCTGCGAGACGAGGTTCAGGCCGGGGCGAGCGCTGAATGGCCGGACTGGGCAGCGCAAACCGGCACGGATCTTGCTAGCCTGTCCATGAGGGCGATGATCTTTTCTAATATTTAAAATATCGCTAATACATCGTTAGCCATATAAATGCAGGGGTTCATCTGCAAACCTGTTAATATTCAGGGCATTAGGAGATTACTGCACGACGGCAATCAGCCATCATAGTAGTGCAGCGCAAAAATAGTCAGCGCGCAGCAGAGATTTCTTTCCTAGCGGCAAAGCGAAGGGGAAGTTGGCTACCAGATTTGGTGCGAAGTAGGGTTAATTTCACTTTATAGTTGTGCTCGACTTGACTGAATGACGCCGTCAGCCCGCCATTGCGTCTTCGTATTGTGTCGATAAATCCAGCCACTGTTCCTCGGCGTCAGCAAGCTTGGCGGCGGCCTCGCCGCGTTGCTTGATCTTTTCCGCAGCCTTGGCCGGGTTCTTCTCATAGAGGGATGGATCTGCAAGTTCCACATCAAGCGCTTGAATCAATGTCTCCAGCTTCTTGGTCAGGGACTCGATTTCATTGATCTTTTTCTTGAGCGGCGCCAGGCTGGCGCGTTTTTCGGCATTGGCCTTGCGCTGGTCGGCTTTGGTGGCTGCTTCTGCGGTTATTTCAATTTTTTCGTCTTTTTTTTTGCCCGAAGCGACAATCAAATCGCGGTATTCCTCCATGTCGCCTTCGAATGTGGTGACGGTGCCGTTATTGACCAGCCACAGCCGGTCCACCGTCGCTTCAATCAGATGGCGATCATGGGAAATCAGGATGACAGCGCCTTCATAGTCGTTCAGCGCCTCAATCAGCGCCCGGCGGCTGTCGATGTCGAGATGGTTGGTCGGCTCATCGAGGATCAGCAGGTTCGGCGCATGGAAGGCGGCAAGCCCCATCAGCAGCCGAGCTTTCTCACCGCCCGACAGATCCTTGGCGGCGGTCGACATTTTCTCGGTAGCCAGCCCCATCTGGGCGACTCGGGCGCGCACCTTGGCTTCCGGGGCAGCTGGCATCAGCCGGCGAACATGTTCGACCGGCGTGTCCTCGGGGACCAGGTCATCCAGCTGGTGCTGGGCGAAGAAACCGATCTTCAGGCTGGGCGCCAGCCGCAATTCACCGGTTTCCGGCGCCAAGCGGCCGGAGATGAATTTGGCGAAGGTCGATTTGCCGTTGCCATTCGAGCCCAAGAGCGCGATGCGGTCATCGGCATCGATGCGCAGATTGAGCCCCTTCAAGATCGGCTTGCTAGGCTCGTAGCCGACAGCGCCGCCGTTGATGGCGATGATCGGCGAGGCCGGCTGCTTTTCCGGCTCCGGAAAGGTGATCGGCTGAACGTGATCCTCTATCACGGCGGCAACCGTGCCCATCCGCTCCAGCGCCTTGACGCGGCTCTGGGCCTGCTTGGCTTTGGTGGCCTTGGCCTTGAAGCGGTCGATGAAGCTTTGCAGATGCTTGCGTGCCGCATCGTTCTTGGCCTTGGCCTTCATCTGCAATTCGTCGTTCTCGGCCTTCTGGCGTTCGAACTGGTCGTAGCCGCCGCGATAGAAGGTCAGTTTCTTCTGGTCGAGATGGACGATGGCATTGACCGCGTTGTTGAGGAGATCGCGGTCATGACTGATGATGATGACGGTGTGCGGATAGCGGCGGATGTAATCTTCCAGCCACAGCGTGCCTTCAAGATCGAGATAGTTGGTGGGTTCGTCGAGCAGCAGCAGGTCTGGCTCGGCAAACAGCACCGAGGCCAGCGCCACGCGCATACGCCAGCCGCCGGAAAAGGCCGAGGCCGGGCGCTGCTGCGCCGCTTGGTCAAAACCGAGGCCGGCGAGAATGCTGGATGCCCGCGCTTCGGCCGAATGGGCGTCAATGTCCACGAGCCGCATCTGGATATCGGCAATCCGGTTCGGATCGGTAGCCGTTTCGGCTTCCTCGAGAAGCGCCGTGCGCTCCTTGTCGGCGGACAGCACGATGGAAATCAAACTGTCTTCGGTCCCCGGCGCTTCCTGCGCCACCTGGCCGATCCGGGCACTTTTCGGGATCGATACCGAGCCGCTTTCCGACGCGAGATCGCCGGTTATCACCCGAAACAGCGTGGATTTGCCGGCACCATTGCGCCCGACAAGGCCCGCCTTCGTGCCTGTGGGCAGCGAAAGGCTGGCATGGTCAATCAGCAGGCGGCCTGCAATACGGGCGGAGACGTCATTGATGGTAATCATGGTCCGCGTTTTGGCGGATATGCGCCGCTAACGCAAGAGCCGTCATGCTGGCTTCTGCAAGCGTTGGAAATAGGGAAGATCAAGCGCCAGTGACGGCTTGCCCAGCACGGTCAGAATCATATGCGCCTGGCCGCGATGATGGGTCTGGTGGTTGAACAGATGGGCCAGCACCTGGCCGAGGTTCTGCCGTACCAGATCAGGGGTGGTAATCCTCCGGTACTCGATATCGTCTGCCAGCTGCTCCGGTGTCAGAGCCGCGCAATAGGCGACAATCCGGGCATCGGTCGCTCGTCTTTCTTCGGCAAGGCTGGCGAGGTCAGGGCAGGGGCGGTCGTCCAGCCGCTGATGGCTCGGACCCTCGCCAGTCAGTCGCTGCATCCAGATCTGATCGGCGACGACGAGATGGCTGAGCGTGCCGAACAGGGACTTAAAGAACGCGCCGGTATCGCGGTGCAGTTCTTCCTCGCTCAGTGTGGATGCCGCCTCGTAGAGCTTCTGATTGACCCAGGCATTATAACCCGCAAACATCGTCCAATGGTCGATCATGCTTCAATCCTCGTTGTCGGTCTCTTCGGTTTCAGGTGTCGGCTGGGCTGGCCTTCACGGCTTTGAGTCCAATCTAACATTGCTTCCGCCACAGGGGGGTGATGGGAGCCATGAAAATTCCTGATTTGATTTTGCTGTCGTTCTCGGCTGAAGTTTGTAGCCATCATGGAGATATCGATGACGACCATTCTCTACTCGCTCGCCGGTGCCGATCGCAGCCGTCCGTTTTCACCGCATTGCTGGAAGATCGTGCTGGCACTGCGCCACAAGGATCTGGATTTCGAAGAAAAGCCGCTGGCCTTCACCGAAATTTCTGAGGTCGAAGGCGGTTTTTCCAAGACGGTGCCGATCCTGCGGGATGGCGATAAGCTTGTATCCGACAGCTTCCAGATCGCGCTGCATCTGGAGGAAGCCTATCCAGACCGGCCGAGCCTGTTTCGCGGCGAGGGGGGCAAGGCCATGGCCCGTTTCGTCGAAGGCTATTCCCAGACCACCATCCACCCGGCCATCAGTGCTATCGCGCTGATGGATATTTATAATATCCTCGCGCCCGCCGATCAGGCGCATTTCCGCAAGACTCGCGAGGCGCTGTTCGGCAAACCGCTGGAAGAGGTATTCCCTGACCGGGACGGCGCGATCGCCGCCTTTCCCGCCAAATTGCAGGCGCTGCGGCACATGCTTCGCTCCCAGCCCTTCATCGGCGGTGAAAAGCCGCTGTTTGCCGACTACATTGTCTTCGGAGCCCTGCAGTGGCTGAAGGTGACGACCGGCTCCGTGCATCTACCGCAAGATGACAAGGCGCTGGATTGGTTCGAACGCTGCCTCGACCTCTTCGACGGTGCCGGGCGCAAGGTCGCCTGACGTCACCGCCGAAGTTTGGCCCGTGGGATTTAACGTCCGTAGGTCGTCGTAATCGTCGCTTTGGCAAGGGCATTGGCATTGCCCATGAAGCCGATCAGGGCGCCGCTGGCGGAGCTGTCGAGCGGCAGTTTGTCGACCTTCAGCGCAGTGACGGTAAAGACGTAGCGGTGCTTCTGGCCCGGAGGCGGGCAGGCGCCGAGATAGGCGGGCACGCCGGCATCCGCCCGGCTCTGGATGGCGCCTTGCGGGGCGCCCTTGTCGGCGGTTATGCCCACATCGAGTTTATGGACGTCAGCGGGAATATCGAACATCACCCAGTGCCAGAAGCCAGAGCCGGTCGGGGCATCCATATCGTAGAGACTGACGACAAAGCTCTTGGTATCCGCAGGCGCGCCGCTCCATTCAAGGGCAGGGGAGCGATTGCCGCCGGTGCAGCCAAACACGTTGCTCACCTGCTGTTCGCTGAGCGTACCGCCGTCTTTCGCGTCGGGGCTGGTCAAGGTGAAACCGCCGGCCATGCTGGGACCGGTGAATGCCGCCAGCAGGCAGGTGGTTGAAAATGCGATCAGGGCGTGACGGATCGAAGGCATGAAGGCTCTCCAGAAGGACTTGCTCCGGGTCAAAGGGGGCAAGCAAAAGGGCTAGCGTAAAGACGATAGCATTCCGATCTTTCGGAAACGCTCATCGCCAGATGGCCCCTCTGTTGTAGAGATCGTCCGATTACAGCGCGGCTCCCGAACGCTCAATTTCCGCTCCGGATTGCTCAATCGTCCCCTGCGGCACCCGAATTTCATGGGGCGACAAGCCAAACCTGTTGCGGAACCGGGCGGCAAATTTGGAGGCGGATTCGTAGCCCACGTCGAGCGCGATCCTGTTGATCGGCATATCCGTCGACTGCAGCAGGCCAAGGGCGGCCGTCATCCTGACATCGGCAAGAATGTCGGTGAGGTTCGTGGCCTGGGCTGCAAGTTTCCGCCGCAAGGTTGCCGGGCTGATGGCAAGCCGTGCCGCCAGGGCGTCGCTGCTCCAGTCGGAGGACGGGTCTTGTTTGACGATCGTCCTGATCCGCTGCACGAGGCTCGGCTCTCCATGCGCGCCGACCCTGATCCCCATGGACTGCAATCGCAGGATCAGTTCGCCGATGATATGGCGATTGAGTTGCTCTTGATCGCTACGGTCAGCGTGAATGGCGGCCTCCGTGCGGTCGAGAGCGAGGAGAAAATCCGGATCGCTGTGAACCTTGCTTGGCTGAACCGGCGCGGATAGCTCAGGTCTGGCAAACTCCCTCAGAAGATCATGCGAAAGCGCGTAGGCATCGCAGTGATAGATCCCATGGGAGTCCACGGCGTTGACGATCGTGCATTCCAGTCCCTGCGGCAGAAAAATCAGCTCACCGGAGCAGGTCTCCAGCGACAACTCGTTTGTAATCGCCCGTTTCCAGCCGCGCCGGACACGGATGATGACAGGCTGATCGACCGTGAAATGCCGAAACGTGCCGGTTGATGCCTGGATGATCGAGACATGCGCCGCAATGTCATTCAGCTTGCGCACGAAGCGAGTCTGGGTCTTTGAAAGGCAATTGAGCAAGGGACGGCTCTCGATATGGTTTAATGAGCGTTTCCGCACGCATAATACTTCTTTGGAAGACCGGCTATTATGACGGCTCCGTGAAAATCGTCCATCCCCCTTGTTTTCGCGAATCGGTGCGGGTAGAAACCGCCCACTTTCCCTTACGAACAAAGGACACGACGATGGCGATTGAACGCACCTTCTCGATGATCAAGCCGGATGCAACCAAGCGTAACCTGACGGGCGCGATCACCAAGGTTTTTGAAGACAACGGTCTGCGCATCGTCGCCTCCAAGCGCGTCTGGATGAGCAAGCGCGAAGCCGAAGGCTTCTACGCCGTGCACAAGGAACGCCCCTTCTTCGGCGAACTGGTTGAAGGCATGACCTCTGGCCCAACCATCGTTCAGGTTCTCGAAGGCGAAAATGCCATCCTCAAGAACCGCGAAATCATGGGCGCCACCAACCCGGCCCAGGCTGCTGAAGGCACGATCCGCAAGCAGTTCGCCCTGTCGATCGGTGAAAACTCGGTTCACGGCTCCGACGCTCCGGAAACCGCTGCCGAAGAAATCGCTTACTGGTTCTCGGCCACCGAAATCGTCGGCTGAAGCCTGATCGAGACATAAGTCTCGAATGCTTGATCTGCAAAACCGGGGCCGAAAGGCTCCGGTTTTTTATTTGTCTTCACGTCTTTGCCGCCGGTGCTGGGCAATCGGTCTCGGGCGAAAAGTCCTGGCTGCCATCCGCCTTGAACACATCTGGATTGGGCGTGTAGATCGGCCCGACGACGAGGGGCCGGGCCGGCAGGATCGTCTGGTCGAGCGTCGAGGTCAGGGAGGTCTCGATGGTCTGGATCGACCTGTCCTTGGCGTCCACGATCCGGATCGAAATCACATAGGGCCGGTTCTTGACGACGCAATGCACCGGCGGGCTTTCCAGCGCGATCTTCTCCCAGAAAGGGAAGATCTTGGTCCGCGTGACCAGCGGCGGACCGCCGCGAGGATCTTCATAACGGGTTTCGGCAAAGCTCTCATCCGGTAGCGGGCCGTTGCGCGCCAGCGTCAGGACATAGGTGGCGCTGGCCAGCCGATAATTGAAGATGAAGACTTTGCCAGACACTTTCAGCGGCTCGTTCTTCTCGCTGCGCTGGCAGCCCGCTGGGATCGCGAGCGCAGCCAGGAGCGCCAGCAAGGTGAGGCCTGGGCGATATCGCGTCATTGCTCTTGCTCCCCTTGTGCCACTTGTTGCAGTTGGCGGCGGTAGTGGCGGCTGGCTTTGACCCGGTTGCCGCAGACGGCCATGTCGCACCAGTTGCGGCTGCGGTTCTTGCTGCGGTCGAGAAACAGCCAGCCGCAATGGCCGCAAATCTTCAACCGCTGCTGCGGCACCTCAGCCAGAAGCCGAAGGGCGGAATGCGCTGTCGCCGCCTCGATTGCCGTCTCCGATGTCGCAGCCCGCAGCATCGCTGCGGACGCCTCCAGCATATCCGCCAGCGTCTCCCGCTTTTCTTCAGCTGAACCAGTGCCCGCAGCTCCGCAGCGAAAGTGCCGATCCACCGCTTCCCTCAAGTCCATGAACCCACCGAGCGTCTCTGGCTGCACAGGATCGAGCCGCTCGAACAGGGCGCGCTCCGCACAGAACTGCATCGCCGCCGGCGCAAATGCTGCCAGCTGGTCTGGCACGGCAAATCGGTCGAGGCTGCGCGCCGGATCGAAACGCAAGATGACGCTGTTGGCGACGTCGAGCGCCAGCGCGCCGCCGGCAAAACGGTGAGGGGTCCAAGTAAAGCTCATAGAAGAATTATAACTGGTAAAACCTGTTTTACCAGTTATAATTCTTCTCGACCGTCCTGCCGGAGTTCGTCATGGCCTATCTGTTGCAACAGGTGCTGAATGCCCTGCCATTGGCGGCGCTCTATGGCCTGTTGTCCTTCGGCTATGCGCTATCCTTCGGGATGACACGGCGGGTAGATATCACCTTTGGAGCGCTCTTCGCCTTCGCCGGGCAGATCTTCGTACTGTTTACCGATATCGGCTGGAACCGCTATTATCTGATCCTGCCAGCGTCGCTGGGGCTCGGAGCGGTCGCGGCGCTGGCCTATGCGCTGGGCGCCAGTGCCTTCATTGGCCGTCATGTGATGCGACCGCTGTTTCGCCAGTCTTCCAATGCGCTGCTGGTCGCGTCGCTTGCCGTGCTGATCCTCTTGTCGGAAACCGCGCGGCTGGCCTCTGGGTCGCGGGATATCTGGCTGTCGCCCTTTCTCAATCAGCCTGTCGTGCTGATGAAGAATGCCGATGGCTTTACCGCCAGCCTTACCGTCTTGCAGATCGTCAATACCGGAATGATGGTCCTGCTGATCGTGACCTCGGCCATTGTCATGCGCGTCTCAAGGCTCGGACGCCTCTGGCGTGCCGTCGCCGACGATCCGCTCGCCGCTCGCTTCTGCGGCGTCGATGCCGACAGGGTGTTTGTTGCAGGCTTTCTGGTCGCCGGTGCGCTTGCCACCATCGCCGCCATTCTCTCCACCGCCTATTACGGCACGATGGATTTTAGCGCGGGCCTGGTTTTCGGGGTCAAAGTGGCTTTAATCGCGGCGGCCGGCGGACAATCGCATCCGCTGCATGCGGCGCTTGGAGCCGCAGCCGTGGCACTCGCCGAAACGCTCTGGAGTGGCTACGGCCCAATTGTCTGGAAGGATTTCGTCATCACCGGCTCACTGGTCATCCTGCTGATCGCCAGCCGCCGGGAAAGGCTCATTCCGTAACCTGGGTCCACTTCTCCCGCGCCGCATCGTCGGCGTCGCGGGCGGCGACCCAGTTGCCGCTTGTACCGTCCTTGCCATGCTCCTTCTTCCAGAAGGGGGCGGCGGTCTTCAGGAAATCCATCACGAAATTGGCGCCGTCAAAGGCGGCCTGGCGATGGCTGGAGGCGGCTATGACAAGCACGATCTGCTCGCCACCGGCAATCTTGCCGAAGCGGTGGATGACGGTCATCGCCAGAAGATCGAAACGCTCGATGGCAAGCTTGGCGATCCTGGTCATCTCGGCTTCGGCCATCCCCGGATAATGTTCGAGCTCCAGAGCATCGAGCCGCCCCTGTTCGTCGCGGCAGAGGCCGACGAAAGACACGAGGGCACCGATATCCCGGCGGCCATCGGTGATCGAAGCGCTTTCTGCTGCAGCGTCGAAATCCTCCCGCTGCACGCGGATCATAGGCGCAACCATGGTCTCAGCCACCCGTCATCGGCGGAAACAGGCCGATTTCGCGCGCACCGGCCAGCGGTTCGTCATGCTCGACATGTTCCTGGTTGACGGCAATCCTGATCGCATTTGGAAATTGCAGCGCCTCGGCATAATTTTCGCCGCGCCCGGCCAGGAAGGCGATCAGATCCGCCCCGGTCTTAACGTGTTCAGGCAATGCAATCTCTTCCTCGTCGAGGCCAATCTTTTCCCGCACCCAGGCGAAATAGACGAGTTTGATACTCATTCGTCTACCATATGTTTGACGCCAGCTTTGAAATAGTCATAGCCGGTGTACATGGTCAGGATGGCGGCGATCCAGAGCAGACCGATGCCGATATGAGTCGTATGCGGCAGCACCTTGTCGCCGGCTGGGCCTGCCAGCAGGAAGGCGAGCGCTACCATCTGCACCGTGGTCTTCCACTTGGCGATCCGCGTCACGGGAACGCTCACCTTCAGCCCGGCGAGATATTCGCGCAGGCCCGAAACCAGAATTTCGCGGCAAAGGATGATGATCGCCGCCCAGAGCGACCAGCCGGCAATGGTCTTTTCCGTATCGGCTGCCATCAGCAGCAGGCAGGTGGAGACCAGCAGCTTGTCGGCGATCGGGTCAAGCATTCGGCCGATATTGGAGGTCTGGTTCCAGATTCGGGCGAGATAGCCGTCGAAGAAATCGGTGATCGAGGCGATGACGAAAATCGCCAGCGCCGCCCAGCGGGCAAAGTCGGTACTCTGCAACTTACCTTCGAGATAAAAGCACAGGACGATCAACGGCACGGCGAGAATGCGGCCGTAAGTCAACAGGTTGGGAATGCTGTAGGTACGCGAAGCCATGATGCCCTGTCTTTGTTGCGGTGCGCGAGAAGATGGCGCTAGTGGTCTGATTTTGACATTTGCTTGCGCTTGCAGCACCCTCGAAAGCAAATGTCAAAATCTTCGAGACCACTAGCAAACTTATGATTCTAGTGGAATTTTCGAATTTGACATTCGATCGCCGAGATCGCGGCAAATTGGTATCGAATGTCAAATTCATTCCACTAGGGAGTGTCGATCGTCAAGCCGTTCCAGTGTACTTCCGGGAGCGAAACGGCCATTTTGTGCCCGCCCTCGTCAATCGCCAGTGTTTTCGTGGAAATGATTGTAAATTTGTCGTGCAACCGTCTCTGAAATGCCGTCGACGGCCATCAAATCGCTCATCGCGGCGCGCGAAACCGCTTTAGCGGTGCCGAAATGCTGGAGCAGCGCCCGCTTGCGGGTCGGGCCGATTCCGCCGATCTCGTCGAGCGGGTTCTTGATCATTTCCTTCTTGCGCCGTGCCCTGTGGGAGCCGATCGCAAAGCGATGCGCTTCGTCCCGCATGCGCTGGATGAAGTAGAGCACGGGGTCGCGCGGCGGCAGGGTAAAATCAGGCTTGCCTGCTACGAAAAAGCGCTCGCGGCCGGCATCGCGGTCGACGCCCTTGGCAACGCCTATTGCGGTGACGCAATCGGTAATGTCGAGCTCCTTCAGAATAGCGCGCACGGCGGTCATCTGGCCCTGGCCGCCATCGATCAGGATAACGTCCGGCCAGGCCGGGAAACCGGCATCGGCGCCGTCCTCGGGAGGCGCTGTGCGATCCGGCTTGCCCACTTCCTTCAGCAGCCGGGAAAACCGCCTGGTCATCACTTCGCGCATCATGCCGAAGTCGTCGCCGGGGGTGATATCGGTCGATTTGATGTTGAACTTGCGGTACTGGCCCTTCACGAAGCCTTCCGGCCCGGCCACCACCATGCCGCCCACGGCATTGGTGCCCATGATGTGGGAGTTGTCGTAGATCTCGATACGGCGCGGCACATAAGACAGGGTGAAGGTCTCGGCAAACCCTTTCAGCAGCCGTTCCTGCGAAGCGGTTTCCGCCAGCTTGCGGCCATGGGCCTCGCGGGCATTCCCATGCACGTGCTCGACCAGATCCTTCTTCTCGCCACGCTGCGGCACCAGGATCGTGACTTTGTAGCCAGCCTTTTCGCTGAGCGCCATGCCCAGAAGATCCTGCTCGTCAATCCCCTCCGACAGCAGCACTTGCCGCGGGCAGGGCTTGTCGTCGTAGAACTGTGCCAGAAAGGCGCTGAGTACTTCGGCGCTGGTCATCTGGGGATCGGCCTTGGGGAAATAGGCGCGGTTGCCCCAGTTCTGCCCGGTCCTGAAAAAGAACACCTGGATACAGGTGAGGCCGCCCTCGTGATGGATGGCGAAGATATCGGCTTCCTCGACCCCGGCCGGATTGATGCCTTGATGGCTCTGCACATGCGACAGCCCGGCCAGCCGGTCGCGGAACACGGCGGCGCGCTCGAAATCCAGCTCTTCCGCCGCCTCGTTCATGGCCCGCGCCATGGCTTCCTTAACGTTCTGGCTCTTGCCCGAGAGGAAATCCTTGGCCTCCTTGACCAGCACGCCATAGGCGGCATCGTCGATCTCATGGGTGCAGGGACCGGAACAGCGCTTGATCTGGTAGAGAAGACAGGGCCGCGTGCGGCTCTCGAACACGCTGTCGGTGCAGGTTCTCAGAAGAAAGGCGCGTTGCAGCGAATTGATCGTGCGCCCGACCGCGCCAGCGGAGGCAAAGGGGCCGAAATAGTCACCTTTGCGCGCGCGCGCGCCACGATGCTTGTAGATGGCCGGTGCCCGGGCATCGCCGGTTATCAGGATATAGGGAAAGCTCTTGTCGTCGCGCAAAAGCACGTTGAAGCGCGGGCGCAGCCGCTTGATCAGGTTGGCTTCCAGCAGAAGCGCCTCGACCTCGGTGCGGGTCGTGACGAATTCCATATGCGCGGTTTCGCGCACCATCCGCGTCAGCCGGTTGGAATGCAGCCGCCCTTGCGCATAGTTGCTGACCCGCTTTTTCAGGCTGCGGGCCTTGCCGACGTAGAGCACGTCGCCGTCACCGTTCATCATCCGGTAGACGCCAGGGCTGTTGGGCAGCTTCTTGACGAATTCGGCGATCAGGTCGGCGCCGGTCAGGCCGCTGCCATGCAGGGCGCCTTCGTTCCAGTCGATGTCAGGCAGAACGGCGGCGACGCTGGCGTCCACCGCCTGGTCGTCGTCGTCCTCTTCAGTGCCGTCGTAGAGAATGCCGCCTTCCGGCTGCTTCCCTGGTGTCATTCCGCAATCTCCATGCCATTTGCGCCGGGCCAAAGCAGATGCTGGCCGCCATCGAGTGCGATCATTTGGCCGGTGATCGACGGCGTGTCAAAAAGAAAGCGGATGGTGCGTCCGAATTCCTCGAGCTCTGGTCCGCGCTTCAGCGGCACGCTGTCGATCTGCGCCTGAAAATCCGCCTGCGCCTGCCGCTCGCTTTTCAGCGACGGGCCGGGGCCGATGGCATTGACCCGGATCTGCGGTGCGAAAGCTTGCGCCATCGTCCGCGTTGCCGTCCAGAGGGTGGATTTCGACAGCGTATAGGAAAAGAAGGTCGGCTTGAGAGCAAGGACGCGCTGGTCAATAATATTGACGATCAGACCCTCGCCATCCAGGGGCAACTGCTTGTGAAAGGCCGCCGAGAGGATTGCTGGCGCCCGGACATGAATGTCGAAATGTGCGGCAAACGTCTCGGCGTCGAACTGCTCTGCCTTGTCGTCTAGAAAGATCGAAGCATTGTTGACCAGCAAGCCGATTGGGCCAAGCACGGCTGCCGCCCGCTCAACGAGCGTCTCTGTCGCCTTTAGGTCGCGCAGATCCGCCTGCAGGGCCACAGCCTTGCCCCCACGGGAACTTATCTCCTGGACCAGAGTTTCTGCCTCGGCAAGTGAGTTATGACTGTGAATGGCGACTGCAAAGCCATGGGCGACCAGGTCTTCGGCAATCGCCTTGCCGATCCTCTTGGCGGAGGCGGTGATGAGAGCCGTTTTTGGTGCGGAAGGGGCGGGCATTGTCTTCACCTTTTGTTATGGCCGGGGCGGTTAGGAAAGCAGCTCTGGCGCCACCTGAGGTGACAGCTCAGATATATGTCTCGGCAAGACTTATTGAAGGCCGCGATTTTTCGAATTCTGACAATCTGGTTTTTGTCCGTGGGTGACGTTTTCCAAAGTAAAACGTCAATCACGAATAGTAATTCTGCGTTTACGATTTGTTATGGTTAACAAATCACCTGTTGCGCGAAAGCAACGTCTAAATTTTGCCTAGTGTTTGCCTAAAATATTTCACAATTCGGCTCTTCCAATTCCGCAATTGAGGGCCATTTTCCAGACTGAAGCGGGCAGGGACATCCGTGCAAGTATTCGGACCGGCAGAGACGATAGCGTCGGCACGGTTCGGTCAATGAAGGAGAATTTGGTATGCGTACACTCGTTATGATCTTGCTGGCATCGTCTGCCGGTCTTTCCCTCGTCACCGGCGCTCAGGCTGCCGATGCCGTTATGTCAGTTCCGGAAGCTCCGGCTGCCGTCGATATGCCTGCTCCGGTCAGCAACTGGGCCGGCGCCTATGTCGGTGGTGCAGGCACCTACACCATGGGCCGTTCGCACGGCAGCAACTTCAGCGCCCGTGCATTCGGCGGCCAGATCTATGGCGGCTACAACATGCAGAACGACAAGATCGTTTACGGTGGTGAAGCCGATATCGGTTATGATGGCCATGACAGCCGCTCGGGCGCAGGCCTGACCGGCAAGGAAGGCGTTAACGGCTCGATCCGTGGCCGCGTTGGTTACGATCTGAACCCGTTCATGGTTTACGGCACGGCCGGTGTTGCTGCTGCCGACACCAAGATTTCCGGCGCCGGCGGTTCCGACAACAAGGCTGCTCTCGGCTACACGGTTGGTGCCGGTGTCGAAGCTATGGTGACCAATAACATCACCACCCGCGTCGAATATCGCTACACCGATTACCAGAACAAGGACTACAACATCGGTGGTTCCAAGGTATCGCGTGGCTTCGACGACCAGAGCGTCAAGGTTGGTATCGGCATGAAGTTCTGATCTGCTCGATCAGTATTTATAAAAAGAGCCCGGCTTTACCGCCGGGCTTTTTTGTTTGTGGTTTGGCGTTTGGCCTGTCGGCGAACGCAGCGCCATGCGTTTTATGAAACGCACGGCGCTATATCTGGTTCAAGCCTGCGGGCGAAGCAGCTGGTAGTCCTCGAATTTTTTGGCAAAGAGCGCCGGCCATTCGGTCAACGCGACCCGGCCGTCCTCCCATTCGCCAGGGAAGCGCAGCATGAGATAGCCGACGAGGCCGGCCATGGAAAAATGACCGCCGTGCAGCTTCTTGCCGGTCTTCGGCATATGGGCTTCGAGATAGTCGAGGCCGCGCGTCACCTTTTCCCACTGGCGATCGATATAGGGCTGGTGCACCTTTTCCGGTGGATGCATGCGCTTTTCATAGACGATGGCAAGCAGGCAATCGGTGATGCCGTCGCAAAGCGATTCCAGCAGCTCGGCCTCGGTGCGCTTTTCGTCCTTCTTCGGATAGAGGCCGCCGCCCGAGACACGGTCGAGATAGTGCATGATGGCGCGGCTGTCGAATACGGCCCGGCCATCATCGGCAATCAGCGTCGGGATCTTGCCGAGCGGGTTGGCGCCGACCAGTTCCGCCGGATTGGTTGATGTGTCGACCTTGACCTCCTCGAGCTTGATGCCGACGGCGCGGGCGGCCATCCGCACTTTGGAGGAATAAGGCGAGGCGGGAGCATAAAGCAGCTTCATGACTTGGTCCTGTGCGATTGAGATGGGGTGATATTGATGTGAATGGGGAGGCTCATTCTTCGCCGCGCAGCCAGAAGCAGCGTTGCGAGGCATACCGGTCCTGCGCCAGGACTCTTTTCAGTTCGGGCAGCAGCGCATGCATTTCGTCCTTCAGCGTGAAGGGTGGGTTGACGACGATAAGGCCGGAGCCGGATAGACCGGTCAGATCCCGATCGCTTTTGACCGACAATTCGGCGCAAAGCATTTTAGGGATGCCGCTTTCCTTCAGCGCCTCGTGGAAGGCGGCAATCGGTGCACCCTTCTTGATCGGATACCAGAGGCAGTAGACGCCATTGCCGAATCGACGATGCGCCTTGACAAGACCGTCAACCAGCCGCTCGTACTCCCCATCCAGTTCGAAGGGCGGATCGACCAGCACGATGCCGCGCTTTTCTTTCGGCGGCAGATGTGCACCAAGCGCCAGCCAGCCATCCAGCTCGGTGACGCGCACCTGATAATCACCCTCGAACAGCCGGGCCAGCGCACGCGAATCGTCGGGATGCAGCTCCATGGCCGACAGACGATCTTGCGGGCGAAACAGGTCGCGTGCCAGTTTCGGCGAGCCGGGATAGCGGTCGATACCGCCTTCGGGATTGAGTGCCCGCACGGCATCCAGATAGGGTTTCAGAACCTCGGCGGCCGCAGGCGTCAGCTGGGCCTCAAGCAATTTGCCGATGCCATCTTGCCATTCGCCGGTCTTTTGCGCTTCTGTCGAGGAGAGATCGTAGAGCCCGATGCCGGCATGGGTATCCAGCACCCGAAACGCCTTGTCCTTCTGCTGCAGATAAACGATCAGCCGCGCCAGCACTGCGTGCTTGAGCACGTCAGCGAAATTGCCTGCGTGGTAGATGTGGCGATAATTCATGCGCGTTTCCGATGGTTCGGTGAATTTTTTGAATAGGGCTTTTGAGGCTGCGGGCCTTCGCCTATAACTCTGCCATGAATATCGTCAGCTCCGCCTTCAAACAGTCCACCGGTCATACGGCCTGTCCGCATGACTGTCCATCCACCTGCGCGCTGGAGGTGGATCTTGCCCCCGACGGCCGCATCGGACGCATGCGCGGTGCGCGCGACAATAGCTACACCGCCGGCGTGATCTGCGCCAAGGTCGCCCGCTATGCCGAGCGCCTGTACCATCCCGATCGGCTGCTGAAACCGAAGCGCCGGGCTGGCGCAAAGGGCGAGGGGCGCTGGCAGGACGTATCCTGGGACGATGCCCTGGACGAAATCGCCAATGCCTTCGTCAAGGCAGAGGCTGCCCATGGCACTGAAGCGGTCTGGCCCTATTTCTACGCTGGCACCATGGGCCAGGTGCAGCGAGACTCGATCGAGCGGCTGCGTCATGCCAAGAAATATTCCGGCTTTTTCGGCTCGATCTGCACCAATCTCGCCTGGACCGGCTATGTCATGGGCACGGGCACGCTGCGCGGCCCTGATCCGCGTGAAATGGCGGTCTCCGATTGCGTGGTCATCTGGGGCACCAATGCTGTCGCAACCCAGGTCAATGTCATGACCCATGCGGTGGCAGCCCGCAAAAACCGGGGCGCCAAGATCGTCGTCATCGATGTCTACGACAATCCGACGATGAAGCAGGCCGATATGGGCCTTATTCTGCGTCCCGGCACCGATGCGGCGCTGGCCTGCGCCACCATGCATGTCGCCTTCCGCGACGGCTATGCCGACAGCGCCTATATGGCAAAATTTGCCGATGATCCGGCCGGTCTCGAAGCGCATCTCAAGGACAAGACGCCGCAATGGGCGGCTGATATCACTGGTCTGTCGGTCGAGGAGATCGAGGCCTTCGCCAAGCTCGTCGGTGCGACGAAAAAGACCTTCTTCCGCTTGGGCTATGGCTTTACCCGCAGCCGCAACGGTGCTGTCTCCATGCATGCGGCACTCTCGCTGGCCACCGTGCTCGGCAGCTGGCAATACGAAGGCGGCGGCGCCTTCCACTCCAACAGCGATATTTTCAAGCTCAACAAGGCCGAGCTGATGGGCACGGCTTTCGTCGATCCTGATATCCGCATGCTCGACCAGTCCCAGATCGGCCGGGTGCTGACTGGGGATGCTGAGGCACTGCGCCATCGCGGCCCTGTGACGGCCATGCTGATCCAGAACACCAATCCGGTAAATGTCGCGCCGGAACAGCGGCTGGTGAAGCAAGGTTTTCTGCGAGACGACCTGTTCGTTGCTGTGCACGAGCAGTTCATGACCGAGACTGCCGAGCTTGCCGATATCGTGCTGCCGGCCACCATGTTTGTCGAGCATGACGATTTCTATCGCGGTGGCGGCCAGAGCCATATGCTGCTTGGCCCGAAACTGGTCGAGCCGCCGGAGACGGTGCGCACCAATCTCTTCGTGATCGATGAATTGGCAAAGCGGCTGGGCGTTGTGCATCTGCCGGGCTTCGGCTTAAGCGAGCGCGAACATATCGATCACATGCTAGCCGCCAGCGGGCGTCCGGACTTCAGCTTCTTTGCCGAGGAAAAATGGCTGGATTGCCAGCCGGGTTTCGAAGAAGCGCATTATCTCAACGGATTTGCCCATCCCGACGGAAAATTCCGCTTCCGGCCCGATTGGGAAGGCACGCCTGCGCCCAACAAGCCGCCGAAGGTGCTGGGCTCGTTCGGTCCTGTCGCTGATCTGCCCATGTTCCCCGATCAGATCAACGTGATCGAGCTTGCCGATGCCGAGCATCCGTTCCGGCTGGCGACTTCGCCGGCGCGCAATTTCCTCAATTCTACCTTTGCCGAAACCAAGACCTCCCGTGACAAGGAGGGTCGGCCGCAGGTGATGATCAATCCCGCCGATGCCGCGAGCCTTGGTATTGTCTCCGGCGACGTGGTGACGCTCGGCAACCGCCGCGGGTCGCTGCGCATTCATGCCGAAATCACGCAAGCGGTAAAGCCGGGCGTGCTGGTAGCCGAAGGCCTCTGGCCCAACAAGGCGCATCTCGATGGCGAGGGCATCAATGTCCTGACCGGCGCCGACGCACCGGCCCCCCATGGCGGGGCCGCCTTTCATGACAACAAGGTCTGGGTAAAAGCATCATGAGCAAGTTTGACGAGACGTCCATCACCGTCGTCGAGGACAAGACGCTGTGGAAGGGCTGGAGCCATCTGCGCAAGATGGTGTTCGACTATGTTAAGCCGGATGGCAGCACCAAGCGGCTGAGCTGGGAAGTGTTCGACCGTGGTCATGCGGTGGCGATTCTGCTCTACGATCCCTTGAAAAAGACAACGCTCCTGGTGCGTCAGTTCCGCATCCCCGCCTATATGATGGGCGACAAGCCGTTCATTCTGGAAGTGCCGGCCGGCATGACCGATGGCGAGGCAGCGAAGGATGCCGTGACCCGCGAAGTGGTGGAGGAAACCGGCTATCACATCGGCGAGCCGCGCTTCCTGTTCACCGCCTATATGTCGCCGGGCGCGGTTACCGAGAAGATCCACTTTTTCTACAGCGAGATCACGGACGCACAGAAGCTTTCCAAGGGTGGCGGGCTTGAGGAAGAGCATGAAGACCTGGAGCTGGTGGAACTGCCACTGGCTGAAGCGGTCGAGATGATCGGCCGTGGCGAGATCGTCGACGGCAAGACGATCATGCTGTTGCAATGGGCGGCGCTCAATCTGCGCTGAGACCAGAACGCGCCTTTTTTCGCAAAAGCGGCTGAGATCACGCGACCGTGTCGGTCTGTCGTGAGCCCTAGCGCTTGCGCAAGTTAACAATATACATTATGTTATAATGTATATTGTTAAAGGAGCCGCGTTATGCCGCACCAGATCTCGCAGACATTGACGATTTCCAGCCAACCAACTCTGGAAGATTTTGCCGCGCTCGCCGCGGCGGGTTTTACCACGCTGATCAACCTGCGCCCGGACCAGGAAGAGGGCGCGCCCGGCACCAAGGCGGAGCGTGAGGCGGCGTTGAAGGCCGGTCTGACCTATCATTTCATTCCCGTCACCATGGCCGATCTAACCGAGGCGGATGTGGATGCCTTCCGCCACGCAACCCGTAGCGACGTCAAGGTCTTTGCCCATTGCCGCAGTGGCCTGCGGGCCGCCCTATTATATGTTCTCGGTGAGGTCCTGGATGGGCGCCTGCGCCGCGACGATATCCTGCCCCTGGGCGAGCGGCTGGGTCTCGATCTGTCCGCAGCCGTTACCTGGCTTGAACGTCAGGCGGCGCGTCGCCCCCAGGTGAAGGGCTTTTTTGATCCGCGCACCTGGAGCGTCCAATATGTCGTCTCCGATCCCGCCACCAAGGCCTGCGCCATTATCGACCCCGTGCTTGATTACGACGAAAAGTCCGGACAGACCTCCACTGAAAATGCCGATCGGATACTGGCCTATGTCGCCACTGAGGGGCTGACGGTGGAATGGATCCTCGACACCCATCCCCACGCCGACCACTTTTCCGCCGCCCATTATCTGCAGGCCAAGACCGGAGCTCCAACAGGCATCGGCGATCACGTGATTGACGTGCAGACCCTGTGGAAGGGCATTTACAACTGGCCCGCGCTCCAGACCGATGGATCGCAGTGGGACCGGCTGTTTGGCGATGGCGAGACCTTCCGGGTCGGCTCCATCGATGCCAAGGTGATGTTTTCGCCGGGCCATACGCTTGCCTCCGTCACCTATGTCATCGGCGATGCGGCCTTTGTGCATGATACGATGTTCATGCCCGACAGCGGCACGGCGCGGGCCGATTTCCCCGGTGGCGATGCCCATATGCTCTGGGGCTCCATGCAGGCTATTCTGTCGCTGCCGGACGATGTCAGGATTTTCACCGGTCATGATTATCAGCCGGGCGGCCGCAATCCGCGCTGGGAAAGCACGGTTGCTCTTCAGAAGGCCGCCAATCCGCATCTGGCCGGTACTGATGAGGCCGCCTTCGTTGCCTTGCGCCAGGCCCGTGACCGGACGCTGCCGATGCCAAAGCTGATCCTGCATGCGCTGCAGGTCAATGTGCGCGGCGGGCGTTTGCCGGAGCCTGAAGACAATGGCCGTCGCTATCTGAAAATTCCGCTGAACCTGCTGGAGACCACCGCATGGTAGATCCGTTTTCCGAAATCAAGCGCCATGCCGGCATGACGCCGCAGGCCATGGGCGAACGGGCCGATGAAGTCGCCGGTCATCTGAAGACGCTCGCTCATCCGGTCCGTCTGATGCTTGTCTGCACGCTGGTCGAAGGCGAATACTCAGTCGGGGAGTTGGAGGAGAAGCTCGATATCCACCAGCCGACGCTCTCCCAGCAACTCACCGTGCTGCGCGACGCCGGTATCGTCGAGACCAGGCGCGACGGCAAGCAGATCTTCTATCGCCTGACGGAAGCCAAGACGCAAAAGCTGATCGCCGCCCTGTTCACCATTTTCTGTGCTGAGGAGGATGCGCCATGATCGCGTATCTTCCCTCCCTGATCGGCGGCGTGATGATCGGCGGCTCGGCCATCTTGTTCCTCATGCTTACCGGTCGCATCGCTGGGATCGGCGGCATTGTCGGACGGCTGGCCGAGGCAAAGGGCATAGCTATCAATGCAGGTTTCGTCGTCGGCCTGATGCTCGGTCCGATCCTTTATCTCGTGCTGTTCGGCGCCTTTCCGCAAGTCAGCATCGCCGCCAGCCTGCCGCTGGCCGTGCTGGCCGGTCTGCTCGTCGGCTTCGGCTCGCGAATGGGGTCGGGCTGCACCAGTGGCCATGGCGTTCTGGGCCTCGCTCGGCTGTCGCCGCGTTCCATGGTGGCGGTCGTCACCTTTGTTCTGGCCGGGATGGTCACGGTCACAATCTTGAGGGGCAGCTTATGACGAGCAAAGCCATCCAGACCACTGCCGCCGCACTTCTGTCCGGCACTATTTTCGGTTTCGGGCTGTCGATCTCAGGCATGCTCGATCCCGCCCGCGTCCAGGGATTTCTCGATGTTTTCGGTGCCTGGGACCCAAGCTTGGTCTTCGTGCTTGGCGGTGCCGTCATCACGGCCTTTGCCGGTATGGCGCTGGTCCGCCGCCTGCCGAAGCCGGTTTTGGCAGACCACTTCGCCTGGCCGGACAAGACCCGCATCGATCTGCCATTGGTCCTGGGTTCCGCCGTGTTCGGCATCGGCTGGGGGCTTGACGGCTTCTGTCCGGGGCCAGCGCTTGCTGCCCTGCCACTTGGCTATGGCAAGAGCTTCGCCTTTGTTGCTGCCATGGTGATCGGCATGGTCCTGCATGACCGTGTATTCGCGAGGCGCGGACAATGAACACGCTCGTTTCTGCCATCGGGTCGGGCAGTCTCGTCGGCTTCACGCTCGGCCTGCTCGGCGGCGGTGGCTCCATTTTGGCAACGCCGCTGCTGCTCTATGTCGTTGGCGTGTCGCAGCCGCATATCGCCATCGGCACCGGGGCGCTGGCGGTGTCGGCCAATGCCATCCTCAATTTCGTCAGCCACGCCCTGAAGGGCCATGTTCGCTGGCGTTGCGGAGCGGTGTTTGCCGCGCTCGGCGTTGTCGGCGCGCTGGCCGGCTCGTCGCTTGGCAAGGCCATGGACGGGTCACAGCTTCTGTTGCTGTTCGGCCTCGTCATGATCGTGGTCGGCCTGTTGATGCTGCAGCCCCGAAAGACCCTCGAGGTCGCACCAAAGCCGGTCGATGCGCGCATGTGCCTGATGACGGCCCTGGTGGCCTTGGCGACCGGTGCTGCATCCGGCTTCTTCGGCATCGGCGGCGGTTTTCTGATCGTGCCGGGTCTGATCCTGGCCACCGGCATGCCGATGATCAATGCGGTCGGCACCTCGTTGCTTGCTGTTGCCGCCTTCGGGCTGGCGACGGCCATCAATTATGCCCTGTCCGGCTTGGTGGATTGGGCGCTTGCGGGGGAATTCATCCTCGGCGGCCTCATCGGCGGCCTCCTCGGCACCTGGACCTCGACCCGGCTCGGCGCCCACAAGAACACGCTGAACCGAATTTTGCGGCAATGATCTTCGTCACCGCCGCCTATGTGATCTACAAGAGCCTCAACACGATTATCACGCGCTGATCAGCCGTGCCTCGCCATCGGCGACATAACCGGAGCGGGCAATGCGGCCGTCCTCCAGCATGGTCACCAGACCCTCGGCCACGAGACGCAGCGCCAGCGGATAGGTGCGATGCTCGACGGTGAGGGTGCGGGCGGCCAGCGTATCTGCGGTGTCGTCAGGCAGAACAGGCACGGCGGCCTGGGCAACGATCGGGCCTTCGTCCATGCCTTCGGTGACGAAATGCACGGTGCAGCCGGCGATTTTCATGCCGGCATCGATTGCCCGCTGATGGGTGTGCAGCCCGGGAAACAGCGGCAGCAGCGACGGATGGATATTGATGATCCGGCCCTGGTAGCGGCGGATGAAATCGGCCGACAGCAGCCGCATATAGCCGGCAAGACAAATCAGATCGGGCTCGGCCTGTTCGAGAGCGGCGAGAATAGCCGCCTCATGCTCCGGCTTGCCCGGATAATCCTTGCGGGCAAAGGCTGATGTGAAAATGCCACGCCCTTCAGCCTTCACCAGCCCGCCGGCATCAGGCTTGTCGGAAAAGACCGCAACGATTTCAGCCGGAAAATCCGACTCGCGGCAGGCATCGGCCAGCGCCATCATGTTGGAGCCGCTGCCGGAAATCAGCACGGCAACGCGCTTCTTTGTCCGGGGAGGGGCGACCGGGCTCATAGGCCAAGCGTTCCCTTGTAAACGGTGCCGTGGGCGCCTTCGGCCCGCGCCACCATGCGGCCAAGCCGGGCAACACGCTCGCCTTCGGCTTCCAGCACCGACGTCACCGCATCGGCCTGCTCGGCGGAGACGACGACGATCATGCCGATGCCGCAATTGAAGGTGCGCAGCATCTCGTTCTGGGCGACGCCGCCAGTCTTGGCGAGCCAGGAGAAAACCGGGGGAACGGCAATCGAGGCCAGGTCGATTTCAGCGGCCAGATGCTTCGGCAGTACGCGCGGAATGTTTTCAGGAAAACCGCCGCCGGTGATATGGGCCAGCGCCTTCAAGGCGCCGGTCTCGCGGATCGCCTTCAACAGCGGCTTCACATAGATACGCGTCGGGGTTAGCAGGGCGGCGCCCAGCGTTGCGCCTTCGGCAAAGGGTGCCGGTGCATCCCAGGCAAGGCCCGAGAGCTCGACGATTTTGCGCACCAGCGAGAAACCGTTGGAATGCACGCCGGAAGAGGCAAGGCCGAGAATGACGTCGCCTTCGGCGATATCGCCGGCCGGCAGCAGCTGCCCGCGCTCGGCGGCACCGACGGCAAAACCGGCCAAATCGTAATCGCCACCGGAATACATGCCGGGCATTTCGGCGGTTTCGCCACCGATCAGCGCACAGCCTGCCTCACGGCAGCCAGCGGCAATACCGCCGACGATGGCAGCACCCTGGTCCGGGTCGAGCTTGCCGGTGGCGTAATAGTCGAGAAACAGCAGAGGCTCTGCGCCCTGAACGACGAGATCGTTGACGCACATGGCGACGAGGTCGATACCGACAGTGTCATGCAGATTGGCGTCGATGGCGATCTTCAGCTTGGTGCCGACGCCGTCATTGGCGGCCACAAGGATCGGATCGGTAAAGCCGGCGGCTTTCAAATCGAACAATCCACCGAAGCCGCCGATCTCGCCATCGGCGCCCGGGCGGCGGGTGGAGCGAACCGCAGGCTTGATCTTTTCCACCAGAAGATTGCCGGCATCGATATCCACGCCCGCATCGCTATAGGTCAGACCGTTTTTCCCCGACTGGCTCATCCGTTCGTCTCCGCTGGTTGGCAGGGTTTGGCTTTTGCGCCCGCCATGGCATGGGTGGGGCCGCGATGCAAGCACAAGGGCCAGAAACCCCCGCTTTTTCGTCGATTTCCGCTTCGCGTGGTGCCGCAAATGCGAATTGCGCCTATGCCACCTTGACCCTGCAAGCGCGGCCAGCCTATCTCATGCCATCGGCATGATCCTATGGCACTGGCCAAATCCGGACGGTCCGCCATTTCAAGGTCTGATAAGCCGGCATTCCGCAGGGCTGGTATTTCCCAGGGAAGGATGAACAATCATGGTCAAGCGCGTCAGCGGTCCCGTCTTTTGGCGTCAGGTCCTGTTCGTCATCGGCATGCTGGCGATTATCGTCGCCTTCCTCATGACCTTCAGCTCCATCCTTCTGCCTTTCGTCGCCGGTATGGCGCTCGCCTATTTTCTCGATCCGGTCGCGGACCGGCTGGAGCGGCTCGGCCTGTCGCGGATGATGGCGACCGTGCTGATCCTCGTTTCCTTCGTGGTGATCTTCGTGCTGGCGCTGGTGGTGATCATCCCTATTCTCGTCACCCAGCTCAACGATTTCATCAGCAATATCCCTGGTTATGTCAGCCAGTTGCAGACGTTGATTGCCAAATCCAACGCGTCCTGGGTGCCGAAGTGGTTGAATGGCCAGGTCAGCAGCCAGATGGATGCGCTCAAGGGCAATTTCTCCCGCTATCTCGCCGAGGGCGCCGGTTTCATCGGTACGCTGCTCTCCCAGCTGTGGAATTCCGGCAAGGCGCTGCTCGACATCATTTCGCTGCTGGTGGTGACGCCCGTCGTCGCCTTTTACCTGTTGCTCGACTGGGACCGGATGATGGCCAAGCTCGACAGCCTGATCCCGCGCAACCAGATCGGTGCCGTGCGCGAGATTGCCCGCGAAATGAACCGCACCATTGCCGGCTTCGTGCGCGGCCAAGGCTCGCTCTGCCTGATCCTCGGCATCTACTACGCAGTCGGCCTGTCGCTGATCGGGCTGAATTTCGGCCTGTTGATCGGCTTCTTCACCGGCATGATCAGCTTCATTCCCTATGTCGGTTCTTCCGTCGGTCTGATCCTGGCGCTTGGCATGGCGGCGGTGCAGTTCTGGCCGGATTATCTCTGGGTGGTGGTCACGGCGGTGTTCTTCTTCACCGGCCAGTTCCTGGAAGGCAATATCCTGCAGCCGAAGCTGGTCGGCTCCAGCGTCGGCCTGCACCCGGTCTGGCTAATGTTTGCGATGTTCGCCTTCGGCTCGCTGTTCGGCTTTCTCGGCGTACTCGTTGCCGTGCCTTGCGCGGCAGCGGTGGGCGTGCTTGTCCGCTTTGCCGTGCGGCGATATCTTGAAAGCGATTTATATTATGGAGAGGAGGCCACCGTGATCAAGGAGGTCCGGCCTCCCGTGATTACAGAGAGGTAAATGCGAGACATCAAGAAAATGGCGCAGCGAAAGACCGGCGAACAGTTGCCGCTGGATCTCAGCCACCGTCCGGCCTCGGGCCGAGACGACCTGCTGGTGTCCGACCGGCTTGCGGCGGCCGTGGCGATTATCGATGCCTGGCCGCAATGGCCGTCGCCTGTGGTTATCCTCTCGGGACCGCAGGGGTCGGGCAAGAGCCATCTTGCGGAAATCTGGCGCGCGGAAAGCCAGGCGATCGACATTCTGCCATTGTCCGGCAGCGATGCGGCGGCGGTGGCTGCGCGCGGACCTGTGCTGTTTGAGGATGCCGACCGGGCTGATTTCGACGAGGTCGAGCTGTTTCATGTCATCAACAGCGTCAAGCAGCATGGCACCAGCCTGCTGATGACGTCGCGCACCTGGCCGCTATCCTGGCCGGTGAAGCTCCCCGACCTGCGCTCGCGCCTGAAGGCGGCGACGCTTGCCGAAATCGGCGAGCCTGATGAGGCGCTGCTGTCGCAGGTGATCGTCAAGCTGTTTGCCGACCGCCAGCTGGCTGTGGACGAGCGTATCGTCGACTATATCGTACAGCGGATGGAACGGTCGCTGGCGGCAGCCCAGAGTGTTGTCGAGCAGCTTGATCGGCTGGCGCTGGCGCGGCGGGTGAAGATTTCCCGCGCGCTTGCCGGCGAAGTGCTGGATACGGTGGCGCCGAGCGAGGCATGACGGCGTGCGGCTGGATGCCAAAGGCTCGGTTGTCGTTCGTCCTGTCATTGCAGGACAGGTTGTCACAGGAACGTCGTGTTGCTGGTATAGTTCGGCAAGGCTCTGACTCGCACATCCGCAAGGATGCTGCAGTTCTTAGGGTGGAGGCCTGCGCATGAAACACGCAGGGTCGGAGTGGATTTGCTGCAAGGCATTGGAAAAGGGCGGGTAATATGGAATCGGTGACGGAATCTGCGACATCTCAGGAAGCGGTTGTCGTGGCAGGAGAAGAGATCGCGCGTGAGGATTTGCTCACCAGCCCGCATCGCTTCATCAATCGCGAATTTTCCTGGTTGCAGTTCAACCGCCGCGTTCTCGAGGAGACGCTGAACACCGCCCATCCGCTGCTGGAGCGCGTGCGCTTCCTGTCGATTTCCGCCGCCAACCTGGACGAGTTCTTCATGGTCCGCGTTGCCGGTCTCGAAGGCCAGGTGCGACAGGGCATTGCCATCAAGAGCCCTGATGGACGTACCCCCGTGGAACAGCTGGAAGACATCCTCAAGGAAATCGACAATCTGCAGATGGAGCAGCAGGCCTCGCTTGCCGTCCTGCAGCAGTATCTTGCCAAGGAAGATATTCTGATCGTCCGTCCGGGTGCACTTTCGGAGGAAGATCGCACTTGGCTCGGCGCCGAGTTTGAGCAATCGCTGTTTCCCGTGCTGACGCCGCTGTCGATCGACCCGGCCCATCCGTTCCCCTTCATTCCCAATCTCGGCTTCTCCATGGGCCTGCAGCTGGAAAGCCTGCGCGGCAAGGAGCCGATGACGGCACTGCTGCGCCTGCCGACCGCGCTCGACCGCTTCATTCGCCTGCCCGACGAGAGCAACCTCATTCGCTACATCACGCTCGAAGACGTGGTCGGCATGTTCATCCACCGGCTCTATCCCGGCTATGAAGTGAAGGGCTACGGCACCTTCCGCATCATCAGAGACAGCGATATTGAAGTCGAGGAAGAGGCCGAGGATCTCGTACGCTTCTTTGAGACGGCGCTGAAGCGCCGCCGCCGTGGCTCCGTTATCCGCATCGAGACCGACTCGGAAATGCCGGCAGCACTGCGCCAGTTCGTGGTCGAGCAGCTCGGCGTGCCTGACAACCGCGTCGCGGTTCTGCCAGGCCTGCTCGCCCTGAACACCATGTCCGAGATCACCAAGGCGCCGCGCGAAGACCTGCGGTTCGAGCCTTACAACGCCCGTTTTCCGGAGCGCGTGCGTGAGCATATGGGCGATTGCCTGGCGGCGATCCGCGAAAAGGACATGGTGGTTCACCACCCCTATGAAAGCTTCGACGTCGTCGTGCAGTTCCTGATCCAGGCTGCGCGCGACCCTGACGTGCTCGCCATCAAGCAGACGCTCTACCGCACCTCCAACGACAGTCCGATCGTGCGCGCCCTGATCGACGCTGCCGATGCCGGCAAGTCGGTGACGGCGCTGGTGGAATTGAAAGCCCGCTTCGACGAAGAGGCCAATATCCGCTGGGCCCGCGACCTGGAACGCGCTGGCGTGCAGGTGGTCTTCGGCTTCATCGAGCTGAAAACCCACGCCAAGATGTCCATGGTCGTGCGTCGCGAAGATGGCAAGCTCCGGACCTATTGCCATCTCGGCACCGGCAATTATCACCCGATCACCGCCAAGATCTATACCGACCTGTCCTTCTTCACCTGCAATCCGAAGATTGCGCATGACATGGCCAATGTCTTCAACTTCATCACCGGCTATGGCGAGCCGGAGGAAAACATGAAGCTGGCGGTCTCGCCCTATACGATGCGCTCGCGCATCCTGCGCCATATCGAGGAAGAGACCCGCAATGCCGAGGCTGGCAAGCCATCCGGCATCTGGATGAAGATGAATTCGCTGGTCGACCCCGAGATCATCGATGCGCTTTACCGCGCCAGCCGCGCCGGCGTTGAAGTCGATCTGGTCATCCGTGGCATCTGCTGCCTGCGGCCGCAGGTCGCCGGCCTCTCGGAAAACATCCGGGTGAAGTCGATCATCGGCCGCTTCCTGGAGCACAGCCGCATTTTCTGCTTTGGCAACGGTCACCGGCTGCCTTCGGACAAGGCGCTGGTCTATATCGGTTCGGCCGACATGATGCCGCGCAATCTCGACCGGCGCGTCGAGACATTGGTGCCCCTGGTCAATAGAACCGTGCATGAACAGGTGCTGTCGCAGATCATGCTGGGCAATCTGATTGACAACCAGCAGAGCTACGAGATATTGCCCGATGGAACGTCGAGGCGTATCGAAGTGCGTGCGGGAGAGGAACCTTTCAACGCACAGCAGTATTTCATGACCAACCCCAGCCTGTCGGGCAGAGGTGAATCGTTGAAATCCAGCGCGCCGAAGCTCATTGCCGGGGTCGTTTCCGGTCGCAAGAGCTGAAACCGAACCGGAATAGCCAAACTGGACAAGCATGACTCAATCCGAAGCCCAGGGGCGTCTCCCCGGAATTGCCCCTGTTTCCGTCGTTGATATTGGCTCGAATTCCATTCGTCTTGTCATCTACGAGGGGCTTTCGCGGGCGCCTGCCATTCTCTTCAACGAGAAAGTACTCTGCGGTCTCGGCAAGGGATTGGCCAAAACCGGCAAGATGGACGAGGACGGAGTGCGCCGTGCGCTGCTGGCGCTGAAGCGCTTTCATGCGCTGTCCCAGCAGTCGCGCGCGGTCTCCATGCATGTGCTGGCGACGGCTGCGGCTCGCGAGGCGCAGAATGGTCCGGCCTTTATCGCCGAGGCCGAACGGATTCTCGATCACAAGATCCAGGTTCTCTCGGGCGAGGAAGAAGCGCTTTATTCCGCCTATGGCATCATCAGCGGCTTTCACGATCCCGACGGCATTGCCGGCGATCTCGGCGGCGGCTCCCTGGAACTGGTCGACGTGCGCGGCCAGGAGATCGGCAAAGGCATTACGCTGCCGCTCGGCGGGCTGCGCCTGTCGGAACTCTCGGATGGGTCGCTGGACAAGGCCGCAAGCTTTACCCGCAAGCAGGTTCGCTCCGCAGATCTCCTGAAAAAGGGGCAGGGCCGGACTTTCTACGCCGTTGGCGGCACCTGGCGCAACATCGCCAAGTTGCACATGGAAATCCGCGACTATCCGCTGCACATGATGCAGGGCTATGAAGTCGCGACCGCCGAGATGATCCAGTTTCTCGACGAGATCATCAGCGGCGTCGCCACGCGCGCACCAGCCTGGCAGACGGTGTCGAAAAGCCGCCGGGCGCTCATTCCGTTTGGCGCGGTTGCGTTGCGCGAAGTGCTCGAAGTGATGCAGCCGGCCCGCGTCTGTTTTTCCGCCCAGGGCGTGCGCGAAGGCTATCTCTATTCGAAATTGTCCGATGAGGTGAAGGCGCTCGATCCGCTGGTCGAGGCTGCTGACGAACTCGCCATCCTGCGGGCGCGCTCTCCGGAACATGCGCGTGAACTGGCCCAGTGGACCGGCGACATGATGCCGTTTTTCGACGTTGTGGAAACGGAAGAGGAAGCGCGCTATCGCAAGGCCGCCTGCCTGTTGGCCGATATCAGCTGGCGTGCTCATCCCGATTATCGTGGCTTGCAGGCACTCAACCTGATCGCCCATTCCTCCTTTGTCGGTATCAGCCACCCCGGGCGCGCCTTCATCGCGCTCACCAATTACTATCGCTTCGAAGGCCTGCACGACGATGGCCAGACCGGGCCTCTAGCGACGATTGCGACGCAGCGCTTGCTCGACAGGGCCAAGCTGCTCGGCGGGTTGCTGCGGGTGGTATACCTGTTTTCGGCTTCGATGCCCGGGGTCGTCGACCATCTGTTCTTCGTGCGCTCGAAGCGGCCGGATCTCGATCTGGAATTCGTAGTGCCTAAGGATTATCACGATTTCGCCGGCGAACGGCTGGACGGACGCTTGCAGCAATTGTCGAAACTGACCGGCAAGCGGCTGGCCTTCCGCTTCGAATAAGGCCGGGTTTCGGGCAAACAGCCGCGCTTAATCTTCTGTCGTGCCCTCAGTCGTGCCCTCAGTCGTGCTTGCCATTCGCGGTGCCGAGGCGGTTACGCCTTCGGTCAATGCCTTGCGAAAGGCCGCCAGTGTTTCGGCACTGACATAGTGTTCGATGCCCTCGGCATCAATCCGGGCGGTCTTGTCGCACACGCCGAGCATTTTCAGGAACTCTTCGACCGTCTCATGCCGCTCGCGACTTTCCTCTGCAAGCTTCTGGCCGGCCTCTGTCAGGAAGACGCCACGATAGGGCTTGCGGGAAATCAGCCCGCTTTCTGACAGGCGCGCCAGCATCTTGGCGACAGTCGGCTGGGCGACGCCCAGCCGTTCGGCGATGTCGACCTGGCGGGCCTCCTGGCCCTCGGCGATCAGGTCGGCGATCAACTCCACATAATCTTCCACCAGCGCGCTGCGCTGCGCTTCCCGCGCCTGCCGGAACCCTTCCGAATGGGCATGGGCATCGGGGAGGGCGCCGCTGCGCTGATGTGCTGGAGTGATACGCGCCAAATCTCGGTCCTCATTGTCTGCGGTACTTGCCGTCTCGGTTTCAACCATGCGCTGTGGCGGCTCTCGACAAGGCGATGCAGTAGCAAGTCTTGCCGGCTATGAATAGTCCGATGTCGATGGCCCCGAATGGCAGGGCGTGAAACGTATAGGAATCGATGCCGTCAGCCACGATACCAAGCCAAGGCAATAGAATATAGCCTATTGCATAATTCTGGAATCGGGCGCAGATTGTTGCGAATTAATCGCAATAAAAAGCAGGCCGAGGGTATATGTCGAAACCGGAAATCAGTTCGGCCCCGAAAGGGGCTTGGCGCTTTGCGCTTGCGGGTGAAGAGCGTGCGAGCCTGCCGGAAGTGCATGCATCTGTTCACGTGCCGAAAGTTGGATCATGGCTGCGCAAGCTGATAGCGTTCGCTGGTCCCGGCTATATGATTTCCGTCGGTTATATGGACCCCGGCAATTGGGCGACCGACATCGCCGGCGGCTCGCAATTCGGCTACACGCTACTGTCCGTCATCATGCTCTCCAACCTCATGGCGATCCTGTTGCAAGCGCTATCAGCCCGGCTCGGTATCGCCACGGGCCGCGATCTGGCCCAGGCCTGCCGCGATCATTATTCGCCGCCGGTGCGGATCTGTCTGTGGCTTGCCTGCGAGCTGGCGATCATTGCCTGCGATCTGGCCGAAGTGATCGGTACGGCGATTGCGCTGCAACTGCTGTTCGGTATCCCCCTGATCGCCGGCGCATTGATCACTGCGCTCGACACGATCCTGCTGCTGATGCTGATGAACAAGGGCTTTCGCTTTCTCGAAGCCTTCGTGGTGTCGCTGCTGACCATCATCGCGCTCTGTTTCCTGGCGCAAATTATCGTTGCCCAGCCGCCGGTAGCAGAGGTCCTCAAGGGGTTCATTCCATCCTCGGAAGTGATCACCAACAAGGAAATGCTCTATGTGGCCATCGGTATCATCGGCGCCACCGTGATGCCGCACAATCTCTATCTGCATTCCTCGATCGTCCAAACTCGCGCTTATGAGCGCAACGAGCGCGGCCGCCGCGACGCGATCAAATGGGCGACGCTGGACAGCACGATTGCGCTGATGCTGGCGCTGTTCGTCAATGCTGCGATCCTCATCGTCGCCGCCGTGGTCTTCCACGCCAATGGCCGCACGGATGTCGCCGAAATCGAACAGGCGCATCAATTGCTGTCACCGCTCCTGGGTTTCGGCCTTGCCTCTACCCTGTTTGCCGTGGCGCTGCTGGCGTCAGGTATCAATTCCACGGTCACGGCGACGCTGGCCGGCCAGATCGTCATGGAAGGTTTTCTACGGCTGACCATTCCCAACTGGGCGCGCCGGCTGCTGACCCGCTGCCTTGCGATCATCCCTGTCGTGGTCGTCACCTGGCTCTATGGCAACAAGGGTACGGCCGAATTGCTGGTGCTAAGCCAGGTCGTGCTGTCGATGCAGCTGCCTTTCGCAGTCGTGCCACTGGTGCAATTCGTCAGCGATAAGCGCAAGATGGGCACCTTCGCCATTTCCCGCACGACGGCGGCGGTGGCCTGGATCGTCGCCGGCATCATCATCGCGCTGAATATCAAGCTGCTGTTCGACGTGTTTACCGGCGCTGCGTGAGCGCCAACACGGCAAAGCTCGCCAGCCAATGCTCGCCCATGTAGTCGCCCGCCACGTGACTGAGGCCTGATTGAAGGTGGCGGGCGGCGGCGTCGGCTAATACGGTATGGCGCCGGTCCTGCTGCTGCAGGGTGGCAGCCAGTGCCAGAAAACACCAGGCGCGGCTGAGATTGAGACCGTCGAGATGGGCGATCTTGCCATCGCTGCGATCGGAGACAGTTGCGGGCTGCATCAGATGTGCCGGCTCGCCTTTGCCGAGTTCAGGCAGAAAATCGGCAAACCACTGTGCAAAGTCATCAGCGGGCAAAAGCCTGCGCATGCATTCCGCTTCTATCAGCGAGGACGACAGGAATTCGTCGCCTGACGGTTCGCCCCAGGCGGCGCAATGGCGGTCTTCGCCATACCAGCGCCGTGCTGTCTGTTGCAGCAGGCTGAGGAAGCCGTACTTACCCGCCGCCTCGGCATAATCTGCAGCGAGCCTGAGGGCAAACGCGGTGTTGTAATGGGTGCCGACCCGCACCGGATAGGTGGCAAGCGGGAGAAAGGCTTCGAACCGAGCGACGATCCGTTGGGTCAGCGGCGAAAGTGCCTCGGCCCAGGTCGGGTTTTCATGACCCTCAAGTTCCGCCCCTAGCTTCAAAAGCCAGCCCCAACCATAGGGGCGTTCATAGCCCCGCGATGACGGTCGATCAAAATAACGGCATTCGCCCTCGACCTTATCCGCAGCCAGCATGGTGTCGAACAGCGCGCGGATGTCAGGTGCCGACGCCATATCAGGATGGAGCCGGAGCAGCCGCGCCAACATCCAATAGCCATGCACACAGGAATGCCAGTCGAAACTGCCGTAGAACACGGGATGCAGCGCCGAGGGCGTAATATCGGTCTCCGGCCCATCGAAGACATGCATGATGTGATTGGGATATTCTCGGGTTACGTGGCCAAGGGCAATCCTTGCAAACCGCTGCGCCATATCCTTGTCGATCATCTGCATCATGCATCATCCTCCAAGACCAGAAGATCACCCCAATCGGCCCGGCGAGCCTGCTTGAACACTTCACCATCTCGCCGGCTGATCACTGTTTCCTCAACCTTGCCGTCCGGGCGACAGAGCTTCAGCTTGGCCATGCCTCTGGCCAGCCGCGGCGGGACAAGAACACGGGCGCCACCCGCTGATGCGACCGGCTGGCGCGATGCGGCGATGAAAATATATTTCTCATCCTCCCACGGTACTTCGCCCTGCTTGACTTGCCGATGCAGCCGGGAGCGGGCGACCCGCCGGGCAAAATGGCACCAGTCCGGGCTGACGATCGGACAGCTCTGGCCATGCGGGCAGGGGGCCAGAACATGGGCACCGGCGTCGATCAACGTCTGGCGCGCTGTCAGGATCCGCTGCCATCCGGCAGGCGTGCCGGGCTCGACAATGATGACCGTGCCCTCGGTCAATGCCCAGAGCCTTTGCGTGATGCTGGCGACCGCATCGACAGGCAATTCGTCGAGCACATAAGCGAGCGTCACCAGATCAGCCTTCACGAGATCAGGAAAGGCCTTGATGATATCGCCGGCCTGCCAGACGCAGGCAAAGGGCAGGGCCGCAGACAGGGTTTTGCCGACGGCGCGGATGGCCGGGCTTGCCTCGACGAGCACGGCTTGGTCGAGATCTGGCCAGCAATCGGCGGCGGCCCATAGGGCGGTGCCGGGGCCAGAGCCGAGGTCGACCAGGCTCTTTGGTGAGAAATCCGGATCAATCTCCGTCACCATTTCCATGGCGGCACGCACGGCCGCGAAGGTGGCGGGCAGGCGGGCGGCGAGATAGGCGCGCGCTGCCAACTCGTCGCTGATATGCAGTTGGCCGTCACGCACTTCGCCGCGATAGCGCTTCGACAGCCTCTCGGCTGCTTTCATCAGGGGATCGAGCGGCTGGTTTTCCAACATGCGCTCGACGGCGCTTTTCAGCAATGCGGGCAATTCCACGGGCAGGATCCGGCTTAAACGAGAGGGGTCTAGGAAATTTACCGGATGGAGGCCGCAGCTGTCCATTCCGGCTTCAGCAACGACATCTGCACCAGATCTCCGCGTGTGCCGTCGGCGCGGCCATATGCCTGGCGCAGCAGGCCTTCTTCGCGAAAGCCGAGCTTGCTGTAGAGCGCGTGCGCCCGCAGATTTTCCGGCACATGCGTCAGCCAGATTCGATAGGCGGAAGTTTCGGTGAAGGCCCAGGCGAGCGCGAGCCGCAACATGGCCGTGCCAGTGCCTTTGTTGGCCTCGGCAACGACGACTCGCTTGATGTAGAGGTTGGCGTGCGGGTCGGTGAGATCGCGGAAGAAGACGAAGCCGAGCACCTGTCCCTCTCGACCAACGGCGACCTGATAGGCCGCCGTCGGATCGGCAAGATTGGCGACATGTTCCTGGGTGGTGAAGCGCCCGACCAGGGCATCATAACCCGGCTGACGCTCGGCCTCCATCATGGCGGGAATGTCAGCCTCGGTGGCCGGACGCAGTCCAACCATTAGCTGCCTACGAATTCCACGGCTTCGATCTTCTTGCCGACAAACCGCAGGGCGACACCGCCATTGATCAGCTTCAGCGCCGCATCGCCGAACAGCTCGCGCCGCCAGCCGTGCATGGCCTGAACGTCGGCCTGCTCGCCTTCGACTGCGATCTTTTCGAGATCGTCGGTATTGGCGATCATCTTGGCAGCAACGCCGTGCTTTTCACTGGTCAGTCGCAGCAGCACTTTCAAGAGTTCCACGGCTGGCGCCGTGCCCTCGGGCACATGGTTCTGGCGCTGCACCTGCGGCCAATCGGCCTTTGGGATTGCCAGCGCCGCATTGACGGCCTCCAGGATGGCCGCGGCCGAGACAGACCGTTCCCAACCCTTCGGAATAGTGCGCAACCGGCCGAGCCCCTCGACATCTTTTGGCTGCTGCTGGGCGATTTCGAAAATCGCATCATCCTTGATGACGCGCGAGCGCGGCACGTTGCGGGAGCGGGCCTCGCGTTCGCGCCAGGCGGCAACCGCCTTCATCACCATCAGTTCCTGCGGCTTGCGCAGCCGCATCTTCAGGCGCTGCCAGGCATCGTCAGGATGCAGGTCATACGTCTCGCGCGATTCGAGGATCGCCATTTCTTCGCTGAGCCAGCCGGCGCGGCCTTCGCGCTCAAGTTCCGTCTTCAGATAAAGGTAGACGTCGCGCAGATGGGTGACATCGGCCAGCGCATAATCCAGCTGCTTCTCCGAGAGCGGACGCCTGCTCCAATCGGTAAAGCGCGAACTCTTGTCGATATGGACGTTCTTCACCTTCTGCACGAGCTGGTCATAGGAGACGCTGTCGCCGAAACCACAGACCATCGCCGCCACCTGGGTGTCGAAGATCGGATGCGGAATGAGATTGCCGAGATGAAAAATAATTTCAATGTCCTGACGTGCGGCGTGGAACACCTTGACCACATTGCCATCGGCCATCAGCTTGAAAAACGGCGCCAAATCCAGCCCTTCGGCCAGCGGGTCGACAATCACTTCCAGGTCAGGGCTTGCCATCTGGATCAGGCACAGTTCCGGCCAGAACGTCGTCTCGCGCAGGAATTCGGTATCGATCGTGATAAATTCAGACCCAGCCAGTTTTTCGCAAGCGACTTCTAAATCTTGAGTTGTGGAAATCATTTCGCCCCGACATCTTTCTTCGAAATCATTTCTTTCCTTTCGTCTTGAGCCTTGGTTGTCAAGTTGATGACAGCCATTGAGATGGCCGCAGCAGAAAACTCCCCGGTTTTTCACGGATCGTGATGGAAATGTGTCCTCCCTGCAACGTTGCTGTAGGGCATTCGACCCACTGCCTGCGCTGCATCAATAAACGCGCTTTTCCACCTGGAGACGAACCCTGCGGGGGGGCAATCAGGCGCTTCCCCGCGATCAGTCAGACGACCCTGACATAGCTTGTCATGCCGGTCTTCTGATGCTCGATGATATGGCAGTGCAGAACCCAGTCACCGAGATTGTCGGCGACGAAGCCAAGCTGCACCTTTTCGTCCGGCATGACCAGATAGGTATCCGATATCAGCGGCACAGCCGGGCGGATATTGGAGGAGATGAGTTGGAAATTCATGCCATGCAGATGGATAGGATGGGCATGCGGCGTGTCGTTGACGAGGTCGAAAATATAGCTCTTGCCGAGTTTCAACTCGGCCAGCGGTGCCGTCGGGTCCGGCGTATCGCCTGGCCAGGTCACTTTGTTGATCGCCCAGAAGGAATAGCCGAGCGTGCCGCAGATCGATTCCTTGGCGCCGTTTTCGGCCGTGGCCGAAAGAACCAGCGGAATATGCTGGGCTGAGGCGAGATCGGGTTTGTCGAACGGATTTGGCGAGAGCGGCGGCACCTCTTTCAGATCCCGCTTCAGCGAAGCGCCTGTAGCGCGGAAGCTGACGACGGTCTTCGGCGTGCTCGGCCGGATATCGATGAGCCGCGCCTCGCTGCCTTCGCTATCAGGCATTTTCAGGATCAATTCCATGCGCTGGCCGGGCGCAATGATCGCAAGATCGAGCGGCTGGATGGCGGGCACCGGCTGGCCATCCAGCGCGATGATCACGGCTTGCGCCCCTTCGAGCTTCAGCGTGTAGATCCGCGTCACGTCGGTATTGACGATCCGCACCCGGGTGAAGCCGCCGCTCGGCGCGTCATAGCGCGGCTCCACCTGCCAGTTGGCGGTGCGCACCGTGCCGAAGGTGCCGGCCCGCGCCGTGTCGCGCGGCTTGAACAGCGCGATGAACTGGCCATCGTCGCCCAGCCGCCAGTCGCGCAGATTGAGGTCGATCTCGGCGTCGAAGACCGGGTCCTTGGTGTCTTCGACCACGATCATTCCAGTCATGCCGGTCGCCATCTGCGTCAGCGTGTTGCAATGCGGATGATACCAGAAGGTGCCGGCATCCGGCGGGGTAAAGGCATAGTCGAACCCGTCGCCGGCATAGACGTAAGGCTGGGTCAGGAACGGCACGCCGTCCATGGCATTGGGAATGCGCAAACCGTGCCAGTGAATGGTGGTGGCATCGTCGATATGGTTGGTGAGCCTTGCGGCAAAAGGCTCGCCGCGCCGCATGCGGATGGTCGGCGCCATGGCCGCCGCCTGCCCGGGCAGAGCAAAGCTCATCATCTTCTTGGTGTCGTGGCTGCCATCCAGCATGGCGGAGGTGAACCGTGCCTCGATCTGCAACGGTGTTGGCGCCGCAAACGCGTCGCGCACCCCCTGCACCCGGCTAGCAATGCCAAGCCCCGCACCGTAAGCGCCGACGATCGCGCTCGCCTTCAGCAGATTGCGGCGGGTGAGGTGGCGGCTTGAAAGCATGGACATGGGCAATGGTTCCAGCATCATACGGGATGCCGGAACTCTTAAAGTTGATTGCCGTGTTCAGCAATATGCCGGGCTGCGGCAAATCGGCTATTTCTTCTTCACAGTTCCGGGAGCGGCCAGCTTGCTGAAAAATGCGGAAGTCCTCAGCAAGGCTCGGAAGCGGTAGCGGCGTTCTTCGGTCGGGACCGGCTCGCGCGCCCGCATCCTGAGCAGCGTATAGGCAATGAACAGCACGAGCACGACGACCATGTAGGAAAACAGCGCCCGCGGCCCGAAATGATCCAGCAGGATTGACGCGAACATTGGTCCGACAACGGCGCCGCAGGACCAGAAAAACAGCGTGCCGGCCGAGACCAGCGCATGCTGGCCGGGGGCGGCATGGTCGTTGGCATGAGCCGAGCACAGCGAATAAAGCGGCATCGCAAAGGCGCCGAACAGGAAAATGCCGATGAAATTGAGGACTTCGCTGCTGCCGGCCACGAAAGCCAGGAACAGGCCGGCCAGCATGGCGCCACCGGCGGCGACCAGAATGATGGTGCGCCGATCCAGCTTGTCGGAGTAATGGCCGAGCGGATATTGCAGCACCACGCCGGCAAAAATTCCCAGACTCATGAAGGTGGCAATTGCCGTTACCGACATGCCGATGCCTTCGGCATAGATTGGCCCGAGCGAGCGGAAACTGGAATTGGTCAGCCCCACGACGATGCAGCCGACCGTGGCGAGCGGCGAGATCTGCCAGAGCGCCTTAATATTGAATTCCACATGCCGGGGCGGGGTCGGATTGGTGCGGTCGGCAAAGGAAATCGGCACGAGAGACAGCGACAGCGCCATGGCCACCAGCGCAAACAGATTGACGCCGCCAATGCCCACGGCGGGAATGACGTATTGGGCGACGGTGACCGAGCCGAGATCGACGAAGCGATAGATGGAGAGCGTGCGCGCGCGGGTCTCGTTGGTGACCCGCGCATTCAGCCAGCTTTCCACCACGGCAAACAGGCCGGCAAAACAGATGCCCTGGACGAGGCGCATTGAAAACCAGGCGGCGGGGTGAATGAAGATCAGCATGCAGATCGAGGCGGCCGAGGCAATGGCTGCCAGCCCCGCAAAGGCGCGGATATGGCCAATCTCCCGGATCAGCCGGGTGACATAGATGCAGCCTATGGCAAAGCCGATATTATAGCCGGTGCCAACCACGCCGATCATCGTCGTGGAAAAGCCCTCGTCGAGTGCGCGCAGCGAAATGAAGGTACCTTGCAGGCCATTGCCGCCGATCAGAATGCCGGCGGTGACGAGCAGGGGCAGGAGCGGGCGAATATCATGCATGGCGGGCCGCATTTCAAATCAATCTGAGTCGGACTATAACAGCATTCAGGATTTCGTCCGGCAGGAGATGCCGATATACCGCGAATCCAAAGCGTAAAAGCCTGTAGCCTTGACAAATCGGGCCGGCCATGCGCTTTTCCGCCCGATTTTCCATGCCAGCCCACTGCGCTCCGTGGCGCCCGTGCTGACCTTTTACACATGTCCAGGATCGTTCGAAATGCATCGTTACCGCAGCCATACCTGTGCCGCTCTCCGCAAGTCCGACGTCGGTGCCACCGTGCGCCTGTCGGGCTGGGTTCACCGCGTCCGTGACCATGGCGGCGTGCTCTTTATCGACCTGCGCGACCATTACGGCATTACCCAGGTCGTCGCCGATCCCGATAGCCCGGCCTTCAAGCTGGCCGAGACCGTGCGCGGCGAATGGGTGATCCGCATCGACGGCGTCGTCAAGGCCCGTACCGATGAGACGATCAACAAGACCATGCCGACAGGCGAAATCGAGCTTTATGCCAAGGAGATCGAGGTCCTCTCGGCCGCCAAGGAACTGCCGCTGCCTGTCTTCGGCGAGCCCGATTATCCTGAGGACGTGCGCCTCAAGTATCGCTTCCTCGACCTGCGCCGCGAGACGCTGCACCGGAACATCGTCAAGCGCACCCAGGTCATTTCGGCCATGCGCCAAGGCATGGGCGAGATCGGCTTTGCCGAATACACCACTCCGATCCTGACGGCGTCCTCGCCGGAAGGTGCACGCGACTTCCTGGTGCCGAGCCGCATTCACGAAGGCCAGTTCTTCGCCCTGCCGCAGGCGCCGCAGCAGTACAAGCAGCTGCTGATGGTCGCCGGCTTCGACCGTTATTTCCAGATCGCGCCTTGCTTCCGTGACGAAGACCCGCGCGCCGACCGTCTGCCGGGCGAGTTCTATCAGCTCGACGTCGAAATGAGCTTCGTGACCCAGGAAGACGTCTGGGCGACGATGGAACCGATGATGACCAAGGTCTTCGAACAGTTTGCCGAAGGCAAGCCTGTCACGAAGCAGTGGCCGCGCATTCCCTATGACGAAGCGATCCGCAAATACGGCTCCGACAAGCCCGACCTGCGCAACCCGATCGTCATGCAGGCTGTGACGGATCATTTCCGCGATTCCGGCTTCAAGATCTTCGCCAGCATGATTGCCTCGAACCCGAAGGTCGAAGTCTGGGCGATCCCGGTCAAGCACACAGAGGCGACCGGCCCGATCGGCCGCGCCGTCTGCGACCGCATGAATGGCTGGGCGCAATCGACCGGTCAGCCGGGTCTCGGCTATATCTTCTGGAAGGAAGAAGACGGCAAGGTCGCCGGCTCGGGCCCGCTCGCCAAGAACATCGGTGAAGAGCGTACGGCAGCCGTTGCCGCTCAGCTCGGCCTTGGCGCCGGCGATGCCTGCTTCTTCGTGGCCGGTGATCCCGCCAAGTTCTACAAGTTTGCCGGCGAAGCCCGCACCCGCGCCGGCGAAGAGCTCGATATCATCGACCGTGACCGGTTCGAAATGTGCTGGATCGTCGACTTCCCGTTCTACGAATGGAACGAAGAAGAAAAGAAGATCGACTTTGCCCACAACCCCTTCTCCATGCCGCAGGGCGGTGAGGAAGCCTTCGACACCCAGGACCCGCTGACGCTGAAGGCCTATCAGTATGACGCGGTTTGCAATGGCTTCGAAATCGCTTCTGGCTCGATCCGTAACCAGTCGCCGGAACTGATGGTCAAGGCCTTCGAGAAGGTCGGTCTGAGCCAGACCGATGTCGAAGAGCGCTTTGGCGGCCTTTACCGCGCCTTCCAGTATGGCGCGCCTCCGCATGGCGGTTGCGCCTTCGGTGTCGACCGGGTGATCATGCTACTCGTCGGCGCCAAGAACCTGCGCGAAATCTCGCTGTTCCCGATGAACCAGCAGGCGCAAGACCTCTTGATGGGCGCTCCGTCGCCGGCCACGCCGACGCAGCTGCGCGAACTGGCGCTGCGCGTGGTGCCGACGCCGAAGAAGGACTAAGCTCATGTGGTCCCGGCTGGTCAGCCATATCCGGGATGTTTTCAGCCATGCCGTCGCCGCAGCCCTGGCTGCGGCGCTCGCGTTTTATGCGGCCCATTGGCTGTTCGGTCATCAGCAGCCGATCTTCGCTGCCATTACCGCGATCATCTGCCTTGCGCCTGGTATTCCCAACCACCTGCGCCAGGCGATCAACCTGACGACGGGCGTTGCCATCGGCATTGCGGTCGGCGAAGTGATCTTCCTCCTGCCGATCAGCCCGCTCGGCATCCAGATCCCGCTTGCCGTCTTCGCCGCCATGCTGCTTGGCGCGCTTCCCAACCTTGCCCCCGTCACCCCGATCCAGGCAGGCGCCTCCGCGCTTCTGGTCATCGTCCTCGGCCCTGCCACCGGCGGGCTGGTGCGGCTGATGGACGTGATCGTCGGCGTCTGTGTCGGCCTCGCCTTTGCCCTCATCCTGTTTCGCAATGCGACCAGGTTTCATGACAAGGCCAAGGAACAAAGCGCTGACGATGCGGGGCAGGGGCCAGACGGGAAATAGCAGGTTGTCTTGTCTGACTTCATCGTGACCGACGCAAACGCTTTTTATGTCGCGTTTACCCCCTCTGTCCTGCCGGACATCTCCCCCACAAGGGGGGAGATCGGCAAGGGTCAGGCCCTTCGTTTTACAAAGTCATTAGTAAATGGGAAAACGGCGACCTATCGGTAGAAGCGGACGGCTGGCCGCATCCGATCTTCCTCCTTGTGGGGGAGATGCCTGACAAGGCAGAGGGGGGCCACGGGTAGAAGGGTAGTGTGGTGCAGCCGGTTCGATTTGAGCCTGACAGCCCCGAGAGATAGGCACAAAAAAGCCGCCCATCCGGCGGCTTTTTCAGATCATGACCTCATGCGGCGATCAGTTGTTCGCCGTCACCTTGGCGCCAAGCACCTTCGGCAGGGTTTCCGGTGCACCCATGGCGGCACCAACGATCATCGGGAAGGGAACCGGCTTTTCCGGCGTGGCCGAAACCGTCAGGTTCTTCGGATTGTCGATATAGGCGTTGACGGCAGCGGTGACGACATTCTGGAAATCGCCAAGCTTGGCCTGGGCCAGCATCAGCGGTACCATGGCCTTGACCATCTGGCCCATGTCCTTGCCCGATACGCCCTGCTGGCTGCCAGCATAGGCAAGCGCCCGCTCGGTGATGCCGGCATCGTCAAAGCGGATATCGGCGCCGAGGAAGGACATCTGCTGCATCAGGCCGAGAATGGCGATACCCGAAGCTTGCTGCGCCTGCGGGTCCTTGGCGTTGGCTTCCATCGCCTTGGCCGTTTCCTGCAGCTGCTTGACCAGATCGAGCGTATAGCCGGACAGGCTGAACGACAGGCTCAACTTGCCGACATTCTTGAAGTCCACCACGTAGCTTTCGACATCGATCGTGCCGGACTGTAGCTCCCAGCTGCCCTTTACGGTCATGCCGCCATCGAGCATGGAGAGGCCGAGCTTTTCGATTGCATCCTTGCTCTTGGGGTCGTCGATGGTCGAGAGATCCAACTTGAAGCCCTTGATCCAGCCGTCGAAGGAAACGCTGGCGCCATCGTCCTCAATCGTCGAGGTGCCCTGGGCTTCCGCCATCGACAAGACTTCCTTGCCTTCCGAGCGGACGCTGACCGGTCCGACATGGGCCTTTTCATAGACCAGCAGCGAGGCGAGATCGCCGCTGTCGGTCTTGGCCGGGATGGTAACGCCAGCCAGATAGAGATCCGACGCATTGATGGTCGAGCCCTTCTCGACGAGGTTCAGCGGCTGGAAGTCGACCCGGTCGATTTCGTAGGAGCCGTCCTCATTCTCGCTGACGCCGCTCATCTTCACGTCGCCGATCGAAACAGGCGTCTGATTTTCGCCCTTGGCGGGCTTCAACTTGGTGTCACGCAAGGTGACGACATCGCCGCTGATGTCGACTGAGCCGGCAGTAATCGAAGCGGTGCCGGCGGCATAGGCGGCGTTGATCTTGGCCAGCAGATCCTGGCCATCGAGCGCAAACGCCGAGGAGGGGAGAATGGCGATGGCAGCACTGGCCCAGAGGAGGCGACCGGCAAGCAGCGCGGCGGATTTATGTGTCGTCATAGCAATTTCCCTCTAAAACAAAAGGATAAGCGCGGTTGCGCGATCAAGCTCCTTTATAAGACGACGCGCGGCTTCGCCACGCCTTTTGTGAGGCAGATCTGATTTTATCTTAGCCGATGGCTGCCCGGCGGGCCATAATCCACAAGCGCATCCCCCGGAATCCTTGCCGTGCAGGGGGTTCTCGGTTAGGCAGTACCCATGGGAAAAAGTCTTTTACCACCTGGCGACGGCGGCGATAACATCACGCCGGTCGATCTGAAGTCCGCGCTGGAAGAGCGCTATCTGGCCTATGCGCTATCGACCATCATGCACCGGGCGCTGCCCGACGTGCGCGACGGCTTGAAACCGGTGCATCGGCGCATCATCCATGCGATGAGCGAAATGGGTATTCGGCCCAATTCCGCTTTCAAAAAATGCGCGCGTATCGTCGGCGATGTCATCGGTAAGTTCCACCCGCATGGCGACCAGTCGGTGTATGACGCGCTGGTGCGTCTCGCCCAGGATTTTTCCCAGCGCTATCCCGTGGTCGACGGCCAGGGCAATTTCGGCAATATCGATGGCGATTCTGCTGCTGCCTATCGTTATACCGAAGCGCGGATGACCGATGTCGCGGCTCTGCTGCTTGAGGGCATCGAGCAGGACGCGGTCGATTTTCGTCCGACCTATAACGAGGAAGACGACGAACCGGTCGTGCTGCCGGGCGCCTTTCCCAATCTGCTGGCCAATGGCGCGTCCGGCATTGCCGTGGGTATGGCGACTTCCATCCCGCCCCACAATGCCCATGAGCTTTGCGACGCGGCCCTTCACCTGATCAAGAACCGCGACGCGACGGTGGAGGATCTCTTCGCCGATCCCGCCAATCCGCAGCGCGGCGGCATCGAAGGCCCTGACTTCCCGACCGGCGGCATCGTCATCGAAAGCCGCGAAAGCATGCTGGAAACCTACCGCACCGGTCGCGGCGGTTTCCGGGTGCGGGCGAAATGGGAAACGGAAGATCTGGGCCGTGGCGGCTATCAGATCGTCGTCACCCAGATTCCGTTCCAGGTGCAGAAATCGCGGCTGATCGAAAAGATCGCCGAGTTGCTGATCGCCAAGCGCCTGCCGCTGCTGGAAGACATTCGCGATGAGTCAGCTGAGGACGTTCGCGTCGTGCTGGTGCCGAAGAGCCGCACGGTTGACCCGACGATCCTGATGGAATCGCTGTTCAAGCTGACGGAGCTGGAAAGCCGCATCCCGCTCAACATGAACGTGCTGTCGCAAGGTAAAGTGCCCAAAGTGATGGCGCTGAACGAGGTCCTGCTGGAATGGCTCGACCACCGCAAGGATGTGCTGGTGCGCCGCTCGCGCTTCCGGCTGGCCGCCATCGACCGGCGGCTGGAAATCCTTGGCGGCTTGCTGATCGCCTATCTCAACCTCGATGAGGTGATCCGCATCATCCGCGAGGAGGACGAGGCCAAGGACGCGCTGATCGCTCGCTTCGACCTCACCGACAACCAGGCCGAAGCGATCCTCAACATGCGGCTGCGCAATTTGCGCAAGCTCGAGGAATTCGAGATCCGCAAGGAGCATGACGCGCTCTCCAAGGAAAAGGCCGAGATCGAAGCGCTGCTGGCGTCTGAAAAGCAGCAATGGGACACCGTTGCCGGTGAGATTGGCGAGGTGAAGAAGAAATATGCCAAGGCGACCGAGATCGGCCGCCGCCGCACGCTGTTTGCCAATGCGCCAGACGCCGATGTCGATGCGATCCAGCAGGCGATGATCGAAAAAGAACCGATCACCGTCGTCATCTCGGAAAAGGGCTGGATTCGCGCGCTGAAGGGCCACAGCTATGACAAAGCCGCCCTGACCTTCAAGGAAGGCGACGGGTTGCGCGTGGCCTTCCCGGCCCAGACGACGGACAAGATCCTGCTGGTGACGACAGGCGGCAAGGTCTACACGCTTGGCGGCGACAAGCTGCCGGGCGGGCGCGGCCATGGCGAGCCGATCCGCATCATGGTCGACATGGAAAATGATCAGGACGTGCTGACCGCCTTCGTTCACGACCCGAACCGCAAGCTGATTCTCGCCTCGACCGGTGGCAATGGCTTCATCGTCTCGGAAAGCGAGATCGTCGCCAATACCCGCAAGGGCAAGCAGGTGATGAATGTCACCATGCCTGACGAGACCAAGCTGGTGGTGCCCGTCTCTGGCGATCACGTCGCCGTCGTCGGCGAAAACCGAAAGATGGTGGTCTTCCCGCTTGCCCAGATCCCGGAAATGAGCCGCGGCAAGGGCGTGCGTCTGCAGCGCTACAAGGATGGCGGTGTTTCCGACCTGAAATGCTTTGCGCTGGCCGATGGCCTCTCCTGGGAAGACAGCGCCGGCCGCAGTTTCACCCGCAACAAGGACGAATTGCTGGAATGGCTCGGCGACCGCGCCGGCGCCGGCCGTGCTGTCCCGAAGGGCTTTCCGCGCAGTGGCAAGTTCAACGGCTGAGCGCTGGTGACGCCGGCATAAGCTGGCGTCGTTTTAAAGCGAGATCGCTATGACATTGAGGCGAGGGGCATCGGTAAGATGCACCCTCGTTTTTCTTTTCCGCCACTATTGTAGTCGGACTAACACGGCGCTTACGTCGTGAGCAGCCACCCGATCAGTTGATCGAATGGGTTACCATCGGCGTGTTATCATTGTCGTCGGTGCTGGCGCTGACATGGTTGAGTGGCTTCGACTTGAACACATCAAGCGTTGCCGGGCGGCCGATGAAGAAGCCCTGCACATGGTCGATTTCGAACTGGCGCATCAGGTTCAACTGCTCTTCGGTCTCTATGCCCTCGACCAGGATGCGGTGACCGCGATTGCGCACCAGCGCGATGATGTCGCGCAGCATCGAACGCCCTTTTGGCGTATCGCTGTCCTGCAGGAAGGAGCGGTCGATCTTGACCGTGTCGAAATTGAAGAGCCGTAGCCAGGACAGGCCGGCAAAGCCGGTGCCGAAATCATCCAGCCAGATCCGGATGCCCATATTCTCCAGGTCCTTGATGCAGCGCAGGATGTCCGACTGCCGGTCCATGTTGATGCCTTCGGTAATTTCGAAAGCCACATGCTGACCATCCACGCCGGTATCGATGAGGATTTCCGCGACAGCGGCAGCAAAGCCGCGCGTCTTCAACTGGATCGGCGAGACATTGACGCTCACGACAGGCGCATGGCCCGGCACCAGGATTTCCTGGCAGGCCTGACGCAACGTCCAGAGACCGAGGTCTAGGATGGAGCCTGTCCGCTCGGCGATCGGAATGAAAACAGAGGGCGGCACCGGCGTGCCGTCCAGCAGCTTCAACCGCATCAGCGCTTCTGCCCCATCGATCTCACCGGTCGTGAGGTTGAGGATCGGCTGATAGACCAGAGACACCAGATCATTGGCAACGGCAACCCGCAGCAGGGCTGCTATATGTTCGCTGTCATCGCCGCTCTGCGGATCGTTCGGATCGAACAGCCGCACGCAATTGCGGCCATTGGCCTTGGCCGAATAGAGCGCCCGGTCTGCTTCCGTGATGATCTTTTCGAGCCGTGGTCCGAACCGCGCCCGGGTAAAGGCTGCGCCAACGCTGACAGTCACGACATTCATCCCATCCTTGCGTTGGTCGTGGATGAGAGCCATCTTTTCGACGGTCTGGCGGATTGTTTCCGCCAGTTGCGCCACGTCGTCACGGCTCGAGGTCGGCGCAAGAACAATAAACTCTTCTCCACCATAGCGACCGAGAGAAGCATTGAACGGTATGAGCGCCGTCTTCAGCGCATTGGCGACGAGCACAAGGCAGTGATCGCCAGCTTGATGACCGTAGTAGTCATTGTATTTCTTGAAGAAATCGACATCGACCAGAATGGCGGCAAATGCCGTTCCGGCATTTTGCCAGCCGGCCCAATGATCGCGGAGTCTTTGATCGATGGCACGGCGATTTTCGACGCCGGTCAGATAGTCGGTATTGGACAACCGCAGCAGCGCCTTGCCACGCTCGACGGCTTCCCTGTTCTGCTTGCGCGCCTCAAGGGCATTGAGAAAGACGTTGTAACGCTCCTTGTTGAGGCGCCAGTTTACATAGCTGGTGAACACGAAGCAGGTCACGTAGAAGGTGCCCAAGGCGATGATATATGAGGTTTCCGCCCCAAAGATTTTGATCACCACCCATAGGAACAGAGCGAGCACGGAAGCCGAAGTCGTCATCGACAAAAGAAAGCGCAGACCGAAAAACAGGTTGGCGCCCATCATGAAGATAGCGCCGAAGACCATGTAATATCGGAGATTGGCGACAAATTCGGTGGTTGCGGCCGGGAAAAGCCAGCCCGCATAACCGGCAACAAGCGCCAATGCACATGTCAGGTCGATCAAACGAGCTTTCGGCCCGAGGAACATTTGCGTTTCCAACGCGACCAGCGCCAACGCGCCAATCGCCAAACGGCTGCTCAGCAGCGTTCTTGCCACGTCAGGGACTAGAAGGTGGTCCAGCACAGAGAAACACAAATAGACGATCACCGCGACCCAGAGGCCATGACGCGCCGCTGCGATTCGCTCCGGTTCTGTCTGATTTTGATGCAGTTTCACGACTTCCGCGATTCGCTTTCTGTCTGGCGCATCACGCCGACCGATCCTTACGAGGTCGACCCCTGGCTGATTCATGCTGGGTTGTTCCACTGCGTTTCGCCGTCTTACCGGGAAGGCCGCACCTTCCCTCCATACACGCTATTCACCAACTCAGCACCAGACTTCGTATATTTGGTTTAAATTCAGTTTATTAGTTATAAAATCGGTAAATTTGCCCCTAATTTTAATAGGAAATTTGCTCTGCGTCAAACAGCATTTCCTCAAGAATGTGATGACGATTCATCTATTAACCTTAATCTACAAAAGCTTAAATCCCTCGTCGCCTTCTGTCGAAGGAGACTTTATAGTTATCAAACAGTTAATTTTGTTCCAAAGATATTAAAGGAAGGCCGAACATGCAGTATATAGATACAGCCCTCGACGGTGAAAGCTTGGTCACGCCAGACGCAATTGCAGCTGAAGTTTTTTCTTCTAAAGGTCAGAAGATCGACGATCGCGAGCGTATGCTGGCGGAAACCGAGCTCGCCCTCGCGCTCAACATGGCACTCTCCCAGTTTAAGCAGGAGAAACCGCCTGCTGAAGTGGTTCATTGGATGGCAGGTGCTCTTCACAAGATCCGTAACCGCGTTTCGCCCGCCATATGGCAAACCCTGATTCCGATGGCGCAAAATCATGCGGTTTCGGACTATTTTCTCGAAGACCCCTTCACCAATTGGTCTTTCAGCAAGCCGCGGGGATATTCCGGCGATGCACAGTTGCTCGATTTCATCTACGGCCACGAAAGCGTAGCGGAAGAGATTGCCAATGCGTCTCCGTTGGGCAGCGCCATTTATAACTACACCAAGGACGCATCGTCGTCGGTGGCCGTGCGGGAACGTCGCGATCTTCTTACGCAGCATGTCGACGAGATGGCCACTTCGCGCGGTGCAGACGTAGAGATCATGACCATTGCGGCCGGGCATCTGCGGGAAGCCAATCGTTCGGTCGCGCTGCAGGAAAATCGCATCAAGCGCTGGGTCGCGCTTGACCAGGATCCGCTCAGCATTGGTTCGATCCGCCGCGATTTTGCCGGTACCTGCATTGAACCGGTTGATGGCTCCGTGCGCAGCCTGCTGACCAATCAGCACCGGCTCGGAAAGTTCGACTTCATCTATGCGGCCGGGCTCTACGATTACCTCAACGACAAGGTTTCAGTGAAGCTCACCAAGAAGTGCCTGTCGATGCTGAAGCCGAATGGCGTCTTCATGTTTGCCAACTTCGCTGAAGATATCGTTGTCGACGGCTATATGGAGACCTTCATGAACTGGGCGCTGTTGTTGCGCTCTGAACCTGACATGTGGCGTATCATCCACGCAAGCACGCCGGAAGGCGATGTTGACGCGCAGGTTCGCTTTGGTGCCAATCGCAATGTCGTCTACGGGTTCATTCGCAAGATCGGCTAAATCCCTTTACCGAGATTTTGGTCCGACGTGACTCCCACACCTCAGGACCGTTAGAAACAAGCGCCCGGAATCCACGCGATTCCGGGTTTACTTTTGTTCTTAACACTTAAGTTTACGCGACTATAACCATAGGATCATTCGATCCTTTGCGCCTGTCCCTTCCACACTTGGTTTTAAAGGCTTTCGTTCCATATTGCTTCAAGCGGCGTGAAATCAGTCTCGCCTTGTTAAATTTGCAGGAATGGAAGCGGCGCCAGATTTTATCGTAACGGAACGTCCTGCCACGCTTCGGATGGCAGAGCGTCTGAAGCGATAGAAAGATGCTGCGCCCCCATAAGGAGAGCGACGTCGATGGATCGAGATCTGGAACTGGCAAGACTGTCCAGTCTGCGCAACTTGAAGATACTCGATACCCTGCCGAGCGAGAGCTTTGACCGCATTACCCGCATCGTCTCGCAGTTCTTCGGCCTGCCGGTTGCAGCCGTTTCCTTGACCGATGTGGACCGCCAGTGGTTCAAATCGAAGGTCGGGATCGAGCATAATCAGATTCCACGGTTCAAAGCGCCCTGCGCCGAGGTGGCGCAAACCTGCCAGCCGCTGGTCATCAATGACTTCCAGAAAGACGACTATTACATCGATAGCCCGCTTGGTCAGTCGGGCGTGCGCTTCTATGCCGGTGTGCCGCTGATAACGCCGGATGGCCATGGTCTTGGCGCGCTGTGCGTTCTGGACACCAAGCCGCATGCGGTCGGCGAGCGTGAAATGACTGTGCTCACCGACATGGCGGCCATGGTCATGGCGCAGATTGAAATGCAGCACGCTGTCGGACGTATCGAGGCCGTAAGCGGTTTGCCCAACCGCTTCCAGCTGCTCAGCGATCTCGCTGACATCTGCAAGCATGGCGGAAAAGAGCCGCGACTAATCTGCGTGCTTGATCTCGCGCAGACCCTGCAGTTCGACCGATTAGCTCGGGTCATGGGGCCTTCCCATCTCGATACGGTCATTCGTGCCGTGGCGCAGTTCCTGCAAAACACGCTGGATCAGCAGACCTTGTCCTATCATGTCGGCCCGATGCAATTTGCGCTGCTTCCGTCAGCTATGGCAACGGCCGAAGGACTGCTCCCGGCCATGCAGCAATTGCTTGGCGATGTCGGCAAGGTGGCCGACCTGCGCATGACAATGACGCCATCGATTGGCCTGACCTGGTTTAATCCGCAAACGACCAAGCCGGAAGATGTGCTGCGCTCGATGCAGGGCGCAGTGCAGGATGCCCGCAATAGCGAGACGGGTGTCGCCTTCTTCTCCGACGACCGCGATCTGATGCACCGGCGCAATTTCCGCCTGCTCCAGGACTTTCCCCGGGCGCTGCAAACGCCGGACGAGTTGCATCTGGTTTTCCAGCCGCGCCTGTCACTGGAAACGGGCAAAGTGGAGTGCGCCGAAGCGCTGCTGCGCTGGACGCATCCAGAACTGGGCTCTGTCTCTCCGGCCGAGTTCGTGCCGATCATCGAAGCGTCGAACCAGGTTCGTGCGATGAGCGCCTGGGTCATCGACAACGCGCTCAAGCATCTGTCCGCGCTGCAGGAAGAGGGCGTCGATCTCAAGCTGTCGATCAACATTTCGGCTCTGAATCTCAACGAGCCGGAATTCCTGGAATTGCTGCTGGAAAAGCTGGAACTCTATGCCGTGCGACCTGGCCATATCGAGTTCGAACTCACGGAAACGGCTGTGATGAGCGAGACCGAGAAATCGCTCGACCTGTTGCACGCGCTGCGTGATCATGGCGTGCGCCTTGCCATCGACGACTTCGGCACCGGCTATAGCAGCCTTGCCTATATGCAGAAACTGCCCGCCGATGTCGTCAAGATCGATCGATCCTTCGTCGCGGACATGGCCAACGGCAATCGGGAACGGGTTCTCGTTCACTCGATGATCAATCTGTCGCGCAGCCTTGGCTACCGCGTCGTGGCTGAAGGCGTGGAGACGCTAGAGGCTGCCGACCTGCTGCAGGCGATGGGCTGTGATGAAATTCAAGGCTTCTGGCTGTCGCGACCGATGGCAGTCGATCTCTTGTCGGACTGGCTGCAGCGGCGTCGCAACGGCGCGCAGCAGCAGGAGGATGTTGCCTGAGATGTCAGGTTTTGATGTCCTGGTCTGAGCGATTTGCATCCTGCTGATACCGGGTCCAGCCCTGGCTCAGCAGATGCTCCTGGGGCAGGAAGCGGATCTTGTAGCCCATTTTGCGCGAGCCGTTGACCCAATACCCGAGATAGACGTGCGGTAGCCCCATCTCATTGGCTCGCGTTATATGGTCGAGCACCATGAACGTGCCGAGCGAGCGCTTTTCCAATGCGGGATTGAAGAAGGAATAGACCATCGACAATCCGTCGCTGAGAATATCGGAAAGCGCCACGGCCACAAGTTCGCCGGGACCTTCGCCATCTTCGGGCGGCGGCAGGCGATATTCAATCACCTTGGTCTTCACATGGCTGTCTTCCACCATGATCGCAAAGTCCAGTGCCGACATGTCGGACATGCCGCCCTGCTGATGGCGATGATCGAGATACGTGCGAAACAGCGAAAATTGTTCAGTCGACGGCTGGGCGGCGAATACCGCGCTTGAAAGATCTGCGTTGGCTTGGGCAACGCGGCGCATTGTCCGGTTCGGCTGGAACTCTTTGGCGATGATGCGCACGGAAACGCAGGCGCGGCAGGTCTCACAGGCCGGACGATAGGCAATGTTCTGTGAGCGGCGGAAACCGCCCTGGGTGAGAAGGTCGTTCATCTCTGTGGCCCGCGGTCCGACCAGATGGGTGAACACCTTGCGCTCCATTTCCCCGGCCAGATACGGGCAGGGCGCGGGCGCTGTCAGATAAAACTGCGGAGACGTAGCAGCCTGCGTGTTCATGCTTTGTCGATACGTCCTCTGAGGCTCCCGGAAAGGCGAGGGGGCTTGCGGCCATGCCGAAGTCCATGACGTAGCATGGCGCAAGATTTCAAAACGTCAACTGCCTCATTTCATCATCTGGTTGTTCAACGAAAGATTGCAGTGTGTAGCCGGCTGTCCGCTGGCTTCATCCGGCACGGATGGCGGCTGTACCCAGCAGTAAGTCGTGCGCCAGCCTGGAGCGATCGATAAACAGGCCCGCCAACAGAATCAGCGGCGTCAGCACTGAGTTCAGGATCCAGAAAAGGGCGAGATGGGCAATGGCGGTGATAAAATCGATCTTGGTGCCGTCGACCCTGATCATTGCTATGCCCATGGCGCGCATACCAGGTGTTGCCTGGGAAGCCCCGGCAAGTGACAGGCCGAAATAGAGACCGGCGACGATGAAGAACAAGATGGGATAAAGCAGCCAGCCTAGGCCGAGTGTGATCACCCCAAGGAAAAAGACAACCACGGCCGCCGGCACCCAAAGCAGGCCCACCAACACGTAGTCGATGATGAAGGCGAAGACCCGGCGCGACAGCACACCGCTATAGGCGCGCCAATCGGTCGGAACCGCGGTGGTCACATTCGGATCGAAGCTCATGATCGTCTCCTTGACAGATAACGATCATATGGGAGGTCTTTGCTGCAAATACAATTGCCCTGTCAGCGCAGGGTGCCTGGCCCGTCAGCCCTTACAGCGCCGCGCGTTTTATAGAACGCGCAAAGGGCGCTGTAACACTTTAGACCGGCTGCATGATCTTCTCTCAAACCGTTGTCGATTTAAGAAATTATGCCTTGGCGAGCCGCCTCGCAGCCTCAACCGCGAAATAGGTCAGAATGCCGTCGCAGCCGGCGCGCTTGAAGCAGAGCAGCGTTTCCATCATCACCCGTTCCTCGTCGATCCAGCCATTCATGCCGGCCGCCTTGATCTGCGAATATTCACCGGAGACCTGATAGGCAAAGACCGGCAGGCTGAAGGCTTCCTTGAGGCGCCAGCAGATGTCGAGATAGGGAAGGCCGGGCTTGACCATCAGCATGTCGGCACCTTCCTCGACATCCATGGCGGCATCGCGGACCGCTTCGGTGCCGTTGGCCGGGCTGATGTAATAGCTGTTCTTGTCGCCTTTCAGCAGGCCAGCGGTCGAAATCGCTTCGCGGTACGGACCGTAATAGCCGGACGAAAATTTTGTCGCATAAGACATGATGCCAACCGACTGATGGCCGGCCGCATCGAGCCCGCGCCTGATGGCGCCGATCCTGCCATCCATCATTTCCGATGGCGCGATGATGTCAGAGCCGGCGTCCGCTTGCAGGATCGCTGCCTTCACCACTTGGTCGACGGTCTCGTCATTGACGATTTCGCTGCCGCGCAGGATGCCGTCATGCCCATGGCTGGTAAAGGGATCGAGCGCTACATCGGTGATCACCCCAATATTGGGCACTGCTTTCTTGATCGCCGCTGTCGCCTGGTTGAGCAGGTTATTGGCTTCAAGAATATGGGAGCCGGTCTGGTCGCGCAGGTTCATCTCTATATTGGGGAAGGTGGCGATAGCGGGAATGCCGAGATCTGCCGCTTCCTTGACCGCTTCGACCGCTTTGTCGACGCTCATCCTGTTGACGCCGGGCATTGCGGCAATGGGGTCGATGATGCCGCTGCCGGGCACGAGAAAGATCGGCCAGATCAGGTCATCCACCGTCAGCCGGCTTTCCTGCACCAGACGCCGCGTCCAGTCCGCCTTGCGGTTGCGGCGCATGCGCCGGTGGCCGGTAATCTCGTCGACAAGGTGGGTTTTATTGGTCATCGCGGTCTCCACTCTATCTCGTCATGTCCTGCATTTCTGTCAGGAGTCGCTGGATGCGATTCCGGAAATGCTGCAAGAGCCGGCCGCTTTCGTGCCGACATTCCGTCGATGCGGGATTTATCACGGTGGCGCGGCTTTGCCCACTGCGGCAATCCGACCCCCTCTCCGGCTCCGTCACAGAAGAGGTGTGGCTTATGACGATTTCCGCCGGATGCCTGTACCGGTTCGGGCCAAGATGCAGTAACGTCCAGATATGATCGATGATGTCGTGCAAACACCAAAGCCCAGTCTCGCGGACCTGCTGTTCGTGATTTTTCTGCGTATTGTTGCGCTGGCCTGCCTGTGGCTGGGGCTGCAGTTCTGGGGCCTGCTCGTGGGCATCGGCGGTGACGGGCTCGGCCGCTTCGACCTGATGACCGTGCCCTGGCGCATCGCTGCTTGCGGCCTTGCGGTCGTGCTGCCGGTCGCGGGCGTCGGCCTGTGGATGACCGTGTCCTGGGGTCCTGTAATCTGGATCATTGCCGCCAGCGGACAGATCCTGATGCATGGCCTCTGGCCCAATATCTTCGGGCATAACCCGCTGATCATCGGCTTTCATCTGATTGTCGCTGTGGTCTTCATTACCTTCCGGTTTGTCATTCTCCTGGAGAGGCGCCGGCGGGCGGCATAAGGATTGATTTACCCTGATACACGCTTGGCAAATGGTAAGCCTCTGTTAAGCCTGCGTTTTAAATAGAATTTTATCTGCATTCGATATTGTCACTCACAAGGCGGTTGGAAACCAACAAGGCCGCCACCCAAACAGTGAGGCAGACAGATATGAACACGACCAAGATCAAGCCGCAGATGCCCGCTCTCGATCAGGAAGAGCAGACCATCCGTTCCCTCTATCTCGACTCGCTGCATCTGGTGGAGCGTCTGCACCGCCGTCTGCTCGACGTCATCAAGGACGAATTCGACCGCCAGGGTCGCAACGACGTCAACGCCGTCCAGGCTCTGCTGCTGTTCAACATCGGCAATTCCGAACTGACGGCCGGCGAACTTCGCTCGCGCGGTTACTATCTCGGCTCGAACGTTTCCTACAACGTCAAGAAGCTCGTCGACCTCGGTTTCATCAACCACTCGCGCTCGCGCGTCGATCGCCGCTCGGTGCGCATCTCGCTGACGCCTGAAGGCCAGGACATCGCCGAAACCGTCGCCAAGCTCTACGAGCGCCATGTCGGCTCCATCCAGAAGGTCGGCGGCATCGGTCCCGATGAATTCAACCAGATGAACAAGCTGCTGCAGCGTCTCGACCGCTTCTGGAACGACACAATTGCATACCGAATGTAAAAGTCTATCGTGTTGTTTCGGTTTGCTTATTGCGGTTCACTAAATGGCACGCATAGGCGCAACGTGGCAGCAAAATGCACTCCGTTGCGCTACGCTGCGTTACAGATGCGTTGCACATCTCGGTACTTCTTAAATCTCCGAATCTCAGAGATTGTGGACGGGCTGACACCGTACCTGATGGCAAGCTCACAGGTTCCTACTTTGCTCTCCCGTATTGCGACAACATCCGCCTCCGTAAGGTTGGCCTTGGGGTGGGATGAACCACGCATCGGCTCGTTGCGACCTCTGAGAAGCATGTCCGCCGTGTTCTGCTTGGCAGTTCCTTGGTAAAGGTGCTGGGGGTTGCAACAGGCTCTAACGTCGCAATGGTGAAGAACTAGAAGACTGGTATCAATAGCGCCGTGGCATAACTGTTCGGCCTTTGCCTTCAGTTGCCAGGCTGAACTTGCCAAGCACGGCGTCCCGTCGCTGGTGCGCGGTTGTCATCTGCCGGGGGGGCAGGGACATGCGGTCACGGTGACGGCGGATGGCTGGGTTCTGGATGTGCGGGAGCGTTGGGTAGCGAGCGGTCAGCCATGTAGGTTCAGGACACTATGCTTGCTATCCATCTGGCAGAATCTGTTCCAGAGGGTAGGGATCGTTCAAAGGCGTTGGAGCGTTTGGTTTTCGTAGTCGCAGAACGTGGCGCGGTCCCACCAGCGTATTTGTCTAGCTCAGCGGCGAAGGCTTCAAATCGTAGACAGCGCACCTCTTCTAAAGAACCGTCAGAAACTGATACGCAATAGGACAAAGGTTGCCCATGCAACCCTGCCTCACGGCGAGTAGCAGGTGGAAAGTGTCAAGTCACTTCGCGGGGATCCGCTTGCGGGCGGAAGGGTCTTGATACGTGCGAGGGTAGAGCCCTAGGATGGCGCGGTCCAAGTAATATACGCTTGCCCGATGCCCACCAGAATAAGCGCAAATGTCAGGACAGATAGGACAATCTGCTGTCGGATTGACTGGTTATGACGTTTCTCTTCCATAACATAGCGGTCGAGTGCTGCCATTCCTGCTCCATTCAGTCGGTAGGTGTGGTCCTCATAATCCAAATGACCATCAGAGCGGAGTGACCGTAGGAGGAGATTGTAGTAGTTCAGTGTTACATCGCGTTGCGGATGGGCGAAGCTTCTAAGGCTGTACAATTGTTCCACAACAGTCACATGCGATACCGCATATCTAAGGTCTTCGGTTGTCTTATCAACGAACATTCTAAGCACCTCAATGCGGTGGCGGCGTGCTAGTGGTCGTTTATTGAAGCGGCGCTGAGCAAACGTATCGAGGGTGATCAGTATGCGGTGGTAGCGAGTATAATGGCCGATAATGAACATCAGCGGAGAAGTGCCGCCGAATTCGTACCCACGGAAATAATGACGATATTTGAAGCCATACTCATGCACGACGCGCTTTATGATGCTGGCCTTTGCGCCACTACCGGTAGGCTCGTTGTAATATTGGCCCTCGTAATTGTCACCACTGTAACCAGTCACCAGCGCGCTACGCCTTCCAGTGTCAGGCTCCAGCAGCTCGACTGAGTAGAAGTCGTTTGTGGCTGCTTGCGGCAGCGATAGCGGGATACGTTCGGGAAAATGTTTTTGCAGCGCGATTGATATTGCTTCCCGGTAAATACGATTTTTCAAACCCACAGTCGCCTCCATAAGTCGGGCTACACTAGCAGAAGTTGTTGCCAAGTATCGATGGGTGCGGCATCGTTATCCCATGAAGAGTAACAGCGGCAAAGCAGCGCCTATGCGTCCAGATGGGCGCCCGGTTGGCACGCCGTTCCCTAAAGGGGTATCGGGCAACCCTGCTGGCCGTCCGGTTGGCGCAGTCAGCATCAAAGCCGAGCTTCAAAAGCTTTTACAGACCGTAATCAAAGGCGAGTTCAACGCTCTCACCGAAGAGATTGAGGGTATGCCGGTGTGCCGCAAGATCGCGCTTAACCTTGTCCTCAAAGCTGTCGCAGATGGCGACACGCTTGTAGCTCTAAAGATCATGTAGCAACCAGTAAGGTTGCAATGAGTGGCGTATGATTGCGCCACTCGCGCCGCCATAGGTGGCGTTGCATCGAGGGAAAGCAGGACAAAGCCCTGCGGGTCGGCCGCGCCGCCGCCCATTACAGCAACGCTTTGAGCGTCCTTTGCTTGCATATGACAGTGTTATACAATTTTTTGATGCTTCAGCGGGCATTCAACACACTGTTGTGACCGTTTAGCAACTGACAAGCTTTGGCCATATTGATATGGGAGCGCCGAAGTTTAGGAACGACTGGAGAACCACGGCGTTCTTTGCCGATTGCAATGGCGTGCGGGGGCTCTATATGAAGCTTCACACATGCCGGGCGTGGCCTGTCGGGTGAGCTGAGGGATTGAAGGAAGATGGCAGACAAGAACAATTTGGTTGCGGTTTCGCGCAGAGCCTTGTTGCGTGGCGCTGCAGGACTGGGCATGGCCTCGCTGGCTGGCCAGGCCTTTGCGCAATCTGCCGTCGATGACCTGATCAATGCCCGCTCGCGCGGCAACTGGGACGACCAGTTCGACTCGCAAAGCTCGCGTGCCTCTGCGTCTGTGAGTTCCAATATCCCGATCCTGAGCCAGAGCAACCTGCCCAACGTTCAGCAGGCGATCGCTTCCTATCAGCAGATCGTCGCTGCAGGCGGCTGGCCGGCTATTCCCCCGAACTCGACCAGCCTGCGGCTTGGCGCCGTCGACCCGGCTGTGCAGATCCTTCGCCAGCGACTGGTGATTTCGGGCGACCTGTCGAAGGAAGCCGGCATGTCCAGCTCCTTCGATACTTATGTCGATGGCGCCGTAAAACGTTTCCAGGCCCGTCACGGACTGCCGACTGACGGCCAGATCGGTGAATATACGTTCAAGGCCATGAATGTGCCTGCCGATGTTCGGCTCAACCAGCTCAACACCAATCTGGTGCGTTTGCAGTCCATGTCCGGCGGCGATCTGGGGCAGCGCTTCGTCATGGTCAACATTCCTGCCATGCACATCGAAGCTGTTGAGAACGATCGCGTGGCACTGCGCACCAATGCCATTGTCGGCCGTATCGATCGCCCGACCCATGTGATCAACTCGAAGATCTACGAAGTGATCCTCAATCCTTACTGGACCGCACCGCGCTCGATCGTCGAGAAAGACATCGTGCCGCTGATGCGCAAGGATCCGACCTATCTGACGCGCAACAATATCCGTCTGTTCGACAACAAGGGCCAGGAAGTTGCGCCTGAAACTGTTGACTGGAATGCGCCCAAGGCGCCGAACCTGATGTTCCGTCAGGATCCCGGCAAGATAAACGCCATGGCGTCGACCAAGATCAACTTCCACAATCCGAACAATGAATACCTGCACGATACGCCGCAGCAGGGCCTGTTCAACAAGCTGATGCGCTTCGAATCATCTGGCTGCATGCGCGTTCAGAATGTGCGCGACCTGACCACCTGGCTTCTGAGAGACACGCCCGGCTGGCCGCGCCAGGAAATCGAGCGCGTCATCTCGACCCGCCAGAACAACGTTATCAAGCTGTCGCAGGAAGTGCCTGTCTACATCGTCTACGTCACCGCATGGTCGACCCGTGACGGCGTGGTTCAGTTCCGCGACGATATTTACAAGCGCGATGGCGACCAGCAGCTGGCGCTGCAGTCGAATATCGGCGTCGAGCAGAACCCAGGCAGCATCGAAGACGATAACCTGCCGCGCCAGTAAGTGTGATTTCGCATGGTTTGACGAATGGGGTCGGCTTCACGCCGGCCTTTTTCTTTGGGTTCCTGGCCAATCCACAGCTGGCCACCCATCGTATCCTGTCTGACCTGCGGAGTTTGATCGGCAAATGTCGCGTGCAGTCTTGCTCTCGGACGCGCAGACCGTTAAGACGCGCAGGCATCAACGCCTTCAGGAGAACGCGATCATGTCCACTACCGAAGCTTTCTTTTCCCGCCCCCTGGCCGACGCCGATCCGGAGATTTTTGGCGCGATTGAAAAGGAACTCGGTCGTCAACGCCATGAGATCGAGCTGATCGCCTCTGAAAACATCGTCTCGCGCGCCGTTCTGGAAGCGCAGGGCTCGATCATGACCAACAAATATGCCGAGGGATATCCGGGCAAGCGCTACTACGGCGGCTGTCAATTCGTCGATATTGCCGAGGAACTTGCCATCGAGCGCGCCAAAAAGCTGTTCGGCGTCAACTTCGCAAACGTACAGCCCAATTCCGGTTCGCAGATGAACCAGGCCGTGTTCCTGGCACTGCTGCAGCCCGGCGATACCTTCATGGGTCTCGACCTCAATTCCGGGGGCCATCTTACCCATGGTTCGCCGGTCAACATGTCCGGCAAGTGGTTCAACGTCGTCTCCTACGGCGTGCGTGAGGAAGACCACCAGCTCGACATGGAAGACATCGCCAAGAAGGCCGAGCAGTTCAAGCCTAAGCTGATCATTGCCGGCGGTACTGCCTATTCCCGCATCTGGGACTGGAAGCGTTTCCGCGAAATCGCCGACAGCGTCGGTGCTTACCTGATGGTCGACATGGCCCATATCGCCGGTCTCGTCGCTGGTGATCAGCATCCGTCGCCGTTCCCGCATTGCCATGTTGCCACGACCACGACCCACAAGTCGCTGCGAGGCCCGCGCGGCGGCATGATCCTCACCAATGACGAGGATCTGGCGAAGAAGTTCAATTCGGCCGTTTTCCCCGGCCTGCAGGGCGGCCCGCTGATGCATGTCATCGCCGCCAAGGCCGTGGCATTCGGTGAGGCGCTGCAGCCGTCCTTCAAGGATTACGCCGCGCAGATCGTCAAGAATGCCAAGGTCCTGGCCGACACGCTGATCTCGCACAATCTCGACATCGTTTCCGGCGGTACCGACAACCACCTGATGCTGGTCGACCTGCGCAAGAAGAACGCCACCGGCAAGCGCGCCGAGGCAGCTCTTGGCCGCGCCTACATCACCTGCAACAAGAACGGCATTCCTTTCGACCCGGAAAAGCCTTTCGTCACTTCGGGTATCCGCCTCGGTACGCCTGCCGGCACGACCCGCGGCTTCAAGGAAGCCGAATTCAAGGAAATCGGCAATCTGATCGCCGAGACCCTCGACGGCCTGAAGGTTGCCAATTCCGATGAAGGCAATGCTGCCGTGGAAGCGGGCGTGCGTGACAAGGTCGTCTCGCTCACCAACCGCTTCCCGATGTATCCTTACCTGTAAGGCGGCGAGATGCGTTGCCCGTTTTGCGGTTCGGACGATACACAGGTCAAGGATTCGCGCCCGGCGGAGGACAATAGTGCCATCCGTCGGCGCCGGATCTGTCCGGACTGCGGCGGCCGCTTCACCACCTTTGAGCGCGTGCAATTGCGCGAGCTGACCGTGCTGAAAAAGACGGGCCGCAAGGCGCCGTTCGATCGCAACAAGCTGGTGCGCTCTTTCGAGATCGCGCTGCGCAAGCGGCCTGTAGACCGCGACCGGATCGAACGGGCCGTCTCCGGCATCGTACGCCGGCTGGAAAGCTCGGGTGAGACTGAGATCTCCTCCGAGCAGATCGGCCTGCAGGTGCTGGAAGCCTTGAAGAGCCTCGATGACGTGGCCTTTGTGCGCTATGCCTCGGTTTACAGGGATTTTTCCCATGCCGAGGATTTTGAGCAGGTGATTTCCGAAATTACCGCGAAGATCTCGCAAGATCACGAGCCGGGGTAAGCAGGCGTGCCCGATCTGTCTGACCCCGATCTCTCCGACGATGAGCGGTTCATGGGCGCAGCCATTCGGATGGGTCGCCGCCATCTCGGGCAGACGCTGACCAATCCTTCGGTCGGCTGCGTCATCGTCGCCGATGGCAAGATCGTCGGCTCCGCCGTCACCGCTCGCAGCGGCAGACCGCATGCGGAGGTGCAGGCCTTGGCCCTGGCTGGTGAAAGAGCACGCGGCGCGACAGCGTACGTTACACTCGAACCCTGTTCCCATCACGGCAAGACACCACCCTGTGCCGATGCGCTGGTTAAAGCCGGCGTGGCGCGGGTGGTCGTGGCCGTCACCGATCCTGATCCGCGTGTCTCGGGGCGCGGCCTGTTGATTCTGGCGGGAGCCGGGATCGAGGTCGTGACGGGCGTGCTGGAGCAAGAGGCGCGTTATAGCCTTGCCGGCTACCTCACCCGCCAGACGAAGCAGCGCCCGCATGTAACATTGAAACTGGCTCTGTCGCGCAACGGCATGATCGGCAGGCTCGGTACCAAACCGGGCGAGGGGCAGGTGGCAATTACAGGTCCGATCGCACGGGCCCAGGTGCAGCTGCTGCGCGCCGAGAGCGACGCTATTCTTGTCGGCATCGGCACGGCCAAGGCCGACGATCCCGAACTGACCGTCCGGCTGTCGGGGCAGGGGCATCGCTCGCCGCTGCGTATCGTTCTCGACCGGCGACTGGAATTGCCGCTTGGCTCGAAACTGGTGCGCGGCGCCCGTACGGTGCAAACCCTCTGCGCCTGTGGCGAACCCTCGACATTTACCTGCACGGAAAGCTTCGAGCAAAGCCGCAGCGCCCTGCAAGACGCCGGCGTGCATGTCTGGCCGGTCACCGATCTTCACGATCTGCTGCGGCAACTGGCAGTGCAGGGCATTTCATCGCTGATGGTGGAAGGCGGGGCGGCTGCAGCCGATGCTTTCCTGAAGGCATGTCTGGTGGATCGTATTCATCTTTATCAGGGGCCGGACGAAATCAGCGGTGACGGGGTTGCATCGCCGCTCGACCCCGCCAATATACCGGGAACGTTCCGCCATCGGCGCAGCTTGATGCTTGGCGCCGACCGTTTTGATGAATTTGAGCAGGATCTCTGATGTTTACCGGCATTGTTACCGACATCGGCACAGTCGAGGACGTGGTTCCCCTAAAGGAAGGCGTCAAGCTGCGCATCGCCACCAGCTACGATCCTTCGACCATCGACATGGGCGCCTCGATCGCCCATTCCGGCACCTGCCTCACGGTCACGGGCCTGCCGGAAGAGGGCAGCAATGCCCGCTGGTTCGAAGTGGAAGCGTGGGAAGAAGCGCTGCGGCTGACGACGATCGCCGGCTGGAAGAAGGGCACCCGTATCAATCTCGAGCGCTCACTGAAGATTGGTGACGAACTGGGCGGCCATATCGTCTCCGGCCATGTCGATGGCATGGCCGAAATTCTCGATATCAAATCCGAGGGCGACGCGACGCGCTTCACGCTGCGCGTACCCGAGCATCTTGCCCGGTTCGTCGCACCAAAAGGTTCCGTCGCGCTGGACGGAACCTCGCTGACCGTCAACGGAGTCGCCAGCTGCGACTTCGACATCCTGCTGATCCGCCATACGCTTGAGGTGACCACCTGGGGTGACCGGAAGGTCGGCGATTTCGTGAATTTCGAAGTCGACACTATGGCCCGCTATGCCGCAAGGCTCGCCGAGTTTCCGCGAGCCTGAACAGGTCGGTGAGGGGCGCCAGCCCCTCCCGTATGTCCGCCCTTCGGGCGGCGGTGACCTTAGGCTGAGGTGAACACCGTGACGCTGCCGTCATCGGCCTGGGCCAAACCAACAATAGTGGTAACATCGACCTGATGGCTTTCCATGTGCCGCATCAATTTTGGATCGGCGATGATGGCTGCTTGCAGCCGGCGGGCCTGGCTGGAATGCGAATCCTCGGTCTTCACGACCTGATGCAATGGGTCGGAACTCTGCAAGCCCTGCAGCGGCACCACGGTCAGCCGCTTGCCGACGATTGAGTGCAACTGGTGAGACTTGCCATCCTCAGACACGAATTCGATAGCAGCCTGGGAGGCGCCGCCAAAGGAAACGGCGGCAAGAGTGGAAGCGCTGAGTACTTGTCCGACACGATTCATCGGTAATCTCCTGATCCAATACACGACCGGTGCACTTCATGAAGTTTCTGATTGTGACCCTGCCTGTTGCGGGCCTTTGTCAGATCATGACGTTCCGGCACCCTAGATTTGCGCTGCAACAGAGGAGATTTCCAGACCTGAACGGTTCAGTACGCGTTACAAATCTGTCATCTTGATTTCCATCAAATCGCCGCTTTTAGCGCGCGCCGAAATGCTCGCTGGCCGGGCTTCTGCCCCAACGTCAAGGTTGACGGCAAAGCTGCGGAATAATTCATACATAAGAAGGGCTTGCGGCAGTTAGACAACGATCTCGATGCCGGGGGCTCCACCACATCCGATGACTTGTCAGTCAGTCAAGCTCAAGTTTGCGGCTCCAAATTGCTGCTCGCCGACCCCTCTCACATTAATGTGCTGACATGCCTGGTGCAGCGCATTTCACCCAGTCATGGCGAAAAAAGCTTGCCATTCCGGGGCGGGCGTGGTTTGACCCCGCATCCAATCATCGCCATTTTTTCCATCCGCTTCGGGGTGACTCCATGTCCGACCAATCTTTTGCACCGCATCTCCTCATCGTCGAGGCGCGCTTCTATGACGACATGGCCGATGAGCTGTTGGCGGGTGCCAAGGCGGCGCTTGACGAGGCCGGCGCGAGCTATGATATCGTCACGGTCATGGGCGCCCTGGAAATTCCTGCGGCGATCTCCATGGCGCTTGATGGTGCCGACAATGGCGGCGTGGTTTATGACGGTTACGTTGCGCTCGGCATGGTTATCCGGGGCGAGACCTATCACTTCGATATCGTCGCCAACGAATCCTCACGCGCGCTGATGGATCTGTCCGTGTCGGAATCGCTTGCGATCGGCAACGGCATCCTGACCGTCGAAAACGACGAGCAGGCCTGGGCCCGCGTCAAGCGCTCGGACAAGGATAAGGGCGGCTTTGCAGCACGCGCCGCCCTGACGATGATTGCCTTGAAGCAGAAATTTGGTGGCTGAACCTATGACGACCGAAAGCAACAAACCGCCGGTAAAGACTGCCAACCAGCGTGGCGCCGCAAGGCTTGCCGCGGTTCAGGCACTCTATCAGATGGACATGGCCGGCAGCGGCGTCCTGGAAGTGGTGGCAGAATACGAAGAACACCGTCTCGGCCAGGAGGTCGACGGCGAGACCTATCTGAAGGCCGACGCCTCTTGGTTCCGCTCGATCGTTGCCGGCGTGGTACGTGACCAGACAAAGATCGATCCGCTCATCCGCCAGCACCTGCAGGACGACTGGTCGCTGACACGTGTCGACAGCACCGTGCGCGCCATTCTGCGTGCCGGCACTTTCGAACTGCTGGAGCGCAAGGACGTGCCGGTCGCCGTGATCGTGACTGAATATGTCGAGATCGCTCACGCCTTCTTCCAGGAAGACGAGCCGAAGCTGGTCAATGCCGTGCTCGACAAGATCGCCAAGCAGGTCAGAGTGCCGGCTGCGAAATAAGCGTTTCCAGGGATAGTGGGAACCGGTTTCCCATCCGGAAATGCGTGAAGCGCACGTGAGAGCGGAGCGAGCCGGTGAGGGGTAGGTGTAATGGACGGCAGCGTCGGGCTTGAACATCAGCTGCGGTCCGCCAAGCGCACCGTCGCCATTCTCTCAGGCGCCCAGGCCATTCTTGGCTCCGTTGCGCCGCTGTCCTTCTCGCTCGGCGGCCTGGCTGGCTACCAGCTTCTTGGCGCCGACAAATCGCTGGCAACGGCGCCGCTCACCGGCTTCAATATCGGCACCGCGCTCGGCGCTGTCGCCATTGCCATCGCCGCCCGGTTGTTTGGCCGCAAGGTGGCCTTCATGCTCGGCGCCGGCTCGGCAGCTCTCGGCGGACTGGTTGCGACGCTCGCCCTGTTCAAGGTCGATTTCTGGCTGTTTGCTTTCGGCCTGATGCTGATCGGTCTCTCCAGCGGCTTTACCCAGAAAATCCGCTTTGCCGCCGCCGATAGCTCGCCCAGCTATTTCAAGGGCGAGGCGATCTCCTGGATTTTGGCGGGTGGCATCGTTTCGGCCATTCTCGGACCCCAATTGGCGATCTGGTTGAAGGACCTTTTCGAACCGGTTCTGTTTGCCGGTGCCTTCCTTGCGCTTGCGCCGCTGATGCTGCTTGCCATCGCGATCCTCAGCTTCGTGCATCTGGGGCAGGGGAATGGCGCGCATGATGCAAGCGACCAACCGACGCGGCCGCTGAAAGAGATCGTACTGACGCAGCGGTTTATGACCGGCATGATTTGCGGTATCTGCACCTATGCGCTGATGACCTTCATGATGACCGGTGCGCCGCTGGCCATGGTGATCGGCTGCGGCTTCTCTTCCGATCAGGCGACGCTTGGTATTCAGTGGCACGTGATTGCCATGTTCGCACCGAGCTTCTTTACCGGAAAGCTGATCCGCCGCTTCGGCCCAGAGACGATTGTTGCCTGCGGCCTCGTCATCCTGATGGGCTGTGCGGTCGTTGCCCATATGGGCATCGAACTCTGGAACTTCTGGGGCGCGCTGGTGCTGCTCGGCCTGGGCTGGAATTTCGGCTTCATCGGCGCCACGGCCATCGTCGCCGGCTCCTACCGGCCACAGGAGGCTGATAAGGTTCAGGGCTTCCACGACATCGTGCTGTTCAGCACTGTCGCGCTCTCGTCCTTTTCTTCTGGCAAGGTCTTTACCGCCTATGGCTGGTCGGTGATGAACCTGGTGATCTGGCCTGTCACCATCCTCTGCCTTGTGCTGATCGGCCTGCAAATGATGGCCGCCCGCCGCAGCCAAGTTTAAGGGCGGCCCTAGCTTCTGTCAGGTTCAGATTGAACCAGACAGAAGCTAGAGTCCTCTGTTTCGTTTGTCTTTTCGGGAAAACCTGTTTCCACTTTTCCCTGACAAACTCTAGCGGGTTCAGCATGGCTTGTCGGCCTCTGCCAAGCACGGAACTTTCCAGCCTTTTCTTGATTGCGCGACGGCACGGTAGAGCGTTTCCGATTCCGGTTGTGCACTCTTGACCTTTTCCGGTTTGGAAGCGCACTCTGCCTGTGAAAGTGAATGGTGTCCTTTGAGGAGAGGGCGCTAAACAACAGGGAGGCGTTGGAATGGCAGTGCTGTTAGGCGTAATTCTATGTGGTTTGATTTCCGTGGTCTATGCGGTCTGGGCAACGCGAGCGGTGCTCGCAGCCGACCAGGGCACCCCGCGCATGCAGGAAATCGCCGGCTATATCCGTGAAGGCGCGCAGGCCTATTTGGCCCGGCAATATCTGACCATCGCGATCGTGGGGGCGGTCGTGTTTGTACTTGCCTGGTGGCTGCTGTCTGGCGAAGCCGCAATCGGCTTCCTGATCGGCGCCGTACTTTCAGGCGCTGCCGGCTTTATCGGCATGCATGTCTCGGTGCGCGCCAATGTCCGCACCGCCCAGGCTTCGGCCCAGGGTCTTGCAGCCGGCCTCGACATCGCCTTCAAATCCGGCGCCATAACAGGCATGCTGGTCGCAGGCCTCGCCCTGCTTGGCGTATCCATCTATTATTTCGTCCTAACCTATGGTCTCGGCCATGCCGGCGGCTCGCGTGACGTGATCGACGCGCTGGTGGCGCTCGGCTTCGGTGCCTCGCTGATTTCGATCTTCGCCCGCTTGGGCGGCGGCATCTTCACCAAGGGCGCAGATGTCGGCGGCGATCTCGTCGGCAAGGTAGAAGCTGGCATTCCCGAGGATGACCCGCGCAATCCGGCCACCATTGCCGACAATGTCGGCGACAATGTCGGCGATTGCGCCGGCATGGCGGCCGACCTTTTCGAGACCTATGCGGTCTCCGTCGTCGCCACTATGGTGCTTGCGGCAATCTTCTTTGCCGGCAGCGCCGTGCTCGACAGCGCGATGATCTATCCGCTGGCCATTTGCGGCACCTGCATCCTGACCTCGATTGCCGGCACGTTCTTCGTCAAGCTCGGCGTCAACGGCTCGATCATGGGCGCGCTTTACAAAGGCCTGATCGTCACCGGCCTGCTGTCCATCGTCGGCTTGGCGGTTGCAACGCAGGTTACGATCGGTTGGGGTGAAATCGGTACGGTCGCGGGCCGGGCCATCAGCGGTACCAACCTGTTCGTCTGCGGCATTCTTGGCCTGGTCGTTACGGCGCTGATCGTCGTGATCACCGAATACTATACCGGAACCAACAAACGCCCGGTCAATTCCATCGCTCAGGCATCGGTCACCGGTCACGGCACCAATGTCATCCAGGGTCTGGCTGTTTCCCTTGAGTCAACCGCTCTGCCGGCGCTGGTCATCATCGGCGGCATCATCTCCACCTACCAACTCGCTGGCCTGTTCGGCACGGCGATTGCCGTCACCACCATGCTTGGTCTTGCCGGCATGATTGTCGCTCTCGATGCCTTCGGTCCCGTCACCGACAATGCAGGTGGTATCGCGGAAATGGCGCATCTGCCGCCGGAAGTGCGCAAATCCACCGATGCGCTGGACGCAGTCGGCAACACCACCAAGGCGGTCACCAAGGGCTATGCCATCGGCTCAGCCGGCCTTGGCGCGCTCGTGCTGTTTGCCGCCTATTCCAACGACCTGCAATATTTTGCCGCCAATGGCGACAAATATCCCTACTTCGCCGGCATCGGCGATATCTCGTTCAGCCTCTCCAACCCTTACGTGGTCGCGGGCCTGATCTTCGGCGGGCTGATCCCGTATCTGTTCGGGGGCATCGCCATGACGGCGGTCGGCCGGGCGGCCAGTTCGATCGTTGAGGAAGTGCGCCGCCAGTTCCGGGAAAAGCCAGGCATCATGCAGGGCAAGGACAAGCCGGATTACGGTCGTGCCGTCGACATCCTGACCAAGGCCGCGATCCGCGAAATGATCGTGCCTTCGCTGCTGCCGGTACTGGCGCCTATTGTCGTGTATTTCGGCGTGCTGCTAGTCTCCGGTTCAAAGGCCTCGGCCTTCGCGGCGCTCGGCGCATCGCTGCTTGGTGTCATCGTCAACGGCCTGTTCGTCGCGATCTCCATGACCTCGGGCGGCGGCGCCTGGGACAATGCCAAGAAGAGCTTCGAGGACGGATTTGTCGATAAGGATGGCACACGCCACCTGAAAGGTTCCGAGGCGCATAAAGCATCGGTCACGGGTGACACCGTCGGCGATCCCTACAAGGACACTGCCGGCCCCGCCGTCAATCCGGCGATCAAGATCACCAATATCGTAGCGCTGCTGCTGTTGGCCGTCCTGGCGGGTTGATCCGTCTTCGAACGACAAACAAAAAACCCGCGGTCGTGACGATCGCGGGTTCTTTTTGAGCTGTTGGCGCTCCGCTTACTGGAAGCCGAGCATGTTCTTGACGCTGTTGGCCGCGCCATTGCCGCCCGAGAGAATCTGCTGCAGGAAGCTGAGATCCTTGCCGCCGGTCGGTGTGGTGCGCGAGACCATGTCGAACACTTTGCCGTCCTTCATGCTGTAATTGGCGCGCCGGGCAACAGTGCCGTCCTTATCGAAATAGATCGCAAGGACCTGCTGGTCGACCAGTTGCTGCTTCATGAAAGCTGCCGGCCGTTTGCGGGTCTGCGAAATATAATAGAAGACTTCGCCATCGAAGGTCGCTGTGGTCGAGGGTGTACCGAGCGAGATAAGCACCTGCTCTCGGCTGGAGCCGACCGGCACCAGATCCAGCGCCTTGGGATCAACGATATAGCCGTTGTGGAAGACTTCGCCGGTCGTGCAGCCGGAAAGGCCGCCGGTTGCGATCAGCAGGGTCATCGCTGCCAGGCCGATGGCCCGGGCGTCGGACCGGAAATACCGTCTCTTCAATGCTGCATCTCCCATCATGCTCTCTTCTGCCCGCCTGCAGGCCAGGACCGTTCTTGCGCCGTTCAATTTCCTGCGCCAGCGACATAAAGCGCTTTTCGCTTCGCGTGTTGGCCATATCATTGTGGCCTTTCCGGGGAAACCGAAAAGACGCCAACGGGATATGTTTCACCGCCACAGGAGTTATACCATTCGTTCCCTTGGAAAACCCAAGGGTAAAACGCCTGGCGACGCCTTTGCAATTCATCCCTGCTTCGGTAAACCAGCTTTAGCCATCATGCAACATCGCTGGGGTCGTAACGACCTTTTCTAAAGTTTGTCAGGGGAAAGTAGTCACCGGCTTTCCCGAAGACAGAAAACTCTAAAGCGATGCGCAACGAGCCGGCAAGAGGTAGCAGAGGCGCAGTCATGATTTTCTCCCTGTTCAAGAACCGGCGAAGCAATCGCAGGATCGTCGATCGTCAGTATGAACTCCTGACACAGACGGCCCGCCAGCCAATATTCTATGAGGCGCTCGATGTGCCGGATACGGTAATGGGCCGGTTCGAAATGCTGTCGCTGGTGCTGATTCTCTATCTGAGGCGCACCGCGAAATCTGAACGCAGCGGCCAGGAAATCGCCCAGGAGATTATCGACGCCTTCTTCCAGGATGTTGATCATTCGATCCGCGAACTGGGCGTGGGCGATCAAACCGTGCCCAAACGGATGAAAAAACTGGCCGGAATGTTCTATGGCCGCCTTGAAACCTACGGCAAGGCACTCGATTTGAAGGATGAGGACGCGCTTGCCGCCGGTTTCAGGCGCAACATCCATCCAGGCGGCAAAGGCGAGGCTGTGGAAAACGCGCCTGTTATGGTCGGTCTTGCCCGATGGGCCGCGACGACTGAGACATTTCTTTTGGATATGACGGAAGAGGCGGTGATAACCGGGTCGCTCACCCTTCCGCTTCCGCAACAGCAGGTTCAGCCATGAAATCGCAAGGACGCTCTTCTTCGGACACTCCTTTTTCCTACCCCGTCAAGGTGGCCCATGTCTCCGCCAATGCCGTGCGCGTGACCATCGAGGCGGATGAGGTCGAGCGCGAAGGCTTGGCCAAACTGTGGAAGGTCCTTTCCGTGCGCTCGCTAAAGGCTGAGCTGCAGGTCAATCGCTGGAAGCGGGACGGTGTCCGTATCAAAGGCACGGTGGAAGGTGAGATCGTTCAAGCTTGCGTGGTGACGCTGGAACCGGTGGAAAGCCGGATCAGCGAATCTCTGGAACAGGTTTTCGTGCCTGAGGGCTCAAAGCTCGCGCGCCTGGTGCTCGACGGCCAGGGCGAAATGGTGCTGGATCCAGATGGTCCGGACTCGCCGGAACCCTTTGTCGGTGACACGATCGACGCTGGTGCACTCGTTGCCGAATTTGCTGCCATGGCCATTGATCCCTATCCGCGCAAATCGGGCGTCGAGTTTGCAGGCCACACCGAAGCTGCCGGCGCGGAAATCATCCGTCCGTCACCTTTTGCTGCGCTGAAGGACTGGAAGAAGGACTAGCTTGACGGGGCCGAGACTTTCCAGTCATGCCTTTCGAGCTATCAAATGCCTGAAAATTGAGCCTGATTTTCGGGGATTTGCTGGAAAATGTCGGCGCGTTTTCGCCGGACGCAGGGTGAAATTATCCGTCGGCGCCTTGACGGAGGCCGATAAATCAGTTGTACGGCAGACCAAAACCGGTATTTTGGCCGAAAATTTCACCAGACGGTGAAAAAGAAGGGATAGCACGCGTGGTCAAAATTTCTCTCGACGTCATGGGAGGCGATTTCGGTCCCGAAGTCGTCATCCCCGGAGCCGCACGGGCCCTGGAACGCCATCCGGAGATTACATTCATTCTGTTTGGCCAGCGGGACAAATGCGAGCCCTTGCTTGCCCGCTTCCCCAAGCTGAAGGAAAAATCCGTACTCCACGATTGCGAAGTCGCGATCAGCATGGACGAAAAGCCCAGCCAGGCGCTGCGGCGCGGCCGCTACGTGTCGAGCATGTGGCGCTCCATCGAGGCGGTAAAGACCGGCGAGGCTGACGTGGTCGTGTCCGCTGGCAATACGGGCGCGCTAATGGCCATGGCGAAATTCTGCCTGCGCACCATGGCCAATGTCGAGCGTCCGGCGATTGCCGGCATCTGGCCGACGCTGAAAGGCGAGAGCATCGTACTCGATATCGGCGCGACCATTGGTGCCGATGCGCAACAGCTGCTCGATTTCGCCGTCATGGGCGGCGCTATGGCCCGGGCTTTATTCCAGATTGATCGTCCGCTGATCGGCCTGTTGAATGTCGGCACCGAGGAAATCAAGGGCCAGGAGGAAGTGCGCGAGGCCGGCCGCATGCTGCGTGAGGCAGGGCTGGACTATCTGAACTATGCCGGCTTCGTCGAAGGCGACGATCTCGGCAAGGGTACTGTCGACGTCGTGGTGACGGAAGGCTTTACCGGCAATATCGCGCTGAAGGCAGCGGAAGGCACGGCGCGCCAGATCGCGACCTATCTCAGGGCCGCGATGTCGCGCAGCCTGATGTCGAAGATCGGTTATTTCTTTGCCAAGGGCGCCTTCGATGCCCTGAAGGAGAAGATGGATCCGCGCAAGGTCAACGGCGGCGTGTTTCTGGGCCTGAACGGCATCGTCATCAAGAGCCATGGCGGTACTGATGCTGAAGGTTACGCGGCGGCGATCGAAGTGGGCTACGACATGGCGCGCAACGGTCTAACCAAGAAGATTGAAAACGATTTGAAACTTTATCACGCACGCTATCCCTTGGCCGCGCGCAATGGGTCTCCCAGCGCAGGCCCGGAAGCGGCGTGACGGACAGGACAAAGAGAAACATGATTCGTTCAGTTGTTCGCGGCATTGGTTCGGCCTTGCCCAAACGGGTGGTGACCAACCGCGAAATGGAAACGATGGTCGATACGTCGGACGAGTGGATCGTTCAGCGCACCGGTATTCGCCAGCGTTACATAGCGGGTGAGGGGGAAACCACAGCCTCGCTCGGTGCCGAAGCTGCCAAGAAGGCGCTCGAGGCAGCCGGTATCACCGCTGATGATATCGACATGATCGTCTGTGCCACCTCTACCCCGGACAATACTTTTCCCTCAACGGCGGTGAATATCCAGGCTCGGCTTGGCATGACCCACGGCTTTGCGTTCGATGTGCAGGCCGTTTGTACCGGCTTCGTCTATGCGATCACCACGGCGGATGCCTATATTCGCGGCGGGCTTGCAAAGCGGGTGCTTGTCATCGGCGCGGAAACCTTCTCGCGGATTCTCGACTGGGAGGATCGCACCACCTGCGTGCTGTTCGGCGACGGCGCCGGTGCTATCGTGCTCGAAGCCTCCGAGGAACAAGGCGTAAATGCGGTTCGCGGCGTTCTGACCGCGCATTTGCGCTCGGACGGTTCGCACAAGGACAAGCTCTATGTCGACGGCGGGCCTTCGACGACCGGAACTGTCGGTCATCTGCGCATGGAAGGCCGCGAAGTCTTCAAATATGCCGTTGGCATGATCACCGATGTCATCGAGCAATCCTTTGCTGCCTCAGGCCTGACCGCTGAGGATGTTGACTGGCTCGTTCCCCATCAGGCCAACCGTCGCATCATCGACGGCGCCGCCAAAAAGCTCGCCATTCCGCTCGAAAAAGTCGTTATCACCGTCGACCAGCACGGCAACACTTCAGCTGCCTCTATTCCGCTGGCTTTGTCCGTCGCGGTTGCTGACGGGCGCATCAAAAAGGGTGATCTCGTCCTGCTCGAGGCGATGGGCGGCGGCTTTACCTGGGGCGCGGTGCTGTTGCGCTGGTAGTTCTCGCAAAAACAAGTTGTTAACGGCGCTTGACCGAAAGCGTTCATCGCAATAGTCTTCTTAGTATAATAACTTAGAACTGATGATGGACGGGGTTGCTATGGCTGGCAAAACGGTAACGCGGGCGGATTTGGCTGAATCGGTTTTCCGCAAGGTCGGTCTATCCCGCACCGAGTCGGCCGAACTCGTTGAAACCGTGATCGATGAGATCTGCAACGCCATCGTGCGCGGCGAAATGGTCAAGCTTTCGTCTTTTGCCACCTTCCAGGTCCGCTCGAAGAACGAGCGGATCGGCCGGAACCCGAAGACGGGCGAGGAAGTCCCGATTTCTCCGCGCAAGGTCATGACCTTCAAGGCGTCCAACGTTCTGAAGCAGCGTATTCTGCGCTCGCATCTTGCCCGTAAGGCCAAGCAGAAACCCGCCAATCCCGCGAGTTGACGGACGCAAATTTCCGCAGACAGGCAGTAACTCCCGGCAACCTTGTGCCGGTTTGGTGACGGCGATTTAGTAGCTGCCGCCTTTGCGAGAGCGCCGAGCCGAAGAAACGGAATCTACATCCTGCTACCGTTTTTTGTTTTCGCATTGGACGTATCCGAAAACCGGTTCCCACTTTTGGGCCGATGCTCTATACGCAACGAGTGATCTGGTTTATCGCGAGAAGATGGAGTCCGCAGTGGATAAGAGCCCTGATGCTTTCCGTACGATCAGCGAAGTAGCCGACGATCTGGATCTTCCCCAACATGTGCTGCGCTTCTGGGAAACCCGATTTCCGCAAATCAAGCCGCTGAAGCGCGGCGGCGGCCGGCGCTATTATCGGCCTGATGACGTCGAATTGCTGAAGGGCATCCGGCATCTGCTCTATGATCATGGTTATACGATCAAGGGCGTACAGAAGCTGCTGAAGACCAATGGCAACAAGTTTGTGATGGCGGTTGCCTCAGGCGACCTCGCCACGATGGAAGCTCTCGTCGCCGCCGGCCAGTCCAGCAATGACGATCCGAAACTAGGGACTGATGACGATCAGGTCGTCGGCCACGCCAAATCGCGCACCGCCAGCCGCTTTTTCAACTTCGGCGGCAGCGATGATGGCACCCTCGACATCTCAGCCGGAAAAAGTTCAGTCAATAAGGAAGATCGCGCCCTGCTGCAGGAGACCTTGTTCGATCTGCTGGAATGCAAGCGACTATTGGATCAGGTCCGCTAGTTATATCATGAGCGACCCGTAAACGTTGAAAAGCCGGGCAGATATGTCCGGCTTCATCGTTTTTTATCGAAATCTGGATTGGTCGTTCGAGCGTGTTATTGAGCGGCAATCAGGTTCGGCTCGCGGTTATCCGTGATCGCCAGATTGGCCCGGTGTGCCGCAAGGATCAAAGCGCGCCTTGCATAGGACGCTGAGCGGCGTCCTTCAAGCGCGGCCGCACAGGCGGAGAGCGCGCGCCGAAAATATTCGCAGGAAAAATCTGGCCATTGATCCGCCAGAAGCCAGGCGGCTTCCCGAATTGAGCTGACCATGTGGGTGGTTCCGGCAATGATAAGTGCGACCGGCCGCTGGAAGTGTTTGTCTATTGTCATGTCATGTTCTCCGCGGCCGATAACGCCACGGTTAACGTTTGGTTCCAGCCGATGAGCACTTAATTGACGAATAGCAGCGCAGGGCACGACCTGCATACGCCAGGTGGTTTGGCTCGGGCCGCCAGACTGCCATCGGCGCGGGCGCCATATCATTTAGTCAGGCTCGAAACCGTGGTGGTCACGCTTTGCCGTCTGGCCTGCAGGTAACATGCTTGCAGGCCTTGCTGGTATCAAACCGCTTGTTATTTCAACGGATAACATCAGCCCTTATCGAGCGCATCATCCTGTACGGCATCGGCGAAGCGCCGCATCAGCCGGATCAGCTCGACAACATCCTGTTCCGGCCAGTCTGCAAAGATGGAGCGCGCCATCGCCTCGCGCGCCACATCGATTTTCTCAGTCAGTGCCTGTCCGTTGGGCGTGATCGTTGCTTCGCGCGCCCGTCCATCCGTTGCGCTGGGTTTGCGCTCGACAAAGCCAAGGGCCTCAAGCTTGGAGACCTGCCGGCTCACAGTTGTGTGGTCGCGTCCAACGCGATCGGCAAGGTCCACGATGCCGATCGGACCCAAGCGTTCCACCATGACCAACAGTGGGAACAAGGCGCGATCAAGCGAAATTCCGGCCTCGCGAACCATCGTTTCGTCGCGTTGCGGGCGGTTCATGACGCTGACGATATCGATCAGCGCACTGTGCAGCTCACGCAGCATTGATGATGTAAGTGTATTTTGCATGTATTTATTTGACTCCCAATGGCCTCGTCTGTATGTGTGCATAATACACATATGGAGAGCAATATGACAAATAATTTCGATGCTGACGTTCTGATCTGCGGTGCGGGCGCGGCCGGTCTTACCTTAGCGATTGATTTGGCTCGGCGGGGCGTGTCGTTCAGGCTTATCGAGAAGTTGGACGACCCCTTTCGTGGTTCGCGCGGCAAGGGCATACAGCCCCGCACGCAGGAGATTTTCGAAGATCTCGGTATTCTGGACCGGATTGTCGCAGCGGGCGGCTATTACCCCATGCAGCGTGAGTATGCAGTCGACGGCAGCTTTACCGATTCCAACGTATTCGAGGTCGAGCCGGCAACATCTGCCGAACCGTATCACCTGCCGCTGATGGTACCGCAATTCCTGACCGAGCGGGTGATGCGTGATCGGCTGGCCGAGCTTGGTCATCGACCGGAATTTGGCTGCGAACTCCTAGGCTTTGAACAAGAGGACGAGGCGGTGACGGCACGCCTCGCGACGAAGGCAGGAGAAGAGACGATCCATGTGAGATGGCTGGTTGGCGCCGACGGTGGCCGTTCATTCGTCCGTCATGCGCTGGATGTCGGCTTTCCAGGCAAAACACTGGGCGTGCGTGCCCTCGTTGCCGACGTGACCTTGTCCGGTTTCTCGCGTGACGTCTGGCACCGCTTTGGCGAGGGAGACATGGGGCGGCAGATCTCAGTATGCCCCTTGGCGGGAACTGACCTCTTCCAGCTTCAAGGGCCGATCCCGCTTGAGGGTGACATCGACCTCACGGCAAACGGGCTGACTGCATTGCTGCGGGGGCGGACTGGCCGGGATGATCTTCTCGTGCACGCGGTATCATGGGCTTCGGCCTTTTCGATGAACGCCCGGCTTGCCGATCGTTATCGTGTCGGCCGCGTGTTTCTTGTTGGAGATGCCGCACATATCCATCCCCCAACAGGCGGCCAGGGTCTCAACACCAGTGTTCAAGACGCCTATAATCTTGGCTGGAAGCTGGCTGCAGCGATACGCGGTGCGCCGGTGGACCTGCTCGATACCTATGAGGCTGAACGCAGACCTGTAGCGCAAGCCATGCTTGGTCTTGCGACCGATCTGCTCGATGCGATGAAGCGAGGCGTGATGCGACGCGGTCGCAGCGTTCAACAGCTCGACATTGGTTATCCGCTATCGCCACTCGCGGTGGAATCGCCGGAACGGCAGGGTGAAGTGTTCGCTGGCGACCGTGCGCCCGACGCGTTGATCCGAGGCACTGCCGGACAGCAGCATCGGTTGTTCGATTTATTCAAAGGATCCCACTGGACACTCCTTACCCACGAGGCCGCGCCCATAAGCGCCCGGCCGGGCTTACACGTGCACACATTCGGTGAGCGCGGTGACCTGATCGATGAAGCCGGACAATTCCACGCCACCTACGGCGTTGCGACTGGCGATCGGGTGCTGGTGCGTCCGGACGGCTACATCGGAGCAATCGTCTCGGCGGGCCAAGACGCGGTTCTGGAAACCTACATGGCAAATGTTGGCTTATAGACGGGTAAAGTCTTGCCTTGGCTCTCGATCGGAGCGCGAGAGACGAGCCAAGGTTCAATACCTTCGGAGATCCCTAGAATCTGGCGTCTGCACGATCCATTCCGGCCTCGGACACCATCAGAACCGCCGGCGCTGTGCGGACGGTCTTACGGGATGAGGCACAGGCCAACGCAATCGGTACTCTGCATCGCCGCGGTAAACGACCTCAGCTGCGGCGCTATCTCTGGCGTCGTAACAGTTGACGCGATCGCCGCCAGCGCTTGGCGATCCACAATCGACATGGTCGCCGCCAACTGTTTTGCATTTTCCTGCAAAGCATCAGCAATTATTACGCGGTTTTCTGCCCGAAGCGCGGGGCTGCGCATCATTATCACTGCGCTGCTGACGAACTCTTGAATTCCCAGTCGAGTCTGTTGCAGTCCCTGTCGTCTTGCATCATTGAACTCGCTGGGTTTCAACTGGGCAACAAAATCCGCCAGCGCTTCAACGGCGGAGGAACAGACGGTGAGTAGAAACGCCGAAGAACGAGATATCTCGTTTTGGAAGAAAGCCGCATTTTGATCGGTTTGCGGCAGCTTTTGCGGATCGGACGAGAAAAGCATATATGTCTTGAACACTGCATTTTCCTTCTCGAATATGTCGAGAAGAATTGGCACATCTGTCGAGCGATAGGGCCCATTGCCGAGAATTGCTTTGCGATCCCATAGCGCTTCCAAAACTTTCGCATCCCTCGCGTCTGCTAGTGTTGGGAGGCTGCCTTCCGCGCGACGAATACGAGCAATGGTATCGAGCTTATGGATGCTCTGGTTCAGATATGTTTGCGCATGAATCGGCAATTCGGCAGATGCCTGAACTGAAGAAACGGCAAAAGCGGTCGCAATGGCAAAAACGCGGATTGAAACAGACATTCAAAACCCTTGTCGGAGATTGCACGCAAATACATGAGACGACGCAATTTATGCGAAATAGTGGTGTTCGCAGCAGCGTCAATGGCAGCATACTGACTTCGCAGATAAGGGCGAGATTTTGCTGACGTGCCGCGAGGCCTTTTGACTGAAGCCTGATAGCGAGGAAGCTGTTGGAACGGCGGCGAACGCGATTGACCGCGATAGATCAGGTCAGTGACTCTAAGCCCGCAACAGCGTCGTCGTCTTGTGCTCCCAGGGGCCGCCAAGGTAGCGCCAGAGATCCAGCCCTATGATGTTGATGAGGACGGGTTGGAAATCGGCGACAAGCCTTCGGTGAAGCGCATCAGCCGTCTGACGCGAAACCTTATTCTGGACCGTGATATGCGGCCGCCACTTCTGCATGTCCTGCCCGCCCAGCCACGGCATGAATGCCGCTCGCAGCTCGGCATGGACGGCCAGGAATTGCGGGCTTTCGATGGAATAGGCGACGCCGTTGCCGAGATGGCGGACGCTGGAGACCTCCACGGCAATAGGTTCATTTCTCTGACCGACATCTTCGATGATCTCGACGATGCGGCTGGTATATTCCCCCGGTAGCCGATGAAACATCGTGAGATGCGCGCTTAGAAAGTTGCGATCGGATGGAAAATGCTCCTGTCGCAGGCGCTCGAACGGTTCAAGATCCTGCGGGGCGATGTGTGCGGTCAGAATGAGTGGCTGGACTGTCTTCATCTGCTCAACAATTCCTCCTTTGGTGGTGTCCAGCTTGTCATACCCAACCGGTCGGTTCCGCGTGGAGGCTAACGGGCTTCCATCCTATGTGGTTAGCTGCGCCATTGGGTTCTACCATTCTGGATGAACAAAGCGGGACATTCGTGGACTTTCTGCCCTATCGCCTGCATTTGGCGTCTTCTTGTTCCGATTTTTATTTTTCCTGCCGCATTTTTCGCTTGCGCGCCAAAGGCGGAAAACCTATACGCATCTTGCTCTTAGGAGCTTGACGGAATGTAGCGCAGCCCGGTAGCGCACTTGACTGGGGGTCAAGGGGTCGTGGGTTCGAATCCCGCCATTCCGAGATTTTTCAAAGGCTTGCTCTTGCAGCTAGCTTTAAGTTTGAAAGCCAGCCTCTCTCCATGAGTGGCTGGCTTTCTCTTTTTCATGGGCGCCAGACTGTTTGCATTGGTGTCCTCTAAGACATTGGTCTTCTTGGCGCTTAACCAAATGCACATAACATGCTGCAACACTTATAAACTGCTGCAGAATTGCCGGATTGGCGGCAGGTTTGGGAGGCGGTCGCAGGTTGAAGAGCTAGATCCGTTGTGCAATGCATATAAAAATCTTCTTCTGTCAGTCTTTTGTTTTTGAAGCGATATTTCCGACTTAAGGGATTCTATGGGCTCTTCAAGCCAAGGCTCGGCGTCCCTGGCTATCGATTAAACCGCAGCAATGCCTTATATTGGATGCAGTGCAGCAATATGCTTTTCGTTGATCCCTGGGTCGTATCGGGAGATGTCTGGTACGATCCGAAAATAATGATGAACAAAAGTGAGGGCCGAGACATTTGGCGGCTTGCGAAGCAGACGAGAGAATGCAGCCGTCAGGAAGGCAGATGAAATGCGATTGAATGTTCCAAAGTCGATGGCCGCCGTGGTCCGTCGGCAGAAAAAGCTGCAGAAGGCCTTTGTCGAGCTGATTGACGGCGCTGCTCCTGCTACCAAGTCCTCCACGCCTCCGAAGGCCTCCGTGTCGAAAGCCCGTCGCGCCGCGCCCGCTCCTCTAGCCGAGGTTACGAGCTTTGGCAGCAATCCCGGGCATCTCCGAATGATGTGCTACGTGCCGCCGGGCCTGGAAGCCGGTGCGCCGCTGGTCGTTGTGCTGCATGGTTGCGGCCAGACCGCCCAGGAATTCGATGAAGGCAGCGGCTGGAGCCGGTTGGCCGGTCAACACGGTTTCGCGCTGCTCTATCCCGAACAGCGCAGTTCCAACAATCCGAATGGCTGCTTCAACTGGTTCCGCCCGAGTGCTGTGGCACGCGACCGTGGCGAGACCGGCTCGGTGCGCCAGATGATCGACGCCATGGTCGAGGCCCATAGCCTGGACGCGAACCGGGTTTTCATCATGGGCCTCTCCGCCGGTGGCGCGTTGACGGCGGCGGCGCTGGCCGCCTATCCGGAGGTGTTTAGTGCCGGTGCTGTCGTGGCTGGTCTTCCCGTTGGTGGCGCGCGCGACGCCATGAACGCGCTGGGTCTCATGCATAGCGGCACTACCAAGACCCCGGAGGAATGGGCTCAACTGGTGTTTCAGGCGGCGCCCGAAGGCCAGCAATGGCCGCGAATTTCCATCTGGCAGGGCAGGGAGGACGACGTTGTCCACCAGAAGAATGCCGATTCGCTTGTAATCCAATGGCTCGCCGTGCACGGGCTTCTGGGCGGCCAGGCACAGCCGGTCCGCTATGGTCGCGACGATGGTTACGTTTGGCGCGACGAGACAGGTGCCGTGAAAGTCGAATACGCGCTTCTGAATAACCATGGCCACGGCCTGCCGATCAAACCCGTTGAGGGGCGCGCCATGCCGTATATGCTGGCCAGCGACATGCATCTGCCGTCCTTGCTGGTTGAAAGCTGGGGGCTTGGCACTGCTGCTGGCAAGCGCAAGGTCGCCTGACTGTATTGAGCAGGTCTGGAAAAGAGAAAAGCGCCGGCATCCAGAGATGCGCGGCGCTTTTTTTAAATTCCGTTAAGGCATTGGCCGGAAATTGGAACCGGCTTTCGAAGGTCTTGATGCTAAAGCAAAAGCTTACAGCATCGTGACGGTTCCAATTTCTCAATAGGGTGCTGTAGAGACGGCGCTAGGAGCCGCCTTACTGTCGATTATTTCTGTTCGACGGCCACGCCATCTTTGCCGATGCTGAGCTCGACACCCTTGGGCTTGGTTTCCTCATGGTAGACATAGGCGCTAAGCCCGATGACAGCCACGACTAGGGCACCGATAATCAAGTAAAGACCGTTCGTACTTCTCATTCTGACCTCTTCTGTCCGCGGACCGATCGGGTCTGCGCACGAAACAATGCGACAATAGCCAATAAGTTCCCTGCCATTTCAAACAACTTATTGCGAGCGGTCAGCTATCTCGATGGCATGCTTTTTCCAGCAGACGGATCAGTGCGTCGTCCGCTGCTCTCATCAGAGATCTGGCCGGCCGCGATAAGCGAATTGGGCACGGCGATAGGCAAGAGATCGCGGTAGACAGCCAATGTGCGCGTCACCATGGTCTCAAGCCGATAATTGCCGCGCTTTGCAAGGGCGCCGGCGGCAAGCCGGGCGCGGGTGAGGGGATCGCGAAACGCCATCATCGCCTCGACCAGCGGGCCGGTGTCGTCGCTATTGGGTACGGAGAAGCCGTTGATGCCGTCTTCCAGCACGACGCTGGTTCCTCCGACCCGGCTCAGCACCATCGGTAGGCCACCGGCGGCGGCTTCCAGCATCGCGTAGGACATGGCTTCGTAACGGCTTGGCGCCACCAGCACGTCAAAGGCCTGGATGGCGTCGTTGCCACGAATTTCGCCATGGATGCGGATCTTGTTGGCAAGGCCGTGTTCCTGGATCAAGGCGTTCACCTCTGCCTCCCGCTCGCCGCTACCGATCATCACCAGCCGAGCATTGGGCATACGGTCGGCGACCTCGGCAAAGGCGCGGATCAGTCGTTCCGGCGCCTTCTGGGCAACGAAGCGGCCGATGAAGCCGAAAGCCAACTGGTCGGCGGCAAGATCGAACTTGGCGCGCATCACCGCGCGCTGGTCGCTCGGCGGATAGGCGACGCCGTTGGTGACGATCCGCAGGATCCGCGCCGGCAAACCCTGGTCCAGGGCATGGTTATACTCGTCTGGCGAAACACAGATGACCCGGTCGCTGCAGAACCGACCCAGCAGCCGCTCGACGCCACCATAGACGAGGCGCCCCTTGGAGCCGAGTGTCGGGTCCATGGTGCGAAAGGCATGCGGGGTGTAGAGTACCGGCGGACTGCGCCCAGGCAGTGTCGCAAGCCGCGTCAGCGCACCAGCCTTGGAACTATGGCCATGCACGATGTCGAAAGGCCCCTTTTCGCGGATCAACTGACGCAACGCCCTGCCATGACCGAAGTCCCAGGGGCCGACGGCCCGGCGCATGTCAAGCGAGATGACCTCGTGAAGGGGCAGCGCGAACAGTTCCGAAACAAAACGGTCTTCAGCGCGCACTGGCGAATAGATTGCCGTTACGATCTGGCCGCGGGCCGCGAGCCCGGCGCAGAGATCGATGAAATGCCGGCCGGCGCCGCCACCGCTTGGCTCCAACACTTGCAGGATCCGCAAGGGCGGGCCCTGATCCTCCTCATATCTCTCAGACATCCGTCTTCCCCCGACCTGTTTTTACGGCTGGTCTTCCTGCTGTCGCAAGCTGGTGCGGCCCGGCCCATGGCCTGGTATGCCTGCTTACTGGCAAGAATGCCTCACCCTTTTGGTGGGTTTGCCGTTGTATGTTTTGTCTTTGCCAGCGTCGCTCCAGTGCCCGGCATCCCCAGAGAACACCGAACAGCAGATAGACATGACGCCAGTGATCGATATCGATGACATTGCCGATCCCGGCATGGCCGATCAGCGTAATCCAGGCGATCATCAGATAAGGTTGCCACGGTCGGTCGTACAGTAGCAACCGAAAGCCGAAGCAGATCGTCCAGATCAACATTGACACGAAGCAGAGGAAGCCGAGCCAGCCATAGGAGGTCAGCGTCTTCAGCCAGATATTATGCTCGTCTTCCGGAAAGATCTTGCTGAACACCATCGGCCCGATGCCCAGCGGCCTTTCCATAGACATCAGGAAGCCGATCTTGTGGCGCTCGAACCGGCCGAGATGGCCGCCATCATAGTCCTGCACGAGTTGCGTGCGGCTGGAGAACAAATTGCGCACCTGCTGGAATTGCAGGGCAACGACCAGCGCCAGAACAAGAGCAATCGCCGCCGTTAGCGACAATAGTACGATCTTCAGCCGGAAGGCGCTGCTGCGCTCCTTGATCAGCAGGATCAGCACCATGGCGATGGCACAGAACAGAAACAGCGCCCAGGCCGCCCGCGAAAACGACAGAAAGACCCCGAGCGCTATGATCAGCAAGCCGAGGATTTTCCAGGGCGCGGCCATCAGCTTGCCGGTCAACAGGCCGTGGATCAGGTAAAGCGACGGCGCGATCAAGAAAGGGCCGAACACGTTCGGGTCCTGGAAGGCGCCCATGGCCCGGTCGTAGCGGGTAAACATCTCGGCGCCCGGAAAGGCATGGAAGTAGCCGAGAATGCCAAGCAGAGCCGTTGCCACCGCCGCCAGCACCCAGGCCCGAAAGATCAGCCGAAGCCGCTCATGCCGCTCCTCGATGATTGCCGCGTAAAATACCGAGGTTAGCGCCAGGAAGGTCGACACCGCGATATAGAGCGGCCCGACATCGAGATCGGCCATGGTGGTCAGCGAGATCAGCCCGCCGACATTGAAAGTCAGCATCAGTGCCAGAAGCGGAGCGGTGCCGCGCGAGATGCGCAGGCCGAGGATGAACCAGAGCGGGATCTGCATCGCCATGAACAGTTCATAGGGCGCCGGCTCCATGAACACGAAACCGAGCAGGAACACCCCGAACCCCACCAGCGCCGATGCGGTCAGCTGCAGGGCGGCAAGCCTTGGCCGCAAGACCCGCGGCCCGAGCGGGCCTCCGGCATGGGTGAGGGCGGCGCTCAATAGGCATTTTCCGTATTGAACAGGCTGATCGGCGTCATGACCAGGATTTTAAGATCCAGCAGCAGCGACCAGTTTTCGATATAATAGAGATCGCAAGCGGTGCGACCCTTGATCTTCTCATCGGTGTCGACTTCCCCGCGCCAGCCCTTGACCTGGGCCCAGCCGGTGACACCAGGCTTGACGCGGTGGCGGGCGAAATAGCTCTCGACGATATCGCCATAATGGCGGTCGCGGGTCTGGGCCTGTACGGCATGCGGGCGCGGTCCCACCAGCGATAGATCGCCGCGCAGCACGTTAAACAGCTGCGGCAGCTCGTCCATCGACGATTTGCGCAGCAGGCGGCCGATCGGGGTCACACGCGGATCGTTCTTGGTAACGGCAAGCTTGGCGGTCGGGTCGCTCATTTCCGTATACATCGAGCGGAATTTCAGGACCTTGATGACTTCATTGTTGAAGCCATGCCGTTTCTGCACGAACAGAACCGGTCCCTTGGAGGTTGCCTTGATGGCAATGGCGGCAAGCAACATCACGGGCCAGAAGACCGCGAGCGCACCCAGACTGAAGACGATGTCGAAGACGCGTTTGGCCACCGAGTCCCAATCGCGGATCGGCTTGTCGACCAGATCAAGCATCGGCACGTCGCCGATATGGGAATAGGCGCGCGGCCGAAAGCGCAGGCTGTTGGAATGGGCGGCAAGACGGATATCGACCGGCAGGACCCAGAGCATTTTCAAAAGCTCGAGAATGCGCGCTTCTGCTGTAATCGGCAGGGCGATGATCAGCATGTCGATCCGCGTTTCGCGGGCAAAGGTGACCAATTCGGCAACCGTGCCAAGCTTCGGATAGCCGGCGACGATGCTGGGGGAGCGATCGCCCTGTCGGTCGTCGAAAATGCCGCAGATGCGGATATCGTTGTCCGTCTGGCTTTCCAGCGCCCGGATCAACTGTTTGGCTGGTTCGCCGCCGCCGACCACGACGGCGCGACGCTCGATAATACCGTTTCGGGTCCAATTGCGGATCGCCAACGCCATGGCGTAACGCTCGATGACGATAAGCACCGCCGACATCAACGCCCAGCCGGCCAGCCAATAGAATGTCGGCAATTGCGCATTGCGCAACAGGCAGACGCCGAGCATCAGGAACACCACGAGGAGCCAGCAGCTCAACGCCCTTTTGAGCGACCGCTTGGGTCTGCGCAACGTATGGATCTGGAAACTGTCGGCAAATTGGGCGAAGACCAGGAAAATCCCGGCTCCGAGCGCGCCGAGACCGGCTTGATAGAGAAGGCTCTCAGAACTGCTGCCGACAAACAGCCATCCGGCCAAAAGGCTTGTAGCCACCAGCCAGGAAAATTCCATCAGCCCGAACTGGCCGAGTATCATGCTGGGAGAGCGGTTGGCGCGGCGCAGCTGTTCCGCCACACGGGCGGCGAGTGGTGACAAACCGGCCGCCGATGGTGACGAGCCGGGTGGGCCGCCAGTCTTCTGCTCGGCCTCTTCTTTCAGTTTCTGACGGAGCTTTGCTACATCCAAAGTCTCTAGCGCCTTCATCGCGGCAATTCATTTTGCCAGACTGGACTACCGCAAAGAAGCTAAAAAATATTTAGCTTTTGCAACCTTTGTCCCACGATGAAGCACGCTACCACCGCTGTCAAACGATGGAGCATATCTGTTTTTGCTGTCGATCTCAGGCCGCGCGCGTTTTCAGCAGGCTGCGGTAGAGATCGAGCATCTGGTTGGCCATGGCCGAGGCAGAAAACCTGGCATGGAATTCTGTCGGGTCCGGCATGACGGCATCACGCCAGCCGGGTTCGCTCAGCGCCTTGACCATGACGGCGGCGAGCGCCTCGACGTTATCAGGCGCCACCAGCGCTGCGCTGGTCTTGCCCAGTGCTTCGGGAATGCCACCAACGGCGCTGGCAATCACTGATTTGCCGGCCGCAATCGCCTCGAGCACGATGTAAGGCATGGATTCCGCCCGCGATGGAACGACGACGATATTGCTATAGGTAAAGGCCTCCGCCACGCGCATCGCCGGCAGCATTTTAATGCGCCGGCCGACGCCGTGCTCCACGATCCGGCGCTCGTATCGATCACGGTCCGGGCCGTCGCCGATAACGACGGCTGATAGCGGCCGCCCCAGCAAACGTTCTGCCTCCATGACCGCGTCGATGAACACGTCGGGGCCCTTGAGATCACGCAGCATGCCGACGAAAGCGAAGTCGACAGCGTCTCTACCAGCCGGCATCGGTCGGAATTCGCTCTCGCTGATACCGTTGAGGATTAGTCGAGACGTGCATTTGGGCGTGCCGACCTTGGTGCGGTAGGACCATTGCTCGAAGCCGCAGACGAAGGCGATGGCCTCGGTCTTCTGCTCCAGCAGCCGTTCCAGCGCAAAGATCACCCGGCCCATCGGCCGACTGCGGCGATAATGCAGGCTGCCGCCGTGGGGGGAATAAAGCCGGATCACATCGGATCCCTGTGCGCGTAGCGCCGTGCCGATCAGCCGTGCTAGCGCACCGCCCTTGGCGCCGTGGCCGTGCAGCACATCGGGCTGCAGGCTCTTGATATGGCGATAGCAGGTTCTGACTGCCGCAATATCCTCTATGCCGATGGCGCGGCGGATTGGCAGGCGCACCAGCCCGAGCTTCAGCTTGGGTTGCAATTCTGCAAACAGGGCGTCCTCATGGGCGCCGCCGGTGGTGCTGTCGCAGATGATGCCGACAGAATGGCCTTGAGCATCGTGATGCTCCACCAGATCACGCACATGGCGGAAAATGCCGCCGACCGGCGAGCGGAAGCAGTGGATGATCCGCAGCGCCCGGTTTTCGTCGGAGCTATCCGGCTTCGTGTCCGGCATTAGAACAGCCGTTCACGCACATAGACTGTGTCGCCGGCGATGATCGGATCGGTAATCGGCACGCGGCCGGTGGCGATCGTGCCATTGACCTTGCGGGTCACGTCGACATCGCGCTGGTTGGCACGGCTGGTAAAGCCGCCGGCCACGGCGATGGCGTTCTGCACGGTCATGCCAGGCACGTAGGAATATTGCCCGGGCTGGCCGACTTCGCCCATCACGAAGATGGAGCGGTAGCGATCCATCTCGATGCTGACGTCGGGATCGCGCAGATAGCCCTTGCGCAGGCGCTGGGCAATCGTGCCTTCCAGTTGCTGCATGGTGGTGCCGCGCGCGGTCACCTGGCCGATCAGCGGGAAGGCGATATAGCCCGCCTGGTCAACCGTATAGGTATTGGTAAGGCTTGCCTGGTCGAACACGGTGATGCGCAACCGATCGCCGCTGTCGAGCCGGTAGGGCTGTGTCAGCGCTTCGTTGAAGACTTTCGGTGCCGGCTTGTAGGTGGAGCAGCCGGACAGCACCGCCAGCAGGATGACGGCGAATGCCAGCAAGATCTGTTTCGCGGTGGCCATGCGCAGTCGCGCTCCCAATAAAAGACAATCACCGTCTTATCGGTCAGTATGGTTAAGAGAGTGTAAAGATAACAGTCGCCTCTCTTTCTAGATGTGCTGCAATGGTTGTTTTCGCCCAACGAGAGATGCAGCAGTTAACGGTTGAGTTACTATGTTCATTTACCGTCCCGCCATACGAGAGGACCTGCGGGAAAACGGAATTTGCACGGTGCTTCGCTTTTTGTTTTCGCGTCGGAGTGCCTCAAAGACCGGTTCCCGTGTGTTTCGGTCCGGTGCATTAAAAGGAGGGATGGAATGTCGGGTCAGCCGGTCACCGCCCATCAGGATGTGGACATCGATCTGTTGCAGCTGTTTCGCGCCGTCTGGCAGCGGAAGGGCCGCATTCTGGCGATCGCTTGCCTCGCGGCCGGCGTTGCCTTTGTCGGGTCGAGCCTGATCCGTCCCACCTACCGCGCTGAGACCACCGTGCTGATCGAGCCGCGCGCGCCCAATTACGATGCCGAAAACGCCAAGTCTGCGGCTTCCGAGCCTGTCCTCGACGAGTTGAATATCGCCAGCCAGGTTCAGCTGTTTCGCTCCGCTGATCTGATCCGCCAAGTGGTCAAGGACCTCAAGCTCTACGAATTGCCGGAATTCGATCCCGATCTGCATCCGTCCGCGATGTCGGATCTGATGGTCATGCTACATCTCAAGAAGAACCCGCTGGATCTTGCGCCGGAAGACCGGGTGATCCGCACCTTCCTCGATAAGCTTCAGGTCTATCAGGTGGAGAAGTCACGGGTCATCGGCATCGAGTTTTCCTCGAAAGACGCCAAGCTCACCGCGGCCATTCCCAATGAAATGGTCAAGGTCTATCTGGCTGTGCAGAGCGGCGCCAAGCTCGACAGCAACGAGGACGCCGCCCGCTGGCTGGAGCCCGAAATCGCCAATCTGCGCCAGAAGGTTGCCGAAGCCGAGAAGAAGGTCGCCGATTATCGCCGTGGTGCCGATCTACTTTCGACGGGTGAGGGCGGTACTTTTGCCTCCAAGCAGTTGAACGACATCTCGACCGAGCTGGCGCGGGTGCGCGCCGACCGCGCCAATGCCGAGGCCCGCGCCGAAAACGCGCGTACGGCGCTGAAGGCGGGCCGTCCCACCGACAATATCGACGTTGTCATGGCTTCGCCTGCCGTCCAGCAGTTGAAGCAGGCCGAAGCCGCCGTACAGGCACAGATTTCCGACCTCTCAACCAGCCTTCTCGATGGCCATCCGCGTATCAAGGCGCTGAAGGCCCAGCTCGCCAACCTGCGCCAGCAATTGACCGACGAGACCCGTAAAGTCGTTTCCAGCCTCGAAAATGATGCCACAGTGGCACGCATGCGCGAAGCCCAGCTCGACAAGCAGCTGACCACCGCCAAGGCCGAAAGCGCCAAAGCCGGCGACAGCCAGGTCGGGCTTGCAGCACTTGAGCGCGAAGCGAGCGCCCAGCGGCAACTGCTGGAAACCTATCTGGCCCGCTACCGCGAGGCGACAAGCCGGCTGGACAGCAATGCCACCCCAGCCGACGCCCGTGTGATCTCCCGCGCATCGGAACCGAGCGAACCGAATTTTCCCAAGGTCCTGCCGATCACAGTCGTCGCTGGCATCGCCGCGCTGGTGTTGAGCATGATCGTGGTCATGCTGGCTGAACTGTTCAGCGGAAGGGCCTTGCGGCCAGTCGGTCCTGTTGATCCGAATCGAGATACTGGCCGTGATCCGCGCCGCGATACTGGTCGAGACGGTTATGCCGAGCCTCCCTTGCCACGCAGTCGGACAGCTACACCTGAGAGCGACAGGCGCGTTGCCACGGAGACGGCAGCCGCTGCCGCCGCAAGCCGGGCAGCCGTGTTGGAGACCGCAGCCTTCATGCAGGGCCATGCGGCATCTTCCCGTAATCATCGCATCCCGGCTGATGACGCCATCGAGGCCGCTGCCGTCGAAAGCTTCGAAGCGACTTCTGCCGAGGCCGATCACGTCCAAGAGCAAAGTGGTGAAGAGCATCTCGGCGAAGAGCATGGCGCCGACCACGAATTCTCCATCGCTTCGGTTGCCCGCTACCTGACCCGCCACGGCGTCTCGAAAGCCCTGGTCATCTCGCCCTCCGGCGATGACGGGTCTGCCGCGACCGTGTTGCTGGCGCGGGCCGTGGCCAAGGCCGGGCGCACCGTGATCCTGATCGACATGACCGGCTCCGGCCATCCCACCGCTTTAATGGCCGAGCGGCCGGATCTGCCCGGTGTCACCGATCTGCTCTGCGGCGACGTCGCCTTCGGCGAAACCATTCACTCCGATCGGCTGTCCGGCGCCCATATCGTGCCGAAGGGCAATAGCGATATCCGGCTGGCGCTGCATGGCGTCGAGCGCTTGTCGATGGTGGTCGAGGCGCTCGCCGATGTCTATGACCTCGTGCTGATCGAATGCGGTCCTGCCAGCGCCGACAATGTCGTCGACCTCTGCAAGGCGCAGGAGCATGAAGTCATCCTGTCCGCGCCCGATCCGGATCGCGACGAACTCGCCCGCATCATGGCCGCTTTCGAAGCCGTCGGTTACGACGATCTGGTGCTGATGAGCGATGCGACGCCTGCCTCGCCTGATGGAGACGACCGTCGCGTGGCGTGAGGCTTTGGGCACAGCAGGGAGCCTGTGCGCTCGATTATTCTGGTGGTCTGATCAAGCCTCGGTCGATGCCGTCAGTCTTCCGCCTCACGCGCCGGTGCGGTGCTGCGGGCACGGAGTTTCTGCAGGAAGCCGTAGAGCTGCGGGTGCGCCTTGATCGCGGCCTTAGACCGGGTCAGGCCGCGCTCTGCCGTTGCTGCGAGATGGCCTATGGCTGTTACGGGCAGGAGGATATCGTGCTGGACGGTTTCGACAGGACACCAACTGCGCTTGTAGATCTGATCGCCGATGCCGAAATCGAAAAGGCTCGCCCCTTCGGCACAGCATTGCTCGATCATCAGCCAGAACAGCAGCTCGCCGGGGCTGGCTTCCGGGGCGAGGCTCTCGTCAATCGAGCCAAACTGGCAGATGACATGATCGCCCTTGCGCGATAGGCCGGCAATGGCGGCAATCTTGCCTTCTTGGGTGCCATGCAGCTTCAGGGCATGCAGTTCCAGGGGAACGTCGAGGCCGCCATTTTCAGATTGCAGCAGCAATTGGAAGAAGGCCTGCGTTTCCGGCTCGTGGAATACATCGGGAAGCCCGAGCGCTTCGAACCGGACCGCCTTCTGCTGGAAGAACAGGTCGAGCAACCAGGCCTTCTGATCCTCGCCTGACGCGATCACATGTTCGAAGCCGCCGATCGCCTCCAACTTGCGCACCTGGTTGCGATATTTCTTGCGTCGGCGCTTGGCATTCACTTGCGCCAGCGTCGCTTCGAAATCACCGAGCAGCGGCAGTTGGAAAGTGTGGTTCTGATTTTCGATGGCGCAGAGCCCGGCCAGGGGATGGGTGAGACCGCGCCAGGAGAGCGGCACGTTGCCGAGATGGATAAGATCGGCCCGCCCGTCCAGCGCTGCGATGATCTTAGCTCCGAACTGGGCCGCATCCATGGGCGAGGGCTGGCGTAAAAAGGCCGGGTCGAACAGGCCGGTATTGATATTGGTAAACCGCGTGCCGATGAAGCTCGCCTTGCGGATCATCGTTGGGCGGGTGATTTCCAGCGGCAGGATAAAGCGGTGGCCCTGATCACTGCGACCGCTGACGATGGCAAGCGGATTGCCATGGGTTTTCACCCAGGCGCGGCACCAGTCATAGCTCTGATGCAGGGAGATCGCGTTGTCGCGCTCGAGCCTGCGCCAGTCTTTCTCCAGCGGCTCCATGGCGGTGAAGACCTGCACGGGCGCTACGGCGGACGAGGCGGCATATTGAATGCTGCTTCCGGGTTGCACCGCCGCTTTCTGGTCGATCATCGCCACGTTGCCGTCTCCGGTCCTGTCTTCACCCTGCAAGCTTATAGGGTCTGTATTTAAGGATCTTGCAACAGACCGACTTATTTTTTCGCAGCCGGGCCAGCCATCCATTTGATGATCCACATGGCCGGCAGCACCCAGATCACGCCGGACAGCAGGAAATAAAGGAGATGTACCCACCAGGGCGATTGCGCCAGCGTTAGCGTCGCTATGGTCACAGCCAGCATGGCGTAGAGCAGAACGAGCACAATGATTAAAATTGTGCCGATGAATTTGCGCAGTCTGACTGGCATGCTAGCATCCTGGTTGCACGCGACGCGATGTCGCAAAGCCTATGCCCTTGTTTTGCACCGGGTGCTGATGCAAATCAATTGGCATGCAGCACTTCCCCTATGCATGAGCATCGGGCCGAAAAGTGAGAACCGGTTTTCGGATGATACGATGCGTAAACAAAAACTGAGGGCATCAAGCCGTTTCCGGCTCACGATCCGATGCCCAAGACACTGCGCCGCCAGCATGGAGTGAACGAGACATGACCCTAGCCAGCACCGCGTCGCCCATTCCGGCGGCCGCCACCCTTGATCGGCAAAGCCGTAACCGCCGCGCCATCCGTATCTGGCTAGGGGTTGTGGTGCTTGCATTGTTCGCGCTGGTTCTGGTGGGAGGCGCCACGCGTCTGACCAATTCCGGCCTTTCCATCACGCAATGGAAGCCGATCCATGGCGTGATTCCGCCGCTCAGCGCGGGGGAATGGGAGGAGGAGTTCAAGCTCTACCAGCAGATTCCGCAATATGAGCTTGTTAACAAGGGCATGACGGTCGACGACTTCAAGACGATTTTCTGGTGGGAATGGGCGCATCGGTTTCTTGCCCGCTCCATTGGCGCCATCTTCGCTCTGCCGCTGTTTTTCTTTCTTGTCACCGGCCGAATTGAAAAGCGGCTTGCCTGGCCTTTGGTCGGCATTCTCGCGCTTGGCGGCTTCCAAGGATTTATCGGCTGGTGGATGGTGTCCTCGGGTCTGTCGGAGCGCACCGAAGTCAGCCAGTACCGTCTGGCGACCCATCTTGTGACTGCCTGCCTGATCTTTTCGTCCTGCGTCTGGGTCATGCAGGGCCTGAAGCGCCATAGCGCCGATCCGGCCCCGACCGGGACATCGAAGCGCTGGGCGCTGGCGCTGTTCTGCCTCGTGCTGTTCCAGATTTATCTTGGCGCGCTGGTCGCGGGGCTGGATGCCGGCATGTCCTACAATACCTGGCCGCTGATGGATGGCGCGCTGGTGCCGGGCGATCTGCTGATCCAGCATCCCGTCTGGCTGAATTTCTTTGAAAATCCGAAGACGGTGCAATTCGTGCACCGGATGGGCGCCTATACCGTGTTTCTGGTGGCGCTCTATCACATGATCTCGTCGCTCATGGCGGCACCCGGCACGACCCATGCCCGGCGCAGCGTCGTGCTGTTCGGTATCGTCTGCTGTCAGGCGGCGCTTGGCATCACCGCGCTCCTGCTGCAGGTGCCGTTGCATGCTGCGCTCGCCCATCAGGGCGGCGCGCTGGTTCTGCTCGGTTTTACTGTAGCGCATCTGCGTGGCTTTTACGGCGCCTACCCACTAGAGCGCTTCGCTGGTTCTAAGAACCAATGAAGCGCTCTGACTTTTTGCTTCAGCGCATTTTCGGACGGAGTTCGGTATCCAATTTTCCTGAAAGTGCTCTATCCAAACCGGTAGCCTGAATAGGCCTTTCCGAACGCAAGCCCGCTAAACACCTGCCGGCCAAGGTCCAAGCCGGCAGCGCCGACTGCCACGAATAGCGGCACGAGATGATCATGGTCGGGCACGTGGCAGGCGAGGGCATCCGGGTTTTCGTGCCAGCGGCTGAGCTTTGCCGCACGCGCTTGCGGGTCGGGCAATTCCACCGCCGCCGTCAGCCAGTCGTCGAACCGCTTTGCGACCACGACATGGTCCGGGTCGGTTCGGCGGAACATCCGCATATTGTGGTAGCTCATGCCGGATGCGACGATCAGCACATTGTCGTCGCGCAAAGCTTCCAGCGCCTTGCCGATGACGAAGTGGGTTTCGGCATCCAGTGTGTCCTTCAGCGACAGCATCACCACGGGCACATCGGCATCGGGATAGGCGACCATCAACGGTATGAAGACGCCGTGGTCGAAGCCGCGCTGGTCGTCCTCGGTGGATGGAATGCCCGCTGCCGACAGAAGCTCGCGCACCCGCGCGGCGATGTCAGGATCGCCCTTGGCTGGATAGGACAACTCATAGGTATGGGCTGGAAAGTTATAATAGTCGAACAGCATGCCCGGCTCTGGTGCCGTGCTGACGGTGACGATCGGTTCTTTTTCCCAATGGCCTGACACGATCAGGATAGCCTTTGGCGTCACGCCTAGATCGGCTGGCAGGCCCTGCAGGAAAGCGGCCAAATCGTCCCATGGCCCTTTGCCTTGCTCGTCCCTCTGAAATTCCATGAACGGCCAGGGGCCGCCGCCATGAGGAATGAAATAGACAGGAAGGCGGGTTTGGTTCACGGCGGGCTCCTTACAGTGTTGTTGCCACCATAGATGGCAACGCGGTACTGCACGAGATCGCGTTTAGTCTACAAACTGTTCAAGAAGTATAGACCGTGCCAGTCTCGCAAAGCCCAGTCTTTCGCCGAGATTGTCTTGGCCTGACGGTGTCAGTGGGCCAATTTTTTGCTTCTGCGCGTTTCCGGACAGAAAACCGGTATCCACTTGTGGCAGATATACTTTAAGCGTCCAGGCGCAGGAAAGCCCGGCATGGGCTGCCGCATAGGACAGGATCGTGCGCGGCGTGCGGTTCAGCACCAAGGCAAAGCGACGGCTGAGGCGCAAGGCCCGTTCCGGGTCTAGAACCAATGCCCTTGCATGCAGCGGATTGCCGAAGATGTTGGCGACATCATAGGCGGGGTCGCCGATGAGGCCTTGGGGGTCTATGGCAAGCCAGGCGCCATTGTCGCCGCCGATGATATTGTCGTGATGGATGTCGCCATGCAGCGGCTTGATATCCCTCTGGTCGGCGATTAGCGCGCGGGCAAGGTCCGCGCACCAGGGGACGATATCGGCGAGGTCAGCGTCAAGCTGTGTCTTCTCCAGCTCGAACAGAGCGGCGAAATGCACATCAAGCGGCGTAAGATCTGTGGGCATTGGCAGTGAAGACGGCGCATGCAGCCGCTCGAGCACCTCGACGACAATATCAGTCGCCGCCTCGTCGCCGGCCTCACCGTGATAACTGCGCAACAGCCGCGTTCCCGCATCCTCCAGCAGGGCCACATCATCCGCCTGATCAAGGATGCGCACGGCGCCGTGGCCATCGCGCCAGCGCAAGAAGCCGAGGCCCGGTCGCTCGCCGCTCCCTTCGGGTTTCAGCGCCTTGACCACAACGGCCCGGTCTCCTTGTAAGGCGCGGTAGACGAGGCTGCTCGGGGTGTCAGCGATTGCCCTGATATGCGAAAGCCCCCACCGATGCGCCAGATCAGGCGAAAGGGCAGGGGCTTTCAGCTTGTTCGTCATAGGCTCACAGTCTGTCAGGCCGACAGCATCAGGTCCATGTTCTGCACGGCAGCGCCGGATGCGCCCTTGCCGAGATTGTCGAGCACCGCCACCAGATTGACATGGCCGGTGCCGGCATTGCCGAACACGAACAGCTTCATCGTGTCCTTGCCAACCAGTTCCTCGGCATCGACGCGGGCGAGCTTGGCGCTGTCTTCCAGCGACACGACCGACACCACGTCCTGGTCAGCGTAATGCGCGACAAGTGCTGCATGCACGCTTTCGATAGTCGCACCATCGGCGAGATTGTCGAGGAACAGCGGCACTTGCACGATCATGCCCTGCGGGAAGCGGCCGACCGAAGGCGAAAACAGCGGTGCGCGTGCCAGAAGGCCGTGCGCCTTCATTTCCGGCACATGCTTGTGCTTGAGGTTCAGGCCATAGACGTAATTGTTGACAGTCAGGTGTTCGGGATGGCTGGCATCCTCCATCTGGGCAATCAACTGTTTGCCGCCGCCGGTATAGCCGGACACGGCATTGACCGAGACCGGATAATCGGCAGGCAGAATGCCAGCAGCCACCAGCGGCCGGATGAGCGCAATGGCGCCAGTCGGGTAGCAGCCGGGATTGGCAACGCAACGGGCGGAGCGGATCTTATCGCTCTGCGCCTTGTCCATTTCGGCAAAGCCGTAGGCCCAATCCGGCGCAACGCGGAAGGCGGTCGATGTGTCGATAATCCGAACATTGTTATTGCCGGCCAGCATGGAGACGGCCTCTTTCGAGGCATCGTCCGGCAGGCAGAGAATGGCGATATCGGCACTGTTGAGCAGGTCCTCGCGCATGGCTGCATTGCGGCGCTCAGCTTCGGGGATCGACAGCAGGTCTACATCGCGGCGGCCGGCCATGCGGCTGCGGATCTGCAGGCCGGTTGTGCCGTGTTCGCCATCAATGAAGATTTTCGCTGTCATTTTACCCTCTCTTTTCAGAAGCTTATCCGGCTTTGCGGATTCAGATCCCGAACCTCTTGAATCATTATGTCAACTGGAACGCGCCAGTCGTTCTGCGCGCAGCCCCAGCATATACATGGCGACTGTCGCCCCTGCAATGGCGGTGATATCGGCATGGTCGTAAGCCGGCGCCACCTCGACAACATCTGCGCCTCGTATGTCGAGCGGATGAAGATTTTGCAGTACGGACAGAATTTTTGCGCTCGACGGCCCGCCGGCGACCGGGGTTCCGGTGCCGGGCGCAAAGGCCGGGTCGAGACAGTCTATATCGAAGGTCAGGTAGACCGGCTGGCCAGCGGTGTGTTCAAGGATCAGGGCGGCGATATTGGCGGCCCGCATATCCTCCACCTCGTGGCCATAGAGAATGCGGATGCCGCAGTCTTCGGGCGCATGGGTACGGATACCGACCTGGATCGACCGCGACGGTACGATCAGTCCCTCGCGGACGGCTCGACCGACGAAAGATCCGTGGTCGATCCGCTTGCCATCGTCAAACCAAGTGTCCTGATGGGCGTCGAACTGCACCATGGCCAGCGGGCCGTGTTTGGCGACATGCGCCTTTAGGAGCGGCCAGGTGATAAAGTGGTCGCCGCCCAGCGTCAGCAGAAAATTGGCCTTGGAGAGAATATGGCCGGCTTCGCGCTCGATGGTGGCGGGTGTGTCCCAGTGATTGCCATAGTCCAGTCGGCAGTCGCCGTAGTCCACGACAGGCATGGCTGCAAACAGATCGCGCTGAAACGGATATTGCGGATCATTGTCGAAGATAGCGGACGCCCGACGGATTGCCTGCGGTCCGAAGCGCGCGCCTGGCCTGTTGGAGGTGGCGGCGTCGAAGGGAATGCCCCAGACGACCGTGTCCACACCGTCCAACTGCTTGGTGTAGCGCCGGCGCAGGAAAGACAGCGCACCTGCATAAGTGGGGTCGGTGGCCGCCTCTGTCAGATTTGCTGAGGTAAAGGCATGGTCTATGGATTTTTCAGCCAAGAGAGATTATCCGCGTCGCACTTCGATAGGTCGATCCTAGAGCATCGTGTCGAAAAGTAGAACCCAGCCTGCGTCCGGAAATGCGTAGGAGCGATAAGCGGCTGCGCTGCCCTCAAAGCAGCTTTTGCGTGAAACCAACTTGCGGAAACGGCGCGATGGCTGCGCGGGCAAGGGCGCGCTGTCGCGCAAGCCTGTTGGGATCGCGCACCAGCCGTTCCGTCGCATCGATCAGCTCCTCATAGGGGGCGGCGACAATGCCGTCTGCAAAACGCTGCTCGATCTGCGTCTCCTGGCCATTGACCTCGCCGATAACGGCAACGCCATTGATCAGTAGATAGAACACCCGAACGACCTCGAAGATCTGCGACTCCAGCAGATGCATGTTCAAGACCACCTTGGTACGGGCAATCCAGGCATCGCGTTCGGTGCCATAAACATTGAACAGATGCTGGATGACGAGGCCGCGATCCTGGAGGCCGTAGAGCACCTTGGCACGCCGGTCGTTCATCGAGCCGTAAAACAGGACATCCACATCCTGCACCGGTGCAGGCGACAGGCGGTCCAGCTCTTTTTGATAGCCAAACTGCAGGTATTTCACTGCCTGGCCAGCGCCGATCTTGTTCAGAAACTCAATATTGGCGGGGCTATAGTCCCAAATTTCCAGCCCGGCATCGAGGCAGGCCAAAACCCGGTCGCGGATCAGCGCTTCTGTCGCCGACAAAGGCTCGGCGTTGACGATAACGGTTCCCGGTGGAAGCGCCTTCAGGTCTTTGACTGGCAAGAGATGCGCGCCAAGGATGATGTTGGTCGCGTCACCGCCGATGCGGTTGGTGGAAAGGGCGGTGGGATAGCCCAGCGCCTTCAACGAATAGTCCAGCGCCTCGGCCACTTCCAGAAAAACCATGGAATGGGTGAATCCAACAGGCTCGACGATGCAGATGTTATAGGGGCGCTTGATCATCTTGAATTCCGAGCGTGACGGCAACCGGCATATTTTAGGCCGTGGACCTGCCTCAAAGAAGTTGCTGGGTAAAAGCCGCCTGTGGATAGCGCATGATGGCGGCGCGGGCGATCGCGCGCTGTTCGGCAAGCCTTTTGGGATCGCGCACCAGCTGTTCGGCGACGTCGACCAGATCGCCATAGGACGCGGCGACGATGCCATCTGCGAAGCGGTTTTCTATCTGTGTTGCCTGTCCGTTGACTTCGCCAACCACAGGCACGCCATTGCTCAGCAGATAGAAGACCCGGACGACCTCGAAGATCTGCGCATCGAAGAAGTGCATGTTGATCACGACTTTCGATCGGGCGATCCAGGCGTCCCGCTCGCAGCTATAGACGTTGAACAGCCACTTCACGGCAAGGCCACGTTCTCGCAAGCCTTTGAAAACCGCCGAGCGCCTGTCGCTGGTGGAGCCATAGAAAAGGACATCGACATCCTGAGCCGGGGCGGGAGTAATGCGATCCAGCTCTTTCTGATAGCCTAGTTGTAGGCATTTGGCGGGCCGACCACCGATCTGGTCAAGAAGCTCCAAATTGGATTGGCTATAGTCCCAGATTTGCAGCCCGGTCTTTGCCCAGGTCAGTATGCGTTCTCGAACCGGGGCGTCGACCGAGGCAAGTGGTTCAGTATTGACGATAATCGTATCGGGCTTGAGATCGGCGATATCCTGCGGCGCCAGCAGATGGGCATTGAAGATGATATTGACAGCATCATGGGCAAAACCGTTGATGTTGACCGCCGCCTGATGCCCGAGTTCTCGCAGCGAATAACCGAGGGCTTCCGCCATCTCCAGGAACACCATCGAATGCCTGAAGCCATCCGGCTCTATGATGCAGATATTGTATTTCGATGAACTCATGACGCCGACCAGTTGTTGCGACGCCGCGATGCATTCACGATGCATGACGGCACGGCCGGCACCATGGATCATGGGGCTTTCGCAAAGCTGTAGGATCGCTCGACTTTGGCAACGCGCACTTCGTAATGGTTATACCATTCGGCGCGACCTTGGCGCTGCGCGGCGAGATGATCCACCACCTGTTTCCAGGCGCGGATCGATGCCTCATCGGTCCAGTAGGAGTTGGTGATACCGAAGCCGGTGGCCTCACGTGCCGATTCGACACCGAGAAAACCCGGCTGCCGGCTGGCGAGTTCGACCATGGTCTCGGCCATGTCACCGTAGCCGTTGTCCACCTCGCTCCTGCATGAGGAAAAGCATACGACATAGTAGGGTGGAGCGGGCAAGTTGGCAAAGTCCGACATCAGGAATTCCATGGGAGTGGGGCTGGTTGACGACACAATAAGGTCTGCCGCCTTGCGGCACCAATTCAAATCGATGATGGGCCCCATAACGAAAAAAGCGGAGCTTGCGCCCCGCTTTTCGATAGTCGTAGCCCCAATGCGCGATTAGCGCTTGGAGAACTGGAAGGACCGGCGGGCCTTGGCCTTACCGTACTTCTTACGCTCGACAACGCGGCTGTCGCGGGTCAGGAAGCCACCCTTCTTCAGAACAGAGCGCAGGCCCGGTTCGAAGTAGGTCAGTGCCTTCGAGATGCCGTGACGAACTGCACCGGCCTGGCCGGAGAGACCGCCACCGGTGACAGTTGCGACGATGTCGAACTGGCCAACGCGCGAAGTTGCAACGACGGGCTGCTGCAGGATCATCTGCAGAACCGGACGAGCGAAGTAAACTGGGAAGTCACGGCCGTTGACGGTGATCTTGCCGGTACCCGGCTTGACCCATACGCGGGCAATGGCGTTCTTACGCTTGCCGGTCGCATAGGCGCGGCCTTGAGCGTCGACCTTGCGGACGTGAACCGGAGCCGAAGCTTCCTGCGCAGTGCCGAGATCCTTCAGGGAAGAGAGGTCAGCCATACTTAGGCGCTCCTTACGTTCTTGCTGTTCAGCTTGGCGACGTCGAGAGCGACGGGCTGCTGGGCTTCATGGGGGTGTGCGGAACCGGCGTAAACGCGCAGGTTCTTCATCTGGCGACGACCGAGCGGGCCGCGCGGGATCATGCGCTCGACAGCCTTTTCGAGAACGCGCTCGGGGAAGCGGCCTTCGATGATCTGGCGCGCCGTGCGTTCCTTGATGCCACCCGGATAGCCGGTGTGCCAGTAATAGGTCTTGTCGGTGTATTTCTTGCCGGTCAGGACAACCTTTTCCGCATTGATAACGATGACATTGTCGCCATCATCAACGTGGGGGGTGTAGGTGGCCTTGTGCTTGCCACGCAGATAGGTGGCGATAACGGTGGCGAGGCGACCAACAACGAGGCCTTCGGCGTCGATGATGATCCACTTCTTCTCCACCTCGGCAGGCTTCTGAACGAAGGTAGACATGGTTTCAGTCTTTCTATTGGACCCTGTCGGTCACGGTGAACCGGACGGGCGTTTCTTGTTGCTTGTTTTGCGATGATCTGAAATCGGCGCAAAAAGAATGCGGTCCAGAAGGGCCGCAAGCTGGCGGCTTTATAGTCGTGGCCTCCGGATCGGTCAAGGGTCGTTAAAATGGACCGACCTTAGAATATATGTTAAAAAACAAAGTTTTAAATATGTGGTATTATTTTACCGCAATTTTTGTTGCGTATTACGGGCCAACGTCCGCCCGCTTTATCCGATTTCACCGTCCGTTTGCCGGTGGAATCGAATAGGTGCCGGTGGCATGAGCCACGGGCTCTGCTGGATTACCTTGGTGCATCAGGGCCTCGACAACAGCAAGGCGACGGCCGAGTTTCAGGATCCGGCAGTCGCAATCGACAGGCTTCTGCTTGGGCAGGCGCAGGAAATTAATCGTTAGGTTGGTCGTCACCACCATTTCCTGCGGGCCGATCTGCGCAAGGATTGCGACCCAGCAGCCCACATCGGCAAGGGTAAACAACGAAGGGCCTGAAACGGTGCCGCCCGGCCGCAGATGCCGGATGCCTGGATCGAGCCGCATGGTCGCCGTCGCCGGCCCGACGCTGACGACAGTGTAATGCCGCCTGTCGCCTTCCTGGCTATCGTGTCCAGCCTCCTTGGCTCCCTCCAGTTGGGGAAAGGCGGTTTCGAGAAAGCGCTCGACATCCGCCACCGTCATTTGTTCGCCCATAGCATCCGTCATTCCTGCCTCCTCCCGGCGTTGGAACCTTGGCAGAGTGTTCAGCACGAATAGGTGGGAGAGGTAAAGAGGCGCGGTTTTGCAGTGACCACCCTGCGGTAGCAAGGTGAGTCCAGCATGGACTGTCTCATTTCGACGCACCCTTTTTAGTTTGATGTTGAAGACATCAGATATTATTCATACTCGACAAGGTTGTTATTTATGTCGCGCATAGGAAAAAGTGCAGTCTTTAGGCGTCATGCAGCCCATATGAAGTACGTGCCCCCAAATCAAATCGATTGAAATTTCGAGCGAAAAAATCGTTCCATGCGGAATGATGCTGCTTAAAAACCAATTGTAATCGTTGGACAATTCAATGTTTTGGAGTGCTAAAATGCGCGAGAACAAAATACGAACAAAAAACGAACAAATTGCCATCGATCGTTTGTCGTGTGATGTGCATCACAGCGTGCTTCGAATTGTTGTTTAAAAGCACGTTCTAATGACAGCGATAACATGAATGTGAACCGTCAAATTGACGCCGAGGTGGCTGGGCTGCCGTCAGCGCTATCATTGATTTGCGTCTCAAGGTTGCATCCTGGCGGAATTGCAAAGGATAAACTCATGCACTTGGAGAGGAGATTCGCCATGCTTCTGCTGAAAATGGAGGATGCTTAGAGTGCCGCCACACATGGCGGATGCCTCATTGCGGGACATATGCGCCTTGCCGAAATCTTAAACCGATTTTGCTATTGTCTCACCAGGGACATTAGGACGGGTTGCGTATCGAAGCCGCTTGGCGGCGGGAAGGACGAGCCATGAACCACGACCATTATTCCGAAGACTACCTCTGCAAGGTTTTAAGCCAAACCCATACGATCGCGCTGGTTGGCGCTTCGTCGAAGGACGACCGGCCGAGCCACTGGGTCCTCGGTTTTTTGCAAGGCAAGGGCTATCAGGTTTTTCCGATCAATCCAGCGCTCACAGGCCAGACCATCCTGGGCCGCACGGTATACGGATCTCTCGCCGAAGTGCCGGTGCCGATTGATCTCGTCGACGTCTTTCGCCGGTCCGATGCTCTCCCCGGCATCGTCGATGAAGTATTGGCCCTGCCAGCCCGGCCCAAAGCGATATGGACGCAACTCGGCATTCGCCATGACGAAGCTGCCGCCAAGGCCGAAGCGGCTGGCATCGATGTGGTAATGAACCGGGCCTTGGTGGCGGAATATCCCCTGGTCTATGCCGTCACCCATCATGGACGCCCGGTGCACAGCGCCGCCTGATGCAATGCTGCCGTGATTTCTCAATCGAAACTGGTTTAATGAAAACTTCGTAGCCGCCTGTGCGCTACAGCGAACCTTTGTACGCCATATGTGGCGCACGGCGCTGTAGGACACAGGCGGCTGCGACCATCAAAGCGAGTAATGCGGAACGAACCGCATGAAGCCGGTGTCCTGCAGGTCTTCCACCGGTTTGCAGTTCAAGACCGGGCAAGCCGGATTGTCACGCGTCGGCACGGTTGCTCTTTCGGCATAATCGCCAGGCGAGCAGGAATTGCTGTTACGGACATAGCGGTCGTAAAGCGGCAGTCCAGGTACCCGCGTTGAAGGGTAGCGAAGGATGGCCGCGCCCTGGCTTCTGAGAATCTGGCGGACGTTTTCACAGGCAAGGCTTGTAGAATTGTAACGTTCGATGGCCATTGCACTGCTGCCCCAGAGGGAGACAGCGACGCAGAATGCCAGCCGTATCATCGGTTTCATGTCAGGATCTCCATCAAAAAGGCAGTTCGCGCCAGCCTTTGTCTCGTCACATCTCTCGCCCCTCTTTTGATTTGGGGCAAGGCTTCCTACAATCAAGAAGATGCGAAGTTCCAAGCGACGTCGCATTAGATTTAATGGGCTACAGGGAACCTTTGTGCGCCGTGTATGGCGCACGGTATTCGAGGCATTGTGCTCAAATTGGAACCAGTGCGATGGTCTAGGCTTATGTTCTCGCATCGGGATTATCCGAAAGCTGGTTCCTACGTTCGGCCGATGCTCTAGATGAGGAAGAAACCGCCATGCAGCATGAGACCTACGACCAAGCCTATCTCAGGGACATCCTGAAGACCGTGAAGACCATTGCCCTGACCGGTGCTTCACCCAATCCGGCGCGACCGAGCCATGGGGTCATGCATTTCCTGATGCAACGCGGCTACACCGTGTTTCCGGTCAATCCGGGCCAGGCCGGAAAAGAAATCCTTGGCCGGACGGTCTATGCGACGCTGGCCGATCTTCCCGAGCCCGTCGACATGGTCGATGTCTTTCGCGCGTCCGAATATCTTGATGGCGTCGTAGACGAGGCGCTTGGCTTGCCAGCGCCACCTAAGGTCATATGGGCCCAGCTTGGTGTGCGCGATGACCAGGCAGCAGCAAAGGCTGAGGCCGCCGGTGTAAAGATGGTGATGAACCGCTGCCCGGCTATTGAATATCCACGGCTGGTCGGCTGACGCTGCTCCTGGAGAATCCGCAGTCAGGATTCGGCGCTGCATGAAGCAACGTGCGCAATGAGCCGTGATGACAATCGATCCGGTTTTGCCAATCCAGGTCATCAGGAGAATGCAACCTTACCGGATGACGCGGCAAATTTAGAACGACGTGTCATGGATTCCGTGAACACGGCTGTTATGCTTCTGCTCATTGTTTCAACGGAGGATACCATGGCCAATAATAATCCGGGTTTTGCCACGCTTGCCGTTCACGCTGGCGCCCAGCCGGACCCGACGACCGGCGCGCGCGCGACGCCGATTTACCAGACGACGGCCTATGTCTTCGAAAACGCCGACCACGCGGCCGCCTTGTTTGGCCTGAAGCAGTTCGGCAATATCTACACCCGGATCATGAACCCGACGCAGGGCGTGCTGGAGGAGCGAGTAGCCGCGCTTGAGGGTGGTGCGGCTGGGCTGGCGGTTGCCTCCGGCCATGCGGCGCAGATGCTGGTGTTCCATACGCTGATGCAGCCCGGCGACAACTTTGTCGCGGCAAAGAAGCTTTACGGCGGCTCGATCAACCAGTTCGGCCATGCCTTCAAGAATTTCGGCTGGCAGGTGCGCTGGGCCGATACCGATAATCCCGACAGTTTCGCGGCTGAAATCGACGACCGGACCCGGGCGATCTTCATCGAGAGCCTTGCCAATCCCGGCGGCACCTTCGTCGATATCGCCGCTATCGCTGAAGTCGCCCGCCGTCATGGCCTGCCGCTGATCGTCGACAACACCATGGCCAGCCCTTATCTGGTGCGGCCGCTGGAACACGGTGCCGATATCGTCGTGCATTCCGCCACCAAGTTTCTGGGTGGTCACGGCAATTCCATGGGCGGCGTGATCGTCGATGGCGGCACGTTCGACTGGTCGCAATCGGATAAATTCCCGACTCTGTCGCAGCCGCGCAGCGAATACAGCAATGTCGTGCTGCACGAGACCTTCGGCAATATGGCCTTCGCCATCGCCTGCCGGGTGCTTGGCCTGCGCGATCTTGGCCCGGCGATTGCGCCGATGAATGCCTTCCTGCTGCTGACCGGTATCGAGACCCTGCCGCTGCGCATGCAGCGTCATTGCGACAACGCGCTGAAGGTTGCCCATTGGCTGAAGAGCCACGAAAAGGTTGCCTGGGTGCGCTATGCCGGCCTTGCCGACGACCCCAACCACGCGCTGCAGCAGCGCTACGCGCCGAAGGGTGCCGGAGCGGTGTTCACCTTCGGCGTCAAGGGCGGCTATGAGGCCGGCAAGGCGCTGGTCGAGGGGCTGCAGCTCTTCTCCCATCTCGCCAATATCGGCGACACCCGGTCGCTCGTCATTCATCCCGCTTCGACGACCCATGCGCAGTTGACACCCGAACAGCAGACGGCGGCCGGTGCCGGGCCTGACGTCGTGCGGCTTTCCGTGGGCATCGAGGATCCGGACGATATCATCGCCGATCTGGCCCAAGCCCTGTCGAAAACTTAAGGGAGCTGTCGCAGCCCATGAGCCATAGCAAAACCTTCGATCTCGCTGCCGTTGAACCGGAGGAGGGCGCTCCGGCGCCCGACCGGTTGATCAGCGGCGACCCGCGCTTCACCACCTGGAATGTCGAGGAAGCAGAGGGCGGCATTTATGCCGGCGTCTGGCAATCGACGCCGGGCAAATGGCGGATCGTCTATGACGAGTGGGAGTATTTTCACATTCTCGAAGGCTATTCTGTCGTCACCGAAGACGGTGGCGAGCCGGTTCACCTAAGGGTAGGCGACCGCCTGGTGCTGCGGCCTGGCTTTAACGGAACCTGGGAAGTCCTTGAAACGACTCGCAAGGACTATGTCATCAGAATTTGAAGCTCACCAGGTCAGGTCCAGCCGCTCTAGTCCATGGAAATGATAGACATCCTTTACCTGGGGTGAAGCGGCAAGCTTCAGCCCGGGCAGTCGCTTGAACAGCAGCGGCAGCACGATGTTCAGCTCCAGCCGCGCCAGCGGCGCACCGATGCAGAAATGGATACCGGCGCCGAAGGAGAGATTGGCGCCCTCGTTGCGCTCAGCCTTGAAGGTGAGGGGATTTTCGAATTTGCGCGGATCGAGATTAGCCGCCGCCAGGATCAGGCCGATCTTGTCGCCACGCGCCAGCGTCACCCCATCGATCTCGCAGGCCTCCAGACAATAGCGCTGAAAGATATGCACGGGCGCGCAGATGCGCAGGCATTCCTCCACCGTGCGCTCGGTGGTGCCAGCATCCCTAAAGAGGTCCGCCGGATCGAGCCCACTTGTAAGCCCCTCTTCGAGAATGATCCGCACGCTGTTGCCGATCTGATGGACGGTCGCTTCATGGCCGGCATTGAGCAGCACGATGGTCGTCGAGATCAGCTCTTCCTCGGTCAGAAATTGACCCTTGTGCTCGGTATGGATCATGTGGCTCAGCAGATCGTCGCGGGGCTCACGGCGGCGCTCGGCAATGACGCTGCTGATATACTCGGCAAATTCGCGGGCCGAACGATCGGCCGCTTCCTCATCGGCACGGCTGCGCTTGAACATATACATGCCGACATAGTCGTGCGACCATTTCAGCAATTGCGGTCCCATCGCATCGGGAATGCCGATCATCCGCGCAATCATCGTCACTGGAATGATGTCTGCGAAAGACGACAGCAGTTCCGTCTCTCCCCTCGGCTCAAACTCGTCGATCAGCCGGTTGGCGAGATCGGTGATTTCACCGCTCATCTTCTCGACATGGCGCGAGACGAAGGCGCGGTTGACGAGGGTGCGCAGCCGCGTGTGCTCGGGCGGCTCCAGTTCCAGCAATGACCATTCCTCGGCTTTGTCGAAATGCCTTGTATGGGCCAGCGGCTCCGGCACGCCCAGGTCTTCGCGTGAGGCTATATGGAGGATCTGCCGGCCGAACCTCTTGTCGCGCAGCAGGCTGTTGACCAGGTCATAGCCGGTAAAGAACCATTGCCGCTGCTCGCGCCAGTAGAATGTCGGCGTCTGCGCATGCAGCGCGGCATAGACGGGGTTCGGCGCCTGATAGAAACCCGGGTGGCCGGCATCGAGGCTGACCGACCGCTCGACCGGGTCGATCGAAAGAAATGAACTGTCCTGCATGATCGTGTCGCGGCTGCGCTTTCCTGGCTGATTTGTCGCCTAAACCCTATCCCATTCAAGGGGAAAAAGAAGCGTGCACGGTTGGCAACTCACAGGATCCCGACGCCGTCGGCCGCCCTGTTCCAGATCCTGCGGCCCAGACAGCCGGGCGGGAAACGTCATTCCGCGTGATGCGGTGCCGAGCGTTGGGTAAGGCGGCGAAGCGCCGCGACCTGCCGGTCAGCCTCGCTGTCGATGGCGGCTGGCGTGCCTCGCTCTTCGTTGGGCGTCAGGCAAAATACCGTCTCACCCCTGGCCACAGCAGTTCTGTTACGACCATCGGCCTTGGCGGTATAGAGGCCGTGATCGGCCTGGCGCATGGCGGTGTCGAAGTCGAAGTCGTCGGCAGACACTGCCGACAGGCCGATGCTGGTCGTCAACCGCACGATACCCTGGCTGGTCGCAACCGGCGTTGAGGCGATCATGTAGCGGATCCGCTCGGCAACCGCCGCAGCCTGACGCAGATCTTTTACCGGCAGCACGGCACAAAATTCCTCGCCGCCCGACCGAGCGAAGATACCACTTTTCCCGACAACCCCCTCGGCCATCTTGGCGAAGGACGACAGCACGGTGTCGCCGGCCTGATGGCCGAAGGTGTCGTTGATATGCTTGAAGTAATCGAGGTCGAACACGAGCAGCGCCAGCAGACTGTCCCTGGGCGCCGACCGTTTCATCTGGTCTAAGGTTTCAATAAGGCCACGGCGATTGAGCGCCCCCGTCAACGGATCGGTACGCGACAATTTCTTCAATTGCTCTTCGTTGCGGTCCATGACGATGCGCGCCAGCAGCACCATAGTCGTCACCAGGCAAACGATGACGAACAGGCCAAGAAAGTCGCTCAGCGCCAATTCATGCCGATCGCCCGGCATGCCGATCAGACTGGTCACGCCGACGGCGACACTGGACAGAGCCTGCAGCATCCAGAGAGCCGATAGCATATACCGATATTTCTGCGAGGAAATATCAGAAGTAAGAGCTGTTATCGCTAGCATAACGAAATACAGCGTGGCGGCGAATTGGTGTGCGGCGAGCCGTAGTGCGTAAGTCTGGCTTATCCCCGGCACCATCAATATCCCGATCCAGAGCAGCAGCGGCACCACAACCCAACGAGCCGGCTTGCGGCCGGAAAACAGCCTGAGTGCAGTAATCCAGAAACAAAAACCGGACAGGACCAGAAAATTGCCACCATAGATCGCCAGCATTGGCGGCAGGTCTGCACGCAAGGCAATCAGCATGGCACCAACGCCATGACAGGCAAATCCTATGGCCATATAGGCGTAGTAACCCTGCCGCCGGTTGCGCAGCCATATGGTGATCAGCAGGACCGCCAGCGTAATGGCCTGGGTTCCCCACATCAGAAAGGCGGTCTTGATGTCGAGCAAAGTCGTCGACCTTTTATCACTATCGGGTTGGTGTCGCCGTCGCTATATATCGATCGGGCCGAAGCATGAATGAACTTTTGGCGATCATACGCGGTTTTTCCCTTTGGTTGCAAACGCCCATTGTTCTCGTCACCTACTGTTCACCATATAACCCGGTTTCTGTGGGAGACATGCATCACTCAGCCGCGGCGGGCAGGCGCTAGAGGCTGAAACAGCGAGAATGCAAGGCTGCATGCTCGCAAGCGATTAAGGATATAGCGTGCTCGCGTCTTGAAGTGTTGGGGGCGAACACTCTATGTAGGGATTGACAGCATTTGAATTGATTCCCGCAGCCCAGCCAGGCATAGGGCCAGATGGGCATAGGGGATGGGGTGAGAAGGACGGACATGAGAAATCCAGTTGATACCGCCATGGCCCTCGTGCCCATGGTTGTGGAGCAGACCAATAGGGGCGAACGCTCCTACGATATTTACTCGCGTCTGTTGAAAGAGCGCATCATTTTCCTCACCGGCCCGGTCGAGGATCATATGGCGTCGCTCGTTTGCGCCCAGCTGCTGTTTCTGGAAGCGGAAAATCCGAAGAAAGAAATTTATCTATACATCAATTCGCCAGGCGGCGTCGTAACCGCCGGCATGGCGATCTACGATACGATGCAGTTCATTCGCCCGGCTGTCGCCACGCTTTGCGTCGGTCAGGCCGCCTCGATGGGCTCGCTGCTGCTTGCCGCCGGCGAAAAGGGCATGCGCTTTGCGACGCCTAACGCCCGCATCATGGTGCATCAGCCTTCCGGTGGCTTCCAGGGTCAGGCATCGGATATCGAGCGCCACGCCCGCGATATCATCAAGATGAAGCGCCGGCTGAATGAAGTTTACGTCAAGCATACCGGCCGTACCCTCGAGGAGGTCGAGCAGACCCTCGACCGCGACCATTTCATGGAATCTTCTGAAGCCAAGGAATGGGGTCTGATCGACAAGATCCTGACCACGCGCGCCGAAATCGAAGGTGTAACGGCTTCTTGATACCTTTTGCCAAGGGGATCCGGCCGTAAAGATCAGGCTGGATCCATCCAGGGGGTTTAAACTCCCGGTGAAAGCGCTAATAGTTATTAAGGCTATGTTGAGCTTTTATGACATAGCCTGAATATTCGAAGAGGTTCTCGTTGCCGTCAGCTTTCGAATGTGACTTTTGAGAGCTGAATAGTACCTCTGAACCGAATGCGTCCGGACGGCCGGGTGGCGGTTCCTGGCGACGTGACTAGACCGCGAGCCGCTAGACGGCGGCGCGGCGTGCTGGAAGGAAAAAGTTATGAGCAAGGTCAGCGGAAGCAACGGCGGTGACTCGAAGAATACCCTGTATTGTTCGTTCTGCGGCAAGAGCCAGCACGAGGTCCGGAAACTGATTGCCGGCCCGACGGTATTCATTTGCGATGAATGCGTCGAACTCTGCATGGACATCATCCGCGAGGAAAACAAAAGCTCGATGGTGAAGTCGCGCGACGGGGTTCCGACGCCGCAGGACATCATCAAGATCCTCGACGAATATGTGATCGGCCAGAAGCAGGCCAAGAAGATCCTGTCTGTCGCCGTCCACAATCACTACAAGCGCCTGTCGCATGCCTCCAAGGGTGGCGATGTGGAACTGGCGAAGTCGAACATCCTGCTCGTCGGCCCGACCGGCTGCGGCAAGACCTATCTCGCCCAGACCCTGGCACGCATTATCGACGTTCCCTTCACCATGGCCGATGCGACCACGCTGACGGAAGCCGGTTATGTTGGTGAAGACGTCGAGAACATCATCCTGAAGCTGCTGCAGTCCGCCGACTACAATGTCGAGCGTGCGCAGCGCGGCATCGTCTACATCGACGAAGTCGACAAGATTTCTCGCAAGTCGGACAATCCGTCGATCACCCGTGACGTTTCGGGCGAAGGCGTGCAGCAGGCTCTGCTGAAGATTATGGAAGGCACCGTGGCTTCGGTTCCGCCGCAGGGCGGCCGCAAGCATCCGCAGCAGGAATTCCTGCAGGTGGACACGACCAACATCCTCTTCATCTGCGGCGGCGCTTTTGCCGGTCTCGACAAGATCATTTCGGCCCGTGGCGAAAAGACCTCTATCGGCTTCGGTGCGACCGTTCAGTCGCCGGAAGATCGCCGAGTCGGCGAAGTCTTGCGCGAACTGGAACCGGAAGATCTGGTTAAGTTCGGCCTGATTCCTGAATTCATCGGTCGTTTGCCAGTTCTGGCAACGCTCGAAGACTTGGATGAAGATGCGCTGATCCAGATCCTGTCGGAGCCGAAGAACGCTCTGGTCAAGCAGTACCAGCGTCTTTTCGAGATGGAAGACGTCGAATTGTCCTTCCACGAGGATGCGCTGCGCGAAATCGCCCGCAAGGCGATTACCCGCAAGACCGGCGCTCGTGGTCTGCGCTCGATCATGGAAAAGATCCTGCTCGACACCATGTTCGAACTGCCGGAACTCGAAGGCGTGCGTGAAGTGGTAATTTCCGATGAAGTGGTGCGCGGTTCTGCCCGTCCGCTCTACATCTACGCGGATCGCCAGGAAGAAAAAGCCAACGCTTCGGCTTGATACGCGGCCGTTCCATCAGATTGTTTAGAAGCCCGCCTCGTGCGGGCTTCTGCATTTCGGGGAATCTCCGCTGGTAAGGATGCTGCCGGGCAGGGGCTGTTGTAGAAGTGGTTTGCAGGCGTTTTTGAATAGTTTATGACTGTGTGAGGTGCTTCGTGCGCAGCAGAGATTCGGCGGACACCCTGCTGCCAGTTCTGCTTTTGCAGCACGTTTGGTAGCGGCGGCGTGTGTGGCCAAGCTGTCGGGCAAAGATGCGGGCGTTTCCGCAAATGTTCGGCGGTCGGTCTTGTCTCGCGACCATGAGCTTGCGTCCATGCTCGGTTTGAGCCGGTTGTCTGTTGTTCGTCTGCCGCGCTCGTACATCGTTTGTTTTTGTGTTTGTCGGTTTGTCTCGACCTTCGGCTTTATGAGGCTAGGCTGGCAATAGGCCTCAAATGATTGCGCCACGGTGTGGCTGGAGCATTTTCCAGGGAAATGACGAATGGGTTTCCCACCGGAAAATGTATGAAAATCAAGTTGGTGTGTTTCCGTTGAACTTGGAAACGCTCTAAGGGCGCAAAGGCTTGAATTATCGCTCTTGGGTCTCCACCTAAACAGGTGAGACAGGGCCATGTCCCCCGCGGCTTTTGAGCGCGGATTTGGGTCCCGGCAACGGGACGATGAAAGGAACTGGAATGACTAAAGTGACCTCTGTCACCGGCGAAACCAATATCTATCCGGTATTGCCGCTGCGTGACATCGTGGTGTTCCCGCACATGATCGTGCCGCTCTTTGTAGGGCGCGAGAAGTCCATTCGTGCCCTTGAAGAAGTCATGGGCTCCGACAAGCAGATCATGCTGGCCACCCAGATTAACGCAAGCGACGACGATCCGTCGTCTGATGCCATCTACGAGGTGGGCACCGTCGCCAACGTGCTGCAGTTGCTGAAGCTGCCCGATGGTACCGTGAAGGTGCTGATCGAGGGTAAGGCGCGCGCCCGCATATCCAGCTATACCGGCCGCGAAGATTTCTATGAGGCCAATGCCGAAACCTTGCCGGAGCCGGAAGAAGATCCGGTCGAGATCGAGGCGCTGAGCCGCTCGGTTGTTTCCGAGTTTGAAAACTATGTGAAGCTCAACAAGAAAATCTCTCCGGAAGTGGTTGGCGCTGCCAGCCAGATCGAGGATTATTCGAAGTTGGCCGACACGGTTGCCTCGCATCTGTCGATCAAGATCACTGAAAAGCAGGAAATGCTTGAGACCGTGAGCGTCAAGACTCGCCTTGAAAAGGCGCTTGGCTTCATGGAAGGCGAAATCTCCGTTCTTCAGGTGGAAAAGCGCATCCGCTCCCGCGTCAAGCGGCAGATGGAAAAGACCCAGCGCGAATATTACCTGAACGAGCAGATGAAGGCGATCCAGAAGGAACTCGGCGACGGCGAGGAAGGCCGCGACGAGATGGCCGAACTGGAAGACCGCATCGCCAAGACCAAGCTCTCCAAGGAAGCCAAGGACAAGGCTGATGCGGAGTTGAAGAAGCTCAAGCACATGAGCCCGATGTCGGCCGAAGCCACCGTCGTGCGCAACTATCTCGACTGGTTGCTCGGCCTGCCCTGGAACAAGAAGTCCAAGGTGCGGATCGATCTCAATGCTGCCGAGAAGATCCTGGACGAGGACCATTTCGGCCTCGACAAGGTCAAGGAACGCATCGTCGAATATCTGGCCGTACAGGCTCGCGCCACCAAGCTGAAGGGGCCGATTCTATGCCTCGTCGGCCCTCCTGGCGTCGGTAAGACTTCGCTTGCCCGCTCGATCGCCAAAGCCACCGGACGCGAATATGTCCGCATGGCACTGGGCGGCGTGCGTGACGAGGCTGAAATCCGTGGCCACCGCCGCACCTATATCGGCTCCATGCCTGGCAAGGTCGTGCAGTCGATGAAGAAGGCGAAGCGGTCTAATCCGCTGTTCCTGCTCGACGAGATCGACAAGATGGGCCAGGACTTCCGTGGCGATCCGTCATCGGCTCTGCTGGAGGTCTTGGATCCGGAACAGAACTCGACGTTCATGGACCACTATCTGGAGGTCGAATACGATCTCTCGAACGTGATGTTCATCACGACCGCGAATACGCTGAATATTCCCGGCCCGCTGATGGACCGCATGGAGATCATCCGCATCGCCGGCTACACCGAAGATGAGAAGCTGCAGATCGCCAAGCGGCATCTGCTGCCGAAGGCGATCAAGGAACATGCGCTGCGTCCGGAAGAGTTCTCGTTGTCGGATGACGCGATCGTCTCGATCATCCAGCAATATACCCGCGAGGCCGGCGTCCGCAGTCTCGAACGTGAATTGATGAAGGTCGCCCGTAAGGCCGTGACCGAGATCATCAAGGGCAAGGCGACGTCGGTTGCTGTGACGGCAGCCACCATCAACGATTATCTCGGCGTACCGCGTTATCGTCATGGTGAAGCCGAGGGCGAAGACCAGGTCGGTATCGTCACCGGTCTGGCCTGGACGGAAGTGGGCGGCGAATTGCTGACCATCGAAGGCGTGATGATGCCGGGCAAGGGCCGCATGACGGTCACCGGCAACCTGAAGGAAGTGATGAAGGAATCGATTTCGGCAGCGGCATCCTATGTCCGCTCGCGCGCCGTCGATTTCGGCATCGAGCCGCCGCGCTTCGACAAGTCGGACATTCACGTCCACGTGCCGGAAGGTGCCACCCCGAAGGACGGTCCTTCGGCTGGCGTCGCGATGGCAACGGCTATCGTCTCTGTGATGACCGGCATTCCGATTAACAAGGATGTGGCGATGACGGGGGAAATTACCCTGCGTGGCCGGGTTCTTCCCATCGGGGGCCTTAAGGAAAAGCTGCTCGCCGCCCTGCGCGGTGGCATCAAGAAGGTTCTGATCCCGGAAGAAAACGCCAAGGACCTGGCTGATATTCCTGACAACGTCAAGAACAGCCTGGAGATCGTACCTGTATCTCGCATGGGCGAAGTTATTGCCCATGCGCTGGTTCGGGTTCCCGAGCCGATCGAGTGGGACGGCACCGTGGAAACGCCGGCTGTTGGCACTGTTGACGGTGTTGACGAGTCAGGCGCAACCGTGGCGCACTGAGCCATCTTTGCCACCTTCCTGCCGCAATGGCGGGAAACCAGACGAAAGGCTGGCCCTCGGGCCAGCCTTTTTTGTGCAAACATTGTCAAAAGCCTTGTTTTTCAGGCGATTTGCGGCGCTTTTCACTTGCGACGGGCATGGGCATGAGTATTGTCCGCCCGACTTGGAATTTTTGAGGGATGTCGACCGCTGCCAAATATAGGTGGTTTGCATCGCTTAGCACCTGACCCACGCCATCGTTGCGCCGGGCCAGTCGCGGTTCCTTGCTGCGGGGATGTGTCAGCATTCCCGGTGCATTGCTATCATTCATGTCATACAGAAAGGGTGGAAACATGAACAAGTCCGAACTCGTAACCGCAGTCTCCGAAAAGGCCGGTCTCAGCAAGGCTGATGCCGCATCTGCCGTAGACGCCGTCTTCGACACCGTCCAGGCTGAACTGAAGAACGGTGGCGACATCCGCCTCGCCGGCTTCGGCGCTTTCACGGTTTCCCGTCGCGAAGCTTCCAAGGGCCGCAACCCTTCGACCGGCGCTGAAGTCGATATTCCGGCTCGCAACGTTCCTAAGTTCACGGCCGGCAAGGGCCTGAAGGACGCTGTAAACAGCTAAGACCATCGGAACGGCTCGGCAGGCGGCATCGCATTCCGATCCATCTGCCAGACGTCCTTCCGAGACGAGACCCGGCTTCACCGCCGGGTTTTTCGTTTCTAGACGGCCCTATGCGATGCCATAGCGACTGATCCAGAACCGCACTCCACGCGAAGTATCGGTATAGACTTTGATCAGGGCCGCTGCCGGTTCTGACATGCCGGGCAGCGATGATGAAAAAATCCGATCTTCCGACCAAACTGTGCTGCGCATGCCAACAGCCCTTTGCCTGGCGCAAGAAATGGGCTCGGTGCTGGGATGAGGTCCGGTTTTGCTCGGACCGCTGCCGTGGTCAGCGTCGGCTGGCAAATGCACAGGGTGCTGTCGGCAAGGGCAGGGCGGGCGCCGCATGAAGCCACTGTCAGCGACGACCCTGTTCTTCTATTCCCTGCCGGCCATGCCCTTGGCAGCCATTGCACTGCCGCTCTACATCATCGTCCCCTCGGTCTATGCGACGCGGTTTGATATAGCGCTGTCTGCCATCGGCGCGGCACTGCTTGCCATCCGCTGCATGGATGCGCTGACCGATCCACTGATTGGCTGGCTGGCGGATCGGTTTCCCGCCCGCTACGGCCGCCGCCGGTTGGTGTTTGCCACATCTCTGCCATTGACGGCGCTTTCCGCGTTCATGCTGTTTTATCCACCCGAAGGAGCGGGGCTGGGGCATCTCCTGCTCTGGGGCTCGCTGCTGTCGATCGGCAGCACCTGGACGAGCCTGCCTTATGCTGCCTGGGGCGCGGAGTTGGAAACATCCTATGACGGGCGTGTGCGGCTTTCTGCCTGGCGGGAAGGGGCAACGCTTCTTGGGACGCTGCTGGCGATTTCCCTGCCGTTTCTGGGCCAAGCGAAAGGAACCGCCGCCGTCCCGGATCTCACCTTGCTGGCGTTCATGGTGGCGCTACTCTTGCCGCTGACCGGTGCTTTGGCCGCCTGGCGCGTGGCCGAACCCCGGGATTTCTCGAGCAAGCGACTCGACCTGCGTCAGGGCTTGCGCTTCCTGATCCGCAATCGCCCCTTCCTGCGGCTGGCTTCGGCGTTCTTGGTCAATTCGCTTGCCAATGCGATTCCGGCGTCACTGTTTCTTTATTTCGTCTCCGCGCGGCTTCAAGCCGGCGCCTGGCAAGGTCCGTTGCTGTTTGCCTACTTCCTGTCGGCGGTCGCTGGCGTGCCGCTGGCCGTGGTTGTCGCCAAGCGGTTGGGCAAGCACCGCGCCTGGTGTGTCGCGATGCTGGCAAGCTGCGCGATCTTTGCCCTGTCGGCGCTGCTTGGCGCGGGCAACGTCATACCTTTCCTTGCCATCTGCGTGGCAACGGGGGTGCTACTGGGCTTTGATCTGGCGTTGCCGCCAGCCATTCAGGCCGATGTGATCGATGAGGATACGGTGGCCTCGGGTGAACAGCGCTCCGGCCTCTACTTCGCCGCCTGGAGCTTCGTCACCAAGCTGGCGCTGGCGCTGTCTTCGGGCATCGTCTTTCCGCTGCTGGCCATGGCTGGCTTCAAGTCGGATCTCGGCTCTGCGCAGAGCGGGGAGGCGCTCACGGCCCTGTCTTTGCTCTATGCGGGATTGCCGATCGTCTTCAAGCTTGCAGCTATCTGGCTGATGTGGGGCTTTACCATCGACAGCGACCGCCAGAAGAGCCTGCGCCAGCAGATCGAGCAGAGTAGAGAGTTGGCATCGTCAGCGTGAGAGGCCGACTCTGGAGCCAAACGGAAATTATGCCGGAGGGCGGGGCAGAGTACGTCCATCCTGATAGATGCGCCGCAAGAAGGCTTTCAACTGCTCGAGTTCAGCCTCGGAAAACCTATCGGTAAACCGAGCCTCATGACCCTGCCGCAGCGCCTTCGCCTCCACCAACAGCCGCTGGCCTTCTTCGGTCACGAACAGTTCCTGGCGGCGACGATCAACCTGCGACGGTCGCCGCTCGATTGCGCCTCGACCTTCAAGTTTGTTGACCAGCGCCATCATCGTCGCCTTGTCCATGCGCAGGCACTGGGCAAAATCGATCTGGCTGGCGCCGGCATTGTTGTCGATCAGTTCCAGCACGGCAAACTGCTTCGGCGTCAGCGCCAGGCCTGACATGGTCGCCTGGAAATCCTGGAAGACGGCCACATTTGCGAGCCGCAGGTGAAAGCCAAGCACCTGTTCCAGCCCACCCAGGGTAAGCGTGCCGGAAAATTCCGGCTGGTCCGGATCCTCGTTGGGCTGGTTGGCTGCGTCCATTGTCACTCTTTCTGCTTTGCCTTGTCGCGACCGCGGTTGAGCGGCGCGAGCAAGCGGCCGTGAGCGGCCCATCATTCCTTTTGCTGATAAATCCTCACCGATTCAAGGAAAACTGCGATCTTGTATATCGCTTAGGTCAGTTTCAAATTTCGCTTGTCAGAAAGCCCGGATGATATAATATGTATTACATACTAATTGGCCGTCGGGAGAACGGTTAGGGAGGATCGATGCTCACGGATACCAGCGCCCACAAGCGCGACACCGCCGCTTTTGCAGGTATGGTCGCGGAGGATCCTGTCCGCTACCGCGCCAGGACCAGTCCCGACCGGCCGGCTCTGCTGGAAACCGCAACTGACATCGCGCTGACCTATGGCGAATTCGACAGTTTGATCGGCCGTTGCGCCGCAGCACTTCTGGACCTGCTTGCACAGCAGGGCGAATCGGCCGACGGGCCGCGCCGGGTCGCTTATCTCGGCCGCAATTCCATCGCCCAGTTCGCCGTTTGCTTTGCCTGCCAGCGGATCGGCGCGATTTTCGTGCCGCTGAACTGGCGTTTGAGTCCGCAAGAAATCACGCTGATCCTGGCTGACTGTTTCCCCTCGCTGGTCCTGTACGACGAGGAATTTGCCTCAGCGCTCAATCGCGGCTCCATCAAGGCCATGCCGGTGGCCGGGCCAGCCGGATTTCTCGGCCTGGCTGCCAAGCAAACTCCTGCCACGCCCAGCTACGGCCCCGCCGATCAAACCTGTGTCATTCTTTATACCTCAGGCACGACGGGTGGTCCCAAAGGGGTGCTGCTCAACGCCCGCAATCTGTTCTTTTCCGCGATGAACTTCGCCTTTGTTGGCGATGTGACGGCCGATTCGGTGGTGTTGTGCGACTTGCCCTTCTTCCACACGATCGGCCTTGTGGCGCTGTCGCGCACATCAATGGTGATGGGCGCAAGGCTTATCATTTCCGATCGGTTCGCGGCCGAACGAACGATCGCCACCATGGCCAGTGAAGAACTCGGCGTTAGCCATTACTGTGGCGTGCCGCAGATCGCCGCAGTGCTGCGCGCCTCGCCAAGTTGGAACCCGGCAGCCCTGCGCCGGCTGAAGGCGATTTTTCTCGGTGGTGCGCCGCTGCCGCCTGTCCTGATCGAGCGCTTCCTGGAGGACGGGATTCCCCTGGTCAACGGTTACGGCATGAGCGAAAGCGGCACCGCCCTGCACATGCCGCTCGACCGTGAGGTGATTTCCCGCCACCCCGGCAGCATCGGCTTTCCCGCGCCGTTCCTTGAAGCCCGGATCGTCAATTTTGACGGGCTGGATGTCGAGGAGGGCGGGATCGGCGAGATCTGGCTGCGCGGCCCGACGGTGACCGAAGGCTATTGGAACCGGCCCGACCTGACCGAGGCGGCTTTTACCGATGGCTGGTTCCGCACCGGCGATCTTGCCCGCATGAAGGATGGCGTCGTCTATCTCGCCGACCGGTTGAAGGACATGTATATCAGCGGCGGTGAAAACGTCTATCCGGCTGAAGTCGAGGCCGTGATTGCCGCCCATCCCGGCGTTGCCGATGTCGCGGTTATGGGCATTGAGCATCCCGACTGGGGCGAGGTTGGTCTTGCCCTGATCGTCGCCGGCGAGGCTGCGCTCTGCGACCAGGACATCCAGACCCATTGCGCGTCGAGGCTCGCCAGCTACAAGCGGCCGAAACATGTGGTCTTCGTCGACACCATACCGCGCTCCGCTTCCGGCAAGGTGCAGAAACATATCCTGCGCCAGACCTATTCACACCTATCCAGTTCCACATCTGCGTCCGGACCGTCCGGCGCCTAAGGAGATTGATCCATGACTGCTACAGAAAAATCCGGTTCCGACACCGTTCTGGTCGATATCGAAGACCGGATCGCCTTCGTGACCTTCAACCGGCCGGAAAAGCGCAACGCCATGAACCCGGAGCTCAATATCCGCATGGCTGAAGTGCTTGACGAGCTGGAAGCTGATGACCGCTGCGGCGTACTCGTGCTGCGCGGCGCGGGAACCTCCTGGTCGGCCGGCATGGACCTGCAGCAATATTTCCGCGACAACGACGACAAGCCGCGCAGTGCCACCATCAAGAGCCGCCGTCAGTCCGGTGGCTGGTGGCAGCGCCTGACCTATTTCGAAAAGCCGACCGTTGCCATGGTCAACGGCTGGTGCTTCGGCGGCGCCTTCAATCCGCTGGTCGCCTGCGACCTCGCCATTGCCGCCAATGAGGCGACCTTCGGTCTTTCTGAAATCAACTGGGGCATTCTGCCCGGCGGCAACGTCACACGCGCGGTCGCCGAAGTGATGAACCACCGCGATTCGCTCTATTACATCATGACCGGCGAGCCCTTTGGCGGCGAAAAGGCTCGCGACATGGGCCTCGTCAACGAATCAGTGCCGCTGGCCGATTTGGAGACTCGCGTGCGCAAACTCTGCGCCAGCCTGCTGGAAAAGAACCCCGTCACCATGAAGGCCGCCAAGGACACGTTCAAGCGCGTTCGCAACATGCCCTGGGACGTGGCCGACGACTACATCTACGCCAAGCTGGAACAGATGCTGCTGCTCGACAAGACCCGCGGCCGCGACGAAGGCCTGAAACAGTTCCTCGACGACAAGAGCTACCGCCCAGGCCTCGGTGCGTACAAGCTGAAGTAATTGTCAGCGCTTCATATCATCGAAAAGGCCGCCGACATTGTCGGCGGCCTTTGTGTGTCTGAGCGATTGATGTTCGCGAAGGGTGGTTAGAGGCGCTTCAAGCCAATCTGACTATTCTTGTAATCATAAAGTACGGAAAAATGTTTGTAGGCCTCCACGCCGACGAGAACTCTGGTGGGTGGCTGATGGAAATTTGGAAAAGGTCCAACGGCTAGTCGCGAGGAATCAGTCATATCGCTGCCGACACTGAAGCTGGCTTTCAGGGCAGGGGTGCTATCGTCGCCAAATGATATCGTGGCCCTCGTACCTGGACGCCAGTCATGGAACGGCTCTGGTGCGATGACGAGAACTTTAGGATTGCCGTTGTCGAGAACAAACGGCCCACAATACGGCTTGTGCGATTTTTCAATGGTTAGGCAGCCGTGGATAGGGTTGTCTCGACCGCCACCCTCGTTTGGGCCCTCTGCCGCAGGAAACCGTACGAACCCCGAAAGATCATCGGCCGTTGGGTTGATGATGAGTTGCCCTTCGGTCTGGGCAGATCGCGGTAAATTGATAATCCAGGCGTCCCCGAAGCTGACCAGCGGATTGGGAGCGGTTGCCTTGAGTGAAGGGGAGGGCATGCTCGCGCCGATAATGGCCTGATAGTTTTCCTTCCCCAGAAGTTGGCCTGGGTCTTCAAGCCGTTTCTGAAGTGGCATCAGGCAACGCTTGACGGTTTGGTTGCACGTCAGGTCTCTGATGACGTCAACGGGGATCGTCTTCGTCTCGGCCGCATCCCCGAAAGATACCTGGGCGTCCGCGACGTCGCCTAGTATCGTCTGGCCGTTTGAATAGGAGTAGCGCATCTGCTGCCCCGTCGGGGCATAATCTTGATTGGAGACAGTGCTGCCCATGACATGAAGTCCCGTCGAACCGGTATCCAAGAGCGCCTCAACTGTTTTTGCTCCGATTTTCACAGGGATCCAGTAGCGCACGATATCGTGACGCTCCAATGCGTGAATCGGGACGACCATCCGTTCACCGGCCGTGGCCTCGGAAACATCAACGATTGAGCTACCGCTGAGCAGCAGCAAAAACACGAGTGCTTTGTGTCTCATTCTAAGCAATCTCCTCCATCGCGGAGCCGTTGCCCTCGAATTTATGGCGTCGCCGTTTGTGCAAACACGAAAGCCGATAAATTAAATCAACCCAAACCAAGACCGCCTGATGGCGGAGAAAATGCACGAGCCGAAAGGGAAGGCGAACTTGAGCGTAAACCGCTCGGATATCCAACGGCACGACAAGGCGCACAACAAACCAACAAAAAGCACAAGTATGTGAAGGGGAAATGGTGGGCGATGAGAGACTCGAACTCCCGACATCCTCGGTGTAAACGAGGCGCTCTACCAACTGAGCTAATCGCCCTTCGCGTCATCGGGTCGTGCCCGCCGCGTCGGTGGCTGTGATCTATTCGGTCGCTCGAAAAACCGCAAGAGGGTTTTTTGGTTTTTTTGCATTTTTTACGACGGGTAGATGACGGTGGGTGGGGAAGGGCCGTGATTGTAGGGTTTTTGGCTTGGCGGCTGGTTCACTCATCCACAGCCCAGAATTGGGGTCGCCCCATAGCGCAAAGAAATCGACGGCGAGTCGCGAATGGTCGGTGGATAAGGAAGACGTTAAGACCAGGCTGGGAGTTAAATAGGTTGGGTGACTGTCGACAGACTGGCGTGCATCCACGGGTGCGGTTCCGCACGGTCATATGGGGGCAGTGTCCGACCGGTTGAGGGGAGGGTTGCAAGCCTTCATCCATGTCCTGGGGATCATCAACAAGGAAAAATCGCTCTGTCACGATTTTGTTTTCAATGCTGCTTGACACCTACCGACGAACAACATAGTTAGCCGCTCATCGAACGACACATGACGCTCGATAAGCGGGGAAGCAAGCTTCCCACCAGGAAAATGCGGGTGTAGCTCAGTTGGTTAGAGTGCCGGCCTGTCACGCCGGAGGTCGCGGGTTCGAGCCCCGTCACTCGCGCCATCCTGGTCCATGTGTCTGAAAATGAATGGTTTCCATTCAGATGTCCTTGATACGGCATCAAAAATGCGCGGGTGTAGCTCAGTCGGTTAGAGTGCCGGCCTGTCACGCCGGAGGTCGCGGGTTCGAGCCCCGTCACTCGCGCCATTCTTTACTTCCTCCGAAACGGTTTTCCGCTATAGATCCAAAGTGCTCGATAGCAGCGTAGTGTGCTGTTGTTAAAGTCTTTGTGTGCATGTGCGAAATGCGGCTAGCGCACTTGCGCACGGGCTCTGGCTGCGGTAACCAACGGCTCGTTGCAACAGTCTTTTTGGCTTGTCGGCTGTGAGCCACGGACGCCGCCCGGCGTTCTGACAAGCAAGGATGGATACGATGACTGAACTCCTCAGTTCCTACCTTCCGATCGTGGTTTTCATCGGGATTGCGATGGTGATTGGTATCGCGCTTCTGGTGACGCCTTTCGCGGTTGCGTTCAAGGCGCCCGACTCGGAAAAGCTTTCGGCCTATGAGTGCGGATTCAACGCCTTCGACGATGCGCGCATCAAGTTCGATATCCGATTCTACCTCGTGTCGATTCTCTTCATTATTTTCGATCTGGAAGTTGCCTTCCTGTTCCCTTGGGCCGTGTCCTTCGGTGCGATTGGTTGGTTTGGCTTCTGGTCGATGATGGTGTTCCTCGGCGTGCTGACCATCGGCTTTATCTATGAATGGAAGAAGGGAGCCCTGGAATGGGAGTGAGCCCGACCAATAACCAGACCTTGGTTGCTCCGCAGCCAAAGGGTATTCTGGACCCTGCCACCGGCAAGCCCATTGGCAATGACAGCGCCTTTTTCGGTGAGATCAATGACGAGCTGGCCGACAAGGGCTTTCTCGTCACCTCCACCCAGGCGCTGATCACCTGGGCTCGTACCGGCTCGCTGATGTGGATGCAGTTCGGTCTGGCCTGCTGCGCCGTTGAAGGCCTGATGCAGGCATCTGGCCCGCGTTACGATATGGAGCGCTTCGGCGTTGCTCCGCGCGCCTCGCCGCGTCAGTCCGACGTGATGATCGTGGCCGGTACGCTGACCAACAAGATGGCGCCCGCGCTGCGTAAGGTCTACGACCAGATGCCGGAGCCGCGTTACGTCATTTCCATGGGCTCCTGCGCCAATGGCGGCGGCTATTACCACTATTCCTACTCCGTTGTTCGGGGTTGTGACCGGGTCGTGCCTGTCGACATCTATGTGCCGGGCTGTCCCCCCACGGCAGAAGCGCTTCTTTACGGCGTGCTTCTGCTCCAGAAGAAAATCCGCCGCACCGGCACCATCGAGCGCTAAGGCGAGGGACAGACAAGATGAGCGAAGCCCTTCAGGCCCTTGCTTCCCACATCACCGACACCAGCGGCGGTCTCGTACTGTCCAGCGATGTCGCCTATGGTGAGCTGACGGTCACGACGACTGCCGAAAATCTGGTCGCGCTGGTGAAATTCCTGCGCGATGACGCCCGCTGCGGCTTCATCAACATTGTCGACGTCTGCGGCGTTGACTACCCGCAGCGCGTCGAGCGGTTCGAAGTGGTCTACCATTTCCTGGCGCCGAAGCAGAACCATCGCATCCGCGTCAAGCTGACCACCAGCGAAGACAAGCCGGTGCCGTCGATCTGTCCGCTGTTTCCCGGCGCCGACTGGTTCGAGCGCGAAGCCTGGGATCTCTACGGCGTGATGTTCACCGGCCACCCGGACCTGCGCCGTTTGTTGACCGATTATGGTTTCGAAGGGCATCCGCTGCGCAAGGATTTCCCCCTGACCGGCTTTGTCGAAGTTCGCTATGATGACACGGTCAAGCGCGTGGTTTATGAGCCTGTCGAATTGAAGCAGGAATTCCGGAGTTTCGACTTTCTCTCGCCTTGGGAGGGCACGGATTACGTGCTGCCCGGCGATGAAAAAGCAGCGAAGTAAGGGGCGGAAGGCAATATCATGACTGAACATTCCGTTCGTAACTTCACGATCAATTTCGGCCCCGAACATCCTTCGGCCCACGGCGTTCTGCGTCTGGTGCTGGAGCTGGACGGTGAAATTGTCGAGCGCGTCGATCCGCATATCGGCTTGCTGCATCGCGGCACCGAAAAGCTGATCGAAGCAAAGACCTATCTGCAAGCGCTGCCCTATTTCGACCGGCTCGACTATGTCGCGCCGATGAACCAGGAGCACGCTTACTGCCTGGCCGTTGAAAAACTGCTTGGTCTCGAGATCCCGATCCGCGGTCAGCTGATCCGCGTTCTGTTTTCCGAAATCGGCCGCATCCTGTCGCATATCATGAACGTCACCACCCAGGCGATGGACGTGGGCGCGATGACGCCGCCGGTCTGGGGCTTCGAAGAGCGCGAAAAGCTGATGGTGTTTTATGAGCGTGCCTCCGGCGCGCGCATGCATGCCGCCTATTTCCGTCCAGGTGGCATCCATCAGGACATTCCGCCGCAGCTCGTCGAAGATATCGCCGCCTGGTGCGATCCGTTCCTGAAGGTGCTTGACGATATCGAAGGCCTTCTGACCGAAAACCGTATTTTCAAGCAGCGTAACGTCGATATCGGCGTCATCAGTCTGGAAGATGCCTGGAAATGGGGCTTCTCTGGCGTAATGGTGCGTGGTTCGGGCGCTGCGTGGGATCTGCGTCGCTCGCAACCCTACGAGTGCTATTCGGATCTCGAATTTGACATTCCCGTCGGCAAGAACGGCGACTGCTATGACCGTTACCTGATCCGCATGATGGAAATGCGCGAAGCTGTGAAGATCATGAAGCAGTGCTGCAATCGCCTGCTCGGCGATGCGCGCGTCGGTCCGGTCTCGTCTGTAGATGGTAAGGTCGTACCGCCGAAGCGTGGCGAGATGAAGCGGTCGATGGAAGCGCTGATCCATCACTTCAAGCTCTATACCGAAGGCTTCCACGTTCCGGCCGGCGAAGTCTATGCCGCCGTCGAGGCGCCGAAGGGCGAGTTCGGGGTCTATCTGGTCGCCGATGGCACCAATAAGCCCTACCGCTGCAAGATCCGCGCCCCAGGCTTCGTGCATCTTCAGGCGATGGATTTCATGTCGCGCGGCCATCAGCTGGCCGACGTGACCGCGGTGCTGGGCTCGCTCGATATCGTGTTTGGTGAGGTGGACCGCTGATGCAGCAGATCCCTTCCGACCGTCAGCCTCGTGTCGCTCTTGCAACCTCGGTTGCAGGCGCGCATGGTGCACTGCGGTCTGGACGGATCGGTCGGCACTGTCCCGCCACGCCGCCTGGCTATCAGGCGGCAGGTGGGCTCTCTGCCGCACTGCTCGTTGGCGTCCCCGAAAAGGACAATCTGAACGCGGGCCTGGATGCTGTCATGCATTCCGGTCTTCTGTTCAAAAACTGAGATAAGGCGTGAGGAAGTATGTCCGTTCGTCGTTTAGCCGAAGATCAATTTCAGCCTGCATCCTTCGCATTCAGCGAAGAGAATGCTGTCTGGGCCGAAGCAACCATTCGCAAATATCCTGAAGGGCGCCAGCAATCGGCGGTCATTCCGCTGTTGATGCGGGCGCAGGAGCAGGATGGCTGGGTCACCAAGGCGACGATTGAATTCGTCGCCGACAAGCTCGACATGCCCTATATCCGCGTGTTGGAAGTGGCGACCTTCTATACCCAGTTCCAGCTGAAGCCTGTCGGCACCAAGGCGCATATCCAGGTCTGCGGCACCACGCCCTGCATGTTGCGCGGTTCCGAAGAGCTGATGAAGGTCTGCAAGAAGAAGATCCATTCCGAGCCCTTGGAGCGCAATGCATCCGGCACGCTGTCCTGGGAAGAAGTCGAGTGTCAGGGCGCCTGCGTCAATGCACCGATGGTGATTATTTTCAAGGACGCCTATGAGGACCTGACGCCGGAACGCCTGGAAGAAATCATCGATGCCTTCGAAGCCGGCAACGGCGCCGAGGTCAAGCCCGGTCCGCAGATCGACCGCGTGTATTCAGCGCCTGAGGGCGGTTTGACCAGCCTGACCGAAGAGATCAAGCCGGTGCGCTGGGGCGAAGGCCAGACCGGCCAGGATGAGGCTTCCGTACCGCCATCAAATGCGGCGCGTCCGGCTACCGATACGCCTGTGACTGATCCGAAGCTGAAGACGCCGGCCACCGACAAGCCGGCAGCGACCGAGAATGCCAAAGTTTCCGGCGATAATGCCGATAAGGCCAAGGGGTGAGCGATGTTACAGGATAAGGACCGCATTTTCACCAATATCTACGGCCTCAAGGACAAATCCCTGAAAGGCGCGATGAGCCGCGGCCACTGGGATGGAACCAAGCAGATCCTTGAAAAGGGTCGCGACTGGATCATCAACGAGATGAAGGCCTCGGGCCTGCGCGGCCGTGGCGGCGCCGGCTTCCCGACTGGTCTGAAATGGTCGTTCATGCCAAAGGAAAGCGACGGCCGCCCGCATTACCTGGTGGTCAATGCCGACGAATCAGAGCCCGGCACCTGCAAAGACCGCGAAATCATGCGCCATGATCCGCACACGCTGCTGGAAGGCTGTGTGATTGCCGGTTTCGCCATGGGCGCCCATGCCGCTTACATTTACGTGCGTGGCGAATATATGCGCGAACGCGAAGCACTGCAGGCAGCGATCGATGAGTGCTACGACGCCGGATTGCTGGGCAAGAACAACAAGCTCGGCTGGGATTATGATATTTACGTTCATCACGGCGCCGGCGCCTATATCTGCGGCGAAGAAACCGCCTTGCTGGAAAGCCTTGAAGGTAAGAAGGGCCAGCCACGCCTGAAGCCTCCGTTCCCGGCCAATATGGGCCTCTATGGCTGCCCGACGACTGTCAACAATGTCGAGTCGATTGCCGTGGCGCCGACCATCCTGCGCCGTGGCGCCGGCTGGTTCTCGTCCTTTGGCCGTCCCAACAATGTCGGCACCAAGCTGTTCATGGTGTCAGGCCACGTCAACAAGCCCTGCACGGTCGAAGAGACTATGGGCATCAGTTTCCGTGAACTGATCGAGCGTCATGCCGGCGGTATCCGCGGCGGCTGGGACAATCTTCTCGCTGTCATTCCCGGCGGCGCATCATGCCCAATCGTGAAGGCGGAAGACATTATCGATTGCCCGATGGATTTCGACGGGTTGCGCGACGTGAAGTCGTCCTTCGGTACGGCTGCTGTTATCGTCATGGACAAGTCCTCTGACGTCATCAAGGCGATTGCGCGCTTGTCACAGTTCTTCAAGCATGAGAGCTGCGGCCAGTGCACACCTTGCCGCGAAGGCACCGGCTGGATGTGGCGGGTGATGGAGCGGATGGTCAAGGGCAATGCTCAGAAGCGCGAAATTGACATGCTGTTCCAGGTGACCAAGCAGGTCGAGGGCCACACGATTTGTGCGCTGGGTGATGCGGCTGCATGGCCTATTCAGGGTCTGATCCGCAATTTCCGGCCGGAAATCGAAGCTCGGATTGACGAATATACCCGCAAGGCCATGGATCATGGTGCGGTCATGGCCGCCGAATAAAGGAGGGTGAGGCGATGAGCGAGGGTTCAAAGCGGATGGAAACAGACGGATCGGTCAAGTCGGATGCCAACCATGGCGCCGAAGCTGAATCGTCGTCTCTGCATGCGCTCATGAGCAATCCGCTGGTCGCCAACCCCATTGCGGCTTTTGCGGCAGCCACGGCCCTCGGTTTCGGTTTTGCCTCACAAATGACGGGTGTGATGCTTGGCTCGATGCAGACGGCGATGGAGGCTTCGGCCCGGCGCCGTTCAGCCGATCAGCCTGCGGAGGATCAGCCTGCGGAGACCGAGCCGGACAATACCATTGCGCCTGTTGTAAAAGCCGAATCTGCCGTTCAGTCCGCGCCAAAGCCGGTTAAGGCCGTTGCTGGCGAGATTGCAGTGGCTGAGGCACCGTTGGCCAAGCGCCGTCAGGCTATCAGGACAAAACAGCCTAACGCTGCAAAGCCTGCCCCGGCCAAGATTGCCGAAAGCAAGGCAAAGGCCGAGCCGAAGCAAGCTACAGCGCCGGCCGCAAAGCTGGCAGCCCCGGCCCGTCGGCGTGGCAAGAAGGACGATTTGAAGGCCATCGGAGGCATCGGACCGAAGATGGAAGAACTGCTGGGCAATCTCGGTGTCCGGAGTTATGGCGATATCGTCGCCTGGTCGCCCGAAGATGCCAAGCGGATTGATGCTGAGCTTGGCCTCGATGGCCGGATCATCCGCGACGACTGGATTGGTCAGGCGCGGAAGTTGAAGGGCGTCTGAGGCCGAATAGGCCAAGGCGTTCAAGATTTCGAAACAGGATTTTACAGCGTATCGTTTGCCTTCTTGGTGAGGTCGATCCGCAAGGTGGAAGAAAGTTCCACCGCAAGAATTTGGGTGCTTTGCCGTTTTGCTGTCCGACTGAGGCGCATGGTCGGCGACAGTGAAGCACTCTAGAACTGAGACATGCGTAGCGGAAAATCCGTGGCGATTTTCCTGGCCGGCCTCAAATGAGCCGCGGCTGCGATCGACGTGAGACAGGAAGGCGAATATGGCAAAGCTGAAAGTCGACGGTAAGGAGATCGAGGTTCCCGATCATTTCACGCTGCTTCAGGCATGCGAGGAAGCGGGTGCCGAAGTTCCGCGTTTTTGTTTCCACGAGCGGCTCTCTGTGGCCGGCAATTGCCGCATGTGCCTTGTCGAGGTGAAGGGTGGCCCGCCGAAGCCGGCGGCCTCCTGCGCCATGGGCGTACGCGACATCCGCGGTGGCCCAAACGGCGAACTGCCAGAAGTTTACACCAACACGCCGATGGTCAAGAAGGCTCGCGAAGGCGTTATGGAATTCCTGCTGATCAACCATCCGCTCGATTGTCCAATCTGCGACCAGGGCGGCGAATGCGATTTGCAGGACCAGGCCATGGCTTTTGGCATCGATAGCTCGCGCTATGGTGAAGATAAGCGCGCCGTTGAAGACAAGTATATTGGCCCGCTGGTCAAGACGGTTATGAACCGCTGCATCCACTGCACGCGCTGCGTCCGTTTCACCACAGAAGTCGCCGGCATTGCCGAACTTGGCTTGATCGGTCGTGGTGAAGATGCCGAGATTACGACTTATCTCGAGCAGGCGATGACCTCGGAACTGCAGGGCAACGTCGTTGACCTCTGCCCGGTCGGCGCGCTCACCTCCAAGCCTTTCGCCTTCACGGCCCGTCCGTGGGAACTCGGCAAGACCGAATCGATCGACGTCATGGACGCGCTCGGCTCGGCGATCCGGGTCGATACCCGTGGTCGCGAAGTCATGCGCGTCATGCCACGCGTCAACGACAGCATCAACGAAGAGTGGATTTCCGATAAGAGCCGCTTCATCTGGGACGGACTGAAGACCCAGCGTCTCGACCGGCCTTACGTGCGCCGTGGCGGCCGTTTGCAGCCTGTGACCTGGCCGGAAGCCTTCACCGAAATCAAGGCGGCCGTTGGCGCCACCAATGGTTCGAAGATTGGCGCGATCGCCGGCGATCTCGCCTCGGTCGAGGAAATGTATGCGCTGAAGGAACTGCTGGTTGCTCTCGGCTCGACGAGCTATGATTGTCGCCAGGATGGCACGGCGCTCGATCCGTCGCTTGGCCGATCTTCCTATATCCTCAACTCGACAATTGAAGGCATTGAAGATGCCGATGCGCTGCTGCTGATCGGCTGCAACCCGCGCCTCGAAGCCTCCGTCATGAATGCTCGCATCCGCAAGCGCTGGCGCCGGGGCGGGTTCCCGATCGGTGTGATCGGCGAAAATGCCGATCTGCGCTATGACTACAGCTATCTGGGCGCCGGTTCCGACACGCTGGCTGATCTGGCCGCCGGCAAGAACAGCTTCATTGATGCCCTGAAGGGCGCTTCCAAGCCGGTGATCATTGTCGGCCAGGGCGCTCTCACCCGGGGCGATGGCGCAGCCGTGCTGGCCCAGGCCGCAGCGCTGGCTGTTTCAGTCGGTGCTGTCAGCGAAGGCTGGAATGGTTTCGGTGTTCTGCATACCGCAGCGTCGCGCGTAGGCGGTCTCGATCTCGGCTTCGTGCCGGGGCAGGGGGGCAAGATGGCCGCTGAGATGCTGACATCCATGGATGTCCTCTTCTTGCTCGGCGCGGACGAACTCGATTTGTCGACCAAGACCGCAAAGCTCACTGTCTATATCGGTTCGCATGGCGACAATGGTGCCCAGAATGCCGATGTCATTCTGCCGGCTGCCGCCTATACGGAAAAGTCGGGTACCTGGGTTAACACTGAGGGCCGCGTACAGCAGGGCAACCGTGCTGGCTTTGCTCCGGGCGATGCGCGTGAGGATTGGGCTGTGCTGCGTGCGCTGTCTGACGTGCTCGGCAAGAAGTTGCCGTTCGATTCGCTCGTCCAGTTGCGCCAGAAGCTCTATCAGGCCTATCCGCATTTCGCTGACCTCGACGAGATCGCTGCCGGCAATTCCGGCGAAATCGAAGCGCTGGCGAAAAAAGGCGGTAACATGACCCAATCCGGGTTTGCGTCGCCGATCAAAGACTTCTATTTGACAAACCCGATTGCACGCGCGTCTGCGGTGATGGCCGAATGTTCGGCGCTGGCCCGCAACAATTTCAAGGCTGCGGCAGAGTAAGGGCAAGGGATCATGGACAGTTTCGTTTCTACCTATGTGTGGCCGACGGCCATCATGATCGGCCAGTCCCTGCTGCTGCTGGTCTGCCTTCTGGTGTTCATCGCTTATATCCTTCTCGCAGACCGCAAGATCTGGGCGGCGGTGCAGTTGCGCCGTGGTCCGAATGTGGTGGGTCCCTGGGGGCTTTTCCAGTCCTTCGCCGACCTTTTGAAGTTCATGCTGAAGGAGCCGATCATTCCGGCTGGTGCCAACAAGGGCGTCTTCCTTCTGGCGCCGCTGGTCGCCGTGACCTTGGCGCTTGCCACCTGGGCGGTCATTCCGCTTAACCAGGGCTGGGTGATTGCCAATATCAATATCGGCATTCTCTATGTTTTTGCGATCTCTTCGCTTGAAGTCTATGGCATCATCATGGGCGGCTGGGCGTCGAATTCGAAATATCCGTTCCTCGGTGCGTTGCGCTCTGCCGCTCAGATGGTGTCTTACGAAGTGTCTATCGGCTTCGTCATCGTCACGGTTCTGCTATGCGCCGGTTCGCTCAACCTGACCGACATCGTCAACTCGCAGCACCATGGCCTCGGCACCATGCTTGGCATGCCGGCTTCGCTGCTGGATTGGCATTGGCTGTCGCTGTTCCCGATGTTCGTGATCTTCTTCATCTCGGCGCTGGCTGAAACCAACCGTCCGCCCTTCGACCTGCCGGAAGCGGAATCTGAACTGGTTGCCGGCTTCATGGTGGAATATGGCTCGACGCCGTACATGATGTTCATGCTCGGCGAATATGCAGCCATCGTGTTGATGTGCGCTCTGACGACCATCCTGTTCCTGGGTGGCTGGCTGCCGCCGCTGGACGTTCCTGTGCTGAACTGGGTTCCCGGGATCATCTGGTTCGTGCTCAAGGCGACGATGGTGTTCTTCATGTTCGGCATCACCAAGGCGATCGTTCCGCGCTACCGTTACGACCAGTTGATGCGCCTGGGCTGGAAGGTCTTCCTGCCGCTGTCGCTGGCCATGGTGGTTATTGTTGCATTCGTGCTGAAACTGACGGGCTGGGCATGATCATGCGTCCCGCCGAAATCAGCAGAATTGGAGTTTGAAGATGGCAAATGTCTCCCAGGCTGTCCGCTCGCTGTTCCTGAAAGAGTTCGTCAACGCATTCTTCCTGTCGATGCGTTACTTTTTCAAGCAGAAGGCGACCGTGAACTATCCGTTCGAAAAAGGTCCCGTCAGTCCGCGCTTCCGCGGAGAGCACGCCCTGCGCCGCTATCCCAATGGCGAAGAGCGCTGCATTGCCTGCAAGCTGTGCGAAGCGATCTGTCCTGCCCAGGCGATCACCATCGAAGCCGGCCCGCGCCGCAACGATGGCACCCGCCGTACGGTCCGTTACGATATCGACATGGTAAAATGCATCTATTGCGGCTTCTGCCAGGAAGCCTGCCCGGTTGATGCGATTGTCGAGGGTCCGAATTTTGAGTTCTCGACGGAAACCCGCGAAGAGCTTTACTTCGACAAGGCCAAGCTTCTGGCCAATGGCGACCGCTGGGAGCGGGAAATTGCGCGCAATCTCGCGCAGGACGCTCCCTATCGCTGATTGCTTTTGAGGAAACCGGTGACGGCTGGCTATCCGGCCGTCTTGGTTTGAAATTGAAACGAAATGTCTGACGGGTGCGCTTGACGCCTGTCGCATTTCAAGGACACGGCGCGCGCCGCGCTCCTGGGGAAGATGAAAAGGCACCATCATGGGTCTTCAGACAATCTTTTTCTACCTTTTCGCCTTTGTCGCGGTTGCGTCGGCGTTCATGGTTATTTCGTCACGCAATCCGGTTCACTCGGTTTTGTTCCTCATCCTCACCTTCGTCAACGCGGCCGGTCTGTTCATGCTGACGGGGGCCGAGTTCCTGGCGATGATCCTCCTGGTCGTCTATGTCGGCGCGGTGGCGGTGCTCTTCCTGTTCGTGGTGATGATGCTCGATATCGACTTCACCGAACTGAGGGCAGGGGCGTCGAAATATGGCCCCCTCGCTGCCCTGATAGGCGCCGTGGTTGCAGCCGAACTGATCTTCGTGATTGGCGGCTCGGCTATCTCGCCGGCAGCCAAACAGGCGATTGCCATGCCGATCCCGGCCTTGGCTCAGCGCCAGAACACGGCGGCCCTGGGCGACGTGCTCTATACCAATTATGTCTTCTTCTTCCAGATCGCCGGCTTGGTGCTGCTGGTGGCCATGATCGGCGCCATCGTGCTGACGCTGCGTCATCGCCAGCATATCAAACGGCAGAATATCGCACGGCAGGTGGCGCGCGGCCCGGCAACCGCCATCAAGGTGGTCAAGGTCAAGCCCGGCCAGGGCCTTTAAGCTGAAGGCAAGGGATTTCAAGGAAACGAACAATGGAAATCGGACTTTCCCACTATCTCACCGTCAGCGCGATCCTGTTCATGCTCGGCGTCTTCGGTATCTTCCTCAACCGCAAGAATATCATCGTCATCCTGATGTCGGTGGAACTCATTCTTCTGGCGGTAAACCTCAACATGGTGGCGTTCTCGTCATTCCTCAATGACATCGTCGGCCAGGTTTTCGCCCTGTTCATCCTGACCGTCGCGGCTGCGGAAGCTGCGATCGGCCTTGCTATCCTCGTTGTCTTCTACCGCAACCGCGGATCGATCGCGGTTGAAGACGTCAACATGATGAAGGGCTGATACGGCTATGCTTCTGTATAAGACAATCGTCTTTCTTCCGCTGCTCGGCTCGATCATCGCAGGCCTGTTTGGCCGCCAGATCGGTGCCAAGGCTTCGGAATTTATCACGACAGGCTTCATGATCCTGGCGGCAGCCCTGTCCTGGTACGTGTTCATCTCGGTCGGCTTCGGCCATTCCGAGCTGATCAAGGTGCCGGTGCTGCGCTGGATCCAGGTCGGCGGCATCGACGTCGAGTGGGCGCTTCGCATCGACACGCTCACGGCTGTCATGCTGGTCGTGGTCAACAGCGTCTCGACGCTGGTCCATCTCTATTCGATCGGCTACATGCATCACGATCCGCATCGGCCGCGGTTCTTCAGCTATTTGTCGCTGTTTACCTTCGCCATGCTGATGCTGGTGACCTCGGATAATCTCGTGCAGATGTTCTTCGGCTGGGAAGGCGTGGGTCTTGCGTCCTACCTGCTGATCGGCTTCTGGTTCAAGAAGCCTTCGGCAACGGCTGCCGCCATGAAGGCGTTTATTGTCAACCGCGTCGGCGACTTCGGGTTTATCCTTGGCATCTCCACCGTCTTCGTGCTGTTCGGGTCGGTCAATTTCGAAACGATCTTCGCTTCGGCCCAGACCTATCTGCCGGCTGAAGGCGCACCGGTAGGGGATGCTGTCATCACCCTGTTCGGCATGCATCTGGACAAGGGCCATGCGGTTACTGCGGCCTGCCTGCTGCTGTTCATGGGCGCCATGGGTAAATCGGCGCAGTTCCTGCTGCACACCTGGCTGCCGGACGCCATGGAAGGCCCAACCCCGGTTTCGGCGCTGATTCACGCCGCAACCATGGTCACCGCCGGCGTCTTCCTCGTTGCCCGAATGTCGCCGCTGTTCGAACTCTCTCCTGATGCGCTGACCGTCGTTACCATCGTCGGTGCGATCACCGCCTTCTTCGCGGCCACCGTCGGTCTGGTGCAGAACGATATCAAGCGCGTCATCGCCTATTCGACCTGTTCGCAGCTCGGCTACATGTTCGTGGCGCTCGGCGTCGGCGCTTACGGCGCTGCCGTGTTCCATCTCTTCACCCACGCCTTCTTCAAGGCGCTGCTGTTCCTTGGCGCCGGCTCGGTCATCCATGCTGTCGATGGCGAACAGGACATGCGCCACATGGGCGGGTTGCGTAAGCATATCCCGGTCACGTTCTGGGCCATGACCATCGGCAATCTGGCGCTGACCGGCGTTGGCATTCCCGGCACGCTGATCGGCACCGCGGGCTTCTTCTCGAAGGACGCGATCATCGAATCCTCCTTTGCTGCCGGCACGGGTGTTTCGACCTTCGCATTCGCGCTGCTGGTCATTGCCGCGCTGTTCACCAGCTTCTACTCCTGGCGTCTGGCCTTCCTGACTTTCTTCGGCAAGCCGCGCGCCTCGCACGAGGTCATGCATCACGTGCACGAATCGCCGCAGGTCATGCTGGTACCGCTCTACATCCTGACGGCTGGTGCGCTGTTTGCAGGCTTCATCTTCCACGATTACTTCTTTGGCGAAGCCTATGCTGAGTTCTGGAAGGGCGCGCTGTTTACCAGCGAGCATAACGAGATCCTACATGCGGTCCATCATGTGCCGACCTGGGTCAAGCTCAGCCCGTTCGTGGCCATGCTGGTTGGTCTGGTGACTGCTTGGTACATGTATATCAAGTCCCCGGAAACGCCGAAGAAGCTGGCCGAAAGCCAGTGGCTGCTCTACCAATTCCTGCTCAACAAGTGGTATTTCGACGAGCTCTATGACTTCCTCTTCGTCCGTTCGGCCAAGGCGCTCGGCCGGTTCCTGTGGAAGAAGGGCGACGTTGCCACCATCGACGCCTACGGCCCGAACGGCGTTGCCGCCGGTGTCGCCGGCCTGACCCAGCGGGTCGTTCGCCTGCAGTCCGGCTATCTCTACCACTATGCGTTCGCGATGTTGCTCGGGATCGCCGCCCTTATTACCTGGATGATGCTCGGGAGTTCGATCTGATGACCGATTGGCCAATTCTTTCAACGGTCACCTTCCTGCCACTGGTCGGGGTTGCCCTGCTGCTGCTGATGAATGGCGATACCCCGTCGGGTCGGCGGAATGTGCTGAACATTTCGCTGCTGACCACGGTTGCCACTTTCATCGTCTCGCTTTTCGTCTGGATCGGCTTCGATAACGCCAACCCGGGCTTCCAGATGGTGGAAAATCACGCCTGGCTCGGTACCGGCATCGCCTATCACCTGGGCGTCGACGGCATTTCCATGCTCTTCGTGGTGCTGACCGCGTTCCTGATGCCCTTCTGCGTTCTCGCCAGCTGGACCTCGGTTCAAAAGCGGATCAAGGAATACATGATTGCCTTCCTCATCCTGGAAGTGATGATGGTCGGCGTGTTTGTGTCGCTCGACATCGTGCTGTTCTATGTGTTCTTCGAAGCCGGCCTGATCCCGATGTTCATCATCATCGGTGTCTGGGGTGGCAAGGACCGCGTCTACGCCTCCTACAAGTTCTTCCTCTATACGCTGCTTGGCTCGGTTCTGATGATGCTCGCCATCATGGCGATGTATTGGGATGCCGGCACGACGGATATTCCGGCGCTGCTTGCCCACAAGTTCCCGGTTCATCTCCAGATGGTTCTTTGGCTGGCCTTCTTCGCCTCCTTCGCGGTGAAGATGCCGATGTGGCCGGTGCATACCTGGCTCCCTGACGCCCACGTTCAGGCACCGACGGCAGGTTCAGTCATTCTGGCCGGTATCATGCTGAAGCTCGGCGGCTATGGTTTCATCCGCTTTTCGCTTGCCATGTTCCCGCTGGCTTCGGACTATTTCGCCCCTGCCGTCTTCGCGCTCTCAGTCATCGCCATCATCTACACCTCGCTGGTGGCGCTGATGCAGGAAGATATGAAGAAGCTGATCGCCTATTCCTCCGTCGCCCACATGGGCTACGTGACCATGGGTATCTTCGCGGCAAATACGCAAGGGTTGCAGGGCGCCGTGTTCCAGATGATCAGCCACGGCTTTGTGTCCGGTGCGCTGTTCCTCTGCGTTGGCGTGATCTACGACCGCATGCATACCCGCGAAATCGCTGCCTATGGCGGTCTCGTCAACAACATGCCGAAATACGCGTTGGCCTTCATGATTTTCACCATGGCTAATGTCGGCCTGCCGGGCACGTCGGGTTTCATCGGTGAATTCCTGACGCTGATCGGTGCCTTCCGGGCCAATAGCTGGGTAGCGTTGTTTGCCGCGACCGGCGTGATCCTGTCGGCTGCCTATGCTCTCTGGCTCTATCGCCGGGTGATCTTCGGTGCGCTCGACAAGGAAAGCCTGAAGGCGCTGCTTGATCTGTCCTTCCGGGAAAAGGTCACGCTCTATCCGCTGATCGCGCTCACCATCCTGTTCGGCGTCTACCCGGCCCCGATCTTTGATGTGACGACGGCTTCGGTCGATGCGCTTCTCAATCACTACACCGCCGCTCTGCAGGCTGCGCAAAATGTTGCGCTCCTGGTGAACTGACGACAGGATCATTGGATATGAATGCTGAAACTCTCCTTGCAAGCCTGCATCTCGTCACGCCGGAGCTTATGCTTGCGGTTGGCGCGCTTGTCTTGCTGATGATCGGCGTGTTCACCAACAAGGCGTCGTTGGTGACCGGTCTGGCGGTGGCGCTGCTCGCCGTTGCCTGCGCGTGGATCCTGCTTCTGCCGGCCGATGGCCTTGCCTTCGGCGGCGCCTATATTTCCGATGGTTATGCCCGGTTCATGAAGGTTCTGGCGCTGATCGGCTCGATCGTGACCATGGTCATGGCCACAGGTCTTGCCAAGGCCAATGATCTCGACAAGTTCGAGTTCCCGGTCCTGCTGGTGCTGGCAACGCTCGGCATCCTCTTGATGATCTCGGCCAACAGCCTGATCTCGCTCTATCTGTCGCTCGAGCTGCAGTCGCTGGCGCTTTACGTCATCGCCGCCATGAACCGCGATAGCGCCCGCTCGTCGGAAGCTGGCCTGAAGTATTTCGTGCTCGGCGCGCTGTCGTCAGGCATGCTGCTCTATGGCATGTCGCTGGTCTATGGGTTCACCGGCAATGTCGAATTCGACAAGATCGCTGCTGTTCTTGCCGCTGGCCATAGCAATCTCGGCTTGATTTTCGGTTTGGTCTTCGTGCTTGCTGGTCTTGCCTTCAAGATCTCCGCCGTGCCGTTCCACATGTGGACGCCTGACGTGTACGAAGGTGCTCCGACCCCGGTTACCGCCTTCCTTGCCGCAGCCCCTAAAGTCGGCGCAATGGCCATCTTCGTGCGCATCGTCATCGAAGCCTTCCAGCCGATCACGGCTGAATGGCAGCAGGTGGTTGTGTTCATCGCGATTGCTTCAATGGTTCTGGGTTCCGTCGCCGCTATCGGTCAGCGTAATATCAAGCGCCTGATGGCCTATTCCTCGATCGGTCATATGGGCTACGCACTCGTCGGTCTCGCCGCCGGTTCGCAGCAAGGCATCGAGGGCGTGCTGCTTTACATGCTCATCTACCTGATCATGAACCTCGGCACCTTTGCCTGCATCATGGCCATGCGCACCAAGACCGGCGAAATGCTGGAGACCGTCGACGATCTCGCCGGCCTGTCGCAGACCCGTCCGTTCATGGCCTTCGTGCTGACGGCGCTGATGTTCTCGCTGGCCGGCATTCCGCCGCTGGCTGGCTTCTTCGGGAAGTATTTCGTCTTCCTCGCGGCCATCCAGGCGCATCTCTACGCTCTGGCGATCATCGGCGTTCTCGCATCCGTCATCGGTGCCTACTACTATCTTCGCATCGTGAAGGTGATGTGGTTCGATGACGCGAAGATCGAGTTTGCGGCAACGTCAGCCACCTTGCGCGTGGTGTTTGGCCTGTCCGGCCTGTTCGTCATCGCCTATGTGCTGATCGGTGGCCCAATCGGCAGTGCTGCATCGGCAGCGGCGGCGACGCTGTTCCATTGAGCGACTATGCTACCCATCGTCGGAAGGCGCTCGACGCCTTCCGACATCTCGCGCTGGACGAGGTGGATTCCACGAACCAGCAATGCCTTATCAGGGCGCGGGAAGGCGATCCCGGCCATCTCTGGCTGACCGCCAATCGCCAGACAGGCGGGCGAGGTCGCCGAGGGCGATTATGGGCCTCCGAACCCGGAAATCTCTACAGTTCACTTCTTCTGATCGATCCGGCGCCGCTCGCCGACCTCGCGTCCTTGCCGCTGGCCGTTGCCGTTGCTGTGCATGACGCCATTTCAGCTGTGCTGCCGCCTGGCAGCCCTCCACTTGAAATCAAATGGCCGAACGACGTGCTGATCGGCCGCGCCAAGACCTCGGGCATTCTGCTCGAAGCCGAGCGCCTGCTTGATGGTCGCCATGCGCTGGTGATCGGCATCGGCGTCAATATCCGCTTCAAGCCGTCAGAAACGCCGTATCCGACCGCCTCGCTGCAAGAGCATGGCGCTTCGGTGACGCCGGACGAGTTTTTCAGCCACCTTTTCATTGCCATGGCCGACGCATTAGCGCTTTGGGACCAAGGTCGCGGCGTTGCTGACGTGATGCGGCGCTGGCGCCATGTGGCTTGCGGTATTGGTGAGAAAATAACCGTCAATCTGCCGGATCGTTCGATTTCCGGTGTCTTTTCGGGAATCGATGATAAAGGGATACTATTGCTCGACAGGGGCTCGCTAGGCATCACGCCAGTTGCGGCGGGTGATGTGTTTTTCGAGCCGAATGGGCCAAGGAAAGAATGACAAAGACAGACGAATTGGTATTTCTGCCGCTGGGCGGCGTAGGTGAAATCGGCATGAACCTGGCGCTCTACGGCTTTGGCCCGCCGAAGCAGCGGCAATGGATCATGGTGGATTGCGGTGTGACCTTCCCAGGTCCCGATCTGCCGGGCGTCGATCTTGTTCTGCCCGATATCGGCTTTCTGCGCAGCCAGAAGAACAACCTCAAGGCGATCTTCATCACCCATGCCCATGAAGACCATTATGGCGGGTTGAACGATATCTGGCCGGGCCTCAATGTGCCGGTCTATGCCTCCGGCTTCACCGCCGGCATGCTGGAAGCCAAACGCAATTACGAGGGCACGCGCGCCGAGATCCCGGTGACGCCGTTCAAGCCCGGTGACAAAGTGCATGTCGGTCCATTCGTGGTCGAGGCCTCTGACGTCAACCACTCGATCCCCGAGCCGATGTCGCTGGTGATCCGTACGCCGCTCGGCAATGTTATCCATACCGGCGACTGGAAGATCGACCACGCACCGTCGCTTGGTCCGCTGACCGATGAGGCCCGCTTCCGGGCGCTTGGCGATGAGGGCGTGCTGGCTGTGATGTGCGACAGCACCAACGCCATGCGCGAAGGCGTGTCGCCGTCGGAGCAGGAAGTCTCGGAAGGTCTGCGCAAGATCATTTCATCTGCGGAAGGCCGTGTGGCGATCACCACCTTCTCTTCCAATGTCGGACGTATCCGCTCGATCGCTCAGGCGGCGGACGCCGCCGGCCGTGAAGTGTTGCTGCTCGGCAGCTCCTTGAAGCGTGTCGTGGCCGTGGCCCGTGATGTCGGGCTGATGGAAGGCGTCAAGCCATTCATCGCTGAGGACGAATACGGCTACATCCCGCGCGACAAGATCGTCGTGATCCTCACCGGCAGCCAGGGCGAGTCCCGCGCGGCGCTGGCCAAGCTGTCGCGCGACGAAATGCGCAATGTCGCACTCGCCAAGGGCGACACGGTGGTGTTTTCCTCGCGCGCCATTCCCGGCAATGAAAAGCCGATCAATGATATCAAGAACGGCTTGATTGAGCAGGGTGTGTCAATCGTCACCGATGGTGATGCGCTTGTGCATGTCTCCGGCCATCCGCGTCGCAACGAACTGTTGCAGATGTACGAGTGGACGCGGCCGCAGATCCTTGTACCTGTGCATGGCGAAGCCGCGCATCTGAGCGCTCAGCAGTTGCTCGCGCAGCAGGCCGGCATCCCTCAGGTGCCGAAGGTGCGCAATGGCAATATCCTGCGTCTGGCCCCTGGCCCTGCCGAGGTAATCGGTGAAGCACCGCATGGCCGGATCTTCAAGGACGGCAAGCTGATCGGGAATTTCGAGGAAATGGGCATCGGCGAACGCCGGAAGCTCTCCTTCGCCGGTCATGTCTCGGTCAACGTAATCCTGGACGAGCGTTTCGATTTCCGCGACGATCCGGAGATCGTGGCGATTGGCTTGCCTGCTGAGGACATCGAAGGCGACGATATGGAAGATGTACTGTACGACGCAGTGCTCAGCGCCGTCGAAAGCATTCCGCGTGCCCGTCGCAAGGACCTTGGCGCGCTTCAGGAAAGCATTCGCCGTGCGGTTCGGTCCACCGCGAACGAATGCTGGGGAAAGAAGCCTGTGGTCACGGTTTTCGTCAACAAGGTTTGACGGTCTGCGGCCTGAGGAGAGGGCGGCTTTATAAAAGGCCTCCGCGGGCTGAGGTCCGCAGAGGCCGATGGCATGGGGAGCTGAGAAGTGCTTGGTCGCGTTAATCATGTCGCCATCGCCGTCACGGATCTGGCGGCGGCAACCGAATGTTATTCAGGCACACTCGGAGCCAAGGTTTCGTCGCCCATGGCCTTGCCGGAACATGGTGTGACCGTTGTCTTCGTCGAGCTTCCCAATACCAAGATCGAACTGCTGGAGCCGCTTGGCGAGACCTCGCCGATCCGGGCCTTTCTCGACAAGAACCCGTCCGGTGGCATCCATCATATCTGCTACGAAGTCGAAGACATCAAAGCTGCCCGCGCGCATTTGACGGGGCAGGGCGCGCGCGTGCTTGGCGACGGCGAGCCGCGCATCGGCGCCCACGGCAAGCCGGTGCTGTTTCTGCATCCCAAGGACTTTTTCGGTACGCTGATCGAGCTGGAACAGGTCTGAGAGGCCGGAGCAAGTCTGCCACGGTTTCAGCACGGTTGTTCGTGCGATGGCACTATGCCACATGGACAGAATGCACGCCTTTGCCCTCTATGATCAGAAGGGAGCAATTGACTGCAAGGAGGAGAGCCGATGTCCTGGGTGACCGGTGGAGCGATCTATTTCATTCTCTGGTGGATCACGCTGTTTGCGGTCCTGCCTTTTTGCACGCATACCCAAGAGGATGATCAGCAGATCGTACCTGGCACGATGGCGAGCGCGCCAGCGCGATTCCGCTTCTGGCGGGTCATGGCTCTCAATACGCTGGTTGCGGCGGTGATCTTTTTCGGCTGGAACTTGAGTTCCGCCTATTTCGGTTTCAGCTTCGCTGACCTGCCTCACATCATGCCCGATATCAGATAATTTTGACGGCGGATGGCTTAGCGCCCTCCGTGCATCGACAGTTGCGATAAGCACAGGCAAAGCATAGCGAGCAGCTGCCAAGCAAACAGTTAGGCAAAAAAAAACAAGGTCCGAAGACCTTGTTTGTACAAATGTCGCGTGACCTTTCACCAATTAAGGGGCTGCGAGTAACCGCGCCTAAGATCTGATCCTCCCAAGACTTTACCGCGAATTCGACAGAAATTTAAGCTTTCTGCCTGTTTTGTGAGCGTAAGCTAGCTCAACAAGGAACACTTGTCATCAACTTTTTGCATTTTTGTTACAGCTTTCCAAAAAGAAGGCGCGGTCGGGTAATTTTTGCTGATTTGTCAATATTTTGACATGGTTGCCCTCTGAGCGAATGCCCAACGCGCTTTGTATTTGCCCTCAAAACAGGCTGATATGGCTGGTTTTCACGATGATGAGGAGCGGCGAAATTGTGGCGAGGTGATGGTCCCAGTTGTGACGTGCCAGCGAATTTTGGTGTGGAGCGGAGGCTTAAGTCGGTCCCGATGTCGGGCATCGCTGCCGTTTCCTTTCACTGTCGTTGACAAAAGCCGGGGGCGGGTTTTCTTCCGTGAGCGAAACGGTTAGAAGGCTTCAAGAAAAACCAGATATACGGCTGATTCCGCTTCAACGCGGCTCGCCACACCAATGGAAGTCGGTATGCGCCTCTCCCGCTATTTTATGCCCATCCTCAAGGAAAATCCCAAGGAAGCGGAAATCGTTTCCCATCGGCTTATGCTGCGCACCGGCATGATCCGCCAGCAGTCGCAGGGTATTTATTCCTGGTTGCCGTTGGGCAAGCGGGTGCTGGACAAGGTCAATGCGATCATTCGCGAAGAGCAGAACCGCGCCGGCGCCGTCGAGTTGCTGATGCCAACGCTGCAATCCGCCGAGCTTTGGCAGGAAAGCGGTCGCTACGACGACTACGGCAAGGAAATGCTGCGCATCAAGGACCGCCAGGATCGTCCGATGCTTTACGGCCCGACCAATGAGGAAATGGTCACGGATATCTTTCGGTCCTACGTCAAGTCCTACAAGACCCTGCCGCTGAACCTCTATCACATACAGTTGAAGTTCCGTGACGAGATCCGTCCGCGCTTCGGCACGATGCGTTCGCGCGAATTCCTGATGAAGGACGCCTATTCCTTCGACCTGACCAAGGAAAGCGCCATCCACTCCTACAATAAGATGTTCACGGCCTACCTGCGGACCTTCTCACGGCTCGGCCTGCGCGCCATCCCGATGCGCGCCGACACTGGCCCGATCGGCGGTAATCATAGCCACGAGTTCATCATTCTCGCCGACACCGGCGAGTCGGAAGTGTTCTGCCACAAGAGCTTCCTCGACCGGGCCATTCCGGCCGCCGATACCGATTTCGATGACGTGGCCGGTCTACAGGCTATCTTCGAAGATTGGACGTCGGACTATGCTGCCACGTCTGAGATGCATGACGAAACTGCCTATGGCGCCATGCCAGAGGACGCACGCATTTCCGCACGAGGGATCGAAGTCGGTCACATCTTCTATTTCGGCACCAAATACTCCGAGCCGATGGGCGCCAAGGTCCAGGGGCCCGATGGTAAGGAACACCTTGTGCACATGGGCTCCTACGGCATTGGTCCGACACGCCTTGTTCCGGCCATCATCGAAGCTTCTCATGATGAGAATGGCATCATTTGGCCCGAGTCCGTCGCGCCTTTCGATGCTATCATCATCAACATGAAGGCTGGGGATGCTAGCTGCGACGGCGCATGCGACACTTTGTATGCGGCGCTCGCAAAGGCCGGTAAGGACGTTCTTCTCGATGATACCGACGACCGCGCCGGCGCGAAATTCGCGCTCGCGGATCTGATTGGCGTTCCCTATCAGGTGATCGTCGGTCCGCGCTCGGTTGCCAATGGCGAAGTCGAGATCAAGAACCGCAAGACTGGCGAGCGGGAAACCATGACCATCGAGGCCGCCATCAACCGCATAGCGGGCTGAGCGACGCCAGGAGGCAAGATTGAGCAGTGAAACTGGAAGCTCTACGGTAGGCGAAGCCGTGGCAGCGGCCTCTTCCAAGCCGTTTTCCGCATTCGAGCGCATGGTCGCCTGGCGTTATCTGCGCGCCCGGCGCAAGGAGGCCGTGATCTCGGTCATCGCCGGCTTTTCCTTTGTCGGCATCATGCTCGGCGTCGCAACCCTTATCATCGTCATGGCTGTGATGAACGGGTTCCGCACCGAGCTGATCTCGCGCATCCTCGGCATAAACGGGCATATGATCATACAGCCGGTCGACAGTCCGTTTACCGATTATGCCGAACTTGCCAAGAAATTCGCCGAAGTTCCCGGCGTCACCATGGCCCTGCCGCTGGTCGAGGGCCAGACGCTTGCTTCCGGCAAGGGCGGCGCCGGTACCGGCGCGCTTGTGCGAGGCATCCGTTCCGACGATCTGATGAAGCTCAAGGAAGTCGCCGGCAATATCAAGAGCGGCGATATGGTTGGCTTCACATCGGGGCAGGGCGTGCTTATTGGGTCTCGCATGGCCAATGATCTCGGCCTGCAGGCCGGCGATTCCATCACGCTCGTCTCGCCGGAGGGCGATGTGACGCCCATGGGTGTTAACCCGCGGGTGAAATCCTACAAGATTTCAGGCACGTTCGAGATCGGCATGTCCGAGTACGATAGCTCGATCATCTATATGCCGCTCGAAGAGGCGCAGCTCTATTTCAATGCCGAGGGCCTGGTGCAGTCGATCGAACTGTTCGTCAGTAACCCTGATGATATCGATGAGTTGCGGCCTAAGGTCGAGGCTGCAGCGGGACGGCAAGTCTTCATCAGCGACTGGCGCCAGCGCAACCAAACCTTCTTCTCAGCCCTTCAAGTCGAGCGCAATGTGATGTTCATGATCCTGACGCTGATCGTCATCGTTGCGGCGCTGAACATCATTTCCGGCCTGATCATGCTGGTGAAGGACAAGAGCAGCGACATTGCCATTTTGAAGACCATGGGGGCGAGTTCCAGCTCGATTCTCAGGATCTTCTTCATGACCGGCGCAGCCATCGGCATTGCCGGTACCTTTGCTGGCGTAGCGCTCGGCGTGCTCGTCTGTCTGAACATCGAATCGATCCGCGGCTTCTTCTCCTGGGTATCGGGTACTGTGCTCTTTGATCCGCAGCTCTATTTCCTCAGCAAACTGCCGGCCGACATGAGCCTGGGCGAGACGGTCTCTGTCATCATCATGTCGCTGACGCTGTCCTTCATCGCGACGATCTTTCCGGCGTGGCGCGCCGCCCGGCTCGATCCCGTGCAAGCCCTGCGTTACGAATAGGAAACAGCGTATCCATGGCGAAGAATCCTGTTCTTGAAATTTCCAATGTTTCGCGCAGCTACGGCGAGGGTGAGACAAAGCTGAGTATCCTCAAGGGGGCCGGGCTGACGCTGTATGAGGGCGAGACTGTGGCGTTGGTTGCCCCGTCGGGCACCGGGAAGTCGACGCTTCTTCACATTGCCGGCCTGCTCGAGCATCCGAGCGACGGAGACGTCGTAATCGGTGGCACCCGCTGCAACGAGCTTTCCGAGGAAGGCCGCACGGCCATGCGCCGCAGCAGCATTGGTTTCGTCTACCAGTTCCATCATCTGCTGCCGGAGTTTTCCGCGCTCGAAAACATCATGATGCCGCAGATGATCGCCGGCTTGACTATTCCGGAAGCCAGCAAACGCGCCAAGGCTCTGCTGGACTACATGCGGATCGGCCATCGCGGCACGCACCGACCAGCCGAACTCTCCGGTGGTGAACAACAGCGCGTGGCGATTGCCCGCGCCGTTGCCAACGCGCCGCTGCTGCTGCTCGCTGACGAGCCGACCGGCAATCTCGATCCGGAAACCGCGGCTTACGTGTTTTCCGCCCTGGAAGCCTTGGTGCGTCAGTCTGGACTTGCTGCGCTGATCGCCACGCATAACCACGAACTGGCGATGCGCATGGACCGCTGTGTCACCTTGCAGGACGGCCGGATCGTCGATCTGGAACTCTAAATAATTATTTGAAATTAATTGGTTAACATGAATGCGCCGGTCAATCGACCGGCGCGTTTTGTCTGTTTGTTCTCATTGTGTAAAATTTCTGTTGACGATCAAACAAAAGGAGAACAAAATAACAACATAACCGAACAGGAGTGAGCTATGAATGATATTTTGCATGACATCGCCGCATTCACATCGCTTGCTGTTTTCATCGCAAGTCTGACGGTTCTCGCTCTGGCTTTTTGAGTGGGCCTGCCCGCAGCCGCACTGTCCCAGGCCTCTTCCATGAGGTCAGCTTCAAGGGGATAGGAGCGCGCAGGCCCTCCTTCCTTCTGGACATAGCTGCCCGGACAGAAGAGAATGGAATCGGTCACCGGCATGGCCCGCATCGTTAAAAACCCGTCCTATGGCTGGGTCTTTCGATTGCGGTATGTTCGAGGACGATGACATCAAGGCAGGATGAAGACGATGGGTGAAGCGGCGGCTGGCGGTCTTGATATCAAGGAAAATGGGCCAGGCTTCATACATCTGCGGGTCCATTCGGCCTATTCGCTGCTTGAGGGGGCACTGCCTCTCAAGAAGATCCTCGGCAAGGTCCTAGCCGACCAGCAGCCCGCCATTGCCATCACCGATACCAATAATCTTTTCATTGCTCTCGAGTTCTCCCAGAAGGCACTGGGCGACGGTTTGCAGCCGATCATTGGTTGCCAGTTGTCGATCGACATGGAAGATGCGGGCGAGGAGAAACGCGGCAATGGTTTTGTCGCCAAATATCCGGCCATCGTGCTTCTGGCGGCGGATGCCGGTGGTTACGAACGGTTGGTCGATCTCGTCAGCCGCGCCTATCTTCAGGGTGATAACAGCCAGTCCGTGCATATCTCGATGTCGTGGCTGGAAGAGATCGGCACCGAAGGCCTGATCGCGCTAACTGGCGCAAGTGGCGGCCCTGTCGATTTGGCGGTCAAGGACGGACACCAGGCACAGGCGCTGGCGCGGTTGATGGCGCTAAAGTCCCTGTTCGGCGACCGGCTCTATATCGAATTGCAGCGGCAGCAGGGCTACGACCGCCAGCACGAAAGCCGAATGGTCGCTCTGGCTTACGAGCATGATATACCCTTGGTTGCCACCAACGAGGCTTTCTTTCCGAGCCGCGACGATTACGATGCCCATGACGCGCTGATGGCGGTCGCCCATAACGCCATCGTCTCCGACGACCGGCGGTTTCGGCTGACGCCGGACCATTATCTGAAGAGCCGCAAGGAAATGCAGGTCCTGTTTAGGGATCTCCCGGAAGCGCTTGAAAATACCGTCGAAATAGCCAGCCGCTGCTCCTTCGTTCTCGATACCCGCAGCCCGATCCTGCCGCGCTTTACCGGCGCCAGTGACGATCCTGAAGAGGCGGGGCGCGCCGAGGCGGGCGAACTGCGCCGGCAGGCCATCGAAGGCCTGGACGAGCGCCTCGCCAAGCTCGGCATGGCGCCGGGCTATGAGGAAAAGGAGTATCGCGAGCGGCTGGACTTCGAGCTTGGTGTTATCGAGCGAATGAAATTCCCCGGCTACTTCCTGATCGTTGCCGACTTCATCAAATGGGCAAAGAGCCAGGACATTCCGGTGGGCCCGGGCCGTGGTTCGGGTGCGGGTTCGCTGGTCGCCTATGCCTTGACGATTACCGACGTCGACCCCCTCAGGTTTTCGCTACTGTTCGAACGCTTCCTCAATCCTGAGCGCGTTTCGATGCCCGACTTCGATATCGACTTCTGCCAGGATCGCCGCGAAGAGGTAATCCGCTACGTGCAGCGCAAATACGGGCGCGAACAGGTGGCGCAGATCATTACCTTTGGTTCGCTCCAGGCGCGCGCCGCCCTGCGCGACGTCGGCCGCGTGCTGGAAATGCCTTATGGTCAGGTGGACCGCATCTGTAAGCTGGTGCCGAACAATCCGGCCAATCCAACGCCCTTGTCCAAGGCGATTGAAGAAGAACCTAAGTTTCAGGAAGAGATCGATAAGGAGCCTGTTGTCGGCCGCCTGCTAGATATCGCCCAGAAAATCGAAGGGCTTTATCGTCACGCCTCGACCCATGCTGCGGGGATCGTGATTGGGGATAGGCCGCTGTCCAAGCTGGTCCCGATGTATCGTGATCCGCGCTCCGACATGCCTGTCACCCAGTTCAACATGAAATGGGTCGAGCAGGCCGGCCTGGTGAAATTCGACTTTTTGGGCTTGAAGACCCTGACGGTTTTGAAGACCGCGGTTGATTTTTGCAAATTGCGCGATATCGAAATCGACCTCGCCACCATTCCGCTCGACGACGAGAAGACCTATCAGATGCTCTCGCGCGGCGAGACGGTCGGCGTGTTCCAGGTGGAAAGTGCCGGCATGCGCAAGGCGCTGATCGGCATGCGGCCTGACTGTATCGAGGACATTATCGCGCTGGTCGCGCTCTATCGTCCGGGCCCGATGGAAAATATCCCGGTCTACAATGCCCGTAAGCATGGCGAGGAAGAGATCGAGTCGATCCATCCGACCATCGACTATCTCCTCAAGGAAACTCAGGGCGTTATCGTTTACCAGGAACAGGTCATGCAGGTGGCCCAGGTCCTGTCAGGCTATTCGCTCGGCGAAGCCGATCTTCTGCGCCGCGCCATGGGTAAGAAGATCAAGGAGGAGATGGACAAGCAGCGCGCCCGTTTCGTCGATGGCGCGGTCAAGAACGGAGTCTCCAAGCCGCAGGCCGACAATATCTTCGACCTGCTCGCGAAATTCGCCAATTATGGCTTCAACAAGTCGCATGCGGCTGCCTACGCGATTGTCTCCTACCAGACGGCCTATATGAAGGCGCATTATCCGGTCGAGTTCCTGGCGGCGTCGATGACGCTCGATATGGCCAATACCGAAAAGCTGGTGGACTTCCGCCAGGATGCCGGCAGGCTTGGCATCGAAGTCGTACCGCCGTCCGTGCAGACCTCTTTCCGGCATTTCCAGACGGGACCGAGCCGGATTTATTATTCGTTAGCGGCCCTCAAGGGCGTCGGCGATGCTGCCGTCGAGCATATCGTGGCGGTGCGCGGCGACAAGCCGTTTGCCGATCTCGAGGATTTCTGCCTGCGCATCGATCCCAAGCAGATCAATCGGCGGGTGTTTGAGAGCCTGATCTTTGCCGGCGCCTTCGATTGCTTCGGTCGAGACCGCGCCGAACTGGTAGCCGGCATGGACCGGATCATCGGCTATGCCCAGCGCGCTCAGGAAAATGCCGTCAGCGGCCAGTCCGATATGTTCGGTTCGGGTGCCGCCACAGGGCCGGAGCGGATTTCCTTCCCGACCTATACGCCCTGGCTGCCATCGGAAAAGCTGATGCGCGAATTCCAGGTGCTCGGCTTCTATCTCTCGGCCCACCCGCTCGACACCTACAAGCCGCTGCTCGAAAAGATGCGGGTACAGAATTTTGCCGATTTCTCCGGCGCCGTGCGCCAGGGTGCTACAGCCGGCCGTCTTGCCGGGACGGTGATCTCCAAGCAGGAGCGCAAGACCCGCACAGGCAACAAGATGGGTATCGTCACGCTGTCGGATGCGTCAGGGCAATATGAGGCCGTGCTGTTTTCCGAGGGCCTGAACCAGTATCGCGACCTGCTCGAGTCAGGCAAATCGCTTGTCATCACCGTTGCCGCTGAAGAGCGGCCGGAAGGCATCGGCCTGCGTATCCAGACGGCGCAATCGCTCGAGGAAAAGTCGCTTCAGATGCAAAAGACCCTGCGCGTCTATCTGCGCGATTCCGGTCCTCTGCGGGCGCTCGCCGCCCATCTCAACACCAAGGGCGACGGCCTCGTCTCCTTTGTTGTGATCAAGGAGGATGGCCGCCGCGAAATCGAGGTCGAGCTGAACCAACGCTTCCGCATCACCCCAGAAATCGCCGCCGCGATGCGTTCGGCGCCCGGTGTGGTGGATGTCGAACTGGTTTAGCGTGTCTTTTGACTGAAGTCGCAAAGATGCGGTTGTCTTGATCGGTCAGGACCGGTTGGGCAACATGGTGATGAAATCTGTCCCGTCGATCGTATCGGGGCTGAGGCCGCGGTCGGTGATCGTCAGCGCTGTTCCGCTTGCCATCTTGGTCTCAATCCGTTCACGGATATCGTCGGGAATATGGATGCGATCCAGCACGGCCGTCAGGCCGTCTTCTGCGCTAGCCTGCTTGCCGCCGATGGTGACGATTGATCCTGAGGCTGGCGTATTTGCCGGATTGGACGGGGCGGACTCCAGGCTCGTGACCTGCCAATGGGCCTTTGCTTCGGATGAGGCGAGGCTTGCGGTGAAGAAATGCGTGCCGAGCGGCTTTTCCGGCTGGTCGATCACAACAGGGGCGTCAAAAACCGCCTTGAACGACTGGCGCACATAGATCTGGCCCGCCGGCGGCATGGGCTTGCCGGCGCTTTCGTAGAGCCGGGCGAGGAAGTCGGGTGTGACCAGCGGACCTTTCAGGGCCATGCCCTTCCAGCGCTTGAAGCCTTGGATAGCCGCGCGGGTCAGCGGCCCGGTATAGCCATCAGAGCCACCAGTATCAAAACCCATATCCTGCAGCAGCAATTGCGCATCGTGAATGGTCTCACGCTCGCCACGCAGGGTTACGAGGATACTGAGTGGAGGCTCTGATGCTATCGCCTGAGGCTTGGCTCTGGGCAGTTCCACCATTGCCACTTCCACCGGCTGCGGACCTGCTGCGCTGCCTGCACCCCTCAAGCGGGCATCGGATAGTAGCTGCGGCACGTCTGCGGCCGGGTGCGGGCTGAACAGGGCAGGGTGCTCAATCTGCCGTGGCGCCACCGGAGCATCGGTGATGATCACATGGGCGCCGAGGCGGGTCATGCCATAAAGCTCGCGGGCAAACTGACCAGGCAGGCGCACGCAGCCATGTGAGGCGGGTCGGTTCGGCACGCTATTGGATTCGTGCAAAGCGACGCCGGACCAGGTGATGCGCTGCATCCAGGGCATCGGCGCGTTCGAGTAGAGGTTGGACTCGTGATATTTGGTCTTCTGGATGATCGCGAAAACGCCTGAGGGCGTTGCATGCCCGTCCTTGCCGGTCGATACCCGCGAAGAGACAAGCGCCTTGTCGCCGTCGTAGACGGTCAGAGATTGCGTCTGCTTCGACACGATGATCTGCAGCGTCGATCCATCGCTGGCATTGGCCGGCGAGAGCGCCGCAGTCAGGGCAAGCGTCGAGGCGGACAGGATCATCGATCGGAAAACGGCGCGGACCATCATGGTGCCCCTTATCTGCAAGTGAGGATGCGCGCCTGAAACCGGCGCGGATGTAAAGGGCGAAGCCGCCAAACAAGTCGCTGCAAAGATGCGATAGTTGGCTGTTAAATTACGCAGCGAACTTTAACGATTGCTTACCCGCCACACAGGCATCACGTCTTGTTGACCGGATAACCGACGATGGCAGCATTGGTCTCAATCGTCTTCCTAGTAAGCGCCGCTCTACGGAGCCGGCTTTTTAACACCGCCAAATGTGAAGCCTGTCTCGATCATGCCCTTGCCGAATTTCAGCCGCAGCTGGTCCATTGCGGCTTCAGCCTTGGCGCGTCTGGCAGCATCGGGATCGACGAGATCCGGAGGGTCTGCGAGGTCCGGGCTGGCAAAATCGCTGACGCCGATGCCGATCAGCCTGAATTTCGTGCCGTCGGTCTCCTTGTCCAGCAACTGCATGCCGGTGCGGAAAATCCGATCGGCGAGCCGCGTCGGATCCTCCAGCCGGCGATTGCGGGTGCGCAGCTTGAAATCGGCGGTCTTTAGCTTCAGCACTACGGTATGGCCAGCGAGGTCCTGCTTTTTCAGCCGCCAGGCGACCTTTTCCGAGAGCTTGCGCAGATGCGGCACGAGGTCCTCGTGCGACGAGATATCGTCGAAGAAGGTGGTTTCGGCCGAAATGCTTTTGGCCGGTTCGTTGATATGTACTTCCCGGTCGTCAATGCCACGCGAAAGCCGCGCCAGCCGCTGGCCCATACTGCTATAGCGGCGCATCAGGTCGCTTTCTTCCATGATCTGCAATTGGCCGATTGTGCGTATGCCGTCCTTTTCCAGCGTCGCCGCAAAGGCTTTGCCGACACCCCAGATGGTGGTGACGGGGCGCGGCGCTAGAAAATCGAGCGCCTCTGCTTCACCGATGACAGAAAAACCGCGCGGCTTCTGCAGATCTGAGGCGACTTTGGCGAGGAACTTGCAGTAGGACAGGCCGACCGAGACTGTAATCCCGATTTCGCTCTCCACCCGTCTGGCAAAGCGCGCCAGCACCAGCGCCGGCGGCGCGTGATGCAGCTTTTCCGTGCCCGACAGCTCGAGAAAGGCCTCGTCGATCGATATCGGCTGCACCAGCGGCGTCAGCTCCTCCATCATCGCCCGCACCTGCCGGCCAACACGTGCGTATTTTTCCATATCAGGTGGAAGGACCACGGCCTGCGGGCAGGCCTCCAGCGCCTTGAACATCGGCATGGCCGAACGGACGCCGTGAATGCGGGCGATATAGCAGGCGGTGGAAACAACGCCGCGCTTGCCACCGCCGATGATCAGCGGCTTGTCGACGAGATAAGGATTGTCGCGCTTTTCGACCGAGGCATAAAAGGCGTCGCAGTCGATATGGGCAAGCGTCAGCCGAAACAGTTCAGGGTGATAAACGAGACGTGGGCTGCCGCAAGCCGTGCAACGACGCTTGCCTTCGGCCAGTAGCGAAAGGCAATCACGACAGAAGCCGGAACGGAGGTGCGGCTGCGCAGACATATGGATTGGTGCCGGAACATAAGTTGAACATTTCAACCATAGGCCCGGTTTTGCGAGCTCGCAAGCGGCGACCGTTCAGCGTCCACAACGGTTAGAGGTGGCCAATGTTGCCATCCCAGGCTTTAGACACGGGCCTCGAAATGCTTGAGCACTCGCTCGCTGGCATCGTGCCAGTCGGCTGCGCGCAGCACATGCGGACCGGGCGGCGGCGCATGACGATGGATTTCCGATTGCGGGCCGATTTGTACCAGCAGGCAGCCAGGCGCATGATCGCCAACGGAATGCAGGTTATGCGCCATGTCATCCATGAACGCGAAGGGCAGGGGGCGGTCACCGTGTAGCGCCTTGACGACGGGTCCTTTCGGGCTCTCGGTGGCCAGCAGTGGAAAGTCGAGGCCAAGCTTATCAAGCAGGCGCCGGCGTTGGGCAGTGAAGGCCGGCGGCATAGCGGTTAGAAACACCACGTCGGCGAGCGTGCCGATCTTGTGCAGCACGCCGACGGCATCGCCAAACGGCGTCTGCCATTCTTCCTGGCGCTCAAAAAACGTCAGCAGCAGCTCGGTTACCACCGTGTCTTCCAGCACCTGGTCATTGATGGCCGAAACGATGTTACCGTGAAGGCGAAAGGACTTCGGCAGCAACTTGTGTCCAAGACTGCTGAGATAGGACTCGAATGGCGCCAGAAACTCCAGCACGACATCATCTACGTCGCTGATCAGCAATGGTCGGTCGGTAAGGCGGATGTGGTCGAAATCGACGATTTCTCCCATCAGATCTCTCCGGAATCGAGTGCAGGCCTGACATAGACGTGATAGGCTGATATTACATCCTGAGGTGGTGTCTGGGTCGCGTTGCAAAAATCGAGCAAAGTCGGCTCATGCTGCATCAGGAAGTCCAGGAGGCCGGCAAGAAAATCGGGATTGTTGACGGCATCACGCACCTGACCGGGCTCGACCCCGGTGAGTGACAGAAACCGGGCCAGCATGTCAGGCTCTCCGGCGAGCCAGGCCAGAACCGCGACAGCCGTCTGCTCCGCATGGTCCTTGGTCACAGTCTTGATCGTCTTGTCTTGCACGTGCCGCTACCGCTCCTGTTCGACTTAATAAACTCGTCTCGAAATGTGTCAGGAATTACCTTTTTCTCAACCAAATTCCGATAAATTCGCTTTCGCAAAAGAATGAATCTTTATGTCTGTTACTCCTGTCTTCCACTATGGAGGGCGGGAAAGCAAGGATTGAAAATGCCGAAGAAGGTCATGATCGTTGAAGATAACGAACTGAACATGAAGCTGTTTCGTGATCTGATCGAAGCATCGGGCTATACGACCATCCAGACCCGCAACGGCATGGAAGCGCTGGAACTTGCGCGCCGTTATCATCCTGATTTGATCCTGATGGATATCCAGCTGCCCGAGGTTTCCGGCCTGGAAGTCACCAAATGGCTGAAGCAGGACAGCGAGTTGCACGTCATCCCTGTCATTGCCGTCACCGCTTTTGCGATGAAGGGCGATGAGGAGCGGATACGTCAGGGTGGCTGTGAGGCCTATGTGTCCAAGCCTATATCCGTGCCGAAGTTTCTGGAGACGATCAAGACCTATCTTGGCGACGCTTGAGCCGCTGCTTGTCCGCACTGGTCAGCTCGGATAGTTATGGGATAAATCGAAGCGTCGTTTGACCAAACGGCGCCATGTCTGTGTGGGGCCGGCTGTGCGCGTTCCGGCCCGCCTTGGGGAGTAGCGGCTGATGACAGCCCGAATTCTTGTCGTTGACGATATCCCGGCCAATGTGAAGCTGCTGGAAGCCCGGCTGCTTGCGGAATATTTCGAAGTTTTGACGGCAGAGGATGGGTTCAAGGCGCTCGATATCTGCGAACGCACCCAGGTCGATGTCGTGCTTCTCGATGTGATGATGCCCGGCCTCGATGGTTTCGAAGTCTGCGAGAGGCTGAAGTCAAACCCGCGTACCGCCCATATCCCTGTCGTCATGGTGACCGCGCTCGACCAGCCCTCAGACCGGGTGCGGGGCCTGAAGGCGGGCGCTGATGACTTTTTGACCAAACCCGTGAAGGACCTGCAGCTTATTTCCCGCGTCAAGAGCCTGGTGAGGCTGAAGACGCTGAGCGACGAATTGCGTATGCGGGCCGAAGCTGCCCAGAAAGCCGGCGTTGACAACCTGGAAAGCCGGTTGGAGGAGATTGGCCAGGTCCTGTTGGTCGATAGCCGTGCAAGCTCGCAGGAGCGGATCATCAAGGCTTTGAAGCCGGTGGCCGAAATTACCGCAATGTCCGATGCCCAAGCGGCGCTGTTCGAGGCGGCGGAAAACAATTTCGACCTCGTTATCGTCAGCGGCGCGCTGGAGGATTACGATCCGCTCCGGCTTTGCTCGCAACTGCGCTCGCTGGAGCGCACCCGTTTCATCCCCGTGCTGCTGATCGCCGACCAGGGCGAGGATACCATGATCGTGCGGGCGCTTGATCTCGGCATAAACGATTACATCGTGCGTCCCGTCGATCCGAATGAACTGCTGGCACGCACGCTGACCCAGTTGCGGCGTAAGCGCTACAACGACCGGCTTCGCAACAGTGTGCAGCAGACCATTGAACTCGCTGTGACTGACGTGCTGACCGGCCTCCACAATCGCCGCTATCTCGACAACCATTTCCGGGTCCTGTTCGAGCGGGCGGCAGTGCGCAAGCGGCCGCTGTCGATTTGCCTCGTGGATATCGACCGGTTCAAGCAGGTAAACGATACCTATGGCCATGAGGCCGGCGATGACGTGATTAGAGAATTCGCAGTTCGCATTCGCGCCACAGTGCGGGGTGCAGATCTCGCCTGCCGCCATGGCGGTGAAGAATTCGTCGTTGTCATGCCCGATACGTCTCTGGACATGGCTGCCGCTGTTGGCGAGCGACTTCGCGAGATGATCCAGCAGAGACCTTTCCGGCTACAAGGCGGCGCCGAAATTTCGATCACCGCGTCCATTGGTATCGCCTCCAGCGGCCCGGACACGACAACACCCGAGCAGCTGTTGCGCAATGCCGACCGCGCCCTCTATCAAGCCAAGACGGATGGCCGTAACCGCGTGGTGATGACAGCGGCCTGAGCCTGCTTAGATTGTCGTTGGTTGTGCCCTGTAACTGGTGCGGTCAGTAGCGACCGTTTCTCTGGTTGCGACGACGGCAGCTGTGGCTCCGGTTCAGCGCTCGATGCGCGTTTTGGAAATTATCCACCGTTTTATACTTCCCCCATCTACATCTAGCGGTCGCTTGCGTTGAAGTGCCCGTTAACGGCTGTGGATGGCCGTCAATTCCAGCGCGTCGAAAGACAGGTTGTGAGCGTGAGGTAAATCTCTATGAGAAGGATCGACTCGCTTTTAGGCCATTCGAATATTTTAAAATACCATCAATAATTAGGGGTGAATGTCTTCGTTTTACTCGAAGTGAAGGCTGATTATTCGATTTATATTAAGAGGCCGAGATTTAGAAGACCTAATTAAAGTGATGGGAATGCTGATAACTGCCCGAATTCCAAGAAAATACTTGCCTGTTTATCTCGTTAATTCTATGTGTCGTGTCGCAATGCCTCTGGACAGATTTTAACCATGCTAACACTGAGAAAATGCAACAGTTAAGAAATTGTTGATTTTTTCACTAACATGCGCAAGGTTAGGACAACTACAGCGCCTTGCAGTTGAAGAGGTGTAATGAACGCCTACATCGTTCACGCATTACACGTTGTATAGATTGCATGTCCTCGCCTTATGCTCGTGTTCGGGCTGGAGGAGAGGGATAGTAAGACGACAAGCATAAAATTCAGCAATACCCCATGGTGCTCAGGTCCGCCGCATCTCCTGGGTCGTGGGGTTGGTCGGCAGGCGTGCGATTATCAAGCGGTTCCTCGTGCCGTTATTGCATGCCCGCCGACCCCCGTTTCAAACGCCGTCTCCAGCCTGGAGGCGGCGTTTTGCGTTTGCCACCAGAGCAAGTCGATGGGGCTTTGCTTGTCAGGGCAGGGCGAGCTGTGATTGTCTTGGCAAGGAAAGCTCAACATCGGAGCCAAATCTGTGTCCTGAACGCAATATCAATCCAGAGTCGAGCTTTGAACAAGGTCCCCTGGCAAAAGCCACTACCGCTGGCGCAACATGCCGAGAGTGGCCACCTACGTTACAAACGAAAAAAGCGCGCCGGATGAGGGCGCGCTTTCCGATGTCTCTAGGACAACCAAGATTACTTGATCTTGGTTTCCTTGAACTCGACGTGCTTGCGAGCGATCGGGTCGTACTTGGTCTTCGTCATCTTGTCCGTCATCGTACGGCTGTTCTTGGTGGTGACGTAGAAGAAACCCGTATCGGCTGTCGACAGCAGCTTGATCTTGATGGTTGTAGCCTTAGCCATGGTCGTCCTGCCTTACCTGAATAACACAAGCCGTGACGACCTTCGAGGCCCACGGCAAATCTGGGCGGAAACTACAAATCGCCGCCGAAAAGTCAACCCCGCGCGGCCTTGAAAAACAAGCGTGCGACGGAAAGAACCACATATAATGCAAAGAAGCCGGCAATAGACCATGCAAAACCGGCGTTTCCGCCCATGTCGATGGCTGCACCCACTACTTGTGGACCGGCAACGGTGCCCACTGCATAGCAAAAGACAAAGGCTGCATTGGCCGCCGCAAGGTCGGATCCCGTGAGTCGCGAGCCGAGGTGGCTGAGCCCGATCGTGTAGAGGCCGGAGACGCATCCACCCCAGAACAGCAGGATCACGGCCATGGCGATCCAGCTATGCGAGATCAGCGGCAACAGCAGCGAACCGGCAAGGCCGACGGTTGCCAACGCACCCAGCAGCGTGCGGCGATCTTTAAGCTTGTCGGAGAGCATGCCGAGCGGGATCTGGAAGGCCATATTGCCGATGCCCATAACCGTCAGCAATAGGGCGGATTGAGACTCGCTGAAGCCGATGCGCGTCGCATAGACGGGCATGAGCGACAACCCGCCCACTTCGACAGCCCCGAACACGAAGACGGCAGCTGTCGCCGTCGGCACTAGGAAGATATAGCGGAGGAAATGCATCTCCGGCTTCTCATCGAGCGCCGGGCTCTCATTGCGGGCAATGAAGATCGGAATGGCGGCCATCAGGATTGCAACGGCGCCAATGGCAAATGGCAGCACGCCTTCGCTGCCGACGATGGAAAACAACAGCGGTCCTGCGGCAAAGCCAACCGAGAGCACCGTCGCATAGATGCCCAGCACCAAGCCGCGCCGCGAGGGTGGGGCGGCGGCATTGATCCAGAATTCCGACAGGATGAACAGCGTTGTGGTTGCGCCATGAAACACCAGTCTCAGCGGGAACCACATCCAGAAGGCTTCAGCATAGTAGAAGCCAAGCGCGCCCAGCGCCGCCAGCAGCACCGCCCAGATCATCGTCTGGGCCACACCGAAGTGATGAGCGAGCCTTGTGGTGATCGGCGCGGCGATCATCGCCGCAACGCCGGCCATGGCCGAATTGAGCCCGATCAGGGTCGAAGGAATGCCGCGCTTTTCCAGGATGATGCTGAGCAGCGGCAAACCGAGCCCGATGGCAATACCCACGGCCGAGATCGACGAGACGGCTGCGATCAGCGACGGCCAATGGATTTCTTCGCGATGTCCTGTAACAGGGTCTCTGGTGTCAGACATGGAAGATCCTCAGACGTAAATTACACGCAGTGCGCGGAAACAGAAACGAGCGCAAGGCGTCATGCCAGGGCGGTAACGGTCGCATAGGTTTGAGATTGCGACAGTTCTCCCGCGCCCTTTACTCCATTACGGCAAAAATCGAAACCGGTTTGAGGCCTGCCGGTGAAAAACAACTTTGCTCATCCTTGGGAGGATCGGTGATCCGGGCTTATTGCGGAGGGTAACGCTCGTCATAGTCTTCGATCACCTCCGGCTCGCCGCTGAAGCCGTGCATGCGCAGCGCCCACTGCAGGCCCACCACGCCGCCTTTCACCGGTTGGATGATCAGCAGTGACACCAGAATGGCAATCGGCGTCCAGATCGCCAGATGCGTCCAGGTCGACAGCACGAAAACCATATCCGTCATCATGAAACCGCCCAGCAACACATGGCCGACGATCATGATGACGATATAGGGTGGCAGATCGTCTGCACGTTGATGCGACAGATCCTCGTCGCAGACGCTGCAGCGCTCTACTGGTCGCAGGAAGCTGTTGAACAGCTTGCCGGAGCCGCAGGCGGGGCAGGTGCACATCAGGCCGCGCAGGATGGACCGCCCAAGCGGGCGCGCCTCGTCCTTGCCGCCGCCAAAGCGGATGACATCGGGTGTTTCAGTGGCAGGCATGCCGGTTCCTCCTGAACTTTCGTCAATCCTACTGCATAATTCCTTAAATCGGTATCGATTTAAGGAGAAAATTATGCAGCAGATTTAAAGCGTTACAGCGTCCTTAGTGCGTTTATAAAACGCACGGCGCTGTACGCGGAACTGACTAAAGATGGGATGGCGAAACCCGCATTTCAGCGCGGCATTTGCGCGCAATCTCTTATATTGCAGCAAGAACCCGGTTCAAACGCGCTTATCGCCGGCCGCGCGGCGGTCGCGTGCCTGGCGTCTTGCGCCGCGTCGCCTTGTGGAACGAGCGGATGCCGGTTGGCATTTTCTTACCCTCGCTGAGGATTTCAAAGCGCAGCGCACCGGCCAGCGGCACGGCTTCGACCAGCTTGACGCTGACGCTATCGCCTAGCTGATAGCCAAGCCCGGTCTTATCACCGGTCAGCGCCTGATGCGCCTCGTCATAGACGAAATAGTCCCGGCCAAGCGTCGAGACGGGGATGAAGCCGTCGGCGCCAAATTGCGGCAGCGAGATGAACAGGCCTGATTTGGTAACGCCGGAGACCTGGCCATCGAATTCGTCACCGATCCGGGTGGCAAGATGGTGGGCGATCAGCCGGTTGATCGTGTCGCGCTCGGCCGCCATGGCGCGGCGCTCGAAGGTGGAGATCTCGGCAGCGATATCGGCAAGAGAGGCCTCTTCGGCCGGCGTGATGCCGCCTTCGCCAAGCCCCAGCGTGCCCACCAGCGCGCGATGCACGATCAGGTCAGCGTAGCGACGGATCGGCGAGGTGAAATGCGCATATTTCATCAGGTTGAGGCCGAAATGGCCGATATTCTCAGGGCTATAAATCGCCTGGCTCTGCGAGCGCAGCACCATCTCGTTGACGATAATCTGATGCGGGGTATCCAGCGCCTTTGCCAGAATGCCGTTGAAGGAATTCGAGCGCAGATTGCCGCCCTTGGCCAGCGAAAAGCCGATGGTGGCCAGAAACTCGCGCAGCACTTCCTGCTTGGCAAGCGTCGGCGTGTCGTGGATGCGGTAGATCAGCGGCTGGCGCTTCTTTTCCAGCGTTTCGGCCGCGGCCACATTGGCCTGGATCATCATTTCTTCGATCAGCTTGTGGGCGTCGAGCCGCTCGGGCACGAAGACGCGATCCACCGTACCGTCGGGCTTCAGCACGATCTTGCGCTCGGGCATATCAAGCTCCAGCGGCTGGCGGCGGTCCCGACCCGTCTTCAGGATCGCATAGGCGGCCCAGAGCGGCTTCAGGATCGGCTCCAGCAGCGGCCCGGCCTTGTCGTCGGGCTTGCCGTCGATGGCGGCCTGAGCCTGCTGGTAGGACAGCTTGGCCGCGCTCTTCATCATGATCCGGTGGAAGGTGTGGCTCGCCTTGCGACCCTCATGGGAAAACACCATGCGCACCGCCAGCGCCGGCCGATCGACGCCTTCGCGCAGCGAGCAGAGATCGTTGGAGATCCGCTCCGGCAGCATCGGCACCACCCGATCGGGGAAATAGACGGAATTGCCGCGTTTCAGCGCCTCGCTGTCCAGCGCCGACTTCGCGCGGACATAGTAGGAGACATCTGCAATGGCGACTGTGACGATCACACCGCCGGGATTGTCGGGCGAGGGGTCCGGCTCGGCATGCACGGCATCGTCGTGATCCTTGGCGTCATGCGGGTCGATGGTAACAAGCGGCAGGTGGCGCCAATCCTCGCGATGGGCCATCGAGGCGGGCTTGGCAGCCTCCGCCTCGTCAAGCACCGACGGCGGGAAGATATGGGGAATTCCCTGGGCATGGATGGCGATCATCGAGATCGCCTTTTCCGAGGCAACCGAGCCGATAACCGAGAGCACCTTGGCGCGGGCAAGGCCAAGGCGGGATGAGACCCGGCCGACCTCGACTTCCACAAGGTCGCCGTCACGGGCATCGCCGACATCGTCAGCCTCGATCACCATTTCCTCACCGCGCCGCTCGATCGGCATGAGCCGTCCACCGGTGCCGCCGGCCATTTCGCGGTAGACGCCGAGCAGCGCGCCGCGCCGCTTGTCGATCACCTTGATGATCCGGGCAGTATAGGCCGGACCAGCCCTGTCCTTGGACGGGAAGATCTTTGCAAGAACCCGGTCGCCCAGCCCACCGACGGGGGCCTTACCCTTGGCGCGGTCGGCGCTCGACTGGCGAATGGCCACAGCTGGCGCCGCGCCCAGCTCTTCGGGCCATTCCGCCGGGCGGCCGATCAACTCGCCGTCCTTGTCACGGGTGGTGATGTCGAGCAAGGTCACCGGCGGCAGGGCGCCGGGACGGCTCAGCGACTTACGGTTCTTGGTGACCAAGCCGTCGTCTTCCAGTGCCCGCAGCGCTTCCTTCAGCTCGACGCGCGCTTCTCCCTTCAGCCCGAAGGCCTTGGCGATCTCGCGCTTGGAGGCCCGGTCGGGATTGTCAGTGATGAACTGGATCAGGATGTCGCGTGGCGGCACCGCACCGTGAATGATCACGGTCTCGTTCTTTTCTGCCGCCTGCTGCGCCGCGCGTTCCGCCTTCCGCGTTCTGTTGGTGAGGCTGCGGGTGTCGGTTCGCGGGGTTTTGCTCAAGGGTCAGGCCTTCTCTGTTTTCGATGCCGCTTTGGCTTTTGGCTTGGCGGCACTGGACTTTGCTGCCGTCGTCTTTGCTGTTTTGGGTTTGGCAGCTGCCTTCTTCGGCTTTGCAGCCTTTGCCTCGTCTCCATCGCCGGCGGCGGCCTTGGCCGCCGTCTTCTTCGCCGGTGCCTTCTTGGCAGGCTTGGCCTTGGTCCCATCCTTGGCGGCACGCTCGACGATCAGGGCAATCGCCTGTTCCATCGTCACGCTTTGCGGGTCCATGCCCTTTGGAATGGTCGCGTTGATCTTGCCCCAGTTGACATAAGGGCCGTAGCGCCCGTCACGCACAGTGATCGCGCCGCCATCGGGATGGTCGCCGATTTCCTTCAGCGCCGCCGGTGTGCCACGCCCGCGTCCGCCCGGACCCTTGCTCTGCTTTTCGGCAAGCACGGTCACGGCTCGGTTCAGGCCGATGGTCAGCACATCCTCGATGCCCTCGAGATTGGCATAGGTGCCGTCGTGCAGCACGAAAGGCCCATAGCGGCCGAGGCCGGCGCTGATCGGCTTGCCGGTTTCCGGGTGAAGCCCGACTTCGCGCGGTAGAGAGAGTAGCGACAGCGCTTTTTCAAAATCGATATCGGTTGGCGACCAGCCCTTCGGCAGCGAAGAGCGCTTCGCCTCCTTGCCGTCACCGCGCTGAACATAGGGGCCAAACCGGCCCGAGCGCAGCGTGATCTGCTCGCCGGTCGCAGGATCTTCACCAAGCGCTTTCGGCTCGTTGCCGAGCGCTTCCGCCTCCGTGCCGCCTTCGGCGGTGAGCTGACGGGTGAAATTGCATTCCGGATAATTGGAGCAGCCGACGAAAGCGCCGTATTTGCCGAGCTTCAATGACAGATTGCCGGTGCCGCAGACCTGGCAGATGCGCGGATCGGACCCGTCCTCACGCTTCGGGAAGACCAGCGGGGCCAGAGCCTCGTTCAGGGCGTCGAGCACGTTGGTGACGCGCAACTCCTTGGTGCCCTCGATCTGGGCAAAGAAATTCTGCCAGAATTCGCGCAGCACGTCCTTCCAGTTCAGCTCGCCAGCCGAGATCTTGTCGAGCTTTTCCTCGAGATCTGCGGTGAAATCATATTCGACATAGCGGGTGAAGAAGCTTTCCAGGAAGGCCGTGACCAGCCGGCCCTTGGCTTCGGGGATAAGCTTACGCTTGTCGATAACAACATATTCGCGGTCGCTCAATGTTTTCAGCGTCGCGGCATAGGTAGAGGGACGGCCGATGCCGAGCTCTTCCATCTTCTTGATCAGCGTGGCTTCCGAGTAGCGCGGTGGCGGCTCGGTGAAATGCTGGCTGGCATTGACCTTTTGCTTGGCAAGAGCCTCGCGGGCGTTGATCTCGGGCAGGCGACCATCCTCGTCGTCCTCCTCGGTCTTTTCCCCTTCTTCGCGGTGATCGGTATAGGCGGCAATGAAACCGTCGAAGCGGATGACGGAGCCCACGGCACGCAGGCCGGCCTTTTCGCCCGCCTTGTCCGCAAGGATTTCCGCCGTGGTCCGCTCGATTTCGGCCGACGCCATCTGGCTGGCGATGCCGCGCTTCCAGACCAGATCATAGAGCTTGAGCTGGTCGGCGTCGAGATAGCGGCGCACCTGGTCGGGCGTGCGGTTGAAATCGGTCGGGCGCACGGCTTCGTGCGCTTCCTGGGCATTCTTGGCCTTGGTGGAGTAGAAGCGCGGCTTTTCCGGCATGTAGCGCGGGCCGAATTGCTGGGTAATTGCGGCACGGGCAGCGTCGATGGCTTCAGGCGCCATCTGCACGCCGTCAGTACGCATATAGGTGATCAGACCGACGGTCTCGCCACCGATATCGACGCCTTCATAAAGCTTCTGCGCCACCTGCATGGTGCGGGACGCGGAAAAACCGAGCTTGGAGGACGCGGCCTGCTGTAGCGTGGAAGTTGTAAAGGGCGGCGACGGGTTGCGCTTGACGGGCTTCGCTTCGACCGATTCCACCACATATTGCGCGCCGTCGAGCAGCGCCTTCAGCCGGTTGGCGGTCTCGGCATTGCCGATGCCCCGTGCCTGCAGGCGCTTGCCGTCGGCGGAAACGAGACGCGCCTCGAATTCGTCGCCGCGCGGCGTCTTCAACAGGGCCGACAGGTTCCAGTATTCTTCGGAGACGAAGCGCTCAATTTCGTTTTCGCGGTCGCAGACCAGTCTAAGGGCAACCGATTGCACACGGCCGGCGGAGCGGGCGCCGGGCAGCTTGCGCCATAGGACCGGCGAAAGATTGAAGCCAACCAGATAGTCCATGGCGCGACGGGCCAGATAGGCATCGACCAGATCGACGTCGATATCGCGTGGGGCGGCCATGGCATCGAGCACGGCCTTCTTGGTGATGGCGTTGAACACAACGCGCTTCACCGGCTTGTCGCCGATCACCCGCTTCTTTTTCAGAAGATCCAGCACATGCCAGGAAATCGCTTCACCCTCGCGATCCGGGTCGGTCGCGAGAAACAGGCCGTCGGCTCCCTTCATCGCATCAGCGATGTCTTTCATCCGCTTGGCAGAGGCGGTGTCGACTTCCCACAGCATTTCGAAATCCTGGTCGGGCAGCACCGAACCGTCCTTTGCAGGCAGGTCGCGGACATGGCCGAAGGAGGCGAGCACCGTGTATCCCGGTCCGAGATACTTGTTGATCGTCTTGGCTTTGGCTGGGGATTCGACAACGACTACATTCATTCTGCTTCTCTGAATATGGCCCCGTTTGTTGCATATGGCGTCGATTCTGGCGAGGGTTCAAGCATCGATGGTTCGACATGGACAGGGATTGCGTCGTGGTCAAGTCCCCTCCCGCATTTTATCGATTACACGTGACCACAACCTTAGGTTTTTTAAAATGGTATTGCAATCATAAATGATTTCTGTATCATGTGTTGCATAGGTAGCGAATATACATATTAAGGTTGTATTTTCCAGCAGGAAACACGCGATGACGGGCAATGGCGATACGGAATTTCACAGCCGGGAGAGCATCGCCTATATCCGCCAGATGCTCGGCGAAATGCGATTGGTTGCCGAGCGCGAAGGGGCGCAGATGCTCTGTTATCTCATCGAGATGGCTTATGAGGAAGCCGGCGATCTTCAGCGCCGCATCAAGCCCCATCGCGCCGGGGCAGGCGGAAAGCGGTCACTTTGAATTAAAAGAGGTTTCCGGCGATGCCGCGGCTGTTCAATCGGCCGGCGCCAGTGACACCAGCCCGCCGGGATGGCGGTGCAGACGACCGGCAATATCCAGTTCCAGGATGACGAGATAGACCGCCGACGCCGCAAGTCCGGTGTGCCTGATGATATCGTTGATCTCAACAGGCGTTACTCCCAGCGCATCGATGATGCGGCTGCGGTCCTGTTCTCCGGGGGGCTGATTGAAGATCTCGCTCTCTTCATAGGCCGGCTCTTCAACCTGCGGCCTCGAAAACAGATCGATGCTGCTCAGCGGTGACAGCGCCTCGAGAATATCCCGGGCTTCCGTCGTAATTGTCGCACCATTTTTCAACAAGGCATTGGTGCCGTGGCAGCGCGGATCGAGCGGCGACCCGGGCACGGCAAACACCAAACGTCCGAAATCGGCAGCCAGTCGCGCCGTAATCAATGAGCCGGACCGGCTGGCTGCCTCGATCACCACAACCCCAAGTGAGGTTCCTGCAATCAAACGGTTGCGTCTCGGGAAATCGCGGGCGCGGGGCTCCCAGCCGAAGGGCATTTCGCTGATAGCCACCCCCTTGCCGTCCCAGATCTCTTTCAGAAGGTCGACATTTTCGGGCGGATAGGGCCGGTCGAGGCCGCCGGCCAGCGCGGCCATGGTGCCGGTATCCAGGCTTGCCCGATGCGCTCCGGCATCGATGCCGCGCGCGAGGCCCGAGGTGATGGTATAGCCGGTCGCACCGCAATCGCGCGCCAGAAGGGCGGCCATCTTCACGCCGCTGATCGAGGCGTTGCGCGAGCCGACGATGCCGATTGACGGGCGGATGGCGGTGCTGCCTTGGCCCTTCATGGCGAGAAGTGGCGGGGCGGCGTCGATCTGGCGAAGCGCCGGCGGATAATCTGGCTCCCCGATACCGACAAAGCGGGCGCCGAATTTGCGGGCATACTCCAGTTCCCGCTCGGCTTCGGCCAAAGTTGCGATGCGGATGGAGCGTGTGGCGCCGCCGCGTTGCGACAGTTCCGGCAGCATATCCAGCGCGCGCTCGGCGGTGCCGAAATTGTTGATGAGGTCGCGGAAAGTGGCCGGGCCGACATTGTCGCTGCGGATCAGCCTCAGCCAGGCGGTTCGTTGTTTATCCGTCAGGGTAATGCCCGAACGTCCCGAACCGCCAGCCGACATTGTCCCTATCCTTTTTTACCGATCTTGCTCTCGGTGCCTGAAATCAATCTTTCAATATTCGCCTTGTGCTTGCCCCAGGTGATCACGGTCATGGCCGAGGTCACCAGAGCAGCTTCCGGCTGACCGAGTATCCACAATGCAACCGGAATGACAAGGGTTGCAACCAGGGCTGAGAGCGAGGAATAGCGGCTCAGGAAGGCAATCGACAGCCAGACGATAGCAAACACCAGCACCATCAGCGGGAAAATGCCGAGCAACGTGCCGATATAGGTCGCGACACCCTTACCACCCTTGAAGCCGAGCCAGACAGGAAATAGGTGGCCGATGAAGGCGGCAAAGCCGCCGAGCAGGCCGGGCAGATGCACGCTGTCGGAGCCGAACAGCTTCTGGGCGATGAGGGCCGCTGCCGTTGCCTTGAACGCGTCGAGCAGCAGGGTGGCCGCCGCCAGCTTCTTGTTGCCGGTGCGCAGTACATTGGTTGCGCCGATATTGCCGGAGCCGATCTTGCGCACGTCGCCAAGCCCGGCCATCCGGGTGAGCAACAGGCCGAAGGGAATGGAGCCGAGCAGATAGCCGATCGCAAGCGATGCGATCAGGGCGATAACGCTCACCTGGCTGTAATCGAGGCTGGTCATTGGCCGGCTCCTGTCATCCTGTCAAAGCAGATCAAAGCGAAAACACCGGGGTGCCGGCCACATAGGTGGCGACGGCGCGGCCGGAAAAACGGGCATCCTCGAAAGGCGTATTCTTGGAGCGCGACAGCAGGGCATCCTTGGCCACCAGCCACGGTTCGTCGAGGTCGATGAGCACGATATCGGCCTTCGCACCTGGCTTCAACGTGCCGGCGTCTAACCCGAAGATTTCGGCGGGCCGGGTCGACATGGCATCGATCAACCGCATCAGCGGCACTTGGCCGGCATGATAAAGACGCAGAGCCGCGGCCAGCAAAGTTTCAAGTCCGACTGCGCCATCGGCGGCATCGCCAAACGGCAGGCGCTTCGTATCGACATCCTGCGGATCATGGGCGGAGACGATAATGTCGAGATCGCCCTTGGCGAGTGCCTCGACCATCGCCAGCCGGTCGTCTTCCAGCCTGAGCGGCGGCGACAGTTTAAAGAATGTCCGGTATTCGCCGATGTCGTTTTCGTTGAGGCTGAGATTATTGATGGAAATGCCTGACGTCACGCGGGCGCCGCGGCTGCGGGCCAGCTTGATCGCCTCGACCGACTCGGGCACCGAAATCTTGGCGGCATGATATTTGGCGCGGGTCAGCGCCGCGATGCGCAGATCGCGCTCCAGTGGGATAAGTTCGGCTTCTCTTGGCACACCGGAGAGACCGAGCCAGCTGGCAAACAGGCCTTCGTTCATCACCCCGTTGCCGAGATATTTTTCCTTGAGCTCAAGCGCGATGACGGCGTCGAATTCCCGCGCATAGGTCATGGCCCGGCGCAGCACCAGCGTATCGTCCTGGCCGTGGCGGCCATTGGTAAAGCCAACGGCACCTGCCTGCTGCAGCAAGCCGATCTCGGTCATCTCAGTGCCATGCAGGCCACGGGTCAGCGCCGCAGCCGGATAAATATTGACGGGCGATTTGGCGCGCGCGGCATTCTTGATGAATTCGACCAGCGCAATGTCATCGATGACGGGGTCGGTGTCCGGCATCATGATGAAGGAGGTCACGCCGCCAGCGGCAGCCGCCTTGCCGGCAGACGCCAGCGTTTCGCGATGTTCACCGCCGGGCTCGCCGACGAAGACCTGTGCATCGACCAGACCCGGTGCCGCGACAAGGCCCCTGGCGTCGCGGATGTCGGCACCTTCCGGGGCGCCCTGGTTGCGGACATCGGCACCAGCGGCGAGAATGCAGCCATCGGCGCCGACGATGATCGTGCCGGTTTCATCCAGCTTGCGCGAGGGGTCGATGATGCGGGCATTGTTGATGACGAGCGGCTTGTTCATGGTCATCGTCCTCAAGTGCGCGGGCCGTTGTTGTCAGACACGAGCAGGGTTTCCATGACGGCCATCCTAACGGCCACACCCATTTCCACCTGGCTCTCGATCACGCTCTGCGGCCCGTCCGCCACGTCTGAGGCAATCTCGACGCCGCGGTTCATCGGGCCGGGATGCATGACCAGCGCGTCTTCCTTGGCTGCCTTCAGCTTTTCGGCGTCCAGACCGTAGAAGTGGAAATATTCGCGCACCGACGGCACGAAGGCGCCGGACATGCGCTCGCGCTGCAGGCGCAGCATCATCACGACATCGGCGTCCTTCAGACCCTCTTTCATGTCGGTGAAGACTTCAGCGCCCATTTCGGCGATGCCAGATGGCAACAGCGTCGAGGGGGCGACGACCCTGACGCGGGCGCCCATGGCATTCAGTAGCAGAATGTTGGAGCGGGCGACGCGTGAATGCAGCACGTCGCCGCAGATCGCCACCGTGATGCGTGCCAGCTTGCCCTTGGCGCGGCGAATGGTGAGCGCGTCGAGCAGGGCCTGGGTGGGATGTTCATGCTGGCCGTCGCCGGCATTGATGACCGCGCAGGCGACCTTTTGCGACAACAGCGCTGCGGCACCGGCCGAGGCATGGCGCACGACCAGTACGTCGGGGCGCATGGCGTTCAGCGTCATCGCCGTATCGATCAGCGTTTCACCCTTTTTGACGGAGGAATTGCCGACAGACATGTTCATCACGTCGGCGCCCAGCCGCTTGCCGGCCAGTTCGAACGACGATTGCGTGCGGGTCGAGGCTTCGAAAAACAGATTGATCTGGGTAAGGCCCCTGAGCGTCGAGGTCTTTTTCTCGCGCTGGCGGCTGATCTTTACCGCTTCGTCAGCTTTATCGAGCAGATAGGTAATATCCGCTTCCGTGAGGCCCTTGATGCCAATCAGATGGCGGTGGGGAAAGAAGACCATGCGCATGTCCTCCGAAGGTGGTCGCGCGGTCTATAAAGACTGCCGGTGGGCGGAGCAAGCGTGTCTGCGCCCTCTTTCCGCGCACTCTTGGCCTTTGTCCCCCGTTTTGGCGGAACGCTCCGGCCACTGCTGTCGCAAATGCGCGCAAACGTGTTAAAGACGGTGAGGCACGCCCCATTTGCGGCATACTGCCCCAAGAAAAAACAAGTCGATATTGGAACGCGCATGAGCCGGACGGAAGACAAATTGCTGGAACTCAATCAGCCCAGGCCCTGGTCCGGCGTCAATGCCTTCCGCACCGACCCGCTGGTGGTCGATATCACCAATGGTCTCAGCCGCAACCTGCGCGACGAATACGATACGCTTGGCCGTTACGTCACCTCGCACGAGGCCCAGGAACTGGCCCGCATGGCCAATCACAATCCGCCGGAACTGCGCACCCACGGGCCGCGGGGCGAGCGGCTGGACGTGGTCGAATTCCATCCCGCCTGGCATGCGCTGATGCGCCGCTCCATGGCAACGGGCCTGCATTCTTCCGTCTGGGAAAATCTGCCGGATGCGCGTGGCCAGGATCATAAGGCGCGCGCGGTGCGCTTCTATCTCACATCGCAGTTGGAATGCGGGCATCTCTGCCCGCTGACCATGACCAGCGCTTCAGTGGCAGCGCTGATGTCCTCGCCACGGGTTCAGAAGGAATGGGCGCCGAAGATCCTTTCGCGTAAATATGACAGTTCCAACCGTCCGGCCATGCAGAAATCCGCCATCACCATCGGCATGGGCATGACGGAAAAGCAGGGCGGCACCGATGTGCGCGCCAATATCTCTACCGCCACACGGGTGGGCGAGGGGATCTACCGGCTCTCCGGCCACAAATGGTTCATGTCGGCGCCGATGAGCGATGGTTTCGTCATGCTGGCGCAAATGCAGGAGGGCGTGGGCTGCTTCCTGGTGCCGCGCCTGCTTGAAGACGGCTCGGCCAACGGTCTGCAGTTCCAGCGGCTGAAGGACAAGATCGGCAACCGCTCCAATGCCTCCTCCGAGGTGGAATTTACCGATGCCTTCGGCTTCCTGCTCGGTGAGCCCGGCGGTGGCATCCGCACGATCCTCGAAATGGTGACACTGACGCGGCTCGATTGCGCGCTCGCCTCTGCCGGCATCATGCGCGCCTCGATGGCAGAGGCCGTCCACCACGTGCGCGGTCGTGCAGTGTTTGGCAAGAAGCTGGTCGATCAGCCGATCATGACACGGGTTCTGGCCGACATGGCGCTGGACGTGGCCGCGGCGACCGCGCTCTCCTTCCGTCTCGCCGAAGCCTTCGACCGCGCCAAGGACAGCCCTGCCGATGCGGCCTATGCGCGGGTGATGACGCCTGTCGTCAAATATTGGGTCTGCAAGATGGCACCGCCGCTGATCTATGAAGCCATGGAATCGATCGGTGGCAGCGGGTACGTCGAAGAACGGGCGATCGCCCGCCATTACCGCGAGGCGCCGGTCAACGCGATCTGGGAAGGCTCCGGCAATGTCATGGCGCTGGATGTGCTGCGGGTGCTGGCCCGTGGCCGCGACCTGTTTGAAATGGTCTTTGCCGAGCTGGAGCGCGATCTCGGCCCCTCCGGCCGCAAGACCGTCGAAGTGCTGCGCGCCGCCATGGCGCTCTGCGAACGCGACGAAGGTGCCGCTCGCCTGCTGGTCGAGCAGATGGCACTCGCCGCCGCCGCCGCCGAGCTTTACCGCATGGGCGCCGGCAAGATCGCCGATGCGTTCCTGGAAACTCGGCTGACGGGCGGTTGGCGCAATACCTATGGCGTGCTCGATGCGCGATTCGACAGCCGGTATCTGATCGATCTGCTCTATCCGGCGGTGGACTGAGACGCATTTACAGCTTTGCGGGTCGGCGAAAATCTCGTTTGATAGTGCGTTGGAATAAAGCCCACGGAACCAGTAAAATGAATAACCTCTGCAATGAATCTCAAGGATTTCCGCAGTTGCGCTGGAGATATTGTGGTCTGATCTGCGTCCTGTATATGCCCGGAGTTTTTTCCGCTCTTTTATACACCGGTGGCTTCTTCCTCCCAATGTATCTATTAATTTGCCTGGTTATTATGTTCGTGGTCCGTACGAAAACAATAGATTACAAAATTAGTCCGTTTTTAGTGAAAATTAATAATCCCAAAAATGCGCAAGAGCGAATTTCGACCCAGGAATCCCGATGGATAGCACCGTCATTTCTAATTGGGATCATGATGTACACCGTGGTGAACGCTCTCTGTCGCGCTGAATTGAACGGTCTGCCGCGTCTTTTGTCCATTGCCGTATTTGTTATATTCGTTCTCATGTCGATAATAGAATATTTCAGACGTGTTGAATGGAGGCTTTAAAGCGTCACTGAAAAGAGATATCTAAAAAATTGGTTCCTAACGAATGAAGCTTATTATGCTGCCCTTGAGCAATGGTGGCCAAGCCAGAGCTGCCGTTGCACTATAAGAAGAGAAGGGAAGATTGTAGGAACGCTTCCTGAATGGCATCGTCAATCGTGGAAAAATGCCTGTTTTGCAAGATGAGATCCTGCGAGCGAGCGTGCTTGAAGAGTGTGTCGTTCACATATCGACTCATCAAAAAAATCAAACTTGAAGGGCCTGTTGAGCTCGACGTCAGCGTGCAGGCCGGCAGCACCTTCGGATACGGCACTGTCGAGCTAAAATTAACAAAGATGATTGGGTAGGGACTAGACCTTGCGGTCCGCTTGATGCGGGGACGCTCTATCCACAGCCCCATCCCTCAAAATTAACCTTAACAAAAGCTTTCGATTGTGCGGCATTCAGTAAGCGTTAACTCTGCTGGTTAAGGAAACCAACAGGGGCGGCGATGATGACTGGCCTTCGGAAATATGCGGCACTCGGCGTCATGATGGCGTTCTTTGCCGCTCTCGCGCTTGACATTACGGTGCCGGCGCTGGTGCTCAGCGCCATGGCGGCGGTGAATTGGCTGGTGCTGAAGGCGCCGGACGACCTGCTTGAGCGCGTGCTTGGTTGGTTGTCCCTCGCTCCGGGTGCGGCATCCAGGGGGAGGCCAGCATGAAGTATCTGCTACTCTTCTGGGCCGGGCCGATCCTGCTGCTCGGCAGCTGGTATTATCTTTCGCTCAACGACATGAGCTTCGGCTTCTTCATGCTGACCCGCAAAACCCATGATCTGGTCTTTGCCATCTATGGCAATGTGCTCGGCATCGCGCCGGAAAGCATTCCGCCGCTTGTAATGCGCGCCATCGCGGTTGATAGCACGGTGCTGTTCAGCCTCGTTGCCTTTCGCCGCCGCAAGCAGATTGCCGCCTGGTGGAAAGCCCGCCAGCTTCAGGGCGTTGCGGCGAGACCCGAGAGCCTGTCCAGCGCACCCTGAAGGATAAAACTCGCCGCCGCCGAATCGATTCGTTCGGCGCGCTTGGCCCGCGACACATCCATTTCCAGAAGGGCTCGTGTCGCCGCCACTGTCGATAGCCGCTCGTCCCAGAAGGCGAAGGGAATATCGGTCTTTTCGCTCATGGCGCGCACGAAGGCGCGGGTCGCCTGTACGCGCGGCCCCGACGAGCCATCCATGTTGATCGGCAGGCCGATGATGAAGGCGGCGACCTTCTCCTTGGCGGCAAAAGCCAGCAGCACTTCTGCGTCCTTGGTGAATTTCACCCGCTTGATCACCGTGCGCGGCGAGGCAAACCGGCGGCCGAGGTCAGACATCGCAAGCCCAATGGTCTTGGTGCCGAGATCGAGGCCGGCCACCGCCTGGCCCGGTTGCAGGCTTTGCGCCAGATCTTCGATGGTCAGAACCGTCATGTCGTCTCTCAACTGTGAATGCTGTGTTCAAGCCATTGTGTTAATTGGACTGGGTATGTCAGCCGCGAAGGCCTTTTCTTGTGCTGCTTATGCCATATGTCTTGGCGGTCAAATCATTTTCATCATAGCGTAAAGGATAATCCATGAAGCTCACCTGGCTTGGACATGCTGCCTTCCGGCTTGAAACCGCCAAGGCCACCATCCTGATCGATCCATTTCTCACCCATAACGCCAGTTTTGCCGGGCAGGACCTGAAGGATGTCAGCAAGGGTGTCACCCATATTCTGTTGACTCACGGCCATGGCGACCATGTCGGCGATACCGTTGCGATTGCCAAGGAAACCGGTGCCGTGGTGCTGGCCAATGCCGATCTTGCCGCCTGGCTCGGCTCCAAGGGCGTCTCTAAGATCGAGATGGGCAATACCGGCGGGACCATTAATCTCGGCGGCTTTACCGCCACCTTCACCAATGCCCTGCATTCCTCGGCGCAGATCACCGAAGACGGCGTGTCGCACGCGCTGGGCAATGCCAATGGCCTGATGCTGCATTTCGAAGATGAGGCCTCGCTGCTGCATATGGGCGATACCGACATCTTCTCCGACATGGCGCTGATCAACGAATTGCATCAGCCCGATATCGGAATCGTGCCGATCGGCGACCGCTTCACCATGGGTGGTGCGGTGGCGGCGCTGGCCTGCCAGCGCTTCTTCAACTTCAAGACGGCGATCCCCGCCCATTACGGCACCTTCCCGATCATCGACCAGACACCGGAAAAGTTCGTCGCGGGCATGGACGGCTCCAAGACTGAGGTCAAGGCTCCGAAGCCGGGTGAGACGCTGTCGCTCTAAACTTGTTTCTTATGATCCGGCCTTGGCCCGCCACCTCCCGGAGCGATCCTCCGGGAGGTGAAAATACGTTTGCGGCAACTCCTCCCCGTTGCGCCGGCGCGGTCGGGCCATTATAGCGGTCTGATAATCGATCTGGAGAATGCCGATGTCCGTTGATCTCGCCACCGTCAAGCGTGTCGCCAAACTTGCCCGTATTGCTTTGCCCGAGGATGAGGCCGAGCGGGTGATGGGCGAATTGAATGGCATTCTCGGCTTTGTCGAACAATTGTCGGAAGTAAATGTCGATGGCGTCGAGCCGATGACCTCGGTCATGCCGATGGAAATGCGCAAGCGCAAGGACGCCGTGACCGATGGCGGCAAATCCGATGATATCGTCGCCAACGCGCCGGAAACTGATCGTCACTTCTTCCTGGTGCCGAAGGTCGTCGAATAGGCATCTAGGTTCGTCAGAACCTCTGTCCCAAGCGACCCGTCCATTTTACTGCGCCAAACCGTAAAGCGAATTCATCATGAGCGAACTCACCAGTCTCACCATTGCCGAAGCCCGCGACAAGCTGGTTGCCGGGGACATTACTGCCGTTGAACTGACCGACGCCTATCTCGGCGCCATCGAGGCGGCCAATGATGCGATCAATGCCTATGTGACGGTGACGCCTGAGATCGCCCGCGACATGGCCAAGGCGTCGGATGCAAGGCTCGCCTCCGGCAAGGCCGGCGCGCTGGAAGGCATTCCGCTCGGCGTCAAGGACCTGTTCGCCACTCGCGACGTCCATACCCAGGCCTGCTCGAACATCCTGAACCGCTTCAAGCCGAAATACGAATCGACGGTCACCCAGAACCTCTGGAACGACGGCGCCGTCATGCTGGGCAAGCTCAACATGGACGAATTCGCCATGGGCTCGTCCAACGAAAACTCCCACTACGGCCCTGTTGTTAACCCGTGGCGCGCCAAGGGTTCGACGGAAAAGCTTGTGCCCGGTGGCTCGTCGGGTGGGTCGGCTGCCGCCGTTGCAGCCCAGCTTTGCGCTGGCGCCACCGCCACCGATACTGGCGGCTCGATCCGCCAGCCGGCCGCCTTTACCGGCACCGTCGGCATCAAGCCCACCTATGGTCGCTGCTCGCGCTGGGGCATCGTCGCCTATGCTTCGTCGCTCGACCAGGCCGGCCCGATCGCCCGCGATGTACGCGATGCTGCTATCTTGCTGAAGTCCATGGCCAGCATCGATGAGAAGGACACGACCTCCGTCGATCTGCTCGCCCCCAATTATGAGGCCGCAGTTGGCCAGTCGATCAAGGGCATGAAGATCGGTATTCCCAAGGAATATCGCGTTGATGGCATGCCGGAAGAGATCGAAGCGCTCTGGCAGAAGGGCATTGCCTGGCTGAAGGACGCCGGTGCCGAAATCGTCGATATCAGCCTGCCGCACACGAAATATGCGCTGCCGGCCTATTATATCGTGGCGTCAGCCGAAGCCTCGTCCAACCTCGCCCGTTACGACGGCGTGCGCTACGGCCTGCGTGTCGACGGCAAGGACATTGCCGAAATGTACGAAAAGAGCCGCGCCGCCGGCTTCGGCAAGGAAGTGCAGCGCCGTATCCTGATGGGAACCTATGTGCTCTCCGCCGGCTATTACGACGCCTATTACCTGCGCGCCCAGAAAGTCCGCACCCTGATCAAGCGCGACTTCGAGCAGGTGTTCGACGGCGGTGTGGATGCGATCCTGACGCCGATCACTCCGTCTTCTGCGTTCCCGATTGGCGACCAGGACATGGCAGCCGATCCCGTGAAAATGTATCTGAACGATATCTTCACGGTGACGCTCAACATGGCCGGTCTGCCGGGTCTCTCGGTTCCCGCCGGTCTGGATGCCAAGGGTCTGCCGCTTGGCTTGCAGCTGATCGGCAAGCCCTTCGAAGAAGAAACGCTTTTCAAGACCGCCCATGTCATCGAACAGGCCGCCGGAAAATTCACCGCCCCAAAGTGGTGGTAAGACCCCATTGATCCTAAGGCCCATGGCCGAGGCCGACCGCGATGCGGTCGGTCTGGTCGGCTGGGAAAGCTGGCAATCCACCGGTCCGCTCGACCGGGTGATGACCAATCCCGCCATTGCCCAGAAGGTCAAGGCGGCCTTCCTGCGCTTTCCCTTTGCGCCGGCGCTTCAGATCGCGGTGGCAGACGTCGATGGCGTCGTTGCAGGCTGGGGCGCGCGCGAAACATCTGTAGACGAAATAAGCGACATCTGGATCGCACCGCGATGGCAGCGACGCGGCATCGGCCGGGCGCTTGTCCAGCACCTGTGCGACACCATGCGGGGCGAGGGGGTCAAGCAGGCGCGGATTTCCACCCACCAGAACAATTTCGCGGCTCAGGCGCTCTACAAAAGCTGCGGCTTCCAGTTTCTCTGGCAGGGCATGGAGCGCGATAGCATCATGGGGCTGGAAATTCCCAAGGTGCGGCTGCGGCGTCTGCTCTATTGATTGCCTGTCGACGCCATCCGCTGCCGCTGTCAAGCAAGATGTTTATAAAATATTAACCCTCTGGTCTTGATGCCTTGCCAATGCTCTACTCAGGCGATCACCAATGTGAGGAGCCGATGGCGACGATTCGCAGCGCGCATTCCGAAGAGGCAGGCATCTTGGCCGATATCGGCTTTCGCGCTTGGGAACAGGCGATGATCCCTGTCGGCGAAACGCGGACTATGGTCGACAATGCCCGCAGCGCCTTTACCAATTTCACCCGGTCCCATCTGATTTCCATCTCGGTCGTCGAGCATGCCGGTCATCCTGTTGGCTGGGCGGCGCGGGAAAATCTCGATGACAAGATTTCTGACTTCTGGATCGATCCGGATTATCAGAACCGGGGTTACAGCAAGGCACTGCTGGCCTCCATCGAAGAAGATATTGTCCATCTCGGCTTCGATGAGGCACATCTGGAAACCCATGCCCGCAACCGCCAGGCAGTCGGCTTCTTTGAGCACCATGGCTATAGCGTCCACTGGCTGTCGGTGGTCTACAATCCCAAGCTCGACCGCGATGTTGAGACGGTCGGTATGTCGAAGCGGCTCGTTGCGAAACGCAACTATACCTATGGCCCGGGCGGCGGCTTCGAATAAGCCGTCGCCAACAATCAGGTCACCTGGTTGGTGAGGCAGCTTGCCGGCACCGCATAGGCTTTCAGCTTGCGGCCTGCGAGATAGCCGTCCTTCGGCGTTAGATCCGCCACAGGATCGACGACCGACCCCTGGCATACAAGATTGGCGCCGGTCACATAAAGCACAGTCTCATTGCCCATCGCAGAGGTCAGCGGAAATTCCTGCTCATAATAATTGCGCGGAAATCCACCTGATGTGCGGGCTTTTATGGTGAAGGGCTCGTCACGCAACGTGTGGAAGAGATCGGCCAGGATATCGCGATTGTCTGCCACGACAGTTGCGGTGCCGGCCCGGGCCGCGGTGCTGGCGATGGCCCAGCTGAGATCGGAGCGCCCGAGATAGCGGGCAAGCACTGATTGGCCGTTCGGCAGCGTCACGTCGCGCGGGATGGTCGTCAGCAGCGGGAAGAGAAGGGCAATGATGCCGTTGATAACCAGCGAAGCGGTGAGGGCCCGCGGCGAAGCCTTCAGCAGATAATAGACCGCCAGCATTGTGCCTGCCGCATAGGCGGTGGCCGCCCAGTTCGCATAGGCACGCGACATCAGCGCCTGGAAGATGATAGCAAGGATGATCGGCCAGGACAGAATGAACAGATGTTTTTCGGTGGTTGAAGCTCGGCCCCGTACCAGCCGGTAGAAGACGATCAGCAGCGCCGCAAACAAAACTGGGCCGACCACGCCGAACTGGCTACCGATAAATTCGACGGCCTTACCGACTTTGAAGTTCAGCCCGTGCCAGTCCGCATTTTCCGACGTGTGCTTCAGGGTCGCACCGCCATGGGTGGCGTTCCACCAAATGTTTGGAGCGATCACGACGACCGTAGCAACCGCAGCCAGTGCGGCATCACGCAGCGCGATCCGCGCCTTCGGGAGGGCGATGGCGGCAATGATCGCAGTTCCCGCGAAATACAACATTGCGTATTTGGAAAGCGTGCCGCAGCCGATGGCAACGCCCATCAGCACAGCATAACCCATTGAGCGCCGCTCGATCAGATGCGAATAGCAGAGCAGCGTCAGCGCCAGGAAGGGAAACAGGATCGTATCTGTCGACATGAACACCGACGACAGCGCCACGCCGGGAAGGGTCGCATAGCTCAAGCCGGTCCAGGCGCCGGCCTGTTGTGATCCGGTCAGCCTTGTCGTGGCCGGGATCAGCAGCATGGCGGTTGCCATGTGGAAAAGCGGGCTTGCCACGCGGATCCAGAAGATATCCTGGCTTCCGCCGCCGATTGCCGTGAAAAGATGGATCACCCAGGCAATCATCGGCGGCTTGGAATAATAGCCGAAATCGAGATGGGTCGACCACAGCCAGTATTGCGCCTCATCGACAAACAGGTCGGTGCCGTCGAAATGCAGCATGACGATCCGGTAGACCGTAATGGCTGATATCAGCAGGAGGCTGGTGCGAAGGGTGATCTGCATCGGTGTGACCTGCTCAGGACTTGGTTTCGGAAGGCAGGTCTGTCTTGCGACCCTGATGCAGCAGCATCAGGTTTCTGATGTAGACGACGATGCCCAGACCCTGACCGAGCATGATGATCGGCTCGCCACGATGAATGCCATAGGCCAGCAGCATGATACCGCCAATCACCGAAAACCACCAGAAGGCGGCGGGAATGACCGAGCGCTTCTGCTTTTCCGAGACAAGCCACTGGATGATGAAGCGCAGCGAGAACATCAGCTGTGCGACAACACCCAGCCCCAGCCAGATCAGGTCGGCGGTGTCGTGGATTTTGAAATAGGCGAGAAGATCATTCATGAGATGAGGGTCCGATATCCTGCGGGCGAACGGTCTTGCGCCGCTTGATCAGCCAACTGACGCCGATCAGGTCGTGGATGCCGACCAGGGCCCGCTGCAGATTGTTGTAATTGGATGTGCCGGCATGGCGGTGGCGATGGCTGACATCGACATGCGCTACGCCCCAGCCGTAGGCCGAAAACAGCGCCGGCAGATAGCGGTGCATGTGGTTGAAGAACGGCAGGTCGAGAAAGGCGTCGCGACGGAATGCCTTCAGCCCGCAGCCGGTATCGCGGGTGTTGTCCTTCAGGATACGCTGGCGGATGCCGTTGGCAAAGCGCGAAGCAAGCTTTTTCGACAGCGTATCCTGCCGACGGGCGCGCTGGCCGGCCACCAGCCCGAGATCGGGTGCAGCTGCGGCATCGAGCAGCGGGGCGACGAGGCGCGGGATTTCCGCAGGCGGATTCTGGCCATCGCCATCCATGGTGCAGATGACGGGTGCGCGCGCCGCCTTCACGCCTGAATGCACCGCCGCCGACTGGCCGCCGGACTTAGGATGGTGCAGCACCCGCAGCCAGGGCTTGACCGAGGCCGCCTGTTTCAGTCGGGCGAGCGTCGCATCCGTCGAACCGTCGTCGACGAAAATCGCCTCGAAATCGGCACCCTGGCAGGCGGCTTCGATCTCGCTGATCATGAGGTCGATATTGTCGGCTTCGTTCTTCATCGGCACGACAACGGCAAAACTGGGTATGGACGCGGTCATCTAGGGGTTCCAAACGTGTTTTCAGCCGCCCCCATAGCCTGTTTTCCCTGGCGCGTCATCCGCCTTGCAGGGCTGTTGTCGTGGCTTTACCCGGCAATTTGCAAGGAGCGATGCGATTTTGCCCTATTGGAGGCGTTAGCTAAGATGAATGGACCGAGAATAGCCTGATGACAGGGTGATGCCGCGACTTGCGCCTCGGCTGCAATTGTTTTAACCCGGAAGCTGAAAATCACAGTCGGAGCGCAGCGTTTCTTCGAGGTCGCCGACCGCTCCGGCCCCTTCCATATATGCATTTCGTCAGGCAGAGCGCCTTGCGCTCACGGCCACCGGAATGGATCTGAAAAGAGCATGTCATGACCCTTGTCGATACGCGCACCCCGGACCCTAAACGCCTGATTCCCGGCGCCACCGGCGATTGGGAAGTGATCATCGGCATGGAAGTCCATGCCCAGGTCTTGAGCCAGTCCAAGCTGTTTTCCGGCGCCTCCACCACATTCGGCAATGCCCCGAATGACAACGTGTCGTTGGTCGATGCCGCCATGCCCGGCATGCTGCCTGTTATCAACGAAGAATGCGTCAAGCAGGCGGTGCGCACCGGTCTTGGCCTCAAGGCCAAGATCAACAAGCGCTCGATCTTCGACCGCAAGAACTATTTCTATCCCGACCTGCCGCAGGGCTATCAGATCTCGCAGTTCAAGGACCCGATCGTCGGCGAAGGCAAGATCATCATTTCGCTGGGCCCCGACCGGCAGGGCAATTTCGAGGATATCGAGATCGGCATCGAGCGTTTGCATCTGGAACAGGATGCAGGCAAGTCGATGCATGACCAGCATCCGACCATGTCCTATGTCGACCTCAACCGCTCCGGCGTGGCGCTGATGGAAATCGTCTCCAAACCGGATATGCGCTCGTCCGACGAAGCCAAGGCCTATATGACCAAGCTGCGTTCCATCGTGCGCTACCTCGGCACCTGCGACGGCAATATGGACGAAGGCTCGATGCGCGCCGACGTCAACGTCTCCGTGCGCCGCCTGGGGGAGGGTTTCGGCACGCGCTGCGAAATCAAGAACGTCAACTCCATCCGCTTCATCGGTCAGGCCATCGAATATGAGGCCCGCCGCCAGATCGCCATCCTTGAGGACGGCGGCTCCATCGACCAGGAAACCCGGCTGTTCGACCCCAACAAGGGCGAGACCCGCTCGATGCGCTCCAAGGAAGACGCGCATGACTATCGCTACTTCCCCGATCCGGACCTGCTGCCGCTCGAATTCGACGATGCCTTCGTGCATGCCCTGAAGAAAGACCTGCCGGAACTGCCAGACGACAAGAAGGCCCGCTTCGTGGCCGAGCTTGGCCTATCGATCTACGACGCCTCGGTTCTGGTGTCCGAGAAGGCGATTGCCGACTATTTCGAGGCTGTCGCTGCCGGTCGCGACGGCAAGACCGCTGCAAACTGGGTTATCAACGACTTGCTGGGCGCCTTGAACAAAGCCGGTAAAGGCATTGAAGAGACTCCTGTTTCTCCCGCCCAGCTTGGCGGCATCATCGACCTGATCAAGGCCGAAACCATTTCCGGCAAGATCGCCAAGGACCTGTTCGAAATCGTCTTCAACGAGGGCGGCGACCCGGCTGAAATCGTCGAAAGCCGTGGCATGAAACAGGTCACGGATACCGGCGCCATCGAAAAGGCTGTTGACGAGATCATCGCCGCCAACCCCGATCAGGTCGCCAAAGTCCTGGCCAAGCCGACGCTGGCCGGCTGGTTCGTTGGCCAGGTCATGAAGTCCACCGGTGGCAAGGCCAATCCGCAGGCGGTGCAGGCCCTCGTCAAGGCAAAGCTCGGCCTGGAGGAATAAGCAATGTTCTTCGTCCGCACCGCCAATGATCGCGATCTGGAAAAGGTGCGGATGCTGCTGGCGCAGACCTGGCATGCCACCTATGACGGCCTGTATGGCGTGCCGAAGGTGCAGAAGATCATCGATACCTGGCATTCGGCGGCCGCGCTGAAGGCGCGGCTGGCCAAGAAGGGCGGCGAGTTTCTCGTCGCCGACGATGGCAAGCGCATCGGCGGCATGGGCTTTGCCGCCATGGCCGACAATATGGCCAAGACCGCCATGCTGCACCAACTCTACATTCACCCGGACCTGCAGCGGCAGGGGATCGGCACCGACATCCTCACCGAGCTGGAAACCTGCTTTCCCGACGCGGAGATCCTGCGGCTGGAAGTCGAGGCGAAGAATGCCAATGCCATCGCCTTCTATGCCAGGCATGGCTTCGTCGAGGTCGATATGACCAAGAATTGTGGCGCTGCCGGCAGCGGTATCGAGGCGATGATCATGGAAAAGCCGCTGGTGAATGTTCTCTCCGGTCCATTCTAAACAGGATGTCCGGTATGACCGAGCTGTCGATTCGCCAAGCGGGGGAAGAGGATCTCGCCACCATCATCGGATTTTTTGCTGCCGATGAGCTTGGTGGCCATGGCGACACCAGCGATCCGCAGGCCTTTCCCGAATATCTCGCCGCCTTCCGCCGTATAGCGACATCGGACAGCCAGACGCTTTATGTGGCCGAGCGTGACGGAGAGGTGGTCGGCACGTTCCAGACGATGATCACCACTACGCTGTCGGGGCGCGGCTCTTCTTCCATGATCGTCGAGGCTGTGCAGACGCGGCCGGACTGCCGGGGGCAGGGGATCGGTGCTGCCATGATCCGATTTTGCCTTGAGCAGGCGCGGGAGCGCGGCCTTGCTCAGGTCCAGCTGACATCCAATGCCGCAAGGCTGGACGCCCATCGCTTTTATGAGCGGCTGGGCTTTAAAAAGAGCCATTTCGGCTTCAAGTTCAAGCTGAAATGAACAGGGCTTTGGGTCCAAAACTCTGGACAAGCGCCAATCGAGGCGTCATAAGCGAGAGACAATTGAAAGCCGCCTCAAGGCGGAGCCGAGGATAAGACATGAAGCAGCTTCTGTTGCAGATTTTCACCTGGTGGAGCGGTCAGACCGTCGGAACCCGTGTTTTCACCTGGCGCCAGGGCAAGCGCGTCGGCGAAGACGCCGAGGGCAATATCTATTACGAAGGTGGCATGAGCAGTTTCGGCCTGCCGCGCCGCTGGGTTGTCTATAACGGCTACGCCGATGCATCGGCGATCCCGCCCGGCTGGCATGGCTGGATGCACCACCGCACTGATGTGCCGCCGACCAAGGACAACTACGTTGCCCGCGAATGGGAAAAGCCGCATCAGGCGAACCTCACCGGTTCTGCCCTGGCCTATCGTCCGCAGGGTTCGATTGCTGCCACTGGCGAGCGCCCGCGTGTCACCGGCGACTACGACGCCTGGACGCCTGGTAACTGAGACGGAACAACAGGCGCGCAAGGGTAATCTCCCATGCTGCGCCTTTTCCGGTTTTTGGCCATAGAGTTCCCGCAATGAGTGATCATATCTCTGCCGTGATCGGCTATCCGACAGGGCAGGGCAATAGGCTTTCGAGCAATCCCTACGTCGGAACTGCATGATCGATGAATAGCCGGAAACGACAGGAATACGATCTGTGAGACAGGCGAAAAGGGTGTTGCGAGCAATTGTGGCCGTGTCCAGCGTGACTGTCGCACTCTCGACCATGGCGACGGCACCCGCCGATGCTGCTCGTATCTCCAATGCCGTTGCGGTATTTTCCGGGCTCGACAAAATCACCGGCCGGATCACCGAGTTCGACGTCTATATCAATGAGACGGTACAGTTCGGCGCCCTGCAGGTGACGCCAAAGGCTTGCTATTCCCGCGACGAGACTGAAGCCCAGCATGTCGATGCTTTCGTCCAGGTCGATGAGATCACTCTTGATCGCCGTATCCGCCAAATTTTTTCCGGCTGGATGTTTGCCGACAGCCCGGCGTTGAACGCTATTGAGCATCCGATCTATGACGTGTGGTTGAAGGACTGCAAGCAGACGTCAGACGTGCCGAAGCCGCCGGTAAAGTAGTATGCTGCCTACATCAGGACATTTTCAGAATGGCCATGCCGGTCACGATAAGCGCGGCGGCGATAACGCGGCTTGCAGACAAGCTATCGCCAAATAGAACAATGCCGGCCGTAAAGGCGCCAACTGCGCCGATCCCTGTCCAAAGAACATAAGCAGTTCCGAGCGGCAGGCTGCGCATTGCCAAGGCAAGAAGGCTGAAAGAGCCTGCCATAGCCACCGCCATCACCAAGCTCGGAACAAGCCGCGTGAAGCCGTTCGATTGCTTCATCGCGATCACCCAGACGATTTCCAGAAGTCCTGCTAAAGTCAGATAGACCCAATTCATGATTGTCTCCACAATCGGGTCGTCCCGCTCTATCATCCGATCTAACGAAGGTCGTCCTCCGTCGCCGCACAGCACGCGCCAGGGCGCTGACTTTGCCGTCCTAGTGATTATATGTAAGGCTAGGGCGAAGATGCTTCAAGATCGCGTTAGCGGCCGGGCACCAGCAGCCAAACGAGCTGAACGGCACTCTAGCGTGACATAAAGGACCTGTTAGATGGCCTGGTTCGTCTCTCCAGCCAGCAGGAACGGACGGTGCTCTATCATCATGGCCTGCTGCAGCATCCGGCTATATTCGGTCTTCGGCACGTCGATAGCGCCGAAGGTCTTCAGATGCTCGGTGGTGAACTGCGTGTCGAGCAGCACGAAGCCCTGCTGCTTCAGCCTTTCCACGAGATGGACAAGGCAAATCTTGGAAGCGTTTGACCGCCGCGAAAACATGCTCTCACCGAAAAATGCGCCGCCAAGTGATACCCCATAGAGTCCGCCGACCAGTTCGTCGCCTTCAAAGGCTTCGACGCTGTGGGCATGGCCCATGCGAAACAGAGAGGTGTAGAGATCGCGGATGGTCTGGTTGATCCAGGTGCTGGGGCGGTCCGGCGCTGGTTCAGCGCATTTGTCGAGAACCTGCTCGAAAGCGGTGTCGAAGCGGATGTCGAACGGCTTTTGCCGGATCGTCTTCGCAAGGCTCTTCGAGTAATGGAAGGTGTCGAGCGGAATAATGCCCCGCAGTTCAGGCTCGACCCAGAAAAGCTCCGGATCGTCGCTGGATTCGGCCATGGGAAACAGGCCGATCGAGTAGGCGCGCAGCAGGACATCGGGTGTAATACTTGTATCCCTGCCGCGGCGCCGACCCATTTTCCTACCTCATTTCGGGGACGTCTCTGCCAGATAGTGTTCCAGCCAGTGGATGTCGTAATCGCCCTTGGCAATATCCGGATTGTTGATCAGATCCTGGAACAATGGCAGGGTCGTCTTGATCCCGTCAATGACGAATTCATCGAGAACCCGGCGCAGACGCATCATGCATTCTTCGCGAGTACGACCATGCACGATCAGCTTGCCGATCAGGCTGTCATAGTAGGGCGGAATGCGATAGCCGGCATAGGCGCCCGAATCCACCCGCACGCCAAGCCCGCCCGGAGCATGGAAATGGGTGATTGTGCCTGGCGACGGCGTGAACGTGCGCGGATCTTCCGCATTGATGCGGCATTCGATGGCATGGCCACGGAACACGACATCCTCCTGGCTAACCGAGAGCCCCTGGCCGGAAGCGACACGGATCTGTTCATAGACCAGGTCGATGCCGGTAATGGCTTCAGTCACGGGATGCTCGACCTGAAGACGGGTGTTCATTTCGATGAAATAGAACTCGCCGTTTTCATAGAGGAATTCGATCGTGCCCGCGCCGCGATATTTTAGCTTCTTCATCGCGTCGGCGCAGACCTGGCCGATCTTCATCCGCTGCTCGTGGTTGAGCGCCGGTGAGTTGGCCTCTTCCAGCACCTTCTGGTGACGGCGCTGCAGCGAGCAATCGCGTTCTCCGAGGTGGATGGCGTTGCCTTCGCCGTCACCGAACACCTGCACTTCGATATGCCGGGGCTTGCCCAGATATTTTTCCATGTAGACAGCGTCATTGCCAAAGGCGGCTGCCGCTTCAGAGCGGGCGGTCGAAACGGCTTCCGACAGTTCTTCTTCGGTGCGCGCCACTTTCATGCCGCGTCCACCGCCGCCGGCGGTGGCCTTGATCAGAACCGGGAAACCGATTTCGCGGGCGATTTCCAGCGCGGTTTCCGGCTTCACTTCGCCGGCAGAACCCGGAACGACGGGGATGCCGAGCGATTTTGCCGTTTCCTTGGCGGTGATCTTGTCACCCATCAGCCGGATATGGTCGGCGGTCGGCCCGATGAAGGTAATGCCATGGGCGTCCAGAATATCGGCGAACTTGGAGTTTTCCGAAAGAAAGCCGTAGCCGGGATGGACGGCATCCGCCCCGGTGATTTCGCAGGCCGCGACGATCTGATGAATGTTCAGATAGCTGTCGCGCGAGGGCGGCGGGCCAATGCAGACGCTCTCGTCAGCAAGCCGCACATGCATGGCATCGGCATCCGCAGTGGAATGCACGGCGACGGAAGCAATGCCGAGTTCCTTGCAGGCGCGCAGCACGCGCAGGGCAATTTCGCCGCGATTGGCGATGAGAATCTTGGAAATGGCTGGCATCGGCTTACTCGATTATGACCATTGCTTCGCCGTATTCGACCGGGCTTGCATCGTCGATCAGGATTTCGACGATCTTGCCGGAGCGGGGCGAAGGGATCTGGTTCATGGTCTTCATGGCTTCGATGATCAGCAGCGTCTGGCCTTCCTTGACCGTGGCGCCGACAGTGATGAACGGTGCAGAGCCCGGCGCCGGCGACATGTAGACCGTGCCGACCATCGGTGCGGTGACGGCCTTCGAAAGGTCGCGTGCGGCAGGTGCTGCAACGGCAGGAGCGGCGGCTGGGGCAGGGGCAGGGGCCGGTGCACCATAGGGTGCGCCGTACTGCATCTGCGGCATGGCAACCATCTGCGGTGCGGCCCGCGACACGCGAATCCGCATCGCATCCTGCTCCACTTCGATCTCGCTGAGATCGGTTTCGTTCAAGATATTGGCCAGCTCGCGGATAAGCGCCTGATCGATGCCGGTTTTCTTCTCTGCTGCCATGGAGGTTGTCCCTGAATTTCTTGTTTTATCGTGTGAGGTTATCAAGCGCATGCAGCGCCAGGAGGTACGAATACGGACCAAAGCCGCATATGACCCCCTTGGCGGCGGGCGCTATCATTGAGGTATGCCGGAATTCTTCGCGCGCGTGGACATTCGAGATATGCACTTCGACCACCGGAACGGCGATGGCCCGCATGGCGTCGTGCAAGGCGATCGACGTATGCGTATAGGCACCGGCATTGAGCGCTACGCCCACCGCCCGATCGCCGGCTTCATGCAGCCAGTCGACCAAAGTGCCTTCGTGATTGCTCTGGCGACATTCCACAGCAAGACCGAGTTCCGTTCCAAGCCGGATGCAATCCGCCTCGATGTCGGCCAGAGTCTTGCCGCCGTAAATCCCAGGCTCGCGCTTGCCGAGCGCATTCAGATTTGGCCCGTTCAGCACGAAAATTGTTCTGCTCATCGCTATTCCGTCGCGTTTTCGACCGCCTCCTATAAACCGGCATAGGGTCGAGGAAAAGCCCTTTGCGCCTTTCTCTCAATGGCTACACTGTAAAATCAGCTGTATATCGCGACTATCTGGTAGATTCAGCAGGTTGATTTGCCACAGGCCTGAAGGCTCGTGCGCACCTTCTTGATCTTATCTTGCAGTGCATCGGCGCCAATTGCCCCTGATATCAGCTCGTCACCGACGATATAGGCAGGCGTGCCATTGATGCCGAGATCCTGGGCAAGAAGATAGGTTTTCTTGACGGAGTTGTCGTTGGGGCTGTCAGCCATTTCCTTGCGGATCGCGGCTTCGGTGACACCGAGCGTCACAGCGGCATCGATGGCGCTGTCTTCAGTTGCACGGCCGCTGCCGCCGAGAACGGCATGATGAAACTCGCTGTATTTTTCAGGGGCGAGCTTGCGGAATGCGTCGGCTACCCGGTGGGCGGCAACGGAATCCGGCCCGAGAATCGGGAATTCCTTCAGCACGAAGCGTATATTCTTGTCGCTCTCGACGATCGTATCCATATCGGCGAGCGCATGCCGGCAATAGCCGCAATTATAGTCGAAGAATTCGACGACGGTGACATCACCCTTGGGGTTGCCGAGCGTAATGTCGTCCTTACCGTTGAAGATTTCCGCCTTGTTTGCGGCAATGGCGGCGGAGGCCTGGCCAGCGCGGGCCTCTTCCTGCTTCTTCTGCAGGGCATCTTGCACGTCAAGCATGATTTCGGGATGGGCGATCAGGTATTCCTTGATGAAGGCGCCGATTTCCTGCTTCTGCTTGTCGTCCAGCGCATAGGCAGAGGAGGTGAAGCCTGTGCAGGCCAGCAGCGCAGCAAGCATGGTGGTGCGCATCAACAATGTCTTCATCTCAATCCTCTTATAGCGACGGGCCTCATATGGCCGCAGGCCTCTTATGGCAACGGGCCAATTGCGTGATGCCCGGGCGATCGACAAGCTCAAGGCTTGCGTTTTGACAGTCACGGACGTTTCAGTCCAGTCCGGCTTGACGATATTCACCATCCACGACTTTGGAAACGCCTGACACAGGTTAATTCTTTTGTTTGCCGGGAAAAGCGTGAAAAACGCGCTGCCGCCCGGCTCTCGCCATTGTGATAGGGGATGCAATACGGCAAATGTCGGGCGCGACCCGCCTTTGCAGCCTTTACTTAAAAGAAAGACACAGTGCCTTGGTCATGCTCTCTACCCGTAGTGCCGTCGAACCATTTCACGCCATGGATATCCTGGCCGAGGCCAATCGCCTGAAGGCAGCGGGCCACCCCGTGATTTCGCTCGCGGTCGGCCAGCCCGGCGCTCCGGCGCCAGAGAAGGCAATCAAGGCCGCTGAAACGGCCCTTAGGGCCGGACAGATCGGCTATACCGATGCGCTTGGCCGCGTCGATCTGCGCCAGGCGCTGTCTGCCTATTACCAGCGCCGCCACAGTGCTTCGGTGGCGCCGGAACGGATCATGGTGACCACAGGCTCTTCGGCGGGCTTCAACCTTGCCTTCCTCGCCCTGTTTGAGGCCGGTGATGCGGTGGCAATCGCAAGGCCCGGCTATCCCGCCTATCGCAACATCCTGAAGGCGCTCGGCCTTGTCGTGATCGAAGTGCCGGTCGGGCCTGAGACCAATTATACATTGACGCCTGACAGTCTCGAGCGCGCGGCAAAGGCTGCCGGCGTGCGGCTGAAGGGCGTGCTTCTGGCAAGCCCCGCCAATCCGACCGGCACGGTCACGGGACGCGCCGCGCTGCAGCAACTGGCGCTCTGGTGCGACGACAACGGCATCGCCTTCATCTCTGACGAGATCTATCACGGCCTGACCTATGGCGCGGAGGAGGCGAGTGCCGTCGAATTCGCGCCAAACGCCATCGTCATCAATTCCTTCTCGAAATATTACCGGATGACGGGTTGGCGGATCGGCTGGATGGTGCTGCCCGAAGCGCTGGTGCGCGGCGTCGAATGCGTCGCCCAGAGCCTTTATATATCGGCACCGGAACTGTCGCAGATCGCCGCTTGTGCAGCGCTCGATGCCGGATCCGAACTGGAAGACTACCGCGCCGCCTGCCGTGCCAATCGGGATTTTCTGGCGACCCGCCTGCCGGAACTGGGCTTGCCACTGCTGTCGCCGCTCGACGGTGCCTTCTACGCTTATGTCGATGTCAGCCGTTTCACCAATGACAGTATGGATTTCGCCAGGCGATTGCTGGCCGAGACCTTCGTTGCCGCCACGCCAGGCCTCGATTTCGATCCGCTGGAAGGTCATCGCGCCATGCGCATCTCCTATGCCGGCACGCTTGAGGATATGCAGCAGGCGACAGGTAGGATTGCAGACTGGCTTCGCTAAAGCATCGGACCGAAAAGTGGGAACCGGCTTTCGCAAACATCCGATGCGCAAATAAAACGTTAGAGCATTGTACCGACGCTGATTTTGGATTCGATGCTTTAACCTAGCGCGTTTTCAAAGACTTGGCGGCTCCCGCGGAATCAAGATGGTAAGCGCTTGAATCAAAGTCTGAACGGGATCGCCGAGGCCGTCAGCCGTCAACACGCAGTCATCGCTCTCACCAGAGACGATAACAGGAGAACCCGCGATGCAGACCCGACAGCAGCCCGTTGCCGTGCCGGAACTTCAAACGGATAGGCTCAGATTGCGGGGCCATCGCCGCGACGATTTCGACACGTTGGCCCGCATCTGGGCGGACGAGCGCGTTGTGCGGTTCATTTCCGGCCGACCGTCGACCCGCAATGAAAGCTGGACGCGGTTACTCGCCTATATGGGCCATTGGCAAGCGCTGGGTTTCGGGTATTGGGCAGTCGAGGATCGCCAGACTGGGACCTATATCGGCGATGTCGGCTTTGCCGATTACAAGCGCGAGATCACGCCGCCACTCGACGGCATTCCCGAAATCGGCTGGGTCTTGGCGCCGGAAGCCCATGGCAAAGGCTTTGCCACGGAGGCGGTCGCAGCGGTGCTCGCCTGGGGCGACCGGATTTTTCCGGGTGACCTAACGGTCTGCCTGTTCGATCCGCAGCATCAGGCATCGATCCGTGTTGCGGAAAAGAATGGTTTCAGCAAGCGCTGCGATGCCAGCTATCGAGACCAGCCGACTTTGATTATGCACCGAAGCCGGCCCATGGTGGTTTGACGGATAACGTTAGCCGCTGCCACTGAAGGAAGAGGCGGCTAGGTGGTAGTTTTTCCGCCTCCGTGCGAGTCCGCATCGCTCCGGGCGTTATGCTTGGTTTGCATTCCAATTAGCTGCCCGCGGACAATAAATCACCGAACCAGGGGCGATAAACAGAAACGGCCACGCAGAGCGTGGCCGTGTGTCATTTAAGATCGGATTGAAACGCGTGGCTTATAGGAAGCCGCGCTTCTGCCACCAGCCACCCTTCTTGGGCTTCGGCGCTTCGTCACCTGAGGTCACCGAGGTGACGACCGGCTCAGATGAACTGACATTCGAGGAACGGTTGGCACGGACGGGCTTATCGGCCGTTGATTCCACCGTATCAGCGGGCGGTGCAGCCGGCTCTTCTGCGACAGCTTCCGGCGCCGGTGCCTGCTGGTTTACGGGTTCATTCGCTGCCTCTACAGGAGCGCTTTCTGCGACAGGCTCAGCTTCGACGCTGAGCACAGGTTCGGCGGCAGCAACAGTCTCAACAACCACTTCAGCCGGTTCAGAGACTTCTGCTTTCGCCGGAGCCTTTGCCTTGCGGGACCGACGCGGCTTGGCTGCAACAGCTTCCTCAGCAACTGGCGCTTCGGCCGCAACGACGACCTCCGGCGCTTCCGTTACGCTATTGGCTGCGTCAGCAACGACCGTCTCGCCGTCTGCGTCTTCAGCGTCATCGCCACCCTCGACATCATTGTCGCTGCCATCGGCATCGGCGTTGACGCCATTTTCGTCACGACCGCGACGACCGCCACGCTTGCCGCGGCGACGGCGCTTACGGCGCTGGCCTTCGCTGCCTTCCGATGCCTCGACGCTGTCGTCGCGCTCTTCAGCCGCATCATCGGCCTCGTCGTCGCCTTCATCGCCTTCTTCGTCATTCTTGCTGGCATCGGCTTGATAGCCATCGGAATGACCGTCACCATTACCTTCGCCCTGACCATTGCCATTCTTGCCACGACGACGGCGGCGGCGCTTGCGCTTGCGATTTCCATCTTCCGAAGCCGATGCATCCTTGTTGCCCGCAACTTTTTCAGCCTGCGGAGCAGAGGTCGCGACGACATCCTCGTCTTCCTCTTCCTCGATCTCGATGATCGGGTCTTCCTCTTCCGGCTCGCTGATCAACGGCATCAGCGTTTCGATCCGAACCGGATTGGCAACCGGCTCGCCCTTATCGATGGCGAAATGCTGGTGGCCGACGCTGCTGTCGGAGTCGATGACGATAGCCACACCGAAGCGGTTTTCGTAATCGACGATGGTGCCGCGCTTGTGGTTGAGCAGGTAGAGCGCCGTTTCCGGCAGGGTCCGCACGGTGATGTCGTGCGTCGTGCTCTTCAGCAGATATTCCTCGATGCCGCGCAGAACATGCAGGGCAACCGACGACTGCGAGCGGATCAGGCCCGTGCCCGAGCAGTGCGGGCAGGTCTGGGTGGTCGATTCCAGCACGCTGGCGCGGATGCGCTGGCGCGACATCTCCAGCAGGCCGAAATGTGAGATACGGCCGACCTGGATGCGGGCACGGTCGTTCTTCAGGCAATCCTTCAGCTTCTTCTCGACAGAGCGGTTATTCCGCTTTTCTTCCATGTCGATGAAGTCGATGACGATAAGACCGGCCAAGTCGCGCAGGCGCAACTGGCGAGCCACTTCTTCCGCCGCTTCCAGATTGGTCTGCAGCGCCGTGTCTTCGATGGAATATTCGCGGGTCGACCGGCCGGAGTTGACGTCGATTGCGACGAGAGCTTCCGTCTGGTTGATGATGATGTAACCGCCCGACTTCAGCGTGACCTGCGGCTGCAGCATCCGGTCGAGCTGCGCCTCGATGCCCGAGCGCGAGAAGATCGGATGAATATCGCGGTAAGGCTGAACCACCTTGGCATGGCTCGGCATCAGCATCTTCATGAAGTCTTTCGCTTCACGATAGCCTTCTTCACCGGACACGATGATTTCGCTGATATCCTTGTTGTAGAGGTCACGGATCGACCGCTTGATCAGCGATCCCTCTTCATAGACCAGGCAAGGTGCAGTGGAATTCAGCGTCAGGGTGCGGACATTTTCCCAAAGGCGCATCAGATATTCGAAGTCGCGCTTGACTTCGACCTTGGTGCGGTTGGCGCCGGCGGTGCGCAAGATCACGCCCATGCCCTGCGGCACTTCCAGATCGCGTGCCACTTCCTTCAACCGCTTGCGGTCGGCGGGGTTGGTGATCTTGCGTGAAATGCCGCCGCCACGGGCGGTATTGGGCATCAGCACCGAGTAACGGCCGGCGAGAGACAGATAGGTTGTCAGCGCCGCGCCCTTGTTACCGCGTTCTTCCTTGGCAACCTGCACCAGCAGGATCTGCCGGCGCTTGATGACTTCCTGGATGCGGTACTGTTTGCGCGGCGTGCGGCGAACGCGGTCAGGAACCTCTTCCATGGCGTCTTCGGCGCCAACGGATTCGATCTCTTCCTTCTCGCCGTCATCGTCGTCGTCATCATCATCGTCATCGTTGCGATGACGGCTATCGGCTTCTTCCGAAATCGAGTCGGTATCGACCATGGCAGCCATGCTGCCGCCATTCGATCCTTCATCCGGTGTCTCGTCGCTTTCAACGGCGGCCGGGGCCTCTTCTGCTGCGACCGGCGCCTGGGCTTCCGCTTCTGCGGATGCTTCAGTCTCGCCAGCCTTCTTGCGCGGCTTGCGGGGGCGGCGGGCCTTCGGCTTTGCGGCAGCATCAGCTTCCGGCTCAGCGGCGGCTTCAACGGCAGCAGGCTGGCTTTCGCTTACTTCTGCGTGATCTTCGCTCGACTGGCGATTGGCAAGGCCTGCCACTTCCTCTGCTTCGTTGGCAAATTCTGCCGGATCGGCAATGACGGGCTGATCGCTCTGGCCAGGATCCTGGCTGCGGGCCGGCTCGAAATCGCCATCGTCATGGCGGCCATGCTCTTCGGCTTCGGCTTTCAATAAAGCCTGACGGTCAGCGAGAGGGATTTGATAGTAGTCGGGGTGAATTTCGGCAAAAGCCAGGAAGCCGTGGCGGTTGCCGCCGTAATCCACAAAGGCGGCCTGTAGCGAGGGCTCGACCCGGGTCACCTTGGCCAGATAGATATTGCCTCGGATCTGTTTCTTGTGCTGGGACTCAAAATCGAATTCTTCGATCCTGTTACCGCGAACGACAACGACGCGCGTCTCTTCTTCGTGAGACGCGTCTATTAGCATTTTGTCTGCCATGTAAGCTCTGCTCCTCGGCGCGACCGGTAGCGAGCAATGCCGCAGGCCGCAGGCCAAGCGGGGCTGATCTCGTAAGCGATGCGCCGGATATCGGTGCTCTCGTCAGAGGTAGTTTGCCTGGCAGCAGTCCGTCAGCACGCAGGCCACGAAGGGCCTCAAGGCGGACGACATCGGACAAAGGCTGCTGCAACGACATCAAATACCAAAACAAAAGCGACAATGACAAAGGTCTCTTGATAAGACCCAATGAATGCTCAAATGAGCGGTTGGTGGTCTCCCACCCCGTATTTCGCCGGACAATCCGGCTGGACGATTCAGTTTCGGGACAAAAATGCCTTGGCGGCGGATGAAAAATCAGACAAATGGCGCCAGGTCCGGTAATGGTTGGCAGCCGTCGGAAGACTCTATCCCGTCGACAATTTTAACCCTTATTTGTGTTGTATGTCGTCTGTGTCACATTGGCAAGCGGCAAAGCCCGCCGGGCCATAATATTGATAAGACCAATAGATTAGAACTGCTGCACTTGCGGGTGGTGGCGAGCGGTGGCAATGGGTGAGGGGCCTACTTCGAATTCGGTTTAAGGTGTTGGATTGAGACAGTCCTGGGTTGTTTCGCTCTGTATCAGAAGCGGATTCGCCGATGGTTCGAGGCATTGTGACCGTTACGATGTGGAACGGTTTGCGTGAGAGGAATGGCGTGAAGAGAACAGTGTCCGGCAGAAGAAATGCCGCATTCTCATCCATGGGCGCGATGGTCGGCCGCCTCCTGATTGCCTGTCTCGCGTTATGGGCTGGAGCTTTTTCGGCTTCATCGGCGGAGCGTTCGGCGGCTTTTGCGGCGCGCATTGCCGGTGACGATGCTCGTACCCGTATCGTGATGGACTTCGACGACAAGCCCGACGCAACGGTGCGCTATATCGCCAATCCCGATCGCATCGTCGTGGAACTGCCGGCGACAGTGTTTTCCTTTCCTGCGGCAGATCTTGCCGCACGCGGCCTTTACCGGGACATCCGCTTCGGCTCGATCGATGCAGCCCATTCGCGGCTGGTGCTAACTCTTGCCCGGCCGGCGAAGCTTGTGCTGACCGATGTCAAGAAAAACGAGGAGGGGCGGGGCTTCCGTCTGATTCTTGACGCTGAAATGACGGACGCAGACACATTCACCAAATTGGTCGCCGTTCAGGCCTGGGATGCGGACGCCTACAATGGCGCGAGCGGTAAGAGCCCGCGCATCGAGCAGGCCGCGCCCGCGACCGATGGCGATTTTCTGATCGCCGTCGATGCTGGCCATGGCGGCATCGACACAGGTGCAATAGGCAAAACCACCAATACCCCTGAGAAGACCGTCACGTTGGCCTTCGCCAAGGCACTGGCCGCAGAACTCAACCGCCAGAAGGGCGTGAAAGCCTTCTTGACGCGCGATAACGACAGTTTCCTGTCTCTGTCGCAGCGGGTGACACTGGCGCGGCAAAAGGGTGCCAATCTGTTCATTTCGCTGCATGCGGATATGCTGGGACAGTCCAATATTCGCGGCGCCACCGTCTACACGATTTCCGACAAGGCATCCGACCATCTGGCCGAAGCCGCCGCTGCCCGCGAAAACCAGTCGGACGAAGTCGGCGGCGTCGATGCATCGGCTGAGCCGCAGGAGGTTTCCGATATCCTCGCCGATCTCACCCGGCGCGAGACGCAGGCCTTTTCCATCGCGCTCGCAACATCCGTGGTCAAATCTTTCGAAGGCCAGGTCAATCTGATCAACAATCCGCACCGTTTCGCCGGCTTCCGCGTGTTGCAGGCGCAGGATGTGCCCTCAGTGCTGCTCGAACTCGGATTTCTCTCCAACAAGGAGGATGAGAAACTGCTGCTCGAGCCCGCTTGGCGCACCAAGGTGGTGCGCCTGATCGCCGACGCGGTTAAAACCTATCGGCAGCCGTTGGTGGCCAAGGGCGGGTGAGTAATTTGAAATGGCGGCATACTTGCGGAACCGCAAGACGCTGGAACGAAAGTTGATCGCCAAAGCTGTGCGGAATACGACAATGGCCCTATTTTCCGCACATTGTCGAAAGAACACCTGATAATAGCGGGGCAAAGGAGTTCGATGTGGCTCCTCCCTTGTATTTGGCGGCGTCGTGTGCAAAACGCCAGCACATGAGCCTAGCACATGAGCGATGTTCGATAGAGTTTGTCAGGGAAAAGTGGTTGCCGGTTTTCCGTAAAGACAAACGAAGACTAGACAGGCGCATGCGTCCCGAAAGCGATTGCCGGTAGTTTCACGATGATAAGACTGATTGGATATCTTTTCGGATTGGCATCCGTAGCCGCGCTGGCCGCGGCTGCTGTTGCGGCCGTCTATCTGACCACCGTAACCAAGGATCTGCCTGATTACGAGGTGTTGAGCCGTTACGCGCCTCCGGTCATGACTCGCGTCCACGCCGGCAATGGCGCGCTGATTGCCGAATATGCCCATGAGCGCCGGTTGTTCCTGCCGATCCAGGCCATTCCTGACCGGGTCAAGGCAGCCTTCCTGTCGGCGGAAGACAAGAACTTCTACACCCATCCTGGCGTCGATCTCTGGGGTCTCGGCCGCGCCATTCTCGTCAACCTGCAGAATTTCGGTTCCGGCCGCCGTCCGGTTGGTGCCTCGACCATCACCCAGCAGGTCGCCAAGAACTTCCTTCTGTCGTCCGACCAGACCATGGACCGCAAGATCAAGGAAGCGATCCTGTCCTTCCGCATTGAGCAAGCCTATTCCAAAGACAAGATCCTCGAACTCTATCTCAACGAGATTTTCTTCGGGCTGAATTCTTACGGCATCGCTGCGGCCTCTCTGACCTACTTCGACAAGCCGGTAACGGAACTGACGATCGCCGAAACCGCCTATCTCGCATCGTTGCCCAAAGGCCCTGCCAATTACCATCCCTATCGCCATACCCAGGCTGCGCTCGATCGCCGAAACTGGGTTATCGACCGGCTGGTGGAAAACGGCTTCGTCAGTCAGGCCGATGGCGAAGCCGCCAAGAAGGAAGATCTTGGTGTCAACCTGAGACGTGGCGGCGGCAATGTCTTTGCCTCTGACTACTTTGCCGAAGAAGTCCGTCGTCAAATCGTCGACAAGTATGGCACCAAGGCGCTCTATGAGGGCGGCTTGTCGGTGCGCACGTCGCTCGATCCGAATTTGCAGGTCGCCGCACGCAAGGCGCTGCAGGACGGTCTGCTCAGCTATGACGAGCGGCGCGGCTATCGCGGCCCGGTCACTCATATCGATATGGGCTCGGACTGGGGCGTGCCGCTGGCCGACGTGCCGAGCCTTGGTGACGTTCCCGAGTGGGAAGTCGCCGTTGTTCTCTCGACGTCGAAAACCGACGTCCAGATCGGCTTGAAGCCGGATCGCGACGGCGCTGGCAAGGTTGTGCCGGAGCGCTTGCGCGGCACGATCAAGGCGGATGCCATGGACTGGGCCTATCGCTCCGGCCGTGGCGACCGTAAGACCGCGAAGTCTCCCGACGGCGTATTGCAGCCTGGTGACGTCGTCTATGCCGAGCGCATTGGCGGTGAGACCTCCACCAATTATCGGCTGCGCCAACCACCGAAAGTGCAGGGCGGTTTCGTCGCTATGGACCCGCATACCGGCCGTGTTCTGGCCCTGGTCGGTGGCTTCTCTTATGCACAGTCGGAATTCAACCGCGCGACCCAAGCGATGCGCCAGCCCGGTTCGTCCTTCAAGCCCTTCGTTTACGCAGCGGCTCTCGATAGCGGCTATACACCTGCGTCCGTGGTGCTCGACGCGCCTGTTGAGTTCGTGTCCGGTGGCGAGGTCTGGCGGCCGCAGAACGATGGCGGCGGCTCTGTTGGCCCGGCAACGCTGCGCTTTGCCATCGAGCATTCGCGCAACCTGATGACGGTTCGACTTGCCAATGACATGGGCATGAACTTGGTCGCCGAATATGCCGAGCGTTTCGGGATCTATGATCACATGCAGCCGGTGCTGTCGATGTCGCTTGGCGCCGGTGAAACCACTGTCATGCGCATGGTCTCGGCTTATGCCGTCATTGCTAACGGCGGCAAACAGATCAAGCCGACCCTGATCGACCGGATCCAGGATCGCTACGGCAAGACGATCTTCAAGCATGAGGAGCGTGTCTGCGAAGGCTGCAATGCGCCGGACTGGCATAACCAGGACGAGCCTGTGGTTGCCGATGACCGACTGCAGGTGCTTGATCCGATGACCGCCTATCAGATCACTTCGATGATGCAGGGCGTTATCCAGCGCGGTACCGCCTACGGCAAGATCAAGCTGGACCGTGACGTCGCCGGTAAGACCGGCACGACCAACGATGCCAAGGATACCTGGTTTGTCGGCTTTACACCGAATATCGTCGCTGGCGTTTACATCGGTTACGACAACCCGACCCCTATGGGCCGTGGTGCGACCGGCGGCTCGATGTCCGCGCCTGTGTTCAACGAATTCATGCAGACCGCCGTCAAAGGCACGCCGCCGAGCAAGTTCAAGGTACCTGATGGCATGCAGATGATCGCCGTCAACCGCAAGACCGGCATGGCTGCTGTCGAGGGTGATCCCGATACGATCGTCGAGGCCTTCAAGCCCGGCACCGGTCCCGCCGACAGTCTGTCCGTCATCGGTATGGACAGCAATATGCAGCCGGACGAGATCATGAAAAGCTCGCCGCAGGTCAATCAGGCCGTCCAGTCCGGAACCCCCGGCCTGTTCTGATCGCATCTCTTTATTGGCCGCCGTCCTGGCTTTACTTCCGGGACGGCGGCCTTTATGCACCGGACACAATCTAAAAAGACAGGTTTCCGAGAAGGACCCGAGAAGCACCAATGCGTAACGAAATCGAAAATGTCGTCGACGAAATCAAGCAGGCCATAAGCCTGCTGAGGAGGCATCTTTGACTGGGATCAGGCGCTGAGACGACTGGACTGGTTGAACAACAAGGCAGAGGACCCGAACCTCTGGAACGACGCCAATGAGGCCCAGAAGCTGATGCGCGAGCGCCAGCAGCTGGAAGACAGCATTGCCGGCGTACGCCGCCTCGAACAGCAGATGCAGGACAATATCGAGCTGATCGAGATGGGCGAGGAAGAGGGCGACGAGAGCATCGTCAAGGAGGCCGAGGACGGCCTCAAAGCCCTGAAAACCGAATCCGGCAAACTGCAGGTCGAGGCCATGCTGTCTGGCGAAGCCGATGGCAACGACACCTATGTCGAAGTCCATTCAGGCGCCGGCGGCACGGAGAGCCAGGACTGGGCCAACATGCTGTTGCGCATGTATACCCGCTGGGCCGAGCGCAGTGGCTTCAAGGTCGAGTTGCTTGAAGTCCATGACGGCGAAGAAGCCGGCATCAAATCGGCGACCATCCTGATCAAGGGGCACAATGCCTATGGCTGGATGAAAACCGAATCGGGCGTGCATCGTCTGGTGCGCATTTCGCCCTATGACAGCAATGCCCGGCGCCATACGTCGTTTTCCTCGATCTGGGTCTATCCCGTCGTCGATGATTCGATTCAGATCGACATCAACGAAAGTGACTGCCGCATCGATACCTACCGGTCCTCGGGCGCAGGCGGTCAGCACGTCAACACGACGGACTCGGCGGTGCGTATCACCCACATCCCAACCGGGATTGCGGTATCGTGTCAGCAGGAACGGTCGCAGCACAAGAACAAGGCCAAGGCTTGGGAAATGCTGCGTGCGCGTCTCTACGAAGTCGAGCTGAAGAAGCGGGAAGAAGCGGCCAATGCCGAAGCAGCTTCCAAGACCGAAATCGGTTGGGGCCATCAGATCCGCTCCTACGTGCTGCAGCCCTATCAGCTGGTTAAGGACCTGCGCACCGGCGTCGAAAGCACGGCGCCTGACGACGTCCTGAACGGCGACGTCAGCCCTTTCATGGAAGCGGCGCTGGCGCATCGAATCAGCGGCAAGGCTGATCTGGTTTCGGATATCGACTGATGGAACGACCATCGCAGCCCATCTCCAAATGGACATGCTGCGGATTTGGAAGTCATGAACCGCCTGCGAGCCTGTCGCAGGCGGTTTTTTTATGCGCTGCTCCAGATGCTGACGACCACTGGATAACGGATTGAACGAAGGGACGAAGACATGGTGGCATGGGTGGATATCGTGACCGATAATGTCGACCGGTATGGCGAATTGGTCGCAGGCATCGATCCGTCACTCGCCGACATTCCCGAAGCTTTCGCGCGGGGCGACGGGCAAGGTGATTGGATCGGCGATTACGTATCTTTCGTCCTCGAGACGATCACTGGCCATGTCGGCTTCGTCAAATTCCAAACGGCTTATTTCGAAGCCTGTGGGCTCGCTGGCTTGCAGGCCCTATCCTTGGCAATGCAGCAGGCGAGGGCGGCTGGTATGGGCGTGATTCTTGACGCCAAGCGTGGCGATATCGGTGCAACGGCATCAGCTTATGCCAAAGCCTATTTGGTGCCGGAACGCGATGGCGGCAGCGGTGATTTCGAAGCTGATTGCCTGACCGTCAATCCTCTAATGGGGCCGGATACGCTGACGCCCTTCGTCGAGGCGGCGAGCACCTATGGCAAAGGCCTCTTCGTGCTCTGCCGCACCTCAAATCCCGGCGCCGGCTGGCTTCAGGACAAAATGACCGGCAATCAGCTGATTTCCGACCGGCTGGCCGGGCTGATCGGCGGCTTTGCCTCAGGCAAGGCGGGCGAGCTCGGGCCAATCGGCGCGGTGATTGGTGCGACCGTTCCCGAGGAAGGTCGCCGCCTTCGGCAATTCATGCCGCACTCGATTATCCTTGCTCCGGGGCTGGGCGCTCAGGGCGGCGATCCGCGCGCCATCCACGCCCTGCGAGGCGCGCTTCCCGGTGATCTGCTGGTGCCCGTCTCTCGCGGGCTGACGAAGGTGGAAGACCGGCAAATCGGCCTCGATGACTACGCGGAGTTGATCGTCGGCCGCTTGAACGGGTTCAAGCAAGCGATTTCCCACGTGTGATGCAAGCTTCAACCGGTGCCTGACGAGGTCTCATCAATGGCTTTCCGGCTCGACCCTGATATCGCCGAACTCATCGACGACAACCGACCAGCTTTCGGGGTCATTGGAGCGTGGGTCGCGCTTGAGATAGACGGTGGCCGAAAGGCCGAAGCCTCTGTTAACGCCGGATGGGTCTTCACTCCTGATGTCGGTGACGTAGGCGTGCAAATCGGAGATTTCCTGCAACTCCACCGAATCGATGATCTCAAGCCCTTTATCCGACGTGGCGACCTGGCTGAGATAGACTTTCGCCGTGCGGTCGGGCTGGCGCAGAGCATAGAGCCGGTAGTAGCCGCGCCGCAGCCCATCTTTCGCATCGTCAATGACCGTTGGGCTCTTGACGATACCGTTGCTGGCCACCGCGCCCGGATCTTCCCAATAGCCACCACTGATCAAGAAGGTCAGTGTCGCAGGAATGACATTGATCTCGCCGGCAATAGAAGGGGCTGCATTCAGCACCCAGGCGCTCAACAAAAGCGCTGAAGTGAGACGACGGTAAGCGCTCGGATAGGCCTGATTTTTTCTCATCGCGCTGTCGTCCTCCAGCGGATCATCGTCAATTGGCGAATTGCTCGGCCAGGATTCGCTCCGACCAGGAGTGATCCGGATCCGAGAGAATGCGGGCTGTGATGTCTTTGGCTTGCTCGATCTCGACCTTGAGCACCGACTTTACCTCGATATTGTCGGCGACGGCGTTGACCGGCCGCTTGCGCTCTTCGAGGATTTCGACAGACACCTTGACCCGATCGGGCAGCAGCGCCCCGCGCCAACGGCGTGGCCGGAAGGGGCAGACGGGCGTCAGCGCCAGAAGCGGCGCGTCGAGCGGCAGGATCGGTCCGTGGGCAGAGAGATTGTAGGCGGTCGAGCCGACAGGCGTCGCCACCATTAATCCGTCGCAGATCAACTCGTCGAGCCGTTCGTGACCGTCGATCAGAACCCGCAGTTTCGCCGCCTGATAGGATTGCCGCAGCAGTGAAACTTCGTTGATGGCAAGCGCTATGGTTTCGCTGCCGTCTTCGCCATAGGCGGTCATCTTCAAAGGATGAAAATCGTTCTCGGTCGCAATGGCGATTCGCTCCGGCAGGTCGTCCACCCGGTAATCGTTCATCAAAAAGCCGACGCTACCGCGGTTCATGCCATAAATCAGCCGGCCGGAATTCATCGTGTCATGCAGGTTCTGCAACATGAAGCCGTCACCGCCGAGCACGACAAGCACATCAGCCTCTTCCGGCGGGGTATAGCCGTAAGTGCGAATCAGCTCTTCACGGGATGCGAGCGCCTCCGGCGTATTTGTTGCGACAAAGGAAAGCGACCGAAAGGAGCGCGCCATGCAAAAGAACCTGTTGAAGAGGCCTACTTCGTACATGATAAACCCGCCCCACGCCAAGGCTTTTCGCTGTTTAAGCCGTTGCCATGGCCAAGCCTTCATCCGATCCTTCGTGTAGAAACGAATGCAGTGCTTTCTTGGCTTTTTTGCTTTACAGCGACGGAAAATCTGGTAGTCAGACGCCATTGCCCTTGTAGCTCAGTTGGTAGAGCACCTGATTTGTAATCAGGGGGTCGCGGGTTCGAACCCTGCCGGGGGCACCATTTTTCTCGACATGTCGATAGAGTGATGATTGTTTGACGTTGGCTCCATTTTATGGGAGTCGGTAACCCTGTTGGTCCAGGGAATTTCGGCAGGATTATCAGCAGACACCTAGGTTTGTCCTAGAAACGGGTATCGGGCTTTTAAAGCCGGTATTTCGAACTTTTTGTCCCGATCCCTTTGTATGCAGGTGTCGTTCTTGGAACGCTTGAAAGGGATTTTCCAATGAAAATCTGCGCTCGCCAAACTCTTTTTTCATCATTGGTAATCGCTTCGATTGCGCTATTGGCGTGCTCCTTTTCGGTTATGGCGAATGATCTCCAACGGATTCCAGGAACCAGCGTTTCCCTGGTGCCAATGGACGGTCTGAAGTCGTCGGCTGGTTTTGCGGGTCTCATTGGCGATGATGGCGATGCCATCATGGTGGATGAACTTGCTCCTGAGGTTTATGAGCAGTTTATGCAGGCGGCAAAAAATCCTGTAAAAGAACTGGCACCTCTTCTGGCTGAGGAGGACATTGATCTGCAGCAAGTTGAAGAAATGACTGCCGACAACGGCGAAAAGTTTCTGTTGCTGACGGGAAGGCAAGGCCCTTTCTCCAAGTGGGCCGCACTTTTCAAGGGTCAGCAGACGGTTCTGGTCACCGCACAATCTCTAAGCGCAAAAGACAGTGAAGCCGCTGTGAAAAAAATGATGATGTCCGTGCGAGCGGGAGGGCCTGTGAGCTTGGAGGAGCAGATCGCGGCATTGCCGTTTGACCTCAAGCTTGTCGCTCCTTTTCGATTCGGCCCGGCTCATGGTGGTGCTTCCATTGGCATGACCATTGGTCCTAAAGATGTTGATCCGGAAAACATCCAGCCGTGGATCATAGTGAGCTATGAGGTCCAGCCTGTTGCCAACCTGCAGACTCTTGAACAAGTGGCCGAGAGCCATTTGGTAGATCCGCGCCGCTACGTGAATGCGCATGTTGACGCCAGGGAGAAATCAACTGTCGCTGGAATTGCCGGGATTGTCCTAAGCGGTGCATATGACGGAGAGGTCGGTGGTCCTCCGCGACCGAAAAAGTTCGCGATGTATCTTGCTATCGCGCCAAGTGGTCGCAGTGTCGTCGTGACCGCTATAGCGGACCAGGACCAATTTGATACGCTTAAACCCGCGTTCGACGATGTCGCACGTAGCATCGAAATCAAGCAGGGTTATTGAGAGAGACTGACCGAACAAAAAAATGCCTGGTAAGAAAGAAGCTTTGAGAACTAAGCCGACCAAAATGGCATCTCGTCCCATTGGAGCGCGCCAGATGGTCGTCATTATCTAATTTAACGAGGTGCGGTTCCAGACATATCTGACGTTATGCAGATATGTAACAGCAGATGCTGCTGCCCCCGTAAAAAGTTGCTCGTTACAGTCCACCCGGCGCCACAAAAGCGAAGTAAGCCCAAACCAGCCCGAACGCAGCGACCACACAGAGGCCGATCACCAGCTTGCGAAGGCCGGGCCGGGGCTGTTTTGGCGGTGGTGCGGGTTTGCGGAATTTTATGACGTTATCGCTCATCAAGGCCTCCCTCATGCGCTTCGTTTGAAGCATGATCGGCGGCATTTATTCCACGTAAAGCTTGCGGCATGGTTACGAGTCATCGGAAAAGCGAGCTTGTCCACACGCGCGTCATCCCTAAACAAATCCCCGGCGCTCATGTGCCGGGGATCTTTTGTCGTGGTATTTACGATCATGCCATGCCGGCAGGATCGCCAATCGGCAGTAGCGGTGGGGTCGGCACCGGATCGTTCGGATTTTTTGTGTCGTCTCCATCCTGGATGGGTGGCTTGATGGCCCCGTCCTGAGAGCGGTCGGGAATGCCCGGCGTGCCCTGCGGGCCTCGCGTCGTGTCCTCGGGCTTTTCGGGGATTGTCGTTGGCATGATCATCCTCCTTTGACTGTTGTCTTGAGAGAAACCGATGCCTGCCGGATTGGTTCCGACTTTTCTCTCATCCCGCGACAGCGTGGCCGCTGGACTCGTGTCCTTTGGAGAGATAAGCGCCATTTATCGAAATGGAGAACGGTAATGGACGTCAGGGATTCAAACGGGACCATCCTTCAAGAGGGCGACAATGTCACTCTTATCAAGGATCTCAAGGTCAAGGGTACATCAGAGACGATAAAGCGCGGCACTATCATCAAGGGCATTCATCTCACCGATAATCCTGATGAGGTCGACTGCCGCCATGCCAAGATCAAGGGCTTGGTGCTGCGCACAGAGTTCCTTAAGAAGGCGTGAGTGTTTGGTCCCGGCCTTTGATTGCCGGGACTAACTATGTCAGCTTAGCTCTTGCGCAGCAGATATTGGCGCGAGGCATAGAGCGCGATGGCCGCGGCATTCGAGACGTTCAGCGACTTGATTTCGCCGGGCATATCCAGTCGCGCCAGTGCGTTCACGGTATCGCGGGTCTTCTGACGAAGGCCCTTGCCCTCCGACCCCAGCACCAATGCTAACTTCTCGCCGCTGAAGCTGTCTTCCAGTGCCTCCGGCCCTTCCGAATCAAGTCCGAGCGACACGAAGCCGAGTTTGTGCAATTCGCCCAGTGCGTCCGAAAGATTGGTAATCTGGATGTACGGGATCAGCTCTAGCGCGCCGGAAGCAGATTTGGCCAGCACACCTGATTCGGTCGGGCTATGGCGCATTGTGGTGATGACGGCGCCAGCACCGAAGGCAACGGCCGTACGCATGATCGCTCCGACATTGTGCGGATCGGTGACCTGATCGAGCACCAGGATCAGCGGGCTTTCCTTCAGGGCCTCGAGCCGGCGCGTTGGCAGCGGCTTGGTTTCCAGCATCACGCCTTGATGGATCGCTTCAGGACCCAGATGCTTGTCGAGATCCTGTGGCGTGACGATCTCGACGGGGAAGGGCAGGGCTTCGACTGGGCCAATTTCCAGCCGCACCAGTGCATTTTGAGTGAGCGACAGCTTTATCGGCTTGCGCTCGGGATTGCCGAGGGCTGCCCGCACTGTATGCAGGCCGTAGAGGAAGACCTGATCGGGGGCGACAGGCGGCGGTGTCCAGTCTGCATTGGACTTGCGGCGCTTCTGCGGCTGGGGCGTCGGAATTTCGCCGCGCTCACGCTTCGCATCCCGCACCTGGCGGCGCAGGGTGGCGTAATGGCTGTCGCGGTCGGACTTATCGGTGGGGTTATCTTTGCTCATGCGGCCTTATAGAGCATTGGGCTGAAAAGTGGGAACCGGTTTTCGGAAAATCCGAGGCAAAACCAAAAAATACCTAGATGAAGATTGTGAGCCGGCTGTGGGGGAAGGCAACGTGAGAACTAGGGACCACAGTGTCAAAGCGATCCGCGCATACAATGAGATGTCGCACTAGCTCTCGGATGAGCGGCGATATGAGGACCGGCTTTGCCACTCACGCCGATGGTGAAAAAACTTGGAAATTTTCCACAGGACGCGTGTTGACATCTCCGTTTTGGCCCGTCATATAGCCGCCACGGATCGCGGCGCACCGAGCTTAACCAGCTCAGCCGGGTTCGGGATTAGTAAGCTTGGTTGCTTGATCCGGTCGAAATACTGGAGGGATGCCCGAGTGGTTAAAGGGGACGGACTGTAAATCCGTTGGCTCAGCCTACGTTGGTTCAAATCCAACTCCCTCCACCATTTCGCACCTGGATCTAAAACCGCCGCGGGTATAGCTCAATGGTAGAGCAGCAGCCTTCCAAGCTGAATACGCGGGTTCGATTCCCGCTACCCGCTCCAGTTATCTCATTGATAGATATATGCTTCATTCTGGCCGGCTTTTGGTATTTGCCAATTGTTTCGGGCTGAAGGCACGCGTCTTTAGCGCGCGTTGGATACGCCAGGGGCTCCCACGTCCGGCCTTGCGCATTTATGGCTTGCGCAATCTCTACGAAAGCCTTAAACGGCGGCACTAAACCGGTTCGCCGCGTCAACCTTTTACGTTCACAGGAAGCATTCAAATGGCAAAGAGTAAGTTTGAGCGCAACAAGCCGCACGTTAACATTGGCACGATCGGCCACGTTGACCATGGCAAGACGT
>NZ_MKIN01000026.1 GCF_001938985.1 Gillisella taibaishanensis | reverse complement strand
TACCGCGGGGTGGAGCAGCCCGGTAGCTCGTCAGGCTCATAACCTGAAGGCCGCAGGTTCAAATCCTGCCCCCGCAACCAACGATCCCTGTGATACCAGAGAGCCCCCATTGTGGGGCTTTTTGCGTTTCTTGGCGTCGGAAATAGCGCCGCCGCCCATCAGTTCCTGGATGATCGCCGTCTGTTCGAGGAAGGCAGGGTTCCTCTTGCCGCAGGCGAACGTCAGGATCGCCGCGAGATCGCCGCGCAGCACGATCGCCAGTTCATCGCTATTCGGGACAAGCTCGATCCGCTCGACGAGCGTGCGCAGCATTTGCGCGGCGCGCCCCCGTGTCTCCTCATTGCCAAGTTGGTCGTGAAGGGCAGTGATCTCCTCGTGGTAATATCTTGCGAGGTTGGGATGCAGCAGGGGAGGCGGCGCTTCTGTCGTCTCCAGCATCGAAGACAGCTCCCTCTTACGCTTTTCCAGACCCACCATCTTCTCGTTGATCCGGTCGGCGGCGCCGCCCTTCAGTATGAGATCGAGGAGCGTGTCGAGCTCGCGGTCAATGCGCTTGATTTCGACTTCAGCAGATTCGAGCGATGCTCGGGCTTCCATCCGGGCCTGGTTCACCTCACGTGTGAACTCGTCGCAAAATTCCTTGAAGAGTTCCGGTTCCATCAAGTGCTTGTCGAGCCCGTTCAGGATGCTCGCTTCCAGGGTGTCGCGGCGGATGTTGAGCCGGTTATCGCAGGTGCCCTTCGTGCGGGCATTGGTGCATCCCAGCATGTCCTTGGAGATCATCGAATAGCCGCCACCACAGCAGCCGCATTTGACCAGACCGGTGAACAGGTGTTTTGGGCGTCGGCGATCGTTCAGGCTCATGTTGTCGCCCGGACGCGCTCCGGGCTCCAGCGCCAGCTGGTCCTGTCGCTCCTTCACAAGCTTCCAAATACTTTGGTCGACTATTCGGAGCTCGGGGACGTCCTGGACGACCCAGTCGCTCTCCGGATTAAGCCGCGATACGCGTTTGCCGGTGTCTGGATCCTTGAGGTAACGCAGACGATTCCAGACCAATTTGCCGACATAGAGTTCATTATTGAGGATGCCGGTTCCACGCTTTGGATTGCCGTGGATGGTCGACGGCCCCCATTCGCTGCCCTGCGGACCCGGTACACCTTCGCTGTTCAACATCATGGCGATCGTGCGGGAGGATTTGCCGGCGAGATATTCGGCAAAAATCCGGCGGACGATATCGGCCTCGGCCGCATTGATGGTGCGCTCGCCGCGGCTGGCTGCGCCGGCTTCGTCCAACTGGCGCACGACATCGTAGCCGTAGCAGAGCCCGCCGCCCGATTTGCCGTCCTCGATCCGCCCGCGCAGGCCACGTCTGGTCTTGTCGGCGAGATCCTTCAGGTAGAGCGCGCCCATCGTGCCCTTGAGGCCGATATGCAGCTCGCTGACCTCACCCTCGGAAAGCGTGACAATGCTGACGCCGGCAAAGCGCATACGCTTGTAGAAGCCGGCAATGTCTTCCTGGTCGCGTGACAGGCGGTCCAACGACTCCGTCAGGATGAGGTCGAACCGGCGCTTGAGGCCGTCTGCGATCAGTTCCTGAACGCCAGGCCGCAGCAGCGATGCGCCGGAGATCGCCCGGTCCGTATAGCTGTCGACGATCGTCCAGCCCTCGCGCTCTGCGCGGGCGCGGCAGATCCGCAGCTGATCCTCGATCGAAGCGTCGCGCTGGTTGTCGGAGGAGTAGCGGGCGTAGAGTGCGACCTTCATGCGGCGATCTCCCTAGTCCGGGAGGTGATCGCGGGATGCGCGCTCCCGTTCGGCTTCGACGAATTTGCGCGCGGCTTGCCGCGCCAGCAGGCGGACGAAGTCGCGAAGGCGCGCATCGGGCTTTGCGGGATCGTAGGTCGGCATGGTCTCGGATGGTCGAAGAACCACCCGGACGCTCCCTGCTGCGCTCCCTTTCCGCTTTGCCACCGCGCAATCCTCGCCAGAAAACGGGTCGACCCGTTCCTGTCGAAGACTGGGGCGAGAGCCCTTGTTTGTGAATGCGAATTCCCGGGCATTACGGCGAACTCCGGCGCATAGCACTGATTTACCTGTGTCGCGCGCGCATCCGGTCGTAGTCTATGCGGCGGGGACAGCAAGCTCGGGCGTAACCATAGCGGAAAATTGCGACAGGCGAATCCCCCAAAGTCGATTTTTTCTCTCACTTTTTTCTACGAAAACAAGCCAAAAGGCGACCGGCCGAGCGGGTAGCCAAGGGGTCTTCCCCCTTGCTCCCCAGCAAACGCCGCCTGCGCATGGCAGGGCCGCAGGCTCGCAAGCCGGCGCAGGGCGACGATCCCCTTTAGAGTTCCGATCCGTCCCGCTCGACCTGGCAGCCCGGCGATGCTCGCCGGCATTTGCCCCCTCCATCCCCGCGCGCTCACGCGCCCCCGGGAGGCATGTCGGGGACATGCCTCCGGCATTAACGGTGAAAGGATTGGAACAATGGCAAGGACAGCGAAGAAGGCGAAGGCCGTCACGACCACGACGGCTGAAGATGTGGCAACGGACGAAAACGTCATCAGCATCGGAGACGTATCGGCGGATGTGATTGCGGCTCTGCTCGCTCCAAAAAGCATTGCGGCAGAATCAACGAGCGGCGCGGAAATCCTGATCCCGCTCGACAGGCTCAAGAAGTCGCCGCGTAATGCGCGCAAGACCCCGCACAGCAACGAGACGGTCGAAACCTATGCGGCGAGCATCGCCGCCAAGGGCATCTTGCAGAACCTCGTCGTCGAACCGGAGTTCGGTCCCGATGGCGAGCCGACCGGCTTCTACTTCGTCACCATCGGCGAGGGCCGCAGGCTGGCGCAGGCGTTGCGCGCCAAGCGCAAGGAGATCGCGCAGGATGAACCGGTCCGTTGCGTCATCGACACGGGAAACGACCCCTTCGAAATCAGCTTGGACGAGAACGTGACGCGCAGCAACCTCCTGCCTGCAGACCAATTCGAGGCTTTCCGGGAGCTTGCCGAACAGCGTGGTTGGGGAGCGGAAGAAATCGCCGCCCGTTTCGGCGTCACCGCGCATGTCGTCAAGCAGCGGCTGCGTTTGGGCGCCGTCAGCCCGAAGCTGATGCAGGTCTATCGCGACGGCGACCTCAACCTCGATCAGTTGATGGCCTTTGCCGTCACCGACGATCATGCGCGGCAGGAGCAGGTCTATGACGGCCTCGGTTACAACCGCGAAGCCTACATCATCCGGCGGGAACTCACCCGCACGCATGTGCAGGCCAACGACCGCAAGGCGATCTTCGTTGGCGCGGAAGCCTATATCGAGGCTGGCGGCACGATCCTGCGCGACCTCTTTACCGAGGATCGTGGCGGCTATTTCGAGGACGCCGTGCTTCTGGACCGGCTCGTCCTCGAAAAGCTGGAGAGTATCGCCGCCGATCTACGGGCGGCGGAGGGTTGGAAATGGACGGAAGCCTTCATCGACTATCCGCATGCTCATGGCCTCCGCCGTGTCTATCCGCAGCCGGTCGATATGTCGGCGGAAGACCTTGCCGCTCGCGAGGCGGCACAGACGGAATTTGATGCTCTGACGGCGGAATGGGAGAACACCGACGAAGACTTGCCGCCCGATGTCGATCAGCGCTTCAAGGAGCTTGAAGCGGAAATCGAGCGCCTTGACGCCATGCGGCACGCCTACGATCCGGAGGCAGTCGGCTGCGGCGGCGCATTCGTCTCGCTCAACTACGAAGGCGCGGCCCGCATCGAGCGCGGCTTCATCCGGCCCGAAGATGAGAAGTCGCAACCCGAAGCGGATGGCATCGAGAACGGCGAAACCGTCATCGATGGCGTGCGCGTCAATGCGGACGGTGAAGTCATTGCGGATACAGACGGGCAGGGCGGTGATCCTGCGCGGGAGGAAGATGAAGGTGATGCGGCGCAGCCGGTTTCCGACATTCTCACCCGCGACCTGACGGCGCATCGCACACTTGGCCTTCGCCTTGCGGTTGGCGAACAGCCGGAAATCGCGCTGATTGCCGTTACCCACGCGCTCGCCGCCCAGACCTTCTATCGCGGCGTCGAGGCCAACGTTCTCGAAATCCGGCCCATGAGTGCCCCGCTTTCCGGTCACGCCGACGGCATCGAGGATACGGCGGCGGCAAGGATGCTGGCGGATCGTCATGCGGGTTGGGCGACCGACATGCCGCGCGACGTGGCCGATCTCTGGGACTTCATCACCGGATTGGATCAGGCCAGCGTCATGGCGCTCTTTGCCCATTGCGCATCCTTGACCGTCAATGCCGTCAAACAGCCTTGGGAGCAGCGCCCGCGGGCGCAGCGCACCGCCGACAGGTTGGCGGCGGTGCTCGCTCTCGACATGAGCCAGCATTGGAGGCCGACCGCTCGCAGCTATCTTGGCCGCGTCACCAAGGCGCACATCCTTGCCGCCGTGCGGGAAGCTTGCGGTGACGAGGCAGCGGAGCGGATCGCAGACATGAAGAAAGCGCCGATGGCCGAGGCTGCCGAGCAGCTTCTCGGGCGTACCGGCTGGTTGCCGCCGCTTCTGCGGACGGAGCGTCCCGCCGTGCCAACCTCGCAGGCGGACGGCATCGCGGATGCAGATGCGTCTCACCCGGCTTTTGCCGGGGACGTCGGTCCTTTCGGTGCGGAGGCGTGGGAGGAAGGTCCCGGCCACCGGCATGCCGACGATGACGGCATGGATGACGGAGTCGGCTTCTCTGAAGCCGCCGAATGAACAGGGCGAGGCCGGAGCCACAGCGCTCCGGCCTTTCTCCTCCCACCTGACAAAATTGCGGCCGCGCCACGAGGGCGCGGCCGTGACCTCGACGCGAACACGATCATCACTTCTGTCGAAACGTGGAGGCTTCAGGTCGCCGCTGAACCATCGTGAGAGAGTGAGGACCGGGCCATGACCCCGATCATCCTTCTGGCTGTCGCGCTCTGCACCGCACTATGTGTGCTAGCCTTTGTGCTTGCGACCCATGCCTTGCCGTTCATGGCTGGCTTTGCCGCATTCCAGTTGGTGCAGGCATGCGGCGCAGGTGCGATTGTCGCGGGCCTCGCCGCCATCGCCATCGCAATTCTCTCGCTTGCGCTGTTCGCCTACTTGAGGCAGGTCTTGCGGAATCCATACGCCCGGCTCTTCCTGGCGCTCGTTTATGCCGCGCCCGCCGCCATCGCACTATATGCGTTGATGCATGGTGTCACCGGCGCGGTTCCTTTTGCTGAACCCGTGAGGCAGGCATTCTGCCTCGCAAGCTGCGCTCTGGTCGCAATCACTGCCCTGCTGCGGCTGGCCGACCCGAAGTGATCAGGATATCGCGAGTCCTCCCGGTACAATTTAGCAGCCCGATCCGAGCGGGCGAACGTGCCAATGTTCTCGCTTTGTTTACTGGAGAATCCTACACTTTCCTCATCGTGTCCCGTCGTGCACTGTTGGGTCGTCAGACACCCATCGCAGGAGAGACATGGTGACGGAGCAAACCTTCGTGTTCTACACATCCAGATTGCAGGGCGCTATGAAAGTGGATCGCTGGGCCTATACGGGAACGCCGGATATTTTCTATCATACACATGACGAGGCGCGGGCCGGCGTTATGGCTATGTTCAAGGACATCGAGGCTGAACCCGAAGAAACACCGGGCGTCCAGCTGATTGAAAGAATAGAGACGCTCCCGATGACAAAAGACACCCTGCTTGCTTTGCTCAATGACGGTCTGGGCGCCGTCCTGAAAAGCTACGAAATCGTGGAGACGGTAGGTTAGCCACGCTGATTTGTTGTGCCGGTCGGACCCGATAGCACATGGCTGGCAGTGCCGATCACATGCGAAAGCACAGCATCGTGCGGGAAAGGTTCGTGCGATGCCTTCCATCCAAGCCGACCATGCAAAATTCAACGTCCGAAAGCGGATCATCCAGCGTGCCGGAGCTGGAGTGCAGGGATCGTGCCGGTAGCCCAGCATGCTACTCATGGCGGTGACGCCGAGAATAATAGCAGTCCGGGCCACTACCACGCGCACTCGTCGACTGGCGCCAGCTTCAAAGGGCTTGAATGAGGCTGATTTCGGTATTGTGCGTGAGCCGATTTGCGTCTGTCAGCGTGGAAGTCAGGTTGCCGATGGTAGCCATGGTGCGGTCGGTCCGTTTCCACCGACAAGATCACGCCCAACGCGAACTCGATTGATCTGGTCTGACCGAAGACCGGCGGCGAAATCGCCGCCTCGATCTAAATTCCGCAACGTCCGCAATCCGCTTTTTTCCGCCGCCAGCTTGATGGCCGGCTTTGCATCGCGAGATCAAAAAAGCGGCTGTCGGCCGCCCTCCATTCCATTCCGGCCCAAGGGTGCGCCCCGATCGTCTCCGGTCCAACGACCGTCATCGAGATCGCGATGGGCGCGATCCGATCAGCAAAAGGACATCGCATCATGGCTACCATCGGCACCTTCACCCGCACCGAAAACGGCTTCAACGGCTCGGTCAAGACCCTCACCCTCAACGTCAAGTCCGTGAAGTTCGTGCCCGCCGAGGGCGACACCGAAAATGGCCCGGACTACCGCGTGTTCGCGGCCGCCGTGGAGTTCGGAGCGGCATGGAAGAAGCAGTCCGACAAGGGTAACTCCTACCTCTCCGTCAAGCTCGACGATCCGAGCTTCGCCGCCCCGATCTACGCGAGCCTGGTCGAGACGGAAGGCGACGGCGAACTGGCCCTCATCTGGTCGCGCCGCCGCGCCAGCAGCTGATCAAGCCAAATCGGGTCCCGCGCAAGCGGGACCCGCTCGACGACAGGCCCCGTTAGTCGCGGCTTGTCACAAGCCGCAGCTTTGGCTTGTCTAAGCCTTTAGGGTTCTTTTCTGGCGGCGCGAGGCCATGCATTTCGGCAAACTCACTCGCATCGGTTCGAAGCGCCTCGGCCAATTCCTCAAGAGAATAGCCAAGCTCCTTCATATGAAGATCGATGAGTTGCCTACCAAGCTTCCCCGCTTCCGGCTGGACATCGAATTCCTTTGGCTCGCGTGTCCTATATCCATACATACTCATCTGCTTGTACAGGCGGGTTGCACTTTCATCCGGGATCACATCAAGAGTCTTGGCTCTGTAGATCAAGGCGGACATGGCAACCCGCCACTTCTGTTTCAGTTGGCCAAGCTTCGGGATCGAAAGGCCTCGCTTTAGATCGGCCAACACCCCGGATCTTGGCATCAGCAATTCTGCCGCGAATTCATTCGCCTCTTTCTCCATCGCTTCATAGGGATATGGATGAAGCACGACATGTCCATATTCATGCGCCAAACTGAAACGTTTGCGATCTACAGGGCGATTCTGATTGAGCACGATTACCGGCTTCATGCCTGCTGGCCGGAGCGTGACACCATCGATGTCGGCGTCGCCGAAATTGCCTTCGACGACGAGGATGCCTGTAGATTCCACGTATCGCACCAAATTGGCAATTGGAGCATCACCCAACTGCCAGGATGCGCGCACATGAAGCGCCGCCATACTGGCCGACGTTACTGCACTGGCATGTTCGCTGACGCTCGACTGGCTATCAACGACCTCAAATTGAAGAAGCGGATATTCGGGTTCCAAGTCAATCGCGTCGAGCAGCCTGCGGAACTGAAAGACAAAATGGTTGGCGAGGGCAATTACGGCATGCTGATCCCTAGCGGAAACGGCAGCTTTCTTTCGAAAAGCCGCCCCGTGAAGGCTCATAGGCGTCCTGTAAAGCAACTCCTGCTCATAGAAAAAGCTTACCGGGAATCCCAAGAAACGCGCAATCGATTGGATTTCCTCCAACGAAAGCACGTCTCGTGTGCCGTTTTCGATACGAGAGATTGCCGCTTGAGCAATCCCTGTTCCGCTGGCCAATTCCTTTTGAGTCTTTCCGCGTCTGTTACGAGCTAGAAGCAGCATCTCCCCGTTTATCGGTTTTGCCGCCATGTTTGAACTCGTCTCCTCTTCCCTTCTTCAACGTCATCTTCGCGCCGCTCGGCTCGTCTACAGGAGCAGGTTCCACCACGCCAGTGGCTTCACCGGGCAACTCGCGATGGATTTCAATTTTCCGCTGATCGATCTTATCGGCAAACTTGAGAAATGCGCGAGCAACCGAGGCGCCGGTGCCACTGATATGGCAGGCGATGAAAAACAGAAGGTCAGATGGTGCCTCAACTTCAAAGCCGGGGAGGGTGGGTTCGCTCTCAATATCGTAAGCCGCGAATTGGTGCGCCGCCTTCGAAGTGCCTCCACGCGGCCCCGCTAGGTGAAGCTCAAAACTGACGGTGAACTCTTTCCCGTCGATTCTAAGGGCACCTGTAATCTTATTGCTCTGACCGTTTTCACAATAGTTGATGCTCAGTCCATGGTCGGACAGATTGGCTGCAGCAGCGGCGTCTGGCAGCGCACCGTTGAGCACAGATCCGGTCGCCCTGGGATCGCCCAATTCCACATGTCGCACTTTCGCGAAGTCGGCCAGCGTACCTTCGAGTTCTCCGATCAGCGCCCAGATCGGGCCTTCGAAGCGTTCCCGAGCGGCGAGCAGTGCGTTGTCTCTGTTCAAGTCCGAATCGCCTTCCACAAGTTTGACGTCTTGTTTATAGCTGGCCTGTGCTAGATCGTCAAAATATTCAGAAAAATATTCACAGCCTGAATTTTTTCACCATGGGGAGCCAAGGGAGACTTTCCCCCTTGCTCCCCGCAAACGCCGCCTGCGCATGGCAGGACGGCCGGTTCGCACAACGGTCATGATCTCCACCTTCCGCATTCTAACCTCCGTCCTTCTCACGCTGGCAGCCCGGCCATGCTCGCCGGCATTTGCCCCCTCCATCCCCGCGCGCTCGCGCGCCCCCGGGAAGCATGTCGAGGGACATGCCTCCGGCATTTATGGGAAAAGGAGCAAGGACATGAACATCAGCAGCAATCAACAGGCAGATCAGGCCTTCAAGGTGGACATTTCGCGCGGCGAGCGGGTCGGGCGGGTTTCTTCGGAATGGTTTTCGCGACCGGATGACGAGCGCTATCTTTCGCTGAGCGAACTTTGTGACGCGGTGAAGGCGAGGGCGGATCGCGCGACGGCCCGCAGGGTGGAAAGCCGCGCAGTGCGTGTGGAGGCAAGCCGCGACAATGCAGAGCGGCTTTCGCTCATCGTTCCCGGGCAGGAAGAACCCATTGCCCCGACCCATTGGAGTTTCGGGCAGCTTTGCAGCCTCGTCAGCGCGCCGGCAACCTACATGCGCCAGCTTCCCGCGCCATTGGCGGGGATCAACCTGCAACATGGCCTGCTTTCGCACCGGGCGGAACTCATCAAGACGCTCGAAGCGGAAGACGGTCGTGTCGAGTTGCGCGCGGTTACCGGCCCTGACTATGGCCGTATCTGGGATCATGAGCTTGTCAGCGCCGTGATGAAGATCGCCGGGGATGGCGTCGGCGACACGATGTGGAAGGTGCCGGGCGTGCTGGATTGGGCGACCATGACGCACAATCCATTTGTGGACGTGACGAAGGATACCACCACGCTTTACGCCAGCGATCGCGACGTCTTCCTGTTTCTCGTTGATGACACCCATCCGATAGAGGCCGGACGGCTGCCGAACGGAGAACCGGATTTGTATTTCAGGGGCTTTTACGCCTGGAACAGCGAAGTCGGCAGCAAGACGCTCGGCATCGCGAGCTTTTATCTGCGCGCCGTGTGCATGAATCGCAATCTGTGGGGCTGCGAAAATTTCGAGGAAATCACCATTCGGCATTCAAAATTCGCGGCGCAACGGTTCGCACATGAAGCCGCACCCGCTTTAAGCAGTTTCGCGAATTCGTCGCCCGCACCTTTCGTAGCTGGCATCAAGGCGGCCAGGGAACAGATTGTTGCCCGTACCGACGATGACCGGCTAGCATTTCTCCGCAAGCGCGGCTTCAGCAAGGCCGAAACGGGAAAGATCATCAATGCCGTCTTGCAGGAGGAGGGACGTCCCCCGGAAAGCATCTTCGATTTCGTGCAGGGGATGACAGCGCATGCCCGTACCAAGTCGCATCAGGACGTGCGGCTTGATCTGGAGGCGAAAGCGAAGACGCTGCTAGAGCGGGTTTGATCAAAAATAATGGACCGGAAGCGAGGGAGGATTTCGCTTCCGGTCCGGCTGCCCGCCGCGCGTCAAGTCGACGCGCAGGAACCTGCCGTATTCTCTGCGAACAGTGAACCCATCTTTCCGGCATAGCGTTATTCCCGCTTTGGTAGCGCGCTCGCCGGGCTGCGCCCGGCTCGCATTTCAACGCACAAACTTTCCGCTCGGCTACTGGCCACCTAGCCGAATACCTAATATATTAGGTGGTAGTATATTGGGTGACCGGTGACTCCTTGGCCATGAGCCTGAGGGAGAGAGTCGCCAGAAACCTGCGCCGTGTCCGACATGAGAAGTCCATGTCGCAGGAGGAGCTTGCCCATCGTGCTCACGTCAATCGCAACTATGTCGGCATGCTGGAACGCGAGGAATTCGCGGCGTCGGTCGACATTCTCGAAAAGCTCGCAACCGCTCTGGGCGTCGATCCGATTGAGTTCCTGCGCGACGAGTCCTGAAGTAGGCCTATCTGCTCCTCCGAAACATCTTAAAAACAGGGCCGCAGACAGACCTGATATAGTCTTGCGGGAAGGCCGTGCTTGTGAAACTCTTAAATCCGGTCGACAGGGCAGAACCAGAATGAAACAGGCGCCCGGATGGTGAGGATCGATCGATGAAGAAGCCCCTTCGCGACGAAGGCCCGCCGTTGACCGACCGCGTCAACGACTACGACGAGGCGCATTTCGCGAGTTATCTGCGCTTGCTCGATGCCGAAGCGGAAGGCGCCGACTGGCGCGAAGCCGTGAAAATCATCTTCGGTATTGATCCGGACGCTGATATCGATCGCGCGAAACGCATCCATGAAACGCATCTCGCCCGGGCTCGCTGGATGACGAGAGAAGGCTACCGGCACCTGCTCGAAGGCCGGATGCAATGATTTCCTGAAACGTCACGTTGCTGGTTCTGTTTCGATGCCCGCGTTGCGGGCGTTTCGGAGCATCTTCATTCCAAATATGGGGGTTGTTCCGTCCGAGTCCGGATGAATACATGTGCGACTCCCTCATGTTTCTGAACCGGAAGGGACTGCCGATGGAACCATTAGAGGATTGGCGCTCGCCGAAGTTCGAAGAGGAACTCGGCCGATTGGATCGAGGGGGCATCAGCTTCGAATTCCTCCGTCGTAACGAACAGTATCGCCACCATTACAAGTCGGCAGCCGACGAGAGTTCGGCGGACCAGCCGGCCGTCATCGCAGCAAGGGAGGGTCTTGCCCGGCGTTGGGGTGTTTTGTTTCCCGGCCGATCCTGACCTGCCGGCCACTAAGGCCAATCCGATTTGGCTCCCACATTATGATCCGGCAACTCTGATCATAACCCCGGCACCACCCGGTTTTACCGATTGCCTTGAACTTCAGCCCGGCGCGCTGCCGGCCACCACCGCCATCAACGCTGGCGGTTTACATGTTCATCTGACGGACAGTGACGGCATTCACCGTCTCTGGTTTCCAGAAGGCGATGCGCCGCTTAAAGCTGCCGTTCTCATTCCGCTCGATGCGCATCTCGCCGAGCGCCTTCAAAGCCTGCAGCGATGGCACCGCTGGCTATCCGAACCATCTTCCGGTCCGCCACCACGCTGGCAGCGTTTCTCTCCCTATCGAATTCACCGCTTCAGTCTGATGCTGCGCGCGTGGGATGGCGTCAGCAAGGGCGTGTCCAGGCAGAACGTTGCAAGCGTGCTGTTCAATCCGGCGCTGAAGAAGCTACGCTCGCTCGACTGGAAGAATTGCCCGGAACGCCGCCGCCTTCATCGTCTGCTCACGACCGCGCAGCAGTTGATCAAGGATGGCTATCGCCGCTTGCTCAAGCCCGACTCCGAATAAGCAAAGAGCTCTGATCTCGCGCCATCTCTCCGTCCATCCATCGTACCGTCGATGGGGGACACTCATAGGAGTGCGCGAATTTTGTCACTCCGCCTTGCCCGCTGATCTTCGCCATCCTCGCAACCGATCCGCCCGTTCCGTGGCGGTTGTGACGGAGGCCCAAGATGCAGCAGAAAACCGATTCCAATTGGCCGCGTTTCGTGCGCACACCCGAAGCCGCCCGCCTGCTCGATCTTTCTCCGCGTACATTGGAAAAGCACCGCTGCGAGGGAACCGGCCCGATCTATCGCAAGCTCGGCGGCCGCGTCGTCTATTCAGTCACCGATCTGGAGGCATGGGTTGAAGCAGCCGCCCGGCATTCGACGTCCGAGGCGGCAAAAGCACGAGCGAAACCGACCCTCATTCCCGCTGCCTGCACGGCGCGATAGGTGCGGTCTCTTCCATGACAACGCATCGCACTTATCAGGGCCAGCAGCTCGAACTCTTCCAGGCGCGGGGTGGGGATATCGCGGCGCGGGACGCCCAGGACCTCATGTCCTGGCCGTTCTTCTCGCTCGCCAAGTCCCGCCGTGTTCGGCCGATCGATTTCAAGATGGGAGACGTTGCCATCCGCGTCGAGGCAACCGCAGAACACGGTATGGCGACCATCTGGGACGCCGATATCCTGATTTGGGCGGCTTCGCAGATCGTCGAGGCGCGCGACAAGGGCTTGCGCACATCGCGGTTCATGTCGGCAACCCCCTATGAAATCCTCACCTTCATCAATCGCGACGACTCCGCTCGCAGCTACGAGCGGCTGAAGGCCGCGCTCGATCGGCTGCAATCGACCACGGTAGTCACCTCGATCCGCCAGCCGTCGGAACGGCGGCGCCATCGCTTTTCCTGGATTGCCGAATGGAAGGAGCGGCTGGACGACAGGGGCCGGCCGCTCGGTATCGAGATGATCCTGCCGGACTGGTTCTATGCCGGTGTTCTCGACAACGCGCTGATCCTGACGATCGATGACGCCTATTTCGATCTGACGGGCGGCCTCGAGCGCTGGCTCTACCGTCTGGTGCGCAAACATGGCGGTCGCCAGACCTGGGGCTGGAGCTTCGATCTTGAGCATCTGCATCTCAAATCCGGGAGCCTCTCGCCGCTCAAGCACTTTTGCTACGACCTTCGCTCCATCGTCCAGCGCCAGCCATTGCCCGGCTATCACCTCGCCATCGTTGGTGATCCGGACGGTCGCACGCGGCTCACTTTTAAACCTCTCCTCACCGATCGTCTTGCAGCGCCGCTCAAGTTGAAGCGCCGCAAGTCGGCGAGACTGTGAGCAGCCTGTGGACAGACCCGTGCTATCGAGGACCGGAAAGCCCGTGCCATCAGGGACCGAAAACCCGTGCTATCGGGGACCGAAAACAGACCTAACTGGTTCTTCCGCTTCAGCAATCTGCGCTCCTAACTGTGCTAACAAAGAATCCTTCGGATTCTTCCTAACGCCTTCGAGCGAGACTGCAGCAGCCGTCGAACAATTGGCCATCAGCCGCTCAGCCTCCACGATAGTACGCCACTTCTCGAACCGGGGAGAGGCGTCTTGAACACGCTGCAGAGACCGGATGGGTTCCCCACAGATGCGACCGCAGTGGAGCTCACGTGGCGAAAGGGCAAGATCGAGCACTGGATCCGCTTTGGCGAAACCATCGCCGAGCAGCGGATCGGCCGTGAGAAGCGCATCGTTGGTTTCGCGCCCGGCAGCCTCTTCGCCTTCGTCCGCTGGGCGGCCAACGACTATGGCACGGTTATCTCGCGCATCGACATCGTTCGCGCTGTCCGCGCCGGCGAGAGCTATCAGACGCTGCCATTCGTCCGCCCCGGCGGCGAGATCCTGCTCAGGCTCCATGGCTGGTCGAAGGTCGAAACCGTGCTCTTCGCCATCGACGCGATCGAGGCGCTCGGCATCGAACCCGCCGATGTGTCGCCGGATCATTGGCGACATCTCCACAACCGGCTCAGCGTTAATGAGCCCTTCCACGCCTATTCACGCGAGCAGCATCGCGCCTGGCAGAAGCGGGCGGCAATTGGCGGCTTCGACGACGACGGAGAGGCCCGATGACGCGCTTTGCCTGGGTCATCGCGACCTATGTTTCGGCTCTCTTCACCACGGGCCTTGTCTTCTTCCATCCGCAGAAGAAGTTCATCTGGAATGCCTCGGCCAGCGCGCCGATTGGGCTCTATCGTATCGAGTCGGTCGAGCAGTTTGATGTCACCGATCTTGCCGTCGTGATGCCACCCAACGAGCTCGCGAGCTTCCTTGAACAGCGCGGCTATCTGCCCAAAGGCGTGCCGCTACTGAAGCGCGTGCTCGCGCTCTCCGGCACAAAAGTCTGCCGCCACGACAAAGCGATCAGCGCCTATGACATGGTTTATGGCGAAGCACTCGACCGCGACAGCCGCGGTCGCCCGCTGCCCGTCTGGCAGGGCTGCATCACAGTCGAAAAGGGCCAGGCCTTCTTCATGAACTGGGATGTGCGTGACAGCCTTGATGGCCGCTATTTCGGGGTGCTTCCGCTGTCGACCGTCATCGGTCGCGCCGTCCCCCTATGGACCTATTACGACCCACCAACATCACCTTCAGTAACCAAGGAAAGGCAAAATCCATGACGCAGATCGGTATCTTCACGCGTAAGGAAGATGGCTTCTTCGGACGCATCCGTACGCTCACCCTCGACATCGAAGTCACCATCCTGCCAGCCGAGGAATCGGACGCCGAGAACGCGCCGAACCACCGTATTTTCGCTTCGGGACAGGAGGTCGGCGCCGCCTGGGATCGCACTGGTGAGCGGGCCGGTAGCTATCTCTCCGTCGCAATCGACGATCCGTCTTTCGTAGAACCGATCCGCGCCCGCATGTTCGAATCCGACACCAGGAAGGATGTCTGGAACCTGCATTGGACGCGCAAAATCCGGCGCGACGAACAGGGTTGAAGTCATGCGAGATAGTCGTTCCCGCGGCTCTTCAAGCCCAATCCCCTTGATTGATCGGGCGCTGATCAATCCCCCCGACCCGATCGCCTATTCGACGGCCGTCGCGCGCAGCGAAGGTCAAGGGCGGCGGGCGATTTTCTGGATGGCGGTACTGGCTTCCAGCGATGCCCGTCCGGAAAATCGCCGCCGGCGGAGCCTTGCCCTTGACCGCAGTGAGCACGATGGCAGGCTCGTTGCGTTTCGAGAGATGGGCCGCCGTTATGTCTACAGAGCGATTTTCGCGTTACCGATCGTCCTTGCATTGATCGCTTCGCTGCCCTGTGGGGCGTCGGCCGATCCGCCAGCGAGTGAGCGTTTTGATCGCCGCCTAGCTGCCTCCAATCCATCGGACCCATATGCCGGCGTCGTTGCCGAGGCCGCCAAACGCTTTGCCATTCCGGAGCGCTGGATACGCGCCGTGATCCGCGTTGAAAGCCGCAGTGATCCTTCCGCGATCTCGCCGAAAGGCGCGATGGGTCTGATGCAGATCATGCCGGGGACGTGGAACGAATTGCGTGCGCGCCACGACCTCGGCGAGGATGCATTCAATCCGCGCGACAACATCCTGGCGGGCGCCGCTTATCTCGCCGAATTGCACGATCTCTACGGTTCGCCCGGCTTTCTCGCCGCCTACAATGCCGGCCCCGGCCGCTATGAAAAGCATCTCGTCACGGGCGATCCGTTGCCGCAGGAAACAATCGACTACATCGCAAAACTCGTGCCGATGATCGACACAGAAGCTGCGCCAACCGTGCGGATCGCCGTCAGTTCAGGGCGCAATGAATGGGCCAATGCACCGCTATTCTTCGTGCAGCAGGGCGACATCGATCGAGACAATAGCGCATCAAGCGGAAGACTGTCGAAACGCTCCGCCGACGGGACCCCGATCGTCGATCTTTCGGCGCTTGCGCCTGCCTCATCAGGCTTGTTTGTCCGGCGGGGGCCTGGCGAGGGAGGGCAGCCATGAGAGGCAGGGCTTTGCGCGTCGTGGCGGACGGCGTCGTAGCTTTTGTGGGTGATGGCGAGGGAGCCGAAGAAGCAACCGGGTATGGCAAGATAAAAGGCCGCACATCGCGGCTCGGTCGGTCGGTTGTTTTAGTTGGGGATTTTGGCCATCTGTGCACATCATCAATGTTAGATGCGATGTGCTGGCATCCGAATTTATGTCGCATTATCAATGATAATCGCACATCGCACCGGAACTTCTGATGGCCAGTGACGATGATTTTCGCGTCCGGACCGGCCGCATCCGCTCCTCCCGCAGTCAGAGGGCGCGGCCCTTCATCGCCCAGGCGCTCGCTGCCGTCGAGCAGGCTGGCGGGCGCGTGTCTCGGTCCGGCAAGATCAGCAACGGAAAGGGCCGAAGCCCTAGCTTTGCACGCGGCCGTGTTGCCAGCATCCGCGCTAATCGCCTGATCACCGGCCGCACGCGGCTTTGCACTGTGAAGGCGCGCGTCGTGCGCAACAATGGGCAGCGCGCGCCTCTCACCCGTCACCTTGATTACCTCCGCCGCGAAGGTGTCACCCGTGACGGTGAGAAGGCGCGGCTGTTCGGGCCCGAGGATGATACTGTAGACGTCGAGGCATTCGCCGGGCGCTTGGAGGCCGATCGGCATCATTTCCGCTTCATCGTCTCGCCGGAAGATGCGGTCGACTTGGAGGATCTCAAACGCTTCACCCGCGAACTGATGCGCCGGGCCGAAAAGGATCTCGGCACGAAGCTCGACTGGGCCGGTGTCGATCACTGGAATACCGACAATCCCCATGTCCATGTGATCGTGCGCGGTCGCACCGACAACGGACAGGATCTCGTCATCGACCGCGACTATATCCGCTCGGGCCTTCGCGACCGCGCCCAGGACCTCCTTACGCAGGAACTGGGACCGCGGACCGAGCACGACGTTTGCCGCTCACTTGAACGCCAGATCGAGGCGGACCGCTGGACCAGGTTAGATCGCCAGCTTGCCGCCGACGCCGGACCGAATGGCATCATCGATGTGGCGCCATCGCCGGACCGGCAGCCGGACTCCTACCTCGTTCAGAAGGTCGGCCGGCTTCGATATCTGGAGCGGCTTGGTTTGGCCCAATCCGTCGGCGGCGGTCAGTGGATCCTCCGCGATGAAGCGGAGGAAACGTTGCGTGAGCTGGGCATCCGTGGTGACGTCATCAAGCGGATGCATCGGGCTTTGACCGATCAGGGCATAGAGCGCGCGACTGCTGATTATGTGCTTGGCGGTGAACGACATGGATCGCAGATCATCGGCCGGCTACTCGCACGCGGCCACGATGACGAGCTCAACGGCACGGCTTTTGCGGTCGTCGATGGCATCGATGGCCGCGCCCATCACATCCGCTTTCCCGATCTGGAAGCGACCGGTGACGGCGCGCCGGGCTCGATCGTCGAGCTGCGTGACTTCGAGGATGCCAAGGGCGAGGGCAGGGCGTCGCTCGCCGTTCGTTCAGATTTTGCGCTGGACGCGCAGATCAAGGCTGACGGTGCGACCTGGCTCGACAGGCAATTGATCGGCAGTGCTGCGCGCGATCCCGGCTACGGCTTTGGACTCGAGGTGCGACAGGCGATGGAGACACGGACCGAGCATCTGATCGATAAAGGGCTTGCCCGGCGTGAGGCGGGCCAAGTCATCTTCGCCCCAAACCTCCTCGGTACCTTGAGTGAGCGTGAGCTCAACGCGGTTGGCGAAAAGCTTTCGCAGGATATGAACATGCCGTTCCAGAAGGCGGGGCAGGGCGACTATGTTGCCGGAACCTATCGGCAGCGCTTTGTGCTTGCATCCGGACGCTTCGCGATGGTGGATGACGGACTTGGTTTCAAGCTTGTGCCCTGGACCCCGTCCATGGAAAAGCATCTCGGACAGCACATCTCCGGCGTTGCTCGCTCAGACGGCGGCGTCGACTGGAGCTTCGGCCGCAAACGCGGCCTCGGTCTTTGACCGCAGCGTCCAAGTATTTTTGCGATACGCTTCGCTCACCTGCGATACCCCCGTTCGTGCGTGTTGCAACACGCCGCGCCTTCGCTTTCCAATGTCCGCCTGCTTTGTCGCTGGAAAGGAAAACGTCTGATTGCCGGCCACGCGCGTCCTCTGGAGCCAGATCATCGTCGTTCTTCTGATCGTGTTCATCGTGATCTGGATGGCGACGCAATGGACAGCGTGGCGGCTCGGTTTCCAGCCGCAGCTCGGAGCACCCTGGTTCGAACTCGCCGGTCTGACGATCTATCCGCCGCCGGCTCTCTTCTGGTGGTGGTACTTCTATGACGCCTATGCGCCGCAGGTGTTTCTTGAAGGCGGAGCCATTGCCGCATCCGGCGGGTTGCTCGCGATTGCCGTTGCCGTTGTCATGTCGATCTGGCGGGCACGTGAGGCCAAGGACGTCCATACCTATGGCTCCGCCCGTTGGGCCGAGTATGAGGAAATCGAAAAGGCGGGGCTGTTGGGTGATGACGGTGTCGTGCTCGGCCGCTATGACGACGCCTATCTCCGCCATGATGGCGCCGAACATGTCCTGTGCTTTGCTCCCACTCGGTCGGGCAAGGGCGTTGGGCTTGTGGTGCCGACTCTTCTCACATGGCCGGGTTCGGCCATTGTCCACGACATCAAGGGAGAGAACTGGGAGCTCACTGCCGGCTTCCGAGCCAGGCACGGCCGCGTGCTGCTCTTCGATCCGACGAACCAGAATTCGGCCGCTTACAATCCGTTGTTGGAGGTCAGGAAAGGCGAATGGGAGGTGAGGGATGTCCAGAACGTGGCCGACGTCCTGGTCGACCCAGAGGGTTCACTTGAGAAGCGAAACCACTGGGAGAAAACCTCTCACTCACTTCTGGTCGGCGCGATCCTGCATGTGCTCTATGCCGAGCAGGACAAGACGCTCGCCGGCGTTGCCGCATTCCTCTCCGATCCGCGCCGGTCCATTGAGTCGACTTTGGCGGCGATGATGACGACACCGCATCTAGGGTCGAAAGGACCGCATCCGGTGATCGCCAGTGCTGCACGGGAACTGCTCAACAAATCTGACAACGAACGCTCTGGCGTACTGTCCACGGCCATGTCATTCCTCGGGCTCTACCGTGATCCCGTCGTTGCGACCGTCACACGCCGATGCGACTGGCGAATTGCCGATATAGTCGGTGGGAAAAAGCCGGTAACGCTTTATTTGGTAGTACCGCCGTCCGATATATCCCGGACCAAGCCATTGGTACGTCTTATCCTGAACCAGATCGGCCGGCGGCTGACAGAGGATCTCCACGCGCGCGAGCGCCGGCACCGCATGCTGATGATGCTCGACGAGTTCCCCGCGCTCGGCCGCCTCGACTTCTTCGAAAGCGCGCTCGCCTTTATGGCCGGTTACGGCATCAAGGCTTTCCTCATCGCACAAAGCCTAAATCAGATCGAAAAGGCCTATGGGGCGAACAATTCGATCCTCGACAACTGCCATGTCCGGGTAAGCTTCGCCACCAATGATGAGCGGACGGCCAAGCGTGTGTCAGACTCGCTCGGGACCGCCACAGAGATGCGGGTGATGCAGAACTATGCCGGGCACCGGCTGGCGCCCTGGCTCTCGCATCTGATGGTTTCCAGGTCCGAGACAGCGCGGCCGCTGCTGACGCCCGGTGAAGTGATGCAGCTCCCGCCGGACGACGAGATCGTCATGGTCGCCGGCATTCCGCCGGTCCGGACGAAGAAGGCGCGTTATTTCGAAGATGCGCGCCTCAGAGCACGAGTCTTGTCTGCTCCACCGAGTGACGAGGCCGGCGCAGCTCCCAGCCACGTGGACGATTGGTCGAATTCGATCCAGTTGGACGGCAGACCGATGAAAGACGGTCACCCTGCTGGAGCGGAAGAAAATCGGCCACCCATCGGAAGTGAAAGCGACGATGAAGCGAATGCTGGCCTTCGCCGGGAGCCCGGCCTGGAGGCGCATAAGGAGATCGTGTCAGAGTCAACAACAACGCCAATCAACGAGTTCGACCTAGATGACGACGTGCCCGAGCGAAACGCTATCTCTGCGCGCACGCTGGCGCGCCGTATGCATCAGGTCGCGCGACAAGCCTCGATGGACCCAAATGACGGTGTGGAGCTGTGAGATGGTGGCAACCCCGGAAAAGAAGCAGCGTCTGTCCGTATATCTGGAGCCCGATCTGAAACGGCGGCTTGCGGACTTTGCAAATCGACGCGAGCAATCGGCTTCATTGATCGCCGAGGCCGCCATAGCGTCCTTCCTCTCGCCGGATGCGGATGAAAGAAAGGAGGCGGCCGTCGTCAAACGCCTTAATCGAATTGACCGCAATCTCCAGCGCCTGGAGCGAGATCTGGAGATCATAAGCGAGACGTTGGCCCTATTCGTCCGGTCCTGGTTGAACTCAACTGTTTCTCTGCCGGAGAACGAGCAAGTGATTGCTCGAGCGAGCGGGGCCCAGCGCTATGAGAAGTTTATCGAGGCCCTCGGGAGGCGTTTCGCCAGCGGTCCAAAGCTTCAAGATGAAATCACCGATCAAATGGCCCCGAGGGAAGCACCTCCTATCCAAACAAAATGAACTCCGCTCTGGCTGGCCGGTAACTACAAAGCCCGACGGTATGGTTCACCGGTTTACCCATTTTTACTCAAATCTCTGGCGGCTCTCGTTTGTGCCCCTTGTTTCCTTGGCTATTCGTAGAGTTGGCAAACCCGGGAATGGAGAGGGCAAGCCAAGATCAATCAGGCTGAGTGCCGCGGGAGGAGAGAATGAGTTATTTATTGAGCGTTTTTCGTAGCAGTGCGATACGCGCTGCAAAAGGCTTTGTAATCGCATCCGCAACGATGGCGGCGACAGGGGTCGTTTCGTCCGCCACTGCGGCTGACAACGTCAACTGGCGCCAGTTCGAAGGAACTACGATCACCTGGGCCTACGACATTCATCCCTATGCCGACGCCTTGGCCGCGAAACTGCCGGAGTTCGAAAAGCTGACCGGTATCAAGGTTGTACCGGAGCTCTACCCCGACGATTCCTACTGGAACAAGTTGACGCTCCAACTGACGACGAAATCTCCAGCATGGGACGTCGTCGGAACCGGTATTCAGCCCGCCTGGGACTTCGCTCCGGGTGGTTCGCTCGAGCCCCTCGATAAGTATCTGAACGATCCGAAGCTGACCGACGCCAGCTACGACTATGACGACTTTTTCCCTTCACTCCGCAAAGCGCTGACGTGGAAGTTGGAAGATGGCCAGATTGCACCCGGTGAGGGCGGCAACGTTTGGGCCATCCCGCATGCATTCGAGAATATCCAGCTGTTCTACCGCAAGGACATCCTTGACAAATATAAGATCGCCTTGCCGACCACTCCACCGGAGATGGCTGCGGCCTGCGAGAAGCTGAAGGCCGCCGATTCTTCAATCACGCCGCTCGGCGTTCGCGGCGTGCGGTTCTGGAGCAGCATTCATACTGCCGCGATTTCAATTGCAAGCTCGTACGGCGTCAAGGACTTCGTCATGAAGGACGGCAAGCTGGACACCGGCCTGGACTCGCCCGAATCGATCGCTTTTCACAAAGACTATGTGGATATGATCAAGAAGTGCGCCGCCCCCTCCTTCGCCAATGACAACTGGTACCAAGTCGTCGACGGGGTTTCATCCGGCCGCACTGCCATGGCGATCGACTCCAATATGTTCGGCTTCTGGAACGATGTTGCCGGTCAGCCAGCGTCCGGAAAGATTGCTTTTGCTCCCCCTCTCCATGCGCCGAATGCCAAGAACTTTGAATCCAACATCTGGATTTGGTCGCTGGCGATGAATTCTGCGTCGCAGAAGAAGGGCGCCGCCTGGTTGTTCATCCAGTGGGCGACATCGAAGGAAACCGTGCTCGCCGGTGCCGTCTCTGGCAAGCTGGTTAACCCGCCGCGGACTTCGACGTGGAACGACAAAGCATGGCTCGACTACGCCTCCAAACCCGAATTCAACAATTTCGTCGAGAGCTTCAAGACGACGCAGGATCGCGCCGCACTGGCCTTTACCGCGCGTGTTGGCTTCGGCGAGGCGATGAATGCATGGGCGGTCGCTATGCAGAAAATGGTCAATGGTGACGACGTGGAAACGACGCTGAAGTCGCTGGCTGAGGAAATTCGCGCCGGACTTTAAGCCAAGAGGGCGGCAGCTTGCGGCTGCCGCCTTCCGTTACCCGGATGGAGACCACAATGACACCTCATGTTTCGGAGACGGCAATGGCTGTCCGAACCAGCGCTCCCGAAAAAGCGCAACTGACCGGAAAATCCGAAAGCCAAGCTGCCCAGCAGATCGACTGGTTCAGCCTGGTCGTAATCGCTCCAGCCGTTCTGATCCTGTTGGGCTTCTTGCTTCTGTTCTTCTACGGCGTTTTTCAGTCACTGACTGACCTCCGTCTTGGCCGACCGATCGTACGTTTCGTGGGCTTTGCGAACTACGCTGCGCTGATGAATACCGCCGACTTCTGGAACAACGTCAGGGTGACGGTGACCTATGCCCTGTCGGCGGTATTGCTGCAGGCGTTCCTGGGCCTGGCGATCGCAAAGCTCTTTGCATCCGGGGTATCGCTCGCACGCTGGCTGAGGCCAATCATTCTGCTGCCGCTTGTTCTTCCACCAATGAGTGTTGCCCTCATGTGGACGACGATGATGAACCCGCAAAGCGGTGTCTTGAACTATCTGCTCTCCCTTGTTGGCCTTGGGCCGTTTGCATGGATTTCAAACCCAGCAACTGCATTGATATCGGTGATCCTGATCGACGTATGGACCTACACACCATTCTTCGCGCTCATCATCTTCGCAGGGCTTCAAGGTATCACAGACGACATCCGTGAGGCGGCTCGCATCAATGGAGCAAAAGGCTGGTCCACATTCTGGCGGATCGAGTTGCCACTTGTTGCTCCTTATTGTCTGATCGCCGCCGTCTTCCGCCTGATCGAGTCCTTCAATCAGTTCGACATCATTTTCGGGACGACGCAAGGTGGTCCAGGCAACGCCACGGCGGCGCTTTCGGTCCAAGGCTACATCACCGCATTTCAGAACATGACCTTTGGTCGAGGCGCTGCCTTGATGGTCGTCAACTGGCTCATTGTTTTGATCGGCGCGTTCCTGACGGTCAAAGCCTGGCAGGCTGTCCGCCGCCGAGTGAACTAAGGGGAGGGAACAATGGAATTCACACGCTCGCCCGTCACGACGGTCATTCTCAATGCACTAGTCCTGCTCTGCGTCTTCATCCTTGCATTCCCGCTTGTCTGGATCCTGATGATGTCGCTCAAGAACCAGAGCGAGGTCATGGCTTGGCCGCCAACGTTCATCTTCACCCCGACACTAGAGAATTTCCGGGTTCTCTTTGACGTCGCCCAAGCGGGTGCGACCAGCTACGGGACCATCAAGGTCGACTTCCTGAGCCCCATCATCAACAGCGTCATTGTGGCACTCGGAGCCGTCGTTGTTTCTTTGATCGCAGGCGTGCCGGCCGGATACGTGCTTGCTCGACGTGAGATCCCCTTCAAGGAAGACATCGCCTTTTTCATTCTGGGTTTCCGCTTCGCGCCAGTCCTGCTCGTGGTCATCCCGCTCTTCAGTCTGTTCCAGTCCTTGGGACTCTACGACACCTATCTCGGCATGATCTGGGTGTACCAGGTCATCACGTTGCCTATGATCGTCTGGCTTGCCCGCTCCTACGTCGAGGATATTCCCAAAGACATCGAAGAGGCAGCCGCCATCGACGGTGCAAAGCCGGTGCGTATCCTCCTTCACATCGTCTTGCCACTCCTTAAGACCGGTCTGATCGGCGCCTCGCTGCTGGTCTTCCTGCTTGCATGGCACAACTTTGCACTCGGTCTGATGCTGAGTTCGACGAAGGCGCCGGTCACGGTTGCGCTTCTGAAGTTGCTCAATCCTGGAGTTCAGTTCTATCCCGTGATGGCGGCGGGCCTAGTCGTGACGATGATCGTCCCCGTTATCCTGATTATTGTTGGGCAACGTCATCTCGAGCGCGGCCTCACCTTCGGAGCGGTCAAATGAGATCAGCGCCCATAGTTTTCTTTGGAACGACGAATCTCGATCTTTGCTTCAATGTCGAACGGCTGCCAACGCCTGGCGAAAGCCTCATTGGATCGCTGGTTCGACATCCGGGCGGGAAGGGCGCGAACCAGGCGGTCGCCGCCGCACGGCTGGGACTTAAACCCAAGCTCTTTACTCGCCTCGGCGACGACGAAGCCGGTCGCGTTCTCATGCATTCTCTCACGAGCGCGGGCGTCATCACAGAGGCCGTTCAGATTGCAAAGGGGGAAGGGTCGGGTTCGGCGCTGGTCATGGTCGGCGATGATGGCGGCAACATGATTGTCATCGACCCAGGCGCTAACGCAAACGTCACGCCCGAACTGATCGACGAGGCGAAGGCCCACATCGAACCAAATTCGATCGTGGTTGCGGAAATGGGCTTGCCTATTGCGGCACTGGAACAGCTCTTCTCTCTGAAAGAGCAACTCGGGTTTCGGCTCATATTCAACCCCGCCCCTGTCAGGGCAGGACTGTCGCGTGCCGCCTGGTCTGCGGTCGACTTCGTCACGCCGAACGAGTCTGAAGCCTACGAGCTCACCGGGATCGAAATCGACAGTCAGGAAGCCGCTGCTCAAGCTGCCAAAGCCTTGCTAGCGCTTGGGCCGAAGGCGGCACTTATCACCCTCGGCGAACGTGGAGCCTTCTACGCTGACGGGACGCAGACATTTGTTGTTCCGGCGTTTCCGGTCGTCGTCGTTGACACCACGGCGGCAGGCGATGCCTTCAACGGTGGATTTGCTGCAGCGCTCGCGAGAGGTGTCCCGGTTCGCGAGGCCGTCCGCCAGGCAATGGCGGTTGCGGCACTTTGCGTCACTCGACGCGGTGCCCAGCCATCGATGCCGACCGCAGCTGAGGTCGACGAATTCCTCAATCACAAAACCTTATTGGAGATACGATGACATCCCCTCTTTTCTCGACGCCAGGCAACACCGTTCTCGTGACAGGGGCGGGGGGCGGAATTGGAGCAGCAATTGTGGCCGCGTTTCTGTCAAACGGCGCAAATGTGATCGCCACTGATGCAAATCAGGACGCGCTGGAGCGCGCTCTTGCCAAGGTGGAAGGCGGCGAGAAGGCCGTCACCATGTCAATGGATGTCACCAGCGAAAAAGACATCGAGCGCGTCATGGATGCAGTTGCCCAGCGCTTTGGACGCTTGGACGCACTTGTGAACAATGCCGGTATCAAATCGGCCGAGTCCCTGCTGTCAGGCGACAAGGCGAAGATCGATCGCACAATGGAAATCAATTCCGGGGCGGTGCTCCTCTGCTCGAAGCTGGTCGTACACCGCTTCATGAAGGAGAGTGGCGGCCGCATCGTCAACATCGGATCTTCGCTTTCTTCGCAAGGTGCGGTGTTCAACTATCAGGCGGGCGGAGCCGATTACTGCTTTTCGAAGGCAGTCGTTCATGATCTGACGAAGCTGCTTGCCTACGAATGTGCTCCCTTCGGCATCAACGTAAATGGTGTCGCGCCCGGTATCATCGACACCCCGATGCATGGGCGTCCGCGCGAAGAGACGGAAGCGCGCCACGCGGGGCGTATCCCACTTGGCCGTGTCGGCTCTCCTGAAGATATCGCCGGCATTGCTGTCTTCCTCGCAAGTCCGGCTTCGGCCTACATCACCGGGCAGATCGTGCATGTAAACGGCGGGATGTTGATGAATGGCTAAGATCGCACACGCCCTTGACTGGCCGCTTGTGGAAGGTGTCGTCTCCGATCTCGACGGCGTTGTCTACCGCGGCAAGGCGGCCATTCAGGATGCGGTCGAGACCTTCCAGGACTGGCGCGCCGCGGGAATCCCATACTGCTTCGTCACCAACAACTCGACCCATTCGGCCGGAGATGTCGTGGCCAAGTTGAATAGCTTCGGTCTGGAGATCACGGAGGACAATGTCGTTACGTCGGCGGTGACCGCGGCACAGTTGATCCGCCAGAGCCATCCTGCTGGTACGCGCATCTATGTGATCGGCGCGCCATCCCTCAAAAAGGCGATCGCGGATGCAGAACTCGAAATCACCGATGAAAATCCGGCTGTCGTGATCATGGGTCTTGATCGCGAAATCACCCACGAGAAGCTGCGTATCGCTGTCGACGCCGTACTGAAGGGAGCTCAGCTAATGGGCACCAACCCGGATCTATTGCTCCCGACACCAACCGGCTTCGAGCCCGGTGCGGGGGCGATCCTCACCGCGGTTGCGACCGCTGCCCGGGTCAAGCCCATTATCGTCGGCAAGCCGGAGGTCCATATGATCGAGGCTGCACTGTCGCGACTGGGGACCGACAGGGCATCGACGCTGATGATCGGCGACCAGATACCGACCGACATCCAGGCAGGAAAACGGGCCGGGCTGTGCTCTGTTCTCGTGACGACCGGCGTGCCACCGGTGAACGATCCGACGTTGCAGGCGCCGGATTTCGTCATATCCAGTCTGAAGCAGATACCATCGGCGCGCTGATAGGCGCGGAACTGACAATGGGAGGAAGAAATGGCTGAAGTCCGTCTTGAGGGAATCCGGAAGGCCTATGGCGCCCTGGGTATTCTGCACGATATCGATCTCGACATCGCTCATGGCGAGTTCGTGGTGTTCGTGGGGCCGTCTGGTTCAGGGAAATCGACGCTGCTGCGCATGATCGGCGGTTTGGAAAAAATCTCCGGTGGAACTTTGAAGATCGACAACAAAGTCGTCAACTCGATCGATGCTGCTGACCGCAATCTCGGCATGGTGTTCCAGAGCTACGCGCTTTATCCGCATCTGACCGTTCGCGACAATCTGGCCTTCCCGCTTCGCATGGCGAAACTGGGCAAAGACCAGATCACTGCAAAAGTACGTGACGCGGCGGCCCTGTTACAGATAGAGCACCTCCTCGACCGCAAGCCGAAGCAACTCTCCGGCGGCCAAAGGCAGCGTGTCGCAATAGGTCGAGCGATCGTTCGCGAGCCCAAGGTGTTCCTGTTCGATGAACCGCTTTCTAACCTCGATACCGAATTGCGGGTCCAGATGCGCGTTCAGATCGCCAAGCTCCATCGGCAGCTCGGCAACACTATGATCTATGTCACCCACGATCAGGTGGAGGCCATGACGATGGCGGACAAGATCGTCGTGCTCAAGGACGGGCGCATCGAACAGGTAGGCAGCCCCCACGATCTTTACCATTCGCCGGCGACACAGTTTGTTGCAGGCTTCATTGGGTCGCCGCGAATGAATTTCCTGCCCTGCAAGCTGAAGACCAAGGACGACGGGCGCGCCGAAATTGGCCTCAAAGACGGATTGTCCGGCTGGCTTCCCGTACAAACAGGGACGGTTGGACTTGGAACTACGCTGACGCTCGGGGTTCGGCCCGACGATTTCGTAGCGCCATCCGGCCGCCCGGGTGAACTGATCGTGGAGATCGATGTCGATTTCGTGGAACACCTGGGTAGCGCCACGTACCTCTACGGGACTGCGCTGGGAGAGCATGTTGTGGCCCGCTCGCCCAATGATCACTTTCATTCCGGAAAAGGAGGGCGCGTCTCGCTCGCGGTGGCTGCGTCCGACTGCTACGTATTCACTCCGCAGGGAAAGGCTTTACCGCGTCTGGAGGCACCGAAAAGCTGGAGTTGATTATCGCTTCCGGATGCATGATCCTGCCGGGAGCACAAAATTCATGAGGCGATACGACCATTTCCGGGATCCGGCAGTTTCTGAGTAATTCCCGCTCGTTCATGCTGGGGGCCGCAATCGGCTCTGGCATGACAGCGCGCGCGGCCGAGCGCGCGGGCGCTGATTTCGTGCTTGCGCTGAATGCCGGCCGCTTTCGTGCCATGGGCGGCTCGTCACCCGCCTCGGTTCTGCCCATACGGGACAGCAACGCCTTCGTCGCGAGCTTCGGCCGCTCAGAAATCCTGCGAAGCACCCGGCTTCCGGTTTTCTTCGGCGCCTGCACCTTCGATCCCCGACTTGATATCGACGACTTCCTGGACAAGCTTAAACGGTGGGGCTTTTCAGGCGTCACGAACTTCCCTTCCGTCATTCATCTCGACGAGCACCGACGGAGCGTCCTTGAAACTTGCGGGCTCGGATATGCCCGTGAAGTCGAGCTACTAGTCAAGGCGGCTGAACGCGGCCTGATGACGATCGCCTATACGCGGACGCAGGCTGAAGCCCGGCAGATGGTCGAAGCGGGCGTCGAAGCAATCAGCATGAACTTCAATCTGAACCCTGCGGAAACGGGGTTGTCGTCTTCCTCGATCGGCCTTGCGGAATTGGCTGCGCGCACGCGCGACATCGCCCGCACAGTTCACGCAATTGACCGCAACGTCGTTTGCCTACTCGGCGGCGGGCCGATCACAAAGCCCGAGGAGCTGATGGACGTCTGCCGCGAAACCGGCACGCAAGGTTTCATCGGCGGCTCATCACTTGACCGCGTCCCCCTGGAGATGTCTGTCCTCGAGATGACCTCCGGCTTCAAGACCATCAATGTGCTCCGCGAAAAAGTAGACCTTCTGGAACGGCAACTCCAGCTCAACGGTTACCGACACGGCATCGTCGCGCGCTCGGCTTCTATGAACAGTGCGCTCGACGCCGCCAAGCGTCTTGCGAGTGGTACGAACCCGGTCCTCATTGTTGGCGAACCAGGCACCGGCAAGCGGCGCGTTGCCTCGCTTGTCCATTCACTGGGCGCGCACAAGCATCGCAAGCCTGTCGTCTTTCCTTGCCGACCATTTCCCGGAAACCAGAATGCGATTACCCTCTTTGGGTTAGAGGCGGATAAGGAGTCGCGGCGTCGGATCTCGGTATTGGAAACCGCGACGGATACATCACTCATCATTCTTCACCTCAACGATCTTTCTGAAGAGGGTCAGGAACAACTGGCCGACTTCCTGGAAACCGGTGCGTTCACCGCAGCCAACGGCATCGTCTCGACACGCTCGGAAGCAAAAGTGATTGCCACTTGCACCGTATTGGCAGGCGCCACAGATGACTCGTTGCCGATGACGCCACGGCTGCGAGCTGCCTTTGCAGGGCTGGAAATCCACCTGCCGCCTTTGAGGGACCGTCTTGAGGATCTCCCGGCGCTTATCCATCACTTCACCGTGGAGACGAAGGGAGATGCCGGAACTGTGCCTCTGGCGATTGAGAATTCAGCCTTCCTTGCGCTCGCCAGCCATTCCTGGCCAGGAAATGTTCGAGAGCTAAGGCATGTCGTCGAGCAGTTGGCCACATTGCCGTCGAACCTTCAAATCACAGCGGATCGTCTGCAGCCGATCGTCGGTACCAGGGCCGTCTCGAAGGAAGCGGCAGGTCTCTCCGAACGCGAGTGGATCATCGAAGCGCTACGACGCAACAAGCTGCATCGCGGCAAGACGGCACTGGCGCTCGGCCTTTCGCGCAAAACCCTGTACAACAAGATCCGGAAGCTCAAGATTCTGAATTAGTCACGGTGCCGTATCAAACTGCCTCTTCGGCTAGGGAAGCCGACGCTGGCTTCAGCGACCAAACAGTAGCCGGGAAGAAGCCGGCCTCGGCGATGGGCTCCAGGTCCATCCGTGCAGCGACACGCCGCGAGAGAGCTTCGGGAGGGAAATAGATCATCCCGTCCAGGAGGTCTGCCAAGCGATTACTGACATCGGCCATCTCCTTCTTGGACGATGCAGCGTGTACAATCCCTAGCCCAGTGTCATGGAACCACTTCATGCGATCGATTTCGAGCGTGTTGGTAGCGCCGCTAGATTCGGCCGATTGAACCCCTTCCACAAGTGATGCTGGCGGGAAATTAACAACGCCGGCGAAGCCCTTTTTCTTGAGTAAATCGGTGAGGTCTTCCCAGAGAGTGAAGGGATCGACCATCAAGACTGCCGCGTAGCAGCGCTTTCCTCTTGCTGATGTTACATCGCCGAGCGCATTGACCAATTCCGCATTCCAATCGACGAGAGGCAGCGTCGCCATGACCAGTGGATAGCCTGCCGGCAAGGAGCGGAGCGATGGTGCGAAGACATGCACGTCAGCTTCGCGGGTGCCCGAAGTCCTCTCCAAGCGCCCCTCGACGTGATCAACAATCGTCCACGTACCCATTTTTACCCAACTCCCGTCTCGCGCGCGATTTGGCAGCGCGACCCTCTCCTCTAAAACTGGCTCAAAATCGCTCAAAGCATGAGCGTGCACAAGGGAGGGCGGTTATGAAAAGCGTATGCCGGAAGGCGCCCACTCAGCGCCAACGGAGGAAAGCGTCGTGAGCCAGGAAAAGCTCGAACAGGACGCGGTTGCGATCGTCGCAACCATGGATACCAAACAGGCGGAAGTATCTTACGTGGCGGATATCATACGCGCCAGCGGCAGGGGCGTTGTGTTGGTCGATGTCGGCACATCCAGCGTCGCTGCGACCAGGTCGGCGGACCCGGCGGCGTTGCTTGCCGATATCGGCCGACGCACTCGCGGCTCGGTCAATGCGCTGCTTACAGAGGGTCGCATTTCAGCGATCATAGGCATTGCCGGCGGGAAGGGCAGCGGTGTGTATAGCGAAGTGATCGCTGATCTTCCCTTCGGTTTTCCAAAGCTCCTAGTATCAAGCGCACGGCCGGCATTGCTCGCCGAACTTGCGGCCAAAAGCGACATACTGCTTTATCCGACCCTCGTCGATCTTTTCGGTGTCAATGGCTTCACGGGGCGGATCCTCGCAAACGCTGCCGATGCGATCGCGGCCATGCATTACAAGCCGCAGGGCCAAACCCGGCGAAAAATAGTCGCGATCACGGCATTCGGGGTAACGACGCCAGCGGTAAATCAGTGCGTGCGTCTTCTATCCGAGAAGGACATTGAAGCGATCGTCTTCCCCGCGAACGGCTCTGGTGGCCGGAAGATGGAAGCCTTGGTCGATGCAGGTGAATTCGATGCCGTTCTCGACCTGACGACGACGGAACTCGCAGACGATCTCATTGGAGGCACAGCAAGTGCTGGGCAGGATCGCCTTACCGCTGCGGGCCGTCGAGGTATTCCGGAGTTGATCGCGCCGGGCGCTGTCGACATGGTGAATTTCGGTATTCCCTCCAGTGTGCCGGAGCGGTTTTCCGGACGGACATTCTATTCCCATACGCCATACACCACACTGATGCGGACAACGCCGGAGGAGACCTTCGAGATCGGTCGCCGTACCGGGATGAAGCTTGCTGCGGCAAAAGGTGCTTCTTATGTCCTTTGGCCCTCTGAAGGGGTCTCCGACTATGATCGGGAAGGTGCGGTCTTTTACGATCCCGAGGCAAACGCAGCCTGGCTGACGGGGCTGCGAAGCACGCTGCCTCCTTCGGTCATCGTCCAGGAAATTGCCTGTCACATCAACGACCCAGCATTCGCGGCGGTCGCGGTCAGCTGGATCCTTCAAAACATCGAAGAAGAGGTTGTCTCCCATGAAAATGTTTGAGCGTTCGGAAATTTTGGCTGCGATCCGCGAGCAGACCGCGCAAGGAAATCCGATCCTTGCAGCAGGCAGCAGTTGTGGCCTCGTTGCCAAATGCGCCGCTCTCGGCGGAGCCGATATGCTCGTCGTCTATAGCACCGGTCTGTCGCGGCTCATGGGGCTCCCGACCAGTCGCATTGGCGATTCCAACGCCCGTACGATCGAAATGGCAGCGGAAATCCGCAATGTCGTGTCGGATATTCCCGTGATAGGCGGCATCGAAGCATGGGACCCGGTGCGCCTCGACCTCGACCAGCTCCTCGATAAATTCTGGGCGGCCGGCTACTCTGGTGTGATCAACTACCCCACGATCTCGACAATGGGTGACAAATGGCGTGACCGTCGCGGTCGCGTCGGCCTGGGCTTTGACCGCGAAGTGCAGATGATCGCTCTCGCAAGTAAGACAAACATCTTCTCACTGGCGTACGTCGCCTCTGCGGACGACGCCGTTGCGATGGCCGAGGCGGGGGCTGACTGCATCGTACCGCATGTCGGGGCAACGCGTGGCGGGCTTGCTGGCCACGAGGAAGGCCAGGCCATCAAGGAAGCAATAGCAAAAATCAACAAGATCAATGACGCGGCGAAGGCGGTTCGGCCGGATGTCATCCTGCTTGCTCACGGCGGCGCCATTGCCGATCCGGAGGATACCGCGGAGGTCTATCGGTCAACGGACTGCGTCGGCTTTGTCGGAGCCTCGTCGATCGAGCGCATACCGATCGAGAGGGCGGTACAGGCAGTCGCAAAGGCCTTCAAGGCGGTGCCCATGTCTCCCCGCTCGTGACCTAGAGCGCCACCAGTTTCCGTTTTACGAGAGTTTGCCATGTCTGAAGTTGTCACCCCATTTTCTCCCCAACAGTCCGTCAAACCTGCATGGGACGCGGCTTATGACGTCGTTTGTGTCGGAAGCGGCGCAGCTGGCCTGTCGGCCGCCTTGTTCGCCGCTCAGTCCAACCTGAAGGTCCTCGTCTGCGAGAAATCGCCGAAATTGGGGGGAACCACCGCACTCTCGAACGGGATGATCTGGGTTCCGTGTTCGCCGCAAGCAGTGGCCGCGAAGGTCAAGGACAGCATTGAAAACGCCCGAACCTATCTCAAGAACGAGCTTGGAAACTACTACCGTGAAGATTTCGCCGACGCATATCTGATCGACGGTCCCAATGCGCTTATGGAAATAGAGAAGGGGACGGACGTGAAGTTCACGCTCGCGTCGGCCCCCGATTACCACTCGAGCCAAGTAGGCGGTGTCGATTCAGGGAGGGCGCTTAGTCCAGCTCCTTACGATGGGCGTCAGCTTGGCAAGGATTTTGACCTGGTCGGAGATCCTATTCGAGTGGTTCTCGGCGGCATGATGATTTCCTCCGGCGAGGTCGGAAAATTCCTCAATCCGCTCAAATCAGCGGACGCGATGCGGCATGTGCTCCGTCGTGTCGGCCGCTATGCAAAGGACCGCCTGAGCTATCGGCGCGGTACTGAGCTGAGCGGCGGCAATGCGCTCATTGCAAGGTTCATCACAAGTCTTCGTAAGCGCAAGGTCGATATTTGGACGAATGCACCGTTAGTACGCTTGGTTTGTGATAACGGCCGTGTCGTTGGCGTCGTTCTTCGGCGCGATGGCCGCGAGCTGCGCATCAAAGCGGAGCGTGGTGTTGTCCTGGCGACGGGCGGATTTGCGCGCGATGCGAAGTTGCGCGCTGCATTGAGTGGCACGCACCAGCACGATGATACGCTCGCACACCCGGACGCGACCGGCGACGGTATTACGCTCGCGACGGAGCTGGGCGGCGCCATCGACAACAATGTCGCCAGCGCTGGCTTTTGGACGCCTGTTTCCTTGTTGCATGGCAAGAAAGGAAAAACCCAAACGGTTCCATATGGGTGGTTAGATCGCGGGCGGCCTGGCGTCATTGCGATCGGGCCGAACGCTCGCCGTTTCGTCAACGAGTCCAATTCCTATCACGACATCTGCCTTGCGATGTTCCAGAACGGATACCCGCAGGACAAACGATTCTATTTCATTTGCGATTACGAGTTCCTGAAGAAGCGAGGCATGGGTCATCTCCTTCCGTGGCCCTGGACACTCGGAACGAGATCATATGAGCGCGTCAATTACATCCAGGTCGCAGCAACGATCGCCGACCTTGCGCGGAAGATTGGAGTCGATCCGTCAGAGTTGGACAAGACCGTGGCGGAGCACAACATCCATTCAAAGAGCGGCGTTGATCCGTATTTTCACCGTGGTGAGTCCGCTTTCAACCGCATGCTTGGAGACCCGTCCATTGGAAAGCCAAACCCTAATCTCGGTCCTATCCGCAAGAGCCCGTTCGTCGCGCTCCGTATCGTGCCGGCGACGCTCGGGACCGCAACCGGCCTTGCGACGGACACGAACGGGCGCGTTTTGAATGGCGAAGGCTCGCCTATCGAGGGGCTCTATGCTTGCGGTAATGACGCGACGTCGCTGATGCGGGGTCTCTACCCAGGGGCAGGCATTACGATTGGTCCGGGGATCGTGTTCGCCTACAGGGCTGCCAAGGCTATCGCTGGCACCACGTGAGCGGCGATATTCTGCAGATTTTGCGCGCCATCAACACAGCGAGCACGCCGTTCCCAAGCAAAGGTCACAATGTCCTCTGTCCTCATTTACGAAGCGCTCCTCCCAAGCGATGGACAGAGCTTTGGCCCCGCAACTGATTGCGGGGCCTCTTTTTACGTGGCCTTCATGGAGGCAGATGCCATGGCGGCAAATTTGCATACGGCTCTGCCGGTATCGGTAATCTTGAAAACGAAGCAGAAAAACCGGGATTAAAGACATGAGCACGTCAATGCTCGAACTTGCTGCATGGGCTGTCATGGAGTCATGGCGCGAGCTCTTTAACGCGCATGAATTCGACCAACTGGCACTGCTGTATGCGCAGCATGCATCCTTGCATGGTACCTCGAGTGCTTTGCTATACCAAGGCCGAGAGCAAATCCGAAGCTATTTCAAAGGACAGGCCTCGGTCGAATTTTTGTGCAGTAAGATTTCTTCCCTGCCAGACGCAGGAGCGCTTGCCGTTGGGTACTATATGTTCCGGGTGCCTGAAGGAAAGCAAATTAAGGAAATCGAAGCGAGATTTACCTTTGTCTTGGAACTCGGCGGTGCCCGGCCGCAGATTTTGCACCACCATTCCTCTTTAGCTCCTTTGTAGGCCACAGCCGTCTGCGGTGAGCCGAAGCCCTGACGTCCCTCGCGTAGTTCCGAAGCGGACGTTCTGTCAGTTAATGCGATCGATTCGCGGTACGAAATGCCGCTCGGGAAGTTGGCAAAGATGGTTGTCGCCAGAGCAATCCCCTGTGTCTCCCCCTCGCTTCCTCAGCGCGGGCAAGCGCATTCTCATTTACCCAACTTTACTCAAGTCGACATGAAATTTCATCGCTGCCAAAATTTTCCCTGATAGTCTGGCCGCATAAAAGGGTGAACCATTCGCAGAATAGCAGCAAACTGCTGCAGCGAGATACGACGATCGTGGAGGAAATCTATGCCTATAGTAGCGCCAAGCCCTGAACAGCTGCTGGCGGTCGCAAAGCAGTGCGGCCTCTCGCTCACGGACGATGACGTCCAGTCCTATGGGGCACTCGTCAAGGACGCACTCAGGGCCTACAACTATGTAGCGATGGCCAACGACGAAGTGCCTGCGGTGAAATATCCCCGCACGCCGGGATACCAACCCTCTCCAGAAGAGAACAGCCATAACGCCTGGTACCGCAAAACCAGCATCCCGGGCGCTCCGACGGGCAAGCTCAAGGGCAGAAGGATTGCGCTAAAGGATAATGTCCTGCTTGCGGGGGTGCCGATGATGAATGGCTCCTCAACGCTCGAAGGCTTCGTTCCGGACATTGATGCTGTAATTGTGGAACGTATGCTTGACGCAGGTGCCGAGATAGCAGGAAAGGTTCACTGCGAAACATTCTGTACTTCTGGCGGCAGCCACACCGCGGCCCTCGGGCCAGTGCATAACCCGCACAGAATGGGCTATTCTGCAGGTGGCTCTTCGTCGGGTTCGGGCGTTGTTGTCGCGCTTGGTGAAGTCGATATGGCTATCGGAGGCGATCAGGGAGGGTCTATCCGCATGCCGGCCTCCTTCTGCGGCATCTATGGCATGAAGCCGACATGGGGCCTCGTGCCATACACCGGCATCATGCCGAATGAATTGACGATCGACCATATCGGCCCGATGACAGCAAACGTTGCTGACAATGCCCTTCTGCTGGAAGTAATTGCAGGAGACGATGGATACGATCCGCGAATCAAATCTCCGAAAGTCCAGGAATACACAGCAGCTTTAGGCCGCGGCGTGCGGGGTCTCAAGGTAGCCGTGCTCAAGGAGGGTTTTGTTCAGGAGGGGGCCGAGGCTGAGGTGAACCAAAAGGTGCTTGCAGCCGCTGAGCGCTACAAGACGTTGGGCGCAACGGTCGATACAGTCTCCATCCCGATGCATTTGGATGGTCCGGCCATCTGGACGCCGATTGGCACCGAAGGTGCCACGCAAAACATGATGTTCGGCGATGGCTACGGTGTGGGACGTAACGATTTATATTCGCTCTCGCTGATGGATTTCCATCGAGGTTGGCGCCAGAAGGCCGATATGCTTTCTGATCAGGCGAAGCTCTTTCTGCTGCTTGGTACCTATGTGAACAACATGTACGGACCGCGCTACTACGGAAAGGCAGTCAACATCACCCGACGCCTTCGAGCCGCGTACGACCTTGTTTTAAAGGACTACGATCTCATCCTGATGCCCACAACACCGATGAAGGCGACGAAGCTGCCACCGGAAGATGCGAGCCGGAAAGAGTATATCACCCGTGCCACGGAAATGTTTACGAACACTGCTCCGTTCAACCTCACGCATCATCCGGCAATGTCGATCCCGTGCGGATTCGTGGACGGTCTTCCAGTTGGGCTCATGCTCGTCGGTCGGCACTTTGAGGAGTCGACTATTTACGCGGCAGCTCACGCCTTCGAGCAGAGCGGTGACTGGCGAACGATGTAGCCAGTCGCACTTCAGCAAACCACCAGCTTAAGTTTCAAGCTTTGGCGAAGCTCAACGCTTTCACGCCAAAGTTGGAAGTCATCGCCAGGATGACCGTGCAGGGTTTCTCTATAGTACCCGTGCAAACTGGCAGCAAAATATAATCTGTTTACAACAGGAGGGTGAACTGATGCGAAAACTACTTGCATGCCTGCTTGCGACTGCCGCGTTGTCGGGAATGTCCGCGGCGGCGTGGGCCGAGGACGTCCTGTCCGAGGTCTCTACCATCGAGAATGAATACTTCAACAACTGGGACCAAGGCGCCAAACAAGCGGCTGAGGCTCTTGGTCTCAACTATCAATTGTTGGCCGACAAAGGTGACGCCGCGAAGCAGATCGAAATCTACGAGGCTCAGTTTGCTCGCGGTGTTAAAATCACCTTTGGCGAAAATCTCAATGCTTCAAATCTGAAGCAAATCATTGAGAAGGCCAAGAAAGCCGGTGCTGTCCACGTGGGTGTATGGGAATCGTTGCCCGGCTTCCATCCGCTTGATGCGGGCGCGGATAACTACGCCTTTGCAACATTCTTTACCCCCGATGACGTCCAGAGCGGGTATCGGATGGCGAAGCTCTTGTTTGACAAGATCGGCGGAAAGGGCAATGTGGTTCATATCACGGGCTTCCCCGGTGCCCCGCCAGACGTTGCACGAACCGCAGGTTTCGACAAGGCTTTGGCCGAATACCCTGGCATCAAACTTGTTGCCCGGCAGCCAGGAAAATGGAACCAGAACGACTCGCGCAAGGTGATGGAAGACCTGCTCGTCGCGCATCCTGACATTAATGCTGTATTCGGCCAGAACGATTCGATCGCTCTTGGTGCGATGCAGGCAGTCGAGGATGCCGGTCTAAACCTGCCTATTGTTGGTCTCGACGGCAATAAGGAGACCTTGGACCTCATTAAGGAAGGGCGCATTCTCGGCACCATGGCGTTCACGCCTCAGTGGCAGGCAGGCTATGCGCTCGTTCGCGCTTATGATGTATCCAAGGGCTTCAAACCCAGCCCTTGTGAGCGCATGATGTATACGGGCGCCACCCAAATCACCGCTGCCAATGTGGACACCTATCAGAAATTCCTGTCAGGCGATAAGCTGCCGTTCGACTGGAAGAAGATGTCGCGCGTGCTGCATCCAAATGACTGGGATCCTCAGAACGTGGTTTGGCCGATCGACGTGGCCAACTACTGGGGTAAGTCCACTCCTGCTGGATATACCTTCCCGAAGGCATATCAGGAGGCACTTGACTCCGGATGCGTGGAGAAGCTGAAAACGGAATACGAAACGCACTACAAGCAACGCATTCCGGACTAAAAGCGAACTCGAGCGATGCCCTTCTTCGTTCTCGAAGAGGGCATCGCAACCTGCCCACGTTCAACCGGACTTCGAAATGCTTAAAGATCTGTTTAGCGACCCCAGTCATGGCGAATTCACCCGGCGCCTCCTTACCGTCGTGATTTATATTGTCGCATGCCTACTATTCAGCGCCCTAGCACCATCGTTTCTCTCTGCAGACAATGTCCGTGCCATTGTTCTTTCGAGTTCTGCGCTGCTGATCGTGTCCGTTGGCGCGACGTTCGTCATCCTTATGGGATCGATAGACTTTTCAGTCGGAGCAATTGCAACCTTCTGCGGCATGCTGGTGGCGGGCTTGGCGCCGCAGTTGGGTTTCGCAGCTGTGCTGGTCGCCTGCGCTGCAGGATTGGTGTTCGGTGTGCTCAACGGCATTATCTATGTCTATTTGAGAATTCCTTCAATTCTTGTCACTTTAGGGACAGCCACTACGCTTTCCGGCGCGGTGCTCTTTATCTCCGATGGCCAGTCAGTACCGATCGTCGATCCGATCATCCTCGACATGGCGCAGGGTACTTGGATCCCCCTCGTGCCGAATGCAGTTCTCATTGCGGTGGCAATTTATCTCGGCTCCGTGGCGATAGGCTCTCGCACGATCTTTGGCAGAATGACCGTTGCTATGGGCAGCGATGAACAAACCGCGGCATTGGTGGGGGTCAAGGTCAAATCAACGAAGATCAAGGCGTTCGCCTTTTCCGGTCTTCTTGCAGGCGTTGCAGGCGCATTGCTTGCAGCACGACTTGGATCCGGTACCGCCACGATGGGCAACTCCATGACGTTGGACTCCATCACCGCGGTCGTCGTCGGAGGAACGGCGATAACTGGCGGCATCGGAACTGTCGCGGGCACGCTTCTAGGCGTTGCATTTATCACGACACTCACCAACGGCATGAATATCATGGCCTTACAGCCGTTTCTACAGACCATAATCCAGGGCACGGTCATTCTCTTGGCTGTTCTACTTAACACCAGCCGTGCCCGCGCGGAGGACGTGAGATGACGAGCCTGCGTGAACCCATATTCACAATGACGAACGCGTCGAAGGCCTTCAACGGTATCACCGTCGTGGAGGGTATCGACCTCCAGATATTCCCGAACGAGATCGTTGGAATTGCAGGAGAGAACGGAGCTGGCAAGTCCACCACTCTCAAGATGATCGCCGGAATTCATCCTCCTTCTTCGGGTGAAATGCGGCTTTTCGGTAAGGAATTCAGGCCTTCAAGATACACCCACGCTGTGGAATCTGGGATATCGATGGTCTTCCAGGAGCAGGCCCTAATCCCCAACATGGCGGTTTACGAGAACATGTTCCTTTCACTAGAAAGAAACTTCTCCAGGTTTGCCGGTATCATTAACCGCCAACAGATGATTGAATATAGCCGGCGTCACCTTGCGAAGCTTGGACTGGACCATATTGATCCTCGCAAACGCACCAGCGATTTCCCCTTTCATGACCGACAGATGATAGAGATCGCCAAGGCGTTCGCGTTAGCCGAATTCTTCGATATCAAGCACCCGATCATCCTCCTGGACGAACCGACTGCTGCGATCGGCGAGCGAGAGGTCAAAGTTCTTTTTGAGTCGGTCCGCCGCTTTCGAAAGCACGCTTCCTTCGTGCTCATTACTCATCGTCTTGCAGAATACACCGAGCTCTGCGACAGAATCTACGTGTTCAAGGACGGCCGGAACGTCGGCGAGTTCATCGGCGAATCGAATTCCGAACAGAACCTTCATAAGGCCATGGTCGGCCGCATTCGTGATGACGAGTACTTCAAGGAGCACCGTCAGCTGGAAGTAGGCAACGCGGAAGTCGCCCTTTCCGTGAACGGGCTGTCAGGGGCAACGGTACGCGAGGTGAGCTTCCAGGTACGGCGTGGTGAGATTCTCGGCCTTGGAGGCCTTGTAGGCTGCGGCAAGGAAGAAGTTGCACGAGCCATCGTCGGATATGACCCATTCCCTGTTGGCGGCACGGTGGAAGTCGGCGGAAAGCCTCTTCCTGTCCGCAACCGTGTCAAGTGGGCAATGGAGCTTGGCGTAGGGTTCGTCCCGAAGGAACGGAAAACGGAAGGCATAGTTCCTTACATGTCGGTCGAGGCAAACGTCACCTTGGCATCGCTCCCAGCAGTTTCGAATGTTAGGGGATTTATCTCCAGGCGCCTTGAAAGGCGCTTAGCCAAAAAGCACGTGGAACTTCTAAGTATCCGCTGCAGCAGCGCTGCCCAGCTGTGCCAGTTTCTCTCAGGCGGCAATCAGCAGAAAGTCGTTCTTTCGAAGTGGCTTGCCCGAGGGGTGAGCGTCCTTGTTCTTGATAACCCTACAAGAGGCGTCGATGTGGGTGCGAAGGAGGAAATCTACGGGGTGCTGCGCGATCTGGCCGACCAAGGTGTGTCGGTGCTTCTGATATCTGACGATCTTCTGGAGCTAATTGGTCTGTCCAATCGAATCTTGGTCATGAGGGACGGATCAATTCAGTTCGAGCGACCTGCGCCGGCGAAAGACAAGCCGACCGAGCAGGAGCTTGTAAAGCACATGGTCTGAACAGGTAACGAAGGGAGAGCAAGCAGATGCAGCCCATTACGACATTCTATCATCGACACCGTGCTTTCGTCAGCGCCCTGGGGCCTGTGGTTCTGCTGCTAGTGATGGTGGCAGTCTTCACTGCCATCAATCCGCGCTTCCTTAGCTGGATCAATCTGTTCAATCTAATGAGGCAGTCGTCCATCCTGCTCGTCGTGGCTACCGGCATCAGTTTCGTCATACTAATGGGTGCCATCGACCTCTCTGTCGGTGCCATCGTCACCCTGGTCGGCGTCTCGTGTGCCGTCTTGGTGACCCAGGCTGGGTTCGGTGCGTTGCCTGTGGCTGTCTCCGCACTGGGGATCGGGGCTATTTGCGGCGCTCTCAACGCGGTCCTGGTTCTCAAGTTCAGACTGCCCTCATTTGTCGCCACTTTGGGCACGATGACGATAGTTGGTGGTATTTCCACCTGGATAAGCGGTGGCGTTACTGTCTTCTTTCGCAGCCCCGAATTAACTTGGATCGCTTCGGGCGCGATGGTGGGCAGAGTTCCTAACTCAGGCGTCCTAGCCCTAATAATATTCGCAGCAGCCTCGTTCGTCGGCGCTCGCAGCCATTTTGGTCGGTCGCTGACTGCGATCGGCGGAGGCGGAGTGACTGCCCGGCTCTCCGGCATCAGTGTTGTCCGCACGAAAGCTCTTGCGTTTATCACTTCCGGCGTACTGTGCGGCACGGCAGGACTGCTGCTTGTGTCCAGAACCTCGACTGGCACCGCACACATGGGTGACGATCTTCTGCTTCAGGCAATCGCAGCAGTTGTGATGGGTGGGACTGCACTGTCCGGCGGCTCTGGAGGAGTGCATCGGACGCTGACCGGCGTATTGGTCATAGCGGTATTTCAAAATGGGCTGAACATCGCCGGTGTCCACCCTTACGTTCAGATCATGGTGACGGGCATGATCGTGATCCTGTCGGTGACCATCACGCTGGATAGGTCGCGGCTAGCCTTTATCAAATAACTAGCGAGACTTGAACAAGTCACTCTTCTTTGTCACCGCAGCAGTTGCATTGATGTCTTTATCGGACTGCGATTGCTGACGATCCGACTGAGACGAAGAACCGGCTGATGATGAAAAACTATCTTCCACGGGCGCTTTCATTAGCGGACGTTTCCATGATGCTTATCGATTTTGGGAGGGAATTGAATGCGGCGCCTGTTCAAAACACGATACCAATGGACGATTAGTAAAAAAATTCCCGCGCTCACGGTCGGCATAGCTGTCGTGTCATGTAGCGTAGTCGCTACATATGCGGGTATCACATCGTTTTCAGCGACACGGGATCTGATTGGCAAGCATCTCGAATACATAGCGAGCACTAAGCGCTACACGGTCGCGTCGAAATTAAGCAGCACGCGCCTCGAAGTCGAGGCACTGGCTGCCAATCCGGGACTGGTGCAACTGTTTGATGACACCAACAACGGCTTGAAGATGTTGCCGGCAGAAATCGTATCGGCCCTCTCCAGCAAAAAAGAAGCGGGCAGCGATATTACGGCTGGCGCGCCGGACAAGGCCAAGTATTTCCTATCGAACTACGCGAAGCTTGAGCAATGGCTACGGCAATTCAGCAGTGAACACAGATACGCCAGTATTACCCTTATAAACAAAAATGATGATCTCGTATTCAGCACCGGTAAAGAGCCGTTGGGTCCGTTGAAGGCGGACACCTCAGCCGGTCGACTCGTCGCCTCCTCCCAAGATGCCAAAAACATCACAATGACGGATTTTACCGCACCTTCGGTGGTGGGGCCGGGGGAAGCCTATTTTACGGTCGGAGTTGCGGATCCATATAATCCGAACGAGCGAAGCGGAACATTGGTCGTGGCGGTGAGTACAACGGTACTCGACGACATTATGCATGACGCGGCGGGCTTCAGCGCCCGCGGTCAAGCGGTGATCGTGGGCGATGACGGGCGCCTACGCTCAACATCCCGTTTTGGGGCTTCGCAAGACGAGACTGGATCAATCGACACGCGCTTCCTCGCAGAGGGCATATCTTCAGGCACTTTCGAGGGTCTGAACGTGCTTTCTGCTTCCGAGACATTGAAGTGGGGGGGCCGGCAACTCACCGTGGTGGCTGTGGAGCCGACGGCTGAGGTCTTCGCCCCAGCAGTTATGATGATTTACAAGATTCTCGGAATAACCGGATTTACAGCGTTCGCGACGCTCATCGTGTCGATCATGGCTTCTCGCTCTATTTCAAAGCCAATCACCCGGCTGGTTTCGAGCATGAAGAGGCTCGCCACGGGTGACACAACCGGGCGGATTGAGGGCATCGATCGTGGTGACGAAGTGGGTGACATGTCACGCGCAGTTGTCGTTTTTCGTGATAATGCCGTGGCGAAGACCAACGCCGAGGCCGATGCGCTCAGGGCTGAAAAGCTTGCCGGAGCCGAACGCCTGGCCATGGAGGCCGAAAGGATGAAGCGGCTCAAAACCCAAGCCGAGATTGTCGACCAGATCGGTCGTGGCCTCTCGGCGCTCGCAAAAGGTAATCTCAGGTGTCAAATTTCCGGAAGTTTTCCTGACGATTACCGGCAACTAAAGAGCGATTTCAATGACGCGCTTGTGCAGTTGAATCATACGATCCAATCCGTTGCAGGGCAGGCGACGTCAATGTCAGCCACGCTCGACCAGATCAGCAATGCCAGCAACAGCTTGGCGGCGCAAACCGAGCGACAAGCCCTCGTCCTTGACGAAGCGGTCAACACGATGACTGCGATTGCGCGAGATGTCAGCCAGACGGCTGCCGCTGCCACTAAGGCTGACCAACTGGTTTCCGAGGCCCATAAGGCGGCCGCGTCATCCGACGAGATCATTTCCAGCGCGCTGAGTGGCATGGCCGAAATCGAGCGTTCATCCCTCGATATCGCCAGCATCATCACCGTTATCGACGAGATAGCCTTCCAGACAAACCTTCTTGCCCTCAACGCTGGGGTCGAGGCATCGAGGGCAGGCGATGCCGGCAAGGGCTTTGCGGTGGTTGCCTCAGAGGTGCGTGCGCTGGCGCAACGCTCTGCGGAGGCGGCAAAGGAAATCAAGGGCCTGATTGACGTCTCATCTCAACGGGTCGAGAAAGGAATGCAACTCGTGGGTTCGACGAGCGATGTCCTAAAATATGTAGCCAACCACATCAAACTTATCAGGTCTATGGTATCTGAAATAGCGACCACAGCTGCTGGCCAAGCCAATCATCTCGCTGAGTTCAAATCGACGATATCCCAGATCGATGCCGCCACACAGCGGACCGCTAGCATGGCCGACGAATCCATGGTGGCGTGTCGGTCATTGCAGAGCGAAGCCACGCATCTGCAAACACTCATCAGTCAGTTTTCGTTAGCCGATAATAAGTCAGCCGAGCAGCAATTGCTTGCAAGCTAGCTTTTAGGGTTTGGCTGCCGCTTGACAATCAAACCGCGACGACATTACCCAAACTTACCCAGCTCACCCCCCGTTTCACCTCCACCTTATCTGATCCATGGGATATTCAGCAGGGGCGTCCGTGGCGTGGAACGGTGAGTAAAGGACGTCTTGGCTCCCGAGCATGCCTTTTCGAGGCCCGGCTAGAGGCGCAGGCATAGGTGTGAGTAGCGCTCGCATCGTGATCAACCCAAGGGAGGAGCTTTTCATGGGAATCATAGCCATGCCGGAACCTGACCGGCGCATACTCGCCAGAGCCTCATACATTGTCGATCGGCTCTTGGCTGCGCTTCCGCCAGACACGGTTATCTCGGATCCTAAAGAGACCCGTGCTTACGAGTGCGACGCATTAGCTGCTTATCGTTGCCCGCCCTTTGCGGTGGTTCTGCCGCGGACGACGGAGGAGGTCTCAGCAGCGATGAAGATTTGTCATGACCTGGGCGTGCCCGTTATTCCGAGAGGTGCTGGCACATCGCTAGCCGGCGGGGCGTTGCCAACGGCTGACAGCGTGGTCATCGGGACCATTCGCTTGCGCGACGTTCTGGAGGTTGACACCGCGAACCGCTTCATCCGCGTCCAAACAGGTATCACCAATCTGTCGGTGAGCGCCGAGCTGGAGGCTGAGGGTTTCTTCTACGCACCGGATCCGTCCTCCCAGCTCGCATGCACCATTGCCGGGAACATAGCGATGAATTCCGGCGGCGCGCACTGCCTCAAGTATGGTGTCACCACGAACAATCTAATGGGCGTCCGGATGGTCATGGCCAACGGAGATATCGTCGATCTCGGTGGGCCTTTGCTGGGTGGAAGCGGGCTCGATATTTTGGGCCTGCTATGCGGTTCGGAGGGGCAGCTTGCAATCATCACCGAGGCGACTTTGCGCATCCTGCCAAAGCCGGAAGGCGCGCGCCCGATCCTCATCGGATTTGACAGCGCCGAGACCGCAGGCAAGTGCGTAGCGAGCATCATTCGGTCCGGTCTGCTCCCCGTTGCAATCGAATACATGGATAATGTCTGCCTGCGGGCGATCGAGACTTTTGCGAACGCCGGATATCCAAACTGCGCAGCGGTTCTGATTGTCGAGGTAGAGGGTTCCGACGGTGAGATCCTTCACCAGATCGAGCGGATTCGCCAGATCGCTGAAGAGCTCAACCCTGTGGAGTTTCGCATCAGCCGCAACGCGGATGAGTCGCTTGCCATCTGGAAAGGCCGCAAGTCGGCCTTTGGTGCCATGGGAAGGCTCGGCGACTATCTGTGTCTGGATGGAACCGTACCCGTCTCGCAGTTGCCTTATACACTGAAGCGCATCGGCGAGCTTTCCAAAGAGTACGGCCTGGAGGTAGCCAACGTCTTCCACGCCGGTGACGGCAACATGCATCCCCTAATCCTGTTCAACGCCAATGCGCCCGGCGACCTAGAGCGGGCGGAAGCATTCGGAGCCGATATCCTCCGGCTCTGCGTCGACGTCGGGGGGTGTCTGACCGGGGAGCATGGCGTCGGAATTGAGAAGCGCGATCTGATGACCAAGCAATATTCGGCTGAAGACCTGGCGATCCAGATGGAGATCAAAAGCGTCTTTGACCCAAACTGGCTGCTAAATTCGGCCAAGGTTTTCCCCCTGGAAGCAAGTCAGCCATACAGGGGCGAGGTGGTGAGGGGCCGATGAACATCGACGAGTCAACAATTGAGGCATCTCATTCCCTCATCAGTCCGAAGGACGAAGCCGAGCTCGCAGCTTTCGTTGGCGAAAGCCATGCAAGGGCAGCGCCGATGCGCATTGTCGGGGGCGGGACGCGGATTGAGGCGGGAGCCGCCGAAGCGGAGCATATTCTCACAACTCGCAAGATGTCGGGGATCGTAACCTATGAACCGGGCGCATTGACGCTGATCGCGCGCGCGGGCACGTCCTTGCAGGATGTGGAAGACGCGCTGGCAGCCGAAGGGCAGGCCCTGGCGTTTGAACCAATGGACCACAGGGAAATCCTCGATTCAAAAGGCACACCGACGATCGGCGGCATTGTCTCCGCTAATGTCTCAGGACCACGACGAATCCAGGCCGGCGCATGTAGAGATTACCTTCTCGGTGTTCGGTTCGTTGATGGTCGCGGCCGAACAATCAAGAATGGCGGCCGCGTGATGAAAAATGTCACCGGGCTTGACCTCGGCAAGCTCCTTTGCGGCAGCTTTGGCACTCTGGGTGTGCTGACGGAAGTCGCGCTGAAGACGCTGCCTCGGGCTGAAGTCGAGAAGAGCTTGGCATTTCCTCGGATCACTCTCCGCGATGCATGCGAAATCTTCGTCGCAGCTCTCGCCATGCCGTTCGAGGTGTCCGGCGCCGCGTTTCACGGGGGTACTGCATGGTTGAGGGTCGAAGGTTTCGAGGCACAAGTCGACTATCGCGTGGAACGGCTCAAGGAGCTGTTCTTGCCCCGGGAAATCAATGTCGTCGCGGACGCTGTAAGCCGCAGCGTGTGGCGTGACCTGCGCGACGTTAAACATTTCGCGGATTCGAAAGCTCCGATTTGGCGGATCCTGATCAAGCCGAGCGAAGCACCGGCCGTGGTAGAGGCACTGCGTCAGCTTGGCGGAGATGCATCTGCCGATTGGGGCGGGGGCTTGATCTGGTTCTCAGGTGTGGCCGCAAGTGCGGCTGTTCGCAAAGCCGTGGGCAAGGGACGCGCGATGCTGGTGAGACGTGGTCCGCTGCCTGCCGCCGACCTCTTCCCACCTGAATACGGCGCCGTTGCCCGGATATCAGCGTCGCTGCGCAAAACATTCGATCCCGCCGGGATCTTCAATCCCCGCCTGATGGGCAACTGAGATGCAGACGAACTTTACCGAAGCGCAACTGGCCGACCCCGCTACCCAACGTTCCAACGAAATCTTGAGATCATGCGTCCACTGCGGCTTCTGCACGGCCACATGTCCAACTTACAAGGTGCTCGGCGATGAGCTCGATAGTCCGCGCGGCCGCATCTACCTGATCAAGGACATGCTGGAGAACAACAGGAAGCCGGATGAAAAGACGGTGATGCATGTCGACCGGTGCCTGAGTTGCCTCAGTTGTATGACGACCTGCCCGTCCGGCGTTCACTACATGCACCTTGTCGATCACGCGCGCGCCTACATTGAGCGGAACTACAAACGTAGGTGGGACGACCGGGCGCTTCGATGGCTTCTCTCGAAGATCCTGCCCTATCCCAACCGATTTCGCTTTGCACTGGCATGCGCAATGCTCGCTCGACCCTTGAGGAAAATTGTTCCGGATCTCCGGCTCAGGGCGATGCTGGAAATGGCGCCGGACCGAATACCGCTCGCGAGCAAGAATGATCGGCCGCAATGCTTTCCTGCTGAGGGTCAGGAGATCAAACGCGTTGCTCTTCTCACCGGCTGCGCACAGCGCGCCCTCAACACCGACATCAATGACGCGACCATCAGGTTGCTGAGACGGCACGGCTGCGAAGTTGTCATTCCGCAGGGAATCGGTTGCTGCGGCGCGCTTACCCATCATATGGGTAAGACCGATGACAGTCATGCGATGGCCGCTGCCAACATCCGGGCGATCGTCGCCGAGCTTGATGGTAAGGGGCTTGATGCCGTCGTCATAAATACCTCAGGCTGTGGGACCACGGTCAAAGACTATGGTCACATGTTCCGCAATGGTCCGCTGGCCGCTGATGCTGGACGCGTTGCAGCTCGTGCGAAAGACATTTCCGAGGTGATTGCCGACGTCGGGCTGAGGGACCCGTCGCACGCCGAACCGCTGCGCGTCGCCTATCATGCCGCATGTTCCTTGCAGCACGGCCAGCAGATCCGCTCGACGCCAAAAGACCTGCTGAAAGCCGCCGGATTCCAAGTGTTCGAGCCCCGTGAAAGCCACATCTGCTGCGGGTCAGCCGGCACTTACAATCTGATGCAGCCGGCAATATCGGTCGACCTCAAGACGCGCAAGGTCGCGACACTTGAGGCGACGCTGCCCCAGGTGATCAGCGCGGGCAATATAGGCTGTATGATGCAGATCGGATCGGCAACGGCCATTCCGGTGGTTCACACGGTGGAACTTCTCGATTGGGCAACAGGTGGCCCCATGCCCCCGAGTCTGGCTGCCCCGCCCGAAGTGCCGGTTCGAGAAGAAGCGCACGCCTGACCGTCATGGCGCACCAATGCGGCGGGACACCATGCTCGCCGCGCGTCTCACACGCTCTCCAATCTGGTGCACGTCGGCGTCCTGGAGGCGAATTTTCGGTCCGGAGACAGAGATGCCTGCCACGGCCTCTCCATGCACATTGAGGATCGGCGCCGCGACACATCGCATACCCCAGGTGCGTTCCTCGTCGTCAAACGCATAGCCCCTTTCTCGCGTCCTTTGCAGTTCCTCTTTCAATTGATCGAGGGAGCGCACGGTGTTTTCCGTAAACCGCTCGAGTTCCCTCGTCTTGAAGAGAGCCGTGAGCCGATCACCGTCATAGGTGCTGAGAAGTGCCTTGCCGATGCCAGAAGCATGCAGAGGAGACAGTGTTCCCGGTGGAAAAAAGGCCCGGATCGACTCGTGCGTCTCCACTTGGCTTATGAACAGGACATGACCGCCCTTCTCGATCCCCAGATTGGACGTCTCCCCCGTTTCCAGCATGAGCTCGCGCATGATTGGGCGGCTACGCTCGACGACGTTGGATCTGCGCAGAAACGCCGAGCCCAGCCGATACGCTTCAGGGCCGATATGCCAGACCTGGCGATCGGGGCTGATTTCGACGAATTCACGCCGTTCAAGAGTAGCCAACACGCGGTGCATCGTGGCCGTTGATTGACCAAGATGGTCAGCGAGCTTCGAAAGCGTCATACCCTCCGGTGTAGCGAGAGCCTCTAGTACATCCAGTGCCCGGTCGAGTGCTTGAATGGTGTTTTGTGACTGTGGTCCATTGAAGGCTTTCGGCCGTCCTCTTTTGCGCATTTCAACGGGCATCGGAAATCGTCTCCGTGAGAATGGGTTCAGAAAATCTCTGAACTGAAAAATTGCTTTGTACAATGAAAAAACTTAATTGCTTGTTTTCACGAAGATTATAGCCGTTGCATCAGGTTCTAAAAACCATTTTCAGAAAAATATCTTGTGCGCGGCTCTCGTGTTAGGAGTTTCTCACACGCGGAGGACGCCTAGATGTACATGCAAAACCCCGTCTTTATCCCTGGCCCGACTAACATGCCCGAAGTTCTTCGAAAGGCTTCTGACATGCCGACGCTGGATCACCGTTCGCCGCTGTTCGGTGAGATTCTGAGGCCGGCTCTTGCGGGCGTAAAGAAGGTTCTGAAAACTGAAACGGCGTCGGTATTCGTATTTCCCTCTACTGGCACGGGCGGGTGGGAAACCGCTATTACCAACACGCTCAGTCCGGGTGACCGCGTATTGGCGGCCCGCTACGGCATGTTCAGCCACCGCTGGATCGATATGTGCCAACGCCATGGTCTCAAGGTCGATGTCATCGAAAGCGTATGGGGCGGCGGCGCGCCTGCCGACCGGTACGAGGAAATCTTGACGGCCGACACCGGACACGAAATCAAGGCGGTTCTCGTCACGCACAACGAGACGGCCACCGGGGTTAAATCGGACATCGGTGCGATTCGCCAGGCAATAGATGCTGCCAAGCATCCAGCCCTGCTTTTCGTCGACGGCGTCAGTTCCATCGCGTCGATGGATTTCCGCATGGACGGATGGGCTGTCGACATCGCGATTACCGGTTCTCAAAAGGGCTTCATGCTGCCCGCCGGCCTGGCAATTGCGGCGTTTTCAGCTAAAGCGTTGGAAGCACTGGATAGCGCAAAGCTTCCGCGCACGTTCTTCGATGTCCGCGATATGACGAAGAGCTACGCGAACAACGCTTACCCCTACACACCGGCAGTCGGCCTGCTGAATGGCTTAAAGTTGTCGACGGAACTGTTGCTGGCGGAAGGGCTGGAAAACGTATTCGCAAGGCACCGGCGCATTGCCTCCGGTATTCGCGCTGCTGTCCGGGCCTGGGGCCTCGAACTCTGCGCAAAAGATGAGGAACTCTACTCAGACACTGTTAGCGCAATCCGCACGCCCGAAGGTTTCGACGCCACATCGATCGTCACGCACGCCGCGAGAAAGTACGACGTCGCTTTCGGGGTTGGCTTGGGCGAAGTGGCCGGGAAGGTGTTCCGCATCGGACATCTCGGCAGCCTGACGGACGTGATGGCCTTATCCGGGATTGCTACGGCCGAAATGGTCATGGTCGACCTCGGCCTCGAAATCACACTCGGATCAGGTGTTGCAGCCGCACAGGATCACTACCGGAACGTCCACTTGTCTGCAGTCCAAGCTGCGGCTTGAGGAGTTGAATCATGTATATTCCAACGCTCGCTGACATGGTTGCCGCACATACGCGGATCAAACCTCATATCCATCTTACGCCGGTTCTTACGTCGAGCTACATCAACGTGCTTGCGGGCGCCGAACTGTTCTTCAAATGCGAGAACTTCCAGAAGGCGGGCGCCTTCAAAGCTCGTGGCGCATCGAACGCCGTCTTCGGCCTAAGTGACGAGCAGGCCGCCAAAGGAGTCGCAACGCATTCATCGGGCAACCACGGAACCTGCCTTTCCTATGCCGCCGGCCGGCGGGGAATTCCATGTACCGTGGTCATGCCGCACACCGCGCCACAGGCAAAGAAGGATGCTGTTCGCGGATATGGTGGCAAGGTTGTCGAGTGCGACCCTTCGACTTCGTCACGCGAAGCCGTTTTTGCAGACGTTGTCGCCGAGACAGGCGCAGAATTCGTCCATCCCTACAATGACCCCAGGGTGATTGCCGGCCAAGGAACGTGCTCGAGGGAATTGATCGAACAAGTGGACGGGCTCGATGCCGTCGTCGCGCCGATCGGCGGCGGCGGTATGGTCTCCGGCACCTGCCTCACCCTGTCCAATCTCGCGCCGGGCATCAAGATTTATGCGGCTGAGCCGGAGCAGGCGGATGACGCCTACCGCAGTTTCAAAGCCGGACACATCATCGCTGATGACGCGCCGAATACGGTGGCCGATGGTCTGAAAGTCCCGCTCAAGGATCTGACCTGGCATTTCGTCAGGAACCACGTGTCCGATATCCTCACGGCCTCCGAAGAGGACATCGTCGACGCGATGAAGCTCATCTGGAAGCGGATGAAAATCGTGATGGAGCCTTCCAGCGCAGTGCCGCTTGCGACGATCCTGAAGAACAAGGAGATCTTCGCCGGGAAACGTGTCGGCATCATCGTCACGGGCGGCAACGTCGATCTTGACAAATTACCTTGGCAGTAAAGGGAGATCCAATGATGAACATCGAAACGAAATTCGCTGGCATGGAAGTCGGCTACGACGTGCCGGCTCTTCCTGGAATGAAAGTCGACGAAATCCAGACGCCTTGCCTGATCCTCGATCTGGACGCGCTTGAACGCAACATTCGCAAAATGGGCGATTATGCAAAGGCGCATAACATGGGTCACCGCGCACACGGGAAGATGCACAAATCCGTTGATGTCTTGCGGCTGCAGCAGGAACTTGGCGGCGCTGTCGGGGTCTGTTGCCAGAAGGTGTCCGAGGCCGAAGTCTTCGTTCGCGGTGGTATCAAGGATGTGCTGGTCTCGAACCAGGTTCGCGACCCGGCAAAGATCGATCGCCTGGCACTCCTGCCGCAGCATGGTGCGCGCATCATCGTCTGCGTCGATGATCTCGCAAATGTCGAAGAGCTCTCGAAGGCGGCACAGAAGTACGGCACGACGCTGGAATGCTTCGTGGAGATCGATTGCGGCGCCGGACGCTGCGGCGTCACGACGACGTCGGCCGTCGTCGAGCTCGCCAATGCCATCCATGCGGCACCCGGTCTCAAGTTCACCGGCATTCAGGCCTACCAGGGCGCGATGCAGCACATCGACAAATATGAAGACCGCAAGGCGAAGCTCGATGCGGCCATTGCCCAGGTCAAGGATGCCGTCGATGCCCTTAAGGCCGAAGGTCTCGAACCAGAACTGGTCAGCGGCGGCGGCACCGGCAGCTACTATTTCGAGAGCAATTCGGGCGTCTATAACGAGCTGCAATGCGGCAGCTATGCATTCATGGATGCCGACTACGGCCGCATTCAGGACAAGGATGGCAAGAGGATCGACCATGGCGAATGGGAGAATGCGCTCTTCATTCTGACCAGTGTGATGAGCCACGCCAAAGCCGACAAGGCAATCTGCGATGCCGGCCTCAAGGCACAATCGGTCGATTCCGGGCTGCCCTTTGTCTACGGTCGCAACGACGTGAAATACATCAAATGCTCCGATGAGCACGGCGTTATCGAAGACCTGAACGGCGTTCTCAAGATCAACGAGAAGCTTCGCCTCGTTCCCGGCCACTGCGATCCTACATGCAACGTTCACGACTGGTATGTCGGCGTCCGCAACGGCAAGGTCGAAACTCTGTGGCCAATCTCAGCCCGCGGTAAAGCCTACTAACATCAAAGGCGGCCGCGGCCGCACCGATCGGAGACCTTATGCTCATCGTCCCTGAGAGAGAGATCGCTAATCTCATCACCGCGGCTGACTGCTTCACCGCTGTGGAACGCGTATTCGCGTCTATGGCCAACAAGGCGGCCTACAATTTCCCAGTCATTCGGGAGGCGATTGGTCATGCGGATGCGCTCTACGGCTTCAAGTCCGGGTTTGATCGCGAGAGCTTAGCACTGGGCCTCAAGGCGGGTGGTTTCTGGCCGAATAACGTATCAAAGGGACTGACGAATCATCAGTCGACCATCTTTCTTTTCGACGCCGATACGGGAAAATGCCGTGCGGCCGTCGGGGGCAATCTGATTACTGCGCTCCGCACGGCAGCCGCGTCGGCAGTGTCGATCAAATATCTTGCCCGACAGGAAGCAAAGGTGCTCGGCATGATCGGCGCGGGGCACCAGTCCGCCTTCCAACTTCGTGCAGCCCTTCAGCAGCGGCAATTCGAGAAAGTGGTGGCTTGGAACTTCCATCCCGAGATGCTGAGCCGCCTGGAACAAGTCGCCAATGACGAAGGGCTTCCTTTTGAGGTGCTTGATCTTGAGCGGCTTGGGGCCGAGTCGGACGTGATCATCTCGATCACCTCATCCTTTGCCCCACTCTTAAAAGCATCGCAGGTTCGGCCAGGCACCCATGTGGCCTGCATGGGCACCGACACCAAGGGAAAGCAGGAGGTCGAGCCGGAACTAGTCGCCATGGCCACCGTGTTCACCGACGAAATTGCGCAAGCTGTGACCATCGGTGAGTGCCAGCACGCCGTCGAAAGGGGCATCACCAACAAAGAGGCAATTATCGAAATTGGTGCGGTGATCAGTGGAAAACATCCCGGCCGAAGCTCAGCGGATGAGATCACGCTCTTCGATGGCACCGGCATTGCGCTGCAGGATCTTGCTGTCGCTTCGGTGGCCGTCGAGCTGGCGTTGGTGAAAGGTGTCGCCATCGAGATTGATTTTTGAAAATTGTACCCACCATACAAGATAGCTTCCGTTGGTGGATGATCACAAAGACGATACTTGTAAAAGGCGGCCAGGCTTTTTGGGAATTCGGCGCTGTCGCCGGCAAGGGTAGGCGCTAGCGACCAAAGGCGCTGATGTGGCAAATCACAACAGCTACGGTGACGTTTACGCCCGTCGTAACTGAGGCTGGGGGAATTGATGGATCTTCGTCATCTCCGATACGTCGTTGCAGCTGCCCGGAACGGGAGCTTCAGCGCCGCCGGCCAGGAGCTAAACGTGCGGCAGCCGATCATCAGCAAGCGTATCCGCGAGCTGGAGGATGAACTCGGCGTTTTCCTGTTCGACCGTTCAACGGCTGGAGCACGGCTCACGCCGACAGGAGAGGAATTCGTAGTCGGCGCTCGCCGGATCATCGACGGTTTCCAGCGATTGTCCGAACGGGCGAAGGCGAGCGGTACCGGCAGGACCGGGCGCATAGTAGTTGGCTCTTATAAGTCGATGTCGTCAGGCTGTTTCCGGAATGCCTTAAGGATGTTCCGCGGGAAATACCCTGGAGTTGACGTGGAGCTGATGGAGGCCTCCTACATCGAGCTCAAAGCTGGTGTGATGTCCGGGATGGTCGACCTCGCAATCCTTCTCGGCGATATCGGAAGAATAGAGCTTCTCGACTCCATGCCGCTCTGGTCCACGCAATTGGTGATAGCTTTGCCGGAGGACCATGCGCTTGCTGAAAAAGCGACGGTCTATTGGTCGGAGCTGAAGGGGGAGCGCTTCCTGATCAGCCACGATGATCCTGGGCCAGACCTGCGAAACATCCTGCTTCGTCACCTGGCCGCACCTTCCGATCATCCGGAAATCATCATGCGTCAGCTAAGCCGGGAAAGCATCCTCGGCGAGGTCGCAAGCGGGCAGGGGATCAGCCTGCAATGCGAGGGCACGCAGCCTGTTGCGGGAGAGGGCGTCATTGCCCGACCTGTTCACGACGGCAACGGCGGCATACGGCTCGGCTATATCGCATGCTGGAGACCCGACAACTCCAATCCGGTTCTCAAGAATTTTTTCGATGTGTTCCGCTGCGCGGATTGATTCTCGCAGAACCATAGCTCCCGCACGATAATGATCAGAGCAGAACCGCAGCCGGCCAGTATTTTTCCGACCGCCTACGATCCTCTGCGAACCCCGCGATTATCTTGTTGCTGATCGCATATTTCTGCCTTTCTTGATTGTCCCCGTCGCGATCTGCCGCTTGGCCCCGATCGCCGAAAGTGGGGACCGAATGTCGGCACATCATTATCAGAATCAGGAAGCGATCTCGCGTGGCGCGCGCATGCTCCGCACGGCGCTGGGGCCGACCATTGCGCGTCACCTTGAGGATCCCGCGGTCGTCGAGGTTATGCTCAATCCAGACGGTCGGCTCTGGATCGACCGGTTGGGGGAAGGGCTCGCCGACACCGGTGAAACGCTGCGGGCGGCGGATGGCGAGCGCATCGTCCGTCTCGTCGCACACCACGTCGGCGCTGAAGTTCACTCCGCAAATCCACGTGTCTCCGCTGAGCTTCCAGAAACCGGCGAGCGCTTCGAAGGCCTGCTTCCCCCCGTCGTCGCGGCTGCCACCTTCGCCATTCGCAAGCCGGCGGTCGCTGTTTTCACGCTCTCCGATTACGTTGCGGCCGGCATCATGACCGCAGCGCAAGCCGATGTGCTACGGATCGCGGTCGAACGACGCAAGAATATCCTGGTCGCCGGCGGCACCTCCACCGGCAAGACGACGCTGACCAACGCCCTCCTTGCCGAAGTCGCCAAGACATCCGATCGCATTGTGCTGATCGAGGACACGCGCGAACTGCAATGCGCCTCGCTCAATCTTGTAGCGCTGCGCACCAAGGACGGCGTCGCCTCACTCTCCGATCTCGTCAAATCGTCACTCCGACTCAGACCCGACCGTATTCCGATCGGCGAGGTGCGTGGCGCGGAAGCGCTTGACCTCCTCAAAGCCTGGGGCACCGGCCATCCGGGTGGCATCGGCACCATTCACGCCAACTCGGGCGTGGGCGCGCTTCGGCGGCTGGAACAGCTCGTGCAGGAAGCGGTGGTCACCGTGCCACGAGCGCTAATCGCCGACACGATTGATCTGATTGCCGTGCTTTCCGGCCGCGGCACCGCCCGCCGGCTTGTCGAAATCGCCCTCGTCGACGGGCTCGATCCGGCAACCGGCGATTATTGCACCCTCAGCGCCCACCTCCCAACCGACCGTCAACCGCTCCCGAAAGGAGAACAGAAATGATCTTAGCCATCTCCCTGTTTCGCCGATCCCGTCGCCAGTTCATGCGGGCAACAGCGCTCCTGTCCACCTCCATTATGACGGCGCTACCCGCCCACGCCTCCGGTTCCTCGATGCCCTGGGAGGAGCCGCTGGAAAAAATCCTCGAAAGCATCGAGGGGCCAGTCGCCAAGATCGTCGCCGTGATCATCATCATCGCGACTGGCCTTGCACTCGCTTTTGGCGACACGTCTGGTGGCTTCCGCAAGCTAATCCAGATCGTCTTTGGCCTGTCGATCGCCTTCGCCGCCTCAAGCTTCTTTCTTTCCTTCTTCTCTTTCGGCGGCGGAGCGCTGGTCTGATGGCGGCGTTCGACTCTGAACACGACGAGATCCGCGGTTTCTACGCGCCGGTCCGCCGCGCGTTGACCGAGCAGATACTGCTCGGGGGTGCGCCGCGCGCAGTGGCGATCGTCAACGGCACGCTTGCCGGCGCCGTCGGTCTCGGTCTCCGTCTCTGGCTCGCGGGGCTAGCCATCTGGGCGATCGGCCATTTCACGGCGGTCTGGGCGGCGAGGCGGGACGCGCAGTTCGTCGACGTCGGTCGCCGCCACCTGCGCTATCCCGCGCATATGGGCGTGTGAGGGTCGATCATGTTGAACCTTGCCGAATACCGGAAGAAGAATACCGGCCTCGCCGATTTCCTGCCCTGGGCAGCGCTCGTGGCACCCGGCGTCGTTCTCAACAAGGACGGGTCGTTCCAGCGGACGGCGCGGTTTCGCGGGCCGGACCTCGACAGCGCCACGCCGGCCGAACTCGTGGCAGTCACCGCGCGCCTCAACAATGCACTACGGCGCCTTGGCTCCGGCTGGGCCGTCTTTGTGGAAGCACAGCGCAATCCCGCCAATGATTATCCGGCTAGCGCGTTTTCGGATACCGCGTCTGCGCTTGTTGATGTCGAACGCCGTGAGCAGTTCGAGGAAAGCGGCCTCCTGTTCGAGAGCAGCTATTGTCTCACCTTCGTCTGGCTGCCGCCGGCCGAGGAGGCCTCGCGCATGGAAGGCTTGCTTTACGAGGGGCGCGAGCAGTCCGGCATCAATCCATGGGAGATTCTGAAGGGCTTCATCGATCGCACCGACCGTGTGCTGCATCTCTTCGAAGGGTTCGTTCCGGAAGCCGCATGGCTCGATGACGCAGACACACTCACCTATCTGCATTCCACCGTCTCGGTGACACGCCAGCGCGTCCGGGTTCCAGAGACGCCGATGCATCTTGATGCACTTCTCGCCGACCAGCCGCTTGCAGGCGGACTGGAGCCGCGGCTCGGGAATTTCCATCTGCGCACGCTGACGGTCATCGGCTTTCCGACGGTCACCTTTCCCGGCATCCTCGATGACGTCAACCGACTTGCCTTTTCCTATCGTTGGTCCACTCGGGCCATCATGCTGGACAAGACCGACGCGACGCGCCTCGTCACAAAAATCCGGCGGCAGTGGTTTGCCAAGCGCAAGTCGATCGCGGCAATCCTGAAAGAAGTGCTGACCAATGAACAGTCGGTGCTGGTCGATTCCGATGCCGCCAACAAGGCGACCGAGGCCGATGCCGCACTCCAGGACCTCGGTTCCGATCAGATCGGCGAGGCCTATGTGACGGCAACCGTGACCGTCTGGGATGCCGATCCCAGCATTGCCGAGGAAAAGCTCCGGCTCGTCGAGAAGATCATCCAGAGCCACGACTTCACCTGCATCGCGGAAACGGTCAATGCGATCGAGGCCTGGCTCAGCAGCCTTCCCGGCCATGTCTATGCCAATGTCCGCCAGCCCCCAATCTCGACCCTGAACCTCGCCCACATGATCCCGATCTCGGCGGTCTGGGCAGGCCCTGAGCGGGATGAGCATCTCAACGCGCCGCCGCTCTTCTATGCGAGGACAGAGGGCGCGACCCCGTTTCGCTTTTCGCTGCATGTTGGCGATGTCGGCCATACCATTGTCGTCGGTCCAACAGGGGCGGGCAAATCGGTGCTGCTGGCTCTGATGGCGCTGCAGTTCCGGCGCTATGAGCGCTCCCAGGTTTTCGCTTTCGACTTCGGCGGTTCAATCCGTGCGGCGACCCTTGCCATGGGCGGCGACTGGCAGGATCTCGGTGGCTCGATCTCGGACGCAACATCCTTCCTGAACATGGTCGCGCTGCAGCCACTTGCTGGCGTCCACGACACGCCGGAACGTGCCTGGGCGGCCGATTGGCTCGTGGACATTCTCACCCGCGAAGGGGTGGAGATAACGCCTGGTGTCAAGGAGCATATTTGGACGGCGCTGACATCGCTTGCGTCCGCGCCGGTCCCGGAACGGACGATCACCGGCCTGACGGTCCTTCTGCAGTCAACCGCCCTGAAGCAGGCGCTTCGGCCGTATTGCATTGGCGGCTCATACGGTCGTCTGCTCGATGCGGAACTGGAATGGTTGGGAGATGCCTCGGTCCAGGCTTTCGAAACGGAAGGTCTTATCGGAACCGGGGCCGCGCCTGCCGTGCTCGCTTATCTCTTCCACCGGATCGAGGCGCGCTTCGACGGCCGGCCCTCGCTGCTGATCATCGACGAGGGCTGGCGGGCGTTGGATGACGGCGGATTCGCCCAGAAAATCAAGGAATGGCTGAAGACCCTGCGCAAGAAGAATGTCAGTGTCGTCTTCTCTTCCCAGTCGCTTGCAGACATCGAGGCTTCGCCGATCGCACCGGTGCTCGTCGAAAGCTGCCCGACCCGGATCTTCCTCGCCAATGAACGCGCCGTCGAGCCGCAGATCGCCAGCGTCTACCGGCAGTTCGGCCTCAACGATCGGCAGATTGAGATCGTCGCCCGTGCGACGCCAAAGCGCGACTATTACTGCCAGTCTAGGCGCGGCAACCGGCTCTTCGAACTGGGCTTAGGCGAGGTGGCGCTCGCGCTCTGCGCTTCCTCCGACAAGGCCGCCCATGCGGCGATGAATGACCTGGTCGAAGACGGCGAACGTCCCCGCTTCCTGGAGTCGTGGCTTGTCGCCCGCGGTCTCCGCTGGGCCGCCGACCTCATTCCGGTCCTCGCCAACCTCACTGAAGCTACGCCCGGCGGAGCCAGCGACCACAATTCCAATTCCCCATCACTCGAAGAGGAGATCACACCATGACCCGTTTCGTTTTCCGCCCCGGCCATTCCGGCCGTGCAATCGCACTCGCGCTCAGCGCCGCCACGCTATTGCCGATCGCCGTCACGCTTGTGCCGCAGCCGGCCCATGCGCTGATCGTCTTTGACCCGAAGAACTATACCGAAAACCTGCTGTCCGCCGCCCGCGCGCTGGAGCAGATCAACAACCAGATCACCTCGCTTCAGAACGAAGCGCAAATGCTGATCAATCAGGCGCGCAATCTCACCAGTCTGCCGACGTCGATGCTCTCCGATATCGAGGGGAACTTCTCCGAGATGAAGAGCCTGCTCGATCAGGCCGAGCAGCTTGCTTACAATGTCCAGGCCATCGACCAGCAGTTCAGCTCCACCTACGAGACCTTTGCCGCCGGAAAGAGTAACGATCAGCTTGTGACGTCGGCACGTGAACGCTGGCGGCAGTCGGTCTCGGCCTTCGAGGATTCGCTGAAGACCGGCGCGGTCGCGGTTGATGGTATTGCGAGCACCCAGGCGCAAACCTCCACCCTCGTCAGCGCCAGCCAGTCGGCCGTCGGTGTCCTGCAGGCCGCCCAGGCCGGCAACCAGCTGCTCGCGGTGCAGGCGAAGCAGATGTCGGATCTCACTGCCATGCTAGCCGCTCAGGGACGGGCGGAAGCGCTCGAGTGGGCGCGCCAAGCCGCCGCCCAGGAGCAGGCGCGCGAACAGTTCAGCCGTTTCATGACCGGTACGGCCTACAGTCCGTCCAGCGTCCGCATGTTCCACCAGTAGGAGCTTTGGACCCATGGACTTCAAGATCGCCGCCCGGATGACCTCTGTGCTTGCCATTGGAGCAGGACTGACCGCGACGCTCATGGCATTCAGCCAGCGACAGGGACCAGAAGAAGCCCCCATCTTCCGGTCCCTTGATCCGGGCGGCGATCCTGAGACTGATGGGGCACGAAAGGAATTGCTCCGCTGCCGTGATCTCGGCGCCGAGGCGCTAAGAGACAAGGACTGCCTGAAGGCCTGGATGGAGAACCGCCGGCGGTTCCTGAAGCCTTCGGTATCCGGTCGCCCGACCACGCCGGCATCTGGCGCCGATGCCACGGTGAAGCCATGAACAATACCGGCATCATCGATCGTTTCCTGGAAACCTTCACCTCCTATATCGATTCCGGCTTCGGTCTGCTCGGTAGCGAGGTGGCGTTCTTGTCCTCGACGCTGATTGCGATCGATGTCGTGCTGGCTGGTCTCTTCTGGGCCTGGGGCGCGGATGAGGACGTCATCCAGCGCCTGATCAAGAAGACCCTCTACATCGGCTTCTTCGCCTTCATCGTCGGCAACTTCAACAATCTCGCCCGCATCGTCTTCGAGAGTTTCTCCGGTCTTGGTCTGAAGGCAGCGGGATCCTCGCTGTCGAGCACCGAGCTTTTGCAGCCCGGTCGTGTTGCTCAGGTCGGTATCGACGCCGGCAATCCGATCCTGCAGGCCGCCGGCGACCTGATGGGCTATGTCAGCTTCTTCGAGAATTTCGTGCAGATCTTCGTGCTAATGACCGCCTGGGTGATCGTGCTGGTCGCCTTCTTCATCCTCGCGATCCAGATCTTCGTGTCCCTGATTGAGTTCAAGCTGACGACGCTGGCCGGCTTCGTCCTGATCCCGTTTGCCTTCTTCAACAAGACCGCCTTCCTAGCCGAAAAGGTGCTCGGCAATATCGTCGCCTCAGGCGTGAAGATCCTGGTGCTTGCCGTGATCGTCGGTATCGGGTCAGGTCTCTTCGGCGAGTTCACTGCCGGCTTTTCCGAGCAGCCTACTATCTCGGAGGCGCTGTCGCTCGTTCTGGGCGCGCTTGCGCTGATGGGGCTTTCGATCTTCGGACCCGGAATCGCCACGGGCCTTGTGTCGGGCGCACCGCAGCTTGGCGCCGGCGCTGCCGTCGGAACGGGGCTTGCTGCCGCGGGCCTCGGTGCTGCCGGCTATGTCGGCGCCCGTGCTGGAATGGGCGCGGCTGCCGGCGCTATCGGCGGAGCGATGCGGGGAGGGGCGGCTGTCGCAGGTGGCGCCAGCACCGCCTATGGGCTTGCCAGTGCCTCCTCCGACGCAGGTAGTGCTGGGCGCGCCGCCGCGGGTCTCGCCGGCATGGCCAAAGCTGGCGCCGGTTTTGTAATGAGCAAGGCGAAGGAAGCTGCTGGCCTTTCGGGCGAGGGGCTGCACTCCAGTTACGCAACAGGGCAGTCTGCTGGCTGGAAGGCCACAGGCGGCGGGAACGATGTCGGCGCCGGTGCGTCCGGCACGCCTAGCGAGACCTCTGGCGGAGCCGCGCAAGCTTCTTCGCCGCCGCCATGGGCTGAGCGCATGCAGCGTAAGACCGCCTTCCAGCACGGTGTCAGCACCGCCGCTCATTCCGTCCGCTCCGGCGATCACGGCGGCGGTTCCATGTCCGTTTCCCTCAATCAGGATGACCGCAGATGAACCCTTTCAAACGCGCCTCGGTGCGCTATGCCCGAACGCCTGAGCCTGAAACCCCTTACCAGAAAGCTGCTCAGGCCTGGGACGAGCGGATCGGCTCCGCCCGTGTGCAGGCGAGGAACTGGCGGCTGATGGCCTTCGGCTCGCTCATACTGGCCGGCGGCTTTGCCTCCGCCCTCATCTGGCAGTCGACGCAAGGCACGGTGGTGCCGTGGGTGGTTCAGATCGACAAGATCGGCGAAGCCCAGGCTATCGCGCCGGCGACCGCCGACTACAGGCCGACCGACCCACAGGTCGCCTGGCATCTTGCCCGCTTCGTTGAAAACGTTCGCTCTATCCCGGCCGACGCGGTGATCGTCCGCCAGAACTGGCTGAGCGCCTACGAGTTCACGACCAACCGTGGCGCGGTGGCGCTCAACGACTACGCCCGCGCCAATGATCCCTTCACCAAGGTCGGCAAGGTGCAGGTGGCGGTCGACGTCTCATCCGTCATCCGCGCCTCGCCCGAGAGCTTCCGCGTCGCCTGGTCGGAGCACCGCTACGAGGACGGGCAACTCTCATCCACCGAGCGGTGGACGGCCATCCTCACCGTCGTGATCGAGCAGCCGCGCAACGCCGACAAGCTGCGCGCCAATCCGCTCGGGGTCTTTGTCAACGCCATCAACTGGTCGAAGGAGCTTTCGCAATGAAGGGGGCAGGAAAAGCCATGAACAGGATCCGATCGGGCAGAGCCACCGTGCTCGCAACGGCACTGCTGACAGCGACAGCGCTGGCTGGCTGCGCCAAGAAGTACATCCCGCCGGAAATCGACTATGACGATGCGGCACCCGCGGTGAAGCTTGCTGATCCAGTCGGGCCGGTAAAAGTGGTCGAGGTATCGAAGCCGCTTCCGCTGCCCGGCCAGTTGAAGCCGATCGACGAGGGCAAGAAGAAGCCCGACAGCTCCGATCCGAAGGCGCGGATTGCCGCCGCCAATGAGGCGGCTCGCATGCAGCCGGTCCGCGACGGCTTCATCAATGCCGTCCAGGTGTATCCCTTCGCCATCGGCGCCCTCTACCAGGTCTATGCAGCACCCGGGCAGGTGACCGACATCGCGCTGCAGCCGGGCGAGCAGCTGGTTGGCTCAGGCCCGGTTGCAGCCGGCGACACCGTGCGCTGGATCGTCGGTGATACCGAGAGCGGCACGGGCGCAGCAAAACAGATGCATATCCTCGTCAAGCCAACGCGCTCCGAGCTGCAAACCAATCTCGTGATCAACACCAATCTTCGCACCTATCATCTCGAACTGCGCTCGACGGAAAAGACATACATGGCCTCGGTCTCCTGGCAATATCCGGCCGACCAGCTGATCGCGCTACGGCGCCAGAACACCAGGGCCGCTGAAACACAGGCTGTGGCGAGCGGTGTCGATCTGCAGAGCCTGAACTTCCGCTACCGGATCGAGGGTGACAGCGCGCCCTGGCGACCCTTGCGCGCCTTCGACGATGGCACTAAGGTCTATATCGAGTTCACCTCCGGCATCGCCCAGGGCGAAATGCCGCCGCTCTTCGTCATCGGCGCGTCGGGCAATTCGGAGCTCGTGAACTACCGCGCCCAGCAGAACTACTATGTCGTCGACCGGCTGTTTGCTGCCGCGGAACTCCGGCTCGGTGACAAGGACAGCCAGCGCCGCGTGCGCATCGTGCGCACCGATGGCCGACGCGTCGCCAACCGCACGGCGCTGTTCTCGTCGGAGAGAAGCCGATGACCGGTCCCTCCGATCTCAAGGCGGAGTTCCGGCTGCGGCCGGAACCGCCACGCGTCACGCGCCTGTCGCGCAAGGTGCTGATCGGTCTCGGCGGTGTCTCGGGCCTCGCGATCGCCGCAGCATTGTTCTTTGCGCTCGACACCAATCGGCGCAGGGCCCAGACGCCTGCCGAACTCTACAATACCGACAACCGCACGCCGGCGGACGGCCTCGCCAACCTACCGAAGGACTATACCGGCATTCCGAAACTCGGGCCTGCACTTCCCGGGGATCTCGGTCGACCGATCCTGAAGGCGCAGGAGGAGGGCAAGCCTGTCGCCGTCCCGACAATCCAGACGCCGCGTGCCGATCCGGAGGAGCAGCGCCGCCTGGCGGAGATCGAAGCCGCGCGTGTTGCCAAGCTGTTCACCGACAGCCGAGCCGAGCGCACAGACCAGGTCGTAAGCACGCGGACAAGCACGGCCGATCCTAACGCACTTACGCAGGCCGACACGGTGCCGTCGCTCGACGCCGGCGCGGCGCAGAACATGCAGGACCGCAAGCTGGCCTTTGTCAACGCCGAGGCAGACCGGCGTACCGTCAGCCCCGATCGCGTCGAGGAGAAGGCCTCGCCCTATGTGCTGCAGGCTGGGTCGGTGATCGCCGCCGCCCTGATCACCGGCATCAAGTCCGATCTACCGGGCTCGATCACCGCGCAGGTGACGGAGAACGTTTATGACAGCCCGACCGGGTCGCATCTGCTCATCCCGCAGGGCTCGCGGTTGATCGGTCAGTATGACAGCCAGGTCGCCTTCGGGCAGTCGCGCGTGCTTCTGGTCTGGAACCGGGTCGTCATGCCGGACGGCACATCCATTGTGCTCGAACGCCTTCAGGGCACGGATCCGCAGGGCTTCTCCGGCCTCGAGGATGAGGTGGATTACCATTGGGGTCTGCTCTTCAAGGCGGCCGCGCTCTCGACGCTGCTCGGCGTCGGCACGCAGATCGGCAGCGACGACGAGGAAAGCGAAATCGCTCAGGCGATACGGGAAAGCGCGCAAGGGACGGCTTCCAACGTTGGTCAGCAGATCGTTGGCCGGCAGCTGAACATACAGCCAACGCTCACTATTCGGCAGGGATTCCCGGTTCGTGTCATCGTCAATCGGGATCTCGTTATGCAGCCTTACCGAGCCGCGAAGGAACCGACATGACCAAGCTGAAGCTTTCCGCTATTCCGGACGACAGGCCCGTGAAGATCACCGTCGAACTGCCGGCTGCGGTGTTTCAGGATTTGCAGGCCTATGCAGTTATTCTTGCAAGGGCGAATGGGGAGGCTACACCACCGGAGCCGGTGAAACTAATCGCGCCGATGATCCAGAAGTTTATGGCGAGTGACCGAGACTTTGGGAAGGCGAAGCGAAATCACCCTCTGCCGCGGAAGGACAGTAATTCCGCCATATGATCGCTCACGATTAGGTTTCTATTTCACCGATCACAGAATCTTATGTGACACTATGATCGACCGCGATCTTAGTCGAGGTCGATCATCCTTCCGTAGGGCTGGGCGATATCTTTGCTTCACCCACCGGCCTGAGTGAAATTTGCAGGTCAGCGAGCTCCGCGACGACGTCCGGTCCGAAGGCGGAAAAAAGGTTGATCAGTTCATCTTGACGGGGCTGTCCGAAGGCAAGTCGATACGTCGCGAGAGATTTCTTCAGGTTCTCGAAGCGCTCAACCTCTCTGCTAAACGGGGGGATGAGAACAACCCGCTCAATTTTTGTGTCGCCGGGGTAGAGCCAGTAGGGCACGATATCCCCAGGGCGACCTTGCGCGATTTCATGCTGCCGAGCGGCCTCGAACATGCTCTCCCATGGTGCGACACGCGCATCGCCGCAGATCGCAAATTCACCAAGCTTGGCAGCGATATTGCGGCGGACCGCGTGATTCTTGAAGCGGTGAACCCGGCCTTCGCGCTGCTCAATGTCGACTGGATTACGGGGCAGATTCCAATGGACGATCCGGGCACAATAAGGGTGGAAATCCAAGCCCTCCTGGCCGATCGAGGTTGACGCCAGAACAAACGGACGGAAAGGCGACTTGAACGCAGCCTGCACGAGCGTCGTACGGCGAACACCTTTTTCATCCTCGGCTTTCGTCGCAAAGCGCATCGCAAAGCGCGCCCTCACCTCGAAGGTCTTATCGTGCAAGCGCGAGCGTCCAGCCGTCCAGTGATCCAGGGTTATCTGAGCTGGTCTCAAAGCGACTACTTCGACAACCTTGTTGGCGATGAGAGCCGCGCGTTGTCCCGCGTGCAATTCGGCGGCGTGCTCAGCATCGACCACGAGTTGGAGATATTCATCCAAAACAGCTGCCAAGTCGTGTCTCGCTGCATGCGAGTTGACCTGGCGCCAGTAATTCAGGGGCGATGCTTCTGCCAACAACGCCCTGCTCTCTGGTTGATTGTACAGGCTCCGAAATCCTAGCGCGATCGCCATCGCTGCCCCGACGAGGGCCGGGTCGTTCAGAGGTAGCTCCGGGCAAAGGCGGCCCAACGCGCGAAGTGCGCAGGTCGCTGGGGACCCAAGGGCAAATTCTGCGAGCTTGTCGCAGGTTTCCTTGACGTCTCCGTCGTCAAGATGATCTTCGGCTTCGAGTGCGTTTCCAATTACCTCGATGGCGCGCGCCATAGCCCCGTGTTCATCATGGCCTTCATGCTCAATCGCACCGACCCTTCCCCAGTCAACGCCGGTCCCCAATCCTTCCTCAAGTGTGAGCGGCAGGAGGCGATCGGATCTCTCGGCCAGGCGTAATAGTCGCTTTTTATCGATACGCTCGGTGAGTACTTGGACGGCCTGGAGGTGCAGGTCATCATAGCTTGACGCACGTCCAAACCGGCGCTCCAAGGCCAGCGGGTCGACCCACGCCGCCAGGGTAGGGGAGGGGCAGAGCATTGGCATCATCTCCTCGATGCCGATCGGGCGGCTGGTGCGGCTGACCAGGTCGGTCGTCATGCCCATGCGGCGACTTGCTTCATGCGAAAGAAGGGCGGCGATCGCGTCAGGCACCATCGACCAATCAGAGAATATGAGCGACTTCGCTGCCGGGATCTGCGCGCCGTATGATGGCCGAGATGGAGGAACCCACAATGCGCGATCAAGCCCATGCTGGAAGGCCATGTCCGCCATAACGCGCATTCGTGCGTTGCGCAGCGGAATCTCCTCGTAGCCCTCGACTTGCTCCTTGCTGATGAGGAACGGAGTGGCAGCCTTGATTGCGTGGCGGAGTTCACTAGATGGCCGGAGCTTCACCGCCTGTAACTTCTGCCGGAGCTTGTAGTCACGCATGAAATTGAGGAGGTACGGCGCCGACTTCCAATACTCAACTATACCCGGCGCACCGACGAGCGCTGCTACCTGGGCAATCACCTTCGCCTCCCTAAGATCATCCGTCTCGATCCTCAGCTGCGGCTTGCTCTCCTTGACAAGCGCATTGCGGTCATCGCTGGAATCGACGCGCTCGGTGCGGGCAATGACTTCCCCCAAAATGTGTTGAACGCGATCGCGCCTGACGCGAGCCTGAACACTTGTCTCTGGCATTGCCTGTAACGCGCGGCGGAAGTTGATAAGCTCTGTTTCCAGCTCTTTAATCCGCGCATCACCCGCTTCTGCGCCAAAGAGGAAACGCATGGTGCGCAGGAAATCACTGTAGTGATCACCGTCCTCTGGATCGTCGCTATTCAAGGTCAGCATGCGGTATGGAGTTGCTGACAATAGCAGAAGCCGAGCTTTCGAGCCGTCGCCGCCAGAATAGGAAAAGAGCGCACGCGCGAGCTCCGCCGCCGCTGCTTTTTCGGGAGCCAACTGCTCATCGTGCTCGTGCAACAAATCGGCGAATCGCTGAAATTCGTCGAGGATGATCAAATCGGGGGTCAGGGCATCGACACAGGTTCGTGCCAGGACACGGCGCAATTCCCCAATCATGGCAGGCGGCCGCTGATCGGGGGGATAGTTTGGATTTTTCTTGCTCCTCGCCAGTTCTGCGGCTGCGCGAATCCGCTCTACGAATTCGTCTCCGACAGCCGCGTTGAAATTCTTCGAAATCTGCTCGGAGATTTTCTGATAGCGTATCCAGTCGGTCCAGCCAGGCCAGTTTTCTTTGTCAACGCCTCCGCGGAAGACACGCTGCACGCCGCTGTGTCGGATACCGAGCCTCTTTCTCAGCATCTCGTAAATCAGGACCCGTTCTTTTGCGGTACCCAATGATGACTTCAGATCGAGTGCTGTTCCTGGGGTGAGGCTGATAAGATTCACGGGCTGCGACGCAATTCCGCCCTCTTGCTCGATTTCGAGCGGCAGCAAAGTGAGACGTGTATTGAGAGGTTTTGTCGCCGAGCCAATGACGTTGAGCGACTTGATGTTCTGCTCGGCAATCGCCTGGTTAGAGCATATGTAGACGACGTCGATACGATCGACCTTGCCGGTCAACTCTTCGATTGCTTTGGCAATGACACCCCGCGCCACCATGGTCTTTCCCAGGCCGACCTCATCGGCGACGAGAAACTGCCCCGTGGGCAGCGCATCAGTGAACAGACGCCGAAACACATAATTGACTGTGGCCCGCTGAAAAGGTTTGAGGAGCTTCAAATGCTCTTCCGCTTGATAGGTCATTTTCGGGTTCTCTTGCTGGCTACAATCGGCGCGAAGCTGGCCCACAACTGAAGAAAATCCTCTGGGACAATGCTCTTGCCACCATCGTCAAGGCGTTTGATGAGTTGATCGATCTCGGCGAGTTCACCGCCATCGAGTGCAAGGGCCCGCACCATCGGCTCAAGCAACGCGTTTCCACCTTGACCGAGCCGTCGAATCCATTGGCCCTCACCCGCAGTTTCGCTTTCGAGAAAACTGCCTTCACCCAAACTTCCGAGTAGCAAGCTCAGATAGCGGAAAAAGTTCTCGACGTTGGCAATATGCGCTCGCAGGACGGCAGCATCCCGGCCATCGGGCAGGCCGATGAGCTTGGCGCCCAACGTAAACGCAATCTCGACGCCTGTGCCCTCGTCGCGGAGCCGCATTCCAAGCCAACGTGTGACGTCGCTCAAAGGGACGGTGCTTACAGCCATTCTCGGCGCCATGCCGGAGAACAAAGACGCCGCGTCATACCCCTGTTCATTCGCAACCGTAATGGGGCGAACGAAACATCTCACTCCCGCGGGTATCTGGATAGGCGCCGCGTCGCCGGATACCGCCAATTCAAGCCCGACGCCGTCGGGAAGTTGGGTGCAGAAGAGGTCAAGCGGCAGTGCTGCGATCCTGGTGCGCAAATTTTCGAGGACCTTCTCAGCAGCTGCGGCAGCATCCTGCTCGGGCGGCTCAGAGGGCACGTAAGGGGTTAGGAGTCGCTGAAATTCGTCGGAGAAAAGCGTTTCGGCAATTGAACCCATGCGGCTTTTGGGGCCGTCGAGGGTCGCCATGATTTCGATGTTTTGCGTACGACCACTGCGGCCAGGGACCAGTGCAGCGCTCGTTGCATTGGCGGAGCCGAGGTGAATGTGCAGACGCGACCCACGCTCCACCACGTAGGCTTTGGCATGAAGGCCCTCAAGATCGGCAGAACCTATGTCGTCCCGATCTTCTTCCTCGTAACGGGTCGCTCGGTCATCGAGGGTCCGTATATCAAAAAGCTCGCGAATGTCAGGCTTGATACAATCCAGTTCCTCGGCTCGTGCCACGAGTTGACACGCTGACGGGTCGTCGTAGCCTTTGGCCAGGTGCGCGAGCGCGGCACTGCTTACGAAAGGTGAGAGAACGGCGAGGCGCTCACCCTTTTGCGGAGACCAGGCGCCGGGTTTCAAACCATTCACTGCAAAGCTGACTTTGGTGGCACCTGCAGGGAGATCATCCCAGATACACTGCTCGAGATCCCGCATGAGAGAAGGAAGAAATTTTGGCGCCGGCGGGCGATTGGCAGAATTCGCCAAACCTGGAAGTGCACGAACAAGCTGCACGACAGGCTCGTTCGCATCGTTGACATCGTCGCCGACCTTCCCGTCGAGGCAAAGAGCCAGGTCCCAGCATCGATCATTGGTCAGGTTGCGTGACAGAATGGCGAGCCGTATTCGCGTGGGCTGTCCCTCTTGCTCCGGCTGGAAACGGATGCACCATAGCTTCGGATGGAATGCACCCCCCTCTGGAGCCGAAACCTCGATTATCGTCTTCTCGTAAAGCGCCATCAGCCGCGCTGCATTAGGGCGCGCTTCCTTGATGCGGCCCCGGTCACAGTATATGGCCATCCTGCCGGTCATTCGCTCGACGCTTTGCAGCAGGGCAAGCGGGCTCCGCAACATTTCTTCACGGTTCTCGGCGTCTCGGAAAACGATGGCGATCGGAATAGTAAGGGCTGTTTCGAAGTCAAGCGAGTAGGTGGTCGCAACGGCGTTGTCGAACCGATAATGATCGGGCGCGCGCATAAGAGATGTGTAGAGTTCGCGATTTTCAGGGTTGAAGACGGGTTCAGCCGGCATCGGCGAGCTCCCCAAGATAGCTTCTCGAGATACCCCATCTGAAATCGAGACGGGCGTCGCCAGAGGCACCTGACCATCTCTCAAGTGGCGCATCGTGCAGCAGACGCGCCTTCAACCGCTTCAGGCCATGTTCCCGGTGCTTTAGAAGCTCGATCGCGGCACTGTCTGTCTCCAACTGGCCTGAGCCGTCCCGCGCGATAGATGCCCAGCTGCGGATAAAGTCGCGGGACGACTTGGTCAGACTATGGCTGGTTTTGCCAATCAGGCTAAAAAGATCATCGAGATCCCACTCGTTCAAATTGAGATGCTCGAGCTCCGCCACCCAGTCCTCAAGGCGCGACCGATAGTGCTCCACGAGGGCTGGAGCATCTGCATGTTTTTTGGCATTTGGCCGCGTAGCGGCACGCAGCGCCAGTAGAAGATTGTAGAACAGACTGGCGCCATACATCACGCCGGAGAACCTTTCTGCGTGTCGCAATATCGCGCGATTTGATTTCGAGATGCTGCTTTCGCTCACCTGCCATGGCCAATCCTGAGTGTAAGACTTACCCGAGCGTGCCAGCTCGTTCAGCAGCGTTGGCTTTGCATTGCCGGCGATGCGATCTCGCAGGAAATCCGCTTCTTCCACCGTCAGCGCAAATGTTGCCTCATCAAACAAATCTCCGGGCGCTTTGGGCAGGCTTGATGCCCACAATTTCAGATCGTGGTCCTTGAGGCTTTCGGGACCATAGGACAGGAAGGTCGCTTGGGAACCCGCCAGTGTGCGTATGCCAAGGGTGTTGAGACCTGCCCAGTAGACGCTTGAGGCAAGCCGCTTGAGGTTTCGGCCCGCATCCCGGCCGATCACGCCGATCGTCTCGTCGCCCCGAAGCAGAGCTTCGCTCAACCGGAATTCCAGGTCCCGGGCAACATTCGTCCGCTCCGCTTGCGTCGCCTTTCGACTTTGCGCTTCTCGGTAGATCCATGGAATAAAAAGCATATAGCGGAGCCGCGTCTGGATCGTACTGGTGCCCGGAAAAAGCAGATCGGCAAGGCCATCTCGCACTGTTCCCAAACCTAATTCATCGCGGGCTTCAGGTTGTTTGAAGAGATCGATGAGCGTTTGAGCGCGTCGCCGTTCCTCGGGGTCGAAATCAATCCAGGCAAGATAGGACATGTAAATTCCGTCTAAAGCGCTGAGGGGAACAGACGGCTCGTTCCTGCCGCGGTAGTGGTCACGGTTTTAGAACTGGCCTGATGAAAGGTCGGCGGGCTTATGTGAAGATTCGGCGGTTACGATGGAGGGGAGGGGACATTTGGCTTGACCGCGATCACCGTCGCGCTCGTCATCAGGACGATCAGTCCCTGTTCTGCACCCGTCATTTCGAGATATGCGCGGACCTGCGCCCGATAATGATCGAGTGTTCTGGGATCGGAATTCACATCGCTTTTCCAATCGATGACCACCGCTGGCCGACCCCCAGGACCAACCGTCAGCGCATCGGCGATGCCCGCCGTTGCGACCAGTTCAGCGTCTTCCTCGCGAAGCGCATAAACAGGAAACTCCGCAGACAGTGCTGGCCGTAAGGCTGCGATTTCGGGCAACCCTAAGGTCCGTTCGATGCAACCAGCCAACTCCTCGGGGGAAAGTCCGGCGGTCGGGTCGGGGACCGGAACCCTGCCAAGCGCACGGACGAGTTCCTCGGCTCGCGCAGAGAGCGCCGCGGGCGAGTCGTCCGTTTCGCCGGTCAGGACTTCTTCCATAAGCTTATGAAGGACGAGCCCGCGCTCGCGGCCACCCTGCACGGTGGAGGAAGCGACGAGCTCAGGCGGCGCATCATCATCCGAGCCGGTCCAGATATCGGCGTCCTCCTCTTGCAAGAGCGCTCCGGCTGAGTTCTCGTCCCGGCTCGGAGCAAGCCATTTCAATCGCATCTGCCGATCGGCGATTGCGCCGGCCTCAGCGGCGAAAGTCTCCCGCGTCTGACTGTTGCCGTGGCCGCCGGCCACCACCACCGGATCTGGCGATAAATGCGATGTGTCCAGCGCGACGAGTCCTGCGAGTGATAGATCGACAAGACCGATCCAGGCAGACTTCGAAGGCGTTACGTCGAGGCGCGGCAGAATCAGCAGCTCACGGGCCCGAGTCGCAGCGACATACCAGAGACGGACACGTTCGCGGTCCAACTCGGCCTTCTCGGCTTGCCGCGCCGTGTCATAACCAGAGGGCGGGACACCGAGAACAGGGCAATAGAAAGTGTCATTCTGCCGGTCAATCACCGCGCTGTCAGGTGCCATCACGCCGGTCATGGTGTTGATGGGGATTACTACCGGCCATTCGAGGCCTTTAGCGGCATGCATGGTGAATAGCGCGACGGCTTCCTCCTGCGCGTCGGGTCGTCCCTCAACCGCCCGGGCCTCGTCGGTCCAGGCCGCTGTCATCGCCTCGGAGAAGGCGCGGAGGCCGCGCACCGCATAGCTGTTTGAGAGGCTGAGATAGAGGTCGACATTGGCGAGCGCCCGCTCGGCCTGACCCCGATGGCGGTCGAGTAGAATGGGACGCAAGCGCAGGACATCCACGGCCTGCGAAAGCAGTTCGTGCGGTGTGGTGCTGTTGCCGCGTCGCTGGAGCGCCTGCAGCTTTTCGATTATATCGCGCGCCAGCGGATGACTGATTGCCGCCGCGTCGACACCAAGGTTGAGGCGAGGGATGCGGTTAGGTTCCTCGTCAGACCGCGGGAGCGCCCAGACGACGTCCAGCAACTGTTCTTCGCTGAGTCCGACCAGCGGGCCGCGCAGCAGCGCCCCCAGGGCCAGAGTGTCACGGCGATCGGCCAGCACCCGGGTCAGTGCGATCAGATCCTGCACCTCCTGCCGGCGAAACAGACCCTTACCGGCCTGCGTTGCCACCGGTATGCCGTGCCGTTCAAGCGCTTCCTCATAACGCCACAAATCTGCGCCGGTCGGTGCGAGAAGAGCGATGTCGCCCGGCTGGCAGGCGCGTTCCGCGCCGGCTTTGCGATCCAGAACGGGATGGCTACCGATCAACCGGGCACACAGATCAGCGACCGCATCGGCTTCGGCATCGCGTTGCTGTTCCGCGCTGGCTTTGCCGTTCTCGTCGGCGACAGCGATGTCGAGCGCGGCGACGCAGACGCCGCCGCGATCGTCATGGAAGGGATCGAGTGCGGTGAAGCCGGGCTGTCCGTCCGCCGACAGGATTGCCTCGAAACGCTCGTTGACGAAGGTGAGGATCGAGGCGCAGGACCGGAAATTGGTCGAGATCGACACAAGGCCGTCCGCATCCTGTCCTGAAAAGGCTGTCCGCGCCTGGACGTAGGCGCGGACGTCCGCGCCGCGGAAACGGTAGATCGCCTGTTTGGGATCTCCGACGAGGAAGAGCGCGCCGGGCCGGATTCGGAAGCTGACCCAATCTCGCGGATCCCCCATGGGGTCACCACACAGCCGCCAGAAGATTTCCGCCTGAAGCGGATCGGTATCCTGGAACTCGTCGACGAGGACCTTCGCGTACCGTTGCCCGAGCGCCTGTCGCACCGCCTCATGATCGCGCAGCAGATCACGTGCGGCGTAGATCAGGTCGTCGAAATCGAACTGGGCGCTGGCGCGCTTGTGCTCTCGATACCGCTCCAACATCGGCCGTGCTTCATCGATCAGCGCCGCGAGCACCTGGCCGGACGCAGCCTGAAGGAGGGCGGTCCACGTAGCGCAGCAGGCGTCAAAGAAGCCTTCTGCGGCATCATTCAACCGGTCGGCGTCGGCTTTGGAAAGCCCGGCCTGTTTTGCCGCCGCCGCCCATTTGCCCTTCTTGCGATAGGAGGAGAAGTCCCCAGCCTTGGTGCACAGGTCGGGATGTGGGCGCGAGACCAGCAGCCCGACTAATCCGGCCGGCGTTTCCACGTTCGACGCTGCGGGCAAGCGCGCAGCCATTTCGGAAAAGCGTGCCGCATAAACCTCCGTCTCCGGCTCGCAGGCGCTAGCGGCCTGCATGAAGGCGGAGAAATCATCAGCCGCCTGCTGAAAGGCGTCCAAATGCATGGCAAGCGGTGTCACCGCCGGAGTGATGAGGCTCCTGCGCCGGCGGAGTGCTTCGGCGACCCTGTGCATCAGGGCCACGGTCTCGCCAGGGCTGTGCAGAACCATTTCGGCGAGGATGCCATCTTGGTCGCCGGATAGGCTCTCCCGAAGCCAGCCGTCCACTATTTCGAGAAAGGTGAGGTCGGCCTGGTTCCGGTCCATGACCGTGGCGCCCGGATCGATGTCTGCTTCTGCCGGATAGGGTTTGATCAAACGCTGACAGAACCCATGGATTGTCGAACATGTGATGTCGTCGATCGCGGCGCTGGCGGCGATGAGATTGTCACGCTGCATCTGCGACAGACCGTTTGGCAGCCCCACCCGAAGTTCTGGTGCGATATTGCCCGCCGCAAGATCGCTGACGAACTCCCGAACCCGGGAAAGGAGCTCGCTTGCCGCGAGTTCCGTGAAGGTGACCGCCGCAATCGCGCGAGGTGCAACACCCTGTGCCAACATGACAGCAATGCGCCCGGCCATAACCGCTGTCTTGCCCGAACCCGCACCTGCCTCAACCAGGATGGAGCGCTCGTGACCGCTAATGGCATCGCGCCGGGCACGGTCATCCTTGAGGATTTTTTGCATGATGGTCATCATTCGGCCTCCCACACCTGAGCGACTTCGCCAAGCCGCTCCGTGGCGGCGGATTGCTTGCGTTTGCAGTATGTTGCGTTGGCATTGGCCGGCAGGGCGAATGCGAGGTCGTCGTAGTCACCGCCCGTATCCGGACCGGGCAGCGCGGCGCCACTTGCAAACGCGCTCCGAGCAGCCTGCAGATACTGCGTCATTTCAGCCAGCATGGCTTCCGGGTCATCCAACCGAACTTCGAGCGGTTCGCGCGGATAAAGCAACGACGCACTGATCGCGACCTGGTCGCCCAACAACGCTTTCACGGCGAAGGCGTAGAGGCAGCGTTGGAGCTCGCGTCCGCCATTCAGTCGGATTTCACCTTTGGGAGGCTTGCCAGTCTTGTAATCGCGAACGAGCGCCCGGCTTCCGTCGCCGGCAATGTCGAGCCGATCGATATAGCCCGCAATCTCAAAGCCCGTGTTCGGGATCACGACGGGCAAGCTCGCATCCCAGGGAAGCTCCGCCGTCGACTTAGGCTCGGACCCGCCGAAGGGAACTTCGCTATAGGAGCGGCTTGCCGGCAGATGCTCGTCGCCATAAGCGAGGGCCTGCGCCGTCAGAAGGCGTACGTCACCGAGTGTTCGGCCCCAGATAACTTTAGGAGGGATCGGGCGTTCACTTTCCCAGTCGATTGCGACCGCATCCGCAGCCGCGGCGACAGCTTTCTCAATCGCAGACGCATCTGCGGAGGCCAGACCGCCAGCCGCTTCGAGGGTTCGCAAAGCGCGATCCAACACCAGGTGGATCAGATCGCCCGCTGCGAGCCCATCGAGCACTAGAGGCTCGGCGCTGCTCTGCGGTGCGCGCCAGCCGAAGGCGTAGTGCCAAAGGAAACCGAGCGGGCTGCGCAGCAGCGTCTTCAGCGAACTGGCCGACTGGGTCCGCGCGAGGATTGCGAGAATGAGCGGATGATCAGGCCGCACGAGGCCGTCATGGGGCGTGATGTCCGGCGCGCGCCAGTCGCGCCAGCAATCGCGGGCAGTGATCGCTTGGGTGTTGGCGGCGAATTCCTGCGGTCGCGCCATCAATCGATCGGTTTCGCTAAAGGCGTGCTCGGGGATGGCGTTGCGACGCAGGTACGTTTCGTCGCCATGAGCAGCGAACAATGGACTGCGTCCGAGGAGACGACCGTCGCTGTCGCGACGGGCGCGAGAGAGGACGACTTCGCCGGACGTAGTCGCGATAATTGTTTCGAAGTCCCTGCGATCTGCGAGGCTGACTGGAAGCGGGTCGAGCTCGGCGGTCGGGATGATGTGGTCCGGGATCAGCCGGTCCTCGGCAATCCCGCGCGGCCAACGAGAAGAGTTGAGACCGATCAGCCGAACGAAGCGCCGGGGTGAGGCCGCGAGCGCACTTGCTGGCATCCAGGCAACCGAAACGCAAGCCTCGAGCCCGTCATCCTGCTTCAACGCCTCGAGCGTGGCATCGACAGATGCGGCAGGCCCGGCCAGCAGCGCTTTGCGCCAGATGGCCAACGACCGACCTTTAAGGAAGGCATTGCCGATCTCCTGAGCGGCGTCCGGTCCCTTTGCCAATAGGTCAATCGCTTTGCGCAACGTTGGTGCGTGATCTTTGCCATCGGGCCAGTCCTTTGGCGTGAGCCGCGAAAGGAGCCGGTTCCAGGCGGCAGACGTCGACAAGGGTGCATCGCTCGGCAGAACGCCTAGCCAGCCGTCGGGAAGGGTCTCTAATGGCGCTGATTCTCGGCACAGCGCGGCAAGGCGGCGCAGACGTGATTGTGAGAGCCCGCGCACAACGATGTCGGCTAGTGCCGCAGCCGCCTGTCCCTCGCGTGTCGCGACCGCCCGGATGCCATGGACGAAATGCAGGTCGATGTTGGCATCGGCGCGCAGCGCTAGGAAATGGTCGTCATAATCCGCCGGCGAAGCCGTCGCGATTGCGATTTCTGACGGTGAGATGCCCGACGCGAGCAAGGTGCGAGCCCAGCGCATGGCCTCTATGGCTTCGTGATACGCGGTCGCACCACTGATAGACCGAACCGATGGCGCTTCAGCCTTGCTTTGCACGACAGTGACGCCGCTATCGGCCAGCCAGGCCGGGACTGAGCGTGGACCGGCCGTCCACTGAACGGGAAGGCGTTCGGCCAGTTGCTTGATCAGCGGACGCCAACACGGAGAAAGCTCTGTCAATCCGACGATCTCGATTTTACCGAAGATCGCGGATGCATGGGCGATGCGGCTAAGAGCTGTCGTGACGATGTCGACCGGGCGCATCATTCCGGCAGGAAGTTGCTCCAGGACAGCGGTCTCCAGCCGGGCGATTGCTACGAGTCGCGGATGCTCACCCGCCCGAGCAGGCAGATCGATGCCGGCGCGCCAAGCCTTGTGCAGTGTGTCCGCTGCTGCCCCGGTCATGCCGGGCAGCATCTTGATGCTTTCCAGCTCGCCCATGGGCGTATTGGGGAGGACCGCTTGGATCGCCGCGCGCAGGCTCTCTTCGTCGATCGGCCGTGCAAATCCCCCGGCAAGCCGCACCGCGGCTTGCTCAAAGGACATGATCTGAAGGCCGTGGCAGGCGCCGCTGGCCGCAGCGAGGCGGGCTTGGCGCATAGCGAGGCGACCATGAACGACAAGTGTTGCCCGGCTCGAGTTGGTCATACTGCTTTCCTTTCTGGGCTGATCCTCGCGGAGGCGCCTTGCACGACCTACGTGAAGACGCACGATTCTCTCGGAGTGCAGAGTGAACTGCATCTTTCTATGAGGTATCGGTGATGTTTCGAAGTACACTCCCGCGCGATATGCTCGCGCGGAAATGTAACTCACAAGTTTATTTTGCGGGGCGTCCCGAGATCCACGCCCAGAGGCGCTGCCAGAGACTGTGCTGTACTTTCGCTGGAGTGGGCTGAACGGCAGGCGCGACCTTTGGCGGCTGGCCATAATAACGGGCCTTGGCCGCGCGATCGCGACGACGCTCGGCCTCGACCTGCTCCTCACTCCAGGGACCGGCTTCGATCACTTTGCCCCGGTCGATCACATAGTGCGACCGGCACTTCAGCGTCCAATTGCCGATCGACGGGCGAAGCGAGACTGTCTCGCCGTCGAACGTCATCTTCCAGTCCGTCGGTGTGAAAGGCGTGACGACCTCTTCTCCGCAGCCGCAGCAGCAACTATGGGCCGATGTCGCATATTCCATCGAAACATAAAGTACGCCTGGCTGGAGGCGCTCAGGGATGTGTTCTACGAAACGATGTTCGAGCAGGTGGTGCCGCATCACGCGAGGTCTCCGTTGATCAGCATGTTGCCGTCGGTGGTGTAGGTGCAGTGATGCTCGCGCTCGAGGTCGCGATAGAACCCGCGGATCTTCTTCCACTTCACCACCGCGAGAACGGCATTCAGGGCGTTGAGATCCGCGACCTGGATGTTGGACGCGTAGATGTCCTTGGCGCCGCCGCCAACAAAAGAGATGCGCTGCTGCGCGTGGTCTCGCTTCTCCGGCGTGCTGGCGGTGACCCGCAGGATGCCGCCGAGAGATCCATCGTCGAGCTCAAGACCCATGCCGACATCGATGAATGCGGCGCCGATCGCCTCGAGCTTCTCTACGATCAACCGTTTCGCCTCCCCCGCGTCGAGGGAGAGGAATGCGAAGGTGATGCCGTCGAGAAGGTGGAGATTGTCGGCGCCGAGAGCGGTGTCGTGTGCCACGACGTTGCGGTGCATGCGGCTGTAGATGCGCTTCAAGTATTCAACCTTCTTGGGTGCTTCCCGCAGTTCCTCGAGGCTCGGAGCACCCGGTGCGCGGAACGCGTTATGGGTGAGGAACTCGTCGCTGTCGAACAGGCGGATTTCCCGAACCGGTGTCTTGGCGACCAGATCGAGAACGTAGCCGCCGGTTCCGCCGAGCCCGATGATGGCAATCTTCTCGTTGACGAGCCGCTCGGTCAGCAGGCCGATACCCACGCGGTCGGAGGCCGTTTCGACGTAGTTGAATACGCTCTCTTCCTCCTGCTCGGGCTCACGAAAAGTATGAGCTGTCACGCCGGGCTTCAGCACTGCCGCCGGGCCCGCAATGATGTTCGCGTAGCTCGTCATCTTATGGTGGTAGTCGGTATAGCCACCTTCCGGCTTGCTGGAGAAACTGTGCGTCGCCTTCAGGCCGTGACCAAGGTCGAAGGCGCCGTTGCTGTGCGAAATCCCCTGAATTCGAACGCCATTGGCATGGCATGGGAAATCACCGTCCCAGTGGACGACATGCGTGTCAGGTGTGCGCGTCTGATCCCCGGCCAGCGTAAGACTGGAGATCAAGGTGCCGATGCGCAGTTGTTGACGCTCATCGACGTAAGGGATCTCGCGCATAACGAGGTAGCCACCCCGTTGCTGGACGAAGTAGCCTTCGTCCAGCAACCGCTTGAGGTCCGGATTACGATTGAACAGTGCGCGTGACATTAAACACCGTGCCCTTCTTCTTGACATCGACAGAGCCGCCGGCCCCGAGTTCCCCGGCATGCGGCGCTGACGCCGCGTGCCGGTAGGTCATCGAGAACACGACATTCGGGTGGTGATGGCCCGGAAAGGCGAGCTGGACGATCTGTTCGAACGTGACCGTCCGAGCATCGACCGTGCGCGGCCGCGAATTGACGATGATTTCAAAGGTCATCGGCGCAGTGATAAAACGCTCAATCCCGGCGCCGGTCAGATCGATAAGCTCATTCCGTTCAATCAAACGGTCTTCGCCACCCGGGACCTCGAGGTAGATCGCCTCGCCGTCGCCGCGCTTGGCCAGGCCATAGAGGACCGTGCCGCTGATGATCGGCTTGCCCCAACGCAGTTCGTCGTCATTGAGGGTCAGCTTGAAATCGCGGTCCGATTGAAAAGCAATGAACCGCTCAGCGCCGCGCTCGCGCAGATCGAAAGGCTCGTTCAAACGCACATCCTCGAAATCGCCCGAAGACAAAATCGCAAAAAGGCTGTGACCCTGCCGAGGATCGAGTCCGGCGGCTTCGAGCAACTGACGGCCGAGCGGCACGGGATCGCTCACCTGACGGTGCTGAAAAGCGAGATCGCCCTCAGCGAGGAGGAAGCGATAAACACGCGCCGGACGAAGCGGCCGGCCTTCGCGCAGAGCGTCGCCGACATCGTCATATTCAAGAAGTTCTTCTGTAGTCATAGATTGGTTCCTTAGATTTCCGCCGTGGCGACGCCGCGGCTCTAAAGATCCAATCGGAGCGAGATTGGCCGACCGGTAAGGTCACGCAAACTTTTTTTTGAGTGGGCCTTCGGGGGTCGGACCGCAGATAAAGAAAGCCGGACAGTTCGGGCAGGTGAATGGTGAAACATCAGCCGGAAACCGCCCGGCGCGAATATCGCTTAGAAACTTTGCGAGCTTGTCCCTGCGGCCCGTTAATTCGCGATCCGACAACGACAGCGCACGTGCTTCGCCATCGGAGAGATGCACCAGTTCCGCAACGGCGCCGGGAAAGGCCTGCTTAACCGCGAGGATCAGCGCCGCCGCACCGACATCCTTGCTCTCGGTAGACCGCAGGTGCCCTGTTCCGACGCGGCGCACGGCGCGGACACCATCGGGTCGCATCAGCACCTCATCCGGCTGGACGAAGATCTCCTCCCCATCGATTATGAGACTGACAGCCGCGGGGACGGCCGCGACCGCTCCTGCGCGGCTGGACAGGAAGAAGCGTAGCATCGCCATGGCCAAGTCAAGGAATTCGGCGCGATAGCCGTGATCGGAGAGCCCCTGGCTGGCGAACGCTGCTTCGGCACGATTTTGCATGTCCTGCTCGGAAATCGACAGGCCGGACGAGATCACCGCCCCGACCACGATACGAACTGCCTCATGCAATTGCATAAAGGCGGTCGCGGTCCGACGTCCTCCGACCTGAAGGACGTGCGTGTAGAGGAAGCGGCGGGGACATGATTCATAAAGTGCGATTTGCGGTCCGCTGAAACGAAGCCGCCCATCGATGATCAATTCAACAGGTCGAGCTTCGGCTGCCACCGGAAGTGGCCGCGACGGCACGATCGAGCGGCGCATCAAGGTCCCAAGCCGATCGAGAAATGGCGAGAGCGGCCGATTGTTCCCGTTGCTCTTCTGTGTCGGCGCGTAGAGAAACAGGCGATCGCGAGCGCGCGAGAGCGCCACATAGAACAAGCACTCCTGTTCCTCAGTCTGGCCCGCTCGGAATGCCTCTAGAACGCTGCCTTCAGAACCTGTGATCATGCCTGGGGGCGCCGGACAGGCCGGGGCAGGGGGCGTGCGTGGAATCGTATCGCTGTTGAGCCCTAGGATATGCACGCCTTCGAACTCCAGGCCCTTGGCGCCGTGAATGGTCATCAGCCGCACCCCATCGAGATGTTGAGCGGCTGCCGGCAACTGACGTAGATCGCGATCGTCGCCGAGGCGGACAAGCCTGCGAACCCGATCAAGAAGGCGCGTGATAGGTAGCCCGCGCCCGGACGGCTGTACTCGCACGAAGTTGAGGAACTGCCAGATCGCAATACCGCGTGTGCGATCACCAAGATCCGGCGATGTCCCGAGACGCGCTGCAATCGGCGTGCGGTCGACGAGCAGCTTCGCGAGGATTGTCCAGGGTGAGGCGGCGGCGTCGAAGCCTGCGAGAGCAGCTGAGAGCTTGCCGAGTGCCTGGCGGCCAGCCACACTCACGTCTGGGATTGACTCGACGTGCTGAAGCCAACTTGCCGGAGCGGGGTCTGTGGCTCGCAGGTGCTCGAAAACCGCGCTCACGTCTGCGAAAGACATCGCGAAATCCGGCCAGCACGCGACCCGTACCAAACCCATGGCGCGTCGGTCGACCAAGATTGACAGGATGGCCAGGAGATCCTTGACCTCACTCCGCTCAAACAGACTGCCGAGAAATAGCACCGGCACACCGAGCCGCTCGAGGTCTTGACCGATCCTCGACAGCTTTTCGTTGCCGGTGCACAGAACCGCCTGATCGCGATAGGCGTGGCCCTGGCGCCGGAGTTCCTCGATCGCGTCGGCTAAGGCGACCTGCTGCACTTCGGCACGCTTGACCATGCGCAACTCTGGACCATGTCCATTGCCGTCCCGCTCTGCCTCCAGACCACTGTCGGTGTCACCGGCTCGCATTGTGACAGCAAAGTTGGAAAAACTGGTCACGATCTCCTGCGTCGACCGATAGTTGCGTTTCAATCGACCGCGCTTGCCGCCGGCAAAATCTTGCCTTCCGAAGCGGGTCATGTTGAAAGACGAGGCGCCACGGAAGCGATAGATGGACTGCTTGGCGTCGCCGACCACCCAGAGATTCCGACCGTCAGGTCGTAGAGCGCTCAACAATCTCACACTACTGCGGTTCACGTCCTGATATTCATCGACCAGGACATGGTCATATTGCGCCTGGAGGGTTGCGCGAATAGCCGCATCCTTCTCGAGCAGTTGCACCGGCAGCGCGACAAGGTCACCAAAGTCGATGCAATACGCGTTGCGCTTGAGCTGCTCATAGGTCGCGTAGACACGAGCCACTTCAACGGCACGCTCTGCCGCTTCGCGGGTTTCGGCGTCAGTCGCCTTCGTTAGCATGGCGCCAGCAAGTGAGGCGTAAGTGTCGGCGTCGACCACCTCATCCTTGGCTCTCGATATGGCAACCAGCATGTCGGAGATGATCTGGGTGGGATCATACAGGTTGCGATAGTGCGCGAGCCTCAGACGCGGGAACTCCTCCTCAAGGAGTTCGACTGCCTCAGTTCGATCCATCATCCGTGGATCTTTCTGTAGGCCGAGCTCCGCATAGAACCGACGGATGATATCGAGGCCAAAGGCGTGAAACGTGCCGATCCACATTGCAGCTGCTGCGTCGGGCCTCTTGCGCGCGATCCTTTCGGCCATTTCGCCCGCAGCCTTATTCGAGAACGTCAGAAGCAGGATGCGCCTCGGATCGACACCGTCTGCGAGAAGGCCCTCCACGCGTGCCACCAACGTCTGCGTCTTACCGGTGCCGGGACCTGCTTCGAGCAGGTAAGCCTCCCCGCGATGGGCCGCCGCTGTTGCTTGCAAGGCATTTAACGGCCGCTCTACATGGGCCGCGACCGGCTTGGTCGGGGTCGACGGCAACAACAGGGCATCAAACAGCTGTTGCGCCACAACCTCGAACGGAGCACCGAGCTTCGCGGCAATTTCCGAGGCAGAAAGCCCTCCATCTAGATGCAGGCCCCGCGCGACGCTGCGAGGGAGTAGCAGCTCTCTCGCGAACAGATCCATCTGGACTTCGCGCCGTTGCTTGCGCCCGTAGTCGACAACGCGGTCAATGCCGACCGGCGACGGTTCGGCGGCGCGGGCGGGATCGATAGTCAGAGCAGGCTCATCATCCGGATCATCGCCAAGCTCGACATGCCCAATCTCGTGCGCAACAAGGAAGGCTTTCTCGAATAGAGAGCCTACATTCTCGTGGAGGATCAGATCGTCGGCAGCGATAAAGGTTGCCCGACCGCCGTTGAGCACAGCTGCACCCGCGGCTGTCGGCTCAACGTCGATCCCCCGTCGCGCGGCCTCGGCGACGACGAAATCATACGGTGACCAGGGATTGGCGCCGGATTCGACCAGATGAGCGTGAAGCTCGGCGGCGACTTGCCTTGCAAGCTCCACACTGTCCATATCAGTCCGCCTCTGCCAAAAGCTCGGCGCGCCTATCATCAGGAACGCCGGCGTCGATCAGAATCTTCTCGAAGGTGACCTGCTCACCCGCGGTCGGCTTGCCATCCGCCTTGTAGCTGCGAGCCACAACCAACGGAGCCGTCCCCCAAGACAGCTGGAGCTGTGTGAGCGAGCAGTGCATTGCGGTCGCAAGATTCTTGAGAAACCGCTGCGGGATACTAAGCAGCGACGCGCGCCGTTCACGCAACGCGGTGATGACCTGGCGCGGAACGTTCAGTTGTTGGGCGACGGTACGCCAATCGTCGGCTGTCAGAGCCGCAAAAGGATCTGACGCCGCCGCTGGCAAAGCCTTGGCATGTTGCGACCACGCGGCATCGATCAGCGCCTGATCCGCAACGGAGAGGGGCGCCTCATCCTCTGAAATCTCACGGCTTAGCTCGAGCGAAAGGTCAATTAGTTCAGTAGAGTATTCTGGGTAAAGTCGCAGGTAGCGCTCGAGGGTTGAGCGATCTGGCTCGCTTTCGACCGCGAATGCGTCAAGTACGGCTTCACGGGAGGGGCGTTCGCCAGCCGGGATCATTGCTGTTCACCGTCAGCCAGAGCCAACCGCAATGTTGCAATCGCTTTGTCGCGATAAGTCCGGATCGTCTTTTCAGAGCGCCCCAAGGCCTTAGCGATGGTCATGACGTTTGGCTCCTTTGAGTCTATGGGAAAGCCCTCTTTCAGCATGTGTATGATCCTGATTTGTTCTGGCGGTAGAGCGTCAATCGCCGCATCCAGACGCAACCGGTAAGACGGATCGTCGAAATGTGATCCGGCGAAAGGATCGTGCACTCCGGCCGCCGCCTCAACCTCTGCAGACAATTCGCCACTCTCGTCATATTCGAGAGGCCGAGAGCGGTTTTCCTCGCGCCAAGCCTGTTCCTGCGCATCGCGTCGAAGGCTAGCAACAGCACCGTCGAAACGCACCTCGAAATAGTCGAGTTTGTCGACATACGACGCTCGATCCGCTGAAAGCAATTCAACGAACCTACTGAAGACCTTGTCGCGCACCAGACCGCGCGTTAGCGATTCAGTTTTGCCGTCGGAGCTTTCTGAGTTAGGCAAACTGCGCAGGACTCGCTGCATAAGAATACGATAAAGGCGCTCGAACCACGCCTCGTTATTGTCGTGACGGCTAGCGCGAATGAAATGCAGGAGGCATTCGCTTGGCACGAAGTTTGGATCGGAGCGCTTCGTGATTGCAGCCCTGCCGATCAACTCATCACGTGGAAGGATGGTCAATTCCGCAATGAGTCTCTCCATGCCTGCATCACGCGAATAGAGTTCGCCGGTGAGGCTACGTTTGCGTAATGGTGTAACGATCGCTACTCGTGCGTGGCTGTCTGCTCTCTTGCCCGCATCGGCACTTCCCCCTACCTGTTTCATCGTCGCGCCCCATGTTCTCGTTCAGGTGCTCTCGTGCGAGGAGATTTTGTCGTGCGCTACCTCAGCCTTTGGATGGTTTCTGAAAATCATTCCTTGCACCGCACTTTCCCCATGTCATTGCTTCCGAGATTTAGCCGCCAATTACGTCAACGAGCGCCACAGATTGCCCCGGTTCACTATGAAGCCAAACCTCAATACGCGGGCCATTTTCAAACCGTCTCGCAATATCTCGAACGAGTCGCTCCGGATAATATCCATAGAAGAGATACAGCCCACGTTCATAGCCAACCTCTGTCTGGAATACAGAAAGCGTGGCGAAATCTTTTTCGATCCCGCGGGGATTGTTTGCCGCGTTGCCTCCCGCCTTCACCTCAATAATAGCGTGATTCCGGCCCATATAGCCCGGAACATGCACCAGCAGATCGGGGATCGACATATCAAGCCCCAGCCGATGAAGTATCGGGTGCCCGCGCTTATCCACCTCGCCATTGAGAACGAAATCCGTCTCGTCCCGCCTTGGCCAGAGGATTCTGAGTTGGTGATATAGCTCGTAGCAATAGACCCGTTCTCGGTAGATTGGTCCTCCGCCATCGATCGGCAAATTGAAAAAGTGGGCTTCGACTTGCCCAGTGGCTTTGGCAAGTATTTCGTCGAGTTGGTGCATGTGATTCTACCAAACACTGTCTGCGTTTCGACGGTACCCGATAACTGAGATATACGAACAGTCATTTGCAACTTTAAGAACCAGAAAATTAGCGATCATGGGTTGGGCAACCTGCATGTACTGCGTGAGAAAGTGCATTTTCTCCGTCGACGATTTCTATTCCCTGGGCGCTCAAGGCCGGTATCGATCAGGGCATTACCATCGACGGCGTGCCAACGCAGCGCCTTGCTAATCGAGGCGCCAACGACACTGCAGATTGATTTCGGTGCCGGAATTCAAGCGCAGTGTAGCCGCTGGAGGCGGACTCAACGTCAGCTGCCACTTCCCCGATGGAAATAGACGTGCAATGCATCCGGGGCGATACGTGCGTGGGGAATCAGGCATCAAAGCCACTAGGTGACAGATGTGCGATTAGACATCATCACCGAATTGCAAGTGCCTAACGAAACAGCACCATTTGCGTGCAGTTCGTCCCTCGTCGCGCACGCCTGAGTGATCAATAGCTTCGCCCTGCCATCAGTCGATCAAAATCGTACGTCCGGCGCGGATTAAAGTGGGATACCGTTGGATAAGGGGCAAACAGGGGGCGCGCGAATCCACCAGTTGGGCTATCGCTTGCAGAGTGGACAATTGGTTGGGCAGTAGCGTTAATGATCGAAAGCATCTTTCAGGGGAGCCTTTTCACTAGTGACTTTCTGACACAGTCCATCGTCAACAATGCGGACTGGAAAAGCATAAGTGACCGGGATATCGATGCTTTAGCGGCAGACTTCAGCGCCGTTTTCTCTTCCTTTCCCACAGGGCAAACGCCCAACGAAACCCGAACTGAGGACGACTTGATCTGGCCAGTCTTACGGCGGCTGGGGTGGGATCAAGTCATGCGCCAGCAAAATCTGACAATCAAAGGAAGGGATGATGTGCCGGATGGCCTGCTGTTTGCAGATGCGGCAACGAAGGCACAAGCAGATCGGTTTCACGAAGAATGGAGGCGCTATCAGTTTGGCCTTGCAATAGTCGAATCAAAGAGGTGGCGCCGACCGCTCGATCGCCAATCGGGTAGGCGTGGCGAGGAGCTCGCACCCTCAACGCAAATGCTCCGCTACCTGCGGCGCGTCGATGATTTGACGACCGGCAACTTGCGTTGGGGCATTCTCACGAACGGCGGCAGGTGGCGGCTTTACTATTCGGGTGCCCGGTCAGTATCTGAACAGTTCTTCGAACTCGACCTAGCCGCAATATTGGGAATCCCTGGATACGGCGACGGCCTCGTCGCGCTTGACAATGATCAGAAGCGTCACGCCCTTCGCGTATTCGCTCTGGTGTTTCGGAGAGAGGCGTTTCTACCTTCCGCGACCGATCCAAGGACCTTCCACGTCCGAGCTCTCGAAGAAGGAAAGTTCTACGAGGAGCGCGTCGCTGCCGACCTGTCGAACCTCGTATTTGAGCATATCTACCCGCTGCTGGCTCGTTCGATCGCGGAAAGCGCATCCGATGCTCCGCTGCAGGACGTGCGGGAAGCCGCACTTATCCTGCTCTACCGGCTACTATTCATCCTTTACGCCGAGGACCGCAACCTGCTGCCGGTCAATGATCGCCGGTACGATGACTATGGCTTGCGCGATCGGGTTCGACTCGATGTCGGCGACCGCAAGGACAGGGGCGATACCTTCTCGACGACTGCGGCACGCTACTGGTCTGTTCTCGACGATTTGTGCCGTGCAGTTGACGAAGGCGACACGTCGATCGGGCTGCCGCCTTACAATGGCGGATTGTTCGACTCGGGACGCACTCCGCTTCTCCGCAGGGTGCGCCTTTCCGACTCCGTTGTGGCGGAGATAATCGATAAGCTCTCTTTCGAGCGCGCTGACGGCGGACGCAAATATATAAACTACCGCGACCTGAGTGTGCAGCAACTAGGTTCGATCTATGAGCGGCTGCTGGAGCATGAGGTCGTCAGGGTAGGCACGATCGTTGATATTCGCCCAAATATTTTCGCGCGCAAAGGCTCCGGCAGCTACTACACACCTGATGATCTCGTGAATCTCATTATCGGCGAGACGCTGAAGCCGCTAATCGAGGACCGCCTAGCGGCGTTCCGGGAAAAGGCCGAAGAACTTGCGGCTTCCGATCAAGATGAAGGCCGCAAGCTCGGCATCTTGAAGCGGTTCGACCCAGCCGAAAGATTGCTCGACCTCAAAATCTGCGACCCAGCAATGGGATCGGGTCACTTCCTTGTCAGTCTCGTCGACTATATGGCCGACCAAGTCATCACCGCCATGGCCGAAACTGAAACCATGGTCGAGTGGGCAGACTATATCTCACCGCTTGCCGACCGGATCGAAGGCATCCGCAACACTATTCTGGGCAATGCTGAAGAGCGCAGATGGACGGTCGATCCGGAACAGCTCGATGACCGCCACATTATCCGACGCATGGTCCTCAAGCGCTGTGTCTACGGCGTCGACAAGAACCAGATGGCCGTTGAGTTGGCCAAGGTCGCGCTTTGGCTGCACAGTTTCACGGTGGGGGCACCACTGTCGTTCCTCGATCACCATCTACGCTGCGGCGACAGCCTTTTCGGTTCTTGGGTGAAAACCGGCATCAAGAAGGCCACGGTCTATGGAAGTCCGCTGCTGCTCCATGAACCTGTTAAGACGGCGCTAGGGTCGGCGGCCTCAATGCAGACGATCGAAGGCCTACCCGACGCGGAAATCGCGGAAGCGCATCGCTCGAAGGAAATCTTCGAAGGCGTCCAGGTGATGACGGCGCCGCTGAATGCGTTCCTTTCGCTGCTACACGCGATTGAATGGCAGGGCCTCAAAGGGAAGGATAACACGAAGGCAATCCAAGGTTTCTTCGACGGTTCCTTTGGGGATCCTTTTGAGATTGCGCTTGGTAAGCGTGAGCCGCAGGTCCGCGACAATCATGGCCGCCGCTTTGTCGAGATCCTTGCCGCCGCTCGCGAGCTGATTAATGAAGAGCGCTTCCTAAACTGGCAGGTAGCGTTCCCGGGGGTGTGGACCAGTTGGGAGGGCGACGGCCTAACCGGCGGCTTCGACGCTATAATCGGCAACCCGCCTTGGGACCGTCTGAAACTGCAGCAGGTCGAATGGTTTGCCGCGCGCCGGCCCGAGATTGCGATGGCCGAACGCGCTTCAGATCGGAAGAAGATGATTGCTGCATTGGAGGACGGGAATGATCCGTTGGCCGCGGATTTTTCCAAAGCGAATGAGCGCGCCGAAACTGCAGCGCGCATGGCGCAAAAAGGCGGGGACTATCCGCTCCTGTCAGGAGGCGACACGGCCATCAATTCTCTCTTTGTGGAGCGCGCCGCGCACCTTTGCAAGCCGGGTGGTGTGGTCGGCCTCCTGGTGCCCTCAGGGATTGCCACGGAAAATACATCTCAGAAGTTCTTTTCGGGCTTGATGGCTACCGACGGTGTGCGGTGCGCGTACGATTTCTTCAACAAGCGTAACAGTGGGCAGCTTTTTTTCCCGGATGTGTATTACCGCTTCAGGTTTTCCGCGCTAGTGTTTTCACCACAAGGCCGGTCATTTGACGGTTGCCGCTTCGCGACGTTCGTACGCAACGTTGATGAATTGGACGAACCGGGCAAGGTCTTCGTCCTTTCCCTCGACCATTTTCGTCACGTCAATCCAAACACCGTCACGGCGCCCATCTATCGCGCTGCGCGTGACAAGGACATTTCCTCGACCATCTACTCCCGCATGAACGTTCTCGTAAACCGTTCTGGTGAGTCAGAGATGAGAGTGTGGCCCGTCCGGTACGGAACGATGTTCCATATGGCGAACGATTCTCAACTCTTCCGTACACACAGGGAGCTGGAAGAGCGAGAGGCGGCCTACCCGATTGGGCAGAATCTCTGGCGAAGCGGAGAGGCCGATTGGGTACCTCTATATGAAGGCAAGATGGTGCAGGCCTTCGATCATCGGGCATCCGGAATCGTGACTGTGTCAAAAAACATGTACCGGCCCGGTCAAGGCGAGCAAACCACTGAAGAGGAACACCAAAACCCTAGTTTTGCGCCCGCTCCACGCTATTTCGTGAAGGCGGACAGGCCAATGGCAGTTCAGCTTGCTATCAAGGACATTACATCCACCACGAACGCGCGTTCGATCATAAGCTGCCTCATACCGCCCTATGCGGCGGGTCATACGCTCGCGATCCTAGAATTGGAACTGGTAGACCGTCGCGAGCGGGCTATAGCGCAGGCTCTGCTCTGTGCCAACTTTAACAGCGTTGTTCTTGATTTTGTTGCGCGGACCAAAATCCTTAGTAATCATGCGAGCTGGTTTGTTCTAGAGCAGCTTCCCATGGTCCCACTTGACCAATTTGAAAGGACGCGATTTGGCGACAGGACCGCTGCCGAGGTCCTCATCGATATCGTTCTTGAGCTTACCTACACTGCACACGACATAGCTCCGTTTGCTCGCGACATCGGATACGTTGACGTGACCGGCGAGGTCCGACCGCCTTTCGCATGGGATGAAGGGGCGAGGCTGAAACTGAGAGCCAAACTCGACGCGGTCTTCTTTCATCTCTATGGAATCGTCGACCGGGACGACGTTCGTTACATCTACTCCACGTTCCCAATTGTTGAACGCCAAGAGAAGGAGATCTATGGTGGGCAATACCGTTCCTGCGAGTTGTGCCTCGCATACATGAGCGCACTTGCGGCCGGACATCCCAACGCCGACATCGTTCTGTGAGAATGTCTAAATCAGCGCTCCTGCTGAACCAGACTGGGGCCAGGTTGCGGCAGCCATCTTAGGTTGCGCAATCTTCTGCAGTGATTTCGAGAACCAAAAAGACGACCGCGCCTTAGGGATTTCGGCTTACCTTTGGGCGCGGGGTTTGCTCCTCGACGATCTGCGCCGTAAATCTTGGGATAGACGTCTCGACCAATCGCAGGAATCGTTGGCTGCGAGCCCCCGCAACCAAATCAAAAAAATCAAATCAAACTCACCCCGTCAGTCAGTCTGGCGGGTTCTTTGCGTTCCAAAAACATCAACGATCACGACCGTCTCGATCACCGCGCGCACCATCAGCATCAGTCGATGCTCGGCATGCTCGACGGCGGTGGTGCGGGCAAGGCCGCAGGTCAGTTCGCGGTCCGCCGCTCTTTCTACCGGACATTCAACATAAGCGCTTCCGATGTGTTGCTCACACCTTGTTACCGATCTTTAGTGTTCGAGATATCCGCTCGAACATACGCCATAGCCCTGCGGGATACTATTTTGGCATTGGTTGGAGCCCAAACCCCAGTTCCTTGGTGTATATCGTACCATAGAGCCCCATCGACGTATCAAATGTGACCTCAATATCGCCTTTGACGGGCGCGGCGCACGTTTTCCAATTTGTTGCTGCCTCGTCGGAGGGGAGCCGACGTATTTTAAGATCAAAGATGATTGAACCGGCACTACCGTACAGTGTAATGCCGGACACTCCTCTCATCCTTAGCGTAACAATGGCATGGCGATCGCAAATGAACCGGCCATGCTTATCGAGTTCGTCTGTCATCCGGAATGCATGGATCGCCAAGAGGACATTGCCATTCGCAATTTCCAGTCGCTCCAGAGATGCATCATGGAACCTCGGACAGAAGCCGAACCAGTCTATGACGGTTTGCCCGCCAGTGAGAGAGGCAAAGAGAGTTTGATCGTTTTCCCAGTCAGTGGATGACATGTTCCGATACTCCTAAGGCAGTTGGCTGCTGCGAGGTAAGCTTCCCGTGAAAGCCGTAGGTCAGGCCGCTTGAGCTTCGATGGTCGTAGGTGTCCAATTCCACGGAAGCAGTTGCTCCAGCTTGATAATCGGCGTGTCAGCGATGCGGGCAAAAACATCGGCAAGCGACGCCTGCGGATCGATGTCGTTGAGCTTTGCCGTCGTGATCAGCGTAGCCATGAAGGCGGCACGGTCAAGCTTTGTGCTCGACGTGCGGGTGCAGAGCTGCCGCCAAGCGGAGACGGCAAAGCGTTTGATGCGTAATTTCCTCAAAGCGCAAGGCCAGCTTCCGCGTGTAATGATCGCTGACAAGCTACGCGCATATGGCGCGGCCAAGCGGGAGATCACGTCTGGCGTCGAACATCGTTCTCATAAGGACTGAACAACCGCGCGGAAAATTCCCGTCAATCGACACGACGGCAAGAGCGGATCATGAAATGCTTCAAGTCAGCTCCACAGCTCCAGCGGTTCGTCTCCATTCATGATCCCGTCGGGGCACTCCAACGGCCAGAGACGTGCCGCCTCAGGTTACGTACGATGCGACCATCGGCTGGCAAACCGGCTATTTCGAAGGGGTGGCGGTGTTTTGTGCGGAGGATCCGGGGCAGGCGGAAATAACAAGGCCTGAAACGGCCTATCGCTTAAAGCCTGGCCGAAGCGGTGCCTTGGAAAACCACGACGATGCGACCGAGGCACGCCCTGCCGATCCGAACAACGCGAGTATCAAGATCGATCTTTCGGACATCGGTGCAAGGCCGTGATTCCCGCAAATCCAGTATGTTAATTTCCACTGATAGCTGACCACAGAACCGCCCGGATCAATCCCGATCCGGGCGGTTCTGGAAAGGCTTAGAAGTCGTACTTGTCAACATTATCCTTGGTGAACACGGCGGGACTGCCAAGTAGGATCTGGCTGCCGTTGATGATCTGCAATTCTCCGAGACGACCCGCCTTGAAGGTCTTGTCGCCCGGCTTCAACGTGCCGTCGGCTGACGCACGCAGTGCTTCCATGGCGGCATAGCCGAGATCAGTTGTGCTCCACAGAACCGCAGACTTCACGCAGCCGGCCTTGATGTAAGGTTTCATTGGGTTCGGCGTGGCGAGACCAACGACGGAAATCTTCCCGCATTGTCCGGCCTGGGTCACGGCATCGGCGGCGGCCGGCGTCGCAACGCTGGTCATGCCGATAATGCCCTTCATGTCGGAGCCATACTTGTTGATCAGCGTATTTGCCTGATTGAAGGAGAGAATGTTGTCTTCCTGTGCCTCAACGGTTTCGAGCCACGTCATCTTCGGATAGCACTTTGCCTGGTAGGCGGACATTTCAGAGATCCAGCGCGCCTGGTTGGGCGTGGTGAAAGTCGAAGTTACGATTGCAAAAGAACCGTCCGGACCGATTTCTTTGGCCAGGGTATCGATCAGCGACTTCGCCACACCATTTGGCGTTGCTGGGTTGACGAACCACTGCCGGGCATCTGCCTGGGCGTCGGCGTCATAGCCGACAACATTGATGCCGGCCGCGAGCGCCTTCTTCAGCACCGGCGCGATTGCAACAGGGTCATTGGCCGAGAACAGAATGCCATCGACACCAGAGGTGATGTAGTTGTCGATCAGCGTGATCTGGTCGTCGATATTGGCCTTGGTGGAACCGTCGGTCTTGGCGCTGACATTACCCAGGTCCTTGGCGGCTTCCATCACCCCTTTCGAGGTCGAGTTGAAATAGCCGATGCCGACGAGCTTCGGCACATCGACCACCTTGATCTGCTTGCCGTTGCGGTCCGGCGCCTTGGCTGGGCTGCCGCCATCATAGGTGACAGGCGCGGCTGCGGCTGGCGTGCCGTCGCAGGCGAGCGGATTGGTGGGCAGATCGTCGCCCCCAGTCCAGGTAGATGCGGCCTGCGATGTGCCGGCTGACAGTGCTAGGGCCAGTAGGCTGGTGATCATATATCTGCGCATGGGTTCCTCCTCCTTATTGCGAGACGTGAAGCATTTCCAGAAAAAGTGTGACACGGTTTTTCGTCCGGAAATGCGAAAAGCGAATAAATTCAGGCAAGTCGCTTGTTGAGCACCGTGGTCATGAGAATGGCGCCGATCAGCATCAGGCCGATCAGCACGGCGGTGCCTTCCGCCTTGACGCCCGCCAGCGACAGTCCGTTCTTCAGGCTCTGGATGACGACGAGCCCGATCAGCGTGCCGATGACGCTGCCGCGACCGCCGTAGATCGACGTGCCGCCCAGAACCACAGCGGTAATGGCATCGAGTTCCAGTCCCGTGCCCATGTCGGAGCGGGTGGTGGAAACGCGGGAAACGAAGATTACGCCAGCCAGCGCGGCGGCAAAACCCGATGCCGTGTAAACGGCGATTTTGGTCCGATTGACCGGCAGGCCTGAAAAGAAGGCCGCCACTTCATTGGCCCCAATGGCATAGATGCTGCGGCCAATACGAGTGGCAGCAAGGAGAATGCTGGCCAAGATTGCGAGCGCGATCAGGATCCACAACTGTGTTGGTACGCCAAGCAGGCTGCCCTGACCAAGGACATAGAACCATTCAGGATAACCGCGCACCGAGCGCGCCTGGCTTATGCCTTCGGCAAGGCCGCGATAAAGCGCTAGCGTCGCGAGCGTGGCAATCAACGGTGGCACGCCGAAGCGGGTAATGACGAACCCGTTGACGAAGCCGCAGAAGGTGCCAACGGCAATAGCCAGACAGGCCGCGAGGACCAGCGGCAGCCCGAGGTTCTGCCAGAACACGCCGGTCAGGATGGCGGTCAGCCCGAGGATCGAGCCGACGGAAAGGTCGATGCCGCCTGTGATGATCACGAAGGTCATGATGATCGCCACCAGACCCACTTCCGTCATCAGCCGGCCCTGATTGAGCAGGTTGGCACCGGTGAAGAACTGGCTGGACTGGAAGGCCAGCAGGATCAGCAGGGCGACGGCCACAATGGCCAGGATGGTCTCGTGCCGCAGCAGATTGCGCCAGGAGATGTTATGCAAGGACATAGGTTTTCTCCTTAACGAGCCGGACGGCGGCGGATCATGTCCGCAAGCACAGTGATGAGGATCAGGCCGCCTATCACCGCCCGCAGCCAATAGGCCGAGACATTGACGAAGATCAGCGCCGAGCCGATGGTGGCAAACAGGATGGCGGCAAGGGTCGAACCGATCACGGTGCCCGATCCGCCGAGGATCGAGACGCCGCCGACCACGGCGGCCGTAATGACAGTCAGTTCCAGGTTCGGCGGCACGGTGGACTGGATCACCTGCAATTGCGTGGCAAACAGAATGGTGGCGATGCCCGCGAATGCACCATGGATCACGAAGACCGCCAGCACCCGCCGCTCGGCAGAGAGACCTGTTGCGCGGGCCGCCTCCGGATTACCGCCGACGGCATAGAGCGAGCGACCGAAGGGGAAATTGCGCATCCACCAGGCAGCCAGCACGGTCAGCAACACCATGGCGATGATCGGGAAGGGCAGGCCGAACGGCTTCCACTGAGCGATCATGAACTCCTTCGGTAGGCCGGAGATCCAGGTGCCGCCGGTGATCGAGATCAGCCCGCCGCGCAGGATCGACATCATGCCAAGCGTCACGACGATGGAGGGAATCCGCGCATAGGCGACCAGCCAGCCAACAATGAAATTCACGGCCATGCCGAGGATGACAGGCGCACCCCAGGCGACCCAGACGGGATAGCCGGAGACGGCAAGCGTGCCTGAGATTGTGGCAAGCACCCCGATCAACGCGCCGATGGAGACGTCGATATGGCCTGTGATGATGACCATCGCCATGCCGATGGCGGCAACCGCAATATAGGCATTGCCGGAAAAAATAGTGTTGAGGTTCGAGGTGCTGAGAAAGCGCGGATTGTAGAGCCCAACCGCAACAAACAGCACCAGCATGGCCGCGATAATCACAAATTCCTGCCCGTAATCGCTGACCAGTCGCGACAGGAGGGGGCGAGGGGGCCTGGATTTGCCTGTGAGGACAGCGGATTGCTGAATAGCAGCCATCACGCAGCCTCCTTCGACGCCGTTTGCGCGGTCATCGCGGCACCAACCGTTTCGGGCGTGGCATTGGCACGGTCGATGACAGCAGTGACCTGACCGTTGTTCATGACGAGGATGCGGTCGCTCATGCCGATCACTTCGGGCAGTTCGCTCGATATCATGATGATGGCGAGGCCTTTTGCCGCCAGCTCGCTCATCATCGCGTGGATTTCGGCCTTGGCCCCGACATCGACGCCGCGGGTCGGCTCATCGAGGATCAGGATATCAGGGTTTGTGGCCAGCCATTTGGCAATCACCACCTTTTGCTGGTTGCCGCCAGACAGTTCACCGACCGGCTGGTGAATACCCGCCCGCGCCCGCACACCCAGCCGCTTGACAGCCTCTACCGCGCGGCGGGCTTCCTCGGCAAAGTTCAGGAACAGGCCGGGGGCGATCCGGTCAAGCGATGCCATGGACAGGTTTTCATTGATGGTCATCGATTTGACGAGGCCCTGAAGGCCGCGATCCTCGGGCACATAGGCAAGACCGAGGTCTCGGGCCTGCCGTGGCGTCTTGATCGTCACCGGCTTGCCTTTCACCCGGATTTCGCCTGATGTGGCGGGCGTGATCCCGAACAGCGTCAGCGCCAGTTCCGTGCGACCGGAGCCAACGAGGCCGGCAATGCCCAGCACTTCGCCACGCTTCAGCGAAAAGGAAATGTCGCGCACCAGCCGACCGTGATTGAGCTTGGACACCTCAAGAACCGCTTCGCCGATCTCAGCCTCGCCTTTCGGGAAAAGCTGCTCGATCGAGCGACCGACCATCATCGACACCAGCAATGCTTCATCCGCGTCGCCGATGTCGCGGGTGTCGATCATCATGCCGTCGCGTAGCACCGAAACCCGGTCGGCCAGCGCAAAGATTTCTGCCATGCGATGGCTGACATAGATGATGCCGACGCCGCGAGTTTTGAGGTTGCGCACCACATCCATCAGCCGCGCAACATCCTTTTCGGTGAGCGATGCTGTCGGCTCGTCCATGATCAGGATACGCGCCTTGTGGGAGAGGGCCTTGGCAATTTCCACCCGCTGACGCTGCGCGACCGACAGCGTTGCGATCCGGGTGTCGACATCGAGATCATGACAGTCGAGGTTGTCGAGCAGGTTGCGCGCCTTGGCGCGGGCCTCGGCCCAATCGATCCGGCCCATGCCTTTCCTTGGATAGTGACCGAGGAAGATGTTTTCCGCGACTGTCAGTTCGGGAAACAGCAGCAATTCCTGATAGACGGTGGCAATGCCGGCGCTGTTGGCATCCTTGGCAGAGGCAAACTTTGCTGGCTGACCATCGATTTCCATCACGCCGCCGTCCGGCTGGTAGAGGCCGGACAGGATCTTGATCATCGTCGATTTACCGGCGCCGTTTTCACCGAGCAGCGCATGGATTTCGCCGGGCCGCACGTCGAAGGAGATATCCTTCAGCACCTTGACGGGGCCGAAGGATTTGGAAATCCCGGCCAGCCGCACATAGGGCCGGCGCCGATCCGTTTCCTCAGGGTTAGACACGTCGTTCCTCCTCATTTCACACGCTATTTCCATTGCGCCTGTGTCAGACGCCGTAGAAACGGGCAGCATTGTCCTTGAAAATCCAGCGCAGCTGTTCCGGCCCAAAATGCGCAGACAGTAGAGTGCGAGCGAGATTGGCGACGTCCGAATACCTTCCCGCGAGCGTGCAAACCGGCCAGTCGCTGCCGAACATCAAGCGCTCCGGCCCAAAGCAGCGGGCGACGTGGTCGACGTATGGACGAAAATCCTCTAGCGCCCAATCGGGCTTTGCTTCGGTCACCATGCCCGACACCTTGCAGCAGACGGTCTGGAAACCGGCGATTTCCTCGATATGCGTCCGCCAGGGATCGAGTGTGCTCTTGGCGATCTCGGGCTTTGAGATATGGTCGACAACGGCCCGCAGATCCGGCACTTGCTTCAAGGCCGCAATCACATGCGGCAGATGCCGGGTGAACGTCAGGATGTCGAAGGGCAGGCCCGCATCGGCAATTGCCTTCAGACTGTCGATCACCTTTGGCCGCAGGATATAGGCGTCATCAGCCAAGCCCTGCAGCATCGGGCGGATGCCGACGAATTTCGGATGCTGCCGATAGCGGGTAAGCCGCGCCTTGAAGTCTGCGGCCTCCATATCGATCCAGCCAACCACGCCCGCCACGAAATCCGTCTTGTCGGCAATATCGAGCAGGAAATCCGTTTCCGCTTCCGTTTCTGCCGCCTGCACGAGAATGGTCCGGGTGACGCCGGCCCGGCGTATCTCGCGCGTCAGATCCTCCGGCATGAAATCGCGGCAGATCGAGCCGATCTCCGGCGTAAGCCAGCCGTAGTCGCCGCGTTCCACCTTCCAGAAATGTTGATGACTGTCGAGCATGTCGGTCTCCTCCCGAACCGCGCGTCACTCAGGACGCACGACGCCCTTCTTGAGGATGATGTTGCCGTAGAGCCGGCGCTCGCCGGTCGAGACCACGGCAAAGGCAACCTTTGAGCGATCGTAGAAGGCGAAGCGGTCGACTCCTTCCAGCGGAATGCGACGGCCTTCAGCGTTTTCGATAATCGTCTCGAACTCCGCGTAGATCGCCGGCCGATCGCCCGGCGCGTCGATGACAGCTGCTGGAAAATCGACGAAATCGTCGAGTGGCATCAGCGACAGAATGGCCTCCGTCACCGCGCAGGCATTGATACCAGGCATCTGCACCAGCCGCTGTGCTGCCGTGACCGCCGGGAAATTGCCATCGGAAATGACGATTTCATCGCCATGGCCCATATCGGCGAGGATGGCGAGAAGCTCGCCAGTCAGAAGCGGGTTGATGGATTTCAGCATGGTCGGTCTCCCCGATGTCAGATTATTGGGTGATCAGGCCCTGGGCCTTCAGCGTGGTCCAGAGATCGTCAGGGATCTCCTGTTCGAACCATTCAATATTGGTGGCGATTTGCGCGGCCGTCTTCGCGCCGATAACGACGCAAGTCGCAGCCGGGTGGCGCAGTGGGAATTGGATGGCGGCGGCGGGAAGCGGTACGTTGAAACTGTCGCAGACGGCCCGCAGCTTTTCGGCTCGCTCGATCATCTCTGCGGGCGCGTCGGCATAGTTGAACTTGCGGCGGCCCGAAGTGGAGGCGAGGATGCCGGAATTGAAGACGCCTGCCACGACAACCGCCATGCCGTGTTTTTGCGCCAGCGGTAGGAACTCCGCCTCCGCATCATGGTCCAGCAGGGTGTAGCGCCCGGCCAGCATCGAACAGTCGAGATCTGCCTCCTGCAAGGCATCGCGGATTATCTGCCATTCGTTGACGCCAAGGCCGAAGCCTTTGATATCGCCGGCAGCCCGCAACTCACCGAGCGCTTTGAAACCGCCGCCCTTGGTCAGCGCATTCCAGTGATGCTCATGCAAATCAGCATGGGTGACGCGACCTATGTCATGCACGTAGAGAAGGTCGGGGCGGGGAAAGCCGAGGCGCTGCTGGCTGTCGTCGAAGCTGCGCATCACGCCGTCATAGGTGTAATCAAACACTTCGCGGAAATCCAAACCGTTCCACCAGCCCGGATCGAGCGGGTTCTTTGGCGGGGCGGGCGACAGCTTGCGGCCGGCACGCTCAGTCGTCATCAATCGGCCGACCTTGGTGCTGATCACCCAGTCGCGGCTCTCCGGCGCCTTTTCCCGCAGCAATTCACCGGTCAGATGCTCGGAGCGCGTATTGCCGTACATCGGCGCGGTATCGAAATAGCGGATGCCGGCGTCCCAGGCATGATCAAGCATGGCGGTGGCGTCTTCCTTTGCCACGGAGGCATAAAGGCCACCAAGCGGTGCTGTGCCGACGCCGAGTGCCGTGACGCTGATGCCGGTTTTGCCGATGGGACGTTTGTCAGTCGCTTTCATGCCTTATCCTCGTCATTCTCTTGTTTTGTCTTTCGCGATTTCGGACGCCAGTTGCTTAGATATGCGCCCGGGTCTTGCGTCGTGCCCAGACAACGACGGCCACGCCGCAAAGCAGCAGCGCGCCGCGGACGATTTGCCGTTGCGCATCCGTCCAGCCGAGCAGGGCGGCGCCGCTGAGCAGCGCTGCCAGAAGCACGACTGCTGTCAGCGTGCCGATCACGTTGGGTTTGCCGAATTTTAGAGCCATGCCGCCCAGCAGCACGGAGGTCAGCCCGTCAATGAAATAGGAACTGCCGATGTAGGGCTGACCGGACGAAAGATCCGCCGTCAGCAGGATGCCCGCGATGGAAGACACGACGCCTGACAGGATATAGAGCATCAGCAGCAGGCGATTGACCGGTACGCCCGCCTCGACCACGGCGGCGCGGTTCTGCTCCAGGGCATAGAGATAGTGGCCAAAGGTCAGCCGCTCCTGCACAAACCAGGCGCCGGCATAGAGTAGCGCCACGATGACAGTCAAAAGCGGGACCACGCCAAAATTGACGTGAAGCAGCGCGCCGACAAAGCCGGTCGAAGGCAGCGAGATCGAGGTGCCGAGGCCGATCGCTGCCGCAACAGATCCCGCCAGCCCACCTGTTGCGATGGTGATGACCAGTGCCGGAAGCCGGAAGATCGCCACCAGCAAGCCATTGACCAGCCCGAAGATCACGCCGACCGCAAGCCCTGCCAGACAGGCCAGCGCCCAGCCATGGCCAGACGCAACGAGTGCAGCGACAACCATATTGGCAAGGGCGGCAACCGACATGAAACTCACGTCGATTTCACCAGCGGCGATAATCCAGGTGAGACCGAGAAACATCAGCGCGGCGATGCTGGCCGAGCGCAGCATGTCATTGATATTGCCGGCGCTGCCGAAGCTTGGACGCAGCCAGGCGAATACCAGGATGACAAGCACCAGCAGTAGGAAGAGCCCGTAGCGCAGGAAAAAGCTCTTGAGGTCCGCTGTCCATCTGGCCGATGCGCTGTCCGTGGTGCTCATGGGAAAATCCGTCATGGTCTCATGCCCTCCTTTTCCTCAGCGTGCCGGCTTGCGGGTGAAGAGCCCGCCGACCAGTGTAGTGAGTTTCGGGTCGAATATGCCGATCGCCAGGATCAGCACGGTGCTGACGATGGCATCGCTGTAGTAATAGGGTATCGCCAGCAGGGTGAAGCCGTTGAGCATGGCTGACATCAGCAGCGTTCCGGCCAGCGTAGCCGGGATCGAGGGCGCGCCGAACAGGGCAGCGCCCAGATAGACGGCAGCAAAGGCCGGCATCATCAACTGGTTGCCTGCCGTGACATTGGCCGCCCCCGAGGAAGCCACCAGAAGGGTGATGGCAAGACAGGCGAGCGCGCCGCAGAGGCCGAAGGCTGTCAGCACATAGGCTTTGACGCGGATGCCGGAAAACAATGCCGAGCGGCGGTTTTCGCCGGTCGCATAAAAAGCCCGGCCAAAGCGGGTGCAATGGAGGACGATGAACGCGACGATGGCGGCGCCAAGCAGGATGACGACAGGCATGTCGAGCGACAGGAATTTGGAATCGTTCAGGTCGAGAATGCCCGACATGAAGAAGTTTTCCGAAAGTGACGTACCGTTGCTGTAAAAATAGGACAGACCGACCGCGACGCCGCCGGTCGCGATCGTGGTTACGATATCGGGCAGGCGCAAATAGGAGATCACGCTGCCATTGATCAACCCGGCCAGCAACCCGATGCCGATGCCGCCCGCCACGCTTTCCGCAAGGCTGTAGTCGTTGGCGAGCAGCCAGCCCAGCGTCATGGCGCCGAGTGACGCCACGCCCGGAAACGACAGGTCGAAATGCCTGACGACAATGACGAAGGTCAGGCCGATGGCGGTCAAGCCGTTGACTGACATGTGGCGCAGCAGCGCATGCAGGTTGTTTTCGCTGAGATAGGCGGGCGCGAATGATTGGAAGACGGCCGCGATCACACCCAGGAGCAGAACGAAGGCGAGAAGCCGCAAGGTCAGCGGCGAGGATTTGAGCGCTATCATGCGCGTGCTCCCATGATGCCTGCCGAGAGAAGCTGGTCGCGGCTCGGCCGCTGGTCCGGCACGGTGACGGGGCGACCTTTGTAGAGCGCGATCATCCGGTCGGCGACGCCATGCACCTCATCGCAATCCGAGGAGATGACAAGCACGCCGGCATGAGCCGAAAGCTCGCGCATCAGCGCGTAGAGCGTGGCGCGTGCGCCGATGTCGACACCGACGGTGGGCTCAACGAAGATGTAGATGTCGGCATCGCGATAGAGACCCTTGGCGATGACGATCTTCTGCTGGTTCCCGCCCGAAAACGCACTGACCGGCCGGTCGAGCGTCATCGGATGCAGCGCCACGCGCTTAGCGAGTTCGGCAGATGTCTTGCGACTAGAGGTGAACCGAAACAGCCCGCCAAGCACAGACGCTTTACCGAGATGGGCGAGCGTCATATTGAAGATCACGTCGCGCGACAGGGTTAAACCTTCGGTGCGGCGGTCGCCGGGCACCAGAAATATCCCCTTGCGCAAGGCATCATGCGGACCTCTCAGCGTGACCGGCTTGCCCTTCAGGGTGATCGTGCCGGCTTCCGGGCGGATGACGCCGAACAGCGCTTTGGACAACTCGTCTGCGCCGGAGCCGACAAGCCCGAAAATGCCGACAATTTCGCCACGCCGCAGGGTGAAGCTGACATCCGAAAACAGGCCGGGCCGGTCGAGCCCTCTGACTTCGAGAAGCGCTTCCCCTGCGGCGTTCTTCGCCTTGGGGGGGAAGATGTCGCCGGGCTTTTCATCCAGCATCAGTTCGGGAATGGAAACCTGGCTTGCCCGCGCCTCGCGACAGCTCAGCGTCGTCACGCGCTTGCCGGCGCGAAACACCGTGAAGCGGTCGCCGATTTCGAAGACCTCTTCCAGCCGGTGAGTGATGTAGATGATCGCGATGCCTGCCGCCTTCAACTGCCGCATCAGCGCAAACAGCGAGGTCTTCTCGCGCTCGGTTAGCGTCGAGGTCGGCTCGTCGAGGATCAGAATGCGGATATGTTCGCGGCTCAGCGCATGCAGGATGGCGACGATTTCGCGGTCCACGGCCGGCATTTCGCCGACGCGCTGCTCGAGATCGATTTCGATCGGGAAGCGTTTCAGCAGCTGTTCCGCCTGGCGCTTCAGCGCCTTGCGGTCCACCCGCCGGCCGAGGCCTGCTTGTTTGGCTTCCTGGCCGAGAAAGATGTTTTCCACGCCGGTGAAATCATCGACCAGTTCAGGGTGCTGCTGCACGGAGGCAATGCCGCAGGCGATTGCCGCTGCCGGCGATCCAAGCTCAACGGTCTTGCCCGCGATTGTGACGGTGCCGGCATCCTTGGAATAGACGCCCGAGAGGATCTTGATCAGCGTCGACTTGCCGGCACCGTTGATGCCGAGCAAAGCGTGGATTTCACCTGCGTCCAGGGAAAAATCCACATTGTCCAGCGCCTTGACGACGCCGAACTGCTTTTCAATTCCCTTCATGTCGAGAATGGCTGCCATTGTCAGCACAGATCCTTTCCGGCTTCATCTTGAACGGCAGGCCGCTAAGCGCGGCCCGCCGTCACCTATGGCTCAAAGAGCCCTGGCCCAGCCCAGCTTGATTGCTTCGCCCGGCTGATCGTAGTTGTCGGGGAGATCCTTGAGGTTCTTCAGGCTGTCCTGCGTCACGGCATAGGACGGCGTGATGACAAAGCGCGGCGCCTTACGGCCAGCCACGACCTCATGGGCGTAGAAGGCGTTCATGTAGGCCATCTCGTAGAAGCTCTGCGCCATGGTCATCGCGAATGGCGAGCCAGCCTTGATGTATTCGAAGGACTGACGGCCGCCGTCGATGCCTGTGATGAACACCTTCTTGCCCGACGCACGTATGGCGAGCGTGCCTTCCGAGGCAGCGCCATCCCAGGCGCACCAGATGGCCTCGAGATCGGGATTGGCGGTGAGGATATTGTCCACCACCTGGCGTGGGGTCGTGGTGCCGCCGAGCGCAAAGGCGATTTCCGAGGCGATCTTGATGTCCGGGAAGCGGGCGAAGACAGATTTGGCGCCGAGCGTGCGCTGGTCCCAGGATTCGTTCGACGGCAGGCTGACGAGTGCCACTTGGCCCTTACCGTTCAACCGCTTGACGATGTATTCGGCCCCGGCCGCGCCAAGGCCGAAATTGTTCGACATGGCGGTGGATGTCACCGTCGTGTTCGGCACATAGCTGTCGCCGCAGAAGATCGGGATGCCCGATGCCACCGCAGCCTGCACGGCCGGCGAGATTGCGGCGGCATCGGCGGGTGTGATGAAGATCGCGGCCGGTTTTGACGCAACAAAAGCGGCGATCTGGTCGGCCTGCTTCTTGATGTCGTAATTGGCGTCGGCAATGGTCAGCGTGCCGCCGAGCTTCGATACTGCATCCTTGTAACCGTTGACGATATGGCGACCGGATTCCCACACCGTCCAGCCAAGCGACGCGCAGAATTTCAGGTCTTCGGCACCGGCGGCCCGTGGCTTGCTGAGCGCTGCCGCGACTGTAATCGCCGCACCGGCGCTTAAAACCCCGCGCCGGGTGAGCTTCAGGTCGCCCATGAAGCGGGCGCGCTCTTTGGTTTCCTCAAATTCAGACATAGGTTCTCCTCCCTCTGGATTATGTCGTTGCCTGTAACGTCAGGCCGACTCCTTCAGCAGCGCCAGATAGTCTTCGCGGCTGGCGAGCCGTGGATTGGTTGCGTGGCAATGGTCTTTCAGCGCTTCACCGGACACCTTCTCCATCATCGCGTCGGTGACGCCCATGGCTGTGAGCCCCTGGGGCATGCCGATATCCGTGTTGAGCTTGGCCATGACCTCATCAGGCGCGCCGCCGAGAATGTCGGCCATCACATCCCATTTGCCGCCGATCACCGAACGGTTGAAGCGCAGCACGGCAGGCATCAGCACCGCGTTCAGAGTGCCATGATGCAGGTTGAGTTCGCGGATCGCGCCAAGCGGATGGGTCAGGGCATGAACAGCGCCCAAGCCCTTCTGGAAAGCCATCGCGCCTTCCAGCGCGGTCATCATCATGTCCCAGCGCGCCTGGTGGTCCTGGCCATTGGCCACGGCCTTGCGAATAGCCGGGAAGCCGCGCTTCAGCCCGTCGAGAGCGATCGCATCGGCCGGCGGATTGACGGTGGGACCCATATAGGTTTCGAGACAGTGCGACAGCGCATCCATGCCGGTGGCGGCCGTCAGGAAGGGCGGCAGGCCATAGGTGAGTTCTGGATCGCAAAGTGCGATCGACGGCAGCATATAGCCGCTGAGAATGCCGAGTTTGCGGCCATCAGCGGTGATAATCACGGCGGCGCGGCCGACTTCCGAGCCGGTCCCTGATGTCGTGGGAACGGCGATCATCGGGCAGATCTTGCCGTGGATCTTGGCGGCACCGCCGGAGACCGCCGTATATTGCGCGAGCGGCGCGGCATGCCCGGTCAGGAGCCGCACAGCTTTGGCAAGATCGAGGGACGAGCCGCCGCCCAATCCGACAATTCCATCACATCGCTCTGCCGAGTAGAGCCGATAGGCCTCCATGACTGCTTCTTCGGTCGGATTGGCCGGCGTGCCGTCGAACACGATCGGTGGCACGGGGAAGAGATTCAGCACCTTGGCGACGAGGCCGGTCGACACCAGACCCTTGTCGGTGGCGATCAAGGGATTTCTCACCCCAAGCTCGGCCAGAAGGGCGGGAAGCTTCGAGATCGAGCCTGAGTCGAATTCAATTCGGGTGAGATAATTGATGGTTGCCATGGTCGCCTGCGCTCATCTGTTTGCATCCCGTCGGCCCACAGACGCCGCCAGAATTGGCGTTGCAGCGGACCCGCTGTCCTCAGGGATGTCATGCTTTTCGAGATCTTTCAGGGTGGGCTAGCCTCCTCGCCACCCCGACCCTTCCTCCTGTTCGTAGTCGCGAAAAATTTTCCTTGCGCCACAAACTAATATATGAGTTATATAAATGCAGATCCAAAAGAAGCTGTCAACAGGGTTACCTAAACTTCTTATTGATCATTTAAAATGCTGATTTACATGGGTTCCAGATGAGCGCGGAAAAAACAAAACCGATTCCAAAGGCCGAACAGATATATTGGTTGTTGCGGCAGGCAATCGTACACCTAGAGATGGAGCCGGGTGCCGTGATCTCGGAAAAAGACCTTTGTGCCGAGTTGGGCGTATCTCGGACCCCGGTCAGGGAAGCACTGCAGCGATTGGCAGATGAAGGGCTTGTCGACATCTTTCCGCATTCGGGCACCTATGTGAGCCGCATCTCTTTTACGGTGGCGGAAGAGGGCTTTGTCATTCGCCGCGCGCTGGAAATCGAAAGCGTGCGAAAAGCCGTTGCCAATGTCAGCGATGCGGATGTTGCACGCCTGAAAGTGCTGATCGGCGACATGCAGGCCATTCTGGATAACAACCAGCTCGACAGCTATCTCGATTGTGACGACGCCTTTCACAGCGCGATCGCCGGCATCAGCGGCTATCCGCGCATCTGGAAATTCATCACCCTTGCCAAGGTGCATCTCGACCGGATGCGCCAGCTCAGCGCGCCTGTGCCTGGCCATCTGGTCGTGGTCACCGAACAGCACGACACGATTGTTCGGGCGCTGGCCAACCGCAACGCCGATCAGGCGGAACTTGCCATGCGCATCCATCTGGACACGTCCTTCGCCGTTATGGCGCGGATGTACGAAGACCAGCGCGGGCTCTTCGAAAGAAAGGACGCCCCATGACACTCTATTCAGCGTCGTCACCGCTTTTGCGCTTGAACGCGCGCGACAATGTCGCAGTGGCACGTCTGACGCTCGAGCCGGTGACCCTGCCGGAACTTGGCGGAGCGGCTTTGACCGGGCGCATTACCCAGGGCCACAAGGTTGCTATTTCCGCACTGAAGGCGGGGGATGCCGTGATCAAATACGGCCAGATCATCGGCTTTGCCACCGGCGACATAGCCGTCGGCGACCATGTTCATACGCACAACATGGCCATGCGCGACGTGGAACTCGCCCATGAATTCTGCGTGGATGCGCATGAGCCGATCTTTGTCGCGGAACCAGTGCGGTTCATGGGCTTCGAGCGCGCCAATGGCGAGGCGGGGACCCGGAACTATATCGCCGTCGTCTCCTCGGTGAACTGTTCGGCGACTGTCGCGAAGGCCGTGGCGCAGCACTACGCCGCGCCGGGACGGCTTGAGGATTATCCCAATGTCGACGGTGTCATCGCACTGACACATGCCGGCGGCTGCGCCATCAACACGGCGGCGGAAGGCTATCGCTATCTGACGCGCACGCTTGCCGGCTACGCCACCCATGCCAATGTCGGCGGCGTCGTGATGATCGGTCTGGGCTGTGAAACCAACCAGATTCCAGCGCTGCTTTCCGCGCATGGTTTGAAAGAGGGCGAGCGCTTCCACACGCTCACCATCCAGGCGACCGGTGGCACGCGCAAATCCATCGAAGCCTCGATTGCCGCGATCGATGCCATGCTGCCTTCAGTCAACGCACTCACGCGCACGCCGCAGCCGGTGTCCAAGCTGAAGCTTGCGCTGGAATGCGGCGGGTCGGATGGCTATTCCGGCATTTCCGCCAATCCGGCACTGGGCTATGCCGCCGATCTCCTGGTCAGCCATGGCGGGACGGCCTGTCTTGCCGAAACGCCTGAGATCTACGGCGCCGAACATCTGCTGACGCGGCGCGCGAAAAGCCCCGCCGTTGCGGAAAAACTGCTGCAGCGGATTGAATGGTGGCGCGATTATGCCGAGCGCGGCCAGGCAGAGCTGAACAATAACCCGTCCCATGGCAACAAGGCGGGCGGTCTCACCACTATTCTTGAGAAGTCGCTGGGGGCTGTTGCCAAGGGCGGCACGACGCGGCTCAATGCCGTCTATGAATATGCCGAACGCATCACCGAAAGCGGCTTCGTCTTCATGGACACCCCCGGCTATGACCCGATTGCGGTGACCGGCCAGGTCGCAGGCGGCTGCAACGTCATATGCTTTACAACCGGACGCGGTTCCGTCTCGGGCTTCAAGCCGGCACCGTCGCTGAAGCTTGCCACCAACACGCCGATGTATGCGCGGATGCAGGAGGACATGGACCTCAACTGCGGCACCATCGTCACCGGTGACGAGACGGTGGAAGAGGTAGGCAACCGGATATTCGAGGCGATCGTTGCGACGGCCTCGGGCGAGCGGACGCTCAGCGAAATCTACAATTACGGCGACAACGAATTCGTGCCCTGGCAGGTGGGCGCCATCATGTGACGAGCGGGCTTCGAGGAAAAGAACGTTCACGCACGGGAGAGAGACATGAGCGACTTGAAGACATTTTACGACGTGATCATCGTGGGTGCCGGCGTTGGCGGTGGTGCGCTTGCCAACCGGCTGGCCGAGACCGGCCGCAATATCCTGATGATCGAGCGCGGGCCGCGCCTGCCCAGGGAAGATGATAACTGGAATGTCGATGCGGTCTTCCACAAGAAGAAATACGCCACCAAGGAAGAATGGCGCGACAAAGACGGCGAACTCTTCAATCCCAGCACCTACTACTATGTCGGCGGCAACAGCAAATTTTTCGGGGCAGCCACCCTACGTTTCCGCCGCGAGGATTTCGAGGATTTGCAGCACGAGGATGGTGTTGCCCCTGCCTGGCCGGTTTCCTATGACGAATTCGAACCCTACTATGCTGTCGCCGAAAGGCTGATGGGCACCCATGGCACTGCGGGCATGGACCCGACGGAGCCACCGCGCTCCGGTCCCATGCCTTATCCGGCCATCGGTCACGAGCCGGAAATCGCCTTCTTCGAAAAGAAGCTGAAGGAGAAGGGCCTGCATCCTTTCCCGCTGCCGATCGCCATCGACTATCATCAGGGCGGCAGCTGTATCCGCTGTCGCACCTGCGATGGCTTTGCCTGCAAGCTGGGTGCCAAGGGCGATGCGGAAGTGCGTCTGGTCAACCCGGCGCTTGCCAAATCCATGGGTAAGATCGAACTGATTACCGAGACTTTTGTGCACCGGCTGCTGACCGATTCGACCGGCAAGCGCGTTACCGGCGTTGAACTGACCCACAAGGGCCAGAAGCAGGTGATTGAGGCCGACCTGTTTGTGTCCAGCGCTGGCGCAATCAACTCGGCAGCGCTGTTGCTGCGTTCCGCCAACGATGCGCACAAGCGGGGCCTCGGCAACAACATGTCCGACCAGCTGGGCCGCAATTACATGGCCCATAACAATACAGCGATGATGGCGATATCGCCGTTCAAGAAAAACCGCGTGGTCTTTCAGAAGTCGATGGCGATCAATGATTTCTACCTCGCCAATAACGAAAAGCCCTATCCGCTCGGCAATGTGCAAGGGCTCGGCAAATTGCAGGGCGGCATGCTGACAGCGAGTGCCACCTGGGCGCCGGAATGGCTGATGTCGACCTTTGCCGATCGCAGTGTCGACTGGTGGCTGATGTCGGAAGACCTGCCCGATCCGAACAATCGCGTCACCGTCGACCCCGACGGCCGCATCCGCCTAAGCTACACCGCCAACAACCTGAAATCTCACAATGAGCTGGTCAAAGTCTGGTCGCGCATCATGCGCTCGCTTGGCTACCCGCTGATCATCACCAACAAGATGGATATCAAGGTGTCGATGCATCAATGCGGCACCGCCCGCTTTGGCACGGCGCCGGAAAGCTCCGTGCTCGATCCGCATTGCAAGGTCTGGGATGTCGACAATCTCTATGTCGTCGACGCGTCTTTCCTGCCGTCCTCGACCGCAGTGAACCCGTCATTGACCATCGTTGCCCAGGCGCAGCGCACCGCCGAACACATTCTCGCCCGCTGGGGTGAGCCGGTGAATGCGCTGCCCCTTGCTACGCCGCAGACATCGCCGACGGCGGCTTGAATATTTCCAAAATTAGGGAGGAAACAATATGTCAAACACGGCTAAGGATTACCGCCGCCTATTCGATCTGACTGGTCGCAAGGCGATCGTCACGGGCGGATCGCGCGGCATAGGCAAGGCGCTGGCAGAGGCGCTCGCTGCCCATGGTGCCGACGTCGCCATCATCGTGCGCTCGACGCTGGATCGCGCAGAAGAGGTCGCCAATTCCATCAAGGCCCAGGGCCGCGACAGCTTCGCGCTTCAGGCCGATGTCTCCGACGAGGCTGATGTGGAGCGGATGACGCAAGGTGTAATCGACCGCTTCGGGCGTATCGACATTCTCATCAACAATGCCGGCATCGTGCTACCCGCACCGGCGGAGGATTGCAGCCTTGACCAGTGGCGCCAGACCATGGCCGTCAATCTCGACGGTGTGTTCCTCGTCTCGAAGCATGTCGGACGGCGGATGATTGCGCAAAAGAGCGGGTCGATCATCAATATCGGCTCCATGTCGGGCCGGATCGTCAACTGGCCCTTCCGCCACGCCGCCTATAACGTGTCGAAGGCGGGTGTGCATATGCTGACCAAGGCGCTCGCCACCGAATGGGCAGAGCACAATATCCGCGTCAATGCGCTGGCGCCTGGCTATATCCGCACCGAACTGACCGATGAGGTGCTGCGCGAGCACCCTGATGTCGTCGCCAATTATTGGGAAAAGGGTGCTGTGCAGAACCGTATCGGCACGGTCGAGGAACTGGCCGGGTCGGTCGTCTATCTCGCGAGCGATGCCGGCTCGTTCACGACGGGCGAGGTGATCACCGTCGATGGCGGCCTGACGCTGCGTTAACTTGTTGTTTGCGCGTCGAATTGTTTCCGAAAACCGGTCCCCACCTTTCGGTCCGACGCGCTGATCTGCCATAAATCAAAAGGAACAAGACCATGACCGCAAGAGGATATGGCGGGCCGCTTCGCTACGTGCAGGGCCCTGGCGTCATCGATGACATCGGGCTTTACATCGCACCGCTTTCAAAATCGGCGCTGATCGTGATCGACGGCTTCTTCTGGGAAACGCTGCGCCCTAAGGTGGAAGCCAATCTCACGGTGCAGGGCGTCAAAAGCCATTTTGTAAAGTTTTCCGGTGAATCCTCCGACAACGAGGTGAACCGAACGATAGCCGAGGGTAAGGCCACCGGGGCAGGGGTGGTGATCGGCATCGGCGGCGGCAAGGCGCTCGATACGGCAAAGATTTCCGCGCTACATCTCGGCGCGCGGACGGCAACCGTTCCAACCATAGCATCGACCGATTCCCCTACAAGTTCGCTCGGTGTGATCTATAGCGAAGACGGGGTCTATGATCGCGTTATCCGTTGCGGGCGCAACCCCGATGTCGTTCTGGTCGACAGCGCCCTGATCATCAAGGCGCCTGTCCGCTTCCTGGTGTCTGGTATGGGCGATGCGCTCTCGACCTGGTATGAGGCGCGGTCGAATTTTGAAAGCCGCTCCAACAACTATATCGGCGATGGCTATGTCACCACGGCAGCCGGGGAAGCAATCGCGCGGCGCTGCCATGACGTGCTGATGCGGGACGGTCGAGCGGCCTATGCTGCGGCCCGCGATGGCAAGCTGACGCAGGCGGTGGAAAACATCATCGAGGCCAATACGCTGCTAAGCGGTCTGGGCTTTGAAAACTGCGGCGTATCCGGAGCGCACGGTATTCACGACGCTCTGACGGTACTGGAGCCGACGCATCATTTCTTCCACGGCGAAAAGGTTGCATTCGGCATCATCGGCCTTCTTGTTCTGGAAAACCGTCCACTGACGGAAATCCATGAGGCGATCGATTTCTGCCAGGATATCGGCCTACCCACCACCCTCACCGATCTTGGACTGGAGAACGTCACAGCGGAAGAACTGCTGAAGGTAGGCGAAATCGCGCTCGATCCGAAGAGCGTTATCCATTCCGTGCCTGTAAAGCTAACCCCTCAACTGGTTGCCGACTGCATCTGGACTGCCAGTTCGCTGGCGGCGGATCGGAAACGTCGCCCAGGTTATCCAGGATAATTTCTGGCAGAACAGTCTGATTCAATGACCTCACGGTTAATGCGATAATGGAGCGGCCTATTGGCCGTTCCATCTTCCTGCTTAAATAGCTCATGAACCATCCATCAATTTATTCCTGTTTCGGTGGTTGCTCGGGATCGGCTCAACGCCATTCGTCTAAGGGATGATCCGCAGAAGTCGTAGCTTGAGCTGCCGCTCTCATCGGTCCGATGAGGTTTACTAAGCATCGCAATTTTGCAGGGATATTTCGGCGACCTAGGTAATACAGAGAGCGGCGTAGATATTCACCAATGAGAGGTGAGAGAACCATCCGCGAAGCTCCGAGGGACGTCTGGATGCGCAGCGTTCCGGTCGGCTCCCTTTGGTACCATGCGGTTTAAGTCGTCTGGCACAGGCGTGTTCCCTGAGCCAATCGACGGTGAACATCAGACTTGGGCCATTCCTCCATCGACAGCCAGCTCCGCACCTGTCGTAAAGCTGCTCTCGTCGCTTGCGAGGAAGAGAGCTGCTGCCGCCACCTCTTCAGGTCGACCCATGCGTCCCAGAGGGATCATGCTGGATAAAGCATCCCGAACCTCCTGTGAGGCGCTTGCCATCATCGCTGTATCGGTTGGTCCTGGGCTGACAACGTTGACGCGAATGCCTCTGGGGGCAAGTTCGCTGGCCCATGTGCGGGCAAACGAACGGACTGCTGCCTTCGTCGCACCATATACGCCGTATCCCTTTGTGCCTATGTCGCCGGCAATGGAGCCGATGAGCACAATCGTTCCGCCGGACGACATGAGGTCGATCGCGCCCTGTGCGGCGAAGACGAGGGATCGGACGTTCAGGCCGAATGTCCGGTCGAAATGGTCGTCCGAAATTTCTTTAAGGGGCGCATGTTCGGATAGACCCGCGTTTACGACAAGTACATCGATGCGGCCTTGTTCCGATCTGATCTGCTCCAAGACGCGATGAAGATCGGCCTTTTCGCTGGCGTCCGCCTGAATGATCCGGATGCTGCCCAAGCCCCCTGTTTCGGACGCGCGCTCCCCACCTTTCCGGCTGGTCGAGTAGACCTGCGCGCCTTCGCTGGCGAACCTCTTGGAAATAGCTCCGCCGATGCCACCGACGCCGCCGATCACGAGGGCGACCTTGTTTGCCAATTTGCTCATGTTCACTCCTTCAATAATGATGGAGATAGATATATCCTCTATACCTACGGTCAATAACGCACTATAAGTAAAGCAGATATCGAGGAGTATACCCATGCCCGTATTGGATGAAGCTCTGTCAGCGAAAGCCAATTCATCACGCCGGCCCAAGGCCGTCTCCACCGAGGCACTGCTGGACGTGGAGAAGGCCCGGCCAGTGCTGGAGCAGATTGCCAATAAATGGTCGGTGCTGATCCTGACAGTCCTGTGCTCCAGGCCATCCAGGTTCAACGAGATCATGCGGCGCCTTGATGGGATCACGCACAAGGCTCTTTCCGACGCCTTGAAGCGCCTGGAGCGCAATGGGCTCATCCGCCGCGAAGTGCTGACCACAACGACACCTGTTGGTGTCGAATATACCATTACCCCGCTCGGCCGCTCCCTCCAGCAACCGTTCGAGGCGCTATATGCATGGTCGATGACCTACGGTCCCGAGCTTGAGGCCGCGCAACAGGAATACGATCGCGTTCGCGACTAACGCGCTGGCACCCGGCGCCGTTCTACGGCTAGCCCGACACCCTGAACGACCAGCTTGCCAGACAGGACCGCACCCCAGACGGCACCGCCGACATTTTCGAAATAGATATCGATTCAGTTCGGGCAGGCCGCTGCTAACTGGCATGAAATGTCTGGCCTCCCGGCAATTCCTACAACGCGTGTCCCCTGGATCGGCGATCTGGCTGTCGACAGAGCCAACCGCTCCGCGAGCCGTGGCGACGACTACAGTCTCACCAGGCGTCGGGTGACCGATGTTGTGCAGGCTGGCATAGGCCATGAAGCCGCTGTCACTCCAACGAACACCACCAAAGTCATTATCTAGGTGAACGGCTGTTCGACTCCACTCAATAGCCTCACGGAAGATCGCTTGAGATGAGCCGCGACCTATCGTCCTGCCCGGACCTTGCCCAAATTGGTCGTCGTGGCTACAGATCGGCGCAAGATGACCTATTCCAAATCATAGAGGAGGTGGAACTCGCCCGATAACGCCGCCAGTTGCACGAGCGCTGTTTTGAATTTTAGGCGATGGGCTCCGCGGGAACATCGATTTTATCGAACTTCCCGCCCGTTATGAGGTCCTTGATGCGAGGGTCGTCAAGCACTGTGTAGGGATAGCCCCGCGGTACTGCGCTGACATCGTCGAGACGCGTCACTTGTTCTGCCGATAAAACCACCTTCGCTGCTGCCAGATTTGATTCAAGTTGCGCAAATGTGCGTGGCCCGATGATCGGCAGCGAGCCCTTGCCGGCAACCCAGGCAATCGCTATCTCGCCGGGTGTCACGCCAGCCTCCTCGGCGACCGCGATCAAGGTGTCGATGATCGCAGTCCGCTGCTGCGAGTTTTCAGGCTGGAAACCTGCGCCAGCCCAGGCTTCGTCGCGCCTATTATCAAATTTGCCTGAACGGTATTTGCCTGTCAGCACACCGCCACCCAGTGGAGAATACGCCACAACCCCAAGACCGAGGGCTTTGCTGGCCGGGATTAGATCCTGTTCTGTCGTCCTCTGGACGAGGCTGTGTTCGACCTGAATGCCAGCGATGGGGACAGCTCCCCTGAGCTCGGCAATTGTCGCGGCACGCGCCACGCGCCAGGCCGGGAAATTCGATAGGCCCGCATAGAGTATCTTACCCGCCCTGACGAGATCGTCGAAACCGCGGACGATTTCCTCAAGTGGGGTCACGCCATCCGAAACGTGTGCCCAGTACAGGTCGATCCGATCTGTTTTCAGTCGTTTCAGGCTCGCGTCAACAGAAAGAACCATTGCCTGTCGGCTATTTCCTGTGACGAGCAGGCCAGAATCCGCAGTCGTCTTCACGGCAAATTTCGTCGACAAAACAAACTCGTCGCGACGGCCGGCGAGCAGGTCGCCAAGAACCATTTCCGATTGTCCCTCTTGATAGCCGTTTGCCGAGTCGAGGAAATTGCCGCCCGCTTCTGCGTATGTATCTAAAATCTGTCGAGCTTCTTCGGGTTGAGCACCATGCCCTCCCCAAGCTGTGCCAAAGTTAGCGGTTCCGAGAACGAGTTCGGAAACCCGAAGCCCCGTGTGCTTGCCAAACAGTTTGTAGCGCAATTGATCATTCCTTGTTGTGCTTGATAGGGCGATTGCATAGACTGTACCAGTGGTACATATAAAAGTACCACTGGTCCGTTTGTCAAGGATGATCGATGCGCGCTGACGCAAAAGAAAACTATCACCACCTGCTTGTCGCCGCTCGTGACGTGATCACGCAGCAAGGGGCGGGTGCTTCTTTGCGTGATATTGCGCGAAGAGCCGAGGTGAGCCACGTCACACTGTTGCGACATTTTCCGACGCGTGAGGCGTTGCTCGATGCCTTGCTGCGAAAGAGCCTGGAAGAGCTAACGGCAAAAGCAGGCTCGTTGGAACTTTCGTCCTCGCCAGGGGAAGCATTGTTGATCTGGCTCCGCGATGCTGTCGGGTTTGTGCAGGTCTACAGCGGCGTGGTGACGATTATGGCGGCAGCCCTCGCAGACCCTCAATCCGCACTGCACACTTCGTGCGATGAATTACGCAAGGCAGGTGAGCGGCTTCTAAAACGCGCTCAAGCCCAAGGAGTGGCGCGCAGCGACATGGAAGGAAGCGACTTGTTCGCACTAATCGGCGCGCTCGGTTGGATGAACGATCAAGCTCCCTTCAAGCCGCGAGCGGAATACCTGTTCGAGGTTGTTTCCAACGCAATCATGGTGCGCCAATAAACGGCCCGCTAGCGCCGGCCACAGGGGTCGCGCGACATCTTCGGGAGCAGGGCGTTGCCATTGTTTGCTCGTTGGAGCAGACGTTTAATGTCAGACTGACCGCCAAGGGCGTTGGTCCCGCTGGAATATGTGAATGCAGTAGAGGTTTTCGGAACTAAACTCTAAACTAGGCATTGACAGCATGTTGTCGAAAGGACGTCAGGCTGTCATGATCACTGAAGACGCTCAAAAGAATGTTCGCGAACTCGTGCTCGCCGTGTTCGAGACGAATGGCCGCCTTGTGGATGCGGGCAATACGCTAGTCCGACCCTTGGGGTTGACCACCGCCTGGTGGCAGGTTCTGGGCGCTCTCGGTTATTCGCCGGTGCCGCTGCCCGTGGCTCACATCGCCCGCAATATGGGGCTGACCCGCCAGGCAGTGCAGCGGGTGAGCGACCTTCTCGTCGAGCAGGGCTTCGTCACGTTTGAGCCCAACCCCCATCATCGGCGTGCCAAGCTCGTTGTTTTAACCCCCGCCGGGCGCGACGTGCTGACTCGCGCCGAAGCCGCCTCGCGTCCCCTTGATGCACGAATTCTCGACCGGATTGGCCGCGAACGTCTCGCGGTCGCCATGGAGGTTTTGCGCCACCTCAACGAGGTCATTGATGAGACACTCGCGACAACACCGGTGCCAACCCACCCCGATTAGGCCATTCCGCTTAAGGCTTTCCAAGCCCGTAAAGAAAAGGGAATACCCATGACCAATGCAACCGTGCATGACGGTTTCGATACGGATGTCATCATCATCGGGGCCGGCCCGATCGGCCTCACCACGGCCTGTGCGCTGGCGCATCACGGCATCAAATTCCGCCTGTTCGAGCAGCGACGGCATCCGAAGCCGCACTCGCGTGCCAACAATCTCTGGGCTCGGCCGCAAGAGCTTCTGGCCAGCATCGGCATCCGCGATGCGATCGCAAAGAACGCCTATAGCATCACCCAGATCAACACGCTTCTGAACGGGCGTCCGGTCGATCCGGTCGCCATCGCCGATGTGCCAAGCCGTTACGGACCAGTTCTCTACAGCGGGCAGGACGTGATCGAGAAAACGCTGTCCGAGCAGATCGAGGCCAAAGGTGGCCGCGTGGAGCGGGGGATCAAGGCGCTTTCCTTCGAGCAAGATACCGCTGGTGTCACGGTGACGATCGGAACCGTCGGAGACGATGATGGTCATCACGTGCAGGGGCCGACTGAGCAGCTACGGTGCCGATACCTGATCGGTGCCGACGGCCATGGCGGCACCGTGCGCAAGGCGCTGGGCCTCGATTTCGAGTTAAAGAAACTGCCGCACGTGATCAATCGGCAGCTTGATGCCAAGCTCAGCTGGCGTCGATCGCTCGATTTCGATCACCTGTGGTTCTTCTATTATCGTCATGGCTTCTGTGGCGTGCTTCCAGTCTGGAAGGGGTATCATCGTCTGTTCTTCCTCTCTGATGATACCGGCATCCCCGATCGTGATCCGACGCTGGAGGAGATGCAGGCGATCGCGCGGGAGGTGACGGAAGACGAGACGCTGACCATCACGGACCCGATCTGGATCACACACAGCCGCTTCCAGCATGGCGCCGCGGACCATTATGCCGCGGGACGGGTATATTTGGTTGGCGACGCCGGTCACGAGTCCCTGCCTGCCGGTGGGCAAGGCATGAATTCCGGCTTCCACGACGCCGTCGGCATTGCCTGGCGATTGGCCATGGCCCTGAACAGGAGCGGTACGTCCCTTGTGCTGGATTCTTACGACCCGGAGCGCGGCAGCGAGCATCGTGCACTGGATGGTCGCCAGGTGCGCGGCTTCGAAAACAGCGTGTATCGTGGCGTCCTCAAGGATGCCGCCATCGATCTTACCGCCCGTTTCGTGCCGAGCATCGGCGCATACATCCAGGGCACGGCCGATCTTCAGCAATTGTCTGTCGCCTATCCGGACAGTCCACTGAACGAGGATCATCTCACCGGCCTCGCCGATCTCGTCGGGAAACACGCGCCGAAGGCGGGTGAGCGCGCGCCGGATGCCAAGGTCATTGCGCCGGATGGACGCTCGGCGACCTTGTTCCAGTATCTCTACAATCCCGATGGTCACAGCTGGGGCTGGACGCTTCTCGCCTTCGACGGGCGCGATAAAGCTGCGATCGCGGCACTCGACGCCGCCTGCGCCGCAGTGCGCGGCTGGCAATTCGTGCGTCCTAGGCTGGTTCTCGCCGCGGCGTTCGCCTCCGCCAGCGATCTTATCACCCTGTCGGACCTGGATCACGAAGCGCACGCAGCCTATGGCCTTCAGGCGGCAGCGTTGATCCTCGTGCGTCCCGACGGCCATATCGCCTATCGGGGAGCCGCGGACCATCCGGAAAAGCTACGGTCCTATTGCGAGAAGATCTTCGGGCCAGCGGCGAAGTCAGGCGATGCACAGGTATCGTCAATGTAACGGAATCTGGAATTTGATATGCGGATGACGGCCGTGAAAGACCGTGATCCGCTCTATCGCCACCATCACTTACCTGCTGAAGTCATTGCCCATGCGCCTTGGCTGTATTTCCAGTTTCCTCTCAGCCTGTGGATGGTCGAGGGCCTGCTGGCTGCCCGTGAGATCATCGTCTCCCATCAGACAATCCAGCAGTGGGCGGAAAAATTCGGCCGCACCTTCACCAAAGAGATCCGCCGTCGATCATCCGGTCCGCTCGGAGATAAATGGTACCTCGATGAGGTTGTTGTTTAAATCCGCGGCAAGAAGCAATGGCGGTTTTGCTCTGTTGATCGTGTTGAAGGGCAGACGGTCAGCGGCCGCGTCACTTCCTCTCAAATCAGATATCGCCGGGACGCGTCATGCCAACTGTCTGCCATAAGAAGCGCTCTTCGTGCGTGCTGCCGAAGTCAGGATCGACGTAGATATGAAGACGCTTTATTTTGAGACCGTCGAATTGAAAAACATTACAGTAGCGGCCCTCGGAGCGTCCTTCGACCGGCCACGGCGTGCCATTGGCGCTAATCCCGCCTTCGAAGCCTTCGACCACCACATGATCTCCCGAGACGAGAATATTCATGCGATCGAAGTCGTGCTCGATTTTGCGGAGTGAGCTCATCATTCCCTGGACAGCGCGCCCGACGTCGGCCTTGCCATATCCCACCCCGAACTTCGGAAAATAAATTTGGATGTCATCGGTCAGAAGGTCCATTATCGATGGATCGCCAGCGTCCACCTTGCGGAAGTAGTCTATTGCCACGGCGATGCGCTGCTGATTTCGGTCTTCGGTCATTGTCTGTCTCTTTCTGGTTTTCCGGCGCAAGCGTGCACGCAGCTGCCGCTGGATACTTTACCGATCGTTATAGTAACGAGCGGTAGATTATCTAGACATGTGTCGTCAAGCGTTTTATAACGAACGGTACAGAAAGAGGTGGGCGATGGGGCGAACTCGTGAATTTGATGTGGACGTCGCTTTGGAAGCGGCCATGACCATGTTTTGGAAGAAAGGTTATGAGGGTACCTCCTTCGATGATCTCACGCGCGCGACCGGCGTTGCGCGCCCAAGCCTTTATGCGACGTTCGGGAACAAAGAGAGCTTTTTTCGAAAAGCACTCGAACGATATGAAGCCAAGCACATGGCGTTCATGACGGACGCGCTTGACGAGCCCAAAGTTCAAGATGTTGTTCGCATCATCCTAGAGGACGCGCTGGACATTCATACGTTTGGCGGTGAAAGCCGCGGATGCCTTGGGATAAACGGCGCCCTGGCGTGCTCTGATGATGCGGAAGCCGTCCGCCAAGCCCTGATTGATCGACGGACACAATCCGAAGCCGCATTGCGAGGGAGATTTGAGCGGGCAAAAGATGAGGGTGAACTCAGCGCCTCAGCGGATTGTGGCGCCCTGGCGAAATATGTCATGATGGTGACGCAAGGGATGGCCGTTCAAGCCAAGGCAGGTGTCTCGAAAGACCTGCTTCGGCCGGTAGTGGATCATATTATTTCTACGTGGTCGCGACCACTCAGTGGGTCTTAATCCGGCGTGTCTTTGTCTGGCTTGATGCAGAAGCGTTCCTTATAAAGGCTAGGCAAGAAATCCTTCAGCCAAGAGACGAAAGGCCTCAATGGCCTTTGGTAGGACAACTTCCGGCTTATCGCTAGCCGCAACCCACAAAGCCGCATTTAGCGCCGCGCCGTTCATTAACCGGGCAGCTGCTTCAGGATCAACGTCTTTCATAACCCCATCGGAGACGAGTTGCTCGATAGTGCGTTTGGTGGCTTGTAAACAACTGCTCTGGCTCGGCCATTGCGAGGGATCACCAAGAACGGCCGGCCCATCCAGCAGCACGATGCGCTGGATCTCCGGATCGCGGTCCCGCCCGGCCTTCGGCGAACGACCCAAAGGCGACCGAGAACGAGTACAGTGCGATGGCGGTGCGTTTCGCTCAGGCGCATGGATCTTTCGCGAGATCTCGCGTGGCTCGTGGTCGGAAGTGCAGGCTACAATGGGAGACCCATGGGAGCCAAGGCACGATCGTCTTCTGCCAGGAGAACATGAACGAATTGTGGATACACAGGCCCGGGGAGGCGGGCTTGGTCCGCTATGTTACTGGCCCCGATCAACCCGATTTTTTGGTCTTCTGCCCCGCACCCGGGCACAATTCCGGATTCAATGAGCAGATGATCATAAAGGCCCAGGATCTCCTGATGGCGATAGCTGGCGCACCGAACACCGGGCCGGATTTCGCTTAAGGACTGGGGATCGAACACGTGATCAATGCGATGGCCAAATCGAATAGCGATCGCATGCTGCTCGCCCAGACGATATAACTGGGGGCCGCAATTGCCTCAGACGTCCCCACATTCATTTACATAGAATTGAACAGGAGAATTGACATGCAACAGCCATTCGTTCTCGCTGCCTGCGCCGAAATGATCTGGCGGGATCGCCCGATCGAGTGGCGGGCTGCGTGTCTTGCTGAAATGGGATTTCAGGTGGGGCTTTGGAATTGGCCGGATCATGATGTGAACGCCTTGGAGAGATCGGGTGCCACTTTTTCGATCATGAATGGCTACCTGACTGGAAGACTGGCCGATGACGAGGGAGCGGATGAACTGCTGCGGTCCGCACGAGAGACGGCGCAGGTCGGCAAACACCTTGGCGTGGCGAGGCTGAATCTGCATGGGACTGGTCTCGGTCCCGGTGGCCTACCTGCTCGACCGGCGGAGATCGTGACTGGCGCCATGTGGCTCAAGGCCCGAGACACGCTTTGCCGGATTGTGGAGCTCGCAGAAGAAGAAAATGTCGTCTTCACACTGGAGAACCTCAATCTTTCAGTCGACCATCCGGGTACGCCATTCGGCCGGGCCGCCGACACTCTGGCTCTGGTATCTTCGGTCAATCATCCACGTCTGAGGCTGAACCTCGACCTTTACCACGTGCAGATTGGCGAAGGTAATCTCATCGAGACCTGCCGGGCATGTTTGCCCTGGATTGGCGAGGTGCAGGTTGCTGACGTGCCAGGACGCTGTGAGCCAGGGACCGGAGAGATCAACTACCATGCGATTGCTCGGGCTCTTTTCGAGATGGGCTATCGTGGGCCAGTCGGGATGGAAGCCTTCGCGAAAGGTGATCCGGCAGTCGCACTTGAAGCGTTTCGAGCGGCATTCACGGTATGACGAGCAGAAACTGGACGAGCGAGCATGTTATGACATGCTAGGGCCGGCGTATTTGCGCGCACCGAAATGTTCAGGCCGGCAGGTTTGCGCTTCCATCCCAGTCATAGATCTCGTTTTTGCCGCCGCCCGAAAGCGGACACGGCTACGCTTGCGCACTCGTCTCATAGGCGCTTTCGATCCAGTAATAGTGCTGTGCTCTGCCGTGATGGTGTCGCGAGAGGTTGACGCCATCCGGCATCCGCGACCGGTGGTGAGTGTTTTGGGACCAGGAAAGCCTGTGGAAGACCAACGAACGCGCCGAAGCGACACCGCTGCTTGATATCGCAAGAGCTGTCCGCTCTATAGGTTTCAAGACCAATGGACCTGATGGGGCTTGGATATGTCAAACAGCGAATGGCGCGTGGGCGTTCTCTTTTCCCGCAGCGGTGTCACCACGGTGACCGAGACGGAGCATTTCCTGGGAACCGCATTGGCGGTTGAAGAACTCAATGCTGCGGGGGGCGTGCTTGGACGGCCGATACAGCCAATCGTCTATGACCCCGGCGGGGATAGCGGTTCCTATCGGAAGTTGGCCCGCCGCCTTCTGGCGGAGGACGACGTCAACATCATCTTTGGCTGTTCTACTTCGGCGAGCCGCAAGGCGGTGCTTCCGATTGTTGAGCGTCACAATGGTTTGCTCTTCTATCCCTCGATGTATGAAGGCTTCGAGTATTCGGAAAATGTCGTCTACACCGGCGCCACGTTGAACCAGAACACCTTTGCACTGGCGGAGTTCCTATTGCGCAATTATGGCCAGCGCATTTATTTCGTCGGTGTCGACTATATCTACCCTCGTGAATCAAACCGGGTGATGCGCGACATCGTCGAATCCAAGGGCGGACAGGTCGTTGGTGAACGCTACATTCCGCTGCATGCCGACAGCGATGTTCTGCAGCAGGTGCTCTCGGACATCACGCGACTGAAGCCGGATGCGATTTTTTCGACCGTGGTCGGCCGGCCGGCCCAGGAGTTTTATCGGATGTATGCCGACGCGGGGTTCGACCGCCGTCACATGCCGATCGCCAGTCTGACCATGGCCGAGACCGAGATCCGCGAGATTGGAGCTAACCTCTGCACCGGGCACATTCTGTCTGCGACCTACTTCCAGACCGTTGAAGGCGAGGCAAACAGTCGCTTCGTCGAGGCCTATAAGAGCCGCTTCGGGAGTGATGTGACCACTAGCGTCTGGTCGCAGCCGGCTTACACACAGGTCCATCTTTTTGCGCGGGCGCTCGAACGCGCCGGCTCGCTTGAGACACACCGCATCTCCGAAGAGGTCTTGATGGAGGACTTCATGGCCCCGGAAGGTCGTGTCAGTTTCGACAGCGATACACGTCACCTCTGGCTCCATCCGCGGATCGGCATTGCCCGCGAGGACGGCTTGTTCGATATCGCCTGGCAAGCACCCGGCCCGATTAGGCCCGATCCTTATCTCACGGCATCTCGCTTCGAAGATGCATGGCTGGAGGTTTGAGATGGCTGGGCCCAACAGGATCATTCAAGACCTACGGCGAGCTCGCGTTTTGGTTGCGCACCCACGTGACGAAGACGGCGATGTTCTGGTCTCTCATCTCCGCCGCCTCGGTTGCGAGGTGAGGGCAATCTGGCCCCTGCCTGCAAGCTTGCCGCCTGACATCGACACCCTGTTTCTGCATATAGAGGATACGTCCGTCGAGCACGCGGTGCAAATCAGCGAGGCACAGCAGCCGGCAATTATCGCGATCCTAACCTATGAAAGTCCCACTGCATTGCAGGCAATCATAGACTTAAATGCCCATGGCGTCATTTCCAAACCGCTCCGTCCACTGGGGATCCTTACCCAGTTTGCCTTGGCTCGCTACCGGCACAGCTACGAGAAGCGATTGGTCGGAAAGGTTCAGAAACTCGAAGAGACGTTGAAGGGACGCCGGCTCGTGGAGAAGGCTGTCGCGGCCTTGCGTGCCATGAACAGCCTTGATGAAGATACCGCCTATAAGTTGTTGCGAGATCAGGCGACTGCGAAGCGGGTTCCCATGTCCCAGGTCGCTGAATCGATCGTTGCTGCGCATGACACCATGCGCAGCTTCGGACTGCCTCTGCCGGGCTCGACGGTGAAGAAGACAACCGAGACTTGACCTGATCCCGGTTAAGGCCCTTTTGCCGAAGATTTAAACAGCGGCCAAATCTGCTCAATTTTGCGTCTTGACTTGCGTTTGCTTCCGTGGAAGCTTTGTCGGCGAGCAGGACTGCTCTGCGGCAAGGTTGCCGCTTTCACATTTTGGCTAAGCAGCCTCTGGTTCACGGATTGATTTCCGTGCCGGAGGTTTTTTGCGTTTGGAGAATGACTTGTCCGATCCGGTTCTGACGTCACGAAATTTGACAGTGGCAGCGACCCAGTTCGAGCCGCACATCGGTGATCGAGCTTTCAATCTTGCTGCCATCGACAGGATGGTTCGTCGAGCGGCGAGCGAAGGCGCCGATCTGGTCGTCCTGCCGGAACTCGCCAATACAGGTTACCTGTTCCAAAGCACGACCGAGCTTGCCACCCTTGCGGAATCGGTTCCGGATGGCACGAGCGTGCGCTTCCTTGCTTCGCTTTCCCGTGATCTCGCCATTCACATCGTTTGCGGTCTCGCTGAGCGCGATGGCGACAGCTTCTACAATGCTGCAATCCTTACCGGGCCGGAAGGCTATCTCGGCAAGTATCGCAAGCTTCATCTGTGGAACGACGAGAACCGGTATTTTGCGCCGGGCAATCTGGGGCTGCCGGTCTTCGACATTGGCATCGGCAAGGTCGGTATCGCGATCTGCTACGATGGCTGGTTCCCGGAAGTGTTTCGCCAGCTCGCACTCAGTGGTGCCGAACTGATCTGCGTGCCGACCAACTGGGTTCCCATGCCCGGCTCGGAAAGTCGGGACGACACGATGTCGAACATTCTTACCAAGGCGGCAGCGCATTCCAACGGCGTTCACATTGTCTGTGCGGACCGGATCGGTACCGAGCGCGGCCAGCCCTTCATTGGCCGCAGCTTGATCGTCGGTCCTGACGGCTGGCCATTGGCCGGCCCGGCCAGTGCAGATCGCGAGGAGGTTCTTCTCGCCGTAATTGATCTATCGAGTGTGCCGCAAAGCCGCATCCTCAACAGTTTCAATCATCTGCTCGGCGATCGCCGGACGGATGTCTATCGCTGACAAGCAACCATAACCATCAAAAAAAGGGGAACACAATGATACGTACAACCATCATGCTCGCTCTGGCATCCGTCGCTTTCACTCCGGCATCTTATGCAGCGGATCCGATCAAAATCGGCGTACCTGTCGGATTGTCCGGGGCCAACAGCGTCGTTGCACCATCGGTCGTTCAGGCAGCCGAACTGGCGGTCGAGGAAATCAATGCAAAAGGCGGCGTCCTCGGCCGATCACTCAAACTCGAAATCGCGGACGATGCTTCGGGGGCTGCAGGCGCGCAGAAAGCTTTCGACTCACTCGTCTTCCAGAAAGAGGTAGACGTCGTGATCTCGATGGAAACCAGCGCTGCCCGGAACGCAGGCTTGCCGAACATCACCAAGGGAGATGTGCCCTACATCTACACCTCGTTCTACGAAGGCAAGTCATGCAATGCCAATCTCTTCGTTAACGCCTGGGTCCCTGAACAGCAGGTGCCGCCGCTGGTCGACAATTTCATTGGCAAGCAGGGCGCAAAGAAGTTCTTCCTGATCGGTTCCGACTATGCCTTCGGCCGTGGGATGCTGCAGTTTGCCAAAACCTACATCCAGAAGTCTGGCGCCTCGGTTGTCGGCGAGGAATATCTGCCGATGGACGGCAGTGACTGGACAGCCGTTATCTCAAAACTCAAGGCCTCTGGTGCTGATGCCATCATCACTTCAACTGCTGGCGGCGCGCCCAACGTAACGCTGACCAAGCAGCTTCGCTCGTCTGGTGTTGCGCTCCCTTATGGCAACCTCGCGGTAGACGAAGGAACGGCGAAAAGCATGGGTGGTGAAGCCAGCGGCATCTTCCTGTCGGCATCCTATGTTACCAGCATTGCAAGTGCCGAAAACAAGGCTTTTCTCGCCGCCATGGCGAAAAAGTTCGGTGCAGATCTTCGCACGCCGAACGATCTCTCGGTTCCTCAATATGAAGCCATTTACCTTTACAAGGCTGCGGTGGAAAAGGCTGGGTCGACCAAGACGGCTGCAGTGCGTGACGCACTGCTGTCTGTCTCCTTCACAGGTCCGCGTGGTACCATTGCAATGAGCAAGCAACACCACGCACCTTTGACCATGTATCTTGGGCAGGTTCAGGCTGACGGCAGTGTCAAGGTGGTCGACAGCTACAAGGACGTTGATCCCGGCGAGCAGTGCCCGAAGCTCTGATTGTTGGCAAGGTGGGGCGAAAGCCCCACCTTCGATCCTGGGATGACATACATGACACTTTTCCTAGATATCATCAGTACGGCAGCGATCCTCTTCGTTGTCGCATCCGGCCTGCTGACCATTTTCGGTGTGCTGAAGATCATCAATTTTGCCCATGGGGCCTGGCTGACGATCGGTGCATATTGTGCTGTCGTGGCCAATCAATTGGGCTGGAACCCGTGGCTGGCAGCAGTCCTAGCCTTTATCACCGGCGCAGTTCTCGGTGCCTTGGCCGAACGCTTTATCGTCCGCCCACTCTACCGTCGTCCCTTGGATGCCATCCTGGCCACCTGGGGCTTGGGGATCGTTGTCGGACAGTTGATCACCCTCTGGTTCGGACGCGATGTGCATTTCACGCCGGCTCTGCTGCCAGGCACGCTCGACGTCTTCGGTGCGAGTTACTCGCTCTACCGTCTGTTTGCCGTTGTGGCCGCACTCGTGATCGGCCTCGGCTTTGCCTTTCTACTCGAGGGGACACGTCTCGGCCTCTCGGCTCAAGCGGTCATCATGAACGAGAACCTGGCGCGCGCGCTTGGCATGGACACGACCAAAATCCGATTGGTGACATTCATGATCGGCACAGGTCTCGCGGCACTGGCCGGTGTGCTTTTGGCTCCGCTGACCAGCGTTGATCCCAACATGGGTGTTGCCTGGCTGACGGGCGCCTTCATGCTGGTCATGGTCGCCGGCACTTCCTTTGGCGCGCTTGCCACCGCTTGTCTGCTTTTCGGCGCAGCGCAGGTGCTGGTCTCCATGTTTTTAAGCCCTGTCCTTGGCGGAATCACCGTCGCCCTGCTTTGCGCCATCGTTTTGCGCATTCGTCCGAAGGGATTTGCCCGTGCCTGACAAACACAAATTCCGACTGACCCTGATGGCTGCCCTCGCGCTGTGCGCCTTGTTGCTGGTCGTCTTCGGCCCTCTGATCCTTGACCGCTTCAGCCTCAATGTGCTGACACGGTCGATGATCTACGCGATGCTTGCCATCACTGTCGATCTGCTTTGGGGTTACACCGGTATTCTGACATTCGGCCAGGCAGCCTTCTTCGGTGTCGGGGCCTATGCCACAGCCATGGTCCTGACCCGTATCGGCGCGAGCTCCTCCTTCTTTGTGTTGGCGCTGCTTGCTGCTGTTCTCATTCCGCTCGTGCTGGGTCTCGCCGTCGGCTGGCTGTCCTTCTATCACGGCTCGACGCCCCTTTATGCAACCGTGATCTCCCTTGTGGTGCCGATCGTCATTACCCAACTCATTTATTCAGGTGGCATATGGACCGGCTCGTCGAGCGGTCTGGTCGGTTACCAAACACTGCCGCTCGGGCTCGTGGGCTTCTTCCGGCTGACGGGGCTCTGCCTGCTCGTGCTTGCCGTCGCTGCCTTCGTATTCGTGCGATCGGATGCCGGTCGTCTGCTGATTGCCATTCGCGACAACGAGACGCGTGTCGCCTATCTCGGGATCAGCCCAGCCCGGATCAAGATCGCCCTGATGGCTGTTCTCGCAGGCGTGGCCGGGCTGGCAGGCTTTCTCTTCGCAAATGCCTCCGGTGTCGTTGCCCCTGAAAACAGTGGTTTCGTGTTCGGCACGGAACTGGTCGTCTGGACTGCTCTGGGAGGTCGCGGCACGATCTTTGGGCCGCTACTGGGCGCGATTGGCGTCGATTATCTGAGCGCCAATCTGTCCGGCGAGCTGCCATTCCTGTGGCAACTTGTCGTCGGGGGTGTGTTCGTGGTGATGATCATCCTCTTGCCGGGTGGCCTTGCATCTCTGGTGACGGTTCGTTTCCGACGGAATGAACGCAAGCATCGTCTTGCCGCACTTACGTCAACGGCCCCTCTGGGTACGCTGGCCTCTGGTGTTCCGGTTGTCTCCGTCACGAGGCTTGGTAAATCCTTTGGCGCACTCTCCGTGCTCAAGGGTATCGACTTTGCCGTTCGGCCAGGCGAGCTCGTCAGCGTGGTAGGACCGAACGGAGCCGGCAAGACGACGTTGATGCGATGCCTGTCCGATGGAACGGAGAAGATCGAAGGTCGTGTCGAAATTGCCGGCCGGGATATTGCCGGCCTGCCGCCGCAGGACGTTGTAGCGCTCGGTGTGGGCCGCAAGTTTCAGGTGGCGAGCATTTTCGACAGCATGACCGTGGCTGAGTGCCTGCGCATGGTGCGTATGCGCCACGAGAGACCTGCCTTGACGCAAAGCCATGATGCAATCGACCTTCCCGCTGCAGCGATCGAGATCCTGCGTCTGACGGGGTTGACCGACATGGCAGACCGGCCTGTGTCTCTCCTGTCTCACGGACAGCGCCAGGCTCTGGAACTGGCCATGGTCGTGGCCCTGGAACCGCGGCTCATTCTGCTGGATGAACCAACGGCCGGCCTCAGCAAGGCAGAACGCATGACCATCGGCACGGTCCTCAAACACCTGACAGCGGACCTGGGCTTCGCCGCAATTCTCGTAGAACACGACCTCGATTTCGTTCGCGAAATTTCAAGCCGGATTGTGGTCTTGCACCAGGGCAAGCTGGTTCTCGATGGCACGGTCGAAGACGTCGTGCAGTCGGAGACCGTCCGTACTATTTATTCGGGAGGCGCCCATGCGTGAGACCGTCAAACTCGAACTCTCGGGACTTTGCAGCGGCTACGGAAGCGTCAGCATCGTCAACGGTGTAACGCTCTCCGTAAAATCAGGTGAGATCTTTGCCCTGATGGGCAAGAACGGGATGGGAAAGACGACGCTTCTGAAGTCGATCTTGGGTTTGATTAAACCGACCCAAGGCGAGGTGAGCGTCGACGGCAAGCCAATAAGCGGGCGAAGCACTGCCGAACTGATCTCAGCCGGGATCGGCTATGCGCCGCAGGAGCAGCCGTTGTTTCAGGATCTTTCGATCCGTGACAACCTGCGACTTGCGCTCAGAACCGACCGGGACCTAAAGCCGGCGCTCGAGCGTGTATTCACTTACTTCCCCTTTCTGAAGGAGAGGATGCAGCAGAAGGCCGGAACGCTGTCCGGCGGTGAGCAGAAGATGCTGATCCTATCGCGCGCACTGATGCTCAAGCCTCGCCTACTCTTCATCGACGAGATCTCTGAGGGTTTGCAGCCCTCGGTCGTCTCTAAGATCGGAGAAGTCCTCGCCTATGAGCGAGATGACAACGGAACGACCATAATTCTGGTGGAACAGAACCTCGATTTTGCGCTCTCCGTCGCCGATCGCTGGGCCGTACTGAAGCTTGGCGCGATCGACGACCAGGATCAGAACGGCCCCGGAACGCGCGAACGCGTGCTCCAGCATTTGAAGATTTGATCCATGAATCATCTTGCCGATGCATTTCTCCCCTATCCGCCGGAACAGTCTGCTCCTGGCCCCGTTGCGGAAATTATTTCCGCTCGGACTTCGACATTGTTCGAGTTTAACTTTGCGCTGGACCAACACACCGAGAGTCGCGCCAGCTCGCATCTGCTGCTCAACGGACCGGCCCCATGATGGGGCCGGATGGGGCGTCTGATCAGGCCTGCGTCAAGAAATTCTGCGTTGTGATAGCGTTGGCGTAGAATGGTGCGATCTCTGCCACGAAGTCGTCCTGCTGTTTGCGGGTGTATCCCGCCGATGCGTCGTAGATGATGTTCGTGTGGTAGCCGAGGTCGTGCGCATTGCGCATCGAGGACTCGACGCACTGGCGCAGCGAAAAGCCAGCCAGATAGATGTCGAATATGCCGTTGTTGCGCAGATAGCTGTCGAGCGTCGTGCCGACGAAGACACTGCTCCCACCGCCACGTTCGCGTACGACGAACTCTCCTTCGGCAGGCTCGAAGCCGGGGTAGAAGTCTGCCAGCTCTCCGAGGAACGAGCCATAGGTGCGCATCATTGAGCGAAGGCCATACTTGCCCTCGCCGAGGACCTTGTATGTCGGCTCGAATTTCAGCGAGGCATGGACGACGTGCATGCCGCGACGTCGGGCCTCATCCAAGATGATCTTCGAATTGGCAACTGCCGTATCGAGCTGCTCTCGGTCCTGGAACATAGGGTAGATGCCGCCGGTCGGCGACAGCCAGTCGTTGACATATTCGATGAGGATGAGAGCGCTTTTGCTTGGTTCGGTCATATGATTGTTCCGTTTGTTTACTGTTGAGATTCAGGCAGCGATCATCGCACCCTGCTGGCGCAGGTGTTCGCGGAAGAGTTGGGGGTAGGTGTCGAGCACGGCGTCCTTGACGCTGGGTCGGTTGGCGAGCGCGGCGCGCCATGCGGTCACGCGTGGCAGGCCGTCGAATATCGGGGCGGATATTGCTGCGTCGAGGATTCCGAAGTAGCGAAACAGCGGTGCGTAGACAGCATCCACCAGTCCAAAGTCGGCTCCGGCAAAGTATGGCCCGTCGCCCAACTCCGCCTCAAGCTTGGCCAAGCGATCACGAAACGCGGCTCGCTTGTCGTCGGCGGTCGCGGTGTCCTTGGCGTGGAGGAACTGCCAGCCTTCAGCCATGGTCTGCGTCGCAAATTCGATCCAGGCGCGGTGCCGGGCCCGCGACAGTGCGTCGTCGGGATACATTGCCGCGCCGCCTTGGGTCTCGTTGAGATATTCGCAGATGACCACGCTTTCGAAGAGGATTGCATCCTCTCCGATCGGCTGGCTTACCTTCATTACCGGCACCCTGCCGGTCGGCGACAGTGCCAGAAACCAGTCAGGTTTGGCCGAAAGGTCGACATTGATCCGTTCGAACACGACGCCTTTCTCGAGGAGGACGATCGCGGCGCGTTGGACAAATGGGCAAAGGGGATGGCTAATGAGAGTGAGGCTATTGTTAGTCATGACATATCTCCAATGATGAGGCGTCAGATCGATTGGCCGCCGGAGACGTCGAATGTCGTGCCGTTGGCCCAGCTCAGATCGTCTGACAGGATTGCGGCCACTGCTGCGCCGATATCGTCGGGCTGGCCAACGCGGCCTAGCGCTATAGTGCCGGCGACATAGGCGTTGATGTGCTCGTCATCGCGCACGCCACCACCGCCGAAATCGGTTGCGATTGCGCCGGGCGCGATTGCATTGACACGGATCTGGCGTGCGCCGAGTTCGACCGCCATGAATTTGGTGAGGGTCTGGATTGCCGCCTTGGCGGCGGCATACAGGCCGTAGCCTGCCATGGTGACCCGCACAAAGCCGGAGGAGACGTTGAGGATGCGGCCGCCGTCGTTGATGAGCGGCAGGAGCTTCTGTGTCAGGAACACCGGGCCGCGTATATGCATGTCGACCATTTGGTCGAACTGCGCCTCGGTCGCGTCAGCGACCATCGCATAGACGCCTTCGCCCGCGTTGTTCACCAGATAGTCGAACCGCTCTGCGCCGAATGTAATCTTGAGGGTATTCGCGACGCGCTCAGCAAAGGCCGGAAAGCTGTCCGCGACGGTCACATCAAGCGCCAGCATCATGGCCTTGCCGCCCGAGGCCTCGATTTCGTTCACCAATGTGTCGGCCTCGGCAGCGCCGTTTCGGTAAGTGCCGATAACGCCCACACCACGTTTTGCGAGAGTCAACGCCATGCTGCGGCCCAGCCCGCGGCTGGCTCCGGTGATAAGGACGATTTTTTGAGACATGATTTAGGTTCCTTCCGGTCTGATCTTCTGAAGGGCGGGCCTCAGAACGGTCCGTCCGCTGCAGATCAGATAGAGGATTGGCGCAGTCCAGGCGCCGTCTGATGCTCTCAAAGTCTTGCCTGATTGTCTCAGGACCTTGCAGACGTGAGGAAACGTGTCATATTCTTTGGCATGACAAACAACCTTCAGCCGCATCGTGATGCCGCACTCCGGCACGGGCGGATCGGCATCACCCAGACACTAATCCCGCGCCTCGAAATCAACGTTGGACAGGCGACGTCAGGGACGTCGCCATGTCTCTATCGCTCAATGATTTGCTTCATATTGCAGGGATCGAAGGACGTTGCGATCCACGATGACCTACTCCGGTATGACGCATCTCAGTACCTGGTCAGCGCACTCGATCTTCCCTTAAGCGGTCAGATCCATGACGCCGACGACGGCAGTCCCTATGTGGCGATCTCGCTCGTCCTTGATCCGGCGCTGCTTGCCGAGGTCGCCTCGACGATGCCGGTCACGCGTGATGCGGAAACGCCCACAAGTGGCATCGCGATCAACCCGATGACCGCTCCGCTACGTGACACACTGCTGCGTATGCTGGCACTCCTTGACACGCCTGAAGACATTCCCGCGCTTGCTCCGATGGCTGAACGCGAATTACTTTATCGTCTCTTACAAGGTCCGAAGGGCCGCCTGTTGCGCCACATTGCTCAACCGGAAGGGGCGCTTGGTCGAATTCGCCGCGCTGTTGAGTGGATTCGGGACCACGGCAACACCCGACTGAGGATCGAGGCGCTGTGCGATGCCACCGGCATGAACCGCGCGAGCCTTCATCGTCATTTCGTTGCGCTGACCGGATTGAGCCCGATCCAATATCAGAAAATGCTACGCCTTCAGGAGGCACGCCAATTGTTGCTCGCGGGCGAGCGGAGTGCCTCTGATGTCGCCTATGCGGTGGGCTATGAAAGTGCCTCTCAGTTTAGCCGAGAATACCTACGGCAATTCGGGGCGCCGCCGGTCCGTGACATGCGCAAGCTCAGGCAGTCAATCGGGGGGCAGGTGGTCGGATAGTCGGCTGGCCGCGTCGGGATGCTATCCGGACGCCCTGCCAAAATTACAAATGGTTGCGGGTGGATGTTCTTCTGCTTGGGCCTTTTGCCAACTTCACATCTGACCGTCCGCTTCCGGCCCGATATCGGTCATTCCGGAGCGGAGCATGTTGCCAAAATTACGATAATCAATGTCACCTAGTTACCGAGCGACCGGCTCAGATCTTTTCAACGCAACTCACTTGGGAACACGCTTCATTCGGACACGATGGGAGCCGGCAAAATCAACCTGATTATCCCAAAGCTTTATCCGACGTCGGCCAATGGCGCCGCTTTTCTCACGTCGGTTTCTACCGGCGCAGGCGAAAGCGTGAAGCGCTCAATCGGCCCGACCAGCAGCCAGTAACTGACCACGGCGCAGATGACATGGAGTCCAACATAGACGAGGGCGCCGTGAAACGAGCCTGTGCCTTGGATAATGTAACCGATGGCAACGGGCGTGATGATTCCGCCAACACTGCCCGAAGCGTTAAAGAGGCCACCAGTCAGTCCGATGGCTTCCTTTGGCGCCGTGTCTGCCACGACTGTCCACCCGAGCGCACCAAACCCTTTCCCGAAGAAGGCTGCGCACATGATCGCCACGACGATGTAATTCGTCTCGGTGTAATTGCAGAGGATGATGCTCGCACTCAGCCCTAGCCCAAGTGTGATTGGTATCTTTCGGGCCAGGCTCAGCGACCCGGTCCGGCGAAGCAGCCAATCGGAAAAGAAGCCCGTCGTTACGCCGCCGATACAGCCAAAGATGGCCGGCAGCGATGCGACAAACCCAGCCTGAAGCATCGAAAAATGCCGCGCTTCGACGAGGTAGCTTGGAAACCAGGAGATAAAGAAGGTCGAGAGCGAAGCGATGCAATACTGCGCCAGGAAGATCCCGACAAGCATCCGGTTTGTCAAAATCTGTTTGATGGCGTGACGGGTCGCAAGCGGCGGCGGCGCATCGGGGGCGGGTTTCGCACCGACATCGGTCAATGCGCCCCGCGACCTGATGTAGTCTAGTTCGGACTGTGAGACTCGCGGGTGTTGGCTTGGTGCGAAATATGTCAGGCTCCAGACGATGGCGAGGACAAGGCCCAGACCGCCCATAACCGAGAAGATCGATTCCCAACCGAAATAGTGGTAGAGAGCGCCCATCAGCGGCGTGAAGACGGCCAGCGCGAGGTACTGCGCGGAATTGAAGATGGCGCCGGCGACGCCGCGTTCGTCGGATGGGAACCAAGCTGCTATGATGCGCGCCGAGGCTGGGGCAACCGGTCCTTCAAGCAGTCCGAGGACAAGGCGCAGGATGAATAGGGTGACAACCGGAAAAGCGATCCAGCCGATACCGCTGACCAGAAACACCGTTGTCGACCATCCGGCCAGCGACACCAAGATCGCAGCCTTCGCGCCGGTCCGGTCGACCAGCCAGCCGGACGGTACCTGCGAGAGAAAATAGCTCCAGGAGAAGGCCGAGAACAGCCAGCCCATGTTGACCGGCGTAATCCCCAGGTCGCGCGCAATCCCCGGCCCAGCCACAGACAGCGTCGCCCGGTCTCCGGTACTCAGCGCGAGGACGATGGTAATCAGCGCAAGGACGATGAATCGTTGGTAGCCGGCTCTGCCTGGCTCGCTCGGTGTCATGGTGGTTCTCTCCCAAAACGGCCCTGATCTAGGGCGTTGACGATCTTCTCTCCCGGAAGATCGCTCGTGAATTTTATGTCACATATAGGCTGTCGACCCATCCGGCCGGCTTGGGACCTTGCGCTCCCAATGCACATAGCGGTCGGTTTTCAGATAGTCTTCGTCGATTTCGACACCCCAGCCGGGGCGGTCCGGCCGCAGCTCGAGGTGGCCGTTCTTGGGGAGATAGGGGTCTACGACATAATGGGCGTCGCCCATGGTCTGGCCGCGCAGCACCCTTGCGCCATTGGCTGCCGCCTTCTCGTTCGGTAGCCGGTATTCGAGAATGCGGAAATTCGGCTGGGATGCGCTGAAGTGCAAATTCACGGCGGTGGCCAGCGGCCCCATCGGATTGTGGGGCGCGACCGTGACATAATGAGCCTCTGCGATAGCGGCAATCTTGCGCATCTCTAGGAGGCCGCCGACAACGCAGATGTCAGGCTGAATGATATCGCAGCCGCGCACTTGCAGCAGACGCAGGAACTCAAACCGGCTGTAGAGCGATTCACCGGTCGCCAGCGTACATTTAAGCCCCCGGTGCAGCTCCCCCCAGGCCTCGAAGTTCTCCGGCCGGATCGGCTCCTCGAAGAAAAGCGGATCGTATGGAGCAAGGGCGTTGCCGAGCTGGACGGCCTGGCGCGGTTCAAAAATCTTGGCGTGGGCATCGAAGGCAATTTCGAAAGTGCTATCGACGGTCTCACGCAGCTCGCGAAAATATTCGGCGCTTGTGCGTACCACTTCACCCCAGCGATTGGCATGGATGTCGATCCGGTAGGGGCTGAGCTTGAAGGCGGAAAAGCCCCAGCCTTCGTGAAGAGCTGCCATCTCGTCGCGGGCATGGTCGGGATCGGGCGCCGTATAGACGCCGGCATAGACCTTGATCCGATCACGCGCATGGCCGCCGAGCAGCATGTATACCGGCACGTTCAATGCCTTAGCAGAGATGTCCCAGAGGCAATGGTCGATGGCGGAAATTGCCGCCAGCCCCAAGGCGCCCGGCGGAAATCGCGTCTGCTGCATCAGCAGCTGGATGATATATTCGATACGACGCGGATCATGGCCGGCAATGAACGTTGAAAGGTACTCTAGTATGGGAATGAGCGCTCGGTCTGGGCCGTGGTTGTAGCATTCGCCCCATCCGGTAATCCCGTCATCCGTGCGAATGGACAAGAGGACGCGTGGGCGGTCCTTGTCCCTGGACATGAAAGCATGCACGTGTTCGATTTTCATATGGAGCTCCTCCCAATCTATCTCGACGACAGTCTGTCGTCAGCCTGCCTGAGCGACAGACTGCGGAACCGGCCATTCCGACAGAAGCGCCGAAAGCCTGCGGTTCGCCTCTGCCGTCAGGGGCCAGGCCGCGGGAACGCGTGGCGGTCCACAATCCTGTCCGAGCAGCTTCAGTGCAGCCTTGACGACAGAGACGTTCGCGCCGTTGCGCTCCTCGGCTCGCAACGCCTCGAAGGCCGACATGCCGCGGATCAGCGCATTGGCGCCGCTGAAGTCGCCATTTTCCAGGGCGGTGTTGATGGCGACGGATCGTTCAGGCCAGACGTTGATCAATCCGGAGGTGAAGCCGCGTGCGCCGACGGCATAAAATGCCGGCGCCCAGATTTCCGCTAGCCCACCAACCCAGACGATGGATGGATCGTTCGCCTGTATTGCGTTGCCAAGGCGGAGCGGAGACGCTGACGCCCATTTGACGCCGATCACGTTCGGGATCGCGCACAGTGCCGCGATGGCATCTGGTCCTATCTCATCATCGCGGAGATAGAGGATAACCGGAAGATCTTGACCCTCTTCTGCTATCCTTGCCACATAGGCGACGACGCCGCGGGGAGAAACAAATGGATCCGGCGGCTGGTGCACCATTAGTGCGGAAGCACCAGCTATGCGCGACGCTTTGGCCAGCGTCAGCGCATCCTGGATGCCGCGGCCTACACCGGCGACAAGCGGCAGACGGCCGTCGACGATCTCGGCGGTCGCGTGCACCATCGCCTCGGCCTCAGCGGTCGTCAGGCAGTAGAATTCCCCGGTATTGCCATTCGAAACCAAGGTGCCGACACCGGCGGCGACGGCCCGATCTACAATCGGCGTCAAATGCTGCGGAGCTATATGGTCGTCGGCATCGAACGGCGTGACGAGAATACCGGAGACGCCGCAAAGCGCTTTTCTCAATGACGTGTTGACTTGGTTCATGTTGTTCTTCCATCTAATGATGTGCGGCGAATGGCTAACATGTAATTTATATTTACAAGTTTCCGAACAAGTCAAGGGTGCCGCGGATTTATCGTTCCGGCATCGATCCGGACGCAAATGGGGAAATAGGTGGCAGCTTTGATGTTCACTCCACAGAAAAAAGAACGTTTGGGAGACAAGCTTTACGGGCAGATCCTGCAACAGATCGTATCCGGGGTTTTGCGTGAAGGTGATCGGCTGCCGTCTGAAAATCAAATGTGCCAGTCGTTCAACGTATCGCGTCCGGTTGTCCGTCAAGCTCTCGTACGTTTACAAGCTGACGGGTTGGTTGCATCTCGCCAAGGCGCTGGCACCTTCGTGCAGAAGCGGCCCCCTGAAGGCCTCACGCGTTTCGCCGAACCTTCCGATGTCTCGGAAATGTTACGCTGTCTGGAGTTGAGAATGGCTGTTGAAAGCCAAGCGGCCGCCTTGGCCGCCCTTCGTCGCACGTCGTCGGAACTGAAAGATATTGAAAACGCCCTGAGTGCCATTGAGGCAGAGATGAAGACCGGCAATCTGCCAGTGTCCGCAGACTTTGCTTTCCATTACGCGGTCGCGGCCGCGAGCGGTAACGTCCTCTTCCCGCAAGTCCTTCAGACATTAAACGATCTTATCGAGCGCGGAATGACTGTGGCGCTGAGCCTAACGCGCGAAGGTACTCCAGAACGCGCTAGGCGGGTGTTCGACGAACACTACGCGATCTTCCAGGCAATCGAGCGGCGAGACGTTCAAAGCGCCGAACTTGCCATGCGATACCACCTGGACCGACTAAGACAGCGGGTAACCGACAGCCACAGAGATCGATGAATGAACTGGTCTCCTTTTCGATTGGACAATCGGCATAAGCAGAAAGGCTCAAGCACAGCCCTATGTCTAACGCGTAGCGACACATGAACTGCTAAAGGGTCATGTGCGCCGCAGGCGGTGGACAATCGAACAAAAGCTGACGATCCTTGAGCAAACGCTCGAACTAGGCGAGACGGTATCTCCACCGCTTGCCGCGCTCTTGGACAAAGGTAGGGCGAGACCGGCCTGCGAACCCATATCAAGAGCGGTCTGTGCTTGGCGACGCGTTTCTACAAGGTCGGCCATGCGCCATATAGGGAGATGCTGGGAAAGAGCAGACCTGCGGATGCCAGTAGCCTTGTGCAAGTCGCCCATGCACAGCCCGTTGCCCACGCTCGGGCTAGCTGATCGTGAAGGTGTGCGCCGGCTTCTCGATGACCGGCATCGCCTTGACCGACCGGTACATGGTCGTGCCGAGGCTGAGAACCGATCCCCGTTCCGTCCAGATACTGGCTGCTCATAGGAACGTCGGCGAAGATAGTGCTTGGCATTTCTGCGATTGCGCTGGTCGCTTCATTCGGGCTCCAGGACCCCTCCTGAAAAGATTTCCGATGTCTTTGGAATAGATCGTCGCTGCCGTTGTCTACCAACATGAACCAACAAAGGAAACGACGATGAACCTACCGATCCCGCACCTGACCGCCACATGTGCAGTTCTGGGGCTGCTCGCTTTTGGCCCTTCGATTTCCCGTGCTGCCGATATCACAGCGCCTGTGCCTGCGAACGGAAATGCCACCTCTGATCTCTCTTCGGAGAAGGCCTACCTCGATCAGAACAATGCCGCGATGGATAAAATGATGGCTGATATGGAGGTCAAACCCAGCGGCGACGTCGACCGCGACTTCGTCGCGATGATGACGCCGCATCATCAGGGCGCGATCGACATGGCTCTGGCCGTGCTGAAGTACGGCAAGAACGAGCAGCTAAAGCGCATTGCGCAGGAAATCATTGTGGATCAGCAACAAGAGATAGCGGCGATGAAGCTCGCGATCGGCGATCCACTCCCCCCGTCCGAAGCTGTCCCCACCCAGGTGACACCGAGTACTGGCCCAGCAGCGTCCATGAAAGGCATGGACCCGAGCATGAAAATGTAACTGAAGAGGCAATCAACATGAATATCCGAGCATCCATCGCCGCCACTCTGTTGGCGGGCAGCATCCTTGCGCCCATTTCGGTCTTCGCTGGCCAGGCTCCCGGAGCCTCTTCCGATCCGGACATCCCAGTCAGCGGGAAGGACCGCGTCTATGCGGCAGAGCAGTTTTCGAACACCGTGTCCGTAAGCGACCCCTCGACCAACAAGCTGCTCGGCGTCATCAAGCTCGGAGATCCGCAGCCCGGAAACCTCAGTCCGCTTTACAAGGGTCAGGTCCTGGTTCATGGGATGGGGTTCTCTCCAGACCACAAGACGCTTGCGGTCGTCTCCATCGGCTCCAATTCCGTGACCTTTATCGACACCGCCACGAATGTAGTGAAGCACACGACTTATGTGGGGCGGTCGCCGCATGAGGCATTCTTCACCCCCGACGGCAAGGAAGTTTGGGTGACAGTTCGCGGTGAGGACTATATCTCGGTCATCGACGCCTCGACATTCCTGGAGAAGGCACAGATCAAGGTGCCCTCCGGTCCCGGCATGCAGATTTTCTCGCCCGATGGGAAATACGGCTACATTTGCTCCTCTTTCAATCCGGAAACGGTCGTGGTGTCCGTCGCCGACCATCAGATCGTCGGTCATGTGAAGCAGGAAAGCCCATTCTGCCCGAACATTGCCGCCTCTGCCGATGGCAAGCAGGTTTGGTTCACGCTAAAGGATGTCGGCAAGACGCAGGTCTTCAACGCGCAGGCACCCTTCGACCTGATCAAGACGCTCGATACCGGCCCAATAACCAACCACGTCAATCTCGTCACCAACAAGAAGGGGAACTTCGCCTATGTGACTATCGGAGGACTGAACGAGGTGAAGGTTTTCCGTACCGACACCTTTGAGCAGGTCGCGACCATTCCGGTCGGTAACCTACCGCACGGCATCTGGCCATCGGGCGACGGCACCCGCGTCTATGTCGGACTGGAAAATGCGGATCAGTTCGCGGTCATCGACACGCTTACCAACAAGGTCATCGCCAACATTCCGATTGGTCAGGCGCCGCAGGCAGTCGCCTATGTCCCGAACGCCGTGCCGGAAGGCGATGGCCTGGCAAATCTGGTGCCGCTCGGCAAGGCAGGCGAGGCAGCTCATCTGAAACTTGCCGCCAAAGGTCATAAAGGATCAAAGGATACGCCATCCACAGTCACGCTGTTTGACCAGGGACTGACGCAGGTCCTCCAGGCTTCCGTGACTGGGCTCGATCCGAAGAAGCCATACGTCCTGGCTTTGTCCGGCAAGCCGGATGGCTCAGGTCCACTACAGGGTCTGTCGAACTTCATGACGAACCCGGCAGGCTCGGCGATCGTCAACGCGGTCGGCCCCATCAGGCAGATCGTCGAGTCCAAGCGCAAGGACGAGCGCCAGTATCTGGTCGTCGCATCCTCGGTCGATGACAAGCCTGGCGACGTCGTGCAGGTCCAAGCCGAATAGTAGCTTACAAGGCGATCCGCGTGCTATGCGGGTCGCCCATCTGGAGATCGCTGATGGACGACATGCTGTTGCAAGTGGAGCCGATGATTCCGGCGCTCCGTCGCTACGCTCGAGGTCTTCTTGGAGACGTCGAGGCCTCCGACGACATTGTGCAGGACTGCCTTGAGCGGGTGGTCGCGAACTGGAGCCGCCGCCGTGACGACAACGCGCGCTCTTGGGTCTTTGCAATCCTGCACAATCTCGCCGTGAACCGCCTGCGACAGAAGGCCCGCCGCGGAAATATGGTGGCTCTCGAGGATATGCCTGAAGCGAGCGGGGCCAGCGAAGCTACGCAAGAGCAAACGGTCTATGGCAAGGAAGTCATGTCGGTGATCGAGCTTTTGCCACCCGATCATCGAAGCGTTCTCTTGCTTATATCGGTCGAGGATCTTTCATACGTCGAGGCAGCGAAAATTCTCGCCGTTCCTGTTGGTACCGTGATGTCCAGATTATCTCGCGCGCGTGAACAGTTACGTATACTTCTCGAAAGCTCTCCGACCGGCGTTAGAGTTGGCGGTTCCCATCTCAGGAGGGTCAAATGACCAGGAAACCCATAACGGAAGACGATTTGCAGGCCTATGTCGACAAGGCGCTATCTCCAGAACGTTGCGGCGACGTCGCCGAATACCTCCTGACCAACCCCGACGCTTCCATGCGAGTTGCTGCCTACGAGAGGCAATCCTTGATGCTGAGGGCATCATTGGACCCCGTCGCCAGGGAACCAATACCAAGCCGGCTTAATCTCGCGAACATTGCTGCAAACCGCGCAGCGAATACAGCGCCGTCGTTTTGGCGGATGGCCGCGGCCGCGGCAATTATCCTCGCGATAGGTGCGACCGGGGGCTGGACTCTTAAGGGTCTTTCCATTCCCGCCACAGAAGGCGTTGCAGCTCTGGCGCAGGAAGCATCCGCCAGCTACGGCGTCTTTGCTTCGGACAGGATCCGTCCTGTCGAGGTTCGGGCTGACGGGACCGACAGTCTCAAGCAGCTCGCTTCCGACACTCTGGGTGCGCTGACCGTTTTGCCGGACTTGAGCAAGTCCGGATATCGCCTGATGGGTGGACGCGTGGTCCCAACCGCCCATGGTCCAGGACTCATGCTGATGTACGACAACGACAAGGGAAGTCGGCTTGTCATGTTGACCCGGCGGATGCAGGTCGATCAGGATAAACCGATGGTGGCGAACTCGGATGCCAGTGTCAGAGGTTGGAGTTGGGCGAATAATGGAATGGGATTCAGCCTGGTGGGTTCGCTCCCTGCGGCCGATCTTCACTCCATTGCCGACCTTGCGAAAGCACAAGTGGCAACATCGCTATAGAAGCGGCCGGAACACTCCGGCCGAGCCGAACTGGCCTCTGGCGCAAATATTAGGAAACTAGATTACGCCAAAACGATCTCATTTCAGGGGCTTAGCTGGTCTACTGAGGGGGCGCCGGTTTGATTCCGCTGAAGGCGATTTCTTGGCGCATCCTACCTATAGCCTTTCAAGGGCGAAGTTGCTCCTTACTCGTGAAAGATAATTAATGGGAAGAACCAGGTCGAGGTGATCACAGTGAAAAAATTCCGCTAGTGTTCGACATCGCGACCAGTCTCGCCAGTGCCAGTCAGTCAGATGTGTCGTCTGTCGAGAACTTCCTGTGCAACTGAACAGCTTGTCGACGGCGCAGGGCCGGGTCTTGGCCGTTTTCGACGGCGAGCACCATTCGGATGCGCTCTTCTTCGGCCATACGCCGAGCTGTCTTTCCAGCACTGGTTAAATGGACCAGCCAAGCATTTTGACGATGTCGGCTCGTTTCTATCCGATTGATGGTGTACATGGCCTCATCGTGAAAACAGCCTCCATGACCCTGATCTGACTGCATTGACGAGACATTCCCAGGAGGTCTTTCATTCTTGCTATTCGTCATTTCACTTTCCGGTCGAAATCCGACAGGACTTTTGAACTGGAAACTCGTAGCCAACCACCGGATGTTGAGCAGCAGATACCACAGCATTACGGTCTCGGCGAGCAGCCTACTCACAGATCGGGATGATCAATCCGCTCCCACTCCTTGCCATCGAACCTGAAAATATCTTTTGACGCGACAACCCATAGGACGTCTCCGACCGCTTGCGCGAAGAAAGGTCCACCATCAATGGACTTTGGATCATCTCGGCTGCGGAGGCGAGGCAGAGGCGGATCGAACTTTCCAAAGTCACCCGTTTTGGGATCATACTCGTACAGGCCACCGGGGCGCACACTGGCAGGCATAACCAGTTTGCCGCGATAGGGCGTTATCATGTGAAACAAATTGAGCTGAGTATTTAGACTGACAGGAGCAAATCCCCTTGCGTAGCTGCCGTGCAGAAGAACTCCCTCACGCCCGCAGACCCACACACTGTCAGAGTTCTCGATATAGATACCAGTTAGCGCTGCCTCAGGTAGATAGACGTTAATTTCGTGAATTTTTGACCCATCCCAGTAACAGAGGACAGGTTTTACCCCTTCTTCCCCGCACAGATATATTTCATTTTTACTGAGGCCTTTCACGTCGTTAAAAAACAAGTTTCTTGGCTCTTCTTCTTGTGTTTTTAAAAGCCATTCCAAAAAACCGGGGTCTTCGGTGTTTGGAGCGTTTTCCATCAGTTTAACATGAGCATCAGGATCAAATATTACCGCATCAGTCAGCAATCCCCAACTGTCGTATTTCCGGCGGACGTATATTTGACCGCCACTTCCACAGACGTATAAACGGTCTTCGATCTGGATAAGCTTAAAAACTTTTCCGTAAAATTTGGATTCTGGATAAGCTGTGCCAGCACCTTTGATGCGTTCGACACTATGGCTTGGTTTCACTATATGACAAACATCACCTTCCGCTCCTAGAAGCGAGAAATGTGACGAAGGGGGAGATATCTGAGTGTCATTTATATAAGCAATGCTCTGCACGCTCAGATCAAGATCATCAAAATACCACCGTCGATCCGGATCGTTTTTGTGTTCGTATTGGAACACCCTCGCTGCAGCTTCATAAATAGCTTCATCGTTATGTTCTTCATCCAAAACCGCAGAAACCATCAGGGTGTCAGGGGACGACGCGGCGGCACGTGTGAATGCGATCACAATATAACTCCTTTAAGGAAGCGAGCGAATAGCGCCACTTTTAAGCGCCTTGACTGTTTCGTTTGGTAACGGGGGAAGTCTTTTGGCTCTCAGAAGCTGATTGGGGTTGTTCCCTGCGAACTGCTTATTGACGGCTTCGACAATTTGCTTAGCGCAATCAGGCCGTACTTTTATCATTGCGGCTATGGAAATTACTTTAACCTGATTAAGTGTTGCAGTATATTTCGGATTAGACCGCTCGCCTACCGTTTGTATAGTGTCGTCTGCAGCATGTCCTTGATTATGCTCGGTGCCGTCCGTGGAGGCGTTCCCCAAAACACAAATGCTCATGCCATCATCCAAACTGGGCATGTTTGGTATTCTCGCATCTGATGCTCGTCGCCGGTCGTATCGCAAAGTCCAATCCGGCACAATATGATGTGCCTGCATGCTATATTGACCGCAGATGTTTTTCATCTTGGCGTAGCGATCAACCTGACATTTTTTGCGATATTCATCCCGCTCTGCAATCCGAACAGTTTCGGACTGGGGGAGTGGAGCGACTTGAGGTTTTGGCACTGTCTGCCTTCTACGAAGGAGTTCCGCGATTGTGTCGTCGCGGACCGAGGAGCCACTGTCCCAAAACGGCAAGTTGGTGATCCGTTTTTGTGCATCCGAAATTTTCTGCCGCTCAAATTCATCCTGTGGAACGAAGTCTGAAAAATTGGATTTGTTGGTCGGAAACAGCATACCAACGGCAAATACACCTATGCCAGCCAGCACAGTTCCCAAGCCAACACCAGCTCCTGCCGCAGCAGCTCCACCTGCTGTTGATCCGCCAGTCGCTGCAGCCGCTCCACCACCTGTCGCGACGCCGCTTCCGCCAGCTGCGGTAATAGCACGTGCTGCTGCGGGAGCGAGGAAGCCAAGGGTGGCCCCCCCTGACCCGCCAGCATCGGTCGCCGTCTTCTTTGGATCAGACGCATCGGCCACTTCAACAGCGCGCAACGACCCAGGAACCGGATCATCATTGACAGGAGGGGCATAGGTCGAGGTGTCGCGCACAAACAGCGCTTCACCATCGGTGTTGCCCTTGTTCATCTTGAACCGGTCGAGATGACGAATGACGTGAGACCCCTCTGCTCGAACCTGGTCAGCGTGTCCAACCGGTTCGCAAACGTCACCGACCGTTCCAGACTTCACACCCTTTTTGGTGCCAGGCTTGTCGTTGTGCACATGGGCCGTGCGGGACCGCATGACCATGGCCTTCTTGCCCGTGAAGCGAACCGAGGAGGTATAGCCTTCGTCATGTCCGCAGAAATCGACGATGGGGTAGGGGACAGCAACGACCGACGATCCGCAAGGCGTCCAACACACATCCGGGGACAGCGAGACGATTTTGGCTTCGTCGAGATCGCGAAGGCCTTCACGCGGTTGCTTCGTGGTCCATGGCTCCGGATAGCCAGGTTCACCGAGATAAGGGTCGCGGGGAATACTCATGCGTCCTCCGTGGCTTGGCTGGCGGGTGAAGCTACGGACGCTTCAGGCGTGGCTTTCACGCGAACACGAGTCAACGTGAGCGTCGTTTCGCCAGCGTCTGGAAGGGGGAATCGAACCCGCCAGGTCAGCATGACGGTTTCCTTCGAGCGCCAGTCGAAATGCACACCGTCGAGCTTGAGAACCTGCCAATCATCACGATCTTCGCGCTGACAGTGGACCCCGAATGTCAGTCCAGGCAGGCGGCCTCGTGCTTGGGCAAAGCGCGGATGAAGATGATCGAGTTGGTAGGCCTCGTCTCCGGTAAGGTGTGGTGTTGCGATCAGATCGGGATGAGCGCATTGCCAAAACCGAGGATCGAAATCGCGCGGAAGAAGCGGGTGCCGCTCATTCAGCCAGGCTTCGTCATAGGTGCCAGCATATTGCTGTCGTGATCTCCACCAGGGAGAGACAAATCCGAACCCTTGCGGCTCGTATCGCTCGCGCCAGTCCAGGCTCTGGCCGACGTGGGTGATCTGCGGCGCTGGAACAGGTCCGACATCATGGGCCATATCCAAGTTGACAATACCGCAGCCGAGCGGATTACGGCGCTCGACGTCCACAGGAGTGTCCTTTTCCGGATCGCCTGTACCTGGGATCGAGCCGCCAAAAGCTTTCGACCAACATAGTGGCACCATGTCTGTCGGCTGTGCTTGCGTCAATTCCCAATCTTTGATGACCCGCTTGGGTTCCTTGGCGGAAAAACCCGCCCACTTCTCCCGAATTTTGGGCTGCCAGTAGCGCTCACCATGCACCTCAACGGTCTTGGAGACGGAGCCGACGCGAAGGCTCGATTGCCACGACGTGGCAGGCTTGCCATCAGGAGCATGGGCGTTTCCAAGGAAGGTGACGTCGGTGCCCGGCTTGTCAGGCGTCAGATCGGATTGCCGCAGCATGACGCTGGCGTGGGGGTCGCCTTCATAGGCATCTTCCCATTGAAAGCTCTCCTGCTGAGGGGCGATGTCAAGCATGTCATCCTGAACATGCAGGAAGGTTCCACGCATCGAGACGATGCAATCCAGGTTGCCTTCGGCATCGAATTGCCTGAACGCCATGGCCGGGAACGGGAGGCGGTTGATCAGTTCCACCTGCCTCTCCTCAGTTCAGATCAATTGGGGTGCCGCGCAGCTGGAAGTGGTCCGTCGCCACGAAATTGAACGTCTTGCCAAGGATGATCACTTCCCCGTTCGACTTCATGATGAACTTGGAATCCCCGCACTCGATGACGAATTCTTCGCCGACGGCGATCTTCTTGAACTTGCCGACGCTTTCAAGCGAAGTCTGTCCGACATTGGTAACCTTACTGACACCGATCTGCTCGGCGCGTGCCACGCCGATCGTATCGGATTTGAAGGCACCGACGATGGTGTTCATGATGCCGGGCATCGGAAAGAGACCAGCAGCGTCATCACCAACGCCTGTCCCGGACCCTGCAAGAGCGGTACCAGCGTCGGTACGGGGATTTGAGCCATCCACCACACCTTCGCGAGCCATCAAACCACCCGCACCAAGGAAGCCTAGCGCAGACGATGCCAACGTTGTGGCAAAGCTTGCCAGACCAGGACCGCCACCGCCCGCAATCTGGCCAGCTTGAGCAAGAAGGCCCGCAGTGTGGCCAGAAATCCCCTGGACTGCACCCATGAGAGCCATCGCCATCGGTCCCGTGCCGCCAACGACGGTGTTCACCGAGCCGCCGATTTCATGCTTCTGGTTACCAGCGACTTCCACGGCACGGTTGCCACCGATGGAGGCCACTTCATGCCGGTCGATGCGTTTGGTGCGGTCATTGCGCACTCGAGTGGTCTGATCCTTCTGGGCATGGAAGAACATGTTCTCCTTGCCGTTCTCATCTTCGAAGGTCATCTCGTTGAAGCCGCTGCCCTTGTGGGTGTTGGAGCGCAGCACCATTCGGGTCTTGTTGGCGGGAAGATCGTAAGGCACGGGGTTCTTCGGATTGGGCACGACGCCAATGACCAGAGGCCGGTCCGGATCGCCATCAACGAACGAGACCATCACCTCCATGCCGATGCGGGGAATGACCTGTGCGCCCCAGGTGCCACCGCCCCAAGCTTGGTTGACGCGGATCCAGCAGGTGTCGGAACCATCCTTCTTGGCGCGCCGGTCCCAGGGATACCAGACCTTGATGCGGCCATACTGATCCGTGTGGATCTCTTCACCGGAGGGACCTGCAACAATCGCCACCTGCGCGCCTTCGATGCGCGGACGCTTGGTGTCGCGATGCGGCGTCAGCGGCACGCGTGAGGGAATGGCTTCGAACGCGTTGCGATATTCCTGTTCATTCTCCGTCGTCTCATAGGAGCGGTCGACCACCCAGTGGGTGATGCTGGTGATCACATGCTCTTCGTATTGATGTTCGGGATGCGGCTCCTCATAGGGCGTGAAGCGCCGGCCGGCTTCGAGAAAGCGGACATTGGACTTACCCGTCACCCGCTCATGATCGGCCTCCACCGCCTGCATGCGGAAGGTCTCTGCCTGTTCGGCTTCCTTCACATCGCTGATGCGGGCCGGATATTCGTAAAGCTCGCGCTTGGCCGCCCCCGGCATTTGTATCAGCGATGGCGTGACGTTGAGCGGCACCGTGCTCGGTGTCTCGAAATTCCAGTCGGCGCCGGCGCGCTGGCCAGGGATGAAGGCAAACTGCCGCATCCATTCATTGATATGGTTGCGATCCGACGATCCCTGCGCTAATCTCACCTTGTCGGCGCCTTCCGCAGAGGCCGAAGGCTGGCTC
>NZ_MKIN01000025.1:404-21500 GCF_001938985.1 Gillisella taibaishanensis | reverse complement strand
ACGTCTTGCCATGGTCAACGTGGCCGATCGTGCCAATGTTAACGTGCGGCTTGTTGCGCTCAAACTTACTCTTTGCCATTTTCGGCTCTCCATTATCTCATCCCCGTCTGGGGGAAATTCTATTTATCGTTTGGCTGGAAGGTATTCCGGTCACTTCTGACCGGAATACTTTGCCTGGATTTCTGCAGCGACGTTCGACGGAACCGGCGCGTAGTGATCGAAGGTCATCGAGTACTGAGCGCGACCCTGGGACATAGAGCGCAGGTTGTCGACGTACTTGAACATGTTGGCAAGCGGGACGTGAGCATTGATCACGATCGCGATGCCGCGCTGTTCCTGGCCCTGGATCTGACCACGACGCGAGTTCAGGTCGCCGATGACGTCGCCGACATAATCTTCCGGCGTCACGACTTCGACCTTCATCATCGGCTCAAGCAACTGAGCGCCAGCCTTCTTGGCTGCTTCACGGAAGCAGGCACGCGAGGCGATTTCGAAGGCGAGAACCGACGAGTCGACATCATGGAAAGCACCGTCGAGCAGCGTTGCCTTAACGCCAAGCATCGGGAAGCCGGCCAGCGGACCAGACGACAAGACGCTTTCGATGCCCTTCTGAACGCCTGGGATGTATTCCTTCGGAACAGCACCGCCGACAATCTTGGACTCGAACTTGAAGTCATCGCCTTCAGGGTTCGGTTCGAAGACGATCTTGACGCGAGCGAACTGACCGGTACCACCGGACTGCTTCTTGTGCGTGTAATCTTCTTCGTGCTGACGCGTGATCGTCTCACGGTAAGCAACCTGCGGCGCGCCGACGGTGGCTTCAACCTTGAACTCGCGACGCATACGGTCAACGAGAATGTCGAGGTGAAGTTCGCCCATGCCGGCGATGATGGTCTGGCCGGATTCCTGGTCTGTCTTGACGCGGAACGACGGATCTTCAGCAGCGAGGCGATTGAGCGCGAGGCCCATCTTTTCTTGGTCGCCCTTGGACTTCGGCTCGATCGCGATCTGGATGACCGGCTCGGGGAATTCCATGCGCTCAAGGATAACCGGCTTCAGGGGATCGCAGAGCGTGTCACCCGTCGTGGTTTCCTTCAGGCCAGCAAGAGCAACGATGTCGCCGGCAAAGGCTTCTTCGATGTCTTCACGGCTGTTCGAATGCATCTGCAGCATACGGCCGACGCGCTCGCGCTTGTCCTTGACCGTGTTGATGACCGATACGCCCTTTTCCAGCTTGCCGGAATAGATACGGGCGAAGGTCAGCGAACCGACGAAGGGGTCGTTCATGATCTTGAACGCAAGCATGGACAGCGGCTCGCTGTCGTCAGCGTGACGCTCAATTTCGGCTTCAGTCTTGAAGTCGATGCCCTTGATCGCCGGGATATCGAGCGGCGACGGCAGGTATTCGACAACGGCGTCGAGAAGTGGCTGAACGCCCTTGTTCTTGAACGCGGTGCCGCAGAACATCGGATGGAACTTGACGTCGATGGTGCCGCGGCGAACCAGGGCACGGATCTTGTCATTGTCAGGCATAATGCCGTTCAAATAGTCTTCCATAGCCTGTTCGTCGACTTCGACGATCTGTTCGATCATCTTTTCGCGATACTCTTCAGCCTTGTCCTTGAGGTCATCAGGGATTTCGACAACGTCCCAGGCGGCGCCCAGGGACTCATCGCGCCATACGAGAGCATTCATCTCGATAAGGTCGACAACGCCCTTGAACTCGGTTTCCGCACCGATCGGAAGCTGCATGACAACAGCGATCGCGCCAAGACGGGTCTTGATCATTTCTACCGAGCGGTAGAAGTCAGCACCGGTCTTGTCCATCTTGTTGCAGAAGATCATCCGCGGGACGTTGTACTTTTCAGCCTGACGCCAGACGGTTTCGGTCTGCGGCTCAACGCCGGCATTGGCATCGAGCAAAGCGATCGCACCGTCGAGCACGCGCAGCGAACGTTCGACTTCGATGGTGAAGTCGACGTGGCCGGGGGTGTCGATGATGTTGAAGCGACGCATCTTGCCGTCGCGACCCTTCCAGTAGGTCGTGGTCGCAGCGGAGGTGATGGTGATGCCGCGTTCCTGCTCCTGCTCCATCCAGTCCATCGTGGCTGCGCCATCATGAACTTCGCCGATCTTGTGCGACTTGCCGGTGTAGTAGAGAATCCGCTCAGTCGTCGTCGTCTTGCCGGCGTCGATATGCGCCATGATGCCGAAATTGCGGTAGTCTTCGATTTTATATTCGCGAGCCATAGTGGACTGCCTTTCGATATTCGATCGTCTAAGATTACCAGCGGTAATGCGAGAAGGCGCGGTTGGCGTCGGCCATCTTGTGCGTGTCTTCACGCTTCTTGACGGCGCTGCCGCGGTTGTTGGATGCGTCAAGCAACTCGCCGGACAGACGATCGACCATGGTCGTCTCGTTGCGCTTGCGGGCAGCAGTGATCAGCCAGCGGATGGCGAGCGCCTGGCGGCGCTCCGGACGGACATCGACGGGAACCTGGTAAGTTGCACCACCAACGCGGCGCGAACGCACTTCAACATGCGGCGCGACATTTTCAAGCGCCTGATGGAAGATTGCAATCGGCTCTGCCTTGGACTTGGCCTGGACGACATCGAAGGCACCGTAAACGATGCTTTCAGCAACGGACTTCTTGCCGTGCAACATGATGGCGTTCATGAACTTGGTGACGACCAGATCGCCGAACTTCGGGTCCGGGTTGATCTCACGCTTTTCTGCTTTATGGCGACGGGACATTTTATTTCGTCTCTCAACGGTTGGAACGCTTTATCACGCGGAGAACCTCGCGCAGCGCTGAAAATCAGGATGGCTTCCGAACTTACTTCGGACGCTTTGCACCGTACTTGGAACGGCGCTGCTTACGGTTCTTGACACCCTGGGTATCGAGAACGCCGCGGATGATGTGGTAACGAACGCCCGGCAAGTCCTTTACGCGGCCGCCACGGATCATGACGACAGAGTGTTCCTGCAGGTTGTGGCCTTCACCCGGAATGTAGCCGATGACTTCGAAGCCATTGGTCAAACGGATCTTGGCAACCTTACGCAGAGCCGAGTTCGGCTTCTTCGGGGTCGTGGTATAAACGCGGGTGCAAACGCCACGCTTCTGAGGGTTTTCCTGCAGGGCAGGAACCTTATTGCGCTTTACCTGCGCCTGACGCGGCTTGCGGATCAGCTGATTTACGGTAGGCATAGAACCATCCCTTATAATTCTTGTCACATGAGCCTTTTCAGGCCCGCTATTGCCGTTTCCGGCGGTGCCCGCACAATTTTCGCCATGCGCGAAATGTGGCCCGATCCGGATTTCCGGATGGACCACAAAAGGCAGAGGACGCATGTGAAATGCGTCATGCGTGCAGCATTCATGTCTCAAAGTGCGTTTGGAACCTCGCTTGGGGCAAATTTCAAAGAGAAAAACTCCAGAAATCATAACCGCACATTGGCTCCGATGCGGGGCGTACTACTGTTTTCGCCCCGTTCCGTCAAGCCATGGCGCGAAATTAATAGCCGCACCACGCCCCATGCCGGCCTTTGCAGCCGGCTTTATCCAAGCTGGCTACCTTTATGGAGCTTTTTCGGGCTTGACGCAATTGGTGAAGGTGAAATCGCCGTCAGGTGCGGGCATTTTTATATCGCAAGATGGAAATGCGCGTTCTATTGAACGGCCTGCCGGAGCACAGGGCAACTCGACCGATTCTACAACGGTGATCTGTTCGCGTGAAGATGAGGTCCGAGCCTTTGCCCTGCCTTTCTCTTTCGGAAAGACACCTGAAGAGGTTTTACACATGAAGTTACGAGATTCGCGTACCGTCTGACGGCTCCAGCTTGACGGGACCGGTTGGCTCTATAACGATATCTTGCACTAACGAGGTCTTGTGCTGGCGCGATTCCCGCCCTGAAGGCTTTGTCATAACGACTAGGGACATGATGATGATTTCGACGCCTGACAACGACAACAACTCGGACGGACCGATGGTCTTCATCATCATTGCCAAGGCCTATGAGGAAGCCGGGACCGAGGGCATCGATCTACACATTCTTCTCAGCGCCCCGGATGATGATTCTGCGGTACGCGAGGCCTTGAACGCACTGGCCGAAGAAGGCTTCCTTGAAGCGGATCTCGATCAGATTGGCATGGTCACCGAACCGCCGGCCGAAGAGCCGCACGCCTCAGCCTACCAGGGCGCGCTGGAAGGTGAAGTCGCCATTATTCGCTTCAACTGAATTGGAGCGGATGGCTGGGCAGATCATCGAGAAGGCACTCGTCTACGCGACTTGGCAAAAGCGATTGCTTGTATTTGTCGAGCCGGATTTTCCAGAATTACTGCCACAGGTACCAGGCGGAACGATAGAAGACGGCGAAGCCCCTGACGCAGCGGCCACACGTGAGTTCTTTGAGGAGACGGGACTGACCGCGTTTAGCTCGGTCAGTTTTCTTCGTTCCACCCACTATCGAGCGCAGCATGGCGGCCGCGCCATTCATCAGCACCGCCATTTCTTTCATCTGCCGCTCAAAGAAGCGCCTCTCGACACCTGGGATCACGTAGAGCGCCATTCGGCGACCTCTACGTCTGCAATTGTCTTTCGCTTTTTCTGGCTACCCTACGAGCAAGCGCGATCTGCTCTGGGTTATGAAATGGATGCGGCGATCGGCCAACTTCCGACTTGAGCCCTCCAGCAAAGCCACATTCGAAACAAGGCGATTGGCCAAACCGCAATCGCTTCAGGCAAATATTCTTGTCATCAAGGCAAAATACTCTCCTGCTATAAGCGGTCTTTTACGCTCCATCTGAGGAATGTTCATGACCCGTTATCGCAGCCGATTTTTTGCTGTCGCCATTGCCATTGCAGCCACCCTGGCTGCTCCTGCATTTGGTGCCGAAGCTCAACCGTTTACCAGCGCCAAGGAAATCGACCTTCTGAAGCTGCTGCCCCCGCCTCCGGCAAATGACTCGGCTCAAATGAAGGCTGACCTTGGCGAGATCCTCCGTATCCAAGTGACCCGCACTCCTGAAATGGAGACACGCGCCAAAGCAGACGCCGAAGAAAATGTATGGCGCTTTGCGGATGTGGTCGCCAACCCTAAATTCACCAAGGAAAAACTGCCGAAATTCTCGGCGTTTTTCGACCGTGTGGTTGAAACGGAAGGCGCCGTCGTCGATCCGGCCAAGGACGTGTGGAAGCGACCACGGCCGCATCTTTATAGCGACCTCGTGCGTCCGGTCGTCCCCCTCTCAAAATCAGGTTCCTACCCGTCCGGTCATACGACAGTGGGCACACTGATGGGCATCGTCCTGTCAAACATGCTGCCGGAAAAGCGGGATGTGATCATGCGGCGCGCTTGGGAATATGGCGAAAACCGCGTCATCGGCGGCATACACTATCCAAGCGATATCGAAGCGGGCCGGATCTCCGGGACCGTCATTGCCCAGATCATCATGACACATGAGGATTACAGGTCCGAATTCGAAGCCGCGAAGGCAGAACTGCGCGCGGAACTCGGCATGTAATACCTATCAAAGAAAAGCCGCCCGGATCGCTCCGGGCGGCTTTTTGACGTGTTGGGTCGGCTACCGATTACTCGGCGGCCGGAGCACCCTCGCCCGCCATATCGCGCAGCATCGGTGTCGCGAGATCCGCACCCGTACCCTTGCGGCGTTCCTCGAGGATGAGGTCGTCGCGCGAGGTGGCGATGCGGCGGATCTGCGTCATGGTCCCACCGGTACCAGCCGGGATCAGACGGCCGACGATGACGTTTTCCTTCAGGCCCTGCAGCGTGTCGGTCTTGCCGGCAATCGCAGCTTCCGTGAGAACCTTGGTGGTTTCCTGGAAGGATGCGGCCGAGATGAACGACGGCGTCTGCAGCGATGCCTTGGTGATGCCGAGCAGAACCGGATCACCATAGGCAGGCTTCTTGCCCTCTTCCGCCAAACGATCGTTGACTTCGTCGAGCTCGATCCGGTCGACATTGTCGCCGACGATATACTGGCTGTCGCCGCTGTCGGTGATCTCGACCTTCTGCAGCATCTGGCGAACGATCACCTCGATGTGCTTGTCGTTAATCACAACGCCCTGGAGACGGTAAACTTCCTGGATTTCGTTGACCAGGTAGCTTGCCAGGGCTTCGACGCCCTTGATCGCCAGAATGTCGTGCGGAGCCGGGTTACCGTCGAGGATGTAGTCACCCTTTTCGATATAGTCGCCTTCCTGAAGGTGGAAGGGCTTGCCCTTCGGGATCAGGTATTCGACAGGCTCGACACCGTCTTCCGCCGGCTCGATGATGACGCGACGCTTGTTCTTATAGTCGCGGCCGAGGCGGATCGTACCATCGATCTCGGCGATGATGGCGTGGTCCTTCGGACGACGAGCTTCGAACAGTTCGGCAACACGCGGCAGACCACCGGTGATGTCCTTGGTCTTGGCGCTTTCCATCGGCGAACGAGCAAGAACGTCACCCTGGGAGACGCGCTGGCCGGGTTCGACCGAGAGAATCGCATCGACCGAAAGCTGGAAGCGAGCTTCGCCCCCACGCGGAACCTTCAGCACGTTGCCGTTGGTGTCCTTGATGACGATCGCCGGCTTCAGATCCGCACCGCGTGGCGTCGAACGCCAGTCGATAACCTGACGCTTGGTGATACCGGTGGATTCGTCCGTCGCTTCGAGAACCGAGATACCGTCGACCAGGTCTTCGAAATGAACGACACCTTCCACTTCGGTCATCATCGGACGTGTGTAAGGATCCCACTCCGCCAGACGCTGACCGCGCTTCACCTTGTCGCCATCGTCGACGAAGATCTTCGAGCCGTAGGCAACACGCTGCGAGGAACGTTCCACGCCGCGCTCGTCCAGGATCGTGATCGCGATGCTACGGCCCATGGCGACGAAGACGCCTTCGGAATTGCGCAGCATGTTGCGGTTCTTGATCAGGATCGTGCCTTCGTAGGACGCTTCCAGGAACGACTGGTCGACCACGTTTGCCGTGCCACCCAAGTGGAACGTACGCATGGTCAGCTGGGTACCGGGTTCACCGATCGACTGAGCGGCGATAACGCCGACGGCCTCACCCATATTCACAGGCGTACCACGTGCAAGGTCGCGGCCGTAGCAGACCGAGCAGACGCCCGTCTGAACTTCGCAGGTCAGAGCAGAGCGAATGCGGATCGACTGGATACCAGCCTTTTCGATTTCGATCACATCTGCTTCAAGGATCATGCGACCAGCGTCGACGATCCGCTCACCCGTGACCGGATGATCGATATCGTCAAGTGCGGTACGTCCGAGGACGCGGACGCCAATCGAAGCAACGACCTGACCGGCATCGACGATCGCCGTCATGGTCAGGCCCTTGTCGGTGCCGCAATCGACCATGTTGACGATGCAATCCTGCGCGACGTCAACGAGACGACGGGTCAGGTAACCGGAGTTCGCGGTCTTCAAGGCTGTGTCCGCCAGACCCTTACGGGCACCGTGGGTCGAGTTGAAGTACTCGTTAACGGTCAGACCTTCCTTGAAGTTCGAGATGATCGGCGTCTCGATGATTTCGCCCGAAGGCTTGGCCATAAGGCCGCGCATGCCGCCCAGCTGACGCATCTGGTTCGGAGAACCACGGGCGCCGGAGTGAGACATCATGTAGATCGCATTCATCGGCTTCTGACGACCCGTTTCCGGATCGAACTCGACCGCCTTAATGCGGGTCATCATGTCCTCGGCAACCTTATCGGTGGCCTTGCCCCAGGCGTCGACGACCTTGTTGTACTTTTCGCCCTGAGTGATCAGGCCGTCATTGTACTGCTGCTCGTATTCCTTCACCAGCGCTTCGGTATCGCCGACGATCTTCACCTTCGAATCCGGGATGACCATGTCATCCTTGCCGAAGGAGATACCGGCCTTACAAGCGTGACGGAAGCCGAGCTGCATGATCCGGTCGCAGAAAATCACCGTGTCCTTCTGGCCGCAATGACGGTAGACCGTGTCGATCATCTTGGAGATGTTCTTCTTGGTCATTTCCTGGTTGCAGGTATCGAACGGCACGTTGACGTTCTTCGGCAGAAGTTCGCCGATCAGCATACGGCCCGGAGTGGTTTCGAAGATCTTCGAAACAGGCTTGCCTTCGGCATCCACGGTCTTGAAACGACCGCGGATCTTCGAGTGCAGCGTCACGACCTTGTTTTCGATCGCGTGATGCAGTTCGCCGATGTCGGAGAAGACCATGCCTTCGCCCGGCTCGTTCTGGTTCAGGATCGACAGGTAGTACAGGCCGAGAACCATGTCCTGAGACGGAACGATGATCGGCTGACCGTTTGCCGGATGCAGGATGTTGTTGGTCGACATCATCAGCACGCGTGCTTCGAGCTGGGCTTCCAGCGACAGCGGCACGTGAACAGCCATCTGGTCGCCGTCGAAGTCGGCGTTGAAGGCCGTGCAAACGAGCGGATGCAGCTGGATGGCCTTGCCTTCGACCAGGATCGGTTCGAAGGCCTGGATGCCCAGGCGGTGCAGCGTCGGTGCGCGGTTCAGAAGAACCGGATGCTCGCGGATAACCTCGTCGAGGATATCCCAAACTTCAGGCTTTTCCTTTTCAACCAGCTTCTTGGCCTGCTTGACGGTCGAGGAATAACCCTTCGCGTCGAGACGGGCGTAGATGAACGGCTTGAACAGTTCGAGCGCCATCTTCTTCGGCAGGCCGCACTGGTGCAGCTTCAGTTCCGGACCGGTCACGATGACCGAACGACCGGAATAGTCGACACGCTTGCCGAGCAGGTTCTGGCGGAAGCGGCCCTGCTTGCCCTTCAACATGTCGGACAGCGACTTCAGCGGACGCTTGTTGGCGCCTGTGATGACGCGGCCACGGCGGCCGTTGTCGAACAGCGCGTCTACAGATTCCTGCAGCATGCGCTTTTCGTTACGGATGATGATGCCAGGCGCGCGCAGTTCGATCAGCCGCTTCAGACGGTTGTTACGGTTGATGACGCGGCGGTAGAGATCGTTGAGGTCGGATGTCGCAAAGCGGCCGCCGTCCAGCGGCACCAGCGGACGCAGGTCCGGCGGGATGACCGGAACGACCTTCATGATCATCCATTCCGGGCGGTTGCCGGATTCCATGAAGTTCTCAACGATCTTCAGGCGCTTCATCAGCTTCTTCTGCTTCAGGTCCGACGTGGTGTCGGCCAGGTCCTGACGCAGTTCGCCGGCGATGCGCTCGAGGTTCATCGAGGCCAGCATTTCGAAAATGGCTTCGGCGCCGATCATGGCGGTGAACTGGTCTTCACCATATTCATCGACCGCCATCATGTATTCTTCTTCGGACAGAAGCTGGTTCTGCTTCAGGGCGGTGAGGCCCGGCTCCGTGACGATGTAGTTTTCGAAGTAGAGAACGCGCTCCACATCCTTCAACGTCATGTCGAGCAATGTCGAGATGCGCGACGGCAGCGACTTCAGGAACCAGATATGAGCAACTGGAGCTGCGAGCTCGATATGGCCCATGCGCTCGCGGCGAACGCGCGACAGCGTAACTTCAACGCCGCACTTTTCGCAGATGATGCCCTTGTACTTCATGCGCTTGTACTTGCCGCACAGGCATTCGTAATCCTTGATAGGACCAAAGATACGGGCGCAGAACAGACCATCGCGCTCCGGCTTGAACGTGCGGTAGTTGATGGTCTCAGGCTTTTTGATTTCGCCATACGACCAGGACAGGATCTTCTCCGGCGAAGCGATCGAAATCCGGATGGAATCGAAATGCTGCGCAGGGACCTGCGGATTGAAAAGGTTCATGACCTCTTGGTTCATGCCTATCTCCTTGTGGGGCCTTAAGCCCTCAGCTTGGCAGCGGATGCGGCCCTTCCCGGGAAGCCGCTCCACGCCCTAAACGACAATAACCGCGAAATGCGGCAAAAGTCCCGCGCCGGTTGCTATCTACAGCCGGCGGGGGACGGCGCGCGCATCTCAATGCGCGCGCCCCACTGTCACTGTTATTCCGCAGCGTCCGGTAACGGATTGGCACCGTCAGCCGTTTCGAGCTTGGAATTTTCCAGCTCAACCGACAGACCAAGCGACCGCATTTCCTTGACGAGAACGTTGAAGCTTTCCGGAATACCGGCTTCGAACGTATCGTCACCACGAACGATGGCTTCATAGACCTTCGTACGGCCGGCCACGTCGTCGGATTTCACCGTCAGCATTTCCTGCAGGGTGTAGGCGGCGCCGTAGGCTTCCAGAGCCCAGACTTCCATTTCCCCGAACCGCTGACCGCCGAACTGCGCCTTACCACCGAGCGGCTGCTGGGTGACGAGCGAGTAAGGACCGATCGAGCGTGCATGGATCTTGTCGTCAACCAAGTGGTTGAGCTTGATCATGTACATGTAGCCGACGGTGACCTTGCGGTCGAAAGCTTCACCGGTACGTCCATCATAGAGCACCGACTGGCCGGACGTATGCAGGCCCGCGCGGGTCAGCATCGCCGAAACGTCGCTCTCATGCGCACCGTCGAAGACCGGCGTGGCGATGGATACGCCGCGCTTGGCCTGATCGGCAAGACGCAGCAGCGAGTCGTCGTCGAACCTCGACACTTCGTCATGCGACTCGCTGGCGTAGAGATCAACCAGTTCGGTGCGCAGTTCGGTGATGTCGTGATGCTTCTGGTAATCCTCGAGCATCTGGCCGATCTTCCGGCCCATACCGGCGCAAGCCCAGGCCAGATGGGTTTCGAGGATCTGACCGACGTTCATGCGCGAAGGCACGCCCAGCGGGTTCAGCACGATATCGACATGCGTACCGTCTTCGAGGAACGGCATGTCCTCGACCGGAACGATGCGCGAGACAACGCCCTTGTTACCATGACGGCCGGCCATCTTGTCGCCCGGCTGGATCTTGCGCTTCACGGCGACGAAGACCTTGACCATCTTCATCACGCCCGGAGGCATTTCATCGCCGCGCTGGACCTTCTCGACCTTGTCCATGAAGCGCTGTTCAAGGCGCGACTTGGATTCGTCGTACTGACCACGCAGGGCTTCGAGCTCGCTCTGAACCTTTTCGTTCTCGACTGCGAACATCCACCATTGCGAACGCGGATATTCCGAGATGACGGAATTGTTGAGCTCGACGCCCTTCTTGAAGCCCTTCGGACCGGCAATCGCGATCTGGCCACGCAGCATGTCGAGCAGACGGCCATAGACGTTTCGGTCCAGGATAGCCTGTTCGTCGTCGCGGTCTTTGGCGAGGCGTTCGATTTCCTCGCGTTCGATCGCCATAGCGCGCTCGTCCTTTTCAACGCCGTGGCGGTTGAAAACGCGAACCTCAACGATGGTACCGAACGTACCCGGCGGCATGCGCATCGACGTGTCACGCACGTCGGAGGCCTTTTCACCGAAGATGGCGCGCAGAAGCTTTTCTTCCGGCGTCATCGGGCTTTCGCCCTTCGGCGTGATCTTGCCGACGAGAATGTCACCCGGCTGAACCTCAGCACCGATATAGACAATACCGGCTTCGTCGAGGTTGCGCAGCGCTTCTTCCGAAACGTTCGGAATGTCGCGGGTGATTTCTTCCGGACCGAGCTTCGTGTCACGGGCCATGACTTCGAATTCCTCGATATGGATCGAGGTGAAGACATCTTCCGATACGATACGTTCCGACATGAGGATCGAGTCCTCATAGTTGTAGCCGTTCCAGGGCATGAACGCGACCAGCGCATTGCGGCCGAGCGCGAGATCGCCGAGGTCGGTCGACGGACCGTCCGCAATGATGTCGCCCTTGTTCAGGATATCGCCGACGGCGACCAGCGGACGCTGGTTGACGCAGGTGTTCTGGTTCGAACGCTGGAACTTCTGCAGCCGGTAGATATCGACGCCAGACTTCGACGGATCGAGATCCTCAGTGGCGCGGATAACGATACGTGTTGCGTCGACCTGGTCGACCACGCCGCCGCGACGGGCAGCAATGGCAGCACCGGAGTCACGCGCAACGATCGGCTCCATGCCGGTCCCGACGAACGGGGCTTCGGCACGCAGAAGCGGCACGGCCTGACGCTGCATGTTGGAGCCCATGAGCGCGCGGTTGGCGTCGTCGTTTTCCAGGAACGGAATAAGCGCAGCTGCGACGGAGACGAGCTGCTTCGGCGAAACGTCCATCAGGTTGATGGTGTCGCGCGGTGACAGCATGACTTCGCCGGCATGACGGCAAACGACGAATTCCTCGACGAACTGTCCCTCTGGGGAAAGCTCGGCGTTCGCCTGGGCGACGTAGTACTTGGCCTCTTCCATTGCTGAAAGATAGATAACGTCCTTCGTCACGACGCCGTCGATGATCTTACGATACGGGCTTTCGATGAAGCCGTACTTGTTGACCCGTGCGAAGGTGGCCAGCGAGTTGATCAGACCGATATTCGGGCCTTCAGGCGTTTCGATCGGGCAGATACGGCCATAGTGCGTCGGATGAACGTCGCGGACTTCGAAGCCGGCGCGCTCGCGGGTCAGACCACCCGGTCCAAGAGCCGAAAGACGACGCTTGTGAGTGATTTCCGACAGCGGGTTCACCTGGTCCATGAACTGCGACAGCTGCGAGGAGCCGAAGAATTCGCGAACGGCAGCGGCCGCCGGCTTGGCGTTGATCAGATCCTGCGGCATGACCGTGTCGATTTCAATCGACGACATGCGCTCCTTGATAGCGCGCTCCATGCGCAGCAGGCCGAGGCGATACTGGTTTTCCATCAGCTCGCCGACCGAACGGACACGGCGGTTTCCGAGGTTGTCAATATCGTCGATTTCCCCCTTGCCGTCACGCAGTTCGACAAGCATCTTGACGACGGCCAGGATGTCTTCCTTGCGCAGAACGCGAACGGTATCGGCGACATCGAGATCGAGACGCATGTTCATCTTCACGCGGCCAACGGCCGAGAGATCGTAGCGCTCGGCATCGAAGAACAGCGAGTTGAACATGGCTTCAGCCGAATCCATGGTCGGCGGCTCACCCGGACGCATGACGCGGTAGATGTCGAACAGTGCGTCCTGACGGTTCTCGTTCTTGTCTGCAGCCAGCGTGTTGCGGATATAAGCGCCGACATTGATATGGTCGATGCCGAGAACCGGAATCTCTTCGAAGCCTGCGTCGAGAATGATCGGCAGCGTCTTTTCATCGATTTCGTCGCCGGCTTCGAGATAGATCTCGCCGGTTGCGAAATTGACGATGTCTTCAGCCAGATAGTTGCCGTAGAGGTCTTCGTCGGTAGCGCGCAGAGCCTTCAGGCCCTTGTCCTGCAGCTGGCGCAGCAGACGCGGTGTCAGCTTCTTGCCGGCTTCGACGACCACTTCGCCACTATCGGCGTCAATCATGTCGGACAGCGTCTTGGAACCCTTCAGGGTCTCCGGCTGGAACGGCACGCGCCATCCCTTGCCGTCGCGCTGATAGTTCGACTTCGAATAGAAGGTCGACAGGATCTCTTCGCCGTCCATGCCCAGCGCCATCAGCAGCGAGGTCGCGGGGATCTTGCGGCGACGGTCGATACGGGCGTGAACGATGTCCTTGGCGTCGAATTCGATATCGAGCCAGGAACCACGGTAGGGGATCACGCGGGCAGCAAACAGCAGCTTGCCCGAGGAATGGCTCTTGCCCTTGTCGTGGTCGAAGAATACGCCCGGCGAGCGGTGCATCTGCGAAACGATAACGCGCTCGGTACCGTTGACGATGAAGGTACCGTTGTTGGTCATCAACGGCATGTCGCCCATATAGACCGACTGTTCCTTGATGTCCTTGATCGAGCGGGCGCCCGTATCCTCATCGATATCGAACACGATCAGGCGCAGCGTCACCTTCAAAGGTGCGGCATAGGTCAGGTCGCGCTGGCGGCATTCGTCAACGTCAAACTTCGGCGGCTCGAATTCGTAGGACACGAATTCCAGCATCGAGGCACCGGAAAAGTCGGTGATCGGGAAGACGGACTTGAAAACGGTTTGCAGCCCCTCGTCGGGACGACCGCCTTCGGGCTCGTCAACCATGAGGAACTGATCATAAGATGCCTTCTGAACCTCGATGAGGTTCGGCATTTCTGCGACTTCTGGAATTTTTCCGAAAAACTTGCGTACGCGCCTGCGACCGTTAAAGGAAAGGGTCTGAGCCATCGTCGCTCCTTGTCAGTTTGCACCCGGGCCTGCAACAGACGGAAACCGCTGGCCAGGCGGTACCGTCAATCATGGATCATCAATCTCGTTCCAGTTCAGAGGGCCAGGCCGGTTTGCCTTGAGCGTCTGATCGGAACCATCCTCTTGAGAACCCATTACCCAAAAGCCGTTTTACCGGCTTTTGGGTAATGATTTCCACCAGGAACCCGGCTCCGGAAGGGCGAACCCAACCGGAGCCGAAGTCTGAATTACTTGACGTCGACCTTGGCGCCAGCGTCTTCAAGCTTCTTCTTGAGGTCGGCAGCTTCAGCCTTCGAAACGGCTTCCTTGACGGCCTTCGGAGCGCCTTCAACGAGGTCCTTGGCTTCCTTCAGGCCGAGGCCCGTGATAGCGCGAACTTCCTTGATGACGTTGATCTTGTTTGCGCCGGCATCCGTGAGGATAACGTCAAACTCGGTCTTTTCTTCTTCAACAACTGCAGCAGCAGCGCCGCCAGCAGCAGCAACAGCTACAGGAGCAGCTGCAGAAACGCCCCACTTTTCTTCGAGCAGCTTGGAAAGCTCAGCAGCTTCCAGAACGGTCAAAGAGGAGAGGTCTTCTACGATCTTAGCGAGATCAGCCATTTTACTAGTCCTTTGTCAGTGTTCGGTTCGAAACGAACTGGTTTGGGTATGAACAGCGAAAAACCGCCTTACGCGGCTTCGTCCTTCTTGGCATAGGCCGCAAACACGCGAGCAAGCTGAGCTGCCGGTGCCTGAACAACGCCTGCGATGCGGGTAGCCGGAGTCTGGATCATGCCCAGCAGCTTTGCACGCAGCTCATCCAGCGAAGGCAGGGTCGCGAGCGACTTGACTGCATCCACGGAGAGAGTGGTTGTTCCCATGGAACCACCGAGAACAACGAGCTTGTCGTTGGTCTTGGCAAAATCCATGACGACTTTCGGAGCCGTGATCGGGTCGACGCTGTAAGCAATCAGCGTCTGGCCCTTGAAGAGATCTGTCATCCCTTCCGACTCCGTGCCCTGAAGAGCGATCTTGGCCAGACGGTTCTTCGCGACTTTGACGGTGCCGCCAGCAGCGCGCATTTTTGAACGGAAGTCGTTCATCTGCGCAACCGTGACACCAGCATAGTGGGCCACAACAACCGAACCAGAAGCCTTGAAGACTTCGTTCAGTTCTGTGACGAATTCGCGTTTTTCCGCTCTTTCCACTGTCTGTCTCCAGTAGACGGGACCGCAATCCTGCAGGCCCCATCGGGTTTGCCTTTGCCTCAAGGGATCTAATATTATCAGATCCCAAGCGACGCTTGAGGATCCTGTCCCCCCGCACTGTCACCCGAAGGTTTCAGGCACAAGGCACACAAGGCTCGAACCGACACTTCGCGACGCCTTAGCGTCGGAGAAGAATTTCGGGTCTTACCCGTCTCATGCAGGCAGATATTAAGGCTCTAAAGCCGCCCACAATCTCGGACAGGAAATCCGGCGTTAACCGGACATTCCCGGTCCCAAAGGACCGGGAATTCTTGAAAACGGGGCTAATGCACCCCGCGAAACTTATGCGGTAACCGACGAAGGGTCGATCTTGACGCCCGGGCCCATGGTCGAGGAAATCGCCACGCGCTTGACGTAGTTGCCCTTTGCACCAGCCGGCTTCGCCTTGATGACGGCGTCAGCGAAAGCCTTGATGTTTTCTTCGAGCGCCTTGGCGTCGAAGGAGGCCTTGCCGATACCGGCGTGAATAATACCGGCCTTTTCGACACGGAATTCAACAGCGCCGCCCTTGGATGCCTTGACAGCACCAGCAACGTCCATGGTGACCGTACCGACCTTAGGGTTCGGCATCATGCCACGCGGGCCGAGAACCTTACCGAGACGGCCGACGAGCGGCATCATGTCAGGGGTCGCGATGCAACGGTCGAAGTCGATCTTGCCGCCCTGGACGATTTCGACCAGGTCTTCGGCGCCAACCACTTCAGCGCCGGCAGCGCGGGCTTCATCAGCCTTGGCGCCACGTGCGAAAACGGCAACGCGAACGTCACGGCCAGTGCCGTTCGGCAGGTTAACAACGCCGCGGACCATCTGGTCAGCATGACGCGGATCAACGCCGAGGTTCATGGCGATTTCAACGGTTTCGTCGAACTTGGCCGTCGCACGTTCCTTAACCATCGAAATGGCGTCGGTGAGGGCAACCAGCTTGGTCGGATCCACGCCTTCGCGGATCTTCTGAATACGCTTTGCAACCTTTGCCATGATCAAGCCACCACTTCCAGGCCCATGGAGCGGGCAGAGCCCTCGACCATCAGCATTGCGCCTTCGATATCAGCCGCGTTCAGATCCTTCATCTTGCCTTCGGCAATTGCACGGACCTGAGCCTTGGTGATGGTGCCGACCTTAGCGCCCTTGCCAGGCGTCTTGGAACCGGACTGGATCTTTGCTTCCTTCTTCAGCCAGTAGGTAACCGGCGGCTGCTTCATAGCGAAGGTGAAGGACTTGTCCTGGTAATAGGTGATGACGACCGGGATCGGCATACCCTTTTCCATTTCCTGCGTCGCGGCGTTGAACGCCTTGCAGAATTCCATGATGTTAATGCCACGCTGACCGAGCGCAGGACCAATTGGCGGGGACGGGTTAGCGGACCCTGCCTTGACCTGCAGCTTGAGCTGGCCTGCAACTTTTTTAGCCATTTCTCTGCCTTTCGTTGTGAGGCCGGTTACCCGACCCATTCATGCCGGACATGCCGGCGGCTGCGGTTGCGTGGTACGTTTGAACGGTCCGGCTTAAGAGACCGCCGCACTCCCACGCGAAACGGGGCGAACCCCAGCAATCAGACCTTTTCGACCTGACTGTATTCCAGTTCGACGGGCGTAGCGCGACCGAAGATCGAAACTTCGACCTTAAGGCGCGACCGCTCCTCATCCACATCCTGAACAACACCGTTGAAGGATGCGAAGGGACCGTCGGAAACGCGAACCTGTTCGCCGATCTCGAAGGACAGCGACGACTTCGGCCGCTCGACCCCCTCCTGAACCTGACCGAGAATACGGTCGGCTTCATAATCCGGAATCGGAACCGGCTTATTATCGGAACCAAGGAAGCCGGTGACCTTCGGCGTATTCTTGATCAGGTGATAGGCTTCATCGGTCAAGTTCGCCCGCACCAGCACGTAACCGGGGAAAAACTTGCGCTCACTATCAACCTTGCGGCCGCGGCGGACTTCGACAACCTTTTCTGTGGGAACCAGGATCTTTTCGAAGAGATGCTCAAGCCCCTTCTGGCGAGCTTTTTCCTCGATCGATTCCGCGACCTTCTTCTCAAAATTCGAATATGCGTGGACGATATACCAACGTGCAGCCATGTTCGTTCCCGTCCTATTAATTGCCGAGATTCAGGACGAGGCTCAAAACCCAGCCAATCACCTGATCCGCCGCAAAGAAAAACAGCGAGGCAAAAATAACCATTGCCAGAACCATCAACGTCGAGATCACAGTCTCGCGGCGCGACGGCCAGGTGACTTTGGACGTTTCAGCGCGAACCTGCTGCAGAAACGCAAATGGATTAGTCTTCGATGCCATCTAATGCCCACGCATTTACGGCGCGTAAAGCTGATCAGATCAGCCCCACGCACCGCGTGTCTGTTTAAGTGTTACATAAACGCCGATTCTCACTTTAACAAGAGCAAAACCGCCGCTTAATAAATTTCATCATGTTAGCCGGATCGTGACGAAGACATGCCGTGAAGGTCCGGAACATGGCAGGGGCAGCCGGGCTTGAACCGACGACCTGCGGTTTTGGAGACCGCCGCTCTACCAACTGAGCTATACCCCTAACTGCTGGACCGACTGGCGAAAGCCGCCTTGCCGTCCGATGCGTGGGGCTCCGTTTAAGACGCCCGGCCGAGAATGGCAAGAGGGATTTTTGAAACTTCGCGGACAATTTCCAATTTTCCTCCACCAATTCCTCACCAGTGGCGGCGGTAGCTCGCATTGAAGGTTGTTGAGGGAGCGTCAAGCAAGTTGTTCATCGACGCAGAAAGATTGACATTGCCGAATAGGGTCTTCTCCAAGCCAATCGATCCTGTCGTCGTCGCGTCCAGTTGATCGATTGCTGCTTCGCTGTAAACCGAGGCCGACCAATCCGGCATAGACAGGTCAAGTCTCTGACTGGCCGCAAAGCCTGCCCCCTCGCCGCTCACCCGCCTCACCTTCAGCACCCGTGAGGAGCCAAGCGTCAGGTCTGGACTGATTGTCCAGTTCCAAACCCGCTCCATCGCCACACTCGATCCGCCATCGGCTGGCGTGAAGCTGGTGCTGACAAAGGTTATCGGGCCATCCGCACGGTCATTGCCCTCCAGCCGAAGCTGCCCCCACAGCCGAATCGGCAATGTCGAGCCATCCACCTGGCCACTCTTGGTGGCGATAATCGAGGTATCCATTCCGAGCTTCGGCTCGTACTCATTGCGCAATTGCACACCGGTCTGGATCGCGACTCCGTTGGTGCCGTTGCGCGATACACTCCAGATCAGCGGACGACCGAAGTCGGCAGAGAGAGCAGGTTGAAGAACAGTTAGGAAGAAGGCAGGCGCAATCGCAACCGCGCACATTAGACGAATCATTGATGCATCTTCATGTGTTGGTGTGGGCTTTGCCCCTTTATGCACCGGGTCGGTACATCTACCCTCGCGGCCTTCCGTCTCAGATAAACCCAGACAGATACCCACGTTTTGGCTTGTTTGTCGGCACGGGAAAACCGGTAGTCACTGTTCCCTGACAAACTCCAAGGGCGGGACGGCGGAAATAGTCAAAACACTATACATTTTCCGTCACCCCTGTCGCAAATCACGTTTTTGCGTTGCAGCAGTGAAACCGATCAGCTGCCATTCCTTTTTGCGTTGAGCCGCTGCTTGCGGGTCTTCGGCTTTAGCTTTTTCGATAGCAGGTAAAACCAGCGTAGTCCCTTGGTGACCGATATAAGTTTGTCGATTTCCTTATTCGCGCCTTCAAGACGGCTTGCGAGCACATCGGCAGCGGAGAGAGCCACCAGCCCCTCGCTCAGGTCAGGGAATCGCTCCAGCAGGGCTGCATAGGCATTTTTTTCTGCCGCCCCAGGCGTAATCAGTTTACCCGAGTGAATGAACAGCCGCAGTACGACTTGCTCAAATGTCCAGTCATGCAGGTGGAAAACCTTCCATTTTTCGCTGCGTTTAGCCGAGAACCCGTCGAGCCAGATGGCGGTATCAGGCAGATACTCCTTAAGCCACAGGGCCATAGCAAAGCCGCTCGTGGGGATGTGATCCGAAGGATAGAAACTGGCAAAATGAGTGGATAGGTCGAGGTGGCCAACCGGAGCGCCATGAAAGTTGACTGCCTCACTGAACAGTTCGCCGGGATGAGCGCGGATGTTCATCACCCCGAGGAAGGTCTCACCAGGGAAATAGGCGAGCACATCCCTGACTTCCTTGCGATAGACGATATTGGCGCCCACAGAGCCGCTGCGGGCGACCAGCAGCGCCGGTCGATCGAAAGGCTTGTCGAGGATCTTGTAGGCCTTGTTGAAAAACACGAACAGCGCCGTGTTCGGCAGGTCACTACGCAGCCGCTCGACATTGGCTTCGTCACTGTTGGCGACAAGGACGATGTGGGTAAAGCGCGACAGGAGTGCCTTCCAGTCCGAATAGGCCTGAATGCCGGCGGTGTTGGCTGGCAAGCCGGTCTCGACAGATGCGTCCATGATCAGAGGCTCTGCGTCACATGAAGCATTCGTTCGCGTGTCGCAAACCACTCATCCGCGTAATCGTCATTCTTATACTGATCAAAATAAGGTCCACCATCTGTGAAATGCACGATCTTTGCCGCCGGGTCGTGATCATATTCGTTGACGAGATAATTCCAATGGACCGGGAGTCCGCCAATCATATCGTCGCTCTCGAGCCACTTGAACTGATGCAATTGCAGGCCTGAGGCGGTGTTAACATAGTCTTTTGTCAGCGCTGTGCACTTGGCATTGTTGAACATCATGACGCTCGACCAGTTCTTCTTCTCGTACTTCGTCTGGGCTTGGCCGAGAAACTTGGTTTCGATCTTGGGCTGGTAATCATGCTTCACGCACATCACTGCATATTGGTCGTCACGCAGCGCCCAGAGCTCGGCCAAATCGGCGCGGGCGAGCATATCGCAGTCCATGAACAGGCTCCAGCCCTGGTAGTCACTCAGATAAGGCACCAGGAAGCGGGAGAAGGAGAATTCCGTAGACTGCAGCGGATTGCGCTCACGGGTGAAGATGCCGCGCAGATTGTCGAGTACGATCGGCGTGAACTCAACCGGCAAACTCGAGTGTTCAAGAATACTCTGAACCAGCACGTGGTAGGCCACCACTTCCTTGGAATCAAAGCCGATATAAATTCGAAGCTTCTTGTCCACGATCATACTCCTGAAATCATCTGCGATGGCGCCCTACTTAAGCGATGGCGCCCTACTTAAGCGATCTTGCGCATAAGCAAAAGCCCATCAAGTCTATGCTCTCCAAGCATTTGGAAATTTTAAGGCAGACAGCGACCGCATAAGCGGTTTGCGACATGGGTCCACAGCGAATTCATGAAAAAGCAAGAAATCGGATCGTGAAATTTTCTCCGGTGAGGAAAGACATGATCAAAGTCGCGTTTATGGCAACAAAAAAGCCCCGCCGTTTCCGGCAGGGCTCCAAATCTGTCTTCGCGCTTCCTAGAAAGCGTAAGGCATTGTTTACTCGATGATCGAGGCGACGATGCCGGCGCCGCGTGCAAATCGCGCTTGCGCGCCATTTGCACTCCTTAAGTGCGTCGGCAGCTTTCGCCACCGACGCATCGACCATTACTCGATGATCGACGCGACGATGCCGGCGCCGACGGTACGGCCGCCTTCGCGGATAGCGAAGCGCAGCTTTTCTTCCATCGCGATCGGAACGATCAGCTCAACCTGAACCGTGACGTTGTCGCC
>NZ_MKIN01000025.1:0-360 GCF_001938985.1 Gillisella taibaishanensis | reverse complement strand
ACGATGCCGGCGCCGACGGTACGGCCGCCTTCGCGGATAGCGAAGCGCAGCTTTTCTTCCATCGCGATCGGAACGATCAGCTCAACCTGAACCGTGACGTTGTCGCCAGGCATAACCATTTCCGTGCCTTCCGGCAGGGAGACGATGCCAGTCACGTCCGTCGTGCGGAAGTAGAACTGCGGACGGTAGTTGGTGAAGAACGGTGTATGACGGCCGCCTTCTTCCTTCGTCAGGATGTAGGCTTCTGCCATGAACTTCTTGTGCGGCTTGACCGAACCTGGCTTGCAGAGAACCTGGCCACGCTCAACGTCGTCGCGCTGGATACCACGGACGAGCGCACCGATGTTGTCGCCGGCCTGG
>NZ_MKIN01000024.1:406-368438 GCF_001938985.1 Gillisella taibaishanensis | reverse complement strand
CACACGGATCAGTATGGGCGGATCAAGGTCTGGTATCCCTGGGACCGGCGCGCCAAGAAGGATGGTAGCGATACCTGCTGGGTGCGGGTGGCGCAGAACTGGGCGGGTGGCCAATGGGGTGGCCAGATCATCCCGCGTATCGGCATGGAGGTCATGGTGGCCTTTATCGATGGCGATCCGGATCGGCCGCTGGTGACGGGGGTCGTGCCCAATCCGAAGAATGCAGTTCCGTATAGCCTACCTGACAACAAGACCCGCATGGTGCTGCGCTCCAACACCCACAAGGGCAGCGGCTTCAACGAGATGACCTTCGAGGATGAGAACGGCAAGGAGAACATGTTCTTCCATGCCCAGAAGGATCAGACGACGCGGGTACTGAACGACCGCACCCAACGTGTCGACCGGCATGAAGTGGCCTCAATCGGTGGCAACCGCGCGGTGGAAGTCGCTGGCAACCAGAAGCACGAAATCGGCGGCTCAGTGCATGTGACTGTGGGTGGAATTGGTGCTGGTGCTCAATGGCAGGTGAAGCGCTATTCGGAAATGGCGAAAGTTACCGCAACAATGCTCGACGAAGCCGGAAGAGATTCTGGCCGGTCTTCCGAAATCAAGCCATTTACTGACGCTATAAGCGGCCTCGCTTTAGGATATTTTGATAGCCAGAGCCTGAATGCCAGAGACTATCTTATTTCGAGTGCCTCGCCGCGGGCGGACGCTGGAGATATGATGCGGGCATCCGGCTCGTTGGTAGGCGATGTGATGAGCAACTTGTTCCCACAAACGGGTGTAATGAACACCGTTGTTGGAAGCTTCCGCTCGGAAACTGTCGGTATGGCTAGCGTTGAGCAGGTAGGGGTCACCAAAGTCGTAAATGTTGGTAAGACCCTTCAAAGCAATATTGGAAAAAAGTCAGTCAGCGTCGTCGGTGATGAACAAGAAACCCATGTCGGGAAACGAAAATCTATCAACGTAGGCAACGAGTTCACCATCGAGGTTGGTACGCGGTTCTCCATCAAGGTTGGAAGCTCTTCGCTAACAATGGAGAAAGATGGAACTATTTCGATCACCGCAGGCAAAACGACTATTGTTAAGGGTGGCGGGGCACAATTTACCATTGGTCCAGGGCCAATTCTCTATACCCCAGTTATCGTTCAGGGGCAGTCACCGGGGCCCGGCGCACCGAGTGTGCCCCGAAAAACACGCAAGCCCTTTGCCGAAGAGTGCCGATATGCTTCCGCCAAGGCGAGCACCTCACAATGATGGATCACAGCAATCATGCTTTAATCCAAGATCCTGCAGTTAAGCTAGCCACCATCAAGGAGTATTTGTGGTTTAACGCGGACTCTGACGTTGGCGTATGGGCATTGCTGGATGGTCAATGGGCGCCAAACCTCGCTCACGAACTTATTAACAGCAAGTTAGAGTTCTGCAGCCTGTTTGAAGGCCCTATCGAGAATGAACGCATTATCAATAGTCCGTATCTTGTTCGACTAGAGCAGGACAACCGGCTGACCGACTGGCTCCTGAGCGAGGGCTGGTCGAAAGGTTGGGGCGTATATTTTCAGGTTTCGGGTGAAGCGTTAAGTCGCGAATACCCTTCCACAAATGCTGACCACATTGCCCGCAAACGTGCGGCCGGGGAATTCTTCGGTTCGGATGGTTTGGAAGATCTTGAGGACGCCACGATATTGCGGCTGCGGCGGCATTTCCGCAAATTCACGCGTGTCCGCCTTTTTCCCAGCGATCGGATTGTCGTGTTTCGCTTCTACGATCCTGCGACACTACGTACTTATTTGATGAATGCAGACTATTATGAGCTAAGACAATTCGCCGGTCCCATTCGCCTGTTTATTTTCGAGGACTACTCCGAAGTCGAGAGTCTCAACGCGCCTGACAACATGCTGATGTTCTCGGTGTCGTGTGACGAAGATGGTACGAGGGCTAAAATTCGCGCAGGCATTCTTGATATTCGCCTACGAGAAGTAAGGGAGCTTGCATCCTCACCAAACTATATCGCGCCGGCCGGGAGTTCCTATCAGCAGGAGGTTCAGCAGTTACGCGATGAAACTGATAGGGGGGTGCCTTACCCGCGCATTGGCGCTCATCATGTTGAGGCGTTTCAAAAGGTGGAGGATGCGAAGTTTAGAGAGCAAGTTGCGACCGGACTTATTGAATGCGTAGGAGACGAAAGGAACATTAATCTGGAGGAGGCACGAACAATCAGCAGGCTGGAAATCGAGCGCGGGAAACAACACGGCTTAACGACAAAAACGGACTTGATCAATTTCGTAATTTGCTCTGCAAGACATAGTCAATTCCCTCAGAAGTATCCGATCGCGAATGAGGCTCTTTCATCGGCAGAAGGCGGGGACAAATTCAGTCAAGAAAGGCTCGCCAGATTGCTTCATCGATGGGCGACTCAAGAACAACGGGAAGTTCTCGAATGACTGACAACAGTGTCTCTAACTCGTTGGCTAAGTTACAAGCTCAGGCAGGTGGGCAGCAGAACACGGACGAAGTCTGTCAGAACTGCAGTTGTAAAGTGGAGGTAGGTGCTTTCAACGTAGTAACACCAAGAGATCCGACAGGTTATACAGATCTTAAGGCACCATTTGGGCATTTGTTTATCCGCTATACGCTAGCCGATGGCACGGTCCGCTTCTACCGTGGCGGTCCGACCTCGGGTAACAAGCTCTCAGGTGCGCCTGGGATAACGGAATATAATCATCAGAATTCTCAGCCTTCTGGGAAATTTAGGCCATCTGACCAGACTACTTTGGATGACGGATGGTGGAGCAAAATGAGTGTGTTTGGCGCGATCATAACGCACACGGGGAATTGGAGGGGAAGTTACGAGCAGAGGACATTTGAAGGCTCTCCGCAAGGCATTATCACGATTGCGGAAGGTCCAGAACATTGTGGTTACCATGATAAATTCATTGCGATTATGAGAGATATTTCAGCTGCGCGAATTGAGTATGAAATACAAGGGCCGAACAGTAATTCGGTCGCGTACACAATATTGAAACACACTGGCCTTCCAACGCGGAAACCTTCAACATCTATAAATCCTGGTTGGGGAACGGACCTACTGATTGCCAGGTAAAAATAAGCCAGGAGGGCTGTGATGAATTCAGACGAACAAAAGATGTTGTTGATCGGTTTTCCGCAAAACGGGAGAGTGCTCACATTTGACGACTGGAATAGACGGGACGAGGCAGGTGCTACAGCGTACTATGCGGAAATTTTAATCGGTAAAAGGCGGGAGGAAATTAGGCGCATTGTTGACCACGAAGTTCGTCTTGAGGCGGAAGGCGCCCATGACGCGTGCAACATATATTATAGTGATGTCGAAGATGACCCAACGAAAGCAGTAATATCCTATCGCTTCGGACTTAAGGATCCTAAACAGGACACGGTTATGGCCGCAATGATGTGGGAGGTTTACCTTACATTTAACGAACAAGGCGTTGTCTCTAAAGTTGTGGCTGAGGCGAGCATATTGGCACCCTAAGCAACGCTGTTACCTAAACAAACGCTTACGAGGTCCAACCTGTGAGAGCTCTCAAGATAGCGATTACATTTAGTCTAATTGCATTTCTTTGTATCCTTCTAGGATATAAGACGGCTATGTGGGCTGCCATTAATGGTCTATATGACTGCAGCAATGACATTGCGTGCCCAGTTATTGTGACGTTCATAAGTGGACCGCTAACTAGCATTGGCTACGCAGCGTTAATAGGCTGCATCTTTCTCGCGTGGCGGTCTTTTTACCGAGGCAAAAAAAGTCGTTGAGGTTCCTTCACAAAGCTGAAAAGCAAACAGTACTCGGGTTCACTCTGCCACTAAAATTGGCCTGCTCAACAGTCACGTTCGATAACGCTGTGGGCTTTGCGCAGACCTATTTGCGTTGCCGATGATGATCAGATTTCCTCCTTCATGGCATTAAACGATGACTGGACCGAGACTCAACTCCACTCCGAAGGGCCGATTTCACGATGAGGCAATGTATGCCATCCAACGGCTAGATATTGATAAGCACAAACAGGATGCTTGGATGGTCAACATGTCGCGCGGGGGTAGGTCAATCCATATGACGTTTAGCGACACCACCTATGGCGGTAAGGAGCAAGCCCTCGAAGTGGCTCAGGCCTACCGCGATGCGGTTTTGCGGGTCGTGCCCCCATTGACTAACAAGGACATGCGCATGTTGGTGCGCAAGAACAGGTCCGAAGGCAGCGATGTGACCGGGGTATATTATCAAGCTCCGGACGAACGACGTAAGTCCGGCATCTGGATTGCTCGCATCGAACTTCCTGTCGAACGGAAGAAGCCAGTCAGCGGGAAAAAGCGCCAGCGCAAGGCCGTGACCCGTACATTCAGTGTCAGTAAATACGGCCACCACGAGGCGCGCCGCATGGCAGAAGAAGAGCGCATCCGAATGGTGTTGGCCGTTGAGAACGGCGAAGATCCAGCGCTGCGCAGCCCACAAGCCCTGACCTTGCACGACAAGCTCACCAGAGCAGAGAGCAATACCTAGCCAGCTTGAGTTTGGTTAGATCCGTGACCGCTAGCGTGAGCATTTAGACGGAGTGCTGATTGCTTGTAACCGGTGGCGGGGCATCCGCAGCGTGATCAGCCATCACAATCGATCCGCCTCTTTATGATTGTGCTCCGTGACATCTGTCTGCTTCTCCGCAAGCACGTGAAGAGGAATTGGAAGTCGGTATAGTCTGCATGCGACCAGCACCAGGTTTTCATGGCTAAATCGAACTGCTGACAAGGTGCCGAAATCTTTCGAGTTCTTTATTTCCCGATTTACCTGCTCAAGGAGCTTTTCCTCGCCGATGGATGCCTTGATCTCGGTAATTGCGGCACCGTGAGTTTTGGTGTTCCTGTACAGGTGATCCTCGGAAATGTCGTCAGGCAACCAGAACTGCCATGTACAATGCGCGAGATGCTTTTCCTGAAACTCGGCCAGTTCCTTGAATGCGTCTCCTCTTTGAAGGAGAGCAAGCCAGAGGGCCAATGTGGCGTATAGGTCGCTTCCGGAAGTAGCTTCCCTCCTATAAGCGTCCGAGCGTTGCGGATGCAGGGCGAGCTGGCTGTATTCCCTAAGGATGCACGGATACGACCCTCCGGTGAGGTAAGCGAATGCCGAGGCATGGAAGATGCTCTCGATCCACCCTGCCAGAAACTGCAGATCCCCGCATCGTGCCAGGAACATTGCTGCAAGAGTTATCTCAATCGCGTGATCATCCCGTAGCGGGCATTCAAGAACACGATTGTTCCCGATTATGTCTCGGATTATGCGATGAGCGCGTTCGACCCCAGCCTTGACCGCCGCGACGACCTCTGCCTCCTCGTTAGGGTCGAGATTTTCCCGGGCATGAAGGATCCAAAGGCCATGCAACGCAACGCGTCCCAGGACATCGAACACACGAAGATTCACATCGACGGGCGCCCTCGATCGAAAAGCCAGAGCGAGACCGTTTTCGATCTGCGAATACGCGTCGACGTGGAACCCGATATACTGTTCTGAGATCATCTGATGGAGCTGCACGCATCTCATCATCATCGACCCGATTTCCCTGCCCTTGACGGTGTCGGCAATGTGCCGTCTACCAAGATCCCACATCCACAACGCTGCGAGCTCGCTCGTTTGATAGGCAGCCTCCAGGTTTTGCGCATCGCGTGCCCAGACGAACACATTCCATGCGGCGAGATGGATTTGGCGTGCTTTGCGCATGAAACCGCCGTGATCTTTTGGCAATATCTCAGTCAGTTGCCATAGCAACTGACTGAAGTGCGCGACGCAGACTGCGGGCTCGTCTACGAACGCCAGCGCTTTGCGAAACGAGGCCTGCATCTGTTTGGGAAACATCTTTTCCCGCAACAGGCCCGAGACCATCATCTCAGCGATCTTGTCGCCATTCCACTCGGCGAATTCGATCTTTCCCGGGACAATGTTCTTGTCCATGTACTTCTGGATCCGGAGGCGCACCTCCTCCTGTATGTCGCCACCGAAACAAAGCGCGATCACAACCGGAAGCTTTTTGTATTGCGCGGCAATGTGCGTTGGGATGTAAACTTCGAGGATTTGTTCCAACGACACCCTGAGAGCCTGGCTGCCGTCCTCCCAGTGGCTTCTGCTAAGATTGCCAGCTTTGATAGAAAGGAGATAGACCGCCTTTTCTCCGGTAACCGGGTGCGGCCCGATAGCGGCCACATCAACGCCGTACTGGGTCGTCCCTCGCTTTGGTCTCGATATCACATTAAAGCCAAGCTCACTGAGAACATCCGGCAAAATGACGTCCAACTCTTCCCGTTCATTGAGCGAAGCGAGATAATGTTTCAGCATGAGCTTCATGACACCAGCTCCTCTAATCGGAACGAGCGCACCATGCGATCAAACACCACTGGCTGGAGCACGCCCATGCGGGCAATTGGGGTAGAAACCTCGAAGCTTGCCAATGGCGTGACCTGCCTAATGGGTTCGCCACCTGATGGGTCTTCCATATAGAAAATCGAGGACCGTCCGTGCAGGATTGTGCTTTTGTGGAAAAGGTTGCCGAAGATCGAGCCCTCTTCCGCAGACCTGTTGATCTTGGTTCGCTGCTCGAACTCTATCTCTGCCTGAACCCGGCGCTCGCTGGTCGAAGGCTGGAGCGCGGGGTTGGACGGAAGAGCTGCATACTTGGCTTCTCGAGCTTCATGCGCCTTTCGGACACGTCCGACCGATTTCTTCAAACTCCGAACTTTGGATTTCGCCCCTAACTTTTGGTAAAGCTCGATGTCGCCGGGATAGTTCATCAGCCAGAAAGAGACGATCCCGATTTCGAGTTCCTTCTGAGGTCTGCCATTGAGCGATTGTAAGCAGGCGCATAAGAGTGATGCGGCGGGTCCGTGAGCGACCAGCAAGAAGCCAAAAATCTTCCTGGCAAGAAAGAATATGCCCTCCTCTGTCAGGTTGAAGGGTTTGAGGTCGACATCATAGATGGTCCTGTCCAATGGCTCGAAGAGGTCATGGACTTGGTCACGGATCGCGATCCCTCCGTGAAGTAGCCACTCAATGGCGAACCAGCCAAGGTTTTCGTCGCCCGACTCCTGGATTCTGTAGAGGGTGCTTTGGAAGTTCTTCAGGTCAACATCAGCGCTTGCGTTGCCAACAATTGCAGAGATTGTATCCGCGACCATCTGGCGGTCCTTCAGGATGTCTACCTCCGACAATGCTGCATCCACTAGGCCAAGAACCTGCGTGCTCTTCGAAGTGACATCTTTCATCAGTTCAAAAGTGCGCTGCCGCAGCGGGTCCGGATATGAATATCTGTTCTGAACGAAGCAGGTAATCAACTGATCACGGTCATCTGGAGCTGGATCGCTGGCCAGGGCTTCCAACGATGCAACCAGACTTGGCGATTGGTCGCCGTCAGCGAGGCAACGAGCCGCCCCAAAGATAGCAGCATGTCGAACTTCAGAGTTTTCATCAGCAAGCCTAGCGACGAGCGCGTCGACCGCCTGCTCTCGAATATCGTCCGCGGCTCCCGCATACCCACCGAGGGCGATGACAGCGGCTCTGACCGCAGTCGGGGCTTTGTCCACACTGAATCCGAGTGCAGCGCCAAGTGCGGCCGATGGGTCCTTTTGGCGCCATTTATCAAGCAGCAATGCAAGGAATGGACTGTCGCTTTTCGACCGGAGGGCTTCCATTGTCGCCAGGCACCGTGCCACGTCACCCTCGAGCCAGCGCCCGATTGCCTGCTCATAGCCGTAGGAGCTGTGCTCCGTCGACTTCGAAATCAACGAATGCGTGAAGGGGATCAAACGTGATGCCATTTCGGCAGTTGCGCCGATGAATCCCCTCAACATAAAAGTTAGGCGTACGGCGTGGCTCCGATCGAGAGTGGACCAGTCCAGAGCCTCGGCCAACGAAATGATGTCGACGGCACCAGCGTCGTGACTTTCCGCAGCGAGGACACCCGCCGCCTCCGCTGCTTCGAGGCTCACCCCAGCAACCATGGCGACGAGGCCGCCATCTGCAAGTGCGACAGCGAAGGTCTCTCTGGAAGGTAGATCGGACGCCATCATCTCTCCCGAAACGCGAATCCTCGAATTTCCAAAAAAGGTAATAAGTTTCGCGGACGTTCGCACGGAAAAATACAACTTCCACCTGAAAAGGCGGCTACGGGCCCCTGAAGTCACAGCCTTTCCAATTTTGTAGGCGTTCGCCAAGCCCGACACTTATTTCATGATCCGGTCCAATTGGCACTGTCGTCGTTAGGATCAACCTTTCCTAGAACTGCTAGCCGGTAAAGAATTCTTTCCGACAGAAACGGCCGCGCTGTCACTAAATGCATAGCCCCGACCAACGCGATTACTGTCGAGTGTTGCGCATTCCCAAAAAATCCCTCGGATTTAATAGAAAGGAGACTTTTAGACTAACCGAGAATTCGCGTCGGCGCAGCGCCGACTTCATGCATACGCGCAGAATGACAGGCGAATGACGGCCTTGTGCCCAATTCCCTCTTCGAGAATTCCGGTATTATGTAGCAAATGCCACAAGCCCTCGGCAAAGAGCGCAGTCATACTTTGGCCCAAACCGAGCGTTTGGCACCACGAAATATCACCCAAATTACTAGCAGCGACCAGCCGAGCGAGTCTAACCTCCGCGGCTGATTAAGATGTTTTGGGTTTTCGGGGTAGTAGGCCTGCTTTGACCTGAGTTGCAGAGGCGGTAATTTTAGGCTTGTCCCTCAGGGCTTCCGCCGCAAGCTTTTCTCTGGCATAGGCTTCATTGAGCTCAGCGACTTTGGCCTTGTGGAATCGGTAAAGAAGCTCACCTTTTGGCATTCCGGCGAAGTTGTTATGATTGCCGATGGCAAGGACAATGACTCGATCTTCGTATTGCATCACCCATAGAAGCTCGTTCGACCCTTGGGAACCGAGGTGCAAATGCATCATACCGTAACGGTTCAGCACTTCGTCTGGAGTGGTATCAATGTCGCGACGATACGCCCAGTGAGGTAAGGGCTGACCTGTGGCGATTGCATCTAAAACATCAAGGACATATTCCTCGAGCTTAGGCTTGCCTTTGTAATATGAAGCAGCATTAAAAAGGGGAGACTTGATAATTTTCAATGGCTTCCCCTTAATTAGGGGAAGCTTCAGTACTTCATCATCCATTTCCAAAAAGTGCCTTTCGGCGATCTTCCCTGGTCATGTTTGTGAGGTCGACACCCCCATTCTTCAAGGCGTCCTTTGCTTCATTCGCAGCGCGAAGAAGCAAATTGACGTGAGTGTCTCTTTCGTCCTGTACTTCTTTAAGGGCTAGCTGAGCCATTTCATCACCTTTGCATGAGAGATTGTATATAACCCATTTCGACGTATTTGCAAAGTGGTGTAACAGTTGATTGATTTCGTAGATGTCTAAAGTTATTCGGAATTTTGCAGCAAGTACCAAAAGTTGTGTGCATATATCAGTTCTCGTTTTAGGTGCCCTCTTGACGTCCTGTTAATGTCCCATTAACTCTCTCTCGCCACGGATCGATCGACATCTCCCGATCCGCCTGGTACGAGCACCACATGTTCAAGTCGATACGCATAGCCCGCTGACCTGTGTCTCTGCCCTTAGGGTGGATGTGAAAGCGTGTGTTTGTATCGAGAGTAGAACATGACATCAAATCCCGCCCGCTGATCCTGCCCAACGCCTACGACCCTTTCTGGGACGGAGACCGGAGGTTGGAAATACGACCGGTGCTCGTGGCCTAATCCCAAGGACGAATACGGCCAGCACTTCCTGTTGACCCGCAAGGCGCGCGACATTGATCCGTCCGACCTGTGGTCGCTGACGGAGTCCGATGCCTACGGCGTATTCTGCCGGTTTCGCTGGTCGAGCAACGGCTGCGAGCCGTTCTGCCCAAAATGCGGGGACCTTTCACCTTATGGCATCCGACGCCGGCGGTTCAGATGCTCGCACGGTGCATGCATGAAGGAGTTCTCGGTGACTTCGGGAACTGTGTTCCATTCCCGCAAGCTCTCCTTCAAGAAGCTGATCATGGCGCTCTGGGAGGAGATCACCGCCGTGAAGGGCATGGCGGCGCTCCACCTGACCCGCAAACTGAAAGTCGAGTACAAGACAGCGTGGGTGCTGCTGGCAAAAATCAGGGAGGCCATCGGGTTCCGCCGCACCCGCATCGAACTACAGGGGTCGGTCCAGATCGACGGGAAGTATGTTGGCGGACACATCAAGCCCGAGAACAAGAAAGAAGACCGCATCGACCGCCGCCTCAAGGAAAACCAGAACGGCAAGCGGATGTGCGTCCTGGCGTTGCGTGAGACCAATCCTGACGGCCCGAACCGGACCTTCACCCGCGTCATCAAAGACGAGAACGGAAAGGACACCTGGCACGCGGTGCGCGAGCGCATCGCAAAGGGTTCGACGCTGACGGCCGACGAGCATCATTCTTATGATGATCTCGTCGGACTGGTAGACCTTCGGCGCGTCAACCACAGCCAGCGTTATCAGGAAGAGGACGGCACCAACACCAACTCTGTGGAGGGCTTCTTCGCCCGCATCGAGCGGGCTTATGTCGGGATCAATCACCGCTTCTCGGTGAAGTACCTGGATTGGTACATGGCCATGATCGCCTGGAAGGAGGACACACGCTACATGGGGCTTCGGTGGCAGATGGCGGACGTGCTGCGGACGGTGACGCACCGCCGGACATCGAAGAACCTTTGCGGCTACTGGCAGGGCGCGGCGACGCGCATCGATGATCAGGTCTGGACACCGGGAGAGCCACCAGAGCGCCCTGGCTACCTTCTTTAGCGCCTATCGATTGATCTCCCAAAGCCGGCGGCTGCCGACCTCGCCAGACTGGTCGAAGCGAACCAGGTCCTGCTTGTAGAGACCGTCGAGGATGGCGACGAAACGACTGGTGAGGTGGCTGTTCAGCCCTTCGACCATATCGCCTAGCTCCTCCTTGGCCACGAACCGCTGCGCCACGTCGGCCGCCGCGACGGGACCTTCGGATTTCCTCAGGATGTCGAGCGCGATATGTCGTGGGTTTCGATTTCTCAGGAGGGCGGTAACTCGCTTGGTGGGGGTTGTTCGGTCCGCCGTAGTCTTCCGTTTCGGGTCGGTCGCGCCCGACACGCGAAAATCCGGATCGTAGCATGCGATGACGGTCTCGAATGCATGCCTCTGCGCTTCAAGAACGGCTGCCTCGGCGCGGATCGCTTCCAGCCGACCCGTCAGTTCCCCCCAACTTGCCCTTCAACTCATCCACCACGTCTGCCATTCCGACCCTCCGGTTTCACAACCAGAAGGTAGTTCTCATGGCACCCGGAATCTTGTGGCATTTGCTACATAATTCCGGAGAATTCCTACTGATCGATTAGCGGACGGGAGGCCGGAAATAGCCCCCTTTCCATCGACAGGGACTTCCGCCTTCCCAACATCCACCATCTGCGAGGCGCACGACATCTCGCCGTCGGCATGACCGGCAAGCTTCGAACAGAATAGTTAGAATCCGATCGAATCCATTTCCGGGACAGAAGGACCTGCCTGCTAGACAGCAATGACAACAGAGGTTGGTGATGGCTGAGACGGCAGACAATATGACGAGCGAGGACCCGGGGGCGCTGATGAAGCGAATCCTGGCGAACCGCAAATCCATTGCCAAAGCCCAGTTCGACATGATCGCCAGCATCGGCCGGATGCGCTCAACGATGAGTGACGACGATCTGCGCAGTTTCCTGGTTGTCGAATGCGGCATCCCACGCAGCGATCTGCCGTCGATCTTCGCCTTCGATGCGACCCTCGGATCCTTCGAGGCACTCCTGCGCAAGCGTTGCATACCATTTCACGTAGTGAAGGCGCTGATCACAACCGATGCCGATACCCGGCAAGCTGCGCTGGACGCTCTTGCAGACGGAACCGAGGTCGATATTCCAACCGTTGCCAGGCTCCGTCGTCTGACGATCCGCAACAGGATCGGAGCGAGCGCCTATGCCGAACGGGGCCGCCAGCGCGCGATGACGGCCGCGGCCTCAAAACAGTCGCACCTCCGCGTCCAGGCGCTCGGCGAAAACGTCGCCACGCTCCTTTCCGAGATTGACGCATTCACGGAGCGCTTTGTCGGGGAGCCGCCCTGCGATCCGAACGAGGATGTCGTTGACCGGTCCGAGGCATGCATCTCCGCAGCCGTGACATTGAGATCCAACGCAAGGATCGTGCTCCGTGAATTCAAGTCAGTGTATGGCGAGGTCGAACTGCCAAGCAAGGGTGTTACCGGCTTCAGGAATGGGTCACATCGGCACAAGCTCGCCGCCGCCCATGAATCCCTGAAACGTTTCGCCGATGGAAAGTTTGCATGGTACGGCAAGTTCAGCGGCTTTGCCTTCGAACATGGGTATCTTTGGCAGACTGAGCTTCAGGACGCGCTCGCCTATCTGCTTCCCTGCGATCCGGAACAGGATCCGGCGTCTGATGAAAATGCCGAAGCTGCCAAGCCCCTGAGGTTTCTGGAAATATGTGCGGGTGCTGGCGGTCAGGCGATAGGCCTGCTCGGAGCGGGCTTCGAACCCGCGCGGCTCTACGACATGGATCTCAATGCCACTCGGACCCTGAAGAAGAACTGGAGCTGGCCCGTCACCCGAAAGCGTCTGGAGAAGGTTTCGGATCGTGACCTGCAACAGTTCCAAGGCATCGATCTGCTTGCCGGAGGCGTAGAGTGCAGACCGTTCTCTCAGGCCGGGAAGCAACTCGGTGCAAGCGACAGCAGGAATCTGTTCGATGAGGCGATCCGATATGTGAAGGTCGTCAGACCCCGTGCTTTCTTCTTCGAGAACGTCGAAGGCTTCACGGACAAGAAGTTCCTCAAATATCGCGCAAGCGTGTTCCGCCGACTGAAGGCACTCGACTACCGCATTGGCCTGCACAAGCTGAATGCCCACGACTTCGGGCTTGCCCAGTCGCGCCCGCGTGTGGTGCTGGTCGGCGTGCACAAGGACGAACCCGGACTGTTCTCTCTGCCTAAGGACGGAATTACCACCACCATGGGAGAAGCCCTCGCTGACGTGATCTTTCCACATCGCGGGCTGGGTGATGTCGACTACGACCAGTGGGCGAAAAAATGGCTCGCGAATTACGGAAGCAAGGTCGCCACCACGGTCACTTCGAGCCTCTACAAGAACAAAGGCAAGATGAAGCGGAGATGGGAGAACGATCTCGGCTTCGCGGTCGACCCGAAGCACGTCGGTGACGGACCTGCCCCGCTCGGAAGCATCGAAGAGCCAACAACCCTTCCCTATCTGACAGTCGATGTTGCCCGGGTGCTACAGGGTTTCCCACGGGCGTGGAGGTTTGAAGGCAAGGCAGACCGTCAGTTCCACCAGATCGGAAACGCGTTCCCGCCGCAAATGTCAAAGGCGGTGGGCCTGGCCATCGCGCGGGCGCTCTCGGGCAGAATGCCAAATTCGATCGACGCACCACCGCTTGTCCCCTTCAGCGAATTCTTGATCGGCGTGAAGAGTGCGACACCTACGGGCTCGACGAGGTTCACGCTGAACGCAATGACGATTGAGGACGTCGAAGAGTTGAGGGACAGCTACGGCACGAAATTCCCGGAACTGCAGAAGCTAAGGGCTCAGGCGAAGAGAAACCGTCGCGCCCGAAAGCGCAACGCGCGCGAATATCAGCAATCCCAGCAAAGCTGCGGGCAAGTCATAGAGACTGCCGAGGCTGAGGAGCCGTCCACTTCCTGAAATGTTTTCCGATTGCCCTCTGGATTTCCCACGGCGCAGGATTCTCCATCCGCCTGACCTGCTTCCCGTCCACGTGAATCAGGCCTACACCGCTTTCTCTCCACGCGAAGCTGACCTCGCGTCCGGCGACATCCTCGACGGTCAGCGTCTCCACTTTACCATCGGTCGAGAAGGCAATCTCGGGACCATTCGGTCCGCATAGATCGCTGAACTCGTCGTAGGCCATCGCCACTTCCTGCGAGACCTCCTTGCCGTTCTCATGCAATGGAACAAGAACGACGTCCTTCAAGTAGACGCCGATCGCGGCGACAAAAGAGGCCATGTCGTCTCCCTCGAGGTATTGCTCCTGCTCAAACTGCCTCGGAATGTACCCGAACCATCCATCATCCCCGAAATTCACCTCGGTATTGATTTCCGCGGTCACCTGGACATCCTCCCACTCCGCCCGCTCCTTGCGTGTTTCGGCTTTACCCGGGACGTAGAGTTCGACTGGTAGCCTCCAGCCGTTAGGATCGCGCGTCCTGAACACCAGGGTCAGTCCACCATCTCCGCGCTCTCCACGCATAACGAGATTTCTCTCCTTCAGGATATGCCCGTAGCGCTCCTTCGCCTCGATCATGATCTGCGTGAAATATTCCATGGATTCGACCTCCCTGCTGTTGCGGGAAGAATCCGTTGCACGCACGCAAGGGACAAATCGGGTTGAAAGGATTCGCCCCTCGAAGTCCTCTCAATTGTTGACACAAGAACTTAAGAAGAACATTTAACAACATGATATATCTCTATATTTTTCTGTAGACGTCACGTCTACAATTTGCCTTACTGCTTATGCCCGATGAGGCGCCGGAGGTACCGATGATAAAGATATCGATATCCATGAAGGGTCAGGTCTGACGCTGACGCCACAGGTGCGCCCCGGCGCCGCGTGAGGGGAGCTTGATGCTTCCGAACGGGCGACCTCCGAAGAATTTCACTATTTCTAACGATGCAGCCTTAGGTCGGCGGACAAGTTTCCGAGCGTTATTTAGGAACGACATTGTAGCTAGTGACTACGACGGAGTTTCACGATGTATCCAGCAAATGAAGTCATCCCCCTGCGCCTGCTGGGCTCTGCAGTGGTCTTCGTCATAGCCTGATCTCCCGCCGACATTTCCGTTTGATTTCGCCCTGGCATTGCCTGCCGGGAACGCCCACCCGTGCTCTGAAGAAAGATTCGCCAATGCCGCCGCCAACGTGGACCAGATCCGCACGCGATCCGCCCTGAACTGACCTGCGCCGCGCGCGGCGTCTCTCCGAAGTTCAAGAAATGCCGCACTCCGGGCAACTCCAGAGATCGACGGCGCACGTCCGCACTTCATTAAGAAGGATACCCACATGAGCACTGCATCCGACATCTCCATTCAGGTCCTGCCGACGGCTTTCACGACGGCCGAAATCGAAATCCATCGCGATTTTGCACGCAAGTGCGTTCGTGCAAAGCGCTTCGAGGACCTTTCCTCGCGTTACATGGCAATGAAAGCGGAGTGCCATCGCCGCGGGCTGCGTGCATGCGATTTTCAGGCGTTTCGCAACGCGATCCGCCTCACCCGCCTCGCAACCGCACGTCGCTGGAACGTGCCCAAGTGCTATGCTCCCGCCTATGAATATTATTATGGCCTTCCTGCCGAAGCCGCGCTTATCACGGAGCACGACGGTCTTCTGAATCTCTGGCGCCGTCGCTGACCGGAGCCGGAGAAACAGAATGAACACCAAAACGATCTCGCTACGCGCCAGGAATCAGAACGTTGTTGACAAGAGCTTGCTCCAACCGGTTCCAGCGGAGTTGGAGGAGACCGCCTTCGATCTTCCCCGCCTTCTCAAAATGACGGGAGTCTGGGAGGCGCTCCCGAAGAGACAGCGCCGTCACCATCGTGCGCGGCAAACCCCTTCCGCTCGGAGCTGATCGATCGCCCGAAACTCGCGCCGCAACGGTCGAAAACGCGGATCGACCGACGCTATCTGCGATCCGCTCCACGATGAGGAAATCACATGTTCCATGAAGAAATGACAGCCTACTTCACGACTCTGGCCGACTTCCATCCTGCCGTGCTCCGTTGGTCAGCCGATATTCTACAGGACCATCCGATGCTCGCGACGACCTTCGCGGCTACGTTGAATGTCATCATTCAGCAGACCCAGTTGCTCGGAATCGACGATGAAACCGCACACGAGCTTCTCATTTGCCTGATCGAACATGAAGCAGGGCCGGCCCTGCGCCGGCTGGGGATCAGCTTGCCCATCCCTTCGCGCGACCTGTTCTCAACCCTGGCGCACTCGTTTCGTGAAGATGACGAAATCGCAAAAATCATGCTTCGAGAGCCGTTGATGGCGGAGAAAGGTCCCCTCGGCATCATGCGCAGGTCGCTGTGGGCCGAAGGTTTGAGGGAGCCAGAGGTGTCGCAGAGGCTCGCCGAACTCCAAGCGATTGAGCCACAAATATACTAAGCCCGCGGCTCGAAACCGCTGCCCGGTCAGCGTCACCATTCCAAACGGGGTCCATACAGTATTTCGAAAGCGATGCCGAATGCGCGCTTTCCGGAAAGTCGCACACACAAGGCGTGGCCATCGCCTCTCCGACGGTCGTCGACGGGAGATTTTCACACCATGACTCCGCGCGGGCCGCCCCGGCCTTAGCACCCCCTCCACCAGACAACCCTGGCCCGGCCGCACAGCGCGGTCTGCATCAAACACCTGCGTTCAACGGAGCCTTCAATGACCCGCCTCAGACAACTCATCCGCTTCATGAAGGAGCTGGAGTCCGGCCACGACCGGACCCAAACCCCGCTTCCTTCCGAGACCGTCTTCCTCAAGCCGGACAATCCTCTTATCTCGGGACGGATTCGGCCCTTCCCGATCAACGTCCACGATGAGGACGAGAGCTATGCCGACCGAGGAGCCGACGCCCAGCCGATGGTACCCGGCCAGAACGAAGGGCCATTCCCGCGGCACCATTACAAATCCGAAGACACGCTCGGCAATCAGCTACGCCAGTACATACGAGATGAACCTCGCCTACATGCTCTGTGCCTCCAGGCATGTCGCCAAGGTCGAGGATCAGCCCGAAGCCATCATCGTCCCCCGCGACGACGGTGACAAACAACACACCGTCGACTTCCGGGCGACGATGGCGGGCAATGGCTACCGGATCGTCGTCGGTGTGCGACCGTCCTGGCAGCTAGACAAGGACGACCTCCGTCACACGATCGAACGGATCAACTCCGGCTCGCTCGCGGGCTTCGCCGACGAGGCGATCATCCTGACCGAACGCGAGATCACCAACGACCGCGGGTGGAACGCAAAGAGCATCCTTCGTGCGCTCAAGGGATCGGTCGCCAACGACAATGCCCGCCTGGCGGACCACGCCTCGAAATTCGACGGAACCGTGTCGCTGATGACGCTGACCAGCATCTTCGATGACTCCGCAGCCGCCTGGAACGCCGTCTGGTGCCTGATCCACGACGAAATCCTGCTGCCCAGCCGTCCCGACCTCAAGCTCGTGGATGCCCCCTTTGCCACCTTCAACCACAACGCAGCCTGAAAGGAAAAAGCATGAAAACGAACATTCCCGCCCTCCTCTCGCTACAGCATGGCGCCGTGCTGCCGGTGTTCAACCGCCTTCCCGTCAAGGCCCGCGTCCGTGATCGCGGCATCGACTATTGTGTCCTGTACTGCGACCGCAGCGGTGCCGCGCTCCAGCGCATGGATGAAACCCAGGCGGCAGTAACCTTCAGCCAGGCCGACATCACGGAGGCACTCAACCGTCCGGGCAACCCGATGACGATCGAGAAGGACTTCTACGCCGAAACGAAGGCGCGCGCCCGGTTGAAAGGTGCAGACAAACTCAGCGCTATGAACCCGAGCGATCAGGAAACGGTCCTCAAAAGAGAATACTTCGTTCGCTCCTTCTACGAGATGCGGGCCGACTACAGGAAAAAGTGCAGGCTTGCGCGCATGGATGGGATGCCGCTTCCCCCTCGCGTCAGCAAATCGCGCGACTCCCTTTTACGGGTGATCCCGCTCATTTCTCTGAAATGGCGTGCCCACCAGTTGGCGAGCTCGCCGAAGGCAACTTACCGGACAAAGGAGAAAACCGTCACCCTCGTCGAACCGACCCCGTCCACGTTGAAGACCTGGATGCAGAAGATGGAGGAGAACGAATTCGACCCTGTCTTCCTCCGAAACCAGTATCGCGACGAGCGCCAGGAGTATTTCAAAGCGGACGAGCTCGTTCACCTCAATGCTGCGATCGCCGCCGCCTGCTCGCGTACCGATCCCGACCTCGCAAGAATCCATGACGACATGGTTACCGCCATGGAGGCCGAAAACAACACGCGCGGTGCCGGCGACCAACTCAGGATTCCATGCGAGAGCACGCTGCGCAATCGGTATACAGATCTCCCCGAGATGAAGCGCGACCTTGCACACAACGGCAAGGAAGCCGCCAAGCGCAAATGGCAACCCGAGCACGGCGGCATCGACGTCGTCCGGGCGGGCGAGCGCGTGGAAGTCGATGATCACGAAACCGACCTCCACACAGTACTGGCGATGATCGGTGTCTGGAAAACGATGTCGAAGACCGAGCGCGCCAAGGTCAAGCGGATCCGATTGTGGATCTCGGCGGGGATCGATGTGGCCAGCAGAGGCCTGACAGCGCTCTACGTCAGTGCTCGTTCGCCGTCTAACAAATCGGCAATGACAGTCCTGGAAATGTCGACCCGCGACAAGACCGATATCGCGCGCCGTCTCGGATGCTCAACCGCATGGATTCAGGGTGGCACTATCGAGACTATCGCGGTCGATAGTGCAACGTACTTTGCCAACCGCTCTTTTCGGATCGCGGTGAACGACATGGGCACTGACTTGTTCCTGCCGCCCGCCGGGGAAGCACCCTGGCGAGGCTTCATTGAGCGCTGGTTCCGAACCCTTTCTCACCAGATGTTCAACTATTTCAACGGACGCACGTGGGGTTCGTCTGTCGAAAAGGGCGACTACGACTCCGAAGCCGAGGCAGACATGATTGCTGATCAGGTTGCCGAGTGCCTGCTTCGGTGGGCCATTGACGGGTACCACAACGCGCCGCATTCCGAACTGAACGGGTCCACGCCGCAGAACCGTTGGCTGGAACTCAGCCGAGACTACGGCGTGATGCCCGGCCCGACCGGATCGCTGCGTACGCATCTTTTTGGAACGCACATCAAGCGTACTATTTCGAAAAAGGGCATTCGGAGCGCTGGCTTGCAGTTCCAGAGCAAGGAACTTCAGAAGATTCGCCGAAGGGTCGGCAAAACCCCGGTGATTGCACGCATCAACAATCACAACCTGGGTAGCCTCTCCGTATGGACCGAAGACGGCTGGATCGAAGTGCCTTGCGTCCATCAGGATCTGGAGGGTGTCAGCATTTGGCAGTGGCTGGCGGCAACTGAGAAGCTCCGCTTGTTTAATGCCGAAAATGCCAAAGTATCCCGCGGCACCCTCCAGGCGACCTTCCTCTGGCTCAAAAACCAGGCGGAAATGGCTCGTCTTGAATCCGGCCTGCTCAGCCCCGTGTTAGCCGACGAGGATTACCAGCGCTTCGAGAAGAGCATGGACCGCACATTCGACGTCGTCGAGAGACCGTTCGAAGGTGAATTCCGCCCCAAGGGCGAATGGCACCCTTCCAACGAGCTGTTCGCGGCTCTCGGCATTCACCCCGTTGTCTACGCCGCAAAGAAAAAGTCGGCAAAGACGGCTCGGGAAGAAGCCGACACAGGCGGACGTCCACAGCTCGGCACCATGCCCAAGCAGCACGAGCAGGAGCAGGAGGCACATGCGCACGAGCCTAAAGGGCCAGTAGACGACGGCACGACGGTCGTTCGCCGCATCACCACCAACATCTTTGAAAACTAGGGAGATCCTCATGGAAATGGTTGACAAGAACCTCGACGCAAAGCGCAGTCAGGCAGCCATCGATCACGTCCGTGGGCTGATCGGAGACAACCGTGCAGCCATCGCAGACCGGATCGCGGAACTGTACGAACACTACGTGATCCTCGATCGCGACGTGCCCTTGCGAGCTGCTTTGATGTCGTCGGTTGCAAGCGTTCTCACCCCTATCACCGGGAGGCCTGACAAGCGGAGGATCGTGGCCGTCACCGGGCGTTCCGGCGCAGGAAAGACCACGGCGCTGATGAAGCATATCGGGAGCATTTCTGCGATGCAGTCCTACGTGGACGACGACGGCGTTATGATCCACCCCGTCATCCTTGTCGATGCTCCGTCACCGTGTACGCCTCGCCTGCTGGCTATTTCATGCCTCGAAGCGCTCGGTCATGCGCCTCCGGAAGGCATCAAGGAGAATCAGGCCTGGTTGCTGTTTCGCCGGCTGTTGAAAGTTCACAAGGTCATGTGGGTGTTCATCGATGAGGCCCAGAACGCTATCGAGACTGCCTCTCTCCGTGAGGCAACCGTTATCGGCGACGCATTCAAGTCGCTGACCCAGATGCCGGATTGGCCTGTGAGACTGATCCTTGCAGGCGTGGCACCCCTGGCAAGCTTCCTCGCGCGAAAGCAGCTGTACAATCGCCGCACCGTCGTTCCCTTCGACACCCTCGACGCAGACGGTATGACGGACCTTGTGAAAAGCATTCTGGAGACGATTGTGCAGGAACACGCTCGCATGGAAATCCGGATCAAGCTTGATGACACTGTTGAAGAGGTCGAAACGACCAAAACGCGGCACAGGGAAAAGGGCACGTTCCTCAAGCGATTGATGCACGCCTGTGATGCCGAATTCGGGTCCGTGGTCCAGATGATCCGGGCGGCCGTCGAGTTAGCCATCTACGCAGATCGTGACCATGTCACGGTCGATGACTTTGCGAAGACCTACGCCTCCTTCTCGGGTTGCAGGCCTAGCAAGAACATCTTCACCGCCGGCAATTGGGAGGAACTCGACCCCGCAACCGCCCTGCTCCGCGACGACGATCGGGTCTGGGAAGCCGAAAGGCTGAGGTCCAAGGGAAAGAATGCAACCAGGTACGGAGTTCGCCCCCAATGAGCAGGCTTGCCGAATTGCTTCCCTTCCACGCTGGTTATGAAACCGTCGCCAGCTATTTCTCGCGACTTGCGGCGGCATGTGGCTACGAAAACGCTCGCGCCTTCGCCTTCCACCTTCAACTTCAGTTCCAGGGCATCGTTGCCGGACGGGAGAAGGATTTGGAGACCTTCGCCGCAGTTCTGGATATGCCGAGATCGTCGCTCTCTGCGGGAGCTATTATCGGAGACAAGTACATCTATCAAATCTCAGGTCAGGTGCTCAGCCGGCATGAGATGCAAAGGCTTCGGTTTCGTTTTTGCCCTTTTTGCGTGAGCGAAGACGAACACCGCTGCGGTGGTCGGCGAGGTTTTCGTGCATACGGACGCCTGCATTGGCACGTTTCCGCTATCCGCACCTGCAAGCGGCACGGCGTTCGCCTCGTCTCGAGTGCCGAACTCGCGAGATCGCCGTTCCAGTACGACTTTGCGGCCAACCTTGCTGCGGAATCTTGCAGGATTCCCAGGTTCATGGAGTCTGCAGAAGCTGCGGAACCGGACAATCTTCAGACATATGTCGAGAAGAGGTTGAAAGGCGTCAGGGCCGGTGCCGATTGGCTTGACTCCCTGCCGCTGCATGTCGCTATCCGCCTTTGCGAAATTGTGGGCGCATCTCTGTTGCACGGAAACCTGTTCCGCTCATCGGGATTCGGCGACCGGGAATGGTCAGCGAGCAGCGGTGCAGGATACGATCTTCTTAAAGAAGGGGAACCTGCATTCCGCCAATACCTGCAGGCTCAGGTGGATGATTTTCACCGAGGGAAAGGTTCCGGCGGCGAGCGATCCATGTTCGGTCGTCTTTATCTAACCCTTGCCCATCAGACGACCGAAACTGCATTTGACCCGATCCGAGACATCATGCGTGATGTGGCTATTCACAACCTTCCGCTCGGCCCTGGGGATGAATTCTTGGGACTGATCACTTCCAGAAAGTTCCACACGATCCACTCCGCCTCAAAAACCTACGGCATTCCGTTCGAGCGCCTCAAGAAACTCGTGCTGGACGCAGGATTATTCCCCGTCAGAAATCTCATCGAAGCCCAAGCCGTCGACCGCATTGTCACGGAAATGGCTGCAACATTTAATCAGAAAGAGGTTATTACTAAACTTGGGGTCACGCGCAAATTAGGCCGGCAGCTCATCAACGGCGGCCTTTTTAAGCCATCCTTCAAAGTGAAACAGCAACCCGGCGCCAGGATCATTCCTCGATATCCGGCCGAGCAAGTTACCACTTTACTCGCGAACCTTCGAGCCGTCGCCAACTGCACGGACATGAGCGAGCTCCACGATTTACATACTTCGATCAAGCGTTGCGGATGCACGTTCATCGAGGCAATTAATTTGATCCGCTCTGAAAAACTCTCAAAAGTTGGCTGGGACGAAAGTGAAATCGGACTTGCAGCCCTTCGAGTCGATCCAATCGAAATGCGGCTTCTGATGATGCGTCAAAATCGATCATTTCGGATCGGCAGAGCAAGCGCTCAGTGGTGAGACCTCAGCCGCACGGCAGTCCCAATCGGCAATTGTTACTGTAGACATCGAGACAATTTACGCGAATTCAAGCCGGGTTTCATCCCGGCTTTTCTTTCGGCTCATGCCATTGGCCAATTTTGACATCCTGGTTGGCCAAAAGTACTTGTGCTTTGAGGTTCGTTGGCTCAAGTATCAAAGGGTTACAGCAGGAACGGCCAGTATTCGGTTACATTTCTCATGAGGCAAACTACGCTGCCGGCACCAGCCGCTTCTCCATGAACAGGCTGAGCGGGTCTGGCAGATACGGTGAGAAGGGCTCAATGTCTGCAAACCCAGCCTTGCGATAGAGGCCGATGGCCTCCGGTTGGCTGATACCTGTCTCCAACCGGATTGCGGTGAGGCCGAGGGTAAGCGCCTGGGTTTCGAGGATCGCGAGCAAGGCTCTGCCGAGCGACAGGCCCCGGGCCTGCGGATCGACGAACATGCGCTTGATTTCCGCGGTGCCATCGCCTGCCTCGACGAGGGCGGCGCAGCCTAGGACCTGGCCTTGGCGGCGAGCGACGAAGAAATGAACGCCAGGTTTTTCAAGAGAAGCGACATCAAGGAGATGGTTGCTTTCAGCGGGATAGAGCGATGCCATGTAGGTATCGGAGAGGTTCAGCAGACGGATCACCTCCGGCTGGCGAGGCGGTTCCTTGGTGATGGTCACGGGCATGAGGCGGTCCATGATGTATTGGGGCGGCAACTACGGTTCATAATTGTCCAGCCCGGGATTTCGTCTTTGCCGCGCCAGAATCGGCGCGCTACTGTCGGTTTGACGACGCTTACGACATGCCCCGGAAGGACGATGCGATGCAAGCTTCTCTCGTAATAATGACCATTCTGGGCTGCAACGACAGCGTCAGCCAATGCCAGTATATTGCCACAGCCGAGCAGCGCTGGGTGTCAGTCGAGCTTTGCAATCGCGACACGGAAAATGTGCTGGCGCAGTTTTCCAACGTGAATTTTCCAAGCGTTGTCGGCTTCTGCCAGCAGCAGGCGGTAAAACCGGCGGAGAGTACGACCACCACCGCAGATGGGACGACGGTCAAACCAGCGCCGGTGCCGGAGTCCGAGAAGCGATCGCTGGCAGCGAGGGCCATCCAGAAAGTCGCGCAGGTTCTGCCCGGCAAGGCCGATATCAAGATGGTATTTGCAACGCCGCTGCATGTGGTGACGGATAGTTATGCCTGGGCCGCGAAGAAGCTGACGAAATAGCCGTTATCTTCGACAAGACCTAAGCGGCATCCACCACGAGATAGGCGGCATAGCGCCTTGCATTACGGCGTTCTTCCTGGCGGTGTAGGTTTTCGACCAGATCCAGCAACTGCCGCGCAGCGTCTCCGCTCGAAAGCTTTGTGCTTTTCTCAAGCAGAGCCTGGCAGATGCTGGGCGCGTCACCCGGGTTCGTCGTCTGCACGGCATGACGCCATAAAAGGACGGCCTCGACGAAGACTGGGGCAATGGCTGGATCAATCCCAGCCGACAGCAGCAGCGCGCGCACGGCATGCATGCGGCCTGTCGCGAGGATCGATCGCACGCGCCGTTCCTGCAACCCGCTCAAGGCTTCTATGGCGCAGGCGAAGAAATCAGCTTTGCCGCAGCAGAGGATCTCGATCAGCAGCGCTGGTGTCAGTTGTCCGTTGACCTGCATCTGCTCGACAAGGGCAGGAATGTCGTCAAAACTTGCTTCGCCGGCTATAGTAGCGGCGGCATTGGTGGAGATTTCGCGGTTCAACCGGTTGAGTTTGCCGTCTCCAAGCGCAAACCGCACAAGGCCTGCCTCGGCAAAGGCTTGGGCGACATGGGACAGGATGAGGTGGCGTGCGCGTGCCGGCAGGTCATCCCTTTCGAGAAGGGCACCTCGGATGGCATCTTCGTTACCATGTCGCTCTGCCAGGCGCAAAAGGCTGAAGGGGGAGAGATCAGCCGAGTGATTATCGAGCAGAACCAGGCACTCTGGCAGATCGCCGATTTCGACAAGAGCTGCGGCGACGGCTGACGAAAGCCTCGGCCGGGCAGCGATGAAGGCGCGGGTCATGCCATTGCCACGGCCGGCGAGATCGACCAGATCCCTGTCCTGCAACACGGGAGACGACAGAATCACGAGCGAAGCGACTTCCGGCTGGTCCTCGCAGAGATTGATCAGCAGGACGCGCGGCGCCTGCGGCTCCAAGGCAAGTGCCTCGGCCAGCGCCAGCCGCACCTTCGGCGAGGGATCATCAAGCAGGTAGGTCATGGCAACATAGGTGGAGCGGCGATCCTCATCGCTCATCGGCGAATGCAGATAGGCCCGACCCAGCGCATTGGCCGCCCTGGCCCGGTCGCACGCCTTTGCGGTTTCAGACCAGCGAAAGAAAGCCTTTACAAGCACCGACAACCCCAAGCAAAACAGAACCCTAACCCATTGCTCACAGCATAAGGGCAAAGTGTTTAAGATTGGTTCACCATGTCGATTAACCATGATCATCGAGTGCCCCGCACGCTGCGTCTGAAGCAGCAGCCCTGCCAAGTGCTCCGGCTGTTTGGCGGGCCAGTATCGTTTCAGCAAATACCTGATGGTCTGATCGTTACAGAGGGCGATGTGGCTGATGTGCTTCAAACGCTTTCTCAAACCTTGCAGCCCCCGGCCCTGCCGCTCGTGCTCGGGATCTCCGCACGCCTAGATCACGATGGTTTTGCCGAGCAGCTTGGCCAGTTGATGCGCTTGAGGCCGGATGCCTTGTTGCTGACCGATGTCGCCGAGCCTGCCGATAGCCAGCGGCTTGATGCACTGCTGCGGGTGGAAGAAGCAAGGCTTGGAATTGGCGATGGCGAAACGCCCGTCATCGCGCTTCTGGGCGGCGATCCCGCGGGGTTTTTCAAGGCTGCGGCCATCGCGGCTTCATCTCGCCGCCTGATCGGCCTTGGCCTTGATGAGGCCTCAGTCTGTACCGCCATCGGCGCAGCCTCGGCTCAGTCGACAGAGCCCGTGCTTGAGACCTGCCGCAGCCTGGTGCAGCTTGCAGCGGCGGCGACGGGCCTGCCGGCGCTTATCCGGCCCACCGGGGGCCCCGATGGGCTGAAGACGCGGGCCCGCGCTCTGGCAAAGCGTGGGTTCAGCACGCTGATATGTGACAGCGATGCCTGGATTTCGGCTGGCCGTGCCGCATTTGCTGGCCCTGATCGGGCCAGCAAATGAGGTCAACCCTTGGACGGGCGGACCATTTGGAACACTTCGGTCACGGCGGCATAATCGAGATAACCGAGCCGCGATAGCGGCTGCACCAGCGTGACATCGAAACGACCATCACGCAAAGCGCTTTCAGCGATATGGATGCCAACGACCTCACCGAACACCACGTAGTTTTCGCTGGGCTCGCCGGACAGCGTCTTTGGCGAGATCACGTCGGTGACCTTGCATTCCAGCACGGCATAGGCCTCATCGACATAGGGCGCATCGACCAGCTTGGCCATGACGGGCGTCAGGCCGGCGAGATCGAATTCGCTGACCCCATAATCCGCTGGAGCCGATGACATGTTCATGGCCTCCCCAAGATCGCTGCTGACGAAATTCGCGGTGAAGCATCCGGTTTCCTCGACATTGCGCAGGCTATCCTTGCGCCCGAACGAGGAGAACATCACCATCTTCGGCCGATCGGAAATGGCATTGAAGAAGGAATAGGGGGCGAGGTTGAACGTTCCGTCCCTGCCCTTCGAACCGATCCAGCCAATCGGGCGCGGCGAGACGATGGCCTTGAACGGGTCATGCGCCATGCCATGGGCATTGCCTTGAGTATCGTAGAACATCAGTCTTCGTCTCCCACCCAGCTGACCACATCTTGAAGCTCGGGCCGCGGCCGCTCGACGATCGGGAAGGTGGTCGAGCCCATATGGATGAAGCCGGCGACCTTTTCGCCCGGCTTGACGCCGAGCAGCGGGAAGGCGCGCTCGTCGAAGGCAAACCATTCCGACAGCCAGTTGGCGACATAGCCATGGGCATTGGCGGCCATCAGCAGATTGAGGCACACGGCGCCAGCCGACATGACCTGCTCCCATTCCGGCACTTTCGGATGCGGGCCGGCGGTGCTGATCACACCGATCACCACGGGGGCGCGGGTAAATCGGCTGCGCTCAACCTTGATCATTTCTTCGTCCAGCTCCGGCTTCTTCTCAAGCGCGAGAGCCAGTAGCGCCTCGCCGATTTCGACGCGCTTGTTGCCGCGATAGACGATGAAGCGCCAGGGGGCGATCTTGCCGTGATCAGGCACCCGCACCGCCAGCTTCAGGATAGATTCGATCTCTACTTTATCAGGACCAGGCTCGCACATCTGGAAGGCCGGTACGGAACGGCGGGTGGCCAGATAGTCGCGAAGGGAAATGTTATCGTACATGGTAACGTGTTTTCCTTGGATGTAGCGTATCGTTTGCCTCTGATACCAGGCTTTGCGGGCTATCAAAGGTCGAAATGGGCGGGCGCGCAAACTGGAGCGCCGAAATCAGGAAATTGCAAGCCTTGAATTTGCCTTGGCGTTCGGATTGTATTACCAGCCAATCAACACGCCAATTTTCGCGGTTGAATCGGTCGGACCTTCTTATGATATCTTTTTCCTGCCGTCTTCCCCTGTTCCTCTCTGTTGCGCTCGTCGCAACGAGTGCTGCGGGCGTGCACGCCGAAGATGCCTTCAAGGCATTCAAGCAATTGGACAGCACGGTAAAGATGCCGAAGCTGAGCGCGTTTTCGACGCCGCTTGCGCCTGCACCGCCGTCCCTTGCCAAGGTTGTGCGCTTTGAAGCGAAACTCGACAATAGCGGACAACCGTTGCAGCAGGGCCTGGAATGGCGGGTGTTCAGCCCGATAGCCGGGGCTGACGGTAAACTGCCGATGGTCGCCAGTAGCCAGGGCGGATCGGCGGAATTGCAGCTGACGCCGGGGGATTATTTCGTCAACGTCTCCTTTGGCCGGGCCGGCGTGACCCGCAAACTGGACGTTCCGTCCGATGGCGAAGTGCCAAAACAGGTGATGGTGCTCGATGCCGGCGGCATGGTGTTGAATGCCGTGTCCGGACCCGATACGCGCATCAAGGCCTCGAAACTGAAATTCAAGATCTATGCTGGCGATGGGCCTGATGATAGCGACCACGGCCTGATCATGGACAATGTCGAGCCGAACACGCTGGTCAGCCTCAATTCCGGCACCTATCATGTCGTTTCGCGCTATGGCGAGGTCAATGCCGTGGTGCGTGCCGATATCAAAGTGGAAGCTGGCAAGATCACCGAGGCGACGCTGCAGCACCGCGCCGCCCAGATGAATTTCAAGTTGGTATCAGAGCGGGGCGGCGAGGCGATTGCCGATACAGCCTGGTCCATCCTGACCTCGTCCGGCGATGCCGTGGCCGAAAGCGTCAGCGCCTATCCGGTGCTGGTGCTATCGGAAGGCAATTACACCGCCATCGCCCGCAACAAGGACCGAATCTATCAGAGAGAGTTTCAGGTCAAGGCGGGCGAGAATGGCGACGTCGAACTGCTGCTTAAGGATGACCAACAGAATGTCCAGCAGCAGGCTGGCGTCGACACGAACTGATCATTCTGCGGCGACGAAATCGAGACCAATGTCGAGCACCGGGGCGCTGTGAGTGATCCAGCCGAGTGACAGGAGATCGACTCCGCTTTCAGCCACCGCCCGCGCCGTTTGCGGCGTGATTCCGCCGGATGCCTCGGTGATTGCCCGGCCCGCGACGATATCGACGGCATCCCGCAACTGGTCCGGCGTCATATTGTCGAGCAGGACGGCATCGACGCCGATTTCCATCACCTCACGCAGCTGATCCAGCGTATCGACTTCGATTTCAATCTTCACCAGATGCCCGACGCCGCCGCGTGCCCTGGCGATGGCCTCGCGGACGCCGCCGGCAATGGCGATGTGATTATCCTTGATCAACACAGCGTCATAGAGCGCGAAGCGGTGGTTCATGCCGCCGCCCATGCGCACCGCGTATTTTTCAAGAGCCCTCAGGCCCGGCGTGGTCTTGCGGGTGCAGGCAACGCTGGCTTGGGTGCCGGCAATGGCGGCGACGATTTCAGCAGTGACCGTGGCGATGCCGGAGAGATGGCCAAGGAAGTTCAGGGCGACTCTTTCGCCGGTCAACAGGCTGCGGGACGCGCCAGAAATGGTCGCGATCCTATCGCCGGGGCGCACGCGCTCACCATCACTGAGGTGACGGGTCACGGTCAGGCCAGGGTCGACCAGTTCGAAGGCAATAGCGGCAGCATCCAATCCAGCGACGACGCCATCGCGGCGGCTGGCGATCTCGACGGTCGAGCGGTGATCGGCGGGGATAACCGCCATCGAGGTGATATCGCCGGCAAGCCCCAGGTCTTCGGTCAGCGCATTGCGCACCAATGGTTCGACGATCAGGCGCGGCAGGGAATGATGGATCATGTCAGGCGCTCTTCGAATAAGGGAATTTCTGGATCGGTGAATATGAGGCTGGTTCAACGATATCTCTCGCAACGGAGACTGCCTCCCGTGACGTGAGATACTGGCGCGGCGCAGATTCGCTCATCGCAACACTGTCTGTACGGGCATGGGCGCCGACCGAGCGACGGCGTTGATGGGCAAACACCGCGACCAGCAGCGCCACCAGTGCCGGATCGCTTTGCGGGCCATCTGCATCAACGTGAGCCAGCAGGGCGGCGATGGCTGCTTGCAGCCCTTCTGCGTCCCGCAAGACACCGAGATAAGCCGAGGCGATGGACCTAATGGGCTTGATATCGGCGATCTGGGGCAACGGCGGAGCGTCAACGAGCTTCACCAAGCGGTTGGCGCTATCAGCGACATCCCGCGCCACCCGCATGCCCATGACTGCCGCCTCCAGCAGAGAATTGCTGGCCAGGCGATTGGCGCCGTGCAAACCGGTGCAGGCCACCTCGCCTGCCGCCCAGAGACCCTGGATGGAAGTGCGGCCGCGAAGATCGGTGGCGACGCCTCCCATGTGGTAATGGGCCGCGGGGCGCACCGGAATCGGCTGCCTGGCCGGATCGATGCCAGCTGCGCGGCAAATCGCATCGATAACGGGGAAGCGGCTTGCGAACCTGTCGCCGAGTGCCTGGCGCGCGTCGAGATAAACGGAGCCGCCCTTGGCGCCCTTGGCGCGCTCGGCGCTGATCGCCCGGGCCACGACATCGCGCGGGGCAAGCTCGGCGCCCGGTATCGACGCCATAAAGCGCTCACCCCGCTCATTGACCAGGATAGCGCCCTCGCCGCGCACCGCCTCGCTGATCAGCGGCTGCGGATAGACTGCGGTGTCGAGTGCCGTCGGGTGGAACTGCACGAATTCCATGTCTGCCAGCACAGCGCCGGCACGGGCGGCGAGCATCACGCCTTGACCGTAATTGTCTGGCGGATTGGTACTGGCCTCGAACAGCCCGCCCAGTCCGCCAGTGGCAAGCACGACTCTTGAGGCGGCGATGCGCACAGGGCCGGAGGCCGAGGCACAGAGCAGGCCGGCAATCGCGCCGTCTTCCGTGAGCAGGCGCCGGACTTCAAACCCCTCGACCACAGAGATGGACGGCGTTGCCATGACCGCTGCCGAAAGCGTCCGGACAATCTCTGCGCCTGAGCCGTCGCCACCGGCATGGACGATGCGATTACGGCTGTGGGCGGCTTCCAGACCCAGCGCCAGTGCGCCATCGGCCTTGCGGTCGAAGCGGACGCCAAACCGTTCGAGGAGAGCAATAGCGTCTGGGGCTGCCCCCGTAATCATCTCCACCGCCACCGGATCGCAAAGGCCGTCACCTGCGGCAAGCGTGTCCTGCGCATGTAGAGAAACGCTATCGTCGCCACCAACGGCGGCGGCGATGCCGCCTTGCGCCCAGGCGCTGGAGGTCTCTCCACCAAGCCCGGCGCGGGTGAGGATCGTGACGGGATGGGGTGCAAGGCTGAGGGCCGTCACAAGGCCGGCAAGGCCGCTGCCGATCACCACCACCCGATCAGCCCTGGAGTTGGACATGGACGCGAGGACAGTCATACCGCCAGCATCCGTTCGACGGCGCGGCGTGCTGCACCGGCAATGGCGGGGTCGATCGTGACTTCCTGGCGGTTTTCTTCGAGCGCCTGGCGGATATTGCCAAGTGTGATCCGTTTCATATGCGGGCACAGATTGCAGGGGCGCACGAAATCGACATCAGGATGATGCACGGCGACATTGTCGCTCATCGAACATTCCGTCAGCAGCACGACGCGGGCCGGTTTGCGGTTGGCAACATAGTCCGACATGACGGCGGTTGAGCCGGCAAAGTCGGCCGCTGCCACCACTTCGGGCGGGCATTCCGGATGGGCCAGCACGACGACACCGGGATGGGCCTCGCGCAGCTCGGCAATATCGGCAGGCGTGAACAGCTCATGCACCTCGCAATGGCCGTGCCAGGCGATGATCTCGACCTTGGTTTGGCGCGCGACATTACGAGCCAGAAATTCGTCCGGCAGCATCAGCACTTTCGGCACGCCGAGGCTTTCCACAACCTGAACCGCATTGCCCGATGTGCAGCAGATGTCGGAAGCAGCCTTCACCGCCGCCGAAGTGTTGACATAGGTGACGACGGGTAAGCCGGGATGAGCGGCGCGCAGCAGCGCGATATCCTCAGGCGTGATCGAATCGGCCAGCGAACACCCTGCCCCCATGTCGGGAATGAGGACCGTTTTCTTGGGATTGAGCAGCTTTGCGGTCTCGGCCATAAAATGCACGCCGGCGAGTACGATCACATCAGCCTCGACCTCCATTGCCTTGCGCGCCAGCGCCAGACTATCGCCGACGATATCGGCCACACCATGAAAGATCTCCGGCGTCTGGTAGTTATGCGCCAGGATTACCGCGTTGCGTCGCCTCTTCAAATCCTGGATCGCCGCGATGTCATCCTCGAAGGACATCCACTCGGCCTTGGGGATCACCCGAGACACCCGGTCGTAGAGCGCAGACAGCGAAGGAACGGTATTCATCGGATCTCCCTTTTCTACTCATCTTGAGTATATCCTCGGGAAGCAGAGTTATTCTCATCTGGAGTTTATGTCAATCAAGCGGCAAAGATTTTTTTCAGTCGCGACGCCGGAGGCAGCGACTAAACCATAAGTCTCAATATTTCAGATGGTTATGAACGCACCAAGGGCAGCTTCGATCCCGACAGCGCCCGTTCTTCAAGCACAGCGTGGCGGTAGCGGAACAGCTTCGCCGGCCGTCCGCCGGTCTCACTGGCCATGGCTCCGGTCTCTTCAATCAGCTCCTGCTGGTCGATCTGACGGCGGAAATTCGGCTTGTGCAGGGTGAGGCCGGCTAGCGCCTCGACGCAGCGCTGCAGCTGCGACAGCGTAAAACTCTCCGGCATCAGTTCGAACACGACCGGCCGGTATTTGATCTTGGCACGCAGGCGGGCAATCCCAGTCGCCAGGATGCGTCGATGGTCTGAAAACATCGGTCGGCCAGACCGTTCCGCGCCCCATTCGGCCCCGCCTCCAGCCTCTACCACCAGCCCCGCCTCATAGAGCAGTTCATAGCGTTGCAGGACCAGATCCTCGTTCCAGCCCATGCCATTGATGCCAAAAGAGAAGTCAATCCGCCGCTGCCGGTGCTCCCGGCGGCTCGGCTCGCGCTCGGCCCATTTGGTCACGGCGTCAACCAGCGGCTCCAGGCAGGCCGGGCGACCGGCGCGGTGGTCCTCCCAGGGGAAGTAGCCATACCAGCCATGCCAAGCCGGATGGCCGGGGCCGGGCGCCGCTTGCTCGCGCACCAAGCCGAGATAACTGATGGAAATGGTACGCCCGCCGGCATCGGCTCCGTCGGATGCGCGGTCCTTGTCGGCGAACGTATAGAGTTGCTCGAGATAGCCGACCGGATGGCCGGTCTGATCTTCGATCCATTCGCGCAGGCCGCTTTGCAGGCTGCGATGGCTAACCTCGAAAGGGCCTGATGGCAGCGCCTCGCCGCCCCGCACCGTCATTACACGCGGCTCGTCGCCGGTCACTGCCGTCAGAACCGCGATCAATTCGGCATGGGCTGTGGCACTTTGCAAGAAACCGTCCCTCGGAGCTGGATTGGGCGCGACGTAATTGCTGCTTTCTTAGTTCTAGCTGCAATCACTATGACGGAAAAGGGATGGTCACCCATCCCTTTTCATTCTCTTTCAGTGCATTCGGGCGTGCTGAGGCCGCCTTAACGGGCAGCCCGCGCCGCCTTCTTGCGCTTCACATCCGGCGGTGTCGCCTCGTCCACCAGCTTGGCGATGGCGTCGTCCAGGGTCATCGACACCTGATCCTGGCTTCCGAGACGGCGCATGTTGACGGTCCGCTCTTCGGCTTCGCGCTTGCCGCAGACTATGATGACTGGAACCTTCGTAACGGAATGTTCGCGGACCTTGTAGTTGATCTTCTCGTTACGGAAGTCGGTTTCAACCTCAAGGCCGGCATCGCGCAACTGCTCGGCCACTTCGCGGCCGTAGTCGTCGGCGTCAGAGGTAATCGTTGCTACGACCACCTGCAGAGGTGCGAACCACAGCGGCATATGACCGGCAAAGTTTTCGATCAGGATGCCAAGGAAGCGTTCCATCGAGCCGCAGATGGCGCGATGAATCATGACCGGCTGTGTCTTTTCCGAGTTCTGGTCGATGTAGAAGGCGCCGAACCGTTCCGGCAGGTTGAAGTCGACCTGCGTCGTGCCGCACTGCCATTCGCGGCCGATGGCGTCCCTCAGCGTGTATTCGAACTTCGGACCATAGAACGCTCCCTCGCCCGGCAGGATGCCGGTCTTGATGCGCCCGCCCGACTGTTCCTCGATGGTCTTCAAGACCTCGGTCATCACGCTTTCGGCGCGGTCCCAAAGCGTGTCGGAACCGACCCGCTTTTCGGGACGCGTCGACAGCTTGACCACAACTTCCTGGAAGCCGAAATCCTCGTAGACCGACAGGATCAGATCGTTGATCCGCAGGCATTCCGCCGCCATCTGTTCTTCGGTGCAGAACACATGCGCGTCGTCCTGGGTAAAGCCGCGCACACGCATTAGCCCGTGCAGGGCGCCCGATGCTTCGTAGCGGTGAACAAGGCCAAATTCAGCAAGACGAACAGGGAGTTCCCGGTAAGACTTCAAGCCATGCTTGAAGATCTGGACGTGGCCGGGGCAGTTCATCGGCTTCAGCGCGAAAACCTTCTGATCCGCTTCCTTGTCGTCGGGATTGGTAAAGGCATGAGCGGATTTCACCGCGAACATGTTTTCCTGATACCAGCCCCAGTGACCGGATGTTTCCCACAACGATTTGTCGAGCACCTGCGGCGCGTTGACTTCCTGATAGGTGCCAGCGAGGCGCCGGCGCATATAGGACGTCAACGCCTGGAACATCTTCCAGCCCTTGCCGTGCCAGAAGACCACGCCTGGGCCTTCTTCCTGGAAATGGAACAGGTCCATCTCGCGGCCGAGCTTGCGGTGATCGCGCTTTTCGGCTTCAGCCAGAATATGCAGGTAATTGTCGAGCTGCTCCTGCTCGGCAAAGGCCGTGCCGTAGATGCGGCTCAGCATAGGATTGTTGCTGTCACCACGCCAATAGGCGCCGGCAACCTTCATCAGCTTGAAGGCATTGCCGATCTGGCCGGTGGAGGCCATGTGCGGGCCACGGCATGGGTCGAACCAATCGCCCTGATAGTAGATCTTAATGTCCTGATCTTCGGGAATGGCGTCGATCAATTCCACCTTGTAGCGCTCACCCTTGGCGGCAAAGACTTCGCGCGCTTTTTCCCGCGACCAGATTTCCTTGCGGAACGCCTGATTGCGCTGGATGATTTCGCGCATCTTCTTTTCGATCTTCGGCAGATCTTCCGGCGTGAAAGGCTCGTTCTTGGCGAAGTCGTAGTAGAAGCCGTTTTCAATGACAGGACCGATGGTCACCTGCGTACCGGGCCAGAGTTCCTGCACGGCCTCGGCCAGAACGTGGGCCGTGTCGTGACGGATCAGTTCCAGCGCGCGAGGGTCAGTACGGGTGACGATTTCGATCTTGCCGTCGGTGACGGGATCGGCCAAGTCGCGCACGGTGCCGTCGAGCGCAATCGCCACGGCCTTTTTGACCAGCGATTTGGAGATCGATTCGGCCACATCGCGACCTGTCGTGCCAGCCGGAAAGCTGCGAACGGAACCATCGGGAAATGTAAGGGAAACGGCTTCAGACATAAGAGCTCCACTCCAGTCCCGCCAACCAATGCGGGTGGTGATATGTTCAGGCGCGCAAGCGCCGAGATTGAAGCGGCTGGATACTGAAATTCGCCCGATCAGTAAAGCTTAATCGGCATTCTCGGAATAACCCAGAACAGAAGCGTATCTGGCGAGATGGTGCTGAGAAAGGTCCTGAGCCGCTACTCGTCAAAATGCCCATTCAACCGGCAGCGACATCATCGATCGCATCTAGGGCCGATAGATGTGGTGGTGGACCGTATGGCCTTGTCGCGCAGATCGACACGAATAGCTTTGAAATTACGCCAGGCCTGCCGGTATTCTTCGGGCACCGTCATGAAGATGCTGCCCCATGGCCACGATTGCGCCCCGCCTGCCATAGCCTCCAGAGCTGCCAGGGCCTGACGCTTCCGGCAAAGCTCACCGGCACATCGTCAACGCCCCAGGTGCCCCCCGGCCCGCAGCGGCTGACGCGAAACAGCGCGAGCCAGCCGCCCGCCCAGAGCCCATGGCGGGCAATAGCCTCATAGCCATATTCCGAACAGGTCGGTATATGGCGGCAGTGGCTGCCGACAAGGCTGGAAAGCGTAAGCTGGTAGAGCCGGATCAGCCCCATGCCCAGCAGCCGTCCGGGTGTTTTGACGAAGGGGCCAGAATAATTGCGCCCACGTCTGCGCGGCGGCAATTCGCTATCGTCGTCGACATCTTCGCAGAACTGGCACATTGCTGCCTTTAGCCCTTAAGATTTTATTCAGCGTAATTGCAGTTTTCGGTTAATCACCGAGGGAGATTTAGGGCTCCCCTTCATTGAAAGGCGGCCCTACCCTGCAAGCGCCGATTGCTTCGCTTCGATCTGGTCGAGACAGTCGCAAAGCGCTTCAAGAATCAGCATGGTCGATGCGTGGCGCGCCTTATAATCCTTGACCGGCTTCAGGTAGCGAAGGTCCTCGAACCGGCCCTGCGGCCCCTCGCCGTCTTCTTTCAGCATCGCCAGCATATCGGCTCGCGCCTGCCGGATATCGGCAAAACTTGCGCCGACGACGTGGCGCGCGACGATGGAGGCGGAGGCTTGGCCGAGGGCGCAGGCGCGCAACTCCTGCGAAAAGCCGGTGACTTTCTCGCCGTCTGCGGTTACAAAGGCCTTCAGACGTGATCCGCAGAGGCGGGAATGCTTTTCAGCGGCGGCATCGGCATTATCAAGCACCCCAACACCAACGATGTTGCCGGCAAATTCCAATATTTTGCTGTTGTAAATGTCATCCATCGCCAAACTGTACTCCAGAAGCTCGCCCTTACGCAAAACCAGACCTGTTGGATTATCAATTTTTTCGCAACACTGTGTCGCGTTTCGGCGTCTGTCGGGATTTCGCCATCAACCTATATATGAAATCGGTTCGGATGCGAAAACATCAAGTCGAAAAGTTGATTAGGCCCCAGAAGGTTTGGACTTGCCATCATGGCTCGAATTACGCAATTAAAGCCTGAATCGCCGAAACAGGCGACCCCCAATACGAGTACCAGCCAGAGTAACCCGGAGAGTAACGGCATGGATGCTAGCGTGAAAAAACTGTCGCCCGATGCGGCACGCCCCAGCCGCGAAGAAGCTGAAAACGCCGTTCGGACCCTGCTGCGCTGGGCCGGCGACGATCCGGCACGTGAAGGTCTTCTCGACACGCCCAAGCGCGTGGCCAAGGCCTATGCCGAGTTGTTCGGCGGGTACAGCGTCAACGTCGAAGACGTGCTGGGCACGACCTTCGAAGAGGTTGGCGGCTATAATGATATCGTGCTGGTTCGCGACATTCCGTTCTTCTCCCATTGCGAGCATCACATGCTGCCCGTAATCGGCAAGGCACATGTGGCATACCTGCCGAATGGCCGGGTTCTGGGCCTCTCGAAGATCGCCCGCGTTGTTGATCTCTACGCCCGTCGCCTGCAGACGCAGGAAACAATGACGGCACAGATTGCCGAGTCCATCGTCAAATATCTGCAGCCGCGCGGCGTGGCTGTCATGGTTGACGCCGAGCATATGTGCATGGCGATGCGCGGTATCCAGAAGTCTGGCTCCACCACGCTGACCACGACGTTTACCGGCGAGTTCAAGGACAATGCGGCCGAACAGGTCCGCTTCATGACCATGGTGCAAAACCGCTGATCGGCGACGATTGCGACACCTCTGCTTTGATGCGATAGAGAAACAGCGCCGTGCGTTCTGAGACGCTCGGCGCTGTTTGTTTTGGATCAGTGGATATATGCAATGATCGATTTTTTAGCCCCCTCGGGCGACAAGGCCATTCTGGAATCTGACGGGCCGCTGACGCCGAAATTCGACGCGCATGGCTTGCTTACGGCTGTTGTCACCGACCACGGCGACGGCGAGCTGCTGATGGTGGCGTATATGAATGCCGAAGCCCTATCTCTGACCTTGGAAACAGGGCTTGCCCACTACTACAGCCGCTCGCGCAAGAGCCTGTGGAAGAAGGGGGAAAGCTCCGGCAACATGCAGCGCGTCAAGGAAATCAGGGTCGATTGCGACCAGGACGCGATCTGGCTAAAGGTCGATGTTACCGGACACGATGCCACCTGCCATACCGGCCGCCGATCCTGCTTTTACAGAACGGCGCAGCTTGTCGATGGTCAGGCGACAGTCACAGTCACCGATCATCACAAGCATTTCGATCCTGCCGAAGTCTATGGCGGGCAGGATACAAAATAGGCAACTGGTCTTTTCCTGGTCAAAATCCGTTGACAGCAACGCTTTGGTAAACAAGCGGGCGCAAACTACCCCGGAAATACCGCATTTGAAGACAGACTAGACCTGTTGCATCATCGTTCCTTTCGGCGAATTCGAGAGGACAAGATGAAAATGGTAAGTGAGGCGTGGCGTTCCAGAGCCGGTCGTGTGTCGGCGGCGACCCTCGGCCATTTCAAAGACGGCGGCGCCGTGCAGGACATCTTGGTCCGAAAGGGGTCGGGAATGCTGAATTGGAATTTGAGGGGGCCGGGTGCCGGCCGAGTAGCAAAATCGGGAACGCCGGGTGCAGATGCGCCTGTGCGGGAGCTGCCGCCACCTCAGATGAAGCAAAAAATTGCGCTGGCTCTCGGCGGGGGCGCGGCGCGTGGATGGTCACATATCGGCGTCTTGCGGGCGCTCGACGAGGCCGGAATCGAAGTCGGCATGGTGGCTGGGACCTCCATAGGTGCACTAGTCGGTGGCTGCTACCTTGCCGGAAAGCTCGATGAGCTCGAACAATTCGCCCGCTCCCTTACCGTCCGGCGCATTGCTGCCTTTCTTGATCTCACCATTGGAGGAAGCGGTCTGCTTGGCGGCCTTCGCCTGACCAAGCGTATGCAGGAGCATCTGGAGGGCCTCACCATCGAGGACCTGCCGAAGCCCTTCGTGGCAATTGCATCGGAATTGTCGAGCGGGCACGAGGTGTGGATCGATGGCGGCAATCTTGTCACCGCCTTGCGCGCTTCCTATGCCCTGCCCGGCATTTTCGAGCCGGTCCGCTGCAATGGCAGGACGCTGGTCGATGGCGCGCTGGTCAATCCCGTACCGGTTTCGGTCTGCCGCGCTTACGAGCAACCGCTCGTCGTTGCCGTCAATCTTCACTACGATCTCTACGGCCGTTCCGCCGTTGTCAAGCACAAGGTAGGGCCGCTCGGAGCTGAGACCCAGCCTCAGCCAAAACAGACCAATCGGCTCGGGCTGACCGGTGTGATGGTGCAGTCTTTCAACATCATTCAGGACCGGATTTCCCGCGCACGCCTCGCCGGCGATCCGCCGGATCTTGCGCTGCATCCGCGCGTCAACGATATCGGCCTGTCGGAATTCCACCGCGCAGGAGAATCCATCGCCCGCGGCTATGAGGAAACCGTAGCTCGCATTGCCGAAATCCGCCGGATGCAGGAAGCCGTGGCACGGTAATTTCTATTGGCAGGATTGATTTCCAGATCCTGCACGGGCTTTTCGCTTCGATAGGCGGCTAAGCGCAAAGCCTTAGAGGCCGTCAGATAAGCTGAGGTCTCCGGGCGCGTGGTCTGACCTCTGATCAGTACGAAGCGAAAGATGATGTTATTCCAAGGGTGAACCGGCCGTCGCCGTTAGCGCGGCCGGTGCTGTCTGGGTCGGAGCACGTCGGTTGCAAAACGATCCCCACCGTTTACTGACATGCGTTTCAAGCATAATCAGCCGGCGATGTAAGCCTTGATATGCTCGGCTTCCAGCTCCACTTCGCGGATACGCTGCTTGACCACGTCACCGATCGAAACGATGCCGATGAGTTTGCCGCCATCTTCGACGGGCACGTGACGGAAGCGTTTGCTGCTCATCATTTCCATCAGCTGGTTGACCGTCGTCTCCTCGGTGCAGCGAAAGACGTTGGCGGTCATGGCCTTCGAGACGGGCATGGACAAGGCCTCCGCACCGCCCTTGCCCACGGCAGATGCCAGATCGCGCTCGGTGAAGATCCCGACGATACGGTTCTCCATACCGACGACTACAACCGCACCAATTTTCTTGTGATGTAGAACCTTGGCGGCCTCCGCCAGGCTGACGGTCGGGCCGACCGTTACGACCTCACGGCCTTTTTCACTGAGAATATTCCTCACTGTCACAGACATATGCGCCTCCTCTTGGCAAATCTCCGGGCATGCAGGACTAGGTGCGTTCCTCCTCCTCCAAGGGTCGACGCGCCCAGAAAGGGAATGCTGCCCGCATTCGCGCAAGAACGCAACCTTGAGGACGCAAGGGTACAGACTTTTTTATTGGGGGAATTCCCGGGGGCTAGGGCTACAGATCTTCCGGCGGCATATTCCCATCGGCCACAACCGCCTGTTGACGCCTGTCGAAAAGAGCAAAGCTGAGAAATCCGACGATGAAGCCGCCGATATGCGCGTCCCATGCGATTGCCCCACCCGGATCGCCCATCAGCGGGATGCCAAGGGCGATAATCACATTGCCGAACAGGAACATGACGACGAAGACGAGCACGGTACGTTCCCTAAGGCTGGCGAGCACGCTGAGGCGCGGCAGCGGCGGCGCATCTTCGCGCAGGCGCAATCCGGCCCGCCCTGAGCCAAAGGCAAAGCGGCAAGCGGCTCCCATCAGCCCGGAAATCACGCCCGAAGCGCCGATCAGCAGGCTGGCGTCGCCCCAGTTGAGGATGGTGTGCGCCAGCGCTCCCACAGCTGATGTCACCAGCCAGAACAGCCAGAAGCGCAAGGCACCGATTCGGCGCCAGACCGGCGTTCCGAATGCCGCCAACCACAGACCATTGAAGCCGAGATGCTGCACGCTGCCGTGCAGCAGCGAATAGGTGAACGGCGTCCAGATCCAAGCGAGATCCTGATTGGCGAAGTCATAAACGTAACGCACCGGAGAGTAGCCGAACTCGACTATGATCCAGTTGGAAATCTCATCGGAGAGGATCCATCCGGTCAGGGCGTAGATCAGCACCAGCAGGCCAAGCGCCAGGAGCACGCCGCCTGGCATATTGAAGACCGGTTCACGACCATCCCGTCTGAAGTCATCCCCCAGGATTTCGCCGTTCAATGGTTCGTCCAGCCTCTGTTGAGGCTCGCCGTCCCATGGCCCCTTCGGCCTATCTTCCATGCATTCATCCCCGCTCGTCGATCTTCCACAGCATATAGCGAGTGGTGCGAAAAAGGGAATGCGCAAGTAAAGCCACCGTCAGAAAACTGTTGCAGGCCGCCCTTAAACAATTCCCGCCAGAACCCTTCATCCTGCCAAACCTACAATTGACACAGAAAATTTGCCGCCTTTAATCTACTTCCCTGACAAATGCCGCCGAACCACGCTTTTGTCGGCCACGGCTCCGCCCGCTTTCAGGCGGTGAAGCCAATGACATCTCTGTAACCGCCCGGTTCCTGCATTGCTTTGAAAGGCCCGCCATGCCCCGTTTTTCCCCCATCGCCTGCTTTACAGCGACGCTATCTTTCGCAACGGCACTGACGCCGGCCTTTGCCGATACGCTGACGCTACCGCCACTTCCGCAAGGCTTGGGCCATACGGACAGCGCACCGCCGCCGGCCGGTGTCATCGCCTATGTAGATGACGGCGCCACCAATCAGCGCGGCGATGCCTGCCATGCGACTGTCGACACCAATGCCGGCGTGCGGGTGCTGTCCGGCTTCTTGCAATTGTGGACACCACGCACGCCTTTTGTCGATGCGGATCAGGACGCACCAGCCAAGGGCGGTTGCCCGGCGGTTTCCAAGTCGGACTGGAGCGGCATTCCCGGCAGCCCGACGGACGGCGTCAAGAAGCTGGCAAAGCTGCATGAGCAGAACATAGCCTACTCGATCAAAGTCACCGGCGAACATACGCCCGAGCGAGATCTTGCCGCCTATCTCGACGACCGTCGCAACAAGAATGCGAGCATCGTGGATGGGCTCGGTCCCCTGACCGATGCCTGGCGCAAGGGAACGCGCCAGACCACGACCATTACAGACATGCCGGCCGACGCGACAACCGTCAAATATGACGACAAAGGCAACAACCGCGGCGTGGGCTCCAATGATAATCCTGATCTCGGCAAAGCTGTGGACTTGATCGAGGCCGGCAGCGCTGATGGTTCGACTGAGCCGGCCAAGCGCTACTACAAATACGCCCGTCCCTACCGCGCCAGCGACAAGGTACGCGTCGTGCCGCAACTGGAAAAGGCAAAGAGCGACAAACCGGCTGCCGACGGAGGCTTTCCAAGTGGCCATACGTCTGAAGGATGGCGCGACGCACTGGTCATGGCCTATCTCGTACCCCAGCGTTATCAGGAAATGCTGACCCGCGCCGCCATGCTCGGCGAAAACCGCATCCGCGCCGGCATGCACCAGACTTTTGACGTGCTGGGTGGCCGGGTTCTGGCAACAGCGACCGTCGCTTACAACCTCAACCGGGCACAATATGCGCCGCTGCGCAGCGAAGCCTATCAGCAGAGCCAGTCGTGGCTGATGAGCCAGACGGCGTCGACGGATGGACAAGGATTGCTGCAGGCTGCTCATGCTAAGGCGCAATCCGCCGATGCTTATGCCGATTACGCCTGGAACAAAGCCTTCTTCGAGCCTCGTTTGACCTACGGCTACAAGCCGATCGGCGACAGCATGAAGGCGCCGAGCGTCCCCAAAGGAGCCGAGGTCCTGCTGGAGACCCGCCTGCCCTATCTCAGCCCCGATCAGCGCCGTGTGGTGCTCAAGAGCACCGAAATCGCCTCTGGCTATCCCATCATCAGTGATCCCGAAGGCTGGGGCCGGCTCGACCTATTTCGCGCCGCCGATGGCTATGGCGCGTTCGACGGCGACGTGGCAGTGCAAATGGACGCGGACAAGGGCGGCTTCAACACTGCGGACACCTGGAAGAATTCCATTTTCGGTAAGGGCAAGCTCACCAAGCAGGGCAGCGGCAGCCTGACGCTGACAGGTGAGAACAGCTGGACCGGCGGCACGGTCATCGAGGGCGGCGCGTTGGTGGCGAAATCGGCGACAGCGCTCGGCAAGGGTGACGTCTATCTCACCAATGGAACCCTGACGATCGATGCCCAGCAACTAAAGGTCGGTGATACAATGACGTTGGGCAAAGACGCCACGCTATCGGTTGCCACAAAGACGTCTTCAAATGTGCCAAGCCTTGCGGTCGCCAATGCGCTATTCATCGATGGAGCTAAACTCGCGATCAACCCCAAGGATGCAGCAGGGTGGAAGCCAGGACAGACCGTGAAACTGTTGAGCGCGAAGAAGATTGAGGGCAAGTTCGGCACGATCGACGCAGGCAGCCTGAAGATCACGCCAATCTATGGTAAAACCGGGATATCGCTACGCGTTGACGGCTAAAGGAATCAGGCTTGTCCAGCAGACCCAAACCTGCCGGACAAGCCAATTTCAAGGCTGAAACTCGCTTTTCAAATGCTTTCATGACCATTGCAGTAAATACGGGCCGCCACGCCACAAGACTCTATTAACGCATCGCGCCTAATATTTTATGCAATCGAAGCGTTCGAGAATGTCGGCATGTATTCCTACAACTCCACAACCAATAGCGGTTTGACAAGGCCCCCTGTTCAACGGGCGTTTCAGCGCGTCTCGGTAAGCCTTGAAGGCCGGTTGATGGTGCCGAGCGAAGATGAATACGTCTGCCTGACGGTGGACATGTCTCCGGGGGACGTCCGCTTCATCTGCGCAGCCCGCCCCCTGCCGTCCGACCGGATCATTGCTTATATCGATCATATCGGCCGCATCGAAGGCACCGTCATCAAAACCACCGACGATGGCTTTGTGATCAGCATCGTAGCGACCGAGCGCAAGCGTGAAAAACTCGCAGCACAACTCACCTGGATAGCCAATAAGCATGAACTAGGCCTCCCGGAAGACCGTCGTCACGATCGTCTCACGCCGCGTCAGGCTCGCAACGAACTGACCTTCGACGACGGCCGCAAATACAGCTGCCGGATTATCGACCTATCGCTATCGGGCGCTGCCGTCGACGTCGGCATCCGTCCTGAAATCGGCACGCTGGTGCGGCTGGGAAGCATGCGTGGTCGGGTGGTGCGCCATTTCATGGAAGGCGTCGCGATTGAGTTCACGACGCTTCAGTCACGCGAAGCCTTGACCGAATTCCTCTGACGATATCGGTCAGTACCTCACATCCCTCTCTTTCTGAACAGAAGCGTTGTCGTCCGGAAACGGAAACTCCCTGCTCTCTGCATATGGGACCTGCTCTCAGCCGGACGCTGGGAATGCTCGTAGTATTAGTGAGCGGCAGACGCCGGTGTTCATCTCCCATTCACCAAAAAATCCATATTCGAACTAAATCCCAATACTTCTACAGCCAATTCCGGTCAGCGCTTGCAGAATTTTCCGGCGCGGCCGCGTGAATTTGAAACGGATCTGCGTTGTTTCGGCACAAGGCCTGGGATTTCAGCGCTCCGAGTACAGGATTCAGTTGAAGCTTTTTTCTTTTATTTCAATCTGTTAAACCAACACCTGCTCAGCATCCATATCCCGCCTTCCCAGCAGATGCAGACAATTCTAGTTAAAATCGACGAAAATACATCTTAAATTTTCTTCGAGTTTTATACTTGTTTTCTCGGTATTTGTACTTATTCCGAACTTCCAATTTTGCCAGACTGCAAAATATCGCTGTCATTGTACTCCCATAACGGGGAGACACCCAATGACAAAGAAGAACACGATAGGTTTCGCCATCATTGCCGCGCTCATTGCTTTCGCCAGCGCACAGGCCGCGTTCGCAGGTCAGCCGTCTATGAAGGTGATCGGCAAAGCCAGCCAGCCCATTGGCCACTACGAATTTTGCAAGCGCTACGCCAGCGAATGCCGTCCACTTGCTGCCGATCCCGGCCCCGTACGCTTGACCCCTGCTCTTTGGCAGGACATTCTTGACGTCAACTACACCGTCAACACTACGATCAAACCGGCTACGGACATGGAAATCTACGGTGTTGAGGAATGGTGGGAATATCCGACTGTTGCCGGCGACTGCGAGGATTATGCCCTGCTGAAGCGCCGGCAGTTGATTCAGAAGGGTGTGCCAGTCGGCGACCTGCTGATGACTGTGGTGCTGCAACCCAACGGCGAAGGCCATGCCGTTCTGACTGTCCGCACCGATCGCGGTGATTTCGTTCTCGATAACATGCGCGACAAGGTCATGCTCTGGTCGGACACGGAATATACCTATTTGAAGCGGCAATCTTCGGATGATCCAGGCCAATGGATGAAGATCCAGGACGGCCGGGCCCCTATCGTCGCCGCCGTACCGAAAAACTGAAGATCTCGTTACCGCCAGACTTGCTTTCGGTTTGGCCTGGTCGTCCCCTGCATCTCCGTCCGACCTCGGCCAAGAGCCGGCTCTGCTGCCACGGAGCCGGCTCACCTTTGTGACCTTCTTGGCGAAAGTGAATTAAGCCTCCATTAACCATAGTCGACCAATTTCAGGGAATAGAGCGAGCGACTCGCCGGGCGACTCCGGGACCGCGCGCGAACCCAGGAAATGCGGCGGGCGGCATGGACATAACGGTAGACACTGCTTCATCAAGCGAAGACCGGCCATTAATTTCCGCAGGGATGTTAGCCGTTGGCGTCACCCTGCTTGTCGCCCTGGCGCTGTTTACCCTGGCGCTATCGTTCAGTTCTGGATGGATTGGCCATGCACTCCTCGCCGATCGGCGCAGCGAAAGCCTAACTTCCCATATGACAACCATTGGCCTCGACCGATTGCGGATCGAGGAAAACGCCGTGCGCTTCGAGCGCCAGCGGCATGACGGCGTGCTTTCACGGGTGGATCTCGCGTTGCTGTGGCCGGAAATGCGCGGTTTCAGCGAAGTCGACCGCCTCCGCTTCGACGACATCAGGCAATCCAGCGGCTTGATCTTTCTGCAGATTTCCCAGAGCACCATGTCTCGTGACATGTCGGGTCGGCTGGAGCCGATCTACAAGCAATTGTTCGAAGGCGATCCGGAGCCCGGCCCTTATGGCCTGACCGCCCACCGTTTTCGCGCCGGAAGCGGCTATGATGGCGAGATCCTCTATACCGCCACGCGCCCCGGCATGCCTGACTTTGCCATCCGTTGCCTCGTGAATGGCGGCACCAAGGGGCAAGACGATGGGCCTGCCCTGGACGCCTGCCAGCGAGACATCCATGTCGGGCACGATCTCAGCGTACTCTACCGCTTTTCACGTCAGAAGCTTGCCGACTGGCGCCGGATAGACGATGCCGTCGCCGCTTTCGTCAATAGCCGGCTGGTGGGTGATCCGCAGTAGCGGTTTGATGCAATTTTAGAAAAATATCGCCCCTTATGGCAACGAGTTGTTCATCATAAACCAGTTGGTAACGCTGTCGCGCTAGCATCGGGTTCCATGTCGCTGGGGGGCGGCCAGAGCATAATGCAAAACCCGCAGAGCAGGCCTCGCAAAAGGCGGATCTGCAGACGGGAATTCAGGAAACGAGTGCAGTGGTAAATATGCGAGTTGCTAGCCTCCTTGGCCGGAGCATGATCGTCCGGTGTATCACATCTGCGTCCCTCACTCTTGCCCTCGTCTGCGCCACGCTTGCGCTTCCGGGCCGCAGTGCCGAGGCCGGTGGGCGTTATTCCGACATCGTCGTTGACGTAAACACCGGCAAGGTGATGCATTCCACCGATCCGGATGGCCTGCGTTACCCTGCCTCGCTCACCAAGATGATGACCCTCTATCTCGTGTTCGAAGCGCTCGAGAAAGGTCGTATCCGGCTGAACTCACCCGTGCCCGTTTCCCGCCACGCCTCCTCCGAGCCGCCGTCCAAGCTTGGGTTGAAGCCGGGCGAAAGTTTTACCGTCGAGCAGGGCATCCAGGCTCTCGTTACACGCTCTGCCAACGATGCCGCCACCGCTTTCGGCGAATTCCTTGGTGGGTCAGAGGCTCGCTTTGCCCAGATGATGACGTCTAAGGCCAGAGCACTCGGCATGTCGCGCACCACTTATCGCAACGCCAACGGTCTGCCAAACCCGGGCCAGATGACTACGGCCCGCGACCAGGCAAGGCTCGGGATGGCGCTTCGCCAGCACTTTCCGCAATACTACGCTTATTTCTCCACACGCAGCTTTACTTATGGCCGTCAGGTGATCGGCAATCACAACCGTTTGGTTGGATCGGTGCGCGGCGTCGACGGCATCAAAACCGGCTTTACCAACGCCTCCGGCTTCAATCTCGTTACTTCGCTGCAGCTCGAGGGCAAGTCGATGGTCGGCGTTGTCCTCGGTGGCGTCAGCGGTGCTGCACGCGACAATCAGATGCGCAAGCTGATGGCGACTTATCTGCCGGAAGCGTCGCGCCGTGGCGGATCCAGCGCCTTGATCGCTCGCCAGAGCAGCGTGCCTGAGCCAGTTGCCCCTGTTGCCCGGGAAACGGCAGCCGCGCCGCAATTGCCGCGCTCCGGCGTCCCGGTTCCCGGCGGTCGCTATGACAATGGCGGCCTCGAAGAGACTGCCTATGCGGGTGGTGCTCCGGCTGACGACGCCGTGCAGGCCCTCTCCAATCAGGCCGAACCTGCAAGCCCGGCTGGTGTCCTGCGTCCACCATCAGGCCGCACGCTTGCCGAGGAGCCGGCTCCGATGCCGCATTCGCGCAAAAGCGCTGCTCGCCAACCCAAGCCACCGGCCAATATCGACCATACGGTGACCTTCTCCACGCCGAAGGAAGATGCTGCGCCGACGGGCTGGACTGTGCAGATCGGCGTATCCGCTGATCAAGATGCGGCGATGGCGCTCTTGAAGAACGCCAAGGTCAAGAGCGGCGCGTCGCTGAAGGGCGCGCGTCCCCTGGCCATGGCCTATGGCGAGGGCGACTCGAAAGTTTACCGCGCCCGTTTCGTCGGCTTCAAGGACCAGAAGACGGCAGTGAACGCCTGCAACGGCCTGAAAAAGGCCGGCGTCAGCTGCTGGGCGGCAATGAACTGATGTGAAGGCTTGGGGAGCGATCTGCATGTGTTCGATGCAAGCTCTGCAAGCGCCTCGAAATGTAATCGGTACGAGGATCTAACCATGGCAAGCAATGAAAATCATCGCGACACCGGTCTTGGCATTGATCAAGCGGACAACCATGCAGTCGGCAGAGATTCTGGCCTGCGCTTCAATCCTCGCAGTGGTCTCAACCCGCTGCACGAGGCGGCGATCAGGCTGGCAGACGGCATCAACAAGCCGCGCGCCAAGACGCGTGACCTGATGAATCTGTTGCTCTGCCATGGTGCGCGCGCTTGGCGCTATTCTCAGCCTGAGGCCAACATTCACCTGCATGTGAACCCGCAATATCGACGTCTGCCAGTGAAACTGCGGCTGCGCTGAAAAGCGGAAGGCCAGCATCAGCGCGCCTGCGCAGATTCGGCGCGCCGAACGATGAAACATGGACGATATTTAATCAGATTTCACTCGCTGGTGATTTTCATTTGAACAGATTAAGCGCGAGTATCTTCTTCACCGGCTACTGCATATCGGCGTAAATTGAGATCGCAAACACAATTGCGTCGAGCAGGAAATCAAATTTATAAGATATCTTCTTTCCGTTTGGCAGAAGATATAGAGTCTTATTGTGTTTGATGCCGGTTTTGTTCGAGGAGGAGCAAAGCCATGTCTCGTATTATCAAAATCTCCCTTGTCACCATTCTGTCTATCACGGCAATGACCGGCATCAGTCATGCAGCCATGTCGGCTGCGGACAAAGCACTGGCGACGGACCATAATCCGCGCTTTATGATCAATACGCCGGATGAAATCCAGAAGCATGATCAGTTTCAGGATTTTCTGGGGTCACTGACACCGAGTAGCCCGGAAGCCCGCGAGGTGCAGACGGCTATTCGTGAAAATCCCGCCCTGCGCCGGCAATTGCTATCGCGCAACGTCGAACTGAAGAACGTGATCTATGCCGATGAAGCTTCCGACGGCAGCTTTGTGATTTGGGTCCGGTGATCTGGTAGGAAGAGCCGTCGCAAACGGCTCTTCCTATTCCCATTTCGAATATCTCAAGGCATCGATGCATTTGAGATATTCGAAATTATTTCAAGGCAAGGATGCGTCGGCGTGTCAGAGCCTTGGTCTGATGGCAATGACCTGGCCGAGGCCAGCATGCCCGGCCCTGTATCCATCTGCCTAAACATCATATCCGCAAACGCGATCGGGTTCAGAGACCTTGCATTTGTGTGGCTTATCCCGAAAGATCGCAGGCAGAGCGATAACAGGAACTGCCGCCATGCCACTTTACGCCCTCGGGGATCTGAAACCGCATCTGCCGAACTCCGACCGCTACTGGGTGGCGCCTGACGCCTCGGTGATCGGCGCGGTCATCATTGGCGAGGATGTCGGCATCTGGTTTGGGGCAGTATTACGCGGCGATAACGAGCCGATCACGCTTGGCGCTGGCACCAATGTGCAGGAAGGCACCATCATTCATACCGATATGGGCTTTCCTACCACGGTCGGTGAGGGCTGCACCATTGGCCACCGTGCGATTCTGCACGGCTGCACCATCGGCGACAACAGCCTGATCGGCATGGGTGCGACGGTGCTGAATGGAGCGAAGATCGGCAAGAACTGCCTCGTCGGCGCCAATGCTCTGGTGACCGAAGGCAAGGAATTTCCAGACAATTCATTGATTGTCGGCGCCCCTGCCCGCGCCATCCGCACGCTTGACGACAAGGCCGTGGAAGGGCTGAAAGCATCGGCCCGCAACTACATCGCCAATTGGCAGCGCTTTGCCCGGGATCTCAAGCCGGTCTGAGTCGGCTACGCGGTTACGATAACAAGGTATCGATCAAGCCAGGCAGTTTTCGCAGACGCCGCGGATTTCGATCGTGGTTTTCTCGGCCTTGAAGCCGCGTGCCTTGCTCCAGTCCTGCAGGCGGTGATCGATGGAATGATCGTGGAATTCCTGCACCTGACCACAGCGGTTGCAGATCGCGAAGGCAACCGTGCCGTGATGGCAGCAGTCATGCTGGAGATGGGAGCAGACCACGAAGGCATTGAGGCTCTCAAGCCTGTGAACGAGACCAAATTCCAGTAGCTTTTCGAGAGCGCGGTAGACCTGCAACGGCGCGCGAAAGCCGCTGTCACGCAGCTTGTCTAGGATCGTATAGGCCGAAAGCGGCCCTTCGGCCTTTTCCAGCGCCTGAAACACCAGGGACTGGTTGCGGGTCAATTGTGGTGTGGACATCGGGCGATCATCCTTTCACGGTTGCCGCACCGTTCCGGCGCAGCGGCAGCAGGCTGAAGACAAACAAGACCAGGGCGGCAACGACGATCGACGGGCCGGACGGCGTATCATAGGTCAGCGAACCGAACAGGCCACCGACCACCGCAATCGCGCCGATCACCGACGCCAGCACCGCCATCCGCTCCGGCGTTGCGGAAAACCGGCGGGCGGTGGCCGCAGGGATGATCAGCAACGCTGTTATCAGGAGTATGCCGACCACCTTCATGGCAATGGCGATGACAACAGCCATCAGCAGCATGAAGATCAGCCTGGCACGCGCCGGGTTCAAACCTTCAGCCTCCGCGACATCCTCATTGACCGTCGCCGCCAACAGCGGGCGCCACAGCAGGCACAGGCAGACAATCACGGCAAAGCCGCCGATCCAGACGGTTACGATATCCTCTGGCGTGACGGCTAGAATGTCGCCGAACAGATAGGCCATCAGATCGATCCGCACCCAAGTCATGAAGGCGACGAGAACAAGCCCGATGGCCAAGGTTGCATGGCTGAGAATGCCAAGCAGCGCATCGGCTGACAGGCCGCGCCGGTTCTGCAACAGCAGAAGAAGCAGAGACACGAGCGCTGCGACCAGGAACACGCTGAGCGTCAGATTAACAGAAAACAGCAGCGACAGCGCGACGCCCAAAAGCGAGGAATGCGCCATCGTATCGCCGAAATAGGCCATGCGCCGCCAGATTACGAAACAGCCGAGCGGCCCGACCGTCAGCGCCAATCCGACGCCAGCAAGCAAAGCGCGGACAAAGAAATCATCCATCATAGCGATCGCCCCTTCCAGAGGTTACGGACGGGCTTTCGCCATGCTGGTGATGTTCATGACTGTCGATGTCAACATCGGCCGAATGATCGTGGTGATGGTGGTCGCCATGGTCATGGTGGTGACTTTCTTGCCCATGGTGATGGCCTTCTTGGCCATGGCCAGGATGATGGCCGTCATCGGGATGGCAGTGCTCCGTCACCGTGCCGTCAAGATGCTGAACCCGGCCATCGGGCAGATGGGTGTGGTCGTGGCGATGGCTGTAGAGAGCAAGCGTGCGGGCCGCAGCCGCCCCAAACAGCTTTTGATATTCCGGGCTCTGGCTGACCACGTCAGGCGTGCCACGGCAGCAGACATGACCGTTCAGGCAGATGACAGTGTCGGTCTCGGCCATCACCATATGCAGGTCGTGGGAAATCAAGAGCACGCCGCAGCCGGTCTTGCGCCTGATATCACCGATCAGGTCGTAAAGCGCAATTTCGCCGGCAAAGTCCACACCCTGTACCGGCTCATCCAGCACCAAAAGGTCTGGCTTGCGGGCTATGGCGCGGGCGAGCAACGCCCGCTGGAATTCGCCGCCAGAGAGATGCTGAACTTCGGCGCGGACAAGATGGCCGATGCCGACTGCCTCTAGAGCGGCCTCGATCTCGGCTTTCGTGAGCTTCGCCGTCAGCGTCATCAATCGGTCGACGGTGAGCGGCATGGTCCAGTCGATGCTGAGCTTCTGCGGGACGTAGCCGACCTTGAAGTCGCGCTCACGCACCACCACGCCCTCGTCTGGCTTCAACACACCAAGCGCCAGCTTCGCCGTCGTGGATTTGCCGGACCCGTTCGGGCCGATCAGGGTCACGAGTTCGCCCTTGCGGATCGAAAGCTCAACGCCGCGCACCAGCCAGCGACCGCTGCGCCGAAGTCCGACATTGCGCAGCGTTACCAGAGGCTTTTCACCCAGCACCTTCAACACGGCTCTCGCGACTCCAGAGATTGAGTATTGCAACCGGCTATGACACACGTTATAGCGTTACGCAATCAATGTAATAACATTACATCAATCATACAAGCAGCAGATGCTGCCTTACATACGAAGCTTAAATCGGAGTTCCGCCTTGTATTTCAAGAGACGTCCCCTGCTCAGCCTGATTGCTCGCCTTGCCTTATCTGGCCTCGCTCTATCAGGTCTTGCCCTTCCCGGACTGGCGGCTGCAGCACCTAAGGTCGTCGCTTCGGTCAAGCCGGTCAATTCCATCGCGGCTGCGATCATGATGGGGGTTGGCACGCCTACTCTTCTCGTTGAAGGCGCGGGATCGCCGCATGATTACAGCCTGAAACCGTCGAAGGCCAAGGCGCTGCAGCAGGCAGACGTGATCTTCTGGGTCGGACCGAACCTGGAAATCTTCCTCGACAAACCGCTCGATGCGCTGGCTGGCAAGGCCAAGGTTGTCGCGTTGAGCCAAGCCGAGGGTGTGACTCTATTGCCAGTGCGCGAAGGCGGTGCCTTCGAGGCTCACGACGATGGCGATGACGATCACGGGCATGACCACGACGGCGCTCATCACGATGACCACGAAGCACATGACATGCATATCTGGCTGGACCCCGCCAATGCAAAGGCCATGGCATCGACAATCGCCAAGACTTTGAGCGAGGCCGACAAGGTCAATGCCGCGACCTACGCAACCAATCTCGCAGCCTTCGACGCCAGGATCGATGCGATGGATAAAGAGATCGATGCCAAGCTCGCTCCCATCAAGGACAAGCCATTCATCGTATTCCACGACGCCTATCAGTATTTCGAGCACCGCTACCACGTGGCGGTGGCCGGTTCCGTCACCGTCAGCCCGGACCGTGCCCCAGGGGCCGAACGGGTCGCCGCGATCAGGGCCAAGATCAAGTCGCTCGGTGCGACCTGCATCTTCGCCGAACCACAGTTTACGCCGAAGCTGATTTCCGTCGTCGCCGAGGGTAGCAAAGCCCGAACCGGCACGCTGGATCCGCTTGGTGCTGCTCTTGCCGACGGACCCGATCTCTATCCGCAGTTGATGCAGAATCTCGCAAGCGCAATGAGCGACTGCCTGACGAAATAATCGCCGCTGACACCGCAAGACAATCAGGCGAGCGCCTCTGCTCGCCTTTTTTAGAAACTGTTATGTAATGTTATTACATTAAGGAGACTGAAATGGATAACAAGCTTCCCGTGACCGTGTTGTCCGGCTTTCTTGGCGCCGGCAAGACCACGGTTCTCAACCATATTCTCGCCAACCGTGCCGGGCTGAAAGTCGCGGTCATCGTCAACGACATGAGCGAAGTGAATATCGATGCTGCTCTGGTGCGTGACGGCGGCGCCAATCTGTCGCGCATGGACGAACAACTGGTGGAAATGAGCAATGGCTGCATCTGCTGCACGCTCAGGGAAGATCTGCTGACGGAAGTGCGGCAACTCGCCCACTCCGGCCGCTTCGATTATCTGCTGATCGAAGCCACAGGCGTTGCCGAACCACTGCCGATCGCCACCACATTCGAGTTCCGCGACGAAGACGGCCAGAGCCTTTCGGATATTGCCCGACTGGATACGATGGTGACGGTGGTCGATGCCGCCAATCTGCTCGCCGATTACAGTTCCAGCGATTTCCTGTCTGACCGTGGCGAAACCGCCGGCGAAGGCGATGACCGCACGTTGGTCGATCTTCTGGTCGAACAGATCGAGTTTGCCGATGTCGTGGTCCTCAACAAGGCGGGAACGGCAGGCCCGGAACGGCTGGACGCGGCGCGCAAGATCGTCATCGGGCTCAATCCCGATGCGCGGATTATCGAGACCGATTTCGGCATGATCGAACCTGAAGATATTCTCGGCACCGGCCGGTTTGATCTCGCCCGGACGGAAACCCACCCGCTATGGTTCAAGGAATTGCACGGCTTCAAGGATCATATCCCCGAAACCGAGGAGTATGGCATTCGCAGCTTCGTCTACCGCGCCCGCCGGCCCTTTGCGCCTGAGAAATTCCAGGCCTTCATCGATAGCGACTGGCCGGGTGTGATCCGCGCCAAGGGCTTCTTCTGGCTGGCGACGCGACCCCATCATGTCGGAGAGATGAGCCAGGCCGGACCTCTGGTCCGCACCGGGCGGATGGGCCTCTGGTGGTCCTCCGTGCCGAAACAGCAATGGCCGCAGCACGAGGGCTTTCTCAAGGCTATGGAACCCTATCTCGATCCAGTCTGGGGCGACCGCCGCCAGGAACTCGTCTTCATCGGTGCCGACCCTATGGATCAGGCCGAAATCACCGCCCGGCTGGACGCTTGCCTCGTACCTGCAAGCCGCTTCACGCCCGGCGCCTGGCGCAATCTGCGCGACCCGTTTCCAAGCTGGACCGCAGGCCAGATGGAAGAAGCATGAGGCCTGAGTTTATGCGGACAATCTCGGCATATCTGGCTTGACGCAGAACCGGCGCCAGGCGCTCGGCGTCATGCCGGTCGCGCGACGAAAGACCCGCGACAGATGCGCCTGGTCGGAGAGGCCACAGTCGAGAGCGATCTCACACAGCGGCGCGTCGGTGTAGAGCATGCGGTGCTTGGCATGCTCTACCCGCCGCGCCAGAATGTGACTATGGGGCGAAACCCCGTAGCTTACCTTGAAGGCCGTTGAAAAGTAGCTCGTGCTAAGCCGGACCAGACCGGCAAGTTCGTCGAGCGCGATCGAGCGAGAGATGTTTTCCTCGATATAGGCGTCGACGCGGCCCACCTGCCAAGGCGCCAGACCGCCGGTATTGTTGCGGGCACGCATCTGGGCCGGAGCAAGCGAGCGGAACGGTCGCAGCAGGCGAGATGCTTCCTTCACTAGGTCAAGCGCCACAGCCTCGTCCTTGTGGATGCAGTTCATCGCCCGCAGCAGGAGCTGCGATACATCTGGGGACATCGAGGGTTCTGCATCGTCAAGATACATCTTGCCATGATGGTGGTCCATGACGGCTGCTGTAGCGGACATGATTGCTCTCCTTTGCCAGGCGTGACGCGGCTTTGCGTGTCGCATACTGGTCCAAGCAATCTATTGGCGAAATTGAACTGCCATTGAATTTGACGACCGATAGGTTTTAGAAGACCATACTCAGGTATGATTGCCGAAGCGGTAAGGCACCGCTACCGCCTGCCCTACCTGTGTCGCCAACCAATCTCTTGCAATGAAAAGGGCCTATGTCGGACAAACCCATCATTCTGGTTCTCGATGACGAGCCGCTGGTGCGCCAGTCGCTCGATAGCCTCTTGCGATCGGTCGGCTATGACGTCCGCACATTTGCGTCGGCACAAGAGCTTTGCGAGGATGAGGCCTTGCCGTTGGCGAGCTGCCTCATCCTCGACGTTCGCTTGCCTTTTACCAGCGGGCTCGATTTTCAGCAGAAGCTGACCGAGCGGGGCGTGCATGTTCCAATCGTCTTTGTCACAGGACACGGAGATATTCCGATGTCGGTGCGGGCAATGAAGGCCGGTGCCGCCGACTTTCTGTCAAAACCCTTCCGCGACCAGGATCTTCTCGATGCCGTTGCCGCTGCAGTGGAAAAGAACAGGCAGGTTCGCGGGCAGGACAAGAACCAGGAACTGCTGCGCTCCCGCTTCGAGACTCTGACATCCCGAGAGCAGGAGGTCATGGCAATGGCAACCGCCGGGCTGATGAACAAGCAGATCGCCGGCGAACTCGGGCTCAGCGAAATCACCGTCAAGATCCACCGGGGCAAGATCAGCCGCAAGATGATGGCAAAGACCTTTGCCGATCTGGTGCGCATGGCCGAATCTCTCGGCCTGCCAGCAAAGCTCTGAACGCGCCAGAACCCGAAGATTCCGCTGATAAACCAGCGTATAATGTCGCCGGCTTCACCAGCGTGCATAATGGTCCGGCAAGACAGGGTTGGCGTTGAGCACATGCCGTGCCGAAGTTTAGGACCTGCAGCAGAGACCGGGCCTCCCGGAGATTGGTTCCTTCCGTGGCCATTGCTGGGGTCATTTCCATCATAGACGATGAAGAGCCGGTGCGCCGGGCCATAGGCAGCCTGCTGCGCTCTGTCGGCTACGATGTCCTGCTATTTGCCAGCGCCGAGGCTTTTCTCGGGGATGAAACTCACCTCAGCTGTACCTGCGTCGTCTCCGACATCCACATGCCCGGCATGAGCGGCATAGAGCTCCTGGAACTTCTCCGCTCGCGGCAGGTTTTTATTCCTTTCGTCTTCATCACCGCCCAGCCGGACCAAATGGTGCGTGCACGACTCGGCGATCAGATTTGCGTGTTGCAAAAGCCCTTCCATGCCGACCGGCTCATGGCCTGCATTGAAAGTGCTGCCGCATCACAATTGCGCAAATGACCGGCTGCCACGGTTGCCAACCCGGATCATGGGCCTAGCTCCAGATGGAGAGACCCTACGCATAGTTTCAAAAAGGAGACCCACGAATGGCCGAAACGATTGCAGACCAATTTGCCGCAACGCTTGCTGCAGCCGGCGTGCGCCGCATTTACGGCGTTGTCGGCGATAGCCTGAACGGCATTACCGATGCGATCCGCAGGCAGGGCGTGATTGAGTGGATCCATGTCCGCCACGAAGAAACAGCCGCCTTTGCCGCCAGCGCAGAAGCGCATCTGACCGGGACGATCGCCGTCTGCGCCGGCAGCTGTGGTCCTGGCAATCTCCATCTCATCAATGGTCTTTTCGACGCGCATCGCTCGAAAGTGCCGGTGCTGGCAATCGCCGCCCATATTCCGTCGCAGGAAATCGGAACCGGCTATTTCCAGGAAACTCATCCGCAGGATCTGTTTCGGGAATGCAGCACCTATTGCGAGCTGATTTCCGGCCCGGAGCAGATGCCGCGCACGCTGGAAATCGCCATACGCCATGCCGTCGGCGATCGCGGCGTTTCTGTCGTGGTTATTCCCGGCGACGTGGCGCTGCAAAAGGCACCCACACCCATCAACCCGAAGCCGCAGGCTCTGTTGCCGCGCCAGCCAACCATCACCCCCGCGCAAGAGGATCTGGCGGCGCTGGCGGCCCTGCTGAATGGCGGACGGAAAGTCACTCTGCTCTGCGGGTCCGGTTGCGCGGGTGCCCATGAGGAAATGCTGGCGCTTGCCGAGCGGCTGAAGGCGCCGATCGTCCATGCCTTGAAGGGCAAGGAACACGTGGAATATGACAACCCCTTCGATGTCGGCATGACAGGGCTGATCGGCTTTGCGTCTGGTTACTACGCCATGAGCGATTGCGATACGCTGTTGATGCTGGGTACGGATTTCCCCTACCGGCAATTCTATCCGCAGGGCAAGTCGGTGAAGATCGCCCAGATCGATATCCGGCCCGGTCATCTCGGGCGCCGCGCGCCTGTCGACCTCGCGTTGGTCGGTGACGTCAAGTCGACGGCAGCGGCGCTGCTGCCATTGCTGGATGGAAGCCAGGATGATCGGCATCTGGGCCGCGCGCTCAACCACTACCAGAAGACCCGCAAGGATCTGGATGACGAAGCACGGGCAAAGCCGGATGGCAAGATCATTCATCCCCAACAGGTCGCCAAGGCGCTGAGCGATCTCGCCGACGAGGATGCGATCTTCACCTGCGATGTCGGCCTGCCGACCGTCTGGGCGGCGCGCTATCTGGCCATGAACGGCAGACGGCGGCTGGTCGGCTCGTTCTGGCATGGCTCAATGGCCAATGCCATGGCCCAGGCCATTGGCGCGCAGGTAAGTTTTCCCGACCGGCAGGTAATTTCCCTGTCGGGCGACGGTGGCTTTGCCATGCTGATGGGTGACTTCCTGAGCCTTGCGCAATTGGGCCTGCCGGCCAAGATCGTCGTCTTCAACAATTCCACGCTCGGCTTCGTGGAAGTCGAGCAGAAATCGACCGGCGTACTGCCGACCGGCACCAGCCTGCAGAACCCCAACTTCGCCGCCATGGCCGAGGCAATCGGCATCAAGGGCATCAGGCTGGAACGACCTGGCGACGTCGAGGCGGGCTTGAGAGAGGCGCTTGCCCATGACGGACCGGTTCTGGTCGATGCAGTCGTGGCGCGTACCGAACTACCCATACCGCCATCCATCAATGTCGACATGGCCAAGGGCTTCACCCTTTACATGGTCAAGGCCGTGTTCAACGGCCGCGGCAACGAGATCCTGGATCTCGCCCGCGAAAACCTTTGGAAGTAGCGAACTGCAGATAGGCGGGGGCTCAAGCAGCCCCCGCGTCTCTCTCAATCCCCTTCTGGCGTCGCCACCTTGGCGACGAAGGCGAGCGTTGCAAGAACCGCCGGCACGGCGAAACACCAGACGGGCGCTACACAAAAAATTGCGGCAGCGGCAGCGCATCCCAGCGCGAAGGCAACCACGCTGAGGCTCATACGCTTCAGCCGGTCCTTTGCCGCCGCCGTTGTGTCGCCCTCGCCCACAGCAAGGTCGGCGAGATCGAGCATGATCTGAGTCGTGGTGCCCGTCATCAGCGTAGTCGGCGGCGATTTTGCCAGATGGATACGGTGCAGGCCGTTCTGGATCGCCATGGCGGCCACGAGCACCATGCCGATGGCGAGCACCTCACCACTGTTTGGATTCTTAAACGGTCCGTAGGCAAGCGCGAGAGCAAAAGCCAGGATCAGCAAAAGCAGTTCTGCCGCGAGAAGTACCCGCATGACGGGCCTTCCCCTGTTTTTGAGGAAAAGGCCGGCGAGGCGCGAAAGAAAGACGAAAAGGCAAAACATCGGCAACGCGAGCACCTTGGCCAGGCTGCCGCCGGTGCCGAGCGCGAGCGAGGCGCCAAGCGTCACGAAATTGCCCGTCACGTGAGCGGTAAACAAGCCGCCGAGCGCCAGAAAGCCGACGGTGTCGACATAGCCGCCATTCAAGCTGAGAAGGAGCGGGAGCGGGAGCGGGAGCGGAACTGAACGCATGCGGAAATCCTCGGTCGCTCTACTGCATAATTCGGCAGCAGATTTAAACTGTCACTTTGCCCGCTGGGCATGGTGTAAAATGTGCAGCGCTGTCATGCGCCTATAAAAAAGCCGCCGCGTCTTGACGACACGGCGGCCGGTTGTAAGCCCGATCAGGCCTTGACGAAGGCCAGAAGATCCGGATTGATCACGTCGGCATGCGTCGTCAGCATGCCGTGCGGATACCCCTTGTAGACTTTCAGCGTGCCGTTCTTCAGCAGCTTGACCGACTGTTCCGCGGACGCGGCAATCGGCACGACCTGATCGTCATCACCGTGCATGACCAGCGTCGGTACGGTGATCGCCTTCAGGTCCTCGGTCTGATCCGTTTCGGAGAAAGCCTTGATGCCGTCGTAATGGGCCTTGGCGCTTCCCATCATGCCCTGGCGCCACCAATTCTGGATCACGCCCTGATAGACCTTAGCGCCGTCGCGGTTGAAACCGTAGAAGGGACCCGTCGGGACATCCAGGAAGAACTGGGCGCGGTTGTCGGCAACCCCCTTGCGGAAGCCGTCGAACACTTCCATCGGCAGACCGCCCGGATAAGCCGGCGTCTTCAGCATGATCGGCGGAACGGCACTGACCAGCACAGCCTTGGCTACCCGGCCCTGCGGCTGGCCAAACTTCGCGACATAACGGGCGACTTCGCCGCCGCCGGTGGAATGACCGATGTGAACAGCGTTCTTGAGGTTCAGATGTTCGAAGACGGCCGAAGCATCGGCGGCGTAATGGTCCATATCATGACCTTCGCTGACCTGCTGCGAACGGCCATGGCCGCGCCGATCATGGGCGACGACGCGGTAGCCGTTGTGAAGGAAGAACAGCATCTGCGCATCCCAGTCATCAGACGACAGGGGCCAGCCATGGTGGAAGACGATCGGCTGAGCATCCTTTGGACCCCAATCCTTGAAGAAGATCTGCACACCGTCCTTAGTAGTGACGAAACTCTCGGTCATGTCGGATTTTCCTTCTGGCTTGCCCTTCTGGGCGGGTTTGGTTTTCGACAGCGCAAGCGACGGTATCGCTACGGCCGCCGAGAGAGACGCTCCAGCAAGGAGCGCCGCGCGGCGCGAGATATTAAGTTCGAAGTCGTTCGGCATCGGTGCCCCTGTTCCGGAACGGCCTGTCGTCGGCTCTGTTCCAGTGTTCGCTTTAGCCTCGGCTAGACGAAGGTTCCTGTTAATTCCCCTGAATTTTGGATGTTCCGACGGTCGATTGCCTCAAGGTGCGGCCGCCGCATGGATTTCGGCTACGTAACCGCCTGGAAATTCGACGAGGGCCTGACGACGCTTGTCCGACGAATAGGGAGCAACAAGAACCGTGACACCATGGGCTTTCGCTTTTTCAAGTGTGGCATCCAGATCCGTCACTTCGTAGCCCGTGGTTTCATGGCCGTAGGGATAGGGAAGATGGCCATCCGTGACGAGGACGGTCATGCGGCCAAAGATCGAGCTGATGCGGATGCGGTGAAAATGATCGTCAGGGCGACCGATTTCGATGCCGGGTGCCTTGGCGCTATCTTCTTCGATCTTGCCCTTGGAGAAGCGCAGGAAATCTTTGACGAAGCTGGGTGCGGCATCGGGCGATACATAGACGCGATTTTCCGGAACAGTGGCAAATGCCTTATAGTCCGGCGCAGTCGTGTGCCAGTAGAGCTGCATGTTGACGCCACCCGGCCACTGGATCACCGCATCACGGCCAATTGGATCCGGAAACGCATCGACAAGAACGATGGCGCCGGCTGCGCGGGCGGCGGCAAGCGCCTTGTCCAGATCGCGCACGAGATAGCCGGTCCGCTCCTGGCCAAAGGGATAAGGCACCGGCGTCGTGAAGCCGAACAGAGATACTGTTCCGACCGGGGTCTGCAGCAGCTGAGACGTTGTGGTGCTCGGCGTCGGCGTGACCGTGACCGTCACCTGCTTGGTGCTTTGCCCGCCGAAGGTGGCGAGAAAGCTGTCGGCAAATTTGCCGACATTATCAGGCGCGACATAGACGTGGGTCGTGTCATATTGGGCGGCGACGCCAACCAACGGCTGGCTCTCGCGGGCAACCGCTGGCAACAGCGAAAGAGTGCTGAGGGCTGCAAGCAGGCTCAAAGTAGCAAAGGGCTTCGAAATCACAGGTCTATACCTTCTGTCATGGGTATGAGGCGTGGGGCATGCGGCGTGCACCTGGGACGGACTGGCCAGCAGACATGACGAACGTGCTGACGTGGACCGTCAATAGAGCGAAGTGAAACGCGTGGCATGAACCATGGCGAAGGACCCGATGATCGTCTTGTCGGCCCGTCGGGTCGTTTGGACATTTCAATCGACAGATGTGGCACCCTCACCTGTCGTTTTTGAACAGCTGCCGTCGTGATCGTGCAAAAAGCGAGACCATCCGACAAGAACAACGGCATGAAATGATCCACTGTCACCAGCAGATGGCGCAGGCAGTTCACAGCGCGAAATTGGGGGCTATGGAAAGACTGATGACGGAAGGGGCGATGCATGACGAACGCGCCCATTGGCGCCAGACGATCCGCCCGATCATAGGGCGCGGTGGCATAGCAGCGCAATCCTGCCTCGTCGGTGCAATACTGCTCGGCCTGACGATTTTCCTGATCGATGCCTTTACGTCCCTCGCAAGCGCCATCGCGGTTCTCTATGTCCTTGTGATCATGCTCTGCGGCGAACTTGGCTCGCGGCGCGCCGTCATCTTCAGTTCTGCCGTCTGCGCCGCTCTGACGGTCATGGCTTTCATCTGCATGCATGGCTTTAATGCTGGCTATCAGGAAGTGCTGAGGCTGGTGTTCAGCCTGGCCGCCAACGGCGTCACATCAGTGCTGCTGTTGCGTCGTGTGCAGGACCTTGCACTGCAGCGGGTGTCCGAAGAGGCTTTGCGAGCCAGCGAACATCGCTACCGCACGATTTTCGAAACGCTCGCCGTCGCCATTTGGGAACACGATTTCCGCGCCGTGAAAGCCGACCTCGACATTCTGCGCGCCCGTGGCGTCAGGAACCTCAGGCGCTATCTCGCCGACCATCCCGACTTTGTGAGCAAGGCTCGGCGTAAGGTCAGAATTACTGATGTGAACCAAACCGCGCTACGGCTGTTGAGCGTCGCCAGCAAAGCCGAATTTTTCCTGCATCTCGACGATTTACTGGCCGAAAATGATGAGAGCTTTGCTGAGTGCCTTGTCGCGCTTTACGAAGGCCAGAGCAGCTTCCAGGCCGAAACCAAGGTCCGAGACCGGCGAGGTCGGCTGATTTCAGTCATTGTCGCCCTGAATTTCCCGGCGAACGGCAGAGATTTGCAACGGGTCCATGGAAGCGTCATCGATATTACGGAGCGACTGGAATTTCAGGACGCGCTCGACCGTTCGCGCCAGGAGCTCGATCATGCCGCCCGCGCTGCGATGATCGGAGAGATCTCAGCCTCCATTGCCCATGAAGTCAATCAGCCGCTATCAAGCGCGATGACCTTTGCCCAGGCCGCTTTACGCTGGCTCGACCGCAACGAACCGGATCTGCAGGAAGCGAAGCGAGCGCTGCAAGAGACCGTGCTCTCCACGGAACACGCCGCCAACGTCGTCAAGCGTGTGCAGATGCTGCTCGGCAAAGCGAAATCCGATAGCGGTGAAGTGGTGATCGAGACTGCGATCAGAGATGCTCTGCGCCAGAAGCAGACGGAACTTGCTGCCCATGCGGTGCAATTGGCGCTACGGTTTTCAGCACCAGAACGCATTGTCCAGGGCGATTTGATTCTGCTGCAGCAGGCCTTTCTCAACATTATCGGCAATGCCGTGCAGGCCATGGACGGAGTGCCGGTTGGCCAGCGCCTGCTGACGATCTCAACGTCGGTCACGCAGGATATGGTGAAGATCATTCTGGCCGATACAGGCCCGGGTCTGGGCGACAAACACCAGGATACCCTGTTCAAGGCCTTCGTCACCACCAAGCCGGGTGGCATGGGACTGGGCCTTGCAATGTGCAGGTCGATCGTTACCGCTCATGGCGGTACGATCTCCATCAAAAATGCGGAGAATGGCAATGATGAGACCGGAGCCGTCGTCGAGATTTCGCTGCCATCAATACGATCGGCGGCAGACAGAACTTAAACAAAATAGCGCATTTTCAGCGGTAGCAGAGCGGCACCAATAGCGCCTGCATCACCCTTGGCCTCCGCCAGCACCAGCCGCGCCTCCTTCGGCGCTACGCCGTAGCGATGCTGTCGTTGGGACGGCAGTGCACATCGATCGATCATCGCTTGCCCAAGGATCGGCGGGATCTGACCCCCGAAGACAATAGCCTGGGGGTCGATCACTGCAATCAGGGTGGCCACCATTCGCTCGACCTGCGGCATGGTGGCTTGGAGCCAGTCTTCCACCCCAGGCCATGCCGGGTCGAACTGTTCATAAAGCGTTTCCACCGAGTGAATATCGATGCCGCGCTCCTGCAGGACCTGCAACAGATATTGCAAGGCTGGACGCCGGTCGGCCTCGGATGGATCATAGATCCCGGAAATCTCGCCGGCATTGCCATGAAAGCCATGGAAGGGCTGGCCATTCAGGATCAGACCACCGCCAAAGCCGTAATTGAACGACAGATAGACGAAGGTGTCGCACCAGCGCCCGACGCCTACAAGGCTTTCGCCAATGGCGCCTGTCGTCGCATTGTTTTCAAGCCAGGCCGGCAATTGAAACATGTCTTCCAGAATCGGCCTCAAGTCGATCAGCGACCAGTCAACCAACGGCTCTGGAGCATTGAAAATCCGCTCGCCATGGACAAAAACGCCGGACATGGAAAAACCGAGGCCGAGCAGCCGTTCGCCCGGCAGATCTTGCGCCTTCAACATATCGTCGCGGGCAGCAACCAAGGCTTCAAGCGTTGCCGTTCGATCCTGTGGCGCAAAGCCGAGCTTGGTCTGGGCGATGATCTCCCCGCGAAAATCAGCCAGGCAAATGATCGCCGTGTCGGTGTTGATCGAAATCCCCAATGACAGGACTTCTTCAGCCGCCAGTTCGATTGTCGGACTAGGCTGGCCACGAGTGCCTTTGAGCGGCGCACCAAGGCGCAGCAGCCCCCGCTCGATCAGGCCCTCCACCAGCCGATGCACGGATTGCTGCGTCAGGTTGGTGTGGCCAGTGACCGCCGCGCGCGCGATTGGGCCGAGACGGCGGACGATGTCGAGGATCAGGCGCTCGTTTTCGCTCGCAAGCGGTTGACGGTCGAAACGAGAGGTTTGGCGGGAAAGCTGCGTCATGGCCGAAATCTTTAGCCGCCGCAGCGCGCCCGCGCAATTGCCGCCCGCGGATGCCTGCCGCGAATTCTGGGACTGTCATAAATATTACACCAAAGGTGTATTATTGAAAATACACATCAAGAGTAATATCCCTTCCAGGAGAGCCAGATGCCGATGAAATTCCTTGCCGCAGCAGCGCTAGCGCTTGCCGCCTCCGTCGCCACGCTGGCCGCGCCAAGCCACGCCGCCGATACCAATATTAAGAACCTGGACTTCGATCTCTTCAAAGTCACCAGGGAGAATTTCTACGACATCATCGTTCCCGCAGCAAAAGCCGAGGGCACGGTGACCATGTATAATTTCGCTGGCAGTTTCGCGCCCACTTGGAAGAAGCTGATCGAAATGTTCGAGGCCAAATACGGCATCAAGGTCGCCTATAGCGACGTGAATGGCGATCAGGCCGATCAGCAATTGATCGCGGTCCAATCTGCCGGTCAGGATGCGCCAGTCGATGCCTATTTCTCCGGTGGTGGCGACTATCCGCTGCTGTCGTCCAAGGGCGTGATCGGCAATATCCCGCTCACCAAAATTCTTCCCAATATGGCGACCTACGATCCCGTTCTTGCCGAAACCGTGTTCGGCCATGCGCATGGCGGCACCTATCCACTGGTGCATCTCAACCAGACTGCCATTGGCTATGACAGCGCCATGGTGAAACCGTCAGAGGTTCCGAAATCCTTCGATGAGTTGCTGGCCTGGGCCGAAAGCCATCCAAAGCGGCTTGGTGTCACCCTGCCGGCCAAAGGCGGTTCCGGCGGCGGCTTTATCTATTCCGTAGCGCTGAACTACCTAACAGGTGACTGCAAGAAGGTACTGACCGATTACGGCCAAACCCTGCAACATGCCGAAGACTGGGCGATGACATCGGAATGCCTGACCCCGGTATGGGATTATTACCGGCGCTTGCTGAAAGCCGCCGAGTTGACCAATGGCAATGCCGACACGCTGAACCTGATCAACAACCGCGAGCTCTATATGGGCACAGTCTGGGAAGATCAGGTGATGACCTTTCTCGGCAGCAAGCAGTTGCCAGAAACCTTCCGCCTGACACTGTTGGAAAAGGGCCAGGTTGGGTCTGGTGACGCGATGTTCTTGCCAGCCAATGCCAAACATGTCGCTGCCGGCCTGCTGCTGATCGATATGGCCATGAGCAAGGAATTTCAAACCTATAAGCTTGAAGCCATCGCTTCGCGCTCACCACGCGCCGATGTCAACAACGGCCTGATCCCGGCCGACAAACAGATGCATGTGCTGCCCGCCAGTGTCTATCCGCGCCTGTCGGTGCCGGCCTTCTGGGACATGTCGAAAGCGCTCGCCGAAGCGCTGGATGAAAAAGTCATCAACCAGTAACGCCGGCGCCGACGGTCGAGGGAACAAAGAGAGGCCGCCCCACCGTGGCCTCCTGCCCGTCCAACTCCGTTTTCACCGGTCAATTCGCTGCAGACAGGTATTGCTCCCATGAACGAACTCGAGATCATCGACATCACCAAGGACTACGGCCAAGCCCGCGTCCTGCATCCGGTTTCGCTCAGCGTCGAACGGGGGGAATTCGTGACGATCCTAGGCCCATCCGGCTGCGGAAAATCGACGCTGCTGCGCATTCTCATGGGTATTGGCGAAGCCTCTGGCGGCGAGATCCATCTGGCCGGCAAGCGGATCGATCACCTTCCGCCCGAGGCGCGCGACATCGCCATGGTGTTCCAGTCCTACGCGCTGTTTCCGCATATGTCGGTTGCCAAGAATCTTGGCTTCGGCCTGAAGATGAAGAAGGTGCCAAAGGACGAGCGGGCCAGACGCATCGACCATGTTCTCGATATCTGCAATCTACGCGGTCTGATGGATCGCTTGCCGCGACAGCTGTCCGGCGGGCAGCAGCAGCGCGTGGCGCTCGCCCGTGCCGTCGTGATGCAGCCGAGCCTGCTGTTGTTCGACGAGCCGCTATCCAATCTCGATGCCAAGCTGCGTGACAGCCTGCGACACGATCTCGTCGCTCTGCATCGCCGGATTGGTGCCACCAGCCTTTACGTGACCCACGATCAAGCCGAGGCCATGGCGATGTCCGACCGGATCGTTGTCATGAATGCCGGACGGATCGTCGAGATCGGCACGCCACTTGAGCTTTACCGGGCGCCGAAGCAGGTGTTCACAGCCAATTTCCTCGGCCAGACCAATCTTCTTGCCGTCACAGCCTCTGGCAAGGAGGCGCGCCTGCCCTGGGGCCAGGTGGTGGCTCTCGATAGGCTGGCCGCCGGTGCCGTGCAGGTTTCCGTACGTCCGGAAAATATCTTCATCGACAGCGATCCTGCCGGGGCCGCAATCGTCACGTCCGTCGCCTTTATGGGTCCGACGATCTTCTATACTGCCGAGATCGGCTCGATCTCGGTCAAGATCAGCCAGTCGGGCGGCGCCGAGCCGCTGCCGACAGGAGCGCGCGCGTCTCTGCGCTTTCAGGGGCCGGTGCATTTGCTCGAGAACCGGCTGGCCGAGGAGGCTGCGTGATGCGTATTCTGCCTCATCGCCGCACCCTGCAACTGCTGTTGCTGCTCGCACCCGGCATCGGCTATCTGCTGTTCTTCTTCGGCGCGCCACTGCTCTCCGCCCTTGTCGGAAGCTTCCGCATGGAGGACGGCAGTTTCACCCTGAACTGGTATCAGCGGATCTTCACCCGGCCCTCCATGCTACGGGGGCTTTCGACCTCTATCTATTACGGCATCATCCCAGTGCTGTTGTCGCTCACGCTGTCGGTGCCGCTATCGCTGCTGCTGCGCAGAAGCTTCTTCGGCCGCAAACTGTTTAGCGGGCTCTACAAGCTGCCCATGGCGGTTCCGAGCATCATCGTTGGACTGATGGTAATTGTGGTGTTCGAGCGCGGCGGCTTTTTCGACCGGCTGCTCGCGCCGCTCGGCTTCACCTTGCCGAAACTGGTGCGCGACGAGTGGGGCCTTGGCGTCATCATGGCCGGCGCCTGGAAACAGGTGCCCTTCATGACGCTGATCATCACCAGCGCTTTTGCGGCAATCCCCGAGGACATCCGCCACGCTGCCCGCACGCTTGGCGCCTCCAGGCTATCGACTTTTCTGTCCGTCGACATTCCGCTCGCCATGCCCGGCATCACCGCCGCCATCCTGCTAACCTTCATCGGCTCGATGGGCTCCTATGCCATCCCCGACATTGTCGGCCCGGCGACGGCGAGACCGCTGTCGGTGCTGATGGTGCAGGAATTCAAACAGGGCCGGTTCGAGCAAGTCTATGCGATGGGCATGGTGCTCAGCCTTTTCGCGGTCGCAGTCCTGCTCGTCTACTACGGATTGACCAGCCGCATCGGCAATGGCAGCCTGAAAGGAGCCGCATGATGGCCAGTATAGCGCTCGCTCCCACGATGCCGCCGCGCCGCCGCCGGTTCAATCCGGAAGATCGGCTACTGGTCTCGGCAGGCCTTTACACGTCACTCGCGCTGGCGATCGCACTGCCACTGTTTCTGATGTTCCTCTGGAGCGTTGCCGATGGCTGGCAACCGCCCAACATCCTGCCGCAGAGCTTCACCTTAAGCCGCTGGGCGGGCTTACTCTCTGATCCCGGCCTTGCCACGGCGCTTACCACCAGCCTGTTGATTGCGTTCACCGTGACAGCGGCGACGGCACTCATCGCGCTACCAACCGCCTGGGCCATGGCGCGATTTCCCTTCCGGTTGAAGCGGCTGGTGGAGGTCTTCATCCTGGCGCCGGTCATCATTCCCGGCTTGGTGGTTGCGGTTGGAATCGGCAAACTCTTCCTCGTGCTCGGCCTTGCCTATTCCACAGTGGGCGTGATCGTCGTTCAGATCGTCGGCACGCTGCCGCTAATGATCCGGCTGATGTCGGCGACCTTCGAGACGATTCCTGACGAGTTGATCCACGCAGCCCGCTCGCTCGGCGCCGGCACGGTCAATATCGTGCTGCACATCATCCTGCCGTTGTCGATTCCAGGTCTGCTTGCCGGCGGGTTGATGTCCTTCATTGGCAGCTTCGAGGAATTCGACAAGTCCTTCATCGTCGGCGCCCCTGTCGTCCAGACCCTGCCGATTAAGCTCTATATGTATCTCGACCCCTATTCGATGCAGCTGCCGCTCGCCGCCATCGTCTCCTTCATCCTGCTCCTGCCCGCCCTTGTGGTCTTCATCATCGCCGGCCGCATCATGCGCGACGATCTGATGGCCTCAGGCATGGGCAAGATTTGAAGCCATTTTTCAAACCGCAACCGAAAGCCAAGACATGCCCGTACAGATCTCTTCCCAGCCGTATGCTACCCCGCAAATGCGTCCCTGCTCGATCCTTGATATGACGACGCGCTCCAATCCGGCCATTCTCACCATCGCCCATCGTGGCCTGTGGAAGACCACATCCGAAAACTCGCTCGCCTCGATCCGCGCAGCCGTCGAACAAGGCGTCGACATCGTGGAGATCGACACCCAGTCGAGCAGTGATGGCACGCTCGTCGTCATCCATGACAAAACCCTCGACCGCACCACGACGGGCTCCGGAACCGTCAGCGAATTGCCTCTCGCCACCATCCGGCAGGCGCGGCTGCGCGCCGGTGCCGGTGGGAGCGATGCCGATGTCACTGAGGAATGCGTGCCGACCCTCGAAGAAATTCTCGAGGAAGCCCGCGGCCGGATCGCCATCAATATCGACACGAAATTCACCCGCGATCTGCCGCAGGTGATGGAGACCGTGCTGCGGCTCGGCATCGCCGATCAGGTCGTGGTCAAGACCGATATCGATCTCGATGCCGACCATTTTGGCGTTCTCGATGCCGACTGGTTCGGTAAGATCCCGCATATGCCGATGTTTCCGGTACGGCCCGGTCGGTTTGCAGAAGACCTCAAGCGGATCGAAAGTTTGAAAGCCCCGATGATCGAGGTGAAATTCAAGGATATTGCCGATATCGCCGCTGGCCGCGCAGAACTGGAGCGTCAGAATATCCGCGTCTGGATCAACACGCTCGACTGCTCCCATTGCCTCGATTTCAACGACACGCGCGCCCTCACTGACCCGCACGGCGTCTGGACCATGCTGGCCGAAGTCGGTGTCGGGGCGATCCAGACCGACGAAGTCGAGGCGTTCAAGGCGTGGTTAAACGGCCGGATGTGATGCTGTAACCTTGAAAGAAAACGCCGCGCCACAGGATAAATACCTAGGGCGCGGCGGTATATGCCATAAATGATATGTCAGCGATTACTTACTTTTTGGCAAAACCAGGCAGGGTCACGCGGAACACCTGGAACATCGTATCCACATCGGCGGCGCCCTCGGCCTTATAGGCCGCGCCGACCTGATAGCCGTCCTGGGTCAGGAAGTCGTTGTCGTTGGCGACGAACAGGAAATAGTCGTCAGGCGTGGCCGGATCGAGAACCGGAGCGACCGACATGGCTTCCCATTTTTCCGAGAGATTGTTCTTGTCGTTTGGCGCGCCGTTATGCAGGCCGAAGCGGGCTAGATCCTTGCTGTCGTTGATGTCGATGAACGACGTCACGGCCGCCGCCTTGACGGACACGTCGACCACCCCCTTCGGCGCCACCGGTTTGACACCATCGAATTCGCTATTGGCAATGTCGGTTGCGGCGGACAGATCAACCAGATCGATCTTGCGATAGACGGAGGTATCGCCCTTCACGCCCTGGCCATTGTTGCTGTCGCGGGCGATCATCAGGAAGCTCTTGTCCGACAGCGCGAGGATTTCGCTCTGGGCGGCGACTACCACCTTGCCCTTACTGTCAAAGGTGGGCAGCGGCACGACATATTCATGCACCAGTTTCAGGTGATCAACGTCGGATGCGTCATAGACCAGCGCGCGGGTGTTCATCCGGGTCGAGCTGCTATCGCCGCCGTCCTGGCGGGTCGCCGACTGCAAGAGCGCAATCAGGAACTTGCCATCAGGCGTCAGCGACAGGCCCTCGAAGCCCTGATTGTTCTGGCGACCGGTGTCAGGATCTTTCGGCTCCGGCTTGGTGCCGCCCTCGCCGACATTGTTGGAAGAGAAGTTAAGCTCACCCTTGCGCATCGGCAGAAAGGCTTTCGGCGGCTGGGTGGCGGAGATCAGCTTCCCCTCGGCGGAGAAGTGATAGATGTAGGGGCCGTATTCGTCGCTCACCATCATAGAGCCGTCCTTCAACAGCACGACGGCTTCCGGATCGAGCGAGATCTTGCCTGTGCGTGCCTGCGGCAAAGCAGGCATGGTCTTGGTGGCAGCGCGGATGCCGGATTCGGGGTCGAGACCGGTAAAGCTCTTGCCCTCCTCATCGGTGAACAGAACGGTATCGGCGAGCTTCGCATCCATCCCGGCCTGTTGCTTGTCGGCCTGCGGTGTCGCACCTACTGCGGTCGGGGCGAGCGTGAAGTCGATCCGGTTGATCCGGGTGTTGTAATCGGTCGTGCCTTCGACATTGTAGCCACGGTCTGGCAGCAGCCAGAGCGAACCGGAATAGGTGTCGCCATCCCTCTTCCAGCGCGTCAGATCGACGGCCATGCCGGAGCCGGAGCCGAAGGTTTCCTTGAACTTGTCGCGCTGGTTGGCCGGGATGCGGCCGATCGCAACCAGGCCCTTGTTGGCAATGGTCACGCCATTGGCCGTAACCGCGCCTTCGGCCAGCGCCGAAACGGCCGAAGACGCGACGAATGTCGCTGCGAGTAACAGTGCCTTGCGTGAAATCATCATCATCCCGATCCTTCGCCAAAATCGGGGCAGCGCTCAAGCGTGATGTCGCAGACGCATATTCGCGCGCCGGCTCACCATATGACCCGCTATCGCTCCCCCCATCACGGCCAATAAAAGCTTCCCGTGACAGGATCGTGACAGGTTAGGATTGCAGAGCAACGACTTAAACGCAGATGCTATTTAACGCTGGTCACCACCGGAACAGGGGCGACGGCGATATTGCCGGCAGCCGGCTTCCAATCCGGCATGACCAGACCGCCCGAGATTAGCAGCTTGGCGCCCTCTTCCGGCGTCATATCCAGGAGTTTCAGACGGCTGCGCGGCACGAACATCAGGAAGCCCGCCGTCGGAACCGGGGTCGGCGGCATGAAGACGGCGATCATTTCCTCGCCTTCTTCGTTCAGCCGCGCGGCAATTTCGCCGGTTACCTCAGTTGCGACAAACACCATGGCCCAGGTGCCGGGGGCGGGAAATTCGATCAGCCCGACCTTCTTGAAAGAGCTCGACTGCTCCTTCAGCACCGTCTCGAAGATCTGCTTGAGGCTCTTGTAGAGCGTCCGCACAAGCGGCATGCGATTGAGGATCGATTCGCCAAAGTTGACGATGGAGCGACCGACCAGATTGCGCCCGAGGAAACCAATCAGTGTAATGCCGACCACTGCGATCAGCAGGCCGGTGCCGGGAATGGCGATGTTGAAATAATAGGCGGGATTGTAACGCTGCGGAATATAAGGCGTTACCCAGCTATCGGCCCAATCGATGAAGGTAAAGGTCAACCAGACGGTGATTGCCAGTGGGGCGCAAATGATCATGCCGGTCAGGAAATTGGTCCTTAGCCGGCCGGCAAGAGAAATGCGTTCAGGTTTATCCGACATAAGATCCGATTGTTTCAAGCCGCCCAAATTGCTTCGGACGCCATTAACTGGCGCCGCGAAGCAGCATAGCAGAAGTGTGGGGCACCTTGTACGCGAAGACAAGGTTGGTATTCACCTAATCGATCACTCAACCGTGACGGATTTAGCGAGATTGCGTGGTTGGTCGACATCGGTGCCCATGAACACTGCCGTGTGATAGGCAAGCAGCTGGATCGGCAGCGAAAATACCATGGGCGCAATGATCTCGGCGACATCGGGTAGCACGATGGTTGCCATGGTCTCGAGCTTGGACGCCGCAGCACCCTTTGCATCCGTGACGAAAATGATGCGGCCGCCGCGCGCAGCTACTTCCTGCATGTTCGACACCGTCTTTTCGAAGAACCGGTCATAAGGAGCAATGACGATGACGGGCATGTTTTCGTCGATGAGTGCAATCGGCCCATGCTTCAACTCGCCGGCGGCGTAACCCTCGGCGTGGATATAAGAAATTTCCTTGAGCTTCAGCGCGCCTTCCAGCGCCAGCGGATAGCTGGTGCCGCGCCCGAGATAGAGCACGTCCTTGAATTTCGACAGATCGCGCGACAGGCTTTCCATCTGCGGCTGGATCAGATTGACTACGTGGCTCATGATGCGCGGCAGCTCGGCCAGATGCCGCACCAGTTCCTTTTCCTCCTCGTCATTGATCACGCCGCGCGCCTTGCCGGCGGCAATGGCGAGCGATGCGAGAACGGCAAGCTGGCAAGTAAAGGCCTTGGTAGAGGCAACGCCGATTTCCGGACCAGCGAGGATCGGGAAAACCGCATCGGCCTCACGGGCAATCGTCGATTCGCGCGCGTTGACGATGGCGCCGATTTTCAGGCCAGCATCCTTGCAATAGCGCAAAGAGGCCAGCGTATCGGCGGTTTCGCCCGATTGGGAAATGAACAGCGCGGCCTGATCGGGCGACAGCGGCATTTCGCGGTAGCGGAACTCCGAGGCGACATCGATCTCGACTGGCAGGCGGGCATAGCGCTCGAACCAGTATTTGCCGATCAGTCCCGCCAGGAAGGCGGTGCCGCAAGCGGAAATCGCCAGACCGCGCAGCGGCTTGAAGTCGATGGCCATGGCCTCCGCCTTCACCACGTGATCGGCGAGATCGACATAATGGGAAAGCGCGTGCGACATGACCTCAGGCTGTTCATAGATTTCTTTTTCCATGAAATGTCGATGATTGCCCTTATCGACCAGATAAGCACTGCCCTGCGAAATCTGTCGCGGACGCTTCACCGGCTTGCCGGTAAAATCCATGATTGCGACGGTCTTCTGGCCAAGAATGGCGAAATCACCGTCGACCAGATAGGTGATCTGATTGGTGAAAGGCGACAGCGCAATGGCGTCGGACCCTAGAAACATCTCGCCCTTGCCGTGACCGATGGCGAGCGGCGGCCCGAAGCGAGCGGCAAACAGCTCGGTAGGATCGTCAGCAAACATCACCAGCAACGCATAGGCGCCGGTGATCCGGCTCAACATTTCCAGCATGGCCTCCTTGGGGCCAAGTCCCTGGCGGCGATAGCGGGCAAGAAGCTGGGCAACGACTTCGGTATCGGTCTGGCTGCTGAACGTGGCGCCGTCGGCGACAAGCTCATCGCGCAACTCAGAAAAATTCTCGATGATGCCGTTGTGGACAACAGCCACGCCGTCGACGAAATGCGGATGCGCATTGGCTTCGTTCGGCACGCCATGGGTTGCCCAGCGCGTATGGGCAATGCCGATCGTGCCTGGCAACGGCTGCTTGGCCAGCCGTGTCTCCAGATTGAACAGCTTGCCCTCGGCGCGCCGACGGCCCATCACGCCGTCATCAAGGGTCGCAACGCCAGCCGAATCATAGCCCCGATATTCCAGCCGCTTCAGGGCATCCACCAGCCGCTCAGCAACCGGATGATCACCGACAATTCCGACAATACCGCACATGCAATTCTCCTTCTCGCGCCTCGCGCGAGGAAACTCCTACCGATTCCAGAGGATTTCTCAATTCCGGCCTCGGTCAATTTGGATAACGTGACGTTACGAAAATATCCGTGATCAGGAACCGGATTTTTTCATGGCCTTAATTGCGAGATTCCGTTCACGGATTGCTTTTGCCCGCTCCGGCTTCACTTCTTGACGCGCGCGACCAAGCGCCAGCGCGTGGGCCGGCACATCCTCGGTAATCACGCTGCCGGAGGCGACCAGCGCGCCATCGCCAATCGTGACGGGTGCCACCAGCGCACTGTTGGAGCCGATGAAAGCATGGGCACCGATATGCGTCTCGTGCTTGTTTACCCCATCGTAATTGCAGGTGATCGTCCCTGCCCCGATATTGGTCTCGGCGCCAATGAAGGCGTCGCCGATATAGGTGAGATGATTGATCTTGGCGCCGGGTCCGATTTCGGCCTTCTTGACCTCGCAGAAGTTGCCGACCTTGGCACCCTCGCCGAGATTGGCACCCGGCCGCAGCCGCGCAAACGGCCCAACAGTGGCGCCTGACGCGACATGGGCGCCTTCGAGATGCGAGAAAGCATGGATCACGGCGCCGCTTTCCACCACCACGCCGGGACCGAACACCACATTCGGCTCGATCAGCACATCCTGGTGCAGCACGGTATCATGGGCCAGAAACACCGTTTCCGGTGCAATCATCGATACGCCCGACAGCATCACCTCATGGCGACGCCGCTCCTGCCAGAGCTTTTCGATGACGGCCAATTCGGCGCGATTGTTGCAGCCGGCAAGCTCGGCCTCGGGTGCATCGACGGCCACCGCCCGACCACCGAGTGAACGAACGATCTCCACGAGGTCCGTCAGGTAATATTCACCCTTAGCGTTCGCATTGCCGATCCGCGCCAGCAGGTCCAGGGCCTTGGCGCCACTGATCGCCATCAAACCGCTATTGCACCAGGTGATGGCGCGCTCGGCCTCGCTTGCGTCCTTTTCCTCGCGGATCGCAACCAACTCGCCATTCTCGACCAGAAGTCGGCCATAGCCAGTCGGACGCTCTGTGTGAAAACCGATGACCGCGATGTCGTTACCATCCGCCAGCGCCTGGCGCGCCGCCATCAGCGGGCCTGGCGTGATCAGTGGCGCATCGCCATAGGCGACCAAAATATCGTCATAGCCTCGCGCAATCGCCTCGCGAGCCGTCAGCACCGCGTGGCCAGTGCCAAGCCGCTCTGTCTGGACGAAAGAGCCTACTGAAAGACCGTCGATACTGGCTGCCGCAGAAACTTTTTCAGCATCACGACCAACGACCAGCGCCACATCGCCAATGCCGCTCGCCGCCACTGCCTTCATCACATGAGCGATCATCGGCAGGCCGGCGACCGGATGCAGCACTTTCGACATCGAGGATTTCATCCTCGTGCTGTCGCCCGCGGCAAGGATAACGGCAAGACAGGTGCGGCTCATGGGTCATCTCCAGCCAGTAAAGGGTCCAGCAAGCACGGCAACACTGCCGCTGGGCGCTGTTTACCAGCTGGAATGAAAACTACAAACCGAGAAATATCAGCCCAGCCCGCTTCGGCCAGAACGGCGGGAAGAGCGATAGGCAGCCAACAATTCTTCGACGGAAATCCCGTCGATCGTCGCGCCGGTCATGCGGCAGCCGGCAATAGCCAAGCCGGAAAGATCAGCATTTTCTATCTGCGCACCGGACAAGTTCACATCCTTGAACGTCGCGCCGGACAGATTGTCATTTTCGAAATCGCAGCCAGACAGATTGCCGTCGTTAAAGCTGGCGCCCGACAGATTGACCTGCTGAAATTCGCAACCGGAAAGATTGCTGTCGACAAATTCCGATCCCGACAGATTGGAACCTCTCACGTCCAATTGTTTCATAGCACCATGAAGCTGCATGTCGCGTTGCTCCTGCTTGCAAAAAGCCGCCCGGCGTTCACCGGGCGGCTCAATCTATCTTTATCGGGTTTCCAAGCCAAGATCACTTCGGCAGCTTGTCGTCCACGCCTTCGACGTAGAAATTCATGCCGAGCAACGTCTTGTCGTCGGCCTTTTCACCAGCCTTCAGCCAAGGCGTGCCGTCCTGCTTGTTGAGTGGGCCCGTGAAGGGATGAATTTCGCCGGACTTGATCTTGGCTTCCGTTTCCTCAGCCAGCTTCTTTACGTCGTCAGGCATGTTGGTGTAGGGCGCCATGGTGAGGATGCCGTCCTTCAGGCCGTCCCAGCTCTGCTCGGACTTCCACGTGCCGTCGAAAAGCGCCTGGGTGCGCTTGATGTAATAGACGCCCCAGGTGTCGGTGATCGAGGTCAGCTGCGCATGCGGGCCAGCGGCGATCATGTCGGACGCCTGGCCGAAGGCCTTGATGCCTCGCTGTTCGGCGATCTGCATTGGCGCAGTGGTGTCAGTGTGCTGGGTCAGGATGTCGACGCCCTGGTCGAGCAGCGCCTTGGCGGCATCGGCTTCCTTGCCGGGGTCGAACCAGGTGTTGACCCAGATGACCTTCATCTTGAAGTTCGGGTTGACCGACTTCGCGCCCTGCTCAAAGGCGTTGATGCCCATGACCACTTCCGGAATCGGGAAGGATGCGATGTAGCCGGCTGTGCCGGTCTTTGACATCTTGGCGGCGATGACGCCAGCGATGTAACGACCTTCGTAAAAGCGTGAGTTGTAAGTGCCGACGTTGTCAGCGGTCTTGAAGCCGGTGGCGTGCTCGAACTTCACCTTCGGGAACTTCTTGGCGACCTTGATCGTGGCGTCCATGAAGCCGAAAGAGGTGGTGAAGATCAGCTTGCAGTCTTCGCGGGCAAGACGCTCGATGGCGCGTTCGGCATCCGGGCCCTCAGGCACATTTTCAAGGAACGGCGTTTCGATCTTGTCGCCGAAATGCTTCTGCAGTTCCTGGCGTCCGAGATCGTGGGCCTGGCTGTAACCGCCATCGGTCTTGCTGCCGACATAGACGAAGCAGATCTTGGTCTTGTCGGCCGCATTGGCAGCGCCCGATACTGAAAGCATCGTAGCGACGGAAGCCGCAAAGGCGAGTGCTAGTTTTTTCATGATTTCCCCTGTTTGTATGAGAGTGCGGATAAACGTAAACGTTGGTCAGCGGTCCGGGACGAACGGCTTTCCAAGCGAAGCGGGCGTGTTGATCAGCGTCGTGCGCCGATTATGCGAAATCGCGATCAAAACGACAATGGTTGCAGCATAAGGAAGCGCTGATAAAAACTGGGCCGGCAAGCCGATGCCGAAAGCCTGCGCATGCAATTGTCCAACTGTGACGGCGCCGAACAGGTAACCGCCCGCCAGCACCCGCCAGGGACGCCAGGACCCGAACACGACGAGCGCGAGCGCGATCCAGCCACGCCCGGAGGACATGTTTTCCACCCATTGCGGCGTATAGACCAGCGACAGTTGCGCGCCCGCCAGACCCGAACAGGCGCCGCCGAACATAACCGCGAGATAGCGCGCGCGAATAACCTTGAGGCCGAGCGTATGGGCCGAGGACGGGCTATCGCCGATGGCGCGCAGCATCAGGCCGGTGCGGCTCTTGAACAGGAACCAGTGGACGCCGATGACAAGCACGATCGACAGGTAGAACAAAATATCCTGGTGAAACAGGACCGGCCCGACGAAGGGAAGGTCGGAGAGACCGGGAATGTTCAGCGCCGGCAGGCGGACGCCAGGCTGACCGACGAAGCTCTCGCCGATCTGGCCCGACAGTCCGAGGCCGAGAATGGTCAGCGCCAGACCCGTTGCCACTTGATTGGTAACCAATGTCAGCGTCAGGAAGGCAAAGAGCAGAGAAAAGATAGCACCTGCGGCAATGCCGGCGATCATACCCATGAGCGGCGAGCCTGTCATTTGGGCTGCGGCAAAAGCGGCGACCGCGCCCATGATCATCATGCCCTCGACGCCGAGATTGAGCACGCCGGCACGCTCGGTGACGAGCTCACCCAGGGCAGAGATTACCAGAGGTGTCGAGGCGGTGATGACCGTCAGCAGAATGGCTTCGACAATCATTGGACGCCTCCGGCAGCCGAACCGCGCGCTTTCGCCAGCACGATCCGCACCTTGTAATAGATCAGCGTGTCGCAAGAGAGCACGAAGAACAGCAACAGTCCCTGAAACACCCGTGCCACTTTATCCGATACGCCGATGGCCAATTGCGCGCCTTCCCCGCCGAGATAGGTCAGCGCCAGAACCAGACCGGCGACGATGATGCCGAGCGGATTGAGCCGACCAAGGAAGGCGACGATAATCGCGGTAAAGCCATAACCCGGCGAAATCGACGGCTGCAGATGGTTGATCGAACCGGACACTTCGGCAATACCGGCAAGCCCTGCCAGCGCACCTGAAAACAACATGGAAAACCAGACCATGCCGCGCGAGGAAAAGCCGGCAAACCGCCCTGCCCGTTCCGACTGGCCAAGCACAGTCACTTCAAAGCCCTTGAGCGTAAAACGCATCATGAACCAGACACCGACGGCCGCGACAAGGGCGAAGACAAAGCCCCAATGGGCTCGGCCGGAGTCTTCCCATATTGCCGGCAGGATGCCCTCGGTCACGAATTCGCGGGTCTGGGGAAAGTTGAAGCCCTGCGGATCGCGCCAGGGACCGCGCACCAAGTAATCCAAGGTGAACTGGGCGATATAGACCAACATCAGACTGGTCAGGATCTCATTGGTGTTGAACCGGGTTTTCAGCAGGGCCGGGATAGCCGCATAGAGCGCGCCGCCGATCATGCCGGTGATCATCATCAGCGGCAACAACAGCGGCGATTGCCATTCGTAAAAGGTAACAGGAATGATCGAGCCGCAAATCGCGCCGACCGTGAACTGGCCTTCAGCGCCGATATTCCAGTTGTTCGAGCGATAACAAACGGACAGGCCGACCGCGATCAGGATCAGCGGCGCGGCCTTGATCGCCAGTTCATGCAGCGACCAGACCTCCGTCAGCGGCGCGATGAAAAAGCAGTAGAGCGCAAACAGCGGATCCTTGCCGAGCGCCCAGAACATCAGCCCGCCGAACACCAGCGTCAGCACCAGCGCCAAAATCGGCGACACCAGGGTAAACAGCCCGGAAGCCTGAGCGCGCTTTTCCAGTTCAATGCGCATCGGCGCTCTCCAGGCCATGCAACCCGCCCATCAGCAGGCCGATTTTCTCGCGGTTCATCACAGCGCTCGGATAGATTTTCGACAGCCGGCCCTCGGAAATCGCCGCAATCGCTGTGGACACTTCAAAGATTTCGTCCAGATCCTGGCTGATGATGACGACCGCAGAACCTTGCGCAGCCAGATCGATCATGGCCTGACGGATCCGGCTTGCGGCGCCCGCGTCGACGCCCCAGGTCGGTTGATTGACGATCAGCACCGCGGGCTTGCGATCGAGCTCGCGGCCAACGATGAATTTCTGCAGATTGCCGCCAGACAGAGCGCCGGCGACCGGATCGTCGCCGCTCTTGCGCACATCCATGGCCGTACAGATCTCGGCCGCAGCAACCTTCACTGCGCGATGTTTGACAAGCCCGAACAGGCCGGAGACGAAACGACCACGGTCCGAACGATGGCGCGCCAGCAACAAATTATCCGAAAGCGACAGGCCGGTGACGGCAGCATGGCCATGGCGTTCCTCTGGCACGAAACCGGCTCCCATCAACCGACGACGATTGATGCCGAAGCGGCCAACCGGCCGGCCGGCAAGCAGGACGGCGTCGTGATCGCGCACCGCATATTCGCCGGAGAGACTATCGAACAATTCACTCTGGCCATTGCCGGCGACCCCGGCAAGCCCGAGAATCTCACCAGCGCGCACCGTTAGCGAAATGTCCTTCAGCGCCATAGAAAATGGCGTGCGGGCAGCAACGCTCAAATTGCGCACAACAAGCAGTTCAGCTCCAGGCGCGGCGGCCACATCGGGTGCGACGCTGTTGACCTCGGCGCCAACCATCATGCGGGCCAGTGAAGCCGGGGTTTCCTGGCGCGGGTCGCAAGCGCCGGTAACCTTGCCGTGGCGCAGCACGGTAGCGCGGTCGCAGATGCGCTGCACCTCTTCCAGCCGATGGCTGATGTAAAGCACCGACCGGCCCTCAGCGCGCAGCTTTTCCAGGGTCTCGAACAGCTTGTCGGCTTCCTGCGGCGTTAGCACCGAGGTCGGCTCGTCAAGGATGATCAGCTTCGGATTTTGCAGCAGCGCCCGAACGATCTCAATGCGCTGGCGCTCGCCAACGGAGAGATCGGCCACATGGGCGGAGGGATCAAGCGGCAGGCCGTAGGACTGCGATAGCGCGCGCGCCCGTTCTGCGATCTCACCGATCGATACCGCTTCATCCAGCGAGAGCGCGATATTTTCGGCAACAGTCAAAGATTCGAACAGGGAGAAATGCTGGAACACCATGCCGATGCCAAGCCGACGGGCTGCGGCAGGAGTCGCAATCTCGACGGCGCCCTGCCCATCCCAGCGGATCTCGCCGGCGCTCGGGGCGAGAACGCCGAACAGCATTTTTACGAGCGTGGACTTGCCGGCGCCGTTTTCGCCGAGCAGCGCATGAATTTCACCGGGGAGGATGTCGAGGTCGATGCCATCGCAGGCGGTGAATGTGCCGAATCGCTTCGTCAGGCTGCGGACGGAAAGCAGCGGCGATGGCGCTGTTTCTATGCTATGCGACAACAGACCCCCTTGCTTCGACCCGATCCGAAACCGGCAGCACAAGACGAAGCGGATATTCAAACCATTTCAACGGCTTCACGTCCCATATCGGTCGCAATGCCACATGCTGATGGTATTGATACCGGTTTTATTGCCGCATACAACCGTCGTAACGATTATTTTTTGGGTCTTGCCCGTTTTTCAGGCACACCCTACCCGTTACTGTCGTCCAAGTGATGGAAATACCTGAAGAATTGCACCGATACCATAGAGGTAGATGCCGGTCACGATGAAGGGAATGGTGACGAAGGCAGGTGTGGAAAAGTGCATCAGCAGCGCCGCGCCGCCAAGGCCGCACCAGAGAAAGAATATCGCCAGATTGAGCGGCCGCAGTCTCTTGACCCGCACGGGATGCAGAAAATTGATCGGCAGGAAGGTGAGCAAAACAGAGACGCCAACCACGATCATCGCCGTCGTGGCAGACGCATGGATCACGAAAAGAGTGAAGACGATCATGTTCCAGACAACGGGGAAGCCGGAGAAGAAATATTCGTCGGTCTTCATGCCCATATCGGCATAGTAAATCGCGCTGGACACCACGATCATGCCCGCTGCGACGAAGGACCAGGGTTGGCCGATCATGCCGCTTTGGTAAAGCGCAAAGGCCGGCAGCAGCACATAGGTCACGTAATCAATGATATTGTCGAGCGTGTCGCCCGACCAGTTGGGCAGCACTTCCTTGACCTTGACCTTACGGGCAATCGGCCCGTCGATGCCATCGACAGCAAGCGCCAGGCCCAGCCACCAGAACATATCGACAAAGCGATGCTCGGCCGCCGCGACGACCCCTAGAAATGCCAGGAAAGAGCCTGACGCCGTCAGAATATGCACGGAGAAGGCGCGCATCTCTGCGTAAGGCACGCGCTTGTAGTTAAAAATCTTCATAATGCGCTGGTCAAAGCCCCTTTGATCGGTGGGGGGATAATCGCTAAATCCGCTTCAAATGCAACCGCCCAGACCGGTTTTACCGGAAAACGACAAAGGCTACCGCGACAGAATAGCATAGGCGGAGATCGCATTGCCCCATGGATTTCCGCAGCATCGCACACTATTTTCCCTATTATAGACACAGGAGCACGCGATGGAATCGGTCGACATCACAGTCATTGGCGCGGGTCTGGCAGGATCGGTTGCGGCGCTCTCTCTGGCGCGGCAGGGGCGCAAGGTCATGCTGATCTCAGGCGACAGCCGCCCGCACGACCGGCGCACCACCGCGCTAATGGATCAGTCGATACGATTTCTCGACCGGCTCGGGCTCTGGGAAGATCTGAAGCCCTCCGCAGAACCTTTGGCGACCATGCAGATCATCGACGGCACCACGCGGCTGCTGCGCGCCCCGCCGGTGGCCTTCCGAAGCTCGGAAGTCGGTCTTGCTGCTTTTGGCTACAATTTCCAGAATATCGATCTTCTCGGCGTATTCGATGCAGCTCTTGCCCGCGAGCCAAATGTCACGGTTTGCCGAGAGCAGGCAACCGCCGTCGATCTTTCCGGCGATCTTGCGCTGGTGACGCTGTCCAGTGGTGAGACCGTTACGTCTGATCTCGTGGTCGGCGCGGATGGCCGCCAATCGATGACGCGCGCCGCCGCGAACGTCTCGGTGAAAACCTGGTCCTACCCTCAAAGTGCCGTGGTGCTGAATTTCGGCCACGCCCTGCCCCATAACAATGTCTCAACGGAATTCCATACCGAAACCGGTCCGTTTACCCAGGTGCCATTGAAGGGCAATCGCTCCAGCCTTGTCTGGGTGGTCGAGCCGCAGGAAGCGGAAAGACTTGTGGCGCTGCCGCTCGAAGAGCTGGCTGTCCTGGTCGAGGCGCGGCTGCAATCGCTGCTGGGACGCGTAACGATCGAGGAACCAGCGCAGGCGTGGCCGCTGTCCGGCATGACCGCCCACCGCTACGGCAAAGGCCGTGCCGTGTTCATCGGCGAGGCCGCCCATGCCTTTCCGCCAATCGGTGCACAGGGGCTCAATCTCAGCCTGCGCGACATCATGTCCCTGGAAGATCTCGTCGGTTTCGAGCCGCAGAAGCCGCTAGGCCCAACGCTGGGCGACCGCTTCGATCGGCGCCGCAAGCTCGATGTGTTGAGCCGCACGGCGAGCGTCGACCTGCTCAACCGCTCGCTTCTCTCATCCTTCCTGCCGGTGCAGATGCTGCGTGCTGCTGGCATTCATCTTCTGTCGACGTTGACGCCGCTGCGCCATTTCGCGATGCGCGAGGGCGTGGCGCCCGGCCGTGGCTTTGGCGCCTTCCCGCAGATGATCCGCGACAAGATCAAGTCGCGTTTCTGATAGCCCCAGCGGGATTTAGCCGATCCGTGACAGGATCGGAAATGTCTGCTGAAACCAGATCGCCAGATCCGAGACGACGCCGAACATGAAGGCGAGGCCGGTGGCGACCAGCAGCAGGCCCATCAGCTTTTCCACCAGACCGAGGTGGCGGCGGAAGCGGGTGAGAAACCGCATGAAGGCTCCGGAAAACCCGGCGGCGATCCAGAACGGAATGGCAAGGCCTAACGAATAGATCGCTAGCAAGATTGCGCCCTGCCCGACAGTGTCGCGCGCTGCCGCGACGGCCAGAATGGCGCCAAGCACAGGCCCGATGCAGGGCGTCCAGCCGAAGGCAAAGGCAAGGCCCATGACATAGGCGCCCGTCAGGGTCGCGGGCTTGCCACCACCTGAAAACCGCATCTCGCGCGCCAACAGCCCTATGCGAAACAGGCCGAGAAAATTCAAGCCCATGACGATGATGACAAGGCCGCCGAGCTTCGAGAGGAGATCGAGATGCTGGCGCAGCGCCATGCCGATGGATGACGCCCCGGCTCCAAGTGCCACGAAGACGGTGGCAAAGCCGAGCGTGAAGCAAAGTGCCGACAGAATAACCGCCGTACGCGCCCGCTGGTCGACGGCCACGGCATCGCCACGGAACTGTTCGACGCTGACGCCTGCCATGTAGCAGAGATAAGGTGGCACCAGCGGCAGCACACAGGGAGACAGGAAAGACAGCGTTCCCGCTACCATCGCGGTCAGAAACGGGATTTCGGCAATGCTCACGAGTCGCTCCTCCAGCGCAGTCCTGTCTGGCGGTGTGGTAGCCCCGATAGGCCTCACGTGCCAATCACCTTTTTGCCGCAGGCGCGTGGGAACGGCGCCCGTGTACGGCATCATCCAACGGAAAGCAGCGGAAAATACGAAAACCGCTGTTTTTTGGGTTGACCGAAAACAGCGCCCTGAATATGGTCCGCGCACTTCCAAAGGGGCATCTGCTCCGCTTCGGGAGCGCGTAGCTCAGCCGGTAGAGCAACTGACTTTTAATCAGTAGGTCCAGGGTTCGAATCCCTGCGCGCTCACCACTTTCTGAAGTTCATCCCGAGACATTTTTTTGCTGTTGTCATCGAGCATGTCGAACCGCTCGACATATCCATTGCCACATCGGAAGACGAATAGACGGTGAATACCGCCCTTTCCTCTTCAAGAAGCTGCCGCCCGCCTCGTCCTAAAACTCTCCCGAAGCCTCGCGGCGTCTGAGATCGAGCTCTTCGCTGTAGCGGCGCAGGGTGTGACTTTCGGTGAGGAGGCCAATCGGACGGTTCTGGATGCGGTCGTTCATCACCGCCAGCGCTTCACTCTGGGTAGCGTCGAACAGGGCTGCGGCCTGCTTGACGTTCATGGTCGGGAGCAGCACGTCCTTGGTATAGTGCAGGTAGCTTTCGAGGTTGCGACCTTCGCTGTTGCGATCCATCGGGTCGGCGTAGATTTCCGCAAGCAGCACGATACCAGCATAGCGACCGTCATCATTGACCATGATGACCCGCTGGGTAGATCCGAGCGGAAACTGCTTGCAGAATTCCTCGAGCCCCATCGACAGTTTGGCAGTGCGCACATCGGCGCGCATCATCTTGGCCACCGTCAAATCGCGGATCCAGCCGACATCCTGCGCACTGCGGATGGTTTCGCCGCGCAGATGGAAGCGCCAGGTGGCGAAGGAGTAGCCGAAGAACACGCGCACGACGAGCGAGGTGGTGATGACGGATGCCAGGACGAGGGCGGTGATCGGAAAGTCGCCGGTGAGCTCCAGCGCCAGAAAGGTCATGGTCAGCGGCCCGCCGATGACGGCGGCCGCGAAGGCGCTCATGCCGACCACGGCGTAGATCACAGGCGTCAGCGTCAGCCCCGGCACCAGCATGGCGGCAAAAGCGAAGATTTTGCCAAGCAGCGCACCCATGAACAGCGAGGCGAAAAACAAGCCGCCACGAAAGCCGGACCCGATCGATACGGCGCTTGCCGCCGATTTCAGCACGAACAACAGGACGAGGCTGTAAATCGTCGTCTCGCTGTTGAGGTTGATATGCAGCGCGCCGTGACCGCCCGCCAGGATCTGCGGCGATACCAGCGCCAGGAGACCGATGACGATGCCGCCAATCATTGGACGGATCGGCTGCGATACAGCGCTTTTGCGGGCGGTTTCCTCCACGAAGGACACGGCCTGCATGAGGACGATGCCGACGCCGGCGCAGAGCACCCCCAGCATGATCGCCGGCAGGTAGTCGACCGGCGTGATATCGCCGACCGCGCCGATATCGATGGAGAGACCATGGCCGCCGATCTGGCTGGTGACGATCTTAGCGACCAAGGCCGAGACGATCACCGGGGCGAGCGTCACCACCGTATAGGAGCCAATAATCAACTCGACGGCATAAAAGGCGCCGGTCAGGGGTGCATCGAAGGCGGCAGCAATGGCGCCCGAGGCGCCGCAGCCGACCAGCAGGCGCAGGTCGCCGCGCCGCATCTTCAGCTTGACGCCGAGCTTGGAAGCGAAACCGGAAGCGATCTGCGTATAGCCGGCTTCCAGCCCCACCGAGGCGCCAAAACCGTTGGAGACAATATTCTGCACGCAGACGATGATACTGTCTGTCAGGGATAGCCGACCGCCGTGCAGAGCGTTGGCCTCGATGGGGTCGACCATCGGTTTCTTGCGGGTGCGCGACAGAATGAAGACGATGATGCCAAGGGCAATGCCACCGATGATCGGCCCGGCCAGCACGATAGGTCCGGTTATGCCGCTGCCGCTCAATGTCCCTTCCACGCCGAAGACCAGATAATGCAGTGCCTCGCTCAGAAAGCTGACGAGCGACACCAGCAAGCCGGCGGCAATGCCGATCATCACAGCCAGCGCCACCAGCCCGAGTTCGCCGCGCCGCAGCAGGCCCTGCAGGCGTGAAACCGTCAGATTATTGAAGAAGCTGGCCGTGCTCGGGGATTGGAAGGGCTTATTCAACATGGGTTTCCGGCTCGCGCCAACGGTTTAGATCGGAAATCAGCCGGGATAGGCGACCTCGAACTGCATCTGGTCATAGGCCGGTTCGACGTGATCAGGCGTTTCCCGCATGACCATGTCATAATCCAGCGGAATATGCATATGGGTTAAAATCGCTCGCTTTGCGGCGAATTTCTCGATCCAGGCCAAAGATTGCGCCAGTGACAAATGGCTCGGATGTTCTCGATACTGCAAGGCATCGATGATGAGGATATCAAGACCTGCCATGCGGGGCACAGTGTCGGACGGAAAGTCGCTGACATCGCTGCAATAGGCGACATTGCCGATGCGAAAGCCAAGCGACATGATATCGCCGTGATGCTGAAGCAGCGGCAAAAGCTCGATCTGCCCGCCGGGGCCGTCGATCACGATCGGCTTGGTCACGTCCTCAATGATCACGGGCCGCGCAATCGGCGGATAGTTGCTGCCCTCGGGCGATTTAAGGCAATAGCCAAAACCGGCCTCGATGCGGGCCATGGTCTCGGCATCCGCATAGATGGGAATGCGGTGGCGCTGGGTGAGGAAATAGCCCCTGAGATCGTCGATACCGTGCAGGTGGTCGGCATGGGCATGGCTATAGACGACGGCATCGAGCCTCTCGACCTTGGCCCGGATCATCTGCTCACGAAAATCAGGGCCGGTATCGACGAGGACTACGGTCTTATTACCATCAGGGGCGATCTGTTCGATCAGGAACGAAGCGCGGCTGCGGCGGTTTTTCGGATTGGTCGGATCGCAAGCGCCCCAGTCACCATCAATCCGCGGCACGCCCGGTGAGGACGAGCAGCCAAGAATGGTGAAGCGACGGCGATAGGTCATCTCTCACTCCAACCTTTGCCGCTTACAGTCTCGGCATTTTTGAAAACAGGCGCAGCGCATTGTCGGTGGTGGTCTTGGCGATCTCGGCGTAGCTCACGCCCTTCACATCGGCCAGCACCTCGGCCGTATTGACGACATAGGACGGCTCGTTGCGTTTTCCACGCCAGCGCTTCGGCGCAAGATAAGGCGCGTCGGTTTCCACCAGCAGCCGGTCCATCGGCAGGTCCTTGGCGATGTCGCGAAGCTCCTGCGATTTCGGGAATGTCAGAATGCCAGAAAAGGAGATGTAGCCGCCAAGCTCCACGCCGGTCCTGGCCAGCATCTCGCCAGCCGAGAAGCAATGAAGAATAAAGGGGAAAGTCCCCTTTTCCGTTTCCTGCCGCAGAATATCCGCCATGTCCTCATCAGCGCTACGGCTGTGGATGACAAGCGGCAGCTGCGTGCGGCGGGCGGCCTCGATATGGCGCAGAAAGCCGGTCTTCTGGTCTTCAGGCGTCTGGGTGTCGTAGAAATAGTCGAGGCCGCATTCGCCAATCGCGACGACCTTGTCATGGGCATCGGCAAGCCGCACGAGATCGTCGGCGGTGATCTCAAGCTCTTCATTGGCGTTGTTGGGATGGGTACCAACCGAGCAGAACACCGAGGGGTAGCGCTGCGTCAGCGCCAGAAGGCCATCCAGCTTCGCCACCCGTGTCGAAATGGTCACCATCTGCTTCACGCCCGCATCATGGGCGCGCTTCACCAGCTCGTCGCGTTCCTCTTCGAAATCGGCGAAATCCAAATGGCAATGGGTATCGATCAGCATAACGTCAGGCCTTGTCGGTTTCCGGAGCGGAATAACGCGGGAAGACCGGCGAAACGGCCGGAAGTTCCGTGCCCGGCTTCAGGCGGCCGGCCTCGCCAAGCTTGGCAAAGACGCGATCTTCCGGGGCAACGGCTACGAGGTCGAGCAGTTTCGCGGCACTGTCGGGCATGATCGGCTGGAACAGAATGGCGATCTGGCGCACCACCTCTGCCGCAACGTAAAGTACCGTTGCCATGCGGGCGACATCCGTCTTGCGCAGCACCCAGGGCTCCTGGGCGGCGAAATAACGGTCGGCCTCATTGACGATGTTCATGATCGCGCCCACGGCCTTGTGAATCTGCTGGCGCGACATTTCCTCGCGGCAGATGGCAATGGCTTCATCCGCCGTGGCGAGAATGGCCTTGTCGGCGTCGGTCAGCTCGCCGGGCTCGGGCAGCTTGCCCTCGAGGTTCTTAGCGATCATCGACAGCGAGCGGCTGGCGAGATTGCCGATGCCGTTGGCGAGGTCGGCGTTGATGCGCGTTCCGACCAGCTCGGGACTGCAGTTACCGTCCTGCCCGAAGGAGAGTTCGCGGCAGAGGAAATAGCGGACATTATCCAGACCGAACTGCTGCAACAGGTCGAAAGGATCAACGACGTTACCGAGCGACTTCGACATTTTCTCGCCCTTGTTGAGCAAGAAGCCATGGGCATAGACGCGCTTGGGCAGCGGAAGGCCTGCCGACATCAGGAAGGCGGGCCAATAGACCGCATGGAAGCGGATGATGTCCTTGCCGATGATATGGGCATCCGCCGGCCAGTATTTGGCACGCGGGCCGTTTTCGTCGGTCAGATAACCTGTCGCGGTGATGTAATTGGTGAGCGCGTCGACCCAGACATACATGACGTGCTTGTCATCGCCGGGCACCTTGATGCCCCAATCAAAGGTGGTGCGCGACATCGACAGGTCCTTCAGACCCGATTTGACGAAGGAGATCACCTCGTTGCGACGCTCATTGGGGCCGATGAAATCCGGCTGGTCCTCGTAGAGCTTCAGGAGCTTGTCTTCATAAGCCGACAGCTTGAAGAAATAGCTTTCCTCTTCCACCCATTCGACCGGCGTGCCCTGCGGCCCATAGCGAACGCCATCGCGCACGGAGGTTTCATCCTCGGCATAGTAGGCTTCGTCGCGCACGGAATACCAGCCGGCGTAGCTGTCCTTGTAGATATCGCCATTCTTTTCCATCCGCTTCCAGATGTCTTGGCTGGCGGCATGGTGGCGCTGTTCGGTGGTGCGGATGAAATCGTCGTTGGACGCGTTCAGCAGCTTGCCCATCTCACGGAATTCATTGGAATTGCGAGTCGCAAGCTCTTCCGGCGTAATGCCTTCGGCGCGTGCGGTCTGCTGCATTTTCTGGCCATGCTCATCGGTGCCGGTCAAGAAGAAGACATCCTTGCCATCCAGCCGCTGGAAGCGCGCCATGGCGTCCGTGGCGATCAGCTCATAGGCATGGCCGATATGCGGCTTGCCGTTCGGATAGGAAATGGCTGTGGTGATATAGTAGGTGTCTTTCATGGATCGGCCCTTGCAGTCCGCGTCTTTCATCGGGATTATCAGCCGCTCTTAACGCATGTCGCCGCGTTGCGAAACAACAAGTTTCCTGAGCGGGCGGTTTGAGGACGGCCGCACCTTGACCATGCCGCCCGGCTTTCGCTAGATCGATGCCATCGGCGCCGTCCGAATCCGAGCTATCCGAATCCGAGGAGGTGCGTTTCTGACCGGCTTTTCTTTCGATCCCCTGGTATCGCTCTCGGGCTTTCTCGTCGGTTCGCTGGTCGGCGTGACCGGCGTTGGCGGCGCGTCGCTGATGACACCGTTGATGGTGCTGCTGTTTGGCATTCATCCGGCAACGGCTGTCGGCACGGACCTGCTTTACGCCGCCATCACCAAAATGGCTGGCGCTGCCGTCCACCATCGCCATGGACACATCCGCTGGCGGCTCGTCGGGTTGCTGGCGATTGGCAGTGTTCCGGCAACGGCGCTGACGCTCTGGCTGATGAGCGGCGTTGATCGTAAGAGCGCCCATTCCGTCTCCATGCTGACCACCAGTCTCGGCATCATGCTGATGATGACCGCGATGATCCTGCTTTTCCGCGACGTGTTCATGCGCTTTGAGCTGAATTGGCTGAAAAAGCACCGCAGCCCGGAGCCTCGCACCATTGCAATCGCCACGGTGGTTCTCGGCATCGTGCTGGGCACGGTCGTGACGCTGACCTCGGTCGGCGCTGGCGCGATTGGCGTAACGGTGCTGCTGTTTCTCTATCCGCGCTCGTCCATCAACGACATCGTCGGCTCCGACATCGCCCATGCGATTCCACTCACCTTGATCGGCGGTATCGGCTATTTCATCATTGGCGACCTCAACTGGGTCTTGCTCGGTTCGCTGCTGATCGGCTCCATTCCCGGCATCGTGCTCGGCAGCCTGGCCGCTCCACGCCTGCCGGAGCGGGCTATCCGCATCACCCTCGCCGTCATCCTGGTCATCGTAGCGTCGAAGCTGATCGCCATTTGAGTTACGGCGGTCAGACAGCCGCCACTTCCGTCAATATTTCCAGCAGCGTTTGCTTGCGATCGAGATTGTAGGCGCTTGATATGCCGAGCTTCTCGACGACGGCGGTAGACAGCCGCGACAGCCGGTCTGCGCGCGGCAGATCGCCAGACATTGCCGTCTGTCGTGCCCTGTCGACCAGGAATTCGACGAGATGCTCGGCAAAAAACTGGTAGACGACGTCGCTGTCCTTGCCGGACAGAGCATCCGCCAGCTTGTGCATCTGCCGTCGCTGCGCCGGGCCATCGGCGGCAAGGCACTCCTCGAAGGCCGAGATAATGTCCAAGCCGCCGTAGTTGATCAGCTTCAACGCCTGCGACACGCTGCCCTTGGACTGGGCGGCCAGAGTATCAAGCCGCTCCGCAGGCAGCGGCACGGCAAGGTGATCAAGCGCTTGCGCAAGATCTTGGGCACCCAGCGGCTGCAATTTCAGCGGCATGCAGCGCGAGCGGATCGTTGGCAACAACTTGCCGGGAGCATGCGACAGAACCAGGAACAGCGAGCGCTTCGGCGGCTCTTCCAGCACTTTCAAAATAGCATTGGCGGCGTTTCGGTTCATGTCATCGGCGGGATCGAGAATGACGATACGCCAATTGCCGGCACCCGATGTCTGAGAAAAGAAATGTCCGGCCTTCCGGACCTCCTCCACCGTAATCGTTGTCTTTGCCCGCCCGGTCTTTTCATCGACTGGCCGGGAAATGTGCAGGAGATTGTGAGAGGCGCCTGAAGCGATTTGCCGGGCGACCAGCGATTCGGGCTCTGAAAGCATGGCCGGCGCCTGTGCCTGATCGGGATGGCTCAGCACATGATGGGCAAAGCGAAAGGCTAGTGTCGCCTTGCCGATGCCCTCAGGCCCCTCGATCAGGATGGCGTGGTGCAGCTTGCCGGATCGGTAAGCGTCGGCAAGGAACTGTTCGGCGTCACCATGGCCGAACAGCCGGTGATTGGCAAAAGGCGGCAAGGCGCCATCGAGAAGGCCGGGTCGTTCCATCTCAGCGTTCCCCGTCTTCGACCGCTGTCCGCTTGGCCAGTACAGGCGATACGGCGTTGAAAATCGCCTCGGCGATCTCTTCGATCCCACCCGTTGCCTCGACCACCCGGCAGCGCTCCGGTTCTGCCTTGGCGATCGCCAGAAAGGCTTCGCGGCGGCGTTGGTGGATGGCAATCTTTTCCTTCTCGAAACGATCAGGCGCTACCTCCCCAAGCTCGCCCGCCCGGCGCTTGGCCCGCGCCAGGCCGAGCTTTGCCGGAAGATCGAGAATGATCGTGAGGTCAGGGACGACGCCGTTGACGGCAATGGCCTGCAGCCGGTCGATCAGGGCGGGGGAAAGGTCGCCAGTCGTGCCCTGATAGACACGCGAGGAATCCATGAAGCGGTCGCAGAGCACGATCTCCCCGCGCAAAAGCGCCGGGCGCAGAAGCGCCTCGACATGATCGTTGCGGGCGGCGGCAAACAAGATTGCCTCCATCTCCACGCCGAAGGGTTCTGCGGCGCCAGACAGGAGCACATGGCGCAGCGCCTCGGCCGAGGGCGAGCCACCGGGTTCGCGGCTGGTGACGACGGTGTGGCCAAGAGCCTTCAGCTTCTCGGCAAGAAGCCGGATCTGGGTGGATTTACCCGCGCCCTCGCCGCCTTCGAATGTTACGAACAATCCGCTGCCAACCGCCACCGATGCATTTTCCTTACTGTGATCAAGGGCTGTTTATCGCAAGCCGCTGCGTCGCGAAACCTTTTCAAGGATCACGACACGGGAAAGCCTTGATCAAACCCAGGAAAACAACAGTTCGACCAGCGCGTCGCGGGTGCGCTTGACCAGCGAACCGAGGTCGGAGCGCGCTGCGGCCTGCAGGGGCAGATCGCGCAGCATCCTGTCGCCGAGCATCACCTTCAGCCTGGCCACTTCGGCACCCGTCTCGATGCCGGGGCGCAGCGGCCAACGATAGACCACCCTCGCCTCAACCTTCTCACCAGAGCCTACCGGGACGTAGACATCGACCGGCTGCGGCGACACAAGCGGCACCTCGGCAGGCTCGCCGCCATAGACGCTGGCCTGACCGATCACCTGGCCGGCATCGAACAGCCGACGCTTTTCAAAGGCGGAAAATCCCCAGGCCAGTGCCTTTGCAGCATCGTCCTGGCGGGTCTTGTCGCTTTCGCTGCCGGCAAGGCCGAGATAGAGGCGCACGCCGTTCTGCTCGGCAGAAGCGATGATGGAATAGCCCTCGCCTTCAGTAAATCCCGCCGCGAGACCGTCGACTCCGGGTGATACACCAAGCAGTGGATTACGATTGCGCTGGAAAATCTTGTTCCACTCGAAATCAGGCTGGGCGTAGAGCTTGTAGAAATCGGGATAATCAGTCCGGATTGCCTGGGCCAGCGTCAGCATATCCCGCAGCGTCACCTTATTGCCGGGATCCGGCAGGCCGGTGGCGTTGGCGAAATGGCTGTCCTTCAAGCCAAGCTGCACTGCGCGCTCATTCATCAGTTTGACGAAACCCTGTTCCGAGCCGGTCATGCCTTCGGCCAGGATCAGGCACGCGTCGTTGGCCATCTGCACCATCACGCCCTTCAGCAGGGCATCGACAGGCACGCGCGAGCGCACGGCGGCAAACATCGTGGCGGTGCGTGACGGTGCGCCACCGGTGCGCCAAGCAGATTCGGAAACGGGAAAGTCCTGGGTCAGCGACAGCCGTCCGGCCTTCAACGCCTCAAGCACGACATCCGCCACCATCATCTTGGACAGGGAGGCTGACGTGAAGGGCTGTTCGCTGTTCTTTTCAAACAGAACGCTACCGGTTTCCGCCTCGATCAGCAGAACCTGCTTGGCTTCAGTGGCAAATACCGCCGGAGTCGAGGCATCGGGAGCCGCCGCTTGCGCCAAGGCGGGTGCGGTCAGAACATTCAACGCAAAGAGAAATGTCAGGGCATAGCCGATGGCGAAGACCGTAAATCGCACGGAGATCGATCCAAGCTGTCCGATCGGGCCAAACCCGCGGCGCTTGCGGCTACGCTTTGTGACCGGCCAGTCGAGGCGCATCGTTATCCTTCACCCTGATCTCGATCGGGAAGCGAGAATCACCACCCGGATCGCTCTCATGGATAGGGTCTTTGCCGCAGGCCGTCCAGACTGGCGGTTGGTCAGCCTTCGTTCGGGCTTGAATAGGCCGTGGCACCGCCAGCAACCGGAGCCGGGCCGACATGCCAGCCCGGAGGCAGACCACCATTGGAAGGCTCGGCAACCGGCTTAGCACGGGCCGTGGCGCGAACCGGCTGCGGTGCTGCGGCAACGGGAGCGATCTCGCGGCGGTTGACGGAGGATGCAGCTGCCGGGCGAGGCTGGGCCGCGGGCTGCGCATAGGCAACAGCGGGTGCCTGCCAGGACTGGGCCGGTGCCGGACGGGATGCGGCAACCGGCTGGCGCTGGACTGGAAGCGGCGCACTGGCAACAGCGTTGGAACGGACTGGGGCAGCATAGACAGGTGTGCGAGCCGGCGCATTATAGGCGCTGGCAGACGACGGCGCCATTGGAGCCGCCACGGGCTTCGCGGTCTTTACAGCTGGTGCGGATGCGCTGGATGGACCGGCAAAGCGGCCAAAGAAGTTCTGTTGCGGGGCATTGGAGGCCACCATTACGCCGCTGGCGATCTGGCCGCCACCCAGCGGATCAATGCCTGGCATGCGCTGGCCCTTGCGGACGTAGGACGCCATCAGATAGGGCATGTCATGGCCGGTCATGTCGGCCGGGCCGACATATTTCACCTTCACATGCGCCGTGCCGTGGCCTTTGACGTCAAGCAGTTCAGCCGCCTTGTCGGACAAGTCGATCAGGCGGTTCTCGTGGAACGGACCGCGGTCGTTGACGCGCACAATGACGGAACTGCCGGTATCGAGATTGGTAACGCGGGCATAGCTCGGCAACGGCATGGTGGGGTGCGCTGCTGAAATGCCGAACTGATCATACACTTCGCCATTGGCGGTGTAGCGACCATGGAAGGCCGAGCCATACCAGGAAGCGAGGCCGGTTGCTTCGTAATTTGGATTTTCGCGCGGCTTGTAGACCTTGCCGGCAACGACATAGGGATCGCCGACGAGACGACGACCGCCGCCCTTCGGCACGGGACCATTTTCGACAACACGCGGGCTGGCCTTCACGCCATAGGCGGATTCGGCAAAATATTCCTTGCTCCGCTTCTTGGTGTTCGTGCTCACTTTGGAGACATCATGATTGGCGCCACAGGACGTGACCGCAACGCCGGCCAGCACGACCCAGGCAACCCGCAGACATCCAGACACCGGACGCCGCTGCAAAATCCATCTAACCGTCATCGCACCCAGACACCATCAAAGGCCGCACCGCGACCGCCGCACATCATCAACGCCAAATTTCAGTCCCCCGAAATGACACAGACTGTGCCATAACAGAAATGGGGATAAAATGGCGAAAATGCGATTATGGTTAAGACGTTAGGGAGAGAAGTTCGAGTTATGGTTAATGAACGGTTAAAATCGGGGCGATTTAGACCGAACGGGTCAGGCCGCCGTCGACCTTGATATTCTGCCCGGTAATGTAACCTGCACCTTCCGAAGCCAAGAAGGCCACCGTGGCCGCAATCTCAGCACTTGTGCCATAGCGCTGCATTGGCACGGCGGCGCGGCGCTCTTCAGCGGCGGGCAGGCTATCGATCCAGCCGGGGAGGACATTGTTGATGCGGATATTGTCGCCAGCATAGGTATCGGCAAAAATTTTGGTGTAGGCGGCAAGGCCAGCCCGGAATACAGCCGAGGTCGGAAACATCGATGAAGGCTCGAACGCCCAGGCTGTGGAAATATTGACGATGGCGCCAGCCTTCTGCTGTTGCATGATCGGCGTGACCAGCCGCACGGGGCGTATGACATTCATCAGATAGACGTCCATGCCCGTGTGCCATTGCTCATCGGTGATCTCGATGATCGGGGCACGCGGTCCGTGGCCGGCACTGTTGACCAGCACATCCACCCTGCCCCTTGTCTCCATCGTGGCATCGACCAGTCTCTTCAGATCGTCATTGGACTGGTTCGAGCCGGTGACGCCGATACCGCCGAGTTCTTCGGCCAGCGCCTCGCCCTTGCCGGAAGAAGACAGGATCGCGACCTTATAGCCATCGGCTGCGAGCCGCTTGGCACATTCCGCGCCCATGCCGCTGCCGCCTGCCGTAATGATCGCGACTTTTTCCGTGGTCATGATGCCCTCCCTGGCTGCTCACTTATCCAAAACGAAAACGTCCCCTGCGACATCAGCGGCCACAGGGGACGGACAGGTGCAAATCTAGCACTTCGCGATCAGCCGACGAAAGCCCGCTCGATCACAAATTCCGCCGGTTTATTATTGGCGCCTTCGGTCAGGCCCGCCTGTTCCAGCAGAGCCTTGGTGTCCTTCAGCATCGCGGTCGAGCCGCAGATCATTGCCCGGTCGATTTCGGGGTTGAGTGCTGGCACACCTAGATCGGCAAACAGCTTGCCGTTTTCGATCAGGTCGGTGATCCGGCCCGTGAAGGGGTAGTCTTCGCGGGTGGCGGTGGCGTAATGCTTCAGCTTGTCGCCGACGATTTCGCTCAGCATCTCGTCACCCTTGATCTCGGCCGCAAGGTCGAAGCCGTATTTCAGCTCGGCCACGTCGCGGCAGGTATGGGTGAGGATGACTTCCTCGAACTTTTCATAGGTCTCGGGGTCGCGGATCAGGCTGGCAAAAGGCGCGATGCCAGTGCCGGTCGAGAACATGTAGAGCCGCTTGCCCGGTGTGAGCGCGTCGAGAACCAGTGTACCGGTCGGCTTCTTGCGCATCAGCACGCGGTCGCCTGGCTGGATGCGCTGCAGATGCTGCGTCAGCGGGCCGTTCGGCACCTTGATCGAGAAGAATTCCAGTTCCTCGTCCCAGGAAGGGCTGGCGATCGAATAGGCGCGGTAGAGCGGTTTGCCCTCGACCATCAAGCCGATCATCGCAAACTCGCCGGAGCGGAAGCGGAAGCCGGCCGGCCGGGTCATCCGGAAGCGGAACAGGTGGTCGGTATAATGCGTGACGCTCAGCACCGTTTCGGCATAGACGCCTTCCGGAACGATCAGTTCGGCATTATCGGTTTTGACGGGAGCATTCATCAGCGTTCAGATCCTTCACATCTCATGCCGGAGCCGCGCAAACGGGAGGGGTCTCGGCATGCTTTATCCGCCTTATCGGCCAGTTACTGGAAATTGCCACAAATGACCAGCGGCCATCCGTGGATGCGATCATAAACCGCAGCGGCGCACGCTTTTCCGAGGGGGCAAAGCGTGCAACCGACAGTTTCGCTCGGCAAGGGGCAAGGTCGCCATCGGCTCAAGACGCTGAACGGCGGCGCCAGCTATAGCCGCTGACTTCAGCGGCCGGCCGGGCGGCAGGCTGGTAATGGTTGGCGATGCCGGGAAGACGGCCTTCTTCCAGCCGCTTCAGCGCCACGGCATTGGTGACGGCAAAGCTGTCGAAGCCGGTGCGCAGCATCAGGGGGATCTGGTCGATCAGCACATCGCCGACCGCCCTCACCTCGCCCTGATAGCCCAACCGATCACGCACCAACGAGGCGTGGCTGAAGCCGCGGCCATCGTTATAGGCCGGGAACTTCACCGCAACGATGGCGATGCGGTCGAGATAAGGCTTGAGCTTTGTCACATCGTCAGCCGGCGCAATAACAACGCCGAGATCGACAGCATTGCTCTCTTCGGCGGCGGTGATGAAGGCGTCGAGCGGCAGCAAAACTTTCTGCCCGTCCGCAGCCTTCACCTCCTCGGTTTCTTCAACCCAGGGATCCTGCGCGGCAAAACCATTTTCTTTCCAGATACGGGTCATGGTTCTGCTCCTCAGGCGGCTTCGGCAGCAGCGCCGCCATACAGGGCTTCCTTGAAGGGCTTTGGCCCCACACGGCGATAGGCTTCGAGGAAGGTTTCCTTCGGATCGAGGCGCAGGCCCAGATAGGTATCGACTACGGTTTCCACCGCATCCGTCACTTTTTCCGGCTCGAAGCCACGGCCGATGATTTCACCGATCGAGGAATGCTCGTCGCCGGAGCCGCCAAGGGTGATCTGATAAAGCTCAGCACCCTTCTTTTCCACACCCAACAGACCGATATGACCGACATGGTGATGGCCGCAGGCATTGATGCAGCCGGAGATCTTGATCTTCAACTCGCCGATCTCGGCTTGACGGGCCTGGGAACCGAAGCGCGAGGAAATCGCCTGGGCGACAGGAATCGCGCGGGCGTTGGCCAGCGCACAATAGTCCAGCCCGGGACAGGCAATGATATCGGTAATCAGGCCGGCATTGGCAGTGGCGAGCTTGGCGCCGGAGAGCGCTTCGTGAAGCGCCGGCAGATCGGCCAGCGCCACATGCGGCAAGATCAGGTTCTGCTCGTGGCTGACGCGGATTTCGTCAAAGCCGTAGCGCTCGGCGAGATCGGCGACCAAATCCATCTGCTCGTCGCTGGCATCGCCGGGGGTGCCGCCAATCGGCTTTAGCGACACGGTGACCATGCCGTAGTCCGGGTTCTTGTGCGGCTGCACATTCTGCGCGAGCCAAGTGGCAAAGGCCGGATCGGCCTTCTTGGCCTTGGCCAGAATTTCCCAGCCTTCCGGGCGCTGCGGCAGGTCCGGCAGGGCGAAGTAGCTTTCGATGGCGCGGATATCGCCTTCCGGCAGCTTCAACTGGCTATCCTTCAGCGACGCGAATTCGGCATCGATCTGACGGGTCAGTTCTTCCGTGCCGGTCTCATGCACGAGGATCTTGATGCGCGCCTTGTACTTGTTGTCGCGCCGGCCATGCAGGTTATACACCCGCACGATGGCGGTGATGTAGGACAGCATGTCCTCTTCGGGCAGGAAATCCTTGATCTTCTTGGCAATCATCGGCGTGCGGCCCTGACCACCACCGACATAGACGGCAAAGCCGAGCTTGCCGGCCTCATCCTTCTTCACATGCAGACCGATGTCATGCACCTGAATGGCGGCGCGGTCGCGCTCGGCGCCGGTCACGGCAATCTTGAACTTGCGCGGCAGGAAGGAAAATTCCGGATGGACCGAGGACCACTGCCGCAGGATTTCGGCATAGGGTCGCGGATCGGCCACTTCGTCCTGGGCAGCGCCAGCAAAGTGGTCTGCGGTGACGTTGCGGATACAGTTGCCCGAGGTTTGGATCGCGTGCATTTCGACGCTTGCGAGTTCCTTGAGAATGTCGGGCGTATCCGAAAGTTTCGGCCAGTTATACTGGATGTTCTGGCGGGTGGTGAAATGGCCATAGCCACGGTCATATTTGCGCGCCACATGGGCCAGCATCCGCATCTGCCGAGCATTCAGCGTGCCATAGGGAATGGCGACGCGCAGCATGTAGGCATGAAGCTGCAGATAAACGCCATTCATCAGCCTGAGCGGCTTGAAGGCATCCTCGGCCAACTCACCGGACAGCCGGCGCGCCACCTGATCGCGGAACTGGTCCACCCGGGCGGCGACAAAGGCGTGGTCGAATTCATCGTAACGATACATGTCTGTCCTCAGGCCCTAAAGTCTGCCGGGTTTCAATTGAACCAGACACACTCTTAGCTTTTCTTGTTTTCGCTTGTCTTCGGGAAAACCGTCTTCCACTTTTCCCTGACAAACTTTAGACGGCAACGAAATCGGGGTCGGCATGACCGTGTCCATCCGCATAGGCAATGGTCGGTCCGGCGGCGCGGATGCGCTCGCGCAGGCGCAGCGGCCAAAGCTTGCCGTCGCGCTCTTCCACATCGACGACAGCGACGTCAACCACGAGATTGCCGGCGAAGTCGCGCTTGCCGGTTGCTTCCAGCGCCTCGACGGCTTCGGCATGGCGGGCGACCAGCGCCGACTGCAGGTCTTCCACCCACTGGCCCGAGGCATCGAGCCAGACGGCGATGCCGTCGCCCAGGCGGTTGGCGGTCAAGACTTTCTCTGCCATCGTCAAACCCTCATCATCGTCTGTTCGTCCACCACGGCAGGAGCACTTGCCCTCTCACCCAATGGCATGGACTTCTCGAAATTCGCACCGGCAACTGCATCGCCGATAATCACCATGACAGGCCCCGTCAATTCGGTTCTTGCCTCAAGGCCAGGCAATTCCTTCAAGGTGCCGTGCAGCAGGCGGCGATCGCCGCGCCCGGCATTTTCAACCACGGCCACTGTCGTGTCTTCCGCCAGGCCACCCGCCATCAGCCGCTCGGCGACGGAGGCCGCCACCGTGCGACCCATATAGACGGCGACCGTTGCGCCGGACAGCGCCAGCCGCGCCCAGTCGGGCAGCACATCGCCGGTCAGATCGTGGCCGGTCGTAAAGACCAGGGAGGACGAGACGCCGCGCAGCGTCAGCGGCAATTCGAAATCAGCCGCAGCCGCCAGGGCGGATGTCACGCCCGGCACGATTTCATAGGCAATGCCGGCATCGCGCAACGCTGCCATTTCCTCGCCGGCCCGGCCGAAAATCAAGGGATCGCCGGATTTCAGCCGCACGACGCGCTTGCCCTCCCGCCCGAGCGAAACAAGCAGATCATTGATCTCGCTCTGCGATTTGGAATGACAGCCCTTACGCTTGCCCACGGGAATGCGGTCCGCATCGCGCCGCCCCATATCGACTACAGCCTGCGGCACCAGCGCGTCATAAACGATGGCGTCGGCCTCCATCATCAGCCGATGCGCGCGCAATGTCAGCAGGTCCTCGGCGCCCGGCCCGGCCCCGACCAGAAAGATCCGGCCTTCGGGAGTTGCAGAGGCTGCCGTCTTCAGCAACTTCGTCGCCTGCCGACGGGCAAATTTCACATCGCCCTTTTCCATGGCATCGGCCACTTCACCCTGGAAGAACGACCGCCAGAACAGCCGGCGCGAGACGCCGCGCGGCACAAGTCGGTCAACAGCACGGCGGTAGCTATTGGCGAGCCGGCCAAGACGGCCGAGCGAGCGCGGCAATTGCCGGTCGATGCCGGCGCGGATCATCTGCGCGAGAACCGGGCCGACGCCCTCCGTGCCGATGGCCACGGCAATCGGCGCACGGTTAACGAGCGCAGGCGTATAGAAATCGCAATAATCGGGCTGGTCGACGGCATTGGCCGGAATTTTCAGCGCCCGGGCGGTTTCGACAATCGTTCTGTCGGTCGCACCATCGCCGGTGGCCGCAAAGACCAATGTGATGCCATCAAGCACATCGGCGGAAAATGGGCGCTGATCGGTCTCGATGTTACGGCGCGCGAGAAAGGTCTGATAGGCGGGTTCCGGGGCCTGCGTGAATGCGATGATGCGTGCGGACGTATTGGCAATAAGACGGGCCTTAGCGAAAGCTTCATCGCCATCGCCAAAAACGGCCAGTTTCGCGCCGGAAACGCGAAAAAAGGCCGGAAAGACTGCCAGCTTGTCCGTATCGATCGTCAAACGCCTATTCCCTAGTTTGGCTCTCATTATCATAAAAACCCAGCCGCGCATGAAGAAACAGGAATCTGCCGGCATCATGGCGCGGATATTTCTTTGCTAGCGCATCTGCGGATCGGAGCAAAACCAACCCGGCACTGACAATTTTCCCTGAATCGCCTTCGTGGGCTTTTCCTTGGCCAAGGCTTGCCGCTAAATGCAGACACGATTCCCGGAGATCACCGCCATGCCCGATCAAAGTCTCACCTCCCGGCTGCTCGACGTCATCGAAAAGGATATCATCCCGCTGACCGAGCAGGGCGTTGCCGGCGGCAACAAGATATTCGGCGCTGCCATCCTGCGCAAATCCGATCTATCGTTGGTGCTGGCCGAGACCAACAATGAGCTTGAAAATCCGCTCTGGCACGGCGAAGTCCATACCTTAAAGCGGTTCTACGAACTCGGCGAGCGACCCGCGACATCGGAGCTGATCTTCCTCTCCACGCACGAACCCTGCACCATGTGCATGTCGGCGATCACCTGGGCGGGTTTTGATAATTTCTACTATTTCTTCAGCCATGAAGACAGCCGCGATGCCTTTGCCATTCCCCACGACTTGAAGATCCTCAAGGAAGTATTCGGGCTCGAGCCCGGCGGCTATCGCAAGCAGAATGCCTTCTGGAACAGCTTTGCCATCGAAGAAATGATCGAAGTAGAAGATGACGCTGTGCGCGGCGCGCTGCTCGCGCAGTCCCAGAAGATCCGCGGTCTCTACGGCGACCTTTCCTCCCGATACCAGTCCAGCAAGAGCGGCAACGACATTCCGCTGAACTGACCCTTCCAATTATTAGGACATACCCATGCAGCCTTCCAAGGATATCGCCCAACTGATCGACATCATGGCGGCGTTGCGCGACCCGCAGACCGGCTGCCCCTGGGACATCGTCCAGACCTTCGAGACCATCAAGCCCTACACGCTGGAAGAAGCCTATGAAGTGGCCGATGCCATCGAGCGCAACGATCCGGATGATCTATGCGACGAACTGGGCGATCTGCTGCTGCAGGTGGTGTTTCATGCCCGGATCGCCGAAGAGGCCGGGCTCTTTTCCTTTGGCGACGTGGTGGAAGCCATTACCCGCAAGATGATCCGTCGCCATCCGCATGTGTTTGCCCGCTCTGAGGCCGATACGCCAGAAGCCGTCAAGCTGCAATGGGACGCGATCAAACGCCAGGAAAAGCAGGAACGGGCTGAGCGGCGTTCATCGCGTGGCATTGCCGAGGTGTTGAATGCCGGCCATCTCGGCTCGGTGCAGCGAAGCTTTCCGGCACTGACGGAGGCCGTCAAGCTGCAGGAGCAGGCGGCCAAGGTCGGCTTCGACTGGGATAAGGCTGAGCCGATCCTCGACAAGATCGAGGAGGAAATCGGTGAATTGCGCGAGGCCTTGCAGGGCGGCAACGAAGCAAAGATCAGCGACGAGTTAGGCGATCTGCTCTTTGCCCTCGTCAATATCGGCCGCCACGTCAAAGCCGATCCCGAACAGGCCCTGCGCGGCACCAATGTGAAATTCCGCCGTCGCTTCGCCCATATCGAAAAGATGCTGACAAGTGAGGGCGAGAGCCTGGATGAAGCGACGCTGGAGCGGATGGAAGCGCTTTGGCAGGATGCCAAGCGATTCGAACGCAGATCATAAGCGGTCAGGATGGTAAGACGGCTCTGCCAAGACAGAGCGCGCCGCCATCATAGCCCGCCCTTCGTCGTCACCCATGAACTGACATAAGCGATCTCGCTCCACATTCGCGCAAGCTTGCGGCAATAGTTATAGCTAATAATTGTTGTATTTATTCGTCCGGTTGGCGAAGCGTGGAGCCTGCATCATGAATGTGCATATCAAAACCAGTTCCTGCGAGCAGGCCGTCCAGCCCGAAGACATCGCTCATTTCATGCAGATTCTGTCCTGCATGCCCGACGTTCAGACCGCCTGCTGGATGGGAAATGCCTTCCTTGCAAAAATGGCACCCGACGATCGCAAGGAAACGACGGTCGCCCTCTCGCATGTCCATCCCTTCTTTCTACCGGTCGAAGGATATGGCATCACCGCCGACCGCACACTGCGCCCAGGCGAATTTGCCGAAACAGTCCTGCGAGCCCGACTGACTGCCAACAAAGCTGATGTGCTCAATATCCTCGTGGCCGACACACCCGGAGCGGTCGCCTCCAGCCTTGGCGGTGCCGTCCGCCGGGCCCTTGGTCTAAGGCCCGCGCATCTCATATCCACGGCCTATTCCGACTATTCCGCATCGCTGCTCGGCGCTAATCTCAGCGCCAGCGGATTGGACGAACTTGCCTTGCAGCGCAACGGTCTCGACGCCAAAGGATCGCTCGCCCAGCATCCATTGGCATGCACGCCCTTTACCGCAAAGCAGATCGCCCTTTACGGCCTGCGCCCTATCGTGGTCACCGGCAATTTTCTGGTGTCGCTGATCGTGCTTGACGATGCACTCATGCAGTCTCGCGCCCGGGATACTGGCAAAGGCGAAAGCTTCTTCGAGGACGGATTGCCGGGCGTGTATCAGCAATTGCCGTTCGACCAACGCCTGGACCTGCTGGTCGATGCGCATGCTGTAAGAACCGCGCAATGGCTGGCGACCTGGCAAAAAACCGAGGCATGCGGCGCGGTAAAACCTCTCTGGATTTCCCGCGAGACGGATCTCCTCGGCGACCCCGGTATTGTCGCCCAGAAAATTGCCGATTTCGTAGGTCGAGATCGGGCCAATGTAGCCGCCATCGCCGATGCCCTGGCCCAAGAACGCACGACCGATCCCGCCTTGTCAGACAAAAGCCTTGCCTACCGGGCGAAACTGATCCCGGCAAAGATCCGGGATCGCACCGTGGCGATCTTCGAGTGCTATGCCGGTGATGCCGACCTGAGTAATTTGATCTGTAGCACTTGACCGGGACTAGAGCACCGCGCCGAAAACCTGAATCGGCACCATGCCTAACGTGGTGTGTGAATCGGATTTTCCGAAAACCGGCTCACACTGCGCGGTCCGATGCTGTAGTTCGGTTTAGAGCGGTGCCAAGTCGTCATCGTCTTCAACCGCGAGCGACGTGTAGCTGTCTTATTTCCCACGGGTCCGGAAGATCATCTTGGCGGCAATCAACGTAACGATGAGAGAAGTCAGCAAGCCAATCAGAAGAATGAGCGATGAAATGATATCGATATGATCTTCAGCGCCAATACTCCCGAAAAGCTCGAACAGCGGATCAAGAAGCCTGTAGCCGGCTTCACTGAATAGAAAATTGCCCAAGGGGGTAAATTTTCCAATCAAAATGGCCATTGGGATTGTCAGGACAAGCGAAGTCAGTATCGTGAACAGCGCTTTCATTGTACATCCACCGTCCCATAGTATTTTATGGTCGTGCCAGAAATGAACCCGGATGACTGTTTTAAAAGGAAATCGCGGAGTCTTTCAAAATTTTCAAGCGACAAAACAGTGATGCATCCCTCGCTTATTCCAAATCGACCATTGGGATGAAGTCTGAAATTACCCCTCTTTACGCCGTTCACAAACGTATAATCATCAATAACATCGTCGACACGGTAAAGAGTAAACCATTCGCTCCGGTCGACGCCAGTTACTGCGTCCTGTATCCACTCTCTCAGAGGCCCAAGCCGTCCACCGCGTTGACGATCAATAATGTAGTAACGCCCTTGCGGCAAAGGGCCAACATTGGCCAACCCCACTGCCCCGGGGTCATCTTTATGCGGCGTCATTCCTGAGAACGCCGGAACAGACCCAAATCCATTGCAAATGAGCGCGGAGGTCGACTGTCCGTTCAATTTAAAAGAACATGATGCTGGCATACCCCAACTCCTTAAATCAACCTCACCGATCAAAGGAAAGCACCTAGGACTCGATTGTCGGCCGTCAAGGGACTTGCTTGATGCTTCGCAAGCAGCAAGAGCGTGTTAGTTGATCACGTGTGCCGTGGTGCTTGTCTGCTAATTGCCTCCGGCAAACCTCAGTCCCAGTCCCAGTCCTCGTCCCGGACGGGCTGCAATATGCCGAGCTTGCGCTCCAACGCGCTGGCCTGTTGTTCCGACAGGCGCAAATCAAAGGAGACCGAGCCGTCGTCGCGGTCCTCTCGGCCATCGACCATGGCATTTTCGTAGACCCAGGGGATCAGCGAGAGCTTGTCCGGTGGCAGGATGACTGTCGTCTCAGTGACGACACCAGACAGGCGCTGGCCGATCTCGGCCATCAGTGCATCGACGCCCTCGCCTGTAATTGCCGATACGGCCATGACATTCTGTCGACCGGCGGCCTTTTCGGCGATGGCGTCATGGACTTCCGGCTCCAGCCGGTCGACCTTGTTCCAGACTTCGATGATGCGGCTCTCGCGCTCCTTCTCGTCGATGCCGAGATCGGAAAGGATGCGCAGCACGTCGCCGGATTGGGCGCCGTTGTCAGGATCGGACATGTCGCGGACATGCAGGATCAAATCGGCTTCCAGCACTTCTTCGAGCGTGGCACGGAAGGCGGCGACGAGGTGAGTCGGCAGGTCGGAGATAAAACCGACGGTATCGGACATGATCACCGTGCGGCCATGCGGGAGCTTCATCCGGCGCAAGGTCGGATCGAGCGTGGCAAACAGCATGTCCTCGGCCAGCACGCCGGCGCCCGTGATACGGTTGAACAGCGTCGATTTTCCGGCATTGGTATAGCCGACGAGGGCGACGATCGGATGTGGCACCTTACGACGCTTGGCGCGGTGCAGCTGGCGCGTGCGCACCACCTGCTCCAGCTCGCGCTCCAGCCGGACGATCCGGTCCTGCAACATGCGTCGGTCGGCTTCGATCTGGGTTTCACCCGGACCGCCCATGAATCCCGCGCCGCCGCGCTGGCGCTCAAGGTGGGTCCAGCTGCGCACCAGCCGGCCCTTCTGATAGTTCAGATGAGCAAGATCGACCTGAAGCGTGCCTTCCTTGGTGGAGGCACGGCGGCCGAAGATTTCCAGGATCAGGCCCGTCCGGTCGATGACCTTAGCGTTCCATTCCTTTTCCAGATTACGCTGCTGCACGGGCGTGAGCGGGTGATCGACAATCACAAGGCCCGCGTCCTGCGCATCGAGTTCAGCCTTGATTTCTTCGATCTTGCCAGAGCCGATCAGCGTCGCCGGACGCGGTTGATTGACCGTGACGATAAGGCCCTTAACAATCGTCAAGTCGATCGCGCGCGCGAGACCCATTGCCTCTTCCAACCGGCTTTCATTGCTGCGAGTCGTCACAGGACCTAGGTCGCCAGAGCCTTTATCGGCCCCGCGCGCCTGCTTCAGCACCGGCACGAGAACCAGGGCTCGCATAGTATCGCGATGCATGTCCTGTTCGGGAATGATGGAATCGGATGTCGTGTCTCTTGTGGCTATAGCCGTAATCCTGCTTGTAAAATGGGAAAAGGTCGCTCTCCACCGTGTCCAACGGAGATCGACCTGATCTGTTCCCGGATAATCGTCGGCTCGATTTTAGGAAGCCGCCTCTTCGCTTTCGAACATCTGCATCGGCTGTCCCGGCATGATGGTCGAAATGGCATGCTTGTAGACGAGCTGGGAGTGCCCATCACGACGCAACAGAACGCAGAAATTATCAAAGGAGGTGACCACGCCGGTCAGCTTCACACCATTGATCAAGAAAATAGTGAGGGAAATCTTCTGCTTGCGAACCGTATTGAGAAAAAGGTCCTGCAAATTCTGAGAACGTTCCGCCATGGCGCCGCTTCTTTCTATCTTGCCGGCCGGGGGTGCCGGTTGCAATTTTGTGATTTTTTTGGACGAGCCTCCCCAGTGCCCATCAGTCATATCTGGTATCAAATCGTCGGACTTTCCGCAATCGGGAAAAACCTGAGCGAATTCATTGCGTAATTGCGATGTTTCCTGCCTTTTCGAAGCCTCAGACGCCCAGTGATTTCAGCTTCCGGTGCAGGGCCGACCGCTCCATGCCGACAAATTCCGCCGTACGAGAAATGTTGCCGCCGAACCGGTTGATCTGAGCAATCAGATAGTCGCGCTCGAACATTTCGCGAGCCTCGCGCAGCGGCAGCGTCATGATCTGGTAGTCATTGCGGCCTGAAACCTTCGGCAGCATCTCGCCAAGGTCTGTCGGCAGCATGTCGGCGTTGATAGGTACCTCGGCCCCGTCATTCTGGGTCAGGATCAGAAGGCGCTCGATATTGTTGCGCAACTGCCGGATGTTGCCCGGCCAGTCATGGGCCTGCAGCACCGCCATCGCATCTTCGCCGATCTTGCGCGGACGGATGCCCGCCTGCTCGGCGATGTGGCGCACCAGCATGTCGACCAGGAATGGAATGTCCTCGCGCCGCTCGGCAAGCGCCGGCACCCGCACAGGCACGACCGCCAGGCGATGGAACAGGTCCTCGCGGAACCGTCCCTCGGCAATCAGGCTTTCGAGATTGTAGGCGCTCGAAGAAATGATGCGAACATCGACCTTCACCCGCTTGGAGCCGCCGACGCGTTCGAACTGCTGGTCGACAAGCACGCGCAGGATCTTGTTCTGGGTCTCGCGCGGCATTTCGCCGACTTCGTCGAGATAGAGAATGCCGCGATGCGCCTCTTCCAGGGCACCGATCTTGCGGGTCTGGCCGGGACCGCCCTCGGTGCCGAACAGTGCCACTTCCATCCGGTCAGGCGTGATGGCGGCAGCATTGAGCGTCACGAACGGGCCAGCGGCGCGCGCCGATCGCTTGTGGATCATCCGGGCGACCAGCTCCTTGCCGCTACCCGAGGGGCCAACGATCATAATGCGGCTGTTGGTCGGGGCGACTTTTTCGATCGTCTGGCGCAGCTGCGATACGGCAACCGAGCTGCCGATCAGCTCATTGGCATCGCCGGTGCGGCGCTTCAATTCGGTCACTTCGCGCTTCAGCTTGGAGTTTTCCAGCGCCCGCTCGGCAATCAGGATCAGCCTGTCAGCCTTGAACGGCTTTTCGATGAAGTCGAAGGCACCACGCTTGATCGCCGATACCGCCGTCTCAACATTGCCGTGGCCCGAAATCATCACGACAGGCATCTCGGGATGGCGGGCCCTGATCTCGTCAAGCAGCGCCAGGCCGTCCAGCCGGCTGCCATGCATCCAGATATCGAGAAAAATCAGCCGGGGCACGCGGTCGGAAATTGCCGCCAATGCGCTATCGGCATCATGGGCAGTACGGGTCTCGTGCCCTTCATCGCTCAGGATGCCGGAGACGATCTCACGAATGTCTTCCTCGTCATCGACCACCAGAATATCAGAGGCCATAAGCTGCTTCCTTACCATGCTCTGCGGCTGCGGGGACGGTGCCGACATGACGCGGCAGGACGACGCGGATCATCGCGCCGCGCCCGCCGTCGAATTCTGCCGGCGCATCATGCAATTCAAGCTGACCGCCATGCTCTTCAATGATCTTTTTGACGATGGCGAGCCCGAGGCCCGTGCCCTTTTCACGCATCGTCATGTAAGGCTCGAGAATGCGGTGGCGATTGTCGACCGGCAGTCCCTTGCCATTGTCGATGATATCGACCACGAAACTGTCGCGCTGCTCTTCGGTGAGGGCCCTGATCCAGACGCGGCCCGGCAGCTTTTCGGCATCATCGGGCACGGCTTCGATCGCCTCGACCGCATTTTTGATAAGATTGCCAAAGGCCTGCGCCAGCATGCGGGCGTCAAAGGAGCCCTCGAGCGGGGTATCGCCGACATCACGAATAAACTCGCATTCGCTATGGCCGATTTCGCGCAGGAAGATCGCGTCTTTCAGGATGTCGCGCAGGTCCGCAGGCTGTTTGGTGGGCTTCGGCATACGCGCGAAGGACGAGAACTCATCGACCATCCGGCCGATGTCCTCGACCTGGCGCACGATCGTATCGGTACACTGGTCGAAGACCGCCCGATCTTCCGGCACAATCTGCTTGCCATAACGGCGCTTCAACCGCTCTGCTGATAGCTGAATCGGGGTCAGCGGGTTCTTGATCTCATGGGCGATGCGGCGCGCCACGTCCGCCCAGGCAGTTGAGCGCTGGGCAATAACAAGGTCGGTGATGTCGTCGAGCGTAATAACGTAGGATTCGGTTGCGTTGCGGGTTTCCTCGCGGGTGACCTGCACCGACAGCGTCCGCTCCTTGCCGCTGCGCACAAGGTTGATCTGCTTGCGGAAATCACCTCTATGGCGCAACGCGGCTTCGGCAAACACCGTATTGATTTCCGGCGCAACGGATTCCAGCGTCTCGCCCAGCAATCCCTCGGCGCTGCGGGCCAGGAACAGCTCCGCCGACGGATTGACGATCGTGATGTGACCGTCGTCCTCGACGCCGATGACCGCCGCGGTCACACCGGAGAGCACGGCCTCAATGAAGCGACGCCGGTCATCGACCTCATCTTTCGCTTCAAGAATTTCGTCGCGCTGGGTGCGGATTTGCGAAATCATCTTGTTGAAGGTGCGCGACAGACTGCCGACATCGCCATCGGCGACGCGGACCGGCACAACCACGTTCATATTGCCCGACGCCACGTTGTCCGCCGCGCCGATCAGAAGGCGGATCGGCCGCACGATCCGGTCGGCCACGGCAATCGCCGTCCAGATGGCAGCAAGCAGCACGATCAGCGCAAAACCAAGATAAAGCACGGCGAAGGCGATCTGCAGCGTCGTACGACCAGCCTCCATCGACTTATATTCCGCGGTATTGTCCTCCATCTCCCGCATGGCCCGCATGACCTTCGGATCGACAGCACGCACCGTGTACAGAAAAGCGCCGCTGAGGGAATCCATCTTGACGATGCCGCCCACCAGATTGGTGACGCCAGGCGGGATCAGCGTAGGCTGACCGGCAGCAGCCTTGTCCAGCGCGTCCTGGGGAATGGCCGGTAATGGCTTGTCGGTCGGGATATCGGCCTGAAGGATCGGCGTGCCATCCTTGCGCACCAGAAACGCGCCCAGCAGGCCGCGCCCCTTCGCCTGACGGCTCATCAATTCGATGAAGCCCGTGCGATCGAGAAAGAACAGCGCCCGGTTGCGCTCGAGATCCGTCGCCATGGAAATCGTCTGGCCCTGCAAATAGCTGGCATTCTCCAGCATATAGGCCTGAGCGACATTCAGCGATGAATTGATGATGCCTTGGGTGCGGATCGAGAACCAGCGATCGAGACCGACATTGAGCGTGATACTGGCGAAAATCGCTACCAGGATGGCCGGGGTGATCGCCACGATCGAAAACAGCACGACGATGCGCACATGCAACCTGGCCGCCGCCCTGCCCCGTCGCCGCGCTTTGACCAATCGGCTGACTTCGCGGCCGATCAGGAACAGCAGCCCGACGACGAAGAGCGCGTTGATGACGGCAGAACCGATCAGGACATTCGAGGTCGGCGCAATCGGGGTGAGACCGAGCAGGACCGGCAGCGTAAACATCGCGCAAGCAAGCGCGCCGCCGGCCAGGATGAGCCCAGGCAAGGCAAAGGAAGACTGCCGCTCCTGCTGGAGCGTCAACGCTGCCTCTTCTTCGGTCTGCACGGCAGGCCTGCCAGTCCTCATTTCGTCCCGTCTCCGCATAGGGAATATTGCTACACCAGCCTCAGTCCGGCGGTGGCGTCGGGGCAACAACGCCGCAAACGCCTAGCCGTCTGATGTCTTGAGCTTTGGTGTCAGTCTCCCCACCGTTGCCATTGAGCAACGCATTGTGGCGAAATTGCAACGCGCATTGCCTAAATGTCAAGCGCCGCGGGAACTACGATAGACGGAAACGCCAAGCTCGCGGATTTTCTTGCGCAGCGTATTGCGGTTGAGGCCGAGCAGATCGGCGGCCTTGATCTGATTACCACGGGTTGCGGTGAGAGCCGCAAGGATCAACGGATACTCCATTTCCGTCAAAACCCGGTCGTAAAGGCCCGGAGGCGGCAAATTATCGCCGAAAGAGGCGAAATAGGTGCGCATATTCTCTTCCACCGCCTGGGCAATGGTCATGTGACCACCGCCCGACCCTGCCTTGGCGATCGGGCTGTCGGTGATGTCGGAGCGCAGTTCCTGCTCGATGATTTCGCGGGTAATAACATCCTGTGGATAAAGCGCCATCAGCCGGCGCACCAGGTTCTCCAGCTCGCGAACATTACCCGGCCAGGCATAGGACTTCATCACATCGAGCGCATCCTGCTCGAATCGCTTGGCGTCCAGACCTTCCTTTTCACCCTGCTGGATGAAGTGGCGCACGAGATCGGCGATGTCCTCGGCCCGGTCGCGCAGCGGCGGCAGGCGCAGCGGCACCACGTTCAGACGGTAATAGAGGTCTTCGCGGAAGAGGCCCTGATTGATCGATTGTTTCAGGTCCTTGTTGGTGGCGGCAACGATGCGCACATCGGTGCGGATCGGGGTGCGTCCGCCGACCGTGGTATATTCGCCCTGCTGCAGCACGCGCAAAAGCCGGGTCTGGGCATCCATCGGCATATCGCCGATTTCGTCGAGGAATAGCGTGCCGCCCTCGGCCTGCTCGAAGCGGCCGGTTGAGCGGTTCTGGGCGCCGGTAAAGGCACCCTTCTCATGGCCGAACAGTTCCGATTCGATCAGGTCGCGCGGTATGGCCGCCATGTTGATCGCAACGAAAGGACCGTTGCGGCGCTTGCCGTAGTCATGCAGCGCCTTGGCCACCAGTTCCTTGCCCGTACCGGATTCGCCTGTAATCATCAGCGTCAGGTCGGTCTGCATCAGCCGGGCGAGGACACGGTAGATTTCCTGCATGGCGGCGGAGCGGCCGACCAGCGGCATTCCGTCCTGCATGTCGTCGCCCAAACGCGCCGGCTTCTTTTTCGGCTCGGCCAGCGCGCGGCCGATGATGGCGATCAGTTCCGTCAGGTCGAAGGGCTTGGGCAGGTAGTCATAAGCGCCCTTTTCCGAAGCACGAATGGCGGTCATGAAGGTGTTTTGGGCGCTCATGACCAGCACCGGCAGATCCGGCCGTGCCTTCTTGATGCGCGGCAAGAGATCGAAGGCATTTTCATCGGGCATGACGACATCCGTCACGACAAGGTCGCCCTCGCCAGCTGAAATCCAGCGCCAAAGGGTGGCGGCGTTGGATGTGATGCGCACGTCGTAACCGGCGCGGCTCAGCGCCTGGTTCAGCACTGTGCGGATCGCGGCATCGTCATCGGCAACAAGGATAGTGGCTGTCATCTTATTCTTCCCACGGATTTCGCAACGGGCGCGTCTTCATCTACCGTTTCCTTGGAGACCGGCATCAACACACGGAATATCGTCCGGTTGCCCTGGCTATCGCACTCGACGATGCCGCCATGGCCGCCGATAATCTTGGCGACCAGCGCCAGCCCCAACCCAGAGCCGTTCGTCTTCGTCGTGATGAACGGATCGAACAGATGCGGCAGAAGATCCGACGGCACACCCGGACCATTGTCGGCTACGCAAAATTCCAGCGGCAACGAGATCTTTTCGCGCGAGCCAGCCACCGACAGGCGGATGCCAGGCCGATAGGCAGTCGTCAGCTGGATCTCGCCATCAGACTTGTCGCCCACCGCCTCAGCGGCATTCTTGATCAGGTTCAGAAAGACCTGCACAAGCTGATCGCGGTTGGCAAAGACCGGCGGCAGCGACGGATCATAGCTCTCTGTGATCTTCAGATGCCGCGCAAAGCCCGCCTGGGCAATCGCCTTCACATGGTCGAGAACAGAGTGGATGTTGATCGAGGTGCGATCCACCGGCCGCTCGTCGGAAAAGATTTCCATCCGATCGACAAGCGAGACAATGCGGTCGGTCTCGTCGCAGATCAGCCGGGTCAGGTTGCGATCCTCGGGCGGCACGGAGCTTTCCAGCAATTGTGCCGCACCGCGAATGCCCGACAGCGGGTTCTTGATCTCGTGGGCAAGCATGGAGGCAAGCCCCGTAACCGAACGCGCGGCGGCGCGGTGGGTAAGCTGGCGATCGATTTTGTCGGCCATCGAGCGTTCCTGGAACACGATGACCACGGCGCCGGTTTCGACTGTTACAGGGGCGACGTAGAGGTCCACCAGCTTGTCCTGGCCGAGCCGGGGCGAACTGAGGTCCACACGATATTCATTGACCGGCGCACGCCGCTCCCGCACCTGGTCGATCAGCTCCAGCAATGGGCTGCCGAAGGGAATGAAGGTCGAGATCTTGTGGCGGGCAAGATGGCTGGCGCTGGCGCCGAAGAACGCTTCCGCCTCCCAATTGGCAAAGACGATATGCCCCTCCGCGTTGACCATCACGACCGGATTTTGGATGGCATTGAGCACGGCCATGGCGAGCATATTGCCGTCGCCGGGCTGGACTGGATCGCTCATGCGGCCTCCTCAAGCGGCGTCGTGGCTGTGCGGGCCAACGCCTCATAGAAGCGTTCAGCCACCTGGTCTGGGTCTTTCGATGTCATCAGCGCTGTCTTTTCTTCCGGATCGAGTTGCACGGCATGCCGATCCAGGTACCAGCCGAGATGCTTGCGCGCATGGCGCACACCAACATGGGCTCCATAGTGATCGAGCATGGCGCGGTAATGGGCAACGGCAATCGCCGGGATCTCTCCGCGGGCCGGTGGCGCATGACCGGCCAGCGCGCCGGCATGCCACGGGCGACCCTGGCAGCCGCGCCCGACCATGACGGCATCGGCCCCGGAGCGGCGCAGAATCTCCTGCGCATCGGCAAGCGTCTCAACATCGCCATTGGCAATCAGAGGAATTGAGATTGCCGCGCGCACGGCTGCGATCGCATCCCAATCGGCGCGGCCTTCGTAAAACTGCATCCGGGTGCGGCCATGCACGGTGATTGCCTGCACTCCGAGCGCCTCGGCCCTGCGCGACAGTTCCGGCGCGTTGATCGACTGCGCATCCCAACCGAGCCGCATCTTGACGGTCACGGGAACCGATACGGCTTTCACCGTCGCCTCGATCAGGGCAAGCGCCGTCTCCGGCTCACGCATCAAGGCGGAACCGGCATAGCCGCCGATAACCTTCTTGGCCGGACAGCCCATATTGATGTCGATGATATCTGCGCCATTGGCCTCGGCGATTTTTGCCGCCTCGGCCATCCAGTGTGGATCGCGGCCGGCAAGCTGCACCATGTGCGGCGTCAACCCGGCGCCTTTCAGACGCGACCAGCTTTCGGCTGCATTGAAGACGAGCTCGCGGCTTGCCACCATTTCCGTCACAACTAGACCGGCGCCATGGCGGAAGGCCAATTGCCGAAACGGCAGATCCGTGACGCCGGACATGGGCGCCAGCACCACGCGATTGCGAATGGCAACCGAGGCGATTTGAAACCCTGTCTGGAGATCCGGTTGCGGCAAATGTCTATCTTTCGGGCAAGATACTAATGTGCCCGATTTTTAGACATAAAAAAACGCATTGCCAAGCTCTTTCCGGGAGATACAGACAATTTTTCGGGCAAATGCTGGAAAACTTTCGACCGCGCCGATAGACAGGGGAAAACGGTCAGGGCAGCGAGATACTATGGTGCATACTAAAGCGCAGGCGGCAAGGTCAACTGCTGTCATTTTGGTCGCTGCCGGACGCGGCGAACGGGCTGGAGCCTCGAGCGAAGGACCTAAGCAATATCGTCGGATCGGCGGCAGGCCCGTGCTCGTCCACAGCCTGCTCGGCTTTACCAATATCCTGCCGCAAGCTGCTGTCGTCGTGGTTATCCATCCAGACGACGAAACGCTGCTGGCCGAGGCGCTTGCCGCCTATCCCGAGCTTGCCGCATCATTGATCGTCACCCATGGCGGCAAGACGCGGCAGCAATCGGTGCTGGCGGGGTTGAAGGCACTGGAGGGCCACGCGCCCGAACATGTGCTGATCCATGACGCCGTGCGACCATTCTTCGACCGGGCGATGATCGACCGAATCGTGTTAAAGCTGGCGAGCGGTGCAGACGCGGTGCTGCCGGCGGTAGCCGTGACGGACACGCTGAAGCGCGGCAATGATCGCGGCGAGGTCAGCGATACGGTTTCGCGCGCCGGACTTTACGCGGCTCAGACGCCGCAGAGCTTTTCCTACGCCAAAATCCATGCAGCCCATCAGGCCGCAGCCGATGCAGGCCGTGACGATTTTACCGACGACGCGGCGATCGCCGAATGGGCGGGACTGACCGTGCATCTGGTCGATGGCTCACCTGACAATGTCAAACTCACCGTGAAACGAGATCTCGAAATGGCCGATGCCCGCCTCTCCAACAACGATCTTCCTGACGTGCGCACCGGCAATGGCTATGACGTGCACCAGCTTGTGCCGGGCGACGGGGTGACGCTGTGCGGCATCTTCATCACCCATGACCAGACGCTCAGCGGCCATTCCGATGCCGATGTGGCCCTGCATGCGCTGACCGATGCGCTGCTCGCCACCTGCGGCGCCGGCGATATCGGCGATCATTTCCCGCCCTCGGACCCGCAATGGCGGGGTGCTGCCTCGCGGATCTTTCTCGAACACGCCGCCAAGATCGTGCGCGATGCCGGCGGTACGATCATGAATGCCGATGTCTCGCTGATTGCCGAAGCTCCGAAGATCGGACCGCATCGGCAGGCCATGCGCGAAAAGCTTTCTGAAATCCTCGGCATTTCGCTCGACCGCTGCTCGGTCAAGGCAACCACCAATGAACAGATTGGGTTTGTTGGCCGTCGCGAGGGCATTGCGGCGATAGCGACGGCAACCGTTGTCTACCGGGCACCTCAGCAATGAGCCCGTTTCCGAGCGATCTCCTTAAGGCAGCCCAGACGCTGATCGCGGATTTCGCGACGCGCGGCCTGACGGTCGCTACCGCCGAATCCTGCACCGGCGGCCTGATCGCTGGTCTGCTGACGGAAGTCGCCGGCTCCTCCGCCGTAGTAGATCGCGGCTTTGTCACCTATTCCAATCAGGCGAAATCAGACATGCTCGGCGTACCGGTACTGACATTGCAGACCTATGGCGCCGTCTCGCGCGAAACTGCACTCGCCATGGCCCACGGTGCGCTCTATCGCTCCGGGGCTTCCCTTTCGGTTGCGGTCACGGGCATTGCAGGACCGGGCGGTGGTTCAGCGGAAAAGCCGGTGGGCTTGGTGCATATCGCGGCCATGGCGCGAACAGGGAATATTGCGCATCGGGAGATGCGCTACGGCGACCTAGGTCGCGACAATATCCGTCTGGAAACGGTCCGGACAGCGCTTGGACTGTTGGGAGAGGTTGCGGAGGCTAACATTGGCGAAAATCCTCGCTTGTTCTGACATTCACAACAACCTCAGAGCGGTCCGTCAGCTTCGCTCACTCGAAGGAAACGACTTCGACGCACTGATCGTGGCGGGCGATATCGGAAGCGAGAATACGAACGAGGTTTTTGATTTACTTCAGACTTTCGATTGCCCGGTTTTATATGTCTTCGGCAACTGGGATCGTCGCCTCGGACATCGTCAAAAATTCGGGGAACGGTGTCATCATATTCATTTGTCGCCCGTCGCTGTCGAAGGTCTGAATGTGGTCGGCGAGTCGGTAGACGGGATCGACCCGGAATGGGAATCTTTGCGCCTAGCTAACGACACAGGCGATCCAATTGCTATCGCAGCGGCCCGGCGAAAGCACATTGAACAACAGCGAACAGAACTTTCGACAGCCGTCAATGCGCAACGCCCGGAACGAACGATAGTCGTCAGTCACTATAGGCTGACAAAAACCAAAGCTTTTCTGCCTGACATACCCCTTTTCCTCTTCGGCCACATACACAGGTTTGAGGATACGACCTATCGCGGACAGCGGTTTGTTAACGTCAGCGCTCTCGACAAAAAGGTGATAGTGGCAAAGAAAGGGCTGCGCGCGAAGCAAGTCGGCTACCGATATATTAATGACGGAAGCTACGTCATAATAACCCATACCGAACGCACTGGTTTCGCCATCGACCCTCGTCGCTTTAATCCTGACTTTTCTGGCTGGGACCGAATAGAGGGTATATTTTCCTCCTCGGCGACCGAGGTGGAGTAGCCGACGCCGGATAGCCGTTCAGCATCCAAACTACAATAGGAAGGATTACAATCCAACTATTCCTGTTCGCGCTGCCATTTCAGATCGTCTCGTTGCTCTTGAACAACAGTTGGCTTCTGCTTGGTGCTTTGGGAAACACTTTCCAGCACGACCTGTTGATCGTGACCATGTCAATCCTCACCACACTCTACGGCCACTATGTCGAAAAGCGGCCCTTGGTGGGCGAGGATCAGGCCGTGCCGTAAATCTTGTTGGCGCGGGTCTCGAAGGCCTCTGAAAACATCCGGAAGGCGCGATCGAACATCGAGCCCATCAAGGCGCCGAGGATCATGCTCTTGAACTCGTAATCGATATAGAAATTGACGGCGCAGGTGCCGTCGCCGAGGTCTTCGAAACGCCAGCGATTGTCGAGATATTTGAACGGGCCTTCCAGATATTTCACATCGATGGCCCGCTCCTCCGGCTTCAGCAGAACCTGCGACACGAACGTCTCGCGGATCGCCTTGTAGCCGACGGTCATGTTGGCGATGAGCAAGGTCTTGCCGTCGCGCTCCTTGCGTGACTGCACGGCAAGCTCCTCGCAGAGCGGCACAAATTCAGGATAACGCTCAACATCGGCGACGAGCTCATACATGCGATCGGCGGAGTGCTGGACGACACGGCGGGTTTCAAACTTCGGCATGAACCGGACTTAATCGCGCCGAGAGACAAGATCAAGAAGTGAGCCGGCCAGCGGCTCGATTTTACCGCAAATTTCCGGGACGGAAGGCCGGAGTTGGGTGCTTTTGTCTCTATAGATTTCGCAAAACAAACGAAATTCCCGGTTGGTGGCGACAGATCTGGCGACCTGATACCATTTTACACAGACGGCGACTTATTCTTCTTTTCAAATTCAATAATTTAAGCAAGGACTTGTATCATGGCCGCCCCCTCGCCCAGCAACTCCAATAGCCTCTCCACATCCCAGACAACACCGCTGCGAAGGATCATGCTAGCCAGTGTGATCGGCACGACAATTGAATGGTATGACCTGTTCATTTTCGCCACCGCCTCGGCGCTGGTCTTCAATAAGGTGTTTTTTCCAAGCGTCGATCCGTTGATCGGCACGCTGCTGGCCTTCAGCACGTTTGCTTCGGCCTATGTGTCGCGAATGGTGGGGGCTGCCCTGTTTGGTCATTTCGGCGATCGGCTGGGCCGCAAGTCGACGCTGATGCTATCGCTCGGGCTCATGGGGCTCGCCACCTTCGCCATCGGCCTTCTGCCTGGCTATGACACACTCGGCGTCTGGGCGCCAATCCTGCTGGTGGTGCTGCGGTTGCTGCAGGGGCTGGCCTTGGGCGGCGAATGGGGCGGAGCGGTGCTGCTGGCGGTGGAGCATGCACCTGCCGACAAGCGCGGCCTCTATGGATCCTGGGTGCAGATCGGCGTTCCCGCCGGCACCTTCCTTGCCAACTCCGCTTTTCTGCTGCTGTCGACCTTGCTGTCGGAACAGAGTTTTTTGGCGTGGGGTTGGCGACTGGCCTTTCTCGTCAGCATCGTGCTTGTCGCGCTCGGGCTCTATATGCGACTGACAATGACCGAGACCCCGACATTTGCCCGCCACCGTCAGCAGGTGAAAGACAAGAAAATACCGCTTGCCAACCTTTTGAGCCGCCATTGGGCGACGGTGCTGCTCGGTGGCTTTGCCACACTGTCGATCGGTTCGTCCTTCAATCTCATCGCCGTCTTTGGGCTGTCCTATGGCACGCAGACGCTACATCTTCCCAAGCAGGAGGTACTGGCGATGATCTTGATTGCCTGCGCCGTGTGCGTGGTGCTGCTGCCGCTGTTCGGCACGCTATCCGACCAGATCGGGCGCCTGCCGGTCATCCTTGCCGGCATAATCGCGGAAATCCTGTTCGCCTTCCCGATGTTCTGGCTTATGGACCATGGTGGCCTGCTTGGCGTGCTGTTTGGCTTCCTGCTGATGATGACTGCATTCGCCGCCAATTTCGGGCCAATCGCCACCTTTCTTGCCGAATTGTTCGAAACCGGGATGCGCTATACCGGCCTGTCGATCTGCTACATGCTGGCCGGCGTCCTGGGCAGCGCCCTCACCCCCGTCATCACTGCGTGGCTGGTCGCGAAATCAGGCAGCGCCGCTTCCGTTGCCTGGTATATCATGGGCGCGTCTACCATTTCGGCGGTAACCCTGCTTATTCTCTCGAGACGTCCACAGCCGAGGAATGCCTTCGCCGCATAACTGATGGCTAATCAGCTACGCCGACGAGGTCGAGAAGCTTACCGACCTCGCGGCGGGATTTTAGCACCAGCACCGGCACCTGTGGACCGTACCGCTCGAAATTGCGGATGAAAATTGGCACGGAGTCTTTCTCGAAGTTCCAGATGTACTCGAGGAAGGCCCTATCCGGCAGTGGTTCCGGGCAGCCCTCGGCCATCGCCACCCGGACTTTGCCGTAATTGCGCCAGACACGGCAGGCCACGCCCCAAAGGCAAACACGCCTTGGCATCCTTAACCAGATGACCAGATCGGTTCGCGGCAGGCGCAAATCGAAACTGCCCGGCCCGCTCCCATCCATCACCCAGCGATCGCGGGCAATAAGGCCTTCAATGATGGCCCGCTGTTCGTCTCTATCACGTGCCGTCCACCCGGATAGCCAGCGGACGTCACGGTCAATGGATTGATACTCGAGCTTCAGATGCCGGGCCAGTTTTTGTGACAAGGTGGTCTTGCCGCCGCCGGAACAGCCGACAACCATTACCCTGTTGCTCCGCTTGAGAAGATCGACGGCAGCCGGAATTTCTGCATACTGAACCATGTTGTCACCCTCGCAAGCCCACCTTTGCCAGCAGTTGGGCCGTCTGCCGCCTCGATTTCAACACCAGCACCGGCAAATCTGGTCGCGCTGCTGCAAACTGCGCCTGAAATTGCGGCACTTCCTTGGCCTCGAAATTCCAGACATATTTGAGAAACGGCCCGTCGATCTTTTCCGGGCAACCCTCGGTCATTTCGGGCCGCACCTGACCGCGATATTTCAGCCAGCGCGACAGCACGCCGTAAACCGATACGACGCGCGGCGGACGCATCCAGATCACCATATCGGCGCGCGCAAGCCGTACCGGCAGTGATCCCGGACTGTTGCCGTCTATCACCCAGCGCTCGCCCGCGACGAAGCCCTGCACGCGCTCAAGCGCCTCCGGCCGTGCGCGCAGCTGCCAGCCGGGCAGCCAGAATACATCCCGGTCCATGGAAATATAGGTCATGTCGAGCCGCTTGCAGAGGATTTGCGAGAGCGTGCTCTTGCCGCTGCCGGAACAGCCAACCACGCATATGCGCCGAGCGTTGTTTAAAATCTGCGCCGCGTCCGCGATGCTATCGACATAAAAGCCCATGCCGTCAATCCTCGCAGTCCTCCCCGCTATCGCAGGAGGAATAGATATCCAGATCGAGCGATATCCCACGCTCAACCATCAGAGTCATGACAGCAGGAGAAATTTCCAGTCCCGAATTATACTCGTCGAGAAAAAGACCGCAGAACAGCTCTACCTTGAACCTTGAGGCAAGAGCGAGAAACACGTCGGGCGCTGCCGGTATGCCGGAAAGGAAGCGTGCGATAGCCTCCTCGAAATTGCCGCTGTCGACCTCCTTGGCCCCGACATTCCAAAGGCCAGTTCTGCCGACGACCGATGTTCCCTTTGGTGTCTTCCAGACCCCGCCCTTGCGATAGGCCAAATGCGGTTCAACGCCGAGGAGCGTCGTGATCTCACGCGGATCAAGATGGTCCCCAGAAATCCGGAGCGTTATCTCGAACCGGCTCACGGCGGACAAAGGAGCACCCCTTTGCCGCTGAGGCCCATTACTCCGCGGCCGCCAGCAGCTTCTTCTCGCGGTTGGCCTTCAGGCGTGCGAAATCGTCGCCTGCATGGTGCGAGGAGCGTGTGAGCGGGCTGGAGGACACCATCAGGAAGCCCTTGGTATAGGCAATATCCTCGTAGGACTTGAATTCTTCAGGCGTCACGAAGCGCTCGACCTTGTGGTGCTTGCGGGTCGGCTGCAGATATTGGCCGATGGTGAGGAAGTCCACGTCGGCGGTGCGCAGGTCGTCCATCAGCTGCAGCACTTCGTTGCGCTCCTCGCCGAGTCCAACCATGATGCCAGACTTGGTGAACATGGTCGGATCGAGTTCCTTGACCCGCTGCAGCAGCCGCACCGAGTGGAAATAGCGAGCGCCCGGACGCACCGTCAGATAATTGCCGGGCACGGTTTCCATGTTGTGGTTGAAGACGTCGGGCTTGGCAGCAACGACGCGCTCCAAGGCACCGGGCTTCTTCAAGAAGTCAGGCGTAAGGATTTCGATGGTCGTCAACGGCGAGGCTTCGCGAATGGCCCAGATGACCTTCTCGAAATGCTCGGCGCCACCATCGGCCAAATCGTCCCGGTCGACTGAGGTGATGACAACGTGGCTGAGGCCCATCTGCTTGACGGCCTTGGCGACATTGACCGGTTCTTCCAGATCAAGCGCATTCGGCTTGCCGGTCGCGACATTGCAGAATGCGCAAGCGCGGGTACAGATCTCGCCCATGATCATGAAGGTGGCGTGCTTCTTGTCCCAGCACTCGCCGATATTCGGGCAGCCGGCTTCTTCGCAGACGGTGACCAGCTTGTGGGAGCGGACGAGCTCGCGGGTTTCCTGATAGCCCTTGGAGGTCGGAGCCTTGACCCTGATCCATTCCGGCTTGCGCAGCACTTCCGTATCCGGCTTGTGGGCCTTCTCCGGATGGCGAATGCGCTTATCGCCGGCTTCGGTTCTATCGAGGATGGTAACCATCGTATGTCCTTTGCCGCCGATGGGCGGGCAACTAGATATTTATTTCCGCACCAGCTTGGCGACAAACAGAAGAATGCAGGCGCCGATAAAGCTGGTGATCAGATAGCCAACCCAATCGCTGGCGACGAAGATGTCGAAGCGGCGGAAGATGGCATTGGCAATCACCGAGCCGATAATGCCGATGACGATATTCATGAAAATGCCGAAGCGCATATCCATGAGCTTGCCCGCCAGCCATCCGGCGAGACCACCCACGATAATGGCCGTGAACCAGCCGACATTTTCCATTTCGACACCCTCGCCTCAAGCATGAAATCCGGCCCTATATAATAGACCGGGTTCCCATGAGCAATGTCAGGCGTTCAGGACTTTACCATAGGCATCCAGAACCGCTTCCTTCATCATTTCAGACAGCGTCGGATGCGGGAAGATCGTGTGCATCAGCTCTTCTTCCGTCGTCTCCAGGTTCATGGCGACCACGAAGCCCTGGATCAGCTCGGTCACCTCCGCACCGACCATATGCGCGCCGATCAGCTCGCCCGACTTCTTGTCGAAGATAACCTTGACCATGCCCTGGTCTTCCCCGAGCGCGATGGCCTTGCCATTGGCGCCGAAGGAATAGCGACCGACGCGGATGTCACGGCCATCGGCCTTCGCCTTGGCTTCGGTCACGCCAACGGAGGCGACCTGCGGATTGCAATAGGTGCAGCCCGGGATCTTTGCCTTGTCCATCGGGTGAACGCCGGGAACGCCAGCGATCTTTTCGATGCAGATCACGCCTTCATGCTCGGCCTTGTGAGCCAGCATCGGCGGGCCAGCGACGTCGCCGATGGCGTAGAGGCCGGGAACATTGGTCTTGCCATAGCCGTCGATGACGATGCAGCCGCGGTCAGTCTTGACGCCGAGCGCTTCCAGGCCGAGATTCTCGATATTGCCTAGCACGCCAACGGCTGAGATCAGCCGGTCAGCGGTCAGCTGCTGCACCTTGCCATCCTTGGTTTCGACATGGGCGGTGATGGAATTCGCGCCCTTCTCGACCTTGGAGACCTTGGCATCGGTGATGATCTTCAGCCCGCGCTTTTCAAGCAGCTTGCGCGCCATGGCGGAGATTTCCGCATCTTCGACAGGCATGATCTGCGACATGACTTCGACAACGGTCACATCGACGCCCATGGAGCGGTAGAAGGAGGCGAATTCGATGCCGATTGCGCCAGAGCCCATCACGACGATGGATTTCGGCATGAAATCTGGCTTCATCGCTTCGAAATAGGTCCAGATCAGCTTGCCATCGGGCTCGATGCCGGGCAGAGCGCGCGGGCGCGCGCCGGTCGCGACGATAATGTGCTTGGCGGTATAGGTGCCCTCGCCCAGCACGCCCTTCGGAACCGGGTTCTGCGGCTGCACCGCGGGCTTGGAAGTTGGGCCAACCTTGATCTCGTTTGGCTTGGTCAGCTTCGCCTCGCCCCAGATCACGTCGATCTTGTTCTTCTTCATCAGGAAGCCGACACCGCCGTTGAGGCGGGCCGAGACGCCACGGGAGCGGGCGACGACTTCCTTGACGTCGGCGGTCATCTTGCCCTCGAGCGTCAGCCCGAAGCTCTTGGCGTGATTGGCGTGATCGAGAATTTCAGCCGAGCGCAGCAGCGCCTTGGTGGGGATACAGCCCCAGTTCAGGCAGATACCGCCCAGGTGCTCCCGTTCGACAATCGCCGTCTTCAGACCGAGTTGGGCAGACCGGATCGCCGTGACATAGCCGCCAGGGCCGGATCCGATGATGATGACGTCATAAACATTCGACATGGGCGCTTCCACTCCTCGGTTTCATTGGGGCAGGTCTTTCGACACTGCCCTGGACGGGACTGGAAGCGCGTCCGGCTTAAGCCGCCGGTGTCTCGGCCTCCGGTTCGTGACGAACCAGCATCCCGTAGATTTCATCCTTGAGCCGCATCCGCGTCTTCCTCAGATCTTCCATATGGAAGTCGTCGAGCGGCTCGATATCGGTTTCGGCGCGATGAATCTTCCGGTTGACGTCATGATAGGCATCGAACAGACGAACGAAGTGACCGTCCGTTTCCTTCAGATGCCGCATCAGAGCCACGAATTGCGGAAATTCCTCTGCCAGTTCATGTGGTGTGTTGGCCATGATCCCTTCCCCTTTCCAGGTTGACGAGACCAGTTTAAACCCACCGCATCAGTGCTCCTTGATCCCAATCAAATGGGAATTCCAATCACACCGCCATACGCAACGCCCGCCTCAAAGGCCAAGCATCATGCGCACGACAGGTTCCAGACCGCGCCCGATGGCGCGGGTATTGTCAGCATCGAGATGGATACCGTCGAGCGGCGTCGTTTCAGCCACCGAACCGGCATCGAAAAAGCCGCAGCCCAGTTCATCGGCCGCATCGCGGTACATGCTGGCCAGCATGGCACCCTCTTCGATAGAGTGATTGAACATCCCCCCGAACATGACATCGGCTGTTTCTTGAATCGGTGGCGGCGAGACGATCAACACCTCTGGCGTTTCGAAATCGAAGCCCCAGTCGTGATGCTGCACCAGTTTCACCAGTCGCTTGATGCCACTCGTCGCACCGATGGCGGTACCTTGAATGCCCCGCTTCAAGTCATTGGTGCCAAGCATGATGATGACGAGATCGATGGGCTTATGGGTCGCCAGAAGACTCGGCAAAAGCTTGACGCCATTGCGATCGCAATCGCCGAGATAATCGTCATAGGCCGTGGTGCGCCCGTTCAACCCTTCGGCAATCACCCTGGTACCATGGCCAAGCGCCTTTTGCAGCACGCTGGTCCAGCGATCTTCATGAGCGTGACGGCCAAGATTGATGGGGTCGTATCCCCAGGTCAGGCTGTCGCCGTAGGCTAGAACGGTTTTCATGCGCGGCCCACCTCCAGAAAACGAGGGGAGAGACGGGCTAAACCGCCTCTCCCATTCTCATTACACCAGCATGCCCATCGGGTTTTCGATGTAGCGCTTGAAGGCGCCGATCAGTTCGGCCCCGAGAGCGCCATCGACGGAGCGATGGTCGGTGGACAGCGTCACGGTCATGACATTGGCAACCTTCATTTCGCCCTTCTTCACCACGACGCGCTCTTCGCCCGCGCCCACGGCGAGGATGGTAGAGTGCGGCGGGTTGACCACGGCGGCGAAGTTCTTGACGCCCATCATGCCCATGTTCGACACAGCCGTGGTGCCGCCCTGATATTCCTCAGGCTTCAGCTTGCGCTCCTTGGCACGCTTGCCGAAGTCCTTCATCTCGTTGGAGATGGCAGACAGCGACTTGGTCTCGGCCTTGCGGATGATCGGGGTGATCAGGCCGCCCGGGATCGACACAGCCACGCCGACATCAACATGCTTGTGCTTGACCATGTTGGTATCCGTCCAGGAGACGTTGGCATCCGGCACGTCGCGGAGCGCCAGCGCCATAGCCTTGATGACCATGTCATTGACGGACAGCTTGTAGACCGGCTTGCCATCCTTTTCAGGGGCGGCGGCATTGAGCTGGGCGCGCAGCGCCAGCAGCGCATCCAGTTCGCAATCCACGCTGACGTAGAAATGCGGAATGGTCTGCTTGCTTTCCTGCAAGCGCTTGGCGATGGTCTTGCGCATGCCGTCATGCGGCACGAGCTCGTAAGAGCCAGGCTCGAACAGCTTGAGCACGGCTTCTTCCGACGGACCCTTGGCGAGGACAGGAGCCGGAGCAGCAGCACCGGCGGCAGGTGCAGCGGCAGACTTGCCAGTGCCACCGGAGACTGCCTTTTCCACGTCGCTCTTGACCACACGGCCCTTCGGACCGCTGCCGGAAATCGCCTTGAGATCAAGACCGGCTTCCTTGGCGAGGCGGCGGGCGAGCGGCGACGAGAACACCCGGTCGCCCGAGGCTGCGGCCGGAGCGGCAGCCTGCGGTGCGGGTGCAGCAGCGGCAGGCGCTTCTGCCTTGGGGGCAGCAGCTTCGGCCTTCGGTGCTTCCTTGGGTGCCTCGGCCTTGGCCGGTGCAGATCCACCGCCGGCGGCAGCAGCGGATACATCCTCGCCTTCAGCCGCCAGAATGGCGATCAGCGAGTTGACCTTAACGCCCTGCGTGCCGGCAGGCACGACGAGCTTGGCCACCGTGCCTTCGTCGACGGCTTCCACTTCCATGGTCGCCTTGTCGGTTTCGATCTCGGCGATCACATCGCCAGACTTGACCGTATCGCCTTCCTTGACCAGCCACTTGGCCAGATTGCCCTCTTCCATCGTCGGAGACAGCGCAGGCATGGTAATATTGATCGGCATGAGCCTCGCCTCCCCTTATTTGTAGCAGACGGCTTTGACGGCCTGGACCACTTCGCCAACGTTCGGCAAAGCAAGCTTTTCGAGATTGGCCGCGTAAGGCATCGGCACATCCTTGCCGGCGACCGTAATGACCGGGGCGTCGAGATAGTCGAAGGCTTCGCGCTGAATGCGGTTGGCGACGAAATCGCCGACTGATGACTGCGGATAGCCTTCTTCGACCACGACCAGACGGCTGGTCTTCTTGACCGACTCGATCACCGTCGGCAGGTCCATCGGACGGATGGTGCGCAGGTCGATCAGTTCGACATCGATGCCGAGCTTGGTCAGTTCCTCGACGGCCTTGGTCGCATAGGTCATGCCAATGCTCCAGGACACCAAGGTAACGTCCTTACCGGTCTTGTGGATACGCGCCTTGCCGATCGGCAGAACGAAATCGTCAAGCTTCGGCACTTCGAAGCTGTGACCGTAGAGAATTTCATTTTCGAGGAAGACAACCGGATTGGGATCGCGGATCGCAGCCTTGAGCAGGCCCTTGGCATCGGCCGCCGTGTAGGGCGAGATGACCTTGAGGCCCGGGATCTGGCTGTACCAGGCGGCATAGTCCTGGCTGTGCTGAGCGGCAACGCGGGCAGCAGCACCATTCGGGCCGCGGAACACCATCGGCGCACCCATCTGACCACCGGACATGTACAGCGTCTTTGCAGCCGAGTTGATGATCTGGTCGATCGCCTGCATGGCGAAGTTGAAGGTCATAAACTCGACGATCGGACGCAGGCCAGCCATGGCGGCACCAACGGCAACGCCGGCAAAGCCGTGTTCGGTGATCGGCGTATCGACAACGCGGTTCGGGCCGAATTCCTGCAACAGGCCCTGCGTGATCTTATAGGCGCCCTGGTATTCGGCGACTTCCTCACCCATTATGAAGACATCGGGATTGGCGCGCATTTCTTCGGCCATGGCTTCGCGCAGCGCTTCACGCACCGTCATCGTCACCATTTCCGTGCCGGCCGGAATGGCCGGATCGCTAGCAGCGCTGGAAATCGGCTGAGCCGGAACCGGCGCGGAGGCCGAACCCGTTTCCGTCGGCTTTTCTTCCTGCGGCACGGCAGGCGCTGCCGGAGCAGCGGCGCTTTCAGCTTTGGGCGCCGACATGTCGGACGCGCTTTCGCCATCCTGCAGCAGCACGGCGATAACAGTGTTGACCTTGACATTGGCGGTGCCGGCTTCGATCAGCAACTTGCCGATCACGCCTTCATCCACGGCTTCCACTTCCATGGTCGCCTTGTCGGTTTCGATTTCGGCGATCACATCGCCGGACTTGACGCTATCACCTTCGGCTTTCAGCCATTTGGACAGCGTGCCCTCCTCCATGGTCGGAGACAGGGCGGGCATGAGAATATCGACTGGCATGGGCTAACCCTCCCTTTCGCCTTAGAGCAGAATATCGGTGTAGAGCTCGGATGCATCCGGCTCCGGATCGGCCTGGGCGAAATCGGCGCTGTCAGCAACGATATCACGCACGTCCTTGTCGATCAGCTTGAGATCGTCTTCGCTGGCCCAACCCTTTTCCAAGAGGCGCAGGCGAACCTGCTCGATCGGGTCATGCTCGGACCGCATCTTCTGCACTTCGTCCTTGGACCGGTACTTGGCCGGGTCGGACATGGAGTGGCCGCGGTAACGGTATGTTTCCATTTCCAGAATGACCGGGCCCTTGCCGGCGCGGCAATGCTCGACAGCCTGCTCGGCGGCAGCCTTGACGGCGCGCACATCCATACCATCCACCTTGAAGCCGGGGATGTTGAAGGAAACGCCGCGCTGGGAGAAATCGGTCTGCGCGGAAGCGCGGGCAACCGAGGTGCCCATGGCGTAGCGGTTGTTCTCGATCACGTAGATGACCGGGAGATTCCACAGGCGAGCCATGTTGAAGCTCTCATAGACCTGGCCCTGGTTGGCCGCGCCGTCGCCGAAATAGGCGAGAGAGACATTGTCATTGCCGCGATACTTGTTGGCGAAGGCCAGACCCGTGCCGAGCGAGACCTGGGCACCGACGATGCCGTGGCCGCCGTAGAAATTCTTCTCTTTCGAGAACATGTGCATGGAGCCGCCCTTGCCCTTGGACAGGCCGCCACGGCGGCCTGTGAGCTCGGCCATCACGCCGCGCGCACTCATGCCACAGGCGAGCATATGACCGTGGTCGCGGTAACCGGTGATGACCTGGTCACCCTGCTTCAGCGCCATCTGCATGCCGACAACGACAGCTTCCTGGCCGATATAGAGGTGACAGAAGCCGCCGATGAAGCCCATACCGTAAAGCTGGCCGGCCTTCTCTTCGAAGCGGCGGATCAGCAGCATTTCGCGGTAGGCCTTGAGTTCTCTGTCGCGGTCGAATTCCTCGATCGCACCAACCGTAAATTCGCCCTTGGCAGGCTTTGCTACCGTTTTGCGGCCCGAAGCAGTCGCGTTTTTGCGCGGCGCCATTCATCCCTCCCTGAGTTGTGTAAGGGTTTTTGATTGGCACACACCATAGGCAAGAATGAGACAGCCCGCAATGCATTAAATGCATGCCTTGTATTCCGTATAAACACCGGTTTTTTATTGGTTTTTTCTGATTAACTTATTTTCAGTTAATCGGACCATCCCTAAAGATGAGCGGCAACTCATGATATGCTGCGCCGCACCATAACACGACACCTTTGCCGCTGGGGCTTGTCGCCTTGATGCCGCGCATAATCGCTGCAGTGCGGCACGTTTACGGTCTTGAAAAAAGCTGATGCAATGAGAATTTGGAAAAAGACGACGCGCCAAACAATTAGCGATTGAAAATCACGATTTCGTCGGCGCGCGACATGTTCAGCTGGTAGCGGGCTTTCTCGTCGATCATATCGCGTTCCAGCGAACCGTCGCTCAGGAGCTTGACCTGGGTCTCCAGCTTCTTGCGATCGTGAACCAGCGCCGCCAGTTCCTTGCTGCGCTCAGCGCGCAGCACATCAAAACGCTCGCCAGCTTTCAAACCGTAGTCGCCGTGAATGCTGTGATACCCGAAATAGCCAATGAATGCAGCGGTCACGACCGGAAGGATCAGGCGCCCGAATTTGCGGTTCTTATGGTGACGTGTCCACATTCTCTTATCTGCCCTGCGACGCACAACATTGCTTGCCTGACATTAGAGGGATTTGCTTAACCGAGTGTTGACCCTGTTTGGTAATTTCCCAGCGTCATGGCCAAACAAAAAAGGCCCGCGCCATCTGCATGGCACGGGCCCTCTCAATAATTTCGGTCTATCAACCCTTGAGGATCGATGTGCCGGCGTAGGTTGCCTGCGGGCCGAGCAGTTCTTCGATGCGGATCAGCTGATTGTATTTCGCCAGCCGGTCAGAGCGCGACAGCGAGCCTGTCTTGATCTGACCGCAGTTGGTGGCAACCGAGAGATCGGCAATGATCGAGTCTTCGGTTTCACCCGAGCGGTGCGACATGACGGCGGTGTAGGCAGCCTTGTGGGCAGTCTCGACGGCGTCGAGCGTTTCCGACAGCGAACCGATCTGGTTGACCTTGACCAGGATCGAATTGGCGACACCCATGCGAATACCATCGCGCAGACGGGCGGAATTGGTGACGAACAGGTCGTCACCGACGAGCTGGGTCGTCGCGCCGATCTTTTCGGTCAGGGACTTCCAGCCATCCCAATCGTCTTCTGCCATACCGTCTTCAATAGAGATGATTGGGTATTTGGCAGCCAGTTCAGCGAGATATTCCGCCATGGCTTCCGGCTCCAGCGTACGGCCTTCGCCTTCCAGAACGTATTTGCCGTCCTTGAAAAACTCGGTCGAGGCGCAGTCGAGGGCGAGGTACATGTCTTCGCCAGGACGGTAGCCGGCTTTCTCGATCGACTTCATCACGAAGTCCAGCGCTTCAGGTGCGCTCTTCAGGCCCGGGGCAAAGCCGCCTTCGTCACCAACGTTGGTGTTGAAGCCCTGAGCCGAGAGCTCCTTCTTCAGCGTGTGGAACACTTCCGAGCCCATGCGCACGGCTTCGCGGATATTCTCCGCGCCGACAGGCATGATCATGAATTCCTGGAAGTCGATCGGATTGTCGGCATGGGCACCGCCGTTGATGATGTTCATCATCGGCACGGGCAGAACGCGGGCGTTCGGGCCGCCGACATAGCGATAAAGCGGCAGGCCGGACGCTTCGGCAGCAGCCTTGGCGACAGCAAGCGACACGCCGAGAATGGCGTTGGCGCCGAGACGTGACTTGTTCGGCGTTCCATCAAGCTCGCGCATGATGTTGTCGATCTGGATCTGGTTTTCGGCGTCGTGACCGCCGATGGCGTCGTAGATTTCGCCGTTGACGGCTTCAACAGCCTTTTCAACGCCCTTGCCGAGGTAACGCTTGCCGCCATCGCGCAATTCCACGGCTTCGTGCGCGCCGGTGGATGCGCCCGAGGGAACGGCCGCACGGCCCATGCTACCGTCTTCGAGATAGACATCGACCTCGACGGTCGGGTTACCGCGGCTGTCGAGAATTTCGCGGCCAATGATATCGGTGATGGCAGTCATGTTCGCTCCCTGCTGAATGAAAGGCCAAGGCCCGGTGTGGGCGGCACTGCCGCCTTCAGGTTCCCTGTCTTATCCGATGAAATGGAAATTACAATGACGGTTTTCCCGGCGTAAAGACAAAAGCTAATCGATTTAAATAATCTTTCGCTGCTTTACGCCGGAGTAAATCGGTTAGAGCACCGCTCAGGCGCCCTTGGTGACGGCATCGAAGGCCAGAAGTTTTTCGAGAAGCGCTTCAAGTTTGTCGAGATAGACCATGTTCGGTCCGTCCGACGGGGCGTTGTCCGGGTCTTGGTGCGATTCGATGAACAGTCCGGCAACGCCGACAGCGACAGCAGCACGTGCAAGCGTCTCGACGAATTCACGCTGGCCGCCAGTCGAACCACCCTGCCCGCCCGGCTGCTGCACCGAATGGGTGGCGTCGAAAATGACCGGCGCACCCATGCCCGCCATGATCGGCAGCGAGCGCATGTCGGAGACCAAAGTGTTATAACCAAACGAGGCACCGCGCTCGCAAAGCATGATGTTCGGATTGCCGGAGAAGGTGATCTTTTCCATCACGTTCTTCATGTCCCAGGGTGCCAGGAACTGACCCTTCTTGACGTTGATCGCCCGGCCGGTCTTGGCGGCAGCGACCAGGAGATCGGTCTGGCGGCACAGGAAAGCCGGGATTTGCAGCACATCGACCACCTCGGCGACTTCAGCGCACTGGTCTTCGCTGTGAATGTCGGTGAGAACAGGAAACCCGAACTCTTTTTTCAGGTCGGCAAAGATTTCCAGTCCCTTTTCGATGCCAATGCCTCGGCCGGCCTTCAGCGAGGTGCGATTGGCCTTGTCGAAGGAGGATTTGTAGACGAGACAGATGCCAAGCTTATCGCAGATTTCCTTGATGCTGCCCGCCATCATGAAGGCGTGTTCGCGGCTTTCCATCTGGCAGGGACCGCAAATCAGCGAGAATTTCGCGCTATTGGAAAAGGAGACCTTGGCGGCGCCTTCGCCAACGGTCACGGTTGCATTGGGCTCAGCGGAAGCGGTCATGGGGTGTTCTCCTCAAACAGAAAGGCGACGCCTTGTCCTGGCGCCGCCGGGACGATCAATGCGTCCGGCAGTCGTTGATGGGCAACGCCATTAGCAGTCAGCACCGCCGCTGTCACCTCAAGATCGGCAACGGTAAAGACCAGCGCTTCGGCCAGCAGTCGGCCATCACTGGTCTCACCGTGGATGATTTCGATCGACAGATTGGCCGTGTCGAACACAAGCCCATTTTCTGCGCCGTTGTCTGCACCATTGCCGGCTTCACGCCCCTCAACGCCGAAGACCCTGCGCAGCCAGTCAGCGTATAGATGTGGCTGCGGCGCGTAGAAAAACACTCGCCGCAGGCCGGTTGCGCCATTGGCATGACGCTCCAGGGCGCCTCGATCCGCCGGTAGCGGAGCGATCCTCTGGCAGGCGAACAGAAAGAAGGGCTCTACTTCGCGCGCAGCAAAGGCAAGACGGAAGCTGGCGACGCTCTCTCCGCCATCCGGCAAACGAACCGGACGTGAAAATTCCAGCATCTTGCCGCCATTGACGCCGGCGGCAACAAACGCCTCTTGATCGGCTTCGGCATCCGGCGATGCAATGACGATAGCCGATACCCCCTGTGGCCGCGCCTGCCGGAAGGCTTTGTCCCGGGCGACAAAGACATTGCCGTCCGCAATGGCCGCCGCGGCGACCTCGTCATCATCAACGGCCAGCGGCTCCAGATAAATGCCATCGGCCAGAAAGACGCAGGCATTGACCGTGCCGAAGGGATGATACCCATCTGCCGCCACGGTGAAACCGAGCGCCGTTAATCGGCTTCGCGCTGAGCCGAGGGTTTCCACCGGCAAGACCAGATGATCGACGCTACGAACTTCTGCATGGGACATGCGGGATACTCACTTAGGCCTGTTTATTATTTGCCGGTATCCAGCTTTGGCGGAGCGAAATCAAGCAGGTCGCGACGATAGGTTTCAACGACCAAGCTGATCGGTGTGCCATCGGGTACGCTGAGCAGCGCCTTATGCTGAAGCACATAGTCAGGAATAGCGAGCGTATCGCTGCCAGTTGCCGGCAGAGGCGCGCCCATGTCCCAACCGTCAGGCAGCGGCTTCCAGAGCAATTCGGCTGAGAGCGTATGACGCTGGAAGTGCAAGGGCTGGACCACGCGGCCGAAGGCACCGTCGGTCGTGTCGAGTACATGGTTCATGTCATCGGTCAATCGAGCCGGCACATACCAGTTATCGGCTTCAGACAGCACCCGCTCACCGCATTTCAGCCGCACCCGGCGATAACCGACCTTATCCTTTTCGCCGACAGCAAGTGCCGCCCGAATTTCCGCCGTCGCCGGCTTGTCGACATCCTTCAAACGCTCCGCCACGATCTTTGCGCCCTCGGCAAGTTTGTGCGAACTGCACCAGCGATCCAGCGTCAGCGTGGCGCTGTCATGGCTCAACAGATCGGCGTTCAGCGTCTGCAGGACAGCCAGCGCTTGCAGGCGGGAAGCAGGCGTATCCGGCCAGGTTGCAGCAGCGAAACCTGGCGTGGCGGCAAGGCCGAGACTGGACAGTGTCATGGTGGCAACCACAGCTGGAAGAGTGAGAAAACGCATTAAAACTCCTAGGCATTTCCAGCAAAACTGCGAAGCGGTTTTGCCTCCGGAAATGCGTTGAAACAAAGAGATATTTCGCCTGACGCAGTTTGCACCACATCACGAGATCATGACGGATGCATGACCGCCTCTATCACCGAAACAGCACCGGCGGCTTACGCTCGAAGGTCTTGATGCCACTCTTCCAGCCCGCCAGCGGCGGCGCGATGGTCGCCACGGCGTGGTCCCCCGACAGCGCATCGAACAACACGAGATTGGCAGGCGAACCAACCAGGATCTGCTCGTCGAGGCCCATCAGTCGGGCCGGATAGCGCGTCACCATGTCGAAGACCTGGGCGAGATCGGCAGGTGTCGCCAGTTGCGCGACATTGGCATAGAGATTGGCCATGCGCATCAACGAGACATCGCCGTAAGGTGTAAAGGGATTGAGGACGTTGTTGGTGGAGATCGTGACATTCACCCGCTGACGGGCAAGCAGATGCGCAGGCGCCACACCTCTCGGCTGCAGGTGATCGGCGTCGCGGCCGGTCAGAAAAAGGTCGGTGGCCGGCAGGACCGTGACCGTAATGCCCGCCTCCGCCAACTGCCTCGCCACCCGCTCGACTTCTTCGCGGGGAATGGCCGAGAGCTTGGTAACATGGCCGACCGAGACCCGCCCCTGATAGCCGCGCGCCAGTGTCTGACCGATCACGGTCGGCAGATTGGAGCCTGAAGGGTCGAGATCGAAATCGAGATGAAAGTCGACCGCGACATCGAACCGCTCGGCGAGCGTGAAAATCCTGGAAATATGCTCGGACGGTTTCGGATCAGTATAGGGACAGCCGCCGACGAGATCGGCACCTTGCGACAGCGCGATTTCCAGCATGCGCTCGGTTTCAGGCTCGTTGGTCAGGCCTTCCTGGGCAAAGGCGCAGATCTCGATATCGATCAGATGCGCATAATCCCGCTTCAGCGTGCGGATCGCCGAGAAGGAGCGGAAGCCGGCGCGTGGATCGATTTCCACGAAGGTGCGGATTCGGCTGGTGCCATTGACGATCGCACGCTCCACTACATCGGCAGCGCGGGCATAGACATCCTCTTCGGTAAAGCTCTGCTTGGCACGGGCAGTTTCCGTCACCGCCTCAGCCAATGTACCCTGACAGACGGTACAGCGGCCAATGATACCGGCCTTGTCGAGATGGATATGGGTCTCGATCAGGCCTCGGCAGACCAGCCGCCCGCCGGCATCCTCATCCGGCGCATCACAGCGGAAATTCGGCTCCAGCGCGGCAATTCTTCCGCCCTCGAAGGCGATGTCGAGGATCTCGGATGAAAACGGCAGCCTTGCGCGGCGCAAAACGAAATCAATCGCCAAGGTCGTGCCTCATGATCCTATCCCTTTCCGCGTCACCGCCGCCCGTCGCGGCAGCGACAATGCCACATAGCGCGGGACGCGCAAGGCCACGCGACGTGTGCTGCCACGTCAGGCCGCAACCAGTGCGCCATTGCTGGCAATCATCACGCCGCCTTTAAACACCATGCGATCCAGCGGCTTTGATGCCACGGCTTCCGCGACCGAAGCGACAGGCAGAATTATGAAATCGGCCGGAGCGCTTTTCTCGGGCGCCTTCGCATTGCGGCCCAGCACCTGAGCCGAAAGCGTGCTGACCAGCGCAAAAGCGTGTTCCAGATCGGCATCAGCCCGGAAATTTTGCCGGTCGCAGAGAATGCCGGCCCGCTCCAGCAGATCGCCGGAGCCGAGCGGTGACCAGGCATCGCGAATATTGTCATTGCCGGAAAACACCCGCACACCAGCGGCCTTCAGCCGTTTGATGGGTGGCATCGGCGTGTTGCCGGGACCGGTGGTCATGATCGCCACATCCGCGCGCGCCAGCGCCTCGGCCGTCTGGCCAAAATCCACGTCATCGATAGCGCCAAGACAGAAGGCATGGCTGACGGTGCATTTGCCTTGCAGCCCATGGGCAATGGCGCGCTTGGCGATCTGGCGGATTTCAAAAGCACCGAGGGCACCTTGATCGTGCAGATGAAGATCGACACCCACACCATGGCGGCCGGCAATGGCAAAGATCGCATCGAGATGGCCGGTGATATCGTCATCGATACCGGCTGGATCGAGACCGCCGATCAGATCCGCACCCGCTTTCACCGCCTGTTCCAGAAGGTCTGCCGTGCCGGGATCGGCAAGCACGCCCGACTGCGGGAAAGCAACCGTCTGGATGTCGACGAGATGGCCATGGCTCTGTTTCAGCGCCAGAATAGCCTCAAGGCCGGCAAGCCCGACCTCCGTATCGATATCGGCATGGCTGCGGCAGGCGACGGTGCCGAAAGCGGCCATTTTCTCCAGCAATTTGCCGCCGCGCACCGAGACCGGCAACGGCAGGGACCGCCGCAGCGCCTTTTCCGCCCGGATGCGTTCCGCAACCGTTCCACCCGGTATGTGAGGGATGAAGGGCATGCCGATCAGCGTCTTATCGAGATGGACATGACCATCCACCAGAGCCGGCAGCACGAGGCCGCCGCGCGCATCAATTCGTGGCTTCTCGCTCGACACCCCCTCACCCGCCGCCGGCCCGATCGCCGCGATGGCCCTATCGACAATGACGATATCAACCGCCTCACCTTGGAAATTGCGGGCATTGAAGACGACGAGGGTAGCGCTCATGGCGGTGCGGCTTTCATTCACGAGGGGCAGGCTTGGCGATGGGGCAGACGCGGCAAAGGACGATTGTCGCTTCTAAAAATCAAAGCCAGCTCGTCTTCATCTCGCCCTGTTTTCGCAGAGGTTTTTTCCTAAAGCCAGCCCTTTGCGCGCTAGTCCGCACTCAACTCTTTGTTTGCGTCTTTGTTTACGCGGTGGTGTCGGAAATCCCAGCGCCGATATTTGCATGCCATCGATGTGATGGATTTCACGCATCGTGAGCATTGCGATTGTCAGGCGTTCCATGCCAGCTTGTCCTTACTCCCCCAAAGCTGCCGAGACCCATGCCATGCCGATTGCCTCTGCCCTTACCGCCAATTCTCATGAAGCCGTTTCAGGACGCCGTGGCGCTGGCATGGTCACGAGCCCACATCCATTGGCGAGCGCTGCCGGCGCTGCTGTGCTTGCCGACGGCGGCACGGCGGCCGAAGCCGCTATCGCCATGGCCGCGACCATTGCGGTGGTCTACCCGCATTTCTGCGGGCTTGGTGGTGATTCTGTCTGGCTTCTGGCCGACCGCGCCGGCCGGCAAGAGACCTTCCTCGGCATCGGCCAGGCCGCGCAAAACCTGCCGGACTTTACCGGCGACGCCATCCCGACGCGCGGGCCGCTGTCGATGCTGACCACGGCGGCGACCGTCGATGCCTGGGATGCGGTGCATCGCTATAGCAAGGAGGCTTGGGGAGGTCGGACCGCCTTCGGCGATCTGCTGCAAGACGCGATCGGCCATGCCAAAGGCGGGTTTCCGATCAGTCGCTCGCAAGGCTTCTGGCTTGATATGCGCAAGGACATGGTTGCGGATTGGCCGAGCTTCTCCAAGCTGTTCTTCAAAGACGGCAAGCCGCTTGACGCCGGCGACATGTTTTACCAGCCGGATCTGGCAACAGTTCTTGAGACGCTGGCCAGTCAGGGCGCGCGCAGCTTCTACGAGGGGCCGCTGGCGCGGCGGATTGCCGAGGGACTGCGAGCTGCCGGATCGCCGCTGACGGCCGACGATCTCGCAGCAACGCACACCCGCCGGGTCGCCCCAGCGCGGCTTGCCTATCGCGGCTACGAGCTTCTCGCCCCCCCGCCGCCGACGCAAGGTATCACCACGCTCACCATCATGGGCATTCTCGCGCATTTCGACCTTCATTCCTATGCGCCGGGAAGTGCTGATCATCTGCATCTCACCGTCGAGGCGGTGAAACAGGCCTTCCTGACGCGCCACCGGATTGCCGATCCTGAATTCACTGCGCAGGCCATCGACGACTGGCTGACGCCGGAGGCGCTGCGCCAGGCAGCCGATGCCATCGATTCTGGCAAGGCACTGCCCTGGCCGCAGCCTTATCGGACCGGTGACACAGTGTTTTTCGGTGCTGTGGACGCGGAGGGCCGCTGCGTCAGCACCTTGCAAAGCACCTATTTCGACTGGGGCAGCGGTGTCGTGGTCGGCGATACCGGCATGCTCTGGCAAAACCGCGGCGCGGCTTTCTCCCTCGACCCTGACAGCCCCAATTGTCTTAAGCCGGGAAAGCGTCCCTTCTACACCCTCAATCCAGGCATCGCACTCAAGGATGGAATGCCGGCGCTGGTTTACGGAACCCAAGGCGCGGACGGCCAGCCGCAGACCCTTTCCATGCTGCTGACACGGCTGATCGATTACCACCAGAGCCCTTCAGAGGCGCTGGCCGGCCCGCGCTTCCTGCTTGGCAAGACTTTTTCCGATAGCCGCGACAGCTTGAAGATCGAGGGCGATTGCGGCGACGAGGTCTTATCGCGCCTGGCTGCACTCGGCCACGAGCTTTCGTCCATCCCACCGCAAAGCCCGATTGCCGGTCAGGCTGGCGTCATCACTATTGCCCAAGACGGAAACCTCAGCGGCGCCCATGACCCGCGCGGTGAAGGAGTCGCGCTCGCCGTGAATGCGCGATAAGCCCAAAAATCTCTGCCTGGTTTACAGCAGCGATCCGAGTGACGATGAAATTTACGAGAGGGCCTTGCGGAACACAACTGGAACAGATAGCGTATGTTCTGTATTTGTTTCATGAATCAAGGGTAGGACCCGATGCTGACTCGCAAGCAACAGGAACTTTTGCTGTTTATACACGAGCGCATGAAGGAGTCCGGCGTGCCGCCCTCCTTCGACGAGATGAAGGACGCGCTCGATCTGGCGTCCAAGTCCGGCATTCACCGGCTGATCACCGCCCTAGAAGAGCGCGGCTTCATTCGCCGCTTGCCCAACCGGGCGCGAGCGCTTGAGGTTATCAAGCTGCCGGAAGCGATGACGACGAGCATACCGCCGCGTCGCACAGGGTTCTCTCCTTCCGTCATTGAAGGCAGCCGTGGCAAGCTGCAAGCTGTGCCGTCAGCGCCGGTAAAGCCGGTCGAAGAAGTGCGCAGCTCATCCTCTATTCCAGTCATGGGGCGGATAGCCGCCGGCGTTCCGATTTCCGCCATTCAGAACAATACCCATGATATTTCCGTGCCGGCCGAGATGTTGGGCAATGGCGAGCACTACGCGCTGGAGGTCAAGGGCGACTCGATGATCGAGGCCGGGATTCTCGACGGCGATACGGTCATCATCCGCAATGCAACCACTGCCAATCCCGGTGACATCGTTGTCGCGCTTGTCGACGATGAAGAAGCGACGCTGAAACGCTTTCGCCGCCGCGGCGCCTCGATTGCGCTGGAAGCCGCCAACCCGGCTTATGAAACGCGCATTTTCGGGCCGGACCGGGTGAAGATTCAGGGCAAGCTCGTCGGCCTCATTCGCCGCTATCACTAGCGCCGGATAAAGGCGCGATATCGGCGAGCGGATCGTCCTTGCTGCCCTCGCCGTCTTGTGCTGGCGTGTTTGAGCTTTGCGTAGATTTGTCGAGGAGAGCGGCGTCAACGCTCTGCCTTTGTCCGGGACGATCGTCTGGAACTGGTTGTTCGTAGGTGTTTTTGCGCCAGTCGAAATAGCGATGGCGCGTCCAGGGCCGATATTCGCCGTTGAAGGCGGTCTGGATGTGCAGTTTGCGGGCAACGGGATCGCCGAGGGTGATTTCCATGGCACCGAAGTGGCGTAGCGCGTCACGCGTTAGCACCACAGGCGCCGAGCGTGACGTTGAAGCAGTTGGTTGCTGAGCTTCTTGAGTCGAAGACGCTAACACGTTCTGGCCGAACTCGGCCTGCGAGGCCGGCTCTGTCTGCGCCAGTTCTTCTTGGGAAGACAGTGCTTCATCCTTTGCCGTTTCTGGCCTTGTTGGCGTCATCGATGTCAGCGCCGGGCGTGATGTTGGCATGCAGGCGGTATAAACATCTGATTTTGGCTGGTTACCTTGTTTCGCTCGCATATCGTGACGGCCGGTCTGATCGGAATCAGTCTTTGCAGCTTCTATTTGCGCGGAGCCCACTTGTGGGGCCACGACCAAGTCCGATAACTGGCATGCGGCCTGCGCAAAATCACGGTTCTGGACTAGACTGACGGTCCAGCCATTGCTGAGCTTAGCTATGCAGAAGCCGTCTGAGCGACAATGGAAGATGTCTGTTTGTGTGGCGGCCTTTGCCTTTGCGGTTTGCATCTCCGCAAGGGCCTGCTGCGGGTCAGTCTGCTCTCGTTCGCGGTTCTTTTTAGGCGGTTTGGCTTTGCCCTTTTCCGCCGGCTCTCCGGCCGATGCGGGTTTTTTCAGCATTTCGGGTGGGACCGGGTCAGCAATATCGATCACCGAACGCCATTGGCTGAAGACAAAGCCTGGCGGCTTTGCTCTGTTGGTCGCTGCGGTCACCATGTTGCGATCGCCCTGACGCAGGATAGCGAAGAGTTGGCCATCCTCGGTCACGGCGAGATTGGGCAAAGGCGGATCAGATTTGACGGCTTCATAAACGAAGGCCGTGAGCATCATGGCCAAGCCAATCAACCGCAATCGGGTCTTCATCAGGGCCAGCACCATCAACCCGGTGGCCGATAGCGGCAGAAACCACCATTCAAACCGGCCAAAGGTAAAGCCTGCGCCCCAAGTCGCGACTTGCCTGGCAATGGCCAGCACCGCATCAAGCCCGAGGCCCATCGCCTCAATCGGCCATCGGTCGAGACCAAACGGCATCAGCAGCACGCCGATCATCGCCGCAGGCATGACCAGCATTGAGATAATAGGAGCAGCAAACAGATTGGCCTCGAGACCATGCAGACCGACCCGGTGAAAATGCGCGGCCGAGAAAATTGCGGTCGATACGCCACCCAGCGCCGACGTCATCAAGCTGCCGACGACCGCCGTTCCCAGCGGTTTAAGTGGAGCCAACAAGGGGATTGGCGGCAAGAGCGCCGGCAGGCGCGGTCGTCGGCGCCAGAGATCGAAGCCGGCAATCAGTGCGAAGGTCGCGGCAAACGACATTTGCAGGCTCGGTCCCATGACCTGCGAGGGCGATAGGAGAATGACAAGGAAAGCAGCCAGCGCCGCATTGCGCAGGCTGAGCACAGGCCGATCGAAGAAAGCGGCCGACAACATGATGACCATCATCAGATAGGCGCGCTGAGCGGCAATGTCATAGCCTGAAATCAGGAAGTAGCCGGTCGTTGTGGCAATGGCGCCGGCGGCGGCGGTTTTTTTGATTGGCCATGCCTCTGCCATGCCAGGCACGAGGCTCAGTAACCGGCGTATGCCGACGAAGAACAGGCCGCCCGCAAGCGCCATATGCAGCCCGGAAATCGAAATGATATGAGCAAGACCGGAAACGCGCAGATCGTTATTGGCCTTATCAGACAAACCGCGCCGCTCGCCCGTGACGATAGCGACTGCGAAAGCGCCGGAATCGCCGGGCACGAGAAAACGAATTCGATCCGAAATGGCATTTCGGACGTCCTCCGTCGTTTCCTGAAAAACATTCCCGGCACGCTCTATAAGGCCGAGCGAAGCGGCACTGGCATCAGGCTCGATTCGCTTTGGCGGCTGATAAAAATAGCCGATTGCACCGATGCCTTCGAAATAGGATGCAAAGGCAAAGTCATTCAACCCCGGCAAAGCCGGCCCGGATGGCGGGCTAAGGCGTGCCCTGCCCTCCATCCAGTCTCCAGGCTTCAGTAAGTCGTGCCGTCCCCTGGCGAGCAGGGCCACCTGTTGCGGCATACGCTTGAGGCTCGGAAAACGTGTTTGCTGCAGCGCAATCACATATCTTTGATTTCCCGAGGCATTCGGCTCGCTTGAAAGCACCCGCCCGCGGATAACGGTGGTCACTGGAGAGTCGATTATGACAGTGCCGAGCCGCCAGGTTTCGGCGTCGGCCAGCAACATGCCGGAGAGACCGACGGTTGCAATGCCGAAGGCAAGGCCGAGCATCGGATGACGGAAGCGGACCCTTACCCAGACCAGACCGGCCGCGCAAAAAGCAAGCAAGATCGGCAGGCGCGGCAAATCCTGCGGCCGGGTAAACCACCAGATCGATCCAAGCCCGATCAGGACAGGCAGGAACAAGAATGGCCGGCCGTGAAGGAGTTCCTGGCGAATGTCCGCGATGAGGCCCTGACCGAGCCGCCGCCACGTTGAGATCTGTAGCGCCGGACTACCGTATCCCTCGTCGTCCTCGGCATCTTCCGCCTCTACGGCAGGGCGTCGCAGCACCTCGTCGAACAGGCCGGTCGAGGCACGGGAGCGCCGTGGCGATACCGGTCCCGCCGGCCTCGCCTCCTCCCTGACCAGTTCCCATTCCGCCGTGTCCGGCATCGATTCTGCCGCCGCTCCGGTGCCATTCGCTGAAGACCTGCGACGAAGGCGCAAATCCCGGAATGGACACTTTTGAAAATCGCTTAGATCAAATTAACTTCAAGAATTTCGATAGGCTCTCTTGGCGCAGATTATCAATCAAAGGGTGCACGAGATAGAGGCCATGGCACATAAACCCAGCTGCGGCATTATCGCATGCCTGATGTGCAAGTGGCGATTTATTGCAATGCACACTTTGTCCTTCGGATAGCTTGGCATTAACCTCTGGATCATATAGCTAATTGCCAACGCTTAACCTGAGGCAAAGCGAAAGCCGCGTCTCCCGCCTATATCCGGAGGATCACCATGACGGAACAAAGCGCAAACTTGAAGATTGAGGACAAGGCTGTCGATTTGACCGTGCGAAGCGGCACAATTGGCCCCGATGTCATTGATATCGGCGCCCTCTACAAGCATACCGGCAAGTTTACCTACGATCCCGGATTTACCTCCACGGCGTCATGCGAATCGAAGATCACCTATATCGACGGTGATGAAGGCGTGTTGCTGCATCGTGGCTACCCCATCGAACAGCTGGCCGAAAAGGGCGATTTCCTCGAAGTCTGCTACCTTCTGCTTTACGGTGAGCTGCCGACGGCTGCACAGAAAAAGGATTTCGATCATCGCGTCACACACCATACGATGGTGCATGAGCAGATGTCGAAGTTCTTCTCTGGCTATCGTCGTGACGCCCATCCAATGGCCGTCATGGTCGGGACGGTCGGCGCGCTCTCGGCCTTCTACCACGACTCGACCGACATCACCGATCCGCACCAGCGGATGGTCGCCAGCCTTCGCATGATCGCCAAGATGCCGACCATTGCGGCCATGGCCTACAAGTACCATATCGGCCAGCCCTTCGTTTACCCGAAGAACAACCTGGATTACGCTGCCAATTTCCTGCACATGTGCTTTGCCGTGCCTTGCGAGGATTACGCAGTCAACCCGGTTCTCGCCCGTGCCATGGACCGGATCTTCATTCTGCATGCGGATCACGAGCAGAACGCCTCGACCTCGACGGTGCGTCTGGCCGGCTCTTCCGGCGCCAACCCGTTTGCATGCATCGCGGCCGGCATTGCCTGCCTCTGGGGCCCCGCTCATGGCGGCGCCAACGAAGCAGCGCTCAACATGCTGCGCGAAATCGGCACGGTTGACCGCATTCCGGAATATATCGCCCGCGCCAAGGACAAGAACGATCCGTTCCGTCTGATGGGCTTCGGTCACCGGGTCTACAAGAACTACGACCCGCGCGCCAAGATCATGCAGAAGACCATGTATGAAGTGCTGGAAGCCACCGGCAATGCCGGCGATCCGCTGATGCAGGTTGCGCTGGAGCTGGAAAAGATCGCACTGAGCGACGAATATTTCATCGAGAAGAAGCTCTACCCGAATGTCGACTTCTATTCGGGCATCACGCTGCGCGCGCTCGGCTTCCCCACGGAAATGTTCACCGTTCTCTTCGCACTCGCCCGCACCGTCGGCTGGATCGCCCAGTGGAACGAGATGATCGAAGATCCGCAGCAGCGCATCGGACGTCCTCGCCAGCTCTATACCGGCGCTCCTAAGCGCGACTACGTGGCTGTTGCCAAGCGCTAACTGGCACGCATTCAGTCGCAGAAAACAGCCCGGCGGTTCCCTCCGCCGGGCTTTTTCGTAAGTTTGCGGCACCTCATTCGCATTTCGCACCATCCGGCTGGGGTTTTCCCGCAACGAAGCCTTCAATTTGTTCGGTGATTGCTTTAAGCAACGACGTCTGCTTCGCATTCGGCGAAGAATATTGATGAGGTTTTCGTTTCGATGCTCGTGTTCCTGAGAAAAGCTGCCGGCACCTGGGTGGCAAAAGGGCTTCTTCTTTTGCTCGTCGCGTCCTTCGGGATCTGGGGTATCTCCAGCTCGATCATGAGCGATACATCCGACAAGGTAATCAAGGTCGGTAGCCAGAGCATCAACGCCAATGAGTTCCGCCTCGCCTATCAGCGCCAGATCTCCGACCTCAGCCGCCGCTTCGGTACGCAGCTGACCAGCGAGCAGGCCCGTCAGCTCGGAATCGAATCGCAGGTCTACCAGCAGCTGACAGCCGGTGCTGCGCTCGATCAGCTGGCATCGGACATGAATCTGGGCCTGTCGCAGGATCGGCTGGCGCAGTTGATCGGCGACGACCCGGCCTTCAAGAACACCAATGGCCAGTTCGACAAGCAGTTGTTCACCTCACGCCTGCGCAATTCCGGCATCCGCGAGCAAGATTACATCAAGGAACGGTCTAAGGTCGCGGTGCGCAGCCAGATCGTTGATGCGACCGCAGAAGGTTTCGTGCCTCCGAAGGTGCTGGTCGATGCCTTGAAGCTCTACCGCCAGGAAAGCCGCAGCATCGATTACCTGCTGCTGACGACCGCGAACATAGACCCAATCAAAGCGCCTGATGATGCGACGCTGAAGACCTGGTTCAACACGATGAAGTCGCGCTACCGCGCCCCGGAATATCGCAGCTTTGCCTATGTCAAGCTGGAGCCGGCCGATATCGCCGACCCGAAGGCGGTAACCGACGAACAGGTCAAACAGGATTACGAAGCCAACAAGCAAAAATTCGAAGTGGCTGGCAGCCGTACGCTGGAACAGCTGACGTTCCAGACCAAGGAACTGGCGGATGCCGCCGAACAGTCGTTGAAGAACGGCAAGACCTTCGATCAGCTGGTTGCCGATCAGGGCAAGACCGCAACGGACGTGCTGCTTGGCGATTTCACCAGAGCCGACCTGCCCGACCAGAAGCTGGCCGAAGCCGCTTTTGCCATCGAGAAAGACGGTCAGACGACGCCTGTCGTCGACGGCGCGTTTGGTCCCGTCATCTTGAGGGTTAGCAACATCAAGCCGAGCCGGACGAAGACGCTGGACGAGGTCAAGGACCAGATCCGCACCGATCTCGCAGCCAATGCCGCTGCCCAGCAGATCAACGATGTGCATGACCACTTCGAAGACCTGCGCGCCTCCGGCTCAAGCCTTGAAGAAGCTGCCACCAAGGTTGGTCTGAAGGCTGTGAAGGTCGAAGGTCTCGACGCGCGCGGCCAGGATAAGACTGGCAAGGCGGCCACCAACCTGCCGGAGCAGCAGGCTCTGTTGAAGTCCGTGTTCGAAACGGAACCGGGTGCCGACCCCCTGCCTCTGAACATTGGCCGCAACGGGTATGTGTGGTTTGATGTGACATCTATCGATCCGGCCCGCGACCGGACCTTGGAAGAGGTCAAGGACAAGGTCACCACCGACTGGACGACCGAACAGCAGAAGCAGGCGCTGGGCGCCAAGGCAGAAGAGCTGAAGAAGAAGGTCGATGCCGGCACATCGCTTGCCGATCTGTCGACGCAAATGTCCATCAGCGTCGAGAACAAGACCGGTCTTCGCCGTGACACCGACGATCCGGTTCTCGGACCCGCAGCCGTACAGGCCGCCTTCCGTGGCCCGAACGGCATGGTCGGCTCTGCCGTCGGCGCCGATCCCATGACGCAGATCGTCCTGAAAGTGACTGAGGTCAATACACAGCCGACCGGCGATGTCATGGACCAGCAGGAGCAGCAGATCACGGCGCTAGCGAAATCGGCCGGCGACGACATTCTCGACCAGATGGTCAATCAGCTGCAGACAAAGTATGGCGTCACGATCAACCAGGCACTGGCCCAGCAGGCCATGGTGCGCTGAGCGGCCGGGAGGGCCAAGCACATGAACGGGCTGAAGCCATTCATAGCCAAGGTGGCCGGCGGTCAGGCGCTGACGCGGGAGGAAGCGTCCGAAGCCTTCAATATCCTGATGTCTGGCGAGGCAACGCCGGCGCAGATCGGCGGTTTCCTCATTGCGCTGCGCATGCGTGGCGAAGTGGTGCCTGAGATCGTCGGCGCCGTAACCGTCATGCGCCAGAAAATGCTGCCGGTCACAGCGCCCGCCGATGCCATCGACATCGTCGGTACGGGCGGCGACGGGACCGGCACCTACAATATCTCGACGCTGGCTGCCATCATCACCGCTGGCGCCGGCGTGACGGTTGCCAAGCATGGCAACAAGGCGCTCAGCTCGAAATCCGGCGCTGCTGACAGCCTCACGGCTCTCGGCGTCAAGCTCGACATCGATCCGGCGACGATCGGCCGCTGCATCACCGAGGCCGGCGTCGGTTTCATGTTTGCCCAGCTTCACCATTCGGCAATGCGCCATGTCGGCCCGGCCCGCGTAGAGCTCGGCACACGCACGATTTTCAATCTGCTCGGCCCGCTCGCCAATCCGGCTGGCGTCAAGAAGCAGTTACTCGGCGTCTACGCACCGGAATGGGTACAGCCGCTGGCCGAAACCCTGCGTGATCTCGGCAGCGAGAGCGTCTGGGTCGTGCATGGCAACGGCCTTGATGAGATCACCACGACGGGAACAACTCAGGTTGCTGCACTTGAAAAGGGCGAGATCCGCCGATTCGATCTGACGCCTGCCGATTTCGGCGTGCCACAGGTCGATCTCGCCGTTTTGAAGGGCGGTGATGGCGAATTCAACGCTCGGGCCTTGCGTGCAGTGCTCCAGGGTGAGAAAAATGCCTACCGCGACGTTTCGCTCTGCAATGCTGCGGCCGCGCTAGTGATCGCGGGTAAGGCCGCAGACATTGGCGAAGGCATGGCGATCGGCGCCAAGTCCCTCGACAGCGGCGCTGCCCTTGCGCGGCTTGAGGCGCTGATTTCCGTCTCCAACGGAGGATAATACCGTGAGCGATATCTTAAAGAAGATCGAAGCCTACAAGCGAGAGGAAATTGCGGCTGCCAAGAGCGCGGTTCCCCTCGCCGAGATCAAGGCGCGAGCAGCCGACCAGCCTCCGGCACGCGGCTTTTATCAGGCGCTGCGGGCAAAGCAGCAGGCTGGACAGTTCGGGCTGATCGCCGAGATCAAGAAGGCAAGCCCGTCGAAAGGCCTGATCCGCCCGGATTTCGATCCGCCGGCGCTGGCAAGCGCCTATGAGACCGGTGGCGCGGCATGCCTTTCGGTTCTGACAGACGCGCCAAGTTTTCAGGGCGCGCCGGAATTTCTAACCGCCGCCCGTGCCGCCTGCGCATTACCGGCGCTGCGCAAGGATTTCATGTTCGATGCCTATCAGGTGCATGAAGCTCGCGCCTGGGGCGCGGATTGCATCCTGCTGATCATGGCGTCCCTTTCTGATGGCGAAGCGGCCGATCTGGAAGGCGAGGCACTGGCGCTTGGCATGGATGTGCTGATTGAAGTGCATGATGAGGCCGAGATGGAACGGGCGCTGACCCTAACCTCGCCGCTGCTCGGCATCAACAACCGCAATCTGCGCACCTTCGAAGTCGATCTCGCCGTCAGCGAGCGGCTGGCCGCCATGGTGCCTGACAACAGGCTGCTGGTCGGCGAAAGCGGTATTTTCACCCATGACGATTGCCTGCGGCTGCAGAAGTCCGGCATCAGCACCTTCCTGGTCGGCGAAAGCTTGATGCGCAAGCAAGATGTAGCAGCCGCCACCAAGGCGCTTCTGACCGGCGCTGCCGATAGCATAGCCGCCGAATGAGTGGCCTTACCCATATCGACGCGGCCGGTGAAGCGCATATGGTCGATGTCGGTGACAAAGCCGAAACCGAGCGCGTTGCTGTAGCTGAAGGCCATGTTCGCATGGCGCCGGGCACGCTGGCGCTCATCCGTGAGGGCAACGCCAAGAAAGGCGACGTAATTGGCACGGCAAGGCTCGCGGGCATCATGGCCGCAAAACGCACGGCCGATCTTATTCCGCTCTGCCATCCGTTGATGCTGACCAAGGTCAGCGTCGACATCACCGACGACGAAAACCTGCCCGGTCTGCGCGTCACGGCCACTGCGAAGCTGACCGGCAAGACCGGTGTTGAGATGGAAGCTCTCACCGCCGTCTCCGTTGCCTGCCTGACGATCTATGACATGGCCAAGGCGGCCGATAAGACTATGGAAATCGGCGGTATCCGCGTGCTCGAAAAGACCGGCGGAAAATCCGGAACCTTCCGTCATCCGGAGGCGCGGTAATGGCATTGTTGCCCGTCGAAGAAGCGCAGGCACGGCTGCTATCCAAGGCCGTGCCGCTTGAGGCAGTCGAAACACTGCCGCTTCGCGCAGCGCGTGGGCGAGTGCTGGCCAGCGACGTAACAGCACGGTTGACCCAGCCGCCCTTCAACGCGTCAGCCATGGACGGCTACGCGCTAAGAGCAGAGGATGCGCAGCAGCCCGGTGCAGAACTTGCTGTCATCGGCCAATCCGCCGCCGGACATGGTTTTTGCGGCACTATCGCTGCAGGCCAATGCGTGCGGATCTTTACCGGCGCACCGGTGCCTGCGGGCGCCGACTGCGTGCTCATCCAGGAAGATACGGAAAAGCTCGGCGACGGCTCGCGCATTCGCACGACATTTCAGGCGGTGGCGGGCCGACATATCCGGCCTAGAGGCCAGGATTTTGCGGAAGGTTCGGTGCTCGTTGCAGCTGGAACCCGCCTTGATTATGCCAAGCTGATGTTGGCAGCGAGCGGCAATAATGCCGAGGTCAGTGTCTACAGGAAGCCCGTCATTGCCCTCCTCGCCACGGGCGACGAACTGGTCACACCGGGAAGTCAGCCTGGCCCCACGCAGATCATCGCCTCCAATACCTTTGCCATTACGGCTCTGGCCGAAGACCTCGGTGCCGAGGTGCTGGATCTCGGGCTTGTACCTGATGATCGCGCGGCTATCGTTGCCGCTATCCGGAAAGCGCAAGCGGCAGGAGCGGACGTACTGGTCACAACAGGCGGTGCCTCTGTCGGCGACCATGATTTTGTGCAGGCCGCACTTGTCGAGGCGGGCATGGTGCTGGATTTCTGGAAGATTGCCATGCGGCCGGGCAAGCCACTAATGGTCGGCCGTCTCGGGCCGATGCATGTGCTGGGCCTGCCCGGCAATCCTGTCTCCAGCATGGTGTGCAGTCTGCTGTTTCTCGAGCCGCTGATCGCCAGGCTCGCGCAAGCGCCGTCGCTGCAAAGGCTCAGGCACGCCCGCACGGCAATCGCGCTTGCCGCCAACGACCAAAGGCAAGATTATATCCGCGCAAAGCTGCGGACCGACGCCGAAGGCGGGCTCTGGGCCAGCGGCTTTCCAAAGCAGGATTCGTCGATGATGCAGATCTTTTCCAAGGCGGACGGGTTGATCGTGCGCCCGCCGCACGCGCCGGCCTTGCGGGAAGGTGGACGTTGTTGCGTACTGCTGCTGCATCCGCAGGCGCCGCTCGCCACCGTTCATCCTGGTGAACACTACTGAGGTCAACGACGGCTGCCGCTCCGTAAGGCTCTTGAAGATACCAGGAGAGGCCGCTGTTTTCGCTCGTTTTCCCTGGCAGACCTGCAATTTCCAATCACAGGCTCTACATAAGAAAAAATCGAGAGCCTCAGGAGCATGTCTTGGCCCTTCTGCCTGAACGTCTGCGCAACCGGATCGAACCTCGGCTGCTGGCCAGCTTGACCCTGCTGGCCGGGCTTTTCCTGCTCTTCGCGACGATTGCCGATACCGTATTCGATCAGGAGAGCCATGCTTTCGACCGCGCTATTCTTCTGGCGCTGCGCAGCCCTGGCGATCCGGGACTGACCGTTGGCCCGGGGTGGTTGGCCGGCGCGATCCGCGACATCACTAGCCTTGGCGGCTTTACGGTCATCACCCTCGTTACGGTCCTTTCGGTCCTCTATCTCCTGGCGGCGCGCAAGATCCGCAACGCCGTGATTATTACGCTGGCAATCTCGCTGGGCGCACTTGCCGAAACGGGTCTGAAGCTACTGTTTTCCCGTGCCCGGCCAGACGTGGTGCCGCATCTCGTCGACGTTCAGACGATGAGCTTTCCGAGCGGCCACGCGATGATGTCGGCCATCACCTATCTGACGCTCGGGTCGATGCTGGCCAGGGCACAGCCGACGTGGCAATTGCGGGCTTTTACCTTTGGCGCCGGTCTGTTTCTGACCCTGCTGATCGGTGTCAGCCGAGTGTTTCTCGGCGTACATTGGCCAACCGATATCATTGCTGGCTGGACGGTTGGCGGCGCCTGGGCGCTCTGCGTCTGGATGATTGCCGATACGCTGAATCGTCGACGCAAGCCACTCGAGCCCGAGCAATAGAGGATCGGCCGAAAATGAGAACCGGTTTGGTAAACCTGAGAGACTGTCGTTAGCCGAACAGCGATTGTAGCCAAGCTTTGTCGAGAACGCTTTCCAGTTCCCGCGCGAGATCGTCCAGCGCCTGTTCGACGCTGGCCCGATAGTTCTCGGTGGTTTCCAAGATGCCAAAGCTGCGCAGCAACGCCGCGCGATAGGCATCATTGGCAAACAATCCGTGCAAGTAGGTGCCCATCACCTTGCCATCGCCTGAGATCGCGCCATCGGGCCGGCCGCAGATTGTCAGCGCCGGTCTTTCGCAATCTGGGCCTCTGGTCTCGCCGAGATGGATTTCGTAGCCGTTCAGATCGACGTCGTATTGCAGCGAGCGAGCCGCGCTGTTGCGCACCGTCTTTTCCGTTGCCATGACCGTTTCTATGTCGAGCAGGCCGAGACCGGGCACGGACGAGGGGGCGCCTTCAAGGCCTAGGGGATCGGCAACCCGTGCGCCCAACATCTGATAGCCGCCGCAAATGCCGATAACCCGGCCACCGCGCCGCCGGTGTTGAGCGAGATCCCTGTCCCAGCCATGGGCGCGCAGATCCGCGAGGTCGCCAATAGTGGATTTCGATCCCGGCAGGATAACCAGAGCCGCATCGGCGGGCAGCGGTTCGCCGGGTCTGACATAAACGAGATCCACGGCCGGCTCGGCGGCGAGCGGGTCGAAATCGTCGAAATTGGCGATGCGCGGCAGAACCGGCACGGCAATTTTCAAAGCTCCTGTCGAACTGCGGCTCAGTCGCTCCAGCGCGACGCTGTCTTCCGCCGGCAGCCGAGCGGCAGCCTTCAGCCAGGGCACGATGCCGAAACTCGGCCAGCCGGTATATTGAGTGATCGCCTGTGTGCCTTCGGCAAACAGGCTTTGGTCGCCTCTGAACTTGTTGATGATAAATCCAGAAATCATCCGGCGGTCATCTTCGGGCAGAATGGCATGGGTGCCGACCAGTGAAGCGATCACGCCCCCGCGATCGATGTCACCGACCAGCACGACAGGAACATCGGTGCGGGTGGCAAAGCCCATATTGGCGATATCGCCGGCCCGCAGATTGATTTCCGCAGGAGAGCCGGCACCCTCGACGATGACAAGGTCGGCCCCAGCCTTGATTTCCTCGAAACTGTCGAGCACCGCGCCTAGCAATTGCGGCTTCAGTCGCTGATAATCACGGCCTTTCGCCTGGCCAAACACCTTGCCCTGGACGACGATCTGGCTGCCGGTCTCACTTTGCGGCTTCAGCAGAACCGGGTTCATATGCACCGATGATGGCACACCGCAGGCTAGTGCCTGCAGCCATTGCGCCCGGCCGATCTCGCCGCCATCGTCGGCAACGGCAGCGTTGTTGGACATGTTTTGTGGCTTGAACGGTCTTACGGTCAGCCCGTTCAGCTTTGCCAACCGGCAAAGCCCTGCCACCAAAACAGTCTTGCCGACATCCGACCCCGTTCCCTGCAGCATAACCTTGCGCGTCACGATGCTTCCGGCTCCAATTCGTGCTTACCTGGCTCTCGATCAGTTGGGCGCGGTTATCGCCTGCATGTCCGACGAAGGCAATGGTGGGAGCGTCACATATGCGATGGGAGCCGTCGACTGCACGCTTTCCACAAGTTTTGCCCATGCTGAGACATCGCAAGCTTCATAGGGTGCTTCGCCAGGTCGCCAACGGACAAGATGGCTTTTCTGCGACATTTTTCCGAATTAATTTCTAAAATAGGTTGATTTATAGGCAAAGCGCCCTACCCTTGGCTTGTCGCAAATAGAAGATGATCAAGAAGCACCGCTGTTCGAGTGGCCGCAGGACCGATCATCGAATGCCGAAAAATCCGATGGCGCCTCTGCCAATGGACCGATGACAGCATGAATGCCGATTACGCTTCATAAACATCATCCGCATGAAAAAAATGGAGAAATCCCGATATGAAAACCCTTTTCCTTTCCACAATCCTTGCCGCCGGCATTTATGGATTGGCTGGCTCTGCGAGCGCTGCAGACTGCGGCAGCGTCTCGATTGCGGAAATGAACTGGGCATCGGCCGGCGTCGCCGCCAATGTCGACAAGATCATCCTGGAAAGCGGTTACGGCTGTTCGGTCAACCTGGTCACCGGCGACACGATGCCAACCTTTACCTCGATGAACGAGAAGGGGGAGCCGGATCTAGCCCCCGAGCTCTGGGTGAACACGGTGCAGAAGCCGCTGGCTGACGCCGTCAAGGAAGGCCGACTGATCAAAGCGGCAAAGATCTTGAAGGATGGCGGCGTTGAAGGCTGGTGGGTGCCGAAATTCGTCACCGACGAACATCCCGATATCAAGACCGTGCAGGATGCCCTGAAACACCCCGAACTTTTCCCTGCCCCCGAGGATTCCTCCAAGGGCGCCGTGACCAACTGCCCCTCCGGCTGGGCCTGCCAGGTAACGACGGCCAATATCTACAAGGCATTGAAGGCCGACGAGGCCGGCTTCCAGCTCGTCGACAGCGGCTCGGCTGCCGCCCTTGACGGCTCGATTGCCAATGCCGTCGAAAAGCACAAGGGCTGGCTCGGTTACTACTGGGCGCCAACCGCCATTCTCGGCAAATACGACATGGTCAAGCTCAGCCTCGACACCAGCTTCGACAAGGCCGAGTGGGATCGTTGCACCTCCGTTGCTGATTGCGCCGATCCGCGCGTCAACGATTACCCCGTCACCGATGTCTACAGCGTCGTAACCAAGAATTTTGCCGACAAGGCGGGCGTGGCTATGGACTATGTCGGCAAGCGCCAGTGGGACAATGCGACGGTTGGCAAGGTTCTCGCCTGGATGAGCGAAAACCAGGCAGACAATGCCGATGCCGCCAAATATTTCCTGAAGACCTATCCGCAGGTCTGGACCGCCTGGGTCTCGCCAGAAGTGGCGGAAAAGGTGAAGGCCGATCTGTAACGGCTTGGTTCGCGCAGCGACCGGTGCCGACCAGGCATCTGGTCCGCGCCACTGATGCATGCTTAGCCCCGTCGAGCTCGGCGGGTGCCGCATCTGACATCGATATCGTCCGGCCTGATAATGGCCTGGGCGCTTTTTCCTGACGTCGAAAGACGGTCTTAGAACCATAAGGAGCGCAAATGGCATCTGCTATCTGCAGCATTCTACCCACCTATCTCTGCCGGTTTCCGGCAGTGGATGACGAGTTCATGCGCAATCTCAAGAAGACGGTCGATACCGGCTTTAAGAGTTTCGTGCGGTCCTACGGCGATTTTCTCGATGGTCTGACCCAGCCTTTGCAGTGGTTCCTGAACTGGCTGCAATCTCTGTTCGTCGACACACCCTGGATCATAATGATCCTGGCGCTTGCCGCCGTCGTCTACGGTGTCAGCCGCAATCTGCGCATCACCATCGGCACAGTGCTCGCAATGGGGCTGATTGGTCTTGCCGGGCTCTGGCAGGATACGATGGTGACACTGGCCATGGTCACCGTCTGCACGCTCTGCGCCATTGTCATCGGCATTCCGCTTGGCATCTGGATGGCCCGCTCCGACCGGGTGCAATCGGTGCTCAATCCGGTACTCGACGTGATGCAGACCATGCCAAGCTTCGTCTATCTCATTCCCGTGGTCATGATTTTCGGAATCGGCAAGGTGCCTGGCTTGATCGCCGTGGTGATCTACGCCATCGCACCGATCATCCGGCTCACCAATCTCGGCATTCGCCTCGTCAACCGCGAGGCGATCGAGGCGGCGGATGCCTTCGGCTCATCCGAACGGCAGAAACTGTTCAACGTGCAGATCCCTCTTGCTTTGCCGAATATCATGGCCGGTATCAACCAGACGATCATGATGTCGCTGGCCATGGTGGTGATTGCCTCGATGATCGGCGTCGGCGGGCTCGGCAAGAACGTGCTCCAGGCCATCACCAACCAGTTCTTCACCATCGGCCTGCTCAACGGCTTTGCGCTTGTCGCGATCGCTATCATCTTCGACCGGGCCAGCCAGGCCTATGGGAAACGCCTTCAGAAACATACGGAGGTGCAGCATGGCTAGTCATGGCATCGAGATCCGCAATCTCTACAAAATCTTCGGCCCCAACGAAAAGGTCCACATGGAAGCTGTCCGCCAAGGCGTCAGCAAGGCGGAACTGAACGACCAGCATCATCATGTCCTGGGCTTGCGCGATATCAGCATCGCCATGCCCGGCGGCGAGATCACTGTGGTCATGGGCCTGTCTGGCTCCGGAAAATCAACCCTGATCCGCCATATCAACCGGCTGATCGAGCCGACGGCGGGCGAGGTCCTTTACGATGGCACCGATATCTGCGCCATGTCGCCTGCGCAATTGCGCGACTTCCGTCGCCGCAAGACGGCTATGGTGTTCCAGAAATTCGGCCTGTTGCCGCACCGGACGGTGCTGGAAAACGCCGTCTACGGCCTCGACATCCAGGGGATGCCCCGGCGCGAAGGTCTTGCCAAGGGCCGATCCTGGCTTGAAAGGGTCGGACTATCAGGCTTTGAGGATCATTATCCCAACCAGCTGTCAGGCGGCATGCAGCAGCGCGTCGGTCTGGCGCGGGCCTTGGCGACGGATGCCGACATCCTGCTGATGGACGAGGCCTATTCGGCGCTCGATCCGCTGATCCGCGTTGATATGCAGACCATGCTGATCGAGTTGCAGCAGGAGTTGAAGAAGACGGTCGTGTTCATCACCCACGATCTCGACGAGGCGCTGCGGCTGGGCGACAAGATCGCGATCCTGCGTGACGGAGAAGTTGTGCAACAGGGCAGCGGTCAGGACATTGTGCTGCGCCCGGCCGACGATTACATCGCCGCCTTCGTGCGTGAGGTCAATCGCGGCCGCGTCATCCGGATCGGTACCGTTATGCAGGCCCCAGACAGCCAATCCGGCCGCTTCAGGCTTGATCAGCGAAAGACCTTGGAAGTGGCGGCGCGGGAAATGGTCGAAGCCGGCGTCACCAAGGCGCAGGTCACGGATGCGGCTGGACGCGAAGTCGGAGCCATCGATCTGTCGATGCTGCTGTCGGCGATGGTGTCGCCAGCCACGAGTGTCGAAGCGCGCTTGGCCGCGGAGTAAACCGATCAGGTGCAAGCTCCGCCGTAACAGCCGGGCTTGCAATGCTTCGGTAACCCTGGTTCACCAGTTTGCCTCAGGTTCCGGAAATCGAAGCCTGGATGAAAGCGACATACTTGTCCTTAAGGCCAGGCTTTAGACGTTCCGCCATCAGGACCGCCAGCTGGAATTGGGAGAAGCTGTCGGTCTCATCGAGGGCCATCTCCGCAAGACCGGTGATGCCTTCCGCGTAGAGCGTGGGTTTATCCGCCACCTCCTGAATGAACGCGCCGAGAAAATGGTTGACCGTCAATTTGCCGAGCCGTTGGCGTTCATCGATCGACAGCGGTGAGCCAACACGGTTGATCAGCACGAAAACGTCCAGGAACAGGAACAGCGTCTGGCAGCGGACCGCCTCTTCCGGCAGGCCGGCTTCGACCATGATATCCCTAATCGTCGCTTCGATCTGTGCTGCGCCCGCCCACTTTTCGGCATTATACCGATAGCAGATGGACGGATCATGGGCCATTTTGCCCGCCGAAAACATCGAAAGCGTCAAGGCCCAATCGCTCGAACCCGCCTTAGTTGGATGAGCGCGCAGGAAGAGGTCCATGGTCGACAGCCAGACTTCCCGGCGCAGGATCGAATAGAAGCCTGCGTTGTTGATCGGGCTGTTCTGGATATAGGCGATCAGGCGTTCACCGGCACTGTCCTGCTCCAGCGAGAAGCCCTGGACGTGGCTCTGCTCGGCCCCGGGAACGAAGCTCTCTGTCGTCGGCAGAACTCCGATATAATCAAAACCGAGATCGTCGAGGTCAAGAGCGGAACCTGCTGGATCGAAAAGAATGGCATCGTCGTCGCCCATCGGCATGATGAACGGCGTTGATGCTGCCTCAACAGCCCTGAACATATTGGCGTAAGCGCTATCAGAATCGCTTTCAATATAGGTCAGCCGCGGCGATAGCGCCTTGAGGTGAGCTTTCTTTGCGGCATCGCCGGAATTGTCGCTGACGATAAGCAGCGCATCACGTGCCTCGCAAAAGGCAAGCGCGCTGTCGATGGCAGCGCGCGAGCCATCGAGCGGGCGACGGCTGGGCATGCAGATTGTCAGTTCGGCCATAAAACACTCCAAAAAATGCGACGTCGATCAAACGCGAGGATGAGATGAAACGTCTTTCGCACGGATGGCAGCGGCGATGGCTTAGACGTGATATTGCATTCACACACAGACTCAAAACCCATGATAATGCAATTTTCACAAAGCCTTGCGGCACTGACCCTCGCGCTTTCGGACGGGAATGAATAAGCGTCAGCCGTTATAGCAGCGAAGTCAACAAGCACTCGCATGGCGAGGCAAGCCTGACGCAAGGCCAGCCGCTGTCACCTTGACCGTGGAATCGAGAAATCGCAAGCTTTGCACCAGCGTAGATTGTTTAAGAACCGTTGCAACTACTCAAATTGGCGCAGAGTCGGGAAGAACATCGCGCCCGATTATCCAGATAGCCGAGACAGCAGGAGATCTTAACAACCATGTCCGCAACCGCTGCAATCGACCGAGATACCGTCGCCGCGAAGCTCAATGGCGCGTCTGATGATGATAAGGCCTTCCTGGCGCTGATGTTTGAGAACCCCAAGCAGGACGAGCTTTTTTCAGACGGTCTTTTCACCTATTTGGAACAGGCGGCAGCTCAGCGGTTTCTGAACTCCTTGAAGCTCGAACGTTGCGGCGAATGGGTGGGCAATTCTGCTCCTGCCCGCCTGCAGATCCGGCTGATGGAAATTGCCAAGTCCAGCCAGCACGCCGCCTATCAGGCATTCCGCCAGGGTCTGGCGCGGTCGGGTGGGTTGGAGCGCGCCTATCCAAAATCGGCGCTCTGAGCATGGTGGCGTCGTCTCCCGCCTTTGCCAAGGCTTTGCAGGCCTATCAGCGTGGCGAATTGCAGAACTGTCTCGATCAGCTTGGCCCGTTGCTAAGGCGGCAGGCGCCAGACGCCAATGTTCTGCTGGTGGCGGCGCAATGCCATACCAAGCTCGACCAGAAACTGGAGGCGGCGCGACTCTATGCCCGCGTTGCTGACGCGCAGCCAGCCAATCGCCGGATGTTCCAGCTGTTGGCCGCCCGGCTTTACAGTCAGCTCGACATGGCGGAACAAGGTCTTGCACTGATGCGCCAGATAGCCGGCCCTGACGCGGGCGGCCAGAAAGATGCGCTCTTCCAATCCTTCGACATGGAGGAGAACAAGACCTTTCGACGGCTGCTGCGCAGCCAGCTTTGTCTCGACGAAATCGAAGCCAGCGACACCTGGGTCAGGCATGGGGCCGAGGTCGGGACCGATCCTGCCTTTCTGACCATGGACGACCCCTACGACCACATGCTGTGGTGCGAGCAAGAAGAGATTAATAGCCGGCAAATGAAAATGGCGGCGGGCAAACCGTTTACCGCCGAGTCACGCCGGAACCGGCGGGCGCTGCCGCATCGCTTTGGCGATAAAATTCGCGTCGGCTACCTTTCCTCGGACTTTGCCGATCAGCATCCGACCATGCGGTTGTTTCAGGGCGTGCTGCTCGGCCACGACAGCAGTAAATTCGAAATCCACCTCTTCTGTCACACGCCGGAGGATATCAGGGCTCAGGATCACGGCTTGCGCCGGACCTATCCCAATCTGCATGATATTCTGGCGATGGACGATGCCACTGCGCGCGACTTCATTAGGAGTTTCGACCTCGATATCCTTGTCGACCTGAAGGGGCACACCAGGGACGTTCGCGCGGACCTCATCAATAGCGGACTGGCGCGGATACAGGTTGCCTATCTCGGCTTTCCCGGCTCGGCCTATGGCATAGACTGCGACTACGCAATTTCGGATCCGATCGTGACGCCTGACCGGTCCAAGGCATTTTACCACGAGAAGCTCTGTCGGCTGCCGGAGACCTACCAGGCGAACGACAACGTACACCGTCCCTTGCCGCCGCCAGCCTCTCGCGCGGCTCTCGGGCTGCCGGAGGATGCCTTTGTCCTCGCCTCCTTCAACATGGTCCGCAAGATCACACCGCAGACGGCAAGGCTTTGGGCGCGGCTATTGAAAGCGATCCCAGGGTCTGTCCTTTGGATGCTCTGTTCCGGAAAGCAGCGCCAAGCCAATTTTACGGCCTTTATGGCTGGCTGCGGCATTGAGCCGGAGCGGCTGTTTTTTACGGTCGCAGAGAGTTACATACCGCATATCGCCCGGCTGCAGGCCGCCGATCTTGGCCTCGACACCCATCCCTATAACGGCCACACCACCACTTCGGATAAGCTTTGGGCTGGTCTTCCGGTGATTACGTTCAAAGGCAGCAATTTCGCCTCCCGCGTCTCGGAAAGCCTGCTGACGGCGTTGGGCGTGCCACAACTGGTGGCGGAGACGCCTGATGCAATGGTGGACCTTGCCGCCGAACTGGCGCGGGATCGCGCGACATTGGCAGCGCTACGTCAGAGGATTGCTGAAAACAGGCTGCACGCGCCGCTATTCGACACAGCGCGGTTCACGCAACATCTTGAACGCGCATTTGAAATGATGGTCGAGCGGGAAAAGGCCGGGCTTGAGCCCGACCATATCGATGTGCCCGCTCTTGCACCTCGGCTGACTTCATTTCGCGCCTAACGAGGCACCGTCAGTTTGGCCGTTGTTCAACGACACCGATAATCGGCCCCAAGGGATAGTCATGATCCATGCGTCCCGCCATCGGCTCGGCCTGGCTGGAAATCGTGCCATCAAGGTAGAGTGCATTAGCCGCGTGTAACCGGTCGCGGAAGAAACGGGCCATATCGTAGAAACGCACCGGATTTTGGCTCAACGCAAACACCACCTGTCCATCGCTATCGACGCCTACCCCGTTGCGGATTTTCAGGCTGTCGCTATCAGGCATAAACTTCGGATGGATCGTCCCGTCCATGACCAGCATCGGGCCTGACTGAGTGGCGAAATCAGGTGTTATCGACCGGGACAGGAAGGAACTGGTTTCCAAGATGCCAGCCTTGTCATTCTTCAAAAAAAAGACACCGTTCGGCTTGAGATAAAAATTGCCCCAGCCATCCGCAGTCTCTGCTGGACGGCGCTGGATACCGTTTTCAATGAACAGACCGACCGGGCCAAGGCCAGGGCCATACATGCCGCCATTGAAGGCGAAGCTCAGGATTAGATGTTGTTGCCAGAGATGCGCTCGCAACCTGTCGAAACCACCCAGGGGCTGGCCTTCGCCGTCGCGATTAAAAACGCGAATGGTGGCCTTCATCGGATCGAAACGGCAGACACGGTACACACTGCCCGCATCATCAACGTCAGCGCAGTTTTGGTTTTGCGCAAGCGCTCCGCTTGGCAACGCCAACAACACAATCAGGAAACTAATTTTCAGCGACAGCGGCAAAATTCCAAATTACTGCTGGACGGATGCCGTCATCATTCCAGATGTCGGAATCTGGCCGGCGTACTGCAACGGCGAGCCCTGAAACACGGCGTGTCCAGCGGCTGACAAAGCCACGGCCAGAATGTAGGCAGCACTTACTTTGGCAAGTAAATTCATGGACATCGAAAGCCCTCCCTCTTCCCTGCCCGAGCAAGCCCCGCTTCAATCCCGCGAGGGGATTGGAAGCAGGGGTCGCCGGCGATAGTGTTACTTCGCAGCTTTAGCGACCGTATGGCCCGCCGACTGCGTTGCATTTACGGTATTGGCGGTGTCCTTACCCATACCACGGATCGTGTTACCGCAAGACGACAGAGCGCCAACGGCGACAAAAACGGCAGCAACGGCGACGAGCTTCTTCGTATTCATTTTGGATCAACCCCTGTTATGATAGCGGACACTACGGGTGCCTCGCAGTGTCGTAAACGCAGGATGCGGGAAAAAGTTCATCTGGACCAACGAAATTTTGATTCCCTTAACGAAATTCTGACAACGCCCAGGCAGCCGGGCTTATCAAGCTTCCTGGAATGGCGAAGGCTGGCACGTCGACATGAATGGAGGCAGGGGCATGGAACAGCAGAAGCGGCATAAAATTCTTGTCATGACGGCAGGCGGCCCCAATCCGTGGATGGTCATAAACGCTCTCAATCGCCGGTTCGGAGGCGTTGAAGTTCTGCTTGAAGAACCAGAGAGCAAGGGCGAAATCTTTCGTCGGCGACAACGCCGGCTCGGCATGCTGCAGGCCATCGGGCAGCTCGCGACAATGGCGGCAGCCAAGCTGCTGCGACGTGCGGCCCAAAAACGGACGACAACCATCTGCGCACAGTTCGCCGCCGATCCGCGCTTCAACCCGCAGATCCCGGTCACGACAGTGCGCAGCATCAACAGCGTAGAAGCGCTAGATGCGGTCAGGGCCACGCAGCCGGATGTCGTGCTGCTGGTCAGCACCCGGTTGATGACCAAGGCAAGCCTTGCGGTAATGCCCTGCCCCGTGCTCAACCTTCACGCCGGGATTAACCCGGCCTATCGCGGCCAGATGGGCGGCTATTGGGCGCTCGTGATGGGTGATCCTGATAATTTTGGCGCGACTGTGCATCTGGTCGATGCCGGCACCGATACCGGAGCAACACTCTATCAGGTGCGGTCAAAGCCGGGGCCAGGCGATTTTATCTCCACCTATCCGATGCTTTTGACCGCGGAAGCCTTGGGCGCGACGTGCCAAGCTGTCGATGACGCGCTTTCCGGTCAGTTGAAGCCGGTGACTGCCTCCGGCCCCTCCGCACTGCATTTCCCGCCAACACTCTGGAGCTGGATCTTGACGGGGCTGACCAAAGGCATCTGGTAAAGCAAATCCGGACCTTACCCGCGACTTTCGACCCGCATCATCAGCTTCTCCTTAGGCCGCAGGGTGATGCGCATCAGCGGCTCCGGCACCGTCTCACTCTTGTTGCGCAGGCGGAAGCGCTTGGCGAGAACAGCAAGAATAGCAACCGCCTCCATGGTGGCAAAGGCGCTGCCGATGCAGATTCGTGGTCCAGCACCGAATGGCATGAAAGCGTAGCGGTGCCGGTTTTTGACTGCATCCGGTGCGAAATGCTCGGGATCGAACTTTTCGGGCTCCTCCCAGATCAACCGATGACGGTGGACGGCGTGGATCGGCACCAGCAAAACGGTGCCGGCTTTGATGCGATGCTGGGAGAGCACAAAATCCTCTTCCGCCGTGCGAGTTATGACCGGAGCTGGCGGATAAAGCCGCATGGATTCATTGAACACTTGCTTCGTATAAGTCAGTTGCTCGATGTGCTCGGGCATCACGGATCCCTCTCCCACCACGCGGTCGAATTCGTCCAGCATCTTCTTTTCTATATTGGGATGACGCGCCAGCAGATGCAGCGTCCAGGCCAGGCCAAGCGCGGTCGTTTCATGGCCGGCGGAAATGAAGGTCAAGAGATTGTCGATGATCTGCTCGTCGCTCATCTCACGGCCGGTTTCCGGGTCTTTTGCAGACAGCAGCATCGAAACGAGATCCGCCCGCTCTTCACCGCTGGTGCGCCGCTCGTTGATCATATCAGCCATGGCGGATCGCAGATACTCTACAGCACGGCTGGCCTTGCCCTTGCCGGGATAAGGCACCCATTCCGGCGCCTTCAGCAGCCCAAGCGCGAACATCCATCCGGTTGGCTCGAGATAATCGGTTACGCTCTGTTCGACCCTGCCAACATCGATCCTCTCCCGGCCCGACATCATGGTCTCGACAATGATGTCAAACGTGGTGCGCATCATCTCGTGGCCGATATCCATGATATCGCCAACTTGCCAGGCATCACGCCGCCGTTCGGCGGCGGCAATCATGGCCGGAAGAAAGCCCCGAAGCTTCTCCCATTGAAATCCTGAAGCCACCGACTGACGCTGCCATTTCCAATGGGCGCCATCGGAGGTGAGCAGTCCCTGACCAAGCGCGGGTCCAAGTGCCCTGCGCACTTCCTCGCCCTTGCTGAGCGCTGCGGCATTCTTGACCAGTGCCTCATGGATCAATTCAGGGTCCATCAGATGCAGCCGGACCTGATTGCCGAACTCGGTGTAGACAAGCTTGTGATCGTAGATCTGCGGCGGCAGCGCATCTAATGGATTGCGGATGAGGCTGGCAATCACCCGAACAGGAGACCGCCGCGACGTGACAACGCCTTCGCTGGTGGCGGACAAGATCGGCAAGGTCGTCATGTGCATTCTCCTTTTCACCGGCTTTCGACAATCTGCACCACACTACGGACCGGACCTTCACGGCGCAGTCAGGCAGCTCGCGGCGCGACCGACGAAGAGCTCAATTAGGATGTAAGGATGGAATTGGGCTGATCCAAGTCTCAGACGTCGATTTGCCGGATATCACGCGCCGTCAGGCGGCAAACAGGGCGCGGTCGAACTCGCGTGAGCCGAGCACGCAGCGCACATAGTCCGCCACGGCACTGGCCGCCGGCGGGCCATCCTCGCGGATAACAAGGCCGATATCATAGGTGCCGAGATCGGGAAGCCCATCCTGCTCGGTCAGTTCCACCATATCGTCCTGGAGCAGGAAGCGAGCCAGCGGTGCAACGGCGATATCGGCCCGGATCGCAGCATATTGACCGATATGGTGGCCGCAGAAATAGGCGATACGGAATTCCTTGCCCTGATTGGCCAGTTCCGCCATGGCTCGCTTGCGCCAAATACAGCTCTCGTCCCAGACGGAAAGCGGCAGTGGATCCTTCAGATAGGCATGACCGTGCTTCTTGCCGGCCCAGACGAGCCTTTCGCTCATGACAGTCAGAGAAGGATCAGCGCTGATACCATTGATAAAGTTGAATAAAGTCAGATCAAGCCGCCGCTCGTCGACTGCCTTCCGTAACGAGAGGGAATCGCCGATCGTCACCTCGATAGCCAGATGCGGCCAGGTGCGGTTCAGGTGGGATAGAATGCCCGGCAACACCAGTTCGCCGATATCATCTGGCGCCCCGACGCGTACGACACCGTGCATGTCAGGGACAAGGAACCGCGCCACCGCTTCGTTGTTTAGAGCAAGCAGGCGCTTGGCATAACCCAGCAAAAGACCGCCATGCGGCGTCAGCGAGACAGAGCGAGCATCCCGGCGAAACAGCGGCACGCCCAACTGCTCCTCCAGTCTCTTGATTTGCATAGAGACGGCCGAGGGGGTGCGAAACACCGTATCGGCGGCGGAGGTAAAGCTTCCGGTTTCGGAGATCGCCACGAAGGTACGCAGGACGTCCAGGTCGAGCAGAGGTAAACCGGCCGAGGCGAGCGACGTCGGCACCTGCCCGGCAGGGCTGGCCTGGCTGGAAAGCTTGGAAGTACCCATCTCCTCATCCTCCATCATCAATTTTTCTCAACGTTAAGATCATATCGTTTCGGTTGATTGATTGTCAATCTGGGCGGACACTGCCTTCATAACGAGAGAGGAGCAGACGATATGACCGCGAAGATTACCCTTCAGATCCGCGAAGACCATCCGCGATCCTTCATGGCAAACCTGCCGATACAGCGGCTGCGGACGGTATTTTTCCTGTGGTGGGAGCGACGCCAAAGACGTCAGGCGCACGAGCAGGCGTTGGCGCATCTGCGCAGCTTGCCCGCCTATCTGCGCGAGGATGTCGGCATTCCCATCGGGGAAAAGCCGGAATCCGAACTCATGACAAAATGCGATGCATCACATGAAAAACATTCGCTTTATTGATGTCCAAAACAAGAGAATGATCAACCTGCCGCTCTCTTGCCAGACAAAGTTTCCTGGCGAGCGAAGAGTGAGATCAATGAAAGGAAATACCCGTGGCTTATCTGTCTCATACAAGTTTTATCAGGCGTTCCCATAGAGATTGGGTTTTTCGTCACGAGGTCTCGACGGTCATCGCCACCTGGCTGACACGGATCGAGGCTTGGCGGCAGATCCGCGCCATGGAAAATGCGCTGGCTGCGGCACCGTTCGATATGCAAAAGGATCTTGGCTGGCCTGCGCACGACACGGGACAGGCTAGGCGCGACACAGTAGAAAACCGGTAAAAAATGCCAGATTTGGCCCTTATGGTTCAGCTTTTTCTGGCAAAACCCCGTGATTTCAATGGGTGTCCTGATATCTACGAACCTTCGCCGGCGGCGGCGCTGCCGGTGATTCACCCATAAAAGGTTCGCCTTACTAAGCCTCAAGTTGTTGTAGTCGGTTTCTATCGTGCTATTGTCGTTTTTGAGCTATTGGTAAACTTAAAAACTGTCAATTCTAGCCTATCTTCTCAGCACGGTGGCGCCATGAGCAAATTGCCTATCAAAAAACGTAACATCGTTTTTTTCCTTGTTCCGAATTTCACGCTACTGCCGTTCGCCGGCGCCATTGAGACCCTGCGCATTGCCAACCGCATGCTAGGCTATGATGCCTATGAATGGAGGCTCTGTTCGGTGGATGGCGCCAAGGTTTCGTCGTCATCAGGCATCTCAATCGAGGTCGATTCGTCGCTCGCGGACGAACGGCGGTTTCTCTCAGGCGAAAGCCGACCGAATATGGCAATCGTCTGTTCCGGCGTGTTCGTTGAAGAGTTCAACAACAAATCGGTCAACGCATGGCTGCGCGAAGCCTATAACCGCAATGTCGCCGTGGGCAGTCTGTGCACCGGCGCCCATATCTTGGCTCAGGCAGGACTATTGAACGGCAAGCGCTGTGCGATTCACTGGGAAAACCTGCCCGGTTTCGCAGAAGCTTTCCCGCAGGCAGAGGTTTATGCCGATCTCTATGAGGTCGACAGCAATCTTTACACCTGCGCCGGCGGCACCGCCTCGCTCGACATGATGCTGAACCTGATCGGCCAGGATTTCGGCGAAGGTCTCGTCAACCGGGTCTGCGAACAGCATCTGACCGACCGGGTACGCTCGGCCAGCGACCGTCAGCGCCTGCCGCTCAGGGCTCGCCTTGGCGTACAGAACAACAAGGTGCTGCAGATCATCGAACTGATGGAATCCAGTCTCGCCGAGCCGCTGTCGCTGCTTGACATCGCCGATAAGGTCGACCTGTCGCGTCGCCAGATCGAGCGGCTGTTCCGCCAGGAAATGGGCCGGTCCCCTGCCCGTTACTATTTGGAAATCCGACTGGACCGCGCCCGGCATCTCCTGGTGCAATCGTCAATGCCCGTCGTGGAAGTGGCTGTCGCCTGCGGCTTCGTCTCGGCCTCGCATTTCTCGAAATGCTACCGCGAATTCTACAATCGCTCGCCGCAGCAGGAACGCGCCGAACGCAAGCAGGCAGCTGCCAAGGCAAGCGTCGCCGCTTGAAGTCGGCATCGGCGGATATCTGTCACCCTCGGCACTCAGGTGCCGAGGGCATTTTTTTCCTTAAATATATTGGGGCCGATCATCTTGGCTTAGCCCAGGAAAAACAGTGCCGGTCAAGGCTGCGGCGGATAGGCCAAATTGTTTGGACAGCAACGCCGCCGCAACCGCCCTTACGTCGCCGGTCGGGTTGAGATCGCGGTTGTCGAGCAGGTTCTCATCCTTCAGGCCAGGCCATTTGCCATAGACATGCCCGCCACGGATTGCGCCGCCGGCAATGATGCAACAGCCGCCAGTACCGTGATCCGTACCCGCATTTGCGTTTTGCCGCACGGTACGGCCGAATTCGGTCATGGCAACCACGGCAGTTTTGCGCCAGGCGTCCGGGCCGAGTTCATCGCGCAGGGTCAGGATAGCGTCGGTCAGATTGCGGGCGGCATTGGCGAAATTGCTCTTCTGCTGCACATGCGTGTCCCAGCCGGTAATCGAGAAGCTGGCGATGCGGTAACGCTCTTTCAGCAGCGAGGCCGCCATTTTCGCCGCATCCTTCACGCCGTCGCCGCGCTTCTGTTGCTTATAGAGCAGGTCGGTATATTGATCGATTCCGATCGCCTCCTTCAACACGGCGGCAAATTGCGGATCACTTTGATAAAGCCTCACCAGGAAGCCGACTTCATCCGAACCCATGGCCATATCGGCGCGCGGCGACCAGACATCGGCAGGGTTGGGGCCGGAGAGAATGATTTCGCGAGCGCTGCTGATATCGATGGCCTTAACAGGCGTATTGGTCAGCGACAGGGCACGGTTCAGCCAGCCGCTATCCTTGTCGCCCAGGTTCATGCCGCCGGCTTCGAGAATGTCCTGCCCATCGAAATGGCTGCGCATGTTGCGGTAAGGCGTGGACACGGCATGGACGAAGCCAAGCTCGCCCGCCTTCCACAGGGGCATCAACGGTGCGGCCACAGGATTGAGCCCGAAGAAACTATCGAGATCGATCAGCCCCTGATCGGCGCCCAGCGCCAGTTCGGGACGCGCGATCCTAAGCGCCGGATCGCCGTAGGGCTGCACCAGGTCGAGCCCATCCATGGCCCCGCGCAGGATGATGGCAACATAGCGATTGTCGCCGGGCATTTCGGCATAGGCCAGCGGCGTCACCAGCGGCATGGCCGCAGCGCAACAGGCGGAGGCGAGAAAGCCGCGCCGGGACAGAATAAGGGGCATGTCTGTCATGATAGTCCTCCTCGCCAACTGATGCGGCGTGACCGTCTTATGAACATGATTAGCGTCTGTTGAACTCAGGTGAGACCAGCGTCATCATCAGGCCCGACTGGCGGTTCGGCGCCTGGCTTGCCACGCGGATCGTGTCGTCGCGGGCATAATCGGCAAGTGCGGTCTCTACGAAGACGCGCGGATCAGCCCTATTACCGGCCGGCCCGCCGCCCTGCCCCGACATTTGTCCAGAATTGGCTGGGGCAGACTGATTGGGCATCTGAGTCGGTGACTGACTTGCCACCTGATTGGCCATTTGCCCGGCCATCTGGTTGACGAGCCGCCGCGCCCATTGGATGCGCTGGGTCATTTGGGCGGCGCTGAACCAATGGTCGGACTTATCGGAAAAGCCCGCGGCGTCGCTCGGCCGCCAGACGGGTTGGCCAAGCGTGGCGATCATCTGCCAGGCCTGGCGGCCGAGCGGCTGCTTTTGCTGAGGCTTTCCCGCCGGGTTTTGCGGTTGCGCGGGGCCTGCCATGCTGTTGGCTCCAGCCACGGCTGCCGCACCAACTTTGGCCATTGCTGCTGGCGCCATTGCGCCGCCCGCCGCTGGAGCCTGTGCAGGCGCTGGAGCGGAAGCCGGCATGACGGAGGCGGGCTGAGCCATCATCCCCTGCCCCTGCCCTTGGGCCTGGCCTGGCGTCGCATTGGCCTCTTCATCCGGCTTCGGCATCACGACAGGGCCTAGCGGCTTCCCGTCCTCGCCCATAATATCGTCCTTCGATGCGCCAACGGCCCGCAAGGTCGATACGACATAATCGAAGGGTAGCTTGAATTTCTGGCCCGGTTCATCCCAGGCCGCATTTGCCTGCAGCAGCGTCCGATAAACAGAAGGCAAATGACCATCGGTCTGCTTCCACACCGCCACCATGGCGTCGATCGTCGCCTCATCGGGCGTCTCGCTGATGAAGTGACTGTAGAGCTGGCGACTGATGTGGCGCATGGTGCGTGGATCGCGGGCCAGATCCTCCAGCACAGCCACGGCATTCAAGAAGGGTTCGGGGCTGCGGACATAGGTCTTGCCGAGCACGGTGAAGCTGCCGGGCTCCGCGCGATTGGCATCGAAGCCAGCGGCCACCGCCAGCCTGTCGAAAGTCAGGCCTGTCAACAGCAGCGACATCTGCCGTACATCATTCTGGGTATAGCCGGTGCCAACGCCAAGCGTGTGCAATTCCATGACCTCACGAGCAAAATTCTCGTTGGAACCGCCTTCCTTGCGCTTCAGCCCGATTTTGGAATTGGGGCCGATGGACTGCGCCTGATCGAGAAAGATCAGCATGGCCGGATGCAGCGACACTTCCTTCAGTAGCGTGGAAAAATGCCCATTCAAATGCGGCCTAATCGCCTCCGCCTCGTAAAGCGGCACGATCAGTTTCATCTCCGTGCTCTTGTCGGCACTGACGGTGAAATGATTGAGCCAAAAGCTCGCAAGCCGCTCGTGAAAGCCATAGGGAGAGGTCGCAGCCTGAGCGATCCGGGCAGAAACATCGGCCTTGAACCGATCATCAGCCTCGCGATTCAGCCCCTTGTCCTGATCGCCGAAAGGCTTGCCAGCCTTGCGCAGATCCTCGACCTGTTTGCGCAGATTGAAATAGTCGACAAGCGTCTGGCGCCGGCCTTCCAGCCCTTCGAGCGGAAACAGCGGCGGCTGATTGGCCGCCTCATCCAATTCCCGCAACAGCGCATCGGCATCCGGCACCGGCGCATCACTCGGCCGCAAGCCGTAACCGTAGCGGATCGCCGCCATTGTTGCATGAGAAAGCGTCACGCCAACCTCCATCGCACCAATCATCATCGATCTGGCAGAGGAGCCACGCCGGACAGGAAACAACATCGGGGTCCGGTCAGGCTCTGATCTGCTGCTTCAACACCGTCTGGGCGCAGATTAGCGCCCTGCAATACGGTGAAAACGTGGCGCGCTGGGCTGGAGGTGGTTAGGATTTGCTTACAAATGCGTAATGTTGGAGCGCTGAGTACGAGACGTTAGGGTGAACTGTCGTGCTACGAGTAGCTTCAGTCGCCTGATAATACCGGTGATGGTGCATCGAGCCTCACCTCCGATGGAGCAAAAAATCTTGGCGTACGAATATGAATTTGCTCGCAAGAACAAGGATCTGCGCGGATTCCACACGCTAGCACTCGCCTTGACATAGGACGATTTGACTTCTAAGTCGTCACTCCTTATGCGGGTACTATCAGGGGCGCCTCAATGAATTCTAGAAATCCATATGATCTGGAAATCTCTTTTGATCAGCATGTTTGGCTACCTGCACCTAAATCAACCTACCGTCCTATCGTCGACTTGATAGAAGACCGAGACGTGCTCGCACGGATTATCAGATCGTGTCTCGATGTTGCGTCTGAAGTCAGTTCGCACGAAGAGGTTATGGGTCAAAAAATCTTGGCGCGCCTCTCGCCTGACGATATTTTATTAATAAAGCAGAAAGTGTTCGGAGGCCGAGACGATGTTTCTGTCGACGCGATGATTGTCCAAGGGGCATACGTCTCTGAAGAGATCCGATCCAAGATGGGCCTTTCGATCGTTAATCCTCCTGAAAATATTCACCGCATGCAACGTGGGAACATTTATGTCGGGGACACCTACTCGGCTAACATGGTTGGCTCTATACTCAAAAAGGTCGGTATCGAATTTTTGAGCGCTGGTAAATATCTTGATTTCGGCTGCTCGTCTGGATCGTTGACCCGTATCCTCAAAGCGGCAGAACCTGACAGCCAGTTTTTTGGGGTCGATCCGATCAAGTCGTCGATCGACTGGGCGTCCAAGAACATTGAAGGCGCCACTTTCAAGGTATCCAACGTAGAACCGCCGGTCGACTTTCCCGATGGCTATTTTAATGGTGTCACCGCCATTTCTATATGGTCTCATCCATTTATAAACAGTCGGCCGCCACGCATCTGAATGCGATCGCCCGGCAAACCAATAACGCGACTGATCCAATCTTGACGCGGATTGGAAGGAAGCGCGAAAGCGACAATTTCTCCTCTGCCTGGTAAACGGCCCCCAATGCGGATTCCGGGGCCCAAACCGCCAAAGACCGAGTATTGGCTCATGCCGTAAGTCAGCTTTTCAGCGAACACGTAGTCTCCCACTTGTGCAGTCGGCAGCATCGACCCAGAAGGAATTGTGAACGGCTGTACGACAATGTTTCTGATCGCCAAGGCGATAACAAGCGGCGCAATATACAACAGCAACAACACATTATGAAAACGAGCGAACCACGGATAGCGACCAAGAGGCGGCTGACGTGACGCGATCATATAAACATGAACGCTTGCGCCGGCTCGATACGCAATGATCACAGCAGCAAAGATGAGAGCCGGTTGGAAAATTCCGTAATATTTCAGAGCAAACAGAAATACGTTTCCGACAAGGAGGTCGGCAAGAACATATAGAAGTCCTAAGCGGCCTCTACCGAGATAAAACGTGGCAACAGACGGGGAGAGAAAAAGCGCCAATCCTGCCGCCCATTTCGGATTCCGGTTGCGAAAGGCAGAAACGATGCCCAATGGATATTCCTTTTTGCAAGTGACTGAATCGAAAAGCCGTGGTGAAGATTAATCACCACGGCTTTGTTTTGGAAGATAAGCAACGAAGAACAGTCTTCCTCGTCTTTATTCAGCTAAATCAGCTGCATCCGCTCGTTGCACCGCACGTGTCGCACTTCTCGCAGGTCCCGTTGCGGACCATCGTGAAGTTCTGGCACTCAGAGCACATGTTGCCCGTGTAGCCTTGTGCGATGGAGCGCATGCGGCGGGCGGCTTCTACCTTTTTGGCTTCGGCCTTGGCGGCTTCGGCGTCGTCTGCGGCAGCGTCAGAGAACAGGGTTTCGGTAGCCATTTCCTCGACCAGTTCGGCGGCGCGTTCCTCGTAGTCACGCTTGAAGGATACGACTTCCGAGGTGGAGACCGCCGTAGTCACTTCAAGCTTGCGGGCAGCGCTGCCTGAGAAGGATGCGACGGTGGCCGAGGCCTTAGCCGGTGCACCGGTTGCCGCGCCGCGCGGTTCGGCAGAGCCGCCCTGGGTGGTCGAGACAGAGGTGCTGGAGACCAGGGTCGGCTTGTAGCCACGGGTCAAGCCCTTGGAGACAACGTCAGCCTTGCCTTCCTTCACGCCGCGGCCAAGTGCCGTGGTGGAGAAGTCCGACGTATCGACATGAGCGAGGTCGTTGCGGCCAAGATAGGAGATCGCCAGTTCGCGGAACACGTAGTCGAGGATCGACGTGGCGTTCTTGATGGCGTCGTTGCCGGTCACCATGCCTGCCGGTTCGAACTTGGTGAAGGTGAAGGCATCGACATATTCTTCCAGCGGTACGCCATATTGCAAGCCGAGCGACACCGAGATGGCGAAGTTGTTGATGAAGGCACGTAGGGCCGAGCCTTCCTTGTTCATGTCAAGGAAGATTTCGCCGAGACGACCGTCGTCATATTCGCCGGTGCGCAGGAAGATGGTGTGACCACCGATCTTGGCCTTCTGGGTATAACCCTTCCGGCGGGTCGGCAGCTTTTCCTGTTCGCGCACGATGCGCTCGACGATCCGTTCAACGATGCGTTCGGTGATGGTCACGGCCTGGGCAGCCTGCGGCTGAGCCAGCAGCTCCTCAACGGCGTCCTCGTCATCCTCGTCTTCGATCAGCGAGGAGTTCAGCGGCTGGCTGAGCTTGGAGCCATCGCGGTAGAGTGCATTGGCCTTCAGCGCAAGCTTCCAGGACAGCATATAGGCTGCGCCGCAATCTTCGACGGTCGCTTCGTTCGGCATATTGATCGTCTTGGAAATCGCACCCGAGATGAACGGCTGGGCGGCCGCCATCATGTGGATATGGCTTTCGACCGAGAGATAGCGCTTGCCGATTTTGCCGCAAGGATTGGCGCAATCGAAGACGGCCAGATGCTCGTTTTTCAGGAACGGGGCGCCTTCCAGCGTCATCGCACCGCAGACATGGATGTTGGCGGCTTCGATGTCCTTCTTGGCAAAGCCCATGTGCTCCAGCAGGTTGAAGCTCATGTCGGTCAGCTGCTCGTCGGACACGCCAAGGCTTTCCTTCAGGAAATCAGCGCCGAGCGTCCACTGGTTGAAGACAAACTTGATGTCGAAGGCAGCGCCGAGCGCGGCGTTGACGGCTTCGATCTTCTCATCCGTAAAGCCCTTGGCCTTCAGCGAGCCGGGGTTGACGCCCGGTGCCTGGTTGAGATTGCCATGGCCGACGGCATAGGCCTCAATCTCGGCAATCTGGCTTTCGGTGTAGCCGAGCGTGCGCAGGGCTTCCGGCACGGCGCGGTTGATGATCTTGAAGTAGCCGCCGCCGGCCAGCTTCTTGAACTTCACCAGCGCGAAGTCCGGCTCGATGCCCGTGGTGTCGCAATCCATGACGAGGCCGATCGTGCCGGTCGGCGCGATAACGGAAACCTGGGCATTGCGGTAGCCATGCTTCTCACCCAGTTCCAGCGCCTTGTCCCAGGCAGCCTTGGCATGGGCAATCAGATCAGGATCGGTGCAGTCGCTGTGAACCAGCGGAACCGGATCGACCGACAGGCCTTCATAGCCCTTGGCTTGGCCATGGGCGGCGCGGCGGTGGTTGCGGATGACGCGCAGCATGTTGTCGCGGTTCGGACCATAGCCCGGGAACGGGCCAAGCTCGGAGGCGATTTCGGCAGACGTGGCATAGGAGACGCCGGTCATGATCGCCGTCAGCGCACCGCAGATGGCGCGGCCTTCAGCCGAGTCATAAGGGATGCCCGTCGACATCAGCAGGCCGCCGATGTTGGCGTAGCCAAGGCCGAGCGTGCGGTATTCGTAGGACAGTTCGGCGATCTGGCGCGACGGGAACTGCGCCATCATCACGGAGACTTCGAGCACGACCGTCCAAAGACGCACGGCATGTTCGTAATCAGCGATGTCGATCTTCTTGGTCTTGGCATCCTTGAACTGCAACAGGTTCAGCGAAGCCAGGTTGCAGGCGGTGTCATCAAGGAACATGTATTCCGAGCATGGATTGGAGGCGCGGATCGGGCCGGCCGCCGGGCAAGTGTGCCAGTCGTTCATGGTCGTGTTGAAATGCAGGCCCGGATCGGCAGAGGCCCAGGCGGCGTAGGAAATCTTTTCCCAGAGATCGCGTGCCTTCAGCGTCTTCAGCACCTTGCCGTCCTTACGGGCGGTCAGGTTCCAGGTGCCATCGTCTTCGACGGCGCGCAGGAAGTCATCCCTCAAGGAAACGGAATTGTTGGAGTTCTGGCCGGAGACGGTCAGATAGGCTTCCGAATCCCAGTCGGTGTCATAGGTCTTGAACTCAAGATCCTTGTAACCCTGCTTGGCGAACTGGATGACGCGCTTGACGTAGTTTTCCGGCACCATATCCTTCTTGGCAGCGCGGATTTCGCGCTTCAGGGCCGGGTTTTCATTCGGGTCGAAGCAGGCATCATTGTCGGCCGAGCAATTGACGCAGGCCTTCATGATCGCCTTCAGGTGCTTGGCGACGATCTTGGAACCGGTGACGAGAGCGGCAACCTTCTGCTCTTCCTTCACCTTCCAATCGATGTAGTTTTCAATATCCGGATGGTCGATATCGACAACCACCATCTTGGCGGCGCGGCGGGTGGTGCCGCCGGACTTGATGGCGCCAGCGGCGCGGTCGCCGATCTTCAGGAAGGACATCAGGCCGGACGAACGGCCGCCGCCGGAAAGCTTTTCGCCCTCGCCGCGCAGATAGGAGAAGTTGGAGCCAGTGCCGGAGCCATACTTGAACAGACGGGCTTCGCGCACCCACAGGTCCATGATGCCGCCTTCGTTGACCAGATCGTCTTCGACGGACTGGATGAAGCAGGCATGCGGCTGGGGATGCTCATAGGCCGACTTGGACTTGGTGAGCTTGCCGGTGAAGGGATCGACATAGAAATGGCCCTGGCCGGGGCCATCGATGCCATAGGCCCAGTGCAGGCCGGTGTTGAACCATTGCGGCGAATTCGGCGCAACGCGCTGGGTGGCGAGCATATAGGCAAGCTCGTCGCGGAAGGCGAGCGCATCTTCTTCCGAGGTGAAATACTTGCCCTTCCAGCCCCAGTAGGTCCAGGTGCCGGCCAGACGAGAGAAGACTTGGCGCGCATCGGTTTCCGAGCCATAACGCTCGTCTTCGGGCAGGTCCTTCATCGCCTTCTCATCGGCAACAGAACGCCAGAGGAAAGAAGGAACGTCGTTTTCCTCGACCTTTTTCAGGATCTTGGGCACGCCGGCCTTGCGGAAATATTTCTGCGCGAGAATGTCGGCCGCCACCTGGCTGAACTGGGTCGGCACATCGATGTCCGCCAGCCTGAAGACCACTGAACCATCAGGGTTCTTGATTTCGCTCACCGCCTTGCGGAAATCGATTTCCGCATAGGGCGACTGGCCGGGCTTGGTGAAACGACGTTCGATGCGCATCTGGCTAGTCCCTCGTTGGTCCAGGCGCCCGTCAAAGGGCGCAAAATTGGTTGCGCGGCACCTCAATCAAGCGGTGTCCGCTGGTTCGCTCACATCGGAGCGAGGCCGATCATCATGATGGTCCGCTCTGTATCTTGCGCCAGGCTTTACCGCGAGAAACTATATATAGTATCCACAGGGTTTTTTGGCCAGCGCAAAGCGTTGAACGACGCCAGAAAAATCGCATGGGGATCCGCTCGGTCGAGATGGATTATCCCGCCCGTTTCCACCATGTGATGTTCGCTGATTTGAACCGGCCTCGTGACATCCCGATTCAGCCGCCGCCGCAACATGGGTTCATTAACCTTGGATCACCCCGCTCCGTCAAGGGCTGGTCTATGACGAAAATATTAACCCTATATCTTGTGGTAGGCTTTTGTGGAAAACGGGGAAAGAGGCTAGCCTAGACAATTCATGGGCTTGGCCGAAAACCTTCATGGTTAACGCCTGGTGAAGCCTTTTTTTATCCACCGTCATACATGCAGACAGAAAAGGGACAGCCTATCGCCGATCGTCCTGTTTACGACTCGCAGAGCACCGAATCAGCGGCTGTGACGGCAAAAACCGGCCTCGCCCGTGCTCTCTAGGCCGGACATAAAACCCATCAAAAAATAGGGTTCAGTTTTGAAATAAGGCTGCAACTAAAAGGATATTAAGGTTTTTCGACAATTATGGCGCCATCCAGGCCTGGAATGATCTCCTCGCCTCTAACGCTTGTCGCTAAGCGCCATGATGGAGCGAGCACGCGGTGAAGGTATGGTCATGACCATCAGTAATCTCTCCGTCCTGAAGAAGGTCAGCGTTCTCGTGATCCTGATGGGGGTCGCGGCTGCCGCCATTGCCGCGGCGGGCGCCTTCGGACTGTCGTCGCTGGGCGCTTCGCTCGAAGATACCGGCAAGCGTGAGGAAGTCGCGCGCGAAGCCATGGATCTGCGCATCGACATCATCGCCATCAGCCGCATGACCTATCAACTGGCTTTCGCGCCAGAGAAGGCTGCCGATTTTGCCAAGGAAACCGAAACACGCTCCGGCGAAATGCTGGCACGCCTGCCGAAGATCGCCGCCACGGCCGACGTGAACGAGCAAAAGCAGTTGCAGGATGTGCGGACCGCACTGAACAACTATTTCGACCAGATCCGTCAAATGGTGAAAGTGGCCGGCAGCGATGCGGCCAAGGAGCCGGGCGCGATGGCCAAGGAGCTGAACAAAGCACTTGATGGCCAGAAAGCCGTCACGGCCGCCGTCAAGGTCTACAGCACGTATTCCGCCAAGACGCTGTCTGACTCGCGCAGCAATGCCATTGCCGACTCGCAGATGACGATGATCGCGCTTTTGACCACCGCCGCCGTCAGCATCATGCTTGGTGTGGCCGTCAGTACGCTGATCGCGCGCAGGGGCATCGTCAATCCGATCCGCCTGCTCACCGAAAACATGAACCGCATCGCCAAGGGCGAGTTGGGCGACACCATCCCCGGCACGACGCGCGGCGACGAAATCGGCGAAATGGCCCGTGCACTGGAAATCTTCCGCGCCAACCGGCTGCAAATGCAGGAAATGGAAGAGCAGGAAGCTGCCCTCACCCGTCAGAGCAAGGATCTGCAAGCCAGCATCAGCAGCATCGTTGCCTCCGCAGCTGCCGGCAATTTCTCGCAGCGGATCACCAAGGCCTACGAAGATGCCGACCTGCAGCGCTTTGCCGCCAGCGTCAACGAACTGGTAGCCAATGTCGATCTCGGCGTGACCGAAGTCCGGCGCGTGGTCGCCGCCCTCTCGGCTTCCGACCTCACCCAGGACATGCGCGGGTCGTTCCAGGGCGCCTTTGCCGAACTGCAGACCAACGTCAACCAAGCCATGGCGACCCTGCGCGAGGCAATGCAGAGCATTCGCGGTGCTTCCGGCACGATTACGGACAATTCCGGCGAGTTGAGCGCCGCCGCCAATCAACTGGCACGGCGCACCGAACAGCAGGCGGCAGCGCTTGAAGAAACCGCTGCGGCGCTTGAGGAAATCACCACAACAGTGCGCACCTCGACTGACCGGGCCCACGAAGCCAGCCAGATGGTGGAACAAACCCGCGCAAGTGCTGGAAAATCCGGGGATATCGTGCGCAGCGCGATCGACGCGATGGGCCGGATTGAGCAATCCTCGCAAAAGATCAGCCAGATCATTTCTGTGATCGACGAAATTGCTTTCCAGACCAATCTGCTGGCGCTCAATGCCGGTGTTGAAGCAGCCCGCGCCGGTGAAGCGGGTCGCGGCTTTGCCGTGGTGGCACAGGAAGTCCGTGAGCTTGCACAGCGTTCAGCAAATGCCGCACGCGAAATCAAGTCGCTGATCAACACGTCTGCGGACGAGGTCAAGGGCGGCGTCTCGCTCGTGCTATCGACCGGCGAAGCGCTGAACGAAATCGTCGGCCTCGTTGACCACGTCAACGGCCATGTCGCGAGCATCGCACGGGCCGCTCAGGAACAATCGCTGGCGCTGGCGGAAATCAACACCTCGGTCAACCATATGGACCAGATGACCCAGCAGAATGCCGCCATGGTGGAAGAGACCACGGCCGCCAGTCAGGTTCTCGCCAACGAGTCCCGGCAATTGCTGGTGCAGTTGGAGCGGTTCAACCTCGACGACACCAGACGATCCGGCTACCGCTCGGCGGCATAAAAGACGACATTATCGCACTGACCGGCGCGCGCGCTTTTTTAAGCCGCGCGCCGAAGCTTTTTCAAAATCAACGATTTCGATTGGCGTCTTCAAGTCGAGGTCACTAGACCGAAAATCAACGATACCGAGACAAAAGCCAGCCACACTGCCGCCAGCCGCTGCAAATGGAACAGTCGGCGAGAAGAGCCATCGCCACCGTGCCTCGCTTCCGCCCCGGCGCCCTGCCCGACCCGCACCAGCCGGCCAGCTGCACCCCAGGTCAGGGCAACCCCCTGAGACCATCAGGCAAAACAGTAGAAGAGCAAATAGGAACCCCTGATCCTGCGGTGCGGGCAGCAGCACCAGGCCAAACACCAAAGCCTTCGGGTTGAGCATGGTGGTGAGATAGATCCGCCGGGCCGTGACTGAACTTGCCTGCACTCCCGGGCCAGGCGCCTGCCAGAGTTTCACAGCGATGAACAATACCCAAAGCGCTGCAGCGAATTTCAGCGCACCGCCAGCAGCAGGCCATTGCGCAAACAGCCAATCGCCAAGATAGACCAGCGGAAGAATTGTCGTGAGATAGCCGAGAAGCTCTGCCGGAATCAGGCGCAACACCTGCCTCACGCCAGCCTGCGCACCCGCAAGGCCCATCAGGGTATTGGTAGGTCCGGGCGCCAGCAACAGCGCCAGAACTGCGGGAACGAATGTCGTCAACGTCATGGCAGGTCTACCTTCAGCACTGCCGCAGGCACGTCCCTGCGGCATGATCGCTTGTGCGTGAAGATTGGGCCGCGTGCCTTGATCGGTGTCAAGAGGAGTGCCCTTGGTTACAGCGCTCCGTCCTCGATGGCCTTAGCCCTTGTGACCCTTTGCGATCGGCTCCTGATAGGTGAAGCCCATATCCCAGGGGAAGTAGATCCAGGTGTCCTGGCTGACTTCGGTAACGAAAGTATCGACCGTTGGAACACCCTTCGGCTTGGCATAGACGCAGGCAAAATGCGCCTTCGGGATCAGCGAGCGCACTTCCTTGGCCGTCTTGCCGGTATCGGTGAGATCGTCGACCACGAGCACGCCCTCGCCCCCATTGGTGAGCAGGTCAGGCGTGATGCCCTTCAACAGGTTGAATTCGCCCTGATTGACATAGTCGTGGTAGGAGGCGACGCAGACGGTCTCGATCAGCCGGATGTTCAATTCACGCGAAATAATCGCGGCGGGCACGAGGCCGCCGCGGGTGATGCAGACGATGGCACGGAATTCCTGGCCAAGGCCGGCCAGCCGCCAGGCAAGGGCGCGGGCATCGCGGTGAAACTGGTCCCAGGACACGGGAAAGGCTTTATCGGGAAGAGACATGCTTGGCTCCGCTTTAGAGTAACTCAGTGTTTCATGGAAACAGCGGATTACTCTAAGTTCTTGTTTCAACAGACTTCCGGACGAAAACCTTTGACACTTTTGCCGGAAATGCTCTCAGGGCAACTGGAATTGGACAAGACACCGGCATCAGTGGACTTGCGCAGCAATTTGCCAACGCCTCCGGCCTGAAAGCCGACGGTGGAGACCCTGCCCGCAAAGCCTTTCCGGCTCCCGTGTCTTTCGAGGTGCTATAACGGCAATCGGGCCTGCAAGGCAAGTGATTGCAGGTCTACAGACAGCAAAGGTCTCCGACCTTAGGCCGGAGACCTTCAAAGTGCTTCGTGCGTTGTCCCGTCTTACCGGGACAGCAGGGTCAGTGCAGTCATGGAATCCAGAATGGTGCGGGTCACGCCGCCAAACAGCACTTCCCACCAGCGCTTGTGGGAATAGGCGCCCATGACCAAAAGGTCGATGCTCTGATCCGATAGCCGGTTTTCGATATGGGCGGCGGCCTTCAGCTGCGCCTGGTCCTGGCGGGTAACAGTTACGTTGACGCCGTGGCGGCTCAAAGTCGCGGCAATCTCCGCGCCGGGCAGGCTGCGCGACAGATCGGCATCCTCGCCATCGACCACCGAAAAGATTTCAACGCTTTCGGCCTGCTTCAGGAACGGCAGAGCATCAAATGTGGCGCGAGCCACCTCGCGAGAGCCGTTCCAGGCGATCAGCACCCGCTTGATCGGCCGTGGTGCCTTCAAGATATAGGGAACCAGCAATACAGGCCGTCCGCTCTCGAATAATGCCGCTTCCAGCTCCGTCCTGTTGTCTGACATCGAACCGCTCTCGCCCTGAGCGACGACAACCAGATCGGCGCAGCGGACGCTGTCGGTAAACGAGCCGACGACGCCGGCGGATGTCACGAAATTACGCCATTCGCTGGAAACACCTTCACGGCGCGAGGCCTCAGCGAAAATTGCCTCGATAACGCCGCTCTCCTTGTGAGCAATGTCCTGCATTGCCTGGACGGCCACCGGGTCGGGAATTTCCATGGGCGCGATCAACGGCAATCCCGCCACCGCTTCGCAGTGAACGCCGATGACATGAGAGCTGAACTGTTCGGCCAGGGCTACAGAAAACTCCGTCACCTGTGCTGCCGTCTTGCGGTTGTCGAGAACACCCAGAATAGTTTTATAAGTCATTGTCATCTCCCGCTTTGCGTTTCGACCGAAAGATCAAAACACGTTGGCCGCGCTGCCGCCGAAGCTGATCTGCCTGCGCAGATTATGCTTCAGCGCAACAATATAATGCCCCGCCGCTGGCCGGGTTCCTTGATCTCGGTCAAGACTTTGTGTCTGTTCAAGCCGGATCTAGACCCCTGGGCGGAGCGACCTACGCCTCCAGCACGGTCTTGCCGCCGGTGACGCCGGCGATCATTTCTTCCACTGCGGCTGCGGCGGCTTCCAGTACCTCTTCGGAGCGTGCGCGCACGACCAGTTCCGTATGAAAGCCCTTGGCGCCATCGTAGCGGGGATAGGAACCGATGCTGGTGTCCGGATGCGCCTTCTGGACGGCGGCGAGCGCCGTGCCGATTTCGCCTTCGCCATAGGGGCAGGCGATTGCCCGTGACAGAACCCGCGCACCGCCAGGCAAGGTCTTGACCACATTTTCCAGCATAGCCTGGAACACCTGCGGCACGCCGGCCATGACATAGACGTTCTCCACCCGAAAGCCGGGCGCGGTCGAGACCGGGTTGTCGATATGCTCGGCTCCTTTCGGCATGCGAGCCATGCGCTGGCGGGCCTCGGTGAATTCCAGGCCACGACGGGCATACATTTCACCCATCAGGGCCATCGCCTTGTCATCGTGCAGGCAAGGCAGCCCGAAGGCTTTCGAAACCGCATCGGCGGTGATGTCGTCATGGGTGGGCCCGATGCCACCTGACGTGAACACATAGGCGTAGCGACCACGCAGTGCATTCAACCCCTCGACGATCGCGTCTTCTTCATCGGCGACGATTCGCACTTCCTTGAGATCAATACCGGCCAGTGTCAGCACATCGGCGAGATGGCCGATATTCTTGTCCTTGGTGCGACCGGACAAAAGCTCGTCGCCAATGGCCAGCATGGCGGCAGTGACGATCTCGGAAGAGGGAGCGGCGGAAATGTCGGACATGAAGCAACCTTTGGCGACAGTGAAGACGGAAAGCGCGCGGAATGTCTCCTGGAATCGAGCCCGATTTAAGGTGACGTCATGCGACGGGTGAGACTATCGGAAGCCTGCCATCAGTTTGCAAGCCCAGAACGCACAACGCAACGAAGGCTCGGCTGGATTTGCCGTGAGGCGCTGACAGATGCCGAAATATGCGCTGCCGCGTTTTCAGGGACAGCAGAACTTTCCATCTCGCGAAATGTAAACAGCCGCTTCAGGACAGCAAAAAGCCGTGCGCCAAGGGCGCACGGCATTTTCGATGTCTTGCAGTCAGTGATCTCAGAACTCTTCCCAGCTGTCGGTCTTGGCTGCGGTGTTGAGACCGAGTGCCTTGGCAACCTGACCGACCATCTTGCGGGCCGGAGATGAGACAGGCTTATGGCCGCTGCTGGCGCTGGCCGGGCGATTGCCGGAATGACCGTGGCTGGCAGCAGGAGCCGAGCGGGATGCGCCGCTTGCATTGCCATAGCCGCTGGCGCCAGTTGCGCCACCAAGCTGGAACTGGCTGACCAGATGGCGCAGCTTTTCCGATTCGTTGGCCAGCGACGAGCTGGCCGCCGTTGCTTCTTCCACCATCGCGGCGTTCTGCTGCGTTACCTGGTCCATCTGGTTGACAGCGGTATTGACTTCCGAAAGGCCGACCGACTGCTCGCGAGCCGAGGTTGCGATCGCATCCAGCTGGCTGTTGATCGACACGACATGACCTTCGATCACCTTCAGCACTTCGCCGGTCGCTGTCACCAGCTTGACGCCGTTTCCGACTTCGTCAGCGGAGTTGCGGATCAGTTCCTTGATCTCCTTGGCCGCCTGGGCGGAACGCTGCGCCAGTTCGCGTACTTCCTGGGCGACAACCGCAAAGCCCTTGCCCGCTTCACCTGCACGGGCTGCCTCGACGCCGGCGTTCAGTGCCAGCAGGTTGGTCTGGAAGGCGATTTCGTCGATCACGCCAATGATGTTGGAGATCTGGTTCGACGACTGCTCGATGCGCTGCATCGCGTTGACGGCATTGGAAACCACCTCACCCGACTGGCGGGCGGACTGGTTGGCCTGCATGGCCATCGAACGGGCCTCTTCGGCGCGCTTGGTCGAATTGGCCACATTGGTGGTAATCTGGTCAAGAGCTGCAGCGGTTTCCTCAAGCGCTGCGGCTTGCTGCTCGGTGCGCTTAGACAGGTCATTGGCGCTCTGGCTCAGTTCGCGAGAGCCGCTGTCGATCGAGCCGGTCGCATGCGAAACCGCAGACAGAGTCTGACGCAATTGATCGACTGTACCGTTGAAGTCATTGCGCAGGCCTTCGAATTCATCGGCAAAGCGCTGGCTGAGCTGGAAGGTCAGGTCGCCGGCAGAGAGACGCTTCAAGCCTTCGGCAAGGCCAGACGTTGCCTGCGCCATATCGGCGTTGCGCTTGGCATCGACTTCTGCGGCGCGCTTCCGCTCGGATTCGCTCATGTTGCGAGCATCGTCCGCCTGCTTTTCCAGTTCGCGCGCTCTCAGACCATTGTCCTTGAACACCTGCACGGCGCGGGCCATGATACCGACCTCGTCACGACGCTCGGTGCCATCGACAGGAACCGACAGATCGCCACCGGCGAGAACACCCATCTTTTCGGCCAGGGCCCGGATCGGGACGACCAGCCAGGAGCGAATTCCAAGGAAGCCGATGGCGAGAACAACAACCAGGCCACCGAGAACACCGCCGACTGTCGTCAGGATAGTGCTATTCGTGATGTTTGAAAGTTCCTCGCTTCGCTTGTTCGTCTCCTCAACGAAAGCCGTCGTCAACTGCGTAAAACGAGGCGCTATCGCAGCGAATTGCGGCTGGCATTCCTTCAAATAGACTTTCTGAGAGGCCAAGATCCCTTCATCAGTCAAAGACGACAAACCAAGATTTTTTGCGTTGTTGCAGGTCTCATCAAAGAGTTTCAGCACATCTGCCTTCAACGCTGGAATCTCGGACTTGGCCGGCATCGCCTCTTGCGCCTTATCGATAAAGCCGACGAACGATTTCTTAGCCGCTTCGAAATCTTTATTGGCCGCCTCAATCGTTTTGGTGTCCGGAGACATCATCAAATCCCCAAGGGATGCACGAGCTAACTGCATTGATCGGTTCGCTCGCGCCAACATTAGGGACGCAGTGCTTTCACCATCAAGCAAGTCGCTATATTCTGTATCGATGGATTTCAGCTGCATGCCCGCATAGCCCGCGACGCCAATGGCAAATAAGCCGAACAGCGCCATGATCGAAAGGAACTTTCCGATAATTGGCAGGTTTTTCATATCGTCTCCTCGTGTTCCCAATGCATCCCTGCCGGCGAGCGGACGGAAGCAGATTGTGGCTTGAGCCGCTCTGAGTGCCGCTTATCGGTCACACCAAATCAGCCTCGCGTGTCCGCAACAAACTTGTCACGGCGATTTGCACGAAAAGTAGCCAATAAATCCTAACAATTAGTGAGAACTAATGTTTAAGTGGTTCATATAATTATTTTTGGTGAACCGCAGGCAACATCATGCCCTGATACGAGCCAATTATCGGCCAAGCTAAAGCAGCTTCCATGAAAAAATTGCGCAATGGTAAGCGCTGAAAACATGGGCAAAACCACGCCATGACCGAAGTCACGAGCCTGCAACCCGCACTTTGTGCAATGTCCACCGGCAGACCTGGCGATGTGAGAGTGCTGGCCAGTGTCTTGCAACAAGGCTCAACCTGCTCATTTCGTTGGCAAGCACCAGGGCAAGCAGGACGCAGAGCCCTCCCCGGCTGCCCCGGTCACCGACCGGGCCGGCCAGTCTTCCCCTTGGTGCGACTCTTGCGCTTTTGATCGCCAGGCTCTTCGTAGGAGCCATGGCCGGCACGTGCCCTTACGATCGGGCGCGGATCGTCTGCTGATGTGCTTGCCGCCGACGAGTCCGGCTTTTCGGGCAACTTTCCTGGCATCGGCTTCTCAGTACGGCCGACAGTCATTTCATCCAGCGTGTTTTTGCGAAACAGCGGTTTAGCCGTGTCGGTGCCTGGACCCATGTCATCGAGCGACGGTTTGGCGAAATAGCTGGAGGACGTGACCGCCCCCGGCTGGCCGCCGGGCTGCGGGCTTCTGCCCTGCTCCTGGGCACGGGCGGTTTCCTTCTCGCCCGGATCGCCCATGCTGGCCAGTTCCACCTCTTTCAGGCGTTTGATCTCGTCTCGCAGGCGGGCAGCCGTCTCGAAGTCGAGATCGGCGGCGGCATCCCGCATCTGCTTTTCCAGCGCCGAGAGATGCGCCTGAAGATTGTTACCGACGAGATGGCCGCCCGCCGCAAAGCCCTTTCCGCTGGCGCCGGAAATATCGGCGCGGACGTGGTCGCGCTCGTAGACCGAGTCGAGAATGTCGGAAATCTTCGCCTTGACCGACTCAGGCGTGATGCCATGCTCCAGGTTATAGGCCACCTGCTTTTCACGGCGTCGCGAGGTTTCATCCATCGCCCGCTGCATCGAGCCGGTGATCTGGTCAGCGTAGAGAATGACCTTGCCGTCCACGTTACGCGCTGCACGACCGATGGTCTGGATCAACGATGTCTCAGAACGCAGGAAGCCTTCCTTGTCGGCATCGAGAATGGCAACGAAGCCGCATTCGGGAATGTCGAGGCCTTCGCGCAGCAGGTTGATGCCGACGAGAACGTCAAAGGCGCCGAGCCGGAGATCGCGCAGAATCTCGATCCGCTCCAGCGTATCGATATCGGAATGCATGTAGCGCACCCGCACGCCCTGCTCATGCAGGTACTCCGTCAGGTCCTCGGCCATGCGCTTGGTCAGAACCGTCACCAGCGTACGATAACCCTTCAGCGAGGTTTCCTTGATCTCGCCCAGCACGTCGTCGACCTGAGTCTTGGCGGAGCGGACCTCGACAGGCGGATCGATCAGGCCGGTGGGGCGGATCACCTGCTCGGCAAACACGCCGCCGGACTGTTCCAGTTCCCATGAACCGGGCGTTGCCGAAACAGCGACGGTCGGCGGGCGCATCGCATCCCATTCCTCAAACCGCAGCGGTCGGTTGTCCATGCAGGACGGCAGGCGGAAGCCGTATTCGGCAAGCGTCGCCTTCCGCCGGAAGTCGCCCCGATACATGCCGCCGATCTGGCTGACGGAGACATGGCTTTCGTCGATGAAAAGCAAGGCATTATCAGGGATATATTCGAACAAGGTCGGCGGCGGTTCACCGGGCGTACGGCCAGTCAGGTAGCGCGAATAGTTTTCGATGCCGGCGCAGGAGCCCGTTGCTTCCAGCATTTCGATATCATAGCGGGTGCGTTGCTCCAGCCGTTGGGCCTCAAGCAATCGGCCGCCCTTTTCCAACTCAGCCAGCCGCTGCTTCAACTCTTCCTTGATCGCCTTGATCGCGCCGTTCAGCGTAGGGCGCGGCGTGACATAGTGCGAGTTTGCGTAGATCTTCACCGACTTCATATCGCCGGTCTTCTGGCCGGTCAGCGGGTCGAATTCGGTGATCGCGTCGATCTCGTCGCCAAACATCGATATGCGCCAGGCAGCGTCGTCCAAGTGGGCCGGGAAAATTTCGATAGTGTCGCCGCGCACCCGGAAGGAGCCGCGTATGAAATTGATGTCCTGCCGCTTGTACTGCTGGGCAACGAGGTCGGCCAGCAACTGCCGCTGGTCGATCCGATCGCCTACCGACATCTGGAATGTCATGGCCGTATAGGTTTCGACCGACCCGATACCATAGATGCAGGAGACCGAGGCGACGATGATGCAGTCGTCCCGCTCCAGTATGGCGCGGGTGGCGGCATGGCGCATCCGGTCGATCTGCTCGTTGATCGAGCTTTCCTTCTCGATGAAGGTATCCGAGCGCGGCACATAGGCTTCCGGCTGGTAATAGTCGTAATAGGAGACGAAATATTCAACCGCGTTGTCGGGGAAGAAATTCTTGAACTCCGAATAAAGCTGGGCGGCAAGCGTCTTGTTCGGGGCGAGAATCACCGCCGGTCGCTGGGTTTCCTCGATCACCTTGGCCATGGTGAAAGTCTTGCCCGAGCCGGTCACGCCGAGCAGAACCTGACTACGCTCGCCGGAGTTAATGCCTTCCACGAGATCACGGATCGCCGTGGGCTGGTCGCCGGCCGGCTTATAGTCGGAGACCATGCGGATCGGAATGCCGCCCTCGGATTTTTCCGGCCGGGACGGCCGGTGCGGCGCCCAGATCTTGCCGTCCTTGAACAGCGGATTGCCGCTTTCGATCAGCGCAGACAACGCCTCGACCGTTGCCGTGACGGCGCCGGGGGCAAGCGTCTGAGCTTCCTCCAATGATACATCCATGCCCGAGACTGGATTGAGGCCGGCAGCGGCGCGCGTAGCGGGATCGGAGGATGCCCCGATCGACACGCCACGCGAGGTGCGCATGGCGCTACCACCATCTTCGCCCTTGGCCTTGCGCGCCGGCTTTGTCGGCTCAGCGGCAGCCTTGCGGCCAGCGGTCTTTTCCAGCGCGACCTTTTCGGCGTGCTTGCGGGCTTCGATTTCGATCTTCTTGCGGTGCTTGCCGGCCTTGGACGCCAGTTCGCGCTGGCTTTCAACGCCAGCCGACTCGGCCTCCGCCTCCAGCTGTTTGACCCAATCGGCAACGCTTCCGCTTAAAGGCGCACCTTCGAAGGCAGCCTGCGGCGCTTCTTCGAAGCCGGAAGCGTGCGGCGAACCGTCTTCGTCACGTGATGCGGAAGCAGGATTGCGGGCGGAGGTTTTATTCGGAGATCTGGCCATGGCTCAAATATGGATAAGACCGAGGCCAAAGTGAAGTGTGAAGCGACGCAATCAGAACAAAAAAGCAACAGTTCTGGTAATCACGCCACAGCAACCTGGCTTATATCGTCATCGTGAGCGCTTTTTTTTTGGCGTTCGATCCATTTGGGCAGCATTTCGACGGGCATTGGCCTGGCGAAGTAGTAGCCTTGGCCGATGTTGCAGCCGATATCTCGCAGGGTTGCGGCATCCGCAGCTGTTTCGACGCCTTCCACCACGATATCGACGCCGATCGCCCGGCCAAGGCCAACCAGTGCCACGATCATCGCCTTGTTCTTGTGAGAGTTGTCGATATCGCTGACAAAACTGCGATCGATTTTCAACCGGGCGATTTTCAGGCTGATCAAATAGGCCAGTGAGGAATAGCCCATGCCGAAATCGTCTACGGTCAGTTTATAGCCGCCTGCTTCCAGGCGGCTCAATTGCTCGCCGGCAACCACGGGATCCAAAATTGTTTCTTCGGTTATCTCGACCTCGAGCAGCCGGCGGTCGACGCCATGCGCTTCAGTGATTCGGTCCAGCATGACGGAGACGTCGTAGAGAGCGAATTCCCGCGGCGAGACATTGAGAGCGACGACCGCATCCGGCAGGCCAAGCGATGCCAGTCTTTGCAAGAGACAGCAGATCTGTTCGGTCACGAAGGCGGTCAGGGCTTCGCTGAGCTGCATTGCTTGGGCTGCATCGACGATTTCTGGCGGAGAGATGGCGCCGAAACGCGGATGGAACCAGCGCAACAATGCCTCGAAACCGACCACGTCACCGGTCGCGAGATCGATCTGCGGCTGGAACCGGGTTTCCAGCTCTCCCTTGGCCAGCGCTTCTCCAAGGTCCTGTTCAATATCACGCTGGCGATCGATGCGTTTCTTGATCGCCAGGTCGAATTCACGCACCTGCCGCGGCCCGGCGCGCTTGGCCTCTGAAAGCGCCATGCTCGCGCAGGTAAATAGGCCTTCTGCGTCCTCGGCGTGGTCGGGGAAGATCGCCATGCCGGTACTGAGGCCGGAATTGACCTTCACGCCCTGGATCGTCACGGGCGCCAATGACGGCGCGATCATATTGAGTGCAACGATCCGCGAATTCTCACTCACGTTACCGTCCAACAAGAGAATGGCAAATTCGTCACCGCCGATCCGCGCCATAATTGCATCGGGACCAACTAGGTTTTTAAGCCTCTGGCCAAGGATTGCCAGGAACTGGTCGCCACCGCGATGGCCGAACGCGTCGTTGATCAGCTTGAAGCGGTTGACATTGACCAGAACGAGCCCGACCTGACGGTTTCCGATCTTTGCTGCGGCAATTTCGCCGGCGAGACGTCCGTTGAAATAAGTACGATTGTATAAACCGGTCACGGGGTCGCCGTTGGCGAGCACCTCAAGGCGCAAATTCTTGTGTTTGATGTCTTCGTTGGCGATGGTCAGGTTCTGCGTCGCGGCTTGATTGCGCAGCTTTGCAGTCTCACTGTCGACGAAAGCCTTGTCAGCCTGCAATAGCAGATGCGACATCCAGGCAGTCAGCACCATAAAATTGAATGATGAAACGATACCGACGATTCCGCCGTGATTGGCAAAATTCCAGATCATCGCCACGATAATCGGTATGCAGAAACAGAAGGCGATATGGCTCATTCCGGCCTGGCGCAAGATCGTCATAGCGATCAATCCACCCATGATCAGTAGAACCGATGGGTCGGCGCCCAGCATGTCGACATCGACGACTAAGGTCGGCAAGGCAGCCCAGGTCAGACCATGGAGGATCGCCGTAATACAGGCGAGCCTGACGATATCTTCCGGAACCCCTGAGCTCTGGACAAATCTGCGCAGACGAAACGAAAGACCAACCCGAAACACGGTGACCAGAGCCAGGACAACAAGCCACAAGACAAGCCTGTCACCGCCTTTTGCTTCCAGCAGAAGTAAACCGACGATCATCGTGGCAGCCAGAATATTATATCCAGCAGCCAAAAGGCTGCTACGCACCGCAAGAGCTGCCCGAGCCTGACGCACGGACAATAAAAGCATTTCCTTTTGTTCTAATGTTTCTGAAAACAAAACAGTCTCATCTAAATATTAAGCGCAATAATTGCAGTGACATGAAGCTACGTGAGGATCACGACTTTGTGGAAAGAAAGAGTGAACACTGAACTTAAAATCGCAGAGAGACCCAATTATCGCCGCAGCCACCATCTTGGACGGGAAAAGAATGTACCTGACAGCGTGGGAGACGCCTCGAATTCGGGCCGGGCGATCCGTAAGTGCCTGTGATTGCGCACCAAGGTTTCAAAGCGTGAGAATACGGACATTGCGCAAAGGCAGAATGTCTTTGCGGCCAGGTAACGCGGGCTATGCTCCGGCTTTGGGAAAAGCGTTGGTGCGGCCTAGCTGATATGCCCTATAGTCGGCTGCAGGACCGATGCGGATGAGAGGCAGGCACGCGATGGCGCACAGTGATAGCAAGATCGACTATATCGAGTTCAATGTCCGGGAAATTGCCAGGGCAAAGCATTTCTATGGAGCGGCCTTCGGCTGGCGCTTTACCGACTACGGACCCGATTATTGCGAGTTCGACGATGGTCGGCTGAAGGGCGGCTTTACCACAACGGCACCGGTCTCAGTAGCCGGCGGGCCATTGGTCATCCTGTTTGCAGAGGATCTTGAACAGGCTCAGAGCAAGGTGGAGCAGGCAGGCGGCACGGTCAGCCGCGCGATATTCTCATTTCCGGGCGGCAGGCGGTTTCATTTCCGCGACCCCGATGGCTATGAGCTGGCAGTGTGGTCGGACAAGGGCGCCTGATCCCTCCCCGTCGACTCAATCGAACGCCCACCGGATCTGTTCGACCCGGTGGGCTTTTCGTCACTCGCCGCCGCCGAGCGAATGGACGTAGACGGCCAGTTCCTTGACCGTGGTATCGCCAAGACGGACTGACCAGGCCGGCATGACACCATGCTTGGGATGCGCAACCTGCTGGGCGATTTCCTGTTCGCCGTTCACCTTCAGCCAGATGGCGTCTGACAGATTGGGTGCGCCGACATCGCGATTTCCTTCAGCCTTGTCGCCATGGCAGGCGACGCAATTGTCCGCGAACACCTTCTTGCCAGGGGCGACAAGCGCCTCGTTGGAGGGCTTGCCCGTCAGGCTGACGACATAGGCGGCGACCTGACGGATTTCCTCGGGCTTGAGGATATCGGCGAAAGCCGGCATTTCAGAAACGCGGGTATCCGGGTCGCTGGTATAGCGGATGCCGTGCTGCAGTGTCGTATAGATGGCGTCGATGTCGCCGCCCCACAGCCAGTCGTCGTCGTTCAGGTTCGGATAGCCGGGACCACCGGCGGCGCCGGAGCCATGGCAGGGCGTGCAGTTGACCTTGAAGGCAGCAGCACCGCCGGCGACGGCAAACTGTGTCAGGGTTTTGTCGGCCAGGATATCCTTGACCGGCAGGGCCGCGATCTTGTCGGTAAAGACGGATTGCGCCGCCTTGGCGTCAGCCAGCTCCGCTGTCACGGCCGCCCGGTTGGTATAACCGAACAGACCCTTTGTATTCGAGGTCAGCATCGGCCAGGCCGGATAGAAGACGGTATAGCCGATCGCCCAGATGATGGTGGCGTAGAAGGTCAGGACCCACCAACGCGGCATGGGATTGTTGAGTTCGCGGATACCGTCCCACTCGTGGCCCGTGGTTTCGACACCACTGATTTCGTCAATGTGTTTGTCAGACATGATTAGTCCTCCCGCAAGGGGATAGAGGCAGCGTCTTCGGCATGTTGCTTGGCGCCCGGCCGAAAGACGAAGAGGATAGCGCCCGCGAAAAACAGCAGCATGCCCAGCATGCCCCAACTGTCTGCGAAATGGCGCATGGCCGTATAGATTTCGGTTCCTTCCATGACACCCTCCTCAGCGATAGCCGGTTGCGTCGTCATACTTGGTGAAGTCCACCAAGGTGCCGATCATCTGCAGATAGGCGATCAGCGCATCCATTTCGGACACGACCGCCGGATTGCCGTCGAAATCGCCGGTCTTGGCCTTGGGATAGCGCGCCAGCAGCGCCTTCGTATCGGCATTGGGATCGGCCTGGGCGGCAAGGTCCGCCTTGGCGTTGTCGATCATGTCCTGGGTATAGGGCACGCCGACTTCGCTGTTCACCTTCAGGTCCATGGAGACATTGGTGATCTTCAGCGGCGTTTCCTTGAGGAACGCATATTTCGGCATGATCGACTCAGGCACCACCGAGCGCGGATCGCTCAGATGCTGGACGTGCCAGTCGTTGGAATAACGGTCCCCCACCCGGGCCAGATCGGGCCCGGTGCGCTTGGAGCCCCACTGGAACGGATGGTCATACATCGATTCCGCCGCCAGGCTGTAATGGCCGTAACGCTCCACTTCGTCGCGGAACGGACGGATCATCTGGCTGTGGCAGAGATAACATCCTTCACGGATATAGATGTCGCGGCCGGCCAGTTCGAGCGGTGAGTAGGGCCGCATGCCCTCCACCTTCTCGATGGTGTTCTGCAGGTAGAACAGCGGAGCGATTTCGACGATGCCGCCGATTGCGACCACCAGCAGCGATCCCACGAGCAGGAGGCTGGCATTCTTTTCGATGATCTTATGTTTGTCGAGAATGGACATGGTGCCCTCCTTACTCCGCCGGTTGCAAGACAGGCGGCATGGCCGAGCCTGCAAGAGGTGCTTCATTGCGCTGATGGCCGAGAATGGTCATGGTGACGTTCCAGGCCATGACCAGGCCGCCTGCGAGATAGAGCCCGCCGCCAACGGCGCGCATCACGTAGTAGGGGAACATGGCCTTGACGGTTTCCGCGAAGGAATAGACCAGGAAGCCCTGTGCATCATATTCACGCCACATCAGGCCCTGCTGGATACCGGCAACCCAGAGCACGGCGGCATAAACAACGATGCCGAGCGTGGCGAGCCAGAAGTGCCAGTTGACCATCCGCATCGAATAGAGGCGGTCGCGGTGCCAGAGCTTGGGCGTCAGGTAGTAGATCGCGCCGAAGGTGATCATGCCGACCCAGCCGAGTGCGCCGGAGTGAACGTGACCGATGGTCCATTCGGTATAGTGGCTTAGCGAATTGACCGTCTTGATCGACATCATCGGGCCTTCGAAGGTCGACATGCCGTAGAAGGCGATGGCGATGACCATCATGCGGATGATTGGATCGGTGCGGATCTTGTCCCAGGCGCCCGAGAGCGTCATCAGGCCGTTGATCATCCCGCCCCAGGAAGGCATCCACAACATGATCGAGAACACCATGCCCAGCGTCTGCGCCCAGTCGGGCAGTGCCGTGTAGTGCAGGTGGTGCGGGCCAGCCCAGATATAGAGGAAGATCAGGGCCCAGAAGTGGATGATCGACAGACGGTAGGAATAGACCGGACGTCCGGCCTGCTTGGGCACGAAATAATACATCATGCCGAGGAAGCCTGCCGTCAGGAAGAAGCCGACCGCGTTATGGCCGTACCACCATTGCGTCAGTGCATCCTGCACGCCGGAGAAGGCGGAATAGCTCTTGACGCCGAGGAAGGAGACAGGGATCGCCAGGTTGTTGACGATATGCAGCATGGCAACGGTGACGATGAAGGCAAGGTAGAACCAGTTCGCCACATAGATATGCGGCTCCTTGCGGGTCAGGATCGTGCCGAGGAAGGCGAGAAGATAGCCAACCCAGACCACCGTCAGCCACAGGTCGAGATACCATTCCGGCTCCGCATATTCGCGGCCCTGGGTGATGCCGAGCAGATAGCCGCTGGCCGCCATGACGATGAAGAAGTTATAGCCCCAGAAGACGAACCAGCCGAGCGTGCCACCAAACAGCCGGCTGCGGCAGGTGCGCTGCACGACATAGAAGGAGGTGGCGATCAGCGCATTGCCGCCGAAGGCGAAAACCACGCCCGACGTATGCACCGGGCGCAGCCGGCCGAAGTTGAACCAGGGGCCGATATTGAGGTCGGGAAAGGCGAGCTGCAGGGCGATGATCAAGCCGACCAGGAAGCCGACGATGCCCCAAAATACGGTGGCAACGACACCGTAGCGCACGACCTCGTCGAAATATTCGGTCTTCGGCTGTGCCGCCGCCCGAGTGATCGCGCCGGCCCCTGCCGGTGCAAACTTGGCGCGGCGCAGCATCAATACCGTGCCGGCAAGAAATAGGACAAACGCCACCCACATATGGGCAGCGAATAGGCTGTCATAGGCGAAACCCGCCCCGAGCAGCGCGGTAAAGGCCAAAATGGCCAGAACCATGGTTTCGAAAGTATAGTTCATTGTTGGCATCCCCCAACGGCTTCGTGTCGGCACGGTCCTTCCTTCTCGGAAGGGCTCCGCCCTGATTTGCGGTGTGCGCAGTCGTTCAATGAAAAAGCCCGTATTCGACAGGCCGATTTTCCCGACGATACCAGTCGCCATGCCGTCCGCCAGACGGATCGACTTCTGCGTTACCGTCTGTTTGCCACTGCCAAGCGCCAATAGCCTTGATTCAAATCAAGGCGGGCCGAGCCACGGCAGCGATAGATAGAGAACGGCAATGGCATTGTGTCGCAGGCTTCGGACAACGGCGTCCGGGTTTCGGCACGGCAAACCGGCACATGTAGCGTGACGTTGGTGGGCCCGGGTCCACCGGCTCTCTTGCCATTGGGGAATTCCTCGCGCCTCAAGCGCATCTGGAATCCGTTTTGGCTCGAGACGAGAGTTTGCCAAACCCTCGATCCCGCTCCGCCAGGATTTGCGTATGCCCTGCGCTGCGGCCTCACGCCCGTTTCAATTCGGGCCGGGAACAAAGGAGAAGCGGAATGCAAGGCAATGTCGACAAGACAGGGTTGCGGACAGCCAGTCGGGCCAAGGGCCTCGCTTTGCCGCCCTGCGACACAAGCGTGGACTGGCTGCATCGCGCGCACCGGGAACAGCTGGCGCTCTGCAACGAACTGGAAGAAGTCGCAGACTCCCTGCCGACCAATATCAATAAACAAAAATGTATTTACGCAGCCAAGGCATTGATCCCCTTGATCAAGGGCGTTCACCACTACGAGGAAACCATACTGTTTCCATGGCTAGAAGCCTCTGCTTTACGCAGTTCCGCTATGAGCGACACGCTCAATCGGTTGCGATTCGAGCATTGCGAGGATGAGTGCTTTGCCGAGGAGCTGACCGATGCGCTGCTGAAACTCGGCAGCGGCGCCGAAGTCAACATGGAAGCCGTCGGCTATATGCTGCGCGGATTTTTCGAAGGTCTCAGGCGCCACATTGCCTTCGAGCGTGAGCATATCTTGACCCAGATCGACAGCCACCACACGGCCTGACGCAATAGCATGTGAAAACGACGAAACCCGCCATCATGGATGGCGGGTTTCGTCGTTTCCGTCTGTCACTGGCTCGGCCGTTGAAGAGACTGAACCAGCGAAGGCGGGCGTTATCGAAACAGATACGCCCGCTATTTGTTGTCAGAGCATGAGGCCAGAAGCCGTCTTCAATCGCTTTTCGTCTCGACCGCCCTTCATGCGCTCGGCCAACAGGAAAGCCAGCTCCAGCGCCTGATCGGCGTTGAGACGCGGATCGCAATGGGTATGGTAGCGATCCTGCAGGTCTTCGGCCAGAACCGCGCGAGCGCCGCCGGTGCATTCGGTCACGTCATTGCCGGTCATCTCGATATGGATGCCGCCGGGATGCGAACCTTCGGCGCGGTGGATCTGGAAGAAGCTTTCGACTTCCGACAGAATCCGCTCAAACGGCCGGGTCTTGTAGTGGTTGAGCGTGATCGTGTTGCCATGCATCGGATCGCAGGACCAAACGACCTTGCGGCCTTCCCGCTCTACAGCACGGATCAGGCGAGGCAGGTGATCGGCAACCTTGTCGTGGCCAAACCGGCAGATCAACGTCAGACGGCCTGCCTCGTTCTGCGGGTTGAGAATGTCGATCAGGTTCAACAGATCGTCCGCCTGCAGCGAAGGACCGCATTTCAGACCGATCGGGTTCTTGATGCCACGGCAGTATTCGATATGGGCGTGGTCGGCCTGGCGCGTGCGATCGCCAATCCAGATCATGTGACCCGAGGTCGCATACCAGTCACCAGAGGTCGAGTCGACGCGCGTCAGCGCTTCCTCGTAGCCGAGAAGCAAGGCTTCATGGCTGGTGAAGAAATCGGTCTCGCGCAGGCTCGGATTGCTTTCCGCGTTGATGCCAATGGCCTTCATGAAGTCCATCGTTTCGGAAATGCGGTCGGCCAGCTTGCGGTAGCGGTCCGCCTGCGGGCTGTCCTTGACGAAGCCGAGCATCCACTGATGCACGTTTTCGAGATTGGCATAACCACCCATGGCGAACGCGCGCAGCAGATTCAGCGTCGCGGCCGACTGGCGGTAAGCCATCAGCTGGCGATGCGGATCCGGAACACGAGCTTCTTCGGTGAAGTCGATGCCATTGACGATATCGCCGCGGTAGCTCGGCAGCTCGACATCACCCTGCCGCTCGAAATCGGACGAACGGGGCTTGGCGAACTGACCTGCAATGCGGCCGATCTTCACGACCGGAAGCTGGGCACCAAAAGTCAGGACAACAGCCATCTGGAGGAAGGCGCGGAAGAAGTCGCGGATCGTGTCTGCACCGTGTTCGGCGAAGCTTTCGGCGCAATCGCCGCCCTGCAGCAGGAAGCCGTTGCCTTCGGCTACATTGGCAAGCGACTTTTTCAAACGGCGGGCCTCACCGGCAAAGACCAGAGGCGGATAAGAGGCAAGCTTTTCCTCTGCTGCGGCCAAAGCGGCCTTATCCGGATAGGCCGGAGCCTGCTTGATCGGCTTCTGCCTCCAGCTCGTCGGGGTCCAATTCTGCGCCATCGTCTTCACCTACACAAAACGCGGCCAAGACTTAAGGCCGCTCGAGATCGGCGGCTTATAAACTCTTAATGGAAGCTTGAAAAGCAATAGATTGCTGCAAACCCGCCTCGGTCTAAATGAAATGGCTGCAGGGCGGCACTGTACCCTACAGCCTTACTCCATTTCGCTTCGTGTCAGATCCGCTCGCCGTTCCTGATCCGATAGCTCGGGCTGTACATTGTCACCAGTTCCTCTGACGCGGTCGGATGCACAGCCATTGTCCGATCGAAGTCATCCTTGGTGCAACCAGCCTTCAGGGTGATTCCGAGCAGTTGCGCCATTTCGCCAGCCTCATGACCAAGGATATGAACGCCGATTACCTTGCGATCCCCGGAATTGACGATCAGCTTCATGATGGTTTTTTCCGCCCGGCCGGACAACGTCGCCTTCATTGGCCGGAATTCGGCCTTGTAGACCTCGATCTCGGCGAAGCGGCGCGCAGCCTCTTCTTCCGTCAGACCGACGGTGCCGATTTCCGGCTGAGAGAAGACGGCGGTGGCGATTAGGTCGTGATCCGGCGAAGTGGGGTTATTCTTATATTCCGTCTCGATGAAGCACATGGCTTCGTGAATAGCGACCGGGGTCAGCTGCACCCGATCCGTGACGTCGCCAAGGGCAAAGATGCTGGGCACATTGGTTCGAGAATACGCATCGACGATGATCGCTCCACGGTCGTTGACGGCAACGCCAGCCGTTTCCAGGCCAAGGCCCTTGGTATAGGGATCGCGGCCAAGCGCCAGCATGACAGTATCGGCGGAAAGCATGCCGTTTTGCAGCGTGCGCAAAGATAGCCCACCGGCAGCGGTCTTGGTGACCTCCTCGATCACGTCGGTGCACAGGATGCGGATGCCCTTGGCTTCCATCGCCTGATGCAGGCCACGACGTACGTCTTGATCGAAGCGGGACAGGATTTCCTTGCCGCGATAAATCAGCGTCGTATCTACGCCGAGACCATGAAAGATATTGGCAAATTCGACCGCGATATAGCCGCCGCCAGCGATAACGATAGAGCGCGGCAATTCGTCGAGATGGAACGCTTCATTCGAGGTAATGCAGAATTCATGGCCCGGCAGTGACTGGTGCCCGTTGGCGGAGCCACCGACAGCAATCACGATCCGCTCCGCCGTGACTTCGCGGCCGGTCGCAAGAAGACGAACGCTGTTGGGGCCGGTCAACTCTGCGCGGCTCTCGATCAGTTCGGCGCCAGCATTGTTCAGCCCCTTGCGATAGAGGCCTTCCAGACGGGCAATTTCCTGGTCCTTTGCCGCGATCAACTTCTTCCAGTCAAAACGGCTTTCGCCGACCGTCCAGCCAAAACCTGCCGCATCTTCGAAATGCTCGTGAAACTGCGAGGCGTAGACAAAAAGTTTCTTCGGCACGCAGCCCCTGATGACGCAGGTGCCGCCGAAACGGTATTCCTCGGCAATCGCCACCCGCTTGCCCATGGAGGCAGCAAGGCGCGCGCTGCGCACGCCGCCAGAGCCGCCGCCGATAACGAACAGATCATAATCGAATGATGACATGGAAAACTCCCGCAAGACGGACGACCAGAGCATTTCCAGAGAGAGCGCGAACCGATTTCTCGTCCGGAAATGCGTATAAAGTGACTTAGAGCGGTTGGTGTTTCCGCAAAACGCCGAAACACCGAAGACCTTCGGCAGCTTCCAGCACATCGTCCGACAGGACAAATGGCCTCCAGCCCGAAGGACGACTGGAATGGACACGCTCTATATAAGGATGAAATTGCCCGACACCAGAAGAGTGACAAGCCGGAAGTTGCCTGATTACGCTGGCGGCGCAACACCACGTCACCCGGGGCGACAGGTCAGGCCTGATCTCATGCAAGAAATGAACGAGAAGGCCCAGATCGATCTCAGGGCCTTCTCGTTGCAAGCGGTTAAATCAAGGCTTGGGTGCCGGAGCAGGCGCAGGTGCTGCCGGCGCAGGGGCCGGATCGGCAGCTGGCATCTGGGCCTTCAACTGGGCGCCGGCTGTCTTCACCAAAGCATCGTTGGTATTCTTTTCCAGATCCCGAGCGACGCCGGCTGCCCAGATATCGGCAGACTTGCCAAGCTCACGATTTGCGACCGGCTGATCCTTGATCAGCTTCTGGCCGGCCGGGCTCGAGAAGAAGGCCGCGATCTGCTTCAACTCGTCCTGAGTAAAGGACTTCGCGTAAACGGTAGCTGCTTCCTTTTCCAGATCGCCGCGGCGAGCCGCCAGCGCGATTGCCTGTTGGTCGACCGTCTTGTCGATCTGGTCTTCCAGGTTCGGATAGGCCTGGATCAACTGAACCTTCAACCGGGCGGCAACGTTGGGCAGGATGTTGTCGAACACATTGGTGACGCCGAGCGCCGTGATCGCCTGGCGGGCAACATTGATCTGCGCCTCGGTCACGTCCTGCGCCTGCGCGGACGCACCAGCCAGAAGCGAAGCTGCGATGACCGCACCGGCGGTCAAGCGACCGAAACGAAGGCGACCGATAGCTTGAAACTTGCTCATAAAACTCATGCTCCTGTTATTGTCCCCAGCACATTGCCTCCACGGCCGCACTGAACTGTCACTAAATCTTTGGTCTGCCTGCCCTGCCCGCTGTCATGCATCCAATCAAAGTCCGCACGACATTCCCCGGGCCCGGCAAACACCCCTTGCATGCCATCAGGCCGACGGCTCGATCACCCGCGCGCCGTCTTCACCTGCGACAACGGCAAGGGAGGCCAAGCCGATGAAAAGCCCATGTTCGACCACACCGGGTATTCCATGCAAGGCACGTGAAAGGGCCTCTGCATCAGGAATGCGGCCAAAAGAAGCATCAAGGATATAATGCCCACCATCGGTCATGAACAGGTCGTCGCCGCTCATGCGCAGCGCCATGGTTCCCGTCAAGCCGAGCTTTACTGCCGCCTTCTCAATGCTGATGCGGGTCGCAACACCGCCGAAGACGTTGATTTCGATAGGCAGCGGATAGGCGCCAAGGGTCTCTACCAGCTTGGTCTCGTCGGCAATGACGATCATCCGGCTCGATGCCGCGGCCACGATCTTTTCGCGCAGCAGGGCACCGCCACCGCCCTTGATCAGGGTCAGCCGCCGGTCCAGTTCGTCGGCGCCGTCGATCGTCAGATCCAGTTCCGGCATCTCGTCGAGCGACATCAGTGGCACACCAAGCTCGACACACAAGCGAGCGGTTCGCTCGGACGTCGGAACGCCCTGAACCTTGAAGCCACCGGCCACTTTTTCCGCCAGCAAACGGACGAATTCCTCGGCGGTCGAGCCGGTGCCGATGCCAAGCCGCATTCCATCTTCGACATAAGACAAAGCCAGTTCGGCGGCCTTGATCTTCATTTGGCGAGTGTCCATGCTGCCGGCAGCTCCTCTTGCAATACCTGTTCTTGCGCAACACTTGGCAGGGTGTGTCGAAGAGCCTGCGACGCAACGCAAACGGCTAGCAACGCCTCATCCCTTCCGCAGAAAGTGCTTGCTGTTTACACGGGTCGCCTCCCAAACGAAAGCCCCTTTCGTGTCCGTCCCATGTTGCGTTACGCCGCAAAAAACCTTAGCCGTGGCTTTCGAAACTCCGGTTTTGAACACCCAACCGTGGAAAGCGTGCACGCCCTTGTCTTCATCTTCCAAAAGCCTGCGCCCGATCGTGGTTTTCGATCTGGACGGAACCCTGATCGATACCGCTGCCGACCTCGTCGCCAGTCTCAACCACACCATTGCCGCCGCCGATCTCGCTCCGGTTGAGGCAGACGATCTCAACCATCTCGTCGGTCATGGCGCGAAAGTGATGATCGAACGCGCCTTCAGCCTGCGGGGTCGGTCGATCTCTGAGGAAGAATTCCAACCGCTCCTGGAACGCTTCATCGACCACTACAAGAGCCAAATGCCGGGCCAAAGCCAGTCGTATCCGGGCCTTGACGGAGCGCTGACACGGCTGGAGAACGCCGGATATCTGTTGGCGGTCTGCACCAACAAAATGGAAGGTCTGGCGCGGCCGCTGCTCGACGGTCTCGATCTGACGCGCCGGTTCGCCGCCATTACCGGCGGCGATACGTTCGAGGTCCGCAAGCCGGATGCCGGACATCTCCTCGGCACGATCGAGAAAGCGGGAGGCGATCCCAAACGCGCCGTCATGGTCGGCGACAGCCGTAACGATATCCTCGTTGCCCAAAACGCTCGAATCGCTTCCATCGCCGTCCCCTTCGGCTATTCCGATGTACCGGTCGCCGATCTCAAGCCTGACGTGGTCATCGACCACTTCGACGCGCTGACCGCGGAACTGATCGAGCGCCTGCTCAAGTAGTTCCCGCACCGTGTTCAGGATGGGAACCAGCCAGCCACGTCCTTATGACGGATAAACACAAAAGGCCCGGAACGATTGTTCCGGGCCTTTTGCTTGCACATTGACATAACTTGGTCGGTTCAGCTCTGGACGCCGCGCGATGTAGAGGTGACGTCGAAGGCTTTGCGCGTGGCTTCGTCACGGCTGTAGACATCGTCATAGTAACGAATGACGCCATCCTTGTCTGGCCAGGCCGTGAAATAGGCGACATACACTGGGAATTTCTGCGGCACCTGAACGGCACGGTTCTGGCCGGAGGCGATCTGGGCGTCGATATCGTCAACAGTCGTGCCCATAACGGCGGCAGCCATGACGCGCGGCTCGGCCAGACGAACGCAGCCGTGGCTCAGCGCGCGCATGTCACGCTTGAAGAAGCTCTTTGCCGGCGTGTCATGCATGTAAATGGCATGAGCGTTCGGGAACAGGATCTTCAGATCGCCCAGCGCATTGTCGCTGCTCGGCGGCTGGCGCACATCCACATCGGGATTGGTGCTCCAGTCGATCGACGACGATGGCATCTTGCGGCCCTTGTAGCTGACCTCATAGCCCTGACGGTCGAGATAGCTCGGGTCCTGGCGCAGCTTCGGCAGCATTTCATTGACGATGATCGAGCGTGGCACACCCCAGTAAGGGTTGAATTCCACCGTCTGAATCATGTTCTGGAAGAAGAAGGTCTGGTGCTGAGGCGCACCAACCACGACCTTCATCGCGATCTGCTGCTGGCGATCGTTGAAGTAATAGGCCTCAAACGCCGGCTGGTTGATGAAGACATAGCGCGGACCGAGATCAGCAGGCAGCCAGCGCATCTGCTCCATGGCGACGACCAGCTTTTCGATCTTGTCGGCGTTGGAATGACCGACCATGGTGCGCACGGTACCCTGGCCAATGACGCCATCCGGCTTCAGGCCGCGTTCTTTCTGATAATCCTCGACCAAAGCCACCAGTTCCGGCGTATAATCGGGCGTACCGGTGTAATTGGTCAGCGTCAGGGCATGCGTGGTCTTCAGCGCATCGCTGCCATAGGCCTTGATGCCTTCGACGATATTGGCGAGCTGTGGATTGCTGCCGCCCGGCTTCAGCACGCCGGTCAGGTTAATCTTGACTGGCTTGACCTGTTGCTGGCTGCCTTCCGCCGTCAGCTTGGCAAGCTCGGCTTTCAGCGCCATGAACTGCGGATTAGCCGGGTCGCGGCCATGCAGGTAAGCGCCGATATCGGGGCTGGTGCGCACCAGATCGAGGACCGGATCAAGATTGACGGTTTTACGCTTGAAATCATGATAGCCGGAAATACGGTTCGGATCGAGACGTCCGCGCACGGTGTCCTGTACATAGGTCAGGATCTTCGCCGACAACGAAAGCTCGAACGCCATCAGCGCCTGGCGGCGTGCATCCTCAGGCATGGTGTCGAGGCCCTCGGGCATCTTCACGGCGTAGTCGGCTGGCTCGAGACCTGCGGTATCGGCGGTTGCCAGGGCAGCGACAGCGGATTTCGCCTTGTCGGTGACGGCGGTATCGGTCGTCCAGATCAGGGCGCCCTTGTTGTTATAGTAGTTTTCAACTGCCTGGGCGATGTCCGGCGTTGCTTCCACCTTGACCTGCGACATCGCGAGATGCGCGACGGCGAGGTCATGGTCGGTGCCAAGGACAGGAATGGGCATTTCCGGCGGCTTGATGCCAATCGTACGGCGGCTATCGGCCTTATATGTGTAATAGCGAGGAGCGGCGACCTTCTGGATCGGCTCGGGATCGCGCAGCTGAGCTGGCGGAATGATTTCAGCGGCTGGGGCTGGCTGGCGGCGCTCTTCCGACCGGCCGCGCAGGAGGTCCATCAAGGTTGTAGCCCCTGCCGTTTGCGGCAGGCCGGCTAGAACCGTCGATGTGGTCAGGAGGACTGCGAAAAGCGCCCGGTTCAGCGAAGGTTTGTGCAACTGCTTTCCCCATTCAGAAGGTCAAAGTCGGGACTCGGCAACGGTCCCCGGTTCTTGAGCCGGTTCCCTAGCCGATTACGACGGCTTTGGAAAGTTTACCATGTCGAAATGCTTAAATTGCGAAGGGTCAACTTCGTGTGACCGCTCACCACAGAACCATGGTTAACACTGCATCAAGGTTAAGCCGTGATTTGGTTAAGATTCAGTAACCATATCATCTCACATCAACATGGTTCGATGACAATTGCGCGAGCAGACAGCTTTGACGCCGCGCCAAAAACATGTATCAAAAACTCATATTTTAACGACGCCTCTCTCGACACCCCCGCTTGATGTCGCCTGCGGCGCCTTTACATAAATACGACAACCTTTCGGAGATCGATCATGACCGCCACCCGCACCGAAACCGATACTTTTGGCCCTATCGACGTAGCCAGCGACCGCTACTGGGGCGCTCAGGCGCAGCGCTCGCTCGGCAATTTCAAGATAGGCTGGGAAAAGCAGCCTCTGCCGGTGGTGCGTGCGCTCGGCATCGTCAAGCAGGCGGCAGCGCGCGCCAACATGGCGCTCGGCGTGCTCGATCCTGCCCTCGGTGACGTCATTGTCAAGGCCGCCCAGGAAGTGATCGACGGCAAGCTCAACGAGCATTTTCCGCTGGTGGTCTGGCAGACCGGCTCCGGCACCCAATCGAACATGAATGCCAATGAAGTGATTTCCAACCGGGCAATCGAGATGCTCGGCGGCGTTATGGGCTCGAAAAAGCCTGTCCATCCGAACGATCACGTCAACATGAGCCAGTCTTCCAACGACACCTACCCCACCGCCATGCATATCGCGGCGGCAGAATATGTGGTCCACCACCTCATTCCCGGTCTGAAGCATCTGCACCAAGCCCTTGATACCAAGGCAAAAGCCTTTGCCTCCATCATCAAGATCGGTCGCACTCATACGCAGGATGCCACGCCACTGACGCTCGGCCAGGAGTTTTCAGGCTATGCCGCGCAAGTCGCCTCTGCCATCAAGCGGATCGAACTGACGCTGCCAGGCCTCTACGAACTGGCACAAGGCGGAACCGCCGTCGGCACCGGGCTGAATGCGCCTGTTGGATTTGCTGAAAAGGTTGCGAAAGAGATTGCCGAGATCACCGGCCTGCCCTTCGTGACCGCGCCGAACAAGTTCGAGGCACTCGCCGCCCATGACGCCATGGTCTTTGCCCATGGCGCCATCAATGCCGCTGCCGCCGCCTGCTTCAAGATCGCCAACGACATCCGCTTCCTCGGCTCCGGCCCGCGCGCAGGTCTCGGCGAACTCGCCCTGCCGGAAAATGAACCCGGCTCCTCGATCATGCCCGGCAAGGTCAATCCGACGCAATCGGAAGCCATGACCCAGGTCTGCGCTCATATCTTCGGCAATCAGGCAGCCATTACCTTCGCGGGCAGCCAGGGCCATTTCGAGCTCAACGTCTATAATCCGATGATGGCGTACAACTTCCTGCAGTCGGTGCAATTGCTCGGCGATGCCAGCGTGTCCTTCACCGACAATTGCGTTGTCGGCATCGAAGCCCGCCAGGACAACATCAAAAAGGGCGTCGAAAATTCGCTGATGCTGGTAACGGCGCTGAACAGCAAGCTCGGTTACGACATCTGCGCCAAGATCGCCAAGACCGCCCATAAGAATGGCACAACACTGCGCGAAGAAGCAGTCGGCGGCGGCTATCTCACCAACGAGGAATTCGATCAATATGTCCGGCCGGAACTGATGATCGGACCGAAGTGATCCGTCACGGCCTCCTTTAAATCCAACTAGATCCGCAAGTGCTCTCAGATCTTATCGTCTGAGGGCACTTTGTTTTCCGAGACAGGCAAGACACCAAGGGCATTCGCTTGCCGTCTCCTTTGTCACCAGATTAAAAAACAGCATAATAGACTAATAGATAATACCTACTCACGCACTAAATGTTGCATCGCACACTCCACTTTAGAATCATTTGCAAATAGCCGTTTGCGGGACTAACGAAATCCGGAACGCATTTCCTTCCGGCATGAAAGGTCCCGCGATGGCTGATGATCTCTTTCCTCTCGGCGCAGATACGACGCCTTACCGCAAGCTCACATCTGATTATGTTTCGGTTGAGACATTCAAGGGTCAGGAAATTCTGACTGTCGAGGCGGAAGGCCTGCGGCTTCTGGCCGAGACCGCGCTCTCCGATATCAACCACCTGCTGCGCCCCGGCCATCTCAAGCAGTTGGCCTCGATCCTGGCCGACCCGGAAGCGACCGATAATGACCGGTTCGTGGCCTACGACCTGCTGAAGAATGCCAATATTGCCGCCGGCGGCGTGTTGCCGATGTGCCAGGATACTGGCACCGCCATCGTGATGGGCAAGAAGGGCCGTCGCGTCTGGACAGAAGGCGGCGACTACGAGGCCTTGGCCCATGGCGTACGCGATGCCTATGAGAAACGCAATCTGCGTTATTCGCAGCTGGCACCGCTGAAGATGTTCGAGGAAAAAAACACCAAGACCAACCTTCCCGCCCAGATCGACCTCTATGAAGAGGGCGAGGACACCTACAAGTTCCTGTTCATGGCCAAGGGCGGCGGCTCGGCCAACAAGACCTTCCTCTACCAGGGTACGCCATCGCTGCTGACCCATGACCGGATGATCGACTTCCTCAAAGACAAGATCCTGTCGCTCGGCACGGCTGCCTGTCCCCCTTATCATCTGGCGATCGTCATCGGCGGTCTGTCGGCGGAAATGAACCTGAAGACGGTGAAGCTCGCCTCCGCCCGTTACCTGGACGAACTTCCTACCGAAGGGTCAGAATCCGGCCACGCCTTCCGCGATCTCGAGATGGAGCAGGAAATTCACAAGCTGACTCAGTCGCTCGGCGTCGGCGCGCAATTTGGCGGCAAGTATTTCTGTCATGATGTGCGGATTATCCGCCTGCCGCGCCACGGCGCCTCTCTGCCGATCGGCCTTGGCGTCTCCTGTTCCGCCGACCGCCAGGCCAAGGGCAAAATCACCAAGGACGGCATTTTCATCGAGCAGCTTGAAACCGATCCGTCGAAATACATGCCCGACATCGACGAAGCGGCGCTGTCGTCCTCCGTCGTCAAGATCGACCTCAATCAGCCGATGAGCGCTATCCTGGCAGAGCTGAGCAGGCACCCGGTCAAGACCCGGCTGTCGCTGACCGGCACAATCATCGTTGCCCGCGACCTCGCCCATTCCAAGATCCGCGAGCGGCTGGAAAACGGTGAAGGCATGCCCGAATACATGAAGAACCATCCGGTTTATTATGCTGGACCTGCCAAGACGCCGGAAGGCTTTGCGTCCGGCTCCTTCGGCCCGACCACGGCTGGGCGCATGGACAGCTACGTCGACCAGTTCCAGTCTTTCGGCGGTTCGATGGTCATGCTTGCCAAAGGCAACCGCTCGCGCGCCGTGCGCGAGGCCTGCAAGACCCATGGCGGTTTCTACCTCGGGTCCATCGGCGGGCCGGCAGCCCGCCTCGCGCAGGATTGCATCCGTAAGGTCGACGTTCTCGAATATCCGGAACTCGGCATGGAAGCCGTCTGGAAGATCGAAGTCGAGAATTTTCCTGCCTTTATCGTCACCGACGACAAGGGCAATGACTTCTTCCAGGAATTCAACCTCTGATCGAAGACGACATGGCGCGGATGCATCCGATCTACATCCGCGCCAGTATTGCAAGCAGTACCGACGTTTTTTCCGTGTCATCAACCAATTTCATACAACCTACGGAATTCTTTACTTATCGTATTAAATATTTGATCACCATTGGGGCCTAATCCTTACTGCGGCACACGGGATGGGACACACACAAAATGAATACCGCAACGACGGCGCGGCCCCAGGGGATCGATATCGCGACGCAGATTTCTTTTGCAATGCGTTCGATGGGTGTTTCGCCGCTTCCTCGCAATTACGAGCTGTTTTACGAAGCCTATATCGGCTCCAATCCGGCACTTACGCGCCGGGTTACTGCGCTGGGCAACCGCGCCACCCAAGACGACCTCGACCAGATCGCTGAAGAATTTTTTGGACATAATTCCAACCGGATCATCGAAAACGCCCATTCGCGGCTGGTCACGGAACTCGATAATCTGCTGCGGTTGATGAAGCAGGAGCAGAGTTCGCTTGAGACCTACAACAAGCTGCTGGACGAGACCTGCTCGCGCATCAATGCCAAAAGCAGCGGCAGCGTCGATCTTCTGCGCAACGCTATTGCGCTTCTGACACGGGCAACCGACGATACACTTGCCCATGGCGAAAAGACCGCCGAAAGCTTTATTCAGAAATCCGTGGAAATGGACGCGGTACGTCGCGAACTGGATGAATATAAACGCATCGCCAATACCGATTCACTCACCAGGCTCGCCAACCGTCGCGCTTTCGACGAGCGGATGGCGGCGCTGTTCAACTACCCCTCGACCCTTTCGAGCACATCGCTCGTCTTGATCGATATCGACCACTTCAAGAAGATCAACGACACCTTCGGTCATCCGGTGGGAGACAAGATCCTCGCCACTGTGGCCGGCGTCATTCGCGCCAGCGCACCGCGCGACGCCTTCGTGGCCCGGGCCGGCGGCGAGGAATTCGCAGTCATCGTCGAAGGCATGTCCGACACAGAGGTATTTGCGCTCTGCGAACGGATCCGCACCAGCCTTGAAGGCACACTGTTCCGCAATTCCCGCACCGGCGTCAATTACGGCCCTGTCACGGTATCGGTCGGCTTTGCGCTCGCTGCGAGTTGCCAGGATGCCGGCGAGCTTTATAGCCGTAGCGACATCGCCCTCTACTGCGCAAAAAATGGCGGTCGCAATTGCTGCCGGCCATTCGAGCCCGGCATGCGCAAGGATTTCGCCAAGGGGTGGCTTATCTACAAGGGGTGATCGCGCCCGTGTAGCACGTCACCGAGCGCTGCTCTCCAAGGTTTCGACCAAGCTTGCCAGCCGCTTGTCGGGAACGATCCAAAGCAGCGCCACCATGGCGTAAAGCCCGTATGAGATCCAAGGCGAGACGAAGGCCAACCCTATCGCAAGGAGATAGAGGATCGGCGACGCGATGCCCTTGAGGTCGCGTCCGAAGATAGAGCGGAATCTTTCAGGATTGGCCGTGGTCGCACAAATCTGGTGCTGAAGAATCTTATAGGCAATTGCCGCCATGGTAAAAACCAGACCATAGGCGATGGCAGGCTGTGGCATGGTGCTTTGCCGGCCGACCCACTCGGTCACGAAAGGCGTCAACGTCAACCAAAACAGAAAGTGCATATTCGCCCACATCACGCCTGGCGTCAGCCGGTTCAGCACGCTCAGCAAATGATGATGGTTGTTCCAGTAGATCGCGACATAGACGAAGCTCAGAACGTAGCCGAGCAGGATAGGCACGAGCGGCAACAGTGACGCAAAGTCCCCTCCGGCCGGCACTTTCAACTCAAGCACCATGATGGTGATGACGATCGCAAGAACACCGTCGCTAAAGGCTTCCAACCGCGCCTTATTCATCCTCGCCGTATCCCTTCCTTCGCCGTCAGCGGTCGCGCGACAGGCCCTTCGTTTCGAGATCGGCGAGATAGTCGCCAAACATCGCCTCGCCCTTCTGCCCCAGTTCCCGCAGATAGGTCCAGGTGAAGATGCCGGTGTCATGGCCATCGTCAAAGCCGATTCTCACGGCGTAATTGCCGGTAGGAATGAGCTTGGCAATCGTGACGTTGCGCTTTCCCGGCACCGTGATTTTCTGGCCTGGGCCATGCCCCTGCACCTCGGCCGATGGCGACAGTACCCGCAGCATTTCCGCCGGCAAAGCGATGCTTTCGCCATTATCGAAGACCAGCTTCAGCAGGCGCCGGTCCGGCGACACCCTGATTTCCTGCGGCCATACATCGCTCATCACATTCTCCCTGCTGTCACTCTATCGTGCCTTGACCAGTGCGGCTTGAAGAAAACCGCCTCGTTATTTTCGGTCCGATAATTCCCTTTGCGCATCGGATGATCCGAAAACCGCTTCGCACTTTTCGGTCCGATGCTGTATCACCCGCGTCTGCCCGATCCAACTCTTTCCGGTGATCGGTGTGGCTTTGCTTGACGGAACGCCATGCGCGCACCAAATTAGATGGCAATCATGGAGGTTCGTTTGGATTATACATCCCGCCCGCAGCAGCCGGCGCCAGCCCTTGCCGACGCCGCAGGCCCGCGGGCCGACTTGGCGCAGCTTTTCGACTCGCCGATGGTCGACCCGTTCGGCCGCGCAGTCAGCTATCTCAGGGTCTCCGTCACAGATCGTTGCGACTTTCGCTGCACCTATTGCATGGCAGAAAATATGACCTTTCTGCCGAAGAAGGATCTGCTGACGCTGGAAGAATTGGATCGGCTCTGTTCTGCGTTCATCGCCAAGGGCGTGCGCAAGCTGCGGCTGACCGGCGGCGAACCGCTGGTGCGCAAGAACATCATGTTCCTGATCGACAGCCTGTCGCGACACCTCGCTTCGGGCGCTCTCGAAGAGCTGACCCTCACGACCAATGGCTCACAGCTTGCCCGACATGCGACGGATCTGGCCAATGCCGGAGTCCGGCGCATCAACGTCTCGCTCGATACGCTCGACGCACAAAAATTCCGGACCATCACACGCTGGGGCGACCTTGCTCAGGTGATGAAGGGTATCGATGCGGCCCAGGCGGCCGGGCTGAAGATAAAGATCAATGCCGTGGCTCTCAAGGGCTTCAACGAAGACGAGATCCCTGATCTCATGCGCTTTGCCCATGGCAGGGACATGGATCTGACGCTTATCGAGACCATGCCGATGGGCGAGATCGACGAGGACCGTACCGACCAATACCTGCCACTGTCAGAGGTCAGGCAGAAGCTTGCCGAGCAGTTCACGCTGGAAGACCTCGACTACCAGACCGGCGGCCCGGCACGTTACGTCAGGGTTGCAGAAACCGGTGGGCGGCTCGGCCTGATCACGCCAATGACCCATAATTTTTGCGAGAGTTGCAATCGGGTCCGCCTGACCTGCACCGGAACGCTCTATATGTGCCTCGGCCAGAATGATGCGGCAGACTTGCGGGCAGCACTGCGCGCCAGTCCTGACGATGCCCTGTTGTCAGCGGCCATCGATGAAGCGATCACCCGAAAGCCTAAGGGCCATGATTTCATCATCGACCGCACCACGAAGCGTCCGGCCGTATCGCGCCACATGAGCGTGACCGGCGGCTAGGACGTGTTTTCCAGTCTTTGCATCTACCGGGTTTGTGGATAGAACAACCGCTTTCAAGCGGCGGCTGTTTGCGAGCCGAACGCGGCCTTCCGAAAGTAGCGATCCGATGGTGCTGACGACCAATATGAAAGGTGCCCTGTTCATGGCCGCGGCCATGGCGGGCTTCACCATCAACGACGCCTTGACCAAATCGCTCACGACGGTGATGCCTGTCGGGCAGATCATGCTGCTGCGCGGCGCCCTGACCACTTTGCTGGTCAGCGTCATCGCGGTTCAGGCCCGGGCGGTCATTTCGCCCCGGCTGCTGCGCAATCCCTTCATTATGACCCGGGTGCTTTGCGAGGTTTTTGCCTCGATCACTTATCTCACCGCACTCTCTTACATTCCGCTGGCCAATGCAGCGTCGATCCTGCAGTCGCTGCCGCTGGCGGTCACACTCGGAGCGGCGCTGTTTCTTCGCGAGCCAGTCGGTTGGCGCCGCTGGATTGCGATTCTCGCCGGCTTTGTCGGGGTGATGATCATCATCCGGCCCGGCCCGGAAGGCTTTACGCTCTCGTCACTCTACGTGCTTGGCAGCGTGTTCTTCGCCGCGACACGCGATCTTGTTACCACACGCATCGACAGATCGACCCCATCCATCGTCGTCACCTGGATGACCGCCGCCGGTAATGCTTTGGCAGGTGCTTTACTCATCCCGATGGAAGGCGGTTGGCAGCCCGTCTCATCAGGTAATTTCAGCATTCTGGTCTGCGCGGCCGTGCTGATGTTCGTGGGCTATCAGTGCATCATCATGGCCATGCGGACGGCCGAAATCTCGTTCATCGCGCCGTTTCGCTATTCCGGCCTGCTCTGGGCTATCGGACTCAGCATCGTCGTATTTGGCGATTGGCCCGATCCTTGGATACTCGTCGGCATGACTGTTGTCGTCGGCTCCGGCCTATATGCCTTTCACCGCGAGCGGGTGCTCAAAAGTGCCATTGCATCTCAGGCGGCGGCCACTGCCACGGTCGTCACGCCATGATATCTGCGGCAACGGACCTCTGCGGGGTGATCCTTGCCGGCGGCCTGTCGCGGCGCATGGGTGCTGACAAGGCCTCGACGCTTCTCGCTGGCCGGTCGATGCTGGAGCATATTGCGAAGCGGCTGGCACCGCAGGTTGGGCAACTCGCCGTCAACGCCAATAGTGATCAGAGAAACGGCGATCCATCGGATGAGCATAGTGTCACCATACCGGGTATTGCGACGCCCCTGCCCGTTATCATCGACAGGCTTTCCGGCCGCCCCGGCCCATTGGCGGGCATTGCAGGCGCCATGGACTTTGCGCAGCGAGCATCTACTCATTCGCATGTCCTGATCGTCCCAATCGACACGCCCTTCCTGCCGACCGATCTCGCGCAAAAGCTGCTCACCGAGTTGCCGGACCGCGATAGCCTCGTGCTCGCTCGCTCACTCGGCCGGCTGCATCCGGTCATCGGTCTATGGCCTGTCGGTCTGGCAGAAATCATCGAAGATTGGCTGGTTAAGCCCGACAACCGCAAACTGATGGTCTTCCTGGAAGACAAGCCTGTGGTGGCCGTGGATTTCGCACCTGTTGAAACCAGGGTCGGCCCGCTCGACCCGTTCTTCAACGTCAACACCCCCGACGACCTGCATCAGGCGGAAACCCATCTGGAGCTTGAACGCGATGACAACCGATAGCCCCCATCAACAAAAGGTCTTTGGCATTTCCGGCTGGAAAAATTCCGGCAAGACAGGCCTTGTCGAGCGGCTGGTGACCGAGTTGACCGGGCGAGGCTACGGGATCTCGACGATCAAGCACGCCCACCACGATTTCGACATCGACAAGCCGGGCGCCGACAGCTACCGGCACCGTCAAGCCGGCGCTGGCGAAGTCGCGATCGTCTCAGGCGCCCGCTATGCCATCATGCATGAGTTGCGCGGCCAAGCGGAGCCACGGCTGGAGGAGGTCCTGGCGCGCCTTGCGCCTTGCGATCTGGTTCTGATCGAGGGCTACAAGCGCGAGGCAATCCCCAAGCTGGAAGTGCGCCGGCTGGAGGCCAAGGGCGGCGCCCCGCTTGCACTTGGCGATCCCAATGTCGTGGCAATCGCTGCCGACCATGGGATCAGCGATACGGCCCTGCCGGTCTTCGACCTCGACGATACCAAAGCCATCGCAGATTTCATCATCACGACAACAAACCTTCAAGCATAAAAAAAGAGGCCGCCGGAGCGATCCGACGGCCTATTTCCGTTCATATTGCCGACGATCAGCGGTTAGCCTGCACCGGCCGCACCAGAGGCGTGACGCGGCGAATGGTGACGCGACGGTTCTGCTGTTCCGGACCGTAAGTCATGACCTTCAGGAACTGTTCGCCATAGCCCTGGGTGACCATGTTTTCCGGCGGGATGCCGTAGACCTGGGTCAGGACATTCGCCACCGATTCGGCACGACGGTCGGACAAGACGAGGTTCGATTCGGCCGAGCCGACGGCATCGGTATGGCCTTCGATCAGGAAGGTTTCGCCCGGATCGTCCTTCAGCACCCGCGTAATGGCATCGGCCACCCGCTTCAGCGTTCCCGCTTGGTTCATCGAGATATCGGCGCTAGCTGTGGCAAAGGTGATCGTATCCAAGTCGATACGGCGCATCTTGTCACGGATACGGGCCGAATTGCGCACTTCATCGATCGTATAGACACGCTCGACAGGTTCGACGGGCGGCTGCTCGATAAAGCGATAGTAGTCGCGGTCCGGCTGGCTGCCGACGTCGATGATGTAGTCGTTGAGCGGCACCCGCAGGCGCATAGGCGGCAGTTCCGCGCCGGGATCGCGGTAGACGACCGGCTGGTCGTCATTGGCGTCGTAAAGATCCGGCGAATAGAACAGCACATATTCATTGCCGCGGGCATCGATGCGCGAGCGCTGGATCAACTGGCCGTAGCGGTTGCGCAGGCTGACGATCCGGTCGCCGTTTTCCTTGAAGACAGTAATGCGGACGCGCTGATGATCGACCTGTTCGTAAACCGGAGGACGACCGTATTCCGCAAAACGTCTGTTATCGTCGCTGCGGATGACGATCTGGCCACCGTAATCCATGACTTCTCGGTCGTCGTCGAAGCTACGCTCAACCCGGACATCGCTCGGATAGATGAACTGCGGCTCGTCGCGCAGCTTTCGGCCCTCATAGTGATCGATCGATTCGATGCGCTCGTCCCGACGGGGCCGATTGGCGTAATACTCGCGCTGAGCCTCTGCATCGCTTTGCGGCATGACGTAATTGTCCTGGCCGTAGGCCTGCTGGCGCAGCCGGCGCAGCTGGTCCTCGTTCATGCCACGACGCCAGTTGTTGTCCTTGTCGCTATCGAGCACGGGCGCGCCGCGATCGATCGGCAGGATGATCGTGTCGTTGGTCTGGTCCGGCCTGTCAGCAAGAGCCTTCAGGCGCTGCAATTCCTTGGGCGTCAGCGGCTGCTGATCCTGCGGTGACAACTGCGGACGCAGGTCCTGGTTGACGGCAGCATCACCGGGCATGCCCGGACGGCCTGGCTGCCCAGGCTGCCCCGGTTGGCCGCCCTTCCCTGGCTGACCACCCTGGCCGCCCTGCCCGCCTTGGCCTGGAAGACCGCCCTGCTCGCGCGATTGGTTGGCGTTCATCGGTGGCAACAGCGGCGGGCGCGGCTTGCCGGCTTCGGCATTGCCAGGACCTGGCGGTGGCGGCGGCACGGGTGCATCGGCATGCGGCGCAGGCGGTGTGCCCGGTGCGGGAGGCTTGCCTTGACCGGGTGCGGTCTGCGCCGGAGCTGGCTGGCCAGGAACTTGCCCTGGAATTGGTGCAGGAGCGGCCTGGCCGGGCAAGGCGGGTTCCGAGACAGGCGCCTTGCCAGTTGGTGCTGGTGTGGCTGGCGCACCCGGCGTCTGTTCGGGCACGGATTTGCCATCGGGCGCACGCGGCGGCTCGCCGGGCTTGGGAGCCTGCGGCTTTTGTGCTTCAGGCGGCTGGCCTGGAGGTGCTTGATTCTGAGGTGCCTGATTCTTAGGTGGCTGACCCTTCGGAGGTTGACCTTGAGGTGCCTGGCCCTGAGGTGCTTGCCCCTGAACTGGCTGGCCTTGCGGCGCAGGCGCTTCTGCAGGTGGAGGAGTGCCCGGCTTCTTGCCGGCCGGCCGCTGATTTAGTTGTTCACCCGGCTGAGCTTGGCCCTCGGGCATGGCTGCAGGGTTTCCCTTGGGTGCAGCACCCTTGGGAGGCTGAGCCTGGGGCTCTACCTGGGCAGGGGCCGCAGGACGAGTGCCTGCAGCAGGCGGAACGGCTTTCGGCTCGCCGGCCGGTTGCATCGGCGGTTCTGCATCCTGCTTCTTTGGTTTGGGAGCCGGGGCAGCTGGCGGCTCGGCCATTTTCGGCGGTTGTGGCGCCTTTTGCGGCTCGGTCATTGGCTCTTTCTGAGCCGGCTCTTTCTGGGCAGGTTCACGGGGCGGCTGTTCAGGCGCCTTCTCGTGCTTGGGAGGCTGCGGCGGCTCGACTGGTGCTTCCATGGCAGCCGGAGGCTTTGGCCGAGCCGGTTGGGCAGGCGCTTCCTCGCGGGCCGGCGACCGAGCCTCAGCCGGCGGTTCAGGACGCTTGTTTTCGTGCTGTGGCTTCTCACCTTGCGGCGGCCTGGCTTCGCCCGGCTGACCTTCCTCCTGCTGATGGTCCTTCTTCTTCTGCTTCGGCAATTCTTCCTGTGGCGGTTCGGCTTGGGCGAGTTCGACAGTGCCGTGAATATCGAGCGCGGTGCCCGCTGCCATCGCGCGCGTTCTGCCGGCCAAATCCTGCACCTCTGCAGCACTACCAACAGTATTGGTCGCGGCAAAAGACGGTGCAGCCGCAAGATTTGCAAGTGCAACCAGAAGGGATGCAGTAGTCCTAAATGGTCCTGCCATTAAGTGTTCCTCGCAGAAGAGGCATTGCGCCTCGTTGTTCTTCAAGCCGGTTCTTCAGCGGCTCGCTTTTACACGTTGGATTCTGGGCAGGAAGATGGCCACAGAACACTGAACGATGCCTGAATGATGTGTTCACACGAAGAGCCGGGGGATGCCGGTGTTTATCGGTTGCAATTTGCGCGAAAACGGAAAAAGCTAGCAAAACGTTCCGGCTAAAATGCGAAAAATGCCGGCACTACCGCCAGCGAAAAAATTGCAACCAAACGCTGGCAACCAACAGAGAGGATCTCATGCGTATCTCGACCCGTTTTCTCGCCGCCGCCTCCATCGCCGCCCTGTCGTTGTTTTCAGGGACTGCCATGGCCGAAGAGAAGCTCGTCATCGGCACGGAAGGCGCCTATCCCCCCTTCAACAGCCTTGAAGCCGATGGCTCCCTGACCGGCTTCGACATCGACATTGCAAAGGCGCTGTGCGCGGAAATGAAGGTCACCTGCACCTTCAAGACTAATGACTGGGACGGCATCATCCCGGCCCTGCAGGCCAAGAAGTTCGACGCAATCGTCGCCTCCATGTCGATCACGCCGGAGCGGCTGCAGAAGGTCGACTTCTCCAAGAAGTACTACAACACGCCGCCGGCCATCGCCGTTGCCAAGGATTCGTCGATCAAGAGCGTCGACGACCTCAAGGGCAAGACCCTTGGCGCCCAGGTCTCCACCAGCCACGCCAACTATGCCGAAAAGCACATGGCTGGTTCGCAGTTGAAGCTCTATCCGACGGCTGACGAATACAAGCTGGACATGAGCAATGGCCGCATCGACGGCGTAATCGACGACATCGTCGTTCTGACCCAGTGGGTGAAGAGCGATGCCGGCTCCTGCTGCAAGATCCTGACGCCGCTGCCGATCGACCCTGAGATCAACGGCGTTGGCGCCGGCATTGCCGTGCGCAAGGGCGAAACAGCTCTGGCGGACCGCTTCTCCAAGGCCATCGAAGCCATCCGCGCCAATGGCACCTACCAGAAGATCAACGCCAAATATTTCGACTTTGACGTTTACGGCGATAAATAAACCAGTTTAAAAGCGAGTGGCCCGGCGCAGTCCGGGCCACTCGACAAGACAGCGTGACGATAAGACATAAAGAACAAGACAAGCGGCAATGACCGCGAGGGGAATTGGCTCAATGGGCGGACTGGATTCCGCGCTCGGCGCTCTCTGGGCGTTCGTTTCGCAGATTTTCGATCCCTTTTGCGGCAGCGCCGGGATCTTCACCTGGTTTGGGCCAGGCACCAATCTTGCCTGCGGAGACGCCGGCTGGGGCGACGAAATCGGGTTTGGTTTCAAAGTTACTGTCACATTGGCAACGGTTACCCTGCCCTTCGGCCTGCTGATCGGCTTCCTGATCTCGCTTGCCGCTCAGAGCCAGGAGCGGATGCTGCGCAGGGCAGCAGCCATCTACACCACGATCTTTCGCGGCCTGCCCGAGCTTCTGACGCTGTTCATCGTCTACTATGGCATGCAGATCCTGATCCAAACGGCGTTCTCTGCCGTGGGTATCGACGAGAGGGTGGAAATCAACGCCTTCTTCGCCGGCATGATCGCTCTGTCAGTGGTGTTTTCGTCTTATTGCGCCGAAGTGCTGCAATCGGCATTCAAAGCCATTCCCAACGGCCAGTATGAGGCGGGCTTCGCCATTGGCCTGTCGCGACCGAAGACGATGATCTTCGTCATCCTGCCCCAATTGATCCGCATCGCACTGCCCGGCATCGTCAATCTCTGGATGAACCTGCTGAAGGACACTGCGCTGGTTTCCGTTGTCGGACTGACCGACATCATCCGCCAGACCGGCGTCGCCGCTCGCGTGACCAAGGAAGCATTCCTGTTTTACGCGATTGCCTGCGCGCTCTATCTGATCCTGGCAGTTCTGTCTTCCATCGCCATCGGCTATATTGAACGTCGCACCAGCAACGCGGGGGCCAACCGATGACCCATGTGATCGAGATGATCCCGCCGCGTGCAGCCCCCCCGAAGCGGGAAAGCAAGATCAACTCTGCGCGCGTACTTGGCTTCCTGCTGCTGCTTCTCTGGGCGCTCCTGGGCTTCGGCTTGCTGTCGATGATGATCGGCAATTGGGACCAGGACAAATTTGTCAAATACGGCCCACGCTTTCTCTCGGGCCTCGCCACCACTGTCGGTATCGTCGTGGTTTCGATCAGCTGCGGCGCGGTTTTATCCATTCCGATCGCGACCGGACGGATGTCGAAGAACCGGATCGCCAATACGCTGACCTATGTCTATGTCTACGTGTTTCGTGGCACACCGCTGCTGGCACAGGTCTTCCTGATCTATTACGGGCTCGGCAGTTTCAGGAACGCGTTCGAAACCGTCGATCTCTGGTGGTTCTTCCGCGACGCCTGGTATTGCGGCCTTCTGGCGCTGTCGCTGAACACTGCCGCCTATCAGGCGGAAATCCTGCGCGGCGCCATCCGCAGCGTCGGTCGCGGCCAGCATGAGGGTGCGGCGTCGCTCGGCCTGTCGCGCAGCGTCACCTTCTGGAAAATCATCCTGCCGCAGGCGCTGATCGTGGCGCTCCGGCCCTATGGCAATGAAATCATCCTGATGGTCAAGGGCTCGGCGATCCTGTCGATCATCACCGTGCTCGACATGATGGGCGAGACCCGCTACGCCTTTTCGCGCACCTTCGATTATCAGGCCTATCTCTGGGCAGCGATCTTCTACCTCGCCATCGTCGAGATCCTGCGCCACACCTGGGCTGCCATCGAACGTCGGTTGACGCGCCATCTCAAGCGGTAAATCCAGTGATCATACATTGGTAGCACTCTCACCAAGATGCTGCCAACATGATGATTTTTATTGTGAAAAATCGTTCGTGACAGTTTTATTAAGCCTCGCTTAAGCCTCTCATGGAACCATCGCCTTATCGGATACAACCGATGGGCGGCGCAGACGCCCCATGTCGGCGCTGCAATCAGAGTGGGAACAACACGAGGTTGCCATGAAAGCTGAGATGACGTCCGACATGGAAATGATGCTGAAAGGCTACGGCCTGACGACCGCACAAATTCTCTACCGCATGCCTGATCACAAGACCCTGCTGCAGACTTTCGTCTGGCAGAATTACGATCTCGCCCCCGATTTTCCCGAGATGCGCAGTTTTCTGAAATTCTGGGAGGAAAAGCTCGACGGTCCGCTGCATTCGGTGCGCTACGTCCACCGCAAGCTGATCGCCGCCAACGAGTGGCGCGCTCTGAAGGGCGAATTCATCATCCATTGAACAGACCATCGTGGCAGACCTGCCGGCAGCGGCCATGGTTGCCAAAACTGGTATGAGCCGATAGACCGTGACGCAAAGAGAGGCTTCGTCCGTTTCCTGCAACAGCAATGGAAAACGGGCGAATGCCAGGTTTGCAACGGCTGCCATGGCCGGCGTATCTAAGCGCCGTGGCTCCGTCACGTGAGGGTTCGGCAATGGCGAAGATCGACGAAGAAAAACTGTCCGAGGCCTATAATCGCGCATTGGCGCTGGAAAAGGCCGGCGATATCGACGCGGCGGTCAAGGCCTATCATGAGGTACTGGAAATCGACCCTGAGGACCATGGCGGCGCTGCGGTGCGCATCGCTTCGCTTGGCCGGGGCGAGACGCCGCCACGCGCGTCCGACGCCTATGTCGAGACGCTGTTTGACCAGCATGCCGAAGATTTCGAAGACATTCTTGTCGAGCAGCTCGGTTATGCCGTTCCTGTCATCGTACGCCAGCGGCTGCAGGAGCTGAATATCGGCCCCTTCAAGCGCATGCTCGATCTGGGCTGCGGCACCGGCCTGACCGGCGGCACGCTGCGCGACATGGTCGATGACATCACCGGCATCGACCTCTCGGAAAACATGGTCGAAATCGCCCATGAAAAAGACCTCTACGACACACTCTACGTTGCCGAAGTCGAGGATTTTCTCGAGGACAATGACGAGGAATTGTTCGACGTAATCACCGCCACTGACGTACTGCCCTATCTCGGCGCGCTCGAGCCGCTGTTCTTCGGCGTTTCGGAAAATCTGATCCTTGGCGGCTATTTCATCTTCTCGTCGGAGACGATGGGCGAAGACGTGCCCTATAAGGTTGGGCCGCACCAGCGCTTCGTTCATGCCCAGAGCTATATCCGCGAGCGGCTGGCGGCGACCGGCTTCGAAGTGGTCGAAGTGAGCGACATCAATGTCCGCATGCAGGATGGCGAGCCCTCGCCCGGCCATTTGGTGATCGCGCGTCTGCGAACCCTGAACTGATCCTGACCGGGCGGAGGTTGTCATGGCGAAAGCCACGCTCCATCCGCCGCTCGCACCTTATCGCTCGGGCCATTTTCCGGTCAGCGACAGACACCAGATCTATTTCGAATGTAGCGGCAACCCTCATGGTCTTGCCGCGCTAATTCTCCATGGCGGCCCAGGCTCGGGCCGCTCGGAGACCGCCCGGCGGTTTTTCGATCCTGATATTTATCACATCATCCAGTTCGATCAGCGGCAATGCGGCCGCAGCCTGCCCTATGCCGGTGATCCTGAAGTCGATCTCTCCACCAACACGACGGCGCATCTGCTGGCTGATATCGAGGCGCTGCGCGCCCATCTTGGCGTAGACCGATGGCTCATCATGGGCGGCTCCTGGGGCTCGACGCTGGCACTCGCCTACGCGCTTGCACATCCCAGCCGGGTTATGGCCCTGCTGCTGACCATGGTCGTCACCACGAGTGCTGCTGAAGTCGAGTGGATCACCCGTGGCGTGGGCCGGTTCTTTCCAGAGGATCATGCCCGGTTCCTCTCGCATCTCCCGGAGGCCGAGCGCGATGGCGATCTCGCCAGTGCTTATCACAAGCTACTGATCAATCCTGACAAAGCGATTCATGAAAAGGCGGCAACGGCTTGGTGTGATTGGGAAAATGCAATTCTCTCCGTCAAAACGGGACATCAACCGCATCCACGCTGGTCCGATCCAGGCTTTCGCCTCTGCTTTGCCAGGCTCGTCACCCATTATTGGTCGAGCCGTGCCTGGCTTGCCGAAGGTAAAATCCTCTCTGGAGTCAGGGGCTTGAAGGACATTCCTGCGATTTTGATTCACGGTCGGCTCGATTTCGGCAGCCCGCTTAAGACGGCCTATGATCTGCACCAAGCCTGGCCCGGCAGCGAGTTGATCGTGGTCGAAGACGGAGAGCACGACATGCCTGGCGTGAGCATGACCGCAGCGATTGCCGACGGTCTCCAGAGGCTTGCAACTCGTCTGCGACCAAAGCCAAACGCGGGTTGAACCGGCCGCTCTCGCTCTCAGACGGTTCCGAAGTGGATCTGGTTGAGCCTGTTCAACATGCCATTGGCAATTTCTCTCTCGCCCATGATGACCGTGTCGGCTCCCAATTTCAGCAGATGCTCGATCTCGGCGTCGGAATGGGCGCGACCCAAAACCAGCAAGCCCGGATTGGTGGCATTGGCCATGGCGATAACATTGCCCGCCTCGAATACATCAGGGATGGCGACGGAGATACTTTTTGCCGCTTCGAGATTGGCGAGTTTCAGAACTCGTTCCGAGGTGGCATTGCCGCCGATTACGTCGATCCCCTGTTCCATCACGGCGGCAACCCGCTGCTCGGAATCCTCGATGACGAGGATCGGGATGCCCGCCGCCTTGAGATTGGACACCAGGATTTTGCCGACCCGTCCATACCCGACCACGACCGCGTGGCCTGTCAGGCTGCTGTGCACGACATCGCCCTCCTGGCCTGCGGATGTCACCACATGGGCATCCTGCCGATTATCAGACCCGGTGGATACCCTGCCATCGGAGACAGGAGCACCCGTCGTCGCAGCGGGCTCTCCGTTCTCGCCTGCCACCGCCATGTCAGGCGTCACAACCCGCAGTGGCGGATCGATCCGCGCTTCGAGCCAAGGCCGGATACGGTCGCAGAGATAGAACATGACGGGATTGAAGAGGATGGAAATGATCGCGCCGGCCAGGATCAGATCACGGCCTTGTTCCGGCAGCAGGTTCAGGCCCGTGCCGAGTTCCGCGAGGATGAAGGAAAACTCGCCGATCTGGGCAAGACTGGCAGAAATCGTCAGGGCCGTAGCCGTGCTCTTGCGGAAGGCCAGCACGATCAGGAAGGCCGCAATCGACTTGCCGACGATGATGATCGATACAGTACCCAGGATGAGCCAAGGATTGGACAGGATGATCGCCGGGTCGAACATCATGCCGACGGATACGAAAAACAGCACGGCAAAGGCATCGCGCAGCGGCAGGGTTTCCTGCGCGGCACGATTCGACAATTCGCTTTCAGACAGCACCATGCCCGCGAAAAACGCCCCCAGCGCCAGCGAAACGCCGAACAGCTTTGCCGCACCAAAGGCTACACCAAGCGCAATAGCCAGAACGCCGAGCCGGAACAGCTCCCGTGAACCGGTATGGGCCATGCGGTGCAGGATCCACGGAATGATCCGACGGCCAAACACCAGCATAACACCGACAAACAGCGCCACTTTGAGCAGGGTCAGCCCAATGGCACCACTGACGCCCAAATCCACACCGATCAAATTCTGAAGCGTCACCGATACAGGATCGGTATGTGCGGCCCCCTCGGGGCTGTTGGCAAGTGCGGGGATCAGCACCAATGCCAGCACCATGGCCAGATCTTCGACAATCAGCCAGCCGACGGCGATCTTGCCGCGATCCGTCTCCACAATACGCCGCTCTTGCAAAGCTTTCAGCAGCACCACCGTGGAGGCCACCGAAAGCGCCAGGCCAAACACAAGACCTCCGCCGATGGACCAGCCCAGCAAATGTCCCATACCCAGCCCAAGCAGCGTCGCGACCCCGATCTGAACGATGGCGCCGGGCACGGCGATAAAGCGGACGGAGAGTAGATCCTTCAGGGAAAAATGCAGCCCGACGCCAAACATCAGGAGAATAACCCCGATTTCAGCCAGTTCCGGCGCAAGATTTTGGTCCGCGACGTAGCCCGGGGTATGCGGTCCAACCAGAATGCCTGCAAAGAGATAGCCAACCAGAGGCGGCATCTTCAACCGATGAGCAACGACACCAAATATAAAGGCGAGCACCAGGCCGCCGACAATCGTTGAAATCAAGGGTGTGTCATGAGGCATCAAAATTCCTTTTTGGTGTCTGGAAAAAGTCAGCAAAGGCGCTATAACATGCTAATGTTGACCAATATGGGCAGAATACAAAGATGGGTCAAGGCGACAAGAGCGGTATTTTAAGCCCGGCCCTCTGCCGGGCGGCGCGAGGCCTTCTCGATTGGACTCAGACCGAGTTGGCGGCGCATTCCGATGTCTCGCGCAGCACGATCCGTGACTACGAGGGCGAGCGGCACGATATTCATCGCAGTACAGCCGAGCAGCTTCGGCATGCGCTGGAAGATGGCGGTGCTCAATTCGTGCATGTGCCCGATTCCGGCCTGTGCCTTTGCGCCACCGCCGGACGGAAAAGTGATGAGGCCGATCCGCAGAATAGACAGGCGAGCAGCGCTCCGCGCTTTCCTCACCGGGAAAATTCCACTACTCCACCTGATGACGACAGGAAATCCGGGGCCTAGCGGCCCGCGACGGCTCAGATCAATAAGCGACGCACATAAGCAGGAGACAGGCATGGCTAAAGTTGCATTCATCGGATTGGGCGTCATGGGCTATCCCATGGCCGGGCATTTGAAGGCAAAGGGCAACCATGACGTAACGGTCTACAACAGAACGACTGCCAAGGCCGAGGCCTGGGTGGCGGAACATGGCGGCGCTTTCGGCAAGACGCCCGCCGAAGCTGCCAAGGATGCCGATTTCGTCTTCACCTGTGTCGGCAATGACGATGACCTGCGCTCTGTCACGATGGGTGCCGATGGCGTATTCGCCGGCATGAAGCCGGGTGCCGTGCTCATCGACAACACGACGGCCTCAGCCGATGTCGCCCGCGAACTTGACGAGACTGCCAAGGCAAAGGGCTTCGGCTTTGTAGACGCGCCTGTGTCCGGCGGCCAGGCCGGCGCCGAAAACGGCGTATTGACGGTCATGTGCGGCGGCGACGAAGCGGTGTTTGAAAAGGCGCGGCCGGTGATTGAGGCCTATGCGCGGATGATCGGACTGATGGGCCCCGCCGGCTCCGGCCAGCTCACCAAGATGATGAACCAGATCTGCATCGCCGGTATCGTTCAGGGCCTGGCGGAAGCCGTGCATTTCGGTAAAAAGGCCGGCCTCGACATCGAAAAAGTGGTGGAGGTGATTTCCAAGGGCGCCGCCGGCTCCTGGCAGATGGAAAACCGCCACAAGACCATGGCCGTGGGCAAATATGATTTCGGCTTTGCGGTCGACTGGATGCGCAAGGATCTTGGCATCGTGCTCAATGAAGCCAAGAGCAATGGCGCCACCCTGCCGCTGACGGCACTGGTCGACCAGTTCTACGGCGATGTTCAGAAACTTGGCGGCAATCGCTGGGATACGTCGTCCCTGCTGGCGCGGCTGGAGAAGTAATGGCGTCAGGGAGCCTGGTCTTCAGGCTCCCTTAAATCACTCTTCGCCGGACTTGTTATTATCCAGCATCATGTAGTCGAGCGGCAGTTCTGTCGTGTATTTGATCTGCTCCATGGCAAAGGCCGAGGAGACGTCGCGGATCTCGATCTTGGCGATCAGCCGCTTGTAGAAGGCGTCATAGGCGCCGATGTCAGGCACGACCACCCGCAGCAGATAATCGACATCGCCGCTCATGCGGTAAAATTCAACCACTTCGGGAAATTCGGCAACCACTTCCGAAAAGCGCTTCAACCATTCGATGGAGTGCGTATTTGTGCGCACGGACACGAAAACCGTAACCTTGGTGTTGACCTTGACTGGATCCAGCAGCGCCACACGGCGCTTGATCACGCCATCTTCTTCCATCTTCTGAATACGCCGCCAGCAGGGCGTAGTGGAAAGGCCAACCTTCTTGGCGAGGTCGGCAACGGCAAGAGTGGAATCCTCCTGCAAGATTCGCAGAATTTTACGGTCCAGACGATCCATGAGCGACACCATTGAAATTTTTTTCCGGTATAGCGCATAATTCGGCAAACGAAAGCAAAATGCTTTCACCTGAGACAATGATCCACTTCCTTTTTGAGAACGGGTAGTAATTCCGCCTCAAACCAGGGATTGCGCCGCAGCCAGCCGCTGTTGCGCCAGCTTGGATGCGGTAGCGGCAGGATCTTTGGCCCCTCGCGATTGGCCAGCAATTGCTCGCGCCAGTTCGCCACCGTCTCGTTGAGGGTCGGCCTGCGGAACTCCCCGAGATGCCAGGCCTGCGCATATTGACCAATGGCAAGGATCAATTCCACCTGCGGCATGGCCGCCATGGCTGCCTCCCGCCACTGCGGCGCGCATTCGCGACGAGGCGGCAGATCATGGCCATCAGCATTATATCCAGGGAAGCAGAAACCCATCGGCAGGATGGCAAAGCTGTCGCTATCGTAGAACTGGTCTCTATCGACGCCCAGCCACTGCCGCAGCCGATCGCCCGAGGCATCGTTGAACGGTAGGCCTGTCTCATGCACCCGTTTGCCCGGCGCCTGCCCGGCAATCAGGATGCGCGCCACGGACGACATGACGACCACGGGCCGCGGCTCATGCGGCAGAGGCTGCGGCTGGCTCGGGCAGTCCCGACAGATCCGGCAGGCACGGATGGTTGCCGCCAAGACTTGTGGGTCAATGATTGGCGCCTTCGTCAATTAATCGTCCTGCCTGCGCATGATATCCGTGCGCGGATGCAGCCGGCGCCACTCCTCCGGCCGGTCGAAGGCACCAGCCCATAAGCCGCGCTTGTTGTTTTGAGCGTCCTTTTCCTCGGCTTCATAGCCACCGGCGTTCAATACCAGGCCCGAGCGGACCATATCGGCGCCGACATCGTGCCCCTTGGCGCTGCAGGTCACCAGAATGCGGTCGCTTTCGCTAACCTGCTCCCCTTCGCAGACCACGCCGGCCTGTGCCATACGCTGAGCGAGCCCGAAGCGTGCCTGCGCGCCGCACAGACGGGCCGAGCCGTCTTCGCCACGGCAACGTTGGCCGATCTCGGGTGCGTCAAGCCCCTTCAATTGCAACCGCTGGCCGTTGGTCACAAGGGTTTCCCCGTCGGCGATAACGAACGGTCCGTCAAAAACCGGCTGTTTTTTTGGCCAGAAAGCCAGCGCCATTGCACCGGCCAGGACGAGGCAGGCAAAGGCGACGGCAATGATCCGATGCGTGCTTGTCACAATCTGGCCCTTTTCGATAACAGCCGGTATCCGAGAATGGCAAATAAAACCTTTCCGGAAAGTAACTCTTAAGACTTCGTGGCTAGTCTGAGACGGACCGCGGAAAAAATGCAACCGATCATGGGTAACGGCGTCTCAAACTCTGCCGACAAGAATGTTGTCGACCTCTCGCGTGGCCACCGCAGCCATGCGGCGGCGAAAGCCGTGCGCACGACCAGAGAACGCCTGCATTCCTCCCATGGCGGCACCCCTGCCTTCGAAAAAGAACTTCTGGTCATGCATGCGCAGGCGAGCCTGCACGGCGCCGCCATAACGCCCTTCATCACGATCATCAGCGCCGGACTGTCCGCCTATCTCTCGGGCAACCCGCTTTACATCTTCTGGGCGCTGCTGACGCTCAGCGTTCATGCGATGAACATCCTGCTGATTCGCAAGGCCGCTAAACGCATTCCCACCTCCAGCCGTCAGGAGCGCTGGCGCCACGCGCTGCTGGCTGGCCACATCGCTATGGGCTGCTGCTGGGCTGCCTTTGGGATAGAGGCCTGCGACGCCTGTGGTCCCACGAATACGCTGCTGCTCAAGGGCGCGGTGCTGCTGGTAGTGCTGTGCACGACGGCGATGACCAATATTCTGCTGCGCCAGGCGGTGCTCTCCGCCTTCACGCCGGTTATTCTGACGCTGTCGGCGCAGGCAATCCTGTCGCAGCGGGTCGAAGAGCTCGGGTTTGCGCTGGCCTTCACGGCTGCGGTGCTGTTTTTCATCTATATCACCGGCCGGCTCTATCTCTCCAACCTGAAACTCATTTCCTATCAGAGCGAAAAGGATGACCTGATCGCCGAACTGGAAGTTGCCAAGTCCATGTCGGACGAAGCTCGGCGACGTGCGGAAGAAGCCAATATGGCCAAATCCCGCTTTCTGGCGTCTATGTCGCATGAGTTGCGCACACCGCTCAACGCGATCCTCGGCTTTTCCGAAGTGATGGCCCATGAAGTGCTCGGGCCGCTCAACAATCCGCTCTACAAGGAATATTCCGGAGACATCCACCGTTCCGGCCAGCATCTGCTGAACCTGATCAACGAAATTCTGGATCTCTCGCGAATCGAAGCTGGCAAATACGATCTTTCCGAAGAGTCGGTCTCCTTGCTTGAGGTCACCGACGATTGCGTCGGCATGGTGCAGTTGCGCGCCAAGGCCAAGGATATCGCCATCAGCCAGCAATCCGAAACCAGCCTGCCCGCCCTGTGGGCCGATGAAAAGGCGCTGCGGCAAGTGGTGCTGAACCTTCTGTCCAATGCGGTGAAATTCACACCGCCTGGGGGAGAGATCCTCGTCAAGGTCGGATGGACGGTCGGTGGCGGGCAATACGTATCGATCAAGGACAATGGTCCAGGCATCGCCGAGGAGGAAATCCCGGTGGTGCTTTCGGCTTTCGGGCAAGGCTCGATCGCCATCAAGAGCGCCGAACAGGGCACCGGGCTCGGTCTTCCGATCGTGCAGGCGATTCTCGCCAAGCATGGCGGCGAATTCAAGCTGAAGTCGAAGCTGCGCGAAGGCACTGAAGTCATCGCCATCCTGCCGGCCAAGCGCGTGCTGCAAACCCTGCCGGCCGTCGAAGGTACGCAGGCTGTGGAGCCGAAGAGGCGCTATTTCGCCTGAGCTGCAGGCGTGAGCCCGGTAAGCAAATAATCCATCGTCACTGTGCATCGGCGCCCGGCTTGCGGCGCAGCGTCCAGCCGTCTTTCTGCATTCGTCCGATCTTGACGCCTGCCCTGCGGCGAAAGCGTCGCACCGAGCTGACGTCATGGGAGAGCACGACCAAGCCGAGCGGCACCATCCAGAAACCCAGCACTGGCAAAAATCCCAGACAGCCGCCGGCAACCAAAAGGCCGCCGGTTGCGATGCGACCACCGCGCGATTGCGGGATAGGCAGGTTAACGCGGCCGAGGCGCAAACGTCCATTCTCGCTATCCATATGATAGAATTTGGTTTTTCTATCGGACATATCGTCACCTTTCATGGGCCAGAGCTCAGTCTTCCCCTTCCTTCCAGATGGGAAAGAGGGGAAAACAAAACAAGAGGCGCATTTTTTTCAAAAAGGGACTTGGCAAACCACGAAAGCCTGAGTAGAAGCCCACTCACACCAACGGAAGCGGTTCACACCGCGCCGAACGGAACATTCCCTGGTAGCTCAGCGGTAGAGCATTCGACTGTTAATCGACAGGTCGCCGGTTCGAATCCGGCCCGGGGAGCCATATTTCCAGCTGAATAGCTGATACTTCAAAGCCGGATCGATCTGATCCGGCTTTTTTCTTTTCAGCTTTGTTTATTCCGTCAAACACTTACAGTCTGTTCAAGAATTGCTGCTGGCCTGGCGAAAATGGTGATTTCGAGAACCGGAGCGGGGCGTATTTAGGTACGTGAGCACCGGAAGCGCAGACATCGCCATTTGCAGACGGCCAGCGGCGATTGGGGGGACTGTTAGCGGCAGACGGTGGTCGTGCGGCTAACCCAGCGGCCGTGGTGACGGTACTGGACGCGCTTGGTGCGGCAACGCTCGCGGTAGTGGCGGCGCCCCTCGAAACCACGGTAGTGATCGCGACGGTAATTGTCGCGGCCATAGTAGCGATCCGGATGGTGGCCTCGGTCATAGACCATGACCCTGACATCGTCCGCAAGAGACGGGGCAGCCGTCGCCGTGATGCTTGCCATACCGATCAGACATGCGACCAGAAACTTTTTCATCTTCAATCTCCTCAGACGTTTCCTCTGAAACGATGAGGTGAGAATAAGCGAAGGCACATGAACGGAATCTGATTTCCCTGTTCATATTGCGGCAAGAAATCAGCCGGCGATGTCGCATTCGAAGAATTGGAAGGGTGCGCCCTTATAATCTCGCTGCTCCGTCTCGCGAAAGCCGGCCTTGCGCAACACGGCAAGCGAGGCGGCATTGTCGACATGGGCGAAGGCGACAAATCGCTCGCCGAGTTCCCGGGCAAAAAACCAGGCCGCCAATCCCTTGGCGATCTCGGTGGCAAAGCCCTTGCCCCACTCCGCCTGACAAATTGAATAGCCAAGCTCATAGGCCCCGCTCTCCTTAGACCAGGAAAAGCCGGCACGGCCGATGAAGCGGCCGTCTTCCCGCGCCACAAGCTTCAGCTTACCAAGGCTGCCCGCTTCATACTCATCCATCCAGCCTTCAATCCGCTCAGCCGCATAGGCCGAGCTCCAGGGCAAGCGTGTGCTGACGAAGCGGCTGGTTTCCGGTGTTCCGTGCAAGGCCGAGACCAGGGCCTCATCGCCGGGCCGCCAGGGTGTCAGCAGCAGACGCTCCGTCTCCAGCACGATGGGCATGCGCCTGACACCGCCGGAGACCGACATCTGGACGCCCGTTGTGCCGGGAAAGGTCAGGGGTAGGCCTTTCAGCGAGCGTACCGCGAGATACCCCCAGGCCTCCGCCTCCATGGCATCGCCGTCGAGCGCGAGGTCGTCGGCATTGACGATCGCGGCGCCTTCACGCTCCGCCAGAGCCGCAAGGTCGCCCATGATGACGGCATTCAACCGGCCGCCGCCGCAGATCACGTAGGTTTTCGGCTTTTCAGGTAGGTGCCGGGCCGAGGCAAAGATGGATGCGGCCGCAACATGGGCCAGTGTGCGGGCACCATCCTCCAGGCTCGCCTCACCCTGCCGGGGCGGCGAAAAATCGTTACGATCCAGCGAGCGCCTGACATTGGCGGTGAAAAAGGGATGATCGAGATAGCGATCCGCAAGCGGCTTCAGCACCCTGCCCCGGCTGGCTATGGCGCCACCGGCATCGAAAGCAAGCCCGGCCTGCGCCTCCACCCATTGATCGATCAACGTATTGCCCGGCCCGCTGTCGAAAGCGGCGACCTCGCCATCAGTGCCGATATAGGTAAGGTTGGAAATGCCGCCAATATTGACGAAGCAAGCCGGCAAGCTGTCAGCCCCCAAGGCCGCGGCGAGCGCTGCATGATAGGCAGGCACCAGCGGCGCGCCCTGCCCGCCATGCACCATGTCATTGGCGCGCATGTCATAGACCACATCGATGCCGGTTTCGCGGGCCAAAGCCGCGCCATCGCCAATCTGCACGGTCAGGGCCTGATCGGGCCGGTGCAGCACCGTCTGGCCGTGGAAGCCGATAACATCGATATCGCGCGGCCGCAGCCCGTTTGCCGCAAGAAAGGCCCGCACGGCATCGGCATGGCGCAGCGTCAAATCCCGTTCCAGCTCCGCAAGGCTCCCCGGCCGCTCACTTCGCTCGGTGATCGCCTTAGCGTCTTCAAGCCCCTGGCGCAGCCGGCGGCGGAAATCATCATCATAGGCCACGCCCAGGAACGGCCCGCGCTCGACCTGCGACACACCGTCGGTCCTGACCAATGCAACATCGATTCCGTCCATCGACGTGCCGCTCATCAAACCGATTGCGGTGCGAATGGTGGTCATGGCCGGATATTCCCTCTTCGGTGATCAGAAAGCACGATATTCATGGCCAAATTCATGCCCCACCGGGTGCACTTTTCCAAAAACAATGGTAAAGCCGCCACGAATTTCAAAGTCCGATACCAGAAGGCGTGTGCGTCATGGCCAAGTTCAAGTCCGATTTCCTGCATACCATGTCCGAGCGGGGTTTCATCCACCAGATTTCCGATGAAACCGGCCTCGATGATCTGCTCGCCAAGGAAAGCGTGACGGCCTATATCGGCTTTGATCCGACGGCATCGAGCCTACATGCCGGCTCGCTGATCCAGATCATGATGCTGCACTGGTTCCAGCAGACCGGCCACCAGTCGATCTCGCTGATGGGCGGCGGCACCGGCATGGTCGGCGACCCCTCCTTCAAGGAAGAGGCGCGCCAGTTGATGACCGTCGACAAGATCGAGGACAATATCGCCTCAATCAAGCGTTCCTTCGCCCATTACCTCGATTACGACAACGGCCCGAAGGGCGGCGCATTGATGCTGAACAATGCCGAATGGCTGCGTTCGCTGAACTACCTCGAATTCCTGCGCGATGTCGGTCGCCATTTCTCGGTCAACCGCATGCTGTCTTTCGACAGCGTCAAGACGCGTCTCGACCGCGAGCAGTCGCTGTCCTTCCTGGAATTCAATTACATGATTCTCCAGGCCTATGACTTCGTGGAGCTGAACAAGCGCTACGACTGCCGCCTGCAGATGGGTGGCTCCGACCAGTGGGGCAATATCATCAACGGCATCGATCTCGGCCACCGCATGGGCACGCCGCAGCTCTACGCCCTGACCTCGCCGCTCCTGACGACCTCCTCTGGCGCCAAGATGGGCAAATCGGCCACGGGCGCTGTCTGGCTGAATGCCGACCTGCTCTCGGCCTATGATTTCTGGCAGTACTGGCGCAATACTGAGGATGCCGATGTCGAGCGCTTCCTGAAGCTCTACACGACGTTGCCGATGGACGAGATCGCCAAGCTGGCGGCACTTGGCGGTTCTGAGATCAACGAGGCAAAGAAGATCCTGGCAACCGAAATCACCGCCATCCTGCATGGACGGACGGACGCGGAAGCCGCTGCCGAGACGGCGCGCAAGACCTTCGAGGAAGGTGCGCTGGCCGACAACCTACCATCCATCGACGTGGCCAAGGCAGAGCTTGAAGCCGGCATCGGTCTGCTCGCCCTGATCGTCAAGGCCGGCCTCGCCGCCTCCAACGGCGAAGCCCGCCGCCATGTGCAGGGCGGTGCGGTCAAGATCAATGATCAGCCCATGTCCGACGAACGCGCCATGATTGGCACTGGTGAAGTCACCGCAGATGGCGTGATCAAGCTGTCGCTCGGCAAGAAGAAGCACATTCTGGTGCGGCCAACGCTCTGAAATTGATCATGTTTTGAAATTCGATGGCGCGGCCCGCCCCTCAGACGGACCGCGCCATCCGCCATTCATGACGAATTTCATCCGCCGTTGAAATAGTGATTGAGAGCAAAGCCGATGGCGACCAACGAGCCTAGAGCGACCAGATAGCTCCAGTATTTGACCGGGATGAAAAACAGGCTATCGCCGCGTACCAGCAAGATCCGCTGACCGGTCTTTGCGTCGATGACCTCCCGCCCTTTGTCCGAGAGGGCCAAAAAGTGGGCCGTCAAAAAACCACCTGCTGTCGCGGCCAAAGCCGCAGGGATGATCAACAGGTCTTGGTTTACATACGCTTCGAATGGCTGTGACAGAAGCACTACCAGCAGGATGCTTACAAATACCCCCAAGGGAAATAGCAGCCCCCACCCCCTCCATACAAAAATCATTGAAGTCTCCTGGATCGGTGAAAAAATCATTGTTATCAATAAAAGTCCGGCGATCGTCGTCGGCTGGATGCCGTCGAGATCAGGCAGATGCCATTTCATCTATAACCCATTTGCGACATTTCAATCAGCATGCGCCTTTTTTGCCTTATTTCCTCTGGTGAGACCGTCCTCAAACGTAAAACTTCCATGGAAGGTTAATTTGCTCCGACAAGATGCCGTCGAAAGAGAGCTCCTAACGTCGGTGGCGGTGGGCATGGGGTGAATTGAACTGGATGGCACCAAGCCGGTTCGTTTGGACAATCTTTGACAAGGAAGAGACGGCCATTGGCCTCTTCCTTCTCTTTATCGAACGCGACGTGGCGGAAATCCACTTTGGTGTCGGACCGTCCCATTGGGGCCAAGGCCTCGTCACGGAAGCAGGAAGCGCCGTGATGGACTGGATCGTGACCAAGTCAAACATAGCGGAGGTGCGAACGAGCTGCGCGGCGGAACATCAGGCCAGCTTGCAAGTGCTGGAAAAGATTGGCCTTGAGCGCGCTGCATTTCATCCCGCATCACTGTTTCTCTCAGCCACACAAGCGCAGGCGGATGCGTGGCTTTATCGGTGGAAACGGTGAAGCGATCGATCTTCTCCTGGAAGTCTGTCAGGTTCAGATTGAACCAGCCTTTGTCTTTTCGGGAAAATCGGGGGCCACTTTTCCCTGACAAACTCTAGCTAGGCCCCTGCCACCCTTCCTCGAACACCAGATCCTCCAGCGCAAGCCGCTTGCGCCAGCCCTTTACCTGCAATTCCGGCTCCGCATAAAGCTCCCTCACCTTACCGAGGCACAGCCAGCCGACGATCTCGATGCGGTCGGGGATGCCGAGGATGGCACGCAGGTCGGCGTCGTGGAAAATGCTGACCCAGCCAAGGCCGATGCCCTCGGTGCGGGCGGCGAGCCAGAGATTCTGGATGGCGCAGACGGTGGAATAGCTGTCCATGCGCGGATTGTGGGTGCGGCCGAGCACGACGGGACCGGCGCGGTCAGGATCGCAGGTGACACAGATGCCGAGCGGGGCCTTGAGAATGCCCTCAAGCTTCAGATTGCGGTAGAGGGTTGCCTTTTCGCCTTCGAAGAGGCCGGCTGCCTCGTCATTGGCTTTGGAGAAAGCCTGCCAGACGGCCTTCCGTCTGGCTTCATCGCGCACCAGGATAAAATTCCAGGGCTGCATGAAACCTACCGATGGCGCGTGATGGGCGGCCGTGAGGATGCGCCAAAGGACGTCTTCCTCAATAGGATCGGGCAGGAATTCGTCGCGCACGTCGCGGCGGGTCATGATGGCACGGTAGACGGCGGCGCGTTCTTCCTCGGAAAAAGCGCCAGCCTCCGTCATGAGGTCGGTCTGCATCGTTTGGTCCCCAACAATGCGGGCCGGATGCAGAGCATCCAGCCGAAACGCCGCCCGTGCCGTCCATGCGCGGTGGGCTATGATGTCAGGCCGGTCTTCTGACTGGGTTTCAGCGATTGCGACGCCTTCCCGATCTCTCGATCAGTGGCTTCCGTCGCTCTCTCCACCTCACAGCGTTGGGCACGTTGCGGAATTTCACCGCATTCCCGATTCTCCCGCGTCGTTAACGGGCACCTGACAACTGTCAGATAGACCAATGCCAAGGCGGGACCAAGGCTGCATCAGGGTTTTTCAGGGAAATAGCGCACATAGGCAAATTCGCGTCCGTCCGGCGACCAACTCGGGACGTTGATCGAGCCCTGGCCGCCAAACAATTCGAACAGGGTTTCGACATTGCCGCCGTCCATGTCCATCATCCGCATCCGCACATTGAGATCGCGCGGGTGATCGAAAACATCGGCATCGTAGGAGATGAACACGACCTTGCTGCTGTTTGGACAGGGATGCGGAAACCAGTCACTATGCCCATCGTCCGTCAGGCGCTCAACGTCGCTGCCGTCAGGGCGGATGCGCCAGATCTGCATGGTGCCGGTGCGGCTGGAGTTGAAATAGATCCACTGCCCGTCCGGCGACCAGTCCGGCCCATCATTGCGGCCTTCGCCATGGGTGAGCCTTTGTTCGTCGCGGCCATCGACGGTGATCGTGTAGATGTCGAAAACCTGGTCGCGGATGCCGCAATAGCAGACCCGTTGCCCGTCCGGCGACCAGCCATGCCAATAGGATGGTAGGTTTTCGGTGATCTGGATCGGCGTTCCGCCGGTCGAAGGCAGGATATAGAGACAGGTCTTGCCATGTTCGACCTTGTCGCAGATCGCCAGCCATTGCCCATCGGGCGACAGGCCGTGATCGTTGTTACAACGGGTGGCGAAGCCGGTGTCGATCTTTTCAGGCTTCGGCTCGCCAGTGAGAGACAGGCGATACATCAGCCCGTCGTCGTTATAGACGAGGAAGCTGCCGTCTCGCGACCAGTTCGGCGCCTCGACAAGCCGCTCTGTCTGCCAAACCACGCGGGATTGGCGCGTTTCGATATTGTAGATCTCGACCGAACTGCGCATCCGGCTAGCGATCTCTGAACCGATTTGTGATCGGATAGCGACGGTCGCGGCCGAAATTCTTCTTGGTGATCTTTACGCCCGGCGCCGATTGGCGTCGCTTGTATTCAGCGAGATAGAGCAGATGTTCGACACGGTGTACCGTGGCGGTGTCATGGCCGCGTGCCACGATGTCTTCTACCGACATTTCCTTTTCGACCAGGCATTCCAGGATATCGTCCAGAACAGGGTAAGGCGGCAGGCTGTCCTGGTCCTTCTGGTCAGGTCGCAGCTCAGCCGAAGGAGCCTTGGAAATAATATTGGCGGGGATCACCTCGCCTGCCGGCCCAAGCGCGCCCGCGGGCACATGCGCATTGCGCCATTCCGAAATGGCATAGACCTGCATCTTGTACAGGTCCTTGATCGGGTTGAAGCCGCCGTTCATGTCGCCGTAGAGCGTGGCATAGCCCACCGACATTTCCGACTTGTTGCCCGTGGTCACCACCATCGAACCGAACTTGTTGGAAACGGCCATCAAGATCGTACCACGCGTGCGGCTCTGAAGGTTTTCTTCAGTAATGCCGCTTTCAGTGCCTTCGAACATTTCGCCAAGGCTGGACAGGAAGCCTTCGACCGGACCGGCAATCGGCACGATATCGTAGTGGCAGCCAAGCGCGTTGGCGCAATCGGCGGCATCCTTGAAGCTTTCCTCCGACGTATAGTGATAGGGCAGCATGATGGTGCGCACCCGCTCATGGCCAAGCGCATCGACGGCAAGTGCGGCGCAAATCGCCGAATCGATGCCACCGGAAAGGCCCAGCACAACGCTCTTGAAGCCGTTCTTGTTGACGTAATCGCGAAAGCCCAGCATGCAGGCGCGGTAGTCCGCCTCTTCGCCTTCGGGGATTGCAGCAATTTCACCCTGCTCGCACCGCCAGCCATCGCCCTGGCGCGTCCAGGTGCTGAGCCTGATCGCTTCTTCGAATTGCGGCATCTGGAAGGCCAGTGTCTTGTCGGCATTGAAGCAGAAGCTCGCGCCATCAAACACCAGCTCGTCCTGGCCACCGAGCTGATTGGCAAACAGCAGCGGCAAGCCGCTTTCTATCACCTGGCGCAGCACGACCTGGTGGCGCACCTCCAGCTTGCCTCGATAGTAAGGCGAGCCATTCGGCACCAGCAGGATCTCCGCGCCGCTTTCGGCCAAAGTCTCGCAAACGCCGAGATCGTTCCAGATCTCCTCGCAGATCGGCACGCCAAGACGCACGCCGCGGAAATTCACCGGCCCCGGCATCTCTCCTTCGACAAACACGCGCTTCTCGTCGAATTCGCCGTAGTTGGGCAGGTCGATCTTGTCGCGCAGCGCTAAGATCCTGCCACCATCGATGATAGCCACGGAATTGTGCCGGCCCTTTTCGCCCTGACGGGGGAACCCGACGATTACGCCCGGGCCGCCATCGGCCGAATCCTGGGCCAGTGCATCGACGGCCGCCTTACAGGCCTTCAGAAAAGCCGGCTTCAGCACCAGATCTTCAGGCGGATAGCCGGAGATGAACAATTCGCTGAGCAGCAGCAGATCGGCACCAAGCTGCGCTGCTTGTTCGCGGGCCAACCGCGCTTTTTCAAGATTGCCGGCGACATCGCCGACAACAGGATTGAACTGGGCCACCGCGATGCGGAGCGTTTCTGGGGTCTGGATCATGTCGCTCATGGACTATGGTTTAGCCTGACCTTCGGCCGACTGCAACGGCCTGCACAAGGCATGACCGACTGTTTCACCAACGCTCACTGCCGTTCAAGAGCCGCGTCTAGTAAAATACAGGCTCATTTATTTTAGTGATTAATAATATTATGTTACTTTGCTCACTGTTACATATTTATGTAAGCATTTTTTGCAGTAAGTTTGCTTTCAGCCACTGAGAGATCTTCCGTTTTCGCTCGATTCGTGGAACAAATCCTCACTGCGTCGCAGACTTCGCACTGCGTTGTGGTGATCGGTGGGGACCGAAAGACATTCAGGCAGAATAAAACGGCGATCCTTTTAAGGATTGACCAGAGGGGTGGCAGAATCGATGCCGTTCTGCGTTGCCGGAAACAGTCGTCCAGACCGCTTCACGAAGGCACGTTTTGCTGGTTAACCATTGTTGGATTTCACGAAGATGTTCTCCGCTACTATTTCGCAAAATCCGTCTCCGAATACACTGACCCGCGCCGCGATTGCCGCTCATCCGCGCTTCCCGGCAATCGAGCGCGAAATTGCCTGGCACCTGATTTCGATTCATCGGAAATCGCCACGGCTGTCGCGCCTCAAGGCCTGTCATCGCAAGTGGTTGATGTCGCAGTCCATGTATGCGCTGGCACTGCAGCGGCGGCCGGACGATCCGTCGTCGGGCTTGACGGCGTCGCGGTTCATGGAGGTTGCCATGCAACTGGGTGCGGCCAGCCGCAACACCGCATCGGCATTCCTCGCCGAACTGTCAGCCTATAAATTTATCGAGGAAATCGAGAACCCAGCCGATCGGCGCATGCGCATCCTGATCCCGACGCCTGCAAGTGAATCGGCGATGATTTCCTGGTTTATGGGCCATCTGGATTGTCTCGACCGTCTCGACGATGGCAGCCGCGTTGCGCTGGCCAATGCCAACTCCGAAATCTTCAAAGTGGCACAGCCGCTGATCGCTCATGCGCTCGTTGCCGACCCGGATTGGCGAAATCCTCGCGATACCATTGCACCGTTTCTCAATTCGGACATGGGAGGCATGGTCCTGCACGGCATGATCAGCCAAATTCCCGATCAGCCCGACACCGATGGCGTCTATCGGCTCGGACCTGTCAGCCTGGCGAGCCTCGGCGAAGCCTATCTGCTGTCGATCACCAATCTGAAGCGAATGTTTAAGAAGGCACAGGATGATGGCCTGCTCGGCTGGGAATTGCCCCGCCGGCGCGGCAGCCTTTGGCTGTCAGAGCGCTTTGTGGTCGATTACTTCCATTGGCAATCGACAAAGTTCGAAGCGGTCAATACAGGCTTCTGGACGGCTGTCGAAAGGGTCGGCATCACTGTCACAGAGCCAGTTGCAGCCGCGGCAAAGACGGCGGCGGCCTCCGGCTCGGCCGCGGCAGACAAGGAACGCGCCGAGCTTAAAGTGATTTCTTGATATTCCAGCGGTCGTGGTACCAGAGCCATTGCTCAGGATATTCGCGAACCCAGCTTTCGACCTTGTCGTTCAGCATCTGCGCGGTGGCCTGGACATCGACCCGCCCCTGCGCATCTTTGGGCACCTCGACCTTCGGCTCGATTTCGAGCCGGTAGCGGTTACCGGGCAGGCGAATGCAACGGGCAGGATAGACGTCGCAGCCGAACTGCCGCACCAATTTGGCAAGCAGCGGATTGGTGCGCACGTCCTGGCCAAAGAACGTCGTTGGCTGGCCCTTCTTGAACTTCTGATCGACCAGCACGCCCACGCCCTTGCCAGCCTCCAACTGCCGCGCCAAATGGAAGGAAGAACCGGCATGCGAGGGCACGAGGTTGCCCATCCGCGCCCGGCGGAAATCGAACACCATGTCCGCGATGTAGGGATTATTCGGCGGGCGAAACAGAACCGTCACATAGAGACCGAAGGCCGCACCGGCCACAGGCAGCATCTCGAAATTACCGGTATGGCCGGTAAAGACAATGAACGGTCGCGGATTGTTCAAAAGGTCGACGAAGATTGGGACGCCCGACACCTCCACCCTGCCCTCGCCCTCACGGTCCGGATCGAAATCGAACAGCTCGTCGAGAAACACATATTCAGCGATCTGCCGGCCCATATGGCCCCAGGCATCCATGGCGATGCGATCGATCTCAGCCTGCGACTTTTCCGGAAAGGCGTTGCGCAGATTGGTCAGCATCAGCTTGTGACGCTTCAGCTTTGGCCCAATCCAGCGCACCAACCGGTCGGCACCGTTAAGCGCCGCATCGGCCGGAAACAGCTTCAGCACGGTGAGCAGCAGCAGAATGAGCTTGGCGACCAGCCATTGCGGAAACTTCCGCAAGGCCAGTACGACCGGTGTCAGGATCCGGCGCAGCATCATCAATCCATCTTCAGGATGATCTTGCCAAAGATCTGCCGGCTTTCCATCCGGGTCAGCGCCACATCGATATCCTCAAAGGTCACCTGGGTGTCGATAACAGGATGCACCAGGCCACGCGCCATCTTCTGCATGGCGTTTGCCATGTTTTCCATCCGGCACCCGAAGGAGCCAAGCAGCTTCAACTGCTGCTGGAACAGCATCATCAGGTTCATGTCGGTCGATACGCCTGAGGTCGAGCCGCAGGTCACGAGGCGGCCGCCGCGCTTCATGCAGAGCATGGAGCCGGCCCAGGTATCCTTGCCGACATGCTCAAACACCACGTCCACACCCTTCTTCTTGGTCAACTTGCGCACCACGCCCTCAAACCGGTCAGTGCGGTAATTGATGACGTGATCAGCACCGAGCGCTTTGGCGCGCTCGATCTTGTCATCGGAGCCAACGGTGGTGATGACGGTGCAGCCGATCTTCTTGGCGAGCTGGATGGCCGCCGTGCCGATGCCGGAACCGCCGGCATGGACCAGAATGGTTTCACCCGGCTCCAGCTTCGCATTGTCGAACAGCATGTGCTCAACCGTGCCGAAGGTCACAGGTGCCAGTGCTGCGCCGATAGCGTCGACTCCAGGAGGAGCCGGCACCAGCAAACGGGCCGGAATGTTGATCTTTTCCTGCGCGAAGCCATCGAGATGGAAGCCATGGACGCCGCCAACATGTTCGCAGAGGTTATCGCGGCCTTCACGGCAGGGCTTGCAGAGGCCGCAGGTGCGCGCGCCGTAGACGGCAGCCAGCTGGCCGGGCAGGATATTGCCGACGCCCGGGCCGATGGCCTCGACGACGCCCGAGGCTTCCGCTCCGATCACCAGCGGCATCTTGCGCTTGGCAAAAGCCATGCCGCGCCAGCCCCAGACATCGATATGGTTGAGCGCGACTGCCTTGACCCGCAGTGTCACTTCGCCTGGGCCGGGCGCATCTGGCTCCGGCAGGTCGGTGATTTCAAGCTTACGGTCTTCGATCAGTTGCAATGCGCGCATGACTATCTTCCTCTGCCCGAGGGCATAAATTTCGTCTGTCCTGCCCCCAGACAGTGCCAGGGGCGTGATGCCTGAATCAGGCCGGTTCCAGCGTCATGACCAGGCTGGCGTTCTGGCCGCCAAAGCCGAAGCTGTTCGACAGCACGGCCGAGACCTGGGCGTCACGCTTCACATTCGGCACCACGTCCAGCTCCACGGTCGGATCGGGATTGTTGTAATTGATGGTCGGCGGCAGCGTGCCGGTCAGCATGGTCTGGATCGAGAACACTGCCTCGACCGCGCCGGCTGCCGTCAGCGTATGGCCGATCATCGACTTGTTGGACGAGACCGGGATCTTGTCCTTCAGTCGCTCGCCGAACACCGACAGCATCGCCCCATATTCCATCTTGTCGTTCTCGGGCGTCGATGTGCCATGGGCGTTGATGTAGCCGACTTCCTCGTGGGATAGACCGGCATCTTCAAGAGCGGCGCGTATCGTGGCAATTGCCGGGCCGCCGTCCGGGGACGAGCGGGTGCGATGGAAATGGTCGGCCTTTTCGCCGCAGCCCTTCATGATGCCGAGGATCTTGGCGCCACGAGCAATCGCCGCTTCGAGCGATTCCAGCACCAGTGTCGCAGCCCCTTCGGCGATGACGAAACCGTCACGGTCCTTGCTGAAGGGCTTAGATGCCTTTTCCGGCGGATCGTTCTGGGTGGACAGCGCCGACAGCAGAGCAAAACGGATCAGCGCCTCGGCACCAACGGAGCCGTCGGTCGCAACCGTCAGCGCGCGACTGGTGCGGCCCTGGCGGATTGCCTCGACGCCCAACTGGATCGCGGTAGCACCGGACGCACAGGCGGTCGACAACGTGACTGGCAAGCCACGGGTGCCGAACCGGTCGGCGAGCCGCTCGGAAATCGAGCCGAACTGCACGGCTTCGAGAAACACCGGATCGGCCTCCTCGCGCATGGCCGCCAGCAGACGATGATAGGCATGGCCTTCAGCGCTATCGGCGGGTGCCCGCTCGGCAAGCGCAAAGCGGTCGTCCCATTCCGGCTCGACCGGCGGTGCGGCGAGAAACAGCGGACCTTCGAAATCACCGTTCAGGCCGGCCTGCGCCAGCGCCTCGATGGTGGTTTCTCGCGCCATGGCATAGGAGCGCTCGACGGCGTTGATCGCGGGAATGTCGATGAAATCGACCGTGCCGCTGATACGAGTGTTCAGCCCCTCGGTCGGAAAGCGGGTGATCTTATGGATCCCGGAAATACCGCCTGTGAGCTTAGACCAGTTGTCGGAGATCCCCTGGCCGAGCGACGTAATGACACCCATGCCAGTGACGGCGACAATAGGGCGACCGAAATGATCGGTGAAACGAGATTGAGTCATGGTCCTCTCCTCACTGCTGCGCCGAAAGATGGGCCATGCCTTCGCCGCGCACATAACCGACTGTGGTTACGATCGCCTGGCGCGCCGGGGCACTCATGGCAGGCTCTGCCGGATCGAAGGCCGGCACAACGGTCTTGGAATCGAGCGCCAGCGCGGCCAATGCCAGACCGAGCGGAAATTGCGCTTCCAGCGCATGGCCGGTTATGCCGCTAAAGCCGCGGACTGTCGCCCCTGGGAAGGCACTTTCGAGCGCTACCTTTTCGCGGGCAGAAATATCGTGCAGGCCGCTTGCACCTGACAGCACCAAGCCGCCTTCAAAGTCCTTGCCGACAGATGCAGCCATGCGAGCCAGGCGCTTTTCCAGGCCGCCATTGTCTCGCCGACCGCGATCGCCCTCAATTCCGTCCAGCACCGCATAGATATGAGCGCCACGGGCTTCGGCGTAAGCGCGCTGTTCCAGCACGAGGAAAGCTCCAACCGTGCCGAGGATCATTCCCCCACCTTGGCCATTTTCGCGCTGCCAGAGCGGCTTCCACTCACCGGTCGCATGGGCCTGGATGCCTTCGACCAGCAGGAAAATATCGTCACGGTCCGCCACGAAGGCGCCACCAACGAGCGAATGGGTCGATTGGCCGGCACGAATGCGGGCATAGACGGTCTCGATGGCGGAAATGCCTGCCGCTTCCTCGCCCATGAACGTGCGCGAAGAGCCCGTCACCTTATGAACGATGGAAATATTGCCTGCCATCAGATTGGAAAGCTGAGCAAGAAACAGCGTCGGGCGCAGTTCGGTGGTCAGCTTCTCATTGACGAGTTGCGCACGGTCGTTGCGCTTCAGGCCTTCGTTGACGATGATCGTATCGACATTGATATCGCGCTCGCCGCCGCCGGCAGCAACGATCATGTCCATGGTGGAGCAGGCCTGCGCATCGTCTTTCAGCCCTGCATCGTCAAGCGCCAGACCGGCGGCATAGACGCCGAGCCGCTGCCAGTTTTCCATCTGCCGTTGATCACCGCGCTTGGCAATCTGAGACGACCAGTCGATCTCAGGCATGGGATGAATGGGATAAGGCGCGAATTTTTCCGCCTCGATTTTTGGCGCGACAGCCGACGCGGCAGACAGAAGCGCAAGATGCGGTTCCTTGCCGGTTCCGTGGCTGCTGACAATGCCAATCCCGGTAATCACCACATCGTTTGGCGTCTTATGCATGTCCATAACCTCTTCAGCAATGCCGGGCGGCCACAGCCGGCGCCGGCACACACCTTCCAATCGCCGACCGAGCCAGAGGCTCAAAGGTCCGCGTGGGCCGCCTTGCCCTACTCCGACCGATGGCATTACGCAATACAGCGGCAGGCCCGATGCGGGCGAACGCCGCTGTATTGGGCATTTTTTGTTGCATAATTTTCGCCGCGAACCAATTGCGGCCCAAGGAATTACGCAAAAGGCCGCACGCAAGAGCGGCGGCCTTATTGATGAAAGTTCTAAAATCTCACTTAACCGGCAGCAGCGATTGCCGCCATCAAGCCGATCTCTTCTGCCCGGTCCCGGACGATATCGCCGAGCGGCACCTGGTCGAAAGACATGGTGCGCAGCTTCAGCTGACAATCGGCAACTTTCTTGCCGTCGGAGGTAATCTTCGCCTTGGTCACTGCAAAGCCTGAACCTTCGTGCTCCAGATGCGCCTCGATCTCGAGAACGGCATTGGGCTCCACGAAACTGCGCATCTTGGCGCCGTCCACCGACATCAGGAAAGGCATGGCGGCAAACTTCGTCGCCGCCAGCACCAGAAGTCCGGAAGCCTGAGCCATGGTTTCGATCAACAACACGCCCGGCACCAGCGGCATGCCAGGGAAATGTCCCTCGAAAACCGGGGATTTTTCCGGCACGACTGAGCGCGCCCTCAGGTTCAGGCCGCCGAGATCAACTGTCTCGACCCTGTCGATCATCTGGAAATATTCCAGCAGCATGTCAGCAATCCCCCGGCAGAGCCCGTGGCATCAACGTCGAAATCAAGCCTTGGCGGCCCTGAGTTCGTCGATCTTGGCACAGAGGTTCTTCAGCACGAAATACTCTTCCGTGGAAACCTTGCCTTCGTTGACATCCTGGGTCCACTGCTCGAGCGGGATCTTGATGCCGAATTCCTTGTCGATCGCAAACACGATGTCGAGGAAGTCGAGGCTGTCGATGCCGAGGTCGTCGATGGTGTGGCTCTCCGGTGTAATGGTTTCCCGGTCGATCTCGCTTGTCTCAGCAATGATGTCGGCAACTTTATCGAATGTAGCGGTCACGCTAGTTATCCTTCAGAATTTCCAATTCAGCGTCCCACATAGGCAAAACTCCGGCAAAAGCCAATGGCCAGTTTTGTGCACACGCAGCAAAATTGCGGCTGGGATGCTCAAACAGCGATCGAATGCCGTGCTTTGCCACTGGAAAAGTAGCTATCAAACACCGCAGCCACGCTGCGGGCAAACAGACGACCGGTCTGCGTCAGCGTGAAACGGTCCTGCTCGATGCGACAGAGATCATCCCCGTTAGAGGCAACAAAGACCTTGGCCTCGGCGATCAAACCCTCGGCATCTCCAGAAAAGTCGCGGCGCAGGCCGGCAAAGGAGAAGCCGAAATCGCACATGATCCGCTCGATCACGGCCGCCCGCACCCGGTCGTCGGCAGACAGTTCAATGCCACGCACGGCGGCAAGCCCGCTCTCGCTGACAAACCGCTGATATTCTGCCGTCGCAGCGCTGTTTTGAACATAGCCCTGCGGCAATTGGCTGATCGAAGAGGCGCCTAACCCGATCAAGGCATCGGCACCATCCGTCGTATAGCCCTGGAAATTGCGCCTGAGCCGCCCCTGCCGTGCCGCAATAGCCATACTATCCTGAGGTAAAGCGAAATGGTCGATACCAATCGGCTCGTAACCGGCGGAGACCAGCATGGCGGCGGCCATCGACATCTGTTCGTAGCGCATCGTCACATCAGGCAGGGAATCATCCGGAATCATCGTCTGATGCTTCTTCATCCATGGCACGTGGGCATAGCCGAACAGCGCCACCCGATCCGGTGCCAAGGACAGGATATTGTCGACCGTTCTCTCAAGCCTCTTTGTGGTTTGATAAGGTAGCCCATAGAGAATGTCGCAATTGACGGAAGAAGCGCCGCGTTTGCGTACTTCCTCAACCACTGATTTTGTCTGCTCAAATGTCTGGATCCGGTTGATCGCCTTCTGGACATCAGGATCGAAATCCTGAACGCCAAGGCTGGCGCGCGTGAGGCCGATGGCAGCCAGCGCATCATAACGTGGCGCATCGAGATCATTCGGATCCATTTCGACGCTGATCTCGGCATCGTCAGCAAAGCTGAAGCCGGCCCGCAGCCGGTCCATCAACGCCACGATATCTTCCGGGCGCAGCATGGTGGGCGAGCCGCCGCCAAAATGCACGGCCGTGACTTTCGCCTCACGCCCGGCGAGCTCAGCGGTCTTTTCGACCTCGCTGAAAAGCGCGGCAAGATAAGAGGTTATCGGCTCATACTTAAGTGTATGTTTCGTGTGGCAAGCGCAAAACCAGCAGAGCCGGTCACAGTAAGGAATGTGAATATAAAGGGAAATTGTCTGCCCCTTGCCCAGCGCGGAAAGCCACTGCGCATAATTGCCGCAGCCAATGCCCGTATGAAAATGGGGGGCGGTCGGATAACTCGTATAGCGCGGAACTGCGGTGGCGTATTTGGTGAGAAGCGCTGGAGCAATCATGGACCATGACCTTGTGAATGGCTTTTGTTCCATCATTTTATTCGTCGTGCGAAAGCGTACTTTGACTTCGATCAAATTCTTGCTAATCTCGTTCAGGTAGAAAAGCCTTACGGGAGCAGTCGGAGAGAAGGCGCGGAGAGGATGGTAAAACCATGTTCAACGCTGCGGGATCGCCGTCATGCGAACACCACGTCACGTACCGACAGGATCAGGTCTTTGGCGGGACCAACCTGTGCCGAGCGGATGCGGTGAGGCCGGACGAACAAACATCGATACTTCCAGCGGAAATCGGCGGATCAAAAGCGCGGGCGCTTTGTCTACGGGGCTGACAATGGATATGCATAGTCGAAAGAGCAGCAATTGCGGCCCGGAAGCACCGGCCGTTTGCAGCGAATGCGAGGCAAGACACGGAGGAGTATGCGCCTCCTTGTCGGTTGTTCAATTGATCGAGCTCAACCGCATATCGACAAAGCGTCAGATAAGCGCCGGTGGCGAGGTGATCGGTCAGGGCGAGCAGATCGCCAGCTACAGCAATATCGTCAAAGGCGTCGTCAAGCTCTCAAAGATGATGGCCGATGGTCGCCAGCAAATCGTCGGCCTGCAATTTGCCCCCGACTTCATGGGTCGCCCTTTTCTGAAGGAAAGCAGCCTGACGGCGGAAGCCGCAACGGACGCAGAAATTTGCGCCTTTCCCCGCGCGATCATCGACCGGTTGGTGACCGATCTCCCCGATTTCGAGCATAAGCTTCACGAGCAATCGCTCAAGGAGCTTGATGAGGCGCGCGAATGGATGCTGACCCTCGGCCGCAAGACGGCCCAGGAAAAGGTCGCGAGCTTCCTATACCTGATCGCAACCCATATCGACCCGCTGCAGAAATTCAGCAAGAATTTCGACCTGCCACTGTCGCGCGCCGACATTGCCGATTTCCTTGGCTTGACGATCGAGACAGTCAGCCGGCAGATGACGAAACTGCGCAAGGATGGCGTTATCATCATTGAAAACAATCGGCATGTGATCGTGCCCGACGGCCGCAAACTGAAGGAAGCGGCTGGCGCCGATTGATTGCAGCCAATGCCCGACACTCTGACGATCCTACGCTACCCTCACCCGGTACTGGCCTCACACTGCGAGGCCGTTAGGTCTTTTGACGACGGCTTGCAGCAATTTGCCGACGCGCTCTACCTGACCATGCGCGCCGCACCCGGCGTCGGCATCACGGCTGCCCATGTCGGCAGGCTTATCCGTCTCGTCATCCTCGATCTGCCCGAACTCGGCGGCCGCCGCGACTATGTCAATCCGGAGCTCCTGACCGTTTCGAACGATGTCATGGACCATCAGGAAGGCAGCGTCTGCATGCCTGGCATGGTCGAGACCGTCACACGGCCACGCCGGATCTCGATGCGCTATCAGACCTTGGGCGGTGAATGGCGCGAGGAAGATCTCGAGGATTTCCCTGCGATTTGCATGCAGCATGAAATCGACCAGCTGAACGGCCAGTTCTGGATCAATCGCTTGTCTCGCCTCAAACGCGAGCGACTGCTGAAGAAATGGCAGAAGGCGGAGCGCGCCTAAGGCGCTTCCTGCTCGACCGGCGGGCGCCGCCGGTCAGCCACTTTGTCCCTTATTTTCTGTTGCGCGTGGATCTGCCCCGCTTGGACTTAACCGTACGGCAGACGTCCTTTCGCGCCTCGCGTGAACTAAATCACGCCTGGAACGTTGATTTCTCAGAGAGACAAGGAGAACGTGCCATGATCTTTGCAAAACACGACAATGCTACCTCGACTGAAGACGAGCTGCGCGATTTGGAAGAACGCGACCTGCGCGACGGCTGGCCTTATTCGGACACGCCCGGCGCCGCATCCGAAGCGCCCGAAAACCGCGCCTATGGTGAAACCGCCGGCAACTTTGACCGCGATCCCAATCAGGGTTTCCGTATTGACGGAGTTGACGCCACTGGCGAGGAAGAGCCTCTCAAGGACGGACTGGGACCTGACACGATCGGTCGCGAAGACAGCGACGACGTGGAAAACCGCATCGCGGAACGATTCGAAGCCTCCGACTTGATGCTCGACAACGTCGAAATCAGCGTAGATGGCCACACAGCCACCCTCGGGGGCATGGTCGACACCAATGAAGAAATGCGCATGGCCGTGCGTCTGGCGCTAAGCGTCCCCGGCGTACGCCACGTCATCAACGAAATCGAAGCTGTAGGCGTCGACGCTCACCAGCCGGACGATGATTGACATGTAGACATCAAGGTTAGAAACGAGGCAGGCAGCGACAACGTTATTCCCTGCCCTTTGCACATCTAGATGACAAAAGACCCGGCCTAAAGCCGGGTTCTTTGGTGCAGTCGAGACGAATGTAACCTAATGAGAATGCCTTTATCATTAGGCACGCCGGTGTCCCACGTCGCGCATTTACGCATTATGGAAAAACAATAACTTCGAGCCCACCTGTCCCACACTTCTAAAGCGCCGAGCGGCTGAAGTGTGCGATTAAGCGTCTTCTTTCGCACATATCCGAATAACTGTTTACAAGACGTGCCGATCTAAGCCGCCTTGCCAAAAAAAAATTTACTCATAATCCAAACACGATTAGATAGTAGCCCCAGACGAACGAAGCATTTGGACCCAATCAGATTACCGCCGGACAGCGAAGGTTGCTCAGCGCTGGTAAACTACCTCGCAACTCTCAAGCTGCGGTGCTCGATTGGAATTTCTCATTTGCGTCCACTGCAAGAAAGACAAGAAAATCGGAATTCCTATGAAGAAATCAGAAAATATTGAAACTATTCTTGCAGAATTAGAGAACGCAAAATCAGAAATAAACAAATTAAACGCAAAAGTGAATGAAATTCAAAGTAATATTAGCATTCTGAGGAAAAGACTTAACCAAAATATATTTTTTCGCATAGCCAAGCCGATCCTTTTCTGCATCGACGCGCTGCGATTCGGTCCTGCCCCTAAGCTCTTTGACAAAGTCTGGTACGCTGATACCTATCCGGATGTCGGACTAGCCGGGATCAACCCGTGGTTCCATTTCAAGAAATACGGTGAAAAGGAGGGGCGCAACCCGAACGTTCTATTCTCCACCGATTTTTATCTCGAAGCATATCCAGATGTTAAACAGAAGGGTATATCTCCCCTTACCCACTACATAAAGAACGGCCATCGAGAAGCGCGAAGCCCTCATCCCTTTTTTGATACAGGTTGGTATCGCGAAAATAACCCTGACGTCAGGCGCCTAGGAATTGATCCTCTTCTACATTTCTTGCGGCACGGTGTGGACGAAGGCCGCATGCCCAACCGCTTCTTTAATGCTGAATGGTATCAAAAGCTTCGGCCGGACATAGCAGCCGCAAACCTCACCGCAATTCAGCATTATGTCCGTTACGGTATCGCCGAGGGCCAATCTTGGCGCCCGCCGGTAAACGAACGCCCGGGCACTTACATAGGTTTCAGCCCAGACAAAAACTCCTACTCGATCTCCACTGAACGGACGCCGTACACATATATTCCGCTGCGACCGCTTCAGTCCGCCCAAGAATTCATCCGTGAACACGCTGCTCACGTAAAGTTCAGCGTTATCGTGCCAGTCTACAACACACCGCCCGGCCTGTTAGATAAGGCGTACGAGAGTGTCAAACTTCAGTGGTACGACAACTGGGAAGTCATTTTCGTAAACGATTGTAGCACGGAAGCGCGCGTCACCTCTGATCTTACGCGAATTAGTCGGCAGGACCCCCGCATAAAAGTGATCAACACTGCGACGAACACGGGGATTGCTGGAGCGACCAATATTGGCATAGCAGCAGCCACCGGCGAATACATCGTTTTTCTCGATCACGACGACGAGTTGACCGTTGATTGCCTGTATGAGCTAGCCCGGCGAATTCACGCAACAAAGGCGGATTTTGTTTACTCAGACGAGGACAAACTCGACGAATATGGGAATTTTGTGCAGCCATTCTTTAAGCCGGACTGGTCTCCAGACACCCTTATGTCAACGATGTACACCTGTCACGTGTCATGCGTAAAACGTTCTCTGGCAATTGAAGCCGGCCCACTTGTTCCCGAATTGGATGGAGCACAAGACTGGGATTTCATCCTAAAGGTGACCGAAAAAGCTTCAAGAATTGAGCACATCGCCAAGGTGCTCTACCATTGGAGAATAATTCCCAATTCAATAGCAGCTGATCTAAATGCCAAACCTAAAGCTGTCGAGCACGGTAGACTCGCCAGAGACCATGCGCTTAGCCGGCGAGGTCATGCAGGTTCGATGAAGCACATTGACGAACTGCCAAATCACTATGCACCAGTCTACCTACCCAAACCGAATACACTCATTTCAATTGTCATTCCCTCGAAGAATAATTTCCCTTATCTTTCAAAGTGCATCTCAAGCATCCTTCGCCAAACAGAATACAAAAATTATGAAATAAACGTCGTAGATAACGGATCGACAGATTCAGAGACGATAAAATATCTAAAAGAAGCCGATAAAAATCCGTCAATTAATTTATTGACTTTGGATAAACCCTTTAATTTCTCGGAATTATGTAATTTTGGAGCGCATAAGGCGTCTGGTGATGTTTATGTCTTCTTGAATGATGACACTGAGATTTTGGAGGGCGGTTGGTTGGGCGCCTTGGCGGGACAAGCGCAGCTTGAGCATACCGGCGCTGTGGGAGCCAAACTTCTCTACGGCGAAGAAAACTCCATTCAGCATAACGGGATATTGAATCTGGAACCCGGCCCGTGCCATGCCTTCTCAAGGCAAGCCCCCAATTTTACAGGATATTTTGGTCGGTCCGTGTTGCCTTACAACTGGCTCGCAGTCACCGGTGCGTTGATGGCCGTCGAGAAAAGGAAATTTTGGAAGATCGGCGGGTTCGACGAAGAGTTTCCGGTCGCCTATAACGATATAGACCTGTGCTTCCGGCTAAAGAAGGCCGGCTGGCACAATGTCAATCTTCCTTTCGTTCAGCTTATCCACCATGAATCTGTATCCCGTGGTATTGATCACGAAAATTCAGAGAAATTTGAAAGGCTAAAGCAGGAGAAACACAATCTTTACACCAAACATCCTGATTTTTTCCAGCATGACCCCTACTACAACGTCAACATGCATCCCTTGGATATTCAGTTTGATTTATCAACGAAATGGAGGCCGTTTTAGCTCGACATGAATAGGGATCTCACTCGGAAGTTCGAGTAGTTGTAAAAGCAGGAGAACACAGTTTTGAACGATCAGTTCGATATTTTTTCGGAGTACAGCAAATTACAAGATTCTATCGACGCTGTTACGTTCGACTTTTTCGACACCCTATTTGTCAGGCCTCTTCGAGATCCTGAAGACATATTTGATGGAATTGGCCGTAAATTCCAAATAAAAAACTTTCGCGAAGCACGTCAGAACGCTCAGAGGTTAGGCTTCGCAAAAATGCACGCTGAAAACCGAAAGGAAATTTTGTTCACGGATATTTACGATTGTTTCGATCTACCTACGCTTACTAAGCAGAAGGTAAGAGATTTCGAAATTGAGTTGGAAGAAATTCTTCTGCAGCCCAATGAAGAAATCGTCGAGTTCTACAAATATTGCCGGGAGAAAAAGAAAGTAGCAATTATCTCAGACATGTATCTCCCGAAAAGCTTCTTTGAAAGGGTGCTTGCACGTCATAACTTGGAATTTGACGAGGTTTTCGTTTCCGCTGAGTTGAACGCGACCAAACGTGATAGTGGAGAAATTTTCTCTTTGGCGGCACTCTCCTTGGGGGTCGAACCAACCCGGATGCTTCATGTCGGTGACAGTTTACGTTCCGATGTTGAACGGGCGAGAGAGAAATCGTTCAACACATTCCATTATGTTGAATCGCGCCACGAACCGAAGACACCAGCCATGTTCTCTGAATCTCTAGCGTATTCTCTTTACAGAACGACAAAGCCAGATTTTTCGGATGAATACGAAGAGGTGGGTTTCAATTACGGCGGCCCTGCATTATCTGCGTTTTCAGCGTTTCTAGAGACCGAAGCGAAGAAAGACGAAATTGACAACCTTCTGTTCATCTCACGTGACGGCTTCATATTAAATGAAGTGGGCAAGGGGATATTTGAAAAACATTCCATACAATCGAATTATTTCAAAGGGTCTAGAACCGCGTTCAACATGAGCGCGATAACGGTTGAGAACTTTATAGACTTTCTGCCATTTCTGGTGTCCGGATGCTTCGGTTTGAGCACGCATGAAATATTGGAGCGCATCGACGTTGAGTGCCCATCACAGGGACTGCTTAAAGACATCGGCCTTGGCGATGATATACCAATAACGGAAGAAAATTTCGGCACGCTTCTTGATTTTCTGGTGTCATATAAGTGGACTATCATTAAAAGAGCAGCAGAAAACAGGAAGGCCTTATTTAATTACCTTCTTAGTCTTGGTGTTAAACAAGGCATGAAAGTTGGCTTGGTCGATGTCGGTTGGTCAGGAACTACGCTGGAAGCACTTTCACGTGCTCTTTCCGGCATGTTTGACGTTGAGTTGACCGGATATTTTTTATGTCTTGTAGATACACCTGAACGTATAAAGCGCAGCCAAGAGCTCAATATGAAAAGCTTGCTGAACAGCGAGACTCTTTCTGAGGGCGAAATAGCGGCAATATATGAAAATCGTGTTATAGCTGAACTAATGTTCACAGCGCCTCATGCGTCGGTGATCGGCTATTCCTACGATCCTGCGCAAAAAGACATTGGCTTTGTACTAGATACGGGTAGATCGCTAACCGAGGTAAAAAATACGGCCAGTCCATCGTTAATGCGCGGTATGAGATTGTTTAACGAAAGATACCGAGACGTCCATCTCAAGGTAGGTTTGGAAATCCCGCCTATGGAAGCGGTTCAACCTTTCGTCACGTACTTATCTACCGCATCTACGGAAGAATTATCTAAATTTCGGAATGTGAAGAATTTTGATGCGTGGGGGAGTTCCAAGAACTTTGACTTACTTGCTACCAAAGGCGGTTGATCAGGTGTTTGGTACTTATTACGGCAGTGCGGCGCCCGGATCCCGAACGCCGCACTGATCTGTAACTTAATGGCTAACTCAGCAATCCCTTCTGGAAACAAGAGCTATCCGATCTCCATATTCCAGAATTTTTTTACAACGTACTGATAGAGCTTGAGATCAAGTCGAACATGCTCACGGATTGCTTGATTGGCTTGCATTGGGTCAACAAACTCTCGCTCGACAATATCTGGGGTTACATTTTCCTTCATGTACGAAAGCGGCAGCCCAAAAATGCAGCTGAACCTCTTCAAGCTTTCCCGAGGACGTTCAGCCAGTCCGACGAAAGAGAAATGTGAGTCGATATTGGAAATAGCCTTCTCGAGATGTTCATCCGTAACGGGCAACTCTGCAGCTAGTCCTGCGATCGCTCTTGTGTAGTAGTTGTCGAACTCGGGACGTCTCACTTTTTCCAACGCCTCTGTGATGCTTGAGGCGGTCAGCATCTCGGCATCCTGCTGAATGTACTTAGCAAAAAAGTAGAGTGACGAGACAAAGTCGTACGGGTTACGCAATACAGTCATATATGACACAGCACGCGCAATGTGCTCGTGAAGGCCATAGCTTGTATGCCCGAAGACCACATCAACCTTATCAATAGAGGATGATGACAGCCCATTTATTTTAGTGAAGTCGCCGTTGTAAAGCGGCAACAAGAAGAGGGACTGTCGGTGCTCTTCAAGTGCCATACGCAGGCTGGTTCCGCCCGTTTTTGGCATATGAAGGACGATCTTAAGTGGCGATGGCGTGACATCGAAGCGTCCTTTGTACCGGAAGCATTTTCGAGCAATGACTTGCTGTCGAACACGCACCTCCAGAACCAGTGCCTGCCCGTTATCACGTGCACTTTGTTCGATGTCAAAAGCTGTGCTCCAGCCGACTGCTACCCATCCAGCGCCCATAGCCGCCTCGACGTCCGGTCTGGCACTAAAGCTCACAGCTCCGGCTTTTGCCCCATTTAAGTAGATCTCAGTCTCCTCTTGCCCACCATGAAATGCTGTCCACCCTTGAAATTCAACGATCGGCCATTCCAAAGCCTGTTCCGTAGTGTCTATGCAGCATTGAACTCCCCAGTTCCCAACTCTGTAACCCGTACTAATTGACATTTTAAAACCCCCTCACTTCAAAAAATTTCTTCATCGTCCGTTGTACAACTGATGCACTAAACACCCAACAATCAATTGGATAGTGAAACGGAATACCTGTGCCGTTGCCAACAATTTATTTTACGTTGCAAGACCACCCCCTAGGTTGAACGGCTCTGAAAACGGGAAGAAGCGTCACCTTTAGTCCGCCCTCGGGCACGAATGACATATCTTTTTTTTGCCATGGCGACTGTTTAGGCAGAGGTTCCAGCGATCCCAAATGGCGCTTGCTTTGTTGTGATTGCGATCCAGCGCTTGGAAAGACGATAAATTGCAAATCCATAAAATGCCCCTTACCGCTATGTTTACTTATCTAGGTCCTTCAATTAGATAACAGGCGAAAGCGCCCGATCAATTTGATTTCATTGGCGGAGGAAACCGTGGGTTTGATTGCTAACGACATGTTGAAAATTAGAAAATTCATAGACGCTCAACAATATGTCGAGGCATCAGATTATTTATTGCAGATCATAGATCGGAAAGAACGTCCGGCGTCGGAGATCACGGACTTGATACGTGAGTTAGTTGCGGCAGCGGTCCGTGTCAGAGATCAAGGGAACTACACAACCGCCTTGAAGATGATGGATACGATCTGGAGAAAGCGCACCGAGACTTTCCTTTGTATCGAAATACTTGTCATCTGCGTTAATATCATTAAAGACTTCAAATATTTCTTAGAATTTGAGAAAACAATACCGTCCGAATATCAAGATAATCCTCACATTTCGCTGTTCCTTGCAGGGGGAGCTTTCCTCGCTGGAGATTTGCAACGGACCGCCGGATTTCTACAGCGGGTTCCTATCGAAAGCGTCCGTGGCATTCCGTCCTTTTCCGCTTTTAGGCAGCAACTTGTATTCAATCTCAGCGGCTCAATCGCTGATCTGTTAAAACATCTAGAAAGTGCAGCGAACGAAGAACATTTTCGCGAGATGGCCCGCGATCTCGAAATTAATAGATATGTGACGTATCTTAGATCTATTGAGGCCTTTCCAGCTTTCGAATTCGCGCTTGTTTCTGGTATCCTTTACCCTGCCGCTGACGTCAAAATACCAACCGCACTGATAGCTGATATTGCAATCGAATTCAGGCGGCAACTTCCGGCCGATGAAAGAAATGTAGTTCTGTTTCGATTGCTAGTTGCATTTAAAATTACAGAAGCCGCCGACGCATACGCGAAGGTCATGCTCGATTCTAAGTTCGTCAATAATGCCGATTTCGTAAAACAACTTTTCAAGCTATCGGAACTGGATGGAATGGCCAGGTGGCGTACCATCGCTATTGCCTTGGGTCAGGACCTGCTCGGAGTAGACCTCGCTGAGTTCAACTGGCGCCATCCAAACGCAGGCGTGCAACATAAAGAGCTAAGCGCTCGTATACTGTCCTTGAAGGGCGCCGGAGAAAATGAGTTCCATCATTTAAACCTGCTTCCGAAAGGGCGGACTTTGTTCGAAGTTCAGCGCGCGCCGAAGGAACACGTCTTCATTGGTATGTTCGGCCAATGCCGCTTCTCCAACCACGTTTTCCCAACGCTTATGGATAAATTAGCGACGGACATTGAACCGCTTCGTGAAGAAGGAATGACTTTTTCTTATGGCATCGCCACCTGGGACCGAGGTGGGTCTCGAGGACTTTTTGATACTGACTCTGTCCATTTTCTTCTGCAACACCTCCCATTCGAGCTACATGACGGCGTAATGCAGCTAAACTGCAAATCTGTGGGAGACGTCAAGCGCTACCTACCAAATTTAGTCAGCTTCTGTGCCGGCCTAGCAGCGTCAGAGAGCGACGTGACTGTCGACTACCTAAGAGATAATCTCCTTCCAGAGTTTATGACCGATATTTGGACTGACGTTGAATTTATGTCATCAATTGGCCAACGGGTTGCTGATAGATTTGGAGGCAATTCCCACTTGGTCAACCAGGCTCGAATGTGGAACCGTATAGCCGCACTTCGTGCATTGGCCGACAAGACAGAAAGTGAGAAAGCGCTTCCTATCACAAGGTATCTTCTCCTCCGATCAGACTTGGTCTTTAGCGGCGCGTCGTTGCTATCAAACCTGTTGAAGCTAGCCGAGTCCACTCGGCCAAACTTTCTAATGGGAGATCACGACCCTCACGCAAATTTCATTGAAGGGCTTGGAGATAGAATTATGCTCTGCGATAGACAAGCGTTCGGTCGAATTACGGCGGGACAGCAACTCTTCCTAAAAGTGGTCGACGACGCCTCTATGGAATCCTATATCAGCCGCTGCCACGCACACCAATTTTTGGAGACGATCCTTTTCGAGCAGGATACCCAATTGATCAGACTTCCTTGGGAGGAAACTCGTCATGAGATATACAGAGGCCGCCTGACTATGGAACAGGTGCAGCCGTATCTACTCCGCGATATCAGTTCGGGCAACAAGTCCTTGGACCACCTGCGCGCATTTGTGTGAAATTCAGAGAGGTATCATGTCTTCTATAAGCTATCCGTCTGATGAAACGTCACTTCGGGCGCGGATTATCGCGCACAGAGGCTTTTGGATTGAACCGACCGAGAAAAACAGTTTGTCTGCCTTCATCCGCGCTTTGACGAACGGATTCGGGATTGAAACGGATGTGCGGGATTTAGACGGAGAATTAGTTATTTCGCACGATCCTGCTCGATCAAGCGAGAAACACATTAGTTTCTCGGCTTTTCTCGAAATTTATAAATCGATCGGCACAGACGGCTGGCTTGCACTAAACATCAAGTCGGATGGACTTTCCGGGTGGATCACGGATCATCTGGAAAAGTTCGCCATAAAAAATGCTTTCGTATTTGATATGTCAGTGCCGGACATGCGGCACTACATGAATTCAAGAGTTAATGTGTTCACCCGGATGAGCGATATCGAGCCTGTCGCCTGCTGCGTTGAGCGGTGCGCGGGAGTTTGGGTCGATAGCTTTGATGAACCGTACGCGACGAGCAGCCTCATTAATTCGGTAGCCAAAGAGCGACGTTTCGCTGCGATAGTCTCTCCTGAACTTCACAAAAAGAACCACATTGACGCTTGGTCCGACTGGGCATCGTCGTTTAATCTCAATGAAAATGGCCGATTGATGCTGTGCACCGACTTCCCTTCCGAGGCTTTAGAGTATTTTGGAGACAACGATGATTAAGGCCGTTTTGTTCGATATGGATGGCGTGTTGATTGATGCAAAAGATTGGCATTACGACGCTTTGAACCGCGCACTTTCACTATTCGGTATGCCTATTGAAAGAGACGCGCACCTTAGCACTTACGACGGGCTGCCAACAAAACGTAAGCTCGAAATTCTCAGTAAAACGCGGAAACTTCCTAAGAGACTCCATCCATTCATAAACTCGTTGAAACAGGATTTTACTGCCGAAATAGCTTACTCAAAATGTAAGCCGAATTTTCTGCATCAACGAGCTCTATCTCGTCTAAAGGCCGAAGGATTTAAACTTGCTGTTTGCTCTAATTCGATTCGAGCTTCAGTCGATTTGATGATGCGGCTATCCAAGTTGGATATCTATCTAGACTTCTTCCTCTCGAACGAAGACGTAAAGCACGCGAAGCCAGACCCAGAAATTTATGTCAAAGCCATAGAGCGAATGGGTTTGGCGCCTCATGAGGTGATGATAGTCGAAGACAATGAGCATGGCTTAGCTGCTGCTAGGGCCTCCGGGGCTCATGTGATGGCTGTGGCAGAAGTGTCAGACGTTTATTACGAAGCCATAAAGCAAAGAATTGTAGCTTTGGCTGTGTGATAGAGGCCCAAGAAGATGGAAAACAAAATGCAGATTTTAATCCCTATCGCAGCCACGTCGCCTTTCTTTGATCAGGCCGAATTTTACTTCCCTAAGCCGCTAGTCGACCTTGGCGGGAAGACCATGATTGAACACTCGATTAACGCTCTTCGCTCAGAGTTTGGCGATGCGAAATTTGTGTTCTTAGTTCGTCAGGAAGACATAGACAGGTTTTCGATTGACACTGTACTTCAGCTTCGGGCTGGAGAAGACGTTACTGTAATTCCGGTCAGCAGCGAGACAGATGGGGCGCTTTGCACATGCCTTTTAGCGGTAGACCACTTGGACTTAGAAGAACCCATTTTAATAGCTAATGGCGATCAGGTAATTACCTCGCCAATCGCCGACCTATTTGAAGAGGTGAAAAGTAAGGGCGCGGTAGCTGGAGTAGTAACGTTTCCGTCCGTACACCCACGCTGGTCTTATGTCCGTCTTGATGACGAAGGTTTCGTTTCTCAATCCGCCGAAAAAAGAGTCATAAGCGAAAATGCGATCGCGGGCCTGTATTACTATGAGACAGCCCAGCTATTCATTGAATCCGCTATGAGCTCAATTCGATGCGAAGATAGGCACGACGGGAAATATTTTATTTCCTCTACGCTAAACCAGATAATCATTGGTGGAGGCTCAGTTTCTAATTTCTCTATTCCAGCGAAACACTATCATAGCTTCTATACGCCGGAAAAATACAAAGAATACGTCGAGAAGTTTTATGGTCGCTCCGGCGAAAAGCAAGAGGTAGTCCTCGTAGTTCCAGGCGCAGGCGAAGGAAGCCGGTTTGCTAAGGAAGGCTGGCTTAAGCCGAAGCCATTTATTGACGTCGACGGCAAGCCAATGATCGAGCGTGTGTTAGAAAATGTGCGCCCTCGCAACAGTAAGGTCGTTACGCTTCTTCGTGCTGAACACATTGAAAAAAATACGTCCATCGTTGACCGGATCGGTAGGATTGCAAGCGTTCAATCTGTCGAAAAACTCACGGAAGGAACGCTGTGCACCGTCATGTTGGCGAGGAAGCATTTTAATGATTCTGACATGGTGATAGTTGCAAACTCTGATCAATTGATCGATTTTTCGGTTGATGATTTTGTTGACGACTGCATCAATAGGGACCTCGATGGCTCTATTTTGGTATTTAAAGATGCCGAATTGAACCCAAAGTGGTCTTTTGCCAAGATAAATAACCAAGGCCTCGTTGAAGAAGTCGCAGAGAAGAAAGCTATCTCTGAGTATGCAACGGTGGGAGTTTACCTGTTTAGGCGAGCAGACGCCTTAGTTAAGGCGACCATAGACATGATTGCGAACAATGATAGAATTAATAATGAATTCTATACTTGCCCGGCATATAATTACATGATCGACGAGGGCGCCCGTATCGGAATTTACGAGGTAGAGAGAGAAGCTATGCACGGCCTCGGAACACCAGAGGACATGAGGGCATTTTTTGCCCTAAAGGGTATGCCAAATTCAAAGGATGAGCCGCTTCAATGAAGTCAATCATTCCTTTAGCCGGTCCCGGCTTTGCCAATTCCGATGGCTCGGTTAAATCTGAAATGATTATTGATGACTTACCTCTTCTCAGACGCGCGGTGGAAAGTCGTCATTGGTGGATATCTGGCTTGATCACTCAGGCAGACCTCATATTTGTGCTTCGCGACGATGTCCAAAGTCGTCGCTTTTACCAAGAAAAATTAATGGCTTGGTATCCATCATCTAGATGCGTCTTTTTATCTCACTATACAAAAGGAGCGGCTTTTTCAGTTTTAGGAGGGTGTGCGCTTCTAGAAAATGTGAATGAGCCGATCTGCTTTGATCTTGCTGATATATTATTCGAAGTGGATTGTAATCCGATGGATTACATAGCTAGGGAGGATGTCGGCGCTTTGGCGCTTACATTCCGTTCCGATAACCCAGTATATTCATATATACGTAGGGACGCACAAAATCGTGTGATTGAGGCCGCAGAAAAGAAGGTTATTTCTACGGAGGCTTCAGCAGGCGTTTATTTCTACAAGTCCGTTTCGATTTATCTGAAGGCACTCGCGGCGGTTTTTGACCTGGGAGATCGGTTCACATTTCGCGATCTGCATTTTATTTGCCCCGTTTTTAACGGCGTGTTGTCCCAAGGGCTTTCTGTCGAAGCGCTAAATGTGAGTAACGTGCGAGACATTAAATTATAGGCGGAGACCTAGGAGGTACTTCATCTGTCTATTTGCTGTTAGCTCCGCGTGCTCCTATCCACCACTTGATAAAAAGGACCTCTGCGCCACGCGGTCCCATATATGCGAGCGCCGCGATAAGCCCTGTCGACACGGGCTGACCGACGTTTAACCACCCAGCTAGCCCCTCGCCGACCATTGCCATACCGATTGCGATTGGCAACTCCCACAACAACTCCGGACCGAGCGGCCGGCGGCGGGCGCGTCGAACTTCTTGGCCATGCCACATGGCCCGCCCTAGGATGGCCCCGATGATGGTCGTGCCCGCGCCACCGAACCAGGCGGTCAGAACTTCTGCCAATGTTGAAATCTTCTCAGACATCCCCTTCCTTCCTTCTGTTATCCGTCCGCAAAACCGCAGCCGCTTTGTCCTCGGTCACGTCCCGTCGCCTTGAAGTGCATTGATGGTGTTTGCCTTGGCGGCATTGAGGGCGCCACAATCGACTAAGGCCTTTCTGTCCTGGCCCCAAAGCCGGTATTCCTTTTCGCGATCCGCGCCGACCGGGATGAAGACCGGCCCGGTGCAACTGGCCATGATGCCGGCCGAGACGGTCGCTTTGCGCTCAGCGGTCGGTTGCGCCGATGGCGTTGAGAGCGTTTCGCACCCGCTCAGGGATAGCAACGCCGGCATCAGGGCAAGCAGCCCCAGCAGCAGCACTCGGTTTCGCATTCGTCGTTTTCCTTTCATCGTCCAGCGCTGCTTCCAGTCCGGCAACCTGCCCCACATGGGCGGCCATGGTGGTGACCAAGGCCGCGTCAGCGGCATCGATCTGCTTCTGTTGCTCTGCGATCTTGGCGAGCTGCTCAGCATTTGCCTTCTTTTGCGCTTCTGCCCATTGTTGGCGGATCTCGACACGGCCGGCCTCTTTCAATGATGAAGCCCAACGATGCACGGCAAAGCCGACGATGAGTACGGCGGCAATCAGGGCAATACCCCGCCAATCGATCTTTTCGCGGAGTGTCTTAAGCGCCGTCCAGGCGGCCAGGGCGAGGCCGATCATTGGCAGTCCCCCTCGGCGGCCTGGCCGCGACACAAACCGCGATCAATGGGCGGCTGCGGCCTGACCATACCGACCGGCCCATCGCGCCAGGTGTTGATCAGGATCTTGGCGAGGCCGAGCAAGCCGACGATCTTCAGGGACACCGCCTCGCTGAAGAATGGCGTCCAGTCAAACAGAGCCAGCGCCGGAATCGCGGCAATCAACGTGTTGATGATATTGTGCAGAAGATTTGTGTTCATGCTGCCCCCAGCAGTACCGCCTGGAAGGCCTTGGCATAGTCGGCAACATCGGCCGCCCGTTCTTTGCCATTGATGATGAGGCGCGCTCCGAGCCAATCGGCTTTCGCCCCAACGAAGAAATGCGCCAGCTTGGCCCCCGTAAACAGCCCCTCGCTCATGCCGGTGAACATGACCTTCAGCGCGATATCATCACGCATTGCCAGAGTGGGATTGGCAACCAGGTCGACACCGATGGCATTCCCGAGCTTGCTGTAATTGCTCTTGTGCGTAAGCTGCACATAGCCACGTCCCAGCCAGCTTTTGCCGTCCGCGCCAATCCGCCAATATGGCGTCTTCACCCAGCGCAACGAGCCTTTTGCAAAAGACCGGTCGAGGATGGCAATCGCCTGTTCATCAGTCGCCGCCCGCGTTTCCCGCACAGGCTGCATGGTCTGCGCCGTCTCGTGAAATGCCGTTGCCAGCATATAGGCCAGCCAGCGCAGATCCGTCATGTTACCGGCCTGCCAGGCATCGAGCATGGAACTCATGCCATTGACCTGATTTTGCGTCAACGCGCCGCCGAACAACGACGAGCGCACCGCCGCGAAGAATTTCGCGCGATCCATAATGATTGATCCTGTTTTGGTAGAATTGTCTAATCTAGATGAGAACAAACGCGGAACGCACACAGTCAATACGCGTGGCTGCGCACTCCGTGCGTTCACCAAATGTCAGCACTTAGTTACCGCTAGGAGCGAGAAGCTTGACGAATGTCAGTTTAAATCGGCCGACTTATCTTTCATATCTGGCCCGCCCCATGGGTACGGGTGCGACAGTTTTTGATACCTGCTGTCGGACGGACTGCTGCCCCCCAGCCTCCCGTCGTTCGATGTTGATTTGCCCCTCACGGACCACCCGGCTAAGTTTCAACGATCTCTTTCATAGGGCACGGCTTAAAACCCAGAGGCCCAAAGCCAGAGGCTATCTAACTGCTCACCTGAAATGCCGAGCAACGTTGCAATGTCGTCAACAGCCGGGTTGGAACGTTCAAAGCTCACGCTCTCTGTGACCTCAATGCGCAGATCCGCAGCGGCCTGTTTGTCGTCCATGGCATCGACCAGCGCCAACACATCGGTCTTACTGACATCGATGCGGGATGCAGCCAGCCAGAACTGACGTGGCGTCAGCGTAGGCATCACAGGTTTGACGGCTGGCGGCTGGTATTCGATTACAATCCCGTGGATCAGCTTTCGCGAGGAGGGAAAGCTTAACATCTCGCTTCGCTGCGCTTGTGAGATTTCCACCGCCTCGACCGGTATCAGGCAATCGGGATTATCCCGATGGCTGACAACCTCACCAGCATCGTCATAGATCGGGAGTATCCGGCTGCCATGTATAGCCTCGTCATAGAACGCTTTCGCAAAGCCATCGCTGTCAACTATCGCGTAGATCGCCATATCAATCCCCTATCGCTATCCAATGAACCAAAGTGCCGAGGTGGCCGGTTAGCGCGCCACCCGCCGATAGAACCCGTGAGCGGATATCAAACCCGTTCTTGGTGAGCTGCGAGACAGTGATCGAAAGAGCGTTCGCTGCCGGCATGATGTTGTCGGCTACCGGTGCCACCGCCCAACATGCCGATGTGAAGGCAACCGGGAGCGGCTGGTAATAGTCGCTGTAGTTGCTGTTTGTGGATGATCCCCACTGGATCAACGGACCGCCGGGTATCCGTTGATAGCCAGTCGCCGCCATCTGTCGCCCCGATCCAAAATCCGACCAGATCCGGCCGATGTCGACATAATCGACTTGCCCCCGCAGCGAGGTGTTATCCCAGCCCAAGAAGATTTTGTTGACACCTTGCCCTGTTCCACCACCCTGCTGGACTGGGGTAAATCCGAGATTGGCCTGAGCTCCTAGCTTGGCTCGCCTGGCAGCAGGATCGGCCTCAACGTAAGCATTCGTCCAAAGGGCGCCCATGGGCGTGGCATCGACCTGTGCCAACAATCCAGAGCCATCGTTGGCCCAACCGAGCCTGACCAGGTTGGGGCCTTGGCCAGTTCCTCCGCTCTGTTGAACAGCGCCTAACGTTGCGCGCGCGGTCGCTGCATCTGCATCATCGAGCAGCGACCGCGCGAAGGACGTTAGGGTCGTTAGCCCCATTTGCCCCGACCCGGTGAAATAGCTGAGCCGGTTCGCAACACCCTGTAAGCCGCCAAGCGCTTCGAGATTGCCAGAGTTGCCCAGAAGGTCGATCAGCTGCCGGGCCTGGGCCGAGATCCGCGAGCCATCGCCCTGGTAGCGCAGCCGATAGCCCATGCCATTCAGCGTTCCGCCCCGCCAAGGCTGGGCCAGCGTCAGCGCTGTGTCGCTGGTGACCGATCCGACGATCCCGAAGTATCCATCCGCAAACAGCAGATCCCCTTCGGCAAAGCCGGCCGTGGACCAAGCCGTGCCGGAGCCAGTGACGGCGGTTGCCCCTGCGGCAATTGAGATTGTGCCTGCCGTGTAATCACTGCGTAACGTCATCGGGTGCCTCATGCTCATTTGTGGCAGTCAAAGCCTTCAGCTCGGCTTGCAGTTGGTCGCGCTCGGCGGTGATCTCGGCCAGTGTTTGGGCGAGCGCCAGATTACGTTGCTTCAGAAACTCAGCCTGGGCAGACAGCTCGCGATAGGCGACATCAGGATGGATGTTCATGGTCATGAAGAGCCTTTTGGTCGGAATGGAAGACATGGAAAGACGGGCCGGGCTCATGGCAATGCTACCCCGAACACGTAGTAACGAAGACCAATAATCGGAGAGACGTCGTTGACGGTCTCGGTGCGCACCCCGCCGCCGCTTTGATTGTAATAGGCGACGTAAAGCGGATTGCCCCGGAAGGTGTAGAAGGTGGCACCGGTATCGCTGTACTGGACATAGCTACTGTCGCCGGTGAAGACCGGTGAACTCCAGCTATCGTTATAGGTCCGGTATTGGCCAAGCCGAGGCGGGCGCACAAACTTGGTGGTGTTGATGGCAAGCGAGCCACCTTCGACCGTGCCAGAGCCATGGACCGTGCACCATTTGATGAAGGTGAACATGCCACTGGCATTGTAGTTGATTGTGTTGACCTGGCCGCCAGTGGTGATCGGAAGATAGCCTTCCTTGACGATCTGAAGAGCAGGCCAGCGGCTATCGATGACGATATCGCCAAAGCCAGGCGATGCCCCTGCCCCGGGTCTCAGGAATTGCACGACTTGCTGGCCGTTCTGATCGAACTGACGCAGCACGTTGTTTGCGCCGCTGGTCGTGCTGGCCGGTGCCTCGGCAAAGACCATGAGCCGCGCCCGGCAAGCTCCGTTTGGATTGGCAAATTCGACAGTGTTGCCATTTGCCCGGAAGGTCGCGCCAAACGGTCCCCTGTTCGGATGGCAGGGAAAATAGATCGGCTGGCCAGATGCATAGAAATGGCATTCGATGATCGTGTCGACCGGCAACGGCATGCCACAGTCGAAATAGCTCGTTCCGTTCGGCACCAGGATATCGGCGGCAGCAATCACCTTGGCCGGGATCTGGGAGGAACTGAAGGCCAGCTGACTACCGCTTGCCGTGTTCACATCAAAGCCGGGCTTGCTGACGCGCAGATCCGTCGAACCAATGATGATCTGCGGCTGGCCTGAGACTGTCGCCTGTGGGCTGCCATTCTGGATCGCCGTCTCATCGCCCGGCAGTTGCCAGACGATCAGTTTGTCGGTGCCCGATAGCCAGATTGAGCTTTCCGTGGGCTTGATGGTCGCTCCAAAATACCCGGAAAAGCTATAGGTGGCGTTGGCCGCCACCCAGCCCATCAGGTATGTCCCGCCATCGCCAAGCTTCCAGACCTGTGTGCGGTCATTGCTCCCGAAATACATCTCCAGGATCTGCATATGAGTATAGAAGCCATTGGCATTAACGCGCTTGCGGTCAAACAGCGGCAGGTCATAGAGCAGGCCGGGAAAATAGGACTTCTTATAGATGTCCTGGTAGCCGCCATCGCCATTGCCCGAACTCCACCAGGTCCAGGAGGACGCCGAGGGATAGTAGCCGCGTGGCGTGGTGCCGCTTGCCCCGGTGCGGATGCCATTGACCTTACAGTCTGCGGCCCATTTAGACGAATAGTAGAACTTCGATATCTCGGCATCCGAGGTGGTCGCCGGGTCGAAACTGCCCTTGGTAATCTTGATGCAGGCTGTGCCGGTGTAATCGAGACCGATCAAAGTTTTGGTCATGACGATATCACAATCGTGCCAGAATTTAGAGAAATGGCCATTTTACCGTTCGAGCTGCGGATCTCGCCGGCCGTGACGATCCCGATATTGGCGACATTCATGCGCACAGCATTGCCATCGACCACGAACGGGTTGTTGAGATTGCCGCCGGCCACCACCACGAACTGGCCGGCCTCGACCACAAAGCGGCTGGGCAGGCTGGCGTCGTTTGGGACATCGAGATACCAGGCCGCACTGCGCCAGTTGCCATTGCCGCCCTGCCTTGCCTCGGCACCAATGCGAGCATAGCCAGTCGGGCCGCCCATCGCCGTCATGCGAAAGTTTGCCGAGGCGACATCGCCCGAGGCACTGGCTGCCGAGAGCGAGGTCAGGGCGTTGGCGACCGCCGCGACGTTGCCGTTGGTGGTGTTGACGCTGGCCTGGAGCGTAGAAACCGCGCTGGACGTGTTCTGCAGCCCAGTCTTGGTGTCGGTCAGGGACGCGGTCAGCGTGTCGACACGGTTTGAGATCGCCACATCAGTTGCCGCAAGCGCATTAATCCGAGAGGTAAAGCCCGCTGTAACGCTGTTAAAGCTGGCTGTCAGTGTCTCCACCCGGCTTGCCGTCGCCGCATTGGCCGAGGCGACCACATCAACGGCAAGGCTCCAGTCCGCCGTTACGCCATCGGCAACCACCCTGATCTGCTGGCGCAATTGCTGGCGGGCGTATGCGTTGCCGAGATCGAGACCAGCAATGCGCGCGTCCAGCTCTTCCAGTGTCGATTGCACATTGCGTAGGCCGGAGCCGATCCAGTCCTGATAGTTGGCGAGATCGTCACCCAACCCAGAAAGACCGATCGTACCATCGTAAGGATCGAAATCCACACCAGCCAGAAACCGCACATCGGGCGTCAGCACATCGATCCAGTCGCCCCATTCCGTGGCGCGGTTGGAATAGGGCACGAACCGGCCCTGCGCCTGGTAGAGCGTTGCCGGCAGGAAGGTGCCGTTCAACACCCATTCGAACGGCGCGGCATAGGCCGTGGCGCTGCTATCGAACACGACCATCTTGCTCGCCTTCAGGCGAACCCGCACCCAGACGTTTGCAACGTCATCCTGACCGGGATCGCAGCTCACCTTGATCGACGGCCGCCGTGCCTTGCCATTGGCGTCGTAGATCGTCGCCGGCAGCGCCTGCCAACCGTACATCGGTTGCGTTGCCGCCAGACCAGACGACACACTGCCGGTCACCGGAGACCGATAATCTGTGCCGGTATTCCAGCTGTAGTCAGCCGGATCGACTTCCGTCAGATCCAGCACGGCATCGAGGTTCGGCTGGTCGAGAACGCCGTCGACCCGAAACCGCTTTTCCTGATAGCCGTTGCGGTTGCTGGACCATGCGATGATATCGCCCGGCTCCAACTGCCAGAACATCGGCGGCATCGAGAAGGTGTGACGGCGAGCGCGGCGGGCTTCCTTCAGCGCCGCCTGCATCAGGCGCTGCACCTGTTCGGCATAGGGCACAAAATCCAGGCTGACATCCGACAGCAGACGCCGGTTGCCGTCTTCCACCTCATAATCGCTGTTATAGATCGGCGGCGCTTCCGCCATGTTCCAGGCGTCGTCCTGCGAAGGATAAGAGGCGGAGATGCCGTTGACCGTGTCAGACAGGCCGAAGAACGGGGTAAAGCTCTGCTCTTCCGTCGATAGAATATCGGCATCGATGAAGGTCATGACAGGTTCGTCAGACACGCCGATGAAGGGCTTGTAGGTGCCGCCGATTTCTGCCAGCCGACCATTGCAGGCTGTCAGCATGGCTTGCGCCGCGTCCTGGATGGCGGCACTCACCTGCACCTCGGCACCCGAACGATAGATCGGCTCCAGGCCATCCTTGCCCTGGATCAGGGTGCGACATTTGCCGATCTGGGCAATCCAGTGACCAGACGGCAAGCGTCGATCAGTGACGGTCTGCAAGCCATAAAGCCATTGGCCATTCCAGCGGATACCGCGCATCAGGTTATAGAGCTGCACGACAGGCAACCGGTCGCCATCGCCGCCCCAGGTCGAGGCGTCGCTCCAGCGCTGATTGCCATTGCCACCGACAGAACTATCCTTCGACGGATCGTAAAGCCGCATGCCGTCAAGCACGAACTTGAAGGACGGAAAGCCGGAAAACAGTTCCTGGTTCACACGCGAGGTGGCAATGACATAGGCAACGCCATGCCCGACGCGGGTATTCTCGTACGGACGTGCCGCCGACGAGACGCGGTTGACCAGGAAGCTATCCGCTTGCGTCTGCTTACCGTCATAGAACTTTAGCCACAGGTAATCGGTCGTACCTTTGCGATAATCGAGAACCGGCCAGCCGTATTCGGCATGCGGATGATCGAAATCGATCTCACAGGCCACACCATTGACGACCGCGACCAGCAGCGATTTGATCGGCGCATCGGCCACGGCAATGACCTGGGTGACATAGGCGTTCGGTGTCTTGCCCGCATTGCCCCAGGTATTAGCATAGACAAGGGAGCCGGCCGTTGCCGTCATCCCAAAGATGATCGAGCGCGGCACGGTGCCACCGGACTGCAATTGTCCATTGACGGCAAAGCTTGCGGTCGAGGCCTTGTTTTTACCAGCGACGGCGGACGCCAGATAGTTCAAGCCGACACCAACGGCGGCCTTCAACAGCGTCGAGCCAATGACACCGAGACCGCCGATAAAGGACGAGACCGCGCCAATAGCCGACGCCACGCCGCTGACAATGGCGGCGATGCCCGAAAAGATAGCCATGAAGGAGGACCCCTTAGAGAGGTTTGATAAAATGCGTCTCGGCCGGCGCATAGCCGCGCCTGATGTAAAGCCTGGACACATCATTGGTGGCGAGCGTCGCCATACCGATGGCGACACAGCCAATGGATTTTGCCCAAGCCTCATAGGCATCGAGCATGACAAGGGCAGATCGCCCGCGCGCCGATGGTGCGATAAACCACACCGTTTCCTTGGCCATCAGGCCAGCGCCGAACGGATGATTGAAGGCTGAGGCGAGCAGCAGTCCGCAGACAATGCCGTCGCGCTCCAGCAGCAGCGCGCAAGCGGCCGGGCTTTCCAAATGGAGCCGGTAGAGCGCATCGGCCCGGGCAGCCTCGAACCGGAAGCTATAGCCCGCCGCCGCATGGCTTTGCCGCAAGAGATCGATCACAGCAAAGCGGTCGGCTGAGGTGCCGGGCCTAACCATTCTTGGCCAGCGCGTTTTTGAGGAAATCCGCCATGCTGGTTGCCTTCGTCGTGGCGATCTTGCCGTTAGTCTGCCCCCAGAACAGCTCCCAATCACCGACGACCGCTGCATCCTGGTAGAAATTGTCGTCGGAGTCGCGAAGCTTCTGGCTGGCATCGGAGCGCGTGTCAGGATTCGAGCGAGTGATTTCCTGCATATGCGAGGCACAGGAAAGCGTAACCGCGCCGGCATCATTCTCGGCGGGCGTCTTGATCTCTATCGTGTCGACAAAGCCCAGGAACCGCAGTTCGGCTGGCGAGACCAGCTTGCGGGTCTGCGGCGAAAACAGGCCGCGATAGATTTCCACGCGGGCCTGCTTGCAATCATAGAGCCGCACGGCCTCGGCCACCATCTCGTCAATCTGGGACATTGTGATGGTGACGCTTTGCGCCTCCAGCGTCGATACCAGCGGGATTTCCGTGATGCTGATCAGGGTGCCGGAGCCGTAGAACTGCCTGGTGTCGGCATTGCCCGTGTCAGGATGCACGACCTCGGCCGAGACATTGCCGACATCGGACCAGAAGCCGACAGCAGCCGGGTTGCGGGTTGAGCGGTCGCGCGCGATGATCCAGAGAAAATCGCGCGCCACCAATTGCCGCGCCGCAAGCGCGTTGGTGATCGCAGAGGGAAGCAAGCGCATCAGCGCACCTCGATAGCCTGAAATGAAAGGAAGCCGCGCCCGCTGGACACATCGGCTTCGGAGGAAATCGACCCCGGCACAATCATCATTGTGCAGGATGGCCGGATCAGCGTGACAGCCGATCCGGCAGCAGTGCCCGGCCACAGATGCGGCCGAAGCTCGAACGGCCCGGCAATGCCGGCCGCATTGGCAATGACAGGCTCGACCACGCGGTAAAGCCCGCTGCCTGATATCTGGATCATATCGCCGAGCGAGACTACATAGCCGGCACCAAGACCTGACAGTGTCACGCTCTTATTGTCGGCGCCGATGGCAGAAAGTGACGCGCCGCTCTCAGGAACCGGTTTTCCGGCCGGATAGGCTATCGGCCGGGTACGCGACAGGCTATAGCCCCGGAAATACTGCAACCCGCCTTCCAGCGCCTCGATCCGGGCACGCCAGGCGTCGAGTTCGTTCGGTTTGAGCTGCTTAGTCTGATAGGCCGCCGACCACAGCGGCGACCCGAGATCCTTGATGTAGGTGACGCCACCTGCGGTGCGCGATTGCTCTTGGCGAAACAGCGGCTCGAACTTGGTCGACCAGCCCGGAAAATCCGCGAGCAGGTCAAGGGGATAGGTGATGGTCATATTTTTACCCCCCTCGCCCTGGCATCGCGCACCGCTGTGATAATCTGGGCTGGCAATGTCTTCTGCAGCTTTGCCATGGCCTGCTCTTGCCGCGCCACCGCCTCGACAGAGGCGCCTCGATTGTCGATCACCGGATTGATGCTGACCTGGACTGCACTGGCTTTGCTGGCCGCAACTCTGGACAGATCAGGCATGCGCGGCACGTTTGGTCCGACATAGCCGCCGCTGGCATAGCCCTTCAAACGCTTGCGCATGGCATCAAGCGCAGCCGGGCCACCGGCCTTGCGAACGGCATCCTGGTCGAAGACATATTCGCCCTTATGGACCACGCCAGCAGGCTCATACTTGCCCCCTGCCCCGGTATAGCCGCCGGACGCAAACCCAATGCTTTTAAAGACATTGGTCAGCCAGCCGCCGCTGCTAGTCGCGGACGATCCGCCGAACAGGCCATCAAAGGCACTGTTCAACGCCAGCTCGCCAAGCTTTTTGAGAACACCGGACAGCGCATCGCTAAAGCTTTCGGCTCCCGTGATGACATCGGAGAAGGCCGATTTGGCGGTATCGTAAAACTCTTGCGCAGCCTGCTGCGACCGCTGCTGGGCGTCCTCGACCTTGCGCAGGATATCGGCCTGCTCGGCATAGGCTTCAGACGTCCCTTTTATCTTGGCGATCTGGTCGGGCGTGAGCTCGACCGTGCGCCAGTTCTCATCATTGTTGCGTCGCGCCTCTTCTCGAACATCCTGGAGGGCTTGCTGTTCGAGGTCGAGCGCCATGCGACGCGCCTCCTGCTCACGGTAGGATTTCCCGACGACTGACTGTTCTTCGACCAGTGCCGCCGTGCGATCCCGGATCGACTGGATATCCATATCCAGCCGGTCGTCTGCCGTCGCCCTCGGCACCTTGGTCTTTTTGCCGGAATCGGAGCGCTTACTATCCGCCGCGACATTGGCCTTTGCCAGGGCGCGGATCTGATCTTCGGGCAGATAGGCGCCGTTCTTTTGCAGATCCGCCTTGATCCTGGCGATCTCTTTCTCGACAGCGAGCTGATCCTTCGACAGCGTGTTTTGCCGCTGGGCTTCATCGGCATAGGCCTTGCCAAGCCGCAGCATCTCTTCGCCCTGCTGGCGAGACTGCGCATATTGACCATAGCCGGCCACGACCTTGGGATCTGTTGTCGAAACATCGCCAAGCTGCTTTTGTAGCAATGCGGTTGCCGCCACCGCTTCCTTCAGCTTATCGAGCAGCGGCGCCAGCTGATCGGCCAGCTTCTGGAATTTGGGGTTGGAATTGGCCAAGGCGTAGAGTGCATCGCTGGCGCTGGCCGCGCTGACCTTGCCCTCCTTTAGACCGTCACGTAGATCCGATAGCGACTTGAGTTGATCGTCGGTAATCAGCCGGCGCGGGGCATTGTCGATGATCTGGGTGAAGAGATCGACGACGGCGGCCTTGGCCGCATCGATCTGGGCTTTGCCCTCTTCGACGCCACCCGACAGCGCGTTGCGTGTGCGTTCGCTGATCGAATTAGCAGCCCCTTCCACGCTGGTCGCGGTTGCCTTGGCGCTTTCCTGCACCGTGGCGAGCGCCTGGGCATAGGTCTTGGCCGCTTGACTGGCTTCAGCTGATGACGACGAGAACAACGCCAGAGCGCCAACGACAGTGCCGCCGATGATCAGGCCAAGCGGACCCGCCGCCGCACCGATGCCACTGATGGCCGTAGCAATGCCGGCCATGGAGGATGCCGCCCGCAATGCTGCAATCAGACGCGTGACCGCCGTTGTCGCCAAGCCAAGATTGGCAATCATGAGGGCGATGGACCGGCCGACGAGAGCCGCCGCGATGACAGAAGCGAGCTTCAGCACGACATCTGCAGTCTGCTCGAAGTTATCGGCCAAGGCGTTCAATCCAACCACCAGGCGCTGTGATGCGCCGAGACCTTCGTCGGTTTGACCGATGAATTTGGTGAAGGCGTTGCTGACCTTCGTGACGCCCTGCTCTATAGTCTGGGTCGCATTGGCGGCCATGCCTTGGATGGTCGGCAGCCCCTTCAGGAACGACTGGAAAAAGTCCCGGTTGGACACCTTGCCGTCATTCACCAACTGCTTCAGCTTGCTGACAGAGCCACCGGCCGCATCCAGTCCATTGGCAACCGCAATCAGGATCGGCCGCGCCCCTTCGTTGACCGAGTTAAACTCTTCTGCCTGGACGCGGGTGGAGCCCAGCAACTGGCCGAGCTGGGTCAGCGCGCCCTGCGCTTCCGTGGCAGACTTGCCTTCGATCTTCAGCGCCGTGCCGACGCCATCGGTGAATTTGAGAAGATCCGCCTGCGAAGCCCCCAGCGCATCGCCGGATTGTGCCGCCTTGCCGAACAAATCGGCCATGGCACCGATCGGTGCGGCATTGCGCTGGGCAGAGTTATAGATCTGGTCGAGAACTGCGACCTGGCTGACGCCGACCACACCGGCCAAGGCTAGGCTGTTCTTCGCACTCGTCCAGGCATCGGCATAGTGAATAACGGAATCCACCGTCAGCGCCGCCGAGATTCCGGCCAGCGGGGCGATCAGTCCGCGCGCCATCGACGTGCCGAGTGCTGAGAACCGGCCATCCATCTGCTTCAGACGGTTCTCGATGGCGCGAGCCTGTGAACTGGTCACACTCGCAGCCTTCTGCATCTCGCGCTGATAGCCTTTAATGTCGGCCGAAAGCTGCACAACGAGCTTTTCGAGATCGGTTGCCATAAGTGCCTCAATGTGTTGAGAGATCAGCGGTTGATGAATTCCCAGAGATCATCACGCTCTCTCTCCGACAGCGCGTTTTCCTCCTCCGGCACATTGGCCTTCATCCAGCCGTCTACCGCCGCGAAGAACTGGAACATGGACATGGCGCGGACGGCTTGTGGGCTAAACCCCATGGCCGCGCCATTGCCGTAGATGGCGGCAAATCTCAACTTTCCGTTGGGAAGGTCGTCGAGGGCATCGCCCCCTCCTGATTTGCCGCGTCTTCCTCCCCCGGCTTTTCATCCGGGGCACCGATGATACCGGCCGTGAGGATGGCTTGCGCGAACAGCAGGTTTTCGGCGGGCGGGCGGGCCTCGACCCATATGCGTACCAGGCCGAGCGCCTCGACCGGCGTCTTGCCGCCGCCGATCAGGCCGAAGCGGATCACATGGGCTATATCGCCCACGCGCCAGGTGCTGGTCTGGAGACGGTCGAGGATCACGTAAGGCCCGGCATCGCAGGCCTCTTGCAATCCTTCCAGCTCACCCCAACCGAGGCGGAAGGTGTAATCACCATCCGCCCAAGGCATCATCAGCTCGGCATTCCTCATTTCGGGGTGACCACGCGGACCATCTTGCCGTCGCTTTGCATCGAGATGCTGGCGGTGGCGCGCTTGCCATTGTCGCCGGCACTTTCAAACTTCTCGACATGCATGTGGCCGGTCCAGGTGATGGTTTTGGCGGGAAACTCCCATTCAACCTTGACCGGGATGCTGTCGATGTTTTCCCAGGCATCAAGCCAGGTTTCGACACTCTCCTGCGCCAACACGCCCTCGCCTGAGATCGACATGGACAGCGACGACGCATCGCGGCCGACCCAATCGACGGCATCAGGATCATCGCAGTCGGGAATCTGGCTTTCTTCCAGCCCCTTGTCGAGCGAGACCGAGCGCTGCGTAAAGCCGCAGGGCGAGGAATAAACGATAGGGGTGGCGGTATTACCGAGGAGAACACGGATTTTCCCGCCACGGATGGTGGTTGCTTGCGCCATGATGGCCTCCAGATGTTGAGAGAATGTCAGTGGTTTTCGATGCCGGCGCGGAAAGTCAGCGCAATATGCGTGGTCAATCCGTCCGGGTCGCGCAGATCGCGCCGGCTATCCAGTTCGAGAAAGGTGAGCGCGTTGTCAGTAAGGGACAGCGTGTCGCCGGACAGTGCCTTAACGACTGCCTTGGCGATCCGCCGCCCCTCGGCAAATCCCGGATCTTCCGACCAGACGCTGAGTTGAATGACCAGGTCGGAAAGGTCCAGCCCATCGGCATCTTCAGGCAGTTCCTGGGTGGGGCCGAAAGAAACGTAAGGCAGGGTGACCCCTTGCGGCACCCGGTCATAGACGCGGCCGGCAATCAATGCCGTCACATCAGGATCGGATTTCAGGGCGGTGACGATGGCCACCTGCAATTCGTGGGCAGCGTCTTCGCTCATGAGGCCGCCACCTTTCTGGCAGCCGTGCGAACCGCCTTTCGCACCGCCCGCCTGGCCGACTTTCTGCTGGCGCGCCAGGACACGTAGAAGAACGGCCGCGCATTGGTGCCGGGGTTTTCCGATCCGGCAAACTTGCCGCCGTTCTTATGGGGTGCCGTGCCATATTCCACCCAGCGGGCATAATAAGCCTCGGTGCTGCCGGCATAGATCGTGATCGAAAGATCATTGCCCATCTGGGATTTCACGGCCGCAACGATCCCAGCCCCTTTCGGCACCTTGCCCCAGGTCCAGCCGATGCTATCGCGAAGCGTACCGTCTTCGACCGCGACCAGGCTCTTCATCATGGCAACGACGCCATCGGCCGCCGCTTCCATCCCGGCCTTGATTTCTGCCTTGGCCATGTCTGGCAAGCGCTTCAGCTTCCTGTCCAGTTTGACGAGATTGAGGATCTTGCTCATCCGGCCACCCCGCCGCTCTGGCAGAGGAAGTCGATCCAGCGTCGGTCGCTGTCGGTCCATTCGCCGGCAGTCACGTCTCGGATATTAAAGAGGCGCTCTGTATCGAGGTCACGAATGCGCCAGTCAGTTTCGACATCCCGCGCCTCAATGCAATCGCGCACAAAGATCACCTGCGAATGCTCGCCTTGCAGCCGATCCGCCATGACAGTCTCACCACCGCGAAGATGGACAAAGCCGGCACGGCACCTGTAGCGTTCGATCCAGGAGGCAACGGTGACGCCATCGCCCCGGTCGACCTCTTCGCGCTGCTCAAAGACAATCCGGCGCTTCAGGTCACCCGTCGATCTCTTCCGCGCCATCGGCTTCTCCCTCGATTCGGCGTGGCGGCTTGGGCAGCGCCACCGCCTTGCCGGCCGCCACGGCCCAGTCGCCGCAGCGTTTTGGCACGGTCATTTCCATGCCGGCCTGGTAAGCGATCGTCGTCGCGCGGGTGGATTTGAAGTCAAAGGCTTCCAAGAACCGCACCCGCATCACGCACCTCGCCGCCAATTGACCAGCAACCGGTCGAAGTCGGTCACCGCATCCGCCGCGCCGTTTTCCGGGCGTCCGTAAATCTCAGCCACGCGCATAATGATGCCGAGGCGAAGATCGAATGGCAGCTCGACAAAGCCGACCTCATAGGTGACGGTCACAGGCGCGCCGCGATGCGCCAGCGGCCAGAATCGGACCGGAACCAGACCGAACGTCAGCCCATCGGATTTGAGCCGATACAGCGAGGGATCGAGAACAATTTCCCCACCATCTTGCGATGTATAGGTGATTACCGGCTTACTTCCCGGTTTCACCGGCCCATCCGGCAAGCGCTCCAGATCGGCCCAGCCATCGCATTGCGCGACAAGGGTTTTCGGAAAGACCGACAGATTACAGGTCTGCTCGACAACAGCGACGACTTCCTCAAGCATCATGTGCAGGATCGCGTCATCATGAGCCGTGTCGATGCCGCAGCGCTCTTTGACGGTCTGGACGGAAACCGGCAGATCGGCCGCTTTCGCTGTGACTGTCGCGCCATACCAGCTCATGCGCGGCCGTCCGGCACGGGCCTGGTTGCCGCTGCCAGCGCTGCGACAATCTTGGCATGGCGGTTGCGCAACATCATGTGTTCGGCGCGCAGCTTGGCAAGCTCGTCGCCCTCAGGGTCGATCACAAGCTCGGCAAGCCCGGCTTCGATTAGCCGACGCGCGTCCGGGATCTCGTAACGGTCGGTTACGTCGCCCTTGTTCAAAACAAAGTCGGTTCCGGCAACGCCGGTCAGCATTTTGATTTTCATGGGATCCTCTCCATCTGGAAACAGGCCGGCGCTCAGTGCGCCGGCCGTTGCCGTGGCCGCTCAGGCAGCGGTCTTCATCGCTTTGATGGCGTTGGAATCGCCGAGCTCACCGTCGAAGCGGATCAGGCCGGCAATGCCGACCTTCGGCCAGAAGCGCTCGCGCAGCACGCCGATCACGGGCGAGCCGACCTTGCGGACATAGTATTTGGAGAAGTCACCAAACAGCGCGATACGCTTGTCAGCCTCGATATCATCCATATGCTGGTTGATTGAATAGGCCCGGCCGTTGAAGCTGGCGGGTGCGCCCTTCTGCACATCGCCCTGCTGCCAGAGATAATTGCCGTTGCCGTCCTTCAGCTTGCGCGTTGCCTTCAGGAAATTGTCGTGGAACATGTAACGGCATTTTGGTGAGCCACGATAGGCAGGGTCGACCGAATGCTCCAGGTCCAGGATATCGTCGAACGTGAAGGCATTCTTGGCCGCCGTGGTGTGACCGAGACCGGCGGCATTGACCACGCCATTCGGCTGGTTCTGGCCTGTCCCCAAGGTCAGCTTGCGATTGCCGATCCGCCCAAGCCGTTCGCCGATCATGCCGCCAAGCAGGCTTTCCATGTTGAACAGCGAATCCGCGTCCAATTCAAACGACCATTTGATAAAGGGCGTGGCGTAGACATAGGCGTTGAGCACCTTCTGCCCGAACTCGACATCGCCGCTGCCGTCTTCTAGGAGATCGGCGGCTTCGGCCAGCGGATCGGCCTCATTGTCGGTATCGTCAACGGTCGGCACCAGCATCTCATTGCCCTTGGAGGTCGAGATGACCGTGCAGATGGCTTCGTCGTAGAGCGGCCCCCAGGCCTTCATCGCCTGGATGATGGTGGCCTCCAGTTCGACCGGCACGGTATAGCCACCGGCAACGGCGCTTGAGGTCACCTGGTCGCGGGTCTCGAAACTGGCAAGGCCGCGCTGAAGGACCGAGCGCTCTTCGGATGATAGATCGGCAGGGCTGACGCCGCAGACCACTTTGGCAAAAACGCTGCGATATTCGACCTTGCCGGCTTCCGGCAGATCTTCCCCGCGTGTTTCCGGCGTATCACGCAGCGGGCGTTGTTTGGCGCGGCGCTCTTCATCCCGCTTTTCCAGCTCGAGCAGCTTTTCTTCGCGCTCCAGAATGCCCTGCAGCCGGTCATATTCGGCCATCGCTTTGTCATGGGCGCTTTCCAGTTCCTTGGACCGGACCTCGTCTGTGTCAGGCGTGATCGCCTCCAGCCGTTCGCGGGCCTCGCTTACGAGACGCGCCTGCTTTTCACGCAATTCTTTGAGTTTCTGCGACATAATCATGCTCCTGATGGTGGGGAAAGTTGGGACGCGGGCCTTATGAGCGCCGCGTCAGGTCGAGGCCGATCTTCATGCGCAGGCGTGTGATCAGCCCATGAGAACGGGTTTCGGTTCCACGAGCGCTTGCGAGCGACCGTAGGGCGATGGAGGTGCCGGCATAGGCCGGGATGGAAACAATGGAGACCTCGAACAGGTTGAGGTCGGTAAGAGTCCGGCGCGGCATGGCGCGGGAAAAATCCCATTCCTCGCCAATAGCCTCGAACCCGAAAGACATGCCCGACACGTCGCCACGGGCAATCAAGGTGCGGACATCGCGCCCGACCGTCGTGTCGGGCAGGTCGATTTCGACGGCGAGGCCCTTGGCATCTTCCGATATCCGCAGCGTGCCGGCCCGGTTGCGTCCCAGCACATGTGCCGTGTCATGGTCATAAAAGGCCCTGATATCGTCGGATCGCAGCGAGCGGGCAAAGGCGCCCGGCGCAATGCACTCTTCGAACACACCGGCGATGGTGGTGACATCGCCAAAATTGGCGGCGTAGCCGGCCACTGTCATGCGCTCGCCATCGGCCCGGCTCTCAACCGGCAGCACCAACGAGCGGCGCTCACGCTCACCCGGTTTCGGTTTCGGGGTCTGTGTCGCTGTCATCACTCACCTGTTTTTGATTGTCGTCGGGGGGTGCGTCATCCAGCGGCGGGCCGCCGTTGTGGCCGATGGCGCTGCTGGTGCCGATGGCAACGGTCGCGCCCTGGATATACAGCCGGTCGGCGGCCGGGTTCGGATCGCGCGGCCGGCCCTCGATCTCCCGGCCCTCGTTCGGGGTGAGCAGCGCCGAGTTGACGCCGGTCGCCAAGGCCTCAAGCCGGCTCTTGAAGTCGCCGCGCATCAGGCCGTCGAGGTTATGACGGACATAACGGCGGGTGTTCATGCGCCCAAAAATCTTGAGGTTCATTTCCCCTTCGAGCGCCGTCGCCCATTGGCTGACGAGATGCTTGACCAGATAGAGGTCGTTCTGCTCGACATTGGAGAAGGTCGCTCGGCTCAAGTCCTGGAGGAAGTTCGGCGGGATCTGATAGGCACGGGCAATCTCTTGCACCTGGTAGAGCCGCGCCTCGGTCATCTGCCCCTTGGCCGGATCGTAGCCGACTTGGGTCAGCTTATAGCCAGGAGGTAGATGAATGACCGGCAGATTGTCCTTTTGTGCTTGCCGGACGGCCCGATGAATGTCTTCTCGCGCCCGCTGCATCGCCTTGCCGCCGGCCGGCATTGGTCCCTCCAGTGCCAAGGGCGGCACGCCGCCACCGGCAAAGAAGTTCGAGGCATAGTCGTTCATGGCCAGCGCCAGCTGGATCGCCTTTTCCGCCATGGCAATCGGCCCGCGATGCTGGACCAGATTGCGCTTCAGCATATAGGGAATGTCGATGACATCGGTGGCTGGATACTCCCGGCCCTCGAAGCTGTAAAACAGCCGGCCGCCGCGACGGCGGATCGAACAACTGCCGGGATCAATCGGCCAGAGCGCCTCGACACCGGCCCCCTTGCGCTCGATCCAGGCAAGGCCCCGTCCGCCGGTAAACACCTGTTCCCAGAAGAAGCGCCGGAACTTGGACGTATCCATTTCCTCGTTCGGGTTTTCTTCGAGCACCACGGCAAGCTTGCCGCCAAGCCGTTCCGGCCCCTGATCCGTCGTCTTGTAGACATGCAGCGGCAAGGTCGCCAACGTCCGCGACAGGAAGGACACCGCCGCCTGGACCGCCGGCACCTTCAGCGCCGTTTCGATACTGACGGTCAGCAACGCGCCGCCGCCGAGCCCGAAGAACTCCATAAAATTGTCAGCGCTCACAGGCACGGTTTCGCTTTCGAGCGACGTTGAACGCCGCTCGGCCTTGCCCTTCTTGGAAGCCATCGGGCCACCCCTTTATCAGTTCATGGAAAAATCCGGGTCATCCCAGGGGGATGCCTCTGGCGCGCGGACACGACACATGGCCATGCCCATCGACATGGCGAGAGACACCATGCCGTCGATGCGGCCAAAGGCATGTTCCTTGTCGAACATCCGGTGACCGGTGCGGTTTTCTGCAAAGACGGTGCTGGCAGCGCAGCTGTCCAGCATCGGGTTTGGGTCGATCTCGATACGCGCCTCATAAAGCGCGTGTTCGAGCTTGTTGATGCTATGCGGCATCCAGAGGTAAATTTCCTGCTCGCCATCGGGCGCATCAGGATCGCGCTCCAGCACACGGCGCTGGAAGCCTTGCGGGTGGATGGTCAACGGCAGGGAAACACCCTGATCGTCCAGATGCTCGGACAATTGCTCCAGGCCATACTGGTCGGCCCCGATCTCAATCGGCTCGAACCGTGCGCAGATCTCGGCCAGTGCCGAGGCCAGCCAGGGATATTTGAGCCGCTGGCCGGGCACTGCTTCAATAAAGCCCTGGTCGCGCCAGAGATCATAGGGCGCCTGGTCAGTGCTGGCCCGATCATCCAGCGTATCGGCCGGCGTCCAGAACCAGGTCTTTGACGCGAACCGCTCGGCATCCTTTGTGCCGTCGAGAACCCAGATCAGAGTCAGCGCGGTAAAGTCGCGGGTGCGTGACAGATCGAGACCGCCATAGCAGGGAAAGCCCTGTTCGATCAGCCAGTCGAGATCCAGAACCTTCTGGCAGGCCATCCAGGCTTCACGCTTGATCGCCGCATTGACCGATTGCGTCCATTCGCAAAAATGCAGGCGAGCGATGCCGTTGCGCTTTCCCGGCATCATCCGCGCCTGATCGACCACGCCTTTCAGATATTCCGTGGTGATCGTGACATCGAGGAGCGGGTTTGCCTTCACCCAGCAGGACGGATCATTCTCCCAATCGTCGCCCTCATCCAGCGAACAGACAAAGGCGAAGGTCGTATCGTCCTGGATGATACCGGCCGCGACGTTGACGGCATGCTGATGCTCTTCCCAACAGATCGATTTGCGGTCGGAACCAGAGTTCGTCGCCATGACCAGGAGCGGCTGCTTGCGGAATTTAAAGCCGCGTTCCAGCATTTCGATGACATCGCGGTTGGGATGTTCATGCACCTCGTCACAAAGCGCGCAGGATGGACGCGGACCCGATTGCGCCTTATCGGCCGAGATCGGCTTGAAGAACCGCTTGTCACCGCCCTTGCTGATATAGGTAAGCTGCCAGACCGGGTTTTCTCCAGAGGTCGAGATCCGCCGCATCAATTCCGGCGACTGGTCGCGCATGGCAACCGCATCACGAAACAGCACTTGCGCCTGGTCTTTCTTGGCGGCTGCCGCATAGATCTCGGCGCGGGGTTCGCCATCGGCCACCATCATGCAGATGCCGATGCCGGCCAGAAGCGGTGATTTGCCGTTGCCCTTGCCTTCCTCGTCATAGAAGCGACGGAACCGCCGCAAGCCGGTATCGGCCCATTTCCAGCCGAACAGCGAGCCGACCCGGAAGGCCTGGCTGGGATGCAGCCGAAACCGCCGCCCCTCGAACTGACCACCGTTCAGCCGCAGCTTCTCGCCAAACCACTTAATGCGCTTGTTCGAGGTGTCCAGATCCCAAACCAGGCCGCGCGTCGGGCCTTCGACCAGATCGCGCAGATGACGGCGGCAGGCATTGCGAACATGGGGACCGGCAACAATGTTGCCACGCGCCACATCCGCCGCCCATGCGGTCACCGGATCGTCGTCATAGCTGACATCCGGGATCTCGACATCAATCGAATCCATCATCGGTCGGGAACTCAAATCCAAGCTGGCCGGTTGCCTGCAGGCCGCGTTCGGCCGAGGGCGTCATGCCAAAATCACTCGCCAGCGCCCGAACCTGCCGCCATGTTTCGTTCAACTGGCTGACTTCCGGGCGGCTCTTCTGCTGCTTTCCGTTGCGGGTCTCGCTCTCGTAGGTCTCCCCGCCTTCCCGCACATCGAGCCGCAACCGCTCATGCCGGGCTATCGTCCAGCACAGCTGCTCGAACATGAAGACGTTGGCCTCGTTCAGCCGGTTCTTGCGGGGATCACACAGCGGCGGCGCGATCCGGTCCCAGATGGCGCGCACCTCAAACGGCAGATCGTCCGGCCTAAGCTCCCGCGCCTTGGCCGCCGCCCGCGCTTCGAAGTTCGCGCCTGGGCTATCTTCGGGTTTGAGTGGGACCACATTTTCGGAAGTGGGCTTGCGGCCTTTCATGAAACGGTCCTGATTGATTTGGAGGTCACTTCCAGCCGCCCAACAACCTGATGAGCTGCTTTATTTCCGCCTGCCCTTAAACACTAATTGACGTAGTCGTCCCTGACTTATACAGCGTTAAGGCATTGAACTTTGAAATAAAACTTTAAATATAAGTCGCTGTTACACTTCACAACCAACGCAATGGGATTGCAAAAATGTCGATCAGTTCCGAGCGTTTCGTTGAGGCGGCATTAGCTGCTTCTGACGACTGCATAAAAGTGATCGGTTTGGACGGTTCACTGCAGTATATGAGCGAAGGCGGAAAGCGCGTCATGGAGGTTGATGATTTTGAAGTGATCAAAGGTTGTCCATGGCCTGACTTTTGGCAGGATCAAGGTAACATTGATGCTCGTGCGGCTGTCGATGCAGCACTGCAGGGAAGGACGGTTCGCTTTACCGGTTTTGCCAACACCCTGAAGGGGTCACGCCGTTTCTGGGATGTGAAAGTTTCGCCAATACTTGCCGAAGACGGTTCCGTTGAAAGCATCTTATCGGTATCGAGAGACATCACGACCGTCAAGAATTTCGAAGACGAGCAAATCTTGTTGCGGGGTGAGCTCTCGCACCGCATGAAAAATCTTCTTGCCTTGGTGCAATCGATCGCGCGCCAAACACTTAGAGATGATGCCGAGATGGCAGTCGCAAAGCCTGCCTTCCTAGCAAGACTTGCCGCCCTCGGTCGCGCACACGATATTCTGATACAACCAAACCAGACCGCCACAACGCTAGAAGCAGTGGCGAAGACGGTCGTCGAAGACCAACTTATGGGCCGTATCTTTATTGATGGCCCGCTTATAACTCTTTCACCAAAGAGCGGATTGGCGATTGCCCTTGCGTTTCATGAGTTAACGACGAACGCAATCAAATATGGTGCTCTCTCCAACCAACATGGAACGGTTTCTATTACGTGGGAAGTGGCGAATAGCGACGAGGAAAGACTTAGCCTTCAATGGGTTGAACGCGGCGGGCCAATCGTAAAGCAACCCGAAAAAAAAGGCTTCGGCTCACGGATGATTGAACGGGCATTGGAAGCGTATGTGAGAGGTGAGGTTAGAGTGGACTATCTGCCCACGGGTGTGACTTTCAGCCTGAATGCCCCTCTTAGATTCCTGGCTGAGGGTTAATCGGCCGCTGTTTCGTAATGTGCTACTGCCCTCCTGTGGCTTTTTCCCTCCAATTTCCACTCGCTGCACACGAATGACTGACGCCGGTGCGGGGGCCGGATCGCTTTAAAGGCTGACCCACCCCCCTGGCCTGCCCCGACCGATGGTCGAGGGGGTCACGTCCGATTCGCCGGGTGCCTGGGGTCGGTGGGCCAGCCATCCGCGCCCATCGCCGTCGAGAAGCCGCGATGCTCTTCCCGTTGCTTGGTCGCGTCGTGGTGCTGCTTGCACAGGGTCTGGAAAGGACCGTTCCAGAACCTCTCGGCGTTGCCGCGATGACGTTCGATGTGATCGCAGATGAAACCTTTCTTCAGCTTCCCTTGCTGCCGGCACATTCGGCAATACGGTTCCCGCTTCAGCTGCAGCGACCGGATCGCTCGCCATCGCGCAGTGAAGTACCAAGAGCGCCAGCCCTTGGCCTCGTCTGATCTCTGATCTGTCGCCATATCCTAGAACGCAAAAAGGCGACCCATCGGCCGCCTCATCATCTGTCGTCTGGTCATAGCTTACGCACTGGCCCTGAATCGCATCGCCTATTGGCTTGGATCAGAGCGAGGCCGGGGGAGAACATCAATCCCTTGGGAGCATCATACGCCCCGGTCATCTCGTCGGGAAAGGCGCTGTTCGCCTCTCCACGTTTCAAGAGCTAACCTCAACCGGAAATGAAGTCAACACCCATTGTGATTTCGCTCATGCCACCAAACATCGGCACGTCAACGACCACCTGGCCGCGCTTCGACAGCACCTTGCGCACCGTTACCACGAAGTCGGCAAACGGACCTGAGCGGATCGTCACCTGCTTGCCCAGCACGTCGGGCATAACAGGAACGTCACCTGCATCCGTATGTTTTCGCTCTGCTTTCTTGGCTGCCAACATCAGCTGACGCATCAGTGTTTCCGGCATCAGATAGGGCTTGCCGTCCCTGCCCATCAGGCTCTGAAGCTTGGAAGCAAGCATCAATCCGACGAAGGCCTCATTGTCCGGAACGACCCGCACAAACAGGTATCCGCGAAACACCGCCCGCTGGATTTCCACAGCTTGCTTACCGCGCCGAGGTGGCAATTTCAGGCGCTCGCACGGGCACCAGCATTCGATTCCCTGCTGTTCGAGCGAATCGCGGATCGCCTGTTCCATGCCACTCCTGCAGCTCGCCACCACCCACTTGGCCAGCCCATCGAAGCCCGGCCGGTCGCGACGGGCCATGGCAACCTGCCGCTGCCGCTTGGCTTCCAGCGCGTTGACGTAAGCCAGCCGCGAAAGCCCCTCGTCCGACACACCATCCAGAAAATTACCGTTATGCTGCAACATGGATGCGTCCCTCGCTAAGGCTGTTTTTGAATTGCTCAAGTGCTGCCTCGACTGCTGCGTCGAGATCGGGCTGATCCGGGTCGATAGCCGGGAAATAGTTCCAGTCGCGCAAGCCATCGACAAACATCCAGCCGCGGCGCTCATGCAGCCGTCGCCAAGCGGCAAACAGGCTGCTGCCGCGCTCGACCTTCTCAAAACCGGACACCAGCGGCAGGAGATCGATCGAGGTCACGAACGGCTCGTTGCGGCTGGCGAAGTCGCGCATCTTGCTGACCAGCGGCCAACCATGATCACGGCGCTTTTCCCAGACCAGCGCTTCCCGGCTGATCGCGCCGGAGGCAATCCGCCGCTCATCGAATGTGGTCATGACGAACTGGCCGGTCGGCTCGGATAGCAGCGCCTCAAAACGCCTGCCCATCCAGAGTTTACCGCAGACCTTGGCAACGGCATGCGTTTGAGCAGCCTGGGAAACCTCAGGCATTTTCTCCCAAGCCCGGTCCCGGAGATAGACAGCTGCGAAGGTGAACGTGCCCTTGCCGATCCACTGGACGTAGGCCGGTGTTTTCTCGATGCAGGCCGCTCGCTGATCAGCCGTCAGGGCGAACCAGGCCTTCCTCGCAGCCGTGTCGCTGCTCTTGTCGTAGTTCGGCCACGACGGATACCAGCGCTTGAAGGCGAGATCGATCTTTCGCAATTCCTCTCTCGAAAAATCCCCCCGCCCCGCGCCTGCGGTGGGAGAGTTGTTTGGAGAGTTAGCTGGAAGAATCTTATCTTGGTGGAGCTGCTCCACCACCTTTGTGGAACCATTTCCACCACCTTCGGGCGCCATTTCCACCACCTTTTCAGCGCAAGGCGGTGGAACTGCTCCACCACCTTCGGCCAAAATCTCGCCCTCACAAGGTGGTGTATCTCCTCCACCACCTTGCGAATTTGCGACAGAAGCGGCGGCGGCAGTGCCCGTCAGATCGCGGCCGGGCCAGCGTGCGATATACTCGTTGCGCTTCCATTTTTGCCCTCGAAACCCGTGCTGTGTCACCTCTATCCAACCCGCCTGTTCGGCAACGTCGAGATGCTTCAGGATTGTTTTCTTATCCAGGCCGGATAGCTCCACCAGTTCGGAAACAGGCGGATAGCAAGAGCCGCCCGTGGCATCCATCTTCAGGCCGAGCGTATGCAGCACCAGCCGCGTGATCGGCGGCAGGCCGGATTTGGCAACGGCATGGCGCCAGGACCATGCCCGCGACGTTGCTCCATGATCAGGCTCCATCATGCCGCACCGTCATTGCGCGCCACGTCGAGCATCGCTGCCCTGGCCGCCCCTACAGTCAGCAGCACACCATCGCGCCAGCAGCCCTGCCCGCTGCGCGTGGAATTGATCGCCGCAAACTCGACATCGAGATAACTGACGCCGGCCAAAAAACCGGCGGTGCGCAATACCAGGCGAATTTCGGCCTGGTCGCGGTAAATCACGCCCATCGGCACCCGCAACAGCCACTCAGCCCGCTCCGCGTCCGTCTGGCAGTCTTCAAGCTGCTCTACGATTGGAAGTAGCCCGCTCATGCTTCACCCCCGCCGCGCAGCCACGCCTCGTACTCGCCAAACAGCGAGAGCCAGGCCGCTCTGACACGGTCATCCTCATTGATCTGTTTTTTGCTGGTAATGCCAAGGCGGCCCTTCAAAGCCGCGTCAGCGCTATCTTTATCGTCAACCGCGCCGCCGCCGGTCTCGCTCAAAAACCGGTGAAAGGCCGCGTGCGACAGCAGAATGGAGGCTTGCGCCGAGTGGTTCGGCATCTTGCGGGCCGGTGCCTGGCTTTGCACAGCCAGCTCGTCACGCAGATCGCGCACCGCGACAGCCGCACGGTCGAACAATTGCAGAAACATCCTGATATGATCGAGCGCGCCACACAGCAGATCCCGCTCATCATGCAGGGCATTGCCATGGATGGTGGCGATATGCGCAAGCTCACCATCCCGCCGCTGGACGATCAGACGCAGACCGTCCCGCGTCGCTTCCAGCGTCCAGTCATCCCGGCACAGCCGCTCGGCCGATCCGCGAAGCCGGTTCACGGCAGCCGCTTCTCTCTGCCGTCTTTGCAAGGTATCGGCCGTCATGCCTCACCCCCTTCCAGGACCTGCGAGGTCAGCGAGGCCTCAAAGCCCCAAAAGTCCCAGTTGCCGGCCAGGCGCACGTCGCCAGCGCACAGGCTTTCCTTGCGCTGGAACAGCTCCAGTTTGGGCAGTTGCGGCCAAAGCCGGTCGATCTGCTCGGCAAACCACACAGGCTTGCGGCTATGTTCGGTCTTTGCCTCGGCATAGAGGCTCTCGGGTTGGGTGCCGGGCAAGGGCGCCAGCGATATCTTGCCGCGCTTGCCGATCAGCAGCAGTTCATGGCGGTCACGCACCCAGCGGCCCATGCCGATATGCACCTTGTCCCAGGCCATGCAGGTAACATACTCAAAGCCCCAGGCGCGCAGCACGTCGATCCCATCGGGCAACCGATTGGCAGTGACCCAGAGGAAAAGCAGCGCATCAGGAGTAAAGGGCGATTTCTCGCCGGTGCAAAGGGCCTTGATCTCGTCCACCGGCATGGCGGGATATTTCAGGCCCTTGTCCTGGCCAGTTTCCTCGCTCCAGGCCTCTTGCTGCCAGGGCGGATCAGCATAGCCGATGGCATAAACGCCGCACGGCCCCTCGCCGCTCTTGCGCCGGCCATGCTCGGCAATGGCGCTCACCAGATGCAGCCGCATGTCACGGCTGTGTTTCTGGTTGGTGGTCCGGATCGCCTTTGACTCGGCCGCAATTGCCTTATCCGCCGCGATCAGATCGCGCGCAAAGCGCTCTTGCGCCTCCGCCGTTTCCAGCCGCTTCAACTGGTCAAGGGTCACGCCCTTGTCGTGCCGGGTGCCGCGCAACATCTGCAATGCCGTGCGGGAAATCTTCTCGCCGCGCTCGACATCGCGCTGAATAGTCCGTTCTTTCTGCCCTGTCGCCTCGGCTGTGGCCGCCGTGAAGCGCTTGGCCTCAGTAGCTTCGCCAATTTGGCGAAGCTTCGTTCGGCCATTGCCAACAGCACCATTTGCCGTATCGGGAAACTTGACCAGATAGATTTCCTTGCGGCGATGCAGAAACAGCGCCCGGTCGGATGGCGTGAGGTCGGCGCGGATGAGATTTTCGTCAATCTCGCAGAGCTGCCGGTCGAGATCGTTGCCACGCTTGTGAAAGCACAGGATGAAATCCCAACCGAGCCGCTTGCAGGCCTCCAGGCGGTGACCGCCCGCGCCGAGATCCACTTGCGCATCGCCAACACCGCCGTAGACAGTGATCGGCGTTTCCAGGCCGTAGTCGCGGATGTTGTCCATCAGCGCCAGGACGGTCTTTTCATCGAGATTGCGCAGCCGGTTCTCGGCGCGGATGCTGTCGATCCGCCGTTCCGTCGCCACTTTGGTTTTCGGCTGGATGGCGGGCGCGACCTCAGCCAACCCCAGCACGGCCAGCATTTCGCGCGCGCGCTCGGTCGGATACCAGCGATTGCCGTCTTTCTGGTCGCGGATCAGATAGCCACGATCCTCGGACGCCACCCTGTTCGCGGCGATCACTTGCGACGTTTCACTGGTATAGACTTCACCATCGCGGATTGCCGTGAGAATAAGGGAAAGCCCGGCAGAACCGGGCTTGGGAAACTTGATCGGCGCATAATTGGCCATCAATGCGCCCCTCCAGTATTTCCACCGATCCGAAGGCAACGCCGGACAACTTTAATATGATGAAAACAAGCGCGTAATTTCATACGGCAATACCTTTCCCGCGCCGGGAAATGTCCGGCGTTTTTCCCCGTGATGGGAATGGATTGAAAATGTGAGGAATGGGCCGTTAGCTGTTCAGGGAGGCCCGCATGCGTACGGTGGCGACTTGCCCTCTATCATCGCGCCGAGTTCAGGAAGCGGGCCATAAATATCAGGCCGCAGCTCATGCCGGCTTATTCGAGTCATTTTCTCCACCAACAGGACACGTGTTGCCGGAACTCGCCGCCATTGAGAAACCGCCTGAGGACTAATGTCTCCCAACGACTGTGCAAGAAGTGTCGGACCACCACCCGCCGCTATAGCTCTTCTACAAACTTCTTCCATTTTTCGATGGAAAGCATATCTTTCATAAAAGTGCAAGCATTTCTTTCGATGAAAGTTTCCCTTTCATGAGGCATATTCGAAGCATGATGATGATCTCACGAAAAGTCGACGAAGAACGTGGCCAACGCATCAAAGATGTGCGAACCAATGTCCTAAAACTTCGCTCACAGGAAGAGTTCGCGCAGCTTCTCAGTAAGCATGGGCGCCCGGTGACGCGTGGCGCGGTTGGCAATTGGGAGCGTGGCGCGGAGGTCGGAATCGAAAGCCTCAAGGCAATCTGTCAAATCGCAAACGTGGATCTGGACTGGCTAGCATTTAACCGTGCGCCCAAAGCAGGAAGCCTAATTTCCTCATTTGATCCAGACCAACAACACGAACCAATCGATTGCGATGCGGAAAGCTACGCCCGCGAAAGCTGGACCCCTCAAGTTGACGGCGCAATACCAGAGCTGGATGTGCGTCTCGGCGCGGGCAACGGAACCATCGGAGAACTAATCAGCGTGCCCTTCGCAAATGGTACCATTTCTGCTCACAGAATCATCGCGGAGTGGCTGCTACCCGAAGACTACCTGCGGCACGAGGCGAAAGCGTCCCCCTCTCACACGGTCATATTCGAGATTATTGGGGATAGCATGCAGCCGTCCTTTCACCCTGGCGACCGAGTGCTCATAGACCTTTCGCAAAACCAATTCTCGGTTGATGCCGTATATGCAATCAGCGACGGTTTTGCAGAGCCACAGATTAAGAGATTGCAGCGAGTGCCGTTCTCCAACCCCACGGAGGTCAGAATTATTTCTGACAACCCTGCGCTTGAGACCTTTACGGTGGAACTGAATCGCCTAACAGTCATCGGTCGGGTGTGCGGGCACATCTCGCGAAAATAGCTCAGCCGGTGATATCCGTCTAACATAATGGCCCCGAAACGGGGCCTTTTTTGTGCCCTCACGGCCGGCCAAAAAGACGGCGTTTGTCACGGCTCGATCTCCACTCGCACCATTATGAAAGCACTGCTTTCATATCGCTTGCGCAAGATCGAAAGTTATGCTTTCATCTGATTGGGAATTAGCTTTCTCCCCATTTGATTCCAAACATCCAACAGACAACGCGGTTCGGCAGAACCGTGATCGACAATCCGCGCCTAATCGCCGGTGGAAAGGAAAACGCATGAGCAAAAGGCAACCAGGCCGAACTGACATAGCCGGCAGTGGCTCGAGACGCCGCAAGCTGAATCATCCCCCCCTCCCCAGTCGAGGCACCGCCAAGACTATCCCGCGTTTTCAAATGCGAACCAAGCAAGGCGCCTTGATAACCGTGCCGCATGTTACTGCGCATGTGGAAATGATCGCTCAGGAGCAAAAACGTCGCAGAATACTGGATTGCAAACATACCGGGCCACAAAGACGGGAGAAATAAAATGCGGAACGCTGCAAAGACCGGAGGGGCATCCCCCACCAGAAAGCGTGCCAGCGAACATGCCATGGCCGCCGCCCTAAAAGCCGCCAGACGCGCCGGTCTCATGGTAGATCGCCTGCTTATTCAGGATGGCACGGTTGAGATACGATTTGCCGGCAGCGTTGAAAGTGATGCCGAGCCTACCTCTCTTGACCTCAAGGAATGGTGAGCCGCCATGAAAGTCAGCTATCCCGGCCTGATCAAGGAAGAACTGCCTTCAGGCACGGTCCGTTACCGCGTCAGGGTCATTGGCAACCCCAAACAGCGCATTCGCATCTTCTGCCTGCCGGGCGACGAAGATTTCAGCCGCCAATACACCCTTGCCCGCTATGGAGAGCAGCCGGCGCCTTTGAAGAAGGCATCAGAGGTGGTCAAACCCCGATCCATTGGCTGGCTGGTGCATAGTTATTTTGAATACATGGAGCAAAGAGTGAAAGCTCGGCTCACCAGTGCCAAGACGTTAAAAAAGAAACGCAACCTGCTGGCCCGCCTTATCGAGGATCCAGACAGAGTAATGCTTATCCCGCAAACAAAGCTGATCGAAATGCAGGATAAAATGGCCGCCACCCCTGCCCAGGCGGATGCCCTTATAGAAGCTATCAGCGTCATGTACGAATGGGCAATCAAACGCGGCCATCTCAAAGCCAATCCAGCCAAGGAAATTGACCGGATCTACAAAAAGGGCGACGGCGCAACGCCTTGGAAATCGGCAGATGTGAAACGCTTTTTTGCCCAGCATAGGCCGGGCTCGAAACCCTTTATTGCCATGTCCATCCTGCTCTGGACAGGATGCCGCATTGAAGACCTGACATTCCTCGGTCCAAGGCACGAGTGCACTCTTGACGGGTTGGAGGCGCTGCGGTGGATGCCCGCTAAGAAGGGATCTTCCGAAGTGACCATACCCTTGCTCAAGCCGTTGAAAGCGGCGATCCATAGCCAGGGCACAATAGCTGAAACCTACCTCGTCGCACGTGGCAACAGGCCCTTTGCCAGCGGTGATTCCATGTCTGCTATGTTCAAGAGGTGGTGCATTGACGCCGGCCTGGACCACCTCTCGGCCCATGGGGTGCGCAAGGGTCTTGCCGAATTATTGGCAGAGCAAGGCTGCAGCCAATATGAAATTATGGCAATTCTGGGCCACTCGGAGGCAAAAACAAGCGAAGTTTATACACGCCGCGTAGAACGCTGGAAGCTTGCTCAGCAGGCAATGGACCGACTCGATATGTCAAAGGCTTGGCAGTGAGCAGACGCAATATTTCTATTAAGAGCCTTGTAGTGCGAGCCGACGCACCACGCGTTCGAGCACCAAGCCGAAGCATACGCTGCCTATCGAAAATCCGATGAAATATTCCTTGTCTAGATATTGAGTCGGATATCCTAGATAATATGCAGACCTCACCCACTCGACCGCCTGAAAAACAGGGTTCCACGAACAGGCATACAAAGCCTGCTCTGGAAATGTATGCAGGTAGATGGGCGCGCCTGAAGAAAGATAAAATATCACCATCGACAACCCGTAAGCCATCGGGAAAATAGGGGCGACTGCAGATATTACGCTAGCCGTGATTCCAAATCCAATCGACAAAATAACCGTAAAGAAAAACGCGACTAAAGCTTCGGAAGGATCGACCGGTACGGGATTGGAACCCATCGCGAGGAGATAAAAGCAGATAATTATAAACGCAATAACTATTCCAATAAATTCCAAAAATGCACGCGCTAATACAATATCAAGCAACTGCACTACGGGAAACATCATCATCGATTTATTTGCCAACAGTGATATCGACATAAATCTCGAGACATACATGAACGTCATAACAGGCAAGAGGCCTGTAGCAAAGAACTGCTGAAGATCGTCACCAAATTCCGAGTTTTTCCCCGTTACGCGATAAATAAGAAGAAGCAAAAGAATATGCGCCACTGGAAACAGCGGAACTATCAAAAAGCCCAGCCCGTGATTGAAATAACGGCTTCGGATGTCGCGCAAGATAACCGCGTGCATCACGTTCAATTTTTGCTGCAAAGCGTAGCTTACGCTACTCTGTAATTCGGTGCTCTTCCCGTTTACGGCGCGATCGTTAACATTTGTCACGGCACTATCCCGATTCTCACTGGGCTGGAAGAAACGTCAAAAAATTGGCCTTTTTGAGTTCCGCTTACCGAGCACCGACAATGTAACACGGCCGCTCGGAAGCAAAAACAAATAAAGGCGATGTAGTCAACAAGCGTTTGAGGCTGGGGCAACGGGGAACGTAACGGCCCAATATGTCCCACGCAGGGGTTTGACGTGGGACACATCAAAACTTAAGCCCTTGTAGAAAAAAGAAAACCCGGCCTAAAGCCGGGTTCTTTGGTGCGGTCGAGAAGACTCGAACTTCCACGGGTTGCCCCACAGCGACCTCAACGCTGCGCGTCTACCAATTCCGCCACGACCGCATCGTGGTAGATGTCGACTTGCGTCGACGGGCTGCAATTAGCAAATGCGTTGGGGGTGCACAAGGGCAGCATGCAACATTTTTATGAAATCGGCGCAGGTTATTGAAATAATTGTTGAAAACTCGCCTATAGTCATGTGGATTGCAAATCCGGCAGCGGGAGCATACATGCAAGGTTAGCAACGGTGCCGAGCGATCGTCAGCCGGTCGCCCGAGTGTTGTACCAAATTGCTTCCAGGACATTGCCATGCTTCGCACCGATCTCGACAAGACCATGCTTGCCACGCCGGGCTCACCTCCGGTTCGCTGGCGGGTGAGCGAGGGGCTGACGGCTTATGAAGAGGCCTTGGCCACTATGGAGACGGAAGTCGCAGCGATTGCCGATGGCGAGGCGGACGAGTTGGTGTGGCTGGTAGAGCATCCGCCGATCTATACGGCCGGCACCAGCGCCGATCCAAAGGACCTGATCGACAAACAGCGCTTCCCGGTTTTCGCCACCGGCCGCGGCGGCGAATATACCTATCATGGGCCGGGCCAGCGGGTCGTCTATGTGATGCTGGATCTGAAGCGGCGCCGTCAGGACGTGCGCGCCTATGTTGCCGCACTCGAAGACGTCATAATCCGAACGCTCGACGCGATGAACGTGCGCGGAGAGCGGCGCGAAGAACGGGTCGGCGTTTGGGTGCGTCGTCCGGAAAAGCCACTGCTTGCCGACGGCACCATGACCGAAGACAAGATTGCCGCGCTCGGCATACGCCTTCGGCGCTGGGTGAGCTTTCATGGCCTGTCGCTCAACGTTGAGCCGGATCTTGGCCATTTCAGCGGCATAGTCCCCTGCGGAATTTCCGCCTATGGCGTTACCAGCCTGGTGGATCTCGGCCTGCCGGTCACCATGGCCGATGTCGATATCCACTTGCGACAGAGTTTTGAACAGGTGTTCGGCGAAACCGCGATCTGTCCAAGCTCAGCAAGCTGATCCACCCACAAACGACAAGAGCCTTCCGGATCCAAAGGAAACGGAAGGCTCTATTGACCAATTAAGCTTGCGCGCAAGACTCCGCTAAACTCTATCTTACCGAGCGCTGCTCGAGATCCCCGATCCGACGGTTGAGGGTTTCGATCATGCTGCCGGTTTGCTGGTGCATTTGCGTGAGCCGATCGAGTTCACGACGCATAACCTGAAGCATCTCGTCTTCGAAATCATCGTCTTCGTCCGGACCGCGGCCATTGCCAGTCATGAGCCAGCGCGGGCAAACGCCCAAGCTGTCGGCAACAATTCCTATGCTTTTAGAGTCGGCTTCGCACCGGTCAGCTTCCCAGGAGCGCAACTTCGCGACAGGAATGCCGACCAAAGTGGCCAAGTCTGCAAGACCGAGGCCAGCGCAGTCGCGCGCCGTGGCCAAACGTCCGCCGAGCGTATCGTCATTGACGTCGAGCAGCCGGTTTATATCGTAAAGCCCCATAATACGATCTCCGTGAAAAAATGCCGATGATGCCCAGCCACCCAACATTCCCCTGATCCCGGTTGTAAGACACCCACGCCAAAACAACCTCTTAACCCACCCCGTTCGAGCCCTTCCAAAATGGATGAAAACCGAGCAATGAACGATGGCGCATGCTTTACTGCTTAATCAGATGATCTGCCCGCTGGACCGGTTAAAACCATGCCGATAACGAGCATCGCGTGAATTGGTTCCTTCCCTCACAAAAAAATCCTAACGTCAGGATGGTACTGATATCTCAGGCCAGCGACCGTCATTCTCTTGAAGTCACCGTTACATCCCTTTGCGAATGCTAATATTCATAGATTACGAAAATTGCACTTGTGCCGCAATGAAGCTTAATCGGAAAATTTGTTTTCAAAAGGGCTGGGGTGCGGAAGAACACAGTCGGCAGCCGCAAAATCGGCGTACCAATTGCAAAATTTTAGAATATATCTGTTTATTTTCAATATTTTGATGGATTTTAAAGCTTCGCAAGCGGCACGCATTGAGGTTGCTGAACACATCAGGCCATCAACGAAATCGCTTAAAACCGGCTAAACACCTGCGCGGAAAATGCCTCATAAAGCCACAACACAGTCGTCCGCCTTCGAGGATCTGCACCAACTTGGCACGCCGCAAGAATCACGCAACGCCACGTTTTCGACGCTACGTCGAGAGATGGGCGAGACATCGCCATCAGCGTGAGACGCCCTGATCGCTCATTATAATCAGGAAGATATGACGGATGTGCGGGACCCTATTCTGCCGCCTTGGGCAGGTCAGGCACCGGATCAGCAAGCGCCTCGGAGAGTGGTTCCAGCTCATAGGAATAGCCTTCAAGCATGGAATAAGCCCGCTCGATCGCGTCGATCTGGGTTTCCGCGCTCTTTATCGCCTCGGCAATCGACTGGGTGCGGGCGCGCAGCATCGAACCAAGTACGTCGGTTTCAGGGCGCCGACCGATGCGGTCCACATGTTTGCGGATGCGGGTGCGGTGGCGCTCCAGTTCCAGAATATGAAAGCGGGCTTTGAGAATATCGTCAGTCAGCTTTCGGCGCAGACCCGCGACGGGATCGAAGCTGCCGGGCTCACGCTCGTCGAGAATCATGTCGTTGATCAGCGATTCCAGCACCATTAGCCCCTTCAGGTCGGCAACATCGGCCAGTTGCGGATCATAGCCTGTATCGTCATAGACCCTTCGGCGCACCGGGTCCTTCAACAGATCATAAGACGTGGTGATCCGGCCGAATTCGTCGGGATCGCCGCCAGCATCGGGATGGGCGCTTTTGGCTTTGCGGCGATAGGCAGCCTTGATGGCGGCCTCATCGGCATCGCGCTCCAAACCAAGCATGACATAGGGATCGATCACGAGGCACCTGTCTAGAATTACGGGACCGCCGTAATCACGGTCGGCCATTTTGCCGGTTCGCTTACCGGCGCATGTCGCGCATAAGTTTACCGCAGGCCGGGGCGAAAATGTGAAAAGAAATTCGCTATCCCCAAACAGATTGACTTTTCCCAGTGCAAGGCATCGCCGCGCGCTGCGATCTTCGGATCGGACGGCCGCGACGCAGAAACCTTGGAAAGGCGGCTTTTTAGCGCGCTGCACCGCATTTTCCAGTCGCGCAAACGCGATGCCTGTTATAAAAGACCGGCAAAATTCGCACTCCCATTGCAAGAGAGAGCCATGACGATCCCGAATTCCATACCGATCACTCCGGAACTGGTTGCCTCCCACGGCCTGAAGCCCGAGGAATATGACCGGATCCTGCAATTGATCGGCCGGGAGCCGACATTTACCGAGCTCGGCATTTTCTCGGCCATGTGGAACGAGCACTGCTCCTACAAATCGTCAAAGAAATGGCTCCGCACGCTGCCGACCAAGGGTCCGCGCGTCATTCAGGGCCCTGGTGAAAATGCCGGCGTGGTCGATATCGACGATGGCGACTGCGTCGTCTTCAAGATGGAGAGCCACAACCACCCCTCTTATATCGAGCCCTATCAGGGTGCGGCGACAGGTGTCGGCGGCATTCTGCGCGACGTCTTCACCATGGGTGCACGGCCAATTGCGGCCATGAACGCGCTGCGCTTCGGCGCGCCGGATCATCCGAAGACCCGGCATCTGGTGGCAGGTGTGGTTGCCGGCGTCGGCGGCTACGGCAATTCCTTCGGCGTGCCGACCGTCGGCGGCGAAGTGGAATTCGACGAACGCTATAATGGCAATATCCTGGTCAACGCTTTTGCGGCGGGCCTTGCCAAGTCGGATGCGATCTTCCTGTCGGAAGCCAAGGGCGTCGGCCTACCGGTCGTCTATCTCGGCGCCAAAACCGGTCGCGACGGCGTCGGCGGCGCCACCATGGCATCCGCAGAATTTGACGAGTCGATTGAGGAAAAGCGTCCGACCGTGCAGGTCGGCGATCCCTTCACCGAAAAATGCCTGCTGGAAGCCTGCCTCGAGCTGATGAAGACCGGCGCCGTTATTGCCATCCAGGACATGGGTGCGGCTGGCCTGACCTGTTCGGCGGTGGAAATGGGCGCCAAGGGCGATCTTGGTATCGAGCTCGAACTCGACAAGGTGCCGGTGCGCGAAGAAAACATGACCGCCTATGAAATGATGCTCTCGGAAAGCCAGGAGCGCATGTTGATGGTGCTGGAGCCGTCCAAGGAAGAAGTCGCCAAGGCGATCTTCGTCAAATGGGGGCTGGATTTCGCCATCGTCGGCAAGACCACCGACGACCTGCGCTTCCGCATCATTCATCAGGGCGAAGAAGTCGCCAATCTGCCGATCAAGGATCTCGGCGACCAGGCACCGGAATATGACCGCCCTTGGCGGCAGCCCGATCGCCGCGCACCCCTGCCCGCCAATCTGGTCGATGAGCCAGCCGATTATCGCGCCGCGATCATCTCGCTGGTAGGCTCGGCCAATCAGTCCAGCCGGCGCTGGGTCTACGAGCAATATGATACTCTGATCCAGGGCAATTCGCTGCAAATTCCGGGCGGTGACGCCGGCGTCGTGCGCGTGGAAGGCCACGCCACCAAGGCGCTCGCCTTCTCGTCAGACGTCACGCCGCGCTATGTCGAGGCCGACCCGTTTGAAGGTGGCAAGCAGGCGGTCGCTGAGTGCTGGCGCAATATCACGGCCACCGGCGCCGAGCCGCTCGCCTCTACCGACAATCTGAACTTCGGCAATCCTGAGAAGCCAGAAATCATGGGGCAGCTCGTCGAAGCCATCAAGGGCATCGGCGAGGCCTGCCGGGCGCTGGATTTCCCGATCGTCTCGGGTAATGTCTCGCTCTACAATGAAACCAATGGCGTCGCCATCCTGCCGACACCGACCATTGCCGGCGTTGGCCTGCTGCCGGACTGGAGCCGCATGGCGAAGATCGGCACGGCCAATGAGGGCGATCATGTCATTCTGATCGGTACTGACGGCGGCCATCTCGGCAGCTCGGTTTATCTGCGCGACCTCCTAGACCGCACCGATGGTCCGGCTCCGGACGTCGACCTGCATGCTGAACGTCGCAATGGCGATTTCGTCCGCTCGGCCATCCGCAATGGTCAGGTCACCGCCTGCCACGATATTTCTTCGGGCGGGCTGGCAATTGCGCTTGCCGAAATGGCTATGTCTTCGGACAAGGGCCTTGCCATAGACCTGTCGGAAAGCCGTGGCCCTATGCACGGCCTTCTGTTTGGCGAAGATCAGGCTCGGTATGTCCTGACCGTGCCAGCGGACCTCGCTCAGTTCATCTGCGCCAACGCGGAAGGCGCCGGCGTGCCCTTCCGTCGTCTCGGCAGGGTCGGCGGCAATGCGCTTGCAATCGACGGTGTGTGCACAATTTCGGTTGAGGAATTGCGCAAGGCCCATGAATCGTGGTTCCCTGATTTCATGGAGGCCAAGGCTGTCAGCCTGGCCGCCGCAGAGTAAAAATAAGAATGGGAGCAGAACCATGGCTATGAAGCCCGGCGATATCGAAGACATGATTAAAGCGGGCATTCCCGGGGCCAAGGTCGTGATCCGCGACCTGGCCGGCGACGGCGATCATTACGCTGCGGAAGTCGTGGCCGAAGCCTTTCGCGGCAAGAGCCGCGTGCAGCAGCATCAGATGGTCTATGACGCTCTGAAGGGCAATATGGGCGGCGTCTTGCATGCCCTTGCGCTCCAAACCTCCATCCCCGAAGCCTGACGGTATCACATCACCATGAGCAATCCGATCACCTCGTTCTTTTCCTCCCTGATCCAGTCGGTGAAGGCGGAATTCGCCGATCGCCGCAAGCATAAACAGACCCGGCTGCACCGGCTGAACGCCCCCGTGGTCGACAAGAAGGTCGAACCTACCCGGGCGAACAACCGCAGCAAGGCAGCCCGCCAGGCCCGCCGCGTGACGCGCAATCGGGGCTGAGCCTCAAACGCCAGCGGGCTGCGGGCTTTCGGACTGCTTCCGTCGGCTTTTGGCTTTTGAAATTTTGGAACAACAGGCCTATATAAGGCCACGGAAGATTGCGGCCTTGACCCGCATTGTGAAAGGACAATTCCATGAGCGGTGTAAACGAGTTCATCGATAATGCTGTGAAAAGCACTGATGTCGTACTTTTCATGAAGGGCACGCCCCAGTTTCCGCAATGCGGTTTTTCGGGTCAGGTCGTCCAGATGCTGGACTATCTCGGTGTGGATTATAAGGGCATTAATGTGCTCGCCGATCAGGAAATCCGTGAGGGCATAAAGGCCTATTCCAATTGGCCGACCATTCCGCAGCTCTACGTAAAGGGCGAATTCATCGGCGGTTGCGACATCGTGCGTGAGATGTTCCAGGCGGGCGAGTTGCAGTCGCATCTCGAGGAAAAAGGCATCGCCGTTCGCGGTGCAGCCTGATCCAGCATGCAAAGCCCGTTGTTATTCACGGGCTTGCAACTTCACGGATGCGTGACATCATGGTTGTAGTGCCACATTTTCTGCAAAAGTGTGGTTATAACAATCGTAAGGGCTGCACAAATCTGTAAAGGGTTGTCATTAAGGACATGTGTGGTTCGTGATCAAGGCGTCGCCTCGCGGCGCCTTTTCGGTTTTCCAGGACATATCTCTTATGACGGCTCCCCTTCGTACCGTTCCAGCTGCCCTCAGGGGCATGAGCAAGCTGGAATTCGTCTTTCTCTGCGCCGCGTTGATGGCAATGAACGCGCTTGCCATCGACATCATGCTGCCTGCCTTGCAGCAGATTGGTGAAGCTCTCCATGTCGCCAATGAAAATCATCGGCAGTATGTCGTAACGTCCTATCTGATCGGCTTTGGCTGCGCACAGTTGATCTATGGACCGCTGTCGGACCGTTTCGGCCGGCGCAATCCGATTCTGATCGGGCTTATTGTCTACATTCTCGCGGCTCTTGCCATCACCGTCGTGCCGAGTTTTACGGCACTGCTAATCCTGCGATTCATTCAAGGCGCTGGTTCGGCCGGCACCCGTGTCATCACCATTTCCATTGTGCGCGACGTCTACGGTGGTCGCCAGATGGCAGAGATCATGTCTCTGATCATGATGGTATTCATGATCGTGCCTGTCATTGCGCCAGGTACGGGCCAGTTGATCATGCTGTTTGGCAACTGGCGCCTGATCTTCCTGCTCATCGCGGTCGGCGGCGTCCTGACAAGTTTATGGATGAAGGCAAGACTGCCTGAAACGCTTGCACCGGAAAATCGCAGGGAATTTACCCCTGCCGTTATCTTTGACGGCTTCAAGATCGTTTTGTCGAACCGCACCGCGCTGTTCTACACACTGGCAAGCACATTCATTTTTGGCGCCATGTTCGGGTTTATCAACTCGGCCCAGCAGATCTATATGGACATCTACCAGCTGGGTGTCTGGTCGCCTTTCGCCTTTGCCGGGGTGGCATTGTTCATGGCAGTCTCCGCCTTCGTCAATTCCAGACTGGTCGGGCGGGTCGGCATGCGGCGGCTTTCGCACGGCGCGCTGTTCGGCTTCATCGTCATCAACGGGCTGTGGCTCCTGGCGGAAACGTTTGGGCCGCAACCACTGCCCTTTGCGCTGTTCATGATGTTCTTCGGACTCTCGATGTTCCAGTTCGGGTGGATCGGCGGCAATTTCCAGACGCTGGCCATCGAACCGCTTGGCCATGTCGCGGGAACGGCCTCTTCCGTCCTCGGCTTTATCTCCACCGTCGGCGGCTCGATCATCGGCGCTATCCTCGGCCAGGCTTTCGATGGCACCGCACGGCCGCTGGTCACGGGTTACTTTGTGCTCGGCCTGATCGGCCTCGTGCTGGTAATGATTGCCGAAAAAGGCAAGCTGTTTACGGCGCATAATCCGAAGGTCTGACGCCGGAAGCAAAAATGACAAAGGCCACCGCGGATCGCTCCGCCGTGGCCTTTTTGTTTTAACATCCGTTGCAAGTCAGACGGTAAAGACTTTCTCCCGCAGTTCGCGCCAGCTGTCGATATCAGGCGCGATCAGCAGCCCACCCGAGGTGTGATGCGGCAGATAAGGCGAACCATCGAACCGCGCAGCGTAGGCGCCAGCTTCCTGGCTCATCAGCGTACCCGCGAGATGGTCCCAGGGCATCAGCTTGTTATACATCGCGAAGTGAATGTGACCCTGGCAAAGGATGCGGTATTCGTGGGCAGCGCAGCGATAGCTGGTGAACAACCGCACCTCGGCCAGATTAAGCAGGATGGTGCGGCGCAGTTCACCTTCGAAAAAGCCGACATTAGCAATGCCGATCATCTGCGAGAGTTCAGGTGCAGGCCGCATCTCCATCTTTTCCTGGGTACCGTCAGCTTTACACAGCCAGCTGCCACTGCCCTTTTCAACGATCGCCCAATCATTGCCCATGGGATCATAAATCAGGCCGGCAACCGTCTCGCCCTTGCTGACCACTGACAGCATGACACCGTACAGCGGCAAACCTGCAGCAAAGTTGAAAGTGCCATCGATCGGATCGACCACGACGGCAAGATCAGCATCGCCAAGCTTGCCGAGGAGATCCGGATCAGCCGCCACCGCCTCTTCGCCGATGAAGACCGCATCCGGCATGATCTGCTCTATTCCAGCGCGGATCAGTCGTTCGGCCGCCTCGTCCGCCTCAGTTACCAGATCGATGGCTTCGGTCTTCATCCGCACATCGCCCTCGCCGAGATTGCGGAAGCGGGGCAGGATTTCCTTGATGGCCGCTTCCTGCAGAAGATTGGCGAGCGCTGCGATGTCGATGTCTGCCATGTCTGTTCCTCTTAATTTCGGTCGATTTGTTATGCGTGCACGATCTCGCGCAGCACCTGTTCCCAACTGTCACGGTCCGGCGCCGAGAGAATGCCGCCGGTGAGATCGCCGGGTTTGTAAGGGCTGCCATCGAAGCGCGCCGTAAAGCCGCCGGCTTCCTGGTGGATCAGCACGCCGGCCAGATGGTCCCAGGGATATAGCTTGTAGTGGCCGATGAAATGTACCTTGCCCGTCGCCACCAGCCAATACTCGTAGGCAGAGCAATTATAGGCAAAGGCCATTTTCGTCTTGGCGAGATTACCGGCCACCCGTCGTCTTTCCTCGTAGGCAAGATCGTTGATCGAGATGGTACCGACCATCATCGACAGATCGGCAGGGGCTGCGACCGCAATCGGATTGACCGTACCATCCTCGCGCAAGAATCGAGCGCCGCTGCCCTTGGAAGCCACGAGCGTATCACCCAGGACCGAGTCGTGAATGATGCCCGCGACAGTCTCGCCTTTAACCACCACGGCCATGTTGGTTCCGTAGATCGGCAGGCCGGCCTGGAAATTGAACGTGCCGTCCACGGGATCGATAACAAAGGCGAGGTCCGCCTGCTTCAGCTTGTCGATCAGGCTGCGATCAGTCTCGGCGGCTTCTTCGCCAACGACAAGCGCATGCGGCCAACGCGCCTGCAGCGCTTCGGTCATGTGCTTTTCCGACAGGAGATCGGCCTGGGTCACGAGATCGATGCTGGACTTCTTCTCCTCGACCTCACCTTCAATGAGACGGCGAAACCGCGGCCGGATTTCAAGGGAAGCTGCGTGTTTGACAATCGTCAGCACGCTATCAAGATCGCGATCATGGAACATGGGGAGGCTTTCTACAAACAGAGTGTATTATTATTCGCTCTCTTCGTTGCCTGCTTCCTGTGACGGCTTCGTGACATTGAGCCCGGAAAAATCGAAAAGTTTAGGATCGAGCAAGTGCGATGGGTTCACATGCGCCAGCGCCCGCAGCATGGCATCCTTGCGGCCCGGCATTTTCGCCTCTATCCCTGCCAGCATGTCCTTCATGGCGTTGCGTTGCAAACCGTCCTGCGAACCGCAAAGATCGCAGGGAATGATCGGGAATTGCATGGCGGCAGCGAATTTGGCGAGATCGTCTTCGGCGGCATAGGCCAGCGGCCGCATCACGAACAGGTCGCCTTCGTCGTTCAGCAGTTTTGCCGGCATCGCCGCCAAACGGCCGCCGTGGAAGAAATTCATGAAGAAAGTTTCGAGGATGTCTTCGCGGTGATGGCCGAGCACCAGCGCATCGCAGCCTTCCTCGCGGGCAATCCGGTAAAGATTGCCTCGCCGCAGCCGCGAACAGAGCGAACAATAGGTGCCGCCGGCGGGGACCTTCTCCTTGACGATGGAATAGGTGTCCCGATACTCGATGCGATGCGTGATGCCGATGGATGTCAGATAATCCGGCAGAACATGCTTGGGGAAATTCGGCTGACCCTGATCGAGATTGCAGGCGATCAGCTCGACGGGCAGAAGCCCGCGCCATTTGAGATCCATCAGCAGCGCCAGCAGGCCATAGCTGTCCTTGCCGCCTGATAGACCGATCAGCCAGCGCTTCTGGCCGTTGAGCATGCCGAAGTCATCAATCGCCTGACGGACATGACGCAGCAACCGTTTGCGCAGCTTGTTGAAGGAAACAGATCGGGGAGCAGAGGCGAAAATCGGATGGACCGCGCCTTCCTCGGTCTCGACGGCGTCGTCGCGCTCCGCGCCTTCGGCCGTCTGTCCTGAAAAGGCGATATTCATGATCAAACGATCCTGTTCCCGGAAGTGCCGGCTGCCGGCATTGATGCTCTTTGTTTTGCCTTCGCACCGGAATGACCGGCGTCAAAGGCCAGCCCTTTACTGGCGCATCAGCTCGGCAAATTCAACCTCGCGGGCCATGATAAGCCGGTCGCGGCCCTTCAGAATAGCGTCGCAATGGCCGGGATGACACATGACGACAGCATCGCGCGGCGCGTGACGACGGAAATAGTTCAGAGCGTCGGCGAAACCGTTCGGTTTGCTGCGCTCGTAAAAGCCGGTCAGCGGGCCTTTGATCGTATAGCCGGCGGCCTGCATCTCGGTGTTGAAGCCGCGAGCCATGCGCTGCACCAGACTGATCTTGGCGCGCTGGGCAAGACTTGTCGCCAGACGCGCATCCGGCTCACCACGCAGCCACGGGCTATTGCCGCGCGGGCTGATCAGCAAATCGCGGCGCGCCACCAACCATTCGCGCACGACAGGCAGGAAATGCACATGCTGATGGCCGTCGATATAGTCGGGCGCCCGGCCGATCACGTCGATGAAGGAGTTGAGCTGCGCATCCAATTCGCGCTGCAGCTTTCCCTTGTCGACGCCGCCCATGAAGGACTGCGTCAGGCGACGGCGGAAAGAGCACATCGGCTGGACGCCGCTCAAAGGCAGAAAATTGGTTAGTGTCAGGTGCAGACCGACGGCACCGCCGCAACGCTCGATGACGGGCATCAGCAGCGCGGCCTCGTCGCGCCAGTCGGCAAACAGGGTCATGCAGCCGGTGCCACGGACCTTGCCTTCGCTGAGCAGCGTTCGAATCGCTTCATTGACACCCGGCGACAGGCCATAGCCGTCAGCAACGATGCACAAGGGCGTCGTATTCACTTTAATATCCGAGATCACGTTCAAGACTGTCCCACTCCTGCAGGCCATTTGCCTGCTATATCATAGCCGGGGCAAGAATGCGCACCGAACTTTTACCGTATGATCGAACGACTCGAAACCACTTTCAGCGAGCATCCGATATCATAGTCTGTAAAGCGCATCGCCATCTTCCGGGGTTTTTCTAACAGCGCGACGCCCACTGCTTTCGCGCGACCCCATTCCATTCCAAGCCGGTCGTTCAGCCCGGCCCATCCCGCCACGAATCGGAGCGCCACTCAATTTCCAAAGACGGACCAGCCGGTCCGGCTTGCCAGCAGTTCGAGCGCTTCCGATCCAAGCGCTGAATTGCCGACTTTATTCAATCCCGGAGACCATACTGCAATAGAGGCCTTGCCTGGCGCTATCGCCAGGATGCCGCCGCCTACGCCGCTCTTGCCGGGCAATCCGACACGATAGGCAAAATCCCCGGAGCCGTCGTAATGGCCGCAGGTGAGCATCAAGGCGTTGATGCGCCGTGCCCGCTTGGGCGAGACAACTGAAAAGCCACTAAGCGGATTTGTACCCCTGTTGGCAAGATACAGACCCGCATGGGAGAGTTGCACACAGTTCATCGCCAACGCACATTGATGGAAATAAACGCCCAGAACCATCTCCACATTATGCTCAAGATTGCCGAAGCCGCGCATGAAATTGGCAAGTGCGAAATTGCGGTAGCCGGTCGTCTGTTCGGAGCCGGCGACCTTGTGGTCGATGGTGATGCTGTCATCGTCTGCGAGAAAGCGCATGAACCGCAGGAATTCACCGATCGCCTCCCGCGGCTTGTAGCCGGACAGAACCATATCCGTCACCACAATGGCACCGGCATTGATGAAGGGATTGCGCGGGATGCCGTGCTCATGCTCCAGCTGAACGATCGAGTTGAACGATGAGCCTGAGGGCTCGCGCCCTACCCGCTTCCACACGCCCTCACCCGCCTTACCCAGCGCTAGCGTCAGCATGAACACTTTGGAGATGCTCTGGATGGAAAACGGCACATCCGCATGCCCGGCGGTATAGGTCTGGCCGTCGACAGTGGTGATGGCGATGCCGAATTGATTGGGATCGATCCGCGCCAGTTCGGGAATATAATCGGCTACTTTGCCTTCCCCGAATCGGGGCTGCATCTCGGCAACGATTCCGTCAACAATTGCCTGCAGATCCATAAACCGCCCTTAGAATTTGGCAGGGAAAAGTGAAGACCGATTTTCCCGAACGGACAAACGCACTGAAGAAATGCAAAGGTCTGCCTGGATCAATCTGAACCCGACAGATTTGAAGTGCGCAACGCTGACACGCCGCATCATCATCCCAATTTTATTGCGCTGCAAACAGAAAAAGCCGCCCTTGGGGCGGCTTTCCTGAATTTCACACAGAGATCAACGCGAATAGAATTCGACGACCAGCTGCGGTTCCATGATGACGGCGTACGGGACGTCCGACAGAGCAGGAATACGAACGAAAGTGGCAACCATCTTGTTGTGGTCGACTTCGATATAGTCAGGAACGTCGCGTTCAGCGAGCTGGCTTGCTTCGAGAACGATAGCAAGCTGCTTGGACTTCTGACGCACTTCGATCACGTCGCCAGCCTTACAACGGTACGAACCGATGTTGACCTTGACGCCGTTGACAGTAACGTGGCCGTGGTTGACGAACTGACGAGCAGCAAACACGGTCGGTACGAACTTGGCGCGGTAGACGATGGCGTCCAGACGCGATTCCAGAAGACCGATCAGGTTTTCCGAGGTATCGCCCTTGCGACGGTTAGCTTCGTCGTAGGTGGCGCGGAACTGCTTTTCACGCAGATCGCCGTAGTAGCCCTTCAGCTTCTGCTTGGCGCGCAGCTGCACGCCGAAGTCGGAAAGCTTGCCCTTGCGGCGCTGGCCGTGCTGGCCCGGGCCGTATTCGCGGCGGTTAACCGGGGACTTCGGACGACCCCAGATATTTTCGCCCATGCGGCGATCAATTTTGTACTTCGATGCAGCGCGCTTGCTCATCGCATTTCCTTCTTGTTCTTGGCGGCCCTTGCAGGCTCGTTTTTCGAGGAAACACGCCCTCCTCTGGATCGCCTTTCGGCTTTCCTGACAGGCGGCTCACCCTGAAACAGCGGAGCCTCCACGGGACATGTCATAAAAACACCGGGCATTTACGCCCGGCGTTGGCTGGGGTCTCTAAGCGCAGGTGTCATAAATGTCAAGCGCAGGGCTTGAACATGGGCAAAGCCCGCCACATTTACCCAGATATCAGCAGTTCCGGGCCCCTCTGACGCGAGTGCCGGATACCCGTGATGTCGGAACTGCAACAAAAACCCCTCCGGCAAAGGAAACCCTCGATGGATTTTCTTTGGGTTGATTTTATGGGCAAGCCCACTTGGATGTGGCTTTTCTTTATCGCAATCGTTCTTTTTCTTCTCGTTCTCGATCTCGGCGTTCTGCATAAGAACAGCAAGGAGATCGGCATGGCCGAAAGCTTTGCCTTTTCGGCTTTCTATATCACGCTGGGCGTCCTGTTCGGCGGCTGGATCTGGTGGCAATCAGGTCCCCAGGCCGGACTTGAATATCTGACAGGCTTCGTCATCGAAAAAAGCCTGGCGATGGACAATATCTTCGTTATCGCGATGATATTCGGCTATTTCGCCATTCCCCGGGCCTATCAGCACCGCGTGCTGCTCTACGGTATCCTCGGTGTGATCGTGCTGCGCGGCATCATGATCGCGGCGGGTGCCGCCATTGTCGAAAATTATCACTGGGTTCTTTATTTCTTCGCCGCCTTCCTTGTCTTTACCGGCGTGAAGATGCTGCTCGCCGGCGATAGCCAGTACGACGTCGCCAACAATCCGGCGCTGAAACTGGCGCGGCGCTTCCTGCCTGTTACCGACAAGCTGGAAGGTGACCACTTCGTGGTGCGCAAGACCGACGAGACCACCGGCAAGCTTAAGACCTATATGACGCCACTGCTGCTGGCGCTGATCATGGTGGAATTCGTCGACCTGGTGTTTGCCGTCGACTCCATCCCGGCGATCTTCGCCATCACGACGGATCCCTATATCGTCTACACCTCGAATATCTTCGCCATCCTTGGTCTGCGCGCCCTCTATTTCGCGCTATCCGCCCTGATCCACCGCTTCGTCTATCTAAAATATTCGCTATCGGTGGTGCTGATCTTCATCGGTTCGAAGATCTTCCTCGCGGATATGCTGGGTATCGCCAAGATCCCGCCGCTGATCTCGCTGACCATCACGCTTGCCATTCTCGCGGCTGGTATTGTCGGCTCGCTCTGGGCAACGCGAAAAGCTGAAAAGCCCGAGGTTATCGACGGCTAACAGTGAAGAGCAAAAAAGGGGCGGCCTGATAAGCCGCCCCTTTTTCTTTTGTATTACCGCTTCAACTCCATCAGGCAGGAACGGCACCGAGCCTCTGCACCAGCGAGGCGACCTTTGGCGCCATGTGATGGGCGCCATGCACTTCCAGCGGCCGGCCAGCCCGCCGCTCACGCGTCACCCACTCGGTCAGTGTCTCGGCGCAGGTGTGGTCGACATAGCGCAGACCCGACGGCGCAATCAGCACCTTCTTGCCGTCTGGCAACCCTTCCAGCGTGCTGAGCAGCGCCGGAACGTCACGGCAGGTACCGACGCCGTTCAATTGCAGCCGGATGGCTTGGGCATCTTCCTGATGATCGATATGCAGCTTGCGCCGCAGGAACGGGATGATCTCGGCGATCGACAAAGCAAGCCCGACCGCAACGCCCACCAGCAAATCCTGCACGACGACGAGGCTGACCGTTGCGCCCCAGATCGCGACAGGTACCCAGCCGTGATGATCGAAGAGATGACGGACATGCTGAAGGCTGACAAGCCGCCAGCCGGTGACCAGCAGCACGGCCGCCAGCGCCGTCAGTGGCACCACGCCGAGCAATTGCGGCAGCAGCGCCACCAGCGCGAGGATCCACACACCATGCAAAATGGTGGAGCGCCGCGTGGCCGCCCCGGCCTGGATATTGGCCGAAGAGCGGACGATCACGCCTGTGACCGGCAAAGCGCCGAGAAAGCCGCATATGCTGTTGCCGACGCCCTGGGCTACCAGTTCCTTGTTGAACCGGGTGCGCTCACCGTCATGCATACGGTCGACGGCGGCGGCCGACAGTAGTGTCTCTGCGCTGGCGATAACCGCAATAATCAGCACGGTGGCGATCACGCCCGGCTGGGCAAGTCCGGCAAAACTCTCGACAGTTGGCAGACGGATACCTTCGAGAAGCGTGGCTGGCACCTGGACGCGGGCAATCGGCAGGTCGAGCATCACGGCCAGAAGCGTACCGCCAGCAACGCCGATCAACGCGCCCGGCACCAACCGCAACCGAGCGGGCCGCAGCTTTTCCCAGCCGACCATGGCAAGCAGCGAAAACAGGCCGACGGCTAGCGCCATGCTGTGATTGCTGAGGCCGCCGCCGAGCACTTTGCCGATGGTTTCATCCATGGCGGCGACATTGTCGACGCCGCCGGCGGCTGGCTTGGCATCCATCAGTACATGCACCTGGCCGAGTACGATCAGTATGCCAATCCCGGCCAGCATACCATGCACGACCGCCGGCGAAATGGCGCGAAACCAGGAGCCGAGCTTGAGATAGCCGGCCAGGATCTGCAAAGCGCCGGCGACGATCAGGACAGGGCCGAGGAGAACAAGACCGTATTCCTCGACAAAGCCGAAAACGATGACGGCAAGGCCCGCAGCCGGCCCCGAGACCTGCAGCGGCGATCCGGCGATGGAGCCGATGACGATACCGCCGACAATGCCGGAGACGAGGCCCATGGCCACAGGCACGCCGGAGGCGATGGCAATGCCGAGGCAGAGTGGAATGGCAACGAGAAAGACGACGATCGACGAAGCGACATCACGGGTCAGTGTGGAATTGGTGCTTTCCATCGCCTCACTCCGCCGCCAGCGCCATGAACGGATCGTCCATGATATGCGGCGTCGGCCGGCCGGATACGGCAACCGGCAACGGCTTTTCGCCTTCGATTACCAAAAAGCGCTTCTCCGCTCCGTCATAGACCTGCACCTCGCCCGTTTCGATATCGAAGAACCAACCATGCAAACTAATATCGTTGGTGGCGAGCTTGGCCGCCACGGAAGGATGAGTGCGCAAGTGATCGAGCTGAATTACCACATTTTCCATGGCAACGGCCCGGACCTTGTCCTGGCTTGAGAGTTCCTCTGGATAGGCCTCGCAGACGATGGAATAGGCCGCTTGGCTATGGCGCAGCCAGGCCGCGACATTGGGCATAGGCGCGAGCAGTTCGTGATTGCAAAGTCCTTTCATCGCGCCGCAATCGGAATGGCCGCAGACGACGATGTCACGCACACCCAGCGCCACGACGGCGTATTCGATGGCAGAGGAAACGCCGCCGTTCATGGTCGAAAACGGTGGCACGATATTGCCGGCATTGCGGCAGACGAAGAGCTCGCCAGGTCCCGATTGAGTAATGACCTCAGGCATGACCCGGCTATCGGCGCAGGAAATCATCAACGCCTGCGGCTGCTGCCCTTCGCGGGCAAGCTTTCGATAAAGACCGGAATGACTGGGGAAAATCTCTTCCCGAAAATTGGAAACCCGTTTCAAAAAATCACTCATCGCATAAATCCTCCGTGAAAAACGACCTGGCTGAAGAGCCGCCATGGAGACCGTCCGGTCCACGGCGGCGGGAGCAGCACGGCAGGCGGGCCGCAGATTGTCCTGCGGACATCGACCGCGCCGCATCGGATCCGGCGGCATCGTTTTGCCGCAAAATCACACAACCAAAAGTAATTCACCCCAGGGACTGAAATGTGATGCCTCTCGCAATGCAGCATTGGATTTCATCACTTTTTCGTGATTGAAAATTTCAGGTCCGCTTTATCACGAAGGCTACAATGTAGTTTTACGGATACAAAACAGTCTCTTAAATTTGAAACTTGATAAAAGTCATTTTAAGAGATTGAGATGCGAAATGCGACATCAGCAAATTTTCGAAGAATTCTTGAGAGATGCTCATCACCTCCCGTACACATCCTATGGATGCATAAATAATAGTGAAATTCATATTTATTTTATGCAAAAAAGCGGAAGACATTCCCGTTCGTGTATGTAAAAAATCCTGACGAAGCCTTCTGCTGCGAGATATCGCGGCAAGCCAAACCTGAGCCTGATCGTGATCATGATAAAGCTGGGCGACTTTTACAAAGCGGCTTGAGCAAAGACGCATCTTGTGAAACGCTTGCACCTTGATACTTCTATTTGCGACGCATTAGTCGCAAATAGAATATGAAAATTATGCAGGATTTCACGCTGTCGCGTTTGCCTCTTAGCTTGCCCCGACCGGCGTCCTGTATCGCCTCTATCGAAGCCCCACGAGCGGCCCAACCTGATGGACTTTTCCCATGCCTGACACGATTCTCGACCGTTTCCTGCGCTATGTCGTCATCGATACCCAATCTGACCCCGAATCAAACAGCCAGCCATCGACGGAAAAGCAGAAGAATCTCGGGCGCATTCTGGTCGCCGAATTGCTGGCCATGGGCTTGTCGGACGCGCATCTCGACGAGCACGGCAATGTCTATGCCACCCTGCCCGCCAATGTCGACAAGCCGGTGCCGGTCATCTGCTTCTGTTCGCATATGGACACCGCTCCTGACTTCTCCGGCACCGGCGTCAAGCCGCAGGTGCTGCGCAATTACCAGGGCGGCGATATCGCGCTGCCCGGTGACCCGAACCAGGTGATCCGGGTGGCTAATAATCCCGAACTTGCCCAGCAGATCGGCCATGACATCGTCACGACAGACGGCACGACGCTGCTCGGCGCCGACGACAAGGCCGGGATTGCCGAAATCATGACGGCCGCGCAGTTCCTGATCGACAACCCGCAGGTCAAGCACGGCACCGTAAAGATCCTGTTCACCACCGACGAGGAAATCGGCCGCGGCGCCGACAAGGTCGATATCGCCAAACTCGGCGCGAAGTTCGGCTACACATTGGATGGCAGCACGGTTGGCGAGATTGAAAACGAGACCTTTTCCGCCGATGGCGTCGAGATTGAAATATCAGGTGTTGCCATCCACCCCGGCACCGCCAAGGGTAAGATGGAAAATGCCATCCGCATCGCCAGCGAGATCGTTGCCCGGCTGCCGAAGGATCAGGCACCTGAAACCACCGAAGGGCGGCAGGGCTTTATTCATCCAACCGATATTAGCGGCGCGATGGAAAAGGCCGAAATCAGCCTGATCATCCGCGATTTCGAGGGCGAAGGCCTGAAAGCCAAAGAGCAGCTGCTCGAAAAGGTCGTCAAACAGGTCATGGCCAACTATCCCGGCTCGACCTACCGCTTCACCGTGCGCGAACAGTATCGCAACATGAAGATCGTGCTCGACCAGCATCCCGAGGTGATGGACAATCTCGCCGAAGCCGTGCGGCGGATCGGACTGGAGCCGAAGCTGCACAGCATCCGTGGCGGTACCGACGGCTCACGCCTCTCCTTCATGGGCCTGCCCTGCCCCAATATCTATACCGGCGGTCACGCCTATCACTCACCTCTCGAATGGGTGAGCGTCCAGGACATGGAGACATCGGCAAAGACCATCGTCGAGCTGGTCAAGGTCTGGGAAGAGCGGGCCTGACATCCGCCCGCGAAAGCGGCAACCTGAACATGCTCCACCGACGTTCAGGGTGCCCCATCTTTCGTGTCCGCTCCAAAGCGCAGCCCGTCGATGATCAGATCGAGCATGCGCATGACGAATGCTTCGTCTCCAAGGGCAGAGGCCGACATGCTGCCGACAAGCTTCAGCAGATCATAAGGCACGATGTCGCTGCGGACCGTGCCAGCATCAGCCGCACTGGCTAAAAGGCTGGTCAAAGCCGGCTCGAAATTTCCCCGGAAATAATCCGGCAGGCCTTGATAGGCCGGATCGCCCGAATGCAGTGCTGCGGCAAGCCCCTTCTTGGCGGCAAGAAATACCGTATAACGTTTCAGCCACGCTGCCAGCGCCTCGAACGGCGGGCAGGTTTTGGCCAAAACCGCCGCCTCGGCCGTGCAAGCATCCACCTCATGGCGAAAAACTGCTGTCACCAGATCGGCGCGGGTGGGAAAGCGGCGATAGAGTGTGCCAACACCGACGCCAGCTCGCATCGCGATATCGCGCACCGGCACATCGACACCAAGTTCGACAAACGCAAGCTTTGCAGCCTCCAGCAACGCATCCTCGCTGCGCACCGCATCAGCGCGAAGACGACGTTTCGTCGGAGCCTCCGACGCCACTGTTACATCGTCTGCCTGAACGGCATTCACATCCTCATCCCTCTGCGTGGTCATCGAACGGCACCATTGGCCAATAAGGCCCCTTGATAAACGGAACAATGTTCCGTATATAAAAAATCGGAACACGGTTCCGTTTTATCACAAGCTCGACGATCGAGCAATTTGTCGACAAGAGGATTCTCCAGAAATGAACAATCTCATTGGCGCCTCGCGCCTTATTCCCGTCAGCGCTCCGCAGACGACGCTTTCGATCAACTCCATTACGCTCCCGGCACCGGCGCGCGGTCGACCGCTCGACATGCGGATCACCGCACCAACGCACGGCGGCTCGCTGCCGATCATTCTCCTGTCGCACGGCCATGGCCCCTCACTCTATATCCCGTCCAAGGACGGCTATGGTCCGCTCGCTAATTTCTATGCGGAACAAGGCTTCGTCGTTATCCAGCCGACGCATTTGAATTCCAAGGTCGCCGGTCTTGCGGCCGATGCACCAGGCGGCCCACTGTTCTGGCGTTCACGCGTTGAGGACATGGTGATGATCCTCGACCGACTGGACGAAATCGAGGCGCAGGCGCCGTGGATCGCGGGTCGTCTCGACCGCGACAAAATTGCTGCGGTCGGGCACTCCCTGGGCGGACAGACGGTCGGCATGTTGCTGGGTGCCGGGCTGAACGATCCGTTGGATGAGACGGCGCGTGACATCAGGCTGATTGAGCCACGCGTCAAAGTCGGCGTGCTTCTGGCGGCCCCGGGCAAGGGCGGCGCGGATCTCAGCGCTTATGCGGCCCAGCACTATTCCGCTCTTAATCCTGACTTCTCTACGCTGACCAGTCGCACCTTGGTGGTCTGCGGCGATGCCGATGACAGCCCGCATATTACGGTGCGCGGACCGGACTGGCATGCCGATGCCTATCATCTGAGCCCCGGCGCGGATGCCATTCTCACTCTACTTGGCGCCAAGCACGGGTTGGGCGGCATAGCCGGCTACGATGCCAAAGAAACCGACGACGAAGATCCGGATCGGCTTGAAGTCACCCGGCGGATGACCTGGGCCTATCTGCGCTCAGCGCTTTATAATGGCGACCCCGCCTGGGACAATGCCTGCCAATCCCTGGCGACCCATGCAAACGCGATCGGCACTGTCACCCGCAAGTAGGGGAACGCCCAACTGGCGGACGCGACCTTCAAGCCAACAGACCTCGATCTCGCATCCAGGTTTCAAGCGCCGGCGTCCAGACCACCTTATGGTTGGCCGCATCCCCCATAGCAAAGCCGTGCCCGCCGGTCTCCAGCTCTACGAGATTGACGGGCACGCCTGCCTTTTCGCAAGCCGCCTGCATGATCCGCGCATTGCCGATCGGCGCGACCGGATCGTCCTTAGCATGGGCGATGAAAACCGGAGGACAGGTCGGACCAACATGCGTTTCCACGGACCAAGCCGCCAGAGCTGCATCAGTCGGATGTTTTCCGACCATTTCAACCCGTGTCCAGGTGTGCTCCGATGGCGGCTTCAAGGTGATGACGGGATAGGCCAGCAAGGTGAAATCCGGTCGGGCGGAGTGCGTGTCTGCCTCGTCCACCGCCTGATAGACCGGCTCGGCAAAGCGGGTCGAAAGCATGCCCATCAGGTGACCGCCGGCGGAAAAGCCCATGCAGCCGATCTTGGCCGGATCGAGCCCGAGGGCCTCGCCTTGCGCACGAATCAACCGCAAAGCCCGCTGGGCATCCTGCAAGGGGGCGAAGGGACCGAGGAACCAACCCTCGCCCGGCAGGCGATAGGTCAGGATGAAGGCTGTAATGCCGCGGGCGGCGAGCCAAACCGCTGCGGCCTCGCCTTCCTTGTGCTCCTCGACAAAACGATAGCCGCCGCCTGGAGCAATCAGCACCACCGTGCCGTTGGGCTTGTCCGGGCGCACCATCCGCAGCGTCGGCGTGGCGATCCTCAAAAGCGCACCCTTGTGAATGATGCGCCGGCCAAGCCTTGGACCGCCGCCGCCCGGCGCACGGCCCGGCCAGAGCAGCATCTCCCCGGCAGCGACGGTCGTCGCCCTGCTCTTGTCTGCAAAGCCTAGCAGCGACAGCGCGGCAAGGGTCACGATCTGCCTCCGGTTGAGGGTCGATACGGTTTGGGTCATAGCACCAGCATGGCCAGCCAATGCGGCACAACTTCGTCGCTGACGGGTGGTGAGCCCAGAGGGTGAGGGTTAACCCCCGTTACTCCGCAGCCGTCCGGCTTTCCGGCAGGTCGGCGGCATTGGGATCACCAGGCTGGGTCTCGGCTTCCAGATCGGGAAAAGCGACGATGCGCTTGCCGGAAAAATCCGTGTGGACCACGACCATGCCCTGCTCCTCGAAATAGCCGAGCAACCGGCGGGCGCGGCGGGCAGAGTGTGTGCCATAGGCCCGGGCAATCCGGAGATCCGAGGGGCAAGGCTCGTTGCGGATTGCCGCCTTGGCCATCAGCAGGAACACGCCCTGAAGATCGTCGGAGACGCGCATCGACAAAGACAGCGCTGATTGCCAGGAGTCGGAGGCCGCAGTTTCCTCATCAATATCGGCTCTCGCCACCGCGACACGGCGACGAAATTCGCCCATTGCCATTGGCGGGCCGCCGACCCTGCGCATACGGGCGCGCACCAGGAATTCCTGATAGAGGACGGCATCGGTGCGATAGGCGGCCTGGGGATCGTCGAGGATTTCGTTGAGAACCGCCGCCATCCGCTCCTCGCGCTCTTCCGGCGAAATCTCCGCCTGGGAAGGACGCGGCGACTGCGCCGGATCGTCGTTTGCCACAGGCGTCGCCCGGGCGAGTTCGGCCAGGATATCGGTGGTCGGGCGCGGTGCCGGCGGGGCGCGGCGCACCAGCGGCCGGTTGAACTCTTCCGGATCTGGCGTGAAGATCAGGTCTTCGACATCCTGCGGCGCGTTGGGAAGCGGCATCAGCTTCGGGCTGGACGAACGCGCCGAAGTCTCGACCTCGCCAATCACGATCGGCAGCGGCCGACGCGACAGGGCCGGACCGAGTGCTACGAAATTGCCGCGCTTCAGGTCGCGGAACATTTCCGCCTGGCGGCGGTCCATGCCGAGCAGATCGGCGGCGCGGGCCATGTCGATATCGAGGAAGGTGCGGCCCATCAGGAAGTTGGAGGCTTCGGCGGCGACGTTCTTGGCGAGCTTGGCCAGACGCTGGGTGGCGATGACACCGGCAAGACCACGCTTACGGCCACGGCACATCAGATTGGTCATGGCGCCAAGCGACAGTTTGCGGGCATCTTCCGAGACATCGCCGCCGACCGAGGGCGCAAACATCTGAGCTTCGTCGACCACGACCAGAACCGGATACCAGAAATCCCGTTCGGCATCGAACAAGCCGTTCAGGAAGACACCGGCGGCGCGCATCTGCTGCTCGATATCGAGGCCTTCGAGCGTCAGCACACAGGACACCCGGTGCTGGCGAATGCGGTTGGCAATGCCGATCAGTTCGGCATCGCTGCGTTCACCATCGACGACGAGATGGCCGTATTTGTCTGACAGCGTAACAAAATCGCCTTCGGGATCAATGATGACCTGCTGCACCCATGGAGCAGACTGCTCCAGCAGACGCCGCAGCAGATGCGACTTGCCGGAGCCTGAATTGCCCTGGACCAGAAGCCGGGTCGCCAGCAGCTCTTCTATATCGAGCTTGGCAGGCTGCCCGCCCGCCACGGTTCCCATATCGATCCCGACCTGCACCCAAACCACCCTTTCCAGCAAAAGACCGTTACCAGCCTGACAGAGACAAGGTGTTTAGCATATATTCATCATGACGAAGCGAGGTTCTTACCGAAACCCACAGGCAATAGAGACGCCTGTGGATAGACGATTGTGGATGATGGAATTCTGGAGATAAATGGAAGGCTTGGAACCCGTTATTCGCCCGGATGCAGGCGATGCCGGTTGCGGTCACGCCGCTCCCAGAACCAGGCATAGGCCCATCCGCCGGCCGCAATCGAGAGCGGCAGAACCACGAATGCGAATATCTGCAATTCGTTCATTGGAGTCTCCGCAGGATACGTCTTCCAGACAAATGTAATACGGCAGCGGCGAAAAGCCAACAGATGGCCGATAAAATAAAGGGAAGCACGTGAGCAACCGCCGTCGCGGGCGTATAGAGTGCGGCGGCGATCGGCGCGAAGACGCCGACCGTCAGACAGGATGTCGAGGCACGATCGAAGGCGTTGGCAACAAACTTGGTGCGCTCGTTATGAACAACCGTCATGCTTCACGCCTTCGCCAAGCCAATCTCATCCACTCAGCACCGATCAATCAGGATCGTCAGCCGGCACCGGCGAAACGAGCAGCTTGTCGATGCGCCGGCCATCAAGGTCGACGACCTCGAATTTCCAGCCATTCTTGATGAAGCTCTCGCCCAAGGCTGGAATACGCTTCAACTCGTCCAGCACGAAGCCGGCAACGGTGGTAAAGTCAGGGTCTTCATCAACAGGCACGCGGATATGCTCGATGAATTCATCGATGGGAGTCCAGCCGGCCACAAGATAGGAGCCGTCTTCGCGCATGACCAGCGCGGGCTCTTCCTCACCATCCTCCTGAAACGCGCCGGTAATGGCCTCGAGAATATCGCCGGATGTGATGATGCCTTCGAAGTGGCCGTATTCATCATAGACCAGAACCATATGCAGCACGGTCTTGCGGATCGACTGGATGATGTCGATTGCACCGGCGAGATCGGAGACAATAGGCACTTCGCTGGTTATGGAGCGGATGTCGATCGTGCCGCCATTGGCAAGGGCGTCGTAGAAATTCTTGACCAGCATCACGCCGATAATTTCGTCGGAATTACCGTTTCTGACAGGCAGGCGAGAATGCTGGCTCTCGCGCAGTGTCTCGCGGATTTCCTCGATCGTGTCGTCGACACTGATCGCCTCGACATCACGGCGCGGGGTCATCAGGCCACGGGCCGTGCGGTCGGCAAGCCGCATGACGCCGGAAATCATTTGCGATTCTTCCGATTCGATCACGCCGGCGCTTTGGGCTTCGGCCAGCACCGTCTTGATTTCCTCGTCCGTGACGGTGCCCGATGAGGCACCCTTCTGACCGAGCAGCGAAAGGACCGCCCGACCGGAGCCATCCAGCAACCAAACCAAAGGAAGCGAAATCTTGGAAAGCACCAACATGGCGCCGGCCATCCGCGATGCGATCAATTCGGGATTGCGCAGCGCGATCTGCTTGGGCACGAGTTCGCCGACAATCAGCGACAAGTAGGTAATGCCGACAACGACGATACCAACGCCAAGCGTACTGGACAGCGCCTCGCTCATGCCCTGGGTCAGAAGCCATTGAGTAAGACGAGCGCCGAGAGTAGCGCCGGAAAAAGCACCAGAGAGAACGCCGACAAGGGTAATACCGATCTGCACGGTCGACAGGAAGCGGCCCGGATTTTCCGCCAGTCTGATGGCAACGGCAGCGCCACGATGCCCGGCTTCAGCCAGGACCTTCAATCGGGCCGGCCGGGCGGAGACGACCGCCAGTTCGGACATTGCCAATACGCCGTTCAAGATGGTGAGCAGGACAACAGTGACAATTTCGGCTAACAAGCTGTTTCAAATCTCATAGGAACCGCATCACGGGCGGCGGAAGCAATTCTCTAGCACAGGTCCTTGCCGCATTCCAAATGGGTCAGCGCGTTTTCAGCTGGCAATGAGGCTAACTCCCTATTTTCGCCCCCGTCCCTCGGTTTTCACCAAAAAAATAAGCCACGATCTTACGGCTATCAATGTCGCAAATCGGAGCATTCCTCTGTCCCACATTTAAACCCAATAAAGACAATGGCTGGTGGGCTGAAATCGTGGTGCACTGAGTTGGTGGACATTAATTCATATCTCTCGGCATCTTGAGCTTCAGGTTGAAGCATTGCCACCCTGCGCTGATTGGGGACAGTATCGTCGCATGCTTTCGCAACTGCGACATCTAGTCATGACGCTCAGTGAGCAGCGCGTGTCCCACACCTAAAGGACAACAAAAGAAACAGATTGCAATTTTACGTCAGTTGACCGAAGAAAAACTTACTATAAACACACATCATTCATCAAATTCACCGTCAATTTCAGCTGAAAATCAAAAAAACGATTTTAATTAACTACTGATTTTCAGGGATAACTACGACCCTTTGAGCGGAAAAGTATCGCAATGGCAAATTCCATTCGCATCGATCGAACCATCCAGGCTCCGGTCAGCCGCGTCTACGGCGCATTTCTCGATGGGAAATCCATTTCGCGCTGGATGGAACGGAAGGACTACACCTGCAAGCCTCTGTCTTTTGACCCTGAAGTAGGCGGCATCTTCCGGCTGGAGTTCAGCAACGCATCCGTTAACCTCACCTATGTCATCATCGGAGAGTTCGAAGAACTGAGCGTCAACCAGCGCATCCGCTATTGCGAGCGACTGGACAGCCCGGGCTGGACGTCCCGAGTAGAGACAGTGATTGATTTCGCCCCAGCCTCACGAGGCACCGCACTTACCGTGACGCAGTCGAACCTGCCGGCCACGGTTTCCCCGCATGCAATCACTCTTGCCTGGCAGGAATGTCTGGACAGGCTTGCCGCGCTCACCGAGCAGATGGTCGGCAGCCTGCAGACACAGTCGATCTGACATTGCAGGCGATGACGGCTCATTCCGAGAAGGCGTGAAGCCCCGCTTCGATCCGAAGGCCGAAGCCCTGCATGAGCCGATGGGTGGAAAAGACGGGCTGGCCCGACGTGAATACCGCAAAATCATATTCCTCGCACAGCTCACCTTCCGCAAGGTGAGGCACGAGCCGCCGTGCCTGGCGGGCAATGGCTTCCGCAGGATCGAGCCAGTCGACGGGCCAGGGAGCAAGTTTGCGGAATATGTTGGCAAGAAACGGATAATGGGTGCAGGCAAGAACGGCGATATCTGTCCTGGCGCCATCCTTCTCGATGAAACAAGGGGTAATTTCTGCGAGCACATCGGCGTCATCGATGACCTCACCGCGAATATAGGCCTCGGCGAGCCGCGCCAGATTGGGCGAGCCGACCAGATTGACCTGACACTGGCTGGCGAAGGACTGGATGAGCTCCTGCGTATAGGCACGCTTGACGGTGCCGGGTGTCGCCAAGACCGAAATCAATCCGGAACGGGTGCGCTCGGCCGCGGGCTTGATGGCCGGCACCGTGCCGATGAACCGACGATCAGGAAAGGCTTGGCGTAGCGCCGCACCCGCCAGAGTAAAGGCCGTGCTGCAGGCAACGATCACCGCCTCGGGATCGTATTCTTCCAGCAGCCGGGCAAACAGCGTCAGAATTCGCTGTTTCAGCGGCTCTTCCTCCCAGTTGCCGTAAGGGAAGGCCGCATCATCGGCTATATAGATGAAACCGCGCTCGGGCATCAGCACCCTCGCCTCGCGCAGCACGGTCAGACCGCCGATCCCGGAATCGAAGACCAGAACCGGTCTTGCGTTAGTTGTCCTGTCCGTCATGCCCGGCTCCGCCCTCTTCCACTCCATCGTCGCGGACCACGTCTTCGTCCGGAGAACCAGCCCCGCGTGGATTGCGGCGCGAGAACCGGTCGAGCGAAGACACAACGCCGCGCATGACATGGATTTCCGGCGAGGTGAAGGCGCGCCTCGTCAGGACCGCCCGTAGATTGTCGATCATTCGCTCTTTCTTATGGGCCGGGCGGAAATAGCCGCGAGCATCCAGCGCCTCCTCGATATGATCGAACAGGCCGATCACCTCGTCCTTGCTGGCCGGCGTCTCATCCACGCCCTGGAACGGCGTCTGCGTCACATCCTCCATCGTGGACTTCATCCACTCATAGGACATGAGCAGCACGGCCTGGGCAATGTTGAGCGAGGCGAAGGCCGGATTGACCGGAAAGGTGACGATCTCGTCGGCCAGCGCGACATCCTCGTTTTTAAGCCCGGATTTTTCCCGGCCGAACAGTATTCCGGTCTTCTGCCCGGCCACGAACCGGCTGCGCAGATTGGCAGCAGCAGTCACCGGCGACGCGACCGGCTTGAAATTATCGCGCTGGCGGGCTGTCGTCGCATAGACGAAGTTGAGATCGGCGAGTGCCTCTTCCAGTGTGTCGAAGAGCTTGGCGCCGTCGATGACGTGATCGGCCTTGGCGGCGGCAGACCGGGCTTTTTCCGAGGGCCAACCGTCGCGGGGATTGACCAGCCGCAGTTCTGCCAGGCCGAAATTGGCCATTGCACGTGCTACCATGCCGATATTCTCGCCCAATTGCGGCTCAACCAGAATGATTGCCGGTCCCTCGGCGATAAGTTCGCGTTCGCTGTTCGTGCCTGCCATGGCGCCTTTCCTGCAAAATTCAGGTCTGCATTGGGGAAAAATTGGTAAAAAGGCAAGAGGCAGCGGCAATGTCGTCTCAAGCTAAAATGAACGGAGGCCGCGCCTTCCTGTTTGCCTTGGCTGTCGAGAATGCTATAGGCAAAACCGGTCTATGGACAGAGACGCGGCCCTTTCGACGCCGCCCTATCGATGAGGAAGATTTATGCAAAAGATCAAGGTTGCCAACCCGGTCGTCGATCTCGACGGCGATGAGATGACCCGTATCATCTGGCAGTTCATCAAGGAAAAACTGATCCTGCCCTACCTCGATCTCGAGATCGAATACTACGACCTCTCGGTTGAAAACCGCGACGCGACCAATGACCAGGTCACGATCGATTCCGCCCATGCCATCAAGAAGCACGGCGTCGGTATCAAGTGCGCGACCATCACGCCGGACGAAGCCCGCGTGAAGGAATTCAACCTGAAGGAAATGTGGAAGAGCCCGAACGGCACGATCCGCAACATCCTCGGCGGCGTGATCTTCCGCGAGCCGATCATCTGCAAGAACGTTCCCCGTCTCGTCCCCGGCTGGACCCAGCCGATCGTCGTCGGCCGTCACGCGTTCGGCGACCAGTACAAGGCAACCGATTTCAAGTTCCCCGGCAAGGGCAAGCTGACCATCAAGTTCGTCGGCGAAGACGGCCAGGTGATCGAGAAGGACGTGTTCGATGCTCCGTCTGCTGGCGTTGCCATGGCCATGTACAACTTGGACGATTCGATTCGCGACTTTGCCCGCGCTTCGATGAACTACGGCCTGATGCGCAAATGGCCGGTCTACCTGTCGACAAAGAACACCATCCTGAAGGCCTATGACGGCCGCTTCAAGGATATCTTTGAAGAAGTCTACCAGGCCGAATTCAAGGCCAAGTTCGACGCTGCCGGCATCACCTACGAACATCGCCTGATCGACGACATGGTCGCTTCCGCTCTGAAGTGGTCCGGCGGCTATATCTGGGCGTGCAAGAACTATGACGGCGACGTTCAGTCCGACACTGTTGCCCAGGGCTTCGGCTCGCTCGGCCTGATGACCTCGGTCCTGTTGTCGCCCGATGGCCGCACGGTAGAAGCGGAAGCTGCGCACGGCACCGTGACGCGCCACTACCGCCAGCATCAGAAGGGTCAGGAAACCTCGACCAACTCGATCGCCTCGATCTTCGCATGGACCCGTGGCCTTGCCCACCGCGCCAAGCTGGACGACAATGCCGATCTGGCCAAGTTCGCATCCACCCTGGAAAAGGTTTGCGTCGACACCGTCGAAGCCGGCTTTATGACCAAGGACCTGGCTCTGCTGATTGGCCCCGATCAGCCATGGCTGTCGACCACCGCTTTCCTCGACAAGGTGGATGAAAACCTTCGCGCTGCAATGACCGCCTGATCATTCAAGGTGTAACGGCGTGTAAAAGTAGAAGGCCCCGCGAAAACGCGGGGCTTTTTTTTCGACGATAATTTTAAGCGGCCTGGTCGCGAACGTTCTTCACATGCAGTTCGGTGAGTGCGATGGAAAAGTCTTCCGCAGTCTTCAGGTAATCCTTGCTGAGCGTTCGTTCGAGCAGTTTCGTGTTATCATAAACGAGATCTCGGAGAACCGCGAGCGGGGCCGGAAGGCGGTGGAACAGCTTCCCGAGACGCCGTGCAAGCTCGACATGGTGGTTGCAATAAGCAACACGCTGAGCCTCATATTCGGCAAACGCGCCCTTGAGCTGCGACAGATCGGACAGATCCCGTCCGTCCAGATATTTGGCTATGAAATATCCGTCCTCAATCGCCATTCCCATCCCATAGGCCGCATAGGGCGAGACGGGATGCACTGCGTCGCCTAGACAAACGACCCTGCCTTTGCTCCACGCCTTCAAAGACGGGCGATTGTAGACCTCCCAGCGAAACATCTGAGACGAGAAATCGGTATGTGCCGGAAAACGCGGCATGGGGTTGGCAAATTGGCTAACGATATTGGTGACGTGGGCCTTCGGGTCAGAGGGCACGGGTGCCGTCGGTGACGACGGCTCCACCACCCACCATTCAAAACCCGGCTTCCCATCATGCAGCATCGGAAAGAAGCTTGCCTGGTGCTGGCGTGAATGGGAGATCCATCCGGTGTTGGCCGGCACACCTTCGAAGTGATTGCACCAGGCGAGCCAGACGCGGATGCCGACGTGAAAAAGGCCAGGATCGCCAAACGCCTGTTTCGATACAACAGAATTCACACCGTCGGCGCCGATAAGCATGTCAGCATCGACGGTCTCCTGGTCCTCGAAATGCAGTCGGATGACCTTACCGCTGTCATCGTAAGATTTCAGCGAATAGCCTCCGACGATCATTCCCTCAGGGACCAGCTTCAGCATGTCGGAAAATGCCGAGGATCTGAGAACGCCGTAATGCCAGCCCTTGATGCCGAATTGCTCCTCCACCTTGGCATTGAAGGGTAGCGCGGCCCTAAGCTTGCCTTTCTGGTTGCGGAAATGGGTGCTTGTATAGGAGCCGAAATTACTGAGATCCACACCATATTGCCGCAGCATCGCTAACACCGGCACGCTGAGTAGAACTGCACCTCCCAGGGGGCGAGGCGCCTGATGCCGCTCAAAGATCCTGACATCGTATCCCTTCGCTGTCAGAGCCAGCGCTGCCGATAACCCGCCCGGCCCGGCCCCCACCACAGCCACACGTCTTCCCACTCTCCACGAAAGCTTCATTTCGCACTCCTCCTGTTATCAATTTTTAGATACTAGAATCTACATTCTAGTTCAAGAAGCATTTGAACAAGACGGCGGTTTGCGATAACCCGGACAACATGGATGACATCGTCAAGAGACCACGCCAAAAGCGCAGTCGCGACACGCTCGAACAGTTGATGAACGCTGGCGTCGAATTGCTGATGCAGGGCGAGGAAAGCGAGTTTTCCGTCGCCAGGCTATCCGTGAAATCTGGTGTGTCGATCGGCTCCATCTACCAGCGTTTTGGCTCGAAAGAGATGATCTACCTGGCGCTCCAGGCTCGGGTTCTTGAGGCCATGGATGCGCAGGCAATGCGGCTGTTCCCGACGCATCGTCTTGATAATATGGACGATGCCGCCGTTATCCGAGACGCTGTGATGCGTTTTTGCAAGCACGTGTCGGACCATGAAAAAACAATCGTGGCACTGGCGCGCCTGGATGGAGGCAATCCGCGTGCAGTCGAGCGCGGCGCACAATCCTGCATGAAGATGGGCAAGGCATTCGAAACCTATCTCCAAACCGCGCTTGGCGACACGCGGCAAGATGCCTACGACAGGTGTTTCCGGATGATGTTTTCGTGCACTTGGGTCAGGATCGTCGGCGCCCCCATCGCCTTTGATGTGACAACCGCCGACTGGACCGCATTTTGCGATTTCCTGGGCGACATGTGTGTTGCCTATCTCTTGCAGGCCGATGCTGATTTCAAAGGTCGAAGCTGAGTGGTGATCCCGCTATTGAGCCCACACAACGACAATCATCGACAAGATGAAGAGAAGAACCTGCGCGCCATAACGGCAGCGAGATGAAATTGCGCCGATAGCAAAACTCAATCTTCTGTTTCAAGTTCTGAATGACTGGAGGAGACAACCATGGCTGAACAAGTCACACTTTATACCAATCCCATGTCCCGAGGCCGGATCGTGCGCTGGATGCTGGAGGAAATCGGCCAGCCTTACAAGACGGAGTGGCTGGCCTACGGCCCGCAGATGAAATCGGCCGATTTCACTGCCATCAATCCGCTCGGCAAAGTGCCGGCCATTCGCCACGGCGCAACTGTCGTAACGGAAACGCCGGCAATTCTGGCCTATCTCGCCGATGCCTTTCCACAAGCGGGGCTCGCCCCGGCACCGGCGGATCGCGGCAACTATTATCGCTGGCTGTTCTTTACGTCTGGCCCGGTCGAGTCGGCGGTCATCAGCCAGGCCTGCGGCTTCACCGTCCCAGACGACCGCCGCCCAATGGTTGGCTTTGTCGATATGCAGAGAATGATGGATATCATCGCCTCGGCCATCACCGCCAATCCATACGTTGCTGGCGATGCGTTCAGCGCTGCCGACATCTATATCGCCTCGCACCTGTCGTTCTCGACACGGGTCGGTTCCGTCGGGTCACGACCGGTGTTTGCGGATTACATCGCCCGAATGACGGATCGCGATGCCTTCCGTCGCGCCAGCGCGATCGACGATGAAGCAAGGGCCGCCCAGGCTTCCAAGGGCTAAGGTCAACCGGGCTTTGCCAGACCTAGACTTTACGCATTCCCGGACGGGCAATCCGCTCGACAGGCGAAAGATCTATTATCTAGAGGGTTCCGGCATGGCCGTGGCCATGGCGTTCAGCATTGCCAGGCCTGTCGCTCCGCTTTGGCCTGGCACCCGCTGCAACAGCGCGTCGACCATGGAAGACAGCACGCAGCGGTCACGGCCTTGGTCCTTGGCGAGATAGAGAGCAGCGTCAGCCCGCGCCAAAACGGCGTCGAGATCGGCGCCAGGTTTGGCGACGTCGCAGAGACCGATGCTGATGGTCATGGAAATATAGTCGTCATTCCAACGGATCAATTCCGTAGCGATTGACTGGCGCAACACCTCGCAAAAGGCAAGCGCATCGCTACCCTGGCTGCCTGGAATGAACAGGGCGAACTCCTCCCCGCCAAGCCGCCCAAAGATCATGTCGGGCTCAAGCTGTCGTGAAACTGTTTCGGCAAAGGTTGTCAGCGCCAGATCGCCGCCGGCATGGCCATGGAAGTCGTTGATCCGCTTGAAATAGTCGATGTCCATTAGTGCAAGCACGCCGCTTTTCTGGCTCATCAATGCCTGAGTGCGCTCGTAGAAGGCACGGCGGTTGAGCACGCCGGTCAGCATGTCGACTTCCGATGCATGTTTATACTGCATCAGGCTGCGATTGCTGTTCAGCGCGAAGATGCCAATCCCGATCCCCAGGCTGTTGACATAGAGAATGAAGGTGACAAGGCCGAACCAGGCGGTCTGCGACACGCCGTTGATCTCGGTGACCGGCCAGAAGACGACCAGCGGCACCCGGAAAACCATCACTGCCCCATAGGAGATCAACATCACCAGCAGCACGATGCGGGCAGGCAGACGGTCACGCAACCATCCGCGCCAGAGGGATTCAATCGAGACATAGACCTGAATGGTCGTCAGCGTTGTATAAAGGATGATGCGGTGATTGGGATGGGCAGAGAAAAAATCCATGCCGAGATAACAGACAAGCCATAGCGCCGGGATGGCCAAAGCGGACCAGTAAGGCCTCGAAAATCCATCAAAAATCCGAAAACCGATCCAAACCAGACCAGAGCCGAATAGCACCAGTGCACCGCCGATACCGATGCCCAAATTCTCAGGAATCTGCCCACGTATCGCCTGCAGCACGATGCCAAACGATACGATGCAAAAGCCGACGCTCCAGACGGCAAGTTCGGTGGATTTGCGATCGGAGAGCCAACTGACGGCCATCAGGACAGCACCCAGGGTCCAGCCGACCAACTGGCACAACATGAGAGTTTGAATATTAAATAGCTCTAACAATCGACAATATTCCGAAAATGGTTGCGCTAACCCCGCTCTACCGACAAGACCGGGTCATAAGCCTCTCTCGCACGGTCGCGCCAGCCTCAGGGACCAGCTCAACGACCGCCTTTGAACGAATATCGCTCGACTGTCGTCAGCGCCTCGCATCAAGAGAGAGGTCTACAGCTTCGATTGTTCAGCCGATCTCTCAACTGAAAAAGCCATCGGGAAGCTCAATGGCTTGAAATTATCATCGCTCAGTAAAGGCAGAGTAAAAAGGCGGTCGAATTCCATTTGCAGCAGACTTCTTGGTACATTCAAGAAAATTACGCTGAAGTTGTATTTTCTGTTTGTGAACGCCTTACAGAAGCGCGCTCTCATCACCTCCGCAAAAGAAAATACCGGCGCACGCTAGCGCCGGCAGATGGTGCAACTTTTTGTGGCCGCGTTGGGGTTACCAAACCGCTGCACATTTTTCCTGAAGATGCCTATTCACACCTGAACGGCGCCTTGTCCGGGCTTGCCGCCGAGATCTTGGCATCATAGCGCGCAATCTGTGGAAACGGGCAATAGAGCGTGCGACCCGGTGCAAGCCCTGCGGCTTCCTTATTGCCGTTGGAAATGCCGGCAGAAACCGGGCCGGGCACCTCCCCCTTCTCCACCCAGGCAACCAAGGGCGTGAAGAAGTCGAAATCGTCATAGGATGGGCCGCCGGCGCCGTGCGGCATGCCGGGAATACGATAAAACTTGACGAAATTACCGGCCTTGCCACCGTTGTTGCTGTCAAGCTTGCGATACCACTTCACCGTGTCGAGCACCGAAAACACCGGATCGGCATTGCCATGAAAGACAATCATCTTATGCCCGGCATCGCGAAAGGCTTTGAGACGCGGGTTGTCGGAGCCCGGCGGTATCATGAATTCGGCCGCCGATTGGGTGAAAGGCCCCGACTTGGCAAAGATTTTCGGTGCATCGCGATCGAAATCGAAATCGAGCAGGTACTTTTGAAGATCGTCGGGCGTACCGCCGATGGCAGTGGGCGGTGTCGTGAAGATCTGCGCCAGCGATCCCGCGCCCATGACCGCGATGATGGGCTTGCCACCCCAGGCCGGGATCGGGCTTTGGAGTTTCCAGGTCCGCCAGTTGGCCGACGCCATGCCGGGATCCCAATCCCAATTGCTGTAGAGAGCCTTGCCCTTACTGTTCTTCGGGCCCGCATGGCTGGTTTTAAGAGCGGTGATCTGTGCCTGGCTCAAGCAATCAGGCTGCTTGTCACCCTTACAGGCGAGGCTGGCAATGTTGAAATGCGTCTCGCAGGCCTGCGGATCGCCGACAAGGCCGTCCACCCTGCCATCCAGCACGTCGCAGGCAGAGAGAATGCCCTTGGCCAGCACCGCCATATCAGCTTGAGAGAAGGCTTTGGCAATATCCGGATCTACCTTGGTCCAGGCCTGAACGTCCCAGGCGTGCTGAATGGCGGCCTTCGGCAGGTTGAAGCCGGGATAGCCGGCGAGAATGCCGTCGAACTGCTCCGGCAGTCTTGTCGCGGCCATAAGGCCATGGCGGCCGCCATTCGATCCACCGATCCCGTAGCGGAAGGCAATTTTCTTATCGTAATACTGTTCGACCAGCGCCATTGCCGGCGGATTGAGCTTGGCAACCGCGCCGTAGCCATAATCTTCGCGGGCGACCGGGTCCAACCCGAAGGCCGCCGGCCCGGCTAGCCCCTTGTCGGCAGCCGCACCCTCCTCATGGCCGGCATCGCTGGAGACGACGGCATAGCCGCGGCCAAGGGCAGTTTGCGTCTTGTCGCCACCAAGAAGCGGGCCTGTCGCTGGAATAACCTTGCCGTCATTGCCGCCATTGAATTGATGCACGAAACGGCCGTTCCAATCGTCGGGCAACCGCATCTCGAACTGAATCGCATAAGCCTTTCCATCGACGCCCTTATGGTCACCTAATTCACCGTGGACCAGGCAGTAACTCACCGGCGCGTCCGGGCCAGCCGCTACGGGCTTGGCTTCGGTGATCGTTAATTGCGGCGGATGCGCTTCCGGTTTTGTGAGATCGGCGCAGGTGCCGGCAGCAAAGGCAAAAGACGGAAAAAACAGCGCAGCAAAGGCGGCGCCTCTCAAAAATATCATAGTCATGCATTCCTCCCAGAATAGTCCGTCAGGCTACTCCGGTCGGCAAATCTCGTCAATTGGTACGCACCACAAACCATTTTGTTGTTGGAGGCCATTTTGTTATTGCAGGCAGGACGCCGCCTCTTGACGACAAGCGCGACTGATCGCAGATAAGGCGCCATGAAGGCATCTCAAGCAGAAATATTGATCGTTCCCGGCTATACCAATTCCGGTCCGGACCATTGGCAGAGCCGCTGGCAGAGCAAATTGTCGACCGCACGGCGGGTGGAGCAGGCCGAATGGACCAAACCCGTTCGCGAGGATTGGGTCGACCGGCTGGTGGAAGAGGTCAACCGGGCAGAAAAGCCGGTCGTGCTCGTCGCCCATTCGCTTGGCGTGCCCACGGTCATCCACGCCGTTCCGCATTTTCGTCGTCCCGTGGCCGGTGCCTTCCTGGTCGCACCGCCTGACGTGGCCAACCCTGAGATCAGGCCGAAACACCTGATGACTTTCGGCCCCTATCCTCGTCTGCGCCTGCCCTTTCCGACCTTGATGGTCGCCAGCCGCAACGACCCTTTCGGCACCTATGAACACGCCGACGATATCGCCAGGGACTGGGGCGCGCTCCTGGTCGATGCCGGTGAAGCAGGGCATATCAATGCCGAGTCCGGCCATGGTCCCTGGCCGGAGGGCACCATGGTGTTTGCTCAGTTTCTTGCCAAACTAGCCGACGGCTCCGAAAGCCAGTCGCCGCAGCCCTGAGCGCCATCACGACTTATCCATGGCTTTCTGAGGCCACGCATTTCGCGCAACGGCGCTGGCGTGCTAGAAGGAATAAGCGGCGTGCCGTGAAGCCTGCGATTCTTGCCAACCATGGGATCGGGAACAGGTCGGCCGCTACAGCAGCGCCATAAGCCGGAAACGGGTGCGGCTAGAAAAACAAGGAAGGGGCAAGAGCCGGATTGTGAAAAGCCGCGTTTTCCTTTATGGACCGCCTCAACCAGTAGACAGAGCGTCCCCAATAGACCGAGCGTCTTATGTGCGACGCCAAGAATAGAGACAAACCGTCATGAACCGTCGCCGCCGTATTTACGAAGGCAAGGCCAAGATCCTGTATGAGGGTCCTGAGCCGGGCACGCTGATCCAGTTTTTCAAGGACGATGCGACCGCTTTCAATAAGAAGAAGCATGACGTCATCGACGGCAAAGGCGTGCTGAATAATCGCATTTGCGAATATGTCTTCACGCACCTGAACAAGATCGGCATTCCCACCCACTTCATCCGCCGCCTCAACATGCGCGAGCAGTTGATCAAGGAAGTGGAAATCATTCCGCTTGAGATCGTCGTGCGCAATGTCGCCGCTGGATCGCTGTCAAAGCGTCTTGGGATCGAAGAAGGCGTGGTCCTGCCGCGCTCGATCATCGAATTCTACTACAAGTCGGATGCGCTGGAAGACCCGATCGTCTCGGAAGAGCATATCACAGCCTTTGGCTGGGCAAATCCCGCCGAGCTTGACGACATCATGGCGCTCGCCATCCGCGTGAACGACTTCCTGTCGGGCCTGTTCCTTGGTATCGGCATCCAGCTCGTCGACTTCAAGATCGAGTGCGGTCGTCTCTATGAAGGCGACATGATGCGCATCGTGCTGGCCGATGAAATTTCGCCCGACAGCTGCCGCCTTTGGGACGTCGAAACCCACGAGAAACTGGACAAGGACCGCTTCCGCCACGATATGGGCGGCTTGCTGGAAGCCTATCAGGAAGTGGCGCGCCGCCTCGGCATCATCAATGAAAACGAACCCGTTCGCGGCACCGGGCCGGTTCTGGTCAAGTAGTTCTGGAGACATATCGTGATTAAGGCTCGCGTCACCGTTACGTTGAAAAATGGCGTTCTGGACCCGCAAGGCAAGGCCATCGAAGGTGCGCTTGGCGCACTCGGCTTCGACGGCGTCAACCAGATCCGCCAGGGCAAGGTCTTCGACCTGACGCTCGACGGCACTGACAAGGCTGCCGCAGAAGAGTCCCTGAAGGCCATGTGCGAGAAGCTGCTGGCCAATACGGTGATCGAAAACTACGCGATCTCGATCGCCTGAACCAAAGAGACCTGGGAGCCGCCGCCATGAAATCCGCCGTCGTCCAACTGCCTGGCCTGAACCGCGACCGCGACATGATCGCGGCGCTGACCAAGATTTCAGGCACGGCTCCGATTACCGTCTGGCAGACGGAAACCGAGATCCCGGATGTCGACCTTATCGTCATTCCCGGCGGCTTCTCCTACGGCGATTACCTGCGTTGCGGCGCCATTGCTGCACGCATGCCCGTCATGCAGGCGATCAAGGCCAAGGCCGAACAGGGCGTAAAGGTTCTCGGCGTCTGCAACGGCTTCCAGATCCTGCTCGAAGCCGGCATGCTGCCGGGCGCGCTGATGCGCAACGCGTCGCTGAAATTCGTTTGCCGCGAGATCAAGCTCGAAGTCGCCAATGACGAGACGGACTTCACCCGCGCCTATGCCAAGGGCCAGATTATTCGCTGCCCGGTCGCTCATCACGACGGCAATTATTTTGCCGACGCCGAGACACTGGCTGCCATCGAAGGCAATGGACAGGTGGTGTTCCGCTATGCCGAGGGCACCAATCCGAACGGCTCGCTCAACGATATTGCCGGCGTCATCAATACCAAGGGCAATGTACTTGGCATGATGCCGCATCCAGAAAACCTGATCGAGGCCGCGCATGGCGGCAATGATGGACGCGGCCTGTTCGCATCCGCCCTCGACGTTATCGCCGCGGCCTGAGATCCGGCTGTTGATACTTCGCCCCCAAGCAGATCCGGTCCTTTTGATGCGCAAACCTCTGATGCTGATTGCCCTTGCCGGCCTCGCCGCGCTTGGCGCGTGCAAGCCAACTCCGCCCGCCTCCGTCAGGCCGCAATCCGCTCTTGACGTCATGGAACGGGTGATGGTCAATGCCTCGTCCTGCTGGTTCCGCTCGGGCGATCCTGCGTTTAAGGCCTACCGGATGGATGCAGAGCTGACATCCTATTCCGGCCAGCCGCGCATCCTGCTTGTGCGTAAGGGCACGGGCGATATCCGACCGCATCTGGTCGTCATGGCACAGGGCTCTCCGGCAAAGCTGCAGGCCTTTGGTCCTATGATGGACGAGCCGCTTGCGGGCCGGGTCTCCGCCGACGTCAAACGTTGGGCCAACGGCTCCTCCGCCTGCCATTGAGACCCTCTGCGGTTTGACCCCTAGCGATTAACGGTGTTAGTGACCATTTCGTCACTGTGTTTTCCAGCGAAAATTGGCAGATTGATCCCGGACGAATCATAGTGATTCGGATGAGGATTTTTTATGCAAATGATTGCGCTGTCTGCTGTGAAGACATCTATTATGGCCGGGCTTTTGGCCTCTGTTTTCACCGCCCAGGCAGCCCTTGCCGACGAGCACCTTTTCGACGAACTTCGCTTTGGTGCGGTCAGTTCCATCCAGGGCCATGAGCATGGTGCGGCCGGCGAAGTGACGCTGTTTTTCGATCCCTTCGGCCATGATGCCGCCACCGGCTTTCTCGACAGCCTGTCGCGCCCCAGGGTCCATGTCGGTGGGGAAATCGGTGCCGACAACATCAACAACCAAGCCTATGCCGGCTTGAGTTGGACAGCCAATCTGTTTTCCTCAAAGGCCTTCATCGAAGCTGGCTTCGGCGGCGTCATCCACGACGGGGCGATCGACGATCGTCATCGCAACGGCCCTGATCTCGGCTGCCGGGTTCTTTTCCGCGAATATGCCGCAGTCGGTTACCGGATCAACCAGACGTGGAGCGTGATGGGCCAGATCGAACACGCTTCAAATGCCGATCTTTGCGATCCGAATGATGGAATGACCCGTGCTGGTGTCATGGTCGGCTACAAATTCTAAAAGACAAGGCGAGAGCGAATAACATTTCGCCTCCTCTGCCTCTATATAGCCGACCGGACCACGGTCGCCTCGATCATTCTCGATCAGAAGAGATAGATCGACTTACGCAGTTCCCTGCGCGCTTCGTGCTGTGTGATACCAACATCGCGCAGCAGATGATCGTCGAGTTCCGCGAGAGCCCGACGGGAGCAGCGCTTACGGTACCAGAGTGCGAGCTCGGACATCAGTACACCGATTGCTCGAATCGGTCTGCTCGAACTTGCCCGAACCCACTGCGTGCCTGCTCCACCTGAGATGCCACGCCCGCTGCTGCTTTCCGACCGCGCCGGAATTGTATCTATTGTCACCATTTCAATCACCGTCAGGCTGCCCAAAATTCCCTATTGCGGGGTTGTCATCCGCATATAGATAGATACAATTGGGTAGAGAATACTGACAATAAGGATAATTGTCATGGTAACACATTGGGTGCCCGACCTGTCGACCGCAGAGGGACCGCTCTATATCCGGATCGCCGACAAGGCTGAAGCGGATATCAAAGCCGGCCGCCTGACTTCAGGGGCAAAATTACCACCGCAGCGGGATCTGGCCTATGACTTGAAGGTGACAATCGGGACAATTACCCGCGCCTATGCTCTTTTACGAGAGCGCGGGCTGGTGACGGGCGAAGTTGGGCGCGGAACATATGTTCAAGCCGGTCTCAACGATGGCACGGCTGACGTCCACCGCGATCACGTGACCCTCACCTATGGCGGCACACGGACACTATCGCCGCCTCCAGGGAAGCTGCGCTTTGACACGACTGCAGCGATCGATGTTGGGCAGGCTGACATGATCGGCAGACTGATGACCGACATCGCCCGCGATCAGCCGGACGAAATTGCCAGCTATACCCGCACGCTGCTGCCGAACTGGCTGGAGGCCGGCCGTCGTTGGCTGTCCAATGGCGACTGGAGCCCGGAGCCTGCCAATATCGTTCCACAGATGGGTGTGCATGCCGGTGTGAACGCGGTGATTGCTGCGATCAGCGGCACCGGCGACCGGATCGTGTGTGAGCACCTGACCTATTCACAGATCGCCCGCAGCGGCATGCTGATGGGGCGGCAGATCGCGCTGGTGGAATCGGACCATGACGGTATCCTGCCTGAGGATTTCGAGCGGGTCTGTGCCCGCGAACATCCCAAGGCCGCCTTCATCATGTCATCAGGACAGAATCCGACGCTATCCTGCCTGCCTCTCTCGCGCCGCCAGGAGATCGTTGACATCGCCCGGCGCTACAATGTCTGGCTGATCGAAGATTATATCTATGGCGGCATGGTCGGCGATGGCATTCCGCTCCTGGCGCAATTGGCACCCGACCGGACCTTTCTTCTCAACAGCCTGTCGAAATCGGTCGCGGCCGGCGTGCGCGGCGGCTGGGTTGCTTGCCCTGATCATATGAGCCAGCGGGTGCGCGTCACTCAGAAAATGGTCTGCGGCGGCCTGCCCTTCCTGTTGGCAGAGTTGTCGGCACGGCTGGTGCTGTCAGGCGCTGCCGACGAGATACGTCTCAAGGTTCTGGAGGAATTGGCGGCGCGGGAACAGATCGTGCGGCAACTCTTTGCAGGGTTCGAGTTCCGGTCGCATCCGCGTCTGCCCTACTTCTGGCTGAAACTGCCGGAACCGTGGCTGTCGGGCACCTTCAAGCAGGCGGCGCTGGATAATGGCGTGCTTGTCGATGACGAAGACGAATTCAAGCCAGCTCGTTCGTCGCGTGTGTTCCACCACATCCGCGCCGGCTTCAGCGAGGGCCGTGACCGTAGCATCGCCGAGGCAGGGTTGATCACACTCCGCAGAATTCTCGACCAGACACCGGTCGGCAGCACCGCCACATTGTGACGATGCTTGACACAGCTGATGTCAGATAACCGTCAGCGTCCAGTTGACGATATCGCCGCTGACCTTGGCGAAAGCCTGCGACAAGGCGTTGATCAGGGCCTGGTTATCGCCGCCGCGCGCCGGAACGCTGGCGGAAAATACCTTCTGCGCGATGACGGTGCCGTTGCGGTCGTTGAGCAGCTTGACCGAGATCTCAACATTGGCGCGACGGCCGCCGGCAGCTTCAACTTCGAAGGTTCTGATGTCTGAGATCAACTGGTAGTCGATCGCCAGCCCCTGCCCGGGCTTGCCGACGCCGCCGAGCTTGCCGGTATTTTCGAAGGCCTCGACCAGTTTCGACTGTACCATGCGCGGCAGCTTGTCACTCCACTGCGACTTGGCCAGATACTGCATTTCCGTGCCTGATACCCGCACGACTATCATGTCGCTGTCGAGCACTTTCAAAGCCGTCGGATCAGCAACCAGCACCTGACGCTTCTGGGCAGCCTGAGTGGTCGTCACCGCCTTGATGCTGGCGAGGTCATAGGTGTCGTTGGGCGTCGTGCCGCAACCAACGAGAATTGCGCCGACGATCGACAGGGCGCAAGCGGCGCGCAAGGCTGCCACAGGACGCAGAACCGCTAAAGAATACCCCATCATCTGTCCCTTTTCTGCCGAGATACCGGTCACCGTCTCGTCCGCCCATCATATTGCTTCACATTGTCGCCGCCGAAGATCAGCCGCTGCGGATCGCGGTCAAAATTACTGATCGTGTCGTCCAGGTTCTTCACCGTGCTGCGCGTGTCGTTGACCAGCGACTCGATGTTCTTCAGGCCTGTGCTGGAGAACTTCGACAGGTTATCGGCAATCGGACCGATCTTCTGGTTGAGATTATCAGCCACCGCTCGGATCGACTGCAGCGTGCGCTTGGCTTCGGCCGACAGCGAATTGGTGTCGTCGGAGCCGAGCAACGCATCGACCTTGGCAAGAATGCCATCGACACGGGTCGATGCATTGTTGAGGCGGTTGGAGAGCTGCGTGAAATCGCTGATCGCCTGGTCGATATCAGGGCGACGTTCCTTGAAGGTCTGCGTCACCGACTGGACATCTGCCGCCGCTTCCCGTGCGCTGGCGACAGCAACGGACACGTCATCGACAACACGAGAGACCTTCTGCGTATCAATGGCAGCGACCAGTCTGTTGACTTGGTCGAGCGTACCTTCAGCCTTGACGCCAAAATCGTTGAAGGTCTTGGCCGTTGCCGAGAAGTTATCGACGGCAACGCCGACCTTGTCGGAGGCATCGGCGATCTTGCCAGTAAAGGTCTCGGCATTGGTCAGGATCTGGTTGACCTTGTTGCGGTCGACGGCCTTCAGCAGATCTTCGGCAGCAGCGAGCGTTGAATCCAGCCGGCCGGACAGCCCTGTGACCGTATCCGACAGAGCGCTGACGCTCTTCAGGAATTTGTCGATCCCGTCCGCATTGTCGGCCAGCGCCTTGGAAAAGGTCTCGGCATTGCGCATCGTATTGGTCAGAGGTCCACGTGCATCGGCAACGAAGCCCTGAACGTTGCCGATCGCATCGTCAGCGCGCTTCATGATCTTGTCGGCCGTGGCGAGAAGATTGGTCAGGCTGGATTGATCAGCAACAAGCACCGCCTGCTTGCCGGTGTCCTGAGCCTTTTTCAACAGATCTTCCCCGCCGACCCCGCCGGACATTTCCACATAGGCCGCACCCGTCAGGCCCTGAACTTCAAGCGCCGCCTTGGTGTTCGAACGAATCGGCGCATCCTGCTGCACTTCGGTCTGGGCAATGGAGAAGGCCGGATCGTCACGGTCGATGCTGAGGCCCACGACGGAACCGATCTGAATACCGTTGAACCGCACCGGCGAGCCGACGCTCAAGCCATTGGCGGAGCCGGGAATGCGGATGGTCAGCGGATAGGTCGGGCCGCCACGGCCGTATTCGGCCATCCAGTAGACGAAACCAAAGGCCGCAAGGATCACGAGAAGCGTGAAAAAACCGACGATGGTATAGTTTGCTTTGGTTTCCATAGGATCTCAATCACTCGTCCGGGCATTGGCGCTTGAACCGCGCGTCGTGTCCTGATGTTTGGGAATGGAGCGCGCCCGCTTGCCCCGGAAGTAGGATTTGACCCAGGCATCGTCGCAGGCCAGCATATCCGTTAACGGTCCTTCAACCAAGACTCGTTTCTGGCCAAGCACGGCGATGCGGTCGCAGACCGAAAACAGGCTGTCGAGGTCATGGGTAACCATATACACCGTGAGGCCCAGCGTATCACGCAGCCGGGCGATCAGGTCGTCGAATTCGGCGGCCCCGATCGGATCGAGGCCTGAGGTCGGCTCATCGAGGAACACAAGGTCCGGATCGAGGGCTAGCGCGCGCGCCAGGGCCGCACGCTTGATCATGCCGCCAGATAGTTCCGATGGATATTTGTCGCCGGCGTCGGCGGGCAGGCCGACCATCTGGATTTTCAGATAGGCAAGCTCGTCCATCAGGACCTTCGGCAGCTTCAGATATTCCCGCATCGGCAGCTGGATGTTTTCCTTGACCGTCAGCGCCGAAAATAGCGCGCCGTGCTGGAAGAGCACGCCAAGCCGCGTGTCGAGATTGGAGCGTTCCTCAGCACTGACCGCATCGTAATCGGCGCCGAGAATATGGATCTGGCCGGAACGGCGCGGCAACAGCCGCAGCACTGTGCGCATCAGCACCGACTTTCCAGCGCCGGAGGCGCCGACGAAGCCAAGAATTTCACCTCTGTAGACATCGAGGTCGAGATTATCGAGTACCAGCTTGTCGCCAAATCCAACGGTCAGGCCGCGCACGGACAGCACGGCCTCGCGGCCATTGCTGCCTTCGAGCGGCTCGATCGTCGGGTTGTTGTCCTCGTGTTGCGGTTCCACGGCAGCCCCTTAAAAATTGATCGCGGCGTAGAACACGGCAAACAGCCCGTCCATCAGGATGACGACGAAAATCGACTTCACCACCGATGCCGTCACATGCTGGCCAAGCGATTCTGCGCTTCCGCCAACCTTCATGCCTTCGACAGCTGCAACGATGCCGATGACGACGGCCATAAACGGCGCCTTGATCAGACCGGCAGCGAAGGTGGCATAGTCCACCGCGTCATGCAGGCGGGTGACGAACACCTGGAAGGTGATGCCGGAATAGGCGAGCGACACGACAGCCGCACCGTAAAGTGCTGCGAAATTGGCGATGATCGACAAAAGCGGCAAAGCAATAACCAGCGCGATAATGCGCGGCAGAACCAGAACACCGACAGGATTAAGGCCGATGACCTTTAGCGCATCCACTTCCTCGCGCATCTTCATCGAGCCGATTTCGGCGGTGATCGCACTGCCGGATCGGCCGGCAATCATGATTGCGGTCAAGAGCACGCCGATTTCGCGCAATTGCAGAATGCCGACCAAGTCGACCACGAACACTTCCGCGCCGAAATAGCGAAGCTGGAAAGCGCCCTGCTGGGCAATAATCGCGCCGATCAGGAAGGACATCAGCAGGATGATCGGGACGGCCCTCACCCCCATGTGATCGAGTTGATTGACGATCGAGGCAATCGAGGCGCGTCCACCACGCTTTTCCTTGGATTGAGCGCCGCGCACGGCCGAGCCGAGCACATAGCTCATCGCCAGGACGTCCTGCATGAGATTGACGCTCATGTGGCCAAGCGGATCGAAAATCTTTTGCATCAGTGGCCGGCGCACCACGATCTTATCTGGTAGCGGCGGCTGTTCCGGCAGAGCTGAAATCAGCTCGCGCATGGCGTCCGTACCGCCGACGATGCGTACTTCGTTCTTCTCACCGGCACCGAGCTGCATGCGCCGGATGATCCAGGCGCCCGACGTATCGAGCGTGGAAATGCCTGAAATGTCGATTTCGACGCAGCCGCCCGAAGGATCGCGGCTTTCGAAGTCGTCGCGCATCTTCAGAAGCTTGGGCATGACTGTATCAAGCGTGGTATTGCGCCACGGGCCGCTCAGCCGGAAGCGTTCTCCGGCCTGCCCCTCCAGCTGTTCAGCATCGACAGCGGCATTGTCCATTTGACCGGAACTCAAAGCATACACACTTTCAAAGCCATCACTCACGGAGAGGCCAAGCCTTCATTGGCTTGCTGACGATGACTATATATCTTTCCTACGCGACAATTCTACCGATCCCTACAGGGAAAAGTGTTGAGTCACCGCGCGGCAACACTTCGATTCACAGACTTTTATCCGTGATAACCAATTCACACTCCCAGTCGGGCAGCCTTGGTCTCGGTTGCCGGGCTATCCACAGGAAACATGCGAATCGGTTCCGGTAGCGCCAACTGGCGCGGCTGGGCGGCGGCATCATAGCGCGTGCCCCATTCGATCAGTTCGAAGGTGCCATCATGATGCTCGGCAATGGCCGTGCAGCTTTCGACCCAATCGCCGGTATTGATATAATGAATGCCACCGACGTCTTCCATTACGGCGTGATGAATATGGCCGCAGATAACGCCGTCGACTTCGTTGCGCCGTGCTTCCTCGGCAACGACTTTCTGAAACTCGCCGATGAAATTGACGGCGTGCTTCACCTGCAGCTTTGCCCAGGCGGAAAAGGACCAGTAGGGCATGCCGAGGCGGCGGCGCACAGCGGCCAGCACGACATTGACGGCGATGGCCATGTCATAGGCCCAGTCACCCATATAGGCGAGCAGGCGGGCGTTGCGCACGACCACGTCAAACTGGTCGCCATGCAACACAAGGTAGCGCTTATTATCGGCGGTCTCGTGGATCATGCGGTCGAGCACTTCGATGCCACCGAAATGGGTCCCAGGAAAACCCCGTAGGAATTCGTCGTGATTGCCAGGGATATAGACGATCCGCGTACCCTTGCGGGCCTTGCGCAGCAGCTTCTGCACCACGTCATTGCAGCCCTGCGGCCAGTACCAACTGCGTTTCAACCTCCATCCATCGACGATATCGCCGACCAAGATGATGGTGTCGGCGTCATAAACCCGCAAAAAATCGAGCAAAAAGTCGGTTTTCGCGGCTTTTGAGCCGAGATGCACATCGGAGATGAACAGGGTTCTCACATGCCGTGTTTCGGTGTCGTCACTCACGGGAATGATCCTTTTACGGTCTGCGTTTCCTTGTCCTCAAAATCAGACTCGTGTTTCAGGATGATGACATCCGGGACACGCGCCGCGAGCGCGATTGCCACCGCACACAGAAATATGTTCTGGTCCATGGAACGATTTGTTGTATGAGGGGGGAAGAGATGAACGACGAACCGGCAAGAAGCATGACCGACGACAAGACAAAGACAAATGCGCCCGCCTCTGGCGATCTCGACGAACAGGCCCTGTTCTACCATCTGCATCCGCGCCCCGGTAAACTGGAGATACAGGCGACCAAGCCGCTTGGTAACCAGCGCGACCTGGCGCTTGCCTATTCGCCCGGCGTCGCTGCGCCTTGCCTTGCCATTCGCGACAATCCGCAGGCTGCCGATGACTACACCGCCCGAGCCAATCTGGTCGCGGTGATTTCCAACGGCACCGCCGTGCTGGGCCTCGGCAATATCGGTCCACTTGCCTCCAAGCCAGTCATGGAAGGCAAGGCTGTCCTGTTCAAGAAATTCGCCGGCATCGACGTGTTCGACATCGAAGTCGACGCCATGACGGTCGAGGGCATGGTCTCCACCGTCGCGTCGCTGGAGCCGACCTTCGGCGGCATCAATCTCGAGGATATCAAGGCGCCGGAATGCTTTGAAATCGAGCGCCAGCTGCGCGAAAAGATGAATATTCCTGTCTTCCATGACGATCAGCACGGCACTGCGATCATCGTTGCCGCCGCTATCCTGAATGGCCTGGAACTGGCCGGAAAAGACATTGGTAACGTCAAGATCGTCGCTTCGGGCGCCGGTGCTGCGGCGCTGGCCTGCTTGAACCTTCTGGTTGCATTGGGCGCCAAGCGCGAGAACATCTGGGTTCACGATATCGAAGGCCTGGTCTACAAGGGCCGCAACGAGCTGATGGATCCCTGGAAAGAGATCTATGCGCAAGACAGCGACAAGCGCGTGCTGGCCGAGAGCATCGGCGGCGCCGACGTCTTTCTCGGCCTGTCGGCTGCCGGCGTTTTGAAGCAGGAACTGCTCGAGCAGATGGCGCCAAGCCCGCTGATCATGGCGCTTGCCAATCCAAAGCCTGAAATCATGCCGGAAGAGGCTCGCGCCGCACGTCCGGACGCAATGATCTGCACCGGCCGCTCCGATTATCCGAACCAGGTAAACAACGTCCTGTGCTTCCCCTATATCTTCCGCGGTGCATTGGATTGCGGCGCGACCACGATCAACGAAGAAATGAAGATGGCCGCCGTCAAGGCGATTGCCGCCCTCGCGCGCGAAGAAATCTCGGAAGTGGCCGCCAAGGCCTATAGCGGCGACTCGCCGACCTTCGGGCCGGAATACCTGATCCCCTCGCCTTTCGACCCGCGCCTTATCCTGCGCATTGCGCCTGCCGTTGCCAAGGCCGCCGAGGAATCCGGCGTCGCCCGCCGGCCGATCGCCGATTACGACAGCTACCACGATACGCTGAGCCGGTTCGTATTCCGCTCCGGCTTCGTGATGAAGCCGATCTTCGCCAATGCCAAGGATGCCGCCAAGAAGCGGGTCATCTTTGCCGAAGGTGAAGACGAGCGCGTGCTGCGCGCCGCCCAGGTCCTGCTGGAAGACGGTATTGGCGAACCTATCCTGATCGGCCGTCCGCAGATCATTGAAACCCGCCTGAAGCGGTTTGGCCTTCGCATCCGTCCCGGCACCGATTTCGCCATCGTCAATCCGGAAGACGATCCCCGCTACCGCGAATATGTGGAAGACTATGTCGCGCTGGTCGGGCGTTCGGGCGTCAATCCCGAGGCTGCCCGCACCATCGTGCGCACCAATACCACCGTAATCGGCGCGCTGTCGGTCAAACGTGGTGAAGCCGATGCGCTGATCTGCGGTGTCGAAGGTCGTTTCGACCGCCACGTCCACGACGTAGGGCAGATCCTTGGCAAGAAGCCGAATGTGCGTGATTTCTCCGGCCTCAGCCTGCTGATTTCCCAGCGCGGCGCGTTTTTCATGACGGATACGTTCGTTACGGAAAACCCGTCTGCCGAGGAAATTGCCGAAATGACCATTCTGGCGGCCCAGACCATTCGTCAGTTCGGGATTACGCCGAAGGCAGCGCTGCTGTCGCATTCCAACTTCGGCTCGCGCAAATGCGAAAGCGGCCGCAAGATGCGCGCCGCGCTGGAAATCCTGCGCCATGAAGCGCCTGATCTGGAAGTAGACGGCGAAATGCAGGGCGGCTCGGCCCTGTCGGAAGTCCTGCGCCGTCGCGCTATTCCGGACAGCACGCTGTCAGGCGAAGCCAATCTGCTGGTCTTCCCCAACCTCGATTCGGCCAATATCTCGCTCGGTCTGGTGCGCATGATGACAGACGCGCTGCATGTCGGCCCGATCCTGCTCGGCGCGGCTCAGCCGGCACATGTGCTTTCCAGTTCGGTGACGTCGCGCGGTGTCGTCAACATGGCGGCGCTGGCAGTGGTTGAGGCAAATCAGCAGGCCTAAGGCTGATCCATCTCCACCGATATAGCGACAAAAAGGTCCCGGTTCTGATCAGAGCCGGGGCCTTTTTCATGCGACTTTGCCACACGCACTCATTCACGCCACCTCGAATATTGCTGTTGCGAAGGACGCCGCTTGGCGTTTGAACGCCCCTACCCTATGTTGACGTCAGAAACACCGTATTTTTCGCCCTTTTATTCATGGAGCAGCATGCGCGCTATCGCTTCCCTTGTTCTGGCCTCATCCTGCTGCATCGGCCTCCTGACAGCCGAGCCAGCATGGGCGGCGGCAAGTTGCGAGGCGCTGCGGGCCGAACTGGCGCAAACCCCTATCGTAATCGGCAATGCCCAAGGTGTCCGTGCCTTTTCAGGCGCGGTGACGCGCCAGGATTTCGAGATCCGCAAATTGCAGCGCAGCATGCAGCAGGCTGGCTGCTCTTCCAGTATCGCCGTGCTCGATGCCAATGGCCGAGACATCTGCGCACCGCTGCAGGACAGCCTTGCCGCCATGGAAGCAAACAAGCGACAACTGCTGGATGAGCGCAACGCCGTCAGCATGAAGGGCGGCGTCAATCCCCGCCGGCAGGAGATCCTGACGGAACTGTCGGCCAACGGCTGCGACGCGGTCGAGGCCGCCGTCACGACGGAGCCCGAGGACGAGCAATCGACACCACGCCCTTACGAAGCGCCTGTATATCCTGACTATCCGCTTCGTAGCGAAGCACCGGTCGCAGGCTCTTCGCAAGGCATGATGCTGCCATCTGGCTCGGGCGGTTACAGGACGCTGTGCGTGCGCACTTGCGACGGGGGCTTTTTCCCGATTTCGCCAAGCACGGCGCCGCGCGATTTCGGCCGTGATGCCGAGACCTGCAGTAGGCTCTGTCCCGGCACAGAAACCGAACTCTACTATTCGCGCCTGACGGAAGAGGCCAAGGACATGGTCTCGACAATCACTGGTCAACCCTATCGCGACATGCCAAATGCCTTCGCCTATCTCAGCCGTGCGCCAGGTGCCACCGGCCAGTGCAGCTGTACCCATGCGGGTCCGGAAAGCGCACCTGCCAATGCCGTGCAGGCATCGACTAGCGGATCTTCGATCATCTCGATCACCTCAGGAAAAACGACGCCGGCACCGTCCTCACCCCTGATAGCCCCGGGCGCTGCCGACAAGTCCCCTCTCAACACGATGGCGCAACCCGACGGCTCCAAGCCAGCGTCAGAAAGCCAGCCCTATGATGCAGGCAGGCAGAGCGTTCGTAAGGTTGGGCCGACCTTCCTGCCCTCGAGTAGCACCCAGATCGACCTTGTGCATCCGGCCCTACAAGGCGCTCAACCCGTGCAGGAATAGAGTGTCGCAGGACACTCGAGCGCGGTTTGCGCGTTGAAAAACCGTGACGCCCGCATTTGAGCGTCATGCTGCGCCGTCTACTGAAACTCGAAAATCTGTCGGAACATGCCGGGTGCGATGATCGACAATGGATTGACGATCAGATGCGGCGCATCGACGGGACCCTTCAATTTGAAGGTGATTCCAAGAAGACCTCGATCGCGACCATTGCCGAGAATGCTGCCGATGATCGGCACTTCTGCAAACAACCGGTTCAGGCCGTAGGCCGGCATGAACGTGCCGGTCATTTCCATCTGGCCACGGGCATCCTTGATCAAGCCCTGGAATGAGGCCCCGACCTGCTCACCGCGCACGATACCATTGTCCGTACGCAGTACACCATCCTGATAGATCAACCGGGCAAAGGCGCGCTGGAATTTTTCCGAACTGACATCGAGGTCGCGCTTTACGGCCGTGTTCAGACTACGGCCGTCATCGGTCGCCGGTGTCGTGACGATCTTTTGCAGACGATCCTCATTTTCGACCCGGAAATTGCGCAGGTCGACATTGCCCATCCAGTTCTTGCCGATATCGCCGCGGATCTTCACGTCCAGCATGCCGCCACGCATATGGCTGTAGAGGTCGACGAAGCGGGCAAGCGTGCCAGCGTCGCTTGAGATCAACGAGACATCATTGCCATAGGACGCCTTGGAAGACTGGACGACCACCGCCTGTCCCGTGTCTGTCAGCGCGCTTAGCTTTAACGCCGTAATCGCCCCGGCACGGGAGCCATAGAGAAGCTTGACGCCGGATAGCGCCTCGTCGTTGAAGCCGACCAGTTTGTCGACATCGATATTGATATCGACATCCGTCGAACTGCTCTTGCCTTCCGCACCACCTGAACCTGCCGATCCGGCACCGCCACCTTTAAGCTTCTTCAGGAACGCGCGGCCATCCAGGCTGCTGCCACGGATCTTGGCATTTATCACGCCCTTGTTCACCTGGACCGAAAGACCGAAGTCGTCCGCAGCGGCGAGCTTCATGTGATCGAGATCCGCTTCGACCAATCCGTTCGCCTTCGATACCACCAGCTTTCCGGATGCTCCGAAACCGTCGCCATCGAGTACGAATTTATCCAGCGAGGACACGCCATTCTTGTCCTGCAGTTCCATCGACACCTTGGCAGGAATGCCGGCCCCTTTGCTCCAGCCGATCACAGGCAGAGTCAATGTCGCGCGAGACAGGTCGCTTTTCACTGATTGTCTGTTTTCATCGAGGCGCGATATTTCGAGGTCGATGGTTCCGGTGACGATATCGCCAAGTCCTGGTACCATCTTGGCGCGTTGGCTGTCGTTCAACTGGGCCTTTACCGTCCAGGACGGCGGGCGCGTCGTATTGCGCTCGACGGGCTGGGTCAGATCGATCTGCGCCGGCACGCCGTCGATTTCGCCGTTACCATGCAGGATGGCATTCATAGGGTCGACGGTGAGTGTGCCATCAAAATCGGTAATCTTGCGATCGAGGTAAGGTCGCTTGAGGGCAACACCGCTCAGGTCCAGCGAAGCCTTCCAAACTTCTGGCGGCGGCTTCTGATCGGCAATGATGCCGCCGTAGAGCTGAACGTCTGCCTTGATCTGGCCCGAAAAATCTTCCGGCACGAATTCCGTCCGCTGCAGCGCCTGCATCGGCTTGAAAGTTGCCAACTCCGCCATGGCATCGGCGGCACCGCTGACCGTCACGGCGATATTGGCCATAAGAGGTTTGGCATAGGTATTCGCGACGCCGAACGATCCCTTTTCGACCCTGACTTTGCGGCCGGACGGGAAATAGGAGGTGCCGCCGTCGATCCTCACTTCCATGTCCTGGCCACTCAGATCAAAATGGCCGTTAAGATCGCGGATCGGCGGCAGATCGCCGGTCACGTTCATCCGCGCTCCCGAAATATCGAAAGCGATCTTCAACTCGTCGGCATTCAGGTTGAGCGGCTGCGGAATGGCTTTCATTCGCCCAGCCGGAATCAAGACATCGATGGAGGCATTGCTGAGCGTGCCGCCGAACAGATTGGCCAGCACCCAGGCGCGCGGCTTGGAGGCCATCCAATAAGGCCAGAGCTGTTTGACCATCGCGGTCCGCATCTCGAAAAGCTTGCCGCTAAACCGGATTTCCGGCGAGGCGTCGCCAAACTGGACATCGACGGTCGATTGCATCGTGCCGTGCGGAGTCGACACCGTCAATTCTCGCACCCCGAGATGACGCTTGCTGGGAATAAACTCGCCGAACGCCTTGACAGAAAAAGGAAAAGCCTCTTCGCCCGCTGCTTCCACCGAAGCTGTACCGCGATCGATCAGCAGATCGATGCCGATGCCTTGCGCCCCGGGCGTTGCAGACTGAAGTCGATCGAGATCAACGAAACCACCCGTCAGCGGAATGTGGGTTGGACCGAAGTCCAGTTCAGAAGGTCGAATTTCAGCCGTCAGCTTGTCAAAGTCATAAGCGAGGTTGATATCCGCCCGTGTCAGTTCCTGCTGATCTCCGTCGATATACAGCAGTCCGTTTTCGGTGCGCAGTCGCGCCGACAAGGCAGGCTTCTGGGTTTCAGACTGCCGCACCGCATAGAAATCGATATTGATCGCCGTATCGGCGCCGTCGCGCCAAACGCCGGTTGGCGTGCGCTTGATCAGGAAGGGTGTGGCAATCAGGTCGGTGACCGTCGCGGTCAGCGAGGTGGTGCGGGTGCCATTGGCCGAGGCCTCGGCAGCAATCGTACTGACTTTGCCGTTAATCGATGTCGTGCCTTGGATCGCCAGTGAACCGTCCTTGCGGCGGGTCATGATCAGGTCCTCCACCTGAACATCGACCGGCTTTCCTATCCCGTCCTTTGCGGGAATGGTGATGCCACCAAGCCGAAGCCGATCCAGCCCCCCGCGCACGATGAAGCCACGCACGTCATCGAGATTGGAAAACAAGGTTTCCATGAAGGGCGGAAAACGGTCGATTCGCAGCGTCGACAGATCCGTATCGCCGCCTGCCAGTACCCGTGACGTATCGAAATCGATACCGGTGACGTCGATTTCCGTAACGGAAACCTTGCCCATGATCAGCGATAGAGGGTCGATGACCAGCTTCACGTCGCCGGCTTTCGACACCACTTGGCCCGTCTTGGGATCGGTCAGCGTCACATTCTCGGCAGCGACCGCCAAATGCAGATTTTGCGAAAGGCGAATAGAAGTCTTGTCGATATCGGCCTTGAGATCGTCACCGATCGCGGACTGAAAAGCAGCCCGCGCACCAGTGGACAGCGCCTGGTCTACGGTGCCCGTTTCGATGGCAATGGCCGCCGCCCCTAGCATTGCCATAAGGGACAGCAAGAGATAGGCGAAAAACCGCAATATCCGGGTCACAAACCCGCGTCGGCGCGGGCAATGCACGATCAAAGGATCTTCAGCCTGCGAAGACGGGAGCGTCTCCAGGGAAACAATGTCGCTTTTGCGAAAACGAATCTTCTCGCCCCGGATTTCTCCCATGCCTTGGCTCGCATCTCCGTTTTTTGCAGCTCGACGGACTGTGACCGCTCTGGCAACCTTTTGATTCCAATGAACTCAACGGCTTGCGACAGGTGGTGCGACGATGAGGCCGCCCGCGTTTCCCGTCGAAATCCCTTGCACTGGACGCGCATCGTCTGCGCTATATATCCGCCCCCGGCCTATATTTCCACAAAACAGGCAAAAGAAAGGTACCAGCATGGCTGAATTGTCGATTGGGGATGCCGCCCCGGATTTTACCCTGCCGCGAGACGGCGGCGCCACGGTAAGCCTCTCCTCCCTGAAGGGCAAACAGGTGGTTCTTTATTTCTATCCGAAGGACGATACGAGCGGCTGCACGACCGAGGCCACCTCCTTTACCGCGCTGCTGCCTGAATTCGAAAAGGCCGGTGCAGTCGTGATCGGCGTTTCGCCGGATTCAGTGAAAAGCCACGATAAATTCGTGGCTAAGCACGGCTTGTCCGTCGTGCTCGGCTCCGACGAGGAAAAAACCACGCTGGAAGCCTATGGCGTGTGGAAGGAAAAGAGCATGTACGGCAAGACCTATATGGGGGTCGAGCGCAGCACATTCCTGATCGACGCCGACGGGCGCATTGCCGCCGTCTGGCCGAAAGTGAAAGTTGCCGGCCATGTCGAGGCGGTGCTGAAGGCTGTGCAGGAACGGTCTGCCGCCGCCGCGTAGTTTTTGCGGAATGGATCGTTTCGGATTTATGCTGTAGAAGCGCCGCATGTCTACCAAAGCGATCAAAACCTTGCGGGCGGGTGCGACGATGGCAATCGTCGCACCCGATCTCGATTTGAAAATCAGCCTTGCCCAGGAGACGGCCCGCCGTTGGCATGGTCGATCGCTATCTTTGCGGTCACCGCTCGATCCGCCTTTACCAGACCGACCTGGCCGGCCGGAGAAACCTGTGTTGGTGCCGCCGAAAGCTACGGAAAAGCGCTCCCTGCACACGCTGAAGGGCCGGATCGCCATGCTGCATTCGCTGGCGCATATCGAACTCAATGCCGTGGATCTCGCGCTCGACATCGTGGCCCGGTTTGCCAGTGAGCCCGTGCCGAATTCGTTTTTTGACGGCTGGATGCAGGTCGCCTTCGAGGAGGCCAAGCATTTCGGCATGGTGCGTGACCGGTTGCGCGCCCTTGGAGCTGATTATGGCGACATGCCGGCCCATGATGGGCTTTGGCAAGCCGCCCACAGCACCCGCGACGACCTGACGGCACGGCTTGCGGTCGTCCCCCTCATCCTCGAGGCCCGCGGCCTGGACGTGACGCCTTCGCTACAGGAGAAAATGCGCGAGACCGGCGACATCGAAAGCGCAGATGTGCTGAAGGTGATCTACGAAGACGAAAAGGGCCATGTCGCCGTCGGCGCCAAATGGTTTCGCTTTCTCTGCGCGCGCGAACGGCGCGATCCAGCAAAGACCTTCCAGCAACTGGTCCGGGCCAATTTTCGCGGCGCCCTGAAGGCACCGTTCAACGATGTCGCCCGAGCCGAGGCCGGCCTGACACCCTCCTTCTATCGAGCGCTGTCTTCAATCAGCCATGCCTGAAATGGCAACCGTTTGTTAACCTTAACAAGCTGTAATCGGTCCCGATAGAATCGGGTGCAGATTGCGGATCTCAATGTCCATTGCCCCCCGATCCAAGTGGTTTTCCTGAGCGGTGAGCGAGGCGGCATGACGAAGACAGGCAGCCGGAAAGGCTTCAGCAGGCGCCAGCGCCAGCCGCATGTGCTCATCCTCGCGTCTGGAGACACAATCCGCCATATGACGCTGCGGCCGTGGATGGCGGGTGCGGCGCTCGGCTTGGTCGCGGCCGCAATCACAGGCTATCTCGGCGCAACGTCGTATCTCGTCATGCGTGACAACTTGATCGGCGCCTCCATGGCTCGGCAGGCCATGCTGCAACACGAGTACGAAGACCGGATTTCAGCCCTGCGCGCTCAGGTCGATCGCGTAACATCAAGGCAGTTGCTTGATCAGCAGGTGGTGGAAGAAAAACTCCAGACCCTGCTTGAAAAGCAGATGGCGCTATCGGCGCGCTCCGGCAAGCTGGGAACGCTGCTGGACAGGGCGGAAGATTCCGGCCTGATGCCGCATGAAGCCGCGAGCGCTCCCGATAAGGCAGCCGCTCTCGAGCCATCGGGCAAGACCAAGGGCCTGCCCGTGCTCAGCCGAATGCTCGACGGCGCCACGGCCGACAGTGCTGAAAGCGAAGGCTCTGCCCTGGGGTTCGCGCCGGTGCGCGAGAGCGGCGCAGATCGCGCCGACAGAGTGTTCCGCAATGTCACATTGTCGCTGAAAACCATTGAACAGCAGCAGAAGTCCAACATTCTGAACCTGACCGCCGAGGCGAGCGACAAGGCGAGCGCGATCGAATCCGTGCTAACCAACAATGGCATTCGCGTCGACACGGAGGCAGCCGGGAAGGATGCCATGGGCGGCCCTCTCGTTGAAGCGGACCCGAAGCTTGGTCTCGACACGAGCCTTGATGCCCTTGATGGCGCGCTGAACCGCCTGGAAGCTGCACGCGAGACGGCAAAGGATATGCCCTTTGCAAATCCAGCCGCCAGCCATGAGATCACCAGCCCGTTCGGCAACCGGCCCGATCCGCTGCTGGGCCGGCTTGCCATGCACACCGGTATCGATTTTCGGGCAAGCAATGGGTCGCCGGTCAAGAGTGCAGGTGCCGGTACCGTCGTCACCGCCGGTCCGACAGGTGGCTATGGCAACATGGTCGAGATCGATCACGGCCAAGGGGTCACGACCCGCTATGGCCATATGTCGAAGATCCTGGTGCAGGCTGGTGAGAAAGTCGATCCCGGCCAAGTCGTAGGCCTGTCCGGTTCCACAGGCCGCTCCACAGGGCCGCACCTGCATTACGAAATCCGCAAGAACGGGGTTCCGATCAATCCCACCGGCTTTCTCGCCGCTGGCCTGACGCTGCAATCCGTTATCCAGTAGGGCTTTCAATCGTTCCGAAGGCCAGCCTTAACGCTGGGCAACCCGTTATTCACCTTTGGCTGCTAGTTTTGCGGTGGGGACAGATAAATTCGGGGATCGGGCGCAGCCGTGGGCAGCCCTAACATACGGAGTTTACAAGGATTATGTGGCTTGAACTGCATGACGGCGATGGTTTTCCCTTCTTCGTCAACATGAGCAATGTTGTCGATTTCCGGTGGTATGAGCGCGAGGGTTATACCTGCCTGCTGACAACGGCGCCGGTGGCGGAAAAGCTACACCGCGTCTATGTGCGCGAGAGCGCTACACAGATCATGCAGATGATCCGTCAGGAACAGCAACGGCAGGCAGGCAGGCTCGTCGGAGCCTGACGCCAATCTGCGCCGTCCATGGCACCGGAACCAATGCCTGTCCGGTTCATTTCGAGCTGCATGGACGCAGTGCTCAACGAATTCTTTCCCGCCCACCAAATTGCCTATCCTGTCGTCGCGATGCGAATCGTGGGCGCCCTGCTGCTCGGCGCGTTGATCGGCTTTGAAAGGGAAGCGCATGAGAAGGCGGCGGGGCTACGCACCCATGTGCTGATCTCGCTATCGGCTTGCGTCTTTGCCATCGTCGCCCTCGAAGCCGCCCATCTGCCGATGCTCGCCACAAGCTCCGCCCGGGCCGATCCGCTGCGCGTAGTCGAAGCCGTGACCTCCGGTGTCGCCTTTCTGGCCGCCGGCATGATCGTGTTTTCCAGGGGCCGCGTGCGCGGGCTAACGACTGGTGCCGGCATGTGGCTTGCCGGCGCTGTCGGCCTCGCAATCGGCTTCGGTTTCTGGATGATCGCAACGATGACCGCCATCTGTTGCGCCGTCGTCCTCGGGTTGATCCGCAAACTTGAAGATCATGATCGGCGCCGCGAGACAAAGCGTCATGACAAGGATGGCTGATCCAGACGCAAGCGCCATGCGTAACCTCCCGTAGATGCAGATGAATTAGCGAGACCACCATGCCCGTTTCCACGCCCGCCGCAACGCTCCTCTGGTTTCGCAAGGACCTGCGCCTTGACGATAACCACGCGCTGCAGGCTGCTCTGGACCGTGGCAATCCCGTCATTCCCGTCTACATCCGCGAGCTGGAAGACGCCGGAACCGGCCCGCTTGGCGCCGCCCAGGCTTGGTGGCTGCACTATTCGCTGGCAAACCTTTCCAAGGCTTTGGAAAAGCTAGGCAGCCGGTTGATCCTGCGCCAAGGCGCTGCCGAAAAGGTGTTGCGGGCGTTGATTGAAGAAACGGGCGCCGACGCCGTGCATTGGAACCGGCGCTACGACCCAGCAGGCATGGCCATTGACAAGGAGATCAAGGCCGCACTGCGCGCCGATGGTCTGCAGGCCGTCAGCCATGCCGGTTTCCTGCTGCACGAGCCCTCGAAAGTCGAGACGGGAGCCGGCGGACCGTTCCGGGTCTATACGCCGTTCTGGAGGGCACTCGAAAAGCAGGGCGACCCACCGCCGCCTGTCGACGCCCCGAAACATTGGCACAATCCCACGCAATGGCCGAAGAGCGAGCGGCTGGCAGACTGGCACTATTTGCCGACCAAGCCGAACTGGGCCGTCGAATTTGACAGCGTCTGGACACCCGGGGAAACCAGTGCGCATCAGCGGCTGAAGCAGTTCATCGACCGTGGCATCAGGAACTACAAATCGCAGCGCGACTTTCCGTCCCTACCCCACACGTCAGGTCTGTCACCGCATCTGGCGCTTGGCGAAATCTCCCCTGCCCGCATCTGGCACGCCACGATCGGCCTTGGAGATGATGTCGGAACGGACGACTATGTGCATTTTCGAAAAGAGTTGGTCTGGCGCGAATTTTCTTACCACCTGCTCTACCATTTCCCCAACCTTTCCAGCCGCAACTGGAATGCCCGCTTCGATAGCTTTCCCTGGAAAACGGACAGTGCCTCCCTCACAGCCTGGCAGCGCGGTGAAACCGGTTATCCCATTGTCGATGCAGGTATGCGCCAACTCTGGCGCCATGGCGTAATGCACAACCGGGTACGGATGATTACCGCCTCCTTCCTGATCAAGGACCTGATGATCGACTGGCGTGAAGGCGAGGCCTGGTTTCGCGACACGCTCGTCGATGCCGATCCGGCCTCAAACGCGGCGAGCTGGCAATGGGTGGCGGGCTCCGGCGCCGATGCTTCGCCTTTCTTCCGGATTTTCAACCCAATCACCCAAGGCGAGAAATTCGATCCTGAAGGCGCTTATGTGCGGAAATTCGTGCCGGAACTGGCAAAGCTGCCGAACAAGCTGATCCATCGTCCGTTCGATGCTCCCTCGGACGTCCTGACGGCGGCTGGAATTACGTTGGGCAAGACCTATCCCAAGCCGGTGGTCGACCATGCCAAGGCACGTAATCTGGCGCTTGAAGCATTCAAGCACATGGGCGGCAAAGGCTGATTCCCGACCGTGTGAGATCCCGGGACAAAGCAAGGTTTTTCGGCAGGGTGCTGTCGCGCGAAAATGCATTTCTTGCAAGCTGAGGCTTGTAGACCGAAAACAGCGGCTCTACCTTGCGGGAAACAGAAAGCGCAATCATGGCATTCCACCCCTCCGTTCTCGACGCAATCGGCAACACGCCACTGATCCGGCTGAAGGCCGCATCTCAGGCCACCGGCTGCACCATTCTTGGCAAGGCCGAGTTTCTAAACCCAGGCCAATCCGTGAAGGATCGCGCCGCGCTCTACATCATCAGAGATGCCGAGCGGCGTGGCCTGCTGCGTCCGGGCGGCGTGATTGTCGAGGGAACGGCTGGTAATACCGGCATCGGTCTGACGCTGGTCGCCAAGGCGCTCGGGTACCGGACCGTGATCGTCATTCCGGAAACTCAAAGCCAGGAAAAGAAGGATGCGCTACGGCTGCTCGGTGCCGAACTGGTCGAGGTGCCGGCGGTGCCTTACAAGAACCCCAACAATTACGTGAAGCTCTCCGGGCGGCTTGCGGCCCAGCTTGCCAAAAGCGAGCCAAACGGTGCGATCTGGGCCAATCAGTTCGACAACACCGCCAATCGCGATGCCCATATTGAAACCACGGCGCGGGAGATCTTCGACGCGACCGGCGGATCGGTCGACGGCTTCATCTGCGCCGTCGGCTCGGGCGGCACATTGGCCGGTACGGGCATCGGGCTGCGCAACATGAAGCCCTCGGTCAAGATCGGCCTTGCTGATCCAGAAGGTGCTGCGCTCTATGAATTCTATACCAATAGCGAGCTGAAATCCTCGGGCTCCTCGATCAGCGAGGGCATCGGCCAGGGCCGGATCACTGCCAATCTCGAAGGTTTTACGCCTGATTACGCCTATCAGATCCCCGACAGCGAGGCGCTGCCGATCATTTTCGATCTGGTCGAGCACGAGGGCCTGTGCCTCGGTGGCTCCTCCGGCATCAATATCGCCGGCGCTATCAGGCTTGCGCGTGATCTCGGGCCCGGCCACACGATCGTGACGATCCTGTGCGACTATGGCAATCGCTACCAGTCCAAGCTCTACAATACCGCCTTCCTGAAGGAAAAGGGCCTGCCGCAGCCGACATGGCTGGGGCAAAAGCTCGATCTTTCCATCCCCTACGAGCCAATCTGAGCGCTCATTCGAGGACCAGCATGACCGATCATCCGCCGACTCTGCCGCTGTTTCGTGACGATTTTTATCTTTCGACGGCGGAGGCGGTCGTGACGTCAGTGCATGAAGACGGCGCCATCGAGCTCGACCAGACCTGTTTTTACGCCACGTCGGGCGGCCAGCCCGGCGATACAGGTTTGTTGGAGCGGGCGGATGGATCAATCATCAAGCTCGGCGACACCCGCCACGGCGCTGACAAGAGTGTGATCCTGCACCGGCCGCTCGACGGCGAGGCTCTCCCTGAAGTCGGCGAAAAGCTGGTGCTGCATGTCGACTGGCCAAGGCGCTATAAGCTGATGCGCATGCACACCGCCTGCCATCTTCTCTCCGTCGTCTGCCAGTTCCCCATCACTGGCGCTGCCGTGGGCGAGGATGAGAGCCGGGTGGATTTCGACATGACGGAGACGATCGACAGGGAAGCTGTCACGGCCGATCTGATGCAGCTGGTCGGCGAAAATCATCCGGTTTATCTGGAATGGATCACCGATGAGCAGCTGGCGGCCAATCCCGGCATCGTCAAATCCAAGAATGTGCGCCCGCCCGCCGGTTTGGGCCGTGTTAGCCTTGTTTGCATCGGGGAGAATTCATCCGTTGACAGCCAGCCCTGTGGCGGCACACATGTCTCGGAGACCCAGGAAGTCGGTGCGATTCATATCGCCAAAATCGAGAAGAAGGGCAAGGAGAACCGGCGCTTCCGTATTCGCTTCGGCACGCTGGACGCCTCTGCCTGACAAGCACGGAGAGAAGCATGTCTGCGGAGAAAAGCCGTTTTGTGGTTTCGGCCGAATGGGTTCAAAAGCAGCTGGGGGCGCCCCAGTTCAAGTTAGTAGACGCCTCCTGGTATCTGCCCGCCCATAATCGCAATGGCGCTGCGGAATATGCCGCCGGCCACATCCCTGGCGCTGTCTTTTTCGACCAAGACCAGATCGCCGATCTTTCCACCAGCCTGCCGCACACACTTCCGTCGCCCGAACGATTTGCCGAAGCCGTCGGCAAACTCGGCATTTCCGAGACCGACACCATCGTGGTTTACGATGGTCCAGGCCTGTTTTCCGCGCCGCGCGTCTGGTGGATGTTCCGGGTGATGGGCGCGCCGAACGTGTTCCTGCTCGACGGCGGCCTCGATGGCTGGAAACAGGAAGGACGGCCGGTGCAGACCGATCTGCCGGAGCCCGCGCCTGCGGAATTCAATACCAACTTCAAGGAAAGCCTGGTCACGCCCTTCGAGGAGATGAAGGATATCGTCGAGACCGGCTCCCGCCAGATCACTGACGCTCGCCCGGCTGGCCGCTTCACCGGCGAAGAAGCAGAGCCGCGCGCCGGCATGCGCTCGGGCCATATGCCCGGCGCCCGCTCCGTGCCCGCCTCGATCCTCGGCGAAAACGGCCGGCTGAAAGACCTCTCAACCCTGCGCCAGATCTTTACGGACGCCGGCGTCGACCTGACTCAGCCGATCGTCACCAGCTGCGGTTCCGGCGTGACGGCTGCGGTCGTGACGCTAGCGCTGCAATCCCTTGGTCATCACGACAACACGGTCTATGACGGCTCCTGGTCGGAATGGGGCTCGCGCAAGGACACGCCCGTGGTCACCGGCCCGGCAGAGCCGATCAAAGGCGATTTGCCATCACCCTTGACCGCCCATGTCACCAAGCTGGAAATGACTTCGCCGCCGAAATCGAGCCTGCCGGTGCCGGTCAATATCCAGACGGCGATCATCCGCGCTACCGAAATGCCCCTGCCCTATTACCGTTTCCTCTACCGCCAGGTGGGCAGCCGCTGGCACTGGTACAAGCGCCTGCAGATTAGCGATGAGGAGCTGAAGGCAACGATCCACAATTCCGATGTGTCGATCTGTGTTCTCTACGTCAACGGCGCGCCGGCCGGCTTCTTCGAGCTGACCCAGCAGACTGACGGCAGCGTCGAGCTCTCCTATTTCGGTCTGTTCGAACACGCTCTTGGCCTCGGCATCGGCAAATGGTTCCTGCTCCAGGCGCTCTACGCGGCCTGGGCAACCAGCCCCACCAGGGTAACGGTTATGACCAACACGCTCGACCATCCCCGCGCCCTGCAGCTCTACCAGCAATTCGGGTTTTCGCCTGTCGAGACCTGGAACGAGCTGGTGGTTCCGCTGTCTGATCAGGAACTGCTCGACATCGTCCGCAAGGACTATGGAATAACCAGCTAAGGCAACTTTAAAACCTAATAGCCAAAAACGAAACGCCGCGTCTGCTCATCAGACGCGGCGTTGTCCGTTTCTGATTCCTATTGAGGAATGTGGATCCGCGCCTTGATATGCTTGAGCTGGGTGACGAGCACGAAGGACATGATCACCATCAGCGACCAAGAGCTCCATTTGCCGAGATGGACCATGGACCAAATGGTCAATTGGTTTGGATAGCGCCAGATCCCAAAGAAGGTGCTTATGTTTTCGGCCAACCAGATGAAGAAGCCGATCAGGATGAAGGCCAGCAACAGTGGCATCCACCTGTCCTTGTCATAGGGACGGAAGACGACGGTGGTGCGGGCGTAAAGACCGAGGGTGCAGGCAGCGATGTACCAACGATAATCGCCGATGAAGTGATTGGTGAAGAAGTTCGCGTAGATTGCCAGGGCGACGATGGCTGCCATCCAGTAAGGCGGATGATGGCGGATCCTCAGATCCAGCAAGCGCCAGGCCTGAATGATATAAGAGCCGATGGCAGCATACATGAAGCCCGAAAATAGCGGCACGCCAAATAGCTTGCTATAGCCAGGATCAGGATAGGACCACGACTGGATGCTGCCTGAGGTCTTGAAGACTTCAAGCGCGAAGCCCAGCACATGGAAGAGCACGATCGCCTTGGCTTCGTCCCAGGTTTCGAGCTTGCCGAACAGCATGGCGAGCTGGATGGTAATGGCAATGACAAACAAGAGGTCGTAGCGCGCAATGCCGAACATGCCCGCGCGCGGCACGAGGAAAACGGCGAGGAAAAACAGGCCGACAAACACACAGGCCCGCGCCTCCTTCACCCCAAAATAGATGAACTCGACAACAAAGCGGAAAAAGCCGGATATGCTTTTAAGCGGACGGCCCGAAATGAGATAGTGATCGAGGCGCAGCAGCCAAGGTCCTTGCGATGCGTCATGATCCGCTTGCTCTACGGATCCAGTCGTGGAATTGCTGCTGTCGATCATATCTGGAGGACATTTGCTTTGGCGTTTGGAACGGGCGGCGCGCAAGGTTTGGCGCGCGGCAGGAGATGGCAGATGCTGTGTGCGACAGCAGCCGTGATTGTCGCAGGTCTTCTGTTGAGGGTCTATGGCTACCGGATTGGGCTACCATTCTTTTGTGTCAAATATGGCGGCTCTCTCCTTTGGGGAGCGATGGTCTATGGGCTGGTCGCATCAGCCCTCTCCAAGATCCGACCGTGGCCTGTCGCCGCAGCATCCTTTGCCTTGGCGGTCGCCGTGGAGTTGTCGCGACTCATACATACGCCGGCCCTCGACGCCTTTCGATTGACCCTTGCCGGCGCGTTGCTACTTGGCCGTATCTTTTCACCCTGGAATATTCTCGCCTATGGACTCGGCATCGCCGCCGCCTTGATCATCGACCATATCCTGCTTCTCAAGCGGAAAAGCACAGACAGTCAAGCGGCGGACGGCAAAGTTGGACACAGCTGAGATAAACCGCCGTTTGCTCCGCGGGGGCTGTGGCCAAAGTCCTATTTTCCGCCAAGGCCGTCCTTCCAGGTCTTCCAATCGCCAATCACCACATCCGCGAACCGGCCGCCGACCCGGTAGGCATTGGTGACCGCAGGCAGGAAGCCGCCGGACTTGCCGGTGAGCGATTCGATCGCGGTCCGGCCGAAAGGTTCGCGATCGAAGTTGGAGGCGGTCCGCAGCACCAGCACGCGATTGAAATCCACAAGACCCGCCGTTGAGGCCCGCTTCAGCGCCGTCAGAGTGGCATTGTCTTCCATTTGCGTTGTGCAGTAATGCGCCTTGCCATCGGTGACCAGGCTGGCAAAGCGCTCGGTCGCCTCGGCCTCCTTGGCGCCGTGCCAATAGGTATCAGCTGAGACCGTATCGCAGATTTTCACGGAAGGCGCGGCCTTGGCAGCTGGGCTCGCATAAGCGGCCCGATAGGCTTTGGCGACGTCGCCGTCGAGCAGCTCTACCGACTGCGTCAGGTCATAGGCTTTCTGAACCAACGCATCGTTTAGAGCATAGACTTCGGTGCCTGCAGCCCATTTGGGTTTCTCGGTCGGGCTTGCGGCGCCCAGCGGCACCTGCCCGTCTGGCCAATCCTTCTCGATTTGGCGGGCGTCGATATCGTGACGCAGCCCGCCATCAACGACATAACGCGCCCAGAGCGCCGAGCCAAGCGTGCCTTCTTTTGGATTGACGCCGGCAATGCCCGCGATCAGCACATAGGTCTTGCGCAGATCGAACCGACGGTCGAAGGCAACGGCCATGGATGAGCTTGCCGCATTGGCATAGCCCATCGCCGTGGTCATCACACAGAGACCCTGGCTATCGCAGGCGACCTCGGGATACTCGGCAGACAGGCCAGGCACCTTAACCTTGGTGGTGAACTTGCGCCCAGCAAGCCAGGGCTTGGTCTCTTCGCCAAACATGGTGATGACGAGTACCTTTGGTGCGATCTTCTTGACAGCGCGACGCGACGCAGGCTCGGCGGCATGGCTCGTCGCTGCACCAGCGGTCAGCGCTACCACGGACACAGCAAGGCCAAAGGCAACGGCGAAAACAGGCAATCTCGATGTCATGGGCGGATCTCTTTCAAAGGCAGCTTTTACGCCTTTAGACCATCTGATGACGGCATCCGCAATCACTTTGGCTGGCCAAAATCGGTGGGATCGCGTCAATCCAAGCAAACCTTGCCGGCACCAGAACCACAGATAACGTGCCCCTTCCCTACTACGCGCCAGACATGCAAAAAGGCCGGATGGTTTCCCATCCGGCCTTCAAACAAAACGACCGAAGTCGTCTATGACTTATGCGGCTTCGGCAACTTCGGCTTCAGCTGCAACGCGAGCCTTGTCAGCTGCGCCCTTGGCATCGACGTCGCGTTCAACGAATTCGATGACGGCCATGGCAGCATTGTCGCCCTGGCGGAAACCGGCCTTCATGATGCGCAGGTAGCCGCCGTTGCGGGTGGCGTAGCGCGTTGCGATGGCGTCGAACAGCTTGGCAACGACGGCAACGTCGCGGATCTGCGAGATCGCCTGACGGCGAGCATGCAGATCGCCACGCTTGCCGAGCGTGACGAGCTTTTCAACGATCGGGCGAATTTCCTTCGCCTTCGGCAGGGTGGTGACGATCTGCTCATGCAGGATGAGCGAAGCAGCCATGTTGGCGAACATTGACTTACGGTGGCTGGCGGTACGGTTCAGCTTGCGGCCGGCTTTCTGGTGGCGCATTGCTATTCTCCTTTAAGTGCAGGCTCTGTCTCAGAGGCTGCCGTTTCCTGACACATACGGGCATGCGCCCGCAGTTTGACGGGGAAAGGCAGGTTTAGAGGCTGCCTTCACTGTTATTAATACTGATCTTCGTAACGCTTCGCGAGATCTTCGATGTTCTCAGGCGGCCATGCCGGTACTTCCATACCGAGGTGCAGGCCCATGGAAGCGAGAACTTCCTTGATTTCGTTCAGCGACTTGCGACCGAAGTTCGGCGTGCGCAGCATTTCGGCTTCGGTCTTCTGAATGAGATCGCCAATATACACGATATTGTCGTTCTTCAGGCAGTTGGCCGAACGGACCGAAAGCTCGAGTTCGTCGACCTTCTTGAGCAGAGCCGGGTTGAAAGCCAGTTCGGTGACGGCTTCTTCCTCGGCTTCGCGCTGCGGCTCGTCGAAGTTGACAAAGACGGAGAGCTGGTCCTGGAGAATGCGAGCGGCGAAAGCCACAGCGTCTTCACCCGAAACAGACCCATCGGTCTCGATGGTCATGGTCAGCTTGTCGTAGTCGAGAACCTGGCCTTCACGGGTGTTTTCCACCTTGTAGGACACTTTCTTGACCGGCGAATACAGGCTGTCGACCGGGATGAGGCCGATCGGAGCATCTTCCGCACGGTTACGATCGGCCGGGACGTAGCCCTTGCCGTTGTTGACCGTGAATTCCATCCGGATCTCAGCACCTTCATCCAACGTGCAGATGACGTGGTGCGGATTGAGGATCTCGATATCGCCAACAGTCTGGATATCGCCAGCAGTGACGATGCCCGGACCCTGCTTGCGAACAACCATGCGCTTTGCGTCATCGCCGTCCATCTTGATGGCGATTTCCTTGATGTTCAGGACGATGTCGGTGACATCTTCGCGAACGCCAGGGATCGACGAGAATTCATGCAGAACGCCATCGATCTGGACAGCCGTAACAGCTGCACCGCGCAGGGACGACAGAAGCACGCGACGAAGGGCGTTGCCCAGCGTCAGGCCGAAGCCACGCTCAAGCGGTTCAGCAACCAGGGTGGCCTTGGTACGGCCGCTGGAGGAGAACTCAACCTTGTTCGGCTTGATCAGTTCCTGCCAATTCTTCTGAATCATATGTTTACCTTCCGTTCGTCGCCACCATTCAATCGTGACGACCGAGCATGAGAAGAACCGGGATCGTCAAATACAATCCCGGCCGGATGAAGAATGATCAGACGCGGCGCTTCTTGCGAGGACGGCAACCGTTGTGCGGGATCGGGGTCACATCGCGGATCGACGTAATCATGAAGCCAGCAGCCTGCAGAGCGCGCAGAGCCGACTCACGGCCGGAACCCGGACCGCAAACTTCGACTTCGAGCGACTTCATGCCATGTTCCTGAGCCTTCTTGGCGCAATCTTCGGCAGCAATCTGAGCGGCAAACGGGGTCGACTTACGCGAACCCTTGAAGCCCTTGGCACCAGCAGACGACCAGGCAATAGCGTTGCCCTGTGCATCCGTGATGGTGATCATCGTGTTATTGAAAGTCGAGTTTACGTGAGCAACACCCGACGAAATATTCTTGCGCTCTCTACGACGAACGCGTGTGGCTTCCTTGGCCATTCAATGTCCTTTCATTGATCTCGACACCGCCGTAACACCAGCGGCTCCACCGGAAAGGGCGAAAACACCCTCTCCAAAACTGCAACAAGGCCGGCACTGACGTGCCAGCCTTTGTTTCGCAATAAAGCGAAACTTACTTCTTCTTGCCTGCGATAGCCTTTGCCGGGCCCTTACGGGTACGGGCATTGGTATGCGTGCGCTGACCGCGAACAGGCAAGCCACGACGATGACGCAGACCGCGGTAGCAGCCCAAGTCCATCAGACGCTTGATGTTCATTGCGGTGTCGCGACGCAGGTCACCTTCGACCTGGTAATCGCGGTCGATGGTTTCGCGGATCGCCAGGACTTCAGCGTCCGTCAGCTGATGAACGCGACGGTCGGCAGCAAGACCGACCTTCTCCATGATTTCCTGTGCGAACTTCGGACCGATCCCATGAATATAGGTCAGCGCGATAACAACGCGCTTTGCCGTTGGGATGTTGACGCCAGCGATACGTGCCACGCCTATTCTCCTTGCGTTCCAGTTGCCATCCGGCAAGTGGTGTGTCGTTACACGGCCCCAAAGAGCCGCAATTACAAAAACGAGTTCTCAACAGTCAAAAGACCGAACCCGTCTTCCAGCATTGGAAGATCGCGCCGGTCGCTTCAATGTTGCGAGTTGGCGCGGTCTTTAGCGGAATCGGCTGACAAAAGCAACCGGCCCCATCGAGATTCTTGATGACAACATTCCGGCTGCGCCGGTGGTTCAGGCCTTTTCGAGGACCGAACCGATCGCTTCCGTCACCGAATCCATGTCAGCCATACCGTCAAGCACAACCAACTGCCCCTTGGCCGCATAGTGCGCAGACAAAGGTGCCGTCTTTTCCCGGTATTCTCCGATCCGCTTGCGGAACGACTCGGGGTTGTCGTCAGACCGAACGGTACCGCCGGCAGCAACGGTCTCTGCAGCCCGCCGCTCGATTCGGCCAATCAAGGCTTCTTCGTCGACTTTGAGTTCGATAACAGCGTCTAGAACGATTCCAGCTCTGCTCATATTTTCAGCAAGAGCAATGGCCTGAGGCACCGTGCGCGGATAGCCATCGAGAATGAATCCCTTGGCACAGTCAGGCGCCTGGATGCGTTCCGCAACGATCTGGTTGACGACGTCGTCGGAAACCAGTTCGCCAGCGTCCATCAGCGCCTTAGCGCGCTTACCGATGTCAGTGCCGGCAGTCACAGCCGCCCGCAGCATATCGCCTGTGGAGAGCTGGGGAATACCGTATTTATCCGTCAGGCGCTTGGCTTGGGTTCCCTTGCCCGCCCCGGGCGGTCCCAAAAGTATGATTCTCATCTTCCCCTCTTTCCTCCACGCAACTTTGATTTCTTGATCAGCCCCTCGTACTGCTGAGCAATCAGATGACCCTGTATCTGTGCTACCGTATCCAGGGTAACGCTGACAACAATCAAAAGCGAAGTACCACCAAGGGATAAGGGCACCCCGGTCTGGGAAACCAAAATTTCGGGAAGGATACAGACGAAGACAAGGTAAATAGCGCCGACCACGGTAATGCGGGTCAGGACGTAATCGATATATTCCGCCGTGCGATCACCAGGGCGAATACCTGGAATGAAGCCGCCATGCTTCTTCAGATTATCGGCTGTATCCTTCGGGTTGAAGACGATCGCCGTGTAGAAGAAGGCAAAGAAACCGATCAGCAGTGCATAGAGCACCATATAGGCTGGCTGGCCATGGCCGAGCGAGCTGATGATGGTCGTCGCCCAGGCAGGCAAAGTCGACGTACCGGTAAAGCCAGCCGCCGTTGCCGGCAAGAGAAGCAGCGACGACGCAAAGATCGCAGGAATAACGCCTGACGTGTTCAGCTTCAGCGGCAGATGCGACGTATCGCCCTGGAACATCCGATTGCCGACCTGGCGTTTCGGATACTGGATCAGCAGTCGGCGCTGCGCCCGCTCAAAGAACACGATCAGCGCGATGACACCAATGGCAACGACGAGCACTGTCAGGATGAGGGCTGTCGAGAGTGCACCCGTACGGCCGAGTTCCAGCGTACCCGCCAAAGCTGTCGGCAGACCGGCGGCAATACCGGCGAAAATGATCAGAGAAATACCGTTACCGATGCCGCGCGAGGTGATCTGCTCACCGAGCCACATCAGGAACATCGTGCCACCCAGTAGGGTCACGACAGTCGACAGGCGGAAGAACAGGCCAGGGTCAGTGACCAGACCGCTGCCATGCTCGAGGCCGACGGCAATGCCATAGGCCTGCAACGTGCCCAACAGAACGGTGCCGTAGCGCGTATACTGGTTGATGATCTTGCGGCCCTGTTCGCCTTCTTTCTTGAGGTTCTCAAGCGAGGGAACAACCGAGGTCATCAGCTGAACGATGATGGATGCCGAAATGTAGGGCATGATGCCGAGGGCGAAGATCGCCATGCGCTGCACGGCACCACCGGAAAACATGTTGAACAGCCCGAGAATGCCGCCGGACTGGCCCTTGAAGGCTGCCGCGTACGCTTCGGGGTTGAGGCCGGGCAGCGGAATATGAGTGCCCAAGCGATAGACAAGAAGGGCGGCCAGCGTGAACCAGATACGCTTTTTCAGATCCTCTGCCTTGGCAAAGGTTGAAAAATTCAGGTTCGAGGCCAATTGTTCCGCTGCAGAAGCCATAAAATTCTCCGCGTCACCCCATACGGCGGCTCAAGAATGAATGGCCTGCCGAAGGTAAAATTCGTTCTCTCTCGCAGAAAACCGGGGGCGGAGCGATTGCATTGCAACCAGATGCCTCTCCCTCTGTTTCCGAAACTCCCGGACGACGGATTAACCGCCCATGGGTCGCGAGGCACACATATGGTAGAAAAATCGCCCGGTGTGAAGCACCCCGGGCGATTAATTTAATCGATTATTCCGACTTTTCAGCCGCAGCAGACAGCTGCTTGATCGAGCCGCCAGCCTTTTCGATCTTTTCGACGGCAGCCTTGGAAGCGCCGGCAACTTCGAGCGTCAGCTTGGCCTTCAGATCGCCATCGCTGAGGACGCGTACACCATCCTTCAGGCGGCGAATCACGCCAGCAGCCTTCAGAGCCGCTGCATCGATCGTTGCGGAAGCGTCGAGCTTGCCAGCATCGATCGCAATCTGGATCCGGCCGACCGATACGGTCGTGAATTCAGAAGCGAAGATGTTGTTGAAGCCGCGCTTCGGCAGGCGACGATAGATCGGCATCTGGCCGCCTTCGAAGCCGTTGATAGCAACGCCCGAACGAGCCTTCTGACCCTTGACGCCGCGACCACCGGTCTTGCCCTTGCCGGAACCAATACCGCGACCAACGCGGATACGGTCCTTGGTGGCGCCTTCGTTGTCTTTGATTTCATTCAGTTTCATGACAGTTTCCTCCGTCTCACTTCTCGTCGACGACGCGAACGAGATGCTGGACAGCACGGATCATGCCACGAACCGAAGGCGTATCTTCCAACGTGCGGACCCGATGCATCTTGTTGAGACCCAGGCCGACAAGCGTCTGGCGCTGTACAGCCGGGCGGCGAATAGGCGAACCGATCTGCTCGACCGTGATCGTCTTCTTGGCTTCAGTGTTCTTGGCCATCGTGCAGCTCCTTACTCTTCAGTACCGTTGCCGGACGCGGCACGACGGGCCTGCAAGGTCGCATACTTCAGGCCACGCTGTGCAGCGATGTCCTTAGGATGAACCTGGTGCTTCAGCGCGTCGAAGGTCGCACGAACCATGTTGTAAGGGTTCGAGGAGCCGGTCGACTTGGCAACAACGTCATGCATGCCGAGCGTTTCGAAAACAGCGCGCATCGGGCCACCGGCGATGATGCCGGTACCAGCCTTGGCGGAGCGCAGCAGAACCTTGCCGGCGCCGTGGCGGCCGTGCACGTCGTGATGCAGCGTACGGCCGTCGCGCAGCGGTACGAAGATCAGGTCGCGCTTGGCAGATTCAGTGGCCTTGCGGATTGCTTCCGGCACTTCACGTGCCTTGCCGTGACCAAAGCCAACGCGGCCCTTCTGGTCGCCGACGACGACGAGAGCAGCGAAGCCGAAACGACGGCCGCCCTTGACGACTTTTGCAACGCGATTGATGGCGACCAGCTTGTCGACAAATTCGCTATCACGTTCTTCACGGTTCTGACGGTCATCCCGCGAACCACGCTTTTCTTGTGCCATTGTCCTTTTCCTTTTTTCTTTTCCGGGTGCAATCGGCAGATTACAATCTTGAATAACGCCCCGCCCCTTCAAGGGTCATGCCCTCAAGGGTAAAGCGTTTCCGGCATGTGCGGCAAAGCCGCGAAACCGCCCGGCGCTTGCGCATCCGGGCGGCTATTTCATTAGAAGGACAGACCGCCTTCGCGGGCTGCTTCTGCCAGGGCCTTGATGCGGCCATGATAGATAAAGGCGCCACGGTCGAACACGACTTCCTTGACACCAGCGGCAACGGCGCGCTCGGCGACCAGCTTGCCAACCGCAGCAGCTGCTGCGGTGTCGGCGCCGGTCTTCAGGGAAGAGCGCAGGCTGCCGTCCAGCGTCGAAGCGGCGGCCAGTGTGCGGCCGGCCACGTCGTCGATGACCTGGACGTAGATGTTCTTCGAAGAGCGATGTACCGACAGACGCGGACGGCCATTGGCCACCGCCTTGATCTGACGTCGTACGCGGTTGGCACGACGTACAAGTGCTTCTTTTCTGCTTGCCATTTCGCGCGTTCCTTACTTCTTCTTGCCTTCTTTGCGGACGATCCGCTCTTCGGCATACTTGACGCCCTTGCCCTTGTAGGGCTCGGGGCCGCGGTATTCGCGGATCTCGGCAGCGACCTGACCGACCTGCTGCTTGTTGATCCCGGAAACCACGATTTCCGTCGGCTTCGGAACGGCGATAGTGATGCCCTGCGGCGGCTCATACACAACGTCGTGGGAGAAGCCGAGAGCCAGCTGCAGGTTCTTGCCCTGCAGCGACGCGCGGTAACCAACGCCGTTGATTTCGAGCTTGCGCTCGTAGCCGTCCTTAACACCCTTCAGGATGTTTTCGATCATCGTGCGGGACATGCCCCACTTCGAACGAGCATCCTTGGAGTTGTTTGCCGGCTTGACGACAATAGCGTTGTCTTCAAGCGCGACAGAGATTTCGTCATTGGCGACGAAGAAAAGTTCGCCCTTAGGGCCCTTGGCAGTTACTTTTTGGCCATCAACCGAGGCCGTAATCCCTGCAGGAACCTGAACGGGCTTTTTACCGATACGAGACATGTGATTATCCTGTCTGTTCGCTAGGGAGATCTCTGCGCTGTCTTAGAAGACAGAGCAGAGAACCTCGCCACCAACATTCTGTTCGCGAGCCTGGTGATCGGCCATTACGCCCTTCGGAGTCGAAAGGATGGTAATGCCGAGGCCGTTCGCGACCTGCGGAATGGACTTAACCGAGACATAAACTCGGCGGCCCGGCTTGGACACGCGGCCGATCTCACGGATCACCGACGCGCCTTCGTAATATTTCAGCTCGATCGTGATCTCGGCCTTGCCGTTCCCATGATCGATTTCCGAATAGCCACGGATGTAGCCTTCAGCCTGCAGGACATCCAGAACGCGTGCGCGCAGCTTGGAAGCCGGAGTAACTACCGAAGCCTTGCGGCGGGCAGCGCCATTCCGGATACGGGTGAGCATATCGCCCAACGGATCAGTCATCGTCATTTGCCCGTCTCCTTACCAGCTCGACTTAACAATGCCCGGCACCTTGCCGGAATTGCCCAGCTCACGAAGCGCGATACGCGACATCTTGAGCTTGCGATAGAAAGCGCGCGGACGGCCGGTGACTTCGCAACGGTTGCGAATGCGGGTCTTGGAGCCATCGCGCGGCATTTCTGCCAGCTTCAGGGTTGCCTTGAACCGGTCCTCGATGGACATGGACTGGTTCATGATGATTGCCTTCAGCTCGGCGCGCTTGGCCGACTGCTGGGCAACTGTCTTTCGGCGGCGCTTGTTCTTTTCAACTGCGCTGGTCTTCGCCATATGGAAGTTCCTCTTCTACGCTCGTCGTTACGGTTATTGACGGAAGGGGAAGCTGAACTCTTTCAAAAGAGCGCGTGCTTCGTCATCCGTTGGTGCCGTCGTGCAAACGATGATGTCCATGCCCCACATCTGATCAACCTTATCGTAGTTGATCTCAGGGAACACAATGTGCTCCTTGATGCCCATGGCGAAGTTGCCACGGCCGTCAAAGCTCTTCGGGTTCAGGCCCCGGAAGTCGCGAACGCGCGGAAGCGCGATATGGATAAGACGATCCAGGAACTCATACATGCGAGCGCCGCGCAGGGTAACCTTTGCGCCGATCGGCATGCCTTCGCGGACCTTGAAGCCGGCGATGGAGTTACGAGCACGAGTGATAACCGGCTTCTGGCCAGCGATCGCAGCGAGATCGGCAGCAGCAACGGTGGGCTTCTTGGAGTCGGCAGTTGCCTCACCCACGCCCATGTTGATGACGATCTTCTCGAGCTTCGGGATCTGCATTTCGTTGGCGTAGGAAAACTGCTCGCGCAGTGCCTGACGAATGCGGTTTACATATTCGGTCTTGAGCCGTGGCTCATACTTGGACTCAGCCATCGATCACATCTCCCGAACGCTTGGCGAAACGAACCTTCTTGCCATCCACAACCTTGAAACCAACGCGAGTCGGCTTGCCGTCTGCGTCGATGATCGAGAGGTTGGACAAATGGATCGAAGCTTCCTTGCTGATGATGCCAGCTTCCTGGGTCTGCGTCTGACGCTGATGGCGCTTCACGACGTTGATGCCCCGAACGACCGCACGGTCTTCCTTCGGCATAACCTGGAGAACTTCGCCAGCCTGGCCCTTGTCCTTACCGGTGAGTACGACAACCTTGTCGCCCTTACGAATCTTTTGCATAATGAATCGCTCCCCTTAAAGAACTTCAGGAGCCAGCGAGATGATCTTCATGTGGTTCTTGGCGCGAAGTTCGCGCGGAACCGGTCCGAAGATACGGCTGCCGATTGGCTCTTTCTTATTGTCGATAAGAACTGCTGCGTTGTTATCGAAGCGGATGACGCTGCCGTCGGCGCGACGGATGTCCTTGGCGGTACGAACCACCACGGCCTTCATCACATCACCCTTCTTCACGCGGCCGCGCGGAATAGCTTCCTTGATCGAAACGACGATAATGTCGCCGACCGAAGCATACTTGCGCTTAGAACCGCCCAGCACTTTGATGCACATGACACGACGCGCGCCGGAATTATCGGCAACGTCGAGGTTAGTCTGCATCTGAATCATGTCAGGTCGCCTTCTCGTTATACCGGAACGGTTGGGCTACGCCCCCTATTCCGGCTTATGGATCTTTATCAATGTCGAGCGGAGGAGGATCTTGCAAAGGTGGTTTCCTCAAAAGGACCTTCCCTGCGCTCAAAGCAAAAGAACGCTCTCGAAGGAGCGTTCCTGCGCCGTTGCGGTGCTTCTACAGATTTTTGGGAAAGGCGCAAGTGGCCTTGCCCAATTCTCTGCAAATTAAGCCTGGGCGGTGATAACCGTCCAGCACTTGTCCTTGGAGATCGGTGCGCATTCCTCGATGGAAACGACATCGCCGACCTTGTATTGATTGTTCTCGTCGTGAGCCTTGTACTTCTTCGAACGACGAACGGTCTTCTGGAGCAGCGGGTGAGCGAATCGACGCTCAACCCGGACCACAATCGTCTTCTCGTTCTTGTCGCTGACCACGACGCCCTGCAGAATGCGTTTCGGCATTATTCTTCTGGTCCTTTAGGCCTTGGCTTCTGCCGCCTTCTGGCGGGCAATGGTTTTCACGCGGGCGATGTCCTTGCGGACTTCGTTGATGCGCGAGGACTTTTCAAGCTGGCCAGTTGCCTTCTGGAAGCGCAGGTTAAACTGCTCCTTCTTCAGGCTGCCCAACTCGTCCTTCAACTGATCAGCGCTCATGGCGCGGATATCTGCGGCTTTCATGGCTTGATCCTCACTCTGCAATGCGCTGTACGAAGCGCGTTTTTACCGAGAGCTTGGCCGAGCCGAGACGCAGCGCCTCGCGGGCGATTTCCTCGGACACACCGTCGATCTCGAACATCATACGGCCGGGCTTGACCTTGCATGCCCAGTATTCAACAGAGCCCTTACCCTTACCCATACGGACTTCGGTAGGCTTTGCCGTGACCGGCACATCAGGGAATACCCGGATCCACACGCGACCTGCGCGCTTCATGTAGCGCGTGATCGCGCGGCGGGCCGCTTCGATCTCGCGTGCATTGACGCGGTTAGGCTCGAGAGCCTTCAAGCCGAACTCGCCGAAAGCCAGGTCGAAACCGCCCTTGGCCACACCCTTGATGCGACCCTTGAACTGCTTGCGGTACTTGGTACGCTTTGGCTGCAACATTTATCTATTCTCCGAACTTTTCTCCGAGCGCGCCTAATCAGGCGTTCTCGCGACGACGGTTGTTGTTGTTGCCGCCCTGTGCGTCACTTTCCAGCGCCCGGCGTTCCGAGGCCATCGGATCGTGCTCAAGGATTTCGCCCTTGAAGATCCAAACCTTGATGCCGCAGATACCGTAAGCGGTTTCGGCTTCGGCCGTACCGTAATCGATATCAGCACGCAGGGTGTGAAGCGGCACGCGACCTTCGCGGTACCATTCCGTACGGGCAATTTCAGCACCGCCGAGACGGCCTGCGCAGGTGATCTTGATGCCTTCGGCACCCAGACGCATGGCAGACTGAACGGCACGCTTCATGGCGCGGCGGAAAGCGATACGGCGCTCGAGCTGCTGGGCAATGCCCTGAGCAACCAGCGTGGCGTCAACTTCCGGCTTGCGCACTTCAACAATGTTGAGGTGCGTTTCGGAATTGGTCATTTCGGAAAGCTTCTTGCGAAGCTTTTCGATGTCCGCACCCTTCTTGCCGATGATCAGGCCCGGACGAGCCGAGTGGATCGTGACGCGGCACTTCTTGTGCGGACGCTCGATGACCACCTTAGCGATGCCAGCCTGCTTCAGCTCGGTCATCAGATAGGCACGAATCTTCAGGTCTTCATGAAGAAGCTGACTGTATTCGGCGTTGTCGGCGAACCAACGGCTATCCCAAGTCCTGTTAATGCCCAGGCGGAAACCGATTGGATTGATTTTCTGACCCATTATGCGGCCTCCCCATTGGCTTCGACTTCGCGCACGACGATCGTGAGGTGCGAGAACGGCTTTTCGATGCGCGATGCGCGGCCGCGGCCACGAGCGTGGAAACGCTTCATGGTGATCGACTTGCCAACATAGGCCTCAGCGACGATCAGCTGATCGACGTCGAGGTCGTGGTTGTTCTCGGCGTTAGCGATTGCAGATTCCAGCGTCTTCTTGACGGTATCGGCGATGCGCTTGCGCGAGAAGGTCAGGTCGGCCAGAGCGCGGTCGACCTTCTTGCCACGGATCAAAGCTGCAACCAGGTTGAGCTTCTGAGGGCTGACGCGGAGCGTGCGCGCAACGGCCTGCGCCTCGTTATCCTTCAGCCGGCGTTCGGCTTTTGCCTTGCCCATCGTTACTTCCTCTTCGCCTTCTTGTCCGCACCGTGACCGTAATAGGTCCGGGTGGGAGCGAATTCACCGAATTTATGGCCAACCATGTCTTCGTTGACGCTGACCGGGATATGCTTGCTGCCGTTGTAGACGCCGAACGTCAAACCGACAAACTGCGGCAAGATGGTGGACCGGCGGGTCCACATCTTGATCACTTCGCTACGACCGCTTTCGCGAACCTTCTCAGCCTTCTTAAGAAGGTAGCCGTCAACGAAGGGGCCTTTCCATACTGAACGAGCCATCTCTGACTACCTCTCTTACTTCTTCTTCTGGTGGCGGGAGCGCATGATGAACTTGTCGGTAGACTTGTTCGAACGCGTGCGCTTGCCCTTGGTCGGCTTGCCCCAAGGGGAAACCGGGTGACGGCCACCGGAAGTGCGGCCTTCACCACCGCCGTGCGGGTGGTCAACAGGGTTCATGACGACACCGCGAACATGCGGCTTCTTACCACGCCAGCGAGAACGACCGGCCTTGCCGTCGTTGATGTTGCCGTGATCGGCGTTGGATACGGCGCCAACCGTTGCAAGGCACGAGCCGTGCACCAGGCGCTGTTCGCCAGAGCTAAGACGCAGGATCGCCATGCCGGCATCACGGCCGACCAGCTGAACGTAAGCACCAGCCGAACGAGCGACCTGACCGCCCTTACCGGGCTTCAGCTCGACATTGTGAACGATCGAACCAACCGGAACGTACTGCAGCGGCATAGCGTTGCCGGGCTTTACGTCGACGGCCTTGCTGGAAGCGATGACCTTGTCACCAGCAGCAAGACGCTGCGGTGCCAGGATATAGGCCTGCTCGCCATCGGCATAGGTGATCAACGCGATGAACGCGGTGCGGTTCGGGTCGTATTCCAGACGCTCGACAGTGCCTTCTACGTCGAACTTGCGACGCTTGAAATCCACCAGACGATAGGTGCGCTTGTGACCGCCGCCCTGAAAGCGAACGGTGATACGGCCGAGGTTGTTGCGGCCGCCCTTCGAAGACAGACCCTCGGTCAGCGACTTGACAGGCTTGCCCTTGTAGAGGCCCGACCGGTCAACGATGACCAGCTGGCGCTGGCTCGGGGTCGTCGGATTGAAACTTTTCAATGCCATTTTTCTGTTCCTCAGAGACCGGTGGAGACGTCGATGGACTGACCCTCGGCGAGCGTAACGATCGCCTTCTTCACGTCCTTCTGCTTACCGGCGAAACCGCGGAAACGCTTAGTCTTGCCCTTGCGGAGCAGCGTGTTCACGGCCGTGACCTTGACACCGAACAGCGCTTCGACAGCAGCCTTGATTTCAGGCTTGGAAGCGGTGCGGGCGACGTTGAAGACCACCTGGTTGAAATCGGAAACCAGCGTGGACTTTTCAGTGATCGACGGGGAGACGATCACGTCGTAGTGGCGAAGATCAGTCATTTGAACCGCTCCTCCAGAGCTTCAACCGCAGCCTTGGAAAGCACGAGCTTGCCGCGACGCAGGATGTCGTAAACGTTGATGCCCTGAACCGGAAGAACATCGATATTCGGGACGTTCTGGGCAGCGAGCTTGAAATTGGTGTCGAGTTCGGCACCACCGATAACCAGCGCATTCACCAGCCCGAGAGCTTCGAACACGCCGATGGCGCCCTTGGTCTTGGCTTCGGAAGCGACCAGCTGATCGACGATGATCAGTTCGTCAGCCTTGAACTTTGCCGAGAGAGCGTGACGCAGAGCCAGCGCGCGAACCTTCTTGGGAAGGTCATGCTCATGGCTGCGAACGACTGGGCCGTGGGCCTTGCCGCCGCCGCGGAACTGCGGAGCGCGAGCCGAATGGTGACGAGCGCGGCCCGTACCCTTCTGCTTGTACATCTTGGCACCGGTGCGCGATACTTCGGCACGGGTCTTGGTCTTGTGGGTGCCCTGCTGCTTCTTGGCGAGCTGCCAACGAATCATGCGAGCAATGATATCTTCACGGGGTTCGAGGCCGAAGATGGCGTCGGACAGGGAAACCTTACCGGCATCCTTCCCCTCGAGGGTCTTGACGTTGAGTTCCATGGTTTGGCTCCCTTACTTCGCTGCCGACTTGACGGCGTCGCGCACGATGATCCAGGAACCCTTGGAACCGGGCACAGCGCCCTTCACAAGGATCAGACCGCGATCTTCATCGGTCGAAACGACTTCCAGATTCTGGGTGGTGACGCGGGTCTGGCCCATGTGACCAGCCATGCGCTTGCCCTTCCAGACCTTACCAGGATCCTGGTTGGAGCCGGTCGAACCGTGCGAACGGTGCGAAACGGACACGCCGTGGGTTGCACGCAGACCACCGAAGTTATGACGCTTCATGGCACCGGCGAAACCCTTACCGATCGTGGTACCGGTAACGTCGACCAGCTGGCCGGCAGCAAAATGGCCAGCCTTCAGCTCGGAGCCGACATCCATCAGCTGATCTTCGGAAACGCGAAATTCGACGAGCTTAGCCTTGGGCTCGACGTTTGCAGCGGCGAAATTGCCGCGCATAGCCTTGGACGTGTTCTTGACCTTGGCCTGGCCGGCGCCGAGCTGAACGGCAGTGTAGCCGTGCTTGTCGACAGTCCGCTGAGCCAGGACCTGGCAGTTATCCAAGCGTAGTACTGTTACCGGGACATGCTCGCCGGCGTCATTATAGACCCGGGTCATTCCCACTTTCTGTGCAATCACACCTGAACGCATCGGTTCATTCCTCTTGAGAGTAAAACAAGTGCTTTGCAGCACTTGCCCGCCTCTTTGTTTAAGGATTCCATTCCAGCCCTTCCGGACCTTTAGGTTTCCCGTTTCGAGAAGTCGTTGGCAGGTCTTGCCACGTACCTTCCTTGTTATTTCGGCTCTCGCCGGAATTGGTTTTTAAAGCTTGATTTCGACGTCTACGCCGGCAGCCAGGTCGAGCTTCATAAGAGCGTCGACGGTCTGCGGGGTCGGATCAACGATGTCCAGCAGACGCTTGTGGGTGCGCATTTCAAACTGTTCGCGGCTCTTCTTGTCGACGTGAGGCGAACGGTTGACGGTGAATTTTTCAATACGGGTCGGGAGCGGAACCGGGCCGCGGACGCTTGCACCGGTACGCTTTGCCGTCTGCACGATTTCGCGCGTGGAGGCATCGAGAACCCGGTGATCAAACGCCTTCAGGCGGATACGGATATTCTGGCCGTTCATTCGACTTGTCCTTATTCGTTTTTCTTAACGTCTTGCTCGCGCAAAGACAGTGAATTACCAATTTCTGGCCGGCCCCGTATTGTCAAAAATCACAGAGACCAATGGTCTGTCTCTGTCACCTTACTGCATCAGGGGCCCTACCAGCGCGGCCCAGACAGGACCGGCATATTCAGCAGAGCCAAAGGAAAGGGTGGCGATGCGCCGCGCTTCCTTGTTCGTGGCGGGGGCATACAACGTCCCCGTCTTTTCGTCAACTGATTCCCGAAAATAAAGAGGCGCGGCAGTTGTGCCGCGCCCTTTATCTGTGCAGGACGTCAAAGTCGCCATGTCCGAACCGTACCTTGGCACCGTCCGGACCTCTCAGCGAGCGTCGGCAGCTTTCGCTACCGACGCATCGATCATTACTCGATGATCGACGCTACGATGCCGGCGCCGACGGTACGGCCGCCTTCGCGGATAGCGAAGCGCAGCTTTTCTTCCATCGCGATCGGAACGATCAGCTCAACCTGAACCGTGACGTT
>NZ_MKIN01000024.1:0-360 GCF_001938985.1 Gillisella taibaishanensis | reverse complement strand
ACGATGCCGGCGCCGACGGTACGGCCGCCTTCGCGGATAGCGAAGCGCAGCTTTTCTTCCATCGCGATCGGAACGATCAGCTCAACCTGAACCGTGACGTTATCGCCAGGCATAACCATTTCCGTGCCTTCCGGCAGAGATACGATGCCAGTCACGTCCGTCGTGCGGAAGTAGAACTGCGGACGGTAGTTGGTGAAGAACGGCGTATGACGGCCGCCTTCTTCCTTCGTCAGGATGTAGGCTTCTGCCATGAACTTCTTGTGCGGCTTGACCGAACCCGGCTTGCAGAGAACCTGGCCACGCTCAACGTCGTCGCGCTGGATACCACGGACGAGCGCACCGATGTTGTCGCCGGCCTGG
>NZ_MKIN01000023.1 GCF_001938985.1 Gillisella taibaishanensis | reverse complement strand
AGCCGGGTTCTAAGCCCACACCCTCATCATGTCAAACCCATTTTGTAAGTTTTATGACGTTTTTCGTAAGTCATTGATGTTGAAAAGAAATATTGAAACTTCTTGCCTGCCGATTGCCAATTTCACTGCCCGACGTCAGAATCAGACGCTATTTTCGCGTCCTCTCTTTCCTCAGCAGCCCGACTTGCTAAGCTTTCCCGGTTTTTGGCTCGGAGATCGCAATGCTTGTCTTGAATGAGAACGAAACCGCCGCCGCACTCGGCTGGGCTCCTTTAATAGCTGCCTTAAAAGAGATGTTCGCCGGAGACTGCCAGATGCCGGTTCGCCATCACCATACTATGGAGGTTCCGGGACGGGCGGAGGCAACGCTGCTGTTGATGCCGGCGTGGCTGCCTGGGCGCTACTGCGGGGTGAAGCTGGTTTCGGTGTTTCCGGACAATCATCTCTCCGGTCTACCGGCGGTTCAGGGCGGCTATCTTCTGACATCAGGGGAAACGGGCACCCTACTGGCGCTGATCGATGGAAGTGTTCTGACGGCACGGCGAACGGCTGCCGCCTCAGCGCTTGCGGCGCGCTACCTAGTCCGGGAAGACGCCTCGCATTTGCTTGTCGTCGGAACGGGGCGTCTTTCTCTTCATCTTATAGAGGCCCACGCAACGGTTAGGCCGCTCAACCGCATTTCTGTGTGGGGACGGAATCTTGCGAAGGCGGAAGAGACGGCGGCGGCGGCTCGCGAGCTCGGATTTGCGGCCGAGGCGGTCGACGCGCTTGAAGCCTGCGTTCGCCAGGCCGACATCATATCCTGCGCGACGCTCGCAACCGATCCTTTAATATGTGGTGACTGGCTGAAGCCCGGCGCGCATCTCGATCTGGTCGGTGGCTTCAGGCCGAGCATGCGCGAGGCCGACGATGCGGCCATCCGCCGTGCGCGGGTCTATGTGGACACGCGGGGCGGCGCCATGACAGAGGCCGGCGATATTGTGCAGCCGCTCGCAAATGGTACTCTCACGCCTGAGGGTGTGTGCGGAGAACTAAGTGAATTGGTGCGCGGCACCGTTCACGGTCGCGGCAGCCCGCAGGAGATTACGCTGTTCAAATCCGTTGGAGCTGCGTTAGAAGACCTCGCCGGCGCCATCCTTGCCTATGAGACCGTAAAAGGACTGAGGCAGAAGACAGGCTGACGGCGCATCCCTTCCGCCCAATTTCAATGGCGCAGTTCATGGCAGTGTCCCTCCCCACCTATCCCGTCAGCGAAATCCTGCCGCCATTGGCGCAGGCCCTCGAACGGGGAAACCGCGCCGTCGTTTCTGCTCCGCCTGGGGCGGGCAAGACGACGCTGATCCCGCTGTATCTGCTCGACCAGGCGTGGCGGGGCGATGGCCGGATCATTCTGCTTGAGCCCCGGCGGCTGGCGGCACGCGCCGCCGCCTCCCGGATGGCGACGCTGCTGGGCGAAACGGTCGGCGACACCGTCGGTTACCGCATGCGGCTCGACAACCGGGTCTCGGCGAAGACCCGGATCGAGGTGGTGACCGAGGGCGTTTTCGCCCGGATGATCCTTGAGGATCCGGAACTGTCGGGCATTGCTGCCATTCTGTTCGATGAATTTCACGAGCGATCGCTGGATGCGGATTTTGGCCTCGCTTTGGCGCTTGATTGCCAGGCTGCCCTTCGCGACGACCTGCGGCTGATCGTGATGTCGGCGACCCTGGATGTGCAGAGGGTGGCGGAGTTGATGGACAACCCGCCTGTGCTGGAAAGCGCGGGGCGCAGCTTTCCCATCGATATCCGTCATCGCGATCGGCCCGGCACTGAGCGGATCGAAGACACCGTCACCAGCGCCATTCTCGATGCCCATGCCAGTGAGGGCGGCTCGATCCTTGCCTTTCTACCCGGGCAGGCGGAAATTCGACGCGTGGCCGAGCGGCTGGAGGGCCGACTGCCGGCCTCAACGCTGATTGCGCCTCTTTATGGCAATCTATCCCAGGCCGAGCAGGATCAGGCGATCAAGCCTGCCCCTGCTGGCGCCCGGAAAGTGGTACTGGCCACCTCGATTGCCGAAACGTCGATTACCATCGATGGCGTGCGGATTGTCATTGATAGCGGGCTGCAGCGCCTGCCGGTTTATGAGCCAGCGACCGGCATTACCCGGCTGGAAACCACCCGCGTGTCGCGCGCCTCCGCCGATCAGCGCGCCGGGCGCGCCGGCAGAACCGAACCGGGCATCGCTGTCAGGCTCTGGCATGCGGGGCAGACGGCGGCGATGCCGGCCTTTACGCCGCCGGAGATCCTCGCCAGCGATCTCTCCGGCTTGGTCATGGACATGGCCCATTGGGGCGTGACCGATCCGGCCGCCCTCTCCTTTATCGATCCGCCGCCGGCCGCAGCATTAAAGGAGGCGTGCAGCCTGCTGATCTCGCTCGGCGCTTTGGACAGCCAAGGGCATCTGACTGCGAAGGGCAAGACCATGCGCGGCCTTGGCCTGCCGCCGCGGCTGGCCGCCATGACGCTTGCGGCAGCGCTTGAAGGCCAGAGCAAAGCCGCCTGCGAAATCGCCGTGTTGCTGACAGAACAGGGGCTGGGCGGCAATGATATCGATCTCGATGACCGGTTGCGCCGCTTCCGCTCCGACCGCAGCGAACGGGCCTCGGCTGCCCGCAAGCTGGCGGAGAGGCTGGCGCGGGACCTCCCCAAAGGCACGGCATCGCCGTCCCCGCCGCTGGCCGGGCCGATTTTGCTGCATGCCTTCCCAGACCGTATCGCGTTGAAACGGGGCGCACCGGGCCGCTATGTCATGGCCAATGGCCGCGGCGCCGAACTGGCGCAGACCGAGCGGCTGGCGGCAAGCGACATGCTCATCATCGCCGATCTGACGGGGCGGGCGGCCCAGGGCCGTATTCTCAGCGCCGCCGAAATCCGGCTGGCAGATGTTGAGGACGTCCTGCCGGAGACGATCATACAAGGCGATGAAAGCTTTTTCGATTCTGCCAGCGGTCAGGTGCGGGCGCGGCGGGTGAAGCGGATCGGTGCCATCGTTCTTGAGGAAACGCCGCTGGCAAAGCCGAGTGGTGAAGCTGCAACACGGGCGCTGGCCGAGGGGCTGCGGCAACTGGGCCTGGAGCGGTTGAGCTTCAGCAAGTCTGGCGAGCAATTGCGCCAGCGGATCGGCTTTCTCTATCGCAGCCTTGGCGCGCCTTGGCCTCAGGTAAGCGACGAAGCGCTGCTCGACAAGCTTGAGGATTGGTTCATCCCCTATCAAACCGGGGTGCGGAGCTTTGCCGAAATATCCTCAGGCGGGCTGATGGACGGGTTGAAAGCCCTTGTGCCATACGAGCTGCAACGGGACCTGGACCGGATGGCACCGACGCATTTTACCGCACCGACAGGCATGAACCATCCTATTCAATATGACGGCGACGAGCCGAAGCTGACGATCCGGGTGCAGGAACTGTTCGGCCTGAAGACCCATCCGACCATTGGCGGCGGGCGTTTGCCACTGCTGCTGGAACTGACCTCGCCCGCGCATCGGCCGATCCAGACGACGCGCGACCTGCCCGGCTTTTGGGCAGGATCCTGGAGTGACGTGCGTGCCGATATGCGCGGCCGCTATCCGCGCCATCCGTGGCCGGAAGATCCGACGCAAGCCGCCCCCACGACAAGGGCCAAGCCGCGTGGTACATAGCCCCTGCCCGAAGGAGGACGGGTGGGGAGGCAGGCATGGACGCAAAAACGGATATTCGCATGCATTTTGGTACATCCAGCCGGCGATTGCGGCTTGAAACCCTGGTTCGGCTGCGCTGGCTGGCCGTCGCGGGGCAGACGATCACGCTCGCCATCGTCGCGCTCGTGCTGCAATTTCCGATGCCGGTCCTGCCAGCGGCGATCCTGATCGGTGGTTTGGCGATCGTCAATTTCCTGCTGCAATTGGCCTTTCCCTCCACCCAGCGGCTGGAGCCGATCTGGACGCTGGCGATCCTCGCGCTCGACCTGTTGCAGATGGGAGCATTGCTGTTCATCACCGGCGGGCTTGCCAATCCGTTTGCGCCGCTGATCTGTGTGCCTGTGATCATCGTCTTTGCCTCGCAGCCGCTGCGTCACTCCATGACGCTGCTCGGGCTTGCCATCCTCTGCATCTCTATCCAGGCATTTTCGCCCTTCCCCCTCCCCTGGTATGCCGATTACATCGACCGCGGTGGCCCGGTCATGCTGGTGGCGATCTGGTGCTCGATTGTATCGATGACCACCTTTGCCGCCTTCTATGCCTACCGGGTGTCGAAGGAGGCCAATCTACTGGCCGACGCGCTAGCGGCGACGGAACTGGTGCTACAGAAGGAAAAGCACCTTTCCCAGTTGGACGGCCTTGCCGCGGCCGCCGCCCATGAACTCGGCACGCCGCTCGCCACGATCAGCGTCGTCGCCAAGGAAATGGAGCGGGAGATGGGGAATGATCCGCGCTTTGGTGAAGACGTGCAATTGCTGCGCAGCCAGAGCGAGCGTTGCCGTGATATCCTGAAGCGGCTGACCACGCTGTCGACTGAGGACGAGGCCCATATGCGGCAACTGCCTTTGTCATCAATGATAGAGGACGTGATCGCGCCGCATCGCGATTTCGGGATCAAGCTCAAGTTGGTTGAAAATTCGGACCGGGCAAATGAGCCGGTCGGCCAGCGCAACCCAGGTATTCTCTATGGCCTTGGAAACTTGATCGAGAACGCCCTAGATTACGCAAGAGACCAGGTCATCGTGACGGTGGAGCATGACAATCGCTTCGTGACTGTTGTGATCGAGGACGATGGAGAAGGCTTTGCGCCCGATATCCTGCTGCGGATCGGCGAACCCTACGTCACCAGCCGCAAGAGCGACGCACGGGCGGGTGGATTGGGCCTTGGCTTGTTCATCGCGAAAACGCTGCTGGAACGCTCAGGCGCGGTACTGACCTTCGAGAACAGGGGAGCCGAGGGGCCCGGCGCCAAGGTGACGGTGCGTTGGCCACGGCGGGAAATGGAAACGGCGACAAAGTGACTTTACCATGAATGGCGAGTGCGCAATAACGCTGCCGATGTCAGGGATTGAAAGAATATGACCCAGGATATGCCGACCCCCGCTCGGGACCATCACGAAGATCTCGGCCCAGATGCGCGCCTGCTGATCGTCGATGACGACCAGCCGTTTCTGCGACGCTTGGCCCGGGCGATGGAATCGCGTGGGTTTGAAGTGGAGATTGCGGGCTCCGTTGCAGAAGGTATCGCCAAAGCGAAAACCGCTGCGCCGAAATATGCGGTGGTCGATCTCAGGCTCGGCGATGGCAATGGCCTTGATGTGATCGAGGCGATCCGGGAGCAACGCAGCGATACGCGCATCATCGTGCTGACAGGCTATGGCAATATTGCCACCGCCGTGACAGCCGTCAAACTGGGTGCCGTCGACTATCTCTCGAAGCCGGCCGATGCGGATGACGTCTACAACGCCTTGACCCAGCGGCCGGGCGAAAAGGCCGATGTGCCGGAAAATCCGATGTCGGCCGACCGGGTACGATGGGAGCATATCCAGCGGGTTTACGAGGCATGCGAACGCAACGTCTCTGAAACCGCCCGCCGGCTGAACATGCATCGCCGCACCCTGCAGCGCATTCTGGCAAAGCGCGCGCCAAAATAATTCAGCAGTGATCAGTCAGGGCAGAAGCTGGGGCGACGCATCCCATTCCGCTCGCATCAATCGTTGTGCGGATGCCCGCGCGAAGGCCAGCGTCACCGCCTTGCGGGTAGCAGGGGAGAGCCGGTGCTCCGGTGCCTCCCGCAACATATGGGCGCCGTATCCATCCGAAACGATGAGCCCGCAATCTTCCGGAAAAATTTCCTGGGGCACGTCAGGAAGCGTAGCGAAAAACAGCCTGTCGCAATGCTGGCGATAGTCAGGCCATTTGCGGTCGACCCGGAAATCCTCGATGGAGGATTTGATCTCTATTATCCAGATCTCCCCTTTTTCAGAGAGACTGATCAGATCGGCGCGCCGGCCACTGGCCAGAGATAGTTCCGGCAAGACAGCGTGCCGCATTTCGCTGATGAGCAATTGCGTGCCCCGGCGAATCAGCAAAGCGCGCTCGGACTGGCGTCCGTCAATTAATCCATTCTTAACGGAAACATTAAGAATCGTCATAGATACGTCCTCTGCAGAGCCTCAGTCTGTTGCAAAAAAGCCAGTCCTCGGCAATTTGCGAAGCCGGAGACAGCGTGGGACTTCTGTTCCCTTGCAAACTTCATGCTAATCAAAAATATACCTCTATCAAAGCTGGTAAAACAGATCACTTCCCGCCCGAAAGTCGATGAGCCACCCATGCGAATCCGCAATGCACTGACCGTGCTCGGTCTTTTCTCCGCCCTTGCCATCACTGGCTGCTCCACAACGTCTGACGCCCAGAAGACCGCCGACGCCACGCCGACTTCGGCGCCGGTTTTGACGCCTGCTTCCGTCGAAACGGCACAGATCTTCGACGATGCCTACGGTCCGGTGACCGACGCTGGCTACGCACTGCCGGGGATCCCGATCCAGAAGGTCAATCCGAAGTTCCGTCGCCAGATCATCTCGTTCGAGACCAGCGAGCGGCCCGGCACGATTATCGTGAACACCAAGGAACGCTTCCTGTATTACGTTCTGCCGAACGACAAAGCGATCCGCTACGGTATCGGCGTCGGCAAGGAAGGCTTTGCCTGGCAGGGTCAGGCCTACATCGCCTGGAAGCAGGAATGGCCGACCTGGCATCCGCCGAAGGAAATGGCAGCCCGCAAGCCTGAGGTGGCCAAGTATGTCGAAAACGGCATGGGCCCGAGCATCAGCAACCCGCTTGGCGCCCGCGCCATGTACCTGTTTAACGAAAAGGGCCAGGACACGCTTTTCCGTATCCACGGCTCCCCTGAATGGGCTTCGATCGGCACCGCCGCTTCGTCCGGCTGCATCCGCATGATCAATCAGGACGTTATCGATCTTTACAGCCGCGTCCTGCCGGGCAAGGCCACCAAGGTTATCGTCCAGCAGTCCTAATCCTTTTCAGGACAATGAACTGACAGAGAAAAGCCGCCAGGGTCACCCGGCGGCTTTTTTGTTTCACGTGAAATAGAGTGTTAGCCGCGCGTGGCTATTCAAACGGATGCGGCCGCCTTTGGTGACGGCCTCATTTTTGCAGCGCTTCAGGCGCTTGCCTTCAACTGCAACCGGCGGCGATGCAGGACCGGTTCGGTATAGCCGTTGGGCTGCTCTCTGCCCTTCAGCACCAGTTCCAGCGCGGCCTGGAAGGCAATCGATCCCTCGAAATCGGTAGCCATTGGCCGATAGGCGGGATCGCCGGCGTTCTGCTTGTCGACCACGGCGGCCATGCGCTTCATGGTTTCGACCACTTGGCTCTCGGTGATCACGCCGTGATGCAGCCAGTTGGCCATATGCTGGGCGGAGATACGCAGAGTGGCACGGTCTTCCATCAGGCCGACATTGTTGATGTCAGGCACTTTCGAGCAGCCGACGCCCTGGTCAACCCAGCGTACGACATAACCGAGAATGCCTTGGGCATTGTTGTCGAGTTCCCGCTGGATTTCCTCCGGTGTCCAATTTGGCCGCGTCGCGACCGGCACCGACAGAATGTCCGACAGCTTAGCGCGGGTGCGGCTTTTCAAACCGGCCTGAACGGAAGCGACCTCCACCTGATGATAATGGGTAGCATGCAGCGTGGCAGCGGTTGGCGATGGAACCCAGGCGGTGTTGGCGCCGGCCTTGGGGTGAGCGATCTTCTGCTCGAGCATGGCGGCCATCAGGTCAGGCATAGCCCACATGCCCTTGCCGATCTGGGCATGTCCGGACAGGCCGCATTGCAGGCCGATATCGACATTCCAGTTTTCGTAAGCGGCGATCCAGGCGGCCTGCTTCATATCGCCCTTGCGGATCATCGGGCCTGCTTCCATGGACGTATGGATTTCATCGCCGGTGCGGTCGAGGAAGCCGGTATTGATGAACACGACGCGGTCCTTGGCAGCCCGGATGCATTCCTTAAGATTGACCGTGGTGCGGCGCTCCTCGTCCATGATCCCCATCTTGATGGTGTTGGGAGCCATGCCTAGCGCCTTCTCGACGCTGGTGAAGATCTCGACGGCGAAGGCCACTTCTTCCGGACCGTGCATCTTCGGCTTGACGACATACATCGAGCCGCGGCGCGAATTCTGCCGGCGTCCGTTTGGCCCAATATCATGCAGGGCGATCAGCGCGGTGATGGCAGCATCCATGATGCCTTCCGGCACTTCATGGCCGTCCCGATCCAGGATAGCCGGATTGGTCATGAGATGCCCGACATTGCGAATCAGCATCAGTGAACGGCAATGCACGGCAAATGGCTTGCCATCGGTACCGGTGAAGTCGAGATCAGGATTGAGCGTGCGGGTAAAGACGTGATCGCCCTTGGCAACCACTTCCTTGAGATCGCCCTTCATCAGGCCGAGCCAGTTGGAATAGGCGAGAACCTTGTCCTCGGCATCGACAGCGGCGACGGAATCTTCGCAGTCCATGATCGTCGTGATCGCCGATTCCAGTCTGACATCATTGATGTGAGCCTTATCCGCACCGCCGATCGCTCCCTTGCCGTCGATGCAGATCTCGATATGCAAGCCGTTGCGGCGAAGCAGATAGGATGTCACATCGCCATTTTCGCTGCGGCTTCCGGCATATTGCGATGGGTCCATCAGGCCTGTCTGTTGTCCAGATACAAGCGTGACGTCGAGATAGCCATCATTGAGCCCGAGACCGGCAACCTCAGCCCAAGTGCCTGCCGCCAGCGGCACCGACCGGTCCAGGAAGGCACGGGCCCAGGCGATGACCTTTTCGCCACGCTTTGGATTATAGCCCCTGCCCTTCTCGGCTCCATCGACTTCGGGAATAGCATCGGTGCCATAGAGCGCATCATAGAGCGAACCCCAGCGCGCATTGGCAGCGTTCAGGGCATAACGAGCATTCATGACGGGCACCACGAGCTGCGGCCCGGCAATCGAGGCAATCTCGGCATCGACATTGTCCGTCGTGACGGAAAAATCCGGGCCTTCCGGCAGGATATAGCCAATGTCGCGCAGGAAGGTCTCGTAAGCAGCTAGATCCGAGGGCGCGCCATTCTGCTTGTACCACGCATCGAGCTTGGCCTGGAACGCATCGCGCTTGGCCAGCAGGGCTCGATTCACCGGCGCCAGATCATGGACCAGGCTGGAAAAATCTCGGAAGAAGGCGTCGGGATCGACACCCGTCCCCGGCAGGGCCTTAGCGACCAAAAAGTCATAGAGATCCTGCTCGATAGCCAGACCAGAGTGTTCAACACGCGCCATATCGGCCTCCTGCGATAAATCCGTTATCAGGGATATCACAGTCGCCGCACCAAGGCGTCCCCGCGAATCCCGTTCTGCCATCGGCCAAATCGTCCTGCGGCAGCCCGGCTACAATCGCCGATCCCTATTGCGTGTCAACGGGGCATAAATCGGAGATATCTATGCCGAAAAGGAAAGAATAGCCGGCATTGCGAATGAGTGGCTTAAAGCAGGCCTTCGAGTTCCTTCAGGCGGTCATTGATCAGCCAGCCGTAATAGTTTTCTTCAGGCATGCCGCCGCGCCGGCCAAGGGCCCGGGCCCGCGCTTCCGAATTGCCAACATTATAAAGCGTCGCCGTCACACCGGGATTCTTGGAAATATCGACATTGGCAAAAGTCTTATAGTCGTCGATGGATTTGCGGATGATCGCCGCGATATAGGCAAGCGACGTATCCGGGTCCATGATTGCCTTATAGAGGCCAGCCGCATCGTTTTCGTCGAGCTTCGGATAGCCCGAGGTTTCATGGACCATGTCGGTCAGCATCAGGGCCGTCAGGGGATTGATCTGGCCAAGACCGAACGTCTGGCCGGCATAGAAGGGCTGGAAAAATACCGCGCTGAAGCGATTGTTCGGGAAGCTCTTGTTTCCAACCCGCTTGCCACGGAATTTGTCGTCCCAGACATTTTCACGGCAGGTCCACAGCTTGGCCGAATTTTTCAAATTGGCGCATTCCGCAAATTCCGGCCGAGCAACGAAATCGTCGACATCCTCGCCGTCATAGGCAAAGCGGAATGTATGGCCTGCATAGGATGCAGCCTTCACATAATAGCTCTGCAAGGTGTCATAGGCATCGACATTATACGTATGTTCGCCAACCAGTGCGCCAACGATATGGATCGGATCGATGTCATAAGCTGCGGCAGTCTTTTTGATCTTGGCGATCAATTGCCGGTCCCTGACGAGCAGATCACGGATCTTCTCATATTTCAGGTCGAAGGTTGTTTTGGTTTCCTTGGTCCGCTGCTTGGACGCACCGGGAATTGGCGGCTGTTCAGCATTGCGATTGCCTGGTGGGTCTATCCGGACCTCCGCAGCGGCGCCAAGCGCCGTGGAACACAGTGTGGAAACCGAAAGAAGAACGACCAGAGCGAACCGATGCACTATTTCCATCCCGAACAGATTGCGGACGAGCTCGCGCCCAACCGGATACCGCGTTATTGCAACACGGCGAACGGCCCTCCTTATAAAGGAAGGCCGTATCTGTCGACTATCGACCGGTTACAAGGTCGAATTAGGGCGATGTTTCGCCCTTTTCATCCTCTTGCGGTGCGAAAACGTCACAGAATGTAGCGCGACAGATCTGCATCGGCTGCAATCTCGCCGACATGCTCGCGAACATAAGCGGAATCGACCACCACCTTGGCACCACCACGATCCGGTGCATTGAAGGAGATTTCGTCTAGAACCCGCTCCATCACCGTCTGCAGCCGCCGCGCACCAATATTCTCGATGGAACTGTTGAGGTTGACGGCCACATCAGCAAGCGCATCGATGGCATCATCGGTAAACTCCAGATCGAGGTCTTCCGTCGCCATCAGGGCGATGTACTGCCGGATAAGGCTTGCCTCCGTCTCGGTCAGAATGCGCCGGAAATCTTCCTTTGTCAGAGCCTTGAGCTCGACCCGGATCGGCAAGCGGCCCTGCAACTCAGGCAAAAGGTCCGACGGCTTGGAGACGTGGAAGGCGCCCGAGGCGATGAACAGGATATGGTCGGTTTTGACCGGACCGTATTTGGTCGCGACCGTCGTGCCTTCGACCAGTGGCAGCAGATCGCGCTGCACGCCTTCGCGGGAAACACCGGCACCCATGCCGCCTTCCCGGTTGGCGATCTTATCGATCTCGTCCAGAAAGACGATGCCGTCATTCTCGACCGATTTAACCGCCTCGCGCTGAATGACATCATTATCAATCAGTTTGTCGGATTCATCGCGGATCAGGTCGGCATAGGAGGCCTTCACGGTCGTGCGAACCTTCTTGGTGCGCCCGCCCATGGCTTTTCCGAACATGTCGGAGAGATTGAGAACGCCAATATTGGCGCCGGGCATGCCGGGAATTTCGAACCCGGGCATGCCGGAGGCGGTATCCGCTACCTCGATATCGATTTCCTTATCATCGAGTTCGCCGGCCCGCAGCTTCTTGCGGAAGCTGTCTCGGGTGGCGGGAGACGCGGTAGCGCCGACCAGCGCATCCAGCACCCGCTCTTCGGCACCGGCATGGGCCTTAGCTTCCACATCCAGCCGCTTCTTTTCCTTGATCAGGCCGATGCCGATTTCGACGAGATCGCGGATGATCTGCTCGACGTCGCGGCCGACATAACCGACCTCGGTAAACTTGGTCGCCTCGACCTTGATGAACGGCGCGCCAGCCAGCTTGGCGAGACGGCGGGAGATTTCGGTCTTGCCGACGCCGGTCGGGCCGATCATCAGGATGTTCTTGGGCATGACTTCGTCGCGCAGGCTCTCATCGAGCTGCTGGCGGCGCCAGCGGTTGCGCAGCGCGATCGCCACAGCACGCTTGGCATCGTTCTGACCGATGATATAGCGGTCGAGTTCCGAGACGATTTCGCGAGGAGAAAAGGTTGTCATGGAGAATACTCTTGAAGAGGAGAGAATGAGGAGCGGTCAGTTGGCGCTTTCAAGCGTCTCGACCAGCACGTTTTCATTGGTATAGACGCAGATATCGGCGGCGATCTTCATCGCCCGGCGGGCGACGTCTTCAGCCGATCTGTCAGTGTCCATCAGCGCCAACGCCGCAGCGAGCGCGTAATTGCCGCCCGAGCCGATTGCAATTGTGCCGTGCTCTGGCTCCAGCACATCGCCATTGCCCGTGATCGCCAGCGTCACCGTCTTGTCGGCCACCAGCATCATCGCTTCGAGATTGCGCAAGTATTTGTCGGTGCGCCAATCCTTGGCGAGTTCGACGGCGGCGCGCATCAGCTGACCGGGATATTGCTCCAGCTTCTTTTCAAGCCGTTCCAGCAGGGTGAAAGCATCGGCCGTCGCGCCGGCAAAACCGGCGATCACTTCGCCCTTGCCGATGCGCCGCACCTTGCGGGCATTGCCTTTCATAACAGTCTGGCCAAGGCTGACCTGGCCGTCACCGGCCATGACTACCATGCCGCCCTTGCGCACCGTGATGATCGTGGTGCCATGCATGGTTCCATAGGGATTGTGTTCGCTCATATCGATCCGTTCCAGTCCATCGCCGTTGCGTGAGGCGCTTCGTTGACCCTTATGTAAGCGGCCAAAACGCAATTGCAAACGTCGGATGGAGGCATCGCACCTCACCTTAAAAACCGGGCTTCCGCTGCTGGATATTTCAACCCCCGCCTGATAAGGAACGGCAGGATTTCAAGGAGAAGGCCATGGCAGAGAGCCGCAGCGCCAGCGTTTCGCGCAAGACCAACGAGACCTCGGTTTCGGTTTCCGTCCAGATCGACGGCACCGGCGCGTCGACGATTTCGACCGGTGTCGGTTTCTTCGACCACATGCTGGACCAGCTGTCCCGCCATTCGCTGATCGACATGCAGATCGACGTCAAAGGCGATCTACACATCGACGATCATCACACAGTCGAAGACACCGGCATTGCCATAGGCCAGGCGATTTCGAAGGCATTGGGCGACCGGCGCGGCATCGTACGCTACGCCTCGATCGATCTTGCCATGGACGAGACCATGACCAAGGCTGCCCTCGATGTGTCCGGTCGGCCTTTCCTCGTCTGGAATGTCAATTTCTCGGCACCAAAGATCGGCACCTTCGACACCGAACTGGTGCGCGAGTTCTTCCAGGCGCTGGCGCAGAATGCCGGGATTACCCTGCATGTCCTCAATCACTACGGCGCCAACAACCACCATATTGCCGAGACCTGTTTCAAGGCGGTGGCCCGGGCACTGCGCATGGCGCTGGAGATCGATCCGCGCCAGGCCGGCCGCATTCCCTCCACCAAGGGTACTCTCTGAGGATCGAGCTTTCCCATGCGTGTTGCGATTATTGACTATGGATCGGGCAATCTGCGCTCCGCCACCAAGGCCTTCGAGCGCGTTGCCCGCGAGATGGGTCTCAATGCTGAGATCGAGCTGACCGACAAAGCCGAACGGGTGGCAACAGCCGACCGCATCATGCTTCCAGGCGTCGGCGCTTACGCCGACTGCAAGCGCGGGCTAGATGCGGTTCCAGGCATGCATGAAGCCCTGACGGAAGCGGTCATCGTCAAGGCGCGGCCGTTTCTCGGCGTCTGCGTCGGCATGCAGCTGATGTCCTCGCGCGGGCTGGAAAAGACCGTGACCGACGGCCTCGACTGGATCGCTGGCGATGTCGTCGAAATGACCCCTACCGATCCCACCCTCAAAATTCCGCAGATCGGCTGGAATACGCTGACCCTGTCTCGCCCGCATCCGCTTTTTAACGGCATTCCCACCGGGCCGGACGGGCTGCATGCCTATTTCGTGCATTCCTACCATCTGGCGGCTGACAAGCCGGAGCAAGTGATTGCCACGACCGATTACGGCGGCCCGATGACCGCCTTTGTCGGCCGCGACAACCTGGCCGGCGCGCAGTTCCATCCGGAAAAGAGCCAGACGCTGGGTCTGAAGCTGATTTCCAATTTCCTCACCTGGGCGCCTTGAGCCTGCTCCTGTTGGATAGCATACGATGATTCTTTTTCCCGCCATCGACCTCAAGGACGGCCAATGCGTTCGTCTGAAGCTCGGCGATATGGACCAGGCGACGGTCTACAATCCCGACCCGGCCGCGCAAGCCAAGGCCTTTGAAGACCAGGGCTTCGAATGGCTGCACGTGGTCGATCTCAACGGTGCCTTTGCTGGCGAGAGCGTCAATGGGTCTGCCGTGGACGCGATCTTGAAGGCCACGAAGAACCCTGTGCAGCTGGGCGGCGGTATTCGCACGATCGCCCATATCGAAAACTGGCTGAGCCGTGGCCTTTCGCGCGTCATCCTCGGCACCGTTGCGGTGCGTGAGCCGGCGCTTGTCATCGAGGCCTGCCGGCTGTTCCCCGGCAAGGTCGCCGTCGGCATCGATGCCAAGGGCGGCAAAGTGGCGGTCGAGGGTTGGGCGGAAGCGTCAGAGCTGGGCGTGATCGAACTGGCGAAAAAATTCGAAGGCGCCGGCGTTGCGGCGATCATCTATACCGATATCGACCGTGACGGGATTCTCGCCGGTATCAACTGGGCTTCGACGCTGGAATTGGCTGGAGCCGTCTCCATTCCGGTCATTGCCTCGGGCGGTCTCGCGTCAATCGAGGATATTCACCGGATGCTGGAGCCGGATGCTCGCAAACTCGAAGGTGCTATTTCCGGTCGCGCGCTCTACGATGGGCGGATCGATCCGAAAGAGGCTCTGGCATTGATTGCCGCCGCAAAACAGGATGCCGCACGATGACGCTGAAAGCCCGCATCATTCCTTGTCTGGATGTGAAGGACGGCCGCGTCGTCAAGGGCGTCAACTTCGTCGATCTGATCGACGCCGGCGATCCGGTGGAAGCGGCAAAGGCCTATGACGCGGCAGGGGCCGACGAGCTTTGCTTTCTCGACATCACCGCCTCCTCCGACAACAGGGACACGATTTTCGATGTCGTTGCCCGCACCGCCGATCACTGCTTCATGCCTGTTACCGTGGGTGGTGGTGTCAGGGCCGTGGCCGATATCCGCAAGCTGCTGCTCTGCGGTGCCGACAAGGTGTCGATTAATTCGGCAGCGGTAAACAATCCCGATTTCGTCGCTGAAGCCGCCGACAAATTCGGCAACCAGTGCATTGTCGTGTCGATCGACGCCAAGAAGGTATCCGCGCAGGGCGAAGCGGGCCGCTGGGAGATCTTCACCCATGGCGGACGTCAGCCAACCAGCATCGATGCCGTGGAATTTGCCGTGAAAATGGTCGAGCGCGGTGCAGGCGAATTGCTTGTGACTTCCATGGACCGTGACGGCACCAAGAGCGGTTACGATCTGGCGCTGACCCGAACGATTGCGGATGCGGTGCGGGTGCCAGTCATTGCGTCTGGCGGCGTCGGCACGCTTGACGATCTCGTGGCCGGCGTCAAACAAGGGCACGCCACCGCCGTTCTGGCCGCTTCGATCTTCCATTTCGGCACCTATTCGATTGCAGAGGCCAAGACACACATGGCCGAAGCCGGCATCGCCATGCGGCTCGACCGGGCCTGAAAGAGCTTATCATGACGACATTCACCATATCGGATCTCGAAGTCATCGTCGCCACCCGCGCCAAGGCCTCTCCCGATGAAAGCTGGACCGCCAAGCTAGTGGCGTCAGGTCAGGACAAGGCTGCCAAGAAGCTGGGCGAAGAGGCCATCGAGGCCGTCATGGCAGCGGTGAAAGGTGACCGCGCCAACCTGATCTATGAGAGTGCCGACCTGCTCTATCACCTCTTGGTCGTATTGAAAATTGCCGATATACCGGTAGAAACGGTGCTGGAAGAGTTGCAGCGCCGCACGGCCCAATCGGGCCTCAGCGAGAAGGCGAGCCGGAAAGATCCATGACGACAGCGATCAGGCAAGCCGAGGGGGAGGAAGCCCTTGATCATTTCCAGGTGGGCAGTTACTCGCCCTACCTGTTCTTTTCATCGGACGAATGGGCGCGGTTTCGTGCAGACACGCCACTGACCTTGACACTGGACGAAGTCCATCGCCTACGATCCATCGACGATCCGATCGATCTGGCCGAGGTGAGGCGCATCTATCTGGCGCTGTCGCGGCTCCTGTCCTCCCATGTCGAATCCTCGCAATTGCTGTTTGAGCAACGCAACCGGTTTCTCAGCACCAATGCCAGCAAGACCCCCTTCATCATCGGTATTGCCGGGTCGGTGGCGGTCGGGAAATCGACAACGGCGCGCGTGCTAAAAGAGCTTCTGGCGCGCTGGCCCTCGAGCCCGAAAGTGGATCTGGTCACCACCGACGGCTTTCTCTATCCCAATGCCACACTGGTGCGCGAGAACAAGCTGAACCGCAAGGGTTTCCCGGAAAGCTATGATACGGCGGCGCTGCTGCGGTTTTTATCGGCGATCAAGGCTGGCCAGCAGAATGTCAAAGCACCGCGCTATTCTCACCTGACCTATGACGTGCTGCCGGACCAGCATACGATCATCGATCGGCCGGATATCCTGATTTTTGAAGGGATCAATGTGCTGCAATCACGCGATTTGCCGCGCGACGGCAAGATCGTGCCGATGGTGTCCGACTTCTTTGACTTTTCGATTTATATCGATGCCGAGGAAAGCCTGATCCACCACTGGTATGTGAAGCGGTTCATGAAACTGCGGCAAACGGCATTTCGCGATCCGAATTCCTATTTCCATCGCTATGCAACGATCAGCGAGGAGGAAGCGCTGACCATTGCTGAAAACCTTTGGGCACATATCAACCTGATCAATCTGCGCGACAACATCAAGCCGACCCGGCCGCGGGCCGACCTAATCCTGCGCAAGGGAGAGAATCATCTGGTCGAACAGGTCGCCTTGCGCAAACTGTAAACGCTTGAGCTACAATTAATTTTTGCGAATTTTATAAGCCATTTCTCTGGGAGGAGAGCCATGACTTTTACCGATAATGCGGAAACCTCTGCGGTTTCCAGCCGCCGCACTTTTCTCGGCGCCGCAACAACAGCACTTGCCGTGTCAGCAGCCGGAGTGACGGCACAGGCAGCCGACCAGGTGGCCAGTGGTGGCCCATTATCGGACCTGCCAATCACCCTTCCTCGGACGGAGTTCGTATACGAAGCGATTTTCACGCTGCAGGATGCGCTCGAAATGGGGCATTCGCCATTCGGTGACCGCAGGATCATCAATATCACCGGCGGAGAATTTGCCGGCCCGCGCATCAAAGGCAAGGTTCTGCCCGGGGGTGCTGACCGGCAATTGGCCCGGCAGGACGGCGTCCGCCAGTTGAACGCCCTTTACGAACTGCAAGCCGATGACGGAGCTGTTATCACGGTCAACAACCGCGTCCTGATCGACCGCCAGCCCGACGGCACGCAGTATGCTTTTTCCCATATCGAGATCACGGCACCGCAAGGTCCGCACGATTGGCTGAACCGTCGCGTCTTTGTCGGCACGCTGCACAGCCTGAAACCAAAGCCCATGGTTCTGATCCGGGTGTTCAGCCTGGTCTAGCGGTCGTTTTGCGGTGCTTGCGCAATGCTGAACGAGGCCGCAGCTGATGCAATGTTGGAAGCACGGCCAATGAGTCAGAGCGGAATCAATCGTGCCCCGGCTTTTCGCGCATCTTCTTGATTTCACCGCGGCCGGTCTTTTCCTTGAGACGGCGCTCGATCGAGCCTTTGGTGGGCTTGGTCTTCCGGCGCGGCGGCGGCGGCGGCTTGGCTGCCTCCAGCAGCAATTCTTTCAGCCTTTCGCGCGCATCTTCGCGATTGCGCTCCTGGCTGCGAAAGCGGCTGGCCTCGATCAGCAACACACCTTCCTTCGACAGTCGCCGACCGGCAAGCTTAATGGCATTGGCCTTGACGCGATCCGGCAGCGACGGCGACGTCGTCAGCGGAAAAAAGAGTTGCACAGCTGTGGAGACTTTATTGACATTCTGCCCGCCCGGCCCGCCAGCCAGCACAAATTGCTCGGTCAATTCCCAACCGGCAATCGTCATCCTGTCATTGATATAGAGCGGGTCGCTCGCCATGGCCTTCAGTCTCCTGATGCGAGGCTCTAGCGGAAAACGCCAATTCAGGCAAATCCGGATTCAGAGCGACCGCAGCCGGATTCCGATCCGTGAATACAAACGGCCCGGCGATTTGCACCGCCGGGCCGCTCAAAACGTCACACGTGAAACTTACTCGGCAGCGACGGCCAAAACCGGAGCGGCATCGCGGACATTGCTGTCGACATGCGCTTCGAATTTCTCGAAGTTGGTGATGAACATGCCAACCAGTTTCTTGGCCTGCGCGTCATATTCGGCACCATTGGCCCAGGTCGAACGCGGATCGAGGATCTTGGTATCGACGCCCTCGACGGCAACCGGTACGGCGAAGCCGAAATTGGCGTCCGTGCGGAAATCAGCCTTCTTGAGTTCTCCAGACAGTGCCGCCGTCAGCAAGGCACGGGTGGCCTTGATCGGCATGCGGCTACCGATGCCATAGGCACCGCCGGTCCAGCCGGTGTTGACCAGCCAGCAATCGACTTCATGCTTGGCGATCAGTTCCTTGAGCAGGTTGCCATATTCGGCCGGATGACGCGGCATGAACGGCGCGCCGAAGCAGGTCGAGAAGGTCGCTTCCGGCTCAGTCACGCCGCGTTCCGTGCCAGCTACCTTCGCGGTATAGCCCGAAAGGAAGTGGTACATGGCCTGTTCCGGCGTCAGCTTGGCAATCGGCGGCATGACGCCGAAGGCATCGGCCGTCAGCATGATGATCGTCTTCGGATGGCCAGCGCGGCCGGTTGCCGACGCGTTCGGGATGAAGTCGAGAGGATAGGCGCAGCGGGTGTTTTCCGTCTTCGAACCATCGTTGAAGTCAGGAACGCGGTTCTCGTCGAGCACGACATTTTCCAGCACCGTGCCGAAACGCTTGGTGGTGGCGAAGATTTCGGGCTCAGCTTCTGCCGACAGACGGATGGTCTTTGCGTAGCAGCCGCCTTCGAAGTTGAAGATACCGTCTTCGCCCCAGCCGTGCTCGTCATCGCCGATCAGCGTGCGGGCCGGATCGGCAGACAGCGTGGTCTTGCCGGTGCCCGACAGGCCGAAGAACACAGCCGAATCGCCAGCCGGGCCGACATTGGCCGAGCAGTGCATCGGCATGACCTTCTTGGCCGGCAGCATGTAGTTGAGAGCGGTGAAGACCGACTTCTTCATTTCACCGGCATAGTAGGTGCCGGCGATCAGCACGATATTGTTAGTGAAATCGCAGGCGATCACCGTTTCCGTGCGGCAGCCATGGCGGGCCGGGTCGGCCTTGAAGCTCGGCAGGTCGATGATGGTGAACTTTGCCTGGAAGTCGGCCAGAGCAGCCCGATCCGGACGGATGAGCAAGTTACGGATGAAAAGCGAATGCCAGGCAAGTTCCGTAACAACGCGGGTCGGCAGTGCGTTCGCGGCATCGGCACCACCAATCAGGTCCTGCACGAACAGGGTTTTACCAGCAACATGTGCCAGCATGTCCTGGTGGAGAATGTCGAAATGCTCCTTCGACATCGGCTTATTGTTGTCCCACCAGACCTGGCCGTCGGTGTTGGCATCCCGCACGACGAACTTGTCTTTGGGCGAGCGGCCTGTGTGCTGGCCGGTTTCGGCTAAGAGGGCGCCATCTGCCGTCAAAACGGCTTCGCCATTGCGGATTGCATGCTCATAAAGCGCTGCCGGAAGCAGGTTGTAATGGACGCGAGCGGCCTTGCCCAAGCCAATGGTCTCGATGCCAACGCGGCTATTGTTCACTCCAAGCTCCTCCATACTACACTTCCTTCTCAGCGGGATGGCTAGATGATTATGGGGCAACGCTACTGACGATATTTTAAAAACGCAATAGCAAAAACTTCGAAAAGATCAATAATATCATACATTTAATCGTTTTAAACTGATATGCCAGATTTAAATCGGTTCAGTTTAAAGGCATTTGGGCGCCGTCAGCGGCCCCTGTGACCCAACAACGTGAGACGCCGCAGCCATCCGCCCCTTTATCTTTGCCACAATTTGTTCCACCTTTACCCTCATGACACGCCGACGACTCTGACGAGTCGAAAGGGTCGGCACGCCCGCGGCGGCGGGTCGGCAATCGTAAGGACGGAGATAAACGGCATGCAGACAATTGCGCTTGTGGATGACGACCGGAATATCCTGACGTCGGTTTCGATCGCTCTGGAAGCGGAAGGCTACAAGGTCGAAACGTACACGGACGGAGCTTCGGCGCTTGACGGGCTTTTGGCACGGCCGCCGCAGCTTGCGATCTTCGACATCAAGATGCCGCGCATGGACGGGATGGAACTGCTGCGCCGCCTGCGGCAGAAGTCCGACATCCCCGTGATCTTCCTCACCTCCAAGGATGAAGAGATCGACGAATTGTTCGGCCTGAAGATGGGCGCCGACGATTTCATCACCAAGCCGTTTTCGCAGCGTCTTCTGGTCGAGCGTGTAAAGGCCATCTTGCGCCGGGCCGCGAACCGCGATACCAATGCCGCCCCTGGCGCCGTCAAAACCACGGCCGAGCAGCAGGCCCGCAACCTGGAACGCGGGCAGCTGGTGATGGACCAGGAACGCCACACCTGCACCTGGAAAGGCGATCCGGTCACGCTGACGGTCACTGAATTCCTGATCCTGCATTCACTGGCGCAGCGCCCCGGCGTGGTAAAAAGCCGCGACGCGCTGATGGATGCCGCCTATGACGAGCAGGTCTATGTCGATGACCGCACCATTGACAGCCACATCAAGCGCCTGCGAAAGAAATTCAAAATGGTCGACAATGATTTCGACATGATCGAAACATTGTATGGCGTCGGTTATCGCTTCCGCGAAACAGCCTGACCTTCAGCGAAAGCTGAGAATATTTGAACCGGGTGCGGCGACAGCGAATGCTATTATACGGCAGAGATGAGGGATTGCGGCGGGATTTTTGTGTCCCGCTACCTTGGCGTGCCGTATGAAAGGGTATGTGTTGAAGAGGCTCGTGGACGAAAAGGACGGCGAGACCGGCGATAGCCGCCGGCCGCCCTTGCGTCTGACCTTTTCCCACCCTTTCACGCTGATCCGCCGGATCTTCGGCAACGCAGTCTTCTCCAGCCTGACGCGTCGGATCGTCTTCTTCAATCTCGCCGCCCTGATCGTTCTGGTCGGCGGGATCATGTATCTCAATCAGTTCCGCGAGGGGCTGATCGATGCGCGGGTGGAAAGCCTGCTGACCCAAGGCGAAATCATCGCCGGCGCCATTTCGGCCTCCGCCTCGGTGGATACCAATTCCATCACCATCGATCCGCAAAAACTGCTGGAATTGCAGGCCGGACAGAGCATTACCCCTGTTCCGAACGACGAGGATCTGGAATTTCCGATCAAGCCCGAGCGAGTGGCGCCTGTGTTGCGCCGGCTGATTTCGCCGACCAGAACCCGAGCGCGACTTTTCGATGCCGATGCCAATCTGCTTCTCGACTCCCGCCATCTTTATTCCCGAGGCCAAGTGCTGCGCTACGACCTTCCGCCGGTCGAGGGCGACACCGGTAGCTGGACGGAGTGGGTGACCAAACAGTTCAACCGCCTGCTGCAGCCAAGCAACGTGCCGCTCTACAAGGAAGCGCCTGGCGGAGACGGCTCGATCTATCCCGAAGTGATGAATGCCCTGACCGGCGTGCGCGGCGCCGTGGTGCGGGTGACCGAACAGGGTGAGTTGATCGTCTCGGTAGCGGTGCCGGTGCAGCGCTTCCGTGCCGTGCTCGGCGTACTGCTCTTGTCGACGCAGGCCGGCGATATCGACAAGATCGTCCATGCCGAGCGTCTGGCGATCTTGCGGGTATTCGGCGTGGCGACGCTGGTCAACATCGTGTTGTCGCTGCTCTTGTCGTCCACCATCGCCAATCCCTTGCGGCGCCTGTCGGCAGCCGCGATCCGCGTGCGGCGCGGCGCCAAGGAGCGCGAGGAAATTCCTGATTTTTCCGCCCGCCAGGACGAGATCGGCAATCTCTCGGTGGCGCTTCGCGAAATGACCACGGCGCTGTATGACCGGATCGATGCGATTGAAAGCTTTGCCGCCGATGTCAGCCACGAGCTGAAAAACCCACTGACCTCACTGCGCAGTGCCGTCGAAACGCTGCCGCTTGCCAAGACCGATGTCTCGAAACAGCGGCTGCTCGACGTCATTCAGCACGATGTTCGCCGGCTGGACCGGCTGATCAGCGATATCTCGGATGCCTCACGGCTCGATGCAGAACTGGCCCGCACCGATGCCTCCCCTGTTGATATGGAAGTCGTGCTCGGCAATCTCGTGGAGATTTCCCGCCAGATCCGCTCCACCAAAAAGCCGGTCGATATCGACTATGTCGTGGAACAGAAACAGGGGCAGAAGCAACGCTATATCGTCAACGGCCACGACTTGCGCATCGGCCAGATCGTCACCAACCTGATCGAAAACGCCCGCTCCTTCGTCCCCGAAAAGGGTGGACGAATCACTGTTAGGCTATCGCGCACCCGCAGCCGTTGCCTCATCCAGGTGGAAGACAATGGTCCCGGTATCCTCGTTGAAAATATCGATCGGATCTTTGAGCGCTTCTATACAGACAGACCGGAGGGCGAAAGCTTCGGCCAGAATTCCGGCCTCGGTCTGTCGATCAGCCGGCAGATCGCTGAGGCCCATGGCGGATCGCTGCGAGCGGAAAACATTCTCGAGCCGGAAACGGCGAAGATTCTCGGGGCGCGCTTCATCCTGACCCTGCCCGCCGAGCCAAGCCCGTGATGGCAGGCGCTCCATGACAAATCCAGGCCAAGCGCGCGAGACGTTAATTCATGCAACAGCGATCGTTCTTGGCCGGCATGGCTATCTGATCATCGGCCCGAGCGGCTCGGGTAAATCGCGGCTTGCGCGCCACCTGCTGGATAGCGCTGCCGAGACGGGTCTATTCGCCGCGCTGGTTGCCGACGACCAGGTCTCTATCGAGGTCAAAGGTGGACGGCTTCTGGCCTCGCGCCCCCGGACAATCGCCGGATTGATGGAAATCCGCTTTTCTGGTCTCGTTAAAGTCGCCAGTCTCGAGACGGCGGTAATGGACGCGGTCATTACGCCGGTGAGAGCGCAAGATGAGCCTGAACGCCTGCCACCCAGCGATGAAAGCAGACGATTTCCGGGAGATATCACCCTGCCCGTTATCCGGCTACATCAGGACCATTTGCTATCAGTTGCCAGCCTTGAACGGCTGCATTTTGCGCGAATACCGTGCTGAACGCGTAAAGACACGACTATTTTGCACTTGCACTTCGGATTTTCATCGCCAAGATGCGGTGCAAGATATGATCGTTGATTTTGGCACAGTGGAACATTGTCGCAAGGCATCGCCGCACCGGGAGATCGCTTGCTGTTTTTTATGACGGCTCTGGGTATCCCTGCGGATGGCTTGCCATACAACAGATCAGTGGACGAAACTATTGCAGTGCGATAACTGGCAGTCAGCAGTTGAGCAGGGAGCTATAAGCGAATGATCGGACTTGTGCTTGTCACCCATGGCAAGCTGGCTGAAGAATTTCATTATGCCGTGGAACATGTGGTTGGTCCGCAGAAATTCATCGAGACGATTTGTATCGGTCCTGAAGACGATATGGATCAGCGTCGCCAGGACATTCTCGACGCCGTGATGCGCGCCGATGACGGGCACGGGGTGATCATTCTCACCGACATGTTTGGCGGAACGCCATCGAATCTGGCGATTTCTGTCATGAATACCGGGCGCATCGAAGTGATCGCCGGCGTCAACCTGCCGATGTTGATCAAGCTCGCCGGTGTGCGCGGCGAAAATGACATGGAAAAGGCGCTCGTCGATGCTTCCGAGGCCGGCCGCAAATATATTAACGTCGCCAGCCGCGTCCTTAGCGGCAAGTAGGATCGGCCAGACACGAATGACTTCCTTCACCAGAGAGATGCTGATCGTCAACAAGCGCGGCTTGCACGCGCGGGCGTCTGCGAAATTCGTCCAGACCGTGCAAAGTTTTAATGCCGAAGTCACCGTCAGCAAGGACGGCACCACCGTAGGCGGCACCTCTATCATGGGCCTGATGATGCTCGCCGCCAGCCCTGGCTGCACCATCACAGTGGTGACATCAGGCGAAGAGGCAGAAAAGGCGCTTGAAACGCTGGACGCCCTGGTTCGCGACAAGTTTGGCGAGGAAATGTAAACCACGATCGAACATAAAGATATAAAGACCTCTTTATGTGATTATTGCCTTCCCCTGCTTTCCCTGATACACGAATGACACTGGCCTGCCGCAGAATGGCGGGCGGCGCATGGGCGCGTCCGCTGCTTGAAGCGGGTTATGCTCTTGCGTTTCAATCCCGGTCTGGAGAAAGCCATGAGCACTGTACAAGATTACATCGTCGCCGATATCGGCCTTGCGGATTACGGCCGCAAGGAACTGGATATCGCCGAGACGGAAATGCCGGGCCTGATGGCCTGCCGCACGGAACTGGGTGCGACTAAGCCGCTCAAGGGCGCACGCATCAGCGGCTCGCTGCATATGACCATTCAAACGGCTGTCCTGATCGAGACGCTGACGGCACTTGGCGCCGACGTCCGTTGGGCGTCCTGCAACATCTTTTCCACCCAGGACCATGCCGCTGCCGCAATCGCTGCATCTGGCGTTCCGGTCTTTGCCGTCAAGGGTGAAAGCCTCACGGAATATTGGGACTATACCGACCGGATCTTCCAATGGACCGACGGTGGCCAGTCGAACATGATCCTCGACGATGGCGGCGACGCGACCATGTACATCCTGCTCGGCGCTCGTGCCGAAGCCGGCGAAAATGTGCTGATCAACCCGGCTTCAGAAGAAGAAGAAATTCTGTTCGCGCAGATCAAGAAGCGGCTGGCTGCAACGCCTGGCTTCTTTACCCGCCAGCGCGACGCCATCAAGGGCGTAACTGAGGAAACCACGACAGGCGTCAACCGTCTGTATCAGCTCAGCCAGAAGGGCCTGCTGCCCTTCCCGGCCATCAACGTCAACGACTCAGTGACCAAATCGAAGTTCGACAACAAATACGGCTGCAAGGAATCGCTGGTCGACGGTATCCGCCGCGCCACCGACGTGATGATGGCTGGCAAGGTTGCCGTGGTCTGCGGCTATGGCGATGTTGGCAAGGGTTCTGCCGCCTCGCTGCGCGGTGCCGGCGCCCGTGTCAAGGTGACGGAAGTCGATCCGATCTGCGCCTTGCAGGCCGCGATGGACGGTTTTGAAGTGGTTCAGCTGGAGGATGTTGTCAGCTCGGCGGATATCTTCATCACCACGACCGGCAACAAGGACGTCATCCGCATCGAGCATATGCGCGCGATGAAGGATATGGCGATCGTCGGCAATATCGGCCATTTCGACAATGAAATTCAGATCTCCGCGCTGAAGAACCTGAAGTGGGTAAACATCAAGCCGCAGGTCGACATGATCGAATTCCCGGCTGGTAACCGGATGATCCTCCTGTCGGAAGGCCGCCTGCTGAACCTCGGCAACGCGACCGGCCACCCTTCCTTCGTGATGAGCGCGTCGTTCACCAACCAGGTTCTGGCCCAGATCGAGCTCTACACCAAGCCCGACGCCTACAAGAACCAGGTCTATGTTCTGCCCAAGCATCTCGATGAAAAGGTTGCGCGCCTGCATCTCGACAAGCTTGGCGTGAAGCTCACGCAGCTCTCGGATGAACAGGCTTCCTATATCGGCGTCACGCCGGCTGGCCCGTTCAAGGCTGATCACTACAGATATTAATCCGTAGCCAGATATACACAAGATATAGCGATCCCAGCCTTGACAAAAGGCTGGGATTTCTTTTTTGCTCCACCCCTTTTTTCGAATTCTTATCCACAGTATTGTTTTCAGACTTGATTCGTGTGCCTCGCAGGCGCTGCCGGATCGCGCCGGGTGATTGCTTTCACCAGGATTGCGTTCTGCTTTGCCTGTGACGCAGCAAGCGGGTTGCATGACGTCACCTGTCGCCTCGGGCCTGGTGATGCGACCCTGCAGGAGAGCACGCGAAATGGGGATGTCTTGTCGAAATGCGGCACACTGGACGGAGACAGACCGAAAATGACGGTTCATGCGAAATACCCGTTCCTACGGGGAAGGACGGGTACATATATGCGTGCAGTATCGGCGCCTCATAAGGGCTCGACGGCAGAGCTTTGTCGGTCAAGAAGCGGCTTCAGGCTGTCCTGGCCCTTGGCACGCTGGTGGCTGCGCGGCAGCACCGTCCTGGCCAGCGGGCTGGGCTTGCAAGCTGTTCTCGCTGGTTCGGCATCTGCCCAGGCGCTGAACGCCGGCAGCATTGAAACCTTTTCATCCACTGAAATGATCGGATTTTCACTGGTTATCGGCGCAATTTCCGCCACGCTTCTGTCGACGCTCTGGCTGGTACGCCAACGCAATGGCATCGAAGCAGAAAGCCGCGAAATCCGCTCTGCACTATCGGATGCTAATCAGAGAATTTCCCGCTACCAGGCGCTGATCGCCGACAAGAACCGCCGCATCGTTATCTGGGACGGCGGGGAGACCAAGCCAGAGCAACTCGGTCAATTGCCTGTCGAAACCGGTGCTCCACAAACCGAGGCTGATTTTCTCGCCTTTGGGCGCTGGATGAAGCCGGGTTCGGCCGCCGAACTGGACAACGCAATCGAAAAGCTGCGTTTCAATGCTCAGAGTTTCGACCTGATCGTCGAGACCTATCGCGACGAAGTTCTCGAAGTACAAGGCCGGGTGTCCGGTGGCCGGGCTTTTGCCCGGTTTGTAGCCCTCAACAATCTGCGCGCCGAACTGGCCGAATTGAAGATCGAAAAGACTCGCCTGACAACCGCCATCGAAACCTTCGAGAGCTTGCTGGAGTCGGTCGAGCAGCCGGTTTGGCAGCGTGATTCCGAAGGACGTCTGGTCTGGGTAAACCAGGCCTATAGCGACGCCGTTGAGGCGCTGACCCCTGATCAGGCCGTGCAGGAAAACCGGGAAATTCTCAACACCATTACCCGGGAAAAGATCCGCGCGACGCTGACGCCGATCTCGCCCTTCCACGATACGGTTTCGACCGTGGTGCATGGCAACCGCACCTTCTTTTCCGTCGTCGACACCAAGACGCCGAAGGGCTCATGCGGCATGGCGATCGACGTGTCGCGCGAAGAGGCGCTGCGCGAGGAACTGAGCCGGACTTTGAAGAGCCATGCCGAAACGCTCGATCATCTCGCTACGCCGGTCGCAATTTTCGACGGCGAACGGCGGCTGCAATTCTACAACCAGGCCTTCCAGCAGCTCTGGGATCTGGATCTCGCCTTCCTTGAATCCCGGCCCGACCACGCGGAACTGCTCGACCGGCTGCGCAGCGCCGGTAAGCTGCCGGAACAGTTGAGCTGGAAAGCCTGGAAGGAAAACACCCTTTCCGTCTATCGCTCCATCGATACGCAAACCGTGCTCTGGCACCTGCCCAACGGTCAGACGCTGCGGGTCATCGCCTCGGCCCATCCGCAGGGCGGCGCCACCTGGGTTTTCGAGAACCTGACCGAACAGGTCGATCTCGAGACCCGCTACAATACGCTGGTGCGTGTTCAGGGCGAGACCATCGATCACCTCTCCGAGGGCGTCGCGGTCTTTGGTCCCGATGGCCGTATCCGTCTGTCGAACCCGGCCTTCCGGGCGCTCTGGGGTATTACCGAGGCGCAAGCGGCGCCGGGCACCCATATCCGCGCCATCGAAGAAGCCTGCGCGCCCTCCTATGAAAAGCCGGATGGCTGGCGCGCCTTCGGCAAGATGATCACCAGCTTCGAAGATGAGCGGCCGTCCAGCCAGGGCACGATCGAGCTGATGTCCGGCCTCGTGCTGGATTATGCCGTCATCCCGCTGCCGAACGCCCAGACCATGCTGACCTTCGTCAACATCACCGACAGCGTGCGGGCTGAGCGGGCACTGCTAGAAAAGAACGAGGCGCTGCGCAAGGCCGACGAGCTGAAGAACGATTTCGTACAGCATATTTCCTACGAACTGCGCTCGCCGCTCACCAATATCATCGGCTTTACCGATCTGCTGAAGTCGACGGCAATTGGCCCGCTCAATCCGAAGCAGTCGGAATATGTCGACCATATCTCCACGTCCTCGGCCGTGCTTTTGACCATCGTCAACGATATTCTCGATCTCGCCACCGTCGATGCAGGCATCATGCGGTTGACCTATTCCGATATCGACCTGACCGATCTGCTCGACGACGTCTCCATGCAGATGACGGACCGGTTGCAGGAAGGCGGCGTGACGCTGGAAATTCTGGCTGCTCCGCATCTCGGCGACATCGTTGCCGATCAACAGCGTCTGAAGCAGATCCTGATCAAGATCATCACCAATGCCGTAAACTTCTCGCCCGAAGGCGCGAAGGTCGTGCTCAAATGCTGGCGCGAAGAGGCGGATTTCGTTTTCTCGGTCTCCGATACCGGGTGCGGTATTCCCGAGGACATGCTGCCGTCGGTGTTCAAGCGCTTCTCCTCCAATGCCAAGGGCGGCAAGCGGACCGGTGCAGGTCTGGGCCTCTCCATCGTTGAGAGTTTCGTGCATCTGCACAGCGGCACCGTGTCGATCAATAGCGTGCCTGACCAAGGAACCACGGTTCTTTGCCGGATTCCTTCAGGCGTTCTCGTCCATTCCGTCGCTGCAGAATGACCATCGCGCCATCGTCACTGTCGATCATCCTGCCCGATGAAGCTGCGACTATCCAGCTGGGCGAAGATCTGGCGCTGGCGCTAAAGGCGGGCGATTGCCTAGCGCTTTATGGGGATTTGGGTGCTGGTAAATCGACACTGGCGCGTGCATTTCTGCGGGCAATGGCCGATGACGACATGCTCGACGTGCCAAGCCCGACCTTCACCCTTGTTCAAAGTTACGAGTTGCGCATTCCCGTCGCGCATTTCGATCTCTACCGGCTGAGCGACGCATCGGAACTGGACGAACTCGGCTTCGACGAGGCCTTGGAGATCGGGATATGTCTCGTCGAGTGGCCTGAGAGAGCCGATGACCGGCTGCCGAAATCGGTGATCAGCTTGCACTACGGCTTCACTCCCGACGGCGGCCGCGCGCTGACCATTACAGGGCCGAAACTAAAACTTGACCGTATTTCCCGCGTGCTGGCGATCCGGGCCTTTCTTGACCGTAATGCCATGAAGGCCGCTCGCCGCCGCTTTCTCAGCGGTGATGCGGATTACCGTGCCTATGAGGTTGTGCGGCTGGATGGTCAACCGCAGCGAATCCTGATGGACAGCCCGCCGCGGCCGGATACGCCGGTGATCCGCTTTGGCAAGACCTATCCGGAACTGGTGCATCTGGCTGAAGATTACCGACCTTTCGTCGCCATTGACCAGTTGCTTGCCTCCATGGGCGTTACCGTCCCGCAGATTTATGCCACTGATCCCGATGGCATCTTGCTGACGGAAGATCTCGGCCAAGACGGCATTCTTGATGATGAGGGCCGGCCGATTGCCGAGCGGTATCTTGAGGCCGCCGCCACGCTGGCCTTTCTGCATGGCCAGATTGTTTCACGTGAAATCACCGTTGCGCCCGACCATATTCACCGTATCCCGGATTTTGATACGCAAGCCATGGGTTTTGAGACTGAACTGCTGCTCGATTGGTATGTCGAGTGGAAGCTTGGTCGCAAACCAACCGAAGACGAGCGGCAGACCTATGCTCAGCTCTGGTCCAAGCTGTTTAGCCAGATCAGTGATCGCGAAAGCCTTGTTTTACGCGATGTGCACTCGCCCAACCTGCTCTGGCAAGGGAACCGCCGAGGCATCCAACGCGTTGGCTTGATCGACTTCCAGGATGCGATGATCGGGCCTGCCGCCTATGATCTCGCCTCGCTGGTGCAGGACGCGCGGGTAACCGTCGAGCCGGATCTACAGCGGCAGATGCTCGATCATTATCTCGACCTGCGCCAATCGGAAGCCGGATTCGATCATGATGCGCTGCTGCGCGATTTCGCCATCATGGCAGTCCAGCGCAATTGCAAGCTGGTCGGCCTCTGGGTGCGATTGATGAAGCGGGATGGCAAGCCCGATTATATGAAGCACATGCCGCGCACCCTCACCTACCTCACCGCCGCGCTTGACCACGAGACGCTGCATCCGCTGCGCAATTGGCTGACCGGCCTTGGCCTGTTGGAGCGGGTCTGACAGGACTTTGAATGCTGCCTTGAGAGTGGTTCTGCGGGAAGATCTGCGATAGACAGAGGCAGATCCAGAGATTCGAAAGCCGAATTCAAACCCATGACCATTTCCCAAGCCATGGTGCTGGCCGCAGGGCTCGGCACCAGAATGCGTCCGATCACAGATACGCTGCCAAAACCGCTGGTGAAAGTGGCGGGCAAGACGCTGGTCGATTACGCCCTGGACCACCTGAGCCAAGCCGGCGTCGAGACGGCGGTGGTCAATATCCATCATTTTCCAGAGATGATGCTGGCGCATCTGGCGCAGCGGCCGGCGCCGCGCATTCTGATTTCGGACGAGCGTGACGGACTGATGAACAATGGTGGCGGCCTTGCCAAAGGCATCAAGCTGCTCCAGCCCGGCCCGCTCCTGGTGATGAATGCCGACCTTTTCTGGATCGGTGAGCCCAAGGGACAGCCGACCAATCTTCAAAGGCTGGGAGCCGCCTTTGACCCAGCAGCTATGGACATGATCATGCTCTGCGTGCGGCTGGAGCAGACCACCGGCCACAATGGCAAAAATGACTTCAATCTCGGCACCGATGGCCGCCTGACGCGCTACAAGTCCGATGATCCGAACCCGGTTGTCTATGCCGGGGCGCTGGCCATGGATCGCGCGCTACTCGACGATGCGCCACAGGATGCCTTCAACCTCAATATCTATTTCGACACGGCAATTACCAAGGGCAGGCTGTTCGGCTTGATGCTGGAAGGCGAATGGCTAACCGTCGGCACGCCTGAAGCAATTGGTGAGGCCGAGGCCGTTCTCGCCCGCCTGCCTCAAGGCGCCTGACGATGGAAGCGAGTGCTCCAGGCGATAGAACCGGACCCGGAAGCCGGGCAAGGATTGTGACCATCCCACCTGCCCGGCCGTTCCTGCGCTTGATCGCCGAGATGCTCTGCGACGGGCGGCTGGCGCCAGGCTATCGCTACGACCCTGCCGATCCGCTGTCGCTGTCAAAGGTCACTATTCTGGTGCCGACCCGGCGCGCCGTGCGCGTGCTGCGTGCCCAATTCGTGGAGGTCCTGGGCGGGCGCTCGGCGATCCTGCCGATCATCAAGCCGCTCGGTGAAGCCGAAGACGACGCCAGCTATTTTGACGCCGAGCCGCCGGCGCTGCTCGCGCTCAATCCGCCGATCAGCAACACGGTGCGGCTGCTGGAACTGGCGCAACTGATCCTGGCCTGGCGCAACAAGCTGCCGGATATCGTGCTGAGCATCCATACCGAAACGCCGCTTGTTGCCCCCGCAAGCCCGGCCGATGCCGTCTGGCTTGCACGGGCGCTGGTGGAACTGATCGATGCCGTGGAGACCGAAGAGCGCGACTGGAGCGATCTGGAAAAGCTCGATGCCCGCGACTTTGCCTCCTGGTGGCAGCTGACGCTCGCCTTCCTCGGCATTGCCAGCGCCTATTGGCCGGCGCGGCTGGAAGAATTGAGCCGGTCATCACCAGTTCTGCATCGCAATGCGCTGCTGCGGGCCGAGCGCGACCGGCTGGCGCGCCTGCCCGGCGATAGCCCTGTCATCGTCGCCGGCTCCACCGGCTCCATCCCCGCCGCCTCGGAACTGATCGCGACCGTGGCCCAGCTTCCCCACGGCGTAATCGTCTTGCCAGGCCTGGACAAGACCATGCCCGAGTACCAGTGGCTGACTGTCGGCGGCGAGCAGCCGCCCGGCATGCCGCCAGAGCCGACCGCACGCACGCATCCGCAATACGGGCTGCACCGACTTTTGGGCCGGCTTCACCTCACCCGTGACGATGTCGAGGTGCTGGACCCGGCGGAGCCTGATCTTGCCGACCGCAGTGAAATCCTGTCGCGTGCCCTATCGCCCGCCAAGGCAACGGATGGCTGGACCGCCTGGCGTGCTGCGTTTGGCGACGCCAGGTTCGAGGCGGCCTTTGCCGATGTGGCGCTGATCGAAGCGGCCAATGAACGGGAAGAAGCCATTGCGATTGCCATCGCGCTGCGTCTTGCGCTGGAGCGGCCCGGCAGCGACGGCGGCGAGAGCCGGGCGGCGCTCATCACGCCCGACCGCAATCTTGCCCGCCGGGTGGCGTCTGAGCTTGCCCGCTTCGGCATCGAGGCCGACGATTCCGCCGGCACGCCCTTTGCCGCGACGCCGCAGGGCACGCTGCTGACCCTGATGCTGGAAGCGGTGCTGAGGCCGGGCGATCCGCTGGCGATCGTATCTCTTCTGAAGCATCCGCTAGCCCGGTTTGGCAGGCCGGTCGAGGGCCATAGGGCTGCCGCCGATGCGCTGGAAGCTATTGCGCTGCGCGGTGGCACCGGCACCATTGATATTGCTGGTCTGGCACCAATATTCGACGAGCAGCGCATTGCGCAATTCGATGATCGGCATCCGCCCGCCTGGCGGCGCTCGATGAGCGAGACGGCGCAGGAAGACGCACGAACGTTCGCGCTTGCGCTGGCCGAAGCGGTAGAACCGCTGGCCACGCATGTCGTTGCCAAGCCCGATGGCCGGCATTTCACCGCCCGGCTGTCGCTGAAGGACTGGGCCGAGCGCACCGGCCGGGTTCTGGAAGCGGTGGCCCGTACCGATGGTGGCGATCTGGCGCCGCTTTGGGCCGACGAGGCCGGCGGGGTACTGGCGCAGATGCTGAGCGAGATCATGGAAACCGATGGCGAAATGAGCGCCGACGGTCCGCAATGGATCGAGATCGTCGCGGCGCTGACGGCGAGCCTGTCGGTCAAGCCGAAATCGCTGCGCCATCCGCGCGTCTTCATTTTCGGGGCGCTGGAATCGCGTCTGCAAACCGTCGATACCATGGTGCTCGGCGGCCTCAACGAGGGCTCTTGGCCGGGGACCACCACCAATAATCCCTTTCTGTCACGCAGCATGAAGACTGATATGGGCCTGGAGCCACCGGAGCGACAAATCGGCCAGCTTGCCCATGACTTCGAAATGGCCAATGGCACCCGCCACCTGATTTACTGCCGGGCGCTGCGCCAGGGTTCAGCACCGACAGTCGCTTCGCGCTGGCTGCAGCGGCTGCTGGCGCTGGGCGGCAAGGAATTCGCTGCCACCCTGAAGGCCCGGGGCGAGCGCTACCGGCACTTCGCTGATCTTCTCGACAAGGGGCCCGAACAAGCGCCGGCGCAACGGCCGCAGCCCAAGCCCCCGGCCGATCTGCATCCGAAGACCTATTCCTTCAGCGAGGTCGGAAGGCTGCGGCGCGATCCCTATGCGATCTATGCCCGCCGTATCCTGAAACTTGATGCCGTCGATGGTTTCAATACCGATCCCGGTGCTTCTGAACGCGGAACGCTTTATCACGCGATCATCGAGCGGTTTGTGGCCGAGATGCCTGAGAAACTGGGACCAGAAGCCGAACAGCTCATGGCGGATATTGCCGACCAGCTGTTCGTCGAGGAAAATCTACCGCCGCATATCTACGTCGTCTGGCGCAAGCGCTTTGCCGAAGTGGGGCGCGCCTTTATTGACTGGCAACGCAAGCGTGATCCGGCGAAACTGGTGACGGAAGCCCACGCCGGGGTTGAACTTCCCGGTATCGATATCCGGCTAACTGGTGTCGCCGACCGGATCGATATCCGTGCCGGCCATGCCGATATCATCGATTACAAAACCGGACTCAACCCCAGCGTCTCCCAGGCCCGCAGCCTGCTCGATCCGCAACTGCCGCTGGAGGCGGCGGCACTGGAAAGAGGCGCCTTCAAGGATGTGGGACGGCTGACGCCGGATAATCTGATCTATGTTCGGCTCCGGCCGGGTGGGCGCTTCAAGGCTGAGACAGTCAACAACGAGCTGACCGGCAAAGGTGACAAGGCCAAATCCGCGCTGGATCTTGCAACGGAATCCATCGAACAGCTGACCCGCTTCGTCGCCCTGCTGCAATCGGGCGAGCGCGGCTATGTCTCGCGGCTGATGCCTGCACTGATGAATGATTTCAGTGGCGATTACGACCATCTCGCCCGCGTGGCGGAATGGTCCACCGCCGAAGCGGCAGAGGAGAGCGGCGGCGATGACTGATCCCGAGATACTGCGCGAGGGTGAAGACCCGATCGACTGGACCACGCGGCAGCAATCGCTGGCGTCAGACCCTGCACGTTCCGCCTGGGTCTCGGCCAATGCCGGATCAGGCAAAACCCATGTTCTCACCCAGCGGGTCATTCGCCTGCTACTGGCTGGCGCCCGCCCCTCCTCCATTCTCTGCCTGACCTATACCAAGGCGGCGGCGTCTGAGATGTCTAACCGGGTGTTCGACCGGCTGGCGGAATGGGCAACCCTGTCCGATCAGGATCTCGCCGGCCGGATCGAAGCCATTGAGCGACGGCCTCCGGACCGGATAAAGATTGCCGAGGCGCGCCGGCTGTTTGCACGGGCGCTGGAAACGCCGGGTGGGCTGAAAATCCAGACCATCCATGCCTTTTGCGAGGCGCTGCTGCATCAGTTTCCGCTGGAGGCCAATGTCGCCGGGCATTTTTCGGTGCTCGACGACCGCGCTGCCTCCGTGCTGTTGGCTGATGCGCGCCGCTCGCTTTTAACAGCGACTGCTGCGGAAGACGACGCGGCGCTGGCCGAAGCCTTTGCAGAAGTCCTGAGCCTGGGTGATGAATTCGGCCTGGAAAATCTGCTCTCGGATATCGTCTCCAATCGCCATGCCGTGCGCGGCTTCCTGGCAAAAGCCCGCCATCACGGTGGCGTCGATCCCGCCTTGCGGGCAGCACTCGGCGTTACGCCTGAGGAGACGGCGCAATCGCTGGCAGAGGCCTTCTGGCCGCTGCCGAGCCTGGAGGGGCCACAGCTCTCCACCTATATCGATCTGGCGCTGAGCAAGGGTGGCGTGCTGGTACAGGGCGTGGCTTTGAAGCTTGAGGCCGCCGTTCGCCAGCCGGACGCTTTGCTGCGGGTCGGCCTGCTGGAAGAGGCCTTCTTTACTGCAGCCGACAAGCCGAAGGCCGATCGCTCGCTGATTGCCGCCGCCATGGCCAAAGCGGCCCCTTACCTGTCCGATGCGATTTTTGCTGCGCGCGACCACGTCGTTGCCTGCCGCGAGCGGCTGAGGCTCTATCGCCTCTTCACCGCTACCCGGGCAGCGCTGACGCTGGCCGAGCGGCTGGATCACGACTATGAGGAGCTGAAAAAGCGCAGCAGCCAACTGGATTTTGAAGATCTGATTGCCCGCACGGCCGAGCTTTTGACCCGCAGCACTGTTGGCCCCTGGGTGCATTACAAGCTGGACCAGGGCATCGACCACATCCTTGTCGATGAAGCCCAGGACACGAGCCCGGTGCAATGGTCGGTGATCCGGTCGCTGCGCGAGGATTTCTTTTCCGGCCAAAGCGCGCGGCCGGTGCGCCGCACCTTCTTTGCGGTTGGTGACGAAAAGCAATCGATCTATTCCTTCCAGGGCGCGCGGCCGGAGCGTTTTTCCGAGGAAGCGCGCGAGACGGCGCAGGAAGTGGCCCGCGGCGGCGAGGCCTTCAGCGCCATCCGGCTGCCGCTTTCCTTCCGCTCTACCCACGCGGTGCTCTCAGCCGTCGACCAAGTGTTTTCCAAGCCGGACAATGCGCGGGGCCTGTCTGCCACCTCGGAAGCGGTCGTGCATATGTCGAGCCGCAGCGGCCATCCCGGCACCGTCGAGGTCTGGGAGATGATCGCGCCGGAAGGCGTCGATAACGAAGAGGACTGGACCGCGCCCTTCGATGCGACGCCGGAAAGTGCGCCCTCGGCTATCCTGGCACGGCGCATTGCCCAGCGGATCGAGGCGATGATCGGGCGGGAAACCATTGTCGAAAAGGGTGTGGAGCGGGCCATCGAAGCCGGCGATATCCTCATTCTCGTGCGCAAGCGAGGTGCCTTCGTCAATGCGCTGACCCGAGCCTTGAAGCGCCGCAGCCATATTCCCGTTGCTGGCGCCGACAGGCTGCGGCTGACGGGCCATATCGCCGTGCAGGATTTGCTGGCGCTCGGGCGGTTCGTTCTGTTCAGCGCCGACGATCTGTCGCTGGCGGCGCTGTTGAAAAGCCCTCTGTTCGATCTTGGCGAGGACCATGTATTCGAAGTGGCCGCCCGGCGCGGCGACCTCTCCGTTTATGCGGAAATTGCCCGGTTGGCGGAAGAAGGATCGGCGCTGTGGCAGGCCATTCTCAACCGGCTGCAACGCTACCAGACGCTGGCGCACACGCTGCTGCCGCATGATTTCTATGCGCGGGTGCTGGGCCCGCTGGGCGGGCGGCGGGACTTTCTGGCTCGGCTCGGCAGCGAAGTCAGCGACATCCTCGATGAATTCCTGACCTTTACCCTCTCGCATGAGCAGGCCGGCCTGCCAGGGCTGCAATCCTTCATCACCACGCTGGAGCAGGAATCGCCGGAAGTGAAGCGTGAGCAGGACAAGGAGCGCAGCGAAGTTCGGATCATGACCGTGCATGCCTCCAAGGGTCTGGAAGCACCGGTCGTGTTTTTGGTCGATGACGGAGCCAAGGCCTTCAACCATACGCATCTACCGAAATTTCGCATGATCGAGACAGGTCAGAAGATTGGCGAATGCCCGATCTGGGCGCCGGTCAAGGCGGTCGATACGGCGCTGACGGCGGAAGATGTGGCGCGGCGCCGGCAGGCGACCGAGGAAGAATATCGCCGGCTGCTCTATGTCGGCATGACCCGCGCCGCCGACCGGCTGGTGGTCTGCGGCTATCGCGGCAAGCAGCAGCAGCCCGAGATCTGGCATGAAATGGTCTGGTCTGCCCTGAAGGATGATGGCGAACGCTGCCGGGAAGAGCGGTTCAAGGGATCTGACGGAGAATGGCAGGGCCTGCTCTGGCAGATGGAGGCCGGCCCGGAGCGGTTTCGCCGGCAGGAGCAGCAGACGCATGAAAAGTCGGAGCTGGAAGCCCTGCCGGAGGCGCTGCTGCGCCCTGCCCCACCGCCGCCGCGCCTGCCCCGGCCTCTCAGCCCGTCCGGTGCCGGCATCGAGATTGATGACGAAGACGGCAACCTGATGCTGAACTCACCCTTGTTCGGCAAGGGTGAGGATGCGGGCCTTGCCTTGCAGCGAGGGCGGTTGGTGCATCGCATGCTGCAAATGCTGCCAGGCCTGCCCTCTGACGAGCGCGAGGCTGCCGCACGGCGTTACAGCGAGCGCGCCGCGCGCTTTTGGCCGGCGGGAGCGCGGGAGCAGCTCGTGATCCAGGTGCTTGCCGTACTTGATCATCCGGCGCTGACCACCGTGTTTTCCGCCCATGCGCAGGCGGAACTGTCGCTGATGGGCACGATGCGGCTGGGCGGCGAAGAGCGCGCCGTTTCCGCCCGGGTCGACCGGATGGCGGTGACTGACGAAAAAGTGATCCTGCTAGACTATAAGACCAACCGTCAGCCGCCGCGCCGGGAAAGCGATGTGCCGCTCTCCCATTCCGCCCAGCTGGCTATTTATCGGGAATTGCTGACGTCCCTCTATCCAAACAGGCCGATAGAATGCCTGCTGGTCTATACGGAAGGGCCACATGTGGTGGCGCTGACGGAGGTAACGCTCAGCCATGCATTGCAGGCACTTCAGCCCCTTCACCAAGACTAAGTTGAAATCCCCGCAATAACCATCATATATGTGACAACAGGATTTCTCCAAGGAGCAGCCAATGGCTACGGTAAAAGTCGATTCCAACAATTTCGAAGCGGAAGTTTTGCAGTCTGCAGAACCCGTCGTGGTGGATTTCTGGGCAGAATGGTGCGGCCCATGCAAAATGATCGCCCCCAGCCTGGATGAAATCTCCACGGAACTGGCCGGCAAGGTCAAGATCGCCAAGCTCAACATCGATGAGAACCCGGAACTCGCCGCCAAATTCGGCGTCCGCTCCATCCCCACGCTCGCTATGTTCAAGGGCGGCGAAGTCGCCGACATCAAGGTTGGAGCTGCGCCGAAGACGGCACTGTCGAGCTGGATCGCTGGCGCTGCTTGAGTGGTGTGTAGATAATTGGATACAAAAAAGCCCGGTTTTGCCGGGCTTTTTTATTGATGATGTTAAATAAACATATGTCAGTCATTGGACGGGATATTCGATGCAAAAGCTTAGAGTCGCGTTTCTTGCTTCGAATAATGGAACTTCATTTCGGGCAATTAATCACGCCATCATTGCAAACTCCATAAACGCATCGGCTGTCGTTCTAATCAGCAACAGACGAGATTCCACTGCCCTAGCCTATGCACAGGCCAATGGCATTCCCTCGCGTCATATTCCGACCCACAATCGAGAGGCTGATGCCGATCGAGAGGTCAAGGACATGCTCCTCGCACACGGGGCGCAAATCGTTGTCCTATCAGGCTATCTGAAGAAGCTTGGGCCACTGACACTCGATACTTTTCGCGGAAAAATATTGAATGTTCATCCTGGACTGCTCCCAAAATATGGAGGTCTTGGAATGTACGGTCAACGGGTTCACCACGCTGTTCTGGAAAATCAAGAGACGGAAACTGGTGCTACGATTCATGTCGTAGATGAGGAATACGATCATGGCAGGACGCTAGCCACCGCGATTGTCAAAATAGAGCCTTCAGATGATGTAGTCTCTCTGGAGCAACGGGTCATGTCTGCGGAATGTGCCCTTTTCACCGACCTCATACGACGCATCACCGAAGGTGAAGTGCGGTTGCCTTTCTAAAAGGGCATATCCATCTCAGGAGGAATCACAACTGCCCTCCCCCTGCGGCCACCGTCTCAGCGCCTCTTGCCCCGCCTCCGTCAGTCCATAAATCCCGCGATCCACGCGCTCAAACCACCCATAAACATTAGACAGCAAAATCTTCCCCGCGTCCGGGACTGCTTTGCGCACATCGGCAACACGGGTCGGGCCAGCGGCGATAATTGCGGCGCAAGTTAATGCGTTTTGACGGTAGGCGGTCATGACAGGCACTCGGGTGCTGCCACCAAGCGCGGGATCGCCACGGCGCTTTTGGTGCTCGCGCATCAAGCGGGAGCGTCGTTTTGAGTTGGTGCGCGGCATGGGTGAGACGGAGCCAACAAGGATGCTAACCTCTCCCCGGTCGGACACGCCGAGCATACCGATGCCGAGACGGCGGCAGAGGTCGCGGTAGCGCTTGTCGGCCTCCCTGCCCTTGCCTTTTGCCGAGATTTTCGCGGCGATCCAGACTTCGTCGCAGATGCTGGCCCGGTCGACGGCCTGGAGGATGAGTTCCAGATTGAATGTCAGTTTCAATTCGCAGATCACCACGACGGGTGGATCATCGTCGCTTAGGCCGACGAGATCGCAGCCGCCGATTTCGCCTTTGACGGTGTAGCCCGCCTGTTCGAGGAAGGCTTTGACCGGGAGGTATAGGGAGGTTTCCATGGGGTATTGGAGGCCAAACTGTTTTCAGAGAAGGGCTGGATGTCGCCTGCGGAAAAAGAGCCTCACCTAAAAAATCCACTACTTAGCTAAAGCCAAGATGCTGATTTTCGTCCTCTACTGCCTGAGAGCGGCTAAGCGTCGAGATCGCCGCGCCCTTTCATCTTCCGGCGAAGCGATGCTGGATGCACGATCCCGCTTATTTCGGCGGCGTGCCGTTATCCGCCAGCACATTGCCGACCACGTAGAGCGAGCCGCCGATCAGGATGCGCGGAGCAATGGCCTGGCCTTCGGTGCGGTTGCGGATAGCCTCCAGCGCTTCGGTCACCGATGAGACGGGTTCGGCTGGAATGCCGGCGTCGTAAGCGGAACTGGCGAGCGCGACCGGATCGAGGGCGGCATCGGTGCCGCGGATCGGCACGGTGAAGGCCTGGACCGCGAGGCCTTCGAAGGCTTTGAAATAGCCGAGCGGATCCTTGGTGTTGAGCATGCCCGTAATCATGTAGAGCGGCCGGGGCTGGCGCTCCTCGAAACCGGCCATGGCTTCGGCGATGACTTCACCGGCACCGGGATTATGACCGCCATCGACCCAGATTTCAGCACCCTTCGGCGCATGGGCGATCAGCGCGCCCTCGGTCAGCTTTTGCAGCCGGCCCGGCCATTCTACGCTCTGCATGGCGGTTTCGGCCACGGCTTCAGTGACGGTAAAGCCAGCGGAACGCACCGCACGGATGGCCGCAGCCGCATTCGCGTATTGATGACGGCCGGGCAGTCTTGGCAGGGGCAAATCCATCAGGCCGGTATCATCCTGATAGACCAGCCGTCCATGCTCTTCAAAGGCCAGATAATCCTGGCCGAACACCGACAGTGGGCAGGATAGGCGCTCTGCGGTTTCCACCAGGGTATCGCGGGCCGCGGCAAATTCCTGGTGGCCGATCACTACAGGGTGGCGCTTCTTCATGATCCCGGCCTTTTCGGCGGCGATCAGTTCCACCTTGTCGCCGAGATAGGCCTGATGATCGAAGGAAATCGGCATGATGACCGCGACGGCGGGTCGGTCGACAACATTGGTGCAGTCCAGCCGCCCGCCCATGCCAACTTCCATGATCACAGCGTCGGCGGGGATTTCAGAAAACAACAGGAAGGCGGCGGCCGTCAGGATTTCAAACACAGTGATATGCTGGCCGGCATTGGCCACGGCAACGCGCCTGAGAGCGTCAGCCAGCAGGCCGTCTTCGACGATTTGGCCTTTGCCGCCCTTCACACCGATGCGGTAGCGCTCGTGCCAATTGACCAGATGCGGTGAGGTATGAACGTGCACAGCAAGGCCGGCGGCCTCCAGCAGCGCCCTGGAGAAGGCGCTGACAGAGCCCTTGCCGTTGGTGCCAGCGACGTGGATGACCGGCGGCAGGCGGTCCTGCGGATTGCCGAGTACTTCCAGCAGGCGGCGCATGCGCCCAAGGGTCATGTCGAAACCCTTGGGGTGCAATTGCATCAGCTCGTTGATGACCTGTTCAGCTTGGCTCACTACGTTTTCTATCATCTCATGTTCCAAGGCTGGCAGGAGTCTTGTCGGTTTTAAGCCGAAACCGCCCGAGACGCCTCGACCACCGATATGGTCTTGTCGTCATTGGCGCTGACGACCGGTGCCGGCTGCTTCATCAGGATTTTCAGCGTGCGGGCAAGCGTCGAGGGAATGTCGTGGCGCTTGACCACCATATCCACCATGCCATGTTCCAGCAGATATTCCGAGGTCTGGAAGCCCTCGGGCAGCTTTTCGCGGATGGTCTGCTCAATGACGCGCTTACCGGCAAAGCAGATTTCTGCGCCCGGCTCGGCAATATGCAGGTCGCCCAGCATCGCGTAGGAGGCGGTAACGCCGCCGGTGGTCGGGTTGGTCAGCACGACGATGTAAGGCAGGCCGGCTTCCTTCAGCATGTCGACGGCAACCGTGGTGCGCGGCAGCTGCATCAGCGACAGGATGCCTTCCTGCATGCGCGCGCCGCCCGACGCCGGGAACATCACCAGCGGGCACTTTTCGGCAATTGCCCGCTCGAAAGCCTTGACGATGGCTTCGCCGGCGGCAATGCCGAGCGAGCCGCCCATGAAGTTAAATTCATGCACAACGGCGACCAGCTTCAGGCCCTGCACGGTGCCGAGGCCGGCGACGATCGTGTCTTCCTGGTCGGTCTTGGTGCGGCTATCCTTGAGGCGATCGCTATATCTCTTGGAATCGCGGAATTTCAGCGGGTCTTGCGCCACTTTCGGCTGGGCGAAAGCTTCATACTTGCCGCCGTCAAAGAGATCGGCAAGGCGCGCCTTGGCCGGCATCTTCATGTGATAGCCGGACGCGGGTACGACCCACTTATTCTCTTCCAGATCCTTGTGAAATACCATTTCACCGGTCTCCGGGCACTTGATCCAGAGATTATCAGGGACATCGCGGCGGCCGAGCATCGAGTTGATGCGGGGGCGAACGTAGTTGGTAATCCAGTTCACGTCGAATACTCCTAACTCGAGCATTTCCAGATTCGGCGGGCCGGTATCCGAAAAGGCTGAAAAATAGACAATCAGGAAGGGGTGAAGCCCGGTTTGGCCCCGCTCCTTCCAAGGCAATAGCCCATTTTAGAAGGACTATTGAGCAGCCGCAAGCCGAGCGGTCTGAACGCCGCTTGCCAGGCCACGCACTAGGGTTACCACCGATTGCACGGTGTCCGCGGTCGCCTTATCATCCTTGGTTAGGCTCAGTGCGACCTGATTGACGATGGCAGTGCCGACCACGACGCCATCGGCGCTGGCGCCGATTAGGCGCGCATGTTCAGCCGTCTTGACGCCGAAGCCGACGCAGATCGGCAGATCGGTATGCGCCTTGATCCGCCCGACAGCACCGGCAACCTTCGACGGATCGGGCAGAGCAGAGCCGGTAATGCCGTTCATCGAGACATAATAGACGAAACCTGAGGTGTTTTGCAGCACCATCGGCATGCGCTTCTCATCGGTCGTCGGCGTCGCCAATCGAATGAAGTTGATGTCCCGCTTGCGGGCCGGAAGGCACAATTCATCGTCCATTTCCGGCGGCAGGTCGACGACGATCAAGCCGTCGATGCCGGCTTGAAGCGCATCGTCGAGGAATTTTTCGACGCCGTAGACATAGATCGGATTGTAATAGCCCATCAGGACGATCGGTGTCGCCTGATTGTCCTTGCGAAATTCCCGAGCCATATCCAGGGTTTTCACCAGGGTCTGGCCAGCCTTCAGAGACCGCTGACCGGCCAACTGGATCGCCGGACCATCGGCCATGGGGTCGGAAAAGGGCATGCCAAGCTCGATCACGTCGGCACCGGCACCGGGCAAAGCCTTCATGATGGCGAGCGAGGTGTCGAAGTCAGGATCGCCGCCCATGAAATAGGTAACAAGAGCCGGGCGGCCCTCCGCCTTCAGATCGGCAAACCGTTTGTCCATACGCTGCGTCATGTCAGAGCCCCATTCCCAGAATCTTGCCGACCGTGAAGATATCCTTGTCGCCGCGGCCGCAGAGGTTCATCAGGATGATCTCGTCCTTGCCCATTTTCGGCGCCCGCTTCATCACTTCGGCCAGCGCATGGCTTGGCTCCAGCGCCGGGATGATGCCTTCGGTGCGGGTGAGCAGCTGGAAGGCCTCCAGCGCCTCATGGTCCATGATCGGTACATATTCGACCCGACCCATGTCCTTCAGCCAGGAATGTTCGGGACCGATGCCGGGATAATCAAGACCTGCCGAAATCGAATGGCCGTCCTTGATCTGGCCGTCGCTGTCCTGCAGCAGATAGGTGCGGTTGCCATGCAGCACGCCCGGCGAGCCAGCTGTCAGCGAGGCGCAATGCTCGTTGCCGTCAAGTCCCTTGCCGCCGGCCTCAACGCCGATCATCCGCACGCTCTCATCATCCAGGAAGGGATGGAACAGGCCAATGGCATTGGAGCCGCCACCGACAGCGGCCACCAGAACGTCCGGCAACCGGCCTTCGATAGCCATCATCTGGTCGCGTGATTCCTTGCCGATCACCGACTGGAATTCGCGCACCATTTCCGGATAGGGATGCGGACCGGCAGCGGTGCCGATCATGTAATAGGTTTCGTCGACATTGGTGACCCAGTCGCGCAGCGCCTCGTTCATCGCGTCCTTCAGCGTGCCGTGGCCCGAAGACACCGGGCGAACTTCAGCGCCGAGCAGCTTCATGCGGAAGACGTTAGGGGCTTGGCGCTCTACGTCGGTGGCGCCCATGTAAACGATGCAGGGCAGGCCGAAGCGGGCCGCAACCGTGGCCGAGGCTACGCCGTGCTGACCGGCCCCGGTTTCGGCGATGATCCGGGTCTTGCCCATGCGCTTGGCCAGCAGGATCTGGCCGAGGCAATTGTTGATCTTGTGCGAGCCGGTATGGTTGAGCTCATCGCGCTTGAAATAAATCTTGGCGCCACCCAGCTCGGCCGTCAGCCGCTCGGCGAAATAGAGCGGGCTCGGGCGGCCGGTATAGTGGGTGTTGAGATGATCGAGTTCGGCCTTGAAGCTCGGGTCCGTCTTGGCTTTTTCCCATTCCGCCTGCAGATCCAGGATCAGCGGCATCAGGGTCTCTGCGACGAAGCGGCCGCCGAAAATGCCAAAGCGTCCATCTTCATCCGGACCGGACCGGAAGGAATTCGGGATTGGGTTCTGGTTCACTGTACACTCCCTGAAACCGGCCCCTTGGCCGTTGCCTGCCTGACGGCGGCGAAGAACTGTTCCATCCGATCAAGATCCTTGACGCCGGGGGCGCTTTCAACGCCGGATGAAACATCGAGCCCGCGGGCACCCGTCTCGGCAAGGGCATGCGCCACATTGTCCTTGTTGAGCCCACCGGAAAGCATGTAATCGACATCTGCGTCAAGATTGCGCAGCAGCCGCCAATCAAAGGTAACACCGTTGCCGCCCGGCAGTTCCGATCCCGCCGGAGCCTTGGCATCGAGCAGGAAACGGTCCGCAACCCCTATATAGGAATCGATCTGGTCAAGATCAGCAGGTTCGCGGATGGAAAACACCTTGATAACAGGAAGACCGTAGATCGCCTTGAGGGTGAGGATCTGTTCCGGGCTTTCGTGACCGTGCAATTGCAGGATATCCGGCTTCAGCAGATAGACGATATCGTCGAGGTCGTCGCTATCGGCATCGACGGTAACCGCCACGATCTTGGCCCGGCCCCGCGCCTTCTCGGCGATCCGCCCGGCAATGTCAGGCTCGATATTCCTGGGGCTCTTTTCGAAGAAGATGAAGCCGACATGGGAGGCGCCAAGGGCAACGGCCTTTTCGACGGCCTCCTCGGTCTTCAATCCGCAAATTTTGACATCAGGTTTCATGGTGAGCGAAGTGACATGAAATCGTCTTGGAGTCGAGCCGAATCAGTCGAAATCGAGGGCGTGAAGTTCAGAACCATGCCGCTTCAGCCAGTCCTTGGCCGCCTCCGTGCCGGGACAAAGCCGCTTGCACAGCGCCCAGAATTGCGGCCCGTGGTTCATTTCCTTGAGATGCGCCACCTCGTGAGCTGCGAGATAATCGATAACCTCGGGCGGCGCCATGACGATACGCCAGGAAAAGCTCAGATTCCCGTTCCAGGAACAAGAGCCCCAACGGCTGCGGGTATCCTTCAGGGCCAGACCATTGGCGGGCTTGCCGAGGCGGCCGGTATGGATCGCCACCAGGCGCTCAAGATCGTGGCGCGCCTCCTTCTTCAGAAAGGTCGAAAGGCGCCGGCCGGCATGTTCCGGCAGACCGCTGATGCGGATGAGCGGTTCGCCACCCTCGATCACGGCCTCAGTCGTTCCGCGGATCTGTCCGGTATGGACGATGCGATGCGGCACGCCGCGCAAGGGGATCGTCCCTCCTGCCCCGATTTTCGTCTCGCCAGAAAAGCGCGCCAGTTTGGTCTCCAGCCAACCACGATGACGCTCGATGAAATCGTTGACCTCACCCCGGCGGATGCCTTTCGGCACCGTCATTTTCAGCCCGCGCCCGCCGGGCTCGATCCTCAGCGTGATCCGCGTCGCCCTCCGGTTTTCGCGGATGGCAAGCGCGACAGTGCGGCCGGCCACGAATAGTTCGCGGCTCTCGGACAGATCGGGCTTTTTTGCCACCCGCGTCGGGTTGCGCAGAAACGAGGGAAACATCGGGGTCTTGTACCTGATTCGCCTGAAGCATTTCTATGGTAAGTGGAAACCGGTGTCCGCCCGGAAATGCGCAAAAACCAGAGATGAGAGCGTTTCAGTGTTGGAATGAAACGCTGGAGAGCTAAGCCATACTTCGACAGAAGCCATAAAAAAAGGCCGACACCCGGAGATATCGGCCCTCTGATCGGTGATAACGCATCAGTCCTGCGTGAAGGTTTGGACATCGCCATCGCGGCGATTAGCATTGCGCTGGTTCATGAAGCGGTCGAACTCTTCCTTGTCCTTGGCACGCTGCAGTTCCAGCACATAGGCCTCGAACTCCGCACGCATTTCCTCGAGCTTGCGGCGTTCCTGCTCGATGCGCTCCAACTCGGCGACGCGCCATTCGTCAAAAGCAAGATTGCCGGTCGATGTGCGAAAACGGTTACGATTGCGCGACCGGCGGCTGCCGCAGCATTTGGAAAACATGGCGTCCATCGCCTCGGTTGGGTTACGGTTCGATGTCCGGAAGCGGTCGCCCCATAAGATATAGGCGAGCATGGCAAGGCCAAGCGGCCAGAAGACGACGAAGCCGAGCACCATCAGAGCAATGGTCGCGGGCGTCCAGCCCGGACGCAGCAATGCTGATTGGTTCATTCCCTTATCCTCGTTGCGTCCGGGGCACGATGCGACCGGACATATTCGAGATGGGAACGGCCGGCACAACCTTCAAGCGCATGTGCCGCCCAATCCGATAAACCGCTGCTGAAATTGGCAGAATTCGATTTGCCTAAGCCGACTTTCCGCCCTTGATAACGCGCTTTACCATAGACGCGCGCTTTGCTGCGGCGACTTCCGCAGTCGATTGCGGCTTGGAATGTTCCTTGGCAAACGCCACGATGCGCGGTGCGATTTCGCGGCGGAAGCGTGAACCGTTGAAAACACCGTAATGACCGACATCCGGCTGCATGTAATGCATCCGCTTGCTGTCCGGCAGATTGGTGCAAAGCGTTTGGGCTGCCTTGGTCTGGCCGAGGCCGGAAATATCGTCATTCTCGCCTTCGACGGTCAGCAGCGCTACATTGCGGATCGCGCCGCAATCCACTGGCTTGCCGCGATGTGTCATCTCACCCTTAGGCAGAGCGTGGCGCATGAAGACAGTCTCAACCGTTTGCAGATAAAACTCTGCCGTCAGGTCCATGACAGCCAGATATTCATCGTAGAATTCACGGTGCTTTTCGGCGGAGTCCCCGTCGTTCTTCACCAGATGCATGTAGAAATCTTTTTGAGCGATCATGTGCCGGTCGAGATTCATCGACATGAAGCCTGAAAGCTGCAGGAAGCCGGGATAAACCGCACGCATGAAGCCTGGCTGCGGCCAGGGCACATTCATGATCACATTGTCCTGGAACCAGTCGAGCGGTTTGTTCTTCGCCAGTTCGTTGACAGCGGTCGGATTGATCCGCGTGTCAATCGGGCCCCCCATCAACGTCATGGAGGCCGGAGCAAACACATCGTTTTCCGATTCCATGCGCGCCACGGCCGCTAGCACCGGAACGGAAGGTTGGCAGACCGCGACAACATTGGTGTTCGGGCCGAGGTGATGCAGGATCTCGATGACATAGTCGATGTAGTCGTCGAGATCGAAGGTACCGTCGGTCATCGGCACCATGCGGGCGTCTATCCAATCGGTGATGTAGACATCGGCCTGCGGCAGAAGCGCTTCGACGGTGCCGCGCAGCAGCGTGGCATAGTGACCGGACATTGGCGCAACGATCAAGATCTTTGGATCCTCGCTGCGGGCCTGGGCCAGGCCACGGCGAAAATGGATGAGGTTGCAGAACGGCTTAGACCACGTGACTTCCTCAGTGATCGTAACCGGCGAACCATCGATGACCGTGGTCGGCAGGCCAAATTCCGGCTTGCCATAACGGCGGGTGCTGCGCTCGAACACTTCGAAACCGGCCGCCATGGTGCGGCCGATAACCGTATGAGACAGCGGGTTCAGCGGGTTGCGAAAAGCCAGCCGCATCGCATCCGCGGTTGCGCGAAACGGGGCCATGGCTGCGTGGTTCATTTCATAAAGCTGATAGAACATCGACGAATTCGCCTTTTCCTGTTGTCACCCATCCGAAGCTAAACTGGAGCAGTTAAGCCGAGGTTCAAGCAAATCATTGCCGTCGTGAATATCGTCCGAACAATCTGCCGTAGGGAAGATAGTATGCACACAAACCTTTATATTTGATAGAATTTATCAGGCGAATGCCCTCACGGGATTTTACAACTTGACAAACGGCGCGAATGGCCAGTGCTTTACATACCTCGGTTTTCACCCAATCGCCGAGGCGCCTTAGCTTTGTTTTTCCGCCATCCGCGTCATCGGGACTGGGCTCTGCTTGATCCGTCGAGATATCAACTTGACTTGACGACAGATAGCAAACGAACGGTTGCTGAATGGCACTCCCTGCTCCAGATTAGGGTGGGCACTGCCACATCAGGTTGACGCCTCGGTTTCTTCGCAGTTCTGTCGCAAAGGCGCTACATGGCTTTGCAAGACTGTGAAGCGGCTCAAGCTTGAGTGAGACAAGCGGCACTCAAGGCCGGTAACGCAGAACTCTTTTCTCTTCAAAATCCAAGCGGTTTTGAAGGTTCCACATTTTGAGGTTTACTATGACAAGCAGCAATCACCGTACCGCAACCCACGACATCCATCCCATCTTCCTGGATCGCTGGTCGCCGCGTGCCTTTACCGGCGAGACCATGACGAAGACCGAATTGCTGACCATTCTGGAGGCCGCCCATTGGGCGCCGTCCGCATTCAACTATCAGCCTTGGCGTTTCGTCTATGCCCTCAAGGGCGACGCCCATTTCGAGACGTTGCTGGGGAGCTTGATCGAATTCAACCAGGGTTGGGCCAAAAATGCGTCGGCACTGGTCTTCGTGATTTCCGACACGCTGAGCCGTCCCGCCGATGGTTCGGCACCTAAGCCGTCGCGCAGCCATAGCTTCGACGCCGGCGCTGCCTGGGGTTATCTGGCATTGCAGGCACTGCATTCCGGCTATCATGCCCATGGCATGACAGGCGTGGACTTCGACAAGGCTGCCAGCGTTCTTGGTGTGCCCGGCGACTATCATATCGAAGCTGCCGTTGCGATCGGGAAGCTCGGCGACAAGTCGATCCTGCCGGAAGGTCTGCAGGCCAAGGAATCCCCGAATGGCCGTAAGCTGCTCGAAGACGTTGTTTTCGAAGGCAAGTTCAAGGCCTAACAAATTTCCGAGCTTTGGTTTTGCGCGTGGCAGCGATATCTCGACGCTGCCACGGACTGCCAAGCTTAAAAAGACAGGTTCTGAGGCTTAATGTTTCACGTGAGTCACGAAAAAAGGCCGCGCTTTTACGAGCGCGGCCTTTCTTATTTGGCGTCTTAATGCTCAGATATCGAGATTGGCAACGTTCAGGGCATTTTCCTGAATGAACTCGCGGCGAGGTTCGACTTCATCGCCCATCAGGCGCGAGAACAGGCCATCAGCATCGGTTGCGTCGTTGACGCGAACCTGCAGCAGCGAGCGGACATTCGGATCCAGCGTCGTTTCCCACAGCTGTTCGGCATTCATTTCGCCCAAGCCTTTATAACGCTGCATCGACAGGCCCTTGCGGCCGAAGGAGAAGACGGCGTCGAGAAGATTGCGCGGACCGGAAATGATTTGCTGGCCATCCTTGCGGGTCAGAACCGGCGGCTGGCCATAGATATCGTTCAGACGAGACGACAACTGGTCGATATGACGGGCGTCAGCCGAACCGATCAGCGCGACATCGAGAGCCGCAACTTCCTTGACGCCGCGCACCATGCGCTCGAAGCGCAGGCCACCCTCTTCGGTCACGAAGCCAGACCAGCCGCGTTCGGTTTCTTCTGCGATCAGGTCCAGTCGCTTGGCAACTTCGGCTGCCGTCTGTTCGGCGCGTTCGCGGTTAGCCGTCAGTTCGTGGTTGAGCGCGCCAACGACCGCCGCCTGTTCGACGACATTGCGGTTATAGCGGGAATGCAGACCGTCGATCAGGCTGCGCAGGCGCAGGGCGTCCTGCACCACTTCACGCAGATCCTGGCCGGCGCGAACTTCGCCGCTGCCGAGCTGCAATGAAGCCTCGTCCAGACCCATACCGATCAGATATTCCTCAAGCGCCTTTTCGTCTTTCAGATACTGAATCGACTTGCCACGCGTGACCTTATAAAGCGGCGGCTGGGCGATATAGAGATGGCCACGCTCGATCAGCTCCGGCATTTGGCGGAAGAAGAAGGTCAACAGCAGCGTGCGAATATGGGCGCCGTCGACGTCAGCATCGGTCATGATGATGATCTTGTGATAGCGCAGCTTGTCGGCGTTGAACTCGTCCTTGCCGATCGAGGTGCCGAGCGCGGTGATCAGCGTGCCGATTTCCTGGCTGGACAGCATCTTGTCGAAACGGGCGCGCTCAACATTGAGGATCTTACCACGCAGCGGCAGGATTGCCTGGCGCTCACGCGAGCGGCCCTGCTTGGCGGAACCACCAGCCGAATCACCCTCTACGAGGAAGAGTTCGGATTTGGCAGGATCGCGCTCGGAGCAATCGGCCAGCTTGCCGGGCAGTGAAGCGATGTCCAACGCTCCCTTACGGCGGGTGAGTTCACGCGCCTTGCGCGCCGCTTCACGGGCAACCGCAGCCTCGACGACCTTGCCGACGAGGATCTTGGCTTCCGTAGGGTGCTCTTCAAACCATGTGCTCAATGCCTCATTGACCAGGCTTTCGACCACAGGACGCACTTCCGAGGACACCAGCTTATCCTTGGTCTGCGACGAGAATTTCGGATCGGGAACCTTGACCGAGAGAACTGCAGTCAATCCTTCGCGGCAATCTTCGCCCTGCAGCGTCACCTTCTCTTTTTTGGTGATGCCGGACGTGTCCGCATAGGAGGTAATCTGGCGGGTCAACGCCCCGCGGAAGCCGGCCATATGGGTGCCGCCGTCGCGCTGGGGAATGTTGTTGGTAAAGCACAGCACGTTTTCATGGTAGCTGTCGTTCCACCACATTGCGACTTCGACCGTGATCCCGTCCTTCTCGCCGCGGATCGCCACGGGATTGGCAACAAGCGGCTTTTTCGAGCGGTCGAGATAGCGGACGAAGGCCTCAAGCCCGCCCTCGTACAGCATTTCTTCCTGACGAATGTCAGACTTGCGCTTGTCCGTCAGCAAGATGCGGACGCCGGAATTGAGGAAGGCGAGTTCGCGCAGGCGATGCTCCAGTGTCGAATAATCGAATTCGACCTGGGTAAATGTTTCCTGGCTCGGCAGGAAAGTAATTTCTGTGCCCGACCGGCCCTCATAGCTGCCGGTGATGGCCAATGGCGCATCGGCGACACCATGGGTAAAGCTCATCTCGTGGATCTTGCCGGCCCGCCGGATTTTCATCGACAGCTTGACCGACAGCGCATTGACAACGGAAACGCCGACGCCGTGCAAACCACCGGAGACTTTATAGGAATTCTGGTCGAACTTACCGCCGGCATGCAGCTGGGTCATGATGACTTCCGCAGCCGAAATGCCTTCGCCGGTATGAATATCCGTCGGAATGCCGCGACCGTTGTCGGTGACCGTAACCGATCCCTCGGCATTGAGCGTAACCGTGACGATGTCGGCGTGACCCGCCAGGGCTTCGTCGATGGCATTGTCCACGACTTCGTAGACCATATGATGCAAGCCTGAGCCGTCATCGGTATCGCCGATATACATGCCCGGCCGCTTACGGACAGCATCGAGGCCCTTCAGTACCTTGATGGAGTCGGCGCCATAGGCAGCGCTTGCGGCATTTGCTTCATCGGTCGTTTCAGTCATTCAGCGATCTTTCCAGTGTCATGAGCAAGATTCGTGACCGCAGGAAATGGCGAATCACGTATATTGGCACAGTCCGACTATAGGGATTTTGCGGCGACTTCCAAATCGCAGCGTTAAAATTCAGCAGGATTCCACGGGATTTCCAGGGTTTTGGCGGTCTTGCTCCCACCTGCTCAGGCGTGCATCGAGATCCTCTATCACATCGGGGGGCAAGGTGCGAATCATCCCTGCCAATCGATTGGCAAAGGCCGTGTAGGATGCCGGTAGTCCGACCGTGTCCAAAGCGACTTTGGGGTGGGACATACCGGCCACGGCAAACAGGTCGTCCGCCTCGTCCCAGATGATGTTGAAATAGCCGGCGATGCGCTGCAGCAGGTCGAAGCTCGGTTTGCCACGCTGCCCGTGTTCGAGCGCGGAGAGATAGGCAGGGGTCACGCCAATCGCGCTCGCCATGTCCTTCTGATTGACACCCTTGCGCTCGCGCAGTTGGCGGATCGCCTCGCCGAACGGGGTGATCATTCCTCCCGACTCCCTCTTTCGCCACCAGCCCTGGCGAGACGCACGTAAAGTGCGCCATCGCCGCCGTGATGGTGCGCGGCAGGTTCATGCGAGGAAATCAGGTAGCGGAATTCGGGTTTGGAAAACCAAAGCGGCACAGCGCGCTTCAAGGCGCCTTCACTGCCCATCGATGAGCCTTTGCCGGTAATGACAAGCACATGGCGCATCCCGCGCTCATGGGCGCGGACCAGAAACTCCAGCAGGATCGAATGCGCTTCGCTTTGAAACAGGCCATGCAGGTCGATGCGCGCCTCAAGCTTCAGCTTGCCGCGCGACAGCTTGCGCTTGACCGGCCGCTCCAGGGGGTGGTGGACGCCGGACGGCTTTTTCGGTTCGCCGCCGGCCGCAGAACTTTCCAGCGATTGCCGCCTCGCCGCAAGACCAACTTCAGGAGGGTTTGTTGGTGTCGTCTCAGTCAAGGCATCTTCGAAGACCGTCAGATCCTCAAGACGACCAGGAAGAGGCCTGGTGGTCCGCGCCACCTTGCCCCATAGAATTCGATCCTGGGCGCTGATCCTGTCACGACCCGCCATCAGCCAAACCTCGCTGCCGCCTGCTTCGGGATCAGAATATAGAAATCCGCATCGTTGCGCACCGCCCCTGCGGCATCGCCCGCCTCATCACCCGAACCGGTAAAGATATCGCCGCGGGCAGGACCAACGATCGCTGAGCCGGTGTCGAGCGCCAGCATCAGTCGGGCAAAAGGTTTGCCGCCATACAGCCGGGTAAGGCTTTCGGAATGAATGAAGAATGGAAAGCCGAATGTGTGGATCAATCGGTCCACCGCCAGTGAGCGGCCAGCGACCAGCGGCACCTTAGCGGCAGCAACCGGACCACGGGAGAGATCGCCAGCGTCTACTTCCCGAAAGAAAATGTAGGACCTGTTGTGCCAGAGAACCTCGTCCACGTCATCCGGATGCGCAGCAAGCCAGGCGCGAATGGCCTGCATGGACATGGCCGCCGACGGAATTTCGCCGCGATCGAGCAACAGCTTGCCAATGCCGGAAAACGGATGGCCAGCCTTGGCAGCATAGGTAATGCGCCCGACCCTGCCATCGGCATAGCGCAGCCTCGCCGCGCCCTGGACATGGACGTAGAACACATCCACCTTGGATTTCGCCCAAGCAATTTCCAGGCCCCTACCTTCCAGGTAGCCTTGGTCGATCGCCCGACGGTCAGGATAATGATCCACGCCCTCGGGACCGTTGCGACCGAAGACATAGGAAGCGTCGATACCCTCGGGCCGATTGCTGTCGTCGAGATCGATCAAGTCATCCGGTCGGCGATAGAAGGGAAATCGGTAGTACGCATCACGATGATCGGACACCTCGATGTCAGGCTCGTAAAAGGCAGTGACAAAACCCGCCCCGCCATCGGTTCGACGGATCAGGAACGGCCGGCATTCCTGCTCCAGCAGATTGCGCAATGCCGCACCGTCGCCCTTGGCCACGCCTGCAGCCTTTTCCAGAAGCGGCGCCAGATCGTCAGCGGTCAATCCCAACTGCCCGGTGCGATAGGGCTTCACCGTGCGGATGTGATGCAGACAATCGGCCATTGCTGGTAACAGAGCCGACGCATTGTCAGCCCTCCAGCCGGGTAGCTGCTCGAAGGTGACAGGCTCAAGGCGCAACGATTGCGGCAGATCGTTCATTGGTCGGATTCGGTGGCGATAAGCTTCCAGTTCGGATCGCGCGAGCGCGTATCGCGGGCGAAGGTCCAGATATCGTTGACATCGCCGACATTTTCCGCATCGCCATCAATGACAGCGCCGTTGCGGTCATAGGTCGCCGAAATCAGCTGGCTGACCAGACGCACGGTGATCTGCGCTTCATTGTCGCGCACTTCGGCAGCGGTGATTTCAGCCTTGTCGATGCCGACGAATGTGGATTTCACCACTTCGCCACGCTGTTCGCGCTCGGTGATGGCAGCGTCGAAGCCCTCATAGACCTCTCGCGACAATAGGCCCTTCAGCGTTTTGCGATCGCCGGCAGCAAAGGCCGTGACGATCATTTCATAAGCCATGCGCGCGCCATTGAGGAATTCTTTTGGCGTGAAGGTGGGGTCAGTTTCAACAATCCGGCGCAGTTGCTGGTTCAGCGGCGTGCCAACCGGAGTATAAGCGTCAATTACAGTCACGCGGTCTTCACCATCGGCCTCATCTCGGCGCGGCAATGTCACCACGCGGGCGTCCTCGGTGGACGGGGCTGCACCTGTGCGGCCAGCCAGAGGATCAACTGGCGGCTTTTCGTTGCCGGTGCGACGTCCCAAAACGCTGCGCAGCTGCCAGAAAATCACCACCGCAGCCACCAGAAAGAAGAGAGTCACAAAATCATTAGAACCCATGCCACCGCACCGCTGTTTAATTTGAAGCTTTCCCTATCCATATAGTCTGCATAGATGCTGCATTCAAATAGCCCGATGAGACTTCTTTGAAACATCGGACAATTGCTTCGAAGGACCCCTGATGCGCCTGACTGCCCTTTTCTTCCTTTTGCTGCCTTTGATGGAGATCACCGGCTTCGTTCTGGTCGGCCAGTGGCTGGGCGTGCTGGCAACTATCGCCTTGGTGATCGCGTCGAGTCTTCTCGGCGTGCTGGTTCTGAGAAGCCAAGGGATCAGCCTTGCCCAACGCCTGCGCCGCCCCCGGTCAGGTGATCCGCAGCAGGCAGCACAAAGTGTTCTGAGCAGCACAGCACAAGTGTTCGGTGGTCTGCTGTTGATCCTGCCAGGCTTCATTACCGATATTCTTGGACTGATGTTGCTGATCCCCGTGGTCCGCTCCACTCTGTGGAAAATCATCAGCCCTCGCCTTGTGGTCGTCCAGACTGGCCGCCGCAGGGCGCGAGGCGGTGGTCCAGGCGCGGGTTTTGCTGATCGTGATCCGGGCAATCACCGTGACCCGCGTCGTCAGGGTCCCGTGGACAGCGGCGACATCATCGATTTGGATGAAGGTGACTACCATAGGCAGAATCCAGGCGGATCCTCGCCCTGGACCCGCCTTCCCAAGGATGAAGGTTAAGGGCGAAAGGGTTGTAAGCCCCCTGTCGAAATGTTAGATGGCCTCGAACCATAATGCCTTGAGGAACCCCGATGGCCAATGAAAATGACAATGGGGCGGAGAGCCCGTCCCTGAATATCCTTGCCCAGTATATCAAGGATCTGTCCTTCGAAAATCCGGGCGCACCGCGCTCGCTCCAGGCCCGGGACAAGGCCCCTTCGATCAATATCAATGTCAACGTCAACGCAAATCCGCTGTCTGACAACGACTTCGATGTCGTGCTGTCGCTGACCGCCGAAGCCCGTGACGAAGACAAGATCGTGTTTGCGGCCGAACTGGTTTATGGCGGCGTGTTCCGCATCACCGGCTTCCCGCAGGAACATATGCTGCCGGTGCTGTTCATCGAATGCCCCCGCCTGCTGTTCCCGTTCGCTCGCCAGATCATTGCCGACGCGACGCGCAATGGCGGTTTCCCTCCGCTGATGATCGATCCGATCGATTTCGCTCAGATGTTCGCACAGCGCTTTGCCGAAGAGCAGGCTCGCGTCAACTGACGCCTTGCCTTCAGCGCGATCACTGAGAACGAAAAAGCCCGGCAATGCCGGGCTTTTTTCATGATGCTGTGTCCGCCTTTTCAGCTTGGCCATATTGGGCCCAGATGGCTTTCTGTCCCAGCCGCTTGACGAGCGCGGCGTGCCGCTGCTGTTCGTCATCACTGAGGCGCCGCGCCAATGGTCGCGGACGTGCGGTAATTTCAACGACGACTTCCGCATCATTACTGCGGCTGCGCCGGTCATCGCTCCCCGCCTGCTCCAGACCGAAGGTCGCCTGACGGCCACCCAGCATTTCAATATAGACTTCTGCCAATAGTTCGGAGTCGAGAAGCGCGCCGTGTTTGGTACGGTGCGAATTGTCGATACCGTAGCGCCGGCAGAGCGCGTCAAGCGTGTTCGGCCCCATCGGGTGCTTGCGCCGCGCCAGCGAAAGCGTGTCGATTACATGTTCGGGACCAACTGGCGGACGACCAAGCCGCTCCAACTCGGCGTTGATGAAGCCCATATCGAAAGTCGCGTTATGCGCCACCCATTTGGCACCGTCGAAAAACGCTACGAGGTCCTCAACTATGTCGGCGAAAAGAGGCTTGTCCTTCAGGAACTCGGGCGTGATACCATGTACCGCCAGCGCGTCCGGATGGATCGCCCGGTCAGCAGGGTTGATATACACATGGAAGGTTCGCCCGGTAGGGAAATGGTTGAACAGTTCCACACCACCGATTTCGATGACCCGATCCATCTTGCTTTCAAGGCCAGTGGTTTCTGTATCGAATACGATTTCGCGCATCATCGCTCCTGAATACTTTTGTCTGCCGATATCGGCGTTGCTTAATTATCGAGCCCGCACCGCGCCGATCCAGTCTTGATTACATCAGGCTTTTGGCTTTTGCACGTCGATGCGCGCTGCTTATCCAGTCTTTAGCTGCGAAGCTGAGTGACGATCGCCCTGACTTGCGCCTGGGCCGCCTGCAGTCCATTGCCAGTGTCGACTACAAAATCGGCCCGGTCTCGTTTCTCAGCGTCAGGCATCTGGCGCGATAAGACCAAAGCCAACTTGTCCTCAGTCCAGCCAGGTCGAGACAGAACCCGACGCTTCTGCGTGGCAGCATCGCAGCTGACGACAACCACCTTGTCGAGTTGCTTTTCGCCGCCGGTCTCAAACAGCAGCGGAATGTCGAAAACGACCAGGTCAGCACCTGCCAGATCCTGATCGTCAATAAAATCTCGCTGCTTGCGGCGAACAAGCGGATGCACGATCGCCTCCAACCTCTTAAGCTTATCCGGATTCTGAGCCAGAGTTCGACTGAGGATATCGCGATTGACGACACCGTTTACGATCGCCTCGGGGAATTCTGCACTAATCGGATCGACGGCTTCACCGCGATATAGATCATGCACTGCGGCGTCGGCATCATAGACCGGCACGCCCTCCTGGCGGAAGAAATCTGCCGTGGTCGTCTTGCCCATGCCTATTGAGCCCGTGAGGCCGATGCGGATCATCCATGCGCCTCCAGATCAGCGATTACCAACTGCCGCAACTCATCCGTTACCTCTGGCCTGATCCCGAACCATTTTTCAAAGCCGGGCACCGCCTGATGCAGCAGCATGCCGAGCCCATCGACTGTCGCAAGTCCTGCTGCTTTCGCTTGGCGCAAAAGGCCCGTTTCCAGCGGTGTGTAAACAATGTCCGTGACCAATGCATGAGGAGAGAACGACCCCCAGTCGATCTGCGGCACATCCTCGCCGTTCATGCCAAGTGAGGTTGTATTGACCAGCAGTTGAGTACCCCGCAGAACGTGATGCAGCTTTTCCATGCCATGACCGGCGACCGCTTCCCCGAAATGGGCCGCGAGTTCCTGCGCGCGCGCCTCAGTGCGGTTGACAATATCTATTCTCTCGAGACCGCGATCGAGCAGGCCATGGACGATCGCCCGGCTGGCGCCGCCCGCACCAAGAACGACAGCGCGTTTTGCGGCATCCCAGCCCTGACAGCGCTGGTCGAGATTGGCAAGGAAGCCATAGACATCGGTATTGGTTGCGTGCAGACGACCTTCTTCCAGCCAGAGCGTATTGGCCGCGCCGAGCCGCACGACCACCTCATCTCTGACATCTGCAATACGGTATGCCGCTTCCTTATGAGGGATTGTAACATTGCCACCACGGTAGGGATTGCGGCCCGATTTCACACCATCGAGGAAATTGGCAAAATCATCAGGCGCAACTTCAACTTTGCGGTAATCCCCTTCCAAGCCATGTTGGCGCAGCCAGTAGGAATGGATGAGGGGAGAGCGTGAGTGCTTGATTGGAAAGCCGGCAACGAATGCAGCGGGTGCGAGTGTTTCACGTGAATCATGCATGCAGGACGTCCAGTTGCCGAAGTTTTTCGAGAAGCGGTAGAAGCGGCACACCGACGATGGTGAAGTAATCGCCTTCGACCGCCGAAAACAATTGCAGGCCGCGGCCCTCGATCTGATAGCCGCCAACGCTTTTCAAGATCTTGTCGCCGGCCTTTTCAAGATAATCATCGAGAAAAGCTTCGCTGAACATCCGCACGCTCATATGCGCGAGAGACACACGCCGCCAAATGATCTCGTCGTCTTTAGCAATGGCGAGCACGCTATAGAGAGTATGCGTTTCGCCGCGCAGGCTTAGCAACTGATCCCGGGCAGCGGCCATATCCTTCGGTTTGTGATAGACGCGATCACCCAAAGCCATCACCTGGTCGCCGCCGATCACCAGCGCTCCATCATGCCGGCGGCTGACCGCGAGGGCCTTCTCACAAGCCAGCAACTCGGCCAATTGTTCAGGCGAAAGATGCTGATGTTCGGCCCTGCCCTCGATTTCGCGTTCATCGACATCAGGGGCAGCCGTGGAAAAGGTAAGGCCCACCTCGGTCAGCAGATGTTTGCGGAAGGGACTGGTGGAGGCAAGAATGATCGGACTTTTCATTGAAACCCTCATCGCCGGACCAGCCGGCCTTTGTTTCAGGCTCTAGCGCGGCTTGGCGCGCAGTGCAATGATTGCCGCAGCCGTCTCTTCGATCGAGCGACGGGTGACATCGATCACCGGCCAGTTATGGCGTGCACAGAGTGACCGTGCATATTTCAGTTCTTCGGCAATGCTCGCGCGGTCGGTATAGCCGCTCGGATCAAAACCGCTGACGCTGCCAAGCTCCCGGTGACCCCGCACCTGGGAAATCCGGTCTGACGTGGCAATTAGCCCGACGATCAGTGGTCTAGTTGCCGCAAGCAGAGAGTCCGGCAACGGCGCCCCGGGCACGATCGGAATATTGGCCGTCTTGATACCTCTGTTGGCAAGATAGATACTCGTCGGCGTTTTCGATGTCCGGCTGATACCGACAATCACGACGTCGGCCGTGTCATAATCCTCGACCATCTGCCCGTCATCATGGTCCATCGTGTAATTCAATGCTTCGATGCGGGCGAAATAATCGGCATTCATCACATGCTGCGCACCGACGCGACGACGCGCCAGCGGACCTAGATAGGTCTGGAACGTGCCGATAATAGGCTCCAGAACGTTGACACTGGGAACGCCGAGCTCAACGCATTTACGATCGACGAAATCCGCGAGTTCAGGGTCGACGATTGTATAGAGTACGATGCCGGGTTCCTTATCGACCGACTGCAGTACCGCATCGGCCTGGCGCCGATTTCGCACCAGCGGATAAACATGTTCGATCGGACTGGAATGCTGAAATTGCACCGCGGCCGCACGCCCAGCCGAGATCAAAGTTTCACCGGTCGAGTCAGAAATCAGGTGCAGATGGAAGAAGTTTTTTTTGTTCTCCACGTTATCCTGCCCCTGCTGTTGATAGACCGGGAGAGAAATCCCGTTTCCACGCCCTCGACCTCACCCCTCGGGATAAGCCGGGTTTTATCCACAGACCTAACCCGTTCAGCGAGGTTTTCACAGGGGCTGTGCATAAGCGGAAGAAATTTTGATAATCGGATTTCTATCCATCTTCTATCCACAGATGGGCTTCAATACGAATCTGAGCCTAAAAAATTGATTTTCTTGATTAAAGTGCCATTTGAACAATGAGTTTTCCAAACACTCCTTCTTCTATCCCATCCAGGAGGTTAACGTCGGACGAACATCGTTAATCTGTGTACGACCTTTAACCCTTGCTACTCACAGACTCTTAGAAATAGAAAAAAGAAGATCTCTCTTTTTATAATTTGAAAGGCACGACCTTGAGCGCGAAAAATCGGACCGTCTTGAAAGTGCTCGAGGGGCAGACCCTCTCTCCGCCCCCAATATGGTTGATGCGGCAGGCTGGTCGCTATCTGCCTGAGTACCGGGAAACGCGGGCGAAGGCTGGAAGTTTCCTGGATCTCTGTTATTCGCCGGACTTTGCGACCGAAGTCACCCTGCAGCCGATCCGGCGTTACGGCTTCGATGCAGCCATTCTGTTTTCAGACATTCTCGTTATTCCTGACGCCCTCAACCGGAATGTCACCTTCTCCGAAGGCAAGGGTCCGGAAATGACGCCGATCAGTCCGGAGGAGATTTTAGCCCTGAAGGAGCAATCGGTCTTTCCACATCTCAATCCTGTGATTGAGACCGTGGCACGGTTGCGTAAGACATTGCCTGATGAAACGACGCTGCTCGGCTTCTGCGGTGCGCCCTGGACAGTGGCGACCTATATGATCGCCGGCCACGGCACACCTGACCAGGCTCCTGCCCGATTGTTCGCCTATCGCCATCCCCGCGAATTTCGATACCTGCTCGATCATCTCGCGGATCTTTCGGCAGAATATCTGCTGGCCCAGCTCAAAGCCGGCGCGGACGCCGTTCAGATTTTCGATTCCTGGGCTGGGGTATTGGGTGAGGAAGAGTTTGCCACCTTCTGCATCGGTCCTGTAAAGCGGATCATCGACAAAGTGCGCAGCCAGCGTCCCGATGCCAAGATCATCGCCTTCGCCAAGGGTGCGGGGCTTCTCCTGAAAGATTATCGCCAGAAAACCGCTGCTGATGCCATCGGGCTGGATTGGAGCGTTCCGCTGTCTTTCGCAGCAGAGCTACAAAAGGATGGCCCTGTGCAGGGTAATCTCGATCCGATGCTGGCGGTGGCGGGTGGTCAGCCGATGCGCGATGGCATAGACAGAATTCTCGGGAGGCTCGGGGCAGGCCCGCTGATCTTCAATCTCGGTCATGGCATCACCCCGCAGGCCGATCCGGAAACCGTGCGCGATCTCGTGCAACATGTGCGTCTGAAAGCGAGCTAGGTCATGAGCGACAAGCAGAGCAGCAAAGCCACTGGAAGAGCCGCAGGGCGGCGGGCCTTGATAGCGCTTGTTGTTTTCGTCCTGATTGTTGCAGGTCTGTTTATGGCCGGCCCAGATCGTGCCTATCTCTGGATCAAGGCGCTGCATGTCATTGCCATCATTTCCTGGATGGCAGGGCTTCTCTACATGCCGCGGCTGCTGATCTACCATTTCGACGCCCCTGCAGGTTCGCAGCAGGCCGAAACATTCGCGGTGATGGAACGGCGTCTGATGAACGTGATCATGCGTCCGGCGATGACATTGTCCTGGATTCTTGGCCTTTACCTCGCCTGGTCGGTTTTCGATTTTCAGGGGGGCTGGCTGCATGCCAAACTGGCTGCGGTGCTTTGTCTCACCGCCGCCAATGAATACCTCGCCATGGCTGCGAAGTCATTCGGCCGGGGCACTTACTTGAAAACCCCCAGGTTCTGGCGGGCATTCAACGAGATCCCGACAGTACTGATGATCGTGATCGTCATTCTCGTGGTCGTGAAGCCCTTTTGATTTTCGTAGGATAGGGCTCTGCTAGCCCGAAATGTGAACGAAATTTTCCGCGCCTCTTGCGGCGCGGCCTCCAAACAGCTATTTTCCCGCTATCTCTTTTCGTGGCATGCATCTCTCGTATTCGCCAGTCCCCCTGGCAGAACCGATACATTCCCCGCACGCCCTTCCCCAACAAGTTAGATTTATGGTCCCCTTCATGGCTGAAATGAAGCTACAAGAACTCAAGAGCAAATCGCCAACCGATCTGCTGGCCTTTGCGGAATCGCTTGAGGTCGAAAATGCCAGCACGATGCGCAAACAGGAATTGATGTTTGCCATCCTGAAGATGCTGGCAAGCCAGGACGTGGAAATCATCGGCGAGGGCGTCGTCGAACTGCTGCAGGACGGTTTCGGTTTCATGCGCTCGGCCAATGCGAATTACCTGCCGGGTCCTGACGATATCTATATTTCCCCCTCGCAGATCCGGCGTTTTTCGCTGAAGACTGGCGATACCGTTGAAGGCCCGATCCGGGGTCCGAAGGAAGGCGAGCGCTATTTCGCTCTGCTCAAAGTCAATACGATCAATTTTGAGGATCCGGAAAAGATCCGCCATAAGGTTCACTTCGACAATTTGACTCCGCTCTATCCAAACGAGCGGTTCAAGATGGAACTGGAAATCCCGACCTCCAAGGATCTTTCGTCGCGCGTAATCGATCTGGTTGCCCCGCTCGGCAAAGGCCAGCGTGGATTGATCGTCGCTCCGCCACGCACTGGTAAGACGGTGCTTTTGCAGAACATCGCCCATTCGATCACCGCCAACCATCCGGAATGCTACCTGATCGTTCTGCTGATCGATGAACGGCCGGAAGAAGTCACTGACATGCAACGCTCCGTGCGTGGCGAGGTCGTGTCATCGACCTTCGATGAGCCGGCAGTACGGCATGTGCAGGTCGCGGAAATGGTCATTGAAAAGGCCAAGCGTCTTGTCGAGCACGGTCGCGATGTCGTGATCCTGCTCGATTCCATCACCCGCCTCGGCCGCGCCTATAACACTGTTGTCCCCTCTTCCGGTAAGGTTCTGACGGGTGGTGTGGACGCCAACGCCCTGCAGCGGCCGAAGCGTTTCTTCGGTGCCGCGCGTAACATCGAAGAAGGCGGCTCCTTGACGATCATTGCAACGGCGCTGATCGATACTGGCAGCCGTATGGACGAAGTCATTTTCGAAGAGTTCAAGGGCACGGGCAACTCGGAAATCGTGCTCGACCGGAAGGTCGCCGATAAGCGCATCTTCCCGTCGATGGATATTCTGAAGTCCGGAACACGTAAGGAAGACCTGCTGGTCCCCCGCCAGGATCTGCAGAAGATTTTCGTGCTGCGGAGGATTCTGGCACCGATGGGCACCACGGATGCTATCGAGTTCCTGATCGACAAGTTGAAACAGACCAAGACGAATGGCGACTTCTTCGAGTCGATGAACACCTGATCCGATTTTGTAAGCCGGATTCATTTACGGAAACCTCCGGTCCCTGGCCGGAGGTTTTGCATTTTTCGGTAGGCGTGAGATCATCGATGGCAGCCGAGCATTTTCGGCCGCATTGATTACAGCTCTTTGGACCATTCGGTTTAGTAATGACCAGCGACACTATCTTTGCCCTTTCAACCGGCGCCCTCCCCTGCGGGGTTGCGGTCATCCGGTTTTCCGGTCCCTCGGTTGCTCAGCTGCTCGAGCACTTCTGTGGTCCTGTGCCGGAGCCACGCCAGGCGACACTAAAATCGATTCGTAACCGTGACGGTGACGTTATAGATCGGGGCTTAGTGCTGTTTTTCCCCGGACCTGCCTCATTCACTGGCGAAGACTGCGGCGAATTTCATGTGCATGGTAGTCTAGCTGTGGTCAATTCTATCCTCTCGGAGATGGCTGCATTTAAAGATTGTCGCCTGGCCGAAGCGGGTGAGTTTTCACGCCGTGCTTTTGAGAATGGCAAGCTTGATCTTGTGGAAGTTGAAGGGCTTGCCGACCTGCTGGCGGCTGAAACGGAAATGCAGCGTCGCCAGGCGATCGTTCAGGCCGGTGGCGAGGCAACTCGAACCTACGCAGAGTGGAGAGAGTTGCTGATCCATGCCCGAGCGATGATCGAAGCGGAGCTCGATTTTTCCGATGAAGGCGACATACCAGGATCCGTTTCTGACCAAGTCTGGACCAGTGTCCGCGCCTTGCATGACAAGATCAGTAAGACCCTGGCAGATGAAAAACGTGGCGAGATCATCCGCGACGGATTTAAAGTGGTGATTGCTGGACCGCCGAATGCCGGCAAATCGAGTTTAATCAATGCACTCGCGGGACGCGATATTGCCATCGTCACGCATTATGCTGGTACGACACGCGACATTCTGCACTGCGATATTGATCTTGAAGGTTATGTGGTCCGGCTGTATGACACTGCCGGAATTAGAGACACCGATGAAGCCGTGGAGCAGGAAGGTATCCGTCGTGCTCTACGGAAGATCGATGAAGCTGATCTCGTACTTGCTCTTCAAGATGTGACAGTCGAGGGATCTGCACTGGATATCATTTCGGTTCCGGTTCTTAAAGTCGGGACAAAGATCGATCTCAGTGCATCCGGCGATATTTCCGGCTTTGACCTGATGATATCGACTTCGGATCCCGGCGATATCGACAGAGTTCGCGCCGCGATCTTGAATTCGATTCGGGCACGTTTCGACTTCGGTGGTTCTGTGATTCCTAGCCGGTTACGCCACGTCGAGTGTTTGAAGCAGTCATTAGCGAATATTGAATGTGCTTTGCACAGCAGTTTGAACCTTGAAATTCGCGCGGATTATTTACGGATGGCGTCGGATTGTTTGGGTCGGTTAACCGGACGGATCGACACGGAAATTCTGCTCGGTAAGATTTTCTCGGAATTCTGCGTTGGAAAATGATTCACGTGAAACACTGGTGATGAAGATGATACGTGAGCCTGGACATTTTGACGTTATTGTCATCGGCGGGGGCCATGCAGGGAGCGAGGCCGCTTATGCTGCTGCCCGCCTCGGCGCGCAGACGTGCCTCGTAACGCATCACCGAGATACCATTGGTGTTATGTCGTGCAATCCCGCTATCGGTGGTCTCGGCAAAGGTCATCTTGTTCGGGAGATAGATGCCCTGGATGGCCTGATGGGCCGCTGCGCCGACGCCGCTGGCATTCAGTTCAGAATGCTGAACCGCAAGAAGGGGCCTGCCGTTCGCGGACCTAGGACACAGGCCGACCGTAAACTTTATCGCCAAGCTGTGCAGTCAGTCCTGTTCGATCAGGCCAATCTGTCAATTGTCGAGGGTGATGTATTTGATCTGAAACTCGCCAACGGCGCCGTTAGCGGGGTTATCTTGGCAGACGGACGTGAATTGTCTGCGGCTTCTGTTATTTTAACATCCGGCACATTCTTGCGCGGTCTTATTCACATCGGCATGAAGAAAATCCCGGCGGGGAGAGTCGGAGAAGCGCCTTCTACCGGATTAAGTGCGACGCTCTCCCGCCTTGGATTGCGGCTTGGCCGGCTCAAAACTGGTACCCCGGCTCGTCTTGATGGTCGGACGATCAATTGGTCACAACTGGAAATGCAGTCGGCTGATGAGCAGCCGGTTCCGTTTTCATTTATGACAGATCGCATTTCCAATCCCCAGATTGACTGTGGCATTACCCGCACTACGCTTGATACGCATCAGATCATTCGAGACAATATCCATCTCTCGGCAATGTATTCTGGCCAGATTGAGGGTGTGGGGCCGCGCTATTGTCCTTCGATTGAAGACAAGATCATGCGGTTCGGCGATCGCGATGGGCATCAGATTTTTCTTGAGCCAGAAGGTCTGGACGATCATACCGTTTATCCAAACGGTATCTCAACCTCCTTGCCTGAGGAGGTCCAGGAAGCATTTATGCGGACGTTGCCGGGGTTGGAGAATGTTGCCATTCTGCAGCATGCCTATGCCATTGAATACGACCATATTGATCCGAGAGAGCTGAAGACAAACCTTGAGCTGAAAAGCGTCGATGGTCTCTATCTCGCTGGACAGATTAATGGGACGACTGGTTATGAAGAGGCAGCTGCTCAGGGGCTCGTTGCTGGTCTGAACGCCGCTCGCTCGGCAGCGGGTCAGAAGGCCGTGCAGTTCAGTCGCGCTAACTCCTATATCGGCGTAATGATCGATGATCTCACCAGCTCCGGCGTGACGGAGCCGTATCGTATGTTTACGTCCCGTGCTGAATTTCGGCTCTCATTACGTGCTGACAATGCCGACATGAGGCTTACGCCTCTTGGCATAGACCTCTGCTGTGTTGGACTTGAACGGCAGGTGAAGTTTCAAGCCTATAGGCAGGAACTAGACAGCGCCATTGCTCTTCTAAATGCCAGACAGATCACACCGAATGAAGCAGGGGCCGCGGGTATCGCGGTTAATCAGGACGGCCGTCGTCGGACAGGTCTAGAACTGCTTGCTTATCCGGATGTCAAACTTCCCAACCTTGCAAGTGTTTGGCCGGAACTCACTGCACTCAACGTGAAAGTCGCAGAAGCTGTCGAGATTCATGCGACCTATGCTGTCTATATGGATCGTCAGAACGCGGATATTGCCGCAACCAAACGCGATGAAGATAGGGCTATTCCCGCTGATTTCGATTATGGACTGCTATCGGGCCTATCGAATGAGTTGAAACAAAAATTAAATCGGCTCCGTCCCGTCAATTTAGCGCAGGCGGCGAAACTTGAGGGAATGACCCCAGCGGCGGTCTCACTTATTATTGCTTATTTGAATAAGGGCTCCTTGCGCAATGCCGGCTGATACAATGAATGCGAGTCTATTAGAGCGGCTGACCGGCTTGCGTGTTTCACGTGAAACATACGAAAAATTGGACTACTTCGTCGAACTCTTTGGCAAGTGGTCAAAGGTGATGAACCTAGTGGCTCAGTCAACACGTGAGCAGGTGTGGCGTCGTCACGTCGTCGACAGCGTTCAACTGTTGAAGATTGCTCCCGGCCCAAGACGGTGGATTGATCTCGGGAGCGGCGGAGGATTTCCTGGCGTTATCACAGCGATTTTGCTCACTGAATTTGACGACGGTTGGGTCGATCTAGTGGAGAGCAACAACAAGAAAGCCGGATTCCTGCGTACTGCACTGATGGAAACCGGCGCGCGAGGTAAGGTTCATTGCCTGCGGATTGAGGAAGCTACGGAGACCCTCCCCGCCAGCGAATCCATTTCGGCCCGAGCGCTCGCCGATCTCGACCTACTTTTCGACTATGCCTCCCCTTGGACGGAAAAAAACACAGATCTTAAATTTTTCTTGCATAAAGGCCGGGATTACCAATCCGAAATTAACAATGCGCGTGACCGATGGACGTTCGATCTGGTAATACATCCAAGCGCGCTTGAGGCGGACTCTGTTATTTTGGAAGTGAGTCGGCTGGCGCGATCACAATAGATTAGTCAGGTGACCTATGGCCTTCGACAAGAACCGGATCATAACCATCGCCAATCAAAAGGGCGGGGTTGGTAAGACGACCACTGCTATTAACCTCGCGACCGCGTTGGCGGCGATTGGTGAGCGGGTACTTATCGTTGACCTAGATCCGCAGGGTAATGCCAGCACTGGCCTGGGAATTGATCGCCGCGATCGAAAGCTGTCATCCTATGATTTGTTGATTGGAAGCCATAGCGTTTCCGAAACGGTTATTGAAACGGCCGTCCCCAATTTATCGATTGTTCCTTCAACCCTTGATCTACTTGGGCTTGAAATGGAAATTGCTCAACGCCCGGATCGCGTCTTCCGGTTGAAGGCAGCCTTGCAGACTGAAGAAGGCCTAGCTTATTCTTACGTGCTGGTGGACTGCCCGCCGTCTTTCAACCTTCTCACCATGAATGCAATGGCCGCCGCTCACTCTGTGCTAGTGCCGTTGCAGTGCGAATTTTTCGCATTGGAGGGCTTAAGCCAGTTGCTTGAGACGATTGGTCAAGTTCGCCGGAGCGTCAATCCGAATCTTGATATTCAGGGCATCGTCCTGACGATGTTTGACTCGCGCAATAATCTTGCGCAGCAGGTTGTGACCGATGTTCGCACCCATCTAGGGGAGAAGGTTTATCATACGCTGATCCCGCGCAATGTTCGCGTGTCGGAAGCGCCTTCCTATGGGAAGCCCGCAATCCTTTACGATCTAAAATGTGCGGGTAGCCAGGCCTATCTTCAGCTTGCCTCTGAAGTTATCCAGCGGGAACGGCAGCGACGGGCGGCTTGATGGCTGTTTTTTTCATGAGGCACTGGACCTCAAAGAGGCATCACCTGTCTCGGCGTTGATCCAGAGGCCGCGGCGGTCGGCCTGCCGCAGGAATGTAAGCTGAGAATTCAGGATATCCGTCCTTTGCTGCGGATGAATGACGAGGCGCTCATCAGTTCAAACTCTTGATGCGCTAGGATGGAACGAAGGGGTTCGCGATGAACGATGATATTTCGAAGCGGCGCTTGGGTCGCGGCCTAGCTGCCCTAATCGGCGAAATGGATCAGCCGGTCCCAGTCGAGTCAGGTCGCACCCTGGTTTCCGCCGATCGGATGGTCCCGATTGAATTCGTATCGCGTAATCCCCGTAACCCTCGTCGTTACTTTGACAAAACGGTTTTGCAAGAATTGGCCGGCTCGATACGCCAACACGGTATTGTTCAACCAGTGGTCGTTCGCACTGTCGGTACTGAGCGTTACGAGATTATTGCCGGGGAGCGGCGCTGGCGGGCGGCTCAACTGGCTGGCCTCGTTGAAATCCCGGTCATTGTCCGCGATGTCGATGATCGTACTGCTCTAGAATTGGCGATCGTCGAGAACGTCCAGCGCGCCGATCTCAATCCGTTAGAAGAGGCGATGGGCTATGAGCAACTGATCGCCGATCATGGTTATACCCAGAATGATCTCGGAGAAATTATCGGTAAGAGCCGCAGCCATGTGGCCAACAGCCTGAGGCTGTTAAAACTGCCGGATCCGGTGAGGGACATGCTTGCCGATGGTTCTCTGTCGGCGGGCCATGCTCGCGCCCTTGTTTCGACCTCTGATCCCGTGACTCTGGCCCGACAGATCGTGACCAAGGGTATGTCGGTTCGCGACGCTGAACGGCTGGCGCAGAACGATATCAAGGGCCAAGGACAACCAAAGCCAGCCGTCGCGCCTTCCAAAGATTCGGATACAATTGCGCTCGAAAGAAGCTTGACGGATCGGCTAGGGCTTGATGTTGCGATTACTCACAAGGGTGGCGGCGGACAGTTGCGCATCAATTACAAGACGCTGGAACAGCTTGAAGAAATTTGCCGGCTACTTGAAGCGCGATAAGCCGCGGATTTTCCTTTTGCAAAGGATCCACCGAAGTAGGCTATTGGCTTGATTGAGATGTGAAGGCCACCGAGGATCTATCCACGGTGGCCTTTTGAGTCGCACTAGTTCAAACCATAATGATTTGAGGCTACCTGAAGCCTCGCCGCTGAGGGGATTAGCGCCCACGCCGCGCAGCCTGCAGCGTGACAGCCAGGAGGGTCTGTAATGACATGCTCTCTTCCATGGCGGGCTGACGTCGGCTGGCGAGGATCGCAGTCTGGAGACGGCGAGTTTCCATGGCTATGGCGTCGGACGACCAGTTCCGCAGTGACTTTTCAAACAGTGGTTTTCGTTTGAAATGGATCTGCCGGCCGAGCGTTTGCATCACTTGGCCCGGCTGTTGACGCTTCTCGTCCATTTCGCTGCGCATCAGGTCCAGCAATTGAAACTGTCGTAGGCAGCCCTGGAGCACGAGGAACATAGGCGTTTTCGAGGTCGCAATCTTCTGAACGGCGTGCAAGAGAGCATCGGCATTGCCGGACAGCACGGCATCGACAGCTTCATCGGTCGAAATTGCGCTGGCATCACCGATGATTTGCTCGACATGGGTCTCGTCGACGAGATCGTCGTTTAGGCAATAGAGCAGGAGCTTGGCAATCTCGTTACGGGATGCGCGGCGGTCGCCACCAAGGCTTTCGCTGAGAAGGGCACGGGCGGCCGGTGTCAAGCGCTTGCCGGCCGCACCAAACTCCGCGTCGATCAGTGCATTGATCGCCCTCGCATCATCCTGGTAGCAGGGGATAACCGCCATATTGCGGGCCGGTTCGGCTATCTTGCGCGTTGCCGAGCCTTTTTTCAGGTCGCCTGCTTCCATAATGAGAAAGCTGTCCTCAGGCGGGTCCTTGGCGAGAACCTGCAATCCGTCGATAAGAGCCTTCTCGTTGGCAACCCCACGCAGCCAAACCAGCCGTTGGCCGCCAAACAAGCCCAAGGAATTCATCTCATCAAGCAAACGCCCCGGATCGCCCTGAAGATCACTGCTATCTAGCCGTATTACCGAGAAAGGATCATCGAGGGCAACACCGGAGGACTTCGCAATCGCCGCCGCCCGCTCGGCAACAAGGCCGACGTCCGGCCCATAAACTAGGAATACCTTGTAGTGGCGGGCCGATTTCTGCAGAAAGCCGTCGAACTCGTGAGATTTGACTTCAACCATGGGTCTGATGTCCGATCTGCACCGGGGTGAGGTGCTTTCGCCGCATGTCAATTGGCCGAGCGCCAGTTTGCTGGTCAGAATGCCATTGCCGGTCGTCTTTTACACGGCAATGGCCTCGCCTCGGCCGTTCATGGCAAAGGCTAGCGAGCCAGAATGCTGGCCAGGTCGGCAGAAATCAGCTCGGCAAGTTCGCGAGCTCCCCGATTTTCCGCATCGCGCACAGCGCGCAATTTGGCAAATTCCTGAGTGGGGAAGTCCACCAAGGCGACGGCTTGACGATGGGCAATGCGCATGACCGAACCATCGCTTGCCTTCTTCAGCGTATAATCTGCGCTGACGGTCACACGGCCGGCCGTGGCGCGGTCGGTGCTGTTGTTGATCAACACATCCGTAGACTCGCTGTGAACCACCAGGTTGACGATGTAGTCCGGATGCGCTGGCTCACCCTGACCGCCAGCTGCAAGGAATATCAACTGGTTGCGGACCTCTTGACCGACGCGGTCGGTTGCCGGCGAAAAAGCGATGGAGGCCATCAGCTTGCGGGTGCCTGACGCTTCGCCATACAAGGGCTTCACCTGGCAACCCGCCAAGGTTCCCAGAAGACCAATGGACACGGCGAGAACGGCCCGACGATACAAATTTACACGTGAATCAGACGACAATGTTCACAATCCTCTGCGGAACCACAATGATCTTTTTGGGGGCCTGCCCCTGAAGAGCGGCTTTGACGGCATCCAGATCGAGCACCGCTTGGCTTACGGCATTCTGATCCGCATCGCGAGCGATTGTCAATTCAGCCTTCTTCTTGCCGTTGATCTGTACCGGCATAACCACTTCGTTTTCGGCAACCAGATCGGGTTCAAAAACCGGCCAGGCGGCTTCTGCGACCATCGTAGAATGACCAAGTACGGCCCAGCATTCCTCGGCCAGATGCGGCATCATCGGGGCGATGATCTGGATCAGAATCTCCGTGGCATTGCGCACGGCTGATGTGAATGCCGTGTCAGCCTTGCCCGCGGCGACCTGCGTCAATGGGGCTGCCAAGGCATTGAGGAATTCGTAGATCCGGGCGACGGCCTTGTTGAAGGCCAGCTTGTCCAGATCTGACCCCACCGCCTGCAGGGTCTTGTGGGCGACCTGTGACACAGCCCTGCCCTCGCCCTCTTTGGCCGGCGTCGACGCGGAGGTTTTCAGGACATCGGCGGCTTCCGATACGAGCCGCCACAGGCGCTGCACGAAGCGGTGCGAGCCCTCGATACCGGCTTCTGACCAGATCACATCGCGATCGGGTGGCGAATCCGAGAGGACGAAGAAGCGGGCCGTATCGGCGCCATAGGAGCCGAGAATGTCGTCGGGATCGATGACGTTCTTCCTCGACTTCGACATTTTCTCGATCGAGCCGATGGTGACTTCCTCACCGGAGGACAACAGGAAGGCGCGACGCTTGCCGTCGACGTCCTCAATCCTGATATCTGCGGGCGCCACCCACTTACCATTGGCACCGCTGCCTATCTGATAGGTTTCGTGCACGACCATGCCCTGGGTGAACAGGCCCTTGAAGGGTTCGCTCACATCGACATGGCCGGTTTCGCGCATCGCGCGGGTAAAGAAGCGGGAATAGAGCAGATGCAGGATCGCGTGCTCGATACCGCCGATATACTGGTCGACTGGCAGCCAGTGATTGGCAACGGCCGGATCGGTCGGATTGTCCTCCCAGGGCGCCGTGAAGCGGGTGTAGTACCAGCTCGAATCGACGAAGGTATCCATGGTGTCGGTTTCACGACGCGCCGGCTTGCTGCAGCAAGGGCACGCGACGTTGCGCCAGGTCGGGTGACGATCTAGCGGATTGCCTGGAACGTCGAAGGTGACGTCATCAGGCAATTTGACAGGGAGATCCTGTTTCGGAACCGGAACAACTCCGCAGTCTTCGCAATGAATGACCGGAATAGGGCAGCCCCAATAGCGCTGACGGGAGACGCCCCAATCGCGCAGGCGGAAATTGACCTTACGTTCGGCAACCGGCTCATTGCCCAGTTTCGCTGCCGTCAATTTTTCGGCTACGGCTGTGAACGCGTCCTGCGTGGTCATGCCATCCAGGAAGCGGGAATTGATCATCACGCCGTCGCCGTCATAGGCGGTGTCACCAATTTCGAAGCTGGCTGCATCGCCGTCCTTGGGCATGACCACAGGCACGACCGGAAGGCCGTATTTGCGGGCGAAATCCAGGTCGCGCTGGTCGCCGGACGGGCAGGCGAAGATCGCGCCCGTGCCATAATCCATCAGCACGAAATTGGCGATGTAGACGGGCAGTTCCCAGGAGGGGTCGAGCGGATGCTTGACCTTGACGCCGGTGTCGATGCCCTTCTTTTCAGCCGTTTCCAAGGCTGCCAGCGAGGTCCCTGCCCTGCGGCAGTCGTCGCAGAAGCTGGCAATTTCTTGAGAGTTCTCGGACAGCGCCTTGGCCAGTGGATGATCGGCGGCGATCGCCAGGAAGCTGGCGCCAAACAGCGTATCAGGCCGGGTGGTGTAGACCTGTACGTCGGTGAAGCCTACAGGGCCGCTGCCGGCAGCGATTTCCCACCGAACGGCCAGGCCTTCAGAGCGGCCGATCCAGTTCTTCTGCATCAGGCGGACTTTTTCCGGCCAATTGTCGAGCGTGTCGAGCGCGTCCAGCAGATCCTGAGCGAAGTCGGTGATCTTAAAGAACCACTGGGTCAGTTCGCGCTGCTCGACCAAGGCGCCGGAACGCCAGCCGCGACCGTCGATCACCTGCTCGTTGGCAAGAACCGTCTGGTCGACCGGGTCCCAGTTGACCTTGGATTGCTTGCGATAGACCAGGCCCTTTTCCATCATGTCGATGAACAGCGCCTGCTGACGGTGGTAATATTCGACATCGCAGGTGGCGAATTCGCGTGACCAGTCCAGCGACAGGCCCATGGATTTCAGCTGGCTGCGCATGGCTGCAATGTTCTGGTAGGTCCAGTCCTTCGGATGGACATTGTTCTGCATCGCTGCGTTTTCAGCGGGCATGCCGAAGGCGTCCCAGCCCATCGGATGCAGCACGTTATAGCCGCGGGCGCGCTTGTAGCGCGCGACGACGTCGCCCATCGCGTAATTGCGCACATGGCCGATATGGATGCGTCCCGATGGGTAGGGGAACATCTCGAGCACATAATATTTCTCGCGAGCGTCATTGTTGTCGGTCTCGAAGATCTTCGCCTCAGACCACTTTTCCTGCCAACGAGGTTCCGCGTCGCGCGGATTGTAACGTTCGGTGCTCATGATATGCCACGTCCGGATTGCTTGAAAATTTGGCTGGACCTTCACCATGAAACAGCCCAAGCGTCAAGGTTTTGCGGCGCAATCGGGCTTCTTCTGGCGCATTCGGCGCGTTACAGCGCCGCGCGTTTTATAAAACGCGCAAAGGACGCTGTACCGTTTTCAATCTGCTGCATAATTTTCTCCTTAAATCGACGATTTAAGGAATGATGCAATAGCACTGGCGAGGCTCTTGCCTTTCGCCGTCAGGCCCGCGAAAACAGGGCGCATTTCAAAAGACGGATCGCAGGCCATGACCCCTACCATGACGATTGAAGAGAGACTGGACGAGGTAAAGGGGCGGATTGCCGCTGCAGCACGGGAGGGCGGCCGTGAGCCAGCGACGGTCGAACTGGTTGCTGTGTCTAAAACCTTCGATGCAGATGCGATCCGTCCGGTGATTGCCCATGGCCAGCGGGTTTTCGGTGAAAACCGCGTGCAGGAAGCGCAGGGAAAGTGGCCACAGTTGAAGGCGGAGACGTCGGGGATCGAACTGCATCTCATCGGCCCGCTTCAGTCCAACAAGGCTGCCGAAGCAGTAGAACTGTTTGACGTGATCGAAACTGTTGACCGCGAGAAAATCGCCCGGGTTCTGGCCGAAGAGATGCGCAAGCAAGATCGGCATCCCGCGCTTTACGTTCAGGTCAACACCGGGCTGGAGCCGCAGAAGGCTGGCGTCGCGCCGCAGGAGACGGTCGCTTTTGTCGAGCTTTGCCGCTCTCAACTCGGTCTCTCAATCCTGGGTCTGATGTGCATCCCGCCGGCTGACGAAAATCCGGGGCCGCATTTTGCCCTGCTGGCCAAGCTTGCCGGTCAATGCGGTGTCGAAAGACTGTCTATGGGCATGTCCGGGGATTACGAGACTGCGATCGCTTTCGGCGCCACTAGCGTACGGGTCGGCTCTGCAATATTCGGTCATCGTTGACTGCTTGATACGAAAAACCCCGGAAGGGCGAAACCATTCCGGGGTGCGATCATGTCGGCGCTATAGCATCGGACTTAAATTGGGAGAGGCGACAATCAGTATTGATCGTCTTCTTCTTCCGGGGTGGTCGACTTCAGCGACTGCAGCTTCTTGAACACGGCATTGGCGTCGATTTCCTTTTCCTCGTCCTGGGCATAGAAATCGAGATGTTCGGTCTGCGAGGCTGCTTGCAGGGTCGCGCCAAGTTCGGCGGCCGTCGGCAGCGGGCGGCCCTTGGAGGCCTTTTCCACTTCCATGTCCAGATCGATCTGGCTGCAGAGGCCGAGCGTCACCGGGTCCATCGGCGTCAGATTGGCCGAATTCCAGTGGCTGCGGTCGCGGATCTGCTCGATCGTGCTCTTGGTCGTGCCGACGAGGCGCGAAATCTGTGCGTCCTTCAGTTCCGGATGGTTGCGCACCAGCCATAGAATGGCATTCGGGCGATCCTGGCGCTTGGAAACCGGTGTGTAACGCGGGCCACGACGCTTGGAATCGGGTACGCGAACCTTCGGCTCGGAAATTTTCAGCTTGTAGGCTACGTCTTTTTCGCCGCGTCCGATTTCGTCGCGCGACAGCTGGCCGGTGGCGATGGGATCGAGACCCTTGATGCCCTGGGCGGCTTCACCGTCGGCAATGGCTTTTACCTCCAGCGGGTGCAGCTTGCAGAACTGGGCAATCTGTTCGAACGACAGCGCCGTATTGTCTACAAGCCATACGGCCGTGGCCTTTGGCATAAGCAGTGTCTGGGCCATGCAATTACAATCCTTCTTTGGGTACGCGCCGTGGGGCGCGAGCCGTGGATACAACCAGAATTTCCGGGAAATCACCTGTCGTATACGCCCATTGTCGCAGAAATGCAATTCTTTGAGAGACAAATGACCTTTGTCTAATTGCCGCCGCTTGATGAGCTGATAAGAATTGACACCATGACTGGCACATCATGAGGCGGCACTCAAACCTCGCCTCGTGACGGGTCAAAAAAAAGAGAGTTGAGGAGCTCTCCGCAGCCTGACATGGTTGCGTGACATCAGGAGGATTTCATGTCTGCCAAGTCTTATCCCATTTTGAAGACCGCCAAGGCCCAGGCGATGATCGATGAAGACAAGTACTTGAAATGGTACGAAGAAAGCATTGAAGAACCCGAGAAGTTCTGGTCCAAGCACGGCAAGAGAATCGATTGGTTCAAGCCCTATACCAAGGCGAAGAACACCTCGTTCAAGGGCAAGGTCGGGATCAAGTGGTTTGAAGACGGGCTGACCAACGTCTCCTACAATTGCATCGACCGGCACCTGAAGACCCATGGCGAGCGCACGGCGATTATCTGGGAAGGCGACAATCCCTATATCGACAAGCGGATCACCTACAACCAGCTGTATGACAATGTTTGCCGGCTTGCCAATGTCTTGAAGGCCCATGGCGTCAAGAAGGGTGACCGCGTCACCATCTATATGCCCATGGTGCCCGAGGCCGCTTATGCCATGCTGGCCTGTGCGCGCATCGGCGCGGTACATTCGGTGGTGTTTGGCGGTTTCTCGCCGGAAGCGCTGGCCGGACGCATCGTCGACTGTGAATCCACTTTCGTGATTACCTGCGACGAGGGCGTGCGCGGCGGCAAGCCGGTCCCGCTCAAGGAAAATACCGACGTCGCCATCGACATCGCCGCCAAGCAATATGTCATCGTCAACAAGGTGCTGGTCGTGCGTCGCACAGGCGGCAAGGTGGGCTGGGCTCCCGGCCGCGACCTCTGGTATCACCAGGAAACCGCGAAGGTTAAGCCGGATTGCCCGCCGGTGAAGATGAAGGCGGAAGATCCGCTGTTCATCCTCTACACATCAGGCTCGACAGGCAAGCCGAAGGGTGTGTTGCACACGACGGGTGGCTATCTCGTCTACGCATCGATGACCCACGAATATGTGTTCGACTACAAGGATGGCGAGACCTTCTGGTGCAGCGCCGATGTCGGCTGGGTCACTGGCCATTCCTATATCGTCTACGGGCCGCTCGCCAATTGCGCGACGACGCTGATGTTCGAAGGCGTGCCGAACTTTCCCGACCAGGGCCGATTCTGGGAAATCGTCGACAAGCACAAGGTCAATATCTTTTATACGGCGCCGACGGCCATCCGGTCGCTGATGGGGGCTGGCGATGAGTTCGTCAAGCGCTCGTCGCGCGCCAGCCTGCGCCTGCTCGGCTCTGTGGGCGAGCCGATCAATCCCGAAGCCTGGGAATGGTATTATAACGTGGTTGGCGAACACCGCTGCCCGATCGTCGATACCTGGTGGCAGACGGAAACCGGCGGCATCCTAATCAGTCCCCTACCCGGCGCAACCGTGCTGAAGCCGGGTTCTGCCACCCGCCCGTTCTTCGGCGTCAAGCCGGAACTGGTCGATAACGAAGGCAACGTGATCGAAGGACCCGGCGACGGCAATCTGTGCATCACAGACAGCTGGCCGGGCCAGGCGCGCACGATCTATGGCGATCATAGCCGCTTCGTCCAGACCTATTTCTCGACCTATAAGGGCAAATATTTCACCGGCGACGGCTGCCGGCGCGATGAGGACGGCTATTACTGGATCACCGGCCGTGTCGACGATGTCCTGAACGTTTCTGGCCATCGCCTCGGTACTGCGGAAGTGGAATCGGCGCTGGTCTCGCATCATCTTGTTTCGGAAGCCGCCGTCGTCGGCTATCCACATGGCATCAAGGGCCAGGGCATCTATTGCTACGTGACGCTGATGGCCGGCCATGAGGGAAATGAGGAATTGCGTCAGACGCTGGTCAAGCACGTACGCTCGGAAATTGGGCCGATTGCAGCGCCTGACAAGATCCAGTTTGCGCCGGGCCTCCCCAAGACGCGTTCCGGCAAGATCATGCGCCGCATCCTGCGCAAGATTGCCGAGGACGATTTCGGGGCACTGGGCGACACTTCCACGCTTGCCGATCCCGGTGTGGTCGATGATCTCATCGCCAACCGTCAGAACAAGGCAACAGCCTGATAGTAAGATGGGCGGAAGGTGATCTTCCGCCCATTCCTGCTCAAAGAACGAGATTCAGCACGATTTTGAATGCCACTCGTAAAGTGGTTGCAAACAGACTATATGGGGCTTTGCTGCGGCACGCTGAACCTGCCCTCGACTGAGGCGCAGCTGGTAGGGTTTGCAGTCCATCGAAGCGTTATGACAGGTCGCGCGTTGTCAGTCCTGCGCGGCACTGTCCTAGGAGTTCCCCATGGCCCGGATCGACCAATCCGAAGACTGGCGCGAGAAGCATGCGCCGACGATCAGCACTTTCGAGTCGCTGGCAATCGAAGCCTTCGGCAATTTACCCAAGGAATTCCGCGACCTTACCGGCAATCTCGTTATCGAAATTGCCGATTTTCCGACCGATGACGTGTTCGAAGACATGGCGCTTGAGACGCCTTTCGATCTGCTTGGGCTATTTGAGGGCCGTGGCATTTCGGAGCGCTTCAGTATGGACACCGGCGATGTGCCGAACAAGATCACGCTCTATCGCCGTCCGATCCTGGATTACTGGGCTGAAAACGAAGAGACGCTCGGCGATATCGTTACGCATGTGCTGATCCATGAGATCGGTCACCATTTCGGTCTGTCCGACGACGATATGGAGCGGATTGAGGAAAGCGTCGACGACGTGATCGTGGACCGGTCCTGACGGAATTCCATTGCGACTTTGCCGTGACTAGAACCGGTAAAGATCATCCATACGGCACGCCCGAATATCGTTCGGGCGTGCCGTATGCTTTTCAGGCTTCGAAGCCGATCAGCAGATCCTTTGCATCGATCTGATCACCGGCCTTTACAAGCACTTCGGCGATCTTGCCGTCGCGTTCGGCGTGAAGGGCCGTTTCCATCTTCATGGCTTCGATCGACAACAGCACATCGCCGGCCTTGACCATCTGGCCGGCCGAGACGAAGACGCGGGAAATGACGCCCGGCATCGGCGCGCCGACCTGTGCGGCATTGCCAGCTTCCGCCTTACGGCGGGCAACGCTTGCGGCTGCGCGGCTACGGTCCGGAATCTTGATGCGGCGCGGCTGGCCGTTCAGTTCAAAGAAGACGGTGACCATGCCTTGCGGATCAGGAGCACTGGCCGCCTGATTAACGATGACAAGCGTCTTGCCCTTTTCGATTTCGGCAAACAGTTCCTCGCCGTCGCCCATGCCATAGAAATAAGAATGGGTCGGCAGGACCGAAACCGGGCCATAGGTCTCCGAGGCCAGCGCGAAATCGGTGAAGACCTTCGGATACATCAGATAGGACGCGAATTCGAAGTCGTCGATCGGACGCTCCAGCTTGGTCTCGATGGTTTTGCGCTCGGCCTCGAGGTCGGCTTCCTTCAACAGTGAGCCGGGACGGACCGTGTAAGGCTTGTCGCCCTTGAGCGCCTTTTTCTGCAGAGCTTCCGGCCAGCCGCCCGGCGGTTGGCCCAGATCGCCCTTCAGCATCGACACGACGGAATCGGGGAAAGCGATATCCTTATCCGGATTCTGCACATCGGCGACGTCGAGATCCTGGGCGACCATCATCAGCGCCATGTCGCCGACCACCTTGGAGGATGGAGTGACCTTGACGATGTCGCCGAACATGCGGTTCACGTCGGCATAGGTCTGCGCCACCTCGTGCCAACGGGTTTCCAGCCCGAGCGAGCGTGCCTGTTCCTTGAGGTTGGTGAACTGGCCACCGGGCATTTCGTGTAGGTAGACTTCCGAGGCCGGACCCTTCAGGTCGCTTTCGAAGGCAGCATACTGGGCGCGCACGGCTTCCCAATAGAAGGAAATCCGGCGGATCCATTCCGGGTCGAGGCCGGGATCGCGGTCGGTGCCCGACAGCGCCTCGACGATGGAGCCCAGGCAGGGCTGCGAGGTGTTGCCGGAGAAGGCATCCATGGCGGCATCGACGGCATCGACGCCAGCATCGATAGCGGCCAGCACCGTTGCGGCGGAAATTCCTGACGTGTCATGGGTATGGAAATGGATCGGCAGGCTGGTCGCCTCGCGCAGCGCCTTGAACAGTACCTTCGCTGCTGCCGGCTTCAACAGGCCGGCCATATCCTTGACGGCAATGATATGAGCGCCGGCTTTTTCCAATTCAGCGGCAAGCGCCGTGTAATATTTCAGGTCATACTTCGGGCGGGCGCTGTTCAGGAGGTCGCCTGTGTAGCAGATCGCTGCTTCGCAGAGCTTGTTCTCTTCCTGCACGGCATCCATGGAGACGCGCATGTTGTCGACCCAGTTCAGGCAGTCGAACACCCGGAACAGATCGATGCCGCCCTTTGCGGCCTGACGAACGAAGTATTTGACGACATTGTCGGGATAGTTGGTGTAACCGACCCCGTTTGCGCCGCGCAGCAGCATTTGCAGCAGCAGGTTAGGCGCGCCCTCGCGGATCAGCGCCAGCCGCTCCCACGGGTCCTCGGTGAGAAAGCGCATGGACACGTCAAAGGTGGCGCCACCCCAGCATTCCAACGACAGAAGATTAGGCAATGCCCGGGCATAGACGCCGGCAACGCGGGCAATGTCGTGCGTGCGCATGCGGGTGGCGAGCAGCGACTGGTGACCGTCGCGCATCGTCGTATCCGTCAGCAGCACGCGCTTTTCGTTGCGCATCCACTCGGCAAAGCCTTTGGGGCCGAGCGCGTCGAGCTTCTGCTTGGTACCTTCGGCAATGTCGGCCTCGATATAGGGGATGACTGGCTTGGCAGCCTTGTCTGACGGCTTGGGGCGCCCCTTGGTCTCCGGGTGACCGTTGACGGTCACGTCGGCGAGGTAGGTCAACAGCTTGGTGGCGCGGTCCTGGCGCTTGACTTGGGCAAACAGTTCCGGCGTCGAGTCGATGAAGCGCGTCGTATAGGTATTGTTGCGAAACTTCTCGTGCCCGATGATCGCTTCCAGGAAGGTCAAGTTGGTCGCTACGCCACGGATGCGGAATTCCCGAAGCGCGCGGTCCATCCGGCTAATGGCTTCCTGCGGGCTTGCGCCGGCAGCGGTCACCTTGACCAGCAACGGATCGTAGTAGCGGGTGATGATCGCGCCAGTATAGGCGGTGCCGCCATCCAGGCGAATGCCGAAGCCGGCAGCCGAACGATAGGCGGTGATGCGGCCGTAGTCGGGAATGAAATTGTGCTCGGGATCCTCGGTGGTGACGCGGCATTGAAGCGCATGGCCGTTGAGGCGAATATTGTCTTGCGCTGGGACACCCGATTCCGGCGTGCCGATGGCAAAGCCCTCGAGAATATGGATCTGCGCCTTGACGATATCGATACCGGTGACGACTTCTGTCACGGTATGCTCGACCTGGATGCGCGGATTGACCTCGATGAAATAGAATTTCCCGGTATCGGCATCCATCAGATATTCGACGGTGCCGGCGCCGATATAGCCGGTCGCCCGGGCGATCTTCAGCGAATATTGCGCAAGTTCCTGGCGCTGTGCTTCTGAGAGATAGGGAGCCGGCGCCCGTTCTACGACTTTCTGGTTGCGGCGCTGCACCGAGCAATCGCGCTCGAAGAGATGCACGACATTGCCGTGCGTGTCGCCGAGGATCTGACTTTCGACATGGCGGGCGTTTTCGACCAGCTTTTCCAGATAAACTTCGTCCTTGCCGAAGGCAGCCTTGGCCTCGCGCTTGGCTTCCGTGACTTCCCGGGCCAGATCCGCTTCGGAGCGAATGACGCGCATGCCGCGTCCGCCGCCGCCCCACGAGGCCTTCAGCATCAACGGGTAGCCGATCTCCTTTGCCATCCGCGCGATTTCGTCCGTGTCATCAGGCAATGGCTCGGTTGCCGGCACGACGGGAACGTCCACCTCAACGGCAAGATTGCGAGCGGAGACCTTGTTGCCGAGCTGCCGCATTGTGTGCGAGGTCGGACCAATGAAAATCAGTCCTGCATCGTTACAGGCGTCGACAAATTCTGGACTTTCTGAAAGCAGACCGTAGCCGGGATGGATGGCATCGGCGCCGGAGAGCTTGGCGACGCGAATGATTTCTTCAATTGACAGATAGCTTTCGATCGGCCCCAGGTCACGCTTCAGATGCGGTCCGCGCCCGACCTGATAGCTTTCATCCGCCTTGAAGCGATGTAAGGAAAGTTTGTCTTCTTCAGCCCAGATGGCGACCGTCTTGATGCCCAGTTCATTCGCAGCCCGAAACACTCGGATCGCTATTTCTGAGCGATTGGCAACTAAGATTTTTGAAATCGACAAAATGGGCCTCCTCATCATCACGCACGTATTGTGCGACTGCGAAGAGAATGCATAGCCCTTTGTAAGGGATCGTGCAATTTAGGCAGCACGACCGCATGATGAAATTTTCAGCTAATCAGTCCGAGCCGATAGGCCATTGCAACCATATGCTGCCGGTTTTTGGCGTTCAGCTTATCCTGCAACTCGTTGACGTACCAATCGACCGTATGATTCGAGATTTCCAGCAGTTTGCTCATCTCGTTTGAGGTCATGCCTTCTGCGAGATAGGTGAGGATCTCCAACTCGCGACGGGTGAGCCGTACATCCACCTTCTGCACCGTCGATAGCTGATCGGCCTCGCCGCTGATTTCCGCCAGTCGCCAGAAAGCGCACTTCGCCACAGAATCAAACAGCACAATTTCCAGCTGGGTCAGTTCCACTGGTCGACCGCACACGGTCATATAGCCCAACAATCCGCCGCGACCATGCACCGGGAAAATATAGCCGTCCTCCAGGCCAAACCGCTGTGCATCCATCATCATCCGCTGCATACGCTTGAAATGCGGATCATCGCCAAAGACCGTCAGCGTCTCACTCCAGCGATACGGGCGGTGGGCATGAGCAAGATAGCGGATCGAGGGGTCAATCAGCGCAAATTTCTTTGTAGCGTAAATCTGAGGCCATTTTTCCGGCCAACGCCCCGCCAAGGCGAGCGAAAGAGGGTTCTGGTCAGGCTTTGGGCTGCGGAGGAGGCCGTAACAATCAAATTTATAGACTTCCAGAACTTTTTCCAATTCGAAGACGAGTTCTTCGCGACTGCGGCACCCTTGCGATACAGCCAAAAACTGTATGAGATGATTGACACTCACACGCACCCCCTAGGTCCAGCGCAGCTGAACATTAACATTACCTAATTCTTATCAAACACTATGTCTTAAAATACACGTTAAGCTTATGTGTTCGTTAATTCAGCTACCTGAAATTTCACCCATAGCAAGCATGGGTGAAAATAGAATTGCAAAAGTCGACTTTGCACAACAAGAACCGGTCTGTATAGGCAGCGTTCAGGTTCGCCTCCTTAAAATATCGTGAGTCGTTGCCGAAAACGGCCCATTCAAAAGCCGATCTGGAGAAACTGACGCCATGTCCCTGTTACAAATTTACTGGCGAGCCCTGCAGTATCTTGGAGCCTACCGGATGAAGGTAGGGATCGTAGTGATGGCCAACGTCACCCTGGCCGTCATCACCATCGCCGAGCCGGTTTTGTTTGGCTGGATCATCGATGCCATCTCGAGCGGCAAGCCCGTCAAGAATATCCTATTGCTCTGGGGCGGGTTCGGTGTGTTCAACACCATCGCCTTTGTGCTTGTGGCACGCGAGGCCGACAGGCTCGCTCATGGCCGGCGCGCCAGCCTGCTGACGGAAGCTTTCGGCCGGATCATTTCCATGCCGCTATCCTGGCACCATCAGCGGGGCACGTCCAACGCGCTGCATACGCTGTTGCGCGCCAGTGAAACCCTGTTCGGCCTCTGGCTCGAATTCATGCGCACGCATCTTGCGACCGCTGTGGCGCTGGTGCTGCTGGTGCCGACGGCCTTCTCCATGGACGTGCGCCTCTCGCTGGTGCTGATCGTGCTTGGCCTGATCTACATGGCGATCGGCAAGACGGTCATGGACAAGACCAAGGATGGCCAGGCGTCGGTCGAAAGCCATTATCACACGGTATTTTCCCATGTCAGCGACACGATCAGTAATGTCTCGGTGGTGCATAGCTACAACCGCATCCAGGCCGAAACCTCTGCCCTGAAGGAATTTACCACCAAGCTGCTCGACGCGCAGTATCCGGTGCTCGACTGGTGGGCGATTGCAAGCGGCCTCAACCGCATTGCCTCCACTGCGTCGATGCTGATCATTCTGATTATCGGCACCATGCTGGTGCAGAGCGGCGAATTGCGGGTCGGCGATGTCATCGCCTTCATCGGCTTTGCCAACCTGCTGATTGCCCGCCTGGACCAGATGCGGCAGTTTTCTACCCAGATCTTCGAGGCCCGCGCTAAGCTCGAGGAGTTTTACGTGCTCGAAGATTCCGTTCAGGAGCGCGACGAACCGGCGGGCAACCGCGACCTGAAAGGCGTGCGGGGCGATGTGGAATTCCAGCACGTCTCCTTCGATTTCGCCAACACGACCCAGGGCGTCAAGGATGTGTCCTTCTCGGTCAAGGCCGGCCAGACGATTGCGATCGTCGGTCCGACCGGTGCCGGCAAGACCACGTTGATCAACCTGTTGCAGCGCGTGCACGAACCGCAGCAAGGTCACATTCTGATTGACGGCGTCGATATCTCGACGATCACCCGTCAGTCGCTGCGCCATTCGATCGCAACCGTGTTCCAGGATGCCGGTATTCTCAACAGGTCGATTGCCGAGAATATCCGCATTGGCCGCGAGAACGCGACGGACGAGGATATCGTGCGGGCTGCCGAAGCTGCTGCCGCCACTGATTTCATCGAGAGCCGCCAGTCCGGTTTCGATACCCATGTCGGTGAGCGTGGCAACCGGCTGTCGGGCGGCGAACGCCAGCGTATTGCTATTGCCCGGGCAATCCTCAAGGATGCGCCGATCCTGGTTCTCGATGAAGCGACCAGCGCGCTCGATGTGGAAACCGAATCCCGGGTCAAATCGGCTATCGATCGCCTGCGCGAAAATCGAACCACCTTCATCATCGCCCATCGGCTGTCGACCGTGCGCGATGCCGATCAGGTGCTGTTCCTCGACCATGGCCGGATCATCGAAATGGGCGGTTATGAGGAATTGAGCGCCAAGGGCGGCCGCTTTGCAGCCCTGCTGCAGACCAGTGGCCTGCTGAAGGATGACGAAAAGGTGGCTGCGGCCGTCTAACGTCTGTCGACACCATTAAAGAAAAAGCGCGGCCTGCGAAGGTCGCGCTTTTTTCGTTGGCGCGTCGGAAGGCTATTCAGATCCTAATCTGCTTTCTACAAGCTCAACCCAGAAGGTCGTGCCTATAGGCAAGATATCATCGTTGAAATCGTAGCGCGGATGGTGGAGCGGCGGATCGTCATCCGTGCGCTTGGTGCCGAGGAAGAAGTAGGTGCCTGGCCGCTCTTGCAGCATATAGGCGAAGTCCTCGCTGCCCATGATCGGGCGGGGCATGTCGAACACCTTGTCTTCGCCGGCAAAGCGCTTGGCGAGGGCCCGTACATAATCGGTTTCAGGCCCGTGATTGACGGTCGCGGGATAGCCGCGTTCATAGTCCAGTTCGACCCGCATGCCGTAACTCGCTGCCTGGCCCTCGGCAATTGCGCGGATGCGGTTCTCCAGCTGGTCGCGCACGCCATCGTCGAAACAGCGGATAGTCAGCACCATCTCGGCGCGTTCAGGAATGACATTGCTGGCCGCACCGGCGTGAAAGCCGCCAACGGTGACCACGACGGGATCGAGCGGGTGAATATTGCGCGACGCAATGGTTTGCAGCGCCATAATAATGCTGGCGCCGGCGACGATGGGGTCGCTGGCGCTCTGCGGCTCCGCCCCATGACCGCCACGGCCGATCACGGTAATCTTGCACTCGTCGACCGAGGCCATGACTGGTCCCTCCCGGAAACCGAAATGTCCAAAAGCAGTACCGGGATCGTTGTGCAGACCGAACACGGCGTCGCAGGGGAAGCGCTCGAACAATCCGTCTTCGATCATGAGGCGGGCGCCGCCGAAATTCTCCTCGGCCGGCTGGAAGATCAGATGCACCGTGCCGTCGAAATTACGCCGCTCTGCCAGGATGGCGGCGGCGCCGAGCAGCATGGCGGTGTGGCCGTCGTGGCCGCAGGCATGCATGCGGCCGGGGTTGAGGCTGGCATAGTCGAGCCCGGTTTCCTCCGTGATCGGCAGCGCGTCGAAATCCGCCCTGATCCCGATAGACCTGTCGCTGTTTCCGTTGCGAAGGGTTGCGACGATCCCGGTTTTTGCCAGGCCGCGGGTAACCTCGTAGCCCAGCGCCTCCAGCTTGCCGGCCACGTAATCCGAGGTGTGGAATTCCGAGAGGCCGAGTTCCGGATGCTGGTGCAGGTAGCGACGCATCGCGACGACATCTTTCATGTCGTTTGAGAAAAAGAGAGACATAGTTAACCTAAAATGTGGATGGTCGGTTTCCGATTCGCGCCTTCGGCTGCGGTTGTCGTTCCCCTGTGTGCGGGCCTCAAAAAGGGTCACGCAGGGTGTCCGGGAACGATGTCGCGAGTTTACACCCGTTCAGCTTCGGTTCAAGCAGCGCGTTGCAGTGTCGGAAACTTGGATGGAATGCATTATGATAAAGACCCAGGGATCTGCAGCGATCGAGCAGATGATACGTCCCGGGCAAAGGGAGTGGCCGAAACCGTGAAAAGCTGCTTAAGAATGCCTGATATCCCGACCATAAAGACGGCGATGCGCTCTGCTTGCGCTGCCGATTCCTCCCTTTCCATCCTGCCATCGTTCCATCAGGACAATGGTTTTGAACCTTGTCACGCTGCCGCCATCGCCCCGGTTTATGCAGCTTCGCCGACTTTACCTCAGCTGCGGGCCTTCCCTTAGGCCCCGCTGAGGCTATGTCATTGCTGCATTTCCCATGCGGCCGATTTCAATCTTGCTGGTAACAGAATTCGAGACCATGTCCCCATCTATGACGCCGTCCACAGCGCCACGCGATACAGAAACCCGCAGTATCGATCATAACGATTCGATCAGGGCCACTTATCTGACGATTGAAGAGCTCCAGGAGAAATCCAGAGCTCTCGCCACGTCGGTCATAAGCAGCCTTCCAGGCTTCTTCGATTTCGACTTCTTTGCCCGGCATAAGGAAAACGAGCGGGAAATCCTGCGCGTTTACCGCACGACGGCTGCCGATGTGGAAGCCGGGGCGACGATTACGCCTGCGGCGGAATGGCTGCTCGACAATCATTACATTATCGAAGAAGCGATCCAGGAAGTCCGCCGCGATTTTCCCCGCAAGTTCTATCGCCAGCTGCCGACGGTGCAGATCGGCGACCGGGTCATTCCCCGCGTCATGGCGCTCGCCTGGCTTTACGTCGCCCATACCCATTCGACCGTGACACGCGAAAGCATGACGGCACTCGCCGAGGGCTATCAGTCCGAACATTCGCTTGAGATCGGCGAATTGTGGGCCCTGCCCTCCATGGTCCGCTTCGTGCTCGTCGAAAATCTGAAGCGCATTTCCACGCGCGTCGAACAGTCCCGGCAGATGCGGCGCAAGGCCAACGAGGCCGCCGACGAAATCGTGCGGCTGAACGACGAAGCCGCCTGCCGCGAGTATCTGAAGCAGCTGGAAACGCTCGCCGACGACAATACGTTTGCAACGCAGTTCCTTTACCGGCTGCGCAACGGATCACAGACCTCTGCCGTCGCCGTCAGCTGGCTTGAGCAGCGGCTGGAAGCCAATGGCCGCACGACCGAAGAGGCCATGGCCTCCGAACATAACCGGCTGTCATCAGGCAATGTCACGATGGGCAGCATCATCAAGGGTCTGCGGACCATTGATGATACGGAATGGTCGGTCTGGGTCGAAGAAGTTAGCCATGTCGACAAGGTGCTGCGGACCCACAGCGACTATGAAGCGCTGGATTTCGGCTCGCGCAACAGCTACCGCAATACGATCGAGAAACTGGCGCGTCGCTCAGACAAGTCAGAGCTGGAAATTGCCCAGATTGCCATCGATCTCTCCAAGGCTGCTGCGGTTACTGGCGATCTCTCGGACGCGCCGTCTAATGTTGGCAGCGTTCTGGTCGGAGCGCAGAAGGAAGAGCTGGAAAGGGCCGTCGGGTACCGCGTGCCCGCTCATATCGCCCTCACCCGCGCCTTCAAGCGGCTGCATTGGTTGGCGATTGCGCTACCCATCCTGGCTCTGACGGCATTGGCGCTGGCGCTGATCGCCTGGTACCTTGCCTATGCCGGCCTGTCGGTGCCGCTGATCACCGTGCTGGTGATCCTGTTTGCCCTGCCGGCTTCGGAAGGTGCCACGGGCCTGTTCAACACGCTCGCCACCTTCGTGCTCAAGCCTGCCCGGTTGGCGGGCTATGAATTCAAGGAAGGCATCCCGGAGGATGCGCGAACGCTGGTTGCCGTCCCCTGCATGATTTCCAAGCGTGACCATGTCGACGAACTGGTGCGCAATCTCGAAGTCCATTACCTCACCAATCCGCGCGGCGAAGTCTATTTCGCGCTGCTCAGCGACTGGCCAGATGCCAAGGTCGAGGAAACGCCTTCTGACCTCGAAGTCTTCGAATATGCCAAGCGCGAAGTTGCCGCGCTGAATGCGCGCTACAACGAGGATGGCAAGACCCGCTTCTATTTCCTGCACCGTCGCCGGCTGCTCAATCCGCAGGAAGACTGCTGGATGGGCTGGGAGCGCAAGCGCGGTAAGCTGCATGAGTTGAACCTGCTGCTGCGCGGCGACAAGGATACGTCCTATCTGCCGGGCGCCAATATGGTGCCAGAGGGCGTACAATATGTGATGACGCTGGACGCCGATACCAGGCTGATGCGCGATGCCGTCACCAAGTTGGTCGGCAAGATGTATCACCCGATCAACCGGCCGGTGCACGATCCGGAAACTGGTCGCGTCATCAGCGGCTACGGTATTCTGCAGCCGCGCGTCACTCCGTCGTTGACCACGGGCAAGGATGCCTCGGTCTTTCAGCGGGTATTTTCGATCAATCGCGGTCTCGACCCCTATGTCTTCACCGTTTCCGACGTCTATCAGGACATTACCGGCGAAGGCAGCTTCACGGGTAAGGGCCTCTACCACGTTGACGCCTTCGAGCGCGCCATCAAGGGACAGATCGACGAGAACACCATTCTCAGCCACGATTTGCTCGAAGGCTCGTTTGCCCGCTGCGCGCTGGTGACGGATGTCGAGCTGGTCGAGGATTTCCCGACCCGCTACGAAGTGGAAATTTCGCGCCAGCACCGCTGGGCGCGTGGCGACTGGCAGTTGCTGCCTTACATTCTTGATCCGAAGCGCGGGATCACCGCTCTCGGTCGTTGGAAGATGGTCGACAATCTGCGCCGTTCGCTAACGCCGATTGCCTGGTTTGCCGCCTCCGTGATCGGCTGGTTCGCCATGAACCCGATCGACACGCTGATCTGGCAATTGCTGCTGATCTTCTCGCTGTTCGTCGCTCCGACGATCTCGCTGATCAATGCGCTTGTGCCGCGTCAGACCGATATCGTGCCGAGCGCGCATTTCCAGTCGCTCTGGGCCGATCTGCGGGGCGCCAATGCCCAGGTGGCGTTGCGTATCGTCTTTATCGCCGACATGGCCTGCATGATGGCCGATGCCATCGTGCGCTCGATGTACCGGCTTCTCGTCACTCGCAAGTTCCTGCTGGAATGGCGCACCGCCGCCAGCATCCAGTCGGTCGCCCAGGGCAGCATCGCCACCTATTACCGGACGATGCGCTATGCGCCGACGCTGGCCATCGTCGCCTTTGGCCTGTCGACCTACGAAGCCGGCTATGGTGCGCTGATCGGCCTGCCGTTCTCGCTGATGTGGGTTCTGTCGCCGCTGGTCGCCTGGTATGTCAGCCAGTCCGCCGAGACGGAAGATCGGCTGCTGGTGCCCGAGGAAACTGTCATCGAACTGCGTCGCATCGCGCGCCGCACGTGGCGCTATTACGAGACCTTCGCCAATGCCGGCGAACATTTCCTGCCGCCTGATAACTTCCAGGAAACGCCGGAGCCTGTCGTGGCGCGGCGCACCTCGCCGACCAATATCGGCGTTTATCTTCTCTCGATCGTTTCCGCCCGCCATTTCGGCTGGCTCGGCTTCGAACAGACTATCGAGAAGCTGGAACAGACCATCGGTACCGTCGAGAAGATGGATAAGTTCCGTGGTCATATCTACAACTGGTATCATACGGATACGCTGAAGCCGCTCGGCAATCGCTACATCTCGGCTGTCGACAGCGGCAACCTTGCCGGTCACCTGATTGCCATCTCGTCCGCCTGCCGCCACTGGGCGGAAGCGCCCTCAGCGCATCTCCAGGGCAGCCTCGACGGTATCGGCGATGTCGGTGGTATCCTGATGGAAGCGCTGAAGGAACTGCCCGACGACCGCAAGACCGTGCGGCCGCTGCGCACCCGCCTCTATGAGCGGATCATCGGCTTCAACAATGCCCTGGCGTCCGTCAAGCGCGAGCATGAGTTTGCCTCGATCCGGGTGATCAACCTTGCGGTTCTTGCCCGCGACATCCAGAAACTTGCCGCCAATCTCCATCACGAACTCCGCTCCGACAAGAGTACAGATCTGCTGCGCTGGAGCGAATCGCTGGTCGCGGTCTGCGAATCCCATATTGCCGACAGCGCTTTCGACCTTTCCAATATCGAGCCGCTGCGCCAGCGTCTGGCCAGCCTGCGCGACCGCAGCCGCGATCTCGCCTTCTCGATGGATTTCGCCTTCCTGTTCCGCAAGGAGCGCCGTCTGCTCTCCATCGGCTACCGAGTCGAGACTATGGAGTTGGACGAGGCCTGCTACGACCTTTTGGCGTCGGAAGCACGCCTGACCTCGCTGTTTGCCATTGCCAAGGGCGATCTGCCGACCGAGCACTGGTACAAGCTTGGCCGCCAGGTCGTGCCGATCGGCTCGCGCGCGGCGCTGGTCTCCTGGTCCGGCTCGATGTTCGAATATCTGATGCCGCCTCTGGTCATGCAGGAGCGTCAGGGTGGCATTCTGAACCAGACGAACAATCTGATCGTCAAGGAACAGATGAACCACGGCAAGCGCCTGAATATCCCCTGGGGTATTTCGGAAGCGGCTTTCAACGCTCGCGACCATGCGCTGGCCTACCAGTATACCAACTTCGGCGTGCCGACCCTCGGCCTCAAGCGCGGTCTCGGCCAGAATGCCGTCATCGCACCTTATGCGTCGATCCTCGCCAGCCAGTACGATCCGAAGGCGGCAGCGGAAAACCTGAAGAAGCTGCGTTCGCTCGGCGCGCTTGGCGCCTACGGCTTCCACGATGCCGTCGACTTCACGCCGACCCGCGTGCCGAAGGGCAAGCCCTGCGCCGTGGTCTACAATTACTATGCCCACCATCACGGCATGTCGATTGCGGCCATCGCCAACGTGACCTTCAACGGTCTGTTGCGTGAACTCTTCCATGCCGATCCGGTGATCGAAGCGGCGGAACTGCTGCTGCAGGAAAAGGCACCGCGGGAAATCCCTGTCATGAGCGCGAAATACGAGCCTCAGACCCCGGGCAAGGGCCAGGCGGATCTGCTGCGTCCGGAGATCCGCACCATCACCGATCCGCTGTCCAAGGACCGCGAACTTGTTCTGCTGTCGAACGGCCACTACTCGGTCATGCTGACGGCGACAGGCTCCGGCTTCTCACGTTGGAACGGGCTTTCCGTGTCGCGTTGGAAGCCCGACCCGACCGAAGACCGCAACGGTACCTTTATCTTCCTGCGCGATACCGCGTCGGGCGAATGGTGGTCGACGACCGCAGCGCCGCGTCGCGCGGCGGAAGAAAAGACCCGAGTCGTGTTCAGCGACGACAAGGCGGAATTCACCAAGACTGTCGGCGACATCACCTCGACCGTCGAATGCGTCGTTGCCACAGAGCATGACGCCGAAGGCCGGCGCGTAACCTTGCTCAACACCGGCACCGAAGACCGCTTCATCGAAGTGACCTCCTACATGGAGCCGGTACTATCGAGCGACGACAATGACAACGCCCACCCGGTGTTCTCGCGGATGTTCGTTAAGACCGAGCTTGGCCGCAAGGGCGACGTGATCCGCATCGAGCGCAACAAGCGTTCACCGAGCGATCCCGATATCTGCGTGGCGCATCTGGTTTCCGATACGTCGGGACCGGGCCGCAATACCGAATTCGAGACGGACCGCTATAAGTTCATCGGCCGTGGCCGCACGCTTTCCGAAGCTGTGGCCTTCGATCCCGATGCGGTTCTGTCGGGTTCGGAAGGCTTTACGCTCGATCCGATTGCCAGCTTCCGCCGCGTGTTGCGCGTGCCCGCCGGCAAGAAGGTCAGCGTGGTCTATTGGACCATTGCCGCCCCGAGCCGCCAGGAAGTCGATGTCGCCATCGAGCGCTATCGCCATCCCGACGCCTTCAACCACGAAATGCTGCACGCCTGGACCAGAACCCAGGTTGAGATGCGCCATATCGGTATCACCTCGCAGCAGGCTGCAGCCTTCCAGCAGCTCGGTCGCTACCTGATCTATCCCGACATGCATCTGCGTGCCGATCCGGATACGGTCCGCGCCGGCCTCGCCTCGCAGTCGGCACTGTGGCCCAACTCGATCTCGGGCGACTATCCGATCTTTGCGGTGCGCATCAATGACGAAATGGACACGGAAGTGGTCCGTGAAGCATTGAGTGCTCAGGATTACCTGCAGCGCCATGGCGTCGTCACCGATGTCGTTGTCCTCAATGAGCGGGCTGCGTCCTACGCCCAGGACATGCAGCATGCCCTGGAACAGTTGGCCGAGGGCATGCGCACCAAGCAGGCCGAAGGTGGCCAGCAGCATGTGTTTGCCGTGCGCCGCGATCTGATGGATGAGAGCGGCTGGAATGCCGTGCTCGCCGCTGCCCGCGTCGTTCTGCATGCCCGCAATGGCAAGATCACCGATCAGGTCACCCATGCCGCCGAGCTGTTTGCAGCGCCGCGCGGTGTGGATGCCGTGGATTCCGATTGGTATCCGCCGGTGCCTGTCATGGCTGGTCGCGCTGACCGCATCCTGCCTGACATCGACGGCAGCGATCTGGAATTCTGGAATGGCTACGGCGGTTTCGCCGAAAGCGGTGCCGAATATGTGGTGCGGCTTGGCCCTGGCCAGTCGACGCCGCAGCCGTGGATCAATGTCATCTCCAATGACAATTTCGGCTTCCACATCTCGGCCGAAGGCGCAGGCTTTACCTGGAGCCGCAACTCGCGTGACTATCAGCTGACGCCCTGGTCGAACGATACAGTCACCAACCGCACCGGCGAGGCCTTCTACGTGGCCGATCTCGACAGCGGCGAGGTGGTGAGCCCGATTGCGGCTGCAAGCAATCGTCAGGATGTGGTCTATGAAACCCGCCATGGCCTGGGCTACTCGGTCTTCTCAACCGAGGCTGCCGGTCTTGCGGTCGAATTGACCGTTACGGTCGATCAGGTCGAGCCGGTCCGCTTTAGCCGGCTGAAGATCCGCAACACCGGCAATACCACCCGGCGTCTGCGCAGCTATGGTTATGTCGAATGGATCCTCGGCAACAACCCGATGAAGACGGCTGCCTTCGTGCTGCCGTCCCATGATGCGGAAACTGGCGCACTTCTGGCGACCAACCCCTATAGCATCGACTATTCGGGCCGGTTTGCCTTCCTGACCGCTGTGGAAGCGGCAACAGGCTTTGCCTCGAGCCGCCGTGAATTCATCGGCCGCCATGGCGATATCAAGATGCCGCAGGCGGTTGCCAAGGCTTCGCCTTTGTCCGGTTCCATCGATCCGGAAGGCGATCCCTGCGCGGCGCTGGCTTTCGACCTCACCCTTGAGCCGGGCGAGGAGGCTTCGGTTACCTTCCTGATGGGCGATGCCGCAACGGTCGACCAGGCCCGCAGCCTGATCGGTGCCGCAAGAGCCAAGGGCTTCGATGGCGCTCTCAACGAGGCCAAGGCCTTCTGGGGTGACTTCACCGGCCATATCAAGGTCAAGACCGGCGACAAGGCCTTTGACCATATGGTCAACCATTGGCTGCCGTACCAGACGCTCGCTTGCCGCATCAAAGCGCGTGCCGGCTTCTACCAGGCCTCCGGTGCCTATGGCTTCCGCGACCAGTTGCAGGACAGTCTCGCCTTCCTGCTCTATCGTCCGGAGCTCGCCCGAAACCAGATCCTCAATGCTGCTTCGCGGCAGTTTAAGGAAGGTGACGTGCAGCATTGGTGGCTGCCGCAGAACGGTGCCGGCATTCGCAGCACCATCTCGGATGACGTGGTCTGGCTGGCCTATGCCATCCACTCCTATGTGACAGCGACGGCCGACAAGGCGATCCTCGATGCCGATGTCAGCTTCCTCGATGGCCCGACACTTGCTCTCGGACGGCATGACGCCTTCTTCCAGCCGGAGATCTCCGCTGAAAAGGCCTCGCTTTACGAGCATGCTGCCCGCGCGCTGGATCTGGCGATCACACGCACCGGCACCAACGGTCTGCCGCTGATCCTCGGCGGTGACTGGAACGACGGCATGAATCGGGTCGGCGTCGCCGGTCGCGGCGAAAGCATCTGGCTCGGCTGGTTCCTTGCCAATGCACTGACGGTGTTTGCGCCCTTTGCCGAAGAGCGCAAGGACTCAGGCCGCGTCAAGGCTTGGACGAACCACCTGAAGAGCCTGAAGGTCGCCCTTGAAAAGGCCGGCTGGGACGGCGATCACTACCGTCGCGGCTATTTCGACGATGGCGATCCGTTGGGCTCCGATCAGTCGGACGAGTGCCGGATCGATGCCATTGCCCAATCCTGGTCGGTTCTCTCTGGCTTTGCCGAGCCGGACCGCCAGCAGAAGGCAATGGACGCTGTCGTCGGCCGCTTGATCGATGACGAAGTCGGTATCGTGCGTCTGTTCACTCCGCCGTTCGAGAAGAGCCGTCTGGACCCGGGCTATATCAAGTCCTATCCGCCGGGCGTGCGCGAAAACGGTGGCCAGTATACCCATGCGGCGATCTGGACGGGCCTGGCGCTTTCCAAGCTCGGCCGCACGGACGAGGCATGGAAGGTGTTCTCGATGCTGAACCCGGTCCATCATGCTCAAACCACCGATGAGGCAAACCGCTACCGCGTCGAGCCCTATGTCGTCGCAGCCGACGTCTATGGCGGACCGGGCTATGAAGGCCGCGGTGGCTGGACCTGGTATACGGGCTCGGCCGGCTGGCTCTACCGGTTCGCGCTCGAAGGCTTCCTCGGCATCCACCGCGAAGGCCAGGGCATCAGCCTGAAGCCGGCGCTGCCGTCCAGCATGGACGCCTACGAGGCGGAAATCAGCATCGGCGGCAAGGCCGTCTCGGTCAAGGCGAGCCGCAAGGCTGACGGCTCCGGCTATGACGTCAGTGCCAATGGCGTTGCGGTCGCTGAAAAGGATGGAGCTTTCGCGATCAGCCTTTGATGCTCATGTGACTTGAATAGAAAAAGCGGCTGGAACTTCGGTTCCGGCCGCTTTTCATATTTGTCTCTGGCTTCATGACCTTACCGAAGCAGCCAAAACTCTCCGAGAAAGCTATGGACGGCTTGTCAGTAGCTTTATTCCTGCTGCAGTGAAGAAGACTCCTAACGTCAGGTCTATCCACCGACGTGCCCGCTGGTAAATGGCGATAATGCGTTCGGTGGAGAATGCGACAGCATAGGCCGCATGGCCGGCAACCGAGAGAATTGTGGTGCCAATCACAATGGTAAGTGCAGTGGATGCTGGTGCCGAATGTGCAAGACCAAGCGACATGATTGCAATCCACGTCAGGGCGGCCTTTGGATTGGTCAGTTGGATAGCCAAGCCACGAAAGAAGAACGCATATAAACCTCCTGAATCAAGCGAGGAGGGGGCCTTGGCCGCCGCTGTAGTCGCTGCGGAACGAAACGCCTTAAACGCCAACCACAGAAGGTAGAGACCGCCAGCGATCTTGATGATTGTCAGAACGGATGCGTAGGCCGAGATCAAGGCCGTCAAACCAATGGCGGTCATGGACGCCCAAATGAGCGAGCCAGCAGAAATACCCAATGCCAGTGCAAGGCCAGCCCTCCGGCTCACGGCCATGGAAGTCCCGATGACAGACAGTATGTTCGGCCCAGGGCTCAACATTCCGAGCGCGAAGGCTCCGAAAGCAAGACCTATTTCAGGTAAATGCTCCATCTCCTATATCCTCCATTTCATTTCCCCCAGTCATCTCCTGTTGGCAGGATAAGGCGTTGCCAGCAGCAGGACCAGACCGAGACCGAGAAAGATGGTCAGACTTGCCATGCCGGCCCGTGACGAACCGGTTGCTGTGGTGATCAGGGAGAAGGAGAGGGTGGCCATGAAGCTGGTGGCGCGGCCCGACAGCGCGTAGATGCCGAAATAGCGTCCAGCCTCCTGCGGGGCGATGCTGCGGGCGAGATAGGAGCGTGAGGAGGCCTGGACTGGGCCGAAGGCAAGGCCGATCAACACGCCGTAGAGGATATAGACCTTTTCAGCCGGCGTTCCGAACAGGCTGCCGGAGCTTTCCGTCGATAGCGGCACCAGTCCAAAGGCGGTGAAGCTTGTGCCTGTCGAGACGATGCCGATGCTGGCGGTCAAAAGCAGGATCAGGCTGATTACCACCATGATTTTCGAGCCGAGTGCTGCATCGAGCCGGCTAGCCAGCGCGCAGCCAAAAATCGCGACGACGTTGAGAATGATGCCGTAAATGCCGATTTCCATGGTCGACCAGCCGAACATGCCTGCCGCAAACACGCCGCCGAGGATCAGCAAGCCGTTGACGCCGTCCTGATAGATCATACGGGCGATCAGGAAGCGTAGGATGCCGGCCCGCTGACGGACTTCGCGTAGCGTCGATTTCAGATCTCTCAGCCCGGCTTTTACGGCTTTGCCGAATGCCTCGCCTTTTTCCTGGTCAGGCGTGAAGAAAAACATCGGCAGGATGAACAGCAGATACCAGATGGCCGAGATCGGGCCGGTGATCCGTGCATCTTCGCCGGTTACGGGGTTCAGGCCAAAGAGCGGTGTTGTACCGAGAATGGTCTTGCCGCTGTCGGGATTGGCGGCGATCAGTAGCACGACTGCTATCAGCACGATCATGCCGCCGAGATAGCCGAGTCCCCAGGCCGTATTGGAAATCCGTCCTACATCTTTCGCGCTGACCAGGCGCGGCATCATTGAGTCGTTGAAAACGATAGAAAATTCGGCAGCGATCGATGCGAGGCTGAACAGAACCAGCGGATAGATCACCGGAGAGCCCGGTGCTGCTTCCCAAAGCATCAGCAGGCAGAGGATCTTGATAACGGCAAAGAACGCGATCCAGGGCTTGCGAGCGCCGCTGCGGTCGGCGATGGCGCCAAGGACGGGGGAGAGAAGGGCGATGACAACAGAGGCAACCGTGGCGGCATTGCTCCAGGCAGCCTGGGCGCTGACGGGATCATGGGTGAAGCGGGAGACGAAGTAGGGGCCGAAAATGAAGGTGGTCACGACGGTAAAGAAGGGCTGGGCTGCCCAATCGAACAGCATCCACCCCCATATGCCCGCCTTGCCGGTCGGATTTTCGGTCTGCCCTTGCGTCTGCTGCGCCATTTTCCACCTATCGCCGCCGATGATTTCGGCGGCGACACTGGCATTATCTCATTCGGGCTTCAATCCGAATTCCTGCCAGGGCTTGCGCCCGAGATCAGGCGCTCGCCTGGGCGATATCCGTCAGCAGGCTGGCGGCGACCGTCAGGCGCGACAAGCTCGGATCGCCTTCGGTCAGCGCGATCAACTCGCTGCCCAGCCGATTGATCCTGACCGTGTCGGCAGAGCGCCAGGCGGCGACCGGATCGCGGCTGTCGCCATGACCGGTCAGGGCCTGCACGACGATGTTGCGTCTGGCCTTGAGCACGAGATCCAGGCTGCGCAGCCGGGCGAGGCTGTCATAGTGGTCGCTGGTCGGGATCTTCTCGACCGAGGAGAGAAGCCTTCCGATGCGGAAGATCTCGCTGACCTTGTAATAGCCTTCCGTCGCCTTCTGCAGGCTAGCGTCGGCCCTGAGCGCGATGGAAATCACTTCCGGCGTCACGGTCAGGCTCCACAGTTCGGCGAGATCCTCGGCGAGATCCTCCGGCACGCCGGCTCCGATCATGGCGCTGGCTTCCGCATCGATCTGCGCCGAGAAATCGGCCGGTGTGACCGCGCGCGCGAAGCCCTTGAAGGATTTGATTGCCCCCTTCAGCTTGCGCACCGCTTCTGAAAGGTCGCCGCCAGCCAGTCTTGTGTCGATCGCGAGCTTGGTAAACACTCGGTAGCTCGTGCCGACGCGCTGATAGAGATCGTTTTGCGCGTCCCCGCCGATCTCGCCGTCCAAGGCGTCGATACGATCCCAGTAGCTGCGCAGATCAAGGCTGTCGCGGGTCAGCAGTGCGGCCCTTGCGATATCCTCGACTGTTGCCCCGGTCGCATCGCTCATCCAGGCCATGAAGCCAGGGCCGCCGCGATTGATGATGTGATTGGCAAGCACGGTGGCGACGATTTCCCGATGCAGCCGGTGGCCGGCGATGTCATCGGCATAGGGCCGGCGCATCTTCTTCGGGAAATAATTGCTGAGGATGCTGGTGCAATAGGCATCGTCAGGCAGGCTGGTCTCGATCAGATCGTCAAACAGCGAGATCTTCGCGTAGGAGAGCAACACGCCGACCTCCGGTCGGGTGAGGGACTGTCCGCCGGCATAACGTTCGGCCAAAGCCGCGTCATCCGGCAGGGTCTCCACCTTGCGGTTCAGACGGCCGGAGCTTTCCAGCACTGTCATCAGCCGGGCCAATTCATCCCTGTTGGCAGCGCCTTGGCGTGTCACCAGCGAAATCGCCAGGGACTGCAGGTAATTGTTGCGCAAGACGAGCTCGCCGACGTCCTCGGTCATCGATGCCAGCAGCTTGTTGCGGGCGGGCATGTCAAGTCGGCCGGATGAAACCACCGTCGACAGCGCGATCTTGATATTGACTTCGACGTCGGAGGAGTTGACGCCGGCCGAATTGTCGATGGCGTCGGAATTGCAGCGGCCGCCCTTCAGCGAGAAGGCGATGCGGCCCTTCTGGGTGACGCCGAGATTGGCGCCTTCGCCGATCACCTTGGCGCCGACTTCGTCGGCTGTGATGCGGATCGGGTCATTGGCGCGGTCGCCGACTTCGGCATCGGTTTCCGACAGCGCCTTGACATAGGTGCCGATGCCGCCGAACCAGAGCAGATCGACCTCAGCCTTGAGGATCGCGGTCATGATCTCGAATGGTGTCGCCACCTTCTTGGCAAGACCGATTGCCGCTGCCGCTTCGGGCGTGAGAGTTACGGATTTTTCGGCGCGCGAAATGATCATGCCGCCCTTGGACAGCAACGCCTTGTTATAGTCCTGCCAGCTGGAGCGGGGCAGGGCGAACATGCGCCTGCGCTCCTGGAACGACTTTTCCATATCCGGATCGGGATCGATGACGATGTCGCGGTGGTCGAAGGCGCCGATCAGCCGGATCTTGCGCGACAAGAGCATGCCATTGCCGAAAACGTCGCCGGACATGTCGCCGACGCCAACGACGCTGAACGGCGTCTTCTGGATGTCCACGTCCATTTCACGGAAATGCCGTTTGACCGCTTCCCAGGCGCCGCGGGCGGTAATACCCATCTTCTTATGGTCGTAGCCGGCCGAGCCTCCGGAGGCAAAGGCGTCGTCCAGCCAAAATCCGGCTTCGCGCGCCAGCCCATTGGCTGTGTCGGAGAAGGTTGCCGTGCCCTTGTCGGCAGCTACGACGAAATAAGGATCGTCGCCATCCAGCCGCAGGGTATTTTCCGGCGCTACGACGGCGCCGTCCTTGATGTTGTCGGTGATCGACAACAGCGTGCGGATATAGGTCATATAGGCTTCACGGCCCATCCGCAGGTATTCTTCGCGGTTGGCCGGGCTTGGAAGTTGTCGGGGGAAGAAGCCGCCCTTTGCGCCTACAGGGACGATGACGGCGTTCTTGACCTGCTGCGCCTTGACTAGGCCCAGCACTTCCGTGCGGTAGTCCTGGGCGCGATCCGACCAGCGCAAGCCGCCGCGGGCAACCTTGCCGAAGCGCAGATGCACGCCTTCTACCTCGACGCCATAGACGAAGATTTCGCGGAAGGGGCGAGGCTGCGGCAGACCGTCCAGCTGCTGCGGGTCGAATTTGAAGGCAAGCATCGGTTTGACGGTGCCGGCGCCCTTCTGGAAATAGTTGGTGCGCAAGGTGGAATCCACCGCGTTCTGGTAACGCCTGAGGATACGGTCCTCATCCAGGCTCGGCACGGAGGCAAGCGCCGTCTCAATACCATCGCGCAGGTCTGCCAGCTTGCGTGGTCGCGATTTTTCCGAGAGCTTCGGATCGAAGGACTGGTGGAACAGTGCAAATAAGTCGGCGGTGATCTTGGGATACTTATTCAGCGTCTCTGCAATGTAGGTCAGGGAATAGACGACACCTGCTTGGCGCAGATAGGCGGCATAGGCGCGCAGCACGGCGACTTCACCAACCTCCAGCCCTGTGCTCAGCACCAGCCGGTTGAAGGCGTCGTTGTCGACAACACCGTTGAAGGCGGCAAGGAAGGTCGCTGCCACCTGGCTGCCATGCTGGGCAATGTCGAAGTCCTGACCGGCCCTGACCGACAGTTCCATGTCGTGCAGCACGACGAGCTGTTCCTTGCCACTGCCGGTATCTTTGGCAGTGATATCGAAGGTTCGTTCGCTGACGACGCTGAAGCCGAGATTTTCGAGCAGCGGCACGCGCCGCGACAGCGGCAGGTGATGGCCAGCGTGGAAGACCTTCAGATAAAGCGTCCGGCCTTCTGCCGTCTCGCGATTGTGGAAGGCAATCGAGGCCTTGGCGCCAGAAAGGCAGGTCTGGATGTGAGTGAGATCGGCAACCGTTTCTTCCGGGGAGAAAGCATCCTCGAAGGCACGGCTGACAATCAGCTGCGGTGCTTTTGCCGGAGCAAGGCTGGCAAACCGGTCGTCCCAGCGCGAGGTGATCGCCTTGACCGCCTCTTCCAACTTGTTCTGGGCGATGCGCGGCGTCTTGCCCTCGGACCGGCCGATGATGAAATGCACCCGCGCTACCCCGCCCTCGGGGAAGGCCGGGTAATAGGCGGAGAGGCGGCCCTGGTAGATCTCGGTGAAATAGGCGCCGATCTTCTCACGCACCAGTGAATTATATTCTTCGCGCGGCACGAAGACGAGTAGCGAGACGAACCGGTCAAAATGGTCGATGCGCGGCAAGACCCGCACGCGCGGCCGCTCGCTCAAGTCCATGATCTGCTCGCAGAAGCGAGACAGAAGCTCGGTATCGATCTGAAAGAGATCGTCACGCGGATAGGATTCCAGCGTGTTCTGCAGGATACGGCCGGAATGGCTCAAGGGATCGAAGTTGAACTGTTCGGTGACCTTCTCGACCTTGGCCCGCAGGAGCGGGATGTGGTTGACCGAGTGGGTATAGGCCGTGGCGGTGAACAGGCCGACGATGCGCAGTTCGCCGACAACCTTGCCATCGGCATTGAAGCGTTTGATGCCGATATAGTCCATATAGGCGCGGCGGTGGACGACGGATTTGACATTGGCTTTAGTGACGATCAGGTCGTCTGGCCCCTGAAGGAAGGCAAGGATCTCAGGCGTCGTGGTGACGGCATTGCGGCCCTGGCGCAGCACGAGCACGTCGGGGTCAGAGAGAATTCCGAGCCCCCGGCCCTTGTCGCGTTCCAGCTTGGCGCTCGCGCCGTCGCCGGAATAAAGATATTCGCGCATGCCGAGGAAGGTGAAGTTCTCGTCACGCAGCCATTCCAGGAAGGCGATGGCTTCGGCGCGCTCCGCCTTGCGCTTGACATGGACTTGCTCGGCCAGTTCGCTCATGGCGGTTTTCAGAAGCGAGACCATCGGCTGCCAGTCGGCCGCCACTGTGGCGACCTGCGAGAGCACGGTCTGCAGACGCTCCGTTAGGCCTTGCGCCTGGTCATCGGTCAGGGGTGCCAGATGCAGCTGGATGTAGCTGACGCGATCTGCGGGCTCGGTCTTGATATCGGCGAGCGTCCAGTCGTCACCGCTGTGTACCAGGATGGGGTGGACCGCGAGGTGAATGTCACGGAACTGGCTGGTAACTTCGCCCATGACCGAATCGTAAAGAAAAGGCTTGTTACGGTCGACGATCGACAGCACGCTCAGGCTGGCGCCATCAGCCTCTATCCCTTCGACAGTGGCGATGCGCACGGCGGCCTTGTCGCCCTGCCAGGACTGCAGGTCCTCGCTCGCCCGATGCGCGGCGGCTTTCAGCATTGCTGGATCGTAACGCTGGAGATCGTCGTCGCTGGCGCGTCCGAACAGGGCGGCGGGATCGATCAAACTGGTCGTGCCCTTGCCATCCGCTGCTCTGGAAAGCTCGAAAAGCTGTTCCCGTTTTACCCGTTTAGCTGCAACCACGACTTCCTCCAAAGCATTTTGCTGCGATCTGACCATCACCGTTTACTACCGGTGATTTTCAATTTCATATCTGTGAGGGCAATTTTGGGTTTCACAAGCTGATTTTTCGTCTCTTTTCATTTTTTCAGAGGCGAAAATCAAAAAATCGGCTCAAGTTTGGGTCGCTAGCCATGAAAGTTTGACAAAACAGGCTCAAAAGCGTGGAGTAGCGTCCGTCATTCATAAGGTCCGCCCATCCATGTCCGAAAGTCCGGCCAGCGCCGTCATCGCCATTTCCAGCCATGTCATTCGCGGATCGGTCGGCAATCGCGCCGTCGTGTTCGCACTCGAGAGTCTGGGTTTTCCGGTTTGGTCGATGCCAACGGTGGTCTTGCCCTGGCATCCTGGCCACGGTCCATCGACGCGCATGAATTTTGCCGATGACGTGTTCGAGGCTGCCATAGACGATCTGATCCGGGCGCCGTGGCTCTCCGAGGTAAAGGCCGTGATATCAGGCTATTTCGGTAGTCCTCGTCAGCCGCTTGCTGTGGTTCGGCTGGTCGCGGCGCTGAAGCAGCGCAACCCCGACCTTATTTATCTCTGCGATCCCGTCATCGGTGATCTGCAGGGGCTTTACGTGCCGGAAACAACGGCCGTTGCGATCCGCGACCATCTCATTCCCCTGGCCGATATCGCCACGCCCAACCGCTACGAGCTTGCATGGATGGCGGGTGCTGGCCTCGAAAGCAATAGCGCGATCATTGACGCGGCTTTATCGCTTGGCCCGTCGCTGATGGCAGTGACTTCGGCGGTGCCGATGATGGCCGGCAGCATTGGAAACCTGCTGCTCTCGAACCGTCACGCGCTTCTGGCTGAACATCGTGCCATGGACAATGTCCCAAACGGCCTTGGCGACTTGTTTTCGGCCCTGCTACTCGCCCGACTGCTGCAAAAGCATGGTGAAGAAAAGGCGCTGCAACTGGCAACGGCCGGTGTTTACGAGGTCCTCGCGCGGTCGCTGAAACGCGAAAGCGATGAGCTGACGCTGGAGCAGGATCAATCCAGCCTGATCACGCCGATGGCGCTCGTGCAGATCCGCAGGCTGCTGCATCCGGCCAGCAAGCCGGTTCGCTCATGATCTGTCGCCTCTCTGGTGGTTTTCCTTGCTTGTCAATCCTGCTGCAGCGCGATAATTCAGGGTCATGATAGATTTTCCAGCATCCCTTCTCGCCGGTTACAGCAACTTCATGAACGGTCGTTATAGCGACGAACGGGATCGCTATCGAGCTTTGGCCGATCAAGGCCAAAACCCGCAGACCATGATCGTTGCCTGCTGCGACTCCCGTTCAGCCCCAGAAACGATTTTCGATTGTGGTCCCGGCGAATTGTTCGTCGTGCGAAATGTCGCCAACATGGTGCCGCCTTTTGAACCTGATGGCCAATATCACTCGACGTCGGCTGCACTTGAGTTTGCGGTGCTGGCGCTGAAGGTCAAGAACATCATCGTCATGGGCCACGGTCGTTGCGGTGGTATTCGCGCCGCGCTTGATCCGGATGCCGAGCCGCTGTCGCCCGGGGATTTCATTGGCAAGTGGATGAACCTGATCAAGCCCGCTGCCGAGCAGATTCAGACCGCTTCGGTGATGACCGCCGCAGAGCGCCAGACGGCGATGGAACGGATTTCGATTCGCAATTCGATCGAGAACCTGCGCACGTTTCCTGAAGTGAGAGCCCGCGAGCAGGAGGGCAAGCTGTCCATCCACGGCGCCTGGTTCGACATTTCCAACGGCGAATTGTGGGTGATGGATCCCGAAAGCCGGGATTTCAAACGGCTTGATCCCTGACAGTCGGAAGGGACCGGCTTCAAGCCGATCCCCTTTTTGCCGCTGCTTAAAGCGTTTTCAGATATTCCAGCAATGCCGTCTTATCGGACGGCGACAGGTCTGTTCCAAAGTCGTGGCCGCATCGGCTGTTGCCGGAGTTGCGCTGGCCGCAATCCGTCGTCTGGGTGACGGTGTTGAGCCCGGTCTGGGTGACCGCTAAACCCACAAGTTTCGGATCGTAATCGGGGCCGACGGCAAATGTCTGCGGCCGCTTGGCGACAGGCTGCAGGAGATCTGCAAGGGTCGGTACAGAACCGTTATGCAGATAAGGCGCTGTCGCCCAGATGCCGTAAAGAACCCGCGACTCGTATTTGAACTGTGTGGTCGGCGATATCGGCTGGGTAGCAGCCTGGCTCGTCGCGGTCGTTGGTGGCTTAGCCGCAGCATCTGTTCTCGCGGCGGCGACTTTCGCCTGCACTGCTGCCAGGTTCTGGCCCTGCGAGCGCGGGAAGGCGTTTTGCAGTTCGCGCAGATCGGAGGATAGATTGAGCTCCGGCAGTTTTGCCTTGAAGGCGTCGTCTATGGCACTTTGCAGCATCGGCAGCTTCTTTTCCCTGAGGTCAAAAATGCTTTCGGCATAATGCTGGAGAATGCTGCCTTCGACAGCGACAGTCAGGATGTCGATGGAAGGTGAGGTGGCGGCAAGCTTGTCGCCGATGAAGGGAATGCGCGCGCCGGTCATGATCCCAGGCGATGCCGTCCAGTTCATGATATTATATTCGCGGCTATCTGTTCCGACATCCCACAGCGGTGTTGCCCAGGTGGCATTGCCGAGCGATGGCGTGCCGGGCTTCTGGCCGTGACAGTCGAAACAGGTGCTGCCTTTACCGTCGCTGCCGCGCCAGGTGTTGAACAGGGTCTCACCGGTTTTGGCGAGGGTGGCATCGACCGGGAAGGGGTACTTTGGCGGACCCATCTGCTTGATCAGGTCCTCGAGCGTATTCAATCCCTCGAAGTTGAGAGAATTGTTTTTCAGGTAATCATAGCCGAGCAGCGACCATTGTTCCTTGGTCGGCTCAAACACGCCAAAGACACCGTAGACTTCGCCGACATTGCGTGCGAGGCCCAGAATGTCGCTGCCATTGGCAGCAAAGCCAGGCCACTGGGTGCGGTCCTGGATGGAGGCATTCCAGAGGAAGGGATAGCGAACCGGCGCATCGGCGGGCTGAAGATTAGCCTCGATCAGCCGGGTTGGCGGCGCACCGAGGTCTAGCCCGGTGAGCCGGTTGAAGATCATGCCGACCGCATCCAGCCGACCGACGCCCCAGGTGTTATGCGGAACGCCCTTGCTGACGATCGCGTGGAAGCGCTGCGTCCAGATGGTGAAGTCGACCTGCAATTGCGCACGGCTGTTGGGATTCGGATAATCGGTCCCCAGAACTGTTTTGCTGAAGAGGTCATAGGCGATCGGGTCGGCCACCAGCTTTTGCGTGGAGGCATCCAGATCGATCAGGAATTGATGAAAATCGGATAGGGCCGGGCCGCCATCAATGCGGTAGCGGATGTCGGAGATGGCGATTTCGCGCGTGTGGCACGCCGCGCAGGTCATACCAACCTCCTTGCGACCGTCCGGTCCGGTCACCGTAAAGCCGATAGGCAATCCGTTATTGGGACCATCCATGGTCAGATAGCCATACCGCGCGAGATTGTCGGCCAGGAACGGTGTACCGTCGGCCAAGGACAGCGCCTGCATCCAGGAGAGAGGCATGAGCCGCGAACCCTGGTCCTGAGTGTAGTAGATCGCCCGGGTCGTGGCGGTCCAGTTGCTTCCCTGATCGGTATAGACGAGGCTGTCAGCTTTGGCCGCGAAGGCGGCACCAAGACAGAGCGCAGCCGCAAGCGACGACGCAGTTGCAATATTTTTCACGAAAGTCCCCCTGACTTCAGTTCAATATGAGTTGAAATGAGGAGATTAATGCACGTCAGGAACGAAAATACAACTAATGATAATACTCTAAAAAAATACCCTTTTAAATAAAGGGGGCCGCAGATCTTCCGATCTGCAGCCCTTTTTAGTCAATCCGTGTCGACGCCGGTGACCCTGATGGGCCTATCAAGGTTTGTCGATTTCCTTGCCGATATAGGCAATCGCCTGCTGGTAGACCACAGCCGCATTCCAGCCGCCGATAGCGGAGAAATTCGGCTCGCCCGGCTGATAGCCGAGACCCGGTTGCCAGCCATGACCCTTCAGGAAATTCGCAGTTGAGGACAGCGCATCGGCGCGCGAATGAATAAGGTCGATATGGCGGTCGCCATCGCCATCGACGCCATAGAGCGTGACATTCTTCGGCAGGAACTGAGTCTGGCCGATTTCGCCATGGGCAGCACCACGCGAGTTAACGTCGAGGTCACCGTCGCTGACCAGCTTCAGGGCCGCATAAAGCTGCTCGCGGAAATAGTCGCTGCGGCGGCAGTCGAAGGTCAGCGTCGAGACGGCTGAGAGGGTGTGCTCATTGCCCATATAGGAGCCGAAGCCTGTCTCCATGCCCCAGATTGCGATCAGCGGGCCGGCCGGAACGCCGAAGCGCCGTTCAATGGTCGCAAACAACTGGGCATTGGCGCGCTTCATCGCCTTGCCGCGGCTGATGATTGCCTGACCACCGCGCTTCTTCATGAATTCGTCGAAGGAGAGCTTGAAGCTCTTCTGGCCACGGTCGGCGCGAATTGTCGGCTGGTTATAGTGAACATTGGCAAACGCGCGATCAAGAACCGAGCGGCTGACGCCACGGCCGGCTGCTTCGGCCTTGAAGCCTTCGACCCACTGTTCAAATCCAGCCGATGTATTGCTGCAAGCCGGCGCAGCAGTAGCGCTTCCGCTCATGAGACCCAGTGCCGCTACAGCCACACATGCTGCCGCGCTAACCATCTTCAGTGCCATAGAAACCTCATCCAAAAGGGAAGGCGCGGCGATGTTGTCAGCCGCGCCTCAACTTGTCCTAACCCATGTCCGTAAGCATTAAGCGTTTATACTTCGTGTAAACCATAAAAATTAACGGGCACGACAGGATGTATCGCCGTCAAATCCGCGTGATCGACGAATACCGGGGCATATCGCAGGCGATATTACCCCGATAAAATGATCAGGCAGCGATGGACTTCGGCTTGATCAGGCCGCGGTTGATCAGCAGTTCGGCAATCTGTATGGCGTTGAGAGCCGCACCCTTGCGCAGGTTGTCGGAGACGACCCAGATGTTGAGGCCGTTTTCAACCGTCGCATCTTCGCGGATACGCGAGATATAGGTCGCGTCTTCGCCGGCGCACTCGACGGGCGTGATGTAGCCGCCGTTTTCATGCTTGTCGATGACGAGGCAACCGGGCGCTTCGCGCAGGATCTCACGTGCCTGATCGGCGGTGATTTCCTTTTCGAACTCGATATTGACCGATTCCGAGTGGCCGATGAAAACCGGTACCCGCACGGCCGTGCAGGTTACCTTGATCTTCGGGTCCAGCATCTTCTTGGTTTCGGCCAGAACCTTCCATTCTTCCTTGGTGTAGCCGTCTTCCATGAAGACGTCGATGTGAGGAATAACGTTGAAGGCGATCCGCTTGGTGAACTTCTTGCTCTCGACCGGGTCGGCCACGAAGACGGCGCGGGTCTGGGTGAACAACTCGTCCATGCCATCCTTGCCCGCACCCGAAACCGACTGGTAGGTCGAGACCACGACGCGCTTGATGACGGCGGCGTCATGCAGCGGCTTCAGAGCGACGACCAGCTGGGCGGTCGAGCAATTCGGATTGGCAATGATGTTTCTCTTGGTGAAGCCGGTAATGGCATCCGGATTCACTTCCGGCACGATCAGCGGCACGTCGGAATCGTAGCGCCAGGCCGAGGAATTGTCGATGACGACGCAGCCCTGCGCGCCGATCTTTGGCGACCACTTCTGCGATACGGTGCCACCGGCCGACATCAAGCAGATATCGGTATCGGAGAAATCATAGTTTTCGAGGTTCTTGACCTTCAGCACCTTGTCGCCAAAGGACACTTCCGTGCCATGCGAGCGCGCGGAGGCGAGAGCCACCACTTCATCGGCGGGAAAACCGCGCTCGGCCAGAATGTTCAACATCTCGCGGCCGACATTGCCGGTGGCGCCTGCTACTGCAACTTTGAAACCCATTATCCTGCTCGCTTTCTGTCTCTCCTCGGGTGGTGAGGGGGAAGGCGCGCAATTGCGACCTCCTTGTCCCCGGCCGTGCCGGGGAGAGAGCGGGGGCCAGAGACGTCAGACGGTTTTGGTCGTCGTTTTGGCCTTGGTGGTGGAGGACATGGCAAACGCCATCATTGCCGGGGCATAAGCCGCAGGCTGCAGACGGTCAGCACTGAAGAGGTCGAGTGCGCGCATTCCATGATCCTTTCGCCCTTGCCTTTACCGGGTTTTATGGCGGTGTCAAGAAAATCGCTGCAAACCGGGCCATCGGCACCAAGAAATGGTGCTTGCGAGCCAGTCTCCAAGGCGGAGCGGACGTTAAAATATTAGACCAAAGTCATAAGCCGAAAGCATGCCTCTCGGTTCGCCCTGATTTCTGTCAGGCTATGGATAATTCGACGCCGTGATCTGAAGCCTTTGGAGGGGGTGCACGGCCATCGGAGAACTCGTTCTGGAGGAACAGCAATGGCACACGTCGCAAGCCTCAAAGGCTCACCGCGCGGCATGACGAAGGAAGAGCGGAAAGTCATTTTCGCGTCCTCGCTCGGCACCGTGTTCGAGTGGTATGACTTCTATCTCTATGGTTCGCTGGCAATTTATATCGGCGCCACCTTCTTTTCCCAATATCCCGAGACCACCCGCAATATCTTCACGCTTCTGGCCTTTGCCGCCGGCTTCCTGGTGCGGCCCTTCGGCGCGCTGGTCTTCGGCCGGCTCGGCGACCTCGTCGGACGTAAATATACCTTCCTGATCACCATCCTGATCATGGGCGCATCGACCTTCCTGGTTGGTGTTCTCCCGGGTTCGGCCACCATCGGCATTGCTGCACCAATCATCTTGATCGTGCTGCGCATGCTGCAGGGCCTGGCACTGGGCGGCGAATATGGCGGTGCGGCCACCTATGTGGCCGAACATGCGCCCCATGGCCGCCGAGGCTTCTACACGTCCTGGATCCAGACCACGGCAACGCTTGGTCTTTTCCTGTCGCTGCTGATCATCCTCGGTATCCAGACAGCCATGGGCAAGGAAGCCTTCGCAGCCTGGGGCTGGCGGCTGCCTTTCCTGCTTTCGGTGCTGTTGCTCGGCGTTTCCGTCTGGATCCGCATGCAGATGAACGAATCCCCGGCCTTCAAGAAGATGAAGGAAGAAGGCACCCAGTCCAAGGCACCGATTTCGGAAGCCTTCGGCCAGTGGAAGAACGCCAAGATCGCCATTCTCGCTTTGTTCGGTGCCGTCGCCGGTCAAGCCGTCGTCTGGTATTGCGGTCAGTTCTATGCGCTGTTCTTCCTGCAGAACGTGCTGAAAGTGGATGCCCAGGCGGCGAACATCATGGTTGCGATCGCGCTGGCCTGCGGCACACTGTTCTTCGTCGTCTTCGGCTGGCTGTCCGACAAGATCGGCCGCAAGCCGATCATCATGGCCGGTCTGCTGCTTGCCATGCTGACCTATTTCCCGCTGTTCCAGGGCATGACCTGGGCAGGCAATCCGGCCCTGGCGCAAGCTCAGGCCACGGTCAAGGCGACGGTGACGGCGGATCCGGCAGATTGTAATTTCCAATTCAATCCGACCGGCACGGCAAAGTTTACCACTTCCTGCGATATCGCAACGGCTCTGCTGACCAAGAATTCGGTGCCGTATGAAGTCGTGCCTGGTGCGGCCGGCTCTACTGCGTCGATCAAGCTCGGCACTGCCGAGATCCAGAGCTACGACAGCATCAAGGCGGGCGCCAATGCCAAGGCTCTCGATGGCGGCTTGCAGAAGGGCGTCAATACCGCTCTGCACGACGCGGGTTATCCGCTGGTTCGCGATGCCGTCAAGGTACCGGATGCCAAGCTGAATGCCTTCATTGCCGCCAATCCGGAACTGAAGCTGAATGCCGATGCCGTTCGCGCCGGACCGAGCGCCTCGGTGCCGACGGAAAAGCTGGTGGCCGACAAGCTGCTGACCGCTGATGAAGGTGCGGCCGCCGGCATGCAGTCCATGCCGGTTTACACGATCGCCAATGGCGGTGCCTTCAAGATGGTGGCCGATCCGACTCAGGTAAAATGGGTGCCGCTGATCGCGATTCTGACAGTATTGGTGATCTATGTCACCATGGTCTACGGGCCGATTGCCGCCATGCTGGTGGAAATGTTCCCGACCCGCATCCGCTATACCGGCATGTCGCTGCCCTATCATATCGGCAACGGTTGGTTCGGCGGTCTGCTTCCGGCCACGGCCTTTGCGATGAGCGCGGCGAAAGGCGATATCTATTATGGTCTCTGGTACCCTATCGTCATCGCCGGCATGTCGTTCCTGATCGGCATGATCTTCCTGAAGGAAACCAAGAACAACGATATCGACGGCTGATCCTTCCGCCTCTCACATCCATGAACGCCCGGACGCATCGCCGTCCGGGCGTTTTCTTTTGGCGTGTCGGGGAAACCAGCTCAGGCGGCGGGCATTGGCTGCGTCAAGTCGGGCGTTCGGGCCGGCGGTGTTGGCTTACCGTGTGAGCGAGCCGGTTCCGGGATCAGTGTCTGCCGCAGCACCAGGCCATTCTCCAGAGACTGCCGGAATACCAGACCACGGCGGGCAAAGCTCAGCGCGATGATCCAGGCGAACCAGGCGCCGAAGCCGAGGCCAGCAACGACATCGCTTGGATAATGGGCGCCCACCATGACGCGTGTCATGCCCAGCCAGAGACCTGCGATAACAAAACCCAGCCTGTAGCGCGGTGCGATTAGCGCTCCGATCATCATCAATGCGCCAATGGTGGTGGCATGGCCGGAGGGGAAGCTTTCAAATTGCGCCGAGTTGGCAAAGGGTAAAAAATCGAAGGCGCCAGCACCGGAGAATTGATCCGGTCGGGCCCGGCCAAACGCGCGCTTCAGCAGATTGGCAGCAAGGCCGGAGCCGGCAATGGCAATGAAGGCGTAGCAGCCGAGCAGGCTGACGAACAGCGCCCGGCAACGCTCTTCCGCTGTCTGGGCAATCCTAGAGCTGGCACTGGCTTGCATGGCGATCACGAAACTCGCCAACAGGCACCAATCGGACTCGCCAAGCCGGGTGAGCAAGGCTGCGATCCGGTAGAAAAACGGACAGGTCACCCGCCCGGTCTGGCCAATTGCCGTGTCAAATTGCAGCGCCATCAGCAGAATGAGACTTGCGCCGGCAACGAAGCAAAGGCGCGTTCGGCAATTCGGCACACACCGCTGGCCGGTCTTGATCCTGGCAAGAATTGTCATTGCGATCCCCATGTGCTGGTGCCTACTTCAGCAGGCCAGCACATACAGGCGGATGTCTTCAACTGTGTGACACCGGTGGGGATCAGTAAGCTGACCCCGGGGGGATCAGCCAGCGCGAGGATTGGTCCCGCGCTGGAATCGATTGGAAATCAGGCGGATCAGCCCATCAAAGACTGGAATTCCGAGAGGATCGCGTCGCCCATTTCGACGGTGCCGACTTGGCTGCAGCCTTCCGACATGATGTCGCCGGTGCGGATGCCCTTGTCGAGCACGTTGGCAATTGCCTTTTCCAGCGCTTCTGCCTCTGCGACCATGGCGAAGGAATAGCGCAGGCACATGGCGAAGGAAGCGATCATGGCGATCGGGTTGGCGATACCCTTGCCGGCGATGTCAGGGGCCGAGCCATGGACGGGCTCGTAAAGCGCCTTGCGCTTGCCGGTCTTGCCGTCGGGGGCGCCAAGAGAGGCAGAAGGCAGCATGCCGAGCGAACCAGTCAGCATCGCCGCGACATCCGACAGCATGTCGCCGAACAGGTTATCGGTGACGATGACGTCGAACTGCTTGGGCGCGCGCACCAACTGCATGCCACCGGCGTCAGCCAGCATATGCTCGAGCTTGACGTCGGAGAACTTTTCCTTGTGCAGGGCGGTGACAACCTGGTTCCACAGGACGCCGGACTTCATCACATTGCGCTTTTCCATCGAACAGACAGCGTTGCGGCGAGTGCGGGCCAGTTCGAAAGCGACGGCAGAAATCCGCTCGATTTCATAGGTGTCGTAGACTTGGGTGTCGATTGCGCGCTTCTGGCCATTGCCGAGATCGGTAATGGTCTTCGGCTCTCCGAAATAGACGCCGCCGGTCAGTTCGCGGATGATCAGGATATCCAGACCTTCGACAAGCTCGGGCTTCAGCGAAGAGGAAGCAGCCAGCGCCGGATAGCAGATGGCCGGGCGCAGATTGGCAAACAGTTCCAGATCCTTGCGCAGCCGCAGCAGGCCGGCTTCCGGGCGCACGTCATAATCGACGCCATCCCATTTAGGGCCGCCGACGGCGCCGAACAGCACGGCATCCGCTGCCATGGCCTTGCCCATGTCGGCTTCGGAAATCGCTGCGCCATGGGCATCGTAGGCGCAGCCGCCAACCAGACCTTCATCGGTTTCGAAGCCGGCGCTAAGCGCGGAATTCATGTAGGAAATGATCTTGCGGACTTCGTTCATGGCTTCCGGACCAATGCCGTCGCCAGGAAGAAGGAAGAGTTTGCGGACTGTCATGAGCCGACCTCGTTTGAAACAGCAGTGCGGGGGTTTTATCGGGCGATCAAGGGCAATTCAAGGACAGCGGCGCTGCTAACGGTACGGTTTTGCCCCACAGTTGCGGCAAACTGAAGCCGCAAAGAAAAAGGCGGAGCCTGAGCCCCGCCTTCGATCCTGTCCGACAAACTTGCTTCTTTTGGCCTTACGCCCAGGGGCGCGTCGTGGCGTTCGATGCCTCAAAGGAGGCGATTGCTGCCGATTTTTCCATGGTCAGGCCAATATCGTCGAGGCCATTCAGCATGCAATGACGCTTGAACTCGTCGATTTCGAAGCTGATGCTACCGCCATCAGGGCCGGTGATTTCCTGGCTCTCGAGGTCGACCGTCAGCACGGCATTGGAACCACGCTGCGCATCGTCCATCAGCTTTTCCAGGTCTTCCGGGCTGACGACGATCGGCAGAATGCCGTTCTTGAAACAGTTGTTGTAGAAAATATCAGCGAAGCTGGTGGAAATCACACAGCGGATACCGAAATCCAGCAGAGCCCAGGGGGCGTGTTCGCGAGACGAGCCGCAGCCGAAATTGTCACCGGCAACCAGGATCTTGGCATTCTGATAGGCAGGTTTGTTGAGCACGAAATCCGGGTTGATGGAACCGTCGTCTTTATAACGAGCTTCCGCGAATAGACCGGTGCCGAGGCCAGTCCGCTTGATCGTCTTCAGGTAATCCTTCGGAATGATCATGTCCGTATCGACATTGACAACCGGCAGAGGTGCGGCGACCCCGGTGAGCTTCGTGAACTTTTCCATAGGTGTTACCTTCACTGGAGCTGAATAAAATTGCTTTCCGCATAACCGAAAACCAGCCCGATTTGAAGGAGAATCTTGGCGCCGGCACTTCGAAGGAAGAAGCCGCCCTGCTACAGTCCGCCACCGAGGGGCCGTGCCATGCTGCCACTCACATGTCGATGATCGTGCCGCGTCCGTCGTTCCAGATCCGCACGGGCTGCTCTTCGCTGCTGCGCTTGCGAGCATGCACCGGGACCGGTTTAGGCTTTAGCGTAAGCGCGCGCCAGGCGAGCGTTGCCGTCAAGACGGCTCCGAAGACGAAGGTCAGAGAGAAGGTCAGTATGGCTGCTGCCGTCAAAGCAATGATGCCGAGGCCAAGCAATCCGAGAGCACGAAGATTCTGCATGATCTTGTTCCTTTCACGGTAGCAAGGTGGGGCTTCTCCTGGCGCTTTACAAGAGTTATTGAGGTCGCAACGGGCTGCCGCAGCCAAGAGAAAACAACCAAGAGGCGTATTGTCATGCCGTCCAAGCCGATCGACCGTCCTCAGCGTCTTCGTCGCTCGTTGCTCAGCGTTCCCGCTATCAACCGGCGAGCATTGGAAAAATCGGTTTCGCTCGATTGTGATGGGATCATTTTCGACCTTGAGGATTCGGTTGCAGCCGATAGCAAGGCGGACGCACGCGACAATCTGTACCAGCTCTTGCAACACGCCGATTTGAAGGGCCGTGAAGCAATCATCCGCATCAATGGCAGCGATAGCCCTTGGTTCTCCGAGGATCTGGCTCTTGTTGCGTCCATAGGTCCGGATGCTGTGCTGTTGCCGAAGACGGAGCGGGTGGACGAATTGGCATCGCTTCGGGCTGGTGCCGGTGAAAAGCCAGCTTTGTGGGCGATGATTGAGACGCCAAAGGCAGTGCTCGATGTGGCGCGGCTTGCCGGCGAAGGGGCAGGGCTTGGCCTGGAGTGTCTGGTGGTCGGTCTCAATGATCTGCGCAAGGAGACCAGGGTGCCTGCCACACCCGGCCGCACCTTCCTGGTTCCTTGGCTGATGCAGGTGGTTCTTGCCGCGCGTGCTTATAACCTGGATGTCATCGATGCCGTCTTTAACGATTTTCGCGATCTCGAAGCCTTTGAGGACGAGTGCAGCCAGGGACGATCAATGGGCTTTGATGGGAAGATGCTGATCCACCCGGCCCAGATCGACGCTTCCAATCGGCAGTTTGGCCCTTCCGAGGCAGAAATATCAGAGGCACGCGCCATCGTCGCCGCGTTTGCCGCGCCGGAGGCCAGCGGTCTCAATGTCATCAATCATGCGGGACAGATGATAGAACGGCTCCATGCCGAGCAGGCTGAGCGGCTTCTGTCGCGATTATCGCTTTTGCCCCACCCATAAACTGAAACTTCAAACGAGAGAGGATGCGCCTGATGAAGGTTTATCGTTTTATTACCGGCCCTGATGATTCCAGCTTCTGCCACCGGGTTACCGATGCGCTCAACAAGGGCTGGGAATTGCATGGCTCACCGAGCCTGACTTTTAATGCAGCAGCAAACCAGACCTTTTGCGGTCAGGCAGTGGTCAAGACGGTCGAAGGCAAGGATTACGATCCGTCGATGAAGCTCGGCGAGCAATAATAAAATGGAAGGCCTGCTGCAGGTTGTGGCGGGCCTTCGTTGCTGCTTCAAATTTTATGAAATGCGCTTTGGAATTTACCTGTCATTCTTGAATTGAAGCTAAAGTGCACCTCTATCGCTTATGTGAGGTGAATTCGTGCGTCCAGTTTCCAAGGCTCATTCGACCGGCAATCAGCACTCCGATTTCGAAGTGAAGCTCTCGAGCGCCCATTCCCGCATCGAGAAGTCCTTCCTTGACGGTGGCGCAGTGCTGGTTTCGGTCATGGAAAATCTCGGTAGCCTCGTGGATAGTCTTGACCAGTTGACCGGCGTTCTCGACGGCAAGACCACCACCGAAACCGTGCAGGGCCTGCGCAAGACCGTTGCGGATCTTGCACTGCTGCCGGCCCGCGCTACGGCACGCCAGGATTCCTTCAGCCAGATTTCCGATCTCTGCGCCTCGACCTATGCGCATGTCGAGGAAATGCGCGAAACCATCCGCTATCTCAGAACCTTTGCAATCACGGTGAAGATAACCGGTGCCGGACTTGCCGAGTTCTCGGGCTTTGCCGATGAAATCCGCGAGCGCATCCAGTCCGGTGCCGAAGAAATTGATCGGTTTGCCACGCAATTGGCTGACATGCGCGGGCAGCTCGATACTGCCAGGGCGTTTTCCGACGGCATTCTTTCGGATTTCCGCAATACCATTCCGGCGATCGTGACATCCCTGACGTCAAGTTCCGATCAGCTGGCCTCACAGCATAAAGTGATGACCGGTATCGCCAACGAGGTGAAAAGCCTGACGCGGGCGATCCAGGGCAAGATTGCCACCGTGCTCTCGGCACTGCAGATCGGCGATATTACCCGGCAGCGGATTGAACATATTCAGAGCGGCTTTGAGTATCTGGAGGATTTTCTGGCGCAAGGTATTCTACGCGATCCCGCGGAGATTGATGCCCTGCGCCAAGCCGTACGCCATCTCGCTCACGCCCAGTTGCAGGAGTCGCTTGACGACTTCCGGCAGAAGTGCTCGTCGATTTCGGCCAATATGTCCAGTTTCACCAGCGATGCAGCCCGGGTTCTGTCCCTGCGCGACGAGTTGAACCAGTCGGGCGGCGACAACGACCGCAGCCTGCTGCGGCGGATGGAAAGCGATATCAGCCATGCCTGCGCCCTTTCGACCCGGGTCCAGGATCGTAGCCATGAGTCCGACTCCTTCGTCAGCTCCGTTACCCAGTCGGCACAGGCGCTGCAGGAGGGTATCGAGACGATCCGCTCGATCAAAACAGACATTCACTATATGGCGTTGAATTCCAACCTGCGCTGCTCGCGTCTCGGCGACGCCGGCCGTTCCGTCAATGTCGTCAGCGGCGAGCTGCGCACCTTCGCCGCCAAGCTGGAAACCCCGGCTGACGCCATTGTCGAGGACATGCGCTTCGTGGAAGAGGCGACGGCAATGCTGACGCGGGACGACAGCGACGACATCAACCATATTCATGAGCCGCTCAACCTCGCACTCGATTCGATCCGCACCGTTGCTGCTGATATGGAAAAGGGGCTGGAAACTTTCGGCTCTGAAGGCCAGCTAGTATTCAGCCGTATTAGTGCTGCCGTTACCAAGCTGGATTTTGACGGCGAACTTGGCGGACTCCTGCACGATTGCCTGGCGATCGCCGATCGGGCGAGAGGGGGTATGTCATCGCCTCCTGCCATTCCTGCCGCTGCCCAGCCGCTCAGCCAGAAAATCTACGCGATCTATACGATGGCTCAGGAGCGCGACATTCATCTGCGCTTCCTGCCTCTGCACGGCGAGGTGGACACCGGATCGTCACAACAGTCCAGCGGCGTTCAGGATGACGAGCAGCTGTTTGCTGACGCGCTGTTTTAAGCGCCAGCTCATGGGCGTTACGTCCGAACTCTCCACTGCACATAGAGCGCTCAACAGACATAAAAAAACCCGGCACTGCCGGGCTTTTTTTATGCTTGGAATGTGCCGATTACGCGGCTTCTTCCTGTGCCTCGTCCTCTTCCACGGACTTGCCGCGCTTCGGACCCTTGGCAAGATTGACTTCCACCAGCCGAACGGCTTCGGTTTCCGACATCTTGTTGACGGCGGCGATTTCACGCGCCATGCGATCCAGCGCTGCTTCGTAAAGCTGGCGTTCGGAATAGGACTGTTCCGGCTGATGCTCGGCGCGATAGAGATCGCGGACCACTTCGGCGATGGAAATCAGGTCGCCGGAATTGATCTTTGCATCATATTCCTGGGCACGGCGCGACCACATGGTCCGCTTGACGCGTGCCTTACCCTGTACCACCTTCAAAGCGCGCTCTACGAAATCGGTCTCAGAAAGTTTACGCATGCCGATTGCGACAGCTTTGGTGACAGGCACCTTGAGACGCATTTTATCCTTATCGAAATCGATTACAAAAAGCTCTAGCTTCATGCCTGCGACTTCCTGCTCCTCGATGGCGGTGATCGTTCCGACGCCGTGTGCCGGATAAACAATCGCTTCACCAGTCTTGAAGCCCTGACGTGTCGAGGATTTTTTCTGCTGGGTCGTCATTCGCTCTAAAAACTCCCTGTTACTGTATCGGCGACAGCCGACCCCAGGCCGCTAGACCCGGATAAGACGGGGGAACCGTCGGGTGACTCCATGCTGATCCAGTTACGATCAAACGACAGAAAGCAAATCAGCGACAGAACCGGTGCGGTTTGCGTGTCACAAACATTACTTTCGAGGATTTTTCGACTTTCGCGATAAGTTTGGGCATGCGGATGCCCTCACGAGTGGATCAGTTCTATAGGCTTAACATAAAAAAGTGAGGAAATCAATGTTTTGCTGCTATGCGGCCGCTTGACGAGCAAAACTGTTCTTCTTATTGCCTCAAATTTGCCCGAGAGTTTCATCGGTTAGACTCGAAGCGGGCAGATGGACGTAACCGTTTGAATGAAAAGGATATTTTTTGGAGTCGCGTTACGGTGGTGCGTCGTCTCCCGCCACCCGTCGTGCGTCGCAGCTTCGATCATGCCCGGAAAATGCATGGCAGCCCATTTAAAAAAGACAGGATGAATGATGCCCTTCCCGGTAAGCTGAGAGCAATTCCGGGAAAAGCATCGGGGCTCGATCACATTTACTTGCGTGGGTCCGCCTGAACCCTCACCGTCATTTTGTCGCAAGAGAACTGTAGGGGGCTCAATCGCCGGCGCCGGGCTTTTCCGAGAAATACAGTTCGAACTTGCCTTCGACGCCATCCATTTCCTTGGCCTCGGGCAGAGCGTCACGCTTGGTGGTGATGTTCGGCCAGATTTTGGCATAGTCGGCATTGATCTTCAGCCACTTGTCGAGGCCCGGTTCCGTATCCGGCTTGATCGCCTCGGCTGGACATTCGGGTTCGCAGACACCGCAGTCGATGCATTCATCGGGATTGATGGCTAGAAAGTTCTCGCCTTCGTAGAAACAGTCGACCGGGCATACTTCCACGCAATCTGTATATTTGCAGCGTACGCAGTTGTCAGTCACGATATACGTCATGCGGTACTCCAGAAATCTCTCGATGGCCAGGACGGCGCCGGATCTGACAGAACGGATCCAGACAAGCGAAAAAAGCGCTTTGACGCATCCCGCATTGGCTTTTCCACAAGGGCAGTGAGCTACTGCTTTCCTGCCCTGTTAGCAAGGATAAAACATCCTGATCTTTCGCGCTAAGCGATCGATTTTTTCCTGTCGCGATTGGTTCGTCTGCAAGCGTACCAGTGAGGTGGGAATATAGGCATTGAGATTGACGCATCCCTGCCGCAAGCGTTCCCTTAGGATAGGTTCAGTCCTCGCTATCCATCAACCGGTCGAGTTGGCGGCGCTCGCGCTTTGTCGGTCTGCCGGCGCCGGGCAATCGTTGCGCCTGTTCGAAAGGCGTGAGCGTGTCGCGGGGCGGTGGTGGCGGTGACTGGTCTTCATAGAGCAGCTTCGCCTGCTCATACGGGCCACGATGGCTGCCCGGCTCCCGGACTATCAAGACCAGATCTCGATTGAGAAGAGTTATCTCGAGCTTGTCGCCCGGGCGCAGGTTGGCGCTAGGCTGACGGGCCGCCTTGCCATTAACTTTGACGCGGCCTGAGACGATATGCTGCTGGGCAAGCGTGCGCGATTTGAAAATCCGCGCGAAGAACAGCCACTTGTCGATCCTTTGCGAGGCTCCGGCGAGTGGCTGTTCCTGGCTCATGGCTTACTTCTTCATCTGCTCCTTGAGAGCAGCGAGTTTGGCGAAAGGCGAATCCGGATCGATGGCCTTTTCCTTGCGTGGGGGCTTGGCCTCGAAGCGCTGCGGCTGCGACGGCTTTGCATCGCGATCCTGACGCGGGCCACGATCGTCACGGTGGGCGTTCTTGTCGCGATTGCCGTCACGGTCGCGTGGCTTGCCGTGATGGCCACCGTCGCGGCGCTGATCATTGCGCTTGTCGTCACGGTCACGTCCGCCTTCGCTGCGACCCTCGGTCTTCTGTTCACCTTCAGCAGGCCGGTTTGCGCCAGGCGCACGGCGCTCGCCCTGCGGCGGACGTCCGCCTTGGCGCTGTCCGGCAGGACGCTCGCCAGAGCGTTGTCCCGGACGCTGATTGTCGTTGCGGCCACCTGGGCGCCAGAGCAGAACGGGCTTCGGTTCAGCCGGCACGTCTGGATTGGCCAACAGGTCTGCAGAAGGCGCGGCTGTGGTGGCAGCTTCGGCTGGCTGAGCGGCGGCATCGTCCTGCGGTGCTTCACCAGATGTTTCAGCAGGAGTGTCCGAGGCGGAGGCCTCATCCGATGCATCCGCATCGTCATGAGCAGCCGTCTCGACAGCGGCCTCCGTCGCGGCGGCCTCAGGGGCAACAGATTCGCCGTCTGTCTTTTCCGTTCCGCCCTGAGCGCCGAGGAATGCCTGGGCTTCTTCCGCCTTCACTGCGTCGGCGCGGTAGCCGAGGCCCTTCAGGATTTCTTCCATATCGTCAGGCGTGGCGCCGAGAATGGAGAGCATGGCGGTCGTTGTCGTGAAACGGCGGCCGTCATAGGCACCATCAGGACGCGGCGACGTGCCGGGCTTCCAGTGCAGCAGCGGGCGGATGAGATCGGCAAGCCGCTCGAGGATGTCGATACGCACGGCACGCTTGCCGAGGAACCGGAAGCCGGCGAGCTTGTAGAAATTGCGCTCGAAGGCCGGGTCGGTGACGACAGAGGTGCGGCCGGCGGCCAGCACTGGAATGAGGTCGCCGTAGCCGGGCTTGTCCAGGCCGTCGTTCTTCAATGCCCAAAGGAGGGTGATGAGTTCCGCCGGAGCGGGCTTCAGCAGGGCCGGCATGAAGATATGGTAGGCTCCGAAGCGCACACCGTAACGGCGCATGGAGGCGCGTGCGTCCTGATCCAGCGACTTGACCTCTTCGGTCACGTCGCGGCGGAACAGCACGCCGAGGCTTTCGACAAGCTGGAACGCCAGGCCCTTTGACAGGCCCTGCAGATCTTCAGCGCGCGAGAGATCGTCGAGCGGCTTCAGGATCGTCGAGATGTGGTGATTGACGAAGCGCTCGATGCGGGCGACGACGTGGTCGCGGGCATTGCCGCTCAACGGGTCGTCGGCCAGAAGCAGAATGCGCGGACGCATAATATGGTCGGAGCCTGTCAGCCTGGCGACGGGGTCGCCGAGCCAACGCACCAGACCATCTGAACTCAGCGCCAGATCGTTGTTGCCGGAGGCATGCAGCCGAGCGGCACGCGCTTCGAATTCCAGGCCAAGCGCCTTTTGAGCTGCGGTTTGTACCGCCTTGGCATCCGGCCCCTCTGTTCCCGAAATCGGCGTAAACCGGAATCCGGAGAGTTGACCCACGTGATGCCCTTCAACAAAGACATCACCGTTTACACTGATTTCAGCTTCCAGCATCGCATTCTCTCTCAAGCGCTTCATGAGCACAGATGTCCTGCGATCAACAAAGCGTTTCGTCAACCTTTCATGTAACGCGTCGGACAATCGATCCTCGATTTCCCGCGTCTTTTCTTGCCAGTGTGTCGGATCGGCAAGCCAGCCGGGTCTGTTCGACACATAAGTCCAAGTTCGGATCTGCGCAATGCGCGCAGAAAGAGTATCGATCTCGCCGTCTGTCCGGTCGGCGCGGTGCACCTGCTCGGCCATGAAATCCTCGTTCACACTACCGCGCTTGGCGAGGTCGGCATAGAGGGTCAGGATCAGATCGGCATGTTGTGCCGGGGTAATGCGCCGATAATCCGGCAGGGCGCAGGCATCCCACAGCAACGAGACGCGGCTCGGAGACGAGGCAAGGTCCTGCACCTCCGGGTAGCGGGCGAGATAATCTAGGGCCTGCTGGTCGATGGCTGGCAGAGCCCGCACCAAGCCGGCCACTTTCGGGGCAGCGTCAAGGCTGTGACGCAGATTAGCAATCGACGAGAAGTCGAATTGGGCGGTGCGCCATTGCAGCACCTTGACCGCATCGAATTGGTGGCTCTGCAACCGCTCCACCAGTTCCGGATCAAAGGGATCGACCTGACCGGTCACGCCAAACGTGCCGTCCTTCAGATGTCGTCCGGCGCGCCCGGCGATCTGGCCGAGTTCTCCGGGATTGAGATTGCGGAACTGGTAGCCGTCGAACTTGCGGTCCTGGGCAAAGGCGACGTGGTCGACGTCGAGATTGAGGCCCATGCCGATCGCATCGGTGGCTACGAGATATTCGACATCGCCGGACTGGTAGAGGCCGACCTGGGCATTGCGGGTGCGCGGGCTGAGTGCACCGAGCACGACCGCAGCACCGCCACGCTGGCGACGGATCAGTTCGGCAATCGCATAGACCTCATCGGCAGAAAAGGCGACGATGGCGGTGCGTTGCGGCAGGCGGGTAATTTTCTTCTGGCCGGCGTAGAATAACTGCGACAGGCGCGGGCGCTCGATGACGGTGACACCAGGCAGCAGATGCTGCAGGATCGGCTTCATCGTCGCAGACCCCAGCAGCAAGGTCTCTTCGCGGCCGCGCAGATGCAAAAGCCTGTCCGTAAAGATATGGCCGCGCTCAAGATCGCCTGCCAGCTGGATCTCGTCGATGGCGACAAAAGGCAGCTTCGTTTCCCGCGGCAGGGCCTCGACCGTGCAGACGGAAAAGCGTGCCTTGGGCGGTGTGATTTTTTCCTCGCCGGTTATCAGCGCCACATGGGCGGCGCCAACCCGCTCGACCAGTCTCGTATAGACTTCCCGCGCCAGAAGACGCAAAGGCAGACCGATCATTCCCGATCCATGGGCAACCATGCGCTCGATGGCATAATGGGTTTTGCCCGTATTGGTCGGCCCCAGCACAGCAATCACGCCGCGGCCGCTCAAGATCATGGGTTGCGAAGTCAAATCGTCGCTCCGGACTGCACTGTCGAAGGAGAATGCTGGCACCTGCTTGCGGTGTCACTGCCTCCCAGGCGTCAACACATGGCGATGCCGGCCGCCAAAGGCAAGAAAAGAATCGTCCGGTCTGCGCTTTTCTGCATCAGCCAGCATAAACAACTGAAACGAGAGGTTGCGCTTTGCAGCCACATTTGAGGCGCTGGGCCAATGGGAACAGTCGAGGAACGAAAAGGCGACGAATCGCTGATACCCTTGGTTTCGGCTTTTGTTCCGCTCCAAGGGCCTACTGCCTTCGTAAGGCGGTATTACACTGCTGCAAGTTGGTGTTTCACCAGTTTAAGGCGATGGAACAAAACAAGACGCCGAACATTATAGGCTCACATCAGTCCAAGCCTTATTGAAGCAGTGAGAGGAAACCACCATGCTCGGCACTATTCTTGTTATCATCCTGATATTGCTGCTCTTGGGAGCGCTTCCTACCTGGGGCCATAGCCGTAATTGGGGTTACGGTCCGTCGGGCGGTCTTGGCCTGGTCGTTGTAATTATCATTATTTTGTTGCTGATGGGCCGTATCTGACGGCGTGATGACCAGGGAGAAGGGAACCCCCATGAAAAAGACAGTAATTGCTCTTGCGATGATCGTGCCGACTATCGCATCTTGCACCCCGACCGAACGCGGCGCCTCTATCGGTGCTGCCTCGGGTGCAGTAATTGGCGGCGTTGCCACCAATTCATGGGGCGGTGCGGCCGTCGGTGCCGTTGGCGGTGGCGTCGTTGGCGCCCTGATCGGCCAGTCGCAGGAACACCGCGGCTATTGCATCTACCGCGACCGTTATGGCCGCCGTTACGAGGCACGTTGCCGCTAAAGTTTGTAATTGCGAGACATCAAAAAAGCCGCCGGTTGCCCCGGCGGCTTTTTTTTGTCGTTCCTTATCGTGCAGATCATATCAGACGAAGAACTGACCGCCATTGGCCGAGATCGTGGAGCCTGTGATGAAGCCGGCATCGTCGGACGCGAGGAACACCACGATCCGGGCGATTTCTTCTGGCTCGCCGAGACGGCCGACCGGGATCTGCGGGATGATCCGCTCGTTCAGCACCTTCTCGGGAATGGCGCGAACCATTTCCGTCCCGATATAGCCGGGGCAAATGGCGTTGACGGTAATGTTCTTGGCAGCACCTTCCTGGGCAAGTGCTTTGGTGAAACCGAGATCGCCGGCCTTAGCCGCGGAATAGTTTGCCTGGCCCATCTGGCCCTTTTGGCCATTAATCGAGGAAATATTGATAATCCGGCCGAAGCTGCGGTCGCGCATGCCCGTCCAGATCGGATGGGTGACGTTGAACAGGCCGGTCAGGTTGGTGCCGATTACCTCGTTCCACTGCTGCGGCGTCATCTTGTGGAACATAGCGTCCCGGGTGATGCCGGCGTTGTTGACGAGAATTTCGATAGGACCGAGTTCTGCCTCGACGGTGGCGATCCCTTCCTTGCTGGCGTCGTAGGAGGATACGTCCCACTTGAACACCGGAATGCCGGTTTCTGCTTCGAAGGCCTTTGCGGCTTCGTCATTGCCGGCATAGGTGGCGGCAACCTTGTATCCGGCCGCCTTTAATGCGGTCGAAATTGCTGCGCCGATGCCACGGGTTCCCCCGGTAACCAAAGCGACCCTGCTCATTCCAGTCTCCTCTTATTGAGTGTTTTCTTGTGTTGCGCCTCTCCGTTACCCGATAGGGCAAGGAGAGGCATCCCCCCGATTCAGTGGGCTGCCGCAAATTAACGGCTTGACCGTGATTGAGTGCGGCAGGTCTTCTTGCACTGCGACAATGGAGGTTCTGTGACGGTCACGATAAACCGCTCGCTCACATCATTGCCCGCTGTTGCTTCGTGCCTGGTACCGTTCTGAACCCATCCATGAATGGTGGGCTGATGGAACTGGATGCGAAGGCACTGGCCCGGCGGTTGGCACCGGGCCGTTAGATCGTGCTGTTCACAGCCCTTCGATGCACATGGCAATGCCCATGCCACCGCCGATGCAAAGCGTGGCCAGACCCTTCTTGGCGCCGCGGCGCTTCATCTCGAACAGCAGCGTGTTGAGAATGCGGGCACCGGAAGCACCGACCGGATGACCGATAGCAATCGCACCGCCGTTGACGTTGACGATCGACGTATCCCAGCCGAGATCTTTGTTGACGGCGCAGGCTTGGGCAGCAAAGGCTTCGTTGGCTTCGACCAGATCGAGGTCTCCAACGCTCCAGCCAGCTTTTTCGAGCGCCTTGCGCGAAGCTGGGATCGGGCCTGTGCCCATGATCTTCGGATCGACGCCTGCAGTGGCCCAAGAGGCAATGCGTGCCAAGGGCTGGATGCCGCGTCTGACGGCCTCAGCCTCGGTCATCAGCAAAGCGCCGGCAGCGCCGTCATTGATCCCTGATGCATTGCCCGCGGTGACTGTGCCTTCCTTGTCGAAGGCGGGCCGCAGCTTGGTCATGCTGTCAAGCGTCGCACCAGCGCGGATATACTCGTCGGCATCGACGATCACGTCCCCCTTGCGGCCGGGAACCGTGACGGGCACGATTTCGTCTTTGAAACGGCCGGCGGTCTGAGCGGCTTCGGCTTTGTTTTGCGATGCAACGGCAAAAGCGTCCTGTTCATCGCGCGTGAGTTGCCATTGGCGGGCAACATTCTCGGCAGTCACACCCATGTGATAGCCGTAGAACGCGTCGGTGAGACCGTCCTTGATCATGGTGTCGATCATCTTCATGTCACCCATTTTGGTGCCGCCGCGCAAATGGGCGCAGTGCGGAGCAAGCGACATGGATTCCTGTCCGCCAGCAACAATAATAGATGCATCGCCGCTTGTGATCTGCTGCATGCCGAGTGCCACAGCGCGCAGACCGGAACCGCAAAGCTGGTTCATGCCCCAGGCGGTCTTTTCCTGCGGAATGCCGGCCTTCATGGCAGCCTGACGGGCGGGGTTCTGGCCCTGTCCAGCCGTCAAAATCTGCCCCAGAATAACTTCGTCGACCTCTGCGGGCTCTACGCCTGCGCGCTCCAGCACGGCCTTGATCATGGTAGCGCCCAGGTCATGCGCGGCAACGTTGGCGAACGCGCCGTTAAAGGAGCCGACTGCCGTTCGAGCCGCACTGGCAATGACGATGGAAGGCGTAGACATGGGCATCTCCTCGAAAGTGTTTTTTGCTGCTGCGAGACTGTCAAAGCTAACACGATAAGTCAAACTCTAAGCTTTTGGGGGTTTCATCCTTTGGTTGAGTTCTTTCGTCGGGAGAACGCGTCTGATTTCATCGTGATCCCGCGGCGCACAAAGAGATTGTCAGGTCCGGCGATTTGCGATTACACTTCTATTTCAGGGAAGAGCAATAATAACGACATAAGCCGGGTTAGGAGACACAATGGCCAAGACCGAGGGCGACATCATCATCAAGAAATACGCCAATCGCCGGCTCTACAACACGGGCACCAGTACCTACGTGACGCTGGAAGATCTGGCCAAGATGGTGAAGAAGGGCGAAGAGTTCGTCGTCCAGGATGCGAAATCAGGCGAAGACATTACCCATTCGGTGTTGACGCAGATCATATTCGAGCAGGAGGCGAAGACGACCAATACGTTGCTGCCTATTTCCTTCCTGCGTCAGCTGATCAGCTACTATGGCGATCAGATGCAGATGGTGGTGCCAAGCTTTCTCGAGCACTCCATGAAGGCCTTTACCGAGCAGCAGTCGCAGATGCGAGAGCAGATGACACGCGCGTTCGGCGACACGCCGCTGGCCAAGAACTTGCAGGCGCCGATCCAGCTGATGGAGGAGCAGGTGAAGCGCAATACCGAGATGTTCCATCAGGCGATGCAGATGTTTTCGCCGTTCATGACGCCGACAGCGCCTGCGCGCGATGTGAAGCGTCCAGAGACCAAAGATATCGACGATCTCAAGGAGCAGTTGCGCAATCTGCAGAGCAAGCTCGACAAGCTCTGATCCCACGCGCCAGCCTATGCGAGTCTGTCGGGTTCAGATTGAACCGGTCAGGCTCTCGCTTCTTTCGTTTTTGTTTGTCTTTTCGGAAAGACCGGATGTCACTTTTCCCGGCAAAATCCAAGACAGGTTATCCCGACACCATAAACGAAAAAAGGCCGGTAAACCGGCCTTTTTGAATCATGCAGATATAAAAGCGCTTATGCGCTTTCCTTCGGCGTCAGGACCTGGCGGCCGCGATACATGCCTGTCTTCAGGTCGATGTGGTGCGGACGGCGCAATTCGCCGGAATTCTTGTCTTCGACATAGGTCGGAGCCTTCAGACCGTCAGCAGAACGGCGCATACCGCGCTTCGACGGGCTTGTTTTTCTTTTTGGTACAGCCATTTAAATTACTCCACGTGACGGTCGAAAACCGATGAAACGGCCCACGAGAGGCCGAACAATCACTCATCCGATCTTCGAATTTGGCGGCCTTATACATGCCACCCAAGGGTTTGACCAGTCCCCGCGGGCATTTTTTTGTCATGCAGCGGTCGCAAAACGGCGGCGCAGGCCCGGTTTCAAAGGCCTGCAGCGGGTGGGAATGACTATCCCTCGTTCTGTCTTCAGGCTTCGTCCTCGGGTACGATCCAAGGCTCGGCCAGCGCGGCATCCCGCCACTTCATCCAGGCGGGGTGCGTTTGCATGCGCTCCATATAGGCAAGACTACCCTTATCCTCGGTGAGTTGGTAGGCGGAAAAACGGTTGACCACAGGCGCGTACATCGCGTCAGCGGCGCTGAATGCGCCAAATAGGAAAGGGCCGCCTGATGCGGCCAGCAACTCGCGCCAGATCGTTTCAATCCTGGCGACATCCGCCATCACGACTGCCTTCTGCTCCGGGCTGAAGGGCAAGGCTTGCTTCGGCCGCCGGAAGTTCATCGGGCAGGCATTACGCAGAGCCCTGAAGCCGGATACTATTTCAAGCGAAATCGCCCTCGCCACAGCACGATCAGCCGCCGCCTGCGGCCACAGGCCCGCCTCTGGAAACAGCTCGGCTGCATATTCGATAATGGCCAGCGATTCCCAAACCTTAACGTCGCCATGCATCAGCAACGGCACCTGCCCTGAGGGCGATATTGCCTTGATGTCGGGATTGCCTGCGGGGAAGTCGAAGCGGATCAGGATTTCCTTGAAATCGATTCCTGCAGCGGTCAGCGCAATCCATGGCCGGAAAGACCAGGACGAGTAGTTCTTGTTGGCGATGTAGAGGGTCAGATCGGTCACGGCAGCGTCTCCTATGGAATTGAAACTCCAGAGTTTCTCGTGTTTCCGGACGGAAAGCCGGTTGCCACTTTTCCTGGAACCACTTTAGCTGGCGCATCCGCCAAAAAGCCAATGCCAAATTTTGACGTCATCGATCAACGCAGCTGATATAGGGGTCTGCGCCTCGAGCACGGCGTTCGACCATGGCGGCCAAGCGGCGCAAGCCCGGACCCGGCTTGCTGGCGTTGCGATCGATGGGATTGGGCAGGGATACGGCAAGAAGAGCCGCCTGGCGGGCCGACAGTTTGGCGGCGGGGATCTTGAAGTGATGGCGGGAGGCAGCCTCCACGCCATAGATGCCCGGTCCCCATTCGGCGATGTTGAGATAGAGCTCCATCGTGCGGCGCTTCGTCCAGACCTTGTCGGCAATCAGCGCCAGGGGAATTTCCATGCCTTTGCGGATGAAGGAGCGGCTGTTCCACAAGAACAGGTTTTTCACCGTCTGCATGGTGATGGTGCTGGCGCCGCGGGTTTCCTCGCCGTCCAAGGCATCATCGATCACCGAGCGCATCTGCACCCAATCAACGCCGTCATGGCTGCAGAATTGCCCGTCTTCCGACATCATCACCGCCCGGATAAGGTTTGGCGATATCCGCTCGAGCGGCACCCATTGCCGATCATAACCGCGAAAGAGCGCAAGATCGGCCAGCATCAGCGTCGATGGGGGATGGATGAAGGGCAGGAGATAGAGCACCATCAATGCGACAGGAAGAAGCGCGAGGGCCAGCAATGCCTTGAGGATACGCAGGAAAATCAGCCGTCTGTCTCCTTCGGCCCGTCCGGTGCCTTCGGTCTCCTCGGGTTGGCTCTGTGCAGGCAGCGCCGCTTCAGGTGCGTCATCCCCAGTCAATTCCGCCACCCGCCCGTGTTCGACCTGTCGATCATGCGTTCCGGTCTCGTCGTCCGGCTGGATCGTCCTGCCGCACTCGACCTTTCCAATATTTCTAGCTGCGAATGCTGGGCAATACCAGAGCGCCGACCAAGGGTGCGGGGGGAACCCCACAGATTGTCGCTTGTGCCTTGCCTTCCAGTCTACGGCCGCCATATCTTGCGCTGCCGGGGCGGCCATGCCAAACAGCAGCCGACACATGTGAGGCAGGCTATGTTTGACGATCATCTGCGCGATACCGCCACGCGCGTCCAGGCTCTGTTGACCGACCTGCTGCAGCCGGCGGCTCAGATCGGGGAGGTCGCCCGGCCGGAACGGCTGCTGGCGGCCATGCGCCATGCCGTGCTGAATGGCGGCAAGCGGCTGAGACCCTTCCTCGTGGTTGAAAGCGCCTGGCTGTTTGGCGGTGACAAAGATGCGGCCTTGCGGGTGGGCGCTGCGCTGGAATGTCTGCACTGTTATTCGCTTGTCCATGACGACCTTCCGGCCATGGACGATGACGACCTGCGTCGTGGCCAGCCGACAGTGCATATCGCTTTTGATGAAGCGACCGCCATTTTGGCCGGCGATAGCCTGCTGACCTTTGCCTTCGAGATCATCGCCGCGCCCCAGACGCCGCTTGCCGATGGCGCCAGGACGGCGCTGGTGCTTGCCCTGGCGCGCGCCGCCGGGCTTGGCGGCATGGCCGGCGGGCAGGCGCTCGATTTAGCAGCTGAAAAGCAGGCGCCGGATGAAGCGGGCATCGTGACGCTACAGGCGATGAAGACCGGGGCGCTGCTGCGCTTTGCCTGCGAGGCCGGACCTGTCATTGCAGGGGCTGCCGAAGGCGACCGCCAAACCCTGCGCCAGTTCGGCGAGTTGATCGGTCGCGCCTTCCAGCTGGCCGACGATCTTCTCGACCTGACCGCCGATGCCGCCACCATGGGCAAGGCTACTGGCAAGGATGCCGGACGCGGCAAGGGAACGCTGGTCGGTCTAAAAGGCCAGGCCTGGGCCGAAGCCGAACTCGACCGGTTGGTCGATGCAGCGGTAGAGTTGCTCGCTCCCTACGGCGCGCGGGCCGAGACCTTGATTGGCGCCGCCCGTTTCGTTGCCAACCGCAAGAACTGATATTGCCACCGGGACACGTTTCCGGCTGCAGATCGCGGATCAATGTTTTAGAGTCCGCCTGAGAAGAACAGCCTCCGTTTTTCTCCCCACCTGAATATTGAGAGCTTCCCGTGATCGCCGATCATATCCCGCAGTTTCTTTCGGCCTATCTCGTTTATCTGGTGGCGGTGATCAGTCCAGGTCCGGCGAATATGGCGATCATCTCAACTGCGATGGCTAAAGGGCGCCGCGCGGGTCTGCTAATGGCGCTCGGCATTTTTGCTGGCTCCTTTACCTGGGCGATGGCTGCATCTTTCGGTCTTGCCGCGCTGCTGCGTCATTATGGCGAAGCCTTGATGATCCTAAAGATCGTCGGTGGGCTCTATCTCTTTTACCTGGCGATCAAGGCGGGACTGTCCGCCTGCAAAAAGCAGTCACTCCCCGGGGAGCAGCCCGGTACGGTTCTCAGGGAGCGTGCGCGGCTCACATTTTTGCGTGGCTATCTCATCCACTTGACCAATCCTAAGGCGATTTTTGCCTGGGTTGCGATTATCTCGCTTGGCCTGCCAGCCGATGCTTCGGTTGGCTCTGTCACGCTCGTCGTTGGCGGCTGCCTTTCGACCGGCTTTGTCGTGTTCTGCAGTTATGCCCTGCTGTTTTCAACGAAACGGGCGGTCAACGTCTACCAAGCCAGCAGACGTGCTGTGGATGGCGTTCTTGCGCTGATGTTTGGTGCGGCCGGAATCAAGATGCTGACATCAAGCCTGTAACGAAAAAAAGCCGCCTCGCGGCGGCTTTCTCCTGGTGTTTTGGTAGCAATCAGTTGTCCTTGAGCGGCGAAATCGAAACTTCGACGCGGCGGTTCTGAGCGCGGCCTTCGGGTGTTGCATTGGTGGCAATGGGCTGGCTCGGGCCGAAGCCCATGGCCGACATGCGCCGCGGATCGACGCCTTGCGAGCCGAGATAGTTGAGAACCGATTCGGCACGGCGCTGCGACAGATCCTGGTTATGCTGCAGGCTGCCCGTCGAATCCGTGTGGCCGTTGACGTCGACCAGGGTCCGGTTGAATTTCTTCAGCACGATCGCGACGGAATTCAGCGTCGGATAGAACGGCGGAAGCACCTGGTCTTGGTCGGTCGGGAAGGTAATATTGGACGGCATGTTCAGGATGATCCGGTCGCCCTGGCGTGTCACCGATACGCCGGTACCCTGCAACTGGGCGCGCAGTTCAGCTTCCTGATTGTCCATGTAGCTGCCGATGGCGCCGCCCGCCAGCGCGCCGATGCCGGCGCCGATCAGGGCGGCATTGCGCTTGCCGTGACCACCACCGCCGACGGCCAGACCGCCGAGGGCGCCGAGACCGGCGCCGATCATCGCGCCGCCAGCTGTATTCGACATCTTCTGCTCGCCGGTATAGGGGTCGGTGGTGGTGCAGGCACTGAGATAAGTTGCGGCCAGGGCAAGAAGGACGAATTTCTTTAGCATCGCGATAGGACTCCGTGGGTTCCGTTCTTCCTCAATATAGCAATTGCGGCAATATGAAGAAAAGAGCCCAGAGCAACAGCAGGTACGGATGACCCCAGTCTATTCCGCAGCTGTTTTTTGACCGTAGCGCTTTTCGATGTAATCGATCACCAGGGCCTCGAAATCCGCGGCGATGTCAGGACCGCGCAGCGTCAGGGCCTTTTCGCCGTCGATAAAGACGGGGGCTGCCGGATTTTCGCCGGTGCCGGGCAGGGAAATGCCGATATCGGCATGCTTGCTTTCGCCGGGACCGTTAACGATGCAGCCCATGACGGCGACGTTGAGGCCCTCGACGCCGGGGTATTTCTCGCGCCAGATCGGCATGTTCTTGCGGATATCGCTTTGGATTTTCTGCGCCAGTTCCTGGAACACGGTCGAGGTCGTGCGTCCGCAGCCCGGGCAGGCGGCAACGACAGGGATGAACTGGCGAAAGCCCATGACCTGCAAAAGTTCCTGCGCCACCTGCACTTCGCGGGTGCGGTCGCCGTTCGGCTCTGGGGTGAGCGAGACGCGGATCGTATCGCCGATCCCCTGTTGCAGCACGTAACCCATGGCCGCCGATGAGGCGACGATGCCCTTGGAGCCCATGCCGGCTTCCGTCAGACCGAGATGGAGTGCGTGGTCCGAGCGGGCGGCGAGCATGGAATAGACGGCGATCAGGTCCTGGACCTGGCTAACCTTGGCCGACAGAATGATGCGATTGCGGGCAAGGCCGATCTCCTCGGCCAGTTCGGCCGAGAGTAAGGCGGACTGACAGATCGCCTCGCGAGTGACCTGCCGGGCGGAAAGCGGGAAACCCTTGGCCTGGTTTTCATCCATCAGCCGCGTTAGCAATTCCTGGTCAAGCGAGCCCCAGTTGACTCCGATGCGCACTGGCTTGTTGTAGCGGATCGCGATTTCGACGATATCGGCGAATTGCTTGTCCTTCTTGTCCTTGAAGCCGACATTGCCCGGATTGATTCGGTATTTGGCCAGCGCCTCGGCGCAGGCCGGATGATCGGCCAGCAGCTTGTGGCCGATATAATGAAAGTCGCCGATCAGTGGCACATCAAGGCCGAGCCGCTCCAGCCGCTCGCGGATCTTCGGCACGGCGGCAGCGCTCTCGTCGCGGTCGACGGTGATGCGCACGATTTCCGAACCTGATTTATGGAGCGCTGCTACCTGGGCTACCGTCGCGTCGATATCGGCGGTGTCGGTATTGGTCATCGACTGAACGACGACAGGCGCGCCGCCGCCGACAATCACACCGCCGACGTCGACGGCGACCGATGCGCGGCGGGGTTTCGGGTCAAAATCCTCGGCTGGGTGTTCGGCTAGCGCCATAGTTGTCATCCCGATCTTGCGGATTGTTCACTTTGCTTTCAGGTGGATCAATCATGCCCGCTTGTCAACATCGTGACAGATGCGCGCCAATGGCATGGCTTCCTTGTTGGTATTTGTCTTGTCGGGAAAACCGGTTTCCACTTTTCCCTGAGAAACTCGAGTGGTCTGGTTTTGACATTTGCTACCGCTTGCGAAAACCCCAAGTGCAGATGTCAAATTCATTCCACTAGGATTGCGGCCGGTCTGCGTGACGGGCGAGGCCTGATAGCAGCAGCGCCACCAATAGCAGCAGTGGCAGGCAGCGGAAGACCAGGGCGAGCGAACTATGCTGGGCGACGAAGCCGATCAGGGACGGTGCCACGAGAATGCCGGCATAGCCCATGGAGCTGACGACCGAGAGGCCGACGCCCGAAGCCATGCCCGGCAGGTTACCGGCGGCGGAAAAGGCGATCGGCACGAGGTTGGAAATGCCGATTCCCATGACGGCAAAGCCGATGACGGCCATCCAGGGCTCGACGGCAAAGCCGGCTAGCGCCGTTCCGGCCATGGCGATCACTGCGCAGATCCGCGTGGTCGTTACCGCACCCAGCCGATCGCGCACGATATCGCCGGCAAAGCGCATGAGCGCCATGGTCAGGGAGAAGCCGGCATAGGCATAACTTGACGTGGCGACCGAGCCCATCAGTTCGTCACGCATATAAAGGGCGCCCCAGTCGAGCACGGCGCCTTCTGGCACCATGCAAAACAGCGCGACGATGCCAAGCAGCCAGGGCAGTGGCGTCATCGGCAGACGTGCTTTGCGGTGTTCGGCATCGGGATGTGGCTGGTCGCGCAGCGTGATTGGCCAGGCTGCAAGCAGCATCACGCCGGCAAGCACGGTTGCGACGAGGCTTTGCACTGTCGATCCATACGTTGCAAGCAAGGGGCCACCGATGCTGGCACCGATCAGGCCCCCCAGGCTCCAGAAGGCATGGCAGGAAGACATGATCGAGCGGCCCATCTGCCGTTCGGTTTCCACGGCATTGGCATTCATCGACACGTCCATGGCACCCATGAAACCACCGAACAGGAAGATTGCGAGGCCAGCCAAGGGGATGCTTGGAGCAAGTGTCAGAAGGAGGAGCGTTGGCAGGAAGACAACTGCGCAAGCCAGTGTAACCGTGCGCGAACCGAAACGGGCAATCTGCGCACCGGCGAGCGGCATGCAAGTGAGAGAGCCAAGGCCAAGCACCAGGATCATCAGGCCAAGCTCGGATTCACTCAGATCGAGATTGCGCGCAAAATCCGGGACTTTGGGTGCCCAGGAGCCAATGACGAAGCCATTCATCAAAAACAGAAGCGATACGGCCAGCCGTTCTCGGGTGAAAAATTCCTGCCGCATGGCTTCTCCTCCTGCTGTATCGCCAACCGATGCGGAAACTCCATTGAAACGATTTAAGTTGCAAGAGGGGTGTGAAAGTGTTGTCCGTCACGATTGATATCGGGTTGTTGGTCAAGTTTGATCTCAGTGACTGCCTCGCTTCGAGCGGCTCGTGTCCTGCTGTAAGCTAACGTCAAATAAGCCGTTTGTTCTCGGTGGTCTCAAAACCGTCACCATTCTTGTCAAGAAGCGACAAAGGGTCCAATTCATCCCACATAGCTGGTGATGTAGGGGATAACCTGCTATTTAATTGGGGGAATTCGTCATGGATCTAGTGTGGGTAGACGAATGCTCGGGCTGCAGCTGGGTGGCGGTTGAGCATACCCGTGGCTCGGCAAGGTAGACAAAGCTCGCGCATAGAGACGAAACAAGCCGTTTTACGCCATAAGTTTCAGGCGTTTTTGTTTGATAGAGCGCAGGTTTGCCGGTGTGAATCCTGATTGACGCCCTTATGTCGCTTCTCTAAGTGATGGGGCAATCATAGCTGAGGATTTCTGAAGGCCGTCAGACCTCGTTACATTGTTGAGATTCGTACGAATAGATGACAGTAGAGATTGTAGGGCGTGCCTGCGCCGCGCCGGGAGCCAGTTCTCCCGAGGAGCTTTTTGATCTTTTGCGTGCGGGCGCATGCACTGTCTCGACATTGCCCGGCGACCGCTGGGACATTGCGCGTTATTGGCATCCCGAAATCGGCACGCCCGGAAAATACTATAGTTTTGCCGCCGGTGTCATGGATGACATCTACAAATTCGACCCGGCCCTCTTCGGCATGTCACGGCGCGAAGCCGCTTTCATGGACCCGCAGCAACGCATTCTGCTGGAATTGACCTGGCGGGCGTTGGAAGACGCCAATATTCCGGCCGCCAGCCTCGCAGGTCAGAATGTCGCCGTCTATGTCGGCGCCTCAAGTTTCGACCACGCCAATCTAGCGGCGGAAGATCCGGCCGGTCCCGGCCCGCATTTCATGACCGGCAATACGCTCTCGGTCGTCTCCAACCGTATTTCGCATGTTTTCGGCCTGAATGGTCCGAGCATGACCGTCGATACGGCCTGTTCGTCCTCGCTGGTGGCGCTCGATCTCGCGGTGCGTGCTATCGCTTCGGGCGAGGTGGATACGGCGATCGTTGCCGGTATCAATGTGCTGCTGCATCCGCTGCCGTTTGTCGGCTTTGCCCAGGCGCGCATGTTGTCGGCCGATGGACTTTGCAAGGCCTATGCCAATGATGGCATCGGCTATGTCCGTTCCGAAGGCGGTGCCGTGCTGGTGCTGCGCGCAAGCGAAAAGGCCCTTCGTGAAGGCGACCGCAGCCACGCGACCATCATTGCCACGGGCACTAATGCTGCTGGCCGTACAAACGGCATTTCTTTGCCGTCGCGTGAGGCTCAGGCCGTGCTGCTGCGCGCCGTTTATGATGATAACGGGCTCGATCCCAACCGGCTCGCCTTCATCGAAGGCCACGGCACGGGCACCAAGGTGGGGGATCCAGCCGAAGTCTGGTCGCTCGGCACTGTCATCGGTCAGCGCCGCAATGACCCGATCTGGATTGGTTCGATCAAGACCAATATCGGTCATGCCGAGCCGGCCTCCGGTCTCCTGGGTGTAATGAAGGCGATGATGGCGCTGGAGCATGACCTGCTGCCGCCTTCGCTGCATTTCAACGAGCCGAACGATACTATCGATTTCGACGGGCTCAACGTGCGCGTCGCCGTAGAGCCCGTAGCGCTTTCGCGCGACGGTGCGCCGCGTCTGGCCGGGATCAATTCCTTTGGCTTTGGCGGCGCCAATGCGCATGTGGTGATTGCCGATCCGCAGCCGCAGCCGCAGCCGATCGTCAAAGCAGCGGCCGATGCCAATCACGTCTTCATGGTCAGCGCGCATAGCCAGAACAGTCTGAAAGCGCTGCTGGAAAGCTATGACACCGTCTTTGCCGCTGCCGAAAACGCCGGTGCGATCGAGGACATGGTGGCTTCTGCTGCGGCCAACCGCACCGGGCTCAAGCATCGTTTCGTGGCCAGCGGCAGCGCTGACGCTGTCGTCAAGGCGGTACGCGAGCGGCTTGAGACGGCGAAGACCGGCGGTGAGATCGGCGAAGCATTATCGCGTGCTGGCAAGCTCGCCTTCGTCTTTTCCGGCAATGGCGCGCAATGGCCTGGAATGGGGCTTGATGCCTACAAATCCAATGCCTGTTTCCGGGCGCGCTACGACGAAATCGCTTCGCTGTTCAAGGCCCATTCGCCCCTCGATCTCGTCGAAGCCCTGACCGATCCCGACCTGGAGGTCAGGCTGAAGGACACGCGGCTGGCGCAGCCCATGCTGTTTGCAATCCAGGTCGCGCTTTCCGATGCGTTGAAGGCAGCCGGATTGGTTCCCGATGCTGTTTACGGCCATTCCGTCGGTGAAGTGGCTGCCGCTTATGTGTCCGGCGCGCTGTCGCTGAAGGATGCCGTCTGCGTCATCGCCAAGCGCTCCCATCACCAGGCGGTTCTGGCCGGTGAGGGCACAATGGCGGCCCTGAAGCTCGGCGAGGCCGATGCGCGCGCCATGCTGGCCGAACTCGGCTTCGATGATCTGACCATTGCCGCGATCAACGCACCCAATTCCGTGACAGTCTCCGGCCGCGAGGACGCCATCAGGGCGCTGCGCGAGCATGCCCGCAAGCAGCGCGTTCCGGCTCAGGTTCTCGATATCGACTATCCCTTCCATCATCCGCTGATCGATAAGGCGAAGGCGGCATTTTTTGCCGATCCGCCTGTCATTACTCCCCATGATACCGTCATTCCCTTCGTCTCGACGGTTACCGGCGAAGTGCTTGACGGTCAGAACCTGACTGCGGAATACTGGTGGAAGAATGTCCGCCAGCCGGTGCAGTTCCAGGGTGCGACGGAAGCCGCCATTGCACTCGGCTGCAGTGCCTTCGTCGAAATCTCTCCGCGCGCCATTCTCGGCAGCTATGTGTCGGAAACGGCCCAGGCCCAATCGTCGCCGGCCGTCGTTGCCGCGAGCTTTAGCCGCGAAGCGCTTGATGAGACGATCGATCCAGTTGCTCGGGCGCTTGCCCGCGCCGTTGCGATCGGGGCCAGAGTCGATGAAAGCAAGGTCTTCGGCCCCCGCCGCGCTGGTGTGCTCTTACCGGGCGTGCCCTTCGAGCGCGCCGATCTGCGGCCTGATCCGACCAGTGACCGTGTCGATCTCTACGGTCGCTTCGGTCAGACGCCTTACCGGCTGAATGGCTGGCGTGTCGATCTGAACGGTGGTCACTGGAAGAACCATCTCGACTCGCATCTTTTCCCTGATCTTGCCGAACATGTGGTCGATGGCCGTGCCATCCTGCCTGGTAGCGGTTTTGTGGAAATCGCCATTTCGGCCGCGCAGGCGCTTTTCGGCTCCGATCAGCTGGAAATCGCCAATGTCGAAATCCTGCGACCGCTGGAAATCAGCGATGCCAGGATCATCGAATTGTCCACTCTGATTTCGTCGGCAACGGGTGATCTGCAGATACGCTCGCGCGAACGTTTGAGCGATGACGATTGGACGGTCAACGCGGTTGCCCGTATTCGCAAGCTGACCGCGTCCGAACAGGATGCTGCGGCTGAATTCGACCTTTCAACTCCGAGTTCGACGGTAGATTCTACGGCCGCCTACCGCACGGCGCGCAATTTCGGCCTTGATTACGGCCCTCGATTCCGGCTGCTGGACAAGGCTGTCTGCTACGGCGAGCAACTGGTCGAAGTGTTCCTGAAGCCAGCGGCGGCCCCTGGACACCCACTTCTACACTACAATCTCAACCCTATGTCGGTCGACGCTATCTTCCACGGTTTGGTGGCACTGTTCGACCGTTTCAGCGGCGAGCAGGGTGGTGCCCCATATATTCCGGTGCGGTTCGGCCGGGTTCGCACGTCAAGACTTGGCGTGCCGGTTCATCGTGCCGTGGTCGTGATCGAGCGGATCAGCGACAGTTCGATCAAGGCGCATTTCCATCTGTTCGACGCTGCAGGTGAACCAATCGCCAGCCTGAGCGACGCCCGTTTCCGTCGGACTTATCTGAAGCAGCATAAGACGCTGGATGGTCTCGCCTATCACTACGAAACGGTCGCGGTGCCGCTTGCCAAGGAGCTGAGTGCGGCGATCATCGCGCCTGTTGGTGAGGTGTTCGGGCGCCGGGACGGCGAACTCGACAATGCGACTGTTCTGATCGACGCTTGTGTGCTCAGCGCGTTCCATGCGCTTGTCGATAGGATTGCGAGTTCGGATCGTACTGTTTCTATCCAGAAAATGCCTGACGATGCGCGGTTGCGGCGCTTTCTGGTCAATGCCTTGCATCTTCTGACCGATAGCGGTTTCGCACGCTATGAGGACGGGATTTGGACGATTGACGATGGCAGCGATCTGCCGCCCGCAGAAGATTTGATCCGGGAGCTCTATCGGGATTTCCCGGAGCGCACCGTCGAACTGGTGATGATCAATGACGTGTTGGCCGCTGCCAATGCTGCCCTCGATCAACCTGGTGATGCGATCGACTGGAGCGAGATCGTCAGTGAGGCGACGCTGGAGCATTTCGCCGTGCATTCGCGGCTGGCGGTCGAGCGCCATGCATTGCTGTTGAGCGCGGTTTTAGACTGTCTCGCGACGATGGATGGCGATGCGCTGCCCCTGGTGGTCGAACTTGGGGCGGGTTCGGTGCATCTCAGCCGAAAGCTGGCGGATCTGGTACGGGGTGCCGGCGGCACACTTGTCATCTGCGAGCCGGAGGCTGGCCTGCGGCGCAATCTCGAGCTTTCCTTCGAGTCCGATCCTTGCGTCAGCGTGGTCGATGGCAGAGGCCTCGACCAGTCTGCCGCGCTGATGAAGACGGCGGCAGACCTGATCGTCAGCGCCCATGCTGACCTTCGCCAGCTTCTTGATGCGGATATGATGGCGCGGCTGAGCCATGGCACGCTTGCCAAGGCGCGCCGCCTGCTTGCAGTGCAATCGGCGCCGGGCCTGTTCCACGATTTCGCCTTCGGCCTTTCTGACGATTGGTTCGAACGCACCGTGTCCGAAGAATTGCCTTTGGGGCGGCTTGCAGATGTCGATGACTGGGCAAAGACCTTGCAGCAGGCGGGCTTCGCTCTCGTCGATGCCCATAAGCTGCAAGCAGAAGGTGGCAGCCTTGTCGCGATCGAAGCGCAGGGCAGGTCTTCTGTTGGCGAAATTGGTGTTGATGGTCTGCAGGATGCGGCGGCTGTAGTTGAGGCGCCTGCGAAACGGCCTGTCATCGTCGTGCATGAAAAGACTGCGGATCTGGCCCGGCTTTCAGCTGCGGCCCGTGCGCTTGGTGGCTCACAGGTTTCGACCCTGTGCCTGTCAGGCATTTTGGAGAAAGATCGGGCATTGCTTGCGGCTGCGCTCGGCGGAGGTACTGCACCGCCCGCCGGAATGGTTTGGCTGATGCCGGATCCGGGTGCTGGCAGCGACGGGTCGCTGCTGTTGCAGGAGCGGGTTGCTGCCTTGAGTGCTCTTGCCATGGCGGCGAGTGCGCCGGATGCCCTGGCTCAGCAGCCGGAAAAGCGGCTTGCCGTGACGCTGGTGCTTCCAGGTGGTGCGCCGGTTACCGAAATCGCCTTCGGTTCGGAGGGTGGTCGCTCCGGCCGTAGCCGCTCTGATGCGGTCAACGCTGGTCTTTGGGCCTTTGCTCGCGTGCTGCGCAACGAATTCGAGGTGCTTGATATCAGGGTCGTCGATACTGGTCCGGCCAGCAATACGCTGGAAATCATGCTGGATTGGGGCATGCGGCTGCTGGCTGGCAAAAGTGACAACCGTGAATGGTTGGTAGAGCCGGAAACGGGCCGCATGGCCGAGTTGCGTGCTGTGCCGGGTGCGGCACCGCTGATGGCTCAGCGCACGTCCGACTTTGAGTCTGCTGTCATTCGCCAGCAGGTGCCATCGCAGGTAGCGAGCATCCGGTGGGAAAGTTGCCCAGTGCCATCGATCGGACCGACAGAAGTGCTGGTCAAGACGGCGGCGACCGGCTTGAATTTCCGTGACGTCATGTGGGCCATGGGCCTTCTGCCGGAAGAGGCGCTGGAAGACGGTTTTGCCGGCGCTTCGATCGGCATGGAATTTTCGGGCGAAGTGATCGCTGTCGGTGACAAGGTCGATGATCTCGCGGTTGGCGACAAGGTTATGGCGATTGCTGCTGCCGCCTTCGGCACTCACGTGAAGGTGGAGCGGGCCGGCCTGGCGAAGTTGCCTGATGGTGTCGATACGGTTTCGGCGGCCAGCATTCCGGTCGTATTCCTGACGGCCTATTATGCGATCCATGAGCTTGGCCGGGTGCGCCCGGGCGAAACCATTCTGATCCAAGGTGCCGCCGGTGGCGTCGGCCTCGCCGCCTTGCAGGTGGCCCGGCATTTTGGCGCAACGATCATCGCCACAGCCGGCACACCGGAAAAGCGGCGTTTCCTTGAAACGCTAGGCGCCGACCATGTCTTCGATAGCCGTTCGCTCGGCTTCGTCAGCGATGTGATGGGGGTTACCGGTGGCGAAGGCGTCGATCTCGTTTTGAATTCGCTGTTCGGCGAGGCGATGGAAAAGTCGCTGTCGCTGGTCAAGCCCTTCGGCCGGTTCCTGGAACTCGGCAAGCGTGACTATTATACCGACAGCAAGATCGGGCTACGGCCCTTCCGGCGCAATGTCAGTTATTTCGGTATCGATGCCGACCAGTTGCTGGTGCTGCATCCGGAGCTTTCGCGGCGCATGCTGACGGAAATCGGCACATTGTTCGAAGAGGGCGTGTTCACACCGCTTCCCTTCCGCGCTTTTGAGCATGACGAAATCGGCGACGCCTTCCGGCTGATGCAGAATGCCGGTCATGTCGGCAAGATCATCGTGTTGCCGCCTGTGGCGGGCCGCGATCGTGTGGTGGTACGGCCCTCCAAGCGGATGGTCGTCGATCCCGACGGCCTGCATCTGGTGGTCGGCGGTATTGGCGGCTTCGGTCTTGCTGCGGCCGAGTGGTTGGTTGAGCAGGGTGCCCGTCAGATCGCGCTCTCCACCCGACGTGGTGTCGTCGACGCCGAGACGCAGTCGGCAATCGACCGGTGGTCAACGCAGGGCGTCACTGCACATGTCTGCGCCTGCGATGTGACGGATGAGACCGCGCTTGATGGCATGCTGGCACAGTTGCGCAACATCGCTCCGCTGAAGACCATCGTCCACGCGGCCATGGTGCTCGACGATGCCTTCATTTCCAATCTGACGCCCGAGCGCAACCGACCGGTCATTGAGGTCAAAGCCAAGGGTGCAGCGCTCCTGGACCGCTTGACGCGCAAGGACGCACTCGACCACTTCATTCTGTTTTCTTCGGTCACTACCTATGTCGGTAACCCGGGGCAGGGCAATTACGTGGCAGCAAACGGCTTCCTCGAAGGCTTGGCGCGCGCTCGGCGGGCCGAACGTCTTCCGGGCCTTGCGGTCGGGTTCGGAGCGATTGCCGACGCTGGCTATCTCGCGCGCAACGCCCAGGTCAACGAGCGGCTGGGGCGCCGGATCGGCAAGACGGCGCTCGACGCGCGCGATGCCCTGGCGTCTGTCGGTCGTTACGTCGCCGTTGATACCGGCAGCGTGGATGCGGCCGTGGTGACGATCTCCGAATTTGATTGGGCCGCCGCTCATTCGCTTGCCGTGATCAACGAACCGCTGTTTTCGCTGATCATGCGTCGCAATAGCCAGCATGCTGGCAGCGGCGAGGGTGGCGAGATTGACCTGGTAGCGCTGGTCGACGGCAAGGCGCCAGCTGCAGCCCAGGAAGCGCTGTTTGCCGTGCTTGCCGGCGAGATTGCCGATACGCTTCGTGTACCGAAGGAAAGCGTTTCTGCCGGTAGCGTGCTCAAGGATATCGGGCTGGACAGCCTCATGGCCGTCGAACTGGGCATGAATTTCGAGCAGAATACCGGCTTCGATATTCCGCTGAGCAGCCTTGCCGACAATGCCACTGTCGGTGATCTGACGCGGCGCCTGTATGAAAAGGTCAATCAGCGCGCGCGCGCCGGCGGGCTAGACGAAGCGCCAGCGGAAGACAACAAGATCATGGACGATCTGCATCGCCGTCATAGCGGTCAAGGACAGTAAAACGCATCGCTTTTTGCCTTCCATTGCCGTTTTGCCTAGGTTTGGGTTGAAAAATACCGCTCCATTCTGCATAGGTGATGGACGATCACTAAAATTTGCTAGGGTTTGCTGCGTATGAACGAGAATAAGCGTCAGGACCTGCTGGCTCGCATGCGCGGCGTGCAAAAGGATGTGGATCGCAGTCGGGCGAGCCGCAGCCAGCAGAGTGTGACGCGCAGCCAGGCAGGTTTTGCCGATCTGCCCGAGTACAAGCAAGTCATGATGCAGAAGCTCGTCAGCGAGCAGCTCGACATGGACAACCCCTTCTATCGCGCCCATGAAGGCTCCTCAGGAGCCATTGCCGATATCGACGGCCGCTCGCTCGACAATTTCGCCTCCTACGATTATCTCGGTTTGAATAGTGATCCACGCGTTCGCTCGGCGGCCTTGAGGGCGATCGAGCAGTTTGGAATTTCTGCGTCCGCTAGTCGGCTGGTCGCTGGCGAGCGGACAATTCATGCCGAGCTCGAAGAGGCTTTCGCCCGCAATTATCAAACCGATGCCGCCATCTGTTTCGTCAGCGGCTATCTCACCAATGTCACCACCATCGGCAGCCTGATGGGCCCTAAGGATCTGGTGATCCATGACGAGTTCATCCACAACAGTGCTCTGACCGGCATCAAGCTGTCCGGTGCCAACAGGCGCTTCTTCAAGCACAATGACGTGGCGGATCTGGAACGGATCCTTACGAGCCTTTCTCCGCTGCATGAGCGGATCCTGGTGGTCTCCGAGGGCATCTTTTCGATGGATGGCGACGTGGCAGACCTGCCCGGCCTGATCGCGCTGAAGAAGAAGTATAATTTCTGGCTGATGATGGACGAGGCCCATTCGCTTGGCGTACTCGGCGGGCGCGGCCGCGGCATTTTCGAACATTTCGACATCGATCCTGCTGAAGTCGATATCTGGATGGGAACGCTCTCCAAGACGACCTGCAGCTGCGGCGGCTATGTTGCCGGCAACGAGGCGCTGATCACCTTGCTGAAGGCGCAGGCTGGAGGCTTCGTCTACAGTGTTGGTCTCGCCCCGGCCTTGGCAGCGTCTGCCATCGCTAGCCTCTCAGTTCTCGAGGAAGAGCCGGAGCGGGTTGAAGCGCTGCGCCGCAACAGCCAGCTGTTTCTCGATCACGCCAAGGTAAAGGGCCTGGATACCGGCCTTAGCGAAGGCTTCTCCGTCGTGCCTGTGATTGTCGCGGATTCGCTCAGGGCCGTGCAGCTGTCGAACGAGCTGTTCGAGGCTGGCATCAATGCCTTGCCGATCATCTATCCGGCGGTGCCGGAGGGCTTGGCGCGGCTGCGTTTCTTCATCACCAGCGCCCATCAGCCGGAGCAGATCATCCGCAGCGTCGAAAAGACCGCTGAAATTCTCGATCGCCTGAAGGCGGAGAATTTCGGAATGGGCTCCATGGATGTCCAGAAGGTCATGCTACAGCTCGCGCAGCAGCGCTGAAGGCCCAATTCCATGACCAGCCGCAATGCGCCACGCCATGTGATCATCACCGGCGGATCGAGCGGCATCGGCCTGGCTCTGGCCAAGGCCTATCTTGCCAAGGGTTCTAAGCTGACCCTGATCGCCCGTTCGCCTGAGCGGCTTGAAGCTGCGCGCGGTCAACTGCGGTTCCACGCCAAAGAGGCCGACATCGGCCTGCAGAGCGCTGATGTCACCGATTTTGCCGGAATTTCCGCAGCCATCGCAGAGGCGCAGCAGCGGTTTGGCCCCTGCGACTTGCTGATTACCTGCGCCGGTGTCGTGCATCCGGCGACGCTGGAGGCCATTGATATCGCCGATGCGCGCCGCCAGCTCGACATCAATGTCATGGGCACCATTCACGCGGCTAAGGCGCTGTGGGCGGCTATGGCAAGCGCAGGCGGCACCATGCTGTTTCTCTCGTCTGGGGCCGCCTTCATCGGTCTGCATGGCTATGGTCCATACTGCGCCTCAAAGGCTGCGCTGGTGGGCCTTGCCGATTCGCTTCGGATGGAAGCGGTTGGGACGAAGCTGAAGGTCGCGATCTGCTTTCCGCCCGATACCGATACGCCGCAATTGGCCGGAGAACTTCCTCTGCGCTCGCCGCAGGCGCAGCGGGTGATGGGCACCGTCAAGCCCTGGAGTGCCGACGCTGTGGCGGCCAGGATCGTCAGCCAATTGCAAAAGGGTCGCAGCGAGATCTATTTCGGCATGACGCTGCTGCTTCTCGCCCGCTTCGGCTCGCTGGTGCGGCCGCTTCTCTATTGGTGGTACAGTCGCGGTGGGCGCAAATAGAGTTTGTCAGGGAAAAGCGGACCCCGGTTTTCCCGAAAAGACAAACGAAAACAAAGAAGCTTAGAGTCTGTCTGGTTCAATCTGAACCTGACAGACTCTAAGCTTAAGGTTCGTCCTCGCTGCTCACGATGGTCCTGCCAGCCGTGATATCCTTGACCATCGTGATGACCACCTCCAGGCTTCCGTCTGGAATGGCAAGAGTGATCTCGGCGCCGGTCCCGGTAAAGGCTTCGCTGCGAATCAGCAGATTGTCGATTGCGGCGAGCCTGGCCTTGACCAAGGCGAGATCGCTAAACCCGACATGCATGCTCCGCTCGGTTCGCAGGATAATCTCTGACTTCGGTGCGTCTCGCAGGCACTGTGCCGCCGTGCCGCCATAGGCGCGCATCAGCCCGCCGCTGCCCAGCAGGATGCCGCCGAACCACCGGGTGACGATGACCAGAACCCCATCCAGCGCCTGCCCGTCTATCGCCTGCAATATCGGCTTGCCAGCAGTGCCCGACGGTTCTCCGTCATCATGAAAGCGATAGGCCTGACCAAGCCGCCAGGCCCAGCAATTGTGATTGGCGCCCGCATCTGCGTGGGCATCGAGAAGGGACCGGATCTCGCCCTCATCCGTCACGGCAAAAGCCTGTGCGCGAAACCGGCTCTTCTTGATCTCCTGCTCGTAGCTGTGTAGGCCGGTAAGGGTAAACATCGGTTTTTACGCCCTGATTTGTTTTTCCATGGCGGGTTGGGCCTTGCTGCCACGCCCTTACCAAAGACGAGGAGACGATCCAGTTCCGCGCAAGCGAGTGCCTCTAGGCTTTTCAATAGTGTTACGGCAAGTCCTCGTCATGATGACGATGTTACCCGGCACAAGCGCTCTTCGGGCCGATCGGTGATTCGCTGCGAAGATGCGTCGACATAACACGACGGAGCCTTTTCGCGCCTTTGCGGCGCAATGGGACGGCTCGCGGTCACCGGGATGATCCCGGAATACAGGATAAGGCCTATGTCTGACGACTTCGAACCGGATGCGAGCATCGAAAATTCCAACTTGGCAGCCCTGGTTCTGAGCCAGGAAATCGATACGCTGACCGATGTGCTCGTCAACGCGCTCTACGAAGTCTATCGCATTCTCGACGACGAACATCAGCGTCCCGACACGGTTCACTGATCGCCGCTGACAGGCGTAATGGGAGACTATCGCCCATATTCCTTGACCGCCTGCATGACCACGAATGTCGATGTGCTCGCCACATGCGGCAGGCTGGAAATCTTCTCGCCAAGAACCTGACGGTAGCGTCTGATATCGCTGGTGCGCACCTTCAGCAGATAGTCGAAGGCGCCGGCGATCATGTGGCATTCCTCCACCTCGCGGATCTTGCGCACGGCGGTGTTGAACTCGCTGAGAGCAGTTTCGCGCGTATCGGACAATTTGACCTCGGCAAAGGCAATATGGTCGAGACCGAATTTGCGCGCGTCGAGTACGGCGCGAAAGCCGAGGATATAGCCCTCGTCCATCAACCGTTTCAGTCTCACCTGGCATGGGGTTTTCGACAGGCCCACGTGCTGCGACAATTCCGTTATCGACATGCGCCCGTCCTGTGACAGGGCTTCGACGATCTTCAAATCGAATGTGTCGAGTTCACTGCTGATGTCCGCTTTCACCATTAATTTTCCCAAAGTCTTGTTATTTTTTGGAGAAATTACCTAGAAGTGGCGCAAATTCAAGTTCTCTTACTGAATTGCAGACGTGGTATGATGATGGCATGTGATCCTTCCAGCCAGGATATGTGTGATGAACCAGAGCGTTTCCGTCGCAGCGCAGGCCGTTTCCTCTTCGCAAGAGCCGATTTTTTCAAATTTCGCTCCAGTAGTCCGGCAGCAAAGCCCGCTCCGGCAGGCTATCACCGCTGCTTATCGGCGTCCCGAACCGGAATGCCTAGCGCCGCTCTTGAACGCGGCAACCCTGCCGTCAGAGATGGCCTATTCAGTGGCGACCACGGCCCGCAAGCTGGTGGAAGCGCTGCGCGCAAAGCACCGAGGCAGCGGCGTCGAAGGTCTGGTGCATGAATATTCGCTGTCCAGTCAGGAGGGCGTGGCGCTGATGTGCCTCGCCGAGGCATTGCTGCGCATTCCCGACGATGCCACGCGCGACGCCTTGATCCGCGACAAGATCGCTGAAGGTGACTGGAAGGCACATCTCGGCACCGACCGGTCGCTGTTCGTCAATGCCGCTACCTGGGGTCTTGTCGTGACCGGCAAGCTGACCGCGACGGTCAACGACCGCAGCCTGTCGGCAGCGCTGACTCGGCTGATCGCTCGGTGCGGCGAGCCGGTCATCCGCCGTGGCGTCGACATGGCCATGCGGATGATGGGCGAGCAATTCGTGACCGGCGAGACCATCGGGGAGGCGCTGAAACGGTCGGTTCCGCTGGAAGCCAAAGGCTTTCGCTATTCCTATGACATGCTGGGCGAGGCCGCGACCACCGGTGCTGATGCCAAGCGCTATTTTGCCGACTATGAGCAGGCTATCCATGCCATCGGCAAGGCGTCTGCCGGGCGCGGCATTTACGATGGTCCGGGCATCTCCATCAAGCTGTCGGCGCTGCATCCGCGCTATAGTCGCGCTAAGGCCGAGCGGGTCATGGCGGAACTGCTGCCGCGGGTAAAGGCTCTGGCGCAGCTTGCCAAAGGCTATGATATCGGCCTCAATATCGATGCCGAGGAAGCCGACCGGCTGGAGTTGTCGCTGGATCTGCTTGAAGATCTCTGCCTTGATCCCGATCTCGCTGGCTGGGACGGCATGGGCTTCGTGGTGCAGGCCTATGGCAAGCGCTGCCCCTTCGTGCTGGATTTCATCATCGATCTCGCCCGCCGCGCTCAGCGCCGCATCATGGTGCGGCTGGTCAAGGGTGCCTATTGGGATGCGGAGATCAAGCGCGCCCAGGTGGACGGACTGGAGGATTTCCCCGTCTACACACGCAAGGTCCACACCGATGTGTCCTACATCGCCTGCGCCCGGAAGCTGCTGGATGCCCGCGATGTAATTTTCCCGCAATTTGCCACCCACAATGCCCAGACGCTGGCAGCGATCTATCATCTGGCTGGGCCTGATTTTTCGACCGGCTCCTATGAATTCCAATGCCTGCACGGCATGGGCGAGCCGCTCTATGACGAAGTGGTGGGTAAGGCGAAGCTCGACCGACCGTGCCGGATCTACGCTCCTGTCGGCACGCATGAGACGCTGCTTGCGTATCTCGTGCGTCGGCTGCTCGAAAACGGCGCCAATTCTTCCTTCGTCAACCGGATCGCCGATCCCTCGGTTTCCGTGGAATCCTTGATTGCCGATCCGGTCGAAGCTGTCAGGGCGATGACGGTGCCAGGTGCAAAGCACGACCGTATTGCTCTACCGACCGACTTGTTCGGTGCGCGCAACAATTCCGCCGGTCTTGATCTCTCCAACGAAGCGGTCCTGCAGACGCTCGGCGACACTTTGCGCCAGACGAGCCAGACGCCTTGGATGGCATCGCCCTGCCTGATCGCTGCGGCAGGCGAGTGGCCTTCTCGTCCGGTTCTCAATCCTGGTGATCATCGGGATGTCGTCGGCCATGTCAGGGAGGCAAGCGAGGCGGAGGCACGCCAGGCGGTTGCCGATGCCGCCGATCATGCCGAGGCCTGGGCGGCGACACCCCCGTCCGAGCGCGCCCGCATTCTCGAGCAGGCCGCCGATCTGATGCAAGCCCGGTTACCGGTGCTGCTCGGTCTGATCATGCGGGAGGCGGGAAAATCGGCCGCCAATGCGATTGCCGAAGTGCGCGAAGCCATCGACTTCCTGCGCTACTATGGCGAACAGGCGCGACGGACACTTGGGCCGGTACATGCGCCGCTTGGGCCGGTCGTCTGCATCAGCCCCTGGAATTTTCCGCTGGCGATTTTTGCCGGCCAGGTGGCGGCGGCTCTGGTGACCGGCAATCCGGTTCTGGCCAAGCCCGCCGAGGAAACGCCGCTAATCGCCGCCGAAGCCGTTCGCCTTCTGTTTGAAGCCGGGGTACCGACAACGGCGCTGCAGCTTCTGCCGGGCGATGGGCGGGTCGGTGCTGCGCTGGTTGCCGCACCCGAGGTCGCCGGCGTGATGTTCACCGGCTCCACTGAAGTCGCCAAACTGATTCAGGCGCAACTGGCAAGCCGGCTTGGACCGAGTGGCAAGCCGATCCCGCTGATTGCCGAGACCGGCGGCCAAAACGCGATGATTGTCGATTCCTCGGCGCTGGCCGAACAGGTGGTGGCTGATGTCATCGCTTCCGCCTTCGACAGTGCCGGTCAGCGCTGTTCTGCGCTTCGGGTACTGTGCCTTCAAGAAGAGGTGGCAGACCGTACGCTTGCCATGCTGAAGGGCGCTCTGCATGAGTTGACGCTTGGTCGCACCGACCGCCTGTCGGCCGATATCGGCCCTGTGATCACGGACGAGGCCAAAGGCGTGATCGAGGCCCATATCGAGGCGATGCGGGCGCGTGGTCTTGCCGTCGAGCAGATCGGCGGGGGCGACGATATCAGTCTCGGCACCTATGTCGCGCCAACGATCATTGAGATCAATGCGCTGTCGGATCTCGGCCGGGAGGTCTTCGGTCCGGTCTTGCATGTGTTGCGGTATCGTCGCCGCGATCTCGACCGGTTGATCGACCAGATCAATGCCTCCGGCTACGGCCTGACCTTTGGTCTGCACACCCGGCTGGATGAGACCATCGCTCATGTTACTGCTCGGATTAAGGCTGGTAACCTCTACATCAACCGCAACGTCATCGGGGCTGTCGTCGGCGTGCAGCCGTTTGGCGGACGGGGCCTTTCCGGCACCGGACCGAAGGCGGGCGGGCCGCTTTATCTGGGCCGTCTGGTACAGACGCCGCCGGTGCCTCCCCGCCATAGTTCGGTTCATGTCGACAACGGACTGCTGGATTTCATTCGCCTGCTAGAGGCGCGCGGCGAAGACGGTGCCGCAGAAGCGGCGCGCCATCTTGGCAGCCTGTCGGCCGTGGGACTCGTTCAGGAACTCGCGGGCCCGGTCGGCGAGCGCAATCTCTATGCCCTGCATGGCCGTGGCTCTATCCTCCTGATGCCGCGCAGCACCGCCGGTCTCTATCGCCAGGTGGCAAGCGCGCTTGCGACAGGCAATAGCGTCGTTATCGCGGAGAGCGAAGGGCTTGCTGCGACGCTTTCAGACCTTCCTGAGAGCCTGCGGACTCGTATCCGGTTTGTGCCCCGTTCCAATTTCTCTGCTGCCGGTCCCTTCGCCGGCGCGCTGCTGGAGGGGGAAGGGGAGAGCATCGTCGCCGATATGAAGGCCATCGCAGCGCTACCCGGCCCGCTGGTTCTCGTTCAGGCGGCATCGAGCCAGAAGATGGCCGATGACGATGCCTATTGCCTGGATTGGTTGGTCGAGGAAGTGTCGATCTCGACCAATACTGCGGCGGCCGGCGGCAATGCCAGCCTGATGGCGATCGGCTAAAGCAGTGCCAGCGAAAGCGCGAAGCGGTTTTGCGTCGGAAATGCTTTAGAACAAAAATCAGAGCATTCAGACGTTTCCATGAAATGCCTGAATGCTCTGACTCCATCGGTCAAAGCCGTAATATCTTGCTTTTCCTGCTAGGTTTGCCCACAAGGCTGGCAGTGAAAGCGGGCGGGCGGCAGAGGGATCCTGGTGGCGGGAAAAACCGTGGCAATCATTGGCGGTGGGCCGGCGGGTTTGATGGCGGCGGACGTGCTGTCACACGCCGGCTATGCGGTGACGGTTTATGAAGCCATGCCGACGCTGGCCAGGAAATTCTTGCTTGCCGGTAAATCCGGGCTGAACATCACTCATTCGGAAGATTACCAGGCATTTTCCGGCCGGTTTGGAGAAGCCGGACAACGCCTGCAGCCTGCACTGGACGATTTCGGGCCGCAGGACGTTCGGGCTTGGGCGGCCGATCTCGGTACGGAAACTTTTGTCGGCTCCTCCGGCCGGGTATTTCCGACCGTAATGAAGGCATCACCGCTGTTGCGCGCCTGGATCAAGAGCTTGCAAGACAGAGGCGTCACGGTGCTTACCCGTCATCGCTGGACGGGCTTTGCCGAAGACGGTTACCGTTTTGCCACGCCACAGGGCGACATCACCGTCTCTCCAGATGCCGCGTTGCTGGCGCTTGGCGGTGCAAGCTGGCCGAGGCTCGGGTCCGATGCCGCGTGGGTGCCGTGGCTGCGGCAAGCGGGTATTGCCGTTGCCGATTTTCGTCCGGCCAATTGCGGGTTCGATGTGGCCTGGAGCCAAATGTTCCAGGACCGGTTTGCCGGTTCACCGATAAAATCCGTCATCGCTTTGTCGGCGGCCAGGCGCACGCAGGGTGAATTCGTCATTTCCCGGCATGGTATCGAAGGCAGCTTGATCTATGCCCATGCCGCCGCACTGCGTGATGATTTGGAGCAACGGGGCTGGGCAAACCTGCTGCTTGATCTTGCACCCGGCAAGACACAGGACAAGCTTGCCGCCGCCCTTGCCCGCCAACCGGCAAAGGCCAGCTTCTCAACCCGGATGCGCAAGGGTGCCGGGCTCGATGGTGTGAAACTCGCTCTATTGCGGGAACTGGTTCCTGACATCGCCAGCCGCGATGCTGATGCTCTTGCGGCGTCTATCAAGGCACTCGCTGTGCCATTGCTGCGACCTCGGCCGATTGCCGAGGCAATTTCATCGGCCGGCGGTATTGCCTGGCGCGTCGTCGATGGGTCCTACATGCTGATAGAGCGCCCTGGACTGTTCGTGGCTGGCGAGATGCTTGATTGGGAAGCGCCCACCGGCGGTTATTTGTTGACCGCTTGCCTGGCGACGGGCCGTGCAGCAGCCAAAGGGGTGATTCGCTGGATAGAGTGTCATTCCCGTTTCGATTGAAGGTGCCTCAGTAATTCCCTCATAAGCACATGCACTGATTCGACGCGATATTAGGATGCTCCTTTTCATTTTTTTAAGGACATATATTTGTTATTTTTCAAGTCCAGCCTAATTTTCCTAATCATAACATATACTTAAATAACCCCTTAAACCTATGGCATATTAGAATTAGCAATTAAAAGTAGTGCTGCACTAAAAACGTTAGCTCTATCTTAACTTACTGTCGTAAGAATTCACACCAGAAACCCGGAGCTTTTGATGGCTATGCCACAACCTCCCGGACTTCCATCCCCGCATGATGCGGAACGATTCCAAAAATTCGCAACATGAATAAATAGCGCTTGAAATGGCTCTTCACACGGCATGACACCATGCGCGTGCGCTCCCGCCTGCTTCAAGCCCTGATTGATGGTAGAGTGGAGTCGATCTTGCACGCCGTTCTCATAGACGACAGCCGATCAATACTGCTGGCATTGCGTCTGGAACTTCGCGAATTGCCGGGTCTGGAGGTGGAAACCTTTACGGATCCCGAGAAGGCTATTCGTGCCTGTGCCGCGCGCCAGTTCGATCTGGTTCTGGTCGATTACAACATGCCAAAGCTGACCGGCATCGACGTAATCACCGCTCTGCGTGCGATGTCGAATTACGAAATGGTGCCGATCGTAATGGTCACGTCGGAAACCGAAGCGGCTGTCTGCCTCAATGCGTTGAACGCCGGCGCCACGGACTTTTTGCGCAAGAGCGCGGACCCGGTTGAACTGAGGGCGAGAGTACGCAATCTCTTGAGCCTGAGGCGGGCGCAGGTGGAACTGGCTCATAAGGCCGATGGCCTTGCCGCTGCCGTTACCGCCAAGTCGGCCGAACTCGCTGCCAGCGAAGAGGAACTGATCTGGCGTCTTGCCCGCGCCATCGAATATCGCGACGGGGCGACGGGTGATCATGTGTCCAGGGTTGCGAAGATCGCAAGACTGCTGGCCTGCGACCTCGGGCTTGATGAAGAGCGGCAACGGAAAATCTATCTTGCAGCGCCGTTGCACGATGTCGGCAAGATCGGGATACCCGATGGTGTCCTGTCGAAGCCGGGACGCCTGACGGAGAGCGAGCGTGAAGTCATGCGCCATCACGTCGATATCGGCGTGAAAATTCTGGAGAATGGCACTTCTGACCTTTTGCAGGTGGCCGAGCGGATTGCTGGCGGACACCACGAGAAATGGGACGGCAGCGGCTATCCGAAAGGACTTGTGGGCGAGCAGATCCCTCTGGAGGCGCGCATCGTGGCGCTGGCTGATGTGTTCGATGCCTTGTGCTCGCCGCGCGCTTATAAGCCGGCTTGGACGCTTGCACAGGCACTTGAGCACATACGACAGGAAAAAGGGCGGCACTTCGACCCGCTCTGTGTCGAGGCCTTCGAACGGCAATGGCCGCAGATCGTATCGATCATGACCGGTGGCGACACCAATGCGCGACTATGTCTCGACCAGGTACCCGCGCTTGACCCCGCCATGCCCGATTCAAGTGTCATCCGCCCGAAACTCTCCAAACGTCAACCCATATCTGCGCTAGCTGGACGAGAATAAATATGACAACGCAACCATTTTCGCATGAGACTATAGCGCTGCCGTCGGCGCTGACCATCCGGACGGTGCAGGCCACCAGGGATGAGATCCTTGCTGGTCTATCAGGGGCAAAATCCCTGGTGCTCGATATTCCCGACGATGCGGATGCCGATTTGAGTTTCGTCCAGTTGATTGAGGCGGCACGTCTGTCGGCGCAATCCAGTGGCAAGGATCTCAAGCTTCGTACCGCCGCGGCTGGCGGCGTGCTGTCAACACTCGAGCGCGGCGGCTTTTTGACCGAGATGGATCCGTCTGCCCGCTCCTTCTGGTTACATGAAAGGTAATGCCATGAGTGCCCATATTCTCACCGTCGACGATTCCGCCAGCATCCGGATGACGACCAAAATCGCCCTGACCAATGCCGGCTATAAGGTCACGGAAGCTGTCGATGGCCTCGATGGTCTCAACAAGGCCAAGGCAGCGCAGTTCGACCTGATCGTGACCGATTTGAACATGCCGAATATGAACGGTCTGGCGATGATCGAAGCCTTGCGCCGGTCGCCCGCCCATACAGGCATTCCGATCATCTTCCTGACGACGGAATCCGATGCCGACATGAAGAACAGGGCCAAGGCCGCCGGTGCAACCGGCTGGATCACCAAGCCCTTTGATTCCGAGCAACTGGTAAAGATCGCACGAAAGGTTCTTGGCAAATGACCAATCTGGATCCCATTCAGGTTTTCAGGACTGAAGCGGCAGAGCTGTTCGAGCAGATCGAAAGCGGCCTGCTCGATTTGTTGCATGATCTGTCCAATCAGGATCAGATCGATTCCGTTTTCCGCGGTCTTCATACCTTGAAGGGATCCGGAGCCATGTTCGGCTTCGAGGCGCTTGCTGCTTTCACCCACCACTGCGAAACCGCCTTCGACCGCGTCCGCAAAGGTGAAGTGCCCGCCACCGCCGAGCTGGTTGCTGCGGTTCTGGATGCCCAGGATCATATGAAGGCGCTGGTTGCAACGCCGAACGGCGATCACGATGCCGCGGGTGAACGTCTGCTGGCCAAGCTTCAGGCTGCGGTCAGCGGTCATGGCGGCGATCTCGCTGGTGGTCACGAGACTGCCAAAGCCCCTGCCAACGTAGCGGATAAAGTTGAGTTACCTTCGGGCCCTGTAACCCGGACCTGGCGCATGAAATTCCGCCTGCCGGCCAACTCCATGGCCAATGGTACCAATCCTCTCGGTCTGCTCGACGAATTACGCGAACTCGGCGACTGCAAGATCAAGACCGATCTCGCAGGTATTCCAAGCCTTGAAGAAATTGTTCCGGCCGATCTTTACCTGGGCTGGAGCGTCGAACTCGTCACCGATAAGCCAAAGTCCGACATCGAGGACGTCTTCATCTTCGTGATGGACGACATGGATCTCGAACTGACCGAGGACGCTGCCGCCGCTGTTGCTGCTCCTACTCCTACTCCTACTTCAACTTTTGCCCCAGCTCCTGTTGTCGTTGCTGAAACGGAAAGTAAGCCGGCTCAACCTCAAGCGCCTGCTTCCCCCGCCGTTGTGCCCGCTGCTGCCGGTTCCAACGATGCCAAGCATGGTCGGGCTGCCGAAAATGTCCGGGTTCCCGCCGAACGTCTCGACGAGTTGATGGACCGGGTCGGCGAACTTGTCATTGCCCAGTCCCGTCTGTCGCAGCTTGCCAACACCAGCGCCGACATCATGCTGCGCTCTGTGTCGGAGGATGTGGAACGGCTGTCGGGCGAATTGCGCGACACGATGATGGTGCTGCGCATGGTGCCGGTTGGCAGCCTGTTCACCCGCTTCCGTCGCCTGGTGCATGACCTTGCCCGGGAGACCGGTAAGGTGATCGAGCTGGAGACCGAAGGCGAAACCACCGAAGTCGACAAAACCGTTATCGAACGACTGGCCGATCCGCTGGTGCATCTGGTGCGCAACTCCATCGACCATGGCCTGGAGCCACCGGAAGAACGGGTGGCGGCCGGCAAGAGCAAGGCCGGCAAGGTCGTGCTCGCGGCCCATCAGTCCGGCGGCGAAGTCATCATCACCATCAAGGATGATGGCCGCGGCATCAACCGTGACCGGGTACGGGCCAAGGCGGAATCGTCCGGCCTGATTCAGCCAGGCCAGCAGTTGATGGATCAGGAATTGCTGCAGCTGATTTTCCAGCCCGGTTTTTCGACGGCACAGACCATCACCAATCTGTCTGGTCGCGGCGTCGGGATGGACGTGGTCAAGAAGACCGTCGAAGCCCTGCGCGGCGTGATCGACATCCGCAGCGAAAACGGCAAGGGGTCAGAAATTTCGCTGCGCATTCCGCTGACGCTCGCCATTATCGATGGTCTGCTGGTGCGGGTTGGCACCGGTTGCTACGTCATTCCGCTGTCGGCGGTCGAGGAATGCCTGGAACTGTCCATCGAAGACGATTTGCGCTCGCGCGGTCGCAGCTTCATATCGCTGCGCGACAGCCTGGTGCCGTTCTTAAGGCTTCGGGATCTTTTCCGTACCGGCACGCAACCCGATCCGTTCCAGAAGGTCGTGGTGATCTCGACAGGCGACGAGCGGGTCGGCCTAGTCGTCGACCAGATCATTGGCGACCATCAAACTGTGATCAAATCCATGTCCAAGCTCCACCACGATGTCGCGACCTTCTCGGGCGCAACCATTCTGGGTGACGGCAGTGTGGCACTGATCCTGGACGTAACGCATCTGGTCAATGCCGGACAACAGCAGGAGGCGCAATTGCGTGCAGCAGGATGAGCATCATTCCCGGTAAAGACGATTTCAATCACTTCTGGGCAAACCGCGACGAAGTCGCCGTTCTGACCTTCAACCTGAACGGCGAGACCTTTGCAATCGAGGCCATAACCGTACAGGAGATCATCGATCTCCTGCCGGAAACCAAGGTGCCAGGGGCTAAACCTTTCGTCTCCAGCGTGATCAATTTCCGCGGCAAGGTCATTCCGCTTGCCGATATCAGGCTGGCATTCGGTATGGAGGCCACGGAGCCGACGATCGATAGCCGGATCATCGTCATCGAACTCGATGTCGAAGGCGAAGCTACCTTGACAGGCATTCGCACCGACAGGGTGTTCGAAGTCACAACCCTGGCGCGCTCCGCCAGTGAGCCGCCCCCAAGCGTCGGAATGCGGTGGCGTTCTGATTATATCGAATGCCTCGTCAAGCGTGATGGAGAATTCATTATTCTCCCCAATCTCCAGGCAATTTTCTCAAGCACGACCGACCGGATGACGCCCCCCGCGGTTGGCCTAACCAACAACTGAGGCTGCTATGCGATTTACGATCAAACTTAAACTGGGGTTGGCCTTCGGCATCGTCGTGACTTTGCTGATTTGTAGCTCGGTTCTTGGCGTTCAGAGCCTGAGCACGATGAACGATGCGATGAGCAATGCCCTACAAGGACCAGTTGACCGCTTGCGGCTGGCGCAGGAACTGCAGGTGCAGCAGCTTCAGCAGGTGCGTCAGCAGAAAAATGTACAGCTTGCCCAATCCCAAGAAGAAATGAAGGCTGGAATCGCCAAGGCTAACGCGGCCCGGACCGAATTCGACGCCGCATTTGCTGCGGTCGTCGCAAAGGCTACGGAACAAGGCAAGGTGCTTTGGAACAAGCTTGCCGTCCTTGAAGAAGATTTCCGTCGGAGCGATGATCAGGTCAAGGCTTTTGTGCTTGCTGGCGACACGACCAGCGCCCTCAAGATCTCGACTGGTGTAAACCGTGCGGCCGTAAACGATATCGACGAACTTCTTTCCCAGATCGTGACCATGGAGCAGACGCGCTTGCACAGCGCTGACGAGGCCGCCGACGACGAATATTCAGAGACCCGTCTGCTGCTCGTTTCGCTCTCGGCAGTGGCTTCCATCCTGGCTGTCATCGCTGCAATTTGGATTGTCGTGAGTGTCACCGGTGGCATCAACCGCGCAGTCATTGCCGTGCGAAAGGTTTCCGATGGTGATCTCACCGAATTCGCCGAAATCCGCTCGCGCGACGAAATCGGCACTCTGCTTGAGTATGTCAACACAATGATCGAGCGTCTGCGCGGTGTCGTTGCCGATGCGCTGACCGCCTCCGATAACGTCTCGTCCGGCAGCCAGGAACTGTCCTCCAGTTCCGAACAACTTTCGCAGGGTGCGACGGAACAGGCATCGTCTGCTGAAGAGGCCTCCGCTTCGATGGAAGAGATGGCTGCCAATATCAAGCAGAACGCCGATAATGCTGCCCAGACCGAGAAGATTGCTCGCCAGTCGTCCAAGGATGCGGAAACTTCTGGCGAAGCGGTCAACCGTGCCGTTGGCGCCATGCGCACCATCGCCGAGAAGATCTCTATCGTTCAGGAAATCGCCCGCCAGACCGACCTTCTCGCGCTGAATGCGGCTGTTGAGGCGGCCCGTGCCGGCGAGCATGGCAAAGGCTTTGCCGTGGTTGCTTCTGAAGTGCGCAAACTGGCCGAACGCAGCCAGGCAGCGGCCGCCGAAATCAGCACGCTGTCTGGCCAGACGGTGCAGGTGGCAACCGAAGCCGGCGACATGCTCAATCGCCTCGTCCCCGACATCCGCAAGACCGCAGAACTGGTCTCGGAAATCTCGGCGGCCTGCCGCGAGCAGGATATCGGCGCANGTCTGGCCAGACGGTGCAGGTGGCAACCGAAGCCGGCGACATGCTCAATCGCCTCGTCCCCGACATCCGCAAGACCGCAGAACTGGTCTCGGAAATCTCGGCGGCCTGCCGCGAGCAGGATATCGGCGCAAGCCAGATCAACGAAGCGATCCAGCAGCTCGACAAGGTGACGCAGCAGAATGCCGGCGCATCCGAAGAGATGTCGGCGACGTCGGAAGAACTGGCGGCTCAGGCTGAGGAACTGCAGGCTTCGATTGCTTTCTTCAAGGTTGACAGCGCTCAACGCAAGTCGGCAGCTCGGGCTGCCGCCGCACCGGCGTCACGGCCTCAGCGGGAACCTGCCCGAAAGGCTGCTGGTCAGGCCAGCTCGCCTCGCCGTGGCGGCCAGCCTGTTCTTGTGCAGCAGGCGCGCGCCAAGGGGTTTGCTTTGGATCTCTCCATGGGCGGACCTGATGACGAAGACATGGAGTTTCGTCACATCGCCTAAGATCTAACCTGAACGGCGCGAACAAATACTGCGCTGTTCAGACTGAACTGTCAGTTCGATCAGATCTTCAAAGGTCTTTTGCCGGCGCATGTCTTCAAGCCACGACGAGGCATGTCTTCGAATGGCTGACCTGCGCCACAACTCTTGGATACATAATTCAAACTATACCCGCTCTCATTCCGAATGACTGGAGTATTACTCATGCGGTTTACAATCAAACTAAAACTGGCGCTGGCGTTCGGATTGATCATCTTGTTGTCCGGTGCCATGGCTGCACTGTCGATCGACAAGCTTTCATCCTTGAACGACGCGATAACTGTTATTGTGAAAGGGCCTGCCGAAAATCTGCGTGATGCCGGCGCTCTTTCGAATGCCGTTCTGGCCGCCCTGCGCTATGAAAAAAATGCCATCATCGCCACTGATCCGGTCAAGATCGCTGGCCAAATCGACAATGTCAAAAAGCAGCAGGAAAAGATCGACAAGGCCCTCCTCCAGCTGGGGGATACGACCGATAAAAAACTGCTGGCTCCGCTGGCCGAGTTTCAAAAAACTCTGATCAGCTGGCGTCAGACCCAGGGAGAAGTTCTGCGTCTTGCTGCAGAAAATACGCCTGAAAGCAACCAGAAGGCTGGCGTCATGTCTATGGCGGAGGGGGCCAAGGCTGCTGATGCTATGCTGGCGCGTGTCGATGACGTCAACGCTGCTATTTCAACTCAGCTTGAAGAGACAGATCAGGCCACGAATGCAGAATATGCCTTGTCTCGCACGATCTTGCTGTCGGGCATTGTGGCACTTCTCCTCATCTCGATCGCGGTGGCCTTTGCTATAGCGCTCGGCATAAACCGTGGGCTTGCCAAAATTGCGTCCGTTGCTGATGCCGTAGCGATTGGCGATCTCGACAAGAAGGTCGAGGTGAAGACCAATGATGAAATCAAAGACCTGGTCACCACGATCAATGTGATGACTGAAAACCTGAGGGCAACGGCAACGCTCGCCAGCCGGATTGCCGAAGGCGACCTGTCGCAAGATATCAAGCCATTGTCAGACAAGGACTCTCTTGGCATCGCCATGCGGACGATGACGCTTAATCTGCGCGAGACCGCTTCTATTGCTGACCAGATTGCCAATGGCGACCTGACGGTTTCGCCAAAGCCCCGCTCGAATGTCGATACGCTTGGCCAGGCCCTGCAGCTGATGGTGGAGCGCTTGCGTGGCGTTGTGTCTGACGCACTGTCTGCTTCGGACAACGTGTCGTCGGGTAGCCAGCAGCTGTCGTCTGCTTCAGAGCAGGTCAGCCAGGGTGCGACGGAACAGGCATCGTCTGCCGAAGAGGCTTCGGCCTCGATGGAAGAGATGGCTGCCAATATCAAGCAGAACGCCGATAATGCCGCTCAGACTGAGAAGATCGCTCGCCAGTCGTCCAAGGATGCGGAAGCGTCAGGCGAAGCGGTCAACCGTGCCGTGGGCGCGATGCGCACCATTGCCGAGAAGATCTCGATCGTCCAGGAAATCGCCCGTCAGACCGACCTTCTTGCCTTGAACGCGGCTGTCGAAGCGGCCCGTGCCGGCGAGCATGGTAAGGGCTTTGCAGTTGTTGCCTCTGAAGTGCGCAAGCTTGCCGAACGCAGCCAGGCGGCTGCCGCTGAAATCAGCACGCTGTCTGGTCAGACGGTGCAGGTGGCAACCGAAGCCGGCGAGATGCTGAACCGTCTGGTTCCTGACATCCGCAAGACCGCAGAATTGGTCTCGGAAATCTCCGCTGCCTGCCGCGAGCAGGATATCGGCGCAAGTCAGATCAACGAAGCGATCCAGCAGCTCGACAAGGTGACGCAGCAGAATGCCGGCGCATCCGAAGAGATGTCGGCGACGTCGGAAGAACTGGCGGCTCAGGCAGAGGAACTGCAGGCCTCGATTGCTTTCTTCAAGATCGAAAACGGCAGCGGCCGCAAATTGGCTCCGCAAGCTCCCGCCCGCGCCACGCCGGCCAAATCCAAGGTCACAGCATCCGCCAAACCCCGCCAACCCGCTCCGTCTCTAACGGTTTCCGCCCAGCAGGCAAGGGCCAAGGGATTTGCCCTCGACCTGTCCATGGGTGGTCCCGATGATGAGGATCTGGAGTTCCGCCAGCCGGCATAACGCAATTCTGGGTCGGTGAGGCGCAGTGCCGCTTCACCGACCGCTTACCCTCTAGATGTTGCGACCTGACAGGTCGGATACCGACAAAATCTGACGTCATGCAACATGTGCAGATGCAATAAAAAACGCCGGGTAACCTTAGAATTTAATAAAATTCGAAGTTGTTAAATTGCCTGGTAACCCTTTGACGATAGCCTTTCTATTAGTTGCGGAGCTCTGATGTAGCTCTGAGTGGAAACTGGAATTCCCCTTGGGGGAGGAGAATGTGAGAACGACAATGCGGTTCACGATCAAACTAAAATTGGCCTTATCCTTCGGTCTTATGATCGTCATGCTGATCGCCATGGCCCTCTACGGAATTTCCAGCCTTTCGACGATCAATCAATCCACTTCCGACATTATCGACGGTCCGGTCAAGCGGCTTGAATATGGTCTCTCGGCATCCGGAAAGATGTCTGAAGCTATCCGCGCTCAGAAAAACGCGCTCCTTGCAAAAGATGCAGCTGAGGCGGACAAATATTTCAAGGCTGCTGATGCCAATACCAAAGATCTGCTTGATCTTGCAGAAAGTGGCCTCGAAATTGCTAGCCCGCAGGGCAAGCCTTATTGGGAACAGGTGATCACCACCACCAAGGCATTCCAGGATAATTCTGCGAAACTGCCTGGGACTGTGGCCAGCGGCAAGATCGAGGATGCCGTCGCGCTTTCGAATGGTGAACTGCGCACGCTGGCTGCCAAGACCGGCGAAGCGATCAACAAGCTGATCGATATCCAGAAGCAGGCCATGGCGAAGGCCGACAATGATAGCGATGTCCTCTATCAGAACACCAAGCTGGCACTGATGGCCGTGGCCGCAGGTGCAACGGTGATCGCAATCATCGCCGCGCTATGGATCGCCATTGGTATTGGCAGTGGCCTGCGCAAGATTTCTGCTGTGGTCAACGGCGTTGCTACCGGCGATCTCGACCAGAAAATCGAGATCAAGAGCAATGACGAGATCAAGGATCTTGTCGATACGATCAATGTGATGACTGGCAACCTGCGCGAGACTGCGGCGGTTGCCGACCGGATCGCGGCTGGCGATCTCGCAATCGACGTCAAACCGCTCTCGGACAAGGATGTGTTGGGTTTATCGATGCGCAGCATGGTCACCAACCTGCGCATCACCGCTGGGGTTGCGGAATTGATCGCCTCGGGCGATCTGTCCGGCGACGTTAAGCCGCTGTCCGACCGCGATACGCTTGGCATCGCTATGCAGCGCATGACTTACAATCTGCGCAATACTGCTGGCGTTGCCGACCTGATTTCAAATGGCGATCTGACGGTCTCGCCAAAGTCGCTTTCGGATAAGGATACTTTGGGCCTTGCCCTGCAGTCGATGGTGGCGCGCTTGCGTGGTGTTGTGGCCGACGCACTGTCGGCTTCGGACAACGTCTCGTCGGGCAGCCAGCAGCTGTCGTCTGCTTCAGAGCAGGTCAGCCAGGGTGCGACCGAGCAGGCATCGTCTGCCGAAGAGGCTTCGGCTTCGATGGAAGAGATGGCTGCCAATATCAAGCAGAACGCCGATAATGCTGCCCAGACTGAGAAGATTGCTCGCCAGTCGTCCAAGGATGCCGAAGCATCTGGCGAAGCCGTCAACCGTGCCGTTGGCGCCATGCGCACCATCGCCGAGAAGATCTCGATCGTTCAGGAAATCGCCCGTCAGACCGACCTTCTCGCGCTGAATGCAGCTGTTGAAGCCGCCCGTGCCGGTGAGCATGGCAAGGGCTTTGCAGTTGTTGCCTCTGAAGTGCGCAAGCTTGCCGAACGCAGCCAGGCGGCTGCCGCTGAAATCAGCACGCTGTCTGGTCAGACGGTGCAGGTGGCAACCGAAGCCGGTGAGATGCTGAGCCGTCTGGTGCCTGACATCAGAAAGACGGCTGAGTTGATTTCCGAAATCTCGGCTGCCTGCCGTGAGCAGGATATCGGTGCCAGCCAGATCAACGAAGCGATCCAGCAGCTCGACAAGGTGACGCAGCAGAATGCCGGCGCATCCGAAGAGATGTCGGCGACGTCGGAAGAACTGGCGACTCAGGCCGAGGAACTGCAGGCATCGATCTCCTTCTTCAAGGTGGATGCGATGTTATCATCTAAAAAAGAATTGCGGCATAAAGTAACCGCAAGTCGGAAACCCGAGCAACCTGGTCCTGTACGCACCCCGGCGAAGCCTCAAACTGTCAAAGCGCAGAAAGCGCGTGTTGAAGGCTTCGCTCTCGATCTCTCCGTCGGCGGACCCGACGATGAGGATGACGATTTCAGGCAGATTGCCTAGTGCATTTTGAAGATCCCGACTGTGGCGTCGGGACCGTTCACGCAGGCCGATGGATGGGCTGCGCTCTACCGATCAATCGGTCGCTCAAGGTTGAATGAAATCAGCCTTGACGCGGAAAATTGGGGCGGAAATCTTTCTAAAAGGGCACAGCGATGCGTTTCACCATCAAGCTTAAGCTAGCACTATCTTTCGGTTTTCTCGTGGTCCTGATCGCCGTACTCGGGATTTTCAGTCTTTCCCAGATCGGCAACGTCAATGGCAAGGCGAACGAGATTGCAACGAACTGGATGCCGAGTGTCGATACCTCTAATCGTTTGAATACGATGACGTCGGACTTTCGGATTGCCGAATTGCAGCACGTCATCTCACAAGATGATGCTGGCATGAAACGCTGGCTCGGCGAACAGAACCAATTAGCCGATTCCATTGCCAAGCTTCAGTCGAAATACGAAACGCTGATTGGCTCTCCCGAGGAGCGCGCGCTGTTTGAAAACTTCCAGCAACTCTGGAAGGAATATATGAAATTCCACGAAAAGGCCGTGGATTTTTCCTCGCACAATGAAACAGACAAAGCCATGGCCATCTACAATGGCGAAGGCAAGAAGGTTTACGACGATGCATCCAATGCCCTGTTGAAGCTTGTTGAATACAACAGCGCAGGTGGTAATAAAGCTGCTGCGGAAGGTGTCGCAATCTACGATTCAGCCAAATTGCTTGTCATTTCAGGCATTGGTTTCTGCGCAGTCGTTGCTATCGCAATCGCCATCTGGATTTCGATGTCGATCGTTCGCGGTCTGAAACGCGGGATTGAACTTTCTGATGCTGTCGCTATCGGCGATCTCAACTATGAGATCAATCATCCGTCCAATGATGAGATCAAGGATCTGATCAATAGCATGCAGCGCATGACATCCAATCTGCGTAACACCGCGCAGATTGCCGACCAGATCGCCAACGGTGATTTGACCGTAACTCCAGCACCCTTGTCGGACAAGGATACTCTTGGTCAGTCTCTCCAGATGATGGTCGAGCGTCTGCGTGGGGTCGTGGGTGACGCGATAGCAGCTGGTCAAAATGTGTCCTCCGGTAGCCAGCAGCTGTCGTCCGCCTCAGAACAGGTCAGCCAGGGTGCAACGGAACAGGCATCGTCTGCCGAAGAGGCGTCTGCCTCGATGGAAGAGATGGCTGCTAACATCAAGCAGAATGCTGATAATGCCGCTCAGACCGAGAAGATTGCTCGCCAGTCGTCCAAGGATGCGGAAGCATCTGGCGAAGCGGTCAACCGTGCCGTTGGCGCCATGCGCACCATCGCCGAGAAGATCTCGATCGTTCAGGAAATCGCCCGTCAGACTGACCTTCTTGCCTTGAACGCGGCTGTTGAAGCGGCCCGTGCCGGTGAGCATGGCAAAGGCTTTGCAGTTGTTGCTTCTGAAGTGCGCAAGCTTGCCGAACGCAGCCAGGCGGCCGCGGCTGAAATCAGCACCCTGTCCGGCGAGACGGTGCAGGTTGCCACACAAGCGGGTGAAATGCTCAATAAGCTGGTGCCTGACATTAGAAAGACGGCGGAGCTTATTTCGGAAATCTCGGCCGCCTGCCGCGAGCAGGATATCGGCGCAAGTCAGATCAACGAAGCCATCCAGCAGCTCGACAAGGTGACGCAGCAGAATGCCGGTGCATCGGAGCAGATGTCGGCGACATCGGAAGAGCTGGCCGCCCAAGCCGAGGAACTGCAGGCCTCCATCGCCTTCTTCAAGGTCGAAAACGGCAATGGCCGCCGATTGACGCCGCCGGCCGGCCGAAACGCTGCGGCCAAGGCTAAGGCCGCGCCATCCGCCAAACCCCGCCAACCCGCTTCGTCTCAAACGGTTTCCGCCCAGCAGGCAAGGGCCAAGGGCTTTGCCCTCGACCTGTCCATGGGTGGTCCCGATGATGAGGATCGTCTCTTCCAGGAAAGCGCGTAACATGACAGGACTTCCGACAGAATCGCAATTCGTGACGTTCAGCCTGGGTGAAGAAGTCTTTGCCGTGCCCGTCGCTGTGGTCCGGGAAATTCTCGACCACGAAGAGCCTTTCAAGATCCCGCATGGACCGGATTACTTGCTGGGTCTGCGTGATGTTCGTGGCCAGGGCGTGCCGGTGATCGATCTTCGCCTGCGCCTTGGCATGACGCGCACGGTCAAGACACCGCATACGCGTATCCTGGTTATGGATGTGCCGTTGAACGACCGCAGTCTTGCGGTCGGCGTGGTCGCGGACAAGGTGTTTGAAGTCATCCCGTTCCGCCATGCTGATATCGAGCAGGCACCCGACATCGGTATCCGCTGGCGCTCTGACTATATCCATGGCGTCGTGCGCCGCGAGATCGGCTTCGTGGTCATCATCGATTTGGCACGGCTGTTTTCGGGTGACGAGACGGCACTGGTCATCCCGACCTCTGCCGTCGCCTGATCAAGGTCCGCATGTTGCGGCTGGATGGGCAATTCCGTTAGCGCGGCGTCTCTCTCCTGGGACGCGGCGAGCGGACCGCCCATGCCGGACAGGCACGGCGGAAAGCAGCCGGCGTCGTAGCTAAAAGACTTTCAAAAACTGAAACCATTGGGAGGCAGCCAGCGTGAATGCCATGGCAGAAGCAGCGTTCGCCGATAACAGGATCAGCCCGAAGAATTTCCGGCGGCTGTCGAACTTCATTTTTGAGTATAGCGGCATCAAGATGCCGGAAACGAAGATGACCATGCTGGAAGGGCGTCTGCGCCGACGCCTTCGCGCCACCGGCTATGCGGATTTCGACAGCTATTGTCACTATATCTTCGAGGACGGCGGTATGGAGACGGAGGCGGTCCATCTCATCGATGCCGTCACGACCAACAAGACCGACTTTTTTCGTGAGCCTAACCATTTCGATTATCTCACTCAAAAGGCTCTGCCCGAGCTTGAGGCCTCCGGGGTAAAGCGGATTCGTATCTGGAGTTCCGCCTGCTCTGTTGGCGCTGAGCCATATACGCTGGCCATGGTTCTCGCTGACTATATGGAGAACCGCAGCGGCCTCGACTATCAGATCCTGGCGACCGATCTTTCGACAGAGGTGCTGCAAAAGGCGCGCCGCGGCGTTTATCCTGCGGATATGCTCGATCCTGTGCCGCGAGCCTTCGTGGCACGCTACGTGATGCAGGCGCGCGACAAGCAACGCAGCGAGATGCGCATCTCGCCCAAGCTGCGCGCCCATGTCGGCTTTGGCCGTCTCAACCTGATGGACGATAGCTATCAGGTGGGCGAGCCCATGGACATTATTTTTTGCCGTAACGTTATGATTTATTTCGATAAGCAGACCCAGTTCAGTGTCTTGAAACGGCTATGCGCCTGTCTGAAGAAGGGCGGCTATCTCTTCATTGGTCATTCCGAGTCGATTACCGGATTGGATCTGCCGCTCAAGCAATTGGCCAATACTGTTTTCAGGAAGGTGTAGCATTCGATGCCGAAGAAAATTCGCGTGCTCATCGTCGATGATTCCGCAAGTGTCCGACAGATCCTGACCAATGTCCTGCAATCGGACCCGGCAATCGAGGTAATCGGCTCGGCCGCCGATCCCTTCGCCGCCGCCCGGCGTATTGCCGAGGAGATCCCGGATGTCATCACGCTGGACGTCGAAATGCCGCGCATGGACGGTATCACCTTCCTGCGCAAGCTGATGTCGCAGCGGCCCATTCCTGTCGTGATGTGTTCGTCGCTCACGGAAGCCGGCAGCGAGACCCTGATGCAGGCCATGGAAGCCGGCGCGGTCGATATTATCCTGAAGCCGAAGATTGCTGCCGCCGATCACCTGGCCGAACAGGCCGAGCGGATCTGCCAGGTGGTGAAAAGCGCTGCGCAGGCCCGGCTTGGGTCCCGCAAGATCACAGCCGACCGGTCCGCCTCGTCCCTTGAGCCGGCGAAGAAGCTGACCGCCGACGCCATGCTGCCGCCGCCGAGTGGCCGCGCCATGGCCAAAACCACGGAAATGGTGGTCTGCGTGGGAGCCTCGACCGGCGGCACCGAGGCACTCAGGGAGTTTCTCGAGCATATGCCGGCAAACTCTCCCGGTATTGTCATTGTCCAGCATATGCCGGAAAAATTCACCGCAGCCTTTGCGAAGCGGCTTAACGGTCTGTGCGAGATGGAAATCAAGGAAGCGGAAGACGGAGATCCCGTGCTGCGCGGTCATGTGCTGATCGCACCCGGCGACCGCCACATGATGCTGGAGCGCCAAGGCGCTCGTTACTATGTGTCGGTCAAAGCAGGCCCGCTGGTGTCGCGCCATCGCCCGTCCGTCGACGTGCTGTTTCGCTCGGCAGCGCGCGCGGCTGGCGCCAATGCCATGGGCGTGATTATGACTGGCATGGGCGACGATGGCGCGCGCGGCATGAACGAAATGCACCAGGCCGGCGCCTTCAACATCGCCCAGGACGAGGCGACCTCCATCGTCTTCGGCATGCCCAAGGAAGCGATCGCCCATGGCGGGGTTGACCGGGTCGTACCGCTGCACCAGATCGCTCCGGAAATTCTGGCGGAGGACCGGCGACGGTAGTGCCCGAACGTTTTACTTTAATGCGTTTCCCAGACTGCCACGCACAATGTGCTCTAGCACCCCAAATCTGCTGCATATTCCCTCAAATCGAGCCCGATTTAGGGGGAATTATGCAGCAGGCGCACCAGCGCAGCTGAGCCTTGTGTTTGTTGCGCTAAAATAACCTTGAGTTAACCATGTTGCGCCAGAATGAGTCTGCCCGATGCCTATGGGTTGCCCGATATATTTGGGTCTTGAGGAGCGATGCGAGGCTCCGTGACGGCTGACCGAGGTAGTCCATGCCCATCATCACCTTCGCCAATACCAAAGGCGGCGCCGGCAAGACCACTGCGGTGCTGTTGCTTGCCACCGAGCTGGTGCGTCGCGGCTACCGCGTCTCGGTGATCGATACCGATCCGCAGCGCTGGATTTCACGTTGGTTCGAAGGCGCGCAGGCTCAGGCAGATGGTCCGGCAGCTAATTTGAAGGTTGCCACCTATATTTCCGTCAGCGCCTTGGCGCGCACCATCGAGGCCTATCGCGGCAATTCCGATTATATCATCGTCGACCTGCCCGGCGCGCAATCACCGCTGCTGGCAACCGCGCTTGGCTTGTCCGATCACGTGATGATCCCGATCCAGGGCAGCGCCATGGATGCCCAGGGCGGGGCCCAGGTTATCGAACTGCTGCAATATCTCGACGCCAAGGGCAATATTCGCATTCCCCACTCTGTCGTGTTGTCGCGCGTCAACTCGCTGGTGACCACCCGTGCCCTGCGTGCGGTGAAGATCCTGCTGGCCGAGCGTTCGGTGCGGGTGCTGGCAACGCCGATCATCGAGCGTGCGGCCTATCGCGACATGTTTGAACATCGCGTCAGCCTGCATCATCTCGATCCGGAACGGGTCAGCAATCTCGACAAGGCAATCGTCAATGCCGAGCGCTATTGCGATGAGGTTGAGACACTCGTGCCAGCAGTACGCATGCCGGTTGCCGATAACAGAAGCACCGGCTTTGCCGAACTGCCCATGTTGCGGGCCGCCTACTGATCAGAGACTGTCAGGTTCAGATTGAACCAGACAGACTCTCGATTCTTTTGTTTTCGTTTGTCTTTTCGTGAAAACTGGGTCCCACTTTTCCCTGACAAACTTTAGTCCGCCAGGTGCTGAAAGGCGTCGACGACCTTTTCATAAACACCGCGCTTGAACGGCACGATCAAGTCGGGAAGGTCGGCCATCGGCTTCCAATCCCATTCGTCGAATTCCGCATGCTGGCTGGTCGGCGGTGGGTTGATCTGGATCTCGCTCTCGTCGCCTTCGAAGCGGAAGGCGAACCAGCGCTGGGTTTGACCACGGAACTTGCCGCGCAGGCCAATGCCGATCAGTTCCGGCGGCAAATCGTAATTGATCCAGTCCGGCGCCTCGGCCAAAAGCGTCACGCTCTTCATGCCGGTTTCTTCGTAGAGTTCTCGGTAGGCGGCGGCCAGTGGGTCCTCGCCGGGATCAATGCCGCCCTGCGGCATCTGCCAAAGCTGCGGCGAGCCGTCATATTCAGAATTGACGAGCGGGATGCGCCGTCCGGCCCAGACCAGGCCTTGCGCATTCAGCACCATGATGCCGACGCAGGGGCGGTACGGCAGGTCCTCGGCTTTGACGGTCGTCTGGGTCATGGCATCCTCGTTTTGGGGGCACTTTGGGCAGCACCCGTAGAAATCACTGCTGTGCTTCCATGGCAAGGGCAGAAATGCCGACGATTTCGATGCCGCGTGCCTTGGCGCCTTCCGCCCATTTGGCAATAGTCTCGACGCTTTCATCGAAGGCAGAGGCCACGCCTATTGCCTGGCCATTGCGCCGGGCGATCCGCTCCAATTCGTCCAGCCGTTTCAGGATCGCTTTTTCCTGCACCTGATCGTCGAGCTGCAGGTCGGCGACGGAGAAGGGCATGTTCATGGCCTTGGCATAGGTCGGCGCCAACGATTGGGCCGATGAGCCGTCGTCGAGAAACAGCAGGCCGCGCGCGGCGATATCGCGCATAGCAGGTTCCAATGCATCCGCATTGGTCAGGAAGCGGCCGCCCATGTAATTCATCAGGCCGGTATAATTGGTGGTGCTGGCCATGGCACGGTGCAGGTCGCGCAACGTCTCGGTCGACGGCTTCCCCACTTGCAATGTGCCACGCCCGGGATCGTTTGCCGGATAACCAACCGGCTCCATCGGCACCTGCAGCAGAATTTCGTGACCGCTGCGTCGTGCCTCTTGCATCCAGCGCGACAGGCTATTGCCGCTGGCGGCAAAGCCTAATGTGACTTCTTCCGGCAGGCGCTTGATCGCCTTTTGTGTGCCAGTCTGACTGAGGCCAAGTCCGCTGACGACGATGGCGATCCGTGTGCCATGGGCGCCCGACCAGGGTCGGGCATATTGCTCGATTGGCCGTAAGCCATCACGTCCGAGCTTAGGAATTCGTCCTTCGGGCGTGTCCTCGAGCAGCTCTGGATTGGGCTGGGCGGCCATGCGCGGATCCTGGCCGACATGCGGCGCTGAAACAAGCGCAGGTCCGGAGCCCTCGCGGCTTCCCGGGGAATATTTGGTAACGACCGAGCCATCCGGCAGGGTGGAGGGCTCTACAGTCGCGCCTGAGGTCGGTGCGCTGGCTTCCATGCCGCGTGACTGGCCTGGGGCCTTGGGCGGGGTATCACTCGCGGGGAGGGCGGCGGTAACGGGTTGAGCGGTCGCAATCGCTGACGGGCTGCGCAGGGGTAACGGCGTCAGCGCCGTATAAAAGGACAGGGCGATGATGGCGCATGTGGCTGTTGCCGTGAGAAGGGTCTTTTGCGACGGGCTCCGACGTTTGCGCGGTTTCTTTCGGTTCTGGCCCAGAGCGGCGTGAAGATCGGCGCACATAATTATGCCTTTCAGCGCATAAGACACAACCAGTCGGCCAAGCGAATCACGCGGCCCATGCCCGGACCATGCCTCGGCCAGAGAGATGGTTCAAGAGCGCGCCGGGCTCTGAATGAACCATCGCCTTTGCACGAATGAGAGAGCTTCTGGTCCCGCAACAAAAAATGCCGGCCCCCATGGGACCGGCATCCACGACATCTAGATGTCGTTGATCGATTTACTTCTTCTTGGCGCTTTCGAGCACGGCTTTGCTTGGGTCCGGCGGGAAGGACGCATCGGTTTTGACACCGCGCATCAGGTCGAGTGCGTAGTTGAGCTGGACGTCGTCCTTCGGATCCGGCGGCACGTAGGCGACCGAGCCGGAGCCTTCTTCCGTCTCGCTCTGGCCCTGGATATGGCCCGGCAGCGAGGATTCGCCCTCGGTGCGCAGCTTGCCCTGCAGGTCGGCCGGTAGCGGCTCTTCCACCTTGATATCAGGATGGATGCCGGTGCCCTGGATCGACTTGCCCGACGGCGTGTAATACAGCGCCGTGGTCAGGCGCAGCGCGCCCTTGTCGCCCATCGGGATGATGGTCTGGACCGAACCCTTGCCGAAGCTGCGAGTGCCGACCACGGTTGCCCGCTTCAGGTCCTGCAGCGCGCCGGCCACAATTTCAGAGGCAGACGCCGAACCGCCATTGACCAGCACGATCAGCGGCTTGCCATCGGTGAGGTCGCCGGCCGTTGCGTTGAAGCGGCGGGTATCTTCCGGATCGCGCGAACGGGTGGAGACGATCTCGCCCTTCTGCAGGAAGGCGTCGGAGACATAGATCGCCTGGTCGAGCAGGCCGCCTGGGTTGAGACGCAGGTCGAGAACGAAGCCCTTCAGCTTGTCGGCCGGGACGTCCTTCTTGATCTTGTTGATCGCCGCTTCCAGGTCGTCGTAGGTCTTCTCGGTGAACGAGATGATCCTGATATAACCGACATCACCTTCGACGCGCGACTTGACGGCACGGATCGGAATGATTTCGCGCATGACGCTCATCTCGATCGGCTTGTCCACGCCCTTGCGCAGGATGGTCAGTTTGATCGGGGTGTTGACGGCGCCGCGCATCTTTTCAACGGCGTCGTTGAGCTGCATGCCGCGTACTGGCGTGCCGTTGATCTCGGAGATCAGGTCGCCAGCGAGAATGCCAGCCTTGGCACCGGGTGTATCGTCGATCGGGGTAATGACCTTGACCAGGTCATTTTCCATGGTCACTTCAATGCCGATACCGCCAAATTCGCCCTTGGTCTGCGTCTGCATGTCTGCAGCTTCCTGGGCGTTCATGTAGCTCGAATGCGGGTCGAGAGAGCTCAACATGCCATTGATGGCGGCTTCGATCAGCTTTTTCTCATCCGGAGGCGTGACATACTGGGCGCGGACGCGTTCGAACACGTCGCCGAAAATCGCCAGTTCCTTGTAAGTGGAATTGCCTGCCGCCTCGGCGGGAACGCCAGCCGAATAGACAACGCTCATCGCCGTCGCGCCCATCAGCGCGCCAACCAGCATTATAGAAGCCCTACGTATCATTGCGTACCTTTCCGGCGTCCTTCGCCCACCATGGTCGGGAATCAACCGAGTTGCCGTCTTTTCGAAATTCTATGTAAAGGGTTGGGCGATCTGTTTCCAGCGCGAAAGCAGCCGCACTGACCACTCTCTTGTCACCCATAGCACCAATCGGTTCGCCGGACAGCACGAATTGTCCCGCGTGAACATTGACGCGGTCCATGCCGGACAAAACTATGTGATATCCGTTGCCTGTATTCAGGATGGCCATTTTCCCGTAACTGCGGAATTGTCCTGCATAAACAACCGTCCCATCGGCGGGCGCCGTCACCACCGCTGCCGGGGCCGTGGCAAGGACTATGCCTTTGGCCTCGTGTCCGGTGCCATCGGCATCGCCGAATGACCGCAGGACATCGCCGACAGCCGGAAGACCCAGCTTCCCCTTCAATTCATCGAAGGAAAATGCGGGTGCAATGCGGTTTTTATCGGGCGGAGAGTTCTCGGCATTCAGGCGCGCCTGGTCGCGCTCGGCATCGGTCATCTTCAGACGTTTCTGCTCTTCGAGCTTCGCCTGGTCCGTGGCTTGGCGCACTGAGGCAATTTCGTTTTCGAGGCTGCCGATCAGGCCCTGAAGCGAAGAGGATTTCTGGGCAAGCGCCTCTGCGCGGGCCTGTTCTTCCTGGAGTTGAGTATTGTTTTGCTGGCTGAGCCTGGCATTCTCGGCAAGAAGCATATCCATACGGGTTTCTTCTTCCTGCCGGCTCTTCAGGCTTGCGACCATCTGATCCCGCTCGGCCAGGCTTGCCTTGCGCAGGTCCGCCAGTTCCTGCAGGTCATTGGCCAGTTTTTCGGTTTCCTTGCGCATGCCGGGAACCACGGCGCCGAGAAGGATGGCTGTGCGCACAGCGCCAAGCGCATCTTCCGGCGTCACCAGCAGGGCCGGCGGCGGGTTGCGGCCCATGCGCTCAAGCGCGCCAAGCACTTCGGCCAGCACGGCGCGGCGCTCCCGGAAGGACTTGTGGATCGTATCTTCGCGAACTCCATAATCCGCCAGCTTCTTTTCACCGTCGGCAATCTTCTGTTCAAGATCCTTGCGGCGGGCGGCCGAATCGATCAGTGCCTGGCGCAGGCTGGTGCTGCTCTTATCGAGCGCGTCGATGCTCTTGCGCAATTCCTCTGATTTCTGGGAGGAGAGCTGCATGGTCTGCGACAGATCCTGCAATTGTTTTGAAACGTCTTCCCGCTTCTGCCGCAGAGCCGTTGCCGGATCGTCCACGGCTGTTGCAGTCGGAGACGCTGCCGGGGCGGATGGCTGCGATGGTAAATCGCCTGCGCCAGGAGCCGTTGGCGCCGCAGCGGCCGGTGGTGAAACGGGTGTCGGCGGAGCGGTCTGCTGCGCGCTGGCGCTTGAAGACAAGGTCACCACGCAGATCACCAGAAAGGCTCCGCATGGCACTATCGCGCCTGACATCGCTCTGCCGACCGAGGGCCTGTCTGCGCAATTTACTGCCATCGCGGTAGTGATCTGTCCTTGGGTGGCCGGAGTGACCTGAATACTTCAGGCGATGACTTGGGCATGATTTGGAATTTGCAGGGTAGCCGATTTGCACAATCGCGAAAAGTCCGATGTCAGACAGCAATACGGCCTGCGCATGGCATCATGCGCAGGCCGTATCATTAATCGTAATCCGTGGGGCTAGCGGGACATCTGTTCAGCACGTCCCGCATCGCTCACGCCTTAACGGCAAACGCGAACCACCTTGACGAACTTCTCGCCATGATGCCAGCGCACGATGCGGCGCATTTCGCAGTGCGGCGGCGGCGCACGGTGCATGTGGCGCGGCGGGCCACGGCGGTCGTTGTCACGGATGATGACGGTGTCAGCATGGGCCGGAATAATGGTGCCGGCCATGGACGCAATCGCCAGCGCCGAGGCAAGAAAGATCTTCTTCATGGTGTCTCCTCTGGACATCTCTGCAGGCGTCAGCTGAAAAAGCCTGTGCTCTGCAACGTTTTGCCCGCCGCCTCTCATCCATCGGACAAAGAACGGCAGGGGTCGGAGCCTTGAACGCCGATCAAGGCAAAAGGTTGCATCAGAAATGCCGTTCACCGATATGTGAAGACCTTTCATAGTCCGTTTGGGGATCGGACAGCCTATGGTCTTCAGAAATCAATAGCCCGGCCGTTGATCTCCCAGTCGCCGAAGCGAGCCGGATCGGCACCGCCGCGTCCACCCGTTTCAGCCGGTGGGTTCTGCTTTTTTTCCGCAGCACGGCGAGCCTCAGCTTCTGCAAGGGCACGACGGGCTGCAGGCGACAAAGCTTTTTCCTGTATCGTATCTCCATTCGACAAAGGCTCGGTTTGCGAAAAGGCGCTGCCTTGCCCTGGGTTGTCGTGCTGGTCCATGGTCGACGTCCTGTTACGATTGAAAAAGATCGATCCTCTCAACATATGTAGGACATCGTTGCCCGCCGGAAAACCCTCATCCGTTGCGGCGGCTCAGGAGGACCCGATGAATATCATGCGTACCGCCATGCTTCTGGCATTCATGACTGCCCTGTTCATGGGCGTCGGCTTTCTTGTCGGCGGTAAAGGCGGGATGATGATCGCCTTTGTTGTTGCGGCTGGTATGAACCTGTTCTCCTATTGGAATTCCGACCGGATGGTGCTGTCGGCCTATCACGCCCAGGAGGTCGACCAGCGTAACGCGCCTGAGTTCTACGAGATTGTCCGTGGGCTGACCCAAAATGCCGGCCTGCCGATGCCCAAGGTCTATATTTTTGATAATCCGCAGCCCAATGCCTTTGCTACGGGTCGCAATCCCCAAAATGCCGCCGTTGCTGCCTCGACCGGCCTGTTGCAGGCACTGACGCCGGAGGAAGTGGCCGGCGTGATGGCCCATGAACTGGCCCATGTCGAGCATCGCGACACGCTGACCATGACGATCACTGCGACATTGGCGGGTGCGATCTCGATGCTTGGCAATTTCGCCTTCTTCTTCGGTGGCCGCCGTGATGAAAACGGCAATGGTGGTGGGATTATTGGGCCGTTGGTGGCGATGATTGTCGCGCCTTTCGCCGCCATGCTGGTGCAGATGGCCATCAGCCGCACCCGGGAATATGCCGCCGACCGCCGTGGGGCGGAAATCTGCGGCAATCCGCTTTGGCTCTCTTCTGCACTCGCCAAAATCGCTGGCGCGCACCAGCCGAATTATCAAGCCGAACGCAATCCGGCCACCGCGCATATGTTTATCATCAACCCTCTGTCGGGCCAGAAGATGGACAATCTGTTTTCTACCCATCCTGATACGGGCAAGCGGATTTCAGCCCTTCAATCGCTGGCGCAGGAGATGGGCGTGCGGCAGGCAAGCGCCTCACGTCCGCAGCAGCAGACGGCTCCTTCCGCTGGTCCCTGGGGAGGCGCAAGCGCACAAAGATCGACGGATGACCCTTGGGGTGTTAAGGGAAGCGCAAAATCGCGTTCGGTTCCCCAAGTTGGACGGCGCGGCCAGGATGACGACGCCCCGAAGGGACCATGGAATTGAACGACAGACGCGGGAAAACCGGACCAGATAATCGCTCCTCGGGCCGCTCCTCAGGCCAATCGAAAGATAAGCCCGTGCACAGGCCGCGCGGGCCGGTTTACGATGATAAGCCGGGCCTTGATGCCCGTCTTGCCGCAAGCAGGCTCCTGGCGGCGGTGATCGACCGCAAGACGTCGCTCGACGGTATGATGGATGGCGATCACGGTAATCCGGCCTATACCGCCCTGTCGGACGCGGATCGAAGCCTGGTGCGTGCCATCGTCAATACGTCGCTGCGCTTCCTGCCACGCATCGAGGCGATGCTGGCGCTCCTGCTAGATACGCCTTTGCCTGAAGGTGCGCGCGCGCTCTACCACTCGCTGATCGTTGCGGCCGCCCAGATGATCTATCTCGACGTACCCGACCACTCCGCCGTCGACCTTGCGGTCGAGCAGGCCAATCGCGATCCGCGCAGTCGCCGCTTTGCCAAGCTGGTCAATGCGGTGCTGCGCCGCCTGGGCCGTGAAAAGCAGGCGCTGCTGGACGAGGTTGCTGATGTCATCTGCATGCCGGACTGGTTTTATAAGCGGCTGGTCGCCGTTTACGGCCCGGATGAGGCCCGGCGCATTGCCGAGGCGCAACTGACGCCGGCGGCAATCGACGTGACCGTCAAGGCGGATGCGGATCTATGGGCGGAAAAGCTCAACGGTTCTGTTTTGCCGACAGGCAGCGTCCGGCTGGCTAGCTTTTCCGGTGCGGTTTCCGGCCTTGCCGGGTTTGAGGACGGTGCCTGGTGGGTGCAGGACGCGGCGGCGGCTCTGCCGGTGCGCATGTTCGGCGCCATCGAAGGCAAGCGTGCCGTCGATCTCTGCGCTGCCCCCGGAGGCAAGACGGCGCAATTGCTGAACGCTGGTGCCAAGGTGACGGCGGTCGAGCAATCGGCCAACCGGCTAAAGCGTCTGGAAGGCAATTTGCAGCGGCTCGGCTTCACGGCTGATCTTGTTCATAGCGACCTGGTGGATTTCTCACTTGCCGAAGACCAGGAGGGTTTCGACATCGTGTTGCTCGATTCGCCCTGTTCTTCGACCGGCACGACACGGCGCCATCCCGATGTACTCTATACCAAGGGTCCGCAGGATATCACCAAGCTCGCTGGCGTGCAGGAGAAATTGCTGCGCCATGCACTGACGCTGGTGGCGCCTGGCGGTTCCATCGTGTTTTCCAATTGCTCGCTCGATCCTCTTGAAGGCGAGGACATGGTGGCGCGGGTGCTGGCCGATCATCCCGACTACATGCGGGTGCCGATGCAGGCGGCCGATTGGCCTGGTCTGGAAAGCGCCGTTACCCCACTTGGCGAATTCCGCACCACGCCAGCCATGCTGCCGGACACGGAAGGTCGCACCGGTGGGCTCGACGGCTTCTATGCCTGCCGTTTGCAGCGCTCGACCGCCTAAGTTGACTTAAGTGTTTCAGGCAATCGCTTCCCACTGCTGGAAACACTTTAAATCTCGGGCTTAAAGCGCGGATTTAAGTAAATCTTTACACAATTTGTGGCTGATAGACCGTTATCCTTCTATTTCGGTGATCGTCCCACACTTTACCGCGCAGTGCCGGATAAGATTGCGCGCGGATCGGAATATCAAATGGCACAAAGACAGGGCCAGGGGTTGCCGGTGCTCTACGTCCGCGAGACCTCGCGGCGGTGGCGCAAGCACGCCTGGCTGCCGGTACGGGTGGCAATTTCGCGTTTCGGTCGCCGCCAAGTACGCCTGCTCGTGGCCCCGACAGATCTCAGGGTCGTCGATCCCTATGTGGCTTCGGAAATCTTCGAGGGGCGGTTTCCGCTGGCAGGACGGTTGCTGGATTGCGGCCGCGCCTCGCCCTTCACCGTGGAACTGCCTTCGCAGGTCTTCGCCGCCAAACTGCATTCCTTTTCCTGGTTGCGGCATATCCGTGCCTCCAAAACGGCCGAGGCGTCGGCTCATGCCCGCGCTATTCTCGATAGCTGGATCAAGCTGAACGGCAAGCGCTCTGGTATCGGTTGGCAGCCTGCCGTTCTCGCTCAGCGGATCATCGCCTGGCTTTCTCATTCTCCCGTCGTGCTGCAGGATTGCGAAACCGGCTTTTACCGTCGCTTCCTGAAAAGCCTTGGCCGCCAGGTTGCCTATGCCGGTCTGCTTGCCGATATCGCGCCTGACGGTGCCGATCGGCTGAAATTGCGCATTGCGCTGGCCATGGCCTCTATCGCCATGACCGCCTCGACGCGCCGGATCCGCAAGGCGGCGCAAAATCTGGACCTGGAACTGGAGCGCCAGGTGCTGGCTGATGGCGGCCATGTCTCGCGCAATCCGCAGGCAGCCCTCGATATTCTGTTCGATCTGCTTCCGCTCCGGCAGACCTATGTCAATCTCGGCCATGACGTGCCGGTCAAGCTGATTTCCACCATCGACCGAATGTTTCCGGCCATCCGCTTCTTCCGTCACAGCAATGGCGATCTGGCTCTGTTTAACGGCGCGACAGCGACGCTGGCAAACGACCTGATGTCGGTGCTGCGCTATGACGAAAGCGGCGGTCAGCCGTTTCGCGCACTGCCACACAGTCATTACCAGCGACTTGCGGCCGAAACCGCCGTCGTTCTCGTCGATACCGGTGCACCGCCGCCCGGAGACATCAGCCGCAGCGCTCATGCCGGCTGTCTGTCCTTCGAGTTTTCATCCGGCCGCCATCGGCTGGTGGTCAATTCCGGGGCGCCGCGCTTTGCCGGCGACCGTTACCGGCAGATGGCCCGGGCAACTGCGGCCCATTCCACCCTCGTTATTGGCGACCAGTCCTCCAGCCGTATCTCCGCCTCCCGCTATCTTGGGCCGATCGTCACTGGCGGCGTGTCGTCCGTCGATGTGATGCGCCGCGCCGGTGACGATGGCAGCGACCATCTCACAGCCCGCCATGATGGCTATCGTCGCGGCTTCGATATTCTGCATGAGCGCGATCTTCGTCTCAATGCGACAGGCACCAAGCTGGTCGGTCATGACCGATTGCTGTCGGGCAAGGGCGAGCCGCTGTCCGAACCGCCAAAAAGCGGCGCGATCGTCCGTTTCCACATTCACCCCTCGGTCCGCCTCATCCAGGAGGACGAGCATAATATCCGCTTGAGCGCCAATGGCGGTAGCGAGACCTGGATCTTTTCCTCGCCGACCGGCTATCCGGTCATCGCCGAGGATGTGTTCTTCGCTGGTCTGTCGGGTATCCAGACCTCGGAACAGATTGAACTTTCCATGGATACGCCGGAAATCTGGTGGTTTTTTTCGAAGCAGGGATAAGCCTGTTTCCTCCGACACGAGCCTGTGCTAGGCGGGCGGGCATCGCTGCCTGCGGTCCGCGGGCTTTGTTCATGCAATTCCCATCCCGGGCGCTAACTCTCCGGTTTTTGAGGAATTGCTCTTTCGGAGTGAAGGCCATGGCTGTTGTCTCGAAGAAAATCCCCGTTCCCGACAGGGTTAAGATCCGCACTGCGCTTCTGTCGGTTTTCGACAAGACTGGCGTCGTCGATCTTGCCCGCGCCCTTAACGATCTCGGCGTGCGTCTTCTGTCGACCGGCGGCACTTATAAAGCGCTGATCGAGGCCGGTCTGCCGGCAACTGACGTGTCCGACGTGACAGGTTTTCCCGAAATCATGGATGGCCGGGTCAAGACCCTGCATCCGTCCGTACACGGCGGCCTTCTGGCAATCCGCGACGACGAAGAGCATGTCGAGGCGATGCGCGCCCATAAGATCGAGGCGATCGACCTTGCCGTGATCAATCTCTACCCGTTCGAAGCCGTGCTGGCGGCCGGTGGCGACTATCCGACGACGGTCGAAAATATCGATATCGGCGGCCCGGCAATGATCCGCGCGTCGGCCAAGAACCATGCCTATGTGACCGTGGTGACCGATCCAGCTGACTACACCCAGCTTCTGGACGTGTTGAAGGCCGATGATTGTCAAACGCCTTACGCGCTGCGCCAGCAATTCGCCGCCCGCGCCTATGCCCGCACTGCCGCTTATGACGCCACGATTTCCAACTGGTTTGCCGATGCGCTGGCCATCGAGGCACCGCGCCACCGGGTGATCGGCGGCAGCCTGCGCGAGGAAATGCGTTATGGTGAAAATCCGCATCAGAAGGCCGGCTTCTACGTTTCGGGCGATCAGCGGCCCGGCGTCGCCACCGCCAAGCTGCTGCAGGGCAAGCAATTGTCCTACAACAATATCAACGATACCGACGCCGCCTTCGAACTCGTTTCTGAGTTCCTGCCTGAAAACGGTCCTGCCTGCGCGATCATCAAGCACGCCAATCCTTGCGGCGTTGCTGTCGGCAAGACCTTGGCCGATGCCTATCGTCGGGCGCTTGCTTGCGACAGCGTCTCGGCCTTCGGCGGCATCATCGCGCTGAACCAGACGCTCGACGCCGAGACTGCCGAGGAAATCGTCAAGCTGTTCACCGAAGTGATCATCGCTCCTGATGTCACAGACGAAGCCAAAGCCATCATCGCCCGCAAGGCCAATCTGCGCCTCTTGGTAACGGGCGGCTTAGCCGATCCACGCGCACCGGGGCTCACCGCCAAGACTGTCTCCGGCGGTCTGCTGGTCCAGAGCCGTGACAATCTGGTGGTTGAAGATCTCGACCTGAAGGTCGTCACCAAGCGTGCGCCGACTGCGTCCGAACTTGAAGATATGAAACTTGCGTTCAAGATCGCCAAGCATGTGAAGTCCAATGCCGTTATCTATGCCAAGGACGGTCAGGCTGTCGGCATTGGCGCCGGCCAGATGAGCCGGGTCGATTCCGCCCGTATCGCCGCCATGAAGGCGGAGGATGCTGCCAAGGCGCTTGGGCTCGGCGAACCGCTGACACGCGGCTCGGCTGTCGCCTCCGAAGCCTTCTATCCCTTTGCCGATGGTCTGCTGGCTGCCATTGCTGCTGGCGCGACGGCGGTGATCCAGCCCGGTGGATCGATGCGTGATGCCGAGGTGATTGCCGCGGCCGACGAGCACAACGTGGCCATGGTCTTTACCGGCGTGCGCCACTTCCGCCATTAAAGTTGGTCGACCTGCAGCACTGCGCGTTTATGAAACGTGCGGTGCTGTCACACTCTAATTATGCAGTAAACACAAAAGGCGCAGAACCATGGTTCTGCGCCTTTTATCTATTGTGCTTTCAGGATGTATTCTTGCTCAGCTCGTCGGTCTGGACCGTGCATAGGTCAGTTCCGGCACGGCTGCGTCATCTTCCCACGGCGCTTCCATTGGCTTGCCGAGGACAGGCAGGATGCCCTTGGGCGAGGTGAGGCGCGGCGGCGGATCGATGAAGGCGCCCGGCGTATTGACCTTTTCCTCGATCACCCGCTGCACCATGGCGCCAATGGCCGCCTGGCGACCCGCCTTGTTAAAGAAATCGCCCTTGATCTGGATGGTGGCTGCCAAAGCTTTCACCAAGTCCTGCATCAGGTCGGTATCGACAGGCTCCGGCCGCTTCCAGAAATCGTCCAGTCTGCCCTGGTGGGTGAGGCCCGGTACATCGAACACGGCGCAGCCGAGCACGATGGTCGGCTTTTTGGCGCGCAAGCTGTGGAGGCCAACGGTGGAATTGACGATGACCACACCTGCGGTCTTGGCCAGAATGCCATGCAGATCGCCGTCTTCGATGAAGACGACGCGGTCTTCGATCTTCAACTCACGGGCGAGGTGGCGCAGCACCTTGTTCCAGCGTTCCAATCCATTATCGAGCGGGTGCTGCTTGAACAGAAGCTTGCTGCCGGCTGGCGCATTTTTGACGAAGGACGCGATCACCTGACGCATCATGTCGCGCAGGTGGCGATAGGGCGAATTGGCGCGGATCTGGTAATCGCTCTGCAACTGCAGCGCCACGAGATAGAAGGGCGGCTGGCCGTCATCGAGAAAATTCTCAGGCAGACCGGCCGGCTTGCCGACTTTCAGCAGCCAGGGCAGGTAATCCACCAGGGCCGAATAATACTTGTCGGCATTGTAGAGCGGATAGAAGGGGCGGCCGAAGAAATTGAGGAGGTTATAGATCACCTCGTTGAAGGCTTCCTGACCAAAGGTATGAGGGTATTTCACCGCCACGTCAGGCTCTTCCACCTTCGCGGCGATGTCACGAATTACCTTCGGATCATTGGGAAAATGCGAGAAGCGGCCCATGCCGTCGCGCTCGAAGGTCAGCCAATCCGGCCGCAGATAGCCCCATTCCACTGCGTGGCAGCGTACGCCCAGTTCGGCGCCGATCTCTGCCGCCTTGGCATGATAGGGAAGCCGGTCAGCGTAGTAGACGATGTCGGTAATGCCCTTTTCGGCAATCAGGCGGCGCAGGTAGGCCGGCCATTTGGCAAAGGAACCGCGGTAATTCTTCGCGCCGCGTTTTCGCCAGAACAGGAAATCGCCCAGCGTGAAATTGACGTGATGGGTTTTTACGCCCGCTCGCTCGAAAGCTCTTGCAAATTCCGTCCAGAAAATGGAGGGAGGTCCTTGAAGGAACAGTACGGACTTTGGCTGATCAGCAGATGTCATTGCGGACGCGACCCCTCGTCTCAAATTTTACGCAAGCACAGTAATTCATTGGCCCTTATAGGCCATGTTATGATTTTGTCGTATGACCCAAACACCACAGAAGGCAGGGATTCGTTAGGGAATCGTTTATTTCGAGTGACAAAGCGACGCACATTTCTTTTTCTCCAAGGTCCGGCCTCACCGTTTCTCTTAGAGCTTGCTAGAGCCCTGGAGGCGCGCGGCTCAGCCGTGCGTAAGGTCAATTTTTGTTCAGGTGATGTCATTTTCTGGAGAAAATCGAAATTCGATTTTTTTCGTGGCAAGGATGAGGCATGGCCTGATTATCTCGAGCGGCTGATTGTCGGCCATGATGTTACTGACCTGCTGATGCTTGGCGATGGCCGACCCAAGCATGCCGCAGCCATCGAAGTTTGCCGCAGGATCGGGATCAAAGCGCATATCTTCGAGCATGGCTACCTGCGTCCGGACTGGCTGACCATCGAGCCATTCGGCATGTCCAGCCAATCGCGGTTCCCGGCCGACCCTGAAGCCATTGCCGCCTTAGCGGACGGTGTGACACTGCCGCCGCTGCGCCCACCCTATCCGTCAAGCTTCCTCACCTACGCGCTCTACGATCTGCTCTATCATGTCCCTAACGTTGCGCTCGGCTGGCTTTTGCATCCGCATTACCGGACCCATGGGCCGGTGCATCCCGTGCAGGAATATAGCGGCTGGATACGCAAGGGCCTCACGGCTCGCCGCAGAAAAGAGCAGGCAAACCGTATTGCGCAACGCTACCTTTCGCCCGTTAGGACCTTCGATTTCTTTCTCTTCCCGCTGCAATTGCCGGGAGATTACCAGATCCGCCGTCATGCCCCGATGGGCGATCTGTTTCGCATCCTGCAGGCGGTGATTGGCTCTTTCAGCCGACATGCGCCGGCTGGCAGCCGTTTACTGTTCAAGACCCACCCGATCGACAACGGCCTTCATGACTGGGTGACGCAGATCGCCGGGATGGCCGCCCGATGCGGTGTTGCCGACCGGATCGATGTGATCGATGGCGGCGACCTGGCGACTCTGATCAAGGCATGCCGGGGCCTTGTCACGGTCAATTCGACGGTTGGCTTGACAGCCCTGCAACTGCAAAGTCCCGTCATCGCGCTCGCGCCGGCCATCTACGACGTGCCGGGCTTGAGCCACCAGGCAAGCCTTGCCTCCTTCTGGCAAGAGCCGGAAGCGCCCGACACGGCTCTGCTCGACCGCCTGATCCGCGCTATGACCGCCACCATCCAGATTCCCGGCGGCTTCATTGGCAAACAGGCCATTGTCGAAGGCGCGGCGGCCATGGCGGAAAAGCTGCTGGAGAACAATAAGGCGCTTAGCGCTGAACCAGTGTCGCAACGCGGATGGTTTCGGTACGGGGAAGAACTCGCAAATGCTGAAAATAGCCTGACATCTGAATGTTAAGGCTAAATGGCTGCCGAGAACGTCCCGGCATCCAATGTCCGCATCTAATGATTGACTAGGGCAAATCCAATAGGATCAACTGAGAACACCAACCGGCTGTGTCGGTCTCAAGCCTCTACCGTCTCTCGAACATCATCCAGAAGAAAATGCACAATCACGTAGCGCGACTGATAGCGTTTACCGCTATCGGATATGGTCTCAACACTTCCACCATCGGCGGGGTGCCAGCTCTTATAATGTGGATTGTTGGTTATAAGCGTGATCGCTTTGCCTGAAAGTCGTCCACTAAGACGATAACGAGCCTCGGCAAGTGGCCAGATTTTTTCAAAGTCCTCCTGGCTGACACGAACTTTCAACGCCTTGCGATTTACGACCTTTCCAGGTGAGCCATCGTCTTGAACGACCGGCTGTAGATGAACGTCGACCTCCTCCGCATCATCCAGCAGAAAGCTATGTTCGTTTGGCCAAAACCGTCTCATGTATCGCTCCTCCCAAAGCTACCAGACTGTCAGGAGGATGATTGTAGCGGTTATGGTGCAGGAGGCAACGGAAATACGCACGCTGCCGATTCGCGTATTTTCAGGCTCCCGATCGCATGCAGTCCGGTTGCCGCTTTGGCCTTAGATTTAAACCAGCCTTCTTTCGAATTCATGGATGCAAGGCATAGCATCCCTGAGGTTGCCATTTGAGATTGCAGATATTGAAGTCCAAAGCTAGACAAAGCGGTCGAGAGGGCGGCAAATCCCGCCCTCTCCTTTGACTAGCGACGTTTCTTGCGCCAGGGCGCATCCCTCTGCCAGTCGCCGGCCATGATGCAGCCGAATGGGATTAGCTCGTCGACCACTTCGGCCAAGCCGTAATGCTCGATCTGGGCCCGCACGTTTGCAGCACTCTTGTAGGCGCTCGGCAATTCCGACGCGTCTACAAAGCCCGAAAAAAATCGCGCATCGAGACCGCTCGTTTCCTTCGCAAGAATCGCGGCAATATTGTTTGGACTGAGGCCACGCGAATCTGCTCCGTATTCAGCGGCCAGCTGTCGCATATGTGTGCTGCGCGAAAAATTGCGACCAGCGCCATGCGGCGAAAAGCCGAGGCCATGAGCAGCATTTGAGCCGCGAACGATCAATACCGGCTCCGCCATGTTGAGCGGAATAATGGTAAGATCGGTCGCATCCGGGGCCCAGTTTTCGAAGGCAGGTGTCGCACCCTTGCCGTGATAGAACAGTCCGTCCGATTTCCGGAAGACAAAATTGTGCTCGTTCCAGAAGCGATCGGCCACCTTGGCGGAGAGTTTTGCTGCTGCCATGTCGTGCAGCGCATAATGGTTTTCCTTCGTCCACTGGCGGATGATCTGAAGCGCGGACCAGTAGAACTCGCCCTCCTCGGTCTCCGCCGGAATCCAGGCATTCTCGCGGTGCGTTTCCGGCGAGAGACGTTCCCGGAATTTGTTGGCAACCGTCATGCCTTTTTCGTAAAGGCGAGCGCCCGGTGCCCGCGATCCATGATGGGTCACCAGCGCGGTCTCGCCGGTTGATTTCATCGTGCCGACATAGGCGAAATGATTGCCGTCACCTTGCGTTGCAAACTGGTCGACTGCTAGGTTCAGCGGACCCTCCCGAAGGTAAGGGTTCTGCTGAAACGCCAAGAGCGTCTCCTCTGACGGCTTGATCTGAGCGCCGCGGGGACGCCCGCCGGGACCGAAATGCGTTACCGAATGGACGGCGTCGAGAAGCGATTTCGGATCGACGCCGGGGAAGATCGAGATCGCCATCGAGCAGCAGATATCGGCCGAATGCATGCCGGGATGGATCGCTTCGGACGCAACCACCCCGCCGACCGGAATCGTCCCGACCGGACCCGCGGGACAGGCATCCGGCATGATTGCGGCGGACCGAACCACCGGCGTGCGCACCAAAGCCCGCATGGTCGCATTGACCTTCTCTACATTGTCTTGCTCGAAGGCGTTCTCGGCGCGGATGTTGGAATAGATCTCGATATCGTTGTCCGCGCGCAAGGCAAGCATTGGCCCCGGCTGAAAGGCTTTTGCCGCTTCCAGAGCCTCCGCGACAGATCCGCCCTCGCTTAATTTCTTGTTGGCCGCGTCGAGTGCCGGGCGAAACCACTTGCCCTGGCTCATTCCCGCATCAATCAAATCCTGCCCGCTCAATATCTCGATCATCTTCTTTTCTGCGATTGCAGTCCTTCTTCGTTTCGTCAGGTTTCATCAGCCCCGGTGACGAGGTGAGGCAAGACAGTTAACTGAGCTACGCATTCTGTTTAAAAATGCGGGATGACTTGAACATCCGACCTCCCCATCGCAAGTCGTTGGGGCGCTCTTACCTGTAGTCCTGCCGGCATTCACCGGGATATTGTTGCAGCGGCGACAAGGGTGGACGAAACCGGATGGCCCCGCTCGTGCCAGAGAGCGCCGCCAAGGGAAGGAGTCGAACCTTGCCAGACCATCCAGGTGTGGAGGCTGTAGTTCCGTCCGGCATTCGCCGCTGCAAGTCTAGTTATGGCATTAGACCGGGCGCTTCCCACCGGTCCTCCCCAACAGGGAGGCGACGGCGGTGCGGGCTTTAAACCCACCACTCCATTTGCGGAGCGCCAGCTTCGATTCCAGCCTTTTTCTTTGTCATGGCGACCTGTGACAAGGAAACTCCGCTACCAAGATTGGGATGTGACATCCCTTGCAGGGTTTGAACCTGCCGCGGCTATGTAGTTTCCTTTTGCATTCGCCATGTCAGTTGTCCGTGACGACAAGGTTGGAGAAACGTCCTGCTCTATCCACTGAGCTACGGGTTCAGAAAATGGAGAACCCGGCGGGATTCGAACCCGCGACCTGGAGGTTAACAGCCTGTAGTTTCATCCGGCATTCGTCACGGTTCCCGCGCCGTTCACGGCGGCGTGGGGGTATTGCCTCTACGTCAGAGTTCGACCGCCTCGATGGTTTTCACCCAGCTGTCGGCCCCGTTATTCGCAGCGAACGCGGAGATCACGCTATAAACCGTGTCCGAGAAGCCGCCGATATTGAGCACGTCGTTGCGCGTTGGTGCCTGCGAGGTGGCGTGGGGCTGGATGTCGAGGCAGACCAGCTTTGCAGCCGGGTTGCCCCGCTTTATCCTCGCCCATTCCGTCATCACGGCGGTTGGCTGTCCGCTACCGCGCGCATCCACCCAGGATTCGTTGTCCGAGATGAACACGACGAGATCAACTTTGGCTTTCTCGTCTGCGAGCTTCCTCAACGGCGCAGAGCAATTTGTTCCGCCGCCGCCGACCGCAGCCAGCTTGCTGGCATTCGTCATCACTGAATCCCTGCGGTTGAGATTGACATCGACCACCTCATTTTCGAACGGCAGCACACGCGCCTTTGGGTTTCGCTGCAGGAACGCCGCCGTCATCAAACCTGCCACGTCAATGCAGCGCACTGCGGACGTTGCGCCCTCGCGATAACCGGTCACGGACGACCCCATGGAGCCGGACACGTCGGGGCAGAGCACGACATGGCCAGACAATGACGGTACATTGGCGATCGCAATATCCATCGCATCCTGCAATGCATCATGCACCTCGTCCGGGACCTGGCCGGCAACCATCTTCCACGTCATCATCAACTGATAGGGGAAGACTTTGGCATTCCGGATCTCATCCGGGTTGGCCAGCCGGGCAGCCAGCGTGGACGCGACGCCCTCGACCTCAAACACGCCCCTGCGGGCAAAGGTGTTCAGGTTCTGACGCACCATCTGCCAGCTGCCTTTTTCGGCGATCTCGACCCAATGCTCCCGTGTCAACGGCAACGAAGTCAGCATCTGGAACGGCACATCCGGTATCGGCAACGTCTGGTCCTGCCGGAAGGCGTGCAGCGCCTTGACGAGGTCCGGCAGCGCCGCATGATCGTATGGTTTGCCAATTATCCATGCATAAAGCGCCTTTTTTTCTTCCGAGGCAGGCTTCGGGTGCACCATGCGGATCACGTCGGCAAGCGAGGGATCGTTGCCGACCATCGCCCGCAGGACCTGCACGGTGCTCGCCCGTTCCAGCCATGCCTGGACCAGCTTCTTTGGCCTCGTGCCAAGCGACTTGCGTCCTGTCGCACCTGATCGCATAACCTGGACGAATCCGCGCAACATCTTGCCGCTCCGGACCACGCGCGGAAATGCAAGTGCAAAGGCTTCACTCTGAAGGTCGGAAAGCACCGCCAGCAAGGTGACCGGCATGTCTTTCATATAGCCATTCTCTGCGGCATGAATCGCCACCTTGGCCAAAAACTCCGGCTCGACCTGAAGTGCCAGCGTCTTCACCGATTCCAGCTGCTCGGCACCATCCACATAGAAGGTTCCATTGAACGTGCCGGTTACGGCATACTGTGCCAAAGCTTCGCGTGGCGTCAGTTGATAAGCCGGAGCACCTTCATGGTTTGTCGTCTCTGCGACGGGAAGAAGCTTTCCGAGATATGTTTTGAAGATCGCCTTGTTGACCATGACAGCACCTGTTGTTTGGTTCGTGCCAGATACAATTCAAGAGGCGTGCCAAGTGATTGAAAACGGATTTGAAAGCGCACAAAATAATCTTATCTATTTGTAATAAAATGAATATTTATTGTGCCTATTCGAGGGAGGTGAAAGATTGCTTGAGTGCTGCATATCCAATATTCTATCTAAAATTATTGACTCTTATAAAACTGGATAATCCATGAAGCGTCGCGTCGCCCTCAGCATCTTAGGAACTACCCTTGATGCGGGAAAATGGGAAAATCGCTGGACCCGGTGGCGGCCAAATGTCGGACTTTGTCAGCAGAGCGGGTTGTTCATCGATCGGCTGGAGCTCATCCACGATAATCATGCGATCGCACTTGCCAGTCGGATCACCAGTGACATCGCCACCGTGTCTCCGGCGACCGAGGTGCGTAGCAATCTGATCAATTTCAAGGATCCCTGGGACTTCTCTGAGGTCTATACGCATCTGCGAGATTTTGCTCGCAATTATGCGTTCGACCCGGAAACTGAGGATTATTTCGTTAACATTACGACGGGCACGCACGTTGCGCAGATATGCTGGTTTTTGCTCACCGAAGCCCGAATTATTCCGGGTCGCTTGCTGCAACTTTCACCACCACGCGACCGGGAACTGGCACAGGATTTCGCTGGCACGCACAGGATTATCGACCTTGACCTCTCCCGCTATGACGAGATCGCCAAGCGTTTCGCCTCAGAGCGACAAGACGCGGCATCTTTTTTGAAATCAGGCATTTCGACTCGTAACGCGGCATTCAACCGAATGATCGACGAAATCGAGAGAGTCGTCATCCGCTCGACGGCTCCCGTTCTCCTGACGGGTCCGACGGGGGCCGGAAAATCGCAACTCGCCCGCAGGATTTACGAGCTCAAGAAAAACCAGCGCAAGCTTGATGGCCCATTCGTAGAAGTCAATTGTGCGACCCTGCGGGGCGACCAAGCCATGTCCACTCTGTTTGGTCACGTAAAAGGTGCATTCACCGGCGCTGCAGGCGAGCGTGCAGGCTTGCTTAAATCGGCAGACAAAGGCGTACTCTTCCTAGACGAGATTGGCGAACTTGGCCCCGACGAACAGGCCATGTGCTTGCGCGCGATTGAGGAAAAGCGATTTCTGCCCGTCGGGGCTGACCGAGAGACATCGGCAGACTTTCAACTGCTTGCCGGTACCAATCGCGACCTCGGCGCAGATGTTCGCAAAGGGAGGTTTCGCGAAGATCTGTATGCTCGGCTCAATCTATGGACTTTCCAGCTTCCAGCCCTTCGAGACCGCAAGGAGGATATAGAACCGAATCTTGAGTTCGAACTCCGGCGTTTTCTGGAGCGGGAGGGCGAAAATGTCACGTTCAACAAGGAAGCGCGCGACCGTTACCTTACCTTTGCGACCGGTCCCGAAGGGACCTGGAGCGCGAACTTCCGCGACCTTTCGGCTTCCGTTACCCGCATGGCGACCTTGGCACCTCATGGACGCATTACGACAGAGGTCGTCGACGATGAGATCCGGAGATTGAGCAACTTTTGGCGCTTGTCATCCGACCGCCACGAAGCTGATACACTGCTCGAGGAACTGTTGGGTTTCGACGCGGCCGCACGCCTGGATCCCTTCGACGCCATCCAGCTTTCTGCTGTGATCCGCATCTGCAGGGAACACATAACATCGAGCTCTGCGGGCAGGGTTCTGTTTGCGCAGTCGCGATTGGAGAAGAAGAGCAGCAACGATGCCGATCGCCTCATCAAATATCTAGCCCGATTTGGTCTTAAATTCGAAGACGTAAGAGTGGCTCGATAAATCTACAGCCGCTGTGCCTTTGTTGTGGCCCCGGCGCATTTCTGCGCTCTCATGTAGGGACTGTGGCCTCACCAGATTAGCGGAGAATCCTTATAGGTGAAGGTCACCATGGCGGAGAGGGTGGGATTCGAACCCACGATACGGTTGCCCGTATGCCGCATTTCGAGTGCGGTGCTTTCGACCACTCAGCCACCTCTCCGGTCACATTGGTCGGCGCTCGGTGGCGCGGGCTGTCTCTTAGCGGCGAATGCTGGGGCTGGCAAGAGCGAAAAATGCAGAATTTCGAGCGTGATGCGCGGTTGCCTGGTTTTGGCTGTTGCCCGAAAGCCAAAGGTGCTGGCTGAAGTGCGGGCGGGTTTGCCTGATGGTCATAGATTTACAGGTGTCTGCCTTGACAGTCACGCGCTTGTCACGTATGCGACGAGCGACTTTAGGTAGGAGTGCCCGGATTAGGGCTTTTATCTACATTCGCTTTCCGTCTTCGGGAAGATCCACCGGCGGGTTTTCAACGACCTGCTCTCCGACTGACAAAAAGACGGTCGTCCGGCAATTGCTGGTCAGAACCGGAAACGAACATGAAAGGATAAAAAATGTTCGCAGTCATCAAGACCGGCGGTAAGCAGTACCGCGTAGTCGCCAACGACGTGCTGACCATCGAAAAGCTGGAAGCCGACGCAGGCGCAACTGTAGAATTCACCGAAGTTCTCGTGGTCGGCGTTGGTGCCGATGCGACGATCGGTGCGCCTTTCGTTGCTGGTGCAACGGTCAAGGCTGAAGTGGTCGAGCATAACCGTGGCAAGAAGGTGATCGCGTTCAAGAAGCGTCGTCGCCAGAATTCCAAGCGGTCGCGCGGTCATCGTCAGCACCACACCGTCGTGCGCATCACTGACATCGTCGCTGCCTAATCGGTCAACGGGAAACTAGGGTTTAAAGGAGAACTCCAATGGCACATAAAAAAGCTGGCGGTTCATCGCGCAACGGTCGCGATTCGAATTCCAAGCGCCTTGGCGTGAAGAAGTTCGGCGGCGAAGTCGTCATTCCAGGCAACATTATCGTTCGTCAGCGCGGCACGCAGTGGCATCCCGGCGCCAATGTCGGCATGGGCAAGGATCATACGATCTTCGCACTCACCGCTGGCAATGTGAACTACCGTACGAAGTCCAACGGCCGCGTATTCGTGTCCGTTATGCCGAAAACGGCGGAAGCCGCAGAATAAAGCCGGTGATCTTTCAACAGCCGGCGTCTCATCGACCCGGCTGAGCTTATAGGTTCAGTCAAGACAAAAGGGAAGATGAGGCGCCACCTCTCTTCCCTTTTTCTTTACCTCCAAAGGAGACTGAACCATGGAACGTTTATTATTGCGGGAGGACCAATTACGGTCGCCCGAAGACCGGTTGAGGCCGGATCGGATACGGAGCAGTTGCCCCGTCCTATTGTCGCAGCGGCTCGTCATGCGCGCCCCGCACGTAGAAGACATCGACGCCCTTACCCATCTCGCCAATAACGCCGCCGTTGCGACCATGGTGTCGCGCATGCCTCACCCTTACACGGCCGCAGACGCCGCGGATTTCGTGCGACGTTCCAATCTCGGCGAGATCGGTAAATGCGTCTATGCCATCACAAAGGGTGAAAACGGCGAGTTTCTCGGTTGTTGCGCGCTGGAGCCGCATACCGATCTGGAGACATTGGAAATCGGCTATTGGCTGGGTCAGCCCTATTGGAACCAGGGCTATGCCACCGAAGCTGCTCACGCGCTGATCGACATGGCGTTCCGCACCCGCGATATCGCTTTCATCGATGCGCGGTGCCGGGTCACCAATGTCGCCGCGCGCCGGGTAATCCAGAAATGCGGTTTCCAATTCCAGGGCTCAGGCATGGTCGGCCATCTCGCCGCCCGTGGCATGGTGCCTGTCGAATGGTATCGGCTGGACCGCAAGACCTGGATGTCGCTGAAGAGCTGGGGGGAGATGCGGTGATGACGGCTCTGCAAAAGCCCCGCCCAGCGGCGGCAGCACCATCGCTCGGCCCTTGCCCGGTTATCGAAACGTCGCACTTGACCTTGCGTCCGCACCGGCTTGCCGATGCGGACGCTATGGCCCAATCGCTGAATGATTGGCGGGTCACGCGCATGCTGAGCCGGGTACCGATGCCCTATGACAAGCAGGATGCTTGCGATTGGCTCAATCGGACAGGTGCTGGCGTCACGCGCGATTGGCACCTGGCGATCACCGCCGGCGACGACGTCCATATCGGCATGGTCGCACTCGAACTGCGGCATGGGCAATGGCATCTCGGCTATTGGCTAAACCGCTTCTACTGGGGCAAGGGGTTGATGAGCGAGGCGACGGCTGCGGCCGTCGACCGGTTCTTCCGGCGTATGCCGGAGGTGGATCTCTATTCAGGCGCCTTCGCCGACAATGGCGCCTCGCTAAAGATCCAGGACAAGCTCGGGTTCACGCTCACGCGCTGTGCCGATCTCTACAGCCTGTCGCGAAACGCAATGGCGCCGCATATTGAGACACGGCTGACGCAGGATGCTTTCCAGCGGGCAAGAAGCCTTTGAAAAAGGGGACGGCAGATCACTGATCCGCCGTCCCGATATTACGTCAGTTCCACCCATACCGGAAAATGGTCCGAACCGACGGCATTGGTGTCGACATGGGCAGACTTTAACCGTGGGGCCAGTGATCCGCTCAGGAAGCAGTAATCGAGATGCATGCGGCGTTCCGGATGTCCGGTTTCCTCCCAGCTATAGCAGCCGGGCGTCAGTTTCCCGAGGCGGGCGAGCGCGTCCAGAGGCACGTCGGCGCGGGCCGTGTGGCCGTAATAGGCGTCTTCGATGCCGGTCATTTCGACATATTCGAGCGATCCCGGCTGCATGTTGAAATCGCCGAGCAGCAGAAAATCCTCGGGCAGCGGCGGTTGCGGCAGGCCGAACTCCTCGCCGCCGGTTATCGCACCGCCCTCCTGGATGAAGTTGATGGCACGTTCTTTGAGGTAGCGGATCTGGGTGATACGTTCACTTGGCGCGACATGATCGAGATGGACGGAATAGACCCGCAACGGGCCGCCGGGCGCATCGATCACTGCCTCGGTCGCGGCGCGCTGGGTATTGAGCTTTTCGAAGGTGCGGGTGCGCGGCAAAAGCAGCATCCGGTTAGCGAGGATAGGCCAGCGCGAGAGGATCATGTTACCGAATTGGTACCGCTTGTCGACGCGGCGGCCTTTGATCAGGGCGGAGGAAGCATGCAGATCGCAGGCGGGGCCATAGACCCAGTGGTAGTCCGGAAAGTGGTTGGCAAAGATCTCCGGCAGGTCGGCACCCCCATTGGCGGGCGAGCCGCGGGTGACCTCTTGAAGGGCGATAACGTCGGCGTTCTCGATGTTCGCGGCGATCCTGATGGGATCGAATTTCCCGTCCAGACCCATGCCGTATTGGATATTGTAACTCACGAAACGCACGATACTCTTTGACCTCCGCGTCAAGCGGCGATAACGATGGCCGCAATTCAAGGTATCCTGGCACAGGAAGCACGACAGTCCCATGAAATTTCTCGACGAAGCCAAAGTTTACATCCGTTCCGGCGATGGCGGCGCAGGTGCCGTGTCCTTCCGTCGTGAGAAATTCATCGAATTCGGCGGACCTGATGGCGGCGATGGCGGTCGTGGTGGCGATGTCTGGGTGGAGGCGGTCAACGGTCTCAACACGCTGATCGACTTCCGCTTCCAGCAGCATTTCAAGGCCTCTGTGGGCACCCATGGCATGGGGCGTAACCGCACCGGCGCCAATGGCGATCATGTGACGCTCAAAGTGCCTGTCGGCACCCAGATCTTCGAAGAGGATGGCGAGACACTGATCATCGACATGGTCGTGGAAGGCCAGCGCTTCCGTCTGGCCGCCGGCGGCAATGGCGGCTTCGGCAACGCGCATTTCAAATCTGCGACCAACCAGGCGCCTGACTGGGCCAATCCTGGCCTCGAGGGCGAAGAAAAGACCATTTGGCTGCGGCTGAAGCTGATTGCCGATGCCGGTCTTGTTGGCTTGCCCAATGCCGGCAAATCGACCTTCCTCGCTGCTGTTACCCGTGCGCGGCCGAAGATCGCAAACTATCCCTTTACGACGCTGCATCCCAATCTTGGTGTGGCGACCGTGGACGAGCGCGAATTCATTCTCGCCGATATTCCGGGCCTGATCGAAGGTGCCCATGAAGGCGTCGGTATCGGCGACCGATTCCTCGGCCATGTCGAGCGCACCCGGGTGCTGCTGCATCTTGTCTCCGCCCAGGAAGAGGATGTTGCGCTTGCCTATAGGACCGTGTCCCATGAACTGGAAGCTTACGACGGCGGGCTGGAAGACAAGCCCGAGATCGTTGCATTGTCTCAGATCGATGTGCTCGACGAAGATGAGCTGAAGAAGAAGGCGAAGGCTCTGCAAAAGGCCTGCGGCAAGAAGCCGATGCTGATCTCTGCCATTACCGGCAAGGGCATGCTTGAGGTGCTGCGCGCGCTGCGCGATGTGATTGTCGAAAACCGTCGCTATGACGACGAGACGATTTCGCAGCGGCCGAAAAAGCAGCGCCACAAGCTGGAAGACCGGCTCGAGGAAAGCGAGGAGGATGAGGAATGAGCGCACCGCTTGCCTCTCTTTCCGGCTATAAGCGGATCGTCATCAAGATTGGCTCGGCGCTGCTGGTCGATCGTGGTGCCGGGCTGAAACATGCCTGGCTCGATGCTGTCTGTGACGATATCGCGGCATTGAGGGCCAAGGGTGTTGAGATCCTCGTCGTGTCATCTGGTGCCATTGCGCTTGGCCGCACGGTGCTGAAGCTGCCGTCAGGCGCGTTGAAGCTCGAGGAAAGCCAAGGGGCTGCAGCGGTAGGGCAGATCGCGCTTGCTCGGCATTGGTCGGAGAGCCTGTCGCGTTCGGATATCGTGGCAGGTCAGATCCTGCTCACGCTTGGCGATACCGAAGAGCGCCGCCGCTATCTCAATGCCCGTGCTACGATCAACCAGTTGCTGAAGCTCGGTGCCGTGCCGATCATCAACGAAAACGATACGGTGGCGACGACGGAGATCCGCTATGGCGACAATGATCGCTTGGCGGCGCGCGTTGCGACCATGACCGGCGCGGATCTCCTGATCCTGCTTTCCGATATAGACGGCCTTTATACCGCTCCGCCGCATCTCGACCCGGAGGCGAAACTGTTGCCGGTGATCTCTGAAATCACGCTGGAAATCGAGGCGATGGCGGGCGGTGCCGCATCCGAATTGTCGCGTGGAGGCATGCGCACCAAGATCGATGCCGGAAAGATTGCCACCGGTGCCGGCTGCGCCATGATCATTACATCGGGCAAGCTTCTGCATCCGCTCAAGGGCATCGACGAAGGGGCCGCTCATTCCTGGTTTGCGCCCTCGGCCATGCCGGTTACCGCGCGCAAGACGTGGATTGCCGGCCAATTGCAGCCGGCTGGTATTCTCACCGTCGATGCGGGTGCGGAAACCGCGCTCAGGGCCGGCAAGAGCCTGCTTCCGGCTGGCGTGCGTGAAGTTGCCGGCCAGTTTCATCGCGGCGATACGATTTCGGTGATCGGCCGCGAAGGCCGGGAGATCGCGCGCGGCCTGGCAGGCTATGACGCAGATGAAGCGAGGCGGATTGCCGGTCACAAATCGGCGGAAATCGAGGCATTGCTCGGCTATGCCGGCCGTGCGGCAATGATCCACCGCGACGATCTCGTCATGACCGAAACGGCCGGAAAGACGATACGAAAGAAGGACGAAGCCCATGCTTGATGCGGTTGCCAAAGCGAATGGTATCGAAGCGTTGATGCTGGAAATCGGCGCCAAGGCCAAGGCCGCGGCGCGACCGCTTGCCGTGGCGTCGACGCAGCAGAAGAACGCTGCCCTTCTTGCGATGGCGCAGGCGATCATCGAGCGGAAGGCCGAGATCTTGGCCGCCAACGCCATCGACCTGAAGGCTGCTGCCGAGGCTGGCTTGAGCTCTTCCCTGGTCGACCGTTTGACGCTCAACGACGCGCGCGTAGACGGCATGGCCCAGGGCTTGCGCGAGGTGGCGGCGCTGAAAGATCCGGTTGGCGATGTTATCGATGCTTGGGATCGTCCTAACGGTTTGAAGATCGAGCGGGTGCGCACGCCGCTCGGCGTCATCGGAGTGATCTACGAAAGCCGCCCCAATGTGACGGCCGATGCCGGTGCGCTTTGCCTCAAATCCGGCAATGCCGTCATTCTGCGCGGCGGTTCAGATTCGGTGCATTCGTCGCGCGCAATTCACACCTGCCTTGTGGAGGGTTTGAAAGCGGCTGGACTGCCGCAAGAGGCTATTCAACTGGTGCCGGTCACGGATCGGGCGGCTGTTGGCGCTATGCTGACCGGGTTAAACGGCAGCATTGACGTGATCGTGCCGCGCGGCGGCAAGAGCCTGGTTGCGCGCGTTCAGGCGGATGCGCGGGTGCCTGTGTTCTCGCATCTGGAAGGGATTTGCCACGTCTATGTCGATGGTTCGTCCGATCTCGACATGGCCAAGCGCATTGTCGTCAATGCCAAGATGCGCCGTACCGGCATTTGCGGCTCAGCGGAGACGCTGCTGATCGACAGTGCCGCTATCGGCAGCCATCTGATGCCTATCCTGGAAGCGCTGACTGAAGCCGGCTGCGAAATCCGTGCGTCTGCGACAGTGCTGAAGGTGTTTCCGGGCTTTAAGCCGGCGGTGGATGAGGATTGGCGCACGGAATATCTCGATGCGATCATTTCCGTGGCCGTCGTCGACGGGATCGGCGGGGCGATCGATCATATCGCCCGCTATTCCTCCAATCACACCGAAGCTGTCATTGCCGAAGACCCTGAAGTGGTCGAGCGGTTCTTCAACGAGATCGACTCGGCCATCCTGGTCCACAATGCCTCGACACAGTTTGCCGATGGCGGTGAATTCGGCATGGGAGGAGAAATCGGCATCGCGACTGGCAAAATGCACGCGCGCGGTCCCGTTGGGGTCGAGCAATTGACCTCATTCAAGTACCGCGTGCATGGCACCGGGCAGATCAGGCCCTGATGTGGACCATGCCGTGACCGAGGATGTGACCCACCCTGATGTGGCGGGACGTTACCTGCGTATGCCGCACACGGAGCGCGGCATGGTGGTCGGCCTGTTTGGCGGATCGTTCAATCCCCCGCACCAGGGACATGTGCTGGTGGCGGAAATCGCCTTGCGCCGGCTCGGGCTCGACCAGCTCTGGTGGATGGTAACCCCGGGGAATCCCCTGAAGAGCCGTAGCCAGTTGGCGCCACTTGCCGAGCGATTGGCGCTGTGCGAGGCCATGGCCGAAGATCCGCGACTGAAGGTGACAGCCTTTGAGGTCGGGCTTGGAAACAGTTATACCGCTCATACGCTTGAATATGTGAAGCGGCTCAATCCGCATGTGCATTTCATCTGGATCATGGGCGCCGACAACCTGCGCTCGTTCCATCACTGGCAGAACTGGCAGAAAATCGCCATGACCTTCCCGATCGCGGTGATTGATCGTCCCGGCGCAACACTCGCTTACCTTTCGTCGAAGATGGCCCAGCGGTTCGATTTTGCACGTGTCGATGAAAGCGATGCCGGCGTGCTTTGGCGCCGACAGGCGCCGGCCTGGACCTTCATTCATGGGCCGCGCTCCACCTTGAGCTCCACGGCGCTTCGCAAGGTCCCCGTCTTGAAAGATTAACTATTCGATGCCACCTTAACAGTGACCAGTGGCAATGGTTGTCACTGAGTCGCTTCGTGCTGTTACTCACGGAAAGGACAAACTCTGACAACAGTACACACCAAGGGCCGCGTCTCCATCGCGATCCCGAAAAGCCCGGAACGTGGCGTCGATGCCGCAGCCCGCGCGCTTGAGCTGGTCCTCACGAGCCTTGAGGACTCGAAAGCAGAAGATATCGTCTCTATCGACATCGCTGGGAAATCCGCGCTGGGCGACTACATGGTGGTCGTGTCCGGTCGCTCTTCCCGTCATGTCGTGGCGATCTGCGAACATCTCGTTTCCGATCTTAAGGATGAAGGTCTTGGCGCACCGCGCGTAGAAGGCCTCGAGACCGGCGACTGGGTGTTGATCGACGCCGGAGACATCATCGTGCACGTCTTCCGCCCCGAAATCCGCGAGTTCTACAACATCGAAAAGATGTGGGCCGCGCCGGATATCGAGGAAAGCCGCCTGCACTGACAGAGTTCGAGCCACCATAAGGCGGCCTCGATCATGTCAAACACGACACGAACAGCACTTGCGTCCGAACGGATGCAGGAAGGCCGATGTGTCGACTAAAAGCGGGTCTGAGCCCTGATTGGCATTGCCGATTTTGGGCGTGCAAGACTTTGGCACTATAGCTGGCAGCACTCGTCGCTGCGGCAAGCTTGTTTTGTGCGCTTCGCTTCAGGACCCTAAAGAGGATTGGGATGCGGATAGGCATCATTGCCGTCGGCCGGTTGAAAGCCGGGCCTGAAAAAGATCTCGTGTCCCGCTATCTGGACCGTTTCGCCAAGGCAGGGCCGGCGAGCGGATTGGAATTTGCGCGCGTCAGCGAACTCACCGAGAGTCGGGCCTCCAACGCGGCGACCCGCAAGCGTGAAGAGGCGGCGCAAATCGAAAAGGCCATGCCTGACAATCCCCTGGTGATCGCGCTCGATGAGCGCGGCAAGAGCTGGGACAGCCAGGAATTCGCCACCTATCTCGGTGACCACAAGGATCGCGGGCGGCGTGACATGGTGATCGTCATCGGCGGTGCCGACGGGCTCGATCCTGATTTCCGCGATCGTGCCGATCTCAACCTCAATCTCGGCCGTATGACCTGGCCGCACCAGATGGTGCGGATTATGCTCGCCGAGCAGCTCTACCGAGCCGTCACGATTCTTTCCGGCCACCCTTATCACCGGTCCTGATCAGAGGCTGGTCATATTTTTGAACGGTCGTGACCCCACATCCGCGTGATCTTCAGCTTTTTTCTTGACAGAGCCTGTCTTGTTTAGCCATAAAACGAGACAGTGAATGTCATGTTTGACGGACTGAAGCCGATGTTGGTATGCAGCTGTAATTTCATCACCGAACAGGAAATCCGCGACACGATCACGGCCTTCCTGGAAGAAGACTGTTGGCAGCTGATCGTGCCTGCAAAAGTCTATCATGCGATGGAAAAGCGCGGCCGTTGCTGCGGCTGTTTCCCGAACGTCGTTGATATTATCGTTTCCACAACCCAGGCCTTCCACGCCAAGCGCGCCAGCGACGATGAAAAGGTCGTCGATTTCATGGAGCGCCTGAAGCGTTTCCAGGAAGAACAGAAGAACGAGTTGATCGAGCGTCGCAATCGCGTCAACCGTACCGCATGACATTGGCGCTGGTTGCATGGGAATATTTGTCGCGCTTAGCGTAAATATCCTCAGCCTTTCAAGCGGTTGTCTTTTTCATCTATCACGCTGATCTGTTGCCAACCCCGCCATTGAGCGGGGTTTTTGCATGCATGCGTGATCCGAGTTTTTGGAATCATTCTAAAAAATACTCTCGACTTGATGACCCAATCCTGCTTTTATCGGCGCCTCGGCAAATCGCTGGCGCGAGACGCCGCGTGCTGTAAACTGTGACACGTTACTCACGATCAGGCACCGATGGCGGCGCGGTCATGTGGGCGAGTTTTTTGAAAATAGGGGTTTTGCCATGAAGGGCGATGCAAAAGTAATTGAACGTTTGAACCAGGCTCTGTTCCTGGAACTGGGCGCCGTAAATCAGTATTGGCTGCATTACCGTCTTCTAGAAGACTGGGGCTACACCAAGCTCGCCAAGAAGGAACGGGCAGAATCAATCGAGGAAATGCAGCACGCCGACAAGCTCGTCGCGCGCATTATCTTCCTGGAAGGTCATCCGAACCTGCAGACGCTCGCACCGCTGCGTATCGGTCAGAATGTCAAGGAAGTGCTGGAAGCCGACTTGGCTGGCGAATACGACGCCCGCGCGGCCTACAAGGAATCCCGTGACATCTGTTATCAGGCTGGTGATTACGTCAGCATGAAGCTGTTCGAACAACTGCTGATGGATGAGGAAGGTCATATCGACTTCCTCGAAACACAGCTCGAGCTGTTCTCCAAGCTCGGCGCCGAGAAATACGGTCAGCTCAATGCTGACTCCGCCGACGCTGTAGAATAATTCAAGCTCAATTGAAAAAGGCCCGGCTTGCTCACGCAGGCCGGGCCTTTTTTGTGATGCCTATATCTGCCGCTTGTCAGGCGCCGAGTGCTTTTTCAAGCAGCCGGCCCATGCGTTCGGCAAAGGCGCGAGCATCGGCTGGCTTTTCGCCATCAAGGATGCGTGCCTGGTCGTAGAGCAGGTGAATGGCATCGTTCTGCAGGGCAGGCGCATGCTTTGCGTGGGCCATGGCCTTAACCAGGGCATGGTCCGCATTCAGTTCGAGCACCGGCTTAGACGTAGATGCCAACTGGCCGGCTCCTGCCAGGATCTTCTCCAGCTGCCGGTCGTAGCCGGTTTCTGCCGCGACCAGGCAAACGGGGCTTTCCGTCAACCGGTCGGAGGCTCGTACGTCGGCAACGTCATCCTTCAACTCTTCCTTGGCAAGCACCAGGAAGGCGGCAATATCGGCCTTTGCCTCTTCCGGCTTGTCTTCACCATCCTTGGATGCGCCGTCCGGCTTGGCAAATTTGGCCAGATCGGCGGCACCCTGGCTGACGGACTTCAGCGTCTTGCCCTCGAAATCAGGGGCATTCATCACCCAGAAACTGTCGACCTGATCGGATAGCAGCAGCACCTCGATACCGCGAGCGCGGAACCCTTCCAGCTGCGGCGACGCCTTGATCTGCTCCAGGCTGCTGCCGGTCAGGTAATAGATCGTATCCTGTTCCGGCTTCATGTCCTTAACGTAGTCGGCCAGGCTGCGCAGGTCTTCACCTGACGTCGTGGTCCGGAAGCGGGCAAGGCCGAGCAACTGGCTGCGCCGCTCGAAATCCTCGTAAATCCCTTCTTTTAGCACGGCGCCGAAATTCTGCCAGACCGTCAGATAGGTTTCCGGCTCGCTCTCGGCCAGCTTCTCAAGCGCAGTCAGGACGCGGTTGGTGACGCCCTTGCGAATGGCTGACAGGATCGGGCTTTCCTGGATCATTTCCCGCGATACGTTGAGCGGCAGATCGGCTGTGTCGACCAGGCCACGCACGAAGCGCAGATAGCGCGGCAGAAGCTCGGCATCGTCGGTAATGAACACGCGCTTTACGTAGAGCTTGATGCGACCCTTGCGATCAGGATCGAACAGGTCGAACGGCGGTGTGCCGGGTACAAAGGCCAGCGTGCGGTAATCATGCCGGCCTTCGGCGTGGAAATGCACCGTCAGGGCCGGCTCGTCATACTGCCCGGAGATGCCGCGATAGAAATCGGCGTAGTCTTCCTTGCTGATCTCGGATTTGGAGCGGGTCCAGAGCGCCGACCCATCGGTGATGTTCACCGGTTCTGCGCCTGGTTTTTCGATCAGCGAAATCGGAACGGGAACATGGCCGGACTGCTGCTTGACGATCCGCTCGACCTGATGGCGCGAGGTATAATCCTTTGCCTCTTCCATCAGATGCAGGGTGATGCGGGTGCCCCGCGCGGGTGCGCTGGCTGCATCCAATTCGCTGATCGAGTAGCTGCCCTTGCCGTCGGAGGACCACATCCAGGCCTGCGCTTCGCCGGCGCGACGGGTGGCGACATCGACGCGATCGGCGACCATGAAGCAGGAATAGAAGCCGACGCCGAACTGGCCGATGAGCTGCGCACCACCGTTCGCACCCTCCTCCTGCGCCTTGCTGGCTTCGATCTTTTCCATGAAGGCGCGGGTGCCGGAACGGGCAATCGTACCGAGCGCCTCGACCAGCTCCCCGCGGCTCATGCCGATACCGTTATCTTCGACGATCAGTTGCCGCTGTTCGGCGTCCAGCAGCAGCCGGATGCGCGGATCCGGATCCTCCGCCAGCAGGCCTGGCGTGGTGATGGCTTCGTAGCGCAGCTTCTCGCAGGCATCGGCGGCATTCGACACCAGTTCCCGTAGGAACACGTCCTTATCCGAGTAGACCGAGTGTACCATCATATGCAGAAGACGGGCCACATCGGCTTCGAACACATGCTGTTCTGCGGTGGTCGTGGCCGATTTTTCGGCGGGTTCTGTCGACATTGTATCTTCCCCGTATCGCTCAAACACTGCGGGCCGCGCTGAGCCGTTTATTCTCGAGAATAGGCCCTGCAGTTGATAAGTTTCGCGGACGTCCGGCACGGTTGCACCAGCTGCCCGCAGCGCGCCAGAGGTGGCGAAAGATCAGAGGAAATTCAAGGCCCAATCGCGTGGACGCCTGCGGGTGCCAGCAAATTTTCAGAAGAAACAATAATCGGCGCCTATAGGGCGCACTTAACAGATTGTCCACGTCACCGACGGAACAAATTTCACTTTAGCCCGTTGAACGCGGGTCGGCATAGACGAACGCCATCACATTAGCGAGCTCTACATCAGAAATGGAGCGCAGTGATCCGTTTGGCAAGTGCCAGCGTAAAAGATTGAAACAGTTATTGTCATGGTTTCAAACGTTGAATTTCTCTCGGCCGCGATCTTCGGTCGCGCACATGGAGGTTGTGATGAATTCCCTACAAGCCGACAAGAAGCTTATCCGGATTGCAATGGCAGCGCCTTATCTGGAGCGCCAGGAAGAACACGACCTGGCGGTGCGCTGGAAACACAGCAACGACCAGGCCGCTCGCAACCGTATTGCCCATGCCCATATGCGTCTGGTCATCGCCATGGCATCGAAGTTTCGAGGATTTGGCCTGCCGCTCGGTGACCTCATCCAAGAAGGGTATATAGGGCTGCTGGAAGCTGCGGCAAGGTTCGAGCCGACCAGGGAAGTGCGTTTTTCAACCTATGCCGGCTGGTGGATCCGAGCTTCCATGCAGGATTACATCTTGCGGAACTGGTCTATCGTTCGCGGCGGGACGAGTTCTTCGCAGAAGGCGCTGTTTTTCAATCTGCGTCGCCTGCGTGCCAAACTTGCCCAAGGTGACAAGCGGCTGACCGATCAGGCCATTCATCAGGAAATTGCCACTGCACTTGGCGTCAGCCTTGCCGATGTCCAGTCGATGGATGCCCGTCTTTCGTCCAATGATACGTCGCTGCAGGCACCGATTTCCAACAATGGCGAAGAAGGTGCGGAGCGGCTGGACATGCTGGCCAGCGACGACCCGACCCCGGACGAGCAGGTATCCGACATGATCGATACCGAACGCCGTCTAGACTGGCTGCGCGGCGCTATGAGCCATCTCAACGAGCGGGAAACGCGCATCATCCGCGCCCGGCGCCTGTCGGAGGATAGTGCTACCCTTGAAGAGCTTGGCTGCGAACTCGGCATTTCCAAGGAACGGGTCCGTCAGATCGAGACCCGTGCTATGGAAAAGCTGAAGGTAGCACTGGTTCAGGCCAATCCGCAGATGGTGGCCTGAGCACTTCTTTGCTTCGATTTCAGAACTGAATTTGGTTTAAAGGCGGGTCGTTCCCGCCTTTTTTCATTCCGAGATGATCTTCACCCGGCTTCCCGGCGTGAGCGTTTGCCCGGCGGGAATGGCGTTCAGCACCTTGAACAGTTCGAGCTTCCTGTCGGTGCCCATCATTCGGGCAGACAGGGTGGCGAGCGTATCGCCGGATGCGACGGTGACCACGCGCACGCGCAGCGGCTTCAGCGTTTTTGCTTCCTCGGGCGTAATCCGCCGGAAAGTCGCGCGCAGCAGATCTGCGGTTGGCGCCAACTGGTCGCTACCCTTGGGCACAGCGGTCAGGAAGCGGAAGATCTGGTTGCCGAGACGCACGACCGTCACATCGAAGTCCCAGCGGTCGGCAGTGGCGCGCGCAGTTGCCGCCTCCATGCCGTTGATCTTGGTCTCACGGATGCTGTCAGCCACCAGGCCGGTTACCCAGCCGCTTGAGATATAATTGGTCAGGCTGCGGTTTTGAGTATCGGCCACGCCATCGAACCGGATAGCGACATCGCCTGGGCCGGTGGCCATGACGGCCTCGACCTTGTTGTCGATCTGGAACCCATCCGGCACATCGAAGCGGATGCCAAGCCCGCCATGCAGGAAGGTGCGGCCGCGCACATAGCCCTCTTGCGGGCTGTCGCCGTAGAGCATGCCGTCAATGCCATCAAGGAAGTAATCGCGGCCCTTGTCGCCGGTCGTTCCGTCGGGACCGAAGGCACGCGCGTGATCGCGGGCAAGTTCCACCCGCTGCGGCGTGCTCGGATGGCTGGACAGGAAGTCCATGCTCTGGTCGGCATTGGGGTCTGCGGAGCTGTAATGCTGGTAGGCGGCCATGGAATCAAGGAAGCGCGCCGCCGCATAGGGGTCGTAGCCGGCTTCCCCAAGCGTACGCACGCCGATCGTATCGGCCTGTAACTCCTGTTGGCGCGAGAAGGCTGCAAGCCGCAGCTTGCCGCGAGCGAGCGCCTGCTTGCCGGCGAGATCGCTGGAGAGCACTTCGGCCACAACCCGGCTGGCAATCACCTCGGCTTCTTCGCGCCGCTGCCGCTCGATGCCGTGGTTGGCGGTGACATGGGCCATCTCATGAGACAGCACGGCTGCAACTTCGGAGGCATCATTGGCAAGTGCCAGCAGGCCGCGCGTGACGTAGAGATAGCCGCCCGGCAGCGCAAAGGCGTTGATGGCAGGCGAATTGAGAATGGTGATGCGGTAGGACTGCTGCGGATTTTCGGAAACGACCGTCAAGGCGCCTGCGATTTTAGCCACCAGCCGCTCGGTCTTCTCGTCATGATATTCGCCGCCATAGCTCGCCACGATGCGCGGGTGCTCGCGCGCGCCCATCTGGGCGCGAGGATCGTCCTTTTGCACTTCCTGGACGATCTGCGGCGATGACGAGGGCGAGAGATTGGGCTGGTAGGACTGCTCGTACATGGATTGGCAGCCGGATAGCGACAGCGCCGCGGCAAAACCAATGCTCAGCCGCAGGGCCGTACCGACTCTGGCGCCCGGACGCAGCTGTCCTGCGACCAGCCGTGCGGTCTGCCGGGTGCCGTTCCGTGCCGGTGCCATCGGGATCATCTTGCAGCGCATCCTTGAACCGTCTTCGTCCCCTTGAACTTCAGCGCCTGCACGCCTTGCCGGCTTCGGCAAAGCAGGGGCCCAACGATTTTTCTCCAAATCCTTAACAGCATATTATTGATTTGGATAAAACTGCGCACTGCACAAGATCAGTCATTTGGATAAGAAAATGTTAATGATGGCATTGATTTGTGCATATTCGATCCACGCCATGACATCAGGTCGCGTCGAAATAATGGCCGAGAGCATTGTCAGGAAAGCGGGAATCGATTTTCAAACCGGCGCAATGCGCCAAAGAAGCTATAGCTAATCCCTGCGATGATAAGGGCCAAGAAAAGTCGCAATCGCTGCCGGACCCTCGCCGGAGAGAAAGCGCTTTGTATTGCAGTGCATTAGAATTTTACCCTGATCGAGAAACAACACGTCTTCTGCCAGTCGCTGCACATCCTGCGGATCATGGGTTACGATCAGCACACTCTGGCGGGTCTCGCGCTGCAATTCGATGAGAAGGTCAGCCATGCTGGCGCGTAGGCCCGGATCGAGAGCCGCAAAGGGTTCGTCCAGCAGCAGGATCGGCTTGCGCCGCACCAGCGCTCTGGCAAAGGCTGCGCGCTGACGTTCTCCGCCTGATAGTGTCGATGGCTTGCGTTTCTCGAAGCCGGCAAGACCGACGCGCTGCAGCGCCTGGCTCACCGCCTGTTTATCCTCGGCGGTCAACCGCAAGGAGGGATCGATGCCAAGGCCGATATTGGTGGCGAGATCGAGATGGGCAAACAGATTATGATCCTGAAAGACCAGCGAGACTGGCCTTGCTGCGGGTGGAAGCCCGGTTACGTCTTTGCCGCAAATCCGGATTCGCCCGGTCTCCGGTTGCTCGAAACCGGCAATCAGGTTGAGCAGGGTGGACTTGCCGGAACCGGACATGCCGGCGATGGCGGTCATTTTGCCGGGCGTGACGCTGAGATCAAAGGCAAAGTCCTGGCCGCCAAGTCGTAGCGTGACATCGTCGAGAGCGATAATCGCGTCTGTCTTATCGCTGTCTCTCATGATCGATCCCTTTCTTTCCCACCTGCCGTACCGACCACCGTCAGCACGAGGCAGACAAGACCAAGCACCAGCGCCAGTCCATCGGCATCGGCTGTGCGGTAGCTGCCCATGCGGCTATAGATCAGCCAGGGAAGGGTGACTAGCGCATCGGCGCCAAACAGGGCGACAGCCCCGAGGTCACCAAGCGACAGGGCCATCGCGAATGACAGCGCCGTTAGCAGGGGGCGGCGCAGACCCGGCCAATCGACATGGCGCAGCTTTGCAAAGCCGGCAAGGCCGAGGCTTTCGGCCAGGCGCGCTGTGCGCTGGCGATGGCTGGCAAGGGCGGGGGTGAGCACCCGCATGGTGAAGGGCAGGGCCATGATGGCATTGATCGCCACCACCACCGCCGCGACCACGACAGGTGCCGTCGAAGGCGAAGGGCTGCCAAAGCGGCGCAACAGCAGGAACCAACCGGTCGCCAGCACGATCGCCGGCACCAGCAGCACCAGCGATGCGGTAGCGCCGATCAACCGTGATAGACCGGCAGCGGCAAACCCTCCATGGCGCAACGCCGCCAGCGCCGTGCGGGATCGAATGAAGAGGAGGCTAAGGCCGAGGGCAACGAGACCAGCCGGCGCGGCAATCGCAAGGCTTGTGGCCATAGCGCGCCAGAGAGCTTGGTCGTTGAGCAAACGGCCAAGATCGGCTTTCAGCCCCGCGATGACGATTTCGGCAAACGGTGCGATCAGGAACAGGCTGGCTATGACAAGCACTGTTGCGTCGCGGCATCGTGCCGACCATGGGGTGCCGTCGAGCCGCAAGATCGGCTTGTTATCGTCGATGGTCCTGTCATCGACGGATGGGAGCAGTGACAGCAGCGCGAGCAGAGTGGCGGTGACGGCAAGTTGCAGAGCAGCGAGCGATACGGCGCGCGACGGATCGAAATCGAAGCGTAGCGCCTGGTAGATCGCGACTTCCAGTGTCGTTGCGCCCGGCCCGCCGCCAAGCGTTAGGACCAGGGTGAAACTGGTGGCGCAGAGCATGAAGATCAGACCGGCGATGCCAGGGAGCAGGCCGCGCAGCGCCGGCCATTCGACCCTGCGGAAGATCGGCCCCGAACCCATGCCAAGGCTGGCGGCCATGCGCCAGTAGTCGGGCGGCACCCGCTCAAGTCCCGCCAGCAGCAGGCGCGTTGCCAGCGGCATGTTGAAAAACACATGCGCCAGGAGAATGCCGGAAAGGCCGTAGATGCTGACTGGCGTTTCGCGGCCCAGCGTGGCCAGCAGTCGATTGGCGAGACCATTGTGGCCCCAAATGCCGATCAGGCCGAGTGCGCCGATCAAGACCGGCAGGCCCATCGGTAGCGCCATCAGCCGGATTAGCCACCGCCGCCCGAAAAACTGCCTTTGCCGGGCAAGGGCGAGCGCTACGGGCAGCGCAAAGGCGAGCGACAGCAGCGTCGACAGCGACGCCTGCACAAGGGTGAAGCGCAGGATGGACAGCGTGTAGCTGTCCGACAGCGTCGGCATGGTGCCGCCGGTGGCAGCAAGCAGCGAGAAGACGGCCGATCCGATAAAGCCGAACAACCCGGCTAGGCCGATCACCCCGCCTGCAATCGGCCTCATATGGGCGCGCGCGCCAGCCATAGCGGCGTTATTTTGCCGCCATGGCCGCCTGCCATTCCGCGATCCAGGCCTTGCGATTGGCAGCGACCTCCTCCGGGCTCATCAAGAAGGTCTTCGACGGCTGTACCAGATGGTTGAAGGCGTCCGGCAGCGGCGTCGAGGTCTTCGTCACCGGCATCATCCAGTTGTTCGTCGGGATTTCGTCCTGGAAGCCTGTGGTCAGCATGAATGTCAGGAACTCTTGCGCCAATTGCTTGTTCTTGGCGTTCTTCAGCAGGCCAGCGACTTCGATCTGGATATAGTGGCCTTCGAGGAAGGAGGCGGCCTGATAGCGATCGGTCTTCTCCGCGACGATGTGATAGGCCGGCGACGTGGTGTAGGAAAACACCATCGGCACTTCACCCTTGGTGAACAGGCCATAGGCTTCCGACCAGCCCGGGGTGACGGTCAGCACCCGGTTCTTGAGCTTGGCCCAAGCCGCCGGTGCGTCCTTGCCATAGACAGACTTGACCCAGAGGAGCAGGCCGAGGCCTGGCGTCGAAGTACGGGGGTCTTCGATGACGATCTTCTGGGACGGGTCGCCCTCGACCAGATCTTTCAGGCTTTTCGGCGGGTTCTTGATCGTCTGGGTGTCATAGACGACGGCGAAGTGGCCATAGTCGTAGGGCACGAAGATATCGTCCTTGAAGCCGCCGGGCACCTGAGCCTTTGAGGTGTCGATGCCATGCGGGGCAAACAGACCGGTCTGCTTGGCTTCCTCGACAAGATTTGTGTCAAGCCCGAGTGCCAGATCCGCTTGGCTGGACGCGCCTTCGAGCTTCAACCGGTTGAGCAGGGCGACGCCATCTTCCAGACCGACGAAGTTGACGGTGCAGCCGCAGGTCTTTTCGAACGTAGCCTTCACCTTCGGGCCAGGACCCCATTCGGAGATGAAGCTTTCATAAGTGTAGATGGTCAACACCTTGTCTTCGGCGCGGGCCGCGGGGGCGCCGGCCATAACGGCTGCAAACAGCGCGGTTGCAGCGCCATAGCCAAAGCGGCCAAATCTAAGACGGGGCAGGGACAGCACGGCCATGGGCCTTTTCTCCTCAAATAGTTTCAAGACGGGGAAAAGGCGGCGTGACAGCAGCGCATCTAATCCCTCCGCCGGTGTTAGCCGGATCAGGTTCCGCGGGTTGGCGCTTTGGCCTCTCAGCAATGGCAGACTCCATTGCACCCCGTTAGATCTGAAGGAGGTTTAGCCACGCGGAAGGAAACTGACAAGGGGCGAAAATTATCGCTGGGAAGGTGTTGCGTATGCCCGGCGCGCTTTGGCAGTGCACTTTCATTTTGGAGCCTTTATAAGCAATACTCTACTAGCGCCATTTTTTGACGTAAATGAGATATTTCGTTGACGTCCTGTCCTGCCTTCTGGTTAACTGTCGGCGCTGCAGTTGGTTGAATATACTTTTTGCTTTGGGTGATGGAGGAGCACTGCCATGCCACTGGAAAAGAGCGATATTGATTTCGTATGCAACTCGGTCCGGTTCACGGGCAAATACACAGACCACGGCCAGACTTGGTCCGACCTTCAGATCATGACTCTTGCCAAGGCGAGGACCATGGATAAAGGAGGACGGGCAGAACAGTTCCTCAATCATTATCTTGCCGGTTCGGGCGAGCCGATTAATTTCTCGCTTAGGACATTGATGGAAGAAGACCCCGGGGTGCGTGCACGTATATTTGGCGCAATTAACGCCGCTCGGGCGCAAGCGAAGAAACCAGGCCTGGAGCATTCGCGGGACGCCCCGGTCTTATCTCAGCCATCTCCCGTATCATCAGGCAGCGTTGATATTCCTCAGAAATACTTTCAAAATCACGATTGGCAATTTGCGACCGGCTCATTGAACGTAAACTGGCAGTTCATTGAGGAGATCAGTCGTAATGGCGTCGTGATGATGAAGGTCGAGGTCTGGACTTCGAACATCTATCGTTGGCATCCAGAAGAAGCCAGGCGGACCCAATGTGTCCATCAGACGGCGGTCAATCTTCAAAATCCGAAACAGGAAAGTTACTTTCCGATAGACGAGAGCGTTCACGGGTCCGGAATGCTTCCAGGCCTGGTCACGCCGGACTATTCCAAAAAGAAGACCACGAACTATAAGCCAGCCAAAGATTTTTTGATGGTGGCGAAACCGGAAGCGATCCTCGTCCCCAAGGTGGCTCCCTCTCGTTGACACTGTTCGTATGTCACGGCTCATGATTTTGAGCGGCTTTTTCTGATTGGGCGGTAGCGCAAAAGCGCTATCGCGGGCATGATAGGAAACGGAACTTCCTTCATGGCCGACCAGCATTAATGATCGTATCTCAAGCTCAACTTCCGGATAACGAACCCGCCGCCCCGGACCTGACATTTGCCGAGCAGCTTCGCATGGCCGGCCAGTCCTTTTGGTCGAGCCATGTCCGGGGCCGGATCATTCTTCTGTCCCTGTCCTTGCTCGTGGTCATCCTGCTTTTGACCTACGGCCAGATCCTGCTCAATCGCTGGAACCAGCCTTTTTACAATGCGCTGGAAAATCGGGACTTGCCGGCCTTCTGGCTGGAATTGCGCAACTTCTTTTTCATTGCCGCCTTTCTTCTCGTCATCAATGTCGCGCAGACCTATTTTAGTCAGATGACCGCGCTCTACATGCGCGAAGGCCTTGCGCGTGACATGGTGGATCAATGGCTGAAGGGCAGGCGCGCTTATCGGCTATCGGTCTCCAGCCCGCTCGGCGTCAATCCCGACCAGCGTCTGCATGAAGATGCGCGCAAGCTCGCGGAATCCACGACATCGCTCTCCGTCGGCCTCGTTCAGTCTACCATCCTGCTGATCAGTTTCGTCAGCGTGCTTTGGAAATTGTCGGGCGATTTTTCTCTGCCGATCTTCGGCCACCAGATCGCCATTCCCGGCTATATGGTATGGGGCGCTTTGATTTATGCCGGCGGAGCGGCTGTCGCAAGCAATCTGGTTGGGGCGACGTTGACGCGTCTGAACGCGACCCGCTATGCCCGGGAAGCGGAGTTGCGTGCGGCACTGATGCGCGGCAACGAACATCTGGAGCCGATTGCGCTGGCGCGGGGCGAGGACGTCGAGCGAGCGCGCATTCATGCAACCATTGACCGGGTTCTCGCCATCATCCGCAAGCTGGCGGTCGCCTTGACCAATCTTACCTGGGTGTCGGCGGCCTTCGGCTGGTTGGCGCTGATCGTGCCTGTCCTGATTGCCTCTCCCGCCTATTTCGGCGGCACGATGACCTTCGGCGGCTTGATGATGGCGGCCTCTGCCTTTACCCAGGTCTATACGGCGCTGCGCTGGTATGTCGACAATTTCGGCGCCATAGCTGACTGGAAGGCCACCCTGCTGCGGGTGATGGTGCTGCGCGCCGCTCTGACAGAGCCTGATCTGACGGAGACGGTGGACGGTCAGATCCGGATCGAGGCCGGCAAGCCGGGCGAACTGTCCTTTGAGGATCTCTATATTCGCACCCCGGTCGAGGCCGAGGCCCATTGGGGCGGTTATCACCTCAAAGAAGAAAACCCTGTCATCCTCGCTGGCGAGCGGGTGATGGTCAATGGTGACCCGGGCATCAACCGGCGGCAATTCTTTAATGCCATCGCCGGGCTCTGGCCCTATGGCGAAGGGCTGATCCGCCTGCCGGAGGAGGATCACATTCTGTTTGTGCCGCAGACGCCCTACATGCCCGAGGGACGGCTGCGCGATATTCTCGCCTATCCCGAGGATGGCTCCGTCTACGGCGACGAGGCGATGGTGCTGGCGTTGAAAGCGGTCAAGCTTGGCAAGTTTGCGAGCGCGCTGGACGATCGCCAGCGCTGGGATCGGGTGCTGGACAAGGACGAACAGATGGCGCTGACCTTCGCGCATATCCTGTTGCGCAAGCCGCGCTGGGTAATTTTCAACGACGTGCTCGATGGCATCGAGCAGGAAACGGCTGTGGCGCTCAGCCAAGTCATGACGCAACTAAACGATGCGACGCTCATCTATATCGGTCGGGCGCAACGCTTTATCGATGCCGTATCACCGCGTATTCTGCATCTGGAGCGCATGGATGTGCCGGTGCCGGAGTGAGCATGCGCGCGGTCGACGCGAGTCGCCGTGAAATATTGGTGGACTCGTGGGTCCCGGCAGCTTACTGCATGACCATCGACCCATCTTAGGGTCTGAAGCGAATTGGCGCGGCTACATGCCGGCGACATTTTCGAATGGCGGCGCCACGTCTTGTCAGACATGGCATCGATCCTTGGCTCTTTATTGCGCCATGACAGACAGAAGAGACTGAGCGTTTCGTCGCTACGGTTTGTCGGTGACGGATGCGCGCCGGTTTTCCCGCAAAGACAAGCGAAAACACGTGAAATCTTGGACTGTCCGGTTCAAAGCGAACCGGACAGTCTTTGCCTATTTGAAACGACCTATAGAGGCTGGACATGATTGAATTGACCCCGACGCAGATCCGCGGATTGAAACTGGCCAAGGATGGCGATCTCCACCCGCAGCCGGCGAAGAAATGGACCCATCTCAACGCCGAAGTGACCTATTCCAAAACCGATCGCTTCAAGGAGCGCCCGCAGAAGATCAAGTTCCTGACGACAACGACGCTCAACGAACTGACCGAGTTCGGTTTGCTGGAACGTTGTAACACGGCCGACGAAGCCGATCAGGATTCGCGCCGCATCACCATGGCCGGCAAGATGTGGCTTCTGAAAACCAAGTGATTGGTGCTACCCGATGGTCAAGGCGGGTGCAGCGCCGCGCGTTTTATAAACGCGCAGAGGACGCTGTAACGCTTTAAATCTGCTGCATAATTTTCTCCTTAAATCGATTTCGATTTGAGGAATTACGCAGTAGCCGCCGCGACCGTCACGGTGAGATGACTAGCCTTCCAATTCCTCGCGCAGCATTTCCAGTTCCAGCCACTCTTCTTCCATGCGGGTGATGGACTGGCGCAGCGCCTCCATCTCGGTGGCGAGCTTGTTGAAAGTGGTGGGATCCTTGGTGAAGAGGTTGGGATCAGCCATTTTCGCCTCGCGCAGGGCGATTTCCTTTTCGGCTTTCTCCATCTCCTTCGGCAGGTTTTCGAGCGCAAATTTCTGCTTGAAGGAGAGCTTCCCCTTAGCCTTCGGCGCGCTGTCGCTGCTTTTGCCGCCCGCGTCCTGAACCTTGGCCTTCTCCGCCTTTTCAGCCCGCTTGCGCTCGTCTTCCAGACCCTTGCGCTGGGCCAGCATGTCGGAATAACCGCCGGCATATTCAATCCAGCGCCCATCCGGGGCTTCGGGATTGGCCGGCGCGATGGTTGACGTCACGGTGCGGTCAAGGAAATCACGGTCATGGCTGACAAGGATGACAGTGCCGGAATAGCTGGCGACGATCTCCTGCAGAAGGTCCAGCGTCTCGATGTCGAGATCGTTGGTCGGTTCGTCGAGGATCAGCAGGTTGGAAGGCTTGGCCATCATGCGGGCCAGCATCAGCCGGGCGCGTTCGCCACCTGAGAGATTGCGGATCGGGGTGCGCGCCTGCTCCGGCTGAAACAGGAAATCCTTCATATATCCGGTCACGTGCTTCTGTTCGCCATTGACGAGCAGGTTTTCACCACGTCCATCGGTCAGGTAATGAGCCAGCGAATCGTCCGGGTTCAGGTCTTCGCGCTTCTGGTCGAGCGTGGCGATCTCCAGATTGGTGCCGAGCTTGATGGTGCCGCTGTCGGGCGCCAGTTGTCCGGTCAGCATTTTCAGAAGCGTCGTCTTGCCGGCGCCGTTCGGGCCGACGAGACCGATGCAGTCTCCGCGATGCACACGGATGGAAAAGGGCGAGATAATCGTGCGCTCACCATAGGCCTTGGTGATCTTGTCGGCCTCGATTACCAGCTTGCCGCTTTCCTTGCCTTCGGTGGCACTCGCCTGGATCGTGCCCTGTGGCCCTTTGTGGCCGCGATAATCGGCTCGCAGGGTTTGCAGGTTGCCGAGCCTGCGCATGTTGCGCTTGCGTCTGGCGGTGACGCCGTAGCGCAGCCAATGCTCTTCGCGCTCGATCGCTTTGCCGAGCTTATGCTGCTCGATTTCTTCCTCTTCCAGCACCTTGTCGCGCCATTCCTCGAAATACGCAAAGCCCCGCGCCAGCCGGCGCGACAGGCCGCGATCGAGCCAGACGGTGGCGGTCGAGCATTTCTCGAGGAAGCGTCGGTCGTGGGAAATCAGCACAAGGGCACTACGGCTCTTGCGCAATTCCTCTTCCAACCATTCAATGGTCGGCAGGTCGAGATGGTTGGTCGGCTCGTCCAGCATCAGGATATCGGGCTCGGGCGCCAGCACCCGCGCCAAGGCCGCGCGCCGGGCCTCGCCGCCAGACAGGCTCTGCGGGTTTTCCTGGCCGGTCAGGCCCAGATGCTCCAGCAGATAGGTGACGCGGTAGGGATCGTCGCCAGGGCCAAGGCCCGCCTCGGCATAGGATTGCACCGTGGCATGGCTGCCGAAATCGGGAGCCTGTTCCAGATAGCGGATGGTGGCGGAGGGATGGCGAAACACCTCTCCCGATTGCGCCTCGACCAGGCCGGCGGCAATCTTCATCAGGGTCGATTTGCCAGAGCCGTTGCGCCCAACCAGGCAGATGCGGTCGCCCGGCTCCACCTGCAGACCGGCGCCGTTGAGCAGCGGCGTGCCGCCGAAGGACAGGAAGATATTGTCAAGCTTGAGGATAGGCGGTGCCAAGGGTCACGCTCCGGTCATGTCATAAGGGCGGGCAAGGATCACGGCATGGCCGCTGACAAGCGACAGCGTTACCGGACCTTCGGCCACGTTGGAAATGGTGCGGGACGATCCGAATGGCAGATCGAAACCCTGTAATGGATAACGGGCGCCGGCAATAGTCAGCCCGGTAAGGGCCGAAAAGCCGAGCACGGAAAACAGCGAGCCTTGCGGCAGATCGAGGTCCAGGCTCTTGCCAGCTTCAAGCGGCCAGGCTTCTTCTTCGCCTGACGTCAGGTGAATGGCGAGGCCCTGCGCCGCCAGCGCCACGGCCAACAGCAGATGCATGATGGCGTGGTCGGAGCGCTCGCCGCCAAGGGCACCGGCCAGCAGCAGCCGTGTGGCGCCGCGCTTGCGTGCTTCCTCAATGGCGATTTCACCATCCGTCAGGTTTTTACGGGCCGGGTAGGGCATGCGCGGCACGCCCGTGAAGGCCTCGGCGGAAAATCCGTCTGAACTATCGAAATCTCCAACCCACAGCTCCGGCATCAGGCCAAGGACCTCAGCATGGCGCATGCCGCCATCGGCGGCGATCGCACGTGTTCCCGCCACTGCCGAGGTGAGTCGTGGCGTAATGGCAAGGGGGCCGCCGAGCAGGATGGTGAAGGTCGTTTCCGTCATGGCCTTGCCATACTGCATAATTCCTTAAATCGGAATCGATTTAAGGAGAAAATCATGCAGCAGGTTTGAAGTGCTACAGAGAACCTGGATGCGCCATATGTGGCGCATGGCGCTGTAGCGCGTCTCGGCGGAAATGCAAAAGGCGTTCCATGATATTAGGAACGCCTGGGGCATTTTCGGTCCGATCGCTCGAAGTTTGTCCAGGACGAGGCCTGAACGAAGGGATTGTCAGCCGCGTGCGGCAAAAACCTTCTTCTTCGGCGCTGGCAGCAGGCCTTCGCGCTGAAGCTTCTTGCGGGCGAGCTTGCGCGTGCGACGCACGGCTTCCGCCTTTTCGCGGGTCTTCTTTTCCGACGGCTTTTCATAGGCCGAACGGGCCTTCATTTCACGAAAAAGACCTTCGCGCTGCATCTTCTTCTTGAGCACGCGCAGTGCCTGTTCAACATTGTTATCGCGGACGAGTACCTGCACTGTATCTCCTTTGGTGGTTGATGGAATAGGTGTCGTTTTAACTGTGGTTCAGGCTGGGCCACCGGGCGTCAGCCAAGAGCCAGCCGGCTTTTTCGTATCGAGGCCGCTGCCAGAACGGGGCGAGCGGTCCCTGTCGATTTCATCTTCGGCGATCGACCGGTCAAAGCCTTCGCTCTCAAAACGAACACGGTAGCGCCGGGTTCCCTGCTGTTCCGGCAGGGTGGCCAGAACCTTACAAACGCCCACAGAACGCGAGAGCCTGACTGGTCCGTCCTTCAGCACGACCATGTCGCCTGTCTTGTACAAATGCGCTGCCATGCCGGTCTCCTTCAAGCGATGTCTCTGACGAGCCATCCCGCAGAATAAAGTGTCAGACCGAATGCCGGAAAACCGCGATTATTGGCCGTGGTGAGACGGTGCGGAGACGGTGCGAACGGCGCGTTGGTTGATGTCTACGGTTCTTTTCGACCAGATTGGCCTTAAGAAAGTCGCCGCAGGCGTCGGTGATTTTTGCCTGATCCGTTGTCGAACCGCTCTGGTTCGATCTCGCGGCAGGCAGGCCGGATGGCCGGCAGAGTCATCATTCAGGCAGGGGAAACAGGAACCCGTTACCATCCGGAGCCAAAAAGCTTTCCTGCCGGAAACGCTGGCTCCATCCTGAATGGTCGGGCAGGATATGGGCGGCAAACTGGCAGATTTCAAGCAAAACACAAGCTTTATTTGCAAAGCCGTACGGTGGTGCGCGTTTTGCAATGGGCGCACTGGGCGTTTTAACACATTAAATCTATTGCATAATTCTTAAAATTGGCTCCGATCCACGCAATCAGGCGGTCGGTCCGCCATGGCTTGTCGCAAGGCCTTGCACTCACTACCTTCCCGAAAATTCATCTGGACGCAGGAGCAATCATGGCATTTTCCGGCCAGTTCATGGGAAGCGCGGATTACATTGCCGATAAGGATCTGACGATCGCCGTCAACGCTGCCATCGCGCTGGAGCGGCCGCTTCTGGTCAAGGGCGAGCCGGGCACCGGCAAGACCGAACTGGCCCGCCAGGTGGCATCGGCTCTTGGTCTGCCGATGATCCGAATGGAACATCAAATCCACCACCAAGGCGCAGCAAGGGCTTTACGAATACGATGCCGTGTCGCGGTTGCGCGATAGCCAACTCGGCGATCCGCGTGTCAGCGATATCGGCAATTACATCAGGCGTGGCAAGCTTTGGGAGGCTTTTGCGGCAGGGCAAAAGACGGTGCTGCTGATCGACGAGATCGACAAGGCAGATATCGAATTTCCAAACGACCTGCTGCAGGAACTCGACCGGATGGAGTTTCATGTCTATGAAACCGGCGAGACGGTGAAGGCGCAGGTACGGCCTATCGTCATCATCACCTCAAACAACGAGAAGGAACTGCCGGACGCCTTCCTGAGGCGCTGCTTCTTTCATTATATCCGTTTTCCCGATGCCGAGACCTTGGCGCGGATCGTCGAGGTTCATTATCCAGGCATCAAGCCTCGGCTGCTGACGGCGGCGCTGACCCGATTTTACGAAATTCGCGAGACGCCTGGCTTGAAAAAGCGTCCGTCCACTTCGGAAGCGCTGGACTGGATCAGGCTTCTGGTCGCCGACGAGGTCGATCCGGCCGATCTGAGGGCGGATGCGACCCAAGCGCTGCCCAAGCTGCATGGAGCGCTGCTGAAGAACGAGCAGGATGTGCATCTGTTCGAGCGACTGGTCTTTATGGCCTGGAGGGACGGGCGCTGACCTGCTGCGCTGCAGCTAAGGTTTTCATTGATTCGCAACGGTTGAAGGCGTAAATGACGTCTCTCTATCGTGGTGATTTGGCCGGCCGGCTTGCAGCCACGTAAAATAAGTCGCTAAAGGGCCGAGGTGAGTTCCAAGACTTTCCGAGGCTTAGGCGACAGCAAGCTGCCGACCGTGCCGTGACAGGAAAGTTGGACCTTCAATGCCGATCAAGATCCCCGATACGCTACCCGCCTTCGATGCCCTCGTGCATGAGGGTGTGCGGGTGATGACGGAAACCGCAGCGATCCGTCAGGATATTCGTCCGCTGCAGATCGCGCTCCTTAACCTCATGCCAAACAAGATCAAGACCGAGGTGCAGTTTGCCCGGCTGATCGGCGCCTCGCCGTTGCAGGTGGAACTGACCCTGGTGCGGATAGGTGGCCACAAGGCGAAAAACACGCCGGAAGAGCATCTTCTGTCCTTCTACCACACCTGGGAAGAGGTGAAGCACCGCAAGTTCGACGGTTTCATCATCACAGGCGCGCCGGTTGAGACGCTGCCGTTCGAAGAGGTGACCTATTGGAACGAGATGCAGCAGATCCTCGACTGGACGGAAACCAATGTCCATTCGACGATGAATGTCTGCTGGGGCGCGATGGCGGCGATCTACCATTTTCATGGCGTGCCGAAACATCCGTTGAAGGAAAAGGCGTTCGGCGTCTACCGCCACCGCAATCTGGCGCCGGCCTCGATCTATCTCAACGGCTTTTCCGACGATTTCCAAGTGCCGGTTTCGCGCTGGACCGAAGTACGGCGCGCCGATATCGAAAAAGTGCCCGATCTCAAGATTCTGATGGAATCGGAAGATATGGGCGTCTGCCTCGTGCAGGAAGACAAGGCGAACCGGCTCTACATGTTCAATCACGTCGAATATGATTCGACGTCGCTGGCCGATGAATATTTTCGCGACGTGAATGCCGGTATTCCCATCCGGATGCCGCATGACTACTTTCCGCACAACGACGATACGTTGACGCCGCTCAACCGCTGGCGCAGCCATGCGCATCTTCTGTTCGGAAACTGGATCAACGAGATGTACCAGACGACGACTTACAATCTAAGCGACATAGGCAAGGACCGCTAGCGATGGCAGACAATCTCGTGATCCGACCCATCGTGGCCGACGATGAGGCGGAATGGCGCCGGCTGTGGCGGGCCTATCTCGCCTTCTATGAAACCGAGTTGCCTGAGGAAATCTATGCCACCACCTTCGCCCGGCTGATCAGCGGCGGCGCTGGCGAGTTTCGCGGCTTTCTGGCGTTGGTCAATGGCAAGCCGGTTGGCCTCAGCCATTATGTCTTCCATCGGTCCTGCTGGTATCTGACCGACGTCTGCTATCTCCAGGATCTCTATGTCGACCCTGAAATCCGCGCTAGCGGCGTTGGCCGGGCGCTTATCAGCGCCGTCAAGGCGGCGGCGGAGGAGGCAGGGGCCGGCAAGGTCTACTGGATGACCCAGGAATTCAACGCCACCGCCCGCCGTCTTTACGACAAGGTGGCGGACAAGACGCCATTCATCATCTACCAGCAGCCGCTATAGCCGATGTTCCTGCCCTTCTTCCTCAAGCTCAGACAAGAGAAAATTCCCGTCTCGCTGCGGGAATATCTGGCGCTTCTGGAAGGGGTTGAGCGTGGGCTTGTCGATTTCGACATCGAAGCCTTCTACTATCTGGCGCGCACGGTGCTGATCAAGGACGAGCGGCATATCGACCGGTTCGACCTTGCCTTTGCTGAATGCTTCAAGGGGCTGCAGGCGGTATCCGGTGAACCTTCCGGTGCCGCATCCCAGGACCTGCCCGAGGACTGGCTGCGCAGGCTCTCGGAAAAGCATCTGTCGGAGGAAGACAAGGCATTGATCGAGGCGCTCGGCGGTTTCGACAAGCTGATGGAGACCCTGAAGCAGCGGCTGGCCGAGCAGAAGGAGCGCCATCAGGGCGGTTCCAAATGGATCGGCACTGCTGGAACTTCACCCTTCGGCGCCTATGGTTACAATCCCGAAGGTGTCAGGATCGGCCAGGACCAGTCTCGCCACCGCAGGGCGGTGAAGGTCTGGGATAACAGGGAGTTTCGCAATCTCGACGATTCCGTCGCACTCGGCACCCGCAATATCAAGGTGGCCCTGCGTCGTCTCAGGCGCTTCGTGCGCGAAGGGGCGGCCGAGGAATTCGATCTCGACGGTACGGTGCAGGCGACGGCGGAAAGCGGCTATCTCGAGGTCAGGACGAGGCCGGAGCGGCGCAATGCCGTCAAGCTGCTGATGTTCTTCGATATCGGCGGCTCGATGGACGATCACGTCAAGGGCGTGGAGGAGCTGTTTTCAGCGGCGCGGGCCGAATTTCGCCACATGGAACATTTCTATTTCCACAACTGCCTTTATGAGCGGGTGTGGAGGGACAATCGACGCCGACGGTCCGATACACTCGCAACGGACGACATCATCCGCACTTACGGGCCCGACTACCGGGTGATCTTCGTGGGGGATGCGGCGATGAGCCCCTATGAGATCACTATGGTTGGCGGCTCGGTGGAACATTGGAACGGAGAGCCGGGGGCAGTGTGGCTTTCGCGCATGGTGTCGCATTTTCGCAAGTGCCTGTGGCTCAACCCGTTGCAGCAGGATCATTGGGATTATACCCATTCCGTCGGTTTGATTTCGCGGTTGATGGGCGGGCGGATGCATCCGCTGACCCTAGGCGGGCTGGAGGATGCAGCGCGGGAACTGGCACGCTGAACGGCGTAAAAGACAATGGGGCACGGCGTCGGATCACCGGCGCCGGCATGGGAAAATGAGGAAGCAGATGCAGCGTTTGGAATTTGGAAAGACGGCTACGGGCGAAACGGTGGAACAGGTGGTGCTGCATGGCGGCGGCCTGATGGCCAAGGTGCTGACCTGGGGGGCAGTCCTCCAGGATCTGCGCATGGAAGGCCATGTGGCACCGCTGGTGCTCGGTTTCGAACGGTTCGAGGACTATGCCTTCCACTCCCCCTATTTCGGCGCGACACCCGGCCGGCTCGCCAACCGCGTTGCCGGTGGCCGCTTCACGCTCGATGGCCAGGACTATCAGCTGGAATGCAACGAACGTGGCTTCACCCACCTGCATGGCGGCAGCGACGGCATGGGTCGGCGTAACTGGTCGATTGCGGATCTTGCTCGCGACCGGGTGGTGCTCGAGATTACCGATCCCGCTGGGCGTGCTGGCTATCCCGGAAATGCCCATATCCGCGCCACCTATCATCTGCAGGACCATGGCGTTCTGTCTGTCGTCTACGAGACGACGACTGATGCGCCGACGCTCGCCAATGTCTGCCAGCACTCCTATTTCAACCTTGATGATTCTCCTGATATTCTCGACCACGAACTGATGATCGCTGCCGATCATTATCTGCCCGTCGACGACAGACTGATCCCTACCGGCGAGCAGCGTCCGGTTGCCGCCACGCCGTTTGATTTTCGGCAGATGGGCGTGATGCGCCGTGTCGAGGATGGCACCCAGGCGCCGTTCGACCACAATTTCTGTCTGTCGCAGGCGCGGGTCGCCAAGCGCAGCGTCGCGATGGCCCGCAGCCTCAAATCCGGCCTGTCCATGGAAGTGCGCACGACGGAGCCAGGCGTGCAACTTTATGCGGGCGTCTATCTGAATGTGCCGGTCGCCGGCCTTGAAGGACGCCGCTATGGCGCCTTTTCCGGCCTCTGCCTGGAAACCCAGATCTGGCCGGATGCGATCAACCAGCCGGGCTTTCCCTCGGCCGTCTTGCGCCCCGGCGAAACGCTGAGGCAGGAAACCGATTACGTATTTTCGGCAAGCTAATAGTTTCTTCGATCAGATGAGGAGCAACCAAAGCGTGACGCGGGAACAAATTATGGCATAATCGTGTTTACCACATCCGTCGGGCGCGATGCGGGCGGCTGTGGGAGGACATGTCTTGGTTTCCGAAAAAGCATTGATTTCAAAGATCACCTGGCGGCTAATGCCGTTTCTGGGCCTTCTTTATTTGATCGCCTATATCGATCGACAGAATGTCAGCTTCGCCAAGCTGCAGATGGTCGGCGCGCTGGGCTTGAGCGAATATGCCTATGGGCTCGGCGCTTCGCTGTTTTTCATCGGCTATTTCCTGTTTGAGGTGCCGAGCAATCTGTTTCTTGAGCGGTTCGGCGCCAGCCGCTGGTTTGCCCGCATCCTGGTCTCCTGGGGTGCGGTGACCATTGCACTCGCCTTCACCCAGAACGCTACGATGTTTTATATCCTGCGCTTCCTGCTGGGTGTCTGCGAAGCCGGATTTTTTCCTGGTGTACTCTATCTTCTGACGCTTTGGTTCCCGAGGGATTATCGCGGCCGGATGGTTGGGCTGTTCATGATCTTCAGCGCGCTTGCCAATGCCGTCGGCGCGCCCTTGGGCGGTGCTCTTCTCGATCTCGATGGCTTCCTTGGCTATCAGGGCTGGGAATGGGTGTTTCTCGCAACTGGCGTTCCGGCCGTGATCGCCGGCTTCGTCACTTGGTTCTACCTCTCCGATACGCCAGCCAAGGCCAATTTCTTGAGCGATGAAGAAAAGGCCTGGCTACAGACGCGACTCGACCAGGAAAATATCGGCATGGACCACAATGCCGATAACGGCTTCAAGGCGCTCGCCAATCCGAGGGTGTTGCTGATGTCGGTCTGCTATATCGGCTTTCCGCTGGCGGCCTATGGGCTCAGCTATTGGCTGCCGACCATCGTCAAGGGCTTTGGCGTGTCCAATACCATGAACGGGCTGATCAACATCATCCCCTGGATTGCCGTCGCCATCGCTCTTTATACCGTACCTGCCGTGGCCGACCGCAAGGAGAACAAGACGCCCTATATCGTCATTCCAGCTTTCATCGGCGCGGTCAGCCTGGTGATGTCGGCGGTACTAACCGATCAGGTGCTACAGTTCGTCTTTCTCTGCATCGCGGCTGCCGGGATCTTTGCGGGTCAGCCGGTGTTCTGGAGCCTGCCGTCGCGTTTCCTCAAGGGAGCTGGAGCCGCGGCCGGACTTGCCGCCATCAATTCGGTTGGCAATCTCGGTGGCTTCGTTGCGCAGAATGTCGTGCCGTTGATCCGCGACCAGACGGAAAGCACTATCGCTCCGATGTTCTTCCTCGCTGCCTGCCTCGCCATCGCAGGCGTGCTTGTGATGGTCATTGGCAGGTTGATGGCCCGTACGGCTGCAGAGACGGCCCGATCCTGACAATCAAACGGCGCGGCAATTGCAGGCAAGCCTCCACAGAAGCCCGTGGATCGCTACCGGCGCTAGGCGCTTACTGCATAATTCCTAAATCGGGATCGATTTAAGGAGAAAATTATGCAGCAAATTTAAAGCGCTACAGCATCGTGCGTTTTATAAAACGCACGATGCTGTAGCGGACAGCGGGGATGGTTACACTGTGATCGGCACCAAAACTTGAGGGCACTGAATAGACAGTGCTTCTTGAGGATGCTGAACTTTAAAATAGGAAGAGGTTGGCTCAGATATCTTGTAAATCAGCCGAGACCCGGTTAACCGCCGGATGCTAATTTCACAGTTTGCGAAAAGATATCGAGTAAACTGGAGCGGGCGAAGGGATTCGAACCCTCGACCCCAACCTTGGCAAGGTTGTGCTCTACCCCTGAGCTACGCCCGCTCATTTGCCATCGGTCCGGGGTAGTAAGCTGAACCGTGGGTCGCTGTGTTGCGGCGACGGGCGGTATATGACCCAAGTGCTTTTCGATTGCAACAGAGAAATGACGGCGGCTCCAAGATTTTTTTCAATCGCTGTCTAAGCCGTTTTATTGAAAAGATTATTTCGTGGCATGGCCGCCTGTCATTTCACGGAGGGACTGAGGGCAGCTTTGCGCTCGACCTTTATAAAACAGTTGAAGCCTGGGAGCCGTTGCCGCTAAACACTCGAAGTCGGTTGTGGATGCCCCTTGCGGCTGCCCACCGAACATTGCCGATCCATCGAGCAGGACCATCATGACCGAGACCGTACCGAAAACGCCCGCCGATCTGTTTGCCTTTCTCGATGGCCTTGGCATCGAGCATAAGACCTTGACCCATCCGCCTGTCTTTACCGTTGCTGAATCGGTCAGCCTGCGCGACGAAATTCCCGGCGGCCACACGAAGAACCTGTTCGTGAAGGACAAGAAGGACCAGTTCTTTCTTCTCACGGTGGAGGAGAACGCCGTGGTTGACCTGAAGACCGTGCATCTGACGATCGGCGCGGCCAGCAAGGTGTCGTTCGGCAAGCCGGAAAAACTGATGGAATATCTGGGTGTTGTCCCAGGTTCGGTGACGGCTTTCGGCGCGATCAACGATAGCGAGCACAAGGTCACCTTCGTTCTCGATGCCGACCTGATGCAGCACGACATCATCAATTGCCATCCGCTGTCGAATGACGCTACAACCTCCATCGGGCGCGACGATCTGTTGCGCTTTTTGGCGGCGACGGGGCATGAGGCCGTTGTCTTGAAAGTCACCGCCTGACACACGATTTAACAGCTTGGAAAGCGCCTCTCTGAGATGTGCTTTTTGAGCGATCCAGCGGCGACGATCGCTGCGGCACGTTCTACCATTGTCTCTTTGGAGGCCGGGTCGGGGTGCTAAAACGGGAAATGCGGCAGAGCCTTGTGTGCGGCACATACGCGCGCGGACTGTCGTGAACAGGCGGAGATGGTGATGAGCAATTCTGGCAATCCTTATGGCGGCTCCTATGGCGGGCAGATGACGGCGAACGCGCAGTTTGGCGCCGCTCCGGCATCCGCATCGGCCGCTCCGGCGGCTGGCGACCTGATCAAGGAAACGACCACCCAGGCCTTTGCCAAGGACGTGCTTGAGGAATCCAAGCGCCAGCCCGTGCTGGTCGATTTTTGGGCGCCGTGGTGCGGTCCCTGCCGGCAGTTGACGCCGATCATCGAAAAGGCCGTCAACGATGCCAAAGGCAAAGTCAAGCTGGTCAAGATGAATATCGACGACCATCCGACCATTGCCGGCCAGCTTGGCATTCAATCGATCCCCGCCGTGGTTGCCTTTATCGATGGCCGTCCGGCCGATGGTTTCATGGGTGCTCTGCCCGATAGTCAGGTGCGCCAGTTCATCGACAAGCTCGGCGGTCCCGCGGGCGGTGCCGATCAAGCGGCGGAAATCCAGGCGGTGCTCGAGGAGGCCAAGGGGCTTTACGACGAAGGCGATTTTGATGGCGCTGCCCAGCTCTATGCCGCCGTCATGCAGGCCGATCCTGAAAATGCCAAGGCCGTCGCCGGTATTGCCGATTGCATGCTGGGGCTCAACCAGCATGAACGCGTGCGCGAGATCATCGACGGTCTGCCTGAAGACATGGCCAAGAGCCCTGAAATCCAGGCGCTGGCAAAGAAGCTCGAGCAGATCGAAGAGGCCCGCAAGCTTGGCGATCCAGTGGCGCTTGAGCAGCAGCTTTCTCTCAATCCCGACGATCATGCCGCGCGCCTCAACCTGGCCAAGATCCGCAATGTTGAAGGCAAACGCCAGGATGCCGCCGAGCATCTGCTGCTGATCATGAAGAAGGACCGGACCTTCGAGGACGACGGTGCGCGCCGGCAATTGCTGGAGTTTTTCGAGGTCTGGGGTCCGACCGATCCGGCGACCATTCAGGCCCGACGCAAGCTCTCCTCCATTTTGTTTTCGTGATCCTGCAATCGCTGACGGGGTTGCGACCGGGCTCTTCGAAGCGATCGTGAAATTTGGTTGTGGGTGGTCATCAAGTTCGCTCTTGAGATCTGCCCGCAGCACGCCACATTATGACAAGTGGAAGCAGCAGTAATGCGTGCTTCCACACCCCTTCAGAGCATCGGTTCGTTGTGCCCCATAGGCGGAATCGAGCTTGCTTTGTCTTTCGCATGTCCGGGTGAAAGCCGCTGTGCATTGTGCCGGAAATGTCTTCAGGAGGTTGGAATGCAAGTCGGCAATGCGCGCTATTTGACGGCGGCTGATTTTCCGGAGACGTTGCCGGTGTTTCCGTTGACGGGAGCGCTGCTGTTACCGGCAGGGCAATTGCCTCTGAATATTTTCGAGCCGCGCTATTTGGAAATGTTCGATGCGGCGCTGCGCAGCAACCGGTTGATCGGCATGATCCAGCCGGCGCTGACTGAGCCTTACGAGATCTCGCACGGCGTGCCTGCGCTGTGCAGCATGGGCTGCATCGGCCGGATCACGTCCTTTGCCGAAACTGGCGATGGCCGCTATATCCTCTCGCTGGCTGGGATCTGCCGCTTCCGGATGGTCGAGGAAGTGAAAACCTCCCACCCATTCCGCACCGCCCGTATTTCGCCGTTCATGGCCGATCTCGCGTCCGAGAGCCAGGAAAACAGTGTTGACCGGGATCGGCTGCTTGAGGTGTTTCGTGCCTATCTCGACGCCAACAAGCTGGAAGCCGATTGGGATAGTGTGCAGCGGGCCAGCAATCTGACGCTGGTCAATTCGCTCTCGATGATGTCGCCGTTCACGCCCGCTGAAAAGCAGGCACTGCTGGAGGCGACGGATCTGCATAGCCGCACTGAAACCCTGATCGCCATCACCGAAATCTACTTGGCGCGTGGTCTCAATGACGCGGACCCTGTTCTGCAATAAGCTGAAGCATTTCCGGACGGAAAGCCGGTTCAGCTTTCCTTTGGAATGCTCTTAAGAGGTGACGGCAATGGACCAGAGAATGAACGGTGTCGATCCGAAGATGCTGGAGCTTCTGGTATGCCCGCTAACTAATGGCCGGCTGACGCTTGACCGTGAGCACAACGAGTTAATTTCAGAAAAGGCGAGGCTCGCCTATCCGATCCGCGACGGTATTCCGATCATGCTAGTGTCAGAGGCCCGCAAGATCGAAGACTGACCTTTGGTTGACGTTTTAGTGCGGGTTGCGCAGACAATTAGATCGTCTGGCCGGCCAGAAGCTTCGGTCCATGCTTGACGCCTGTACCGGCCGCCTCCGAGATGAAATAATGCTTCAGCTTCGGCAGGCGTTCCACAAGACCAAGGCCGAAATCCCGCGCAATCCTGATGGGCGTGCTGTCATTCGAGAATAGCCGGTTCAGAACGTCAGTGGTTACACCCATGCGGAACGTGTCAAAGCGGCGCCAGGTCTGGTAGCGCTCCAGCACCGTCAGATCGCCGATGTCGAGTCCGAGGCGATCGGCTTCGACGATGGTTTCCGCAAGCGCTGCGACATCCTTGAAGCCGAGGTTGAGGCCCTGGCCGGAAATCGGATGAATGCCGTGGGCCGCGTCGCCGGCAAGCGCCAACCGCGGAGAGACAAAGGCCCGCGCCAGCGTCAGGCCCAGCGGAAAGGCGCGCCGGTCGCCGGTCGCGCGGATCGTGCCGAGCTTGTGGCCGAAGCGACGCTCCAGTTCTGTTTCAAAAATCAGGTCGTCTTCTGCCACCAGCCGATTGGCGTCATCTGTGCGTTCCGTCCAGACAAGCGATGAACGATTGCCGGTCAGAGGCAGAATGGCAAATGGGCCAGCGGGCAGGAAATGTTCTTCCGCGACGCCGTCGTGCGGGCGCTCGTGCTCGACTGTCGTGACGATGCCGGACTGGCCGTAGGACCAGTTGACGGTCTTGATACCAGCCATGTCACGCAGGCGCGAGCGCACGCCGTCGCAGGCAATCACCAGACGGCTGGCCAGCGTGCTGCTGTCAGACAGTGTAATCTGCGCCTGAGCACCGCCCACCGAAAAGCCTGTGGCTTTCAGCCCGTGGCGGATCGTGATGCCAACCTCTGCGGCCTTGTCGATGAGTGCGCCGACCATGGCGACGTTGGGCACCATATAGGCGAAAGGCCTGCCTTCCTCGATGCTGCCATCGAATGTCAGGAAGACTGGACGGACCGGATCGCTGGTGCGCGAATCCGTGACGATCATCCGGTTGATCGGCTGCGATTGCGGTTCGATCGCGCTCCAGACGCCGAAAACTTCAAGCATTTTCGTAGCTGCAGCGATCACGGCTGATGCGCGCGGATCCTTGCGCCATTGGCCCTCAGGCGCGGCTTCGATTACCACGATCTCCAGATGCGGGGCTGCGAGTTTGACGGCCAGGGCCGCAGAGAGGCCGACATAGCCGCCTCCAACCACTGTGATGTCCGCCATCGTGAACTCCCTTCCTGCTTGCATCGTGATAGCTTGTATCGCATTCAGGGTCTTATATAGATCAGTTAGAACCGACTTCCTACCGCCGGAGCTTTTCCAAAATGCCGCAGACAGAAAATTCTCAAACGCCGATGGAAAAACTGATCGAAACCCTCGATATCGAGGCACTCGAAATCGATCTGTTCCGCGGTGTCAGCCCTCAGGTGGGATGGCAGCGGGTTTTCGGTGGCCAGGTTATCGCCCAGGCGTTGATGGCGGCGCAACGCTGCGTCGAGGGCGAGCGCTATGTGCATTCGCTTCACGCCTATTTCTTGCGCCCGGGCGATCCCGAGGTGCCGATCCTGTATCAGGTAGAACGGACACGCGACGGTGCCAGCTTCTCTACCCGCCGCGTTGTGGCGATTCAGCACGGCAAGGTTATCTTCTCGATGTCGGCCTCCTTCCAGGATGATGAGGAAGGCTATTCTCATCAGTTGGTGATGCCGAATGTAACGCCGCCCGAGGGATTGATGGGCGAGCGGGAGTTTCGCGAGATGTTCCTGTCGCAGGCGCCGGAGCATGTGCGCGCCTACTGGGCGCGCGAACGTCCGGTGGAATTTCGCCCGACCTCCTTCCTCCATTACCTGACCAAGGACAAGCTGGAGCCCAAGGCCGATATCTGGGTGCGCATGACCGGCACTGTTCCCGATGACCGCCGGCTGCAATCGGCGATCCTTGCCTATCTCTCCGACATGACGCTTCTCGATGTGGCGCTTTATGCCCATGGCTCGTCCGTATTCGACCAGCGCATCCAGGCCGCCAGCCTCGATCACGCCATGTGGTTCCATCAGCCCACCAAGCTCGATGACTGGCTGCTCTACTCCCAGGACAGCCCCAGCGCCTCGGGTGGTCGGGGAATGACCAGAGGCTCAATTTATACGCGGACCGGCCAACTGGTCGTTTCGGTTGCGCAAGAAGGCCTGATTCGGAAAAGGGCAAATGATTAATTTTTGTGCAGTTTCATGAAATTGCACAAAAAAAATTGTAATTTTGCCCAATTGGCTGCCCTTTTTTTGGTGCCCTCGATAAAATCCTTATGATTTCAATTGGTTATCTTCCGATTCGGACTTGGCACACCGTTTGAATGTAAGGAGCCAGTCGCTGCCCGCTGTCGCAGGCTGAGCGTCGAGGAGATACGGCGTTTTTCGCCGCCGATAACCAGAGGATGGGAAACCAGATGAAGATTGTGATGGCCATTATCAAGCCGTTCAAGCTGGACGAGGTGCGTGAAGCACTTACGGCTGTCGGTATCCAGGGCCTGACCGTCACTGAGGTCAAGGGCTATGGGCGCCAAAAGGGGCATACGGAGATCTATCGCGGCACGGAATATGCCGTCAGCTTTCTGCCCAAGCTGAAGATCGAAGTGGCCGTGGCGACTGACCTGGCCGACAAGGCCGTCGAAGCCATCGCGTCGGCCGCCAAGACCGGCCAGATCGGCGACGGAAAGATTTTCGTCTATTCGATCGATCAGGCGGTGCGTATCCGCACTGGCGAAACCAACACCGAAGCCTTGTAAGACCGGCCGTCTAGGGGAGTTCATATCTATGTCGCTTTCGAAATTTACATCTCTAGCCATGCGCCTTTCGGCTGCATCGGCTGTCCTGCTGGCGCCGGCAATTGCCTTCGCGCAGGATGCGGCGCCTGCCGTTGCGGCGGCTGCGGCAGCGGCTCCTGTTCCCGACAAGGGCGACACGGCCTTCATGTTCCTGTCGACCATCATGGTTCTCTTCATGGCCGTTCCCGGTCTCGGCCTGTTTTATGGTGGCCTGGTACGCGCCAAGAACATGCTGTCCGTGCTGATGCAGTGCACGGTCATCGCTGCGATGGTGATGATCGTCTGGGTTATCTATGGCTATTCCTTTGCTTTCGGCGGCGGCGAAAATCCATTTTTCGGCGGCTTCGCCAAAATGTTCCTGTCGGGCGTCGACACGACGACGACGGCTGCGACCTTCACCAAGGGCGTGGTCATTCCGGAATATATCTTCATGTTGTTCCAGATGACCTTCGCGGCAATTACGCCTGCGCTGATCATCGGCGCCTTTGCTGAACGTATCAAGTTCTCGGCAGCTATCCTGTTCTGCCTGCTGTGGGTCACCTTCGTCTATTTCCCGGTCGCTCACATGGTCTGGGATGCGAAGGGCTATCTCTTCGGCCTCGGCGCGCTTGATTTCGCTGGCGGCACGGTCGTTCACATCAACGCTGGTGTTGCTGGTCTTATCGGCGCCATTCTGGTCGGCAAGCGCACCGGCTACGGCAAGGACATGATGGCTCCGCATTCCATGACGCTCACCTATGTCGGTGCCGCCATGCTGTGGGTCGGCTGGTTCGGCTTCAACGCCGGCTCCAATCTCGAAGCCTCTGGTGGCGCCATGCTGGCCACCGTCAACACCTTCATTGCGACGGCGGCTGCCATTCTTTCCTGGTGCCTGGTTGAATCCTTCACGCGCGGCAAGGCCTCGATGCTGGGCGCTGCTTCGGGCATGATCGCAGGTCTGGTTGCCATCACGCCGGCCGCCGGTATCGTCGGTCCGATGGGCGCCATCGTCATGGGCGTCATCGTTTCGCCGCTGTGCTACTTCTTCGTCTCCGTGGTGAAGAACAAGTTCGGCTATGACGACACTGCTGATGTCTTCGGCGTCCATGGCGTTGGCGGCATGTTCGGTGCCATTTCCACCGGCATTTTCGCCAGTGCCTCGCTCGGCGGCGTCGGCTACGTCGGTGAGCAGACCATGGGCGGTCAGGTCATGGTGCAGATCCAGGCTGTGGTCATCACCATCCTGTGGACCGGTATCGGCTCTGCGATCCTCTACAAGATCGTCGATGTCATCGTTGGCCTGCGCGTTCCAGTCGAAGCCGAGCGCGAAGGTCTCGACCTCGCCTCGCACGGCGAAGCTGCTTACCACTCTTAATAGATCGTCATACCCTTGCGGTTCATCCGCAGAGGTAAGGCAAACTTCCAACCCGGGCCTCGCGCCCGGGTTTTGCGTTTATGGGCGCAGAGGTGTTTGTCTGCGCCAACGCGAGCCGATGCTGGCAATGGAATGTTGGCATCTCCGGCTCGAAATCCGGTTGTGAAGCTCCATATATATCCGTCAGGATCAGGGGGATTTTCCGCAGGCGCCAAGGGGTAATCCATGGTTAAAGGAGCGTTAACCCCCTTTCTGGTAATCTAGACATTCGCAGCTGGCCCGAGATTCGTTCTGTGCCGGCGCTTGCGAATCTTGATCAAATTGCACTTTTGACAAATTGCACTGGCAGGCGAGAACGGATGAGCAGAAGCACGCTGGCAGCATTGGAAGAGCGATCGCCGCGGATGATCGTCATGGGTTTCATCATGCGGCAGTGTCTGGCGCTGCTGGGCTTTGCGCTATTCTTAGGCCTGGTGGCGGCCGTTGCGGCCCTGGCCACCTGGAATGTCGCTGATCCCAGCCTTTCCTATGCCACGAGCCGGTCTCCCACCAACGTTCTCGGCTATCCCGGCGCTGTCTTTGCCGATCTGGCCATGCAGTTCTTTGGCCTCGCCTCTGTAGCGGCGCTGCTGCCTGTTCTGGCCTGGTCGCTTTCGTTGATATCGGGCCGCAAGGTTACGCGCCTGCCGCGTCGCTTTGCTGCTTGGGGCACTGGTGCCGTTGCTGGCGCTGCCGTTTTCGGCTGTTTTCCGCCGCCTGCTACCTGGCCGATCCCCAACGGTATCGGCGGGGTGATCGGCGATATGATCCTGCGCTTCCCGGCGCTTTTCGTCGGCGCCTATCCAACCGGCGGTTTTGCCATGGTCCTGGGTGTGATCTTCGCGGCGCCGATGTTGTGGCTCATGTTGTTTGCAGCCGGCATCATCGGCAATGAGGATGACGATTTCGAAGCTGAGATCCTGGCCGCCCGGGCTGGATCGCAGGGCGCTGCGCGCAAGGGCAAGGCGGTGCCGATCGTTGAAGAAGACGAGGAAGATGACCGCACCGGGCCACTCGCCCTGATCGCGGGTGCTGTTACTCACGCCTGGTTCACTGGTCAGGCGCGTCTACGCAGGCTTGCTGGCGTCAAGCCGCAGCGGCGCGAACGCGCTGGTTTCGATCAGCCCTACGATTTCAACGATGATACGGTCATGCCCGTCCAAGGCATCGGCCACGGTGACCATCGCGCCGATCCGTCCTTCGAGCCCGGCGAACGCAGCCCCGGTCGCCGACGCATAACCCCGCCATCCGTCGCCTTGGATGATGATAGTGAAGCGCCATTCGACCTGCGGACCCGTGGCCGCTCCGCTGATGACATCTTGTTTGACGACGAAGACGAAGACCGCGCCGCAAGGCCAGCCGCACGGCGGGTGGCAGCAGCACCTGAGCGCCCGCGTCCTGCGGCTGCGCCCGTAGCCAGCTTTGCCGGTCCGCGCGGCACTCGAGGCTTTCAGCTACCATCGGTGCAGCTTCTGGCAGAGCCGCGTGCCGTGGCCAAGGATACAAGCCTTTCTGCCGATCAGCTTGAGCACAATGCCAGGATGCTGGAAGGCGTCCTCGAAGACTTCGGCGTCAAGGGTGATATCATCGAGGTGCGTCCCGGTCCTGTCGTGACACTTTACGAACTGGAACCAGCGCCGGGCATCAAGTCTTCGCGGGTGATCGGTCTTGCCGACGATATCGCCCGTTCCATGAGCGCGATTGCCGCGCGCGTTGCCGTCGTGCCCGGTCGCAATGCCATCGGTATCGAGTTGCCGAACCGGTCGCGTGAAACCGTCTATCTCAGGGAAATGATCGGCAGCCGCGATTTCGACGGCTCCAAGGCCAAGCTGCCGATGGCGTTAGGCAAGACCATTGGTGGCGAGCCCGTGATTGCCGATCTCGCCAAGATGCCGCATCTGCTGGTCGCCGGCACCACCGGCTCCGGTAAATCAGTGGCGATCAACACGATGATCCTGTCGCTGGTCTATCGCCTGCCGCCTGAAAAGTGCCGGTTGATCATGATTGACCCGAAAATGCTGGAACTGTCGATCTATGACGGCATTCCGCATCTGCTCTCGCCTGTTGTCACCGATCCGAAAAAGGCCGTCGTCGCCCTGAAATGGACGGTGCGCGAGATGGAAGAGCGCTACAAGAAGATGTCAAAGATCGGTGTTCGCAATATCGACGGCTTCAACAGCCGCGTCGAGCAGGCGATCGAAAAGGGTGAGGTGCTGACCCGTACCGTTCAGACCGGCTTCGACCGCCAGACCGGCGAAGCGATGTATGAAACAGAGACCTTCGATCTGCAGCCCATGCCCTATATCGTCGTGATCATCGACGAAATGGCCGACCTGATGATGGTCGCCGGCAAGGATATCGAAGGTGCCGTACAACGCTTGGCGCAGATGGCGCGTGCGGCCGGCATCCATGTGATCATGGCAACGCAGCGCCCATCCGTCGACGTCATCACCGGTACGATCAAAGCGAATTTCCCAACGCGCATCTCCTTCCAGGTGACCTCGAAGATCGACAGCCGGACGATTTTGGGTGAGCAGGGCGCCGAGCAGCTGCTCGGCATGGGTGACATGCTCTATATGGCCGGCGGCGGCCGCATTCAGCGTGTCCACGGGCCTTTCGTGTCCGACAGCGAAGTCGAGGACATCGTTGCCTATCTGAAAACTCAGGGTGCGCCCGATTATCTCGATGCCGTGACGATTGATGAAGATGGTGACGAGGACGGCGGCGGTCCTGCCGGCACCGGCAATCTCTCCGAATCGGATGACCCCTATGATCAGGCTGTCGCTATCGTTCTGCGTGACGGCAAAGCGTCGACTTCCTATGTGCAGCGTCGGCTTGGCATCGGCTATAACCGCGCCGCCTCGCTGATTGAGCGGATGGAGCAGGAGGGGATCATCGGTCCCGCCAATCATGCCGGCAAGCGAGAAATCCTGGTGCCAACGGAAGCTGACATCGTCGAACGATAAGATGAGCTACTGCATAATTTCTTAGATCGGAATCGATTCAAGGGGAAATTATGCAGCAAATTTAAAGTGTTACAGCATTCTATATGCGCTTTATAAAACGCACGGTGCTGTATGACCCGGCACCCGGACGTGGAACGTCGGGGTGCCGAATTACGTTCCTGCGGTCACATTCCGGTGTGCGTCAACAAGGCGCCCGGTTTATGGGGTAAGGGACGGGCAAAAGGAGACACGAATGCATAAAAAGACGTTTGCGCCGGCCGCTATGGCAACGGCAGGGAGTATTGGCCGCCGGGGTTTTCTCGGCCTGGCAACGGCTGGTATCGCACTTGCTGCCACAGGTGCCGCGGCGCCAGCTTTTGCCCAGGCAGAGGCCAGTTCGGCTCAGCGTATCGCCGATCATTTCGCCTCGGTAAAAACCATGATGGGGGAATTCGTGCAGTTTGGCCCGCGCGGCGAACAGACAGCCGGTAAATTCTACATCGAACGGCCGGGCAAACTGCGCTTCAACTATGAACAGCCTTCGCCGATGCGGGTGATTTCCGATGGCCGCAACGTGGCGATCGGAAATCTGAAAATGAAGACCTGGGACGTTTATCCGCTGTCCAAGACGCCGCTCAGCCTGCTCTTGTCAGACCGCATTGATCTCGGCCACCAGATGGTGCGCCAGGTGAAGGAAGAGCAGGACCTGACAACGATCGTGCTAGGCGACAAGTCGATTTTCGGTGACCAGACCATCACCCTGATGTTCGATCCGAAGACCTTCGAACTGCGCCAGTGGACAGTCACCGATGCGCAGGGCAAGGACACGTCCGTGATGATCTTCAATGTTCAGCAGGGTGTGAACTTCGATGACAAGGTTTTCGAGGTTCCCTATGACGATATCCGCAATCGCGGTTAAGCAGATCTGCCTCGGGTGAGGGGTGAAATCGAAGAGTTTCTGGCCTTTTCGCTGTTAAAATCCGTTGGCTTTGCATAAAGCAATGCGCAAAGCCGGATCGTTACGGCGCTCAAGGACAACCTCATGACTTTTTCCGTGACAACCTGGAACATAAATTCCGTGCGGCTGCGCATGCCGATCGTCGAGCAGTTCTTGACGTTGCGCCAGCCCGACATTCTCTGCCTCCAGGAGATCAAGTGCCAGAACCACGAGTTTCCGCTCGAGGCCTTTCAGGCGCTTGGCTATCCGCATGTCATCATGCATGGCCAGAAGGGCTACCACGGCGTCGCCATCGTCTCGAAATTTCCGTTGAGCGAAGACCATCGTCAGGATTTCTGCGGCGTCGGTGATAGCCGGCATATCTCGGCGATCTTCGAGTGGGGCGGCCGGCGCATTCGACTGCATAATTTCTACGTACCCGCCGGTGGTGACGAGCCCAATCGTGAGGTCAATCCGAAGTTTGGCCACAAGCTGGATTTCGTCGAGGAGATGAAGGCACTGTCTGCCATGGCCGAGACGGATACATCGGCAATTCTCGTTGGCGATCTCAATATTGCACCGCTGGAACATGATGTCTGGTCGCACAAGCAGATGCTGAAGATCGTTTCCCACACGCCGGTCGAGACATCGGGCCTGCTCGAAGTCATAGAGCGCGGCGGCTGGGTCGACCTGATGCGCAAGCTGGTCGATCCATCGCAAAAACTCTATACATGGTGGAGCTACCGCGCCAAGGATTGGGACGCAGCCGACAAGGGCCGCCGGCTTGACCATATCTGGTCGTCACCAGACCTGTTGCCGGCCCTTAAGACGATCGAAATCCTGCGTGATGCGCGCGGCTGGGAACGGCCGTCTGACCACGTTCCGGTTACGGCGCAGTTCGGTCTTTAATCCGCTTCTCTATCGAAACCGATCTTCCATGCCCTTTGCACCGGACGCCAATGCCAGCAGGTTCTGGCGGATGCGGTCCTGCATGACCATGCCGAGCTGCGGGTATTCTTCCAGAAGCCTGTGAAAAAGCGGGCGAGGGATGCGTAGCACCTCGGCATCTTCGAGGGCGATGGCCGTGTATTTGCGCTCCACCATGGTGGCCAGCGCCAGTTCCGACAACATGGTGCCGGGGCCAACCACGGCAGCGACGACCGGGCGCCCGTCCCGCCCGGTATTGGTCAGCTCGAACTGGCCACGGACCACGACATAGGCGCATTCAGCCGGGGAATGTTCGCGAAACAGCGGCTGGCCTTGACCGATCGGCCGATGTTCCGCGCCAAACGCGATCAGCCGCAGCTGATCCGGCTCCAGCCCCTGAAACAGCGCCAGAGACGAGAGCAGCTGCATATCATCGCTTAGCGCCATCGCAATTGCCCCCGTTTATTGCCCCTCGCGGGATGCTTCAAGGAATGATCTTGTAGCCGCCGTTTTCCGTCACCAGGATTTCGGCATTGGATGGATCTCGTTCTATCTTCTGACGCAGACGATAGACATGAGTTTCCAGCGTATGGGTGGTCACCCCGGAATTATATCCCCAGACTTCTTCCAGAAGCACGTCGCGGGTCACCACTTTTTGGCCGGCCCTGTAGAGATAGCGGATGATCGCCGCTTCCTTTTCCGTCAGCCGGATCTTTTTGCCGTCCTCGGTGGTCAGCAGCTTCTGGCTCGGCTTGAACAGATAAGGTCCGACGGTAAAGGTGGCGTCTTCGCTCTGCTCGTGCTGGCGCAACTGAGCGCGGATACGGGCAAGCAGCACCGCAAAGCGGAAGGGCTTGGTGACATAGTCGTTGGCACCGGCTTCCAGACCGAGAATAGTGTCTGAATCGGTGTCGTGGCCGGTCAGCATGATAACGGGCGCTTTGAAACCGCTCTTTCGCAGCAGTTTCACTGCTTCGCGACCGTCCATGTCAGGCAGGCCAACGTCCATGATCATCAGGTCCACTTGGCCGTTGCGGGCCGCCTGGACGCCCTTGGTGGCGTTGGACTCCTGCTGGATCGAAAACTCTTCGTAAAGCGAAAGTTGTTCCACCAGCGTGTCGCGCAGGTCATTGTCGTCATCGACCAGAAGGATCGTCCGGGCAGCCATGCGTGCTATACTCCCAAGCAATGAACAGAGCAGAGCGCACTGTTCTTGAATTCATTGTCTTATCTAGCCAACTCACTCTACAAGAAAAGTGTTCAGCAAAGCAAAACTCCGTGAGCGTCATGCAGAAGACAAGAGTTTGTTCCGTCTCCAGCTCCAAGACCAACCCCGGCTCCGGTTCAAGGTGCAGTCTGCGCAAGATTGTGGTGCGCCGCAAGCCCGGTGACAAGAGCTGTGCCATCGTCCAGGCTGGACCGCTGCGATTTGCAGCCGCCATCGGCCGTTCCGGCATTACCGCCTTCAAGCGCGAGGGAGACGGTGCAACCCCACGCGCTTCCATGCAGCTGCTTTCAGGCTATTTCCGGGCGGATGGGCATCCTGTTCTTCGCTCTCGCCTGCCGCTGTTGCCGATCCATGCCGATATGCTCTGGTGTGACACCCCAAGCCATCCCGCTTATAACAGGCCAGTGAAAGCACCGTTCAGCGGCGGTCACGAGCGTTTGCAGCGGCAGGATCGACTTTACGATGTTTGTCTGGTGATGGACTGGAATGTCACCAGCCGCAAGCGCGGCCGCGGGTCAGCGATTTTCTTTCACATTGCTCGGCCGGATTTCGGGCCGACCGAAGGCTGTGTGGCGATAAGCCCCGCCGATATGCGCCGGCTGTTGGCACTCGTCTCGCCCTCGACCATCGTCACGGTTCTGTGAAGTGGTGTGCGTGGCGGCAAGGCCTTGGCAGGCTAGGGTAATCACCTATCTATGGAACCGGTATTGCCGGACGCGCATTCCTCGCTGCGGCGGCTGGTGTTGCGCTTCGCGGCACCACTGGTTTCTTGATACTGGTTTCTCAAAGGGCCATTGCGGCCCTCCGTCTGATCTCAAACCCGCTCTTGGGCCCGTTCTCGATTGGAGATTTCTTCGTGGCAGACCAAACTTACATCAGTTTTTCCGATGGCAATCGCATTCCGCAGGTTGGGCTCGGCGTATGGCAGACTCCCAATAACGAGGCTGCACCGGCCGTGAGGGCGGCCCTTTCCGCGGGTTATCGCCATATCGATACTGCGGCGGTTTATGAAAACGAGGAGGGTGTCGGCGAAGGCATCCGCTCTTCCGGTGTGGATCGCGGCGACATCTTCCTCACCACCAAGCTCTGGAATAACGACCAGGGTTTCGATAGTGCGCTGAAGGCCTTCGATGCTAGTCTGAAGCGGCTTGGCACCGACTATGTCGATCTCTATCTCATTCATTGGCCCTCGCCGCATCGCGGCCTGTTCGTCGAAACCTGGAAGGCTTTTATCCGCCTGAAGGAAGAAGGCCGCATCCGCTCGATCGGCGTCTCGAATTTCTATCCGGAGCATCTGCAGAAGATTATCGACGAGACGGGCGTCGTGCCTGTCATCAACCAGATCGAACTGCATCCGGATTTTCAGCAGAAGGATGCACGCGCCTTTCATCTGACCCATTCCATCGCCACCCAATCCTGGAGCCCGCTCGGTCAGGGCAAGCTGCTGAACCATCCTGTCATCGGCAAGATCGCCGAAAAGCATGGTCGCTCCGCGGCGCAGGTGATTATCCGCTGGCATATTGAAAGTGGTCTTGTGGTGATCCCGAAATCGGTGACGCCGTCGCGCATCGAGGAAAACTTCAAGGTCTTCGATTTCAGCCTCGACCCCGAAGACATGGCTGAAATTTCGACGCTGGACAGCAATTCCACACGTATCGGACCTGATCCGCTCACGGCAAGCTTCTGATTTCACGTGAATCATTGCTTTAAACGACGAAAGGCGGCCAGTGGCCGCCTTTCGTATGTGCGGGTTGAAACCGTCTTACTTCCAGTCGCGGATGTCGACGAAGTGGCCGGCGATGGCAGCAGCAGCAGCCATGGCGGGGGAGACGAGATGGGTGCGGCCCTTGTAGCCCTGGCGACCCTCGAAATTGCGGTTCGAGGTCGAGGCGCAACGCTCTTCCGGCTTCAGCCGGTCGTCGTTCATGGCCAGGCACATGGAACAGCCCGGCTCGCGCCATTCGAAACCGGCATCCTTGAAGATCTTGTCCAGTCCCTCGGCTTCCGCCTGTTCCTTGACGAGACCGGAGCCCGGAACCACCATGGCAGAGACGGTCGCGGCAACCTTGCGATCCTTCAGCACAGCTGCGGCGGCGCGCAGGTCTTCAATGCGGCCGTTGGTGCAGGAGCCGATGAAGACGCGGTCGATGGCGATATCGGTGATCTTGGTGCCGGGCTTCAGGCCCATGTAGTCGAGCGCCCGCCACTTTGAAACGCGCTTGTTTTCGTCCTTGATATCGTCGGGATTCGGCACGGTCCCCTGAACCGAGATGACGTCTTCCGGCGAGGAACCCCAGGAGACGATCGGCGGCAGGTTGGCGGCATCGAGCACGACGGTGCGGTCGAAATGGGCGCCTTCATCCGTATGCAAGGTCTTCCAGTAGCGGATCGCCATTTCCAGTTCTTCGCCCTTCGGCGCGCGTGGCTTGCCTTTGATATATTCGAAGGTCTTTTCGTCAGGCGCGATCAGGCCGGCGCGGGCGCCGCCTTCGATGGTCATGTTGCAGACCGTCATGCGGCCTTCCATCGACAGGGCCTGGATGGCTTCGCCAGCAAATTCGATGACGTGACCGGTGCCGCCAGCCGTGCCGATTTCACCGATGATCGCCAGAATGATGTCCTTGGCGGTGACGCCTTCCGGCAGCTTGCCGTCGACACGCACCAGCATGTTCTTGGCCTTCTTCTGGATCAGCGTCTGGGTGGCAAGAACGTGTTCCACTTCCGACGTACCGATACCATGCGCCAACGCGCCGAAGGCGCCATGGGTCGAGGTATGGCTGTCGCCGCAGACGATGGTCATGCCAGGCAGGGTGAAGCCCTGTTCGGGACCGACGATGTGAACGATGCCCTGGCGCTTGTCCTTTTCCGAATAATATTCGACGCCGAAGTCTGCGGCATTCTTGGCCAGAGCTTCGACCTGAATGCGGCTTTCCTCGTTCTTGATGCCTTCCGCACGGTCAGGCGTGGTCGGTACATTATGGTCCACGACGGCGAGCGTGCGGGTCGGGGCATGGACCTTGCGGCCCGTCATGCGCAGACCTTCGAAGGCCTGCGGGCTCGTCACCTCATGCACGAGGTGGCGATCGATGTAGAGAAGACAGGTACCGTCTTCCTGGCGATCGACCAGGTGGTCATCGAAAATCTTGTCGTAGAGGGTCCGGGGTGCGCTCATGGCTGTTCATCCGTCGAAGGGTTGAAAAGGGATTGGTGGTCATATGACCGCGTCAAGGCGGGTTTGCAAGACTGTCAGAGCTACGGTCTGCCGATCAGAGACCGGCGTAGCGAGGGCGCCCGTTATAGCAACTGGCTGCCAAGCGCTCCGGCGACACGCGCAAAAAAGCGTGCCGGCAGACGCTTATGGTCTTGCAGCACGAATATGTCAGGCGCGAGACATCCGAATTTAGATCCCATGGCGGTCTGATACCAGTTTCCCAGGCAAACGGCAATTCAAAGATTGGAGGCTGTGGCGCAGGGCAAGCAGAGCGTCACCCGATCTTTTGCAGCCGGGAGACATCGAAATCCTCGGGGTCTAGACCCTCCGCGGATCGATTGGCCATCTGGCGCCAGGCATTCTCCAGATGACTGACAAAGCGTCTTTTTTCCAGCAGCGAACGGCTGATGGTCTTATCGAGAATCGCTCGTTTCAGACGCGCGCGCGCGTCGTCATTTCTGGCAAGACCAACGCACAGATTGACATAGTCTTCCGTGTTGCGGGCGATCAGTTCTGTGAGCCCAGCGCATGTCAGCAGACTTGCTGACATGCGACCGGCAAAATTTTGCCCCATCAGGGCTGGAACTGGCAGGCCGGATCGAAGAGCCGCATGCGTGAAGGAGAGGCTGTTGAAGGGAGTGCAGTCCAGCCCAATATCGGCGAGCTGGATCTTGGCGCTGTCTCCGACGGGTCCGGCCGACTGCGTGAAGATCAGCCGCTCTTCGCTAACAGCCTGGCGTTTCATCCATATGCGGAGGTTCTCGCGAGCGAAGTCGCTCTCACAATCGAGCCATAAAACACTGTCCGGCGTACCTTGAAGGATGGCGCACCAGAGATCCACCGTACGTGGAGAGATTAGATATGACGGATGAAAGGCGGCAAAAACGACCTGCCCCTGCGGTAGGCCGAACTGCTCTCGTGAAACCGTCGGCGGCTGGTCCGTTGGCTCGATGAATGTGAAGGCATCGGGCAAACGGCAGATCGCCTGCGCGTACAGACCGCGCGATCTCTTTGGTAGCACGATATCGTCAGCTATGTAGTAATCGCAGACGAGCCCGCTTCTTGGTCCTGGATGGCCTGCGAGGGCGACATGCAATGGTGCGATCCGATGGCGCAGCAGAGCGGGATGGCCGCCATCCGCATGACCGAGCAGATCGACGAGAACGTCTATATCGGCCTCCCGCAAGGCGCTGACCGCCTCATCCTCTGTCAGACCCGCCATAGATATATGGCGAAGCGACGCCAACCCGTCATCCTGCTCCGGAGAGTGGTCGCCAATCAGCATGACTTCGAGAGCGTCCTGGTCATGGGCACCGGCAAGGCTCAGAACCTGCTGGCGGATATCCGGGCTGCTTGTGTTACTGGGCAGGAGATAGGCGACCCTGACCTTCTCGCCGGCCGGCCGCGTCCAGGCCATTCTTTCGAGGTTGGGTGCAGGCAAGATGCTGGCCCATAAGCCGTTCAATATCTCGTCGTCACACCAAGTCAGGTGCGTGGTCTGGCTGTCCAGCGCGTAGTAGGCGTCCTGCCGCCGGACGAGCCGGTCGCGCATGGCCTGATCGCTCATGCGCATTTCGTCGATATTTAGACTACGGCGCAAGGTGGCTCGATAGTCTTGCCAGACGCGGTTGTCGAAGGATCCGGCCCGGATTGACTGCCTGGACGTCTTGAGCTGCTCGATATCCGACCGGCTCGCGTTTTCGATCCCTGTCCGGCGCACTTTTTCGGCAATGGTGAGCAAAACGTGAGACTGTGCCGGGAGCAGCTTTGCTGCACGCTGGTAGAAAGCTGCGGCCTCCTGAAAATATTCCAGCTTTACGCAGCACTGCGCCATGGCCAGCAGGGCTTGCGGCGCCGGATGCAGGTCTGCCGCCAGGCAGATTTTGAGCGCCGAATAGGCATCTTCATGATTGCCGGCCGCATAAAGTGCCATCGCTTGGGCAAGTTTGTCGGACATTGGCCTTTTCGCTCCTGTTCATGATCGCGTTATCGGTTCGATCTGGCGCCGGGCTTGTCCTGTATCTCCAGCCTCAGGAAACATTGCCGATCTATTGGCCAAACCTGCGCATTCTCATCGCCGGAACCTCGCATGTCCTTGCTGTCCATTGTCTTGCCCAGCCGTCGTTCGCTCGATCAAAGCCGATTTTCTCTGGAAACCGCGCTGATTTATGCGGAAAAGCGTGACGCTGTGCTGATTGTCTCCGACAATTCCGGTGACCCAGCTAAGGAGGAATGGCTGAAGCGGCTGGGAAAACGGATCCGCTACATCTCGTCCGATGCCAAGGATGGAATGAGCAATTTGCTGAATGCGCTTGCATATGTGGAGACGCCGTTCCTGCTGCCTTTTGCGGATGATGATGCCATCTATGTCCTCGATGATCGGCCACCGCTCGATCTCGCTGATTTGCCGTCCGACGTGATCGGTGTGCGCCCGCAGACGATGAACTGGCGAAACGATCGGGGCGTTGTCGATGTCATTACGGCCAGTCTCGATGGCGAACGGCCATCCGACAGGATATATCAATATAGCGATTCAGCTGGTGGCAATAACGCATTATATTACAGCATTTATCGTAGTTCTTTGTTCTCAGGCGTGCTGAGGATATTCTGGGACCATCATCCGACGCGCGGTGCCTATTGCGACTGGAGCTTTGTGGTCACCTTCCTTTGCTGTGGAAAAATGCTTTATGATCCGGCGCTGATCTACTGTTATGATGTGGGCCAATGGAACACGCCAAAAGCAGTGGATGCCTCGGTCATTGATCTGCTTCGTCAGGTCGGCCTGCCCGAGATCGCTCTGCACTTTCAACAATTTCTGATGTTTTTGGATGTGCACAGCCTGCTGTGCTGGCGTGATTTGCCGCTGACGGCAATTGATCGTGATGATGCGATGTCCATCAACGTCAAGGCGAACCTGGATGGGTTCCGCAAGCGTGTCGCCCGCGACCCTCATCTTTATTCGCAAGAGGTGAAGGACGCGGTTGGAGCGCTCGGTGCTGAAACCGATCCGAACCGATTGTTTGCTGCAATCCTACCGGTTGCCGACATCCTCAAGCCAGGCCTTGCCGATGGGTATCGCCGCTATTTAGCGGTTTTGACCTAGAGATTGTCGGGTTCGGATTGAACCAGACGCTTCCTATGGTTTTTTGTTTTCGGTCGGCTTTTCGGAGCGCCGGTTCCATTTCACCCCGACAACCTCTAGGCTGGTGCCTGACTCTGCCTTGCGCGCATCCGCTGCTCGACTTGCCGCAGGATCAGTGACAGGCCGATGGTAAGGATCAGGTAGATATAGGCGACGATCGAGTAGCTCTCGAAGAAGCGGAAGGAGCCGGAGGCGTAGATTTTGCCGGCCTGGCTGATATCGGCGACGCCCAATACCGAGACCAATGACGAATCCTTGACCATGGCGACGAAATCGTTGGAGAGCGGCGGGAAGATCACCCGCAGTGCCTGCGGCAGGACCACGAGGCGAAAGCGCTGCGTGCGGCTGAGCCCCAGCGATTTTGCAGCCTCGATCTGGCCCTTGTCGACGGACTGGATGCCGGCCCGGAAGATCTCGGCGATAAACGCGGAATAGCCGATGCAAAGGGCAACGATCGCCCGCCACATCAGCGAGACATCCCGCACCTGCAGCGGCTCCAGCCAGCCGGCGTTGACCAGCGGAGCAGTCAGGCTGTTATAGAGCGACACAAAGCCCGGCGCGCCGACAAAGGCGACGTAGAACAACAGCACCAGCACCGGAATGCCGCGCACGACTTCGACATAGAAGCGAGAGACCTGGCGCAGCACGATGCTATCTGCCATCCCGGCCAATGCAAGCAACAGGCCAAGCAGACAGGCGAGGGCAAAGCCGGTCAGCGTCACGAAGATGGTGACGCCGATGCCACGTGAGACGGTTTCAAACACCTGCTTGTAGAGGTCATTGACGGCGATGGTTATCGCCAACGCAAGCGCCAGCCCGGCGAGTGCCACCAGCCACCAGGGGAAGTCTTGTTTGTCGCCATTCGGCAGGGTTTGAAAGGCCATTAATGGGTCCGCACGGCCATCAATTGCCGAGCTTGTAGTCGAGGAACCACTTTTTGTTCAGCGCATCGAAAGTCCCGTCTGCTTTCAGCGCGGCAATGGCGGCGTTAACAGGTTTTACGAGGTCGGAGCCCTTCTGGAAGATGAAGCCGAAATCCTCTGCGCCAAGCGGCTCGCCAACGATCTTGAGGGCGCCATTGGAGGCGTCTACATACCCCTTGCCGGCGGTGCTGTCGGTCAAAACCAAATCGACATCGCCGGTCTTCAGAGCCTGAACGGTTGCGCCAAAGGTCTCGAACAGCTTGATACGCGGGTTCTGCTCGTTGCCATCAAGCACTTCATAGACGGCGGTGTAGAAGGGACTGGTGCCGGGCTGGGCGCCGATCAGGCCTTTGTCTAAGGCCTTGAAGCTCTTGGCATCGGTAAAGCGTGTCTCATCGCCGCGCACCAGCATCAATTGCTGCGAGCGCATATAGGGATCGGAGAAGTCGACCTTCTGCTTGCGGTCTTCCTTGATGGTGATACCGGTCATGCCGATATTGTACTGGCCGTCGGCGACCGCCTGGATCATCGCGTCCCAGGAGGTGTTCTGATATTCCACCTTGAAATTCAGCCGCTTGGCGATCTCGTTCATCGCGTCATATTCCCAGCCGACCGCCTTGCCGCTCTTGGGATCGACGAATTGCAGCGGCGGATAGGCATTTTCGGTGACGACGATCACCGTCTTGCCGCCAAGATCGGGCAGGTCGGCTGCAAACGTGGCAAAGGGGGCGAGCAGAAGGGCGGAAAGACCGGCTAGAACGGCGCGGCGCAAAGACATGAAATATCTCCTGAATATGTGGCGCAGAAACTGTGTCACAGGTGATCCGTGGATTTCAAGGAAATTGCAGCCGTATTCCGGTCATCCCGGCGACATCGTGCCGAAGGCGGCGACGAGCGCGACCGCAATCAGGCCAAGGGCGATCTCTACGCAGCTTCCGATCTGCATATTGCGCACGGCTTGTCTTGGCGAGAGGTGCATGCGTGGCACGAAGACATAGCGGTTGACCAGCGCAATCGCCACCATGGTGGCCACCGCCGCAATCTTCAACACCAGCAGGCGCTGATAGGCGAGGTTTAGGTCGAAGTGTGTTGCGCCAATGATCAGCCACGAATTCAGGAGGCCGCTCAGCAAGGTCACTACAACCGCGACATGGCCGATCGTCGAAAACCGCATCAGGCCTTTCAAGGCTTCCGACCGCTTGGTGTCGTCAGCCATGGCTTGCAGCAGCAGAAGCACCGGCGCCAGCCCACCGAGCCAGAGGCCAGCGGCAACAAGATGCAGGCTGTGATTGGCCTTGTGCAGCAATCCGAGGAGGCCTTCTTCAACTGCTGCATGGCCGCTGAGACTGAGAGAGATCAGCAACGGCAGGCCAAGCAGGGTTACGACCGGGCCACGATGGCGGGGGAGCAGGACATATCCCAAGAAGAGCAGTAGGGCAAAGCCGGCCTGCAGCCCGAGGGCTGCGCCGCTGCGTGTCGCTTCCAGCACTTCGATAGCAAGCGCTGGGTTTACGCTTTGCCAGCCGTCATCAAGCATGGCGGCTTGGGCGGCAATCTTGCCGGCACCTGCGAGGGTGACCAGCAACAGGGTCGGGCCGTAGATCGGTGCCAGGCGGTGCTCGATGGTGGTTTCAAGCTCCTTGCTAACGGCAAGCCACAGGAAACCGTACGCGCCCCAGATGAGGAGCGCGCCGGCGTCGAACACGAAACGGCAGAGGATTTCGGCCTGTTCAGGTGTCACGGCTTGACGGTGAAGCTGGTCGTGCCGTTCGACTTGTGGCCATCGACCGACAGCACGTGCCACTCGACGGTATAGGCGCCGGGTGCCAGCGTGCCGGTAACCGGGACACTCAGGCCCTTACCATCCTTGCTCAGGACTGCCTCGCCGATCTTGACCTTCTGCTGTTGGGTATCAAGGACGTCGACGCCGGAGAATTTGGCTTCGAGTGCTTCGGTGAAGGTGAGATCGATGGTCTTCGGCGCACTGGCGACGGTTGCTTTGTCGGCTGGCGTGGCAGTGGCCAGATGGGCATGAGCAAAAGCCTGGCCGGCGATGGCGGTAACAGCGGCAAATGCGATGGCAGCGATTGTTTTGCGGGTGAAAGACATGTGTAAGGTCCTTTGGCTTTATGGGAAGTGGTTGATGAAGATGGGTTTGGCAAGTCTGGTGGAGATGTTTGCGCTCAGCTGAGCGCCCGTTTCAGCGGCTTGATCCGTCGGATCAGCAGCATGTCGATGACGAGGACGGCGAGCAGCGTGGCGCCGGTCAGGGGAAACAGCAGGGACGTGACCAGCATGACGAGGGCGCCGGTCTTCCACAGACGCATATCGGCGGGATAGGCAGGTGCGACCAGTCGTGATGCCCCTTTCGGTCGGCGTTTCCACCAGAGAACGAAGCCGCTGACGCTGAGGAAGATCACCGCCAGGCAATAGACGGTGACGAGGACGAGGTTCCACAATCCGATCGTTCCCATGTGGAAGGAAACGCCGAGCGCCATGGCCTTGCCGGCCAGGCCGTAGTTTTCATACTTGATATCGGCCAGCACCTTGCCGGTATAGCGATCGATATGCACGGTTCGGTCTGAAAGTGGATCAGTGCTGTCACTGCTCATCGTGTCGCGGGAAATGCTCCAGACGCCCGTCTCATCCTTGGGGAAGTTCAGCTGGAAGCGCTGGTCGGAGCCGGAGCCGAAACCAATGGCGCGGGCAAAGGCAATGACATTGTCGAGCGTTGCGGGCTGACCGTGACCAAGGCCGGGATGGCCGGCATCCGAGCCGGACATCGGCATCGGCGCTTCCTCAAGTGTCCAGGGCACGTCCTTGATGCTGCCGTGGTTCATGCTGGCATGGGTGGCATCGGAGAGGGGAGCGTCGCTCCATTTGCCGATCGGAAAGGTGCTCCAGGCCTGTGTGAATTTTGCGCCCCAGACCCCTGCCCAGCTGAGCCCGGACACCAGGAAGACCAGCAGCAGGATGGAGGCATAAAAGCCGATGGTGCGGTGCAGGGCCTTCCAGAGTTGGCGGCCCTTTTCGGTAAACCGGGGAAACAGCAAGGCGGAGAAACCTTCGCCGTTGCGCGGCCACCACATATAGAGGCCTGTTATCACAAGTACGATGCCGAAACCCGCGGCGATCTCGATCAACCGGTCGCCGATCGTGCCGATCAGCAGGTCACTGTGGATGCTGTTGGCGAGATCGTAGAGCGCGCTGCGCCGATCCCATTGGCCTAGCACCTGCGCGTCATAGGGATTGACCGCCACCATGATGGCGGCCTCGCCGCGGTCGACACGAAAAACGGCGACGCTTTCGGGCGTGGACGGGGCGATGTAATGGGCAAGCGTGCCATCAGGCACATTGGCAAGGGCGGCGTCGGCCTGCTGCGAGACGGTGGTTTTTGTGGCAGCCGGAGTGACGGAGAAGGCCTTTTCGCCATCGCGTCCAACCAGCGTGGCACTCCACATCATGATCAGGCCTGTGATGGCCAGCATGATGAGGAAGGGGGCGACATAGAGACCGGCGTAGAAATGCCAGCGCCAAGCCGCAAGATAAAATCCTCGTGTGGAGGCGATCGCTGGCTTTTCGGCCGGCATAGAAGTGACGAGTGTCATGATTGACCCCAATTGCGGCGTCCATGGCCAGATGCTCATATCGGGCAGCCAACAAGGCTGCTTGCTCCGATGCGTTTCATATGGCAGGGCGCGAATCTGATGGAGCGGTGGCCTTGGGCGGGATACAAATCCCTAATACCTCTTGATCCCCGCCGGAGACACACTGGGCTTCCCCATCAGGGACAGCGCAGTGCCAGATCGGACATCAGGCAAGGGGTGGCGCGCGCGGCGCGGTATTGGGCGGGAAGAGCCGCAGGATGATGGGTGCCTCTGCGGACGGACCTGCTATGTCGAGGCTGGCTTCGGCCCGCACGCCGCCGGTATCGGCGGGCGCTGGTAGCAGAATGGAGGCGCTGATACGGCAGGCGTCGCAGCCGCTTTGGCCTGCATGGTCGTGCTGCTTGCCGTGATCATCAAAGGTGAACGTGCTCTGATCGGAAATGCAGAGCACCGGCAGGGAGCCGTCCGGTAAGGTATAGGCCGAAAGATCGACGGAGGTCTGCGGCGCTGCCACCGCCTCGGGCACCTTGTGGGCAAAGCCGATGGCGACAAGGGCGACCATGCACAAAACGTGCACCGCCATTCGCCATGTCATCCGCCTTGCACGCATCCGCGCTCCCCTGACGATGCCGGATCTTTCGTGGCATCGGACATCCAGCAGTAAGCGCCGGACGGTCATCTTTCAAGAGACATGCAAGGCTGTCCGCCTGCGTCGCGTGGCCGCAGGACGGGCAATAAAAAAGGCGGCCCGAAGACCGCCTTTTTCAAACAAATGATGTCGGGCTTATTCAGCCGAACCTTCGGCAGCCTTTGCTGCTTCGGCTTCAGCGGCAGCAGCCTTTTCGGCGGCTTCGGCAGCGGCCTTTTCAGCGGCCAGAGCCTGAGCTGCTGCAACCTTTTCGGCTTCCAGACGTGCCTTTTCTTCGGCCAGAGCGGCGCGCTCGGCATCATTGAGCTTACGGGCGCGGGTGCCGGTGTTTTCAACGATACGAGCAGACTTACCGCGACGGTCGCGCAGGTAGTACAGCTTGGCGCGACGGACCTTACCGCGGCGAACAACTTCGACGCCTTCGACCAGCGGCGAGTAAACCGGGAAAACGCGCTCGACGCCTTCGCCGTAGGAGATCTTGCGAACGGTGAAGCTTTCGTTGATGCCGCCGCCGGAGCGGGCAATGCAAACGCCTTCATAGGCCTGTACGCGGGTACGGGTACCTTCCGTCACGCGGACGTTAACGCGAACGGTATCGCCCGGGGAGAATTCCGGCAGGGTGCGCTTGGCTTCGATCTTGGCGGCCTGTTCGGCTTCCAGCTGCTGAATGATGTTCATCGGTTTAACCTTTTCAAGTTCTTCTGAAACAGCCAGAGCGCTCATCAATTATCCCTCGGTCGAACCTTGGGTTTACGCCTTGCGGCGGGAGCGGTTTCGCAGTTCTTTGTTTTCGGTCATCAGGATAAAACCCGTTTCCGCGCCTGCCCATATACCAATCGCTCCGGCTTGTCATCCCTCTGGGCGAGGATTTTTGCGGGCGTCTTGGCTTGCACTGCCGGGAGCCGGTTGCAATAACGGCTCAGAGGGGGAGCGCTCATGTCCATTGAAATCATCTGCCTGATGTTTGCCGCCGGGTTTTTCTCGGCCGTCGTCAATGCCATCGCCGGTGGCGGGACCTTCCTTACTTTCGGCGTGCTGACGCTGGCCGGCCTACCCTCGGTGACGGCCAATGCGACGTCCTCAATCATCCAGTTCCCCGGCTATATCACCTCGACGCTCGCCTATCGCCGCGAAATTGCTGCCCATTGGAAAAATGCGCTGATGCTGTCGCTGATCTCGGCCGTCGGGTCGCTGATTGGGGCACTGATCCTGATATCACTCTCCAATCCGACCTTTAGTCGCATGGTGCCCTGGCTGTTGTTGATGGCAACGGTGATTTTCGCGCTTGGCCCAAAGCTCAGCCGCAAGGCCGGGCAGCAGCATACAGCCAGCCGGCTCGGCCTGCTGCTGCAGGGGCTGACCTCGATCTATGGCGGGTTTTTCGGGGCGGGCATGGGCATCATGATGCTGGCCTCCCTGCAATTTGCCGGCGGCGGTGACTATCATTATCTCAATGCGTTGAAGAACCTACTGGCCATCGTGATTGCGGCCATTGCCATTCTGGTCTTTGCGTCTGCGGGTGCAGTCTCCTGGCTGCATGCCAGCATCATGCTGCCGGCTGCAGCACTCGGCGGTTACGCGGGGGTGGCGATGGCCAAGCGCGCCCCGCAGAAGCTGTTGCGCCTGCTGGTGATTGCCGCCGGCTTTTCGCTGGCGATCTATTATTTCTTCAAGGGCTGATTCAGCAGGTCTGGCCGGCGCTCCTGCGTCAGCTTCAGCGCCTGCTCGCGCCGCCAGGCTTCGATGACAGCATGGTTGCCTGAGGTCAGAACGGCGGGGATGTCCATCCCCTCAAAGACCTGCGGGCGGGTGTAATGGGGGTGTTCCAAAAGGCCGGTTTCGAAGCTTTCGTGCAGGCCAGACTGGTCATTGCCCATCACGCCCGGCAGGATGCGCACCACGGCATCGAGAAGGGTCAGCGCAGCGGGCTCGCCGCCGGACAGGATATAGTCGCCGATAGAGACTTCCTCGAGCTGCCGTGCCTCAATCACCCGCTGGTCGACGCCTTCGAACCGGCCGCAGACGATGACGACACCGCTGCCATCTGCGATTTCACGCACCCGCTTCTGGGTCAGCGGCTTGCCGCGCGGACTCATCAGCAGGCGTGGCCTGTCATCGGCGTCGAGACTGTCGATGGCGCGGGCGAGAACATCGGGCTTCAGCACCATGCCGGCGCCGCCGCCGGCCGGGGTGTCATCGACGCTTCGATGCTTGTCCTCGGCAAAATCGCGGATCTGCACGGTCTCGATGGCCCATTGGCCACGCTCCAGCGCCCGGCCGGCGAGCGACAGGCCAAGATGCCCCGGAAACATGTCCGGGTAGAGCGTCAGAACGCTAGCCTTGAATGTCATGGTCAGCGGCCGCCGGATTTCGGCTTGCCATCAGCGCTAAAGGGCTCTTCGCTGCCATCATCCTTCAGGCCGGCGGCCAGTGGATCGACCAGCAGCTTGCCGCCTTCCAGATCGATCTCGAGTACGGCGGCTTCCGAAAACGGCACGAGCACCGGGCGCCGGCCAGGACCTTTGACTTCCAGAAGATCGCCGGCGCCGAAATCGAACACGGCGGTGACGGTGCCGTAGCTGACGCCTTCTGCATCGACCACTTCCAGGCCTTCGAGATCGGCGTAGTAGAATTCGTCCTCGTCCAGCTCTTCGTCCGGCAAGGCGCTGCGTTCGATGAACAGTTCAAGCCCGTTCAGCGCTTCCGCGGCGTTGCGGTCATTGATGCCGCGAAAGCGCACCACGACCACGGTTTTTGCCTCGCGGATATCGAGAACCTCAAATACCCGGCCATCTTTGGCGTGCAGATTGCCATAATCGCCCAATGCCAGCGGATCGGCGGTAAAGGATTTCACTCGCACTTCACCGCGCAGGCCTTGAGCTGCGCCAATGACGGCCATGGGCACGGGATTTTCAAGCTTGGTCATGACGATGCAAGTCCTTGGGGCGCAAAGGGTCGAATGGCACGGCGGGTGCCATCTCTACATAAACGACAAACGGGCGGCATGAAACCATGCCGCCCGCCGGTCAGACCATATTGCAGGTCGATTATGCAGCGGCTTCTGCAGCAGCGGCAGCGGCGTCTTCAGCCTTCTGCTTCTTCTCGGCAGCGCGTTCCAGAGCGCGCTTGCCCGGCTTTGCCTTTTCAGGGTTGCTGCGAACAGCGCGTTCGGCCAGGCCGGCTTCTGCGAGGAAGCGCAGGACGCGGTCGGTCGGCTGAGCGCCCTTGGCGAGCCATTCCGTGATGCGCTCGACGTTCAGTTCGACGCGCTTTTCATTGTCCTTGTCCAGCATCGGGTTCCAGGAGCCGACCTTTTCCAGGAAGCGGCCATCACGCGGCGAACGGGCGTCAGCAATGACGATCTGGTAGTAAGGACGCTTCTTGGAACCGCCGCGGGCGAGACGAATCTTCAGGGACATAGGTATACTCCTTGGTTTTTAACCGGCGCACTCTTGTGTCGTCCGGCTTGTTGTTGAGGCCGCCGTCAGGCGGTCTGTTCGATTTGACCGCCGTGTGCGGCGGCAATGGCTTCATGGTGCCGGATGACTTCCTTGATGATGAAATTTAGGAAGGTCTCCGCAAAGTCCGGGTCGAGTTGCGCGTCCTTGGCAAGCTGCCGCAAACGCCCGATCTGATATTCCTCTCGCGCCGGGTCAGCGGGCGGCAGATCGTATTTGGCCTTCAACACGCCCACTGCCTTGGTGCAGCGGAAGCGTTCGGCCAGCATGTGCACCAGCGCCGCGTCGATATTGTCGATCGACTGGCGGTAACCGGCGAGTTCCTGCTTGATGGCGGGGTCAATCATGAATAGTGATCCTCACTTCTTTTTCGGTAGTCCGGGAAGACCCGGAAAACCTCCACCAAGTCCGGGCAGTTTTCCACCACCCAGACCGGGAAGACCCCCGCCCATGCCACCAAGGCCCGGAGGTGGCTTGATGCCGGCCGCTTCAGCCTGTTTGGCAAGCGCCTCCAGCTGCTTGGGATCCATGCTCGACAGATCGGGCATGCCCCCCATGCCGCCGCCCAAGCCCATCTTGCCGGCCAGGCCGCCCATCAGCTGCTTCATCATGCCGCCGCCCTTCTTGCCGCCCATCATTTTCATCATGTCGGCCATCTGGCGGTGCATTTTCAAAAGCTTGTTGATTTCGGCGGCATCGGTGCCGGAGCCCTTGGCAATGCGCTTCTTGCGGGAATGCTTGAGAATATCCGGGTTGGCGCGCTCGGCCCTGGTCATCGAGGAGATGATGGCGATCTGGCGGCCGAACATCTTGTCGTCCATGCCTGAAGACGCCAGCTTGTCCTTCATGCCGGCCATGCCGGGCATCAGGCCCATGATCCCGCCCATGCCGCCCATCTTCTGCATCTGGCGAAGCTGCTCGGCGAGGTCATCAAGGTCGAATTTGCCCTTGGCCATCTTCTCGGCCATGGCCTTCGCCTTTTCGGCGTCGATATTCTCGGCGGCCTTTTCGACCAGCGAGACGATATCGCCCATGCCGAGAATGCGGTCGGCAATACGGCGCGGATGGAACTCGTCGAGTTCCGTCATCTTTTCGCCGACGCCGATCAGCTTGATCGGCTTGCCGGTGACGGCGCGCATCGAAAGGGCTGCACCGCCACGGCCATCGCCGTCCATGCGGGTGAGCACCAGGCCGGTGATGCCGACGCGCTCATCGAAATTGCGCGCCAGATTGACGGCGTCCTGACCGGTCAGCGCATCCGCGACCAGCAGAATTTCGTGCGGCTTGGCGTTCTTCTTGATGTCGGCCATCTCGACCATCAAGGGTTCGTCGATATGGGTACGGCCGGCGGTATCGAGGATAACGACGTCATGGCCGCCGAGCTTGGCAGCCTGGACGGCGCGGCTGGCGATATCGGTCGGCGACTGACCGGCGATGATCGGCAGCGTGTCGACGCCGGTCTGTACGCCCAGCTGCCGTAGCTGCTCCTGAGCGGCCGGACGACGGGTGTCCAGCGAGGCCATCAGGACCTTTTTGCGGTCCCGGTCGGTCAGGCGCTTGGCGATCTTGCCGGTCGTGGTGGTCTTACCCGAGCCCTGCAGACCGACCATCATGATGACAACTGGTGCGGGCGCATGCAGATCGATGGAGACGCCTTCGGCACCCAGCATGTCGACCAGCTCGTCATGGACGATCTTGACGACCATCTGGCCGGGCTTGATGGACTTGAGAACGGCGGCGCCGACGGCCTTCTCCCGAACCTTGTCAGTGAAGGTACGCACGACTTCCAGCGCGACGTCGGCTTCCAGCAGGGCACGGCGAACCTCCCGCAGGGCGGCGGAAACATCGGCTTCCGACAACGCACCACGGCCGGTCAGTCCATTCAGAATGGAACCAAGGCGGTCCTGCAGGCTTTCAAACATCGCATCATCCTCTTCGGCTGGGTTGCCCCAAACCTCGGGTTTCTCGTGGGCGAAAACAAGACGCAAAGCCAAAAACCACCCGAGGGCGCATCGCGCTGTCGGGTGTTGACCTCCGGGATCTCTTTATACCTTTGCGGGTCCCGGTCGGCGGCTCGGAGTCGTGTCTCGTCGCAGATTTGGCTGCGGTAAACAGCAATTTTGATCGAGAGTCAAGAATGACCCGGCGATCCCGGTGCTTTGGGGTGGTTTTTCAGGCCGCGCCTACGGCTTTGCGTAGCGCTTGCTGTACTCGGCTTCGTAAAAAGCCAACCGGTCGTGCAAGTGCATGATGACCTGGGTATCGCCATTATTGGCGTCACCTGTCATCTTTTTCACCCATCGCGTGGCCTCCTGGGAGAATTCGTAGGTGGTGAGTCCATGCTCACGCAGGACAGTTTGCGGATCTATTCCGAATTTGACCGCAGCTTGCAGATGACCCTGCACCCGCGCATAATCTTCAAAACTTGCGAGTTTTTCCGTTGGATGAGGGTCCATGGGTGTCGCTGCAAACCGTCCGCCGTTTGGATTTGCAAAGGCCTCGCCATAAGCTTTGGCGAAAGTGCCGCTCGGGTCGGGCGCCGCTTTCCATTCTTTGGTAAAACCGTCGCCGACCTCCTGAAACTGGGTGTCGGTCACGCCCAATATTCGTTCGACCTCGGCTTTGTCCATATTGTTTGCCATGCGCGCATTGGCTGCGGCCCATTCTTCGAAACTGACGCCGTTGATGGGGGCTGGAAGTGACTGGGCGGATGTTGGTAGTGTCAAACCGATAACGATTGGGCTTGCCAAGACCGCGACTTTGAAAAATGATTTTATGAACATCATTCATAAACCTGTTTGCGAAAATCGATGGTCTGTTCATATCTAGGGAGCAGTGACTTCAAGGAAAGACGTCGATAAAAACGACCGAAGGCAAAATGGCAAAAAGAAATTCATATTATCGCGGTCCGGTGACCGATCATTTCGACGGTACCCATTTTTTCAACCCTGGCGGCATTCTGCCTTTCGGTTTTGCCTCCGTCCTGCGTTGGCAGATGAACGGCAACCGTTCCCGCTGGCCCCGGCATGTTGATTTGCCACAAGGCAAGGCAAAACCTGCGGACCGCGTGACGGGCAAGGATCTGAGGGTGACCATGGTTGGCCATGCGTCGCTGCTGATACAGGTCGCCGGCGTCAATATCCTGACGGACCCCGTCTGGTCGAAGCGTGTCAGCCCGGTTTCCTTTGCCGGGCCGAAGCGTGTGATCGAGCCGGGTATCGCGTTCGAGGATCTTCCGCCCATCGATGTGGTTCTGGTCACCCACAATCATTACGACCATCTCGATGTCCGGACGCTGCGGCGCTTGCAGCATGCTTTTGCGCCGAGGTTCGTCACACCGCTTGGCAACGATACGATCATTCGTCGGGCCGTACCTTTGGCGCATGTCAGCGTGCTCGACTGGCACGGGCATCTGGCGGTCGCAGAGGGTGTCCGGGTGACCGCCACGCCGTGTCATCATTGGTCGGCGCGCGGCGGGCGCGACCGGCGCATGGCGCTGTGGGCGGCCTTTGTGATCGAGACCCCAGCCGGACGCATCTACCATGTCGGCGATACGGGCTTTCATGATGGCATCAACTACCGCAAGGCGGCGGAGACATTCGGGGATTTCCGGCTGGCGATCCTGCCGATCGGCGCCTATGAACCGCGCTGGTTCATGCGCGGTCAGCATCAGAATCCGCAGGAAGCGGTCGAAGGGTTCAAGCTGTGCAAGGCAGCCTTTGCCGTCGGGCATCACTTTGCCACGTTCCAGTTGACCGACGAGCCGATGCTGGAACCCCTGGAGCATCTGGGGCTGGCGCTTGATGCCGCCGGTATCGAGAGGCAGCGCTTCAGGCCACTTCGGGCTGGCGAGGTTTTCGACGTGCCGCCACTGTGATAGGGTGCACCCTGGGTTACAAAGACTGGCATTCTGAGTGAAGTTCCGCCATATAGCGCTTCACAACGGCAGGAACGAGGCGCAATGGATAATCGGGTCGAATTCGCGAAGATGAACGGGCTTGGTAACAAGATCCTGGTCGTCGACATGCGCGGCCGCTCCGACCGGGTGACCCCGCAGGCGGCAATCGCGCTGGCCAGAGACCCCCAGACCAGCTTCGACCAGATCATGGCGATCCACGATCCGAAGGTCGCAGGCACCTTCGCCTATATCGACATCATCAATTGCGATGGCACGCTGGCTCAGGCTTGCGGCAACGGCACGCGCTGCGTCGTGCAGGCGCTCTCGGTCGAGACCGGTCAAAAAGCTTTCACCTTCCAGACGCTGGCTGGCATCCTGAACGCTGTCGAGCATGAGGACGGCTCGATTTCCGTCGACATGGGCGCGCCGGTCTTCGACTGGAAGCTGATCCCGCTATCGGAAGAGTTCCACGACACCAGCCGGATCGAATTGCAGATCGGGCCGATCGATGCGCCGGTGCTGCATTCGCCCGCGGTCATGTCGATGGGTAATCCGCACGCCGTCTTCTGGGTGGACCGCGATCCGATGTCCTTCGATCTGGAGCGCTTCGGCCCGCTTCTGGAAAACCATCCGCTGTTTCCGCAAAAGGCCAATATCACGCTGGCTCAGGTGACGTCCAAGACGTCGATGGTCACCCGCACCTGGGAGCGTGGCGCCGGCCTGACGCTGGCCTGTGGTTCTGCCGCCTGTGCGGCTGGCGTCTCGGCTGTCAGGACCGGGCGAACGGAGCGCAAGGTAACGATTACCGTCGCCTCCAGCCCCAACCGTCAGACCCTTGATATCGAGTGGCGCGAGCGTGACGGCCATGTGATCATGACCGGAGCTGCCGAGTGGGAATGGGCCGGGCGGCTCGATCCTGCAACAGGCGCCTGGGAACGTGATGCTTTGAACGACAACGAGGCCTCTGTCTCGTGAGCGGCGTTGACGTCATCACCTTCGGCTGTCGCCTCAACACCTACGAATCCGAAGTGATGAAGGCCGAGGCCCTAAAAGCAGGTCTTGATCACGCCATCCTGGTCAATACCTGTGCAGTGACCGGTGAGGCGGTGCGCCAGGCGCGCCAGGCCATCCGTCGAGCTCGCCGGGAGAACCCTCAAGCCCGGATCGTGGTGACCGGCTGCGCCGCCCAGACCGATGCGGCCAGCTTTGCCGCCATGCCGGAAGTGGATCTGGTGCTGGGCAACGAGGAAAAACTCAAGGCCGAGAGTTATCAGGCACTGCCGGACTTCGGCGTGGCCGCAAGCGAAAAACTGCGCGTCAACGATATCATGAGCGTGACCGAGACCGCGCCGCACATGGTCAGTCATATCGACGGTCATGTGCGTGGTTTTCTGCAGGTGCAGAACGGCTGCGACCATCGCTGCACCTTCTGCATTATCCCCTATGGCCGAGGCAATTCGCGCTCGGTGCCGATGGGCGCGGTGGTGGAGCAGGCGCGCAGGCTTGTCGAAAACGGCTACCGCGAAGTGGTGCTGACCGGTGTGGATGCGACCAGCTACGGTGCCGACCTGCCGGGCCAGCCCAGCCTTGGCCTGCTGGCAAAGACACTGCTGAAACAGGTGCCAGAGATCCTGCGGCTGCGGCTGTCGTCGATCGACAGTATCGAGGTCGACCGGCATCTGCTCGACCTGATCGCTGACGAGCCGCGCTTCATGCCGCATCTGCATCTGTCATTGCAGCATGGTGACGATCTGATCTTGAAGCGAATGAAGCGCCGCCATTCACGCGCTGATGCCCTTGCCTTTGCCGCAGAGGTGCGCCGGCTCCGGCCGGACTTCAGCTTTGGGGCTGACATGATTGCCGGATTCCCAACGGAAACCGAGGAGATGGCCGAGAATTCCGCCCGGCTGGCACAGGAGATCGGCATTGCGCATCTGCATGTCTTTCCCTACAGCCCGCGACCGGGCACACCGGCGGCGCGCATGCCTCAACTCGATCGGGGCCTGGTCAAGGCACGGGCGGCGAGCCTTCGCGCGGTTGCCGAACGGCTGCATCATGCCCATCTTGAGTGCAGGGTCGGTTCAAGGCAGCGGCTGCTGGTCGAGCGAAACGAGATGGCACATACCGAGGATTTCACCCTGGTCGCCACACCCGGTCATCCGCCGGGCGCCCTTGTCGAGGTGGTGATCGGTGGTCACAATGGGCGCAACCTGATCATGGAAGCGGCAGCATCTGCTGCGGCCTGATATTGAAAAGTAAAGAACATCATGGCGCTTGGATTCATCAAAAAAGTCTTCACCTTCGGCAAGGAGAAGCCGGCTGCTGACGAGGCCCAGCCTCAGGCCGATGCTGTCCTATCGCCCGAGGAGCAGGCCGCGATCGCCGCCGAGACCGAGCCGCATGCGCGGGTCGAGGATCTGCCTGTCGCCGACGATCCTGTTTTGGCCGAGGAGATGGAGACTGCCGGTGGCCCTGCCGATGATGTGCCGGCTCATGAAACTATCGACGACGAAGAGGACCTGACGGCAGAGGATTTGAGCCTCGTGCCGCTATCGCTGCTGGAGGCCGAGGAAGAGGCGCAAGAGGAAGAGACCGACCTGCCGCCATCCTTCGACGCGCTTCTTGAGGAGGCGGAAGAGGCTGCGCCCGGATCGGAAGTTGCGCTGCCCAAGGGGTTCTCGACGGCGGTTTTCGTCGAACCTGAGCCTGAAGCACCTGAGGAAAAGCAGAGCTGGTTCCAGCGGCTGAAGGCCGGGCTGTTTCGCACCTCCTCGCAACTGACCGGCCAGATCGCCGCGCTGTTTACCAAGCGCAAGCTCGACGAGCAGACGCTTGAGGAGTTGGAAGACCTGCTGATCCAGGCCGATCTCGGTGTGGAAACCGCAATGCGGGTCACCGGTACGCTGTCATCAGAACGCTATGGCAAGGACGTGACCGGCGAGGATGTGACCCGGATCATGGCGGCCGAAATCGTTAAGGTGCTGAAGCCGGTGGCAAAGCCGCTGGCGCTCGACCTCAATCACAAGCCGCATGTCATCCTGGTCGTCGGCGTCAATGGCACCGGCAAGACCACGACGATCGGCAAGCTGGCCGCCAAGCTCTCTGGCTCCGGCCTGAAGGTGATGCTGGCGGCGGGCGATACGTTCCGCGCTGCCGCCATCGAGCAGCTGAAGATCTGGGCCGACAGGACCGGCTCGACCTTTATCGGCACCAAGCTCGGCGCGGATGCGGCGGGGCTTGCCTATGACGCCTTCGAAAAGGCGCGGGCCGAGAAGTCCGACGTGCTGATCATCGATACCGCTGGCCGGTTGCAGAACAAGACCGAGTTGATGGCCGAGCTGGAAAAGATCGTGCGCGTGCTGTCGAAGCTCGATCCGGATGCGCCGCACACGGTTTTGCAGACGCTGGACGCTACCACCGGCCAGAATGCCATGAACCAGGTCGAGATCTTCCGCAATGTGGCTGGCGTGAACGGGTTGATCATGACCAAGCTGGATGGCACGGCACGAGGCGGCATTCTTGTCGCCATCGCCGCCAAGCATAAGCTGCCGGTCTATTTCATCGGTGTTGGCGAAGGGGTGGATGATCTCGAACCCTTCGAGGCCGAGGATTTCGCCCGTGCCATTGCCGGTTTCGGCCCGTAATTCGACGCAATTGCCCCGTAGACGCCCCTTTCTCCCAATTCAGCAGAGCAGGACACCATGACCGTTGGAAATGCAGGCCGGGATGTGAGCGCCCCAGATGCAAGCGCCCCAGATGCAAGCGCAAAGGAACAGCATCATCCCATGCTGAAACTGGCGCTGGAACTCGGTCCCTTGTTGGTGTTCTTCTTCGGCAATCTCAGGGGAGAGTGGCTGGCGTCGCATTTTCCGGCGCTGACCGCCGTGGGCGGTCCACTGTTTATTGCCACGGCGCTGTTTATGGCCGCCACCGTGCTGTCGCTGATCATTTCGAAAATTGTGTTCAAGCACTTGCCGATCATGCCCTTCGTGTCCGGCGTCGTGGTGCTGGTGTTTGGATCGCTGTCGATCTGGCTGCAGGACGACACATTCATCAAGATGAAGCCGACCATCGTCAACGCCCTGTTCGGCGTCGTGCTGCTCGGTGGGCTTGCGTTCGGAAAGTCGTTGCTCGGCTATGTTTTCAACGCGGCCTTCCAGCTGGATGACGAGGGCTGGCGCAAGCTCACGCTCCGCTGGGGTGTGTTCTTCCTGTTTCTGGCGGTTCTGAACGAGGCGGTCTGGCGCAATTTCTCCAACGATGTCTGGGTGAATTTCAAGGTTTGGGGCACGATGCCTATCACCATCCTCTTCACTCTGGCGCAGATGCCGCTGATCATGAAACACTCGCTCGACAAGGGCGAAGAGGCGGGCAAGTGAACGGCCAAATGGACGCTTCGGCGGGCTCGCCGAAAACCCATCACGCGGCCTCATTCTGGCTTGCAGTTCCCGTTATCATTCTCATCGTGCAGGTCCTGGCCGAGCACTTCATGGGCAGGATCTGGATCTGCTCCTGCGGCTACGTGAAACTGTTCGAGCCGGGCGTAAATACGCCGGGCAACTCCCAGCACCTTGCCGACTGGTACACGCCCTCGCATATCATCCACGGCTTCCTGTTTTATGGCCTGGGTTGGCTGGTCCTGCGGGGTGGCTCTTTCGCCCAGCGGCTGACGCTTGCGACCCTGATAGAAAGCGCTTGGGAACTGCTGGAAAATTCGCCTCTTATCATCGACCGCTATCGGTCGACCACCATGGCCGTGGGCTATGAGGGCGATAGCATCCTGAATTCCGGCATGGATACGGTGTTCATGATGCTGGGCTTCCTGTTTGCTGCCCGCGTGCCGATCTGGCTGACAATTGCCATCGCAGTGGGTTTCGAACTGCTGACCGGCTTCCTGATCCGCGACAACCTCACTTTGAACGTGCTGATGCTGGTCTGGCCGGTTGATGCGATCAAGGCTTGGCAGGCGGCACTATAGGGTCTTTGACGGCCAGCGTCTTCTGGATTGCCGGATAAAGTCCTTGCTCGATCGACTGGGCGTCGAAGGGGCCGACCCTTTTATAGACGATCGTGCCGTCGGGCGCGACGAGATAGCTTTCGGGGATACCATAGACGCCCCAGTCGATGGCAGCCTTGCCGTTGGGATCGATGCCGATGGCCTTGTAGGGGTTGCCGAGTTCGCCGAGGAAGCGCAGAGCGTTATCGCTCTTGTCCTTGTAATTGATGGCGACGATCTGGATGCGCGGATCATTGCTCAGCTGCTTTAGCAGCGGATGCTCGTCTCGGCAGGGCACGCACCAGGAGGCAAAGACATTGACCAGCGTCAGCTTTCCAGCAATGGCGGATGAGGTCAGTGCCGGCAGATTGGCGCCCTCGAGCGGCGGTAGGTCGAGGGTCGGTGCCTTGGTGCCAATCAGCGCCGAGGGTATGTCGCTGACATTTTTGCCATTGACGTCCTGGTCATAGAGCATTTTCCCGGCGGTACCGGCAATCAACGCGAAGACCGCGAGCGGCAGCGCCGCAAGCAGGTAGCGCGACAGACCACGCTTGCTGGTGGTTTCGCCGGTGGTTGAACTTGCCTCGTCGTGCATGGTCAGACCTGTTCCGCCGAAGAGTGGGGCCCTGTGGTTGCTGCGGACCGGCGGCGGATGCCGGCGGCATCCAGCGCCTTCAACTCTTTCAGCCGGGCGCGACCGTCGAGCCAGATCCACAGGATGAGACAGAGAATGGCGGTGGCCGTCAGCCCGTAGGCGGTGCCGATGTAGAAGGCGTATTTCATGATGCGCTATCCTGGGAGGCGATGCGGGCGGCCAGCCGGCGCTGGGCCATGATCCGCCGGCGCCAGATTTCGTTGCGCATCGCCATCAGATGCAGCGTGAAAAATAGCAGCGTGAAGGCGATTGCCATGATCAGCAACGGCCGCAGAAACTCGGGATCGACGCTCGGGCCGCCGAGCTTCATGATGCTGGCCGGCTGATGCAGCGTGTTCCACCATTCTACCGAGAACTTGATGATCGGGATGTTAACGAAGCCGACCAGGATCAGCACGGCGCTGATCCGTGCCGATTTCGAGGGGTCGTCCATGGCGCGGTTCAGCGCGATCAGGCCGAGATACATCAGGAACAGGATGAAGACCGAGGTCAGGCGCGCATCGCCCCAGGCCCACCATGTGCCCCACATCGGCCTGCCCCAGAGAGAGCCGGTGACCAGCGCGATAAAGGTGAAAGCAGCCCCCAGCGGTGCTGCGGCGCGGTGGCTGACATCGGCCAGAGGATGGCGCCAGACCAGTGTGCCGATCGCGGAAATCGCCATCACCGAATAGCACATCATCGCCAGCCAGGCGGCGGGCACATGGATATACATGATCCGCACCGTATCGCCCTGCTGATAGTCGCCTTCGGTTGTGAAGCTGAGAGTGAGGCCGGCGGCAAACAGCAAGGCTGTAAGAATGGCCATCCATGGCAAGACACGCGCCACCAGCTCCAGGAACCGGGTCGGATTGGCAAGCGCGTTCAGGCGGGCGCCGATTTTGGTTGGGGCGAGGCGGGTTTCGGTCATGCTGCTTTCTATCCGGAGGAATGGGTTGCTGCAATTGATCGCGATCAATTGCAGGCTGTCAATATGATCAGTCCGCCATGTTTCTCAGCGCCAGCGCCGCAGCACTCGGTCCGATGACCGCGAAGAACAGCGTCAGCGCGCTCAGGAACAGAAAGGGAGGAAGGAAAGGCGCCGGATCCTCCACTGCGGCATAGGAAGCGCTGACACCGAAAATCAGCACGGGAATGGCAAGCGGCAGCACCAGGATCGACACCAGCAGCCCGCCCCGCGGCAGGGCCACGGCCACGGCAGCACCGGCAGCGCCTATGAAGGTGAGGGCCGGCGAGCCGACCAGCAGTGTCAGCATCACGGCGCCGATCGCGGTCTCGCTCATATTCATGAACAGGCCGAGCAAGGGCGAGGCGATGACCAGCGGCAGGCAGGTGGCCACCCAATGGGCAAGGCATTTGATGAAGACGGTGACGACAAGCGGGGTTTCCTGCATTAGCAGCAGATCGAGCGATCCATCGTCGCGGTCTGCCTGAAACAGCCGGTCGAGCCCGAGCAGGGCCGACAGCAGCGCCCCGATCCATACGATGGCCGGGCCAATGCGCGATAAAAGGTTCATGTCAGGCCCGACGCCGAACGGAATGACCGCCACCACTGTCAGAAAGAACAGCACGCCGATCAGGGCGCCGCCGCCCGCCCGGACGGACAACTTTATATCGCGCAGGAAGAGAGCGATCACGCAGCGTCCTCCATGTCGCGGTAATCGAAGCCCTTCATCTCGAGCATCTGCGGATTGTTGAGTCCCAGTGGCTGATGGGTGGCGGCGATGACCATGCCTCCCCCCGTCAGATGGTCGCGGACAAGGCCGGAAAACATCGCATCCGCCTTGATATCCAGAGCCGCTGTCGGCTCGTCGAGAAGCCAGACTGGACGATGGGCAACGAGCAGCCTTGCCATGGCGAAGCGTCGCTGCTGTCCGGCTGAGAGATAGCCATAGGGCAGGTGGGTAATGCCGGCGAGGCCAACGCGTTCTGCGGCATCCTCGATGTCGAGGCTTGTCCCCTGATCGGCATCGCCCAGGAAGTCTTTCCAGAAGCTGAGATTTTCTGTCACGGTCAGCTCCGCCTTCATGCCGTTGCGGTGGCCGAGATAGTGGCTGACCTCGCGCACCGGTCGTGGTTCGGCTCCGGGTGATTCGTAAGCGACCGTGCCATGGTCGGGCCGGATGAAGCCGGCGACGACGCGGAGCAGGGTCGATTTGCCCGAGCCATTGCGGCCGGTCAGCACCAGTGCCTCGCCGCCCGAAAGCGTGAAGGAGACGCCTCTAAACAGCAGATCCTCGCCGCGTCTCGCTGCCAGATTCAGGGCATTTAGCCGGGTGATTTCCCCTTTGTTTAGCAAAGCTTACTGCCTTTAAAAATTTGTGCCGTTTGGCCTTCTACACTCTGGAACAGTTCTTGGAAATTCTCTATAAGACCTGCAACCACGCCAGCGACCGGCGTGTCCATCATCCTAGCGCCGAACTTGAATGTTGCATCTGCGATTTTCACGGGCGGACAGCGGAAATGGTCGCACCCGCATCCTGATGTGCATGTAGTGCATAGGCGTCCGCACGTATGTGTTGGCTATCAGTATCAGCGGGGTTTATTCCGTGTCCAAATCGCTCGACAGTTTCAATTGCCGGTCGACGCTCACCGTCGATGGCAAGGACTATGTCTATTACAGCATCCCGAAAGCCGAGGCCAATGGCCTGGCCGGTGTGTCGAAGCTGCCCTATTCCATGAAGGTGCTGCTTGAAAATCTGTTGCGCAACGAAGATGGCCGTTCGGTCACCAAGGCCGACATCCAGGCCGTTGCTTCCTGGCTCACCAACAAGGGTCTGACGGAAGCTGAAATCGCTTATCGCCCCGCCCGCGTGCTGATGCAGGACTTCACCGGCGTTCCCGCCGTCGTCGACCTGGCCGCCATGCGTGACGGCCTCAAGGCTCTCGGCGGCGATCCGGAAAAGATCAACCCGCTGGTTCCAGTCGATCTGGTTATCGACCACTCGGTCATCGTCGACGAATTCGGTACGCCGCAGGCGTTCGCCCGCAACGTTGAGCTGGAATATCAGCGCAATGGCGAGCGTTACCGCTTCCTGAAGTGGGGTCAGCAGGCGTTCAAGAACTTCCGCGTTGTTCCTCCGGGCACCGGCATCTGTCACCAGGTGAATTTCGAATATCTTGGCCAGACTGTCTGGACCAAGGAAGAAGACGGCGAAACGACCGCCTATCCCGACACCTGCGTCGGCACAGACAGCCACACCACCATGATCAACGGCCTTGGCGTTCTCGGCTGGGGCGTGGGCGGTATCGAAGCCGAAGCTGCCATGCTTGGCCAGCCGGTCTCCATGCTGCTGCCTGAAGTCATCGGCTTCAAGCTGACCGGCACGCTCAAGGAAGGCGTCACCGCGACCGACCTCGTTCTGACCGTCGTGCAGATGCTGCGCAAGAAGGGCGTCGTTTCGAAGTTCGTCGAATTCTTCGGCCCCGGCCTCGACACGCTGCCGGTTGCAGACCGCGCCACCATCGGCAACATGGGTCCCGAATACGGCGCCACCTGCGGCTTCTTCCCCGTAGACAGCGCCACCGTTGGCTATCTCAACATGTCCGGCCGTGCCAAGGACCGCATCGCGCTGGTCGAAGCCTATTCCAAGGCGCAGGGCATGTGGCGCGACAATGACGGTTCGCAGCTCGTCTTCACCGACACGCTGGAACTCGATTTGAACGATGTCGTGCCGTCGATGGCCGGCCCCAAGCGTCCGGAAGGCCGCCTGCCGCTCGAAACCATCGCACCGAACTTCGCAACCGCGCTGGAAGCCGATTATAAGAAGCCAGGCCAGATCGACACGCGTTATGCGGTCGAAGGCGAAGGCTTCGACCTCGGCCACGGCGATGTCTGCATTGCCGCCATCACCTCCTGCACCAACACCTCGAACCCGAGCGTGCTGATTGCAGCCGGCCTTCTCGCCCGCAACGCCGTTGCCAAGGGCCTGAAGTCCAAGCCATGGGTCAAGACCTCGCTTGCTCCAGGAAGCCAGGTTGTGGGCGAATACCTTGAAAAGTCCGGCCTGCAGAAGGAACTGGACGCTCTGGGCTTCAACCTGGTCGGCTTCGGCTGCACCACCTGCATCGGCAATTCTGGCCCGCTGCCGGCGCCGATCTCCAAGACCATCAACGACAAGGGTCTGATCACGGCTGGCGTTCTCTCCGGCAACCGTAACTTCGAAGGCCGCATCTCGCCGGACGTTCAGGCCAACTACCTGGCTTCCCCGCCGCTCGTCGTCGCCTACGCGCTCGCCGGTACGGTCCAGAAGGACCTGACCACCGAGCCGCTCGGTGAGGACAAGGACGGCACCCCCGTCTTCCTCAAGGACATCTGGCCGAGTTCTGCCGAAGTGCAGGAATTCATCCAGAAATACGTCACCCGCGAGCTGTTCGAATCCCGCTATGCGGACGTGTTCAAGGGCGACGAGAACTGGCAGGCCGTGCAGGTTCCGGAAGGGCAGACCTATGCCTGGGACGACAAGTCCACCTACGTCCAGAACCCGCCCTATTTCGTCGGCATGCCGAAGCAGGCTCGTAGGGGCGTCGAAAACATCGTCAACGCTCGCGTTCTCGGTCTCTTCGGCGACAAGATCACCACCGACCACATTTCTCCGGCCGGTTCGATCAAGGCGCAGTCTCCGGCTGGCGCTTACCTGATGGGCAATGGCGTGGCCGTGACCGACTTCAACCAGTACGGCACCCGCCGTGGCAACCATGAAGTCATGATGCGTGGCACTTTCGCCAATATCCGCATCCGCAACCACATGCTCGGCCCGAACGGCAAGGAAGGTGGCTACACCATCCACTATCCGTCCAAGGAAGAGATGTCGATCTACGACGCTGCCATGAAGTACAAGGCAGAAGGCGTTCCGCTGGTCATCTTCGCGGGCGTGGAATACGGCAACGGTTCTTCGCGTGACTGGGCTGCCAAGGGCACCAACCTGCTCGGCGTACGCGCTGTCGTCGCTCAGTCCTTCGAGCGTATTCACCGCTCGAACCTGGTCGGCATGGGCGTTGTTCCCTTCGTCTTCGAAGAAGGTACCACCTGGGCCTCGCTCAACCTCAAGGGCGATGAACTGGTGACGATCGAAGGCCTCGATGGCGAAATCAAGCCGCGCGAGAAGAAGATTGCCAAGATCACTTATAGCGACGGTTCCGTGAAGGAAGTGCCGCTGGTCTGCCGTATCGATACGCTTGACGAAGTCACCTACGTCAACAACGGCGGCATCCTGCAGACGGTTCTGCGCGATCTGGCTGCTTAAGATAACGAGCCTGTGATATGAGAGCGTTTCAGAGTTTTACTAAAAGCACTGAAACGCTCTAACAGGCTGTTTTGCGCCCTTCCGGGCAGGGAACCTGTTCCCATTTCCCCTGGATATGCTTTATGGAAGCCGCTGGCAGCATTGCCGGCGGCTTTTGCATGCTGATTTCGCTTCATGGTTGCTCTCACCCCAACGTGACTTGGTGTTGAAGCCTCTCCTGTTTATCTTAAATACCGATGACAGGATTGACGGCGGCGAATTTGCCGTGGCCAGAGTGCTTAAGGCAAGGTTCATCTAGCCGAATTTACACTGCCCGTTAGCCTAGTTCATCAATGCAAGCATGCTAGACTTGGCGGCGCCGGTGCATGGTGTGCCTCTGGTGCGCAAAAGAAACTGGGACTGGGGGTGGCCTGCCATTGCAGATCGCTTAAAGGCAGGCTCGAAGGATTGATATTGGGGCAGAACCGATGATTTCGATGAAAGATGCAGCTTTCCAAAGTGGACGTCCTAGCACCGGCTGGGCAAAAGCCTTGGTTGGTGGCATGACTTTCGGTTTGCTTGTGTGCTTTTCGAGCATCGTTCAGGCGGACGAGGTCAGGCCGCCGAGAGGTGTCGTCGAACTCTTCACCTCCCAGGGCTGTCAGTCCTGCCCGCCTGCTGACAAGGCTTTCGAGAGGCTGGCAAAGCAGCCTGACGTGATCGCGCTTGCCTATCATGTCGACTACTGGAACTACCGCGGTTGGACCGATACGCTCGGTTCGCCCGGCAATACTGCCCGTCAATATGCCTATGCGCGCAGCTTCGGCCGCAGCGGGGTGTATACGCCGCAAGCGGTCATCAACGGTTCGATGCAGATGAAGGGGACGGATGCCGAGGCACTGTCTGGTAAGCTGGATTCGCTGAAGGCCAGCGGTAATGGATTGTCGGTAAAGGTGACCGCCGCGATCCAGGGGGACGAACTTTCCGTTGGCATCGGCAATGGACAGGGTCGTGCCGACGTGGTCATCGTCTATTTCAAGCGCCGCAAGGATGTCGACGTGCTGAAGGGCGAGAACAAGGGTCAGCGCATGACCTATTGGAACAGCGTCAGTGACATCCAATCGGTCGGCATGTGGAATGGTAGTGATCTCAAGCTGACCGTACCGTCCAAGGTGTTACGCAACAATGGCTGTGACGGCTTTGCCGTGCTGTTGCAATCGTCTACGCAAAATGGTGAACCTGGGCGCATTATCGGCGCGGCACTGGTCATGACGCCGCCAGCGACCAATGAAACGGCCCTGAAAAACGTCGATCCCTGATCGAGTCCCTTTCTGAGAGCGAAACGAGTTAATCGACCCGCCTTCACGATGAAGAGGGACCGAACTTCCATTGCTGCTCAGAGAAAAAATGGCTTCAGCGGGTCCGGCCGGGAACATTGGGGGGCTGGGGGTAAGGGGTCAATGCGCCAGACCGGACCCTTGACGCTGACGCGTCAACTGAAGACGGTGCAATCTCTTCTGTAAATGGGGCGCTGGTTTGACCGAAATACGGCGAAGCAAAAAAACCTTCTAAAACGATACAGTCCAGAAATGACGCAGTGCCGGATTGATGCATGTTTCGGTTGTGTTCTCACTGACGGTGTGGCGTGTTAAGGCCGCAAGTATTTGCGAATGCTTGTAAATCAGGCTTCAGAAACAATGCTCTAAGCCGTTGTTGGTCATGCCTCTCTTGGGCGCGGGCGCAAACCGGCCCCTTGCAATTTGGTGTGTGTCAGGCAAACTGTCACCGGCTTGTCATGAACAGCACGAAGGAGCCCCTATGACCGATCAGCCGGATTTGCCGCATGACGGTGCGCCCGCCAGCTCGGACAATAGCTCAAGGTCAGGCACCAGAGCCGCGACCGTGATCGAGCTCAAGGATTACCGGCAAAGCCCTGATCCGCTGCCCGTCACTTTTCACCGCCGGGAACTCGATGCCATCCTCTGGGTTTATGGTCGCATGGTCGGGGAAGGAGAATGGCGCGATTACGCGCTTGACCACCTCAAGGACAAGGCGGTGTTCTCCGTCTTCAAACGCTCTGGCGAATTGCCGCTCTACCGGATCGAGAAGAACCCGAAGCTGGCTGCAAAGCAGGGTGCCTTTTCGGTGGTCAACACCCAAGGCACGATCCTGAAGCGTGGTCATGACCTGAAGCAAGTGCTCAAGGTGTTCGACAAGGTGTTGAAGCTGGTCGAATAGTCTGCGTTTAACGGCTGTCCGGGGTGTCTGGATTTGTCAGCCTTTGAAGAGGCTGCCCGGATAGGCCTTTTCATCGGGGATGCTGGTATTGCCGTCCCCGAGCGCTCGCTGCATGAAGACAGTGTCGAGCCAGCCGCCGTGCTTGAAGCCTGAGCCTGTTATGCCGCCGGCATGGGTGAAGCCCAGGCTCCCATGGACGCCGATCGATGCCGGGCTTGCGCCGCCGATCACCGCAATCATCTGCCGGAAGCCCAAGGCGGTGCATTGCTCGATCAGGCTCGCCAGCAGTGCCTTGCCGACACCCTTGCCTTGAGCGGCTGGCGAAAGATAGATCGAATCCTCGACTAGCCAGCGATAGGCGGGCCTTGCGCGGAAAGCCGAGCCATAGGCGTAGCCGATAAGGCTGCCGTCTTTATCTTCAGCGATCAGATAAGGGTAAGATTGCGAGGTGATGGCCTCCATTCTTGCCGCCATTTCCGCCTCGTCGGGTGCTGCGATTTCATAGCTTGCTGTGCCCGTCAAGACCGAGTGTCTGTAGATTGCTGTTACGGCAAGAATGTCGGCCAGGGTGGCGGCGCGGATCGTGATTGTCATGGGATATGCAGCGCGTTCGAGGATGGTGCGCGCGGTCTGCCACAGGCGGTCTGTCACCGCAAGATGTGCCACGAAAAAGGGCGGCCCGAAAGCCGCCCTTTTGAAGGTCTTGTGATACCGCTTCTGTTAGCGACGGTCGCCCATGAAGCGCAGCAGGAACAGGAAGAGGTTGATGAAGTCGAGATAGAGGGTCAGCGCACCAAGGATAGCCTTGCGGCCAGCCGTGTCGTAACCATCCTGCTCGAAATACATTTCCTTGATCTTCTGGGTGTCATAGGCGGTCAGGCCGGCAAACACCAGGACGCCAATGGCCGAGACAGCGAAGGCGAGCGCCGAAGACTGCAGGAAGATATTGACCACCGAGGCAATCAGCAGGCCGATCAGGCCCATGATCAGGAACGAACCCATGGCGCTCAGGCTGCGCTTGGTGGTGTAGCCATACAGTGACAGGGCGCCAAACGAGGCGGCCGTCACGAAGAAGGTCTGCACAACGCTCTGGCCGGTATAGATCAGCAGGATCGAGGAGAGCGACAGGCCGACCAAGCCGGCATAGACCAGGAAGGTCGTGCGGGCTGCCGAAACACTCATCGACTGAATACGGAAGCTCAGGAAGAACACCAGAGCGACAGGCGCCAACATGACAAGCCACTTCAATGGGCTGCCGTAAAGGGCGACGCCAATGTTGGTCAGCATCACGCCATTACCAAACTGACCGACGGCCTGCGATGGATCGGTCGTGGTGGCCAGCAGCGAAATGACAAAGGCGGCAATGCCTGTGATGGCAAGGCCGACACCCATTAGGTTATAGACCGTCAGCATGTAGCTGCGCAGGCCCTGGTCGATCATCTCCGCCGAGCCTAGGCCGCTACGCGCCTGATAATTGCGAAAATCAGACATGGTTTCCTCTCGTATAAGCCCCGGTTGGTTCACGGTGCGGGATCTTGTCCCAAGCGCCGCTGCGGGGCTCCAGCATGCGTGCCAACAATATGGGAGCAAAGGCGCTGAAGGACAAGGCCTTTTCCCTTAAACCTCGGTAATGTGGCTGGCGGGCAGCCAAAGCGGTTAATGGCTGGGCACGGTTCTCATCAAAGTTCACGCAGAACCGGTGCCGCCTTCTGCCCAAGGACGCGCCATGTGCCGGCAAGGCCGATGCCGATGGTGGTGACCAGCGCCAACGCGACCGTCGAGACGGCAACACCAGGCAGGAAACTCGCCGGCAGCTTCATGATCTGGCTGACCACGTACCAGCCGGCGACACTGCCGGCCAGAAGCGCAAAGATCGCGGTGGCGAGCCCCAGCAGCAGATATTCGTAGGTGAAGGCCCGAATCAGCATCGGGCGGGTAGCACCCAGCGTCTTCAGCACCACCGCATCATGGGTGCGACCTCGATTGCCTGCCGCAAGCGCACCGGACAGAACCAGCACGGATGAGATGAGGGCAATGGCGGCTGCAGCGCGGATGGCAACGGCCAATTGCCCGACCAATGCATCGACCATATCGAGCGCGTCCTTCACCCGCACGCTCGTGATCGTCGGAAAGGCCTTGGTGACGGAGCGAAGGATAGCGGCTTCCTGCTGCGGGCTGGCATTGGGCTCGGTCAGGGTGGCGAGCCAAGCATGCGGCGCACCGGCAAAGGCATTGGGCGAGAATACCATGACGAAATTGATCGACAGGGACTGCCAATCGACCTTGCGAAAGTTGGCTATTTTGGCGGTCAGGTTGCGGCCGAGCACATTGACTGTGACGGTATCGCCAATCTTTAGCCCGAGATCGCTGGCTTCCTGGGCGGAAAACGAGACAAGCGGCTCGCCCTTGTAATCCGGCGCCCACCACTGGCCTTCAGTCACCGTCGCATTCTTCGGCACATCCTTGGCATAGGTTATGCCCCGGTCGCCGCGCAGCACCCATCGGCCCTGCGGCGGCACGCTGATTTTGGCGATATCCTGGCCGTTGAGGGCGGTAATGCGGCCGCGCAGCATCGGCACTTCGACGATCTGCCCCTGCGGCGCCTGCTGCTGGACGACCTGGCGGAAGCCGTCGAGTTGGTCGCGCTGGATGTCGACGAAGAAGAAATTCGGCGCCTTTTCCGAAAGTGTTCCGGTGAGGTTGTTGCGCAGATTGCCGTCGATCATCGACAGGGTCACGAGAAGCGCAAGCCCCAGGCCGAGCGACAGGATGACCGATGGCGTCAGCGCGCCGGGCCTATGGATATTGCCGACAGCAAGGCGAAGCGCCGGTGAGGGCAGCCGCGGGCTACGCCGGGCCAGGGCGGCGATGCCGTAGGCGACCAGCCGCAGCACCACGAAGCTCGCGGCCATGGCAATCAGGAAGAAAATCGCCAGTCGACGGTCATAGGCGGTGACGATGGCAAGCCCGGCCAAAGCCGCGATTGCCAGTGCAGCAACCAGCACATAGGGCCAGGAGGGCAGGCGCCGTGTCTCGAAACCCTGCTCGCGAAACAGCGCCGTCGCCGGCACTTCGCGCGCATGGCCGAGAGGCATGACGGAAAAGGCCAGCGTGGTCAGCCCGCCGAACATCAGTGCCAGCAACAGCGACCGCGGATAAATCGCGAAGTCGGCGGGTATCGGCAGGAATTGCGCCAGGTAATAGCTGGCGATCCAAGGTGCTACGGCGCCAATGGCAAGCCCCAGCGCAATGCCGAGGCCGGCAATCATCATGATCTGAAACAGATAGACCATTACGACGACGGAAGCGGGCGCGCCTAGGCATTTCAAAGTGGCAATGACGCTGCGCTTGCTGTCGAGAAAGGCGCGCACGGCATTGGCGACCCCCACACCGCCGACGATCAGGGCGGTAAGACCGACCAGGGTCAGGAACTGCGAAAATCGCGTGATATTGGCAGTCAAATTGGGGGCTGCACGGTCGCTGGTGCGGATCGACCAGCCAGCATCGGGAAACTCCGCCTTTGCCCTGTCCTGGATGATTTTCAAAGACGGAGCGCCGGGTTTCAACTTGATCTTGTAGACCTGCTCTACCAAGCTGCCTGTCTGGATCAGGCCCGACGCGGCCAGCGCTTCGCCGCTGGTCAGCAGCCGAGGCGCGAAGCCGAACCCTTCGGATACGGCATCTGGCTCTGTCGTGATGGTGCCTGTAATGACGAGCTTGGTTGAGCCTATCAGCAGGCTATCGCCAAGTTTCATGCCCAGCCGGTCCAGCAGCAGCGGTGCTGCGACGGCGCCATAGGCATCGCCCTGCTTTTGCAGCAGGTCTGCCAGCGGCTTGTCGGGTGCGGCAACAAAGCTGCCATAGAGCGGATAGACTATATCGACCGCCTTGACCTCGACCAGTGACTGGTCGGACCCATCGGGCAGGCGGGCCATGGAGCGCAGGCCGGTGGAATGCGAGACGGTACCGAACTCGCTCAAGAAGGCCTTTTCCCGGTCATTAGCCTCTCGATTGGTCAGTTCGAAGCGGAGATCGCCGCCGAGTAGCGACTGGCCTTGGCTGGCGATGGACTTCGTGATCGAGGTCGAGACGGAGTTAACGGCGGCAATCGCTGCCGTGCCCAGCGCAATGCAGGCCAGGAAGATATAAAAGCCCGCCAGCCCGCCGCGCATTTCCCGGGCGCTGAGGCGAAGCGCGGTTTTGAGCCGCATCAGAAATGTGTTCATGCCGGCACGACCTCGCCGGTCTCGGTCAGGCCAGCTGCCTCGTCCGGCTCGATCCGGCCAGAGCGCACCCGAACCTGGCGCGAGCAGCGCGCGGCAAGGGCTGTATCATGGGTAACCAGTACCAGCGTCGTCTTGCGCTCGGCTTGCTTGGCAAACAGGAGATCGGCGATCTGGCGGCCGGTGGCGCCATCGAGATTGCCGGTCGGCTCGTCGGCGATGACAACGGCGGGCGAGGGGGCAAGTGCTCTGGCGATGGCCACCCGCTGCTGTTCGCCGCCGGACAATTGGCCGGGATAGTGGTTGAGCCGTTCTCCGAGGCCGACGGCCTGCAATTCGCGCGTGGCGATGTCGAACGGGTTTTTGATGTTGGCCAGTTCCAGCGGCACGGCGACATTTTCCAGTGCCGTCATATTGGCGATCAGGTGGAAGGACTGGAAGACGATCCCGATATTGCGGCCGCGAAAATCGGCGAGCGCGTCTTCGCTGAGGCCATGCAATGCGGTCCCGTTGATATGGATTTCGCCGCTGTCCAGCCGCTCCAGGCCGGCCAGCACCATCAACAGCGTCGATTTTCCCGACCCTGAGGGACCGACGATACCGATCGATTCGCCCTCGGCGATATCGATATCGATGCCTTTGAGGACATGGACGGAAGCGGCGGCCTTGCCGAGGGTAAGATCGGCTTTTCTGAGCTGAATGACGGTTTGTCTCACGCGCGTTTCGTCCTATATGAGTTTCAAGGCGGCGGTCTCGGCTTTGTCGTCTTGGGTCGTCATGGCCGGTTTTGCGAATTTAGGATAGCCATCATGGGTTTTAAACCTGTCCCCCTTCACTTCGTTGGCATAGTGCTGGCCGGTTTGACGGTCGCAACCGGATTTGCCGGGTCTGGCCATGCCCAGCAGGCTGTTCAGCCGGCGGGACCGGTCGAGGGTGCCGCGCCAGCCCCGGCCGATCCTTCCAAGCCAGGCGACGGTACTAAGGGCGACGATGGCATGACCGATCCGACCATGCAGGACGATACGACAGCCGATGTACCTGTCGCCGAAGCACAGATTCAGCTGATCGGGCTCGGCGACAGCCTGATGGCCGGTTATCAATTGCAGGGCGACGAAGCGCTGCCGAGCCAGCTGGAAAAGGCGCTGCACGATAAGGGCCTGAATGTCAGCATCGGCAATGCCGGTGTTTCCGGCGATACGACCGAAGGCGGTCTGGCTCGGGTCGACTGGTCAGTGCCGGATGGCACCCAGGGCGTCATCCTGGAGCTTGGCGCCAATGATGCGCTGCGCGGCATCGCGCCGGAGGAAACGGAAAAAAATCTATCGGCCATTATCGAGAAGCTGCAGGCCCGCAAGATCGGCGTGCTCCTGGTCGGCATGATCGCGCCGCCGAACATGGGAGCGGACTATGCCCACCGGTTCAATCCGATCTATAAACGCTTGGCCGATAAATATAAAATCCCGCTTTATCCCTTCGTTCTCGATGGTGTCGCCACCGATGCAAACCTGAAACTGGGCGATGGCATGCATCCCAACGCCAAGGGCGTCGGCGTCATGGTCGAGCGCATGCTGCCGAGCGTGCAGAGTTTCGCGAAAGGTCTGGAGGATAAGGTAAATTAACGGGTTGATTACCCTTTGGAAGCATGATTCGATGTTAGCATCTGCAAAAGATTCGGGGAGCTCGCCATGCCGAGATTATTCACTGCCCTCGAAATTCCGCGCAATCTGGCTTTAAGCCTTTCCTTGCTGCGCGGCGGGCTTCCTGGAGCCCGATGGATCGATGTGGAAAATTACCACATCACCTTGCGGTTCATAGGCGATATCGACGGGCGCACCGCCGATGAGATCGTCGACCGGCTGGACCGGATCGACCGGCCTGAATTTCAGCTCAGTCTTAGTGGCATCGGCTCCTTCGGGTCCAAGAAGCCCCATTCCATCTGGGCCGGCGTGACGCCGCATCCGCAGATGACCGCCTTGCAGGGCGAGATCGAGCGGATCTGCCAGCGGGTGGGGCTGCCGCCGGATCCGAGAAAATTCATGCCGCATGTCACGCTGGCGCGGCTGAAGTCTTCGAGACTGGATGACGTCGTACATTACCTTTCAGGGCGCGGTAACTTCCAGACCGCGCCCTTTTTCGTTCCGCGTTTCGTGCTGATGTCTTCCAAGGAATCTGTCGGTGGTGGTCCCTATCTGACGGAAGAGATCTTCCCGCTCTACGAGGAGCGGTCGGATACCGGATTTGCCGCAGTGGCCGAGCATTCTCTCAACGGCTGATCCCGGCATTGCTACCCTAGGAACTTTTTGAGCCGCAGGGGCTTACCTCCTGCGGCAGGCCGGTTTCGGCGCAATCCAGATGGGAAAAAAATCATGCGATACGAGCGACTTGCACCCGAAGCCGTTGCCGGCGCCTTGCGCGAAGTCGATGGATGGAGCTTGAGCGAGGACAAGACTGCCATCACCAAGGAATTTTCCTTCGACGATTTTGCCCAGGCGTTCAGCTTCATGACCGAATGCGCGATCATGGCCGAAAAGATGGGGCATCATCCGGAATGGTCGAATGTCTATCGCCGGGTCGATGTACGGCTCACCACCCATGATGTCGGCGGTTTGACGGGGCATGACTTGAAGCTGGCTGCCGCCATGGATCAGGCTGCCGCGCGGCGGATTTGATCAGGGTCGGTTTGACACGGCCTTTCGCCGTTCCCATATCGAGAGCGAACGAGATAAGAGGCAGGTTATGGCCAAGACGAAGATGGATGACGTGAAGATCGGCGAAATTCTGCTGCCGGGTGATGAGGCCGAGCAGGAGAAGCAGGAGCAGACATTGCGCGCTACGTTCTGGCCGAAGATGAGGAAGGCGATCCGCCACATTCCCTTCAGCCGGGATGTTATCGCCGCCTTCTACTGCGCCACCGATCGGCAGACGCCGCTCCGGGTGCGCGGAATTCTTCTGGCCGCGCTCGGCTATTTCGTTTTGCCCTTCGACGCTATTCCCGACATGTTGGCTTTTGTCGGTTTTACCGACGATATCGCGGTCCTGACCACAGCGCTTGCCATGATCAACGGGCATATTAAGGAGCGGCATTACGATGCCGCCGACTCCGTCCTGGCTGACGATGGCGACCACGCACCCGAGCGCAATCAGGGTGACGCCAAACGCGCCTGATAGCGACAATTTCACTGTGCGATCGGCTCATCTTCCGGAAGGTCCAAATCCTGCCTGATTCCTTGTGTTCTTCGAAAGGGCCGGTTGATCTGCCGGTGCGTTCAATCTGTCCTATTTTCGGAAAAGTCCTGGCTTGAGGCGTCGATTTCTCGGCTAAATGCTGTGCATTTTGCGCCTTGTTGACGGTTTGGTAACCAAAATTAAGTCAAATTGAATGCGGTTTCGAGGCTGGGCATGAGGCCAAAACGGCGCTTATGTTCGACGGTAAAAGCGGCAGGAAGAAAATGTTTGTAAAAAGAATCGCAACCGCAGTCGCAATGATGCTGGCCTTCACGGGGGTGGCGGCGGCGCAATCGCCGAGCCCGACGCGGATCGAGCAGTTCAAGGCCTGGGGTGCTTACTCCTACAAATCAGGCAATAACACGGTCTGCTATGTGTTGTCCGTGCCGACCAGCAAGGAACCGCCGTCTGTCAATCACGGCGATATCTTCTTCATCGTCTCGCAGCGCCCCGGCCAGAACATCTCCTACGAGCCGCAGGCGATGATGGGCTATACGCTGAAGACCGGCTCCAAGGTGACGGTCAAGATCGATGCCAAGAGCTTCACCATGTTCACCAAGGACAGCGCTGCCTGGGTGGAGAACGCTGCGGAAGAGCCTGCTCTCGTTGCCGCGATGAAAACCGGTAAGAGCATGAGCGTCCAGGCCGTCTCCGGCCGCGGCACGCCAACCAATTACGCCTATTCCCTGCAGGGCATTTCGGATGCGTTGAAGCGTATCGAGAAGTGCAAGTAACATCTGCTACTTGCTGCGATGAAGGCCGGGTTTCCCGGCCTTTTTGCGTTTGGGGATGACGCGGCGGCAATTTGATGCTAAAGGCGCGGCAAATGCGGTCTTGAAGGCCGTCGCGCGGTTGTCTGCGGATGACGGCGCCTGAGGCTTAAAGCGTTACAGCGTCCTTTGCGCGTTTTGATAAAATGGGCGGCGCTGTAGTTTCTTGAACACGATAATGTTGAAAATGGAGCGCAGCCGCCGTCCGTCAGGATGCGATGGACGCCTCTGGTTTTGATGAGGTAAAGCGATGGCTGCCACGGAAATCATCATCGAGCGGACGGCATCCGCGCGCCCCGCCGCCATGGCTGGGGTGCCCAAGCCGACATTGATCGGCCAGACTCGTGAAGAGATGGGTGAGATGCTGCGTGGTGTCGGCGTGCCTGACAAGCAGATCCGCATGCGTGTTGCGCAATTGTGGAACTGGATCTACGTGCGCGGCGTCTCTGACTTCGACCAGATGTCCAACGTCGCCAAGGACCTGCGTGAGAAGCTGAAAACCGCATTCACCATCGCCCGGCCCGAAATCGTCGAAGAGCAGGTGTCCAACGATGGCACCCGCAAATGGTTGCTGCGCTATCCGCCGCGCGGGGCCGGCCGGCCGGTTGAAGTAGAATGCGTCTATATTCCGGAAGAGGGACGCGGCACGCTTTGCGTTTCCAGCCAGGTCGGCTGTACGCTCACCTGTTCTTTCTGTCATACCGGCACCCAGAAACTGGTGCGCAACCTGACGGCAGAAGAAGTCTTGTCGCAATTGCTGCTTGCGCGAGACCGGTTGGGCGATTTCCCGGATCGTGATGCGCCCGTCGGCGCCATGGTGCCGAATGAGGGCCGCAAGATCACCAATATGGTGATGATGGGCATGGGCGAGCCGCTCTATAATTTCGAGGAAGTGAAAAAGGCGCTGCTGATTGCCTCCGATGGCGATGGCTTGTCGCTGTCCAAGCGCCGCATCACGCTGTCGACCTCTGGCGTCGTGCCGGAAATTTACCGCACCGGCGACGAGATCGGCGTGATGCTGGCGATCTCGCTGCATGCGGTGCGCGACGATCTGCGCGACATTCTGGTGCCGATCAATAAGAAATATCCGCTCAAGGATCTGATCGAGGCCTGTCGCAACTATCCGGGCCTATCGAATGCCCGGCGCATCACTTGGGAATATGTGATGCTGAAGGATATCAACGATAGTCTCGAAGACGCCAAGGGCCTGATCCAGCTGCTAAAGGGCATTCCGTCCAAGATCAATCTGATCCCTTTCAATCCCTGGCCCGGCACCAATTACCAGTGTTCGGACTGGGACCAGATCATGAAATTCGCTGATTTCATCAATTCGGCCGGCTATGCCTCGCCGATCCGCACGCCGCGCGGCCGCGATATCCTGGCCGCCTGCGGTCAGTTGAAGTCGGAGTCCGAGCGGATGCGCAAGACCGAGCGGCTGGCCTATGAGGCGATGATGATCGTCGGCCACGGCGAGGACGATTGAGCGCTAGAGTTTGTCAGGGAAAAGTGGAGTTCACCTGCAAGCTCTTAAGATTTTGACAGGTCTTAGGCCATGGGCACGGAGCAGTTTCTAACGATGCTGATCATGCCGGTCGGTGGCTTGATGATCGGCTTCGTTATGCTTTTCATCACCCGCAAAGACCGTATCGATAGCGAGAAGACGCGCAAGCCCGTCCATTGACTGGTAACGCGTGGCAGTTAACGCGCCTGAGTCATCAAGATCTTCGCTGCGAAAACGGAAAACACGCCTGCGAAGGTGTAATCCATTCCCCGTAAAACCTTCGGATTGCTTTGCAGCCAGCCGGCGAGCTTGTCGGCGGCGAGCACGATGGCGATCGTCACCGGTAGCGATATCAGCATGAACCAGAAGCCGAGAAAGATCAGCTTGCCCGTGACATTGGGATCATGGGCCGTCACGAATTGCGGCAGGAAGGTCATGAAGAAGATGATGACCTTGGGATTGAGCAGATTGACCCAGATCCCGTTCAGAAAGGCTGCCTTGGCGTTGCCTTTCACGCCAGCCTCGGGCTTGGCCACAAATTTCGAGCCGTGGCGAACGGCTTGAAAGGCCAGCCATGCCAGGTAGGCCGCGCCGCCGCTTTTCAGGATCAGGAAAGCTGTCGGCGACGCCACGATCAGGGCCGAAACGCCGAATGCGACCAGCAGCGTGTGAACGGTGATGCCGATGTTGGTGCCGATCAGCACGGCCAAGCCCGCCATGCGTCCATCGCGCAGCGCACGACTGATTGAGAGCGTCATATCCGGTCCGGGCGTTGCTGCCAGAAGAAGGCAGGCGGCGCTGAACACGAGAAGGGTCGGCAGATCGGGGATGAAGGACATGGCAAACTCGCGAATAAGCCCGGCAGGATGCCTATATCCTTACCGGGCTGGTTTCGCTTTGCCAATAAGCCTGTTTGGCCCGGCCCCTATTTGGCCAAATGCCCCTTGAAGGCCTCGGCATAGTCAGGATGCCAGCGCGACAGTGGCGGGCGATTTTCGATGATGTCGCCAGCGGCCCAGGCGATGCGCTTTTCGTCCGTTGCTCTGTCAACATCGTTGTCCGGGCAGAGAATGTAGAAATCACCGCGCGTCAGGCTCTCAAGCATGAAATCCACCGTCTGTTCCGGTGTCCAGGCTGCATCCGGCTTGGACGGGCGGCCGTTGGCGGTCAAGCCGGTGAAGACGAAGCCCGGGATCAGCAGATGGGCGCTGACATTGCAATCAGGCGTGTTGCGCAATTCGTGTTGCAGGGCTTCGGTAAAGGCTTTGACGCCGGCCTTGGCAACGTTATAGGCTGGGTCGCCGGGTGGTGTGGTGATGCCTTGCTTGGAGCCGGTATTGACGATGATTGCCGGGTCTTTGTGAGCGATCATATCGGGGCCGAAAACCCGGGTGCCGTGGATGACGCCCATCAGGTTGACGGCAAACACGTTTTCCCAATTAACCTGTGGGCCAAACAGACTGCTGCCGGGCTGGATGCCGGCATTATTCATCAGCAGATGCACGCGGCCGAAGCGCTGCAGCACGGCCCGTTCCAGTGCCTCCAGTTCGTCGAGGCGGCTGACGTCGGTTTCGATCGCGACAATATCGCTTTCGGGATGTTCCGAGACGGCGGCAACTTCGCTGCGAGCATTGGCAAGCGCATCGCCGCCGAGATCGGCGAGAACCACGCACATACCCTTGATGGCGAAAGCCTTGGCGGCGGCAAGGCCGATGCCGGAGGCTGCCCCGGTGACAACGGCCACCTTGCCCTTGGCAATTACCGAGTGAATGTCGGTCATGTCTTGCTCCTTTGATGGTTGAAAGGGTACGCTTGCGTCAACAATGAAAACCCCTCCAAATCTACCGTTTCAATGCAATTCCAGGCTGAAATCACTGATATTGCCCGTCGTATTGTCGCAATGCTGACCATCGGCATATGGGCCTTGGGGTTCCCAAGTCAAATTCTTGTGGTCATTTCCCAATCGTCTGGGCCTACTCAAGGATCTGCTCAACAAAGCCGGCTGCGGGGCTTGGGCCTTGCATGGCGCGTCAATCCGGCTAAAAGTGCCTCCAACCCAAGGAGGCCCGGTTGAGTGGCCTCGCCCAGACATACGGACTTCGATATCATGGCACTTCCGAAAGACGTCAAAAAGGTCGTCCTCGCCTATTCCGGCGGTCTCGACACCTCGATCATCCTGAAATGGCTCCAGACCGAACTCGGTGCTGAAGTCGTGACCTTCACCGCCGATCTCGGCCAGGGTGAAGAGCTGGAGCCGGCCCGCAAGAAGGCGGAGATGCTGGGCATCAAGGAAATCTTCATTGAGGACGTGCGCGAAGAATTCGTGCGCGATTTCGTCTTCCCGATGTTCCGCGCCAACGCCGTCTACGAAGGCGTCTATTTGCTCGGCACCTCGATCGCACGGCCGCTGATTTCCAAGCACCTGATCGAGATCGCCAAGAAGACCGGCGCCGATGCGATTGCTCATGGGGCTACCGGCAAGGGCAATGACCAGGTTCGTTTCGAGCTGTCGGCTTATGCGCTGAACCCTGATATCAAGATCATCGCTCCCTGGCGCGACTGGGCCTTCAAGAGCCGGACCGATCTTCTGGCCTTTGCCGAGCAGAACCAGATCCCGGTTGCCAAGGACAAGAAGGGCGAAGCACCGTTCTCGGTCGACGCCAACCTTTTGCACTCCTCCTCCGAAGGCAAGGTTCTGGAAGATCCGTCCCAGGAAGCGCCGGAATATGTGCATATGCGCACCATTTCCCCGGAAGCTGCACCCGACAAGGCGACCGTCATCAAGGTTGGCTTTGAAAAGGGTGATGCCGTCTCGATCAATGGCGTGCGGATGAGCCCGGCAACGCTGCTGGCCGAGCTGAACGCCTATGGCCGCGACAATGGCATCGGCCGTCTCGACCTCGTCGAAAACCGCTTCGTTGGCATGAAGAGCCGTGGCGTTTACGAGACCCCCGGCGGCACCATCCTGCTGTCGGCCCATCGCGCCATCGAATCGATCACGCTCGACCGGGGTGCAGCGCATCTCAAGGACGAGCTGATGCCGCGTTATGCGGAGCTGATCTATTACGGCTTCTGGTTCTCGCCGGAGCGCGAAATGCTGCAGGCCATGATCGACAAGAGCCAGGAACATGTCGAAGGTGAAGTGACGCTGAAGCTCTACAAGGGCAATGTCATGGTCATCGGCCGCGAGAGCTCGAAGTCGCTCTATTCCGACCAGCTCGTGACCTTCGAAGACGACCAGGGCGCCTACGACCAGAAGGACGCGGCCGGCTTCATCAAGCTCAACGCGTTGCGCCTGCGCACCCTCGCAAAGCGCAATCTCGGCAAGTAAAGTCCACAGGGCATTTTTCTTCAAAGCCGTCGCCGGGCCTCCGGCGGCGGCTTTTGTCGTTATGGTTCTGCCTTCCAGGCGCGCAGGAAGCCGAGATAGGCGAAGACGGCAACGAATTCCATCAGGGGAATGATGGTGCCGAATGCGGTCAGGGGATCGCCGAGCCAAGAGGCGGCAAGCCCGCCCAGAAAGCCGCAGCCCATCTGCACGAAACCCATCAGCGCCGCAGCCGAACCCGCGAGTTTTGGATGCGGTAGCAGGCCGGCGGTGGAAATATCAGGGATGACGAAAGCGATGCCGAAGGCACAGATCCCGACCGGACCCATGACCGACAGATAGGTCGGCGTCAGCAGATGGGTGGACAGCAGGATCAGCAGCCCGCCTGTGGCGGCAAGCACCAGCCCGCAGCGCAGCGCCTGGCCCGGCCGCAGCTGGCTTGCCAAAAGCCGCAGCGCCACCGAGCCCGCGAAATAGGAACCGGTCTGCATCAGCATCCCAAGCCCGAACTGCGCCGGTGTCAGTCCGACTTTGCCGATCAAGACGAAGGGCAGCATGGTCGACTGGGCATAGAGCGCTCCTACACAGCCGCCAAGCACCAGCGCCGAGCACAGCACGCGCCGGTCGGCCACCAGTGTGGCATAGGCGCCGAGCAGCCGCGCCGGCTTGATCATACCTCGGTCCGGCACAGCGGTTTCCTTCATCAGCGCCGCGACGGCGGCGAGACTGACAACGCCGAAGCCGACCATCAAGAGAAACACCGCCTGCCAGCCGAACGCCGATAGCGCCAGTCCCCCGATCGTCGGACCGAGTGCCGGGCCGACGGCAAGCATGATGCCGATCATGTTGATGATGCGTGACGCCTGCTCGCCAATGAACTGGTCGCGCACCATGGCGCGCGACACCGTGACCCCGACAGAGGCGCCGATGCCCTGGACGACGCGCCCGGCCAGCAAAAATTCGACGGAGGGCGCAAGGGCGGCCGCAAGGCTGCCGATCAGGTAGATGCCGAGAAAGGCAAGCGTTGTCTTGCGGCGGCCAAACGCATCGGAGCAAGGACCGGACAGCAATTGTGCGCAGGCGAAACCGGCAAAATAGAGCGACAGGCTCATTTTGATCGCGGCATCTGTCGTGGCAAAGGCCTGGACCAGCTGCGGCATGGCTGGCGTGTAGATCGCCATGGACACCGGACCGATCATGGTCAGGAGCGCGCCGAGCAGCGTGGTACGGTTTTCGCTCATCCGGGCGGCGGGTGGTGCGGGCTTTGTCATGGTGAAAAGTAAGGCATCGTTGTTGGCGCAATGTGCGGGATCGGTCGCCCGGAGGCGGATCTTTAGCGAGGGTGCACTGGTAAAGCAGGCGCACGGCAATTGAAATCGAAAATGCCATCCGTTGTCACGGTCTAAGCGGTTCCAGCGCCAGCGATAGCCCGGATGACAACTGCGTAACGATGGGTTGCTGTGGGGTGACAATTGGCGGGGGCATCGCCTATATCTTTGGAGATCAATAGGAAGGATTGCTTTGCGATGACATCTCCCGACCGCGCTTTTTCCACCGTCACCGAATGGACCGGGCCGCATGGCCTGCCGAATTTCACCGCCATAAGCGACGAGGATTTCGCCCCGGCCTTCGAGGTAGCACTGGCCGAGCACGATGCTGATATCGACGCCATCGCTACGGCGACGCAAGAGCCGACGTTTGAAAACACCATCGTGGCGCTGGAAATTGCTGGCGACGGTCTGTCCCGGGTCTCGACGCTTTTCTGGAACAAGGCCGGTGCCGATACCAATCCTGTCATCCAGGCGCTGGAGCGCGAGATCGCGCCGAAAATGTCGCGCCACTATTCGAAGATCAGCATGAATGCGGCGCTTTTTGCCCGCGTCGATGCGCTCTGGGAAAAGCGCGATAGTCTGGGCCTGACGCTCGAACAGATGCGGGTGCTGGAGCGCCATTGGAAGGGCTTTGTCAAATCGGGCGCCAAGCTTGCCAAGCCTGACCAGGAGCGGCTGGCGGCGATTAACGAGCGGCTGGCCAGCCTCGGCGCCAATTTCGGCCAGAATGTCTTGGGCGACGAGACCGAGTGGGCGCTGCCGCTGTCTTCGGACGAGGACCTGGCCGGTCTTCCCGATTTTCTGCGTGACGCCATGGCTGCGGCCGCCAAGGCGCGCGGCAAGGGTGAGGCCTATGCCGTGACGCTATCGCGTTCGGTGATCGTGCCGTTCCTGACCTTCTCTGAACGTCGCGACCTGCGCGAAACTGCCTTCAAGGCCTGGGTGGCGCGCGGTGAAAATGGCGGTGAGCGCGACAACCGCGCCATCGTCACCGAAACGCTGAAGCTGCGGGCCGAGAAAGCCGGCCTGCTCGGCTACGCGAATTTTGCGGCGCTAAAGCTCGACAACACCATGGCTAAAACCCCCGACGCGGTGAACGGTCTGCTGATGCAGGTCTGGGAGCGCGCCGTGGCGCAGGCAGCCATTGAGGAGAAGGAGCTGGCGGAACTGATCGCCAAGGAAGGCAAGAACCACCCGGTCGCCCCTTGGGACTGGCGCTTTTATGCCGAGAAGCTGCGCTCGGAACGCTTCAACTTCTCCGAAGCGGAACTGAAGCCCTATCTGCAGCTGGAAAAGATCATCGAAGCCAGCTTTGCCGTGGCCGAAAAGCTGTTCGGCATCAAGGCCGTGCCGCTCAAGGATGTCGCGGGCTATCATCCCGATGTGCGGGTCTTCGAGATCCGCGAAGCCGATGGCACGCTTAAGGCGCTGTTCCTCGGTGACTATTTTGCACGGTCTTCCAAGCGCTCGGGCGCGTGGATGAGTTCCTTCCAGTCTCAGCACAAGTTGCCGCTCAAGAATGGGGCTCACGGCGAGCTGCCAATCATCTACAATGTCTGCAATTTCGCCAAGCCCGCCGAAGGCAAGCCGGCGCTGCTGTCGCTGGACGATGCCCGCACGCTATTCCATGAGTTCGGCCACGCCCTGCATGGCATGCTGTCTGACGTCACCTATCCCTCGGTATCCGGCACCGGCGTCTCGCGCGATTTCGTCGAGCTGCCCTCGCAGCTTTACGAGCATTGGCTGACCGTGCCCGACATTCTCAAGACCTATGCGGTGCATTACCAGACCGGTGAGGCCATGCCGCAGGCACTGCTCGACAAGGTCCTGGCGGCGCAGACCTTCAATGCCGGCTTCGACACCGTTGAGTTTACCTCGTCGGCGCTTGTCGATATGGCCTTCCACACCCGCAAAGAACCGGTGGAAGACCCGATGGCGGTGCAGGCCGAAATACTCGGCAAGATCGGCATGCCGTCCTCCATCGTCATGCGCCACGCGACGCCGCATTTCCAGCACGTGTTTTCAGGTGACGGCTATTCGGCCGGCTACTATTCCTACATGTGGTCGGAAGTGCTGGATGCCGATGCCTTCGAAGCTTTCGAGGAAACCGGCAATGCCTTCGACGCCGCCATGGCCAAGCGTCTGAAGGACAATGTCTACGCCATTGGCGGTGCCGTCGATCCTGAAGAGACCTACAAGGCATTTCGCGGTCGGCTGCCAAGCCCCGAGGCGATGCTGAAGAAGCGCGGCCTCGCCGCTTGACGCGGCCGTCTCATAAACGTGCGGTTGTCGCGAAATTTTCATGAAACTGTCACGGCGCCTTGAGGCGCCTGACATCTGCCTCTGCTCTTGTCAGCTATCGGTTCACGCGAACCGGCAAGTTTTCAAGGAGAGGTTCCATGTCCAAATCCTTTAGGGCGGTGAGCCGCCGTTCTTTCCTCGTCGGCACCGGCGCTGCCGGTCTGGCCGCCGGCTCCGGTCTGCCGCTGCCTTATTATGCCCGCGCTGCCGACCGTCCGGTCTTTACCCATGGCGTACAGTCCGGTGATGTCGACCTTCAGTCCGGGATGATCTGGACCAGGGTCGATCGGCCCTCGCGTATCATGATGGAATATTCGACCACCGAGAGCTTCGCCAACGCCGTGCGGCTTCCCCCGCTCAACGCCCTGCCGGACAGTGATTATACCGTGAAGCGGCTGCTGACCGATCTGCCTTCCGACCAGGAGATTTTCTACCGGTTCACGGCAGCCGATCTTGCCCATATCAACAGCATATCGGAGCCCATTGTCGGTCGCTTTCGCACGGCACCGGCATCGAAGCGCAATGTCCGCTTCGTCTGGTCGGGTGATACTGTCGGCCAGGGCTGGGGCATCGACGAAACCGGCATGAAGACCTATTCGACCATCGCGAAGCATCAGCCGGATTTCTTCCTGCACTCCGGCGACACGATCTATGCGGATGGCCCGTTGAAAGACGAAGTCGACCTGAAGGACGGGACCAAGTGGAAGAATGTCGTCATCAATGACGAAAAGCGCAAGGTCGCGGAAACGCTGGACGAATATCGCGGCCAGTGGAAATACAACATGATGGACAAGCATGTTCTGGCTCTGTCGGCGATCTGCCCCACCTTCTACCAGTGGGACGATCATGAGGTGACCAATAACTGGTCCTCCGGCAAGGATTTGACGGCCGACGACCGCTACAAGGAAAAATCCGTGGCGCTGCTCTCTGCCCGGGCCGGGCGCGCCTTCCACGAGATGACGCCGATCCGCTATACGCCGACCGAGCCGGGCCGTGTCTACCGCAAGATTGCCTATGGGCCGCTGGTCGACGTGTTCTTCCTCGATATGCGCAGCTATCGCGGCTCCAACCATGACGGCATGGAGACGGCACAATCGCCGGAATCGCGCATTCTCGGCGAGCAGCAGGTCGCCTGGTTGAAGCGCGAGTTGACCAACTCGACGGCGACCTGGAAGATCATCGCTGCCGACATGCCGCTCGGGCTGGTCGTCTGGAACGATTTTGCCAATCGCAAGGGCACCGAAGCCGTCGCCCAGGGTGACAATGGCGCGCCACGTGGGCGTGAACTGGAGATTGCCGAGCTTCTGCGCCACATGAAGACGACGGGCATCCGCAATACCGTCTGGCTTACCGCTGACGTTCACTACACCGCCGCTCATTACTACAATCCTGACAAGGCCGCTTTCCAGGATTTCGATCCCTTCTGGGAATTTGTATCCGGGCCGCTACATGCCGGGACGTTCGGCCCGAACGATCTCGACATGACTTTCGGGCCGGAATTGAAGTTCATCAAGGCGCCGACGACTGAGCAGGGCCAGAACCTGCCGCCCTCGGCAGGATTACAGTTTTTCGGCGTCGTCGATGTCGATGGGGCGAGCGAACAGCTCACCGTGCGGCTGATGGATCGGGATGACAACGAGCTGTACAAGGTCACGCTCGATCCGGTTCGGGGCGCCTGAATTCGGGTTATGCGGAGGGCGCAGGGCGGCAAAGCTGCTTTGCCCCTTTCGCAATTGCAAAAAACAGGCTATAGGCGCCGCAAAGTAACAGGCGCGGTCTTTGGTTTCATCATCGGCACCGGCATGGGCTTCGCGCCAGAGCCATCAGAGATCCTTATCATGAAGATTCGCAATATCGCGATCATCGCGCACGTTGACCATGGGAAAACCACGCTGGTCGACGAACTCCTGAAGCAGTCCGGTTCGTTCCGTGAAAACCAGCGCGTCGCAGAACGCGTGATGGATTCGAACGACCTGGAAAAGGAGCGCGGCATCACCATTCTGGCCAAGGCGACCTCCGTCGAGTGGAAGGGCGTCCGCGTCAACATCGTCGACACCCCCGGCCACGCCGACTTCGGCGGTGAAGTCGAGCGTATCCTGTCGATGGTGGACGGCGCCATCGTTCTGGTCGACAGCTCCGAAGGCCCGATGCCGCAGACCAAGTTCGTGGTCGGCAAGGCGCTGAAGGTCGGTCTTCGCCCGATCGTTGCGATCAACAAGATCGACCGTCCCGATGGCCGCCATGAAGAAGTCATCAACGAAGTCTTCGACCTGTTCGCGAGCCTCGACGCCACCGATGAACAGCTCGACTTCCCGATCCTTTACGGTTCCGGTCGCGATGGCTGGATGAATATCGCGCCTGAAGGCCCGAAGGATCAGGGCCTTGCCCCGCTTCTCGATCTCGTGCTCGAACACGTTCCCGAGCCGAGCGTTGGCGACGAAGACGGTGCATTCCGCATGATCGGTACGCTGCTGGAAGCCAACCCCTTCCTTGGCCGCGTCATCACCGGTCGTATCCATTCCGGCTCGATCAAGCCGAACCAGTCCGTCAAGGTTCTGGGTCAGGACGGCAAGGTTGTTGAAACCGGCCGTATCTCCAAGATCCTCGCGTTCCGCGGCATCGAGCGTACCGCGATCGATGAAGCCCATGCGGGCGATATCGTCGCGATTGCCGGCCTGTCCAAGGGCACGGTTGCCGACACGTTCTGCGACCCTTCGGTAACGGAAGCGCTGGAAGCTCAGCCGATCGATCCGCCGACCGTGACTATGTCCTTCCTCGTCAACGACAGCCCGCTGGCCGGCACTGAAGGCGACAAGGTGACGAGCCGCGTTATCCGTGACCGTCTCTTCAAGGAAGCCGAAGGCAATGTGGCGCTGAAGATCGAGGAATCGGAAGGCAAGGATTCCTTCTACGTGTCCGGCCGTGGCGAATTGCAGCTGGCCGTTCTGATCGAAACCATGCGCCGCGAAGGCTTCGAGCTGGCCGTGTCGCGTCCGCGCGTCGTCATGCACAAGGACGAGAACGGCACCCTGATGGAGCCGATCGAAGAAGTCGTGATCGACGTCGATGAAGAGCATTCCGGCGTCGTCGTGCAGAAGATGTCCGAGCGCAAGGCCGAGATGACCGAACTGCGTCCTTCGGGCGGTAACCGCGTTCGTCTGGTGTTCTACGCGCCGACCCGCGGTCTGATCGGCTACCAGTCCGAACTGCTGACCGACACGCGTGGCACGGCGATCATGAACCGCCTGTTCCACAACTATCAGCCTTACAAGGGTGAGATCAGCGGCCGTACCAACGGCGTTCTCCTGTCCAACCAGTCTGGCGAAGCCGTGGCCTATGCCATGTTCAACCTGGAAGACCGCGGCCCGATGATCATCGAGCCAGGCGAAAAGGTTTACGCAGGCATGATCGTCGGTATTCACTCGCGTGATAACGATCTGGAAGTGAACGTGCTCAAGGGCAAGCAGCTGACCAACATCCGCTCTGCCGGTAAGGACGAAGCTGTCAAGCTCACCCCGCCGATCCGCATGACGCTCGACCGCGCTCTGTCGTGGATCCAGGACGATGAGTTGATGGAAGTGACCCCGAAGTCGATCCGTCTGCGCAAGTTCTATCTCGACGCCAACGACCGCAAGCGTTTTGGCAAGGCTCGCGCCGCTCAGGGCTGAGGCCCGGCGCTGAAGCTGAGAATGCGTGCTACATCAACCCCGGCCTCGGCCGGGGTTTTTTATTATCTGGTTTTTTGTGCATGGGCCCCTGGTGGCGGCGGGCTTTGCCTGAAATCTGCGTGCGCCACTCTTGCCTGAGTGTTTAAGAAAGCGTTAATCTCGTGCTCAGGCGATGTGGCAAACGCGAGGTGGGGCGGGTTTGCAGGGGGATCAGCCCGGGCCTGACGAGATCACCCCAGTCGGATGAGAGAGACGTTATGAAGACGTTATCGATTGACGTGCGACCGGCTGCCCCGGATGACGCAAGAGCGCTTTCGCAGGCCCATCGGGAGGCTTGGCACAACAGCTATTCCGGCCTCATTCCCCACCAGGCGCTGACCCGTATGGTCGAAAGACGCGGCGAATCCTGGTGGCGCAAAGCCACCAGTGGCCCGGCAACCGTACTGGTCGTCGATATCGGCGGTGTCATCGCCGGCTACGCAACGCTCGGCCTCAACCGCGCCCGTGGCCTTCCCTATGACGGCGAGATCTACGAGATCTACATGCGGCCGGAATATCAGGGTGTCGGCCTCGGCCACACGCTGTTTCACGAATGCCGCCGCCTGCTGAAATCGCTGGGATGTCGGGGGCTGGTGGTCTGGTGCCTGGAAGATTGCACGGTCGCTGCCGAGTTCTTCCGCTCTAACGGCGGCGTCGACGGTGTCGAGGGCGTTGAAGATTTCGACGGCGTCAACCTTAGGAAGCTGGGCTTCATCTGGGCCTGAGCGACAAGCCTCACCTGTCTTTACCTTGATTTCGTCCATTCTTGGTTCTGCCGACCCAGGTGGTTGCTTTGCCTTAAGAAACCCTTTACGACACCGTGGATTTCAACCATCCCATGGGGTTAGACATGCGTATTGATGCGATCGCGATCGGTAAAAATCCGCCGGAAGATATCAACGTCATCGTTGAAGTGCCGGTCGGCGGCCAGCCGATCAAGTACGAGATGGACAAGGAAGCCGGCACGCTGATCGTTGACCGTTTTCTCTACACGCCGATGCATTATCCCGGCAATTACGGTTTCGTGCCGCATACGCTCTGCGAGGATGGCGACCCGCTCGACGTGCTGATCTGCAACACCCGGCCGCTGGTGCCGGGCTGCGTCATCAATGTCCGCCCGATCGGCGTGATGATGATGGAAGACGACGGCGGTCTCGACGAGAAGATCCTGGCCGTACCGGTGCCGAAGCTGACCCGTCGCTATGACAAGGTGCACAACTACACCGACCTGCCGGAGATCACGCTGGCCCAGATCAAGCACTTCTTCGAGCATTACAAGGATCTGGAGCCCGGCAAGTGGGTGAAGATCGGTGATTGGGGCGATGTCGATGTCGCCAAGAAGATGATCCTTCAGTCGATCGAGCGCGCCAAAAAGTAAGGCGGCTTACCGCGATGTTGCGGTGACTGCATTCAGCTTTTCTATGACATCCTCCGGATCACCATCGATCCGGAGGATTTTTTGTCTGGCGGTATCGCCGGAAACAAGGCTGATCGATGACTTGGGAAGGCTGAGCCGCTTAGCGAGCAAGGCGATCAACGCCTTGTTGGCGCGCCCCTTTTCGGGCACATCGCTGACCCTGACTTTGAGATGGGCCTCGCCATTGGCATTGGTTTCAATGCCATCAATCCCGTCGCGGCCGCCGTTCGGCGTCAATCGTACGGCAAGGCGGATATGGTCCTCGGCGCGGCGATAACACCGCTCCATGATTATCGCAGCAACATCGGGGCGATGGTGTTCCACATCAACGAGCGGATGAAGAAGATGATCAGCAGCAGGATGATTGGGGAAATATCTATGCCACCCAGGTTCGGCATGATGCGGCGGATCGGACGCAGTGCGGGCTCGGTGACATTGAACAGGAACAGGCCAACTTGATTGACAAACCGGTTGCTGGAATTGATCACGTTGAAGGCATAGAGCCAGGAGAAGATCGCGCTGGCGATCAAAATCCAGGTATAGAGATTAAGGGCGAGATCAATCGTCTGCAACAGGGCAAGCATGTCCGTCTCCATTTGCGCGTTGACAGACATGTAGAGATTGGAACGGAAACGAGCAAGTGTCGCCTTGCCAGCTATCGTTATTCATGTTTAACGCAAGTTGTGCCGTCATCGCCCCATCCAGGCGGCCAGGAAAACAGCCGATGTCCATCTCGCAGTCCGAAGATCGTTTCGCCGCCTTTCGCCATGCCGCCTATACGAAATTCTTCCTCGCCCGGTTCCTCGCGGCTTTTGCCATGCAGATCGTCAGCGTGGCTGTCGGCTGGCAGATGTATGCCGTCACCGGCAACGCGCTCTATCTCGGCTTAATCGGGTTGGTGCAGTTTCTGCCGGCGCTGCTGCTGATCCTGGTAACCGGGACGGCTGCTGACCGAATGAACCGCCGGATGATCGTTGCGATCTGCCTCGGCGTCAGCGCGGTCTGCGTTGCGCTACTGCTGGCTCTGACCATCGGCAATGCCTTCGCACCCCTGCCGGTGCTGGCGATCATGACAATTTTCGGCATTGAGCGCGCCTTTATGGGTCCGGCAGTGCAGTCGCTGGCGCCCAATCTTGTGCCGGAGCAGGACCTTGCCAATTCGTTTGCCTGGAATGCCTCCTCGTGGCAGACAGCCTCGATCCTTGGCCCGGTTGCAGGCGGTTTGCTTTACGGCGTTGGCCCCCTTGCCGCCTATATCGTGGCGCTGGTCTTCATGGCGGCCGGCACTCTATTGGTTCTCCTGGTGCCGAAACCTGCGCAGCGGAGTGCAAACGAGCCGAAGACCTGGACTTATCTGTTGGCTGGCTTCAAATTCATCCGGCATGAAAAAGTGGTGCTTGGTGCGATCTCGCTGGATCTGTTTGCCGTGCTGCTTGGCGGCGCCGTGGCGCTGATGCCGGTCTATGCGTCCGACATTCTAACCATGGGACCGATGGGGCTTGGCATCCTGCGCTCGGCACCAGGCGTCGGCGCCATTGCCATGGCAACCTTCCTCGCGACCTTCCCGATCAAGCATCGCGCCGGTACGATCATGTTCATCGGCGTGGCGATTTTCGGGATTGCCACCGTGGCTTTCGGGATTTCCAAGGTCTGGTGGGTTTCGGCCCTGGCGCTGGCCGTCATGGGGGCAGGGGACATGATTTCGGTCTATGTGCGCGAAACGCTGCTGGCGCTCTGGACGCCGGATCAGGTGCGCGGCCGGGTCAATGCTGTCAATTCCGTCTTCATCGGCGCATCCAACGAGCTTGGCGAGTTTCGCGCCGGTACCATGGCGCACCTGATCGGCCCGGTTGCGGCGGTCGTTGTCGGCGGGGTAGGGACGCTGGCGGTCTCGATCATCTGGGCAATGACCTTCCCGAAGCTGCGCACCATTGATACGCTGGAAGCGCCGGATAAGGCCTGATGTGGTTAAGCCTGCCTTCGCGAGGCTTGCTCTTGCGAGCCAAGGTTCTGCGCTTCCTCGGCAAAGACCAGATCGAGAAACTCGGACAGCCATGCCTTTAGCGGCGCATCGAACAGCATCCGACCTTCCAGATGCGCCCGGCCGGGCTGGGCATTGGGCATGGTAAAGCGTTCGGCGCCATGCACTACCCAACGCTGCATCATGGCGCGGGTCAGTTCGGCGTGGAACTGTACGCCGAAGGCTTTATCGCCGTAGCGGATGGCCTGATTAGGATAGATATCGCCTGTCGCAAGCAGTGTCGCGCCATGGGGCAGCTCGAACCCCTCGCGGTGGAAATGATAGACCATCTTTGGCCATTTCATCAGTAGCCGGCCGTGGTTGGTCGGCTGGATGGGATACCAGCCGATCTCCACCAGTTCGCGCTCATGCGCCTTCACCTTGCCACCGAGATGGCGGACCAGCATCTGCGCGCCCAGGCAGATTCCGAGATAAGGCCGGTTTTCCTTCAGCGGCACCGAAATCCAGTCGATCTCATCATGCACGAATCGATCAGGATCGTTGGCACTCATCGGGCCGCCGAAGACGACGGCGCCGCTATGGCCGTTTAAGGTCTTCGGAAGCGGATCGCCGAGCGCAGGCCGTCGGATATCGAGGGGAAAGCCTTTTTCGACAAGAAGCTGGCCGACACGACCGGCGCTCGAGCGTTCCTGATGCAGGACGATGAGGATCGGACGGCGCGTCGGCACGGCTCTTGCCGGATCATGAAGCATCAGGCTGTTCCGGCTGCTGATCTCCATTCTGGTTATCGGCAGCAGCACTGTCATTCGTCTGGCCGGCTCGTTTCGCGGCCTTCTGCCTGGCAAGAACTCGATCCCGATCGGATACGCCGAGCAGGTCGGCGACACGCCAGAGAATATGATCTTCCATCTCGTTGCGCACACCGTCGGCATAGACGATGTCCCAGAGCACGCTGACCAGTTCCAGACGCTGGTTCTCGGTTAACCGCCGCTTCAATTCCGAGGTGAAGTGATAGTAGTCGACCGCTTCGCTTTCTGCTTGCTGGCCGGCCTCCATCAGCGCATCGATCTTGCCGCGGTCGAGGTCGTAATGCTCCCGGATGCTCTTTTTGAGGATCTTTCGTTCGGCGGGGCTGATAGTGCCATCGGCTTCCATCACCTGAAAACAGAGGGCAACGATCAGCACCCGCGTGTCATTGCCATCGAATTCACTGCCCGGATCGCCGGCGATGATGCTTTGAAAGAAGCTGTTGAGGCGTTCCAGCATGAAGGGTCCTTAAAAGAGGTTGAGTCTTGTCTTTTCGTCCTGGGCCTTGCTGCCGTCGCGCACACCCGGATCATCAGGTGCGCCGCCGAAGAAGGGCTCGGGTTCTGCCGTTCCCGGCGCAGTCTTGGCTGGAGGTGAAACCGGGGCAACTGGCTTTGCCGGCTCGGGCGCGGGCGTCGGCTTGTTTTCGCGCGCCTGATGCGGTTGACCAAGCGGAGGCAGTTCAGCAAGGGCGCTAGCGCCACTGACGACCGTTCCTTCTTCGACCGGGCCTGACAGCTGGGCGTAAGGGATCTTCCACTCAAAAGCGTCCAGCTTTCCGCTGACGGGAGAATAGGGCAGCCAGGTTTCCGAAACCTGGCCGTCGGCCACCCATGCGGGATCGCGCGGTGCCTTCAATGCCTGGCTCATCCAATATCGGATGCGGGCCTGATCGCCGGTTTCGGCATCCTCGATATCGGCCAGCAGCAGGAACATCCGCTCGCTCGCCTGCATGCGGGCAGCGCCTTCTGCCTTGGCGCGGGCCTTGCCGAAATCGCGCGCTTCCAGCGCCATTTCGGCAACGATGAGCAGGGAGTAGATATTGTTTGGCTTAACCTGTTCCAGCCGCTCGGCTCGCTTCAGCCGATCGACGGCACCGTCGCCGCCGCGCGCCTGAACATACAAGCTGGCAATTTCAGGATGCGGTGATAGCTTCCAGGCAGCTTCCAGAACCGATGCCGCCTTGCGCAGGTTGTCTTCGCGCAGGTAAGCGCGGGCGGCGGTCAGTGATGCGGGAATCAGGTCTTTGGCGAGCTTCAGCGCGCTCGTGGCATTGTCGCGGGCCGCTGCCGGATCGCCATCCAGTTGATCCATTGCCTTGGCGGTCAGCAGCACTGCCTTCAACCGGTCAGCTTCCGCCCGGGTCAGAACACCGGCGACGCGCTGCTGGTCGAGCAGATGAATGGCGTCGCTCCAGGCGCTGGTCTGGCACCGATATTCCAGCGCTGCCTTGGCCGCCCAAGGTAGGTAGGGGGCGTCTTCGGCTGCCCGTTCGGCATATTGGCGGGCTGCTTCGTGTGCGCCCGCGCGCGTTGCCTCAAGATAGAGGCCGCGCAGGCCGAGTTCGCGGGTCTCCGGGTCGGCGACCATCTGCTCGTACATGCGCCGGGCATCATCATGCTTGCCTTCAATCAGGGCGGCCTGGGCTTCCAGCACCATGATCAGCGGTTCCTGATCGGCGCGGATCAAGCCGCGGGCGCGGGCACTCATCCGTCGCGCCAAGGCGGCATTGCCGGCGCCAGCGGCGATCAGGCCCGTGGAGATTGCCTGATAGCCGCGATCGCGCTTGCGGGCGCGGAAATAGCGGCGCACTGAATGCGGCGAGGTCCAGAGCGTGCGCACCAGCCACCAGGCGATCATCACGATAGCGACGATGGCGACGATCAGGGTGGCGGCAGCCGTCAGGCTCATTTCGATCAACTGGCCCTGCCAGACGATCTGCAATTCGCCGGGACGATCCGCCAGCCAGGAAAAGCCAAAGCCGAGAGCGAGAACAACAAGGATATAGACGACAATACGAATCATGGTGCCTGTCCTTATCCCTGCCGTCCGGCGACAGCGCGCGCCAGCGCGTCGGAAACCTGGTTTTCAACGGTGATGCGGGCGTCGAGCGCTTTCTTGAAGGTGGCGGAGACGTTGCGTCCGGCTTCCGGCAGGCTTTCCCATTCGGCTGCAGCACCCTTCAGGTCGCCATTGCGGATCTTGTCCTCGATGCGCGCGACAATCGCCGAGGCGCTATCGCCTTCGACGTTGCCGACCGGCCGCACCTTGACGACAGACAATGCGCTTGCCCAAAGCCGTTCGCCGATATTGGCGCTTTCGGCCGGTGCGTTGATGGTGGAGAGGATCTTGTCGGCCACCGGTCCGAATTGCCGCAGCAGTTCGGTACGCGAGGTGACGCCGGTCGTCGCGTATGGTTCAAGGGCTGCTACTGCCGTGTCTTCCGGCGCTATGCTACCGAGCGTGCGCAATTCGGCAAGGAAGGGACCGCCACGGTCGGCGGCGGTCTTCAAGGCCGAGGCGGCAATGGCGCGGGCGACTTCGATATCGTCGCGCGGCCTATTGATCTTGGTTTCGATGGCGCCGACCTTGTCGGTGAGTTCCGTCTGGCCCTCGGTCAGCTTTTCGGTGCGGCCAGCCAGTTCCGATTTCAGCTGATCGATTGCCTGGTTGGCACCAGCGAGCTTGGCCTGCAAATCGCTGACGGTGGCCGGATCGACGCCGGGCTGCTGCTGGCGATTTTCCAACTGCGCAAGCCGTTGTTCAAGCGCAGAGACATCGGCAGGAGCGGAATTTGCAGCGGTGCCGGCCTTCAACTGCTCGATTTCGGTGGAAAGCGATGCCAGGCGCTGGTCGGTGGCGGTCTTGGAGGTTCCGGAGCCAGCAGATGGAACGATACCGGCATATTGCAGAGCGCCTGCGCCGAGAAGCGCGATCAATCCGCCGACAATGCCGGCAGCGATCAAGCCTGACATGGCGGGTGAGGAAGCTCTGTGGTTGGAGTCCAAAGGCGAAGAATTGGATGCGTCCGAGGGTGGAGCTGGCTCATCGGGCGGTGGTGGCGAGAAGGCAGAGCTTGCACTGCCGAAGTGGACGTCACCCTTGCCCTGATCTTCCGTGCCTTCAGCCTTAGGCTCCTCGGCTGACGTGTGTTCGTTCTCGATGGCTTCCTTGACCGTTTCGGCATCACGCGCATCTGGCACTGCATCCGAAAGCGTAGCGGTCTCTTCAACGGTTTCCGTTGGAGCAACCGACTCGGCCCTTGTCTGATGCGATTGCATCTCGTGAGGCTGATGGTCCGAAACGGATGATGAAACGGAAGCTGCCTCGGTCGTGCCGTTGTCCACCCCGGCACTCTCAGCGGCCACCTCGGTCATGTTTGCCTCTTTTGCGGATTTTTCAGCGTCGATTTCGCTGCTCTGCGGCCCGTTTACCGGCGTTGCGGTCAAGTCGATGGTTACCGGCTCTCCGGTGCTTTTGGAGCGGCGTGGGGGTTTTCCGGAAACCATGGCAACCTCGCTTTCAATGAGTACGGGATGAAATTAGTCAGGGATCGAATGGAAGGAAAGGGGTTAGCCCGCAATTGCCGCCAGCTTCGTGGTTTTATAGGAGAGAAAACAGTCCATCTTCATCTGGTTTGGGAGCAATCGACACCTTGTGAGAGAACGGTTCCTGCACCTTTTCGGCAATATCGGGGCTGAGGCAGAAAAATTGTGCGCCTGCGAAAAGATCGACCACCTCTGTCTTGATAGGAAGGGCAAAAAATCGTCTGGCGGTCTCGGCCGAGTAGAGGAGGACGGCGTCGATACCTTTACCCGCAAGCTGCTCGATGATCTCTTCGCTCGAGTAGTCGATCGGCTGCATGCGATAGGCTTCGACCGTAACGGCAGGGATACCATGCCGGACAAGGCCCTGTTCCAGGCTCGCCTTGCGCGGATGGCCGGCAAGATAAAGCAGCGGTTTGCTCCAATCGATCGCCGCTTGCGCAATGCAGGCGCTTAAGGCTTCGCCATCGCCATCGGCACTCGTGACATTGCTAAAGCCGAGCGCCCGGGCAGCGGTGGCTGTGGCAGCACCCACTGCAAACAGCGGTGTTTCGAGATGCGGTCGAAGCACTTGGCTATCGGTGGGACAGGCCTTCAAGGCTTCCGCACTGGTGATGGCCAGCGCCGCATGCGGCCTGGTCATTCCCGAAAGCACCGCATCTGGATGATGCTGCGCCTGCGCCAGCGGCAGGATCACCGGCTCATGTCCCAGGGCGGCCAAGCGTTCGGCCGTTTTGCGGCTGGCACTTTGCGTCCGGGTCACGAGCACGCGCATGGCGTCAACCCCAACCGTCGAAGAAACCGGGTCCGGCTTTGTCCCTGACCTTTTCGCCGGCATTCCAGCCGATCGACAGACCGTCGGCGCAGCGGCCTTCCGCCTCGATCGAATGATGGACTGTGCCATCGGGCGTCAGGATCGTGCCGGTCAGCCTGATCCTCTCGCCGTCCGATATTGCATAGCCGGCTATCGGAGTGCGGCAGGAGCCGTCGAGGGCTGCAAGGAAGGCGCGCTCGCAGGAAACCGCTTCATAGGTCGGGCGGTGATTGATCGGCGCCAGGAGATCCTGAATGCGCTGATCATCAATGCGCGCCTCGATGCAGATCGCGCCCTGGGCCGGGGCAGGAGGAAAGTGCTCGAGGTCGAGATATTCGGTAATGACCTTTTCCTTGTCGAGCCGCTTCAGGCCGGCGACGGCCAGCAGCGTTGCGTCGACATCGCCTTCGGCCAGCTTGCGCAGCCGTGTTTCCACGGCGCCGCGATAGGTGATCACCTTGAGATCAGGACGCAGACGGCGGATCAGTGCCTGGCGCCGGAGTGAGGCGGAGCCGATGACCGCACCCTCGGGCAGATCGAGCAGTTTCGGTGCGGTGCGGCCGATAAAGGCGTCACGCATGTCCTCGCGAGGCAAATAGGCGGAAATTTCTAGCCCGTCCGGTAGCGCCGTCGGCATGTCCTTGGAGGAGTGCACGGCGAAATCCAGCCCGCCGGACAGCAATTGCTGTTCCAGTTCCAGCGTGAACAGGCCCTTGCCGCCGATCTCAGCCAGTGCCCGGTCGGTGATGCGGTCGCCGGTGGTCGAGAGCACGACGATCTCGAACATGTCGGGGGACAGGCCATGGGCCTCTGCCAGCCGGGCGCGGGTTTCATGGGCCTGGGCCAGCGCCAGCGGGCTGCCGCGCGTGCCGATGCGGAAAGGTTTCGTTTGCATCCGAAGTCATCCATTGTTACCGGAGGTTCTCGTACCCATGTTTGGCCTTCCTCGCAATCAATCAAATCGACGCAATTCAACCTCTATGACAGGTCGCCTGATAATTCTCGGCATCGAAACCAGCTGTGACGAAACCGCGGCCGCCGTTGTCGTGCGCGATGGTGACGGACGCGGCGAGATCCGGGCCGATGTGGTGCTGAGCCAGCTCGACGAACACAGCGTCTATGGCGGCGTCGTGCCCGAGATCGCGGCTCGCGCCCATGTGGAAGCGCTGGACACGCTGGTGCAAGAGGCGCTGGCCAAGGCCGGGGTCGGACTTCGCGATATCGACGCCGTGGCGGCCACGGCAGGTCCGGGTCTGATCGGCGGCTTGATCGTCGGGCTGATGACCGGCAAGGCGATTGCCCGCGCGGCGGCAAAGCCGCTTTATGCGATCAACCATCTGGAAGGCCATGCGCTGACGGCGCGTCTCACCGACAATGTCGCCTTTCCCTATCTGATGCTGCTGGTATCAGGCGGGCATACCCAGCTGGTTCTGGTGCGCGGCGTCGGCGATTACCAGCGCTGGGGCACAACGATCGACGACGCGCTTGGCGAGGCCTTCGACAAGACGGCAAAGCTGCTCGGCCTGCCTTATCCCGGCGGTCCGGCGGTGGAGCGCGCTGCCAAGAGTGGTAACGAAAAGCGTTTTTCCTTTCCCCGACCGCTGGTCGGCGAAGCCAGGCTTGATTTTTCCTTTTCGGGACTGAAAACGGCAGTGCGCCAGGCGGCCGAGGCGACGGCGCCTGTGAGTGAGCAGGATATCGCCGATATCTGCGCCTCCTTCCAGCGTGCCATCGCCCGCACCATGGACGACCGGATCGGCCGGGGGCTGGCGCGGTTCAATGCGGAATTTCCTGGTCTCGAAGAGGCTCCGGCTTTGGTCGTCGCTGGTGGCGTGGCGGCCAATCAGGCCCTGCGCGGCGCCTTGCAGATGCTCTGCGACCGGCACGGCTTCCGCTTCATTGCGCCGCCGCATCATCTGTGCACCGACAATGCTGCGATGATTGCCTGGGCCGGTCTGGAGCGGCTGGCCCATGGCTTTCCGGCGGACGATCTCTCGGTATCACCCCGCGCCCGCTGGCCGCTCGACGGCCAGGCCGTAGCGGTACTGGGCTCCGGCAAACGAGGCGCCAAGGCATGAGCGAGACGGTAGTCGGACAGCATCACATCGTCGTGATTGGCGCTGGCGCCTTTGGCACGGCGCTGGCCGTGGTCATGGCACTTGAGGGGCGTGCCAAGGTGACGCTGCTCGGCCGTGACCCATCGCTGATCGCCGATCTAAAGGCGGATGGCGTGCATGACGCGGCGCTGCCGGGTGTGTCACTGCCGTACGGTCTCGATTTTGCCTTTGAACCCGATGTGCTTGGAAATGCCGACATCGTGCTGTTTGCCATGCCCTCCCAGGCTCAGGCCGATGCGGCTATGGCCTATGGTCCCTATCTGGCGCCCGAAGCCATGGTCGTGACCTGTGCCAAGGGCATCGATCGCGCGACATCGCGCCTCCTGACCGATCTCCTCGAAGAAAAGCTGCCGCATCATCCGGTGGCGGTTCTTTCAGGCCCCGGTTTTGCCATGGATATCGCCCGTGGTTTGCCGACGGCCATGGCGCTTGCTGCGTCCAATATTGACATGGCCGAGGAACTGGCCCGGTCGATCTCGACCCGAACTTTCAGGCTCTATGCCTCTGACGATCGCACTGGCGTGCAGCTCGGCGGCGCCTTGAAGAACGTGCTGGCGATTGCCTGCGGCATGGTGGAGGGCCGGGGGCTCGGCGAATCCGCCCGGGCGGCGCTGATCTCGCGCGGGCTTGCGGAAATGTCGCGGCTGGTGACCGCCATGGGGGGTAAAGCCGATACGGTGCGCGGGCTTTCCGGGCTCGGCGATCTGGTGCTGACGGCGACCAGCCATCAATCCCGCAACCTGCGTTATGGCTTGGCGCTCGCCCATGGCGATGCCGCAGGACCGGGCAGCGGACCTCTGGTCGAAGGCGCTTTTGCTGCCGCCGTCGCAGCCCGGCTCGCCGAACATTACGGCGTCGTCATGCCGATCACCGAGGCCGTTGCCGCCATCATCGAAGGCGCGCTGGATATCGACCATGCCGTGGATGCCCTGATGACCCGGCCGATTACGACAGAATAAGAGTACCACTGAAGAACAATCGAGGAGCTATGCCATGCTGTTTGCTGTGATCTGCGCCGACAAGCCCAATCATCTGGACCTAAGAATGGCGACACGCCCGCCGCATGTCGAATGGCTGAACGGTTTGAATGCCGAGGGTGTGCTGAAGATCGGCGGCCCCTTTCTTGATGACGCGGGCAAGCCCTGCGGCTCAATGCTGCTGATCAAGGCAGACGACTTGGCGTCTGCCAAGGCCATTGCGGCTGAAGATCCCTATGCAAAGGCCGGGCTGTTCGAAAGCGTCGAGATCAAACCCTATAACTGGGTCTTCAACAATCCCGAGGCATAAGATCCATGGCGTTCTGGCTCTATAAATCCGAACCGTTCAAATGGTCCTGGGCCATGCAGAAGGACGCCGGTGCCGTCGGCACCGAATGGACCGGTGTGCGCAACTATCTCGCCCGCAACAACATGCGCGCGATGAAAATCGGCGACAAAGGTCTATTCTACCATTCCAACGAAGGGCTTGAGGTCGTCGGGATCACTGAGGTCTGCGCGCTCTCGCATCCCGATTCGACTGCCGAAGGCGACGCTCGCTGGGACTGCGTGGATATCCGCGCCGTCTGCGATATGCCAAAACCGGTGACGTTGAAGGACGTGAAGGCCAATCCAAATCTGGCGCAGATGGCGCTTGTCACCTCGATGCGGCTTTCGGTGCAGCCTGTGACGGAAGAGGAATATTTCGAGATCTGCCGGATGGGCGGGCTCGACAATCCGCCGGTGTGAATCGGGCCGATGAAGATCGATCCGCGTCGGTTCATTCTCGACAATACAGATGTCATGGCGCCGCCGCATGTGCCGGAAATCCGGCTGCATCTGGCCAGCGAAGTGCATGATCTCTGGCTGAAAACCGAGGAAGATCTGGCGGAGATTGGCCTGCCGCCACCGTTCTGGGCGTTTGCCTGGGCCGGGGGGCAGGGGCTGGCTCGCTATATCCTCGATCATCCGCAGGCGGTGGCCGGAAAGACGGTGGTGGATTTCGCCAGCGGCTCCGGGTTGGTAGCAATCGCTGCCGCAAAGGCCGGGGCTCTGTCGGTCGTTGCTGCCGATATCGATCCGTTTGTGCCAGCGGCCATCGCGCTCAACGCCGCCGAAAACGAGGTTGAGCTTGCGATTTGCGCTGAAGATCTCGTGGGCAAGCCGCTTCAAGCCGATGTGTTGCTGGCGGGCGACGTGTTCTACGATCAAAGCTTTGCCGAGCGCCTTCTGCCTTGGTTCTCGCTGCTTTCCGGATCTGGCCTAACCGTTTTGGTGGGCGATCCCGGCCGCAGCTATTGTCCAAGAGACAGGATGCAAGCCTTGGCCAGCTACGAAGTACCTGTCACCCGGGTACTGGAAGACAGCGAGATCAAAAGGACCACGGTCTGGCGCTTTGCCTGACCACTGTTCAAGGTCTGATGATGCAGACGCTGGCTTGGTAGGTGCAAGGGGAGGCCTGTAGCGCCTCCTTCACGTCGATGATCTTTGCCTTTGGCGCCAGCTGCCGGCTTTCATCCCTCACGCCATTGCTGCGTGACGCAGAGACCGGCAGAACATAGGTTCCCCCTGGCACGCCAATGCCGATGATTGATCCGCGGGAACCGGCGAAATGGTGATGCCGCGCAGCGATTGCATCGCCAGCATATGCTGACGTGACGAGCGGAAAACCGCAGCAAAGCGCGAAGCCGAGCATAAAAATCCGCGACCTCGTACGGGTAATTCTACCAGTGGCAGGCAAGGTTTTTTCTCCGGTGCGACCAAAATCTAGTTAACGAAAGGTTAATATCGACTCGTGGAAAATCAAGGGTTTTCCGCAATTTGCGCTACCGGGCGGACGTTTTTCTTAAGGACTGCCCTATATTATCAGTTGACCGTCTTTGGTCTGGGGCGGGGCTTGCCAATCGATTAAATTGAAAGCCGTTCTCAAATGCGCCTTGTCCTGCATCAAACGGAGGATTAAAGGTCCAATTTGACGCACTGCACTCCCGCTGGCAGCGCCCTATATCCCTTCCATTCCAAAGGTGGAATGCACTTGAACGCCGTGAGGACAAGATGGCGAACGTGACAAAACAACGGCCTTTGTCGCCGCATCTGCAAATTTACAAGCTTGTTCCGACGATGTTGATGTCGATTGTACATCGCATCACCGGTGGTGCCCTGTATTTTGGTACCGCTCTGGTGGCGTGGTGGCTGATCGCCGCATCGACGGGCGCTGACTACTATGATTGGGTGTCCTGGCTTATGGGCACATTCATCGGCAAGATCGTGCTGTTCGGCTTCAGCTGGGCACTGATCCATCACATGATTGGCGGCATGCGCCATTTTGTCTGGGACATGGGCTACGGTCTGGAGAAACACTTCAACACCAAGCTCGCCCAGGCAGTTGCCGTTGCCTCCGTTACCCTGACCGTCGTGGTCTGGATCATCGCCTTCATCATTCGCTGAGGTTACAATCATGGATATGCGTACACCGCTCGGCAAGGTTCGCGGTCTGGGATCTGCCAAGGACGGAACTGAACATTTCTGGCGTCAGCGGCTGACGGCCGTCGCCAATGTGCCACTCTTCCTGTTTTTCATCTTCTTCATGCTGACCCATGCCGGCGCGCCCTATGCCGACGTCGTTTCGGCGTTGTCGAACCCGATTGTCGCCGTCCTCATGGGCCTGGTCGTGCTTTCGGGCCTCATCCATATGCGGATCGGCATGCAGGAAATCATCAGCGATTACATTCATAACGAGTTGGTGAAGATGAGCCTGACGATGCTCAACACGTTTTTCGTGGTCATCACCGGTTCGCTCTGTCTTTTCGCCATCCTCAAGATCGCGTTTGTAGGATAATTCATCATGGCAGCGACAAGTTCTTCTCAATCCGGCCCGACGATTAACGGCAGGAGCTACACCTATGTCGACCACGCCTATGACGTGGTCGTGGTCGGTGCTGGCGGCGCCGGTCTGCGCGCGACGCTCGGCATGGCAGAGCAGGGGTTCAAGACCGCCTGCATCACCAAGGTTTTCCCAACCCGCTCCCACACGGTTGCAGCCCAGGGCGGCATCGCCGCTTCGCTCAACAACATGACGCCGGATTGCTGGCAGTGGCATCTCTATGACACGGTCAAGGGTTCCGACTGGCTCGGCGATGTCGACGCCATGCAATATCTTGCCATGGAAGCCCCGAAGGCGGTCTATGAGCTTGAACATTACGGCGTGCCCTTCTCGCGTAACGAAGAAGGCAAGATCTATCAGCGTCCGTTCGGCGGTCACATGCAGAATTACGGTGAAGGCCCGCCGGTACAGCGCACCTGCGCTGCCGCCGACCGTACCGGCCACGCCATTCTGCATACGCTCTACGGCCAGTCGCTGAAGCACAATGCCGAATTCTTCATCGAATATTTCGCGCTCGACCTGATCATGGCGCCCGATGGCCGCTGCACCGGCGTCGTTGCCTGGAACCTCGACGACGGCACGATCCACCGCTTCACGGCGAAGATGGTGGTGCTGGCGACCGGCGGTTACGGCCGCGCCTACTTCTCGGCGACCTCTGCGCATACCTGCACCGGCGACGGCGGCGGCATGATCGCACGCGCCGGCCTGCCGCTGCAGGACATGGAATTCGTGCAGTTCCATCCGACCGGCATCTACGGCGCCGGCTGTCTGATCACCGAAGGCGCACGCGGCGAAGGCGGCTATCTCGTCAACTCCGAAGGCGAGCGCTTCATGGAACGCTATGCACCTTCGGCCAAGGACCTTGCCTCGCGTGACGTCGTTTCGCGCTGCATGACGCTGGAAATCCGCGAGGGTCGTGGCGTCGGCAAAAACAAGGACCACATCTTCCTGCATCTCGATCATCTCGATCCGGCCGTTCTGCACGAGCGCCTGCCCGGCATTTCCGAGAGCGCCAAGATCTTCGCCGGCGTCGACGTGACGCGCGAACCGATCCCGGTTCTGCCGACGGTTCACTACAATATGGGCGGCATTCCGACCAACTATTGGGGCGAAGTGCTTAACGCCAATGCTGAAAATCCTGAGCGGATCGCACCCGGCCTGATGGCTGTTGGCGAAGCCGGTTGCGCCTCGGTACATGGTGCAAACCGCCTCGGTTCCAACTCGCTGATTGACCTCGTGGTCTTTGGCCGCGCCGCAGCCATCCGCGCTGCCGAAGTGATCGACCGCGTCTCGCCGATCCCGGCGCTGGATATAGCTGCCTGCGACAAAATCATGGAACGCTTCGACGCGATCCGTCATTCCAGCGGCTCGACGCCGACGGCCGTGCTGCGTGACAAGATGCAGCGCGCCATGCAGGAAGACGCCGCCGTGTTCCGTACCCAGGAAGCGCTCGAAAGCGGTTGCCGCCGCATTTCGGCGATCTGGAAGGAACTGCCTGACATCAAGGTCACCGACCGGTCGCTGATCTGGAACTCGGACCTGGTGGAAACGCTGGAACTGCATAACCTGATGCCGAACGCGATCACCACGGTTTATAGCGCCGAGGCCCGCAAGGAAAGCCGTGGCAGCCACGCCCGCGAGGACTATGTCGACGGTCCGTTCGGCGGCCGCGACGACGTCAACTGGCGCAAGCATTCGCTGGCCTGGGTCAACGAAGCTGGCGATGTGAAGCTGGATTATCGTCCAGTTCATACCGAGCTTCTGGCTGACGGGATCGATCCTAAGAAGATCGAGCCCAAGGCCCGCGTTTATTGATGGGATCATATCACCATGGTTGAACTGACGCTTCCCAAGAATTCGCAGATCAAGCCAGGCAAGGTCTGGCCGAAGCCTTCAGGTGCCAAGAACCTGCGGGAATACCAGATCTATCGCTGGAGCCCTGACGATGGCGAAAATCCCCATCTCGACACCTATTATGTCGACATGGACGATTGCGGCCCGATGGTGCTCGACGGTCTGCTCTATATCAAGAACAAGATCGACCCGACGCTGACCTTCCGTCGCTCCTGTCGCGAGGGCATCTGCGGCTCCTGCGCGATGAATATCGATGGCACCAACACGCTGGCCTGCACCAAGGGCACTGATGACGTGAAGGGCACGGTCAAGATCTATCCGCTGCCGCATATGCCTGTGGTCAAGGACCTGGTACCCGACCTCAATAACTTCTATGCCCAGCATCGCTCGATCGAGCCCTGGCTGAAGACGGTGTCGCCGACGCCGGCCAAGGAATGGAAGCAGAGCCACGACGACCGGTTGAAGCTCGACGGTCTCTACGAGTGCATTCTTTGCGCCTGCTGCTCTACGTCTTGCCCGAGCTACTGGTGGAACGGTGATCGTTACCTCGGTCCGGCCGTGCTGCTGCAGGCCTATCGTTGGTTGATCGACAGCCGCGACGAAGCCAAGGGCGAGCGGCTCGACAATCTGGAAGATCCTTTCCGACTTTATCGTTGCCACACGATCATGAACTGCGCGCAGGTCTGTCCAAAGGGCCTGAACCCGGCCAAGGCGATTGCCGAAATCAAGAAGATGATGGTCGAACGTCGCGTCTGACCTTATCTGCGCCAAGCCTGCACCATTCGGAGCGGGCTTGGCGTTATCACGAGAATGACAGCAGAGCCGTCCTTGTTTCAGCCTGCGGCTCACGCGGTTTTGTAAGAAAAATTTCGGCCGGTCCGACGCAATCGCTTCGTTTGCCGGCGGCTCTATGTGTGCCTGCCTTGATTTCAAACCGGTTTTGGCGCTAGTTTCCGGGCGTTTGGTACAGGCCAGTCTTTGGGGTGTTTAACGCATAGCGCTGAAAGCGCGTCCAGGCTGACGACGAAGAAGCAACCGGGAGTGTTAGGATGAAACTGAAATTTGCGGCGACGGGTGTTCTGGTCGTGCTTTCGCTAGCCGGATGTCAGCGCACGTCCAGCGATTACGGGTCCTCGTCGCTGCCGCCTCTTCAGGCCCAGCCGGTTCCGCAAGTCCAGTCCGGACAATTGCCGCCGCCTGGTGGCGCTAACCAGTTTCCAGCCGCTCCGACGACTGCCAACCAGAGCGCCGCTCTGACGCCGAACGCACCGCCGCCGGGCGGGTCTCTCGATTTCACCAAGGAACAGATGGTCGGCAACTGGCGGGTGGCAAATGGCCAGACGAGCTGCGACATGTTCCTGACGCTCACCAATCTCGGTGGTGGCTCGCGCGGCGGCACGCGCGGCTGCGTTGGCCCTCTGACGGCCATGGGCGCCTGGGAAGTTACCAATAAGCAGCTGATGTTGAAGGACCGCGACGGTAACGTGATCGGCAGCCTCTACAAGACAGCCGACAACCGTTTCAGCGGCTCAACCAGCAGCGGCCAGCCGATCAGCCTTAGCCGTTAAGACGATTTGATAATATTGTCCGAGGGGCTGGCGCCGGTCTGGCGCCCGCCCTTTCTTTTGCTGCCCGAACATTATGGGTAGCCCTTCCTTGCCTGCGGAGTCCGACATGCAGCCTGTGCCCGATTACACCCTCAGCGTCAGCGAGGATCTGAAGGCCAGGGTTGCTTCAGGCGAATTGACGGCGGACCCGGCGCAGATTGGCGTCGCCGCGAAGCTTGACCGCATCCTTCTGCAGTTGAAAGAGCGCAAGCCAGCCAAGAAATCCTCTGCTCTTGGCTGGATCTTTGCAAGGCATCGTGCACCGCAGACCCGGATCATGGGACTTTACGTGCACGGTAGCGTCGGTCGCGGCAAAACCATGCTGATGGACCTGTTTTTCCGCATGGCGCCAGTGCAGAAAAAGCGGCGGGCGCATTTCCATGAATTCATGGCCGATGTGCACAATCGCATCCATGCCCATCGCCAGAAGCTGAAGAATGGCGAGACCAAGCAGGCCGATCCGGTGCCGCCAGTGGCCGAACAATTGGCAAATGAGGCAGAACTGCTCTGCTTCGACGAATTCACCGTCACTGATATCGCCGATGCGATGATCCTGTCGCGATTGTTCACCGAACTGTTTGCGCGCGGCTGTATTCTGGTGGCGACCTCTAATGTCGAGCCTGACAATCTTTATCCGGACGGGCTCAATCGCAGCCTGTTTTTGCCCTTCATCGGCCTGCTCAAGCAGTATGTGGAGGTCCTATCGCTGGATTCGCCCACCGATTACCGGCTGGAGAAGGCGGATCAACTGCCGATCTATCTGGCGCCTGCCAATGCGGCGGCGGATCGGGAAATGGACCGCGCCTGGAAATTGATTACCGCCAGCCGTATCGAGAAGCCTGAAGAGATCGAGATGAAGGGTCGGGTTGTCCCCGTGCGCAGGGCGGTCGGCAAATACGCGCGCTTCACCTTCAACGAATTGTGCGAGCAGCCGCTTGGCGCATCCGATTTTCTGGCCATTGCCGATCGCTTCCATACTGTCTTCATCGATCACATTCCCCTGTTGGGGCCCGAAAAGCGCAACCAGACGAAGCGTTTTATCATCCTGATCGATGCGCTCTACGATCATCACATCCGCGTGCATGCAAGCGCTGCCGCTGAGCCGGAAGCACTGCTCACAGTCAGAAAAGGCACCGAAGGTTTCGAGTTCGATCGTACCGCATCGCGCCTGTTTGAGATGCGCAGCCGCGAATATCTTGAGGCTCACGCTGCTCGTTATGTACAAATGTGAAGAATTGATGACTGAATATCTTACCTTTACGTAAGATTTTTATAGTCTAAACGATTGAAAAAACTCAGGTTGTAAATATCGGTTGCGCTTTTTTCCAGGCCGCGCTATGCGAATGGCCCAAAGGCCGGTCATTCTTTCCCGGAAGGCCCACCTTGGTTTTGGATCTAAAAGGAAGCACTTCAATGGCGCGCAACAAGATCGCACTTATTGGTTCTGGAATGATCGGTGGCACGCTGGCCCATTTGGCCGGCCTCAAGGAACTCGGCGACATCGTCCTGTTCGACATCGCCGATGGTGTGCCGCAGGGCAAGGGTCTGGACATCGCGCAGTCCTCCCCCGTTGAAGGCTTCAATGCCAAGCTGACCGGCTCGAGCGACTATGCCGCTATCGAAGGTGCAGATGTCTGCATCGTCACCGCTGGTGTCCCGCGCAAGCCCGGCATGAGCCGCGACGACCTGCTCGGCATCAACCTCAAGGTCATGGAGCAGGTTGGCTCCGGCATTAAGAAGTATGCCCCCAACGCTTTCGTCATCTGCATCACCAACCCGCTCGACGCGATGGTCTGGGCTTTGCAGAAGTTTTCCGGCCTGCCGGCCAACAAGGTTGTGGGCATGGCTGGCGTGCTCGACAGCTCGCGCTTCCGTCTGTTCCTGGCTGAAGAATTCAACGTCTCTGTGCAGGACGTCACGGCATTCGTGCTCGGCGGCCACGGCGACACCATGGTGCCGCTGGCTCGTTACTCCACAGTCGGCGGTATCCCGCTGACCGATCTCGTCAAGATGGGCTGGGTCACTGCCGAACGTCTCGAGCAGATCATCCAGCGCACCCGCGACGGCGGCGCCGAAATCGTCGGCCTGTTGAAGACCGGTTCGGCCTTCTACGCGCCGGCTGCTTCCGCGATCGAAATGGCGGAATCCTACCTCAAGGACAAGAAGCGCGTTCTGCCTTGCGCCGCTCACCTGACCGGCCAGTATGGCGTCAAGGACATGTATGTGGGCGTTCCCACCGTCATCGGTGCTGGCGGTGTCGAGCGTGTCATCGAGATCGAGTTGAACAAGGACGAAGAAGCCGCCTTCCAGAAGTCGGTCGGCGCGGTTGCTGGTCTCTGCGAAGCCTGCATCAATATCGCTCCTGCCCTGAAGTAATTGCCACGCAGTCGAGAGCGGGGGCCGGTCACGGCCTCCGCATTTGCGTGCATTCGATTTTCCGATCTACTGCGTGATTCCTTAAATCCAGGTCGGTTTAAGGAGGAAATTAAGCAGAGAATTTCAAGCGTTACAGCGTCCTTTGTGTGTTTTCAGAACGCGCGGCGCTGCAGGGCCAAAGATAGGACCAGACGATGAACATTCACGAATATCAGGCCAAGGCTCTTCTGAAGGGCTTTGGTGCGCCGGTCGCTGAAGGCGTGGCGATTCTCTCAGCTGATGAAGCGGCTGCTGCCGCCAAGCAGCTCCCGGGCCCGCTTTACGTGGTCAAGAGCCAGATCCATGCTGGTGGCCGCGGCAAGGGTAAGTTCAAGGAGCTCGGCCCCGATGCCAAGGGCGGCGTTCGCTTGGCGAAGTCGATCGACGAAGTCGTGGCTCACGCCAAGGACATGCTCGGCAACACGCTGGTTACCGCCCAGACTGGCGACGCCGGCAAGCAGGTCAACCGTCTCTATATCGAAGACGGCGCCGACATCTCCCGTGAGCTTTACTGCTCGCTGCTGGTCGACCGTTCTGTTGGCCGCGTAGCCTTCGTGGTTTCCACTGAAGGCGGCATGGACATCGAAGCCGTTGCCCACGATACGCCGGAAAAGATCCACACCATCGCCATCGACCCGGCGACCGGTGTCACGGCAGATGATTTGGCCAAGATCTCGGCTGCTCTCGCCCTCGAAGGCGTCGCCGTTGAAGACGCCAAGTCGCTGTTCCCGGTGCTTTATAAGGCCTTCAATGAGAAGGACATGGCGCTTCTGGAAATCAACCCGCTGATCGTCATGACCAATGGCCATCTGCGCGTTCTCGACGCCAAGGTCTCGTTCGACGGCAATGCACTGTTCCGTCACGACGACATCCGCGCGCTGCGCGACGAGACGGAAGAAGATTCCAAGGAAATCGAAGCCTCCAAGTGGGACCTGGCTTACGTTGCCCTCGACGGCAACATCGGCTGCATGGTCAATGGTGCCGGTCTCGCCATGGCGACGATGGACATCATCAAGCTTTACGGCAAAGAGCCGGCTAACTTCTGCGACGTCGGCGGTGGCGCTGGCAAGGAGAAGGTGGCGGCTGCCTTCAAGATCATCACGGCCGACCCGAAGGTCGAGGGCATCCTCGTCAACATCTTCGGTGGCATCATGAAGTGCGACGTTATCGCCGAAGGCGTGATCGCTGCCGTCAAGGAAGTCGGCCTCAAGGTTCCGCTGGTCGTGCGTCTGGAAGGCACCAATGTCGATCTCGGCAAGAAGCTGCTCAACGAATCGGGTCTCGCCATTACGGCTGCCGACGATCTGGATGACGCCGCCAAGAAAATCGTCGCTGCTGTGAAGGGCGCCTGAGCTGATGGCCGATAAATCCAAGACCGTAAAGCGCCAGCCCTTCGGACCGAACGAGACAGATATCAATCTGTGCTATTTCGTCAGCTGGGATGCCGACTTCGATCCTGAAGGTGGCGTTGCCGAACGTTGGGCGCATTTCACCGACCGGGACGATGCCGCCGCTTACTTCGCTGAGAAGTGCAAGGATGCCAGCCTGTTCGTCTGGAAGGGCGAGCTTGGCGTCGCCAAGTCCGACGACCATTTCGACTGGTTCCACACCCAATGGTCCAAGAGCCTTGATGCGCATCTGACGCAAAAGCCGGCCAATGGCATGGGCTATCGTTTTTCCAATGACGCCTTTGAGGCATTTGAACCCCTCGAATTCGAGGAAGAGGAAGCCGAGTAATGTCGATTCTGATCAACAAGAACACCAAGGTCCTCGTACAGGGCCTGACCGGCAAGACCGGCACCTTCCACACCGAGCAGGCTCTTGCCTATTACGGTACGCAGATGGTCGGCGGTATTCATCCGAAGAAGGGTGGCGAAACCTGGACCGGTTCTAAGGGCGAAAGCCTGCCGATCTTCGCATCCGTTGCTGAAGGCAAGGACAAGACCGGCGCTGATGCAAGCGTGATCTACGTTCCGCCGGCAGGTGCTGCCGACGCCATCATCGAGGCAATCGATGCGGAAATCCCCTTCATCACCTGCATCACCGAAGGCATTCCGGTCATGGATATGGTGCGGGTCAAGGCTCGTCTTGAAAAGTCCAAGTCGCGCCTGCTCGGCCCCAATTGCCCTGGCGTGCTGACGCCGGAAGAATGCAAGATCGGCATTATGCCGGGCTCGATCTTCCGCAAGGGTTCGGTCGGTATCGTCTCGCGTTCGGGCACGCTGACCTATGAAGCCGTGTTCCAGACGTCCAACGAAGGCCTCGGCCAGACGACGGCTGTCGGCATCGGCGGCGACCCGGTCAAGGGCACCGAATTCATCGACATCCTGGAAATGTTCCTCGCCGACGAAGCCACCAAGTCGATCATCATGATCGGCGAAATCGGTGGTTCCGCTGAAGAAGACGCTGCCCAGTTCCTGATCGACGAAGCCAAGAAGGGCCGCAAGAAGCCGATGGCTGGCTTCATCGCCGGCCGTACCGCGCCGAAGGGCCGTACCATGGGCCATGCTGGCGCCGTGGTTTCCGGTGGCAAGGGCGATGCGGAATCCAAGATCGCGGCCATGGAAGCGGCCGGTATCAAGGTCTCGCCGTCCCCGGCACGCTTGGGTACAACTCTGGTTGAAGTCCTTAAGGGCTGAACCACATAGAAGAGCAAGGACAGGCGGGCCATTCGGCTCCGCCTGTCATGATGTTTCTAAAAGAGTCCAGCCGAGCACAAGCCATGGCTGGCACATATTCGACAAACCGAATATTCGGTCGGATAGTTCGGTGATGACCTCAAGTCGGGAGGCGGGCACGAGGCCCGCATAAAACCATGGCAAGGCAAGAAGCCAACGAGCAGTTTCAGATCACCTCGTTCCTGGACGGATCGAACGCGATCTATATCGAGCAGCTTTATGCGCGTTACGAGGACGATCCGGGCTCGGTATCGCCTGAGTGGCAGTCTTTCTTCAAGGCGCTGGGCGACAATCCAGCTGACGTGAAGAAGGCGGCCAAGGGAGCCTCCTGGCAGCGTTCGAACTGGCCGCTGACGCCGCGCACCGATCTGGTTTCGGCGCTCGACGGCAATTGGGGCCTGGTTGAAAAGGCCATCGAAACCAAGGTCAAGGGCAAGGCTGAAGCAACGGCTGCCGCCGTTGGCAAGCCCGTTTCGGAAGCCGAAGTGCTGCAGGCGACCCGCGACAGCGTGCGCGCCATCATGATGATCCGCGCCTATCGCATGCGTGGCCATTTGCATGCCAAGCTCGACCCGCTCGGCATTGCCAGCGCTGTGGAAGACTATAACGAATTGTCTCCGGCGTCCTACGGCTTCACCGAGGCAGATTATGGTCGCAAGATCTTCATCGATAACGTCCTGGGTCTGGAATATGCCACGATCCCTGAAATGATCGATATTCTCGAGCGCACTTATTGCACCACGCTCGGCGTCGAATTCATGCATATCTCCAATCCGGAGGAGAAGCAGTGGATTCAGGAACGCATCGAAGGTCCCGATAAGGGCGTCGATTTCACGCCGGAAGGCAAGAAGGCGATCCTCTCCAAGCTGATCGAAGCCGAGGGCTTCGAGCAGTTCATCGACGTCAAGTACAAGGGCACCAAGCGTTTCGGTCTCGACGGCGGCGAATCGCTGATCCCGGCGCTGGAGCAGATCGTCAAGCGCGGCGGTCAGGACGGACTGGAAGAAGTCGTGCTCGGCATGGCTCACCGCGGGCGCCTCAACGTGCTGACCAACGTGATGCACAAGCCGCACCGCGCCGTGTTCCACGAGTTCAAGGGCGGTTCGTTCAAGCCAGACGAAGTCGAAGGCTCTGGCGACGTGAAGTACCATCTGGGTGCGTCTTCCGACCGTGAATTCGACGGCAACAAGGTGCATCTGTCGCTGACGGCCAATCCGTCGCATCTGGAAATCGTCAACCCTGTGGTCATGGGCAAGGCCCGCGCCAAGCAGGACCAGCTCGCCAAGGTATGGGACGGCGATGTCATTCCGTTGAAGGAGCGCGCCAAGGTTCTGCCGCTGCTGATCCATGGCGATGCGGCTTTCGCTGGCCAGGGCGTCGTTGCTGAAATCCTCGGCCTGTCGGGTCTGCGCGGTCACCGCGTTGCCGGCACCATGCATTTCATTATCAACAACCAGATCGGCTTCACCACCAATCCGGCCTTCTCGCGCTCGTCGCCCTATCCGTCCGACGTGGCCAAGATGATTGAAGCGCCGATCTTCCACGTCAATGGCGACGATCCGGAAGCGGTTGTCTATGCCGCGAAGATCGCCACCGAATTCCGGATGAAGTTCTTTAAGCCTGTCGTCATCGACATGTTCTGCTATCGCCGCTTCGGTCATAACGAAGGCGATGAGCCGTCCTTCACGCAGCCGAAGATGTACAAGGAAATCCGCGCTCACAAGACGGTCGTGCAGGTCTATGCAGATCGCCTGATCGCCGAGGGTCTGCTGACCGAAGGTGACGTGGAAAAGATGCGGGCTGATTGGCGCGCCAATCTGGAGCAGGAATTCGAAGCCGGTCAGTCCTACAAGCCCAATAAGGCCGACTGGCTGGATGGTGTCTGGTCGGGTCTGCGTGCAGCCGACAATGCCGACGAACAGCGCCGCGGCAAGACCGCCGTGCCGATGAAGAACCTGAAGGAGATCGGGCGCAAGCTGTCGACCATTCCTGATGGGTTCAAGGCGCATCGCACGATCCAGCGCTTTATGGAAAACCGTGCGCAGATGATCGAAACCGGCGAAGGCATCGATTGGGCCATGGCGGAAGCTCTGGCATTCGGTTCGCTTGTGCTCGATGGCCACAAGATCCGTCTGTCCGGCCAGGATTGCGAACGCGGCACGTTTTCGCAGCGTCACTCGGTTCTCTACGATCAGGAAACTGAAGACCGATACATTCCGCTCGCCAACCTGGCGCCGAACCAGGCCCGCTACGAAGTCATCAACTCGATGCTGTCTGAAGAGGCCGTACTCGGCTTCGAATACGGCTATTCGCTGGCCCGTCCGAATGCGCTGACCCTCTGGGAAGCCCAGTTCGGCGACTTCGCCAACGGTGCCCAGGTCGTGTTCGACCAGTTCATCTCGTCTGGTGAACGCAAGTGGCTGCGTATGTCCGGTCTCGTCTGCCTGCTGCCGCATGGTTACGAAGGTCAGGGTCCGGAACATTCGTCCGCCCGTTTGGAGCGTTGGCTGCAGATGTGCGCTGAAGACAATATGCAGGTTGCAAACTGCACGACGCCGAGCAACTACTTCCACATTCTGCGCCGGCAGATGAAGCGCGACTTCCGCAAGCCGCTGATTCTGATGACGCCGAAGTCGCTGCTGCGCCACAAGCGGGCAACCTCGACGCTGGCGGAAATGGCGGGCGAAAGCTCGTTCCACCGCCTGCTCTGGGACGATGCCGAGATCATCAAGGACGGCCCGATCAAGCTGCAGAAGGACGCCAAGATCCGGCGCGTCGTCATGTGCACCGGGAAGGTCTATTACGATCTGCTGGAAGAGCGCGAAAAGCGCGGCATCGACGACGTCTACCTGCTGCGTATCGAACAGCTCTATCCGTTCCCGGCCAAGGCGCTGATCAACGAGCTCAGCCGCTTCCGCAATGCCGAGATGGTCTGGTGCCAGGAAGAGCCGAAGAACATGGGTGCATGGTCGTTCATCGACCCGTATCTGGAATGGGTTCTGGCTCATATCGACGCCAAGTATCAGCGGGTGCGCTATACCGGCCGTCCGGCGGCTGCCTCTCCGGCAACCGGCCTGATGTCCAAGCATCTCGCCCAGCTACAAGCCTTCCTGGAGGACGCGCTGGGCGGCTGATGCCGCCAGCGCTCCTTTCGCTCGAAATCCTATCGATCAACGGAATTTATCATCATGGCCACTGAAATCCGCGTCCCCACTTTGGGTGAATCCGTCAGCGAAGCCACCGTCGGCACCTGGTTCAAGAAGGTTGGCGACGTCGTGAAGGCGGACGAGCCGCTCGTCGAACTCGAAACCGACAAGGTCACCGTCGAAGTACCTTGCCCGGCATCGGGCGTGCTGACCGAAATCGTTGCCCAGAACGGCGAAACCGTCGGTCTCGGCGCTCTGCTCGGCCAGATCGCCGAAGGTGCGTCTGCTGGTGCCGCCGCGCCAGCCGCTGCCGCCGCTCCGGCTGCCCCGGCTGCTGCTGCTACCCCGGCTCCGGCTGCTGCCGCAACCTCCGGCATGCCGGCTGCTCCGGCTGCCGCCAAGATGCTGGCTGAAAACAATCTCTCCGCCGACCAGGTCGATGGTTCCGGCAAGCGTGGTCAGGTGCTGAAGGGGGACGTCATCGCTGCTGTTGCCAAGGGTGCTTCTGCGCCAGCCGCTGCTGCCGCTCCTGTTTCCGCACCGCGTCCGGTCTCGTCTGCCGACGACGCCTCGCGCGAAGAGCGCGTCAAGATGACCCGCCTGCGCCAGACCATTGCCAAGCGCCTCAAGGATGCCCAGAACACCGCCGCGATGCTGACCACTTACAATGAAGTGGACATGTCGGCAGTGATGAGCCTGCGCAACAAGTACAAGGACATTTTCGAGAAGAAGCACGGCGTCAAGCTTGGCTTCATGGGCTTCTTCACCAAGGCCGTGACCCACGCCCTCAAGGAACTGCCCGCCGTCAACGCCGAGATCGACGGTACCGACATCATCTACAAGAACTACTGCCACGTTGGCATGGCCGTCGGCACCGACAAGGGCCTCGTCGTTCCCGTCATCCGCGATGCCGACCAGATGTCGATCTCGGGCGTCGAGAAGGAACTCGGTCGTCTTGCCAAGGCTGCCCGTGACGGTTCTCTTAGCATGGCCGACATGCAGGGCGGCACCTTCACCATTACCAATGGTGGCGTGTATGGCTCGCTGATGTCCTCGCCGATCCTCAATGCGCCGCAGTCGGGCATTCTCGGCATGCACAAGATCCAGGACCGTCCGGTCGTGGTCGGCGGTCAGATCGTCATCCGTCCGATGATGTATCTGGCGCTCTCCTACGACCACCGGATCGTCGATGGCAAGGAAGCCGTGACCTTCCTGGTGCGCGTCAAGGAAAGCCTGGAAGATCCGGAGCGTCTGGTTCTCGATCTCTAATCTGCCAAATAGCGAAGCGGGTTCCATCGGAGACGCGCTCGACATTAGAGTGCTTTCAGGAAAAGTGGGAACCGGTTTTCCATCCTGAAGCACGTTAAAACAAAGAGCTAGAGGGTTTCCGTGGGTCCTTGAACACGGAAACCCTCTAAAAGGTGAATGTCGATGGAACCAACCTTTCTTGCTGCTTCGCCGTTTCTGCCCGTCATCGGGCTGAGTGTCCTTCTGCTCCTTTTCCATGTCATGCTGCAGGGCATGATCGCGACGAAGGAGCTCGGGACCGACTGGAATGCAGGTCCGCGTGACGATGGGCTTGAGCCCAAAAGTGCGCAGGCAGGCCGTGCTGCGCGGGCTTCGTCCAATTTCCGCGAGACATATCCCGGCTTCATCGCCCTGGCTTTCGGATTGATCCTGGCTGGCGATCCGCATGGTTTCGGTCTCATCGGGGCCTGGGTTTGGTTCGTGTGCCGGTTGGTTTATATTCCGCTTTATCTGGCTGGCATTCCCTATATCCGTTCGCTGGTTTGGCTCGGCTCGGTCGCAGGGATTGTGGCGATGTTCCTGGTTCTGATGTTCTGACCCGGTTAGAACGCATGCATGCCGGTTTCGTCTTCCTCGATGAAGCGCGGATCCGTTTCTGATGTCGAGGATAAGCTATGCATCCCTATCTGTTCGAACTGGCGTCCCTGATGGCGATCTTCGTTTTCGCCATCGTGTCCCCTGGCGCTGATCTTGCCATGGTGATCCGGCAGTCGCTGCTGCACGGCCGCCGCGCGGCGATCATCACCAGTTTCGGCATCGGAACCTCGCTGATGTTCCATGTGACCTATACGATCCTCGGCCTTGGCCTGATCATTTCCCAGTCGATCTACCTGTTCAACATCGTCAAATGGTGTGGTGTCGCCTACCTCATCTATATCGGCATCAAGTCTTTGCGTGCCGGACGGCAGGATCTGAACGCCGTGGCGAAAGACAGTGACGGCGAGGCGCGGCGGCAATCGGCTGCAAAATCCTTCGGTCTTGGCTTCGCCGCGAATGCGCTCAATCCGAAGCCGGTGTTTTTCTTCCTGTCGATCTTTTCGACGGTGGTCAGCCTGCACACGCCTATCGCGGTCAAATTCTCCTATGGATTGGTCATGGCGACATGCCTGATCCTCTGGTTCGTCGGCGTTAGCGTTTTCATGACCACGCCGAAGATCCGCGAAGGCTTTTCCCGGGCCAGCCAATGGATCGACCGCGTCAGCGGCGCCGTTTTCATCGTGCTTGGTCTGAAGCTGGCGACGGAAAAAGCCGGCTAATAATTGGCGGAAGGCTCGTATCTTCCGCAGATATCATCCTTGCCCTGACAGGCTTACGGCATGTCGGGCAGCATTATCGGTACAGAGGAATGAACCATGGCTTATGATCTTGTTGTAATCGGCAGCGGCCCTGGCGGCTATGTCTGCGCCATCAAGGCGGCCCAACTCGGGCTTAAGGTTGCTGTCGTCGAAAAGCGCGCCACCTATGGCGGAACCTGCCTGAATGTCGGCTGCATCCCTTCAAAGGCGCTGCTGCACGCTTCGGAAATGTTCCACCACGCTGCCCATGGTATGGCCGAACTCGGCGTTGAGGTCGGTGCGCCCAAGCTTAACCTCGAAAAGATGATGGCGCACAAGGATGCGACCGTGAAGTCCAACGTCGAGGGCGTCTCCTTCCTGTTCAAGAAGAACAAGATCGACGGCATCCAGGGCACGGGCAAGATCCTCGCCGCCGGCAAGGTCTCCGTCACCAACGACAAGGGCGAAGAGCAGGTCCTCGAGACCAAGAACATCGTCATTGCCACCGGTTCTGACGTCGCAGGCATTCCGGGCGTTGCTGTCGACATCGACGAGAAGGTCATCGTGTCCTCCACCGGTGGTATTGCGCTCGACAAGGTTCCGGGCAAGATGATCGTGGTTGGCGGCGGCGTCATCGGCCTCGAGCTCGGCTCGGTCTGGTCGCGCCTCGGTGCCAAGGTCACGGTGGTCGAATATCTCGACACCATTCTCGGCGGCATGGACGGCGAAGTCTCCAAGCAGTTCCAGCGCATGCTGGTCAAGCAGGGAATCGAGTTCAACCTCGGCGCCAAGGTCACCGGTGTAGAGAAAGCCGGCGCTGGTGCCAAGGTTACATTCGAGCCGGTCAAGGGCGGTGAAGCTCAGGTTCTGGAAGCCGATGTCGTGCTGGTCGCGACTGGCCGCAAGCCCTATACGGCCGGTCTTGGCCTGGAAGAGGCTGGCGTTGTCCTCGACAATCGCGGCCGTGTGGAAATCGACGGTCATTTCAAGACCAATGTCGACGGCATCTACGCGATCGGCGACGTGGTCAAGGGGCCGATGCTGGCGCATAAGGCTGAAGACGAGGGTGTGGCCTTGGCCGAAATCCTGTCCGGCCAGCATGGTCATGTCAATTATGACGTCATCCCCGGCGTGGTCTACACCCAGCCGGAAGTGGCCTCTGTTGGCAAGACCGAGGAAGAGCTGAAGGCCGCAGGCGTTACCTACAAGGTTGGCAAGTTCCCCTTCACCGCCAATGGCCGTGCCCGCGCCATGCAGGCTACCGACGGTTTCGTCAAGGTTCTCGCCGACAAGGAAACCGACCGCGTGCTCGGCGTGCACATCATCGGCCTCGGTGCTGGTGAGATGATCCACGAGGCAGCCGTGCTGATGGAATTCGGCGGTTCTTCGGAAGATCTTGGGCGCACCTGCCATGCGCATCCGACTATGTCGGAAGCCGTCAAGGAAGCCGCTCTCGCGACCTTCGCCAAGCCGATCCATATGTAACGGCCTGGGTTCGTCAGGAAACGCGGAAGCCGGTTTCCCTGAGGGATTCTATCGTTGCAGCCGATCCACAAAACCGGATTAGCGCGGCAGGTATTATATTTTGTAAGGTTGAAAGCCGTGGCTTGCTTAGCGAGCCACGGCTTTTATCGTTGGGCCGACATTGCGCTTAAGTTTTGATAAAAGGCAAAATCATGGCCTCGCATCCGCGTCTCTCCTATTCGGTTCCACAGCGGCTGTTACACTGGCTGATGGCGCTGCTGATTTTCTTCAATCTGATCTTCTCTGATGGTATGGAGCACTGGAACCGGCTGATGCGCCGGGGTGAGACGGTGGCGCCCGATGATGTCGCCTCCGCCAATATCCATGCCTATGTCGGCATCGCCATTTTGGTTCTCTGTCTTATCCGCTTTACCCTGCGGCTGGTTCAGGGGGCGCCTGCTGCGCCGGCGGAAGAGCCGCCCCTGCTCAAGCTTGCCGCAAAGCTGGCCCATCGTACCTTCTACGCCTTGTTCCTGCTGATGCCAGTCACCGGGATCGCCAAATATTACTTCGGCAACGAGACCCTCGGCTTCCTGCACGGCGGGCCGCTGAAACTGCTTTTGTGGGTGCTGATCGTCGTGCATGTCCTCGCCGCACTCATCCACCAGTTCTACTGGAAGACCGATGTGCTGGCGCGGATGACGCGCGGGGTTTGATGCGCTTTACGGCGCGGGGGTAACGGTAAAGCCTTTGGCCCGTAGCAGCGCCACGAGGCCGCCTTCGCCTGGAAGGTGCAGGGCGCCAACCGCCATGAACACCTTACCCTTGTCGAGATAAGGCGTGGCGCGCTCTGCCATCACCTTGTTGCGGTCGGTGATGATCCGCTTGTCGAAATCGGTATGGCCGTCCTTTTTCGCGGTTTCGGCATCCGGTGCGACCAGTTCCAGGGCCGGCATGATTTCGCCGACCTTACCCTGCAGATAGAGGTTGATCGTGGTCTCGTTGATGTCGTCGATCTTGTCGCCCAGTTCCACCGCCTCGACCATCGACTTCATATGGAACTCCATGGGAAGATCATTCATTGCGGCGAGTTGCTCCGCGTAGGTTTCGACGCCGACCACCTGCTTGCCTGCCTTTGCCGCGGTCTCGGCGATCTGCTGGTCAAGGAAGGCCTGACCTTCTGCCTTTCGTTCTTTCTCGCAGTTTGACTGCGCAAAGAAGCTCGCGAGGATCCATGGCTTCATCCTGTTCACGGCTAAAAGCGCCAGGCCGCGCTGCTTCAATCCGGCCTCGACCACCGTCTTCTGCTCTGCGGTCAATCGGCTGGTGATCGTCGTGCCGTCGGTAAACATCGATAGCTCGGGCTTGGCGAGCAATGCCGTTGCCGCCTTCTTGTCGTCGAGCACTTCGTCGGATTCGACGATAATCGTATCGGCTCCGCTCGCTGCTTCCGGCGCGCCCTTGGGCATGGCCAGAACGCGCGGATCGGTGACATGCATAGTGCCGAGCAGGAAGGACGGCGAAACGCCTGCCTTTTCGATCTTCCAGAAAATGCTATGGCCGTTTGGTACCTTGGCTGCCTCGGCCTGGAAATTCGCATAGGCTTTCGGGTCCTTCTGGCGCGCTTCCGGCAGCAGATTGCGTCCCGTGCAAGCCATGTCGTCTGCGCGGGCTGGAAGGCAGGTGAGGAGCGCGGCGACCAGCAGGGCGAGGATGACCAGGGGAACGGCCAGTGCGACGGCTATAAGGCGTTCGGTCCAGCGCGTTAGATCGGCTCTCGTCGTCATCTGCATGGTTGTCATATCCTGCTTCATCTCTTGTACCAGGGCTGGCCAGGAGAGAATGGGCCGCGCCTTAAGATTTTCTCGTGTTATGGCTCGGGTCTGAATATTCCGTTCACGCGCGCGGGTGCGCACGGTCGTAGACATCGAGCAGACGCGCCGAATCGACCCCGGTATAGACCTGCGTGGTGGAGAGGCTGGCATGGCCGAGCAATTCCTGAATGGTGCGCAGATCGCCGCCGCCGCTCAGCAGATGGGTGGCAAAGGAATGGCGCAGCGCATGCGGGGTCGCCGTATCAGGCAGGCCGAGGGCCGAGCGAAGCCGCTGCATTTCCTTCTGGATGATGCCCTGCTGCAGCTTGCCGCCTCGGGCGCCCCGAAAAAGTGGCTCGGTCGGCTCCAGATGGTAGGGGCAGAGCTTGCGATAGATTTCGACCGCTTCCCGTACGGCTGGCAGCAGCGGCACGAGCCGGGTCTTGTTGCCCTTGCCAGTGATGCGCAAGGTTGCGGTCGTTGCGGTAAAATCGGAAGGGGTCAGATTGAGCGCTTCTGAAATTCGCAGTCCGCAGCCATAGAGCAACGAGAAAACAGCGGCATCCCGGGCTGCGATCCAGGGCTCCTCATTCATCTGGGTGTCCTGGTCGATCACGGTCAGGGCCTGGTTGGGCGTTAGCGGCTTAGGCAGCGATTTCGGCTGTTTCGGCGAGCGAATGGCGCTAGCGCCGGCAGCGTTGACGAGACCCTTGCGTTCGAGATAGCGCAGCAGCGAGCGAATGCCGGCCAGATGCCGGCCAAGCGAACGCGCACCGGCGCCTTCCTTGCGACGCGAGGACAGAAAGGCGCGCAGGTCGGAGGGCTTGAGCGTCTTGATATCGGCAATGGATGGCGGGCCGCCGATATAGCCGGTCAGGAAGGTCAGGAACTGGCGGGTATCGCATTCGTAGGCGGTCAGCGTGTGCTCGGACAGCCGCCTTTGTCCGCTAAGGCTCGCCAGCCAATCCTGGCGCTGTGCCATCAGATCAGGCGCGGCGATCAACAACAGTTCCGTCACGATGAGATCCTCTGCAATACGTCTGCGGCCGATGTAGCCGCCTATGGGCTACTGCGCCCGCATGGAATGCAGCGAGCGCCAGAGTGCACCTTGCCGGAGAGCCGTTAGGGAACGGTTAACGATTGCAGCTTCGGCCCTGGCCGAGCCCGGTCGCACGGTGTTTCTCAAAACCTTTTGCTCTCGTAACACAATGCGCCGCATCATCCGCTGATGGTGTTGCATATCGGAAAATATCGTGCAGGTTGCGCATGTATAGGTAGTATTTCTGAAAACAAAAATGCTGGATTTCAGGAGGATTGCTAAAGGTCAAATCCAATATTATACTTTAGTTTCGTCTTTTGTATTTCACGGAATGCTATCGAATATTTTAATATTCAGATTGACTAATGACCCGGAGTTCAGGCCCGATTTTGGAAAGGTCTGTCGTTCGTTGGAGAAAGTCATCATGCAATTCAAGTCTATTCAAACGAAGATCGCGGTCCTCGCGGGTCTCTGCGTGCTGTCGGCTACAGCCGGGCTCGTCGGCTACGGAATCGTATCGGCTGGTCAGACCCAGCGCTTCGTCGGTGACAATGTCACCGAATTGACCGAGGCAAAAACCCGGGAAGGGTTGGCAACCCTGGCATCAACCCAGGCCGGCATTATTCGCGCTTCGCTCGACAGCGCTTTCGATACGGCCCGTAATCTCGCGCGCGGTTTCGAAGTGGCTGTTGGCGACAAGACCAGCGGTACGCCTGTCGATCTGAGGCGGGGTCAGCTCAACGGCATGCTGCTCAACCTGCTTAAGGATAATCCGCGGTTCAACGGCACCTATAGCGCATGGGAGCCGAATGCACTGGACGGAAAGGACGAGGATTATCGCAATCGCCGTGACGTTGGGTCCGATGCGACCGGACGCTTCCTGCCCTACTGGACGCGAGACGCCGCAGGCAAGATCGCGATTCAGCCACTTGTTGAATATGACAGTGCCGAACTACATCCTAATGGCGTTATGAAGGGTGGCTGGTATATCGGACCGCAAAAGGGTGGAGGCGAAAGTATTCTCGACCCCTTGCCCTATATCGTTCAGGGAAAGAACGTATTTCTCGCAACCATGTCCGTGCCTATCATGATTGACGGCAAGTTCCGAGGGGTAGCCGGCGCTGATTTTGATCTGTCTTTTGTGCAAAAGCTGGCAGAGGACGTCCGCGCTTCCATCTTCGGCGGCAAGGCGGGAGTCAAGATCGTCAGCTACAAGGGCCTGGTCGTTGCCGACAGCGAGCATCCCGACCTGATAGGGCAGCGTTTCGACAAGGCGACGCCGGCGCTCGCTAGCTATCTGCCGATGATTCAGGATGGCAAAGCCGATGTTCTCGCAGATGCCGATCAATTTCAGGCTTTTGCTCCCATCGTCATTGGCCGTACCAAAACGCCCTGGTCGGTGATTGTGTCTGTGCCGCGTCCGGTGGCCATGGCCGAGGCCGTTGGTCTTGATCAGGCTCTGACCGCGCGTGGCCACAGCGACATGCTCCTGCAGATCATCGCCGCGCTGGTCATTGCTGTCGGTGGCATTGCCGCCATGTGGTTTGTGGCGCGCAGCATTGTAAGGCCTATCCGTGCCATGACGGCCAGCATGGGTCGGCTTGCCAGCGGCGAGACCGCTATCACCATTCCCGGCGCTGGTATGGTCGATGAAATTGGTGCGATGGCTGGTGCCGTCGAAGTCTTCCGCGACAATGCGATTGCAGCGCTGAAGCTTGAACAGGAGTCGACGGCTGCGCGCCTGACCACTGAGGAAGAACGACGCCGCAATGCGGATGCGGAAAAGCGCCGCGCAGAGGCGATGGCAGAGGCCACGTCCGGCCTCGCCGATGGGCTGAAGCATCTCGCAAATGCCGATCTCACCTTCCAGTTGTTGCGGCCCTTCGCCCCTGAATTCGAAAGCCTGCGGACGGATTTCAATACCGCCATCACGCAGTTGCGCGAAGCGATGGTTGCGGTCAGCCATGCATCGCAATCGATCGACAATGGATCGCTGGAAATCAGCCGGAGTTCGGATGAGCTCTCGAAGAGGACGGAACAGCAGGCGGCATCGCTGGAAGAGACGGCTGCAGCTCTCGACGAGATCACCGCGAATGTCGGCAATTCTTCCAAACGAGCCGAGGAGGCTCGCTCCGTAGCGGTCGAGGCCAACGGCAGTGCGACGAGTTCCGGCCGTGTCGTAGCCGATGCCGTTGATGCCATGCAGCGGATCGAGCAGTCCTCCAGCCAGATCGCCAACATTATCGGCGTAATCGATGAAATCGCTTTCCAGACCAACCTCCTGGCGCTCAACGCCGGCGTCGAAGCTGCAAGGGCGGGTGAGGCCGGCAAAGGGTTTGCCGTCGTTGCGCAGGAAGTGCGGGAATTGGCGCAGCGCTCTGCCCAGGCGGCCCGGGAAATCAAGGAACTGATCCGCAATTCTACCGTAGAAGTCGAGCGTGGTGTCGAATTGGTGCGCAATACCGGTGAATCCCTGAAGACGATCGTCGACTATATCATCACCATCAACCAGCACATGGATGCGATCGCGACCTCGGCGCGGGAACAGTCGGTTGGCCTGTCCGAGGTCAATACGGCCGTCAACCAGATGGACCAGGTGACCCAGAAAAATGCGGCCATGGTCGAGGAAACCAATGCCGCAAGTGCTGCTCTCGCTTCCGAGGCCGGTGCGCTGATCGATCTCGTAAGGCGGTTCAGGCTGCAGTCCGGCCAAGCGACAGCTCAGGCCGACACACAGCCAGCCCTGCGCCGCGCCGGCTGATCTTATGATGAACCGGGCTCGTCCTCTGGGCGAGCCCGCTCTTCTGCTGTTCTCTATCTGGCAGATTTCGGTTTCATTTTGCGGCTGTCGGAGGCATGGTCCGCCGCCATGAGCATCGAATCGTCAGATCTTTTCGGATCCCCGCGCAAGCCGCCGGCCGTGCGGCGTGCTGTGCCCGTTCTCGTTCCGATGCCGGCCCCTGGTCCCTATAGCTATGCGGTGCCCGAGGACGTGACCGTTACGCCCGGATCGATCGTGCAGGTGCCGCTTGGGCCGCGCAAGGTGGTTGGTGTCGTCTGGGATGGTGAGGACGAGGGCAAGGTCGATCCGGCCAAGTTGCGCCAGATCGAAAAGCTGTTCGATTGCCCGCCGTTGGACGAGGGCATGCGCCGCTTCATCGATTGGGTCGCCGCCTATACGCTGTCACCGCCCGGGCTGGTGGCGCGCATGGCGCTCCGGGCACCGGCGGCTTTCGATCCCGAACCGATGATCGAAGGTTTGCGTTTTTGTGGTCACGAGCCGGAAAAGCTGACGCCGGCGCGGCGCAAGGTGCTTGATCTGGCCGGAGATGGCCTGTCCTGGACCAAGAGCGGTCTTGCCCATGCCGCCGGGGTGTCGACCTCTGTGATCGATGGCATGGTCCGTCTCGGCCTGTTTGAGACCGTCTTCCTGCCGCCGCCGCCGCTCGTCGCAGCTCCCGATCCTGCATATGCGTCTCATCGACTGGCCGGGCCGCAATTGGCAGCCGCCGATGTGCTGGTGGACGGCGTTCGCGAGGGTGGTTTTTCCGTCGCCCTGATCGATGGTGTCACCGGCTCCGGCAAGACGGAGGTTTATTTCGAGGCGATTGCCGAGACGCTGAGACAAGGTCGGCAGGTGTTGATCCTGCTGCCGGAAATTGCGCTTACTACGGCCTTTCTCGAACGATTCCAGGACCGGTTTGGCGCCAAGCCCGGAGAATGGCATTCGGATCTTGCCACCAAGACCCGCGAAAAGGTCTGGCGCCAGACGGCAACCGGTGACATTCGCGTTGTCGCAGGCGCGCGCTCGGCCCTGTTCCTACCCTTTGCCGATCTCGGCCTTATCATCGTCGACGAAGAGCATGATCCGGCCTTCAAGCAGGAAGACAGGGTCTTCTACAATGCCCGCGACATGGCGGTCGTCAGGGCGCGGATCGCGAAGATCCCGGCGGTGCTGGTATCGGCGACGCCATCGGTCGAAAGTCAGGTCAACAGCTATAGCGGTCGCTATAAGCGCATCCATCTGCCGACGCGCTTTGCCGATGCGGCCATGCCAGATCTGCATCTCGTAGATATGCGTCGGCATCCGCCCGAACGGGGAGGGTATTTGTCACCGCTGATGGTGCGGGCCATCGGCAAGACCGTAGAAAAGCAGCAGCAGGCCCTACTGTTTCTCAACCGGCGCGGTTATGCGCCTTTGACGTTGTGCCGGGTTTGCGGTCATCGATTCCAGTGCCCGCAATGTTCAAGCTGGCTGGTAGAACACCGGTTTCGGGGTCAGATCCAGTGCCACCAATGCGGCTATAACGAGCCGACGCCGAATGCTTGTCCCGAATGCGGCACGCTCGATCATCTCGTGGCCTGCGGTCCTGGCGTCGAGCGGATTGCGGAGGAAGTGGAGCGGCATTTTCCTGATGCGCGCACCCTGGTACTTTCCTCCGATCTCGGCGGAGTCAAGCGGCTGCGGCTGGAACTTGAGGCGATTGCCAAGGGGGAGGCCGATATCGTCATCGGCACGCAATTGGTGGCTAAGGGCCATAACTTCCCGCTGATGACCCTGGTCGGCATTATCGACGCCGATATCGGCCTTGCCAATGGCGATCCGCGCGCCGCCGAGCGAACCTTCCAGCTTCTCAGCCAGGTCACCGGCCGGGCAGGGCGCACCGGCCTGAAAAGCCACGGCCTGCTGCAGACCTACCAGCCGCAACACCCCGTGATGCAGGCGATCGTATCAGGAGATGCAGAGGCTTTCTACGAGCGGGAAATTATCGAGCGCGAACGGGCGGTATTGCCGCCCTATGGCCGCCTCGTGTCGATCATCGTTTCGGCGGATAACCGAGCCGATGCCGAAACCCATGCCCGGCAGCTGCGGCAGGCAGCCCCGGCTGAAAGCGGCATTGCCATTCTCGGTCCGGCCGAAGCGCCGATGGCGCTGATCCGCGGGCGCCACCGTTTCCGTCTGCTTGTTCACGGCCGAAAGACCAGCGACATGCAGAGGTTCGTCGCGGCCATGCTGAAAAACGGTCCCAAGGAGCGTCGTTCGATTCAGGTCCAAGTCGATGTCGATCCGCAGAGTTTCCTGTGATGCAGCGAAAGTCTGGTCCGCAACGGCGTCTTCTCCTGTTCGTCGCCCGTTTGCCGTAAGATCGGCCTGTGTCATAAGAGCCCATCGTTGTGCCGGGTCGTTGATCCGGCCTTTGCGAATAACTACTCGAGTTACTCAGGGAAAAGTGGATAGCGGTTTTCCCGAAAAGACAAACAAAACAGAAAAGGCTGAAGTCTGTGTGGTTCAATTCGAACCTGACAGACTCCAGGAATTGCCAAGGGGCTGACATGGAGTTTTATTTTCCGACCGAAACCGGCGAGCAGCTTGCCTTTGCAAGCGCCGCTGCTACCGCCCTGATCGGGCTGTTAATCCTGTTTGCGCCTGGCATCACCATGAGAATGCTTGGCCTTGGCATTATGGCCGGTCGCCGTGAGGGGCTGGCAGCGATACGTTTCGGCGGAGGCCTGTTGACCGGGCTCGGTGGCAGCGTCGTGATGCTCGCCCAGCCGATGCTTTATCTTGCTTACGGGGCAACGCTTGCGGCTGGCTGCTTCGGCCTGGTCCTGTCTGTTCTCTCTGACCATAGCGCGACCTGGCGCACAGTTCTATCTCTGGTAGTGGCTGGGATTTTGGCGTCTTTGCCCTTCGTCTATGTCTTCGGTCTTGTCTGAGGCAGAATCGCGCCGGCCCAGTCGATAATTTGACCGAAGAGATCACAAAATCGTCAAAAGCGGGTTGCCCTCTCCGTTTATTCCGTTAATACCCGTGTTGCGAGTCCGGGGATCGTATGGTAGACGGACCGCAAATTTGGACGATGCGGGCCGTGGCGCCCGTAGGTCCGGGGGAAAACTTAAACGATATCAAACTGGTTTTGCGCCGTCAGGCGCATCCGAGCGGTTTGAATCACATTCAGGGAAATTTGTGCCCGTGGCAGACACATCCCAGCCCAATTCCGGCCAGCCAAAGTCCGGCCAGCCGGTCTCAGCAGTTGCCGAGCGCTATGCCTCGTCGCTTTTCGATCTGGCGCTCGAGTCCGGCTCGATCGATGCCGTCGCTGCCGATCTCTATCGCTTCCAGGCGATGATTGATGAGAGCGCGGATTTGAAGCGGCTTGTGGCAAGCCCCGTCTTCACCAGCGAACAGCAGACCGGCGCCATCGTCGAGCTCTGCCAGAAGGCTGGTATCGGCGGCCTCGTGGGCAACTTCCTGAAAGTCGTCGCGGCCAACCGTCGCCTGTTTGCCGTTCCCGGCATGATCGCAGCCTTCCGCTTGATCGCGGCACGCCATCGTGGCGAACTGGCTGCCGATGTGACCTCTGCTCATGCGCTGACGCCAGCGCAAGAAACCGAACTGAAGGAGGCGCTGAAGAGCGCTACCGGAAAGACTGTGACGCTGAGCGTGACCGTTGATCCGTCTCTCCTGGGTGGCCTGATCGTCAAGGTCGGCTCGCGCCAGATTGACACGTCTCTTCGCACCAAACTTTCCACCCTTAAGCTTGCACTGAAAGAGGTTGGCTGATGGATATCCGCGCCGCGGAAATTTCCGCAATTCTTAAAAATCAAATCAAGAATTTTGGTCAGGAAGCTGAAGTTTCCGAAGTTGGCCAGGTTCTGTCCGTCGGTGATGGTATCGCTCGCGTCTACGGGCTCGACAATGTCCAGGCCGGCGAAATGGTCGAATTCCCCGGTGGTATCCGGGGTATGGCGCTGAACCTCGAATCCGACAATGTCGGCGTGGTTATCTTCGGCTCCGACCGTGACATCAAGGAAGGCGACATCGTCAAGCGCACCGGCGCTATCGTTGAAGTTCCCGTTGGTCCTGAGTTGCTGGGTCGCGTTGTTGATGCGCTCGGCAACCCGATTGACGGCAAGGGTCCCATCACCTCGGCGACCCGTTCGCGTGTTGACGTCAAGGCGCCTGGAATTATTCCGCGCAAGGGTGTTCATGAGCCTATGTCTACCGGCATCAAGGCTATCGATGCTCTGATCCCGGTTGGCCGTGGCCAGCGCGAATTGGTGATCGGCGACCGTCAGACCGGCAAGACCGCCATCATTCTCGATACCTTCCTCAATCAGAAGCCTGCTCACGATGCTGGCGGTGACGACAAGATCTTCTGCGTTTACGTAGCTATCGGTCAGAAGCGTTCCACCGTTGCCCAGTTCGTCAAGGTTCTGGAAGAGCGCGGCGCTCTGAAATATTCGATCATCATCGCTGCAACCGCATCTGATCCTGCTCCAATGCAGTATCTGGCGCCGTTCGCCGGCTGCACGATGGGCGAATATTTCCGCGACAAGGGTCAGCACGCCCTGATCGCTTATGACGACTTGTCCAAGCAGGCTGTTGCATACCGTCAGATGTCGCTGTTGCTGCGTCGTCCTCCGGGCCGCGAAGCTTATCCTGGCGACGTTTTCTATTTGCATTCGCGTCTGCTTGAGCGCGCAGCAAAGCTCTCTGACGATCGTGGCGCTGGTTCGCTCACCGCTCTGCCGGTTATCGAAACTCAGGGCAACGACGTGTCGGCCTTCATTCCGACCAACGTGATCTCGATCACCGACGGCCAGATCTTCCTCGAAACCGACCTGTTCTATCAGGGTATTCGTCCGGCTGTTAACGTCGGTCTGTCGGTTTCGCGCGTTGGTTCTGCCGCCCAGGTCAAGGCGATGAAGCAGGTTGCCGGTTCGATCAAGGGTGAGCTTGCCCAGTATCGTGAAATGGCCGCCTTCGCCCAGTTCGGGTCCGACCTTGATGCCGCCACCCAGCGCCTGCTGAACCGTGGTGCTCGCCTGACCGAACTTCTGAAGCAGCCGCAGTTCTCGCCGCTGAAAGTGGAAGAGCAGGTCGTGGTGATCTTCGCCGGTGTGAACGGCTACCTCGACAAGCTCGCCGTTGGCGATGTCGGCAAGTTCGAGCAGGGCCTGCTGTCCTACATGCGGACAGAAGGCAAGGCTATCCTCGATGCAATCCGCACGGAAAAGGCTATCAGCGACGACGTCAAGGGCAAGCTCAAGGCTGCTCTCGACACGTTCGCAAAGTCTTTCGCCTAAAACCGGATTCGAGCCAAGGACGGATTAACGGATGCCTTCACTAAAGGATCTGAAAAACCGGATCGCCTCCGTCAAGGCGACGCAGAAAATTACCAAAGCGATGAAGATGGTCGCTGCGGCAAAGCTGCGTCGCGCTCAGGAAGCGGCCGAAGCCGCCCGGCCGTTTTCCGAACGGATGGGCGCCGTGCTTGCCAATATCGCTCAGGCGGTCGGCAGCGACGATGGCGTATCGCCCCTGATGACCGGCACCGGTAAGGACAACGTGCATCTGCTCGTCGTCTGCACGGCTGAGCGCGGTCTTTGCGGCGGTTTCAATTCGCAGATCTCCCGCTTTGCCCGCGATCATGTGCGTAGTCTTTTGGCTGCCGGCAAGACGGTCAAGATCTACTGCGTCGGCAAGAAGGGCTATGACAGTCTGCGTCGTGAATTCGGCGCACTGATCGTCGATCGCACCGAATTGCGCGATGTGAAGCGTGTTGCTTTCGAAAACGCCGATGCCATCGCCCGTAAGGTGATCGGCATGTTTGAAAAGGGCGAATTCGACGTCTGCACCTTGTTCTACTCGGAGTTCAAGTCGGTCATCAGCCAGGTGCCGACGGCCCAGCAGCTGATCCCGGCTGCGGCGCCGCAGGTGTCCGCCGCTGCAAGCGGTGCGGCAGCGATCTACGATTACGAACCGGATGCCGCGTCGATCTTGTCCGACCTGATCCCGCGCAATATTGCCGTCCAGATTTTCCGTGCGCTTCTCGAGAATGCCGCCGGAGAAATGGGTGCCAAGATGAGCGCCATGGACAATGCGACGCGCAACGCCGGCGACATGATCAACAAGCTGACACTGAGCTATAACCGCCAGCGCCAGGCTAAGATCACCACCGAACTCATTGAAATCATTGCGGGCGCAGAAGCGCTCTGAGCTAAGAAAGAGGGTAATAACATGGCCCAGACATCTCCCGCAGCGGGCAAGGTGACCCAGGTTATCGGCGCCGTCGTTGACGTTGCTTTTGACGGTAACTTGCCGCCGATCCTGAACGCGCTGGAAACCACCAATGGTGGCAACCGACTCGTCCTGGAAGTTGCACAGCATCTCGGTGAAAACGTTGTCCGCACGATCGCTATGGACTCGACCGAAGGTCTGGTTCGTGGTCAGGCCGTGTCGGATACCGGCGCTCCGATTTCCGTTCCGGTTGGCGATGAAACGCTCGGCCGTATTCTGAACGTGATCGGTGAGCCCGTTGACGAGCTTGGCCCGGTTGTCACACAAGCCCGCCGCGCCATCCATCAGCCTGCTCCTGACTATGTTGAGCAGTCGACGGAATCTGAAATCCTCGTCACCGGCATCAAGGTTGTTGACCTTCTGGCACCTTACGCCAAGGGCGGCAAGATCGGCCTGTTCGGCGGTGCTGGCGTTGGCAAGACCGTTTTGATCATGGAATTGATCAACAACGTTGCTAAGGCACACGGTGGTTACTCAGTGTTTGCCGGTGTGGGTGAACGTACCCGCGAAGGCAACGACCTCTACCACGAAATGATCGAATCCAAGGTGAACGTGGATCCACATGAAAACGGTGGCTCTGCTGCCGGTTCCAAGTGCGCGCTCGTTTACGGCCAGATGAACGAGCCTCCAGGTGCGCGTGCCCGCGTTGCCTTGACCGGTTTGACCATCGCTGAAGACTTCCGCGACAAGGGCCAGGACGTTCTGTTCTTCGTGGACAACATCTTCCGCTTCACGCAGGCTGGTTCTGAAGTGTCGGCTCTTCTGGGTCGTATTCCTTCAGCCGTTGGTTATCAGCCAACACTGGCAACGGACATGGGCGCTCTGCAGGAACGTATTACGACGACGCATAAGGGGTCTATCACCTCTGTCCAGGCGATCTACGTTCCCGCCGACGACTTGACCGACCCGGCTCCTGCAACATCCTTCGCCCACTTGGATGCAACGACGGTTCTGAACCGTTCGATTGCTGAAAAGGGTATTTATCCGGCCGTTGACCCGCTCGACTCCACCTCGCGCATGCTTGATCCAATGATTGTTGGCGAAGAGCATTACGAAGTGGCTCGTAAGGTTCAGTCGACCTTGCAGCGCTACAAGTCGCTTCAGGACATCATCGCCATCCTCGGCATGGACGAGCTTTCGGAAGACGACAAGATTGCCGTTGCCCGTGCCCGTAAGATCGAGCGCTTCCTGTCGCAGCCATTCCACGTTGCCGAAATCTTTACCGGTTCGCCGGGCAAGCTGGTTTCGCTGGAAGACACGATCAAGGGCTTCAAGGGCCTGGTCAATGGCGACTACGACCACATGCCTGAGGCCGCCTTCTATATGGTTGGATCGATGGACGAAGCCATCGAAAAGGCAAAGAAGCTGGCAGCCGTTGCTGCCTGATCCATGGATCGACGAATGCGCGGTTTCGGCCGCGCTTTCAATTTCCATCGTTAGAAAGTAAAGAGCCATGGCTGACAATTTCAATTTCGAATTCGTTTCCCCCGAGCGCCTGCTGATCTCGGACAAGGTAAGCGAGGTTGTCATTCCGGCAACCGAAGGCGAGATGACCGTCATGGCCCATCACGCGCCGACAATGACGATGATCAAGCCAGGCGTTGTCACCGTGAAGTATGCGTCCGGGCAGAGCGGCAAATATGTGATTTTCGGTGGCTTTGCCGATATTACACCTGAGGGCTGCACGCTGCTGGCCGAAAGCGCCGTTTCGGTTGATGAGCTCAGCCGTGACACGCTGATGAAGCGTATCGATCGCGCCAAGGCCGATTTGGAGGATGCGGAAAACCACGAGCATCGCACCAAGCTGGAGCATTTCCTCGATGCGATGACCCACCTGAATGGTGTGTTGATCCCCGGTTGATTTCTTCCAGTGATTGCTTTTCAGAAAGCGGCCCCAGCGGCCGCTTTTTTTATGGTTGTAGCACGCCGGGCGCGGGCTGAAACAAGGCCCGGCCTGGAACGCCAATCAGTTGGGCCATAGCCGTTACATCCGCAATTTTCACTCGTGATGGTAAATTGGTCTTACGGGTACAACTTGCCGATTCCCAACAGGTTGATAGGTACGTATCGACGCACATAACCCGCCGCAAGCTTCTGATATTAAAAGATAAAATTATGATCCAGCATTCTATGCCTCTGTGGGTTGAATGAGTCATGTCTGCTACGCGGAATGACCGTTCTTAAAGAGTGGTTTAGCGACAAAAAGCCCTCAAAAATGGACGAAACCGATCATTGACACCGGCTCCGCCTAACGTCACTGTTTGCAATCGCGCTGTTAAACACCATCTCTAATCGATTAGAATGCGGTCGGCCCGGAATATGAAGTCTGCTGTCTGTCTTCATATTCGGCGACATGGTGGTCGCTGGGTTTAACGGTGCGCCGTCGACCCGGCAGAGTGGCGAGAAGACTGCGAAGCCGAGGGGTTTCGAGGGTGAGGGACTGGGACATGAAGGTGGGCATCATAGGGGCGGGTATGGTTGGCAGTTCAGCCGCCTACGCCTTGGCCATGCTCGGGATCGCTTCCGAGATCGTGCTCGTGGATAACAATGCTGACCTGGCGCAAGCCCAGGCGGAGGACATTTCGCATGCCGTCCCCTTCGTTTCGGCCACGGTAGTGCGGGCGGGTGACTACGACGATTGCGCTGGGGCCGGTGTGATTATCATTTCCGCTGGCGTCAGCCAGAAGCCTGGAGAAACCAGGCTTGAGCTGCTCGGGCGTAATGCGGAGGTGTTTCGCAATGTCATCGGCCGTATTTTACAGGCGGCGCCACAGGCGCTCTTGCTGATCGCGTCCAATCCGGTCGATATCATGACCGATATCGCCACCCGTTTGTCTGGTCTACCGCCGCAACGGGTGATCGGTTCTGGCACCATTCTAGATACGGCCCGGTTCCGCAGCCTGCTCGGACGGCATTTGCAGATCTCGCCCCAGTCCGTTCACGCCTATGTCCTGGGCGAGCACGGCGATAGCGAAGTGCTCGGCTGGTCCAACGCGATGGTCGGCGCTGTGCCGCTTCAGTCTTTTGCGCAGCAGGCAGGTCGACCGGTAACGGACGAAGTTCGCCTGAAGATCGATGCTGGCGTGCGCGGTGCGGCCTACAAGATTATCAAGGGCAAGGGCGCCACTTACTACGGGATAGGCGCCGGGTTGGCGCGGATCGTCAAGACGATTGCCCGCGATCAGCGTGACGTGCTTTCGGTTTCGAGCGTGACCAAGGAACTTGCCGGGGTGACAGACGTTGCGGCGTCCGTGCCGCGTGTCATTGGCGCCGAAGGGATCGTCATGGATTTGGTGCCCGATCTCGATGAGACGGAACGTATTGCCTTAAACGCCAGTGCGAGAATGCTGAAAGATTTGGCACTCTCGGTGCCCTGCTGAAAAATTACTGCCACGGACCCTCTCCTTCATCCAGGGTTCAGCAGATTGCGGACATTGTCATCAGATGGAACCCATGATTGTTTCTGGACAAGACGCCGAAACACCGGCGACCCAATTGGCGAATTTCATGCAGAAGGCTGCCGGAGCCGCGGCGCTTCTGAAGGCCCTTTCGCACGAGAATCGGCTGCTGATCCTGTGTATCCTGAGCGAGGGCGAGAAAACCGTCAGTGAGTTGGAGGTTATCCTGCAATTGCAGCAGGCGATTGTCTCTCAGCAGTTGGCGCGCTTGCGCATGGACAATCTGGTTGAAAGCCGGCGCGCCGGCCGCCAGATCTATTATTCGATCACCAATCCCTCGGTGAAGGAACTGGTGTCGCTTCTCTACCGCATGTATTGTGCGCCGGCAGGCGAGGTTGCCGCTTTCGACCTGCGCGACTGACCCGCCCTGCATGCCACCCGACTTGTTGCGTCGGCACTCGGTGATACACAGCGGCAGACGGATTTTCGATGATCGACAAGTTGGAATTCTTTATCGCTCTCGCGCGGGCGGAACATTTCGGACGCGCTGCCGAGGAATGCGGCATTTCCCAGCCCACGTTGTCTGCCGCGATCCGCCAACTTGAAGATCAGCTTGGCGTTGTTTTGGTTCAGCGCGCGTCGCGATTTCAAGGCCTGACCCCTGAGGGGCAGCGGGTATTGGAATGGGCGCGGCGCATTGTTGGCGATGCCCGCACGATGCGCGAAGAAATGCGCGCGGCTCGCAACGGTCTGGCTGGCCATATCCGCCTTGCCGTCATCCCGACGGCGCTGGCCATGGTGCAGAAATTGACGGAGCCGTTCCAGGCTCGCCACCCGGCGGTCACCTTTCAGGTTCTGTCACGCAATTCACTCCAGGTTTTGAGCCTGCTCGAAAACCTCGAGATCGACGCTGGCGTCACCTATCTTGACAACGAGCCGCTTGGGCGGGTCACCTCTGTGCCGCTCTATGCGGAGCGCTATCACCTGATTGCCGCAACCGGCACGCCTTTGGCCGATCGAGAAAGCGCCACATGGCGGGAAATAGCTGATCTTCGGCTTTGTCTATTAACCCCCGATATGCAGAACCGACGCATCATCAATCAGCATTTTACAGAAGCCGGTGTCGTCCCGCGTCCAACGCTCGAATCCAATTCGATGATCGTGCTGTTTTCCCATATCCGCACCGGCCAGTGGGCGTCGATCATGCCTCGTAACGTTGCGGAATCCTTTGGCTTTCCTGAAGAAATCCGGATGGTTCCGATCATCGAACCGCAGGCGCAGCATTTGGTTGGGTTGGTAGCTACGCATCGCGAGCCCTATACGCCTTTAGTCTCGGCCCTGTTGCACGAGGCCCGCCGGTTAGCGACGGAACAGGCCTTTGATAGGTTTTTTCTATCGCGTAACGAATCGCCGTTATTGACCTAGCGAGGTGGCAATCGGCATTCTCTCAACTTGATGATTTTCAGTTCAGCCTGCAGCCTCTAGCGCGGGTTATGGACGTTGATGAGGTTGGCGATGAACATGCATGTGGTTGCCGAGGCGGATATCGCCAGAGTCGAGGCGATAGTCGAGGAATTGAAACATCTTGAGGGGCCTCTTTTGCCGATCCTGCATGCGGTTAAAGCGGAATTCGGCTTCGTGCCCGACAGCGCCAAGCCTGTCATTGCTAAGGCATTGAACCTGTCGCGCGCCGAGGTGCATGGCGTTGTCAGTTTCTATCACGATTTTAAGGATCATCCCTCGGGTCGGCATGTGCTGAAGCTCTGTCGCGCCGAGGCTTGCCAGTCCATGGGATGCGAGCCTCTTGCCGATAAGATCAAGGCTAAACTCGGGATTGATTGGCACGAGACCACAGCTGACGGCGCGGTGACGCTGGAGCCGGTCTTCTGTCTTGGCCTCTGTGCCCAGGCGCCAGCGGCCATGTTGGATGGGGAGTTGCATGCCCGCCTGGATGAACACTGTCTCGAGGGCCTGATCACGGAGGCCCGCCAATGACCGTGACAGTTTTCGTTCCCCGCGATGCGGCAGCCCTTGCTGTCGGCGCCGACAAGGTCGCCGCTGCTATTGAGCGCGAAGCTGCTGTTCGCAAGCTGGATATCACGATCGTTCGCAACGGTTCGCGCGGTATGCTCTGGCTGGAAACGCTCGTGGAAGTCCGGACCGATCATGGCCGCGTCGCCTATGGTCCGGTGAAGCCATCTGACGTGGCCGGCTTGTTCGATGCGGGCTTTCTGAGCGGCGCGGCTCATCCGCTCTGTCATGGGCCGACCAGCGAAATGCCCTATCTGAAGAACCAGACGCGGCTGACCTTTTCCCGCTGTGGGATTACCGATCCGCTGTCGCTTGATGATTACCGCCATTACAAGGGCCTGACCGGCCTTGAAAAGGCGGTCGAAATGGCGCCCGCCGAGATCATCAAACAGGTGACCGACAGCGGCTTGCGCGGCCGAGGCGGGGCGGGCTTCCCAACCGGCATCAAATGGAAGACCGTGGCCGATGCCAGGGCAGACCAGAAATATATTGTCTGCAACGCAGATGAGGGCGATAGCGGCACCTTTGCCGACCGGATGATCATGGAAGGCGATCCCTTCGTGCTGATTGAGGGCATGGCGATCGCTGCCATCGCGGTCGGCGCTACCAGGGGCTATATCTACACCCGCTCGGAATATCCGCATGCGATTGCCGTGATGCGCGAAGCCATCGAGATCGCCCGCAAAGAAGGCATTCTGGGCAGCGCGGTGCTTGGCTCCGCTTACGCCTTCGACATGGAAGTCCGCGAAGGCGCCGGTGCTTATGTCTGCGGCGAGGAAACCTCGTTGCTCAACAGTCTGGAAGGCAAGCGTGGCGTGGTGCGTGCCAAACCGCCGCTGCCGGCGCTGGAAGGCCTGTTTGGCAAGCCGACCGTCGTCAACAATGTCATGTCGCTCGCTTCCATTCCCGTCATCATGGACCGTGGTGCGCAGTTCTACCGCGATTACGGCGTTGGGCGCTCGCATGGCACTATCCCGATCCAGATTGCCGGTAACGTCAAATACGGTGGTCTCTATGAAACCGCCTTCGGCCTGACACTCGGAGAGATCGTCGAACAGATCGGCGGCGGCACGGTGTCTGGCCGTCCGATCAAGGCGGTGCAGGTGGGTGGACCCTTGGGTGCTTATTTCCCGCGCAGCCTGTTTGACACCGTTTTCGATTATGAGGCCTTCACCGCCGCTGGCGGGCTGATCGGCCATGCAGGTATCGTGGTGTTCGACGATACGGCCGATATGCTGAAGCAGGCCCGGTTTGCCATGGAATTCTGCGCAGTGGAAAGCTGCGGCAAGTGCACGCCCTGCCGCATTGGTTCGACACGCGGTGTCGAGACGGTAGACCGGATTGCGCAAGGCATCGAGCCGGAGAAGAACAAGGTCCTGCTAGAAGACCTGTGCAACACCATGAAATTTGGGTCGCTCTGCGCATTGGGCGGTTTCACGCCCTATCCCGTGATGAGTGCCCTGACGCATTTCCCCGGCGATTTTCAGCCCCAGCCTGGTTTGGCGCCCCTCGTTGAAGCTGCGGAGTAAGCTCTATGTCTCTTATCCATGAAATCGACTACGGCACGCCCGCTTCCACCTCCACCGACCTGGTGACGCTGACCATTGATGGTCGCGAAGTCACGGTAGCGGCGGGAACCTCGATCATGCGCGCCTCGATGGAGGCCGGCATTCAGGTGCCGAAGCTCTGCGCTACCGACATGGTCGATGCCTTCGGTTCCTGCCGACTCTGTCTAATCGAGGTCGAGGGTCGCAACGGCACCCCGGCCTCCTGCACCACACCAGTTGCCCCAGGGATCGTCGTCCATACCCAGACCGAGCGGTTGAAGCAGATCCGCAAGGGGGTGATGGAGCTTTACATCTCCGACCATCCGCTGGACTGTCTGACCTGTGCGGCCAACGGTGATTGCGAATTGCAGGACATGGCCGGCGCGGTTGGCCTGCGCGACGTGCGCTACGGCTATGAGGGCGACAACCACGTCAAGGCGCGCGGTGGCGATGGCCTTAACGCCCGCTACATGCCGAAGGACGAGAGCAATCCCTATTTCACCTATGACCCTTCGAAATGCATCGTCTGTTCGCGTTGCGTGCGGGCTTGCGAGGAAGTTCAGGGCACGTTCGCGCTGACCATCGAAGGTCGCGGCTTTGACAGCCGGGTCTCGCCCGGCGCGCATGAAGCGTTTCTGGAATCGGAATGCGTCTCCTGCGGTGCCTGCGTCCAGGCCTGTCCGACGGCGACGCTGACTGAAAAGTCGGTGATTGCCATTGGCCAGCCGGAGCATTCGTTGGTCACCACTTGCGCCTATTGCGGCGTCGGCTGCTCCTTCAAGGCGGAAATGCGCGGCGAAGAATTGGTGCGCATGGTGCCGTGGAAGGATGGCAAGGCCAATCGCGGTCATTCCTGCGTCAAGGGTCGGTTCGCCTATGGCTATGCCAGCCACAAGGATCGTATCCTGAACCCGATGGTGCGCGAGAAGATCACCGATCCCTGGCGGGAAGTGACCTGGGACGAGGCCTTTGCCCATATCGCTTCGGAATTCAAGCGGCTGCAATATCAATATGGTCGCGATTCCATCGGCGGCATCACCTCGTCGCGCTGCACCAATGAAGAAACCTATCTGGTGCAGAAGCTGATCCGCGCCGGCTTCGGCAATAACAATGTCGATACTTGCGCCCGCGTCTGCCATTCGCCGACTGGCTATGGTCTCGGTCAGGCCTTCGGTACCTCGGCCGGCACCCAGGATTTCGACAGCGTCGAGCATTCGGATGTCGTGCTTGTCATCGGCGCCAATCCCACCGATGGCCATCCGGTGTTCGGTTCGCGGCTGAAGAAGCGGCTACGTAAAGGTGCGAAGCTGATCGTTATCGATCCGCGCCGCATCGATCTCGTCAAGACGCCGCATGTTGAAGCCTCTTTCCATCTGCCGCTGAAGCCCGGCACCAATGTCGCCGTGCTGACCGCGATTGCCCATGTCATCGTCACAGAAGGGCTGTTTGACGAGCGCTTTATCCGCGAGCGCTGCGACTGGTCGGAATTCGAAGATTGGGCCGCCTTCGTCTCCGGGGCGGAGCACAGCCCGGAAGAGACGGAGAAGTTCACCGGCGTTCCCGCTGCCGAATTGCGCGGTGCTGCCCGGCTCTATGCCACCGGCGGCAATGGCGCGATCTACTACGGCCTTGGGGTCACCGAACACAGCCAGGGCTCGACCACGGTCATGGCGATTGCTAATCTGGCCATGGCGACCGGAAATATCGGCCGTCCCGGCGTTGGCGTTAACCCATTGCGCGGCCAGAACAATGTCCAGGGCTCCTGCGACATGGGCTCCTTCCCGCATGAACTTCCGGGCTATCGCCATATCTCCGACGATGCCACCCGCGAGACCTTCGAAAAGCTCTGGGGCGTGACCCTGAACAACGAGCCGGGCCTGCGCATTCCCAACATGCTGGATGCGGCTGTCGAAGGCACGTTCAAGGGGCTCTATGTGCAGGGCGAGGACATTCTCCAGTCCGATCCGGATACCAAGCATGTGTCGGCAGGCCTGGCGGCGATGGAATGCGTTGTGGTCCACGATCTCTTCCTGAATGAGACCGCCAATTACGCCCATGTCTTCCTGCCGGGTTCGACCTTCCTCGAAAAGGACGGCACCTTTACCAATGCCGAGCGTCGCATCAACCGCGTGCGCAAGGTGATGAGCCCGAAGAATGGCTATAGCGACTGGGAAGTCACCCAGAAAATGGCGCAGGCCATGGGGCTGCCTTGGAACTATACGCATCCGTCGCAGATCATGGACGAGATTGCCGCGACCACGCCGAGCTTTGCCGGTGTCTCCTATCCGATGCTTGATGAAAAGGGGTCGGTGCAATGGCCCTGCAACGAGAAGCATCCAGAGGGATCGCCGATCATGCATGTCGACGGTTTCGTGCGCGGTAAGGGCAAGTTCATCCGCACCGAATATGTCGCAACGGACGAACGTACCGGTCCGCGCTTCCCGCTGCTGCTCACCACTGGCCGTATTCTCTCGCAGTATAATGTCGGCGCGCAGACGAGGCGTACGGATAACGTCGTTTGGCATGGCGAGGACCGGCTGGAAATCCATCCGCATGACGCCGAACAGCGCGGCATCAAGGAAGGCGACTGGATCAAGCTCGCCAGCCGTTCAGGTGATACGACGCTAAGGGCACTGATCACCGACCGGGTGGCGCCTGGTGTGGTCTATACGACCTTCCATCACCCCGATACGCAGGCCAATGTCATCACGACTGACTATTCCGACTGGGCCACCAATTGCCCGGAGTACAAGGTGACGGCAGTGCAGGTCTCACCCTCCAACGGCCCGACCGATTGGCAGCGGGATTACGATGATCTGTCGCGGCAGTCGCGTCGCATTGTCGGCAAGCTGGAGGCGGCGGAATAGAGCATGGTCGAGATGCCAACGGGGCAGAAGGGCTCGCCGTCATGACCGATCGTAAGACCGTCAGCAATGTGCCGCAGTGGCAATATCGGCAGGGTGCGACCCGCAGGGCGACCCGTGTTGTGCCGGAGGAAGTGCCTGTTGCCTTTTCCTATGGTGGCTCGACACATGCAGTGATGATGGCGACGCCTGACGATCTTGAGGATTTCGCTGTCGGCTTTTCTCTGGCTGAAGGCATCATCCGTCGGGCTGACGAAGTCCTCGATGTTGAACTGCTCGAGGCTGGCAGCGGCATCGACGTGCAGATCACGCTTCGCGATGCGACGGCTGAAGCACTGACTGCGCGTCGCCGCCGGATGGCCGGGCCTGTTGGCTGCGGCCTTTGCGGTATCGAGTCGATTGAGCAAGCAACGCGGGATGTGCCTGAGGTGACCGGGACTTTCAAGCTGACGCCGGCCGAAATCCGCCAAGCACTCGATGGACTTGCCAAAGGCCAGGCATTGAATCGTGAAACGCACGCCGTGCATGCCGCCGGCTTCTTCATTCCCGGTGAAGGCCTGCTGGCGGTTCGGGAAGATGTTGGGCGCCATAACGCACTCGACAAGCTTGTCGGGGCGGTTTTAAAGGCCGGCCGACAAGGCGCGGAAGGTGTGGTCGTCGTGACGAGCCGGCTTTCCGTCGAAATGGTGCAGAAGACGGCCGTGCTTGGATCGCCAGTATTGCTGGCGATCTCGGCGCCGACCGCACTTGCCATCCGCACGGCGGAGGAGGCAAGCATGACGCTGATCGGCATCGCCCGTGGCGATGATTTTGAAGTCTTTACCAGTCCAGAGCGCGTAGAAGCCGGGGTTTCCGCCGATGTCGCATGAACAGAATGCCGAAAAACTGATCCGCATGGCCAATCAGATCGCTACGTTTTTCAAATCGCAGCCGGAAGCGGAGCGTCTGGCCGGGATCGCCACGCATATTAACAAGTTCTGGGAGCCGCGGATGAGGCGCCAGTTCTTCGAGATGATCGATGGGCAGAGCGAAGGCTTTGATCCGCTCGTCGTCGAGGCTGCAAAGCAAGTGGTGCGGCCTGTCGACAATAGCGCGGCTACTTTTGGTCTGTCTGCGTCGCGCTCGGCGTGAGCACCCTATGACGATTGCTCTGAATGCGCTCCCAGCATTGGCGGATCGTCCATTAAACCCTTAGACGAAAAGGGATAGAACGTGCGTTCGGTTAAGAAAATCAGTGGAAAGATTCGCGGATAAGCGACGTGGGCGCTCAGAAGGCGATATCGACCAAAGCCATTGAACAGTTTGCCTGACCATTCATCGTCGGCAGTACAAGACGCGCTTATGTGGCGAAGACCACAGGAGCGGGGGAAACGCCCAGCCATCCTAGGAGGGATATTCATGGCAGTTACGAATGCGCCGGGGACAGCGCTGTCATCATCTGCGGGCTTGCTAGACCGGGAACGGATCATAGCAAAACCAGGCTTCAATCGCTGGCTGGTTCCGCCGGCGGCTCTGGCAATTCATCTGTGCATCGGCATGGCCTATGGTTTCAGCGTGTTCTGGCTGCCGCTCAGCAAGGCGCTGACCGGGGCAGCACCGGCAAGCTGCGCCAATCTTGGCGTGATCGATGCGCTGTTTACCACCGAGTGCAATTGGCGCGTTGCCGATCTCGGCTGGATCTATACGCTGTTCTTCGTGCTGCTCGGCTGTTCTGCGGCACTCTGGGGCGGCTGGCTGGAACGCGTCGGTCCGCGCCGGGCCGGCTTCGTCTCGGCCTGCTGCTGGTGCGGCGGCATTCTGGTCGCGGCAGTCGGCGTCATGACCCATCAGCTGTGGTTGATGTGGATCGGTGCCGGCGTCATCGGCGGCGTCGGCCTCGGTCTTGGCTACATTTCTCCCGTTTCCACCCTGATTAAATGGTTTCCTGATCGGCGCGGCATGGCGACGGGTATGGCGATCATGGGCTTTGGCGGCGGGGCGATGATCGGTGCGCCGCTCGCCAACCTGCTGATGGGCATGTTCAAGTCGGATGCCGGTCCAGGCGTCTGGCAGACCTTCGTGGTCATGGCGCTGATCTATTTCGTCTTCATGATGGGTGGTGCATTCGGCTATCGAATTCCGCCGGCCGGCTGGCGTCCGGAAGGATGGACTGCACCTGTTGCCAAAAGCAGCATGATCACCCATCGGCATGTGCATCTGCGCGACGCCCATAAAACCCCGCAGTTCTGGTTGATCTGGGCGGTGCTCTGCCTGAACGTTTCGGCCGGCATCGGCGTGATCGGCATGGCTTCGCCGATGTTGCAGGAAATCTTTGCGGGTTCGCTGATCGGCATGCCTGATCTGACCTTCTCGCAGCTCGACGCGGGCCAGAAGGCGCAGATCGCCGCAATCGCGGCCGGATTTACTGGTCTTCTGTCGCTGTTCAACATCGGGGGCCGTTTCTTCTGGGCTTCTATGTCGGACCGCATCGGCCGCAAGAACACCTATTATTGCTTCTTCCTGCTCGGCATCTTGCTCTATGCATTGGCCCCGACGCTTGCCATGCTCGGCTCCAAGGCCCTGTTCGTGCTCGCCTTCGGCATTATCCTGTCGATGTATGGCGGTGGCTTCGCGACCGTTCCGGCCTATCTCGCGGATATCTTCGGGACGCAATTCGTGGGCGCCATCCATGGCCGGCTGCTGACGGCCTGGTCGACGGCCGGGATCGTTGGTCCTGTTGTGGTCAACTATATCCGCGAAGCGCAGATCGCCTCCGGCGTTGCGCCCGGTCCTGCACTTTATACCGGCACGATGTACATTCTGGCTGGCATGCTGGCCTTGGGATTGCTGGCCAATGCGCTGGTTCGACCCCTGTCGGACAAATGGTTCATGTCAGATGAGGAAGTCGCAGCCCTGCAGGCCAAGACCGCAGCAGCCAATGCTGGCCCGACCGGATCCTTCGGCATCGGCAAGGGTGGTTTCGACGCCAAGGCCGCACTTGCCTGGGCTGTTGTCGGCATTCCCCTGCTTTGGGGTGTGTGGGTGACCCTGCGCAGCACCATGGTGCTGTTCGGCTAAGGACTTCGGTCAAAGGCCGCCTCGCTTAAAGTGGGGCGGTCGATCTTATACAACGCCAAAACAAAAAAGCGGCCAGAGCGGCCGCTTTTTTATTGGGAGTATGTCAGTCTGATCAGGCGGCCAGATCTTCGAGATCGCTGCCCTTGAACATCTTCGACAGGTTCAAGAAGCAAATCATGCCGTTTTCATTGGCAATGATGCCTTCCGAGAAAGTCTTGTCGAAGGAGGCCGAGACTTCCGGAACCGGCTGAACCTGGCTCGAGGGGATGGTCAGGATGTCGGAGACGCGATCGACGAGCATGCCGATCACCATATTGTGGACTTCGGCAACGACGATCGCCGAACGCTCGTTGGCGACCGTGCTCTTCATGCCGAGCTTGTAAGCGAGATCGATGATCGGGATGACCGAGCCGCGCAGGTTCATCACGCCGATAACGTCTGCTGGTGCATGCGGGATCGGCGTTGACGGCGCCCAGCCGCGGATTTCGCGGATCGTGGTCGTCTTGACGCAGAACTCCTGGTCATGCAGGCGAAAAGCAATGATTTCGAGGTTTTCACCGCCGAAGCTGGTAGGGGTAATAGGTGTAGCCATGATATCCGTCCCGCCTGTCTCTTGCCCATTCGCCCTGTAAACAGAGGATCCGCCGGGCCTTTTTGCGATCATAAATCCGTGTCGATGCCATGCCTTGCGTCACTAACAACGTCACGCTGCATATCTGTCATTGCTCATCCTAACGGAAGAATGTTTCTCAAATCTAAACTGTTCGAGAAGGCTGCGCAGGTTTTCGGCTTGTTGTGCAAGTCCATGGCTGGCGGCCGAGCTTTCCTCGACCATGGAAGCATTCTGCTGGGTGTTCTGGTCCATCACGTTCACGGCCTTGTTGATTTCATGCAGACCTGTCGCTTGTTCCCGCGATGCTTCGACGATGGCAACAATATTGCGATCGACTTCCTGAACTTCGGTCAGAATGGTCGTCAGCGCGTTGCCCGTTTCGCCCACCAACGAAACTCCTGTCTCGACCTGGCTGGAAGACGTATTGATCAGAACCTTTATCTCCTTGGCAGCCTTTGCCGAGCGCTGCGCCAACTCGCGCACTTCCTGGGCAACAACCGCAAATCCCTTGCCGGCTTCACCAGCGCGGGCGGCTTCCACACCGGCATTCAGTGCGAGGAGATTAGTCTGGAAGGCGATGTCATCGATCACGCCGATGATGTTGGAAATCTCGCTGGAGGATCGCTCAATCTGCCCCATGGCGGCAATAGCATTGCGCACCACATCGCTCGATGCTTCCGCCTGCGTTCTGGTCCGTGCGACGAGCTTGGCAGCTTCGGCTGCTCGCTTGGCGCTATCGGTGACCGTCTGGGTGACTTCTTCAAGTGCTGCGGCCGTTTCCTCGACAGAGGCCGCCTGCTGCTCGGTTCGTCGCGACAAATCGTCGGATGCTGATTTGATCTGGTTGGTGCCAGCGGCAATCGCGCCGGCATTCACTGCGACATTGTGCATGGCCGCTGTCAGTTTCGCCATCGCCTGATTGAAATCCAGCCGAATTTGATCGAGGCCGGCAACGAAGGGGCGCTCCAGGGTGACAGTCAAGTCACCTTCGGATACGGCTTGCAATGCCTCGCCAATTTCTGAAACCGAGCGAACCCGGTCGGTAACATCAGTCGCGAATTTCACGACTTTGGTGACACGGCCGTCGGCATCGAAGATCGGATTGTAGGACGCTTGGATCCAGGCGACCTTGCCGCCCTTGCCGATGCGTTTGAATTCCTCGGCAACAAATTCGCCGCCCGCGAGCTTTTCCCAGAACAGTTTGTAATCCGTGCTGGATGCGTAGGCGGGATCGCAGAAGATCGAATGATGTCTGCCCTTTATCTCTTCCCAGGTGTAGCCAAGCACGGCGAGAAAGTTTTCGTTTGCCGCCAGGATTTCACCGGTCTTCGTAAATTCGATCACCGCTTGCGCCCGGGAGATCGCCGTCATTTTCCCGCGATCCTCCAGCGTCTGAATCTGTGCGGCCGTTACGTCATTGGCAATTTTCACGATCTTGTACGGCTTGCCGTTGCCATTGCTAACAGGGTTGTAGGAGCCGTTGATCCAGACGTCTTCGCCTGCTTTGTTGATTCTTTTGAAGGTCGCTGTTTGGGCCTCGCCGTCGGCAAGCTTTTTCCAGAACGTCTTGTAGTCCTGCGAGGATGTGTAGGTCGGATCACAAAACAGCGCGTGTTTGCGGCCTTTCAATTCTTTAGGCCTGTAACCCATCAGCCGGCAGAATATATCGTTGGCTGAAAGTATTGTACCATTGAGGTCGAATTCTATAACAGCCTGAGACTTCGCTAGCGCTGTCAAAACATTTTTGGAATCTGAGCCAAAGCCAAGCATTACTTTCCCCTTCATGTTGAGATTAGCACGCCCGGTTCTGTGGCCACGAAAGCTGCATCTTGTGCAGTTTCTTTTTGGCGGCCTTGCCGTTCGAGTTAATTTACCCATGAATATATAGGGAATTTTATTAATAAAAACTTATAATCATATTCGAAGAAGCTGCTCTAAAGTATTGAGATGAATTTTCAGTTATACAGTCCAATATAAATCAAAATGTTGCGTGGAATAATATAACGTGCAGCAGCCTTAACATTTTTAATGTTTTATTTTATAATTATCAGTATTCCTTTTCGTAAAACACTCCGCCGCCACTGTCGCCATTTGCGCCCGCTTGGCCCTTGAGCTTGATGCCCCGGCCAACATCGAGATTGATAACAGCCTTGCTGCCGGTGCTGCCCTGCTGAAATTCCAGATAGGTCTTGTCATTGAGATATTTACCGGCGCTGAACTGGGTGTTTCCCTTTGCGTCTGTGCTGACATCGAGATCGTCGACGCCGACGGCGCTGCGCAGGCTGTTGAACAGGGAGGTGGAGTTGCCACCGCCCAGCTGCCCGACGGCATCGGCAAGCTGCGCGATCTGCAACGGAGATAGCTTTGACATGGACTGGCCAAAGATCAGCTGCGCCAGAACTTCGTCCTGGGGCAGCGCGGGTGCGGAGGAGAAGCTGATCTGAGGATCTGTTGCAACGCCTTCGACCGTGGCTGTCAGGGTCGTGCTGCCCGATGTGCTTGACGCAACGAAATCGACGACCGGAATCAGGCCGCCACTGAAGGTGATCTTGCCGGTACTGAAATCCAGCCGCTTGGTGAGGATGACCATCCGGCCTCGCCGCATGGTAAAGCCCCCCGATACCTGCGGCGCCGCGACGCTGCCGGCCAGCGATACGGTGCCGCCAAGTTCCGCATCAATGCCGCGGCCACGCACGAAGATCTGTGATGGCGCAGCGATCTGCAGGTCGAGCTTGATCGGGGAATTGGCTCCGTCTCCAGGTTTTTCCGGGTTCAGAATAGCCGTCTGGCGGCGCACATCTGCGGGAGCGTTCTTATGCTTGATATCGATTTGCGCGATAGAGCCCGGCAGGCGTGAGGGTATGGTGATCGAGGTCTTGTCCAGCGTGAGCTTGCCGGACAAGGTCGGCCCGTCCACCAGCGGTCCTTTAAGGCCGAGCGTTCCGGTGGTCGTCGCGGTCACAAGCGTGCCGTCGACATAGACGGCGTGGTCGAGCTTGACTGAAATGTCGGCGGGCAGGCCCTGACCTTTCAGGTCAATGGTGCCGGTGGCTGAGACCTTGCCGCCGGCTGAAATCCGACCACTCACATTGTTGATGCGTGCCTGGTCGCCATCCAAGGCCACGTCGACCGTCAATTGCTCCAGGGCGATATTGTGCCTGACATCGATCAGCCTTGCCTTTGATGTGGTGACCTTGCCTGACAGCGCCGGCGTCGACAAGCTGCCGCCGATGCGGATATCGCCGTTAGCCATGCCTTCTGCGGTCAGGCCTTGCTTGGTCAGCACGCCCTGGAGGGCGGCGAGCGGCAGATTGGCTTTGAAGGCCATATCGACGGGCTTGTCACCCGCAAGCGACAAGTAGCCGCCGCCGGTGACGCTGATGCCACCGGAGCCAGTGACCTTGCTCTGAACCGCGAGTCGGTTTTCGGCGAAGGTGCCGGAAGCGGTGATCGACAGAGGTGGCAGGCCGGCTGCAGCGATTTTGGCGGCGCTGGCATCCTCCCAGCGCAGGTCATAGGCCACGTTGGGAGCAGCCGATGTGCCCGTCGCGGTAATCTTGCCGGAAATGGTCCCGGCCGCGTCCAGGCCTGATGAGATCGTATTGGCAAGCGAGGCGGGTAGAGCGTTGATCTGAGCGGTCAGATCTAGAGTAGCGCCTGCCTTGCCGGTGACGGAAACCGTGCCGCTGCCTGTCTTGATGGCGAGATTATCGATCGTGGCCGTGCCGCCCTCGACCGTGATATTTGTCGGTCGGGAGAGCGTCAGTGCAATGCCGCGCGGACTTGCGGCAAACTCCTGCAACGCAATCCCGATGCTGCTGCCGTCCTGCTGCACCAATGCCTTGCCGGTCAAAGGCGCATTGTCATAGCGACCGGACAGATCGATATCGGTGCGCGTGCCGCGCCGGTCGAAATTCAGAGCGAGCTGCTCGACAGTGGCCGAACTGGTTGCGATCCGGTCAGCCTTTGCCGTGCCTTGCAGTGCCAATGCCGTCAGGTCACTGGTGGTGATGTCGATCGCAGGCTTGACCACGGTCACGGTGCCTTGTCGAATCGCCGAGCCATCAGCCTTGATCTGGGCAGCAATCTTGCCACCGGTCTCATCCAGCTTGATGTCTCCCTTGAGGTCGCCGGAGGCGGTCTGTCCGCCAAGGGCAGCCAGTAGGCCGAGATCGGGGAAATCGAATGTCAGCGAACCGCTTGGCAGAAAAGCCTTTGAGAAGGTGAGGGCGCCGCTGAGATGATTGTCGCCAACCGTGAGCTTGAGGGTCGGCAGAGCCGTGACGCCGTCCTTGGATGTAAGGTCGAGCGCTGACGTCACCGGCTTGCCGTCGAGGCTGCCTTTTGCCGTCACTGTCGCCGTGGGGGCGCCGCGTATCAGATCGGCCTTGGCCTCCATGGCAAAGCCGCTGAGCTTCCGTCCTGCCAGCATGGCATCGTCGATGTTAATCGTTGCATCCGTTTTGAGGGCGGCAACGGGGCCGTCAGCCTTGACCGTGAAGCCTGCCTTGCCGGACGCATTGGGTTGCAGCACCGCGAGATCGCTGAGTTCACCCGAGAGATCGGCGGAAACCTGCTGATCCACAAAGGAGAACTGGCCCGCTGCCTTGAGTAGACGGGTGTCCAGTGCAAAGTTCGGAACGGCAAGGCCTGATGCCGCTGAATAGCGCGCTTCGCCTTTGAGCTTGACCATATCGGTCTGCGCACCAGTTTTGGCGACAAGCTTTTCCGCCAGCGGCTGCGGCAGCGCCTCGGGGCGGGCAAACAGCTGATAGCTTGCCGCCACAGCTTTGTCGGCAAGGGTGTAGCTGGCGTCTATGCTGCCGCCAATCGTTGGGCTCTCGATGGTCAGTGGCTGAGCAGCGATCCGGTCGCGGTCGACAGAGACAGGTGCCTTCAGCGTTAGCGGCGCCTTGACTGCCCGTGCCAGATTGGGATCCGTCAGTTGCGCCTGCTGAACGCTCAATACCGTGTCGATTATACCCTTGCGCTGGGCAAGATCGAAGGCCGGTGCATGGGCGGTCAGCGTGATGCCACTGAAATTGCCTTGGGGCATAGACAGGTGATCGACGGTCGCGCTGGCATCGAGCTTTGCCGCATCGGCCGCACCCGTCAGGCTGAAAGACAACCCGGCGACATCTGCCAGCAATGTGCCATCGCCCATAGGCAAGCGAAGCTTGGCGGCGCCGTTCTTGCCCTCGAGCATAGCCTTCAGAGAGTTCTCGCCTTTCGGCGAATATGTTCCGCTCGCCTTCATGGCAAGGCTGCCGGTTTCGAGACTGCCTTTTTCCATGGTCAGCGCGCCGTCGTTATCGATCCTGGCTGCGAGATCGATCATCGTGTTGCCGGCAAACAGATCGCGTAGATCTGCTGGCATCAGGCTATCAAAGGCGCCGTTTCCGTTGAGCGTGACGTGCCGGCCGTCGCTGGCAAGCCTATGAGTGGCGATCACGTCGAGCCGCGGCGTCCCATCAAGTGCGCCCGTCAACTCGCCCTTCCAATTGTCGATCGGCCCGCCGCCCTTGACGGTGATGGCAATGGCCGGCGTGTTGGGCAGTTGCAACAGAGTGGCCAGCAATCCGCCCTTCGGCTCCTGCAGGACGGCATCTATGTCGAGCCGGTTCTGTTGCGGGGCAAATGCGACATTGGCCGAAAGGGCGGTCTGTGGCAGATCGACGCCGCGTAAGGCAAGGCGCGAGGCAATCGTATTGCTGCTCGCCGCCAGATTGCCGTCGAGCGCCAAGCGGGCAGCAGTTCCGAGCAATGGCTTTTCCAGCGTGATCTGGGGAACGGAAATCCGCTCAACATTGACATCGACGGGCAGGGAAAAGTCGGTGTCGTTTGTGCTCTGTGTCGCGGGTTCAGTGGAGGGAAGAGGCTTGCGCAGCAGCGTGATGCTGGAGGCGGCAATATCGGAGGCTTCGAAACGGCGCGACAGCAGCGCAAATGGAGACCATTTGATCGACAGATTTTCTATTTCGCCATAGGTGCCGCTCGCATCCGAAACGGTGATCTTTGCCGCGCGCAGATGGCCGTTCAAAAGGCCGCCGAGGCCGTCGATGGCGATGACACGGTTCGGCTTCGAGGCAAGCGAGGCCACGAGATCTCCAACGAACCGGCTGCCGAACTGGGTCGTGCCGACGAGCGTCAAGGCAATGACCAGCATCGCGCTGAGGATCAGCAAACCGTAGCCAAGCACGCGGCCAAGGCCGGAAAGGAGGATCTTGAGGGCTGCCACTGTCTGTTACGACCTTTTCTGTCCGTCCATTCGACTGCTGAGTCTGCGTCAGAAACTCTGTCCAATACCGACATATATGCCGTATTTGTCGCCATTGGGATAGGGATTGAGCGGTACTGCTACATCGAGCCGGATCGGGCCGAACGGCGTTGCATAGCGCAAGCCAATGCCGGCCCCGGCTTTGATGTCAGAAAAATCAGGGACATGGCCACTGGAGACGGTGCCGACATCGAGGAAGGGAACGAGCCCGATCGTCTCGGTGATACGCACCCGGGTTTCGAGCGAGGCCGTCAGATAGGAAAACCCGCCGGTCGGGTCGTCAGCACTGTTGCGTGGCGAGATGCTTTGATAGCCATAGCCGCGCACGGAGCCGCCGCCGCCGGTGAAGAACCGCCGCGTCGCCGGCACATCGGCAAGCCCGCCGGATCCAAACAAGGTGCCGGCTGCCAGCTTGCCGGCGAGAACCACCCCGTCGTTTTGACCTAAGCCATAGTAACCTGAAATAGAGCCCTCAAAGTTGGAAAACACCGTGCTGCCAAGGAATTCATAGCTGGGGGCGGCACTCAGCGTGGCGCGGTAGCCGCCAGTCGGGTTCAGTTTATTGTCGCGGGTGTCGCGCACGTAGTCGAGCGGAACCGAAAAGGTCAGGTAATCATTGCGGCCAAAGGCATCGTCGATCCTGGCATATTCCAATGCTGTCGCTGCCGAGACGGTGTCGTAATCGTTGAGTTCGTAGGAATAGCCGAGCTTACCCGTAACGGAATTTGCGTCGTAGGAATCGGTGTTGAGAGTGGCGGCCTTGATCGATGCTTCCAGTGTGCCCGAGGGCAGGAGAAAGCCCGGCTTGGTGAAGGTGACACCGGCGGAATAGTCGAAATCGGTCGCATTGGTCTTTTGACCGATGCCGCTGACCGTACCCTCGATACGCAGGGATTCCGCCTGTCCGAACAGATTGCGGTGGCCCCAATATCCCTGCAGCCCGGCGCCATCGATGGTGGAATAGGTGGCGCCCGCCCCAAAATAGCGGAACTTGCCTTCGGAGACGTTGATCCCGAGCGGAATGGCGCCTTGAGGATTGAGCTTGTCAGCCGGCGTAATCGTGACGCTGGAAAAGACGCTGAGCTTGCGCAGGCGGTCGGCGGCCTTGCGCAGTTCTTCCGGTGAGTAAGGCTGACCGGCATTCAGCCGGGAATATTTCTGGATGAAAGTGGGATCGACGGCCTTGGCGCCTGAAACGGTGACCGGCCCGAGGGGCGCGACAGGCCCGGCAGAAACGCCGATGGTCACTTCCACTGTATTGGAGCGGTGGTCGGCCTCGACCTTGCGTTCGGACACGTGGGTCAGCGGACGACTTTCCGCCTTCAGGTCCTCAGCCATCTTGTTGGCTGCCTTGATGATCACAAGCGAGCCTGCCGGCTTGCCCGTCACCAAATTATACGTGGCCGGATTAAGACGGGCGGCATCTCCAGTCAGATTGACCTTGCCGAGGGTAAACAGCGGGCCCGGATCGATCTCAACCTTCACAGGCACTGGCTTGTCGCGGGCAAAACTCGGGTTGGGCGGCAGGCTGTCGATCGGCGTTCCGTCAATGGAAATGGTGATGACGCCACCATAATAGGAATGCTCATATAGTGTGGCAAGAAGGCGCTCGCGATCCTCGCGTGCCTTGATGACGACCCCGAGATCGCCTGAGACCGGCTTGCTCTTGTCCTGAAGCAATTGCGAGCTTTTCTTCAGCGCATCTTCCAGGTCATCGGCATCTTTACCGGACGCTTTCGGCTGCGTTGTCAGATCGACACTATAGCGCACGGGATCAACGACATCGGCGCTGGCGTCGTCGCGGCCCCACAGTGTAATCCCAAAAATTTTGAAAGCATAAGCATCGGCCGGAAACGTCAGTGACGTCACACCCAAGACGAGACATGCCAGAGCGATGCCTGACGTCCGAAACGCTTTACTGACATTCGGCAATGTCGCCCCACGCGAAATCAACAGTGTCTGAGGTCCTTATCCGGCCGGAGCAGCCAACCAAGCCCCTTGCTCCTAAACCGCCATCCCCAGTTGCGATCATACCCGAAAAGGCTGCCAAGTGTACCATTTCGGAATATATAAATTGAAAAGCGCTGGCGGCTGCCGCCAGCGCTTTGACTTTATCAGTAGCCGCGCGGGCAGCTGTCTACGTAGCGGCGACCGTAACGGTCGCGGTAGTAGCACTGTCCAGGCTGTTCGTTGACGCGGCCGATGATTGCGCCGGCGACACCGCCAACCGCTGCGCCGACGGCGGCACCGCGAACATTACCGGTGGCAAGGCCGCCGATGATCGCGCCAGACGCTGCGCCGATGCCCGCACCCTTTTCGGTCTGCGTGCAACCGGCAACAGCCAGGCCTGCCAGTACCAGTATGATAGCCTTCTTCATGTCCAACTCCACATTAGGTAAACCCGAAACCTGGTCGCCGTTTTCCGGCTCCGGTCTTCGGCGCGTCCGCCCCTGCTCTTCGTTATGCAGTATTATTTTTGTATCTTGATGCTTTTCCGAAGTTTTTCCGAAAAGGTCATCGCCGAAACATATAGCTGATGTCACGAATGTCCATCCGAAAACCAATGATTTTTAGCATGCACTCAATAGGTTTGATGCGTAAGCCAACTCGCCTGTTTTTATAGCTGTCCGGCAAGGTAGACTCGACCAATCTCAATGGTACGGTAACGTATGATCAAGACTTTTTATTTAGACATACCTAAAAAACATATGGTGGCGTGAGCATGGTCGTTTCGGCAAGCTTGACACAGATCAAATCTGTCTCCGTGCCGTTCGGCTAAGTCTTTGACAACGGCGATGGCGCCGGAGGGTCCGCGCCATTTGTCGCAGTTTAGAATCACTTTACAAAAGGGGTTGACCGCTGCCCCGAACGATCTCAAAAGAGATTGAGAAAGATTGGAGCAGGCGCAATGGACTTCGAAGCGTTTTTCAAGAGCGAACTGGACGGCCTGCACGAAGAAGGACGATACCGGGTTTTTGCCGATCTTGAGCGCCAGCGCGGCCAGTTTCCCCGGGCTACCCGCTACACCGAAAATGGTTCGCACGACGTCACCGTATGGTGTTCGAACGACTATCTCGGCATGGGCCAGAACCAGGCTGTGGTCGAGGCGATGAAAAGCACCATCGATCACTGTGGCGCGGGTGCTGGAGGCACCCGGAATATCTCTGGTACGAACCATTATCATGTCCTGCTCGAGCAGGAACTTGCCGACCTGCATGGCAAGGAATCCGCGCTGATCTTCACGTCGGGCTATATTTCCAATTGGGCGACGCTCGGCACGCTCGGCCAGAAAATCCCCGGCCTGATTATTTTCTCCGATGCTCTCAACCATGCTTCGATGATCGAAGGCATTCGCTATGCGAAATGCGAACGTGTCATCTGGAAGCACAACGACTTGAAGGATCTGGAAGCCAAGCTGAAGGCTGCCGATCCCAAGGCTCCGAAGCTGATCGCGTTCGAAAGCGTCTATTCCATGGATGGCGACATCGCGCCGATCAACGAGATCTGCGATCTTGCCGATCGGTACGGCGCCATGACCTATCTCGATGAAGTGCATGCCGTTGGCATGTATGGCCCGCGCGGCGGCGGCGTTGCCGAGCGCGAAGGGATCATGGACCGGCTGACGATCATCGAAGGCACGCTCGGCAAGGCCTTTGGCGTGATGGGCGGCTATATCACCGCCTCGACGGCGCTGTGTGATTTCATCCGCTCTTTCGCTTCTGGCTTCATCTTTACCACGGCATTGCCGCCGTCGCTGGCGGCTGGTGCGGTCGCGTCGATCCGGCATCTGAAGACCAGCCAGATCGAGCGTTTCGCCCACCAGGAACGCGTCCGCCGCTTGCGGTCGCTGCTCGATGCGCGCGGTATTCCGCATATGCCCAATCCGAGCCATATCGTTCCCGTGATGGTCGGCGATGCCGCGAAGTGCAAATGGATCTCCGATATCCTGCTCGATAACTTCAATATCTACGTGCAGCCGATCAACTATCCGACGGTGCCAAAGAAGACCGAGCGCCTGCGCATCACCCCGACGCCGCTGCACAGCGATGCCGATATCGATCATCTGGTCGGCGCCCTGCATCAGCTCTGGTCGCGTTGCGCTTTGGCCCGCGCTGTCGCCTGATTTTTCACATTTCGCCCTTGCATGAGTTGTGCGGGTCATGGTCACATGGCCCGCATTTGCGTTGAGGGAGAATGGGAATGTCGATAGTGGAGCGGGTCAATCTTGTGCTGGAAGAGGCGGTGTCCAGCGAGACGCTCGTCGGCGCCGTGGTCATGGTGTTTCGCCATGGGCAGCCGGTCTTGCGGCGGGCAATCGGCTATGCCGACCGGGAGGCCCGCATTCCCGTCGGCTTCGACACGATCTTTCGTTTTGCTTCGGTGACCAAACCCTTCGTCGCGCTGACGGCGCTGAGCCAGATCGACAAGGGCTTGCTTGGTCTTGACGATCTCGTTGCCGACCATCTGCCCTGGTTCCGACCGAAGACGCCGACGGGCAAGCCAGCGCCCATCACGGTGCGGCATCTGCTGACCCATACATCCGGCCTGACCTATGACCCCGCGCTGCAAAGATTGCCGCGCGAGCGGGCCATTACTCTCGGCCTGCTCGATACCGACCTTACGCTTGAGGAAAATTTCAGCCGCCACAATGCTATACCGCTCGCCTTTGCGCCTGGCGAGCGCTGGGCCTATTCGATCAGCATCGACATTCTCGGGGCTGTTGTCGCCAAGGTCCATGGCGAGCAGGCGCAGCAGCAAGAGGCAAGCGCGGAGCCAGCTGCTGCTGCGAGCCCGCTGGCGCGTCATTTCGATTCCATCGAAAGCAGGACGGTGCTGGAGGCTGCTGTCGTCGCGCATGTCTGCGAGCCCTTGCGGCTTGCCGACGCCCGTTTCCATGTCACGGACATGGCGCGTCTGGCGGTGCCCTATCGCGATGGCGAGCAAAGAGCGGAACGGATGGAAGATCGCTGGCAGGCGACCGCGCCCTGGGGTGGCGAGGGGCCGGTGTTTTCACCCTCTCGGATCTTCAATCCGCGTGCTTTCCAATCCGGTGGCGGGGGCATGGCCGGAACAGCGCTCGATGTGCTGACATTGCTTGAGACCATCAGGACCGGCGGAGGATCATTGATCTCGCCGGACCTCGCCAAAGCTGCCTTGACGAACCAAATCGGTGAAGTCCCGATGGGTCTCGATGGCAAACGGTTCAGTTTTCTAGGCGCCGTTATCACCGATCCCGCTGCTGCCAAGACAGCGCTTCCGGCCGGAGCGGTGCAGTGGGGCGGCGTCTACGGCAATACCTGGTTTATCGTGCCCGAGGCAGGCCTGACGGTGGTCAGCATGAGCAATACCGCGCTTGAGGGATGCGACGGCGCCTATGCCGAGCGCCTGCGCGCTGCGGTTTGCGAAGATCTAGATTTGTGAGGTTTAAGCCGCCCGGCGCGTCTTAAGGATTGCCTCTCGGGCGCGGTCGCGTGCTTCTGCGTCGGCAGCAAAGATGTCCGATATCGTCGAGGCCGGTGCAAGACCGCAGAGGTCGTCCATGACGGCCTCGACCACGTCTGCCATGGCGAGAAAGCCGATCTTCCCTTCGACGAAGGCCTCGAAAGCGCACTCTTCGGCTGCGTTCAGTACCGCTCCCTGCAGGCCGCCGCGTTCCAGTGCGGTGCGGGCCAGCCGGATTGCCGGAAAGCGCTCAAGGTCCGGGGCTTCGAAATCCAGCCGAGCCAGGGTGGTGAAGTCTAGCCGGTCGACATTGAGCGCCGACCGGTTCGGATAGCTGAGGGCATAGCCAATTGCGGTGCGCATGTCCGGCACGCCAAGTTGCGCCAGAACGGAGCCATCGGCATAACCGACCATGGAATGGACGATCGACTGAGGATGGACGATGACCTCGATCTGGTCGGGCGTGAGGTCGAAGAGGTGCTTGGCCTCGATCATTTCCAACGCCTTGTTGAACATCGAGGCGCTGCCAACGGATACTTTCAGCCCCATCGACCAGTTCGGATGGGTGCGGGCTGTCTCGACGTTGACATCGGCCATCTGTTCGCGGCTGAAGGTGCGGAAGGGACCGCCGGAGGCGGTGAGAACGACGCGTTCCAGCGCTTCGCGATGACGCTCGTCAAGGCATTGGAAAATCGCGGAATGCTCGCTGTCGACGGGGATAAGCTTGCCGCCGCCCCGACGCACTGCCTCGACGAACAACTCTCCGGCCGAAACGAGGCATTCCTTGTTGGCAAGTGCAATGTCGGCGCCGCGTGCCGCGGCGGTCAAGGTTGGCTGTAATCCCGCTGTGCCGACGATAGCCGCCATTACCCAGTCGGCTTCGAGACTGGCAGCTTCCTGCAAACCACTGGTGCCGGCACCCACGGCAATGCCGCTGCCGGATAGAAGATCTTTCAATGCCTGGTACTGTGTGTCATCGGACGTAACGGCAAGTTTGGCGCCAAAAGAGCGCGCTTGCTCGGCTAGTAGCGCGACGTTGCCGTGTCCGGTCAGCGCCATTATCTCGAAACTGTCACGCTCGCCCGTCTGCCTGATCACATCGAGCGTATTGGTGCCAATCGAGCCGGTCGACCCCAGGACGGTCAGTCGGCGAGGCTGAGACGTGACGGTATTCATTGATCTATCCGGCAATTGCAGCTGTTGCCCATGCCTCTACAGGGGAATGGACAAGGCGGCAAGCGGCAACGATTGATAAGCACAACCATGCGGCGTGTGCTGCGGAAGGTCGGTCAACGCCCGGGAAACACCCGACAGAACCGACTTGCGTCAGACTGGATCAAAATGTCGGCATGGCTGTTATCGTCGGCTTCAGCCGCTCGTTCAGCGAAACAACAGCGATCGTGCTTGCTGCGATCAGCGCAGCTCCAATTGCGAGAACAATCATTGCTCTACCCTTTCAGCCTTAGAACGGCTCATGCCTTATTAACACAACTTAACCTTGCTCGAGGCTTAATCGGCGGAAGGGAAGATCACAAATCGATTCCAATTTTAATAAAATCGCAGTAAAGTCGATGATGCTAATAAATGTTAACCTCCAGTCAACGAATTAACCATAAAGATTATAAGACACGGCGGAATGGGCGCTTCGCGACCCACCGGGCATGATGCCAGTCCCACCGTACCGGGTTCGATCCGGTATCTCCACGAAAGAGCGATAGTCTTGCGAACGCTGCGTGCATACGCCTGCGTCCAGGGCTTGAAACGGGTGATGGCGGTCAGTTCCTGTTTGAAAGGGCTGATTTTGCGGGGATTGGCAATTGGTTCAGCATGCAGAGGCAGAACGGGCAGGTGGATCGCAGGCGGGAAGCCTGCGTGACCGGCTTAATTTTGCCGGCCTGGATCAGGACGCCTGCAACTTGCTGCGTCGCCACAGGGCAGATTTGGAGCCGGAGGTCGAGGCTGGCCTGCGCGAGCTGTTCCGTCGGCTGCAGACCGCGCCCGAAGCATCGCGTCAATTTACTGGCGAGCGTCAGATCGATCGGCTCCACGATCTCTACGTTTCTCATTGGGACGTAATGACGGATGCGCGGTTCGACGCGCTCTACGCTGAACGCGTCAAGGTTCTCTCCGATAGCCAGAGCCGCATGGGGCTCGACCCGCGCTGGCAGATTGCCGGTCACGCCATCGTTCTAGAACGGTTGGTCGCGGCGGTCTTTGCCGATCTTGCCAACCGTGGCTTCCTGCCGTCGTCGCGCAAGCGTGCCAGCGAGTTGCAGGCTCTGGTCGCGGCGTTAATCCGCCTGGTCATGGTCGATGTCGAAATCGCTGTGTCGCTGCGATTCAATGAGTTGCGTCTCAAGCATCACCGCGACCTTTCCGAACTGCGCCGTAAGGAACGCTCTTGCGTGACCGACCTGTTCAACGATGCCTTTGCCGCGCTGTCCCATGGAGATCTGTCTTGCCGGTTGCGGAAGGACGTTCCTGAGGAATACAGCGATCTGGTGGCAAGCTTCAACGGTGCGATGGACAGCATATGCGCTGCCGTTTCGCAGATGGACGCCAATCGTCGCAAGGCCGAAGAGGCGAGCCTGACGCTTGGCGAGCATGGCGTCGCTCTTGGCGCGCGGGCCGATGCAACGGCTGTCGATCTTGATGCCGCAAGTGCTGGCCTGCGCAAGGTCAGCGAAACCGTCAGCCGCAGTGCTGCGCAATCCAAGGCAACCGAAAATGCCGTCGGTATGACCGTAAAGGCGGTTGAGGCGAGCGGCGAGGTCGTCGGTAAGGCCATTGCGGCCATGGCAGATATCGAGGCTTCGGCCGAGCAGATCGGCCATATCATCGGCTCGATCGACGAAATTGCCTTCCAGACCAATCTTCTGGCGCTGAATGCAGGGATCGAAGCGGCCCGGGCTGGAGATTCCGGACGCGGCTTTGCCGTGGTCGCCCAGGAAGTGCGGGCGTTGGCCCAGCGGTCAGCTGAGAGCGCTCGCGAAATCAAAGCGCTCGTCGCCGCGACGAAAAATCAGGTCGAGGCTGGCGTCGAGATGGTCAATCGGACGCAGGGCGCGATCTCCAATATCGTTACCCAGGTCGTCGACATCAATCAGTCCGTATCCGTCATGGCCGGTGAGACCGCCCGGCAAGCCGAGGCTTTGGGCGGGCTCGCAAGCGTTTTGGAAGCGCAGGGCGAAGCCGCACGCACCAATGCTGACTGGTCGAGAAAGACGGCTGAAGACAGCAGCGATCTGCACACTGTGATCGTGGAACTGGGCAGGACCGTTCGCCAGTTTACGATTGAGCGCGGCCAATATCGCCATGATGCACCATCACAGGCCTATCCGGTGCCGGTTGCTGCCGCTGTCGAAGGCACACTACCCGCATTTGCAGAAGACTTCGACGGGCACGATTTTTTAGTACCGATTCGGGCTGGAGGCCTGTCGATGTGAGCGGTTTATTTACTTACCTCTTATACAACAGACCGAGGTTCCGGGTGAAAACTGCTTTCCGTGCCGGAGAAGCGGGAGTTTTTAACCGTCAGACCCTTCAGGGGACTACAGAGAGAAACAGTAGGGAAACAGTCTATGGCGAGCAAGAAAGGCGCACCGGCACAGCTTAAGCTGGCATCGGTGCTGGACTTGAATGAAGCGTCTCAGCTCAAGGACAAGCTTCTGTCCATGCGGGGAGGGGCACTAGAGATCGACGCATCCGGCGTTGAGCGCATGGGAGCTCTGTGCGCCCAGGTACTCGTGTCGGGCGCAAAGACCTGGGAAGAAGACAAGCATACGTTTTCGATCAAGCAGGCGTCAGACGCTTTTAACAAAACTATTCAGCTCTTGGGCTTGAACAACGATCAACTGATCGCGGAGATCCGGCAATGAAAAAGAAAGTATTAACCGTGGATGATTCCAGAACCATCCGCAACATGTTGCTCGTTACCCTCAACAATGCGGGTTTCGAGACGATCCAGGCTGAAGACGGTGTCGAAGGCCTCGAAGTGCTTGAAGAATGCAATCCTGACGTGATCGTCACGGACATCAACATGCCCCGTCTCGACGGCTTTGGTTTCATCGAAGGGGTTCGTCGCAACGAGAAGTATCGCGCCGTGCCGATTCTCGTGCTGACGACCGAAAGCGATGCGGAGAAGAAGAACCGGGCTCGCCAAGCTGGCGCCACCGGTTGGATCGTCAAGCCCTTCGACCCGACGAAACTGATCGATGCGATTGAACGTGTAACCGCCTAACGGGGTCTGACTTCGATGGATATGAACGAAATCAAAGAGATCTTTTTTCAGGAATGCGAAGAACAGCTCGCAGAACTGGAATCCGGTCTTCTGAAAATGAACGATGGGGATCGTGACCCGGAAACGGTGAATGCCGTATTCCGTGCCGTTCACTCCATCAAGGGAGGCGCAGGCGCGTTCGGTCTGGACGATCTCGTTGCCTTCGCTCACGTTTTTGAGACCACTCTTGATTGTGTTCGTTCCAATAAGTTGGAGCCGGGCGTCGAAGTCATGAAGGTGATGCTCAAGTCGGCTGACGTACTCGCCGACCTGACCAATGCCTCCCGTGACGGCGGTAGCGTTGATCCCTCGCGCTCGAGCGGCCTCGTCAAGGAACTGGAAGCTCTGGCCAAGGGTGAACTTCCCTCCTCATCCGGCGCGCCAGCTGCGGCTCCTGCAAAGGCGGCTGCAAAGCCTGCGCCTGCCGCAGCTCCTACTGACGACAGCGGTTTTGCGCCGATCCCCTTCTCTTTCGACGAATTCTCCGAAGAAGAGCCGCCGATCGCGCCTGCGACGCTGGAAGTCACATTCAAGCCGCGCCGCGATCTTTATGCCAAGGGCAACGATGCGACGCTGCTTCTGCGCGATCTGTCGCGCATTGGTGAAGTCAGCCTGAACTGCAATACCAGCGCCGTTCCGACGCTCGAATCCCTTGATCCCGAAGAAGCCTATTTCTTCTGGAAGATCCTGGTGAAGAGCGAAAAGGGCGAAGATGGCGTCAGAACCATCTTTGAATTCGCTGAGTGGGACTGCGATCTTGAAGTCAAGGAGCAGGAAGTCTCGGCGAGCGATGGCACCGAAGAGTTGCCAATGACTCCCGTGCCTTTCGATCTGTCGGCTCTCGATGACGACACCGGCGCAGAGGTCGAAGACAACGGTGCCGATCTGGTTGCCGAAGCAGTCGAAGCCGCCGATACCGCCAGCAAGGTGGTCAAGCTGGCCGGTGCTGCCCGGGAAAAGAAGGAATCGCCGAGCGCTGCCGCAGCGGCGGCCGCAGCAGCCGCAGCCGCCCAGAACCAGGCAAATTCTGCCGCAGGCCAGACGATCCGCGTCGATCTCGACCGCGTCGACCGCCTGATCAATCTGGTAGGCGAACTCGTCATCAACCAGGCCATGCTCTCCCAGAGCGTTATCGAGAACGATGCAAACGGCACGTCCTCGATCAATATGGGCCTGGAAGAACTGCAGCAGCTGACCCGCGAGATCCAGGACTCGGTCATGGCGATCCGCGCGCAGCCGGTCAAGCCGGTCTTCCAGCGCATGTCACGTATCGTTCGTGAAGTTGCGGACATGGTCGGCAAGTCCATCCGTCTGGTGACGGAAGGTGAAAACACCGAAGTGGACAAGACGGTCATCGATAAGCTGGCCGAGCCGCTGACCCACATGATCCGTAACGCCGTCGACCACGGTATCGAGACGCCGGAAAAGCGTACTGCCGCCGGTAAGAACCCCGAAGGTACTGTTAAACTGACGGCAAAGCATCGTTCTGGCCGTATTGTCATCGAACTTGTCGATGACGGTGCCGGTATCAATCGCGAACGGGTGCGTCAGAAAGCTATCGATAACGACATCATCCCAGCGGATGCCAATCTCTCGGATGAAGAAATCGACAATCTGATCTTCATGCCGGGCTTCTCAACCGCCGACAAGATCTCCGACATTTCCGGTCGCGGCGTTGGTATGGACGTTGTGAAGCGCTCGATCCAGGCGCTGGGCGGCCGTATCTCGATCAGCTCGCGTCCGGGCCATGGCTCTACCTTCACCATGAGCCTTCCGCTGACGCTTGCAGTTCTGGATGGCATGGTCGTGACCGTTGCCGGCCAAACCCTGGTCGTGCCGCTGACCGCGATTGTCGAAACCCTGCAGCCGGAAGCCCAGAACATCCATTCCTTTGGTGCCAACCAGCGGCTGATTTCGATCCGCAACAGCTTCTGCCCTCTGGTAGACGTCGGCCGGATCCTGAATTTCCGCTCGGTGCAGGCCAACCCGATCGACGGCGTTGCGCTCCTGGTGGAATCCGAAGGTGGCGGTCAGCGTGCCTTGATGGTCGATGCCATCCAAGGTCAGCGCCAGGTCGTGATCAAGAGCCTCGAAGCAAACTATACCCATGTGCCCGGCATTGCCGCGGCAACCATTCTGGGCGACGGCCGTGTGGCTCTCATCCTGGACGTGGATGCTGTCGTCGCTGCCTCGCGCGGTCAGTCACTCAAGCAGGAAATGTCGTTAGCTGTCGCAGGATAGTCTCATGTCGAATGCGGTCAAAAACATCGTCCAGGGCAATCGCGATCTGATCGCGTTCCGTATCGGTGATCAAGAGTTTTGCGTCAATATCATGCAGGTGCGGGAAATCCGTGGATGGACCCCCGCAATGCCATTGCCGCATTCTCCGCATTACGTGGTCGGCGTCATCAACTTGCGTGGTGCCGTCCTGCCGATCGTCGACCTGGCGGTGCGGCTTGGCCTGAGACGGACCGAACCGACCGTGCGCCATGTTATCATTGTCGTTCAGACCAAGACGAAAGTCGTCGGTCTTCTGGTCGACGCCGTGTCCGATGTCCTGACTGTGACAGACGAGACGATACAGCCGATGCCCGAGGTCTCTTCGGACCTCGAGCGTCAATATGCACGGGGGATACTTGCCATCGACAAGCGGATGATCTGTTTGATCGAGCTGGCAGGCCTTTTCTCAGAAGCGGAAAGTGAAGCGGCATGATATCGACCTTTTCTGCGCAGAGCCGCCAATCGGACGACGAAGTCATGGCCAGCGGCGAGTATCCGCTGACACGGCGCGATCTCAACGAGATCGCTGCCATGATTTACGCCGATGCGGGGATTGCGCTGAACGACTCCAAGGCTTCCTTGGTCTATTCCAGGCTGTCGAAACACATCCGCAATCTGGGTTTGCGCGGTTTTCGCGAATATTGCGCACTTGTCTCCTCGCAGGAGGGGGCAGCAGCGCGGCGCGAGATGCTGTCGCATCTGACAACGAATTTCACTCGCTTCTTCCGCGAAAACCATCACTTCGACCATCTGCGCACCGAGGTGCTGCCGGGGCTTATCAACCGCGCTAAATCCGGGGGCCGGGTGCGGATCTGGTCGGCCGCCTGTTCCGACGGCCAGGAACCTTATTCGATCGCGTTGACGGTCCTGTCGTTGTTGCCGAATGCTGCAGATTACGACTTCCGTATCCTGGCAACCGATATCGATCCGAAGATCCTGGCGCTTGCTCGGGCAGGTGCCTATGACGAGACCGCGCTTGAAACCATCAGCCCGGCCATGCGCAAGCAATGGTTCCGTGAAGTCGATATTGGCGGACGCCGTAAGTTCCAGGTCGATGACAAGCTGAAGAAGCTGATTACCTTCAACGAGTTGAATCTGATGGCGCAGTGGCCGCTCAAGGGGCCGTTCGATGTGATTTTCTGCCGGAACGTTGTGATCTATTTCGACGAGCCGACCCAGGTGAAGATATGGTCTCGTTTCGCCGGATTATTGCCGGAGGGCGGTCATCTGTATATCGGCCATTCCGAGCGCGTATCGGGCGATCCGAAGAACCTGTTCGATAACATCGGTATCACGACCTACAAATATACCGGCAAGACTGGAGGGCGCAAAGCATGACATCAGCAGCTCGCGTTCTCGTCGTTGACGACAGCCCGACCATGCGTGGGTTGATCACCGCGGTTTTGAATTCCGATCCGGAAGTCAGCGTCATTGGCCAGGCCAAGGACGCCATGGAAGCGCGCGCGGCCATCAAAGAACTCAATCCCGATGTCGTTACCCTCGACATTGAAATGCCGAACATGAACGGCCTCGAGTTCCTGGAAAAGATCATGCGGCTGCGGCCCATGCCTGTGATCATGGTCTCGACCATGACCCATAGGGGTGCTGAAGCGACGCTTGCCGCGCTCGAAATCGGCGCTTTCGACTGCGTCGGTAAGCCAATGCCCGGTGAGCCACGTCCGTTCGGCGATCTCGCGGAGAAGGTCAAGGCGGCTGCCCGTTCGCAGCGCCGGCCAATCAGGTCGACGGGGCCTGCCGCAGCAACGGTCACTGCACCTGCGCCAGATTTCAGGGTCGGGCGCAAGATCGTGGCAATCGGTTCGTCGACCGGCGGTGTCGAAGCCTTGATTGCTGTGCTCCAGAAGTTTCCACGCAATTGTCCGCCGACGGTCATTACGCAACATATGCCACCAACCTTCACCAAGAGCTTTGCGGAGAGGTTGAACCGGCTGTGCGCTCCTGTCGTCGAGGAAGCAACCGATGGTGCAAGATTGCAGATCGGCAAGATCTATCTCGCACCCGGTGGCGAGCGGCATCTGCAGGTGGTGAATGCCTCCGCGCCAAGCTGCCGTTTGCTGGAATCTTCTCCGGTCAACGGCCATCGGCCTTCGGTCGATGTTCTCTTCGACTCGGTGGCGGAATTGGCTGGACGCAATGCTGTCGGGGTCATACTGACGGGTATGGGGCGCGATGGAGCGTCTGGATTGCTCAAAATGCGAAGTGCAGGGGCGCGGACCATAGGGCAGAACGAAAAGACCTGTGTGGTCTATGGCATGCCTCGCGTCGCCCATGAACTGGGTGCTGTCGAGCATCAATTGCCGCTTGGCTCAATCGGCGAAGAAATTCTCAAACTAACGGCCGCACGGAAAGAAGGTTACGAATAATGTCAATAGCTGAAAAAATTAAGGTCCTGATTGTGGACGACCAGGTGACCAGCCGTCTGCTTCTCAGCGACGCACTGACCCAGCTTGGATTCAAGCAGATCACGGCCGCCGGCGATGGTGAGCAGGGCATGAAGATCATGGCCCAGCAGCCCCACCACCTGGTGATTTCGGACTTCAACATGCCGAAGATGGACGGGCTTGGCCTTCTGCAGGCGGTTCGGGCCAACCCGGCGACGAAGAAGGCCGCCTTCATCATTCTGACCGCGCAGGGGGATAGGGCGCTGGTTCAGAAGGCGGCGCAATTGGGAGCTAACAACGTTCTCGCCAAGCCGTTTACCATCGAGAAGATGAAGGCGGCCATCGAAGCTGTTTTCGGAGCATTAAAATGAGTGACGAAGCTGCGGCTCGTAGGGTCCATATTATTCAAGGTGAGTACAAGGTAGTCAGCGACCCTGGTGTCGTGCTGTCAACCATCCTGGGTTCCTGCGTGGCTGCATGCATACGTGATCCCATTGCAGGCGTTGGCGGCATGAACCATTTCCTCCTGCCGGGATCTGCAAATCCCGGCATGGGGGGCGGGGATGCGACCCGCTATGGCGTCCATCTGATGGAGCTTCTGATCAACGGCCTACTGAAGAAGGGCGCCCGCCGTGATCGGCTGGAAGCCAAGATCTTCGGTGGTGCGAAGACCATCGCCACCTTCTCGAATGTCGGCGAGCAGAATGCCGCCTTTGCGGTGCAGTTCCTGCGCGACGAAGGCATCAAGGTGGTTGGCTCTTCCACGGGTGGGGAACATGGACGGAAACTGGAGTTTTGGCCCGTGAGTGGTCGTGCCCGTCAGTACCCGCTGACCGGAGCAGAAACCCAGAAGACCGTGGCCATGGAACAGCGTCCGGTCAAAGTCGAAAAGCCCGTCGAGAGCTCTATCGAGTTTTTCTAATAAAACCTATTTTATACGCAATCCGGATTTGTGCTCGTTGCGTATAAGTTGGGTAGTCGCCAGTTCGACGTTTTCGGACAAGGCTGCCATGAAAAGACTGCTCAACTACAGGTGATGTTCTTCTTCTGGCTCTCGGTTTACTGGAAATTGACGTTCATCAGAATAGGGTATGTACGAACTACAATAAAGAGAATGACATGGAGTGTATCGGAGTAATTGCTACGATGAACTCCGGGAGAAAAATGCCGCAAGACTGAGTCTGTATTGGAGGCCACGAGCGTGGAAGAATCACTGCCTGAAATTCTGATGCGTGTTGTGACTGAACTTCACGATGTCGCCTACCTTATTGAGCGCGTCGAGCCGCAGTTGCTGGAACTCGGCGGCGATAAGGCGATGGAATCGCCTGAAACGTTGAAGGTTCTGCAAGGCATCGATCTGGCCGTTCAGAAATCCCGGGGGCTTGCTGAATTCATCGACACGATCACGGCCGATGTTTCCAACGATTGGAAGGTGGACATGACCACCGCGCTCAGTCTGGTCAAGCTTGCCGAGATGCAGAAGGCGTTGGGCGATGGTCTTCGCCACGGACATTCACAGCCGCTCAGCAAGGCTGCTGGAGACTTCGATTTTTTCTGATGGATCACAAATTGCCATCAGCGCATTCGATCGCTCCGATTCGGGGCGATCTTCGTTTTCAGGACCAGGACTTGACGGCAATCATCCTGGAATCTCGGGCGACGAGGCGGCAAGAACGCGGGAATCCTGGCTGAGACCGCCATGCTTCCAAGGCATGCATCTGCGTTAATACGGCTTTAAATATCTGTTTTATCTTGCTTTACATCCTATGTGGCTGGACCTTTCCAGCCATTGCTAAAGGAAACGCTCGCACAAGCTTCGCGACCTAGAGTCGCCGCAGGCCAAAAGCCGTAACCTCAGTTTTGACGGTGCGAGACAGAATGAATCTGTTCAATCAACTACTCCAGGTCTTCAAGAACCTTTCGTCCTTGGGACCAACCAAGCTATGGACGCTCGCCGGTGTCGGCGTTCTCTCGGTGGCGCTCGTCATCGGCGCGGCATTTTTCGTAAACAAACCTGCTTATGAAACGCTGTATGTCGGCCTTGAGGCGACAGACGTCAATCAGATCAGCATAGCACTGGCAGAGGCTGGAGTTCAGTTCCAGACCGGCACCGATGGCAAAAGCATCCAGGTCCAGGCCGGGATGACCGGCAAGGCACGGCTGTTGCTGGCCGAGCGCGGCCTGCCGAATAGCACCAATGCTGGCTATGAACTCTTTGACAATGTCGGCTCCCTCGGTTTGACGTCCTTCATGCAGGAAGTGACCCGGGTCCGCGCGCTTGAAGGCGAAATCGCTCGCACGATCCAACAGATCAACGGCATTGCTGCCGCGCGTGTCCACATCGTCATGCCTGACGTCGGCAATTTCCGCCGCGGCGCGCAGAAGCCGTCGGCCTCGGTAATGATCCGGGCAAGCAACGAGACTGGACGCAAATCCGCATCCTCGATCCGCCACCTGGTTGCGTCGGCGGTTCCTGGCCTGGAAGTCGACGATGTTACCATTCTCGATTCGACCGGCCAGCTCTTGGCATCCGGTGATGAAACGGGCGGTGTGGCTAACCGCAATCTGGGCGTTGCCCAGTCGGTCCAGCAGGAAATCGAATCCAATATCGACAAGGCGCTGGCGCCTTTCCTCGGCATGGACAATTTCCGCTCCAGCGTCACGGCGCAGTTGAACACCGACCAGCAGCAGATTCAGGAAACGGTCTACGATCCCGACTCTAAGGTTGAGCGCTCGACCCGCACGACCAAGGAAGCGCAGAAATCGCAGCAGCGCCAGTCCGACACGGCAGCGACCGTAGAACAGAATATTCCCCAGGCGGCGCCACAGTCCGGCGGAGCTGGTCCTGAGTCGTCCGACCAGCAGGACAAAAAAGAAGAGCAGACCAACTACGAGATCAACAGCAAGACCATTGCGACCGTCAAGAGTGGCTATAAGCTCGAAAAGCTGTCGGTTGCTGTTGTGGTCAACAAGCAGCGGGTCGCTACCATGGTCGGCGAACCGGTCGATCAGGCTAAGATCGATGCCTATCTTGCCGAAATGCAGAAGATCGTGAAATCCGCAGCTGGCCTCGACGATATCAGGGGCGATGTCGTGACGTTGACGGCCATGGACTTCCTTGAAAACCAGCTGCTCAGCGAAGCACCGACCGGTCCTGGCGTGTTTGAGATCCTCAGCCGCAATATGGCTGGCATCATCAACTCGCTCGCCTTCCTGGCTGTTGCCTTCCTGGTTGTCTGGATGGGCATTCGTCCGATGGTTCGCTCTATGGGCGGTGGCAGCGGTGCTGCTGCGCTTGAAGGCGGCAGCGACGCGGTGGCCGGTCTCGAACTGCCCGACTTCTCGCCTGGCCTTGATGCCGGTGCCGGTGGTGGTGGCCTAATGGATGGCTTCGGCTCCGACTTCGGCTTCGACAGCGCTGACGATGTTCTGGCTCTCGATAACGATCCGAATGGCGGCTTCAACCGTCGCGTCAAGGAAGGGCCGGAACGGCGCCTGGCGCGGATGGTGGAAATCTCAGAAGAGCGTGCCGCCAAGATCCTTCGCAAATGGGCAGTCGAAAACGCGGCGTGATCCATTGCCTTACAACCCTAAGCAAGCTGCGCCGTCCCTGGACGGCGCAGCTTCTTTTGTATGGTGCCGATTAGCCACAGCTTCCGTGCTAAACCCCGTAGCCTTTGGATCATATTTACATAGAATAAACTCATGGTGATTCGGCGTGATCCGGATGACGAGTGTAACCACGGAATGGGCGGCTTCCGTGGCCAAGCATACAGCGAGGTGGCCGTTTCGTCCCTTGAAAGGGGAGCCTATGAGTGTCGAACTCCTTGAGCCTGGCGGCTATCAAGGGATCCGCAGCCTGAAGACGGCAAGCAGGCCGGAAGGGCCGCGATTGCGCGATGCGATGATCCGGCAATTGTCCTCTGCCGCCTCTTCCGGAAAGCTTGCGACTGCGATGCATATTCTCACCGAATATGCCGGTGCGTCGCACTACCTTCTGGCGCGCTACGACCTTATCCAAGAAAACGGACTCGATTTCGTTGTAACGGCCGATTGGCCCTTCGATCTTGCTCGTGGCGTTGCCACGGAGCTCTCCGGCGCCTGCTCGCGGGCGACCGAGCTGGAAAAATGCCTGGGTCTGCTGCAAGCGAAATTCGTGCTTCTGCCCGAAGAGCTTGAACTGCCATCCGGCGCCAGTCGCCAATATTGCTCTGTCATGTTCAATGTCGGGCGCACGCGCCTGGCGCTGGTCATGTTGCTCCCTGACGGATTCGTGATTTCGCCGGATCGACTGCGCGATGTTGGACTTCTGGCGGCCTATTGCGTCAGCTTGTCCGCCGGCCGCTCGCAGAAGGCGGATCGCGATTTCGAACTGACTGAGCGCGAACTCGAATGTCTGTTCTGGATCGCCGAAGGCAAGACCAGCGACGAAATCGCGACGATCCTCGGTATTTCCCGCAATACGATCAACAACTACATCACCAGCGTGATGCGCAAGACGGCGACGAAAACCCGCTCCGAGGCGATCGCCTACGCGGTTCGCAACAATTTGGTGTAAGAGGCGGCTGATGGCTTTCAATGCAGACATGTCAAGCGGTAGGACGGCCGCAGCCGACCTGAAAGCCAGACTGACGGTCAACCGGGGCGAAATCTTTCCTCGGCTGATCGCCATGCAGAAGGCTATCAATGCCCGAAGTTTCGCGGTGTTCCGGGTGACGGGTTCCGGCTTGCCGCGCAAGCGCATGCTGCAATGCGAATGCGAGAGCTGGGCGGCCAATGGCGCGATCGGCAGCTCGTCGGAGGCCTTTGTCTCCTGCTACGGCGACCTGCTGCTAAGCCACATTGATGATCTTTTGTTGCCGTTGATGTGGAATGCCAAGGACAATGCCGTGTGCTGCATGAGCAGCGAATTCGGCGCGTTCATCACGCGACTGCCGCCCGGTACTCTGCCTTTTGCTGGCGTTGCCTTTCCGGTTCGGCTCGGAGCTGTCGGTAATGGCTATGTGATTTTTGCGCTAAATGGGTCTGAGGACATCGATAGCGACGTGATGATCGACATGCATAACCGCAGCTGCAAGCTGATGATGGATATCCTGTCGCTGAGCGAGCGCAAGGTGGCGCCGTCGGAAGCTTTGAGCGACCGGGAAATTGCCTGTCTGCAACTGGCCGGTGATGGCAGGATCAGCGAAGAGATCGCTGATAATCTTGGACTGTCGGTCCATACCGTCAATGCCTATCTCGGCTCCGCGACGATCAAGCTCGATTCGGTCAACCGCATCCAGGCAATCGCCAAGGCTATCCGACTAGGCTACATCAACTGAACCGCCGACAACATGCACCGAACCTGTGTGGCTGCATAAGGCAGCCTCAGAGGCTGCCTCGACACGATCAGCTTGGCTCTCTGGCTTCGTGGATCCATTCCCGCCAAATCGCCACCAGAATGGCCATCAGCACTGGGCCGACGAACAGGCCGAGCATGCCCATGGTCTTCACGCCGCCAATCAGGCCAAAGAAGGTCGGCAGGAACGGTAGCTTGATCGGCCCACCCACCAGCCTCGGCCGCAGCGTCTTGTCGACTATGAAAAGCTCGACCGTGCCCCAAGCCAGAAGCCCTAGGCCGCTGAACATCGAGCCACTGGCGACAAGATAGATAGAGACAAGGGTAAAGGAGAGCGGTGCACCGCCTGGGATCAGCGCCATGAAACCGGTGATGATGCCGAGCGTGACCGGTGAGGGCACGCCGGCAATCCAATAGGCAAAGCCAAGCACGATGCCTTCACCGACGGCAATGATACTCATGCCGGTCACCGTGGAGCTGATGGTCAGCGGTACCAGCCGCGACACCCTTTGCCAACGGCCAGGCAGGATACGGTCTCCGACCACATCGACCTGCTCGACGATGCGCTCGCCGTCGCGATAGACGAAGAACAAAGCGATCAGCATGAATAGCAGTGTCAGGATGCTATGAAAGGCTGAAGAGCCGACGACGAGCAAACCGCGATAGATCGTGCCGATATTGGCGCCGCTGATTAGCTGTACCAGTTCTCCCAGCGCGCCTGGATGGCCGACATATTGGTCCCAATGCTCCGAGAGCCAGGAGCCGGCCAGTGGCACCTGCATCAGCCATGGTGGCACGGGGGCGCCGACTTCATTGGCCTTGAGGGCCCAAACGCCCCAGCTCTTCACTTCATCAACGGCATAGACGCCAGCCAGGGAAATTGGAATGACGATGAAGGAAACGACGAGAATGATGGCAATCGTAGCACCGATCGTACGGTTGCCGTGGGCAGCGACCAGGATACGGCGATAGATTGGCCAGCTGGCAAAGCCGATAACCATGGCGGCCAGCATCGGCACGATGAATCCGTAGAAGAAATAGGCACTTGCCATCAGCACTGCCAGCAGCAGCCAGCGGGCAGCTGAGGTGGGTGCAACCAGCGCATTGCGCTCGGCGGCTGTGCGGCGCACGGGGACAGGGGAACTCGGTACGACGCTATCGTTCTTCACAGTTCTCACGCTCACCTGTCCACTCCGACGTCCAACGACCGCTCTGAAGCATCATGTCTTCAACTCGGCAGGGGCGCGCATTACGCCCGTCGCTCAACGATAGTTCCTAATTCCAAAAAGCTTGTGAAAATATGGCGGCACCGCTGCAAAATCGCGAATATTTTGCTGATGGCTTAAAAATGGTGATTCCGACGCGATTCGAACGCGTGACCCTCAGATTAGGAATCTGATGCTCTATCCTGCTGAGCTACGGAACCACTATCCCTTCCATACAAAAAGCAACTGGTGAAGCCAAGCCTTTTTCATTGTGTCGATTGATCTGCCAGCCGCTGTTCGGCGAGCCGCACCCAGTAGGATATGCCGTAGGCAATCGCTTCGTCGTTGAAGTCGTAGGCCGGATTGTGCAGGCCGGCGGTGGCGCCATTGCCGATCATGATATAGGCGCCGGGACGCGCCTTCAGCATGAACGCGAAATCCTCACCGGCCATGGATGGGTCAACATCGGCATTCACATTAGCTTCGCCGACGATATCCATCGCAGCGCGGGCCGCGTTGTCGGTTTCGCGCGGATGGTTCGATGTCACCGGGCAGGGTTTTTCATAGATGACGTCTGCCTCGGCGCCGTGGGCGCTGGCAATGCCGGCGACGATCTCGCGGATGCGGCGCTCTGCCATCTCCTGGGTCTCGTCGTCATGGGTGCGCACCGTGCCGGTCAACTCAGCCGTTTCCGGAATGATATTGTGGGTCGTTCCGGCCTGGAACCGTGTGACCGAGACGACGAGAGAGCGTACCGGGTTGACATTGCGGGCGGCGATCAGCTGCAGATTGGTCACGATTTCGGCCCCAATCGCAATCGGGTCGATGGCCCGGTGCGGTTCGGCGGCATGGCCGCCCCGGCCTTTAATGGTGATGAAGAACTTGTCGGGGGCTGCCATGATCCCGCCCTTGCGGATCGCGAACGTGCCGACCGGCATGCCTGGCATATTATGCATGCCATAGACTTCGGCAATGTCGAAGCGCTCCATCAAGCCGTCCTCGACCATGGCGAGTGCGCCGGCACCGCCTTCTTCAGCGGGCTGGAAGATGACAGCGATCGAGCCGCTGAAATTGCGTGTTTCCGCAAGATATTTCGCAGCACCCAGCAGCATGGCGGTATGGCCGTCATGACCGCAGGCATGCATGCGGCCATCGGTCTTGGAGGCCCAGGGTTTGCCGGTGATTTCCTGGAGCGGCAGGGCATCCATGTCCGCGCGAAGCCCGATGACCCGGCTGCCATCGCCCTGTCCCTTGATCAGCCCCACGACGCCGGTACGACCGAGGCCTGTTACCACTTCGTCGACGCCGAATTCCCGCAATTTTTCTGCGACAAAGGCTGCCGTCTCGTGAACATCATAAAGGATCTCGGGGGTCTGGTGCAGATGATGGCGCCATTGCCGGACATCGGCTTCCAGTTCTGCGGCGCGGTTCAAGATGGGCATCGTTTTTCCTGATCACATGCGTTTGAACCGGGCGTGTCCGGCTCATTTCTCGCCCTGATGCAATTGACGTTGCGAACGGGCTTTGTCATTGGTTCGACATATAGGACATATGGTTGCCCGATGCGAGAGACATTGCGGGCTGCCGGTCCAGTTTCCGGAAGGAGAAATCATTGCCCGTGCTGTCCAGCCCTATCCGGCGCGCTATCGTTCGCTTTGCCTTGCTTGCCGCCCTGCTGCCCTCGGCTGCGGCCGCTAATCCAATACTGGTGGTGGATGTGAATTCGCTGACGGTGCTCGAGCATCAGGACACGTTCAAGAAATGGTATCCGGCCTCGCTGACCAAGCTGATGACCGCTTACACGACATTTCGGGCGCTGAGGGCCGGCGAAGTGCGGCTGGATAGCGTGGTGACGCTGACCCCGCTTGCGGCATCCCAGGCGCCCAGCAAGATGTTCTTCAAGCCAGGGGCGAAGATGACCCTTGATGATGCCTTGAAGATGATGCTGGTCAAATCCGCCAATGACATCGCCATGGCGGTGGCCGAAAATGTCGGCGGTAGCCAGGCAGCTTTCGTTGCCCGGATGAATGCCGAGGCCGCTCGCCTTGGCATGACATCAAGTCATTTCGTCAATCCGAACGGCTTGCCGGCCCCTGGCCAATATACCACCGCGCGCGATCTTGCGGTTCTCGCCGTCACCATTCGCCGGGAATTCCCTGAATATGCCGGTTATTTCAAGATCGAAGCGATCGATACCGGCAAGAAGATCTACCCCAATGTCAACATGCTGGTCGGCCGGTTCGATGGCGCCGACGGCATGAAGACCGGCTATATCTGCGCCTCCGGTTTCAACCAGATCACGTCAGCGACGCGCAATGGTCGGACGCTGATTTCCATTGTGATGGGCGCTGACAGTCTGGCGGCCCGCGCCGACATTTCCGCCAATCTCTTGCAGAAATATTTCGATCATCCCGAGGCCCAGGGGCAGCGCCTTTCGGCACTTGGCCCTGACAGTGTCGACGGCTTGAACGCAGTCAACGATGTCTCGGCGCAGATGTGTTCCACCGAGGCGCATAAGCGGCGCAGCGAGACGAGGGACGAAACCGGCCGCATGAAGCTGCAATCGCCCTATATCCACGAACTGACCGCGCCGCCTGTGCCTGTGTTTGCCGGCATCATCCCAGGCAGCGAGCCGCCAGATCCGCCTGCAACCGCCAAGCAGCAGAAGGGTGACGTTCCGCGCCCTGTGCCGCGCCCGCAATTATAATCGAGGCTCTGCCATGGCCGCTCTTGCCGACCGTATTCCCGTATCGATCCTGACCGGTTTTCTCGGTGCAGGAAAATCGACGCTGCTCAACCGGTTGCTGAAAGATCCGGCGATGCGTGATGCCGCCGTCATCATCAACGAATTCGGTGAAGTCGGCATCGATCATCTCCTGGTGGAAGCATCGGGCGATTCGATCGTCCAGCTGTCCGACGGCTGCCTGTGCTGCACGGTGCGTGGCGAACTCGTCGATACGCTGGCCGAACTGGTAGACGCCTTGCAGACCGGCCGGATCAAGGCCCTATCACGCGTGGTGATCGAGACCACCGGTCTTGCCGATCCGGCGCCTGTCATGCAATCCGTGCTTGGCCACCCTGTTCTGTCGCAGTCCTTCCAGCTGGAGGGTCTGGTGACCGTGGTCGACGCGGTCAACGGCAATGCGACCCTCGACAGCTATAGCGAGGCCGTGCGGCAGGTTGCCGTGGCCGACCGGCTAGTGCTGACCAAAGCCAGCCTTTCCGATCCAACCGCGATCACTGCGCTGAAGGGCCGGATCACTGCCCTCAATCCACGCGCGCCCATCGTCGACGCCGAAGCGGCTGATGCCGGCGAGGCCGTGATTCTGAACAACGGGCTCTACGACCCCGCGACCAAACTGCCTGATGTGGCGCGCTGGCTGCAGGAAGAAGCGCATGCCGATGCGCATCACCATGATGATCACCATGGCCAGGAGCACGACCACGACCACGACCATGATGGCCATCACCACCATGATCACGCTCATAGCCATCATCACCACGATGATGTGACCCGGCATGGCGCGAGCATCCGGTCCTTTTCGATCCTGCATGATGAACCGGTCGATCCGGCGGCGCTGCATATGTTCATCGATTTGTTGCGCTCGGCGCATGGCGAAAAAATGCTGCGGATGAAGGCAATCGTTGGGCTGAAGGACGATCCCGAGCGCCCTGTCGTTATCCATGGTGTCCAGTCGATCTTTCATCCGCCGCATCGGCTGGCAGCCTGGCCCGATCCGTCCGACCGCCGCAGCAGGCTGGTTATGATCACTGACGGGTTGGATGAAGCCTATGTGCGCGACCTCTTCGACGCCTTCACCGGCAAGGTCGCTATCGACCGGCCTGACCGTCAGGCACTGGAAAACAATCCGCTGAGCGTGCCCGGCCTGTCCTTCTGAATCGAGGAAACGACAGGATCGGACCGAAAACTGGGTACCGGTTTTCGGATAAATCCGATGCCAAAACAAAAAGCCAGAGCATCGCGCTGACTCCGATCTTCGGGGCGATGCTCTAGGCTTCCAGAACGTCGCCAGGCTTGGCAATGACGAAGCGGTGGCCTGTCGCCGTCTTCTGGCTCGCGATCAGCGTGTACCTGTTCTCATGGCAGAAATGCGGGATATCGATGGCCGCCAACGGATCGGTCGTCTCAACGATAAGCCGGCTACCTGGGGGCATGTTGCTCAATCGCTTCTGGGTCTTTAGCACCGGCAGTGGGCATTTCAGTCCGCGTAGATCCAGGCTCTGATCCGGACTTTCCAGCGGCTCGGCCTTCACCGGGCGGCCCAGAATTTCCAGAAGGGCTTTGCCGCCGGCTCGGACGGTGTATCCATGGCCATCATGCTCGCCTGTGGTGGCGGAGCAAAAGGATTGGCAATCGGTACAGGACCGGTTGCCGGCAGGGCAACAGTGGCGGTCTGGGTCGGATCGATGGCATTGGGTGCCGTTGCTGCATTTGAGCCTTGACCAGATGCTTGGTCTAGGGCCTGAGCCTGACCTGGCTCGCCGTTGCGCCCGGTCTTTGCGGTGCTGCCCAGCGATGCGAACAGCGGTTCGGCGCTGGAGACCGGCTCCGACATGTTTTTAGCTTTGGGGACCGGGTTGGTGGGATCGGTCACTTCGGACAGTTTTAGCAGTTTGCCGGCCTTCAGCGCCGAACCAGTCGGGGCAAAAGCGAGGTCATGGCCCTTCTTCAGATTGGCCACCAGTGCCTTGCGTTCGGCCTCGGTCGGATCGTACCAGACCTTGTCCTCGTATTTTTTCATGGCCTTGGCATAGTCGCGGTTATATGCCGCGTTATAGGAGGCAAGCGTGGCTGCCAGCTGCGGCGGCGTGCTCATCGGCGGACAGGCGCCGGCCGGGTTCAGGCCCTTGCCGCCCTCGACCTGCTGATTGAAGACATATTTCTTGTCGCAGACGCCTACCTGCGGCGGTTGTTTGGTGATTTCGAACTGGTCGTAACCGGCCTTGAGCATTTGCCAGAAAGGCATATGCGGGCTGTAGCGATGACGTGCCATGTTGTCGGCGGTCATGCGGAAGGGGAAGGCCTGCAATTGTACGGTCTGCTGGCCGCCGCGGAAGGCGTCGCGCGCGAAGGCGTAGATTTCCAAAATCTGGGCATCGGTCATCGAGTAGCAACCTGACGATGAGCAGGCGCCGTGGATCATCAGGTTTGTACCGGAGCGGTTGTTGACCGCATCGTATTTGTTTGGAAAGCCAGTGTTGATCGCCAGGTAATATTTGGAAGAAGGGTTGAGATTGGCCGGCGTCAGGGCATAGAAACCCTCGGGGGCCTGCCGGTCGCCTTCCTTCTCCTTTGGACCCAGCTTTCCGGACCAGGCGCAGATCTGATATTCGGCGATTTTGTCGTAACGGCCGTCCGTCTTCGCCTTCCAGATTTCCAAAACGCCTTCTTCCTTGAAGATGCGAATGGCTATTGGTGAATTGCGCTCCATGCCCTTCGCCTTCATCGAGGCAAGGATTTCGGGCGGCAAGGGTTGCTCGACCTTGTTGGACACATTGTTCGGCAGCTTTTTATCGCCGACACTGTCCAATGTGTCGTTGCACCCGGCCAGGACCAGGGCGGTGACGATCAGCAGGGAAGCATTTCGAATGCGCATTGTCGAGTTCAACCGGGTCTGATAGCGGGGCGTCGGCACGGGGATAGGGGTGATATATGCGAGCGCATCCTCAACCCCTGGATTGCAGAATGTCGGTCGCATTCCGACAGGACCATATCAAGTCCAAGCCTGCCGATCCAGCCTCGATCCTTGCCTGAATATGGTTACCAAAATGTCAACGAATGGTAAATGGTACGGTAGCTACGCCGATATCAATCCGGCCATAAGATCAGATTGGATCTTTTCTGGGGCGAGTGCCTGGCACGGATCAATCCGTGGCCAGGCATCTTAAATCCATTTGTCTTAGAGATTGCGGCCGATATCGAGGAATTTCTGCCGGCGCTGATTGCGCAGTTCCAACCCGCTAAGGCCGGACATGTCCTTCAACGCCGCCGCAATGGTCTCGCCAGCGCGGTCGATGACCGTTTCGGGATTGCGATGGGCGCCGCCGACCGGTTCTGGGATGATATCGTCGATGATACCGAAACCCTTCAGGTCTTCGGCAGTGATCTTCATGTTGGTGGCGGCTTCCTTGGCGCGTGTGCTGTCGCGCCAGAGGATGGACGCAGCACCTTCCGGCGAGATCACCGAATAGATCGCATGTTCAAGCATGAAGACGCGGTTGCCGGTCGCAATGGCAATAGCGCCGCCGGAGCCGCCTTCACCGATAACAACTGAGATAAGCGGCGACTTCAGATTGAGGCACATTTCCGTGGAGCGGGCGATGGCTTCCGCCTGGCCACGTTCTTCGGCGCCGACGCCCGGATAGGCACCGGCGGTATCGACCAGCGAAATGACCGGCAGGCCGAACCGATCGGCCATTTCCATGACGCGAATGGCCTTGCGATAGCCTTCCGGACGCGGGCTGCCAAAATTATGCTTGAGGCGCGATTTGGTGTCGCTGCCCTTTTCCTGGCCGATGATCGCCACCGGCTGGCCGCGGAAACGGGCGAGGCCTGCCTGGATGGCGGCGTCTTCTGCAAATTTGCGGTCGCCAGCCAGCGGCGTGAAATCGGTGAACAGGCGCGAGGCGTAATCGACGAAATGCGGACGCTGGGGATGGCGCGCCACCTGGGTCTTCTGCCAGGCGTTGAGCTTGGAATAAATCTCTTCCATGGCCTCGCGAACGCGAACTTCCAGACGCGAGATCTCTTCCGAGGTGTCGATGCTTTCGTCCTCGCTCTTCAGCTTCTTCAACTCGTGAATCTTGCCTTCGAGGTCGGAAATAGGCTTTTCGAAATCGAGATAGTTGATCATCAGGTCCGTTCCGATCCGTTACTCTGTCCTGCTCACGGGGCCAAGCGCAAAGCCTTGCGCGGTCACCGTCCTGTCTTGGCTGCCTGCCCGATCCTGCCGTTTATCTCCGGCACTGGGGCGAGCTGGCCGCTCCGTCACAATGCTGATCGCATCCCTGTCGTTTTGGCGATGTGCTTATCAACCCGGCGGGCTTAGCACATCGCTTGGCCGCGCTTCTAATCGTGGTTTTTCCTATGTTTTGCAAGAGGGTGATGCGTTTCGACCAGAATCTGCAGCCTTTCTTCGAGCACATGGGTGTAGATTTGCGTCGTCGAAATGTCGCTATGTCCAAGTAATTCCTGCACAACACGTAGATCTGCGCCATTTTCCAGCAAATGACTGGCAAAGGCGTGCCGGAGCACGTGCGGCGAGACCGCATCGCCGTCCAGACCTGCCCTGATGGCCAGATCCTTCAATTCCCGGGCAAAAACCTGGCGCGGCAGGTGGCCCTCGCGGCTGGCCGCCGGAAACAGAAAGCCGATGGCAGCCGCTTTCGTCTTTTGCTTGTCGGCTGCGGCCAGTTCCTGCGCCCTCTCCTTTGCTTCGGCATAGGCGCGCATGGCCGATATCGCAGAGCGTGACAGCGGCACCAGCCGCTCCTTGTTGCCCTTGCCGCGGATGACCAGGAAGCGCCCTTCCTGTGCCAGAACGTTGGCGGGCAGGGAAACGAGCTCGCTGACGCGCATGCCGGTGGCATAAAGCAGTTCCAGCAGCGCCAGGCGCCGCAGTCGTTGCAGCCGCTCGGCACCCTCAAGAGCAGCTTCTGCTTGCGCCAGCGCCAGCATCTTGTCGACATCGGCAATCGACAGGGTCTTGGGCAGGGGGCGGCCCTTTTTCGGGGTGTCGAGGATTGCGGTCGGATCGTCTTCGCGCAGCCCCTCTGCATAGAGGAATTTGTAGAATTGCCTGAGCGCCGACAGTCGGCGCGCCTGAGAAGAGGGCTCAAAGCCGCGCTGGCCCAGATTGGTCAGATAGGCGGAGAGATCCTCACTGCTGACGCTCATGACCGAAACCTTGCGCTCCGTCAGAAAGGTGTAGAGATCGTCAAGATCGCGCTCATAGGACACAAGCGTATTACCGGCCGCCCCACGCTCTGCGCTCATCATTTCCAGGAAGGCCTCGATGCGGGCGCGGCCGAGATCAACCATGGCTATCGATCTTTCGTCTGTTGCTAGGGTCTGTCAGGTTCAGATGAACCGAACAGACTCTAGGTTCTTTTGTTTTCGTTTGTCTTTTCGGGAAAACCGGTTTCCACTTGTGCCTGACAAACTCTCATGCCCGGTTTTACGGTTGGGGCACTTTGTTCTGCATGGTGGCCACGGTGGCGGAGATTTCGCGCTGGCTGGGCTCTACGAAAATCACCAGTGCCCACATGGCCGCATAGATCATCGCCGCGATACTCGCGAGGATAAAGAGAAAGCGGAACAGGCTGGGCATGGTTCGGTCTCCTGCCGGGCAAAAGCAAGTGCCTTCGATCACGGTATATCGGCCCAAGCTGACCCTGTTTCAAGTTGGGATGCAACAGGTTTCGATGCTGCCCTGCGGTGGCCAAAGCGGCAAAGGCTGCGGCGCGGGTTGTTAGCCGGATATCCGGGGATATTCGATCTCGTGAATCTGGAGGCGGAATGCGGCGAGTGCTTGACGTGGCCGCGGCATTTGTCAATAGGGTGATCAACTGTTGCGAAAAGGCTGATGACTTAACCGATGCCCCATGCTGTTTCTCCTCTTGCCGAGCAGGCACGCTCGGCGCTCGGGCGTCGAAATCTGGTTTTCGTCGGATTGATGGGGGCTGGAAAATCCGCCATTGGCCGTCTCGTCGCCCAGCAACTCGGAATGCCCTTCGTCGATACCGATACCGAGATCGAGCGCGTCTCGCGCATGACGATCGGAGAACTGTTTGCCGCTTATGGCGAACCGGAATTTCGGGCGCTCGAGACGAGGGTCGTCCGGCGGCTGCTGCGCTCGGGGTCGAAGGTGGTATCGACCGGCGGCGGCGCCTTCATCAACGACAGAACCAGAAGGCAGATCGAGCGCGGTGGTGTTTCCGTCTGGTTGAAAGCCGATCTCGAGGTGCTCTGGGAGCGGGTCAACAAGCGAGACAACCGTCCGCTGCTGAAGACCGAAAATCCCAAACAGACGCTGGAAAAGCTGATGCAGGATCGCTATCCGATCTACCAGCGGGCCGATATCACCATTTCCTCGCGCGATGTGCGCAAGGAGGTCATCGCAGACGACGTGATGCACGCGGTGATCGCCTATCTGAGCAAAGGCAGGACCAATCGATGAGCAGCCAGCAGACCTCCGAGCACCTCGTGCATGTTCCCTTGGGCGAGCGCGCCTATGATATCCTGATTGGGGACGGATTGATCGGCCGCGCTGGCGGTGAGATCTCCACCCGCATCAAGGGCCGCAAGGCGGCTATTATCACCGACGAGAATGTCGGGGCACTCTATCACGGCCCGCTGATGGACAGTCTGGAGGCCGATGGTTTCGATACGGTGTCCCTGACGTTGCCAGCGGGCGAAAAGACCAAGAGCTTCGACCATCTGACCAAGGTCTGCGACGTGCTGCTGGAAGCCCGGATCGAGCGCAATGACGTCGTGATTGCGCTGGGCGGTGGGGTGATCGGCGATCTGACCGGCTTTGCCGCCGGCATCGTGCGGCGCGGCGTGCGTTTCGTGCAGATCCCGACATCGTTGCTGTCGCAGGTCGACAGCTCGGTTGGCGGCAAGACCGGTATTAATGCGCGGCAGGGCAAGAACCTCGTCGGCGTCTTCAATCAGCCGGATCTGGTGCTTGCCGATACGGCGGTGCTGAATACGCTGAGCGAACGCGAATTTCGCGCTGGCTACGCCGAGGTTGCCAAATATGGCCTGATCGACAAGCCTGAATTCTTCGACTGGCTGGAGCGCAATTGGCGCGAGGTCTTTTCGGGCGGGCCGGCCCGGACGGAGGCAATCGCGCTGTCCTGCCAGGCCAAGGCCGATGTGGTCGTGGCGGACGAGCGGGAGAACGGCCGTCGGGCGCTGCTCAATCTCGGCCACACCTTCGGCCATGCACTGGAGGCGGCGACGCATTACGACAGCAGCCGGCTTGTGCATGGCGAGGGCGTGTCCATCGGCATGGTGCTGGCGCATGAGTTTTCCGCGCGCCTCAACCTGGCAAGCCCCGACGATGCCAAGCGCGTCGAGCGCCACCTGAAAGAGGTTGGTCTGCCGACCCGTATCAGCGACATCAAGGGCGATATGCCGCCGGCTGAAGAGCTGATGAAGGCCATCGCCCAGGACAAGAAGGTGAAGGGCGGCCAGCTGACCTTCATCCTCACCCATGGCGTTGGCCAGTCCTTCGTGGCTGACGATGTTCCGTCTTCCGAAGTTCTGTCCTTCCTCAGCGAAAAGCTGGAGCGCTGATTACCAACGTACCGCTTCGCCAGGCGCCGAGGGCTCGATCGCCAGCGCATGCAGGCCAGCGTCGAGCTCTGGCTTCAGCAGGTCGGTGACGGCCCGGTGCCGGGCAAGCCTGGTCACGCCGACAAAGCTTGCAGAGACAATGCGCACCCGCATATGGGTTTCGCCGGTGCCTGATATATCCGGCTGGTGTCCTGCATGGTGATGGCTTTCGTCGATGACGGCAAGCCGCTCCGGCTGGAAATGCTCGGTCAGTTTCTGCTCGATCGTTTCACGAAGCGACATCGGGCTTGGTTCCCATTCTGGTGGCGCCCGTTTTGGCGGGCTCGTTTTGGCTAGGTTGGGGTGGTTTTCGGAAAAGCCTCCAAAAGGGCAATAACAATGTGATTTGTCAATTCTTGTTGTGAGCGGGGGAAAGCCCCATAATTTGCCAATGAAACTCGATTCAAAATATTTCGACAAGATCCGCACGCGCCGCAAGAAAAGCGCCGAGCCGGAGCCGCCTGTCACAACCTGCCAATGGGACGGCTGCGAGCGCCCCGGCGCGCATCGCGCCCCTGTGGGCCGCAATGCCGAGGGCCAGTTCTTCCTGTTCTGCTTTGAGCATGTGAAGGAATACAACAAGGGCTACAACTACTTCTCCGGTCTCTCCGACAGCGAAATCGCCCGCTACCAGAAGGAGGCGATCACAGGCCATCGCCCAACCTGGACGGTCGGCGTCAACAAGGCTGCCAAGGGCGCACCGATCCAGTCCACTATGCGTTCCGGTTCTGCCGCATCGCAGGCGCGGATGAAGGATCCGTTCGGCTTTGTCAGCCAAGGGCGCGGCAATGGGTCGCGGATTGAGCCGCAGGCGCGCAAGCTGAAGACATTGGAGGCGAAAGCCTTCGATGCTCTGGGCTTGACCGGGGCGGCAACGCCGCAAGACATCAAGACCCGCTACAAAGAGCTTGTCAAAAAACATCATCCGGATGCAAATGGCGGAGACAGGGGCTCTGAAGAACGTTTTCGGGCTGTCATTCAGGCCTATCAATTGTTAAAGCAATCGGGTTTCGTGAGTTGACATGGTCTGTCTGCTCAGGCCGATTGCCTACGCAAAGCTGCAAGAGCATGTCGCGCAAAAGTGCCTAGCGGTTTGCGGTAAAGACATGCGCAGAATAATGACTGCCGGACGGGCAGAGTGAGTGCGACCCTGATTGTATGCGCCGGGTGATGCCGCCCGGCTTGGAGAGATGATGAGCAAGATTGATCTAGATATCGCCAACCTGCCCGACACGACCGTTTCCGTCCGGGAGGTGTTCGGCATCGATAGCGACATTCGTGTGCCGGCTTATTCCAAGGGCGATGCCTATGTTCCGGATCTCGACCCCGACTATCTGTTCGACCGGGAAACCACGCTCGCCATTCTGGCCGGCTTTGCCCATAACCGCCGCGTTATGGTGTCCGGTTTTCACGGCACGGGTAAGTCCACCCATATCGAGCAGGTCGCTGCCCGGCTGAACTGGCCCTGCGTGCGCGTCAACCTCGACAGTCATGTCAGCCGTATCGACCTCGTCGGCAAGGACGCTATCGTTCTGAAGGACGGCAAGCAGATCACCGAATTCAAGGACGGCATCCTGCCCTGGGCCTATCAGCACAATGTCGCGCTGGTGTTTGACGAATACGACGCCGGCCGTCCGGACGTGATGTTCGTCATCCAGCGCGTGCTGGAAAGCTCCGGTCGTCTGACCCTGCTCGACCAGAGCCGCGTCATCCGCCCGCATCCCGCTTTCCGGCTGTTTGCGACCGCAAACACGGTGGGTCTCGGTGACACGACCGGCCTCTATCACGGCACCCAGCAGATCAACCAGGCACAGATGGACCGCTGGTCGATCGTGACGACGCTGAACTATCTGCCGCACCAGAAGGAAGTCGACATCGTTCTGGCCAAGGTCAAGGGCTTTGCCGCGACCGAAGGCGGTCGTGACAACGTCGCCAAGATGGTGCGGCTGGCCGACCTGACCCGGTCTGCCTTCATCAACGGCGATCTGTCGACGGTGATGAGCCCGCGTACCGTCATCACCTGGGCTGAAAATGCCGAGATCTTTGGCGATGTCGGTTTTGCCTTCCGCGTCACCTTCCTCAACAAGTGCGATGAGCTGGAGCGGACCCTGGTGGCTGAACAGTATCAGCGCGCCTTCGGCATAGAACTCAAGGAAAGCGCCGCCAATATCGTACTTGGCGCCTGAAAAGAGACGTAAGGAACATGGCAGGTCGCGGCGACAATTCACAGGCGAAATCCGGCACGGCGGTGGATACCGAACCGTTGCGCCGGGCGATCACCGGCTGCGTCCGCTCGATTGCGGGCGATGCCAATGTCGAGGTGGCCTTTGCCAATGACCGGCCGGGCATTGCCGGCGAGCGCATTCGCCTGCCGGAAATCTCCAAGCGGCCGACCGCCCATGAACTGGCTGTCACCCGTGGTCTGGGCGATTCCATGGCGCTGAGGCTCGCGTGCCATGACCAGAAAGTCCATGCCGCGATGGCGCCGGATGGGCAGGACGCTCGCTCGGTCTTCGATGCCGTCGAACAGGCTCGAGTGGAATCGCTCGGCGCGCTGCGTATGACCGGTGTTGCCGCCAATCTGACGTCGATGACCTCGGAAAAATACGCCAAGGCGAATTTCTCCGGCATCGAGCGCCGCGAGGATGCACCGCTGGCCGAGGCCGTGGCGATGCTGGTGCGCGAGACTTTGACCGGGCAAAAGCCGCCGGAAAGCGCCGGCAAGGTGCTGGACCTGTGGCGGTCCTTCATCGAGGAAAAGGCAAGCGGCGATTTTTCCAATCTGGCCCATGTGATCGAGGACCAGCAGGCCTTTGCCCGCGTCGTGCGTCACATGCTGTCGTCGATGGAAATGGCTGAGGACTTCGGCGAGGATCCGGACCAGAGCGAAGAGGAAGAAACCTCGGAAGAGGACCAGCAGCGCAGCGGCGAGGAAGAGCAGGAGAATTCCGAGGAGGAAGCCGGCTCCGAAAGCGCGCCTGCCGATGAAAGCGAATCTGCCGAAGAGCAGATGGACGACGGCGAAATGGACGGCGCCGAAATTTCCGACGACGACATGGCGGAAGAAGGCGACGAGGACAGCGAAACGCCCGGCGAAATGCGCCGGCCGGCCAGTCCTTTCGACGATTTCAACGAGAAGGTCGATTACAAGGTCTTCACTGAGGCCTTCGACGAGGAAATTTCGGCCGAAGACCTATGCGACGAGGCCGAACTGGACCGGCTGCGCGCCTTCCTTGATAAGCAGCTCTCGCATTTGCAGGGTGCTGTTGGGCGCTTGGCTAACCGTTTGCAGCGCCGTTTGATGGCGCAGCAGAACCGGTCCTGGGATTTCGACCTGGAAGAAGGCTATCTCGATCCGGCACGCCTGACCCGACTGATCATCGATCCGATGCAGCCGCTATCCTTTAAGCGCGAAAAAGATACCCAGTTCCGCGATACGGTGGTGACGCTGGTCATCGACAATTCCGGCTCGATGCGCGGCCGCCCGATCACGGTTGCGGCTACCTGCGCCGACATTCTGGCCCGCACGCTGGAACGCTGCGGCGTCAAGGTCGAGATCCTTGGCTTTACCACCAAGGCCTGGAAGGGCGGACAGAGCCGTGAGCAATGGCTGGCCGGTGGCAAGCCGCCGACACCCGGCCGTCTCAACGATCTGCGCCACATCGTCTACAAATCGGCGGATGCCCCCTGGCGTCGCGCGCGGCGCAATCTCGGCCTGATGATGCGTGAAGGTCTTCTGAAGGAAAATATCGACGGCGAAGCACTGATCTGGGCGCATAATCGGCTGCTGGCCCGGCGCGAGCAGCGCAAGATCATGATGATGATTTCCGATGGGGCGCCGGTGGACGATTCCACGCTGTCGGTCAATCCTGGCAATTATCTGGAGCGGCATCTGCGGGCGGTGATCGAGCAGATCGAGACCCGCTCGCCGGTCGAACTGCTGGCGATCGGCATCGGCCACGACGTTACCCGCTACTACCGCCGGGCTGTGACCATCGTCGATGCCGACGAGTTGGCAGGCGCCATGACCGAACAATTGGCGGGTCTGTTCGAGGACAAGCCAGCCAAGGCTGCGCGTGGCGGTTCCTTCCGCCGCGCCGGCTGAGCGCGCGTCGGCTTGCCGTTGACGACAAGATTCAAATCCGTTGGATGGGCGCTCCGCGCCTCGGGCTTGTGTCTGCCGGCTCTGGTGCTGATGGCTGGCGTCGCCGTCTCTGAGCCTGCGTCGGTGGTCAGCCGCCGGATTGAGCAGTTCACCTCCGATCCCGACCAAAGAATTTTCGGAAAGCTGGAATTTCTCGGCGGCCTCGACCTGTCCTCCTCCAACAGCCTGTTCGGCGCCTGGTCTTCGATCCGCTTTCGCCCTGATGGCAAGCATTTTATCGGAGTCCTCGACACCGGCGATTGGATCTCGGGATCGATCCTCAGGGACGATAAGGGGAGGCTTTCGGGGCTTGCGGAGGTCTCGCTCTCTCCGATGCTGGACCGGCAAGGCAATAGCCGTACCCCGAAGCGGATGATGGACGCGGAGAGTCTGGCGATCCGCGATGACAAGATTTATGTCGGTTTCGAGGAGCGGCATCGGATCGATCAGTATCCGCTTGACGGATTTGAAACGGCCAAGCCTGAACGCAGCCTGCCGCTGCCATTTTCCAAGAAAGTTCTCGGTAGCAATCGCAGTCTAGAAATGCTGACGGCGTCACCGGCCGACGGACCTCTTGATGGCGGCCTCGTGACGGTGACCGAAGAAAGCCTTGATGAGGACGGCAATCTTTATGCCGGCGTCGTCGACGGCCCACAGATGGGCGGCTTCAAAGTGGTCCGTAAGGACGATTTCGATGTGACCGACGGTGCATGGCTGCCGGATGGTGACCTGTTGCTGCTGGAGCGTCGGTTTAAGTTTCCAAGCGGCTTCGGCATGCGCATCGTCAGGGTCAAGGGTGAGACCATCAAGCCTGGCGCCCTCGTCGATGGTGAGGTGCTGCTGGAGGCCAGTCAGGCCAGCCAGATCGACAATATGGAGGGGCTTGATGTCATCGACATGGGAGACGGCGATCTGCGCGTGATCCTGGTCTCCGATGACAACCATTTCCTGCTGCAGCGGACGCTGATGCTGGAATTTAGGCTGCTGCCTTGATCAGAGCCTTATCAGGCGTTCGTCGCTTGATAGGGCTTCAGCGAAGACATCAGCGCGCCATACGGCAGAAGCATCACCAGACCGACAGTCATCTTCACGCTGAAATCGCCGATTGCCCAGGAGATCCAGCGGGGAATTTCCGGCGAAAAGGCGCCAAGCAGAGGTGCCGCACCGATGGCGAATGGATCGTTTGCGCCAATGAAGACGAAGAAGGGCGCGAAGGAGACCGAAAAGAAGATCACCGTATCCAGCACCGAGCCGACCAGCGAGCCGACCAGCGGCGCCTTCCACCAGCTCTGCCGGCGCAGCCGGTTGAAGACGCTGATGTCGAGCAACTGACCGACCAGATAGGCGCTACCGGAGGCGATGGCAATGCGCGGCTGGCTGGTGGCAAATGACAGGGCGACGCCGACCAGGAAGCCGACGAAGACCACTTTGCGCGCCGTCGAGGGGCCAAACTGCCGGTTGGTGAGATCGGTGACCAGGAAGGCGACTGGATAGGTGAAGGCGCCATAGGTCAGGAGATCGCCCAATTGCACGCCAGCCAATTCTCCCGACAGCGGAAACTGCACGAGAATATTGGAAGCGACCACGACCAAGGTCATGAGCAGGCTGTAGATGAGGATGTGTCGTGTAAGACGCATTTTTTTATCCTGGGAGATGCCACCAGCTACGGCACGATTGTAAGACAACCGACCATAACGCAAATGAAATTGAAAGCGCCGAGAAAACTCCCGGCGCGTCGATCACGCAAAGGAAAAGGCTTGAGCGGAATCCGCTCAAGCCCTCCCTAAAGTCAGCGCTTTAGCCTTTAAATCAGGCGGTAGCGGTCTTCTTGACGATCTGGCGGCGCAGCAGACGAGCGCGCATGCTCAGTTCAGTTTCGCTTGCCTTCAGCAGGAAAGCGTCCAGGCCACCGCGATGCTCGACGGAACGCAGAGCAGCGGCAGACACGCGCAGACGGTAGCGCTGGCCGAGGGCATCGGAAATCAGCGTGACGTCGCACAGGTTCGGAAGGAACTTGCGGCGGGTCTTGTTGTTGGCGTGGCTTACATTATTACCCGACTGGACGCCCTTGCCGGTCAATTCGCAACTGCGGGACATGATGCACCTATTCTTCTTGGCAATCGGAGAGCAATCCGGGCAAACACCCAGGGCGCAATCCAACGCGGTCTGATTGGAAAGTTGCGGTTCTATAGTCAGCTGGAGCCGCCCCGTCAAGCCAAACCTTAGCAAAAGGGCGGATTTATCGATGCTCCGGCTCTGGTCTTGCCACAATGAACACCATAAATGAAGTGATCCAGACCTCGCAGCCCGAGATCTCCCAGCCAAGGTGCCGCAATGCGTTTCAATCTCATTCCCAAACTGTCCTTCTCGCTCGCCGCCCCGGTTTTCATTGCCGCGATGTCGACCTTCGGCCTCCAGCCGGCGCTGGCCGGGGAAACGTATAAGGTGGAATATCGCGTCAGCCTCCTTGGGCTCTCCGTGGCACGGGCGAACTTCGTGACCGAACTCAACGGCTCTGGCTACAAGATCGACGGCACGATCACGTCGGCGGGGATTGCCGATGTGTTTACCAGCCTAAACGCCAAGACCACCGTGACCGGCCAGGTGGCTGGCGACAAGCATTTGCAGCCCAGCAGTTACAATCTCGTCTACACGCGCGGCAAGCGCACTCGCGTCTATGACGTGCGCTACTCCGGCGGCAATGTCGTGGCGACGACGATCACCCCCGAGCCGAGCCGCAATAAAGACCGCTGGATTCCCGTCAGCCCTTCGGACCTGCGCGCGGTTCTTGATCCTGTCGGCGGCTTGACGCTGCCTGATGACGGCAAGATTTGCTCCAAGACCCTGCCGATTTTCGATGGCGAGAGCCGGCTCGACCTGGTGATGTCGCCCAAGGGCAAAAGCAAGTTTACTGCTGGCAATGTCTCGGGTGAGGCAATCGTCTGCTCTGTCCGCTACGTGCCGAAATCCGGCTTCAACAAGGGCCGCAGCGATATCGAATATTTGCGCAGCGCCAATGACATGGAAATCTGGTTTGCCAAGACCGGCACCATGACCCTCTATGCGCCCGTCTATGCGCGGGTACCGACGCGGGTAGGTACGCTGTCGATCACCGCAACCAAGTTTGGTGCCTGACGATTGAATTGTTGCTGCAAATCTCAAATCGAAATCAATTTGAGAAAATTATGCAGCCTATTTAAAGTGTTGCAGCATCGTGGGGGGTGCCGAAGGACGATGCTGTAGGGGGCGAGGGGTAATGAAGGTTCGTGCAACGCTGATCGGTTTTTCGGCCATTCTGATGTGGTCGTTTCTGGCGCTGTTTACCGCGGCGTCCGGCACGATGCCGCCGTTTCAGCTTTCGGCAATCTGCTTTGCCATTGGCAGCCTTCCCGGCATTGCCGTCTTCATCCTGCGACCGCAGCGTCTTGCCCTGCTGAAGCAACCGGCCAAGGTCTGGTTGATCGGTATTGCAGGGCTGTTCGGCTATCATTTCCTGTATTTTACGGCGCTGCGCAATGCACCCGCCGTCGAAGCCGGCTTGATTGCCTATCTCTGGCCATTGCTGATCGTTTTCGGATCTGCCTTGCTGCCGGGTGAGCGGCTGCGCTGGTATCACATGCTGGGAGCGGTTGCTGGTCTTGCCGGCACGGTGCTGATCATCGGCAAGAACGGACTGTCCTTCGATCCGGCCTATGCGCTCGGTTATGGCGCGGCGCTGCTCTGCGCCTTGACCTGGTCAAGCTATTCGCTGGCGACCCGCCGGTTCGATGCGGTTTCGACCGATGTGGTAACGGGTTTTTGCGCGGCGACGGCTGTTCTGTCGCTGCTATGTCATCTCGGGCTTGAGACCACCGTCTGGCCTGAGAGCGCCAGCCAGTGGATTGCGGTTCTGGGTCTTGGGCTTATGCCTGTCGGCGCGGCGTTCTATGCCTGGGATTATGGGGTCAAGAACGGCGATATCCAGATTCTCGGGGCCGCCAGCTATGCAGCGCCGCTTTTGTCGACCTTGATCCTGCTTGCCTTCGGTTTCGGTGAGCCAAGTCCGCGACTTCTGGCCGCCTGCCTGCTGATCACCGGCGGAGCGACTTTGGCGGCGAGCGGCATGCTCCGCCGCAAGGCCGCCGTTGCGGATGCAGTCTGACAAAATTACCGACCGGGCATCATCTTCATCAACACGCCATCCTTCAGCACGGTGTGATGATAGATCGCGGCGAGAGCATGGACGGCAGCAAGGCCGATAATCGTCCAGGCGATGAAGGAATGCATCTCGCCCAGCAGATGGCGGTAGTCCGGGGAAACGCCGATCGGATCGGCAATGGCAAACAGGCCGAAGAAATCGACCGGTTTGCCCTGCGACCAGCGCCAGAGAAAGCCGAGGCAGATCTGGGCGGCGAGTCCGAGATAAAGCAAACCATGGGCAGCTTTGGCAGCGAGGCGCATCAAGCCCTGTTCTTCGGGCGGGATGGATGCGAGACTGGCTAGCCGCCAGGCAAGGCGTGCAACGAACACGCAAAGAAGTGTGATGCCGGCCCCGTAGTGCAAAGCCTTCAGGCCGTTGCGCAAGGCGCTACCCTTTTCCGTGAAATCCCAGATCTCTGCGCTGAGAAACAGTAGCATAACCAGCAGGGCCGTTGCCCAATGCAGCCAGATCATGCCGCTGTTGTAACGGGCAGGTTGCGGCGGATGAGAGGGGGAAGACAGCTCGATGGTCATGTGATGCACTCCAAAGGGGATTTTGCGGTGCAACAGAGACGGTCATGCTGACAGAGGCCTGAAATGATGAACTTTCTTATACCAAGGCTCGAAGATGCTGACGCATCCTCGCCTTTGAAGAATTTCGAATATCTCAAATGTATCAAAGGCTTGAGATATTCGAAAATGGAATACGAAGAGTCATTTTCAATGACTCTTCGTATTAGGCCGGATCGGTGCCGGGTTCCCAGCCGGGCGGGGCCATTTCGAAACTGTCGAAGACAAAGCCGGGTGAAACGGTGCAGCCTACCAGGGTATAGTCGCCAAGGCTTTCCGCCGCCTGCCAGGCCAGCGCCGGTATCACGGCCTGGGGTCGCTCTCCGCGCCCCAGATCCGTACCGAGAACAAGCGTCTCGACAGTCTTGCCATCGTCGGAGCGGTACAGCGCCAGCGGTGCGCCGGCATAGTAATGCCAGATCTCAGCCGCATCCTTGACCCGGTGCCAATGCGAGCGCTGGCCTGCTTCAAGCAGATAATAAATGGCGGTGGAATGGCCGCGCGGACCGCCTTTGGCATCGCGGAAGGTTTCCGTATACCAGCCGCCTTCGGGATGCGGCTGCATGGCGAGGGCGGCAATGATCTCTTCGGCTGATGGCATTTAGAAGTTATCCTTGCGCTTGCGGATTTCGGCAAAGACCTCTTCGTTGCTTTTGCTTTCCATCAGCAGGCCGCGCCGGATCTTCGGATCAGCGACCCGCAGGAAGGGGTTGGTTTCCTTTTCGAGATACATCGTGGTGGGAATGGTGAAGCGGTCCTCGGCCCGCATTGCCTCGATGTCGCGGGCTCTCGCCTGAAGCCGCTCATTGTCCGGATCGATTGTCAGGGCAAATCGGGCGTTGGCCAGCGTGTACTCGTGGCCAAAATAGATGGCTGTTTCGTCGGCCAGCACAGCCAATTTCTGCAGTGAATGCCACATGTCTGTGGCCGAGCGCTCGAACAGCCGCCCGCAACCGAGCGCAAACAGCGTGTCCGCGGCAAAGAGTAGCTTTGCATCCGGGAAGTGGAAGCAGACATGGCCGGCAGTGTGCCCGGGGGTTTCGATCACCTGCACCCGATGCGGACCGAACAGAAATTCGTCGCCGTCGCTGACGGAGCGATCAAGGCCTGGAATGGCGACTGCCTCGTTGCGCGGGCCGATGATCTCGCAGCCATAACGCTGCTTCAGCGCCAGATTGGCCTCGACATGGTCATTGTGGTGATGGGTGGTGAAGATATGACTGATCGTCCAGCCGCGCCGTTCGGCGGCGGCGACAATCGGCCCTTCCTCGGGCGCATCGATCGATGCAGTCAGGCCTGTTTCAGGGCAATGAACCAGCACGCCGTAATTGTCGGTGCGGCATTGAAAAATTTCGATATCCGGGCTCTTCATCGGTCTGGACCTCTGGATTTGCGAAGAAAACAGCGCGGCAACACCAGCGCTTGCAGGATGGCTTTCGGAGAATCTAGCGCCAAGACCCTTGATGTCCAACCGCCTGATGTTAACAATCTTGCCATGCATGTGGATATAGTCGATCTCCGTCAGTTTTATCACACCATGCTCGGCCACGCTGCCGAGCAGTCGATCAGCATGGCGCTGTCTTCGCTTTGGGCGCGGCTGCCGGAAGAGCGGCTTGTGGGGCTGGGCTATTCAATCCCCTATCTGGACCGGTTTAGGGCTGATACCGAGCGGACCTTCGCCTTTATGCCAGCCGGCCAGGGGGCCGTGAACTGGCCGCCGGGGGAGCGCTCGGCGACGGCGCTTGTTTTCGACGAGGAATTGCCGCTGCCCGATAGCTGCGTCGACCGTGTGCTGATGGTGCATTCGCTGGAATTTGCCGAAAATCCGCGTGAGACGCTCAAGGAAATCTGGCGCGTGCTGGCCCCGGGTGGGCGGCTGGTGATGGTTGTTCCCAATCGTCGCGGCGTCTGGGCGCGAATGGAGCATACGCCGTTCGGCTCCGGTCGGCCCTATTCGCGTGGGCAGCTGACGGCGCTGCTGCGCGAGACCAATTTTACACCCGGTGCGAGCACCGAAGCGCTGTTCTTCCCGCCATCAAAGATCAGGACCGTGCTGAAGATGCATGGCGCCTTCGAGCGCTTCGGGCGGATGCTCTCTCCGGTCTTTGCCGGCGTCATCGTGGTGGAAGCGCAGAAACGGCTCTATCAGGGGCTGCCTGTTGCCGTGCGCGCCTCGCGCCGTGTGTTTGCGCCGGTTTTAAGCCCACAGGGCGTGCCGACCACCCGCCAGGGGCTGTTGCCGCCCTCGACAAAATGAACCGTCCGGGCTAGGTGGAAGATAGTTGTCAGCCCGAGACTTTATCAGGACATTCCTTCGATGAGCAGCACCATGAACCAGCCCGTTCCGCGTCCCGGCATCCTTGATATCGCCGCCTATGTGCCCGGCAAGGAACATGCGCCTGGCGTGGCGAAAGTGTTCAAGCTGTCATCGAACGAGACGCCGCTCGGCCCGAGCCCGAAGGCGATTGAGGCCTTCAAGGCATCGGCCGCAAATCTCGAGCTCTATCCCGATGGCCAGGCGGTGAAGCTGCGGGAAGCGATTGCCGCTGCCCATGGGCTCAACGCTGCCAATATCATCTGCGGCAATGGTTCGGACGAATTGCTTGGCTTGCTCTGCCACGTCTATCTCGGCGCTGGCGACGAGGCCGTTATCACCGAGCACGGTTTTCTGGTTTACCGTATCCAGATCATGGCGGCCGGTGCGACGCCTGTCACCGTCAAGGAGCAGGATTGCCATGTCGATGTAGACGCGATCCTTGCTGCCGTGACCGACAAGACCCGGATGGTGTTCATCGCCAATCCCGGCAATCCCACAGGTACCTATGTGCCCGGCGCCGATATCCGTCGGCTGGTTGCCGGCCTGCCGAAGCATGTGTTGCTCGTCCTCGATGCGGCCTATGCGGAATATGTCCGGCGAAACGATTACGAGGCGGGCCTTGAGATTGTCTCTGAAAACCGCAACGTCGTAATGACCCGCACCTTCTCGAAGATCCATGGTCTGGCGGCGCTTCGGATCGGCTGGATGTATGGTCCTGCCGATATTCTCGATGCGTTGCACCGGGTGCGTGGTCCATTCAACATGAACGCACCGGCGATTGCCGCTGGCGCAGCCGCCATCACCGATCGCGATTTTGCGGATCAGGCCGTGGCGTTCAATCTGGAATGGCTGGAGCGGTTGACCGTGGCGTTCGAAGGCCTCGGGCTGAAGGTGACGCCTTCGGTCACCAACTTTCTGCTCATCCATTTCCCAGATGTCGACGGCAAGCGCGCGCCTGAGGCCGATGAATTCCTGACCAGCCGTGGCTACATCTTGCGGGCGGTCAAGGGCTATGGTTTTGCCAACGCGCTGCGCCTGTCGATCGGAACGCCCGAAGCCAATCTCGGCGTCATTGCTGCCCTTACCGAATTTATGGGCAGGTCGTAATGTCTGCCGTCATGTTCGAAAAAGTCGCGCTTATCGGCATCGGTCTGATCGGCTCGTCTATCGCTCGCGACATTCGCGCGCTTGGCCTTGCCGGCGACATCGTGATTTCCACCCGCTCGCCGCAGACCTTGCAGCGCGCCGAGGAACTGCAGCTTGGCGACCGCTATACGGTGTCGGCTGCAGAGGCTGCTGACGGTGCGGATCTGGTGATCGTCTCGGTGCCGGTCGGTGCATCGGAAAGTGTTGCCCAGCAGATCGCACCGCATCTGAAGCCGGGTGCCATTATTACCGATGTCGGCTCGACCAAGGCCTCGGTTATCGCGCAGATGGCGCCGCATATGCCCGAGCATGTGCATTTCATTCCTGGGCACCCTCTGGCAGGTACGGAAAAGTCAGGACCGGATGCGGGTTTCAAGGGGCTGTTCAAGGGGCGCTGGTGCATTTTCACGCCGCTCGAAGGCACTGACCCGCAAGCAATTTCCCGGCTAAAGAGTTTCTGGGAGGCGCTGGGTTCGCGGGTCGACGAGATGGACCCGCAGCATCATGACAAGGTGCTGGCGATCGTTTCGCATCTTCCGCATATCATCGCCTATAATATCGTCGGCACGGCAGACGATCTGGAAGCGGTGACGGAATCGGAAGTGATCAAGTATTCGGCCTCGGGTTTCCGCGACTTTACGCGACTGGCGGCGTCCGATCCGACCATGTGGCGCGACGTCTGCCTGCATAACAAGGACGCTATCCTGGAAATGCTGGCTCGTTTTTCGGAGGATCTCGCTTATCTGCAGAGAGCGATCCGCTGGGGCGAGGGCGACAAACTGTTCGAACTTTTCAGCCGTACCCGCACCGTGCGCCGCTCGATCGTCGATGCGGGGCAGGATGTCGATGCGCCTGATTTCGGGCGCCACGCGCTGGACGACAAGCCTAATACGTGAAATTCGGCGTCTGATGCAGATGTAACCATCCCGTCTGCGGTTAGATCGGCGGGATATTGCCGAGCGGGATGAAGCCGAGAACGACGACGCCATTGGTGATCTGCAAGGTCACCTGGCCGGAATTCTGGCCTAGGAAGGCAGCTTTCAAACCTTTTGCTGCCAGCTTGGCGATGTCACGGGTGTCTGGATACGCTGCGATGACAAGATCACGCCATGCGTCGACCTTGCTAATCTCCAGTTTCAATGTGCCCGACGCAAGACCCGTCGAATTGTCGATTGAGATCGGTCCGGTCGCCTTGATCGTGCGGCCTTGGCCCATGTCGATTTGGAGGTCGCGGATCTCGCCGCTCAACCCGCGCAACTTGATCGGTTCTGGATGATCGATTTCAAGCGCACCGGCTTGGCCAAGTAGCTTGAGGTCAATTTGGGCGGCCATTGCAGGCAGATTCGGGTTGCGGTCGTCCTGGCCGAAATTCATGCCGGAAAAACGAGCGGTGCCGACGAGATCCTCGCCATCACGCTGCAGCCTTCCTCGGCCGTCAGCAGCGTCGATCCGAAGCACTCGGCCGGAGACTGCGTCGGTCAGATTGGCCTGCAATGTGTGAACTGTCGTGGCAGACGAATCAATGCCGTTCATGCCGAGCGACAGACTCGACCGCAGGCTTTCCCATTGGAAGGAACCGGCAAGGCCCGTCGATGTCTGCAGGATCGCCGGGCCATCGATTTCCCACTTGATCTTGCCCGGGCGGAAGATTTCGGCCGTCGAGCGAAACGCACCGAACGAACCGGTAATGCCGTTGCGGCGGTCGTTGATCGGCACCTTGTTGCAGTTGAGGCCGATATGCAGCGGGAAACCGCTCATCCGCATGCCCGGGCAGTCTAGCGCCGAGGCGAGGGGATTGTCGCCATCGAAGGCGTGTTCGAGCTTGGTCGTCGCATAGTTGGCGGCAGCAAACCAGCCGGCGGAATAAACCAGTGCCAGCAGGATCAGGATGATGACAACCTTCACAAGCCGCGATTTCTTGCTCCCCAATTTCTCGTCAGGTGCTTTCGTCCGGCTGGACAAGGCCATGCGTTTCTCCAATCGACTGCCAGTGTGTTCGTTCGTCATAGCATCTGCCATGCACAATGACGATCCGAGGCTTTGCGTTCCAATACCTTATGCAGAGACTATGTATGACATTTCATGTCCCTTGTTCGCATCTGGAATCGCTGCATTATCTGCTTCAAGAAATTCATTTTCGCTGGATAATTTCACGTCTTCCGGACAATAAACTGAGAGTGAGACAGCAGGAGTTCGGTTATGGCGGGCGATATGGACGAATTTTGGGTCTTCGGCTACGGATCTTTGATGTGGAACCCGGGTTTTGTCCACGAGGAAAGACAGAGCGCCATCGCTCACGGCTTCCGCCGGTCGCTCTGCGTTCGATCCTTCGTACATCGCGGCACAGAAGAGGCCCCTGGACTGGTGCTCGGGCTGGATCGGGGTGGTTCCTGTCACGGCGTTGCGTTTCGTGTGGCTGAGGGCAGTTGGCCTGAAACGCTGGCTTATCTGCGCGCTCGTGAATTGGTGACGATGGTTTACCTGGAAAGGCGGCTTGCGCTGAGGTTGGCCGATGGCCGGCAGGTCTCTGCCACCGGCTACGTCGTCGACCGCAGCCATCGCCAATATGCAGGGGCAATTACCGTTGAGGAAGCCGTCGAGGTCGTCGCAGGAGCCAAGGGGCAATCGGGCGACAATCGCGCCTATGTGACGAATACTGCCGAGCACCTGCGCAGCATGGGAATCCGGGACCATTGGCTGGAACACGTGGTCAAGGGGCTGGAACTACGTCAGATATGATCAGCGACGAGCTGATAGGCCCTTTACTGCTTGCCCAGCAGGGTGTCGACGCGGTTGCGGGCCGTGGGCGGCAAAGGCAGGTCCGGATTGTCGCGGGCGGCCTCCAGAAGCAGGGCATCACTTGCCTTTTCCAGTTCCTGGGTCAGGCGCTCGAAAAACGCGTCGGGCGTCAGGCCCGGCTGGATCGGCGGTAGAATGCGGATCTTGTAGTGGCCGGGATAGCGCATCATGCTGCGGCGGGGCCAAAACAGGCCAGCATGCATGGCGACAGGCACGACAGGCACTTTCAAGTCGCGGTAGAGACGTGCAATGCCATATTTGTATTCAGGGTCGGCGCCCGGCGGGCGTCTTGTGCCTTCTGGATAGATGATGAGCTGGCGGCCGTTTTCCATCTCGATTGCAGTACGCTGCATCACCTTGACCATTTCCTTTCCCCGGCCGCCGCGATTCACGGGAATCATCTTCTGCTTGGCCGCATACCAGCCGAACAGCGGAATCCACATCAACTCGCGCTTCAGGATGTAGACCGGGTCATCAAGCCAGGGCAGCAGCGCATAGGTATCCCAGAAGGATTGATGCTTGGGCGCCAGGATGTAGCCGCTCGCCGGAATATTTTCGAGCCCTTCGATTTCGAAATGGGTGCCGACCACCGTCTTCATCAGCCAGTGGTTGAAGCGAGCCCAGCTCTTGGGGACGTTATAGGCAATCTTGCGCGGCAGGATGAAATAGATGGGCGCCAGAACGACCATCCAGATGATCAGGTTGGCGTAAAACAGAATGTTGAAAAGATGCGACCGCAGAGCAAGCATGAATGATATTCCGCCGAAAGATGGCCCCTGCCTATACGAAATTTCTAGCAAGCGGAAGATGCTGCGCCACGGCGTTTTCGGCTAGCTTTGGGCGCTTTGCTGCCCGAATCACGACGATTGCGGCGGGGCAATGCCTGGCGTGCGCAACCCCTGCCAGTTGTCGTAGCCGATCAGGTCGCGACCATAGGCGATCAGGATCTTGGCATATTCAAACAGCAGTGTGCGTAGTGCGTTCGGATCGGCATACCAGGCCTTGGTGCGCAGATCGGCGGTAACGACAGGATATGGAATGAACTCTGTCTGTTTATCGGTGCGCCTCAGTTCCATCAGGCTGCGCTGCATGTGGTAATTGCTGGTGACGACCAGTACCGAGGAGAAGCCCTTGTCGTGAATCCATTGCGCTGTCTCGTTGGCATTGCCTATTGTGTCGATGGCGCGGTAGCCCATGTCGACGCAGCAGGCGAATAGGTCTGATGAGCCCTGGGTCATCTTGCGAATGGCGGACGATGTCGTCGAGGGATGAACACCCGAAATCAACAGGCGCTTGCCGGACCCCTTGCGAAGCAGGTCGACCGCCTGGTCGATGCGCTGATAGCCGCCGGTCAGGACAACGATGGCATCAGCCTTAGGATCATCCGGCGGCATCATGGCGGTGACGGTATCGGCAAAATGCAGGAAGCCAGCGACCAGGCAGGCAATGACAAGCAGCATTCCGTAGCCGCCATAACGCAGCAGGCGGCGCAGCGGACCGGATCGGTGAAACAGCCGTCCGTTACGCGTGCCCAAGCGCGCGTCCGGCTGGCCGCTGTCTCTGGTCCCTTGATCTCGATCAGGGTCTGGCTGGCGCATCGTCGTTGCTCATGCATGAATATCTTCGCGCCGAATGGTTCAAGCCATTCAGCGCGAGGGTGTGTGTCGAACTCATTCGGGCGGCAGTCCGCCGCTGCGGCTGGGATCCGATCTAATCTGGTCGATTTCGTAAATGGCGCGCATGACAGTCAACCGGGCCGTCACGGTGGTCAAAAGAGCAATAATGATCATCGTGGCGAAAATACCGAGATAGCCGGTAAAGCCGATTTCAAACCGTCCGAACATGGCTGTCGCTTGGTCGGTCTGCGGCGTGGCTAGCGTGTTGCTCTGCCAGATGCTGGCGAGCGCAAACAGGCCTGCGGCCGCCAGCCCGCCGGCTGTCGAGCCTTTGAGGCTGATCTTCAGAAAGTGTTTCTGGAATTCGCGGGCGACGAAAATGCTTTCGGCCCCGACGAAGTGCAGCACCTCGATGATGTGTCTGTTACCGGACAGGGCGCCGCGAGTGGCAAAGATTACTGTCAGCACCATGGCGGTAAAGACCAGGATCAGCAGGCCAAAGCCAATCATGACAGTGGTGCGGGCCATGGAAACCAACCTGTCCACCCAGGTGCGGTGATCGTCCAGCGAGGCCTGCGGGATCTGGGAGGTCAGAAGGTCGCGCATCGCTGCGAAATCGGGCGGGTTGTTCTCGTCGATGGTGATGATCACCAGCCGCGGCACCGGCAATTCATGAATATCGAGGCCGCTGCCCAACCATGGCTCGAGCAGGCGGGCGGTGGCGGCTTCATCGACGACCTGCCCGGTCTTGGTGCCGACGAAGGTCAGTGCGAGGTCCTTAGCCTTGGTCAGCGCCTCGTCCATGTTGACGTTGTCATCAGGCTTGATCTGGATGGTGATTTCTCGCGAAATCTGGCTTTGCCAGCTAGAGGCCGTCGCCCTGATCATTGAGACGGCGCCCAGCGTCAGGCAGGCGAGAAAAGCCATGATGGCAATCACCACCATCAGGGCGTTGCCCTGAATATTCGAGGGCGGCAGGATGGCGCCCGTCGGACGAACCTGCATTTCCACCCGCTTTTGCGGACGCAACCGGTCCTGTGTGGGTTTCGCCTGCGGCGGCTTGGCCGGCTGCGCGCTGGCTGGCGGCGGCTGGCTTCCCTGCGGCGGTGGCGGCTTGCGATCATTCATAAATGTCGAGCCGCCCTTCGGTCAGAATCATCCGGCGGGCATCGAGCTGGTCCATCAGTGCCAGATCATGGGTGGCGATGACCACGGCGGTGCCCAGTCGGTTCAACTCCAGAAACAGGCTGAGCAGGCGGCGCGCCATCGGCGGATCGACATTGCCGGTCGGTTCGTCCGCCAGCAGCAGTTCCGGCCGGTCGATCAAGGCGCGGGCAATGGCGACACGCTGCTTTTCGCCGCCCGACAGGATCGGCGGCAGCACATTGATGCGCTCGCCAAGGCCGACCCATTTCAGCAGTTCTAGCACGTCTTGTTTATAGGTCGACTCATCCTTGCCGCGCACCCGCAGCGGCAGGGCCACATTTTCGTAGGTGGTGAGATGGTCGAGCAACTGAAAATCCTGGAACACGATGCCGACTCGGCGTCGCAGCAAGGGCAGTTCATCGCGTGGAATCTGGGTGATATCGCGGCCGAAGCTGCGGATGAGCCCGCGTGTCGGCTTTAACGACATGAACAGCAGGCGCAGAAGCGTGGTCTTCCCGGCTCCTGACGGTCCGGTCAGGAACTGGAAGGAGCGCTTCGGGATGTCGAAGGTCAGGTCGCGGAGGATCTCGGGTCCCATCCCATAGCGCAGCCCGACATTTTCGAAGTGGATCAATGGATAAACCCGCTCTTGAGCCCGTTGACGAATGCTCAGTTCTTAACGGTTCCGGTTACCATTTGGTAAACGCCACGTTGGGCCGGCGGTCAGCCGGTGATTTTTTACAAATCATTAACCATTCGAATTTACGGTTTGGAAGGATTGGTTTCAATGCCCCGCGTGAGACTATCGCATCTTGATTGTGCGAAGCTTGCGGGTCGGGCGTCCATCTGTTGAAGGCAAACTGATGGTTGGGTGCTCGGCACCCACCGAAGTTGCACTGGCGAGGGTTCCATGAACGCATTCCGTTTCCGGCGTCACGACGTCGAGTTCGATGTCGATCTTCTGCCGCCCGAGCGAGCTTATCGGCCCCTGCCGCGCGCCGGCTTTCCCCTGGCCAACGACGTCAGCGATGCCAAATTCGTTACGGTGAACGATCCGGTCGGCGCACTGCGCAGCCGTATCCAGGACGAGCTAAACCGCAGGCCAAGCAGCAAGCCTAACCAGTTCTGGCCGTCGGCAGTTGAGGGCGCCTACCAGCAACTGGCGCAGCTTGAAACCCGGCTAGGCACCTTGTCTGAGCGCTCCTTTACCTCGCTGGTCGCCGCCGTCGTCCTGGTCGTGTTTCTTGCTGCCGGTGGCTTCTGCCTGTTCGGGAGTAACCAGCCGGCACCGATGGGCAGGGCGCTCGACATTTCTCATGTCAGCCTGACGCCGCAGATGGCTGATGGCATGCCGGTTCTCTTGGTCAATGCCATCGTCGAAAACCGAGCCGCTGCCGTGCAGAGGCTACCGGACATCAGGGCTGATCTCTATCTCGACGGCAGGTTGGCCGCATCGACCCTGATTGCCCCGCCGGCCGAGGAGATCGGCAGCGGGCAAAGCCGTGGCGTCGTCGCAAAACTGCGCCATCCCGGTGGAAAAAAGCCGGAACTCAAGCTTTCCTTTGCGACCGAGGGTGTCCCACAGGGCTGATTATGCTATCGGCGAGGGATGACGTGTCCGCTGCCTATGACGGGCAATGCCAACTCCTGGAGAACCTTATGCCTGTCGTTCGCGGAAAAAACATCGAGCCGCTGTTCACCGCTGAACAGATCGCGGCACGGAATATCGAACTCGCCAAGGCGATTGTTGACGGTCCCTCCGAGGATCTTCTCGTCATCTCGATCCTGAAGGGCTCCTTCATTTTCGCCGCCGACCTGATTCGGTCGCTGCATCATGTCGGCATCGCGCCTGAGGTGGAATTCATCACCCTGTCCAGCTACGGCACCGGCACTGTTTCCCAGGGCGTGAAGATCATCAAGGACATCGATAGCGACGTGACTGGCCGAAACGTTCTGCTGATCGACGATATCCTGGAATCGGGGCGCACCCTGCTGTTTGCTCGCGACCTCATGTATCAGCGTGGTGCAGCCAATGTGACCATTGCCGTGTTGCTCGATAAGAAAGTGAAGCGGCAGGAAGCGCTTGAAGCCGATTATGTGGGTTTCGAATGTCCCGACTATTTCGTCGTCGGCTACGGCATGGACGTCGCCCATGCCTTTCGCGAGCTTCCTTTCGTCGGCGTGGTCACCGGCGACGCGGCATGATCGCCTGAATATCCAATAATATCATTGGTTTGATATATCCCCGTGCCGAGTCCGGTGCGGGGATATTTTTGTATCGCGGCAGGACATGAGGCTGTCTAAGCGGTAGAAATTGTTAACCATCCCCGCGTGTAAGTCGTGGCCTGTTTACCTCTCGCAAAGGAAAAGCTGATGATTTGCGTTACATGCAAGAGCGTTGCCGATCCTGACTGATTCGAGAGGGCGGCGCATGACGGGCGCAGATGTGGCTGCGTAATCGGTCTTGCGAAAACAGCTGCATGATGCGGGCTTCCGGCCTGTCCGGTCGGGTGCCTATGCAGCGGGATAAAAGATGGGAATTCGGATATGGCCAAGATACTGATTACCGAAGACGAAGATGCGCTGCGCTCCTTCGTTGCCCGGGCGTTGCGGCTCGACGGACATGAAACCCATGAGGCTGCCGATGGTGCTGAGGGGCTCGAAATGCTGGCCACTAGCAAGTTCGACCTTCTGCTGTCAGACATCCGCATGCCTGTCATGGACGGGATCGAACTGGCGCATCGCGCCCATTCCGGCTTTCCAGGCCTGAAGATCCTGCTGATGACCGGCTATGCCGAGCAACGGGAACGCGCCGACGATCTCCTGGAAAAAATCGTGGACGTGGTGCCAAAGCCCTTTGCCCTGCCTGATATCCGCAAGGCCGTGGCCCTGGCATTGGCCGCCTGATTTCTTCCCTTTTTACAGATCGAGCAGCCGTTCCAGATAGCGGCGCTCTACCTCAGGGCTCGCGTTGTTGCCGAGCTTGTTTCTGATCGCGTCCAGAATTTCGCGGGCGCGCTGAACATCGATCTCGTCAGGTATCTTGACCCTTTCGCCGAAATCCGGACCCATGGTCGACCGAGGCCGACCCAGTGGGTCGCGGCCTGCCTGATTGCCTTCGGCCATGCCCTGACCCTGGCCTTGTCCCTGGCCGCGCTGCATCGCCTGCATCATCTGGTTCATCATGTCACGGGCGCCCTGGCGCAGTGCTTCCAGCGCACGGCCCTGGCCCTCCACGGCGCGGTCGCCTTCGCTCTTGCCGAGCGCTTCGCCGGCGCCCTGCATTTCCCGGCCAGCCTGTCCGAAATTGTCGCCGGGCTTGATGCCGAGCTTGCCAAGGCCGTCCTGCACACCCTTCAACTGCTTGCCCAGCGCATCCTGCTGCTGGCGCAATTGCTTCAGGGCTTGCTTCAACTGATCGGTCGTCATCTGATCTGGTGGTAGGTTCTGGTCGCCTTCGCCCTTCTTCTGCTCAGCCTGGTTGCGGCCCTGCTTTTTTCCTGGATTGTCCTGGTCTTCATCCGGAGACGGACCAGCCTGCGGGTCCTGTTGCATCATGCCGTCGTCGTCCTGCGGCTGCAGTTCGTCGTCCATCTGCATACGGTTCTGCAGCGCCTGGTTCAGCCCGAAGGTCTTATCCATCAGCTTCTGCTGGTCCTGCATGATCTGGCCCAGCTTGTCGATCTGCTTGCGCGCCTCGCTGGTTTCCTGCTGTTGCTGCGGATTGGACCGCTGTGGGCGGCCAGCCTGCAGATTGTTCATCATCCGCTGCATGTCCTGCAGCATCTGGCGGGCGGCATCCTTGTTGCCTGATCGTGCCAGGTTTTCGATCTGGTTCATCATGTTTTCCAGATCGCGCTGGGTCAGAACTTTCTGGGCGCTTTGCTGGTTCTGCTGGCCGTTTTGCGGCTGCTGCCGTTCGGCCAGCGCCTTCATATACTCCTGCATCGCCTGGCGGACATCATCCATTAGCTTCTTGACCTCGGCATCCGGCGCATTTCGGGCGAGCGCATCCGACAGTTTCTGCTGGGCGTCCGACAGCTTCTTTTCCGCCAGCGACAAATCGCCGTCGTCGATGCCAAGCGCGATTTCCCAAAGATAATCAGCCGTGTCCTTCATCGCGTCCGGCGTCGATGCTAGTTGCATGCGGGCATGGGCCGAGGAAATCGCCAGGTAATGGCTGAGCTGCGGAATGGTCTCGTCAGCGCGCAACGTCAGGGCCTCGTTGAAGGCGATGGCGCGGGGCATCTGCCGCATGTCGAGCGCAAAGATTTGACGCTGCTCGGCAACGGCTGCGGCAAGCGGTTGCGAGAAATTATGGGTCGGCAGGACCATCTCATGCGGCGCACTCCGTCCTTCCTGGCCAAGCCCATCGCGAGCGACCAGGGTGATGCGCACCTTTTTGCCGGTCAGCGGATGTTCGGTCAGGTTGCGGCTCGCCAGGCTCTTAATGTCACGGGTATTGCGGCTAGGCAGATCGAGCTTGAATTCCGGTAGGGGGTAGAGCGGCTTGGCATCAGTGGCGGCCTCGACCGGCACAATTTCGGCATGCGCTTCGGTCACGCCGTAATCATCTTTGGCGGTAAAGCCGATTTCGAGCGCACCGTTGACGGCCCGTTTCGGAACGCCGTCGAAAGCGATGGTCGGGGCATGATCCGGAATTACCTTTACCGGCCATTGCCGTCCACCAAGATCCAGCGTGCCGCTTTCCGACAGCGCAAGCGTCAGGCTGCGGGCATCGGTGCGTTGGTCGGTGGGCACGTCGGGTGCCGGTGCCTTCGGAGGCTCTGCTGTCGCTGGTGTACCCGGAGCGGGACCTTGCGGTTCTGCCTTGGCCTGCTGGAGGGCAACGGCTAGGCCGCCGGAGGCAGGCCTGAAACTGGTCTTTTCATTGTCTGTGCTGCCTGTCAGCCGCACCGTGACCACCGATTGCGCGGGAACGCTGATCGCCTGGCTTGCTTCGCCGTTGCGGCTGGTGAGAAAGACCGGTGGTTTGCCGGTATAGGCGGGCGGCGTGATCCAGGCATCGACGCGCAGTGACGGCGCCTGGTCCTGAGAGCCCTGCAGCAGGAAGGCATCGGAAAGACGGCCTGCGCCGTTTGAACCGGAATAGGCAAAGGCGATGACCAGCATCAGAGCCGGCAGGGCTCTGAGGCCATGGCTATCGAACGCGGCGATATCGGGCTTTGGTGGACCGGGATCGAGCGTAGCGATGCGCGCGGCCATGCGGCGCTGATGCTCCTGCCAGAGCGCGCGGGCAATGGGCGTGTCGAAGGCGGGCTGTTCGGTCTGGATGCCGATCGGTTGATGGGCGAGACGATTGCGCTCTTCCAGCAGCCGGTCAGCTTCGGGCACCTGCGGCCAGCGCAGGCGCCCGAAGGGCAGCAGCGACGCCAGAAAACCGAAGGCCAAGAGCAAGACAAGCGCCCAGCGAAGAATGTCAGGGATTTCGCGGAAGAAGCCGAGCCAAGCAAAAGACAGGAAAACTGCAGCAAGTGAGGCTGGCAGCACCAGGCATGGCAGCAGGCGCTCTGAAAAAAGCACCAGTTTCGCCGTAAAACGGTTGACTGCAAGCCTACGGGCCAGCTTGCGGTCGCCGTTCAAAGGGCTGTGTTCCTGCGGACCGGAAGCGGTCATGATGCGGTCTCCGGTTGCCTGCCATTGCCCCGCCTGCCGTCAGGCATGCGAGCGGGTGGCGCAGGCCTCATGCGGTCGCAAAGGAACGTGGCGTTGCATCTCATGCGCTAAGGATAGCATTGTTTGTGGCGAAGACGAGGGGTTGCCGGGAAAAGAGGCGGATTTTTGCGCGCAAACAGCGATATCGACCCATCAAGTGATGCGGCGGACTCCTGTCGCGCCACCGCTTGGTTTCCCTTTACCGCTCGTCAGGCTTGCCGACAAAGACCGGTATCTGGCCGTCAGAGCAGCGGATCGAGGAAGAATTTCTTGTCCGGCGTCTTGGACTGGGTCGGCGCATCCGCTTTGTTCTGCTGGGCCACAGGCGTGCTCGGCTTGTCCAGATCGCCCTTGCGGCCGCAGCCAGCAGTGGCCACGCTCACGGCGCCGAGCAGGGCGGCGGAAATCATCAGTCTACGATAGGAGATGGTCATAATGTCCTGTCCAGCATGGTGTTGCAGATCTATCTAGCCAAAAACTTGGGAGTATGCACCTCGGTTTTTGGCCGGAGTGTCGGGCGTTTGGTCATAACCGCGCGACGCTCCAGATTTCGTTCTGACGCATCGGCTTGGCGAAAAACCTGATTCCACTTTTTTGCCCGATGCTCCAGACGGATAGCAGCTATTCTCAGTTGCGGCTGCGCCACCAGGCGATCTGCTTGCGCACTTCGTCCGGTGCCGTGCCGCCATAGCTCTTGCGGCTGGCCACTGAGGCTTCCACCGTCAGCACGGAATAGATGTCGGTGGTGATCGCCGAATGGATGGCCTGCAGGTCTTCCAAGGAAAGCTCGGCCAGGTCGCAGCCCTTCTGTTCGGCCAGCGCCACGGCGCGGCCGGTGACGTGATGGGCGTCGCGGAACGGCAGTCCGGCCTCGCGCACCAGCCAGTCGGCAAGGTCGGTTGCAGTGGAAAAGCCGCTGCCTGCTGCAGCCTTCATCCGGTCGGCGCGCACGGTCATGTCGCGGACCATGCCAGTCATGGCGGCAAGCGCCAGTTCCAGGCTCTCGGCGGCGTCGAACACCTGTTCCTTGTCTTCCTGCATGTCCTTGGAATAGGCGAGCGGCAGGCCTTTCATGATCGTCAGCAGCGCGATCAGCGAACCGTTGATGCGGCCGGTTTTGGCGCGCACCAGTTCGGCGGCATCCGGGTTCTTCTTCTGCGGCATGATCGAAGAGCCGGTCGAAAAGGCATCCGAGAGGCGGATGAAGCCGAATTGCGGTGTCGACCAGATGACGATCTCTTCGGCGAGCCGCGACAGATGGGTGGCCGATATCGCGGCAATCGACAGGAATTCCAGCGCGAAATCGCGGTCGGATACGGTGTCGATGGAATTGCGGGTCGGCTCGCGGAAGCCCAGCGCCTTCGCGGTCATGTGCCGGTCGATGGCGTAGCCGGTGCCAGCAAGCGCCGCAGCGCCGATCGGGCTTTCGTCCATGTGCTCGATGGCGTGGCGCACCCGCTGGCGGTCACGGCCGAACATTTCCACATAGGCCATGCAGTGATGGCCGAAGGTAACGGGCTGGGCGGTTTGCAGGTGGGTGAAGCCAGGCATGACGGTGTCGGCATGTTCTTGCGCCCGGTCGAGGAAAGCGGCAATCAGGCCGGTCAGCAGGCTCTCGGCTTTCTGCAACTCTTCCTTGACCCAGAGGCGGAAGTCGAGCGCCACCTGGTCGTTGCGCGAGCGGGCGGTGTGCAGCCGACCAGCAGCGGTACCGATCAGGTCGGCCAGCCGCGCCTCGATATTCATGTGAATGTCTTCGAGTTTGCGCGAGAACATGAAAGTTCCGGCGTCGATCTCTGACAAAATAGTGTTCAGGCCGGTGACGATCTTGTCTTTGTCTTCGCTGGAAATAATGCCTTGATGGGCGAGCATGGTGGCATGGGCGATCGAGCCGCGGATATCCTGGGCATACAGCTTCTTGTCGAAATCGATGGAGGCGTTTATCTCCTCCATGATAGCCGCGGGACCGGAGGCAAAACGGCCGCCCCACATCTGGTTGGAGGATGTCGTGTCTTTGGTGTCCTCGGCCATGCTCAATAGATCCTGGAGACGTCGATGACGAAAAAAAGACCGCTGGGCCTTCCTTCCGCCAAGCTGATTGCGATTGCGGCGATTGCCGGTCTGATCGCCGGCGCGGTTGCGGTATACGTGAAGGAGACCGGGTCTGGCAATGGTCCCGAGCTTGCGGCAACGGGTGGCTGCGAGGCGGCGGACAAGACGATCCGCGCGCTCGACCCGCTCATCAAAGGCCAGGTTGCTGCAATCGTTGCGGCCAATCCGCCACGCCCGATCACCGATCTTGCCTTCAAGGATGCCGGCGGTGCCGACAAGAGCCTTGTCGACTTCAAGGGCAAGCCTGTTCTCGTCAATCTCTGGGCGACCTGGTGCCTGCCCTGCCGCGAGGAAATGCCGGCATTGAACCGGTTGCAGCAGGAGAAGGGCGGTGACCGGTTCGACATCGTGGCGATCAATATCGATAGCGGCAGCGACGAAAAGCCCAAAGCGTTCCTTGGCGACAACGGCATCGACCACCTGCCACTTTACCGCGACAGTTCAATGGGGGTGTTCAACACTCTGAAAAAGCAGGGCCTGGCTTTCGGCCTGCCGGTCACCCTGTTGCTCGATGGCGAGGGTTGCTTGATAGGCTCGATGAACGGCCCGGCTGCTTGGGATAGCCCGGATGCCAAGGCGCTGATCGACAAACTCGTTGCTCTCTAGACCATTTCCGGGCGCAAAACCGCGACGAACTTCTTCTGGAAATGCTCTATTTCCATTCTTCCGCTGCCAACTCTGAAGGTGACGTTCATGCTGAAACTCTGGGGCCGTGCCAATTCCAACAATGTCAAAAAAGTCCTCTGGATGGTCGAGGAGCTTGACATCCCTTACCAGCGGATCGACGCCGGCGGGGCCTATGGCATCGTCAACGATCCCACTTTTCGCGATCTCAATCCCAATGGCCTTGTGCCTGTTCTTGAAGACGGCGAAGCGGTCCTGTGGGAATCCAATGCCATCGTCCGCTATCTCGCAAACTGCTATGGCGGTGCAGATTTCGAACTTCCCGATCCCGTTGCCCGTGCTCAGGCGGAGAAGTGGATGGATTGGACGACATCGTCAGTGGCGGGTTCCTTCCGCGACCTGTTCTGGGGTCTGGTGCGCACACCGGAAGACCAGCGCGATATGGCCAAGATCGAGGCGGCCCGCCAAGCCGTGGGCAAGCTGTTGGCGATGGCGGATGCGGCGCTTGTCGCCAAGCCCTATCTGTCGGGAGAGAATTTCGGCATCGGCGATATTCCGCTCGGCTGCTTTGTTTATGCCTGGTTCGAAATGCCGATCGAGCGGCCGGATCTACCCAATCTCGAGGCCTGGTACGGTCGGCTCAAGGGCCGGCCCGCTTATCAGCGGGCGGTGATGATACCTTTGAGCTAACCGGAAGGGGCTGAAATTACCGCGTTGGGACCGGTACTTCGCCGCGGTAGTCGTAGAAGCCTCGGCCGGATTTGCGGCCGAGCCAGCCAGCCTCGACATATTTGACCAGCAGCGGGCAGGGGCGATATTTGCTGTCAGCCAGGCCGTCGTGCAAGACCTGCATGATCGACAGGCAGGTATCGAGGCCGATGAAATCGGCGAGTTGTAGCGGCCCCATCGGATGGTTGGCACCGAGCTTCATCGCGGTATCGATGGCCTCGACCGAGCCGACGCCTTCGTAGAGCGTGTAGATGGCCTCGTTGATCATCGGCAGCAGAATGCGGTTGACGATGAAGGCGGGGAAATCTTCGGCGACAGTAATCGTCTTGTCCAGCGAACGGACGAAGGTCTTGGCCGTCTCGAAGGTGACTTCATCGGTGGCTATGCCGCGCACCAGTTCCACAAGCTTCATCACGGGTACCGGATTCATGAAATGAATGCCCATGAAATGTTCCGGGCGGTCCGTCGAGGCTGCTAGTCTCGTGATCGATAAGGACGAGGTATTGGTTGCCAGGAGTGCTTCCGGCTTCAGCACGGGGCAGATCTGACTGAAAATCTTGCGCTTGACGGTTTCGTCCTCGGTCGCAGCTTCGATCACCAGGTCCACCTGGGCCAGATCCTGAACGTCGCTGACGCCTGAAATGCGCGCCAACGCCGCCTTGCGCTCGCTGTCTTCCATCTTACCATTGGCGACCTGACGAGCCATGTTGCCATTGATCGTCGCAAGGCCCGCATCGATTCGATCCTTGGCCAGGTCGTAGAGCGTGACATCGTAGCCTGCGAGGGCGGAGACATAGGCAATGCCGCAGCCCATCTGGCCCGCACCGACGATTCCAACATTTTTGATCTGAACATTCACGGTCATTGCGTCTTCCATCCCTGCCTCGGCGCTGCGCAGCGTCCGCCTCTAAAGCCGCCCGGCTCCCACCGGCGTGTCGCCGGTGCGGTTACGGTGCTACTTCCCCGGTGGCCTGCCCAGCAGTGATAAAGCGATGCCTCGCGGTTTTCCAGTCCCGATCTCTGCCAGGCGCCGGATTCCGTCACCAGACCGCGGTCTTTCGATTACCGTTTTGGCATATACCCCGGAGCTTTAGGGTTATTTTAAGCAGCCACGACTAAAGTTTCGGCAAAGTGGCTGTGTCCTGTTGGGGCGTGCTGTCCATGAATGGTACCAGGGGAGATGTCGCATGCGCATAGCGCGTAAGTTGCCGTTATTTGTCTGTCTGATTACGATTCTTTCGATCGGGGCAGCCAGTTGGGCCACGCTGATGCAGAGCTCCACCCTGGTGAAAAAGGAAGTGATGCAGAAGCTGGAGGCGACTGCCGACGGACGCCGCAACGAGGCCCAGCTCTATTTAGAGAATCTCATCACCAATCTGCGCGCTTTTTCCAGCGTTTCCACCACGGGTGAAGCGCTCTACAAGTTCAAGGCCGACTGGCGTTATCTTGGCGAAAAGCCGCGCGAGGCGTTGGTCGACCGGTATATCACAAAGAATCCTAATCCGGCTGGTCAGCGCGCGCAGATGGAAACAGCGCGCATCGACACCTATGACAGCAACCATGCCAAATTCCACCCGCTGCTGCGCATGGCGCTGCAGCAATATGGCTACGCCGATGTCTTCCTGATCGATCCGAAGGGCAATATCGTCTATTCGGTACAGAAGAGCGACGAATACGGTGCCAATGTTGCCGATCCAGCGCTGAAGGATGGCCCGCTTGCCCAGGCCTTCAACCAGGTGGCCAAGAGTGACGATCGCCAGCTCTACGCGCTTTCCGATTTTACCCGCTACGGTTCGTCGGGCCAGACGGTTGCCTTGCTGTCGACGCCGCTCTTCATGGGCGACATCAAGATGGGCGTTCTTGTGGTGGCCATTCCCTCCGACCGCCTGACGGCGATGTTCTCCAATCGGACGGGGCTGGGCGACACTGGCGAAACGATCCTGGTTGATTCAAACAATATGATGGTCAATGATTCCGTCTTGACCGGCGATAAGGATTCGCTGGTACGCAAGGTGGAAGCGCCGATCCTGACGGAAGTATTGAAAGGCAGCAAGGCCAGCGGTCAGATCGACGGCTACCGTGATATGGTTAGCTATGCCGCCGCCATTCCGCTGAGCTTTGCCGGTCATAACTGGGCGGTTACGGCGCTGATGAGCGAGAAGGAGGCATTGGCCAATGTCGCGCAATTGCGCAACATGGTCCTGCTGATTGCAGCCGTTCTTTTGGCGCTTGCCATTACCGGCGCTGTCCTGTTTTCCCGTTCGCTGACCAACCCGATCAACCAGCTGGTCGACAGCATGAAGCGGCTGGCCGATGGCGACACCGGCATCGTGCTTGCTGGTGAAAATCGCGCTGACGAAATCGGCGACATGGTACGTTCGGTTGCTGTTTTCCGCGATGCGGCCATCGAGAAGAGCAGGCTGCAATCGGCGGCCGAAAGTGACCGCAAGACCTCGGAAGCCGAACGACTTGCTCGCGAGGCAGCCCGCAATGAGGAAACCGCGCGGCTGCAGCAGGCGGTCAACATTCTCGGCGCCGGTCTGCAGCGCCTGGCCGCGGGCGACCTGACCACGACCATCGAGACGCCCTTCATGGAAGGTCTCGATCGGCTCAGGACCGACTTCAACGATTCGATCCGCCGCCTTGCTTCGACCATTCGCCAGCTCTCGGGCAGCACAGGTTCGATCAACGGCACGGCGAGCGGAATGGTAGCGGCAACACACGATCTGTCGCGCCGGTCCGAGCAGCAGGCAGCCGCTATCGAGCAGACGTCCGCTGTCATCAACCAGATTATGGACGCGATCCGCACAGCGACCGATCGCGCCGAAAACGCTAGGCGGATGGTAGCCGATGCGAAGACGTCGACGGAGCGCTCCGGCACCATCGTCGGCTCGGCGATTGGCGCCATGGGCCGGATCGAAGAAGCTTCCCAAGCCATTTCGCAGATCATCAACGTTATCGACGAGATCGCTTTCCAGACCAACCTGTTGGCGCTGAATGCCGGCGTTGAGGCAGCCCGTGCGGGCGAAGCGGGCAAGGGCTTTGCGGTCGTTGCGCAGGAAGTGCGCGAACTGGCCCAGCGTTCGGCGGGGGCTGCCAAGGAAATCAAGGAGCTGATCAGTAAATCCGGTGAGGCGGTCAAAACCGGCGTCGGCCTGGTGCGCAATACCGGCGAAGCCTTGGGTGATATTGCCGGGCAGGTCGTGCATATTAACGAGGAAATCTCCTACATTGCCACAGCCGTTGGCGAGCAGTCGGAAAGCGTGCGGGAAATTTCGACAGCAATCCGGCAGATGGAAGAGGTTACCCAGCAGAATTCGCAGATGGCTGACCGGACCAATTCCGACATGTCGCGCCTGACCAGCGATGCCGAAGCACTCTCGAACCTTGTCGCCCAGTTCCGTGTCATGGATGGCGAGATCGTTCCGAACCCTTCCGCACACCGTTCGGCAGCGCCACGCCCGGGTGCGGCACCTGCGCGCCCGACCATCAAGCAAGCCGATCCCTCGACCAATCGTGCAACCGCATCGCCGGCACGCGCGCTGATGGGCAAGCTGTCGGCCGGCCTTAATGGTGGCGGCCAATCGGCTCCCAGTGGTGGCAACAACTGGGAAGAGTTTTGATTACCGACAGGGGCGCTCGGCTTAAGCCGGGCAGGGCTGTCTGTGAGACAGAAAATCGCTGAATATGAAAAAGGCCGCATCGCTGCGGCCTTTTTCATGAGACGTAATAGCCAGTGAAGCCTAGAGTTTGTCAGGGAAAAGCGGAACCCGTTTTCCCGACAAGACAAACGAAAACAAAAGAATCGAGAGGCCGTATGGTTCAATCTGAACCTGACAGACTCTAGAGCGCCTTTTCGAGTTCTGGCAACAGTTCGAAGAGGTCGCCGACCAAGCCATAATCGGCCACCTGGAAGATCGGGGCTTCCTCATCCTTGTTGATGGCGACGATCACCTTGGAATCCTTCATGCCGGCCAGATGCTGAATGGCGCCGGAAATGCCACAGGCGATGTAGAGCTGTGGAGCAACTACCTTGCCGGTCTGGCCAACCTGCCAATCGTTCGGCGCATAGCCGGCATCGACGGCAGCGCGTGAAGCACCGACGGCAGCCCCGAGCTTGTCAGCGAGCGGCAGGATGACTTCCTTGAACTTATCGGAGGAGCCGAGTGCGCGGCCACCGGAGACGATGATCTTTGCCGAGGTCAGTTCCGGACGCTCCGAAGCAGACAGCGCGTCGGACACGAAGCTCGACAGAGCAGGATCGGCCGCAGCGGAAATGCTTTCAACCGGGGCGGAGCCAGTGGCCTGCGCTGCTGCAAAGGACGCCGTGCGCACGGTGATCACTTTCTTGGCGTCGGTGGCTTGCACGGTCTGGATGGCATTGCCGGCATAGATCGGCCGCTTGAACGTGTCGGCAGAGACGACTTCGACGATTTCCGAGACCTGAGCGACATCGAGCAGGGCGGCAACGCGCGGCGCGACATTCTTGCCGACCGACGTGGCGGCGGTCAGGATCGTGTCATAGGCGGGCGCCAGCGAGACGATCAGAGCGGCCAGCGGCTCAGCCAGTTGGTGGGCAAGCTCGGCGCTTTCAGCCAGCAGCACCTTGGAGACGCCGGCAAACTTGGCGGCCGCCTCGGCAGCGGGCTTGGCATCGGTGCCAGCGACCAGAACATGGATGTCCGAGCCAATTTGGCTTGCGGCCGTCAGGGCCTTGGCAGTCTGTTCGGAGACGGTTGCGTTGTCGTGATCTGCCAGAAGAAGAATGGCCATTTTACTATATCTCCCAATCCGAAATCAAAGCACGCCGGCTTCGTTCTTGAGCTTGTCGACAAGCTCGGCGACCGTCTTGACCTTGATGCCAGCCTTGCGGCCGCCGGGCTCCTCGGTCTTCAGCACCTTCAGGCGCGGTGCCGTGTCCACGCCGAAATCGGCGGGCGTCTTCTTGTCGAGTGGCTTTTTCTTGGCCTTCATGATGTTCGGCAACGAGGCATAGCGCGGCTCGTTGAGGCGCAGATCGGTGGTGACAACGGCCGGCAGCTTGACGGCGATGGTCTGCAAACCGCCATCGACTTCGCGGGTCACATTGGCGGTGCCGTCGCCGATTTCCAGCTTGGAGGCGAAGGTAGCCTGGGCCCAGCCGAGCAGGGCTGACAGCATCTGGCCGGTCTGGTTGCTGTCGTCATCGATCGCCTGTTTGCCGACGATGACGAGACCCGGCGCTTCAGCTTCAACCACGCCCTTCAAGATCTTGGCGACAGCCAGCGGCTCTACGGCATCGTCGGTCTCGACCAGGATGGCGCGATCTGCGCCCATGGCAAGCGCGGTGCGCAGGGTTTCCTCGGCCTTGGCCGGGCCGATGGAGACGACCACGACTTCTTCGGCCTTGCCGGCTTCCTTCAGGCGCAGCGCTTCTTCAACGGAGATTTCGTCGAAAGGATTCATCGACATCTTCACATTGGCAAGCTCGACGCCGGAACCATCAGGCTTGACGCGGATCTTGACGTTATAGTCAACGACGCGCTTGACGGGCACGAGAATCTTCATGGGGTCCTTCCTTGCTTCGGTCCTGATCGCCACATCGCGCGGGCTCGCCGCGAGGCTGCAATCGCTTAATAGATTTTCCGGTTCGCGCTGCTCTTCAACAAAAGAGACCGGCGCTCTGACCGATTTGTTTCAGACTGCGGCATTTCGCCCGATGGCGATGGTCGAATGGCGACATCGATACGCATTTTTTCCTCAATTACAACGCGCTCGTTCAGCCATTCGCCTCTCCTCCACGCTTTGAGGCGACGGCGAAGAAATATATAACTTTTACGTTCACGTCAATTATCCGCTTATTCACAGATGCCTGCAAGCGACATCATCAGTGCGGCCGGAGGTCCGGAAGATCGCCGCTCGACCCTTGTTGCAGCCAGTTAAACCGGGCTCTAGCGATTCTTGCCGGGTACCCAGAGCACGTCAGCCTTGCCAACGTCATTGGCAAAGCGGGCCGCGACAAACAGGAAATCAGACAGACGATTGACATATTTTAGCGCCGGTGCGGAAACTGCTTCGCCCGGGATCTGCATCAGGTCGACGATGATCCGCTCAGCGCGCCGGGCGATGGTCCGGGCAAGATGCAGGTTTGCCGCAGCTGGCGTTCCACCCGGCAGCACGAAGGACTTCAGCGGTTCCAGATGGGCATTGAGCGTGTCGATTTCCTGCTCGATCCGGTCCACCTGGCTCTGCACGACACGCAGCGGCTCCCATTCCAGGGTCTCGCCGGTGTCTGGTGTCGCCAGGTCGGCGCCGAGATCGAAAAGGTCGTTCTGGATGCGAAACAGCATGCCGTCCAAGGTGCTGTCGTCTGCGGTGTAGAGCCGGGCGATGCCGATGGCGCTATTGGCTTCGTCGATCGTGCCATAGGCATCGACGCGCAGGTCGTGCTTGAAGCGGCGCGGGCCGCAGACCAGGGCCGTCGTGCCGTCGTCGCCGGTACGGGTATAGATTTTATTGAGCTTTACCATGAAACCATCAGTCGTGGGAAAAGAGGATGCGAGAGCTATACGTCAGGGATATGGAACCAGTTTTGCCACAATAGAACCGGACGCCATTTTTACTGGCAGACTCTAGGTTCTCGTGTGTTCATTTGTCTTCTCGGGAAAACCGGGTTCCACTTTTCCCCTGCCAAACTCTAGAAAACGCTCTAACGGCCGCCGCCGGTGATCCACAGGGTGAGCATAATCAGCACGACGGCGATCGCCTGCAGCAGCACGCGCATCTGCATCAGCTTGTTTGAGCGGTTTGCGTCGCCGCCCTTCATCATGTTGAAGAGGCCGCGCACCAGAACCAGCGCGACGAGGCCCATGACGATGATGGCCAGAATGGTGGTGAATGTGGACATGGTGCGCTGCTGACTTCCCTAGTGACGGGCCTTATGGCTGGCCTTGTAACTGCCGTTCCGATCAATCCAGTGCCCGCATCAGCCGATAGAAGAGATCGGATGGCATCAGCCGCTTGAGCGCAACGCCCTGTTTCGCCGGTTTCGTGACGAGATAATGTGGCCGCGGACGCTTCGCGGTCAAGGCGTGTTGCAGCACTTTATACACGGCATCCGGTCCAAGCTTGTTGCGGTTCTTTGGGCCTGTGCCCTCAAGGCGGGCCAGTTGCCGCTTGTAGTCCTCAGCATGCACGGAATGCTCGACATCGATATTGCGGCGGATGGCTGCCAGCGCATTGGCGGTAAACCGGCTTTCGATCGGTCCTGGTTCGATCAGGCTGACCATGACGCCGCTGCCCTCCAGTTCCATGCGCAGGGTCAGAGACAGGCCTTCAAGTGCAAACTTCGACGCGGTATAGGCGCCGCGCCAGCGATAGGGGATGAGGCCGAGAATGGAGGAGCATTGCACGATCCGGCCCGACCCTTGCGCCCGCATCACGGGCACAATCCGCCGTGTCAGGTCATGCCAGCCGAACAAGTTGGTCTCGAACTGTTCGCGCAGCGCCGCCGTCGGCAGATCTTCCACCGCGCCTGCCTGGCCATAGGCGCCGTTGTTGAAGAGAGCATCGAGCCTGCCGCCGGTGCGCGACAGCACGGTTTCGGCAAGGGTCGCGATACTGGCCTCATCACGATAATCCATCAGGAGGGCTTCCAGCCCGTCGTCTTCAAGCGGCTTCAGGTCTTCGGGCTTGCGAACCGTGGCGAACACCCGCCAGCCCTCCTGCTTGAGGGTGCGGGCGCAATAGGCGCCGATGCCGGAGGAGCAGCCCGTCACGATAATGCTTTTCTGGCCGTTCATCGGCGATTCTCCACTTACAAATGCAATGAGGTCTCCCATATCAGACCTCTAGACGCAATTGTGACAGGCGCGACATCTTGCGGCGGCAAGCGATGAACAACGGGAGATGGAATGCGATCCTATCTGGGCAGACTCTATAAAGTGGCCTTCGATGCGGTCTGGCATTTCACCGAGGATGACGGCTGGGCGATGGCCAGCCATGTGGCGCTGTCCATGCTGCTCGCAGTATTTCCCTTCCTGATCTTCGGAACAGCGCTCGCAGGTATGCTCGGTGCAAATACGTTTGCCCCGACAGCCATTCATTTCATCTTCGATACGTGGCCGGAAGAAATCGCCAAACCGATTTCGGAGCAGATCGTGCAGGTGCTGACCATTCCGCGCGGTGGGCTTTTGACTATTTCGGTTCTGGCGGCCGCCTATTTCGCCTCTAATGGCGTCGAGGCGCTCCGCACGGCGCTCAATCGCGCCTACCGGGTAACCGAGACGAGGCCCTGGTATATTACCCGGCTCACCAGCCTTGGCTTTGTAATGATGGGCGTGATCGCCTTCATCGTGATTAGCGTGTTGCTGATCGCCGTGCCGATTGCGCTGCGATTTGCCGAACAACAGTTTCCGTTGCTCAAAAATTTTCTGGCGCTGGTGTCGAACTGGAGCGTGTTTGGCACATTGATATTGCTCGCCATCGGTCTGACGATTTCGCATCTGTGGCTGCCGGCCGGACGGCGCCGGCTGATCGATGTTCTGCCTGGCATCTGCCTGACGCTACTGCTCTGGCTTCTAGGCGCTCTGGCCTTTGCGGCCTATCTCTCGACCTTCGCCAATTACGCCGCCACTTATGCAGGCCTTGCGTCGATCATGGTGGTGATCGTGTTTCTCTATATGCTGGGCGTGCTGTTTCTGATCGGTGCGGAATTCAACGCCGCACTCATGAAATTTGCCGCCCCGCGCGCTACCCGACGTAGTACGTCAAAGCCCAACCAGCCGGCGAATGTCGAGGGGCGATAAGCCCTCAGCCCGCAAGTGCCTGAGGCCTGCGGATTGCAGGCTTTTTGACAGTTTACGACCGTCCTCGCCGAGGATCAGTCGATGGTGGGTATAAGCAGGCGCGGGCAGGTCGAGCAGGTGTTGCAGCAGCCGATGCACAGCGGTGGCGGCAAACAGATCCGCGCCACGCACCACATGGGTGACGCCCTGAAGCGCATCATCGACGACAACAGACAGGTGATAGCTGGAGGGGGCGTCCCAGCGCCATAGAATGACATCTCCCCAGCTGGCGGGGTCGGACGATATCTGTTCCTGGCCTGCATCGCTCACCTCCTGCCAGAAAAGCGGCCCCTCGACCATGGACAGGGCCTTGGCCATATTGAGCCGCAGGCTATGACGTTCCCCATCCGCGATCCGCTGCTGGGCCACCTGTCGGTTCGAATGCCTTTCATCAGTCGGGTAGTGCAGGGCGCCATCGGGATCACGCGGCCAAACTTGTCCCCCGGCTTCGACCACTTCGGCCTGCCTGCGGATCTCCGCCCGGCTGAGAAAGGCGGGATAGATCAGGTCCATCGCCTCCAGCTTGGCAAGGGCAGCGCGATAGGCGTCGATATGCTCTGACTGGCGACGCACCTGATGTTCGAACGTCAGGCCAAGCCAGGCGAGATCCTCATGGATCGCGGTCTCGAATTCCTGATTGCAGCGGTCGATATCGATATCCTCGATCCGCAGCAGCAGCCGTCCGCCTGTCTGCTGCGCCAGATCGGCATTTACCAAGGCAGACAAGGCATGACCCAAGTGCAGATAGCCGTTCGGGCTCGGCGCAAAACGCAGAACCGGAGGGCTCGTCGTGGGTTCGGGCAGGCAAGACAATTGCGGCGGGCGATTGGACATGATTTGTTTTGCCATGATTTGGAGGGCGAGGAAAAGATGGACGAGGCTCTGCGCATTCGCACGCAAGCAGATCTGGCGACCGGGCTCGACGCCCTTGTTGGCATCGATCCGCGCCTAGAAGCAATCGCACGCGAGGCCGGGCCGCTACCGCTCAGGCTGACGGTGCCCGGTTTTGAAGGGCTCGCCTTTATCATCGTGTCTCAAATGGTATCGCGCGCCAGCGCCGATGCGATCTGGCGCCGGCTCTGTGCGGCAATGGGTACGCCCGAGCCTTCCGCGTATCTGGCGCTTGGCGAGGAGGCGCTTGCGCTTGGTCTGTCGCGGGCCAAGTATGTCTGCCTCAGCGGTCTTGCAAGAGCGATCGTCAATGGTGAGTTCGATCCGTTTGCCGTACTCGACAAGCCGGTCGAGGAGGCCCTGGCCGATCTTGTCCGGTTGAAGGGCATCGGGCTCTGGACGGCGGAAGTTTATCTGATGTTCTGCGGCGGTCACGCAGATGTGTTCCCGGCTGGCGATGTCGCCTTGCGGGCGGCTGTCGCCCAGGGGCTGGGCTTGTCAGTTCGGCCTGACATCCGCCAGACCGCCGAAATCGCCTTGGCTTGGCGGCCTTACCGCGCCATTGCGGCACGCTTGTTCTGGGCACTTTATGCGGTGCGTTTACGAAGGGATGTGGCGCCAGCGCCGGTCTGAGAGAGAATCACGTCGCTGCTTATTTATTGGGCTTCACAATCCTGTAACAGCAGGCCTAATATAGAAGGAGAAGATGCCGAATCGATCAGGAGAATGCCTTGACGATTGCAGTTTCGCCCCAGTCCTTGCCGGCGTTGGTTTTGAACGCTGACTACAGGCCGCTGAGTTATTATCCCTTGTCGCTATGGTCCTGGCAGGACGCGATCAAGGCGGTTTTCCTTGACCGTGTGAACATCATCGCGGAATACGACCATTCGGTCTGCTCACCCAGCTTTTCCATGCGGCTGCCGAGTGTCGTTAGCCTGAAAACCTATGTTCAGCCGACCCGCAACCCGGCCTTCACGCGGTTCAATGTTTTTCTGCGCGATAAATTTCAGTGCCAGTATTGCGGCTCGCCTGACGACCTGACCTTCGACCACGTCATCCCGCGCGCCCATGGCGGCGAGACGACCTGGCAGAATGTCGTGGCTGCCTGCTCGCCCTGCAATTTGCGCAAGGGATCAAAAATGCCCAAACAGGCAAACATGTTCCCGGCCCAGAAGCCCTATCAGCCGAGCGTGCAGGACCTGCACAATAACGGGCGCTCGTTCCCACCCAACTATCTCCATGAAAGCTGGGTGGATTATCTCTATTGGGATTCCGAACTGCAGCCCTGATTTAAAACTTTATCCGACGCGCACCCCAGAAGGCGATGCCAGCGAGGATCAGGCTGGTCAGCACGTTCCAGCCTGCCAATGAAACGCCGAAGATTCGAAGCGCCGCTTCCGTGCAGGACGGCCCCTTGAAGCTGTTGAGCTGTGCCAGTATGTCGCCGCCGCTGTTGAAGCCGGCGCCTGATGTGGCCGAGCAGGCACTCGGGCCTTCCCAAAAATGCCATTCCACGCCGGCGTGATAGACGCCAAGCCCAGCGCTGACTACCATGATCAGGCCAAGCAGCAGAATGAGGCTCTTGGTGACCCGGGGGGGCAGATTGGCGCTGGCGGCGAATACGGTGACGAGGCCGATGGCGGCGCCGATGTAATAAGGCTTGCGCTGCAACAGGCACAGCTCGCAGGGAATGTAGCCGCCGATATATTCGAAGGCGAGCGCCGAGCCGACGACGCCAGCCATGCCGAGGGTCAGGAGAAGGGCCGGAGTGAGGCCAGGGCGGGCGGAGGTAGTCATCTTGTGTCTCCGGAAGGGTCTATCAATGAGCGATGAGGCGATAGGCGACGAAAAGTCCGATCAGCACGACAGCCGCGACGGCAGCGATCTGTCCGAGACGCTTTTCGATGAAATGGCGAATCGGTTCGCCGTAACGGCGCAGCAGCCAGGCCAGCAGGAAGAAGCGGCCACCGCGTGCAACGATCGCCGAAACGATGAAGAGCCAGATATTGACGTGCGCCACGCCCGACAAAATGGTGACCACCTTTATCGGCGGCAGATGCGCCAGACCTGACGTGATGAGCAACAGCACCACCGTTTCGTAATCCACGGAGAGGCGCAACTGGTCGAAGGCTTCAGCTTTTCCGTAGAATTCTAGAATCGGGCGGGCGATGCTTTCATAGGCGAAATAGCCGAGAAACCATCCGGCAATGCCACCGAGAACCGAGGTGACCGTGGCGATAGCGGCATAGCGCCAAACTTTTTCTGGCTTTGCCAGTGCCATTGGCAGGAACAGGACGTCGGCTGGGACCAGAAAGATCGAGCTTTCGACAAAGGAGATCGCTGCCAGACAGACTTCCGCCGATTTGCGGGCAGCCAGAGACATGGTCCAGTCGTAAAGGCGTCGCAGCATGCTTTCTCCTTGCAATGTCACAGGTCGGACGCAGCTGCAGCCCGTATTTTGCGGCCGCTGCCGCTTGCGACGACGAAAGACGGAAAACCCGGCCTTTCGTCAAGTCTTATCGTGTGCCGACTGCTGCGGTCTGTGTCGGGACCTATATGCCGCAGGAGAGGCTTCCATGTAAATCGGCTGGAAAGTGTGGCGCGAAGCGGCCGGCAAACTTTTCCGTGAAATTGGAAATTCAAAAAAAACACGGTTGACCGACCCCCCTTCAACCGTATAGTTCCTGCTTCGTAAGCTAAAAAGCGCGTCTGTCCCCCGGCTGACGTCTTGCTTTCGAGGCATTACAGGCCCCTTTGGCGGAATTGGTAGACGCGCCTGACTCAAAATCAGGTTCCGAGAGGAGTGCTGGTTCGATTCCGGCAAGGGGCACCAATCCAACTCATCATCAATGACGATATCGACGCCTTGCAATGCTTGTTGCAAGCGGTTCGACCGGTCAGGACATCATCCGGCTGGGTGCGCAGTGGATGCGGTTGCGGCCATGCTGCTTGGCGCGGTAGAGTGCCATATCGGTGGCGGCCATGAATTCTTGGAAGCGCCCAAATTGATCATGGGCCTCAGCCAGTCCGAAGCTAGCCGTTATCCTGCCGGCAGGCAGCGGCGCGAGACAGATCCTCTCCAGGCAGATCCTTAGCCGTTCGGCAATCGCTTGCGCCTGCGAGAGAGAGGTGTTGGGCAATAATACGCAGAATTCCTCGCCGCCAATCCGGCCGGCGAGGTCGTCCGGCCGCAGGTTGCTGCGAATCGCCTGCGCTGCGGCCGTCAGGGCATGGTCGCCCATCTCATGGCCATAGGCATCGTTGATACCCTTGAAATGGTCGAGGTCGAATAGCAGCAGTGACAGAGGCTCGCCTGTCACTGCAGCACCGGAAAACGCCTGCTCGCCGCGGGCAAGGATGAAACGCCTGTTCGCGAGGCCTGTCAAAGGGTCGGTATTGGCCTGGTGTTCCAGCGTCTTGAGCGACATGTCCAACTCGCTTACCAGCGAGCAGACCGCTTGTGCGACCGTTCCAATCTCATCACGGGTCTTGACCTTGACTGCCAAAGGCGCGCCTTCGGTCCGATAACGATCGATGGAGTGGCTCAACTGTCGTAGCGGCCTGGTGATGCGCCAGAGCGCAAACAGGCATCCGGCCGTGCCGGCCAGCGTCGAAAATAGAACCACCAACAAGACCCTCATGCCGCTTAATTCGCCACCCGACAGCAAGTGGGCAACCACAGCCAGAAGCGGAACATGGATCGAGACAAAGCAAATAACGAAAATCTTGACTGTCAGCGACGACTCGATCGCCTGGAGCGTCATCCGCGGCAATCTGATCATCTCGCTTTCCTTAAGTGTGTCAGTGAAATCTCTCCCTTATTGCAACCCGCACCATAGACAGGAATTGTCGCAGGTAGAAAAGTCTTTTTGCGGCATTTTGCCGCTTTTGTGGGCCGATAGCATCTTGGGAGGGGCCAAACGATCGGGCAAAAGAATCATCGCGCCGTCGGTGACGGCGCGATGTCGCGCTTTACCCAGAGTTTTGCGGTGGGTTACGGGTTACCGGTGCTGGTCCCCGTGCCGGAGCTATTGCCGGTTCCCGAGCCTGGCGTCGCTGGCGCGGTCGTCGTGCTACCGGTCCCGCCGGTTCCTCCCGTCGTCGAACTTGAGCTTGGTGCCGAACCGGACGTTGCCCCTCCAGTGTTGGCATTGCCGTTGCTGCTGTTATCTCCACATGAAGCCAGCAATCCGAGGAGAGCGACGACCGGTACGATTTTCTTCAGCATAATATCCTCCTTATTTCGCGCACCGCAGATGTGCACTTGTGTTTTAGACCTCAGAAATATCGCGGATCTTCGTCCTAAAGGCGGCATGGATGCGATGTTTTTAAGGTCTTGTGTCGCATATAGGCAAGCGACAGACCAGCTTTCAACCTTCTGGATTGCGATTTGTTCCAGATGCGATGGAAGCGGCCGCATGATCCCCTGCAAGGAAAGCAGGGTGGAGATGGCGTGCGTCCGCAATGCTACCGGAGTTTCACCGGCCATCCCGCAACGCGGCAGATGATTGTGCGGTTGCGAAAGGAATGATAGGTTGGAGACCGTGGTTGGGGATGGACCCAGCGGACCAAATTCAGGGCCATATCGATGTTCCTACCTGCCTCAGGGTCCTATCAAGCCCTTAAAGCTCGCTTTTCCTGGTCGATCCCACAGGATTTCAACATGGGTCGGGCTGTGAGTGACGACTGGGCGGACCGCGAGCCGGATCGCATCTGTCTCGAGCATTTTTCGCCTGATGGCGCTCATCTTTCCATGACCTATGGCACGCTGGCCGCGCGATCCAATGCTTTTGCCCATGCGCTCAGTCAACTCGGCATCAAACCAGGTGACAGGGTGACGCTGCTGTTGCCTCAGGGCTTCGAAACTGTCATCGCGCATGTCGCGATCTACAAACTCGGTGCGATTGCCCTGCCGCTGGCGCTGCTGTTCGGTGCCGATGCCCTGGAGTATCGGCTGAAGACGGCCGGGGCTGTCGCTGTCGTGACCAATAGTTTCGGCCTGTCTCGTCTCGAGCCGATCCGTGCTGCGCTTGGTGATCTCAGCCATATCGTTTCGGTGGATGCGCCGGCGGCAGTCGGCGATATCCTGTCCTTCGATGCGCTCTGGCAAGGCGGTTCCGCCGATTTTTCCGGGCCGGTGACTGGACCTGACGATCCGGCTTTGATGATTTTCACCTCAGGCACGACGGGTGCGCCAAAAGGCGCCCTGCACGGACATCGGGTTCTGGCTGGCCATATTCCCGGCTTCCAGTTCGCCCACGAAGGTCTGCCGCTGCCTGGCGACAAGATCTGGACGCCGTCCGATTGGGCCTGGGCGGGCGGCTTGCTGAATGTGCTGATGCCGGCGCTGTTGCTTGGTGTCCCTGTTGTCTCCTCGCCGGCACAGAAATTCGATCCGGCGATGGCCTTCCGCATCATGGCTGAGATGAAGGTGCGCAATGCCTTCATTCCACCGACAGCGCTGCGGCTGCTGAAAACAATCGAAAGTCCGCGCCAGCAGTATGATCTTGTGCTGCGCACGATTGGCTCGGCGGGAGAGTCTCTCGGCCGTGAAACCTATGAATGGGTCAAGTCCGCGCTCGGTATCACTCCTAACGAATTCTATGGTCAGACGGAGTGCAATTTCGTGCTCTCCTCGTCAGCCAAGCTTGGCGTGACCAAGGCAGGCGCCATCGGCAAGGCAGTGCCGGGGCATAGCGTGGCGATTATCGACGACAAGGGCCGGGTGCTGCCTGCGGGCCAGATCGGGCAGGTGGCGATTGCCCGTCCTGATCCTGTGATGTTTCTGGAATATTGGCGCGACCCCAAGGCGACTGCGCAGAAATTCATAGGTGACTGGATGCTGACCGGCGATCTTGGCCGCCAGGACAGCGAAGGCTATGTCGAGTTTTTCGGCCGGGACGACGATGTGATCACCTCGTCCGGCTATCGCATCGGCCCGGCGGAAATTGAGGATTGCCTGATTGGCCATCCTGCCGTGCGGCTGGCGGCAGCGGTGGGCAAGCCAGACCCAGTGCGGACGGAGATCGTCAAAGCCTATGTCGTCCTTGCCGCGGGTTTCAAGGCAAGCCCGGATTTGGCCCGTGAAATTGCAGATTGGGTCAAACATCGGTTGTCGATGCATGAATATCCGCGAGAGGTGGAATTCATTGCCGATATGCCGCTGACGACAAGCGGCAAGGTAATCCGTCGCCTGCTGCGTGATAGGGATGTCTCGCAGGTTGCGCCAGCCGAAAGGGCCAGGAGTGCCTCGGCCTGACAGCCTTTGCGGCGAGCGCGAACCGCTGTTAGCTGTCTCTTTGCAACCGGCCAAGTACCTTGTCGCGCAAAATACGGGCGATATTGCGGGTATTGCGGTAGAGATGCAGCTGTGCTGCCACCTGGCGCACGTCACGGTCAGCATTGCGCTTCAAGCCAATGACCACGGTGCCCATCTCCTCGCGCTCACGCCACAGCCGGCTCATGATCGGATGATCCGGCACGGCGCAGGAGTCGGTGCGCAGGATGTTGGCGTCGTCCAGGTGCCATTCCGTCAGTTTGGCGACGAGAAGCTTTCCCGGTGAATAGCGCGCGTAGCGCTCGTCATAGGCCGTCTTCCAAGTATAGGCTTCGGCACCCATGATGAAAACGACCATGGCGGCCACCGCTCGGCCGTCGAGGTCGAGCGTGTGAATGCGCACGGAGTCCCGTTCGGCAAGGTTTGTGATGGCTTCGCGGGCAAAGGCTGCACGCAGCCTGTCCATGACCAACGCCGTGCGCTTGCGTCCCTTCCAGCCGCTGGCTTCAAGCGCCAGGAACTCCTCCATGCGGGTCTGCACATCTCCAGGCTGGCGTGCCACGGAATAGGTGAGCTCGCCCTGACCAGCCAAAAGCTTCATCTGTCGCCGCATCTCGCGTGAATGCGATTTGCCGATGGCCTGACGCAAATAGCCCTCGCCGTCTTCGAGGCTATCGAGCATCGGTCGCTGGTAAGGATTTGTAATGGTCAGTGGCAGATCGCGGCCGATGGCAACGGCGCGCAGCAGTTTGGTCACGGGGCCATCCAGACGCAGATCCGGCAAGACCAGCACAGAAGGCAGCCGGATATCAGCATGACCAAGGCCATCGAAGAGATTGTCCAGCGTCTCGATCGGATCTTCCGCATCGATGAGGGGCGTGCCAAGCGGTCCGAAGGGATTGGACCAGACGCGAATGATGGAAGGCCCAACGGCAAAGCCTGGTTTCTCGACTGAAAACGGCATTAAAAGCCGGATTCGACTGCGGCCCTGGCGGTCGTCGCGTATCAGAGCCATGCGAACTTCCCGGTCGTCCAGTCGTGGAATGGCGGGCGCGAGAAAGCGGGCTGAAAAGAAGATATTCGGCTCCAGCGCCCGATTGGTAAGATAGTCCATCTCGTGTTCGAGATCATAACTGGTCTGTCGGGGATAGAGCCAGAGATGCCGCCCGGGACGGCCGACAGGAATCTGGCCGTCGGCGGTGGGACGGTTGACCGGGTCGGAGACCGTCTGCAGCATCTGACGCTCCTCATATCGGCCCTGAGTCATTGCGTGATTCATCGTCGCGCCGTCGTCGCGGGCCGTGTCCGGTTCTGACCCGTTCTCTGGGCTCGTCTCGTTAAAGACAGGCGATGTGTTCATTTCACGCAACCCTTTTTGCATCATGCGGGGCTGTTCCTCGCCATACGTGACAAAGGATCGGCGAAGGCGAAGAGGACGATGCCAAGCGCATGGCGCACGGCAATATGCAGTAACGTTGCTTCCACCAGCATGGCCGATGCCGCTGCCGTGGCAGCGCCGGTCAACCCGTAGAGCGGAATGAGGGTTACATTCAGCCCGATATTAGCTGCTAACGCAATCACATACAGTAAGACACACAATTTTTGTCGGCCAGCCATAGTCAGCAGCATTTCGCCGGGGCCGATCAGCGCCTTGGTGAGTGCGCCCGCAAACAGAATGGCCATAAGCGGATAACCGGCGGTAAAATTTGGGCCGAAAAGACCCAGCAGCACCTCTCCGGCCGCTAAAACCATCAGGCCGATCACCAGGGAAGGCCAGAAGCACCAACGTGCCATCCGGCCGGCAAAGAGCGCAAGCGGAAGGATGTCAGCCTCGTTCATCAGCGCGGAAAAGCGCGGACCTGCTGCCGCCTTGACAGCGAAATAGACGAATTGCACCAGCGCCATGGTCTTGGCTGCGGCGAAATAAATGCCCACCTGGTCAGGCGGCAGATAGAGCCCGACGACCATGACGTCTGAATTGGTCAGGAGAAACAGGAAGCCCTCGATCAGAAAGATCGGCACGGCGACCCTCAGCCAGGTCATGAAATCGATCCGTCGGGGGCCTTTCAGATATTTGCGGCGCAGGCGCCACTGAATGGTGGCGAACTGGCAGAGCGTCGTCACATAGGTTGCCGCAAGGGCGGCCTGCATGGCTGTGGTGGCGGTGCGCGGCGCGCCCGCCATGACGGCGGCCACCATGAAGGCGAGGATCAGAATTGGCCGGACGATGTACGTGGGGCTTAGCGCCGCCACCGGCCAGCTGTTGGCCCGCGCCGTTCCGTCCAGCACATCGCCGAGCGCGATCATCGGCAACGCGAACAGGCCGAGAAACAATGGCGTCATATAGTAATCGGCAACGCGCTCACCGGCAAAATGCAGCAGCACCAGCCCGGCTGCGGCAAGGCAACTGGCAAGGCACAGAGAGAAGATCCTGATGGTAACCGTGATGCCCCGGATCTCGGCAATTTCCTGGCGCGCATGATATTGCGGCAGGAAGCGGATGACGGTCGAGTGGAAACCGAGGCAGGAGAGATTGCCGAACAGCACCACCAGCACCCAGACGAACACGAAGATCCCGTATTCGAAATCCCCCATCAGCCGAGCCTGGACGATTTGTGAGAAAAACGCAATTCCGGCGCTGACGACGCGGATGGCAAAGGCGATCAGTGCCATGCGCTGGGCATGCGCTACATCGTCCTGACCGGCGAGAGCCGTGAGAATTTTCAGCACAGGCGCGCGCAGCCTCGCCGGCAGGATCGTCTCAATCCTCTGGATAATCGCCATCATAGATACGCAATACTCACCGGCCCATTCCTCACGAGAAGACAAGTCTTGTCAGCCCAGGGTTAACAAAAGGATGAACGGCGGGAACGCAAGCGCAGATACGCGTCAAAATGGGAGATGCCGCGACCAAAGTGGCCTGGCCTGTCGATCGGGAGCTTACAAAAAAGGCCAGAACCGAAGCCCTGACCTTTTCATGTTTTAAGCCATCAAGGCTCCATGGCAGTGCTTGAAGCGCTTGCCGGAGCCGCAGGGACACATCTCATTGCGTCCAACCTTGCCCCAGGTCGAGGGATCGTTCGGATTGCGGCTTTCGGGTGCGACGTTGCCGTCGGTGGCGGCAAACTCGTCCTGACCGGTCTGCGGGTTTTCGTGGTGCCCATGCATGATCGGCAGGGTCGGCTCGGCCGGTGCCTCGCGCACGATCTCCACCCGCATCATCTGCGCGGTGACGCCCTCGCGCATGTTGGCCAGCAGTGCCTGGAACAGTTCGAAGGCTTCCGCCTTGTATTCCTGCAGCGGGTCGCGCTGGGCGTAGCCACGGAAGCCGACGACCGAGCGCAGATGGTCGAGATTGACGATATGTTCGCGCCAGAGATTGTCGATGGTCTGCAGCAGCACGGAGCGCTCGATATAGGCCATGATTTCAGGGCCGAAACGCTCGGTCTTGTCGGCCATAACAGCATCGGCGGCCTTCTTGACCCGCTCGACAATGTCGTCCTCGGCAATGCCTTCTTCCTGCGCCCAGTCTTCGATGGGAAGATCAAGGTTGAGGATGCCCGTCATCGCTTCCTTCAGACCGGCCACATCCCACTGTTCGGCATAGGCCTTTTCCGGAATATGGGTGCGAACGATCGTGTCGATCAGTTCGTGGCGCATGTCGTCGATGGTCTCTGTCAGGTCCTCGGCATCCATCAACTCGACGCGCTGCTCGAAGATAACCTTGCGCTGGTCGTTCAGTACATCGTCATACTTCAACAGGTTCTTACGGATGTCGAAGTTGCGGGCCTCGACCTTCTTCTGGGCGCGCTCCAGCGCCTTGTTGATCCAAGGGTGGACGATGGCTTCGCCTTCCTTCAGACCCAGCTTCTGCAGCATGCTGTCCATACGGTCTGAACCGAAGATCCGCATCAGGTCATCCTGAAGCGAGAGGTAGAATTTCGAACGGCCCGGATCGCCCTGACGGCCGGAACGGCCGCGCAGCTGGTTGTCGATACGCCGGCTTTCATGGCGCTCGGTGGCGATGACGTAGAGACCGCCGGCGGCAAGCGCCTTTTCCTTGAGGGCCTTTACTTCCTCGCGGATCGCCTGTTCCTTGGCGTCGCGCTCGGGACCGGGTTCCATGCCCTCGAGATCACGCTCAAGCCGCATGTCGATATTGCCGCCGAGCTGGATGTCGGTACCACGGCCGGCCATATTGGTGGCGATGGTGACGGCGCCAGGCACGCCGGCCTGGGAGACGATATAGGCTTCCTGCTCGTGATAGCGGGCGTTCAGCACGTTGAAATCGGTAAAGCCGCTCTGGCGCAGCATGGTCGCCAGCAGTTCGGATTTCTCGATTGAGGTGGTACCGACCAGAACCGGCTGATTGCGGGCGGCGGCGACCTTGATCTCCTCGATGATCGCCTTGAACTTTTCCTCGAAGGTCCGGTAGACCTCGTCATCCTCGTCGATACGCTGGATCGGCAGGTTGGTCGGGACTTCGATGACGCTGAGGCCGTAGATGTCCTGGAATTCCTCGGCTTCGGTATTGGCCGTGCCGGTCATGCCGGCAAGCTTGGAATACATGCGGAAATAGTTCTGGAAGGTGATCGAGGCCAGCGTCTGGTTTTCCGGCTGGATCGTCACCTTTTCCTTGGCTTCCAGCGCCTGGTGCTGACCTTCCGAATAACGGCGGCCCGGCATCATGCGGCCGGTGAATTCGTCGATGATGACGATTTCGTCATTGCGGACGATGTAGTCCTTGTCGCGCTGGAACAGCTTGTGGGCCTTCAGCGCGTTGTTGATGTGGTGGACGATCGCAACATTTTCCACGTCATAGAGCGAGACGCCCTTGAGCAGGCCTGCGTCTTTCAGCAGGTTTTCCAGCTTCTCGGTGCCGGCCTCGGAGAAATTGGCCGATTTTTGCTTCTCGTCGATTTCGTAGTCTTCGGCGCTCAGCATCGGGATGAAGGCGTCGATGGTGGTGTAGAGATCGGACCGGTCGTCGAGCGGACCGGAGATGATCAGCGGCGTGCGCGCTTCGTCGACCAGGATCGAGTCCACTTCGTCGACGATCGCGTAATTATGACCGCGCTGGACCATCTGGCCGCGCTCATACTTCATGTTGTCGCGCAGATAGTCGAAGCCAAGCTCGTTATTGGTCGCGTAGGTGATGTCGCAGGCATAGGCCTCGCGGCGCTCGTCGTCGTTCATGCCGTGCACGATTACGCCGGTGGTCAGGCCGAGAAAGCTGTAAAGCCTGCTCATGATGCCGGCGTCGCGGCTGGCGAGATAATCGTTGACCGTCACGACATGCACGCCCTTACCGGACAGCGCATTGAGATAGACGGCCAGCGTCGCTACCAGCGTCTTGCCTTCGCCGGTCTTCATTTCGGCAATGGCATTTTCGTGAAGGATCATGCCGCCGATCAGCTGCACATCGAAGGGGCGCATGCCGAGCGCCCGGCGCGAGGCTTCGCGCGCCACTGCAAAGGCCGGCACAAGGATGTCGTCAAGCGTCTTGCCATTGGCAAGCTCGGCCTTGAACTCAGCCGTCTTTGCGGCCAGTTCGGCATCGCTCAGGGCCTTGATACTATCTTCAAGGGCATTGATGGCGGCCACGCGAGGCTTATTTCCCCGGATGCGGCGTTCATTCGAGGAGCCGAAAAGTTTGCGGGCGATCCCACCAAGACTGACCATGTCCATGGTCCTTTCTGAATTCCGTCACAAGGGTGAAACCGAAGCGCCGGTATCTTTCCGAGCGCTCGAGACCACATGACAGTGGAGATTGGCGTACCGCGGCCGGAAACTGCTCTGGACGCGGAGATGCGTGACAGATAAGAGGGGGGTCGAATTATGTCAACGGGACAGCATGCACCACAAGTGCCACAATCGCGTGGTTTAGGGTGTTTTCGACCCGATTGGCAGTCTCAATCGGCCACTTTACCGAAGGGTTATTTCATGCTGCGTTCTCATAAACTCGTCCTGGCGGCCTGCGCCGCCCTTGTGACGCTGTCTTCCTACGCCCAGGCCGACGATGCCGTTGTCGCCAAGGTCGGCAAACTGGAAATCCATCAGTCGGAACTGGATCTGGCGATCGCCAATCTCGATCCGCAGTTCGCCCAGATGCCTGACGACCAGAAAAAGGTTGCCGCTCTCTCCGGCGCCATCGACGTAAAGCTGCTGGCCGGTAGCGCCATGGGCGAAGGCATGCAGAACGATGCCGCTTACAAGCAGCGCATGGCCTTCATCGGCGACCGCGAACTGCACAACGCCTATTTCAAGAAATACGTCGTCGACATGACGACCGATGCGGAAGTCAAGGCGCGCTACGACAAGGAAATCGCAGCCCTGCCGAAGGAGCAGGAAATTCACGCCCGTCATATCCTCGTGAAGACCGAGGATGAGGCCAAGGACGTGATCAAGCAGCTCGACGCCGGCAAGGATTTTGCCGAGCTTGCCAAGGAAAAGTCCACGGATTCCAGCGGCTCTGACGGTGGCGACCTCGGCTTCTTCGGCAAGGGCCGCATGGTGCCTGAATTCGAAGAGGCCGCCTTTGCCCTGAAGCCCGGCACCTACACCAAAACGCCGGTGAAGAGCCAGTTTGGCTATCACGTCATCAAGGTCGAAGAAATCCGCGACGCGGCTCCGCCGAAGTTCGAAGACGTTCAGCAACAGGTTCGCCAGCTGGTGATGCGCGACAAGTATCTCGCCCTGCTGGAGAAGGCCAAGACCGCTGAAAAGGTCGAAGTTGTCGATCCGAGCCTGAAGAAGGGCTACGAGGACATCAGCAAGCAGCAGGCCGAGCCGGACGCTGCCGTTCAGCCGAAGCCTTAAGCCAACACCGATCCGTCGCATCGTGCCTGAGGCGCGATGCGACGGGTTTCTTGCGTCGAAGTCTTAGCATCCATACCTTTCTGGGGGCCATTTCCTGCCATGTCAGCCAGTGTTTCTCCTCTCGCACCAAAAACCTTTGCGGACATGCCTGCGGTCCGTGGAGTTGCCATGGCGACCGCCGCAGCCGGTATCAAATACAAGAACCGGACCGATGTACTGCTGATGGCCTTCGACAGGCCCGCAAGCGTCGCCGGCGTGTTTACCAAGTCCAAGTGCCCCTCGGCGCCAGTGGATTTCTGCCGCAAGAACCTCTCCCATGGCGTGGCTCGCGGTGTGGTGGTCAATTCCGGCAATGCCAATGCCTTTACCGGCGTGAAGGGCCGAGCAGCGACCGAATTGACGGCGAAGTCGGCTGCAAGTGCTCTCGGCTGCGCTGAAAGCGAAATCTATCTCGCCTCGACCGGTGTGATCGGCGAGCCGCTCGACGCGACGAAATTTGCCGGCGTGCTTGATGATATGGCGCGCGATGCCAAGGGCGATTTCTGGTTTGAAGCCGCCAAGGCAATCATGACCACGGATACCTATCCCAAGGTCGCGACCCGGACGGCCGAGATCGGCGGCGTGACCGTAACGATCAACGGCATTGCCAAGGGTGCGGGCATGATCGCCCCTGACATGGCAACAATGCTGTCCTTCGTCGTCACCGACGCCGATATCGCACCCGCTGCTTTGCAGGTTCTGCTTTCGGCTGGTGTCGGTCCAAGTTTCAATTCCGTGACTGTCGATAGCGATACATCCACCTCAGACACGCTGATGGTCTTTGCCACGGGTGCTGCCGCCGACGATGGCCAGGCACGGGTGGAAAGCGCCGACGATGTTCGCCTCGACGGCTTTCGCGCCGCCTTCAACGATCTGCTGAAGGATCTTGCCCTGCAGGTGGTGCGCGACGGCGAAGGCGCCCGCAAGATGGTCGAAGTGACCGTCAAGGGCGCTGAAAGCGATGCAGCAGCCAAGGTGATTGCCCTTTCGATCGCCAATTCGCCACTGGTGAAGACCGCGGTTGCCGGCGAGGATGCCAATTGGGGCCGCGTTGTCATGGCTGTCGGCAAGGCCGGCGAAATGGCCGACCGCGACCGGCTGGCAATTTGGTTCGGTGATGTCCGCGTTGCCGTCAATGGCGAGCGCGATCCGGCTTATTCGGAAGCGGCGGCCACCGCCGTGATGCAGCGCGAGGATATTCCTGTTACCGTTGATCTGGGCCTTGGCTCCGGCACCGCAACAGTCTGGACCTGCGATCTCACCAAGGAATATGTGGCGATCAACGGGGATTACCGGAGTTGATGGTGGTAGATTTCACCTCATCTGCGACCCCGAACCTGCCGCAGGTGCGCCGGCTGGAGGCTGTCAGTTTTCGCGCATGGCCTGCTGCATCTGTGCAGTATGACGGCAGCTGGCAGATCAGGTTGACGGGCGGGCATCCGTCCAAGCGGGTCAACTGCGTTGTTGCGCTTGACCGCTCGGATACACGCGACATTCGCCTGCGCCTTGAAAAGGCAGCGCGCAAGTTCGAGTCCTATGGCCGGACTATGGTGTTTCGCGAAACCCCCCTGGCGCCGCCGCAAGTCGTAGACGTATTGCGTGAGGATGGCTGGGTCCGCTTCGATGAGAGCCTAGTCATGTCGCTTGATCTGTCGCTGATGCCTGACCACGATGTCATGGATCACCTGCCGACCCAGGATATCGGCCGTTTCGTCGATGCGAGCCTGACGCTGCGCAACGAAGATGATGCGTCAAAGCCGGCGCTGGCCGAGTTGATCAGCAATATAAAGCCGCCACTCGGCCTGTTTCTGATCGAGCAGCCGGACAATGGCCCGGTCGCCGCGGCAATGTGCGTTCAGGACAACGATCTCGCCGGCCTTCTGCAACTGGCTGTCGGCAACGCCTATCGCGGCCAGGGTACCGGTTTCGAGTTGACCTATGCCGCCTTGCGCTGGGCGAGAATTCGCGGTGCCAAAAGTGCTTGGTTGCAGGTGCAGGCCGATAATGAGGCCGCTCTTGCGCTATACCGCAAGCTGGGTTTCCAGGAAGCCTATCGCTATTGCTACTGGCGTCAGGACGGCGAGGCATGACCGCGGACACGCCTCGCTCCATCCTTCTGGTCGCCGCCTGTGCGCTTCTCGACAGCGATGGGCGCATTCTCCTGGCGCAAAGGCCAGAGGGTAAGTCGCTGGCCGGTCTCTGGGAGTTTCCCGGCGGCAAGGTAGAACCGGGCGAGACGCCAGAAGAGACGCTGGTGCGCGAGCTTGAAGAAGAACTGGGGATCATCACGAAAATCCCATGCCTTGCACCGCTGACCTTCGCCAGCCACACCTATGAAACCTTCCATCTGCTGATGCCGCTCTATGTGTGCCGTCGCTACGAAGGCATCGCCCAAGGCTGCGAAGGCCAAGCCCTGAAGTGGGTAAAGCCGGGCGATTTACGCTCGTATCCGATGCCGCCGGCCGATGAGCCGCTCATTCCCTTCCTGCAGGATCTGTTGTGATCTGAGGGCGAAGCCGTACTGTGGAAAATCCGGATGGGCTGTCGCTTGCTCACCGGTTTTTATCGTCGATTAATAGAAAGTTAATCCTCAAGCCCGCAATATTCCATCATCATGCAGTGGCGCTTGGTGCATCGCCTGATGCCCACTGGCGCCAAACGGCATGATCGCTTGGGGCGCGATATCGTTTGATACAAATTGCTACGGTTTTTCAAGGCCTTGAGATTTTGCTCCTGTAGGCTTGCTATTCCTGCGGTGACGAAATCCCGGCTTCCTTTTAAAGGAAGCGCTTGGAGAATCAGTTTGCGCTCGCAGCTTTCGCTTACGGTGAAGCGCTGAGGCAGGCATCCACAACGGCTAATTTTCTTAAATCGCGAGCGGTTTGAGAAAATTATGCATCAGATTGAGAATGAAGTGGCTTCTTATGTGCGTTTGGACAAACGCACGGTGCCGAAAACTCGTTTCGTCGGGCTTTCCTCCCCATGCGGAACGAATTGTGAGGATTGCGATGACGCAGAAGGATTTCGGAAAGGGCGGACGGCAGTCGCGACGCGCGACTTCCAGATCTGGTGGCGTGGGCCGATCCGGCAGAATGGGCGCAATCAACCTTGCTCTCTTGTTTGCCGTCACCGCCATTGCGGTGTCGCTGGTCTTGACGCCGATGCTGTCAGACAAGACCACTGGGCAAATGGCCGGCCGACCGGCCGACATCGATGGCATGAGCACGGGATCCATTCCCGGCGGCCGTGATGCTGGAAAGCACTATACGATCCGTCGCAGCGTACTGCAGGATACGCCCGGTTCCGTCTGCATCATCAGCCCCGGCAACGGCAATAGCTGCTGAATTTCCTGATCATCCAAATAGGCTTTCACCCATTTTTGGTGAGTGGCGCCCCGCTTAATATTGGGGAGGCGTTAATCTCTGCCACGCTACCGTTTGTCGTAGAAACGGTGCCGATACGATGCCGTAGGGCGCCTTGCCGCGTGCGGGCACCTAATAAGTGACCATGCGGGAGCGCTTGGTTCCGGGGCGATATCATGGGGTTCATGCGCTTGATCTGCGGACCAGTTTCAGTGTTTCGGCAGTCGTGCGGGGCAACGGCGATCGAATACGGCCTTATCGTCGGCCTGGTCGGCGTGTCACTCTATCTGGGGCTCTCTGTCTACTATGATGCTCTCGTTGCCCTGTTCGATGTCATCATTGCCGCCATGGCCAGGCTGGTGTGAGCGCCGCTGCATAATTTCCTCAAATCGGTAGAGATTTAAAGAGGAAATTATTCAGCAGATTTAAAGTGCTACAGCGAACCTTTGTGCGCCATATATGGCGCACGGCGCTGTCGTTTCATGACTTGTCTTTCAGGGCGTCGGCAAGGCTGATCTTCGCCGAGCCCGGCTTCAGCGGCTTGGGCTGGCTTTCATGCGGCGCCCAGCCGGACATGTAGATGATCGAGAAGCTGGCGCGGATTCGGCCGTCTGGATCGCTGTGGCGTTCAGCGTACAGCTCGGCAGCCCGCACGAAGAAGCGGCGCGTCAGCGGCTTGCGGCTGCGGGCACGCAGCGGATTTGTCATGCCCATGGCTTTCAGATCCCGCATCAACTCGAAGATGCTGTCATAGCGCACGGTGTAGGTCTCGACATCGACAACAGGCAGGGCAAAACCCGCCCGCTGCAACAGGCCGCCCATGTCACGTACATCGGCAAATGGAATCACCCGTGGGCTTGCCCCACCTTCCAACTCGATTTCGGCGCTCAGCAGTACGTCGCGCAATTCACCAAGCGTTCCGGCTCCCGGCAATGCGGTCAGCAGCAGCCCATCCGGCCGCAGCGCCCGCCGCATCTGGATCAGCAGGCCTGGGGTGTCGTTGGCCAGATGCAACACCAGCGGCGATAGCAGAAGATCCGCGCTCTGCTCGGCCAATGGCAGATGCTCGATCGTGCCGGTCGTAATTGTTTCGCCGGCGTTTGCAAATCGAGGGCTGGTTTCCACCCGTCGCAGGCTTTCGATCCGGCCGCTTTCCAGACAAGCGCGGGCAACCCGTCCATCCATGCCGTGCAGTTCCACGGCGGCTTTGAATTGCCGCTCGACCACAGCCAAACGCTCGGCCAATTCCTGAGCCACAATATCGAGCAGAAAGCCGGCGCCGCTATCGCCGCCTCCAAGGGCGCGCTCGCGGTTGCGGATGACCAGGTCCGGGTCGAATAAAGCATCCATCGGAAAGTCCTCTTCTCGTCATGGATCGGCGGCGCCGGTCTTAATGGAATCCGGCTGAGGTGCAAGCGCCGAGGCTCAGGTGTCGATCTACTGCATAATGGCAGGCGGAGGAATTGGTTTGCCAAGAAAAGCACCAGGATTGCCGGAGCAGCATTTCCGGTGAAATGGCTTGAAGTCGGTCTTGGGAAACGTGCATGATGGCGCAGTTTCATCTTGGCGATGTAAAATGAGCAGAGAGGGGCCGTTTACAAGGCGGCAGGGGCGAGATTGGGTGATGTCGGGCACATCGGCGGTGGAAGGATTGTCTTTGCCCTGCGCGGGGTGCGAGCGGTGCAGCGACTCACCTCGACGGCGGCAAAGGTGGTGCGCGACCTCGTCTATCCGCCTGGCTGTGCAGCCTGCGGGCTGCCGATTGCGGACGCCGGTTGCCTATGTTCGGGTTGCTGGTGCAGCGTGCGGTTCATCGAGCGGCCCTATTGTGAAATTCTCGGTCTGCCCTTCGGATTTGATCCCGGGCGGGGCATGGTCTGCGCCGAGGCGATCGCCAATCCGCCCGTCTTCGACAGGCTGAGGGCGGTTGCCGTACATGACGGTGCGGCTCGCGATCTGGTGCATCGGTTGAAATATGGAGATCGCACCGATCTGGCGCCGATGATGGCAGGCTGGATGAAACGGGCGGGAGGCGACGATCTGGCGCGCGCGGATGCGATCCTGCCGGTGCCGCTCCATCGTTGGCGGCTGTTTTCCCGCCAGTATAACCAATCGGCGGAACTCGGCCGGGCGCTGGCGAGGTTGTCGACCAAGCCGTTCCTGCCTGGTGTGCTCGTGCGCGTCAAACGGACCAGCAAGCAGGTGGGGCTGTCGCAGACGGCGAGAGCCGAGAATGTGCGCGGCGCCTTCAAGGTGCTGGAAAGCCGCCGCGATGCGGTTTTCGGCCGGCATATTGTACTGATCGACGATGTCTACACGACAGGCGCAACCGTCACGGCCGCGACCCGTGCTCTGAAGCGCGCCGGTGCGGCCGAAGTCACGGTTTTGACCTTTGCAATGGCCTTGGCAGCGCCTATATGACAAGCACTTGCATGACGGCATTGATCCTTTGACAATGGGGAAACGAATATGGCATCCGTGACGATCTACACGCGGAAATATTGCGAATATTGTGCCCGCGCCAAGGCGCTGTTGACCTCCAAGGACGTGGATTTCACGGAGATCGACGCCACCGGCAATGCGGAACTGCGCCAGGAAATGATCGACAAATCGGGCGGTACTACCTTTCCGCAGATCTTCATCGGGGGAACTCATGTCGGAGGCTGCGACGATCTGCATGCCTTGGACCGGGCCGGTAAGCTCGATCCGATGCTAGCTGGCTGAGGCTCCTCATGACGATTAAGGTTGCTGCTCTGCAAATGTGTTCCGGCAAGGACCTGGACAAAAATGCTCAGACCATGGCGCGTCTGGTGCGTGAGGCCGCCGCTGCCGGGGCTACTTATGTCCAGACCCCCGAGATGACCGGAGCCCTGCAGCGCGACCGTGCGGCCTTGAAGGCAATGCTGCGCGACGACGAGCATGATCTGATCGCCGTGACTGCGGCTAAACTTGCCGCTGAATTGAAGATCCATGTTCATGTCGGCTCGACCGCCATTGCGCGCGACGATGGCATGATCGCCAATCGTGGCCTGCTGTATGGACCCAATGGCCGGCGGATCTGCACCTATGACAAGATCCATATGTTCGACGTCGATCTCGACAATGGCGAGAGTTGGCGCGAAAGCTCGGCCTACCATCCCGGCAAGACCGCAATCGTTGCCGATCTGCCGTTTGGCAAGCTTGGCTTTGCGATTTGCTACGATCTTCGCTTTCCCTCGCTGTTTCGCTCCGAAGCCATGGCGGGCGCCGAGATCCTGACGGTGCCTGCGGCCTTCACCCAGCAGACGGGCGAAGCGCACTGGCATGTACTGCTGCGGGCGCGTGCTATCGAGAACGGTGCCTTCGTGATTGCCGCCGCCCAGGGTGGCACCCATAAAGATGGCCGCCAGACCTATGGTCACTCGTTGATCATCGACCCATGGGGCACGATCCTGGCCGAAGGACCCGCAGCGGGAGAGGCGGTTGTCATGGCTGAGATCGATGTTGAGGCCGTAAGGGCCGCACGCATGAAGATCCCTAATTTGAAGAATGGCCGCGATTTCAATCTCGATCACGTCCCTGTCCTCGCCAAGGGAGGGCAGACGGTGTGATCCGCTATTCCCTCGTCTGCGATCAGGCTCATGAATTCGAAGGTTGGTTTTCGGAAAGTGCCGATTTCGATCGGCAGAAGGCCAGCGGCTTCCTGACCTGCCCGATCTGCTCCTCACCCTCGATCTCGAAAAGCCTGATGGCGCCGATGGTGACGACAGCGCGTGCCAAGGAAGAGCGGCAGATGGTCGCCCATGATACGGCGCAACGGGAAGCCTATATCAAGCTGAAGGAAGCGGTTGCGGCTGTGCGCGCCAATAGCGAGGATGTCGGCGAGCGTTTTCCGGAAGAGGCGCGCAAAATCCATTACGGTGAGGCTGATGCGCGCGGCATTATCGGCAACGCCAGTCCGGACGAGGCGCGGGCGCTGATCGACGAGGGGATTGAGATCGCTCCTCTTCCGGTCCTGCCTGACGATGTCAATTGACCGCGTTACCGTCCGATCCACTGGCCGATCAACTGGCGCATCATCTGGCGATTTATAATTTCGGTCTGCATGTCGCTGCCTACGACGATCCTGCTGTCAGAGGTTTCGTCTCCCGAGAGCCCCTGAATTTCGAAGCGGCTGCGCGAGCTGAAGGTTATATTGGCCGTTCCGGCTATGCTGGCGAACCCGGTCCCGAGAGTTGGGGCGTACAGGCGTTCCCTCGTTTTATCGCGGGTAGCGGCTTTACGTCCGGCCCGAGCTCCCTGTCCCTCTGGCAGGATATCGAAACGCTGATGGCGTTTTCCTATAGTGGCGTCCATGCGGAGGCGTTAAAGAACGCGCGGGCGTGGAACATCAAGCAGACGTGGCCGCCGCTGGTGCTGTGGTGGGTGCCGGCAGGCACAAGGCCGGAATGGTCGGATGGGGTCTCTCGACTGGAGCATCTGGCCGAGCATGGGGCAAGTCCTGACGCCTTCACCTTCAAACAGGCGTTTTCACCCGATGGCGCGCCTTATAGTCCCGACAGATCCAGGATGAAGGCACTGGTTGCCGAAAACCTGTCCCGGCAACAGGATCTCCTCCATTTGCTCACATCTATCTCCGTGTGACCGGGATCACGCTTCGCTGACTGCCGGTCTGCGGGTCAACATCATGTAATTCACGTCGGTATCCGAAGACAGGTTCCATTGGTTCTGGAAGGGGTTGAAGAACACACCGATGGTCTCGGTGACTTCCATGCCCGCGCCCAGAATAGGATTGCGGAGTTCTTCGGGCCGGACAAGCTTTTCATATTGGTGAGTACCGCGGGGCAGCCAGCGCAGCACGTATTCGCAGGCGCCGATGGCCAGGGCGGCGGCCTTCAGGGTGCGGTTTATGGTCGAGATCAACATCAGGCCGCCGGGGCGCACCATGGAGGCGCAGGTGGAGATGAAATATTCAACATCGGCGACATGCTCGACCACTTCCATGTTCAGCACGATATCGAAGGTCTCGCCTGCGGCAGCCAGGCTCTCAGCGGTGACGGCGCGGTAATCGACCCGTATGCCGGTCTGGGCGGCATGGGTGCTGGCGATGCCGATATTCTTGGCCGAGGCGTCGGCGCCGAGCACGTTGGCGCCCATGCGGGCGATAGGCTCGGACAGCAGACCGCCACCGCAGCCGATGTCGAGAACGCGCAGATCGGCAAGCGGCTGGGCAGAGCGCGGATCACGTCCGAAATGCTTGCAGGCATTATCCCTGATATAGGTGAGGCGAATGGGATTGATCTTGTGCAGCGGTTTGAACTTGCCTGTTGGATCCCACCATTCGGCGGCCATTGCGGAAAACCGGTCGACTTCGGCCTGATCGATCGTGCTCTTTGCGGTCTCGCTCATTGGGTTCTCCTGACTGACGATGGTGATAGGCATGGCACGAGGCTTTGTTTTGTACTCGTGAGGTCGGACGATCCACCGCCAAAGTCAAGGGTAGGCGACACCTTGTCGCTCCAAAAAGTCAATGATGTGTGTTGAGACGGATCTGCCTCAAAAAAGCCGGAGGATCTTGATCGGACTACTTTCATCGTGAGGAGCCAATACTGGCCGGGAACAAATAAACCGGGACCACGTTACGGTGCCGAATGGAGCCAACTGGCATTATAAGCCAAGGCTAAAGCATGTTCATGAAATCACATAGTGCGTTTCTCAGGACGTGCGGCAAAAAAATAATCCGGAGCAGTTCAGTGTTTCTAAGAAATAGTGAACTGCTCTGACCAAGGTCAGGGACGGCCAGGGAGATCGAATTGATGAAACCACTCTATTTATCGGCCTTTGTGGGACTGGCGGCGCTTACGCTACCCGCCGCCGCGGAGGCGGCTCAGGCCTTCGCAACGGCCAATGTCAACTTGCGGGCTGGGCCCAGTACGCAATACCCGCCGGTCCTGGTCGTGCCAGCTGGCAATTCGGTCGAGATTTTCGGCTGCCTCTCCTCCGCCAACTGGTGTGACGTCGGCTATGCGGGCTATCGCGGCTGGATCTCCGGCAGCTACCTGCAGACCCAGTATTCCAGTCGGCGGATCTACGTCGACCCCGATTACTACGGGCAGCTCGGCATCCCCACGGTAACCTTCCAGGTCGACAACTACTGGGATCGTTACTATCGCGGTCGCGATTTTTACCGTGAGCGTGATCGCTGGCGCCGTGCGCCTCCGCCGCCGCCGGTCTGGCACCGCGATGGCCCGCCTCCGCGCTTCATGGGTGGTAATCCTCCTCCGCCCCCACCGCCGCCGGGCGGTCCAGGCAGGTACGACCCTCGGATGGATGGTGATCGTAACCGTCCGGGCGACGGTCGCCCATGGCATCGCCCTGGCGATATGCGTCCCGATGACCGGCGCCCTGGCGACATGCGCCCTGATGACCGACGTCCCGGTGACATGCGCCCCGATGACCGGCGCCCAGGCGACATGCGCCCCGATGATCGGCGCCCTGGTGACCAGCGTCCCGGTGACATGAGACCGGGTGACATGAGACCGGGTGACATGCGGCCAGGTGGCATGCGGCCGGATGATCCTCGCCGTGGCCCGCCGCAGCCGCCGCAGCCGCCGCGCCCAGATCGAGGCCCTGATGGTAATCGGCCCCCACCGCCACCACCGGCGCCGGATCGTGGTCCGCCACCACCACCACCACCACCACCGCCGGGGGGTGCATGTGCACCGAATACGCCAAATTGCCCGCCTCGGTAATTTGATCTCGGCACTTTATAGGTGTCCTTTGCAGGAGGGTCGCGTAGATGCGGCCCTCTCTGCGTTTTGGAGGCGTTAGGCCCCATAATTGATCTTTTTCGTCTATCCTGTATTTCTCATAGTTTTTTAGAACAACATATTTTAGTTGTAATTCATGTACGTGACACATCTACTTAAAATTGCAAAAATTCACTTTTCCTTAATTGAAACCCTGCTTTTCTAACTGCGTCGACAGGGGGTGTCGGCGCCGCAAGGAAAAGTCAAGATACAGCTTTGAGACGTGCTGCGTTGGCGTCACCTCGATGGCGATCTAGCGTGGATCGCTTGTCGGCTTTGAATTTCGGGATCACGCACGAAATTACCAAACGTCATACTAATCAATCCGTTAGTCGTCGGGTGATTGTGGCCGCTGGTCCTTGGGGCAGCGCAACCGAGGTCATGTCATAGTCAGTCATGAGGGGATGAAATGAAGAATATGCGACTTTCCAGGCAACTGTTTTCATTGGTTGCCATGCTCGTTTGCGGCTTTGCCGCCGTGCTTTACTTCCAGATCAGAACATCCAGCCATTCCATCATCGAGCAGCGCTATGACATGCAGCGCATCCAGACCGAAAGTGCTGTCTCCATCCTCAAGATGTATTACGAGCGCGAGCAAAAGGGCGAGATGACCAGACAGGCGGCTCAGGCTGCAGCCTTCGATACTCTCTCCGCCATTCGTTATCAGCCCGATGGCTATATGTTCGCCTATGATTACGATGGTGTCCGACTGGCCTATCCGAACAAGACCGGCGTTGGCACCAACCAAATTGCGGTAAAGGACAAGAACGGTCTTGCCCTGATTTCCGAACTGATCAAGGCGGGCCGCGGCGGTGGCGGCTTTGTCGAATACAACTGGAATCGTTTGAACACGCCTGCGGACACAGTCTACCCGAAAGTAGGCTATGCCCTGGCGTTCGAACCCTGGAAAATGGTTGTCGGGACAGGCGCCTATCTGGATGATCTCGAAAACTATATTCAGTCCGACGTGAACAAGACAATTACGGCTGCCCTTTGCGTACTTCTGGCCACACTTGCAGTCGCATATCTGGTCATCAAGTCCGTCACCGGTGCCTTGGGTGACTTGCGCGGCGCGCTGCTTGATGTGGCGAATGACAGCACCGACTTTGTTGTTCCCCATATCGAAAGGGAAAACGAAATCGGCGCCATGGCTAAGGCAACCGAGGTGTTGCAGCAGAAGGCCAGGGAGAGGCATGCCATGGCCGCTCGCCAGGAGGAGCAGCAGAAAGAACTCGACGGGGAGCGCCAGCGCAATCTCGATCGTCAACACGAAGAGGCCGCTCAGCAGGCGAGAGTGGTCAGCACGATCGGTGCTGCGCTCTCACGACTTGCCAAAGGTGATCTCGCCGTACGCTGTGCCGACTTGGGCGGCACTTACGAGGAGCTGCGTCGCAACTTTAACGAGGCTCTATCCATGCTCGAAGAGGCCCTCTTGCGTGTTCGCCGCAAGAGCCAGGAGATCGGTGTCAGCAAAGACGAAATTCGCCGCGCCTCCCGCGAGCTTGCGCAGCGGACCGAGCATCAAGCCGCCAATCTGGAGGAAACCTCGGCGGCGCTGGACGAATTGACCGTGGCTATTCGCCAGACATCGGAAGGCGCACGCGAAGCCGCCAACCGGGTGCAGACGGTCAGCCACGAAGCACAGCAGAGCGATGACGTGGTCAACCGTGCCATCGAGGCGATGAGCAGCATCAAGAAGTCCTCCGAGGAAATCACCAAGATCATCGGCGTCATCGATGAGATCGCATTCCAGACCAATCTGCTGGCGCTGAATGCCGGGGTCGAGGCGGCGCGCGCCGGTGAAAGTGGCAAGGGCTTTGCCGTCGTTGCCCAGGAAGTACGTGAACTCGCACAGCGCTCGGCGGCAGCGGCCAAGGAGATCAAGGAACAGATCGCCCGTTCCTCCGATCAGGTTCAGCAGGGTGTGGATCTCGTCGGTGATACCGGCTCCGCACTGCGACGGATTTCACAGCAAATCACCCAGGCCAATGACGTCGTATCGCGTATCGCCGCTAGCGCCGCCGAGCAGGATACCACGCTGCGATCAATCTCCTCGGCTCTGAACCAACTCGACAGCGCGACGCAGAAAAATGCCGCCATGGCGCAGGAAACCACCGGTTCGGCTGAGGTGCTCGATGCCGATGCAGGCGAATTGCTGCATCTGATCGATGAGTTCCGTCTTTCTGGTGGGAGTCAGCCTGGAGCTGCTCTCCACGCCATTCCGCCCGTCCGCCTTGTTGGTTGACGCGAGCATTGGCGTAATGATTACGGATGGGGCCTTTCGAGGCCCCATTTCGGTTTGAGGACCGTCTTGATCCGTCGTTCCTGCCTCTATTCAAGCCACTTACGGGAGCGCTGAGGTGAAGCTCAACGTTGGAGCGTTAAGCTGCAAGAAGCATGCATGAGAGCCTCGATGGCGGCAAAAAAAGGGGCCTTGTCGGCCCCTTTTGCGTCTGATGATGAGTTGGCTAATTCGGCTTCAGTCGAGCTTGCGGGTCTTCAGCCGGTCGAGCAGCATTTTTGCCAGCGCTTCGTAATCGCCGTCGAAATGGTGGCCACCTTCCAGCTTGACGACATCGACCTTCTTGGTATCGAGCAAGTGGCAACCATCGTCTTCCTCGTCATCGGCGCCGTAGAGGCACTGTACGAGGCCAGCGGGCATTTTGGCGATTTCCTTGGTGGGATCGCCACCAGCACCGCTGCCTTTTGCGCCAAGCCAGCCGGTGACGGAGATCTCGAAGTCCGAAGCCTGGGACATCGACAGCAGTGAGACCTGGTTGACCTTCTGGCGCAGATTCTCCGGCAGGAGATTGTAAACCGGCGGGGTGATGTCGGCACCGAAGGAGAAGCCGACAAGCATGACATGTTTGACCTTCCAGCGCTTGGTATAGGTGTTGATGATCCGGGCAAGATCGTCTGCGGTCTCCTGCGGTTTGCGGGCTGACCAGAAATAGCGCAGTGAATCGACGCCGATGACCGGCAGTCCTTCCTGCTGGAAATAGCCGGCAATTTCGCTGTCGATATCGCGCCAACCGCCGTCACCGGAATAGATAATCGCCATCGTATCGAACGCCGGCTTATCGACTTCCATCACTGTCAGCGGCAGGCCCAAAGGCTCCGCTTCCTTGGCTGTTGCGGCAATCATCACGTCGATACCGTCGGACAGCGTCTGGGCGGCAGGCTTTTGGCTGTCGGCAACGTCGATGTCGGAATGATCTTTCAACAGATCGGCGACATGGGTGCGGCCAACGGGATCGGCCGTTGTGGAGAAGCGAACGCTTGCCGGATCTGGCAGGGCGCCATCGGTGAGGCCATAGACGATGCCGCCGTTTTTCGGGGTCTTTTCGGCTGGCGTACAGAACTGGTCGGGCAGGGGAATGACATCGCCTGGGTCGACGGCCAGGGTCTCGCCGATCGTAGCGTTCGGGGTCTGGGCCAGGATCGCCAGGGCCAGGGTGCCGCCTTCGCCGATGCCGGCGACGAGCGGCGGCAGATAGTCGGAGCCGCCGATGCGCCGCTGGATCTGATGGGAGAGATCCTCGATATCGGAGACGGTGTAGATGCAGTCGTCCTCGTCGGAGGATTTGAGATCGGCTTGCAGCGATTGCAGGTAGCGCGGTGTGTCAATGCCGACCACGACCGAGCCATTGCCCCGCAGCCGTTCCGCCTCAGCCTTCATCTGGTCGTTCCAGCCGCTCTTATCGGAGAGCAGGAAAACGACTGACTTCGGCTTGCCGTCAGGTAGGGTGATGACAGGATCTGGAATGGTGCCGGTCTCATAGGGTTCATCGGCGGCGAGCGCTGGGCTGAGCAAGCCGGCGCCGGCCGAAGCCAGGATCAGGCATCCCGTAATCAGCAAGCGCCTGGCGACAGCGCCGACACTGAGACGATAAACTGACGATTTCATTTCTTTACCACGCCTTTCAGACCGCCACCGATCAGGAGAGTTGCGTCCAGGAGGGCGATCACCGGACTGAGACCGCCCGAAACGGCAAGATAGCGGGGTTGCCATTCGGGGTGGAACTTCTGCTTGAAAGCACGTAAGCCTTTGAAATTATAGAAGCGCTCACCATGCTCATAAAATGTGTTGGCAATGCGGTCCCAGACCGGTGCCACTTCTCGGCGCGACAGGCCCGACAAGGGCGCCATGCCGAGGTTGAAATGCCCATAGCCTTCGGTGCGAAGGTAGGTCAGCAGGCTGACGAACAGGTAGTCCATCGCGCCCTTCGGCGCATCAGGCGAAAAGCGCATCAAGTCTATCGAGGCCTCTGCCTTGGTCTCCGTGACAAGGATATTGGCGAAGGCGACAATATTGCCCTCGGCGCGTAGTACGATCACCGGCTGACTGAGAATATACTCATCAGTAAAGGCGCCGAGCGAAAAACCCTTTTCCTTGGCACGGTGCTGGGCAAGCCAGCCATCTGAGACGGCTCTGAGATCTTCGAGTACATTGGGCACATCGGCGACCGGGATGATCTCGTAGCTCAATCCGTCACGTTCAGCCTTGGAAGCGCTTTGGCGCAGGTTGGCCCATTTGCCGCCCTTCAGGTCGAAGCGTGGGAGATCGACGACTGCCAATTCGCCCAGCTTGAAGGCCTGCATGCCGGCATCGGCAATGGCTGGCAGCAGGACGGGCGATGCCTGATAAAATACGGCCCGGCAGCCGGCCAGACGGGCGGATTCGACGAATTGCCATACCAGTTCGTCACGCGCTTTCTTCGGTCCGACCGGATCGAGGAAGGCAATCCACGACCGTCCTTGTTTGCCATACATCAGGAAGGCCTGGCCATCGGGCGAGAACATCACCGCCTTGTCGCCGGTGCGCACCAGATTGCTATCGGCCACGTCGGACTTGCCGAGAATGCCGACAGCCTTTTCGATATCCTCAGGCGTGGACGGGGTGACGGCAGGTGCTGCGGGCCGCAACAGACTGAACACCGCAAGCGCCGTCGAAAAGATCGTCAGGCCGAGCATGGCGCGCAGCGAACGGGGGGCCGACTCGGAAAACTCGAACTCCCACCAGAGCGAGCGCGTGTAGTCCACGTCGCGGTAGACGAAAAACAGGATGAGGCAGGCGCAGATGCAGATCAGTGCGATTGCCGTCAGCCAGGAAGCCGTCAGCACCTGACGGAACAGCGAGGCCGGGCGCACGAACAGGCGTTTGCTTGCAAACAGGCCGATCAGCAAAACAGCCAGCGCCGAGGCCTCGAACACGGCAAAGGCGCGCAGCAGCGATAGGACCAGCGCGACGGCCGCGCCGACCATGGCGGCCCACCAGGCGCCATCCAGCCGCTGGGCAAGACCGCGGGCGGTGATGACCAGGAACAGGCCGAGCAAGCTGGTGAAGAAATGCGCGCCTTCGACCACCGACAGCGGCAGGATATTCTGCAGGAGTTCCAGATCGCTTTCCGGCGTCGGCGTAACGCTCGAAAAGATCAGCATGACGCCGAGAATGAAGGTGAGGGCGCCAAGCAGCGCCGGCGAAATCCGCGCTGCTGTCCGTCCGACGCCCGCGAGCGCCGGCGTCTTGGAATAGTGCCGCAGCTCAGTGAACGACACCAGCGCGATGGCAATGATCAGCGGCAGGACGTAATAAATCAGGCGGTAAACGACAAGCGAGGCCAGGACCGCATCGATATTGGTGGTCGGGCCAAGTGCGGCGAGAATGACGGTTTCAAACACGCCGATACCAGCCGGCACGTGGCTGAGCACGCCGATGCCGATGGCGATTGAATAAATTGCGAAGAAGGCCGGCCAGGAAATGGCGGCCTGTTCGGGCAGAAGCGCATAAACCACGGAGGCGGAAAAGGCGAGATCGGCGACGGTCACGAGGAACTGGCGCGACAGCGTCGGCGTGTCGGCCATGCGCAGGGTGACGCCGGCAAAGCTCAGGCTGCGGCGCTGACCAATCACGATCAGAACGCCGAAGCCGAGCAGGATGGCAATGGCGAACGCACGGAGCCAAACCGGGCTGATGTCGAGCAGCGGCGCGATTTCCGATGACATCGGAATGAGCGACAAGGCGGTGACGGCAGCAAGGCCAAGGCTGAAGGAGAGGGTGACGAAAGCGATGACGCGACCGATATCATCAGGCGCAAGACCGGCCCTCGAATAGGCGCGGTAGCGGATAGCGCCGCCCGAAAGCATGCCGAAGCCCGCCGCATTGCCTACCGCATAGGCACTGAAGGCAGTCAAGGCTACTTCCGCCATCGGCCGTTTGCGACCGATGAATTCCATGGCGTTCCAGTCGTAAAGGCAGAGCGACATGAAGCTGAGGGCGGTAAACACGACGGCAAGCAGGATCTGGTCATAACCTGTCGTCGCCATGGCCGAGACCACATCGTCATAGCTGACCTCTTCCGTCAGCCGATAGATTGCCAAGGCAACGGCGGCGAAAACGATCAGCGTGAATACGGCGGCGATCGCTCGCCCGTATTCGGCAAGAGCTGCACGCCATCCGGACCTGGTCGGCGGCTCTGCGCTCTCCGGGCTCTCGGATTGTAGTTCGGCTGCCATGCGATCGTCCCTTCCGTTGACTTCTCGTAAAGCGGCGAATGTTCGCCGTCTCACGTTATAGATAATGCATATACAAACTTAATCGTTCACGAGCTTTGCCCACAAACCCTGCCGGATTTAAGGTCAAATGCCGAAAGCGATGCCAAAGGAAAATCCTCTGGATGGGTCGGTTCCTGCTCCGGCTCGCCTTCCGCAACTGCGATAGGGATGCCGTTCGCATATTTCCAGATGCCGCATAAATCCGCAGGTCGAGTTTCGATATGAGGATTTATGCGGCATTATTCTGACTTTGCAGGTCTGTACTGAATTATGGCTGAATGCGGTATCCTAAAAACATGACAAAAACGTTTGCGGTGCGCCTCTTTCTCAGGCGTACCGTATGGGGCGAACTTGCCGTTGCGCCTTTGCCCCGAATTGTCTAAAAGCCCGCCAGCCGCGTCTGCAAGATGCGGGATTGGTTTTTGCCGGACATATCCGGCACAGGTTTGAGGTCGAAACGGTCAGGCCATGGCGCGCATTGTGATGAAATTCGGCGGAACGTCCGTCGCCAATCTTGAACGCATTCACAACGTCGCGCGGCATGTGAAGCGCGAAGTCGATGCTGGCCACGAGGTTGCCGTCGTGGTCTCGGCCATGTCTGGCAAGACGAATGAGCTCGTCGACTGGGTCCAGAATATGCCAAAGGTGGCTGGCGCCGCATCGCCTTTCTATGATGCGCGCGAATATGACGCTATCGTGGCCTCGGGCGAGCAGGTTACCTCAGGCCTGCTGGCTATCGCGCTGCAGTCGCTCGGCATCAATGCACGCTCCTGGCAGGGCTGGCAGATCGCCATCAAGACCGACAATGCCCATGGTGCCGCCCGCATCCAGGAAATCGACGGGTCCGAAATAATCCGCCGCATGGGCGAAGGCCAGGTGGCCGTCGTTGCCGGCTTCCAGGGTATCGGTCCCGACAACCGGATCGCGACGCTCGGGCGCGGCGGTTCCGACACATCCGCCGTGGCGATTGCCGCCGGCGTCAAGGCCGACCGCTGCGACATTTATACCGACGTCGACGGCGTCTATACCACGGACCCGCGCATCGAACCGAAGGCACGTCGCCTGAAGAAGGTCGCCTTCGAAGAAATGCTTGAAATGGCCTCGCTCGGCGCCAAGGTGCTGCAGGTGCGTTCCGTCGAGCTGGCTATGGTGCATAAGGTGCGCACGTTCGTGCGCTCAAGCTTTGAAGATCCCGATGCTCCGGGCATGGGTGATGTCTTAAATCCGCCCGGAACGTTGATTTGCGATGAGGAAGAGATCGTGGAACAGGAAGTTGTGACTGGCATTGCCTATGCCAAGGACGAAGCCCAGATTTCGCTGCGCCGGCTGGCCGATCGTCCCGGCGTGTCTGCGGCGATTTTCGGGCCGATGGCCGAATCGCATATCAACGTCGACATGATCGTCCAGAATATTTCTGAAGACGGTTCCAAGACCGATATGACCTTCACGGTCCCCTCTGGTGACGTGGACAAGGCCCTCAAAGTTCTCTCCGACAACCAGGAGACGATCGGCTTCGACGTGCTGCAGAGCGAAAAGGGCCTGGTCAAGGTGTCCGTCATCGGCATCGGCATGCGCAGCCATGCTGGCGTCGCTGCGACCGCTTTCCGGGCACTTGCTGAAAAAGGCATCAATATCAAGGCGATCACCACGTCTGAGATCAAGATTTCCATCCTGATCGACGGTCCTTATGCCGAATTGGCGGTTCGCACTTTGCATTCTTGCTACGGTCTCGATAAGGCTTGATCAACGGGTGGGAATTTGCCACCCTTGATCAGTATGACCGTCGGCATTTCGCCTTCGGTTCGGCATTATCGGGAGTATGCACGCGATGAGAGACCTTTCTGCGGGTCCGCGCGTCCTCCTCAAGCGGCTTCGCGAATTGATGGCGGAGCCTCTTGAGCCTCAGGAGCGTCTTGACCGTATCACTCGCCAGATCGCGAGCAATATGGTCGCCGAAGTCTGCTCCGTATATGTCCTGCGCTCCGATGGCGTGCTGGAACTTTATGCGACCGAGGGTCTCAATCCCGACGCAGTGCATCTGGCGCAGCTGAAAATGGGACAGGGCCTGGTCGGCACCATCGCAGCCTCTGCCCAACCGCTCAATCTTTCCGATGCGCAGGCGCATCCGGCTTTCCGTTATTTGCCTGAAACGGGGGAAGAAATTTATCATTCCTTCCTCGGCGTGCCGATTTTGCGGGCTGGCCGCAGTCTTGGCGTTCTTGTCGTCCAGAACAAGGCGCAACGGAATTATCGGGAAGACGAGCTTGAAGCGCTTGAAACCACGGCCATGGTGCTGGCCGAAATGATTGCCACCGGCGATTTGAAGAAGATCACCCGGCCGGGTCTGGAACTGGACCTGACGCGGGCCGTGACCATTGATGGCGACAGCTATAGCGAAGGCATTGGCCTTGGCCATGTCGTGCTGCATGAGCCGCGCATCGTCGTCACCAATCTTCTGAACGAGGATACCGAGACCGAGCTGAAGCGCATGGCCGAATCGCTCGGCTCGCTGCGCATTTCCATCGACGACATGCTGTCGCGCCGCGAAGTGGCGATGGAGGGTGAGCACCGCGAAGTGCTCGAGACCTACCGGATGTTCGCCCATGACCAGGGCTGGGTGCGGCGCATGGAAGAGGCGATCCGCAACGGTCTGACGGCAGAAGCGGCGGTCGAAAAAGTGCAGAGCGACACCAAGGCGCGAATGATGCGCCTGACCGATCCCTATATGCGCGAGCGCATGCATGATTTCGACGATCTCGCTAATCGGCTGTTGCGTCAGTTGACAGGCTTTTCCGGCAGTAGTTCGGATGGTTTCCCGAATGATGCGATCATTTTCGCCCGTGCTATGGGGGCAGCCGAACTGCTCGACTATCCGCGTCAGAACATTCGCGGCCTTGTGCTGGAAGATGGGGCGGTGACCAGCCATGTGGTGATCGTCGCGCGTGCCATGGGCATTGCCGTTGTCGGTCAGGCAGCCGGTGCCGTGGCGCTAGCGGAAAATGGCGACGCCGTCATTATCGATGGTGACGACGGCAAGGTGCATGTGCGGCCAATGGCTGACCTGCAGAAGGCCTATGAGGAAAAGGTCAAGCTCAGGGCTCGGCGCCAGGAACAGTTCCGGGCGCTGCGCGATGTCGAGCCGCTCAGCAAGGACGGTCAGCGAATCAAGCTGCAGATGAATGCCGGGCTGATGGTCGATCTGCCGCAGCTTGCCGATTCGGGCGCTGAAGGCATTGGCCTGTTCCGCACTGAGCTGCAATTCATGATCGCCTCGACCATGCCAAAGGCCGACGAGCAGGAAGCGCTTTATCGCAACGTTTTGAAGCAGGCCAAGGGCTTGCCAGTGACCTTCCGCACGCTGGATATCGGCGGCGATAAGGTGCTGCCCTATTTCCGTAGCCATGAAGAGGAAAACCCGGCGCTTGGCTGGCGCGCCATCCGGCTGTCGCTCGATCGGCCTGGCCTGCTGCGCACCCAGATGCGGGCGCTGTTGAAGGCGGCTGCTGGCGGTGAACTGAAGATGATGTTGCCGATGGTGACGGAGGTCTCGGAAATCCGCGCTGCCCGCGAATTGCTGCAGAAGGAAGTGCAGCATATCTCGAAATTCGGCCACGGCCTGCCGCGTCGCCTGCAATTCGGCGTGATGCTGGAAGTGCCGGCGCTGATGTGGCAGCTCGACGAGCTGATGCAGGAAGTCGACTTTGTCTCTGTCGGTTCCAATGACCTTTTCCAGTTTTCCATGGCGGTTGACCGGGGCAATGCCCGGGTTTCCGACCGCTTCGATATTCTGGGACGGCCGTTCCTGCGCATTTTGCGCGACATCGTCCGCGCTGCCGACAAGCATGACACGCCGCTGACGCTGTGCGGCGAGATGGCCGGCAAGCCATTGTCTTCAATGGCGCTGTTTGCTATCGGCTTCCGCTCGGTGTCGATGTCGCCGACATCGATCGGGCCGATCAAGGCGATGCTGTTGCAGCTGGATGTTGGCAAGCTTTCGGAAGAGCTGAATGCTCTTCTGGATGATAACCGGCCGAGTGAACCGATCCGGGCCTTCCTCACCCGGTTTGCCGAGCAGAATGGCGTTCCGCTCTGAAAATTGACTGATAATAAGAGGTAAAGGGTGGCGAAGCTTCCTGTCGATAAAATGCGCGAACTTGAGCGCCGGTTTGGCGAGATCGAGGCGCGCATGTCCGCCGGGCCGGCTGCCGACGTCTATGTCAAGCTTGCTTCCGAATATTCCGAGCTGCAGCCGGTGGTCAAAGCCATCCGCGAACTGGTGCAGGCGGAAAAGGAAGTGGCTGACCTGAAGGCACTGCTTGCCGACAAGGCAACCGACCGCGACATGCGCGAGCTCGCGGAAATGGAACTGCCTGACGTTGAGGCGCGGCTGGAGGGCCTGGAAAAGGAAATCCAGATCCAGCTTCTGCCCAAGGACGCCGCCGACGAGAAAAGCGCGATCCTGGAAATCCGTGCCGGTACGGGCGGGTCGGAGGCGGCGTTGTTTGCTGGTGATTTGTTTCGCATGTACGAGCGCTTCGCGGCATCGAAGGGCTGGAAGGTCGAGGTTCTCTCGGCCAGCGAAGGTGAAGTCGGCGGCTATAAGGAAATTATTGCCACCGTCAGCGGTCGCGGCGTTTTCTCCAAGCTGAAATTCGAATCTGGCGTGCATCGCGTGCAGCGGGTGCCGGATACGGAAACCCAGGGCCGCATTCACACCTCGGCAGCAACGGTGGCGGTGCTGCCGGAAGCGGAAGAAATCGATATTGAAATTCGCGCCGAAGACATCCGCATCGATACGATGCGTTCGTCCGGCGCCGGCGGCCAGCATGTCAATACGACCGACTCGGCTGTGCGAATCACCCATCTTCCCACCGGCCTGATCGTCACCAGTTCGGAAAAGTCGCAGCATCAGAACCGCGCCAAGGCCATGCAGGTGCTGCGCTCGCGCCTGTTCGACATCGAGCGGCAGCGTGCCGACAGCGAGCGGTCGGCAGACCGCAAGAGCCAGGTTGGCTCGGGTGACCGTTCCGAGCGGATTCGCACCTACAATTTTCCGCAGGGACGTGTGACAGATCATCGCATCAACCTGACGCTCTACAAGCTTGACCGGATGATGGTCGGTGAAATCGATGAAGTGGTCGATGCGCTCATTGCCGACTATCAGGCCGGTCAACTGGCCCAGCTTGGCGAGCAGGCATGAGCGCTTCTGCGGTGACGCTGAGCCAGGCACTCGCCACTGCGCGAAGCCGGTTTGCAACCGCCGCAATAGCCGATCCGGCTGGGGATGCCCGCATACTGATCGCCGGTCTCCTGGGGTTGAGCGCCACTCAGCTTATCGCCGGGAGCGACCGGATGTTGAGCGCCGAGGAACTTGGCCGGATCGAAGCTGCGGTTGAGCGGCGGCTAGCCTTTGAGCCGGTGCATCGCATTCTCGGCAAGCGGGCGTTTTTCGGGCTTGATCTTGCTTTGTCTCCCGCAACGCTTGAGCCGCGTCCCGATACCGAAGTTCTCGTCGAACGCGCTTTGCCGTATCTCGCTGAGATCATTTCAAAAAAAGGCAATGCACGGCTGCTGGACCTTGGTACGGGAACCGGAGCGATCGCGCTGGCTCTGCTGCAGGAATGTCCTGCAGCCACGGCTTTGGCGACCGATATTTCCGCAGATGCGCTTGCCGTGGCGCGGGGAAATGCCGAGGCAAATGGTCTTGCTGACCGGTTTCAGACGCTGGAAAGCAACTGGTTCGAGCGCTTATCCACACGCTTCGACATGATCCTGTCGAACCCACCTTATATCGTGCGTTCAGTGATCGAAGATCTTGCGCCTGATGTAAAGCATTTCGATCCGATGGCGGCGCTCGATGGTGGTATTGACGGTCTTGACGCATACCGGGCGATCGCGAGCGGAGCGGAGGCTTTCCTTGAGGAGGAGGGCATTGTTGGGGTTGAGATCGGCTATGATCAGGCGCGTTCCGTGACGGAACTTTTCGTCGATCAAGGCTTTCTCCTGTTAGAGGACGCGAAGGATTACGGCGGAAACGATCGTGTTTTGCTGTTTGTCAAATCCCTATCAACACGTTGAAGCGCCTGCCAAGGAACTTTCTGCAACGCAAAGAAAGGGCTTGGATTTCATAAGGAAGCGGGATAGGTTGCGGTCACGCATCGGGCAGCTGGGAATGAACAAGGATTCGTTTGACCCTGGAGCGACCGCGACTAAGCCTTTGCAAGGAAAAGTTCGCGGCGCAAATTAGTCCTGGTGCGTGGATCAGATAATTTACTGCTTGATTCCTTAAGCCTCTACCGGTTTAAGGGGCAAAATTGTGCAGGACTTTAATGAGTTGCGGCAGACCCGCTTGTCTTGGTTTCAGGCGTAGGCAGCTGCAATGTTCACCAGCGGCCGTATGTTGCATTGGCGCAGTATGCCCCGCAGCGCGTTGAGCCCCGGTTCGATTAACGAACGGGCCGCGTCGCCCTCATATCAGCAAGACAGAAATCAGGTGAGTAATCGATGAGGCCAGGACAGCAAAACAAGCGCAGTCGGGGGCGTAGCAATGGCGGCAGCAATAACGGTAATAACAACGGTTTTAACCGGAAGGGCTCCAACCCGCTGACCCGGACCTATGACAGTTCAGGGCCGGACGTGAAGATCCGCGGCACGGCGCAGCATATCGCTGAGAAGTACATGGCGCTGGCCCGTGATTCCCAAAGCTCCGGCGACCGGGTCATGGCCGAAAACTATCTTCAGCATGCCGAGCATTATAACCGCATCATTGCCGCCGCCCAGGCGCAGATGCAGGAGCGCGTTAATCGCGACGACCGCGACTACAATGATCGCGACGTGTCGGACATGGATATGGACGACAATGATGGCGGTATGGATCGTGGCTTCCAGCCGCAGCCGGACATTCAGGCTGCTCAGCCTCGCGTCCAGCAGGAGCGGGCTGAACGTCCGGAGCGTGCCGAGCGCCCTGAACGCCAGGAACGTCCCGAACGCCAGGAACGGGCTGAGCGTCAGGAACGGCCTGAGCGTCAGGATCGTCGTCAGGAACGCCCCCATCAGGAGCGTCGGCCACAGCCAGTGGCTCAGCCGCAGCCCGAACTTGATATTGCCGGTAGCGGTCCGCAGCCGGTAATCGAGCATACGCCTGTCGAGGCTGAATTTGCCGCTGAGGAAAGCGCCCAGCAGGCCAATGCAAAGCCATCCGAGCGCCAGACCCGCCGCCGCACGCCGACTGCTCGTCCGCGCCGTCCGCGTCGCACGGCGGAAGAGGGGGCTGCAGAAGGTGGTGAGACCCCGGTCAGCGAAGGCAAGGCCCCGGTTAGCGAAGGCAAGGCAAAGGGTCGCGCCAAGAGCGATGACGGCGATGCCCCAGCCCTGGTAGACACCGTTTCCGAATAAGAATTCGAACCCGGCTTAAGCCGGGATCTCGAATGCCAGAGAGTTATTTCAACCCCTGTCGCGATTACGCGGCAGGGGTTTTCCTTTGCCTTGCGATTCATCAATAAAAGCCAATATTTTTCGGCTAACCTGCTCTTTAAAGAGGAAAAATGCCTCCCCATATCTGGGCTACAGATTGACCATATCGATAAAAAGATAGTTCCAATCGCCGGGCCTGCCGCATAGGGGGCCTTATCCTCAAAACCCATGCCGTGCCTTGATGGGCGGTCTGGAGACTGGAGAGTAAGATGAACGTTGAGAAATATTCCGAGCGCGTCCGTGGCTTCCTGCAATCTGCGCAAACCCATGCGCTGTCGGAAGGCCACCAGCAATTTACCCCTGAACACGTGTTGAAAGTCCTGCTGGACGACGACCAAGGCATGGCCTCGTCGCTGATCAGCCGCGCGGGTGGCGATCCCAAGGAAGTGCGGATTGCCAATGATGCGGCCCTTGCCAAGTTGCCGAAAGTGTCCGGTGGCAATGGCCAGGTCTATCTGGCGCAGCCCCTGGCGCGGGTATTTTCGACGGCCGAAGATGCCGCAAAAAAGGCTGGCGACAGCTTTGTAACGGTCGAGCGCCTTTTGCTGGCGCTGGCCGTGGAGAGCTCCGCCTCCACGTCGGCCAGCCTGAAGAAGGGTGGCGTGACGGCTGCAGGCCTCAATCAGGTGATCAACGATGTTCGCAAGGGCCGCACGGCTGATACGGCCAATGCCGAACAGGGTTTCGACGCCCTGAAGAAATACGCTCGCGACCTGACTGCCGAAGCCCGCGAAGGTCGGCTTGATCCTGTCATTGGCCGCGACGATGAAATTCGCCGCACTATGCAGGTCCTGTCGCGCCGCACCAAGAACAATCCCGTCCTGATCGGTGAACCCGGCGTCGGCAAGACGGCGATTGCCGAAGGTTTGGCAATTCGGATCGTCAATGGCGACGTGCCGGAAAGTTTGAAAGACAAGAAGCTCATGGCACTCGACATGGGCTCGCTGATTGCCGGCGCAAAATATCGCGGTGAATTCGAAGAGCGCTTGAAGGCGGTGCTGAATGAGGTTCAGGCCGACGAAGGCGAAATCATCCTATTTATCGATGAGATGCACACACTTGTCGGTGCCGGCAAGAGTGATGGTGCCATGGATGCATCCAACCTGCTGAAGCCGGCCTTGGCACGCGGAGAATTGCACTGCGTTGGTGCGACGACGCTGGATGAATATCGCAAGCATGTCGAAAAAGATCCGGCCCTTGCCCGGCGGTTCCAACCTGTCATGGTCGACGAGCCGACGGTGGAAGATACGATTTCCATCCTGCGCGGTCTTAAAGAAAAATACGAGCAGCATCACAAGGTGCGGGTTGCAGACTCCGCGATCGTTGCGGCTGCAACACTTTCTAACCGCTACATCACCGACCGGTTTCTGCCAGACAAGGCAATCGACCTGATGGACGAAGCTGCGTCTCGCCTCAGAATGCAGGTGGATTCGAAACCGGAGGAGCTCGATGAGCTCGACCGCCGCATTATCCAGCTGAAGATCGAGCGGGAAGCCTTGAAGAAGGAAACCGACGTTGCCTCCGCCGACCGGTTGAAGCGGCTGGAAAGCGAATTGGCTTCACTTGAAGAAGAAGCCGATGCGCTGACCGCCCGTTGGCAGTCGGAAAAGCAGAAGCTCGGTCTGGCCGCCGATCTGAAGCGCCAGCTTGACGAGGCCCGCAACGATCTGGCCATTGCCCAGCGCAAGGGTGAGTTTCAGCGCGCCGGCGAACTGGCCTATGGCGTAATACCAGGCCTGGAAAAGCAGCTTGCCGATGCAGAAGCCAAAGACGCGTCCGGCGCGGCCAGCATGGTGCAGGAAGTGGTGACGCCAGACAATATCGCCCATATCGTCTCTCGCTGGACCGGCATTCCCGTAGATCGAATGTTGCAAGGCGAGCGCGAAAAGCTGCTGCGCATGGAAGACGAACTGGGTAAATCCGTCGTTGGCCAAGGCGATGCGGTACAGGCGGTATCGAGGGCCGTGCGTCGCTCGCGTGCCGGTCTGCAGGACCCAAATCGGCCGATCGGCTCGTTCATCTTCCTCGGCCCGACAGGTGTCGGTAAGACAGAGCTTACTAAGTCGCTCGCCCGCTTCCTTTTCGATGACGAGACGGCAATGGTGCGGCTCGACATGTCGGAATATATGGAAAAACATTCCGTATCCCGGCTGATCGGTGCTCCTCCGGGCTATGTCGGCTACGAGGAAGGCGGCGCTCTGACGGAGTCGGTACGGCGCAAGCCCTATCAGGTCGTCCTGTTCGATGAGATCGAAAAGGCGCATCCCGACGTCTTCAACGTGCTATTGCAGGTTTTGGATGACGGCCGTCTGACTGATGGCCAGGGTCGCACGGTGGACTTCAAGAACACGATCATCATCATGACCTCCAATCTCGGAGCGGAATATTTGACCGCACTTGGCGAGAATGAAGACGTCGATAGCGTCCGCGATCAGGTGATGGATGTCGTCCGGGCTTCGTTCCGGCCGGAATTCCTCAACCGCGTCGACGAGATCATCCTGTTCCACCGCCTGCGGCGCAGCGAGATGGGCGCGATCGTGGCAATCCAGATGCAGCGGCTGCTGGCCCTTCTTGCAGAACGAAAGATCACCGTCGATCTCGGCGAAGATGCCCGCGATTGGCTCGCCAACAAGGGCTATGATCCCGTGTATGGTGCAAGGCCGTTGAAGCGGGTGATCCAGAAATACCTGCAGGATCCTCTGGCGGAGCAAATCCTGTCCGGCGAAGTGCTCGACGGGACCGACGTGAAGATCTCTGCCGGTTCGGATCGGCTGCTGATCAAGCCGATCACGCCTGTGGATCAGGCGGCGGCGTAAGTGATACATCGGGGCGAGGATTTAAAATCCTTGCCCCGATCAACTTCGCGGTCGGCACTGTTGAATTTAATTGCACCTCATTTGTCGTCTGATGCGGCATCGCATTCAGGACGCTGTTTCTGGCGGTTTTTGCCTACTATTGAGCTTTAAGCCTCGCCAGCTCGTTGTTTATCGCCACTTTTGAAAGATCTTTGTCTATTAGAGGAAAGCATGCTTGAGACGACATTACGTCCGTCTCGAAGGCGCTGATCGCATCCTCTTTCCGGTTCAGCATTTCCAACGCGTAGCCTTTGAGCGCCCAAACACCCTGACAGTGGGTGAAGGTCGAAGCTAAATTGGGGTCTTCGAGATAGGCGATGGCATGGAACGGGTCATGAGATGCGAGGCGCTCGCGAGCAAGAGCAAAATTTATCAAGCCACCGCCGGCTGACCATCCGCTTGTATTCTTGGCTTCCGCTGTATCGATGAAGACGGACAGTTCTCTCGCTGTGGTAAAGTCTCTGGCCATCAATGCTTTTCGAAGAGCTTCATATACTGTGCTGATCGCGGCGCCGCCGAGTTGGCCTTTTCCGCTCAGAAGGCGCGTGACACCAACAGCGCGTTGGCAATCGGGAATTTCCTCAAGGCTATGACCAATCGCTGCCCAGGTAGCGGGCTCCGTGAGGTGGCTGGATAAGGCGGAATCCTGCAGTTTTTCGCGCAGTCTGTTGAGCGACTGGTCTGCACTGTCCTGCAACGGCAGTCGTAAGCATGTTTTGATTGAATTCAGTAATCCGATCCAATTGCCTGCTTCGGTCGACCATATATTGAGTGTACCGGGCTTTGCGGGGGGCAGATATCCGGCTTCAATCTTTTCGGCGAGCGCTACGTTCAAAGGAAGAAGCGCCTGCTTGGGAACATGAGAGAGATCGGGTATGTATAGAACCTGTTTACGGTCGCTCGTATCAATGGCTGTCAGCCATTCTTTATTTGGAATTTCCAGTAGTTCTTTCAAGGCATTAAGGACTAGCTGGGGATGAAGTTCCGAACCTCGTAGTTCCGCGGATATGCTGTTGTCGAGAAATTTCAGGATAAGATGATTCTTGATGCTCTCCGCCGGATCAAGAATGTTGTTGGCGAGGTTCCGCGGTGGCATCAATGCCCAGATCGCCGTTTCCAAAGAGGGATCGTCCTTAACTGCCGTAAGAGCGGCGCGCCATTGCAGCAGGGTCCGTTCGATCGACTCTCGCTGTTCAAGATTGGCTGCTCGATACTGCTCGGCAATAAGTGAGAGCTTCGGCCCTCTCTCGAGTCCAGGGAGAAGATTGCCGTCGCTCTGTCCGAAGGCGCGAAGACTTTTGGCCGTTTCTGCAAGTTTGAGCGTGATGGAGAACTGCTGTGGTATGGCAATGTCATCGATCTTTGTCGACCGCCCTTCCGGCATTGCCCTCAAAGTTTCGCGCGCGGTATCGAGGGCTTCGAGAAACTTCAAGAAGTCCTCGGTGTTCGTATCGCGTTTTGAGGCTACGGTTTCCAGCACTTTTAGAACATGGGTGCGAATGATTTCATCCGCTCTTGTATCTCGATATTGGAGCCCGACAAATTTCCCTGGTAGAAAGGCGAGTTGCACCAAGAGAACGACAATGCAAACGACCTCAACAGCCTTCATCACGTGCCCAAGATTGGAACCATGACGGCGGCCCTCCAGAAACCGGTGCCGTTCCGATGGAATAATCAGGCCTTTTCTGTCGGCAGCGCCGACATGTCTCGTCCAGGATTTTACCTTGCTGGGGAAAAATGCAGTGCCTGCATATAGTCTGGCAGCGATCAGAAGGCAGCCCAGAAATGCTTCCGCATAGAGCGGCATGTTCGGTAAAAGGACGATAGCGCCGGTCACCAGCAAGGTTGTGAGCAATATCGCATATGCTTCCGCTTGAATGCCGGCTCCGAAGAAATGGCTTGCGGGAAAAAGCAAGCTGATCCAGCTAAAGCTCCGGCTCCATTTCCTGTTCTGAAAGCTTCTCTCGACGAATTTCGCGGTTGCCTTATCGTCCAGTAGCGCAGCCAGGTCGTCTTTCATAAAGATCGGCAAGCGTGTTTGGGGATCGCTATAGGCCTGCCGACCCACTTGGCGTCTCTCCGTCACCTTGCGAGCCGAATTGGCGACGGTCAGCCAGAAGAAATAGTTTCTGGTGCCTATGTCTCCGGCCTTCTGGCGGAAATCGCTCTCGAGCCAGAGGAAGTTGCATTCCTCTTCTATGACCTCGACGATGGCGGCAACACCCTCGCCGTTTTGAAACTCTTCGTACTGGTCACTGTCACGAGCAACGGCGGCAGGAAGGAAAGTTTGCAGTCTTGACGCTATTTCGCCGTGAAAGATTTTGCGCCGCTCGAAGGAGACGGGAATCGCTCGATTAAAGAGCGCAGTCCAACATGCCGCCTTCCAGACAAGTCTGTTCGTCTCGATCCAATCTTTCCGTGTCTCGATCAATTCATCCAAAGATCTCAGAAGTTCCGACATCAATATCTGCTCGTCACCTTCAGGCGGCATATCGAGATGTAATTCGGCCTTGAGCTTATTACCGTCGAGAGCATCGGAGGCAGGTGCATCACCTTCAATCCGATGATTGTCGGGTGCCGCCTCCTCTTCCGGTGTTGCCGGCGGCCAGTTAGGCGAAGCGGCAAGGTTAAGAGCGATGTCGCGCGCTTCCACGAGCCGCTGAAAACCGGCCGGATCATCGTCAGGACGGCAAGTCTTTAGCTTTTTGGCGTAGGCCCGTTTGATTTCACGTTGATCGCGCGTCGGATTGATGTCGAGTATTGCCCAGCAATTCAGTATCAAGGGGAAGGATCCTTAAACGAGAGGGCGCTCGAGATAGGTCAAGGCAGCCGCGAAATCCTGCCTAACCGCATCCAGATGCCGGCTCGATTGATTTTGGATGTCGAGTTCGAACCGGGTAAGAAGTGCTCTTATCTGCTCACGGGTCTCCCCGAGGCTCTCGGCGTAAAGTCTCTCGGCCCAAGCGATCAATGCCCGGTTTTCCCGTTGGTCTCGCGGCAGCAGCTTCGTTGAGGAGAGGGCCGCGAACCGCTTTGCTAGCTCCTCCTCCGTCAGATTGTCTTGATTCCTGAAGAATTTGCGGTGGGTTTGCCCCGTCGATACTACCGTGGCTTCGACTTCAAGAGCACCATTTATGTCATAGGTATAGCGGACATCGATGGCCTCATGACCCGCAGGACCCGTCGGAATTTTGAATTGAATGTCGCCGAGGCGGATATTCTGGCTCGGGCGCATGCTTTCGCCCTGAAGAACCTGGAACAGGATTTCGGTTTGTCCATTGCTCACCGTCCTATAGCGATTGAGCCGGCTGATCGGCACGACAGCATTGCGCTCGATGATTGGAGAATAGGTTGATCCGTCCGGTGAAAGTGGATCGTGCACAGCAGTGCCCAAAGTGAAGGGGCAGACGTCCGTCATGACGATTTCTTTTAGAGCCGAATGCCGCGTCTTCAGTGCCGCCTGCACAGCAGCGCCTAAGCCAACAATATGATCGGGCCTGGCATGAAGCAGTGGAAATCTGCCAAACATGCGCGTTGCAAGGGCGCGGATCATCGGCATTCTGCTCGCTCCGCCAACCAGAACGACCTGGTCGATCTCCTCCGGCTTGATGCGGGCATCGCGAATAGCCCGGTCGATTGGCGCCCTGAGACGTCGCAACAGGCTCTGGGAGATCTCCTCGAATTGCTCCCGGCTGATGGTACCCGAATAGGTCGAATCGGTTGTGGTAAAGTGATAGGTCGTGTTAGCGTTATCAGACAGGGCCCGCTTGACACGCTCGGCTTCGGCAAAGATCCGCCCTTTTTCCTCAGGCGATAAGGCGTCTCCCGAAAGATCATGTCTTTCCATCAGAGCATTGATCAGGACCTCGCGAAAATCGTCGCCACCAAGCGCAGTGTCGCCAGCCGATGCGCGAATTTCCATCACGTCGTCATATTTCTCAAGGAGGGACACGTCGAACGTTCCGCCCCCTAGGTCGAGGATCAAGAAGCTGCCTTCCTGCGCATTCTCCAGTCCATGGGCCAAGGCGGCCGCTGTCGGCTCGTTGATCAATCGCTCCACGCGCAGGCCAGCCAGAGCTGCAGCGTCGAGCGTTGCCTTTCGCTGAACATCGTTGAAATAGGCGGGCACCGAAATGACCGCCTCATCGATAGTTTGTCCAAGTCTGGCTTCCGCATCTTCTCGCAACGATTTTAGAATTAGCGCCGAAAGTTCCTCTGCGCGCCAGCGGTAGGTTCCGACCTGAAAAACCTGGGAGCTACCCATCGCCCGCTTGAAAGATGCGACAGTTCGGTCAGGGTGTGTAGCCAAGCGATCGATAGCGGCCCTTCCGATAAGAATCTCGCCATCATCACCAATGCTGACAGCCGACGGGGTCAGGATGTCGTTCAAAGCATTTTCTATTGGCTGGGGACCGTCGTCGCGCCATGTGGCGACCAGCGAGTTGGACGTGCCAAGATCTATTCCGATAACTACCATAATTTGCTAATCACCTTAATATTTAACTGTCGTGTTTCATAGCAAGCGCCATCTTCTTCTTGTCGTTACACAACAGAAGTATCAATGTGGTTTATACCAAGCGATGTTTTTAATTTTTATTGCGATCAAACGAGCGTCACTTTGTCAAAGTGATTTCGCCACCTGACCCCTGGGGCCTTTGCAAACGATCAGTTCGTTGCCGCGACCTGCCGGTTCTTCTCAGCACTGCTCAGCAGGTCGTCGATGCGCTGGCGCTCGACTTCGAATTTGGCGAGAACATCGCCACCGAGCGACTTTCCATCCGGCAGGCGAACCTTCATCGGGTCGACCTTGGTGCCATTGACGATGATTTCGTAATGCAGATGCGGGCCGGTGGATTCGCCTGTCGTTCCGACCCAGCCGATCACTTGACCTTGGCGGATTTTCGCTCCGGCCACCACGCCCTTGGCGATGGCGCTTTGGTGGTTATAGGAGCTTTCATAGCCGTTCGGGTGGCGGACAATCGTCTGGTTGCCATAACCGCCGGAATCCCATCCGGCCTTTTCAACGACACCATTGCCGGCTGCGATAATCGGTGAACCCGATGGTGCGCCCCAGTCGACGCCGGTATGCATGCGCGAATAGCCGAGGATCGGATGGCGCCGCATGCCAAAACCAGAACGGAACACGCCGTTTGGCACCGGGTTGCGGAGGAGGAACTGGCGGTTTGTCTTGCCGTTTTCGTCGAAGTAGTCGACGGAATTGTCGGACGGGTCCTGGAAACGATAAAGCGATGTCGTGGTATCGCCAAAGCGGGCGCGAAGGAACAGCAGTTCGGAATCCGGCGCTGCCTTGCCGCTCTCATCTGCGGCCGAATAAAACATCTCCAAGCCATCCGTCGGCCGCAGCGGTGCTTGAAGATCGACGCTGCTTGCCAGCATGCGTACAATCTGGGCAGTCAACTCTCGGCTCAAGCCGTAGGAGAGCGAGGCGCGATAGATTCCATCGTAGATGCTGGGCAAATCGCGGCTGGCCGTAACGGGCGGGCTGTTTTCGTCGAAGGCCGTCGCAATAGCGTCCAGCATTGGCGGCTCGGTACCTTCGACGAGGCGGCTCTGGTCGTCGACAGCCATGGTCACAAGATGTTTGCCGCCGCGATAGGCGCTGAAGCGCACGACCCGCGCCTGCTCACCGCGCTGGATAATGCCCAGACGCAAAACATCGCCGGACTGCAAGGAAGGGCTGCCCAGCTTCTCGCTGAGGCTGTCGGATATCGCCTTCGCCTTGGCTTCCGGGTAACCGGCACCTGTCAGAGCGGAAATGATGGTTTGCTCACGACGCACGGGAATGATGTCATCGGCATATTCGTCGGTTTCAGGCGTGACCGGATCCGGCGTCGAAACGCTCAGGTTCTGCTCGACCACTCGTGCTGAAAGCCCAGGATTCACATCGAGATTGCCATCGGGATCGGCGAACCGTTCGGGATCTATATAATAGAGTGCCGAAACCTGCTGTGTGCCTTCTGTCAGCACGGATCCGTTGGAGCGGACATTTTCCTCAACTTCATCGGAGGTCATGCCCGGCGCCAGCTTGAAGGGGACGCCGTTAGCCGGAAACGCAATTGTTTTCAGGCTTACTTCTGAATCAACGTTAGAGCCGTAGATTGTCCCTGTCCTCGGCGTTACCGTCTGCTCGCCGCCCGCAAAGATGCTGAGCGGATCGAAAGGTGGGTAATTTTCTTGAGTCGAGAGACTGGTCGAGACCAGCATTTTCAGATGCGTGAATGGCTGACGGCGCACGACATCCTTGTCGCCGTTGCGGATCATCGTCGAGACATCAAGCACGGAACGGCTCGCGGTCTTCGCGGAGATGACCGTATTGATCAATCGTCCGCCCCGGCGCACGCCATCGGACGTGTTGTCATGCTGTTTCAGGTCGGCCAAGGCAAAGGCTTCGGCCGGTATGGCCAATTGCTGGCGGCCGTCAAGCGCTGCAAACAGCGCAACCCCCATAAGGACCGAAGAGGTGATGCCAGTCAAAAAGGTACCAGTGAGCCAACGAAGGGAGATTTCCCGGCGATCAGGCGCACGCCGCCCATCCGCTAGAATGGGCGGTTCAGTGCCAAGTGATCGCAACAGGGTCCTATCCAAACTCATCTTTTACGCTGCACCTGCCATAGGTCCCGAGTGATCCCACTATAAGCGCCCTGATGGCCGACCTGCCAAGCAGCAGACCGCTCTCTAATAAGCAGATGTACGGCGCCTCATTTATACATCTGCCCGCTTGATGCCAGACTGTCAAATCGAGCTCTGTTCGAGATCCTAAGTTAGGGCACAAGCTTCAGAGTTGTCCCTGCTCCCGAACTGGCTTCATATCCTACCAGCGGGCCGCCCTCAGACCATCAGAATGTGTATTTCTAAGGGCGATTAGATTTTCTGGAGGAAATGACGCTCTTTGATATGGGAAATAGGCAAGGCCGTACGTCCGGCCGCTCATGGAAACGAGGTAAAATTCACCATTAATGACGCATTATCAGCCACTTGCCTAAAAAGTGGATTTTCCCGCAAAAATGGGTTTGACATGATGAGGGTGTGGGCTTAGAACCCGGCTCCAGAAGACGAGGGCGGCGGCGCTGCTAGCGGC
>NZ_MKIN01000022.1 GCF_001938985.1 Gillisella taibaishanensis | reverse complement strand
GTTCTTTGCGTTCCAAAAACATCAACGATCACGACCGTCTCGATGAGCCCGCGCACCATCAGCATCAGTCGATGCTCGGCAAGCTCGGCGGCGTCGGTGTCATCTATAAGCTGATAGATAAATTTATCCTCCGCTAAAGATCGGTCGGATTAATCTTTCTCCACTAGGCTCGTGTGCTGTGATGACGCGAGAAGCGCTGACATCGGTTTTGATCTTCGGGACGGATGCCGACTAGGCTTCCGTCCCGTTCCTCTGCGTGGAGCGTGCTCGGGAGGATAGGCTCAGAACGCCGCAGAGGGAATCCAGCTCGCCGTTACGGCCGTGCTGGTCGAGAAAGCAGGAATTTTCTTCGCGAGATCTTCAATCGTCGTCACGCCAGCCTCGCGAAGCTGCTGCTGGGTGACAAGCACCGGCTCCACCACGATCCGGTGCGGCACAGGTTCACCGGTCAGTTGGAGCGCCGCGGCCCGGATCGAGACCGCGCCGACCACGGCAGGATTGGTCGCGGCGGTTGCCACCCAAGGGCTGCCAGGCTCGGTTATTTCCTGGATGTCGGCCGTCGAGATATCGGCGGAATAGATCTTTACTTTGTCCGCGATACCGAGATCGGTGGCCGCCAGCTTCACGCCGCGGGCAAATTCGTCATAGGGCGCAAAGACGACTGTAATGCTAGGGTTTGCGCGGAACACGGCCTTGGCCTGGTCGGCGGTCGCCGTGGCGGTCGTATCGCTGACCGTACCGAATCTCGCTGTTTCGATAACTCCCTTGTTGTCCGCCTTTACCTTTTCCCAGACCTCGTTCCGGCGATCGAGCGGCGCAAATCCCGCGACATAGGCATATCCCGCCTTGAAATTCGTGCCATTGTCCTTCAGTGCCTGTTGAAGCGCTAGGTCCGCCAGGCGATGGTCGCTTTGCTCCACCTGCGGAATCTCGGGATTGCTCAGGTTGACATCGAAGGCGACCACTTTGATGCCCTTGTCCAGTGCCTGCTGGACCACATCGGACAATGCCTCTGGCTGGCCATGATCGATAACGATCGCCTTTGCCCCCAAATTGATGGCCTGAACGATTTGTTCGCGTTGTTCAGCCGCGTTCTGGCGGCCCGGGAAGATCTGAAGATCGACCCCCAGCGCCTTCGCCTGCGAAACTGCTCCGGCCTGATAGGCCTGAAAAAAATCGCCAGCAGAGATATAGCTGATGAGGGCGATCTTGACGCCGCCCTTGTCGAAGGGAGCAGGCGCATTGCTCAATCCACCGGCGGAGACCGGGGAGGACGCCAAAAGCCCGACGGCGACGGCAATATGTGGTGTCAGTTTCTCAAACCGGAAGGCCATGGAACAATCCTTTGCTCGATCGCGGGCTGACCCGAAGCGGCCCGACGCTATCAATTGGCATCAATCCGCCTGATTACGGCGGCGTCCATATTAATCCACAAAAATAGTAGATTAATGAGCAGGCGATGTTGCGTATTGCAGGTTCAATACGAGTTTTCTTGCTCACGCAAAGCGCGTCTTGAGAAAATCTGGCTATCGTCAAACAATGGAATGCCTTGGTTGAGGCGCGCGAGACGATACTCGCAACCGAAATGAGAAATCGCTCAAAGTTGGAAATCTTTTCTACTTTGGGCGTTCCGTCGGCAAGCCTCATTCTTGAATGGCGGGCCGTTGCAGTTACCACTCAGGGAGCATCATCAACAGGCTCTCCCATGCCCCTTCTCGAGATTGAAAATATTCATAGGTCCTTCGGCTCCACTCGAGCTTTGGCAGGAGCGTCCCTTGTTATCGGGCGTGGAGAAATCGTGGCACTGATGGGTGCCAACGGTGCGGGTAAGTCTACATTGGTGAAGATCCTGTCCGGCGTGCAGAGTGCAGATAGCGGTGCAATTCGCCTCAACGGCCGGGACTTTCATCCCAATTCCCCGGCACAGGCGGCTCGTTGCGGGGTGGTGACCGTGCATCAGTCCACCGATCTTGTCGGTATTCCCGATCTGAGCGTCGCGGACGCACTGCTGCTCAACCACTTCGTCGATGGCCGCCAATCCTTCTTTCTGACGCGCCGGACCGTACGCAAAGCAGCGGCTGCCATCCTGGCCGAGGCCGGTTTCGACCTGCCTCTTGATCGGACTTTTGCCGACCTCGGTCCTGCCGACAGGCAATTGGTCGCCATTGCCCGGGCACTGGCGATAAAAGCCGAATTGCTGATCCTGGACGAGCCCACCGCCAGCCTTTCCGCCGAAGAAGCCGGTCGGCTGTACCAGACGGTGTTGGCATTGAAAGCGCGTGGAATTTCCGTGCTTTACATCTCACACCGTACAGCCGATATCGCCGCCCTCGCGGATCGCGCTGTCGTGTTGCGCGGCGGACGCAACGTTGGCTCGTTTACGCGACCGATTGATTTTGATGCTGCCATCGAGGCTATGATCGGCCGGCCTTTGACCTCGGCGCGGCCGCAGCAGCGCTCGTCCCAGGGCGATGTCGTTCTTGACTTGCGGGTGGTCCGGTTGCGTTCCGAGGCCGAGCCTTTCGATCTTCAGGTGCGGGCAGGTGAAGTGGTCGCCATTACCGGCGTGCTTGGTGCGGGCAAAAGCCGCCTGCTGTCAGCCCTGTTCGGTCTTGGCGCCTTTGCGGATGGCAAGACCTATCTGGAGGGAAAACCCTATGCGCCGCGCAATCCAGCAGAGGCTATTGCCGCAGGCGTCGCCATGGCCGCCGAAGACCGGCACCGATCCTCTCTGATGCCGCGTGATTGGCCGGGCGAGACGATTGCCGCGACGATCAGTCTGCCACATTTGCGACGGTGGTACCCCGGCGGGTTGATGGCGTCAGGCCGGGAAGCGCGAGAAGCCGCGCGGGCCATCGGCAAGCTCGGCATCAAGGCGCAATCGCCGGCGCAGTCGATCTGGGCCCTTTCAGGCGGCAATCAGCAGAAGGTGGTATTGGCCCGTTGGGATGCGGAGCCCAGCCGGTTGCTTCTGCTGGACGAACCGTTTCAGGGCGTCGATGTCGGCGCGCGTCAGGACATTATCGCCGCCATCCGCGCCAATACCAACCGCGCTACGCTGATTGCGACATCTGATCCTGAAGAGGCCTTTGAAGTGGCGGACCGCGTGCTGGTGATGGAACACCATAGCCTGCGCCGCGCAAGCGACAATCGTGCGCCAGCGCTCCTGGAGGAACATGCATGACGGACACCCATCAAGGAACGGCATTGCCGACCCTTCCCAACCGCTCGGCCGGCGAGACTGTCAAGGATGTGATCAGGAGGGGGGCGGTTTTCATTCTGCTTGCAGGTCTGCTGATCGTGTTCGCGGTCGCCCAACCGGCCTTTCTGACGGTGAGCAATCTGATGAGCGTGCTGCAGGCCGTGTCCGTCGTGGCGATCATCGGTGCAGGCGTTACCGTCACGCTCGCCGTTGGAGGCTTCGATCTCTCGGTGGGCGCGGTTGCGGCGTCCAGCGTCATGGCCGCCAGCTATGCGATGATCGTCCTTGGCCTATCCGCCTGGCAAACCGTGCCGCTGGTGCTGGCTTTCGGCGCGCTGGTGGGGCTCATCAATGCCTTCCTGATCGTCAGATTGAAGGTGCCGGATCTTTTGGCGACGCTGTCTTCGATGTTCTTGCTGACCGGTCTGCAACTCATCCCGACAGCCGGCCGCTCGATCTCCGTCGGTCTGATCCTGCCCGACGGCACGACGGCCACGGGCAAATATGACCCGCTCTTTCTGTTGATCGGCCGCTCCAGCCTATTCGGCACGGTACCGCTGCCTGTCGTGCTGATGGCGGTGGTGGCGGTTGCCCTCTATGTGCTGACGGAACATACCCGCTTTGGCCGTCTGCTGTTTGCCACCGGCGGCAACGAGACGGCGACGCGGCTGGCGGGTGGCAACACGGCCCGTATCCGCGCGCTCGCCTATATTCTGTCCGGCACACTGGCAGCACTGGGTGGCATCATCGTTGCGGCCCGTGTCGGTCGTGGCGATGTTTCATCCGGGGCGTCGTTGCTGATGGATTCGGTCGCGGCTTCCCTGATTGGCTTTGCGGTGCTGAGCCTGAAGCGGCCGAATGTGCTCGGCACCACTGTTGGCGCCGTCTTCGTCGGCGTGCTGCTGAATGGCCTCACCATGCTGAACGCGCCTTATTACACCCAGGATTTCATCAAGGGCACCGTGCTCGTCGGTGCTCTCGCCCTCACATACGGCTTCAGCCGCGCCCGCATCTGACATTTCTATTCCGGACCATGGGGACATCAATGAAACAACTGATCAAGACACTGGCCGCCACCGTGCTCGGCGGCACTTTCCTGGCGCAGGCCACTCTGGCTGCCGGCGTTGCCGGTGCACCCGCCCCCTTCGACAAGCGCCAGGTGAACATCGCCGTCATCAGCTTTCTCGGCAGTGGTGATTGGCTTCAGGCGTTTGAGGCCGGCGTCAAGCGCCAGGCGGATGCGCTCGGCATCAAGCTCACCCTTTCGCAGGCACGCAACGATAATGAAACTGAGCTTAATCTGGTGGAACAGGCCATCAATCTCGGCGTCGATGGTATCATCATCAACAATGGCCGGCCGGAAGTGCTGAAGGATGTGGCCCAGAAGGCGCTCGACAAAGGCATCAAGGTCGTCGCCTACGACGTCAATCTCGACAATCCGAAGATCGCGCAGATCGAGCAGAGCGATAAGGACATGGCGACACTGGTTCTTGATCAGGCCATCAAGGACAAGGGCGATGGCTTTACTGCTGGCGCCGTCTACGTCGCCGGCTTTGCTCCACTCGACCGTCGCTACGCCGTCTGGAAAGACTTCGTCGCCAAGCATAATCTCAAGGAAAAGGCTGTCTGGGGCGTCGTCAACGATACGGTTCCGGCCTCCGTCGCCGACCAGACCAAGGCGGTGTTACGGGCCAATCCGGATATATCGGTCATTTTCACGCCTTGGGACGAGTTTGCAAAGGGCGTGAAGCTGGCGACGGATGAGCTCGGTGTCAGCGACAAGGTGAAGATCTATGGCGTTGATACGTCCACGGCCGATATTCAGTTGATGACCGAGCCCGATAGCGCCTGGGTGGCGACGGCGGCGACCAACGCTGCCGTGGTGGGTGAAGTCTCCGTTCGGGCCGTGTCTCTGGATATTGCCGGGCAGTTTCCGGGCCGGTCGGTGCTGCTCCAGCCGACGCTAATCACACGGGACGATCTGACGAAAAACAATATCGGCACCATCGAGGACCTGCAGAAGAAGTTCCCGGCCTTCCAGAAGAGCGACGCCGCCACCGCTAGCTGGATTCCCGCCGCCAAGAATTAAGAGACAGTGTGCAGCACTCGACGCCGCCTGTTCCAAGGCGGAGTCGATCTGTGACCGGATGAGGACAGAAGCCATGGCCCACAACGATTTACCGACCCCTGATTTCGCTCGCAACATGAAGCTGATCGGCCATAGTGATATCGGCGGCAGGGGCGACGGGCTGCAATTGATGGTCCATAAGGGGCATGCCTACGTTGCTCATCCGTGGTCGCAGGGCTTTTCGATCGTTGACGTGCGTGATCCAAAACACCCGAAGACGGTGAATTATGTGCAGGCGCCTGCCAATACCTGGAATATTCACCTGCAGACGCATGACGACCTTCTGCTGGTCATCAATGCGCTTGATCTTTTCGCGGATGCCGAGACGTTTGCGGGCGAGAAAGCTTATTACACGCAATCCGCTGGCGAAACCGTGGCCGGAAAGAAGGGAGAGCGTTCCTGGACAGCCGGAATGACGGTCTATGATATCTCCAGTCCCGATCGACCGCGGAAAATCGGCCAGTTGGATGTAGACGGGGTCGGCTTTCATCGTCTGTGGTATGTAGGCGGCCGCTATGCCTATGCGTCGGCGCTGCTGGACGGGTTTTCCGACTATATTTTCGTCACGATCGACCTGGCCGATCCCACCAAGCCGGAACTTGTGGGGCGCTGGTGGTTGCCGGGCATGAACCGGGCCGCCGGTGAGGAGCCTGGCTGGGGCGAGGGGCGACGCTATGCACTTCACCACGCGCTGGTTCACGGCAATACTGCTTACGCCTGCTGGCGTGATGGCGGGCTGACGCTGCTTGATGTCACCGATCATGCTGCGCCGAAACTGATTAAACACCATAATTGGTGCCCACCCTATGGCGGTGGTACGCATTCACCGCTGCCGCTACCGGGGCGCGACTTGCTCGTGGTCGCGGATGAGGCTGTGCTTGATCATGAAGAGGATGGGCGCAAGTATACCTGGATTTTCGATATTCGCGTACCCGAAAACCCGATCAGCATCTCTACTGTCCCCATTCCCAACGAGGTGGATTATGTGCGCAAGGGGGGACATTTCGGCCCCCATAATCTGCATGAAAACCGCCCCGGCAGCTTCCAGTCCGAAACGCTGATCTTCGCTACCTGGCAGAATGCCGGTATTCGTGCTTTCGATATTTCCGATCCCTATCATCCCGTCGAAACCGGTGCCCTTGTACCCGCCGGGCCAAAGGCAATGACAGACCGCAGGCCTGGCAGACCTCCCGTCATTCAGTCCGCCGACGTTTTTGTCGATGCGAACGGATTGATCTACGCGACCGATTCCAATGCCGGTCTCGAGATCATTGAGTATCGCGGCTGATCTTGAACTGCCCCTCAGAGGTGGATAGCCAACTTCAGCGGTTTCGCAGCCGAAAATACAGCGTCGCATTTAAGCTGGAAGTCGTCGATTATTACGGCGTTCGCATGCGTAGCTACTGTGACGTGGCCCGGCATTTCGGGTCTGATGGATTCGACGGCGGCAACTCGGTGGCCAGCCATGCCGGGTACGGCGTGGCCGGGCTGGGCTGTCGCCGAAATTCAGCGATTACGATGCTTCATGTCACTGTGAGCCTGTTCTGGAGTGACCCCTTCGGGCTAGACCGGCGAGGCGCTTCAAATTAAGTCGCCCAATAGCCAAGGGCGCCAGCGACCTCATCCAAAAGCTACTAACAGACGTGTTGCGTCAGAGCCGACGCGATGACCTATAATGTTTTGTTGAGTAGCGGCAGCATCGTTTCCCCTTGACGTTTGATTTCCTGTAGATAGGGCGTGTCGGAGAGAATGAACTGGGTAACTCCAAGGTCTCGATACTTACTGAGTGACCGGGCGACATCCTCCGCTGAACCCACAAGCCATGTCGTGCCCGCACCACCGCCGCCGAATTTTCCTGGGGCGGTGTATAAATTACCATCCAGAACGTCCCCCTTTTCGTGCAGATCGAGTAGTCGCTTTTGGCCGATGGCCACGTCGCGCTTATGATCGTGCCAGCCAGCACCGCCGTTCTTTGCCATTTCGGCCACCTTTGCCTCGGCATCCCGCCAGGCTTCCTCCGTGGTGTCGCGCACCAGCGTGGTGATGCGAAGGCCGAATTGCAGTGGCGGCAGATCGCGATCGAGCGCCTTGCTCAAGTCCTTCAGTCGCTCGATACGTTCCTTTACCCCCGCCAGCGGCTCTCCCCAGAAAAGCTGTACATCCGCTTCCGTGGCCGCGACCCGTTCTGCCGCTTCCGACGCCCCGCCGAAATAGAGTTTCGGGTGCGGCCGCTCAGGCGTTGCCTTGATCTTTGGCTGGACGGTCGAATTCTTGACCTGAAAGTGCTCGCCATCGAAGGTCACCGCTTCATCAGTCCAAAGCTTGCGGACGAGCCGCATGAACTCCTTGGTGCGGGCGTAACGATGGGTGCTATCGCCTTCTGCGTCGCCATAGGCCGCCAGATCGTCCTTGCCGGAGACGATGTTGACCCGGATGCGCTGGCCGCTCAGATGGTCGAGCGTTGCAGCAGCCGAGGCGAAGTTGGCCGGCTTCCAGTAGCCCGGGCGGATGGCAATCAGGGGCTGGAATGTCTTCGTGCGAGCGGCAAGCGATGTCGCAACGGTAAATGTATCCGGCCGACCCCAGCCCGTGCCGATCAGTGCGCCGGTCCAGCCATGGTCTTCCAGCGCGGTCGCATGTTCAGTCAAGGCGTCGAGGCTGTTGTGTCCTTCGGCGGCGGTGTCTCCGCGATGGCCTGCCTTCACGTCGTTCGGGATATACCAGAGGAATTCGGTATTGCTGCTCATGTTGATGCCTGCATCGAAGGAGGAGACGGTTTTGGAATTGACACGACAAGCGGCCGACGCCACCGAAGAAGATGACTCTCGAGCGTCGCCGCGATGTGGTTGAGTGAAAAGCGATGCGCCGCAAAGCCGTATGATCCACAAGATACTCGGCAAAGCGGCAATTGTGCGGTTTGCGGCCCCGGACAACTCTGTCGGAAGCACAAGCCAAATAGAGCGGAAAGCTGGGGCGGCACCGAGGCTCCACCAGCTCGCAACGCTATACGACGGCCGTGTGTCAATTCAGCCTTTGCCCTTCCAGGGAACCAGAAGTCGCTCCAGAAGCCGGAGCGCAAAGCTGAAGCCAAAAGCACAGAGCGAGATAATCCCAATGCCGACGAACACAACGTCGGTCGCCAGAAACTGTGCTGCTGACATGATGAGGAAGCCAATGCCTCTCGTCGATGCGATCAACTCGGCGGCGACCAGCGTGCTCCAGCCGACCCCGACGGCAATGCGAATGCCAGTCAGGATTTCTGGCAGAGCACTGGGGAAAACGATGTGGATGAACAATTGCCAGGGGTTGGCGCCAAGCGATTTCGCCGCATTGGCACGCTCAACCGAAACGGAACGGACGCCAGCCTGCGCCGACAGGCAGATGGGTGCAAACATAGCGAGAAACAATAGCGAGATTTTCGAGGTTTCGCCAATGCCAAGCCAGATGATCATCAACGGCAGATAGGAAAGGGGCGGCAGCGGCCAGTAGAACTCTATCGGCGTATCCAGCACGCCCTTTGCCCAGCGGTTGAGCCCCATCAGGAGTCCGAGCGGCACGGCTGTTACGACGGCAAGAGCCGCTGCAAGCCCGATACGAAAGAGACTCGCCTCGACGTGATCGCCAAGCGACGCCCCGGCATAGCCGTCGTTGAAAATGGTGACCAACTGGCGAAGCACTTCAGCCGGTGAGGGAAGAAACAGCTTCGGCACCAGTTTCAGCTCTGTTGCAAGCCACCACAGCGCGATCAGGACAATAGCCGTGGTAATGCTGATCGCCGTCGTGCTTTTGCCCTCGAGTCCAAAGCCGATTGGCCGCACTGTCCTTGTGGGGGACGACACTGCGGTATTTTTTGCGCTCGCGGTATCAAGTTCAATCGCGGTCATGCTGCAACACCTGCGAAATGATGGTCGGTATGAAGAAGCTCTCGGATCTCTTCGCGGAGATTTGAAAATTCCACAGAGAGATGAATGGAGCGAACGTCCTGGGTCTCGGTAAATCGGCGCACGAAATCAAGGTCGTAGCGCGCCACGACACGACCTGGCCGCGGAGACATTACGATGACCTTGGTACCAAGTAAAAGCGCCTCTTCAATCGAGTGGGTGATAAAGAAGATCCGCTTGCCAGTGCGATGCCAAACGGAAATCAGCAATTCCTGCATCTGTTCCCTTGTCAGGCTGTCCAGCGCACCGAAGGGCTCGTCCATCAGCAGAATATCCGGTTCGGTCGCAAGCGCTCGCGCGATACCCACGCGTTGGCGCATGCCACCTGAAAGCTCCTGGGGGAAACTCCGGGCGAAGTCGGCAAGCCCCACAAGGCCTAGCAGTTCTGCTGCCTTTTCCCGCCGCTCCCTGCGGCTGACACCGCCAAACCTGAGTCCGAGCGCGACATTGTCGAGCACTGTCAACCAAGGCAACAGGGTGTCCTTTTGAAAGACGACACCTCTGTCCGCGCCCGGTCTGCTGATCGGACTGCCGTTGAGTGTAATCGTCCCCTCGGTCAACGGCAGGAACCCTGCGATAGCATTCAGCAGGGTGGACTTGCCACAGCCGGATGCACCTAGGGCGACAACGAAGTCGCCCTCGTCGATATCGAGGTTCACACGATCCAACGCGTGAATCTCCTTACCCTGCCGTCCTTCGAAGAAGACGCTGGCATTGCTTATTTGCAACATATCATTTCCTCGCAAGACATGTCCCGACAGCTCTGGCTGCATGGGACATGAAAATTTCAAGGTAGGGCGGTTCGCCCTTGCAAAGCGACTGACCTTATTGCGTGGCCTTCAAGGCATCCGGTGTTACAAAAGCTGCGTAGCTGGGCAGGACTTCGGAAATCTTGCCCTGCTCCTTCAGGAACCGTGAGGTTTCCTTCAGAATTTTGGCGGCACCGGACTTTTCACCGCCGCCGAGCCAGTCTTCGGAGGCCTGACTCTCTGGCGTCAGCAGGTTGAGGTTGTTCAATGCTGCTGCTTGTTGCTCGGCGGTTCCTCCGAGAAGCTTGGCAAGCGTCTTGGCATTGTGGCTCTCTGCCGACCAGGCCGATTTGTCATGCGTGAAGGAGGCATAGTATGTGTTGATCACACTCGAAAACTGGGTAAGGAAGGCGCTGTTGTCCTTTGCGAATTTGTCGCTCACGACCCAGGCTGAGAAGGTTGGCGCTCCCTTTTCGGCAACTTCTTTCGAGGTGATCAGGACCTTTCCGTTTTTCTTCAGTTCTGTCAGTGCCGGGTCCCACACGAAACCGCCATCGATGTCACCGCGATTGAAAGCTGCGACGATTTCCGGCTGGGGAATAGCGAGAACCTGAACGGTCTTTTCCGTCAGACCGAGGGACTTGATGAGTTGCAGGAGCTGGTAGTGGTCCGTTGAAACAGGCGCTGCCGCCAGCTTCTTACCTTTCAGGTCGCTCAGCGAATTGATGCCTGACCCATTGCGAACCACGAGGGCTTCATCGATTCCGGAGATAGAGGCGAGGTAGAAGGCCTTCACGGCCAGTCCACGCGATGTAGCGGCAGCAAAAGGACTTGATCCGACATAGCCGACCTGGACGTCGCCGGAAGCAATCGCCGCGAATACGTCAGCGCCGGAATTGAACTTGCGAAAGTCGATCTCGTAACCTGTTGCCTTGACGAATTCACCGTTTGCGATCGCGACGGATGATGGCAGCGCGTCCGTTTGATAGCCGACCACAACTTTCTTGTCGGCGGCCTGCGCAGACGCCACGACAAAAGTGAGTCCGATGGCGGCGGCTGCTGCGAGTAGTGTTTTGAACAGCATGTTGCTTCTTCCCTCAAATGGCGTTTCCGCCGAATATCCTTCGAAAGCATATGAGGATCAGCGCGTTAGCTGGAGAAATAAAAGACCTAAATCTATAGAAATAATAAACTAAACACCCAATTTCTGCATCGTGCCGGAAATCGGAATCAGCTTGATGCTCCAAGTTTTGTTTGCCAAACCGGTTCCCGCTTTTCGGTCCGACGCATTGGCGGTCTAGTTTTGACAGTTGCTACCGCTCGCGGCACCCTCGAGGTTGCCGCAAATGGGTGTCAAATGTGAAAAATCATTCCACTCGTCGCGTGGTATGCGCCCTATATCCGTCTGTCATTGAACCCGCTTTATTCCGAAAACAGTCATGAGCGGGTCACAGCACTATATTTGTCGGAGACTCTTTAGGACCAACACCGTATTATGAAGAGTCATTTTCAATAACGCTTCGTGTAATACTGATGAGGGTTCTCAGATTTGCTCATGGAGTGCGCGAGCAGGCCTGACAGGTGCCTTTTCAAATCGGATACATTTGCCGACGTTCGGTCGCGCGGGCGGGGTAGCGTCATCTGCACCTCATCCAAGATCCGGCCCGGCCAGGGGCGCATTACCACAATCCGATCCGCAAGCAGGGCGGCTTCCTCGATATCATGCGTGACCAGCAACATCGTAATCTGCCGTTGGGTCCATAGATCCAGTAGGTGATCCTGCAATTCCGTGCGTGTCATGGCATCCAGTGCCGAGAAAGGCTCGTCCAGAAGCAGGACGTCTGGTTGCGTGACAAGTCCGCGGGCCAGGGCGACCCGCTGTGCTTGGCCGCCGGAGAGCTCCTTTACCCAGCGGCGACCGTATCCCGCAAGGCCGATCGCCTCCAGGACGGCTTGGATGCGTTCCCGCCTGTCCTCGACGCGAAGGTGTCGCAGGCCGAACCCAATGTTGTCCTCGACACTGAGCCACGGCAACAGCCGCGGTTCCTGAAAGACGATGTTCATCTGGGCATCGGGCTTCAGCAGCAGGCGTCCGTCAAGTCGGCTCTCCCCCCGGGTTGGTTGTTCCAATCCACTGAGGAGGCGTAAAAGAGTACTCTTGCCGCAGCCCGACCCTCCGATGATGGCCAGGATTTCACCGGATTTGATGTCGATGCTGAAGTTGTCGAGCGCATGGGTTCCGTTGGGGTAGATCTTCGACAGATTGCGGATTTCAAGCATGACCGCGGTCCTTGCCGTGGGAATCCTGCCATCTCAGAAAGGGCGCGGTCAGGAGGATCAGAAGCGTATCGGTCGCCTTGCCGATGACGGCGAAGATCAGGATGGCGGCCATGATCTGATCTGGCTTTCCGAGTTGCTGGCCATCGACGAGCAGGTAACCCAGACCTTCGGAGGCGCCCATGAACTCTGCCGCGACCACAAACATCCACCCAAGGCCGAGGCCCGCTCGCAGCGCCATAGCATAGTCGGGCAACACGGCCGGCAGCAGGATGCGCCGGATAAGCTCGAAACCAGACAATCGAAAAATGCGGCCGACTTCGACGATGCGGCGATCGACATTGGCGAGTGCGCCGGAAACGCCGAGATAGACCGGGAAGAAGACGCCGACCGCGATCAGACTGACTTTCGAAGCTTCGAAGATGCCGAACCATAGGATGAAGAGCGGGACCCAGGCGATCGAAGGTATTGCCCGGAGGGCCTGCAGCGTCGGGTCCAACAATCTTGCAAATCTGGCAGAATAGCCTGTTGCCGCCCCGAACAGCGTGCCTGAAACAGCACCGAGGGCAAAGCCTGAAAGCACCCGCGCAAGGGTGACGCTGATATGCGATAGCAGCTCACCCGATGCGGCGAGTGCATAGATTACCCGTAGCACGCGGGATGGTGGAGGTACGAGACGACCGCCCACCAGCCCCCATGTGACCAGCAGTTCCCACAGAACGAGAATGGACACTGGAAACAGCATGCCGACGACCGGCCGGTCGAGCAGGGAAAGGCGGCTGCGTCGCTGTTTCTCCACGCTGCCTTCGCCGTGCTGGCGCGCCAGCCTTGCTTCCAGAAGTGTCATCGACAACGCCTCGCTTATTGCCCTGCCAGACCGGTGGTGTAGCTTGCATCGATCAGTTGCGCGACAGCTGCCTTCACATCAACGTCAGACTTCACGACACCCGCCTTTTGCAGGGCGAGGCCTGCTTCCTCGATTGTCTTGCGCTGTGGTTCACCGATCCGCGATTGACTTAGATCCGTGCGTTCCAACTGCCGAGCGATCACGGTATCCGGCAGCTTTGTTGCCGTCACCAGCGTTGCCTTCAGTTTTTCAGGGTTCTTGATCGCTTCGATACGGGCTTTTTCATAGGATCCGATGACACGGCGAACAATGTCCGGATGGGCCTTGGCGAATTCCTCGCGGACATTCAGCACGCCCCAACTGTTGTTGGCGGCATTGCGGTAAAAAAGGACGTCGCCATCTTCGACCTCAGCGGAGGCCATGATGGGATCAAGGCCAGCCCATGCCGCAACATCGCCGCGTTTCAACGCAAGGCGACCGTCGGCATGCTGCAAGAGAACAATCGAGACATCTTTTTCTGCCAACCCCGCATCCGCCAGGGCTCGCACCAGGAAGATATGCGGGTCCGTGCCCCGCGTGACCGCGATCGACTTGCCCTTCAGATCCTCGACCTTGCTGATCCCCGTGTCCTTGCGCGTCACCAGCGCGGTCCATTCGGGGCGCGAATAGACATAGACGGACTTGATCGGGTTGCCGTTGATCTTGCCGATCAGGGCGGCTGCGCCAGCCGTCGAACCGAAATCGAGCGACTCCGCATTCAGGAATTCAAGCGCCTTATTCGATCCGGCAGATTGCACCCAAGTGATCTTGATTCCGTCCTTCTCGAATTCATTCTCGAGAATACGCTCATCCTTCAGGATCAGGCTCACAGGGTTATAGGTCGCCCAGTCTATTCTGATCTCCGACAAATCGGCGGCATGTGCCGCGTTGACGTAAACCAATCCCGCGATTGCACTCGATACCCATCTGGCCCAAGAACGCATATGCCCCTCCAATTTGATAGATGATATATTCTAGCTATTTTGTCGTTTATAGCGCGTGTCCCCATTCCAAACTTTGCTGCCTGGATGAAATTATCCACCTCACTTGTCGCCGAGTGGAGGTGATGCGTGCTGTCTTTGTCGGTAACTCGGCCATCAGCACATGCAGAGACGAGCGTGGATGGCTTGCATCGGGTGATGCGCCGAATTCTATTATTGGTAGTTTCAAGGGCGCATCAATGAGGCTCCCTAGACAGGTCTCATCCCGTTTTTGGAATGTTTTTCCGCGATGGTGCGACGGACTGGCAAAGCTTGCCTCTTCATAATCTACTTATTCTACTAAATTTATAGATATATATTTTGGAGAGGCTCCCATGAGACTGACTGCATTCCTGTCTGCTCTGTTTTTTGCCGTTACAGGTACGGCTATGGCTGAAACCGTGAAGATTGGTGTTGTGCCGGGTGTGTATGGTGATTCCGTTGCAGCGCTGGTACCTGAGGCAAAGGCTGCTGGCATTGATCTAGAGGTTATCGAGTTCAGCGACTGGACGACGCCGAACGAGGCGCTGAACGCCGGTGATCTCGATCTCAACTATTTCCAGCATGTGCCCTTTCTCACCAATGCCGTCAAACAGAAGGGCTATAACATCACGCCCATTGGTGTCGGCACCCTCGCCAATATTGGCATCTATTCCCTCAAGCATAAGGATTTTGCCAGCGTTCCGCAGGGGGCGACGGTTGCCATTGCCAATGACCCGGTCAATCAGGGGCGGGGCCTTCTGCTGTTGTCGAAGGGCGGATTGATCAAGCTGAAGGATGGTGTCGGCTTTCTCGGCACGCTGGATGACATCATCGACAATCCGAAGAAGGTCACGTTCAAGGAAGTCGAAGGGCCGCAACTCGCGCGCGTGACTGGCGATGTGGACCTGGCGCTAGGCTATCCACACTTCATTATTGCGGCCAAGACCTTTGACCCCGGCTCGGCTCTGATTTTCTCGGGCATTGATGACAAGCAGTTCGCAATCGTCTTCGCAGCCAACAAGGCCAAGGCAGACAATGCTTCCCTAAAGAAAGTGGTCGAGCTTTATCAGACGTCCAAAACGGTACGGGAGGCGATCGACAATGGCTTTGCCCACGATCCCAAGCTCTACACGATTGCGTGGGAAAAATGAGCGCCGTTCTTTTCGACGCGGCAGCTAATGTTATGCCCGTGGTGGGGGCCGATGCGCGCAGCGCTGGCGCCTCGGAAGCGTCATCCACGGGAAAGCCAGCGGCGGTTGCTGCTGGCTCCATTCGCTTTCAGGCGGTTGAAAAGATCTATGTTTCCTCGGTCGGCCCCGTAAAGGCTCTGACGGACATCACCATCGACGTGCCCGCTGGTTCTATCTTCGGCATCATCGGACGCTCGGGTGCTGGCAAGTCGAGCATGCTTCGCACGATCAATCGACTGGAGCGACCAACCAGCGGTCAGGTATTGGTCGATGGCGCGGATATTTCCACGTTCAATGAGGATCAGCTCGTGGCGCTGCGTCGCCGCGTCGGTATGATCTTCCAGCACTTCAACCTGCTGTCCGCCAAGACGGTGTTCGCCAATGTGGCGCTGCCGCTGGTGGTGGCCGGTGTGCCAAAGCAGGAGGTCAAAGAGAGGGTCGCGGAGGTTCTCAAGCTTGTGGGGCTTGGAGGCAAGGAAAACACTTATCCATCGCGCCTTTCCGGCGGACAGAAGCAGCGTGTCGGCATTGCCCGTGCGCTCGTCAGCCGCCCGGAAATCCTGCTCTGCGATGAGGCGACCTCAGCGCTCGATCCCGAAACGACCCTCTCAATTCTCTCCCTGTTGAAAGACATCAATCGGCGACTGGGTCTCACGATCGTTCTCATCACCCACGAGATGAGCGTTATCCGCGAGATCTGCGACCATGTTCTGGTGCTGGAAGCAGGGCGGATCGCCGAGACCGGACGTGTGTGGGAAGTGTTCGGCAATCCCCGTCATGAAGCAACGCGCTCTCTGTTGAAGCCGCTTGATCGTGGTCTACCGGAAGATCTGGCAGGACGCCTGGACTCGCAATGGAGCGGCAAGCCTGCGACAGCGCTGGTCGAATTTACCTATACGGGTGTTGGTGGTTTGCAGCCGGATCTCGGACGCCTTTTTGCGGTCCTCGGTGATGGAACGAACATCATCCAGAGCAATCTGGACCGCATACAGGGTCATGTCAGCGGAAGGCTGATCGTGGCAACGGCCGCACGCAGCGACCTTCACCATCTCATCGCCAATCCCGATCTGGCGCATGCAGCAAGGATCATTGGTTATGACGCCACAGATGTATGACCGCCTCTGGCATGCCTTTCTCGATACGCTGACGATGGTGGGTGTGTCTGCTATCGTGGCGCTTCTGGTGGGCATTCCGCTTGCCGTCTTTCTGGTGCTTTCTTCGCCTGGATGGCTTATTCACGCGCCGCGGTCCAATCGCGTACTGGGTGCTGTTATCAACGGTTTTCGCGCCACGCCCTTCATTGTGCTCCTGGTCGCCCTTTTGCCGTTCACGCGATTGGTGACAGGAACCAGCATTGGCGTGTGGGCCGCTATCGTGCCGCTGTCGATCAGCGCCACGCCGTTTTTTGCGAGGATCGCGGAGGTCAGCCTTCGCGAGGTGGAGCATGGTCTGATCGAGGCTGCTCAGGCCATTGGTTGCCGACGCCGGCATATCATCCGGCATGTGCTGCTTCCGGAAGCATTGCCCGGCTTGATCGGTGGCTTCACCATTACGATTGTCTCGATGATCGGCGCCTCTGCCATGGCCGGAGCCGTGGGGGCCGGGGGGCTTGGCGATATGGCGATCCGTTACGGTTACCAGCGCTTCGATACCACCGTGATGCTGGCTGTGATCGTGGTGCTGATCGCTACTGTCTGTCTTGTCCAGTTCGTTGGCGATACGGCGGTGCGCCGCTTGCGCGCCCGGTAATTTGGTTGAGTAATTTGATTGATTCAACGGAAGTGGAAGCGATGACCTTACCCCAGACGCATCCTGCCATGGTTGGCAGTTCTGAGACGCCGCCACGGCCAAGGCCTCCGAAGCCTGTCCATCGTATCCGTGATGATCGGGAAGCTATCGAAACTGCCCATGCGCTTGCCGAGACGGTCAAAGCTGGCGCGTCCGAAAGAGACAGGGAGCGTCGCCTGCCCTGGGAGGAGATCGAGGCGTATACGGCAAGCGGATTAGGGGCGATTACCATTCCGCGCAGCCATGGCGGAACGGGGGCCAGCTTCGAGACCCTGACCAAGGTGTTTGAAATCCTCTGCGCTGTGGATCCGGCATTTGGACAAATTCCGCAGAACCATTTTGGCGTTCTGGCCCTGGTCGATGATATCGGCAACGAAGCGCAGAAGACTCGGATCTACTCGGATGTTCTGGCAGGTTATCGCATCGGCAACGCCGGTCCGGCCAATATTATCTGAATGGCTGCCGGCCGCCCCGCCATGGCGCTATTTGACGACAGCCTTCCGATCTATTCAAAACTCTGGAAAAAGAATGTCCCTGCGTAAACAGATCCTGCTCAACGCCTTCAGCATGAATTGCGTCGGCCATATCAATCATGGCCTTTGGACGCATCCGCGCGATCGCTCGCACGAATACAAGCGGCTTTCCTATTGGACGGATCTGGCAAAAACGCTTGAGCGCGGCTTGTTTGACGGTATCTTCATCGCCGATATCGTTGGCGTCTACGATATCTACCAGTCCTCGGTGGATCTGACGCTGAGAGAGTCGATCCAGCTCCCCGTCAACGATCCGATCCTGCTTGTCTCGGCCATGGCGGCGGCCACGCAGCATCTTGGCTTCGGAATTACCGTTAATACCAGCGTCGAAGCGCCCTATACGTTTTCGCGGCGCATGTCGACGCTCGACCACCTGACCGACGGCCGCATCGGCTGGAACATCGTGACCGGCTATCTCGATAGCGCAGTCCGTGCGGTTGGCCAGACAGGCATGAACGAGCACGACACCCGCTATGACCGCGCCGATGACTACCTCGATGTGCTTTACAAGCTTTGGGAAGGCAGCTGGGCGGATGACGCCGTTGTTCTGGACAAAGCGCGCCGGGTCTTTGCGGAACCGGACCGCGTGCGGAAAATCCGTCATAACGGGCCCTACTATCAAAGCGAAGGCTATCATCTGGCAGAACCTTCGGCCCAGCGGACGCCTGTGCTCTACCAGGCAGGTACATCGGGTCGTGGCCGGCGGTTTGCGGGTCGTCATGCCGAATGCATCTTCATCAGTGCCAGCGACAAGGCGGCGGCGAAAAGAACATCCCGCGCCTTGCGGGAAGAGGCGGTCGCTGCCGGACGCCGACCGGAGGACATCAAGATCTTCGTTGGCATGACAGTTGTGCCGGGGCGCACCGCTTCGGAGGCGCAAGACAAGCTGGCGGACTATCTGGACCATGCCAGTCCGGAAGCGGGACTCGCCCATTTCGCGGCAGGCAGCGGTGTCGATTTCTCCCGTTTCGAACTGGATGATCAGATTGAATATGCGACAGGCAACGCTATCCAGTCCGTTACGCAACTGGCGCGGCAAAAGGGCTGGACGAAGCGACAGCTTTTGAAGGAATTGGCAATCGGCGGACGCTATCCGATCGTCGTCGGCGACGGTGCAAAAGTGGCCGAGGAACTGATTTCCTGGCTGGATGAAGGCGAGATCGATGGCTTCAATCTGGCGCGAACGGTGGTGCCTGAAAGCTATGTCGATTTCATCGATATCGTTGTGCCGGAACTACAGGCGCGCTCTGCTTATAAGACGGCCTATAATGGCGGCACGCTGCGAAGCCGCTTGTTTGGTGCAGGCGACAGGCTGCCGGATAACCATTACGGCAGCCAGTTTCGTCGATCTCAGGCAATTTGACCCACAGTAAGAGTAAGTACGCCTCCGAAATTTCCCCAGATGGGTTATCGTAGAGGCCATTATTGCATGTCCCGTGAATAAGACCGGCTGCTCTGGCTATTCTTCTGGGTTCAAGCCATCGGAGACCTCGAGAAGCGCATTAACGATCGCTTGGCCCAAGGCATGGCCTGCAACCTTGTCCGGTGCCGATCTCGCCGCAGCGTCGGCCGGCTCTAGCGCAATTAATCCATCTTCAATCGACTGCGATGACACCTTGCCGGTTTCGATAAAATCAAGAAAGGTGGATGAACGTGTCGGTGGAAAACCAATAAAACTGCCGACGAATGCGCGGCTCCGGCAGCAATATGCCGCAGCCGGTCTGGCGGAACGAAATCCCACTCTGAGGAGTCTTACCTTCTACCAAAGCGCAAGAATTGCTCTATTTTATTTGCCGCTATGGAGGATGTATGACTGAAAAATCAACCGTGAAAGCGCAGACGGGTGTAGAGGGTCTGGATGACATTTTGTCCGGCGGTCTTTCCCGCCGTCACGTTTTTCTGCTCGAAGGGGCGCCCGGCTCTGGAAAGACCACCATTGCCCTGCAATTTCTCCTCGAGGGCGCCGGAATTGGCGAGCGCTGTCTCTACATCACCTTGTCGGAGACCGAGGAAGAGTTGCGAGACAGCGCTCTTTCGCACGGAAAAGACATTGGCGATCAAGTGGAGATTTTTGAGCTTGTGCCTCCGGAGAGCCTTCTCGATGCAGATCAGCAGCAGAGCCTTCTATACTCCTCCGACCTTGAGCTTGGCGAAACGACCAAGTTGATTTTCGAGGCATTCGAACGCGTGAAGCCGCATCGCGTGGTCATCGACAGTCTGTCGGAGATCAGATTGCTGGCGCAGAGTTCGCTTCGCTACCGCCGCCAGATCCTGGCGCTCAAACACTTTTTTTCTCGCTCGGATGCGACTGTGCTGTTGCTTGACGACATGACCTCCGACGCGATGGACAAGACGGTTCATAGTGTGGTTCACGGGGTCATTCACCTCGAACAACTCGCTCCCGACTACGGCTCCGAGCGCCGCAGGTTGAGGGTCCTCAAATATCGCGGGCAATCCTTTCGTGGTGGCTATCATGACTTTGTCATCAAGACCGGCGGCGTTTCGGTGTTTCCGCGATTGCGCGCCATCGAGCACAAGTCAGGCTTCGAGCGGACGCTTCTGGAAAGTGGGATAGGCGAGTTTGACGACCTGCTTGGAGGTGGCATTGCGCGCGGCTCCAGCACATTGCTGATCGGGCCTGCGGGCACCGGCAAAAGTCTGTTTGCATTGCAATTTGTCGAAGCCGCCGTGGAGCGTGGCGAGCGGGCGGCCATCTTCGTCTTTGACGAAGAACTTGGCCTGCTGTTTTCGCGCACCAAGGCGATGGGCCTCGACCTTGAGGCCATGCGCGACAGAGGACAGATCCACATCGAGCAACTTGATGCCGCCGAATTGTCTCCTGGCGAATTCGCGCAGCGCGTCAGAGACAGGGTCGCGACTTTCCAGGCGAGGACCGTCGTTATCGATAGTATAAATGGTTATCAGGCCGCCATGCCGGAAGAGAACGCTCTTATCCTGCATATGCATGAGCTGTTGCAGTATTTGAACAGGCAGGGCGCCAATACATTCATTACCGTTGCGCAGCATGGCCTCGTTGGCGATATGAAATCGCCGGTGGATGTGACCTATCTTGCTGATACCGTGATCCTGCTCCGCTATTTTGAAGCGGAAGGTAGGGTCCGTCGAGCGATCTCCGTTATCAAGAAACGCACGGGCCACCACGAAGATATGATCCGCGAATATACGATCGGTTCGAGGGGGCTGACCCTCGGGAAGCCACTGTCTGGCTTTCGAGGAATCCTGCACGGCGTTCCGCTGTTTGTTGGAGATCAGCAGCCTTTCCTGGAGACGTCTGAGGAGGAGGGGGCCCATTCCTGACCGCGATCTACCCGGCCTGATCCATGCTCCACTAGGGCGCGATGCGCAAATTGCTGCAGCGCTGCTGCAGGAGGCGGGCGTGGCGGCGAAAATTTCTCCAACGCTTGAGGCGTTGGTGATGAGCCTGGACGATAATGTGGCATTTGCCGTCATGACGGAGGAAGCTCTTCGTTCGGTGGATCTGCGTCCGCTTTCGGCATGGGTGGAGGCGCAACCGAGTTGGTCGGACCTTCCTTTTATCATTCTGACTGCGCGCGGCGGCGGACCCGATCGTAATCCTGCCGCAGCCCGACTGTCGAAGGTTCTCGGCAATGTCAGCTTTATCGAGCGGCCCTTCCATGCGACCACCTTTATCAGTGCGGCCCGCTCGGCAGTGCGGGGCCGATATCGGCAATACGAAGCGCGCATCCGCATGGAGGAACTGGATGACGGAGAACGGCGTCTTCAAACTGCTCTGAAGGCGGGTCGGCTCGGTACCTGGGAGCTGGATCTGAAGACAAAGGTCTTGACCACGTCAGCTACCTGCAGGGAAATATTTGGCCGCGGGCCACATGATGGCTTTACCTACGAGGATCTCCTGCGGGCGATCCATCCCCAGGACGTGGAGCGGGTGAAGGACATCGCGCGCAGGGCGATAGAGACCGGGGCGGACTACGCGATTGCGTGCCGTACCGTCTGGCCGGATGGTTCTATACACGGAGCGGAATTCCGCGCGCAGCTTCAACGGGACCGGATTGGTCAGTCTGTGAGGCTTGCGGGTGTGTCTGCGGATGTAACCGAGCGGCTGCAAGCAGAAGAACAGCAACGCCATCTGAATGAAGTCCTTGAAGAGCGGGTGACCGAGCGGACGCGTGAATTGGAAGAGGCCCATGGGCGCGTGCTTGCGGAGGTCAGCCAACGGCAAAGGGCTGAGGAGCAGCTTCGACAGGCCCAGAAGATGGAAGCGATCGGCCAGCTCACGGGTGGCGTGGCGCACGACTTCAACAATCTCCTCATGGCCGTTCTCGGCAATCTTGAACTCCTGCAAAGACATGTCGCTGGCGATGATAAAGCGATGCGACTGATAAATGGCGCCTTGCAGGGCGCTCAGCGCGGGGCGTCGCTCACCCAGCGTCTGCTCGCCTTTGCCCGCAGGCAAGACCTTCAGGTTGGGCCTGTCGACCTTGGCGGTTTGGTAACGGGCATGGCGGATTTGCTGAAGCGATCGGTTGGGTCAAGGGTTGCCGTTGACGTCACCATTCCCGAGCGCCTGCCATCTGTGTTGGCCGATGCCAATCAGGTGGAACTTGCTCTCCTCAATCTCGCCGTCAATGCTCGCGACGCGATGCCGAATGGCGGCACGATCCGCGTTGAGCTGAAGGAAGCTGAACAGGCGGAAGAGGTCGATGGGCTTGCCAGGGGGCGCTATGTCGTCCTGTCCGTCATCGACCAAGGGCTCGGGATGGACGCCGAGACGCTGCAAAAAGCTATCGAGCCATTCTTCTCGACCAAGGAAGTAGGGAAGGGTACGGGCCTTGGTCTATCCATGATCCATGGTCTTGCCTTGCAGCTGAACGGCCGATTGAAGCTTACAAGCGCTCCAGGCCAGGGAACAACGGCTGAACTATGGATTCCTGTCTCGACAGCCGCGGTTCCGGAACTACAGCAGCCTGCTGCAATTGACAGCAGGATGGGTGACGTCGGGCCACGGCGTATCTTGTTGGTCGATGACGACGCTCTTATTGCCATGAGTGCCGCCGATATGCTCAGCGATCTCGGCCATGAGGTCGTCGAAGCCTATTCCGGGAAGGAAGCTCTGGCGTTAATGGACCGCGGCACCACTTTCGACCTTTTGATCACCGATTACTCCATGCCCGGTATGACGGGAGCTGAACTCGTCAAAGCTGCGCGCGACCGAGTGCCCGGTCTGCCCATCCTCATGGCGTCGGGCTATGCCGACTTGCCGTCTGGCGTCGAAATTGACGTGGCCCGTCTCGGAAAGCCATATACCCAGGAGCAACTCGCCTCCATGCTCAAGAAGCTCTTGTAAGGCTTGGCGTAAGGCATTGTTCTCCCGATTGAGAGAATGCAGACCGGTTTTGACGGATGCCTGGCACACTTCGGGCATCCGTCAATCTCCTGCGCAGGTCCAAGGACTGCGACGCGAGTGCGGTATCAGGCGGAGCGCCTGAAGGCCTGTGGCGCACGGGCCGGGGAAGCGTTCTGCCTCCGGTCGCCAGTTTCGAACTTGCCGACCAGGGTGAAGAGACCATCTGCTTCCATGGCGAGAGAATGGCTAGCGGCGGTGGATTCCTCGACCATGGCGGCGTTCTGTTGCGTGCCCTGATCCATCTGCGAGACGGCGAGATTGATTTCCTTGATCCCGGTTGCCTGCTCGCGGGAGGCTTCGACGATCGACAGGACGTTAATGCTGATATCTTTGACCTGATTGACGATCGTAGCCAGCGCCTGACCTGTTTCGCCCACGAGGTTGACGCCGTTGGTGACGTGGCCGCCGGATTTGGCAATCAGCCCCTTGATGTCCTTTGCTGCGCTTGCCGAGCGTTGTGCCAGTTCGCGCACTTCCTGGGCCACCACGGCAAATCCCTTGCCGGCGTCGCCGGCGCGGGCGGCTTCGACCCCGGCGTTGAGAGCCAGGAGATTGGTCTGGAAAGCGATCTCGTCGATGACACCGATAATGTTGGAAATGGCGTTGGAAGAGGCTTCGATTTCATTCATGGCCGTGATTGCCCGGGTGACGACGGCGCCAGACTGTTCGGCATTTTCCCGGGTTGCGCGCACCAGACGGCCGGCTTCTTCAGCCCTGCGGGTGGTGTCTGCGACGGTGGTGGTGATCTGTTCCAGCGCCGCAGCGGTTTCCTCGACCGAGGCCGCCTGCTGTTCGGTGCGCTTTGCCAGATCATCGGCCGAGGCGCGGATTTGGCTGGAGCCGGCGGCTATCGCCTGGGCATTGCCGCTCACCTGCACGATGACGTCTTCAAGATGCGTGACCGCGCCATTAAAATCGACACGGATCTTGTCCAAGCGGGCGGCGAAGGCTTCGTTGATCCGGTAATTCAGTTTGCCCTGTGCCAGCGCGCCAAGGCCGGCTGCCAGTGTATCGACGGCAAACTGGACCTCCGCTGCTTCTTCGGCCTGTTGCCGTTCGCGCTCAAGCCGTTCCCGTTCTGTCATCGACCTATTGGTTTCGGCATCGGCCTCGAGCCGGATGCGCTCTTGGGCGTTGGCTTTGAACACGGCGACGGAGCGGACCATCTCGCCGATTTCGCTACTATCAGGGGCAATATCAAGCGGCGCGTCGGCATCGCCGGAGGCAAGTCGGCGCATCGTCGCGACAATCCGGCCGACCGGGCCGGTAATCGAGCGGGTGACAATGGCGGCAAGGAGGGCAACGAGCGCCAAGGCGCCGAGGGAGGCCAGGACCGAGAGGATCAGGCCGCTGCGGGCGGAGGCAGCGGTTTCTTCTGCAAAGGCGCTGAGTTCGGCGCCGGTCTGGTCCTCGACGGTCTTCAAGGCGTTGATGCGATTGGTTGCCGCCTTATACCAGTCTTCCCCCTTGACCTCCTGCAACGAACCGCCGAAGGGGCTGTTGAGGGCGACGGTCCGCTGGCGGTCCACCTGTTTGCCGGCTTCGCCGGTCAAGGCCTCCTGCAGTGCTTTGCGCTCGGCGGCATTGGCATAGCTGTTGAACACCGCGAAATAGGTATTCTGCATGGCGCCGAATTTGACGAACTGCTGATAGCCGAGGGGGCTAAACGTGCCACTGGCAAAGGCCGCGGTTCCGACGGTTCTTTCCTGGCCGGCACGCTCTTTGCCCTGCAACAGGGCGGAATAGGCAACGATGCGGTTTGAGATGCGGCTGTCGGTAGTCAACGCACTCATGGATTCGATCAGTTGGATCAGGCTGCCGATGGTGTCGGCGAAATAGGCGGCAACCTCAGGCACCGTTGCTTTCAGCGATGAGACATCGCTGCGCATGGTCGTCAGCCGGTCGAGCTTGGCTTTTGTGTCGCGTGCCATGTCGCGCAGGGCCGGGCCACCGGCCGCGTCGGCTGCCGTCAGGTTGAGTGCATTGAAGCGCTGGGTTGCTGCATCGACCAGTGCCCGCTGCTTTTCCAGCAAGGTTGCAAATTCGCCCTGACCATTCGCGCCGATAAAGCCGGCAGATGCGCCGCGCTCTTTTTGGATTTCATGGACAAGACCACCAATTACGGGCGCCATCGCCGCAATGTCAGCAACCGATTTGGCCTGGGACACGATGTCGAGCCGTCTAACATTATCCTGTACGACGGCGCCAAGCAGGGCGATGGATGGGATGGCTGCGACAATGACGATACGCGTGCCGATTTTCAAATTACCGATCATATTCAACTTGGTCTCACCCTAACTGTTCTCAAGCAGCTCGGACTCCGGCAAGCTTGATAAAAATCAATTTTCAGTATGTTTTTAGGGGTAAGCGGTTGAGATTTGATTAGCACATAGACATGAATTGAAATTAATGCACAAAAATTCAGCAATTTTGACGGGAGCTATTCGCTTGCTTCACGTCACAGGGGGCCGGGGGTCGGGTCGTCTTGACAGAAAAAATGGCCCGCCCCGTAGGGCGGACCATTCATCAATTGAGCGCAGGTCATAAAGCCTATCAGAAGTCCATGCCAGCGCCGGCCGGCAGGGCAGGGGTGGTCGTCGCTTCCTTCTTTGGCTTTTCGGCTATCATCGCTTCCGTGGTGACCAGCAGACCGGCAACGGACGCAGCGTCCTGCAGCGCGGTCCGCACCACCTTGGCCGGGTCGATCACGCCCTGGGTGAAGAGGTCGCCATATTCGCCGGTCTGTGCATTCCAGCCGAAGGAGAACTCTTCCTTTTCACGCAGCTTGCCGACAATGATCGAGCCTTCGGCGCCAGCATTTTCCGCGATCTGGCGCACCGGTGCCTCAATGGCGCGGCGGATGATGTCGATGCCGACGCGCTGGTCGTCATTGGCAAAGGTCAGACTGTCCAGTGCCTTGGTTGCCCGCAGCAGAGCGACGCCACCACCGGGCAAAATGCCTTCTTCGACGGCAGCGCGGGTGGCGTGCAGGGCATCGTCGACCCGGTCCTTCTTTTCCTTCACTTCGACTTCCGTCGAGCCGCCAACGCGGATCACGGCAACGCCGCCAGCGAGCTTGGCCAGGCGCTCCTGCAGCTTCTCGCGGTCATAGTCGGAGGTGGTTTCTTCGATCTGAGCACGGATCTGGGCGGTGCGGCCTTCGATATCGGCCTTGGAACCGACACCGTCGATGATCGTGGTGTTTTCCTTCTCGATCACCACCTTCTTGGCGCGGCCAAGCATGGTGAGGCTGACGTTTTCGAGCTTGATGCCGAGGTCTTCGGAAATGACGGTACCGCCGGTCAGGATGGCGATATCTTCCAGCATCGCCTTGCGACGATCGCCGAAGCCGGGAGCCTTGACGGCAGCGATCTTCAGGCCACCGCGCAGCTTGTTGACGACGAGGGTGGCGAGCGCTTCGCCTTCGACATCTTCCGCGATGATCAGCAGCGGCTTGCCCGACTGCACCACGGCTTCCAGTACCGGCAGCATGGCTTGCAGGTTGGAGAGCTTCTTCTCATGGATCAGGATATAGGGATCTTCCAGTTCGACCCGCATCTTGTCCTGGTTGGTGACGAAATAGGGCGAGAGATAGCCACGGTCGAATTGCATGCCTTCGACCACTTCTAACTCGGTCTCTGCGGTCTTGGCCTCTTCGACGGTGATTACGCCTTCATTGCCGACCTTTTCCATGGCCTCGGCGAGATAACGGCCAATCTCCGCATCGCCATTGGCGGAAATCGTGCCAACCTGGGCGATTTCGGAGTTCTTGGAGATCTTGCGGGCATTGGTCTTCAGGTTCTTGACGACGGCGTCGACGGCAAGATCGATGCCGCGCTTAAGGTCCATCGGGTTCAGGCCCGAGGCCACCGCCTTGGCGCCTTCGCGCACGATGGCCTGGGCCAGAACCGTTGCGGTCGTGGTGCCGTCGCCGGCGAGGTCATTGGTTTTCGAGGCCACTTCGCGCAGCATCTGCGCGCCCATGTTCTCGAATTTGTCTTCCAGTTCGATTTCCTTGGCGACTGAAACGCCATCCTTGGTGATGCGCGGCGCGCCGAAGGATTTGTCGATCACGACATTGCGGCCCTTGGGACCGAGCGTGACCTTGACGGCATTGGCGAGAACGTCGACGCCGCGCAGCATGCGTTCGCGCGCATCGGTGTGGAATTTGACTTCTTTTGCAGCCATTTCGTTTAACTCCTCAATAGGCAGCTATCTGACTGATGGTCTTCAATACCTGACTCAAGCAGCGCTCTTCAGCTGGGCCTGGGCTTCGATAATGCCCATGACATCGCTTTCCTTCATGATCAGCAGTTCTTCGCCGTTGATCTTGATTTCCGTGCCGGACCATTTGCCAAACAGGATGCGATCGCCAACCTTGACGTCGAGCGGCTGGATCTGGCCGGCCTCGTTGCGCGCACCGGAGCCAACGGCAATCACTTCGCCTTCCTGCGGCTTTTCCTTTGCTGTGTCGGGAATGATGATGCCGCCTTTGGTCTTTTGCTCGGATTCGACGCGGCGGACGAGAATGCGGTCATGAAGCGGTCGGAACGTCATGTTTTCCTCCATGGACAAACGATGATGATCAATAGTTCCCCTGAAACAGTTTTCTCAACGCAAACCGTTCCATCGTCCGGACCGGGAGACCAGTCCGGAGCGGGCGCCGATCCTCCATGCGAAGCGATCGGCGGCGCAAGATTTGGTTTCGGTGAAATCGCTATTCAAGAGATCAGCGCAAAAAAATCAGCACTCGCGGATTTTGGCTGCTAACATCATGAAAAGAAATGACAAAAATTTTTGGGGATGGTGTTTTTCGTTGAAATTCCGCGCTGTTTGAGTCAGCCTTGATGGTTGTCACAAAACGGAGATCTTGCATGCGATTTTCATCAGATCTGGAGCGACAGCTCAACGGGTATGGCTTGACCACCGCCCATATTCTCTACCGCATTCCCGATTTCGAATCCGTGCTGCAGACCTATGTCTGGCAGGATTACGACCTTGCCCCTGACTTCCCCGAGATGCGCAAATTCCTGGATTTCTGGCAGGCCAATCTCGACGGCCCTTTGCATTCGATCCGCTACAGCCACAAGCGCCTGATCGGCCCAAACGAGTGGCGCCAGATCGATGGGGAATTCCAGGTTCACTGAGGTCTTGTTCCACTTGCTCGCCCGGTCTTGAACGGCGGTTTTCGACTTCCTAATTGCTAAGCAGGGCGCAGTCTGCGCCCGCCGAGGCTTGATGAGCTCGGCGAGAAGACCTTTGTGTCCGCATGTACTGGGACATGGAATTTGTGGAGTATGGCAATGGAAGAAAAGATTGGGACCATCAGGGATTTGAGCATCGAGGAACGCGAGGAGATTTTGGTCGACATGGCCAGGCTGCTGGAAGGGACGGCCCGCGAGGCCTTCGTCGAAGGCGACCGGCAGTTCGCAACCATCTCAAGTAATATGGCCAATGCTATCCGGTTCAATGCCGATGAACTGGCTCGTGACGATGTGGATGCTTCGCAACAGGTCCTGGAACAGGCGGCCGCCATGCTCTCTGAATTCCAGGCGGCCCATCCCTATCGGCCAGTCAGCATGGCGATCCACTGATCAAAACGCGTATCGCGGCAAGCGCGGTCACCGCGGTCACATCATGCTGCGCGTCTCGATATGGCTGCCGTCGCGGTCCTTACGGACGTAGAAGCCATTGGGAATGGCTTCCTGCACCAGCGGCACATGCGAAATAAGGCCGACGGATCGGTTCTGGCTGGCGAGGCTGTTGAGCGCTTGCAACACCAGATCGAGCGTGCCGGAGCCGTTTTCCGTGTCGAGCGAGCCGAAGCCTTCATCAAGAAAAATCGTATCGAGCCGAACCTTGCCGCTGGCGCTTTCCACCACATCGGCAAGGCCGAGCGCAAGCGCCAGGGCTGCAATAAAGGTCTCGCCGCCGGACAGGGTCGCAGTCGGGCGTGCCTTGCCGGTATGGACGTCGAAGGCGAGGATGCCGAGCCCACGCTTGCCGCGTCCGCCGGATTCGATATCCCGCTCCAGCCTGTAGCGACCATTGGTCATCGGACCCAGTCGCAGATTGGCGGCGCGCAACACCTGTTCGAACATGGTGCCGATGGCGAAGGTCTCCAGCTTCAGCTTCTGCCGGTTCTGCGCATCGAACAGCGCTGACATTTCGCGCAAGGGGCCGGATGCGGCTTCGGCCTCGTCCAGCCGGCGGGCGATATCCGACAAGTCTTGACGCAGCCGCTGCAAATGTTGGGCGCGGGCGGCCGTCGCCGCGCGCTCATCGGAGGCCGCCTTCAACGCGGCCTCCGCGACAGCGCGTCCGGCCTCGAGGGCCGCAATGTCAGGCTGCTCCTTGCCGACAAGCGCTGTTTCCAGCTCCGCGAGCCGCTCGCCGATCCGATGCAGTTCCCGTTGATGTTCCTCGATCACTCCCTTGTCACGGTCGAGTGTCGCAATGGCCGGTTTCAGTCGCTGCAGATCGGTGCGGGTCAACGCGGCCTCTGTGAGCCGGGTCTCGAAAATTGTAATTTCCCGTTGCATCCGCTCCTGCCGGTCAGTGAGCCGGTTTTCGCCGGCTTCGCGGTCCTTGCGGGCCGCAAGGGCTGCCTCGCGAGTTTCGGTAGCGGATTGCTCGCTTTGGAGGAGGGCCTTTTCCCTGTTCGCCAGCAGCTCTGTAGATTGCCGCAACCGGCGGTCCAGCACGGCGGGATCGCGCAAGACAGGATCGATACCGTCAAGCATGTCGGCCAGTCGCGCTTGCAGCGTGCTCGTCTCGGTTTTCGAGGTGGCAAGCAGATCGCGGCGCCTGTGCAATTCGGCGTCGGCTTCGGCAATGTTTTTTGCAAAGGCCTCCAGGCGGGCTTCTGCCATGGCGATGTCGATTGCCGGTCCCAGCGCCTTCAGCGCGCCGCCGGTCTCCTCCCAGTCCTGACGCAGCGCTTGGGTATCGCGTTCCGGCCGCTCCAATTCCGATAGCTGCCGTTCCCGCTCGACGATGGTCGCATCTGCCGAAGCGATGTTTGCTGCCCCCGTTTGTTCGTCGCGATAGGCGGCGTCCATCGCCTGCTTTGCCTGGCGGAATGCCTGGTCGAGGCCGGCGTGGCGGCTGTCGCCCTCGGCGGGCTGCGGATGGTCGGTGGCGCCGCAGACCGGGCAGGGGGCGCCCGGCGCAAGCTTTGCCGCGAGGTGCAGGGCCTGGGCCGAGGCCAGCCGGCGTTCGGCGGCCTCGAACTGGGTAGCCGCCTCGGCACTGGCCTTTTGGCGCTCGGCCTGACGGTGCATTTCGTCTTGTTGGCGACGGCGCGCCTGGGTGAGATCCCGTTCGGCGCGCTCCAGCATTTCTGCCTGCTTCAAATCGCGCTCCAGCGTCGCAAGCCTTGCTGTCAGCACCTGGCGCTGGTCCTGGACAAGGCGCGCCTGTTTCAGAGCCTGTTCCTCGCCTTGCCGCTTGGCGATCCGCCGGGCGAGATCGGTTTCAAGCGTCTCGAATGCGTCCTTGATTTCGCCGGTGTAGCGCTGTGCCGCCTCGAGTTCGCCGGCAAGCCCGGCTGCTTTCGCCAGCATGTCACGGTCACGCTGCAATTGCTCGATGCTGCGCCTGAGGGCGTCCATCTCTTGCCTGCCGGCAAGATGCTGGCGATGGAGATCACTGGCCTGCTGCGCCTTGTCGAATGCCCTGGTCTCCAGTGTCTTGAGGTTTTCGAGACTGGTCTTTGCCGCGTTCCACTCGCGCTCGGCCTCGACGACCCGATCTTCGTTTTCGGCCAGCACGCGTGCGCGTTCGGCCGCCGTCACTTGCGCCTTGAGGGCGGTAATTTCTGGCGCGCGGTCGAGACTGCGCTGTTGTGCCTGTCGAGCCTGAGCGGCGGCCTTGAACAGGTCGTCGGTGGCGCGGGCCTCATGCAGTTGCGCTTGGGCAGCGGCGAGATCAGCTCGGCGATGCTGCTCGGTCTGCAGCTTTTCGTCGAATTGGGCAGCGGCCTCGGCAATGCCTTGGTCGAGTGCCGCCATGCTCTCGAAACCATCGGCGGCAAGGCGGCCAAGGCAGACGGCCCGTTCGTCACGCACCTGGCGTTCGGCGACCTCTGCCTCGGTCTTCAGCTTGCCCGCGAGCCTGCGATACAGTGAGACATCGAAAAGGGCACCAAGGATATCCTGGCGCTCCTGGGTCTTGGCGGCAAGAAAGGCTTCAAACCGTCCCTGCGGCAACAGCACGATCTGCTTGAACTGCTCGGGGCCATAGCCGAGCAGGTTGGTGACGGCCTCGCGTACCAGGCCGACCTTCTTTTCCGCAAGACGCTTGCCGGGTTTGTCGGCGCCGATATCCGCAAGCGGCAGACCGGTGGCATCGAACAACCAGGCCTCATGGGCATCGCGGGTTTCGCCGCCGCCACGCTGTTTCGGCCGCATCTGGTCGGGACGGCGGCGGATGAAATAGCGGCGCTCGCCGAGTTCGAAGACGAATTCGACTTCGGTCGGCAGGTCGGGCGCGGCGTGGTCGGAGCGCAGTGAGATCGTTTCCTGCTCGGACCGCGCCGCCTCGCCAAACAGCGCAAAGCTCATGGCGCTGAAAATCGTCGATTTGCCCGATCCGGTCTGGCCATAGATGCCGAACAGGCCAGCTGCGACGGCTTCCTGAAAGTCGATCACCTGGCGTCCGGCATAGGGGCCGAAAGCCTGCAACACCAGACGGACAGGTCTCATGCGGCATTCTCCTCGGTATCGAGATCGGCGAGCGCCACCTTCACCAGGTCGGTTTCGGCATTCGAAAGAGGCTCGTCACGGACCTGTTCGACAAAATCGGCAATCACCTGCATGGGATCGGCGGGCGCTGCATGACTGATGGCGAATTTCAGCTCCGGCGCCCGCTCGTCCCTGGCATAGCTGAGCTGGCAGGCATTGGGAAACACCTCGCGCAGCCGCCGCATCGGGTCGATCTGCGGGGTGGTATCGGTCAGCACGGCTTTGATGATGTCGTGAGACGGCGGCTGCATGAGCAGTTCGGCCAGCGTGCCGCGCAGCAGGCGTACGGCGCGCGGCGGGCTGAAAGCAATGATCTCGGTCTGGACCTTGCCCCCGCCATCGAGATCAACCACCGTCATCGATTTCTGCTCGTGGGCCTCGCCAAAGCTGAAGGCGAGCGGCGAGCCGGAATAGCGGATGTGGTCGCCGCCCACCGTCTGTGGCCGGTGCAGATGGCCGAGTGCCACATAATGGGCGCCGGCGAAGGTCTCGGGCGAGACGGTCTCGATGCCGCCGACACGCGCAAGCGGCCGCTCGCTCTCGCCGCTTTCGCCACCGGCGACGAAGGCATGGGCGATCACCACCCAGCGGGCACCAGCCGGAAGGAGGGCGCGGGCGTCGGCTATCTGGGCGGACAGCACATCCTGGGGCATGGCGATGGTCGGATCGGAAAAACAGTCGCGGGCGGCATATTCATAGGCAAAGGGCAGGGCGGAAAATGCCACCGGTCCGTGGCTATCCTCCAGCACGAGGGGAGGGGCAGCACGCAGCAGCGGTCCCTGGATCAGGGCGCGGCGGCGGTCGGTCATCACGGCCATGGAGCCTATGCGGTCGGCAGAATCGTGATTGCCGGCAATCATCGCAACGGCAGCCTCCGTTTCGCTCGCAACCCGTGACAGGAAGTGGTTGAACTGGCGTACGGCCGTTGCCGGTGGCGCTGCGCGGTCAAAGATATCGCCGGCAATGATCAGAATATCCGCGCGTGTAGCAATCAGCGCGTCCAGGATCTGGTCGAGAATGACGGCATGATCCTCCTCCAGCGACAAACCGTTCAGCTGGCGCCCGAGATGCAGGTCGGCTGTATGAAGGATTTTCATGAGGTTGCAATCCGGCTCATTTTCATGTCCTTCGTTCTAGCGGCATATGATATTCTGCTCCAGGCGAAAGCACGTGCGCAGAGGCTTATCCCGCGCTCATTGCGGGGAGGAGATGGGTGGTAATGCCTGTTTGGTGGTCACCGATCATCACTTTTGTGCAGTGCGGCGGTTTTTTTGCTAGACTGGTGGGCAGGGTGGCTTTCCGGCAGCGCTGCTTGTCCTTATAAACAACTCTCTTGAATGGACGGCGCCAGGCGCTCTCCGGCACGAACCGTGGTCCCGCGTGATTAGCAGCTGATGGAAAAAAGCCTACTCCTCTACATATGGCGGCATACGCGCAAGCAGCAGATCTGGGTTCTGGCGGTGGTTCTGCTGTCGATGGTTCCCTACTTTCTGGCTTTCGATCTGCCCAAGCGCATTATCAACGGACCGATCCAGGGGAGCGGCTTCGAGTCGCCCGATGCCCACCAGTCGCTGTTTGCCTTCAACTGGACCGTGCCTTTCACCGATTGGTCCTTGAACTTCGGCGGCATTCCGCTTGACCGAATGTCGAGCCTGATGGCGCTGAGCGGCGTTTTCCTGTTGCTCGTCATCATCAACGGCCTGTTCAAATTCTACATCAATACCTACAAGGGCCGGCTCGGCGAGCGGCTGCTGCGCCGTATCCGTTACGAACTGGTCGACCGGGTCCTGCGCTTCCCGCCAAGCTATGTGAAGCAGATCCACTCCTCCGAAGTCTCGACCATGGTTCGCGACGAGGTGGAACCTTTCGGCGGCTTTACCGGTGATGCCTTCGTGCAGCCGACCATGCTGGGCGGGCAGGCGCTGGCGGCGCTGTTTTTCATTTTTCTGCAAAGCTTCTGGCTCGGCATGATCGCCGGCGCCATGGTCGGCCTGCAAATCGGCATTATTCCGAAAATGCGTCGGCGCCTGCTGATCCTCGGTCGCCAGCGCCAGCTCCAGGCCCGGCAATTGGCTGGCAAGGTCGGCGAGATCGTCGATGGTGTCGGTACGATCCACGCTTACGACACCTCCAACTATGAGCGAGCCGATATTTCACGCAGGCTCGGCGAGATCTTCAAGATCCGCTACGAGCTTTACCGCTGGAAGTTCTTCGTCAAATTCTTCAACAACTTCCTCTCGCAGCTGACGCCGTTTCTGTTCTATTCCATCGGCGGCTATTTTGCGCTGAAAGGCAGTCTTGACGTCGGCCAGCTGGTCGCTGTTATCAATGCCTACAAGGACCTACCCGGTCCCCTCAAGGAACTGATCGACTGGGATCAGTCGCGTCAGGACGTTCAGGTCAAATACGAACAGGTGCTCGAACAGTTCGAGCCAGCCCAAATGATCGAGCCGGCCCTGCAGGCGATGGCGCCGCCCGGCCCGACAGCTCATCCCGGCCAGATCGTCTTCCAGAACGTGACGCTGCTCGACGGTGGTGGCGCCAAGGTGCTTGAGAATTTCAATCTGAAGATCGGCCCTGGTGAGACGATAGCCGCTATCGACAATCATGGCGTCGGCGCTGAGATTATGGCGGAAGCGATTGGCCGACTGAATTGGCCGGTGTCGGGCAAGGTGACCCTTGGCGATGTGGACCTGCTGGAATTGCCAGAATCGGTGACTGGGCGGACGATCTCCTACGTCTCGGCCGATGGTTATTTCTTCCACGGCAGTCTCAAGGAAAACCTGATCTACGGCCTGAAGCATGCGCCGACCAATTCGGTTCATTATTCCGGGCGCGAGGCGATCCGGCGTCGCTGGGACCTCAAGGAAGCACAACTGTCTGACAACAGTGACCTGGATACCAATGCCGACTGGATCGACCGGCGCGCGACGTCGGTACTGAGCGGCGAACCGACCGATCTGAAAAACTCGATCCTGACGGCGCTGGATGCGGTGCAGCTGACCCAGGACGTCATGGAACTTGCCTTGCATTCCGTTGTCGATCCCCACGACTACCCCGATCTGACGGAAAAGGTGGTGGAACTGCGGCTGGCCCTGCGCGACGAGTTGCAGCGCAGGGGCATGGCCAATCTCGTGGTGCATTTCGATCCCAGTGCTTACAATGCCGAGGCCACGGTGGGCGAAAACCTGCTGTTCGGCACGATGCGGCCCCTCTCGGAAGGGCCTGTTTTTGTGCATCAAAGCGATTACTTCTACGACGTGCTTGAGCGCGCCAACCTGCTCAGCCTGTTCTATGAAATGGGCTTCATGATTGCCGAGAACCTGGTGGAAATCTTCGGCGGCCTCCCGGCCGATCATCCGTTCTTCCAGCAGCTCGACGTACTCAACTCGGACGATGTGATCTTCTACCAGCAGATCCTCCAGCGCCTGCAGAGCCGCGCTCGGCCGGAGCCGACGGAAGAAGAGCAGCGTGCAATGATCCGGCTGTCCTTCAATTATGTCGAGCCGCGCTATCGTTTGGGCGTGCTGACACCTGATGTGATGGACAAGATCGTGGCGGCGCGCGACCTGTTCCACGACAATCTATCGTCGGACCTCCGCCGCAGCATCGAGCGCTACGATCCGCATCGCTACATGGCGGCGGCGACGCTGCGCGAGAACGTGATTTTCGGCAAGCTCGTCCATCGCAATCCAGAGGCGCTGGGCCAGTTCCGGGACCTCGCCGGCCAACTCAGCGCGCAGAAAGGTCTGCGTGAGCGCTTTCTGGCGCTCGGCCTCGAGTTTGACATCGGCAGCGGTGGACGGAGACTGACGATCGTCCAGCGTCACAAGCTCAACCTCGCGCGGGCGCTGGTGCGCCGTTGCGACTATTATATCTTCAACAAGGCACTGCCTGGGCTGGATGCCCGTGTTCAAGAGGATATTGTTAAGGATGTGCTTGCATTTTTGCGCGAGCAGGACAATGATCCCTCAATCCTTTGGGTTTTATCGAACATGTCATTGTCAAAAAACTTTGATCGTGTTCTGATACTCGACAACGGTTCCTTGGCTGCGGACGGCTCGTTCGAGGCTTTGGGCAATGAAAATGATATTTTCAAGTCGCTGGTGGCATGAGGGGACAGGCCACCGAAAACCGGGAAGTGGGTGGCAGGCATGTTGTTGAAGGACGAAGTTCAGCTTTTACGGAATATCCCGTATTTTAAGCAGGTTGATCCGTGTAAATTGAAGCTTCTGGCCTTTGCCTCGCAACGCGCGACCTATAGCGCTGGCGACATGTTGTTCCAGCAGGGTGATAGTGGCGACGCTGCCTATGTCATTCTATCTGGAAAAGTTCATCTCGTGACCAATACCCCTGACGGCGAGGCGATGGTTGGTGAGGCGGAAAGCCAATCGATCATTGGTGAGATGTCGTTGCTCTGCAACAGACCCCGCCGAATGAGCGCACGCGCTATAACCAATGTCGAAGTTCTCCGCATCGCCAAGGACTGTCTTGGCAAGGTCATGGCCGACAGCCCACGCATGAGCATGGAATTCAGCCGCGCCCTTGCGGAGCGTCTTCGTGCTACCACGTCGGAACTCGACACCATCCGCAACAGGCAGCTTTCCCTGGTCGAATAGCGGTACTCGCTAAGCACCCCTTCTATCTCTGTCGTTTCCGGCGGATTTGAGGCAATTGCTGCAAGTGCTTAGTTCTGTTCAAAAACACCCGCAGATGTCCCGCTGTCTTCAAGCCAGACGGCGATAGAAGAAATAGCGATCCTTTTCGATGTGTTCGAGGATCGGCAGTGGTTGCAGGGCCTGGTGTTCAAGTGGCAGGCCACTCAGCGCGTAGCCGCCCGGCCGCAGCATTCCCGCCACCATATCAGGCAGCCAGGTCAGCGTCACCGCATCCTTGTCTGGATAGCCGGTGCCGATATCGGCATGGACGAAGGCTGCCTCAGCGCCGATGAAGGTTTGTCCGGTCTCGACGATTTCCCCGAGGACCAGATCTTCTTGTGGCGGGATAGAGCTGCCATGGGCGCCAAGCTGCCTGTCGAAGGCGACGATGCGGCGGCCAGGGAAATTTTCCCGCAGATGGCTGAAGGTGCGGCCATTGCCAAGGCCGATTTCCAGCACCGGACCTTCGGGCAGCGGATAGGCGTCGCGCACATGGTTGAGAAGATCGCGCTGCGCACTCATGCGGTTGATGAAACTGTCGAGACGGCTCATGGGATCATGCCTTGACGATGGTTGGATGGTTGGCGGCGGACCCGTCAGGGCCATTGCTTTGTCCGAGGCCTTCGCCGGCAATGCCACGACGCGCCATGGCGTTACGGGTGTCGACGATCAACGGGCAGCAGTCCGCCAGTTGCTGGTAGTCGATCGTGTCGTGATCGGTGGCGATCAGCACGGCGTCGAAGCCGGCAAGAGTGTCTGCGCTCCACTCGACGCTGCGGCGACCCTTGAGGTGGCCATATTCGCGGGTTCGCGGAATTTCCGGCAGGAAGGGATCGTGATAGGCCACCTCGGCGCCGCGCTCCAGGATCAGTTCCATCAGCTTCAGCGAGGGGCTTTCCCTGATATCAGGCACGTTTTTCTTGTAGGCAAGACCGAGGATCAGCACGCGCGAGCGGCTCAGCGCCTTGCCTGCCTTGCGGTCCAGCGCCTCTGCCAGCTTTTCCAGGACGTAATGCGGCATGAAGGTATTGATCTCGCCCGCAAGCTCGATGAACCGGGTCGGCTGGTCGTATTCGCGCGATTTCCAGGTGAGATAGAAGGGGTCGATCGGGATGCAGTGGCCGCCAAGACCGGGGCCGGGATAGAAGGGCATATAGCCGAAAGGCTTGGTCTTGGCCGCGTCGATCACTTCCCAGACGTCAATGCCCATGGCGTCGTAGACCAGTTTCAGCTCATTGACTAAGGCGATGTTGACGGCGCGAAAGATGTTTTCGGTGAGCTTGACGGCTTCTGCCGTGGCGGTGGATGAGACAGGCACGACGGTCATGACCACGGCGCCGTAGAAGGCCTGCATCAAAGCCGAGGCCTCGGCGCCGTCGCCGGCAACGATCTTCGGAATGGTCGAGGTTTCGAATTCGCGGTTGCCGGGATCTTCCCGCTCCGGCGAAAAGCCGAGGAAGAAATGCTCGCCGGCCCTGAGTTCAGACTGTTCGAGGATCGGCTTGACCACATCCTGGGTCGTGCCGGGATAGGTGGTTGATTCCAGCACGATCAACTGGCCGGGGCGCAGTGACTTGGCAATTTGCCGGCAGGTGTTTTCGACATAGGAAAGATCGGGATCGCGGTTCTTGGTCAGCGGCGTCGGCACGCAGATGGCGATCACGTCGTAATCGGCCAGCGCCAGGAAATCGGTGGTGGCGGCAAAGCGGCCTGCCTCACATTCGGCCCGCAGGATCGGTTCCGGCACGGCTTCGATATAGCTTTTGCCTTCGTCGATGGCGTCGATCTTGCTCGCATCGATGTCGAAACCCATCACCGTGAAGCCGGCCCGGGCAATGCTGATGGCTAGCGGCAGGCCAACATAGCCGAGCCCGATAACCGCAGCCTTGGCGCGGCGCGACTCGATGGCCGATAGCAATTCGGCGGCAAGGGGATGATGGGACATGGCTCGATAAGCTCCGCAGGCGTTTCGGTCTCAGCCTCAGTTGCGGTCCATACCTTGGGATGTCAAGGGTAAGCTGAAATATTGATCGTCCATGAACACTGATGTGATCGTCTATGGGATTGCGGGTCAAATTCACTGCGCCCCCTTGCAACAGGCAAAGGTCTCTGCACAGTGCGGGTCATGAAAATTGCTTTTTATGCGCCGTTGAAATCGCCTGATCATCCCGTGCCATCGGGCGACCGGTTGATGGCACGGCTGTTGTTGCAGGCGCTACGCCTGGCGGGACACACGGTTCACGTCGCCTCTGATCTGCGCAGCTTTCACGCCACGCCGGAGACGGTGTTGCCGGATCTGGAGCTGGTGGCGTGGGAGGAAATTGCGCGGTTATCGGCGCTCTATGCCGAGGAGGGGCCGCCGGATCTGTGGTTTTGCTATCATCCTTATTACAAGGCGCCTGATCTGATTGGGCCGGAGCTTTGCAAGCAATTCTCGGTGCCCTATGTCACGGCCGAGGCGTCCTATTCCAAGCGCCGCAATCTCGGTGTCTGGGCTGAATTTCAGGCCATGTTGCTCGCCAATGTCGAGACTGCGGCGCTCAATCTCTGCCTGACCGGCCGCGATCTAGCTGGGTTGCAGGCGGTGGCGCCTGACGCGAACTATGCCAGACTTCCCCCCTTTATCGATGCGACAGCCTTTCTGGCGCGCGAACCGGTGCCGCAGCCAGGCGTGCTCGCTGTTGTGGCGATGATGCGGCCGGGCGACAAGCTGATGAGTTATACGGCGCTTGCCAAGGCGCTCACCCTGCTGCCCGATCTCGATTGGCAATTGCAGGTGGTTGGAGACGGGCCGTGCCGTGGTGAGGTCGAGGGGTTGTTTTCGCAATTTGCGGCTGGCCGCGTGACCTTCCTGGGCGAGCAGTCGCCTGATGGTGTTGCCGAGGTGCTGTCCAGGGCCAGCCTCTATGTCTGGCCGGGCCATGGCGAGGCCTATGGTCTTGCCTATCTCGAGGCTCAGGCGGCGGGCCTGCCTGTCGTGGCCGAAGCCGTGGCCGGTGTGCCTGAAGTGGTGACGCCTGAGGTGACCGGGGTGTTGACGCCACCTGGCGATGCGCCAGCTTTTGCTGAGGCAATCCGCACGCTGCTGACTGATTCCGCCAGGCGCGAGGCGATGGCTGTGGCTGCCCGGCAGATGGTGCGGGAACAGCGCTCGCTTGCTGCGGCTAGCGCCAGGCTTTCGGCGCAGCTCGGCGATTTTGTAAAGGAAGATGCAAGGGAGACCCGGCATGTCTGAAACCCTGCTGAAAGCGCGGCTCAATGCTTTGGCCGTAAACGGACGCACCGTACAGTTCTGGCTGCGTGACGACGATGCGGTCGAACCGACGCCAGCACTCGACCAGCTGCTCACGCTCACCCGGCGCTTTCGCGTGCCCCTGGCGCTGGCTGTCATTCCGGAACCCACAGGCGAGGTGCTGGCGGATCACCTGCGGTCACAGGACCATGTTACGGTCACCGTGCATGGCTGGAGCCACCGCAGCTATGCACCTCCAGGCGAAAAGAAGCGCGAACTCGGCCTCCATCGTCCGGCATCGGTGGTGCTAGGCGAACTCAAGGACGGGTTCGACAAGCTCAGCGCCCTGCACGGGCCGCGCTTCCAGCCGATGCTGGTGCCACCCTGGAACAGGGTCGATGCGGCGCTGTTGCCAGCGCTGCCTGATCTTGGCTACCGGGCGCTGTCGGTGTTCGGGCGCGAGGATCAGACGCTATCGCTCGCCTGTCTCAACACCCATGTGGATGTAATGGATTGGCATGGTACGCGCGGCGGCCGCGATGCTGACGTGCTGTTTGCTGAGATTGCCGGTTGGCTTGCCGAAGGAGGAGAACCGCTTGGCGCGGTCGGCATCCTCACCCACCATCTCGTGCATGATGCCGCTGTCTGGACGTTTCTGGAGCGGCTGTTTTCCCTCACATCAGGGCATCCGGCCTGCCAATGGATGGGTGTGCGGGAGCTTCTCGCTTCACCATGATTTCCAGAGGATCAGCAGCCCGCCATGCCGGTCCTGCACCGTGGCGCGGGCAGCCTCGACGGCGCTGAATGGTGCCTTGCGGGCAAGGCTTGCCGCCACCAGCCCGCCGCCGGCCAGCGAGACGCTGGCACTTCGGGCAATGACGCTGAACAGCAGCGGCCCTGTCGTCCACCAGGCAGGCGCACCGGGCAGCAGTGCTATGGCCTTGGGCATGGCGTCGATAAGCCTGTCGAAAACGGGATGGCCCGGCGGCGTCGCAATGAAGGAATTGGCAAGCAGCAGATTACCAAGCCCTGTCTGCCGGGCGATGTCCTCGGCCATGGCGGTAAGGCCGATCAGCGGCATGAGATCGGCAAAACTCAGATCGTCGCGCGCCGGGTAGAAGTCGCAATCCAGATAGATGCCGCCATACCGCTGGAGGATGAGGTAGCGCATGGCATCGACCGCGCCCGGATAATCACCGGCTGCCAGCATGGCACGGAAACTGTCGTCACCTTCCAGTCCTTCGGCCTCGACATCCGCTTCACGCCACAGCCGATAGGTCAGCCCGTGGCGTGCGGCGTGCTCGGCCCAAGCCGCGCAGGCCGGTGGCTGCGGCAGGGGGCCGAGCCATATCTGGTGCAGCACCGGCGGCACCGGCTCACGGTTCAGCGCGGTAATTGAGCGCCGTTCCTCTGTCGAAAATCGGGAAAAAGGCAGCAGCAGTTCCGGTGGCGGCACGGCCGTCTGCTGCAGGCCGAGAACATCGATCCTGTCTTTTTCGATTTTTGCCAGCTTCAGATAGGCCGAATGCAGCTTGCGCGGCAGCCCGTGCACGGTGAGGGGACCGAGATCGCCGTCGCGCAGCAGCGCCTCGTCTTGGCGGACGGCATCAAGCAGCGCTCTCGCTTTGCTCAGGTTACCGTTTTTCGCCTCGACCAGACTGGCCTCGATGGCCGTCCGGCTTGTTTGTCTTGCGGATTTGATGTCGTCCACGGGGTCCATCGGCCGAGTTGGGGAAGCATTGTCTGATGTGCATTCCATGAATGCACATATGAAAACGGAATAGCTGACGTCGAGTATCAGAAGTCTTTTTCACATGCAGGGCTGGGGATGAAAAGCGTTGTTTTGCGTTTTTTGCGGCGCTGGCAGTGGCGCAGCCTGCGCATGCCAAGCAAGTAAAAGTCGCTTCCATCGTTGACCGCCAGCAGGATCGGTGCGCGCCTTTAATCTATCCTGCCTAACCGCCTCAAGATTCTGCACGAAAGCGGGCGTTGAATTATTCAAGACTATCATCATAGACATGTCACATATGCTCGGCTACGGTGCAGCAAAACCAGATACTGGCTCGGGGCAATAGACGCATGGCAGAATGCGCAGATCTGCTTTATGTGGATAATATTAGTGTGTCTTTTCCCCTGATGAGTGGCCGCATTCAGGCGGTTAAGTCGTTCAGCATGCGGCTGCGCCCGGGTAAGGTCACGGCGCTTGTCGGTGAATCCGGTTCGGGCAAGTCCGTGCTTGGACGCTCGATCATGGGCATCGAATCCAATCTGGCCGACATCAGCGGTCGGGTTCTCTTCAACGATCCGCAAAAATCGAGTGCTTTGTCGGCCGGAGCAGGCTCGGTCGATCTCCTGTCCTTGCCCTATGACGGGCGCCAGATCCGCCAGATCCGCGGCAATCGCATCGGTATGATCTTTCAGGAGCCGATGACCTCGTTTTCGCCGGTTCATACGGTCGGTAATCAGATCGAGGAAGTGCTGAAGGTTCATTCGGTCATGACGCCGCGCGAGCGCCAGGCGCGGGTCGAGGAAATGCTCGGCCTTGTCGGCTTCAATGATCCGGCCCGGGTCTATGGCATGTTCCCGTTCGAACTGTCGGGCGGCATGCGCCAGAGGGCGATGATCGCCATGGCGCTGATCTGCAATCCGGCGCTGCTGATTGCCGACGAACCGACCACGGCGCTCGACGTGACGATCCAGGCGCAGATCCTCAAGCTGCTGAAGGAATTGCAGGAAAAGCTTGGCATGGCGGTCCTGCTGATCACCCATGATCTCGGCGTCGTCGCGAGCCTTGCCGATGAAGTCGTGGTGATCTATCGCGGTGAAGTGATGGAATCCGGTCCGGTCGAGGCGATCTTTGGTTCGCCGCAGCATGCCTATACCAAGGGGCTGATGCAGGCCGTGCCCGATTTCGACATGGACCGCGCAGCACGGCTGAAGCCGCTGCGGGAAATCCGGGTCGATACGGCGCAGTTGATGGATAAGTGTCGGGCGCCCGAAGGGGCAGGGGATGTTCTTCTCAGCGTCCGCAACATTTCGAAGTCCTTCCAGACAAAGGGATCGAACGGCTTCTTTTCGGTAGCCGTGCCGCCGACGCTCGCCGTCAACGATGTGTCCTTCGACATCCATCGCGGTGAGACTCTGGGTCTGGTCGGAGAAAGCGGCTGCGGCAAGACCACGCTCAGCAAGATCCTGATGCGCGGTATTACCGCCGATCAGGGCACGGCGATCTACCAGGGCGCCGATGGTCCTGTCGATCTCCTCAACGCGAAGGGTCAGGAACTCCAGTCCTTGCGCACCCGTATCCAGATGGTGTTCCAGGATCCGGTCTCGTCGCTGTCGCCGCGCATGACGGTGCGCGGCATCGTCAGCGAACCCCTGGAAATTCATGAGCGCGGCAGCCGCGCCGGCCGGCTCGATCTGGTCAAGCGGCTGATCCATGCCATCGGCCTGCCGGAGACGGCACTTGGTCGCTACCCGCACAGTTTTTCCGGCGGTCAGCGCCAGCGGATCGGCATTGCCCGGGCGCTCGCGCTTGGGCCTGATCTGGTTATCTGCGACGAGCCGGTCTCGGCGCTCGATGTGTCGGTGCAGGCGCAGATCCTCAACCTGATGAAAGATCTGAAGTCAGAGCTTGGCCTCACGTATCTGTTCATCTCCCACAATCTGGCCGTGATCAATTACATGGCTGACCGGGTTGCGGTAATGTATGCCGGCCGCATCGTCGAGATTGCCCCTTGCGAGGTGATCATGCGCGACCCCGTACATCCCTATACCAAGAAGCTCCTGGCGGCGGTGCCGCTGCCTAATCTCGACCACCCGCTCGATTTCAACCTGATCGGCGAACCGTCGCTGGCGGCGAAGAAGCGCTGGGCCAGGCATTTTCATGACGAGGGCGATCCGACAACGCTGGCCCATGCCGATCTCGGCGGCGGTCATCTGGTGCTGGCGCGGCGCAATGTCGATGCGCGGGAGCTGCGCACGTGAGCGGCTCAAGGGTTGTCCGGTCGCTCGTTACCCGCCGTCAGGCGTTAGGCCTGATTTCCGCGACTTTTCTGGCTCGGCCGCTTGCCGCTATCGCTGCACCGGGCCAGGTGATGGAGCCGGAGTTTCTGAAAGCCAAGGTCGAGGCCGGGCAGCTGCCGCCGATGGCTGACCGCCTGCCGAAAGTGCCGCGCGTCATTGCCTTGTCCGGGCCACAGCGCGCACCCGGCCGCTATGGCGGCACCGTCCGTATGCTGATCGGCGGCCAGCGCGATATCAGATATATGCCGATCAATTGCTACTGCCGGCTGGTCGGCTATGATCTCAACTTCAATTTCCAGCCGGATCTCCTGGAACGGTTCGAGGTGGTCGAGGAGCGGATCTTCACCTTCCATCTGCGCGAGGGACATCGCTGGTCTGACGGCTCGCCGTTCACGGCGGAAGATTTCCGCTATGTCTGGCAGGACATGTTCCAGGACAAGAAGCTCTACAAGGGCGGCAGCCCGATCGTGTTTCGCGTTGAGGGCAAGGAGCCGGTCTTTGAGGTGCTCGATCCGCTGACGGTGCGCTACACCTGGGACGATCCCAATCCGGATTTTCTTGCCGAACTTGCCGCGCCGACAGCCACTCGTCTGATGATGCCGGCGGCTTATCTCAAGCAGTTTCATCGCAAATACCAGACCAAGGAAAAGCTTGAGGACCTGATCAAGCAGAATGGTGTGCAGGATTGGGTGACGCTGCACCAGAAGATGTCGCGCACTGTGCGGCCCGAGAATCCTGACCTGCCGACGCTGGACGGCTGGATCCCGCGTACCGCGCCGCCGTCTGGCCAATTCATCTTCGAGCGCAATCCCTTCTTCCACCGCGTCGACGAAAACGGGCTGCAATTGCCCTATATCGATCGGGTGGTGATGGGGGTCGGCTCGGGCGATCTTATTCCGGCCAAGACAGGCACGGGTGAGAGCGACCTGCAATTTACCAACCTGGATTTTGCCGATTACACCTTCCTGAAAAACGCTGAGAAGCGCTATCCGATCAAGGTCGATCTCTGGAAGCGCACGCAGGGTTCGCGCGTGGCGCTGATGCCCAATCTCAATTGCAAGGATCTGGTCTGGCGCCAGGTGCTGCTGGATGTGCGGGTGCGCCGGGCGCTGTCGCTGGCGATCAACCGCGACGAGATCAACAAGGCGGTGTTTTTCGGCCTTGCCCAGCCTGCGGCCAACAGCATCCTGCCGGAAAGCCCGCTGTTCAAGCCGGAATACCGCGATGCCTGGGCAAATTACGATCCCGATCAGGCCAATGCCCTGCTGGAGGCGGCAGGTCTGCCCCGGCCGGACCGGCACGGCACGCGACTTTTGCCCGATGGCCGCGAAGCGGTGCTGATTGTCGAGACGACGGGGGAAAGTTCGTTCGATTCCGACGTGCTGGAACTGATCACGGACCATTTCCGCAAGATCGGGTTCCGGCTGTTCGTGCATGTTTCACACCGCGAACTGTTTCGCCGGCGCATTACCAATGGTGAGACGGTCATGGCCATCTGGCAGGGGCTGGACAATGGCGTGCCGACGGCCGACATGTCGCCGCGCGAGCTGGCGCCGACCAGCGACGACCAGCTCCAGTGGCCACTCTGGGGTCTGCATACGCTATCGGGCGGTGGTGACGGCCGGGCGCCCGAGATTCCGGAAGCCCGCGCTTTGCTTGATCTTTTCCAAGCTTGGCGCCGTTCGGACGAGCTGGAGGAGCGCACGGCGATCTGGCACGATATGCTGAAGCTCTATACGTCGGAGGTGTTTACCATCGGCATCGTCAATGGGGCTCTGCAGCCTGTGGTCCGGGCGAAAAAGCTCAGGAACCTGCCGGACGAAGGTCTGTTCGGCTTTGCTCCGACCTCCCAACTCGGCGTCTATATGCCTGATACCTTCTGGTACGACGAGGATGCGCAATGATCCGGTACATTCTTTGGCGCATCGGCGTGATGATCCCCACCCTGATCATGATCTCCATGCTGGTTTTCACCATCATCGAGCTGCCGCCAGGCGACTATTTCGAGAGCTATGTCGAGGAAATGCGGGCGATCGGCGAGAAGGCCGACATGCAGGAAATCGAAGAGCTCAAAGCGCGCTACGGTTTCGACAAGCCGGCGCCGATCCGCTATTTCAACTGGATAACCGGCTTCGTACACGGAGATTTCGGCTATTCCTTCGAATACCGGATGCCGGTTGCTGATGTGGTCGGCGACAGGGTGTGGCTGACCATCCTCGTGTCGACCGTTACCATCGCGGTCACCTGGCTTCTCGCTTTTCCGATCGGCATCTACTCCGCCACGCACCAATATAGCTGGGGTGATTATGGTCTGACGCTACTGGGCCTGGTCGGCATTGCCGTACCGAATTTCATCCTGGCGCTTGTCATGATGTATTTCGCCAATATCTGGTTCGGGATATCGATCGGCCATCTCATGGACCAGCGCTTTCTTGGTCAGCCGATGGGCTGGGACAAGTTCAAGTCGATCCTCGAGCACCTGTGGATTCCGGTCATCATCATCGGCACGGCGGGGACGGCCGGCATGGTGCGCCGCGTGCGCGCCAATCTGCTCGATGAGCTGCACAAGCAATATGTGATGACAGCGCGGGCCAAAGGTCTGCATCCGTTCCGGGTGCTGATCAAATATCCGCTGCGCATGTCGCTGAACTTCTTCATCTCCGACATCGGCTCGATCCTGCCGACGATCATTTCGGGCGCGGAAATCACCGCCGTCGTGTTGTCTTTGGAAACCACGGGTCCGATGCTGATCCGGGCGTTGCAGGACCAGGACATGTATCTGGCCGGTTCCTTCCTGATGTTCCTGGCCATCCTGACTGTTATCGGCGTTCTCGTCTCCGACATTGCGCTGGCGCTGCTCGATCCGCGCATCCGCTTGCAGGGAGGGCGTAGCAAGTGAGCAACGACCTAAGCCCCGCCTCCGGACCTATGCCGCATTACGTCTCGCCTGATCCCTTCGATCCCTATGCCATAGAGGATGAGACAGGCGGACGCGGCTCGGCGAAAGACCAGGCCTCGCAATGGCGGCTGACCTGGTGGCGGTTCAAGCGCCACAAGCTGGCCTTCTATTCCGGTGTGCTGTTGCTCGCCGCCTATGTCACGATCGCCTTCATCGAGTTTCTGGCGCCCTACAACGTTCACACCCGCAATGTCGACTGGATCTACGCACCGCCGCAGGCGGTTCATCTGTTCGACGACAAGGGCTTTGTCGGTCCCTTCGTCTATGGCCGCACGATGAGCCTCGACATGGACACGCTGAAACGGGTCTATACCGAGGAGCCGACCCAGGTGCAGAAGCTCCGCTTCTTCTGTGGCGGCGATGGCTATCGCTTCTGGGGGCTCTTGGAGAGCAATTTCCATCTCGTCTGTCCCGCAGATGGCGGCCAATTCTTCCTGCTCGGAACGGACCGGCTTGGGCGCGACGTGCTGTCACGCATTCTTTACGGGGCTCGGATTTCGCTGACGATTGGACTTTTAGGCGTGATGACCAGCTTCGTGCTCGGCATCGTCATCGGTGGCCTGGCCGGCTATTGGGGCGGTTGGTTCGACCTGATCGTCCAGCGCATCACCGAGGTCCTGCATTCCATTCCGAGCATTCCGCTCTGGTTGGCGCTGGCGGCGATCATGCCGCCGGACTGGAGCCCGCTGGTGGTCTATCTCGGCATCACCTTCATTCTCGGTCTGCTCGACTGGACGGGGTTGGCGCGGGCGGTACGCTCCAAGCTTCTGGCGCTGCGCGAGGAGGACTATGTTCTCGCCGCCCAGATGATGGGCTCGGGCAGTGCGCGTATCATCGGCCGGCATCTGATACCCGGCTTCATGTCGCATCTGATTGCCAGTGCCACGCTGACCATTCCAGGCATGATTCTCGGTGAGACAACCCTGAGTTTCCTTGGGCTTGGGCTAAGGCCGCCAATTACCAGCTGGGGTGTATTGCTGACCGAGGCGCGCTCGGTCAATGTGATCGCGCTTTACCCATGGCTGCTGTTCCCGGTCATTCCCGTCATCGTGATCATTCTCGCCTTCAATTTTCTAGGGGATGGTCTAAGGGATGCCGCAGATCCATATAAATGATCAGCCAGCTGAAACGTGGGGCCCGCGTCCTGCCGCCGTTCCTCTCCCAAAGGACGGTCCGGTGAACTATCTCGGAGACATTGACGACATGACGAGACGCCTGGGGCAAGCCCGCATCCTCATGTATAGCCACGACACCTTCGGTCTTGGCCATCTGCGCCGCTGCCGCACCATCGCCCATTCGCTGGTCGAGGATTACCGCGGCCTGCAGGTGCTGATCATATCAGGTGCGACCATTGCCGGCGCCTTCGACTATCGCGCCCGGGTCGATTTCGTGAAGATCCCCAGCGTCATCAAGCTGCGCAACGGCGAGTATACGTCGATGGACCGGCATATCGATCTGCATGAGACGCTGAAAATGCGCCAGTCGATCATCCGCCACACGGCCGAAAGCTTCGAACCTGACATGTTCATCATCGACAAGGAGCCGCTCGGTCTGCGCGGCGAGGTCGAGGATACCCTGACTTACCTCAAGACCCGAGGCACGCGGCTGGTGCTTGGTCTGCGCGATGTCATGGATGCGCCGCATCTGCTGGAAGCGGAATGGAAGCGCAATGACGTGCTGGCCAAGATCGCCAAGCTTTATGACGATGTCTGGGTCTATGGCCCGCCTGATTTCTATGATCCGCTGACCGGCATCGACGCACCGCCGGCGCTACGCGCCAAGATGCGCTTCGTCGGTTTTCTGCAGCGTGCGGCCCTGTCAGGCAATCGCTCGGACCATGCGCCGCTTGAGGACTATCTGTTGGTGACGACAGGTGGCGGCGGTGACGGCGCCGATCTCGTGCGCGACGTGATTGCCGCCTATGAGGCGGATCCCACGCTCGACCATCCGGCGCTGGTGGTGCTCGGCCCCTACATGCCGGCGGATCTGCGTCAGAAATTCATGGAGGCGGGCTCGCGTCATCCCAAGCTCAGGATCATCGAATTCGATAACCGGATGGAAGATCTCATTGCCGGCGCCAAGGCCGTGGTCGCCATGGGCGGCTACAATACCTATTGCGAGATCCTGTCCTTCGACAAGCCGGCACTGATCGTGCCGCGCACCGAGCCACGCCAGGAACAGCTGATCCGTGCCACCCGCGCCTGCGAACTCGGCCTGGTCAGCATGGTGACGCCTGATAAGTCGAGCGACAGCCTGGCCTTTGCCCAAGCGATCAAGGACGTGCTGAAACGCGATGCGCCATCGGTCAGCGCGCCGGGCATGCATCTCGAGGGGCTGCCGACCATTTCGGGGATCGTCGCCGATTGTCTCGAAGAGCGTGGTGCCGGTCGTCTGTCGGTGGTGCAGGGATAGAGCGTGCTAAAGCCCAAGAAAATCACGGTCCTGCTGAAGGGCTATCCGCGCCTGTCCGAGACCTTTATCGCTCAGGAACTACTAGGCCTGGAGCGGGCCGGCTTTGCGCTGGAACTGGTAGCCATGCGCCGCCCGACCGACAAGAAGCGCCATCCCGTTCATGACGAGATCCAGGCGCCGGTGCATTACCTGCCGGAATATCTGCATGAAGAGCCGTTTCGGGTGCTGAAAGCCCTTTGGCGGGTGAAGAGCCTGCCCGGTTTTCGCACGGTCATGGCGCAGTTCTTCAAGGATTTGCCGCGCGATCTCTCGCGCAACCGATTCCGTCGGCTGGGGCAGGCCATGGTGCTGGTGGCCGAATGGCCTGATCAATCGGATTGGCTGCACGCGCATTTCATCCATACGCCGGCCTCCGTCGCCTTCTATGCCAGCCTTCTCTCCGGTCGGGGTTTCAGCGTCTCGGCCCATGCCAAGGATATCTGGACATCGAAGGATTGGGATCTTGCCGACAAACTTGCCCATGCCGCCTGGGTGGTGACCTGCACCAAGGTCGGCTTCGACAGGCTGAGCGCGCTGGCCGACCGGCCGGGCCGGGTGCATTTGAGCTATCACGGACTTGATCTCGACCGCTTTCCGCCCTTCGACGGGCAGCGGCCGGCGCGAGATGGTACCGATCCTGCCGATCCGATCCAACTTCTGTCGGTGGGACGGGCGGTGAAGAAAAAGGGTTATGACACGCTGCTCAAGGCATTGGCGGCGCTTCCGGCCATGCTCAACTGGCGCTTTACCCATATCGGCGGTGGCGATGAGCTGTCGCGGTTAAAGGCGCTGGCAAGCGAACTTGCGATTGCCGATCGCATCACCTGGAAAGGGGCAATGGACCAGCGCGACGTGCTGACCCACTACCGCGAAAGCGATCTCTTCGCGCTTGCCTGCCGGATCACCGCCGACGGTGACCGGGACGGGTTGCCGAATGTGCTGGTCGAGGCGGCAAGCCAGGGGCTGATGCCGGTATCGACGACGGTTTCAGGTATTTCTGAACTGTTTGTGGATGGCGAAAACGGGTTGCTGGTCGAGCCTGACGATGTCGCAGCCCTGGCCTCGGCGCTGGCCCGGGCCATGAGCGATCCTGATCTGCGCACGCGGCTCGGAGCGGCGGCTGAGCAGAGGGTGCGGCGGGATTTTGATTATCGCAACAGCATCCGCGATCTGACGGTGCTATTTTCCAGATCGCAATAATCGCTTGCGCCGACCCTGGTTTCGGCAAATATGCAATGGTCAGCGCAGTGCAGCATCCGATCTATCCCAGGGCGGATGCAGTCTGGCGACTGCCTTATCTTTGGAGCCACGTGCATGAGCCATCGCCCGATCAGGGTCTTCTTCTATGTGCAGCACCTGCTTGGCATTGGCCATCTTGCCCGCGCCAGCCGGCTGGCGGATGCCATGGTTGCGTCTGGCCTGTCGGTGACGTTGGTTACCGGTGGCGCACCGGTCAAGGGTTTTCCAGGGCCGGGCATCGAACATGTGCAATTGCCGGCGGTGCTGGCGGCCTCGGGTTTTTCCGGTCTGGTCGACAGTGTCGGCAATCCTGTCGATGCTGATTTCGAAACCAACCGCGCGGCCCTGCTGCTGGCCGCATTCGAGGCGGTGCAGCCGGATGTGGTTGTTGTCGAGGCCTTTCCGTTTGGCCGCCGTCAGGTCCGTTTCGAGCTTCTGCCGCTGCTTGATGCGATCAAGGCAACCCATCCCAAGCCGCTGCTTTTGAGTTCGGTGCGCGACATCCTCCAGGAGAACCGCAAGCCTGGTCGCGACAAGGAAACCGCTGATCTCGTGAGCGAGCATTTCGACGGCGTGCTTGTGCATGGCGATCCACACTTCTGTTCGCTGGAAGACACGTTTCCGCTCGCCAAGACACTCTCCGACAAGCTGTATTACACCGGACTTGTTGCCGCGCCCGAGCCGGAGCCGGCCGAAGAAGAATTCGATATCGTTGTCTCTGCCGGAGGAGGGGCGGTCGGTGCCGCGCTGATCGAGGCGGCCATGGACGCGCAAGCAATCCTGGGCGACAGTCTCGGCGAGCGCTTGCGCTGGTGCCTGATCACCGGCCCCAACTTACCTGAAGCCGATTTCGAGCGCTTCAGCCAGCGCGCGCCGCCCGCAGTGGCGCTTTACCGGTTCCGTCCTGACTTTCCGGCGCTGTTGCCCAAGGCCAGATTATCGATCTCGCAAGCCGGCTATAACACGGTCTGCGATCTCTTGCGGGCGCGGTGTCCGTCCTTGCTCGTGCCCTTTGCCGCCGGTGGCGAGACCGAACAGACGGTGCGGGCCGAAAAGTTGGAAGCCCTTGGCCTTGCTGCTGTCGTGCTCGAGGACGGATTGAACGGCGAGGCGATGGCGAAGGCAATCGCGGGCGCCGTTTCCTTGCGCTTTCCCGAGACCCTGGCAATTTCATTGAATGGTGCTGCGGAAACGGCCAGGCTGGTCAAGGACCTCGCGCAAAAGCGTTGAATCTGGTCAGCGAGGCCCGGTTCAGGCTTCGCTGACACCAGAGATGTGTGCGCAGAGATGGCGGGTTAAAGCCCCAACTGCGTGTGATGCTCCACATACCAATCCATGGTCGCCTTGACGCCGATATCCAGTGTCGTCGTCGGCTTTGCGCCTGTGAGCGCCACCAAGAGGTCGGGGGCGGCGAAGGTGCGGGGCACGTCGCCCTGCTGCATCGGCAGCATTTTCTTCTTGGCCGGGCGGCCCATCATGGTCTCGATGGTCTTGATGAAATCCATCAGCGCGATGGGCTGACCGCCGCCGATATTGACCACCCGGAAGGGCGCATTGTGCGACAGCGTGTCGAGGCCATCAGGCTCGCGCACTCGGTTGTCTTCACCGGGAGCTATGGCCGAGAGCGCAATGATGCTGTCGATGAGGTCATCGATATAGGTGAAGTCGCGGCTCATCTTGCCTTCGCCATAGATCTCGATGGCTTCGTCCGCCAGCATCGCCTTCATGAACTTGAACAGCGCCATGTCCGGCCGGCCCCACGGACCGTAGACCGTGAAGAAGCGGAAGGCCGTGGTCGGCACCTTGTAGAGATGCGCGTAGCTATGGGCCATCAGCTCCATGCCCTTCTTGCTGGCCGCATAGAAGGTCATCGGCTCGTCGGCCCGGTCGGTTTCTCGGAAGGGCACTTGCGGGTTGGCACCGTAGATCGAAGACGTCGAGGCCAGCATGAGATGGCTGATCTGCATTTGCCTGGCGATCTCGACGATATTCCAGGAGCCGATCAGGTTGGAATCGAGATAGGCGCGCGGATTTTCCAGGCTGTAGCGCACACCCGCCTGGGCGGCGAGATGGATGATGACGTCGGGCTTGGCGTCTTCTGCCGCCTTTTCCAGCGCGGCCCGATCCTCCAGCATGGCGGTGACCCCGGTGAAATTGCCAAATTGCGCCAAAGCAGCATTGCGTGCTTCCTTGAGGCGCAGATTGTAATAGGCGGTCATGCCGTCAAAGCCGGTTACGGTATGACCCTCCTGAAGCAGGCGGCGGGCGAGATGGAAACCGATGAAACCTGCGGTGCCGGTAATGAAATAGCGCAAGGGAGAACTCACTTTTCCGATCGAGGAAGCCACAGTGTTAAGGCGCTGCGGCGAAGCCAAGTCAAGGCCAAGTTTCTGTTGAAGTGAGGGCAGGGGCGGGATGCACGGTAAAAGCCTGAAACAGAGGCTTAAAATGCGTGAACCGGCGGTTGCCCGCCGGTTCACGCAGTCGTTGCACGTTTTGGCTCAGGGTCAGGCCGCGTGAGCTCTGCGGCGGGACGTGTCTTCGGTGCCGAGCTTGAACTGATCGACCAGGCTCATCAGCGTATCGGCTTCGTCGGCCAGTTGGCGGGTTGCGGCATTGGTTTCCTCGACCATTGCGGCATTGCGCTGGGTCATCTGGTCCATGCCGTTAACGGCTGAGTTGACTTCACCGAGCGCCGTCGACTGGTCGAGGCTGGCCAGCGCGATGGCTTCGACACGCTGGGAAACGCTGACGATCTTGGTGGAGATTTCCGTCAGGACTTCGCCGGTGCGCTGCACCAGCTTGGCGCCTGCGGCAACTTCCGTGCTCGATGTATGGATCAGAGACTTGATGTCCTTTGCTGCATTGGCCGAACGCTGGGCCAGTTCGCGCACTTCTTGGGCAACAACCGCAAAACCCTTGCCGGCCTCACCCGCACGCGCGGCCTCAACGCCGGCGTTGAGCGCCAGCAGATTGGTCTGGAAGGCGATTTCATCGATCACGTCGATGATCTGAACGATCTGGCCTGAGGCGTTCTCGATCCGGCCCATCGCATCGATGGCGCTGGCGACGACCTTGGAGGAGGTATCGGCTGCCGTCTTGGTTTCGGACACGATCGTATTGGCCTCCTGCGCCTGTTCGGCGGAGGATTTTACCGTCACGGTGATCTCGTCGACGGCCGCTGCCGTCTGCTCCAGCGAAGCGGCCTGCTGCTCGGTGCGCTTGGCGAGATCGTCGGCGGCCGCGGTCATTTCACCGGCATTGCGCTGGATCATGTACGTATTGGAGCGGATCTGGCGCATGGTCTGCTGCAGGTTCTCCAGCGAAGTGTTGAAGTCCCGGCGCAACTGCTCGAGGCGACCGGTAAAGGGCGTATCGATCATTGCCGAGATATCCCCTGTCGCAAGCCGGCCGAGTCCTGAGGCGAGGGCGTTGACGGCAAATTCGATCTGCCGGTCGGTCTCCTGCTTTTCGGCGTCGTTGCGGCGTCGTTCTTCTTCTGCCTGCGCCCGTTCTTCCTCACTGCGCTGTTCGATTTCGATCTTCGACAGGGCGTTCTGTTTGAAGACGCCGAGTGCACGGGCCATTTCGCCGATTTCGTCAACGCGGGCCTCGCCCTGGATGCCGGTATCGAGCTTGCCATCGGCGAGCCGGCGCATGGCGGCCGTGATCTGGCCGATCGGTCCCTTGAAGGTCAAGACCAGCCCGATGCCGGCAAAGAGGGAGATCAGAAGGCCAAGCGTCATGGCACCGATCGAAATCGAGTTTGCGTCGCGGCGTTCTTCACCTGCGCTCACCTTCTGCATTTCGGCAAAAGAGGTCAGCAGCTGCCAGATATTATCGAGGTCCTTGCCGGCGGTCTCGAAATTTGACACGCGGTCCTGACTGATCTTGACGAGATCGCCACCAGCCTTGTCCATCGTAGCGATGGCTGGGGTCAGCTTGGCCTCAAGCGAGGTATAGATGTCCGAGGAGCCGGAGGTGTTTTTCAGGGCGTCCAAGGTGGTGCGCAAACCGTTGAGGTCGCGGCGCAGCTTCGTCAGGTTCTCGTTGGTCGGTGCAAGCATGAAGCTCGCCGTGGTGATCTGAAAGACGTAGGCGGCGTCGATCAGCTGACGGCCGTCAGACAGCAAGGCCTGGGCCTTTTCGAGCGGTACGTCCATTTCGCCAAAGCGGGCAGTGGCTTCCTTCATTTTCTGTTGAGCAGCGAGGCCCAGATAGGCGGACAGCTGGACGAAATTGCGCAATTTGGTCGCCATGGCATCGGCGACCTCGGGCGACTTGTCGCCGGCCGTTACCATATCGCCGAGATCCTTGATGATGCCTTCGATCGTACGGGCGGCGGACTTATTCTTTTCCGGCAAGGCCGCGGCAAGCGCCGGATGGCGCACCTTCATCTCAGGCAGGCTGGCGGCAACAAAGTCGAATTTTTCTTCCGGCGTCTGCAGGCTGCCGAATTTGCGGTTTGTATCTGTCAGGAAGGTTGCAGTCAGGGCGATCTTGTCGGCGTCGCGCAGCATCTGCTTGGCGGCGGTCTCGTCAGCCTGGATCGACATGGTGATCTTCTTCAGGGCCTCGGTGAGGTCGTTCTGGGCGGAGACGACAGCGGCTGTGCCCTGCTGCATGTTCTTGATCAGGCCGGCCTCCGTCTCATGCAGAGACCAGAGCGTGCTCATATGGTTGACGACGCCGTCCACGGCGGTTGAAGCTTTTTCGAGCTCGCCACGACCTTCGGCATCGGGGCCGAGTTGACTGAGCGTGCTTTTCAGCACCTGCTGCTGTTGCTTCAGTTTGTCGGTCACCGCGTTGCGGCTCTGCTCTGTGGTCTTGTCGAGGAAGTCGGCCATGGCGGCGGATACGTCGCGGAAGCCGCTCAGCGACTGCAGCACGCTATTGGATATTTCGATCCGTCCCTGCAGCAATCCAGACGCATAGAGCCCAGTAAAGCCGACCGCACCGATGGTGACGACAAAGGGCAGGATAAAAATCAAGACCTTTGTCTGGATGCGGAAACGCGAGAGCAAACGATCGATGGACATGGTTCCGGCTCCTCCAAAGCCCTTTGGCCCGGCCAAGCTTCAAGCGAGGGTCGAGCAAGGGGCTGCACATGCAAAGCTGTTTCCGATGCTCGGTTTTGCGTCTCAAGCTTAGAGACTGCGGCACGGCATCCGGAAATGTCAGGCCCCTCACAATCATTGTGCAAGCGCTGGCGGTCGAGCGACGTCATCGTCGAACCGTCACTTTAGAAGCTGTTTGTTAAGATGGCCTTAAATCCTGATTTTTCCCCTTTCTATCAAGGGTATATCAAAATCAACTACATAAGTTAGATTTAATTCTCGCGAAGAAAGATCCCGACAGTCGCACTGCGTCCGGCCGCGTCGATCACCGTCAGGGTCGAATAGCCGTCGCCATCAGGAAGCCAATGCGTCGTGCGGGTGCGGGCGAGATCGGGCAGCGTCTTGCCATTGGCGAGCCAGCGGAAGGGTGCGCGGCCCGCTTGCAGTTTCAGCGTCAGCGGCATGGTGGAGCCTTCGGCCGTGCGGTCGAGTTCTACATGCGCGCCTTCAGGTGGAAAGACGATCACCGGCGGCTTGTCGCCGGAATTAACCGCAATCAGCCCGCTTGTCTCGCGCGAAAAGCGCCGGAGGCTGGGACCAAGCTCGGCTTTGGCGAGCCGAACCGTGCCTGACGGTGCTGTCGGCAAGGCTGATGGGGCAAGACCAGAGCGTGCGAAGGCTTCAAACAGGACTGGTGCGGCGCTGCCATAGCCGGTCAGGCCCGGCACCGCGCCATTGTCGGCCCGGCCAATCCACACGCCGATGACGGTGCGGCCATCGTAGCCGATCGACCAGGCATCCCGGTAGCCGTAGCTGGTGCCGGTCTTGTAGGCAATCCGTCCTGTTCGTGCGCCGGCTGGCGGTGCTACACCTGAGAGAATATCGCTGACATTCCAGGCCGCGGCCGGTTCCAGCAGCCGGACAGGATCTGGCCGTGCGGTGTCCGATGGTAAGCTATCATTCAGGCTGATCGCTTCGCCCTGTCGCGCCAAGGCCGCGTACATCGCCACCAGATCCTTCAGCGTCGTGCCGACGCCGCCAAGCGCGATGGCGAGGCCCGGGGTACCGGCCTGGGGCAGATCTAGCCTGATGCCTGCCGCCTTTAACCGCGTCAGCATCTGCAGCGGCCCGACCGCTTCCAGCAACCGGACCGCCGGCACGTTCAGCGAAAGCTGCAGCGCGTTGCGGATCGAAATGTCGCCCTGGTAATGCGTGTCGAAATTCTTCGGCCTGTAGCCGGCGAAATCGGCAGGCCGGTCCTCGATGACGGTGTCCTGGGCAATCATTCCCTGTTCGAAGGCCAGCCCGTAGATCATCGGCTTCAGGGTCGAACCCGGCGAACGCTTGATACGGGTCATGTCGATCCAGCCGGAGCGGCTGGCATCGAGATAGCCGGCGGAGCCGACGCGAGCGATGATGTCGCCGCTGCCGATATTGGCGGCGATGATGGCGACCGCGACCTTTGGGGGAAGCCGCTGGGCGGCCTGGCGCGCCACCGTTTCCAGCGCCGCCTGCACATCCTTTTTCAGCCGGGTCGGATAGGTCAGCGCATCCGGCTGGCGGCGCCGTTCGGCATCGCCGAGGTGGGCGGCAAGCATCGGCAACTCCAGCCGGCGCTTCGGCAGGGGCGCCATTTCGGCCGTCTGCCGATCCTGCGATGAGATAACGCCGGCCTTTTCCATGCGGGCCAGCACCCGGTCTCGGGCAGCCAGAGCATTGCCGGCAAAGCGGTCGGGGCGTCGCCGTTCGGGCAATTGCGGCAGGGCCACCAGTAGCGCTGCTTCCGCTGGTGTCAGGCGGATCGGCTCCTTGCCGAAATAGGCAAGCGATGCCGCCCGCACGCCTTCAAGATTGCCGCCATAGGGCGCATGGGTGAGATAAAGGTCGAGAATGGCGTGCTTATCCAGCCGGCGCTCGATCTGCACGGCACGTGCCGCCTGGCGCAGTTTGGCGAGAAAAGACCGCGATTGTCGGGGTTCGATCAACCGTGCCACCTGCATCGACAACGTAGATGCGCCGGACACGATCCGGCCACGGCCAACCAATTGCAGTGCGGCACGCCCGAGCGCCAGGCTGTCGATGCCAGCATGGCTGTAGAAACGCCGGTCCTCGTAGGCAATCAGCATTTTCACCAGCAGCGGATCGACATCGGCCTCATGGGTCTTCAGCCGCCAGCGGCCTTCGCGGGTGGCAAAGGCGCGCAACAGCCTGCCATCGGCATCCAGCAGCTCGGCCGAAGGTTTGCCGGCGGCCTCAAGTGGTGGCGGGAAAGCCCGGTCTAGCGCGCCAAGCCCCAGCCAGGCCGCGCCCACTGACAGGCAGGCCGCAACAACGAGACCGATTGCCGTACCACGCCGGATCACTGTTCAGCCCTGACCTCCATGCGCCCAACCGCCGTGCGCGCAAAACGCTGCGGCCGGTACATGTCCTCAACAGTTGCGGCGGGATGATCATAGACACCTGGCGTGACGGCGCGCACCACATAGGCAAGCACCATGTCGCCATTGTCGGTGTCGTCGGTATCATCGGCGCTGCTGGAGTCAGCGTCATCATCCGATGTCGCCTGGCTGTGTTCCGTGTCGATGGCAGCCACGAAGCGGTCGTCGCGGAACTCCAGATGGGCGGGCTTCGTCTTGCCAACCCAGCTGAAATTATCCAGATCGGCGCTGCCGACGAGTGCCGGATTGTCGATCTCGAGACCGGCGGGCAACAGATCCGTCACCAGCAATTGGGTCGGCATGTCCTCGGTCTGGGCCACTTTCAGCACCACGACATAACGCTGGTCCTGCTTGGCTTCGCTGATGTTTACCGGCGTGCCATCCATCGCATAATAGCTGCGCTCGATGGTAAAGCCCTGGGCGGACGGCGGTAGCGGAAAGGTTGGCACGGCGACGGTCGTCACTGTCGCGGTGAGGGCTTCCGTGCCGGGATTGGTGAGCGTCACGGGCTGGCGCAGCAGCTCTTCACCCTCAATCCGCGCCCGGTAGCCATCAGTCTTCTGGCTGCCGTTGACGCTGACTGTCAGGCCGGCATTGCTCTTGTCGAGCGCGCGGGCGGCCAGCAGCATCCAGCTTTCTTCTTGGGTGCTGGTATAGGTCTTGGCATTCCAGTCGCTGATCACCGTGCGGCTCAAGGCTGAGACGATCGGCGGTACGGGCCGGGCCTCAGCGGCAAGCGCCAGGATGGCAGCGCCGTCGCGCAGCTGCGAACCATAGTCCGAACGCGACAGGCTGACCGGTGTGACCGACCCCTTCTGGACATCCGCAGCCGCCTTTTCGAAAATCGTACCAGCTTTCGCCGGATCGCCATAGAGCGACAGGGCAGCGGCTAGATGCGCCTTCGACAGCGGTGTCGGGAAGCGGTCGAGCATCGTATCGGCGTAGTAGCGCAGATCGCTGATCGCGGCGCGGCGGTTGCGGGCGAGCACGTAGAGCGCGTAGGCGATGTCGTTGCCCTGGCTTTCGACATCCGTCTCATAGGACAGCTTGTTGGCAAGGTTATCCAGAGCCTGCACCATGGCGGCGTCGGGCACGTCAAAACCCTTTTCGCGTGCCCGCGTCAGGAAATCGCTGACATAGGCGTCCAGCCACAGGTCCTCGGAGCCGGGCGCCCAAAGGCCGAAACTGCCTTGCGACGCCTGGTAGGACAACACCCGGTAGATGGCATCCTGAATGCGCTTGCTGATCGCGGCATCATCCGGCAGGCCGGCAACCGATGCCAACTCGTTCAAATAGAGCAGCGGCAGTGCTCGGCTGGTGGTCTGTTCGGCGCAGCCATAGGGGTAGCGGTCGAGGCTGGTCAGCAGCGCCGCAATGTCGAAGCTCGGGCCACGCGAGACCGAGAGGCTGATGGAGGCGCCAGACAGGATGCTATCGGCCAGCAGGTTTTCATCCACGATCAGGCTCTTGCCCGGGCCAAGCGGCAATTCGCGCCGGGTGGTGAGCGGCAGAGCCGCAGGACGCACGGGAAGATCGAGAACACGGGTGAGCGTCAGCGGCTGGCGGGCGGGCGGCGTGGCCGGTGTTGCGTCTGCCGGAGCGCCATTGCCTGCGCCTGGTTTCGGTTGTTCGGCCAATGTCACGGTCAGGCTGCTATCGCCGGGGGCGAGTGCTGTCAGCCCGATGTCCAGGCTTGTCTTGGCACCAGCCTTCAACTTCAGCGGGATCTGCTGCTTGCCGGGCTCGATGCCGACGGAGTTGTTGCCCTTGACGGAGAGGAGATAGTCGCCGTCAGGCGCATCGGTGGAGGCAAGATCAAGCTGCAGCCGTGCATTGTCGCCCGGTGCGAGGAAGCGCGGGAGCGACGGTGTGATGACGACGGGATCGCGCACGATGACATCGGTTTGCGCATGGCCGATGCCGGTGCGGCTCCAGGCGACCGCCATCAGCCGGACAGTGCCATTGAACTGGGGAATGTCGAAGCTGATTTGCGCCTTGCCATTATGGTCGAGATGGACGGGGCCGGAGAACAGCGCCACCAGCTTTTCCTTGGGCGGGCTTGCCGAGAGCGAGCTCATGCCGCCATCGCCGCCGGTATGAAGAGTGCCCGACGCCCCAAGCGAGCCGTCGATCAACTGGCCATAGAGGTCGCGCATTTCGATGCCGAGTCGGCGCTGGCCGAAATACCAGCCGTCGGGATCCGGCACCTGATAGCGCGTCAGGTTGAGGATGCCGACATCGACGGCCGCGACGGTGACATAGGCGTCATTGCCGCCGCCGGTCACGGCGACCGGTACGGTCAGCTTTCGGCGCGGCTCCATTTGGGCGGGCGGCGTGAGCTTGATCGCCAGCTTGCGGGCGGCCGGATCGACACCAAGCCAGGTGACGCCGATGGCGCGCATCGGCATCCGGCTTTCCTGGCCTTCGCCCGGCCGGTAAAGCGTCGCGGTGACATAGGTGCCGGCACCGAAACTGTCGGTGACGGGGATATCGATCTCGCCGCCGGTCGCAGCCAAGCTTGCGGTTTCCGTAGCAACCAGGGTTTCAGAGCCGATGGTGACCAGAACTTCGCCAGCGTAATGCGGTGATATCTTCAGCTTTGCGGTTTCACCCACCTTGTAGCTTGGCTTGTCGAGCGCGATTTCCAGGGCATCGGGCGTGTCGCTCGATCCGCCGGCGGAGAACCAGCCGGCATCGAATTCCACGCTGGATGCGGCGCTATCGACGCCGGGTGCGTCGACTTCGAGCCTGAAACGGCCCCAGCCGACCGGCATGGAGAGGTCGGTGCCGTCAGTGCCGATGTCTGTTGTGCCTGACGCAACGAGCTTGGTCGAGGTAACCGGTTCATAGCGCCAGGAATTGCCATCGCGGTACCATTGATAGTTCCGGTCCAGCTGCACCAGTTTCCATTTGGCGCCCGAGAGCGTCTGGGCCTTGCCTTCACCATCCAGGGCGATCAGCTGGAAATGGCCGGTGCTGTTTTCGGCAAGCGAACCTGAAAAACCGGGTTTGATGCCGATGGCAGGCTGGCCATTGTTGATCGGCAGCGTCAGCTGCCTTTCCACGGCGCGGCCGCCGCCTTCCTTGAGCCGCACCGACAGTTCCGCCTGCAACAGCTGGGTAGTGGAAGGCAGGTCGCCGAGCTGCAAATCGATCGTGCCGTGGCCCTTGTCGTCCAGTGGCTGTAGGTCATCGAGGGTCACGCTGTTTGATTCGCCAGCCTCTTCGTCGGCAAGGCCGAACAGGAAGCCCGGCTTGTCGTCGCGCGTCCTGACCGGCTTGATCAGCATCTCGCCTTCGAGCGTCAGGCCAGCCGCAGGGGCGCCGTAGAGATAGCGGCCATCGACATCGACCGACAGCGGCGTACCCGGTTTCAGCACGCCGGCCTGCGCCTTCATGTCGAACTCGATCCGATCAGGCAGAAAATCGTCGACGAGGAAGGTCTGTTCGGCAATCGCCGGCTTTTTCGGATCAACATGGATGCCAAGCGTCCAGGTGCCGCGCATGACACTCTTGTCGAGAGCCAGGTCGAGGACATGGCCGCCGAGGCCGGCGCCTGTGCTGACCATGCGGCGATATTCGACGCCATCGGGCCGGGTGAAGATGAAGGTGAGCGGCAGGCCATCGATGGCTTCCGCATCGATATCGCGGGCAAGCGCGCCGACATGCACGGTGTCGCCCGGGCGGTAGATACCGCGCTCGGTCCAGGCGAAGATGTCGATGGCGCCGGGGGCGGCACGGCCGGTGACGCCACGGTCGGAAAGGTCAAAGCCCGCTTTGGTCATGTCGAGGAAGACGAAATCCGCTTGGGTCGCCTTCCCATCGGGGGCCGCCTTCCCATCCGGGGCGGCCTTGCCATCGGCCTTGATCTCTCCCGTCAGCACTGTCGGGGCAAGGCCCGCACCGCCGCGCATCAGGCCCGCCGAAAACGTGGCGCGGCCCTGGTCGTCGGTGGTCGCCGTACCGAGGATCTCGTTGTTGCGGGCGAGCAGCTTCAGCTCGACACCGGCAATGGGCTTGGCAGTGTTCAGCGAGCGGGCAAAGACATGCAGCCCATCGGTGCCGGCAAAAGTGGAAAGACCAATATCGGAAACCAGGAACCATTGGGTGGCCTGATCATCCCATTCCTGGCTCTTGCCGCCGGTGGCCGAGGCCGTCAGCACATAGATGCCGGGCTTGCGCTCCGGCAGTGCCTGATCCACGGGGAAACTGGTGGTGACTTCGCGGTTAAGCTCGCTGGCGATGTCTAGCGTGCCTTGCCAGACCAGTTCGCCATTGTCCTGCTCGATGCGCGCGGCAGTATAGCCGCTCAACTGGCTGAGAAAGCGCGAATTGGCCATTAGCGGCGAAATCGATCGCTCGCCGATGCGGTAGAGCTTCAGATTGGCCTTTTCAGTATTGACCGAAACCAGCGGAATGCCGCGCCGCATCGCTGCCGGCAGCACGAAGCGGTCGCCGGTAAAGCGCACCACCGGGCTGCGGTCACGAATATAGACCTCGATATCCGAACGGGCCTGCAAGGGCTCATCGACGGAGGAGGGCAGGCCTTCGCGCAGGCCGATCGTATAGCGCTGGCCATAGTCCAGCCCCTCGACGCAGAGTTGGCTCTCCTTGGCTTCGACGGACTTCGGCGGCTTGCCGTTGACCGTGACAAAGGCGCTGTAATCGGCGCCGCGCTTCACGAGGGGATCTGAAAATTGCACGCAGGCGCGCGGGGTGGTGGCGTCGGCATCGACAGTGTTGCCGGTGATGCGGAATCCCTTGGTGGCCTTCAGCGCCAGATAGGCGGCGCGCACGGTCTTGTCTGCTGAGATCTCGAGGCTGGCCTTGTAGGCGCTCAGCGCCTGGCGATAGCTCTCGCTCTTTTCCAGTGCCTTCGCCATGACGGCCAGCGCCTCGGCCCGGACCTTGGTCGTCCGGCTGACGTCATAGCCGATCACGGCTGCATAGAGGCCCTGGCTCGTCGCCTCGCTGTCGTTTTTGATCAGGTTGGCGGCGCGGGCGGCACGCAGCCAAAGCGAGCTATCGTCGGGCGAGAGCGCTGCGGCAGCGAGAAAGCCGCCAACGGCATCCTTGGTGCGCCCTGCCGAGAGGTCCATCTCTGCCCGCAAAATGGACTGGCTGAGACCTTGTGCGTTTGTCGTGCCCGTCTTGATCAGGCGGTCGCGAAAGCTTTGGGCCTGGCCGTTCACGCTGGCGGAAACGAAGTCGAGCTTTGGCGCAACGCCGATGTCAGGCTCGCTCGTATTGGTGACGATGCGGCCGGCAACGGCGCCGACAAAAGGATTTAGCGGGCCGAAATCCGACTTCAGAAAGCACCAGCGCGCTTTGACATTATAGGTGAAGGCCCGGCAGGATTTGTCGTCGATACAGCTCGCCTGGCACTGATCAAGCGTGACATTCTGTTGAGTCCGCAGATCGAAGCCCGCGTAATCGCTGTCCTTCGTCAGGGCGATGCTGCGGCCGGCATCGGCCGCCATGGTGTCAGACGCGAAGAGAGGCTGGCCAAGACACAGGATCGCAAGCGCCGTCGCGGCGAAAATCCGTTGCAAACCCATGATCGTTGTCCCCTATTATTTTAATGGAAACGGGTCCTCTGGCGATCCGTTTCTCCTCCTGCCGACCATTCTACTCTTCTGATTTAACCATTTGGTGTCAATGCGATTTTTCGCTCAGGACGACATTGACCTGGAGGTCGCGGCCGGCGCGCCATCCATGCCAGGCCGCTCCGAGACCAAGAGCTGCGAACAGCAGGCCCGACCAGGCAAAGCTGCCGGTAAAGCCATGGATGAGGCCGACAAGCAGCGGACCGACGGCGGCAAGGCAATAGCCGACGCATTGGGCCATGCCGGAGAGATGCGCGGCAATTTGCGGATTGCCGGAGCGCAGCACGATTGCGGTCATGGCAAGCGCAATCAGGCTGCCCTGGCCAATGCCCTGCAATACCGCCCAGATCCAGAGGGTAGAGAGCGGAGCAAACAGCAGGCCGAACAGCGCTATAACAGCGAGAATGGCGACAGCGGCATTGACCAGCCGTTGATCCCGGCCACGCACGGCAAGATGCGGCGCAAAAATGCAGGCGGCGGCCTGGACCATGACGGACACGGAGACGACAGCGCCAGCGGTGACGCCATCCAGCCCACGCTCGCGCAGGATCGGCACCAGCCAGCCGAAGACGCAATAGGCGAGCGCCGATTGCAGGCCGGTGTAGAGGGTGACGTTCCAGGCCAGCCGGTCGCGCCACAGTCCCTGAACCTGAACGCGCAGGCCCGGGCGATGACCATGGGCTGAAAAGGCCTGGGGTAGCCAAAGCAGGAAGACCACGGCGGCCGGCAGTGCCCAGACGGCAAGCCCTATCGCCATCGAGCCGCCGCTTGCGGCCTCAATGGGAAGGGTTAGCCCGGCGGCAGCCGCCGCCCCGCCGCACAGCGCCATTGTGTAAAAGCCGGTCATCAGCGCGGCTTGCTGGGGGAAGTCGCGCTTCACCAGACCGGGCAGCAACACATTGCCGACGGCGATACAGGCACCGGCGAGCGCGGTGCCGAAAAATAGCGGTGGAATGCTCGGGATGCCCCGCAGCGCGGTGCCTATTGCCAGCAGCGCCATGACCGCCAGCAACGTCTTTTCCGCGCCGAACCGATCCGACAGTTTGGGCGCCAGTGGCGAGAAGACGCCGAGGCAGAGGACCGGCAGGGTAGTGAGCAGGCTGGCGCCAAGTGCCGAAAGCCCCAGCCCATCGCGGATCTCCGGCAGCAGCGTCGAGGCGCTGGAAAATACCGGCCGCAGATTGAAGGCGATCATCACAAGACTGATGCCGAGGATGATGCGCGCAACAGACGACCGCTGCGCTGCCGTCTGAGGCTTAGCCCGTGCTGAGGTTGGCGCATCGTCCGGATCTGCATCGATCAGCAGTTCGTCGGCAAGGCCGAGGTCTTGACCGTGCCCGGAATGAGCAGGTTCTGAAGAGATGAGCGACATGGTCATGTCCTTTAAAGCCTATCGGAAAGCTCGCTCTTCCAAAAGAAAAGCAAAAACAGAAGGATAACAAAAGCGCTGGGTTCAATCCGAACCCGGCCTACTTTCGGTCAGGGCGGCGAGCACGGGTCGCATGAAGGCCCGCACGGTGCGATCGGCGGCGTCGGGATCGCCTGTTGCGATGGCCTCGACGATGGCGCGGTGGGCCGCCAGATCCGGCTCCGGCAGCAAGCCGCCGGTGGTTGCCTCGATTGTGTCGGTAATCGAGCGGGTGAAGAAATCATAGAGCTCCAGCATCGCGGCATTCTCGCCGGCGGCAATCACTGCCCGATGAAAGGCGAGGTCGCGGGCAATAAAGGCGGCGCGATCCGGCTCGGCGGCGGAATGGCCGCGTTGATCGAGCAGGGCGTGCAATTGCCGGATCGCTGCCGGTCTCGCCCTTTGCGCTGCCAGCCTTGCCCCTTCCACCTCAAGCGCCAGCCGTGCCTCCAGCCGATCGCGCAGGCTGGTGCGACGGGCAAGATCCAGCGGCTGCGGCACGACCCTATCGGTGACGACATAGGTGCCGGAGCCTTGCCGGGTTTCCAGCAGGCCCTGCGCCACCAGCACCCGCACCGCTTCACGGATGGTGCCGCGGCTGACCTGCAGCTGGTCCGACAGGCCCTGCTCATTGGGCAATTTCTCGCCGATCCGCCAGAGGCCATCGGCAAGTGCTGTTCTGATCCGGTCCGCCGCGCTGTCGGCGAGATTGGTTTTCTGTAAAGGTCGCATTCTGGAATTGATAAAGTCATCCGATGACTTTATCAATGGCTGTCGTGGACGTTTCGTATATTTGATGTCTCACAAATGTTATGGGCGGCGGCTGTCGGCTGTGGTAGGGACGGCGCCATTCTCTCATCCATCCTCAAGGTCCTGCGCGCCGTGTCTTTCCCTCATCTCGTGAATATCCGCACTGCCGGCCCCGCCATCATGCTGGCGGGCATGCTGATGTTTGCGCTGAATGACGCGATGGCCAAGGCGCTGGTGGCCCATTACGGGCTTGGCCAGGTGGTGGTGGTGCGCAGCATGGCTGCTCTGCTGATCCTCTTGCCGTTTCTGGTGCGCGGTGGTCTAGCGCCTGTTCTGTCAGTAGAACGGCCGTGGATGCAGCTGGCCCGCGTTGTTTGCTCCACCGTGGAGATCATCGCCTTCTACTACGCCGTCAGCTACCTGCCGCTCGCCGATGTCATGACCTATTGGCTCGCCGCGCCGATTTATGTTGCGGCGGCGGCGCCCTTCCTGCTGGGGGAAACCATCGGCTGGCGGCGGATTACCGCAATTGTGATTGGCTTTGCCGGCGTCATCGTCACGCTGGAACCATCACGGGCGATGTTTTCGGCGCCGGCGCTGATCTCGATTATCGGCAGCGCCGCCTTCGCCTTCATGATGCTGTCGGGCCGGTCGCTGCGGGCGACGCCGGACAAGCTGCTGGTGCTGTTCCAGGCGGCGGCGGCGCTGCTTGGCGGCCTGTTCTTCGCGCCTTTCGACTGGGTGCCGATCGCGTCAGCCACGGACCTCGTCATGCTTGGCCTGCTCGGCATCGTCGCCATGGCGGCGCATATGCTAGTCAACAGGGCGCTGAAAATCTCCGATGCCGCTGCCGTCGCGCCGCTGCAATATACGCTGCTGCTCTGGGCGGTGCTGTTCGGGTGGCTGTTTTTCGGCGACCTGCCGCGCACCAGCATGGTGATCGGTGCTGCACTGATCATCGGCTCGGGCCTGTTCATCTTCTTCCGCGAAAAGCGGCTGAACAAGACCGAGACCGTGCTGCCTGCGGTGCCGGAATAGAGCATTTCCAGCAAAAGTGTGTAGCGGTTTTGCGTCCGGAAATGCGCTAAGGTAAACCATCATCCTCTTGGTGTCGGCCTTGTCAGCACGAAGGCCGCTGAGCATAAAAGGATGACGCCGGTGCCGATCCGCACGAAGAGCGGCGCGGAGGAAAACATCATCATCACGATAAAGCTGATCGCCATGACAGTCACAGCTGCACCCTTGGCTCGGCCAGAAATTGCGCCTTCGCGGCGCCAGTCGGTGAGCGGCTTGCCAAAACGGGGATGATCGAGCAGCCATTGCTCGAAGCGCGGCGAGGAGCGGGCAAACAGGCCGGCGGCCAGGATGATGAAGGGCGTGGTCGGCAGCAGCGGCAGGAAGATGCCGATGACGCCGAGTGCTACGAAGAACCAGCCGAGGCAGAGCATCAAAAGCCGCATCCGACCTCCTGATTGCCGATGATATCAGCTTTACAGCTATATCGGCTTTGCGGTCGGCATCGATTTGCCGGCCGCACTCTTAATCTCGGGCTGAAATCAGCCTTTGTGGGCGGCGACAGCCGCGTCATAGGCGGCCACTAGCTTGGCGGCGCGTTCCTTGACGACATCGGCCTTGTCGCCGGGCTTGTAGAGGCTGGTGCCGATGCCGAAGGCGCGGGCGCCGGCCTTGAGGTATTCGCCGAAATTGCTCTCGCCGACACCGCCGACTGCGCCGATCGGAAAATTGGCCGGCAGGATCGCCTTGATGGCATTGATGCCGCTTGGGCCAAGCACGCTGGCCGGGAAGAACTTGATGGCCGAGGCGCCGGCCTTGATGGCGGCAAGCGCTTCCGTTGGCGTGAAGGCGCCCGGCATGGAGACCATGCCGAGCCGGGCAGCCTGGCCGATGACAGCGGGATCGGTATTGGGTGTGACCAAAAGATTGCCGCCGACGCTGTGCAGCTGTTCGACCGCAGCGGGGTCAAGCACGGTGCCGGCGCCGATCAACACGCCTTCAGGGGCGCGCTTGCGGGCTTTTTCGATCGAGATAAACGGATCGGGCGAATTCAGCGGCACTTCGATCGCTTCAAAACCCTGTTCGAGCAGCACGTCGACGACGCTTTCGATGTCGTCAGGACCGATGCCGCGCAGGATGGCGACCAGTTCGCGCTTCAACTGCGGCCAGGGCGTATGGGTGGTGGTCATGGTCTGTCCTTACTCTGCGGTTTGAAAAAGCGCCTGGGCTGCGGCAAACAGGCCGGTGCGCACCAGGGCGCTGCCGTCGAGACTGCTGGCACTGCCACCGGCAAGGGTAATGGCCTTGGCATAAAGGGCTGAAAGCGATTTCGAGCCGACGATATGCACGGTTTTGCCGGCGTTGACCCAGTCCCGCATGCCCGCGATTTCCGCGCCGATCAGCAGGCCAGACAGCCGGCTTGCCGCATCCTGCGGGCCGGGTGTGGAGAGAAGGCCGGCGGCCCGGATCGAAAACAGGCTGGTGGTCAGGGAGAAATTGCTGCCCAGCGCCTCGGTCACGGCCTCGATGAAGACGGCCTCATCCGTCTGCGTCAGCCCGTCCTGGGGCATCGAAAGACGCAGGATCGACTGCTTGGCGATCAGATCGAACAATTCGCCGGTCATGACGGTGCGGAAGCGCTGCACCACGCCGCCTTCAAGATCCACCCACTTGCAATGGGTGCCGGGCATGCAGATCACGCCCGAGGCAATGCCGCCAGCGACAACGCCGGCCAACTGGGTTTCTTCGCCGCGCATAACGTCGAATGGGCCGGTGTTGATCTGGCAGACACCCGGCAGGATGTGGATTGGCCGCGTCGCCTTTGGGCTGACGGTGCGCAGGTGGAGGCCGGAGAGCGCTGTCGGTGTCTCGACATACGGTGCCTCTAGCCAACCGGCGCGGGCGCCGGCCATGCCGGCGATCACTACTGGAAGATCGAGAGGCGCTGAAAGCGCCTCCAGATGTTCTTCGAGAACGGCCGCAAAGCGGTTGTCCTTGGCGCAGGCTGACATGCCGTCCGCCGACTGGCGTTCGCCCAGCACCACGCCGTCGCCATCCACCAACCAGAGGCGGAAATTGCTCGTGCCCCAATCGGCCAAAGCCACGAAGGGCGTGCCGGTCTTCGCCATATCAGCCATGCTGCGTCACCCGGCTTACTGCAGATCTTCCGGCAGCAGCGCCACCGGAATGTTCTGGTAGCTGACCGGACGCATGAAGCGGCGGATCGCCATGGTTCCGACCGAGGTCGCGCCGAAGTTGGTGGTGGCCGGGTAGGGGCCGCCATGCACCATGGCATCGCAGACCTCGACGCCAGTCGGGAAACCGTTGGCGAGCACGCGGCCGGACTTGCGTTCCAGGATCGGCAACAGCTTGCGGGCGATTGGCGCGTCCGCATCGTCCATCTGCAGCGTCGTGGTCAGCTGGCCGACCAGACTTTCGGCAATGTGCACCATCTCGGCTTCATCCTTGACGGTAACGAGAACGCCGAGCGGGCCGAACACTTCTTCACCCAGCACGTGGTTGGCCAGCCAGTTTTCACCTGTTGTGGCAAACAGGTAAGGCGTGGCATTGCGCAGGTCGCAAGTGGTGGTCAGCACGGACTGAACGCCTTCCGTCGCCTCGATGCGCTTTGCACCTTCGCGATAGGCATTGGCGATACCGTCGGTCAGCATGGTCTGGGCATTGGTGGCAGCCAGCGCGGTCTTGGCGGTTTCGAGGAAGGCGTCGGCTTCCGCGCCTTCCTTGACCACTGCAATGCCGGGATTGGTGCAGAACTGGCCAGCGCCCATGGTCAACGAGCCGGCCCAGCCCTTGGCGATCGTTTCGCCGCGTGCGGAGACGGCAGCGGGCAGCAGGAACATCGGGTTGACCGAGCCCAGCTCGCCGAAGAACGGGATCGGCTCTTCACGGCGTACGCAGAGATCAAACAGCGCGCGACCGCCACGAAGCGAGCCGGTAAAGCCGACGGCACGGGTCAGCGGATGCAGGCAGATGGCTTCGCCGGTTTCGCGGTTGCCGCCCTGGATCAGGGAGAAGACGCCCGGATGAATACCGCAGCTCTTGATCGCGGCTGCGATGGCCTGAGCGACGATTTCAGACGTGCCGGGATGGGCTTCATGGCCCTTGACGACGACCGGGCAGCCAGCAGCCAGTGCCGAGGCGGTGTCGCCGCCGGCGGTGGAGAAGGCCAGCGGGAAGTTCGAGGCGCCGAACACGCCAACAGGGCCGATCGGGCGCTGCATCAGGCGGATGTCAGGGCGCGGCAGCGGCTGGCGGTCGGGCAGGGCCGCATCATGGCGGCGGTCGAGATAGTCGCCCTTCAGGATGTGGGTTGCAAACAGGCGCAACTGGCCGGTGGTGCGGCCACGCTCGCCAACCAGGCGGGCTTCCGGCAGGCCGGTTTCCTGGGAGCCGATCTTGGTGATCTCGTCGCCGCGTGCATCGATCTGCTCGGCAATTGCTTCGAGGAACTTGGCACGCTCTTCACGGGAGGAATAGCCATAGGTGACGAAGGCCTCTTCGGCAGCCTTCATGGCGCGATCCACCAGAGCGGCGGAGCCAGCAAAGAAGGTGTGGCTCTCGCCCGAGGCGGGGCTGGAGGTAAAGGTTGTGGAGCCTTCGACCCATTCTCCGGCGATCAGGTGTTTTCCGGTGAGATTCAGCGTCATGGGGTATCCTTTCAACAATTTCGGTCCGCAGGATGCCACCCCGGATGTCCGGGATGTCCTGCCATTTTGATTTAAAGAGCGCTTGCCTTCCTCTTAATCGAAGAAGGCTTCCACTTCATGACGTTCGCCGCTGAGGAAGGCATCGGCCACCAGGCGCAGCGGCTGGAAGTCGACATCGCTCGTCCGGCTACGCACCAGTTGCGCAAAGCGCGTATAGATCCGCGCATATTCCCGGTCGGGACCTTCAACGGTCAGCGTGTCATTTATATAGAGTTCCGCGCCGCCCTTTGCGAGCCTCAAGCGGCCTTGTTCGGTCGTCACCACGATGTCCCAGGTCTGGGGGCCTTCCTGGCGCCAGTCGAATTCGGCCTTGATCGGCGCGCCGGCAGCGCTGCGCATGGCAAGGCTTGCGGCAATCGGCTGCTGACGGTTGGCTGGGAAGGACAGCGATGCCTTTTCGACGATGGTCTGGCCGGGAATGATAGCGGTCAGGATCGAGAGCGCATTGATGCCCGGATCGAAGACGCCGAAACCGCCGGCTTCCCAGATCCAGGCCTGGCCCGGATGCCAGCGGCGGACATCTTCCTTCCAGGTGATCTCAATGCCGGTGATGGTCTTGTCGGCAAGCCATTCGCGTGCCGGCTCGACGCCATTGGCAAAACGCGAGTGCCATGTGGCAAACAGCGTAACGCCGGCGTCGCGGGCAAGATCGGCCAGTGCCTGGGCTTCGCCGATCGTGGCAGCCGGCGGCTTTTCCATGAGAACGTCGAGGCCGTGTGCAATCGCCTTCTTGGCCATGGCAAAGCGCACGTCAGGGGGCGTGCAGAGGGCAATTGCCCTGATGTCCTTGCGGGCATCGAGGAAGGCGTCGAAGTTTTCGAAATTGTCGGCGCTTTCGATCTTGCCGTTACGGCTGATCGCTGCGGCAATGGTGAAATCGCTGCCGTTTTCGCAGGAGGGAATGTGCTGGTCGCGGGCGATCTTGCCGACGCCGGCGAGCGCGAGCGCGATCCGTGCGCCGGTATTGTCAGAAGAGGTCATGGCTTGGTCCCTGTTTCCTGGTTGGAAACTCAATAAGGCAGATATGGTCTTTGAACGGTGTCAGGCGCGCCCGAAGACGCGCCCGACAGAAGGGGAGGGATCAGTGCGAATCCTTGCCGACGGCAGAACCACGGCAGCCCTTGAGGAAGTCGAAATCGGCGCCGGTATCGGCCCCTTCCACGTGATCGTGGAACATGCGGGCGTAACCGCTGGCCGGCGGCTCGACATTCGGGCGCCAGTCGGCGAGGCGGCGCTGCATTTCCTCGTCGGAAATATCCAGATGCACCCGGCGTGCCTCGACGTCGATCTCGATGAAATCGCCGTTCTTGACGATGGCAAGCGGACCGCCGCGTGCGGCTTCCGGCGAGGTGTGCAGGAGAACCGTGCCATAGGCCGTGCCGGACATGCGGGCGTCGGAAATGCGCACCATGTCGGTAATGCCCTTGCGCAGCACCTTGGGCGGAAGGCCCATATTGCCGACTTCGGCCATGCCGGGATAGCCGCGCGGACCGCAGTTCTTCATGACCATGACGCACGTCTCGTCGATGTCGAGGTTCTCGTCGTTGATCTTGGCCTTGTAGTCGTCGATGTCTTCAAACACCACGGCGCGGCCGCGATGCTTCATCAGATGCTCGGAAGCGGCAGACGGCTTCAGCACGCAGCCCTTCGGCGCCAGGTTGCCACGCAGAACGGCGATGCCGCCATGCTGGGTCAGCGCCTTGTCGAACGGACGGATGACGTCTTCGTTCCAGTTGCGCACGTCCTTGACTTCGTCCCACAGCGTCAGGCCGGAGACAGTCAGCACGTCCTTATGCAGCTTGCCGGCTTCGGACAGCATCTTGATCACTACAGGCAGGCCGCCAGCATAGAAGAATTCTTCCATCAGATATTCGCCCGATGGCATCAGGTTGACGATTGTCGGAATCTCGCGGCCACAGCGATCCCAGTCGTCGAGCGTCAGGTCGATTCCGCAACGGCCGGCCATGGCCAAGAGATGCACGACGGCATTGGTCGAGCCGCCGATGGCGCCATTGACGCGGATGGCGTTTTCAAACGCTTCCTTGGTCATGATGTCGGATGGTTTCAGGTCGTCCTTGACCATCTGCACGATGCGGCGGCCGGACAGCTGCGCCATGACCTTGCGGCGGGAATCGACGCCGGGAATAGCAGCGTTGCCCGACAGCGCCATGCCGAGGGCTTCGGCCATCGACGCCATGGTCGAGGCCGTGCCCATGGTGTTGCAGGTGCCGGAGGAACGGCTCATCGAGGCTTCGGCCTCGAGGAATTCTTCCTGCGTCATTTCGCCGGCCTTGACGGCTTCCGAGAATTTCCACAGATGCGTACCGGAGCCGACGCGCTCGCCACGGAAATAGCCGTTCAGCATCGGGCCGCCGGTGACGACGATCGACGGCAGGTCGACGGAAGCGGCTGCCATGATCAGCGACGGCGTGGTCTTGTCGCAGCCGACGAGCAGGACGCAGCCGTCCATCGGCTGGCCGCGAATGGTTTCCTCGATCGCCAGCGCGGCGAGGTTGCGGTACATCATCGCGGTCGGACGGAAGGTGTTTTCCGACGCCGAGAAGACAGGTACTTCCATGGGGAAACCGCCGGCTTCCCAGACGCCAGCCTTCACCTTTTCGGCGAGTTCGCGGAGATGACCGTTGCACGGGGTCATGTCGGACCAGGTGTTGAGGATGCCGATCACCGGGCGGCCATCGAACAGGTCGTGCGGATAGCCCTGATTCTTCATCCAGCCGCGATGATAGATTACGTCACGGCTGGTGCCGCCGTACCATTCCTGCGACCTCAGTTTGCGAGGCCAAGCCTTTGGTGTGAAACCACTCATGGCGTTTCTCCCGTGTTTTGTTGGTTCAAGCGGCTAAGACGCCGCTATTGTCAATCAGCGAAGGCTGATGCCGCGGAAAGCGGCACCAGAGGGGTCAGAGGGTTTTGACGGTAAATGGCGTCTCGGCAGCCAGGACCAAGGGGTTGCGCAGGGCCAAGCCGAAGGCGGGTGCGCTGACTTCGAACACGTCGCCGGCCTCAGTCTTGAAACCATCTGCAAAGGATAGGGTCGCGGTGCCGAACATATGCACATGCAGGTCGCCCGGCTGGCAGAACAGGCCGTATTTGAAGTGGTGATATTCCAGGTTGGCGATGGTGTGGGACATGTTGTCCTCGCCCGACAGGAATGGCTTTTCCCAGACCGTTTGGCCGCCGCGCAGAATCTTCGAGGTGCCGACGATGTCAGCCGGAAGGTCACCAACCAGCAGTTCCGGACCGAAGGAGGCCGGGCGCAGCTTGGAATGGGCAAGGTAGAGATAGTTGATCTTCTCGGTCACATGGTCGGAAAATTCGTTGGCCAGCGAGAAGCCGAGGCGAACGGGTGTGCCATCGTTATCGATAACATAGAAGCCCGCAATTTCCGGTTCTTCACCGCCATCAAGCGCGAACGACGGCGATTCCAGGCCTTCGCCGGGAGCGATCGCGTTGACGCCGGTGCCCTTGTAGAACCATTCCGGCTGCACGCCGGTTTCGCCAGCCTTGGGCTTGCCGCCTTCCAGACCCATGCGGAACATCTTCATGGAGTCGCTCATGCCTGCGGTGTCGGCATGCATGCTGTCGCGCGCCGAAGCCGAGCCGGTATGGGTGAGGCCGGTGCCTGTCAGGAACATGTGGGCTGCATCGGGATGGCGCACTGGACAATCCAGCTTGTCACCGGCGACGAGGGCCAGGAGGTCGACGGTTTCGCCAGCGCCCTGCTTGCCGATCAGGTCGGCGATGCTTGCATTTGCGGCAATCGCGGCCTTTGCGAGGTCATAGGTAGAGGAAAAGCCCGGCACGATGCGCGCGGTTTCGCCTTGACGGCAGATCACTCCGCCAGCCTTCAATTGGGAAAGATACATTGTCCAGTGTCCTTGGTACGGTTCATGGGAACGTTTCATGGTGCAAACGAGGCGGCGAAACGATCTCTCACTTCCTTCAACGCAATCGGCCAGAACGCCGCTTCACACTGTTTCTGCGATTGCTGTCGGTCATCATGCAGTCAAATGGGTGGGCCGGATCCGACGGATCGTTCCGGCCCAAAAGTGTCAGGCAGCCTTGTTCTTGTTGTAGACGTCGAAGAACACGGCAGCGAGCAGGACGAGGCCCTTGACCATCTGCTGATAGTCGATGCCGAGGCCGATGATGGACATGCCGTTGTTCATCACGCCCATGATGAAGGCGCCGATGACGGCACCGGTGATCTTGCCAACGCCGCCAGAGGCCGAGGCGCCGCCGATAAAGCAGGCCGCGATGACGTCGAGTTCGAAGCCGACGCCGGCCTTCGGGGTAGCCGAATTGAGGCGGGCCGCAACGATCATGCCGGCCAGACCGGCGAGAACGCCCATGTTGACGAAGGTCAGGAAGGTCAGGCGTTCGGTATTGATACCCGAGAGCTTGGTCGCCTTCTCATTGCCGCCCATGGCGTAGATGCGACGGCCGACGGTGGTGCGGCGGGTAACGAAGGAATAGAAGATGATCAGCGCGAGCATGACGATCAGCACGTTCGGCATGCCGCGATAGGTCGACAGCAGGTAGCCGAGCAGCAGGATCGCGCCCGAGACGATCAGGTTCTGCACGAGGAAGAAGCTGAATGGCTCGACATCGATGCCGTGGGCAACGTTGACCTGGCGGCGGCGCCAAGCGAGCACGAACAGCGTCACAGCGCCGATCACCGTCAGGATGATCGAGGTGGAATGCAGGCCGCCCATGTCGAACAGGTCAGGGATGAAGCCCGTGCTGATCAGCTGGAAGTCCGAGGGGAACGGGCCGATATTCTTGTTGCCGAGGATGATATAGGTCAGGCCGCGGAACACCAACATGCCGGCCAGCGTCACGATGAAGGCCGGGATGCGGTGATAGGCGATCCAATAGCCCTGGGCCGCGCCGATCACGCCACCGACGATCAGACTGATGATCAGCGCCGGCAGGAAGCCCATGCCGAGCTGCACGGTCAGCACGGCGGAGACGCCACCGATGAAGCCGACGATCGAGCCGACCGACAAGTCGATATGTCCGGCAACGATGACCAGCAACATTCCCAGCGCCATCACGACGATGAAGGAGTTCTGCAGCACCAGGTTGGTGATGTTGACGGGCTTGAAGAGAATGCCGCCGGTATAGATCTGGAAGAAGACCATGATGGCGACCAGCGCGATCAACATGCCGTATTCACGGATGTTGGAGCGAATGTAGGACGCGATGGAGACCACGTGCTTCTCTTCGGTGGGATGATTGACCGAATTCATTATTTCTTCTCCCCTGAGCGCATGATAGCGCGCATGATGCTTTCCTGGCTTGCTTCTTCCTTCGACAACTCGGCAACGATGTGCCCTTCGTTCATGACGTAGATCCGGTCGCAGGTGCCGAGCAGTTCCGGCATTTCGGACGAGATCATCAGAACGCCTTTGCCGTCGGCGGCAAGCTGGTTGATGATGCTGTAGATTTCATATTTGGCGCCGACATCGATGCCGCGGGTCGGCTCGTCGAGGATCAGCACTTCCGGATCGGAGAACAGCCACTTCGACAGGACGACCTTCTGCTGGTTGCCGCCCGAAAGGTTGACGGCTTCCTGGTAGATGCCATGCGAGCGGATGCGCAGGCGCGAACGATAATCTGTCGCTACCTTGGCTTCCTTGATGTCGTCGATCACGCCGCCCGTCGACACGCCCATCAGGTTGGCGAGCGAAGTATTGTGCAGGATGTTGTCGCCGAGGATCAGGCCGAGATGCTTGCGGTCCTCAGTCACGTAGGCAAGACCCGCATCAATCGCCTTGCGCACCGTGCTGACATCGACCTTCTTGCCATCGATGAACACGTCGCCGCTAATCTTGTGGCCATAGGACTTGCCGAAGACGCTCATGGCAAATTCGGTGCGGCCTGCGCCCATCAGACCTGCAATGCCAACGACTTCGCCGCGGCGCACGGTGACGCCAATGTCGTGCAGGACCTGGCGCTCGCGGTGCTGGTGATGGAAGGCGTTCCAGTTCTTGACCTCGAGCACGACATCGCTGATCGGCACGGAGCGCGGCGGATAGCGGTCTTCCAGGTCACGGCCGACCATGTTGCGGATGATTACATCCTCACTCACTTCTTCCTCATGACAGTTCAACGTCTTGACCGTCTGACCGTCGCGCAGGACGGTGATCTGGTCGGAGACCTTGCGAACTTCATTGAGCTTGTGGGTGATGATGATCGAGGTGATGCCCTGGTTCCTGAATTCGATCAGCAGGTTGAGCAAGGCATCAGAATCATTTTCGTTGAGTGAGGCTGTCGGCTCATCGAGAATGAGCAGCTTCACGCTCTTGGAGAGGGCCTTGGCGATTTCGGTGAGCTGCTGCTTGCCGACGCCGATATCGGTCACCAACGTGCTTGGAGATTCCTTCAAGCCAACTTTGGCGAGGAGTTCCTTCGTACGCTTATAGGTCTGTTCCCAGCTGATCACGCCCTTGGAGGCGATTTCGTTGCCGAGGAAAATGTTTTCGGCAATTGACAACTGGGGCACCAGCGCCAATTCCTGGTGAATAATGACGATGCCGATTTCTTCGCTGTCCTTCAGGACCTTGAAGTTGCGCACGTCGCCATCGAAGACGATATCGCCTTCATAGGTGCCGGACGGGTAAACGCCGGACAAGACCTTCATCAGGGTCGATTTGCCGGCCCCGTTTTCGCCGACCAATGCATGGATTTCACCACGGCGAACCTTCAGGTTCACGTTCGATAGCGCTTTCACGCCGGGGAACGTCTTGGTGATGTTCCGCATTTCAAGGATCGTATCTGTCATCATGAAATCCCACGCCACGGCCACTTGAGCTGGCGGGCGAAACTCGATCGCTGCTGGGTCTGACGCTGGCGTCCGACGCGCGCAATCTAAGCTACCGTTTCAAGCGCGTCTCCGTCAAACCGGTCTTTACCCGTCTGCGGCGCGCCTTCGTCAAGAAAAAACCGGGACCGGCGTAAAGACCGGTCCCGGGATAGTGCTTACTTCAGCTGGTCGGCCTTGTAGTAGCCGCTCTTGACCAGAACGTCTTCGACGTTGGCCTTGGTGACGGCAACAGGCTTCAGCAGGTAGGACGGAACAACCTTGACACCGTTGTCGTAGGTCTTGGTGTCGTTGACTTCAGGCTGCTTGCCTTCCATCAGGGCGTTGACCATGCTGACGGTGACCTTGGCCAGTTCGCGGGTGTCCTTGAAGACGGTCGAATACTGCTCGCCAGCCAGGATGGACTTGACGGACGGTACTTCGGCATCCTGACCCGAGATGATCGGCAGCGGCATGTCCTTGGAACCATAGCCTACGCCCTTGAGCGAGGAGATGATGCCGATCGAGATGCCGTCATAGGGAGACAGAACGGCATTGACCTTGGCGTCGGTGTAGTAAGCCGACAGCAGGTTGTCCATGCGGGCCTGGGCAGTTGCGGCGTCCCAACGCAGGGTACCGACCTTGTCCATGCCTTCCTGGCCCGACTTGATCACCAGCTTCTTGCTGTCGATGTAAGGCTTCAGGACGGACATTGCGCCGTTGTAGAAGAAGAAGGCGTTGTTGTCGTCAGGCGAACCGCCGAACAACTCGATGTTGAACGGACCCTTACCATCCTTCAGGCCGAGGCCGTCAACGATGGTGCCAGCCTGGAGAACGCCAACCTGGAAGTTGTCGAAAGTGGCGTAGTAGTCGACGTTGCCGCTGTCGCGGATCAGGCGGTCATAAGCGATGACCTTGATACCGGCGTCATGAGCCTTCTTGAGAACGTCGGAAAGCGTCGTGCCGTCGATGGCGGCGATGACGAGAACCTTGGCGCCCTTGGTGACCATGTTCTCGATCTGGGAGAGCTGGTTCGGGATATCATCGTCGGCATACTGCAGGTCGGTCGTGTAACCGGCTTCCTTCAGCTGCTTGACGATGTTGTTGCCGTCGTCGATCCAGCGGGCCGAAGACTTGGTCGGCATTGCGATACCAACCGTACCCTTGTCGGCTGCGAACACAGACGACGTCATGACGGCAGCGCCCAAAGCGATGGACGCAAAAAGTTTTACGAGTGTCTTCACGAGGAACCTCCCTTGGTTTCCATATCAATCCGCTGCATGATCCGGCCCCCAAACCGTGTCCGGACAAGCGCGTCATGCAGAAGCGGCCCCAGCTCCTTCTGTTCGCCGCAAAGAATCTGGCAGTCGCTAATTTAAGCGATGCACGATCCGTCGCGGACTCTTAATCGTCCCCGTATGTCATTCAAATGATTTATTTGACATTACCCATACCAATATTGATATGTGGGGCATGAACAATACCCCCGCAAACCGGTTGCAGCCGAAACATTTCACTCTCATCAAGGCAGTTGGCGAGCTTGGCCAGCTCAGCTTGGCGGCCGGTCAGGTGTCGATGACGCAGCCTGCGGCCTCGCGGATGCTCGCGGAAATCGAGCGTATCGTTGGTGCGCCTGTCTTCCTGCGCACACCAAAAGGCATGGAAGCGACGGAAGTCGGGGCGGCGCTGGTGCGGCGCTCGGAAATCCTTCTGCAGGAAATGCGTGAGGCAATGCGCGAGGTGGATGCGATCAAGCGCGGGGCGTCAGGCACCGTCAGCGTCGGAGCGGTCACCGGCGGAGCGCTCGGCTATATCGTGCCGGCAATCAGCGCCCTGAAGATGGAAGCCCGCACGGCCGATATTCATGTGGATGTGGCGCCAAGCGGCAACCTGATCTCCAATCTCGTTTCGGGGCAGTTCGATTTCGTTCTGGGACGCATCCCCGTCGGGGTCGATGCCCGCCAATTCGAGATCACCCATGCCCGCACGGAAGAGGTTGACCTGATCGTGCATCAGAGCCATCCGCTGGCCAATTCCACCGGGCTTGGCATGGCCGATCTCCTGCATTTCCCCTGGGTTATGCAGGGGCCTGGCGCGCCGGTGCGCCAGGCGGTGGAAAATGCCTTTATCGATGCAGGCACCGCGTTGCCGGCTGACGTGGTCAATACGACGTCGCTGCTCGTCATGATCGCCATGATCGCCGCCTCCAATGCGATCACGCCGCTGTCGCGCGAAGTCTCCGACCTGCTCTGTCGGCAGACCACGGGGGCTGGGCTTTGCCGGCTTAACATCCGCAGGTCGATCGTGGTTCTGCCTTATCACATGATCAGCATGAAGAACCGGCGCATGTCTACGCTGGCTGCCCGGCTCCGTGATCTCGTTCTGCAAGAATTCGTAACGCGCTGATACCCTTTATTCTGAGGGAGTTATGGCAATGCCAGAAGTGTGGCACTGGTGAATCCTCGGGTTTGATGCTGAACCTGCCGATATCGGATAGTGAAACGTACCGAAAGCGTTAACAAAGGCTTGTCTTGCAATCATGACGCACCTTAAATGCCGCGAGCATGAGGTCATCATGTCACGGGGACGAGGGGTAGGCGGCGCATTAGGTTGGTGCCGTCCCATCGTTGATGAGGGCCATGCTTCGATGAGGGTCAGGAGGTCGTTATGAGTTTGATTATAGGCTCACCAAAAGAATTATATGCTGGCGAGGCGCGCGTCGCGATGACGCCCGATAGCGCCGTTCAACTGCAAAAACTGGGTTATGCCTGCCTGATCGAAACAGGCGCGGGCAAGGCGGCGGGCTTTTCCGACGATGCCTATCGCGCCGCTGGCGTGACCGTGGCCGAGACGGCTGCGGCGCTCTATGCCGGGGCCGATGTGATTGCCAAGGTACGGCCACCGGAGCCCTCTGAAATCGCCTTGCTTCAACCGGGCAAGACGCTGATCTCCTTCTTCTACCCCGCCCAGAACACAGAGCTTCTGGAAAGCGCCAAGGACAAAGGCGCCAATGTGATTGCCATGGATATGGTGCCGCGCATTTCGCGGGCCCAGAAGATGGATGCATTGTCTTCCATGGCCAATATCGCCGGCTACCGTGCCGTGATCGAGGCCGGCAACAATTTCGGACGTTTCTTTACGGGACAGGTAACGGCCGCGGGCAAGATCCCTCCGGCCAAGGTTCTGGTGGTCGGCGCCGGTGTTGCCGGACTTGCCGCAGTTGGTACAAGCGTGTCGCTCGGCGCCATCACCTATGCCTTCGACGTTCGCCCTGAAGTGGCCGAGCAGATCGAGAGCATGGGCGCGCAATTCGTCTTCCTCGACTTCAAGGAACAGCTGCAGGATGGCGCCGCCACAGGCGGCTATGCCGCGCCGTCTTCGCCGGAGTTTCGTGAAGCGCAGCTGAAGAAGTTCCGTGAACTGGCGCCTGAGATCGATATCGTCATCACCACGGCGCTGATCCCTGGTCGCGATGCGCCAAAGCTGTGGTTGGCCGACATGGTCGCCGCGATGAAGCCCGGTTCCGTGATTATCGACCTGGCCGCCGAGCGTGGCGGCAATTGCGATCTGACGGTGGCCGACCAGCGCGTCGTCTCCGACAATGGCGTGATCGTCGTCGGTTATACGGATTTCCCCAGCCGGATGGCGGCGCAGGCCTCGACGCTGTATTCCACCAATATCCGCCATATGATGACAGACCTCACACCGGCCAAGGACGGCGTTCTCAACCATAATATGGAAGACGACGTTATCAGGGGTGCGACGGTTGCCTTCGAAGGCGCGATCACCTATCCGCCACCGCCGCCGAAGATCCAGGCGATTGCCGCCGCCAAGCCCAAGGAAAAGGTCAAGGAACCGACGCCTGAGGAAAAGCGCGCCAAGGAAACGGCCGACTTCAAGGCGCAGACCGCAAACCAGGTCAAGCTGCTGGCGGCCCTGACGGTGGTGTTGCTGGTGGTTGGCGCTTTCGCGCCGACGAGCTTCATGAGCCATCTGATCGTCTTCGTGCTCGCCTGCTTCATCGGATTTCAGGTCATCTGGAGCGTCAGCCATTCGCTGCACACGCCGCTGATGGCCGTGACGAACGCGATTTCAGGCATCGTCATTCTTGGCGCGCTCTTGCAGATCGGTTCCAGCAAATGGCTGGTGGTGCTGCTGGCGGCTCTGTCAGTACTGATTGCGACGATCAATATCGTCGGTGGCTTCCTCGTGACGCGGCGCATGCTCGCCATGTTCCAGAAGTCCTGAGGGGGAGGGGTTTATTATGACAATTGGTGTGGTGTCCGCAGCCTATATTGCTGCGGCTGTATTGTTCATTCTCTCGCTCGGCGGGCTCTCGGGCCAGGAAAGCGCCAAGCGCGCCGTCTGGTACGGCATAACAGGCATGGCGCTGGCCGTCATTGCCACGGTGTTCGGCCCTGGGGTCGGTAACTGGTTCATCATCGTGCTGATGATCGCCGGCGGTTCGGTCATGGGCTATTACGTCGCTGCCCGCGTGCAGATGACGGAAATGCCGCAGCTTGTCGCTGCGCTGCACAGCTTCGTCGGTCTCGCTGCCGTGTTCATCGGCTATAACGCCCATATCGAAGCGGCCCATGTTGCGAGCCTCGACGAGACGGCCCGTGCTGCCCTGACCGGCTTTGCCCAGATCCTGGCGCATAAGGACTCGGTGGAACTGTCGATCATGAAGGTCGAAGTGTTCCTCGGCGTGTTCATCGGTGCCGTGACCTTCACCGGCTCGGTCATCGCCTTCGGCAAACTGGCCGGCAAGGTGGATGGCAAGGCCAAGAAGCTGCCGGGCGGCCATATGCTCAACGCCGGTGCGGCGGCTCTGTCGCTGATCCTGCTGATCGCCTATTTCAACGGTGCCGGCGCCTGGGCGCTGATCCTGATGACGCTCTTGGCCTTCTTCATCGGCTATCACCTGATCATGGGCATCGGCGGCGCCGACATGCCTGTCGTCGTCTCGATGCTCAACAGCTATTCCGGCTGGGCAGCGGCGGCTATCGGCTTCACGCTCGGCAACGATCTGTTGATCGTGACGGGCGCGCTGGTCGGCTCTTCGGGCGCCATCCTTTCCTACATCATGTGCAAGGCGATGAACCGGTCCTTCGTCTCGGTCATCCTCGGCGGCTTCGGCACGACCACCGGTCCCGCCATGGAAATCACCGGCGAACAGGTGGCGATCGATGCCGAAGGCGTGGCCAATGCCCTGAACGAAGCAGATAGCGTCATCATCGTGCCCGGCTACGGCATGGCGGTGGCCCAGGCCCAGCAGGCTGTGTCGGAACTGACCCGTAAGCTGCGCGCCGCTGGCAAGAATGTCCGCTTCGCCATCCATCCGGTGGCCGGCCGCCTGCCGGGGCACATGAACGTGCTGCTCGCCGAAGCCAAGGTACCCTACGACATCGTCATGGAAATGGACGAGATCAACGACGATTTCCCGGAAACCGACGTCGTCATCGTCATCGGCTCCAACGACATCGTCAACCCGGCCGCTGAAGAAGACCCCAACAGCCCAATCGCCGGCATGCCGGTGCTGCAGGTCTGGAAGGCCAAGCAGGTCTTCGTCTCCAAGCGCGGCCAGGGCACCGGCTATTCCGGCATCGAGAACCCGTTGTTCTACAAGGAGAATACGCGGATGTTCTATGGCGACGCGAAGAAGTCGGTGAGCGAACTTCTGCCGATGATCAAGTAGGATTTAGCAGTTTGAAATTTAAAAAGCCGGGTGGAGACGCCCGGCTTTTTTGTTGGGGATATCAATGTGCGGGTTGCAGAGCGTCGTGCCGTCGCCGATCCGGCTGCGTCTGGTGCAGGAAGACTGCAAAGGTGTCCCATGGTAATGAGACGTCCGTCGATCCGAGAATGCGGCCGATTTCGCCACGGTGATAGCAACCATGGGTTACGACATGGCTGAGCATTTCCTCTCGCGTCATCGCTCCCCTGTCGCCGTCGGTGAAGGTGAAGGCGACGGTTTCGGCAAGGGCATCGCTGGTAACGGTACTCAGGTAATCGCAATACCATTGGTCGCGAAATGCCATCGCGTGGCGCAGGTCTGCCAGTTCAGGCGTCTCCTCGGTATTGTCGGCGAGGTAGCCATGCGGGTGACCTGTCAGGTGACCCGCAAAGATCTGCCCGACCACGTGGATATGATTGAGCAAGCGGATCGCGTGGTGATATTCATTGGGGTGCTTGGTCCGATCGACGCGCTCCAAACTGTCGGCAAACGCCTGGTTGGCCCAGGCCTGATAGCTGAAAAAGCGGCTGAGCGGATGGGTCATGTCTTGCCTCCCTTGCGATAGCGATAAATGCGAGTAACGTCTTCACATTTTCAGAGGGAGGACCATTCTTGTCTACTCGCATGGCGAAGTCCAAACCAACGATGCGCAAACAGCCGGTGCAGGCTCGCTCCAAGGTTACGGTTGACGCCATCGTCGAGGCCGCTGCTCGCATTTTAAGCCGGGAAGGCTGGACCGGTTTCACCACCAACAAGGTTGCCGAGGCAGCCGGCGTCAGCGTTGGTTCCTACTATCAGTATTTTCCTGACAAGCATTCCCTGGTGTCAGCCATACGCGAGCGGCATCTCGATGATTGCCGGGCCGTCCTGAAGCGCGCTGCCGAAAGCGATGGTCCCTTATCCCGGCTGATTGGTGAGCTAGTGGATGACATCATAGCCATTCACAGCATTCATTCAGGTCTGCATCGGGTGCTGCTGGATGAGATACCGAATGTGGAAGCATTTCGGGACCCCGAAAGCGATTTCGAGAAGGAATATCTCGGCTATTTCACCGCCTTGGTTGGCAAACATCGCAAAGGCGACGAGCATGTTTCCAGCCGTACCATCGGTGTAATCATGTCCGATGCGGTGGACGGCGTCGTGCACAATGCCGCCCGTCGCGGTAACCTACAATCCGCTGCCATTCGCCATGAACTGGTGCGGATGATGCTACTTTATTTGTCTAGCTCCGACGCATGACGCATCGAACGCGGGCTCATTTCCAAGGGGCGATACCAATGCTCAAGCGCTTGATCCCGGCACTCCTTGTCGCCTTCTGGCTGTTGCCGGCAGATTCCGGTCGGTCGGCTGAACCATTGCGGCGACCCATCCACATCTCCATTGCTGGTGCGGATGTTTTGGTGGAGCGCCTTAGCCCTTGCAAGCAAAAGGCCTGTCGAAGCGTTCTGATCTTAAGTGGAAGCAAGGGTGTTGCAGCCCCGACCTATGACGATATTGGCCGAAGCTTTGCAGCAGTTGGGCTTCAAGCTTATCTCGTGCACTATCTCTCGGCCGACGATTTAGACGCGATAGCGAAAGCGGGCAGTGCGCAGGCCCGCAAAGCTTTCTATGCCAGGCGTCTGCAAAGCTGGATCGCCGCAGTCCAGGGCGCCGCTGAATTTCTGGAGCGCCAAGGTCCGGATCACGGCAAAGTTGGGCTTCTCGGCATTTCCCTAGGGGCGGAGGTCGCCTCGCGGGTCGCAGCCGATCGCTATTCTTCCGCCGCATTGGTTTTGGTCGATGGCAGTTCTCCTGAAAAGGATCGCACAGGTTCTGGACCGTTTCCCCCTCTTCTTCTCATCTGGGGGAGTGCCGACAAGACCTTTCCCTTGGTAATCGCCAGGGATTTGCAACAAAGAACCGTGAAGGCTGGAGGCACGGCAGCGCTGGACGTGTATGCTGGCGGCGAGCATGATTTCTTCCTGAAATCAGGAACGAGAAATGCAATCGCGGCACGCAAGAGTGCAGCGGATTTCCTGATGTCTCATCTGCATGAATGAGTGGATTGTTGTTGCAGGCGGCTACATCACCGCCCCAACCTGCCAAGGCACAAACTCGTTATCCCCAAGCCCCAGAATCTCCGATTTGGTCTTCTGCCCTGACGCAGATGCCAGCACAAGATCGAGGATTTCCCGGCCCTTGTCTTCCACCGAGATCCCGCCGCTGATGATGTCGCCGCAGTTGAGGTCCATGTCGTCAGGCATGTCGGCGAAGAGGCGGCTGTTGGTGGCGAGCTTGATGGTAGGCGTCGGTTTTGAGCCGAAGGCGGAGCCGCGGCCGGTGGTGAAGACCAGCATTTGCGCGCCGCCGGCGATCTGGCCTGTGGCGGAAACCGGGTCGTAGCCGGGTGTGTCCATGAAGACGAAGCCGGGGGTTTCGATGCGCTCGCCATAGGCCAGCACGTCTGTCAGAGGCGTGCTTCCGGCCTTGGCTGCGGCGCCGAGCGATTTTTCGAGGATGGTGGTGAGGCCGCCGAGCTTGTTGCCGGGGCTCGGATTGTTGTCCATCGAGCCCTTGTTCATCCTGGTATAATCTTCCCACCAGCGGATGCGGGCGATCAGCTTGTCGCCGATCTCATTGGAGGCTGCGCGGCGCAGCAGCAATTGCTCGGCGCCGTATATTTCAGGTGTTTCCGAGAGGATAACCGTGCCGCCCATGCCGACCAGCAGATCGGAGGCGATGCCCAGCGCCGGATTGGCGGTGATGCCGGAAAATCCGTCCGAGCCACCGCATTGCAGGGCAAGCTTCAGCTCCGAAGCCGGGATCGGCTGCCGTTCGACCGCGTTGACCTCAGGCAGAATGGCTTTGATATGCTCGACGAGCTGACGGATGGTCGCGGCGGTGCCGCCACTTTCCTGGATGGTCAGGCCGAAGAAGCGGCTGTCGTCATTGCCGCCATAGAGCATTTTCATGCGGGCAAGCTGCATGACCTCGCAGCCGAGGCCGACGAAGACGGCAGCGCCGACATTGGGATGGGTGGCATAACCCCAGAGCACCCGCTGCAGCAGGTCCGCCCCTTCGCCGCCCGCATCCATGCCGCAGCCGGTGCCATGGGCAAAGGCGGCGACGCCATCGATATTGGGGTAATCCGCAAGGATACCAGAGCGGTTGATCTCATCGGCTGCGCGACGGATGACCGTGGCGGAACAGTTGACCGTGGCGCAGATGGCGATGAAGTTGCGGGTGCCTGCCTGGCCATTGGCGCGGCGGTAGCCCATGAAACTTGCCGGTTCGAGTTTGGGAATGGTGGCCAGCGCCTTCGCATAATCGGCGCCAACATCGTAATTCTGGTCATGGGCGCCGAAGGAACAGTTGTCGACATGCACATGCTCGCCGGCGGCAATGGCGCGGCTGGCATAGCCGATCACCTGGCCGAATTTGACGATTTCCCCGCCTTCGGGACAGTCGGCCAGTGCGATCTTGTGGCCGCGTGCCACGGGATGATCGAGCGGCACACCAAAACCGAGCGGCTGGCTGCCCGCCTGCACCGGCTCGGTCAGGATGGCGACGGTATCGTCCGGGTGCAGGCGCACGGTCTTGGCGGTGTCGGGCATAGGTTACGTCCTGATTTGTTTCACATGTTTCAAGCAACCCGTGGTGCGGCGTTGCCGCCCCCCTCATCCGGCTGCCGCCACCTTCTCCCCGGCGGGGAGAAGATCCCGGCAGGCAGATGAGGGGGTGGCGAAGCCCCGGACACCGGAACCTTTATCGTCCTTGACCGTCCACCGTCAGACCGAAAGTCGCTCCACAGCGCGGATAACGCCGCGCAGCTCCGCAAGGCCCCGCAGCCGGCCGACCAGGGGATAGCCGGGATGGGTACCGCGCTTGTCGTCATCGAGCAGTTCGTGGCCGTGGTCTGGTCGGAACGGGATGTCGGAATCGGCGCGGCCCGTTTCGCGGCGGCGCTTTTCTTCGCCGATCAGCACGGCGATCAGCGCCACCATATCGGTATCGCCATCGAGATGAGCGGCCTCCTCGAAGGAACCGTCCTTTTCCTTGGCGACATTGCGCAGATGCGCGAAGTGAACGCGCTCGGCAAAACGCTTGGCAATGGCCGGCACGTTATTGGCAGGGTTGGCGCCGAGCGAGCCGGAGCAGAGCGTCAGGCCATTGGCCAGTTCCGGCTGCTGGTCCATGATCCAGGCGATGTCCTCTTCGCTGGAGACGATGCGTGGCAGGCCGAGAATATCGCGCGGCGGATCGTCCGGGTGAACGCAGAAGCGCATGCCAAGCTCCTGCGCTGTCGGGATCACTTCGGCCAGGAACCGGGCGTAGTTGGCGCGGATCTCGTCGCGGCCGATACCTTGGTAGCGCTTCAGCGCCTCGCGCAACCCGTTGATGTCATAGCGGTCGAAGGCGCCGGGCAGGCCGGACATGATGCTGTTTAGCAGGTTCTGGCGCAAGCCTTCGCTTGACGCGTCGAACCAGGCCTTAGCGGCTTCGCGGACCTCAGGTGAATAATCGCTTTCAGCACCTTCGCGCTCCAGCATGTGGATCTCGAAAGCTGCCATATGCGGCTGTGAAAAGCGCAAGGACGTGCCACCGCGCTTGACCGGAGCGTCGAGCTGGGTGCGGGTCCAGTCCAGAAGCGGCATAAAATTATAGCAGATCGTGAAGATGCCGGCATCGGCGAGGTTCTTCATCGACTGGCGATAGTTGCCAAACAGCCGGTCGAGATCGCCTTCGCCGCGCTTGATATTCTCGTGGATCGGCAGGCTTTCTACCACGTCCCAGGAGAGGCCGAGGCCGGCGCCTGCGATCTCGTCGCGCCTGTTGACGATCGCCTCAGATGTCCAGACCTCGCCATAGGGCACTTCATGCAGCGCATTGACGATGCCGGAAGCGCCCGTCTGGGCGACTTCCGCAAGGGTGATGCGGTCGAAGGGGCCGTACCAGCGCCAGCTCTCTTTCATGCTGTCATGTCCTCTATCGTATGTCTTGCGCCCTTGGCGCTGAGGCTTTCATAGGCCGATACGAGGGCCGTGCGGAAGCTTTGGTTTTCGGCAAGCGCTTCGGGGAAGATCTCGCGCACCGAAAGCAGGGCGGACACCTTGTCTGCTGGCAGGGATGCACCGTCGCTGAGGGCTTTAAGCCGGGCGCTGAGGGGGTCGCGCACGTCAATGGCTTCGGCCTTCTCGTCCACGCCGCCGACGTAGCGCATCCACGCGGCAACGGCGAGCGACAGGCCTGTTATGGGCCGGCCACCGGCCAGGTTTTCCGCGATCGTGCCCAAAATGCGCTGCGGCAGCTTCTGCGACCCGTCCATGGCGATCTGCCAGGTGCGATGGCGAATGGCCGGGTTGGCATAGCGGGTAAAGAGCGCCGCCGTATAATCGCCAAGGCTGACACCGGGCGGAGCTTTGAGGCCGGGGGTGATTTCGGCATTCCAGAGATGTTTGCAGAATCTTGCAAAGACCGGATCGGCCACCGTGGCGGCTATGGTCTCATGGCCGGCGAGATAGCCGAGATAGGCGAGCGAGGAATGGGTGCCGTTCAGGCAGCGCAGCTTCATATGCTCGTAAGGCGTGACGTTTTCGACCAGCTCGACGCCGACAGCGCCGAAATCGGGCCTTAGTCCGTCAACGAAATGATCCTCGACCACCCATTGCCGGAAGGGCTCGTGCATCACGGGCGACAGGTCGAGCTTGCCGGTCAGTTCGACGACGCGCTCGATATCCTCGGGCTTGGTGGCCGGCACGATGCGGTCGACCATGGTCGAGGGGAAGGCGCCTTCCGTCTCGATCCAGCGGGCAAGCTCGGGCGAGACCATGCCGGCAAATTCCAGCACGACCTGGCGCACCACCTTGCCATTGTCAGGCAGGTTGTCGCAGCACAGCACGGTAAAGGGCCTGCTGCCCGCGGCACGGCGGCGCTCCAGCGCCCAGACCAGCATGCCGATGGCCGAAACCGGGCCGCCGGGATGGGCGAGATCATGGCGAATGTCAGGATGCCCGCTGTTCAGCTTGCCGGTCGACGGTTCGTGGCAATAGCCCTTTTCCGTCACGGTGAGGCTGACGATCTTCACGTCAGGATCGGAGAGGGCCTTCAGCACGGCCTCAGGATTTTCGCGCGCGACCAGCACACCGTTCAGCACGGTAATCATGCGCGGCGTTTCGCCTTCCGGACCAAGCTCGACGGCGGTATAGGCAAAGTCCTGCGGCTCTAGCGCATCGCGCTGATCGGGGCGCATCAGGCTGACGCCGACAATGCCCCAATCTCCGCCAGACTTTTGCATGGCCTGTTCGATATAGATCGCTCCATGGGCGCGGTAGAAGGCGCCGAGCCCGAGATGGACGATGCCAGTCTTCGGACGGGCCAAGCCATCGGGACGACGCAGGCGCTGGGGATTGGCGGAATGATCAGCGGGCAAGCCAGCCTCCATCGACATTGAGAATTGCGCCATGGATATATTTGGCGGCTCGGGATGCAAGAAATACGGCGGCACCGCCGATATCCTCGGCGTCACCCCAGCGACCGGCGGGAATACGCTCGAGGATCGCCTTGTTGCGGGCGGCATCGTTGCGCAGCGCCTCGGTATTGTTGGTCTCGATATAGCCGGGAGCGATGGCGTTGACATTGATGCCCTTGGCCGCCCATTCGTTGGCGAGCAGCTTCGTCAGCCCGGCAACCCCGCTTTTCGAGGCCGTATAGGAGGGCACGCGAATGCCGCCCTGGAAGGACAGCATCGAGGCGATGTTGACGATCTTTCCATCCACTTCGCCGTTTCCTTGCCGGGCGAAAACCGACTTGGCAAAGGCTTGGCAGAGGAAGAACACGGCCTTCAGGTTGACGTCCATGACGGCGTCCCAGTCGGCCTCGGTGAAGTCAACGGCATCTGCACGGCGGATGATGCCGGCATTGTTGACGAGGATATCGACCGGGCCAAGACCGTCGAACAACCCGCTGCCGGCCATGGGATCTGACAGGTCGAGGCTAAGGCCGGAAGCCTGGCCGCCGGCCTTGACGATCATGCCGACGGTTTCATCGACTGGAGAGCGACCGGCGCAGATCACAGTAGCGCCGGCCTTGGCCATGGAGACCGCGATGGCCTGGCCGATGCCGGTATTGGCACCGGTCACCAGCGCAGTCTTTCGGCTAAGCGAAAACAGATCGCTCACTTCAGCGTCTCCATCGAGACCACTTCGACATCCTTGTAATCGACGTTGTCGCCGGCCATGGCCCAGATGAAGGTGTAATTGGCGGTGCCGGCGCCGGAATGGATCGACCAAGGCGGCGAAATCGCGCCTTCTTCGTTCTTCAAGACCATATGCCGGGTTTCATCGGGCTCGCCCATCATGTGGAAGGCGCGCTGACCCTCGGGCAGGTCGAAATAGAGATAGGCTTCCATGCGACGGTCATGGACATGGGCGGGCATGGTGTTCCAGACGGAGCCGGGCGCAAGCTTGGTCATGCCGACCACCAGCTGGCAGGCCTTCATCACGTCAGGATGGACGAACTGATAGATGGTGCGTTCGTTTGACGTCGCCTGCGAACCAAGAGTGACGTTTGCAGCTTCCTCGATCTTGATCAGGCGCGACGGATAGGTGTGATGCGCCGGGGCCGAGAGGATGTAGAACCGGCCGGCGCCGGAAAAGGTGATCTTGCCCGCGCCCATGCCGAGATAGAGCATGTCGCCCTTGCCCATCTCATAGGTCGCATCGGCCTCGACCGTGCCGGTGCCGCCGATATTGACGACGACGAGTTCGCGCCGATCGAGAATGGAGGCTGTGCCGCATTCCTTGACATGGTCCAGCACCAGTGGTGAGCCACCAGGTACGGCGCCGCCGACGATCATCCGGTCGTAATGGGTATAGATCAGCCGGATTTCACCATCGGTGAAGATACCACCGACATGGAAGTGCTTGCGCAGTGCCGTGGTGTCGAAACCCTTTGCGGTTTCAGGATCGATGGCGTGGCGTGTTTCAACTGATAACATGGCATAACTCCTCAAATATCAAAGAAAATCGTCACGGCGCGGCGTGAACGTATCGATCAGCACGCCGGGCTCGATGGCCCGGCAGCCGTGAAAGGCAAGGGTGGGAACGACGAAACTGTCACCCGGCCCAACAGTGAATGTCTCCTCACCAATGAAGAATTCGAAACGGCCGGATTCAACATATGTGGATTGAACATGGGGATGATTGTGGCGAAGACCCTGCGCACCGTCACCAAAGGTGAACTTGACCACCATCAGATCGGCGTTTTCCGACAATATTTGACGGGTCACGCCATTGCCCGCATCGACGGGTGGAAATGTCTTGACGTAGGATGTCGTCATTAAACGTTGCTCCTCATTTGAACGCGGACGGCAGCCAGAGCGACAGTGCCGGAATATAGGTCACCAGCATCAAAGCTGCAAAGGCGGCCCCATAAAACGGCCAGATGGTACGCATGGCCTGAGAAATAGGAATTTTGCCGACGGCACAACCGACGAACAGCACCGCCCCGACTGGCGGCGTGCACAGGCCAATACCCAAATTGAGAATCAGAATGACGCCGAAATGCACCGGATCGACACCGAACGCCGTGGCAACGGGTAGGAATATCGGGGTGGTGATGACGATCAGCGGAGACATGTCCATGAACGTGCCGAGAATCAGCAGGATGATGTTCAGCAGAAACAGGATGACCAGCGGATTGTCGGAAACGCTTTTCAGCAGGGCCACCATCGATGCCGGCACTCTTGTATAGGCAAGCAGCCAGCCGAAGGACGACGCGCAGCCGATCACCATCAGCACCATCGCCGTGGTGCGCACAGCACCCGAGGTCGCCTCGACGAAGTCGTGCCAGCTCATCGTGCGGTAGACAAAGACGGTGATGAGCAAGGCATAGACGACGGCAATATTGGAGGATTCCGAGGCCGTGAAAATGCCTGAACGCACCCCGCCGAAAATGATTGCGACCAGGATGAGGCCGGGCACGGCGGAGACGAACAGCGACCATAGCGCCTTGACGCCGGGAAACGGCTCCGTCGGATAGCCGCGGCGCTTGGCGACGAACCATGCCGCCACCATCAGCGACAGCGCCAGGATCAGGCCGGGAACGATGCCGGCTGTAAACAGGTCGGCGATGGAAATGCGGCCGCCTGCCGAAATGGAATAGATGATCATGTTGTGTGAAGGCGGGATCATCAGCGCGATGATCGAGCCGACGACCGTGATATTAACGGCATAATCGACATCATAGCCGCGCGCTTTCATCTGCGGCACCATCAGGCCGCCAACCGCCGAGGCATCGGCGGCAGCGGAGCCGGAAACGCCGCCAAACATGACCGAGGCCAGGACATTGACCTGGCCAAGTCCGCCGCGCAGATGCCCGACCAGTGCGCCGGCCAAAGCGACCAGCCGCCGGGCAATATCGCCGCGTACCATCAGGTCGCCGGCGTAGATGAAAAACGGAATGGCCATCAGTGCAAAGACCGAGACACCCGAATTCAGTCGTTGAAACACGACGACTGGCGGCAGGCCGAGATAGGCGACCGTTGCAAAGCTCGAAATGCCAAGACAAAAGGCGACCGGCGTGCCGATAGCGAGCAGAAACACGAAGCTGCCGAAGAGGATCCAAAGTTCCATGCTCATTCCTCCAGGGCAGCGTCGCCGAACCGGGCGGTCGGCAGGTCGGCTAAGCGGCGGGCAATCCGCTCGATGGAAAACAGCACCACCAAGAGGCCGCCAATCGCAACGGGAAGGAAGTCGAACGCGCCCGAAATCCCGATGCTGGGGATGATGTTGCGGGATGCGTTGATGGCCAGCGATGTGCCGTACCACATCATCCCGGCGCCGAAGGCGGTCACCGCCAAATCGGAAAGCGAATAGAACAGCTTCTTGCCGCGCTCGGGGATGACGTAAAGCAGCACGTCGAAGGAAAGATGATAGCCTTCCTTGATACCGACGGCAGCGCCGAGGAAGATGAACCAGCCCATGATCATCACGGACACCGGCTCGCTCCACATCAGGCTACTGCCCAGCAAATACCGCCAGAACACCTGGGCTGCGATGAAAACGGTCATCAGAACCAGCCCGATGCCGGCCACCCATAGGGCTCCCCGCGCAAGCGCATCCGTGATGATCGCCACTCGTCTCATTGAATTCTTCACGCGAAAGCCTCCCCCAACCCCATTCAGCATTCACCGGGACCGATCATGATGGTCCGCAATCATCGACCGCTTCATGGCGGGCGCAGACACAGCTGGGCCTGATGATTGAAAGTGTCCCGGCACGATTGCCTGCTCCAGGCCCACAGGACTGGAGCAGGCCAAAGCCCCGGGGCTGTTTACTCCGTTGCCTGAATGCGGGCGACCATGTCCTTCAGCTTGTCGGATTTGACATATTTGGCGTAGACCGGTTCCATCGCCTTGATGAAGGGTGCCTTGTCGATATCGGTGATGACATTGACGCCAGCCGCCCGGACCTTGTCCTCGGATGCCTTTTCCTGCTTCTGCCAGAGATCGCGCATGATCGTGACCGATTGCTTGGCGGCGGCCTGAACGGTTGCCTGATCCTCGGGCGACAGTTTGTCCCAGGATTTCTTCGACATCACCAACACTTCCGGAACGATCAGATGCTGGTCCAGCGTGAAGTATTTGGCCACTTCATAATGGCCTGAGCTGTCATAGGATGGCCAATTGTTTTCCGCCCCGTCGATGACGCCTGTCTGCAAGGCAGAATACACCTCCCCATAGGGCATCGGCGTGGCATTTGCTCCAAGCGCCGCAACCATGTCGACAAACATGTCGGACTGGATGACGCGGAATTTCATGCCCTTCAGGTCCGCCATGGATTTGATCGGCTTCTTGGTGTTGTAGAAGCTGCGCGACCCGCTGTCGTAGAAGGCAAGACCGATCAGATCATGCGACTTGAACGCGTCCAGGATCTGCTGGCCAACCGGTCCATCCATCACCTTGTGCATGTGATCGACCGAGCGGAAGATGTATGGCAGCGATGGGACCTGGGTTTCCTCGACGATATTGTTGAATGGCCCGAGAGAGACGCGGTTGAGATCGATGACGCCATATTGCGTCTGCTCGATCGTGTCCTTTTCCTCGCCAAGCTGCGAGGACGGAAATACCTGAACGGAGACGCGTCCATTGGTCTTTTCGCCCAGGATCTTGCCCATTGCCTTGACGGCTTCCACAGTCGGATAACCATCCGGATGCGTATCCGACGAGCGCAGAACGATGTCGGCTGCGCTCGCGCCAGTCATGCCTGCTAGCAGTGCCACCGATGCCACGAGTGCTAGAGTCGCATGTCTTCTTTTCATGCTTTTCAGAATGCTCATTTCATATCCTCCCCATTTGAAATTGGCTCTAGTGGTTTGATTGTGACATTTGCTACCGCGTTCAGCACCCTCGAGAGCAAATGTCACAATCATGAAAACCACTAGCAACTATGTGATTCTAGTGGAATTTTTGAATTTGACATTTGATCCGCGAGATCGCCGCAAATGGCTATCAAATGTCAAATTCATTCCACTAGCTCAGAGCCGGTAGGCCCTCTTGGCCAACCCATAAGCCAGCTCCCCCGCCAGCTCATGGGCCTCGTCTTCCTCCAGCCGACCGGTCAGCACCAGTTCGGCCAGATATGCGCAATCTACGCGCCGCGCCACGTCATGACGTGCAGGGATCGAGCAGAAGGCGCGGGTGTCGTCGTTGAAGCCGACCGTATTGTAGAAGCCGGCGGTTTCGGTCGTGGTTTCGCGGAAGCGCCGCATACCGTCAGGGCTGTCGAAGAACCACCAGGCCGGGCCGAGCTTCAGTGCCGGATAGGCACCGGCCAAGGGGGCCAGTTCGCGCGAGTAGCTGGTTTCGTCGAGCGTGAAGAGAATGACCGTCAGGTCTTTTTCCATGCCGACAGCGTCGAGCAGCGGCTTCAGTGCCCGCACGTAATCCGTGCGGGTCGGGATATCGAAACCCTTGTCGCGACCGTGGCGGGCCATGATGCCGGAGGAATGGTTGCGGAAGGAGCCGGGATGGATCTGCAGCACCAGGCCGTCTTCCAGGCTCATCTTCGCCATCTCGGTCAACATATGACCGCGGAAGGCATCGGCTTCGTCTGCGCTGATCCGGCCCGTCAGTGCCTTGTCGAACAGCGCTTTTGCCTGATCCTGCGGCAGGTTTTCGGTGCGCGCCGTGGCGTGGCCATGGTCGGAACTGGTGCCGCCGTAGGATTTGAAGAAAGCGCGCCTGTTGCGATGGGCGTCGAGATAGCCGCTCCAGGTCGTCGCATCGACGCCGGCCAATTCACCGAAACGCTCCACATTGCCGACAAAGCCCTCGAATTCGGGGTCAACGACCGGGTCGGGTCGATAGGCTGTGACAACGCGGCCATTCCAGCCGGAGGCGCGGATCTGCTGGTGCCATTTCAGCTCGTCCAGCGGGCTTTCCGTTGTGGCGATCACTTCGATATTGAAGCGTTCGAACAGGGCGCGAGGACGAAATTCCGGCTTCTGCAGGCAATCGGCAATATGGTCGTAAGCGGCATCGGCAGTCTCAGCCGACAGGCGGGTGGTCAGGCCGAACACGTCTTCGAAAGCGTGCTCCAGCCACATCCGGCTCGGGGTGGCCCGAAACAGGTGGAAGTTTTCCGCAAACAGGCGCCAGATCTTGCGCGCATCGGTTTCGGTCATGCCGCCATCGACGCGCGGTACGCCAAGGGCGGTCAGGTCGATTCCCTGCGAATAGAGCATGCGGAAGACATAATGGTCGGGCACGACAAAGAGCTGGGCCGGATCGGGAAAGGGCTGATTTTCCGCATACCAGCGCGGGTCGGTGTGACCGTGCGGGCTGACGATCGGCAGCGACCGGACCGTGTCGTAAAGCTGACGCGACAGCGCGCGCGCCGAGGGATCAAGGGGAAAAAGCCTGTCTGGATGAAGCAATGCCGTGGCCTCCTCGCCGCGCATGTCGAAATTGTTGCATAAATCCGCAAGCCATTTCGGTCGCGCCAATTATGCCTTAAACAAAGCTGCGGGAACTGATCCGCAGCCGTATACGCCTGTGGTTTCACGGTGGCACGGATGCCGGTTCCGGCGGCGTCGAAACGCGATTGCATTCCGCCGCCAATCTAATATGTTAGTATGCAAATTGTGTCAATGCAGTTCGCAACCTCGGTTTTGGGATGTGGGGAGCCGGGTTCGGACTGCAGGGAAAGGATACGCGGTGCGCAGCAGTGACGGGGCGGTGGAATGATTGAGACGATCAATGTGCGCAGTTTGGATGTGCAGCGCCAGCCTTCGGTGACCGAGCAGGTCTTCGAGCTGCTCTACCGTCAGGTCGTGGAACTGGAGCTGCCGCCGGGCGCGAAATTATCTGAAGTGGATGTGGCAAAGCAGATGGGCGTATCGCGCCAGCCGGTGCGTGACGCTTTCTATCGCCTGTCCCAGCAGGGCTTCCTGATGATCCGTCCGCAGCGGGCAACGGTCGTTACCCATATCTCCGAGCGTGGCGTGCTGCAGGCGCGGTTCATCCGTACGGCGCTGGAAATGGAGACCGTTCGGGCCGCAACCGAGCGGCTGAGCGACGACCAGATCGGAACCCTCGACGCGCTCGTCGCCCGGCAGGTCAAGGCGATGGAGGCCGGGGACAAGATGCTGTTCCACGAACTCGACGACGAGTTTCATTTGCAGATCTGCCGGATGTCCGGCCATGAATTCGCCTGGGCACTAATCCGCGAAAGCAAGGCGCATATGGACCGCGTTCGCTATCTCAGTCTGTCCTTTGGGGCGCAAAGCGCCGTCAACGACCATCTCGACATCATGGCTGCTATCAAGGCCCGCGATGGCGACCGGGCGGCCGCGGGTATGCGGGTGCATCTGTCACGCATCCTGCAGATCATCAGCCGGATCCGCGAGACGCACGGCCAACATTTTGCGACGGAATAATAAGGACGTGACGATGAGCAGGACGGTTTTGACCATCGGCGAATGCATGGTGGAAATGGCGCCGCGCGAAGACGGCGCTTACATGCGTAATTTCGCTGGCGACACCTTCAACACTGCCTGGTATCTGCGCCGGATGCTGGCCGCAGGTGACAGCGTCGATTATTGCTCGGCGATCGGCAGCGACGGGATTTCCGACGCCATGTTCGCCTTCATCCGTGATGCCGGCATCGGCACCGACCATCTGCGTCGGCTTGGCGATGCTACGGTTGGACTCTACATGATCGAGCTCGCGAATGGCGAGCGCAGCTTCAGCTATTGGCGCGGCCAGTCGGCTGCCAAGCGGCTGGCCGAGGATCGCAGTTTTCTGGAGCGCGCGGTTGCCGGAAGGGATCTCATCCTGTTTTCCGGCATTACGCTTGCCATCCTTTCCCCTGAAGCGCGCCGGACGTTGCTGGAGGTGCTTGACGGGGCAAGGGCGGCTGGCAGCAAGATCGCCTTCGACCCGAACATGCGCGCACGGCTCTGGCCGGACCGCGATACCATGTGTGCTGCCGTTACGGCTGCAGCCGGTGTTGCCGATATCGTGCTGCCGTCTTTCGACGAGGACGGGCCGAGTTTTTCCGATGCCGATCCCGAGGCAACCATCGCCAGGTATCGCGCAGCCGGCGCGACAACCGTTGTGGTCAAGAACGGTGCCGGGCGCATCCATGCTTTCGATAACAAGGATGGCATGGTCCAGTTCGATCCGGTGCCGGTCACCGATCTCGTCGACACGACCGCAGCCGGTGACAGTTTCAATGCCGGCTTTCTTGTCGCCCGGCTGGAGGGTATGTCCATGGCACAAGCGTTGGCACGCGGTGCGGCTGTCTCTGCCCAGGTTATCGGCAAGCGCGGGGCACTGGTGGATATCGCGGCTTTAGCTGCCTGAGCGGTAAGCAACGCTAACGAAATGCTTTCCCGCCCAACACTATAATGTGAGAAAATTATCGTCCGTTTACGTTGAAGGGCGATTCATTTCCCCTTGAACCGTGGCCGCTTTTGATTCTACTGTTACCTTAAAAGAGCGACCAGTCATATTTTCCTTAGAAGTCAAAGGCTTATAGCTTTGATCGGGGAAGGTGTCCGGGTTGAAGGTCTGCAGAAGGTGAGCGTTCATGCAATTGGTTTTCGACGGGCACAATGATGTCCTCCTGCGTCTTTGGAGGGCTCATGCCGCAGGGGTCGATCCGGTGCGTCAGTTCATCGACGGCACAAGGGAAGGGCATATCGATGCTCCGCGTGCGCGTCGCGGCGGGCTCGGCGGTGGTCTGTGCGCAATCTACATTCCCTCCGATGGCGATTTCGTGCTGACCGAGCCGGATGAAAAGGGCCATTACAACACGCCTGTCGACAAGGCGCTGGCGCGCGCGACCTCGCTCGACATCGCCTTGCAGATGGCTGCGATTGCCTTTCGTCTGGAGCGGGCCGGCGGCTGGCGGCTTTGCCGCTCCACCGCTGATATTCGCGCAGCAATGGCCGACGGCGTGTTTGCCGCCGTGCTGCACATGGAAGGCTGCGAGGCGATCGATGCTGATCTTTCCGCTCTCGAGGTGTTTTACAAGGCCGGCCTGCGCACGCTTGGGCCTGTCTGGAGCAGGCCGAATATCTTCGGCCATGGCGTTCCCTTCGCCTTTCCGATGTCGCCCGACAGCGGACCCGGCCTGACGCCGCTTGGTTTCGAGCTGGTCAAGGCCTGCGACCGGTTGGGGATCGCCGTCGATCTCGCCCATATAACAGAAAAGGGCTTTTGGGATGTGGCGAAGACGTCAGATAAGCCGCTGATCGCCAGTCATTCCAATGCGCATGCGCTAACGCCGGTCGCCCGCAATCTGACCGACCGGCAGATGGACGCGATCCGCGAGCGCAAGGGTATCGCAGGGCTGAACTATGCGGTGACCATGCTGCGCGCCGATGCTCGCGATTTTCCCGAAACGCCGCTCTCGGACATGGTGCGCCATATCGATTACATGGTCGAGCGGATGGGGATCGACTGCGTCGGCCTCGGCTCCGACTTCGACGGCTGCACGGTGCCCGGTGACATCGCGGACGCCAGCGGGAACCAGAGGTTGATTGAAGCGTTGCAAACGGCTGGTTACAGTGATGCAGATATTGCTAAACTCGCCCGGGAAAACTGGCTGCGGGTTCTGGGGACTGCCTGGGGCGAATGAGCCGGTCGACACCGGACGAAAATGAAGACTATCAAAAAAGGGGACTGGCTATCATGACCATCACATTGACACGTCGCAGACTGATGACGACGGCAAGCGCAGCTGTCGCCCTTGGCGTGGTTGGCGCGCCGCGCGCCTTTGCCGCCACGCCCAAGGATACGTTGGTCGAAGCCTGGGCCTTCGACGATATCATCACCATGGATCCGGGCGAGGCCTTCGAAATCTCCACCGCCGAAGTGACCGGCAATACCTATGATACGCTGGTCAAACTCAACATTGCCGATACCTCGACGGTCGCACCGGGCATTGCCGAAAGCTGGAGCGCCTCGGAAGACGGTCTCACCTATACGTTCAAGATCAAGCAGGGCATCAAGTTCGCGTCCGGCAATCCGATCACCGCAGAGGATGTCGCCTATTCCTTTGAGCGTGCCGTCAAGCTCAACAAGAACCCGGCCTTCATCCTGCAGCAGTTCGGTTTGACCGGCGACAACGTTGCTGAGAACACAAAGGCCGTGGATGCCTCGACCTTCCAGTTCAAGGTCGACAAGCCCTATGCGACAAGCTTTGTGCTGAATTGCCTGACGGCTACCGTTGGCGCCATCGTCGACAAGAAGCTGGTGGCAAGCCACGCGGCGAAGACCACGCCCTCCAAGGACTATCCCTATGACAATGACTTCGGCAATGCCTGGCTGAAGACAAATTATGCCGGTTCCGGCCCGTTCAAGCTGCGCGAATGGCGCGCCAACGAACTCGTCGTGATGGAGCGCAACGACAATTACTATGGCGAGAAGGCCAAGCTGAAGCGGGTGATCTACCGCTTCCTCAAGGAAAGCTCCGGCCAGCGGCTGGCGCTGGAGGCCGGTGACGTTGACGTAGCCCGTAATCTGTCGCCGAACGATTACGCCGCCATTCTCAATGCCAAGAACATCAAGACGGACGCCCGCGAGAAGGGCACCGTCTATTATCTCGGCCTCAACCAGAAGAACCAGTATCTCTCGAAGCCCGAAGTGCGCGAGGCGATCAAGTATCTCGTCGATTACGACGCGATTGGTGCGACCTTGATCAAGGGCGTCGGCACCATTCATCAGTCCTTCCTGCCCAAGGGCATTCTCGGCTCGATCGACGATCAGCCCTACAAGCTCGACGTCGCCAAGGCCAAATCCCTGTTGGAAAAGGCCGGACTGAAGGATGGGTTCAAGGTCACCATGGACGTGCGCTCGCTGGAGCCGATCAGCAGCATTGCCCAGTCGATGCAGCAGACCTTCGCCCAGGCGGGTATCACGCTGGAACTGATCCCCGGTGATGGTAAGCAAACGCTGACAAAATACCGGGCGCGCAATCACGACATCTATATCGGCGACTGGGGCGCGGATTATTGGGACCCGAATTCCAATGCCGAGACCTTTACCAGCAACCCTGATAATTCCGACACACCGAAGTCGAAGACGCTCGCCTGGCGCAATGCCTGGGAAGTGCCTGAACTGACCAAGGAAACTGCAGAAGCCCTGCTGGAGCGTGACACACCCAAGCGTAAGGCGATGTATGAAGACCTGCAGCGCAAGGTGCTGGCCGAAGGGCCTTTCGTGGTCATCTACCAGAAGACCGAGATTGCCGGATATCGCGCCGATCTCAAGAACTACAAGCTCGGTCCGACCTTCGACACCAACTTCAAGAACATGATTTCCAAGGATTGAGCAGGAGCAGGGCTCTTGGCTCTTACCACAACAACAACTTCGGGCGGTCGCAGGCGCGGCCGCCAAGTGAAACGGTTCAAGGCGGTGATCGGGTTCCTGATCACCGTGCTCACGACCTATCTCGGCCTGCTTGCCGTGACCTTCTTCATCGGCCGCGTCATTCCCATCGATCCAGTCCTGGCCATTTTAGGGGACCGTGCGCCGCAGGCGGTGGTCGAGCAGACACGTCGCGCCATGGGGCTGGACCAACCGCTTTACTATCAGTTCTACGTCTACATTAGGCAGGTTCTGTCCGGCGATTTCGGCACGTCGGTGCTGACCACCAATCCCGTGATGACCGACATCGCCCGCGTGTTTCCGGCAACCATCGAGCTTGCCACTGTCGGTACGCTGCTGGGCGCCCTCATCGGTGTGCCGCTCGGCGTGCTGGCTGCCGTCAAGCGCGGTAGCCTTGCCGACCAGATCGTCCGGGTCATCGGCCTGATCGGTTATTCCGTGCCGATCTTTTGGCTGGGGCTTCTGGCGCTGCTGGTGTTTTACGCCAAGCTGCAATGGGTGGCCTATCCCGGCCGGCTGGATGTGGTCTACGAATATGACCTCACGCCGGTCACTGGCTTTTACCTCTTGGATGCGGCCATGGCCGGTCAATGGGACATCCTCTGGGATCTGTTCCGGCATATCATCCTGCCCGGTGCGCTGCTCGGCTATTTCTCGCTGGCCTATATCAGCCGGATGACGCGCTCGTTCATGCTGAACGAGTTGGCGCAGGAATATATTGTTGCCGCCCGCGCCAAGGGCCTGTCCGAAAGCCGGATCATCTGGCGCCATGCCCTGCGCAATGCCGCCGTGCCGCTGATCACGGTTATCGCGCTGTCCTATGCAAGCCTGCTGGAAGGCTCTGTTCTGACCGAGGCGATCTTCTCCTGGCCGGGTATCGGCCTCTACATCACCAACTCGCTGCAAAACGCCGATATGAATGCGGTTCTCGGCGGCACCATCATCATCGGTTCCGTCTTCATTGCCATCAATCTCCTGTCCGATCTTCTCTACCGGACACTCGACCCGAGGACGCGCAGCCGATGACGACGACGCCCTCCACAGAACTCACCCTTCGAGACTGGCTGCTGTCCGACCGGCCGCAATCGCGTCGGCAGGCGCGGCTGGGACGCGCCTATGTGATCTGGCGGCAGTTTTCCGCCAATCGGCTGGCGCTTGTCGGGCTTGGTATCATCGTCGCTCTTATCCTGGTCGCGGCTTTTGCCAACTTGCTCGCCACGCACAATCCGGTGCAGGGCGATCTCGCCAACGCGCGGCTGATGGCACCCGGCACCGGCGGCTTCTGGCTTGGCAGCGACGACCAGGGCCGCGATATCTATTCGCGGCTGGTCTATGGTTCGCGGCTGACCCTGATGGTCGTGGTGCTGGTGGCGATCATCGCGGCCCCCATCGGGCTTCTGGTCGGCACGGTCGCCGGTTATGCTGGCGGCTGGATCGATGCCGTACTGATGCGGCTGACGGATATTTTCCTCGCCTTTCCGAAGCTGGTTCTGGCGCTGGCGCTGGTCGCGGCCCTTGGGCCTGGAATCGAAAATGCCATTCTGGCAATTGCCGTCACCTCCTGGCCGCCTTATGCGCGTATTGCCCGCGCCGAAACGCTGACTTTCCGCAATTCCGACTATATCGCCGCGGTCAAGCTGATGGGCGCATCGCCGTTTCGCATCGTCACCCGCCATATCATGCCGCTCTGTCTGTCCTCGCTGATCGTGCGTGTGACGCTCGACATGGCCGGAATCATCTTGACGGCTGCGGGTCTCGGCTTTCTTGGCCTCGGCGCGCAACCGCCGATGCCGGAATGGGGTTCGATGATCGCCGACGGCCGCCGTTTCATTCTCGATCAATGGTGGGTGGCGGCCATGCCCGGCTTCGCGATCCTGATCGTCAGCCTCGGCTTCAATCTCTTGGGCGACGGCCTGCGCGATGCGCTCGATCCAAAGGAGGCGGGCCAATGAGCGCACTTCTGACGGTCGACAATCTTAAGGTCAGTTTCCCGACCCGCACCGGCCTCATTGAAGCCGTACGCGGTGTGTCGTTCACGCTCGGCAAGGAGCGGCTCGGGATTGTCGGTGAATCCGGCTCCGGCAAGTCGCAGACGGGGCGGGCGATTATGGGCCTGACACCGCCGCATGCGCGGATCACCGCCGATACGCTTAAGTTTGGCGAGACCGATCTTCTCTCCCTGTCACCCGCCAAACGGCGAGCCCTGCGCGGCAAGCGGATGGCGATGATCCTGCAGGATCCGAAATATTCGCTGAACCCGGTCATGACCATCGGTAAGCAGATCGTCGAGACCTTGCTGACCCATGAGCGCTTGAGCGGCAGCGATGCCCGCAGCCGAGCGCTTGCCATGCTGGAAGCGGTGCAGATCCGCGATCCCGAACGGGTGTTCAAGCTCTATCCGCATGAAGTGTCCGGCGGCATGGGCCAGCGGGTTATGATCGCGATGATGCTGGTTTGCGGTCCCGAACTGCTGATTGCCGATGAGCCGACCTCGGCGCTTGACGTGACGGTGCAGCTCGAGGTGCTCGATATCCTCGACATGCTGGTGCGCGAGCGCGGCATGGGGCTGATCTTCGTCTCTCATGATCTGCGGCTGGTTTCCTCCTTCTGCGACCGGGTACTGGTCATGTATGCCGGCAAGGTGGTGGAGGAACTGGACGCCTCAAATCTGGCGCAGGCGAAGCATCCCTATACGCAAGGCCTTTTGAACTGCCTGCCGCGTCTGGAAAATGACCGGCACCCGCTGCCGGTGCTGGCGCGCCAGAAGGAGTGGGCGCAATGACCAAGGCATTGACCGTTAATGGCATGTCCGTCCGCTTTTACGAGTTCCTGGCGCTCGACGATGTCAGCATTGCCGTCGATCAGGGCGAGAGCTTTGGTCTGGTCGGCGAATCCGGCTCTGGCAAATCGACGCTGCTGCGGGCGATTGCGGGGTTGAATGGTTTCGAGGCTGGTTCGCTGACAGTCGACGGCAAAAGCTACGAGGCCCGCCACCGTGACAAGCCGTTTTATCGCACCGTGCAGATGGTGTTCCAGGACCCTTATGGCTCGCTGCATCCGCGCCAGACCGTCGACCGGCTGCTGCTGGAACCGCTCGTCGTGCATGGATTTACCGATGTCGATACCCGCATCGCCCGGGCGCTGGACGAAGTGGGACTCGGCTCCGGCTTCCGCTTCCGCTTTTCCCATCAGCTCTCCGGCGGACAGCGCCAGCGCATCGCCATTGCCCGCGCGCTGATCGTCGAGCCGAAAATCCTGCTCTTGGACGAACCGACCTCGGCGCTCGACGCCTCTATCCAGGCAGAAATCCTCAACCTGCTGGAGCAGGCCCGCAAGGACCGCGGCTTGACCTTCCTGATGGTCAGCCATGATCTGGCCGTCATTAGCCATATGTGCGACCGGCTGGCGGTGATGCGCTCCGGCAAAGTGGTTGAAACCCTCGGCGTCGAGGCGCTACGCCGGCGCGAGGTGCAGGCGGATTATACGCGGGATCTGATGCTGGCCAGCGAAGGATTTCGGCGCAGGGGGTAAGGCTCAGGCCGCTTTAGTACCCGGCCAGACATATAGGATATCAGGTTCTTTTTCCTCGTTATCGCGGCCATCCGTCATGGTCTCGATGGCAAAGCCGTGACGCTCGTAGAAGCGTCTTGCTCCGTCATTTCTCTGGAAAGTCCAAAGCTGGAACCGAGGTGATGTTGGTTTGGCTGCCTGAAGAAGAGCGCTTCCGATCCCCTGACCGATATGATCGGGATCGACATAGAGATGATCGATCCATTCGCTATTGAAGGCAATTAAGCCGTATAGCCGACCGCCTTCGTCGGCGACCAGCACTGTCTTCTCCACCATCACGACCTGTTCGATGAAATTTCGATCTTCCTCGGCACTGTGCAGCTTCGGCAGGAAGGAGAGCAGCGATCGCGACCGGGTAAACACGGCGGCAATGGCGCCTGCTTCATGCTTTCGTGCCTCCCGGATCGTCACATCGTTCACGCCACCCGTACCCCTTCGCGCCAGATGCGCTTGATGAAGGGGTGGCCGTCGTGGCGGCTGACTTGCAGGAGGTCGGCGCGTTTGCCGGGTGCGATTTCGCCACGATCCATCAGGCCGGCAGCCTCAGCCGGAGTTTTCGTGACCATGCGGATGGCCGCGGGCAGGTCATAGGCAAGGTCGGCATCTGCAGCGATGACGAAGGGTGCGTCGAGCAGTGCGCGCGGGACATAATCCGATGCGAGGATGTCACAGAGGCCTTCGAGCAGCAGGTCGCGCACGGCGAGATTGCCCGATTGCGAGCCGCCGCGCACGATATTCGGTGCGCCGCCGACGATTTGCATGCCGCGCCGGCGGGCCTCGCGGGCCGCTTCCAGCGTGCAGGGAAATTCGGAAATCGCCACGCCTTCATCGGCGGCGAGATCGACATGTTCGATATCGGTATCGTCATGACTGAGCAGCGGCATATTGTGACGCTTGGCGATGTCGACCACCTGCGGGCGGATCTTTTGGCCGATCTCCCGCTTGGCAACGATCATGTCGTTGACCCGTGCTGTCGTCACCGACAGCGCCTCGCCACGCAGCTTGGCGACTTTGGCCAGATAGGTATCGAGATCGCGGGTCTGGCGGATGCCGGGCAGATGTTCCATGACCGAGATGACCCGTACGAGGTCATGGCCAATATTGGCTTCCATCAGGGCAGGCGTCTGCGGATCGATGACCTCGCAGCGCAGATGCACGAGATGTTCAGCCCGCAGCATGCCGGCCGCTTGCGCCTTTTCCAGTGCTTCGATCATCGGGGCCAGAATTTCCGCCCGTTCGCTGCCGTCTTCGGCAGCGCCGACGCAGAGACTGTCGAAGACGGTGGTGATGCCGGCGCCAATAATCTGGGCGTCATGGGCAAGCGCTGCCGTCATGTAATTCCAGCGGACGTGGTGGCGGGGAAAGACGTGCTTTTCGAAATGGTCGGTATGGATGTCGACCAGACCGGGGATCAGCAGGTCACCGCCCATGTCGATGGCGTCGCTGGCGCGGGTGACTGGGCCCAGTCCGACAATCCGGCCATTTTCAATCTCGACCGTGCCTTCCTGCATCCGGTCCGCCAGAACGAGCGTGGCATTGGTCAGGATCAGGCGTTCCGTCGATGTCTTGCCGCTCATGTCCATGCCGCTCTCTCCGCTTTGCCAGTTCCCTCGGCCGTACCGTCGGCCGATTCGGGCTGCCCTTGCAACAGGCGCGGTCATAATCCCGGGCCATGACCGTTCTATGTCAGTTTTGCTTTATGCCAAATCGCGCCAGGCCGGCTGCGCACCCTGGTGAGGCAGGGCCTGCGCCTCATAGACACCGCGGGCGATGGCACGCGCCATGGTGAGCGTGGCGAGATGGCAAAGCTCCATGAAATCGGCAAGGCCAGAGAGCGGCTTTTCGCCCGTCGCCGCCGCAAAGACCGTATCGCCATCGGCCGGCAGATGGGCGGGCAGCAGTGCGCGGGCGAAGCCGTCATGGGCCATGATCGACAGGCGATGACATTCCGCCTTGGTCAGAACGGCATCGGTCACGACAATGCCGATGGTGGTGGCAATCGGATCGCGGCCCTTCAGCCGGAGCGCGCTATCGTCGGCGCTGAATGTCGATGGCAGGCCAAGCCCGCCGAATTCTCCGCCTTGCTCGAAAGGGGCCGCCCAGAAATGTCTGGAGCGGCCGACGGTGGCACTGCCCAGCGCGTTGACGGCGACGAGGGCGGCAACCGTGTGACCGCTGGAGGAGATCGTGCTGGCCGAGCCGAGGCCGCCTTTGACGGTTGCTGTCGTTGCCCCGGTTCCCGCCCCGACGGTGCCGAGCGCGAAGGGGCCGGCGGCTCGCGCCTCGAAAGCTTCATAGCCCATGTCGCGGTAGGGGGAGTGCAAGCCCCAGTCCTTGTTTCCACCGTTCAGCAGATCCATCAGGATGGCTTGCGGCACGATCGGCACACGCTGATCGCCGACGGCAAAGCCCTGGCCGATTTGGCGTAGACCCGCCTGCACGCCGCCGGCCGCATCGAGCCCGAAAGCCGAGCCGCCGGAGAGAACGACCGCATTGACCTGGCTGACCAGCGACAGGGCTGGATCGAGTAGCCCGGTCTCGCGGCCGCCCGGCGCCCCGCCCAAAACCGTGCCTGACGCGGTTGCCGGCTGATCGAAGACGATAACCGTGACGCCTGATCCGAGCGAGAGATCGGTGGCCTGGCCGACCGTAAGACCCTTGATGTCCGTCAATAGGTTGAGGGGGCCTGGTGTCACGGCATGCTCCTTTGGCTGACCGTGGCGACTTGATTTCAATCAAGGACGCCGAGGAAAAGACGGATAGGTTTTAGGCATAAGCTTTATCTCCCCGATCCGGGAGTCTCAAGATTATGCAGATATTATGGTCATTTAGCGCTTGCACGATAGGCAATTTTGCCAAAGCAGGCGCATTTTTCGAGATGTGAGCGATCCATGCAGAAGCCCCAGACAGTCGCCCTTGCCTTCGTTCTTCTCTTGGTCGCCGCATCCGGTGGCACCTATGCCTATCTCAAGTTTGGTAAGGCCGATGCGCTTCCCGCCGGCATTGTCACCGGCAATGGCCGGATCGAGGCGACCGAGGTGGATATTGCCAGCAAGACCGCCGGCCGTCTGGTGTCGGTCGAGGTCGGCGAGGGCGATCTGGTCACCAAGGGCCAGACCCTGGCGCGGATGGATACGGTGGAGCTCGAAAGCCAGTTGCGCGCCGCCAAGGCCAAGATTGCCGAAGCCGAGCAAAGCCGCAATGCCTCGGCCTTCAAGCTGTCGCAGGCGCAAAGCCAGTTCGATCTTGCCGACAAGGATCTGGAGCGCAAGCTGGTTCTGCTCGGCAAGGGCTTCGTTTCCGATCAGGCGGTCGACAGTCAGCGGTTGACCCGCGACAGTGCCAAGGCCTCGGTCTCTGCGGCCGAGAGCACGTTGAACAGCGTGCAGGCCACCATCGATAACGCCAAGGCCGAAGCTGACCGCATCGCCCAGAACATTGCCGATGCGACGCTGACCGCGCCGAAGGACGGCCGGGTGCTCTACCGGCTGGCGGAGCCGGGCGAAGTGCTGGCCGCCGGCGGCAAGGTGCTGACGGTGCTCGATCTCTCCGATGTCTATATGACCGTCTATCTGCCTTCCGCCGATGCAGCTCGGACTGCTATTGGCAGCGAAGGCCGCATCCTCCTCGACATCCTCCCGGACAAGGCCATCCCCGGCACGGTCTCTTTTGTATCTCCGCAGGCGCAGTATACGCCCAAGCAGGTGGAGATCCGCAGCGAGCGTGACCGGCTGATGTTCCGCGTCAAGATCAGTGCGCCGAAGGAGCTGGTGAAGCGCTATCTGCCGTTGGTCAAGACGGGCATTACCGGGGTCGGCTACGTCAAGACCGATGCCAATGCGGTCTGGCCGGACCGGCTGCAATCCGAGTTGACCACGGCACCCGGACCTGCACCTGCAGCCGCGACCGACCCATCGACGAACGGCAAGCCGTAAGCGGGGCCAATCATGGACAATGCCATGGAAAATGCCGTCGAACTCGCCGGCCTCTCGCATGTCTATGGCAAGCGCTGGGCGCTGAGCGATATCGACCTTGCGATTACCGCAGGCTCCCGCATTGCTATCGTCGGGCCTGATGGCGTTGGAAAATCGACGCTGCTGGCGCTGCTGTCAGGTGCAAAACAAGTACAGCAGGGCAGGGTCACGGCGCTTGGGGCCGACATGGCCAAGGCCGGTGCCCGCACCGTCGTGCAGCCGCGCATTGCCTATATGCCGCAGGGGTTGGGGCGCAATCTCTACCCCAATCTCACCGTTTGCGAGAATATCGATTTCTTTGGTCGCCTGTTCGGCCAGGATGCCACGGAACGAGCCGGGCGCATCGAGCGCCTGCTGAAATCGACCGGGCTCGATCCGTTCGGCGACAGGCTGATGGGCAAGTTGTCGGGCGGCATGAAGCAGAAGCTCGGCCTCTGCTGCGCGCTGGTGCATGATCCCGATCTGCTGCTGCTGGACGAGCCGACCACTGGTGTCGATCCCCTGTCGCGCCGGCAGTTCTGGGAGCTGGTCGAAAGCATTCAAGGGTCGCGGCCGGGCCTGACCATCGTTACGGCGACATCTGATATGGAAGAAGCGGGCCGGTTCCAGCGGGTCGTGCTGTTGAATGAGGGTCGCATTCTTGCCGATGGCAGCTGCGAGGCGCTGCTGCAACAGACCGGCCGGACCACACTGGAACAGGCTTTCATTGCGCTGCTGCCGGATGAGGCAAAGCAGGGCTACGGCACGACACCGGCAAAGCTCAACTTTGTCGACTGCGGCGAGGTCGCCATCGAGGCGCATGAATTGACGCGCACATTCGGAGCTTTCACCGCCGTCGACCATGTCAGTTTCCGCATCCCGAAAGGCGAGATCTTCGGCTTTCTCGGCTCGAACGGCTGTGGCAAATCGACGACGATGAAAATGCTGACCGGGCTTCTGCCGGCTTCCAGCGGCGAGGCGCTTCTGTTCGGCCAGCCGATGAATGCCGGCGATATCACGGCGCGCCGGCGCGTCGGCTACATGTCGCAAGGCTTTTCGCTTTATAGTGAGCTGTCCGTGCAGCAGAACCTCGATCTGCATGCCGATGTCTTCGATCTCGTGGGCGAGGCCGGCAAACAGCGGGTCGAGGCGGTGACGCGCCAGTTCGGGCTGGAACCCTATCTGCAATTTCTGGCGAGCGACTTGCTACTCGGCGTGCGCCAGCGGCTGCAATTGGCCGTGGCGCTGCTCCATGCGCCCGATATCCTTATCCTGGACGAGCCGACATCAGGAGTCGATCCTGTCGCCCGCGACGGTTTCTGGAACGATCTGATCGAACAGGCTCGCCAGAACGGCGTGACCATCTTTGTCTCCACCCATTTCATGGGCGAGGCAGAGCGCTGCGACCGCATCGCCTTCATGCATGCCGGCAAGGTGATCGCCTGCGGCAGCCCGCAAGACCTGAAGCAGCAGACCGGCAGCGCCAGTCTCGACGACGCCTTCATCGCTTTCATGAAAGCCGGTGGGCGGGAGGAGAAGCTGACGGCAGCACCCGAAGCGCAGGCTGAAGCGCAAGGAAACGCGGAAACCCCTGCCGGAGCGGAGGCAGCCGAAAGGGCCAAGCGCAAGGCCTTCTCCCTGGGCCGGCTGATGGCCTATGCCCAGCGTGAAACCATGGAACTGATGCGCGACAAGATCCGGCTGGGCTTTGCGCTCGTTGGCACGGCACTGTTGATGCTGATCTTCGGCTTTGGCCTGACGCTCGATGTCGATCATCTCAAGCTTGCCGTGCTCGACCGCGACCAGAGCGCCGAGAGTCGGGCCTATATCGATGCCTATGCGGCCTCCACCGCCTTTACCCTGCAGCCGGCGATTACCGATCAGGCACAAATGCTGGATCGGCTGAAGGCAAACGACATCATGCTTGCGCTCGACATCCCCGAGAAATTCGGCGCCGATCTCAGGGCGGGGCGCAAGCCCAATGTGCTGGCCATGCTTGACGGCGCCATGCCGTTTCGCGCCGAAACCGCGCTGGGCTATGTCTCCGGTACCCACCAGCGCTTCCTGCAAGAGATCGCGCGCGAGGCGGGGGTCGAAACCCGCACGGTCGCCGGTGTTGAAATGCGCTACCGGTATAACCAGGCCTTCCTCAGCCTCAATGCCATGGTGCCGGCGGTGATTGCACTGCTCTTGGTGTTCATCCCCGCGATCCTGACGGCGCTCGGTGTTGTCTCGGAAAAGGAATTGGGGTCGATCAGCAATCTCTACGTGACGCCGGTGACCAAGCTGGAATTCCTGCTCGGCAAGCAATTGCCCTATGTGGCGATCGGCTTCATCAACTATCTCATCATGTTCCTGCTGGCCGTCTGGGTCTTCGGCGTACCGCTGAAAGGCTCGCTTGCCGGTCTGTCGGTGGCGGCGCTGATCTATGTTCTCGCGACCACCTCGATCGGCATTTTGAGTTCGACCTTCACGTCAACGCAGGTGGCGGCGGTCTTCGTTACCGCCATTGGCACGATGATGCCGGGTACGCAGTTTTCCGGCCTGCTGCAGCCGGTCTCCTCGTTGCAAGGCGCGGGCCATGTCATCGGCCTGATCTTTCCGACCACCTATTTTATGCGCGCCAGCGTCGGGGCCTTCACCAAAGGCCTGGGCTTTATCGAGCTGATGGGTTTTCTCTGGCCGCTGGTGCTGTTCTGGCTCAGTGCCATCGGTCTCGGCTGGTTGCTGTTGCGCAAGCAGGAAAGGTAGACGATATGGATATCCGCACGACAATGGCGCTGTTTCGCAAGGAACTGATTGGCCTCATGCGCGACAAGGTGCTGCTGGCCATGCTGGTCTATGCTTTCACTTTGGCAATCTATACCCAGGCTACCGGCCTGTCGCACGATCTGCGCAATGCGACGCTGGCCGTGGTCGACCGCGACATGTCGCAGCTGTCCTCTTCCATTCTCGACGGGCTGATGCCGCCCCGGTTCCAAAAGCCTGTCGCCGTCGCGCCCGGGGATGTCGAAAGGGGCATGGACGAAGGGCGCTATACTTTCGTGCTCGATATTCCCGAACGGTTCGAAGCTGACGTGCTCGCCGGCCGCAGTCCCTCGGTGCAATTGCTGATCGATGCGACGGCGCTGATGCAGGCGGGCGTCGGCTCCGGCACGATCCAGCAGATCGTCAGCCAGCAGGTCCAGCTTTATGCCCGGCGTCTCGGTGTTTCCTCCAGTCAGCCGGTGACGGTGGAGACGCGGCTTGCCTTCAACCAATCGCTGAATTCCGACTGGTTTTCCGGCACGATGGCACTGATCAACAATATCACCATGCTGGCCATCCTGCTGGCCGGTGCGGCGCTGGTGCGCGAGCGCGAGCACGGCACGCTGGAACATCTGCTGGTCATGCCGGTGCGGCCGCTGGAAATCATGGTCGGCAAGCTGGCCGCCAATGGGCTGGTCATTCTTGTCATGACGCTGGTGGCGATCCTGACCGTGCTGGTCAAGGTGCTCGGCATGCGCATCACCGGGTCGCTGTCGCTCTATATGGCCGGCGTGGCACTCTACCTGTTTTTCGCGACGTCGCTCGGTCTGTTCCTCGGCACCCTAGCCCGCAGCATGCCGCAACTGGCGCTGCTGTTCATCCTCGTTGCCCTGCCGATGAATATCCTGTCGGGCGGCTTTACGCCGCTGGAAAGCCAGCCGGAATGGTTGCAGAATGTGATGCAGGTTTCCCCCTCGACCCATTTCGTCGCATTTTCGCAAGCGATCCTCTATCGCGGTGCCGGTTTCGATATGGTCTGGCCGCAGTTCCTGGCAACGGCGGGCATTGGCCTGCTGTGCTTCCTCTACAGCCTCAGCCGGTTCCGGAGCTTCATTGCTGCACAGCAGTGATGAAGCTCCGGAACCTGGATTATCATCGCTTCATCGAGCGCGGATCGAGCGCGTCGCGGATACCGTCACCAATATAGTTGACGCTGAGCACGGTCAGCGAAATCGCCAAACCCGGCCAGATCGCCCGAGCCGGGGTGATCTGCAGGAAGTTGACGCCGTCATAAAGCAACCGGCCCCATGTGGGAAAGTCCGAGGGAAAGCCGAGGCCGAGGAAGCTCAGCGCCGACTCGGTGATGATGGCCGAGGCGATGCCGAGCGTGGCCGAGACCATGACGGAACTCAGCACGTTCGGCAGGATATGCTTGAGGATCACCCGGTATTCGCGCATGCCGCTCGACTTGGCGGCCAACACGAACTCCTGGTTCTTGACCGAGAGGACATCGCTGCGGACGATCCGGGCGGTGTGCATCCAGCTGGTGATGCCGATGACAAAGACGATCAGGATGAAGATTCCGCCCTGTGGACCGAAGACCGTGCCCAAAGCCGCACGCAGCGGGTCCCGAAATAGCATGGTTATGACCATTAGAAGCGGTAGGATCGGTAGGGCGAGGAACAGGTCGGTGATGCGCATCAACGGCCCATCGATCCGCTTGAAATAGCCTGCGAGAACGCCGAATAGCGTGCCGACGAACAAAGACAGCAGCATCGCGGTCATGCCGACGGCCAGTGATACTTTTCCGCCGGCGAGAACCTGGGCAAAAAAGTCGTGGCCGAGATTGTCGGTGCCGAAGGGATGCACCCAGGACGGCCCCTGGTTCTTGTCGCGGATGTTCAGCTTGTTGGGATCGACCGTGTGGATCAGCGGCCCGATGTAGACGGCGAGCACGATGAACACGAACACGACAAGTCCGACGAGCCCGCCGGTATGACGGCGGAACTGGCCCCAGAGCTGGGCACCGAAAGATTGCGAGCGGGCAGGGGCAGCAGCTGCGGCAAGGGTTGGCGCATCAGTCATAGCGGATCCTCGGATCGAGAATGCCGTAAAGCACGTCGGCAATCAGGTTGAACAGCACGATCAGCACGGCGAAGATGAAGGTCAGGGTCTGCACCAGTGGCAGGTCGCCGGCCTGGATGGCGGTGATCAGCAATTGGCCGAGACCGTTCACCCGAAAAATCTGCTCGGTGATGATCGCGCCGGAGAAGATGGTGGGCACGCCGAGCGCAATGACTGTCACGACAGGGATGAGGCTGTTGCGCAGCACATGCACGAGCAGCACGGTCTTTTCCTTGACACCCTTGGCGCGAGCGGTGCGCACATAGTCCTGATGCAGATTGTCAAGCATCGAGGCGCGCACGAAACGGCTGATCTGCGAGGTATTGTAGAGCGTCAGCACCGTGACCGGCAGCACCATCTGCTTGACCTGGGCAACGAAACTCGCCCAGTCCACGACCTTGAGATTGGTGTCGTAGACCGATGGAAACCAGTGCAGGGTCGAGGAGAAGATCACGATCAGCAATACGCCGGTGAAGAAGGTGGGCACGGAATAGCCGACCATGGCGATGAAGGTGCCGATCTGGTCGAAGAGCGAATACTGCTTATAGGCGGATATCACCCCGATCGGGATCGCCAGCAGCACGCCGAAGAGATAGGCAAGACCCACCACCCAAAGCGTCTGCGGCATGCGTTGGACGATCAGATCGACAACGGGGCTGCGGGTTGTCCAGGAGAGAATGCGCAGCCGGTGCGGGTCGCCGATTGCAATGCCGGTGACCTGTTGCAGGATGTTGAGCGGCTCGTTGACGAAGAACTGGTAGAGCCATTTGACGAACTGGATATACAGCGGCTGGTCGATGCCAAGCGCCGCGCGCATTTCCTCGCGCACTTCAGGCGGGATCGTCAGCGGCAATTCGCCGAGCGGATTGTTCGGAGCCATGGCCAGAAGCGCGAAGATAATGAAGCTGATGGCCAGCAAAGTCGGGATCGCAAACAACAATCGCCGGATCGTATAAGTAAACATCAATTGAGCCTTTCCGGGGCGCGACGAAAAGGGGCCGGGTCCGTTTGCCGGACCCGGCCTTCAAACATTATTTGCTGCGCGTCCAGTCCTGGATGTTCCAGGTTTCCGCATCCCAGCCGGTCGCTTTGATATTCTGCAACTTGGCCGAATAGGCCGAGGGCTGACCGCGATAGACGAGCGGGATATGCACGAAGTCCTCGGTCAGCATGTCGTTGAGCTTCTTGACGAGGGCAGCGCGGTCTTCGAGCTTGACGGTCTTCGTCAGTTCGGTGGCCAGCTTGTCATATTCCGGGTTGCAGTAACGCGGCATGTTTTCGCCCTGCCAGCCGTTCTTGGGCGACGGTGCCTTATCGCACATCCACTGAACCATGTAGGGCTCGGGGTCCGTGCCGTCGAAATTGTTGGTGTACATTTCGAGGTCGGCATAGAACTTCTGGAAGGTATCCGGGCTTGAGGGGTCGCCGCCGAAGAAGACCGAGGCCGAAACATTGCGTAGTTCGACGTTGACGCCGATCTGCGACCACATGTCCTTTACCAGTGCCTGGGTGGCCTGGCGCACGGAATTGGTTGAAGTCTGGTAGAGGAAGGAAAGCTTGACGCCGCCCTTGGCGCGGATGCCGTCAGGACCTTTCTTCCAGCCGGCATCGTCGAGCAGCTTGTTGGCGCCATCGACATCCTGCTTCAGGCACCAGCTGTCGTTCTTCGTGGAGACATAGGCGTCCGGGCCCGGAACGATGTTGCAGGTCGGCTTGCCGGCCGCGCCATAGCCGGCTTCGACGATGACGTCGCGGTCGATGGCCAGCGCCAGCGCCTTGCGCACGGCCGGATCGGAGAAGGCCGGATGCGGGCCGCCTTCCTTGGTCGAGCGCTTGTCGCCAAGCGCCGGATCGGGGTTGGTCAGGTTGATGTTGATGCGCTCGACCTGGCTGCCGAATGCAGTCTGGATGGTGCCCTTGCCGCTGGCGAGCATGGTCTCCAGCACTTCCGGCTCGACCTGCATATTCCAAGCATAATCATATTCGCCGGTTTCAAGCACGGCGCGGGCCGCCGACAGCGCATCGCCGCCGCCCTTCAGGGTCGCGGTGGCGAAAGCGGGCTTGGCCGGATCGCGGTAGTTTTCATTGGCGACGAAGCTGATGACGTCGTTCGGCTTGAACTCCTTGACCTTGAAGGGGCCGGTGCCGATTGGAGCGAAGTTGGCGCTGGTGCATTCCGGCGCCTTGGGACCGAGGCAATTGGCAAACTGCGCCTTCTGGATGATCGGCGACAGCGAGCCGACAAAGGCGGTGTAGGGATAGGGCTTGGGCGCTGCGAAGGTGACTTTGACGGTCTGCGGGTCGACAGCTTCTACGGTCTTGACACCTTCGAATTTGGATTTCTGGGCGCAGCCGCCGCCATCTGCCGTGCAGTATTTCCAGGTGAAGACCACGTCGTCAGCGGTGAAGGCGGAACCATCCGACCATTTGATGCCGGGCTTGATCTTCCAGGTGATGGTGGTCAAATCGGCAGAGACACCGCCGTTTTCGACCGTAGGAATGTCGACCACGAGGCGCGGGAAGACATTACCCTGCGGATCAAAGCCGGCCAATGGCTCCAGTACCATAGCCGAGGCATACTGCTCCTTGGTGCCGCCTGACAGATAGATGTTCATGGTGGACACGGCCTGCCAGAAAAGGATTTTCAGATCCCCATCCGTGCCGCGCGCCGCATTGACGGGTGCAACCGCCATTATCAGCGACGCCGCTGAGGCGGCCAGGATGATCCCGAGTTTACGCATGATTGACTGTTCCCTTCTTGATCTCTTGAACGAGAGTTTTATTTTTTGGCGACGCATGCAAAGACGTTGCCATTATCCCCATAGAGCTCTGCATGGCTCTGAAATGATTGAATTGTCTCCCCTTGTCCCCGTTTTATGATCCCCGCCGGACGTCGCAGATTGCCTGTCCAGATTTTGTTTTTCGATCTGGTTTGCCCAAATTTTGAGCTATAGAACCACAAGCTTATTTTTCAATCAAGCCGTAAAATATCAGTGTGTGAACAGGTTGTGGAAGAGTGTTGGCGCTATGCGCCGGATCAGGCGGTTCTGGCAGACATCAAGCTCAATAGCTGTTTTCAGCGGCTGACTGGTTGCTCACCGACACTTTGTCGGGAGCCTGCTTGTCATCGGAAGGGGCGCCAAGCCTGCGCCCTGCCTTCCTACTCAGAGTTGTCGAGGGGGAGCCTACTTGCTGCGGCTCCAGTCTGCAATATTCCACAACTGTGAATCCCATGGATTGAGTTTTGCGCCTTTGAGCTGGTTGGAGATGGCGGAGGGTTCGCCGCGGTTAACCAGCGGAATGACCAGTCCGTCGTTGACGATCATGTCGTTCAGCGTGCGGACAAGGGCGGCGCGCCTGTCGATGCCTGGTGTCTGGCGCAGCTCGGTCAGCATTTTGTCATAGGCTGGATTGCAGTAGCGGCTGATGTTTTCTCCCTGCCAGTTGTTGGCAGGGTTCGGAATCTTGTCGCAGGTAAAGCCGGCCATGAACTTTTCCGGATCGGTGCTTTCAAAGCCGCTCGCATACATTTCCGCGTCTGCGTAGAATTTTTGATAGGTATCGGGGCTGGCGGGATCGCCGCCGAAAAATACCGAGGCCGAGACATTGCGCAACTCCGTCTGCACGCCAATCTGCGACCACATGTCCTTGACCAGCACCTGGGTGCCCTGGCGCACGGAATTGGTCGTTGTCAGGAACAGCAGGGACAGCTTGCGACCATCCTTCTCGCGCACACCGTCGGAGCCTTGCTTCCAGCCCGCTTCGTCCAGAAGCGCATTGGCGCTCGCGAGGTCCTGGTTGCCGCACCAGATCTTGGCGTCGGAGGCAAAGATATCTGGCGCCGGAACGATGTTGCAGGTGGGCTGGCCCGCCGTGCCGTAGCCGGCCTGCACGATCGTGTCACGGTCGATAGCGAGCGCCAGCGCCCGGCGCACTTTGGGGTCCGACAGGATCGGATGCGGGCCGGCTTCTTTGGTTGAGCGCTTTGGTCCCAGCGCGGCATCGACAGCATAGGGGTTGAGATGAATGCGCTCGACCGTCGAGCTGAAGGCAGAGGTGAGTGTGCCTTTGCCAGCCTTTAGCATGGCGTCCGATATCTCGGGCTCGACCACCGTGTTCCAGGCAAAGTCGTATTCGCCGGTCTCAAGCACGGCGCGGGCCGCCGACATGGCATCGCCGCCGCCCTTGAGTGTCACGGAGGCGAAGTTTGGTTTATCGGGGTCGCGGTAGCGCGGGTTGGCGTCGAACAGCACCGCGTCATTGGCCTTGAAATCGCGGACCATGAAGGGGCCGGTGCCGTGCGGCTTGAAATTCGCTTCGGTGCATTGCGGCGCCTTTTCCCCAAGGCAATCCTTGAACTGCGACTGCTGGATGATCGGCGACAGCTGGCCGACAAAGGCGCTGTAGGGGTAAGGCTTCGGCGCGGCGAAGCTGACCTTGACCGTTAGCCGGTCGATGGCCTCGACCGATTTCACGCCGTCGAATTTTGCAGCCTGGGCGCAGCCGCCGCCGGGCGCCATGCAATATTTCCAGGTGAAGACCACGTCATCGGCGGTGACGTCGCCGCCATCGGACCAGGTCAAGCCGGGCTTTAATTTCCAGGTGATGGACGTCATATCGCGGGCGATGCCGCCGTTTTGGACGGTCGGAACCTCTGCGGCAAGCCGAGGGAACACTTTGCCCTGCTCGTTGAACCCGGCCAACGGCTCAAGGACGATCGACGCGGCATAGACATCCTTGCTGCCGCCTGAGAGATAGGGGTTGAGGTTGGATACGGCCTGCCAGAACAAGATCCTTACGTCGCCATCCGCGCCCCGCGCAGCGAGCGCTGGGTGTGTGGCCAATCCGGCCGCAAGAAGCGATGCCGCCGCCATCACCCGGATCGAATTGTTCTGTCTCATGATGGATTGCCCTATTCAAACTATGCCAAATTTCCGAAAATTTATGACAATGGGCGATGCGAAGACGCCTCGTGTCAAGCACGCGGAGGTTTAGCCTATTAGGCGAATGGATTATAGCCGCGGCTCAGCTTCGGGGTATGCATGCCGAAGTTTGCTTAATGTTTAAGCTTTGCGGAGGCTAGGCTATTTTTTGTTCAATGTTCGCAATTGTGGCTTGCAAATGCCTGAGTTGATGAACAGTATGGCACCGAAAAACCGATGGGAACAGCAAAAAGAGGTCTTTCATGCCCATTTTGAACCGCGCCAGCGCCTTGCAGGACGAAGTCGCTGGCTGGCGCCGCCATCTGCACCAGACACCGGAACTTCTGTTTGATGTGCATCAGACGGCCGGCTTCGTGGCGGAGAAGCTGAAGGAATTCGGTTGCGACGTAATCGAGACCGGCATTGGCCGGACCGGAGTCGTCGGGATCATCAGGGGCAATCGCGGCGAGGGACCAACCATCGGGCTGCGTGCCGACATGGATGCGCTGCCGATCACGGAGACGACAGGCGTGCCCTGGGCCTCCACCGTGCCCGGCAAGATGCATGCCTGCGGCCATGACGGTCATACCGCCATGCTGCTTGGGGCTGCCAAACATCTGGCCGAGACCCGCAACTTCAAGGGATCGGTCGCGGTGATCTTCCAGCCGGCTGAGGAAGGCGGCGGCGGTGGTCTTGCCATGGTGCAGGACGGCATGATGGAGAAATTCGGCATTTCCCAAGTGTTCGGCATGCACAATGCGCCGGGCGTTCCGCTTGGCGATTTCGCCATCCGCAAGGGCTCGCTGATGGCGGCGTCGGATACGTTCGATATCACCATCAAGGGTAAAGGCAGCCATGCCGCCCAACCGCATTTCTCGGTCGATCCGGTACTTGTGTCGGCGCATGTCATCATCGCGCTGCAATCGATCGTGTCGCGCGGCGTCGATCCGCTGGAATCGCTGGTCATCAGCGTCACCACGACCCATGGCGGCGACGCCTATAACGTCATCCCGATGGATGTGAAACTGACAGGCACGGTGCGCACGCTGTTGCCCAATATTCGCGACTACGCCGAAAAGCGTCTGCAGGAAGTAGCGACTGCTACGGCCATGGCCCATGGCGCAGTGGCCGAAGTCAACTACCACCGCGGTTATCCCGTCACCTTCAACCATGCCGACGAAACGGATTTCGCCGCCGCCGTTGCCGCGAAGATCTCCGGCGACAACAGGGTGAAGACCGACATGGCGCCGAAGATGGGGGCAGAAGACTTCTCCTATATGCTGGAAAGCCGGCCGGGCGCCTTCATCTTCCTCGGTGTCGGCAACACCGCCAATCTTCACCACCCAGCCTATGACTTCAACGACGAGGCCATTCCCTACGGCATCAGCTATTGGGTGGAACTGGCCGAAACTGGTCTTGCCTGAGGACGTCGCCGCTTAACGATAAAGGCCCCGGTTCTGCAGCCGGGGCTGAACAACAAGGGGAAAGCAGAGCCATGGCCGAAGATCTCACCCAGCAGAACGGACAGGTGCCACCGGTCCTGTCGGTGCGCAATCTGACCACCTCGTTTCGGATGGGAGATAGCTGGACCTCTGTCGTGCGCAACATGAGTTTCGATGTTGCCCCGCGCGAGACGGTGGCGATTGTTGGTGAATCCGGATCGGGTAAGAGCGTTACCTCCCTCTCCATCATGCAATTGCTGCAAAAGAACTTCAGCCGCATCGAAGGCAGCATCAAGCTCAACGGCCGCGAATTGCTGACGCTATCGCCGGAAGAGATGCGCCGTGTGCGCGGCAACGACATATCGATGATCTTCCAGGAGCCGATGACCAGCCTCAACCCGATCTTCCCGATCGGCAAGCAGATCGCCGAGGCGATCCTGTGCCACCGCGATATCTCGCGGGCCGAGGCAAAGGCGGAAGTGATCCGGCTTCTGGAAAAGGTGCGCATTCCCAATGCCAAGAGCCGGTTTGACGAGTTCCCGCACCAGTTCTCCGGCGGCATGCGCCAGCGGGTGATGATTGCCATGGCGCTCGCAACCCGCCCAAAACTGCTGATCGCTGATGAGCCGACCACTGCGCTTGACGTTACCATTCAGGGCCAGATCCTCGACCTGATCAAGGTCCTGCAGGAAGAGGAGGGCATGTCCGTCCTGTTCATCACCCATGACATGGGCGTGGTGGCCGAGGTTTCCGACCGTACCATCGTGATGTTCCGCGGCGAAATGGTCGAGGGTGGGACGACCGACGATATTTTCAATCGCGGCCAGCACCCCTATACGCGAGCGCTGCTCTCGGCCGTGCCGAAGCTCGGCTCGATGCAGGGGCATGCCCTGCCGATGCGCTTTCCTGTCATCGATATCAAGACCGGCGATACGCTTGTCGAGGAACAGGAAGTGGCAGCCCTCGATCTGGTGCCGCGCCCGATCCTGGAGGTGAAGAACCTGACGACCCGCTTCGACATCCGCTCTGGCCTGCTTGGGCGCAAGTCGGGCGCCGTGCATGCGGTGGAAAATGTCAGCTTCGATCTGCGGCCCGGCGAGACCCTGTCTCTGGTGGGTGAATCCGGCTGCGGCAAGTCGACCACAGGCCGCTCGATCACGAGGCTGGTCGAGCCGACAAGCGGCACCATCGCGGTCGACGGATATAATGTCATGGCGCTTGATGGCGGCACGCTGCGCAAGATGCGCCGCAGCATCCAGATGGTATTCCAGGACCCCTTCGCCAGCCTAGATCCGCGCATGTCGGTTGGTACGGCAGTGATGGAGCCGTTTCTGGAGCATAACCTCGGCACGAAAGCGCAGGCGCGGGAAAAAGCCGCCGATCTCCTGCAACGCGTGGGTCTCGGTGCCGATATGATGCGCCGCTATCCGCATGAGTTCTCTGGTGGCCAGCGCCAGCGTGTGGCGATTGCCCGTTCGCTGATGCTCGATCCTAAGGTGATCGTTGCCGACGAAGCGGTGTCGGCGCTCGATGTCTCTATCAAGGCGCAGGTCTGCAATCTCCTGCTCGACCTGCAGGAGAGCTTCAACCTCGCCTATCTCTTCATTTCCCACGATATGGCCGTGGTGGAACGTGTCAGCCACCGGGTGGCGGTAATGTATCTCGGTGAAATCGTCGAGATCGGCCCGCGCCAGGCCGTGTTCGATAATCCGCAGCATCCCTATACCAAGAAATTGATTGCTGCAGTGCCGGTGCCGGATCCTGCCCGTCGCTCGATGATCCGGCCGGTGTCCACCGACGAAATCAAGAGCCCGGTGCGGCCGCTCGGTTATCAGCCGGTACCGCGCCATTACCGTGAAGTGTCGCCTGGCCATCTCGTGCAGGAAGCGGCAGCCTGAGATAGCGGACGCACCCCGGCGACGCGCGTGCCTTGTGGCGATGCCCGCCAATCTCCATATGCCGCTCTTGGCGGATCGTATTTTGGTCCGGAGGCGTGGGGAGTGATTATGGATCGGTCGGGCTTTTCGCGGGATAATCGTCAGGAACACAAAGCTGGCGAGCAGCCCGATCCCAATGAAGGTGAACCTCTGTCGCTGTCGCGAATCCTCATCGCCATGGCCGAGGATGAGAGCAGGGCGCGGATCTCTGTTGGCGACCTCTTTCATGCCATGGGTGACCGCGCCTTTGGCGCGCTGATCCTGATCTTCGCCCTGCCCAATATCGTGCCGACTCCTCCTGGCACATCGGCTGTAACAGGCGCGCCGCTGGTGTTTCTGTCGGCGCAGCTGATGCTTGGTCTGAAGCCCTGGCTGCCGGGCTGGATTACCGAGCGTTCGCTGGCCCGGACCGATTTTGCCGCTATCGTTTCGCGCATCGCTCCTTGGCTGGCGCGCGGCGAGCGCCTGCTGAAACCGCGCCTCGGCTTTCTGGTCAGTGGTCCCATGGAACATCTGCTCGGGATCATGGCCTTCATCCTTGCCGTGATCCTGGCGCTGCCGATACCGCTCGGCAATATCCTGCCGGCCATTGCCCTGTCGCTGTTTGCCTTTGCGCTTCTCGAAAGGGACGGACTCTACGCGCTGTTCGGCAGCGTCATCTTTGTTCTGTCCATCGCTCTGGTTGGCGGTGTGGTGTTTGGCCTCGTCAAAGCTGCTCTTCTGTTGTTCAGCGCCTGGCTCTGAAGGTCAATACAGGTACCACCTTAAGGCTGCGCATCTTTTGATTTGCTGGTTCAGGTTGTCAATCGACGAAACGACAAGTTTCGCGACAGCTTCGCTTCCTATCTTCCCCCATGATCGCCGGTCGAGTGCGCATCGACCAAACGCCTTGTTGCCGATGTTTTGCGGCAATTACCACAATGGGGATTCACCGTGGCAACGTCTTCTACGACAACTGTAAGCAGTCTTGATGGTGTAACCGGAACGAGTGCATCAGACGTTATCATCCTGACCGGACAAGCTTCAGGGGTGGCCCTCAATCTCGGCGATGGCAACGACAAGCTGGTTCTCGCCAACTATGTGAACAACGTCACGTTGTCGAATGTCGAGACCGTCACAGGCGGTTCGGATGACGATTCGATCTTCTACGACACCAGGCTCACAGCGGGCGTCATCGACCTCGGTGCCGGAACCGATACGGTGACCTTTTCGGATCTCGGGGCCACGGCGACGATCTCCAATGTCGAAAGCATCAAGGGCGGACAGGGTAGCGATTATCTGACGTTCAATGCGCAGGCGCTCGGGACCTATATCGATCTCGGCGACGGCAGTGACCGGGTGGTCCTCGGCAAGTACGACAACAACGTTACTATGGTTAACGTCGAGACGGTGACCGGCGGCACCAAGAGCGACATCGTCTATATGCAGAACAGCGATGTGACCAGTGTGCGTCGCGTGGACCTCGGCTCTGGCAACGATTACGTCAATCTTGGTGATGGCGGCGGCACGGTCTATGTCTCCAATACCGAGACTATTGTCGCCGGCGAAGGCGACGATCGCATCGTGCTCAACACCAAGGCCTCCAATACCTATATTGATGCCGGCGACGGCGACGACACGGTGGTGCTGGGCAATTTCGTCAACAAGCTTACCATCGCCAATGCCGAAAGCATCGTCGGCTCGTCCAGCAGCGATTACGTGACCCTGGCCACGGCCTTCAACGGTTATGTGTCGATGGGCGCTGGCAACGATACGCTGGTGCTTGGCAATTACGCCAATACCGTCAGTGTCTACGGCGTCGAAACCATCTATGGCGGCACCGGCAACGACGTCATCTACATGCAGGAAGCAAAGTCCGGCGGTCTGATCGATCTTGGCGCCGGCACCGATACGCTCGTGCTCGACGATACCGGCGGCACTGTGACCCTGAAGAATGTCGAGAACGTCGTCGGTAGCTCGACCAAAGACTATATCATCTACAACACGCAGGTCACCGGTGGCCTGATCGACCTGGGCGACGACGGCGACCGTGTGACGCTTGGCAAGTTCAACAACACCGTTTCCTTCGCTAATGTCGAGACCATCACCGGCAACAGTTCCAGCGATATCGTTACGCTGACGACCGAACTTACCCAGGGGACGATCAATCTTGGATCGGGTATGGACAAGCTGACGCTTGCCGATGGCTCCAACACCATCAACGTGTCGGGTGTCGAAACCCTGATCGGCGGTAGCGGCGACGATACGATCACCTTCGCAATATCGACCACGGGCGGTTATATCGACCTGGGCGATGGTGACGATACGCTGAAGCTCAGCGGCGCTGGCCGGACCCTGACCGTTCTCAATGTCGAGACCATTATCGGTGGCTCTTCCAGCGAGCAGATCCTCTATCAGACACAGCTGACCGGCAACCTGATTTCACTCGGTTCGGGCAGCGACAAGCTGACCATGGGCAATTTCGACAATACCGTCTCGATCTCGGGTATCGAAACTGTGGTCGGTGGTACTGGCGCCGATTCGGTCTTCGTCACCACTGCCATTGCCGGCTCGCTGATCGATCTCGGCGCCGGCAACGATACGCTGACCATCATGAATGGCGGTACGATCACGGCGCGCAATATCGAAAACATCATCGGCGATGACGGCACCGATGTCATCAGGTTCGACCGCGCGGCCCAAGGGGTCTATATCGACCTCGGCGCCGGCAACGACAGTGTCACCTTTGGCAATTTCAACAACACGGCGACGATCCTCAACGTCGAGATCATCAATGCCGGCACATCGAGCGACGTCATCACGCTCGGCTCGGAAATGACCGGCGGCACGATCGACCTTGGCAAGGGCCTCGACCAGCTGACGCTCAGCGACGATGGCGGCACGCTGACGGCGGCCAATATTGAGACGATCATCGGCGGTGCGGCCGACGACAGTGTCACGGTCTCGGGCACGGTCACATCTGGCTTTATCGACCTTGGCGCCGGAGACGATACTCTGACGATTGGCGGCAATGCCACGTTGACCGTCCAGAACGTCGAAACGCTGGTCGGCGGTGCAGGCACGCAGAAGGTCATCCTGACCAGCGCCTATACCGGCAGCATCGATCTTGGTGACGGCGCCGACACGTTGATCATGGCCAATGTCGCGGATGGCGTTCAAAATCTCATCACTGTTTCCAACACGGAAACCATCACCGGTGGGACCGGTTCCGATACGGTCGTGATCGGCACGGTCGGCGGCCCGACGATGATCGACCTCGGTGCCGGCAACGACACCCTGAAATTCCTGGACAACGGCGGTTCGGTAACGGTTGCCAATGTCGAGAACATCCTCGGTGGCACTGGCAATGAATTCATCCGCTTCAATGCGGCAGTCACTGGCGTCAATATCGATCTCGGAGACGGCAGCGATACGGTTGCTTTCGCCAACTACGCCAATACCGCGACGATTTCCAACGCGGAACTGGTGACCGGCGGTACCGGCAGCGACGTCATCACGCTGGGCGCCGGCACGACGGGCATGACCATCAACCTCGGTAACGGGCTCGACAGCCTGAATTTATCCAGCGAGGGCGGCACGGTAACCGTGTCCAGCATCGAGACGATCAACGGCTCCGACCTGGACGATATCGTGACCCTTTCCGCCTATATGACAGGCGGTGTGATTTCGCTCGGCGGTGGCAACGACCAGTTCATCATTGGTGATTTTGGCGGTACGGCAACGGTTTCAGGTGTCGAGTCGGTCATCGGCGGCGCAGCAGCCGACCTGATCACGCTGGCTGCCGACGAAACCGGCTACATCAATCTCGGCGCCGGCCAGGATGGCGTCATCTTGTCGGCAACCGGTAATACCGTGACGCTGTCAGGTGTCGAAACGGTCACCGGCGGCGCGGGTGACGACTGGGTCGAATTGGCCGACGCGGTCACCGCCACCACCGTCAAGCTCGGTGGTGGGGATGACGTGCTGCAGATGTCGGAACTCGGTGGCACCGTGACCGTAACGGGTGCCGAATCGATCCTTGGCGATGTCGGCACCGACGTGATCACCATCGGTGAGCAGTTGACTGGCGGCTATATCAACCTCAATGCCGGCACTGACCGCCTGATCCTGTCTTCGGCCAACAATACCGTGACGGTGGAAAATATCGAGACCGTCACCGGCGGCTCGCTGACGGACGATGTCACTCTGTCTGGCGCCTATACCGGCGGCTTCATCGATCTGGGCAGCGGCACTGACCGGCTGACTTTCGGCGACAGCGCCGGCACGGTCACGGTCGCCAATATCGAAACGGTTATAGGCTCGGTTGGTGACGACGTTCTGACGATCAGCGGTTCCATCGGCGGTGCGTCGATCAATCTCGGCGACGGTCAGGATACGCTGAACTGGAGCGCCGGGCTGACGGCAACGGTTTCCAATGTAGAGACGATCAACGGCGGCTCTGCGGCCGACATCATTACGCTCGGCACGCAATGGGTCAGCGGCTATATCGATCTGGGCGGCGGCTCCGACAAGCTGATTCTTGCCAATGCCGCCAACACGGTTACCGTCGCCAATGCCGAAACCATCATCGGTCAGTCCTTTGACGATTACATCGCCATCAATAGCGATACCTATGCCGGATATCTGGCTATGGGCGCCGGCTTCGACGAAGTCCACCTCGCGGCTTCCTCTAGCACGGTGACATTGCTTGGTGTCGAGACGGTGATGGGCGGTTCCGGTGACGACAAGGTCACGCTTGGTGACCAGGCCACGGGCATCGCCATCGACCTTGCCGACGGCAATGATACTGTGGCGCTCGGAAACTTCACCAATACCGTCAGCCTCTACAATGTCGAATCGGTTACCGGCGGTAACAATTCCGACGTGGTCTATGTCAAGGATACGGAAATCTCCGGCGGCCAGTATTTCCTGGGCACGGGTATGGACTATCTGAATTTCGAAAAGGCCGCGACGGCAACCGTCTCCAGCGTCGAAACGCTTGTTGGTTCTGCCTATGACGACAATATCACCATTTCCGGCCAGTATACCGGCGTGGCGATCGATCTCGGCACAGGGCAGGATACGCTGACGATCGGCTCGGCTTCGACGCTGACTGCCGTGAATATCGAAAATATCAACGGCAGTTCCGGCGCGGACTACATCGTCCTGTCCGGCAGTACCAATACAACCGTCAATCTCGGCTCCGGCAACGATACGATCATCATGGGAGCGGGTTCCGACACGGTCACCGGCGGTGCGGGCTCCGACCTCTTCACCTTCACCTCGACATCGGCATCGAGCACGTCGAGCCCGGACAAGATCACCGATTTTGTCAATGGTGAGGACAAGCTGGTGTTCAGCGGCTTGCTGAGTGGCACCTTCTCCTATCTCGGCACCTCGACGAGCCTGTCGGCGAATGGCAATTCGGAAGCCTATTTCGTCAACGACACGTCGACGCTCTATGTCGACGCCAATGGGGATGGAACGGTCGACATGCAGATGACGCTGTCGGGCAAGACCGCCGACAATATGTCGGCCAGCGACTTCCGCTGGAGCTAAGGACAATCAGTGGACGGCCGCATCTCTGGATGCGGCCGTCAAACGGCCTGTGTACGGCTATAATTCTGACTGCAAAACCGATTCCCAGACCTTGGTTGCATGCTGTATCGTTAGGCTTCGACGAATCGGAGACCTGCAATGATTGAAGTTCCGGTGTCCTGGGGCGAGTTGATCGACAAGATCACCATCCTCCAGATCAAGGCAGAGCGGATTACGGACGAGACCAAGCGCGCTAATGTCGAGCGCGAACTCTCCCTGCTCAACGAACGGTTGGCGCCGGTGGCTGACCATCAGGGTGTCATCGCCATCACCCGTGACCTTCGCGCCGTCAACACTGCTTTGTGGGAGATCGAGGACGATATCCGCGATTGCGAGCGCGATGGTGATTTCGGTCCGCGCTTCGTTTCCCTTGCCCGTTCGGTCTATGTCACCAACGATCGTCGCGCAGAGCTGAAGCGGCAGATCAATGTCGAGCTCGGCTCGGCGATCATCGAAGAAAAATCCTACAAGCCCTATGCTGCCTGATTTGTCCGCAAGTGCGGTCGCCTGACTATTTTTCCGGTTGGGCGATTGTTTGTCATTGGCCTGCTGATAAGGGGTGGGGGCCTGCTGATAAAGGATGGGCACGGCAGGCGTATTTGTGCCTGCCGCCTCTGTTTTTGGCCGATGTCTATGGCCTGAGTTGAAGGGAAGAGCGCGTTATGACGACGCAAGAGGTTTCGCATTGCCGTTCGCTCTTGGCGCGGGGGCAAGTGGCTGAGGCCTTGCAGGCGCTGAGTGATTTGGCGGCAAAGCATCCCGATGATGGTCATATCCAGCACTATTACGCTTTGGCGCTGCATCTTTCCGGCCGTTCTGAAGAGGCCGTTGCTGGCTTCGAGCGTGCTCTGGAGCTTCAGCCGGACCAGCCGGCCATCTTGCAGAATATGGTGCTGCCGCTTGTGGCGCTTGGCGATAACGAGCGTGCCATCGTGACAGCTGCGCGTGCAGTGGCGCTCGACGACGCCTCGGCCGGCGCTTGGTCCAATCTCGTACTGGCACTGACCTCTGCCGGGCGCTGGAGCGAGGCGCATGCGGCGGCGGAAAAGGGGCTTTCGGTCGAGCCCCAGGCGCCGGCGCTGATGGCCCAAATGGGCGTCATCCTGCTCGAACTCGGTGATAAGGCTGCGTCGGAAGCCTATTTGCGTCAGTCGCTGGCGCTGCGGCCCGATGCTGAAGCTTTTTATAATCTGGGCGTTCTCCTGCATGGTTTGGAGCGTGACCGCGAAGCCTGCGAGCAATATGAGCTGGCGCTGGCGCTTGATCCATCCCATCGCCGTGCCGCCAACAATTTTGCTGCAAGCCTGCGAATTCTCGGGGATCTCAGGCATGCCGACCGGCTGCTGCGGCAGTTGATCGATGAAAGTGCTGCGCCGGTGCATCGCTTTAACCGCGCCTGCCTGCAATTGCTGGCGGGTCATTGGCGCGATGCCTGGGCTGACTACGAATTGCGCGACGAAGTCGCGGCAAGTGGCCGGTCTGAATTGTTGACGCCGGAAGCGCGCTGGCAGGGTGAGGTTCTTGAAGGCAAGACCTTGCTTGTCATGCATGAGCAGGGGCTGGGCGATACGATCCAGTTCATCCGGTTCCTACCTCACATTGCCGAGCGGGTGGGTCGCATCGTCTTTCTCTGCCAGCCGCAGCTTTATCGGCTGTTGCAGCTTTCGGAGATTTTTCAGGGCGAGAAGATCACGCTGCAGGCCGAAACTGAAGATCTGCCTCGGTATGACGCCTGGACCCTGCTGCTGTCGCTGCCCGGCCTGATTGGCCTGACGCCAGAGAAGACCGGTGCCCGCACGCCTTATCTGTCTCTGGAAAAGCCCCGGTTCGAGCAGTGGCGCGACTGGCTGAATGGGCTTCACGCCGATGAAGCGGGCGAAGGCGAACCGGATGTAAAGACGCGTAAGCGTCTTCGGGTCGGCCTATCCTGGCAGGGCAATCCTAAGGCCTATGGGGAGCCGGGCCGCTCGCTGCCGCTTGCCGCCTTCCAGCCGCTAGCCGCCTTTGCCGACGATATCGACCTGATCTCGCTGCAAAAAGGCGAGGGGGATGCGCAACCGGTGCCGGAGGGCCTGCCGTTGCGGGTTGTGCCCGGTCTCGACGAGGACACTGACGCTTTTGTCGACACGGCGTCTTTGATGGCCTCGCTCGACCTCGTCATCACCTCGGATACCGCCATTGCGCATCTGGCGGGCGCGCTTGGCCGTCCCGTCTGGCTGCTGCTGAAGAAGGCGCCGGACTGGCGTTGGGGCATGGAAGGGCTACTCACGGGCTGGTATCCGTCGATGCGGCTGTTTCGGCAAAGCGAGGCGGGAGCCTGGCATCCTGTGATCGACGAGATCGCCCATGAGTTGAAAGTGCTGCTGCTTGCTGGGCGTTTGAGCGAGGATGCGCCGCAGCCGGCGGAGGTTGCGCTGGGTGAAGCGATCCGCTGCCACCAGGCCCGCGACTATGGCCGCGCCGTGCAGCTTTACCGGCATGTGCTGACAGAAGATTACCAGCCGGAACGGGTGCTGAACCTGCTTGGCATGGCTTGCCTGGAAGCGGGGTCTCGCTCGGCGGCTGCTGGTCGCCAGGCGCTGCCGTTTTGCGCCCGCTCGGTGGCGCTCCGCCCGTCGATTGGTGATCACTGGAGCAATTTCGCCATCGCGCTCGATGCGGCTGGTTATGCCGGAGACGCTCTGCGGGCGCTGCGCCACGGCCTGATTTACAATCCCGGTCACATTCCGTCGCAACTAGCGCTGGCCCGGCGCGAGACGGCGGCAGGCGACGGAGAGGCAGCGCTGGCCCGGGCGGGGCAGGTGCTCAAGGCAAACCCGCGCTCGGGCCATGCCCTATCGGTTTATGCAGCGGCGGCTTTGGCGCTGAAGCGTTTTGATGTGGCCGAAGAAGCGCTGACGCGCGCCTGCAGGTTGGAGCCGGAACTGTCCTCGCATCAGGTGCAGCTCGGTGCTGTGCTGCTGAAGGCCAAGAAGCCGCAGGCTGCGGCCCGCGCCTGGGAACGGGCGCTGGTGCTCGACCCTGGGAATGCCGATGCCTGGAGCAATCTCGGTGTCGCCGAGCGTAATCACGGCTACGCCGATCTCGCCTGCTGGATGCAGAAGCAAGGCGCGCTGGCGCGGCCGGATCATGCCGAATCCTGGAGTAATCTCGGCATCAGCCTGATGGATGCCGGACGCGAGGATGAAGCAAAACTTGCCTTCCTGAAGGCCATCGAGGCGCGTCCTGGCTATGCCGATGCGGAAATGGCGTTGGGCATGCTGCTGATGAACGAGGGCGATTACGCACAAGGCCTACCGCTCTACGAGCGCCGCTTCCAGGTCGAAACGCTTGGCATTGACCGCACGAGGGTGCGGCTGCCGGTCTGGCAGGGCGAAGATCTCACGGGCAAATCGATCCTTGTTCTGGCCGAGCAGGGATTTGGCGATGCCTTTCAGTTCGTGCGCTATGCGGCGCTGTTGAAGGCCAGGGGTGCTGCCAAGGTCATGGTCGGCTGCCGCCGCAAGATCGCGGCTTTGCTGGAGACCGTGCCTGGTGTCGACGGCATCGTGCGCGAAAGCGATCCGGTGCCGGCGCTCGACTACCACGTGTTCATGATGAGCCTGCCGTTGCTTTGCGGCACCACCGTCGAGACCATTCCGGCCGCACCTGCCTATCTCTTTGCCGATCCGGACAAGGTGCGGCACTGGGCAGGCTGGCTCGGCGAAAAACCCGGCTTCCGGGTCGGCCTCGTCTGGCAGGGCAATCCCGATCCGCAGGTGGACAAGGGCCGCAGTTTTCCGCTGCAGGTGCTGGCGCCGCTCTCCAAAATTGACGGCGTGCGGCTGATCGCGCTGCAGAAGGGCGCAGGCGAAGAGCAGCTGGAGACGGTGGATTTTGCCGTCGAGCGGCCGCCTGAAGGGTTTGACGAGGGGTCGGATGCCTTTGCCGATACCGCAGCTATGATCATGAATCTCGATCTCGTCATCACCTCGGATACGGCGGTGGCGCATCTGGCCGCCGCGCTTGGACGGCCTGCCTGGGTCATTCTCAAATCCCATGCGGAATGGCGCTGGCTGCGTGGGCGCAGCGACAGCCCCTGGTATCCACGGACGCGGGTATTTCGCCGGGTGGCGGACGAGGTGGAAGCCGCGCCCTTCGCCGGCGTGGCCGACCGCGTTACAGACGCGCTTACCAAGCTGGTTGGAGGCGACCGGGCGCAGCTGTTCGAGACGGCGGAGCCTGAGGTTCCGGTTCCTGCTTTGCCCAGCCCGCAGCAGCGGCTTGCGGCAGCGATCCGCACCCATATGGCCGGGGATGTCGCTCATGCAGAACCTGTCTATGCCGCGCTGCTGCATGAGGATTTGAAGGCCGAGGCCTTGCATATGCTGGGTGGTCTCGCCGTGGAGCGGCTGCAGTATCATCGCGGCTATGTGCTTCTGCGGGCCGCAGCGGCACTTGGCTTGGCGACGCCGACGTTCCAGACCAATTATGCAATTGCTCTACGCCATGTCGGTAAGCAGGAGGAGGCAGAAGCCTGCCTCAGGCAGAGCCTGGCCAAAAGCCCCAGTGCCGAAGCCTATATGACCCTCGGCAATCTCTTGCGCGACACCGACCGCTATGATGAAGCGCTCGCAGCCTACCGCGCCTCGCTCGAATTGCGCCCCGATCTGTCCAAGGCCCATCGCGGGCTTGGCAATGCGCTGCGCGAAATCGGCTTGGTGGATGAGGCGGTCGCGAGCCTGGATAGGGCGCTGGAATTGCAGCCCGGCGACGCCGAGACCCTTATTGACCGGGCACATGCGCATCTGGCCGCGGGCCATCTGCCGGAGGGTTTTGCCGATTACGAGGCGCGTTGGCAGGGGTCGGAAATGGTGCCGCGCACATTTCCCATGCCGCGCTGGACCGGTGAGGTTCTGCCCGACAAGGTACTGCTGATCCACGGCGAACAGGGGCTTGGCGATCAGATCCAGTTCGGCCGCTTTGTGAGCCAGGCGGCGCAGCGGGTGGGCCATGTCATCCTCGAATTGCGCGAGCCGCTGATCGGCCTCTTCGCAACGCTGGTAACGCCGCGGGCCAATATCACGCTCCGCCGTCAGGGCGTGGATGCCATCGACGATGCCGATGTCGAAGCGCCGATCATGAGTCTGCCGCTGATTTTCGGCACGGTGCTCGACACGCTTCCCGCACCGGCGAATTTCCGCCCCGACCCGCGCCGGGTGGCGGATTGGGAAGCGCGCTTTGCTAACAGGGATAAACTGCGTGTCGGGCTGATCTGGCAGGGCAATCCGGTGGCGCGGGCCGACAAGGGTCGCTCGCCGCCGTTGCGGGTGCTTGAACCGCTGTTTGCCGTGGATGGCGTGCATTTCGTCAGCTTGCAGTTCAAGGATGGGCTGGAGCAGATGGCTGGGCTCGATTTTGCTGCGTCTATGGCTGTACCCGGCACGGATCTCGGTGATTTTGCCGAGACGGCGGCGGCGATTGCGGCGCTGGATCTGGTCGTGTCCTCCTGCACCTCAACCCTGCATCTGGCCGCCTCGCTTGGTGTGCCCTCGATCGCGATGCTGAAATTCGCTGCCGATTGGCGCTGGATGAGCGGGCGCGACGACAGTCCCTGGTATCCGGGCCTAAGACTGATCCGCCAGCCGCAACCGGGCGATTGGAATAGCGTCGCGCAGGCCGTGGCGGACGATCTTGCCGCGCGGGTTGCTCTGAGGGCGAAGATGGAAGGTAAGTCATGACTGACGTATCTGCGCCAGACGAGCGGCTGCTCGACGCGTTCCAACTGCACAAGGCGGGCCGGCTGGATGAGGCCGCCGTTTTGTACCGCGCCATTCTCGATGAGGACCCGGATCAGGTCGATGCGCTTCGGCTCCTGGCATCCGCCGAGCGTTCGCGCGGGGACCTCGCGCAAGCGCTGACGCTTTACGCTCGGGCGCTGCGGCTGGCGCCTGAGGAAAGCGATATCTGGTATAATCTCGGCAATGCGCTTGGGGCCGCTGGCCGCAAGCCGGATGCGCTGGAGGCCTATAAGCGCGCTGCGCAACTGGCGCCTGATAATGCCGCCTGCCACGCCAATATTGGTGTCACCGAGGCTGATCTGGATAATATTCCCGCCGCGATATTGGCCTATCGCCACACACTGTCACTCGATCCCGACAACCGTATCGCGCTGCACAATCTCGGCAATGCGCTTGGTGAACTCGGCGAGATGGACGAGGCGCTTGCCTTGCTCTCGAAGGCTTTGGCGCTCTACCCAGGCTCGGCCGAGGCGCATTACAATCTCGGCATCAACCTGCTGAGATGCGGCGACTATGCCAATGGTTTTGCGCAATATGAATGGCGCTGGCAGGCCGATGGCTTTCCCGGAGAGGCGCGCCACACGGATATTGCCGATTGGGACGGACGCCCTTTCGAGGGCAAGCGGCTGCTTGTTCATGCGGAGCAGGGGCTGGGCGACACGATCCAGTTCGTCAAGCTGCTGCCGCTTGCCAAATCGCTTGCCAAATCGTTCGGTGGCGAGGTGATCTTGCAGGTGCCTGATAAGCTGGTGGCTCTGCTTCAGCATGTGCCGGGCGCCGATGCCGTGCAGGCGGCTGATCCGGCGCCGGGGACCATGGATTTTCAGGTGCCCTTGCTCGGCCTGCCGCATAGGCTGCTGCTTACTCCGGGCAGCGTGCCCAGGAAGACCTCCTATCTTGTAGCACGGCCGGAGCTGGTGGCGCATTGGAGGGAGCGGCTCGCGCTTCGCGACGGTGAAAAAGCCATCGGCTTCGTCTGGCGCGGCAATCCGCTGTCGCCGGCGGAAAGGGGCCGCAGCCTGTCGGGGCCGGAGCAATTGGCGCCCTTTGCCGCGTTGGCGCAAACACGGCTGATCGCTCTGCAGAAGCTGGATGAAAGCGTGCTCGAAAAGGCCGATACGCCCTCCGGCTACAAGGTCGCCGGGCTGGATTTTACGCTGGAACATCCGGGTCCGGATTTCGATGCCGGAGCCGATGCCTTTCTGGATACGGCGGCGGTACTGGTTCAGCTTTCTGCCTTCGTCTCGGTCTGCACCGCGCCGCTACATCTGGCAGGCGCGCTCGGTGTGCCCACCATCGGCCTTCTGAAGAAAGTGCCGGACTGGCGCTGGGGCCTGCAAGGCGCCACCTCGCCCTGGTATCCCTCCATGCGGCTTTGCCGCCAGCGGGAAGCCGGCGATTTTTCGGGACCGATCACCGAGGCAGTGTCGCTCGCTGAGGCAATTACAAATAAGTCTTGATGATCGATTTCATCTGGTCGGCGGTGCGCGACCAGGTATAGCCCGCCAGCTTGGCTGCCCCACGCTCGCCGCGTCGGCGAGCCTCGTTGCGGTCGCGCCAGACCCGCTCCAGCGCGTCTTCGATCTCGTCGACACTGCTTTCGCCCCAGCCTGCGACGGAACCAACACCGGCGCCTTCGCCGGCAACTGGGGACTGCTGTTCGAGCGCGTAGCAATTGCTGCCGTCGATCAGGTCGAGATGGCCGGTGTTGGCGGACAGAATCGTCGGCACGCCGCAGGCCATGCATTCCATCGCTACCAGATTGGTGCCGCCCTCGGCGCGGTTCGGGAAGACGGCAACGTCCATTTCGCGCAGAATCGGTGCCATCAGCGCATTCGGCACTGCGCCTAGATCGAGGCTTTGGTGAGCGGCGATGCCGTTGGCGGCACGCCAGGCGGCCTGGTCGATGGCGCCCTTGTCATTGGTGCCGATGTCAGCGGCCTTGCCGGAACGGTTGAGTGTCAGGGCAAATTGCGGCCAGGGACTGTGCCAGGCCGAAACCAGCAACGCCTCCGGATGGCGCTTGGCAAAGCGGGCAAAGGCGGCAACGACCAGATCCTGGCCCTTGCGCAGCTCCAGCTTGCCGCCTGAAAACACCATGAAACGGTCGGCAAGCACGCCCTGGCGCGGGCCGGGATGAAACAGAGTCTGGTCGATGCCCTGGATAACCGTCGTGACATTGTTGAGACCATGAGCGCGCATGATCTCTTCGTTCCAGGTCGATCCGGCAATCACCAGCGGCAGGGATTTCGCCCGCGCCTTGGCTGTATCCGACAGTTGCGGCAGCTCGAAGAACACGACGCCGAGCGTAGGCGTGCCCGAGAGCGCCACGCCATTCGGCCCCGGCGACATCGAAAAATCATTGCCGAGCCCGGCCAGAAGCGGCGTGTTGACCGTCACGGATTTTTCGCTCTGGGCTGCGATGCGCCCGGAAAGATCGGCGCTGGCACGGAAAAAGCCCGACAGCGCACGCTGGCGCAGCGGATCGACGACGATCTGGTCGGATTGCAGCGGAAAGGACGTGACCGGTTCGAGCAGCGGATCGGCCGACCAGTTGAGCGCCAGATTGAGGCCGTAGATGCCCCAGCCGAAGAAGCTGGAAATCCCCCAATGGATGATCACGGGCCGGCGGGGCGTCTGGGTCATGGCGGATCTTCTCGGGCTATGCGCTGATCGGGGCGATTCGGTCTTTTGATAGTCGAACTTAGCCCGCTTTTTCCGGGGTCGGAACGGCCGACGACCGGTTATCAACCGCCGCATCGCGCTGCCTGTTTTGCGGCCATGCAATTCGACCTGTGTCGATGGAAATCCAGCATGGCGAAAGCTTCGGCTTCTACGGTCGGCTGGAATGGGTTCGTCAACCGCGTGTGGGATGCGGCCGGATCCTTGCGAAACCCGCCATGTGTGCTTCGGCGTTGGATATGAGGTGTGTCGATGAATGTAGAAGACAGAGATCTGGCGGATGATAGCCGAGTCAGATCCGCTCTTGCTGCATTGGCTCTTGCCGCGCAAAAACTGGGACTTTCCCTATCAGTCGAGCAGTTGTGCCGCGACTATGGTGACGAGGACGCGTTTTCCTTGGCCCAGCTTGCAGAAATCCTGCGGGGCCATGGCATAAAAGCCAAGCCGATCCGGATGACCTGGAAGCTGCTCAGCCAGCTGGAAGGTGCGGTCGGTGCGCTCGTCGAACTCAACGATGGCTCGCTGCTGGTCTTTGAAAACTTTGTCGACGATCCCCAGACCCCACGCATGGTGTTTCGCGACCCTGGCGATCCCAAGGCGGCGCGGCTGGTGGTCGATGAATTGCGCCTCACGGAAAACTGGAACGGCCATGTTCTCCTGATGAAGCGGGATGTCGTCGAGGAGACCGCCCGCGAGGAATTCGGTTTCCATTGGCTACTCGCCCAAGTGATGCAGGACAAGCGGATGGTGCGCGACGTGTTCGTTGCCGCAATTTCGCTCGCCGTCCTCGCGCTCGTGCCTTCACTGTTCTATATGGTCGTCATCGACAAGGTCATGGTGCATCACCGGCTGTCGACGCTGACGCTGATGGCGGCTGCGATCCTGGTCGTGCTGCTGTTCGACATGATGCTCGGCTATATGCGCCGCACCGTCACGGCCATCGTCACCGCCAAGATAGACGTCCGGCTCAATCTGATGATCTTCGACCGGCTGTCGCGTCTACCCATCGAATTCTTCGAGCAGAACGCCACTGGCGGCATCGTCCATCGGCTTGGCGAAGCGCGCCGGCTGCGTGCCTTCGTCACCGGCCAGCTTTTCGGCTCGGTGCTGGATATGATGACGCTGTTCGTGCTCGTGCCCGTCATGTTCATGCTCAGCCCCGGCCTGACCTTCTGGGTGCTTGGCCTGGCCGGCGTCATGGGCCTGATCCTCTATGTCTATATGAAGCCGATCCGGCGGGCCTATGCCCAGGTCATGGGCAGCGAGCATCGGCGCACCGCGATGCTGATCGAGATGATCAACGGCATCCGCACGGTCAAGTCGCTGGCACTGGAGGGCCGCAAGCGGCGCGAATGGGACCAGAAGGTCGCCGAGGCCGTCAACAACCAGACCAATCTCCTGTTTCTCGCCAACCAGCCGCAGACGTTGCTCGCTCCGCTGGAAAAGCTGATCTATGCCGGTTCGTTGCTGATCGGCGCCTATCTCGTCATCGTCAACGAGCATACGGTCATGACCGGCACGCTCGTCGCCTTCACCATGATCGCCATGCGCGCCACCCAGCCGCTGGTGCAGATGGCCGGCATGATGCAGCAGATGGAAGAGGCGCGCGGTGCGCTGCGTCAGGTCGCTTCGGTCATCAACGCGGAGCCGGAAGTGCGGCGCGAGCATGGGGTGCGCCCGGAATTCTCCGGCCGGATCGGCTTCGAGGATGTGCGCTTTGCCTATTCCGGCACCTCGGTTCCGGCGCTCAACGCCATCAATTTCCATGTGAAGCCGGGGTCTATCGTCGGGCTGATGGGCCGCAGCGGTTCGGGCAAGACGACCGTGACGCGGCTTTTGCAGGGCCTGCACCAGAATTATTCCGGGCTGATCCGTCTCGACGGCGTCGAGCTCAAGGAAGTCGACCTCTACCATCTGCGCACCAATATCGGTGTCGTGCTGCAGGAAAGCTTCCTGTTTCGTGGCACGATCCGCGACAATATCCTGATCGCCAAGCCGGATGCTTCGCCCGAGGAAATGATCGAGGCCGCGCAATTGGCCGGCGCCGATGAATTCATCGAGCGGCTGCCGCGCGGCTATGACACGATGCTGGAGGAACATGCCAGCAACCTGTCTGGCGGCCAGAAACAGCGGTTGGCGATTGCCCGCGCGCTGATCGTCAATCCGCCGATCCTGATCTTCGACGAGGCCACAAGCGCGCTCGATCCTGAAAGCGAAGCGATCATCCTGCGCAATCTGAAGCGCATCGCGTCAGGCCGCACCGTGCTGATGATTTCGCACCGCCTGTCCTCGCTCGTTGATTGCGACCAGATCCTGGTGCTCGATCGCGGCCAGCTGAAGGACAGCGGCACCCATCACGACCTGCTGCGCCGCTCCGGCGACTATCGCCACCTCTGGAACCAGCAGAACCGCCACCTGACGACGGGAAGAGATAATGACGAAAACCTTAACGCTGTCGCCTGACGAGCATCGCTATGCGGTTCGCACGACGGCGGAATTTCTGTCGGAAAGCGCCAGCATCCTGCATCGGACCCCGCCGCGCTCGGCACGGCTGACGATTGCGACCGTGGCCGCGCTGATTTCGAGCGCCATCCTGTTGTCGATCGTCATGCCGATCGAGCGAGTGGTGAGCGCCCGTGGCCGAATCGCATCCGAAGCGCCCAATACCGTGGTGCAGCCGCTGGAAACCTCGATCGTGCGCGAAATCAAGGTGCGCGAGGGGCAGGACGTGAAGGCGGGGCAAGTGCTTGCAACGCTGGATCCGACCTTTTCCAAGGCCGACCAGACCTCGGCCAGCCGCCAGATGGCGAGCCTTTTGGCCGAAGTCGATCGGTTGAAGGCCGAAATCGACGGGCGTGACTTCCAGCCGCGCGACGGCGACAGTTTCGGCAAATTGCAACGGCGCTTCTTCGAGGCGCGCCGGTCGCAATACGAAGCCTCCATGGCGACCTACAAGGCGAAGATTTCTTCGCTTGAGACGACGCAGGCGCAGTTGCAGCAGGAACTGACCGTCAATCGCCAGCGCCTTTCGCTCAGCCAAGAGAGCGAGGCGATGAAGAATGCGCTGGTCGAGAAGAAATATGCATCCAAGGCCGATGGCCTGAAGGCGCGGGACTGGGTGCTTGAGGTGACCGGCACGATCCGCGAACTGGAAGGCAAGCTGGAAAGCGGCGCTCACGATATCCAGTCGGTAAAATCGCAGATGGAAGATCAGGCGCAGCAGTGGCGCTCAGATGCCATGGGCCAGCTGGTCAAGCAGCAGGTGGCGCTGAACTCCGCCATCGAGGAACTGAATAAGGCCGACAAGCGCTCTGACCTGATCGAGCTGAAGGCGCCCGAAGATGCGACCGTGCTGCAGATCGGCGATATCTCGATCGGTTCTGTAGCGCAGACGGCCCAGAAAATGTTCGTGCTGGTGCCGAAGGCATCGCGGCTTGAAGTGGAAACTGAAATTTCCACCCAGGACCAGGGCTTCATCAAGGTCGGCCAGCCCGTCGATATCAAGCTCGATGCCTGGCCCTTTGCCCGCTATGGCGGCTTGCGCGGCACGGTGCGGGCGGTCAGCGCCGACAGCTTGAAGGTCTCGCGCAGCGATGGCGCTTCGGCCCCAGGTGGTTCCGAACGCAGCTTCTATGTTGCCAAGATCACCATCGATGACCCGCATTTGAAGAGCAATCCTGTCGATTTCAACCTGATTGCCGGCATGACCCTGGTGACCGATGTCGTGGTCGGGGACCAGACGGTTGCTGCCTATCTGTTCGACCGTGTCGTACCTGTCGTCAGCGAGGGAATGCGCGAACCATGAAAAATATCCTGTCCGTGCTGCCGCCTGTCTTGAAGGGGGCTGCGATCCGCCAGGCCTATCGCCACGGCATGAAGAAGCTTGCAGCCGGGCGCATGCCGCTTGCGGCGGCGGCCTTGAAAAAGGCCGCGCGCGGCGGCCATGTCAGCGCGTGTTACGAGCTTGCTCGTCTCTACGAGAGCGGGCGAGGGGTGATTTCCGATCTCGCCGAGGCACGGCGATTAGCACAATATGCGGCGGATGCCGGCCATGTCGGAGCGATGTCGCTTGCCGCGCGGCTGTTCCTGATTTCACCGCATCCGGATATTCCTGCGTCGCCGGCAGCGATGCGCCTTTATGGCGATGTCAGTCAGCTTGTCTGCGAGCCGGAACTGGCCCGTGACTATGCCTTGCGCGCCCATGAGAACGGCAATGTCGATGGCTCGGCGCTCGCAGGCTATCTGCTGGCATCAGGTATCGGCGGCGAAGCCGATCCGCATACGGCGCTGGTGTGCTACGAGCCGGCGGTGACGGCGGGCAATATTCGCGCGCATCTCGGCATGGGTACGCTGTTTGCCGGCGGCCATCTCGGCGAAGTCGATTACGCCCGCGCCCTGCCTTACTTCAAATATGCGGCAGCAGCCGGCAACAGCACGGCCCGTCACTACCTCGCCATGCAGTATCTGAACGGGCTTGGTATTGAGGCGGATGAAGAAAAGGCGTTGCGCCTGCTCAGCGCCGCTGCCGCCAAAGGCTACCGTTCCTCCATCGAGGAACTGGCGAAATATTATCTCGACGATGCGCATCCCGAGCGTGACCGCGCGCGCGGTATTCGCTGGCTGACCGCACTTGGCCGCATGGGCGACCGGCGTGCCTGCCGCGATCTCGAGCGGCGCTATCGCCACGGCATCGACGTAACAGCCAATATCACGGAAGCGCTGATGTGGCTGGAAAAGGCGGCGCTGAAAGGCGACGTCGCCGCCCAGTTCCAGATGGCCGTCGTTGCCGCGACCGGCGCTGGCGAAGAAGAGGGCGATCTCAACCAGTCCCGGATGTGGTTCGAAATGGCTGCTGAAAACGGCCATGCCATCGCCATGGTCAATCTCGGCCGCTTCCGCATGAAGGGCATCGGCGGTCCTGTCGACCTCGAGGGCGCGCGCGAGATGCTGGAACTGTCGGTCGAGGCCGGCGAGATGGCGGCTTATGCGGTGCTGGGCGAATTTCACGCCTATTACGCTGATCCCGCCGATATTGCTGCCGCTCGTGAAATCCTCATGCACGGCGTCGCGAAGGATGACGCTGTGTGCAAGGATATCCTGGCGCGGCTCGAGGAAAAGCTGATCGCAAAGGTCGCATGATCCGGAGCTTTTCCAGGTGAGACAGCGAAACGGTTTCCAGCCCGAAACCCTTCATAAACAAAAGGTTAGGGCATTCATTGTCTCTGTGAAACACTGAATGCTCCAGGCCTTTGATTGCCGCTGGAGAGGGAACAATCCGACGGTTTGAACATTGTGTGGCGGACTCTGACAGTTCGGATACGCATGACCACACCACAGATCATGGCTTTTGCCGTCATTATCCTCATGATGCTTGCCTTCATGTGGGAGCGTGTCCGCTACGATGTGGTTGCAGGTGTGACTCTGCTTGTTGCCGTCGTGCTTGGCCTCGTGCCACCGGACAAAGCATTTTCCGGCTTCAGCGACGATATCGTCATCATCGTCGGTAGCGCGCTTGTGGTCAGCGCCGGCGTGGCGCGCTCCGGTCTCGTCGATGCCGCGATTAAGCGTTTCTTTCCCAATCTCACCTCGATCCGCGCGCAAATGCTGTTGCTGGTGCTGACGGTGACGGTGCTGTCAGCCTTCATCAAAAATATCGGGGCGCTGGCGATCATGATGCCGGTTGCCTTCCAGTTTTCGCGTAAATCAGGCACGCCGCCTTCGACCTTCCTGATGCCGATGGCCTTCGGTGCGCTGCTCGGTGGATTGATGACCCAGATCGGCACCTCGCCGAATATCGTCGTTTCCAAGCTGCGCGGCGAGCTGACCGGCACGCCTTTCACCATGTTCGATTTCACCCCTGTCGGCGCCATACTGGCGGCGACGGGTGTCGTCTTCCTGATGCTGTTCTACTGGCTGGTGCCCAAGCGCCAGAACCAGAACCCGACGGTGCAGGAAGCGCTCGGCAATTCCACTTTCTCCACCGAGGCTAGCCTGCCGGAAGCCTCGCCTCTGGCCGGCAAACCGCTCCGGGACCTCTTGAAGACCGCAAGCGGGGAAGTGATCGCCACGGCTATCCTTCGGGGTAACAGCCGCATCTCGCCTTTTCCCGATATGATCCTTAAAGAGCAGGACACGCTTCTGCTCGAAGGTCCCTCCGATGCGCTGGACCGGCTGGTCAGCCAGACCGGTCTGAAACTATCAGGCGGTGAGATTGAAGCGGGCGGTGAAATTACAGCAATCGAGGCGGTGATCGGGCCGGGTTCGGCGCTGCAGGGCCTGACAGCCCGCGATATCTCGCTGTTCAATACCTATGGCATCAATCTGCTTGCCGTTAGCCGCAAGGGTCGCCGGCTAAAAGAGCGGCTGGCCGAAGTGATCCTGCGCACCGGTGACGTGCTGGTGCTGCAGGGTCATCGCAAGGCGCTGCCCTCTGTGCTCAAGGAACTCGGCTGCCTGCCGCTTGCCGAGCGCGAGATTCTGCTCGGCACCACCCGCAGTGCGCTGATCCCGGTTCTGATCCTGATTGCCGCCATGGGTTCTACGGCGGTTGGCCTCGCGCCTGTTCCGATCGCCTTTTTTGCCGCAGCGCTGGCCATGGTGGTTTTCAAGGTCATTCCGTTGAAAGACCTCTATCAATCAGTGGATGGACCGATCCTGGTGATGCTGGCGGCGCTGATCCCTGTCAGCGACACCTTGCGCAGCACCGGCGGCACGGAAGTGATCGCGGGCTGGCTTGGTCGGGTCGCGCATGACCTGCCGCCTTATGGCGCCCTGGCAGTGATCCTGATTACCGCGATGGCGGTAACGCCATTTCTCAACAATGCCGCGACCGTTCTCGTCATGGCGCCGATCGCCGCGAGCTTTGCCCATAATCTAGGCTACCGGCCGGATGCCTTCCTGATGGCGGTGGCAATCGGGGCGGGCTGCGATTTTCTGACGCCGATCGGCCACCAGTGCAACACGCTTGTCATGGGGCCGGGCGGCTACAAGTTCAGCGATTATCCGCGTCTTGGCCTGCCGCTGTCGCTTATGATCATCTGCGTGACCATTCCTGCGCTGATCCTGGTCTGGCCGCTGAAGTGAGCAGCGGCAGAGTGTAGAATACGGTTTTTAAAGCAGGGTCCTGAAACGTCGAAAGCCTGCGTCGGCGGAACGCAGGCTTTCGGGCGGAGGGACTTTAGACAGAACAAGGGTCTGATGAGTTGGCGGACCCATCTTCCTCTTTCAGGGTGGGGATAGAAAACTGGACCCCAGCGCTTCCTATCTCCGCCATTTCAGGAGGCGTAACCTTCATTCCACACCTCTAACGAGCGGAGCCGGGATTGGTTCCACAATTCATGATATTTTTTCTGTTTTGTTTGAGCCTGCTCCAAGTCCTACATTTTATGCGCGCGCCATAGCGGATCGGTATTTTGGGTTTTCCTTGACGCTTGGCCTCAGATATGGCCTAAGGCCAGCTAGAGGAATTGCCGAAAGAGCCGCATCAGCCGGGCTTTTCGACATCTCCAAATCAACCGTAATGCGAGCGCTCGGCGCCCCCGATCCTCGCCCTTCGTGACCACGAGCAAAATCATGACCTCTTCCGGCGTCCGCGTCCGCATCGCTCCTTCTCCCACCGGTGAGCCGCATGTCGGCACCGCCTATATCGCGCTGTTCAACTATCTGTTCGCCAAGAAGCATGGTGGCGAGTTCATCCTGCGTATCGAAGATACGGATGCGACCCGCTCGACAGCCGAATTCGAACAGAAAGTGCTGGACGCACTGAAATGGACTGGCCTGACCTGGTCGGAAGGTCCCGATGTCGGCGGCCCCTACGGCCCCTATCGTCAGTCCGAGCGCAAGGAAACCTATCGGCCCTTCGTTGAGAAGATGGTTGCCGAAGGCAATGCCTTCCGTTGTTTCTGCTCGCCAGCCCGGCTGGAGCAGATGCGCGAGGCGCAGCGCGCAGCCGGCAAGCCGCCAGGCTATGACGGTCTTTGCCTGCATCTGAAGGCAGAGGAAGTCGAAACCCGCGTTGCAGCTGGCGAGCCGCATGTCGTGCGCCTGAAAGTGCCGACCGAAGGCTCCTGCGATTTCCACGACGGCGTCTACGGCGACGTGTCGATCCCGTGGGAAAGCGTCGATATGCAGGTTCTGCTCAAGGCCGATGGCATGCCGACCTATCACATGGCCAATGTGGTCGACGACCATCTGATGAAGATCACTCATGTGGCGCGCGGCGAGGAATGGCTGGCCTCGGTGCCGAAGCACATCCTGATCTACAAATATCTTGGCGTCGAGCCGCCGGTCTTCATGCATCTCAGCCTGATGCGCAATGCCGACAAGTCGAAGCTGTCGAAGCGCAAGAACCCGACCTCGATTTCCTATTATTCGGCGCTGGGCTATCTGCCGGAAGCGCTGATGAATTTCCTTGGCTTGTTCTTCATGCAGATCGCCGAAGGCGAGGAACTGCTGACCATGGACGAACTGACGGAAAAGTTCGATCCGGAAAACCTGTCCAAGGCCGGCGCGATCTTCGACATCCAGAAGCTCGACTGGCTGAATGGCCGCTGGCTGCGCGAAAAGCTGACGCCGGACGAATTTCTCGGCCGGGTGCTGACCTGGGCCTCGGAAAACGACCGGCTGACGGAAGGCCTGAAGCTCGCCCAGAGCCGCATCACCAAGCTTGGCGAATTGCCGCCGCTGGCCGGTTTCCTCTTGGCCAACGATGTCGGCCTGACGCCAGCCTCGTTTGGCGGCTTGAAGACCAGCCCGGCGGAAACGCTCGAAATCGTTACGACCGTCCAGGCGGATCTCGAAAAGATCCTCGAATGGAATGTTGCGACCATCGAGGAAGAACTGCGGGCGATTGCCGACCGGTTGGGCAGGAAGCTGCGCGTCGTCACCCCGCCGCTGTTCGTTGCTGTCTCCGGCAGCCAGCGCTCGCTGCCGCTGTTTGACAGCATGGCGCTGCTTGGCCGCTCCGTCGTGCGCCAGCGGCTGAAAGTGGCGATCCAGGTGCTGACATCAATGGCCGGCGCGCAATAACTTCGGGTACAGGACTTAAGACAGATGAGCGAACAAAAGACCGAAACTGCCCTTTCCTCCGACGCGACCGAAGTGCGCCGCCAGAAGCTCGCGCTGCTGCGCGAGCAGATCGGCGATGTCTATCCCGCGCATTTCCACCGCACGGCCACGACCGCCGAGCTGGCCGAGAAATATGCGGAACTGGCGCCGGATACGGAATCGGGCGATACGGTCACAGTTGCAGGCCGCATCTATTCCTCGCGCAATTCCGGCATGTTCATGGACCTGCGCGATGCCTCCGGCAAGATCCAGATCTTCAGCCACAAGGACACGACGCCGGAAGAGGCGCGGGCCATGCTGCCGATGATCGATCTCGGCGATATCGTCGGCGTGACGGGCCAGGTGCGGCGCACCAAGCGCGGTGAGCTGACGATCAATGCCCAAGAGATCACCATGCTGACCAAGACGCTGCTGCCCATGCCGGAGAAATATCACGGCGTGACCGACATCGAGGTTCGCTATCGCAAGCGCCATCTGGATATCCTGACGAATGAGGAGAGCAAGCTGCGCTTCCAGCAGCGCTCGAAGATCGTCTCCGGCATCCGCCGCTTCATGGAGTCCGACGGCTTCATGGAAGTCGAGACGCCGATGCTGCAGTCGATTTATGGCGGCGCTTCGGCCGACCCGTTCAAGACGCACCACAACACGCTGAAGCAGGACATGTATCTGCGCATCGCGCCGGAACTGTTCCTGAAGCGGACGCTGGTTTCGGGCCTCTCGGACAAGATCTTCGAGATCAACCGCAATTTCCGCAATGAGGGCGTGTCGACAAGGCACAATCCCGAATTCACCATGATGGAATGCTACTGGGCCTATGCCGATTACGAGGACATCATGGATCTCGTCGAGCGGCTGTTTGCCGAACTGGCGCTGGCCGTGCACGGCTCGACCGAATTTGCCTTCGGCGACAAGGAAATCTCCTTCAAGGGCCCGTTCAAGCGCGTGCCGATGCCCGACGCCGTCAAGGAAGCCACCGGCATCGATTTCCTGAGCCTCAAGACCGACGAAGAGGCCCGCGCTGCGGCCAAGGCCGCCGGCTTTGAAGTGGAGAAGGATTGGACCTGGGGCGAGTGTCTGTCTTTCATCTTTGAAGAAAAGGTCGAGGGCACGCTGATCCAACCGAGCCATGTGACGCATTTCCCGAAGGATATCTCGCCCTTCGCCAAGGAAGTGCCGGGCGAACCGCGCCTGGTCGAACGGTTCGAGACCTATTGTAACGCCTGGGAAATCGGCAATGCCTTTTCGGAACTCAATGACCCGGAAGAGCAGCGCAAGCGCATGGTCGAGCAGCTCGAACAGGCCCATGCCCGTGGCGAAAAGGACAAGCAACTCGACGATGAATTCCTCGACGCCATGGATCAGGGCATGCCGCCCGCAGGCGGTCTCGGTATCGGCGTCGACCGTGTGATCATGCTTTTGACCAATGCGCCGTCGATCCGCGACATCATTCTGTTCCCGGCCCGTCGCGCCAAGGCGGATTGATACCGAAAAGTCTCACGCCGGTGAAATTGAAAAAGGCCCGCTGCAAGATGTTTGCAGCGGGCCTTTTGCATTGCTTTTCATAGACGGCTTGTTCTCAAAACTTACCGCAGCGAAATACCGCGCGGCAGAACCGAGGGCTGGGCGCCCGGTTCGCTTTTTTGCTCGACCACCAGCGGCTTGGCACCATCGGCGCTCGCCTGTGCCGGCTCCTCAGGCTTCGGCTTTTCAGCACCCATGACCATGGACTTGATCGAGGTCAGCCAACCCTTGCTCTCTTCTGCCTGCGGTTTAGCCTCGGTGGTTGCAGCCGGGCTTGCGGGTGCCGGAGCAGCGGGTGCCTGTGGCGCGGCGGCTGCGGCGTGCGGGGCCGCGGCTACGGGCGGTGCCGCTGGGGTTGCGCCATGGACCTCGGCCTGCGCCGGTTCTTCAGACGGTGCCTTTGTCGGTTCATGAGCTGCTGCCGGTGCATGTGCCGCTTCGGCTTTGGCATCGGATTCGGCTGCTGCCGGTTTTTGAGCGCTGTCGTCGCCATGGTTTTCTGCACCAGCGGCGGGGTGTGCGGCTTCGTCTTTGGCGTCCGACGAATGACTATCGGTTGCCGGCTTTTCCTCTGTGCCGAACACCATGCCCTTCAGGGAGGCGAGTAGGCCGGGCTTTTCCAAGGAGGCAGCGGCCTCGCCGCCATGCTCGTCCTCAGCGGGGGCGGCTTCGCCACCCTTGCCGGCTTCGCCATGGGCGCTGCCTTCGCCTTCCTTGGCAGCTTCGCCATGGGCGCCGCCTTCCTTGGCGTCTTCCTTGCCGTGCGCGCCTTTCTTGCCGCCTTCCTTCTTGCCTTCGCCCTCTTTTTTACCTTCGCCTTCAGGCAAGGCCACCACAGGCTTTTCGCAGGGCGCCTTGTCGGTCAGCTTGGCCATCAGGGCATTGGCGTCGTCGAGCGACATTTCGACCCGCTCACCGTAGAATTCACCGGACGCGTTGGCCGGCTTGTCGACATAGCGCGCCGTGAGGCTCTGGATGTTTGTAGCGTCGGCCAGATGGGCGGGGTGGGTCACGTAGATTACGTCGGCCCCGATGGCGCGGCCGCGCACGTCCGACCGGTCCTTGGGGCCTTTTTTGTCGAGGACGACAACCTGAATAAGATCAGGCTTTTCGGTTTCCGTTTCGGCCACGGCACGAGCTACGCGCAGTGCCGTTTTGACCCTTGTCAGGCCGTCGGTAGCATCTGTCGTGACATATTTGCGGATCCAGAGCCGGTCTTTGCGCTTGATTGTGGCGGATTGCAGCTCGGTACAGGTCAGGCCGTTCGTTTCGGCATAGGAGGGGCCCAGAAGCGTCTCACGGCCGATATAGACCGCGGCAGACCCCGTCGCGCCGCACAGGACAGCGATGCCGCCGACAATCAGCAGCAGTTTGCGCGATGGCCGGAATTTCCCCGATAGCCCCTTCACGACAACTCGCACTCCATGACAAAGGCCGCGACCGCTCCCAAAGCGACCTGGCAATATAAACCCCTTTTGTTTTAGGAGTGTCTTGTTGCGGAAGTTTTAATTGAGCATGTCCTGTGGAGGTTGAGCGCGACCAATCGCCCGACGCGGTTAATGAAGACAAAAGCTTTTCCCGCATGAGGTTCAATCAAGGGGTAAGTTCTGCGCTAGATTGAGACGTTTGCGCTTTGCGCCTGGCCACGACCTGCTCGCGCCACACCGTAAAGAGGCCGGCGCCGACAACGATGACTGAGCCCAGCACCATGTTGCGCGTCAGGCTCTCGCCGAAAACACTGACGGCGATGAAGGATGCGAGCACCAATTGGAAATAGGCAATTGGCTGCAGCACCACGGCATTCAGATATTCATAGGCCTTTATCAGCGACAGGTGTCCGACGATGCCGGTGCAGCATAGCGCTATCATCCAGAACCAGTCCTGGCGGGCAATAGGAGAGAAGAAGAACGGCGCCAGGCAATTGGCGCCAACGAAGCCGACCATGCACATATAGAAAAAGCTGGTGACGGGCGGGTCCTCGCGGCTTACCAGCCGGGTGAGAATGCCATAGATGGCGCCGAACAAGGCGCAAGCCAGCGGCAGCACGACGAGCACGCTGAAACCGTCTGATTGCGGCGACAAAATAAGCAGCACCCCGAACAATCCGACGATTATCGCGGTCCAGCGACGCCAGCCGACCTGTTCGCCCAGAAGCGGCACGGATAGCAGCGCGACGAAAATCGGGCCAGCTGCAAACACCGCCTGCGAATGGGCAAGACCAACATAGCGGAAAGCGAGGATCGACACGACGATCTGTCCGCCCAACAGCAGGCCGCGCAGGATCTGCAAAATCGGATGGCGGGTGACGACAGCCACAGCGAGACCCTGGCGGCTACGCGCGGCCAGTACCAGCGCAAATGCGGCAAAGGCCCAGTAGCGTACGGTGGCCACGACGATTGGCGAATAGCTGTCGCCCAGATGCTTGGAAATGCCATCCTGCATGGAAAACACGGTGTAGGCGGCAAAGGCGTAGACATAGCCAAGCGAAGTCGGTTTCATCACATCAACAAACGGGGAGGGGCTGTCCGAAAGGGGAGGCCGATTGAAACAAGGGGAATAGCGCAGGTGCTATTAAAGCACTTTGTCACCAACGACCGGCGAAAACAACGCCCGAACCGATTTTATGCGGCAAATCGGCGATAAACATATCCCTGGGCAGGCTTCATCATGGCGACTGTCGGCCATCCACCGGACTTTAACGGATAAGCGCTATAAACCGCGCGAAATAGTGACTGCGGTCCAGCACCAGTCCAGCCAGCGGGTTTACCATCCGCCGAATCTTAGAGCAGCGGACCGAGGAAACGGATTCTGCCCGATGCTCCAGGTTTTGTTTACGCATCGGATATGTCCGAAAACCGGGTTCCACTTTTCGATCCTGACCTCTGGGGCCAGCAACAGGAGACTTCCATGCGGTATGCAGCCAACTCTCAGCCAGCGCACTCGGAGCGTCAGGCCGCGCACGGTTTTCGTGTCGTTGCCGCCGCCGCCATCGGCCTGATGCTTGCCTCGGCGGCCTTTGGGCAGACTGTTATCACGGCGCCTAGCCTGGACGGTTCTGCGCAAGGCACGCCTGATTTCCCCGATCCTTATCTCTGGCACGTAACCGGGTTGAAGCCCGGCCAACAATTGCCGATTCTGTCCGGCGCGGGACCGCGCTTTCGCATCATCCACGCGCTCCAGGAGGGCACACCCGTCGACATGCAGAACTGCATGGAAAGCCAGGGCGGCTACTGGTGCCGGATCGCAACCGTCGATCGGCCCCGTATCAGCGGCTGGGTCGATGGCCGCTACGTGGTGAAAACCGGCGGCGATCCGCCGGGCACGATCGGCGGCGTGCCGGTTGATCCTGTCATCGAAATACCTGTCGGTCCTGGCGGGAAAGGCAGAGGCGGACAGGGACATGGCGGCAAGGGTCAAGGCGGTTATGGTGGTGGCAACCAAGGAGGGGGTTGGGGCAATGGCGGCGGCTATGGCAATCCCTTTTCGCAAGGCGGCAATAGCGGCGAATAGCCCTCTCTCGCGGGTATAAAACTCGCGGGTATAAAAAAGGCGCAGACCGAAGTCTGCGCCATCTTTTCATCTGGATCTAAAACCGATCAGGCCGACAGCTTCTTGGCGACCATGCCGCGCAGCGTGCCAAGGTCCTTGGCGAAGGCGCGGATGCCTTCCGACAGCTTTTCCGTGGCCATGGCGTCTTCGTTCATCGCCCAGCGGAAGGACTTTTCGTCCAGCGACACCAGCGGGTCCGGCGTCGACTTTTCGGGCGAGAGTATGCGCGGCAGAGTGCCGGTGGCCTGGTCCAACTCGTCGAGCAGGGCAGGGCTGATCGTCAGGCGATCGCAACCGGCCAGCGCTTCTATTTCGCCCGCATTGCGGAAGGAGGCGCCCATGACGATGGTCTCGATGCCGTTCGCCTTGTAGTAATTGTAGATCTGGCGCACCGAAACCACACCCGGATCGGTTTCCGACGTATAGTTTTCGCCCGTCGATTTCTTGTACCAGTCAAGGATACGGCCGACGAAGGGCGAGATCAGGAACACCTTTGCTTCGGCGCAGGCAATGGCCTGGGCCTTGGAAAACAGCAGGGTCAGGTTGCAGTCGATGCCTTCCTTCTGCAACACTTCGGCAGCGCGGATACCTTCCCAGGTGGAGGCGAGCTTGATCAGGATGCGGTCCTTCTCGATGCCGCGTTCCTTGTACTGAGCAATGATCGCGCGCGCCTTGTCGAGCGAGGCCTGGGTATCGAAGGAGAGGTCGGCGTCGACTTCGGTCGAGACGCGGCCGGGCACGATCTTGGCCAGCGCCGCACCAACGGAAATCGCCAGACGGTCGGCAACGGCTGCGGTCACGGCGTCGGACGCGCCGCCCTTTGCTTTGCCCCATTTAATGGCTTCTTCAAAGGCATCGGCAAACATTTCAGTGCCGAGCGCTTTCAGGACGATGGTCGGGTTGGTGGTGCAATCCACCGGCTTCAGGCGGGCCACAGCTTCGATGTCGCCGGTATCGGCAACAACCGTCGTCATGGCGCGAAGCTGTTCGAGTTTGGAGGTCATCCGTCAATTCCTTCAGGTCATACGGTTGAATGTAATAACGTGGGACGGGCGCTTGCGTTCCGGTTTTTCCTGTCAAAAACCCGTGTTGCAGCCACGCCTCCCTTCCTCCTGAATATCGTCAGCGATGGCGCCGAAGTCAAGACATTTGTCCGTTTGATTTGACATATGTTGCATGGCTTGCGATAATTCATGCATTGGATTTAAAGTGCTACAGGGAAGCTTTGTGCGCCATTTATGGCGCCCAGCGCTGTAGGAAATGGGGGAAATGCGCGCCGTGGCAAAGCTTCGCCGGGAGACCCAGAGCAGTTATTCGGAGGCCGCCTCGCTGAGGCTACGGGCGGCCTGGCTCTATTACAATCAGGGTCTGACCCAGAAAGACGTAGCCGAGAGGCTGGGCATCAGCCGCTCGACGGTGATCCGGCTGCTTGATGAAGCCTTGAAACGGTCGGAAGTGCAGATCTGGATTGCCGAGGGCATCGACGATTGCGTCGAGCTGGCGGTGAAGCTGGAAAAGGCCTTCGGGCTCGACGAAGCCGTGGTCGTGCCCTCATCCAGCGGCCAGGATGCCGAGGCCATTGCCCGCAGCGTCGGCCTGGCGCTCGGCCAGTTCCTCACCGAAGTCGTCACCGACAATGCCACGATCGGCGTCGGCTGGGGCCGCACCATGACTGCCTCGCTCGCCGGCTTTCGTCCGCCGCGCCGGGAAAACTGCAAGGTCGTCTCGCTGCTCGGCGGCATCGTCGCCGTCCATCAGACCAACCCCATCGACTACACCTGGCGGCTGGCCAGCCAATTGGGCGCCGAATGCTACATGTTCCTGGCACCGCTGCTGGTCGACAGCATCGCCACCAAGCGGGCACTGATCGAGGAATGCGGGCTGAAAACCCTCTACGATCTCGCCGAAAACCTAGACCTCGCCGTCGTCTCCTGCGGCGACATCCGCCCGCAATCCACCTCGCTTTCGGAAGGCTTCATCAGCCGCGCCACGCTGAACGAGCTAATCGAAGCCGGCTGCGTCTGCGACACCATGTTCAACTTCCTCGACAAGAACGGCCGCTCCGTCGATCACCCTATCAATGAACGGGTGATGTCAATCGATCTCGATACGCTGAAGAAAGCCAAACACATCGTCATTGCGTCAGGTGGGGCGCATCGCGCGCCGGCAATCTCGGCGACGATCAAGCGGATTGGGTGTCATACGTTGATTACGGACGAGGCTGCGGCGCGGGCGTTGTTGGGATTGGTTGGTTGAGGCCAAAAAGATGACTGCCGGTTCTAAGTCGTCACGCCCTGGTTCATGCCTCTGCTTTCACGATGTTCAGTCGAAACAATCGCTGAAAGAACGCCTTATCAGAAAGTGAGCGCAGCACCATGCCAACCACTGCCGTTGCGGCGACCGCAAAGACAAGCCGACCGGTAACAACGCCATGCACGTCAGCGCCAATCGAAATCATCAGTAGCGTGTCTTCTATGATGCTGTGGGCGAAGCCCATGAAGGCACATGAAAGAAAGATCTGTCGCGGTTCTATTCGGTTCGATTGTGCTTCACGAATGAGCAGTCCAGCACCGTAGGAAATTCCAAGGAAAAGGCCTACGGCGGTCAGATGTTCGGCCTCGCCACGAATGCCGGCCAGGCGCAGGAGCGGCGACAGGGCTGCCATTAGCAACTTGAGCACTCCTGCCAGCTTCAGAAGCTCAAGCCCCCAGGACAGCAGGAAGAGAATGACGAGCATCGAAACCATCGTCTGCCCAAGGTCCCAAAAGTAATCGGGCCAAGTGGCGCTATTGCTTGCGGGCAGCCACGCTGGATGGACCGGAGCGGATAGCCAGCCGGTGGCAGACAAGACCTGATGCAGGATGAATGCGTAAACCAAAGCGCCGATAATCCGCAGCAGCGTTGTCACGGTCATGCCCGGACCCGCCTTCTGGATGATTTTCTGCTCAAGCGGCAAACCGTGCGCAAAAAGAATGAGAGCGGAAAAGACGGTTACATCCGCGATGCTGAGAGTTGATGCGGGAGCGAGGGTGAAGATAAGGGGAACGGCACCCCATATACCGACAAGCATGCCGGTGAGCCATGCCAGACCCAACTCCGGTGGGAGCCCGAACACGTTCATAATAGGCGCGAAGGCCGGCGCTACCGCTTTAATGATCCCCAGTCTGGAAAGAACTTCCGTAACAATCGCGATCGGAACTGTAATGCGGATCAGGACCCAGTAGATCCGAAGGGTGTCCATCGTGTTTTGAATGAAAGGCTTTGAAAGCACCATCGGAGGTTCCTGTTTGGCTACCAACTTTGCTAGCCTGATCCGTTTCGAATTTGCGGTCATAGATTGCGTGTCTTTGCAATTTTATTGCAAATGCCTCCTCGCCCGGTAAGCTGTGGTGATGGACCGGATCGACACAAAGCTTTTGAACCTTTTGCAGCAGGATGCATCGCGCACGAATGTGGCTCTGGCGGATGAGGTCGGATTGTCCCCATCCAGTTGCCTGCGTCGCATTCAACGGCTGACGAAGTCGGGGATCATCGACAGAATTGTCGCTGTCTTGAACCCGGCAAAGGCGGGACGCGGAATCAAGGCGCTGGTGAGCGTGGAGCTAAAACTGCACGGAGAGCCACATATGCGGCGCTTTCTCAAAGCGGCCGCCGCCGAAGAGGCAGTTTCTCATGCCTATGCCGTAACAGGGGCAACGGATGTCGTTCTCATGCTGCGTCTGCGTGACATGGAGGAGTTCGAGGGGCTTTGCGATAGGCTGTTCGCTGATGAGACGAATGTCGCCCGCTTTTTTACGATGATGATTATCAGAACCGCAAAAGAGGAGACGGCAATTCGTCTTTGACCTGTTAGGGGGCGAGGGACCGGTAGGCGCTAACGGCCAATCCGTTGATCACCTGATCAACGAGCGCTTGCGATCGTCGGCGACGATCAAGCGGATCGGGTGTCATACATTGATTACGGACGAGGCGGCGGCGCGGGCGTTGTTGGGGTGGTTGGTTGAGGGCACGGACGGTTTACGTCACAAGCGGATAATGTGTCCCCTATTCGATGATTAGGACTATCTTTCCAAGCTTGGTTCTAGGCCTCAGAACCGGAAGTATCTCAATATGATTGTCCGCGCCACGAAAGAGATCAAACTCTCTTTCGCTGTAAAAAGAGGTGGTTATTTTCCCTGACGCGAATGAACAATCCCCAGGGCAATCGACGGTTAATCGTGAACCTCCATATGGACCCTCGCCACGGCGTTCCACAGTGGCCTTAACGCCAGTATTAGTGTCGGAAATAATCACGCACTTGCTATCAGCCCTGCATTGCGCTTCACCGATTATGGGCTCCACGACTTGCTTAAGCACAATCGCTGCCTGAATACGTTGAATGTGAGGCTCAGCAGTTCCAGCACTCGCTGTCGATGTGAATTGCGCGACGAACGCAGTAACCAAGTAAAGCAACATGTACGACTTCATATAATTATCCATCGCGGCTATCTGAGCCAGCATAAGCACCATATGGTGACCTCTGGCCGAATGCGGAAATTATTTCGGCAAAAGGCCATAGCGGTCATAGCAGAATTTATTCCTCGTATCGGTTCGCCACGACCATAGTCTGGTCTCTGTTTGTCACAAGATCGACGCGGCCACCCCTTTTGAAACTTTCAGGATAGACGGAATACTGCAACGCCGCATCGAACGATGGGCCTACTTTCGCGTCTGTCCCATAATCTCTTCCGTCACCGGAAACCTCGTCACTCTTGAAGCGCCATCCGCTGAGTAGGGGCTGAAAATCGTCGGAGTGAACTCTGAATGCACAGGTGACTATCAAGTCAGTGATTGCACCTGCTGAACATTCGATATCTCGGACCGACCGTGGCAGTTCCGAGATGTTCAAGATGAAGGCGACCCTGGCCGGATTCTTGCGGTAGTCGGTGGCAACGAGATAGTAAAAATATGCACTAAAGATTCCGACGGCAAATATAATAATGTATATAATCTTGGAAAAACGCTGCTTTAAAAAACTCACTCGTAAGCTCCATCCACGTTCGTCAATCTGTCTGGATATTAGTAGTTTCGGTATCGCTGCAAGAACGTCATCCGCTTTGGCCACAAAGCAGACCTCCATCATACCGGTATGTCAATCACCCCACGCACCCAGCCTCCCACCCAAGCATCGCCCGCTTCCGCGTCAGCCCCCAGTGATACCCCGTCAGCGCCCCGCTTTTGCCCAGCGCCCGATGGCACGGCACCACGAATGAGATCGGGTTGCGGCCCACGGCGGCGCCGACGGCGCGGCTGGCGGTGGGTTGGCCGATGTTTTGCGCGATGTCGGAATAGGTGACGGCGCGGCCGAGCGGGATTTGCAGCAGGCTCTGCCAGACCCTCACCTGGAAATCGGAGCCGATCAGCACGACGCGCAGTGGTTGTTCTGCTTGCCAGGCATTGGGGTCGAAAATCCGCTTCACATAGATCTCGGTTGTGGCGCGGTCTTCGACGAAATGGGCGAGGGGCCAGCGGCCGGCCATGTCGGCGTAGCAGGCGGGTTCTTCGCCGGGGTCGCAGAAGCCGAGGCCAGCAAGGCCGCGATCGGTGATCATCACAAGTGCCTGGCCGAAGGGGGAGGGGTGGAAGGCATGGCGGATGGTGAGGCCGGCGCCTTTCGCCTTCCATTCGCCCGGCGACATCGCCTCATGGCTGACGAACAGGTCATGCAGCCGCCCCGGTCCCGACAGGCCAAGCTCCAGCGCGGTCTCCAGCAGCGGCAGGCCCTCGTTTCCCAGCAGGCGCTTGGCATGGTCAAGCGTCACCGCCTGCAGGAAGGCCTTTGGCGATAGCCCGGCCCAGCGGGTAAAGGTCTTTTGCAATTGTGTCGGTGACTGGCCGAGCCTGACAGCAATGGTTTCCAGCGCTGGCTGCTCGCGATAATCGAGCGTCAGCATTTCGATCACCCGGCGTACGGTCTCGTAATCGTCGCCTTCGGGGGTGATGTCGGTGGTCGGGTTTTGCAGACTTGAGGCTAAGGACATGGCAAATCTCTCCTGTGCCTTCAGAAAGCATGTTCTTCTTGGGGCTGCCACCCGATTCTTGCGGGTTGAGTCAGAGAACCCCTCACCCTGCCTCCGCTGCGCTCGGCATCCCTCTCCCCACTTTCTTGTTGAGGAGAATGGGGGGCGAGGGGCAGCCACTAACGCCGCAGCTTCGCGACGTTCATTATCGGAGGGAGGTGAGCGGCATACGTCCTTCTCCCCCTTGTGGGGAGAAGGTGGCGGCAGCCGGATGAGGGGAGTTCCCAGGCACTATATCCTCTGCGTCGCCGTCGCGAGAGCCCCGCGAAAAGCCTTGGCGAAACTTTCGCGGTCGTCGGGGTTGAGGAAGGTGCCAATGTCGGTGGAGCGGCCCTGGCCGTGGACGGTCATGGAGAGAATGCCGAATTCGTCGTGGCGGCGCACGAAGAAACGTGCCCAGAACGGGTTCCAGAGAAATTCCGTCATGGCGCCAGATGGCGTGAACTTGCGCACCGACACGCTGGTGCGCGACACCATTACCTCTTCGCGGGCCTTGGCGGCGCGGTAGTTCAGCCGGAAGGCGCCATAGAGCAGCAGGAAATCCAGCCCGAAGAAGAAGCCGATCGGCCAGGCGCCTGTGATGATGAAAAAGCCGCCATAGAGCAGGCAGATCAGGCCGGAGAGGCCAAGCATGATGCGGAAACCCTTTCGCCCGAGCGAGCGATAGGGTACCAGTTCGGCTGCAAAAATCGGCTGTTCGGCACTCTCATCCATGGCGCGGCTCCCCACACACCTCGTTTGTTGTCGTTTGTCTGTTCGGGAAAACCGGGCTCCACATTTCCTGACAAACTCTAATTTGCCTGACAAACTCTAATTTGCCTGACAAACTCTAATTTGATAGTCATCAAGATGAAATCCAGCACCCAAAGCGCGAAAAAGTCAAATGTGGCTGCGGCAAAAAAGCCTGCCACCCGTAGCGCCTATTCCAAGGCGGAACTGACGGAGATTTTCCGGCGCTTCTCTGTGCAGCGCCCGGAGCCGAAGGGCGAGCTTGAGCATGTCAATCCGTTCACGCTGGTCGTCGCCGTTGCGCTCTCGGCCCAGGCCACCGATGCCGGCGTCAACAAGGCGACGCGGGCGCTTTTTGCCGTGGCCGATACGCCGCAGAAAATGCTCGATCTCGGTGAAGACCGGGTTCGCGACTATATCAAGACCATCGGGCTCTATCGCAACAAGGCCAAGAATGTCATTGCGCTGAGCCGCATACTGATCGAGAATTTCGGTGGCGAAGTGCCACGCACCCGCGAAGAGCTGGTCACGCTGCCGGGCGTGGGCCGCAAGACCGCCAATGTGGTGATGTCCATGGCCTTCGGTGTTCCGACCATGGCTGTCGATACGCATGTCTTTAGGATCGGCAACCGCATCCGCCTTGCGCCGGGCAAAACGCCTGACGAGGTGGAGGACAAGCTGATGCGGATCATTCCAGAGCCGTATCTGTTCCACGCCCATCATTGGCTGATCCTGCACGGGCGTTACTGTTGCAAGGCTCGCAAGCCGGAATGCGAGCGCTGCGTCATCGCGGATATCTGCAAATCGCCGGAAAAGACCTGCGATATCCCGGCGCCGCTGGTCGAGCTACCGGCTCAGATTATTGGCGAATGAGGTTACTGGCGAATGAGGGGTCGCGCAGCGTCAGCTTCTTGTGCAGATGCACCATCAGGCCGGCTGCAAACAGTGGCGTCAGCAGGTTGAGCACCGGGATGGCCAGGAAGACCGCGATGACCAGGCCGGCGAGAAAGATCGTGCCGGAATGCTTGGCACGAAAAGCCAGCGCCTCGGCCTTTGGGCGCAGCCTCAGCGCTGCAAATTCGAAGAATTCCCGACCGAGCAGATAGCCGTTCACCAGGAAGAAGGCGACCATGTTGACGCCGGGAATAAACAGCATCAGCAATGCAATAGCATTGCCGAGGATGACGATGCCGAAGAACTGCAGGGATTGCAGGATGGCATCGCCCATCGGCATGGCCACACCGGGCTTGTCGGCGGGATAATCGCGCTTTTCCACGACCTCGGCAACATCGTCGAGAAACAGGCCGGCGATGATGGCGGTGATCGGCGCCAGCAGCAAGGCAAGCGCAAAGGCCAAACCGATGCTGGCGGCGATGCCGAAGAGCAGTGTCAGCCAGCCTGTCCATTCCGGCATTTCGGGAAAAAAGCTCGCAAACCAGGGCCAGAGATAGAGAATGAAGGTCTCGCGCAGCGCCAGCCAAAGCCCGGCGAGCGCGGCGATCGTCAAGCCAAGCACCTTCCAGAACACGGCGCGGGTTTCCGGCGCAAACAGGTTGTTGAGCGAAGCGAGTGCGGCATCGAAGATCACGGGCGGCTCCAAGGTCAGGCCGGAACGAATGAGGCTGATGTGGGAGGCGCTGGCGCTCTGCGCAAGAGTAAGCCGGAGAGGTTGGTCTTCCTCTCCGGCGTGATATTTCAGTGCAGCTTTTTGCGGGCGGCCAGTGCGGCCTTGTCGCGGCTCTTCTTGCGTCGTGCCATCATATTCAGGCCCTCAACCAGGGCGGAGAAGGCCATGGCGGCATAGAGATAACCCTTGGGCACATGGAAGCCCATGCCATCGGCAATCAGGGTCATGCCGATCATCAGCAGGAAGCCGAGTGCCAGCATGATGACGGTCGGGTTCTTCTCGATGAAGCGGCCGAGCGGGTTGGCGGCAAGCAGCATGACGGTCACGGCGAAGACCACCGCGATCACCATGATGACCACATGCTCGGTCATGCCGACGGCGGTGATGATGCTGTCGACAGAGAAGACCAGGTCGAGCAGAAGGATCTGGCCGATGGCCGCGCCCATGGTTGTCGTGACCGAAGAGGCGATGAAGTCCTCGTCCTTGTCGACGGGGTCGACGGTATGATGGATCTCTTTGGTCGCCTTCCACACCAGGAACAGGCCGCCGGCGATCAGGATCATGTCCTTCCAGGAAAATCCGTGGTCGAACAGGGTGAAGACCGGCGTCGTCAGCTTGACGATCCAGGCGACGGTGCCGAGCAGGCCGAGCCGCATGACGAGGGCAAGGCCGATGCCGATCTTGCGGGCCTTTTCTCTTTGCTCCTCCGGCAGCTTGTTGGTGAGAATGGAAATGAACACGAGATTGTCGATGCCCAGCACCACTTCCATGGCAATAAGCGTAATGAGCGCGATCCAGGCTGCCGGATCGGCGAGCAAAGCGGTAATGTCCTGCATTCAGTCATGTCCCCCAAGACAAAGATGTGGGTCCACAGATAGGAGCGCTACCGCGTCGCAACAAGGGACGCGTCAGGCAATCCGGGCGCTTTCAGGTTTCGGCTGACGTGCCGCAATCTGCTGCAGTCTTGCGGCCATAGGCGAGCATGAAGATGTCGAGAGCGCTTTCGACAACATAATCCACCTCGGACTGCGGTGGTGCCTCCTCAAGTTCGCCGAACAGGCGCCGCTTGAAGAAGGCGCCGGTCGCCAGTTCGATGAATTGCCGTGCGGCCAGTTCGATGTCGCGAATGTCGAGATCGCCAGCTTTCACACGCTCTTCAAGGAAGCTTTCCAGCACGCCGCGGGCGTTTTCAGGGCCTGAGCGCAGAAAACTCTGGCACAGCACCGGCATGCGATCGCGCACGGCCAGCAGCATGCGCATGGCGGGCATCATCTCGCTGGTCAAAATGTAATTTGAAAAGGCACTGGCATAATTGCGCAGAACCGTGCGCAGATCAGCGTCTTCAGCCAGAATGTCGCGCAGCACGGCGGCAAATTTCTGCTTTTGCGTATTGATCAGCGCCGCAAACAGATCTTCCTTGTTTTGGAAGTAGACATAGATCGTGCCCTTGGAGACGCCAGCCTCGCGGGTAACGTCGTTCATGCTGGACGCATCGAAGCCATGCTTCATGAAGGCACGCTTGGCTCCTTCCAGAATCTGGTCTCGCTTGGCCGGATCTTCGCCTGCGGCAAACCGGCCGCTTGCGCCCGGAACGGCCTTGTCGTCCAAGGGCTTTTCACTGTCGTTAGCTGTCATGCTGCTTGCGTCTTCGCTCATGTGTGACATTCGTAACGCTAAAAGTAACTTTAGGTAGCGGACTTGCATTTCCAGACTTGATATGCGCCATGATTTAGCCTAAGTCAAATCGAACCGAACGTTCCGTTCGACTGATTTCGCTTTCTGCTGCTATGGTGGTCTTCAATGTCTGTGTCTCCAAGGAAGGGCGCGGTACGCGCCGTCGATACGTCGGATCATACGGTTTCTCAGGATGATGCCGTGATGAACGATGCGGCAGAAGCTGAGACCGGCGACGCAGTGGCGCGTGACGCACGCGCCAAGGCCGAAACTGGCGCATCTGCAGGGGTTGCCGCTCCTGCCGGCCAAAAGGCTCCCGTCAAGAAGCGCCGCAGCCCGGTTCTCCCGGTCGTGTTGATCGCTGTTCTCGGTGCTGCCGGCTACTTCGGCTATAACTACTGGACAGAAGGTCGGTTCATGATCTCGACCGACGACGCCTATCTCGGCGGTGACATCGCTGTTATCACCCCGAAGGTGACCGGCTACGTCGAAACCGTGCTGGTGGCCGATAATGACCATGTAAAGAAAGGCGACGTGATCGCCACTCTGGATGACGGTGATTACCGGATCGCTCTCGATCAGGCGAAGAGCCAACTGGCCTCGCAGAAGCTGACGGTCGACCGGATCGAGACCCAGGTCAAGGGTGGGGAGGCGAGCCTGATGCAGGCGAAGGCACAGCAGGCCTCCGCCGAGGCTACTCTGCGCACCGCGATGCTCTCGTTCAAGCGTGTCACCGACCTGCGCGCCCAGTCCGTCATGTCGCAGGCTGAACTGGATACGGCGACGTCGTCGCTGGATGTCGGCCGGGCGAATGTCGATGCAGCGGTTGCCGCCGTTGCCTCTGCCCAGTCCAGCATTGACGTGCTGAAGGCCCAGAAAGCCGAGGCCCAGGCTGCTGTTTTGACCGCGGACCTGGCCGTTGCCAAGGCGCAGCGCGATCTGAATTTCACTGTACTGCGCGCGCCCTATGACGGTGTCATCGGAAACCTTGCCGTGCAGGTCGGCGATCTCGTGTCCAGCAGCAAGCGGCTTGCATCTCTGGTGCCGGTCAGCCGGCTCTATATCGACGCCAATTTCAAGGAAACACAGCTGTCCGGCATCGTTCCCGGCTCCAAGGCCCGGCTGCAAGTCGATGCCTATAAAGAGCACGATATCGAAGGCACCGTCGTGTCGATTGCTGCCGGCTCGGGCTCGGTCTTCTCGATGCTGCCGGCGGAAAATGCCACGGGCAATTTCACCAAGATCATCCAGCGTGTGCCTGTACGTATCGCCGTCCCCCAGGACGTGCTCGACAAGGGCATTTTGCGCGCCGGCCTGAGCGTTGTCGTCGATGTCGACACGCGCACGGCGCCCAACCAGGGCACCAAGGCCGATACCGCAGCCAAGCCTGCTGAGAGCAAGTAACAGCGCTTGCGACAAAGCGAGCGCCCGCAAAGATAGAGCATCGGACCGAAACATGGGAACCGGTTCTCGAAAACATCCGGTGCTCTCGGTTGGGGCACTCGAAGGCCGGTAGACGGAAAGCCGAGGCAAGATCATGACGGCAAGTGCAACCCTAGCACCAGCATATGCAGAGCCGAAGAAGGTCAGCGGAGCCCAGATGGTGGGCTTCCTGGCTATGGTGTTCGGCATGTTCATGGCGATCCTCGACATCCAGATCGTCTCGGCCTCGCTCTCGGAAATCCAAGCCGGTCTCGGCGCCGGTTCGGAAGAAGTGTCCTGGGTGCAGACTGCCTATCTGATTGCCGAGGTGATCATGATTCCTCTGTCGGGCATTCTGGCCCGGATCGTCTCGACGCGGGTGCTTTTTTCCTGTGCTGCGGCGGGCTTCACTGTTGCCAGCGCGCTTGCGGCCACGGCCACTAATATCGAGCAGATGATCATCTATCGCGCCATCCAGGGCTTTATCGGCGGCGGCATGATCCCCTCGGTCTATGCTGCGGCCTTTACGATTTTTCCGCCTTCCCAACGCGGTATCGTCTCGCCGATCATCGGCCTGGTGGCGACGCTGGCGCCGACCATCGGCCCGACGGTCGGTGGCTATATCAGCCACGCGATGTCCTGGCACTGGCTGTTCCTGATCAACGTCATCCCCGGCATCATCGTCACGATCGCCGTCTGGATCTGCGTCAATTTCGACCGGCCGGATCGATCGCTGATGGCGAAGTTCGACTGGTGGGGCCTGTTTTCCATGGCACTGTTTCTCGGGGCGATGGAATATGTGCTGGAAGAGGGCAATAGCAAGGACTGGTTCAACGACGACCGCATCGTCTGGGGCGCCGTGCTGATGACCCTTGGCGGCGTCGCCTTCTTCTATCGTGCCTTTACGGCCGAGCAGCCTGTCGTGGATCTCAAGGCCTTTTCGAACCGCAATTTTGCCTTTGGCTCGCTGTTCTCTTTCGTGATGGGCATGGGGCTTTACGGCCTGACCTATCTCTACCCGCAATATCTCGGCAGAGTGCGGGGCTATGACAGTTTGATGATTGGCGAGACCATGTTCGTATCGGGTCTGGCCATGTTCGCTACGGCGCCTATCGCCGGCATTCTGTCGTCCAAGATGGACCTCAGGGTGATGATGGCGGTTGGGTTTATCGGCTTCGGGCTTGGCACTTACATGGTGACCGGCATGACGGCGGACTGGGATTTTTACGAGTTGCTGGTGCCGCAGATCCTGCGTGGCTGCTCGTTGATGATTTGCATGGTCCCGATCAACAATATCGCGCTGGGCACGCTGCCGCCGGAGCGAATCAAGAATGCCTCGGGCCTGTTCAACCTGACCCGAAATCTCGGCGGTGCCGTTGGCCTGGCGATGATCAACACGATGCTGACCCGGCGCACGGACGAGCATTACGCGCGCCTTGTCGAACATATCAATGCAAGCCGTCCGGCAGCCCTGAACTGGCTTGATACCGTGTCCGGCAACTATGCTTTCTTTGGTCTCGACGGCGACAGCGCGGCGCTGAAAAAGCTGTCAGGCATGATCAATCAACAGGCTTGGATTATGGCCTTCATGGACGTGTTCCTCGGCCTCACGATTATGTTTATTGCACTTACATTTCTTTCTAGCATGATCAAAAAACCTGAAGGTGCCGTGCCCGCGGATGCGGCGCACTGATTGGTCGTAACCGCCCGATAGAGGCGGGAAGGTCAAGGCATCGTCGGGCAAAGACCCCCCGTCAGTGCGGCCGACTTTTTACGAAGCAGGCCGTTTATCCCCCGCGATCCACCGCAGAAGACTTGGCCGCCGCTCAGCCGGCGGCCTTTTTTTGTCAGTTTTTGATGTACGTACATCAAAAACTCATTTACGGGCCGCGCATCTTGCGCTACGAAGGCAGCGGATGACGCTGACGAGCTTGGCATGAGTATCGTTGCTGAGAGAGACGGCGTTACGGGAGACGAGATGAAGCCGACAGTGCACGACATAGCCGCGCATGCAGGGGTCAGCCTTGCAACCGTCGACAGGGTGCTCAACAACCGCCCCGGTGTCAGCATCGTGACCCGCCGTAAGGTTGAGGAAGCTGTCGCCACGCTTGGCTATGTGCGCGATCTGGCCGCCGCCAATCTGGCCAAGAGCCGGACCTATGACTTTGTGTTCATCCTCCCGGCCAACGATAATTCCTTTATGGCGGGCTTAAGAGCCGAAGTGCTCGATGCGGCGCGGCGCGCCGGCATGGAACGCATGCGGATCACGATTCTGGATACGGTAGCCTTCGATACCGCCTCTCTTGTGACTGCACTGGATGAAGCTGAGGCGCTGAAGCCCGCTGGCGTCGCGCTTGTGGCAGTCGATGCGCCGGATGTCGCCGCTGGTGTGTCACGGCTGCGCCGCGCCGGTATTCCCGTTGTCACTCTGGTCTCCGACCTCAGTGGCTCGGAGCGCGACCATTTTACCGGCATCGACAATATTGCCGCAGGCCGCACGGCCGCAAGCTTGCTTGGTCGTTTTACTGGCGGACGCAAGGGAACGGTCGCCATCATGGCCGGTTCGATGCTGGTGCGCGACCATCGCGACCGGTTTGAGGGCTTTGCCGCCGTCATGGCTGCCGACTTTCCGCAGCTGACGCTGTTGCCGGTTCTGGAAGGTCGAGACGATCCGCTGCATGTCGAAGCTCTCCTGGGGGGCGTTCTGTCAAAAGCTGCTGATATCATCGGCCTTTATAGTCTGGGCGCGGGCAATCGGGGTTTGGTCAAGGCGCTCGAGGGCTTGCAGCCCGGGCGTCGACCGTTGGTGATTGCCCATGAGCTGACGCCGGTAACGCGCGCGGCGCTGCTGTCGGGACTGATCGACGCGGTGCTCAACCAGGATGCCGGTCATGAAGTGCGCAGCGCCATTCGGGTGCTGAAGGCCAAGGCCGATGGTGGGGCGATGCTGGCGGCGCAGGAGCGCATCCGGCTTGACATATTCTTGAAAGATAACCTGCCGGAACAGGCAGAATAAGGGAGGTTTTATGTATCTCGGATTGGATCTGGGCACATCAGGCGTCAAGGCGCTGCTGATCGATGCGGACCAGCGGGTGATCGGCTCGGCCAATGGCGCGCTGTCAGTCTCGCGCCCGCATTCCGGCTGGTCGGAACAGGCGCCGGCCGATTGGTTGCGGGCAACACGCGAAGCGATTGCTGGGCTGAAGGCGCAGTTTTCCGCCGAACTCTCTGCCGTGAAGGGCATCGGCCTTTCCGGCCATATGCATGGCGCAACGCTGCTCGACAAATCGGGCGAGGTGCTGCGGCCCTGCATTCTCTGGAACGATACGCGCTCCTACAAGCAGGCCGCGGCCCTCGATGCGGATCCGCGGTTCCGGGCACTGACCGGCAATATTGTCTTTCCGGGCTTTACCGCGCCGAAGCTCGCCTGGGTGAAGGATAATGAGCCCGAGATTTTCGCCAAGGTGGCCAAGGTGCTGCTGCCGAAGGACTATCTGCGCTTCTGGCTGACGGGCGAATATCTCTCCGAAATGTCGGACTCTGCCGGCACCTCCTGGCTCGATACTGGCAAGCGCGCATGGTCGCCGGAGCTTTTGGCCGCGACAGATCTCGGGCAAGAGCATATGCCCGCCCTCGTGGAAGGCACTGACGAAGCCGGCCGGCTGCGGCCTGACCTGGCAGCGGAATTCGGCATGGGCTCGGGGGTGGTGGTGGCCGGCGGCGCCGGCGACAACGCAGCGTCTGCCTGCGGCATGGGCACGGTCGTCGAGGGCAATGCCTTCGTTTCGCTCGGCACATCAGGCGTGCTGTTTGCCGCCAATGGCTCCTACCTGCCGAAGCCGGAAAGCGCCGTGCATGCCTTCTGCCACGCGCTTCCCAATACCTGGCACCAGATGGGCGTGATCCTGTCGGCCACCGATGCGCTCAACTGGTATAGCACGATCAGCGGCAAACCGGCCGGCGACCTGACGGCAGAGCTTGGCGATACGCTGAACGCGCCAAGCGGCGTCACCTTCCTTCCCTATCTCTCGGGCGAGCGCACGCCGCACAATGATGCGGAAATCCGCGGCGCCTTCATCGGCCTCGGCCATGAATCCAGCCGCGCGGTGCTGACCCAGGCCGTGCTGGAGGGCGTATCCTTTGCTATCAGGGACAGCCTGGAAGCGCTGAAATCGGCCGGGTCAAGCCTGTCACGGGTGACCGCGATCGGCGGCGGTTCGCGCTCGCGCTATTGGCTCGCCTCGATCGCCACCACGCTCGGCATTCCCGTCGATATCCCTGCTGATGGCGACTTCGGCGCCGCATTCGGCGCAGCCCGGCTCGGCCTGATCGCCGCGACAGGTGCCGATCCGGTCTCGGTCTGCTCCGCGCCGCCGACGGAAGCCAGCATCGAACCGGTTGCCGCCCTGCGCGACGGCTACGAGGCCGCCTACCAGCGCTACCGGGCGCTCTATCCGGCGATCAAGGCTTTGTAAGAAGACAGTAATTTCAAGATCGGGAGGCACCCCTCCCCAACCCCTCCCCACAAGGGGGAGGGGCTTTACCGCCCCGCCTGCTTTTGTCGTTGGAAGGCAAAGGGCAGCCGTCTGCGCTCTCCTCCCCCTTGTGGGGGAGATGCCGGCAGGCAGAGGGGGTTTCACGAATAACCGACACTAGGAGGAATACCCATGACTACAGGCTTTTTCGGCGATATCGCCAAGATCAAGTATGAAGGCGAAGGCAGCACCAATCCGCTAGCCTTCCGCCATTACAATCCCGATGAAGTGGTGCTGGGCAAGCGGATGGAAGACCATCTGCGCTTTGCGGTCGCCTATTGGCATACCTTCGTCTGGCCGGGCACCGATCCTTTCGGCGGCAATACCTTCGAGCGGCCCTGGTTCAAGGACAGCATGGACGCGGCCAAGATGAAGGCCGATGTCGCCTTCGAATTCTTCCAGCTGCTCGGGACGCCCTATTACTGCTTCCATGATGCCGATGTGCGTCCGGAAGGCGCGACATTTGCCGAAAACACCCGCAATCTCAACGAAATCGTCGATTACTTCGCGGAAAAGCAGGCCAAAACAGGCATCAAGCTGCTGTGGGGCACGGCCAACATGTTTTCGCATCGCCGCTACATGTCGGGTGCTGCCACCAATCCCGATCCCGATGTCTTCGCCTTTGCCGCTGCGACCGTGAAGACCTGCATGGATGCGACGCTGAAGCTCGGCGGTGAAAACTACGTGCTCTGGGGCGGCCGCGAAGGCTATGAAACCCTTTTGAACACCGACCTGAAGCAGGAGCTGGACCATATGGGCCGCTTCCTCAACATGGTCGTCGAATACAAGCACAAGATCGGCTTCAAGGGCGCGATCCTGATCGAGCCGAAGCCGCAGGAGCCCTCCAAGCACCAGTATGACTATGACGTTGCCACCGTCTACGGCTTCCTGAAGAACTACGGGCTTGAGAAGGAAGTGAAGGTCAATATCGAGCAGGGTCATGCGATCCTCGCCGGTCATACGTTCGAGCACGAGTTGGCGCTTGCCAATGCGCTCGGCATTTTCGGCTCGATCGACATGAACCGTAACGATTACCAGTCCGGTTGGGACACCGACCAGTTCCCCAACAATGTTCCGGAAATGGCGCTGGCCTATTACCAGGTTCTGCAGGCTGGTGGGTTTACGACCGGCGGCACCAATTTCGACAGCAAGCTGCGCCGCCAGTCGATCGACCCGGCCGACCTGCTGATCGGCCATATCGGCGGCATGGATTGCTGCGCCCGTGGCCTGAAAGCGGCCGCGAAGATGGTGGAAGACAAGGCTCTGTCGGCTCCGCTCGCCAACCGTTATGCCTGCTGGAACAGCGATGCTGCCAAGTCCATGCTGGCCAGCGGTACGCTGGAAAGCATCGCCGCCCGCGTCGAGAGCGAGAACATCAATCCGCAGCCGAAATCCGGCCAGCAGGAGCTGCTGGAAAACGTCGTCAACCGTTACGTCTGACGGAATTTGTTGTGCGCGGGGAAAAGGAGGTTTTCCCCGCGCACAATCTTTGCTAGATCAACTGCAACGTTTCAGTATCATTTTGGAGGAGATGAATATGAAGACGATCAAGGGGCCGGGCCTGTTTCTTGGCCAGTTTGCGGGCGATGCCGCACCCTTCAATTCCTGGGATGCTATTACCAAATGGGCGGCGGAAAAGGGCTATCTCGGTGTGCAGGTGCCGACCTGGGCAAGTCAGCTGATCGACCTGAAAAAGGCCGCGGAATCAAAAGATTATTGCAACGAACTGGCCGGTATTGCCCGCAGCAACGGCGTCGAGATCACGGAGCTTTCCACCCATTTGCAGGGCCAGTTGGTGGCAGTGCATCCGGCTTATGACGAGGCCTTCGATGGCTTTGCGGCGCCTGAGGTTCGCGGCAACCCCAAGGCGCGACAGCAATGGGCGGTCGAGCAGGTCAAGTATGCGATCAAGGCCTCGCGCAATCTCGGCATCACCGCTCATGGCACCTTTTCCGGCGCGCTTGCCTGGCCCTTCATCTATCCCTGGCCGCAGCGCCCGACCGGACTGGTCGAGACCGCCTTTGACGAGTTGGCGCGCCGCTGGCGGCCGATCCTCGATTATGCCGATGAGCATGGGGTCGACGTCTGCTACGAGATCCATCCCGGCGAAGATCTGCATGATGGCGTAACCTTCGAGATGTTCCTGGAGCGGGTGGGTAATCATCCCCGCGCCAACATGCTCTACGATCCCTCGCATTACGTGCTGCAATGCCTCGATTATCTCGATCATATCGACATCTATAAGGATCGGATCAAGATGTTCCACGTCAAGGACGCGGAATTCAATCCCAATGGTCGCCAGGGCGTCTATAGCGGTTACCAGAGCTGGGTAAACCGCGCCGGTCGCTTCCGCTCACCGGGCGATGGCCAGGTGGATTTTGGCGCAATCTTCTCCAAGCTCGCGGCCTATGATTTCGACGGCTGGGCTGTGGTTGAATGGGAATGCGCGCTGAAGAATTCCGAGGATGGCGCCCGCGAAGGCGCAGAACTGGTCAAGGCGCTGATCATCCACGTTACCGATCACGCCTTTGACGATTTCGCCGCCAGCGGCACGGACGAGGCAGCCAACCGGCGGATGCTGGGATTGTAATAGGAAAAGACCCCTCCCCAACCCCTCCCCACAAGGGGGAGGGGCTTAACACGGCGGCTGGTCTTTGCTCTAGGCAGGGGGCTTCAGCCCGGTTTCTCCCCCCTTGTGGGGGAGATTGCGGCAGCCAGAGGGGGTATCGCAGACCTCAAGGAGGAATTCACGATGGCAATTGAAGCAAGCAAGACGCAGCAGCGTGCGGCAAAGATCCGGCTGGGCATGGTCGGCGGCGGGCAGGGTGCCTTTATCGGCGCGGTGCATCGGATGGCGGCACGGCTGGACGATCATTATGACCTCGTTGCGGGCGCCCTGTCGTCGACACCGGAGAAGTCCCTGGCGTCTGGCCGCGATCTCGGGCTCGACCCCAGCCGCTGCTACGGCTCCTTCGAGGAGATGGCCGAGAAGGAGGCCGCCCGCCCCGATGGGATCGAGGCGGTGTCGATCGTTACCCCCAATCACATGCACTATCCCGCCGCCAAGGCGTTTCTGGCGCGCGGCATTCATGTGATCTGCGACAAGCCGCTGACTTCCAACCTTGACGATGCGAAACAGCTGAAGGACCTGGCAGACAAATCCAAGGCGCTGTTCATCCTCACCCACAATTACACCGGCTATCCCATGGTGCGCCATGCCCGCGAACTGGTGCAGAGCGGTGCGCTGGGCACGATCCGGCTGGTGCAGATGGAATATCCGCAGGATTGGCTGACTGAGCCTGTCGAGCAGACTGGCGCCAAGCAGGCGGTCTGGCGCACCGATCCGGCGCAATCGGGCATTGGGGGGTCGACCGGCGATATCGGCACCCACGCTTATAATCTCGGTTGCTTCATCTCGGGCCTGGCCTTGAGCGAACTTGCAGCCGATGTGCATACCTTCGTTGAGGGCCGCAGGCTCGATGACAATGCCCATGTGATGCTACGCTTCGACGGCGGCGCCAAGGGCTTGCTCTGGTGCAGTCAGGTGGCGACCGGCCATGAAAACGGCTTGAAAGTTCGTGTCTACGGCACCAAGGCCGGGATCGAATGGACCCAGGCCGATCCGAACTATCTCTGGTTCACCAAGCTTGGCGAGCCGAAACAGTTGATCACCCGCAGTGGCGCCGGTGCCGGCTCCGCTGCCGCCCGCGTCACCCGCATTCCGTCAGGTCATCCTGAAGGCTATCTCGAAGCCTTCGCCACGATCTATTCGGAAGCGGCCCAGGCGATTTACGCGGCTCGGACAGGCGCAGCGGTCGATCCTGCCGTGGTCTTTCCGACTGTCGATGACGGCGTGAAGGGCGTCGCCTTCGTGACTGCTTGTATCGAGTCATCCAAGCAGAACGGAGCCTGGGTGCGAGTTTGACTGTAAGCCGAGTTCTTTCTGCCACTGGAAATGCAGGGGGATAGTCTATTCGGCTTCCCCCTGTCATGTCCTTGGTTTAAACCGCGTTGATTACGAAGCCCGGCTTTGTCTGTGACACGTCCGGCAGACCAACCGCAAAGGAAGCTCCGATGACCGATGCCAATACCCTCGCAGCCCGGTTTCCGGATGATTTCCTGTTTGGCGTGGCCACGGCTGCCTATCAGATCGAAGGGGCGACCAAGGCGGATGGGCGCAAGGCCTGCATCTGGGATGCCTTTGCCAATATGCCGGGCCGGGTTTTCGGGCGGCACAATGGCGACGTGGCCTGCGATCATTACAACAGGTGGGAAGACGATCTCGATCTGATCAAGGACATGGGCGTTTCCGCCTATCGCTTTTCCATCGCCTGGCCGCGCATCATCCCTGATGGTACGGGCCGGGTGAACGAGGCCGGGCTGGATTTCTACGACAAGCTGCTCGACGGTCTGAAGGAGCGCGGCATCAAGGCCTATGCGACGCTCTATCATTGGGATCTGCCGCTGGCGCTGGCCGGGGATGGCGGTTGGACGGCGCGCTCCACGGCCTATGCGTTCCAGCGCTATGCCAAGCTGGTCATGGCGCGTCTTGGTGATCGGCTGGATGCGGTGGCGACCTTCAATGAGCCCTGGTGCTCGGTCTGGCTCTCGCATCTCTACGGCGTGCATGCGCCAGGCGAGCGCAATATGGATGCCGCCCTGCATGCGCTGCATTACACCAATCTGGCCCATGGCCTGGGCATAGACGCCATCCGCCAAGTGGCGCCGCAGGTGCCGGCAGGACTGGTGCTGAACGCACATTCGGTCATTGCCGGGTCAGACAGTGCCGAGGATCAGGCCGCTGTCGAGCGCGCCTTCCAGTTCCACAACGGCGTGTTCTTCGATCCGGTCTTCAAGGGTGCCTATCCCGATGATTTCATGGACGCACTCGGAGACCGAATGCCTGTCATCGAGGATGGCGATCTCGCCGTCATCTCGCAAAAGCTCGATTGGTGGGGTCTGAACTACTATACGCCGATGCGCGTCTCCCACGATCCGGAGCCTACGGCGGTTTTTCCTGCGACTGTCGAGGCGCCGCCGGTGTCTCCGGTCAAAACCGATATAGGCTGGGAAGTCTACGCGCCGGCGCTGACCGTGCTCGTTGAAGGCCTCTACGGCCGCTATGACCTGCCGCGATGCTACATCACCGAAAATGGTGCCTGCTATAATACGGAGCCGGTCGATGGCGTGATCGATGATCAGCCGCGGCTGGATTACTATGCCGAACACCTCGGCGCCGTGGCCGACCTGATCGGCGAGGGCTTTCCGGTGAAAGGCTATTTCGCCTGGAGCCTGATGGACAATTTCGAATGGGCGGAAGGCTACCGGATGCGTTTCGGGCTGGTGCATGTCGATTACGGTACCCAGGTGCGTACCGTGAAAAAGAGCGGTCAATGGTACGCCACTCTTGCCAGAAGCGTTTCGGGACAAACTGAAGATATTTCTTAATTACTTGATGTGAATTTGCCGCTAATGTCGCATCTTGGATAGTCTGGTTGCGGGCTGGGCGGTTGACGCTTGAGCTAGCTCTGACGGCCGCGAGATCGATGGGCAAGCTGCGGGAGTGTGACGATGGGATGTGCTGGTTGCCGCGATGGCCAGGGTTTCGACCTGGCCTTTTCCATGGCCTTCCAGCCGATCGTCAATCTTCGCGGTGGCCGAGTTTTTGCCTATGAGGCCCTGGTGCGCGGTGTCGACGGCGCCGGTGCTGGCTCTATCCTTTCCAAGGTCACGGAAGGCAATCGCTACGCTTTCGATCAGCAATGCCGGGTGAAGGCGCTGGAACTCGCCTCCAATCTGCGCCACCAGGCGCCGGATGCGCTGCTGTCGATCAATTTCATGCCTAATGCCGTCTATGACCCCCGCGCCTGTATCCGCCTAACGCTAGCGACCGCCAAGCGGCTGGATTATCCGGTCGAAAACATCATCTTTGAATTCACCGAGGGTGAAGAGATCGATACGGTGCATCTGCTCAATATCCTGCGCACCTACAAGGATCTGGGCTTCAAGACCGCCATCGACGATTTCGGCGCCGGTCATTCCGGCCTCAACCTTCTCGCAAAATTTCAGCCTGATATCGTCAAGCTCGACATGGACCTGGTACGCGGCATCGACGCTGACAGGGCCAAGCAGATCGTCGTCGGTCATACGATCAGAATGCTGAAGGAACTTGACGTGCTGCCGGTGTGCGAGGGCGTTGAAACGGCCAAGGAAATGCAGGCGCTGATCGATCTCGGTGTCGATCATATCCAGGGCTATGCGCTGGGCCGGCCGGCTTTCGAGGCGTTTGAGACGCCAATCCTGCATCAAGGCCTCGTCAGCTGAAATTCAGCAAACCTCCTGCCTCGACCAATGCTCCCAGCTGCGGCTTGCATGTTGCACCGCAATAATTCATTCTTCTCGTCAGGGTTGTTTTGGCGAAGGGGAATGGGCATGGGACGTTTACAACTGCCGCTGTCTGGCAATGTCAGTCAGGCGATCAATCCGTGGACCTGGGTCTACAGTCCGACACAGGTCGGGCAGGCGAGCCTCTTCAACTTCAATATCGATCTGGGGCCTTCCACCAATCCTGAAGTGGAGAAGGATATTTTGAGCGGCGTGGCCAGCTACGGCAAGCAGCTTGGCCGGATCGAAGATGCACTGCGCCTGGTGATCGACGTGCTGGAGCCGCTGGTGAAAGACCAGAAAATTGCCGATAGCGAGGCGATCATCGCATTCAGGGCGCTGATGTACGAGATCGACACCGTCAAGAAACAGCATAAGCGGTAATGAAACCGCCGACCCAAATCAGTCGCTGCCGATATGACGGGTGCCGCGCTGCTTGGCCAATGCGATCTGTTTCTGGCGCTGGCGATAGCGTTCCCGATCGGCTTCGCTGCGCTCGGGATAGCAATGGCTGCAGGACACGCCGGCCTCGTAATAGGGTGAGGTCAGTTCGTCCGGCGTGATCGGGTTGCGGCAGGCGTGGCAGAGTTGATGCTCGCCTTCCTTCAGGCCGTGGGTAACGGAGACGCGCTCGTCGAAGACGAAGCAGGCGCCGTCCCACAGGCTCTGTTCTTCCGGCACCTGTTCGAGGTATTTCAGGATCCCGCCCTTGAGGTGGTAAACCTCGTCGAAACCCTGGCTCTTCATGAAGGCAGTGGCCTTTTCGCAGCGGATGCCGCCCGTGCAATACATCGCGATCTTCGGCTTGTTGTGCAGGCCGGGATTGTTCTTCACCCAGTCGGGAAACTCGCGAAACGTCTTGGTTTGCGGGTCGACCGCACCGCGAAAAATACCGATGGCGGTCTCGTAATCGTTGCGGGTATCGATGACGATGGTTTCCGGGTCGGAAATCAGCGCATTCCAATCCTGCGGATCGACATAGGTGCCCACAATCTTGTTGGGGTCGATATCCTCGACGCCCATGGTGACGATCTCTTTCTTCAGCTTCACCTTCATGCGCAGGAAGGGCATTTTCGAGGCCCGGCTTTCCTTGTGCTCCAGGCTGGCGAATTCCGGCTGGGCGCGCAGAAAGGCGAGAACATTGGCAATGCCGGCATCGGTGCCGGCAATCGTGCCATTGATGCCTTCATGGGCGAGCAGCAGCGTGCCCTTGACGCCTTCGGCCTTGCACAGCGCCTCGAGCGGCTCGCGAAAGCTCTCGAAACGCTGAAAGGCGGCGAAATGATAAAGCGCGGCCACGCAGAAGGCGCCGCCCTCTTCATGGCGAGGGGTTTTGAAATCGTCGGTCATGGCAGCGAAATACTGCCAATGCCGATGGGAATCAACGGATTTCAATTGCCGTGCCGCGCTTTGAGTTTCGTCAAGTCAGGCCGAGGGATGAAAGGCACGGATGCGGTGGCCGTCGGGATCGGTGGCAACGAAGGTGCGGCCGAAGTCCAATTCGACGGGCGCCTGCAGCATGGTCAGGCCGAGCGCCTGCCACTGCGCATGCAGCGCGTCGACGGCATCTGCCGTGTCGAGGCGGATTGCCAGCTCACCGCCGCCGCCCATACCGCCCGTGCCGGCTGCGGCAGGCTCGACCGTATGGCGCGACCAGAGGCCGAAGACCAGGCCATGCGGCAGGATGAACATGGCGAAGGTCGCGGACAGCTCGACCGGGGCAATGCCGAACAGCTTCTCATAAAAGGCGGCGCTGGCTGGCGGCGCATCGACATAGAGAATGATCATCGTCGGTGTCGGGTGAGTGGTGGCAGTCATGGAACGTCTCCTCGTTGTTGACGCCCCTGTCTTAGCGCGATCTACTGCCAAAAAATGGCAGTAGGATTTCAAAACAGCCGGTCGGGAATTGCGTGGCTCTCGCGCCATTGCTTCATCAGCTTGGCACGGCGCACCGGGTAGCGCTGCGGCACGATTTGGCAGGTCTCGATCCGGTCGCAGCGAAAATGCCTGAAGTCCTGCCGGAGCGTACACCAGGCCACCACCACCCGCGCGCTTTCAAAAAACGTCAGCGCGACGGGCCAAATCTGACGGCTGCTGACGGTGTCCTTCAGATCGCGGTAGGTGACCTCAAGGATGTGTTCGGCGCGGATCGCCTGCCTGATCAGGCTGAGATCCGGCTCGGCGGCCGGCTTCGGGCGCATGTCCGGTCCCACGAACAGGCTATCGTCATTAAGGCGGTGGCGCAGCTCATCGGGCAGCACGGCGGTGATTTTTGCGAGCGCATTGCGGGCGGCGGCCTCGAGATGGCGGTCGGTGCGCTGGGCGACGAAGCGGGTACCGAGCACCAGCGCTTCGATTTCCTCGGGGCTAAACATCAGCGGCGGTAGCATATAGCCAGGCCGCAGCACGTAACCAAACCCGGCTTCCCCTTCTATCGCAGCTCCCTGCGCCTGCAGCGTGGCAATGTCGCGATAGAGCGTGCGGATTGAAATCGATAGTTCGTCCGCCAGCACCTGACCTGTCACCGGCCGGCGGTGGCGCCGCAGAATCTGCAGCAGCGACAAGAGGCGTTCCGACCGGCTCATGATGTTTATCCGCTTACTGCGCGCTGGCTCTGAGCCACAGAGCTTCGATGACCGAGGACTCCAGATCCGGCCCGTCGGCAAACAATACTTCAGCGGCGTCCAGTGCCTGGCGGCGCAGGGTCTGCTGTTGGCGGATGATGATTGCGAGCAGATGCGACAGGGTCTCGCCATCGGCAAATAGCCCGGCCTCGGTATCGAGGGCGGCGGTCAGCACCGAGAGATCGTTCTCCTGGCCGAGGATATCGGCCAATTGCTTGGCCGCCGTCCGCTTCATCTCTATGGCGCTCGGCCACAGATCGCGTAGCAGCGACAGGTGCATCCAATAGGTCTGGGTAGCCTTGCGCAGGGCGTGATAGCTCTCGCCTTCGCCGCCGGCCTGGCAGGCGTCCATGGCTGAAGCCGCACGCTTGAAGGTCTTTTTCCAGGCTTTGGCGACGATCCTTGCCGCCTTGGCTGGACGATCGTCGAAATCGATACGGGCGGCCTGCTCGGCAGCCTCGCGGCAGCCATCGGCGGCGTCGCGCATCAATTCGGCCTGGCTTGCAAGAAAGGTATTCGCCTGGCGCTCATGGCGCTGCGACAGAGCCGTCCAGGCCTGGTCCAGCGCATGCATTTCCTCGTCGCTGACGGCGGCGTCCTGTAGTGTTTCAATGCTTTCCAGAAGGGCTGCGGCATCACGCAGGCCAGACAGACTGCGGGCGATCTGCCGCAGCCGGCCGTTTTCCTTGCGGCGCAGGTCGGGAATGGCAGGTGCAAGCAGCCGGTAGAGCGCGCGAGCCCGCTTCAGCTTACGCCGTGCGATATGCACGGCACGGTCCCGCGCTCTTTGCTCGGTATCGGCACTAGTTTCGAGGTCATTGGCGGCTGATTGCAGCAGGTCTGCCAACATTTCGGCGGCAGCAGCAGCCGGCTTCAGGTCAAGCCTTAAGCGATAGGCCATTGCGCCTTTCCGCCTGCGGTGCCGATGTCGCCAGCCATTGGTTGGAATAGCGCTGGTCGCCGGTCACTTCCCGACCAACCCATGGGGGCAGCGGTGGATCTTCGCGATCATGTTCGAGCTCGACTTCTGCCACGACGAGACCGTCATGAGCGCCGGCGAACACGTCGACTTCCCAGAGGTAACCGCCATATTCGACATTGTAGCGGGTCTTTTCGATCACATTGCCCTGGGCCATGGCGACCATTTCCAGGCCATCGGCGAGCGGGATCTCATATTCGAATTCGTCACGGCTCAAGCCGACATGGCCGATCTTGACGGTCAGCAACGCATCGGCCTTGTCGCGGATGCGCACGCGCAGCGACCGATCGGTATCGGACAGAATATAGCCCTGCTGAAAACAGCTGGATTTGCTGATATGCTGCCGCCAGGTGTCGCTGCGGACCAGGAATTTCCGTTCGATTTCCTTTGCCATCGCTGTTTTCCATCACGTTAGGGCAATTTCACTCTATAGTATGCCGCAGCTTTGACAATAGTTCCCCGTCCAATGGACCTGATCGTGTGCGCATTTGCCTCGACATCACGGCAACGGCGCGGTAATCAAAGACAATCTAATCGTTTGAAGGACATGTTCATGACTGCGAAGACTGACAAACTCTTGGCCGTGCTCAAGCTTCAGCCAGTTGTTCCGGTGCTGATCATCGACGATGTCGAAACGGCGGTGCCACTGGCCCGGGCGCTGGTCGCCGGCGGCTTGAAGGCGATTGAAATCACCATGCGCACACCTGCCGCCCTCGAGGCAATATCGCGGGTTGCCGCCGAAGTGGAAGGCGCCGTTGCCGGTGCCGGCACCATTCTCAACCCCGCGCATTTCGAGGCAGCCATCAAGGCAGGCTCGCAATTCATCGTCAGCCCCGGCACCACGCCGGAATTGATCGCCGCGGTTGCCGGCTCCGATGTGCCGTTGCTGCCGGGTGCGGCCACGGCCAGCGAAGTGATGACGCTGCGCGAAAAAGGCTATGAAGTGCTGAAATTCTTCCCGGCCGAACAGGCCGGCGGCGCGGCCTATCTGAAGTCGCTGTCTTCACCGCTCGCAGGCACGCTGTTTTGCCCAACCGGCGGCATCTCGCTCAAGAACGCCCGGGATTACCTGTCTCTGCCCAACGTCGTCTGCGTCGGCGGCTCCTGGGTGGCGCCGAAGGAACTGGTTGCCGCTGGCGACTGGGCCGGGATCACCAAGCTTGCGGTTGAAGCCTGCGCTCTGAAGGGCTGATAGATCGGCTTTTGAAACCGTATTTGGTTGAATTCTCGCGCCCGCGTCTTGGGAAAAGATGCGGGCGTTCCCATTTCTGTTCTATCGCAGTTAGAGCGCTTTTCGATCTGATTGAATCAGATCGGCATTCTAACGGTTTTTTTGAAGCATAATCTTATCGATCCTCGTTTCACTCCGGTCGGATTATGCTCTAGATGGGAGACAATAATGATCGACGCCAAGAAGCTCCTCACGCAATTGCTGGGATCGCAAATTCCCGGTATCGGCGGCTCGGTTCGCCAGAGGGGCGATGACGCCGCACCTTATGCCAAGAGCAATCCCTGGAAGACCGGTGCGCTGATGTCTGTGCTGCTCGGCACCAAGACCGGCCGGTCGCTGGCCGGCGGTGCCTTGAAGCTCGGCGGGCTGGCGCTGGTGGCCGGTCTCGGCTATCGCGCTTACCGCAATTATCAGTCCGGCAAGGCCCCGGAAGAACTGCGCGCCCTGCCGGAACTGGCCCCGGCGCCGGAGGGGTCCGCCTTCGATCCGCAGACCGCGATCAGCAATGATTTCGCGCTGACCCTGATCAAGGCGATGATCGCCGCCGCCAAGGCCGATGGCCATATCGATGCGGCTGAGCGCGCCAATATCATGGAGAAGCTGCAAGTCGAGGATCTCGGCGGCGAGGCCGAGGCCTTTATCCGCACTGAGCTCGACAATCCCACCGATCTCGACGCCCTTGTTGCGGCGGCGCGCACGGAAGAGCAGAAGGTGGAGCTTTACACCGCTTCACGGCTGACGATCGAGCCCGATACACGGGCCGAGCGCGGCTATCTCGACCTTCTCGCCGGACGACTGGCGCTTCCCGACGGTCTTATCGACCATATCGAAGCGACAGTTGCCGCTGCCAAGGTCGAGCAGGTCTCGGGCTGATTGGTGGGGCCCCATCTGGGGCGGTTCATAGCTGAGTGCAGCGGGGTGAAAACCCCGTTGCCTTCCTCCTTCCGCTGGCCTAATCCTGAAGCCGACGCAGAGGGGATATCATGCAGGATTTGAAGACCTATTCCGTTGCCTCGCCGGCGCCTGTCCGGCTCGAGGGCCGATACGTCGTTGTCGAGCCTTTTGTGCGCGCCGAGCATGGCCAGGCGCTCTGGGATGGTCTTGGCGGCGACGGAGCGAATGGCGAGGGCGGCGTGAATGCGGCGCTGCGCTTTTTCCCCGGTGACGATTTTTCCGGTGTCGAGGCTTTTTGCGACTGGCTGGAAAGCGCCAATGCCAGCGGCAGCCTGATCACCCATATTTTCCGCTCCAAGGCCGATGGCGCCATCGTCGGCATGGCAAGCCTGATGCGGCCCGATCCGAAAAACGGCGTCGTGGAAGTCGGCTCGGTGGCGCATGGCCCGGCCATGAAGCGCTCGCCGTTGTCGACCGAGGCGCATTATCTCTTGGCGCGGCATGTGTTCGAGGATCTCGGCTATCGCCGCTACGAGTGGAAATGCCACAATGAGAACGAGCCGAGCAAGGTGACCGCACTGCGCTATGGCTTTACCTTCGAAGGCGTGTTTCGCCAGCACATTATTTCCAAGGGCCGCAACCGCGATACCGCCTGGTTTTCGATCATCGACGGCGAATGGCCCGTGGTGAAGGCGGGTTACGAGGCCTGGCTTGCCCCTGAGAATTTCGATGCAGACGGGCGGCAGAAGAAGCGGCTCGACGATATTCGCGCCGAACTTGGGACAACCGCATGAGCCCGCGTGACAAGCAATCGGCGATTGCCGCCGGCGTTATCATTCTTGGCTTCGGCCTTGCGATGTTGTTCCTGCCGAATATCGTGCTTTGGATCGGCCAGTTTTCGCCGCTGCTGGCGGCTGCCGTTGGCTCAGCGGTACTCTTGTCCTTCTTCCTGATCTTCTGGCTGCGCGCCCGCTATCAGCGCCGTCATCCCGACGATAGGTGATATCCCTGCAGCGAGGCGGCCAGAAGCAGGCTGCCGATCAGGATGATAAATAGCGCCCCGCCGATTTCGATGGCCGTGCCAATCCGGTAGGCGGTGTGTGATCCTGCACCGGCCATGCGCACTGCCAGGCTTTTGGCGCCGACGGCGATGATGGCAAGCGCTGAGACGGTGATTGCTGTGCCGGCTGCCATGGCGAAGACCGACAGAATGCCGCCGAGATAAAGCCCGTTCAGCATCGCAAACGTCATCACCAGCAATGCGCCGGAACAGGGCCGCAGGCCCACGGCGACGATGGCCGACCAGGCTTCCTTGAGGCTGAAATGCTCCGCGCTGACCATTGAGGGTGCGGGCAGGTGGCTACGGCCGCAATCGACGCAGATCTCGCCCGGCGGTGGCACCTCACGGTCGCCCTCGGCCGCATAAGCCTGGAAGCGCAGGCCGGTGCTGGCCGGCTTGGCGGACAAATCGCTTGCGGCAAAGAGATCGCCAAGCGGGCCGGAGGGGAATGCGGCTTGGGTGCCGCCGGCGCTGGCCAAGACTGGCGTAGGGCGGCGGTGGCGGAAAATCTCATTGAGCTTGCGCACCAGCAGCCAGACACCGAAGGCAATCACCAAGGCGAAGCTTGCCGCTTCCATCGCATCGGTCGCCCGGGTCAGGGTGATGCCGCTGCCGCGCAGCAGAAGGAACATCGCAGCGACCGTGACGATGGCAACAATGCCTTGCAGGACCGAAGAGGCGATGGAAATGGCGATGCCGCGCTTCAACTCCAGCTCATTGGCGACCATGTAGGAGGAAATCACCGCCTTGCCGTGGCCGGGGCCTGCGGCATGAAAGACGCCATAAGCAAAGGACAGGCCGATCAGCACCCAGAGCTGGTGGGGATCTTCACGCATGCCTGTGAGCGCCGTGGTCAGCGCCCGGTAGAAGGCCTGCTGATGAGTATTGATCCACAGCATGACGCCTGCCAGCGGTCCATCCATCTGAAACGAGGGTTCCGCCGTGCCGATGCCAAGCGGCGAGCCAGCATGCGCAAGCGATGCCGTGAGACAGACAACAAGGGCAGCCGTGATGCACGGCAGCGCTCGGTGATGTCGCGGACAAGGGCTGCGGGTCAACATGCCAGATCGAGCCTCGTTGCAAACAGCTTGCCCATGTCGGTTCCGGTCGGGTCGTTGAAGAAGGCTTCCGTCAGGCTAGCCTGATTCTGCTTGATCACGTCGTCGGGATTGGGGCGAACCACCGTTCGCTTGCATTTTTTCAGCGCATCACCGGTTTCGACGATATCGCTGTCCTGCTTGAAGTCGATGGCTGTGTAAAGGGTCGGATCATGGACGCCGAAGCTGAGATTGCCTTTGATCGGGATCGGCTTTTCCGGCTTGGTGATGAAGAACACCAGCAACTGGTTGTCCTTGTAATCGGCATTGAACACCTGCGGCTTGGTCGCCTTGATGGTCGCGCCGCTGGCGGTGATGAAGGTGAAGTAATCGTAATCGCCGAGCGAACTGCGGATCGTGTTGGCGATGTCCTGCAATTCGCTATGATCGAGTTTCAAATCGCCGTTCTTATCGAAATCGAGCATGACGCTGGACGAGAACACCTCGTCGAAACGCCAGGTATTGCGCAATTCCTTGATTGTATTGTCAGGGCCGGCCACCACTTCCAGGCGTGCCTGAACAAAGACATGCGGATGAGCGAGGGCGGCGGACGCGCAGAGGCTGAAAACACCGGCAAGAAGAGCCCGTCTCATGTTCATCTTCGCCCTATCCACTGCCGTTATCGCGCGCAGCCGCTTCGATGCGGCAAAGCCTGTTTATATCCGCTAGCTTGGTGGCCAAGCAATAGGACCAAAATGGGGCCGCGCCTGCGGTCAAGAAAAACGTGAAGACCAACGAGCCGGTGTCAGGTCTCCGCCGACGGCGCGGGGTTGGGATGGCAGGCGCCGTTGCGTTTGAACCAATTGTGCATGAAATCCACCAGCGCCCGGACCTTGGCGGGCAGGTAGCGGCGATGCGGATAAACGGCGTAGATGCCGCTGCCCGACGGCATGTAATCTTCGAACAGCGAGATCAACTCGCCGCTCTCCAGATAGCGCTTGGCGACGAAATCCGGCAGCATGGCAACGCCGAGGCCAGAGAGCGCGCCGCGCAGTGTGGTTTGCGGGCTGTTGACTTCGAGCGGCCCTGAGATGGCAACGGTGAAGGCCTCCCCATCCGGCTGGCGCAGGCGCAGGCTGCCATGGCCGCGAGTATTGTTGGTGTCTATGAGGACGGGCACCTTGGCAAGGTCCTGCGGTTGGTTCAGTGGGCCATGCTTTTCCAGGAAGGAGGGGCTGGCGCAGGCATAGACCCTGAAATCGGCGAGCTTGCGGGCGATCATGCCGGAATCGTCCAGCCGAGTGACGCGGATGCCAAGATCGAAGCCTTCCTCGATCAGGTCGACGAAGCGGTCTTCGGCTACGATCTCGATCGAGAGATCCGGATGCTGCAGGGCAAAATCGATCAGTGACTGACCCACTTCTGCGTCGGTGAAGCTGCGCGGCACGGTGATGCGAATCTTGCCGCGGATGCCGACATTGTTCTCGCGCACCAAATCAGCGAGATTGTCGATCTCCTTGAGGATGTCTGCAGCGCTGCGATAATAGGTATGGCCGGCTTCGGTCATCGAGAATTGCCGCGTGGTGCGATTGAGCAGCAGGGCCCCCAATTCGTCCTCGAGTTCGCGCACATATTTCGACAGCAGCGCCTTGGAGCGTCCGGTCTTGCGCGCTGCGGCAGAAAAGCCTTCTGCTTCAACGACATCGATGAAAGCGCGGATGCGGGTCAGAGTGTCCAAAAGGGCATCTTCCTATGGTTGAAAATCAGTGTGAACAATAGGCCGGGTTCGTTCAATAATAAAAGCCATAAAAAACTTTGTAGGGCTTGCAAAAAACGCTTGATTATGACGGTCGTTTTTCTTAATCACGTCCTTGCCCAAAGTCGCACGTGCCTGTGGGTGTCCGCCGATCCTCGATGTGGTGAGGAAATCGGTAAGGTACCTGGAATTAACCCCTCCAGTCGTTATCCCGGCCAACCGGGAAATGCGAGGACACCTTGAAGCAACGACGGTGCGGGCCTTTCTAGTCTCTGCCGGCTTTCCATCAGCCGGGGTCACTGAAGAGGCACACCATCATTGCCGGAAGTGCGGTCGGGTTCCCCAACCAATCCATGGCAGACAAAGCGGATCAATGCTCTCAGGCAAGAGGGCGTCGATCCATCGCCCGCGTTAGAGCGTTCGTACGGTACCAGTGTCTCCACCGACTGGTTCCGTTCGAGGTGTCTGCGCACTTTGTCCATCCGGAATCCCCAGGATTCCGGGCTCATTATACTATGGAAGGGATCGCCATGACCACCGCCCGTATCCTCGACTTCATCAACACCCGTCGCCCGGAAGGCCCTTGCCTCGTGGTCGATCTCGATGTCGTGCGCGATAACTATGGCGCATTCCGCCATGCGCTCCCCGATAGCGCCATCTACTATGCCGTCAAGGCCAATCCGGAGCCGGCAATCCTGTCGCTGCTCGCGTCGCTCGGTTCCAATTTCGATTGCGCCTCCGTGGCCGAAATCGAAATGGCGCTGAACGCCGGCGCGACGCCTGCCCGGATCTCCTTCGGCAACACGATCAAGAAGGAACGGGACGTTGCCAAGGCGCATGCGTTGGGCATCAACCTGTTTGCCGTCGACAGCCATGAAGAAGTCGAAAAGATTGCCCGTGCCGCTCCTGGCGCCCGCGTATTCTGCCGGGTTCTGACCGATGGCGAAGGCGCCGAATGGCCGCTGTCGCGCAAGTTCGGCTGCGTGCCGCAGATGGCCGTCGACGTTCTCGTCTATGCCCACCAGCATGGCCTGGAAAGCTTCGGCGTGTCCTTCCATGTCGGCTCGCAGATGACGAAGGTCGATGCCTGGGATGCGGCACTCGGCGATGCAAAGCGCGTCTTCGCACAGCTGGCCAAGCAGGGCATCTACCTGAAGATGGTCAACATGGGCGGCGGGTTCCCGACCAAGTATCTGCGCGACATTCCGTCGGCTGAAGCCTATGGCCAGGCCATCAACGCCTCGCTGAAGAAGCATTTCGGCAACAACATTCCGCAGACCATCATCGAGCCCGGTCGCGGCATGGTTGGCAATGCCGGTGTGATCAAGGCTGAAGTCGTGCTGATCTCGAAGAAGTCCGACAATGACGCTCATCGCTGGGTGTTCCTTGACATCGGCAAGTTCGGCGGTCTGGCTGAAACCATGGACGAAGCGATCCGTTACCCGATCCGCACCGCCCATGACGGTGACGAAATGGAGCCCTGCGTTCTGGCTGGTCCGACCTGCGACAGCGCCGATGTTCTCTATGAGAAGAACATGTACCCGCTGCCGCTGTCGCTGACAATCGGTGACGACGTGCTGATCGAAGGCACCGGCGCCTACACCACCACCTATTCGGCGGTGGCGTTCAACGGCTTCGAGCCGCTGAAGGCTTACGTGATCTGATTGTGCCCATGCCGGGCTGACTGAAGCCCGGCACGGATGCCTCATCCCCATTTTGAACGCTCTTTGTACAGGAGGTCGCCATGACCGCTGTTCTCGACACCGTGCGCGCATTTTTTGCGCCGCCGGCCTTCAAGATCGATGCTGAAACCCCCGCCGACGTCGTTGCGCGCGAAGCGCTGCTCGATCGCGTCATGGGCGCGGATCGCCGCAAGAAGTCGTCTGAAAAGATCCGCCGTGGCCGCGTGCCGGCCGAAGGCCTGGCTTTAGTTGCCCGCGACCGCAAGGGCCATGTGATCGGCACCGTGCGCCTGTGGAATATCGAAGCCGGCGTCAATGCCGAGGGTCAGGTCGTCGACGCGCTGCTGCTTGGCCCGCTGGCGGTCGATTGCGTCCATGAGGGCAAGGGTATCGGTTCGCAGTTGATGCGCGCTGCTCTTATGGAAGCCAAGACCCGTGGTCATGGCGCCGTGCTGCTGGTTGGCGACGCGCCTTACTACGAGCGTTTCGGCTTCTTTGCTGCTAAGACCGCGCATCTCGTTATGCCCGGCCCGTTCGCGCGCGATCGTTTCCTGGCGCTCGAGCTCGTTCCCGGCTGGCTGGACGGTGCTGTCGGAATGATCACCGCATCGGGCCGTAAGCTCTCGGCCCCTCTGCGGCGCAAGGCGGCTTAAAGCAACTTCCTACCAAATTGAAGAATACCCTCGGGCTTGAAAAGTCCGAGGATTCTGCGCAGCAACAGCGAGCCTCGGCGGCGGCTTGATAGCGTGGCTGTGCCATGGACGATCCCGGTAGAGACGATCAAGTCTTCCGGAACCTCTGAAAGAGCGGCGATTGATTGAGCCTGCCCGTAATCCACCGGCGGTACGACTCTTGATTTGGCTTCTTCGGAGCGTGCCAGGAAAGGCCTTTCGAGGCCTTCGCTGACATGTCCTGGCACCGCGCTACTGTTGCTGCGCAGTCGTTTTTCCGGCCTTGTCGTCGCTCCAGCCATCGCTGAGCGTCTTCAGGAAGGCAACGACATCGGCGATTTCCGCCTCGTTGAGAGCCGGCGGCTGACCTAACTTGCGGTCCATTGGCGCGTCGATCACGTCGATATTGCTGCGATAGGTCTCTGGTAGATCGTTGAATTTGGCAATGCTGCCGTCCGGGTTCTTTGGGTAGATGCTGGCTGGATCGGTGTCGCGGGCGACGTAGAAGCGGGTTGCTTCTTCCAGCGTGTGATAGACCCCGTTGTGGAAATAGACGCCGCGCTCTGCGACATTGCGCAAGGTCGGGGTTTTGAACAGCCCGCAATTTTGCGGCTGATGGGCGAAATCGTCGTTACGCTGCGGACCGCAAATGCCGAGATCGAAATAGCGGGGATCGGCATTGGCGGGAATGGCCGGATTGCGTGGCACGCCCAGCGCCTCGAATTCATAATCAGTAAAAGCCGGCATCTGGCCATCATCAGTCCTCTTGTCGAGATGGCAGGAGGCGCAATTGCCCTTCTTGGCATCGTCAAACAGGGCAAGCCCGCGTTGCTCGGCCGCACTCAGTTTGACCTGGCCTCGCAGATAGGCGTCGTATTTGCTGGAATAGGGGTGGAACGAGGGCTCCTCCACCTGATAGCGAGCCAGCGCAAAGCCAACCTCTGACAGCGCCATCGACTGATCGTCCAGCACTTGATTGCCGAACAGGGCGGCAAGCCTCGCGCCATAGCGGGTCCTGATCTTGTCATAGAGGCTTTTGGCGTCGGGATTGGCCATTTCGAAGGGCGACAGAAGCGGTCCGAGCGCCTGATCCTCGAGGCTGTCGGCGCGTCCATCCCAGAACATGCCGCCTTGCGGCACGGCATTGTCGGCCGGCGCATCCGCCTTTACCACCGGCTGGCCAGCCATGGGGCCGGCGACCGGTGTTGCCTGCTGGGAAAGCGCGGTGCCAGACGCTTCGGCCATCGGCGAGGCCTCGGCGGCTTCCTCTGCCGGGTTTTCCGCGCCGACCGAGAAGGCCGGCGTGGCGATTTTGTAGGTCAGGCTCGGCACCGGGCGGATGCCGGGCCGGTCAAGGCCAGGACCACCCAGCTGCACGATAAGGCCATTGGCCGGCGCATAGTGATGCGCCGGATCATGGCAGGTGGCGCAGGACATGGTGCCGCTGCCCGACAGGCTCTGATCGAAGAAAATCGCCTTGCCCAATTGCGCGACGGCACTGAGCGGGGCTGCCGATTCGCCGGATGAAGCTGCCGATGGTCGGCTACCGGCCGGATCTGCTCCTTGCCCCGTTGTTTCGCCCTGGGCCGCCCAGCCAAGCCCGGCACCGGCCACGCTGAGGAGGGCTAGAGCCAGGAAGGATAGGCGCGACTGTCTGTCGATCATGTTCATGTCGGGTCCTGGTCCGGTCAGCTCTTCAGGCCGGTTTTCGGGTCGAGGATCAGCGTGTCGGTACGCGGCTTGCTCCAGTCGAACATGCCGTTCAGCGAGCCCGCCAGCGCGTCGAAGGAGCCGCCGCCCAGCCGTTGACCGCCCATCCAGTTGTCCTCGATGAAGCGCATGACCGAGGTCTGGTCGGTCTGCGTATGATCGACGTAGTTCTGTTTGGCATAGGGCGAAATCACCAGGAGCGGCTGACGCGTGCCATAGCCGCAACGGCCCTGAACCGGCTGACCGTTGACGCCGGGCAGTGGCGTGCCGACCGAACCTTCCGCGCCGCAGGCTGCGCCGTTCAGCACGTCATAGCCCTTGACCGGGATCGACGACGGATTGACCACGTGATGGGCGTGGTCGTACCAGCCGTCTGAATCGTCATAGAGCAGGACCACGGCGGTGTCCTTCCAGTCCGGCGACTGCTGCAGCTGGTTGAGCACGGTGGCGACGAATTCCTGTTCGTCCAGCGGGTCGGAATAGCCGGCATGGCCATCCTGGTAGGCGGGCGCCTTCAGGAAGCTGACGGCAGGCAGGTTGCCGTGCTTCAGCACCGCGTAAAAGTCGTTGATGTCATACTGGTGATTGGCACCGCCATCCTTGTTGGTGCCGATGACATCGACCGAGCTTGGCCTGACATGCTGCGGATTGGCGGTCGAGGCATAATATTGGAATGGCTGATGATGGGGAATGTAATCGACTTCGTCGACCTTGGTCACGGCCGAGGTGGTGGACCGCTTGCAGGCTGTAGTGCCGTTGGGATTGTTGACGGTCAGGTCGAAGCCGCCCTCGAAAAAGCCCCAGGTCAGGCCGCGATCATTCAGCATGTCGCCAATATTGCGGCCGGTCATCAGCGCGGTCTGGCCCTTGGAGCAGACATCGCCGGTCGGGTCCAGGTCGGAAATCATCGTCCAGCCGCCATTGCCGTCAGGCACCACTTCGCCCTTGGCATAGGTGCCGTCCTTTTCCAGCGTGTAGCCAGGGGGAAGGGTGACGCCATTGGTCTGGCCGGACACGAGGTTGATGGCGCCAGGCGTCGACGGGCCGAAGGTCGAGGAAAAGGAGTGGTCGTTCAGGGCGAAATGTTGGGCATAGTTCCAGTAAGCGGTGACGGTATTGCCGTCATAGTAGCCCATGACCTGGCCTTTGGTGCCGAAGGCGCCGGCAGCACCCTTGGTGCCACGGCCAGTATTGGCCGGGAACAGGTCCATGGCGAAATTGTCATAGGCCGCTTGTTCTGCCGTATAGCCGTGGTTCTGCGAATTGGTGGCCGCCTGGGTGCGGTCGAGCCGGAAGGGGGCAGCCGCATCGGCGCCATTGGCTGTGTTGGTCTTGTTGGGATTGCTGTCGATGAGCCCGGCATGGGCGAGCGTATCGATATCGGTAGGCGTGTCGGCGGCGGCGTTAAAGGCCGGTTCGCCGTCGATATTGGCGGCCTTGGGATAGGTCGCGAAATAATGGTCGAAGGAAACATTTTCCTGAAAGATCACCACGAGATGCTTGATCGGCGTCGCCGTGTTGACGGAGGGCGCTGCCGCCTGACCGGCGGGCACAAGACAGAGGCTGGACAGGAGCAGGGCGGTACCGCCACTGAGAAGCGCGCGGCGCGGATGAAGAGGCATGATCGTGTTCCTTTGCAAGATCCGCTTGGCGATGGCGACAGCGTGGTTGTTGCATCAAAACTGCAACTGGACCCCCGTCTTCCGGCGGAATGAAAAAACGATATGGACGGTTTTTATCACTTCCATGACAGGCAAGGCGTAGCGACCAATGCAGTGATCCATCGCCGGTCACAATTCGTTGATTGCGTATTTCCGAAAGAAGAAAATTGATAGGAATCAAGAAGTTGATGCATGGGCGCAACAGTTGGTCGCAGAAGTGTCACTCCTTGCCCTGGGACCACCTCGGATTGATCTGGCTCAATTGACGGTGGTGTGCGCGGGCCAATAATCGGTTGCAACGCAGCAGGGGGATCTGCTGCCACCAGATAAAAAGGAGAGACACCATGTCAATGAACCGGATCCCAGGCCTGAAGGCTTTTGCCCCCGCTTTCGTGCTTGCCGCTGTTGCGCTGGCGGCGCCGATCGCGTCTGCCGCTGACCTGACCCAGGTTCCGAAGGCGCCGGAAGCCGAATCGGCGCTGACGCCCTATAGCCCCTGGCAGATCCGTGCCCGCGCGCTGGCTGTGATTCCCAATGACGGCGGTTCGGTGAACGGCATCGGCGGCTCCGACCTGTCCTACAGCAACAGCGTAACGCCTGAAGTCGACTTCAGCTATTTCTTCACCCGCAATATCGCCGCCGAACTGATTCTCGGCACGACCTCGGCCAACGTCAACGCCGATGGTTCGATTGGCAGCCTGGGCAAGCTCGGCAAGGTCTGGATCTTGCCACCGACAGTGACGCTGCAATATCATTTCACCGACTTTGGCAAGTTCCAGCCCTATGTCGGCGCTGGCGTCAATTACACGATGTTCTATAACCAGTCTTCGAGCGGTGCTGCTACCAAGCTCGACGTCAAGAACACCTTCGGCGCTGCCGTTCAGGTCGGCTTTGATTACATGATAAACGACAAATGGGGCGTCAACGTCGACGTCAAGAAATACTATCTGCGGCCGGATTTCGACGCCACGGTGGGAGGCGCGAAGGTCAAGGGCACGGCCAAGCTCGACCCCTGGATGGTTGGCGCCGGCGTCACCTATCGCTTCTGAGGCAGTTTTGCCCGGAGCAAAAGAGATTATCGTATTAAAGAAAATGGCGGCCTTTGCCGCCATTTTCGATTGATTTGAACCCGATGGATCAGGCCGCCCGCGCCATGGTGTCTGTCGGCAGCTGAAAGCGGTTGACCAGTGTTGCGAGCGATATGGCGCCGTCGGCCAATGTCTGGCTGATGGCATTGGTTTCCTCGACCATGGCGGCATTCTGCTGGGTCATCTGATCGAGGCTGTTGACGGAACTGCTGATCTGCTGCAACCCGACGGCCTGTTCCTCGGCTGAGGTGGCGATTGCATCGATATTGCCATCGATCCTTTCAACGAAGCTTCCGATCTTGGTCAAGACACCGCCGGCTGTTCCCACCAGTTCGACGCCTGTGGCCACTTCGGTGCTGGAACGATCGACCAGCGTCTTGATTTGCCGCGCAGCGCCAGCGGAGCGCTGGGCAAGTTCGCGGACTTCCTGGGCGACGACGGCAAAACCCTTGCCGGCTTCGCCGGCACGTGCGGCTTCCACGCCGGCGTTCAAGGCGAGAAGGTTGGTCTGGAAGGCGATTTCGTCGATCACGCCGATGATCGTGCCGATCTCGCGGGACACACCCTCGATGCGCTGCATGGCGGTGATGGCATTGTTGACGACGTCGTTGGATGCAGTCGTGCATTCGCGGGCGTCCTTGACCAGGGCGCGGGTTTCACGGGTGCGGTTTGCCGATGCCTTGACGGTTGCTGCGACCTGCTCGAGAGCCGCAGCGGTTTCCTCGAGGGCTGCCGCCTGCTGTTCGGTTCGCTTGGCCAGGTTGTCGGCAGCGCCGCGCATTTCGCGGCTGTTGGTCTGCAGATGCCCCGTTTCGCTCAAGACCTGTTTCAGCGTCAATTGCAGCGTTGCAATCGATTCGTTGAAGTCGCGGCGCAGGACATCGAACTTCGCGTCGAAAGGCTTGTCCAGCGTCATGCGCATGTTGCATTCGGCCAGGCGGTGCAGGCCGTCACCGAGTTCTTCGACCACGCGGCGAAGAGCCTGTGCTTCGGCAGCACGCTCTTCTTCGCGCTGGCGCCGCTGTTCTTCGGTCAGCGCCCGGCCGGCTTCTGCTTCTGCTTCCATGCGGCGCTTCTCAAGGCCGGCATCACGGAAGATAGATAGCGCCTTGGCAATGTCGCCGATTTCGTCTTCGCGCGTGGCATAAGGTGGCGGCGTGTCGAGATCGCCGTGCGCCATTGCTGTCATAGCTGATGTTATATGGTTGAGCGGCGACAGCGCCCGGCGACGGACGATGAAGATCGAGGCCAGGCTGAGGGCAATCAGCAGTGAGCCAAAGGTGTAGCTGATGGTTTCGCGCGAGGCGGTTTCATCCGCTGCATCTGTCTCCATCTGCTTACCATAGGCAGTGCCCATGTCGACGAGCTCGTTGACGGCGGCCTCATGAGTATGGAACCGCTGCTTCAGTTCATTGAGGGCCGGTTTCAGGACGGCTTGATCGCCATCCTTCAGGGCCGGCACGACGACATCGTCCATCTGCTTCCAGAAGGCATCGCCCTTGACCACCACGTCCTGCTGCAACTTGTTGCGCAGGCTGTCGGGCAGGGTCGTGCCTTTCCAGTAATCGCGACGCTCGACATACTGCGATTTCAGCAGTTTCATCCGTTCGATATTGGCGGCGGCGACATCGGAGTGCAGGGCCGCTTCATTGGCCAGCGAATAGGTCTCGACCACGTAGAGCGGTGGCGGAAGAATGTCAGCGATCAGATCCTTGCTATCGACGATCTGCTGATAGATGGGCCCGTTGACCTTCAGCCTTTGCAGCGTCTGCATAGCGGTAGCAAGGGTGACGACAACACCGACGGCAAGGATGACGCCCGATATTATGACCGTGGAAGATATGCTGAGTTTCATCGTGTCGTCCGCTGCGCTCTGGGCTGGGAGGCTTATTCGGCCCTTTAATCTAAATCTTGATCCGTAAATCGAACAGCTTCGGTAATTTTCCAGGTGCTTTTTTAACTTTTATATTTTTAGTCGCCGCTTGGTTACGGGACCCTTAAGAAAAGGAATGGCATCCAAATAAAAAAACCAGGGCCTTCGCCCTGGTTTCACATTTATAGTTGTAGTTTACTTTAATTCATCCACTGATATCAATGATACCGCAATCACCAGCTTCGGAACCGAAGCATAACAACTTGCCGCTTGCACTCCAGCCCATACTGGTAATGGCGCCGTTGCCGGGGCGACGCAACAGCGCCTCCTTGCCATCGGCAATCCGTACGGCAAGGATCATGCCGTCGATGAAGCCAATGGCGAGAACCTCTTCGACGGGATGAAACGCCACTTGGCTAACCATGATATTGGCGCGGGTACCGAGTTCCAACGGCGCCTTGCCCATAGGGCCGTCCTTGGAGGAGAAGGGCCAGACGATAGCGGCCGGCGCCCCTGAAGAGGCGAGCCACTTGCCCTTGTTCGACCAGGAGATCGACTTCACCTTGGCGGGATAGCCGGTCATGCGCATATGGCGGGTATCGCTGCTGGCACCGTCTAGCTTCCAGCCGTGCAGGGCATTTTCCTGCATGGTGGTGACGAGAAAGCGGCCATCTGGTGAGAAGCTGACGCCGGTATGGGCGCCCTTCCATTCCAGATCGACCGGCTTGCCCTCGGCTGCGGCAAAGCGCAGCGTGACGCCGTTATAGCGGGCGATGCCGATGCGCAGGCCCTTTGGCGCGAAGGTGATGCCTTCGACCGAGCGTTCCTCGTCATATTGATGCACGGCGCCGCTGGCGAGCCGCACGAAAGCAGACTTGCCGTAGCCATAGGCGATGGCGCCCTGCGGCCCGGCGGCGACAGCGGTGATCCACTTGCGGGGCGCATGGGCCAGCTCGGTAATCGTGCCGTCATGGGCGATGCGCAGCACTTTGCCGTCCTCGCCGCCGGTCAGCAAAGTCTGGCTGTCGGCGTCCTTGACGACGGTGAGCAGGCCGGAGCCGGTCTCGCTCACCTGTTGCCCGCCATCCAGGCGGTGGATGGAGCCTGCGGCGGTCACGAAAACGGGGATGTCTCCCAGGAAGGCCGCCGTCAGGACGTGGCCTTCCAGATCAAGCGGTGCAACAGTCGGCATCAGGCAGTCTTTCCAGTCTTGGTGTCAGCGATCGCCAGAGAGAAAGCGGCGGGCCTCATGCTGCGGCCTCGCAGGCCTTGAAGCTCTTTTCCAGCTTTTCGCGGTCGAGTTCGCGGCCGATGAATACCAGCCGGCTCTCGTGCTTTTCGCCATCCTTCCACGGACGCTGATGATCGCCTTCGATGATCATGTGCACGCCCTGCACCACATAGCGCTCGGCATCGCCCTTGAAGGCGATGATGCCCTTCAGGCGCAGGATGTTGGGGCCGTCCGTCTGGGTGACTTTCTGGATCCAGGGGAAGAAACGATCCGGGTTCATCTCGCCGCCGCGCAGCGAAATCGAGGTCACCGTGACGTCATGGATCGGCGAGGGGCCATGGTCATGGTGGTGATGATCATGGCCGTGATCATGATCGTGATGATGGTGGTCATGGTCGTGATGGTCGTGGGCGTGATGATGATGATCGTGGTCGCAATCGGGGCCACAGACGTGATCGTCATCGTTGCTGAGGAAATGCGGATCGTTTTCCAGTGCCCGTTCCAGATTGAAGGCGCCCTGGTTCAGCACTTTCGACAGGTCGACGCCGGAGCGCGTGGTGGTGTAGATCCGCGCTGACGGGTTGATGGCCCGCACGATGTCCTCGATGCGGTGCAATTCTTCATGGCTGACGAGGTCGGCCTTGTTGACGACGACGACATCGGCAAAGGCGATCTGGTCTTCGGCTTCGCGGCTGTCCTTCAGGCGCAGCGGCAGATGCTTGGCATCGACAAGGGCGACGACGGCGTCGAGCTCGGTCTTGGCGCGCACGTCGTCATCCATGAAGAAGGTCTGGGCGACCGGCACCGGATCGGCAAGACCTGTCGTCTCGACGATGATGCCGTCGAACCGATCCTTGCGGCGCATCAGGCCTTCGACGACGCGAATGAGGTCGCCGCGCACCGTGCAGCAGACGCAGCCATTGTTCATTTCATAGATTTCTTCGTCGGATTCGACGATCAGGTCGTTATCGATGCCGATCTCGCCGAACTCGTTGACGATGACAGCATATTTCTTGCCGTGGTTCTCAGACAGAATCCGGTTGAGAAGCGTGGTCTTGCCAGCGCCGAGATAACCGGTCAGCACGGTAACGGGAGTGGGTCTTGCGGCAGCTTCGCTCATGGGAACCTCGAGGCTTGAAAAACAGCTGTGGGAAGGCGGCAGGCGCCGCCCTTGTTACTTTATTACCCCATATAGGATGAGTGGTGCGGCAGTTCAAAGGCTTTCTCCACATCGAAGGCATGGATATCTTCGAGAAGTGCGATGAGCCCGTGCACGGCATGTGCAAGCAGCCGTTCGCCCTTGTCAGCCGTGGCCAGTGCCGCGTTGCCGGCAACGCCCTTGGGGTTGAGGTCCGACATTTTCCAGCCGAAAGCATGCGGGCCGTAGGCGCGCAGATGGGTGAAGCGGGTGGCAAATTCGCTTTGCCGCGATGCGAAATTCTCCGCCTTGTCCATGGCGACCAGATCCGGGCGCAAAGCCAGCATGACCGAGGTCTCGATATCGCCGCCATGGATGTCGATGGCCTTGTCCTCAGGCTTGATCAGGCCTTCCGGCTGGCCAAAGCGGGTCCAGCTGGTGGCGACAACAAGCATGCCGAACCGCACCCGGGCCTCCGTCGCCACGATGGTCATCAGCGGCGCGTTGCCGCCGTGTGCGTTGAGCAGCACGAGCTTGCGGACGCCCTGGGCAGACAGAGTTTGCGCCATGCCCAGCCAGCGGTGGACGGCCTCGTCGAAGGCGAGCGTGCGCGTGCCTGCCACATCCATATGCTCGATGGAATAACCCACCGGCTCCACCGGCAGAAAAGTGACCGGCAGATGGGAGGGCAGGGCGGCGATAAGCCTTTCGGTGACGCCGGCGGCAATGATCGTGTCAGTCTCGAAGGGCAGGTGCGGTCCGTGTTGCTCATGGGCGCCAAGTGGCAGCACGGCGATCCAGTCGGCCCGGGCTGCCGGGGGAAGGCTCGGATCGTTGCTGGCGAAATGCTTGTGTGGATGGGGCATTGCTCTGCCGGTTCCTGTCTGGCTTGATCGATGGAGTATCTGCGCGTGGATTGACGATTGGCTGATGACAGTAGGGATGTCACGGTCCGTTTCAGTAATTATGCAGTCATGTCCGCGATTTATGCTAGGAATAAACCGGCGTACAGGCCGTGGTGCGATCATCGCGCTCCTGTGGATTGTCGGCTGTCGAACAGAACTTTGTTGCGAAGGATGGGGTTACATGGCCAAGAAGGACAAGTCCGAGAAAAAGAAGAAGTCCGCCAAGCTGAAAGATGCCGAACGCGAGGCGAGGCTTGAGATCAGCGGCGATCTCGGCACGGCCATTACCCAGGCGTCGCGCAGCCTGCGCACCGTGCAGACAAGGCTTTTGACCCGCAGCGGACTTTACTCCGGCCAGGAGGGCGTAGTGCTGCTGCTGGCAGCGGAAGAGGGCCTGACACCCGGCCTGCTGGCGCAGCGGCTGGGCGTCAAGGCACCGACCATGACCCGCACCATCGGCCGCATGGAAGCCCAAGGCTTTGTCGAGCGGCGCGGCTCGGACGCCGACGGGCGCCAGACCAAAGTGTACCTGACGGAGACCGGCCGGGCGACCGTGGACAGGATTTCCAGCGCCAACAAAGCCTTGGAGCGCCAGGCGACCCAAGGCCTCAGCGGCAAGGAAATCAAGGTGCTGATGAAGCTTCTGGCGGTCGTCGAGGACAATCTGCATGCGCAGATGCCGGCGGAGCTGCCGGAGCCGATTGACGAAAGCGAAGACCTCGCTGCGGAGTGATCTGCTGGGCCGGTTGATCCGGCTACTCTTTCCTGCCGTCTGCGGCTTGCCATGGTGTTTTCAACCCTTTAATTAAACAGTTTAAAGGTCGTCTGGCCCGGGCCCTTGGGTCGGCCGGTATCGACTCTGGTGGGTGCCGGTCACAAGGGGGGAGCCGTGGCGCAAAAGATCAAATTATCGACGATTGCCGAAAGCCTCGGCCTGTCCACCGCCACCGTCTCGCTCGCCCTGCGCGACAGTCCGCTGGTTGCTAGCGACACCCGTGAAAAGATCAAGGAACAGGCGCGCCTGCTCGGCTATATCTACAACCGCCGCGCCGCGAGCCTGCGCACATCACGATCAGGCATTATCGGCGTTGTCGTGCATGACATCATGAACCCCTTCTACGGCGAAATCCTGAAAGCCATCGAGAGCGAACTCGACCGCAGCCGCCAGACGTTCATCCTCTCCAACCATTACGACTCGGTTGAAAAGCAGCGGACCTTCATCGAGACGCTGCTGCAGCTGGGAGGCGACGGGGTGATCATGTCGCCGGCCATCGGCTCGCCGCCCGAGGACCTGATGCTGGCGGAAGACAATGGCATGCCGGCCATCCTGATTGCCCGAACCATGGATGGTTTGGCGCTACCGACCTATCGCGGCGACGATACCTATGGCATTTCGCTGGCCACCAACCATCTGATCGGCCTCGGTCACCGGGTGATTGCCATGGTCGGTGGCACCGACCAGACCTCGACTGGGCGCGACCGGTACCAGGGTTATGTCAATGCGCTGCGCAAGGCCGGCATCGCCGTCGATCCCAATTTGCGCATTCCAGGCCCCCGCACCAAGCAGGGCGGCTTCGAGGCTGCTGTCAATTTCCTCTCCTTGCCGCAAAAGCCGACGGCCGCCGTCTGCTGGAACGATCTGGTCGCCATCGGGTTGATGAATGGCATTTCCCGCGCCGGATTGGTGCCGGGCCGCGATATCTCGGTGACCGGCTATGACGATCTGGAGGAAGCCTCGATTGCCACGCCGGCGCTGACCACAGTCTCGAACGGCCAGGCGGAAGTGGGAAGGCTTGCGGCGCGCGCGCTTCTGGATAAGCTGGCGGGCAGCCATGAGCCTGACGGCCTTCATCTGATCAAGCCGGAAATGCGCATTCGACAATCCACTGGTCCGATCCACCATCGGGACTGATTGAAACAGCAAGCATAGAGACACCAATCCATGACCGACAAACCCGTTATCCTCGTTCCCGGAAAGATCCATCCGCGCGTTATCGAGCGGCTGCAGCCCCGTTTCGAGCTGTTGCAAACCCCGCCCGGCCAGCCGGTTGAACTTGATGAGACCGATGCCGCCCGGGTGCGGGGCATTGCCATTGCCGGCGCGGTGCCGGGCGCACTGATCGACCGGCTGCCAAACCTGGAAGTGATCGCCAATTTCGGCGTCGGCTATGACGGGGTGGATGTGGCCAAAGCCGCGTCCAGAAATGTTATCGTTACCAACACGCCTGACGTGCTGGATGACGAAGTGGCAGACACCACGATTGCGCTGCTGATCAACACGATCAGGCGGTTTTACCAGGCCGAGACCTATCTGCGGGAAGGGCGCTGGCAGAGTGAGGGACCATTCGCGCTGTCGCCGCTCTCCCTGCGCGGCCGCCATGTCGGCCTTTATGGTCTGGGACGGATCGGCGGCGAAATCGCCAGCCGGCTGGAGCCTTTCAAGGTCAAGATCAGCTATCATACCCGTAGCGAGAAGCCCGGCGTAGCCTATGATTACCGTCCCTCGCTGCTGGAGCTTGCCAAGGCCGTCGATACGTTGATCTGCATCGTGCCGAAGACGCCCGAGACCCATAAGGCGATCAATGCCGATGTGTTGAAGGCGCTTGGGCCAAACGGTGTGTTCATCAGCGTCGGGCGTGGCTGGAGCGTCGACGAGCCGGCACTGATATCAGCGCTGAAGGATGGCACGATTGCTGCCGCCGGGATGGACGTGTTCTACGAGGAGCCGAAGGTGCCGGCTGAATTCCTCAACCTGCCGAATGTCTCGTTACTGCCGCATGTCGCATCGGCGTCGGTACCGACCCGCAATGCCATGGCCGATTTGGTCGCCGACAACCTGATCGGCTGGTTTGAAAACCGTACGGTCAAGACGCCGGTGCCGGAGACTCCGGTAAAGTAACGCCAGTAAAGTAACGGCCTTGAAAAACTGATTATGCGGTGACGGTTGTTCTCGCCGCCGCATAGTCGCGCACCGCCGCGCCAAAAGCCTCGAACAGGGCGCGGGACGGGGCATCGGCATTGGCCCAATATTCCGGATGCCACTGCACGCCGGCGGCAAAGCCCTTGGCATCGATAACGGAGACGGCCTCGACCGTACCGTCTTCGGCCAGCGCCTCGGCCTGCAGCCGGGGAGCGAGGTCGGAAATGGCCTGGCGATGCAGGGAGTTGACGGAGATCGGGCCCGAGGTTCCAAGATAGCGGGCAATACAGGACCCCTCACGCACCTCGACCGGCTGGCGGATGGCATAGGCGAGATCGCGGTCTGCAGTCGGCGGCTTGCGATGATCCCAATTACCAGGAATATCCTGGATTTCCGAAGCCAGTGTGCCGCCAAGCGCCACGTTGAGCTCCTGAATACCGCGGCAGATGGCGAGCAGCGGAATGGCGCGCTCGATGGCCCGGCGGATCAGCGGCAGCGACGTGGCGTCGCGGGCGAGGTCAAACGGACCGTCGCTGTCCTTGGCTTCTTTGCCGTAGAGCGAGGGATGGACATTGCTGGGCGAGCCGGAAATGACGACGCCATCGACCCGGTCCAGCACCGCGTCAATATCAGCCCCCGTTTCGAGCGCGGGCACCAGAACCGGCATGGCGCCAGCCACCGTCAGCGTGGCGTTGACATATTGATCCACCACGCAATGCCATCCGGCTCCATCGATCACGCGAAAATCGGCGGGAATGGCGACAAGCGGCTTCGTCATGGTGATGGCTCCGGAGCGTGGCGAATTTTGAAGGTGTTTTGCGCCGTTTGGGCTACAAGTCAACGGTGCAGCGCCGGCTCATTCAACTTTAGCCTAAACTGATAGTCTCTCCCGCTTGTCACCGCCCAGTCAACATGTTTACCTTCACCAGACTTTCCTGGAGGGGAAGCGTCAGGGGAATCACAGCGGGAGGACTTTATGGATCGTCGTGGATTTTTGAAGAAGGCAGGCGTCGCGGGCGCCGGCTCACTGGGTGCGGTGGCCTTGGCCGCGCCGGCTATTGCCCAGCAGGCGCCGAAGATCAACTGGCGGCTGACGTCGTCCTTCCCGAAATCGCTGGACACGATCTATGGCGGCGCTGAAGACATCGCAGCGCGGGTGTCGGCGGCGACCGACGGCAATTTCAACATTCAGGTGTTTGCCGCCGGCGAAGTGGTGCCGGGTCTGCAAGCCGCCGATGCGGTGGGCGCGGGAACCGTGGAAATGTGCCACACCTGCTCCTACTACTATGTCGGCAAGGATCCGACTTTCGCGATCGGCACAGCCATTCCGTTCGGCTTGAATGCGCGCCTTACCAATGCCTGGTTCTACCAGGGCAACGGTAATACGCTGCTCAACGAATTCTACGCCAAGCATAATCTCTATGGCTTGGTTGCCGGCAATACCGGCGCGCAGATGGGCGGCTGGTTCCGCCGCGAGATCAACACGGTCGACGACCTCAAGGGCGTGAAGATGCGCATCGCCGGTCTCGCCGGCAAGGTTATCGAAAAGCTCGGCGGCGTGCCGCAGCAGATTGCCGGTGGCGATATCTATCCGGCACTGGAAAAGGGCACGATCGACGCGGCCGAATGGATCGGCCCCTATGACGATCACAAGCTGGGCTTCTACAAGGTGGCCAAATATTACTACTATCCCGCCTTCTGGGAAGGTGGTCCGGCCATCCATGCCTTCGTCAACCTCGCCAAATGGAATGATCTGCCGAAGGCCTACCAGACCGTGCTGCAGGACGCCTGCGCCTTTGCCAATACCAATATGATGGCAAAATACGATCTGAAAAACCCAGTCGCGATCAAGCAGATCGTTTCGGAAGGCACGACGCTGAAGCCCTTCAGCCAGGACATTCTGGACGCCTGCTTCAAGGCTTCGATGGAGGTCTATGCCGAAATCTCCGCCAAGAATCCGGATTTCAAGAAAGTCTACGACGACCAGGTCGCGTTCAAGAAAGAAGCCTATCTGTGGATGCAGTTGGCTGAATACACCTATGACACGTTCATGATGATCCAGCAGCGCGGCGGCAAGCTGTAAGCTGATGAAACAAGGCATAGGCTCGAACGAGAGCCTATGCCTTCGACCTTGATGCCGTTTCAAGACTTGCCCGACCCATCGCTCAGTCGTTACCCTGCCTAGGGCAGGATCATCGAGGAGCGCGTCGTCCGATGGCTTTCAAGCGAACTTTACGGCCTCTGTTGTGCATGGTCTTGTTTTGCCTCTTAGCGGTCGTCACGCCGCAAGCGCATGCCGAAACTCCGGGCGGATGCAGTGGACCGGGCAATGGCACCGGCGATGAGCTGCTGGCGGCCATCACCAAGACCAAGTCCTGCAAGGCCGCAGCGGCGCTGTATAACGACTGCATATGGGGATCGAGCGCCGACACGGCCTTTGCCGCAGCTGCTGTACGGAAATGCGAAGCCGATTTCGTCCCCAAACTCAACAAGAGCGAGATGACGAATTACGCTGATCGTATGCAGCTCTGCGCTTACCAATACAGCATGACGTCTGGCACGTTCTATATGTCGATGGCCGCCGGCTGTCAGGTTGGAATTGCCGAGCAATTCAGCGCCAATCCCAAGCTTGCCAGGACGCCATTGCCCAAGGCCAGTTTCGATTGTGCCAAGGCACAAACGCCGCTGGAGCGCAGCATTTGCGCGTCTCCCGCCTTGGGGCGAGCCGATCTGGTGCTGAACGATAGTTTTCGCGACGAAATGCAGTCTGCGCAAACGGCCGAGGACAAGCGCCATATTACCGAACGTCAGAAGGTATGGCTCGACCGGATAACGTCACGGTGCAAGCCCGATGGCAGTGCCAAAACCGAGGTCGTGGACTGCCTGAGGTCGGCCTTCGAGGCGCGGTTTACAGCCATCAACCAGTGTTTCCAGACAGGGACGGCAGAGTGTGTCGATGACAGCGAAGCGGAAGAGGCGACCGCCACGGCACCGGCGCCGCGAGCCAGCTTCAACTGCGATGCACCGAAGACACCGATTGAAGTGGTGATCTGCGCCGATGGCGAGCTGGGCAAGGCTGATATCAAGCTTTCGCAGGCCTATAAGTCTGCCTTGAACGGCGCGACAGATGCCCAGCGCGACGTGCTCATCAAGAGCCAGCGAGCTTGGCTCTCCTTCGTGCAGGCAACCTGTCCGCTCGGCGTCATCGGCGGTATTCCGCCGGTGCAGGCGCGGGCTTGCGTCCGGTCTGCCTTCGAGCGTCGTACTCAGGATCTTTCACAATGCGTGACGGACAGCGGCGGCGATAACAACTGCCTATGGCAGTTCGACGTGATGCCGAAGAAGGCTGACAACGCCCCCCTGCTGGCGCCGCGCCCCGTTCATCTGGTACCGGTGCAATAGTTTAAGCGACCTTGTCGCAGCCACCTCATCAGTGCCGATGTGAGGCCTAGGGGAGCAAGCGATCGCATTCCAGAAATCTTGAACGCCGCCTCACCCCTCTCGTCGTGACCCGGGCCTTGGTTGCAATGCATCCAACGCATCGGCATTGGCGCGGCCCCAAGCGTAGAGCAGCTCAACCGGCTCGATGAAGCGGTGGCCGAGCGGGGTTAGCCGGTATTCGACAGCGGGCGGCAAGGTGGCTTCGACATGGCGGGAAATCAGGCCTGTCGTCTCCATGTCGCGCAGGGTCTGGGTCAGCATCTTCTTGGAAATGCCGGGCAGGCTGCGCAGCAGCACGCCGGTGCGGGCTTTGCCGCCATGGCGGGCATGCAGCGTGTGCAGCACCATGCTGGTCCATTTGGTGGAAAACAGGTCGAGCACGCGCCTTGGCGCGCAGTCTTCTCGCCATTCTGTTTCCGGCGTTCCTGGTTGCATTGTGGTTACCTTCTGGTGTCTAGGCCCGTAAATGGTGCCGTCTTTTCGAAAGGCAAGCCGCGCCTAAATGCCTGCCTTCAGACAGAAGGAGCATGAACATGGTTGGATCAGCATTGGTTGTCGGCGCCAGCGGCATTGTCGGCAGCGCTGCGGCAGATCTTTTGGTGCGCCAGGGATGGACGGTGCATGGGTTGGCCCGCACGCCTGTCACGCGCGATGGTGTCGTGCCGGTCGCGGCCGATCTGCGTGATCGCGAGGGACTTGCCGATAAGCTTGGCGGTTTCAAGCCGGATCGGGTTTTCATTACCACCTGGGCGCGGCAGGAGAGTGAGGCGGAGAATATCCGTGTCAACGCGGCCATGGTGCGCAATCTGCTCGATGCCCTGCGGCCTGCAGGGTCCGTTGCCCATGTGGGGCTGGTCACCGGATTGAAGCATTATCTCGGCCCGTTCGAGGCCTATGGCAAGGGCGTTTTGCCACAGACGCCGTTCCGTGAGGATCAGGGCAGGCTCGATGTCGAGAACTTCTATTACGCGCAGGAAGACGAGGTGTTTGCCGCAGCCCAGCGCGACGGTTTTTCCTGGAGCGTGCATCGCCCGCATACCGTCATCGGCAAGGCGGTCGGTAATGCCATGAATATGGGAACGACGCTTGCCGTTTATGCCACGCTGTGCCGCGAAACCGGGCGTCCCTTCCGGTTTCCCGGATCGGCGGCGCAGTGGAATGGCCTAACCGACATGACCGATGCCGGGCTCTTGGCCGAGCATCTGCTCTGGGCCGCGACCACGCCATCCTGCCGCAACCAGGCCTTCAACGTAGTCAATGGCGATATCTTCCGCTGGAGCTGGATGTGGGGCCGGATCGCCAACTGGTTCGGTCTTGAGCCCGCAGCTTTCGACGGCACCATCCAGCCGCTTGAACAGCAGATGGCCGAGGACGCCCCCCTCTGGCGGCAGATCGCCGAGCGCTATGGCCTTGCCGAGCCCGACCTATCGCGCCTCGCCTCGCCATGGCACACCGATGCCGATCTGGGCCGGCCGATCGAAGTGGTGACGGACATGAGCAAAAGCCGGGTGATGGGCTTTAACCGCTATCAGCCGACCGACGAGGCGTTTTTCACGCTCTTTGCGCAATTGCGCCGGGACAGGCTTATTCCGTGAGCTTGGTGCATGGGCTGAAAAGTGGGAACTGTCTTTCGGAAAAATCCGATGCAGAAACAGAAATCTAGCGCGTCGGACCGATGCCGATTTAGAGTACACGACGCAAGCGATTTATGGGCTTCGCCCCCCTCATCCCCTGCCGGGGACTTCTCCCCGCTGGGGAGAAGAGGCCACGACGATAGCCTTCAGTCATGATCCTCGTGTTGAAAAGGGGTCTCTGGTCGCTCTTTGCAGCCCCAGATATGGCACAGGAGAGTGCCGCAAGTCTCTTCTCCCCAGCGGGGAGAAGGTGGCGGCAGCCGGATGAGGGGGTGGCGAAGCCGTGAGAACTTTGCGTCCTGCACTCTAGATCCCGGTTTTCTGTCCGATACTCTAGAGACTGTCAGGTTCAGATTGAACCAGACAGTCTCTAGATTTTTTTGTTTCCATTTGTCTTTTCGGGAAAACCGGGCTCCACTTTTCCCTGACAAACTCTAGCTTAAGCTCAGTGCTTTATGCCGCGTCCGCCGCCCCCTCGGCCAACATCCCAAACGCATAATCCGCAAACGACCGCCAGCATTCCACGCGAAAGGCCTCTTCGCTCATCCGGTAGAGCACGATTTCGATCTTGCCGAACACGGTGCGGGTGACGGCGCCGAGGGGGAAGGTTTTGAGCGTCAGGTCGAGCGGGCAGGCGGCGTTGAGGGCTTTGGTCACGCCGGGGCCGGAGACCAGGATGGCGGTATTGCGGTGGGAAATGTCATTGGCAGCATGGGTCGCGCCCGAGGCGGCGCAGGCGGCAATCAGGTCGGTGCCGTCTTCGTCGATGACTAGCCATTCGTCCGGGCCGAGCCAGAAGGCCAGCCGGGAGCCTGAATGGGCTGAAGTTTTTGGCGCGGTCGGCAGCGTGAGGCCGAGCGCGGAGGAGAGGCCGGCGACGGCATCCGCGCCGGCGCGCAGCGAGATGCGCGCGGCAGGGGCGGCCGGTGTCAGGACCACATGGGCGGAGCCGCCATAGGCGCCGTCGAGAACCGGCTTGCGGGTGGCGCTTGCCGGAGTTGCCATCACTGATTCAGCCATGGATGCGGCTCCCTTCCTTGTCGTAGAATACCATGTCGCAGACTTCGACAGTTATGGTCTTGTCGGCCATCGGCACGTAGAGCGCCTCGCCCATGCGCCCGCGCCCACCCGCGACCATGGCGATGGCAATCGAGCGGCCCAGTGTCTCCGACCAGTAGGACGAGGTGACATGGCCGAGCATGGTCATAGGTTTTGCCTGGTTTGGATTGGCGACGATCTGCGCGCCTTCCTCCAGCACTTCGTTCGGGTCCTTGGTCTTGAGGCCGACCAGCTGCTTGCGGCCTTCCTTGACCAGGTCAGGCCGTTTCAAGCCGCGAATGCCGACGAAGTCGGTCTTCTTCTTCGAGACCGCCCAGCCGTAATTGGCATCGTCAGGCGTCAGCGTGCCATCGGTATCCTGGCCGACGATGATATAGCCCTTTTCGGCGCGCAGCACGTGCATGGTTTCGGTGCCATAGAGGCAGGCGCCGAGGCTTTCGGCCCGCTTCCAAACCGTCTCGAACACAGAGGCGCCGAAGTCTGCGGGCACGTTGATTTCAAAGCCCACTTCGCCGGTGAAGGAGACGCGGAAGAGCCTTGTCGGCACGCCGCAGAACTTGCCCTCGGCGACGCTCATATGCGGGAAAGCCTCGCCCGCGATATCGATGCCTTCGACGAAGGGCTCAATGATCTCGCGCGCCTTCGGCCCCTGCACGGCAATGACCGCCCATTGCTCGGTCGTCGAGGTCAGCCAGACCTTCAGGTCGGGGAATTCGGTTTGCAGATAGTCTTCCATGTGGTTGAGCACGCGCGGCGCCCCGCCGGTCGTGGTCGTTACGTGGAAGCGGTCTTCCGCCAGCCGCCCGACGACGCCATCGTCATAGATGAAGCCGTCTTCCCGGGTCATGATGCCGTAGCGGCACTTGCCGGGTTTGAGGCTGTCCCAGGGGTTGGTGTAGATCAGGTTGAGGAATTTTGCCGCATCCGGGCCGACCACCTCGATCTTGCCGAGCGTCGAGGCGTTGAAAATGCCGGCGACATCACGGGCGGTTTTGCATTCGCGGTTGACCGCGGCATGCATGTCCTCGCCGGGGCGGGGATAATACCAGGCACGCTTCCAATTGCCGACATCTTCGAATTCGGCGCCGAGTGCGGTTTCCAGCGCATGCATCGGCGTCTTGCGGGTCGGGTCGAACAGTTCGCCGCGCGAATGGTTGATCAGCGTGCCGAAGGTGACGGGCGTATAGGGTGCGCGGAAGGTGGTGAGACCGACCTGCGGGATCTCCTTACCCAGCATTTCCGCGGCAATCGCCAGGCCATGCATGTTGGAGAGCTTGCCTTGGTCGGACGCCATGCCATTGGTGGTGAAGCGCTTGATATGCTCTATGGATTGCATGCCTTCGCGCACCGCAAGCCTGATATCCTTGGCACAGACATCATGCTGGAAGTCGATGAAGGCTTTGACCGAATCGTCAGGGCCGGCACCTTCGGCAGCGCCGATCATGCCGCCGGTCCAGGCATGGGCATTATGGCCTGCGGGCGCTGCGCTGCTGGCACCATCCGCGCCGGTCTCGGTGGCAAATTTCGCGCCGGCGGCCTTAGCCTCTGCCAGAAGCGCTGCGAGATCGTCGGTGCCATTGCAGGCGCCGACGCAGATGCCGTCCTGAGCATAAACGTCGGGCAGGAAGCGCTGGTTGACGGCGTCGAATTTCAGCTTGCCGCGCGATTGCGAGAACAGATGCACCGACGGCGTCCAACCGCCGCTCATCAGCAGCGCGTCGACTTCAAGCTTGCGCCGGTCGAAGCCGCCCTTGCCGGCGATGGTGATCGACTTCAGCCGCAGCCGGCCTGCCGTGTCCAGTACGCAATGCTCGGTCAGCACTTCGATGCCGGCAGCCTTTGCCGCCGCCAGCACGGTCTCGCCGGGATTACGACGGCAATCGATGATGGCGGCAACGCTGACGCCGGCCTGTTTCAGGTCGATGGCGGCTTCGTAGGCCGAATCATGGGCCGTGTAGACCGCGAGTTTGGCGCCGACGGCCACGCCGAAATGGTTGAGATAGGTGCGGGCCGCCGATGCCAGCATGATGCCGGGCCGGTCATTGTTGGCAAACACCATATGCCGCTCGATGGCACCGGTGGCGAGCACCACCTTTTGGGCGCGCACCTGCCACAGCCGCTCGCGCGGCAGGCCCTTGGCGGGCTTGGCGAGATGGTCGGTGACGCGCTCGGCGAGCGATAGGTAATTGTGATTATAGTAGCCAAACGCCGTGGTGCGGGTCAGCACCGTCACGTTTGGCATCGCCTTCAGCTTGGCAACGACGCCTTGCGCCCAGTCATAGCCGCTCTGGCCGTCGATCACGGTGGCGGTATCATAATGGAAGGCGCCGCCCATCTCGGGCTGCTCGTCGCAAAGGATGACAGAGGCGCCGGTTTCAGCAGCGGCCAGGGCCGCCGTCAGACCGGCCGCGCCACCGCCGACCACCATTACGTCGCAATGGGCATAGCGGTTGGCGTAATGGTCAGGATCTTCCTCGGTCGGGGCAACGCCGAGGCCTGCGGCCCGGCGGATGATCGGCTCATAGACCGAGTGCCAGAAGCGCTTCGGCCACATGAAGGTCTTGTAGTAGAAACCGGCGACGAACAGCGGCGACAGGAGATCGTTGACCGCACCGATATCCAGCGACAGCGACGGCCAGCGGTTCTGGGTCGAAACCTTCATGCCGTCGAATACGTCCTGCACCGTGGCGCGCACATTCGGCTGGCGTCTTGCACTGTCGCGTGAAATGTCGAGCAGCGCATTCGGCTCTTCCGGACCGGCGGTGAGGATGCCGCGCGGGCGGTGATATTTGAACGAGCGGCCGGCCAGATGAATGCCGTTGGCGAGCAGCGCCGAGGCGACGGTATCGCCTTCCAGCGCCGTCAGAATGCGGCCGTCATAGGTGAAACGGGCGGTGCGGGCCGGGGTCAGGCGACCATGGCCTGGAATACGATTGGCGCCGCTCATTCGCCTGCTCCCTTGCTGTCGATGATGGACTGGATCGCTGCCGCATCGGGCTTCGGTTGGCCGGCCTTGTAGGTCAGCAGGATCCGGTCGCTGACCGTGTCGCGCACGGCGTTGAAGAAGCGGCCGCAGCCATGCATGTGGCGCCAGCGTTCGAAAATCAGGCCTTTGGGATTGTCACGCAGAAAGAAGAAGTCCTCGAATTCTTCATCGGAAATCTCGGCGATGTTGGTGGGGCGCACGATATGCGCCTCGCCGGCGCCGCGAAATTCGAGTTCGGAGCGGGCATCCTGGCAGTAAGGACAGGTGATCAGCAGCATGGTCTTGTCTCCTCGTCCTTAATGCGCAACGGCAGCAGCGGCCGCCTCGTCGATCAGCCGTCCCGTGCGGAACCGGTCGAGCGTCAGGCCCTTGGCCAGCGGATGTGGCTCACCCTTGGCGATCAGATGGGCAAACAGGTTGGCCGAGCCGGGCGTGGCCTTGAAGCCGCCGGTGCCCCAGCCGCAATTGACGAACAGGTTTTTCACGGGCGTTACGCTCTGGATCGGCGAGCGGTCGGCGGTGTTGTCGGTAATGCCACCCCATTGGCGCATCATCTTCACCCGGCGGAAGATCGGAAACAGTTCGCAGATCGCGTCCAGCGTATGGGTGATGATCTGCAAACCGCCGGTCTGGGAATAGGAATTATACTGGTCGGTGCCGGCGCCGATCACCAGTTCGCCCTTGTCGGACTGAGAAATATAGGCATGCACGGTGTTGGACATGACCACGCAGGGGAAAATCGGCTTCAACGGCTCCGACACCAGCGCCTGTAACGGGGTCGAATGGATCGGCAGGCGGATATCGGCCATGCCCATGACGACGGAGGAATGACCGGCGGCGGAAACGCCGATTTTCTTGGCGCCGATCACGCCTCTATTGGTGTCGACGCCGGTGACTTCGCCATTCGGGCCGCGGCGGATGCCGGTGACTTCGCAATTCTGGATGATGTGCACGCCGAGATCCGAAGCTGCGCGGGCATAGCCCCAGGCCACGGCATCATGACGGGCCGTGCCGCCACGCCGCTGCAAGGCAGCGCCATTAATGGGGTAGCGGGCGGTCATGGAAATATCGAGCGGCGGACAGTAAGCCTTGGCCTGTTCCGGCGTCAGCCATTCATTGTCGATGCCGTAGAGCGTGTTGGCATGGACATGGCGTTTGAAGCTCTGCTTGTCATGGACATTGTGCGACAGCATCATCACGCCACGGGCCGAATACATCACATTGTAATTCAGTTCCTGGGAAAGTCCTTCCCACAGCTTGAGCGAATGCTCGTAGATATCCATGCTCTCTTCATAGAGATAGTTGGAGCGGATGATCGTGGTGTTGCGCCCGGTATTGCCGCCGCCGATCCAGCCGCGCTCCAAAACGGCGATATTGGTAATGCCGTGTTCCTTGGCGAGATAATAGGCCGCTCCAAGACCATGACCACCGCCGCCGATGATGATGACGTCATAGGATTTGCGCGGTTCCGGCGAGGCCCATTGCGCGCTCCAGCCTTTATGGGCGCGCAGCGCCTCGCGAGCCACGGCGAAAACCGAATATTTGCGCATCTCATCATCTCCTTCAGGCGTCGTCCGGCTTTGGCGCTCCCGGCAGGTCCTGCCGAGGCAGGGTATGGATACCGGGCCGTTCAGGCCTTTCTACGATGGGTCGCAGGGGTCTGGATCTTGGCTTATGTCAGAAACGCATAAAAATTTCGACAGGCTTTCAATCCGTCGCGCATGCCTGGCCGAACCCAGCACCAAACGCGGATGGCACAAGCTGTGACAGATCGATATGCGTCATGTCCCTTTCTTTGCGACACGGTTCTATCCCCGTTTCGACACGGTGCCATTATCTTGTCCCGGCTTCCAGCCCGGCAGCGAAAAAGCCCGGTATCGCGGCGTATTGCGGCCCTCACCGGATTTTTCCACCGCCTCTGCATATGCCATCTGGACTTCGAAAAGCTGATCTGTTATTGGCGCTTCCTAATCGCCGGTCCTTGAGGATCTGCGCAACACACTCATTTGGTCCGCGACAGGCGTGGTTCGGCAGATCCAGGTCCCGCGGAAAACGACCACCAAACCAAAGGAACGGGATTCGACGTGCAGGTACTTGTCCGCGATAACAACGTTGATCAGGCGCTTCGCGCCTTGAAGAAGAAGATGCAGCGCGAAGGCATCTTCCGCGAAATGAAAATGCGTGACTATTATGAAAAGCCGTCGCAGAAGCGCGCTCGCGAAAAGGCAGAAGCCGTTCGCCGCGTTCGCAAGCTGGCCCGCAAGAAGATGCAGCGCGAAGGCCTGATTGCTGCTCCGGCACGTCCGGCTTTCAGCCGCTGATTGATTTTCCGCGCTTTGCAGCGTGACATGATCCGGCCACGCCTTGCAGCGTGACATGATCCCATTAAGCGGCGGCGATTAGTTCGCGGCCGCTTTTTTGTGTTTTCTTTTCCGTTTTGCAGCGCACTTACTGGCGTTGACGGATTAAGGCCTGAAAAATGCCTGGATCCTGTTGATTTTTAATGCAGTGTGGTGGAAATCGGGCCTTTGAGATATAAGCCGGCAACAGGTCTTGAGCCAGCTCTTGGTTCTGGGGCAAAATGGTGCAGAACTTTGGGGCCGCTTCGGCGTTTCCCGCGAGGACCGCAATACCGCGTTTGAACAGGTGGAACGAACAGCATGACGCCCATGGTCGATAAGGTTTTCAGCGCTGGCAGCCTGCGCGCCCCGCGTGAGTTGTCCCGCAAAGGCGTCGGCATGGCCGCCCTTGGGCTTGCCGCCGTTCTGGCGCTGGGCGGTTGCCAGTCGACCAACCAGTCGACCGATATGATCAGCATCGATCGCGACCAAGGCTCCAAGGAAAACATTGCGTCGCTGTCTGCCGTCATCGCCGCCAATCCGCGTGACCCCGGCGGCTATAACGTTCGTGGATCTGCCTATGGCCGCGCCGGCGAATTCCAGAAGGCAGTTGCCGACTTCAACACGGCGCTGCAGCTCAATCCGAATTTCTATCAGGCCTATGCGAACCGCGCCCTTGTCTATCGCAACATGGGCAAGCCGGTTGACGCCGCCAATGATTACACGGCGGCTCTGAAGATCAATCCGAGCTATGATGTCGCCTATATCGGCCGCGGCAATATCTATCGCCAGGCCGGTCGCGTGGATGAAGCGTTCCAGGATTTCTCGAAGGCGATTGAACTCGATACGACCGATGGCCGCGCCTATCACAATCGCGGCTTGATCTATCAGCTGCGTGGCCAGCACGACAAGGCGATCGATGATTTCTCCAAGGCGATCTCGCTGTCGCCAAGCGCGCCCGAGCCGTATAACGGTCGTGGCGTCAGCTATCTTGCGCTGAACGACGACGAAAACGCCTTTGCCGATTTCAATCGCGCAATTGAAATGAACCCGAAGGTTGCCGAATCCTGGGCCAATCAGGCGCTGGTCTATGAGCGGCGTGGCGACAAGGCCAAGGCGGCCAAGTCTTACGCCCATGCAGTCAGCCTGGACAGCAAGTATACGCCAGCCCGCGACGGTCTTGCCCGCACGCGCGGCTCGGCTGGCTGAGGTTCTTAGATCTTTAACGACAAAAGGCCGGCATTGCCGGCCTTTTTCGTATCCGCAAGGATTGCAGTCTGTCAGCGCATCATGAAAACGCCGATGACGCTGAGGACCAGGAAGACGAGGATGCCGCCGAGAAAGCCAGCGGCTGTAAAGAAGCCGGCGGCCATGGCGATCATCAGCGATACGAGAATGGCGGTGCCGTATTTCGATGCGGCGATGAAAGTGTCATAGGTCCGCTCGTGTGCGGCATAATCCATCGATGCGCCCGTTTCGACCGGGCCGGAATGGTCTTCGCTCATGCTCCTACTCCCCAAAAGCGTGTTTCATGACAAGCCTAGCGCAGAATCGTAAAAACCGAAACGGGGTTGGCAGAGAAATTTGCACGTTTATGTCTCTGTTGTAGGGCAGTCGAAATCATCCAAAGCGTGCAAATTTAATCAAGAGCCATAGAACTTTAGGCTGGCTTGACAGGGTTTCCGGTGCAAAGGCCGGCGTAGGACCATGCTGGTGGATCGCCGCGCGGTTGCGCGTGACCTTGCCTTGATCTAAGCAAATAAGGGAGTTGGGAGGCTTACATGACTATTTTGCTAGGGTGGAGCCGGGCGATCGACAAGCTGAGCGAAGTCGTCGGCCGGGTGGCTGAATATCTTGTCATGCTGTGCTGCCTGATCAGCGCCGGCAATGCGATCATCCGATATCTGTTCAATGTCAGTTCGAATGGCTGGCTGGAGATCCAATGGTATCTCTTTGCTTATGTCGTTGTGCTCGGCGCCTCGCATACGCTGCGCAAGAACGGTCACGTCCGGGTCGATTTGATCTATGGGTCGGTGTCGGAGCACAAGCGGCTGTGGATCGACATTATCGGCATCATTCTGTTTTTGCTGCCGGTCTGCATTTTCTTGACCTGGCTGTGCTGGCCATTCTTCTGGCTCTCCTTCCAGCAGGGCGAGGTTTCGGCCAATGCCGGCGGACTGATCCGTTGGCCGGTCAAGCTCATCCTGGTGGCCGGGTTTGGTCTCCTGACCCTGCAAGGCACGTCGGAGCTGATCAAGCGGGTGGCCGCGCTGTCCGGCCGCATCAATATCGACGTCAATTACGAAAAGCCGCTGCAATAAGAGCCTCCGGCAGATCCTCGGCCTCGTGCCGGGATCTGCGAGGAGGGGAGGAATGTGCCTGAGGGGGGCGCTTTGATGTTTGATTTCGGCATTATCCCGCCGGCCATGTTTATTGGCATGGTTCTGTTCATGCTTTTCGGCTTTCCGGTGACCTTCTCGCTCGGCGCTGTCGGGATGTTCTTCGGCCTGATCGGTATTGCCACCGGGCATTTCAGCGAGGCCTTCCTGCAAGCCCTGCCGCTGCGCTTTTTCGGCATCGTGTCGAACGATCTTCTGCTGGCCATTCCCTTCTTCACCATGATGGGCGCCATCCTGGAGCGCTGCGGTCTGGCGGAGGATCTGCTTGAAGGCACTGGCAAGCTGTTTGGCGCCGTGCCCGGCGGTATTGCCTATGCCGTCATTTTCGTCGGCGCGATCCTGGGGGCTATCACTGGCACGGTCGCGGCATCAGTCATTACCATGGGCATGATTTCGCTGCCGGTCATGCTGCGCTACGGCTATAGCCAGCGCATCGCAACAGGCGTTATTGCCGCGTCTGGCACCATGGCGCAGTTGATCCCGCCATCTCTGGTTCTGGTCATCCTTTCGGACCAGCTCGGCAAGTCGGTCGGTGACATGTATATGGGTGCGATCGGCCCGGCGGGCATGCAGATCGGCATCTTCATGCTGTTCATTCTCGGTGTGTCGATCTTCCGGCCAGGGCTGGTGCCGCCGCTGCCGAAAGAAGTGCGCGGCGATCTCGATGCACGGCTGATCCGCAAGGTGCTGGCCGGCATGCTGCCGTCCATCGTGCTGATCTTCCTCGTGCTCGGAACGATCTTTCTCGGGCTTGCGACGCCGACGGAAGCCGGCGCGCTTGGCGTGGTCGGGGCGCTGATCCTGGCCGCCGCCCATCGGCGTTTGACCTGGGTTCTGGTGCGTCAGGCGATGGAATCCACCATGACCATCACCTCGATGGTGGTGATGATCCTGATCGGCTCCACCTGCTTCAGCCTTGTCTTCCAGGGTATGGATGGCGCGCGCTGGATCGAGCATATGCTGTCGGGTCTGCCGGGCGGTCAGGTTGGCTTCCTGCTGTTCGTCAACCTGTTCATCTTTGTCCTGGCCTTCTTCCTCGATTTCTTCGAGATCGCCTTCATCGTCATTCCCATGCTGGCGCCGGTGGCGCAGCATCTGGGTATCGACCTGATCTGGTTCGGCGTGCTGATTTGCGTCAACATGCAGACCAGCTTCATGCATCCGCCTTTCGGTTTTGCGCTGTTTTATCTGCGCAGCGTCGCACCGCCTGAGGTCAAAACGCGGCAAATCTATCTAGGCTCGATCCCGTGGATCTGCATGCAGCTGATCATCGTCGCCGTAGTGATCTTCTGGCCGCAATCGGTGACCATGTGGGTGGAAAAGGCCAAGGATATCGATCTCGACAAGGTCAAGATCGAGGTGCCCGGCTTCGGCGGCGGTGGTGGAATGACCTTGTCGCCGCCCGGCGGTCTCGGCGCTCCGGGCTTGAATTTCGGCACACCGCCGGGCCTTGGCGGTGCGACACCGCCGGCAGCAAAGCCGGCGATGGACTTGAGCCAGCCGCCATCGTTCAAGTGAGCTGGGCTTTCAAGTAAGGTGCGCCTTCAAGCAAGGCGGGTGTAAGGATTACGCCTTCCAGCCGCGCCATTTGATCCAGCGGCCATGGAAATCGGCCCTGCCGATTTCCTGGATTTCACCGCCTGGCCAGATCTGCAAGGTGAGGCTGGCACCGTCTCTGATATCGTCGGCTTCCATTTGCAGGCGAGCGAGAGGGGCCTCTGCCGTGGCTCTCGCGCCGGCCTCGGCAATCAGGGCCTCGCCTTTTGCCTTCAGGGTCTCGGGAAAATATTGCCAGGCAACCGTGTGGTAGATGACGTGCAGCGTGCCCGGGCGCGGCACTGCCAACCTGAGCTTTAACCAGTCGATTGCATCAGTTCGCTCGACCGAAAGGCCGTTGTCGACCGCAAGATTGAGCGCCGCCTCCGCGCGTTGCAGACGATCCGTCTGGTCGGCCCAGATATAGGAAAACAGCCGCTCCCGGTCTTGGGAGTTGCTGGGGTCGAGCGGGTTGAGATCGCAGCCGGCCCGCTCCGCGACAGAGATCTCAACATCCGGCGGCACGGGGCCGTCCCAGTCAGGCGCCAGCAGAACCGGCGAAGACCCGCCCCATTGAAAGGTACCAAGCTGATAGGCGTAGCAGTCCCATTGCAGGTTCAGCCCCGCGCTGGCACCGACTTCCGAGAGGATAAGCGGCAGTGAAAACCGGGAGGCGAGGGTGAGAAAGGCCGGCAGGAGCGCCGCCGAACGACGCACTTCATTGGTCTGCGGCGCCGAATGCAGCCGCTCCTGCATGAAGGTCTCATGCTGATGCAGCGCGTCATTGATGGCCGCCCATAGGGTTTCGTCTGTCGGCAGATTTGGAGGATAGGCTTTCGCAAGCGCCGGGCTTTTTCCGGATCGCGCCAAGGCGTGCAGCGTGCCCGCCAGCCGCAACGGCACGGAATCGCCCCGCGAGGTGATATCGCCCGGCCAGCCGATCAGCCTTGCGCCAACCGCCGTGTCTGGCGTCAGCCGGTCCGCAACCAGGCGCAGCACTCTTCCGGTAAAGGGCGAACCGAGCGCTTCGCAGGAGAGGGCCTGATCGATGAAGGCGTGGCGTAAGCGATCTGTGGTCATGGCGATCTGTCCGTCAAACGTCCTCGGGCCGGTCCTTGGGGTCAAACTGAATGATAGTTTGCCAGGTGGCGGTCAGCGCCGGCTTGGTTTCTTCCTCAATCTCGACCTGCACGTCATAGGTCGTCATCAGCATGCCGGCGCCGCGAAACCGGGCGCCTGCGAGGGTGAAGCGGCCACGCACGCGCTTGCCCGATTTGACCGGTGCCATCAGCCGGATTTTCTCAAAGCCGTAATTGATGCCCATGGTCTGCTCGCGGATCACGGGCAGGCAGTCGTAATTCATCGCGGATAGCAGTGAAATCGTCAGAAAGCCATGGGCAATGGTGCCGCCATAGGGGGTCTCGGCCTTGGCGCGCTCGGGATCGGTGTGGATGAACTGATGGTCGCCGGTGGCGTTGGCGAAGGCGTCGATCATTGCCTGATCCACTGTAATCCATTGGGAAAGGCCTAGTTCCTGACCGACCAGGGCGGGGACGTCTGCGAGAGAAATCTGACGCTGCATGCTCTGCCTTTGTTGGTTTTGGCTACCACCGGAGCTGGCGAGATGGAAAATCCGGGAAGCCTGTCATCCTGTCATGGCGAGGGCCGCCACGGGCAATTATGATCATCATACATCTGATAATTGTCGAAAACTGTATGATCTCTGCCTAAAATCAAGGGCAGATGCTTACCAATCCGTTAAATTCACCGGGCACTCGGCCTGCTTCAAGCTGGCGATGGTCTCCCGCCGACTAATCCGGCGTTATAGCTCAGCCAGAAAGGCGATCTGGTGCGCGCCGACCGTGATCTCACCGGCGGGTTGGTTGAACAGAAGATCGTGCCATGCCCGCCCGGCTTTAACGTCGAGCGACAGGCTGACAGCCTCGCCCCGGTTGATCAACACGGCAAGCCGCGTGTCTCGCCCGGTTATGCTGTCGGCCGTCGCAATCACCAACCCAAGAAAGCGGTTTTGCGGGTTCTGCCAGGCCTCGACCGTCATCGGTTGGCCATGGGCGTCGATCCAGGTGGCATCGCCTTGGCCGGTAAAGAAGGCAGGATCGCAGAGCGCGGCAAAGCGCTTGCGCAGGGCGGCCAGCCGGCCGGTATGGGCAATGAGATCGGCGTCGAGCGCTGCCCAGTCCAGCCAGGTCAAGGCATTGTCCTGGCAATAGGCATTGTTGTTGCCACGCTGGCTGCGCCCGCCTTCGTCGCCGGCGGTTAGCATGATCCAACCTTTTGAGGCAAACAGGGTGGAGATCAGGGCAGCGCAATCGCGCTTGCGGGCGGTCAGGATGGCGGGGTCGTCGGTCTCGCCTTCGGCGCCGTTGTTCCAACTGTGGTTGTCGTTATGGCCGTCCCGGTTTTCCTCGCCATTCGCCTCATTGTGCTTATGGGCATAGGAGACGAGATCATGCAGCGTGAAGCCGTCATGAGCTGCGATGAAATTGACACTGCGGCTTTGCCCCGCGCCATCCCAGCCGAAAATGTCGGAGGAACCGGCCAATACGGTCGCCATCTCTCCGGTCAATCCGTCATCGCCGCGCCAGAACCGGCGCATTGTATCGCGGGCGCGGTCGTTCCATTCCAGGAAGGGGACCGGGAAATGGCCGAGTTGGTAGCCGCCGGGACCGATATCCCAGGGTTCGGCGATCATTACCCTGTCTTTCAGCACGGGATCGCTCAGCAGGGCGGTCAGTGTTTCGCCATGGGGCTCGAAACCGCTTGCGGTGCGGCCAAGCACTGGTGCCAGATCGAAACGGAAGCCATCGACGCCGGCAGCCAGCACGAAATGGCGAAGCGTATCGACGATCAACTGGCGCACCACGGGATGGTCGCAGGCAATGGTATTGCCGCAACCGGTGTCGTTGACCAGCGCGCCGGGCTCACCGGGCAGGTGGCGGTAGTAGGTGAGATTGTCGAGCCCGCGCATCGACAGCGTCGCGCCATAGCGGTCGCTTTCGCCCGAATGGTTGAAGACGAGATCGAGGATGACGCCGATGCCGTTCTTGTGCAGGGTCTCGACCGTGTCGCGCAACTCCTTGACGCCGCCGGGGCACAGCCGCGGATCGAGCGCCATCATCGCGATCGGATTATAGCCCCAGCTGTTGGAGAGCCCGAGCGGCGGCAGGTGCCGTTCGTCGATCCAGGCGGTGATAGGCATCAGCTCGACGGCGTCGACGCCAATGGCTTTCAGATGGGCGATGACGGCGGGGTGGGCCAGCGCCGCCACGGTGCCGCGCAAGGGTTCAGGGATGTCTTGGCGCAGCATGGTAAAGCCGCGCACGGCCAGTTCATAGATGAAGCCACCCTTCGGTAACAGGGGGGCGGCGACAGTTGCCTTTTCCGAGCGCGTCAGGAGTGCCTTTGGCACCAGATCGGCAGTGTCTTCGCCGAACCGTGTGAGACGTGCATCGTAGCGGAAGGGACGGTCGAGTTCGCGTGCGTAGGGGTCGACCAGCAGTTTGGCGGGGTCGAACCACAGACCTTGATCGGGATCGTAGCGCCCGAAGGCGCGGTAGCCGTAGCGGCTGCCTTCCGCAAGGCCGGGAAGGATGAGGCTGTGCAGATTGTCTTCGCCGCGCTGCATGGGCAGGCGGCGAAGCTCTTGGTCTCTAGTATCGTCAAACAGGCAGAGTTCGATGCGCTCGGCATGCTCCGAATAGACCGCGAACTCTGCGGTCTTGTCCGTGAGATAGGCGCCCAGGTCTCTCATAAAACTTGCTCGTTCATATGATCTGGCCTGTCATCCTCTGCACCATCCGATCAGGTGATCACGGTCGGGGCGTCGCGGCCGGTGCGGGCCTTGATGCCGGCCAGTTCTTCCGCCGCAGCGATCAGGTCGGCAAGCGCCTCCTGGGTCTCGATGCCGTGGTTGGACGAATCGGGCTCGTAGCGCTCGATATAGACGCGTAACGTCGCGCCCGAGGTGCCGGTGCCCGACAGGCGGAACACGACGCGCGAGCCGCCTTCGAACATGATCCGGATGCCCTGCTTCTTGCTTTCCGAATGATCGACCGGATCGTGATAGGCAAAATCATCGGCCTTTTCGACCTTGAGTTCGCCGACCATGGTGCCGGGCAAGGTGGGCAGCTTGGCGCGCAGCGTATCCATCAACCCGTTTGCCGCATCCGAATCCACTTCCTCATAGTCGTGGCGGGAATAGAAATTGCGGCCATAGGAGGCCCAATGCTGGCGCACGATGTCCTGCACGCTTTCGCCACGGCTGGCCAGCACGTTCAGCCAGAGCAGTACGGCCCAGAGACCGTCCTTTTCGCGTACATGGCTGGATCCGGTGCCGGCACTTTCCTCGCCACAGATCGTCACCTTGCCAGCGTCGAGCAGGTTGCCGAAGAATTTCCAGCCGGTCGGCGTCTCGTACATGCCGATCTTCAGGCGTTCGGCCACGCGGTCGGCCGCTGCACTTGTTGGCATCGAGCGGGCAATGCCGGCGATACCGCCGGAATAGCCGGGAGCGAGATTGGCATTGGCGGCCAGGATCGCCAGGCTGTCGGAAGGCGTGACGAAAATGCCCTTGCCGATGATCAGGTTGCGGTCGCCGTCGCCGTCGGACGCGGCGCCGAAGTCGGGCGCATCCGCGCCCATCATCTCGTCATACAATTCCTTGGCATGAACGAGGTTCGGGTCGGGGTGATGGCCGCCGAAGTCAGGCAACGGAATGAAATTGCGCACGGTGCCTTCAGGGGCGCCCAGGCGGTTTTCAAGGATTTCCTTGGCATAGGGGCCGGTGACCGCGCTCATTGCGTCGAACACCATGCGGAAGCCGAGGCTGAACAGATTGCGAATGCCGGCGAAATCGAACAGTTGCTCCATCAGCGCGGCATAATCGGCGACGGGATCGATGACTTCGACGGTCATTTCGCCAAGATCGAAGGTGCCGATCCGGTCGAGGTTGATGTCAGCGGCATCGACGGTCTTGTAGGCGGTGATAGTCTTGGAATTGGTATAGATCGCGTCGGTGATCTTTTCCGGCGCAGGCCCACCGTTGCCGATATTGTACTTGATGCCGAAATCTTCGGTCGGGCCGCCGGGATTGTGGCTGGCAGACAATACGATGCCGCCGAAGGCCTTGTACTTGCGGATGATGTTGGAGGCCGCTGGCGTCGAAAGAATGCCGCCCTGGCCGACCAGCACCCGGCCGAAGCCGTTAGCGGCGGCCATCTTCATGGCCTTTTGAATGACTTCACGGTTATAGAACCGGCCGTCGCCACCGATCACCAGCGTCTTGCCTTTGAAATCTTCCAGCGAATCGAAAATCGACTGGATGAAGTTTTCGGCGTAATGCTCCTGCTGGAAGTGGGGCACCTTCTTGCGCAGACCCGATGTGCCGGGTTTCTGGTCAGAATAGGGTTTGGTTGGAACCGTAATAATCATGCGTGTTTCAGCCTTTTCCGAGGAGGCGGTTATAAACATCGACGTAGCTTTGGGCGCTAGCGCCCCAGGATACGTCTGCTTTCATGCCCTGCTTCTGGATCTGATACCATAGTTTCTTATCGTCGAAGAGGCGGATCGCCCGGCGCACGGCCTGACGCAATCCGGCCCCCGTCACCGGGGCGAACTGTATGCCAGTGGCAGCCTTTGCTGCAAGTGCTGCCGCATTGGCGTCGATGACCGTGTCATTCAAACCACCCGTGCGGCTCACCACCGGCACACAGCCGTAGCGCAGGCCGTAAAGCTGGGTCAAGCCGCAAGGTTCAAATCGGGACGGAATGAGGATGGCATCGGCACCGGCCTGCATGAGATGCGACAGCGGCTCGTTATAACCCATCACCATGCCGATCCGACCTGGGTGACGCTGCGCGGCGGCCTGAAGCGCCTGCTCCAGATCGGGATCGCCGGAGCCGAGAATGACGAGTTTGCCACCTGCGGCCACCAGATCGTCGCAAACCTCGGCCAGCACATCCATGCCCTTTTGCCAGGTGAGGCGCGAAATCACGCAGAAGATCGGCGCAGCATCGTCATCAAGCCCGAAGTGTTTGGAAAGCGCCTCGCGATTGGCTTGGCGCTTGCGCAGGGTCGCGGCGGAATAGGGGGCGGCGATCAATGCGTCCGCTGCCGGGTCCCAGACATGGGTGTCGATGCCGTTGACGATGCCGTAGAGATCCTGAGCACGGCTGGCGATCAGCCCTTCCATGCCCATGCCGAAATGCGGATCCAAGATTTCCTCGGCATAGGAGGGGCTGACGGTGCTGATCGCATGGGCAGCGACTACGCCGCCCTTGAGGTAAGCAAGCGTGCCGTAATATTCGAGTGCTTCCCATAGCGCATGCTCGGGCAGGCCGAGATCGGGCAGCAGGCCTGCGGAAAACTGGCCCTGGAAGGCGATGTTGTGGATGGTGATCAGGCTTGGGATTTCGGGCGCGTCGTCATAGCGCATGTAGACCGGCACCAGCGCCGCCTGCCAGTCGTGGACATGCACGAGGTCGGGTTTCCAGCCGGTCAGCGCGCCCTGCGCGATGCGGGCGCCGGCCAAAGACAGGGCCGCGAAACGCTTCCAGTTGTCGTCGAAGTCCCGGCCTTGACCATCGACATAGGGGCCGCCGGGGCGATCATAGAGCGATGGCGCATCGAGGATCAGCAGGTCGAGGCCCTGATGCTGTGCTGCCAGCACCCGGGCTGGCTCGCCGAGCAGATCAAGGTCGAGCAGCGCCTTGGTCTCGTCGAGCTTGGCCATGACTGCCGGATATCCCGGCAGCAGCGTTTTCGTCTTGACGCCGAGCGGCTCGAGCGCCAGCGGCAGGGCGCCCGCCACGTCGGCGAGCCCGCCGGTCTTGACCAGCGGATAGACTTCCGAGGCGACGGACAGGATGTTCATCCGGCTATTGCCCCAGCTTGTCCATCATCGCCTGGGTAATCAGGCAGATGCCGCTTTCGGTACGGCGGAACCGCTTGGCGTCGATTTCCGGGTCTTCGCCGACAATCAGGCCCTCTGGAATGGTAACGCCATGGTCGATCACCACATTGGTCAGCCGTGCATGGCGGCCGATCGTCACCTTGGGCAGCACGACGGCGCCTTCCAGCCTCGAATAGGAATTGGCCCTGACGCCTGTAAACAGCAGGCTGCGATAAAGCGCCGAGCCTGAAATGATGCAGTCGCCAGACACCAGCGAGGAAATCGCCGAACCCCGGCGGCCTTCGTCGTCATGGACGAATTTTGCCGGCGGATTGATTTCGGCATAGGTCCAAATCGGCCAGGACTTGTCGTAGATATCGAGTTCCGGGACGATGTCGGTGAGGTCGACATTGGCCTGCCAATAGGCGTCGATCGTGCCGACATCGCGCCAGTAGGGGGTCTTTTCGAAATCGGAGCGCACGCAGGAACTGGCAAAGCGATGCGCTACGGCTTTGCCGTGCTCGACGATATAGGGAATGATGTCCTTGCCGAAATCCCGGCTGGAATTCGGGTCAGCGGCGTCGCGGCGCAGGCAATCCATCAGGAATTTGGTGTGGAAGACATAGATGCCCATCGAGGCGAGCGCCATGGTCTCGTTGCCCGGAATGCCCGGCGGATCGGCGGGCTTTTCGACGAAGGCGATGATATTGTCCTTCTCGTCGACATGCATGACGCCGAAAGCGGTCGCTTCCAGACGCGGCACTTCCATGCAGCCGATGGTGACGTCGGCGCCACTGTCGACATGCTGCTGCAGCATCAACTCGTAGTCCATCTTGTAAATATGGTCACCGGCGAGGATGACCATATATTCCGGACCGTAGGGCTCGATGATGTCGATATTCTGGAAGACGGCGTCGGCGGTGCCTTCATACCACTGCGTTTCCGACACGCGCTGGCTGGCTGGCAGGATGTCGAAGCTTTCGTTACGCTCGGGGCGGAAGAAGTCCCAGCCGCGCTGCAAATGCCGGATCAGCGAATGCGCCTTGTACTGGGTGGCGACGCCAATGCGGCGGATGCCGGAATTCAGCGCATTCGACAGGGCGAAATCGATGATCCGCGCCTTGCCGCCGAAATAAACGGCGGGCTTGGCGCGCCGGTCGGTCAATTCCTTCAGGCGGCTGCCACGACCGCCCGCCAATACATAGGCCATGGCGTCACGCGCCAGCGGCTGAATTCTCTTCGTCGGCGTCATCAGATCTCCTCCCGCATATCAAAATCGCCAGTATCGTCACAAGGCTCGAAGATACTCCCGCATCCCGGCCTTTAAAGTCTTCGTTTGTCGGGAAAAGCGGGTTCGCTTTTACCGACAAACTTTCGAAATTACTGCTCCAGTTCCAGCATGATCACCGCCAGCGGCGGCAATGATAGGCTCGCCCGTGCCCATGCCGTCTCAGGCGCGCCGCTGTCGATAACCGCCTCGACCCGGCCGCCATTGCCCTTGCCGCTGCCGCCATAGATCTCGGCATCGGTGTTGAGAATTTCCCGCCAGCGGCCTGCCACCGGCAGCGGCAGATCGTAGCGTGGATGATAAACCGGCGTCAGGTTGGCAATCACAGCCACCAGTTTTTCGCCGGGTGCCTTGCGCAGCCAGGCAAAGACCGACTGCTCGGCATCTTCGCTGACCAGCCATTCGAAGCCTTCGCCCTCGCAGTCGCGCGCATGCAGCGCCGGCTTGGTGCGATAGGTATAGTTGAGGTCGCGCACCAGTCGACGCATGCCTTCATGCAGCGGATATTGCAGCAGATTCCAGTCCAGCGAGCGCTCCTCGCTCCATTCGCTCCACTGCGCAAATTCCTGGCCCATGAACAGCAGTTTCTTGCCGGGATAGCCCCACATGAAGCCATAGTAGGCACGAAGATTGGCGAATTTCTGCCAGTCGTCGCCGGGCATCTTGGCAATCATCGAGCCTTTGCCATGCACAACTTCGTCATGGGAAATCGGCAGCATGAAATTTTCGCTATAGGCGTAGATCAGCCCGAAGGTGATTTCATGATGATGGTGCTTGCGATGCACGGGATCGCGCGAGAAGTAACTCAGCGTGTCGTGCATGAAGCCCATGTTCCACTTGAAACCGAAGCCGAGCCCGCCCTCATGCACCGGCTGCGACACCTTCGGCCAGGACGTGCTTTCCTCGGCGATGGTCATCACCTGCGGATGGGCGCCGTAGATATGCTCGTTCATCTTCTGCAGGAAGCGCACCGCCTCGAGGTTTTCGCGGCCGCCATATTCGTTCGGCACCCACTCGCCTTCCTTGCGGGAATAATCGAGATAGAGCATCGAGGCGACCGCATCGACGCGCACGCCGTCCAGATGGAACTTCTCCGCCCAGTAGAGCGCGTTGTTGACCAGATAGGACACAACCTCGGTGCGGCCGTAATTGTAGATCGCCGTGTTCCAATCGGGATGGAAACCCTGGCGCGGATCTTCGTGTTCGTAAAGCGACGTGCCGTCGAAACGGCGCAAGCCGTGAGCGTCGGTCGGGAAATGCGCGGGCACCCAATCGAGAATGACGCTGAGCCCGACCTTGTGGCAGCCGTTGACGAAACGGGCAAAACCTTCCGGCTCGCCGAAGCGGGCGCTTGGCGCATAAAGCCCGGTCGTCTGGTAACCCCAGGACGGATCATAGGGGTGTTCTGTTATCGGCAGGAACTCGATATGGGTAAAGCCCATGTCGGTGCAGTAGGGGATCAGCCGTTCCGCCAACTCGTCCCAGCTCAGAAATGTGCCGTCGGCGCGCTTTTGCCAGGAGCCGGCATGAACCTCGTAGACGGAAATCGGCTGGCGGCGCTTGTCCACCGTCCCCCAATGGGCGAGATGGGCGGCATCTTCCCAGGTCTGCGCCAATTCGGCTGCGGTGACCGAGGCGGTCTGGGGGCGAAACTCGCTGCGGCGCGCGAAAGGATCGGCTTTGAGAGGCAAAATCTCGCCATGGGCGCCGATGATCTCGTATTTATAGGCTGAACCCGGCCAGACTTCGGGGGCGAAGATTTCCCAAATGCCGGTGTCACGGCGCAGGCGCATCACATGGCGGCGCCCGTCCCATTCGTTGAAATCGCCGACCACGGAAACCCGGCGGGCGTTTGGTGCCCAGACGGCGAAATGGAAGCCATCGACGCCCTGATGCTTGACCGGATGGGCGCCCATCTTGTCGAACAGTCTCAGATGCGAGCCTTCGCGCAGCAGGTAGTCGTCCATAGGCCCAAGGATAGGGCCGAACGTATAGGGGTCAGTCAGCGACCACTCCACATCCCCGCGACAGGCGCGGTAGCGCAACGGTTGCAGCGACTTGACGGTAACAGGACCGACAAAGAAACCGGCCTCGTTCAGACAGGCAAGTTCCCCGACAACAGTTCCGTCGAGCGTCATGGCAGTGACGCTATCGGCACCCGGCACGAAGGCGCGGGCGACGAAGGCCTCGGTTGCCGCCTTGCCCGTTTCTGTCGCATGCAGGCCGAGCACCGCGAAGGGGTCGGTATGCAGGCCGGAGACGATCGCCTCGATCTCTGCAGTGGACAGGCTTATCGCAACGGCGGCGCCTGCCTTGTCGGCTGGCGCGCGCGTCGGACCGATTGTCTTCTTCATCAGGCTCTCCAAATGTCGGCCGTATATTGTCTGATCGTCCGGTCGGAGGAGAACCAGCCCATGCGGGCTGTGTTGAGAATGGCCTTGGATTGCCAGGTGGGCTGGTCGGTCCAGACGGCGTCCACTTCGCGCTGGGCCTTGGCATAGGCGTCGAAATCGGCGGCCACCATGAACCAGTCGTGATTGTAGAGCCCGTCCACCAGGCCGGCAAACCGCTCGCGATCGTCAGGCGAGAAAACGCCGGACGCAATGGCGGCCAGCGCCTGCGACAGCTCGCGCGAGCGCTCGATGATGGCGCGAGGGTTATGGCCCTCGGCCCTGACCTTGCCGACCTCTTCTGCGGTCATTCCAAAGATAAAGATATTGTCTTCTCCGACGTGATCGCGCATTTCCACGTTGGCCCCGTCGAGGGTGCCGATGGTCAGCGCACCGTTTAACGCGAACTTCATGTTCCCGGTTCCGGATGCCTCCATGCCGGCGGTCGATATTTGTTCGGAGAGGTCGGCGGCGGGCACCATGACTTCGGCCAGCGACACGTTGTAATTGGGAATGAACACGACCTTTAGGAGGCCGCGCACGGAGGGATCGTTGTTGATCACCCGCGCCACGTCATTGGCCAGCTTGATGATCAGCTTGGCATTGTGATAGCTCGGCGCCGCCTTGCCGGCGAACAGCTTGACGCGCGGCACCCAGTCATATTCCGGATGCGAGCGGATCTGGTCATAGAGCGCGACCGTCTCGATGATGTTGAGCAATTGCCGCTTGTATTCGTGGATACGCTTGATCTGGATGTCGAACATGGCCGACGGATCGAGCCTGATGCCCATGCGGCTGGCCACCAGCGTCGCGAGCTGCTCCTTGTTGGCGCGCTTGACGGCGGCGAACTTCTCCTGGAAGGCGCTATCCTTGGCAAAGCTGTCGAGCGCGACAAGCTTTTCAGCATCATCGAGGAAGTCATCGCCGATTGCCTCACGCAGCAGTGCGGTCAGGCCGGGATTGCACTGCATCAGCCAGCGGCGGGGGGTAATGCCGTTGGTCTTGTTGTTGATCCTGTCAGGATAGAGCTTGTGCAGGGTGGCAAATACCGTGTCCTTCATCAGCTCGGTATGCAGGGCCGAAACGCCGTTGATCGAATGGGAGCCCATGAAGGCGAGATTGCCCATCCGCACCCGGCGATCGCCACTTTCGTCGATCAGCGACAGGCTGGAAATTTCCTGATCGTTGAAATTCTTCTGCTTGCGCGCTTCGACAAGGCATTTGGCGTTGATCGCGTAAACCAGCTGCATGTGGCGCGGCAAAAGCCGCTCGAACAGCGGTACCGGCCAGCTTTCCAGCGCCTCGGGCAACAGCGTGTGATTGGTATAGGAGAAGGTTTCCCGGGTTATGTCCCAGGCGGTGTCGAAATCCAGGCCGTGGATGTCGGTGAGCTGGCGCATCAGTTCGGCGACGGACACGGCGGGGTGGGTGTCGTTGAGCTGGATCGCCACCTTCTTCGGCAGATCGGTCAACGCATTGCCCTGCTGCAGGTGCCGGCGGACGATGTCCTGCAGGGATGCCGAACAGAAGAAATATTCCTGGCGCAGCCGCAATTCCTGGCCGGCGGCAGTGGCGTCGGCGGGGTAGAGAACCCGGGTCAGGCTTTCGGCCCGGTTGCTCTCGCGCAGCGCGCCGATGTGATCACCGGCATTGAAGGCATCGAGCAGAATCGGGTCGATCGGCTGTGCCGACCAGAGCCTGAGCGTATTGATGCGCTCGCCGCGCCAGCCGACGATCGGCGTGTCATAGGCAGTGGCGATCACCCGCTCGCTTGGCTTCCAGACATGGCGGATTTCTTCGCCACCGGCACCGTTCGAAGCCATCTCGACGCCGCCGCCGAAGCCGACTTCGTAGGAGCTTTCACGGCGTTCGAATTCCCATGGATTGCCGTGGGCAAGCCATGTCTCGGGCAGTTCCACCTGCCAGCCATCCGCCATCTGCTGGCGAAACAGGCCGTGGACATAACGGATGCCGTAGCCATAGGCGGGAATATTGACCGTCGCCATGCTCTCCATGAAGCAGGCGGCAAGACGTCCGAGGCCGCCATTGCCAAGCGCCGCATCCGGTTCCAATCCGGCGATGACGCCGAGGTCGACACCGAGCGATTCGAGTGCCGAACGGATTTCATCGACGAGACCGAGATTGGTCATGGCGTCGCGCATCAGTCGGCCGATCAGGAATTCCAGAGAGAGATAATAGACCCGTTTGGCGTTGGTCGCGTAGGTCTCCCTCGTGGATTCCATCCATTTGTCGATGATGCGGTCGCGTACGACCAGGATGGTCGCGGTCAGCCAGTCATGGGGTTTGGCGACTTTGGCGTCTTTGCCGATCCCGTAAGTCAGCCGTTCGATGATCTCGGCCGCGAGCGTTTCCGGATTGGAAATGCGCGGTGCGGGAAGAGGAAGGTCGGCCTTTTGAAGAGTTTCGTTCATGACTTCGCCACATGGGTGAGAAAAAGGGAGCAGGGGCGCGAGACCGATGGTCAGGTGCTTCGCCAAACCTCGGCATGTGCAATGTACGCATCCTTAGCGAACAGTTGCAACAGTCTAATTTTCTCACCGGGGGCGGCAGCAGACCTTTTTAGGGCGGCGTTAAGCGTCGGATTATTCTTGACATTATTTTATTGTTGATGCCGACGCACCACAGGCGTTCAGCGCTTGTCCAGCGACCCGCGCCCATGATCACGATTGGCGTATATATCGATGTCCTGCTTTCATTGCCCGTCGATGGACGGCAGCAGTGTCTCGACCTCGCGGCGTTCTTCCTCGCTCAACACGGCGATCTTTTCGTCCCAGAAGCGGGCAGCCTCGGCGGGCTCATCGTCCCATTTGCGGGTATCGGCAATATTGTCATCGATCTTGGCTTTGCGGGTGCCGCCGAGATCGAGATACTGCTGGGCCAGTTTTTTGGAAGGGGTGTCTTGCATGGGATCTATCCTTGGTTTGGTATCTGGATAGAAGTCCCCGCAGCCGGGGAAGTTCCCCGGCAGGGCCATTGCGGCTGGTCGTCGGCCTCAGTTGATCAGGCGGGTCGAGGTGGAGGTCGCCTTCTGGCCGATTTCGCCGAAGGCGGCCACCAGGGTCGCGGCATCGGTCGCGGCGTAGTAATGCGAGGCATCGCTGGCGCAGGCCTTCAGCAGCGATTGGCCGTTGGCTGGCGCCATGAAGGCAATCGTGTAGATCTGGATACCAGCGGCCTTGATCGTCGTGCATTGGCTGCGCACCGCGGCATCAATCGTCGCGCTCCAATTGGCGCTGTTGCCGGTCATTTCGCCATCGGTCATGAAGACGATATAACGGCCGAAGTCATTGGTGCTCGAGACCTTGTGGGCACTAAGCTCGGTGGAAGATTGCAGCGCCGCGGAGGCCGCCGACAGCGCGCCGCGGGCATCCGTGCCGCCTGTCGCGGTCAAGGCGTTGACATAGGTGACGACATTGGTCGTGCCAAAGCCCATCGCCTGCGGTTTATCGGCGGAGGCATTGTAGGAATCTGCGCCGGTGCGGACATACTGGCTTGTCGGATCGGCCTTGTTCAGTTGGGCCGCCAATTGCTGCACGGCAAGTTTCAGCGATTCGATCTTGGTATAATATTTCGTGCAGCTAGAGCTGGTCGTCTTGCCCGAGGACGTCTTCGTGCAGGTGCCGGTATAGCTCGTCGTCGTGGCATCCGCCATCGAGCCGGAGCGGTCAAGCACGAGATACATCGATACCGGATGTTGCGAGGCCGTGGTTGCCGCCTCTGCCGTGCCGACGGCTTTCAGCGTCACTGTCTGCCAGCCCAGCACCCGCGACAAGCTATTCATCGGCATTGTGTAACTGCCCGTCAGGGCAATGTCGTAAGTCGTCGCGGAACTGCTGACCTGAGTAGTCTTGACCTGGATTTCCGGCTCTGGCTGGTTGATCTGGTTGACATTACTGCTGTCATTGCTGGATGGAAAAGTATTGGCAAGCTGCGAAGCAAGGAAGCTTTTGGCAAGGGCGATGGCCTGATCCTGGCTCATGCCGTTGCTCATCGCCGAGGCTGCAGCAAGTGCTGCGGCATCTACGGCGCTTTGCAAAGAGCTGCGTGACTGCACCATCTGGGTGGCATCCATGGCGAAACCGCCAACGCCGATGGAAACCGGCAGAAGAATGGCCGTCATCATCGCGAAATTGCCGCCAGCGTCCCGTACCAGGCTTCCTGCCAGAGTTCGGGCAGACCGCAACTGAGTGAGGCCCGAGAGCAACCGGGAAGCGAGCGTCGAAATGACCATCATGTCCATCCGTGACGTGAACCGGCGGTGTCATGGCCTCCACGAAGAGGACGCGCCGCCAGAGCTATCTGAAAAGCGGCCGTACCCCCACGGTGCCGATCGCTGCTGATGGATTGATAAATTGGCAAGCCTTGCGACGGGTTTAATTCAATCACTCAAAATCGAACTATTCCTAAAACAGTGCGGTTTTCCTCAACCCGGAATCGGGATCAGGTCGACGGCCTGCACTGTCGAGTGGCTGCCGTAGCCTTTCAGCACGCCAATGACGGGTGCGACGTCGGAATAGTCACGGCCATAGGCGACCACGACATGATCGGTGCCGGCGGGGATATTGTTGGTCGGATCAAGCTCAATCCAGCCCATGGTCTTGCCGCACCAGACCCTGACCCAGGCGTGCATGGCATCGGCGCCGGCCAGTCGCTCTTTGCCCGGCGGCGGAATGGTGCGCAGGAAGCCGCTGACATAGCCGGCGGGAATGCCCAGGCTGCGCAGTGCCACGATCATGATATGGGAAAAGTCCTGGCAGACGCCTTTCTTCAGGGCAAAAGCTTGTTTGGGGGTCGTATCGACCGTCGTTGCCTTCGGATCGTATTTGAAATCCTTGTGGATGCGGGCGCAGAGCTGTTCGGCGATCTGGCGCACAGTCATCCCGGGCTTCAGTATGGTCCGGGCATAGGCGGCAATGTCAGGCGTCTCGGGCAGGCGCGGGCTTTGGCCGGTGAAGTGATGCGGTGAGGAAGCATCCACCGACCAGTATGCGGCCAGTTCGACCGATAGCCGCTCCGGAAGCGGCGAAAAGTCCGCCGTGATCGGCTGAGCATCGACCTGCACGCGGGCCTGCAGCCGGATATCGAGTTTGTCATGCGAAGAGCGATAGGCGAAGGTGACGGCCGGATGCTCGAAGAAATCGGTGAAGCTGGCGCGTTCTTGCGGCTGTGGCTCGATGGAGATCGAGCCTGCCACCAGCCGCTGACGCTCGGGCAAGGACAGCGGCATGACGCGCAGGATGTGACGCCCGCCAGCGGCTGCCACGTCATAATCATAGCCCATATGCAGGGTGAGGTCGTAGAGCATGGCGTGTCCGCTCATCCGAGATAGGTTTGGGCAAGGAGATCGGAAAGCATTTCCAGCTCCTTTTCCAGATGCTGGTAAATCTCCGGCCCCATGGTTTCCGGGGTCATGACCGCAACGCTAGAATGCAGGCGCACGGTTTCGCGCAGGAAGCGCGACATCTGGCCGTTGACCTTGGCATTGGGCAGTTCTTCCACCTCGTTGCGGATCTCGTTCAGCTGGAACAGGATCGAGCGCGGGTTGAGCGGATCGAGCGCCAAGAGGTCGGTCACCGTCAGGTGGGCGGTGTTGACATTGTAGCGCCGCCGATGGGTCATGACGTTGTCGCCGATCTCCAAGAGCATATCGAGTGCGCCATCGGGCGCGTCTTGGCCGGCCATATGGCCGAGCAGCCGCGTCATGTGCATGCCGCGCTCCAGATAGCGGCCGATGGCCAGGAACCGCCAGCCGGTGAAGCGATACATGTTTTCATGCACTAGACCGGCAAAGCCAGCGAGCTTGCGCAGCAGGATGGTCATGGCATGGGATGCGTCGTCGCCCACCTTCACCTTTTCGTGGAAGCGCCGGGCCGTCTTGGCAAGGTCGTTCAGCGCCAGCCAGCCATCTGGCGAGAAGCGGTCGCGGATATTGCTGGCCGAATAGACGGCGCTGTTGATATTGGCGAGCAGGCTTTCCGGCACGCCCTGGTCTGTGTTGATGTCAAGCGCTTCCAGATACTGGCTGACGAAGGCGAGCAGCGGCTGGTTCGGATCAGCCGTTTCGGCAAAGCGGGCATTCCAGGCGCGCAGAATTCTGAGCGCCCCTTCGGCCCGCTCGATATAGCGGCCGAGCCAGAACAGGTTGTCGGCGGCGCGGCTGGGCAGGCTGCCCGGCATGTTGCGGGTAAATTGTTCTTCGGCCGGCAAAAGCGTGATGCGCTCCACCGGCTTGTCGGAGACGATCCAGACATCGGCCGCCGAGCCGCCGGCCTGCATGGCCATGGCCGCCACATCGTTGCCGCTGCCGATCCGCCCGAAACCGCCCGGCATGATCTGCCAGCCATCGCGGGTGCGGGCGGCAAACACACGCAGGCTCATCGGGCGCGGCTGCAGCCGGCCGTCGACCATGGCTGGCGTGGTCGAAAGCGTCACCGCTTCCTGGCCGACAAGTTTGGCGCCATCGGTTTCAAGCCAGCCGGCAATCGACTGTTGCGCGGTTTCGCGCAAAGTCGCGCCGAGCACCGACTGCCTGTTGTCGTCGAAGAACGGCTGGCGCGAATAGGCCGGGCCGATCACCATGCGCTCGATATTCTGCGCGACGTGGTCGCGCTCCTGTTTCTGGCCGCACCACCAGGTGGCGATCGAGGGCAGCAGAATATCCTCGCCCAGAATATGCCGGCATAGCGTCGGCAGGAAGGCCATCAATGCCCGGGTCTCGACGATGCCGGAGCCGAGCGCATTGACGAAGGTAACGGCTTGCTGACGCAATGCCTGGACGATGCCCGGCGTGCCGATATGGCTGAGTTGGTTCAGTTCCAAGGGATCGGCAAAGGCGGCATCGAGGCGGCGCCAGAGCACGCCGATGGGCTTTAACCCGGCAACAGTGCGCACCATGACCTTGCCGTTGACCACGGCCAGATCCTCGCCCTCCAGCAGCATGATGCCGAGATAGCGGGCGATATAGGCGTGTTCGAAATAGGTTTCGTTGGCAGGACCGGGCGACAGAACCGCGATGCGGTCATCCGGACTCTGTTTGTGGCCTTGAAGCGCGTCGCGGAAGGCGCCGAAGAACGAGGCCAGCCGATGCACATGGGTTTCGGCATAGATGTCGGAAAAGGCGCGCGCCGTCGCCACCCGGTTTTCAAGCGCAAAGCCGGCCCCCGAAGGCGCCTGGGTGCGGTCCGCCAGCACCCACCAGGCACCGTCAGGCCCGCGGCCGATCTCGAAGGAGCAGAAATGCAGATAGTGACCGCCGGCCGGCTTGACGCCGACCAGGGGCCGCAGGAATTCGCTGTTGGCGGCGATCAGCGCCGGCGGAAGAAATCCTTCCTGTACAAGCCGGTTGTCGCTGTAGATATCGGCGACCACCCGCTCCAGCAGTTCGGCCCGCTGCACGAGGCCCCGGGCGAGAACCTGCCATTCGGCTTCGGCGATCAGGACGGGAATATGTGAGAAGGGCCAGGCCCGTTCGGTTGGCCCCGCCGAGCCATAGGCCCGGTAGAACACGCCGGCATCGCGCAGGTAACGGTCAGCCCGGGCAAAGCGCTCGTGCAACTGCTCCTCATCCATGCCGTTGATGGCGGAAACGAAATTCTGCCAGACCGGGCGGATTTTGCCGTTCCGGTCGAGCATTTCGTCGGCAGCACCCGGCAAGGCCCGATAACCGTCGGCAAGACCGGTCACGGGGGGTGTTTCGAGCGCTTTCCGCTCCATGGCCGGGGTCTTGGTCATTGCTTTTCCTGCCGAAGCCTAATTCTCTCGTCTTTCCGCTTTTGTTTACGCATCGGATATTTCCGAAAACCGGTTCCCACGTTTCGGTCCGATGCTCTAAATCCCCTGCGGTCGCCGTAGATCCAGTGTATGCGGAAATTCCGGCGAAACCGTTTCGGGCCAGAGCGGATAAGAGCCGGCTGTATGGCCAAAGGGTTCGAACCGCGCAAGCCGTCTGGCCTCCGCTTCATTGCCATTCACAGGGAAAGTATCGTAACTCCGACCACCGGGATGGGCGACATGGTAAACACAGCCCCCGATCGATCGTCCTGTCCATATATCATAGACGTCGAATGTTAGCGGTGTGTTTACAGGCAGAACGGGATGTAGGCCCGATGATGGCTGCCACGCCTTGTAGCGCACACCGGCGACGGCGACGCCATTGGTGCCGCTTTTGGCAAGCGGCAGACGCCGCCCGTTGCATGCAACGGTGTAACGGTCGGGATTGGCGGTTTCCAGCTTTATCTGTAGCCGCTCGACGGATGAGTCGACATAGCGCACGGTGCCGCCGGGCGCGCCTTCTTCGCCCATGACGTGCCATGGCTCCAGCGCCTGGCGCAGCTCCAGCTTCGAGCCCTCATATTCGACCTCGCCGACGAAGGGGAAGCGGAATTCCAGCTGGGCGGCGAACCATTCCGGCTTGAAATCGAAGCCGTGCTCGCGCAGGTCGGCCAGGATTTCGAGAAAGTCCTGCCAGAGATAATGCGGCAGCATGAAGCGGTCGTGCAAGGCAGTGCCCCAGCGCACGAAGCTGCCTCCAACAGGGTTTTTCCAGAACCGTGCGATCAGGGCGCGCACCAGCAATTGCTGGGCCAGCGACATGCGGGCATTCGGCGGCATTTCAAAGCCACGGAACTCCACGAGGCCCAGCCGGCCTGTCGGCCCATCGGGTGAAAACATCTTGTCGATGCAGATTTCCGCCCGGTGGGTATTGCCGGTGACGTCGATCAGCAGATTGCGGAACAGCCGGTCAACCAGCCAGGGCAGGGGCGGCGTGGTACCATCGCCGGGCATGGGAACCTGGGCCAGCGCGATCTCCAGCTCATAAAGGCTGTCATGGCGGGCCTCGTCCACCCGGGGCGCCTGGCTGGTCGGGCCGATGAACATGCCCGAGAACATGTAGGATAGGGCCGGATGACGCTGCCAATGCAGAACCAGGCTCTTCAGCAGGTCAGGACGTCGCAGGAACGGGCTATCGCCGGGATTGGCGCCGCCGACCACGACATGATTGCCGCCGCCGGTGCCGGTATGGCGGCCGTCGATCATGAACTTGTCGGCGCCAAGCCTTGTCTGCCGGGCTTCCTCATAGATGGCATTGGTGGTGGCCACGCAGTCCTGCCAGCTTTCAGCCGGATGGATATTGACCTCGATGACACCAGGATCGGGCGCGACGCGGATCACATTGATCCGCTCGTCCTGCGGCGGCGCATAGCCTTCGATATGCACGGGCAGGCCAAGCTGGCGCGCGGCCGTTTCTGCGGCGGCAACCAGTTCCAGATAGTCCTCGACCTCTTCCACCGGCGGCATGAACACGCAGAGACGGCCATCGCGTGGCTCGACGCTCATCGCGGTGCGCACAGCACCCCTGATGTCGCCGGCCGAACCTGATATATTCTGCTCGTTGCGATCCTGCTGGGCTTCGCTGGTCTTGCGCGAGGCCTCTGACAGGGTGCGGCCTTCGCGGGCATCCGGGCCGTAATCGGGCAGCGGCCGACGTGGCAGCGAAGGATCGGCCGTGTGGATATAAGGATATTGCGAGGGCGGCACATAGGGCAGCGTGCCGAGCGGCATGCGAAAGCCGATCGGGCTATCGCCGGGAATGAGGAAGATCTTGCCGCGCCGGGTGCGCCAGCGCTCGCTGATCCAGCGGCGGCCGGAGGCCTTGGCATTCCAGGCCTGCACCGGCAGGATATAGCCGGTCGGCTTGGTCAGGCCGCGCTCGAATACCTTGGCAATGCGGGCGCGCTCTTCCGGGCTCTCCAGCTTGGAATTGGAGGGATCGACATTTTCGGGCAGGCTGCCTTCCTTGATGATCCACTCAGCCGGGTCTTCAAAGGCCGGAATGATCATGTCGGGCTCGATCTCAAGCTCCGCGGCAATCGCCGTCATCAGCGCCTCGGCCTTGACATGGTCGACGCCGCTATCCTTGCTTTCGGCAGCGATCAGATCCGGGTCGTGCCAGATCGGCTTGCCGTCCTTGCGCCAGTAGAGCGAAAAGGTCCAGCGCGGCAGGCTTTCGCCCGGATACCACTTGCCCTGGCCATAATGTAGGAAGCCGCCGGGGGCGAATTTTTCGCGCAGGCGGCGGATCAGCTGGTCGGCCAGATCACGCTTGGTCGGGCCTACGGCGTCGGTATTCCATTCGGCCGACTGGAAATCGTCGATGGACACGAAAGTCGGCTCGCCGCCCATTGTGAGCCGCACGTCATGGGCTTTCAGATCGGCATCGACCTTTTCGCCAAGCGCATTCAGCGCATCCCAGCTTTCGTCGGAAAACGGCTTGGTGATGCGCGGATGCTCGGCGACCCTTTTCACCTGCATATCGAAGGCAAACTCGGTCTTGGCCTCGCCGAAATAGCCGCCTGAAATCGGCGCAGCATTCTTGTAATGCGGGGCGGCGGCTAGCGGAATATGGCTTTCGCCGGTCATCAGGCCGGAGGTCGGGTCAAGCCCGATCCAGCCGGCGCCGGGGATATAGGCCTCGCACCAGGCATGCAAATCGGTGAAATCCACTTCCGTGCCGGATGGACCGTCCAACGCCTTCAGATCAGGCTTCAGCTGGATGAGATAGCCGGAGACGAAGCGTGCCGCAAAGCCGAGGCGCCGGAGAAGATTGACCAGCAGCCAGCTCGTGTCGCGGCAGGAACCCATGGCAAGCGTCAGCGTGTCATCAGGTGTTTGCACGCCCGGCTCCATGCGGATGACATAGCCGATATCCTGCTGGAGCTTGGCATTGATGCCGACGATCATGTCGACGGTGCCCTGGCCGGGCGTCTGGTCGATGGTCCTCAGGTAGTCTTCAAGAACAGGGCAATCCGGCTCCGGCTTCCGGTAGATCGCGAGATCCTCGACGATGTCGGCGCTGTAATTGAAGGGCCACAGCACCGCTTCTTCTTCTGTAAAGAAGTCGAAGGGATTGTAGACGCTCATGTCGGCGACAAGATCGACCTCGATCTTGAACTCGGTTACCGGATCGGGAAACACGTAGCGGGCAAGGTAATTGCCGTAGGGATCCTGCTGCAGATTGACGAAATGATTTTCCGGCGTGACCTTGAGGGAATGGCTCAGAACCTTGGTTCTGGAATGGGCCGCCGGCTTCAGGCGGATGATCTGCGGCCCCAGGCGGATCGGCTTATCGTAGACATAATGGGTGAGATGATAGATGCTTGCCTTGATCGCCATGAAACCCCTCGTCCGTGATCCGGACCTTATTCCGTCATTGTTATGCCCGATCTTGTGCAATGCACAGAAATAAAGCAAGTCGGCTTCTGGGATTTCGATGGGTGGGTGTAAGGCTGTTTGCCGACGAGGTGACAGCAACGCGGGGCGTCATCCTCGGGCTTGTCCCGAGGATCTGCCTTGGGCGGCGGCTATTGGGCTGACTGTCAGGTCCGGCCGAATTCATCCACCAGGCGCACGATGTCGTCTTCGCCGAGATAGGAGCCGGTCTGGATTTCGATCATCTCCAGCATGATCTTGCCGGGATTGCCGAGCCGGTGCACCGAGCCCTGCGGAATATAGATCGACTGGTTTTCGTAAAGCGTCGTCACCTTGTCGTCGATGGTGACTTCGGCGGTGCCGCGCACGCAGATCCAGTGTTCCGAGCGGTGGAAATGCCGCTGCAGCGACAGTTTCTTGCCGGCGTGGACGAAGAGCCGCTTCACCTGGAAACGGTCGCCGTTGAGGATGGAAGTATAGCCGCCCCAGGGCCTGAGCGAGGTCGGATGGGTCTCGGTGAGATTGGCGGTCTTCTTGTCGCTGGCCAGTAGCTTGACGAGATTGCCGACTTCCTGGGCGTCGTCCAGCCGACCGACGAAGACCGCGTCCTCGCTGGCGATGACGGCAACGCCGTCCATGCCCTGCACGGCGAGATGGCTGTTGCGCGACATGACCAGCGAATTGCGGGTCTTGTGCACGGTGGCATTGCCCTTGACGACATTGCCGTCGGCATCGGTTTCGCCGATCTTCCAGACCGCATCCCAGCTGCCGAGATCCGACCATTTGATCGCCGAGGGCACGATGGCGGCATTGGTGGTCTTTTCCATCAAGGCATAGTCGATGGAAATCGACGGTGCTGCGGTGAAGGCCGGTGTGTCGAGCCTGATGAAGTCGATATCGTTGGTGGCCTTGGCGACGGCCTCGCTGGCGGCCGTCATCACCTCGGGCGCATAGCGCTCCAGTTCGCCGATGATGGTGGCGGCGCGAAACAGGAACATGCCTGAATTCCAGTAGTAATTGCCGGCCGAAAGCAGGGCCTCGGCCTTGTTCGCATCCGGCTTTTCCACGAAACGGCTGACGCTATGGGCGCCGTGGCCGAGATCGGCGCCAAGCTCGATATAGCCATAGCCGGTGGCCGGTTCGGTGGGGGTGATGCCGAAGGTTACCAGCTTGCCGTTTCTGGCAGCCATGGCGGCGGCCTCGATGGAGGCGAGATAGGTGGCGTCAACAGTAATGGCGTGGTCGGAGGGCAGCAGCAGCAGGGCGGCATCCGGGCCGAAGCGGTCGGCGACGATGCGGGCAGCAACGGCAACGGCGGCAGCGGTGTTGCGGGCCACCGGCTCCAGCACGATGCCCGAAAGCGCAATGCCCTGTTCACGCGCCTGCTCGGCGACCAGGAACCGAAACTCCTCATTGGTCACCACAAGCGGCGCTTCATATTGCGCGGTATCGCCAACCCGCACCAGCGTCGACTGAAAAAGCGTTTCCTCGCCCACCACCTTCAGAAACTGCTTGGCAGCTGTGGCGCGTGACAGGGGCCAGAGCCGGGTGCCCTTGCCGCCGGCCATGATCACGGGGACGATTTTATCGGTCATTCCTGGTCCTTTCGGCAAACGCGCGGCCACGCGCTTCATCGCCCGGTCGGGTCTGCGCTTGCAGCATCCCGAAGTCAGGCGGTCAGGTTCTGACATTTTTCAAACGATCATCCAAGCCTCTGCCTCGCCCAAGGCCTGCATTTCCGCAGGAAGTGCCCAAAAATTACCGTTAAGATTACCGGCGTTAAGCCTCGACCGCTTCCCGCGCGCCGATCTTCTCCGCCTGGCGGATGCGCAGCCGGGGCAGGGCGTCCGGATAGGACTGCTGGATATATTCCATTAGCTTTTCGCGCACATGGCAGCGCAGATCGAAGGTCTTGCCGGCGCTGGTGGCGGAGACGAGGATGCGGATTTCCATCACCTGGTCCTTGAGATCTGTCACCGCGAGGTTGAAGACCTTGCCATCCCAGAGTGGCGCTGCCTTGACGATCTCCTCAGTTTTCTCGCGCAGCGTGGCGACCGGCACGGAATAATCCAGATAGACCATGACCGTGCCGATCAGGGCAGCCCCTTCGCGGGTCCAGTTCTGGAAGGGCTTTTCGATGAAATAGTTGAGCGGCAGCACCAGCCGGCGCCAGTCCCATAGCTTGACCACGACATAGGTCGAGGTGATCTCCTCGACATGGCCGAACTCGCCCTCGACGATCAGGGCGTCATCGATGCGGATCGGCTGGGTGATGGCAAGTTGCAGGCCGGCGAACAGGTTTTTCAGCATCGGCTGCAGCGCCAGACCAAGCACGATACCGGCGACGCCAGCCGAGGCAAGCAGGCTGACGCCGTATTGGCGCACCGCCGGAAAGGACATCAGCACGGCCGAGATAGTCAGTGCAATAATGCCAGTCGCCGCCACGCGCTCCATGATGCGCGACTGGGTGACATGCTTGCGGGCCAAAAGGTTGTCTTCGGCATCGAGCTTGAAGCGCCTGAGATAGACCGTCACCCAGATATGCAAAGCAGTGCGCGCCATCCAGCCGAGAAGGATGACGAAGCAGAGCAGCAAGGCGTGGCGCATCAGCCCAGTGGCCCTGTCGCTCAAGGGCGCGATCGTGGTGCCGATCGACAATGTCCAGGTCAGGATCGCCAGCCGCAGAGGACGGTAGGTCCGCTGCACCAGCGATCGCCAGAACAGATCGCGATTTTCGGTGAGCCGCGTCAGGACGCGAAAGACGACGCGCTGGATCAACACGCCAATGACGAAGGCAAGCGCGAGGACAACGAGCGAAACCGCCCAATCCGGCGTCCAGGCAAACGCCTGTTGCAACTGTTCGATCAGGATTTGCATCCCCGCCCATTTAGGGTGCAGTGCACGCATGGAAAGAGTGGGGTGCGGAAAAACTTCAAGGAACTTGCCGTTGCGGTATGCATATCCGCTCTTGCAAAGCTGAGGCGTTCGCCAGCGGAAACCAGCTACCCGCTGAGCATTGCAAAGCAAATAACAAGACGCATTGCAAAATTGAGTTCGATAATCTCGGCCCGGTTGCAGATTGAATTGTCGTAAAATCGGTGACACGCTGCAAGCTTAGTAGGAACCGTCAGGGGACAGTATGCGGAACGTGATCTCTTTGGTTCTGGGCGTAGTTCTCTTCATTGGAGGCTTGTGGGGCTTTTGGTACATGCTCACGCACGGCGGGCGGATAAAACTCATATTCTGGATGATGCCGATTGGCAGTATTTCGCTTGGTCTCGCAGTTTTATGGGACGACATCTCGTCCATCATCAAGCGAATGCGTGATGGGGGGTAGAATATTTACAAATATATTTTTAGCGACAGCCGTCGGAATTTTATTGTTCGAAAATTGGGTACTGATGGGCACCATCAACTGAATAGCGAAAAAGGCTCCCGGTTTCCCGGAAGCCTTTGCTATTTAGCGAATTTGGATGGTGGGCGTGACAGGGATTGAACCTGTGACCCCTACGATGTCAACGTAGTGCTCTCCCGCTGAGCTACACGCCCATCCGATGAGCGGGGGTAAACCATGAAACCGGCGGTTCCGTCAACACTTATTGCGCGGTTCGATTCAATAATCCGCTAAATGTCTGGTCCCGCGTCGTTTTCTGCGGTTTCCCGCTCCGGCTTTTTGACAGCCGGATAACCGCGATCAGGCGGCGGTCAGCAGCTTGTTGACCTCATCGACGAGGTCGCGCAGGTGGAAGGGCTTGGACAGGACCTTGGCATCCTTCGGCGCCTTGGAATCGGCGTTCAGCGCAACGGCGGCAAAGCCGGTGATGAACATGACCTTCAGGTCCGGGTCGAGTTCGGTGGCACGGCGCGCCAGCTCGATGCCGTCCATCTCAGGCATGACGATATCGGTCAGGAGCAGCGAGAAGGGTTCCTCGCGCAGCCGATCATAGGCGCTGGCGCCGTTGTCATAGGAGGATACCTTGTATCCAGCCTTTTCCAGCGCCTTCACCAGGAAGCGGCGCATGTCGTTATCGTCTTCGGCAAGAAGAATTTTCTGAGTCATTGCGGAACCGTTTTACTCAACTAGGATCGTGGCGGTAAGCTTTCCCAGATATTCCAGCCGGTGTAAACTGCCGGGCGGGCGGAAAGCCGAGTGAATTTCGCCGCTATGGCGACCTCTCCGCGCCGATTGGCGGCGCAGACGGATCGCTATAGCACGACGCGAGTACTGCATGATTTGTCTATTCAATCCTGATAGGATTAAGGAATAATGCAGTATGGACTTCATGACGGCCAACTGGCAACATATGTTTCATTATGAGTTACTGATTTGGTAAAGAAGGGGTCAGATGCAGCCGGTACCCGCCGAATTCGAGCTGTTTGACGTGCGGGAACCCGAACAGCATAGCATTCCCTTCGTTTATAATTCTCCTCATAGCGGCCGAGATTATCCACAGGAGTTTCTAGCCCGCTCGCGCCTGGATGGTCTGTCCATCCGCCGTTCCGAAGATCATTTCGTCGATGAACTGTTTGCGGCAGCCCCCGATCACGGTGCGCCGCTTCTCTACGCGAAATTTCCGCGTGCCTATGTCGACGTCAACAGGGAGCCCTACGAGCTCGACCCCAAGATGTTTACCGGGCCGCTGCCGCCTTATGTCAACGCCCATTCCGTGCGGGTGGCTGGCGGGCTTGGCACCATCGCGCGGATCGTTGCGGAAAACATGGAAATCTATCGCGAGCGGCTGACGGCGGAGGAGGGGATCGCCCGGATCGAGACGATCTATAAGCCTTACCACGCCTGCCTGCGGCGGCTGGTGGCGCGCACGCATGCCCGTTTTGGCGCTGCCGTGCTGATCGACTGTCATTCAATGCCGGGCAATATCCGCCTCAGCGGCAGTGCCGTGCGGCCGGACTTCATCATCGGCGACCGCTACGGCACCAGCGCCTCTGCCGACATTACCCAGGCGGCGCTCGAGATTCTCGAGGATTTCGGTTTCACGGCGGTGCGCAACAAGCCCTATGCCGGCGGCTTCATCACCGAGCATTACGGCCGGCCCGCCCGCGGACTGCATGCGCTGCAGATCGAGATCAACCGGGCGCTGTATGTCGACGAAGCCACGCTGCAGAAGCGGGCGAATTTTTCCGCCATGGCCGCCATTCTCTCGCGCTTCGTCGCCCGAATGGCCGATATGTCTCCCAGCCTCGTCGTTACGGGCTTTGAGGGCGACGCGCTCGCGGCCGAATAGCCATTTCTCATCTTATTGGTTGATCGCGCCCGCTTGCCTGTTTGGCAAAAAGCCAAAAAAAACCGCGCTCGAGGCGCGGCAAGTCTAGGGAGGAAACACCCAAGGAGGGTATTTACAGTCGAAAGACTGTAAGACTGACTATATTTTGCGTTGCACAAAAGGTCAAGCGTTTTTGTCATTTTTTTAAGCAAGCCTAAATATCGGGCATATGCATTGCGGGTGCCGGCGGATTTGCAGAAAAAATTGCCGCAACGAATTCCGGTTCTGGAATTTATGCCGTATGAAACGTGCAAGTTGGACATAATCGAGGAAGCCGCCATGCGCCCGGACAAGACGTTTTTCGACCGCCTCGCCGAGGTTGCCAAGGCCGAGACATTGCCGCGGTTTCGCTCGGGGCTGGATGTGGTCAACAAGGATGCCGGCGGCTATGACCCGGTAACGGAGGGCGACCGGGCGGCGGAAACGGCGATCCGAACGCTGATTGAGGCGGAATTTCCCGACCACGGCATTCTGGGCGAGGAGCATGACAGCATCGGCCTTGGCCGTGACTGCGTCTGGGTGATCGATCCCATCGACGGCACTCGCGCCTTCATCTCCGGTCTGCCGACCTGGGGTACGCTGATCGGCTTTCAGCAGAGCGGCCGCGCCGTCATGGGCATGATGGACCAGCCCTTTACCGGCGAACGCTATTTCGCGGACGGCGAAAAGGCCTGGTATCAGGGGCCGGACGGCGCGCGGCAGATCAAGACGCGGGCCTGCACCGGGCTTGGCGATGCGGTGCTCTATACGACCTCGCCGGATATTTTCCTCGACGACGAACGCCAGCGCTTCGACGCCGTGCGGGCAAGGGTGCGGCTGACGCGATACGGCGTCGATTGCTACGCCTATGCATTGCTTGCTGCCGGTTTCGTCGATCTCGTGATCGAGACCGGTCTGAAACCCTATGACGTAGGGGCGCTGATCCCAATCATCGAGCAGGCCGGCGGCGTCGTCACTACTTGGGACGGCGGCCAACCGGAAGCCGGCGGCAAGATTATCGCCGCGAGCTCAAGGGCCGTCTATGATGAGGCACGGGCGCTTCTGAACGCTTGAACCGCCAGATCGGCTCACACCGTTTCCGACAACCCGCTTTCCGGCTCCAGGCCGGCTGCGTCCCATTGCTCGCTGGCGTCGCTGCCGGGGATGAAGGCGTGGATAGCGGCGAGCGCCTGTTCACGGTAGCGGTCCTGCTCCTGCAGCACTTCATGGCGGGCACCGGCAATTGACAGCAATTGCCCGGCGCGGAAATGCTTTGCCAGATACTCCTGGGCTGCAAAAGGCACGACGCCATCGAGCATCGGGGCGATCAGCAGGGTCGGGATGGTGATTTGCGTCAGGTGGGCGGGATCGTTGACGCGGCGGATCGCCTGGGCGCATTCATGCAGCCAGCGGGCCGAGGGTGCGCTGATCGACAGGTCAGGCACAGTGGTCATGATCGCGATATTGCGGTTGAACCGGGCTTCGTCGGATGTCAGCGTATTGGTGGCGAACAATTGCGGTTTGCTTGATGTCGACAGCGGCCGATTGCCGAGCCCGACCAGGCTTGCCAGACGTGCCAGGGCAAAGATCCGCGCAGCCGACATCGCCTCGTTATGCAGGCCCACGAATGGTGCTGAGAGCACCAGCCGTGAGATACGGCCCGAGAGCCGAGGTGCTGCACTGAGCGCAATCAGCCCGCCGGTGGAGTGGGCGATCATCGACACGGGCAGTCGGCAATCCGGCAGCACGACCTGCTCCAGAAACAGCTCTAGGTCGCGCTCGTAATCTGCAAACCGGCGCACATGGCCCCAATGTTTGTGCAGGGTGTCTGCCGGCTGGCGCTTCGGCTTCAGCAGTCGGTCGGACAGGCCCTGACCGCGCAGATCGAAGGTCGCGACCCAGAGACCGGCGGCGGTGAGATCGCGGATCGTCTCGAAATATTTCTCGATGCATTCGCTGCGGCCATGCACGATGACGACGGTGCCCTTGGCCGGGCTGATCGGGCTCTTGAAGATCGCATAGCGCAGCTGCACGCCGCCATGGCCGGTAAAAAAGCCGGCCTTGTGGTTGTCCGGAATGGGATTGCCGTCGATGGCGTGAAGCACGGTGTCCATGGCGAACTCTTTCAGACCTTGCGGAGAAGCAATCCCTTCATACCGCATCTTCGGAGCCGCCGAAATCCGGCTTAAAAAAAATGCCGTCCATGGCTGCAGCGAACTGCGAGACAGGGACGGCAAGCATGACTGAAGACGCAGGGACGATGTTCTTCAGTTGCCGGACATGCCTTTGAGGGGCCGGCCCGACGATCGGACGCTAGCGGGGATGAGATGAATGGAGATGCAATTATCCGTTCATCAAAAATTCAGCCGCAGCACAAGCCTTGCTGCTGCGTAGGGGAGGCGAAAAAATCACGGTCACCGCATTTGTCGGTTCGATGCGCTCTTGAACTCGAAAATCAGCATTCCCATCTCATGGGAGCAGGCGCCGGAAGGGCCTGCCAACCCGGGCAGAGGCCGCCAGATCAGGGGCAAATGCCTGCCATTATCGCAACCGTCGCTTCTCAGGAGGACACCTATGCGTCACGTTGATTTTTCGCCGCTCTACCGCTCTACCGTCGGCTTCGACCGCCTGTTCACGATGCTTGATAGCCTCGGACAGCCCGATCAGGCCCAGAGCTATCCGCCCTACAACATCGAGCGGACCGGCGAAAACACCTACCGGATCACCATGGCCGTCGCCGGCTTTGACGAGACCGAACTCAGCATCGAGGCCCATGCCCATGTGCTGACCGTCAAGGGTGAAAAGGCTCAGGAAGACCAGACCGAGCAGACCGAATTTCTTTATCGTGGCATCGCCAAGCGTGGCTTCGAGCGCCGCTTCCAGCTGGCCGACCACGTCGAGGTCACCAATGCCTCGCTGAAGAACGGCCTGCTGCATATCGACCTGCTCCGCAACATTCCCGAAGCCATGAAGCCGCGCCGGATCGCCATTGCCAGTGAGCCGGTGGAAACGCCGAAGGCCATCGAGGCCCATGTGGTCTGATCAAGCGCTTTCAGAATGAATGCAAGGGCGGCACGGTGCCGCCCTTTTTGTTTGCTCGCAAGCGTCAGAGTTTGTCAGGGAAAAGTGGAACCCGGTTTTCACGAAAAGACAAACGAAAACAAAAGAATCGAGAGTCTGTCTGGTTCAATCTGAACCTGCCAGACTCTAGAGAACGTCAAGGAACCGATCGACATCCTCTGGCGTGGTGGCAAAGCTGGTGACCAGCCGGATCAGCGTGTCGTCGGGGCCGACCAGGTCAGGTTCGTCGCGCGGCACCAGCCATTCGTAGAATTTCGCACCCTTTTCCTGGGCCTGGCGCGAGGCTTCCTTGCTGATCACGGCAAAGACTTCGTTGCTCTCGGTTTCCCAGGCAAGGCGCGCCTTGTTGCTGGCGCGCAGGCCGGCGCGCAGCCGGTCGGACATGGCATTGGCATGGCGGGCGAGGTCGAGCCAGAGATCGCCTTCGAAATAGGCTTCGAGCTGGGCGGAGACGAAGCGGGTCTTGGAGAACAGCTGGGCCGAGCGCTTGCGGATATAGGGCATTTCCTCCGCCATATCGGGGTTGAAGAAGACAATCGCCTCCACGCACCAGCAGCCGTTCTTGGTGGCGCCGAAGGAGAGGATGTCGACGCCGCGCTTCCAGGTCATTTCGGCCGGCGTCACGTCGAGCGCCACCAGCGCATTGGCAAAGCGGGCGCCGTCCATGTGCAGCGGTAGGCCCTTGGAGCGGGCGATGGCGCTGATCGCGTCGATTTCATCAAGCGTATAGATGGTGCCGGTTTCGGTTGCCTGGGTGATGGTTACGGCCATCGGCCGGCCCTGATGCACCGAAGGCGTATCGAAGCGCGAGACGGCGGTGTGGAGCGCGCTCGGGCTCATCTTGCCGTCGCGGCCTTCGATTGGGTAGAGCCGGCTGGCATGGCTCAGATATTCCGGCGCACCGCCTTCGTCGGCATTCACATGAGCGTCGAAATGGCAGAAGGTGACGCCACCGGCCCGGGCAACGCTGGCCAGCGCCAGCGAATTGGCCGCCGTGCCGGTGCCGACGAAGAAGACGGCGACCTCACGCTCGAAAATCTGGTTGAAATGCGCCTCGACCCGCCGGTCGAGATCGCTCGTGCCATAGGCGCTGGCATAGCCGGACGCCTCCTTCACCAGGCTTTCGGCAATGGCGGGATGGGCGCCGGCCCAATTATCGGATGCAAAGAACATGAAGGCTTCCTGATTGGCTGTCGCGCCCAGACCGGCGCAGTCTAAAGCCTACCTATTTTGCAAGGCGGTTCAATCGCTATGAAGCCTCCATCGACAGTGGACCTAATTCAAAGCGAGTGATGGACGCGTCATTTGTCGTTTTGCTGCGTAAAATTGCTGGCTGGTGAAATAATATTACGTCGAATGGCCAATGGGGACATTTTCTGTCGCCGCACCCTCAGGCTTTTTTAACCAGCCGCTTGCGGAACCGGTCGGTTTCTGCCATATAGGAGCGAGAAATAGGTCAACTTAACTGACGTATTTTTCAGAAATCGGTAGATGGTTTTGCCCTTCGGGTCTTTCGTGCCGGCTTCATTGCGCTATACTCCAGAGCTAGCAGAGCCTGTCTGGGCGCATGGTGGAGCCGACCTCATAAAAGGTCAGGATGCTATTTGGGGATGTAACGGCCCCGCCGAATTCTAAAATGTCAAATTGCTGTGTGTCTGTTCGGCTAGGGTCGAGGGGACGGTCAACTGGAGGGAAAGCGATGACGCAGATGACGCCATCCGATGCAATCGTAGCAGTCGAAGCTGGTCAGGCGAAAGCCGGCGCCGCGACGGTGGCGACGCGTCACGGTCTTCCTGCCCGGCAGGGTCTCTACGATCCCAGAAACGAGCACGATGCCTGCGGCGTCGGCTTCATTGCCCATATGAAGGGGCAGAAGTCGCACCAGATCGTGCGCGACGGCCTGTTCATCCTTGAAAACCTCACCCATCGCGGCGCTGTCGGCGCCGATCCGCTGATGGGCGACGGCGCAGGCATTCTGGTGCAGATCCCCGACCGCTTCTTCCGTGAAGAGATGGCTGCGCAGGGCGTGATCCTGCCCAAGGCCGGCGAATATGCTGTCGGCCACTTCTTCTTCCCGGCAGACGAAGAACAGATCGCCCATTTCAAGAAGGTCATCACCGACGTCTGTCTTGCCGAAGGCCAGCATCTGCTGGGCTATCGCGATGTGCCGGTCGACAATTCCTCGCTGTCGAAGGCGCCCGATATCGCGGCGACCGAGCCGCGCCATATCCAGGTGTTCATCGGCGCGGGCCGCGATGCCGCCACCCAGGACGCTTTCGAGCGCCGGCTGTTCCTGCTGCGCAAGGTGATCTCAAACCGGATCTATGACGAATTCGGTGGCCAGGAAACCGGCTTCTATCCGGTGTCGCTGTCGTCATCGACCATCGTCTACAAGGGCATGTTCCTGGCCTATCAGGTCGGTGCCTATTATAAGGACCTTGCCGATCCGCGGTTTGAATCGGCGGTGGCACTCGTGCATCAGCGCTTCTCCACCAATACCTTCCCGTCCTGGAAGCTCGCCCATCCCTACCGCATGGTCGCCCATAACGGTGAAATCAACACCCTGCGCGGCAACGTCAATTGGATGGCGGCGCGCCAGGCATCCGTGTCCTCGCCGCTGTTTGGCGATGACATTTCCAAGCTCTGGCCGATCTCCTACGAGGGCCAGTCCGATACGGCCTGTTTCGATAATGCGCTCGAATTCCTGATCCGCGGCGGCTATTCCATGGCCCATGCGGTGATGATGCTGATCCCGGAAGCCTGGGCCGGCAACCAGCTGATGAACAAGGAGCGCAAGGCGTTCTACGAATACCATGCCGCGCTGATGGAGCCATGGGACGGCCCGGCCGCCGTGGCCTTCACCGATGGCAAGCAGATTGGCGCGACGCTCGACCGCAACGGCTTGCGTCCGGCCCGCTACCTCGTCACTGACGACGACCGCATCATCATGGCGTCTGAAGCCGGCACGCTGCCGGTGCCGGAAGAAAAAATCGTCAAGAAGTGGCGGCTGCAGCCGGGCAAGATGCTGCTGATCGACATGGAGAAGGGCTGCATCGTCTCTGACGACGAAGTGAAGTCTGGCCTGGCCGGAAGCCTTCCATATCGCGAATGGCTCGACCGTACCCAGCTGATCCTCGAAGACCTGAAGCCGGTCGAGCCTCGGGCGCTGCGCCGTGACGTGTCGCTGCTCGATCGCCAGCAGGCCTTCGGCTACACGCTCGAAGATACCCGCATCCTGATGTCGCCGATGGCGACAACTGGCCAGGAAGCGATCGGCTCGATGGGTACGGACACCCCGATTTCGGCGATGTCGTCGAAGTCGAAGCTGCTCTACACCTATTTCAAGCAGAATTTCGCCCAGGTCACCAACCCGCCGATCGATCCGATCCGCGAAGAGCTGGTGATGAGCCTCGTCTCCTTCATCGGCCCGCGTCCGAACATTCTCGACCATGAAGGGGCTGCCCGTGCCAAGCGGCTGGAAGTGCGCCAGCCGATCCTGACCAATGGCGATCTCGAAAAGATCCGCTCCATTGGTCACACGGAAGACCGGTTCGACACCAAGACGCTCGACTTCACCTATGATGTGGAGCGTGGCGCCGAAGGCATGCCCGAGATGCTGGATCGCCTGTGCGAGCGGGCGGAAGCGGCCGTGCGCGGCGGCTATAACATCATCGTGCTCTCGGACCGGCAGATCGGCCCTGATCGTATCGCCATTCCGGCGCTGCTGGCGACGGCTGCCGTGCATCACCACCTGATCCGCAAGGGCCTGCGCACCTCGGTCGGCCTCGTCGTCGAGACCGGCGAGCCGCGCGAAGTGCATCATTTCTGCTGCCTCGCGGGCTTCGGCGCGGAAGCCATCAACCCATACCTCGCCTTCGACACCCTGCTCGACATGCACAAGCATGGCGAATTCCCCAAGGAAGTCGATGCCGACGAAGTGGTCTATCGCTACATCAAGGCGGTCGGTAAGGGCATCCTCAAGGTCATGTCCAAGATGGGCATTTCCACCTATCAGTCCTATTGCGGCGCGCAGATCTTCGACGCCATCGGCCTGTCGTCGGAACTGGTGGAGAAGTATTTCTTCGGCACGGCCACGACCATCGAAGGCGTCGGCCTTGCCGAAATCGCGGCAGAGACCGTATCTCGCCACCATGCGGCCTTCGGCAAGGACCCGGTTCTCGCCAATACGCTTGAGGTCGGCGGCGAATATGCCTACCGCATCCGTGGCGAAAACCATGCCTGGAGCCCGGATTCCATCGCCGCCCTGCAGCATGCCGTGCGCGGCAACAGCCAGGACCGCTACCGCGAATTCGCCGACATGGTCAACGAGACCTCGCTTCGGATGAACACCATTCGCGGGTTGTTCAAGATCAAGTCTGCCGAGGCATCTGGCCGCAAGCCGGTGCCGCTCGACAGCGTCGAGCCGGCGGTCGACATCGTCAAGCGCTTCTCGACCGGTGCCATGTCCTTCGGCTCGATCAGCCGTGAGGCGCATACGACACTGGCTGTTGCCATGAACCGGATCGGCGGCAAGTCGAACACGGGTGAGGGCGGCGAAGAGAGCGACCGTTACATGCCGCTCTATGACGGTTCGCCAAACCCGGAGCGCTCGGCCATCAAGCAGATCGCTTCTGGCCGGTTCGGCGTCACGACGGAATATCTCGTCAATGCCGACATGCTGCAGATCAAGGTCGCGCAGGGCGCCAAGCCCGGCGAAGGCGGTCAGCTGCCTGGCCATAAGGTCGATGCGACGGTTGCCAAGACCCGCCACTCGACCCCGGGCGTCGGCCTGATCTCGCCGCCGCCGCATCATGACATTTATTCCATCGAAGATCTGGCGCAGCTGATCTACGACCTGAAGAACGTCAACCCGGCCGCCGATGTCTCGGTGAAGCTGGTGTCGGAAGTCGGTGTCGGCACGGTTGCCGCCGGCGTCGCCAAGGCGCGCGCCGACCATATCACCGTCTCCGGTTTCGACGGCGGCACCGGCGCTTCGCCGCTGACCTCGCTGAAGCATGCCGGCAGCCCCTGGGAAATCGGCTTGGCCGAAACCCAGCAGACGCTGGTTCTGAACGGGCTTCGCTCGCGCATTGCCCTTCAGGTCGATGGCGGCTTGAAGACCGGTCGTGATGTGATCATCGGGGCGCTGCTCGGAGCCGACGAGTTCGGCTTTGCCACGGCGCCGCTGATTGCCGCCGGCTGCATCATGATGCGCAAGTGCCATCTCAACACCTGTCCGGTTGGCGTCGCCACCCAGGACCCGGTCCTGCGCAAGCGCTTCAAGGGTACGCCGGAGCATGTGATCAACTACTTCTTCTTCGTTGCCGAAGAAGTGCGCGAAATCCTGGCCTCGCTGGGCTTCACCTCGCTCAACGAGATCATCGGCGCGTCAGAACTTCTGGAAAAGGACGAGATGCTTGCCCATTGGAAGGCCGAGGGGCTCGACTTCTCCCGGATCTTCCACAAGGTCGATGCGCCGAAGGAAGCCACCTATTGGACGAGCCGCCAGCATCACCCGATCGAGGACGTGCTGGATCGCAAGCTGATCGAAAAGGCCATGCCGGCGCTGGAAAGCAAGCAGCCCGTCGTGTTCGATGTCGATATCAAGAATGTCGACCGTTCCGCTGGCGCCATGCTGTCGGGCGAGCTTGCCAAGCGCCACAGACACAAGGGCCTGAAGGACGACACCATCCATGTGACGCTGACCGGCACGGCCGGCCAGTCCTTCGGGGCCTTCCTAGCGCGGGGCATCACCTTCGATCTCGTTGGCGACGGCAATGACTATGTCGGCAAGGGGCTTTCAGGCGGCCGGATCATCGTGCGTCCGCCCGAGAATTCGCGGATCGTCGCTGAGAACTCGATCATCGTCGGCAATACCGTGCTTTATGGCGCGATCTCCGGTGAGTGCTATTTCCGCGGCGTCGCCGGGGAACGGTTCGCGGTGCGCAATTCCGGCGCAATCACCGTCGTCGAAGGCGTGGGCGACCATGGCTGCGAATATATGACGGGTGGCGTGGTGGTCGTGCTGGGCGAAACCGGCCGCAACTTTGCCGCCGGCATGTCGGGCGGCGTGGCCTATGTGCTGGACGAGCAGGGCGATTTTGCCAAGCGCTGCAACATGGCCATGGTCGAGCTGGAGCCGGTACCGGAAGAAGATGACATGCTGGAAAAGCTGCATCATCACGGCGGCGACCTGATGCACAAGGGCCTGGTCGACGTTTCCGGCGACATGACCCGCCACGACGAAGAGCGCCTCTACCAGCTGATCTCCAACCATCTGCATTACACGGGCTCGAACCGTGCCAAGCAGATCCTCGACAACTGGGCCGATTACCGTCCGAAATTCCGCAAGGTCATGCCGGTCGAATATCGCCGGGCGCTTGAGGAAATGGAACGGATGCGCATGGGCGTTGCCGCCGAATAATTCGCCACCGCGCGGTCCCGTTGTCGGGACCGCGACCGCGCACGGCCAAAGACCGTGCAGTTGCAGGCTCATTGAGTAGGACGAGAATATGGGCAAGGTTACAGGTTTCATGGAAATCGACCGGCAGGTGGCGAAGTACCAGCCTGCGTCGGATCGTATCCGCCACTTCCGCGAATTCACCATTCCGATGTCGGATGCCGAGGTCACGAAGCAGGCGGCGCGCTGCATGGATTGTGGCATTCCCTATTGCCACGGCCCGACCGGCTGTCCTGTTCATAACCAGATCCCCGACTGGAACGATCTGGTCTATAACGGCAAGTGGGAAGAGGCGATCCGCAACCTCCACTCCACCAACAATTTCCCTGAATTCACCGGCCGCGTCTGCCCCGCACCTTGCGAGGAAGCCTGCACGCTGAACCTCGAGGATGCGCCGGTTACTATCAAGACCGTCGAGCAGGCGATTGCCGACAAGGCCTATGAACTCGGCTTCATCGTGCCGCAGCCGGCAACGATCCATACCGGCAAGAAGGTTGCGATCATCGGTTCCGGCCCATCGGGCATGGCCGCTGCCCAGCAACTTGGCCGCGCCGGCCATGACGTGCATGTCTATGAGCGCGAGACCAAGCCAGGCGGGCTGCTGCGCTACGGCATTCCCGACTTCAAGATGGAAAAGAACTTCATCGACCGCCGCATCGAGCAGATGAAGGGCGAGGGCGTTACCTTCCATTGCGGCGTCAATGTCGGCGTCGACGTGAAGATGGATCAGCTGCTGGCCGATTACGATGCCGTGCTCTATTGCGGCGGCTCTGAAACCCCGCGCGAAGCCGGCATTCCCGGCGTCGACCTGCACGGCGTCTATGATGCCATGCCCTATCTGGTGCAGCAGAACCGCCGCGTCGGCCGTGAGAACATCGACAGCAATGGCTGGCCGTCGGAGCCGATCATCGCCGGCGGCAAGCATGTCGTCGTGGTCGGCGGCGGCGATACCGCGTCGGACTGCGTCGGCACAGCCTTCCGCCAGGGCGCCGTCAAGGTGACCCAGCTCGACATCCGTCCGCGCCCGCCGCAGACGGAAGACAAGCTGGCCGTCTGGCCCTTCTGGGCCACCAAGATGCGCACCTCCTCCAGCCAGGCCGAAGGCGCCGTGCGCGAGTTCCAGGTCGGCACGCTGGAATTCGTCGGCGAGGACGGCATGCTGACCGGCGTCAAGTGCTGCCAGGTGGACGATCGCCGCCAGCCGATTGCCGGCTCGGAGTTCATCATCAAGGCCGATCTCGCCTTCATCGCCATCGGCTTCTCCGGTCCCTTCACCGACAGCGTCGTCAAGGAACTCGACGGCAAGCTGGCGCTGAACACCGATCGTCGCGGCTCGACCAATGTCATCGCCAATGACAAGGACTATCGCACCTCGGTCGACAAGCTCTGGGCCGCCGGCGACGTCAGGCGCGGCCAGTCGCTGGTCGTCTGGGCGATCCGCGAAGGCCGCCAGGCCGCCCGCGCCATCGATGAGGCGCTGACGGGGGCAAGCCTGCTGCCCCGATAAGCGGCACGCGGGAACTCAATAATGTTGTCATCAGAAGGGGGCGTTATAGCCCCCTTTTTTTTATGCCCGGAGAATGCCCAACGGTAATTCCCATGAATTTTCAAAGAGAAACACAACCTTAGATTATTATAATATTCGCACGGCATAATTTGACGGTTGACAGTGCTGCATAAGAATATGCTTTTATTATCAATGCTTTGGTCTGTTCAGATGCTCTAACGAAAACCGGAGCCGCGCCGTTTACTTTTGCTGAATTATTATCTCTTAAATCGTAGGTACAACCTTTTCGAGTGCGCGATGGTAGCGCGCCTTTTTTAAGCAATTCGTTCAGATGCATGAACGATTGCTGGCAAGAGATATCGGATGTCCTTTCTGCAAAATCTGAAAATCAAGACGAAGATTCTGTCCGTGATTCTGCCGATCTGCGTTGTAGGGATCGGTGGCTCGCTTCTGCTGTCGCGTCAACTCGATGCCGTTGACAGCCAATATTCGGTTTTCGTCAATAATCAGGCGGGGGCGTTGCTGATGGTCGCGCGCTCGAGTCAGCGTCTGATGGCGGTTGGCTATGATGCCTACCAGACGATGGTCTATGACGCGGGCACCCCTGACGCGATGCGGGCGAAGAAGGATTTCGACGAGAGCGCCCTGCGGCTGGTCTCGATAATGGATGAAGCAATCAAGCTCGATCCGACCAAGGTTGCCGAACTCACTGCGCTGCGTGACCGGTATGCCGAGATCGTCAAACTGACATCCTCCGCAGTTGAATTCGGTATGACTGATCGTGACGCTGAGGCCAAGGCAGTTCTGATCAAGGCCGACCACCTGATTACCCAGGTCGCCGACGATACCCGCATATGGATAATCAACAGCACCAAGAAACTGTCGCAGGACAGTGCCGCGATTTCGCAGGCGACGGCGGATACGATCAGGATGACGCTCGGTGGATTGCTGGTCATTTTCACCATCGCGATCATCGCTGCTCTCTGGGTCGCCAGTCACGGCATAACCCGTCCGATCGAGCGTTTGCGATTGCGGATGGTGACATTGGCCAAGGGGGAGACCCAGGCTGAGGTGGAGGGCACCGCTCGCGGGGACGAAGTCGGTCAGATGGCGACGGCCGTAGCGGTGTTTCGCAGCAATGCGCTTGACCGCGAGCGGCTTGAAGCGGATGCGCTGGCAAGTCGTAACCTGACGGAGCAGGAGCGCGTGGAACGTGAGGCGCAGCGCGCCAAGGATGCCAGCGACACAAAATTTGCCGTCGAGGCGCTGGCCGCCGGTCTCGCCCGCCTGTCGGATGGCGATGTCGCCTATCGCATCGCCACGCCTTTTGTGCCCGGTCTCGATGACCTCCGCATGAATTTCAATGGTTCGGTCGAAAAGCTGCAGCAGGCACTCGTCAATGTTCGGCAGAATGCTCGCGGCATCGACGCAGGCGCCAATGAAATTCGCTCGGCTGCTGACGATCTGTCGCGTCGGACCGAACAGCAGGCGGCTTCCGTGGAAGAAACCGCCGCCGCGCTGGAGCAGATCACAACGACAGTGAAGGATTCGACTCGCCGCGCCGAGGAAGCCGGTGCGCTCGTCTCCCGCACCCGCGAGGGGGCCGAACGCTCGGGCGAGGTGGTACGCAAAGCGGTGTCCGCCATGCACGAGATCGAGAAATCGTCGAGTGAGATCAGCAATATCATTGGTGTGATCGACGAGATCGCCTTCCAGACCAATCTGCTCGCCCTCAATGCCGGCGTGGAAGCGGCCCGCGCCGGCGATGCCGGCAAGGGCTTTGCGGTCGTCGCCCAGGAAGTGCGTGAATTGGCGCAGCGCTCGGCCGCTGCCGCCAAGGATATCAAGGGCTTGATCGTCTCCTCCGGCCGGCAGGTGCAGGCTGGAGTCGAATTGGTCGCGGAGACCGGCTCATCGCTGGAAACCATCGTCGGCGAGGTCCAGGAGATCAACCGGCACGTCAGCGCCATTGTTGAGGCGGCACGCGAGCAGTCTGTCGGGCTTCAGGAGATCAATACTGCCGTCAACACCATGGATCAGGGCACCCAGCAAAACGCCGCCATGGTCGAGCAGACCACAGCAGCAAGCCATAGCCTGGCGCGCGAGGCGGCAGCGCTGAATGATCTCCTTGCGCGCTTCAAGCTCGGGGATCAACCGGGGACGGCAAGCTTCCAGCCGAAGGTAGCAGAGGCTGGCACGCACGCGGTCGCCTCGCCAGCCCGCAAGCTGACGGAAAAGCTGCGCGGCGCCTTCCAGGGCTCGGCAGCGGTCAAGGAAAAGGCTTGGGAGAATTTTTGACCAGGCCGGTTCGTGAAACTCTCTGCTGGCGCCTCTGTAAACGCCGGTAGGGATTTTTGCTGCGCGTAACGGGTAGGCGGGTAACATCCGACCGATCTAGCGGCCGGTATCGGCCTTGTCCTCGAAGCGGTAATCGTCCACGCGACCTTTCGGCGGGTCAGGCATGATGCCGGTCGAGACCAGCAGGTCGCGGGGCGAGGGTGTCTTTGCGGCGGGCGGCTTTTCGGCGCCGCCCAGGAGCCTGTCGCCGCCGTCGAGCGCCGGATCGGAAATCTTCATCGGCGGGATGCGTTCGCGGTCATCCTCCTGCGGTTTGGCAAGGTCGGGCATACTGGTCGCATCGAGGCGCACCAGACCGGGGCTTGCCATGTCGCCCAGGAATTTGCGAGCGGATTTTTCGAGATAGAAGGCCATCTTGCGCTTGCCGGCATCGGTCATGCTGATGCCGTCGGGGCCGCGCAGCCTAGCCTGCTGGCCGTTCACGTCGGAGCCGGTCAGCACGAAGCCGCCGTCCTCATCGACGAAGCCGTCCCAGATATCGATGAATTCGCCGCCGCCGGCTTCCGCTGCCTTGCGATAGAGCGCGTTGAACTTGATGAGATCGGCCGACATGCCCGGCGATTTCACCGGCGGCAGCCCGACCCAGATCAGCGGGATCTTGCGGCTGGTCACCAGCTTTGCAACCGCATCGATCCGCTTCTGATATTCGGCAAACCAGGCATCGGAGGGGAAGCGTTCGTCACCGCCGCTGGCGGTCATCTGCTGGCGGTCGTTGGCCCCGAGTTCCACCACGACCAGCGCCGGCTTGATCTCGTCGAGCATTTTAGGCAATTGCCGGCGCCAGTCGAAATAGTCGTCGCGCACCAGGCCGGACGAGCCGTTGCTTCGGGTCTCGATGACCGTTCCCGGCGCATCGGCAAAAGCCTGCTGCAAACCGTCGCCGATGGCGCTGGCGAAGAAATCGCCGATCACAAGGATCTTCTGGGCATTGTCGATCTTGGCGGGTGCCGCTTCTGGAACGGGTGCGGTCACCGGCAGGGGCCGGGAGGCGGGACGAGCCGGTGCGACTGCAGCCGGTGCCGGCTTCTTGCGGCTGCGCGGGCCGACCGGGCGCGGCGGTGCCGGGTATTGCCGCTCATAGCGGCTCTCGTCGGAGCGGCCGAACAGCATGTCGAGCAGGGTGGTGCGGCGGCGCGGATAATCCTGCGCCAGAGCAGCCGTGCCGACCTGGGTCGCGGCAAGGCTGAGAGCCAGTATCACGCTGCCGTAGCGCAGCATGGTCCTGCCTGCAGGCTTCTGCCTTTGCGCATTTCCGGATGGAACACCGGTTTCCACTTTCCCTGAAAACGCTGTGGGCACCATGATCCGTCTTGTCCTCGCGGTCGTCATGACCGGTTGTGTTCTTCAGCAGAATAGCCGGTCAATGCCGCCTCAGCATTTCCAAAAGCGGCTTTGACGGTTCGCCGTCGCCCTGCATACCCATTCGTTCCTGGATGGCGGCAATTGCCGCCTTGGAGCCGGAACCGAAATTGCCGTCGACCTCGCCATTGTAATAGCCCATGGCCTTCATTCGGGTCTGCAACTCGAATTTTTCCTTGATGTCGAGCGTGCCGTCCGGGCGTGGCCATTTCTGCTGCACGCCGCCATAGCCGGCGATTTCGTCGGCAAGAAGACCGACAGCGAGCGCGTAGCTGTCAGCGGCATTGTATTTCTTGATGGTGAAGAAATTCGAGGTCATCAGAAAGCCGGGACCGTTGGCACCGGCCGGAAGCTTCAGCTGTGCCCGTTCACCCGAATTGCGGAAGGCCTTGCCTGACGGCCGGGCAAAGCCGAGCTTCTGCCATTGCGCCAGCGTCAGGGTCTTGCCAGCATAGCGGGCGCCGCCTGCGGGAACCACGGTTTCGTAGCCCCATGTCTGGCCGGTGGTCCAGCCGTTTTTGGCCAGAAGATTGGCCGACGTCGCCAAGGCATCGGGGATCGAGTTCCAGATGTCTTTATGGCCATTGCCATCGGCATCGACGGCATAGAGCAGGTAGCTGGTTGGAATGAACTGGGTGTGGCCCATGGCGCCGGCCCAGGAGCCGGTCATTTCCTTCGGGCTGACATCGCCATTCTGCAGGATCTTGAGGGCCGCGACCAATTGCTTGCGGGCAAAGCCTGCGCGCTTGGGATCGGCATAGCCAAGGGTTGCCAGAGCCTGCGGCACGTAATGCAGCCGGTCGTCCTTGGCAAGCACCGCTCCATAATTGCTTTCCATCGACCAGATGGCGAGCAGGATATGGCGATCTACGCCGAAATATTTTTCCAGCGATGCCAGCGTGCGGCCATGCTTGGCCAGCATTTCCCGGCCGACCTTGACAGTGTAGGGATTGACGCGGCTATCGACGTAATCCCAGATGTCGGTCTTGAATTCCGGCTGGTAAGCGGCCTTGCGCAGCACATCGGGATCGGGGTCCTTGATGCCGGCAAAGGCGCGGTTATAGGTCTGGGCGCTGATGCCGGATGCCGCTGCTGTCGGATAGAAATCGCGGATCCATTTCTGGAAACCGGCATCGGCATGCGCAGCGCTCAGCGGCGCAAGGCTTGCCATGATGGAAAAGGCTAGCGCGCGAACCTGTCGCGAAGCGCGTTCTCTGGTCATCGGCTTTCTCATTCCTTCAGGCGTTTCTCTGAACGTGTCCGGTGCATGTCTCCCGGCTCGTTCCATGAGACAATTTTTGGGTCCATTTCCGTCAGTGACAGGCTTCTTATCTGGCACGTCCATGGGGAACTCCCTGGTTTTTCAGGGGTTGTGCTAGCTTGGACGCGTCGGATTAGTGTATGACCATAGTCTCAACAAAATCTTTACCAATTTACCAAATTTGCAAACCGATTTGCAAATCCGTTGCAATTCTTTAGTAATCGGCGTTTGTGCGATTGAATGCATATGTGAAAAATCCTCCAGGAGGGATGCGTGGGACAACTGAAAAAAATTCGTAAAGCCGTATTTCCGGTTGCCGGTCTTGGAACCCGTTTCCTGCCAGCCACCAAGGCTGTTCCGAAGGAAATGCTGACCGTTGTCGACAAGCCGGTCATCCAGTATGTGGTGGATGAAGCCGTTGAGGCCGGCATCGAACATTTTGTTTTCGTCACCGGTCGCGGCAAAGGCGTGATCGAAGACTATTTCGATATCCAGTTTGAACTTGAGCAGACGCTCAAGTCCCGCAACAAGAATGCAGAGCTGACACTGCTGTCGGAAATCCTCCCCAAGGCCGGCGCAACCAGCTTTACCCGCCAGCAGGAGCCGCTCGGCCTCGGCCATGCCGTGTGGAGTGCACGCGAAATCGTCGGCGACGAGCCCTTTGCAGTTCTTCTGCCCGACATGATCATGCGCGGCGAAACCGCATGCATGAAGGGCATGGTCGACCTCTACAACAAGGCTGGCGGTAATATCCTGGCCGTTGAAGAATGTGCGCCTGATCAGGCTCATAAATACGGCATCGTCGGCGTCGGCGAGACGCTGGATGGCGGCTTCAAGATCACCCAGATGGTCGAAAAGCCAGCCAAGGGCACGGCGCCGTCGAACTTCTTCATCAACGGCCGCTACATCCTGCAGCCGGAAATCTTCTCGATCCTGGAAACCCAGGAACGGGGTGCCGGCAACGAGATCCAGCTGACTGACGGCATGCTGAAACTGGCCAAGAGCCAGCAGTTCGCCGGCTATCACTTCAAGGGTGAAACCTTCGACACCGGCGCAAAGGACGGCTTCATCATGGCCAACGTTGCCTTCGCCTTGTCGCGCCCCGAACTGCGTGGCCTTGTCGAAGAACCGATGAAGGCGCTGCTGGCAGCCTTGAAGTAAGTTCGCGGACCAACGCGAGTGACTGCATAATTCCCTAAATCAGGATCGATTTAAGGAGAAAGTTATGCAGCGAATTTAAAGCCTTAGAGCGCCGTGCGGATTCCGCGCGGCGTTTTTGTCTGGGCTTTATTGTTTCCTTGAAATCTTATCGCCGCAGCTTCAGCCCGACGCCGGCTGTCAGCGTCTTTTCGTCCGAGCTGTTATCGCTGGTCGATTTTTCCCAGGTGAGATCGGCAGTCAGGTCGAGCCAGCGGTTGATGCTATAGGTGAGGCCCGCGCCGGCGGTGTAATACATACCTGTCGCCTGGTTGCCGCCGCGATAGTTGCGCCAGGTGGTGCCACCAGTCAGCTTGGCAACGAGGTTCTCACGCAATTCCCGGGTGACGGCGGCGGTCAGCGCATAGGCGACATCGCCGCTGACGCCAGCCGAGGTCGACGGTTCAATTGAAGTGCCAAGGCCAAGATCGACATTGGTGCCGCGCATCGGCGACCATGCAACCGTGCTGTCGACGGTGAAGGCGCCGAGATCGTCGAGACGGCTGTCGTCAAAGCTTGCCTGCTTGTAGCCCACAGCGATTTCGCCGCGCAGCTTTTCGCCCATGTCTGAGCTGATCCCGGCCTTGGCGCCGTAAATATTGCCAGAGCGGCGATAGCCGGAACTGTCTCTTGTCTGGTCATAAGCGGTCTTGCCGGCGGACACTTCGACAAAGGGCGTCAGCGCTGGCGAAATCTCGTAGCCCAGCCGCGAGGAGAGCGTCACGGCATTGCGGTTTCGGTCGGAATTGGACAGGCGGCTGCCGTCGGACAGGGTGGCATCGCCGTAAGTCCAACGCTCGAAATCCAGACCGAGCGATCCTTTCAGCGGGCCGACCTGCCGCTCCAGCACCGCGCCGGCGCTATACTGGCTGACACCCGATTGCACCGTGGCATTGCGCACGGCATTGGGATCCGTTGTGCTTTCACGGCTGAAGCCGTAGCCAGCCGTCAGCCGGGCGGCCATGTCATTGGCAAGATCGAGCCTGAGCGCCGCATCGACCCGGCCGGACGGATCACTCTCTTCATCGCCGGCGATCTTCTGCCGCCATTTGCCTTCGCCCGTTACGGTCAGCTGATGGCGCGACCAGTCGGAGGTCAGCGTACCCTTGAGACCATTGTCCCAATAGGTGGTGCTTTCCTTTTCGCTGCCCGTGGTCTTGCGCTCGGTGCTGATGCCCTCCGACAGTTCCGGCTTGAGGATGAAAGTGCCGATATGCACGCCGGTTCCGTCATCAGCGGGTTTCCTGATCGTGCGGCGCTCGTCGACCGGAGATTCCCGCAGGTTGATGCGGTTCGCGTCAAGCGCATCATTCGTGATGCGGCGGAAGCTGTTGGTGTCGATCTCGGGCGTGTCGCTGTCTGTGGTCGTCGCTGTCTTGGTTTTGCCGTTCGCCGTGCCGGTTGCCGCCGTGCCATCGGAGGACGTGCCATTGGAGGACGTGCCACTGGAAGACGTGTCTGCCCCCGTGTCGGTCCCGCTGGAGCTGTCGCTTGCGCCACGCAGCCGGGCGAGCGCCGGGCTCTGGGCGGAGCCGGAAACGATCTGCTGCGCCAGCGCTTGTTCTGTCGCAAGGTAGGTGAGAGCGGACAGGAGACTGCCCGACAGCAGTGTCACGACCAGCGCGCGGATCGGCCGGGCGGGGCGAAGGCCTCGGCCAGGCTGCCGATCGGCGCTGTCGGTGTTGGTGTCGGTCATTGCGGCCTGCTGGAAATCACTTGCGCGGCGGTGCTGCCGTTACCGAAAGGTAAATTCCCATGGTTAATTAATCGTTTCGATCAACCATGCGAACGCCCAAGGGGTGTGAAAATCCGGATCAGTCGTGTTTTCTTACACTCTGTAGGCAAGGGTGAATGGACAGTTAAGTCCGTTAGCGCTATGGAAAACGCATGAACAAGCTGGCTGTAAAACTCGTTGAGGCAAGCGCCATCAAGGTTGCATTGCGCGTCGTCGCTACCGAACAAAGCGGCTTGGCGGCCCTGGAAGAGGCTCTGGCAGGATATCTTGCCGGGCCATTTTGCAACGCGATCGACGTGATCGGCAAAAGCTCAGGTCGGGTTATTGTCTCCGGCGTCGGCAAGAGCGGCCATATCGGCGGCAAGATCGCCGCCACTTTCGCCTCGACCGGCACGCCGGCGTTCTTTATCCATCCGGCTGAAGCCAATCACGGCGATCTCGGCATGATTGCCCGCGACGATGTGGTCATCGCGCTCTCCTGGGGCGGTGAAAGCTCTGAACTTCATGGCATCCTGTCGTTTACCCGCCGCTTCTCGATCCCGCTGATCGCGATTACTGCTGGCGAACAGTCGACGCTGGCGCGCGAAGCCGACATCGTGCTGCTGATGCCGAAGGTGCAGGAAGCGTGCCCGCATGGTCTCGCACCGACGACGTCGACGATGATGCAGATGGCGATGGGTGATGCCCTGGCGCTGGCGCTCTTGGAAGCCCGCGGCTTCGGCCCCAACGACTTCAAGACCTTCCATCCGGGAGGCAAGCTCGGCGCCATGCTGACCCATGTCGGCGACATGATGCATGTTGGCGATGAAGTGCCGCTGGTGCCGGTTGGCACTTCGGTGCCGGAAGCAATCATTATGCTGTCGCAGAAGCGTTTCGGCTGCGTTGGCGTGACCGATGCTGAGAGCCGCCTCGTCGGTATCATCACCGATGGCGACATTGCCCGTAACCTCAACCGCAATCTCGGTGAGCGGATGGTGGAAGAGGTCATGACCCGCCACCCGAAGACGGTGCATACGGAAACCCTGGCCACAACAGCCATGGCGATCCTGAACCAGCACAACATTTCCGCCCTTTTTGTCACCGACGAAGACGGCGCTCCAAGCGGTATCATCCACTTCCACGACCTGTTGCGGATCGGCGTGGCCTGAGGACTAGTTTGTTGCAAGGACATAAGGGGCGATTTTCGCCCCTTTTTTGTGTCTGAAAAGCAGAGATCAGGCCGCATCCACCGTCAGTTCGCCGCCCCGTGCGGAGACGACGATGACGCGGGTGCCGGTGGAGAGGTCCGGGCCGGAGACGCTCCAGAATGTATCGTCGAGCCTGATGCGGCCGCGGCCTTCGCGGATCGGCTCCTGCAGGGTCGCGGTGCGGCCGATCAGGCTGGCGGTGCGCTGGTTGAGGAGCGGCTCGTCGGAACGGCTGGCGTCAGAGCGCAGAAACCGGCGGCCGAGCAGGATCGCCACGACTGAAAGCGCTGCGAATGATAGGGCCTGCACCTGCCAGGGCCAGAAGGCGTCACTCCAGAAAGCCAGCGACAGAAGCCCGGTTGCGATGGCGCCGAGCCCGATCCAGACCATGAACATGCCCGGCATGACCAGTTCGAGCGCCAGTAACGCCAGCCCCAGTACGAACCAACTCCACAGACCCCATTGATCGATCAGCGCGACGAACATGACGGGTCATTCCTCGGGTTTTGCGAAAGGATTGACAGGTGCTGCCGCAGAGGTTCTCGGCACGCTTCTGGTCGAGCCACCGGCACGGGCGCTGCTGGCCACCTGCTGCGGGGCGTCGCCGCCAAACACTTCACGGGCGATAGCGCCGATGCCGCCAAGCGAGCCGATCAGCGAGGAGGCTTCCATAGGCATCAGTACGATCTTCGAATTCGAGGCGCTGCCGATGGCAGTCATGGCCTCGGTATATTTCTGGGCCACGAAGTAGTTGATGGCCTGGACATCGCCGGCGGCAATCGCTTCCGAGACCAGTGCCGTCGCCTTGGCTTCGGCCTGAGCGAGACGCTCGCGGGCTTCGGCCTCGCGATAAGCGGCTTCACGCTGGCCCTCGGCCTGGAGAATGGCCGATTGCTTGGCGCCTTCGGCTCTGAGGATCTGGGCGTTGCGGAAACCTTCAGCCTCCAGCACCAGGGCGCGCTTTTCGCGCTCGGCCTTCATCTGTCGGCCCATGGCATCGACGAGGTCCTTGGGTGGCTGGATGTCCTTGATCTCGACACGAGTGACCTTGATACCCCAAGGGCGCACGGCCTCATCCACCACCCGCAGCAGCCGATCATTGATCACTTCGCGATTGGACAACAGTTCGTCGAGATCCATCGAGCCCATGACCGAACGAATATTGGTCATGGTCAGGTTGAGGATAGCGTTTTCAAGATTGGCAACCTGATAAGCGGCCTCGGCGGCGTTCAGCACCTGATAGAAGGTGACAGCGTCGGCAGAAACGCTGGCATTGTCCTTAGTGATCACTTCCTGGGTCGGAACGGCCAGCACCTGCTCCATCACATTCATCTTGGCGCCGATGGTCTCGATGAACGGAGTGATGATGTTCAGGCCCGGCTCCAGTGTGCGAGTATAGCGCCCGAAGCGCTCCACCGTATAGCGGTAGCCCTGCGGCACGGTCTTGATGCCGGCAATCAGCACAAGGATGACGAAGCCCACAAGGGCGATAACGACGATATCGAAGCCGGACATTCTGGTTCCCCACAGTGAATTCCTGCCGGTAATGTAGGCAGAGTGCCGACTTCTTACCAGTGGAACGCCCTCCAAGCGCAGCCATTTAGGGTCGGTCAGGTGATTTACCCGTCCGGGCGGGTAGGCAAGGCGTGGCTTCTGCGCTAACAGGATCGCGGTTTTTTCACCACCGGTCGCAGCCTACCCGGTCACAAAACAAGGACTAGAACTATGAAGACACTCGTCGTCTGCTCCGGCGGACTCGATTCCGTTTCGCTTGCCGATAAGATTGCGGCGCAGCAGCAGTTGATCGGCCTGATCTCTTTCGACTACGGCCAGCGCCATAAGAAAGAGCTGGATTTCGCCGCGCGCGCGGCAAAGCGGCTCGGCGTGCCGCATCAGGTCATCGACATGACCAATATCGGCGCCAGCCTGACCGGTTCGGCGCTGACCGACGATCTCGACGTACCCGACGGCCATTATGCCGAAGAGACCATGAAGATCACTGTCGTACCGAACCGCAATGCCATCATGCTGGCCATTGCCTTCGGGGTTGCGGCAGCCAAAAAGGCCGATGCCGTGGCGCTTGCCGTGCATGGCGGCGACCATTTCATCTATCCCGATTGCCGGCCGGGCTTTATCGACGCCTTCCAGGCCATGCAGATGCAGGCGCTGGACGGCTACGCCGATGTCAAACTGCTCGCTCCCTTTGTGACGATATCGAAGGCTGATATCGTTACCGAAGGCGTGAAATACGGCACGCCCTTTGCTGAAACCTGGTCCTGCTACAAGGGCGGCGAGAAGCATTGCGGCCGCTGTGGCACCTGCGTCGAGCGGCGCGAAGCCTTTCATCTCGCCGGTGTCGAGGACCCGACCGAGTATGAAGATCCCGATTTCTGGAAGGCCGCAACGTCGGGCTTCAAGGCGACGGAGGCCTGAGGCGGATGTATCGGATCACCAAGGAATTCCACTTCTCCGCCTCGCATCAATTGAAGGGCCTGCCGGCCGATCACCAATGCGCCCGGCTGCATGGGCATAATTACGTGGTGGAGGTCGAGCTGTCTGGCGAAGAGCTCAACGAACACGGCTTCCTGCGCGACTATCACGAGCTCAAGGTGCTGAAGACCTATATCGACGAATGCTTTGACCATCGGCATTTGAACGAGGTGCTGGGCCACGACAAGACGACGGCGGAATGTCTGGCAAGGCACTTCTACGATTGGTGCAAGCAGCGCTTTACTGAGACCTCCGCCGTCCGGGTCAGCGAGACACAAAAGACCTGGGCGGAGTATCGGCCGTGAGCGGTCCTAATCTTGCATCGGAAACGGCGATCCGGATCAGCGAAATCTTCGGGCCGACCATCCAGGGGGAGGGCGTGCTGATCGGCCAGCCCACGGTGTTCGTGCGCACCGGCGGCTGCGATTACCGCTGTTCCTGGTGCGACAGTCTACACGCAGTCGAAACCCGGTTTCGCCATGATTGGCAGGCCATGGGCGTCGAGGCGATCTGGGCTGACGTCGAGCAGCTGTCGGGCGGTGAGCCGCTGATGGTGTCGCTGTCGGGTGGCAATCCGGCGATCCAGCCGCTTGGCCCACTGATCGCCCATGGCCATCGGCGCGGCTATCGCTTTGCGCTGGAAACGCAAGGGTCGATCGCCCGCGATTGGTTTGCCGATCTCGACGTGCTGGTCCTGTCTCCCAAACCACCATCAAGCGGTATGGAGACTGATTGGGCAGCGCTGGCGGACTGTCTTGCCGCAGCCGGCGACGGCCCGCAGATCGTGCTGAAATTCATCGTCTTTGATGAGGCGGATTATGCCTATGCGAAGGCCGCCGCCGCTCGCCATCCGCAGGTATCGGTTTATCTCCAGCCCGGAAACCACACTCCGCCGCCGCCTGAAGACGACGATGCCCGCATCGACATGGAGGGTATCATGACCCGCATGCATTGGCTGGTGGACCGGGTGGTGGAGGATCGCTGGTTTGCCGCCCGCGTATTGCCGCAGCTGCATGTGCTGCTCTGGGGTAACAAGCGCGGCGTTTGAAAGCGCCCGTGCCTCAGCTTCGGCAAGGGGCGGAAGGGTCGAGACGCTACGGACCATGCCTCCCCGAGGCCTGCCTGGCAGACATCGGGGAGGCTCTTTCAAAGGACTGGGCTCAGAACTCTTCCCACTCGTCCCGTGCCGCGGACTGTGATCCGCCGCCGAAGGCTTTGGCGACAGCCTGAACCCGTGCCCTGGCTGGCGAACTGGCCGGCGCGTGGCTGGCGGAGGACGCCGGCTTTGGTCCTGCCTGGCGTTGGGCTGCCTGATGCTGCATGGCCTGGTGCTGAACCGGTTGCTGCTGGGCGCGCCTTGGCTCGGAAAAGGCGGCGGCGGATGCATTGCCGGTCTTGAAATGGCTGAGCAGTGTGACGAGATTTTTGGCTTCGTCGGACAGGGTGTGGGTCGAGGCAGAGGTTTCCTCGACCATGGCAGCGTTCTGCTGGGTGGTCTGGTCCATCTGGTTCAGTGCCGAGTTGATCTCGTGCAGGCCGGTTGCCTGTTCCTTCGCGGCGCTGGCGATCGAATGGATATGGTCGTTGATCATCAGGACCCGGCTTTCGATCTTGGTCAGGGCCTCGCCGGTTTTCTGCACCAGCTTGACGCCGCCTTTGACTTCCTGGCCAGATTTGGCGATCAGCGTCTTGATGTCCTTTGCGGCATTGGCCGACCGCTGCGCGAGTTCGCGCACTTCCTGGGCAACGACTGCGAAGCCCTTGCCGGCTTCGCCGGCGCGGGCGGCTTCAACGCCCGCGTTCAGCGCGAGAAGATTGGTCTGGAAGGCGATCTCGTCGATCACGCCGATAATGGTGGAGATTTCGCGTGAGGCGTTTTCGATCCGGCCCATGGCCTCAACCGCCTGCCGCACGACTTCGGCCGACTGCTCGGCATTGTCCTTGGCTTCGGATACGATCCGGCTGGCTTCCTGGGCGCGTTCCGAAGAGCCGCGGACCACGACAGTGATCTGGTCGAGAGCGGCTGACGTTTCCTCGAGGGCTGCTGCCTGACGTTCGGTGCGCATCGACAGATCGTTCGAAGCACTGCTGAGCTGTTCGGTGCTGCCACTGATCGTATCGGTCTTGGCGCGAATGCCGGAGATCGTCTCGCGCAGCCGGGCGAAGGTAGCGTTAACATTGATCTGAAGCTCACCGAAGGCGCCACGGAACTGGCCCTGCATTTCCTGGCTGAGATCGCCATTTGCCAGATTGGCGATGACCCGGCGGGTTTCGCCGACGCCGCGGTCGACGCTGGCAATCAATTCGTTGATATTTGCGGCGAAAAGGTCGAGATTCGGGTCGTCATAGCGCTTATCGATCCGCTTGGCGAAATCGCCATCTGCGGCCGAGGCGACGACGACGGCCATGCTCGACTGCAGGTCATCGCTTTTAGCGCGCAGTGCGCTTTCCTGGGCATTCATCCTGGCCACTTCCTGGCCATTGCGCTTGAACGTTTCGACCGCGCGGGCCATGTCGCCGATTTCGTCCTTGCCATCGGCGCCAGGCACCTCTGCGTCGAAATCGCCGTCGGCCACGCGCTTGATCGCGCCGGTCAGTTGCACGATCGGGCGGCTCAACTGCTTGACCCCGATATAGATGCCAAGGCCGAGCCCGGCCAAAACCGCAACTACGGTAACCGAAGAGATCAGCACCATCATCGTCTTCTGGAAGCCTGCAAGCGAATCGGTAACCTCCTGCAATTCCGCCTTGTCGGCGTTGACGACCGCATCGACCTGAGTCTGCAATGCCTTGCGATTGGCTCGATTGCCTTCGTTATTGCCCTGCTCGTTTGCTGCCGGTGGGCCGACTTCCTTGCCAAGCCGCACAGTTTCCATGCGGAATTTTCGGAACTCGACGGTCTTGTCGACCATGGCCTGGAAAGCCGGCATCTGGGTTTCGGGAACAAGGCTTTTCCAGAATTTTGTTGTGGCATCGATATCGTCGAGAGCCGCCAGCAGGCCCTTGGCGAACTTCTCCGTGTCTTCCTTGGATTTCGCGGCATAGATACCACGCGATTCCATGACGACTGTCGTGATCAATCGGTTGAGATGCTCGCCCTGGAAGGCGCGCTCCGAGAGGTTGTCAATCTGAACGGTCTTGGTGTCGTATCGAACCGTTACGAAAATGCCCATAGCGCCGATAATCGTGGCAGCAAGCCCAAGAACGAAAACCAGCAAATAAATTTTGGCATTAATGCGCATAATTACTCCCTCCGCACGCCGCGGATCACTCCCGATGGAACCAATTTAGCGCTTAATCATTAATGTTTGCTTTTGCGCGAGATCTGTAATGGCTAATAATCGCCCAGCGGGTGATCCGGTTTGAGGGGAGCGACGTAACCATGCTTTTTTGGGGGCATCTCAATTGAAGATAGACAGGTTCCGGGCGGGCTTTTAAAGCCAGTGCAAGAGAGTCTAAGATAACTTTAGGTAGGGGGTCCGCTTTCGTCCAATTATGGGACATATAATGGGAGCGGCATGAGTATTGTGCGGGATGATGCAAAATAAATCGTCGGAAAGTTTCAAGATAAAGTCTCTTGAGGGGCTTCGTGGTTTCATGGCCTGGTGGGTGGTGGCAGGTCATATTTCTCTATCCTTCGGTTGGCATATACCGATCATCGATCGCAATACGCTCGCCGTGGACGTCTTTATCATTCTGTCTGGGTTCGTTATCGCACGGCTGATCGACCGCAAGGCGGAGCCGCTCGGCATCTATATCGTCCGGCGCGGGTTCCGGCTGTTTCCGCTGTATTTGGTGGTGCTGGCGGTTTCGACCCTGCTGCTTGGTGTGCAGGTCGCCGCCTGGCAGGATATTCCCTTCGATACGCCAGCCAATGCCAACCGGCTTTACCTAGCCCAGCAGGGATTGGATTCCCTCGGCCAGCAGCTGCTCGTGCATGTGCCGCTGCTGCAGGGGGTTATCCCGGGGCAGGTGCTTGATAGCGCGCCCTACACAATCGTCGGTCAGGCCTGGAGCATCTCGATGGAATGGCAATTCTATCTGCTCGCGCCGTTCTTTCTCTGGTGCCTGGCGAAGCGCCAGCGCTGGCTGATCGGTATTGCGACCTTCCTGGCGCTGATCCTGATGACGGATCTGCTTCCAGGCGGCTTTATCGGCTACAAGATCGCGCGTTTCGGCGTCGGCATCTGCAGTTATCTGGCTTTCGATCGCCGCCATGAATGGCGCGGCTGGGCTGCGGCAGCGCTTGGTTTTGCCGCAATCGGCATCGCCCGCGAAGGCATAACCCAGCTTCTGCCACTCTCGCTCTGGGCCATGGTTTTGATGTCGGCTGCGGCACCTGCGCATAGCGTCATGCATCTGCCAGCAAGGCTGCTCGGCAAGCGGCTACCAGCGCATTTGGGCGAGATTTCCTATTCCATCTATCTCGTCCATATGATCCCGCTCTATGTGTCGATCATGGTTCTGACCCGGCTAGGCGTCTCCAGCACCGTGCTCCAGATCGCCGTGCCGATTGTCACAGTCGTTGCGAGCTACGGTCTTGCACGACTTACCTACCGGCTGATCGAAAAACCGGGCATCCAACTCGGCGCCCGTCTGACCGCCGCGCCGGTATTTGGAACCCGGCGTGAGGCGTAATACGAAGAGTCGTTGAAGACGGCTCTTCGTATTCCATTTTCGAATATCTCAAGCCGCTGATGCATCTGAGATATTCGAAATTCTTTCAAGGCGAGGATGCGTCAGCATCTTCGCGCCTTGGTATAAAAGGTCAGGTCTGCTGATAGATCGGCAATACCTTGTCGAAGGCCCTTGCCGCCAGATGGTCCTTGCGGATCACAAAATAGACGGTGCCTTCGACCGAGCGGTCCTGCAAATAGTCCGATTGGCTGACCTGCATCAGCAGTAGCCAGTCGGCGGCGGCTGCCTCGATCCTCGGGAACGCCGCCTTCCATGCCTCGCCCCTTGGTGGCCCTTGCGGATACTCTATCTCGACAACGGCGTCATAGCGCGGGTCGTCCTGTTCCGGCAGCGGCGCACCGAGAAATTGTTGACGCAGCTGTCCTGTTCCTTCCCATGCTTGCGCAAAGAAGCTGTCATAGTCCTCCCGCGTCTCATCATTCTCGAGGAGCTTGAGCAGGCCCGCATTGGACTGTGCTTCCAGGGACAAGAAGTTTGGCAGCCCGAGACGGCTGGCCAGCCGCATCGGTCTTTTCGGCCCCCAAAACGGGCTTTTGTCCAGAGGATAAGGCGGGAGAGTGCCGCGGCCCGCAGCCGCTTCATTCCACTCCGCAACAAAGGCGTCGCGCTGCACGATCAGGGATTGCGGCAGGGGCATTTCCTTGAGACCGTCAGGTGCGCTCCGATCCCAGATTACCCGGCAGGCAGCGGCATCGCTGCGCCAGGGTCCGCTGCTGCCATCGTAGAAAAACAGCAGTCGCCCCTCTGACGGCAGCAATTCTGCGGCGAGGGGGCTAACCGCAGCTGCTTCTTCCAGACTTATCTGTAGGAGAAATTCATAGGCACGCGGCTGGCTGAGGTCACGCAATATCCTGTCGCCGTGGTTGAAGCCGCCCCGCTTGGCAATCTCGTCAAGATTGGCCGGCACCTCACGAATCGGCCATTCGATGCCAGGACCAAGATCCGGTTGGCCGCCGATCCGGGTCTGTCCCGGCGCGGACTTGGCACCGCTTGGTGCGAAGCCCAGACAGGGTTGCAGAGCCGTGATTATGGTTTCGACCTGCGCCGGGTCGAACACGTCTTGCAATCTGCGCCGCGCCTCGTCGATCGTTTCGAACATCGCTCGCCTCTCCGCCTTTGTCGCCGCGTTGGCGAAACCTTCCGGCATGGCATATAGCGCGGCAAGGCACGCCATCCAGCCGGTAGAGGCTTTCAATAGGCCGCGACGGGTAGGCGGCGGCGACACGCTGTCAGACCCAGCCCTGCAATTCGCGCCGCACGACATTTTCGAGAACCCGCATGCCGTCAGGGCTGTCGTTCAGGCAGGGGATATGGCTGAATTTCTCGCCGCCGGCGTGGTGGAAGATCTCGCCGGCTTCCCCCGCAATTTCCTCGAGCGTTTCAAGGCAATCGGAAACGAAGCCGGGGTTGATGACGCAGATGCGTTTGACGCCGTCTTTCGCCAGTTTCTCGACCGTCTTGTCGGTATAGGGCTGCAGCCATTCCTCCGGCCCGAAGCGGGACTGGAAGGTCACCATCAGCTTTTCCTTCGGCCAGCCCAGCCGGTCGCGCAGCAGGCGTGCTGTCTTGTAGCATTGGCAGTGATAGGGATCGCCCTTCATGAAATATGACTTTGGAATGCCGTGGAACGAGGTCAGCACCAGTTCCGGTTCCCAATCGAGGCTAGCCAGATGCGCCTCGATGGAGTTGGCGAGCGCGTCGATATAGACGGGGTCGTCGCTATATTGCGGCACGGTGCGCAGCGCCGGCTGCCAGCGCATCTTCAGCAGTGCCTTGAAGGCTTCGTCATTGACGGTGGCTGTCGTGGCGGCGGCATATTGCGGATAGAGCGGGAAGAGCAGGATCTTCTCACAGCCGGCTTTTTGCAGCGCGTCCATGCGTGACTTGATCGAGGGCTGGCCATAGCGCATCGCCCAGTCGACCACCACATTCGGCAGGTCGCCGAGAGAGGCGGCCATTTTCTCTGCCTGGTTGCGAGTATAGGTCCTCAGGTAGCTTTCGTTCAGATCATTGTTCCAGATTTCGGCATAGGCCTTGCCCACCTTGCCCGGGCGGGTGTTGAGCACGATGCCGTAGAGGATCGGATACCAGAACAGACGCGACCACTCGATCACCCGTTTGTCGCTGAGGAATTCCCGCAGATACCGGCGCATCGAGGTGTAATCGGTGCCATCGGGCGTGCCGAGATTGACGAGCAGCACGCCGACCTTGCCGAAATTGACCTTGGGATGTTCGGCGGGGAGATGGTTCACGGTCGCGCTCATATTTTGACTACCCTGCTCAAGAATTCGATGCTCACGTTACGCTTTTGGACCGAGAAAAGATCACTGTCCAGAATGAAAAAGCGGCCCGGAACAGTCCGGGCCGCAAGATTCCAAAACGAGTAGTCGCGATCCGCTACAATTCCCGGTTATTTCGCGGGCAGCGTCAGCATGTCGCCGATCTCGATATGGTTCGGGTGCCTCAGCTTGTTGGCACCGGCGATCTTTGTCCAGTCCTCGCCATTGCCATACGTAGCCTCGGCAATCTTCCAGAGGCTGTCACCCTTTACGACGGTATATTTGGTCGGCTGGGCGGCGGCCGGAGGTGCCGAGACGGCCGGAGCTGCCGGGGCGGGTGCTGCAGGCGCCGGAGTTGCAGGTGCTGGAGTTGCAGGCGCGGCTGGAGCAGGGGAAGGGGCGGCAGGTGTGGTTGTGGCAGGCGCGGGTGCGGGCGCTGTGGCCTGCGCGCCGGTTGCGGTCTTCGGCTGGGCGGCGGGCGCAACATAGCCGGCCGGGGTCACCTCGCTGACACGCCCATCGGTAAACGGCTTATATGGCGAGTGCTTGGTCAGGAAATCGGCGGTGACGTCGGCAAGATCAGGGCCGAAGTCATAGGCATTCTGGCCGGCGGTCGAGAAGATCTTGTAGCCGTCACCGCCCGAGCGCATGTAATTGTTGGTGACGACGCCGTAGAGCTTGGTCTTGTCGAGCGGCACGAAGCCGTCACCGTCCTTGACCTGCACATCGACGATGCGGCTGCCGGCGGGCTTGGAGCGGTCGAAGCTGTATTTCAGACCGGCGACCTGCGGGAAGCGTCCGGCGCCGTCATCCACCTGGCTGACGCCGTTTTCAAGTGCTGTCACGACATCCGAGCCCTTGAGCTGGAAGGTGGCAAGCGTGTTCTGGAAAGGCAGGACCGTGATAACGGAGCCCATGGTGACCTTGCCGCCGCCGATCGAGGCGCGCAGCCCGCCGCCATTCTGGATGGCGATGCTGATGCCCTGACCGCGCGCGTGGTCCAGCATGGCTTCGGCAACAAGGTTGCCCATGGCGCATTCCTTGACGCGGCAGGTGGTCGAGGCGCCGTCGATCGGGCCGTCGCTTTCGCCGATTTCCTTCTGGCGCAGCGCCTGGATCGGACCGGCCAGTTCCTTCACCTTCTCGGCCATGGCCTCGTCGGGCTTGAATTTTGAATCGATCAGGATCGGGTCGCCCTTGGCGCTCTTCACCACGCCATTGTCATCGAAGACCACGTCGAGATCGCCGAGATACTTGCTGTAGGAGGCGGCGGTGACGACTGGCACTTTATAGCCGCCGGGGTTGTCGACCATGGTCGGGTAGGGTCCTTCGGCCTTCGGATCCGTGTTCGACAGCAGCGTATGGGAATGGCCGCCCACAACCACGTCGACATCGGGGATCTTGGCTATCTCCATATCGCGGTGATAGCCGACATGGGTGAGCGCGATAATCTTGTTGACGCCCTCAGCCTTCAGCTTCTGCACTTCTGTTGTGATGGCGGCGACATCGTCGGAAAATTTCACGGTCGGGCCGGGCGAGGCAAGTTCCACCGTCTCAGGTGTAATGGCGCCAACGATGCCGATCTTCTGCCCACCGATCTCGATGACGGTAGATGGCTTGAACTTGTCCTTCAGCTTGGAGCTGGCATTGACCTCCATATTGGCGACCACGACCGGGAACTTCACCTTGTCGAGGAAGGGGGCAATGGCGGTTTCACCGTCGTCGAATTCGTGGTTGCCAAGCGTCATGGCGTCGAACTTCAGGGTGTTCATCACTTCAAGTTCGGCTGCGCCCTTATAGGTCGTGTAGAACAGCGAACCCTGGAAATTGTCGCCGGCGTTCAGCGACAGGATGTTCTTGCCGGCAAGGGCAGCCCGGGTCTGGTCCAGTGCCGTTTTAAGGCGGGCAGCGCCGCCGAAGCATTGGTTCTTGCTTTCTTCATCCGTCGAGCAGGTAGCGTCGTATTTATTGATCGACTCGATGCGGGAGTGGAAATCGTTGATATGCAGGATGTTCAGTTCGAAATCGGCAAAGGCGGCGCTCGACGACAGGACCAGAACCGAGGCGCTGAGCAGGCCAAATCTAAATCTCTTTAACATCCGTATCTCCTGATTTTCGTAAATGCCCTTTTTCACTACCCTTGTTCTGTGACGGTTTTTTCGGGTTGCTGCGAGCAGTTGCATGTTTCCATCCGATGCATCCCACGGCAAGTAAAAAGAGCCTAAATAAGCAAAAAGCCGACCGATGCCGGCCGGCTCTGCAAATTCACAGGGGTCTCGAACGCTCAGATCTTGCGGCGCAGCGAGAAATTCGAGCCGGAGTCGGTCGTGCAGTTCAGCTGGTCGGCGGCGACGAGCGCGCAGTTGACGCGTGACTGGGTCTTGCGCACCAGCGAGGTCATGTTGATCTCGACCAGGCTCGGCGATGTGTTGGTATAGGTGCCGGAGGCCAGCAGCGCATTTGTATCGCTGGAGCGGGTGGCAAAAGTGCCGCCCTGGAAGGTAGAGACGATGCCGTTCGGATCGACCCAGGCGCCATCGACGCCAGCCGGTGGCGGCGCATTGTAGGCAACCTGGCGTGGCTGCTGCGTACTCATGCAGGAGGATACGGCAAAACTCGCGATGAGCAGGGTGGCTAAGCTTTTGACCTTCATGACAGTCTCCATCCGGCTGGTACCGCCGTCGATATCTTCAATCCCGAAGCGACCATGCCGCGAAGATTAGGTGAAAGCAAGGCTTGGCGCCTTGTTGCCGGGCGTTGAACACAGACATGCGTTTGTTGTTCCACCGCTCCTGCATAATTCCTTAAATCGGCATCGACTTAAGGAATTATGCAGCAGATATGAAGTGCTACAGCCAACCTTTGGGCGCCATATATGGCGCACGATGTTGTCGTGCAAAAACGCCTGCCGAACCCAAGGGGCCGGCAGGCGTTTCGTTTCTTCTCTCAGCCGTTCCGTCTAGAGCGGCTTAACTGGTGTTAGCGCACCAGGATATTCTTGAACTGCCAGGGATCCTTCTCGTCCAGCTCTTCCGGGAACAGGCCCGGGCGGCCGTCAAGCGGGGTCCAGTCGGTGTAATGGCCTTCGACCGGGCCGAGATAGGGCGACTGCACTTCGAGGCAGCGCTTGTAATCGATCTCATCGGCTTCGACGATGCCGGCCTTGGGGTTTTCGATGGCCCAGACCATGCCGGCCAGAACCGCTGAAGTCACCTGCAGGCCGGTTGCGTTCTGGTAAGGTGCGATGCGGCGGGTTTCTTCGAGTGACAGGCGCGAACCGTACCAGTAGGCGTTCTTGTCGTGGCCGTAGAGCAGCACGCCGAGCTCATCGATACCGTCGACCAGTTCGTGCTCGTCGAGAACATGCAGAACCGGCTGGGCGGTGCCGCCATTGCCGAACATTTCATGCAGCGACAGGACAGCGTCATTGGCCGGATGATAGGCGTAATGGCAGGTCGGGCGATAAGCGACTTCGCCATCCTTCTCCACCGTGAAGTAATCGGCAATCGAAATCGATTCGTTGTGGGTGACGAGGAAGCCGTATTGCGGGCCGGGGGTCGGGCACCAGGTGCGTACGCGGGTATTGGCGCCCGGCTGCTCCAGATAGATCGCGGCCTTGCAGCCCTTCTTGTGCTTCTTGGCGTTCTTCGGCATCCAGGTCTCGTGCGTGCCCCAGCCGAGTTCTGCGGGCTGTAGGCCTTCCGAGATGAAGCCTTCGACCGACCAGGTGTTCCAGAACACGTTGAGCGGCTTCGGGTTCTTGGCCAGCTGGGTGTCGCGCTCGGCAATGTGAATGCCCTTGACGCCGACCTTCTTCATCAGCTTGGCCCAGCCTTCGCGGTCATTGACCGAAGGCTCTTCGAATTTCAGGCCGATTTCGTTGGCGACGTTGACCAGCGCCTGCTTGACGAACCAGGAAACCATGCCCGGATTGGCCCCGCAGGTGGAGACAGCCGTCGTGCCGCCCGGGCTCTTCTTCTTTTCCTGGCGCACGGTTTCGCGCAGCGCATAGTTGGTGCGCTCGGAATTCTTCATGTTCTTGTCGAAATAGAAGCCGAGCCAGGGCTCGACAACCGTGTCGATATAGAGAACGTCGAGCTTGCGGCAGAGCTTCATCAGGTCGAGCGAGCCGGTATCGACCGACAGGTTGACGCAGAAGCCCTGGCCTTCGCCTTCGGTCAGCAAGGGTTTCAGCAGGTCCTTGTAGTTTTCCTTGGTGACATGCGCCTGGATGTGCTTGATGCCATGCTTGGCCAGCAGTTCGGCTTCGTCATTGCGCGGGTCGATGACCACCATCCGGCTCTTGTCGAACTTGAAATGGCGTTCGATCAGCGGCAGCGTGCCACGGCCGATCGAACCAAAGCCGATCATCACGATCGGACCGGTGATCTCGCCGTAAACCGGATAGGTCTGGGTGGTCATACATTATCTCCTTGGAAGGCGTGGCGGTAGGCGCACTGATTTTTGGACCCGGCCATAGTCTGGCCGGTTCGCTCACTGCTCCTAGATCATAATTCAACGACAGAATAAAGACGCGCGCCTAGCCTTGCGGTGTGCCCGCACTGTTTTGTGGAGCCGATACCGCGCAAACGCGTCAGGACCGGTTACGCCACGGCCCGTTGCTGGTCTTCCACCAGTTCGGCGCGGATCAGGCCCCGCAGGCTGTTGCCGACGAAGATGGCGCGGCCGTGCAGGCTTTCGGGTTTCAGCACCTCGGCGCGGGCCTTGCGCTCGCGGATCAGGTCGGCGCGCAGAATGCCGGGGATCAGGCCGCAGGAAAGCGGCGGGGTGATCAGCATGCCGTCCAGCCCTTGGACGAAGACGCTGGTGAAGCTGCCCTCGCAGATTTCGCCGCGCTCGTTGAGGAGCAGGACTTCCTCTGCCTCATCGGTGGAAAATTCGGCGCGGGCGGCGTCATAGGGATCGCGTCGCGATGTCTTGTGGCGATAGAGCGTGTCCTGCGAATTCAGCCGGGTCTTTTCGGCGATGCGGATGCGCCAGATGGTGTTTTCGCCAATCGGCTCGAAAGGGGCAGCGGTCGCCTCGAGCTTGCCACGGAAATTCATCGCCAGCCGCGCCCGCAAAGGCTTTTCGCCGCTCACCACTTCCTTCAGCGCCGCCTCGGGCTTGACCGGCTGGCGAAAGCCGAGCGCATCGGCCGAGCGCGACAGGCGCCGCAGATGCTGGTCGAGCCTGATGAAGCCCTGGTCCGGCTCCCAGCGGAGCGTCTCAATCAACGTGAAATCCATCGATCACCTACCGCAAAGCGCGCCTTGAGCAGACATTCCTCAAATTCGGGGCCGGGCTGCGAATCAAATACAATGCCGCCACCGACATTGAAAACTGCGCGAACACTTTTGGAAAGCCCCTCTGCTTCACAGTTATGTTCCGATGTACCTTCTTGACCAAATAAAGTCAGGGTTCTGATAGCAACGGAAAATCGCATTGGGCCGGCCGGATCGCAAAAACCGATGGCACCGCAATAGACATCGCGTGGCCCGGCCTCCAGCTTGTGCAGGATCTGCATGGCGGCGAGCTTCGGTGCGCCGGTAATCGAGCCGCAGGGAAACAGTGCTTCGAGAATGGCGGGCAGGCCAATGCCGGGCAAGAGCTTGCCGCGCACGTGGCTGACCAGCTGATGCAGGGTCGGATAGGTTTCTATGGCAAATAGTTTCGGTACGCTGAGGCTGCCGGTCTCGATGATCCGCGACAGGTCGTTGCGCAGGAGGTCGACGATCATCCGGTTTTCGGCCTGGGTCTTTTCATCGGCCAGCATTGCCGCCTTTATCGCCTCGTCTTCGGCGGCGTCGCGACCGCGCGCCGCGGTGCCCTTCATCGGATGAGTTTCGATGAAGCCGGCCTCATCCACCTTGAAGAACAGTTCCGGCGAACGTGAGACGATGGCTTGCCCGCCAAGGGAGACCAGCGCACCGTAAGACACCGGCTGGCGCTCGATCAGCGACCAGAACAGGGTGCAGGCGTTGCCGCGATAGCTCGCCTCGACAGGCATGGTCAGATTGGCCTGATAGCAATCGCCCTGGCGCAGATGCTGGTGCAGGATCTCGAAACGCTGGCGATAGGCATCGACATCCCAGGTCGCGCGTGGGTCTTCCAGCTGCGTTGGCAGGCTGGTCTCCTGCAGGGGCTGGGCAAGCCGATGGTCCGGCCCGGCAGGGGCCGCAAAAATGCCGAATTGCACGAGCGGCGTTGGCCGACCGTTTGGAATAAGTGGTTTCAGCTTGTCTTCAAAGACGAAGCCGGCCTCATAGGACAATGCGCCGGCAAGCCAGTAGCCGGCCTGCCGTGCCTGTTCCAGCCGGGCCAGCGCCGGCTGGATCTCGTCGCCGCTGGTTGCCGTGACGATCTCTACCGGATCGGCGAAAACAAGTGTCTCGCCGCTCTTGTCATTGCGAAACAGAATGAAGGGAGACGACATCCCGGCCTCGGCCATATCGGTGCCGCCTCTTCACTTACTGAGCAGCATCAAGCGCTTCCAACTCGTCGATCAACCCTTCGATCATCGACAGGCCCTTGGCCCAAAACGATGGGTCGGTCGCATCGAGGCCGAAGGGTGCGAGAAGCTCCGAATGGTGCTTGCTGCCACCGGCCTTCAACAGGTCGAAATATTTCTGCTGAAAGCCCTGGTCCGCATTCTGGTAGACCGCATAGAGCGAATTCACCAGGCAATCGCCGAAGGCATAGGCATAGACATAGAAGGGCGAGTGGATGAAGTGGGGGATATAGGCCCACCAGGTTTCATAGCCCTCGGAAATTTTGATCGCCGGTCCAAGGCTCTCTTCCTGCACCGACAGCCAAAGTTCGCCGATCCGCTCTGCCGTCAGCTCGCCCTCCTTGCGGGCGGTGTGCAGCTTGCGCTCGAATTCGTAGAAAGCGATCTGGCGCACGACCGTGTTGATCATGTCCTCGACCTTCTGGGCCAGCATCGCCTTGCGCTCGCGCGCATCGCTTGCCTTTTCGAGAAGGGCGCGGAAGGTCAGCATTTCGCCGAAGACGGAGGCCGTTTCGGCAAGCGTCAAAGGTGTCTGGCACATCAGCGCGCCCTGGCCGCCGGCCAGAACCTGATGCACGCCATGGCCGAGTTCATGGGCAAGGGTCATGACATCGCGCGGCTTGCCGAGATAATTGACCAGCACGTAAGGATGGGCCGAGGGCACGGTCGGATGGGCAAAGGCGCCCGGCGCCTTGCCGGGGCGGGCCGGCGCATCGATCCAACCGCCATCGAAAAAGCGGGCAGCGATCGCGGCCATGTCGGGGGCAAAGCCGCCATACGCCGACAGAACCGTGTCGCGGGCCTCATCCCAGGGGATGACCCGGTCGATGCTCTCGGGCAGCGGCGCATTACGGTCCCAGAAATTCATCTGGTCCATGCCCAGCCACTTGGCCTTCATCTTATAATAGCGGTGCGACAGGCGCGGATAGGCATCACGCACAGCCGCCGCCAGCGCATCGACCACGGGGCGCTCGACCCGGTTCGACAGATGCCTGCTGTCGGCGATATCGACAAAGCCGCGCCAGCGGTCGGAAATTTCCTTGTCCTTGGCCAACGTGTTGGTGACCAGCACGAAAATGCGGATATTGTCCTTGAAGGTTTTCGACAGCGCCTTCGCCGCCTTTTCGCGCAAGGCCGGATCGGCCTCCTGCAGCATGGTCAGCACCGGTTCCAGCGTCAACTCGGTGCCATCGACGTCAAAACGCAGGCTGGCCAGCGTCTCGTCGAACAGCCGGTTGAAGGCGGCGGCCCCGGTCTGTGACTTCTCCAGGAATAGCTGTTCCAGCTTGTCGTCCAGCTGGTAGGGCTTGTCCTGGCGCAGGTCGATCAGCCAGGGTTTATAATGGGCGGTGGCGGGATCGCGGGCGATGGCCGCATCGATCACGGCATCTTCCAACCGGTTCAGCTCCAGCGTGAAGAACAGAAGATGGGCGGAGAGGTCGGTGAGCTTTGCCTGCACATCGCCGAAGAACTTGCCGTTCTCAGGCTTGGTCATCTCGCTATAATAATAAAGTCCGGCATAGGAGCCGATCTTGCCGAGCAGATCCTCCAGCGCCTCGAAATCCTTCAAGGCTGCGCCCAGGCCGTGATCGCCGTCCTTGCCGGCGGCATCTTCCAGCCGTCCCTTCCACTTGGTCTCGAAGGCGAGGCTCATTTCGCTCGCCTTGGCGAGATCGGCCTTGAAAACATCCGAGTCCGGGGCGGGGTAAAGATCGCTCAACCGCCATTCCGGCAAGGTGCCAAGGCCAGGACCGGCGCCGCCAGCGGATGCTGAGGCATCTGATGGGGACTGTGGGGCCATGAAGCGGGTGTGGAGCGAGGTGAACGGCATGATCTCTCCCTTTTGAGGGTCTTGTCACTTTTGACGGTCTGGTCAGGGCTTTTGCACCGCCTTTTGCGCCTTCGCCACTGTTTGGCAAGGGCGCCGCGTGCGGCGTGCGGCTAAAACGATGTCCAGTCTTAGCACGGCAAATGCGCGCGGCAACAGGATATGGTGTCCGAGACGCATTTCAGCGCTTGCCATCTGCCCCGTCCATCTGGCAAATTAGTTAACGAAGCTTTGTACCGATATCCGACAAAAATTCGGTGCGGGCGGCTTGGACTGTGCCGAAGGCCGGGAATTTCCGGCGTTTTCCAGTCTTTTTTGATGGACATTGTATCGAAGCGGACAGATTGGCGGGCTATAGCTAAAATCCTAGCGAAAGTTGGAACCGGTTTTTCAAGTCTCCATGGCACTTTGCGGGTAGGGACGACGGTTACAGCCATTGCTTGCGATGAAGTCTTTGCTTCAAAAAGAGCTTTTTGCTTGCAAGACGGCTGGGCTTGCGCCGATTGCTGCCGGAAACGGGATTGAACAGCATTCGATCAGCATTCTGGACCGTGTCCCAAGGCAGGATCGCAGACGGAGATTGTCTCCGGCGGTTTTGCCTCGTGCGGACGTGGTCCAAAGTTTCAACAGGCGCCAGACGCCATAATGACTCGGGGAGCTTAAATTGACCGCTCATATTCTCGTTGTCGATGACGATCCGGTTCAACGCCGGTTGTTGAAGGCTGCAGTGGAAAGCCAGGGGCATGTTGCTCATCTGGCCGAAGACGGAGAAGCAGGCCTTGCCTATTTCCGTCAACATAAGTCTGAAATTTCCGTCGTTCTTCTCGATCTGATGATGCCCGGCGTCTCCGGTCTCGATTTCCTGGTCGCCATCGGCGGACAGGAGGCCGATGTGCCCGTGATCGTCCAGACCGGGCAGGGCGGCATCGACACTGTCGTGCATGCCATGCGGGCCGGTGCCTTCGATTTCGTCGTCAAGCCGGTTTCGCCAGAGCGTATCGCGTCCGCTATCGCCAATGCACTGCGTGTCGAGCAGCGTGACGCCAAGGCCCGTCCTGCGCGCCGTTCACGCACCGGTGCCGTGCATTTCTCGGATATCATTTCGGCAAGCCCGGCCATGACGCGGGTTATCGACCTGTCGCGCCGTGCCGCCCAGTCGAATATTCCTGTCGTACTCGAAGGTGAATCGGGCGTCGGCAAGGAAATGGTCGCCAGGGCCATTCAAGCAGGCAGCGATCGCGCCTCGCGGCCGTTCGTCACCGTCAACTGCGCCGCTATTCCGCCGAACATGGTCGAAAGCATCCTGTTCGGCCATGAAAAGGGATCCTTCCCCGGTGCTGCTGAACGGCACATCGGCAAGTTCGCCGAGGCTGACGGCGGTACGTTGTTCCTGGATGAGATCGGTGAATTGCCGCTCGACACCCAGGTCAAGCTGCTGCGCGCCGTGCAGGAAGGCGAGATCGAAGTGATCGGCGCCCGCCAGACCCAGAAGGTCAATGTGCGGCTGATCTCTGCGACCAACAAGGACCTGATCGAAGAGGTCAAGGCTGGCCGATTCCGTGAAGATCTCTACTATCGCCTCAATGTCTTCCCGATCACCATTCCAGCTCTGCGCCGGCGCAAGGAAGACATTCCGTTCCTGGCGCGTGCCTTTACCGAGCGCTTCTCGGCTGAACAGCGGTTGGCGCGCACTCTGACACTCAGCGCTGGCGCACTTGCCCTGCTGACGGCCTTCGACTGGCCGGGCAATATCCGCCAGCTGGAAAACGCCATCTACCGGGCAGTGATCCTGGCTGAAGGCACTGACCTGACCGAAGCCGATTTCCCGCAGATCGTGGCACAGATCCCCGGCGGCCTGTCGCAGGACAAGTTCCTGGCGGGTGCCGTGGGTGGTGAAAGCCTGATCGACCAGTCGGCGGCGCGCAATACCGATCGGCCGGAACTGGCCTTCATCGACCGTCTGCCCGCCCCGCGGGCCGACGAGCCGAGGCCGGTGGCGCTCGACAATGTCATCGTCAGCATCGACGAGACCGGCAATGTCCGCCAATTGGCCGAGATCGAGGAAGAGCTGATTCGGTTTGCCCTGAAATTTTACCGGGGGCAGATGAGCCAGGTGGCGCGCAAGCTCGGCATCGGCCGCTCCACGCTCTATCGCAAGCTCAAGGATTACGGCATCGATCCTGACAATCCGCAGAAGCACGCGGCTTGACGTCGCAGGTTCCTGTTAAAGACTGAAAATGTGAATGCGCCGCGCACCCGAAAGGGTGGGCGGCGTTGCCATTTGGGGCTATAAGGAGCTGGGTTTTAGCCAAAAAAGGCTGAATTGGTTCGTGCTCGGAAGCTAACAAATCGTCCATCGGACGTTTAAGTGTTAACCCCCGGGTAAGGATGATTGATTACTGGTTGTCAATGGGTTGTTATCATTTGGTTCACCATATATGAATCAATCCGACCGATGTGGCAAATTTGCCATGTAGATACCGTATTTCACAGTCATGTGATAAAGGTGCGAATAGACTTCTGACGGGGACGGATTTTGCGGATTTCTGGTGTATTTGTATCGCCCTGTGGGCCCGGGCGGTTTGACCGCGCGGCCACGCTTTGGGCGAACATATCCAAGCTGGTCCTGACGGCTCTCGTATTTATGATGGTCGCCTTCTCAGCGCTTTCGGCAACGGCAAGTTCCGCTGCCGCCGAAACCCGTTCGCTGAAAATCCTGTTCGTTCACACCGGCGAAAAGCAGGAAATCACCTTCAAGCGCAATGGACGCTACGATCCCAAGGGTCTGCAGCAGCTCAACAATATTCTGCGCGACTGGCGGCGTAACGAAGCCACCAAGATGGATCCGCGCCTGTTCGATCTGGTCTGGTCGGTCTATCAGAAGGCTGGAGCCAGCGGCTATATCTATGTCGTCTCCGGTTATCGCTCGCCGGCCACCAATGCCATGCTGCGCTCGCGCTCCTCAGGCGTCGCCAAGGAAAGCCAGCATATGCATGGCACGGCCATGGACTTCTTCATTCCCGGCGTGCCGCTGAAGAACCTGCGTGATATCGGCATGAAATTCCAGGCGGGCGGCGTTGGCTACTACCCCAATTCCGGGTCGCCTTTCGTGCATATGGACGTTGCGGGTGTACGCTCCTGGCCGCGTGTTCCGCGCGACGAATTGGTGCGCATGTTCCCTGACGGCAAGACCTTGCACATACCAGCCGATGGCAAACCGTTGCCCGGATACCAATTGGCGCTCGCGGAATATAAACAACGACTGGGGTCCGAGCAGATATTAATGGCGGATGCCAAACCTTCATCGCGAGGGCGACCTCGAAACCTGATGGCGATGCTGTTTGGTGGCGGTGACGAAGACGAGGGCGACGAAGATTCGGCGCCAGCCGCACCGGTTCGCGCATCCGCGCCTCCTGCCACTCAAAGGCCAGCTGAGCTGACCAACCCGACGCCGACCAGCCCGACACCTGTTGCCGTGGCCTCCGCCGCACCTGATATCGCAGCGCCCGTGCCGCAGTCGCGTCCGTCGTTCCGTCCGGGTGATGAAAGCCTTGCCGTTGCGCTTTATTCGCCGGGTGGCCGCAATGCCGCCGAGGATGCCCTGCAGAAGGTTGCCAGCAACTCGCCTGGAAGTAACCCTAACCCTCAGCAGCAAAATGGCTTCGAGGATCTCGGCTCCTACAAGATTCCGGTGCCGACCTTGCTTGGTCAGCGCGGCATGAAGGGTGATGCCGAGCCGTTGATGACCGCGTCGCTTAACGCCACCGACGATGGTTCGTCCGACGCGCATATTCCGGTTCCTGCCGCACGTCCGGCATTGGCCGATGCGATGGCCGCGACCTTGCCGCAGCAACGTCCGCAGATGGCCTCGCAGGATAATGACGAGCCGAAGACCGTAGAGGAAGCCATGCTCTCGCCTGCTGCTGCAGAAGCGCTGCAGCAGAGCCAGGACGGCGCGCCGATGAAGACCGTCGTTATCCCGCGTGACCGGCCTGAGACAACCACGGCTGAGATCCGGCCAGTGGCCCCGGCCGAGCGTCCGCAGTCTGCCGCGCCAGAGCCAAGAGGGGTTGCCGTATTGACCCAGGGTCCGTTGCCAAGCCAGGCTCCGGTGCAGGCCCAGGCTCCGGTGCAGGCTAAGCCTGATCGTCAGGCTCAGCAGGTTGCCGCCCTCACGCCGCCATCGCGGGTCAAGCCTAGCGCTGGCCAGTTCGGCGATGTCTTCGACCAGCCCAAGGCAACGGCCCATGCCGGAGAGCCGGCGCTGCCAGTCAAGGGCGCGAGGCCCGGTCCAAGTGAAGCCGATGCTGCGAGCCGTGGTCTGAGCGGTGGCACCGAGCTGACGCGGACGATGATTTCGCAATGGGCCATGAACAAGAACAAGCTTGAGCCCGGCTCCAACCCGGTTGCAGGGCCGGTTCCTGGCAAAGCTGGCCGCGGTGGCCGTGTCGTCACCAAGGCGATCACCACTCCGGTCGAGGCGGCTCAGTCCGGTTTCACGCCTGGCGCCCAGGCGATCGATCCCGGTCGCTTCGGAGCTGTGCGATAAGATTTCGTGGATGGTGCCGCGAACACAGACTGATCAAGTTTAAAAACGGCATAAAAAAACCCGCCTCGGCGGGTTTTTTCGTGTTTGCTGGAGCCTTGGTGCTTAGGAGCCTTATAGCCTGACAGGTTCAGATTGAACGAGACAGACCACAAGATGCTTCGTCTTCGGGAAAACTGGTTTTCAATTTTCCCGGCAGACTTTAGCCTTCCGGCGGGTTTTCGATCATGCCGAGCGCGTGCAGGTATGTGTCGAGGATCAGATCTTCTTCCATGCGTTCCTGCTCATCCTTCTTGCGAAGCGCGATGACTTTTTTCAGGATCTTGGTGTCGAAGCCCATGCCCTTGGCCTCGCCGTAGACATCCTTGATGTCGTCGGCGATGGTCTTCTTTTCTTCTTCCAGACGTTCGATGCGCTCGACAAAGGCGCGAAGTTGGTCACGGGCGACGCCATGAGCATCAGACATGGGGATCTCCTTGCTGGGGATGTTCAATCAGGTGGGCGTGACCTGCCGTGAACGGGGCGTTACGTCAAGCCATTTCACGCATTTCAGCGTGAATGTCTTGGCTGGCAGGTCGGTGAATGGGGTGGGTGCCGCAGCCGAGACGGCTCTTGGTTGTGTCTCAATCGGTCTCGTCTTTCGGGCGCGACTCTTCGAAGGCGGCCTTCTGGGCCTCGCTCGCTTCCTTCTGATGCTGCGCCTTCCACTGCTCGTAGGGCATGCCATAGACGTGATGGCGGGCCTCGTCGCGGGTGATCTCCAGACCCTTGGCATCGGCGGCGTCCTGATACCAGTTGGACAGGCAATTGCGGCAAAAGCCGGCGAGGTTCATCAGGTCGATATTCTGCACGTCGTCGCGCTCGCGCAGATGCTGGAGAAGCCTGCGGAACGCCGTCGCTTCCAGTTCTGTCTGCTGTTCCCTGGTCATCTTGCTCATCACTTGATCTCCGGTCACGCCGTTGCGACCGGATAGGGTCCGGTGCGGGAGGGAAATTGTTGCCATTCATGCAGGGCAGGGTTGGCGTTGAGGGTGCTGAAGATCGGCTCTAGCCGGTCCGCCCAGGCGAGGATGCCGGCCTCGTCGCCGATCAGGTCCTGGCGCACCTCAAGCAGCGCATGCGGCATACCCGTTATCATGCAATGGCGATACATTGTATCGCCTTTCAAGGCCCCGTCATAGGGTTCGTTGTCGCCGACAAGGATGTCGCCGGGCGCGCGCAGAGCCTCGATCAGCGGATACACGGCGCGGTGATCGGTGTCCCAGAGCACAGCGGCGTGCCAGGGCCTGGGCACGCCCTTCCAGGCTGGCGTATAGGAATGAAGTGAAAGCACCAGCGGTGCCTTGCCGCTCTCAGCGGCAACATCGGCCAGCAGCTGCGAGACCGCCTGGTGGTAGGGGCGGTGGAAGGTCTCGATGCGATGCTGCCACTGCTCCGCCGTGATCGGGTGATTGCCGGGCACGATTGCGCCATCGGAAATCTTCATGATCAGCGTCGGATCGTCCTCGCCTCTGTTGGGGTCGATCAGCAGCCGTGAAAAGCAGGTCATTGCGGCCGGCACGCCAAGCCGCGCGGCGAGGTGGCGGGTCAGTCCCTCCACGCCGATGTCATAGGCAATGTGCCGCTCGAAGGCGCTGTCGGGCAGGCCGAGCCGGCCATAGTCCGGCGGCAGCCGGTTCATGGCGTGGTCGGCAAGCAGCACCAAGCCTCGGCTGGTATCGCCGGAGATGATCTCGAAGGGATTGAACGCATTCATGACTGACACATTTATGTGATTGGGAGGCCCTGATGGGCGGCAGCAACCCCTGCAGCCCTCCCGTCGGCATAAATTGCCTCCTGGGTCGAATTGCGACAAATAGTCGATAAAATGTCGATCGGCTACGGCATCCGGGTTAAATCAGTGACGATGCCGGTTAAAAACTCTGGTGTTTCAAGAGTTTTCACAGGCAATTACATCTTTACACCCATTTTTTATCACAGGTCGAATAATGTTGATTCACAGACTCGGGGCTGCAATGGAGATGCCACCTGGTCACAACGTTTACGAGGCGGAACGCCGTGTGCCTGCAATTATCACCAGCTTTTCCGCCCGTTCCGATAGTACAGGATGGGTGAACCGGTTTAACCTCTTGTCGCCGGTCTTATGATAGAAGCAGGTCTCGCTTCGCATCATGGCGCGGCAAACTCGTTGGCTCTGCTCCCATGCAGGCACAGGAGGCGCGCCTTGTCACCATTCAGTCAAACTCACCCCTCATCATCTGCATGGGGAATACAATCGATTAGAGTTGCGTTGACTTTCTTGGTCCATAATCGCAAGAAGGCAACACAGAAATATGGAGTTTCGTCGGAAGCCGTGCCTCATTCCAACACACTCTCTTTCGTAACAGGACCGGGCCGCCTCTGGCGCCTCAGCCTGTTATTGAGCATCGTTTTTTCACCTTTTGCCTTTGCCACGGCGGCGCGTGCCGATTTTCGCGTCTGCAACGGTTCGGCCAATCTCGTCGGCGTCGCCATCGGTTACCGGGCGGCGGAAGGCTGGATTAGCGAGGGCTGGTGGCAGGTGCCTGCCTCCACCTGCGCCACACTGATCGAAGGTGAGCTGAAGTCGCGCTACTATTACCTCTATGCCGAAGACGCCGCGCGCGGCGGTCGCTGGACCGGTAATGTGAACATGTGCGTGGCGGAAAACGAGTTCAAGATCGTCGGGGTCGGGGATTGTTTCAAGCGCGGTTACCAGCAGATGGGATTCAAGGAATATGACACGGGCCGCCAGGGGAGCTGGATGGTTCAGCTGTCCGATACGCCAGGGACTCAGGAAGGCCAGAAGCAATGAAGCGCAACCGCAAAGTCAAGATTCTCGCAACGCTCGGACCGGCTTCGCAGGACGAAGCCATGATCCGCAAGCTGCATGAGGCTGGCGCCGATCTTTTCCGAATCAATATGAGCCATGCCAGCCACGATGTGATGCGCACGCTGATCCAGCGCATCCGTAACGTGGAGGCCGCCTGCGGTCGCCCGATCGGCATTCTCGCCGACTTGCAGGGTCCGAAGCTGCGCGTCGGCAAATTTGCCAATACGACCGTCGAGCTGAAGCCCGGCCAGACCTTTACCCTCGACAGCAACGAAGCCCCTGGCGACGAGCACCGGGTCTATCTGCCGCATCCGGAAATCCTGGAAGCGGTCAAGGTTGGCCATCGCCTGCTGATCGATGACGGCAAGCTGCATCTGCGTGCCGAAAAGTGCGACGGCAAGACCATTGTCTGTACGGTCGTCTCTGGCACCAAGATTTCCGACCGCAAGGGCGTTAGCCTGCCCGATACCATTCTCGCCACCGGCGTGCTGACCGACAAGGACCGCGCCGACCTGGATGCGGTTCTCGCCACCAACGATGTCGACTGGGTGGCATTGTCCTTCATCCAGCGTCCGGAAGATCTGGCCGAAGTGCGCAAGATCGCCCGTGGCCGCGTCGGCCTGATGTCGAAGATTGAAAAGCCGCAGGCCATCGAACGCATCGACGAAATCATTGAATTGTCCGACGCGCTGATGGTGGCCCGTGGCGACCTCGGTGTCGAAATGCCGCTTGAAGCGGTTCCCGGTATCCAGAAGCAGTTGATCCGCGCCTGCCGCCGCGAAGGCAAGCCTGTTGTCGTCGCCACCCAGATGCTGGAATCAATGATTTCCGCGCCGGTCCCGACCCGCGCCGAAGTGTCCGACGTGGCAACCGCCGTGTTCGAAGGCGCCGATGCGATCATGCTGTCTGCCGAATCGGCGTCCGGCCAGTATCCGGTTGAAGCGGTCGCAACCATGGCCTCGATTGCTCACACGGTCGAGCTTGACCCGCACTATCCCGGCATCATCTATGCGCAGCGCCCGCAGCCGGAAGCAACTGGCGCCGATGCGATTTCGCTCGCAGCCCGCCAGATCGCCGAAACGCTGAAGCTGACCGCGATCGTCTGCTACACATCTTCGGGCAATACCGGCCTGCGCGCGTCGCGTGAGCGGCCGGAAGTGCCGATCCTGGCGCTGTCGCCGGTCATCCAGACGGCTCGCCGCCTGTCGGTGGTCTGGGGCCTGCACTGCGTCGTCTCGGAAGAGCCGACCGACCTGGACGACATGGTCAACCGTGCATGCCGTATTGTCGTCTCGGAAGAGTTTGGCAAGCCTGGCGACCGCGTCATCATCTCGGCTGGCGTGCCGCTCGGCACCCCCGGCGCCACGAACATGCTGCGCATTGCCTATATCGGCCCGGACGGTCTCTCCGGCGTTTGATGGTCTGAAACCTTCGGCGCCTACCAGCGCCGATGTGATCTTTGTTGATCCTATTTTTCTGCGCCGCCCTCCGCCAGGATGGGCGGCGTTTTCGTTTGTGGACGTCCAGTAACGAAGGTGGCGTGGCTTGTAGCGATGGTTTTGCTGGCAGTGCGGTCGACCGTGCCGCTTCCAAATAAACGTGTAACTGGGGGACGCCGTCACAGGTTTTGTGTGCCGCTCAACATAATAAAGCCGCCTGGGAGGGGCGGCTTTATTACTCATGTTTAATGTATTTTTTGTTTGTATATTAGAGTAATTTAATTTCGTCTTTGATAAAATTAATGTAGGAACTGCTTAGTTCTTATGAATTGAGTTTTGCAAAATATGATTGTGCTGTCAATTCCATCTAACCAATGGTTGTGTTGCGCTGTCGGCCACTGGTTACTGGCCTATTAAATAACGCGCTTAGTTATCAGTTTGTTGACAATTCCAAAGCGCGGCTTCGCATCTCGGCCAAGCTCTCTAAATCGTGATTACGTCCGGCAAGCGTCTCTATAGCGGCGACCGCAAGGTCGGTGGCGCAGTAATCGGGCTTGTGGCCGAGGTTTCTCACCCAAAGCAATCTGGCACCGTCGATGTCGCGGGCGAGGCCGTCCGAATGGATGTGTGCGAGCACGATCGGGTCGCTGTCGCCGGTGATGATCACGGTCGGTGCCTTGATCTCCCGGTAGCGGGGCGCCGTGCGGGTGACATAGGCGTGAAGCCCGCTCACATCGATAGCGTTGCTGCGGAAGGTGCGTGGCCGTAGCACCAGGCTCGGCCCGGTCCGCTCGACATAGCCCTCAGGTCTTGCATTGGGCGCAAAAACGCCGCGGGTTGCTGCGTCCATTCGCGCGAGACCGGCCAGTGGTGCAATCGTGCGGGCAAAGAGAGGGCCGATGATCGGCATTGCCGTCAGGTTATAATGCCAGTCGACCCCGCCCGGCCAGGGATGCGTGGCAGGAGCGAGGAAAAGAAGCCCCGCCACCTTGCCGGGATGCCGCAGGGCAAGGCTTGCGACAATGGCGCCACCGAAGGAATGGCCAATGATGATGGCGCTGCTAATACCAAGTGCATCCAGCGCTTCGACAATGGCGTCTGCCTGGCCATCAGGCGTGTCGTTGCGCGATCCACCGCGCGGAGAATAGCCATGGCCGGGACGGTCGACAAAAACAAGCTCGGCACGGCCTTCGAGAGCGGGCCGAAACGCCTCCGCCTGATCGCGCAGATTGCCGCTCGCGCCGTGAATGAACACCAGCGGCGGCAGGTCGGCATCTGGTCCGGGCGGAAGGTGCAAAAGATTGAGATGGCCGTCCCTTATAGGGATTAGTTGCCCTAAATTTGGATGGGTTTCAGTGATCTGTGCTATTTTGACTGTGGAAAACACTAGGAGCACAACCAAGAGTAAGGCAAGAGCGGCAACGATTGTCAGGGCAGCCGTCAGCATGCGCGCGTCCTCTCAGGATTGGTAGGCCGGCGGGTTGTGAAGGGGCGGTTTCCATTGCTCTTGGGCGGGCTGAAGCGGATCATGCTATGTGCGTGCGCCCGCCAGTTTTTCCGAGAGATCCGTGACGGTCTTCTGGGCCGCGCGGTCGGCAGGATAAATGTCCAGATAGCGCTGCCACGTTTCAAGCGCCTTGGCGTCGCTGCCGGTTTCGCCGAGGATATTGCCGAGCATTTCGAGCGCGCCGAAATGGCGTGGCTCCAGGGCCAGCACATGATTGAGATCGGACATCGCCTTGCGGTAATTGCCCATCTCGTAATGCAGGCTGGCGCGCCGGCCCCAGCCATTGGCATAGTCAGGCTTCAGTACCACGGCCTGATCGAGAAAATCGAAGGCGGCCGCGTTCTTCTTGTCCTTGATGGCCTTGTCCGCCCATTGCATCAGTAGATTGACGGTCGGGCTGCCGGAATCGGACCAGTCTGCCATGATGGCTGCGGCAATGGCTTTCGCTGCCTCGGGCTGACGCTCGCGCTTCAACTGGGTCAGCAATTCATCGGCGGGCTTGCCGGCAAGCGCTAGCGTGCTGCTGCGGTCTTCCAGGCGTTCGACTGGGGCGGATTGCTGCTGGTCGTTCTTCTTCTTGCCTTGGTCGTTGTCGTCGTTCAGGCCCTTATCCGACTGGTTTTGATCTTGCCCTGGTTTTCCCGGGCCGTTCTGGCCGGGTTCGTCCTGCTGATCGGCAAGCGGCGGGCCGTTTTTGTCATCGGGGGTGAAGGGCAGGGCGGGCGGCATGCTTTGCGCTGGCGGCTGGAGCGGTGTCTTGTCCTGCGGCATGAAGGGCGAAGCTGACGGCCCTTGATCCGGCTTGGTGGGCGCTCCGTTTGCCACGAGATCGGCAAGGGGATGCGCCTGGGCGGCCTGAAAGGCCGGCACCATGCTACCGACAGTGGCTGTCAAGCAGGTGAGAAGAATCGAACGAAGGGACAAACGAACAAAGCGCATGCCGATAATCTATCGCGCATGCGCTTTGTTTCAAACCGAATTCTGCATTTATGCTGGCCTCACCCTATCATAAAGGGCGCATCACGCCGGGGTGATGCCGCCCCCTGGGGAGGCGAGGCGACCGACCGAAGTCGATCAGCCCTGACGGGCCTTGAAACGCGGGTTCTGCTTGTTGATGATGTAAACGCGGCCCTTGCGGCGAACCAGACGGTTGTCGCGGTGACGTGCCTTGAGCGCTTTCAGCGAATTCTTGATCTTCATTTTTAGATCCGCATGGTTGCCAGGGAACCAAGCGGTTCCACCGGGATGTAATATCAAAGAAAAACGCACCGCGGGGCGCGCTGTTTCAGGGTTGCAGGCACATACCCCGTGAGAACCCGGCCTGTCAACCGCAAAACCGGGCATTTTCCCCCGATCCGGCAGGTTATTCCCGGTTCAGGAGCCAGTTCAGGAGCGCGCTGACGTCAGCGCGGTGACATGGCCCATCTTGCGGCCGGGCCGTGCGTCGGCCTTGCCATACATATGCACCAGCACGTTCTTTTGTCCCAGCCAGGCGGGCAGGGCGTCGATGTCGTCGCCGATCAGGTTGGTCATCACGCAGTCGCTGTGGCGGGCAGTCGAGCCGAGCGGCAGGCCGGCAACGGCGCGGATATGCTGCTCGAATTGCGAGATCAGGCAGGCGGCTTCTGTCCAGTGGCCGGAATTGTGCACGCGTGGCGCCATTTCATTGGCAATCAGGCTGCCATCGGCCATCAGGAACAGTTCAAGCCCGACCACGCCGACATAGTCGAGGCCTGTCAGGAGCTTTTCCGCCGCCGATCGGGCGGCCTCAGCCGTCTCGGGTGAGATCGAGGCCGGAACGGTCGAGGTATGCAGGATACCGTCACGGTGGATGTTTTCGGCGGGGTCGTAACAGGCGATCGCGCCGTCGATGCCGCGGGCGGCGATGATCGAGATTTCGCGCTCGAAGGCCACGAAGCCCTCGAGAATCAGCGGCACGGCGCCCAGTGCCTCGTAGCCGCCGCTTGCATCGTCGCCCTTGCGGTAAACGCGCTGGCCCTTGCCATCATAGCCGAAGCGGCGGGTCTTCAGCACGCCTTCGCCGCCGAATTCGTTGAGCGCCCGCTCCAGATCCTCCTGGCTGTCGACGGCGCGGAAGGGGGCGGTGGCAATGCCACTGTCGTTCAAGAAGCGCTTTTCGCTGAGCCGGTCCTGCGAGACGGCAAGCGCGCGCGCCGGCGGATAGACCGGCACGCTTTGCTGCAGGGCCTCGGCAGCCGAAACAGGCACGTTTTCGAATTCGTAGGTCACGACATCGCAGAGGGCCGCGAGTTCCGCGAGCGCTTTCGGATCGGCATAATCGGCCACGATCTGCCTGACGGCGACCTGGGCGGCCGGACAGCCTTCCTGGGGTTCGAGTACGACGGTGTTATAGCCCAGCCGGGCTGCAGCCATGCAGAGCATGCGGCCAAGCTGGCCGCCGCCGATAATACCAATGGTCTTCACGCTGGTGATCCGTTCACGATTATTGGTCTTTGCGGCCAGTCCTGGTCGCCGATCTCAAGGGGCTTCGTCGGTGGGATAATCGGCGACGGCGGCGGACTGGTTGTCGATCCAGTCGTCCAGCCGGTCGGCGAGGTCGCCGTCCTGCAGGGCCAGCACGCGGGAGGCGAGCAGGGCGGCATTGACAGCGCCGGCGCGGCCGATGGCAAGCGTACCCACGGGAATGCCGGCCGGCATCTGCACGATGGAATAGAGGCTGTCGAGCCCGGACATGGTTTTCGACTGCACCGGCACGCCAAAGACCGGCAGCGGCGTCAGCGATGCGACCATGCCTGGCAGGTGGGCAGCACCGCCGGCACCGGCGATGATCACCTGGAAGCCTTCGTCGCGCGCGCCCTTGGCGAAGGCGACCATACGATCGGGTGTGCGGTGGGCCGAGACGATGCGCGCCTCGTAGCTGACGCCAAGCGCGTCCAGGGTATCGGCGGCATTCTTCATGGTTTCCCAGTCGGACTGGCTACCCATGATGATGGCAACGGGCGGTCTTTCGTCCTGCATCGGCGGCACCCTTTCTCAGGCGATGATGTCGGGGATCAACTGGTCTTCCAGCTTGGTGAGCCTGTCCTTGATGGCAAGCTTCTTCTTCTTCATGCGCTGGATCCGCAAGGCATCGCACCCGACCTGAACCATGGCGTTGATCGCGGCGTCGTAATCCTCGTGTTCCTGACGAAGCCTTGCGAGCTGAAGCCTTGTATCCGCGTGGTCCTGATCCGGCATCCTAAGTCCCCATTCTGTCGATGTCTGTATCTATTTCTGATGCATGGTGGAATGGCGCAAGCTCCTATCACCAAACGTCGGTAACGGGAAGTTAGCCCTTCTGCATATTTTTCATCTCGCCAACCCCCTCGGGTATTTCTGAAATTCTTCCACCATATGAGTGACCTACGGCAATGGGGTGACGCGAGGTGAAAAACGTCACCTGTGCCACCACGAAATTGTCGCAGATAAATCAGTTTTTCGCCTTAGACATCGGGAAAAGATCGTGTCACACTCCTGTCGTAAACCAAAAAAGCTCCAGCGATGGAAGCTGGAGGTTGAAAAGGAAGGATAGAATCAAATGACCATTCAGGCTCATCTTGAATCGCTTGCCAAGAAGCATGGAGTTTTGGAGGAGAAACTACATGCCGCCCTTTCCTCACCCTCGACCGACGACAAAGAAATTCTGGAACTCAAGCGCCTCAAACTGCGCCTCAAGGATGAAATGGAGCGCCTGAAGTCGACTAGACATTGACCAGGTTTCGCTCACCGGCCCCGATTGCGTAACGCGTTTCTAAGGCCGATACAGTTTCTGCAAGACGAATGGACTTGCACAGTAAATAATGGCCCCGGAGCGCTCTTCGCCTTCGGGGCCTTCTGTTTCTGGAGCTGTGAAAATCACTGCGAACGCGCCGGCTCAAGCCGTTCCGTCAGTTCCAAAACTGGTCCAGCCAGAGATTGAGCCTGACGAAGCCCGGATTGTTGACGGAGTAGATGCGCTTGGTGCCCTGGCTGGTGACGGTGACCAGGTTGCAGTCCAGGAGCGCCTTCAAATGCTGCGACACGGCTGGCCGGCTGATCGGCAGGCCCTGGGCCAAATCATTGACCGTGCGCGGTGCGCGGCGCAGCTCTTCAAGCAGGTAGCGTCGGTTTGGGTCGGCGATCGCCGAGAACGGGTCGATGGTTGTCATATCTGCACGCTATGACACAGAAACGCTCCCGGCAAGCGCAATTGTGCGACGCGAAAATACAATTTTTTCGGGATTTCGACGGATATCAATTTTGCGACAACTTATTGGCGCAAAAGGCATTATATCACCGACAGCCCGTCCCAAAGCAGTTTCATTCCCGCTATCAGCGTCATGCCGTAGATCAGGGGATAAAAGGTCTCGGCGCGCATACGCCGGACGACCCATGCGCCAGCCATCGTCGATACCAAAACCACGGGTAACAGCGTCAGCGACAGCGTGAGATTGCTGACGTCGAGCTGGCCGAGTGCCACATAGGGAATGACCTTGATGGCATTGAGACACGCGAAGAACCGCACGCTGGTGCCGGTATAGGTGCGGGGGTCGAGTTTCAGCGGCAGGGCATAAATTTCAAATGGTGGGCCGCCGGCATGGGCGATGAAGCTGCCATAGCCGGCGAGGCCGCCCCAGGCGGTGGCGGCGATGGTGTTCTGCGCCCGGGCCGGGCGGCTGCCTTCTCGTTCTCCGCGTAGCCGTCGCACAAAATACCGCCCCGCAAAGAGCACGGTGATCGTGCCCAGCACCAGCCGCATTGCATCGGCGGGAACCAGTGCCGAGGTGGCCCAGCCAAAAACGATGCCAGCAAGAGCGCCGGGCAGGAGAGCTAAAAACGTGCGCCAGTCGCCATGGCCGCGCCATGCATAGAGGGCGACCAGATCCGAGACCAGCAGAATCGGCAGGAAGATCGCTGCCGCCGCCATCGGCGGCACGACCAGCGCCAGGATCGGCACGCCAAGCAGGCTGAACGCGCCGCCAAGGCCGCCCTTCGAGAGCCCGACGAGCGCGACGGCGGGAATGGCGGCAAGCAGAAAGGTCAGGTCTGGCAGCATGGCGATGTCCGGAGGGTGGCGGGAATGATGGTGCGTGGTCCTGAGCAGGGGATGCTCTATACCCAAGCTAGCGCATAAATCACCGGACCGGAATCGTTTCAGTCGATGTTTTTTGCTCCGCCAGCTGCTGCTGCTGTAAGGTCCGCTCTATCGAACCACCTGCCGCGATGCCGCGGTCGGCGCAGATTCAACATGCGTTGCACAGTTCCTTAAGGCGAAATCGATTTATAGAGGTGAATGCGTTCAGCAAAATGTGCTACAGCGCCTCGCGTTTACCATATAGAGTTTGCCGAGGGAAAAGCGGGCCCCGGTTTTCCCGAACGGACGCTACTGCGTAAGCCTTAAATCGGAATCGATCCAAGGCGTAAATTATGCAGCAAATTTAAAGTACTACAGCGTCGTGCGTTGATAGATGCAGGATGTCGTAGTGCAACGGGTCAACCCGATCTCGCCAGGAAGAAGACGGAATTTGCCATGACTAAGCCAGAAAATCGCTGCCGGCTGGTGCTGATCACGCCGCAGATCGCCGATGCGGCAACGCTCGCCACCGTAGTTGGCGATGCCCTGAAGGGCGGCGATGTCGCCTCGGTCATCATACCGCAATACGGTTTTGATGACGATGCGTTCCAGGCGCAGGCCGAGGCGGTGGTGCCGCTGGTGCAGGCCGCAGGGGCCGCTGCCATCGTCGCCGACAACAGCCGCGTCGCCGGCCGGGCCAAGGCCGATGGCCTGCATGTAACAGGCAATGTCGATGCGCTGGCCGAAGCGGTGGAAAAATTCACCCCGAAGATGATCGTTGGTTGCGGCGGGGCCAAGGATCGCCATCAGGCGCTGGAAGCCGGCGATGCCGATCCCGACTACATGTTCTTCGGTCGTTTCGATGGCGACATCAAGCCCGAGGCGCATTCGAAGAATCTTGATCTTGCCGAGTGGTGGTCGTCTATGATCGAGATTCCCTGCATCGTCATGGCAGGCAATGATCCGCAGTCGGCACTGGCTGGCGCGGAGACCGGTGCGGAATTCGTCGCCCTGTCTCGGGCCGTGTTTGATGACCCGGCAGCAGCGGCCACCGTGGTGGCGCAGGTAAATGCTCTTCTTGACGAAAAAGCGCCACGGTTTGAGGGTTGAACGCCTCAATGACCGCTTCGCCGCCCCGCTCCTTGTCGCTGATCCCGAACTCGCTCCGTTTTTTACGGGGCGCGACGGCTTTCGGTCGCTTGCCTTGGCCTGACGCTGGTTTGGCTGCCGCTGGTTTGGTAGCAATCGCTCTGGCGGCTCCGTTGATCTCGGGCGGTAAAGCCTTTGCGCAGGACAGCAATGCTGTTGCGCCTGCTGCGGCTGATGGGGCAAAACCGGCGGAAAAATCCGGCGAGGGGGCGCGTGGCGGCAAGCCGGGCACCGACGCTAACACAGATGGCTCCAGCGAAGGCCAGGCAGATGGCGCAGCGGGTGCGCCGGCTGAGAAGCCGGGCAGTGCAGGCGCTGCGAACCAGCCCGATGGCTTCAGCAATTTAGATGCATCGCCGGCCCCTGGCTCGGCTGCGCAAGGAAGCCTGCAAACCAATCCGCAATCTCCCCCGCAGGCCACTCCTGAGACCAAGCCCCAGCCCGACTCCGCGCCGGGTCCCATCTCCGGTCCGGTCTCTGGCGAGGATGCCGGCAAGATGCAGCGGCCCGGGGTAAAGGACGCCAGTCCGGCAGGTGGTATTACGCTGATGGAGCGGATGGGCATTCCGCTGCCGGATCTTCCGCCGGAAAAGCCTTATAACGGCAAAGTCGACCCTGCCTATGGCGCCTTCCAGCGCGGCCTGTTTGGCACGGCCTTCGATTATGCCTTGCCCAAGGCGGAAAAAGGCGATCCGGCCTCGCAGACGCTGATCGCCGAACTGATGACCCGAGGCCTAGCGGTCAAGCGCGATCTCAAAGGTGCGGCCTTCTGGTATGCAAAGGCTGCAGCCGGTGGTGATCCGGCCGCGATGTTCAAATACGGGTTGATGCTGCTCGAAGGCCGTTACGTGACGCCGGACCGCAAGCTTGCCGACGATTACATGCGCCGTGCCGCTGAAGCGGGCAATGCGTCTGCCGAGTTCAATTGGGCGCAATTGCTGGTCTCGGAAAATCCCGGCAAGAAAGGCCTGCTGCTGGCGCTGCCCTTCTACGAGCGATCGGCCGACCAGGGCATCGCCGATGCGCAATATGCCGTGGCGCAGATCTATCGCAAAGTGGCTGACGTGCCGGCCGAAAAGCGGCAGCTGGCGCGCGAATATCTTGTGCGGGCGGCCCGCGCTGGCTTCGATACGGCGCAACTCGATATCGGCATCTGGCTGATCAACGGCATCGCTGGACCACAGGATCTGGAACAAGGCTTCAAGTGGCTGCGGATTGCTGCCAATCGCGGCAATGTCGCCGCGCAGAACCGGCTTTCTCACGCCTATGTCGGTGCACTCGGCACCAGACCCGACCCCGTCGAGGCGGCGAAATGGTATGTGCTGTCGCGCCGCGCCGGCCTTACCGATCCGGCGCTCGAGGATTTCTACCTCGGCCTGCCCGACAGCCAGCAGAAGCAGGCGATTGATGCGGCGAACAAATACCGGACCGGTCAGCGCAAGCTCGGCCGCTCCCCGCCACGGGTCGGCAATGGCGGCAAGCCGGCGCCAGTCGGCGGGGCAGCCGAGCAGACTGGTGCTGGCGGTGAACAAAAGATCGTGGCCAAGCCAGACGAACCTCCGGCCGATCCGACCGCGCTTCCCGGTGTGACTGTGCCACCACCTGGCGCTCAGCCGCAGGCACCGCAGGGCGACGACGAGGATCCGGGCTGACGGAGGGTCGATTGACGACCTAACCCTTCAGTGCGCCGCTTGCTGAATCGTTGCCTGAGGGTGATGCGACGCATCCGCTGGCTGCGGCCCCTTGAATTGCGGCCGTTTTTGTGGTCTTGAACCGCTCAACTCTCTGCAAGCCGCCACACGGCCTTGCCCGGATGTCATCGCGCGATGGCATGGTCCGGACGCTCAGTTATCAAGTTTAAGGAAATCGCTATGGCTCGCTCAGCCCTTCTCAATGTCATGGTTCAGGCGGCCGTCAAGGCCGGTAAGTCTCTGTCGCGCGACTTCGGCGAAGTGCAGAACCTGCAGGTCTCGGTCAAGGGACCGGGCGATTTCGTCTCTCAGGCGGATATGAAGGCCGAAAAGCTGGTGCGCGAGGACTTGCTGAAGGCGCGGCCGACTTATGGTTTCCTGGGTGAGGAAGGCGAAGAGATCAAGGGCACCGACGGCGCGCATCGCTGGATCGTCGATCCGCTCGATGGCACCACCAATTTTCTGCACGGCATTCCGCAGTTTGCAGTCTCCATCGCGCTCGAGCGCAATGGCGAGATCGTCGCCGGCGTGATTTTCAATCCGGCCACCGACGAGCTTTACACGACCGAAAAGGGCGGCGGCGCCTTCCTCAACGACCGCCGCATTCGGGTCGCGGCCCGCAAGGTGCTGTCCGATTGCGTGATTGCCTGCGCCGTGCCGCATTTGGGCCGCGGAAACCACGGCAAGGCACTGATCGAGCTGCGCCACGTCATGGGCGAAGTGGTCGGCCTGCGCCGCATGGGAGCTGCGGCCCTGGACCTCGCCTATGTCGCCTGCGGCCGCTTCGACGGCTTCTGGGAAACCGGGCTCAACGCCTGGGACATCGCGGCCGGCCTGCTCTTGATCCGCGAGGCTGGCGGTTTCGTCAGCGACATGTCTGGCGGCAATGACAGCCTCACCCGTGGTGATATCGTTGCCGGCAACGAATATATCCAGAAGGCCCTGTTGGAAGTGGTCAATCGGCCGCTGCCGAAGGCCTGATCTCCTGCCGCCGTTTTTCAGCACTTTTGAAAAAGCACGGGTTTTCGCTTCAATTCGTCATGATTTTGAACTAGCCTCCGGCCCGTTGGCCGAAGGCGTGAAAAACGTTGGACTGTTTTAGCTTTTTCAACACCGGCTGCAACGCTTCCGCCTATGTTCGCGTTAACACGCACCGCCCTGTTTCGATTGTAATGGAGACCTGCTGCCAATGACGGATGTGGATGTGGACGCCCCGGACGCCGAACTGGCCCGTTACAGTTCGAAACTGTCGAGCCCGGCGCCCATTATTCTGACGATGCTGATCTTTCTGATCCTCGTCGGTTTCATTGCGGCGATCCTGTTTCGTCAGGCAGAGCAGGCCTTTTATACCAATCCGGGTCTGAACGGCCTGATCCTCGGTGTGCTCGCCGTCGGCATTATCCTTATCTTTGCCCATCTGATCGGGCTGATTTCGGAAGTGCGCTGGTTCAACCATTTCCAGATGATGGGCGATGCCAGCAAGCTTGGCAGGGACCCGAAGCTTCTGGCGCCAATGCGCTCGCTTTTGGGCAATCGCCGCTCCGTGGCGCTGTCGGCGACGCTGCTGCGCTCCATCCTCGATTCCATCGCCACGCGGCTGGACGAGTCGCGCGATACCTCGCGCTATCTCATCGGCCTTCTGGTGTTTCTCGGTCTGCTCGGCACCTTCTGGGGCTTGATCGGCACGATCGGCTCGATCAGCAATGTTATCCAGACGCTGGATGCCGGGTCCGGCGGGCAGGGCAGCGATGTGCTGCAAACCCTGAAAAACGGCCTTTCGGCGCCGCTCGCTGGCATGGGCACCGCGTTTTCCTCATCACTGCTCGGCCTTTCCGGCTCGCTGATCCTCGGCTTTCTCGACCTGCAGGCCGGCCGCGCCCAGAACCGCTTTTACACGGAGCTTGAAAACTGGCTGTCTTCGGTCACCGATATCGGCGCCGATCACCCGGTTGCATCAGGCATTTCCAGCGAGGATATCGACCGCTTGCTGGAGCAGATGAAGAAGATTGCTCAACAACCGTCAGGCGCCTCTGATAAGTCTACCGCAGCGCTCAGCGGCTTGTCGGAAGGCATCCAGGGGCTGGTCAAGAACATGCGCAACGAGCAGCAGATGCTGCGCGACTGGATCGAAGCCCAGCAGGAAGATGCTCGCGCAATGCGCAAGGCGCTGGAGCGGCTGAACGATAAGCTCGGGAGCAAGTAAGCCATGGCTCTCGCGCGCAATCGCCGACGGGAACGCGGTGCCGATTACTGGCCGGGCTTCGTCGATGCGCTCTCGACCCTGCTGATCGCCATCATGTTTCTGCTGACGGTATTCGTGGTTGCGCAATTCGTGCTCAGCCGCGAAATATCAGGCAAGGACGAGGTGCTGAACCGGCTGAACAACCAGATTGCCGAACTGACGCAGATGCTGGCCTTGGAAAAGGGCGGCAAGGCCGATCTGGAAGATGCTCTCGCCAATCTCCAATCCTCGCTGGATACGTCCGAGAAGGAGCGCAGCCGGCTGCAATCGCTGCTCGATGCCGGCTCCGGCAGTTCCGCTCAGGCCCAGGCCAAGATTGGCGAACTCTCCGGCAAGCTTGACGAGCAGCAGCAGGTCAGCGCCCGCGCCATGAGCCAGATCGACCTGCTCAACCAGCAGATCGCCGCGCTGCGCGCCCAGATCGCCGCCGTCGAACAGGCCTTGCAGGCCTCGGAAGCCAAGGACCAATCCTCGCAGGCAAAGATTGCCGATCTCGGTCGCCGCCTGAATGTGGCGCTGGCCCAGAAGGTTCAGGAACTTAACCGCTATCGCTCCGATTTCTTCGGTCGTTTACGCGAAATCCTGTCCGACCGGCAGAATATCCGCATCGTCGGCGACCGCTTCGTGTTCCAGTCGGAAGTGCTGTTCCCATCAGGTGGCGCCGACATGAACCCGGCGGGTCAGGATGAAATGGCCAAGCTCGCGCTGGCGCTGATCGATCTCGCCAAGGAAATTCCGCCCGACATCAATTGGGTGCTGCGCGTCGACGGTCATACCGACAATGTGCAACTGTCCGGCAATGGCCGCTATCCCGACAACTGGTCGCTCTCGGCAGCCCGTGCCGTCTCCGTGGTCAAGTTCCTGATCTCCAAGGGCGTCCCCGCCGACCGTCTGGCCGCCGCCGGTTTCGGTGAGTTCCAGCCGATCGCCCCCGGCGACACGCTGGAAGCCCGCGCCCAGAACCGGCGGATCGAATTGAAGCTGACGGAGCGGTGAGGCGGCGGAATGTCCGGCGTCTGTAATGACGGTGTATATTCGAGGAGCTCATCTGACGGCTGTCACTGCCAGAGGGGCTTTCGCTTAGGTAAAAAGTTGAACCCGCACGTTGCTGTCCAGCCCGTGCGGGTTTTCTTTATTTGAAGCATGATTGTGATAGGAATATCCCGTCCGTGCCATCCTGTTCGAGAGCAAAGCCTATCGCCATTGTCAGCGTGACTCATCTTCCCTGACGCTCCAGTTGGTTCGGCGCTTGCGGCTTCTGCTCCCGATCCCCGTTTTTGAGCAGCGGCAGAATTACACGTTTCGCGGTTTGGCAATGAAAACTGCACGCGGCTTCGTGCTTGCCAAACTTTGACGTTCTCGTAAAAGTAATATCAGCATCTGGAGGGTGTGTAGGCGGTTGGCTGGTCTGCCGAAGCAGGGTGGGACACGAGGAGGGGAAGCATGCAGGAATTCGACGTGATCGTGGTCGGTGCCGGTCTGGCTGGGCTGGTGGCGGCGACAGAGGCGGCGGGACGGGGGCTGAGGGTCTGCGTCGTGGATCAGGAAGGCGAGCAGAATTTCGGCGGGCAGGCCTTCTGGTCGCTGGGTGGTTTGTTCTTTATCGATAGTCCGGAGCAGCGGCGGATGCGGGTGCGCGATAGCCTGGCGCTGGCCGAGCAGGACTGGTTTGGTTCTGCCGGTTTTGATCGGCCTGAAGATTACTGGCCGCGGCTGTGGGCCAAGGCCTATCTCGACTTTGCCGCCGGCGAAAAACGGGCCTGGCTGCACCAGATGGGCATGCGCTGGTTTCCGGTGGTTGGCTGGGCCGAGCGCGGTGGGCAGCTGGCCGATGGCCACGGCAATTCCGTGCCGCGCTTTCACGTCACCTGGGGCACCGGACCTGGCGTGCTGGAGCCTTTCTTAAAGGCAGCCAAGGCGCTGGAAGAGGCCGGGCGCATCACCTTCCTGTTTCGCCATCGCGTCGATGCGCTGGAGCGGCAGAATGGGCGGGTGACGGGTATATCCGGCGTGGTTCTGGCTGCAGACTCAGCGCTTCGTGGCGAAAGCAGCAATCGCGATGCGATCGGCGATTTTTCGATTGCGGCGGGCGCTGTCATCGTTGCTTCCGGCGGCATTGGCGGCAATCACGAACTGGTGCGTAAGAACTGGCCGGTGGAGCGGCTGGGCACGCCGCCGGCAAACATGGTCTGCGGCGTGCCCGCCCATGTCGATGGGCGGATGATCGGCATTACCGAGCAGGCGGGCGGCAGCGTCATCAATCGCGACCGCATGTGGCATTATACCGAGGGGGTGAAGAATCACGATCCGATCTGGCCCGGTCATGGCATTCGCATTCTTCCCGGGCCGTCATCCTTCTGGTGCGATGCCGATGGTAATCGGCTGCCCATGCCAGCCATGCCCGGTTTCGACACGCTGGAAACCCTAAAGATCCTGCGGCACCGGGGTAGCGATTACAGCTGGTTCATTCTGACGGAAGCGATCATCAAGAAGGAATTCGCGCTGTCAGGCTCGGAGCAGAACCCTGATCTGACCGGCCGCAATATCCGGCTGCTCTTGAAACGGCTCGGCAAGCGGCCGACCGGCCCGGTTCTGGCCTTCATGGAGCGCGGCGAGGATTTTGCCGTCAGCACCGATCTCGAAAATCTCGTCGAGAAGATGAATGCGATCAGCGGCGAAGGCCGGCTCGACCCGCTCCGCATTCGCCAGCAGATCGAGGCCCGTGACCGGGAAATCGACAATCGCTTCAGCAAGGATGCGCAGGTCACCGCGATCAGGGGCGCGCGTCACTATCTCGGCGACAAGCTGATGCGCACCGCCGCGCCGCATCAGCTGCTCGATCCCGCCAAGGGCCCGCTGATCGCCGTGCGCCTGCATATTCTGACCCGCAAGACGCTGGGCGGCTTGCAGACCGATCTGCAAGGCCGGGTGCTGGAACTATCCGGCGAACCGGTGCCGGGCCTTTATGCGGCAGGCGAAGCCAGCGGCTTTGGCGGTGGCGGCATGCATGGCTATAAGGCGCTGGAAGGTACGTTTCTCGGCGGCTGCCTGTTTTCCGGCCGGGTGGCGGGGCGCAACGTGCTGGCGTAGCGGTCGGGTTGACGGGTTCTAGTGTCGGTTATGTTTCCGTGAAATCACGGCTACCACACCATTTTCCTTTCGGCTTCGCCCCCCCTCATCACCCTGCCGGGTACTTCTCCCCGCCGGGGAGAAGAGGCAAGGACGATAGCGCCTTGCCTCCGTTCAATGTCGGAAGAAGAGATTAGGCCGGAAAGCTTGCCGCATATCTCTTCTCCCCATCGGGGAGAAGGTGCCGGCAGGCGGATGAGGGGGGCGGAGCCGACAGCCGTTTGCGCTGTCTACACAGTCGTTAAATGCGCAAAACTCTACTTCGCCTCGGCTAGAAAATCCTGGGCGCCGGTTTGGAATTGCAAGCGGGCGAGGCGGGCGTAGATGCCGCCCTGCTGGATCAGGCTCTGGTGGGTGCCTTGTTCAACCACCTTGCCATCGTCGACCACGAGGATGCGGTCGGCCTTCAGCACGGTGGCGAGGCGGTGGGCGATGACGATTGTCGTGCGCGATTTCATCAACTCGTCCAGGGCCTTCTGCACCAGCGTTTCGCTTTCTGCATCGAGCGCCGAGGTCGCTTCGTCGAGCAACAGCACCGGCGCATCCTTCAGGATGGCGCGGGCAATGGCCACGCGCTGGCGCTGGCCGCCTGATAGCGTGATGCCGCGCTCGCCAACCTGGGTGTCATAGCCGTGCTCCAGCCGGTCGATGAATTCGGCGGCCTGGGCGGCGCGGGCGGCTGAAATGACCGCCTCGCGGCTGGCGCCCGGGCGGCTGAAAGCGATGTTGTCGTGGATCGTGCCGGAAAAGATCGTCACGTCCTGCGGCACGATGGCGATCTGCTCGCGCAGGCCCTCCAGCGCCACATCGCGCAGGTCGGTGCCATCAAGACAGATGCGGCCGGAGGTAGGATCGTAGAAGCGCAGGATCAGCGAAAAGATCGTGCTCTTGCCAGCGCCTGATGGGCCGACGATGGCGACCGTCTCGCCGGCATCCACCGCAAAGCTGAGGCCTTTCAAGGCCGTGCGCTCCAGGCGGCTGGGATAGGCAAATTCCACGCCCTCGAACCAGACTTCGCCACGCACCGGTGCGGGCAGTGGCTTCGGGTGGTCTGGCGAGCGGACGGCGGAGATTTCGGCCAGTAGCTCCGTCAGCCGTTCAGCGGCACCGCCGGCCTGCATCAGCTCGCCCCAGACCTCCGACAATTGCCCGAGCGAGGAGGCGGCGATCACGGAATAGAGCAGGAACTGGCCGAGCGTGCCCGCCGACAGCGTGCCGGCCAGCACGCTTTGCGCGCCATACCAGAGCACGCCGACAATGCTGCCGAACACCAGCGTGATGGCGACGCCGGTCAGGATGGCGCGGGCGCGCGTGGCGACGCGTGCGGCGTCGAAGGCCTGCTCCACAGCCGCGCCATAGCGGGCGCTGGCCGCCGGCTCGCCATTGAAGGCCTGAACGGTGCGGGCAGCACCGATGCTCTCGCCGGCAAAGGCGGCGGCTTCGGCCAACTTGTCTTGGGCAGCGCGCGAGCGGCGGCGCACCGAGCGGCCAAAGCCGATCAACGGGAAGACGATGACGGGAATGGCGGCAAGCACCATCACCGAGAGTTTCGGGCTGGTATAGATCATCATGCCCATGGCGCCGAAACACATGATGATGTTGCGCAGGGCCACCGAGGCACTGGCGCCGACGGCCGACTTGATCTGGGTGGCATCAGCTGTCAGCCGCGAGACGATTTCACCCGACTGGTTGACGTCGAAAAAGGCGGGCGACAGCCGGCTGACATGGTCGAACACCTCGCGGCGGATATCTGAGACGATCCGCTCGCCGATGGTAATGACGTAGTAATAGCGCAGCGCGCTCGAGATTGCCATGATGGCCGCCAGCACGATCAGCATGGCGAAATACTTGTTGATGAAGCCGGCATCGGCAGACGCCATGCCGTGGTCGATCATCCGGCGCACGGCAAGCGGCAGGGCGAGCGTGGTGACCGCAGCCAGCGCCAGGAAAAGCAGGGCGGCAAGCGCCATGCGGCGATAGCGCATCAGATAGGGGTTCAATCGTGCCAGCGGTTTCAGACTGCGGCTCGATTTGGCCTTTTGCTCTTGATTTTCCGACACCGTTCACTCTCCACCCCGACCATCCAGCTTCAAGCGCCGGGGGCCTTGTTATCCTTGCGACCTTCATGTATAGGCAGCCCATCAAATTGGGAAGCCGTGACACAACCTGTCTCCGGCTTCATGTATTGAATTGGGTCCGCCGATGCAATTGCGGCAAAAAGACCCCCCGGCAAGCAGGAAGACCGTCATGAAGGCTAACATTCATCCCGAGTACCACAAGATCAAGGTCGTCATGACTGACGGCACCGAATACGAAACCTTTTCGACCTGGGGTTCGGAAGGTCAGGTCATGAACCTGGAAATCGATTCCAAGTCGCACCCGGCCTGGACCGGCGGCAACCAGCAGCTCATGGACCGTGGCGGCCGTCTCTCCAAGTTCAACAAGCGTTTCGGCGGCCTCGGCCTCTAATCTTCGCTTGCATATGTCTTCGAAAAAGCCCGGTCGTGAGATCGGGCTTTTTTGTTGGCTAAGCGACTTTGTTATCCCGTGACTTTTCTTTTTGCGCGCCGGGATTAAACCGCGTGTCGCGGTGTTCTTCTCCTCAGGACCATCATCGTCCTAATAAGAGGAGAATGCGTCTTGAACCATCGTCTTTCGCTTGGGCGCCTCGCGCTCGTCTCGGCCGTCGCCTCAACCCTGGCCTCAACTCTGGCCTTGGGGTCGGGTGCTGCATCGGCGGCGCAATTTTCGTCGGCCGCCGGCCGCTACCGCATCGATCCGGCCTCCCGGATCGGCTTTTCCATTGCCCAGGTCGCGGGTCCTGGCATTAACGGCACGTTTCCCGGCATATCCGGCCGGTTTGATATCGATGCGGATCACCCGGCGCAGTCCTATGTGGAAATCACGCTCAATCCCGCCAGCGTCAAGACCGGGCAGGAGCGGGTCGAAAACTTCCTGCGCTCCAGCGCCGTTTTCGGTGTCGCCGACTATCCGCAGATCACCTTCCGCTCCAGCCGCGTGGTGCAGGATGGACCGCGTAGCGCCTTGGTCGAGGGCACTTTGACGGCCAAAGGTGTATCAAGGCCCGAGACCTTTCACGCGACCTTCGTCGAGCAGCAAGCGGGAACGGTTACCTTCCATGTCACCGGCAATATCTTCCGTGTGCCCTACGGCATGGGCATCGGCGTGCCGCTCTATTCCAACACCGTTGCCTTCGACATGGATCTGAAGGGCATTCGCTGAGGCGGGTTTCAAAAAAACAATGGGCGACCGGGATTAAACGCTCTGCCCAGGTGTTTCTCACATATCGGGCAAGATGTCCGAACCGTTCACCTCTTCCTCGTATCCTACTTTGAAAAGGACGATATCATGCGCCCACATCACCTGCTTCTGACTGGCGTTATCCTTGCTATCTCGGGGGCGGCAGCCTTTGCCGAGCCCTATGCCGGCGGCGCCGTCGTTGAGACGAAAACCGCCAAGGGCACGATCCTGACGGATGCCAAGGGCATGACGCTCTACACTTTCGACAAGGACAGCAGCAGTGCATCGGCCTGCTACGACGACTGCGCCAAGAAATGGCCGCCGCTTGAAGCCAAGAAGGGTGACAAGGCCGAGGGCGATTACAAGCCGATCACCCGCAAGGACGGCACGATGCAGTGGTCGCATGACGGCAAGCCGCTCTACCGCTGGCAGATGGACAAGAAGGCTGGCGACATGACCGGCGACGGTGTCGGCGGCGTCTGGCACACCGCCAAGGAATAGGCTCAGATATGCCCGACTTTCTGGACGAAATCGCAGGCTGTGTTCCGGGGCTTCGGCGCTATGCCCATGCCTTGACGCATGACCGCGACGTGGCCGACGATCTCGTTCAGGACTGCCTTGAGCGGGCGATCCGCAAGAAGGGGCTGTGGCGTCCGCAAGGACCGCTGCGGCCCTGGCTCACCCGGGTGCTGCTTAACATCTATCGCAACAATCTGCGCGATCGCCGCCGCCGGCCTGTTGCCGTGCCGATCGAGGATGTGGCAGGTGAATTGTCGGTGCCCGCCGCTCAAGGCGGCCGGCTGGCCTTGGCCGAGATGGCACGGGCAATCGACCAGCTATCGCCGGAGCAGCGGGAAGCGCTGCTTCTCGTCGTCGTCGAGGGCATGAGCTACAGCGAGGCGGCCGATGTGCTCGGCATTCCCCTGGGTACGCTGATGTCGCGGCTTGGCCGGGCGCGTGCCGCCTTGAGCCGGCTGACCGAGGGCGACGAGCCGAAGTTGAGGGTGATCAAATGAGACATGGCGAGCCAGGCATGACAGAAAGCGACCTCATCGCCTTTGCCGACGGACGGCTCGGCGATGCCGAACACAAGGCCGTGGCCGATTATCTTGCCGCCCATCCTGACGAGGCGCAGAAGGTGGAGCTATGGCGCCAGCAGAATGCTGCCCTGCAGGCGCTTTATGGCGCGGTCCCCAAGGAGCCGCTGCCGACCCGCCTCGACGTGCACGCCATCGACCGCCGCCTTCGCGAGGAGCGGACGGCCTGGCGCAATTTTGCCGCCGCCGCCGTGGTGATCCTCGCGGTCGGTATCACAGGCGGCTGGTTTGGCCGGGGTTTGTTGATATCGGGTCCTGCTGCCCCCGATCCGCTGGTGGCGGAAGCGACCCAGGCGCATCGTCTCTATGCCAGCGAAGTCATTCATCCCGTCGAAGTCCGGGCCGGAGAGGCACCGCAGCTGAAGACATGGCTGTCGAAGCGGCTCGACCGGCCGCTTGCCATTCCCGATCTCACGGCCGAGGGCTTTTCGCTGGTCGGCGGCCGGCTGCTGCCGAGCACCGATGGCCCTGCGGCGCAGTTGATGTATCAGGATGAAAGCGGCCAGCGGGTGACGCTCTATATCGTCCCCTCCCGCGATGAACAGGAAACCGCGATCCGTTGGACAAGCATGAAGGCTGGGGCAGGCGGGCTGCAGGCGCTGTTCTGGAATGATGAGACCATCCGCTGCGCGCTGATCGGCGATCTGCCGAAGGACCGCATGCAGGTGCTTGCCAATGCAAGCTACAAACAGTTGAGCTGATCATGGCCATGGAAGACCCCTTGCGTTTCGCTGCCGAGCCGGCGCCGGATCCGGCGCGGCAGACCTATGGCTGGCTTTCCATTGCCTTCCACTGGACGATTGCGCTGCTGTTCATCGGACAGATCGTCCTCGGCTATCTGATGTCGCGTCCCGATATCGATCCAGCGCTGCAATTCAACCTGTTCCAGTGGCACAAGTCCTTTGGCTTTACCGTGTTGGCGCTTGCCGTTCCCCGCGTCGTCTGGTCGCTGGTCGGCACAAGGCCGAAGCCGATCGGCGGCAGCCGGCTGGAACGGTTTGCAGGCCGTGGCGCGCATCTCGCACTGTTGTTGCTGACTGTGGCGGTGCCGCTGGCCGGCTGGGCCGTCGCCTCGACGTCACCGTTGCAGATCCCGAGCTATGTGTTTGATCTCGTCGTCATCCCCGGCTTGCCGATGACAATATCCGATCAGGCCGAGGCCTTCTGGACTGAAGTGCATGCGACGCTGGCCTATACGGCTGCGGGCCTGGTGCTGCTGCATGTGACGGCGGCATTCTGGCATCACGCTGTGCGCAGGGATGCCACGTTGCACCGCATGCTGCCAATCGTGAAGCGCAGGGGCAGGTAGGACAACTATCTATCGGTTTGGTGGCTTCGCACCCCCTCATCCCCCTGCCGGGGACTTCTCCCCGCTGGGGAGAAGAGAGCAAGGCGATCGACCTGAAGGTCATCCCGATTGAAGGGACTATGCAGTAAATCAGGCGCATGACGCTGCTTCATACCTGTTCTCCCCAGCGGGGAGAAGGTAGCGCCCTCTTTTAGTATAGAAATGGGCGGATGAGGGGGCGAAGCCGCGAAAACTTTGCCTCAATTGCCGCTGATAGATTTTCAGAAAATGCCCGAAAATAGAAAAAGGCGGGTTAAACCCGCCTTTTCTGCATCTTGCTTGCGTCATTGACGCTGAAACTTTGACAGTGCTCAGTTGGCGTTGAAGGCCGTGCGCAGCAGGTTGAGCTGAGCCTGGACGCTGTTTTCATTGTCCGGCACCATCGAGGTGTCGTTCGGACGGTAGATTTCGCGGTCGAGCAGGGCGATACGGTTCTGCAGGCGCAGCGAACGCTCGATCAGATCGCGGAAGGATTCCGGCAGATCGTTCCAGCCGGGCGCATTGCGGTCGACGTTGAAGCCGTCGAGGCGAACCTTGCTCTTTTCCGAGATAACCTGATCGCGCGACATTTCGCCATTGTTCACGGCGCGCTGCAGAAGCAGCCAGGATGCCATCTGCATCAGACGGGTGGTGAGACGCATCGACTCGGCAGCATAAAGCACGGAAGCCATGCGCGGCAGCACCTTTGCGGCAGACCGGCCAGGTCCATCCAGATAGGCTGCTGTTTCTTCGACCAGTCCCATGCCTTCAGCGTAGGTAGCCTTGAACTGCGACGACGAAGCAGCGCGCCCGGCAAAGCTGACCGTATTCAATCCAAGTTCCGACATCGACATTTTCCCTGTCTTACGCATCACTTTTTGAGATAGCGCGGCGGTTAACGAAGTCCAGCGCCAATTCCATGGGTGAACGATGCTACCAATACCCGAAATGCGCAAGCCGTTTCTTAAGAAAGGGTTAATTCCCACAGTTTTAGGTAAAGTCGACAAGCGCAAAAAAAGAGCCGCAAAAGCGGCTCTCAAGGTAAAACAGGGAGAAAAATCAGACCAAATCGCCATCAGGTGAAACTGTCTGAATCCAGAAGAACCGGACAGGTTTTACATTCGCATAAAATGCTTAATATTTGCTTAATACTGCATCGGGATAGATCAGTTCTGCCTTGGTTTCGATGGTCTGGGCCTGGTCATTGGTGACCTGTTACCTCCCGCGACACCTGTAATATTTTGATCCAAAGCGTGCTACTTTGAAGTGCGAAACAGCGATTCCGCCGCCATTTTGCCGGCGAGCTTGCCTTCTTTTGCCGATTCGAGACGGTTAATTTCTTGTTTCAGAAGGGTGATTCGCGCGTCGATTTCGCCTGCGGAGAGCAGCGAAAGGTCGCAACCGATCTCGTGTTCTGCCGGTTTGCGCGGGCGATCCGGGTCTTCGATCATGGCTCGATCTCCTTGGTTGCGGTGTCCTCCGCATTGATTTCGTCCCGTTCGGCCCTGGGGTCAAGGGTGACCGATTGCGGGGTGGCCATCAAGGTAGAGACCGGTCCGGTGCCGGAGAAGGTTTCCTTATCTTCAGTCTTCAAGGTCGGCCGCGCCCGGCTGCGAATGATGGCATAGGCAACGAGCAGGCCATGGGCGGTAGCGGTAACTGCAAACAGCGCATGGGGACCGAACCAGGTCATCACCGGGCCACCGATCGTTGGGCCGATGATTGTGCCGATGCCAAACAGCAGCAGAAGGCCGCCGGAGACTTTGACGAAATCGCCGCTGTCGGCAAAGTCGTTGGCATGGGCGACGGCGATCGGATAGAGCGCATTGGCGGCCGCGCCGTAGAGGGCGACGAGCGGGATCAGGAACAGTGCCGTCTGCGGTCGCAGCACCAGCAGCAGCAGGGCTGCAAACAGCGCCACGCAGGCAATGCCGGCCAGAACATAGCGACGGTCGGTGTGATCGGACAGGCGCCCGGCCGGAAACTGCGCGGCGGCGCCGGAGAAGATGGTGATGCTGAGCATGGTGGCGATCATTGCGTCGGGCAGGCCGACGCGGGCGCCAAATACCGCCACCAGCGTGCCATAGGCGCCATTGGCGATACCGATCAGCAGAATGCCGACGAAGGAGACCGGCGAATTGCGATACAGTTTCGGCAGGTCGAGCTTCACCGATTTCAGCGGCTGCGGCGAGGCGGCGTTGGACATGGTGGTGGGCAGCATGGCCAGGCAATAGAGAATGCCGCAGATCATGAACAGCGTCGTGGTGTGGACATTGCCGAAAGCAACCATCATCTGGCCGCCGACAACGCCAAGCAGGGTCACTGAAATATAGAAGGAGAAGATCGAGCCGCGGCTCTCGTTGCTGGCCCGCTCATTCAGCCAGCTTTCGATGATCATCGAGGTGCCGGCGGTGCAGAAGCCGGTCAGCGCTCGCAATCCCACCCAGGAATATTCTTCGACTACCAGGCCTGTTATCAAGGAGATGATGGCGATGACCGCGATAAAGCTGGAAAAGGCCCTGACATGGCCAACCCGCATGACCAGCTTCGGTGCGAAGAAACAGCCGAGAACGAAGCCGCTGGCCCAGGCGGTGCCGAGCAGGCCAAGCACTTCGTTGGAATAGCCCTCCGCCGAGCCGCGCACCGGCAGAAGCAGGCCGTGCAGCCCGTTGCCGAGAAACAGAAACAGCGTACCGAGCAGCAGCGAGAGAACGGGAAAGAGATTTCGGGTCATGCGCAATCACTTCGAGATGGAGCGGACAGGGGCCGGACTGGGCGGAAGGCGGTAACGTGCCTCATTATTTTCGCGAATGGGGTCGATTTATGGATTTTCTCACGCTGCCGTTACTGCGACGTTACAGAATAGGATTTCCTGGCGATTTCCAAGGCTGTTTTGCCGAGATGGGATGTGCGGCGTCGGAAGTGGGCTTTGCTTTCTCGCTCAACCATCCTACAGACCGCCGAAATGCCTTGGAAGAGACCTGCCACCAACCGAGCGATACACCATGAGCAAAGCCATTTCCGCCTTTCTGATGCTGGTCATGCTCGTGCAACTGATCCGGCCGCTCGGTCTGCCCGGTCTGCGCAGGCGCCGTGATTTCTGGAAGCTTGCGGTGGTGGCCTTTGTCATCTGGACCGTGACGCTGCTGCTACGGCCCTGACGCCACAGCCCGTTTCACACTTTCTGATCCGCTGGCTTTGTTTTGCGCAGCGGATATCCCAGAAAGCGCTTTACACTTTCTGATCCGCTGCGTGAACCATAGCCACCAACACATCTGTCTGGGCAATCATGCCGACCAGTTTGTGCTGGGCGTTGATGACCGGCAGGTGATGCAAACCGGCCTCGGCGAAGGTGACGATCGCATCGGCAAGCGGAGCGTCCGGTGTCACCGATTTGACCGGCGTGGTCATGATATCCTTGACGGTGCCATTTGGCGCACTCGCTCCTTGCAGGGCAAGTGCCAGGCGGCGGCCAAAGCCGATTGTCGGCTTGCCGCGCATCCAGCTTGCCTTGTCGATCAGATCCGTCTGGGTGACGATGCCGAGAATGGTCGCGTCTTCGGCGGTGACGGGTAATGCCTTCACCCGGCTTTGACGCAGCCGGTGCAGTGCTTCGCTGAGGCTGGTATCGGGCGATAGCGCTGTTATGCCGGGTACCATGATCTGGCCGCATGTTGCGTGGCTCGAGCGGCGGCGATAGGCGCGCAACTCGGTGCGGCGCAGAATGTCTTCGAGATCGTCGCGGTCGATGTCGAGAAAGGCATCATTGTCCTTCAGCACGTCTTCGAGGTCTTGGCGCTGAAAGGCGGCGCGGTCGGCAAAGCCGGGCGGCTCCGGCGGCAAAGTCGGCCGGGCGCGATGCGGATAGCGGCGTCCGACCAGCCTGTTATAGGCGAGCGCGCTCAACAGCAGGATCAGCGAGTTGCCCAGCACCGGCCAAAGCACGAAACCGTAGCCAAGTCCATGAATGGCGGGGCCACCCAGCACCGCCGTCAGCGCGATGGCGCCGCTCGGCGGATGCAGGCAGCGCAGGGCGATCATCGCTGCGATCGCACCGCTGATGGCCAGTGCGCTGGCAACGAACGGATCAGGTATCAGTTTGGCAATGGTCACGCCGATCAACGCCGCACAGAGATTGCCGCCGATGATCGACCAGGGCTGTGCCAGCGGGCTTGCCGGCACGGCAAACAACAGCACGGCCGAGGCGCCCATCGGCGCGACAAGCACTGGCAGGCTTGAGGATGGTCCGAGCGCAAAGGCGCTGATGAGCCCGGTCAAAAAAATACCGAGCAGCGCTCCAACCGCCGACCGGGCCTGTTCGGCATAGCTGATCGATGTCACATGCGGGGTGAGGGATGAGAACAGGCGTTTCCACGCGTTCGTGCTGCCTGGCTGCATGCTGCCGTTCTCCTCCATAAAGCGTCCCGGCGTTTTGCTGACACGCTCTCATCATGTTGCGACCGTTATCAGCCTCGCTGTATCGGTTTCAAGTCTGCGCTGTCGCAAAAGCAAAAGCCCCGCCGGTGAGGGCGAGGCTTCAGATCAATCAAATCTTGAAGGGTTGCTTAAGCGGCCTTTTCCAGATCCTGCTTCCAGGTGCCGGTTGCGGCAAGGCTGTTCATGCGGGCGCGGTGGGTGAAGGCGCGCTGACCAGCGGCGACGTTTTCGCTGCGGCCGCCCCAGGCCTTCAGGGCGCTGTCCTGCAGGGCGCGACCATACGAATAGGTCAGTGCCCAAGGCAGGTCGTAGCCGGCATTCATGGCCGAGAGATGGGCGGTTGCTTCTTCGGTGCTCTGGCCGCCGGACAGGAAGGCGATGCCGGGAACGGACGCGGGAACGGTCGCCTTCAGCACCTTGACGGTTGCGGCAGCAACTTCGTCCACGGAAGCCTTACGGGCATTCTTGCCGTCGATGATCATGTTCGGCTTCAGGATCATGCCTTCCAGCTTGACGCGGGCGTCATAGAGATCCTGGAACACGGTGCGCAGCACCCATTCGGTGACTTCTGCGCATTTGGCAATGTCGTGGGTACCCGGTGCGCCGTCCATCAGCACTTCAGGCTCGACGATCGGTACAATGCCGGCTTCCTGGCAGAGAGCGGCGTAGCTGGCGAGCGCCTGGCTATTGGCCTTGATCGAACCCCAGGTAGGCAGGCCGTCGGCAATGGCGATGACGCCGCGCCACTTGGCGAAACGAGCACCGGCCTTGTAGTAGTTGGCGAGGCGCTCGCGCAGGCCGTCGAGGCCTTCCGTCAGGGTTTCGCCGGGAAAGCCAGCCATGGGCTTGGCGCCGATGTCGACCTTGATACCGGGAATGGAACCGGCAGCCTTGATGATGTCGACGAAAGGCGTGCCGTCGGCGGCCTTTTGATAGAGGGTTTCTTCATAGAGAATGACGCCGGAGATGTATTTCTTCATCGCCTCATCGGACCGGAACAGCATTTCGCGGTAGTCGCGCCGGCTGGTCTCGGTGGATTCAAGCCCGATCGTGTCGAAACGTTTCTTGATGGTGGACGTGGATTCGTCCGCTGCCAAAAGGCCCTTGCCATCAGCCATCATCTTAACGGCGATGTCTTCAAGTCTCTCACTCATAATCCATGCTCCCAAAAACGTTACCACTGGGGTAATCGCGTAACAGATGTTTTTGGCAAGGAAAATGGGTGCTTAAGTCATTGAAACGATTGAAATCGTTTCAATCGTTTTAAAATTCAAAATTTTTTAAACAAATTTCAGGTGCGGCCTTTGTTCCGGCCGCACCCGAATTTTTTTGGTATGGTTAAGCCGACTGCAGTACGGCAACGCCCGGCAGCTCTTTGCCTTCCATCCATTCCAGGAAGGCGCCACCCGCGGTCGAGACATAGGAGAAGTCGTCGGCAACGCCAGCATGGTTGAGCGCCGAGACGGTATCGCCGCCGCCGGCAACAGAGACCAGCTTGCCGGCCTTGGTGCGTTCGGCGGCATGCTTGGCGGCTGAAACGGTTGCGGTGTCGAAGGGCGTGATTTCAAAGGCGCCGAGCGGGCCGTTCCAGACCAGGGTGGCGGCCTTGCTGATCCAGTCGTTGACGAGTGCCACCGACTGCGGGCCGACATCCAGCATCATCGCGTCGGCGGGAATGGCCGAGACGCTGACGGTTTCATTGGCGGCATTGGCCTTGAATTCGCGGGCGACGACGCCGTCGACCGGGAGCACGATGGTGCAGCCGGCGGTTTCAGCTTCGATCATGATCTGCTTGGCGGTCGCGGCGAGATCATGCTCGCAAAGCGACTTGCCGACATCGATGCCCTGGGCGGCGATGAATGTATTGGCCATGCCGCCGCCGATAACGAGCGCGTCGACCTTCTTCACCAGGTTCATCAACAGGTCGATCTTGGACGAGACCTTGGCGCCGCCGACGATGGCAACGACCGGATGGGTCGGCTGTCCCAGGCCCTTCTCGAGCGCTTCGAGCTCCGCCTGCATGGTGCGGCCGGCATAGGCGGGCAGCAGATGGGCAAGGCCCTCCGTCGAGGCATGGGCGCGGTGCGCGGCCGAGAAAGCGTCATTGACATAGATGTCGCCGTTCTTGGCGAGTTCCGCCGTGAAATTGGCGTCGTTCTTTTCCTCGCCCTTGTGGAAGCGGGTGTTTTCGAGCAGCAGGACATCACCGTTGTTAAGCGCGGCGACGGCGTTGGCGGCGGACTCACCGATGCAGTCATCGGCGAAGGCCACGGCCTGGTCAAGCACTTCTTCCACGGCGGAAATGATCTGCGACAGCGACATATCGGCAACCGGCTCGCCCTTCGGACGGCCGAAATGGGCCAGCAGGATCACCTTGGCGCCCTTGGCGGACAGTTCCTTGATGGTCGGCGCGACGCGCTCGATGCGGGTTGCGTCGGTGACCTTGCCACCGGAAACCGGCACGTTCAGGTCGACGCGCAACAGCACGCGCTTGCCGGCGATATCGTGGAGATCGTCGAGTGTCTTGAAAGCAGGCATAGTGAAATTCCCGTGTTGAATGTCGAGACGGTACGCTGCGCCGGACCTTACACCGGTTCGGCCAAGAGGCAAGACTTTCAGCCTGCCCAAGAACTGCCGCTGACAGCTCGAAAATGGCAATTCCTGAACAAGCTGAGACTATAGAGGTTGCCTTACCAAGTGGGGTCCACAACTTTTCGTCCGTGGTTTACCCCCCTCTGTCCTACCGGACATCTCCCCCTCAAGGGGGGAGATCGACAAGGATTGGGCTTCCAATCCACATCATCTCCCGCAGATCCGTTCAGGAGGAGCGCGGGGCCACTCCATCCGATCTCCCTCCTTGAGGGGGAGATGCCTGGCAAGGCAGAGGGGGAAGGCCACAAGTATAAACGCTTGCGTCGTGGACTCTACAGTGCGGTCTTAGGTTCACGCCCAGAAATCGGGGATGGTCTCGGCAAGCCGTGGCCCGATGCGCAAGGGCGCGATCTTTTCGGCCAAGCCGGTGCTGTCGGAAATCTCGACGCCGACGCCGCAGATGGTTGCCGGGCCATGGGCAGCTTCAAACCGGCCCTTCGGCATTTTCGAGATGAACCGGTTGAGCGGCTCTTCCTTTTCCATGCCGAGCGAGGAATCGTAATCGCCGCACATGCCGGCATCGGACATATAAGCTGTGCCACCGTTGAGGATCTGGTGATCGGCAGTCGGGACATGGGTATGGGTGCCGACCACGAAGCTGGCGCGGCCATCGACGAAATGGCCGAAGCATTGCTTCTCGCTGGTGGCCTCGGCGTGAAAATCGAAGATGATGGCGTCGGCCTGTTCCTTCAGCGGGCAGGCGGCGAGGATGGTTTCAGCCGACTTGAAGGGGTCGTCCAGCTCGGGATGCATGAAGACCCGGCCCATGATATTGGCAACCAGCACGCGCGCGCCATTGCGCGCATAATAAAGACCGGAGCCCTTGCCGGGCGTGCCGGCGGGATAATTGGCGGGGCGCAGGAACTGGTCGTGACGGCCGGAAAAGGTGATCGCCTCCTTCTGGTCCCAGACATGGTTGCCTGTGGTGACGACGTCGGCGCCGGCATTGATCGTTTCCAGAAAGATGTCTTCGGTGATCCCGAAGCCACCAGCGGCGTTTTCGCCGTTGACGATCACGAAATCCAGTTTCAGGTCGGAGATCAGGCCCGGCAATTTCTCCCAGACCGCCGTACGGCCCGTCTTGCCAACCATGTCGCCCAGAAAAAGCAGCCGCATTCCCTATATCCAGTCAGATGTCGACAGTTCTCAACCCATGTTCGGTCAGAATGGCCTGCAGGGGAACGTCGTGAGGTTCAAAGGGCACTTCTGCCACTTCCTGGCAGGAAAATGCAATGCCGATCAGAACAGGAATGCGGCCTTTGTCGCGCAGGCGGGAAATCGCCCGGTCGTAATGGCCCGCGCCGTAGCCGATCCGGTTGCCGTTGCGGTCGAAGGCGGCGAGCGGCATCAGCAGCAGATCGGGGTCGACCACAGGGGCATCCGGGCCCGGGCCGCTGGTGCCGAAACCGGTATCGGTGAGGGCCACGTCAGCGCGCCATTCGCGAAAGCAGATGGTCTGGCGGTCGAGCACGACGGGTAGGCAGAGCCTTGCTTGTGCATGACGCAATTGCGCCATCAGCGGGCGAAGGTCCACTTCCGAGCGGATCGGCAGGAATCCGGAGACCATCATGCCGGCTAGCGAAGCTATTTCTGGCAGTCGCTCACTGCCGTGCCGCGCTATGGCCAGCGACAGTTCCTGGCGAAGGGCAGGGGAAAGCGCGTCGCGGCGCGCCAGACTGTCCTGGCGCAACTGGCTTTTGAGATTGGACAGGGTCTCGTCTTTCTCGTTGTTTAACACGTCAGGTCCGACCAGCGCTGCCTTGGCGCGATCCGGTTCAGTTGTCGATGCATCGGTTAGTGGTTGTTTAACCATGTCCAGCAATTGCTTTGCAAGGCCGCCGCGGCCCGCCTTGCTGCCGCCATGAAGGCGCCTAGGTTGAAGCTTGGAAGAAATTCCCTAAAATTCATGGGGTTGTGCCTTAGTCGACGGTTGTGCCGTCAAACCCCGCCGCTGTCATCGACCCGCTACCGTCAGGTGGATCGGGCGATCGCGGCTGTTTGTCAATCTGCGACAAGATTGCTTTAACATTCATCAAATAGCCTGCCCTGGGGGACTTCTGGATTTTCGAGGGTTTGGTTATGAAATTTCTTTCCCGTTTCGGGCTTGTCGGAACGATTACTGCGGTGACGACCTTGGTTCTTGTCGTCTGTCTGAGTGCTGTTGCCTGGCAGATTTCCCAGTCGGTGCACGCGCGTATCGCGAAGCAGGCGATCGATGGGCAGAATGCCGGGTTGCGGGTTGCCGCGATCTTGCTTCAACGCGACGTGCCGGGCGTTAAAGTCGACTGGGGCAGTGACGGCAATGTCGAGCGGATTTCGGCTGACACCCTGCCGGTGCAGTTTGCCGATCACCACATGATCGATCAGGTGGGCCGCGCCACCGGCCAGACGGCGACGCTGTTTACGCTTGATGACGCCAGCAAGGGCTACGTGCGCCGCACCACCAATATCGTCAAGCCTGATGGCCAGCGCGCCGTCGGCACGCCGCTCGATGCGACCGGCCTGGCTTACAAGGCCGTGGTCAAGGGCGATACCTATCGCGGCCAAGCCGCTGTGCTGGGCACGGATTACTATACGATCTACAAGCCGATCGTGAACGCTTCAGGCGCTGTTATCGGCATTCTCTATGCCGGCGTGCGCGTTGCCGAAATTGCCAGCATGAGCGACGAGATGGCCTGGACCGTGGCCATGACCGCCGGGATAGCGCTGGCAATCGCCTTGGTCCTGGTTGTGATTCTGACCCGGGCGATCATGCGTCCGATCCCGCAGCTGACCGCTGCCGCGTCGAGCCTGGCGGAAGGCCGCACGGATGTGGTCGTGCCGCATCAGGACCTGAAAAACGAGATTGGGGCGATGGCCCAGGCGCTCGACGTGTTCCGCAAGGAAGCGCTGCTTAAAATTGAGCTGGAGCGCGAGGCCAATGCAGAGCGGGTTCGCAATGAAGAACAGCGGGCCGCGCATGAGGCAGAGAAGGATGCGCATGCCGTTGCCCGTCGGCGCAATGCCGATGCGCTGGCTATTGCGATCAACCGGCTCAGCGCCGGCGACCTGACGAGCCGGATCGAGGAGCCCTTCCTGCCCGAGCTGGAAGGCCTGCGCACCGACTTCAACAATGCCGTCAGCACGCTCGGCATTGCCTTCGCCAAACTGCGCAATGAGGCGATGGCAGTTGAAGCGAGCGGCAGCGAGATGCGCAGCGCCGCCAGCGAAATGGCCAACCGCACCGAACAGCAGGCCGCTTCGCTGGAGGAAACCTCGGCCGCGCTGGAGCAGATCACCGGGACGGTCCGCAGCGCTGCCGACCGCGCCCAGCAGGCAGCGACCCTTGCCGCCAATGCCCAGGTCAACACTGAGGGCTCTTCCAAGGTGGTGTCCGATGCGGTGGAAGCCATGAGCCGCATCGAGCAGGCGTCGAGCGAAATTTCCAAGATCATCAATGTGATCGATGAGATCGCCTTCCAGACCAACCTTCTGGCGCTGAATGCCGGTGTTGAAGCGGCCCGCGCCGGCGAGGCCGGCAAGGGCTTTGCCGTCGTTGCCCAGGAAGTGCGTGAGCTTGCCCAGCGCTCTGCCAATGCCGCCAAGGACATCAAGGGGCTGATCACCAAGTCGGGCACGGAAGTGGCCGGCGGCGTCAAGCTGGTGCGCGAAACCGGCGATGCGCTGAGCGCCATTTCCGGCCAGGTCTCGCAGATCAACGGGTTGATCGGAGAGATCGCCACGTCTTCGCGTGAGCAGAGCACCGGCTTGGCCGAGATCAACACTGCGGTTAACCACATGGACACGTTCACCCAGAAGAACGCCGCCATGGTTGAGGAAACCACGGCTGTCACCCACCGGCTTGCCGAAAGCGCCACGACGCTGGTTGGCCTGGTCGGCCAGTTCAAGGTGCCGGGTGAAGTCGCGCCACAGCACCGCATGGCTCCAAAGGCGACCTACCAACCTGCTGCCCAGCAGCCGTCCGCCGCTGCTTCCCGCAACCGTCCGGTGCCGGCAAAAGCCGGTTCCGCGACATCTCGTCCTGTCGCTTCGCCGGCCCGCTCGATGATGGGCAAACTGGCTGGAGCCTTCGGCGGCGGTGCCGCTGCGGCCTCCAACGCAAAAGTTGACGGCAATTGGGAAGAGTTCTGAGGCCGGACCACGTCTGCGCTTTATAACGAAACGGCCGGGACTTGCTCCCGGCCGTTCTGGTTTTTAGAAAGTGCAAGGCCGATCCTTCCTTTGTGGGTGAGACAAGACGATGCCGCATGTAATCAGAGCCGGTGTTCGGCACGATTTCGAGGCCCTGCGGGGCATTGAACTCGCATCCTTCGAAACACTACGGGCTGCCCAGGCCGTGACGGGCGAGGCGGCTGCTAGCAGCGATGATGAATTGCAGATCTATCTCGATTCCGGTTTCCTGTTTGTGGCGGGAGAAGATAGTGGCGGGCTGTTCGGCTATACTGGCGGATACGAGGCTGAGGGCTGGCTGCATATCGGGGAAATGGACGTCCATCCGTTGTGGCAGCGGCAGGGCATCGGCAGGTGTCTGATTGGGAAGATGCTCGCGACCGCTCGGGAACGGGATCTCAACGGCGCGACCCTGACGACAGATCGCTTCGCGCCATTCAACGCGCCTTTCTATCAGAAGCTCGGCTTTCGGCCTCTGGACGCGGCGGCTTGTTCACCAAGGCTGAAGGCCATTCTGGCCAGCGAAGCGGACAAAGGTCTCGACCCACGATGGCGCGTCGCCATGATGCTGGCATTCTGAGCTTGCGGCTTACCCCAGCGACCGCATCACATCAGCCATCGCCTCGGCTTGCGGCTTTCCCTCAGACTCCAACCCGTCGATCACGCCCTTGCGGTCGGCCTCTGTGCGGTTCTGGCTGGCCTTGAGTTTGCCTTCGATGGCGGTGATCGCAAGTTCCAGCCCGACGATGCCGCGCATCCGGGCGGTAACGAAGGGCTCCGGCGCGTCATTGACAGCCCAGGGGTGCTCGCCCTTGGCTTCCTGCTGGTCCGTCAGGCGGTTAACCTGGTCGAGCAGCCAGGCGGCATCGTGATGGACCGTTGTCGTGCCCCTGACCTGAACGATCTGGTAATTCCAGGTCGGCACCACTTTGCCGCTCTCCTGCTTGCTTGGATACCAGTTCGGCGAGACGTAATGATCTGCGCCCATGAAGCTAATCAGAACTTCATCGCCGGCCTCAATGGCCTGCCATTGCGGATTGGCCCGCGCCATATGCGCGATCAGCCGATCCTTGTCCTCGCCATCACGGGCGCGGCTGACAAAGAAGGGCAGGGGATTGGCGACCAAACCACCGCTTCCTGCCGTCACCAGCAAGGCGAGCGGATTGCGCTGGATGAAGCCGAACAGGGCTTCGGTGTCGGTCTGGCGGAAATGGGAAGGTAGATACATCGGCGTTCTCTTAACTGTCGCCCCGGGCATTGTGCGGCCGATTTAGTTTTGCAGCATTCCTAAGTGCGTTTTATCAAACGCACGGTGCTGCAAGGCCCGCCAGTCGGCAAGAGAAACATGCCATTTATCAAAACAATGAATAAGTGCGATCCACGCAACCGATGGAGATTTTCGATCCTGGGAGCCTACAAAGTAGGTGGGCGCCGTATGACCGAACCCACGGGTCCGGACAGGGACAGCTCCCTCAAGATCGGGTATGGCCCCAGGGATTGTGTTTCCTGTCGAGAGGCGCAGACCGCAAGACAGATATAGGCGTATTCGCTGGCTTGTACCAGTGGCGATAAGGTCTTGGCGAAGGTTTATTTCTGCAGGCAGCCGGTCAATGCGGCTGGCCTGCGCCGCCAGGGCCTTGGGCTGGCTGAGCAGCCTCTGTTTGCGGTCTTTCGGTGAGCCGGCGGGTCAGGCCGTTCAGGCGGTCCGTCAGCTCCATGATGGCGGCAAGAATGTCGTCCTCGCGACCCGTGGCGCCGGCCGATGCCGACTCGAGGGCGGTCATCCTGCGCTTCAACTCGGACAGCTCGTCCATGACCATGATGCCGGCCATGACCGTGACCCTCAAGTCGCCGATCTCGCCGAATTGGCCCTTGAGGTGGCTGACATAGCGGTCGAACTGGGACGCCAGATCGATCAGATGCGGCTCCTGCCCCTCTTCGCAGGCCATGCGATAGGCTTTTCCATCGATGGTGACCGTGACTTGTGCCATGTCTGTCGCTTGACCCCTGATCGAACCCACGCGGACCTTATCGGTCCAGCACGGCCCTGATGGTTTCCATTGCCGTTACCAGGCGGCGCGAGACTTCTCTATTGACTTCTTCGAGCCTGTTCGCCCGAAACTGAGACTGATCCAGCTCCTGGGCCAGCCTTGCGCGATCAACGTGAACGCGCCGGACTTCCTGCTCCACTTCGGCGCTGGACCGTTGCAGTTCCAGCCGCATTTCAACGGCATTTTCCAGCCCGGAAATCGCCTGTCTCAATGCGCCGAGCACGGCTTCCGCTCTATCCGTCGCCATCTGCCTCTCGCCCATTCTCCGGTTTGGCTCGTCGATCGACGAGAAACCGACAATCATTTTCACCGGCATTTTTCTCCGGCAAACTCCAAAAGGCAAGCCGAATCGACCCTTTGGCTCCCGTAGTTCTCACGCGACATTAGTCATTGAGATAAGCCTGCGTCAACAAACCCCCGCGTTTGCAGCGGGTTTGGGCTCATCATGCTTGTGGACGGCGCTGCCGGGGCCGCTCGCCCGGGGCATCAACAGGAGACAATGATCAATATTAAGGCAAAATCTGAAATAATGCCTTCGTGACAATCACCCGCCCTCACTTTATTGACTTGCCAGCCCTAGATGTTAAGGATCTCCCACTTCCTGACGTTCGCCCGAACGGCGATCGTCCATCGAGACCCGGAACAGGCGGAATAGTCATGATTTCTCCCGAAAAACATAACCGGATGGCCAACGCGATCCGCTTTTTGTCCATGGATGCTGTCGAAAAGGCCAATTCGGGCCATCCCGGCATGCCAATGGGCATGGCCGACGTGGCGACGGTGCTGTTTACACAGTTCCTGAATTTCGACCCGAAGGCACCAAGATGGGCCAACCGCGACCGCTTTGTGCTGTCGGCCGGCCACGGCTCCATGCTTTTGTATTCGCTGCTTTATCTTACGGGCTACGAAGACATTTCCATCGAAGACATCAAGAACTTCCGTCAGATCGATTCCAAGACCGCCGGCCATCCGGAATATGGTCACCTCGCCGGCATCGAAACGACGACCGGCCCGCTTGGCCAGGGCATTGCCAATGCCGTGGGCATGGCGATTGCCGAAAAGAAGCTCGCCGTCGAGTTCGGCAGCGATCTGATGCATCATCACACTTACGCGATTGCCGGCGACGGCTGCCTGATGGAAGGCATCAGCCAGGAAGCGATTTCGCTGGCCGGCCATCTCAAGCTCAACAAGCTGATCGTGCTTTGGGACGATAACGGCATTTCCATCGACGGCGCGATTTCGCTGGCTGACAGCACCGACCAGCACGGCCGCTTCCGCGCCTCCGGCTGGAACACCATGGCTGTCGACGGTCACGATCCCGAAGCAATTGCCGCAGCCCTCAGCGCCGCGCAGCTGTCGGAAAAGCCGACGATGATTGCCTGCAAGACGGTGATCGGCTTCGGTTCGCCCAACAAGGCCGGCACCCACAAGGTGCACGGCTCGCCGCTCGGTGCCGATGAAATCGCCGCGACCCGCAAGGCGCTCGGCTGGGCCGACGAGCCCTTCCACGTGCCGGCCGACGTGCTGGACGCCTGGCGTGAAGCCGGTGCCCGTGGCGCCTCTATGCGCGCCGAATACGAAAAACTGGTGGAAGGCTCTGCCCACAAGGCCGAGTTTACCCGTCGCTTCGCCGGCAAGCTGCCGGAAGGCTTCAACGCTGCCATCGACGCCTACAAGAAGAAGCTGGCCGAGACTAAGCCCGTGCTCGCCACCCGCAAATCCTCCGAGGATGCGCTTGAGGTGATCAACGGCATTGTTCCGGAAACGCTTGGCGGTTCCGCCGACTTGACCGGCTCGAACAACACCAAGACCAGCCAGACCGCCTCGATCACGCCGACCGATTTCTCCGGTCGCTACGTGCACTGGGGCATTCGCGAGCATGGCATGGCGGCTGCGATGAACGGCATCGCGCTGCATGGCGGCCTCATTCCTTACTCCGGCGGCTTCCTGATCTTCTCGGATTATTGCCGTCCGCCGATCCGTCTCGCCTCGCTGATGGGCATTCGCGTCATCCACGTCCTGACCCATGATTCCATCGGTCTTGGCGAAGACGGCCCGACCCACCAGCCGGTCGAGCAGATGGCGGCGCTGCGCGCCATCCCGAACCTGATGATGTTCCGCCCATGCGACGCCACCGAGGTGGCGGAATGCTGGCAGATCGCGCTGACCCACACGGACCGTCCGTCGGGCATCGCGCTGACCCGTCAGAACCTGATTGCGGCACGTACCGAATACTCGGCTGAAAACCTGTCGGCCAAGGGCGGTTACGAGCTGCTCGGCGCCGACAATGCGCAGGTGTCGATCTTCGCCACCGGTTCGGAAGTCGAGCTGGCCATCAAGGCCCGCGAGGCTCTCGCCGCCAAGGGCATTGCCGCCCGCGTCGTGTCCGTCCCCTGTTTCGAACTGTTCTTCGAACAGCCGGAAGAGTATCGCCAGGCCGTTATCGGCACGGCCCCGGTCAAGATCGGCGTCGAAGCGGCGATCCGCCAGGGCTGGGATGAGATCATCGGCTCGCACGGCACCTTTATCGGCATGAAGTCTTTCGGCGCTTCCGGCCCCTACAAGGAGCTGTACAAGCATTTCGGCATCACCGTCGAAGCGATTGTCGAGGCGGCAGAAGCCAAGCTGGCCTGATCAAAACGGGCCGAATACAGACGTGGGCAGGTCTTAAGCGACCTGCCTTTCGTCTGAGACCAGATCGCTGGAGCTGTCCGGCACGCAGGCGCCCCGCCTCGTACCGTCTCGGCTGCAGACAACCAACGTTCCGGGAGCCACCCAGCTGCCCGGAGCCATCCGAGAAGCGGGAGTTATGCAATGACTGTGAAAGTTGCCATCAACGGCTTTGGCCGCATCGGCCGCAACGTGCTGCGCGGCATCATCGAATCCGGCCGGACCGATATCGAGGTCGTGGCCATCAACGATCTGGGCCCGGTCGAGACCAATGCCCACCTGCTGCGTTATGACAGCGTCCATGGCCGCTTCCCCTCGACCGTCAAGGTTGAAGGCGACAGCATCATCATCGACGGCCGCGCGCCGATCAAGGTGACCGCCGTGCGCGACCCCAAGGATCTGCCTTGGGCCAATGTCGATATCGCCATGGAATGCACCGGCATTTTCACCGCCAAGGACAAGGCCTCGCTGCATCTCGCCAACGGTTCCAAGCGCGTTCTGGTTTCGGCTCCGGCTGACGGCGCTGACAAGACCATCGTCTTCGGCGTCAACCATAACACGCTGACCAAGGACGACCTCGTCGTTTCCAACGCGTCCTGCACCACCAACTGCCTGGCACCGGTCGCTTACATCCTGCAGAAGCTCGTCGGCATCGAGAGCGGCTACATGACGACGATACACTCCTATACCGGCGACCAGCCGACGCTGGACACGATGCACAAGGACCTGCACCGCGCCCGCGCCGCTGCTCTCTCGATGATCCCGACCTCGACCGGCGCTGCCAAGGCCGTCGGCCTGGTTCTGCCGGAACTGAAGGGCAAGCTCGACGGTTCGGCCATCCGCGTCCCGACGCCGAACGTCTCGGTCGTCGACCTGAAGTTCATCCCGTCGCGCGCCGTGACCAAGGAAGAAATCAACGCTGCCATCAAGGCTGCCGCTGAAGGCGAGTTGAAGGGCATTCTAGGCTATACCGAAGAGCCGCTGGTTTCCATCGACTTCAACCACGACAGCCATTCCTCGACCTTCTCCGGCGACCAGACCAAGGTCATGGACGGCGGCAAGCTCGTGCGCATCCTGTCCTGGTACGACAACGAATGGGGCTTCTCCAACCGCATGGCCGACACTGCCGTCGCCATGGGCAAGCTGATCTAAGTAGTTTGTCTGCCTGAATGAAATGACGAAAGCGGATCGGGAAACCGGTCCGCTTTTTTATTGGCGTTATGCCGGCGCAAAGGCTTTGCCGTGTCGCCCCCTATGCCTTCCTATTGCCACCGTCCGTTGATGCGGCTGACCCGATAGAGCCCGACATCCTCGACGCCGGCAGCGACCTGCACTTCCGGCTGGAAGAGGCCCGGCAACGGCTGCTGCCGGACCGGTCCGTGCTGGACAGGGCGGAGGTGCGCGAGAGGATGGAGGAGATTATCAGGAGTAGTTTTATCGGGGATCGGAGCCCGCTGAGGCGCTGGAGAGGGTGCGGGCGTTTTTGCGGGGGGAGGGTGGGTGAGGGGACTGGCAAAAGGTCTTTTCCGATGAAGGAGAACGGAATGCTCGGGATAGTGACGGATTTGGAGCCGTGAGGATAATGGCGGCGTTTAGAGGTATAGTCGAACATAACGGACATTGACCTGTAGGCATGCCGCGACGCTTCTCCCCAGAGTCGTCTTTCGACAGGGCTCTCATTTTTGCATCTTATGGCTACAGGATTCGTTATCGATACTTGCCGAAGTAGCTTGAATGGAGCGTCGACGAAAGCCACTAGACATGTTTAGAAGATAGTACAACCTAGAAACGTGGTCAAAAAGCTGTCACGGTTCGCTGGAAATTAATTTTAGCTTCGGAGTTTAAACCTATGGCGAGCAACTCAATGGATGAGTTTCAAAGGCGTTTCAACCTAGCTCGCAGCGGCGGTGGTATCCTATTCTGCGGTGCCGGATTTTCCGCGGATTGTCTGAATTTCAAGCCAGATGAAACGCTCGGCACGGGCGCACAACTGCTAGATCTCTTCAATGCCGAACTCCACCAGAATCCGCCATACAGGAATCTGCAAAACGCCGCCGATGAATTATGGAACAAGATTGCCGACAACGGCATGATGACACTCCTTAAAGAGCGGTTCACCGTTTCCAACATAACCTCTGATATGGCTGATCTGTTACGCTACCCTTGGCAGGCGGTCTACACGACAAATTACGATAACGCGCTCGAGAATGCGGCTCAGGCCGCGCACAAACAGGCGGAGCCCCTCAACAACACCGACGATCCCAGCATCCCTGCGCAAAATCTTCCAATTATCCATCTGCACGGCTATGTCCAGAAATGGAACATTCACAACATTCGTGAAAGTTGCGTGCTCGGCACCGAAAGCTACTCAAAGCTCACCCATGTAAAGAAGTGGCTCGACCGCTTTCGGCGCGACATCGATCAGGCTCAGATCGTGGTCTTCGTCGGGTTCAATGCCGGTGATTTCCACATTAACCAGGCGATCAACGACCTGACAGGCTTGCGCGAAAAGGCCTTCTTCATCAATCGTCCTACCGCCCAAGCTGACCCCGATGTCACAGCCGCTCAAAAGCGGCTCGGCACACCGTTCTTCACGGGTCGGGCCGGGCTTGCCACCACAATAAGAAACCTTCTGGCCGAGGACGCACCGAAAGAGCCACGCCTTGCCAGTTTTGCGAAGTACACGCCTGCGAATCCCTCAGCAACTGTTCCAACGCAAGAGCAGATCGAAAACCTGTTTCTCTACGGCAAGGTTGAACCCTCGCAACTCGCGCGGGATGCATCCAACGATGTGTCCGAGTACCACATACGGCGCAGCGCTATACAAGAAACTCTGGACGCCATCGCAGATCATACCCGGATCATGCTCTTTGACGGATACCCCTGTGATGGCAAGTCCTTGCTCATAATTGATCTTGCCTATCGCTTGTCAGGGACAAGGCCGGTCTACCAGATGCGCCAAGCCTATGAGAACGTATTGAACGAAGTTGCTGACATCCTTCACTACGCGCCGAACGCCGTATTAATTATAGAAAACTGTTTTGATCTGCCGACAGAACGGCTTTTGAGCATCGCGCGTCAATTTGATCGTCAGGATGGCGTTCTGATCCTAACCAGTCGGGCCGTGGCCGTCGATGCCAGCACTGCTGGCCTTGCTTCGCTACAAGGCCTCGGCAGTTTTCGAAAAATGCCCCTTGCCCGTCTAAGCAGGGACGAAGCGCTTGTTTTGAGCGACCTCGCCGATCAGATTGCTGGATGGCGAGATTTTCATACGCTTGATCACAATGCGCGGCTTCGTTTCATCGAGAATACCTGCCAAGCAAGCCTGCCGCATTTCTTGATGCGGCTGCTCCGGTCAGACTACGTTTCCAACCGATATCGGGAAGAATTCAATAAGCTGTCACTTAGCCACACCGAACGCGAAGCGATCATCGTCGCGCTTTATGTCGCCCATATCGGCGAGAATGCACCAGTCTCCTTCCTCAGCAATGCGATGCATATGGACTACGGCGCCATCATCGACGGTATGAATGCCAGGGCCGGAAATAACGCTTTCCTCCTGGTGCGTCGGAACGGTGAGATTATCCAGACAGTACCCTCGATTGGGGCTGAGAACATCCTCCAAAACCTTTTCGCGGATGACGAAGTCGTTGATGCCATCGTTTATTTGTTGAAGAACCTTGCGGCGACCTATCGCGACCCTTTCGAACAGCGCATGTTCAATCAGATGATGCGGTTCTCCATACTTTCCAAAGTCGTCACCGACAGAACTTCAATCGACCGGTTCTTCGAACATAACAAGCAGGAACCGCAAATCAGACGAATGCCGCTTTTCTGGCTGCAATGGCACATAGCGAAATGTGCAGCCGGCGCCCTTATGGACGCGGAAAAATTTCTCGAACAGGGATATAGTGAAGCCGAGGAATACGAACGGCGCACCAGAAAGACTTTCGACCGTCGCCAACTCGACGACCGGCGCGCAAAGTTTCTTATGTTACGTGCGGAAAAAAACGCCCGCGTCGGAGCCGAATTATTCAGGGATATCAAGGAAGCAATAGAACTTACTGACAAGATCTTGCGCCAGGACGACCCGCAGTACTATCCGTTCGAAACACTTGCGCATATCGCGCAAAACTATGACGTGCTAGGTCATCACTTGGACGCCACGTTTAAGGCATTGCTCGATGAGCGGCTGCGTAAGCTCTCAATCTATGCCCATCAGCGAATCGGCGTGCTTCCTTCCGGATATCAAAAGGAGAAAGCCAAATCAGCGCTCGACAGTATTCGCCCAGGAATATGATCTGCTGCGGAATCATTCGTCAGCAGCGACTGGAGCACGCCTGACGGTGATCGGATCATCTGTTTTGAACCCGCCCGCCCTGAAGCTTGACCTAAACCAAGCCCCGCAAAGAGGGCCACCGCGCCGGAGGCAGTGAGCTGCTTCCTACCACCCTTTTAGGCGTTTATGAGATTAGCAGAATGTCCGCTATGCAGAATGCAAAGCTAGAGCCGACCCGTCCATATTGGAGGCGCGAAACCGCCGCTTTCAAGGTTTATGCGGTGCCAACACTTAAACCGTTAGCCTACTCTCGGAGTGCTTAGATCCTGCTCAGACAAACGATGACATAATGAGGATTGCCGAGCACTCCGCGCTAAAAACTCCTCCCACCCACCCCCATTTTCCCCCTTATCGCCATAATTCGTTTTGTAATTTCGCCCCAGTCTGGGAATAGTATTCTCAAGGGAATTCAAGGCGATTCTGCCGTCTCTTCGTCAGCCACAGTGTCAGATCATGCGGTCTTGAGCGCCGGGTTGGGCACCGGACTGTGTGGTGGGCTGAGATGGTGGGTCACCGGGTAAGAAAGGGGCCAAGGGTTGGAGCATTTTTATATCGTCACGCTGGTGCTGACGGCGCTCATCCTGTTTGCGGCTTTTTCCAGCCTGATCGCCTTTCGCTTCGGCGCGCCTTTGCTCTTGCTCTTTCTCGTTATCGGGCTGGTGGCCGGGGTCGATGGGCTCGGCATTCATTTCGACAATCATTCGGTGGCCTATACGATCGGTTCGCTGGCGCTGGCGGTCATTCTGTTTGATTCCGGCTATACGACCTCGCTGCAATCCTTCAAGCAGGCCGCCGGGCCGTCGATTACGATGGCGACATTGGGCGTGCTCTTGACGGCCGGTCTGTTCGGGGTGCTCGCGAGTTGGGTGCTGCATCTGTCGCTGCTCGAGGGCCTGTTGCTCGGCTCGATTGTGGCGTCTACCGATGCGGCGGCGGTGTTCTTCCTGCTGCGCATCGGCGGCATCAATATCCGCGACAAGGTGCGCTCCTCGCTGGAAGTGGAATCCGGCACCAACGACCCGATGGCGATCTTTTTGACGCTGGCGCTGGTGCAGATGCTGTCGACCGGCAAGGACCATACCGGGCTCGACTGGGGCGTGCTGAAACTGTTTATCGAGCAGATGGGCATGGGACTGGCGCTCGGGCTGATCGGCGGGGCGCTGATCGTGCTGATCGTCAAGAAGATCCCGATCGATCGCGGTCTGTTGCCGATCATCGTGCTCGCCATGTCCATGGTGGTGTTCTCCTACACCGGCGCCATCGGCGGCAGCGGCTTTCTGGCGGTCTATGTGGCCGGCATCTATGCGGGCAATCGCAAGATCCCCGGCAGCGCTGCGATCTCGCGCTTTCAGGAGGGCATGACCTGGCTTGCCCAGATCATCATGTTCCTGGTGCTCGGCCTGCTTGCCACGCCCTCGCATTTCATCAAGATCCTGCTGCCGGCTGTGTTTCTCGGCCTGTTCCTGGTGTTCGTCGCCCGGCCGATCGCGGTCTGGCTCTGCCTGATACCCTTTGATTATACCACCCAAGAAAAGCGCTTCATTTCCTGGGTGGGTCTGCGCGGTGCCGTGTCGATCCTGCTCGGCATCCTGCCGATCCTTGGCGATTTGAAAGGCGGGGAGACCTATTTCAATACCGCCTTCATCGTCGTGATGATCTCGCTATTGCTGCAGGGCTGGACAATCAAGCCGATGGCCAAGCGGCTCGGCCTGATCATTCCGCCGCGCATCGGCGCTATCGACAAGGTAGAGCTCGACTTGCCAGGTGCGGCCCATCACGAGCTTCTGTCCTACCGCGTCGTGGCCGGCAGCCCTGTCTTGAGCGGCGCGCGCATTCCACGCTGGGCCATGCCCTCGCTGGTCATTCGCGACGGCAAGTCGATGCGCTACCAATATGCTGGGCGGCTCAGGGAAAACGATCAGGTCTATCTGTTCATCGCCCCCGGCTATTCCCGGTTGCTCGACAGGCTGTTTGCCAGCAAGGCGCCTGTCGATGAGGATGACAGCGAGTTTTTCGGCACCTTCACCATTTCCCCCTCGCGCCCGGCGGGCGAACTCGATGCCGCCTATGGCCCCGGCCTGCTCAATGAGGCAGACCGGCAGAAGACGCTGGGCGAATATATGGAGGCGCGGCTGGGTGGGCGCGCCGATTATGCCGACCGTGTCAGGCTTGGCCATATCATCCTGATCGTGCGCGATCTCAACGAAAGCGGCCATATTTCGTCGGTTGGCGTGTCGATGGAAGCTGTCGCACCACGCGACAATGCTCCTGTTTTCCTCAGCCTCACCGGCAGCCTGAATTGGCTGAAAGGTCTTGGCCAGAAGTTGAAGACCGTACGGCAAAAATAGAGCCGCCTCTTAGAGTTTGTCAGGGAAAAGTGGAACCCGGTTTTCCCGAAAAGACAAACGGAAACAAAAGAATCGAGAGCCTCTCTGGTTCAATCTGAACCTGACAGACTCTCGGTGGGAAGCGGCTCTTGCAGCTCAGTATATGGCGCTTGATCAGGCGAAAGTCAGGTGGTGGTGCTGACCAACGTCGGGCATCTTGTCGCTGTTCATATTGGCCTTTGCGATTTCCCAGCCGAATTTCAGCGGATTGCCGGTGGAGGCCCAAACCTCTGCATCGTCGATATGCAGAGCCAGCATGGTCAGGTCGGGGTCTTTCTTGCCATTGTGATACCAGGCCTCGACGACCGAACTCCAGTATTCGTCGATCTTGTTTGGGTCGCGGCGCACATCGATCACGCCAGACAGGCAGGCATGATAGTCGTGGTTCTTGCCGACCACGCAGAAATGCGCCCGGCTGCCGGGGCGGATCTGCTGGACCAGTTCGGAATCCGTGCGGGTGAAGAACCAGACGGTATTGGTCTTTGGGTCGCCATAGGGCGCCATCGGCTGCATGTGCATGGTCGAGCCTTCAAGGCCAAGCATGCCGGCGTGGATGGCTTCGATTTCCTCCCAAAGCTGACGGGCGGGTTCTTCGCGGGCTTCCGTGAGATTGACCATGGGTCTTCCTTTCGTCTTGCTAATCTGCTTCGGGGGAGCAACGGCAGGAAAGGCTAATTGTTCCGGTCAGCAACGGCTCTTCCTGCCATCGCCCCCTCTTGAATGGCGGGCGGCAGGGCCGTATAAGGGCGCCAATTCGAGCGTGCATCGATACGTCAGCCGGTTGCCGGCTCACGATCGTGCAGAAGATGAACAGCGTTAGAGCGCATCCGCCGTGTCGCCACCGACCACGCGGGTTGCCGCAGAACAGATGATGCAGGGGTGCCATGGCAGGCCATTCACAGTTCAAGAATATCATGCATCGCAAGGGCAAGCAGGACTCTGTGCGATCGAAAATGTTCTCCAAGCTCGCCCGTGAAATCACGGTTGCGGCCAAGGGTGGACTGCCGGACCCAACCATGAATGCCCGCCTGCGCCTGGCCATCCAGAACGCCAAGGCGCAGTCCATGCCGAAGGACAATATCGAGCGCGCCATCAAGAAGGCCTCGGGCGCCGACGGCGAGAACTATGACGAAGTCCGCTACGAAGGCTACGGCCCGGGCGGCGTCGCCGTCATCGTCGAAGCTTTGACCGATAACCGCAACCGCACCGCTTCCAACGTTCGCTCGACCTTTTCCAAGTCGGGCGGCGCGCTCGGTGAAACCGGCTCGGTGTCCTTCTCCTTCGATAAGGTCGGCGAAATCGTCTACAAGGCCAGCGTCGGCGATGCCGACGCTGTCATGGAAGCCGCTATCGAAGCCGGCGCCGAAGACGTGGTCAGCGACGAAGACGGCCACACGATCATCTGCGGCTTTGAAGACATGAATGAAGTGTCGAAGGCGCTTGAAGCTGCACTTGGCGAAGCCGATTCGGTCAAGGCCGTCTGGAAGCCGCAGAACACCGTGCCGGTCGATGAAGAAAAGGCCCAGTCGCTGATGAAGCTGATCGAGACCCTGGAAGACGATGACGACGTGCAGAACGTCTATTCGAATTTCGAAGTCTCCGAAGAGGTCATGGCCAAGCTTTCGGCTTGATCCACTCTCGATAATCCAATGTAAAAAGCCCGGTCATGGTGACATGACCGGGCTTTTTGTTGTGCGGAACGATTTACCGTTGGAGCCGGGAGGGCTTCAAGCCGCTTCGTTGCGGCTATTGGCGATGACGCCGATAAGGTCGTTGACGATACGCTCGATCTGGCTGCGGTCGTCGCCTTCGGCCATCACCCGGATCAGGGGTTCGGTGCCGGAGGGGCGGATAACCAGGCGGCCGTTGCGCGATAGTTCGTGCTCGGCCTCTGCAATCGCCTGGCGCACGAAGCTGTCTTCCAGCGGCTTGCCGCCTGAAATGCGGATATTGCGCAGCAATTGCGGCACGGGGTCAAAGCGATGGCAAATCTGGCTGACGGTCTTGCCGGTGCGCTTGACGGCGGCAAGGATCTGCAGGGCCGCCACCAGGCCATCGCCGGTCGTGCCGAAATCCGAGAGCACGATATGGCCGGACTGTTCGCCGCCGATATTGTAATTGTTCTGGCGCATGTGTTCGACCACGTGCCGGTCGCCGACTTTGGTGCGGGCAAGCGTCAGGCCCTTGTCGCCGAGGAAGCGTTCCAGGCCGAGATTGGACATGACGGTCGCAACGATGCCGCCGCCCTTCAAGGTCTGGTCATTGGCCCAGCTCTCGGCAATGACGGCCATCAGCTGGTCGCCATCGACGATAGCGCCGGTCTCATCGACGATGATGACCCGGTCGGCGTCGCCGTCGAGCGCGATGCCGATATCGGCGCGCACTTCATGGACCTTCTTTTGCAGTGCCGCCGGATGGGTTGAGCCGCATTCGAGGTTGATATTGGTGCCGTTCGGCTCGTTGCCGATGGTGACGACTTCCGCGCCCAGCTCCCACAGCGCCAGCGGCGCGACCTTGTAGGCGGCGCCATTGGCGCAGTCGATGGCAATGCGCAATCCGCTCAGCGTGACATCGCGGGGCAGGGTGCGCTTGACGAATTCGATATAGCGGTAGATGTCGCCGTCGACGCGCTTGGCGCGGCCGATATCCTCGGCCTTGGCGAGCGGCAGCGGGGCTTCCTGGTTGAGCAGCGCCTCGATCTCGCCTTCAAGCTCATCGGAGAGCTTGTAGCCATCGGGCCCGAACAGCTTGATGCCGTTGTCGGCGAAGGGATTGTGCGAGGCAGAAACCATGACGCCAATATCGGCACGCAGCGAGCGCGTCAGCATGGCCACAGCAGGCGTCGGGATCGGGCCGAGCAGGAAGACGTCGAGGCCAGCGGCGGTAAAGCCGGCGACCAGTGCGGTTTCCAGCATATAGCCCGACAAGCGCGTATCTTTGCCTATCACCACGCGGTGGCGGTGATGGCCACGGCGAAAGATCGTGCCGACGGCAATGCCGACCTTCATGGCGAGATCCGGCGTCATGGGAAACACGTTGGACTGGCCACGAATGCCGTCGGTTCCGAAGTAACGTCGTGTCATGCTGTCTCCTGAATTCACGTCAAGCTATGCCCGGTGCGTACCCCTCAGGCCCGCTTTCCTGTCACAATCCGCCCGCAACCGTCGCGTCACACCTTTTACGGCAGAGCCTACGTTTACAATATGGCTGGCAGACGATGCCATTGATCGTGCTGCTGATCATCCGCTCATCGCATGTTTCGCTGCTATATTCACTTAAATTACCATCAACATTGATTATAAGCCGTTACCATAAAAAAACCGCCCGTTGTCGCGGGCGGTTTTTCAAGATCATACCGAGATCTGAAGGCTTAATGAGCTTGCGGCTCCAATCCGCCTTCCGGCTCGCCGCCCTTGGGCGCATCCTTCTTGCCGGCGGAGGGCACGGCGGAACCACGGCTGGTGGGACCATCTTCGCCGCTGTCGCGCACCGGCTTTTCGCCGCGGATCAAGGCCTTGATCTCTTCGCCCGACAGGGTTTCGTATTCCAGCAGGCCTTCTGCCAGCGTGACGAAGGCGTCGTGCTGCTCGGTGATGATACGGCGCGCCTCGGTATAGGCTTCATCGATCAGCCGACGAACTTCCACGTCGATCTTCTGGGCAGTCGACTCCGACACATTCTTGCTCTGCGACACGGAATGGCCGAGGAACACTTCCTGCTGGTTTTCACCATAGGCGACCTGGCCGAGGATGTCGGAAAAGCCCCACTGGGTGACCATGGCACGGGCAAGCTTGGTAGCCTGCTCGATGTCGGAAGACGCGCCTGAGGTGATGTTTTCCTTGCCGAAGGTGATTTCTTCAGCAACGCGGCCGCCCATCATGATGACGAGGCGCGAAACCATCCACTTGTAGCTCATGGAATAGCGGTCGCCTTCCGGCAACTGCATGACCATGCCCAATGCACGACCGCGCGGAATGATCGTCGCCTTGTGCAGCGGATCGGCCACTGGCACATTCAGGGCGGTGATCGCATGGCCGGCTTCGTGATACGCGGTCAGCTTCTTTTCGGCCTCGGTCATGGCGGACGAGCGGCGCTCGGCACCCATCATGATCTTATCCTTGGCATCTTCGAATTCGGCCATGGTGACGACGCGCTTGTTGCGGCGTGCGGCCATCAGGGCAGCTTCGTTGACGAGGTTCATCAGGTCGGCGCCGGAGAAACCGGGGGTGCCGCGGGCGAGAACCTTCAGATCGACATTCGGTGCCAGCGGCACGTTTCGGGCATGCACCTTGAGGATGCGCTCACGGCCTATAATGTCTGGGTTCGGCACCACGACCTGACGGTCGAAACGGCCGGGACGCAGCAGGGCCGGGTCAAGCACGTCAGGACGGTTGGTCGCGGCAATCAGGATGATGCCTTCATTGGCTTCAAAGCCGTCCATCTCGACCAGAAGCTGGTTCAGCGTCTGCTCGCGCTCATCGTTACCGCCGCCGAGACCGGCACCACGATGGCGGCCGACAGCGTCGATTTCGTCGATGAAGATGATGCATGGCGCGTTCTTCTTGGCCTGTTCGAACATGTCGCGGACGCGGCTGGCGCCGACACCGACGAACATTTCTACGAAGTCAGAACCTGAGATCGTGAAGAAGGGCACATTGGCTTCGCCAGCCACGGAGCGGGCGAGCAGCGTCTTACCGGTTCCGGGAGGGCCAACCAGCAGCACGCCGCGCGGGATCTTGCCGCCAAGACGCTGGAACTTCTGGGGATCGCGCAGGAATTCGACGATTTCTTCCAAATCCTGCTTGGCTTCGTCGACGCCGGCGACGTCCTCGAAAGTCACGCGGCCATGCGCCTCGGTCAGAAGCTTGGCTTTGGATTTGCCAAAGCCCATCGCGCCGCGCGAGCCGCCCTGCATCTGGCGCATGAAGAACAGCCAGACGCCAAGGATCAGCAACATCGGCAACAGCGTGCCGAGATAGCTCAGGAAGCCGGAGGAACCATCGCTTTCGGGGCGGGCGACGATCATCACGTTCTTGGTCTGCAGCTTGTCGAGCAGGTTGTCGTCAACGACAGGTGCGTAGGTCTGGAAGGCGGCGCCGTTTTCGCCATAGCTGCCGATAATGCGGTTGCCGGTGACGGTCACGTCACGCACACGGCCGGAATCAACTTCGCGCAGGAATTGCGAATAGGGAATCTCGCGGGAACTTGTTTGCGACGGTGACGTCTGGAACATGCTGAACAGCGCGATCAATAGCAAAGCTATGATGGCCCACAGCGCGAGATTTCTGAAATTTGGGTTCATCGAACTCCCCGGAAAAAATGTTCGGCGCGTAAAGGCGCCGTATCGTCGTCCAGTAACATAGGTTTCCTGAAGCGCCTTGCCAAGGCAAAGCGCGGTCTCTGCTTCGTTTTCCGTCAATAAGATTTAAAAACAGGGCGATAAAAAGCGCCTCGCCCTGAAAAGATCCGCCAAAGCCTGGGCGAGCGGCAAATCAAAGCCCGGGAGAAACCCCTGATAGGGTGCAATGACCGGTTCTACTTCCAGATTTGGCGCCTTCATCGGCTCCGACATCAAGGCGAGTACCGCAAGCGAGGCAGGCAGTGTCTCTGCTGTCTGAAGCGGCTGTTCGGGTGCCGCAGGACAAACCTCGGCAATAGCTTTGCCCGTGTTGGTGACCCGCCAGCGGCCGTCCCAGATCGCCGTTTCGCTTGGGTTGATAAGGAGATGCGGCAGGGCGCGCGCTTCGCGGACTAAAAACACGCCGCTGCGGTGGCGATGGGCGAGGCAGCGGCCAAGGGTCAGCCGGGCGCCCGGCGGTTGGCGGCCGAGCTGTAGCAGGCGCTCGAGTGCAGCACTTTCTGGCCCATGCGGCTGACCGCCGACCGTGGCGACCAGGGCGTGCAACCCGTGCCGCAGGGCAGCGCCTTCTGCCTCGAACAGAGCCGTATCGAGATGAAACAAGCCCGGCACAGGCATGGTGGCATGGCGGCTAAGCAGATCGGCGGCCTGCCGCGACAGTTCCAGGCGGTCGATGCGCCCTGCCTGCGGCAATGTGTCTCCCGAGCTTCGCCGCGCCAGATCGGCGCGAACACGGGCGCGTTCGTAAGCAGGGTTGTCATTGCTGGGATCGTCGATCCAGTCCTGGCCTTGCGCCCGCAGACAGTCTCGGATGGCTTGGCGCCGGCTGGCGAGCAGCGGTCGGTAAATCCAGACACGATTCTCGTAGAGGACGTTTTGCGCCATGCCGGAAAGACCGGGAGCCGATTGATGCGAACCGGTCTCAGGATCGGGGCGCGCTCTAGCGGCTCGCATGGCAATGGTTTCGGCCTGATCGTCTGCGGTGTGGCCGGTCAGGATGGCGGTGCAGCCGGTCTCCTCGGCAATCTCAGCCAGCAGCCGGTAGCGGGCGGCACGGGCGCGGGCGGCAAGGCCGGTGGCTGGCTTGTCACCGTCCCAGCGCCGGGTCATATGAGCAATGCCGAGATGGGCGCAGAGATCAGCAACGCCTTGCGCTTCTTCGGCTGAGCCCGGTCGCAGGGCGTGGTCGATGGTGGCGGCCTGCAGGCTGATTTGAGTGTCGGAGCATGAGGCCAGGGTGCGGTGCAGCAGGAGGAGCAGTCCGGTCGAATCGCTACCGCCCGATATAGCGACCAACAGGCGCAGCGGCTTGTTGTCGGCGGTCTCAAGACGGCGGGCCGCAATGCGGTCAAGGAATGTATGGATAGCTGCGGCAGGGTCGGTCATGGGCATGGCGTCATGTGCTGGCCCCTCGGGACGGGGTTCCGTCAGCGGCGTTTGGGCGCCACGTGCCGGCATCAGCAGGCCAGGCGCTTCTGTTCGCTGATCGCCTTGTTCTGAACCGCCTTGGAGGCGTCGGGGTAACGCTTGCCGACTTCGCGCAGCGTAGCGCAAGCGGTGTCCTTGTTGTCGAGGGCGGCCAGCGACATGCCGAGCTTCAGCAGCATTTCAGGCGCCTTGGGCGTCTTGCCGTAGGTCTGGTAGGCCTTGAGGAAAGTCTCGGCCGAATCCTTGTAGCGCGACTGCGAATACTGGGCTTCGCCCAGCCAGAAATTGGCGTCGGCGGCCTTGCTGCTCTTCGGATAGCGGCTGATGAAATCGCGGAATTCGCCTTCGGCGGATTTGTAATCGCCTGAGAGGACATGGCTGTAGGCGACCTGATAAAGGTCCTGCTCACCGCCCAGCGAGGCAGTCTTGGTGCCCGCCGAGCCCTGGCCGCCGGCAGCGCCGGGCATCGTGCTGGCATTGGCGCCGGCCTGGCCGTTGACATTGGCACCGACGGGATTGCCGCTTTTGTCCATCTCGATCGAGCCGAGCGTCATTTCGCCGGGCGCAGCAGAGCGGCCACCGGAGCCTTGGCTGCTTGCCTGGCTGCCGGCGGTTTCGCCGATGATCTGGCCGACGCTGTCGCCGCCGCCCGCACCGTTACCAGATGCGGCAGAAGGCTGCTGGCGCGAGGCTACCGACGGGCTGGACTGGCCCGGCGAGCCGGCGTCACTTCTTTTTTTTTCTAGCTCCTGGAATCGGAATTCGTTGTCTTCCTGCGCCTTGCGGATGGATTCCTGCATCTGCAGCAGCTGGTAGCTCATGTCCTCGATCCGGCCGTTCAGCTGGCGGATTTGATCCTGCAGCTGCTGTACCTGGACGATGTCATTGCCGCTCTGCTGGACCTGCTGTACCGGAAGATCGCTTGGCGGCACCTGCTGAGCATGCTGGTGACTGAACAGCGAAAAGGCTGATGCGCTGGTGCTCGCTTGAGGGCCAAGGATTGCGGCCATGCCCACCATCCCAGCCACGACAAGTCTCTTCATCGATATGGTTCCCGTTTCCCGTGTTGTTGCTACTCAAGAGCCAGGCATTGGCCAAGGCGATCATGACCCTTATGCCCGTGCCCAAGCCTGCTGACCCCGAGCCCGCGGACTCGTGACTGCCCTTAAAGCTTTTCTCCGATCTTTGCAAAAGGCAACCGGAGTTCGGCCAAAGTGTGAACAAAACAAAAGGGCGGCCCGAAGACCGCCCAATTCTCGACCGTTTGTTGCACGATCGCGTGAATTACATGCCAGCGCCGCCGAGGACGGTAACGGCACGGCGGTTCTGCGACCAGCAGGAAATATCGTCGCAGGTAGCGACCGGACGTTCCTTGCCGTAGGAAATGGTCTTGATGCGGTTGGCAGGAATGCCGCGCGATACGAGATAGGCCTTGGTGGAGGCCGCACGGCGTGCGCCGAGCGCGAGGTTGTATTCGCGCGTGCCGCGTTCGTCGGCATGGCCTTCAACCGTGATCGGATACTTCGAATAGCGCTGCAGCCACTGGGCCTGACGGTCGAGCGTCTGCTGTGCATCGGCGCGGATCGAGGTCGAGTCCGTGTCGAAGAAAATGCGGTCGCCGACATTGACCGTGAAGTCCTGGGTCGAGCCGGGGGTTGCGGCGCCAGCGCCGTTCAGGCCGAGCTCCGACGCGCTGTTGGGCATGTTCTTCTTGGATGCGCAGCCAGCGAGCGCCAGGGTCAGGGCGAGAGCGACGACGGCGGGATTGCTGGCCAGCTTTTGCATGCGGCTCATTACCGGGGTGACAGTGCGGCTCATGGCCGATCTCCTTGCAAGTAGTGTGGGGCAGTCTTCGGTGCAGTTGGATGGACGACGGTCAGGCCGTCCGGGGAAAGCGTCTCGACTGACGGTCGTGTCAATCGTGGTTGCCGAACTCTAATCATTTCTGGTTAACCAGAAGCAAATGGTCATGGTTAAAGTTTACTTAATTCACGGCCATCCGGCAAATGCAAACGCCTTCCGGCTGGGCCGGAAGGCGTTGTGAGGCGTTACTATTCGAGAAGCGGTGACCAGGCCGGGTCGGAAGCGAAGCTCGGGGTCTTGATCAACTGCTCGTTATAGCCGGTCAGATCGATCGAGTAGAGCTGCGGACCGCCGGAGCCTGCTGCCTGGCGGAAGAACATCAGCACGCGGCCATTCGGCGCCCAGGTCGGGCCTTCATTGTGGAAGCCCGTGGTCAGGAGACGCTCGCCCGAACCGTCCGGCTTCATCACGCCGATCGAGAAGGAACCGCCAGACTGCTTGGTGAAGGCGATCAGATCGCCGCGCGGCGACCAGACCGGGGTGGAGTAGGAGCCTTCGCCGAAGGAGATGCGCGTCTGGCCGGAGCCGTCGGCATTCATCACATAAAGCTGCTGGCGGCCGCCACGGTCGCTTTCGAACACGATCCGGCGTCCGTCAGGCGAATAGGAGGGCGAGGTGTCGATGGCAGCCGTGTTGGTCAGCCGTGTCGTGGTGCGCGAGCGCAGGTCCATCGTGTAGATGTTACTGTTTGCGTCCTGCTGCAGGCTCATGATGACCCGCTGTCCATCAGGCGAGAAGCGCGGCGCAAAGGTCATGCCGGGGAAATTGCCGACCACTTCGCGCTGTCCGGTTTCCAACTGCAGCAGATAGACGCGCGGCTGGCCGCCTTCGAAGGACATATAGGTGACTTCCTGCCGGTTCGGCGAGAAGCGCGGCGTCAGCACCAGGTTGGAATTGTTGGTGAGCATGCGGACGTTCTCGCCGTCCTGATCCATGATCGCCAGCTGACGCTTGCGGTCGGTCTTGGGGCCGCTTTCGGCGACGAACACGATGCGCGTGTCGAAATAGCCCTTTTCACCGGTGATGCGCTCATAGATCGCGTCGGCGATGATATGGGCGACCCGGCGCCAGTTTTCCGGCTGGGTATAGAATTGCTGACCGCTCATCTGCTGGCCGGCATAGGTATCCCACAGGCGGAACTCGGCGCGCAAGCGGCCATCGCCTTCCTGGGTGATGCGGCCGACGACCAGCGCCTGGGCGTTCAGCACCGTCCAGTTCTGCATGTTCGGAGCCTGGTCGGGATTGATCTGCTTTTCGATGAAAGCACCGTGATTGACCGGGGCAAACAGGCCGGAGCGCTTGAGATCGGCCTCGACCACCGCCGAGATCTTCGCGCCGATACCATTGCTCGACAGGAAGTCGGGAATGGCGATCGGCATCGGCTCGACATTGCCCTTATTGATGTTGATCTCGACAAGCGCCATGGCCGGCGTGGCAAAGGCGCCAGCCATGCCGACGAGGACGATCAGGATACGCAGGAGTGAGAATGTCTTCATAAGGACAAGCCTTTCAGCTTTTTACATGAATTGGCTAGGCACGGATTCGCCAGGCATGAATTGGCATTACATGAATTCGCTTGGATCGAAGTTGACGACCACTTCGGACCAGGCATCGTATTTTTCGACAGGCAGGTTCTTGAATGGAGCGGACTTGAGGATGGCGCGCCGGGCGCTGCCGATCAGCACCTGCTGGGCGCTGGGAGAGCCGCCGGTGGCCGTCACTTCAGGCTCGCCGATCAGGTTGCCGCCTTCGTCCAGCTTGAAATGGGCGCGGATGACCATGCCCTGGGCATCGGCCATGCCTGACAGCACCGTCCAATTCTCCTGGATCGCACCACGCAGGGCGTCCATTTCGCTCTGGCTCAGCGTCGAGCCGCCGGTGGTCTTCTTGCCGCCGAGAGCTGCCTGCTGGGTGGAGCGCTTGGCACCGCCGCCAGCCGCATCCGTCTTGTTCAACAGAGCTGCGATCTCGTCGGCGTTGAAGTCGCTTTCCTTCGAGGTCTTGGCCTTGGCCATCTGCTGGTTCTTGTCGGCCTTCTTCACATCAGGCGCCTTGGCGGTCTCCGTCTTCGGCTTTGCCTCGGTCGGCTTTGCTTCGGGCACCTTGGTCTCGGCAGGCTTCGGCGGCTCGGGCTTGGGCTTCACGGCCGGCAGCGGGATGCTCGACGGCAGCGGGGTTTCCTCGGTCTTGGCCACTTCCTGCGGCTTGGCCTCGGCTTTCGGCTCTGGCTTTGCCTCAGGCTTCGGCGGCTCCGGCTTGGGAGGCTCGGGCTTAGGTTCTGGCGTCGGGGTTGGCACGTCCTTCGGGAGAGGCACGGTATCCTTGGAAGGGGCAACGGCCGTCTCTTCCTTGGTGATGTCCTTGACGTCGTTGGTTTCGGTGTCCTTGTTGGGCAGGACCTTGTCGACCTTTTCCGGGGCAGCCGCCGTCTGCTGCTGCGACGGCTTCTTGGACGGCGTCGGCGGCGTCTTCATGTCGACTTCATTGTCGCCCATGTTTTCGGCATTCGCCACGGTGTCCGGCTTCTTGGTGGGGGTCGGCGCGGATTTTTCGCGCTTGGGGGCCTTCTTATCGCCTTGCTGGATCTGCGTCAGCTCGGAAATCGGCACGATATCGACCGGCAATGCCTCGACATCGGCGACCTGCATGGGCGCAGGCGCGCTCAGCGTCACCAGCGCCATGGCCAGCAGCGTTACGTGCAAAATCGCGGATGTGACGAGACTGCCTTTCATTTCGAAAGATCACTTGTCCTGTTCTTGCAGGGTCACAAGGCCGATATTCTTGTAGCCAGCCGAAGAAATGCGCGCCATGACCTTCATGACGGTGCCATAGGCTGCGGCGGTATCGCCGCGTACATAGATGCGTTCATTGTAGCCGGTCGTGGCAATCGCCTGCAGCTTCGGCACGACTTCATCGATGGCGATTGGGCTTTCCTGCAGATAGATTTCACCGGCCGGATTGACCGAGATGGTGATCGGCTGCGTATCGGAATTCATGGCGCTGGCCTTGGTTTCCGGCAGATCGATCGGCACGCCGACGGTCATCATCGGTGCTGCCACCATGAAGATGATCAGGAGAACGAGCATGACGTCGACCAGCGGCGTCACGTTGATTTCGGACACGGGACCACGCTTGCCGCCGCCCCGGCGTCTGCCGCCGCGACGGCCACCGCCGCCTCCATTTGCTCCAACCGACATGCCCATCTGATCAATTCCTTATCGCTGGCCTCTCGCCTGCGTCTTATGCTCTCGAGTTATTCTGCAGCTTGGCGCGGCTGCAGTTTCTCATCGATCTGTCGCGACAGTATGGCGGAGAACTCGTCGGCAAAGCCTTCCATGCGGGCCGACAGCTTGCCTGCCTCCCCGGAAAACTTGTTGTAGGCGATGACGGCTGGAATAGCCGCAACCAGGCCGATGGCGGTGGCCAGCAGCGCTTCGGCGATACCGGGCGCGACAACCGCCAGATTGGTGGATTTCGATCCAGCAATCGCCTGGAACGAGGTCATGATACCGATAACCGTGCCGAACAGGCCGATGAACGGGCCGGCCGAACCGATGGTGGCAAGCGAGCCAAGGCGAGCTTCGAAGTGCTCGGCCTCGCGCGCCAAGGTTACGTCCATGGAGCGGTCGATACGCATCTGCAGACCGATCGGGGAGCGGGCGCCGCGTTCGAAGCTCTTCTTCCACTCGCGCATCGCGGATACGAAGATTGCCGCCATGCCGGTGTTGTTGCGCTCGGCCAGCGTGCGATACAATTCTTCCAGCGACTGGCCGGACCAGAATACCTGTTCGAACTGATCGAACTGGCGGCGTGCCTTGGAGAAGCTGACATATTTGTCGATGACGATCGCCCAGGTCCAGACGGAGGCGCCCAGAAGCCCGATCATTACCAGTTTCACGACCCAGCCGGCCTGCATGAACAGGGCCCAGAGGCTGACGTCATGGCTCGCGGCCACTGCTCCTAGTTGTTCCATCGCTCTATCGTTCCCAAATACCAAATGCCCAGGGCATGGTGCATGATGCAAGATACATGCGCCCGGGCGGCCAAGACGCGCCCTGTTTCCATAAGAAAACCGGTCGCTTCACCATTTCCATACGGCTTGCATCATTCCGTAAATCGCGGTGGATTTAAGGAACAATGCTCCGAAACCTTCAAATCAGATTGGGCGTGGCTGCCTTGCGGCGACATGCACCCTTGCCGGCGCACGGAGATAAGCGCTCGCTCATCGACCGCCTGATCTTTAATCGAAGCCGACCGAAGATCGTCACGCGGCGGCGAACCGCAAATCAGACCCCATACACCCGCTTTGCCTTCTTGCCGCAAATTTTGGTCAAAGGAAGGCGTGCAGCGCACAATCTGTATCAGCGGGATTAAGACACTATTATCGTTAACGATCGGTTATCGAGGGCGATTAAGCTCGACGATCATGCCTGTTCGATCGGGCGTCCGAGGAATTTCTCGGCGATGGTATCGGGCAGGCGGCGGGGGCGGCCGAGCCGGTTGACGACGGCAATCGTTACCTTCGCCTCGATCAACCGCCGCTCACCGGCATGGATGGTCTGGCGCAGCACCATCTTGGCGCCGCCGGCTTTTTCGGTGATCGTCTCGATATCAAGAATATCGTCCATCCGCGCCGGGCTCTTGAAATCGAGCTCCATGCGATGAACGACGAAGACCAGGCCTTCCTCGTCGACGCCGATCAATTCACTTTGCTCGCAGCCCAGGCAGCGCAGATAATCGGTGCGGCCACGCTCGAGAAAATGCAGATAGCGGGCGTGATAGACCAACCCGGAAAAATCCGTGTCTTCATAATAGACCCGTTGATGCAGACGATGGCCGCCTTCGATCAGGTGGCCGGAGAGGGAAAAGGTTTCGGTCATGATCTTACCTGTTTAATGCCCGAGATCGGCTTCGGTCCAGCCCAGGATTTCCATGATGTCGACCCGGTCGCGGAAGTCTGTGGCGGTGATGAACTCGTCGAGCTGTGGCGGCTTGACGGTACTTCCGGCCAGCATGGCATGGACCTGGCCGCGATGATGGGTTTGGTGCTGGAAAAGATGGGATAAGAGATCGTCGGTTCGCTCGATCTGCAGCCGAGACCCGCGATCGACGGTGGTCTTGGCCAGAAGGCGCTCTGCCGTCAGACCGTCACAGAAGGCGACAAGGCGCAGATCCACGGCAGATTGAGCCTGATGCAGGCTTTTCAGATCGGCAAAGGGCTCTTCTTCATCGAAAGCAGCCAGGCCCAGCCTGCCACCCTCCAGTGCATCGACATAGAACCAGTCGACGGTGAGGATATGATTGAGCGTTGTCTTGATGGATGGGAAGAAATTGGTCCTGACAGCCTCGAATTCGCCGGGCTGCAGCCCTGCACAGGCGGAGAGAAGGCGTGCATTGGCGAGTGCGTTGTTGCGCGCCAGTTTGCGATAGGTCCGGCAGGGGTCGTAGGCTGTGCTTGATGTCATGATCGTGGCTGGCCTTCGTTGATGATCAGGTGCTCGACCGTTTCCGGCAGCCTGGTGAGCGCATCGCCCAGAAAAGCCGGTCTGACATCATGAGCCAGGAAAGCGTCGGCTTTAGCGGGTACCCAGCGAAATACGACTTCCGAGGGACCATCGACAACCCGATGCACGATGTTCTCTGGGTGGAAGGGGAAGGCATCCTGAAGGGTCAGGAGATAATAGAATCCCAGCTCATGCGCGCTGTAGCCGTCAAAGCCGAAGAAACTCTCGACCACCCAGAGCAGCCGCTCGATCCTGACCGTGCGATCAAGCTCTTCCTGCATTTCTCTAACGATGGTTTCTTCGCTGGTCTCGCCGATTTCGGCCCGCCCGCCGGGCAGGGCCCAGTAGCGATCGTTGACGCCGGCTTGCACCAGGACGTGGTCATTCCGGATAATCAGACCCGCCACCCGGAAGGAAAACAGCTGTGGCTTCCTGTCGAGCCGGATCATGTGGCGCTCAAGGGTCATTTCTCGTCCAGATTGCCATCGTTCCACACCAAGTGGCGCGGGGAGGCGGGCAGAGTTTCGATCTCGTCCGCGATGAAATAAGGAGGGATGTCGAGAGCGGTCAAGGCTTGGCCGGTGGCGCGTGCCCATTTGAATTCCAGCGCGTTCTTGCCGTCCTGGATGCGGTGGATGATGTCCGTCTCGTGGAAGGGCAGGGTGTCAGGCAGATGCATCAGGTAATAGAAGCCAAGCTCGTGCCAGTCGCGGCCTTCGTAGTGGAAGAAATTCTCGACGCTCCACAGCAGCCGGTCGATCTTAGCCTCGACGCCGAGTTCCTCGACCATTTCGCGCTTCAATGTCTCTTGCGAGGTCTCGCCGACTTCGGCGCGCCCGCCCGGAAAGGTCCAGAATTTTTCATGCGCGGCGCGGTGGACCAGCACATGGCCGTTGCGAAAGGCAAGGCCAGCGATGCGCATCTGGAAGACGCGGCCGCCCTGCTTGATGCGGATGCGGTCGTCGGGCTTTTTAGACAAGGTCGATCACCAGGATTTCCGGTGGCGAGCCGAAACGGATCGGCGCGACCGAACAGCCAAGCCCGCCCGAGACGATCAGGTTGCGACCGCCCTCTTCGTGATGGCCATAGACATAGCGCGAGCCGTAGCGCGAGGGCACGACCGGGGTCCAGCCGAACAGATTGACCTGGCCGCCATGGGTATGGCCCGAGAGCGTCAGCGAGACCCGATTGGGCACGCTTGGAAAGATATCCGGCTCATGGGCCAGCAGGATGACCGGGGCCGTGTCGGTGACCTGAGCAAGCGTGCCTGGCAGGTCATCGAGGCCGCGCATGCGGTGATTGCCGGTGAGATAGGCCCATTGGTCCTCAAGCCCGGCAACCCAGAAAGGCTGGTCGGCAGGCCCGAGCCGCGCGGCCGAATTGGACATGGCATTGATGCCGACGGCGCGCAGTGCCTTATGGGCAACGGTCTCCTTCAGACGCAGTTCCTGCGCCTGGCTATCCTGCCACCAATCGTGATTGCCGCAGACGGCATGGACGCCGTAGGGCGCCTTCAGCACCGAGAGCGCTCTTGCCCAATCATCCGGCGGCACCACGCCGGTCACCAGCTTCATGCCGGACATATAGTCGCCGAGCATGAGGATGACGTCGCCACCGAGCGTGTTGGCGTAATCGCAGATCCGGGCGATGCGCTCTGCCGGCATCCAGGGCTCGCAGGCATGGAAATCGGCAAGGGCGACGATGCGCAGGGGCCGGCCCTTCGGCCAGCCTCGCGGGGACAGCTTGTATCGGGTGGTTTCCAGCCGCAGCAGCGGCTCGACCCCGCCGGCATAACCGCCGAGCGACAGGATGCCGGCGGCGGTGCCGGCCAGCAGTTTGAAAAAGGTGCGGCGGCTGATCAATCGTCATCCTCGAGGGTCAGGCGGAATTGCGCGGCCTCCATATCCTTTGGCGGCAGCATGCCCAGATGTTTCCAGGCAATTGCGGTCAGAACACGACCGCGCGGAGTGCGCTGGATGAAACCCTGCTGGATCATATAGGGCTCAATAATATCCTCAATGGCATCGCGCGGTTCCGACAGCCCGGCTGCAATGGTGTCGATGCCAACAGGGCCGCCGCCGAAATTGACGGCAATCATCGTCAGGTAGCGCTTATCGAGCTGATCGAGGCCCATATTGTCCACTAACAAGCGCGTGAGCGCCTCGTCGGCGATCTCGCGGGTCACCGCCGGGGCGCGGGCGACTTCCGTGAAATCGCGCACCCGGCGCAATAGCCGGCCGGCGATGCGTGGCGTGCCACGGGCACGCCTGGCAATCTCGCGGGCGCCGTCATCGGTCATGCCGAGCCCCATCAGGCGGGCACCGCGCCGCACGATCAGCTCCAGTTCCTCGACGGTATAGAAGGACAGGCGCACGGGAATGCCGAAACGGTCGCGCAGCGGCGTCGTCAACAGGCCGAGCCGGGTGGTGGCGGCGACCAGGGTGAATTTGGAGAGATCGATCTTTACCGAGCGGGCCGCCGGGCCTTCGCCGATGATCAGGTCGAGCTGGAAATCCTCCATGGCCGGATAGAGGATTTCCTCGACAGCCGGGCTCAGGCGATGAATTTCGTCGATGAACAGCACGTCGCGTTCTTCGAGATTGGTCAGCAGTGCGGCGAGATCGCCGGCCTTGGCAATGACGGGGCCTGATGTCGAGCGGAAATTGACGCCAAGCTCCTTTGCCATGATCTGCGCCAGCGTCGTCTTGCCGAGCCCGGGCGGGCCGACGAACAGAACATGGTCCAGCGCTTCGCCCCGGTTCTTGGCCGCTTCGATGAACACTTTCAGGTTGGCGCGTGCCTCCGCCTGGCCGGTGAAATCGTCGAGCGTTTGCGGGCGCAGCGCCGCATCGACGTCTTCTCCACGCTTTTCCGGGGTGAGGATCGGGTTTTGCGTGCTCATGCGAGGAGTTCCATATGGGGCACTGTCCTTGCGGCCTTTCGGTCGAATGTCATTGTCGTCCTGCAGCCAAGCTCCCGGTTCTTGAGAGCGATGAAAATATCGGCGAATTCCTCGTTGCTGCGATCCATTTCATCCAGTGTCAGCTCGATGACGTTTTCGTCTTCCAGCACCAGATTTTCGGAATCGAGCAGCCCCGAGAGGATGATCTTCAACTCGTCCTTGGACATCTTGAGCCGCCGGCGGGCCGTCCAGATAAATTCCAATAAGACGGCGCTGTTGATGAAGCCGGGCTGCTCAAGCGTCAGGCTTTCGGCAAACGTCAGCGCCTGTTTTGTCCGTACGTCGTCGTCCTGCATGGTGATACGCAGCAGGACATTGGTGTCGATGCCGATCATTCGCATTCCATCACGTGGTCGACGATCGCATCGCCAATGGCATCATTCATCTCCTCGACCGTCAAGGTCGGCATATCAGGACGATGCAGGATGCCGGCGAGATCGCTCAGCCGCTTGTTCTTTGCCTTTAGCGTGACCTCACCGTTTTTCACGATATAGCGAAGCCGATCGCCCGGCTTCAACTTTAACAGTTCGCGGATTTCGGCGGGCACCGTGGTTTGACCCTTGGAGGTCATCGTGGCGTAGAAGACATTCATGCTCTGCCTCCCAAGGAGCGAATTGCTGACTGCATTCCTTACATTTTCACAATAGTAAGGAATGATGCCGAAAGCAAGGAATCACCGCGACAGTTCCTTCAAGCCGAGGCGGATCAGCTTAGCGCTGTCGGCACCTTCTCCGCCATTTTTCAAGGCGGCGGCGATGGCATTGGCGGCCTGGTCGCGGGAATAGCCGAGATTGGTCAGCGCCGAGACGGCATCGGAAACCGGAGCCGAGGCCACGCCTTCGCCGAGTTCCTGCTTGAGGCCGATGGCGCTGCCGGCGTCGCCGGTAAAGGCTGGGGATTTGTTCTTCAGCTCGGTGACCAGCCGCAACGCCACTTTCGGGCCGACGCCGGGCGCGCGCGAAATGGCGGGTTTGTCCTGAAGCGCGATGGCATTGGCCAGTTCCGAGGGGGTAAGGGTGGCCAAGATCGCCAACGCCACCTTGGCGCCGACGCCCTGGACGCTTTGCAGCAGGTTGAACCATTCCCGTTCCAGCGCGCTCATGAAACCATAGAGTTTCAGCTGGTCCTCGCGCACATAGGTCTCGATGAACAGCACGATCGCTTCACCGGGCGAGCCGAGCCGCGACAGGGTGCGTGCCGAGCAATATGCAACGTAGCAGACGCCGTGCACATCGACCAGAACATGGTCGTCGCCGATCTCGTCAATGGTGCCTTTGAGCTTGCCGATCATTAGGTATCATCCAGAAAGCCAGAGAAAAGAAGTGAGGGTCAGCCGGCCAATGCCTTGCGCATCCGGTCGCCACCGCGATTATGGGCATGGCAGATGGCGATGGCCAGCGCATCGGCCGCATCATTGCCTTTGAATTCGGCCTTTGGCATCAGGATTTTCAGCATCATGTGGATCTGCTGCTTGTCGCCGTGGCCGACGCCGATCACCGATTTCTTCACAGCATTCGGCGCGTATTCTGCAACGGGCAGTCCGGCGCGGGCCGGCACCAGCATGGCGATGCCGCGCGCCTGGCCGAGCTTCAGCGTCGCCACCGCATCCTTGTTGACGAAGGTCTGTTCGACAGCGGCTTCCTCGGGTTGATAGAGGTGCACGACATCGGCAAGCCCGTCATGCAACTGGCAGAGCCGCGAGGCGAGATCCATGTCGCCATCCGACGTGACCGTGCCCGAGCCAATGAAGCGCAAGGAGTTGCCGAGCGTCTCGATCACGCCCCAGCCGGTGCGGCGAAGTCCCGGGTCGATGCCGATGATGCGAATCGCGCCTGTCATGCAAAATCCTAGAGGTTGTCAGCAGAAGTGAAGTCCGGTTTTTCCAAAAACACAAACGAAGATAGAGGAATCGACGGTCTTTCCGGTTCAATCTGCACCGAGCCGACTCTAGTCCGTTTTGCGTCAGATTTGCCAGCAAAAAGTGAACAAAACAAAAACATTTACCCGGTTCTTATCCCAGAATGAACAAACTGCTTACAGCCTGCACGGGAAGATTTGATCGGCCGTGTCTTGTCCGGCCCTTGGTATTGGTGGTGGCTATCCATACATAACGACCATCACCAGTTCCGGAGCAAGCACCATGATCGCGTCCAAAACCGTGCCGATGTCCATTCTTGACCTGTCGCCGATCGGCGAGGGGCAGGGGGTGGCCGATGCCTTGGAGGCGTCGCGGCGCATGGCTGTCGCGGCCGAAGACAGTGGCTATACTCGCTTCTGGTTGGCCGAGCACCACGGCATGCCGGGCATTGCCAGCGCTGCGACCGCGCTTGTCATTGCCCATGTCGGTGCGGCGACCAAGCGCATTCGCATCGGCTCCGGCGGCATTATGCTGCCCAATCACTCGCCGATGGTGATCGCCGAACAGTTCGGCACGCTGGCCGCGCTGTTTCCAGGCCGTGTTGATCTGGGGCTCGGCCGCGCGCCGGGCTCGGACATGCGCACGGCCAGGGCGTTGCGGCGCAATCTGGAGGCGGGCGCTGAAAACTTTCCGCAGGATATTCAGGAGCTGCAATTGCTGCTCGGGCCGCCAGTCGGCGATGGAAGCTTGATGGCGGTGCCCGGCGTCAACAGCGACGTGACGGTCTGGCTGCTCGGTTCGAGCCTTTACAGCGCCCACTTGGCTGCTGCCTTGGGCTTGCCTTACGCCTTTGCCTCGCATTTCGCGCCGGACCAGTTGTTTGAAGCGATCTCGATCTACCGCGACCGGTTCCAGCCGTCCGAGAGCCTGGCCGAGCCCTATATGATTGTCGGGGTCATGGCAGCGGTGGCAGATACGGACGCCCAAGCGCAGCGGCTGTTTACCTCCGCGCAGCAGCAGTTCATCAACCTGCGGCGCAACGTGCGAACAAAATTTCCACGCCCGGTCGACACCATGGACGGGGTCTGGAGCGAAATGGAACGGTTCGGTGTCGAACACACGCTGCAACATGCGGTCGTGGGCAGCGAGGCAACAGCCAAGGCCAAGCTTGCACGCTTCTTGAACGACACCGGCGCCGATGAAGTCATTGTTTCCATGCCGATCCATGACATCGAGGCGCGGCTCAAGTCCGTCCGGCTGTTTGCAGGTCTGCAAAACGCGGCCGGCGCTGCGGCCTGAAAACAGTCTCACGCAGCGTTATGGTTAAGCGATACGCTTAATGACGTGTTAACCTTTACCCCCCATTATCCACGGTTGAAACATGGGGCGCGGCCCCGATCTTCCTGGATTTTTTGGGGCCTTTCCTATGAAAAGACATTTGTGGGCAATGTTTGCCGCCGTCCTCCTGGCCGGTCAGGCCGGTGCCGCGGATCTCTACCAGCCAGAACCGCCGCTGCAGGATGCGCCGGAAGTTCGGGTTGCCGACACGAGCGGCTGGTACCTGCGCGGTGACGTCGGCTATTCCTTCAACCAGCTGCGCGGCGCGAAGTTCTACCAGGGCTCCAATGCGACCCAGGCAAGCTTCGATCGCCACGATCTCGACAACAGCTATAGCCTCGGCGCCGGTGTCGGTTACCAGATCAACAGTCATCTGCGCACCGATCTGACGTTCGACTATCTCGGAAAGTCAGACTTTACCGGCTCTACCCACGGCTCCTGCGGCGTCTCCACCGCTTGTACATCCCGTGACCTGTCGTCGCTGCAGGCCTATACGCTGATGGCCAATGCCTATGTCGACCTCGGCACCTATGCTGCATTTACGCCCTATGTTGGCGCTGGCATCGGCGGCTCCTATGTCAAATGGGATAAGCTGAAGAACACCTCCTGCGCCGACGACGGCAGCGGTTGCGATGGCTCGGAAGAACATGGCGGCCGCGGCAGCTGGCGCTTTGCCTACCAGCTGATGGTCGGCACCTCGATCGACATCACTTGCGACTGGAAGGCCGATATCGGCTATCGCTTCCGCCAGACCTCCTCGGGCAACATGTTCGGCTACAAGGCCAATGGCGGCCCCGGCAGTGACAAGGGTTTCTACAGCCACGACCTGCATGTTGGCGCCCGCTACCAGTTCGGCGGCTGCCCGACACCGGTGGCCTATGAGCCCCCGCCGCAACCGCTCGTATACAAGTAATCGCTTCGGCTCATCACTGTCATTTGAACGGACCGCGCATCCCCAGGGGATGCGCGGTTTTTTCGTCTGTCGGGTTGCTTGTCGGGCCGTTCGTCCGGCCGTTCGTCTGGAATGTGTCAGGTCGTAAGGTGCGGGCGGCTTGCTTTTCTCGCGGCTCGTTCTAAAGCTAGCTCCGGAAAAGAGACTATCGGCGGTGCATTGGGTTTTCCGCCGACCTAAACTTTTCCGCATCCATTTGCATCAGTCATTGTTATCGCCGTCTCCATCATCGCCTTCACTGGCAACATCGTTTCGAAGCACCGTGTCATGGTCCACCTCAAGTCATTCACCGCCTTCCTCGTTTGGCCGGGCGTTTTCCTGTTCGGGTTAACGGGCTCCTATTTCGCCTTTTCCAGTCCACATCCGCTGGCTGCGTTCGTTGCCGTCTATATCGGCGCCTTCGCGTTGCTTGGTCTTAGCGAGCGGCTTTTGCCCTATGAGCCCGAATGGCTTGATGGCGATGGCGAGACCTTCAACGATGTCGCCCACACGCTGCTGACCAAGGGGTTGGTGGAGTTCGTTTCCGGTTTGACGGTGATCTTTCCAATGGCCGCTGCCAAGGTATTGCAGCCGCTTGCGGCGCTGGAGTTCCATCTCTGGCCCACCGGTCTTCCTATGGCGCTGCAGGTGGTGCTTGGTTTGATCATTGCCGAATTCGGACTTTACTGGGCGCATCGCATCGCCCACGAGCGGCTGTATTTCTGGCGCTTTCACGCGCTGCATCACAGCGTTGCCAGGCTTTGGGTGGTCAATACCGGGCGGTTCCATGTGATGGATTCGCTGTTCAAGGTGGCGCTCAGCCAGGCCCCGCTCTATCTACTGGGCGCACCGGTCTCGGTGTTCCTGTGGATCGGCGCCGTCACCGCCTTCGTCGGCATTCTCACGCATTGCAACGTTGCGGTGCAGACCGGCATTCTCGATTATGTGTTCAGCACGCCGCGCCTGCATCGCTGGCATCATTCCAAGGACCTGCGCGAAGGCAACACCAACTACGGCGAGAACCTCGTTCTTTTCGACCTGCTGTTTCGCACCTACTACAATCCGGCCCACGGCCCGAGCACCAATATCGGCATCAGCGGCAAGGTCTCCGACACCTTTATCGGCCAGTTGGTCCAGCCCTTCACCGTGAAGGGCCAGCGGCAGATCCTGGGCGCCCGACCGGCATCGGAGCCTGTGATTGCCGCCAGCACGGATGCTCAGAACTCGCGCTTGATTAACACCCTGTCCAGCGACAGCGCGCCGCCGCCAAAGGCCGCGTAAAACAACGCGCCGCCGGTCCAGAACAGCGAGGCAATCTCGGCCTTGCTCTGAACCTGTTCCAGGAAAGCGGTTCCCCCGTCGGCCAGTCGCTTGGCAGCCTCGGGCGTGAAGAACCCGCTGCCTGCCTTCAGGGCGGCGATGCCATCAGGGGTCAGGAAGGCATGGCCGTACGGAAAATGCACATGGAACCAGAGCGTGATTGCCAGCATCACGCCATTGGCCAGCGCCACCGGCCGGGTCAACAGCCCCAGGACAATCAGGATGCCGCCGAAAAACTGAATGGCGGCCAGCATCGGTGACCAGAGCCAGCCGGGATAAAAGCCGAGGTTTTCGACAAAGCCGATCTGCGCCATCGGCGCCATGATCTTCGGGTAGCCCTCGATGACCAGCATGGCACCGATCGCCACACGGAAGGCCGTGAAGGCCAGCGGCTCCGCGAAGCCGGAATAGAATTTTTCCATGAACGGCAGGATCAGCCGAGGCGCTTTCGTGTCCCTGGTCTGGGCCGCCGACGGTTGTGCAATGCCGGATCTGGCTGTGGGTGCCGGGGAAATGGTTTCGGTCGTCATGGCGGTGTATGTCCTTTGCGTTAAGCGGCTGCTTTGACGTATTTTCCAGAGCGCCGACTCGCTTTTCCTGAAGGTGCCCTGGGGGCTTGATCTCGGTTCGCCATGATCCTGCCAGAGGCTCCGGCAATCCCATTTGATCTCGGTCAAGATCGCCCATGGGTTGTGGATCACATTTTTGTTGGATGCCGCGTTGTCGGTTGCAGGCCGATAAAAGTCGCTTGACGGAAATATCAAACTCGAATAGCAACAGCGGCGGGACACCTCTCCCCAACGAGAGGCTAATTACCTGGAAGGGTATCTGATTATGGCTGAGATTCTCGCCCCCGCCGCACGTCCGGCAAACACTCATTTTTCGTCTGGCCCTTGCTCGAAGCGCCCCGGTTGGTCGCTCGACGCGCTGTCTGATGCCCCGCTCGGTCGTTCGCACCGCGCCAAGGTCGGCAAGGACAAGCTGAAGCTGGCCATCGACCTGACCCGCGAAATCCTCAAGGTTCCCGCCGATTACCGCATCGGTATCGTTCCCGCTTCTGACACCGGTGCCGTTGAAATGGCGCTGTGGTCGCTGCTCGGTGAGCGTGGCGTCGACATGCTGTCTTGGGAAAGCTTCGGTGCCGGCTGGGTCACAGACGTCGTCAAGCAGCTCAAGCTTGCCGATATTCGCAAGTTCAATGCCGATTACGGCCTGCTGCCAAACCTCGCTGATGTTGATTTCGACCGCGATGTGGTCTTCACCTGGAACGGCACCACGTCAGGCGTTCGCGTTCCCAATGCCGATTTCATTCCTGCTGATCGCAAGGGTCTGACCATCTGCGATGCAACCTCTGCTGCCTTTGCGCAGGAAATGGATTTCTCCAAGCTCGACGTCGTGACCTTCTCCTGGCAGAAGGTTCTGGGCGGCGAGGGCGGTCACGGCATGCTGATCCTCAGCCCCCGTGCGGTTGCCCGTCTTGAATCGTATGCTCCGGCCTGGCCGCTGCCGAAGATTTTCCGCCTCACCTCTGGCGGCAAGCTGATCGAAGGCATCTTCAAGGGCGAAACCATCAACACGCCTTCGATGCTCTGCGTCGAAGACTATCTCGATGCCTTGAACTGGGCAAAGTCGCTGGGTGGCCTGGATGCGCTGATTGCGCGTGCGGATGCCAATGCCAAGGTGATCTTCGATTTCGTGGCTGCCAATGACTGGATCGCCAACCTTGCGCAGCTTGACGAGACCCGCTCCAACACGTCTGTTTGCCTGACCATTGCCGATCCTGAGGTTCTGGCACTGCCTGCCGAAGAGCAGGCCGCGTTTGCCAAGGGCATTGCAACGCTTCTGGAAAAGCAGGGCGTGGCCTATGACATCGGTGCTTACCGCGATGCGCCGGCTGGCCTGCGTATCTGGGCAGGTGCGACGATCGAGACCGCCGACATGCAGGCGCTGATGCCTTGGCTGACCTGGGCTTACCAGACGCAGAAGGCGACGCTTGCCAAGGCTGCGGCGTAAAGCATTTTTCGGTTCCGCCCTGTGGCGGAACCTTTCTTCTCATTCCTGATCGTTACAAACGAACTCTCATTGGAGGCCTCGTCATGGCACCTCGCGTTCTCGTATCCGACGAATTGTCGGAAACCGCCGTCCAGATCTTCCGCGATCGCGGCGTTGAAGTGGATTTCCAGCCGAAACTCGGCAAGGACAAGGACAAGCTTGCCGAAATCATCGGCAATTACGATGGTCTGGCCATCCGCTCGGCCACCAAGGCCACGGAAAAGCTGATCGCTGCCGCCACCAACCTGAAGGTCATCGGCCGCGCTGGTATCGGCGTCGACAATGTCGATATTCCGGCTGCTTCGCGTCGCGGTATCATCGTGATGAACACGCCGTTCGGCAATTCGATCACGACCGCCGAACACGCGATTGCATTGATGTTCGCTGTTGCCCGCCAGTTGCCCGCAGCCGATGCCTCCACCCAGGCCGGCAAGTGGGAAAAGTCGAAGTTCATGGGCGTCGAAATCACCGGCAAGGTGCTGGGCGTTATCGGTGCCGGCAATATCGGCGGTATCGTCTGCAAGAAGGCCATTGGCCTTGGCATGCATGTCATCGCCTATGACCCCTTCCTGTCGGCTGAGCGCGCCCAGGAAATGGGCGTGAAGAAGGTCGAGCTGGACGAGTTGCTCGCCCAGGCCGATTTCATCACCCTGCATGTACCGATGACCGACAAGACCCGCGGCATTCTCGGCAAGGAAAACCTCGCCAAGACCAAGCCCGGCGTCCGCATCATCAACTGCGCCCGCGGCGGCCTGGTGGATGAGGCAGCGCTTGCCGAAGCCATCAAGTCCGGTCATGTCGCCGGTGCCGGTTTCGACGTGTTCGAAGTCGAGCCTGCCACCGAGAGCCCGCTGTTTGGCCTGCCAAACGTGGTCTGCACCCCGCATCTGGGCGCTTCGACCACCGAAGCCCAGGAAAATGTCGCTTTGCAGGTCGCCGAGCAGATGTCGGATTACCTGGTCAAGGGTGCCGTTTCCAACGCGATCAACATGCCGTCGATCACCGCTGAGGAAGCACCGCTGTTGAAGCCGTTCATCCGGCTTGCCGATGTTCTCGGTGCTTTCGTCGGTCAGGTCACCGATGGTGCGATCAAGGAAATCGAGATCCTCTATGACGGCCAGACGGCCACGATGAACACGAAGGCGCTGACGTCTGCGCTGCTGGCCGGCCTGATCCGTGCTCAGGTGTCGGATGTCAACATGGTCTCCGCGCCCATCATGATCAAGGAAAAGGGTATCGTCCTTTCTGAGGTCAAGCGCGACAAGACAGGTGTCTATGACGGCTATATCAAGCTGACGGTGACCACTGAAAAGCAGACCCGCTCGATTGCCGGTACCGTATTCTCCGACGGCAAGCCGCGCTTCATCCAGATCAAGGGCATCAATCTCGACGCCGATGTCGGCCCGCATATGATCTACATTTCCAACACCGACGTGCCCGGCATGATCGGCTTCATGGGCACCACGCTCGGCAATGCCGGCGTCAACATCGCCAACTTCCAGCTTGGCCGTGAAAAAGAGTCGGGCGACGCCATCGCGCTTCTCTATGTCGACGGCCCGGTCGAACAGGCTGTGCTTGACCAGCTGACCGCCAACCCGGCGATCAAGCAGGCCCGGCTTCTGACCTTCGCGGTCGAATAAGCGGCCTCAAAAGCCTTGATGTTAAAGAAGCCCGGCAGGAGAAATCCTCGCCGGGCTTTTTCATGTCGCTTCGCAGCTTGATATCCGTCAAGATGTCGCATGGCGGCTTGTCGCATTGATCTCGGTGCGGGCTGTTCTATCTTTGCTTAAACACGGATCTTCCCTGCCTGATGCAGATGCAGATCCGGTTTTGGGGGAGTGCAACTGTCATGTTCGATCACTTCGACGCCGTCCTTCTCGCCCGGATGCAATTCGCCTTCACGGTGTCTTTCCACATCATCTTTCCGGCTTTCTCCATCGGGTTGGCCAGCTATCTCGCCGTGCTGAACGGGCTTTACCTGCGCACGAAGAACGAGGTCTATTTCGAGCTGTTCAATTTCTGGAAGACGATCTTCGCCGTTGCCTTCGGCATGGGCGTCGTCTCCGGTATCGTCATGTCCTATCAATTCGGCACCAACTGGTCGGTGTTTTCAGACAAGGCCGGGCCGGTCATCGGGCCGTTGATGGGTTATGAGGTGCTGACGGCCTTCTTCCTTGAGGCAGGTTTTCTCGGGGTCATGCTGTTTGGCTTGCAGCGGGTTGGACCTAAGCTGCATTTCTTTGCCACCTGCATGGTTGCCTTCGGCACGCTGATTTCGGCTACCTGGATCCTCGCCGTCAATTCCTGGATGCAGACGCCAGCCGGGTTCGGCATGAATGACAAGGGCCAGTTCATTCCGCTCGACTGGTGGGCGGTGATCTTCAACCCATCCTTTCCTTATCGCCTCGTGCATATGGTTCTCGCCGCCTATCTCACCACGGCGCTTGTGGTTGGTGCGGTCGGCGCCTGGCACCTCTTGCGCAAGACCGCGCCGCGCCGGGCAGGCATGATGTTTTCCATGGCCATGGGCATGGTTGCCGTCGTCGCGCCGATCCAGATCTTTGCTGGTGACGCGCATGGCTTGAACACGCTGGAACATCAGCCGGCCAAGGTCATGGCCATGGAAGGTCATTACGACAGCCATCCCGATGGCGCGCCATTAATCCTGTTCGGCATTCCAAATCCCGCCGAAAAGCGGATCGATTACGCAATCGAAGTGCCGAAGCTGTCGAGTTTGATCCTGAAGCACGATCTCAACGCGCCGCTTGCCGGCCTCGATACGGTGCCGCCTGAGCTGCAGCCTCCTGTCGCGGTGCTGTTCTGGTCCTTCCGGGTGATGGTCGGCCTTGGCTTCGCCATGCTGGGCCTCGGGCTCTGGAGCCTCTGGGCGCGTTATCGCGGTACGCTGACCAGCAATGCCTGGCTGCATCGCGCAGCGCTTGCCATGGGTCCGGCCGGGTTCATCGCGGTGCTGAGCGGCTGGATCACCACGGAGGTTGGCCGCCAGCCTTATACGGTTTACGGTCATCTGCTGACGGCGCAATCGCATTCGCCGATTGCAGCACCTGCGGTGGCGACCTCGCTGATCGCCTTCATCATCGTCTATTTCTTCGTCTTCGGGGCAGGGACCTTCTACATCCTGCGGCTGATGGCGCGCCTGCCGCGCGATCCGACGCCTGAAATCGGCGATGCACCGCTGCGCTCGGCCGGCATCACGCCCGGGCCAGCTCAGCATCCGGGTCCGCATATGAGTGGCAAAGGAGGCTCCCATGCCCATTGATTACGCCTTCATCTGGGCTGCGATCATCGCCTTTGCGGTGCTGGCCTATGTCATTCTCGACGGCTTCGATCTTGGCGTCGGCCTGCTTTTTCCCTTCTTCAAGAGCGAGCATGACCGCGACCAGATGATGAACTCGGTCGCCCCGGTCTGGGACGGCAACGAGACCTGGCTGGTGCTGGGTGGCGGCGGGCTGCTGGCGGTGTTTCCGCTGGCCTATGCCACCATCCTGCCTGCGCTCTACATGCCGATTATCCTGATGCTGCTGGGCCTGATCTTTCGCGGTGTCGCCTTCGAGTATCGTTGGCGCACACGGCGCTGGAAGGGTGTGTGGGATGTGGGCTTCACCGGCGGTTCGCTGGTGGCGGGCTTTTCGCAAGGGGTGGCGCTCGGCGCGCTGGTTCAAGGCATCCCGGTTGTCGACCGCGCCTATGCCGGCGGCTGGTGGGACTGGTTGACGCCGTTTTCCATCGCCACCGGTGTCGCCTTGGTGCTCGGTTATACTCTGCTCGGTGCCACCTGGCTGGTGTTCAAGACCGTGGGGCCGCTGCGCGACCAGGCCCAGCGCTATGCGCTGCTGTCTGCCGTGCTGACGGTTGGCGCCATGGGCGTGTTCAGCCTGTGGACGCCTTGGCTGAAGCCGCATTATCTCGATCGCTGGTTCAGCCTGCCCACGGCGGTGTTCTCTTTCGTCGTGCCGGCTCTGGTGCTTGCCTGCCTCTACCTGATCTTCCGGGGCCTGCGCGATGGGCGTGACTGGCTGCCTTTCGTTGCCTCGCTCGGCCTGTTCGTGCTCGGCTATGTCGGTATCGGCATCAGCTTCTATCCCTATATCGTGCCGGCTTCGGTCACGATCTGGGAGGCGGCTGCACCCGATACCAGCCTGAAATTCCTTCTGGTCGGGGCGGCTATCCTTGTACCGGTCATTCTGATCTATACGACCTATGCCTACTGGGTATTCAGGGGCAAGATCGATCCGGAAGAAGGATATCATTGATGACGCAAGACGAGGTCAGCGAACCGAAGACCGTCAAGCAGAAGCTCCTGTGGTTCGCGATCTTCTGGATCGCCGGTGTTGCCGTGGTCGGTGCCGTTGCGGCATCGATCCGGCTGGTGCTGATGCATAATTAACCTCTGCTCAAGCCTGTCGGTGGAGCTGGTCGCTTTTCGCCGGTCCTGCCCTTAAAATCCTTGTCTGCCATCGCCATATGCATGGTAACGCCCCCAAAAGGGCATTTTGGAGAGAGGATGTTATGGGCAAAGCAGGCAGGATCTTGGGCATCGTCGCAATCGGACTGGCAGTAACAGTGTCGGCCGTCGATTTCGCAGAGGCCCGGCGGGCCGGCAGCTCTAGCAGTTTCGGCAGCCGCGGCACGCGCACCTATACGGCGCCGCCAACGACAAGCACGGCACCGACAACGGCAGCACCCATTCAGCGCAGCATGACGCCCAATAGTGGCGTGAACTCGCCAGGATATCAGCAGCCGGCCCCTTCGCGCGGCCTGTTTGGTGGGCTTGGCGGCGGTTTGATGGGCGGCCTGCTGATGGGTGGCTTGTTCGGCATGCTGCTCGGCGGCGGCTTCGGCGGGGCGGCCGGCATGTTCGGCATGCTGTTCCAGCTGCTGCTGATCGGTGGCGCCATCATGCTGGCCATGCGTTTCTTTGGTCGCCGCACCGCGTCCTCCTATGCCGGCCCCACGTCGCGCAGTGATGCGTCCCCGTCCAGCCCGCCGCCGCAGGGCTCCGGCTTCGGTGGTTTCTCGGTCCCGAAGATCGGCTCCGGTGGAGCTTTCGGCGCTGGCCAGCAGCCGGCTGGCGTTGCGCCCGCTGTCGTCAAGTCAGGCACGGATGACGTTGGCATCGGTCAGAAGGATTTCGCAACTTTCGAGGAGCTGCTGAAAGAGATGCAGCGCGCCTATGGCGCCGAGGATTACTCGGCCCTGCGCCGGATCTGCACGCCGGAAGCTATGTCCTATCTTGCCGAGGAACTGAGCGAACACGCCACCAAGGGCCTGCGCAACGAGGTGCATGACGTGCGCCTGCTGCAGGGCGACCTTGCCGAAGCCTGGCGCGAAGGCCCTGTGGATTACGCTACTGTCGCCATGCGCTATGAAGCGATCGACGTGATGCGTGACCGCAATAGTGGTGCGATCGTCGATGGTGACGCCGTGCATCCGCAGCAGTCGGTCGAGATCTGGACCTTCGTGCGCCGCCCCGGCAGCGGCTGGAGCATCTCCGCTATCCAGTCTCCGTGAGGCGGCTGGTAACGGTGGCTTTTAAGCGCAACTAAGTCGCTTTTTCCCCTGTATGGAATGCTTCCGGTAGCGGCTAATTGCCATAAGCGTTCCGCTAGATGATGAATTAGACCCGCACGGTTGCTGACAGCCCGTGCGGGTTTTCTTTATCTCAAGCGTGATCATGATACGTATTCGGCCCGTTAATCTCGCTCTTGTGTAAGAGCAAAGCCTCACCGAGTAGCTATGGTGCCGTATTTTCCCTGACAAGCCAGCTGGATGTGGCGTCTACTGCCGCCGCTCTCGACAGGTTTTTTATGGCAGGTACGTGACATCGCTAGGCTTTCGCCGTTACGCAGCCTTCAGGTCGGCTGCCCTTAAACCAAGCCCCAAGTCCGCCCGTCACCGCCGCCCCTCAAGGGCAGCGGCGCATCTGGTCGGCATACATGGCGGCAATGGCGGCGAAGCGCTTGGCGCCGGCGAGCGCTTCCGGGCGAGCGCGATAGGCGCCGCGGCTGTAGCCGTCCTGACCGGAATGATAGGCCAGGTAGATGTTATAGGGCTGTGAGAAGGGAATGCCGTTTCTGAGATGGCTCTGGTAGTGATACCAGCCGATAAAGCGCACGGCATCGGCGAAATTGGTGCGCCGGGCCAGATAGCGGCCGGTTTCGCGCTGATAGCGGTTCCAGGTGCCGTCCAGTGCCTGCGAATAGCCATAGGCAGTCGAAACACGCTTCCAGGGAATGAAACCGAGAATGTAGCGCCGGGGCGGACGGGCGCGGGCGCGGAAGCTGGATTCGGTATAGATGGTCGCCATCAAGATGGGCACGGGCACGCCGTATTCGCGCTCGGCCGAACGGGCCGCGCGTTTCCAATTGTCGAAGGCGCCATCCTTCTGCTCGAAGATCGCGCAGGCATTGCGGATCTGGCTCGGAGGCCGGGCGCAGCTTGCCACTGCCAGCAAGAGGGCGATGATGAGGATTTTACGCATTACAAAACAAGCCTCTTCTATCACGCCTCATCCTATTCGCTAAAATTTAACGAAAAGTTTTCATTTCCTTTACGGCCGCCACTCTCGAAAGAATGGTCTCGCTTCCGTCAATCCTTGGTTGGCCCTGCTCGTCGCCAACGCGAGTGACGTTAAGGCTCTGTTGACACTTCTTTCACTAAAGCGTGCCACAAAGATGGAAATGCCCCTCTTGCCGACAACGGTTGGACGGAGCAGAACAGTCTTGGCGGCGTCATTTCGCGCCTGATTGATCCTGACGCTCGGCTCTGCCGTAGGACGTTGTGCGCCGGAGTTTGATCCGACCGCGGTAAGATGGGTTTGACGAGGTACAGGCTATGAAAACCAAAGATCAGCAACGCTCCGGCCATGGCCCGGCTGGTACGCCGGGCAAGGGTGGTGGGGTGACAATGCTGCAGGCGGTGGATCCGATGATGACATGTCGCGCGGGTAATCCGCGGCATCCGGCCGGACGCCGGCATATCCGCCGGGCAGGGATGTTGCTGTCGGTGCTCGGCATTGCCCTTGCTGCATCTTCCTGCGTCGCCGGCGGGGTCGATCCGCTATCGACCGCCTCGGTTTCCAAAAAACGGCCACCGGCCGCCAAGGCAATCGTGACGGAAAAGGGCGCGCCGGAGCTGGCGATGGTCAAGCTCAACGGGCTGTCTGCGCCCGTTACCGGCAACCGGCATCATATCGAAGCTGCCTCGGCCTACCAGACACTGCTCTATCCGACCAGCGGCAAGCTCGGCGAAAACAGTCTCGCCATCGAAGTTGGTCTCTCCGACAGCGACCGTTTCCGGCAGACCACGATGGCCAATGAGGCGTCTACTGCGGTGAAAAAACAGTTTCCCGGCATGCGTATGGTGATTGATGCTGGCCTGCACCAGAATGTCTATGGGCAGTTTGGCGTGGCGACCGGCGCGATTGGCAAGAGTGGCGGCGCCTGCGTCTATGCCTGGCAGGCGGTGAAGGACACACGTGCGTTCAAGACGGCTGTCAGCCTCGCTGATAAGACCGAGCTGAAACTGCCTGTGCGCGTCACCCTGCGTTATTGCGATCCGAAGGCAAAGCCAGAGCAACTGGCGCAATTGATGCAGACCCTGTCGATTGCCCCGCTGACCAGCCGCAGCCTGGATCTGTTGCGCTAAGCCCGATCGGGTTTGCGTCTTGCCTGCAGAATAAAGTGGAATCGCCGCAAGACGACATAATGTCTGGCGGCGACCACATCGTTCTCAGTGCAAGTTCTCTGGCAAATTTCGACTATAAGGCGAAATCTGGTTCTTTATTGATAAGGCCGAAATCTGCGGAACGATTCATGGCGGGCAACCGCCTGTCGGCTTTCGCGTCACACACATGGCACCATCTGGCCAATATGTGCCGCCTACCAGCTTTTCGAGATCTTCAGCGTAACGGTGCGGCCTTCGCCGTAGCCGCAGGTCAGCGTGCCCTGGCAGCCCGAGACATAGCGCTTGTCGAACAGGTTGGTGACAGTGAGTGCAGCGCCCCAATCGTCCTTCTTGTAGCGAATGGCGGCATCAAACAGCACGGCATCGGGCACTTTTGCGGTATTGGCGTTGTCGGCCCAGCTTTCGCCCTGGTAGCGGATGCCGCTGCCCAGGCTGACGCCGTCGAGCTTTCCGGCAAGGACGTTGGTAGGAACGGCATAATCCAGCCAGGCCGAGGCCAGCATTTTCGGCACGAGATAGGGTGAATTGCCGATCAGCGAGCGGTCGGCATGTTCGAGGATATCAAGATCCTGGTAGGTGAAGGAGGCAAGCGCCTTCCAATCGGCATTCAGGTCCACCTTGCCTTCCAGCTCGAACCCGCGTGAGCGCACTTCGCCGATCTGGCTGGAGAGGAAGGTCAGCGGATCGGTCACCGTCCAGTTGCGCTTGTTGATCTGGAAAACCGAGGCGGTGATCATGCCGGGAAAGGCGGTTGGCTCATATTTGACGCCTGCCTCGTATTGCTCGCCTTCCTCCGGCTTCAGCGGGTCGCCTTGCGTGGCACCGATCTGCGGGTTGAAGAAGCTGGCGATGCTGGCATAGGGCGTCACGCCGTTGTCGAATTGATAGGCGAGGCCTGCGCGGCCGCTGGCCGCGTTGTCGCTGCCGTCATAGTCGGCATTGGTGGCGGTGCGGTCGTTTGACGTCGTATAGACATAGTCGTAGCGGCCGTTCAGCGTTGCAATGAAGCCGCCGCCGAAATGGATCTGATCCTGCACATAGGCGCCGATCTGCTGCTGGCGCAGAACCTGATTGAGATAGACGGAATTGGCCGGCTGGACCGTGCCATAGACCGGATCGGTGACGCTGATCGGCGTATCGGTCGTGCTCGCCTGCACCTGGTCGAGTTGGTAGAATTTATAGTCGAAGCCCAGGGTCAGGTCGTGTTTGAGCGCTCCGGTCTCGACCTCGCCATTCACATGGTTGTCGATGGCAAAGGAATCGACCTCGGTATGGTGATTGAAGCCGAGGCGGGTGAGATAGGCCGGGCTACTCGCCGGTTCGTTCAGATAATTGCTGCCGGTGGCGGGATCGTAATAGCCATAGGTATAGGGCGTATTTTCCGCCTTGTTGAGATGGGCGTAGCGCGCGGTCTGCGAAAAGGTCCAGCCGTTTTCCATCTCGTGACTGAAATCGGTGCCGACCATGGTCTGGCGGGAATAGCTGTAATCGCTGTCCGGCTCGCCATAATAGGCATCGCGCGAGATGCGCCCGAACGAAGCCTTTTCCACCGTGCCGACATAGGGCAGGAAGCCGTTGGTGCCCGAGGTCTGGTCGAGATAGGAGTAATAGGCGTAGACATTCAGCTTGGTGCCGTCATCCGGAGCCCAAGTCAGCTGCGGCATGATCACGCCGCGAAAATCATGGGCATAGTCTTCGGCCTTGTCGCCGCCGGCGATCTTGCCGGTCAGGCGGTAGCTGAGGTCGCTGTCCTTGAACGTGTCGCCGGCATCGAAGGTCAGGAAGGCATTGCCATTGCTGTTGATGCCGGTTTCCGTGGTCAGGAATTTGTCGCCGGTCGGGCGCTTGCCGACCATGTTGACGATGCCGCCGGGATTGGCGCCGCCATAGAGGACCGAGGCCGGGCCTTTCAACACTTCCACCCGCTCCAGCACGACAGGGTCCACCAGAAAGCCGCCGAAGCCGTAGCTCCAGAGGTTGAGGCCATCGAGAAAGCTGCCGGCCTGGGTGGCATCGAAACCGCGCACATAGATCCAGTTCGTGTCGCCGTCGGCGCCAAATGGCTGGGTATAGACGCCCGCCGTGTAGCGGAGCGCCTCATCCACCTTGTTGGTCACGCCGCGATCGGTCATTTCCTGTGCGCCGACCACTGAGACCGATTGCGGCACTTCGGAAATCGGCGTGTCGGATTTCGAGCCGGTCGCGGTGCGGGTGGCGACATAGCCGTCGACCGGACCGGTTGCCGTGTCGCTCTTGCCCTTGACCGTTATGGTGGAGAGCTGCGTTTCGGCCTCCTCGGCATGCAGAGGGTGGGGCAGGGCGAAGCTGAGGCCGAGCGCCAGAAGGGCGGTGCCTGCCAGTAGCAGATGTCTGCGACGGCGGTTACCGGCGTGGCCGAAGCGGCCCTGTTCTGCCCGTTGCGATATTGTGCAAGCCTGGTTGCTCATCGTCCCCATGCGCCTTCATCCCCTGTCGTCAATCACCAGCAAGGCCCTGCCGAAGCGGGACTTGAGAATTGATGACTGAATAATTCATGTTTTAACTTGGCGCTTGTCTCGAGCCGGGATGGCTTGAACGGATTTGGGCAAACCTCGTCCACCTGCACAGAATTTTAACGGGTTTGCCTGGTGCGCGATGTTGCGTCACCGCAGCCGGGTCCGGCGCCATTCCGATGGCGAAAGCCCGGTGACGCGGCGAAAGCTGCGGGCGAAATGGGCTGCATCGGAAAAGCCGGTCTCGGCGGCAATCGCCGTCAGCGGCACAGTGGGGTCCGACAGGCGCTGCTTTACCCTGTCGATCCGCCGCTTCATCTGCCATTGCTGCGGCGAGACGCCGGTCGAGGCCTTGAAGGCGTGGCTGAAATAGCTGGGGGAGAGGCCGGTCAGCCCCGCGATTTCCTCCAATCGGATATTGCGCAGGCAATTGGCCTCGATGAAATCGCAGACCCGGCGCAATTGCCAGACCGCCAGCTTGCTGCGCTTGCGCACCGGTTTGGCGCTGAGATCCAGCACGTCGATCAGAAGTGCCGAGGCAAGGCCATCGCCATAGAGATCGTGCAGCGGTTCCGGACTGGCGATATCGGCGGCAATCAGGTCTGCCAGCGCCAGGATGCGCGCATCGTTCAGCAGGTAGCGCGGCTCATCGAGCCTTGCCCGGTCGGCATCCTCGCCCAGGCGGCGCAGCAGGCTGTCGGCATCGAAATGCAGGTCGAGATGCCGGAGACTTTTGACGCCCCGGATCGCGCTCGACATTTCCAGCCCCGCCGGAATGAAATGGGCGGCGCGGGCGATGGCGCCGGAAATGCGCCGTCCGCCGGTTTCCGTCAGGTGCAGATTGGCTCCGTCTTCGCCCTCGGCGTCGAGCAGGATGAACAGGCGTGGATCGCGGCTGAGATAATGGCCGCCGGCATCGGTCTCGCAATCGACCGTCCAGAGATCGGCGACCATGCCGTTCCAATAGCGCCGATGCAGGCCGGAGGCGACGGAGAGGCCGTCGATCTTGCTGGTCATGCGGGGCAGGTAGGACATCTGGTGTTCCGGGCGCGTCTGCGCAAGGCATGGCGGATGGGCTCTATTACGAAGAGAAAACGCAGTGCTCTCCGGAAAAGGCCAGCAAAAACAAACAGCCCCGACAGCCGCACGGCGCGCTTGCAACCTTGTGGTGCCAGGGGTGAAAACAGGCTTGCGCAGCATCAAGTCTGCGTATAGTTGAATTTTATTATCATGTTTTTTCGCTCCGGTTCAAGCCGGGCGTCACTGCTTATTTAGGGATATTCGATGGTGAGCGACAACAGGATAAACTCCGTTGAAGGCGACGCCCAGGCGATTTTCGAGACCCGGGCCCTGGGCTTTGCGGTCGAAGAGCGGGCGCTGCTGCAGGATGTGTCGATCTCGTTTCGCAAAGGCGAGATATCCGGTCTCGTCGGCCATAATGGCTCCGGTAAATCGACGCTTCTGAAACTGCTGGCTCGCCAGCAGAGGGCAACAGCGGGCAAGATCCTGTTTGCCGGCAGCGATGTCGCGGCCCTTGGCGCGCGTGATTTTGCCCGCAAGGTTGCCTATCTGCCTCAGGACGTGACGGCGGCGCATGGCATGACGGTGCGCGAACTAGTCGCCTGTGGCCGCTATCCCTGGCATGGCGCGCTTGGCCGTTTTACGGAGGCCGACCGTGACAAGGTCGAGGAGGCCTTGGCGCTCACTCACATCCAGCCGATGGCAAAACGCATGGTCGACACGCTGTCGGGCGGCGAGCGGCAAAGGGCCTGGATTGCCATGCTGGTGGCGCAGAACAGCGATTGCCTGCTGCTCGACGAGCCAACGTCTGCGCTCGACATCGCCCATCAGATGGAAGTTCTGGCGCTGGTGCGGCGGTTGTCGCGCGAAAAGGGCCTGAGCGTCATTATCGTCCTGCATGATATCAACATGGCCAGCCGCTTCTGCGACCGCTTGTTTGCGCTGAAGGGCGGGCAATTGATCGCCGAGGGTAGCCCGTCGACCCTGATGACCCGGGAGACGCTCAACGACATCTACGGCGTCGACATGGACGTGACCCGTCACCCGGCCCTGGAGATCCCGCTCGCCTATGTCTGCTGATCGCTTTTTGATGCTCAACCGCCGCCAGATGCTGGCTGGCGGCATGACCCTGCTTGCCGCTACGCACGGATTTGTGGCCGAGGGATTTGCCGCCGATGCGGCACCTTCGCGGGTCGTCTGCCTCGATTACGGGCTTGCTTCGACCTTACTGGCCTTCGGCGTCAAGCCGTTGGCGGTGGCCGCACTTGCCGATTGGGACAAGTGGGTCGAAGAGCCGCGCATGCCGCCAGGCGTGATCGATCTCGGTTCCTCTTGGGAGGTCAATTTCGAGCTGCTGATCGCGCTGAAGCCCGATCTGATCCTGTCGACTGCCTATAATGACCCGCTGAACCCGAGATTGGCCGAGGTGGCGCCGCTTTACCGCGCCAATGTCTATGTGCCGGGCGCGAACAATATCCTCGACGCCTCCTACGGCGCGACGCGGGACCTCGGCAAGGCGATGCGGATGGAGGCCAAGGCCGAGGCCTTCCTCGCCGAGGCAGATCGGTTCTTCGATGCCTGCCGCGATAGGCTGGCCCGGCATAATGTGCCGCCGCTGGCGCTGGTCAATTTCATGGATCCCAGACATGTGCGGGTCTATACCGCGCCGGGCCTCTATCACGATGTGCTGCAGCGGCTCGGCCTTGCCAATGCCTGGAAGAAACCAGGCGATTACTGGGGCTTCGAGCTGATCGGCATCGAGAGCCTGGCCAGCGTGGCCGATCCGCGCGCGCGGCTGATCGCCTTCGAGCCTGTGCCATCAGACGTCATGCCGGCGCTTGCCACGAGCCCGCTCTGGCAGGCCCTGCCGATGGCAAAGCCCGATCGTTTCACCGTTTTGCCGTCGACCCTGATGTTCGGAATGGTGGTAGAAGCCATGCGCTTTGCCCGCCTGTTGACCGATTACCTGGATGCGCATCCATGAGCCTTACGTCCCATGCCGGTCCTTCTCTCGTCACCGTCCTTCTGGTGGGCCTTGGTGTTCTGCTTGCCTGGCACGGCATCGCGCCGATTTTGGCGCGGCCGGAACTGCAAGGCTATGACGCCGACTATGTCGTGCTCTACAACGCCACCCTGCCGCGCCTGGCCATGGCGCTGATCTGCGGCGGCGCGTTGGCGCTGTCGGGTGCTCTCTTCCAGCAGGTGCTGCGCAATCCCTTGGCTTCGCCGACCACGCTTGGTGTTTCCGCCGGCGCCAATCTGGCCATCGTGCTGGCCCTGCTGTTGTCGCCCGGTCTGATCGGCTGGGGCCGTGATCTGGTGGCGCTGGTCGGCAGTACGCTTGCCGCTTGCCTTGTCTTGCTGATGGGCTTGCGCCGCGGCTTCTCGCCGTTTTCGCTGGTCATGGCCGGCCTCGTTGTCAGCCTCTGGTGCGGGGCGCTGTCGAGCGTGCTGGTGCTGCTCAACGAGCGCTATCTGGTCAGTCTGTTCATCTGGGGGGCGGGATCGCTCTCCCAGCAAAGCTGGACGCCGACGCTGAGCCTGCTGCCCAAGGTCGGTCTTGCCGCCGTCGCCTCGGCGCTGCTGCTGCGGCCGCTTGCGCTGATCGAGCTCGGGGAGGCGGGGGCAACCGCGCTTGGCGTCAAGACCAGCCATTTGCGGGCCATGGCGATTGCGCTTGCCGTACTGCTGGCGGCCTTCGTCACCAGCGCTGTCGGCGTCATCGGCTTCATCGGCCTGGTGGCGCCGACGCTGGCGCGGCTGACCGGCGCACGTCGGTCCGGCGCACTGCTGTTCTGGTCGACGCTGATCGGTGCGGGCCTGCTGTTTTTTGCCGATAGCGCCCTGCTGCTGCTGGCCGACAAGGTCAATGACATGCTGCCAACAGGCGCGGTCACGGCGCTGTTCGGCTCGCCGCTGCTTCTGGTACTGCTGCCGCTGCTCAAGACCCGTCACCGGGTGATGGTCGAGCGGGCCTTGAGGCCGCGTCAGATCGGCTCTCCAGGCCGGGTATTGTTGCTTGGGTTTATCGGCGCTATGGCGGTCGTGGCCCTGGCGCTGTTGTTTGGACGTAGCGTCACCGGCGGCTGGGCCTTTCTGTCGCCGTCGCTCTACGGCGATATCCTGCCGCTGCGCTTTCCACGGGTGCTGGCCGCTTTTGCCTCAGGCGCCATGCTTGCCGCGGCGGGCCTGATCCTGCAGCGGCTGACCGGCAATGAAATGGCCAGCCCGGAAGTGCTCGGCATCAGCGCCGGCGCCACCCTGGGCGTGACGATAGCGGTCTTTGTCGTCGCCGATCCCAATCTTGGGGAGCAACTCGGCTTTGCCGCGACCGGCTCGCTTGCCGTGCTGGCCATCATTTTCCTGTTTGCTGCCCGCTCGGGCCTTGCGCCTGAACGGGTTCTGCTGGCGGGTATTGCGCTCAGTGCCATGGTCGATGCCGTCGTCGGCGTGCTCGCGGCAAGCGGCGATCCGCGTGCCTCCTTCCTGATGCGCTGGATGAGCGGCTCCACCTATAACGTGACGATGACGGGTGCCGTCTCCGTTGCCGTGATCGCCGTCATCCTGCTGTTTGCCGCCGGCCTGCTGCGCCGCTGGCTCGACCTTCTGCCGCTCGGCCCCTCTGCCGCAGGGGCGCTAGGCGTACCGCTCGCATCGGCGCGGCTGTTGCTATTGCTGCTGGCTGGCGCCTTGAGTGGTGCCGCGACGCTGACCGTCGGCCCACTGAGCTTTGTCGGTCTGATGGCGCCGCATCTGGCGCGCGAGGTCGGCCTGACGCGGGCCGGACCGCAGACGATCGGTGCGGTGCTGATCGGCGGCATGCTGATGACCATGGCCGACTTCCTCGGACGCACCATCGTCCACCCCTATGAAATCGCCGCCGGTCTGGTCTCGGCCCTGATCGGCGCACCCGTCCTGATCCTGTTGATGCGGCGGCGGGCGTAGCGTTTCAGGTTGCTGTTTCAGCGCCGCCCTCTCATCTGCCCGCCGGCATCTCTCCCCTTTGGGCGAGAAGGGCGAGAGCGTCCTGGGCTTAATCCTCCTTGCAGATTGACGTGACTTTGATTTCCTTTTGCTGGCAAGCTGCTGGCGACAGGATCAGGGAGGAAGAGCGATGCATAAAGGATCATGCCTGTGCGGTGCGGTTCGTTTTCGGGTAAACGGCGATCTGCCACCGCCGGATGCCTGCCACTGTACGAAATGCCGCAAGCATTCTGGCCATTATTTCGTCTCGACCGAGATTGCCAGGGACAGGATCGAGATTGACGGTGCCGATAAGATCACCTGGTATCACTCCTCGGAGAAAGTGAGACGCGGCTTTTGCAGCGTCTGCGGCGCCTCGCTGTTTTTCGATCCGCCGCACAAGGATTGGATCGCCGTGGCCATGGGGGCCTTCGAGGGGCCGACCGGGACTGAACTCGGCCTGCATATCTTCGTCGCCGACAAGGGCGATTATTACGAGATTACCGACGGACTGCCGCAGAACCAGCAGTAAGTGCAAGCCGGCCGTTTGACCCTCTACAAACGAAAAAGCCGGCGGTCTCTTTCGACGCCGCCGGCTTTTCCAATCATACAATCAGGTGCTCAGCGCTGCCCTTACCAGGTGTATTTCAGCGTTCCCAGCACCGTACGACGGTCGCCGTAGTAGGACGAGCCGAAATAGGTGGTCGTGACATATTTCTTGTCAAACAGGTTCTTGGCATTTACCGCGAAGGTGACGTTGTCGGTGACCTTGTAGCTCGCCATGGCGTCGAACACGATATAGGAGGGGACCCGGACGGTGTTGGCTTCGTCGCCATAGGTCGAGCCGACATAGCGTGCACCGCTGCCCAGTGTCAGGTCTCCGCGCCAGCCATCGCCTGGAATGGTATAGTCCAGCCAAGCGGAAGCGACGTTCTGCGGCGTGCGTGACGGACGGTTGCCGGTATCGCTGGCCGTGCTGTCCTGCTTGATCGCGGCATCCCAATAGGAATAGGCGAGGGTCATGTTCCAGCGGTCGTTCAACGCAACCTTGCTTTCCAGTTCGACGCCGCGCACCTGGACCTTGCCGATCTGGCGCTGCAGGACCTGCGACACATTGGTGGGCACATTGGTCTGGGTGAGGTCGAACAGGGCAAGCGTGAACAGGGCGTCGAAACTGTCAGGCTTGTACTTCAGGCCGATTTCATACTGTTCGCCTTCCTGCGGCTTCAGCGTGCCCGCCAGGGTATACCCGTTGGCGGTTGGAGTAATCGTCGGCTGGAACGAGGTCGAGTAATTGGCGTAGGCCGCCAGTTCCGGCGTGATCTTGTAGCTCAGCCCGACGCGCTTGGTGAAGGCATCCGAGGTGTTGTCGTCTCTCGTTGCGGAGTTGAAGTAGTCGGCCGTCGTATTGACGTGGTCGTAGCGTCCGCCGAATGTCAGGATCCAGCGATCGTCCAGCGTCAACTGTTCCTGGGCGTAGACGCCGAGCGCCTTCTGCTTCACCCGCCAATCGATATAGGGGGACATGCTGACGCAGGCGCGGCCGCAATAGACCGGATTGCTGATGCTGATGCCAGGAGCGCTGCCCGCCAACATGTTTTCATAGGTATTGTCGAAGGAGTAGTCGACGCCCAGCAACGACTTGCTGTCGAGACGTGCGGTGCTGGTGTCGTATTCCAGCTGGTTGTCGATGGCAAAGCGGTCGGACTTGCCATCGACCGAGAAGGCCGAACGGCTGGCTGTCGGATCGGTCGAGGCACCGTAGACGGTCTCGTAATCCAGATCGACATGGGAATAGCGGGCATTCTGGCGGAAGGTCAGGCCATCGGTGATTTCATGGCGAAACTGGTAGCCGATATCCTTCTGGATGGTGTCGAACTTGTTGAAGTCAGGCTCGCCGTAGAACTTGGTGCTGTCGATCTTGATTCCGGCAGGGAAATCGACGGCGGGCGTGGTGTTGCGCTTGTTGTAATCGGTCAGGAAGGTCAGCGAAGTGCTGTCATCCGGGCTGATGGTCAGCGCGGGGGCAATATAGAAGCGGTCGTCATTGGAATGATCGCTGCCGAGGTCGGCATTCTGCCATTTGGCGGTGAGGCGATAGGTAAAGACACCGTCCTTGTCGATCGGGCCGCCGAAATCCGTACCGGTCTCGATGTGATCCTCGCCAAACGTTGTATAGACCTCGGCGTGAAATTGATCGGTCGGACGCTTGGTGACGGCGTTGATCATGCCGCCCGGGCCATTGAGGCCGAACAGGGTCGAGGTGGAGCCCTTCAATACTTCTACGCGCTCAAGGCCATAAGGCTCGGTGCGGGCGGCGGTGTACCAGCCGGGAATGCGGGCGCTGAGATCATCGCGGTAAAAGCCGAGCGTCGTCGTGTCGAAGCCGCGGATGCGATAGTAATCGTAGCGATCGTCCGAGCCCCATTCGTCGGAGACGACGCCCGACGTGTAGGCGACAGCGGCCTGAAGATCGGTCACGCCACGGGTTTCCATCTCTTTCATAGTGATGACGGAAACAGCCTGGGGAATATCGATCAGAGGCGTGTCGGTCTTGCTGCCGACGGTTGTATCTTCTGCAACGAAATTGGCGTCGGGACCGGTCGCGGTGCCTTTGCCTTTGACGGTGATGGTCGAGAGGTTGGTTTCGCCGTCCTGGGCGAAAGCGGGTGCTGTCGCCAGCAGCGCCATTGCGGCGATGCCGCCAAGCAGTGTCTGCGCATGGCGCGACAGTCTGTGGCTGGCAGGCTGCATACGCCCAGCGGGCGCCTTCGTCGATCTTGTCATTCTCCGCCTCTCCTTACATGCAATAGGTGCGCCCCGAAGCAGGTCCTTCGCGGCACAGGCGGACAATATGAACTATACAAATAGAGTCAACTTTAAAATTGACACAATTCCCAGAAATTCAAACTTTGCGTGCAGCTAAAAAAGATGAAGCTTTCGATTGTGCCGGGTTGCGTTCAGCACACCGCAGCAGTCGCTGCAAAATCATGCATTCAGCAGAATGGACTTTGATTTTTGGATTGAAATGGTAGCGGGGGGCGGACTTGAACCGCCGACCTTGGGGTTATGAATCCCACGCTCTAACCACCTGAGCTACCCCGCCACACATCGGTGAACCGGCTTGTGAAACAAAGCCGTCCGAAGCGATGGGCGGCTTATAAGTCGAGCGTCATTGCAAAGTCAAGCCGGCAAAATGTAAAAAAGGATGCGCTTGAGCCGTCCCCTGACGAAATCGGTATTTTTATCTTGTGAAACAGAGGTTTAAGCGGCAACGGCACCATTGAGAAGTGCCTTCAGATGCGCCTCGGCCTCGGCCTGGCGTTCCGAGCGCTCGATGAAGCCGCCGCCATAGACGCGGGCATCTGCACCTTCGGCCGAATAGAGCACGCAGGCCTGCCCCGGGGCGACGCCGGCCTCGCCCATTTCCAGGTCGACATAGATGCCATCAGCGTCGGCATGCAGTGTCGCAGGGGTTGGCGGACGGGTAGAGCGCACCTTGGCGAAACAGGGAAAACCGTCTTTTGCTTCTTCAACGATGGTCCGGTCGCCGAGCCAGTTGATGTCACGCAGGTAGACACGGCGGGTTTCCAGTGCCTCACGCGGCCCGACGATCACCCGGCGCGAGCGGGCATCGAGATAGACGACATAGAGCGGTTCGCCGGTGGCGACGCCCAAGCCCTTACGCTGGCCGATGGTGTAATGCAGGATGCCCTCGTGGTGGCCGAGCACCCGGCCGTCGAGGTGGACGATATCGCCGCCAAGCGCGGCATTCGGCTTCAGCTTGTTGATGATATCGGCATACTTGCCCTGCGGCACAAAACAGATGTCCTGGCTGTCGGCCTTCTGGGCAACGACAAGGCCCATGTCCTCGGCCAGCTTTCGGGTCTCGGCCTTGGAGAGGCCGCCGAGCGGAAAGCGCAGATAGTCGATCTGTTCCTGGGTGGTGGCAAACAGGAAGTAGCTCTGGTCACGCTCGCTGTCGATCGGCCTGAACAGGGCTCGGTGGCCGGGATCATCTGCCAAGGGCAGGGCGCGCGAGCGGATGTAATGGCCGGTCGCCAGCGCATCGGCGCCGAGTTCCCGTGCGGTTGCCAGGAGATCGGCGAATTTGACCGTCTGATTGCAGGCCACGCAGGGGATCGGCGTTTCGCCAGCGATATAGCTGTCCATGAACGGATTGATCACGGTATCGCGGAAGCGCTGCTCGTAATCCAGCACGTAATGGGGAATGCCGAGCGTTTCGCAGACACGGCGTGCATCGTCGATGTCCTGGCCGGCGCAGCAGGAACCGGCCCGGTGCACGGCGGCGCCATGGTCGTAAAGCTGCAACGTGATGCCGAGAACGTCATAGCCTTCGCGCTTCAACATGCCGGCCACGACCGAACTATCGACGCCACCAGACATGGCAACGACGACACGGGTCTCTTCCGGCTTCTTGTCAAAATCCAGCGTGTTCAAAGGCGTCATTTCTTCATTGGCTGCGGGATGTCAGTGGTCTCGTCCGTCTCTGCCGGGCAATGCGGCCTTGCAGCGGTCATTTTCGGCTGCGGTCTAGTGGGCAGGATATAGAAAGGATTGGCCTTCTGTGCAAGGTGGCATCCGTATTGCCAGCCATGCACGTCCCGGGCAGCGGTTCGGATGGCCAGGACGCGGAAGGAATATCGAACTGCTGATACGTGCTCTGGAATTTATCAGGGTCTGCTTTTCCCTGACAAACTCCTGGCAACGGCGCAGCACCATCCTGGCCGGCGGGGATGCCGTCGTTCGGTTGTGGCAAACCGTCTTACAAAGCGTTCAACTCCGCGCGGTGGCGTTGCATGGCGAGAAAGCGGGCGTAGTCGCGGTCATAGCGACCCTTCATCTCAAGGTTTGCCGTCACCGGTCGGCCCTGTTCGGCCATGGCGCGACCGGCCTCCACAAGGCTCGGATAAAGGCCGGCGGCGCTGGCGGCATTGATGGCGGTGCCGACCAGTACGGCGTCGGTTTCGTCGCTGGCCGAGAACTCGCAGCCCGTCGCGTCGGCATAAAGCTCCACCAGCAGCGGGTTTTTCACATGGCCGCCGGTCAGGTGCAGGCGGATGGGGTGCACGCCCTTGTCGGCCAGGGTCTCGACGATCTGGCGCAGGCCGAGCACGATGGCGACGCAGGCGCGCCAGTAGAGCCGGCAAAGCCCATCGAAAGACCGATCCAGCGTCAGGCCGGAGATGGTGCCGGTCAGGGTCGGATCGGCAAGGGGCGAGCGGTTGCCGTGGAAATCCGGCAGAACGTTGATTTTCTCGCCGAATGCGGGGCCTTCCAAGGCGCGCAGTTCCTGGATGCGGGCGATGACGCGGCGGTGGGTGTCGACGCTGGGGTCGCCGCCTTCGACATGGCTGCGCAGGATATGATTGAGCAGGTCGCCTGTGGCCGATTGCCCGGCCTCGACCAGCCAGAGATCGGGAAATACCGCCTCGTAATAGGGGCCCCACAGGCTATAGCCAAAGAAGGGCTGCGGTTTCAGCGCGATCAGGCAGCTGGAGGTGCCGCCGATCAGCGCGACATGGTTGACCTCGGACGCGGCAAGATCGGTGGAGCCGAGCACGCCAAGCGCGCCCGCATAGGCATCGACCATGCCTGACGCCACGGGAATGCCGGCATCGAGGCCCAGGGCTTCTGCGGCTTCCAGGCTCAGCATACCAACTGGCTTGCCGACCGCAACGGCGTCCTCCGGCAGGCCGGCGCGGGCCACAAGGTCCTCAAGGCCGATCTGGTCCAGAAAATCCTGCTGCCAGCCGGGTTTGGCATGGCCGAAGAAGGTCCATTTCGAGGTCAGGGTGCTGATCGAGCGGGCGGTGCTGCCGGTGGCTTTCCAGGTGAGGAAATCGGCGAGGTCGAAGGCATGGCCAAGGCGCGCCCAAAGCTCAGGCCGTTGGCGCTTCAGCCACATCAGCTTGGGGATTTCCGCCTCTGGTGACAGCGCGCCGCCATTATGGGCGAGCACTGGGTGGTCGATCCGGCCGCATTCCTCCGCTTCTGCGGTGGCGCGGTGGTCGAGCCAGGCAATGGTGTCGAAAGGCGCGTCTGGATTGAGGCAGAGCGGCTGACTTTGGCGGTCGAGCAGGACCAGTGAGCAGGTTGCGTCGAAGCCGAGTCCGGCGATGGCGGCGGCAGGCACGCCTGAGGCGGCAAGAGCAGACCTGACGGCAATGCAGCAGGCCGCCCAGATATCCCTGGAGCTATATTCGCCGCTGTGATCGCTGGGGCGGGATAGCAGGATCGGGTGCTCGCGCCGTGCCAGCAGCCGTCCGTCCTTTGCCACGACGCCGGCGCGTGCGCTGCCGGTGCCGACATCCACGGCAATCAGATGGTCTCGCATGATGATGTTGTTTCCGCCCTAGAGTCTGCCGGGTTTCAGATTTGAACCTGACAAACTCTCGATTCCCTCGTGTTCACTTGTCTTTGCGGGAAAACCGATCTCTCGTTTTCCCTGACAAACTCTTGCCTTCACAGTCCATTCCGCAGCACGGGCCGGCTCGCTCCCGTGCCGCCAATCATGTGTGAACAACCGCTTATGGAATAAATTGGACCAGATCTGCCATGACGTCAAACTTGGCGTCCGGGGCGAGCTCGTCAATGCTGCGATGGTAGATATCACCCACCGCATGGCCGCCGCCGGTAAAGGCCAGCGCCCGCATGCCGGCGGCGCGCGCAGCCTTCAGCCCAGCGGGGCTGTCTTCCACGACGACACAGGCCGAGGGAGGCACGGTCATTTTATCTGCCGCATAGAGGAAGAGGTCAGGGGCCGGCTTGCCGTTCTTCACCATGGTGGCGCTGAAGATATGTGGGCGGAAGCGGTCGATCAGCCCGGTCACGTCGAGCGACAGGGCAATGCGATCCGGCTGGCTGGAGGAGGCGACGCACCAGGCGATGCCTGATCGGCTTAGGTCGTCGAGCGCATCCGTCAGTCCGGCAATCGGCTGCAAGTCGCGGCGGAAGCGGTCGAAGAGATGGGCGCGCAGGCTGGCGAGAAAGGCCTCGTCGATGGCCAGCGAAAATTCCGTCTTCGCGGTTTCCACCACGGTCGCCATGCTGCGGCCGAGGAAATGGCGATAGACATAGTCAGCATCGATCGCCACGCCGGCCTTTTCGAACTCGGCCACCATGACCTCGACCGAGATCGGCTCGCTATCAACAAGCACGCCGTCACAGTCGAAGATCACCAGCTTGGTGGCCGGGTCATGCATCATCTTATCCTTTTCAGCATTTCCAGCAAAAGCGTCAGCCGGTCTGGCGTCTGGAAATACGTTTCGACTTAAGCCGCGGCTAAGCTGCCATCGATGTAGCTCTGCAGGGTCTTTGCGGTGCCATGGGTGCGAAGGTGCTGGAGCGCCTTGGAAAAACGCTGCCGGAACCTGTCGTTTTGCCCCACGGAGCCGAAGATATCGTCAAGCGCAAGGAATAGCAGCGGATCTTGCTGCGAAGCAATGGCTGTCTTCTGCAGGCGCTCGGCGCTCGCATCATTGAAGACAATAGCCTTGCCGCTGTCGGAATTGCCTTCGAAATAGCGGCACCAGAGGGCAGAGACCAGCGCCAGCCCGACGACGTCAAGACCCTTGGCGAGACGATCTGCGGTCGATGGCAGGATGAATTTCGGCTGGCGGTTCGAGCCGTCCTGCGCCAGACGCGGAATGGTGTCGCCGATTTTCGGGTTGGAGAAGCGGCTCTCGATCAGCGTCGCATAATCCTGCAAGCTGGTATTGGGAACTGGCGGCACGACGGGGATAATTTCGTCGTGGGTCAGCTTGGCCAGAAACGCGCGGATCAGCGGATTTTCCATGGCTTCGTGGACAAAATGAATGTCCATCAGCGCTGCCGGATAGGCAATAGCCGCGTGGCCGCCATTCAAGATGCGCAGCTTCATCAGCTCATAGGGTGCGACATCTTCAACGAAGGTAACGCCGACTTCCTCAAAGGCCGGGCGGCCGAGCGGGAACTTGTCTTCCAGCACCCATTGCTTGAACTCTTCGCAGAACACCGGCCAGGCATCGTCAATGCCATAAGCATCGCGGGTCATGTCGATTTCACGCGGACCGGTGGCGGGGGTGATGCGATCCACCATGGAATTTGGGAAGGCGACGTGGTGGTGAATCCACTCGGCAAAATCGGGATCGGAGAGTTTGGCAAGACCGATAATGGTGGCTTCCGTTACCTCGCCATTGCCGGGGATGTTGTCGCAGCACATCACGGTGAAGGGCGGAATATTGGCGGCGCGGCGGGCCTTAAGGCCTGCGATTATCAGGCCAAACACTGTCTTCGGCTGGTCGGGGTTTGCAGCATCCGCAACGATGGCCGGGTGCTTGGGATCGAAATGGCCGGTGGCGGGATCGATGAAATAGCCGCCTTCGGTGATGGTCATCGAAACGATGCGAATGGCGGGATCGGCCAGCTTTGCGATCATGCCGGCAAAGTCAGGGGCGGCGATCATATCCACCATCGGCCCGGTGACGGTGGCAGCGCTCTTCGCCACATCCTGCTCCACGACAGTGGTCAGATAATCCTGAGCAGCGAGCTTTTCCTTCATCTTGGCATCGGATGGCAGCACGCCTGCGCCAATGATCGCAAAATCGAGATCTTTGCCGAGATTGAACAGCTCATGCAGGTAGATGGCCTGATGGGCGCGGTGGAAATTGCCGACACCGAAATGGACAATGCCTGCCGTGAGGCTGTCGCGGGTATAGGCCGGAATAGCAGCCTTGGCGCTGGCGTCCTTCAGGGTGGAGAGGGAGAGTTTTGTGGTCATCGGGTTATGTCCTGAATGAATTTCGGGAAATGGGTGGGGAAAAGACCCCCTCTGGCTGCCGCCATCTCCCCCACAAGGGGGGAGAGACCGTGGGGCCGACGTGCGCCTCTATCAGCAATCGACACCCGCATATTGCGAATGGTTTAACCGGAACGAGCGGCTTGCCGTCTGCTTTCTCCCCCCTTGTGGGGGAGATGGCGGCAGCCAGAAGGGGTACGCGAAGCGCTCTTTTGAGACCCAAAGGCATCGCAAAACTCCACCGCTCCCCACCCATGTCAGCTCATCCAATTGCCGCCATCGACGTTATAGGTCTGGGCCACCACATAATCGGCGTCGCTGGAGGCCAGAAAAATTGCCATGCCGGTCAGATCCTGGGCTGTGCCCATACGGCCAAAGGGAACGGCTTCGCCAACCAGCTTCTTCTTTTCTCCGGGCGCGCGGTTCTCGTGCTTGGCAAACAGCGCATCGACGCCATCCCAATGTTCGCCATCGACCACGCCGGGGGCAATGGCGTTGACGTTGATGCCGTGTTTGATCAGGTCCAGCCCCGCCGATTGGGTCAGCGAGATGATGGCCGCCTTGGTGGCACAATAGATCGCCACCAGCGCTTCGCCGCGCCGTCCGGCCTGGCTGGCCATATTGATGATCTTGCCGCCTTTGCCACGGGCAATCATCGACTTTGCCGCTGCTTGCAGCATGAACAGCGATCCCGCGACATTGATCGAAAACAGCCGGTCATAGCTCTCGCGCGTGATCTCGACGATTGGAGCCAGATCAAACAGCGCTGCGTTGTTGATGAGGATATCAAGGCCGCCGGTCTTGTCTTCCACGGCCTTGATGGCGGCATCGATGGACGCCTGATTGGTCACATCCAGATGCACGGCATAGGCCTTGTCGCCGATAGCCTTGGCGGTTTCCGTTGCTCGTTCCATGTTGATATCGGCAATGGCGACCGTTGCGCCTTCGCGAACATAGGCTTCGGCAAAGGCGCGGCCGATGCCGCGGGCCGAGCCGGTGATCAGGGCGGATTTTCCCTCGAGTCTGCCAGTCATACGGCCATCTCCTTCACGTTCAGGCCCTGCTCGTTGAAGCGATGGATGCGGCTGTCGTCTGGCGTAATGAACACCGTATCGCCATGGCGGGCGGTAAAATCGCCATCAGCACGGGCGGTCATCAGGCCGATGCCGGGGACGTCGACATGCAGATGCGTGTCGGAGCCGAGATGTTCGGCGATGGTCACCTTGCCCTGCCATTTGCCTGCAGAGGTCGACAGCGTCACATGCTCGGGACGGATGCCGATGGTTTTCGCACCATAGGGAGCGGCGGCTTCGCCTGAAATCAGGTTCATCTTCGGCGAGCCGATAAAGCCGGCGACGAAGAGGTTGGCGGGGTGATGATAGAGCTGCATCGGCGAGCCAACTTGCTCGATATTGCCCTTGTTCAGCACCACGATCTTGTCGGCCATGGTCATGGCTTCCACCTGGTCGTGGGTGACGTAAATCGAGGTTGCGCCGAGCTTCTGGTGCAGTTCGGTAATTTCCAGCCGCATGTTGACGCGCAGTGCTGCGTCGAGGTTGGAGAGCGGCTCGTCGAACAGGAAGCAGGAGGGCGAGCGCACAATCGCGCGGCCAATCGCAACACGCTGGCGCTGGCCGCCGGAGAGTTGGCGCGGCTTGCGGTCGAGATAGTCGGTGAGGTTGAGAATGCGGGCGGCATCCGTGACCTTGCGGTCGATCTCGGCCTTGTCGACACCGGCCATTTTCAAGGGAAAGCCGATATTGGAGCGCACGCTCATATGCGGATACAGCGCGTAGGACTGGAACACCATGGCAAGACCGCGTTCAGACGGCTTGGTGTCGGTGGCGTCCTTGCCATCGATGAAGATCTTGCCGCCTGACGTATCCTCGAGCCCGGCAATCAGCCGCAGCAGGGTGGACTTGCCGCAACCGGAAGGGCCGACGAAGACGACGAATTCGCCATTGTTGATTTCGAGATCAATGCCGGGAATGACCTTATGTTCGGCAAAGGCCTTCGAGACGTTTTTAAGCTGAATGCTGCCCATGTTCGTTTTCCTTATTATTTCACAGCGCCGAAGGTGAGACCACGCACCAGCTGTTTCTGGCTGAACCATCCGAGCACGACAATCGGGGCGATCGCCATGGTGGAGGCAGCCGAGAGCTTGGCGTAAAACAGGCCTTCGGGGCTGGAATAGGAGGCGATGAAGGTGGTGAGCGGTGCTGCCGCCGAGGTCGTCAGGTTGAGGGTCCAGAAGGCCTCGTTCCACGACAGGATGATGTTTAGGAGCAGCGTCGAGGCAATGCCCGGAACAGCCATCGGCGTCAGCACATAGATGATTTCCTTGACCAGCGACGCCCCGTCCATGCGGGCGGCTTCAAGGATCTCGCCGGGGATTTCCTTGAAATAGGTATAGAGCATCCAGACGATGATCGGCAGGTTGATCAGCGTGAGCACGCCGACCAGACCAATGCGGCTATCGAGCAATCCACTATCGCGAAACAGCAGATAGATCGGGATCAGCGCGCCCACCGGCGGCATCATCTTGGTCGACAGCATCCACATCAGCACGTCTTTCGTGCGCTTGGTGGGCGAAAAGGCCATGGCCCAGGCGGCAGGAATGGCGATGGCGAGGCCCACGAGGGTCGAGCCGAAGGAGATCACCACCGAATTCATGAAGTGGGCGAAATAGTCGGAGCGACCCTGCACCTCGACATAGTTTTCCGTGGTCCAGTGGAAGAACAGGAACACTGGCGGCGAGGCGATGGCATCGCCTTCGCTCTTGAAGCTGGTGAGGAAGGTCCAGAGGATCGGGAAGAACATCAGCAGACCAATCGCCCAGGCAATCAGGGTGAAGGTCAGCTTGCGTTGGGTAGAAATTTCGCGGGCCATGATCAGCTCTCCAGGTTCTTGCCGATGAGGCGGATCAGGAAGAAGGCAACGATATTGGCCAGCACCACCGCGACAATGCCGCCTGCGGATGCGCCGCCGATATCGAATTGCAGCAGGGCCTGATTGTAGATCAGATAGGTCAGGTTGGTGCTGTCGGTGCCGGGGCCGCCATTGGTGGTGACAAGAATTTCGGCAAACACCGAGAGCAGGAAGATCGTCTCGATCAGCACCACAACGGTGATTGCCCGCGACATGTGCGGCAGGGTGATGTAGATGAATTTCGAGATCGGCCCGGCTCCATCCATTTCCGCTGCTTCCTTCTGCTCCTCATCGAGAGATTGCAGCGCGGTGAGCAGGATCAGGGTGGCAAATGGCAGCCATTGCCAGGCAACGATGACAATGATCGAGGTCAGCGGAATGGCGGAAAGCCAGTCCAGCGGCTCTAGCCCCACCAGTCTGAAGGCGAAGGCAAACAGCCCGTTGACCGGGTTCATCAGCATGTTCTTCCACACCAGGGCCGCAACGGTCGGCATGATGAAGAAGGGCGAAATCACCAGAATGCGGACGATACCCTGGCCGAACATCGGCTGGTCGAGCAACAGCGCCATAGCAATGCCGCCGATGATCGAGATGGCCAGCACGCCGCCAACCAAGATCAATGTATTGGTGAGAGCTGCAAAGAAGGCCGGATCGGTGAGGAAGTATTCGTAATTCAGCAAGCCGACGAATTCATGCACGCCGGGCATCAGCAGATTATAGTTCAGCACCGAGAAATAGATGGTCATGGCCAGCGGCACGATCATCCATGCAAACAGCAGGATGACAGAGGGTGCCATCATCCATCGGGCCGAGGAGTGGGTATGGGTCGTCGCCATGTCTGCCGCGCCTCTTTGGGGTGTTGGAGTTTTGATGGTGTGGTTGGGAAACCCCCTCTGGCCGCCGCCATCTCCCCCACAAGGGGGGAGAACCCGATCCGATATCTTCCATTTCAAACACAGCTTAGGGCGGTGTTCTTCGACGTGTGGATTGGGGGGCGAGAGTCATCTGCCGGGCATCTCGCCCCTTGAGGGGGAGATGCCCGGCAGGGCAGAGAGGGCTTTTTTCCCTTACTTCTTCGGATAACCCGCCTTCTTCATCTCACGCTCGGTGAGTGTCTGGGCGGTCTTCAGCGCCTGATCGACCGTGGTCTGACCGGCAAGGGCTGCCGAGAATTGCTGGCCAACGGCGGTGCCGATGCCCTGGAATTCCGGAATGGCCACATATTGCACGCCCTCGTAAGGCACGGGCTTGACGCTTGGGTGCTTCGGGTCTGCCGAGTTGATGCTGTCAAGCGTCATCTTCGCAAACGGTGCTGCCTTCTGGTAATCGGCATTGGCGTAAAGCGAGGTGCGCGTGCCCGGAGGAACGTTGGCCCAGCCATCCTTTTCGGCGACCAGCTTCAGATAGTCCTTGCTGGTTGCCCAGGCGATGAACTTTTCAGCGGCTTCGACCTTCTTGGAACCGGCAGGGATGGCGAGGTTCCAGGACCACAGCCAGTTGCCGCGCTTGCCAAGACCATTGTCTGGAGCCAGTGCAAAGCCGACCTGATCGGCAACCTTGGATTCCTTCGGGTTGGTCACGAAGGACGCTGCAACCGTCGCATCGATCCACATGCCGCATTTGCCGGTCTGGAACAGGGCGAGGTTTTCATTGAAGCCGTTGGAAGACGCGCCGGGAGGGCCGTCCTTCTTCATCAGGTCCACGTAGAACTGAAGGGTCTTCTTCCATTCCGGCTGATCGAACTGTGGCTTCCACTGTTCGTCAAACCAGCTTGCGCCGAAGGAGTTGGACATGGCGGAGAGGAAGGCGATATTTTCGCCCCAACCAGCCTTGCCGCGCAGGCAGATGCCGTACACTTCCTTGGACTTGTCGGTGATCTTGTCGGCTGCTTCCTTGATGAAGTCCCAGGTCGGAGCATCCGGCATTTTCAGGCCTGCTTTTTCAAACAGGTCCTTGCGATACATCACCATCGAGCTTTCGGCATAGAAAGGTGCTGCATAGAGCTTGCCATCGACGGTCAGACCAGAGCGCACCGGCGGCAGCAGGTCTTCTGCATCGTAATCCTTGTCGGCAGACAGCTTGTCCAGCGGTGCCAGCCAGCCCTGCTTGCCCCAGATCGGTGCTTCGTAAATGCCGATCGTCATCACGTCATACTGGCCACCCTTGGTGGCAACATCGGTGGTGACCTTCTGGCGCAGTACGTTTTCTTCGAGCGTGACCCACTTCACGTCGATGCCAGGATTTTTCTTGGTGAAGTCGTCCGTCAGCTTCTGCATACGGATCATGTCGCCATTGTTGACGGTGGCGATGGTCAGCGTTTCCGCAGATGCCATGCCAGCCATGGCCAGCACCGAGCAGGCGCCCAGCAATACAGTTTTCAAAGTCATATCTTCCTCCCAGAAGCGCAATTCGATGCGGTCGGTCCCTAAAGCGGTTTGGCAGATCCGGTGGCCTCCTGCAAAAGCCAGGAGACCGGATCGACCAAAACTGAGCATTCGCTTTGATGCTGGGCAATTACTCATTTACTGCCCCCAATTGTCAAGGGGAATTCGTTGCTGCAGCGCGAAGAGCGTGTGCTGCTCCCGCGTTGGTGCGCGAAAGTATAGAGGCGATGTCTATTGTGGAGCGCGCGCCGGCGCTGGTCGCCAAGTGCTGAAGTGTCGGATTAAAGAATTTCTTGTCGGAAAATAGATTTATGTCGTTTTTGATATATTTCCGGCCGCTGCTTATATCAGTGGCATTAATACATTTATATATTTCAGAAACATGAAAATGTAATTCGGTCTTGTGAGGCTATTTTAATCGATTTTACTTTTTAATTTTTATTAATACTGTTGACGGTTAGACGCTTATAAATACAATATGCAGATATTAGGGGTGATACGTTTTCGCTGGGGAGCGATACCGTGATATTTAAATTATTTTTGAGCGGCAGAGTTGTTCTGCCGGTGGCTTTGCTTGTGTCTTCTTTCGGGCCGGCCTTTGCTCTTGATATGGGCGAAGCGCGGCACTTGCTGCAACGAACCGGCTTTGGCGCGAGCCCTGGCGAGATGGTGGCCGTGGCGCCGCTGACCCGGGAAGAGGCCGTCGATCGGCTGCTTGTCGGTCTGGATCGGCCCGATCTGCCGGTGCCGCCGCCGTTTGTGGCGCTACCTCGACCGAATTACTGGGCCAAGGGCTGGGAAGATCAGGATATGGTGCTGCAGCGGGTGGCCGAGCGCGACCAGATGCAGGTGGCCTGGATCGGGCATATGATCACCACGCAAACGCCGTTTGCCGAGCGGATGGCTCTGTTCTGGCACGGTCATTTCGTCTCGCGCTTCGATCCGGGCCGGGTGAGCGCGCCGTTTTTCGATCAGGTCGCCCTGTTTCGTCGCGAGGGCCACGGCAATTTCCGCACGCTGCTCGCAGATGTCCTGCGTGATCCGATGATGCTGACCAGCCTCGACAATGTCCGCAACACCAAGAGCCATCCGAACGAGAATCTGGCCCGCGAGTTGATGGAATTGTTCACGCTCGGCATCGGTCATTACGACCAGCGCGACGTGACCGAAGTGGCGCGGGCGCTTGCCGGGCACGGCGTCGATTTCGACGGCGGCTGGACCTATCGGTACTCGCCTGAGGAGGCTGATGATGGCGAGAAACATGTGCTCGGCCAAGTCATCGCGGCCAGGAGCGGCGATAATACTGACCGCCTTGTCGACATTCTCTTGGCGCAGCCGCAGACGGCGGAGCTGATTGCTGCGAAATTCTACGCCGCCTTCGTGTCGATCCGTCCGAGCCCGGAAGCAAGTGAGCGTCTTGCCGTGGTGCTTCGCGATCACGATTATGATTTGAAGCCCTTCCTGCGGGCGCTGCTGCTTAGCCCGGAATTCTGGAGCCCGGACCATCGCGGCGATCTGGTCAAGTCTCCGATCGACCTCGTCGTCGGCTTTTGTCGCACCTTTGGCCTGATGCCGGACGATGCCGCCGTGCTCGTCGGTTATCTCGACCGGCTTGGTCAGGCGCCCTTCATGGCGCCCTCGGTTGCCGGCTGGCGGGAGGGCAAGGCCTGGCTGAACATGAAGACGCTGGCTTACCGCCAGACGGTGCTGTCGCGGTTGTGGGATGGAATAGAGGTGGCCGACCGCAAGCCAAAGCCTGATGATCTCGCCGTGCGCTTCAGCGCGCAATTCATCACCACGCCCACCAGGTTCAAAGTGAAGGTCAACGGCGTCGAAGTTGGGACGGTCGACCAAACCATCGGGCTCAACCTGCAAAACCAGCGGCGCAAGAGCGAGACGGCCGAGCTCAAACCCATGTGGGAAACCGCGATCATTCCAGCCGAAGGCCTGCCGTTACCGGTTCGCAGCGTCGAGGTCATCCATGCCTCCGGCGATCCCGATAGCCAATTATTCGTCAATTGGGTGGAGGTGGATGGTCGCCGCTATCCGCCGCAGCTTGGCCGCTGGTCTCCCGCAAACGCCACATGCGCGGATGCACCGAAGGGCATGTTCTACTGCGATGTCGGCCTTGCCTTTGATATCGTGCCCTTTGATCCGCGCCAGGCTGTTATCGACGATCTCAGGGCGGATCATAACAGCCATATCGAGTATACCACCGCCCGGCTGGCTTTGCCCGCCCTGCCGCATCCCCGGCAAAGCCTGGAGGAGAGCCTGGCATTGCTTTCAGTCATGGCGGCGGATGGGGTGGAAAGCCGCGAAACGGTTGCGTCGCAATGGCTTTTAGGAAGGGAGCTTACGGATCGGGGAGGGGCGGATCGAGCCTCCGGGTCCAATGATGGGCAGCGGCCGGCATCGGCTCAACCGGTATCGATGCCGATGCAGCCTGCGGTGGGGGCCGCGGCAGACGAAGGCGGCGCGGTGCTCGCCGACCGCATCCGGACGATGACGCTCGATCCGCAATACAATCTCAAATGATATTGTTCTGATTTTCCAAGATTTTTTGACTGAGGAGTCTTTTACCATGTTCAACCATGCCGGTTTATCCCGGCGGGAGTTTGCCGCTTGCGTGGCACGCTGCCTGTCCTTTGCATCCACTCCACTCTGGGCGCGCCAGGCGCTTGCTGCGGCCGGTCCGCAGGCCGCGGCGACGACCCGCAGGGTGATCCTGCTCGATCTGTTCGGCGGCAATGATGCGCTGAATACGCTGGTGCCCTTCAAGGATCCGGCCTACCGCAATCTGAGGCCGACGATCGGCCTCAAGGGCAATGACATTCTACCGCTCAACGACGAGATGGGTTTCAATGCCGCCTGGCGGCAAATGGCCGATCTCTACCACGACGGCGAAATCGCCGTGGTCCAGGATGTCGGCTATCCCCATGGCAACCTCTCTCATTTCAAATCGGCGGAAATCTGGGCGGGTGCCTCCAAGGACGGCATTGCCCATGGCGGCTGGGTCGGTCAGGTGCTGCAAGCCAACCGTCCGTCTGCCGGGCCGTTCGATGCCGATGGCGTGATCTTTTCCGGCAATCAGGATCTGCTCGAAGGCGAGGGTACTCGTATCCTGACGGTCGACGAGACATTTGCCGGATACGGTGCCGGGCATGGCGTTCAAGCAGAAGCGATGCCTGACATGGGCGTAGCGGACGATCATGCCGCACTGTCCTATCTCAACCGGATGATGAAGGAGCAGCAGGACGTTATTGCAGACGTCGCGGCAAAGCTGAAGGGCGACAACCGGTTCGAGGCCTGGTTTACCCGCAATCACTATATCGAGCCGACCGATGCCCAGACGGCGCTGTTGCTGTGGATGATCGAGCAGGATGTGAAGGCACCGCTGTGGAAGATCAGCATTGGCGGCTTCGACCAGCATTCCAACCTGCGCGGCGAGCACGAGCGGCTGCTGGCCAAGGTACAAGCGATACTGACGGGCCTGCGGCGTGGATTAAAGGATATCGGCGTCTGGCAGGATACGCTGGTCATCGCTCATTCGGAATTTGGCCGCAGGCCGGCCGAAAATGCCTCCGGTGGCACCGATCACGGCTCCTGCTGTCCCGTGCTGCTGATGGGCGGTGCCGTGCGGCCCGGCCTGCATGGCAGCCGCGCCGATCTGGAAAAGCTGGATGGCGAAGGCAATCCCTTTTTCACCACGGATTTCCGCCGGGTCTATGCCTCGGTCGTCGGAGATTTCTGGCGGCTGCCGGTCAACCCGATTGCCGATCAGGGCTATGCGGCGATGGCGCTGTTCTAACCAAGTTCCGGTTCGGCTGAGCTGAACCGCGATCCGATGTCACCGTGTTCCAGGCGGGCGCCCGGCATCTCTTTTATCCGACCAATGCAGATGGTTCAGGCCCGGGCGACCGGCTTGATCGCCTGCGCGCGTCCAAAATTTTTGAACCGACCAAGGATATTATCGTGACTTTTCATTCTCCAGTTGCACGTGACGGTGCAGCCGGACGGGGTGCCGCTATGGCTGTTTCCGTCCTGCCGCACGCGAAACTTCCCTCCCACCACCATTCCGCCATCTGGCTCGACGAGCAACCGGTGGGTAATGCCGACCTTCTGGTCTGCCTGACCCTTTACAACGAACCGCCGGACGCGCTGGAGGACACTTTGGCCTGCCTCACGGCCAATCAGGCCCGGCTGCCGGGCCGCGATGCCGGTGGCACTTCGCTTGAAGTGGTGATCGTTCTCGACGGGCGTGACCGTGTCCACCCGCAGACCGAGGCCTTGATCAACCGTCTCGGCTTCGATCTCGACCGGGATTGTGGCCTTGACGACGCACATAAGGTCAATTCTCTCGATATCCTGTCAGATCGTGTCCGGGTGCAGACACGGCAGATCGCCGCGCAGGAGTTTGCCAAAGAGGCATGGTTGGACGATCCCGGTCAGGACCTGCCGCCGCTTGTGGTGCATCTGGCGGTGAAGGAGCGCAACAGGGGCAAGCTCGACAGCCATGCGCTGTTTTTCCGCGGTATTGTACCCTGTCGGAACCCCGACTTCGTGTTGCAGATCGATGCCGGATCGCGGCCGGTGGCCGATTGCCTGGTCCATCTTCTGGAGCGGATGCGGCGGGAGCCTGATTGTGCGGCACTGGCCACCAATGTGATGATGGAGGGGGTGGCGCTCACCGATTGGCTGCAAAGCTGGCAGCAGGCCGACTTCCTGTGGCAGAAGATTTCCGATTGGCCGATCGGCCATGGTCTCGGCTATCTCGAAGTCGTGCCTGGTCAGGCGAGCCTGATGCGGATGTCTGCCTTGCAGCGCAGCCCGGCCGGCGATCCGCTCGACGCTTATCTGCGCGGGCTGTCGAGGCCGGACGGTCTGCTGGAGGCCAACCTGTTTCTGGCCGAAGACCGGATCATCGGGGCGGAAATCGTCAAGAGCCATGGCTCTGCCACGATCCGCTATGAGCGGGATGCGACCATCCTCACTGATGGCTGCAAGACGGTTGGCGAGCTGCTACGCCAGCGCCGGCGCTGGACCAACAGCACGCTGTCGGCAAGGCTTGCTGTCGTGGCCAGTCTGGGGCAGGTGATCTGCAGGAGCCCCGCAGGGCCGGGATCGGGATTGGAGACTAGGCCCGGTCGCCGCGTCAGCCTGTCACTCGCCGTGCTCTGGGCGCTCTGGCAAAACCTGGAGCAATGGTTCATTCCCTCGACGCTCGCCCTGCTGGTCTCGCTCAGCACCGGTTTTCTCCAGGACGAGATCCGCAGCGTAATGGGAGTTCCCCTGGCGCCGGTCATGGCGGCAGGGGTTCTGCTGTTCTGGCTCTATTGCATGGTGAGCATGACGGGGCGGGACGCCAAGGGAGCCGGGCGCGGGTCGATGCAGACGCTGCTGCATGGGATCGGCATTGCCACGCTGCTGGCCTTGGCTTTGCCGGGATTGTTCACGAGTCTTGCCCATGCCGCAAGCGGTTCGCTGGCTGTTTTCTCGGCATCGATTTTCGTTCTGGGGCTGGCGGTATGGCGGCATTCGAGCAACAGGCTGCCGGATCTGGTCAGGCTGTTCCTGTTCTATATTCCGACCTCGCTTGTCGTGAGCTTTTACATGCTGACCTATGCCTTCGCGAACATCCACGATGTCAGCTGGGGCACCAAAGGCCTGGTCGCGGCAACGGGCCCGGCCTACCCGCCGGCATGGCTGCGCATGCGCCGCCAGTTCCTCGCCGTCTGGGTCGTCAGCAATGCTGCCATGGTGACGCTGGTGCTCGGGATCATTCCCGGCGGCGCGGTCACGATGCTGCAGGTGTTTTCCGTGCCGTTCTTCATCCGCATTGCCATCGCTGCCCTGCTGCTGCTGCGGGAAAAATCTGGGCGCAAGCAGCGGGTTTTCAGGGCGGGATGGACGGGCGGGCCGGTGCCATCAGCCGCGACCTGATCCGAGCAGAGGAGGGGAAAGCGGCTTAGCCGCGTCCTTTCCGGTTCTCTCGTGAGGCATCACAGCCCCAGCAGATAGCGGGCGGCGTCCTCGTCGATGATCAACCCGTTGACATGGCCGCCACGGGCGGCGGCGCGGATGGCCGCGTGCTTGCGCTTGCCCCGCGCCATGCCGATGACGGTCGAGGTTTCTCGCGAGGGAATGGCCATACTGGCGACACGACTGTTGACGGGATCGTCAAGCAGCTTGCCCTTGGCATCGAAAATCCAGCCGCAGATCTCGCCGGTGGCGCCGGCAGACAGCAGGCTGCGCATCTCGGCTTCCTTCAGGAACCCGTCCAGCAGCAGCGGCGCGTTCAACGTCATTTCGCCAATGCCGACGAAGGTCACATCCGACTGACGACCAAGGGCAATAGTGGGAGCGACCAGCGGCTGGCGATGCAGCAGGTCGCGCTCTTCGGCGCTGGAGACGATAACCGGCAGCGGCATCGGAAAATGCCGCGCCTTGACCGCATCGGCCATGGAAAAGATGACGTTGAAATAGGCGGCCGATCCGTCCGGGCTGATATTACCGGTCAGAGACACGATCTTGTGCTGCGGACATTCCATCTGCGGCAACTGGTCGATCATGGCGCGCAGCGTGCGGCCGGTGCCCATGGCAATGGTCAGCGGTTCAGGACGCTTCAACCAGCGTTCGAGTTCGGCAGCACCGGCCTCGGCAATGCCCGTTGCCGTCGCGTCAGAGCCGGGATCGGTGGGCACGACCTCCACCTGTTTCAGGCCATAGCTTTCCTTGACGGATTCGGCGAGTTCCAGGCAGACGGCAATGGGGTGGTCGAGACGTACCTTGACCAGCTTTTCCGCCACGGCCAGAGACACCAGCCGCTGAGCGCTCTGGCGGGAAATATTCATGGCTGCGGCGATTTCGTCCTGGGTGCGGCCGGCCACGTAATAGAGCCAACCCGCCCGGGCCGCGTCATCCAGCCGTCCATTCGAGCCTGCTTTACGCGCCATGCAACACCTCTTCCTTGGCCGATGAGGTAGAAGCAAAGGGGTTACGCTGTCAATTGTTTCGGGATCAAGGTTGTAGACCACGTCGCAAACGACCTTGAACCCTGTCACCCATGAGGCGTAAGAGGAGGGGCAAGAGCATCGGCCGAAAAGCGGGAACCGGTTTTCGGACATCCGATGCGGAAGGAATTTATAGCATCGTGCGCGCTTCTGATTTTCTGCACGATGCTATGGAGCAGGAGATAGCGATGCCCGCACCCGTGAACCGTTTCAAACAGGCACTTGGCCAACGCGGCCTGCTCTACGGTCTCTGGGTGGCGCTGGCGAGCCCGCAGGTGAGCGAGCTTTGTGCCGGCGCCGGCTTCGACTGGATGTTAATCGATGCCGAGCATGGACCGAACGATATTCCGCTTCTCGCCGCGCAATTGGCCTCGGCAGCCCATCTCGGCACCCATCCCATCGTGCGGCTGCCGGTCAACGAGGCCTGGTTGATCAAGCAGGCGCTCGATATCGGTTGCCAGACCCTGCTGATCCCCATGGTCAACAGCCCAGAGGAAGCGCAGGCCGCCGCCCGTGCCTGCCGCTACCCGCCTGAGGGTATTCGCGGACTCGGTGCCGGTCTCGGGCGCTCCTCCAATTACGGCCGCATTACCGATTATGTCGCGACGGCCAACGCAGAGATCTGCCTGATCGTGCAGATCGAAAGCCGTCAGGCCATGGACAATCTGGAAGCCATTGCCGCTACCGAGGGCGTCGATGCCCTGCTGATCGGCCCGGCGGATCTTGCCGCCGATCTCGGCTTTCCCGGCCGGGTCGATGTGCCCGAGGTTCAGGCCGCCGTCGCCGACATCATCCGCCGCGCCAAGGCGCTCGGCAAACCCATCGGCATCATGACCGGCGATGCCGCGCTTGCCCGCCTGGCGCGTGATGCCGGCATCGGCTTCCTCGCCATGACCAGCGATGTCGGCCTGCTGGCCGATGCCGCCGCCGCGCATCTGGCTGCCTTGAAAGACGGCGACGCCAAGGATGCCGGCGGATACTGACAGTGATTTGCGGCCTTGCGCGTTTACCCGAATGTGCACTGCCGTGACAGAATGAGAACGGCCCGGAGAGATCATGACCGCTTCAGACATACAATTGCTCGCCATCGCGCTCGCTGGCGTGGTTTTCCTGGTCGTAATGATCGTCTCCCGGCTGAAAATGCATCCGCTGCTGGCGCTGATGGTCGCCTGCGTGGCCGTGGGCTTTGCCGCCGGCATGCCTGAGGATAAGCTGGTGAAATCCATCGTCACGGGCGCTGGCAATACGCTGGGCGCGGTCGGCATCGTCGTGGCGCTTGGCGCCATGCTCGGCAAGATCCTGGCTGATACCGGCGTGACCGATGGAATTTCCGAAGTGATCGTGCGCAAGGTTCCCGTGCGGCTATTGCCCTGGGCCATGGCCGGGACTGCCTTCGTCATCGGCATTCCCATGTTTTTCGAGGTCGGCCTTGTTGTGCTATTGCCGCTGATCTTCAGCGTGGCGCGCAAGCTCGACGAGGCAAAGCAGGTGCGCGGCTCGGCCTATGTCTATGTCGGCGTGCCTGTCATCGCAGCGCTCGCCTCCATGCATGGCATGGTGCCGCCGCATCCGGGACCGCTGACGGCAATCGCGGCGCTGCACACCAATGTCGGCGCTACCATGCTTTACGGCTTCATCGCCGCCATCCCGGCGATCATCCTTGGCGGCCCGATCTACGGCGCCTGGGTGACGCCAAGACTTGCCGTGCGCCCGGAGCCTGCGCTGATCGAGCAATTTTCGGCCCGATCCGAAGGCACAAATCAATCCGCATCGCGGCCCGGCTTTGGCTTGAGCCTGCTGGCGGCGCTGCTGCCCGCGGTGCTGATGCTTGCCCATTCGATTGCCGAACTCGCCTTCGACAAGGGTGCCGACATCCTGTCGGTCACGGCTTTTCTTGGCGATCCCGTGATTGCCATGCTGATCGGCGTGTTGTTTGCGGCCCTGCTGCTGGGGCGCAAGGGCTATGGCCGTGCCGACGATCTCCGCGCCGCGCTTTCGGCTAGCCTGAAGCCGATTGCCAATGTGCTGCTGATCATCGCTGGCGGCGGCGCTTTCCAGCGGGTGCTGACGGATGCCAAGGTGGGCGATGCCATCCTGCATCTCAGCCAGCAATTTTCCCTGTCGCCGCTCATTCTCGGCTGGATCATTTCCATGCTGCTGTCGGTGTCGACGGGCTCCGCCACGGTCGGTATTGTCGGCGCGTCCGGTCTTCTCGCGCCGCTGGCGGCCGGGCAGGCGATGAATGTGCCGCTGCTGGCGCTTGCCATCGGCTGCGGCTCGCTGTTCTTCAACTACGCCAATCATGCCGGCTTCTGGCTGGTGAAGGAATCCTTCGGCATGAGCATGGGCGAGGCGACCATGACCATTTCCGTCATTCAGTCGATCGTCTCGGTGGTCGGCCTGGTCATGGTCCTGCTCATGAACCTCATGCCGGCCTTGGTTTGAAATTTTTGACCTGAAGAGGAGGGTGCTATGGCCGAGCCGAAGCTGGACGAAAGCTGGAAACAGGCGGTCGGAGACGAATTCGACCAGCCCTACATGCAGGACCTCAAGCAGTTCCTGCTCGCTGAAAAGCAGCAGGGCAAGCATATCTTCCCGCGTGGTCCGGATTATTTCCGGGCGCTCGATCTCACCCCCATCGACACGGTGCGGGTGGTGATCCTCGGCCAGGACCCCTATCACGGCGCTGGCCAGGCGCATGGCCTGTGCTTTTCGGTGCAGCCTGGGGTGCGCATTCCGCCGTCGCTCGTCAATATCTACAAGGAATTGCAGGCCGATCTCGGTATAGCCCCGGTACGCCACGGCTTTCTCGAACATTGGGCACGCCAGGGCGTGCTGCTCCTGAACAGCGTGCTGACAGTGGAAGAGGGCCGCGCCGGCGCGCATCAGGGCAAGGGCTGGGAGAAATTTACCGACCGGATCATTCATGCCGTGGCCGAAACCCGCGAACACGTCGTCTTCATCCTCTGGGGTGCCTATGCCCAGAAGAAGGCGAGCTTTGTCGATCAGACAAGGCATCTGGTGCTGAAATCCGTGCATCCTTCGCCGCTCTCAGCCCATAACGGCTTTTTCGGCTCGAAACCGTTTTCCAAGACCAATGCCTATCTGGAGGCGCACGGCATGACGCCGATCGATTGGCAGCTGCCCGAGGATCCGAGCCAGCCATAGCCCTATAAACCTGCTTGCAGGCTGACATTCTTTGCCGCCGGACTTGAGAGCTCGGGAACCATTGCTTCGCTTATCGAGACGTGCAAGATAGTTTGATAAGCCAGGGGATGCGCTGGATCATGAAACCGCATCCTTGATGACTGTATGGCGCCCGATATTCTGGTGGAATGTGGGGTGGTTGGCTAACCCTCAAAGGCATTTTGTATGCCTCGGCTCGCGGATTTCTATATCCGCCCAATGATGCAAAACGACTTATCCAGCTATTCCACGAAGGACTTGCTGCAATTGGCGGCATCCAAGACTGATCGCGACCTCGGTTACAAGGCTCTTTGGACGGTTTTCAAGAGATGGGAAAACGGTATCGATCTATCGGTTCTCATCGATTTTATCGCCACAGAAGACGTCAACGACAGGCTGAGAGTCACATACTTCTTGTATGAGGTGTCGCCTCGCAGCGAGATGGTAAAAAATGCCGTCCTCAAACTTGCCGATGATGTGATGCCGCAATGCCGGAGAGCGTTTGTTGGCTATCTCATCGATAGCGGGTGGTATGATGAAGCGGCGGCTCAAGGCTTGGTGAAAGGTATCGAGGACTTTGACATTCGCGTACGATTAAAAGTGATAGACTGGGCTATCGAGGCGACTGACGAGCAATTTCATGATTTTTCCCATCGGGTGTCTGCAGACGCTGCCGGTCTATCCGCGGATACCTGGAAAGGTCGGCTCAAAAAGCGCGCAATCAGAGCGCTCCACATCGCCAGTGAGGTGCGGTGTGGCATCAGCGTAGAACAGCTAAGAGCGACCATTCCAGAAGAAGACAGTTTGACTTTCGACCATCTCGGCGTGTTCGAAACGTACCACTGCCGGCAGCGAGAACGACGGCAGACGAGACGGGATCAACGTAAAGGCGGAGTGGATGAGGGCGACGGCCATTGACGTGGTCTCCAGCCCTTTGCTCTGACGCGCTGGATTTACACCGTTTACTGTTAAATTCGCTGGATAATTTTACCCTTAAATCGATTCCGATTCGCGAAATTATGCGGTAGGCTCCGGTCAAACGAACACCGGAGGCAGTTCATGAGCAATCACCTGAAATTCTTCATCGATGGCGCCTGGGTCGATCCGGTTCACCCCGCCGTGCTCGATGTGATCGATCCCTCGACGGAAGAGGCCTATACGCAGATCTCCGTCGGCACCAAGGCTGATGTCGACAAGGCGGTGGCCGCAGCGAAGCGCGCTTTTGCCAGCTTTTCGCAATGGCCGGTCGCAGAGCGGCTGGCGCTCTTGAACCGTATTCTCGACGAATATAACCGGCGCTATGAGGATATTGCCCAGGCTGTCAGCCGGGAAATGGGCGCGCCGCTTTCCTTTGCGCGCGACAGCCAGGCCTGGGCGGGCCGCGCCCACATGGAAGCGACGATTGCCGGATTGGAGACATTCAAGTTTTCCGAGCAACGACGCGGGACCATGGTGGTCAAGGAGCCGATCGGCGTGTGTGCGCTGATCACGCCGTGGAACTGGCCGCTCAACCAGATCGTCTGCAAGGTGGCGCCGGCGCTGGCCGCCGGCTGCACCGTAGTGCTGAAACCCTCGGAAATCGCGCCGATCAGCGGCATCGTCTTTTCCGAAGTGATGGAAGCGGCGGGCGTGCCCCAGGGTGTCTACAACATGGTCAGCGGCAACGGCCCAGATGTCGGCCAGGTCATGGCCGGCCATCCCGATGTCGACATGGTGTCGTTCACTGGCTCGACCCGGGCCGGTATTATCGTCGCCAAGACGGCGGCGGAAACGGTCAAGCGGGTTGCCCAGGAACTCGGCGGCAAATCCGCCAATATCGTCCTGCCCGACGCCGATTTCGAAACTGCGGTGCGCAAGGGTGTGCAGGGCTGCTTTGGCAATTCCGGTCAATCCTGCGATGCGCCGACCCGGATGCTGGTGCCGGCCGATCGTCACGACGAGGCGCTGGCCCATGCCAAGGCCGAGGCGGAAACCTTCGTGACCGGCGATCCGCGCGGTGACGAAACCCAGCTTGGCCCCGTCGTCAGTCAGATCCAGTATGACAAGATCCAGCGGCTGATCGAGGCCGGCATAAAAGAAGGGGCTGTTCTGGTCACCGGCGGTCTTGGCCGGCCGGAAGGGCTCAACCGCGGCTATTACATCCGCCCGACCGTGTTCGGTAATGTCTCGAACGACATGACCATCGCCCGCGAGGAAATCTTCGGGCCTGTGCTCTCGATCCTGCCTTACAAGGATGAGGCCGAGGCTGTCGAAATTGCCAATGACACGGTCTATGGCCTCGCTGCCTATGTGCAGTCGACCAATATCGAGCACGCCCGCGATGTCGCCAAGAAGATGCGGGCTGGCTCGGTCTATCTGAATTACCCCGACTGGGACACGTTCGCGCCCTTCGGCGGCTACAAGCAATCGGGCAACGGCCGTGAATATGCGGATTGGGCCATCCACGATTTCCTTGAAATCAAGGGTGTGGTCGGCTGGGAGGCGTAATTGCCGTGAAGCAGGTCTTCAACCCGCCGTCAGTGCGCAAGCCGTTCGGTCATTACAATCACGGTCTGCTCGTGCCTCCTGGCGCGAGCTTGCTGGTCACTTCGGGCCAGCTCGGCATTGCCCCAGATGACAGCATACCCGATGACGTCGAGGGGCAGGCGCATCTGTGCTTTCAGGCCATCGGCGCCATCCTCACTGAGGCCGGCATGAGTTATGCCGATGTGATCCGCATCAGTGGTTTCGTCACCCGGCGCGAGGATTTCGCGCCGTATATGCGGGTGCGCGATCATTATACGGGGGAACCAAAACCGGTCTCGACGCTTCTTATCGTCGCCGGGTTCACCCGTCCGGAATTTCTGGTTGAAGTCGAAGTGACGGCGGCCAAACTGGGGTAACGCGTTCCGGCCATTCAGCCGGAACGCTATCCTTCTCCGTGCATATTTTCCCAAAATATATGTATAATCCTATTTATAGTGTCGCGTAGACGAGAAAACCTCCTGCGGTGACTTGCTCTTTGATGGATTTTATTGTGATGAACCGAAGATGAACGGAGTGTTCAGTTTACGTTATTTAAAAAATTAGGAACAAACATTTCTCTCCTTCGTTTTGTGATCATACCAATTCGAAGGAAGGAATAGTCTGATGAAAGCGAAGATTGCACTTCTTGTTACTGCCGCCCTTGCCGGCTCTATTGCAACAGGCGCCGCTAGCTCGGCCATGGCCCAGAGTGGCACCGTGACCGGTGCGGCCGGTGGTGCTGTTACCGGTGCCGTTGTCGGCGGTCCTGTCGGAGCTGCGGTTGGCGGCGTCGTTGGTGCCGTTGCCGGTACTGCCATTGATCCGCCGCCGGAACGCGTCGTCACCTATGTCCAGCAGCAGCCGGTTCCGGCCCAGCCTTATGTGGTCGAGCAGAAGGTCGTTGTCGGCAAGCCGCTGCCGCGCCAGGTGATCCTGACCCCGATTCCTGACGATCCGACCTACAGCTATGCCGTGGTCAACAATCAGCGGGTCATCGTCGATCCCCAGACCTACACGGTTGTTGATGTGGTCCAGTAAGGTCCACGTATACTGAGGCTCCCTCGGGAGCCTGAAATCTCCAGTCACTTTGCCCTGCCGGCCGATCCGCCTGCAGGGCCTTTTTTCGTTCAGTCCCAAGATGAACCCGGAAATAGTAGATGCCGTGCAATGCATTTCGCGCGATAGATGCTCCGGAATTAGTAGAGCTATTCTACACATCACGTTGGGGGATTTTTCGTGAAAAGACTTGCCGCCGCTGCCTTTATGACTCTGCTGATGCCGTGTCTGTCCTATGCGGACACTTTGCTGTTTCCGAGCGACAATCCGGTTGCCCGCATTACCATTCCCGCCAGCTGGGAGCCGAAGGAAACCGAGAGCGGCATCGACGCCACCTCTGATGATGGCGCTATCTATATCGCCGTCGATGTCGCCAACGCCAAGACGACCGACAAGGTCATTGACGATGCCATCGCCTTCCTGAAGGAAAACGGCGTCAAGATCGATGGCTCCACGCAAAAGCAGTCGGACGAAACCGTCAATGGCATGGACATGACCAATTTCGACTGGACGGGCACAGACAATGACGGCGACGTCAATGTCGGTCTGTCGCTGCTGTCACCGCGCCCAGGCAAGCTGCTGGTCATCACCTATTGGGGCACCAAGGGTAAACAGGAAAAGCACGGTCCTGAGCTGCAGGAGATTATCGCCTCGCTGAAGCCGGCGCATTGATGGGTTGCAGGGGCTCCCTCCTGGGGAGCCCCTGCGCTATCTCGCTGCGGCTTATCGTAGCGGGCGTCGAAACTCCCGAGATCTGTCTTTGTCCTGCCGGCGAAACAAGGGCAGGCAAAGGTATTGATCAGGCACTCATGCGCAACGGTTCAGAGCGGGATGCGGTGCGGTTCTGTCGGCCCCGTTCCGGCAGCGTGAAATGGTCGACCATTTGCTTCAACTGTTCGGCCTGCGCGGCCAGGGTCATCGCGGCAGCCGTCGATTCCTCAACCATTGCAGCGTTCTGCTGCGTGGTCTTGTCCATGTCGCCGATGGCGCTGTTGACGTCCTTCAATCCGAGCGACTGATCCTTGGCTGCATCGGCAATCGTGCCGATCAGCGTGCCGATGTCCTGGATACTTCCGCTGATCGATTGCAGCGCGCTGCCGGCATTGCGTACCAGTCGCACGCCGCCTTCGACCTCGCTGGAAGAAGCCGAAATGAGCTGCTTGATTTCTCTAGCCGCATTGGCCGAGCGCTGGGCGAGTTCGCGGACTTCCTGGGCAACGACGGCGAAACCCTTGCCTGCTTCGCCGGCGCGTGCCGCTTCGACGCCTGCATTCAGCGCCAGAAGATTGGTCTGGAAGGCAATCTCGTCTATTACGGATATAATGCTGGCGATCTTGCCCGAGCTTTCCTCTATCCGGCGCATGGCATCTTCGGCCTCGGTGACCACCGTGCTGGAATGGGCAGCATTATCAGTGGCGGTCCTGGCCATGCCATGGGCCTTCAGTGTGTTCTCACTGGTCTGCTGGATATTGGACGTGAGCGAGCCGAGGGCTGCTGCCGTCTCCTCCAAGGATGCCGCCTGGCTTTCCGTGCGCCGTGACAGGTCGTTGGCGCTTGCGGAAATTTCACGGCTATTACCGTCGATGATGACGACCGCCTCTACAACGCTTGCCAGCACATCGGCAAATTGCCGGATCGTGTCGTTGAGGTGCTGACGCAGGCCCTCGAACGCCTCGTCAAAGGGTTCGTCGATCTGGAAGTTCAGTTCGCCCTTCGCCAGTCGCGTCAGGGCGAGCTCCAGTCCCCGGATCGCACGTTTCATGGTGGCTTTCGCTTCCTTCTCAGCCGTTTCGAAGGCCTGGATGCGTTCTTCCGCCGCCGTTGTCTGGATTTTCAGATTGTCTATCCGCAAGGCCTCGCCGGCGGCTTGAGCTTCCTGCGCTTCCTGCGCCAGCGACTCTGCCGACTTCATCGACGTTGTCACGATGCGGATAAGAATTGCCAAGGCTGCGGTTTCGAAGACGAGAACGGCGGCGTGCAACACGACGCGGGAAAAATCGGAATCGCCAGAAAATACCGCGAAGGGAAACAGGAAATAGAACGCGGTGTGATGAACGGCGACCACTGCCGAAAATGCGATGATTGCCGGCAGATAGACCCACATCGTCATGATCGCCAAAACGGCGAAGAAATACATGTGCATGTCGCTTTGCAGCGGTGAGCCTCTGAAGGCATAGACCAGCATCGACACCAATACGGCATTGGCGATGGCGGTTGCCATCATCGTTTGGGTGCCGGTCCGGTCCTGCCGCCATATTCCAAGGCAGAGGATGGCAATCGCCAAGCTGATCCCGAGATCAAGCAGCGGCTGAGGTTGGCCTTGAACGAAGTCGGCAATGACGACGAGCGTGGCGTTGAGCCAGACGAGACCGATCATACCCGGTCCGAGTTTTTGGCGAAGAGAAAGCAAAGCGTCCATTGTCGCGTGGTTCCCTGTGTCAGGAATAAGGCAATTAATTTGACAAATCTAATTTAAGGTATTCTTAAATTAAGGTGCCGGTTTAGCTGGTCTCACCGTCTGGCGCCGGATTCGATCAGGCAGCCGGCTGTCAGCGGGCTGGCAAGGACGAGAACGGCGCCGCTGGCTTGCAAGCGTGCAGCAAAATCGGGATGAGCGGAATAAGCCACCGCAAGCCAGTCAAAGCGACCCTGCTGCACCAAAGCGCCATCGGCCCCGGCAATGATGGCCATGGTCGCAGCCGGCGAGGAAAGGGGAGGCGCGACGACCAGCAGATAGGAGCCACGCGGCCAGAGCATGGCCAATCCCATGCCCGACATGATCAGCAGACAGAATGGCACGATAGACCACAGGCCGGTTGCCTGGCCTTGCTGCACCGGTTCTGCTGCTTTGCACTTCTGCATGAGCCTGTTATCGCGCTTGGGTTGGTATTTTCCGCTACGCCCGCAATGCTAGAGAAGACCGCTTGCCGTTTGGTTAACGCAGGGAAGAATCGAACCCGCGAGCCCGCCGACAGGTTCTAAAATCGCTCCATCTCGCCTCGCACCTTCTCAAGGAAGGCAGCACGACTTTGCGGTGTGCAATTGTTCATGTCGTAATGGGCGAGGAATTTGACCGGCGCGCCGAGCTTTATCTGGCCGCGGATCACCCGTGTGACCGACTTCTTGGGCGGATTGCCGGCTAGGAAGGCGCGCAGCGGCGTGGCGCCATAGGTCAAGACGGCTGCCGCCTTTCGGATGTGACGCAGCGTCGGCGTCAATTTACCGTCGGCGAGTTCGAAGGTCACGCCGGGAAGCCAGACCCGGTCGAAATAGCCTGACAGCATCGCTGGAAAGCTGAAGTTCCAGACTGGTGACACAATGACGAGACCTTCGGCGGCCTTGAGGCGCTCGACATGGGCCTTCACCGGCTCGATATTTTCGGGGTAATCATGATAGGTCCGCCGCTCCTGCGCCGAAAGCACCGGGTTGAAACCCTCGTCATAGAGATTGCAGCCATCCACCTCGTGGCCGGCCTGCTGCAGGCTGTCGCAGGTCTGCTGGTAAAGAGCCCGGTTGTAGCTTTCCGCCAGGGGATGGGAATGAAGAACAAGCACGCGCATGCAAAAGTCCATGGTTGGCGCTGCCGTCGCATCGCCGGCCAGCCGCATCAAAAACATCCGCGCCGTTGTCCCTATGCCTTTTGATAGTCCATCCCGTCGCTTGCCGGGATCGGGCGTGCGATGGGCGACCGTCATGCATGGGCAGGAACAAGTTCCTGCCGGGAGTACCTTCGGATTATGGAAGCGACCTCATGCCGCAGAGCTAACGTGTACTGCATAATGCTTGGCGTCGGAATCGGCCAAATTTGAAATCAGGCAGTACATCTGGATGTTTTATAGCATTCCCTGAGTATTTGATTGTATACGCGAAAAATGCCGTAAGACGTCACGAGTTCGGGATGTGGGCGCTCAATCGGCGCCCATGGATTGCAGTCCGGGAAACAGATAGTTGCGTCCGGCGGAAAAGTCGAAGTCGGGATTTTCCCAGGCAATCATCTTGCCGGGATTGAGCAGGCCCTGCGGATCGGTTTCCTGCTTGAAGGCCAGTTGCACCGTATCGGTCTGCTTCATGCCGCCTTCTTCCAGCGTATAGCGATGCGGATTGAAGATCGGGCAGCCATTATCCTCGTGGATCTTGATGATCTCTTCCAGCCTCTCCTTGGTGGTATAGCGCACCAGCGGCAGGCCCGAGCACTGGATGGCGCCGTCGAAGCGCATGAATTCCAGATGGCCGATCACCTCGTCGCCGAACAGCGCATTCATCTGGGCGACCTTTTTGACATGATCCGGTCCCGGATACTGCACCTGCAAATAGGTGATGGCTGGATCGACCTTCAGCGCCCGAAGCGTCGTGTGGTTCCAGGTGAGTTCATAGGCATGGGGAATGCCCTTCATGCTCTCGACTGTGTCGGAGCGAAAGCGCAGATCGCCCTTCATTTTCTCGACATAGGCGACCAGCGGCTCCATGGAATGCGGGGCGACCATCAGCACGACAATCGACTGGCCCTGTTTCAGCCATGGCTTATGGCGGGTGAAATACTCGTAGGGCACGGGGGCTGAGATCGGCGCCACTTCCTTCAGGAGGATACCGTTGCGATGGCTGAGCGCATCGGCAAAGCGTACGGCATCCATATAGTCGTCATAGCCGACGATGACATCCACCCAGTCGTAAGCCGGGGCCAGCGGCATTTCCACTTCGGTGATGATACCATTGGTGCCATAGGCATGGCTCACCTTCTGCAGGTCCCAGGCCGACAGCTCCAGCACGCGCGGCTCGGCTTCCATGGTCACGACGCGCAACCGCAACACGTTGCCGAGGTCGCGCAGGCCACCCCAGGTGATCGAGCCCACGCCGCCGGAGCCACCGGCGACGAAGCCGCCGATCGATGCAGTCTGGGCGGTCGAGGGGTGGAAGCGCAGTTCCTGGCCGGAATGGGCGCGGGTCTGGCGGTCGAGCTCGGCAATGACGATGCCAGGTTCGCAGATCACCCGGCCGGGATGAATTTCCTTGACCTTGTTCATGTTGATCAGGTTCAGCACGATGCCGCCCGACAACGGCATGGCCTGGCCGTAATTGCCGGTGCCGGCGCCGCGCGGGGTGATCGGCACGCCATGGGCATAGGCGACTTTCAGCGTGCGGATCACTTCCTCTTCGCTAACAGGCGAAACGACCAGATCGGCGGTAACGTGATCGAGTTCGGCCTTAAGGATCGGCGAATACCAGTAGAAGTCGCGGGACTTCTGCTTGACCAGGGCCGGATTGTCCTCGACGGCGATGCCGGCAAGCTCGGCTTTGATTTTGGCGTAATCGGGCATGGGTCAGCTTTCCATCAGGGGGTCGAGTTCGCGGTAACTGGGCAGCGTAGTGTCAATGGCCTGGCCGGAGCGCAGCACGATGCGGTCCGCCTGTGGGCGAGACAGAAGCTCGCTCCAGCTGCGAGCCGAAAACAGCACGAGATCGGCCTTGGCGCGGGTGGCGATGCGGCCATGATCGGGCCGTCCGAGAATATCGGCTGGGGTGCGGGTAACGATCCGGGCGGTCTCATCGAGGGGATGGTCGAGATGGACGATGCGCACCGCCTCGCGCAGCACCTCGACGCAATCGAGATCGCCATAGGCATAGAAGGGGTCGCGGGTATTGTCCGAGGCAACAGCCGTCTGCACACCCGCTGCCGTCAACTCGTGAAACAATGTCACGCCGCGCTGGCGCGGTGTGCGGCCGGCATGGCGGTCCTGCAGATACATGTTGCACATCGGCAGCGACACGACGGCGAGCTTGGCCTCTGCCACTTTCTCGATGGTTGCCTTGGCGACATCGTCTGCCTGCTGGGTCAGCGAGCAGCAATGGCCGACCACGACGGAGCCCTCGAAACCGTTGCGCAGCTTCGCTTCGGCAATGGATTTCAGCGTCAGAACCGAAGCGTCCTGGGTTTCGTCGACATGTAGGTCGATGTCGAGGCCATGGTCGTTTGCGGCGCGAAACAAGAGGTCGAGCCGATGGTCGAGATCAGCTAAGGGCAGGGTGACGCCGCCGAGAATGCCGCCATGGGTTTTCAAGACCTGTAGCAGGTCGGTAAAAAAGGCCTCGTCGGTGATTTCTTCGAAGGCGAAGAGGGCTGCGGCCTGCAAATCGATGCGCCCAGCCCATTTTTCACGCATGTCGGCGAAGACTTCATAGGAAATCCGGTGCTGCGGCGGGCTGCTGTCGAGATGGGTGCGGATCAGGCTGGTGCCGTGGGCATAGGCGCAGCGCAGCGAAAAATCCATCCGGGTGGCGACATCCTCAGCTGTCCAGCGGGCCTCGCGGTCTGCCTTGACGGTAGACAACGCACCCATGAAATCGCCGGTCGGGTTGGGCTTGCGCGGCCAGATATGGCCCTTGTCGAGATGGGTGTGCATGTCGGTGAAGGTCGGCCAGACCATGGCATTGCTGAGGTCAGCGGCTGGTAGATCAGCCGGAGCGGTGCCGGCGGCGAGAATGGCTTCGATCTTGCCGCCTGCGATAATCAGGTCGGCTTGCACAAGGCCTTCGCGGGCTTGAGAGGACGGCAAGCCGTCCTCGACCGTGATACCGGCCAGGGTCGCGTTTATCAGCGCGAAGCGGTCGGCTTGCGGCAGGGTCACGAAGGCTTTGCTCATCAGTTTTCTCGCTTGATGCTGCTTTCATGCCAGCGGTGCAGCGCCAACCATGAGATGAAGGATGTAATCGCGAAGATCAGCACGCCCAGGCACGACAGCAGGAAAAGTGCCGCAAACAGCCGGGGAATATTCAGTCGGTACTGTGCTTCCAGCAGGCGGAAGGCAAGGCCGGAGCCTGCGCCGGCAGAGCCAGCGGCAAATTCGGCGACCACCGCGGCAATCAGCGCCAGACCGCCGCCGATCCGCAGGCCCGTCATGAAATAGGGCAGCGAGGCCGGCAGTTTCAGGTAGAGCAGCGTTTCCAGCCGCGAGGCGCCATAGAGATCGAACAGGTTGAGCAGGTTGTGATCGACGCTCTTCAAACCCTGCACCATGTTGGAGAGGATCGGGAAGAAGGCGACGAGAAAGGCGCAGATCAGCAGCGCCACCTGGGTCGTGGGCGCATAGATCAGGATCAGCGGCGAGATCGCAACGATCGGGGTCACCTGTAAAATGACAGCAATCGGATAGAAGGCGGTTTCAATCCATTTCGACTGCACTAGAAACACCGCGAAGCCGACGCCGCCGACCAGCGCCAATGCCAGCGACATCAGGGTGATCTTGGTGGTGACCCAGAGCGCCGGCGCCAGAATGTCCCAGTCGTCATACAGTGAGTTGGCCACCGCAATCGGGCTCGGCAGGATATATTGCGGCACCTCGGACACCACGACGGCGAGATGCCAGATCAGGATCAGCAGCGCCACGACGGCAAAGGGGATGACGACCCTGAGGGCGGTTTCTCCATGACGGGCAAGGAAGCCGCGCTGCGGCAGGGTGGTGATCGGCTCAGCCATGCTGATGCTCCAATGCGTCATGGCTCGTCGTGCCGATCGCCTCCAGCAGGACGTCAGAGGCCTTTTCGCAGACTTGGCGGTATTCTTCCGAGGTCCGGTAATGGGCGTCGCGTTCCAGGCTGGTGGTAATGGGAAAATCCGCATGCACCCGGCCTGGTCGCGCCTTCATGACGACGATGCGGTTGGAAAGATAGGCGGCCTCGAACACCGAATGCGTGACAAAGATCACTGTGATGCCGGTTTCGCGCCACAGGCGCAGCACATCGTCATTGAGCTTCTGCCGGGTGATTTCGTCAAGTGCTGCGAAGGGCTCGTCCATCAGCAGCAGTTTCGGATTGGTCACCAGGGCGCGGGCGATAGAGACGCGCATCTTCATGCCGCCGGAGAGCTGGCGCGGATAAGCATCGGCAAAATCCTTGAGGCCGACGGTATCGAGGGTTTCGAGCACGGTAGACGTGGCGGCGGCCTTGGAAACACCCTGCAGGCGCAGCGGCAGATAAACATTGCCGAACACGGTTTGCCAAGGCAGCAGGGTCGGTTCCTGGAAAACGAAGCCGATATCGCCTTCTGGCAAGCCCTTGGCGTTGATGCGCGAAGACGGCCAGTCGACGCTGCCGCTGGAGACGCCACCAAGCCCGGCGATGATCCTCAGCGCCGTCGACTTGCCGCAGCCCGACGGGCCGAGCAGGCTGACGAATTCGCCTGGCTCCACGGTCATCGACATGGTCGACAGGGCAACGGTGCCGCTGGAAAACACCTTCGAGACATTCGATAGGGTGACGACCGGACGCTTGTGGCTTTCGCTGCGCTGATCTGGCTGAGGTTCGGTCACAATTATTCCAGGCCCTGTTGTTGGATCCCGTCTCCCACGGGGAGAAAGGCTGTTGCAAACCGCGCGATGGCGGGAAGAGGGGTGGCGAAGGCCGGGTCCGCTGCGGCCTTCGCTTTTGGCCTTATTTCTTCAAGTTCATGCCGACGCCCTTGCAGACGAATTTCGTGGTGTAGGCCTTTTTATAGTCGAGCTTGGCGTCGAACAGGCCAATCTGCACCAGCGTATCGAAGAAGCCTTTGTAGCGCTCGTCGGTCATGCAGCCGATGCCCTTGTCAGTTGTCGCACCCGATTCAACGATGCCATATTCCTTCATCTTGTCGATCGAGAAGGCGATCTGGGCATCGGTCATTTCAGGATTGTCTTTTTTGATCAGCGCATTGGCGGCCTTGTTGTCGCCGTAGAGGTAATTGTACCAGCCCTCGATCGAGGCATCGACGAAGCGCTGGACGACGTCGGGCTTCTTGTCGATCATCGTCTGGGTGGTGGTGATCATCGTGGAATAGGAGCTGTAGCCGTTGTCGGCCAGCAGGAAGAGCTTCGGCTTGAAGCCGCCCTGCTTTTCAATCTCATAGGGTTCCGAGGTGATATAGCCCTGCTGCGCCGACTTCTTGTTGGCGAGGAACGGCGCGGAGCTGAAGGTATAGGGCTTGTACTGCTCGTCCTTGAACCCCTTGAAGTTCTTCTTCATCCACTCGAAATAGGTGGTGTAGCCGTCCTTGCCCATGAAGATCGTGTCGAGCTTGGCGAGGTCTGCAAACGTGTCGATGCCCTGGTCCGGATGGGCGATCAGCACCTGCGGGTCCTTCTGGAACATCGCGGCGACGTCGACCATGGGAATGCCCTGCTTGACGGCGCTGAGTTCCTGCAGCGGGAAGCCCATGTAGAAATCAACCTTGCCGGCCAGCAGCAGGGCTTCGTTGGCAGCATTCGGGCCGCCCTGGACGATCTTGACCTTCAGTCCGTATTTTTCATAGGTGCCGTCGACCACGGCCTGATAAAAGCCGCCGTGCTCGGCCTGGGCCAGCCAATTGGTGCCGTAGCTGACCTCGTCAAGCGCCAGTGCCGGCGTGGCCCAGGTTCCCGCCAATGTGCTGACAAGCGTTCCGGCCGCGACTGCGGCGGCGGCCAAGGCCTTTTGAATTGTTTTTTGCATAATGGTTTTGGTCATTGTTGATTTCCCCTGATCCCTCGGATCGCTTCCGTCTTCCGATACCCTGTCCGCCGCCCTGGTCCGCTCGCATCTTTCGCATATGAGCGGTTGCCTTGCGGCTTGAAAAGCATCAAAATTCGTCCGGCTTGATGCTATTTTGGCATCGGTTGGCAGTGATGTATGCTTGTTGTTCAATCTGCTTAAAAAATAAACTTATGGATTAGGCCATGCTTCACTCCCGAAAGCTGCTCTATATCGACGAGATTGCCCGTTGCGGTTCAATTCGTAAAGCGGCTGCTAGACTTAACGTTGCATCTTCGGCTGTCAATCGGCAGATTCTTGCCCTTGAGGAAGAGCTTGGCACGCCGATTTTCGAGCGCTTGCCGCGTGGTCTCCGGCTAACGGCGGCGGGAGAGCTTTGCGTCGAACATATCAGGGACGTGCTGAAGGGGTATGAACGCCTGGAGGCGCGGATCCGCAGCCTGAAAATGCCGCAGGTCGGCAAGGTTTCGCTTGTCGCGACGGTGGGGCTGGCCTCGGGGCCGCTGCCTGAAATCATCGGGCGGTTTTTGGCGGCGCATCCGCGCATCAAGGTGCATTTGCGCAATGACGCCGGCTCGAACACGCTCAATCCCGTGCTGACAGGCGAAGTGGATATCGGCATCGGCTTCAACATTCCGGCGACGCCTGGCATCCGCACCATCGCCAATTTCGACATTCCTGTCGGGGCGGTGCTGCCGCCGGATCATCCGCTGGCGCATGAGGCCGGGCCGGTCGATCTCGTCGATATCGTTCAGGAAAAGCTGGTTTTGGCCGAGCCCGGCACCAGCCTGCGCAATGTCATCAATCTGGCGCTGTCCAATCTGCCGCTGCCGGTCGAGCCGTTGCTGGAGACCAATGCATCCGACATGCTAAAGCAATTGGTCAAATGCGGCACGGCCCTGACGCTGCTCAACCCGCTCGATGTCATCGTCGAATGCCGGCGCGGCGATCTGGTGTTTCGCCCGCTTGCCGAGCCCCATAGCCGTCATCAGCCGATGAAGCTGTTTGCCCGCGCGCGGGCGCCGCTGGATGCGGCGACCAGCCTGTTCGTCGAATATCTGCTGCAGGAAATCCAGGCCCTGGTCGAGGAATTGCAGGGCAGGGGATACCTCCCCCCTGCCAGTGTAACGCTGGGTGCCGGGGCTATGCCGGGGAATAGAGTGCCGACAGCGGATAATCCGTGAGGTCGCGCAGAAGCTGGATGAAGCCGGCAACCTGATGGCGGCAGATCGCTTCGCCTTTTTCTGCCGTGCCCTTGGAGGCGTCGCCGACCACGCCGGCGGGGTTGAGATCATGAGCGATCCAAGCCAGCGCATGCGGCGGCAGGGGCTGGATGAGATCCGAGCGCTCTTTCATCCATTCCGCCCTGGAGACGAAGTTCTCTGCCTTGTCCATCCGCACCAGATCGGGACGGAAATGCAGCATCAGCGCGGTTTCCACTTCGCCGCCATGGATGCCGTAGCGGTTCTCATGGTCGGAAATCAGCCCCGGCGGGGTTCCGAACCGGCTCCATTGGGTAGAGACGACGGCCATCTGGTGGCGCACCCGCAATTCGCGCCCGACAATGCTCATGATGTCGACATTGCCGCCATGGGAGTTGACGATGACCAGTTTGCGAAGTCCGGCTTCGGCCACTTTGGCGCCTATTGCCGTCCAGGCCGCAATCAGCAGATCGGCGGGCAGCGACAGCGTGCCGGGGCCGTAGACATGCTCGTTGGCCTTGCCGATCTCCTGAGTGGGCAGCACCAGAAAGTCGAGATCATCAGGGCGCTGGACTTTCAACTCGGCCAGCATGCCGTTGCCGATGGCAACATCGGTTGCAATAGGCAGATGCGGTCCATGCTGCTCGGTAGAGGCGATGGGCAGCACGGCAATTGTCGTGTCCGCCGAGAGATTTTTGAAATCGTAGGTGGTCAGTTCATTCCAGAAAAATGGCTTGGTCATGATGTGTCCTCAATGCCTGTTCAAAGACTTAAGCCCAGTTGCGGGCTTCGAAAAGCACCGATTTCAGCGCGGCGCGATGCCGAAAAGGACGCGATCCAAAAGCGTGTTAACGTTAATGATTGGTAATTATCATTATTGGCCGGCCAAGCGGTTGAGATACGGCAGCGACAGGCGTAAAAAGAGTGCGGGAAGCTGGGACCGATATGATTAAGTTGTTGCGTAAATTTCTCGATGTCGGATCGGAAGCCGGTTTGGTTGGCATGCGGAGCCGTCTGGATATTGCACCCGACGCCTACGCCGCAGTTTATGCGGTGGGCGACGTGCACGGTTGCTATGCCGAACTGCTGGAGGCGGAATGCCGCATCCTGCAGGATGCCAGCACCTTCGACGGCCCGAAGCTGATCGTCATGCTCGGTGACTACGTCGACCGTGGTCCGTCCTCGCGCCGGGTGGTGGAGCATTTGATGGCGCCGCTTGCGCCCGGTTTCGAGCGCGTGTCGCTTTGCGGCAATCATGACGAGGCCTTCTGCCAGTTTCTCGACGATCCCTCGGCTGGCCGCCGCTGGCTGGATTTCGGTGCGGCCGCGACACTTTATTCATACGGTGTGGACATTGACCATGCGCTGCATAAGGCCGGTGGCTATGCTGGTCTGCAGGACATCCTCGCCCGCGTCATTCCGGAAAACCATTATGTCTGGCTGAAGTCGCTGCCTGTTATGGTCAAGGTCGGCCAGTTCCTGTTCGTGCATGCGGGCATCAAGCCTGGCGTTGCGCTGGAAAATCAGACCGACGAGAACCTGATGTGGATCCGCGAGCCATTCCTTGGCCGCGGCCCGGAACTACCATTCACTGTCGTGCACGGTCATACGCCGACTGACACCGTTACCTTCGGCAAAAACCGGATCGGCGTCGATACCGCTGCCTATGTCTCCGGTCGGCTCAGCGTCGTGCGGATTGCCGGCGGGCAGGCCGCACTGGTCTGACAGTTAGACCGGTCAGGTGGTCTTGAGGGTTGGCTTGCCCCATTCGGCGAGCGCGATGCCGCCGATGACGAGCACCAGCGCCACAATGTGAAAGGTTTCGAGGCGCTCGCCGACCACGACCACCGACAGGATGGTGCCGAAGACAGGCACAAGGTTGATGAACAGGCCGGCGCGGTTGGCGCCGATCATGTTGACGCCGGCGATATAGAGCGTCTGCGACACCAGCGAGGGCAGGAGCCCGCAAAACAGGATCAGTGCGTAGCCGGTTGCATCGGGCAGGATCAGTTTGCCGCTTGCCTCTTCCCAGGCGACCAGCGGCAGCGAGGCGATGAGCGCCCCGAAAGCCAGCGCCGCCATGAGGGTCTTCCAATGCAGGTCCGGCTTCCAGCGCAAAGCGATGGTGAAGATCGCGTAGCAGAGCACTGCGAGCAGCATCAGTCCGTCGCCCAGATTAAGCCTCAGCGATAGCAGCGCCACCAGATCGCCATGACCGGCGGTGAGCGCCACACCGATAAAGCTGATCATGAAGCCGGCAATCTGGGTGGCAGAGGCCGGAATACGGAAGATCAGGAAATTCAGAACGAAGATCAGCACCGTGATGCCGCCCTGTTCAATGGCGCCGTTGACAGCTGAGGTATATTGCAGCGCCGAGTAGAGAAAGCCGTTGAAGCCGGTATAGCCGATGGCGCCAAGGCCGAGCAGCAGCGGAATATGGCGGCGAACGATTGGCCATTCGGCGCGAATCTGCCCGGCGGAGATGGACAGGAGCAGCACGAAGGCCAGCGACCAGCGCCCAAAATTGAGCATCATCGGACTGATATGGCCGACTGCCAGCTTGCCAGCGACGGCATTGCCGCCCCAAAAAAGGGTCGTCGCGACAAGGTAAGCATAGGCTCTGATCTGCATTCGGTTTTCAACCCTTGCGCGTCATGATTTGCTGGGTGCCTGCCTACCCGATAAATCGCCACAGAGAAATCGGGGGAAGAAAGAAAATTTTGCCCCGGTTGTCGTTGGTTTTGCCATGCAAAAAGCTGGATCCTGTCATAGAAACGGGTCGCTTTCCGCAAAACAACACAGTATAGATGCGCGGGTTTGGGGGCGCGCAGGGCATCAGATCGCCCGGCGCAAACGGGCCAGCCGATGACGGGACGACATGTCTCGTTCGGTGCGGCCGGCCACAAGGCATAGGGAACAGGTGACGGTTTTGCGGCGTGTCGGCCGGTGTGCCGTTGTCCGAGACGAGGTTACGCTTCAGGCGTATAGACAGGATTTTGAAATGACGAATGTCGTGGTGGTGGGCTCCCAGTGGGGTGACGAAGGCAAGGGCAAGATCGTAGACTGGCTGTCGGAGCGCGCCGATGTGATCGTGCGCTACCAGGGCGGCCACAATGCCGGCCATACCTTGGTCATCGACGGCGTCAGCTACAAACTGGCGCTGCTGCCCTCCGGCCTGGTGCGCGGCAAGCTGAGCGTCATCGGCAACGGCGTTGTCGTCGACCCGCATCATTTCGTACAGGAAGTTGAAAAACTGCGCGCCCAGGGCGTGACGATTACGCCAGAGATCCTGCGCATTGCCGACAACGCGCCGCTGATCCTGTCGCTGCACCGCGACCTCGACGGCTTCCGCGAAGACGCTGCCTCCAACAGCGGCACCAAGATCGGCACCACCCGCCGCGGTATCGGCCCGGCTTATGAAGACAAGGTCGGCCGGCGCGCCATCCGCGTCATCGATCTCGCCGATCCCGAAACGCTGCCGGCCAAGATCGACCGGTTGCTGACCCATCACAACGCGCTGCGTCGCGGTCTCGACCTTCCGGAAATTTCCGTCGAGTCGATCGAGAAGGAACTGGCCGAGGTTTCGGCTGCGATCCTGCCTTATGTCGACCAGGTCTGGCGTGTGCTCGACGATCAGCGCAAGGCTGGCGCCCGCATCCTTTTTGAGGGCGCCCAGGGCGCGCTGCTCGACAACGATCACGGCACTTATCCCTTCGTCACCTCGTCCAACACTGTTGCCGGCCAGGCTGCTGCGGGTTCCGGCCTCGGGCCGACCGCGATCGGCTACGTGCTCGGCATCACCAAGGCCTATACGACCCGCGTCGGCGAGGGACCTTTCCCTTGCGAGTTGAACGACGAGATTGGAAAGCATCTTTCCACCGTGGGCCGCGAGGTCGGCGTCAACACCGGCCGTCCGCGCCGCTGCGGTTGGTTCGATAGCGTGCTGGTGCGCCAGACGGTCAAGACTTCGGGTATTACAGGCATCGCGCTCACCAAGCTCGACGTGCTCGACGGCCTTGAAGAGTTGAAGATCTGCGTCGGCTACAGGCTCGACGGTCAGGAAATCGACTATCTGCCGGCCAGCCAGAGCGCCCAGGCACGGGTCGAGCCGATCTACATTACGCTCGAAGGCTGGAAGGAATCCACCGTCGGCGCCCGCAAATGGGCCGATCTTCCCGCCCAGGCGATCAAGTATGTTCGCCAGGTGGAAGAACTGATCGGTGCGCCCGTGGCGCTGCTGTCCACCAGCCCCGAGCGGGACGACACCATACTTGTGACCGATCCATTTGAGGACTAAGGTTGCAGTTGATTTAATTTGTCTTGTCGGCAGGCGCCGGTGATCACGAGAAAGTACGAATGGCAGATTTCGTAGCAGTTATTCGACGTGCCGTTGATGGCCTGTCGAACAATACCCCGGAAATGCGCGTGAAGGTGTATGAGAAGGCGCGCGGAGCCGTCATGCGCCAGCTCGACAACATGACGCCGAAGCCATCCGAAGAGATGCTGCGCCGCCAGTTGGATAAGCTCGAGGCCGCCATCATCGAGGTCGAGGCTGAATATGCCGAGGCCCTGCCTGACGTGGAGGACGAGGTCTATGTGCCCGAACCGGAGCCGGTCGCGCAGCCCATGGCTGCGCCCGAGCCGGTTCACGTGCCGGAACCCGTCGCCGAACCGGTCTACGAGGCGCCAGTTCATCACGAGCCTGCTCATGAGGAGCCTGCTTACGAGGCACCGCATCAGTCGGAGCATGAGCAGCACGATCACGACCATGGGCACGACCACGACCACGGGCATGACGACCGCGATCATCAGCACGCCCATGCACCGGAGCCGGATCATCTGCCCGAACCGGCTTATGAGCCTGCGCCTGCCTACCAGCCTGCGCCATGGGAAGAGCCGGTGCAGATTTCTCAGCCGGAACCGGAGGCTCCATACAGACCGCATGTGGCCTTAGATGGCCCTGCGCAGCCGCCGTTTCAGCCTGCTCCTGCCGCACCCATTACGCCGCAGAAGCCGCCGATGGACGAATGGCTCGACAGCCATCTGGAGCCAGTTCCGTACGCAGCACCGGCTCCAGCGGCTACCCCTGCCGCTCGCGACAGCGGTGTCAGGCATGCCTCCGAGGAAAAGCGTCCGGAGCCGGCAAGCCTACCGCCGATCCCTCCGGCCCGTCAGCCTGTGTTCGATGAGACAGAGACGCTTGGTGCCTTCGACGCTTTCGTGCGCGACAACAAGGCAACCGAGCCACGCGGCCAGGAAGAGGCCAAGGATCTGCTCGATTGGGATGTGCCCGGGCAGTCCACGGGCTTTGACCAATCCAACGGCTTTGACCAGGCTGCAAGCTTTGGCCAACCCGGAGCAGCGCCCGCCTCTGGTACGACGGCCAAGGGCAAAGCCGGAGAAGATCCGGCCTGGTTCGACGATTTCGCCGCTACCGTGCCGCCTGCCGCCGCCAAGCCGGCCAAAAAGCCGGCGCGAGATGCATCAGCCAATCGCGCCAACACGTCGGAAGAAATCGCCGCCGTCTTGGCAAAGGCCGAGCGCAAGGCAAATATGCGCGGCAAGAAGCGCCGCAGCGTACTGCCTTATGTGCTGACCGGTGTGATCGTCATTCTCTTGGGCGGCGGCGGCTATTTCGCCTATGCCCATCGCGACAATCTGCCGGGCGCGCTTGCCGATCTCAAGCAATCGATCAATGGCATGATGGGCTCGTCCTCATCGTCCAGCACGCCTGCTTCCAGTACCGCCGATGCCGGCAAACCGGCGTCGATCCCGGCTGGCGATGCAGGCGCCAGTGGCCAGAAATTTACGCAAAAGCTGATGCCTGACGGCACGGAAGTGGATGGCGGCGCCTCGAGTGCTCCTGCCAGCGGCAATGAAGGCCGCTCGGTGGCGCAGCAGAACGGGCCTGCCAATCCGGGTGCGCCGGCCTCAGGTCCTGCCGGGGCTGCTGCAACGACTCCAGTGCAGGGTGCACCGTTTACCGTGCCTGAGAACGGCCAGAAGGCCTATCTCTACGAGGAACGCCTCGGCCAGACGACGCCAACGACCTCGCAGGGCTATGTGATCTGGGAGGCCAAGCGCGAGACCGGCGACACCGGCAAGCCCGAACCTGAAATCCAGGGTAAGCTGACCATTCCGGATAAGGGCCTGACGGCGCTGATCACCTTCAAGCGCAATACCGACAGCTCGCTGCCGGCCAGCCATCTCATGGAAATCGTCTTCTCCGTGCCGCAGAATTTCGAAGGCGGTGGCATCGACAGCGTTCAGCGCGTGGCAATGAAGATATCCGAGCAGGACCGTGGCGACCCGATCGTCGCCGTACCGGCCAAGATCACCGACGATACGTTCATGATCGCCTTCAACGATTTCGCCGAAGTCGTTGCTCGCAATGTCGACCTGCTGCGCGGTCGCGAATGGATCGACATTCCCGTCACCTATCGCAACGGTCGCCGGGCGCTGATCACCCTCGACAAGGGCACGGTCGGCCAGCCGATCTTCGACAGCGTCATCAAGGAATGGGCAGCCCTCGGCAATGGCCGCAGCGGCGGCTGATATCCGGACATGACCAAAATAAAAGCGCCGCGCGTTTGATAACGCGCGGCGCTTTTGCGTTTTTAGCTGCTATCGGATTTTGTAATCAGGCCCACAGTGCACGATGCTACCGTTTTATCCGTGGTCTATCCCCCTCTGCCTTGCCAGGCATCTCCCCCTCAAGGGGGAGATCGGATGGAGGCGACCGCTCGTTTCTCCTGAAACCTCAGGAATTTTCAGGCCTTAACGAAGATCGTGCCGAAGAGATGATGTGGAGTGAGAAGCCCGATCCTTATCGATCTCCCCCCCCGTGAGGGGGAGATGTCCGGCAGGACAGAGGGGGTAGGCCACGAACGAGAATGTTTGCGTCTTGAACTGTGAATCAGGTAGGCGCGATACGCTAACTATTTGTTTGCGCATCGGATATTTCCGAAAACCGGTTCCCCTTTTTCGGTCCGATTATGCAGGCGCCACCTTCTTCCCATGGTCCGGCAGATCGGGCGCCACTTTCTCTCTGTTGAAAACGAACAGCAGCAGCGCCAACGCGGCAATGCCCCCGTGCACGAAATAGGCGAGCGAATAGCCGCCTTCCTGGGTCAGCCAGCCCGCGACGACATTGCTGGAGGAGGCGCCGATGCCCTGTACCGTCATGACCGCGCCCAGCCCGACATTGAAGCGCCCGGAGCCTGACAGGATGCGCTCGGCGGCAATGGGCGTGGCAATGCCGATCAGGCCGGCGCCGATGCCGTCGAGGATCTGCACCGGATAGATGGCGGCAAAGCTCGAAAAGCTGCCGGCGATCATGCCGCGTACCGGGAGCGCCAGAAGCGCGATGAAGAACACCGAGCGCAGGCCGAAGCGGTCGATCAGGAACGGCGTGGCGGTTGCCACGGCAATCATTGCCAATTGCGATACGCCTGTGGTGATCGCCGTGGTTTTGAACGGGCTGTCGAGCTGGATCGAAAAGTCCTGGGCGATCAGTCGGCTGATCGGTGCATTACCGAAATGAAAGATCATCAGAATCAGCGCCAGTACGATCAAGCCGCGATTGTGCACCAGCATGGAATAGCCCGACGGCGCCGCATGGCCATGACTGGCGCCTTGATCCGGCTGATCCTTTGACCCGAGGCCGCGCGCTACATCCTGGTCTATCTCCTGCGGACGAATGGCAAGCACGGCCACAATGGTCGCCAAGGCCGACGCAACCATCAACCAGACCACGCCGTTCTGGCCGAAATGGGTGGTGAGGTAGAAGACGCAGGCGAGTGAAAATACGTTGCCAGTGTGGTTCCAGACCTCATTGCGCGACACCTGACCGGAAAAGGCCTTGTTGCCGACGAGGCCGAGCGTCAGCCCCATCAGTGCAGGACCGATGACTGCACCGACAAGCGCCGTGGCGGACTGGCCGCCGAACACCGAGAAGTCATTGGGCGTTGCCAGGGTCCAGAGGGCGGCGGCAGTGACGACGATCACAGGCAGAGTGATCAGTGTCCGCTTATAGGGCGTGGCATCGACCAGGGCGCCAAACAGCGGCGTTGCCACCATGCCGATCACGCCGCCCATGGTGGCGATGATGCCAAGCGTCATCGGCTTCCACCCCTGCGTGGCGAGAAAGCCGTCCAGAAAGGGGCCCAATCCGTCGCGGGCATCGGCAAGGAAGAAGTTCAGCACCGCAAGGGCAATCAGGGAGCGGCGGCTCACGGAGACAATCTGAGACTGTGCGTTCACGATAGCCCTTTCGGAAAGGTTGAAAAATCAAATATTTAGCTTCAAATAGGGCGGTCGGGACGGTTTGGGAATTTGCAAAGCGCAAAAATGTTCCCCTGCGCTTGCTCTTTGCGATCAAGGGCCTAAATGGGAGGAGCCGAGGGGAGATCAGCTTCCGGTTTCCGCGGCCCGTCAGTTTTTTCCCGGCCGGATTCGGCCGCGTGTTTTCGGATTTTCCATGACCGCAATCTATCTCACCTGGGGCATCTCGGCCCTGTCCGTTCTCGGGGTCATCAGCCGGCCTTTCGGCTGGCCGGAGGCGATCTGGGCGGTGCTTGGCGCGGCCGTGCTGCTGGCGCTCGGCCAGATCGGCCTCAACGATGCCTGGGCCGGTATTGCCAAGGGCTATGATGTCTATCTGTTCCTGATCGGCATGATGTTGCTGTCAGAACTGGCGCGGCGCGAGGGCCTGTTTGATTGGCTGGCGGCGCTCGCCACCCAGCGCGCCAAGGGGTCGCCGGTGCGGCTGTTCGTGCTGCTCTACGGTGTTGGCGTTCTGGTCACGGCCTTTCTGTCCAATGATGCGACGGCTGTCGTGCTGACGCCGGCGGTCTATGCGGCGACCAAGGCGGCGAAGCTGAAGAACCCGATGCCGTATCTCTTGATCTGCGCCTTCATCGCCAATGCCGCAAGTTTTGTGCTGCCGATTTCCAATCCGGCCAATCTGGTGATCTTTGGTGGGGGCGAGATGCCGCCGCTATCGACCTGGCTTGCCACCTTCGCGCTGCCGTCCGTGGTTGCCATCGTCGTGACCTTCACCATGCTCTACTGGAGCCAGCGAAAGGCGATCCGCGAGGAGACGCTGGAGCATGACATCGAGACCCCGCATCTGTCGCGAAGCGCCAAGCTGGCCGGTTACGGGCTGGTGTTGACCGCTGTCGTGCTGATGGTGGCTTCGGCAATCGGGCTTGATCTCGGCCTGCCGACTTTCATTGCCGGCGTCCTGACAACAGTTCTGGTTCTCGCCCTGAGCGGGCAGGGGGGCATGGGGCAAGAACTGGGAGAGACACTGAAGGGCATCTCCTGGAGCGTGCTGCCGCTGGTGGCTGGCCTGTTCGTGCTGGTCGAAGCGCTTGATAAGACCGGGCTGACTGTGATGCTGGCCCAGCATCTGTCTGAGGCAGCGGCCAATGATGCGAAGACGGCGGCGATGGGTGCCGGTCTGCTGGTCGGCTTCCTCTCCAACCTCGTCAATAACCTGCCGGCCGGCCTTGTGGCTGGTGCGACGGTGCAGAGCGCCCATGTCGGCAGCGCCGTCTCGGGCGCCGTGCTCGTCGGCGTCGACCTCGGCCCCAATCTCTCCGTCACAGGCTCGCTCGCCACCATCCTCTGGCTTGCGGCGCTCAGGCGCGAAGGCCTGCATATGGGCGCGCTGGACTTCCTGAAGATCGGCGCAGTCGTGATGATCCCGGCGCTGGTCCTGTCGCTCTTGGCGCTGGTGGCGGTCGCTGGATAAACAAAAAGCCGTGGCGTTTGTTGCGCGACGGCCCTCATGAAATGAACAGATGAACGTGGCTGCTTACGCCTCGACCACCCGCAGCGCCTTGGCGCGCTCCAGAGCGTCTTTATGAACGGCCTCCTGGACCTTTTCAAAAGCACGGACCTCGATCTGGCGCACGCGTTCGCGACTGATGTCGAACTCGGCTGACAGCTCTTCGAGCGTAACCGGATCTTCAGCCAGGCGGCGGGCCTGGAAAATGCGCTTTTCGCGATCATTCAGCACGCCCATGGCACGGGCCAGCATGTTGCGGCGCGTCTCCAACTCGTCCTGCTCGATCAGGGTGGTTTCCTGGCTTTCGTGGTCGTCCACCAGCCAATCCTGCCACTGGCCGGACTCGCCCTCGCTGGCGCGGATCGGCGCATTCAGCGAGGCGTCGCCGGACAGGCGCCGGTTCATGGAAATCACTTCCTCCTCGCTGACCCGCAGCTTGGTGGCAATTTCCGTGACCTGATCTGGTTTCAGATCGCCTTCCTCGATGGCCTGGATCTTACCCTTGAGGCGGCGCAGGTTGAAGAACAGCCGTTTCTGATTGGCGGTCGTACCCATTTTGACCAGCGACCACGAGCGCAGGATATATTCCTGGATCGACGCCTTGATCCACCACATCGCATAGGTGGCAAGGCGGAAGCCGCGCTCGGGATCGAATTTCTTGACCGCCTGCATCAGGCCGACATTGCCTTCCGAGACCACTTCGCCGATCGGCAGGCCGTAGCCGCGATAGCCCATGGCAATCTTGGCGACCAGGCGCAGGTGGCTCGTAACGAGGCGATGCGCGGCATCGCGGTCGCCATGCTCGGCATAGCGTTTGGCGAGCATGTATTCTTCCTGCGGTTCCAGCATAGGGAACTTGCGGATTTCGTCTAGATAACGGTTCAGTCCGCCTTCACCGGCGGTTATCGAAGGCAAGCTATTGCGGGCCATAAAGCACCCCCTTTATTCATGAACTTCCCGATGGCAATAGGGCAAGCTCGGTCGTGCGGATTTCCTCATCCCGCACGAAATCATATGTCAGATAAGTGTGGCATTAGCGGGATTCAAGCTCCTACCCGCGTTCACGGTCGATTTACCGGGACGACGTTTCGAGCGGAACTTGGACTATACGGTTGGAACCCCTCAGACTCCCCAGGGTTCCGATTTTTTTATTCGTCTTTTCCCGTCGCCTCTATGAGCGAAATGCAAAGAGGTCCTCATCCGGATCCCTGCCGCCGTCTATCCGCGCCGAGACGATCTGGGCGGCGATGGTGGAGAAGGTAATGCCGTTGCCGCCAAAGCCCATGACCACATGAACATGATCGGTGCCAGGCGCGCGGTCGATGATCGGCAAACCGTCGCGGGTTGTGCCGAAGGGGGCGGCCCAGCCATAGGCGATGCGGTCCATCTCTATACCGGCGAGATCCTTCAGTTTTTTCCGAATGATTTCGAACTTGCGGGCGGCCTTGTCCGGGTCCTGATGGGCCAGCGGATCGTCCTCGTCCTCGCCACCGGCGATGATCCGGCCATCCGGCGTGGAACGGAAATAGAGATAAGGCTCGGATGCCTCCCAGACGAGATGGTCGTCCAGCCAGTCCGGCCGCTCTGCATTCGGTTCGGAAGCAAGCGCCCAGGTGGAGATCACCTTGTGCAGCGGGCTTTCCATCATCTTCAGATATTCATAGCCGGTGCAGGCGATGAGGTCGGCTGCTGACAGCAACATACCGCCTGTCGTCGCCATCATCACCCCATCGCGGGTCTCCCTGATATCGCTGATGGCAAGCGGCGAGACCACTTCCACGCCACGCGCCAAAGCCGACTTCAACAGGCCAGCAGTCATCTGGGCCGGGTTGGCGCTGGCCGAATAGGGCGACACAATCGCGCCGGTGCGATCGATGCCGAACCGGTCCTTCACTTCGGTGCCGTTCAGATAATCGGCCTCAAGGCCAGCATCGCGGCGCAGATCCGCTTCGGCTGAGAGCCCGCGATATCCCATCTCGTCGCCTGCCAGGAACAGGCTGTTGCGCTGCTGGAACTGGCAGGCGATGCCGAGGGCATCGATGCGCGTGCCGAGATGTTCGACTGACGCGGCCGAGCGCCGCCAGGCGCGGCTCGCCTTTTCGGTGCCGATCGCCTTTGACAGCTGAGAGAGGGGAATGTCGATTTCATGCTGGATCATCGCGGTGCTGGCCAGCGTGCTGCCCCTGACCGGCGCGCGTCGGTCGACCACGAGAATGCGCCGACCCTCCCGCGCCAGCGCGTCCGCCATCAGCGCGCCGCTGATGCCCGAGCCGATGATGATCACGTCATAGTCGCGGCGGGCCGGCTTGGCCTGGCTGTCGACGGAAATGTTGGGTGTCGCGGCCCAGAAGGACTTGCCGTCATGAAGGTCACGCGATTGTCCGACGGCTTGCTTGGTATCCATGTCTGCCCTTTGTCCGTTTGCGCGTCCGAAGACACAGCTGCTTTTCAGCCATGCCGGACGTGCGCTAACGTACAAAAGCGCAAAGGGTTCACTCGATGGCGCGCAGGGCCTCGATTATCCGCTCCATGTCATCGGGCATCGGTGCCTCGAAATGCATGGTCTCGCCGGTGACGGGATGTTCGAAGGCCAGCAGATAGGCGTGCAGCGCCTGCCGGTGGAACTGCGTGACGATGGTTCTGGCCGCATCCGGCAGCAGATTGGCCTTGGTCTTGAAGGCGGCGCCATATTCAGGGTCGCCGAGCAAGGGATGGCCGATATGGGCCATGTGCACGCGGATTTGGTGGGTGCGGCCGGTTTCCAGCCGGCATTCCACCAGCGAGGCAAGGCAGGTGGCATCCGGCTTTTCGCCGTAGCGCTCCATCACTTCGTAATGGGTGATTGCCTCGCGCGCGTCGTCGGTATCGGCCTGCTTGACGGTGCGCTTGGTGCGGTCGCCGGCCCGGCCGAGAGGCGCATCGATCGTGCCGCGCAAGCCGCGTGGCCGGCCCCAGACGATGGCCTGATATGCGCGCTCCAGCGGGCCGGTACGGCCATGGTCGGCAAACTGGTCGGCGAGGTGGCGGTGGGCGATGTCGTTCTTGGCGACCACCATGACCCCTGAGGTTTCCTTGTCGAGTCGATGGACGATGCCAGGGCGCTTGACGCCGCCGATGCCCGACAGGCTGTCGCCGCAATGGTGGATCAGCGCATTGACCAGTGTGCCTGTCCAGTTGCCCGCACCGGGATGCACGACGAGACCGGCCGGCTTCGACAGCACGATCAGGTCCTTGTCTTCGTAGAGCACGGTCAGTGGGATATCTTCGCCCTTGGGCTCGGGGTCTTCAGGCTCCGGCATGGCGATGACGATCCGGTCGCCAGGCTTGATCTTGCGCTTCGGCTCGGTGATGACAGCAGCGTTGATAGAGACGGCGCCCTGTTCGATCAGCGCCTTCACCCGGTTGCGCGACAGGTCACCCCCAAGCGTGCCCGCCAGCCAGGCGTCCAGCCGGCCTTCGGCGCTCTCGTCGGCAATCAGCTCTTTCCTTGGCTCGCCGGCTTGTTTAAAGGGGTCAGTCATAGCGCGTCCTGTGTTTCAGCCCTTGCGGCCAAGGCCCGATGGGCGGCAGGAGCAGCTCCATCAGGAAAAGGTTGACGTTCATGAGCCAAGTCGAGACCGACGAACAGAAAGACAAGCCGCTCGATCCGACGCTCGAAAAAGTCCGCCGCAAGATGCTGCGTCTGCAACTCGTCTCGGCGGCCATCATGTTTGTCAGCCTTATGGCCGTGTTGGCGGCCGTTGTCTACAAGGTCCGGCACGCGCCCACGCCGGAAAAGACCACGGCGGGTGGCCTGGCCATTCCCTCCGACCAGCCGCTGTCGCTTGCAGCCAGACTGCCGGCCGGCTTTAAGGTGACGTCGACTTCGCTGTCGGGCACGCAGATCCTGTTTTATGGCACCACCGCCGAAGGGCAGGGACGTGCCTATGTCTTCGATCTCCAGGTCGGGCGGATGATCGCCGATGTGGCGGTGACGCAATAGGCCGTGGCTGAGGTCATCACCATATCAGATGCGCAGGACCCGCGCATCGCTGCCTTCAGCGCTATCCGCGAGCGTGATCTCGTTGGCCGCGAAGGCCGGTTCATTGCCGAGGGTACTGTGGTGCTGCGCATGCTGCTTGCCGCGCATCATGCAAATGCCGGTATCCGCGCCGAGGCGCTGCTGCTGCTGGAAAACCGGGTGGCGGGCCTGGCGCCGCTGCTCGAGGAGTGGCCCGACGATCTGCCTGTCTACGTTGCCAGTGCCGCCGTTCTCGATGCCATCGCCGGTTTTCACCTGCATCGCGGCGTGTTGGCGCTCGGCAGCCGGCTGACTGCTCCTTGCGCCAGCGATCTGATTGCCGGCCTGCCGGAAAAGGCCCTGGTTCTGGTCGGCTGCGGCATTTCCAACCACGACAATGTCGGCTCGATGTTTCGCAATGCCGCCGGCTTTTCGGCCGATGCGGTTCTGCTCGACGAGACCAGTTGCGATCCGCTGTACCGCAAGGCGCTCCGCGTTTCGGTCGGCTCGGTACTTTCAGTGCCCTATGCGCGCGAACAGAGCGGGATTGCGCTGCTCTCTGCGCTGGATGCCGCGGGCTTCATGGTCGCAGCGCTGACGCCATCAGGGCAGACGGAAATCGGTGCCATCGCTTCAGGTCTCAAGGACCGGCAAAGGCTGGCGCTTGTGGTAGGCACGGAAGGCGAGGGCTTGCCGCCCGAAGTGCTGGCGCGCTTCATGACCGTGCGCATCGCGCAATCATCGCGGCTCGACAGCCTTAATTTGGGCACGGCGAGCGGGATTGCCCTGCACTGTGCTGCGCTGGCACTGGGGAAGTTGGGCTAGAGTTCGTCAAGGAAAAGTGGAACCCTGTTTTCCCTAAAAGATAAGCGAAAACAATAAAATACGACGTAAAGACAGTCGCGCTTTTATCCGTGGCTCCCCCCCTCTGCCTTGCCAGGCATCTCCCCCTCAAGGGGTGAGATCGACAAGGATTGGACGTTTCGCTCCACATTATGTTTTGCAACGCCTCTCGCAAATCCAGGATATCATTGAGGTATCGGGAGAGACGAGCTGTCGATCGATCCGATCTCCCCCCTTGAAGGGGAGATGTCCGGCAGGACAGAGGGGGGTAAGCAGCACGCTAAAGCCGTGGTGTTCTGTACGGGGCTTCTCAACCTGACAGAACCAAGTGTGATCAATCGCCTAGCAGATCCGGCGCCAGCGCCTTGATCCGGTCCCGCAGCGGCTGCGCAACATCGTCACCCGAGGCGTCACTTGCCGCGCTACCGGGCGCGGCTTTCGCCAGAAGCGATGGGATCGGCGAGTCTTTACCCTCGCTTCGGGCGGTGAGCACGATCATGCCGGCGGCAATGTCCGCGATCTCTGCGCGCAGGGCTGCATCCTGTTGCGGGCTGGCGGCATCGTCGAGCTTGGCAGACAGGGTCTCGCAACGGCGCCGGAGGTCTGCTGCAAGCGTTTCAGTGCCGGTGGGAAGATCCTTGCTCATTTCGCCACCTGTTCCACTGGGCCGGCTGTCTTTTGCAGGCGTTCCAGCCGTTCTTCCAGTCGCAGCACTTTGTCTTCTTCCTGCAGCAGACGTTGCTCGGCCTTTTGTGCGCGAGCGGCTGCAGCCTTGACCTCGTCGCGCAGCGTCTCACGCTCGGTGCGCAGATCCTGCACGCGCAGCTGCAGGTCCTCGGTCTGATGTTTGTGGGTGGCGGTCTCGCGGCTGCGGGCGGCAAGATCTGCCTCCATCCGGTGCAGCTTGACGGTGAGCTTCTCGATATCGAGATCGCGACTGGCGACCATGGCTTCAGTGCGCTCCAGCGCGACCTTCATTTCGTCGATCCGGGTCTGGTTCTTGCGCAGTTCGGCGCGCAGAGCGCCGGCCTCGTCGCTCATCGCGCGGATCTGCTCCTTCAAGCCGTCCTCGGCATTCAGCGCCCGGATGGCTTCGGCTTGGGCCTGATCGGCGGCGGCCTTGACGGCGACGAAATACTCGCGCTCGCGTCTTAGATCATGGGAAAGCTTGGCGCTTTCGGCCGCATAGAGTGCGCGCACCATATCTTTCTGGGCGCGGACTTCCTCGGGGCCGAGCGGTGCCGTGGCCCGCAGCCGTCGCTCGGTATAGGCAACGATGCGGCCGTGGATGGCAGGGGCGATCAAGGCCGCCAGCAGGGCTGCTGCGGCAAATCCCAATGCGAAGAGCAGGGCGTATTCGATCACGGCAATGCCATATCCGTTAGAACATTTTCAGCTGGGTCAGGTGACGGTTTTGTCTACGCGGCCTTTGTGCCTTTTTTAGCGCAAAACCGCCCGACGTTCCATGCCGCTTTCTGCTTGCGCCGGCATGGAGCGGCCATTCGGGGCGCCTCAAAATCATAGATCTTGAGCGCGCCCACTCCACCTCAGAAGGGGTTCCAGGTGGAGGACTGTGTCAGTTTCAGGTAGCCGACATTGACGCCCAGACGGGCACCGACGCCGGTGCGGATTGGCACCAGCACCATGTTGTTGTTTTTGAGCGCCGTCATGCCGACGCCGGCCACCACATAGGCAGAGCCGCTGACGCCACCAAAGCGGCTATAGAGGCTGCCGACGGAGGGCAGATTGTAAACCAGCATCATGGTGCGGCTGCCATTGCCGCCGTAGTCGATGCCAAGCGAAGGGCCCTGCCAGAAGGCCGGATGCTGACCGGCATTCTTGGTGTAGAGCGTGCCTTCGCCATAGGTCAGGCCGGCGATAAAGGCGCCGGAGCCTTCCTGGCCAAGAATATAACCATTGGGCAGGCCGTACTGCGCAAACGCCTTTTCGATCACCTTGGCAAGCGCGCCGCTGGTGGATCCGAAGAAGGAATGGCCTGCATCGACCACTTCCTGCATGGTATATTGATCGCCCTGGGCCATAGCCGTCGTCGGTTGCCAAACAAGACTTGCCGCAACCACGCCAGCCGTTACAATCCAGGCCTTCAAAAGGTCCCGAACGATGGAAAAGCGCATCGCTTCCTCCTCGGATTTCACTCGAATCGGCCCTTATATGGCCGCTCTTCATCTTGATGACTTCGTATTAACAATGGGTTTACCAAATATGGTGTCATTATGGCGTTGACATCATGCGGCTTGATGGGGTGAGCCCCCGTGTGTTCAGCCGATAACAGACTTTGCCGTCGAGGAGAATTCGATGCTCAAGAACGTGAACCTTACGCTGGCCGGACCTGATCTGGCGGCCCTGCTGTGCAGCCGCGTCTGCCACGATGTCATCTCGCCTGTCGGTGCCATCAACAACGGGTTGGAATTGCTGGATGAAGGCGGCGCTGACGCCGACGCCATGGACCTCATCCGCACCAGCGCACTCAATGCCTCGGTACGGCTGAAGTTCGCGCGGCTTGCCTTCGGCGCGTCCGGCTCGGTCGGCGCATCGATCGATACCGGCGAGGCCGAAAAGGCCGTGAAGGATTTCGCCATCGCTGAAAAGAAGACCGAGATCACCTGGAACGGTCCTCGCGCCATCATCGCCAAGAACCGCGTCAAGCTGCTGATGAACCTGATGCTGGTGGCTTACGGCGCGATCCCGCGTGGCGGCTCACTCGACGTGACGCTGGAAAATCCGGAATATGACGCGAAATTTACCATCGTCGCCAAGGGCCGGATGCTGCGCGTGCCACCGAAATTTGCAGAAATCTGCAATGGTCAGCTGGAAGAAGCGATCGATGCCCATTCAATCCAGCCGTATTACACGGTGCTTCTGGCTGATGAAGCCGGTATGGAGCTGAAATATGTGATCGGTGAAGGCGAAATCACCTTTACGGCCGAATCAGTTCCAGCTGCTTGAAGATGTCGCGCGGACGGTGGCCGGATGACGATCCGGCTGCCGAATGTCCCGTGACAGTGTCTCTGATCCGGGCAGTCTCTATCCGACGTGGTGAATCGGTTGTGCCTGCGGGTAATGTTTCCTTAGGCTTCTGGCTTTAGAATTAAGGCACAGGGCGCGGCAATGAAGCCGTGGGAAGGGCGGCGCAAAGCGGGGACCGGCTGATAGCGCCGACGCCGTATGCACATCGAAGGGGACCGACATGCAGACGCTGATCATCGCTGACTCCTCCGACATCGTTCGCAAGGTTGGCCGCAAGATCCTGTCTGAACTGGGCTATGTCGTGACAGAAGCGGCGACAGGTCGCGAGGCGATGACGGCGTGCGACGCGCAGCTGCCATATGCGATCATTGTCGATTCCGGCCTCGAGGGTGCGCTGAGCCTGATCACCAATATCCGCGCCATGCCCGAGGGCAAGTCGGTGCGAATTTACTATTGCGTCATTGAAGCCGATCTGAAGCACATGATGCAAGGCAAACGGGCAGGCGCGTCCGATTTCCTGTTAAAGCCATTCGATCGCAATTCGCTGACCCAGGTTTTCGGCAATCGCGAAGCCGCTTGACGCTTTCATTTTCAGGTTGATTGAGGACCGTTGATGGGACTTGATGGTTTGCGTCCCAATGGTCGACATCTATCGACGCGTCGAGCTTCCACATTTCTCAACTGATATCGCGGCACCCGCTTTCCCGCATCGATCCTCGCTTTCCGTCGTTTCAGCAACAAAAGAACCCCCGCCGAGGGCAGGGGTCTTAATCGAGACAGGCTGTGTCGATGGGGCAACGACGAAGGCGAACGGGCGTTTCGAAAAACGCCGCGTGCTCGGCAGTCGGTTTATGCCTTGATCAGGCCGTTTCCATATACTCGGAACTATCGGGTTCGCGCAGAACGTAGCCACGGCCCCAGACGGTTTCGATGTAGTTTGCGCCGCCGGCAGCATTGGCCAGCTTTTTGCGCAACTTGCAGATGAAGACGTCGATAATCTTCAGTTCCGGCTCGTCCATGCCACCATAGAGATGGTTAAGGAACATTTCCTTGGTCAGCGTCGTGCCCTTGCGCAGCGAGAGCAGCTCCAGCATCTGATATTCCTTGCCGGTCAGGTGCACGCGCTGGCCGCCGACTTCGACGGTCTTCGCGTCGAGGTTGACGATCAATTCGCCCGTGATGATGATCGACTGGGCATGACCCTTGGAACGGCGCACGATCGCATGGATGCGGGCAACCAATTCGTCCTTGTGGAACGGCTTCGTCATGTAGTCGTCGGCGCCGAAGCCGAGACCGCGCACCTTATCCTCAATGCCGGCCATACCGGACAGGATGAGGATCGGTGTCTTCACCTTGGACAGGCGAAGCGTGCGCAGGACTTCGTAACCCGACATGTCGGGAAGATTGAGGTCCAGCAGGATGATGTCGTAGTCGTATAGTTTCCCGAGGTCGACGCCTTCTTCACCGAGATCGGTGGTGTAAACGTTAAAACTTTCGGACTTAAGCATCAGTTCGATGCTCTGCGCTGTGGCGCTGTCGTCTTCGATGAGTAGAACCCGCATAATTATCCCCTTTACCGCCGCCGAAAGGTTTTGAATGGCCCCCTACGCGATACGGATCCAGTCGTTGCCTGATTTGAAGGCTGCCACCAAATGGTTAACAAATTCTGATTCCCTCTGGCAAGGTGTAACGAATTTATTAAGCATAATGCCTAGCCTCCTGATTCATATGTCATTTTCTCATCGCCACAGATGAATCGAAAAGGGAGAAATCCCCCTTAAGCGATTCAATTGACTCATCATTGTCATTGTCCTGCTTTTTGGACCCGGGCATTTACCGACCTTTAAAAGATCTCCCTTATCATTAACGATGCCCGTAAACGAAAGGTTACCAAAGGTAGTTTTTTGTTAACGCCGCGAGATTTTTTCGAGGTGATTCGTTTCAATGTCCGCGGGCGATGTCAAAATTGAGTGAAAGCGGGGTGTCTCGCATCACGGGAGTATTGCGTATGAAGTCGCGTGACAGCCTAGTTCGCCTGAAGGCATTTCAGGTTACGGAGAAGCGTCGGCAACTGCAGCAATTGCAGTTAATGATGTCCGAATTCGAACGCATGGCGAAGGAGCTGGAGAATCAGATTTCTCTGGAAGAAAAGAAGGCGGGCATCACCGATGCATCGCATTTCGCCTATCCGACTTTTGCAAAGGCCGCCCGCCAGCGCGCCGACAATCTGCAGGATTCGATTCGCGAGCTGAAGGTTCAGCAGGACGCCGCCGAATTGGCGCTCGAACTGGCCGAAGCCGAACATGCCAAGGCAGCAGCGCTCGAAGAGCGCGATGGCCAACAGCGGGCTCGCGCCTAAGACAAAAACCGAGGCCTCTCATCGATGGCATCCGTTTGATGCCGTCATCCGGTGAGAGATCCCGGGTAATTGGTCTAAAAAGGTGCGAACCTCTATAGGGCAGGGCTTTGCGAGCCTGCCCTCAAAACAGTGCGAAGGTTTCGAGCGTCGTGACATAGCGTGTCATGGCGCTAAAACTGTTGGGCAGGACTGGTTGTCACACCGTCAGCCATGTCAGGGCTCGCTGAACTGCACCGCGTCGGCTCGGCGGCGCAGGCTTCCTGCTTTTTTTCTGACAATGACGTTGATTTGGATTGTCGAAGGCTTTGCCCTTTCGGCCCTTATCCGCTTGGGATTGCAAGGTCGAATGCCGATCGACGATATCGATTGTGTCGCTGCTGTCAGGTAAGGGATCGACGATTTTCGTCTGATCTTGCCGCTGTCCAGAGAGTTATCGATCAAATCACCTTAAGCCTTGGCGGCCAGGATGCGGTTTTTCAACTGCGGCTTCGGCGCATATGAAGATATCGCCGAGCAGATCGGTCTGGAACTGAGGCAGAGTAGGGGAGGCGAAGGCATACGTGTCACGATGGCCAGGCCCGCATCATGGTGATGGGCCCGGCGGTCTTGACGAAGGTATCAGTGACGATACTGCTGAATGCGCGTCGTTCTGAGGCCCGGCAGGCCGTGGTCGTTGATCGAGGCCTGCCAGGACAGGAATTCCTCGACCGTCAACGTGTAACGTTCACAGGCTTCTTCAAGGCTCAGCAGGCCGCCGCGGACGGCAGCGACGACCTCGGCCTTACGGCGGATGACCCAGCGGCGGGTATTTGCTGGCGGCAGATCGGCAATCGTCAACGGACTGCCGTCAGGGCCGATAACATATTTAACTCGCGGGCGTATCGTTTCGGTCATTGGACTCTCTAATACAAACTCAAGACCACAGACCCGAAATCTAACGCGGCACCTTTAAAAATTACCTAAGCACCAGGTAACAATTTGATAATAATTTTAGTAGCTTGGCGTAAACCGCTGATGTCACGTCGAAACTTGGTTGGCGCCCACTGTGCAAGCGCTATCAAAGTGGTAGTGGCGCACTTGTGACCGATTTGATGTATATGTCCTGCAAAATCAAAGGGTAAACAGAATCGAATCACCTTACGATTCGATTTTCTACTTTTTTTGGTTAAGTGTTCTTCTTTTGTTTCGGATGTATAACGCTTGTTGCGGTGAAACTACCCGTTATTTGACGGACAAATCTTGGTAGTGGAAATTTTCTTTCCAGTAAGCACGGCCTTGAAGCGTCTTCAAACGCGGCAAGTTTGGTCCCGACGTTCGCAAACGCGCGCAGACCGTCTGCGTTTTTTCGGCACAAATTTGCGTCTGTCGGAAAGTTTTTGTCCTGAACCACTCATGTCAGGCCCATGTCCAGACGATAGCGGCGGGTTACTAACGCGCCCGTCAGAAGCCTTTTCCTGATGTCAGCTCCGAATGGATGGTGCCGATGATGATCCTGAGGTCGAGCCAGAAGGAAAAGTTGTCGACATAATAGAGGTCTGCGGCAATGCGGGCGCGGGCTTTGGCGGCGGATCCTGTCGGGCCGCGCAGGCCGCGCATCTGGGCAAGGCCGGTGAGACCGGGCTTGACCAGGTGGCGTCTATGATAATCGGGCACCAAAGTCTCATAGGGTACGCCAGCGGCCAGCATGCCGACGGCGTGGCACCGCGGGCCGACCAGCGACATGTCGCCGAGCAGCACGTTAATCAACTGGGGTAATTCGTCGATATTGGAGCGGCGCAGCACGGCGCCGACTGTCGTAATGCGAGGATCATTCTCAGTGGTCTGGCGAATGCCGCTGTAGTCGCATTCTGAGGCGTGCATCGTGCGGAACTTGTAGATCCGGATCTTGCGCTGATCGCGCCCCCAGCGCACCTGGCGGAACAGCGCCGGGCCTGGCGAGCTGAGCCTGATCATCAGCGCGACGCACAGGAGAAACGGAAGAAGCACGATGAGCGCTGACAACGATATGGTAATGTCCAGCGCCCGTTTGGCGATGTGATGCGAGCGGCTACTCGAGACGGTGGAGCGACGGCGGTTGACGCGCCGCGTGTGAAGGCTTTGCTGTGCTTGCGGTACACCCATTCCAGCCTCGTCCCCTCTCGAACCGGCGCTCACCACCTCGCGCCGATCTCGGCCTCGGTTTTCGCAGTGAAATGGCTGGACTTCGCTCCAAGACCCCACTGCCAAATGCCCCTGACTAAAGTTCGTTGAGGTTATTTAGTCCGAAACATCGCGCCCGTCATGAACAAACTTAATGAATGGTTAACCTTGTGAAATGAGTGTCTCTTCTTGGGTCTACAGTCTCAAAAAGGGACACTATTTCCCGTTTTGCACAGCTATATCAGGCGATATTATCGTTTATATTAGATAAATCGAAAGTTTCGAAGCCATCCCTGAGGCGGCAAGCATGGCGCTGCCGCTATGGGAAAGGCAAAGTTCTGCACCGGCCTCCAACGATAGCAGTGCTGAGCCATGCGCTTCGGTGGTTCCTGTGGTGGTACCGAATGTTATTCGCAAAAGCTGCGCGCGGGATGCGTCGACAAGGCTTGCTGCATAGCCGGCGGTCGAGGAAGTGGCGAGGGTCAGCGCCACAAGGTAGATCCCGGCTACCGGTACCTTGAGGGTCTGGCCGTTGCCGCTCCCGATTGGAGTTGAAAGCTGGATATTGCCTTGGCTGAAAGCAAACCCGTTGAACCCGGTAAGCATGCCGGACGAAATCGCCAATGATGGACTATTGAGCTCTGCCCTTGCCGCTGGCCGGGCTGGTTGGGTCACGTAGCCGTCGCCGGTAACCAGCAGGGCAGTCGTCCAGTTGCCGGCGTCGTTGCAAACCTTGAGGCTGAACTGATCGGAACCGGCAAGGCCCATTTCCGCCCGCCCCTGCCAGTTGGATTGATAGAGAAGGGTTGCGGTATTGCCTTGGCCGGCCTTGTTGAGCTTCAGGCGCATATCGCCGCCGGCATGATTGAACAGCGTGGCGTCGCTGGATACCGCCAGCCTGTTGGTGGCGTCGGCACTGGCGTTGACGCCTAATTGCTTGAAGGTCGCCGTGTCCGGCAAAGCGAGATCCTGCCAGGTGCTGCCATCATGGATCCGCAACAGGCCGCTCACTCGAAAATAGGCTCTCCAGCCAGCGGAGGGACTGAGAAAGGCCCAGCTGCTATCCTGCCAGGCCGCAATCCGACCCTCCTTGCCAGCCCAGGTGCCGGTCGCGGTCGATGTCACCCAGTAGCAGGCGCCATCGACGGGATCGGTGGGTGCTGCCGTCAGGCTGTCCTCAATTACCAATTGTGTAACGGCATCCAGTGCCAGTAGCGCCTCGTTGTGAGTGACATGTTTCTGCGCCTGCGACGGCAGGATATAAGGTAGGGCGAGGCGTGGGCTGGTATCTGTCATCGGTTTCTCCATCGCTGGCTGCCATGGCAGGCACATCGATGCCATCCACCGCTGCCGGTTAAATCCGAACCGGAGGCGCCGGGCAGGCAGCGGCTATCTCACGCCGCCCGTGCCGGACACGCACCGGTTCAGGTGCTCGCGGTGATTATCGCGGCGCGGGGATGCGGGTGGAGAAGAGCGGCGGGGAGGGGCTGATTTTATGGAGAAAAGCCGAATTGGCGTTCACGCCCAGATCCTTATGACCTGGGCCTTTGCCGATCACTCCCGCCGACCGCCCCAGGCGACGAAGGAGGGATTGGCGAAGTCGCTATCGTGGTCCTGGTTACGTTTGCCGTAGAGCAGCGGTGTGCCGTCAAGGTTTACGGTCATGCCACCGGCGGCGCGAAGCACGGCATCGCCAGCCGCCGTATCCCATTCCATCGTGCGGCCGAAGCGCGGATAGACATCGGCTTCACCTTCGGCCAGCAGGCAGAATTTCAGCGATGAGCCGACCGACCTTGTGTCAGTGATTGCCTTTTGCGCGAGGAATGCCTCGGTTTCCGGCCCTGCATGGGCGCGGCTGGCAACGGCAATCACTGTCTCGCCGGTTTGGCGTACGTGGATCGGCCGGCGGGAGACCGGCTGAAAGGCAGCGTCGACCTCTATCCGATAGGCACCATTCGCGCTGCCGAGATAGGCAGTGCCGCGGGCGGGAGCATAGACGACACCCATGACAGGCACGCCTTTTTCGATAAGGGCAATGTTGACGGTAAAATCCTGGCTTTTGCGAATGAATTCTTTCGTGCCATCGAGCGGATCGACCAGAATGAACGGCTGGTCATAGGTCTCAGGCATATGGCCGGCAGCGACCGCTTCCTCGGCGATAACGGGAATGGTTGGAAAGCCTGCGGAAAGAGCTGCAAGAATGATTGCCTCGGCGCGCTCGTCTGCTTCTGTCACCGGCGAGGCGTCGCTCTTGGTGCGGACGGTCGGACCATTGTGGAACACGTCCATAATATCGCGTCCGGCTGCAAGGGCAGCCCGTTCAAACAGTTCGATCATCGCATGCCCCGTGTCATCAAGTCTTTTACCCGATCGAGGGCTAGCGCCCGGCGTGTCTTCCTGCAACAGCTAATCGAACACATTGTTCGTCATGCACAGGCTGGCCAGTTGCACTTTGAGCGCATTGCGTTGGATGGCTGGACTCGTCCAAGTTTCAGCTATGACCGCGCCACGTCGATATATTGCAGGATTTCCGCAGCCATATCCGATGGCGCACCGGTCGTGGTCTTCAGGTGAACGTCCGGTTTGGTCGGCGCTTCATAGGCCGAGCTGATACCGGTGAACTGTTTGATCTCACCCATCAGCGCCCGGCGGTAGAGGCCTTTCGGATCGCGCCGCATGCATTCCTGCAGCGGCGTATCGACGTAGACCTCAACGAATTCACCATTTTCCATCAGGGTGCGGGCCATGTCGCGGTCGGCCTGGAATGGTGAGATGAAGGAGACGATGACGATCAGCCCGGCATCCGCCATCAGCTTGGCGACTTCGGCAACGCGACGGATGTTTTCCACCCGATCGGCGTCGGAAAAGCTAAGATCGCGGTTCAATCCATGGCGGATGTTGTCACCGTCGAGAATATAGGTGTGATAGCCCAGCGCGTGCAATCGGCTTTCCAGAGCATTGGCGATGGTGGACTTGCCCGATCCCGAAAGGCCAGTCAGCCATATCACGCGCGGCGCCTGACGCTTGATGGCGGCACGCTGTTCCCGGCGAACCTGCAGATCCTGCCGGACAATCTCCTGCCTTGGAGTCACGATGCTCTCCGTTTCGGCAAACCTTGCATCATGGCCCCCAATCATTCCTTTTCGTCTCCCTCGAAAAGCCGGTCTGCTAGGCACCGCGGGTCTCTCTCTTCTCCTCCGCGACATGGACATCGCCGATATCGCCTTACATAAGTTGTAACCGTCCAGTTCGTTATTGGAAGTCCCAAATTGTTGGTGGTCAGAATTTCTATTGAATGACTCCTTAAATCGATACCGATTTCAGGAGAAAATGTGCAGCGAATTGAAAGTGCTACAGCGCCGTGTTTCGGCGTTGCAACGATGCCGGGCTTTTGGCATGGCGCAAAATGACGCTCAGCAGGTGAGGGCCGTCAGGCCTCTTTCGCGCTTCGTGCGGGATGATTGTCCTCGAAGAAAACTTGCGAGACGAAAACTGCCAGGACGCCGCAAGCCGCCATGATGCTGACCAGAGGTAGCGCCGTGCCGTCTTCCAGCAGCCCGAGGAAAAAGCTTGCCAACGCGCCGGCGCCGAAGGCAAGGCCGCCCATCAGGGCCGCAGCCGTGCCTGCCACGCTGCCATGGGCCTCCATGCCCAACACATTGCAGCCCGGCATGATGCCGCCCATGGAGCCGACCAGCACGAAAAGCAGCACGCAGGTTGTTGCCAGATTGGCGGTAGAGCTCAACTGCGTGATGACCAGCAGCAGAGCCATGGCGGTGTAGATCAGCACCGCGCTGCGCACGACGGTTTTCGAGCCATAGCGCATCGTCAGTCGACTGCCGATCTGTGCGCCGATGACGAGCCCGACGGCATTGATGCTGAACATGATCGAATAGGAAATTGCCGAGAGCCCATAGACGGTCATCAGCACAAACGAAGAGCCTGCGATATAAGCAAAGAACCCGCCTTGGGCGAGCGACATGGTTGCGGCATAGGGAATGAAACTGCGGTTGAAGAGCAGATTGGCATAGGTCAGCACTGCCCGGCTTGGACGGCTGGCAGCCCGTTGCGCCGGCAACCGGGTTTCGGGCAGCCAGAGCGTGACGGCGAGGGCGCAAAGCGCGGCATAGGCACCAAGGAAGATGAAGATCGCGTGCCAACCGGCAAGATTCAGGATCAGGCTGCCCGCAAAGGGGGCGATGATCGGGGCTATGCCGATGACAAGCATGACCATGGACATCAGCTTGGCCGCGGCAAGGCCGGTATGCAGGTCACGGATGATCGCGGTTGCGATTACCATGCCGATCGAGCCGCCGATGCCCTGCAGGAAGCGCCAGGCCAGCAATTGTTCGCCGCTGGCGGCAGCAAGGCAGCCTAAGGAGGCGATGCCGAAAATGACCAGCGCCAGATAGATCATCGGCTTGCGGCCAGTGCGGTCCGAGATCGGTCCATAGAACAATTGTCCAATGGTAAATCCGGCAAAGAAACTCATCACGGACAGCTGGATCGTCGCTGCCGAGGTTGATAGGCTTGTGGCCATATCAGGCATTGCGCCGAGATACATATCCGTTCCGAAGGGTCCCATGGCGCAGAGGAGGCCGAGCGACAGGGCCAAAAAATGTTGCTTTCCGTGCATTCTCGTTTTCCTGAACTGGCCATGCGGGGTTCGACGCTTCCGATGGGCCGGATCTTCAATCAGGGGGATTGCCGGGGAAACGGTTCGTCGCAGTCGAATTTCGCTGTCTTCGACTGGGCCATTCCGGCCCGTCGGATTTTGCGATAGAATGGAAACGCAGTCGTTTCCTTCCGCAGATCAGGAAACGCTTTCGTTTCCGTTTGTCAAGCTGAAACTTTAACGCGAGAATGCCAATGTCCAGCCATCCTGTCGTCAGCCGTTTGCCTGTCATGTCCGATGCCGAGCGGCGCGAGCGGATCGTCAAGGCCGCTGAGGCTGTTTTCGATGCCTTGGGATATGGCGATGCCACGATGGAAGAAGTGGCGCGCTCGGCAGGCATGGCCAAGAAGACGCTGTACCGGTTCTTTCCCGACAAGCGGTCGCTGTTTACGGCGCTGATCGAATCCCATGAACAGTTGCAGCTGGATATCCATGTCCAGCGCGGGAGGACGCTCGATCCGCGGCAGCGGGCGCGCTTTGCGCTTGAGGCATTGGCGCGCTTCGTTCTGTCACCGCGCCAAATCATCGTGACGCGGCTGATCACCGCCGAGGCTGGCAAACATCCGGAACTCGCCCGGCAATTCTATCTTGAGTGCGTCGAAACCATCCGCTCCTTTCTGGCGAGCGAGCTTGTCTCCAATCCAACCCCGAGTGGTCTTGACGGTGTAGACAGGCGCGATATCGCCGATATCTTCGTGGGCGCCGTGCTCGGGCCGTTGCAGACTAAAGTCATGATGCTGGGCGCCGATGCCGACGATCTCGACGACGAGATTGTGCGGCGCGTCGATCTCGCGCTGCGGCTGTTGATGCCCGCGTAAATGCCTGGCGCCGTGGCGCGGATTTTTTCACGCGTGTATAAGCTGCACGGCATGCGCGCTTTTTGAGCGCCGACGCCTAGAAAATGCTGAAATTGCGCTTCCTATGGCGATAAATTGGGCAATTGACAGAAAAATACTCTGTGAAAAGCTTTTAGGCTTCACATTTTTGTCGAAACCGATATCAAATCGCTCCCAACACCAAGAACCCGAACGGGACAACATATGGATGCCGCTCCAGACGGACATCCGGGGGATAATGTATGGATTACTTCATCCAGCAGCTCATCAATGGGCTGACGCTCGGCTCGATCTATGGCCTGGTGGCCATTGGTTATACGATGGTCTATGGCATCATCGGCATGATCAATTTCGCCCATGGCGATATTTTCATGCTCGGTGGTTTCGCGGCCCTGATCGTCTTTCTTATTCTCACGACCTTTTTTGCCGGTATTCCTGTGGCGCTGGCGCTGCTGATCATGCTTGTCGTGTCGATGGTCATGACCGGGTTGTGGAACTGGACGATCGAGCGCGTCGCCTATCGCCCGCTGCGCGGCTCGTTCCGTCTTGCGCCGCTGATCACGGCGATCGGCATGTCGATCGCGCTCTCCAACTTCATCCAGGTCTCCCAGGGTCCGCGCAACAAGCCGATCCCGGCGCTGGTCAATGACGTCTTCCACTTCGGCGCCATCACGATTTCGCTGAAGCAGCTGATCATCGTGGCGGTCACTGCGGTGCTGCTGGCGGCCTTCTGGTATATCGTCAACAAGACGCCGCTTGGCCGCGCCCAGCGCGCCACCGAGCAGGACCGCAAGATGGCGGCACTGCTGGGCGTTGACGTCGACCGCACCATTTCCGTGACCTTCGTCATGGGGGCTGCGCTCGCGGCTGTCGCCGGCACGATGTATCTGATGTATTATGGTGTTGCCTCGTTCACCGACGGCTTCATTCCTGGCGTCAAGGCCTTCACGGCCGCTGTTCTCGGCGGTATCGGCTCGCTGCCGGGCGCCGTGCTCGGCGGGTTGCTGATCGGCCTGATCGAGTCGCTCTGGTCTGCCTATTTCACCATCGCCTACAAGGACGTCGCCACGTTCGGTATCCTGGCTTTCGTGCTGATTTTCAAGCCGACCGGCATCCTGGGCCGTCCCGAAGTCGAGAAGGTCTAAGATCATGGCACAATTGGAAACTTCTGGCGCCAAGGCGCAGCCGGGCCTGTTGGTTCGGGCCATCAAGGAAGCCGTCTTCGCGGGCGTTGTGGCGCTCGGCTTGTTCGTGCTGTTCATCGGCATCAAGACCGATCAGAATATCAACAATGAACTGGTCTGGTATACGCGTTGGGGCATGCTGGCGATCTTCGTGGCGATTGCCGCTGTCGGTCGTTTCGCCGTCGTCGCATTTCTGCGTCCGTGGTCTGCGGCGCGCAAGGCAAGGGCGGCCGGCCGGCCGGCCGTGGCCGCCGATGCGAAGCCAACCTTTTTCAAGGCGCATTTCCTGAAGATCGCGCTTGTCGCGTTGCTGCTCTATCCGCCTGTCATCCTGTTCCTGATGGGCACGCAGGGCTCGCTGAAATACATCGACAATTTTGGCATCCAGATCCTGATTTACGTCATGCTCGCCTGGGGCCTGAACATCGTCGTTGGTCTCGCTGGCCTGCTTGACCTGGGTTATGTCGCCTTCTACGCCGTCGGCGCCTATTCCTATGCCCTGCTGTCGCAGCATTTCGGCCTATCCTTCTGGCTGCTGCTGCCGATCTCGGGCATTCTGGCCGCCTTCTGGGGCATCATGCTCGGTTTTCCAGTTCTGCGGCTGCGCGGCGACTACCTCGCCATCGTGACGCTCGCTTTCGGCGAAATCATCCGGCTGGTGCTGATCAACTGGACCGACGTTACCCAGGGTACGTTCGGCGTCTCGGGCATTCCCAAGGCGACGCTGTTCGGCATTCCCTTCGATGCCTCGCCGCATGGCTTTGCCAAGACCTTCGGTCTGCCGATGTCGTCAGCCTATTACAAGATCTTCCTGTTCTATCTGGCGCTGGCGCTCTGCATGCTCACCGCCTATGTGACGATCCAGCTGCGCCGCATGCCGATCGGTCGCGCCTGGGAAGCTCTGCGTGAGGACGAGATCGCCTGCCGCTCGCTCGGCATAGACACGGTCAAGACCAAGCTGACGGCCTTTGCCATCGGCGCGATGTTCGGTGGCTTTGCCGGCTCCTTCTTTGCTGCACGCCAGGGCTTCGTTTCGCCGGAAAGCTTCGTCTTCCTCGAATCGGCGGTTATTCTTGCCATCGTCGTTCTCGGCGGCATGGGTTCGCTGACCGGCATTGCTGTTGCCGCGATTGTCATGGTCGGCGGCACCGAACTGCTGCGCGAGATGGACTTCCTGAAACATGTGTTCGGGCCCGACTTCACCCCTGAGCTTTACCGCATGCTGCTGTTCGGCATTGCCATGGTCGTCGTGATGCTGTTCAAGCCCCGCGGCTTCGTCGGCAGCCGCGAGCCGACCGCGTTTCTTCGGGAGCGCAAGGCAGTCTCCGGCAGCTTTACCAAGGAGGGTCACGGCTGATGTCCTCCGGAACCGAGACCATGAACAAAGACGCAATCCTGAAGGTCGATCACCTGTCGATGAAATTCGGCGGCCTGATGGCGATCAACGACTGCTCCTTCCAGGCCAACCGCGGCGAGATCACCGCGCTGATCGGGCCAAACGGCGCGGGCAAAACGACTGTGTTCAACTGCATCACCGGCTTCTACAAGCCGACCATGGGGATGATCACGTTACGCCAGAAGGGCGGCAAGGAATTCCTGCTGGAACGCCTGTCGGACTTCGAGATCACCAAGAAGGCCAAGGTTGCCCGTACCTTCCAGAATATCCGGCTGTTTTCCGGCCTGACCCTGCTGGAAAACCTGCTGGTGGCCCAGCACAATGCACTGATGAAGGCATCCGGCTATACGGTGCTCGGCCTGCTTGGCCTGCCCGCCTACAAGAAGGCGGCGGCACTTTCGATCGAGAAGGCCGAATTCTGGCTGGAACGGGCCGAACTGATCGACCGCGCCGACGACCCGGCCGGCGATCTGCCTTACGGGGCACAGCGGCGCCTGGAAATCGCTCGCGCCATGTGCACGGAGCCGGAACTGCTCTGCCTGGACGAGCCGGCTGCCGGCCTCAACCCGCGCGAGTCGCTGGCGCTGAACACGTTGCTGAACGGCATCCGCACGGAGACCGGCACCTCGATCATGCTGATCGAGCATGACATGTCCGTGGTCATGGAAATTTCCGACCATGTCGTGGTGCTCGAATACGGCCAGAAGATTTCCGATGGCACGCCCGATCACGTGAAGAACGACCCGAAGGTCATTGCGGCCTATCTCGGTGTCGAAGATGAAGAACTGGACGACGCGATTTCCGACGTGGAAGCCGTGGCCGGAGGCAATGTGTGATGGCTGCAGAAGCGCTTTTGAAGGTCGAGGCCGTCGAGACCTATTACGGCAATATCCGCGCGCTCGGTGGGGTCAGCGTCGAGGTCAACAAGGGTGAAATCGTCAGCCTGATCGGCGCCAACGGCGCCGGCAAATCGACGCTGATGATGACGATTTGCGGCAGCCCGCAGGCGCGCGCCGGCCGGGTGATTTTCGACGGCGTCGATATCACCAAGATGCCGACGCATCTGATTGCCCGTCAGCGCATCGCCCAGTCGCCTGAAGGGCGGCGGATCTTTCCTCGCATGACGGTCATGGAAAACCTTCAGATGGGGGCCGGTCTCGACAACCTCAAATATTTCCACGAGGACGTCGAGAAGATCTTCACGCTGTTTCCACGTCTGAAGGAACGCCAGTCGCAACGCGGTGGCACGCTGTCGGGCGGCGAGCAGCAGATGCTCTCCATCGGCCGTGCGCTGATGGCGCGCCCCAAGCTGCTTTTGCTGGACGAGCCGTCGCTCGGCCTCGCACCGCTGATCGTCAAAGGCATTTTCGAGGCGATCAAAAAGCTCAACCAGGAAGAGGGACTGACTGTGTTCCTCGTTGAGCAGAACGCGTTTGCAGCTCTGAAACTGTCGGATCGGGCCTATGTCATGGTCAACGGCCAGGTGACGATGAGCGGTTCGGGCCGCGAATTGCTGGCCGATCCGCAGGTTCGTGCCGCCTATCTCGAAGGCGGACGGCATTAAGCCGCAGCGGGATAAACCCAAGGGGAAAAGACATGCAGGGTTTGTTTTTCGAAACGGATGACCAGGTGCGGATGGTATTGCGCTTCCTGGTCGTGCTGCTCGGCTTCTGGACGGCCTGGCGCACCGGCAAGGCCGTTGCCGAGGGCTGGGAAGGCTATGTGCGCGTCGTGATCTACACGTTGCTTCTGGCGCTGGTGATGCGATTCCTGCATCACGCGTTGTTCGACGGGTCGATGCTGGATGCTGGTCTCTACGCTATCGATTTCGTGGTTTTGCTGGTGTTTTCACTCATCGGCTTTCAGGTGCGCCGCACCCGGCAGATGTCGGCTAACTACTACTGGCTCTATGAAAAAACTTCGCCGCTGTCGTGGAAGAAGAAAGATTGACAGCGTCGGGTTTCTCGCCTCAGATAGGTTAGAGAAATCGCAATTATAAAGAGTGGAAAAGTTACCGGCGCAATCTTGGTGGGTGTTGCGCGGGGGATCGAAACAAACCTGCCCTAGCAACTGGGAGTATCAGAATGAAGAAGTCGCTTCTTTCAGCCGTGGCGCTGACAGCCATGGTTGCCTTCAGCGGCACCGCCTGGGCTGACATCATCGTCGGCGTTGCAGGCCCGCTGACCGGCCCGAACGCAGCGTTCGGCGCTCAGCTCCAGAAGGGTGCCGAGCAGGCTGCTGCCGACATCAACGCGGCTGGCGGCATCAATGGGGAAAAAATCAAGATCGTGCTGGGCGACGACGTGTCGGATGCCAAGCAGGGCGTATCCGTCGCCAACAAGTTCGTGGCAGACGGCGTGAAATTCGTCATCGGCCACTTCAACTCCGGCGTTTCGATCCCGGCGTCGGATGTCTATGCCGAAAACGGTATTCTGCAGGTTACTCCGGCTTCCACCAATCCGCAGTTCACCGAGCGCAAGCTGTGGAACACGTTCCGCACCTGCGGCCGTGACGACCAGCAGGGCGCGGTTGCCGGCAAGTACATCGCCGACAAGTTCAAGGGCGTGAAGGTTGCTGTCGTTCATGACAAAACGCCTTATGGCCAGGGTCTGGCAAACGAAACCAAGAAGGCGATGAATGCCCTTGGTGTCAAGGAAGTGGTCTACGAAGGCATCACCCCCGGTGAAAAGGACTATTCGGCCCTTATCGCCAAGATGAAGGAAGCCGGCGTCGGCGTCGTTTACTACGGCGGCCTGCACACGGAAGCCGGTCTGATCCTGCGCCAGATGGCGGACCAAGGCGTGAAGGCAACGATGATGTCCGGCGACGGCATCACCTCCAACGAACTGGCTTCGATCGCTGGCGACGCCGTCAATGGCACGCTGATGACCTTCCCGCCGGATCCGCGTAACAACCCGAACGCAAAGGACGTCGTCAAGAAGTTCCGCGACGCCGGTTTCGAGCCGGAAGCCTACACGCTTTACTCCTATGCCGCTCTGCAGATCATTGCCGACGCTGCCAAGGCCGGTAAGACGACAGACTCGGAAAAGGTTGCTGAAACCATGAAAGCCAAGGGTCCGTTCAAGACCGTTATCGGCGACATTGGCTTCGACGCCAAGGGCGACATCACCCGTCCCGACTACGTGATGTACACCTGGAAGAAGGGCCCGGACGGCAAGTATTCCTACTTCGAAAACTAAGGGTTTCCAGAAGGAGCGGAAACCGGTTTTCCGTCTGGAAACACGTACGCACGGTAAGATCCGGTCTTTCAGACCTTTTGATCTCAAACGAAAAGCCCGGCCTCGTGCCGGGCTTTTTGCATTTTTAGAGTTTGTCAGGAAAAAATGGACGCTGGTTTTCCCGAAAAGACAGACGCAAAAGGACCGAAAATCGCTGAGGTTCAATCTGAACCCGAGAGATTTTAAATGTCTTGCCGTTGATTTGTCGCTTTTCGACGCTCTCCAGGATTGTGCAGCGCGTTAATTTAGCAACTGACTGATTCGCATAGTCAATTAGCAATATCTTTATCGAAGATCTTAAGATATTGGACAGGCGCGTTAACCATTTGTTAACCAAATCAGCCCAAAACACCATCAACGATTTGTTCATAAAGATGACTGAAGTGCTAACAGAACCCCGTTCCATCCGTATCAAGGGCCGATCCTTTCTGGCGGTCGTGCTGTCGCCGGACCTGCCGGTCGATAACTGGCTGGAACGGCTGGACAATCTGGCGTCGCGCTCGGCCGGGTTCTTTCTTGGTCGCCCGGTCGTGCTTGATGTGGCGGATCTGGCGATTACGCGTGATGAGCTGAAGCAGTTGATTGCCGAGCTTGCCAATCGCAATGTCAGCATCATGGGCCTTGAAGGCGCACGCCCGTCGATGGTCGAGCGTGGTATGCCGCCGATCCTCAAGGGTGGCCGGCCGGTGTCTGACGTCGAGGTGCCGAAGGCGGAGCAGTCAAGCGATGCCGCAGCACCTGCGGCAGGCGAGGGGAAGGCCGAGGCAGGCGCGGACACGGCGGAAAGCCCAGAGACGAACGCAAAGAGTGCCGAGGCCGATGAGGCCGCAGTGCCGGCGCTGCCCACGGTGATTACCTCGCCAACCGCGCGCTCGGTTGTGCATTCCCTGGTTCTGCACGAGCCGGTGCGCTCCGGCCAGTCGGTAATCTTCACCGAAGGCGACGTGACGGTCATCGGCTCTGTCGCCTCTGGCGCTGAAATCATTGCCGGCGGTTCGATCCATATCTATGGCGCGCTGCGCGGTCGGGCGATGGCCGGCTCGGTCGGCAATACGACAGCACGGATTTTCTGCCGCAAGATGGAAGCCGAGCTGCTGGCCATCGACGGCATCTACAAGATGGCCGAAGACATGGATCCGGAGCTGCTGGGCAAGCCGGTGCAGATGTGGCTGGACGGCGAGACGATCAAGGCCGAAAAAATGGCCTGAATTTATCTCTTGCCGATCGGGACGTCAGCCTGGCGCTGACTTCGGGGCCTAGATTTTAAGTTTCGATGCCGGGCAGTGAAGCCCGGCACCAACAATAAACGGAAGCTTGTGCCGCGTGCGGCGAAAGACAGGAGAGCGAAATGGGGAAAGTCCTCGTTGTGACGTCAGGCAAGGGTGGGGTCGGCAAGACAACATCCACGGCTGCCCTTGGTGCGGCGCTTGCTCAGACCGGCGCGAAAGTCGTGGTCATCGATTTCGATGTCGGGTTGCGCAACCTTGACCTGGTGATGGGCGCCGAGCGCCGCGTCGTCTACGATCTCGTCAATGTCATCCAGGGCGATGCCAAGCTGCCGCAGGCGCTGATCCGCGACAAGCGGGTCGAGACGCTCTATCTGCTGCCGGCCTCGCAGACCCGTGACAAGGACAATCTGACGCCTGAAGGCGTGGAATGGGTCATCACTGAGCTGAAGAAGCATTTCGACTGGGTGATCTGCGATAGCCCTGCTGGTATCGAGCGCGGCGCGACGCTGGCCATGCGCCATGCCGATGTTGCCGTTGTCGTCACCAATCCTGAAGTGTCTTCCGTGCGCGACAGCGACCGGATCATCGGCTTGCTCGATTCGAAGACGGTCAAGGCCGAGCGCGGCGAGCGGATGGAAAAGCACCTGCTGCTCACCCGCTACGACGTGACCCGCGCGCAGCGCGGCGACATGCTGAAGGTCGAGGACGTGCTCGAAATCCTGTCGATCCCGCTGCTCGGCATCATCCCCGAAAGCGCCGACGTGTTGAAGGCTTCCAACGTTGGCGCGCCGGTCACGCTCGCCGATGCCAAGAGCCCGGCCGCCCAGGCCTATTTCGAAGCCGCTCGCCGGCTGGCCGGCGAGGAACTGCCGGTGTCCATGCCTGAGGAAAAGCGCGGCCTGTTCGGCAAGATCTTCTCGCGGAGGGCAGCATGAGCATCTTCAATCTGTTCCGCAAACCAACCTCGGCGCCGATGGCGCGCGAACGCCTGCAGGTGCTGCTCGCCCACGAACGTGCCGCCCAGGGCTCCGACCTCGTCGCTATCCTGCGCGAGGAAATCCTGGCCGCCATCGCCAAGCATGTCCAGGTCGACGCCGAAAAAGTCCGCATCAAGGTCGACCGCGACGAGCATGTCTCCATTCTGGAAATCGACGTGGAAATTCCGCGTGATGCCCAGGCAATGGCTGCTTGATGGGGTGAGCGCCGGCCGGTTGGCAGGCGTGTGATAGGTGAGAATTTTCAGCCGCAGGGGATGCTCCTGCGGCTGTTTTTGTTTTCGTTTGTGGTTGAAGATGCTCAGCGCTCTATTTTGAAATTATTCTCGCTGGTCGCAGTGGTTATGATGACCGGCAAAATTTGAGTTTCAGATAAATTGTTGTGAGGACTCTTCATGAGCGACGTCTCTGAAAATGCTGCGAGAACGCTTGCCGCAGGTTTGCTCGCTTGTCTTGATGATGAGGCTCCGGATCGCGCTCTGCTCAATGCTTATGGCGGATGGACCGACGCTTTTACAAAGCTTGCCGATGGCCATGATCGAGAAAGCTATAAAAAGCCTCCAGCAATTGTTGGCGTGGTGGCGTTATGTATTTTGCAGGCTTTGAGACGCGCCGGTCGGCATGCTGACATGGCTCCTTTTCTTTTGGATTTGGGCGACCTCTTTCGTGTCGTGCATCGGTATGAGAAACGTGACGCCCCAATGACTAACCTGCTGCATCATTTTAATTTTCTCCGCATACCGTTTATTCTTGATTGGCTGGAGCGGGAGCAACAAGCAGAAACACGAGGGTGGATTTTGAAGTTTAAGCCCGGTAGCCGAAGGGACTGGCGTGATAGCTCTCTTGATGATGCGTTTGTTTCAGAGGTGTTGTCCCATCCCGCAATCAATGCCTATGGACCGTTTGTTTATGACCCCGCATGGGTGTTGGAGCAGCAAGAAAAGACGCTCTTACTTGGCTCGATGGATGACCGTCTGGAATCCGTTCGAAAGTTCGAATCGCTCATTTTAATGAACGCGCTAAACGCAAAAAGGCCGGAACGGGCGCTTGCTTTGTTCGATGAAAAGCTTGCGGACTATCTCGAAAGTCCAATCCGGGACAATCAACATTTTATATTCAACGCAATCTGCGTGTTGGCAGGGGTCGGAGACAATGATCGTGCGCTTCGTACGGCAAAAGCTTTGGTGAGGATTGGCTATAACCTTACATTTCGCTTTTTTATCGATCCACAAAAGGATGATGTCTGGAACATAGAAACGCGCCAGCATGAATGGTTGGCCGATCTGGCAAAAATGCCTGAGTATCAAAAATTTCTGAATGATATTAAGGGCGAGATTGTCACCTACACAGAGCCGGATCAGACAACATTCGCATTTCTTCAAGATGGAATTTACAAAGGCAAGGCGCGAAAGAAATGCAATTTGACTAAAACGCTCATCGAACCAGGAGCGAAGGTTGTGCGCATTCGCGGCTTGTGTGGTAAAAGTGTAGAGCAAGAGATCAGACTTGCGGCGGCAACGGCATTTGATGATGGTCGCTGGGCAGCGCGTCGATGCGAGTTCGAAGAAAACAGAGTGCCATTGCATCTGGTTTTCTCCCGCAATTACTATGGACATTGGGACAGCCCTCACATTGCTGCTTTCGCCTATGATGTTCGTGATGCCGGGACTGTTGATATCAAAGGCGCTGTGCAGCTGGTTGCAGACCATCAACCTCCACCCATTTGGAGAGAATGGTACACGGAACGCTATCAACGACTGCAGGATGGCTTTCCAATTTTCGAGAGTGCTGATGGCTATGGTGATGCGGTTAATTTGATTTGGCGTCTTGTCAAGGCGGGCTATGGCGAGCCATTCATGCAGGCCGCAAGTGACCTTCCTATCGAAAAGGCCGACAAGGTATTTGCAATGCTGGGTACGTTCGCATTTCCTTTGTTCAGGGCTGGTGCGCAAAACCATTTTGGCATTCGCGATTTGCCTGACATCATGGATATCGTTTTCAAGGGACGCTTGACAGTTGAAGAGCATCTGAGAGTGGCTGATTTCGGCCATGAACATCGGCGCTACAGGGCAGCACTCCTGAGCGCAATGCACGCTTATGGTTTGCATCTTTATTCGAACCACGGACCCACCGTCGATTGGTTCTTACAAGGCCTTGATCATTTTTCACTGGCAAAGGGTTGCCACTTGCTTTTCTTCTTTATCCATCACATCGATGAAGACGAAATTCTGCAAAAAATGATGGAAACTGGTTGGCTACCCAGTTCAAACGGCGGTAGCAGCAGCAGCGATATTTATGATAATAGCAGCCATTTCCATATGAGAACGGTCCTATTTCACCTTGCGCTGAATGCGCCGGAGCGTGTTCGTCCATGGATTGATCGCCCCCTTATTCAAGCGCATTGTGACATGTCGGTTGACCGGGAGACGTTTCGCCTCGTTGATAAGCTTCTGAAGAGCAAATCTGCGGCGGGTGGTAAGACGCGGTCGTGATCGTCCTCTTAGAGAGGAGATAATTGCGGATAGTCAAATTAGCTGGGCGATGGACGTATTTCGTGACTTCATTTTTCTGTTTCAATTCCTGCTAAAATAAATTCTACCCGCTCTTCTACGCTCACCATCGGCAAAACCACCGTCTCATATCCAAGCGCCGGATAGATCTCCAGCAAGCGCCGATATTCGTCTTCCGCGGCCGCCAGATCGTGGCGGCGTTCGCTGTCCTGTCGGTAGATCTCCGGCCAGGGCGGGGTGAGGAAGACCTTGTTATGGTAGCGGTGTTCGGTCTTCAGGCTTTGCAGTATCGCGTCATTGCCGCTGGCGGTCGCCAACGCTGCTGCGGCGTCGATCAGGCTGCGGTCGAAGAAGACGAAGCCGGGGAGATTGCTGGCGCGTTCGCGGTCATCAAGAGCCCTGGCGATAGCACGTTTGGCGAAGGCGGCGAGGTCGATCCAGGGCAGCGCCTTGCCGTCTCCGGCCTGTTCTTCGGCAACGATGCGACGGCCAGGTTCTTCTATTGTTGCATGGCCCCTGGCGGCAAGGGCGGCCAGCAAAGTCGATTTGCCGCCGCCGGAGCAGCCGGAGAGGATGACGAAGCGGTTCATGGTGATCCTTTTACGTGTTTCGCGCTTACGCGGGAAGCAAATGCCCTGGCTTGTGCTGCGCCAATCTCGCCATCGAGAGGCGCATGTCGGAATCGAGCCTTTGCGTATGTCGCAGTCTTCGCTTTATTTGGTTAGGAGATTGAGAGCGGGGCGCGCGACGAGCAGCTGGTCGAGCCAAAGAGCGATATAAAATGGATTCAAAATGGAAGCTGATGATCGTTTCGATCATCCTCTATCAGGGATTGTTGACGTGGTGCCTGTTCAGTCTGGTCAACACAGCGTCCTATTTTGCCAGGCTCGAATGCGGGGATTGGTGTTACGACCATGTGTTTGGCTTCATCCTGACCAATCAAGGTGCCTACGATACGGCCCTCATTTTCGCCTTGGCCAGTGCGTGCCTGATAGCCGTCAACGGTATCGTCTGGATCGCTTCAGTCCGGCGGCAAGGCAAATCGTCCAGAGATTGAGCGCGTTCGCATCATCGCGGTCGACAGGTTACTCCACCCGCAGCACTGCCGCCGCCTTCACCGCTGCGGACGCCCTGTTCTCCACGCCGAGCTTCACATAGATCTGTTCGAGATGCTTGTTCACCGTGCGGGCGGCGAGGCCTAGGATTTCGCCGATGTCGCGGTTGGGCTTGCCGCGGGCGATCCACAGCAGCACTTCCGATTCGCGCTGAGTGAGGCCGAAGGCCTGGCGCAGGCGCTCGTCTTCGCTGCGGGCGGCGGCCGAGAGGCGGAAAAGATATTCGTCGGCGCCCATGGCGCCGAGATAGGCGATCTGCAGGCTGGCCAAGCCTTCCTGGGCAAAGGCTTGGCCCTCCGGCGGAAAGGTCAGCGCGGCAACGCGGGCTCTGTCGGTGGTCGCCGTGGTTCGGGCCTGCATCCAGTTGCCAAGCGTGGCGATGACGCTATCCAGTCCGTCCTCGCGGCCGGTGGCCGTGGCGATCAGCCGGCTTGCCTGCGGCGTCGACCACAACAGGCTGCCGTCGCCGCGCAGCGCAATGAGATGCCGGCCGGTGGCATCGAGCGCGACGCGGGCGCTCTGGGCTGAGCGGGCATTGGCGAGATGGACGCGGATGCGGGCGCGCAACTCATCGATATTGATCGGCTTGGTCAGGTAATCGACGCCGCCGACCTCGAGCGCATGCACGACATGTTCGGTGTCGCTGAGCCCGGTCATGAAGATCACAGGCACCGGCGCCACCGCCGAATTGGCCTTGATCTGCCGGCAGGTCTCGAACCCGTCCATACCGGGCATGACCGCATCGAGCAGGATCAGGTCCGGGCTGATGCGCTCGACAATGCCGAGCGCCGCCTGGCCCGACGTGGCGATCAGCACCGAAAAGCCGGATTGTTCCAGCGCATCGGTCAGGAAGCCGAGGGCCTCCGGGCTGTCGTCGACCAGAAGGATGATGTCGCGGGGTGCGGTCGGTTCAGCCATGGTCTGTGATGTCCAGCGGGTGCGTTGCCAGAGAGTGGGTGGAATGGTGTCGTCCTGTCTCTTCTCCCCAGCGGGGAGAAGGTGGCGCCCTCTTTGTCATAAAGAAAGGGGGGATGAGGGGGGCGAAGCCAGACCACAAGGTGAGGGGATGCTTAAAGCACGTGTTTACGCCAGGTCGCCCCCCTCTGGCCTGCTGGCCATCTCCCCCTCGGGTGAGGAGATCGGCTGGGGGGAATCGTCGCGCCCAAAGAACAGCGCCCGCATATCGGCGCCAGGCTTTCTCTTCACCTGGTGTCATACTTCGCCCTCCTGATACCGATCCAGGCAGGCGATCAGGCCGGCCATGTCGAAGCCTTGGACGAAGGGGCGCATTTCCTCGGCGAAGGCTTGCGTGTCCGGCGATTTGGCGAGGTCCTGCAGCTTGGTCTCCAGCCCTCTGACATAACCGATCTCGGCAAGCTTGCGCAGGTCCTCGCGATGGGCGGGGCCGGGGTCGCGGCGTTCGGGCGTTGTCGGTGCAGGCGTGGGGGCCATGTCCTCGGCATAGAGCCAGCGCAGTTTCAGGTGACGGGCCAGCTTGTCGCGCAGCATTTTGACGTCGAAGGGCTTGGCGATGGCATCGTTGTGGCCGCCGGAGCCGGGCTCGCGCACGGCGCCATCGCCGATATTGGCCGACAGCATCAGGATCGGCGCGCTCTGGCCGGCATCGCGCAGCCGTTCCACCAATTGCCAGCCGTTCATGCCGGGCATGGAGATATCGACCAGGAACAGGTCGGGCTTGACGCCCTCGATCAGCGCCAGGCAATCCGGGCCGCCGGTCGCGGTCAGCACGATGAAGTCCAGCGGCGCCAGCGCTTCACGCATCAGCTCGCGGTGGTCCTCGTTATCGTCGACAACAACGATGGTGCGGCGCGGACCGTCGTAGGAGACGATCTTGCGCTCCGGTATCGGCGCCGTGCTCGGACGGTCGACGGACGACAGCATCAGCCGCACCCTAAACGTCGTGCTCTTGTCCTTCTCGCTCTCCACGGCGATTTCGCCGCCAAGCGTGTTGGTGAGCAGCTTGGTGATGGTGAGGCCAAGGCCAAGGCCCGGCATCGGCCGCACCGTATCGGCTTCGCCGCGCTGGAACGGCTCGAAAATCCGGGTGAGATCCTTCTCCGCAATGCCACGGCCGGTATCAACAACGGTAAAGCTCGCCACCTGGCTGCGATAGGCGACATCGAAGGTAACCGTGCCGGCATCGGTGAACTTGATGGCGTTAGACAAGAGATTGACGAGGATCTGCCGCAGGCGCCGCTCGTCGGCGCGCACATATTGCGGCAGGAGTTTGGTTCGCGTGTGGGTGAAGGTCAGGCCCTTGGCCTCGGCCTGCGGGCGCAGCATGTCGATGATCTGATCGAGGAAATCGTGAATGTTCAACTCAGCGGAAAATACCTGCAGCCGGCCAGCCTCGATCTTGGAAATGTCGAGCAATCCGTCGATGAGGCCAGACAGATGATCTGCAGAGCGGCGGATCACCTTGATCGCCGATTGGCGCGGGGCCGGGATGGTCTCGTCCTGTTCCAAAAGTTGCGCATAGCCCATCACGGCGTTGAGCGGCGTGCGCAATTCGTGGGAGAGACCGACGACATAGCGGCTCTTGGCGCGGTTGGCGGCTTCGGCGGTTTCCTTGGCGCTTTGCAGGGCGGCGTCGGTCTTCTTGTGAGCGGCGATTTCCTTCAACAACAGGCTGTTCTGACGGTAGGATTCCTCTTCTGCCACCACCCGGCTGTCATGGGCGAGCACGTAGAACCAGGCGGCAATGCCGGCAATGACCGAAAACACGAAAAAGACGATCAGGATCGTGCCATTGACGACGCCGGAAGTTTCCGGCGATGCGGCGGAAACCTGATGGGCGATCAAGGCCAGGATGGCTCCGACAAGCGAAATTGCGCCGATGCTGGTCATGGCATAGCGGCCAAGCCGGGTCGTCAGCTTTTCAACGATGGCGCCGGGTAGAACCGTGCGGGCGACGGTGCCGACCTGGGTGTTCAGCCGCGCCTTCGGCTTGCACATATCGTGGCAGCGGCTGTCGAGCGAGCAGCACAGCGAACAGATTGGCGCGGCATAGGCGGGGCACCAGGCCATGTCCTCAGGCTCGAAGGCATGTTCGCAGATCGAGCAGGTGATATGGCTGAGGTTTTTCCAGGCATGGCGCGGCTTGCGGGCCAGATAATATTTGCCGTCGGTTGCCCAGGCAATCAGCGGTGAGATCAGGAACGCGATCAGCGTCACGAAGGTGGAGAGCGAGGCGAGCGTTTCGCCAAACAAGCCGAAATGCGCAAACAATGCGAGGCTGGCCGAAATCAGCAGCGTGCCGCAGCCGACCGGATTGATATCGTAGAGATGGGCGCGCTTGAATTCGATACCCTCAGGCGCAAGGCCGAGCCGCTTGTTGATGAATAGATCGGCCGAGATGGTGCAGAGCCAGGCCATGGCGATGATCGAGAAGATCCCAAGCGTCGCTTCCAGCAGGCGGTAGATGCCAAGCTCCATCAACAGCAGCGCAATGCCGACATTGAAGACCAGCCACACCACCCGGCCCGGATGGCTGTGGGTGAGGCGGGAGAAGAAATTCGACCAGGCGAGCGAACCCGCATAGGCGTTCATCACATTGATCTTCAGCTGCGAGATGACCACGAAACCAACCATCAGCAGAGTGGCAAGCTGCGGATTGGGCAGGATATAGCCAAAGGCCGTCAGATACATATGGGCGGGGTCGGCGGCATCGGAGAGGGCAACGCCCGACGACAGGGTCAGCACGGCAAGAAACGATCCCGCCAGCAGCTTCGGCACGCCCAGCACCACCCAGCCGGCACCGGCCAGGAAGACCATCAGGCGGTGATGCAGCTTGCGCCCACCTTCCGGCGGCAGGAAGCGCAGGAAGTCCACCTGTTCGCCGATCTGCGGCATCAGTGCCAGGATGACGGCGGAGGCGGCGCCGAAATCGACAAGCCGAAAGGGCGCGACCGAAACCACGCCTGAGTTGAACTGGTGGATGCCGGCAAAGGCGCGCCAGAGGTCGAATTTCTCCCAGTCCTGAAAGGCGATGAACACGAAGGGCGCAATGTTCAACACCACCCAGATCGGCTGGGTGATGAGCTGGAATTTTGAGATCAGCTGGATGCCGTAAGTGACCAGGGGAATGACGACGACCGCCGAAATCACGTAGCCGATCGCAGGCGGTATGCCGAAGGCCAGCGCCAAGGCCCCGGTCATGATCGAGGCCTCAATGGCAAACAGCATGAAGGTGAAGCTGGCATAGATCAGCGATGTCAGCGTCGAGCCGATATAGCCGAAGCCGGCACCGCGGGTCAGAAGGTCGATGTCGACCCCCTCGCGGATCGCGTAGCGGCTGATCGGCACGCCGACCAGAAGCATCAGAACGGCTGCGACCAGGATGGCGAAAAACGCATTGGTCGTGCCATAGGAGAGCGTGATCGCCCCGCCGATCGCCTCCAGCGCCAGGAAGGAAATCGCGCCGATCGCGGTCTGGGAAATCCGGCTGGAGGAAAAGCGGCGGGCGCTTTTGGCAGTGAAGCGCAGCGCATAATCTTCCAGCGTCTGGTCGGCCACCCAGCGATTGTATTGGCGTCGGACAGGGATGATGCGTTGGCGTGCGGCCATGCCGGAAATCAGGCGCTTTCTGATGGGGTCAGGGATTGCGCTTCACTGTCACGGCAAGCGCATGGTTTTGCAAGAGCACCGGCGGCTCCTGAGCATAGCTCACTGTGATTTTTTGCAATTGCGAAGGAAAGTGGTTTTGTGACACTGGTTTTACAGTGCCGCAGACACCAGATCAGCGGGAGAGACAGGGCGGTGGCAAGTCACTGCCTCGATTTTTCCATGATTCGGGCGTTTTGGTTTTTCAAAACCCGTGCGGGTGCGATCGGCATCACAGCACGGAGAGTGCATTAGAAAGTGATTTGCCGATGGATATGCCAGCATCCCAGCCTTCTACCGTCGCCGACAAGGAACAGGCCTTCGGCACATCCGGCATCCAGCCGATGGACCGACCAAGCCGTATCACCCGGTTTTTCATGGGCATCGTTGCCTGGGCGGAAACGCTGAATTTCAAATATGCCAAGCTCGGCAATCCGCCGGTTTATGATAACGCCACTTTCCCCTGGGCTGCCGAGGTCGAAAAGGCCTACCCGTCAATCCGCGCAGAGCTGGACAAGATCCTGCTGCGCAAGGACGAGCTGCCGAGCTTCCAGGACATTTCCACCGATGTGAAGACGATCTCCAGCGACAACAACTGGAAGACCTTCTTCCTGCTCGGTTTCGGCGTGAAGTCCGAGGCCAATATCCGCGCCTGCCCGGAAACCTGGAAGGCGATGCAGAATATTCCTGGCCTCACCACCGTGATGTTTTCGATCTTCGAGCCCGGCAAGCACCTGCCGGCCCATCGCGGCCCCTATAACGGCGTGCTGCGCCTGCATCTCGGCATGATTGTGCCGGAGCCGCGCGAAAAGATCGCCATCCGCGTCAAGGACCAGATCTGCCACTGGGACGAAGGCAAGGTGCTGATTTTCGACGATGCCTACGAACACGAGGCCTGGAACCACTCGGACAAGACCCGCGTCGTGCTGTTCGTCGATTTCGTCAAGCCGCTGAAATTCCCGGCGCGCCTGGTCAACTGGTGCCTGATGAATCTGGCGATCTTCACGCCCTTCATCCGCGAGGGTCTCGACAACCACAATGAGTGGGAAAAGAAATTCTACGCCGAGGCCGAAAAGCTGCGTAACGCCAAGGCTGGCTGAGGCCAGTTAGGGGCGGCCACGCTGCCGCCCTTGTCTTGCGCCGGTTTAGCGCATCGGGCCGGTTCCGTTTCCACAATTAATGGCGCAAGCGATTTCGGGCTTCGCCCCCCTCATCCGGCTGCCGCCACCTTCTCCCCGCTGGGGAGAAGGTGGCGGCAGGTCCCGGCAGGGGGATGAGGGGGCGGCAAAGCCGCAGGACCTTTGCGTCGTTTAGTATGAAACGGAATTGAACGAGTGGCCTAGGCTTTTGTTTGTGCAGTGTACTCTAAAAACCGGTTCCCACTTTTCGATCCGATGCTCTAGCCGTGCGTCGCGTCCGGCTGGCGCAGCAGGTTCATGACGGCGTCCGTTAAGGCATCGCTGTCGTAGGGCTTGTTGATGATGGTGACATCGCGGAAGGCGTCGGGGATGATCGAGCGTTCGGCATAGCCTGTGGCAAACAGGAAGGGGATGCCGCGCTGGTAGAGCTCTTCTGCGACAGGCACCGAGGTATGGTTGCCGAGATTAATGTCGAGAACGGCAAGTGCCGGCACTGCACCCTTGATCTGGGCCAGCGCATCAGGCACGGACCCGGCCGTCATGACCGTGGTGAAGCCGGCATCGCCCAGCATCATTTCCGCATCCATCGCAATCAGCATCTGGTCTTCGACCAGCAGGATCGGCAGGGTCTTGTCGATAGTCGCCATGGCTCTGGTCTCTGTCTTGGGGTGCGGCACGGGCGCAGCCTCTGACGCCTGCCCAATGCCGGACAGAAAGCGGGAAGGCAGCAAAAGATGCGCAGTCAGACCACCCGGGTCATAGGTTACGGTGCTCTTGCCACCGAGATCATAGGGAATGCTTCGATCAATGAGGGCGGAGCCGAAGCCCCTGCGCGTCGGCGTGGTCACCGTTGGCCCGCCGCGCTCCGTCCAGAGGATTTCACAATCGCCTGCGTCCGTCCAGCGCCAAATCAACCCGAGCGTGCCACCGCCACGCGATAGGGCGCCGTATTTGGCAGCATTGGTCGCCAGCTCATGAATGACGAGGGCGGTCACGGCGTAAGCGCGGCTGTCGAGGACGACGAGCGGTCCTTCGAGCGACAGTACCGAGCCGTCGCTGCTGTAGGGGCTGAGTTCAGCCTCCAGCAGTTCGCGCAATTCGCCATTGCCGCTGCCGCGGATCACCTGGTCATGGGCATGGGACAGCGCGTGCACCCGGCCTTTCAGCGAGGTGACGTAATCGCGCAGCTGATGCTCCGGCCTCGTCGGGACCCCGACCAGCGACTTGATCACCGCCAGAATATTCTTGACCCGGTGGTTCAGTTCCTCATTCAGCACCCGCTGGCGAATATCGGCCTTGTTGCGCTCTTCCTGCATCAACTCGCTGTGACGCAAAACGACCTTGACGGTGACGGCGCGGATGGCCTCGGCGATTTCCCGGTCGCTGTCGCTCCAGTGGTCGGATTGGCGGATCACCGCTTCCTTCCAGATGGCGAAACTCTTGCGCGGTGTCAGCCGGTCGCCGAGCGGGCCGACCTCATAGGACTTGTCGGGATTGCCGGCCCAGTTGAGCGTCTGCAGCCGCTCCTTGCGGAAGAACAGCATGTAGTCACGCGGGATCTGCGACAGCGGCACGACCATGACGCCGGATACCGTGTCTGAATAGCTTTCGGCGCGTGGCAGGAAGTTCGACAGCGCATGGCTGGCCCAGATCTGACCCTCGGCAACGCCGTTGACGAAGCGCACCAGCGGCTCGACCTCGCCGGCAGGAGGGCTCGCGCCAATCGAGGTCCAGGCGCCGTTCAGCCAGAGGCCAACACCGTCGCAGGCAACGAGGCTTCGAAATTCCGGCAGGCAATCGGCAAACAGCGCATTGAGATCCTCGTGATGCGAGGCAAGCTGCACGAAGCGGTCGAGCGATTGGCGCGCCTCGCTGGCGAGGTTCAATTTATGCTTTTGCTTCAGGGCCAGGAGATTGAGCGAGAAGAACTCGCCAAACAGTTCGGCGGCAACCCTTTCTGCCATCGACAGGGTCTTTTCCCGGTAGTGATGGCAGGCGATCAGGCCCCAGAGCTCGCCATTGAGCAGGATCGAGATCGACATGGAGGCGCCGACGCCCATGTTGCGCAGATATTCGAGATGAATTGGCGACACGCTGCGCAGATGTGCAAAGGACAGGTCGAGCGGCTGGCCGGACGGGTCGAGCACCGGCTCGATCGCTACCCTGTTGCCGCTGGCGCTTGTGATCACCCGGATCGAGTTCTGCACGTAGAGTTTACGCGCCTGTTGGGGAATATCGGAGGCTGGGAAATATTGGCCGAGGAAGCTTTCCAGTTCCATCGATTTCGCTTCGCTGACTACCTTGCCGGAGCCATCGTTGTCGAAGCGGTAGATCATCACCCGGTCATAGCCGAGCACGGCCCGGACCAGCTTCGCAGACGCGCGGATCAGTCGGTCGACATCCTCGATGTCCTTGATGCGACCGATCATCTCGCGGGCCAATTGCAGGGGCTGGCGACCAGTCCAGGCAGGCTCGAATTCGATGATCACATTGGCGCGCTGGCGGTGAACGCTGACGTCGAAGCGTCGGCCGCAGGCAAGCTCGACATTTGGAAGCAGGGCAGGCCGGGCGGCTTGCGGGGCCGTCGCCAGCGCGTTGCGCAGATCGTGGGTGGCCTTGTCACCGATCAGCTTGTCGAGGGCCATGCCGTTGATGTCGCCGCTTCGATCCAGCATCTCGCCAGCATTGGCGGAGTGGCGAAGCACGGTGGCCATCTCAGCATCACAGGCCAGAAGCCAGCCATGCGGCTGTATGCTGCCGGGAATATGGATAGGTTCGCGATCGCAATTGCTGAGATCAACGGTCTGCGTAGCAGGCATTCATGGCGCTTTCGAAGGCGGTATACGCGAAGGCGAAGGTTGAAACGGCAGAAGCCGCGAGCTTCCCGTCATCGAGATCCCGCAGCTCCTCCATAAGGTTCAAAAACGCCGGCCAGCTCGAATAGTTCCCGGTCTGGGAAAAAAGATGCGCACCGCCGTAGTCCGGCCGGAAACCCAGCGCCGCTGCCCGCTTCGACAGGACCCGTGCGCCGAGCGCCGAGCCTTCCAGCACGTAGAACAGGCCAAGCCAGTCCTCGGTGGTCTGCGGCTTCGGCGGGGCGGCGTGCCAGCCTTCTCCATTGGAATTCAAGTCCATCTCAAGGGCCACGAGATCAGCGCGCAGGCCATTGCCGATACTGACGGGCCGCCATGAACCGGGCCAAACCGCGAAAGGCGCGCTCAGCGCCTCGTCGGCGATCATTGCCTCCAGGGGCAGTCGGAAACGGGCCATTCCCAGCAAATAGGCGCGATAGGCGGCGGCCGAGGTAAAACTGCCGATCATCGTATCAAGCTTGGCATGGGAGGTGGCCGTGGCGTCTTTTAAAAGCCGCCGGCGGGAAGAAAAGGGCATCAGGGACGTCCGCAACGCAATTGGCTCTGCCGTCATGGCCCGTTTGCTGCAGCGCGGGCGATGCGGTCGTCTCTTTAGACACTTTATCAGTTTATAAGGTTCGAATTTGTCAAAAATCAAGCTTTTACCAGCTTGGTTGAAGCCTTTTCCAACATAAACCCCTTTCTTTTTAGGGGTAAGGCGCCTTACGTCACCGCTGCCTACGTCAATTGACGTATACGATTTTGCGCCGCAGCAGCCGATAGTTTCCCCACACAATAACCGTAAGACAAAAGGGGAAACTGCAATGAACCTGAAGACCCGTCTGGCTACCGCGCTCATGGGCGCCATGCTGTCGACCACCGCCTTCCACGGTGCGTTCGCGGCCGAAGACACGATCAAGGTCGGCATTCTGCATTCGCTGTCCGGCACGATGGCGATTTCGGAGACGACGCTGAAGGACGCCATGCTGATGCTCATCGACGAGCAGAACAAGAAGGGCGGCGTTCTCGGCAAGAAGCTTGAGCCCGTGGTCGTCGACCCGGCTTCCAACTGGCCGCTGTTTGCCGAAAAGGCTCGTGAGCTGATCTCCAAGGACAAGGTGTCCGCCGTGTTCGGCTGCTGGACCTCGGTGTCGCGCAAGTCGGTTCTGCCTGTTTTCAAGGAACTGGATTCGGTTCTCTTCTACCCCGTGCAGTTCGAGGGTGAAGAAAGCGAGCGCAACGTGTTTTACACTGGTGCAGCCCCGAACCAGCAGGCCATTCCCGCCGTCGATTACCTGATGCAGAACGAAGGCGTAAAGCGCTGGGTTCTCGAAGGCACCGACTATGTCTATCCGCGCACGACCAACAAGATTCTCGAAGCCTATCTTCTGTCCAAGGGCGTGAAGAAGGAAGACATCATGGTCAACTACACGCCGTTCGGTTTCTCCGACTGGCAGACTGAAGTGGCCGCGATCAAGAAATTCGGTTCGGCCGGCAAGAAGGCCGCCGTTATCTCCACCGTCAACGGCGATGCCAACGTGCCCTTCTACAAGGAACTCGGCAACCAGGGCGTCAAGGCCGAAGACATCCCGGTCATGGCATTCTCGGTCGGCGAAGAAGAACTGGCCGGCATCGACACCAAGCCGCTGGTCGGCCATCTCGCCGCCTGGAACTACTTCGAAAGCGTTGATACCCCCATCAATGCCGAATTCATCAAGACCTGGCATGCCTTCACCAAGAACGACAAGCGCGTAACCAACGACCCGATGGAAGCCGCCTATATCGGCTTCAACATGTGGGTTAAGGCCGTCGAGAAGGCCGGTTCCGCCGAGCCGGACAAGGTCATCGACGCTCTGGTCGGCGTCTCCGTGCCGAACCTGACCGGCGGCTATGCCACGATGATGCCAAGCCACTACATCACCAAGCCGGTTCTGATCGGCGAAGTCCAGGAAAATGGCCAGTTCGACATCGTCTCGCAGACACCTGAAGTGGTCGGCGACGAATGGTCCGACTTCCTGCCCGACAGCAAGGACCTGATCTCCGATTGGCGCATGCCGATGAACTGCGGCAACTTCAACGTTGCCACCGGCAAGTGCGGCGGCAAGGGTTCCTGATCTCTCCCAGCCTGAAACTTGCTGCGGGTGCTTGAGCATCCGCAGCTTTTTCCGGTGGGAGCAAATCCCCTCATCCGCCCCTCTATTTTCGAAATGAGGGCGCCACCTTCTCCCCACAAGGGGGAGAAGGACGAATGCCGCGCACTTCACTGTTCAACAACTACGTTGTGGTGCCGCAGCGATGGCGACTGTCTCTCTCCCCCTTGTGGGGAGAGGGGTGCCGAGCGCAGCGGAGGCGGGGTGAGGGGTTCTTTTCCACACGATGCAGACCTTCAAGGGGCAAGGCATGTTTTCTCGACCGATCGACATCATCATCCCGAAGCTGGCCCCAGCTTTTGCAATGATCCTCGCGCTGTTTCTGGCCTTGGCGGCTTTGCCCGCCCGCGCAGACGACGATCCAGCCGCGCTGATCAAAGCGCTCGGCACCGCCAATTTTACCGATGCGGAAAAGATCGTCGGCGATCTCGGCAAGACCGGGGACCTCAAGCTCGTGCCCGCGCTTGAGGCGCTGAGCGGTGGCGATCTCTATTTGCGCAAGGCCGATGGCAATGTGTTTATCGGCAAGGCGGCCGGTAGCCAGATGACACTGATCGATCCCTTGAGCGGCGCCGAGGTTGGCAAGGAAGCTAAGGGCGGTCTGGTCAAGATCAAGATCAACAACGGCCTGCGCCGCGCGATCCGTGCCGCCCAGGGCGGGCTGACCCTGCTCAGCCCCGACCGTGCGGTGCGGCTGGAGGCCGCCGATGCGCTATTGAAGGCGCCGTCGCAGGACAATCTCGAACTGCTCGACACAGCACTTGCCAAGGAAAAAGACGGCGAGGTGAAAAAGCTGCTCGCCGAAGCCCGTGCCGTCTCGGTGATCGGCTCCGATCTGCCGTTGGACGACAAGCGCGCGGCCATCGCGCTGATCCGTGCTGTTGGCGGCCAGGATGCCGTCGCTATTCTCGGCAACGCCGTCCCATCAGCCGATCCGGCGCTGAAGGGCGATATCGACGCAGCGATCACCAAGATCCAGGCCGATATTGCGCTGTGGAATTCGGTGCAGAACATCACCTACGGCATTTCGCTCGGCTCGGTGCTGCTGCTGGCTGCGATCGGCTTAGCCATCACCTTCGGCGTCATGGGCATCATCAACATGGCGCATGGCGAAATGGTCATGCTCGGCGCCTACTGCACTTTCATCGTGCAGCAGGCGATCCGGGCGCATGCGCCTGAGCTGTTCGACTGGTCGCTGGCCATTGCCCTGCCGGTTGCCTTTCTCGTCACCGGTGCCTTCGGCCTGGTCATCGAGCGCTGCGTCATCCGCTTCCTCTACGGGCGGCCGCTGGAAACGCTGCTGGCCACCTGGGGCATTTCGCTGATGCTGCAGCAGTTGGTGCGCAGCCTGTTCGGCCCGACCAACCAAGAGGTCGCCAATCCCTCCTGGATGTCCGGCTCTTTCGGACTTGGCGGCTTGACCATCACCTGGAACCGGCTGTGGATTCTGGTGTTCTCGCTGTCGGTATTCTTCGCGCTGCTGATGCTGCTGAAGCGCTCGTCCTTTGGCTTGCAGATGCGCGCCGTAACCCAGAACCGGCGGATGGCGTCATCAATGGGTATCCGCACGCCCTTCGTCGATGCCTTCACCTTCGCGCTCGGCTCCGGCATAGCCGGCATGGCAGGCGTGGCGCTCAGCCAGATCGACAATGTCTCTCCGAACCTCGGACAAAGCTACATCATCGACAGTTTCATGGTCGTTGTGTTCGGCGGGGTCGGCAATCTCTGGGGCACGCTGGTCGGGGCGTTTTCGCTTGGGATCGTCAACAAGTTCCTCGAACCCTATGCCGGAGCGGTGCTCGGTAAGATCCTGGTTCTGGTTCTCATCATCCTGTTCATCCAGAAGCGGCCGCGCGGTCTCTTCGCACTCAAGGGAAGGGCGGTGGAAGCATGATCACGGCATTTCTGTTCCGCTCGCTTGACGGCAAGGTGCTTGCCGGCGTCGCCATCCTCATTGCGCTTGCCATTCTCGTGCCGGTGCTGAGCCTTGCGACTGGCCCCGACAGCGCCCTGCATATGCCGACCTATCTGGTGGCGCTGTTCGGCAAATACCTGACCTATGCCATGCTGGCCTTGGCGCTCGATCTGGTCTGGGGCTTCTGCGGCATTCTCTCGCTCGGCCATGGCGCTTTCTTCGCGCTGGGTGGCTATGCCATGGGCATGTATCTGATGCGCCAGATCGGCCCGCGCGGCACTTATGGTGATCCCATCCTGCCCGATTTCATGGTGTTCCTGAACTGGAAGGAGCTGCCGTGGTTCTGGCATGGCTTCGACATGTTCTGGTTTGCCGCCCTGATGGTGCTGGTGGCGCCGGGCCTGCTCGCCTTCGTGTTCGGCTGGTTCGCTTTCCGCTCAAGGGTCAACGGCGTTTATCTGTCGATCATCACCCAGGCGATGACCTATGCGCTGCTGCTCGCCTTCTTCCGCAACGACATGGGCTTTGGCGGCAATAATGGCCTGACCGATTTCAAGGATATCCTCGGCTTCAACATTCAGGCCGATGGCACCCGCGCCGCGCTGTTTTCGCTCTCGGCGCTGTTCCTGGCCGGCTCGCTGCTGCTGGTTTCCGGCATCGTGCGGTCCAAATATGGCAAGGTGCTGGTCGGTATCCGCGACGCTGAGAGCCGCACGCGATTTCTCGGCTACCGGGTCGAAAACATGAAGCTGTTTGCCTTCGTGGTCTCGGCGATGATGGCTGGCGTTGCCGGTGCGCTCTACGTGCCGCAGGTCGGCATCATCAATCCCGGCGAATTCTCGCCGGCCAATTCTATCGAAGTGGTGATCTGGACCGCCGTCGGTGGGCGCGCCACGCTGATCGGGCCAATCATTGGCGCGGTTCTGGTGAATGGCGGCAAGACGGTGTTTACCGGCCTCTTCCCGGATGCCTGGCTGTTTGCGCTCGGCGGGCTGTTCGTTGCCGTCACCCTGTTCCTGCCCAAGGGCATCGTCGGCACGGTTGCCCAGTTTGTAACCCGGCGGCGTCAGAACAAAGCGGCCGCAAAGGCCGATACCATCAATGGCAATCCCCAGGCGGCGGAGTAAGTCATGGCCGATAAGACCACCAATTCACTTCTTTATCTCAGCGGCGTCAGCGTCTCCTTCGACGGCTTTCGAGCCTTGAACTCCCTGTCCTTCGTAGTCGAGCCAGGCGAGTTGCGCGCCATCATCGGCCCGAACGGTGCCGGCAAGACGACGATGATGGACATCATCACCGGCAAGACAAGGCCTGACAGCGGCGACGTGTTCTTCGACGGCGGCAAGATCGACCTCACCAAGAAGGACGAGGCCGAAATCGCCCAGCTCGGCATCGGCCGCAAGTTCCAGAAACCCACTGTGTTCGAAAGCCACACGGTCTGGGACAATCTGGAACTGGCGCTCAACAAGCCGCGCGGCGTGTTTTCCACCCTGTTCTACCGGCTGACGCCAAAGGACCGCGAGCGGATCGACAATATCCTGGAGACCGTGCGGCTGACGGCCCGAAAGGACGACCTCGCCGCCAATCTCAGCCACGGCCAGAAACAGTGGCTGGAAATCGGCATGCTGCTCGCCCAGGAGCCGAAGCTGCTGCTGGTCGACGAGCCCGTGGCCGGGATGACCGATGCAGAAACCGCCGAAACGGCCATCCTGCTGCGCGAGATCGCCAAGACCCGCTCGGTCGTTGTGGTCGAGCACGACATGGGCTTCATCCGCGACCTCGGCGTCAAGGTGACGTGTCTGGCGGAAGGCTCGGTGCTGGCGGAGGGATCGATCGATTTCGTCTCCAGCGATCCGAAGGTTATCGAGAATTATCTGGGGCGGTAATAGGACAGCAGTCTCTCTTGTTTGCGACACGGAATTTGGCTTATGAAAGACTTTTCAATATCTGGGGGGTTTCATTATGCCAATTCTTGCCTTTCTGGTGACGGTTGCCGCGGGGGCTGCGGTGTGGTGGTGGCGGCTGAAGTTGATGCGGGAAGCGGGCGGTGAAATCATCGATTCCGTTCAGAAGATGCGCGGTGCCTTCAGGCGGAAAAAGTTCCGCATGGCGGCCGAGACGGCGCCTCTGGCCTCTATCCGCGATCCCGCCATTGCCGCCGTCGCATATTTTCTGTGCCTCGCGCATGAGAAGCCGCAGAGTCTTGCCGAGGCGAATACCTATATCCGCCAGCGCATGGCCGGCATCATTGCTGAGGGAGACATGGATGAAGTGCTGGTTTTCGCCGAATGGGCGGCTCGTCGCGTGATCAATCCGACCGATCCCGTGCGTCGGTTTCGGGACCTCTGGCGCGAACGCCTGACATTCGCAGAATGCCGGGATTTGTTTGGAATGGCTGAAGACGTGGTCGCGCTTTGCGGCCCGCCAACGCCGGATCAGTCCGCAAGTATCGAGGCTCTGCGCCTCGCCATTTTGACATAGAGTTGGGACATCGATGCTGACAGTTGAAAACCTCAATCTCCACTACGGTGCGGCCCAGGCGCTACGCGGCGTCAGTCTGACCGCGCCGATGGGCAAGATCACTTGCGTGTTGGGGCGCAATGGGGTGGGCAAGAGCTCGCTGCTCAGGGCCATCACCGGTCAGCATCCGGTCTCGGCAGGGACCATTGCCTTCGAGGGCGCGGTGTTGAATGGCATGGCGCCGTTCAACCGGGCCCGGCATGGCATCGGTTATGTGCCGCAGGGGCGGGAGATCTTTCCGCTGCTGTCGGTGAAGGAAAATCTGGAAACCGGCTTTGCGCCGCTGGCGCGCAAGGACCGGTCGATCCCCGACGACATCTTCAGCCTGTTTCCCATTCTCGAAACCATGCTGTCGCGGCGCGGCGGCGACCTCTCGGGTGGGCAGCAGCAGCAGCTTGCCATCGGCCGGGCCATGGTGACGCGGCCGAAAATCCTGGTTCTCGACGAGCCGACCGAGGGCATCCAGCCGTCGATCATCAAGGATATCGGCCGGGCGATCCGCTATCTCAGGGATTCAACCGGCATGGCCATCCTGCTGGTGGAGCAATATCTGGATTTCTGCCGGGAACTGGCCGACCATGTCTACATCATGGATCGCGGCGAAATCGTCCATGAGGGCGGCGCCGAGACACTCGATACTGTGGAAGCGCGCCGGCATCTGACGGTCTGATCGGGCGCCTACTGTGGCTGAATGTCGCATTCAGGCTAGCCACACCTCGGTGCAAGTCTGACCTAACTCATTGATATAAAAATCTATCGGTGCCGTTCATCGTATATTCACGCTTTGTGTTTGACGCAGGTCAGCCTTGATCTTCAAATGCGATGTTTCTGTTGAAGCAGACGGAACATGTGGTATTTTCCGCCCAGTGCAGTCCAGTGTTTCATGAAGACACTGAACTGCGCTGGGTTTTTGTTTTGAGCATTTCCAGATGGAAAGCCGGTTTCCACTTTCCCCGGAAATGCTCTGTTGCTAACTGAAGGCGGCTTCATGACACTCGATGGACTGACCGGCCAGCGGCGGCTGGGATTCTTCGCGCGCGCATTTGCCCTGATCTCTGTCTGCATCCTCGCATCGACCGGCAGCGCGTTTGCCGCCGGCGGATGCGGCGTCACCGCCCGGGCAGGCTTGCAGGACCTGACATTCATGTCCGGCGGTGTCGAGCGGACGGCAGTTGCTTTCGTTCCCCAGGGCTATACGGGCAAGGCCAAAGTGCCTGTCGTCTTCGATCTGCATGGATCCAACAGCTTTCCGCGTGATCAGATGATCCGCAGCAAATGGCCTGACGTCGCCCGCGAAAACGGCTTCATCGTTGTTGCGCCGCAGGGTGGCCTGTCCGGTAAAGTCGAGGGCACGCATGCCTGGAACGTGCCGGGCGTTGTCTCCAGCGTTGCGCCTCCCGAGGGCAATGGCCCCGACGATGTCGCCTTTCTTAGCGATACGCTGGCCCAGGTGAAGGCGAAGTTCTGCGTCGATCCTGACCGGATCTACGCATCAGGCTATTCCGGCGGTGGCCGGATGCTGTCGCAATATATCTGCAGCGGCAACACGGAATTTACGGCTGCCGGCTTCATCATGAGCCTGCGCGCTGGCGTGCCTGTCGAAGACAAGGGCCGGTGGCTGCCGGATCCGGCCAGCTGTCATCCCGGCCGGCCGGTGTCGATCATCGCCTTCTGGGGTCTGAAGGATACGACAAACCCTTACGTCGGCGGCGGCAAGGCCTATTGGCAGTATAGCGGTGAAGTTGCCCTGAACCGTTGGGCGGCGCTCGATGGTTGCGACGGCAATCGCAAGATCGTCAAGGGCGTCAAGGTTTCCTCCGCCGAATTCGACCGCTGCAAAGGCGGTGCACGCATCCTCTCCTACACGATTGCCGATCAGACCCATGACTGGCCGGGGCAAACGGTCGGCTTTACACTGGCCAAGGGCAAGAATGTCGAGGATGTCTATGCGGCAAAGCGCATGTGGGCCTTCTTCGATAGCGGTGATGGCCGTCTGATTGCCGACAATGTCGCCAAGGATGTCTGTGCCGATGCGACCAAGACCGGCACCGCCGCTGCTACCAACCCTGCCTGCTCCGTCACCATGAAGGCCAAGGCGAAACAGCCCGCTGCTGTGGACAACCCGATGGCGGCTGACGCGCTTTAAGGCTCGCGCTGCGCAATTTGATTTGCCTCTGCCTGATGTTTTGCTACCGTGATCCTCCCTAGGGAGGGTCACATGCAAATCTTTGAACCAAAACGTAAAATTTCAAATTTCCATCGTGCGGGAGTCAGCCTCGCCGTAGCCCTCGGCTGCTTTCTGGCCGTCTCGACCGGAGCTGCCTTTGCTGCCGGCTGCGGCCAGCCGCGCGATGTCGGTCGCTATGACATGAGCCTGACGTCAGGCGGACAAGAGCGGGTATTTTCCTATTACATTCCTTCGGGCTATAGCGGCCAAGCCAAGCTGCCTGTCGTGTTCGATTTCCACGGGTCCGACAGCAATGCCAATGAGCAACTCGACCGCAGCGAATGGGAGCGGGTTGCCGAGCGTGAAGGCTTCATCGCGGTTGCGCCGCAAGGCTCGATGCCGATGAAGCGGCCCGGCTATTTCGCCTGGAACGTGCCCGGCGTGGCCAAAGGCGATGCCGATGAAGAGGCGTATATCCGCGACGTGGTGAAGGCGGTCGAGGAGAATTTCTGCGTCGATCCGGCCAAAATGTATGCCACTGGCTATTCCGGCGGCGGGCGGATGGTGTCGCAATTCCTCTGCGACGGAAACACCCAGTTTGCCGCGGCAGGGCTCGTCGTCGGCCTGCGCGCCGGCACGCCGAAGGCAGAAGGCGCCGGTTTCGTGCCCGATGCCGCAACCTGCAAGCCGGCAAAGCCGATCTCGCTGATTGCGTTCGCCGGTCTCGACGACAAGATCAACCCGATCGCTGGCCAGGGCTTGCCCTATTGGGGTTATGGCGCCGATGCAGCACTCAACCGCTGGGCGGAGCTCGATGCCTGCCAGCCGCCGACGGTCACCACTGAGGGTCGGGTCGAGACCAAAAGTTTCGCCTGCGGACAGGGTACCCGGATCGTCTCCTACCGCCTGTCCGGTGCCGGGCATACCTGGCCGGGCAGCACGGCCTCCCTGAAGATCCAGAAAGTGATCGGCAAAGTCTCTTTCGACTTTAATGCAACCGATCTGATGTGGGAGTTCTTTTCCAAAGCAAAGCCGTAACCGTCTATCCGACAATCGCCGCTGGCCAGCGGCAATTCTTGAACGGACTGTTAGAGGAGCATCGGACCGAAAAGTGGGAACCGGTTTTCGGATAAATCCGATGCGAATATCAAAATTAGAGCATTGCGCCGATTCCGTTTTTCGGCGCGATGCTCTGAGCACAACAGGGGAAGATCCAGCGGAATGAATGTGCATCACGGGCCGGCCTCCTTGCCGCAGGAGAGTGTCGTGGCCACCGGTCGGCCGCAGCGCGCCAATGGCCGGGGGCGACTGGAGACGAAACTGCTTGGTGGGCGCACCCGCCTCGACGTGCTGTTTCAGGATGGCTGCGCCAAGATCCGCATCCCCGAAAGTTTCGACGGGCGTATGGAGGCGGTGCTGATCAACTCCTCCGGCGGCCTGACCGGCGGCGACCGGATGGGTTGGAGTTTTAACGCTGCTCCAGGCACGCATCTGACGCTTACCACTCAAGCCTGTGAGAAGATCTACAAGGCATCCGCCGACACCGCGCTGGTCGAAACCAGCATCAACGTCGGGGACGGCGCCTGCGTGCACTGGCTGCCGCAGGAATCGATCCTGTTTGACCGTGCGTCGCTGACTCGCCGACTGGAGGTCGATCTGCATGAGAATGCTGAACTCCTCGGCGTGGAGGCCATTCTTCTCGGCCGCAAGGCCATGGGCGAGGCGATGCGTGAAGGCATGGTGCGCGACCGCTGGCGCATCCGCCGTGCCGGCAAGCTTATTCATGCTGAAGATCTGGCGCTGTCAGGCGCGGTCGCCGATGTCGCGGCCGAGCAGGCAGTTTTGGGCGGCAATGTTGCCTTTGCTACGCTGATTTATGCCGGGCCGAAAGCGGAAGCGCATAAGGCGGCTTTGGAGCGGCTGGGGCATGGCGGCGGCATCGGCAAAAGCCGGGGGCCCGGAGATGTTTTTGTCGGCATAAGCGTCTGGAATGACAAGCTGATTGCTCGTTTTATCGGCAGTGATGGATTTACCCTGAGAAAGTCTGTTGTCCCGGTCATTTCGGTCTTGCGCGATGGCGCATCTGTGCCAAAAGTTTGGACGCTGTAATCCAAGCAGGGTTGACGAAGCGTATAGGTGTTTTGTCGATCGGTTCTGCGCGAGACACACAGCATGGCCGGCCGGGATATCGCTGACTGCGTTCCAGTACGACCATAACGATCAAACCATGATGCAGACGAAGTCTGCGCGCCGACCAGTGGAGCATCCATGAATCTGAGCCCGAGAGAAAAAGACAAGCTTCTGATTTCCATGGCGGCCATGGTGGCCCGGCGGCGGCTGGAGCGCGGCGTCAAGCTGAACTATCCGGAAGCGATCGCGCTGATCAGCGATTTTGTGGTCGAGGGTGCCCGCGATGGCCGTTCCGTATCGGAATTGATGGAGGCCGGTGCCCATGTGATTACCCGTGACCAGGTGATGGAGGGCATTGCCGAAATGATCCATGACGTCCAGGTCGAAGCGACTTTTCCAGATGGCACCAAGCTGGTGACCGTCCACGAACCGATCCGCTGACGCGATGCTGGCGCTTCGGCCAAACTGTGAATGCTGCGATCGCGATCTGTCGCCCGAGAGCCGGGAGGCGATGATCTGCAGTTTCGAATGTACCTATTGTGCTGACTGTGCCGAGGGCGTGCTCTCCGGCGTCTGCCCAAATTGCGGTGGCGAGCTTGTGCGCCGGCCTATCCGCCCGGCTGAAAAGCTCGTCAACAATCCGCCGTCCACGACACGCATTTTAAAGGCTGAGGGCTGCAAGCCCGGCCGGGCCGCCTGAGCCGCCGAGGCTCCGTCTGGCCGCGAGATCCAAGGGAGATCCAAGATGATACCGGGTGAATTGATTGCCGCCAGCGGCGAGATCGAACTGAATGCCGGCCAGCCGACCGTGACGATCGAAGTCTCGAACACCGGCGACCGACCGGTGCAGGTTGGCAGCCACTATCATTTCTTCGAGACCAATGCCGGGCTCTCCTTCGACCGCGACAAGGTGCGCGGCATGCGGCTCGACATTCCCGCGGGCACGGCGGTGCGCTTCGAGCCGGGCCAGACCCGCGAGGTGACGCTCATCCCGCTAGCCGGCAAGCGCGAGGTCTTCGGCTTCCGCCAGAAGGTGATGGGCGCACTGTGACCGTCCTGGCGCGGCGGATCATCCTTGCATTCACTCTGGCGCTCTGTCTTGGGCCGGCGGCTGTTGCGCAGGAGCTTGATTGCAAGAACCCCGAAACCCAGGTCGACATGACCGCCTGCGCCGTCGCGGATTTCGAAGCGGCGGACAAGGCCCTGAACGCCAGTGGAAAATCACCCGTAAGGTGGTGGCCGAGCGGGATGCGGCTTCCGGTGCTGCAAGCAAGGGGGCTGAACAGGCCCTGCTTAAGGCGCAACGGGCATGGATCGCCCATCTCGAGAAGCAGTGCGAAGACGAGGCGACCTCCGAACCTGACGGCAGCATGTATGGCATGGAAATGTCCACCTGCAGGGCGAACTTGACCAGGGCTCGGACACAGCAACTGAAATCCGTGGCGCAACAGCCATAATCTGAACGGAAGCATTATGACCCGGCGCATTATGATCATTGGCAATGGCGACGTTCCGCAGGAGGTTGCGGATGCGATCGACGCTGCCGATCTGGTGATCCGCTTCAACAATGTCCGCAATTTCGGTCGGGCAGGCCGACGTACCGACATTGTCGCGGTTTGCAATACCGGTCGACCGGCAAAGACAATGTTGCGTAGCCGCACCTGGCGCAACAGCCGGGCCGTGAGCGAAAGCGGGGCCATCTGGTCCGTGCGCGATCCCGTAAAGCTCGAGGCGATGAAGCCCGAGGTGCTGCAGGACTTTCCAGAACTCGAGGACCTGTTCGAGGATCATACCGAGGATTTCGATGCCTTTGCCCGCAGCGGCGGCAAGGATCATTTCGTGCTGCCCGGGAGCACCCACGAGTCTGCGGTGGCTGCGCTCACCCCCTATGACCCCGGATCCTATGTCGTGCCGAGCAGCGGCCTTGTGGTGGTGAGCCATATCCTGCAAGATCCGACTTTTGCTGGCGATACCGTTTTTCTTGCCGGGTTTTCGCACGAGGGCTGGAGCGGCCATCCCTTCGCGGCAGAACGGCAACTCATCAATGCCCATATCGAGGCCGGGCGGCTGACGCGCCTTGAGCCTTCTTCTCTATCCGCCCTGTCCGAAGGAGCCTGATTTCATGCCTTACAAGATGTCTCGCGCTGCCTATGCCAGCATGTTCGGCCCGACGACCGGTGACAAGCTGCGGCTGGCCGATACCGAATTGTTCGTCGAGGTGGAGAAGGATTACACCCATTACGGCGACGAGGTGAAATTCGGCGGCGGCAAGGTCATCCGCGACGGCATGGGCCAGAGCCAGGTGACGCGTGCCAATGGCGCGGTCGATACCGTTATCACCAACGCACTGATCATCGATCACTGGGGCATCGTCAAAGCCGATATCGGCCTGAAGGACGGACGCATCGTCGCCATCGGCAAGGCCGGCAACCCGGATACGCAGCCGGGCGTAGACATTATCGTCGGTCCGGGCACGGAGGCGATTGCCGGCGAAGGCAAGATCGTCACCGCCGGCGGCATGGACGCGCATATCCATTTCATCTGCCCGCAGCAGATCGAGGAAGCGCTGATGTCAGGCCTCACCTGCATGCTGGGCGGCGGCACCGGCCCGGCGCATGGCACGCTTGCCACCACCTGCACGCCTGGGCCCTGGCACATCGCCCGGATGATCGAAGCGGCCGACGCCTTCCCGATGAACCTTGCCTTTGCCGGCAAGGGCAATGCCTCGCTGCCGGGCGCGCTGGAGGAAATGGTGCTGGGCGGTGCCTGCGCATTGAAACTGCACGAGGACTGGGGGACGACGCCAGGCGCGATCGATTGCTGCCTGTCGGTCGCCGACGAATACGACGTGCAGGTGATGATCCACACTGATACGCTAAACGAAAGCGGCTTCGTTGAGGATACGGTCGGCGCCATCAAGGGCCGCACCATCCATGCCTTCCACACGGAAGGTGCCGGTGGTGGCCACGCGCCCGACATCATCAAGATCTGCGGCCAGCAGAATGTCATCCCGTCCTCGACCAATCCGACGCGGCCATACACGATCAACACATTGGACGAGCATCTCGACATGCTGATGGTCTGCCATCACCTCAGCAAGACGATCCCTGAAGACATCGCCTTTGCCGAAAGCCGCATCCGCAAGGAAACCATCGCGGCGGAAGACATTCTCCACGATATCGGCGCTTTCTCGATCATCTCCTCCGACAGCCAGGCCATGGGCCGCGTCGGCGAAGTCGCGATCCGTACCTGGCAGACTGCCGACAAGATGAAGCGCCAGCGTGGCCGCCTGCCCAGCGAAACCGGCGAAAACGACAATATGCGCGTCAAGCGCTACATCGCTAAATACACCATCAACCCGGCCATCGCCCACGGCCTCAGCCATGAGATCGGTTCGGTCGAGGTCGGCAAGCGCGCCGATCTGGTCATCTGGAACCCGGCCTTCTTCGGCGTCAAGCCAGACATGGTGCTGCTCGGTGGTATGATTGCCGCAGCACCCATGGGTGACCCGAACGCCTCGATCCCGACGCCGCAGCCGGTGCATTATCGTCATATGTTCGGAGCCTATGGCAAGGCTCGCACCAATTCCTCCGTCACCTTCGTTTCGCAAGCAGCACTCGACGGCGGCCTTGCCCAGCGGCTCGGCGTGTCCAAGCAATTGCTGGCGGTAAAGAACACCCGCGGCGGCATTTCCAAGGCCTCGATGATCCATAACAGCCTGACGCCGCATATCGAGGTCGATCCAGAAACCTACGCAGTGCGCGCCGATGGCGAACTCCTGACCTGCGAACCGGCAACAGTCCTGCCGATGGCGCAGCGGTATTTCTTGTTCTGATTTGTCAGGAAGAACAATAGAGTAGGCTACGGCTGAGGTGGTGCGCAGCTCACTCTGCTGTGTCAGGCAGGTGGCATCTCGACCTCCAACTGTGCGCCGATCCGCAGGAGCAGCGGATAATATGGCCGGCTATCTTTGAAAAGCCGGTCATAATCAGTTAAAGCGGTTCTGAAGAATGCCTTTGCTTTGTCGCGGTCGTTCGCCTTGTGATATGCGAGAGCCTCATAGGCGAGCATAAAAGTCCGATTGAGGGCATCAGGCGCCTCCGCTGTCGATAGCAGTTTGAGCCCTTCCTCTATCTTGTCACTTTCGATAAGAACTGAAGCTCTTGTCGCCTTCACGGCATCTAGATCGGGGCGCAAGGAAAGGGCGGTTTCAGACCAGGAATTGAGCTTATCAAGCTTGGTTACGCGGGGCTGAGACAGAAAGACTGTTACCAACGTTTCGAGTATAAGCACTTTTTCAATTTTCGAAATGGAATTCTTTAATTCGCTTTGTAGGGCATGGACATGAGGCGCAATCTGGTCGAAGTTTCCGTTCTGAACCCAATAAAGGTGATAGGCCGCTCGTTCTGATGCAGCATTAACCTGGAAATTTTCTTCTTCGTTGTTGATGTATTTGATATTTTCGAAATATATTTTTCTGTATAATTGTGTTTCATCGTGCCTATTGAATATTAAATGAGAAATTGCGAGCCCATCGTTCGGTATAAACTTTCCGTAAACAATAGTTTTCCGTGGAAAGCTGTTCCTGATTATCAGAGCGCTCTGAACCGCGATGCTGCAAGAAATAGCGAGATTAAAAATATCTGTATCTCGGAATTCCATCAGTACGATGAAAGAAATAATTAATAATAAGGTATTCATTATTATCCCGCCTGAACAAAAAAATATTGTTGCCAAGCGACGTTCCGACTTCAACGGCAGATAGGTAGAGACCATTCCGCAGATGGGGAATGACTTCAGAACAAAATCGCCATGTCTAAGCTTTTTCTGAAAAAAGGTCTTGCCCATCCCTATTCTGACCTCTCGAACCTGTAATCGGACAAGCCATGCAGCGCAGACGTGGCCAAGCTCGTGCAGAATGACGCCGACGGCCAGTGAGATGGTGAATGATAAAGTGACGGTGAGTAAAAAAGCCATCTCGGTCCATCGTGGTTGAATTATGAGTGAGATGGATCACGGCGTACCATTTTCAACGACTGCCGTTGCCAATGCATCAATGCGTTGCTCTGACCTCAAGGGGCGGTTGATCACCGCCACGACCGCCGCTACTCATCATTTATACAATCTGGAGTTATCGCGATGACAATCATTTTGCATGATGAAGATCTCGCTGGATATGCGTCCATGCCCTTGGCTATCGACGCGGTGGAGGCGGTGCTGCTTGCCAAGGCTCGCGGGAAGGCCGTGTCTCCGCCCAGGCACAATGTCTCCTTTCCCGGGCACGGGGATCTGGTGTTCACCATCGGCGGGACGCTGGGAGAGCAGCCAGTCGCGGGATTCCGGGTTTACGACACGTTCGACAGCGACGAGCATTCGCAGATCGTCGCCGTCTGGTCCGCCGAGACTGGCAGGCTGAAAGGGCTGGTCCTTGGCCAGAGGCTGGGAGCTATCCGCACTGGGGCAATCGGCGGCGTTGCCATCCGGCACCTTAGCGCGCCAACGGCGCGTATTGCCGCCGTGCTCGGCAGCGGCCGGCATGCGAGAACGCAGCTTGCCGCCGCAGCAGCGGTTCGAAGCCTCGATCTCGCCTTGGTCTATAGCCGGAACGAGGCCAATCGAATGGCGTTTGCGCAGGAGATGCAGCGCGACCTCGGTATCGAGGTGAGGGCAGCGGTGAGCGTGTCCGAGGCTGTCGGTGATGCTGACATCGTCATCTGCGCCACATCGAGCCCGATACCTGTTGTCAGCGCCTCCGATCTCAAGGCTGGCGTACATGTGACGACGATCGGTCCGAAGACCGCTAAAGCCCATGAACTCGCGCTGGATATCGTCGGTAGAGCCAATGTCATCGCCACCGACTCTCGGGAGCAGACCGGTGCCTATGCTTCCCCTTTTTTCCTGCACGGATCGGGCAAGGAGCAGAGCTTAGTCGAGCTTTCGGATATCGTGGCCGGGAGGGTGCCGGGGCGCCAGACGGCGGACGAGGTGAGCCTGTTCTGTTCCGTCGGTCTGGCCGGCACCGAGGTGGCGGTCGCGTCGGCTCTGTTCGACCGGCTTTTGGAGAAGTCAGCAGGTAGCTAGAGCATGTCCAGCAAAAGTGCGGAGCGGCTTTGTGTCCGGGCATGCTCTATGGCTCTCCTGCGTCGACAGAGCCACTTGCGCGATACGATTACCAGTGCCTTCTCTTACTCACCCCGAAAACGGCTTCTGCGCCATTCCCGAAGACGTTTGGCCGGTGCGGTAGCGGTTCAGCGCCTCGACATACAAATCGTCCCAGAACTCATTGGCGTCGCTCGCCGAGAAGGTGGACTTGGCGGTAACATAAGCAGCCCGACGCATGGCCTGGTAGGCGTTACGGTCGGCCATCAGGGTGGTTATTTCGGCAAGGCTTGTCTCGGCCAGGCGCTCGATTTCGCGGGCATGGACTTCGGCGAATTCCGGCGTGGTGCGGTCGTCGGCGATATGTTTCCATTCGCCGATATCAGTGGTTTCCATCGGTAGCATCAGGCCGTTCTGGCGGTGCTTGATGAATTCGGGCAGGGCGCCCTGCGCGGTGGCGATGACGGGCACGTAATTGGCCATGGATTCGATGGCGCTGAAGCCGAAGGTGTCACAGAAGGTCGTCAGCAGCGAGAAATGCGCATTGCGCAGGATTTTCAGCACCTCGCTGTTGGGCACATTCTGTACATGGCGGACATTCGGCAGCGAGAGCATCTGGCGGTAGCGGTCGAAATAGCCGGGCTGTAGCGGGTCGGTCCAGGACATCGGCCCGACTTCGATGCTGGAGACGATGTCGACTTGCAAGTCGATGCCGCGTTCCAGCGCTATTTCAGCCATGCGCAGGCCGACGCAGCCACCCTTGCGGGCGAAGTGATTGCCAACAAAAACGATACGGATCGGGCCTTGGCCATTGTCGTTGAGCGTATCGGGCCGATCTTCGATCACCATATTGGGATAGCGCATGAACAGCTTGCGGTTCAGCCGCTCATAGGCCGGATTGTTGCGATGGGTCTTCTGGAAGATCCGGCGTGCATGTTCGGAAATCGCGCCGATGCCAAGGCAACGGTCCGACAGCAGACGGCTGGTCATGAAGCGGTAGAGCGTGGATTGTTCGATGCCGAAGCCGCGCGGCATGTGCGACTCGAACGAGATCAGGAATGGCGTCGGGCTGACCGGAATACGATTGAAGGCGTGGATGAGGTCGAAACGGCGCGGCGGCAAGGGCTGAAAAACCGTGATACCCTCGAGCTTCGGCGAGATGTAGTTCATCGGCACGAAATCGCGGTTTTCGATGTTATGGCGGCTTTGACGCGGCGAATTGAAACGCCAGGGATAACGGGTCGGGGCCAGCACCGAGAGCCGAGGCTTGTCGCTTGCAGCATTCAAGGGCTGGGGCTTCCCAGCCTGCTGATCAGCATTCACCATCGTATCCGTCTCCAACCTACCCGGTACCAAAGATCGTTGTCGGCAATCGGCATCGGAACGATCTAATAAACGCTTCTTCTAGTTGCACGCTTAATACATTGTAAACACCGAATATTCCATGATTAAAATACGTGGCAAAGTTTTTTGCAATGCTTCAGCGACTGTTTTTTCTGTTTTTTTATGTGATTACAGTGACCTGCATCATTTTGCTTACGCTCTAATCTCGAAACGGATCACTACTGTACGATTGTGAACCTTTCATGGTTGCGTTGCAGGTGTGCCATCTTCCAGCGCAGATGTAATCGGCTTTTTTAGGTGGTATTGGCTGCGAGATCTGCCGCCGTTATGCGTCGATCTTGTTATGCGCATATTGCAAGTCTGGCATGCGATGCACCATTTCCATTAATTTCATGCTGCATCGCAAGGCGATCCGGGGTAATCGGTGCCCGATCCGGGCAGCCGCAACCGGCTGCCTTCTATCATCGACAGTCAAGGAGAACAGCGATGCTTATTGGCAGAAAAGTGCCCAGCGTCACCTTCCGCACCCGTGTTCGTGATGAGCAGGTGGGCGGGCCAAATCCGTTCCGTTGGCAGGACATGACTTCGGACGATTATTTCAAGGGCAAGAAGGTCGTGCTCTTTTCGCTTCCGGGTGCCTTCACCCCGACCTGCTCGACCTTCCAGCTGCCGGATTTCGAAAAGCTGTACGGCGAATTCAAGGCCGCCGGCATCGACGAGATCTACTGCATTTCGGTCAATGACGCGTTTGTCATGAATGCCTGGGGCAAGCAGCAGAACCTTGAAAACGTTAAGCTCATCCCCGATGGCTCCGGCGAATTCACCCGCAAGATGGGCATGCTCGTCTCCAAGGACAATCTCGGCTTTGGTATGCGCTCCTGGCGCTACGCCGCCGTGATCAATGACGGCGTGGTCGAGCAGTGGTTTGAGGAAGAAGGCTATTGCGACAACGCCGACAGCGATCCCTATGGCGTTTCCTCGCCGCAGAATATCCTGGAACAGCTCAAGGCAAAGCAGGCGGCCTAAAGCATTTCCATGGAAAGTGGGAACCGGTTTCCCGTCCGGAAATGCGTGAAAACAAAGCATTTCCAGGGAAAGTGAAAACCCATTTCCTGTTTGGAAATGCGGCAGAACGACTGTTGGAGCTCTGCCAGCGTCACCTTTCGAAAACCCGGCCTCGAGCCGGGTTTTTTCACGTCTGTATTTCAAATTTTATAAGTCCCCCTGCCTTTGCCCTGATGATCGCGGCATAGGGCCAGTGTACTGAAACGGTGCGATGACCGGCGGCGGCGGTCGCTAAAATTCTAAGCATTGATTTAGGAAACGACACACAAAACAGGCCTATCCCAGAGAAAAGCAGAAAAGGGGGCCGAGAGGTGATTCGAATATTGAAGTGGCTTTCGCTGCGTCAGGGTTTTGAAGACTTGTCGCTACGGGGCAATATTTTTAGCTTTGTCATGCCTCTTATTCTGTCGTCCGTGGCCTTGTCGCTGGCAGTTCAGCTTGTGTTTTTGCCGGCTTTCTGGGTGTTCGGGTTGATCCGGATGCCGCTTGGAGAGGCGGTCAAGCTCAGCGTTGCCATGACCTGGCTCATCAGTGGCTTCGTGACGACCGTCAACGGCGTCTTCGTGGCCCGTGAGGTCCGCACCCTTGCCATCGCCAAGGCGAAATATGAGCATCTGAGCCGAATTGATGGCCTTTCTGGCCTGCTCAACCGCCGTGCCTTCGCCGAGGCCATGGAAGGGGCGCTCCACGATGCCTCGCTTGCCATTGCCGATCTCGATCGTTTCAAGGCGATCAACGATGTCTATGGCCATAGCGCCGGCGATTTCGTCATTCGCGCGGTGGCGGAAATTTTCAGTCATTTTGCAAGTGCGCCGCATGTCAGCGCCCGGCTTGGCGGCGAAGAATTCGGGCTGATCATCCACGGCGGCACGCTGAATCAGCGGCTGGAGCGGATCGAGGCGATCCGCCGCGCTATCGAAAATCTGCGCCTGCAATTCGACGGCAAGCCGATTTCAACCACGATCTCGATCGGCGTTACCGAGATTTCGCTGGAGCGTCGGCCGGAGGCTGTCTATGCCGCCGCGGACCGGGCGCTCTACCGCGCCAAGGCCAATGGACGCAACTGCATCGTGCATGAACTGTTGCAGGACCCGCTACCCCTGGTCCCGGAAATTCAGCCGGCCTTCTGAAGGCGCGGCGCGTGCATTGCCTCCTGCGTCATTTGCCTGTTGCGCCGGGCGTGGATTTTGCGCAAAGTCCAGATGTTGCGGGGACTAAGGTCCTTTCGTAACCGTCTGGCGGACACCCTCCGCCGATCCGCTTTTTAAGAAATCGATAGCGACCCTGCAGCGCTGCGGCGCTTTGCGGGATCATGGAGTGGCGATGCTGCGCGTGACCTCTTACGTTTTAGCCAAGGATGCGCTTGATCCAGCGGTCTCGACGGTGGTTCTGGCCCATGACGGCAGGCATTTACGCCGTAAATTGCTGCATCTTGCCGACGGCGAGATGGTGATGCTGGACCTGAAGGAAGCCGTACTGTTTGCCGATGGCGACCGGCTGGTGATCGAGAACGGCGACCAGATCGAGGTGAAGGCTGCCGAAGAGCGGCTCTACGCGATCACGCCGCGTGATGGCCAACATTTGCTCGAGCTTGCCTGGCATCTCGGCAATCGGCATCTGCCGGCCCAGATCGAGACGGGCCGTATCCTGATCGGCCGCGATCCTGTCATCCGCGCCATGCTGGAAGGTCTGGGTGCGGAGGTTAGCGACGTGGTGGAACCGTTCCAACCAGTGCGTGGCGCCTATCACAGCCATGGAAATCATGGCAGCCACGGCCATCACAGCCATCACAGCCATCAAGGCTCGGGTCATTCCCATGGCTGATGCCACTGCTGGCGCCGCCCTCGACACGCTTGGCCTGATCCGTCTGATGACCTGGCTGTCGCCCGCCTTTCCGGTCGGCGGCTTCGCCTATTCGTCCGGCCTGGAAAAGGCGGTGGAAGACGGCCTGCTGGAGGGGAACCCCGGTTCTTCTGAGCCTCCGCTACAAAGCGCGCGACATCTCGTCCGTACGGAAGCGCTGTCGCGCTGGCTTTCCTCCCTGCTGACCCATGGACCGCTGTGGAACGATGCCGTGCTGCTGGCGCAAGCCTGGCGCGTCTGGCGTGAGCCAGGCCCGCTGGCTGAGGTTTCCGATCTGGCGCTGGCGCTGGCGGGCTCGCGCGAGCGGCATCTGGAAACAACGGCGCTGGGCGCAGCCTTTCGCGATGCTGCCGGTCCCTGGGCTGAGATGGTCTCGGGTCTTGCGAGCGGCCCGGTGGCCTATCCCGTCATCGTCGGTGCGGTTGGCGCCAGCCAGATGATAGGCTGCGAGGCGCTGATCGCGGCCTATCTCCATGCCGCGCTGTCGCAGCAGGTCTCGGCTGGCATCCGGCTTGGACTGACCGGCCAGAACGGCGGTCTTGCTATTCTGGCCGGTCTTGAACAGGCCGCGGCACAGACGGCAAGGCGTGCGGCGGGCAGCACACTGGACGATCTCGGCAGTGCCACAATTGCTGTCGATATCGTCTCGGCGCGGCATGAGCAGCAGGCGGTGCGGCTGTTTCGCTCGTAATGGCTCGTCCCATGATCGCTGCTGAACTGACTGCCTATAATTTCAAAAAGGGGAAAAGCATGAAATCGGCACATGGTCCTTTGCGGGTTGGCATTGGCGGCCCGGTTGGCTCCGGCAAGACGGCGCTGACAGAGAAGCTCTGCAAGGCGATGCGCGAGCGCTACTCGGTGGCTGTGGTGACCAACGATATCTATACCCGCGAGGATGCCGATGCGCTGATCCGCATGCAGGCCTTGTCGTCGGACCGGGTGGTGGGTGTCGAAACCGGCGGCTGTCCGCACACGGCGATCCGTGAGGACGCCTCGATCAATCTCCAGGCGATTGCCGATCTGAATGCGCGGATTCCCGACCTCGACGTGGTCTTCATCGAATCTGGTGGCGACAATCTGGCCGCGACCTTTTCGCCCGACCTTGCGGATGTGACGATCTATGTGATCTCCGTCTGCCAGGGTGAGGAAATCCCGCGCAAGGGCGGCCCGGGCATTACCCGCTCCGACCTGCTGGTCATCAACAAGAAGGATCTCGCCCCCTATGTCGAGGTCGATCTCGACGTGATGGACCGAGATGCGGCGCGAATGCGGGAGAGCAAGCCGTTTGTCTTTACCGACATGAAGCGAGGCGACGGCATCGATCACATTGTTCGTTTCCTCGAAACCCAGGGAGCTCTTTGAGATGGCTGAGCCACGCCGCTTCGGGCGCTATGACATCACAACGATCATTGATGGTGTCTATCGGGCACCGATCGATCACCTGCATCATGCCAGCAGTCCAGCGCTGCGCGACGGTGCTGTCGCGGCCTCGCAGGTGCCGACCATCGACATGGATGTCAATTTTTTCGTCCTGTCTGGCCCTGACGGGATCACGCTGGTCGATGCTGGAACGGGGCCGCACTGGGGACCGGAACTGGGCCTTGGATGGGCGGCGCTGGAAACGGCTGGAGTTGGCCGCAGCGACGTGCGCCGGGTGCTGATAACCCATCTGCATGGCGACCATGCGCTTGGCCTGTTCGGTGAGGCTGGCCGTTATTTTCCAGAGGCTGAGATCATTGTTCCCGAGGCGGATCTGGCCTTCTTCACCGATGCTGCGCTGAAGGAGACAGTTCCTACCTATAGGCGTGGCGGCTTCGAGATTGCCGCCCGGTTGGTGGAAACCTACGGCGACCGCGTGCGGGCGATGCCGGAAGGCCCGGTTGCCGATGGCATCGAGATGGTGTCGATGCCCGGCCATTCACCTGGCCATAGTGGCTATCTGATCGGCGAAGGGGCGGAAAAGCTGTTGCTGTGGGGCGATCTTGTGCATGCGCCCGGCCTTCAGCTCGATGATCCCGATTTCTGCTTCATCTACGATTCGGATGCTGCCCAGGGCGCGGCAAGCCGCCGCCGCATTTTCGTGCGTGCCAGCGAAGAGGGCTGGATTGCCTCTGGCGGCCATGTCACCGGCTTCGTGCGCATGGAAAAGGCCGGAACACGCTGGCGCTTCGTCCCGGCCTGAAAGACGCGAACGGTGTAAGTTTAAATCAGATCTGCCTGAGCGCGTCGATATCGTTGATCTGTATCATCCGGCCGCGCACCGTCACGCCATTACCGCGAAGCGTCGAGAAGGCGCGCGACAGGGCTTCCGGGGCCAGACCGAGCTTGCCGGCCAAGAGGCTCTTCTGGAAAGGCAGGCGGATCGAGACGGCGCCGCCGCTGACCGGGCAATTGTCGATCAGATATTGTGCCACCCGCTGCGGCGCTGTCTGCAGCCGGTCATTGGCGATGCAGTCCATGGTGCTGCGCAGATAGTTGGACAGGCAACGGATCACGGCACGGGCGATATCATGTTCCTGCTCGGCCAGCGCACGCACCTTGGCGAGATCGAAGCGGGCGACAGTGACGTTTTCGGCGGCCTGGGCGTTGTAATGATAGCTGTCGCCCATGGCGAGCAGGCTTTCGGCGAAGGTGTCGCCGCTGCCGCTGATGCGGATATCAGCCTCGCGGCCATCCTTGTTCAGCCGGTAGAGCCGGACATAGCCCGTGAGCACGCAGTAGAAATAATCGGCCGGATCGCCATCGCGAAACAGGATGTCGCGAGCCTCAAAGCTCAAGACCGTCGCCAGGTCAATCATCCGGGTCAAGGAGCCAGGGCCAAGCGTGGCCAGCAACGGCGACTTTACCAGAATATTGCGTTCCCGACTGTTCAAATTCAAAACCTTGTTCACTGCCAGACCGTCCTTTTCCACCATGCCAGGCATACGGGCGCCGATGCGGCCCGCCCCCAAACGAATACCGAGATCGGTGCCGCCGCATCGATACGACGCTGCAGCACCTGGCAGCACCTGCCTGGGGACGGACAGACAATGAGCCGTCACAAGAGGGATCTGATGAACAGCGCAATTCAACCCAAGGGCGTGCGACCCGATGGGTCCGTCCGCGTCCTGATCAGGCTCATTGCCGCCATCGGCCCCCGCCGCTGGTCGATGCTGTCACATTAGTTGGGAAATGCAGGGAAGGGATTGATTTCGATCAATAGAAAATGCACTTTTTAGTTGCTTTTCTGCTGATGACGTTAGGAAGGCGGCCAAATGCTTGCGATGTACCGAAAGGTTTTCGCCGCAGCCGGTCGCATGGGTACAGTTGCTCAACTCGGGTCTGTTGACAGGCTTCGTCGTCGGTCACCGGCCGTCCAAGACGACCGGTTCCCGATGGTCAAAACGTCCCTTTACGGCCCGCTTGAAAAGCGCCGCTGCGGGTTGCTGCCAATGCCAGTTTCAAGTCCGTTGACGCGGGTCTCCAGGGTGGCGACGCGGCCGGCGGTGGCTTCCTGCAACTCGGTCAGGGCGGCCGGATCGAGGACAGGGCGCTCATGTTCCTTGCTGCCGACCAGGCGGCCGAAGGTGGCGCCGAGCAGGCGGGACAGGTCGTCCATCACAAGGAAGAAGCAGGGCACGACCACAAGGCTCATCACCGTCGACACGATGATGCCGCCGATCACGGCAATCGCCATTGGCGAGCGGAAGGAGCCGCCTTCGCCCACGCCGAGCGCTGACGGCAGCATGCCGGCGGACATGGCAATGGAGGTCATGATGATCGGCCGGGCGCGCTTGCGGCCAGCCTCGACCATGGCCTCGACCCGCTCCATGCCGTGGCGCCGCATTTCGATGGCGAAATCGATCAACAGGATGGCGTTCTTGGTGACGATGCCCATAAGCATCAGGATGCCGATCAGCACAGGCATGGACAGCGCGTTGTGGGTCATCATCAGCGCCACCGCCACGCCACCAATGGCAAGCGGCAGCGACAGGAGGATGGTGAAGGGCTGGATGATATCCTTGAACAGCAGGATCAGCACGGTCAGCACCAACAGCAGGCCGAGGATCATCGCGTTGACGAAGCTCGTCAGCATTTCCTGCTGCACCTTGGTATCGCCGGTTTCCTTCAGGTAGACGCTGGCGGGGATATTGGCCTCGGCCACTGCCTTCTTGAAGGCGGCCGTCGCTGTATCCAGCGCCACGCCCTGCGGCAAGTCGGCGCCGATGGAAACGACCCGGTCGCGGTGGTTGCGCTTGATCGAGCTGATGCCCTGGCTGTAGTCGATGTCGGCCACGGTCGACAGCGGCACCATCGAACCCGAGGCACTCTTGATCTTCAGCGCCCGGATCGCGCCGAGATTGCGGCGCTGGTCGAGAGCGGCCTGAACCCGGATCGGGATCAGCCGGTCATCGAGCGAGATCTTCGGCAATTGCGCATCGATATCGCCGATCGTCGCCACCCGCACGGTTTCAGAAACCTGCTGAGCGGTGATGCCAAGCCTTGCCATCTCATCCGGCTTCGGGCGGATCTGCAATTCCGGCCGGGGCAGGGAGCCGTCGGCGCTGACATTGGCGAGAACGGGCACGGTGCGCAGCTTGGCTTCGAGAATGCTGACGGCATTGGTCAGGTCGTCCTCGTTCTTGGACAGGAAGTAGAAGGCCATGTCGCGGGCGCCGCGGTCGTTCATCTTCTGAACGCGGATATCGGGAATGTCGCGCAGCTTGGCAAAGGCTGCCTGCTCGATCTGCCATTGCGGGATGGTACGACCGTCGGCAGTCATTTTTGGCAGCAAAGGACCGATCAACGGCAAGCCGCCGATTAGCTTGTTGACCACCGTCTTGACCAGCGAATGCTCGATCCTGAACAGATGCAGGGTCACGGCGGCGCGGCGCAATTCGAGATCACCGGCGGGCGAGGTGCCGCCCTGCACGAACACGGCCTCGACGCCGGGCAGCGGTTGCAAGGCGGCGGTGATCTGGCGGGCGCGGATCTCGGTTTCCGCCAGCGTCGCATTGGGCGGAAGTTCTACTGACAGAGTGACACGGCCGGCATCTTCCGGGGGCATGAAACTGGTGGGCACGCGCAGCAGCAGGCCGACGGAGACGACCAGAAATACCAGGGCTGCGGCGAGCGTCAGGTAGCGATAGAGCCAGGTTCGCGTCGTTGTCCGCACCAGCTTGGTATAAAGCTGCATGAACCGGCCTTCGCCATGCTCGTCATCGTCATGGCCGTCTTCCGGGCGCATCAGATAGGCGGCCATCATCGGTGTGATCAGCCGGGCGACCAGCAGCGAAAACATTACGGAGAAAGCGACAGTCAGGCCGAACTGGATGAAATATTGGCCGGGAATGCCGCCCATGAAGGACACCGGCACGAAGACGGCGACGATGGTAAAGGTGGTGGCGATAACAGCCAGACCGATTTCGTCTGCAGCCTCGATGGCGGCCCGGTAGGGCGACTTGCCCATCTTGATATGGCGGGCGATGTTTTCAATTTCGACGATGGCATCGTCGACCAGGATGCCGGTTGCCAGCGTTAGCGCCAGGAAGCTGACCAGGTTGAGCGAAAAGCCCATCAGGTCGAGAATCCAGAAAGTCGGGATGGCCGAAAGCGGCAGCGCGATGGCTGAAATGATCGTGGCGCGCCAGTTGCGCAGGAACAGGAAGACAACGATGACGGCCAGAATCGCGCCTTCCAGCAATGTGTCGATGGCGGCGGTGTAATTGCCATAGGTGAAATAGACGAAGTCACTGATCAGGTTGATGCCGACGCCGGGGTTCTTGGCGCGGACGTCGTCCAGGCTTTTCGCTACCAGTTCGGCAACTGCCACGTCGGAGGCACCCTTGGAGCGAAATACCGAGAAGGAGACGACCGGTTGGTTGTCGAACAGCGCGAAGCTCTTCGGCTCCTGATAGGTGTCGATGATCCGGCCGAGGTCAGCGAGCTTGACGAAGCGATCCGATGACAGCGCAATGGTGGTATTGGCGAGCGCCCTGACATTGCGGCTATCGCCGAGCACGCGGATCGCCTGTTCGGCGCCTGCCACCTGGCCTCGGCCAGAGCCGATATCGACGTTGGTGCCGCGAAGCTGCTTGTTGACATCGGCTGCGGTGATACCGAGCGCATTCAGCCGGTCCGGATCCAGCTCGATACGGATTTCCCGATCGGCGCCGCCGATACGGTCGATGCGGCCAATGCCCTTCTGGCCCTGAAGGGCCCGCTTGATCGTGTCATCGACGAACCAGGACAGCTCCTCCAGCGTCATATTCGGTGCCGAAACGGCAAAGGTCTGGATCGCCTGTCCCTCGACATCGACCTTCGTGACGATGGGCGCGTCGATGCCTGCCGGCAGATCGTTCCTGATCCGGTCAACGGCATCCTTGACGTCTTGCACCGCCTGAGCAGTGGGAATTTCGATGCGGAACACCACAGAGGTGACGGACAGGCCATCATTGACCTTGGAGGAGATTTCATCGACGCCGTTGATCGAGGCTACGGCATCCTCGACCTCCTTGGTCACCTGCATTTCCAGCTCGGATGGCGAGGCGCCGCTCTGGGTAACGCTGATCGACACCACAGGCACATCGATATTCGGAAAACGGGTGATCGGCAGGCGCTGGAAGGACTGGAAGCCCAGCACCATCAACAGAAAGAAGCCAAGCAGCGGAGCGATGGGATTGCGGATCGACCAGGCGGAGAAATTCATCGTCTTGCCTCGTCAGTTCGAAACGGTCGTGGATTGGCCCGATGCCTCTGCCGAAGCATGGCTGGCGCCTTCTTTCACCGGACGCACCCGGTCGCCGTCACGCACGAAGGCGCCGGCCTTCAGCACCACGAGGTCGCCTGTTTTGATGCCCGAGGTCACTTGGATCATCCCGTTTTCAACGATGCCGGTCTCGATTTTCACCTGGCGCACAACGCCTTTTTCGACCACGCGGGTAAAGCTGCCAGCCTTGCTGCTGTCGATGGCCGAGAGTGGCAGGGCGATGCCGGAGGCCGAGGCGACGGTGATGACCGCGCTGGCATACATGCCCTGGCGGGCGGCATCGCTGTCGTCGAGCAGGACATGCACGTCGCCCAGCCGGGTCGTGGCGCTGATGGCGGGAGAGATCAGCCGAACATGGCCGCTGATCGGCTTGACCTGCCCGGCAATGGTGATTTCTGCGGGTTGGCCGACCTGCATCTTTTGCATGTCGCTTTCCGAAACCTCTGCGACCAGCTCGATCTTGCCTTCGCGGATGATGGTGAACAGCTGCTGGCCGGAGCCGGCAGCAATGGCGCCTATGCGGGCATTGCGGGCGGTGATCAGCCCGCCAAAGGGTGCCTTGATGTCGGTGCGGGCAAGTTTCAGGTCGAGATCGGCGACCTGACTGATCACGACCTTCAATTCGGCCTCGGCAATGGTGATGGCCTGGCGGGCGCTGTCCACCTTGTTGCGGGCATTTATAGCAGATGTTTCGTATTGCTGAACCTGGGCTGTGGAAATCGTGCCGCCTGTGACCAGCGACTGGCCGCGTGTCAATTGCCGCTCGGCTTCTGCGGCGCTCGCCTGCGCATCGATCAGCTGGATCTTGTTCTGGGCGAGGGACGCCTCGGCCTTGGCCTGGTTGGCGGCATATTGCGCCTTCTGCAGGATCAGGCTGTCGCCATCCAGCGTGGCGAGAACCTGACCCGCCTTGACCTTGTCGCCGACATCGGCCAGCAGGTTGCGGATGGCGAGGCCATCCACTTCCGGCTGGACATAAATTTCCTCGACCGCCTTGATGCTGCCGGTGCCGATGACCTTGTCGGTCAGCGTCGCGGTGCCGGCCTCGGCCACGACGATGGCGGGCAGCTGGCTGTCAGCCGGCGGCGGGGCTGACTGGGCCGGAACAGATTCGGCAACGGCAGCACTGGAAAGCGGCAGCAGCAGCGCGATGCCGAGCACAACAGGCGCCAGGCGCGATGTCGCACGCGCAATCCCCGGCAAAACCGGATGAATAGGATCTGTCACGCTTGCTGTCCTCCCGCTGCCCGGTGTTCGCCGGCCAGGCACGTCAAAATCTTGAACATGGCTTTTAAAATCCCTTGGGGATCTATGGCTATGCCATAATACACTAATATGGCCGCAATGGTTTTAAATAGGTCGAAATGGTTTTAAATAGAAAGTCGAGGCCTGCCCAATTGGGGAAAACCCTGGTTTTAATGGGTGGAGGTTACGACAGGGCCGAAGGCGGCGCAATGGCGTTCCCGGTTATGGCACTGCAATGAGGCCGTGCACCGCAAAATGAGGTAAAGGAAACGGTAGGGTCACGGCGGCGCTCGGATCTGACCGAACCGCGATACTCGGGGATTGCGCAGATCCTTTGGCTAGACCTGTACCAATATGAAATTAAAGGAAGAATCTTCTGGCCGGCTTCAGCTTCAGTGTTGCCGAACCTGACCTTGAAAGCGCGCCGCCGCCATGGAGCCATGGCGGCGGATACATTTTAAGTTGAAGATCGTGCAGACTATTTCAGTGCGGCATCGGTGATTTCATGGGTGTAAGCGCCGACCGGTTCCTTGGAAATGACAGGATCGGAGCCGCCGCCCAGTAGGGTGGCAACGGTGCGCTTGTAATCAGCCTCGTCAAGGGCGCCCTTGGAACCTTCGGTCAGCTTGGCGACTTCGCTCATCATCCGCTTCTGGTGCTTTTCGGTCTGGGCGCCTGACGCGTCATTGTCGAGCACGATGCCGGCTGCGGCATCCGGGTTCTTTTCAGCCCATTTCCAGCCCTTCATCGAAGCGCGCACGAACTTGACCATCTTTTCCTTGAAGGCTGCGTCCTTCAGCTTCGGCTCCAGCACGTAGAGACCGTCTTCAAGGGTGGCGACGCCTTCCTTCTCATAGGGGAAGGTGATCAACTGGTCCGGCTTGATGCCGGCATCGATAACCTGCCAGTATTCGTTATAGGTCATGGTGGAAATGCAGGCGGCCTGCTTCTGCAGCAGCGGGTCGACGTTGAAGCCCTGCTTCAGCACCTTCACGCCATCGGCGCTGCCGTCGGTCTTGATGCCCAGATGTGCCATCCAGGACAGGAAGGGATATTCATTGCCGAAGAACCAGACGCCCAGCGTCTTGCCCTTGAAATCGGCCGGAGTCTTGACGCCGCTTTCCTTGAGACAGGTCAGCATCATGCCGGAATGCTTGAAAGGCTGGGCGATGTTGACGAGCGGTACGCCCTTTTCGCGAGTGGCCAGCGCTGACGGCAGCCAATCGACGATCACATCGGCACCGCCGCCGGCCAGAACCTGGGCCGGAGCAATATCGGGACCGCCGGGCTTGATGTCGACGTCGAGGCCTTCTTCCTTGTAATAGCCCTTGTCTTTGGCGACGTAATAGCCGGCGAACTGCGCCTGGGTCACCCATTTCAGCTGCAGGGTCAGCTTGTCGGCTGCCTGGGCCTGCATTGGTACCTGCATGGCCAGCAAGGACACGGTGCCTGCCATCAGTAGTGAAGCGATTTTATTTTTCATTATCGTTCCCTCTCTTGTTATTGAGCCTTGTATCAGCGTTGCCCACCACGGACAGACGGATGCCAGAAGGTGACGGCCTTTTCAGTCAGCGCCACCAAACCATAGAAGACGGAGCCGGCCAGCGCCGCCACCGCAATTTCAGCCCAGACCATATCGACATTGCTGCGGCCGACCTCGGTCGAGATGCGAAAGCCCATGCCGACGATGGGCGTGCCGAAGAATTCCGCGACGATGGCACCGATCAGCGCCAGCGTCGAATTGATCTTCAGCGCGTTGAAGATGAAGGGCCACGCGGCGGGCAGCCTGAGCTTGATCAGCGTCTGCCACCAGCTGGCGGCATAGGTGCGCATCAGGTCGCGCTCCATATTGCTGGCCGCGGACAGGCCCTGCACGGTGTTCACCAGCATGGGGAAGAAGGTCATGATCACGACAACGGCCACTTTCGAGGGCCAGTCGAAGCCGAACCACATGACCATGATCGGTGCGATGCCGACCACCGGAAGCGCGGAGACGAAATTGCCGATCGGCAAAAGGCCTTGCTTCAGGAAGGGCGAGCGGTCGATCAGGACTGCTACGACGAAGCCCAACCCGCAGCCAGCGACATAGCCTGTGATCACCGATTTCAGGAAGGTTTGCTGGAAATCGGCCCAAAGAATCGGCAGGGAATGGATCAGCCGCGTCCAGATCATGCTGGGCGCCGGCAGCAGGATCGACGGAATGTCGAAGCCGCGCACCACGCATTCCCAGATCACCAGCAGCGTCACACCAAACAGCAGCGGCACGGCAAGATTGGCCGCCCTTTGCAGGCCAGGCTCCGTAAAGCGGCGGCGCACCAGCCATTCGTTGATCGCCCAGGCGGCGAGCCAGAAGGTGAGGGCGAAGATCAGGTAGAAATTCATGCCCGCTCTCCCATCCGTTTCAGCACGGCGCTATGCGCAACCCCGATCAGCGCCACCAGAATGGCGGCAAGCCCGGCCGCCATGAACAAAGCGGCCCAGATCTGCACCGTCTGGCCATAGTAGGAGCCCGACAGCAGCCGCGCGCCAAGGCCTGCCACAGCGCCCGTCGGCAATTCCCCGACGATAGCTCCGACAAGCGAAATGGCAATCGCGACTTTCAGCGAGGTGAAGAGGTAGGGCATTGCAGCCGGCATCCGCAGCTTCCAGAACGTTTGGGTCTTGCTGGCGTAATAGGTGCGCATCAGATCGATCAGGATCGCATCTGGACTACGCAGGCCCTTGACCATGCCGACAACCACCGGAAAGAACGACAGATAGGTCGAGATCAGCGCCTTCGGCATCAGCCCTGATATGCCGATGGCATTCAGCACCACGATTATCATCGGCGCCACCGCAATGATTGGAATGGTCTGGCTGGCGATCACCCAGGGCATCAGCGACTTGTCCATCGCCCGGTTATGGACGATGCCGATGGCCAGCAGAATGCCGAGCGCCGTGCCCATGCCAAAGCCCGCCAGCGTCGCCGACAGCGTCACCCAGGCATGATAGACAAGGCTGCGTTTTGACGTGATCGGCTTGTCGATGGTCGTGTCCCAGAGCTCTGCGATGATCTGATGCGGCGCGGGCAGCACCGGCCGTTCCTGGTTGAAGGTTTGCTCGACGACCTGGGCAAAGCTTACAGTCTCGCCCGCCCGTGCTGCCTGATCGCGCACGAAGGGTGCGTTGAGGATGACGACGAAGACATGCCAGACGATCAGGATGGCCAGGATGACAGTGAGAACGGGAAGGATGCGGGCGCGGAGGTTGGTCATGGGGTTGCACCTCTCGTGCCGCGCATAGCGCCATACACCAGCACTCTATTCATCATAGCTATGCCCCGCCCGCAGACCCTCGCGCACGCGATGCGCGATTTCCAGAAATTCCGGCGTTTCCCTGATCCCCAGTGGCCGTTCGCGCGGCAGGGTGGACTCGATCACGTCGGTGACGCGACCGGGCCGAGGACTCATCACCACGATCTTGGTGGAGAGATAGACGGCTTCCGGGATCGAGTGGGTGACGAAACAGATGGTCTTGTTGGTCCGGTCCCAGAGCTTCAGCAATTGCTCGTTGAGATGGTCGCGGACGATTTCGTCCAGCGCCCCGAAGGGCTCGTCCATCAACAGCAGATCGGCATCGAAGGCGAGGGCGCGGGCAATGGAAGCGCGCTGCTGCATGCCGCCTGAGAGCTGCCAGGGGAATTTCTTGCCGAAGCCTGCGAGATTGACCAGCTCGAGTGTCTGCTCGATCCGCTTTCTCTTCTCGTCAGTGCTATAGGCCATGATTTCCAGCGGGAGCGCGATATTCTGCTCGATGGTGCGCCAGGGGTAGAGCGCTGCCGCCTGGAAGACATAGCCGTAGGAGCGCTCCTTGCGGGCATTTTCAGGCGTCATGCCGTTAACGGTGATGTTGCCTGACGTGTGCCGCTCCAGATCGGCAATCACCCGCAAAAACGTGGTCTTGCCGCAGCCGGACGGGCCGATGAAGGAAACGAAATCGCCTTTTTTCACCTCCAGATCCACGTTGGACAGCGCATGCACCGGCCCATCATTGGTCTGGAAGGTCAGACAGAGGTCTTTGGCAGAGACGACGGAGTAGGGATTGTCTGTCATTCAGCAACAAGCTCCGGCGATGATAATCCCTAAAAGGGATTTTTTTATGCGGTTGATTTTTTTATATCTCCTGCGGGACGACTTCTCTCTGGTCCAGCACAACTGATAATTTCCGCAGTATGATTTCGAATGCAAATCCCACCCTCCCTTCCTTTTTTTCTTTTCACGGGAATTAATCGGTCCGAACCAAAGCTGGTTTGTCTGCGAAATGATCCGCAAAGCTGATTGAATATCAAAATCTCTATTTAGTAATGTATCTTTAAATTCTATGTCATTTTCGTTTTCGAAAAAAACAAAATTCCGATCTCCCGAGAAGAATAGCGTATTAATCGCACAGATTCTAAATGCGGTTCCTTCTGTTCTGTTTGATTCTGCTGAAAGCAGTGCTTCTTCATTAGAGATGAATATTGCGCGTCGAACTGGTTTGATGCCGCCCTTTGTTCCTCTAATGTATTGAAGCTCGTAGTAGTACCCAAACGCAACCGAGTTTATGGATTGCAAGGAAAATTTCCCTGCGGACTTAAAATCGTACGGGAAATACATCTGGATTTTATTTTCCATTTTTGTTCCAATATGTAAAACTCAATCCAGCGACCGGCGCTCCCGCTAATCGTCGGGTGCTTCTGAAATCTTCTTGCTGATCATGCCCCTTACACCCCGCTGGCCGGTATGCCCGTGCGTTCCACCTTGCGCGGCGACACAAGCTCCTTCCAGGTTGACAGCGCCTTGCTCACCGCCGGATAGGGCTCGCGCTTGACGAACTTGCCGTGGCCTTCGCGGGTCTTGATCGTGCTTTCCTCGATTGCGACAAGGCCGCGGGTGAGGGTGAAGCGGGGCAGGCCGTTAACGGTCTTGCCTTCAAAGACGTTGTAATCGATCGCCGATTGCTGGCTGGCGGCGGAGATGGTCTTTGTGCGCTTCGGGTCCCAGACGACGATGTCGGCATCGGCGCCCACGAGGATCGCGCCCTTCTTCGGGTAGATGTTGAGGATCTTGGCGATATTGGTCGAGGTAACCGCGACGAATTCGTTCATGGTCAACCGGCCAGTGGCAACGCCATAGGTCCAGAGCATCGGCAGGCGATCTTCTAGCCCGCCGGTGCCGTTCGGGATACGCATGAAATTGCCGATGCCGAAGCGCTTCTGCTCTGTCGTGAAGGCGCAGTGATCAGTGGCAACGCAGGACAGCGAGCCCGATTGCAACCCGGCCCAAAGGCTGTCCTGATGCTGCTTGTTGCGGAAGGGCGGCGACATCACCCGGCGCGCGGCGTGGTCCCAATCCTTGTCGAAATATTCGCTTTCATCGAGCGTCAGATGCTGGATCAGCGGCTCGCCATAAACGCGCATGCCCTTCTGCCGGGCGCGGCGGATGGCCTCATGCGCCTGTTCGCAGGACGTATGCACCACATAGAGCGGCACGCCTGCCATATCGGCCAGCATGATGGCGCGATTGGTGGCTTCGCCCTCGACTTCGGCGGGGCGGGAATAAGCATGCGCTTCCGGCCCGTCATTGCCCTCGGCCAGCAGCTTGGCCGACATGGCAGCGACCACATCGCCGTTTTCGGCATGGACCAGCGGCAGCGCGCCAAGCTCGGCACAACGTGAAAACGAGGCGAACATCTCGTCATCATTCACCATCAACGCGCCTTTATAGGCCATGAAGTGCTTGAAGGTGTTGATGCCCTTGTCCTGCACGATCGTCTGCATCTCGTTGAAGATGCGCTCGTCCCAGGAGGTGATGGCCATATGGAAGGAATAGTCGGCATTGGCGCGGGTGGATTTGTTGTCCCAGCGCGCTAGCGCCTCCAGCAGCGACTGTCCGGGATCGGGCAGACAGAAATCCACCACCATGGTGGTGCCGCCAGCCAGACCCGCGCGCGTGCCGCTCTCGAAATCATCCGCGGAATAGGTGCCCATGAACGGCATTTCCAGATGCACATGCGGGTCGATCCCACCAGGCATGACATAACACCCGGTTGCGTCAAGGGTCTCATCGCCGGAAAGATCAGGGCCGATCTCGGTAATGACCCCGCCCTCGATCTTCACATCTGCCTTGTAGGTGAGATCGGCGGTAACGATGGTGCCGTTCTTGATGACTGTGCTCATGAGTGTTCACCCGTGTGTTTCGTTGTCGTTCCGGTGGCCTTCGGCCCCCCTCATCTGCCTGCCGGCACCTTCTCCCCGCTGGGGAGAAGACACCAAGAGGCGGCCTTTTCATATTCATCTGACGCTTCGGCGTCATGCAAAGGGCGCGGCACACTCTCTCTTCTCCCCAGCGGGGAGAAGGTGGCTCGAAGAGCCGGATGAGGGGGTGGCCGAAGGCCCCAATGCTCGCTCATGCCGATCCTCGTTTCGCCGGATAAAACCGCAAAGTCTCGCAGCTTTCGGTGATCCGACCGTCCAGAACCGCAAGTATTGTTTCAAGAACATCTCGTTTTTGCGAGAGAACCTCTCCGTTCCAAAACCGAAGCACATCATACCCCTGGTCATTCAGCCATGCGGTTCGCGTGGCATCCGAGGTGCTTTCAGCGTGCTGGCTTCCGTCCAGTTCCACGATCAAACGTCGCTCGCGGCAAACGAAATCGGCGATATATGCGCCGAGCGGGACTTGCCGTGCGAATTTATGACCGTTGAGCAATCTGTTTCGAAGATCGCTCCAAAGCCGATATTCAGCCTCTGTCTCGTTCTGTCTTAACTGCCTTGCTTGCCCGGTTTTTCCTGTGCGGCGTTTGGTAATGTCGGTCATGCCCGCAACTCCGGTGACCACCTTGACTTCAGCCTTGGATACGCCCCCCTTGGCGGGGGGCTTCATATGTTCTGCAATCTGATTTCGTGCGGCTTCGAGGCCTTCGGCCCCCCTCATCCGCCTGCCGGCACCTTCTCCCCGCTGGGGAGAAGAGACCCAGATGCACTCGCTTCGTTTTCCCCGACCGTCGTGGTCCCACGCGAAGGGTGCAGCACGCTCCCTCTTCTCCCCAGCGGGGAGAAGGTGGCTCGAAGAGCCGGATGAGGGGGTGCCAGAGGCCATGCTCACCCCACAACCTCCGCCGTTTCCAGCACCGCGTGCAACAACACATCACACCCCGCCGAGGCCCAGTCCTTGGAGATCTCCTCGGCCTCGTTATGCGAGAGGCCGCCCACGCAGGGGCACATGATCATCGTTGCGGGTGCCACCTTGGCGGCCCAGCAGGCGTCGTGGCCGGCGCCGGAGATGATGTTCATGTGGCTGTAGCCCAGCCGTTCGGCGGCGTCGCGCACGCGACCCACCAGCGTGGGATCAAAGGTGACGGGGTCGAAATGGCCGACGGCTTCCACCGAACAGCCGACGCCGAGCGCCTCGCAGATCTTGGCTGCCTCCGCCTCGATCTTGGCGCGCATGCGGTCGAGTTTTTCCTGGGAGGGCGTGCGGATGTCGACGGTGAACACCACCTTGCCCGGCAGAACGTTGCGGGAGTTGGGCGAGAAAAACACCTGGCCGACGCCGCCGACGGCGCCCGGCTGTTCGCTCATCGCGACGTCCTGGACCATCTCGAAAATCCGGCTCATGGCAAGGCCGGCATTGACGCGCAGGTTCATCGGCGTCGAGCCGGTATGGGCTTCGCGGCCGGTCAGGGTAAATTCCAGCCACCACAGGCCCTGACAGTGGGTGACGACACCGATTTGCTTGTTTTCGGCTTCGAGGATCGGGCCTTGCTCGATGTGATATTCGATATAGGCGTGCATCTTGCGGGCGCCGACCTCTTCGTCGCCGAGCCAGCCGATGCGCTTCAGCTCGTCGCCATAGGTCTTGCCCTCGGGATCCTTGCGGCCATAGGCGTAATCGAGCGAATGCACGCCGGCAAACACGCCGGAGGCCAGCATGGCCGGCGCAAAACGGGCACCTTCTTCATTGGCCCAGTTGGTGACGACGATGGGATGCTTGGTCTTGACGCCGAGATCGTTCATCGAGCGCACCACTTCAAGCCCGGCCAGCACGCCGAGCACACCGTCATATTTGCCGCCAGTCGGCTGGGTGTCGAGGTGAGAGCCGACATAGACGGGCAGGGCGTCCGGGTCGGTGCCGGGGCGCGTGGCAAACATCGTGCCCATCTTGTCGACGCCCATGGTCATGCCCGCCGCCTCGCACCAGGACTGAAACAGGGCACGGCCCTCGGCGTCCTCGTCGGTCAGCGTCTGGCGGTTGTTGCCGCCAGCCACGCCCGGGCCAATCTTGGCCATGTCCATCAGGCTGTCCCACAGCCGGTCACCATTCACGCGCAAGTTCGCGCCGGGTTTAGCCGTCATCTGAAAATTCCTAATTTTTGCAGGGGCTTCGATGCTTCTCGAAATCCGCTGTTCCCACTTTTATGTCTGCCGCATGACCGTTGCCGCACCGGTGACGGGAGGCAAAATCTCATGCAGTGGCTCTTATTGTTGTTTTTGAGCCTCGGTTCGTTGCCGGCCATTGCCTTTCTGAGGGCAGTGGTCGATATTTGACCGATTGGTAAACATTACAGCTTCCGGCGCGGCACTCAAGACGCAAAACGCGAAAAATCCGACCAATTTTTTCTCCTGCCTGCCAAAGCGTCAGCGGCGGTCGGGTTTGGTCGATGATCGCAAGAACAGGGACAAAACGGGGAGAGGGAATGGCAATAGCGAGGGCATCGAAGACGCAGCGGCGGACCCGAATTCAGGAGGAGAAGGAAGAGATCATTCTGCAGGCGGCGCTGGACGTGTTTTCCATGCGAGGGCTTCGCGGTGCCACCATCGATCAGATCGCCGAAGTTGCGGGAATGTCGAAGCCGAACCTGCTCTATTATTTCCGCACCAAGGATGCGATCCATCGGGCGCTGATGGACCGGCTGCTCGACAATTGGCTTGAGCCGCTGCGCGCCTTTGACGCCGATGGAGATCCGCAGGAAGAGATCCGCGACTATATCAGGCGCAAGCTGGAGCTTGCCCGGGATTTTCCGCGTGAAAGCCGGCTGTTTGCCAATGAAGTGCTGCAGGGTGCGCCAACCATTCAGGATGTGCTGAGAGGTCCGCTGAAGGATCTTGTCGATGAAAAGGCCAAGGTCATCCGCAGCTGGATTGCGAGTGGCAAGCTCGTGGCTTGCGATCCCTATCATCTCATCTTCTCGATCTGGTCGACCACCCAACACTATGCCGATTTCGACGTGCAGGTGCGCGCCGTGCTGGGCGAGGGCGATGCGGAGCAGCAGCGGTTCGAGCGCGCGGCGCGGTTTCTGGAAGATCTGTTCCTGCGGGGTTTAAGGCCGGACGGCTAGAGTGTTTCCGGGCGCAAAATCAGTTCCTATTTTTCCTGGAAACACTCCAAGGCTCAGTCCGGCAGCAGGGCCATGGCCAACAGGCCCGCGGCAGTGATCAGCGCGCCGGTAAACACCGCCGGTGGCGCCCAGCCATGGCCCATCAGGCCCTCGAGCACTATAATGAAGCTCGGCGTCAGATAGCTATAGGCGAGGACCTTGGGCGCTGGCAGGCGCTGCGAGGCATATTGCAATAGAAGAAAAGTGATCAGCGTCGTGACGACGGCAAGATAGAGCACCAGCCCCCAGCCGAGCCAGGAGATGGCGCCGTAGTCGAGAGCCGCAAGCCTTGGCAGGCCGGGGACCAGCATGAAGGCCAGCGTGCCGACCGCCGACCATAACAGGAAGATCAGCGCCGGCTCGCGCTCGTTGAACTTGCGCAGCAGCGGCACATAGATCGCGTGCGCGGTGACGCCGATCAGATAGATCAGCTCGCCCTTGCCGACATCGAAATGGATCAGCGCCTGCAGGTCGCCGCGAAAGATCACCCAGATGGCGCCGGTCGCGGCAATCAGCAGGCTTGCCAGCACGCCGGGCCGCGTTCTCTGGCGCATCAGCAGCCAGGCGAAAGCGGCACTCATCAGCGGCATCATCGTGAAGATCGCCCCTGTTGCGACTGGCGCAGTAAATTGCAGCGCAATGAACATGCTGATCATGTAGGTGGCCATCAACGCCCCGATGATCAGGTAGCGCCAGGGCCGGCGCGGCAAGGCGAGCGGATAGGACTTTACCTGAAAACACAGAGTGGCGGTGATCGCTATCGTCACGATGTAGCGCAGGACCTGCAGCGCGATCGGATCGATCATATGGGTTGCCATGCCGCCGAAGGAAAAGGATGTGGCCAGCAGAACTGCAAATGTCAGCACCGCCAGATGGGCCTTGAGCTTTTCGCGTCCGCGAGCATGGCTGTTATGGCTGGCAACCTTGCTGGGTGTCTCGGTTGCGGCTGTTGTCGTCGGTATCGTCACGTCATCTTCTCGGAGCATCATTGGCCACAGGCCGTGCGGGCCGCACGGGCTTGTTGCCGGACCATAATCTTTCGGGATCAGCGAGGTCTTATCACGGGTGTAGGCAAAGCGTTAGTGCAATTCGTTTGGACGCGCGCCTTCAAGAAGGCAGCGTTTCCCGCAACAGCGCTCGAGCGTGCATTTGTGATGAAATGTGGCATGGCCCCTTAGACAGCGGCCATCCCCTCTGCAGCGGCACCCATGCGCTCGGTGGCGCGGCGCTTGAGGAGAGCGAAGAAATCATCGCCGTTCATCGGACGGGCCAGCCCGTAGCCTTGCAGCGTATGGCAGCCGAGATCGGCGAGTATTTCGGCGTGCTGGCGGGTTTCGACGCCTTCGGCAATGATTTCGATGCCGAGCGAGCGGCCGATTTCGACGATGGAGCCGATCAGGCGGCGCTGCTGCTTGCTTTCCAGAATCGGTAAGGTCAGCTGCCGATCGATCTTCAGGCGGCGGGGCGACAGTTTCAGCAGGCTGAGGATCGAGGAATAGCCGGTGCCGAAATCGTCGATTTCGATATCGATGCCGAGCACCTTGATCTGGCCGATGGCAGTCGCGGCGGCTTCAGCCTTGTCGTCGAAGGAAATCGATTCCAGCAGCTCGAAGGCGAGACCGCCGGCTGGCAGGGGCGTTTCCTGCAGGCGGGCGACGAGGCCATCATCGAACAGGCGCTGGGCGGAGATATTGACCGATACATGCGGGGTTTCCAACCCATGATCCTGCCAGCGGCGGGCCTGGGCCAGCGATTGCTCGAGAATGCTGTTGTCGATGGAGGCGACGACATTCAGACTTTCGGCTACCGAGAGGAAAGCGATCGGCGGCAACAGGCCGAGTTGCGGATGGCGCCAGCGGGCCAGCGCCTCGACGCCTGTGATCTGCATGGTGCGCGCATCGAATTGCGGCTGGAAATAGGGAATGAAATCGTGGTCCGCCAGCGAGCGCAAAATGGCGTCGGCGGTGCGCTTGGTGGCGAGTGTGGCCTCCTTCAGCGTGTCGGAGAAGAATTCCACCCGGTTCTTGCCGCGGCGCTTGGCCTCGTAGAGCGCGATATCGGCATTGACCAGCGCCTGTTCCAGCTGTGGCTGGGCATTGTAGGACAGCGAAATGCCGATGCTGGCGCTAACTCTGCATTCCTGGCCTTCCCAGCGGATCGGCTGGTTGATCGCCTCGATCAATGCTTCGCCAAGCGCGCGGGCAGCGCCTGTATTGCTTTCGTCGTGACGGACGACCACGAATTCGTCGCCGCCGATGCGGGCGGCAAAATCGCCAGGGGCGATGTGCCCGTTGATCTGGCTGGCCGCGTGGCGCAGCATTGCGTCGCCTGCAGCGTGCCCAAGGGTGTCGTTGATTTCCTTGAAGCGGTCGAGATCGATATGCAGCAGGATGATCGGCTTGCCGCCGCCCTGCCGGTTCTCGACCTCGGCCAGATGCCGGTCGAGGAAGCGGCGATTGGCAAGGCCGGTCAGCGGATCGTGCAGCGACGTGTGCTCCATAATGCGGCGGGCACTCTCCAGCTCGCTGTTCTGGGCCTCAAGCTCCGTCTTGGCATCGTGCAGCGCTTCCTGCATCTTGACGTCAGCCGTAATATTCCAGTTTACCCCGACCATCTTCTTGCGGAAATCGGCATCGCGGTAGACGGAACCGAAGGCGCGGACATGGCGGATCTGGCCGTTGCGGTCGATAATCCGGAACTGGGTCGAATAGCTGGAACCGGTGCGGATCGCGGTGGCCAGCACCTCGGAGGCGCTGTCGCGGTCGTCGGGGTGCAGACTGTTGCTCCAGTCCTCGCGGGTAACGATCGGCCGCGAAGGGTCGCAGTCGTAGATCTGGCGCATGCGACTGTCCCAGGTCAGATCCTCGCTGGCAATGTCCATTTCCCAAACGCCGGTCTGCGAGGAGTCGAGCGCGATCTGCAGGCGTTGCGACAGGTTGCGCAATTTGCGCTCCTGATCATTCAAGTCGGTAATATTCTGTTGCCGTTCTGTCAGCAGATGCGCCACCCATAGAAAAGGGGTAACGATCGTCAGCGCCAGCAGGAACATCACAAGGCGGTGCAGCCAGAGATCTCGGGCCGCCTGTTGCCAGCCGGTTTTGGGGGCTGCGGCCAGCATCCAGGTCTGGGCGCCGATATTGACCTGCATGCGCACAGCGGGACCATCGATCAGTGCCGGATTGCCGAAAAAGGCAATGTTTTCTGCATCCGGTGCGTTGGAGTCTGCGTAAAGCACGACATCGAGGTCGAGGCCGAGATCGTAAAGACCGCTGCCGCGCAACAGGCGCTCGAAATCGACCGTGCCGCGCAACAGGCCATGACCACCGACCGGAGCGGGGGGTTGATCCGCATTGCCCGTTGCCGCCTCGGCAAGCTGAGGGGAGGCGACGGGATAGAAGATCACCAGACTGCGGCCGACATGGGGAAGATCGATCGGTGGCGTGACGACAAACGTATTGGTGCGGGCTGCCTGGAGCGCGGCCTGCGCTTCCTGCGGGCTGGCGAGAAAGTCGCGATTGGTCTCCTCGTTCAGAAGCAGCGGATAGGTAACGCCACTACGCAGATCATTGGAGAGGCTGATGCTGCGCAGCCGGACGGGCCGAGAGAAGAACCGCCGACCGATAGCGGAAAAACGGACTTGGCTCATGTCCGGCTCGGTTTCGATGGCCGCCAGCAGACCTTGCAGCATGCGGATATCAGCCCTGATATTGCCTTCCAGCCGAGCGCGCACCGGGCCCAATTTGTCGCCGATAGAGACCTTGCTGTCTTCGGAAAAGGCTTTGCGGTCCTGGCGGTCGATCAGCATGATGGTGACGAATACGGCCGCGCAGACGATCAGCGCCGGCCAATAAAAGCCGGCCAGCTTCCTGATATGCTCAGCGATGCCACCAATCCTGGCAGATTTGACCATCATCGAACTCTTGAACCTGCGAAATCACACAATTTCCTGCAGTATCTGCGGATGCCACGGTTTGCGCCTGTAGCGCTTCGCAACACGTTTCTGCAAACAGTGCTTGAACTGGACAGTGGACCGATTCCTTTTTTAGGCTTTATGCAGATTTATTGGCTCAATTTCAAAGTATTTATCGAAGCGCTCCAACTTTAGGAAGAATTCGGGGATTTTTGCTCAACCGATCTTCACTGCGGAAATGTCACGCTTGCGTCTTTCTGCTGTATGGCACAGTCACCTCAAATAAAACTCTGAGGAAGTTTTAAATTGCACCTAAGGGTTTGTGAGGTCGTTTGTCTGCGGTAGTTCAAGGGCGACATACACGGCAATCGGAAGCGTATAATTTCATCAATTTTTACAATCAGCACATGAAAAACTTTAAAATTCCTGAAATTTTTCAAGCGAATTTGGTCGCTTTCGTTTCATATTATATGAATAATATTTAAAATACAAATGCCGATTGCGGCGTTGATGCGGGTTGATAAGCAGCATTGAGGACGTGAAAAAGGCGCCGGGCGGTTGATCCGCCCGGCGCCTTTTTGATGAAGCAGGTCTCGCTCGCATGTGCGGGCTTTGAACCTGAAAGGCCGATTATTCGGCCGCCTGTACCGCCATCGGATTGTTGGGGTGGGTCGTCCAGTTGGCATAGTTGGGATCGACAGGCCTGCCGGTGCGCTGGTCGAGCGTGCCGGGTTCAAGCCCAACCATGGTGATGCAGTTTTCGACAGGGCAGACGTTGACGCAGAGATTGCAGCCGACGCATTCGTCTTCCATCACCTCAAACTTGCGCAGGCCGTCGACAATGCTCGTGATCGCCTGGTGGGACGTGTCCTCGCAGGCGATGTGACAGCGGCCGCATTTGATGCAGGCATCCTGATCGATATGCGCCTTGGCGACATAGTTGAGGTTCAGGTATTTCCAGTCGGTCACATTCGGTATGGCGCGGCCGCAGATGTCGGCCAGCGACGCGTGGCCCTTGGCATCCATCCAGTCGGAAAGGCCCGAGATCATTTCCTGGACGATCTTGAAGCCATAGGTCATGGCGGCGGTGCAGACCTGGACATTGCCGGCGCCGAGCGCCAGGAATTCTGCCGCATCCCGCCAGGTTGTAACGCCACCGATGCCTGAAATCGGCAGGCCATAGGTTTCGGGATCGCGGGCGATTTCCGAGACCATGTTGAGGGCGATCGGCTTGACCGCCGGGCCGCAATAACCGCCATGGCTGCCCTTGCCGCCCACCGTCGGGACCGGCGCGAAACTGTCGAGATCGACCGACACGATCGAGTTGATCGTGTTGATCAGCGAGACGGCGTCGGTGCCGCCGCGCTTGGCGGCGCGGGCAGGGTTGCGGATATCGGTGATGTTGGGCGTCAGCTTGGTGATGACGGGCATGCGGCTATACTGCTTGCACCAGCGCACCACCATTTCGATATATTCCGGCACCTGGCCGACGGCGGCGCCCATGCCACGCTCCGACATGCCGTGCGGACAGCCGAAGTTGAGTTCGATGCCATCGGCGCCGGTCTCTTCCACCAGCGGCAGGATGGCCTTCCACTCGGCTTCCTCGCAGGGCACCATGATCGAGGCGATCAGGGCGCGGTCCGGCCAGTTCTTCTTGACCATCTTCATTTCCTGAAGATTGACCTGCAAAGGCCGGTCTGTGATCAACTCGATATTGTTGAGGCCGAGCAGGCGACGGTCCGCCCCGAAGATCGCGCCGTAGCGCGGGCCGTTGACGTTGACGACCGGCGGGCCTTCGGAGCCCAACGTCTTCCAGACGACGCCGCCCCAGCCCGCCTTGAAGGCACGCTCGACATTATAGGCCTTGTCGGTAGGCGGTGCGGAGGCCAGCCAAAAGGGGTTGGGCGATTTGATACCGACGAAATTATTTCTGAGATCAGCCATGGTTCAATCCCTCCGGCTCAAGCGACAGCGCTGACGTCGGCCGTGCTAACGGCAAACATCCGGTTGATGCTCTCGGCCGCGTCGCGGCCCATGGCGACGGCAGACACCGTCAGGTCCTGACCACCGAAGGCGCAGTCGCCGCCGGCCCAGATGTCTGGGATCGATGTGCGGCCTTCGTCGTCGATGGCGATCTTGCCGCCCTGCATCGCCAGGCTGTCCTGACCTTGCGGGTCGAGCTTCTGGCCGATGGCAACCAGGATGTGATCTGCCTTGATCTCCGCGGTGTGGCCGGTGCCTTTCATCAACCCATTTTCCAAATGGGTATATTCGAAGGTGATCGAGGCGACACGGCCGCCGTGATGGGCGATCTCCTTGGGCTGCAGCCAGTGCCGGATGGTCACGCCCTTGGAGGCCGCGAGATCCTGCTCGAAATCGGAGGCATTCATGTGCTCCTTGCCGCGGCGGTAGCAGATGGTAACGTTTTCCGCCCCAAGCAGCTTGGCCTGCACCGCGGCATCGATGGCGGTCATGCCGCCGCCGATGACGACGACGTCACGGCCCACAGCCACATCGCTTTTCGCTTCGGCCTGGCGCAGATGGGCGATAAATTCCACCGCATCCACGATGCCATTGCTGTCGGCGCCGGGGATTGTCAGCATATTGACGTTACCAAGCCCGGTGCCGAGGAAGACGGCATCGAACTGAGCCTGAAGCTCGGCAAGGGTGAAGTCGCGGCCGAGCATCTGGCCGTTGAGCACCTCGATATTGCCGATCGAGAGGATGTAATCCACCTCCGCCTGGGCGAAATTCTCCGGCGTCTTATAGGCGGCGATGCCGTATTCATTGAGGCCGCCGGCCTTAGGCCTGACGTCGTAGATAGTCACGGCATGGCCGTGCATGGCCAGCCGATGCGCGCAGGCAAGGCCTGCCGGACCGGCGCCAACCACCGCGACCTTGCGGCCGCTGGAGGGGGCGGGGGTATAGAACTGCCGGCCGTTCTCGATGGCGAGGTCGGTGGCATAGCGCTGCAGCCTACCGATTTCCACCGGGCGCTCTTCGGCGGTGTTGCGCACGCAAGCCTCTTCGCAGAGCTGTTCGGTGGGACAGACGCGGGCGCACATGCCGCCGAGGATGTTCTGGTCGAAGATCGTCTTGGCCGATCCCGTCGGATTGCCTGTCGCAATCTGGCGGATGAACATGGGAATGTCGATCGACGTCGGACAGGCCGTCATGCACGGCGCATCGTGACAGAAATAACAGCGGTCGGATGCAACGAGCGCTTCGTGATCGCCGAGGCGCGGATGCAGGTCGGAGAAGTTTTTCACATAATCGGCAGCATCAAGCCGCCCGGCCGTAAGGCCTGGTTCCAGTCTTCGCATCGCAGTTCCCTCTTTTTTGTTCGAAGCGATTAGCAAAATCGTAGCTCAGGAAAAAAAATTTATCAAACGGTAAAATTATGAGGTGGGCGAAATGGCATGATTTTCATAAGCCTTTATAAGTAAAGGAAATTTCGTCGGATTCTTGGCTCGGAGAAAGGTGCGAATATGAGCCAAAAAACATGATGAAAATCCTCCACTATATACTTTACTCTTTTACTCATGTTTTGTAGGGTGCGACCAACAACAGCATGGCACATCGGAATGGCACCACGCCGCCGCCGCCGCAGTGAGGAGACGGTCTATGGCAAAGAATGGCAAGGCAAGGAAGAAGCAGGGGGAGAAGCGGTCCGTGATGGCGGCGCCTGTCGACGACAAGGGCGCGCAAGACAGGGGTGGGCCAGATATCAAGAGCTTCCTCTATGTCGGCGGGCGCGATTGCCAGGTAGCGCATCTGCGCCAGATCGCCACCAATTTCGGCGCCGAACTGATCCATCACGATGGCGGCCTGCGTGAAGCGGTGTCGCGCATCGATACTGTTCTGCCCTCGGTCGACTGCGTGTTCTGCCCGATCGACTGTATCAGCCACGACGCCTGCCTGCGGGTGAAGAGCGGCTGCAAGAAATTCGGCAAGACCTTCATTCCGCTGCGCAACGGCTCGAAGTCCAGCCTGGAGCGGGCGCTGCAAAGCCTGAACGACCGCGCCTAGAGTTTGTCAGGGAAAAGTGGAACCCGGTTTTCCCGAAAAGACAAACGAAAACAGGTTATTCTGGGGTAATTGAGGACAGATTATGCATGACATGAATGACGGCAGCCTTATGATCGAGCTGCACAAGCTGGGCGGCGAGGCGGGCGAGGGTCTTGCCGGCCTGCTTTACGAACGCGCCGAGGATGCGCGCGAGTGCCAGGCGGCGATGGCCGAGATTGTCAGGCTTCCCGGCCTGCATGAGCGGCCGGTGTCGCGCACCCAGCATCTGGCCCAAGGCCTGCGGCGGGAGGCCGTCTCAGCCCAGGTAATCGATTTTCCCGCCCCGCAATGGCGCCGCAACGCCGAGCGCCGCCAGCAGGGGCAGTAAAGCCAGCTACATCAGGGCAAATTCAACGTATACCGGTTGGCAAAGGCCGCTCCTCTTTCCGATCTCCTTGCCTGAGGGGGAGATGCATTCCAGGCAAAGAGGCGAGGCAGAGTGGGGTGTTACACGGCAACACCTTTGCGGTCCGGACCGCGCCATGAAAAGCATTATTTCCTCAGCAGAATCGCCCGGAGTGCCAGAAGCGCCCAACCGACCATCATCGCGATACCGCCTGTTGGTGCGGCCATGGGAAACAGGCTTTGACCGGTCCATTGCTTGACGGCGAGATCGCCTGCAAACAACAATACGCCAAGCCCGATCACCAGACCCGACAAAGTCGCGGTACGCACCTTCTCGCCAGCCAGATAAAGCGCGAGCAGCGCCGGCGCATGGGCAAGCGCGATGGAGGAGGCGGGGCCGAGCAGATTACCGGCCCCTGTCACATGCGCTGCCGCCGCCGCCAGCCCGACGCCTGATGCGCCGAACAGGCCGGACAAGACGAGCAGCAGCGGCCGCAACCGGGCGAGCATCATGGTTTATTCCTTGTTCTGCATGTGATGAGCGAGCTTTTCGATCGGCGGCCAGATGATCTCGCGCAGTTTTTCATGGGCAATAGTCTCGTCCATGGCGCGGCGGAAGCATAACAGCCATTCATCCCGCTCCTGTGGCCCGATCTCGGCGACAAAATGACGACGGCGCAACATGGGATGGCCACGCTTTTGCATATAGACCGGCGGCCCGCCGAGATAGCCGGTGAGGTAATCGTAAAACCGCTCTTCGCTCTCGGTCAGGTCAGCGGGATGGATTGCCCGGCAATGCGCCGCTTCCGGCAGCGTATCCATCAACTGGTAAAACCGCGCAACCAGCGCCTTCACCGTCGCGTCCCCGCCAATCGCTTCATAAAGCGTGATGGTCTTCTCGTCACTCAAATCCTGCCCTCGACTGTCGTTGCCTCTTTTGCCGGGTTTGTCGGCGGGAGGCAACGGGCGAGAGCAGGATGTGGCGATGAGGCGCAGGGCTGGTTTGCCGATGTTGCCAAGGCTAATGCAGTTTTAAGGTGTATCGTGCATTTTGTTCGATATTGTCCTGCGCCGACCGACATGGGCGAGGCTTTTTATTTTTTTGCTACTTAAACGATAAAAAGGGGTTCCACTAATGAAATATTCCCTGTCTCTCGAATTCGACACTGATGTGCTGGCCAATATCAAGGCCGCTGGCCAGACCGTCGCGATTGCAAAACCAGTCGGAACTGGCGCGCCAAACGTCATCTGGCTGACAATCGATCCATTTCAAACAAACACTATCGAATGGGAAGAGGATTACTGGATTTACGCTTCGAAGGTCGATGTTAGTCATGGCGCGACGATCGACAAGCTTACGGAGGTTACTCCGGGGCCTGCTCTGGATGGCGGTTACTATGAGTTGGACGAGAATTCTATTTTTGGCCCGTTCCGCAAGAACAACAGCGTCTTTACCGCTGCAACCGGAACCTCTGCCGCAATCAACAATATGACCTATGATAATTACCCATCGCTGACATTCGGCCTGTCTCAGACCGCTTTGGTCAATCAGACCCTGCACGAGCGCAAGCCGATTTCGGCCCAGACGGTCCTTGCCACGCAATCCGTTCGAATAGCTCCGTCCGCTGATTTGCACCTTTGGCTACAGTCAGAGCACAAAAGCCAGACGATCATCACGGAAATCGCTGGCACGCCCAGCGTGGCCACATTCGGCAGTGGCGTCAACGATATCGCCCTGAAATATGATCCGATTCAGGGCATTTTCATCCGTGCTTGAGCCTACCGTATAATTCTTTAAATCGGAATCGATTCAATGGGGAAAATACCTAGCAGAATTAAAGGGTTGTAGCGTCATTTGAGCGTTTTTTAACGCGCCCGGCGCTGTAACGTCGCCTGAAATACTAAAGGTCTGTCTATGAAATTTTCACTTTCGCTTGAATTCGACACGGATGTGCCCGCCTCTCTCAGAGCCTCTGGGCGAACCGTCGCGGTGGCAAATACCATCGGATGGGAAGAGGAATACTGGATGTATGTTTCTGGGCCAATGTCCAGCGTGGTGCGTCTATTCACATGCTGACAGTTACTCCGGGGTCTGCTCTGGATGGCGGTTATGATAATTTGAACGAGAATTTTATTTTTGGCCCGTTCCGCAAGAACAACAGCGTCTTCCCCGTTGCCGCTGGCAGAACCGCGCCACCGTCACCTTCACCGTCGAATTGCCACCGATCGCTTCATAAAGCGTGATGGTCTTCTCGTCACTCACATCATGCTCTCGACGGTTTTGTCTATTTTGCCGGGTTTGGCAACGGGCGAGAGCGGGATGTGGCGCAGGGAGCGCGGTGCTTCCTTCATCCCCGACTGTCGGCTCCAGCCCGTTGTCACGCTCGACAGGTCGAGGTGGCGGACGTGAGAGCGTTTCTTGGAAACACTGAAACGCTCTCACCTTTTATTTCCAAGCATTTCCGGAGGGAGAGGCCGGCATCCACTTTTCCTGGAAATGCTCTATCACGTGAAGTGCCTTGTGCGGATGGAGGAAATAATGGCTCTTATGTCTTCGCTTTCTCCCGGTTCAATTTTCTGAAGAGCCGGTTGCAGCGCCTTGGCTAGCGCGCCATCGGGAGTGTCCACCAAGCAGGTTAGAATCCAGTATTTCCACATTTCGTCCTCGGAATGCAGAATTGGCTCCAGATCCTTGACGAGGTGTGCGCCTATGGATGCCAGCACAGGCACCAACGCCTGGGCGACAGGCCAGTTCAAATCCTGCATCCAGGTCAGCAGGACGGGCAGGATCGGCCGTAGCCGTTCATAGAGACTGGCTTTAAGGGCGGTGACCGCTTCGAGGTCAGTTTTGTCTGCCGGTATGAACTCATGCAGGTCACTGGGGATACGCGATAAATCGAAGTCAGGCACTACTTTCGCGATCCAAGTCAAATCTCGTTCCATCTCAGTTCACCTGTCCCGTTCTTGAATCATAAAGGTCATTCGAATAATTGCTGACAGCTGGATTGTCCCAACTGTTGTCGTCGGCCAAAGCGGCTCTGGTTTGGGCCCATTGTGTCAAGGCGACGTTCCCGCCTTCAGTTGGACGAACGGAGTGATGGTTGGGATCGTTAGCCGTTGGCGTTGCAATCGCCGAGACGATTGTGAATGTATCATCGTCGAGCATCTGCGCTCGGTTCAGAGGGAGTGTTGTTGAAACGGAGAGGCCGCGAGCATAGCCCTGGAGATCTTGTGGATCGCGTGGTGTGAAATTCATGGGCGTGAAATTCCCTAAGCGATAGTAGGTTGTCATCGGTCGTTTCCTATTTTCCGTGTTTGGATCGACGAGCGCGGCTTCATCTTGTTGCGATCTTCAAATGTGTCCGATCCTTCTGGCCTGAGCCATTGTTTCGTTCTGGCGTATCGCGTTGCCGCAAGCTCGCTGAACTTGATTGCGCGGGTTGCTGTCGGTTTCGGAGTTGATTGACCGGCGACCGGTACGCAGGGGTGGGAGTACCGGCCGCCGACGCGCAGCCGCAAAGGTAGGGCCTTGGTGGGGAAGGTGGCTTTGCGGTCGAGCGTGTTTATGATCAGACGCCGGCGAAGATGCCGTGGATCGGATCGTATTTCAGGCTGATCTCGGTGACGCTGCCGCCGAACTTGGCGATGCTGGGGGTGCCGGCGATTTCGGTGATGATCGTCTGGCTTTCGAATTCGGCCTGCAACCAGATGTAGACATAGGTGAAGGGCGTCATGCGGATCGACTGGGTGGCGAGTACGGTCTGAGCCGAAATCGGCTTGCGCTCTTCCAGCTTCTTGTTGACCAGAGCGTCCTGGGCGAGACCGAAGGTCAGGGACGAGTAGCGGTCGTAGTCCATGTTGTTGATCGCGGCGAAGGTGCCGGAGGCGACCGAGAGCGCGCTGTTGTTTTTCCGGAAGGGTCCGAAGATATTGTTGTTGGTGAATTCGTAATAACCGCCATCCAGCGCCGGGCCCGGCGAGACTTCGCTCAGTTTATTGATAGAAGCGCCATGTTCAACGCTGTCGGTCGAAGCATAGATCCAGTAGTTTTCTTCCCATTCGATGGTTGTAACCTGGAAGGGATCGATATCGACCCAGATGACGTTCGGGGCGCCGGAGCCGACCGGCTTGGCAATTGCCACACGCTGCCCTGCGTCCTTGATCAGGCTCAGAACGTCGGTATCGAACTCGAGAGATAGGGAAAATTGCATGGTTTTCAGATCCTTGGGTTGGGGTCTCGTCAGACTGTTCGGGACGCTCGCCGTCTCGAAAGCCTTCCAATTTGCAACCCAAAAGTTCGAAAATGCAACCCTTAGATGTTGTTTGATTAGAATGCTGCCATGGGGTGGTGGGCGTTTGGCCATTGCTTGCGCGCCTGCGCCTGCAAGAAATGCATTCGACAGAACTGCGCAGACATCAAAAAAATAATCTCAGGTAGATTTTTGTATTGCTAGTATCCATAAGTTGTGGTTAAAAGGGAACCATTCTGATACGGTTACTTCCGTCATCTTCTTGGCGCGTTCCTACGGATTCATCCGGGCTAGGGCGGCAAATTTCATGTTGTGAATGATATCAATGCGTATTGGCTATGCTCGCGTTTCGACCTGTGACCAGAACCTCGATCTGCAACTCAAGGCATTAAAAGATGTCGGATGCGACCAGATCTTTTCCGATCAGGGCCTGTCTGGAACGAGCCGCAACCGCCCGGGCTTGGCGCAGGCGCTGGCAGCGCTAATGCCGGGCGATACGCTGGTCATCTGGCGGTTGGATCGGCTCGGCCGGTCGCTTTCGCATCTGATCGAGATGGTGAAGAGCCTTGAAGACCTGGGGGTGGGGCTGTATTCCATCAATGAATGCATCGATACGGCCTCGGCCGGCGGCATTCTGATTTTCCACATCATGGGTGCCTTGGCCGAGTTCGAGCGCAGCCTGATTTCCGAGCGTACCCGCGCCGGCATGTCGGCGGCACGCCAGCGCGGCAGCGCCATCGGCCGGCCGCTGAAGCTCAGCATGCAGGATCTTGAGGAGGTTCGCGGCGCTATCGGCGGAGGAGCGCTTAGCGTGCAGCGGGCGGCGCGCGACATGGGCATCAGCCGTGCAACGCTCTATCGGGCGCTGAGGCGTAAGACGGCCTTCCAGTGACGGCGGACGTTGCAGCTTGAAGCCGCAGCGTCCTTCGTCGTGACGCGGTTTAGATTAAAGCAATTTCAAGCCGTCACGCTGCGACCTGCTTGAAGAACTGCATGCTGGCCTCCACGGCGTGCGGGATTTCGCTGCTGTGATTGCCTTCCACTTCTTCCGAAGAAATGGTCGCACCCGCGGCCCGTGCCCGTTTCAGGAGCAGGGCGGCATTGTCTTCGAAGGTGGTTTCGGTCTCGGCGTGTAGCAGCTTCACCGGGCATTTGAAGCTATGGGCATAGCAGACGGCGCTGCGCACCTCGAATTCGTGCGGGCGGCTGTCGTCGAAGCGGATATCTTCGGGGTACCGCTTGAAGAAGCGGAATGCGTTGGGATTGCCTGAAATCGGCACAGCCGCGCGGAAGCGGTGGGTGCTCATCGCGCCGAGCATGGCAAGCGTGCCGCCAACGCTGTGGCCGGCGAGAAACAGGCGCTCGCGGTCGACGCCCGGCAGATGCGACAGCCGCTCGGCGGCGGCGAGGACATCGTCCACTTCGTCATAGAAACCGGAGAAGATACCCATCTGGCCGTTTTCGCCGCGCATCGTCGGCATCATCACCACATACCCGGCGTCGATATAGCCCTTCAGCGGCGTCCATTGGCCGGCGCCCATGGCGTTGCCACCATGCAGAAACAACACGGCTGGTCTGGACTTGCGCTCGCGCTTGTAGTTGGACACCCAGGCAGCAAGCGTCAGCTCGCCACCGCGACCGGAGCGATAGAAGATCCGGCTGGCGCCTTCCGGCGGTTCCAGCGGCTCGTATTTGTCGGGGGCGGGGCCTTTCTGCAGCAGCCTCGTGTGGAACCGCTCGCGCATCTTCATGTAATCATGGTGCAGCAGGCGCGGCTCGGTCGGAATGTCGAAAGCCAGTGCTCTCGAGGGTATGGCAAGCGGCGCGGCCAATGCTGCTGCCATGCCGGCCAGCAGCGTACGCCGCGTCGGCTCAATTTGCGTGCCCGGCGCGTCGTGCGATCCCATGCCCTTGTCCTTCATGCTTTGTCTTTCCCTGCCGTTTCCACTTATGCACATCCGGTCCACATTGGGCCCGGAACGGTGGCTGCCGACCCATAAAGACCATCGGTTGCGCGGGCGGAAAAGGCCCGGTTGCGCCGCATGTCGTGATTCGAACAATCCTGTCGCAAGCCTACCGTATAAAACCGCAAATCGGAATCGATTTCACGCCGAAACCGGGCGGTTCCGCGCCGTGAACCACCGATGCCTCACAAACGGCGTTACGCTCGCAGGCCAGGCCCGCAGCAGAAGTCGCCGCCATACCTTTTTTATCGTGGCGCCAACCGGTCTCGGCGCCAAGACAAATTTAGGTGACCGCAGCAGACCATGTCCTGGCCGGCTGCGGTCTGTGGCTTGGGAGGGCCAGCGGAAGGAACGAGAAGCGTCTGGCATGGATAGCGCACGCGGGGGGCTGCGGTCCTCATGCGGCCCGCCCATGGGCGGGCGTATGAGCCTGGCTGCCAAAGCCGGAGGCCGCAGTCGCCGTGCCCGACAGCTTGAACTGGCCGATCATCTCCACCAGCTTGTTGCTTTCTGACGCCAGCGTGGAGGCCGCGGCGCTGCTCTGCTCGACCATGGCTGCATTCTGCTGGGTGGTCTGATCCATGCTGTTGACGGCGCTGTTGACTTCGCCAAGGCCGGTTGCTTGTTCCCGGGCGGCGGTGGAGATGGCGACGATGTGATCGTTGACCTGTAGGATGAGGTCGCTGATGTCGGTCAGCGCCGTGCCGGTGTCGCTGACCAGCTTGACGCCGCTTGCGACTTCCGTGGTCGAGTTTTGGATCAGGTCCTTGATCTCCTTGGCGGCCTTGGCCGAACGCTGGGCCAGTTCACGCACTTCCTGGGCAACAACGGCAAAGCCACGACCGGCTTCGCCCGCACGCGCCGCCTCAACGCCGGCATTCAGTGCCAAAAGGTTGGTCTGAAAGGCGATTTCGTCAATCACGCCGATGATATTGGAAATTTTCGAGGAGCTGTCCTCGATCCGGCTCATGGCCTCTACCGCCTGGGCGACGACATTGGCCGAAGCTTCGGCATTGGCCTTGGCCTTGGCGGCAACGGTGCGGGCATCCTGAGCGCGCTGGGCTGAGGAATTGACGTTGGCCGTGACTTCATCGAGCGCCGCGGCGGTTTCTTCCAGGCTGGCGGCCTGGGTTTCGGTGCGGCGTGACAGGTCGTTGACGCCCTGGCTGATTTCGCGCGAGCCGTCGCTCATCACTCTCGTGCTGGCCGCAATCAGCTTGAACGTATCTCCGAGTTGCGAGACCGAGCGGTTGAGGTCATGGCGCAGGAATTCGAAATCGGCAGCGAAGGGTTCCGTCAACTGGAAGGCGAAATCGCCGGAACACAGCCGCTTGAGGCTGTCTCCCAACGCCGAGACGGTTTGTACGCGCGCCGTGACGTCGGTGGCAAATTTCACCACTTTGACAACCTTGCCGTCCATGTCGAGAATTGGATTGTAGGAGGCGGCGATGATGACCGTGCGACCGTCCTTGGTGACGCGCTTGAATTCCGCCGCCTGAAATTTGCCGCTCCGCAAGGACTGCCAGAAGTCGCGGTATTCCTGCGAGGTGGCATAGTCCTTGGAGACGAAAATGCTGTGATGCTTGCCGCTGATCTCGCTCAGCCGGTAGCCGAGGATCTGCTGGAAATTGTCGTTGGCACTCAGAACCTCGCCATCGACGCTGAACTCAATAATCGCCTGCGACCGGCTGATTGCGGCCATCTGGGCGGCATAGTCTAAGTTAAGCAGGCGCTCCTTGGCATCCGCCCACTCAACCACGAAACCGTAGACCTTGCTTCCCTTCTTCAGCGGCGTCACCAGAAGATCGAACACGCGGGTGCCGACCCGGATCGTGGCGGCATGGCGCTGCTTCAGTGCCGCCAGCATTCCGCGCTGGTGGGCGGGGTTCTTATGGAAGACGTCGATATTGCTGCCAATGAGTGTCGATACGCTGAACCGCGGCAATTCCTTCTTCAGGTCGGGCTCCGCTTCTTTCAGCAAGTCGATGACGGCAGGGTTCATATAGGTAATGTTGAGGCCGGCATCGGCGACCATGATATTGGCCTTCAAGGCCTCCAGGGCCAAAAGCTTGCTGGTCGTCTTTGCACCTTGAAACGCGTCGATACCCATTACAGCTCTCCCATCTGTCCCGGCGCTGATCCGCGACGTGGCGGCGCTGCAGGCGCATATTCGTTGCAACAAATAAGTAGACGGAAAGTGCGAATAAATCGCTAATTTAGGCCAGATGTATATAATTTAGCGTTGCGAACTATAACCCATGGTAATTGCTTATAATTTTCGCAACTGCGTTTCTTTTGCGCGTCGGTTTCGCCTCATCCGTGGGCAGATCTGATCAGGATGATGGCAGCCGCCTCGTTTTTCGGCGAGCATTCAACAGGTTTCGCCGGCGTGAAATATTTTGTCGCGACTGTGCACGCTTCTTGCATTGGAAAAGACACTGTATTCATATGGCTAAAACAACGGGGATAGCGCCATTGGCATTTGATGAAATGATTAGGGCGGACGGCAGTCCGCGCGGGCCCTACCAAAAATATTTCGACTGGTATTCCAGTCAGGACCCCAAGCACCTGATTGCGAAATCGCGGGATGCGGAAACCATCTTCCGCAAGACCGGCATCACTTTCGCGGTCTACGGTCATGAAGATTCCTCGGAAAAACTTATTCCCTTCGATCTCATCCCCAGAATCATTTCCGGCCAGGAATGGCGCAAGCTGGCCCAGGGCATCGAGCAGCGCGTGCTGGCGCTCAATGCCTTTCTCGACGACATCTATCACAAGCAGGAAATCATCAAGGCCGGCCGCATCCCCCGCGAGCTGATCGAGAAGAACGATGCTTTCCTGCCCGAGATGATCGGCTTTCGCCCGCCGGGCGGCGTCTACACCCATATCGTCGGCACCGACATCGTGCGCACTGGCGAGGGCGAGTTCTACGTGCTCGAGGACAATGCCCGCACGCCATCCGGTGTCAGCTATATGCTGGAAAACCGCGAAACCATGATGCAGATGTTTCCGGAACTGTTTCAGCTCAACAAGGTCCAGCGGGTCGAGGATTATCCTTATCTGCTGCGCCAGTCGCTGGCGTCTCTGGCGCCTCCCGGCTGCAAGGGCAAGCCGCGCGTGGCTGTCCTGACGCCAGGCATCTACAATTCCGCCTATTACGAACATTCCTTCCTGGCCGACATGATGGGCGTGGAACTGGTCGAAGGGTCCGACCTGCGCGTCATCGACGGCAAGGTGAAAATGCGCACCACCCGCGGCTATGAGGCGATCGACGTGCTCTATCGCCGGGTCGACGACGATTTCCTCGATCCGCTGACGTTCCGGCCGGATTCGGCTCTCGGCATACCCGGGATCATGGATGTCTATCGCGCCGGCCATATCACCATTGCCAATGCGCCCGGCACCGGGATTTCCGACGACAAGGCGATCTATTCCTACATGCCCGAGATCGTCGAATTCTACACCGGCCGCAAGGCGATCCTCGAGAATGTGCCGACCTGGCGCTGTTCGGAAGCCGATAGCCTTGCCTACGTTCTCGAGCATCTGGAAGAGCTTGTCGTCAAGGAAGTGCACGGCTCCGGCGGTTACGGCATGCTGGTCGGCCCGACAGCCAGCAAGAAGGAGAGGGCGCTGTTTGCCGAAAAGCTGAAGAGCCGGCCCAGCAACTACATCGCCCAGCCGACGCTATCGCTGTCCACGGTGCCGATCCTGGTCAACAAGGGCATCGCGCCCCGGCATGTCGACCTCAGGCCCTATGTGCTCGTGTCCGACAAGGTGCAGATCATTCCCGGCGGTTTGACCCGCGTGGCCCTGAAACAGGGGTCGCTGGTGGTCAATTCCAGCCAGGGTGGCGGCACCAAGGATACGTGGGTACTGGAGGACTGATGGTCATGCTGGGAAGAACTGCAAATGGCCTCTTCTGGATGTTCCGCTACATCGAGCGGGCCGAAAACATTGCTCGCCTGGTCGATGCCGGGTTGCGCGTCTCGCTGACCCGCTCCGGCGCCACCGAGGATGACTGGACCGGTGTGCTGCAAAGCGCCGATGTGCTCGATATTTTTCTCGAAGCCCATCCGAAGGTGACGGCGGCTGACGCCATCGACTTCCTGATGCGCGACACCGCCAATCCGTCGAGCGTGATGTCCTGCATCGACGCGGCCCGCAACAATGCCCGCATGGTGCGCACGGCGCTGACGCGCGAGACCTGGGAAGCCACAAACGAATGCTGGATCGAGCTGAAGCAGCTGCTGTCGCGCAAGCTGAAATCGGCCGACCTGCCGGAGACCATCGATACGGTGAAACGGCGGGCGGGGCTGATCCGCGGCGCCTTCCACGGCTCGATGTTGCGCAACGAGATCTACAATTTTGCCCGAATCGGCACGTTCATCGAGCGGGCGGACAATACCAGCCGCATTCTCGACGTGAAATATTACGTGCTGCTACCGTCCGTGACCCAGGTCGGATCGTCGCTCGACAACATCCAGTGGGAATCGATCCTGCGCTCGGTGTCGGCGCATCGCTCTTATCGCTGGGTTTATGACGGCGAGTATCTGGCGGTCAACATTGCGGATTTTCTGATCCTCAACGGCCAGATGCCGCGCTCGCTAGCCTATTGCTACGAGAAGATCGTCAGCAATCTCGGCTATATCGCCAAGGAATACGGCCAGCGCCTGCCGGCCCATGACACGGCCGACAGCATTCGCGCTTCGCTGCATTCCAGCAATATCACCCAGGTCATGGACCAGGGTCTGCACGAGTTTCTCGATAGTTTCATTGCCCGCAACAACAGGCTGGGCCATGAGATTAACGAGGGCTACCGGTTCTATGCGTGAGGCGGGGCACAGGATGCGTCTGAAAATCAACCATGTGACGGAATACAGCTATGACGAGCCGGTGCAGTTTTCGCTGCAGCGGCTGAGGCTGACGCCGATCGAACATCCGGGCTTGCGCGTTATCTCCTGGACGATTGCTGTCGATGGCGCCACCGTAGAGGCCGGGTTCAACGACCAGTTCGGCAATCACACCCATCTCGTCTCCTTCGAAGGCGAGGCAAAAAGCGTGCGAATCGTGGCCTCTGGCGAGGTGGAGACCGAGGACAGGGCCGGCGTTCACGGCCCCCATACCGGTTATGTGCCGCTCTGGCTTTATCTGCGCGACACGCCGCTCACCAAGCCGGGCAAGCTGCTGCGCGAACTGGCGAAGAGCCTGACCGGCGACAACGAACTTGCAAGGATGCACGACCTGATGGCGCGGGTGCATGAGCAGGTGGCGTATGAGCCGGGCGCGACCACGACCGACACCAGCGCCGAACAGGCATTGGAGGCGGCAACCGGCGTCTGCCAGGACCATGCCCATATCATGATCGCCGTTGCCAGGCTGCTGAACCTGCCGGCCCGCTACATTTCCGGCTATCTGATGATGGAAGGCGTGGAAGAGCAGGCGGCAACCCACGCCTGGGCGGAGGTGCATCTGCCCTCGCTCGGTTGGGTCGGGTTCGACGCGGCCAACAATGTCTGCCCGGACGCCCGCTACGTGCGCCTTGCCACCGGCCTCAGCTACGCCGACGCCGCTCCGGTTTCCGGCATGCGCATCGGTCTCGCCGGAGAGGATATGTCGGTTACGGTCCGCATCGTCACCTCAGGCCAGAGCCAGTCGCAGAGCCAGAGCTGATCCGCGTTTGGTGGTTGAGAAGTCCTCTGCCCAATGGGGCGGGTTCAAGGAGAGCCCGCCTTTTTGGCAAAGAGATCGATCAAATAATCCATGACGACCCGCACCCTCGGTGCGTGTCTGATATCCTCATGCACGACAAGCCATAAGTCCCGCTGTGGCGGATGCAGGGCACTGTCGCATGCCCTGAGGCGTGGATCGCCGTCTCCCAGATAGTCCGGCAACAGCGCAACGCCCAGGCCTGATGCAGCCGCCGCGGTCTGGCTTGCCGCATCGCTACAGCGCAAGACCACACGCCGGTTGCCGATATGCTGCATCAGCCAGGTCTGTTGCGGCAGCGGGTCGTCTGCCTGATGATAGGCGATAAATTCCCAATCTTCCTCCGGCCGATCGTAGGCGCGGCTTGCGAAGAACCGGAAGGGGATCGTGCTCAGCTTGCGAATGACGAGACCGTTGGCAAGCGGACGCGAAAGCCGCAAGGCGATATCCGCTTCTCGTCGGTTGAGATCCGCAAAGCTCTTTTCGCTCGATAACGTGATTTCGATTGCCGGATGCGATTGATGCAGGCGGGCGAGATTGGGCGCAAGTACCATGGCCGCAAGGCTGGGCGGCGCCGAGATATGCACCTCTCCCGCCATAGCCGAAATGCTGCCGGCGGCGGCACGCTCAATCCGCGCCATAGCGTCTTCGACCGGCGAACCCAGCGCCGCCAGAGCCCGGCCTTGATCGGTCAGGCGAATTTCCCGTCCCAGACGCTCGATCAGCCGGACGCCGAGAGCAGCCTCCAGCGCAGCGATCCGGCGTCCGACGGTGGTATGGTCGACATGCAGCAGCCGGGCGGCTCCCGACAGGCTGCCAGCCCTGGCGAGATCAAGAAAGCAACGGTAATCATCCCAATTCATTTGTGCATTTTTCCACAGCGGGTGCGCGATTCCGGGTAATTTTGCACATCTTTGCGATGATTTATACCGGGCTTGCAAACAAAGGAGAGGCCAATGCCTGATGTGATCGCTTATCAAAATCCCGGCTCCGCGGAGGTTCTCAAACCGGTCACGCGTGATCTCGGGTTGCTCGGTCCTCGCGAGATCCACCTGCGCCAGACGGTGATCGGGGTGAACTATATCGATGTCTACCATCGCAATGGCATCTATGCCTTGCCGCTGCCAGCCGTGCCCGGTGTCGAGGCAGTGGGCATTGTCGAGGCTGTGGGCGAGGATATTACCGGCCTCAGCAAAGGCGATCGAGTGATTTATGCGGGATTGCCGGCTGGCAGCTATGCGCAGGAGCGGATCATACCGGCGTCCATGGCGATCAAACCGCCACCGGCACTGGATGACAGGCTACTCGGCGGCTCGTTTCTGCGTGGACTGACCGCGCATATGCTGCTGGAGACGGTGACGCAGCTTCAACCGGGGCAGGTTGTTCTCATTCACGCGGCAGCGGGCGGCCTGGGTCTTGTTCTGTCACAATGGGCGAAAAGCAAGGGTGTGATCACGCTTGGCACGGTCAGCTCTCAGGAAAAGGCCGACCTTGCGATGCGCTACGGTCTCGACCATCCCATTCTCTACAGACAGGAGGATTTCGTCGAGGCGACTCTGGCGCTTACCGGGGGCAGGGGCGCTGATTTCGTGATTGATGGCATCGGCGGTGATACCCTGGCCGCAAGCCTGCGCGCGGTGCGGCCCTTTGGACTGGTGGCCTCGATCGGGCAAATCGCGGCAAGGCCTGAAGCCGTCGACCCGGCGCTGCTGGTGAACCGCGCTCTGATCCGGCCTAGCATCGTCACCCTCCTGGCAGATCGTCATGCCTACCGCCAGGCAGCCACGGCCTGGTTCGACATGTTGAGCGCCGGCTTCGATCAGCCTGACGGCGTGGATTATCCATTCGCCGCCGCGGCGACCGCCCATGCCGATCTGGAGCAAGGCCTAACCCGCGGACCGGTGCGGTTGATCGTCTAGTTCGCCATCTGTTGCTCTGTTTTTGGTTCCTTGCTGTCGCAGGGGAAACCAATTTCCGTTCTGTCCGTTGTGCTGTAAGCTGAAGAGCAAATCAGGACAGGCGCGATGTTGTTGGGACAATCAATCTTTCAATCCGTCGTCGAGCGGCTTTCGCGGGAGGAGACCGAAGAGGCTGAGCGTGAGGCGGAGGCGCAAGCCTACCGCGTTGCCGGCCTCAATACCGGTTTTGTCCAGGAAACATCGCTGCATGGCCGTGTCCCTACGCAATCGATCGCCGCCGCCCAAGCGACGAAATGGGCGGAGGAGCAGTATCTCGAACTCATGCCGGATGATGAACCTGTCGTGGAGGAGGGGACGCGCACGCAGGAGCCTGAAACGCCACCCGAAATGCCGGCACATCTGGCTCGGCTAGACCCTGAACAGGTGGCAGAAGATTTGGGAATTGCGAGTGATGACAGCGTGGCGAGCTTGAACGCAAAACGCCGCGCCTTTGCTCGGCTCAATCACCCTGATCAAGTGCATCCTCTGTTTATCGAGGCAGCACATACGCGCATGACGCTCGCCAATCGGCTCGTAGACCAAGCTCTTCAACGGGCGACGCTGACGGACGCAGGGCGGCGGGCCAAATTTCGCTGATCGCCGGTCGGACTCGGGTCTCCGGTGTCGTCCTAAACGGACGCATCGACCCGATGTGCTTTAAAGTACTGGTATAGCTTTGACGTAACGGTGTCCGAAGTAGCGTCCCCACTCGTATCGGACACCTGTCCCATGGTGTAAAATCGAGGATAACAAATTATCCCCGAATTATTTTAGAACACATTGCCGCTTATCCATCTTCGAGCAACGTGTTCTAAGGCGTTCTTTTGCATGTCGTTACTGCGGAACAGCGGCGGCATGCTTTGTGCGACATGCTTAGTCTGAAATGGACTTCAGCAACTCAATCAGCTGATCGCGCTTCTCAGACCCGCCGAGGCGGCCGATGAACTTTTCCTCATGCTCGCGCCACTTCGGCAGAAGTTCTTCAAGGAACTGCGTACCTTTTGGTGTCAAATGCAGGAAATAAACGCGCCGGTCAGTATCGGAGCGTCGGCGCTCGATCAGCCCGCGGTCTTCCAGGCCATCAACGATAGCGACAAAGTTGGCGCGCTGAATCGACAACGTCGATGCCACGTCGCTCTGCTTCATGCCGGAATTGCCAGCAATCACCGACAGAACCGAAAAATCGGCCGGACGAATGTCATGACCGCCGAGAACATCCTGAAAATCCTGCAGAATAGCCAGCTGAGCCCTGCGAACGCGAAAGCCAAGCGAATGGACCAGACCGGAATAATCGACAACCCCTTGTCGACCAGCGGCGGATTCGCCAATAATATGTTGATTGCTCATTGCCCCTAACGAAAGCCTCTCTCTCCGGTGCCGGATCCCACAATCCGGCACGTTGCGACTCCTATTAACGGCCCATCTTTACCCTTCTTAACATATCTGTACAAGATAATTCTGCGATTGAATGATTACCTTCTGAAACAATATAGGGAAAAAACATCTTTGAACTCAATTCCTCATTTTAGGGGGGTAATAGACGAGCGGCGCTTCTGTGGAACAAACGCAAATTCACCATTGATGCGACCGGCAGACTAGGCTATGTACCGGTTCGCGCCACAAGCGCCCACTGAACGCACCCGTAGCTCAGCTGGATAGAGTGTTGGATTCCGATTCCAAAGGTCACAGGTTCGAATCCTGTCGGGTGCGCCATTTTACACCAAAAAATACAGTAACAGCACCTCTCAACGATATCGTAAAGCGCGTACTTGCAGTCCCGGCTAATAGGGTCGGGAAGCGCGGTTCTTTGAGGAGCTTGTGAGCGAGCGGCGCATTGTACGCTATATACGAGGTCAGCCGACGCGGGCGTTCGAGCGCATCCCCGGGAGGCGAGCCGAGTGCCTGGACGCCTTCACCTACAGCCTCGCGGCCCGCGTCCTGATCAACATCGATCTCGACAGGCGTGAAACTGAGCTTTCTAGCGCCGCCGCGCCGGAAAGTGAGATGACGGTTTTCAAATCCGCGTTTCTAAGCCGATAAAAACCGACAGCTAAGTTTCTCCACTCGCCAAACCTCGTTGTAGTAACGGGGATTTTTATATTGTACGTTTCATCCCTACCCCTCTATGGCATTTGATTGACGATGACCTTGAAATTGCTCATTGACACCTCTGTCTGGCTAGATCTCACTAAAGATCATCGGCATCTTCCAATTCTCGACGCTCTGTTCGCAATGACGGAAGTCGACGAGGTGGAATTGATACTACCGCAGATGGTCGTCGATGAATTCGCGAGAAATCGCGATAGAGTGATGGCCGCAAGTAAAGCGAGCCTTTCCAGCCATTTCAAGCGCGTCCGAGAGGCCATCGTGCAGTTTGCACCGGAGGAAGGGCGCAACTCAACCTTGCAGCAACTCAACGATGTCGATCATCGTATTGCAACGGGCGGTGAGGCCGTCAATGAAGCCGTGGACCTAATCGAGAAGCTTTTCGCCACCACTAGCCCAATACAGGCCACCGACGGAATGAAAGCGAGGGCCGCGGATCGCGCGATAGGAAAAATTGCGCCATTTCACCGACAAATAAACGGTATCGGCGACGCTATCATTATTGAAAGCTACGTCGATGCATTGGCTCAACGGACAGATGGCCAAGTCTTTGCGTTTGTAACTCACAATACTCATGATTTCAGCCAAAAAGGCGCGGACACACGTTTACCACATCCTGATTTAGCACACCTTTTCGATGATACCACTTCGCGATACTCAACCAATCTCGGTGCGCTACTGAATGAATTTGCCAGTGATCTAATTGAAGAAGTAACTTTCGAACGAGAGTACAGCCAACAATCGAGGCAGCTTTCGGAGTTGGTAGAGGCTGAACACAAGCTTTTTTTGCAGGTTTGGTATAACCGAAAGTGGAACAAGATCGCTGCTGTAGAGGACGGCGAGGAGGAAGTGGTTACTGAGGAAGAATGGAATAACGCGAAACCAGAAGGCCGCCGAAAAATGACTACCGAGAAGATTTGGAAGGGCATGCTTGAAGCGATGAAACGCACCGAAGAAGAACTAGGTTCGGATGAAATCGGCCCTTGGGATGATTTCGAATGGGGTATGATCAACGGCAAGCTGTCTGCGCTTCGTTGGGTTCTGGGCGACGAATGGGATATGCTCGATACTTAATTTCTAACACATTACGTAACACATTTTGGTGACATAAAAAACATTTTATCTTTATTATTCAACTATTTATATCATTTTTCTCAGAAAGATGGCGGATGTCGGGTGCGCCAAAAATTCTAAAGACTTCCCGATATCCGTAAAACGAGCGCATTGCGCACCGAGAACTTCTCGCGCTTCTGCTCGGTGCTTTGGCGCGGCGCGACCTTGGCACAGATTGTGCGCCTAGCTTTGTTACACGAAACAATGGCCGCGTGACTGCTACCTTCGTAGAGAGTCGCATCTACTTTAATTTAATGGGCGGCTTTCGGACGCCCCTTGTATCTCGTGGTGAGTTTTACAACACGCATCCCCGCCGGGCCAGTTCTCAGTGGAAGGCAACAGGCATATAAGCCGTGGTGGAGCGTCAGCGTGTGGATAATGGGGGTGGGGGAGGTGGCGTGGTTGCACCCGTCCCCAGCGAACGTTGCACCATGACGCTATCTGCCCAGCGGCCGTAGCGATAGGCGACGGCCGGCAGCAGGCCGACGCGCACGAAGTTGAAACGATCGTGCAGGGCAAGCGAAGCCACGTTGTCGGCGTCGATGTAACCGATAATCTGCCGGAATCCCGCTGCAGCACAGGCGTCGATCAGACCGCGCAGCAGCTGGCTTCCGACGCGCTTGCCGATATGGTCGTGATGCACATAGATCGAGTGCTTGACCGTGTAGCGATAGGCCGGCCGCTTGCGAAACAGCACCACGTAAGCATAGCCCACGACTGTGCCGTCGATGGTTGCGACGAGATGGGGAAAGCGTTTGCTCTTCAGGTTCTTGCGCCGCTCCCGCAGGTCGTCCGGCTCGGGCGTGTCGCTGTCGTCCACGCCCTCATCCAGGCCGTGGCGGATATGCCGGCGATAAATCGCGAGCATCGCCTCCACGTCTGCGTCGCGTGACGGCCGGATGACGATGCGGTTGTCATGGTCCATTATCTGTTGCGACATGGCCGGACTACTCCGCAACGACGTAGGTGTAGAGGCGCACGCGCCCGGCGGCATCCGTTTCGCGGTAGACGCCCTGGATTTCCACTTCGAACCCGGGGAAGGTGTTGAAACAGGATTCGAACATCTTGAGATAGTCGATCATCGGCTGCGCCAGATCGGTCAGGCGCTCACCCGGAACGATGGTGGCGATACCAGGTGGATAGACCACAAAGGGGGTCGTCGCGATGCGTCCACTGATCTCGTCGATCGGCAGGTAATCGACGTCGTTGCGCACCAGGCTGCGTGCCGCGTCGTGCGGCGACATGGCCATGGGTGGTAGGTGCGCCGCAGAAAACTGCTTTGACTGCAAAGCGCTGACATTAGCATCCCTGAAGAAGCGGTGCAGATCGCCGCAGAGATCGCGCAGGCGCACGCCGGCATAGCGAGCCGGGCGCCGACGGTAGAATTCCGGGATCACTTCTTCCAGCAACGCATTGTCGTCATGCAGCTTCTTGAAGGCCACGAGGCCGCTTATCAGGGTGCCTGCCTTGCTGGCCTCGACCCCTGGCGTCAGCAGGAAGAGCAAGGAGTTGAGGTCGTTCTTTTCGGCTACAATGCGGTTTTCGCGAAGATATTGCGCTACGATCGGGGCAGGAATGCCATGTTCGGCATAGAGGCCGGTCTTGCGGTCGAAGCCCGGCGTCAGCACCGTCAACTTGTTGGGGTCCGTCATCGCGAACCCCTGTTCCATACCGCTGAACCCATGCCAGGATGCATCGGGGGTAAGGTGCCAAAAAGCGGGGTTTGTCGCCAGCTGGTCGGTGGCAATACTCTCCCATGGCACGTCATGCGAAGCGCCGGGGCTTGCAACATCAGGGATCAAGACGCGATCCGGCACGAAGGGCTCGAAGAACCAACGGCGCTCTGCGCGCGGCTCCTTGTCCTCGAATTCCCTGCGCACGGCGCGCATCTTTTTTCTGAGTTCGATGCCAAGGCGGATCGTATCGTCCCACAGCACTTCGCCGGACCGGCCTTTCATCATCTGCGCGCCGACATCGAGCGAGGCAAACAGGGGATAGAAGGGCGATGTGGAGGCGTGCTGCATGAAGCTCTCATTGAAGCGCCGGTGCTCCACGCGCCGCTTCTGGCCGGTAATATGGCGATCTTTCATGTGGATTTGCGAGGCCTGCGAGAAGCTGGCGAGCTGCTTGTGCGTGGATTGGGTGGCGATGATGCCGGGGGAGTCAGGACCGAGATTGGCGAGCCCCATGGCGAACCGCCCGGCATAGAGCGGGTGAAACTTCATGAAGCCGGCCCAGGCCTCGTCGAAGAGGATGTAGTCACAGAGATGACCGATCGATTTCAGAATCATCTCGGCGTTGTGAATCGTGCCGTCATAGGTGCACTGCTCTACGACGGCAACACGGAACGGCCGCGGCTTTTGCCAGGCATCAGGATCCTTCACGAGGGGATTGGCGCGAATGCGCGCGCGCAGCGCTGTCTCGTCCAGAGACGCATACTCGATCGGGCCGATGAGACCATAGGCGTTGCGCGTGGTCGGGAGGTAGATGGGAATGCCGCCCGATATCATCAGCGCGCCATGGTGCGCGGCCTTGTGATTGTTGCGGTCGAACAGCACGAGGTCGCCATCCGTGACAAGCGCGGACAGCGCGACCTTGTTGGAGGTCGATGTTCCGTTCAGCACGAAATAGGTTTTTTCGGCGCCGAAGATCTTTGCCGCTTCCTTCTGTGCCGCAAGCGCCGGGCCCTCATGAGTCAGGAGGTCGCCGAGGTCGAGCACGGAATTGTCGAGGTCGTCGCGGAAAACCGCTTCGCCGAGATGCTCCATGAACACGCGGCCGATCGGGCTACGGCTGTAGAACACGCCGCCATTGTGTCCGGGGCAGGTCCAGAGATGGTTGCCTTCCTCCGCGTAGTCCACGAGGGCGCCAAAGAACGGCGTTTTCAGCGTTTCGGCATATTGCTTCAGACGGCTGATCAGGTTCTTGGCGATGAAGGCGGGCGTTTCCTCCGACAGGAAAACATAACCGTCGATGAAGTCGAGCACCTCGACCGGCACGTCCTCGAAACGCTTTCCACGGATCAGGAGGATGATGGGAAAATCCAGCCCGCGGCGGCGCATCAGGTTTATGAGGTGGGAGGTCTTGCCTTCAAGTCCCTTTTTGCCCCAATCGACCATCATGCAGCCAATGGCGGCGTCAGTCTGAACAACGATCTCTGCGTCATCAAGATTGCGGGCACGCACCACTTCAAAACCGGAACGCTCAATTTCCTGGATGATCTGTTTGTAACGAACGCCCTCCAAGTCCTCGCTGTCGAACGAGGGTGTTGCGAACAAGAAGTTGAAGCGTCTGAAATAATCCATGCCAGCATCCAAAGTTGATCGAGCGCAACCTGTCGCCTTATTTTATGACGGGGCTGTGACAGCGGCGATGCGCCACCAATGCCATCAGTTCAAAAGATCAATGGAGAGCAAAAGCCTGAACACGGGAAACCAGGAGGTTCGGCAATGCACAGCGGGGTGACGGTTTGTTTCGCCGCGCGCCTAACGGTGTCGAGGTCAACGCCAAACGGCCGAGACTGCAATTCATGACTGAGAGATGGAAGGAAGGAGTTGGTTTACGTGGCTGTGCAAGCCAACTTTATCGCGTCGCCATCATTGCCATCAGGCGCCGAGGCGACATATTTCCTGCTTTCAGATCGACTTTTAAAACGCCGTAGGAGGAAGCATGGCTCGCCTTTCAGACATGGTCGCCGTCGTCACTGGTGGTGGCAGAGGGATAGGTCGAGAGATCGCTCTACAGCAGGCTAGGGAAGGGGCGAAGGTCGCCGTTTTGGCGCGAACGGTGACCGAGATCGAGGAGACGGTTTCCCTTATCAAGGGAGAGGGCGGGCAGGCGATTGCTGTTTCGACGGACATCATCGATCTTGCCGCCGTTGAAAATGCCTTTGCCCGCGTGGTGAGCGAATTGGGCCCGGTCGACGTACTCGTCAACAACCACGGTTCATTTCAGGGGTTCGGTCCTATTTGGGAATGCGATCCCCTTGTGTGGTGGCGAGATGTCGAAATCAATCTGCGTGGTACATTCAACACGTGCCGCACGGCTGCCCCTAAGATGTTGGCGCGGGGCGGCGGCCGGATCGTCAACCTCGTTGGCGGCGGAACGGGCAACAGCTTTCCTAACGGCTCTGGCTACGCGTCCAGCAAGGCCGCCATCATGCGTCTCACGGAGTGCCTGAACGACACCACCATTGGCAACGACGTGCGCGCCTTCGCCGTCGATCCCGGTCTCGTTCGCAGTGCAATGACCGAGTTGCAGCTTTCATCGGAGGCGGGAAAAACCTATCTGCCCGGCATCCAGAAGCTGTTCGATGATAGTGTCAACGTAGAGCCGTCGCGGGCTGCGCTCCTGATTGCCGACATTGCCGCCGGACGTTTCGATACGCTGGCCGGCCGTCTCTTGCGTGGTGTCGATGATCGCGATGCGCTTGCAGAAGAGATGGATGCCATCGTCGCGGCAGACGGCAGAGCGCTGCGTTTTAGCTCTGTCGAACAAGGTAAGCTCTGACGATATTTTGAAGGTTGGAGTCTCCGATTTGCAGAGTGCCTGAATGGACAGGCGGCGCCAATGGAGCCGCTGTCCTATCCTCCCTAAGGTCATGTCCCCGGGTCTTGCGGGCGGGGATCGAGACCTTGAGGATGTTCAGGCGAAGCAACCTCGGTCTTGGATGATCTGGGAGAAAGCTGAAGGTTACCTCTTAGCCGACCACCTCGTCTGGTCGCTCCAATTTCAGAGCGAACCGTCGACAGTGCTCGAGATAGGCAGCCTCATGAATTGATACGAGTTCCACGACGGCATTCCACAGCCAGATCGGAGCTTCCAATGGTGACCCGTTGCTGCGACCCAGTTCTGCTATCCAGCGCAAACGCGCCGCAGCATCGAGCTGGCGCGCATGTGCCCGTCCCACGATATATGCGAGGAATTCGGCGACCGACACGGCCTCCTCCTGTGACAGCGTGTCGATTTCCAGCTTGAGATCCTGCGGCAGCAGTTCCCGCACGAATACGGCACGGCCGAGCAGCCGTCCCGACGCCATTCTGCGCCCGAGATGAGGAGACAGAGCAAGCGCGCCCTGACATACGCGTTCGCCATCGTCTGACGGCATATCTGCGGAAGGGTCGGTGGGCGCGGCTGCCCTTGCGGCCTCTTTCACATCCATCAGGCAGTAGCGTCGCTCCTTCCCCTTGCCGATCTGAAGCAGCACGGCAATACGCAGCCGCCCAAGCGAACTGCAGCCCTTCCTCCAATAGGCGGCATCTTTCACACTGATATGGTCGGGGATATGGTCGGGATCGCCAGATTCACGCAGGGAGGCTGCGAGGCGACGAATTTTCTCGTCGGAAAAGAATTCTTCGACCTCCTGCCGCTCGTCTTGCGACAAGGGCCAGAATCTCGAGCCAAGGGGAAGAACCGCCTCGCCCTCGATCCGCTCATCGGCAAGATGTTTCCAGGACCGTCTGGCGGCCGCATGCATCGCCCCCGCAACAGTTTTTGGAACCGGGACATCGTCGGCGTCGTCTGTTGCCTCCAGGAGGAAGGCCGAGGTGTACCCGTCCACCATCTTTTCCATCATAAGGGCAGTGACAACGCCAGGAAGGTCCGAGGACCGGGCAGCCATGGCTAGAGATAGCCCCAGGCGGATGAGATCATGGGCGGGATTGCCAATCACGGCCTGGTCAAGGTCGCGGATCTGAATGGCAAGCCCGCCACCGCCGCTTCCTACGGGGCCAAGGTTGCCAATGTGACAATCGCCGCAGATCCAAACCGGAGGCCCGGCAGGTATCTCTGCATGATCCGCCTGATTTAACCATTCATAGAACCTGCGGGTACTGCCACGCACATAGGCATGGGCCGACACAGCCATTTTTCGGTTCTTGTGCGCAAGCAGGAGTCGGAGGCGGTCTTCGGGATGGACAATTGTTTTCATAGTAAGCCATTCAATGTGGGACCCACTAAACGCACCAAGATCAAAAAGGATGCGTGTACGAAGTCGTAAATGACAGTTGCGCGTGCGGCGGCACCGATCGTCTCGGCAGGAAGGCGAGGACTCTTCGTGTTCGATATGAGGCTGAACGTTAGTTTCTGTTAATTTAACTGCCCCAAACGCTCCTCTATGGTTGATCTGCGGGTCATGTCGTGTTCTGAACAGCGGCAACCGGCGACGGAGTGATGGCGACAGAAATGGCAGAGCAGTTCGACATGTTTTCGGGGGAGGTCTCGGGCAGCCGACACGGTGTTCGTGCCAAATCAAAACCCGTGACGCCGGAGCAGCCGGCCGCTTCGTGGAGTGAAGAGGGCATGGTTCGCCATCTGTCGGAGACCGGCCGCTACCGTATTCTCACAAAACTCGTACCGCGGAGCGTCGCGCCAAGCCCACGCCCGGAATTTCCTCTCAAAGGCATCATCCTCGATACCGAGACAACCGGCCTGAATTGGCGCAAGGATGAGGTCATCGAAATCGGACTGATCGCCTTCACATTCGATGCCGCAGGCAATATCGGCGACGTGACCGGCATCTATGGCGGGCTTCAGCAGCCAAGCGTGTCCATTCCCGCTGACGTTACGAGACTTACCGGCATCACAGACGAGATGGTTGCAGCGCAATCGATTGATATGGAAGCCGTCCAGGCGCTGATCGAACCTGCGGATTTGGTGATTGCCCATAATGCCGGTTTCGACCGTCCATTTTGCGAGATGCTGTCTCAGATGTTTGCGGGCAAGGCCTGGGCCTGTTCGAATGCCGAGATCGATTGGTCGACGCGGGGATATGAAGGCACCAAGCTCGGTTATCTGATCGGGCAGGCGGGCTTTTTCCACGAGGGCCATCGTGCTGTCGATGATTGTTTTGCGCTCCTGGAGGTTCTCGCAAGGGACAATGATGGAACGGCCTCCACCGCCTTTGCTGAACTCTATCGAGCAAGCCAGCGGTCGCGTGTCCGGATCTTTGCCGAGAACAGCCCCTTTGACATGAAGGACCATCTCAAAGCGAGAGGCTATCGCTGGTCTGACGGAAGCGACGGTCGCCCAAAATCCTGGTGGGTCGAAGTCGATGAGCAAGCGCTAGAAGAAGAGCTTTCTTATCTGCGAGCCGAAATCTACCGCTATCCGGATGCCGATCCGCCGATCAAGCGGTTGACGGCCTTCGATCGGTTCAGGGGCTGAAGCGCAAGGTTGGTCGCTGACGGCAATACCTATGCGTTTCGCGCATGGCAGGCGTCGTGCCTTGTGTCTTATCGATCGGCGGGAATGAGCCTATATTCCAATCATCGAAACGACGTTGGAACCGAGAAGGTTGCTGGCGTCAAGAGACCTCACGAAAGGGGATCATCATGAACGTAGCACGCTCTTTCAATAACTGGCGCAAGTATCGTCAGACCGTTGGCGAACTGGGCCGCATGAGCACTCGTGAGCTGCAGGATCTCGGCATCAATCGCGCCGACATCCACAGCGTTGCACGCCAGTCGGTCGCCCGCTAAGACGCTTTCTTCATTAGCTCCCAAACGATTTACGCCCGCCGATGACGCGGGCGTTTCTGTGTCTGGAGCACGGGAGGCTGCTTTGCAGGGCGTGTCTCTTCTGGCTTCGGGGCTTTGCATTCTCGGCATAGCTGCACTGCAACAAACTCTATTTCTTGTGCAGTGAAATTTGGTATTTTGTTTTTATCGAAGCGATGCACCTCCTCCCGCAACGCTTCGAGTTCAGACGGCCCACTCCTCCTCCTCCCATGGGGACGTCTGTTTGAGCAGCGGCACTCCTCCTCCCAGCCGTTGCTCGGTCTATTCGAAAAGCCTGCCGCACCTCCTCCCGCGGCAGGCTTTTTCGTTTGTCTTTTCGGGAAAACCGGTTTCCACTTTTCCCTGACAAACTTTGTCGCGTTAGAGTTCCAAGGCAAGCTGCGGTTCGTGTTCGCTCTCTTTTGAGCTGAGCGACGACAGGGTGACACCCAGAAGCCGGACGGGGCGCCTGAATGGAAACACCGACGCAAGCAGAGGCTCTGCAACGTCCAAGATGGTCTCGCTGTCAGGCACGGCCGTTGCCACGGTGCGGCTGCGGGTTGCCTGGCTGAAATCCGAATACTTAATCTTCACGGTGACCGTCTTTGCGCTGATGTCGTGCGCCTCGCAGTAGCGCCAGACTTTTTCGACCAAAGGCCGCAATTCGGCTTTGGCCAGATCGAAATCATCGATGTCCTCAACGAAGGTGTCCTCGGCACCAACAGACTTGCGGATGCGATCTGCTCTGACCTGCCGTTCGTCGATACCCCGTGCGATGCCATAGAAGTAGGCCCCTGATTTGCCGAAATGCGTCTGAAGAAACTGAAGCGACTTCGATTTCAGATCGAGCCCGGTTTCGATGCCATGACGTTGCATGCGCTCGGCCGTGGCAGGTCCCACGCCATGGAATTTCTTGACAGGGAGGGCTTCGACAAACCCTGGCCCGTTTTTGGGCGTGATGACAGCCTGACCGTTTGGCTTGTTCAGGTCGCTCGCCATCTTTGCCAGAAACTTGTTGTAGGAAATGCCGGCTGAGGCGTTGAGACCAGTGGCTCCCTTGATCTTCGCGCGGATTTCCAGCGCGATCTCGGTGGCGATCTCCATGCCCTTCAGGTTTTCTGTGACATCGAGATAGGCTTCGTCCAACGACAGTGGCTCGATGAGCGGCGTATATTCGGCAAAGATTTCGCGGATCTGGTGTGAGACCTGGCGGTAGACGTCAAAGCGAGGTGGCACGAAGATCAAATCCGGGCACTTGCGCTTGGCGGTCACGGAGGGCATTGCCGAGTGGACGCCAAAGGCGCGTGCCTCATAACTTGCGGCCGCCACCACGCCACGGGCCGCCGACCCGCCGACCGCGACGGGCTTGCCGCGCAGCTGCGGATTGTCGCGCTGTTCAACGGAGGCATAAAAGGCGTCCATATCGACATGGATGATCTTGCGCACGGACACGATGGTCGAACGATCGGGGCTCATGGCTGTCTCAGGCCCTTCCGAACTCGTCATGGCGTGATCCCCGGATCTGTGTTCTGTCGCCTATTGATAAACGCGCTGCGGTTCCCCGGTTGCTTCCAACCTGAAGAAGTTCAGTTTCAATGAAAATATGATAAGGCATCGCATAGGAATTTTGCCCTCTACGCCCAGCCGCGCAAACCGCATTGAGAAATGCAATGCCGATGCCAGCCCTGCCATTGCTACGATGCGGCAGGCGTTGCCTCGGTCGCGCCAGGACGGTTGACAAGGCGATATGCGCAACGGGCGCCCAACCAAGATGCAGCGACGGCGAGACTGTGCCTTAATCAGTCAGGCATGAGGTCCGAAATCTGCCCATGCGAGACGAGCAGGCGCGGGTTCATCATGCTGCCGCTCTCTTCGTCGATCGTTACTGCGTATGCAGCAACGCCGAGGCAGCGGGCGGCCATGGAACCGGCTATTTTTTCTGCGGAAGCCACGCTTGATGCCTGCCGCATGTCTCCAGGCACAACACCGGCTCGGTTCTTCTTGAATTGCACGACGATGATTTTTTCAGCTTCAGACATTTCGTCTCTCTCTATTTGTTCTATAAATGTTCTCTTTTCGCGGATAAGTCAACTCGCTTTATCACGAAGAAAGAACATGGGTTGGGAGCAAATATCCGGGCGGAGCGGTGGAGAAAACGGTGTCTTAATCTAATGAACCGTGTTGCAGGCAAGCTGCTTCGGAACTGTTGGTAGTCGGGCGCGGCACTATGAGCCTGGATGCCTGCTCTCAGCTTACCTGACAACGACGGAGTTGGGAACATATCGGCAGGCAAGGGTCGGCGAGGCATGCCAGCCGACAATCGCGACCTGGTCTCCCATATGGACGTTCATGCCCTTGGGAATGATCGCGATCGTCTTTGCGTCCTTCGGCGCGTTCACCGGGTGGACGCTGGCGCGGAGATTATCCCGGTAGGCCGGGTCAATCAGGACATTCGTCTTGGCCTGGGTTATTTCAACGGAGTGTTCGGATTGAGCTGGGGTCAAAAAGCCGAGGATGATCGCGGGTCTCGGAGGAGGCGGGACCAGCGGAGCTTGCGATTGCTGTCCATCCTTGCAGTGCTGGTCGGCCTCGGCAATCTCGCTGGATAGGGCCGCCGCTGCAGGTTCATGTTCAGGCGCAATTGCAGCGGGGGCGACGGCATTCGGGGATAGAGAAGGCGATGATGCGGCGCTTGGTTGTTGCTGGGGAAGTGGTGACGGTGTTGCTGGTGTCGGAGCCGATGGCGTTGATGCCGTTTGATCTTGCGCGGTCTGCGTCTGCTGCGAAGATGTTGCTGGCGTGGGTTTTGACATGGCGGTTTTGGCGTCGGATTCCGTCTGCGGTGCCGTGCTAACCGGTTCCAGCAAGGGCTGCGATGGTTCCGTGGTAACGATCAAAGGCATGATCGCGAGAGCTGTGCACATTGTCGCGCCATAGAGTGCTGCCTTCCAAAGGCTAGAAAGCTCGACGGCTCCTTGTGGTTGGGATTCCGGCTCCATTTCTATGGCGTCCTATCAGGGCTCTATGCGTTGCTCAACCGGCATCGCGATCACGCCTTCTCCGCTCTCGATCAAAGCAACGCACCGAGCGCCGTCTTGCCGCGCGGTGATCAGCGAATCGGCTATCGATTCCTCGATGGAGCGGACGATGTCGCGCGACGAGGCAGCCTCGGCGAGCGTTTCCTGTCTTTGCATCATTTTAAACAGTAATTCAGGATCGATACCCTGGTCCGCCACCTCAAGGCCATAGCTGCGAACCATCTGTTCGATTTCCAACGCCGTCACTCGCGCGACATCCAGGCCGTAAAGTTTGGAGAATATCAGGATGCGATCGATTCTATTGAGCACTTCCGGCGCAAAGCCCGCGTCTCTCAGCGCAGTGGTCGCATTGCGGCGCAGCGCGTCTTGATCCGTCCCGTCCTGCTTACGCACATCCTCGAGATCGTCGGAGGCGGCATTGGTCGTCAGCATGAAGATGGCGCGCGTCGTAGAAATCGGCCGACCATCCGATGCCTCTGTCACGAACCCGTCGTTCCAGGAGGTGAGGAATTTCTTATGGACCTCGGGGTGCGCCTTCTCGATTTCATCGAGAAGGACCACGGCATCCGGCGTATCACGAAGCCCTGCCGTTAGCTTGCCATAACTGTTTGAGCCGACATACCCTTTTGGGGAGCCGAACAGCATCGTGGCCGATAGCGCTTGGGAAAATTGCGTCATATCGAGATGGATCAGGGCACGCCGCAGTTCTTCTGCCAGGCACTTGGCAAGATAGGTCTTGCCGGTGCCGGGAGGCCCGGCAAGGAGAAAGATGCCGACGGGCTTGCCACGCTGCTGAAGCGCCATGCGCCGGCGAATTTGGGCTGCGATATCGTCGCAGATTGCATCCTGACCGATGACACGCGCTTTCAACGCTTCGGCGAGTGCGTTAGCATCGATGAACACGGGTGTTGCATCGCCCTTAAGTCGCTCTTCCAAGGCGGCGCGATTGGTAAGCCTGTTCAATACATCCATCGCCCATTTCCTTTTGACGATCCACTTGGGCAATTTTCCCCACCGTGCGAGCAGCCCAAGCCCGACCACGATCCACAGCAGAAACGCAACGGCTAGGATGAGCCCCCACCATGCGCCAGCGAACGAGGCGGCCATTCTCAACCAGATGCCGAGCTTCGCAGTCCCATCGGCCAGGAACCGTACAATGGTTATGAAGCAAACAAAAAAAATCAAAACGGGGAGGCTGCGGTTGATCAGTGCGGCGGTTCCCACGATGACGTCCTCGACGTTGAATGAACTTAGCTAAGAAGCATTTCTGAGAAAAGTCAATTCGCTGTGCTCTGCGACGGCGACACGGAGTTGACGTGCCGCGCAAGTCAACCTTGATCAAAGACGGAATATTATGTTGGGGGTGAAGGTGGTACCGGGAGGACGGCTATTGCCCGAGCTGTTACCTCGCTGCGCCCAAATATCCACATTGACTATTTTTATCCTATAATTACTGTCAATAACATTATGGCCGCTTCGGCAGGCTTTCGTACGGTGGATAAAAGCGACTTTTTTTACAGTTTGGCGCGGAGATCCAGTCGCTGGAAGTTACCGAGTTCGCTCTCATCATTGCTGTTAAAATTTGTCGGAGTTCTTGCCTTGCTTCAAGACGTCTCGCTCATGCGCTCTGCAGAAGAGTTTCTTTCGCATCCTGATTTTGATAAAGCCCGTTCCGTTTATATTGAGGCGATGCTTGGGCTGCATGAGAATCAGCAGGTTCTGAACCGCTTGCTGTTCGATGAAGGCCGAGCTTTCGTGTTCATGACGCTGATCACCGCCTATGCTGGTTATGTCGAGCATGATCGAAACACTTGGCCGACGACCGATTTGCTGAAGCGGGAGCTGACGGCACTGGGTATTGCCAGCAAGGGGCGGATCTACGATATTTTGAAACGATTGAGCGATCTGGGCTATGTCGAGGCGGCGGTGGCGCCGGGGGATCGGCGCGCAAAGATCCTCATGCCCAGCCAGAAGATGCTCGATCACGACAAGCAGGCGCTGCGGGTCTATTACGCGCCGCTGCAGGCGCTGTTTCCGCAGCCGGGCTATCCGGAACCGCTTATGGGCGATGAGCCGTTCCAGAAGATCGCCCGCCAGATCGGTTTTTCATTCGTTGCTCATTCGCGACAGTTCATCATGGCCAATCCGACCATCGCGTTCTTCCTGCCGCGTCAGGGTGGGATGATGGTGCTGACGAAGCTGATGAAATTGTGCCTCCATCAGCCGGATGGCCGCGTGCCGGCCATTTCGTTGGCCGGCCTTGGCAAGATTTTCGGCCTCTCCAGAACCCATGTGCGGGTGCTGCTGCATGATGCCGAGAGCCATGGCTTTCTCACCATGCATGGCAAGACCGTATCGCTGACCGAGCAATGCCGCGCCGGGTTCGACCGGTTTCTGGCCGACACCATGGCGGGTAATGACGTGATCTACCGGATGGCGAAGCAGCGGCTTGCTAGTGCCGCATAAGCGCTTAGCATCCGCCTGACCTGCTCTTTTTAGCAGCTGCTGACAAATTAGGGGATGGAAAACCTCCCCTTGTCGCCGCGTGCCACAACTTTGCCCGGACGATGCCGGTATCTGCGAGCCGTTGTGGGAAATGGTGATGTGGAGCGGGTGGAATGAAAAAGTGCTTGTCGCTGGTGGCGGTTTGCGTGGCGATGCTGGCCATAAATGGTCCCAATGCTCTGGCCGATGGATTGGATGAAAAGGCCCGAGCTGCCTTTGAACCCGTTGTAAAACAATATGATATTCCTGGCCTCGTCGTCGGTGTGACCAGGAACGGCAAACATGAATTCTATGCGGTTGGCCTGGGATCGCGGGCCGATAACAAGGCGGCGACGCCGGATACGCTGTTCGAACTTGGCTCGATGAGCAAGATCTTCAACGTTACGCTTGCGGCCTTGGCTGAGCAGCGTGGCAAGCTCAATCTCAATGACACCGTGGCTCATCACCTGTGCAATGACGCTTGCACGATCGGGGACAAGCTGACGCTGATGGATCTCGCGACCCATCATTCGGGCGGATTGCCGTTGCAGGTGCCTGATAGCATTTCCAATGTCGATGGATTGGTGACCTGGCTGAAGGATTGGCATCCGCCGCAGCCGGGGGCGCGCAGCTATTCGAATATCAGCATCGGCATGCTCGGCTATATCTCCGGCAAGTCAATGGGCTCGAGCTACAAGCAGGTGGCGCAGACCATGCTGTTCCCAGCATTCGGGCTGCATCATACGTGGATCGACGTGCCGAAAAGCGAGATGCGCAATTATGCCTTTGGCTATGACCGCAAGACCAATGCGCCGATTCGGGTAAGCCCTGGCGTGCTGGATGCGGAGGCCTACGGCGTGAAATCAAGCGCCAGAGACATGCTGAAGGTTCTCGATGCGGAACTGGGGCAGGGGAAGGTTCCCGGCGATCTGCGCAAGGCGATCGAGACAACCCAGCAAGGCCGCTACAAGACAGCTTATTTCACCCAGGACATGATCTGGGAACAGTATCCCTGGCCCGCCGACCTCGCCGAGATGACCTCAGGCAATGGCTATGATTTCATCATGAAGCCACAGCCAGTCGAAGCGATCAGCCCGCCGCTGCCACCCCAGAAGAATGTCATCCTGAACAAGACGGGTTCGACCAACGGGTTTGGCGGCTATATCGCGATGGTGCCGGGCGAGAAGCTTGGCGTCGTCGTTCTCGCCAACAAGAACTATCCGAACGAGGCGCGCGTCCAGGCGACCTATGGTCTGATCAACGCATTGCTGGCGAAATAGCGGAGATAGGCGCTGTAGCCGCTCGCCGGTTATGCGGCTTACCTCACCATGTTCCCGTCAGCGGCTTGCCTGTCAGCTGCACCTGTTTCTGCGAGCCGAATTCGCCTGTGACCGTGATCGACGGCATCATCTTTTTCGGGGATTTGCGAAACCAGAGTTCGGCGATCCGGGCGAGGTCGCCGATGGCGCTGGCGTCTTTCCAGCCGGCGAAGCGGCGGGCGGTGGCCTGTGGTGTCGAGATATAGAAGAAATCGCCTGATGCGTTGAGGCTGCTGATGTCATCAGCCATGGCCCTCAGGGGCTTTTGCAGCATCTTGGCGGGCAAGGCCTTGCCGTCGAGCATGAAGGCGGGTGCCATGAAGTCGATCGCCCAGCCATCGGCCTCGACCCAGCAATGGAAATTGTCGCCGTCGCCGCTCAGGAAGCCGTCATCCTTGCGCTCGGCAAAGACCATGACCTCATTGCCGAAGCGATAGGCCGCCAGCCCGCTTTTCGGCGTCGCATTGATCTTGAAGTGCTGCTTCAAAAGGTAGGAACCGAAGACGCTGAAATACATGCTGGCCGTGGCCGGATTGGCGTTCTCGCTCAGCAGCAGCGAATTGATGACGCTGTAAATGCGGTGATAATCGGTTTGCTTGATCAGCATGAGGCGGTCCGATGCGAAACAAAAAATGTAAACAACGAAAAGGCCGGATAAACCGGCCTTTCCTTATTTTGCGTGTAGTGATTTTTACCGTTCGCGGCGCTGGCCGCCGGCACCGGCGCGGGCCGGGCCATCCTGACGCGGACGGTCGGGGCGGCGGGCCGGGCGGCTGCCGGGCTTGCGGTTGCCGCCGGGACGGGCCGAACGGTTCTCACCTTCGCCGCCGTCTTCACGCGGGCCGCGTGCCTGCGGGCGGCCGTCCTTGCGGGGCTGGCCATTGCCGTGGTTGCGGTTGCCGGCGCCGGCACCACCGCCGGGACGGCGGGTGGGACGGGCAGGACGACCACGGTCAGCAGGAGCTTCACCGCTGGCGACGGCAATTTCAATGCCCATCAGCCGCTCGATGTCGCGCAGCAGGCGGGCTTCGTCCGGGCCGCAGAAGGCGATGGCAATGCCGTCGCGGCCGGCACGGGCGGTACGGCCGATGCGGTGGACGTAAGCGTCAGGCACTTCAGGCAGGTCGTAGTTGAAGACGTGGCTGACGGCCGGGATGTCGATGCCGCGGGCGGCAACGTCGGTGGCGATCAGCGTGCGGATCGAGCCGTCGCGGAAGCCCTTGAGCGCGCGCTCGCGCTGACCCTGGCTCTTGTTGCCGTGAATGGAGGCCACCGAGAAACCGGTAACTTCCAGGTGCTTCATCAGCTTTTCCGCGCCATGCTTGGTGCGAAGGAAGACGATGGAGCGGCCATCGGGATGATCGGCGAGTGTCTTCTTCAGCAGCTCGGTCTTGTGGTTCTGGCCGTTGACGAAATGCACATACTGTTCGACCTTATCGGCGGCCTTGCCCGGAGGCGAGACTTCGACGGTGACCGGATTGTTGAGGAAGCTGGCGGCGAGATCAGCAATGGCCTTCGGCATGGTGGCCGAAAACAGCAGGGTCTGGCGCTTGGCCGGAACCATCTTGGCAATCTTGCGCAGGTCGTGGATGAAGCCCAGGTCCAGCATCTGGTCGGCTTCGTCGAGCACGAGATGGGTGACGGCGCGCAGCGAAATCGCATTGCGGGAAATCAGGTCAAGCAGGCGGCCCGGGGTGGCGACCAGAATGTCAGTGCCGCGCTCCAGCTGCAGCTGCTGCTTGTTGATCGACGCGCCGCCGACGACCTGGTTGATCTTGATCGGCGTTTTGCGAATGAAGGTGCGCAGGTTGTCGCCGATCTGGTTGACCAGCTCGCGGGTCGGGGCAAGGATCAGCGTGCGGGTGGTGCGATTGTCGGGACGGCGCTCGTCCTTCATCAGCAGCTCGATGATCGGCAGGCCGAAGGCGGCGGTCTTGCCGGTGCCGGTCTGGGCAAGGCCGATCAGGTCGCGGCCGGTCATGACGACAGGAATGCCCTGGGCCTGGATCGGGGTCGGGATGGTAAAGCCAAGCTGGGTCAGCGTTGCGACAATAGTCGGCGACAGGCCAAGTTCGTTAAAACTGGTCAATTCATAAACCTTTCGGGGCGCCAAGACGCTTCGTCACGATCGCCTCATTGCGATGATGACCGTCTTTGGCGTCAAGAACCCCGCGTGAATTGGGAACTTGTAAGTTGGAAGCACTTTCGGCGCGTTTGACCGCTGCTGCGGTCATATCTGAAGCGCCCAGACCTTTTCTGCATCACCTTGCCGAAATCAGCATGGCTCAGATGCAATGGCGCGCTCACGCGGCGGCCGGAAGGCTGAAAGCTTGTGCTGCATTTGCGCTTTCTCCTTGCGAATGTCAAGGCTCTTCGCACCTGCGGAATAATTGCAGAATGCAAAAACGCCCGCCTCGGCATGGGCCGGGGCGGGCGTCGGTATCGGCAAATTTATCCGTCACGGCTTTTAGCGCGGGCACACCTGGACGCGGTAGCTATTGCCCCATTCATCGTAGCGGCGCTCGAAATGGCAGGGCGAAACATAGACCGGGCGATAGTAGGTCCGGTAATAGACCGGCGGCGGCGGTGGCGGCGGGCCGTAGGACCGGTAATAACGCGGTCCACCATCCATTCCGTTGACGATGGCGCTGCCGACGATGCCGCCGACGGCACCGGCTGCGACACCACCCCAGAAACGGTCGTGGGCCTCTGCGGCAGGGGCCGTGGCCATCAGCGAGCCACCTATCAGAGCGGCAACAAGGCCCGCAGACATACTCATGCGAAATACGGACATGGCTCAATCCTTTCAGAACTTTTTCTCCGAAGAGAATGATGTCAAGATGATCCTGAAACGGGGCAGATTGATGATAAAATTGTGGAGCCAAGATTAAATTCTCGTCATTCTAGCCCAAATCAAAGAGCATGATTGCCAATTTAATCTACTGAAATTTAATGAGAATTTTAAGGTCGCTTTTTGGTTGCGCCCTGTCTTGGCCACAAAGATACGGCGCGGGTCAGTGAAGGCATGTTTTGGCAGGGTTTTCCAAAAAGGCTCAGGAAAGATTGAACATGCCGGCTAAATTTCCACAGGTGCTTTGTTTTGATCCATGCGCGGTGTTAGGATCGGAAAACAGGCGGGATAAAGGGCACGCAGAGGCCCGCGTCCGCTGGCAGTCTGTTTAGCGGTATTAAGGGGATAGCGTTGCCGGTAGAAGGCGGATTGCTCAAGATTGCATGCGAGAAGATCGCCGGCCTCGATGTGCCTGCTTTCATCAAGGATAGCGAGTTGCGTTTCGTCGCCGTCAACGATGGCTTTGCCGCTTTTTTCGGTGTTACACCTGAAGAGGTCATCGGGCAGAGGGCAGGCGCTTTGACCGACCGGCCTGAAGACCTTGCGTGGGAAGATGTCGAGCGTCGGGCGCTGGTCTTTGCCGAAGAGCATCTGGCGCTGTGCTTCGATCGTAGTGGCCGGCGCCATTGCCGGGTGCAGATCGAGCGTTTCGTCACCGAAGACGAGATGCCTTATATCTTCGGTGTGTTTCGCGAACGTCCCGGGCGGATCAAGAGCCGAGGCTGGCGGCGCGATGCAGAAGCGTCCGCGCCACAGACCGCATCCGCAGCCGCGTCCGTTGCCGGATCATCTGCGGCAGGTGCCGCGCTGTTCGCTCCGGGTGCGGATCATGCCATGCTTCTCGACCTCCTTCCGCTTGGCGTGCTGCTGCTCGATGCGGACGAGCATATCGTCTATTTCAACAGGAATTTTACCGAGATCCTCGATGGGCTAAGCCTCGAGATTTCGGTGGGCATGCCGTTCCGGGCGCTACTTGGGTCTTACCTGGACGGTCAGATCGGTAAGGCGCCCGAGGAGAATGATGCCGGTGAGGCACCAGACTTTCTCTGCAGTCTCATTGACGAAGGGTGCCCTCGGCAGTTCAATCTGGCAAGCGGACGCGTGATTTCAGTCACCGCCCGCCGGCTGGACAATGGCCAGAGCCTGCTGCTCTACAGCGATATCACGGAAGCTCAGACCTATGAGCGCGAAAGCAGCCTTTATCGCGCCGCGCTCGAAAATGTGCCGGAGCCGGTATTTCTGCGCGACAGCGAACGCCGGCTGGTGTTTGCCAATGCGGCTTACGAGCAGATGCTCGGTGGTGACCGCACGCGTTTCTACGGTCTGCGCGAGGACGAGATGTTTCCGGCCGAGGCCGAAATGCTGCGTGCGGAAAATCTCGAGGTGCTGGAGACCGGCTGCACGACCGAGCGTGAGCAGCTGATCGTGATGCCCAACGGTAGTACCGTGCCGCTTTTGACCAGCCTGAAGCGGATCGAGGCGACGGATGGCGCCCACTATATCGTTGGAACGCTGGCGGATGTGTCGCTGCTGAAGATCGGCGAAGCCAATATGCGCGAAGCCAAGGCCCAGGCTGAAAAGCTCTATGACGATATTGAGGCGATCCTGCGCACCATGCCTGTCGGGGTCATGATTGTCGGAGCCGACCAGGTGTTGACCTTTTCCAACCCGATGGCGCGCAACATGGCCAACTGGCCCGAGGAAAAGCCTCTGACTGGAACGCCCTTTGCCGACTATCTCAGGCACGCCCATGCCGAGGGTTGGCCGCTGACGGCCAGCGAAGAGGAGGCTGGTCTTGAAAGCCGGATTGCCGCCTACAGTCAGCAATTGCGCGATCTCAACAACGTCAGTCGGATCGAGGTAGTGTTGGCCGATGGTCGGCATATCGCCATTACGGCGTCGCCGCTCGATGATGGCCAGACGATGCTGACCTTTTCCGACGATACCGAGCAACGGCTGCGCGAACGCGAAATCGATGAGGCGCGCGCCCGGCTGCAGGATGTGGGTAAGCTGCTGGAAGAGGCGACCCAGGTCATGGCGCAGGGGCTCTGCGTCATCCAGCGCGACCGTATTCTCTACCGAAACGACAAGCTTGCCGAAATTCTGGACCTGTCGCCGCAGCTTGTCGTGGGCGGCGCGGATTGGCGGGAATTGGCGGACTATTGCGCCAAGCGCGGCGATTTCGGTGATGATTCCGAGCGCTTCTTCGAGCGGATGAAATCCGGGGTCAGGCAGAATGGCTCTGCCACAGCGGTGGTGCAGCGGCGCGATGGCGCTTGGCGCAGCATCGACATCATTGCCAGCGCGGAGGATCGGTGGCTGTTCGTGATCGGCGATGTCAGCGAGGCGAAGCGGCGGGAGGCGGAGCTGACGACGCTGGCCGTTCAAGCCGAGGCCGCCGACAAGGCCAAGTCGCGTTTCCTCGCCAGCATGAGCCACGAGATCCGTACGCCGATGAACGGTGTGCTTGGTATGGCCGAGCTGCTGCTCGCCTCGCAGCTTGACGCGCGGCAAAAGACCTTCGTCGATGTGATCGTCAAGTCTGGCCGGTCGCTGCTGACTGTCATCAACGACATTCTCGACTTCTCCAAGATCGATGACGGCAGTCTGACATTACGCTCTGCGCCGTTCGATCCGCTGGCAGCGGTGGAAGATGTCGTGACGCTTATGGCCGGCCGCGCCACGGAGAAGGATCTGGAACTTCTGGTAAGCGGCCAGGGACAGTTGACCCATATGCTGTCGGGCGATGCCGGGCGGCTCCGGCAAATTCTTACCAATCTGCTGGGCGAGGCGATCAGGGCGACGGACCGGGGACATGTGCTGATCGATATCGGCATGCGCCACGAGTCTCGTCCCATTCCGTCCGAAAGCGAGATGCCCCGGCCTGCCTCGGATGACGAAACCAGCAATGCCAAGGCCGGGGCTGATCGCGTCTGGCTGGTGCTGCGCATCGAGGATACCGGCTCCGGTATTACCGCAGAGCAACGCGATCTTGCCTTTTCACGCTTTCCAACTCATGTGGGAGTGTCGCATTACCGCTATGGTTCTGGCGTCGGACTGTCGATCGCCTATGGTTTGGTCGATCTGTTCGGCGGCACGCTGGAGGTGGACAACAAACCGGGCCATGGCGTGGCGGTGACGATCACTCTGCCTTTCACGCTCGGGGCCGAGAAAGTGCCGAGCCTGGCCGGGTTCCATTTGCGCGGGGCGCGGGTTCTGGCTTTCGAGAGCAGTCCGATCGGCTGCGGCATTCTCAACGATCAGCTGTTTCGCTGGGGGTTTGATGGCGTCGCGGTCGATGATCCCGCTTTGGCGCTGGCGGTTCTGGAACAGGCGGAAAGCCAGGGTAGCCCCATTGAACTGCTGCTGGTCGATGGCTGCCGGCGCAGTGACGGGGGGCTGGATCTGGTGCGAAAGCTTCGCAACGATTCACGCTTTGAACGATTGGCGATCATTCTTCTGGCGACCGAAGCTCCCTTAAATCCCAGCGGTACGGCCGAGGGGATTGATGTGCAGGTGCAACTGGCCAAGCCGGTCGGCGAAAATCTGCTGCGCAATGCCGTGATTGATGTTCTGCGCACGGCACGACGCGAAGCGGGATCTTCGGAGACACTGGCCCAGCCGGGGAGCGGTCGGGATGATCTCGGCGACCTGCTCCATCAGGTTGCCGCCGGGCCATCGCCATCTTGGCCTCACTCCCCAGCACCACCAGCGTCCCTTGTCCATGATTTGCCGCCGCGCCCTGCGTCTTTTGCGGGCGATCGGACAGATCTGCTGATTCTGGCCTCCGGTGGAGCAGTGCGCGATTTCTTCCAGCGAGCTCTTCAGTCCATCGAGATCGGCCATGCTTATCTCTCCGAGGAGCATGAGGCGCTTGCGCTTTGGCGCCTGCAACGCCCGGCCATCATGCTGATCGATCTGGTGACGGATCGCGAACGGGCGCTCGATGTCGTGCGCCAGATGCGCGCCGAGGAAGAGTTGGACCGCGCGACCGGCCGGCAGGAGCGGCACGGACAGGACACGCCGACGGTGCTGATCGGCCTTGCCACGGACCTGTCCACCTATGACAAGGCCGCCTGCCACAAGGCCGGCCTCGACGATCTCGTGCTCGAAACCGTCAGCCCCGACCGGTTGCGCGACTGCATCGGCTACTGGCTCGGCGCCGGCATTTCCGCTGTGGTGGAGCTTGATGTCGACCCAAACGGGGATGAGGACGTTTTTGAAGCCGAAAACTTTTGGCAGACGGCTTTGTGAGGTCTGGGCTGATCAGTTCGGGCCCAAATCGCCTCTTAGAATTGCCTCGAACGCTTATGATTTTGGGACGGTATAAACGGTCGCAGCATGGCGGTTGCCTTAGTGTCGGTGCTCAGGCGTAATCGATGTGAATACTCTCCACATTAATCCAGAGTGATGGTCAAGCTGTCAGGGACCACTGCTTGACGCAGCACCACAGGTTCCCCCTCAACCTTCCACCCTTGCTCCACACAGCATTTCTCGCTTGCCAGCGAAGCCTGGACGGCGCTCAATGTCGAAGCCTGCCGCCTTGAGATTACGGCGCACGAAGCCGGCGGCGGCGTAGGTGGCGAAGCGGCCGCCCGGCGCGGTCAGTTCATAGAGCCGGGTCATCAGCTCCAGCGACCACATGGCGCTGTTGCGGGCAGGGGCAAAGCCGTCGAGATACCAGGCATCGAATGGCTCTGCCCAATCCGTAAGCGAGGTCAGCGCGTCACCGCAGACGACGATCAGCCGGGTCTGGGCGTCGAGGTCGAGTTCGACACGGCCTTGCGGGGTCTCCGGCCAGAGCGACAGCAGACCCTGCCGCTCCCGGTCGATCTGCGGCCAGCGCGACAGCGCCCGGTCGATATCTTCTCCGCGCATCGGATAAAGCTCGAAGGATACGAAGGTAAGGTGGCCATCAGTCGGCCGTGTCTCCTGCCATTGCCGCCAGGTCTCCATGGCGTTCAGCCCGGTGCCAAAGCCGAGTTCGCCAATGCGAAATGTGGCGGCATCGGATCCGGCTTGCGCCTTGCGCTCGCTCCAGCGTTCCGGCAGGTGATTGCCGGCAAGAAACACATGGCCGCATTCCAGCCGGCCATCGGTCTGGCAGTAAAAATGATCGCCAAAGGCGGTGGAATAGGGCATATCGCCGTCCTGCCAGGTCAGCGGCCCCTCTTGCCTTATCTCGGCTTGCGGCCCGCTATCGTCTGGCATCGGATCGGTTGAGAATGGAGATTGGGTCATGGAAACAGGCGATAGGACGGCTTCGGTCTCCGGTCAACTGCGGCCCGATGTTCTCATCGTCGGTGGAGGCATTATGGGCCTCTGGGCGGCGCGGTTTGCGGTTCAAGCCGGACTTGATGTGGCTCTGGTCGATGGCGCTACCCTCGCCAGCGGTGCAAGCGGCGGGCTGCTCGGGGCGCTGATGCCTTATATGCCGGATAAATGGGACACCAAGAAGCAGTTCCAGTTCGAAGCGCTGCTGGCGCTGGAGGATGAAGCGCGCCTGCTGGAAGAAGAGACCGGAATTGCCGTTGGCTACCGTCGGTCCGGTCGGCTCATTCCACTACCCAAGCCGCATCTTCGGGTGATCGCCGAGCGCCATCAAAAGGACGCCGTCACCGCCTGGCGGGCCGGCGATCGGCAATTTGCCTGGGGTGTCATCGACCGCTCGCCGGCCGGCGACGGCTGGCCGGATGCGGCGGTGACCGGTGCCGGCCTGGTGCATGACACGCTGGCTGCGCGGGTGTCGCCGCGCGGGCTCACGGCGGCGCTGAAGGTGGGACTGTCTGCGTCGTCGCGCTGCCGGATCATTGAAGGTGCTGCGGTAAAGGCCGTCGATCCTGATCGGCAACTGGCAGAACTGGCGGATGGTCGGACGATCAGCTTTGGCCATGCCATCATCACGGCCGGGGTAGGGAGTTTTCCGCTGCTTAACCGGTTCAGCCCGGACGATGCCCAGCCCCTTGGTATGGCCGTGAAGGGGCAGGCGGCGCTTCTGAAGGCCGATATCGATCCCGATTTGCCGCTGATCTATCTCGATGGCGTCTATGCCGTGCCGCATGAGGGCGGGCATGTGGCCATCGGCAGCACCAGCGAAAATCGCTGGACGGAGCCCTCGTCCACGGACGAGCAATTGGAAACCCTGATCGCCAAGGCCCGCCGGCTGGTGCCGTCTCTGGCTGAGGCGCCGGTGGTGGAGCGCTGGGCGGGGCTGCGGCCGAAGGCGATCGACCGCGATCCGATGGTTGGCGCCCATCCCGATCACCCCAGGCTGATCGCGCTCACCGGCGGCTTCAAGATCAGCTTCGGCCTTGCCCATAGCCTGGCCCGCCAGGCACTGCGGCCGATCTTTGGCGAAGAGCCGGTTTTGCCGCCGGGTTTCACCTTCGCCCATCATCTGCAGGTCGCCTCGAGACCGCAGAACCCGGCCTGAACCGTGCTCTACCCCAGGGCTTCACGCGCTATCGTCGCGAATAAAACAGTCTTTCGGACGGATTGCGACATGCTGCCGACATGCCCGACTTCGATCAAGCCGCTGTGATTTCCCGTCTAAAGTGAATTCAGCACTGCTATCTTTCGTCATAGTGTCATGCAAATCGCCTATCTGACAGCCCATGCGGAATACCGAATGGGAGTGATTCTGTTCCGCCAGGGCCGGGCAACACCGGTCAAGCATGCCGTGAATTGAAAATTGTATAAAAAATACAAATATTTGCAGCGTTCCTGGTGCGTCCGTGAGATGCCCGTCGCTGCCGGAGGCCACTCGCATGCGATATTCGATCTGCTATACACCTTCTGCGCGTGATCCTTTGTCGCTCGCGGCCGCAAGCTGGCTGGGACGCAATGTTTATTCCGGCGAACCGGTGGAACATCCTGCTCTGCCTGGGTTTGGCCTGCACGACCTCGCTTTTCATACCGCGCTGCCCCGGCGCAGCGGTTTTCATGCCTGCCTGAAGGCGCCCTTTGCCCTGCATGAAGAGGCGAGCGAGGCGCAGCTGCTGCGCGAGCTGATGCATTTTGCCGGCATCGTCGAGCCTTTCACTCTGTCTGGCCTGGAAGTTGCGCGGCTTGGCGACTTCTGCGCACTGACGCTCGCCCAGCCGTCGAACCAGCTCGAACGGGTCGCCTCCCTGGTCGTGCAGAATTTCGACCGGTTCCGCGCACCGCTCAGCGATGCGGAGATCGAGCGCATGGCGCCTGAGCGATTGAGCGCGCCGCAATTTGCCAACCTCTACCGCTGGGGCGATCCGCACGTGCTGGACGAATATCGGTTCTACATGCCGCTGACCGGGCCGGTCGCCATGAGCCAGCGTGATCGGATTCACCAGGCCGCCGCCACCTATTTCGCGCCGGTGCTGCAGGGGTCGGTGGTGTTTTCAAATCTGGCGCTGTTCGTCGAGCGGGAGCCGGGGGCGCCGCTGGTCGTGCATTCGCTGCATCCGATGGGGCGGGTATCGGCGCGCAAGATCGCTTGAGCGGATCGCGTCAGGCATCGCCATTGCCGCCGCCGGTTGTTTCGCCAGTGCGTCACGCTTTCTTCCCTGAAATTGCAGCGCAACATCCTCTCGACAAGCGCTAGGCACGGGCCTACCGTTGCCAAAAAAGCAGAGGGTGATTTGCATGACCGATAAATCCTATCCCCGCGATCTCATCGGCTACGGTCGGCATGCGCCCGATCCTCGCTGGCCGGGCGGTGCACGGGTGGCGGTGCAGTTCGTGATCAATTACGAGGAGGGCGGCGAAAGCTGTATTCTCGATGGCGATCAGGCATCCGAAAACCTGCTGTCGGAGATCGTCGGTGCCGCGCCCTGGCCCGGCCAGCGCAATCTCAATATGGAATCGATCTACGAATATGGCTCGCGTGCCGGCTTCTGGCGGCTGCACCGGATGTTTACCGGGCTGAACGTGCCGGTCACGGTCTATGGCGTGACGCTGGCCATGGCACGCAACCCGGAGGCGGTGGCGGCGATGAACGAGGCAGGCTGGGAAATCGCCAGCCACGGCTATCGTTGGCTGGAATACAAGGATTTCTCCGAGGAGGTCGAGCGCCAGCATATTCTGGAAGCCGTGCGGCTGCATACCGAGGTGGCAGGCGAACGGCCTTATGGCATGTATCAGGGCAAGCCCTCTGACAATACGCTGCGGCTTGTCATGGAGGAGGGCGGCTTTCTCTATTCCTCCGACAATTATTCCGACGATCTGCCCTTCTGGGTGCCCGACCAAAACGGCAAGCCGTTCCTGATCATTCCCTACACGCTTGAAACCAACGATATGCGCTTTGCCACGCCGCAGGGCTTCAATTCCGGCGACCAATTCTTCACCTATCTGAAGGATGCGTTCGACACGCTTTATCAGGAAGGTATCGAGGGCGCGCCGAAGATGATGTCCGTCGGTCTGCATTGCCGGTTGGTCGGACGGCCGGGTCGTGCTGCGGCGCTCAGGCGCTTCCTCGACTATGTGCTCTCCCATGACAAGGTCTGGACGCCGACCCGGCTCGAGATCGCCCGTCACTGGCACGCCAACCATAAGCCGGCGTGGTAGCATTCGTCAGTCAGATGACCGCAGTCGGTGGTAACCTATTGCCGTGTCCGGCCGCTTCGCTGCAAATTGCTTTTTAAGCCGCAGCGGCGGTCTGCTGGTCGCTGACATCAGCAGATCCGACCACCTTGTTGCGCCCAGTATTCTTCGCCAGATAGAGCGCCTGGTCGGCCTTGACGAACAGGGCATCGTCGGAGGGATCGTTGTCGTGGCAGAGGCTGGCAACGCCGATGCTGACGGTGACATGGCCCCAGGGCTGGTTTTTCTGATGGACGATCCCGAGCAGGGCGATGCGGTGGCGGATGAGGTCGGCCATGGCCCAGGCCTCGGTTTCTGTCATGCCTGGCAGCAGCACGGCAATCTCTTCGCCGCCATAACGTGCGGCAAGATCCACGCCCTGGCGGATGGTGTGCTGTATTTCGGCGGAGATTGCCTGAAGACAGGTGTCGCCGGGAAGATGGCCATAGGTATCGTTGAACAGCTTGAACCGGTCGACATCGAGCACCAGCAGCGACAGCGGCGTGCCCACCATCCGGGCCTCGCTGGCGAGACGTTTCAGCTGGCCGGTGAAGTGACGCTTGTTGGAGAGCTGTGTCAGCTCGTCGGTATTGGCAAGGCGGTCCAATTCTTCCTGTACCCGCTTCTGGCTGGTCACGTCGCGGGTGACGGCCACCATGCCGCTGCCGGCGGAGAAACTACGCACCCGTGTGACGACTGTCTCCAGCCAAGCCAACTCGCCGGACTCTTTTTGCCGGCGGACGATCAGCCTTTCGACCGAAGAGCCGGCGGTGATGTTGGCGAGCGCCTCGATCCAGTATTGCCGAGCATCGGCATCGTAGCTTTCGAGAATGCTTTGACCGACCAGTTTTTCCGGTTCGATGCCCAAAACCGAGCGCGAGGCTGCCGAGACATATTGGCGGATGCCGTGATCATCGAGCTTTTCGATCAGGTCGGATGAGGCATTGGCAATGACCTGAAATTCCGCCTCGCGCGCGGCGATAATCCGCTCGTCGCGCCGTCTGAGCTCCGACTGACGGCTCAAATAGATTGCCAGGCCAACGGAAGCCGCCAGCGCGATCAGCGAACAGAGCCAGCGGGTTTGCGCCAGGCGGATCCAATGGCGCAGGACCGCCTGCTTTGGAATGGCCACCAGTGCAGTTATGCCGGTCTTGCTGCTCTTGAAGTAGCCCGATGCCTTGCGGATGTTGTCGAAGGGCGAAACATAGTTGAAATTGCCGCTGTTGCTGACCAACAGCGCGTCGCGATAGAGGGGCGTATCGGCAAGGCTCTTGCCCATCGCAGATTCGTTCATCGGCGTACGGATCAATAGCCGCCCGGTCGCGTCGATCATGGCGAAAGTGCCACCGTCGAAAGTGTCGAAGCTATTGAAGAAATTGACGAAGTGCTTGATATCGACGGTAGCGACGACGACGCCGGCAAATTGCCCCTGGTCATTGTTGAGCCGTTGCGACAGCGTGATGAACCACTGCTCTGACAACAGCCCCTTGTAGGGACCATCGATCAGCGGCTCCAGACTGATGTCATTGCGATGCCGGGTGAAATAGGCTTGCCCCGAGAGGTCGAGACCGCCTGCAAAGCTGTCGACCGTTGATTCGATCAGGCGTCCATCCGCACCGATATAGGCAAGGCTGCGCAGATAAGGCGACCGCTTGACCATATCGCGCATGACATGGATTAGCTCGAGGCTATGAAGGACAGTCTTGTTTTTGTCGCTGATCTGGAAGGTGACGCCGGCCAGCGGCTGTTTCGCCACTTCGATCACATCGTCGGTATGCTGGGCGATCGCCCGCGCCGTCTGCGTCATATAAGAATTGGTCCGCGACAGCTGGGCATTCCAGCTGGAGAGTTCGAACCAGACCGCCAGAGAAAGAAACAGGACAACGCAGCTGAAGATCACCATACATGGTTTGAAATTCAGGGCTGCTCGTGGCGGTGATATCATCGGGTAGTTCTCGTCTTATCCAGTCGACGTCACTTTAAGATCCGAAGCTTAAAAAGTTATTTCATAATACGGGCACAATCTAAAAAACCGTACCCCTAATTAATTGCCGCTAAAGTTGCGTGTCCTCATAACATCTGCACCACTTTACATCGTCGGCAGCGTTTTTCCGTCATGACCGGCGAACCATTTTCGTGTCGGGGCGTTTAAGCTACGGAAAACCAACAACGGTCTTCCCTCACGAAGATAGGATGAAGATTATGGATAAGAATCGCGTTGAAGGTGCAGCTAAGGAAGTCAAGGGCAACGTCAAGGAAGCCGCTGGCAAGGTAACCGGCTCCAAGAAAATGGAAGCTGAAGGCAAGATGGATAAGGCTGCCGGCAAGGTTCAGTCTACTGTCGGCAAGGCGAAAGACGCCGTGAAGTAAACAGGCCGCAAAAAGGCGCAGAAGCGATGCGCGGTGATCAACTTTGAAACCGCGCCGCACGCTCGCCTGAAATGCAGGTCTCTATCGTCATCGACAGCCGCATCAACGGCTGTCGATCGCTTGATGGGCAAGGCTCTGCGCTCTGTCGGTTAAAGCCGGTCGCGGCGCAGCCCCCAGACAAGCGGGCCATCGAAAAGGAATGTTTGATGAAAACGATTTTTGCTTCTGTCGCTATTGCGACCCTCGCCATGGCAATTGCGCCGGCCGCGGAAGCCGCCAACACACGTCACGCTACTCGGCATCCCGCATCGCAGATGACGGCGACGCAGCCGAAAGAACGGCTGGGTACGCTGTCTTGCGAAGTGGCTGGCGGGGTTGGCATGTTGATCGGCTCCAGCCGCAGCGTCACCTGCGATTTCAAACAGCGCACTGGCAAGGTCGAGCGCTATACCGGCTCGATTGGCAAGCTGGGCCTGGATGTCGGCGTCACCGGCAAAAGCTACATTCGCTGGATAGTCTATAATGTTCGTCCGACGACCACCGGTCAGGGCGCATTGGCGGGGACCTATGTCGGCGCTTCCGCCCGCGCTTCAGTCGGCGTAGGTCTGGGTGGGAATGCGCTGGTCGGCGGTAGCAACAAGAATTTCGGCTTGCAGCCGCTCAGTGCCGAAACCGGCACAGGCCTCAATGTTGCCGCTGGCGTCTCGCGCCTGCAATTGCGCGCCGCACGCTGATCTCCAGCGCCTCAAACTCCAGAAAAGAAAATCCCCCGGTCGGTTCCGGGGGATTTTTTTGTTGGCTCTATGCCGTTGATCAAGCAGGGATAGGGAGATGCAAAGCATCCCCCTCCATGTCGATCAGGCGGCAAGCGTTGCCATGTCGATGACGAAGCGATAACGCACGTCGCTCTTCAGCACGCGCTCGTAAGCAGCGTTGATGTCCTTGATGTCGATGATTTCGATATCGGACGTAATGTCGTGCTTGCCGCAGAAATCCAGCATTTCCTGGGTTTCCTTGATCGAGCCGATCATCGAGCCTGCGAGGCTGCGGCGTGCGGGAATGACCGAGAAGGCATGCACGGGAACCGGCTTTTCCGGCACGCCGAGCAGAACCATGGTGCCGTCGACCTTCAAGAGGTTGAGATAGGCGTTCCAATCGATATCGGCGCTGACGGTGCAGATGATCAGGTCGAAGCTGCCGGCCAGCGTCTTGAAGGTCTCGGCATCGCTGGTGGCATAGTAATGGCTGGCGCCGAGACGCAGGCCGTCTTCCTTCTTCGACAGGGTCTGGCTGAGCACGGTGATTTCCGCACCCATGGCTGCGCCGATCTTTACACCCATGTGGCCGAGGCCGCCCATGCCGACGATGGCGACCTTCTTGCCGGGGCCGGCCTTCCAGTGTGCCAGCGGCGAATAGAGCGTGATGCCGGCGCAGAGCAGGGGGGCTGCCTTGTCGAGCGGCAGGTTGTCCGGGATCGACAGGACATAGCCTTCCTTGACGACGATGCTGTCAGAATAGCCGCCCTGGGTTGGTGTCTTTCCGTCGCGTTCGACGCTGTTATAGGTCTGGACCAGACCGGGCAGATACTGCTCGATGTCAGGATCGCGTGCGGCGCAATGGGCGCAGGAATCGACGAAGCAGCCGACGCCGACATGGTCGCCAACCTTAAACTTGCTGACCTTGGAGCCGACAGCGGTGACCACGCCGGCAATTTCATGGCCGGGCACCATCGGATAGGCAGACATGCCCCACTCATTGCGGGCCTGGTGAATGTCGGAATGGCAGACGCCACAATACTTGATCGAAATCACGACGTCGTCGTCGTTTGGCTCACGACGTTCGAAGGTGAAGGGCTCCAGCGGCTTGCTGGCGTCGGTTGCGGCATAACCTCTTGCGATTGGCATGCGGCGCTCCTTATGTGTTCGGGAATCTCGGAAAGGGCGAAGAAAGCCGCGGCTGCGGTACGCCCGCATCATAGATAGGTGTGCGGGCGCGATGTTCAACACACGGTCTACATATTCGAGCTGGAATTTCAGTCCCAATCGCCTGCCGGATCGGAGCTCTAAGGCCGGCCTTGCCTTTTCCCACCAAGGACGTATTGGATGCCATCATGGCGAAGCAGGAAAAGCGCTGTCAAACGATACCGCGCGATAACAAAAACCTGCGGCGTCGGCTCGCGTCCGAGAGCGGCTGTGCAGACATTGCCGACGGATGCCGGGGATACATTCAAAGAGGGGGCATCAATGCAACGTCAGGACTTCATTGCGCAATTTGGTGGGATTTTCGAGCATTCGCCCTTCATCGCCGAGCGGGCCTTCGATGCCGGACTGATTGACGAGCCTTTGACCGCTGATAGCGTTCACGATGGTATGAGCGCGATTTTTCGCACCGCCAGCGTCGCGGAACGGCTGGGCGTATTGCGCGCGCATCCCGATCTCGCGGGCAAGCTGGCAATCGCGGGGGAGCTGACGGAGGAGAGCCGCAATGAGCAGGCCGGAGCCGGGCTCGATCGGCTGTCGGAAGCGGAGCACCTTCGCTTCACCGAGCTCAACACCAATTATACCGAGAAATTCGGGTTTCCCTTTATCATCGCGGTGAAGGGGCTGACGAAGGACGATATTCTCTCTGCCTTCGAGACGCGCATCGCCAACAGTCAGGATGCCGAGTTCTCCACCGCCTGCATGCAGGTCGAAAAGATTGCGCGGCTGCGGCTCGAGGCTATGCTTCCCGCCGAGGGCTGACCGCCGGAAGACGCCGCTTTGAACAAACGGTCGCGTTCCGAGCCAATGAGGCCCAGCAGGCTGCTGGGCCGGACGGCCTATATCACTGCTTGCGCGCCTCTTCGGCCTCACGGATCGCTTCTTCGTGGTACCAGCTGGCGGCGCCGCTTTCCAGGATGATGGGCTTTTTGAGAGTGCGTTCGCGCATTTCCCGCAGTCGCTGCGGGTTGCGCACTGGGAATTCGTAGATTGTTGCCGATTCCCGACCAAGGCTCGTTGTCATCGCAATGCCTTCCGTTGTTCCTCGAGCTCCTCCGCCCGGATGAATCTCCTAGCACTTTTTCGGAAAAATTGCACATAGAAAGTGCAAATTGCCCAAAAATAAATCAATTTATGCTGCATTGCACTTCTGCTGCGGCTAAACTCCGAGCGTCGATGCGGCTTTGTTTTGCACTTGCATCACTTTGCGCTGGCTAGGCTGGCCCGATTGTGTCGTAAAACCGTTAAAAATCCCGTGGCTATTCAGTTGTTCCTTATGTTCGTGCAAATTTTTGGATTGTCTGGTCGGGATGATCGCGTATCTGGCACGGTTCATGCTTCATAAAAGCCGACTCCCGGACTGCCGGAGATTCATCCCAGGGTGCGCCCGATGCAGGGCGCTGGACTTATGAGAGATCGACAATGACCAAGTACAAGCTCGAGTATATCTGGTTGGACGGCTACACGCCGGTCCCGAACCTTCGCGGCAAGACGCAGATCAAGGAATTCGCGGAATTCCCGACCCTCGAACAGCTCCCGCTCTGGGGCTTCGACGGCAGCTCCACGCAGCAGGCCGAAGGTCATAGCTCGGACTGCGTTCTGAAGCCGGTTGCGGTTTACCCCGATCCCGCCCGCACCAACGGCGCGCTGGTCATGTGCGAAGTGATGATGCCCGATGGCGTTACCCCGCACTCTTCCAACAGCCGCGCCACCATTCTGGATGACGAAGGCACCTGGTTCGGCTTCGAGCAGGAATACTTCCTCTATCAGGACGGCCGTCCGCTCGGCTTCCCGGAACATGGCTACCCCGCTCCGCAGGGTCCTTACTACACCGGCGTCGGCTACAAGAACGTCGGCGACATCGCTCGCGAAATCGTCGAAGAGCACCTCGACCTTTGCCTGGCTGCCGGCATCAACCACGAAGGCATCAATGCCGAAGTGGCCAAGGGCCAGTGGGAATTCCAGGTTTTCGGCAAGGGCTCCAAGAAGGCCGCTGACGAAATCTGGCTCGCTCGCTACCTGCTGCTGCGTCTGTGCGAAAAATACGCTGTCGACGTCGAATTCCATTGCAAGCCGCTCGGCGATACCGACTGGAACGGCTCGGGCATGCACTGCAACTTCTCGACCAAGTTCATGCGCGAAGTGGGCGGCAAGGACTATTTCGAAGCCCTCATGGCTGCTTTCGCCAAGAACTGGAAAGAGCATATCGACGTTTACGGCCCGGACAACCATCTGCGTCTGACCGGCAAGCACGAAACCGCTCCGTGGAACAAGTTCTCCTACGGCGTTGCCGACCGCGGCGCTTCGATCCGCGTGCCGCATTCCTTCGTGAACAACGGCTACCGCGGCTACCTGGAAGACCGTCGCCCGAACTCCCAGGGCTGCCCTTACCAGATCGCTTCGCAGGTCCTGAAGACCATCGCCGAAGTGCCGACCGCAAAGTCGGAAGCTGCCTGATTTCACTGTCGCGCCCCGGTCCAACGACCGGGGCGTTTTTTCTAACGTGCCTGTCGTGCTTGTGTCGCGATAAGGGGTCAGCACCCGCAAATGTGTGTTTGACGCCCTCGGTCACTTTAAATGTTCAAACAGGCATGACCGGTTTGCGGTCTTTCCTGCAGACAAGCGCAGGGCGGGGCAAGGCTCTTGCTTCTACTTCAAGCGGCTGACCTTTATGTCCTGCTTTGTCGGTCTGTTGCCGCAAGTGACGCTACATTCGATGATGCCGCTGGTGTGGCAATGGTTTTCGCAAAGTGGTCGGACTGATTTTGCGGCTCAGGGTTGCGCATCCGTCCATTTTGAATGCTGCTAGGTGTGATGTGCGAGGTAACCTCTCGCGTTATTGTTGCCGACATTTCGAAACGATAAAATCATCGATACCGGTATCGGTCTAACAGCAAGTTCATGATACTATTCATTCATGCAAAGCGCATGTGTTTTTGTTTTGCCACTTTAAGTTGATTTCGTTTTTGTTGCCGAGCCGCAGTTTTCCCGTTCCGGGTCAGTTTGACGTGCAGCGCCGGTGTCAAAATTGGTTCATTTTCATTGTATATACTTGAGTTAGACGAAGGTCGAAATCATTCCGGTGAACGGCATGCGCCTACCACCTGGGGTCGATTAATTCAGCATTAAGCGCATTATCTATTGGCCGCCGCTTTCATTGATTTTTACGGGTTATCGCGCCACAGTCACTTTACAAATCAGGTCAGTGCTGTTTTCATCATTATCAGAAGTTTGAGTTTCCGCATTTCAATCCGCAGGTTTTTTTAGTTGCTCTTCGGCCTAATAGGCCACTGTTTCAAATGAAATTAAGTTTTACCCGTGATCTTTCTCTCGGGGCTATTGTGGTTTTTTAAGAATTTTGGATGGTTTTTACCGGGTATATCTGCACACATTCCAATATGGCGGATTTTTGAGGTAACGGATTGCCGTTTTACTTGCTCGCCGCTTTTATCTTCTTTTGCTTTTAATTGTTTTCGGGTTTCGGCCGATTTTCAGCGAGGTATTTTCAATGTCTTTCGTAGGCAGACATGAACAGGTCTTTCCGGTTTCCCTTGCTCAGGCGGGTTTGTGGGTCAAGCAGAAGGTTGTACCGCCGGATTTTAGCTTCGTGCTGGCCGAATCCATTGAAATTCATGGTCCTATTCACCCCGGCCTGTTTTGTCAGGCACTGCGCCGCCTCTCCGACGATTTCGCCGTAACGCGCTCACGTATCAAGGAAGTCGACGGCCAGCCGCATCAGGTGGTGATGGCTGCCTATTGCGGCGTGTTTGAAGTGATCGACTTCAGTGGAACGGAAGATCCAGCCGCCAGCGCCGATGCCTGGATGCGCAAGCAGCTGTGCAAGCCGATCGACCTTGCCAACGATAATCTCTGGGGCTCGTCGCTGCTTAAGCTCGCCGAGGCGGAATGGGTCTGGTATCACTGGGCGCATCACTTGATCATGGATGGTTTTTCCGGTGGGCTTCTGGCGCGGCGCATGGTCGATATCTATGACGCGCTCAACGAAGGCCGCCAGCCGGAACCTTATGATTGCGGCTCGCCGCAGGAACTGCTGGAAATGGAGCGCGCCTATCGCAGCTCCCAGCATTTCGAGCGCGACCGCGCCTATTGGACCGAGCAACTGAAGGCTCTGCCCGAGCCGGTGACGCTGATGAAGAAGAAGGGCGAGCCCTCGGGCGGATTGCTGCGCCATACGACGGTGCTCGACCGCAAGACCGTCAAGGCGCTTGCCGAGACCAGCCGTGCTTTCGGCGCCTCCGTTCCGCAGGCGATGATTGCGCTGGTCGGTGCCTATTATGCCAAGGCGACCAATGTTGAGGAATTCACCATGATTACCATGGTGACTGCCCGTATCAGCCAAGCGATGCGCCGGGTGCCGGGGATGACGGCCAATGCCGTGCCGCTGCGCTTTCCAATGACGCCTGGCGTGTCTTGGGCGGACGTGTCCAAGCAGGTGGCGCAGCAGATGAGCCGGGCGCTGCGCTATCAGCGCTACCGCTATGAGGACATGCGCCGCGATCTCCGCATGGTGCGCCAGGATGAACAGATCGCGCTTTTAAGCGTCAATATCGAGCCTTTCGATTACGACCTGCGATTTGCGGGGCACCCGACCACCGCGCATAATCTGTCGAACGGCACGATGGGCGACTTTACCATCTTCGCCTATGACCGTGGCAACGATGGTGACATGCGCATCGATTTCGATGCCAATCCGGCGCTCTATACGCTGGAGGAACTGGCCGATCACGAAGCCCGCTTTACCCGCCTGCTGGAAGCCGTTCTTGCCGATCCGTCGCGGCCGCTCAGCGACATCAGTCTGCTATCGGACTGGGAGCGCCAGGAAATATTGATCGACTGGAACGACACCGCCCATAAGCTGCCGGAAAAGACCTGGCCGGAACTCTTCCGCCTCCAGGCCGCCCGCACGCCGGATGCCGTGGCGCTGTCCTTCGGTGGTCGCAAGATGACCTACGGCGAACTCGATACCGCTTCCGACCATTTGGCCGGCTATCTCGTCGAAAAGGGCGTGCGGCCCGGTGCCTTGGTAGCCGTGGCCGTGCCGCGCTCGGAAAACATGGTGGTGGCGCTGCTGGCAGTGCTGAAGTCGGGTGCGGCCTATCTGCCGCTCGATCCGGCCGATCCCGCCCAGCGCGTGGCGATGATCCTGGAAGACGCGTGCCCGGCGGCCGTAATCACAACGCAAGACGTGTCCGGCAATCTGCCTGATGGGATCGCTAACCTGATCTTCCTCGACGGGCCGTTGCAGCGTGAGGGTTCTGCATTGCCGCAGGGTCCGGCCTTGACCGATACCGCCTATATCATCTTCACCTCGGGTTCGACCGGCCGGCCGAAGGGTGTGGAAATTCCACATAAGGCGCTGATGAACTTCCTGCTGTCGATGCAGGACCTGCTGAAGCTGGATGCGGACGATCGACTGCTGGCGGTAACGACGATCTCCTTCGATATTGCAGCACTTGAGCTATATCTGCCGCTCTTGGCCGGCGCTCAGACCGTGATCGCGCTGCGCTCGGAAGTGCGTGACCCGGCGGTCCTGAGCGGTCTGATCCGCAACCATGGCGTTACCATCATGCAGGCAACGCCGTCTCTGTGGCGGGCGCTGCTGGCCGATCATGCCGAAGGGCTGGAGGGGCTTCGCAGCCTGGTCGGCGGCGAGGCGCTGCCGTCGGATCTCGCCCACAAGATGTCGCGGCTCGGTCACCCCGTGCTCAACGTCTACGGCCCGACGGAAACGACGGTCTGGTCGACGAATATGCCGTTGTCCGGCAGTGATCTCGACACCGCGCCGATCGGCCGGCCGATCTGGAATACCAGCGTTTACGTATTGGACCGTCATTGCCAGCCGGTGCCTCCGGGCTTCATCGGCGAGCTCTATATCGGGGGCGCTGGCGTGGCCAAGGGATATCTCGACCGGCCCGATCTGACGGCAGAAAAGTTCATGGCCGATCCATTCGCCGGCGGCGAGGCGCGCATGTATCGCACCGGCGATCTTGTGCGCTGGCGCCGGGATGGTGTGCTCGACTATCTCGGCCGCAACGATCATCAGATCAAGATCCGCGGCTTCCGCGTGGAGCCGGGCGAAATCGAGACGGCGCTGACTGGCTTGCCCGAAGTGCGCGAAGCTGTGGTCATCCTGCGCGACGATCCGGGTCGCGACAAGCGCCTGGTCGCTTACGTCGTGCCACGAGATGGGGCCGAAATCGATCCCGCCGATCTGTCGCAACGGTTGGGCAGTGTGCTGCCCATGCACATGATCCCCGCAGCTTATGTCGTGCTTGAAGCCATTCCGTTGAATTCGAATGGAAAGACTGATCGCCACGCGTTGCCGGTGCCGCAATGGACGGTGACTGACGGTGTCGCCCTACCGGGTACCGAGGCCGAAAAGCGACTGGCTGCACTGTGGTGCGAGATTCTTGGCCTGGAGCAGATCGGTATCCACGACAGCTTCTTTGTGCTCGGTGGCGACTCGCTTGCCGCAGCAGGCATGATCTCGGCCGTGCGCACCAAGTTGAAGGGCGATATCCCGCTCGGCGCCGTGTTCGAGACACCGACCATTGCGGCTCTTGCCGTGCATCTGGATGGAGCCGGTGGCAGCTCACCGTTGATCGAGCCGGTGCTTGCTATCCGTGCCAAGGGCACGCGCCCGCCGCTGTTCTGCATCCACCCGGTTCTCGGCCTTGGTTGGAGCTTCTTTGCGCTGGCCCAGCATCTCAGCGAAGATGTGCCTGTCTATGCGCTGCAGTCGGACGGTCTTCATGATCTCAACGCTCTCCCGCGCTCGATCGAGGAAATAGCGACGCTTTACGTGCAGCGGATCCGCAAGATCCAGCCACAGGGGCCTTACCATCTGCTCGGCTGGTCGCTTGGCGGGCTGATCGCCCATGAAATGGTGCGGCAATTGCGTGCCCAAGGCGAGAGCATTGCCTTCCTCGGCATGCTCGACAGCTATCATTTCAAACCTGCGCCGCAATTGCAGGACGATGCTGCGCTGGCGCGCGCCGCCCTCGGCTTCCTCGGCTTCGATGAGGCGGCGGCGGGCGCCAACCCATCGCTGGCCGAACTCGGCGATTTCGTGCTGAAAATGTTCGATGCCGACAACCATGTTCTGCTGGAACAGGTCAACCAGTTTGATCCTGACTTCGTCGAGCGGGCCAAGTCGACAATTTTGCACCATCTCGATATCGCGCAGCGTTTCACACCCGGCAAGATCGATGTGGACATGCATTTCTTCCGCGCCGAGAAAAGTGCCGGCGGCGAAGCGCTGGAGGCTATTCTGCATTACGACGCGCAAACCTGGCTGCCGCATGTCGAGGGCCGCGTCTATCTGCGCGACATGGCCTGCAACCATCATGACATGCTCAACCCCGAGCCCGCTGGCCATATCAGTGCCATCGTGCAGGCCGAATTGCTGCGGGAATTCCTGGTCCTGCGCCGGCCGCAGGCGGTCAAGGAGCTTGAGCTGAAAGTGGGCTGAGGCCGCATAGGATCCGAAACGGTCGGATTTCGAAAGTGTGACCAACACAGGCGCCGCGTATCTGATAAGGTATGCGGCGCTTGTGCTATTGAGGAGGCGGGTGCAACCCGCGCTGTGGAGCGCCTTACGATTTCGGTCGACGTGCCGACGTGCGAATTTACGAGCCCTGTTGATTTCTATTGCATAATTTAAAATGTTAAAGCGTCTGTTACGCGCCTTTATAAAACGCGCGGCGTTTTAAGGAGCGAAAGATGAAGCGGAGAACATCTCTTATCTGCCTTGGAGGATTTGCCGCATCGCTTTCGGTTCTGATGGTGATTCCGATCTTTTATAGACACGGGCATCACCAACTTCTGCGCTATATTTTCGATATTACGTCCGTCTTATCGTTCTTATTCTTTTTAACCGGGGTTTCGACATCTATGATGACGGCCGCATACGTCACTTTCAAAACGATGTATAAGGAGGAGGATCTAGTTGTGATCAAGCTATTGGTCTGGGACGAATACAAGTGAATATGCGGGGATGAGGCCGAGTGGGTGCCACAGATCTCGTGCGTTGCGAGATAGTGTAGGCTTGGCTTCCAAGGTGACCTCAAGAAGCGCCTCTCACCGCTCTTCCGCTCCTCCCAGATTTTGCCTATGCAGGAGAGGCATCTAATTTCCAAGCCGGACCCTGCCATGACCTTGTCTTCTGCCCTTATCCTTGCCGTGCGTCCGCTGACAGCTGAAGCCTTTGCACAGTTCGGCGATGTCATCGAGGCCGATCCGGAACGGATGCGGCTGATCAACGGAGGCACGACCGAGCGGTTTCACGGGCTGGCCAGCCCTGAGGTGATTGGCGAGTGCGCGCGGGTGATCCTCAATATCTTCCGTGGCCAGCCGAGGTCCTTTCCCTATGAGATCGACATGATGGAGCGTCATCCGCTCGGCAGCCAAAGCTTTTCGCCTTTGTCTGGCCGGTCCTTCCTGGTGGCGGTGTCGCAAGACCGCGATGGAAAGCCGGGTGTGCCGCAGGTGTTTCTGGCAGAGCCGCATCAGGGGGTGAATTATCGCTGCAATGTCTGGCACCATCCCTTGATGGCAATCGGCGCGGTCAGCGATTTTCTGGTTGCGGATCGCGACGGGCCGGGAAACAATCTGGAGGAGTTTTTCTTCGACGCCCCTTACGTGATTCTGGAGCCCCGCCCATGACCGGCCTCACCACCCATGTTCTCGACACGGCGCTTGGCCGACCGGCCGCTGGCCTGCGCATTCAGCTCATGCGGATGAAGGGCGAGGAGGCGGAGCTAATCAAGACGATCTTCACCAATGACGACGGACGTGTCGATGGCGGGCCTATTCTCGTTGGTGAAGAGTTTCGCGTTGGGCAATATGAGCTGCTGTTTCATGCCGGTGATTATCTGAAAAGCCAGAACATGGCGCTGAGCGATCCGCCGTTTCTGGACGTGATCCCGATCCGCTTCGGCATTTCGGATCCTCAGGCGCATTACCATGTGCCGCTGCTGCTTTCGCCTTACGGCTATTCCACCTATCGCGGCAGCTGAGCCATGCGCTTTGCCGCCATAGCCGACATTCACGGCAATTGCCTGGCGCTGGAGGCGGTGCTGGCGGATATCGCCGCGCAAGGCATTGCCTATGACCATGTGGTCAATCTTGGCGATTGCTTTTCCGGGCCGCTGGAGGCCGGGCGCACCGGCGACTTGCTGTTGCTGCTCGAACTCGTGACCGTCAGGGGCAATCACGATCGCTATCTGATCGAGCTGGCGCGGGCGGATATGCATGCCTCCGACGCCTTGGCCTATGATCAGTTGTCGCCCCGGCATCTGAACTGGCTGCGGCAACTGCCGGTAACCACCGTCTGGCGCGACCAGGTGTTTCTCTGCCATGCGACGCCCGAGATTGACGATGTCTATTGGCTGGATAGCGTCAGCCCCGATGGTTTGGTGCATCTGAGATCCCGGGTCGAAATTGAAGCCTTCGCCAAAGGCATCGACCAGGAGCTGATCCTGTGCGGCCATTCGCATCTGCCGCGCAGTATCCGGTTGGAGGATGGACGGCTGATCGTCAATCCCGGCAGCGTTGGCTGCCCGGCCTATGACGACGATGTGCCCTTCTACCACAGGGTCGAGGCGGGAACGCCTCTTGCCTCCTATGCTATCCTCGACAAGACAGAGGGACATTGGACGGTCACGTCGAGGCTGGTGCCCTACCGCCATCTCGACATGGCGCGGCTGGCTTCCGAACGGGGCCGGCCGGATTGGGCGAGTGCGCTTGCCAGCGGCTGGCTTGCATGAACTCGCTGCTCTGACATTCAACGAGATTGCAGCGGAAATCATCGCCTGCACGGCTGTATTTGCTGTGCAGGACTGTATGATGGGCGCGGAAGAGGGGATGACCAAGCCATCATGCGACTGCTGATCGTTGAAGACAATCATGAACTGGCCGATTGGCTGGCCAAGGCGCTGACACAGGCGCATTACACCGTCGATGCCGCCCATGACGGCGAGGAGGCGGAGCATTTCCTCGAGCTTGCCGATTACGCCGCCGTCGTGCTCGATCTGTCGCTGCCGAAAGTGGATGGCATGACGCTGCTGAAGCGCATTCGCCGCGCCGGCAGCAAGGTGCCCGTGATCATCCTCACCGCCAATGCCTCGCTGGACGGGCGGGTGGCGGGGCTGGATTCCGGCGCCGACGACTATCTGGCAAAACCCTTCGAAATGGCCGAATTGGAGGCGCGTTTGCGTGCGCTGATCCGGCGCGGCCATGATCTGGCGAGCCCTGAAATCGCCGTGGCCGATCTGGTGCTGAACAGCGCGACGCGGCAGTTTTCTCTCAAAGGCGAGGTGCTGTCGCTGACGCCGCGCGAACATTCGGTGCTGGAATATCTCATGCTGAAGGCCGGCAGCACCGTAACCAAGGCGGCACTGTCGGAAAGCGTGTTCGGCTTCGATGCCGAGACCGATCCCAGCGCCATCGAGATCTACGTGCACCGGGTGCGCAAGAAGCTGGAAGGTGGAGCGGTACAGATCGCCACGCTGCGCGGGCTCGGCTACATGCTGCGGGCGGCCTGATGGGCCGGAGCGGTGCCAGTCTCTCGCCGGTGCGGGTTCTTCTGCGGCTGCGCCACAGCCTGCGGGCGCAATTGCTGGCCTGGGTGCTGGTGACGCTGGTCGGGGTGATCGGCTTCAATCTCTATTTCGGCCTGGTTCTCGCCCGCACGACAGCCAATCTCGTGACCGATAATATGCTGCTTGGCTCCGCCCGGATGATCGCCGAAGCTGTGCGGGTCGATGCCGGCGGCAATGCTGAAGTGGATATTCCGCCAGCTGCTCTGGAGATTTTCGACACCGGCCATGGCGACCGCGTCTTCTATCAGGTGACGACGGCCTGGGGCAATCTGGTGGCCGGCTATGCCGATCTGCAGGTTCCGGCTCGGATGCGCCAGGGCGAGGACATGGTGTTTCGCAACCTGAATGTGCGCGCACTGATGCTCAACCATCCCGTTGTCGGGCTGCATCCGGTCGAGGCGCCCAATAGCGAAGGCGGCGTGGCCGATGGCGTGACGGTGACCGTGGCCGTGACCCGCTACAGCCAGCAGGCGATGCGCACGCAATTATGGCTTTCGGATTTCAACGGTCAGGTGCTGTTGGTGCTTGTGGCCGGATTGGTGACGGTGCTGGGGCTGAACCGGGGGCTGGCGCCGGTGCTGCGCCTGCGCGATGCCGTGCGCAAGCGCCGCCGCGACCAGCTGGAGCCCTTCGACGAGGGCATTGTCCATACGGAACTCAGGCCGCTGGTGCAGGCGCTCAATGATTACATGAACCGGGTGCAGCAGCAGATGGCGGCGCAGCGGCGCTTTGTCGCCAATGCCGCGCATCAGTTGCGCACGCCGCTGACGCTGCTGTCCACCCAGGCGAGTTTTGCCGCCCGCGAAACCGATCCGGCGCGACGGGAAGAGGCGCTGCAGGCACTGATCCGCTCCACCCGGCAGGTGACGCGGCTTGCCGAACAATTGCTGACCCTGACCCGGGCCGAACCCGGCAGCCGCGCCCCGCGTGCAGACCGGGTCGACATGGCCGATGTTGCCCGGCAGGTGCTGGAAGCGCGGGTGGAAGAGGCGCTGCGCCAGGGCATCGATATCGGGCTCGACGCCGACGAGGCCGCCCCCGTCATCGGTGACGGCACGATGCTGAAGGAAATGCTGGTCAACCTCGTCGACAACGCCCTGCGCTATACGCCCGCACCGGGCACGGTGACCGTGGTGGTGACGCCGCTCGGCAACGAGATCGTGCTTCGCGTCGAAGACAGCGGCCCCGGCATTGCCGAGGCCGAGCGTATCCAGGTGTTCGAACGCTTCTACCGCATCATCGGCACCCAGGCCGAAGGCAGCGGCCTTGGCCTTGCCATCGTCAAGGAAGTCGTCGACGGCGCCGGGGGGAGGGTAACGCTCGGCACGTCTGATGATGGTGGGTTGAAGGTGGAGGTGCGGTTGCCGAGGGCGTGAGAGACGTCTGCGTGAATATTGCCGTGTTGCTGGCATGCCTCTCGGTTAAGGATCGTAGTATGAAATTAAAAACGACTGTATTTTTGCCGCGTCATCGGCAGGCAATCTCCGGCCTATATTGTACTGGAAAGTGATCATTTTATTTGCTTTTTTCCGTTGAAGCCAGACGTTCACGGCCATACACTCATCGTCAGCAAGGAGCATTATCACGACATTCGCGACTGCCCTGCGGAACTGGGCACGGATCTGCTGTTGATCGTCCAAAGCCTTTCTAAGCGTTAAGCAGACAGGCTTGAAGCGACCAGTTTCGACCTTCTCAATGCAAATGGTAGCTCCGCTGAGCAGTCCGTGGATCATCTGCATTTTCATTTTCTGCCGCGCTTCCCGGAGGATGGGATCAATGCGTGGCCAGTTCTATCAATCGAAGCTTTCGATTTCGAGTTACTGTCTAATACGGTGACCGATGTGCGAGAATGAGGCGCTATGACCGTAATTCGTGGGATTACCGATGCGGATAGTGGCGCTCTGATCGATTTATGGCGTTCCAGTTGGATGGCAACCTACCGTCGAAGTCTTGGGGAAGATGCTCTAGCCACCATGCTTGCCGATCTGGAGCAACATGGTGTGGCAGCCATGCTGCCCGGCGCTGGAGAAAAAGGCTACTGCGCAGTTATCGACACGCAGCTTCAAGGCAGCATTGTTATCGCCGAACGTGGTCGCATTGCCTATGTCTGGGGGCTGTATGTTTTGCCCGATCAGCAGCGTCGTGGAATTGGCTCAGAACTGCTAAGGACGGCCATCCGCGTCATTGAACAAGCTGAGACTGTCGAAATCAGAGTGCTTGAAAGCAGCAAATCTGCTATGGCTTTTTACGCAGGGCTGGACTTTGTCGAGATCGGACGAGAAAAGGCGGAGCTTATTGGTGCCCTGACCATAGCTACCATCGTCATGTCAGCCGGTGTTTCTTCGCTGAAAGCCCTGCTCCCGCCCCAGGACAATGGTATACAGCACATTTAAAGTGTTACAGCGCCGTGCGTTTTATAAAAATGCACGGCGCTGTAGAGTGTTTCTGAGTTTTCCAACTCTTTTTTACGTACTTCCGGAGGAAAATCGGTTTCACTTTTTCTGGAAACACTTCTAGCGGCATCGGCGGCGGCCAGTCTCCCAGCCGCCGCAGGTTTGCCTCAAAACACCTGCCGCAGCAGGAGGAACAGCACGAAGGACAGCGCGATCGAGACGGGCAGGGTCAGCACCCAGGCCAGCATCATGTTGCGCACGGTTGACCATTGCAGGCCGGAGCCGTTGGCGGCCATGGTGCCGGCGACGCCTGAGGACAGGACATGGGTCGTGGAGACCGGCAGGCCGAAATGGTCTGCGGCGCCGATGGTGACCATGGCCACCATTTCTGCGGCAGCCCCCTGGCCGTAGGTAAGGTGGGTCTTGCCGATCTTTTCGCCGACGGTGACGACGATCCGCTTCCAGCCGACCATGGTGCCGAGCCCGAGCGCCAGCGCCACGGCGACCTTGACCCAGAGCGGGATGAACTTCGTCGCGTTGTCGACGGCGGCGTGGTAGGCCTTGACCGCATCGAGATCGGCCGGCTGCATCGGCAGCAGCTTGTTCTTGTCGATCAGTTTCAGCGCTTCGCCGATCAGGTAGATGTCATTGCGCATATTGCCGATCATCGCGGTCGGCACGGCTTCCAGCGTCGGGAATTTCGAGATCTGTTCGGTGGAGGTGTGCACAAATTGCTGTAGCGCCAGCGTGGTGTTGTCGTTCCAGCTCTTGGTTTTCACGGCATTGGCAACCTCGGCGCGGGCATCCGCGACTGTGGCGCCCGGCTTGACATAGGCCTGCAGCGCCATCTCGACATTGCGCGAGGCGGTTTCATAGGCGCGTAGATAATGCGGGTCCGGCGTGCGGTTCAGCGCAAAGGCCGTCGGCACCAGGCCGATCAGGATCAGCATGATCAGGCCCATGCCCTTCTGGCCGTCGTTGGAGCCATGGGCAAAGCTGACGCCGGTGCAGGTGAAGATCAACAGGCCACGGATCCACAGCGGCGGCGGCAGGTTGCCTTTCGGCTCGGCGTAGAGCACCTTGTTGCGCACCACGAGCTTCATCACCAGCAGCATCAGGGCGGAAAACGCAAAGCCAATGATTGGCGAAATCAGCAGCGACAGGCCGATATTTGTGGCCTGAGACCAGTCGACGCCGCTCGTCGCGGTGCCGGCGGCGGCCATGAATTGATTGGCAAGACCGACGCCGATGATCGAGCCGATCAGCGTGTGCGAGCTGGACGAGGGCAGGCCGAGATACCAGGTGCCGAGGTTCCAGATGATCGCGGCGGCAAGCAGCGCAAACACCATGGCCAGACCGGCGCCCGAGCCGACCTGCAGGATCAGCTCCACCGGCAGCAGCGACACGATGCCGAAGGCAACGGCGCCGGACGAAAACACCACACCGAGAAAATTGAACAGCCCCGACCAGACCACGGCAATTTCCGCCGGCAGCGAGCGGGTATAGATGACTGTGGCCACCGCGTTAGCGGTATCATGGAAGCCGTTGACGAATTCGAAGCCGAGCGCAATCAACAGCGCCAGCCCAAGCAGAGCCCAGGGCACATAGGCCGCACTTTCCAAATCCTGGCTCAGGGCATAGCCGATATAGCCAAGGCCACCAAGCAGCACGACCAGGAAAAGCGGCATGAACCACTTACCGATCGCCGACGGGCGTTCGAGCGGATGATGGGCGTGGGAGGGGTGAGCAAGTCCGGCAGTTGTCGCGTCCGTCACGTCATGTTCCTCGCGTCTGGGCAGAATTGACGGATGTTAACCACCGGCGCGTGAAGGGGGTGTGACAGTGGGAGATGTGTTGGCGGATGCGCTGACTGCATTTTGATTTGTGTCCCCTGTATGAACGGTCTGCTGCTTTTAGGCTTTACGACCGACAGGCTGCGGCTTTGGGTCCGCAATTGGCCCAAAGCAGCCATTTCAGCAAGATGACGGGTGCGCGATTAGATAAAATTACTCGACCCAATTGCATAATTCTTTGACTGTTTTCGCGTATGCCCTTGCGCAAACAAGGATGGACGATGCGCGTTATATTTGTCTTCGCCGCAGTGGCGCTCGTAGTAGGTGGCGTGATCGCTACTATAAAGGTTCCTAACGTCAGAGGTGCGGAGCGGGTGTTGGCCAACTATCGTGCTGATCCTCAAGGGACCTCGAAGCGGCTACAGGCCGCCATCTCCGAATGCGTGCCAGATAGTGCAAAAAGTCCTATTGGCATGCAATTCACGAAGACCGTTATCACACCCTTCTACGTCAAAACCCTCGATCTCCGGATGGAGGGAGCGTCCAGAGATACCTTCAGTGCGCAACTTCAAAAATGGATAATTGCCAACCATCCAACGCTTTTGACAACCCTGCCAGACAGGGACTTTCTTGAGTTGATCGGCTATCTCAAAAAAATTGGAGAGGATGACGTTGAGAACTGCATTCTTTCCTCCGCAATGTCGGGCGATAGCAGCATTGAAACAAGTTCGAACAAATGGAGCCTTCGCCTCTAGCCGACCATACCTCAGAATGTCCGCTTGTGGCGCTTTGCGGAAGTTACAAGCAGACGGCTATTTACAGGCGTCCGACCGAAGTGTTTCAACAACATGAATGATAGCACGAAGCGGTCGTTCGATTATCCAGATTAAACAGTTTAATTGGCAATGACAAAAAAGCCGCCCGCAATCTCCATTGCGAGCGGCTTCCAAATCCAAACCCTTCCGGGCCAGCTCCCCTCAGTGCGTGTCGAGGCTCTGCTGCGGGCGCCATTTGGCCAGGCGGTTTTCGATCAGGGTCATGACATATTCGGCGGCGAGTGTGATGATCATGACCAGCACGATGGCGGCGAACATGCCGGCGGCGTCGAAGGTGCCCTTGGCGATCGAGATCAGCTGGCCGATGCCGTAGCGGGCGCCGACGAATTCGCCGACGATGGCGCCGATGATGGCAAAGCCGAAGGAGACATGCAGGCTGGCGAAGATCCAGCTCATGGCCGAGGGCACGATCACGGCCTTGGTCACCTGCCAGTCGCTGGCGCCGAGGATGCGGGCATTGGCGATCATGTCCTGGTCGGCTTCACGCACGCCCTGGAAGGCGTTGGCGAAGACCACGAAGAACACCATGATGAAGGCGAGCGCCACCTTGGAGGCGAGGCCCAGGCCCATGATCATGATGAAGATCGGCGCCAGAACCACGCGCGGGATCGAGTTGATTGCCTTGATATAGACCGAGAAAATGTCCGAGAGCAGCTTGTTGCGGCCAAGGCCGATGCCGACCACGACGCCGGCGAATGAACCGGTGAAGAAGCCGATCAGCGCTTCCTGCATGGTAATGCCGAGGTTGAACCACAGCGAGCCTTCGGTGGTGCCATTGACTGCCCAGTCATAGATGCGCTCGACTACGGCATAGGGGCTGGCGTAGAAGAACGGGTCGATCCAGGTCTGGTCGGAAGCGACCTGCCATAGAGTCAGCACGCCGACCAGGATGGCGATCTGCCAAAACAGCACGATCTGCTTGCGACGCTTGACGGATTTCAGCGCTGCGGCTTCGATTTCCTTGTCAGAAGTGCCGGCGCGGAAGGTGGCGGCTGCCGGGGTGGCCGGGCTTTGTAGGGTTACGTCTGCCATGATCTTGTCCTCCTCAGGCGGCTTCGCTGGCGCGGCGATAGCTGGTTTCGACTTCCTGGCGCATGTCTTCCCAGATCGTCTTGCAGTATTCGACAAAGGCCGGCTCGTAGCGGATTTCCGAGACGACGCGCGGGCGCGGCAGCTCGATCGGGTAGACCGATTTGACGGTCGCGGGGCCTGCGGTCAGCACATAGACCTTGTCGGCCAGCGCCACGGCTTCTTCCAGATCGTGGGTGACGAAGATGACAGAGGCCTTGCGCTCGGCCCAGAGCTTCAGCAGTTCCTCGTGCATCACGGTGCGGGTCTGCACGTCGAGCGCCGAGAAGGGCTCATCCATCAGCAGGATTTCCGGCTCGTTGATGAAGGTCTGCGCCAGCGCCACGCGCTTTCTCATGCCGCCCGAGAGCTGGTGGGGATAGTGGTGCAGGAACTTGCTCAAGCCGACGCGGGCAAGCCAATCCTTAGCCGACTTTTCGGCTTGCGCCTTCGACTTGCCGCGAAACAGCGGGCCGGCCATGACATTGTCGATGACGTTCTTCCAGGGAAACAGCGCATCTTTCTGGAAGGCGAAGCCGACGCGCGGGTCGATGCCGTTGACCGGGCCGCCCATCAGCCGCACTTCGCCGGCGCTGGGCTTGGCAAGGCCGGTGACGAGGTTGAGCGTGGTCGACTTGCCGCAGCCGGTCGGGCCAACGACGGCGACGAATTCGCCGCGCTCGACCGCCATGTTGAAATCTTTCAGCGCCGTTAGCGTCTTGCCGGTGGGGGACACGAAGCGGCGGGTCACATTGATGAGTTCGATAGCCGGGGTCCGGCTCTGGTCATTGGCCATGGGACATCCTTCCGGCGAGCGCCAGGCCCGCAGAGTGTTGTTCTTTCAAAGGATAAAGTGTGGGCCGCCAGCCCGTAGGGCAGGGGCGGCCCGTTCAAGTCATCAATTGCGCGATCAGAACTTGGCGTTCTTGACGAATTCGGTCGTATAGGTCTTGGACAGGTCGATCTTCTTGCCCTTGACGTTCTTGGAGAATTCCGAGAGCACGGCCAGAACCGTCGGCGGGCCATCTTCCGGCATCACGCCATCGGGGGTGAACATGCCCTTGCCGGCTTCGAGAGCCTTGATGTAGCCCTCCTTGTCGCCAACGTAGAAATCCTTCGGCATCTTTTCGGCAATTTCAGCCGCCGAATGCGTATTGATGAATTTCAGCGTCTTGACGAAGGCATTGGCGAGCTTCTGGACTTCTTCCTTATGCTCGTTGACCCAGGCAGTTTCCATGTAGAGCGAGGCTGCCGGATAGGTGCCGCCCAGTGCTTCGCGGGTCTTTTCCACGGTGCGCAGGTCGACGAGAATGGAGGCTTCGCCCGTTTTGATCATGCGCGAAATCGTCGGCTCGGTGGTCATGCCGCCCTGGATGCTGCTCTGCTGCATGGCGGCGATGAATGTGCCGCCGGCACCGACCGGAATGGTGACGATCTCGCCCGGCTTCAGGCCAGCCTTGGAGGCCATGTAGAGGGTCAGGAAGTTGGTGGAGGAGCCAAGCCCGGTCACGCCAAGCGTCTTGCCCTTGAAGTCGGCAAAGCTTTTGATTTCAGGGTTCTTGGAGGATACCAGCTCCACTTCGCCCGGCGCCTGGCTGAACTGCACGACGGACTGTACGAACTTGCCCTTGGCCTGCAGGTCGACGCAATGGTCGTAGAAGCCGACAACGCCGTGGACGGCGCCAGCCAGAAGCTGGTTTTCAGCGTCGACGCCAGCGGCTTCGTTCAGAAGCTCGACATCGAGACCTTCTTCCTTGAAGTAGCCGAGGCTCTCGGTCAGCTTGGCAGGCAGATAGATCTGCTTTTCATAGCCGCCAACCATGATGGTGATCTTTTCGGCCGCCTGCGACAGCGCCGTGCTGCCGGCGAGAGCGACAGCCGCAACCGCGCAAAGCGAAAGGGCGCGGAAAAATGTGCGGGTAGAACGCATGGGTAATCCTCCTCTGTAGCGGTATCTGTGGCGCGCTCCCCGGCGCGTCTCCTCCACGATACGGTGGAACAGGTGTAGCAGGGCTAGCTTTCAGTCAGCTTTCAGAGACCTGAAAAATGAATGGATCGTTAAGCTATTTCGGCTTGCTCCCCACGCCCGCCACATAGGTTTCCACCACAATCCGGTCGTCGCCCAGCGTCTGCATCAGGAACAGTTCCTCGGTGAGCGAGGTCACGGCTTCCATTTTCAGGGACATGGCCGGGGTGGCGCGGGCGTTGAGCACGACCAGGTCGGCTTCGGTGCCTGGGGCCAGCGTGCCGATCTTATCGCTAAGCGACAGGGCCTCGGCATTGCCAAGCGTCATATGGTAGAAACTGTCGAGCGGGTTCAGCCGCTCGCCCAGCAATTGCTGTATCTTGTAAGCCTCGTCCATGGTGCGCAGCATGGAATAGCTGGTGCCACCGCCGATATCGGTGGCAACGGCAACGCGCACCGGCTTGTCGCGGCGCTGGATCGCCTTGAGCGGAAAGAGTCCGGAGCCGAGGAAGAGGTTTGACGTTGGGCAATGCACCGCGACGGATCTCGCCTCTGCGAGAGCATCTGCCTCCCGCTCTGACAGGTGGATCGCGTGGCCGAACAGGGTTTTCTCCCCGAGAAGGCCGTAGCGGGCATAGATATCCGTATAGTCTGTTGACTCAGGGTAAAGGCTGGCGGTGAACTCGATTTCCTCGCGGTTCTCAGAGAGATGCGTCTGGATATGCAGATCCGGGAATTCGCGGGCGAGCGCCTGGGTGCGTTCCATCTGCTCTGGCGTCGAGGTAATGGCAAAGCGCGGGGTGATGGCCACGAGGTTGCGGCCGCGGCCGTGCCAGCTTTCGATCAGTTCCTTGGTCTCGTCATAGCCTGACTGAGGCGTATCGAGCAGGCCTTGGGGGGCGTTGCGGTCCATCATCACCTTGCCGGCGATCATGCGGGTGCCGCGCCTTGCGCTTTCGGCAAAGAAGGCGTCGGCCGATGTCTTATGGACGGAGCAGTATGCCACCGCCGTCGTCGTGCCCTGGCGCAGGAATTCGTCGAAGAAATGCGTGGCGATACGCTCGGCATGCGCGGTCTCAACGAAGCGGCATTCCTCGGGGAAAGTATAGGTGTTCAGCCATTCCAAGAGATTGGCGGCATAAGAACCGATCACCTGCATCTGCGGGAAATGCACGTGGCAATCGATGAAGCCGGGCAGGATCAGATGCGGACGATGGTCGATCTCGACAGTGGTCTCGTCGGCGTCAACTTTGACCTGATCATAGCCGCCTGACGCGAGGATCATGCCGTCTTCGATAAGAACGGCGCCGTCGGTTTCATAGAGATAGCTGTCGGTATCGGTGATGTGCCGGGGCTGGCTCTTGAAGGAGAGCAGGCGCCCGCGGATCAGGGTCTTGGTCATTGCTGGCTTTGGCCTTTCACAGCGCTTTCATACCAGGCCACCAGCAGGGCGCGCTCCTGCGGCGTCACCTCGGAGACATTGCCGGGCGGCATGGCATGGCTTCTTCCGGCCTGGATATAGATCTCGCGGGCATGGGCCGCAATCTCGGCATCGGTTTCGAATTTCACATTCTTCGGCGGGAAGGTCAGCCCTTCCCAGACCGGTTCGGCCGCATGGCACATGGAACAGCGCGCCTGGACGATATCGCGCGCTGTGCCGAAATGCGCATCGGCCATGAACTGTTGCTGCATCGGCGACAGCGCTGCATGCTCGCCGGCGCCGGGTTTTTGTACCGTCGACAGCCACATGATGACGATGAAGATCACTGTTGTGACCATCCAGGTCCAGATCGGTCGGCCTTTTCTGGCATGGGTGGTGTTGAACCAGTGGCGGATGGTGACGCCCATCAGGAAGACGAGGGCGGCGATGATCCAATTATAGGCCGTGGCAAAGGCCAGCGGATAATGATTGGACAGCATGAAGAACACGACTGGCAAGGTGAGGTAGTTGTTGTGCAGAGAGCGCTGCTTGGCGATCATCCCGTATTTCGGGTCGGGCTTGCGCCCGGCAATCAGGTCGGCCACCACCACTCGCTGGTTGGGCATGATGATGAAGAACACGTTTGCCGTCATGATCGTCGCGGTAAAGGCGCCGAGATGCAGGAAGGCGGCGCGGCCGGTAAACACCTGCGTATAGCCCCAGGCCATGGCGACCAGCAGGATATAAAGGAGGATCATCAGACCCCAGGTATTCTTGCCGATCGGCGATTTGCACAGCAGATCGTAACAGATCCAGCCAATGGCAAGCGAGGCCATGGATAGGCCGATCGCCTGCGGCTGGCTGATGTCGAGCACGCTGCGGTCGATCAGAAACAGGTCTGCGCCGCCGTAATAGACCACGCAGAGCATGGCAAAGCCCGATAGCCAGGTGGCATAGCTTTCCCATTTGAACCAGGTGAGATGCTCAGGCATCGAAGCGGGAGCAACAAGATATTTCTGCACATGGTAGAAACCGCCACCATGCACCTGCCATTCCTCGCCATAGGCACCTTCCGGCATGCCGGCACGTTTGACGAGGCCGAGATCGAGCGCGATGAAATAGAAGGAAGAGCCGATCCAGGCGATGGCGGTCACGACATGCAGCCAGCGGACCGCAAAAGCCAGCCATTCCCAGGCGATGGCGAATTCATACATTATAGACCTCATGAAAGCATAGGACGCAGAACTTTGGGCGCCATGCTCTGGTTTCTATTCGCATCGGGTCATCCGAAAACCGGTTCCCACTTTTCGGCCGATGCTTTGGCTCTCCCGACCGTCGACATTGCAAAATCCCGCGCGCCAAGGGAAGGGCACTTTTCCATCAAAGCGCAGAAATTTGTGCATGCATTCGTTTTAGGCAGATTGGTTGGTTGGGCTGGCGGCGTGATTGGTTCTGCCGGGGTGGAAAGCTCAGCCTCGCTCGACCAAGCCGGCCTGCGCCAACTCCTCGATCATCGGTCCCAGCCAAGGACGGTAGTGCGCGGTTTTCTTGTCGACGCCGCTGTAGAGGCCTTGGCGGACCTGGGCGGAGCTCAGGGTCATCACGGCGCGTTCGGCCTTATGGAAGTCGAGGCAGGCGGGGTCCCAGGGGAGGTCGCAAAAGGCGAGCAGGCGGCGGGTTTCGGCTTCCTGGTCGATTGTCAGCTGCTCGTAGCCGAGCTCCATCACATCATCGGGGAATAGCTTTTGCCAATGGGCGACCAGCCGGCGGTGGGCGGCGATATAGCGGGCGGTCTCGGTCTGGTCATAGCTATATTGCATGCCGTCGCTGGGGAAATAGCTGGAATAGAGGGCAAAGCCATTGGCCAGCGGATCGCGATGGGTGACGATGATCTTTGCGGCGGGAAACATCAGCTTGATGAAGCCGATCCAGAGGAAGTTGACCGGCATCTTGTCGGCGATGCGCGGCTTGTCCGTCCGGGCGCGCACTGGGGCGATATAACGCTGGGTTGCATGGGCAAGCGCCTGCGGCGTCAGGCTGTCTTCACCTTTCAGGATCTGGCTGTGAGGCTCCAGGAAGGCATCGGCTATCGCATAGCTCAGCGTTTCCAGCTCGCCAGCGCCGTAGACGTCAGCGTGGCTGGCGAGGATCTGTTCGGTGAGGCTGGTGCCGGAGCGTGGCAGGCCAGTCACGAATATTGGCCGTTCCGACTGCCGGTATCCTCCCTGTTCCATGAGCGCATGGCAGTGCGCCACGAAATCCGGCGTAAAGCGCTCCTCCAGCGCCTGCATCAGCGCGAGATCCTGCTCGACGGCATAGGTCGGAAACTGGCGGCGGCGCTCGCGGTTGGCATCCTCGAGATAGGGATAAGCCTCGTCATAACGGGAGATGTCGTTCAGCGCTTTATAGAGTGCAAAGCCGAGTTTCAGACGCCGGGCTGGCTCGTCGGTGAGCCTTGCATGCAGTGCCTGCATCGCCGCGATCTCGGGCGCTTGCTTGTCATAGCGCGTCAGCATGCCGAGCAGCAGATAGGCGTCGACGTGATCGGGATCGCGCGCTAGCACTTCGCGATAGGCTTGCTGTGCTTCTTTCATCCGCCCAAGGCCCTGTAGTGCCTGGCCGTGATAGAAGTGACCGATGAGATCATCAGGGGCGGCTGCGATGGCCCGTTCGATCAGCGCCAAGCCAAGGTCGAACTCGCCCTGCATCAGCAGGCGGAAGCTTTTGTCTTTGAGCGCGTCAGTCTGGTGTGGGTCGAGGGTCAAGGCCTGGTCGTAGGCCTCGTTGGCTTCCTCATAGCGGCCAGCTTCTTTCAGACAATCGGCAAGGCTGGCGTAGAGATCAGCGGTCGGCTCGCCCGACGCAAGTGCTGCCTTGTACTGCTCAATCGCGTCTGCCCAGCGACCGTCTGCCCTGATGAGATCGGCGAGCCTGATATGCACGGTGGCGTCGGGGCGGATCGACAAGATCGCTTCCAGCAGGTTGCGGGCGCCGGCATAGTCTTTGACGTGGATGGAGACTTCGGCCAGCTCTCGCGCCGCTTTGCAGGCCATCTGCTGCAGGCCTTCGATCTTGCGGCGCTCCTCGTCCGGCAGAAGCGCGAGATCCGCTGCCGAATGCTGGCGCGCCAGATCCAACAGGGGCTCCAGTTTCTGGCGCTGGGCCTGCAGTTTTTCCAGGGCGCTCATGTCTTCTCTCTTTGCCGTTCTGCGCGATTACCGTCCACGCCTCGCATCCCAGACCTGCCTGAAGCTTACAGCAGTCGGCAGACGAGTTCGGCGGCCACGAGTGCTGCGATGACGGGCGGGCGCTTGTCCTTGATCGGGCTTGCGCCGATCGGCAGGATCAGCCGCTCGAGTCTTGTCACATCCTCGCCCTCGCGCGCCAGCCAATGGGAGAAGGTGGCGCGCTTGCTGGCCGAGCCGATCATGCCGATATAGGCGAGATCGTCGCGCGCCAGCGCCTCGCGGGCAATCAGGAAATCCAGCGCATGGTCATGGGTGACGATCACCGCCGCACCGCCGGGGGCGAGTTTCGACACCAGCATTTCCGGCATGGGGTTGCGGTCAAGCACGATACCCATCGGCACTTCGCCATCAATCTCACTGCGGGCGTCGATCAGCCGGGTGCGCAAGGGCAGGGGCGCGAGAGCCGCCGCAAGCGCAAGGCCTACATGGCCCGCGCCGAACACGAACACCTCGGGAAAGGCGGCGCGGGCTGTCTGTTCTCCGGCCAGCAGAGCTTGCGTGCGCGATGGCGTCAGCCGGGCAAGCGACAGTGCCACGCGGCCGCCGCAGCATTGGCCGATCTCAGGGCCGAGCGGCACGTCGAGCTTCGCTTCGTCTTCGCCGCCGGCCAGCATTGTGCGGGCCTTGGCGATGGCGAGATACTCCAGCTGGCCGCCGCCGATCGTGCCGAATACGCTGCCCGCTGCCACCACCATCAGCGCGCCCGCCTCGCGCGGGGTCGATCCCTTGGCCTCGGTTACGGTCACGGCGACGCTGTCGCGGTGCTGCGACAGGAATGTTGAAAGCGATGTCCGCAAAACCCCCTCGGATACTCCCCCCTCGGCGATTACGTGTGGCACTAGAGCTTTGCCTCCTTCAGCCGTTCCACGGCCATCAGAATTCGCTCAGGCGTTGCCGGCGTATCGAGGCGCGGGCAGATCCGGTAATCGGCCACGCTGGCTGCTGCCATGGACAGTGCTTCCAGCACGGAATTGGCCAACATGAAGGGCGGCTCGCCGACCGCCTTGGAGCGGCCGATGGTCGGTTCGGTATTTTCAGCCCAATCGGCCAGCTTGACGTTGAAAATCTTCGGGCGGTCGGAGGCGAGCGGGATCTTGTAGGTGGACGGCGCGTGGGTGCGCAGCCGGCCCTTGCCGTCCCACCACAATTCCTCCGTGGTCAGCCAGCCCATGCCCTGCACGAAACCGCCCTCGATCTGGCCGATATCGATGGCCGGATTGAGCGATTTGCCGACATCGTGGAGAATGTCGGTGCGGTCGATCAAATATTCGCCGGTCAGGGTGTCCACGGAGACTTCGGTGCAGGAAGCGCCGTAAGCGTAATAGTAGAAAGGCGTGCCGCGCCCGGTCTCGCGGTTCCAGTGGATCTTCGGCGTCTTGTAAAAGCCGGCAGCCGATAGCTGCACGCGGCCGAGATAGGCCTGGCGTATAAAGTCGGGGAAGGGGATCTCCTCGCCGCCGACCTTGACGCGATTGGGCAGGAACACCACTTCGGCAGCAGATACCCCCCATTTTTCCGCGGCAAAGGCCACAAGCCGTTCCTTGATCTGGCGCACGGCATCGTAAGCTGCCATGCCGTTCAGATCCGAGCCCGAGGAGGCGGCGGTGGCCGAGGTATTCGGCACTTTGCCTGTCGTGGTGGCGGTGATTTTCACCTTGTCGATATCCACCTGGAACCCATCCGCAATCACCTGGGCGACCTTGGTATAGAGGCCCTGGCCCATTTCGGTGCCGCCATGATTGAGGTGGATGGAGCCGTCCTGATAGACATGAACAAGCGCGCCGGCCTGATTATAAGCGGTCATGGTGAAGGATATGCCGAACTTGACCGGGGTGAGCGCAATGCCCTTCTTGATGACCGCGCTCGTCTTGTTGAAGGTGAGGATGGCGGCGCGGCGCGCCTGGTAATCGCAGGAGGTTTCCAACTCCTCCACCACGCGGGCGATGATGTTGTCCGTGACCTGCTGGTGATAGGGCGTCAGGTCGCGGCCGGAACCGGTCTCGCCGTAGAAATTGGCCTTGCGGATCTCAAGCGGGTCTTTGTCCAGAGCATAGGCGATTTCCTCGATCACCCTTTCTGCGCCCAGCATGCCCTGCGGGCCGCCAAAGCCGCGATAGGCAGTGTTGGACACCGTATGGGTCTTCAGCGGCTGCGAGGTCAGCTTCACATGCGGATAGAAATAGCTGCTGTCGGCGTGAAACAGGGCGCGGTCGGTGACCGGGCCTGACAGGTCGGAGGAATAGCCACAGCGCGCGGCGAACTTCGCCTCTATTGCATGGATGCGGCCGGCGCCGTCGAAGGCAACGTCGAAATCCATCTTGAAATCATGCCGCTTGCCGGTGACGGACATGTCCTCGTCACGGTCCGGGCGAAACTTGACGGCGCGGTTGAGCTTCTTGGCCGCCAAAGCGGCAAGCGCCGCAAATTGATTGCCCTGGGTTTCCTTGCCGCCGAAGCCGCCGCCCATGCGCCGCACGTTGACGGTGATCGCATGCGAGGGCGTGTTCAGCACATGGCCGACGATATGCTGGATTTCTGAAGGGTGCTGGGTCGAGGACCAGACGGTGACATCCTCGTCTTCGCCAGGGATCGCCATGGCGATATGGCTTTCCAGATAGAAATGCTCCTGGCCGCCGATCCGCATCGAACTTTGAAGGCGGTGTTCGGCCTTATCGAGTTCCGTCTCCGGCGTGCCGCGCTTCAGCACCATGCCCGGCGTGACCAGCGGCGCCTCGTTTGATATGGCGGCGTCGATATCGGTCCAGAACGGCAAGTCGCGGTAATCCACCTTGGCCAGTCTTGCCGCCTTGCGGGCCGCGTCGCGGCTCTCGGCGATGACGGCAAAGATCGTCTGGCCGTGGAACTCTACCTTGTCTTTGGTGATCAGTGGCTCGTCATGGCGCCCGCCTGATGACACATCGTTGACGCCGGGAATGTCGTTTGCCGTCAGTACGGCGACGACGCCGGGATAGGCTTTGACGGCCGAAAGATCGATAGACACGATCTCGGCATGGGCGCGATCCGCCATGCCCAGCGCGCCGTGCAGCAGACCTGATGGTTCGGGAATGTCGTCGATGTATTCAGCACTTCCGGCCACATGCTTATGGGCTGAATCATGGCGCAGCGATTGATGCATCGGGCCATTGATGGCAGCGGCGGTGGTGAAGACGGCCTTATCCATGCGCTTGGCTCCTGGAAACGACAGCAACAAAATTGGGCTTCGCCCCCCTCATCCCCCTGCCGGGACCTTCTCCCCGCTGGGGAGAAGAGACGAGAGGTGATGTCTTGCCCAGGAGGAAATGCCGGATATGACGTGCTCGATACGGTTGCGATAGAAATGCGACGAAGGCAGCCTGCCTCTTCTCCCCGCCGGGGAGAAGGTGGCGGCAGCCGGATGAGGGGGGCGAAGCCATGACCGAAATTTGATCCTTCATTCCCATATCAAACTTCCTCCACCGCAAACCGCCGCAACTCTTGCCCTTCACCTGATGTCTCCAGGAAAAACCGGGTCAGCAGGTTCTTGGCCGTCAGCTGGCGATAGTCCGCGCTGGCGCGCCAGTCGGTCAGCGGCTGGTAATCGGCATCGAAGGCGGCGCGGGCGGCGTCGATGGTTTCACGGTTCCAGATCTTGCCGATCAGGGACGCCTCCACAGCGCTGGCGCGTTTGGGCGTGCCGGCCATGCCGCCGAAGGCGATGCGAAGCGTGGTGACGCGGTGGCTGGCGTCCTTTTCCAGATAGAAGGCGCCGCACAGCGCTGAAATATCCTCGTCGCGGCGCTTGGAGATCTTGTAGACGGCGTAATGGCTGTCCGCCCCTGGCCGCGGCACATGAACGCTTTCCACGAATTCGCCCGGCTGGCGGTCCTGTTTGCCATAGGTGAGGAAGTAATCCTCCAGTGCCAGGGTGCGGGTGCCGGACGCCGAGCGCAAGGTCAGTTCCGCGCCAAGCGCGATCAGGGCCGGCGGCGTGTCGCCGATCGGCGAGCCATTGGCGATATTGCCGCCGATCGTGCCCATGTTGCGCACCTGCTGGCCGCCGATCCGCTCGATCAGCCGGCCGAAGGCTGGGATTTCGGACCTGAGACAGTCGAAGGCCGCGCTGTAGCTGACGCCGGCACCGATGGAGATCCCGGTCGCGTCGACCGTGATGTCTTGCAGTTCCTGCAAATGATTGATGAAGACGACGGGGTTCAGCACCCGCATCTGTTTTGTCACCCAGAGGCCAACATCGGTTGCGCCGGCCACAACAGTCGCGCTTGGATGGGCGGCAAGCACATTGGCGAGTGCTGCCACGCTGTTGGGCACGATCAGGCTGCGGCCATCGCCATCAAGCACGATCGTGTCGCTCTCTGCCATGGCTGCGAGCGTCTTGACGATCTGCTCGCGTTCGCGCGCTAGGGGATCGAACAGGGCAGACGGACGGGTGTGGCCCATCTGCTCGGCCGCCTTCACGATCGGCTCATAGCCGGTGCAGCGACAGAGATTGCCTTGCAGCGCGCGCTCGATCTCCGCCCGGCTGGGGGCCTCGCTTTCCAGCCACAGGCCGTAGAGCGACATGACAAAGCCGGGGGTGCAGAAGCCGCATTGCGAGCCATGGCAATCGACCATGGCCTGTTGCACTGGATGCAGGCTGCCGTCCTTTGCTGCCAGATGCTCGACCGTCACCACATGGGTGGAATTGAGCGACCCGATGAACCGGATGCAGGCATTGACGGTCTCGTAGCGCAGCTGGCCCTTGACCAGCCGCCCGACGAGAACCGTACAGGCGCCGCAATCGCCTTCCGCACAGCCTTCCTTGCTCCCGGTCAGCTGTTTTTGCAGGCGCAGATAGTCCAGCAGCGTGCCGGTCGGATCGGCGCTATCAAGCGTCACGGGCTGGTCGTTGAGCAGGAAACGGATGCTGTCGGTCATGATGGCCTTTCGAGAGCGATTGCGGATGCCCGGATCAGAATCACCAGTTTATACGAACTGCCACGCAAAGTGGCAGTTCCTGTTTCTGTGTCTTTAATGTCTGTTATTGCGAAGGAGTGTTACTGCGCCGTCCAGCCGCCGTCGATGGAGAAGCTGCTGCCGGTAACCTGCTTGGCAGCGTCGCTGGCGAGGTACAGCGTCATGGCGGCAATATCCTCGACGGAAACGAATTCCTTGGTGGCCTGCAGATGCAGCATCACGTCCTTGACTTCGCTTTCGGGAATGCCGCGCGCCTTGGCCGTATCCGGGATCTGTTTTTCAACCAGCGGCGTCAGTACATAGCCAGGGCAAATCGCGTTGACGGTGATGCCCATCGTCGCGACTTCGAGGGCGACAGACTTGGTCATGCCGAGAACGCCGTGCTTGGCGGTGACATAGGCGGATTTGAACGGCGAGGCGACCAGGCCGTGGGCCGAGGCGATGTTGATGATCCGGCCGTACTTCTTCTCCTTCATCGAAGGCATGGCGGCGCGCATGGTATGGAAGGCGCTCGACATGTTGATGGCGATGATCTGGTCCCATTTGTCGATGGGGAATTCCTCCACCGGTGCCACATGCTGGATACCGGCATTGTTGACGAGCACGTCGATGCCCCCGAATTCGGCAATCGCCGTTTCGATCATCTCGGCGATTTCCTTGGGCTTGGTCATGTCGGCGGGATGGTAGAGTGCCCGACCGCCATGGGCTTCCAGCTCCTTGCGGATCGCCTCGATTTCGCCGAGCGGGCCAAAGCCGTTGATCAATACATTGGCGCCTTCTGCGGCGAAGGCGCGGGCGATGCCAAGCCCGATGCCGCTGGTGGAACCGGTGATGACGACAGTCCTGGTCATGACGTAACTCCCTATGCGATGAATTCTTTTGAAATGGGCTTGGCTTGTACAGGCTTGGCTACAGTGGACGCGACGCAGATGGTTGCGCTGCAGCACGGTTAAACCTATGCCCAAACCGCTATGCTATGCAATTGTCCTGTGCGATCACGTCGGCATCAGGTGCAGTTGCTGGCAGACCGAAGACCGGGCCGACGCCTTCTTCGTTTGCGGTTCATTTTGCATTTTGACTTGAGTTAAAACTTTCGTATCTTGTCGCAAGCGAAAGAAAGCGAAAACTGAAATTCTAGAAAAACTCTGGGAGGAGTATCATGAGCGGATTTGTGCTGGCGATCGACCAGGGCACCACCTCGAGCCGCGCCATCGTCTTTGATGCCGCCATGCGGATCGTTGGCACGGGCCAGAAGGAATTCCCGCAGATCTTCCCCCAGTCCGGCTGGGTCGAGCATGATCCCGAGGCGATCTGGGACAGCGTCATGCACTCGATCCACGATGCGCTGGCCCGCGCCCGCATCACGGCTGCCGATCTTGCCGCCATCGGCATCACCAACCAGCGCGAGACCGTCGTCGTCTGGGACCGTGACACCGGCAAGGCGATCCACAATGCCATCGTCTGGCAGGACCGGCGCACCTCTGCCTTTTGCGAATGGCTGAAGCGCGACGGGCTGGAACCGCTGTTTACAGAAAAGACGGGCCTGCTGCTCGACCCGTATTTTTCCGGCACCAAGCTCGCTTGGCTGCTTGACGAGGTCGAGGGCGCGCGGGCGAAGGCTGAAGCCGGCAAGCTCTGCTTCGGCACGGTCGATTCCTACCTGATCTGGCGGCTGACCGGGGCCAAGAGCTTCGTCACCGATGCCACCAATGCCTCGCGCACGTTGATCTTCAACATCGCCGAGCATTGCTGGGACGGGGAATTGCTGTCGATCCTGAAAATCCCTGCGGCCATGCTGCCTGAGGTGAAGGATTGCGCTGCCGATTTCGGCGTCACCGATCAGGCCGTTTTCGGTGCCGCTGTGCCGATCCTGGGCGTGGCGGGCGACCAGCAAGCGGCGACCATCGGCCAGGCCTGCTTTGCGCCCGGCATGGTCAAGTCCACCTATGGCACCGGCTGTTTCGCGCTGCTCAACACCGGCGCCGACCGCGTTGCCTCCAAGAGCCGGTTGCTCACCACCATCGCCTACCGGATGGATGGCAAGACCACCTTCGCGCTGGAAGGATCGATCTTCATTGCCGGTGCCGCCGTGCAATGGCTGCGCGACGGGCTGAAGGTGATCGGCGATGCCGCCGAGACCGGACGGCTGGCGGCCATGGCCGATCCCGGCCAACCCGTCTATCTCGTGCCCGCCTTTACCGGCATGGGCGCGCCCTGGTGGGACCCGGAGGCGCGCGGCGCGCTGTTTGGCCTGACCCGCAATACTGGCCCTGCGGAATTTGCCCGCGCCGCCCTTGAAGCCGTCTGCTACCAGACCCGCGACCTGCTGGATGCCATGCACAAGGACTGGCAGAACGGCGAAGACGAGATGGTGCTGCGCGTCGACGGCGGCATGGCAGCCTCCGACTGGACCATGCAGCGTCTCGCCGACCTGCTCGACGCCCCGGTGGACCGTCCGGCGATTATCGAAACCACCGCACTCGGCGCCGCCTTCCTTGCCGCCAGCCGCGTCGGTCTCTGGCCCGGCATGAACGAGTTCGCCCAGGCCTGGGCCTGCGACCACCGCTTCAAGCCAGCCATGGATGCGGACATCCGCGCCGACAAACTGAAAGGCTGGCAGGACGCCGTGCGCCGGACGCTAACCTCGTTTTGAGACGGTGAATCAAGGTTGTGAGAAACTGATTCAAGTCGATTCCAAAATGAATCAGGAATATATCATAAGCAGTTGATTTTTATGGGTATGAGGAACTGCTGCGGGCTTCGACTCCCCTCATCCGGCTGCCGCCACCTTCTCCCCACAAGGGGGAGAAGGAGATATGCCGCCTCCTTCTTCTCCATCAAATATGTCTGGGAGGCTGAAGCGTTGCGAATGTCCCTCGCCCCCTTGTGGGGAGAGGGGTGCCGAGCGCAGCGGAGGCGGGGTGAGGGGCGGACTTGCCCTGACGTTCAAGACACTTGATAGCCACATCCGGTGAACGCTGCGTTCTCACCCCAGGGTTTGCCAAGCGGTGCATTTGCACTTATCTGCCGGTGCACCAACAGAGGATACACCCCATGGAACTTGGCCTTTACACTTTCGCCGATGTCGACCCCAAAGCAGCCAACAAGGGGCAGGAGGCCAAGCGCCGGGTGGATGAGTTGCTGGCGGAAATCCGGCTGGCCGATGAAGTGGGGCTGGATGTTTTTGGCCTCGGCGAGCATCACCGGCCGGATTACATGGCCTCGTCGCCCGCGACGATCCTGGCCGCCGCCGCCGTGCAGACCAAGAACATCCGCCTGACGAGCGCCGTTTCGGTGCTGAGTTCGGATGATCCGGTGCGGGTGTTCCAGCAATTTGCCACCGTCGATCTCCTGTCCAACGGGCGGGTGGAGATGATGGCCGGGCGCGGCTCCTTCATCGAGAGCTTTCCCTTGTTCGGCTATGAGCTTGATGATTATGATCTTTTGTTTGCTGAAAAGCTGCAGCTGCTGATGGAGATCCGCGACAACGAGATTGTCACCTGGGAGGGCGAAACCCGCAAGCCGATCCAGGGTCGCGGCGTCTATCCGCGACCGTTGCAGGACCCGCTGCCGCTGTGGATCGCGGTTGGCGGCACGCCGCAATCGGTGGCGCGGGCCGGTTATCTCGGCCTGCCGCTGGCCATCGCCATCATCGGCGGCGAGCCGCGCCGGTTCAAACCGCTGGTCGATCTTTACCGGCAGAGCGGGGAAAAGGCCGGGGTCGATTCTTCGATCCTGAAGACCTCGATCAACGTCCATGGCTTCATCCATGACACCACCCAATCGGCCGCCGATATCTTTTACGCACCGCAGGCGGAAGTGATGGACCGGATCGGCCGCGAGCGCGGCTGGGGGCCGACCAATCGCGGCCAGTATGATGCGATGCGCGGCCCGCATGGAGCGCTGTTCGTCGGCGGCCCGGAAGAGGTGGCGGACAAGATCATCGCCCACCACGCCCTGTTCAAGAACGATCGTTTCCTGCTGCAAATGGCGATAGGCCCTATGCCGCACAAGGATATCATGCGCGGTATCGAGCTTTACGGCACGAAAGTCGCGCCGCTGGTGCGCGAGGCGGTCAAGCAGAGCGCGTAAAACCGTCTCGCGGTTTTGCGATCTCGACAGGCGTCAAAACACAGACCTCAATCATGTGAGCGATTTTAAAGATCGCGCATGTTTTAGGAGTGGGTTGACGCTGATGGCGGCGGGCGCGTAAGCAGCGAGAAAAGCGCCAAATTCGAAAGTCTGCCTATGATCATCTCCAGCGACGAAGAACTCCAGCACCTGAAGGAGATCGGCTATCTCTGTGCGCTGGCGGTCAAGACCATGGGCGCCGCCCTGGAGCCGGGTATTACCACACGCGAACTGGACCTGATCGGTCGCAAGGTGCTGGAAGACAATGGCGCGCAATCGGCGCCCGAATTCTGCTACCAGTTTCCCGGCGCCACCTGCATCAGCGTCAATGAGGAAGTGGCGCATGGCATTCCCGGCGATCGGGTTATTGCCCGCGGCGATCTCGTCAATATCGACGTATCCGGCGTCAAGAACGACTTTTTCGGTGATACCGGCGCCTCCTTCATCGTGCCGCCTGGCAAGCCGAAGATCGACAAGCTGCTGCGCGATGGCAAAAGGGCGCTGTTTCTCGGCGTCACCCAGGTCAAGACAGGCGCGCCCTTCGCCAATATCGGCCAGGCCATCGGCGCCTTTGCCGCCAAGAACCGCTATACGCTGATTGCCAATCTCGCCAGCCACGGCATCGGCCGGTCGCTGCATGAAGAACCGCGCGAGCTTTCCACCTGGGCCGACCCGGACGAGACCCGGATCATGGAAGAGGGGCAGGTTTTCACCATCGAGCCCTTCCTGTCACTCGGCGGTCAATGGGCCGAGGATGGCGACGACCCCTGGACGCTTTACAGCGACCCCAAGGCGCCAACCGTGCAATTTGAGCATACGGTCGTGGCGACTAAGAACGGGCCGTTGATTCTGACGCTGGCGGACTAAGTTTCCGCCAGCATCCTCATTCGTCTGAGTTTATGAGTATCTCGACAATTTGCTCAGCCGGTAAAGCCGACGGCGATACCCTTCTTCTTGAAATAGGCCTGCATCATCTTGCGGCCCTGGCGGTTCGGCTGGGCGAGCTTGGCGGTTTCGAACACCGCTTCCTTGACGCCTTCTCGCCCCATGGCGGCCTTGAGTGCTGCGATATGCAGGTCGATGTCCTCGTTGTCGTTGTTGATCGAGGCGTAGATATTGTCGATGGCTTGGCTGATGCTGAGATCGCTCATGATGCACTCCTTGAATGGTTTGTGCCTCCCCTACAGCATCGAGCCGAGAATTTAAATCGGCCCGATGCCCTTGTTTCCGGTATCCTTCTGGATTTTTCGGTGGATGATTTGGAGGCGACAGCACGGCAGCCATTCCCGCAGATGAAGGACATCATCAGCTTTTTTGGTTTGTCCGGGGCATTCGGCGGTGTCATAAGCTCAGCATGACCGTCCTACCTACCCGCCATCGTCGTTTTCCGTCCGTCGCCTTTGCTGGGGCGCTGGCCATGGCTGCGGCCATGGGGTTCGGCCGCTTTTCCTTCACCCCGATTCTGCCGGGCATGATGGCAGACCTACATTTGCGTCCCGATGATGCCGGGCTGATCGCTGCGGCCAATTTTCTCGGCTATCTCGCCGGAGCCGTGCTGGCGGGGCAGGGCTGGGCCGCCGGACGCGAGCGGTGGCTGGCCCTATTGTCGCTTTTGACAACCAGCCTGCTTCTGGCGGCCATGGCGCTGACGAGTGATGTCGGCCTGTTCATGCTCATCCGCTTCCTGTCCGGTGTGGCGAGCGCATTCGCGATGATCTTCACCAGCGCTATTGTGCTTGCCCATGTCGGCTTACAAGCGGACCCGAGAACAGGCGAACAGGCGCAATCCATCCACTTCGGAGGTGTCGGCGCGGGTATCGCAGCCTCCTCGCTGCTGGTGTTTGGATTGTCGCACCTGGACGGCGTCTTGGCACTTGCCGGCTGGCGGCTCGATTGGCTGGCCGGGGCGGCGCTGACCGTCTTGATCTTTCTCGCCGTCCGCCGGCTGTTGCCTGCCCCTGGCAAAAGCGCGGTCCGCCATGAAAAGGAGCCGCCGCTCGCCTGGAGCCGGTCGTTTCTGCTGCTGTTTGCCTCCTATGGCCTGTTCGGTTTCGGCTATGTGATCACCGCCACGTTCATCGTCACCATGGCACGCATGGCCCACGCCGGTCCGGTGGCAGAATTTCTCTCCTGGTTTCTGGCGGGCATCATGGCGGCGGTCTCGCTGTTTGCCTGGCGCCCGGTGCTCGGCCGGCTCGGGCTCTTCGGAGCCTACAGTCTCGCACTGCTTCTGGCGGCGGTTGGTGTCTTTGCCTCGGTCGGCCTGCCGGGCATAGCCGCACCGCTGACCGGGGCCACGCTTCTCGGCGCGACCTTCATGGCGATTACAGCCTATGGCCTGCGCCTGGCGAGACACCTTGTGCCGGCAAGCCCCCGCAAGGCTCTGTCGATCATGACTGTCGCCTTCGGCATCGGCCAGACGATCGGTCCTCTTGCTGCCGGCTGGCTTGCGGCCACCAGCCGCAGCTTTGCCCTGCCAAGCCTCGTGGCCGGTGCCGTGCTGCTCGCCAGCCTCATTCTGGCCGCAAGCCTGTGGAGAAAGACGGTATGACGACCTTTGCAGCGATTACAAATCGTTAAGGTGGTATCTGCGCCATTGCTGCACTGCGGCTTCTGGCATAGTTTGCCCGATCACATCCTGGCCTCATCTTATGGGAATTGCCTGTGTTTCATTCCTTCTTCCCCAAGCCGAAACTGTTCTTCACCTCGGCTCTAGTCTGGACGCTCGTTGCCATCTTCGGCTGGTATTTGTTTGCTGAGGGGCTGGGCGCAAGCCTCGGTTTCGTGTCGCCTGAAGGCACGGCGGAACCTTATGACCTCACCTATTTTCTAATGCCGGAGAATTTGTGGTTCTACAGCTATCTTATGGTGTCGCTTGGCGTGTTCGGTCTGGCCTGGACGTTTATTGCCTGGGATCATGAATGGAAAGTCTGGTCGGTGTGGGGGTCGATGCTGATCATTCTGGTCACCTATTTTGGCGTTCAGATTTCTGTTGTGATCAATAATTGGCGCCGTCCGTTCGGGGACCTGCTTCAGAATGCGCTGGCCAAAAAGCCTGGGATTACGGTCGAGAACTTCTATGATCTGATGATCGTTTTTGCCTACATCGCCTTTCTCAGCATGTTCGTGTCTATCCTCACGGACTTCTTCACGAGCCATTATATTTTCCGCTGGCGCACGGCGATGAACAACTTCTACATGTCGAAATGGGAGAAGCTGCGCCACATCGAAGGGGCTTCGCAGCGCGTCCAGGAAGACACGATGCGGTTTGCGTCTACGCTTGAGACGCTTGGGATCAGCCTGATAAACTCGGTAATGACGTTGGCTGTGTTTTTGCCAATCTTATTTGGTCTGTCCTCCTACGTAACTTCTCTTCCCTTCTTTGGTGCTATACCGCATTCCTTGTTTTGGCTCGCTTTGTTCTGGTCAGTTTTTGGCACTGTTTTGCTGGCTGTCGTTGGGATCAAGCTTCCCGGGTTGAATTTTCGTAATCAACGTGTCGAGGCCGCCTACCGCAAGGAACTGGTCTACGGTGAGGACCACGCCGATCGTGCACAGCCACCAACTGTGAAGGCGCTTTTCAGCAATGTTCGGAAAAATTATTTCAGGATGTATTTCCACTATCTCTACTTCAACGTCGCACGCTACTTCTATGTGCAAGCGGATGCTCTATTCTTGGTATTCATGCTGGTTCCGACCATCGTTGCTGGGGCAATAACCTACGGCATCTACCAGCAGATTCGGACAGCGTTTGAAGCTGTCAGCAGCTCTTTCCAATACTTGGTTTCAGCCTGGACCACGATCATCGAACTGCTCTCGATCCATAAGCGTCTGAAAGCGTTTGAGGCGGCCATCGATGATCAGCCGCTGCCTGAGATCGACCAGCGCTATCTGGCGCGCGAAGAAAGCGACGGCGAGATCGCGGCCGACAAGCCTTATTGATCTTCAGCTATCGATCTAAAACGAAGACCCGGCCGGATTTTTCCGGCCGTTTTCGTTTTGCTGTTCCAGCATGGTCACGGCTTCAGAATAGCTGACGCAGGCAACGTCTTCGCGGTGGCAGACCTCTGACACCAACCGTTCCATCGCCCGCCAATAGGCGCCGCCGTTCATCAGCACGAAGTGGAAGCCGAATTGCATGGGGTGGCGGTCGCCACTGTACTGCGCCTCAAACGCGGTCTTGAAGGCCTGGTAGGTGCGGTCTTCAAATTCGGCGCTTTTCGATGGGTTGTCGAAGCCGGCGGAGTGGCGCACGAACAGGTTATAATCCATGCCGATGATTGGCCTGTCGCCCGGACCTTCCGGGATGAGCGGCAGGCCGAAGCGCGACAGCGCGCCATCCTTTTCCGGTGGTAGCGGGCCTTTGGTGACGAGGCTGGCATCGTAGACGAAGCCCGCCTTCTTTTCAGCTGCCACCATGCCCTTGCTGGTGGAGAGATAAGGTGCGCGAAAGCCCTTGATGCCGGTCTTCACGAAATCCTGCCAGCCATCAGGCTGCTTGTCGCCGACGCCGTTCTTCTGCCAGGCGCTCGCCAGTACCGCCTTGAACGTCGAGAACTCTGCGGTCCAATCAGCCTCGCTCCAGTCCTTGCCATCGAAATGGCCGCAGGCATGGCTCGATATGTCATGGCCTTCCTGATGCGCCTGCCAGATGTGGCCAAGCCTTGCTGCGGCATCGGCCTCGTCGGGGGCAAAGCCGACATTGGATTTACCCGGCTTCTCGCCCGGCGCCTGATAGGCTTTCGACGCCGGGCCACGGGCAATCAGCGTGGTGCAGGACAGGAAGTAGGTGAAATGCGCGTTCGCTTTCCGGGCGATCTCGCCGCTTCTCTCCCAAAGCCTGTTGTCTGCGGCACCGTCGAAGGAAATCAGCAGCAATTGCTTTGGCTTATGGGCCGTGGTGCTGGCGTTTTCGGCCAGGGCGGGGCCAGAAAGGCAGACGCCAGCGGCCAGAAGCCAGGCGGGGGTGAGGGAGAAAAAGCGAAACGAAGCCAAGCGAACAACCCTGTCGTGAGCGATGCCGCTGCATGGAAGGCAAATGCGGCGAAGCTTTGGTGGGGAATGGCGGCCGGTGCTGAAACGGGCGCCGGTCGCCTTCCTTCGCTCAGTCCCACATTTCCGCCCTGATATGCAGGCTGGTCAAGACTGGGGAGAGGAGCTATCTCTAAGCCATTGTCATCGCGGGGTTGCTCCATGCTTATTCTGATCATTGGTTTGATTATCTTTCCTGTCTTGCATCTCATGCCGACCTTCGCGCCGCGCCAGCACGATGCGCTGGTAGCGCGCTTTGGGGCGAACCGCTGGCGTGGAATTTTCTCTGTCATTTCCCTTATCGGCCTTGCCCTTGTCGTTTACGGCTACAGCATTTCGCCGTTTATCGACGTCTGGTACCCGCCAAAAGGCATGACGCACCTGACGCTGACGCTGATGCTGTTTGCGGTGATCTGTCTTGTGGCCAGCCTGATGCCGGCTGGCCATATCGCCACCAAGACCAAGCATCCCATGGTGCTGTCTGTGAAGATCTGGGCCCTTGCTCACCTGCTGTCCAACGGTGACCTGCGCTCGATCTTGCTATTTGGCACATTCCTCGCCTGGGGCGTGATCACACGAATTTCGCTGAAGCGCCGCGAGCGCGCCGGGCTTTTGACGCGGGCGCCTTTCGTCTCGGCAAAATACGATCTCTACGCCGTGGTGATCGGTCTCGTCGCCTACGTTGCCATCGTGCTGAAACTGCATGAATTGCTGATCGGCGTGTCGCCGCTGCCGATGTAATGGCACATTTCGGGTGGCGGAGTGGGGATTTGCGCTCCGCCCCCTTACAATGCCTGAAAAATCGGGTAGAAGGCGCACTCTATTCTTAAATACGCGACAAGCCCCAATACCCGGACGATGTGATGGCAGATCAGAACGACAGCTTTATCCGCGAAGTCAATGACGAGCTTCGCTCCGAACAGATGCAGCGCGTCTGGCGGCGTCTGGGGCCGTTGTTTATCGGCATTGCGGTGCTGATCGTGGTCGGCACTGCCGGCTATCGTCTCTACGATTACTATACCGACGACCGCTCCTCCAAGTCCGGTGACCGCTTCCTGGCCGCGACCAAGCTTGCCTCCGATGGCAAGAATGATGAGGCGCTGAAGGCGCTGACCGATCTCGAGAAGGACGGCTTTGGTGCCTATCCGGTGCTGGCGCGGCTGCGTGCTGCGAGCCTCATGGCCGAAAAGGGCGATGCCAAGGCTGCCATCGATGCCTTCACGGCCATCGGCAAGGACAATAGCGTTCCGCAGGTCATTCGTGACGTCTCGCATATCCGCGCCGCCTGGCTGCTGATCGACAACGGCACCTATGACCAGGTGTCTGCCGAAGTCGAAGCGCTGGCGACCCCCACCCAGGGTCTGCGCCACTCCGCCCGCGAGGCACTCGGTCTTGCCGCCTACAAGGCTGGCCAGATGGAGCGCGCCCGCGAGTGGTTCCAGCAGATCACCGAGGATCCTGAAGCGCCGCGCAATGTCGCCAACCGCGCCCAGATCATGCTGGACAATATCGCTGCCGCCGGCAAGGCGCCCTGAGTAAGACAGTGCTGGTGCCTATGTCCTCTTAATTGCTGGGACAGAGCGCAGAGCGGCAAAAATGACTGACCAAATCTTACGCATCGGCCTGAAAACGCTTCGCGATTTCCAGGCCGATGCGCTACTGTTTCAAGGCCTGCTCGAAGACGGGCCGCATAGAACCGGATACCAATCATGAGCTTTACCGTCGCCATCGTCGGCCGCCCCAATGTCGGCAAGTCCACCTTGTTCAACCGTCTGGTTGGCAAGAAGCTGGCGCTTGTCGATGACACCCCCGGCGTCACCCGCGACCGGCGGCCGGGCGAAGCCAAGCTGATCGACCTGCGTTTCCAGATCATCGACACCGCCGGGCTTGAAGAGGCGGGCGCCGATACGCTGGAAGGCCGCATGCGCGCCCAAACGGAGATCGCCATCGACGAGGCCGATCTGTCGCTGTTCGTGGTCGACGCGAAAATGGGCCTGACCCATGTCGACAAGACGCTGGCCGACATGCTGCGCAAGCGCGGCAAGCCCGTTGTGCTGGTGGCCAACAAGTCGGAAGCACGCGGCTCGGACGGTGGTTTCTACGATGCCTTCACACTTGGCCTTGGCGAGCCGGTGCCGATTTCGGCTGAACACGGCCAGGGCATGATCGACCTGCGCGACGCTATCGTCGAGGCGCTGGGCGAAGAGCGGGCCTTTCCCGAGGATGACGACGAAGCCGAGACCGATATCGTGCTTCGGCCGACCGAGGATGGGGATGAGGACGACGAGCCCGCCTATGACGACACCAAGCCGCTGCGCGTGGCGATCGTTGGGCGGCCCAATGCCGGCAAGTCGACGCTGATCAACCGTTTTCTCGGCGAAGACCGGCTGCTGACCGGCCCGGAGGCGGGCATTACCCGCGATTCCATCTCGGTGGAATGGGACTGGCGCGGCCGTACCATCAAGATGTTCGACACTGCGGGCATGCGCCGCAAGGCGAGGGTAATCGAGAAGCTGGAAAAGCTGTCGGTTGCCGACACGCTGCGCGCCATTCGCTTTGCCGAAACCGTGGTCATCGTGTTCGACGCCACCATTCCATTCGAAAAGCAGGATATCCAGATTGTCGATCTGGTGCTACGCGAGGGCCGTGCCGCCGTGCTCGCCTTCAATAAATGGGACCTGGTGGAAGACCCGCAGGCGGTACTGGCTGACCTGCGTGAGAAGACCGAGCGGCTGCTGCCGCAGGCGCGCGGCATTCGCGCCGTGCCGATGTCCGGCCAGACCGGCTACGCACTCGACAAGCTGATGCAATCGATCATCGACACCGACATGGTGTGGAACAAGCGCATCTCCACAGCCAAGCTCAATCGCTGGCTCGATAGCGTGCAGGTCCAGCATCCGCCACCGGCCGTCTCCGGTCGCCGGCTGAAGCTGAAATACATGACCCAGGTCAAGGCCCGTCCGCCAGCCTTCATGATTTCCTGCACCCGACCCGACGCCTTGCCGGAAAGCTATATCCGCTATCTCACCAATGGCCTGCGCGCCGATTTCACCATGCCCGGCGTGCCGATCCGCATTCATCTGAAGGCGTCGGAAAACCCGTTCGAGGGCAAGCGCAAGAAGCGGTGATTTTTGGGGCGGGGATGTTAGGCGTAGTGCTCGACAAACCCCTCACCCTGCCTCCGCTTCGCTCGGCACCCGTCTCCCACAAGGGGGCGAGGGACAGTCATAAGCGCTGCGGCTTCCTCAAGGTCTTTTCAGTGGGCGTACGTTTTATAAGACGCACTAAGCACGCTGTAGCAGTAGTGATGTGAAAACGGTGCGGCATCTCTCCTTCTCCCCCTTGTGGGGAGAAGGTGGCGGCAGCCGGATGAGGGGTGCTGCTCTCAAAAGCTTGGTTCTGGCCGTTACTTATCGCCCGCCAACGACGCAGCCTGCCGCTGCGCCCGGCGTTGCACGAGCCGCCGTATCAACATGCGCCGCCGGCCCTTGACCTTGGCTTCGACCACATTGTCCAGAAATTGCTTCGTGGCCGCCGACCAGGAAAAGGTCTCGGCCAGCGCCCGGGCGCTGTCGCGTGAGCAGGTCAGCGCTTCCAGGCACGCGGTGCGCAGGTCGTCGTTAAGCGCACCGGCCTTGGGGTCTGAGACGATATCGATCGGGCCGGTGACCGGGAAGGCGGCGACGGGGACACCGCAGGCGAGTGCTTCAAGGATCGTGTTGCCGAAGGTGTCGGTCTTTGAGGGAAACACGAAGACATCGGCCTCAGCATAGGCGGCGGCAAGCTCGGCGCCGAATTTGACGCCGGTAAACAGCACATTGGGATAGCGGGCGGCGAGATCGGCGCGGGCAGGGCCGTCGCCAACCACGACTTTCGAACCGGGCAGGTCGAGATCGAGAAAGGCCGGCAGGTTCTTTTCCACCGCCACCCGGCCGACTGTCATGAAGATCGGGCGGGGCAAGCCGAAGGGATCGGGCTGCTGCGGTTGCGGCTGGAACAGCTGCGTATCGATGCCTCGGCTCCAGAGCTTCAGATTGCCAAGCCGCCTGGTTTCCAGCTCGCGTTTCAGGCTTTCGGTGGCCACCATGCAGGCGCCGCCGGCGCGGTGAAACCAGCGCACATAGGCATAGAGCCAGGAGAGCGGGATCGGCGCGCGGGCTGCGACATATTCCGGAAAACGGGTGTGGTAACTGGTGGAAAAGGCAAGCCCTTCCTTCAGGCACCAGCGCCGCGCCAGAAGACCGAGTGGGCCTTCGGTGGCGATATGGATGAGGTCCGGACGGCTGTCCTTCATAGCCCGGGCGATGCGCCAGGGGCTTGCCAGTGACAGGCGGATTTCCGGATAGGTCGGCATCGGCATGCTGCGATAATCGGCCGGGGTTACCATAGTAACGGTCACGCCCATGCGGGCGAGCTCGGCATTGGTATTTTCGATGGAGCGGACCACGCCATTCACCTGCGGATGCCAGGCATCGGTCACGATCGTCAATCTCATCGCGCGTGCTCCTTGATCCGGGTGGGTCTGCGCCCAAAGACAGTACAGCCGTTCCGGTGATGCTTCCCCGGCGAGGCGCACAACCCTGCTATCGGGCCGGTCTCGCCGGGGAATCACGCAGAAGCCCCCGCCACTGTCACTCCGGCTTATGGGGCAGCATTGTAACAATGGAATGAAAGAGGGGGAATGAAGGCGGGGAATGCAGGTGGATTGATTGTCGAACCGGATCGTCACCACTGGCAATCGCAGCCTGGAACCCTATAGTCTTGGAGCGCCAGTTTCCATGAACACAGGATGGACCATATGCCTGCCAAGACCGAACGCGCCAGCAAGGCCAAAGTGACATCATCCAGCGAATGGTGGCGCGGCGCTGTCATCTATCAGGTCTATCCCAGGTCCTTCCAGGACACCAATGGCGACGGCATCGGCGACCTCAAGGGCATTACCGAACGGCTGCCCTATATCGCCTCGCTCGGGCTCGATGCCATCTGGCTGTCGCCCTTCTTCACCTCGCCGATGGCCGATATGGGCTATGACGTCTCCGATTACTGCGACGTTGATCCGATGTTCGGCACGCTTGCCGATTTCGATGCGATGATGAAGGCGGCCCATGGGCTTGGCCTGAAGGTGATCATCGACCAGGTGATTTCCCACACATCCGACCGGCATCCCTGGTTTGTCGAAAGCCGCGCCAGCCGCGACAATCCCAAGGCTGACTGGTATGTCTGGGCCAATGCCAAGCCTGACGGTACGGCGCCCAACAACTGGCTGTCGATCTTCGGCGGCCCGGGCTGGGAATGGGATGGCGTGCGCAAGCAATATTACATGCACAATTTCCTGGCCTCGCAGCCGGACCTGAATTTCCACAATCCGCAGGTGCAGCAGGCGGTGCTGGAGGCCTGCCGTTTCTGGCTGGAGCGCGGCGTCGACGGCTTCCGCCTCGATACGGTCAACTATTACTTCCACGACAAGGAATTGCGCGACAATCCCGCCCATATTCCCGACAGTGCCGATGCCGGCCTCGATGCGCCTGATGTCAATCCTTACGGCATGCAGGAGCATTTGCATGACAAGACCCAGCCGGAGAATATCGGCTTCCTGAAGAAGCTGAGGGCGCTGCTCGACGAATATGACGACCGCACCACGGTGGGCGAGGTCGGCGACGGCACCCGCTCGCTGAAGACGCTGGCCGCCTATACCAGCGGCAATGACAAATTGCATATGTGCTATACGTTCGATTTGCTGGGGCCCAGCTTCACGCCCTCGCATATCCGCGATTGCGTCACCGCCTTCCAGTCGATGGTCAAGGACGGTTGGGTCTGCTGGGCTTTCTCCAATCATGACGTGGTGCGGCATGTATCGCGCTTTGCCCATGGGCCGGAGGAAATGCCCGAGGTGGCCAAGCTCGCCATCACCATTCTTGCCAGCCTGCGCGGCTCGATCTGCCTCTATCAGGGCGAGGAACTCGGCTTGCCGGAAGCCGATCTCGCTTTCGAAGACCTGCGCGATCCCTATGGCATTCGCTTCTGGCCGTCGTTCAAGGGCCGTGATGGCTGCCGCACCCCTATGGTCTGGGAAAAGGCCAAGGCCCAGGCCGGATTTACCACGGATAAGCCCTGGCTGCCGGTGCCGCCTGAGCAACAGGCGCTGGCTGTCGATGTCCAGGAAAAGGCCAAGGCCTCGGTGCTCAACCACTATCGCCAGGTGCTCGCCTTCCGCAAAGCCCATCCGGCCATGCGTGACGGCACCATGTCCTTCGTCGAAATCAACGAGGACGTGCTTGCCTTCCTGCGCGAGGAAAACGGCGAAAAGCTGCTGTTCGTCTTCAACATGCGGCGAGGCCCGCAGGATGTGCGCCTGCCCGAGCATATGACGGTCAAAGAGGTGCTGGCGCTTCCTGATGTCCGCAGCCGATTCGAAAAGGGCGTGATTTCGCTGGAAGCGCTCGACGGCTTCTGCGCGCGTGTTTGATTTTCTGTCCCGCCTCGGTTGTTGGCGGGATGGGCTTTGTGGACAAGTATTCACATCGGCGTGAAAACGGGACCATAACCGGTCACGCCTGATGTGTTTGGTCCCATTTTTGCCATGTGACGCAGTGCATGTCGGCGCAGAAATGCGAAGGAGACATGGTCCCATGGTGGGGTTTGAACCGATGAGGCCCGGGGAGGCGACAGCTGACGATTTCGGCAGCATTCCTTTCCGCCAGACGGTTCACTGCTTTTCGCTACGCAATCACTGGCGGCTGGTGACGGTGCTGGCGGTGTTGAGCGTGGCGCCCGCCTGTCTGCTGGCGAAGGTCATGGACGTGCCGGCGGCCAGCCCGCCGCCGCGTGTCGCCGTTGCGATGCTGTCGAAGCGCATTCGCCAGATGACCCGCAAGCAGCCGCGCCTGCGGGTGCCGGTCGCGGTGCAGAAGACCGCAAAGCTGGAAATGATCGAGGACCGCATGGACGGCACGGTCACCAGCAATACCTATTTCTCGACCTCGATCGACCTGTCGAAGGTTCCCGGCGACGAGGTCGCGGAGGCCGGATCCGACATGCCGCAGATGGCGGCGGGCTATGACAATGTACCGGCGATGCATGCGAACCCGTTCGCGCTGATCCTCGACAAGGACGGCCGCGATGTTCCAGCCTATCATCCGGGGCCAAGGCCGCAGAGCCAGCCGGAGCGCGGCGTGCCGATCAATGTCAGCGTCGCCACCGAAAGCCCGGCGCCTGCGGTGAAGCGCCTGGTGGCCATGCCGAAGAAGCTGCAGAATTTCAGCGATATCGAAGGCGCATTGACCATTTCAGACCCGGATTGGCTGGCGCTTGGCCATCAACTTGGTCGGGATTGCCTGCAATCCGGCGAGCGTCTGGAGATCATTTATTCCGATGGTGATAGCGGGGCTGGAAGCTCTCACATCCTGCTGGCACGCTATGTCGATCGACGCGGCCAGGAGCGGTTGATCGCCCGCCAGAACGACGGCAAATGGGACGAAATCCGCAACCGCGCCATTTATGATCGCATGGTGGCCGAAGCCCTTGCCCGCCACGATGACGAAGCGGTCGTGGAAGACGAGGGCGGACCAGGACAGCGTTCGGCTTTGGCAAAGGCGAAGGCCGATTATCCTGAAGTCATGGCCCGGATGAAGCAGCAGAAAGTGCCTGCCATCGTCGCCTTGCAGGTGGTGGATCTGCTGAAGCTCAACGACTTGCAGGTCTCCGACGATGGCGCCTTGTCGAAGCTGCATGTGGTGTTTCGCAAGACCGAAAGCGGGACCGTCGAACTGGTCTTTCTCGGCGTCGACGAGGACGGCCACGAAAAGCGCTTCTATCGCTACCACGGCCCCCTCAGCCATGCCGCCGAATTCCTCGATGAAAACGGCCGCTCCGTCTCCAAGCCGTTAATGGGCAATCCGGTGCCGGGTGGCCGCAGCAATGACGGTTTCGGCTGGCGCATGCACCCCATCCTGCACCGGCCGGAATTTCACAACGGCGTTGATTATGATGCGCCGCTGGGCTCGCCGATCCTTGCGGCGGGCGATGGCACCGTCATCAAGATCTCCTCCGAGTCCGGCTATGGCAAGTATATCAGGGTGAAGCACGATTTCAGCTACACCACCACCTATGCTCATATTTCAGGGACGGCCAAGGGACTGAAAGTCGGCGACCGCGTCACCCAGGGCCAGGTCATCGCCTATATCGGCTCCACGGGCTTGTCGACCGGACCGCATCTCTATTACGAACTGCGGATGGGCGACAAATACGCTGATCCCACCAAGACCAAGGTCTCGGCCGGCACCGTGCTGCACGGCGATGCGCTCTCTGCCTTCCACCAGGACATAGACCGGGTCGACGATATCGCCAAATCAGTAGTGGCGTCGGCCAAATCCGTCGCTGATGTCGTGGGCGACGGAATTCAAAAAGTCGTAAAGGCCCGATGACGCCGCAAATCATCTCGAAAGCATTTGCCTTCGGCCCGGTATTTTAGGCCCCTTCATCCGGGATGTTCAAAAGACGTCCGCAGGCTTTGCAATGCACGGCGTCTTTATCATGGCGGTTCAGACCGCAGTCTGGACAGGAATAGGTGACCTTCAGAGGCCGCACCACGGCCTGTGCCAGACGCACGAACAGCGAGATACCGGTAATCATTGCGACGACCGACGTAAGCTTGCCCAGTGGGCCCGGCAGCGTGATGTCACCGAAACCGGTCGTGGTCACGGTTGCGACCGTGAAATAGAGGGCATCGACGAAGCCTTCGATACCGGGCATATGGTTGAAAAAGAACGTGTAGACGAAGCCCGTCAACATGAACAGGAAGACAAGCAGATTGATGGCGGATGTCACGATATCGGCTTTATCAAACAGGCTTAGCCGCTTCAGCATCAGCGTAAAGATTGGTCGCTGCACCACGGCCCAAATTCGCATCACCCGCAAGAATGCGAAATTGAACAGCCAATACGGCAGCAGCAATGTGCAAAGCACGAAAAGATCGATCCAGGTCATTGGCCGCATGAGCCAGCGTCGTGTGCTGGAAGACGCGAAATGCTGTGCAATCAGTTCAAGCGCAATCCACCCGGCAAAGCAGTAATCCAGCACGATGTAGCTGGGGCCATCTTTCAGATATGGACCTGCCAGGAAAAACAGGATGATGACCAGATCAATCACCATCAAGGTGAATTGAAAGCGAATTGCTGACGTGCTCTGGCCAAAATAGAGGCGGTTGAGCGTCAGGCGGATCTGTCTGCTACTCTGTTGCAATGGTTGCTCGCATCTCGTCGTCGCGTCCGGCAACGACAGCCGCCGTGGACATGGTTTTGTATCGCTCGTTCCCGCAAATGCCGGCACTGGTCAAGCCCGACACCACCATGAACAGAGTCTCAAATTTGCTCAACCGATCAGCATGAACTTGTCGACATCAACCATGCCCTTGTCGGAAATTTTCAAATGCGGAATGACCGGCAGCGGCAGGAAGGCGACCTGCAGGAAGGGCTCCTGCAGCGTGGTGCCGAGCGCATAGGCGGCCTTGCGCAGTTCATGCAGGGTGTCGCGGACGCTTTCGAAGGGCTCGAGGCTCATCAGGCCGGCAACGGGCAGCGGGATCTCGCCGGTCACCTTGCCATCTTCCACGACGACAAAGCCGCCCTTGATGTCGGAGAGGCGGTTGGCGGCGATGGCCATGTCATCCTCGGACACGCCGACCACGCAGATATTGTGGCTGTCATGGCCGACGGTGGAGGCAATCGCGCCCTTCTTCAGCCCGAAGCCCTGGACGAAGCCATTGGCGTGATTGCCGTTCTTGCCATGGCGCTCGATGACGGCGACCTTGATGATGTCGCGGTCGAGATCGACGGTGGTCTGATTGCCGGAAGAGGGCATTCGGTAGCGGCGATATTCGGTGATGATCTTGCCCGGCAGCACGCCCATTACGGGCACTTCGCCTTCGCTGACCGGCACCGAGAAATCTGCCGCCTTGACGATCCGCGCCTTGACGCTGTCGAGGCCGACAGGGTCGACCGGCTTGCGGGTGGCAAACAGCGAGTCATCTACCTTGCGGCCGGCGGCAAACACAGTCTGCGCTTTGCAGCTTTCCAGGCTATCGATGACGACGAGATCGGCGCGGTAGCCTGGCGCGACAAGGCCGCGATCGCGCAGCCCGAAAGCCCGGGCTGCCGAGATCGAGGCGGCGCGGTAGACGGCGAGCGGCTCCACGCCATGGGCAATGGCGGTGCGGATCATGTAGTCCAGATGGCCTTCTTCGGCGATATCGAGCGGATTACGGTCGTCGGTGCAGAGCGCCAGATAAGGCGACAGGCGCTCGGTGATAACAGGTATCAGCGCGTGGAGGTCTTTTGAAACCGAGCCCTCGCGCACCAGGATATGCATGCCCTTGCGGATCTTTTCCAGCGCTTCTTGCGCCGTGGTGCATTCATGCTCGGTGCGGATGCCGGCTGCGAGATAGCCGTTGAGATCGCGGCCGCGCAGCAGCGGCGCGTGACCGTCTATATGGCCGCCCTGGAAGGCCTCGAGCTTGGCCATGCAGATCGGGTCCTTATGGATGACCCCTGGAAAGTTCATGAACTCGGCAAGGCCGATCACCTTGGGATGGTCGCGGAACGGCAGCAGCCGCTCGATCGGCAGATCGGCACCCGATGTTTCCAAATGGGTGGCCGGCACGCAGGAGGAGAGCTGCACCCTGATATCCATGATGGTTTCGAGGGCCGAATCCAAGAAATACTGGATGCCTTCGGTGCCCAGCACATTGGCAATTTCATGCGGGTCGCAGATCACGGTCGTCACGCCATAGGGAAGGACGCAGCGGTCGAATTCATGCGGGGTGACCAGCGAGCTTTCGATATGCAGATGTGTGTCGATGAAGCCGGGCACGACGATCTTGCCAGAAATATCGATTTCTTCGCGGCCTTCGTAATCGCCGCAGGTGCCGACAACCGTATCCCCGCAAATGGCGATATCGCCTTCCACCAGATCGCCGGTGACCAGATCGAAGAACCTGCCACCCTTCAGCACGATATCGGCAGGCTCGCGGCCGGTGCCCTGGTCGATGCGGCGTTCCAACTGGCTCATGGTGGCTCCTTTTATCTTATTTCTGTGAGAGTTTCATAAGCCGCTCGAAACACCGCGGCTGCGGGCCGCGTGTGTTGAGCAGGGTCAGAATCTCCTGCGCGCAATCTTCGGCTGTCTTATCGGTCGTGTCGATCTCCAAATCATAGGCGTGATGCTCATGCACAGCCGTTTGCCAGCGCTGCACGGGAGCGGGTATCGGTTCCTGCTCGGACCCTTGGAGATAGGCAGCTCTGCCATTGACCGGCGAGGCGGACCGGCGCGCCATGATGGCGGGAAGCGAACAGCGCACGCCGACAAACAGAACCGGCAGGCAGGCGAGACGCCGCACCGCATCCTCAACAATATGCAGCGGCGTTGAATAGTCGTCATGATAGCCGAGATCGGCAACGACATGGATACCGAGCCGGCTATGGGCGGCGATCGCTTCATGCAGGGCGGCATAGAGACGCGTGACCGTCCCTTCCTTCTCGGGATGCTCGCCGCCCGGGCGCAGGCCGATGCCGGGCTTCAGCCGCTCGCCGATCATCGCCATCTGCGCATCGACGCCGAGATTGACCCAGAGGCCGGGAAAGCGCTCCAGCATGACCCTGGCAATGCTTGTTTTGCCGGACCGGGGCGCACCGTTCAAGATGACGATCTGCCCAAGGTCGGCATCATGCCAGGGCGCGACCGGCATTACGCCGCAACCGTCACCGTGAACCCATGCCGCATGCTTTCCCCGGCGGGCAGGGTCAGCGTGTAAGGCCGGTCCTTGAGTTCCGGTCCCTTGCCGTGGCTTGCGGCCATGCCGTGCCAGGGCTCGATGCAGATGAAGGGCGCGCCCGGCTTTTGCCAGAGCGCCAGATTGGGCAGGTTCTCAAAGCCGAACTGCAGGCTTGGCGCGCCTTCGGCGCCGTAAGTCAGAGCGGTGCCCGTGCCTTCAGGGAAGATCATCGCGTCCTGTTCGAACTGGCTCTTGTCGAGCACCAGCCGGCCGCCATGGAAGGGCGAGCGGCGCGGTTCTTCAGACAGCAAGCCGCCTTCCAGCCGCAGCAGCGGCGGCTCGCCGCCATTGGCAAGCGTTACCGCATGCGGCTTGCCTTCAGCGCCCGGCAGCGGCCAGAGAAAGGCCGGGTGGAAGCCGAGACCGTAAGGCATTGGCTCTGCCCCGCGATTGGTGACGGTGGCGGACACGGTGAGGCTCGCGCCCTCAAGCCGATGCTCCAGCAAAAGCGAAAAATCGAAGGGATAGGCGGCTTTGGTGTCGTCATTGGCGGTGAGTTCGTGGCGACAGACATTCGGACCAGATTCGACAAGCGCGAATTCGCGGCGCCGGGCAATGCCGTGCTGGGCCATGGCATAGGGCTTGCCGTCGATGACCACGGTATCGTCAGGCGCCTTGCCGACGATGGGAAACAGGATCGGCGAGCGCCCGGTCCAATAGGCGGCGTCGCCATTCCAGAGCAGGTCTTTGCCATCAGAAGTTTTCAGCACCTGCATTTCCGCGCCAAGCGAGGAGACCGCTACGGCGAGGTGGTCGTTGCCGATTTCAGTGAGCGTGGGCATGGGTGGTTCTCCTTTTGGCAAATATGTGGTTTTAGAGCGGTTCACTGTTTCACGGAAGCAATGAACCGCCCTAACTCCTTGTTTTCACGCATTTCCGGACGGGAAACCGCGACGCACTTTTCCTGGAAATGCTCTAAACCCCTCATCCGCCCTTTTATTTACTGAATGAGGGCGCCACCTTCTCCCCACAAGGGGGGAAGGGATATGCCGCGTCGTCTCATCCTCTCAAGCCTTTTGTAAGGCCGCAGTGTTGGCGACTGTCCCTCGCCCCCTTGTGGGGAGAGGGGTGCCGAGCGCAGCGGAGGCAGGGTGAGGGGCGCCGCTTGCTCCATCGTCTAACGCCTTCTCATGACCCGGAAAAGGCAAAGGACGCGGCATGTTTCAGCCGCGTCCCTGTGTAGGCATCACTTACTCGGCAGCAACCGTCTTGCCGTCCTGCCACTTGTAGACGGAGAAGCTCTGCGAGGTCAGGTCGCCGCTTTCGCCGTAGGTCAGCTTGCCGATGGCGGTCGAGATCGGCTCGCCGGACTTGATGGCTGCCGCAACGGCAGTGGCGTCTTCGGCGCTGCCGACCTTTTCGATACCGGCGGCAATGACCTGCACGGCGGCATAGGCATTGAGCGTGAAGGCTTCTGCCGGAATGCCCTTGGCGGTCAGCGAATCCGCTGCGGCCTTGGAATCGGGGTTCTTCAGCGCATCGCTGGCATTGGTGAAGATCGTGCCATTGGCCGCGGCACCGCCAACGGTGGTGTATTCGCTGTTGGACAGGCCATCGCCGGCAACCAGCGCGGCGTTGAGGCCGGCATCATGCATCTGGCGCACCAGCAGGCCGGCTTCCGGGTGATAACCGCCGAAATAGATGACATCGACATTGGCCGACTTGAGGCGGGTGACGAGCGAGCCGAAATCCTTTTCGCCAGCGGTCAGCGAATCGTTGAAGACTTCCTTTTCACCTGCGGCGTTCAGAGCCGCTTTGAAGGCGTCGGCGAGACCCTTGCCGTATTGGCCCTTGTCATTGAGGATCGCGATCTTCTTGCCCTTGAAATGGGCGAGCACGTATTTCGCCGCCACTTCGGCCTGCTGGTCGTCGCGGCCGCAGGTGCGCAGCACGGTCGGCAGGCCACGCTTGGTAAGGCCTGGGGCGGTCGCGGTCGGGGTGACCATCAGCGTGCCGTTTTCAGCAAAGACGTCGGAAGCCGGAACGGCAACGCCCGAGGTGACCGGACCGACGACGAAATGAACGCCTTCACCGATCAGCTGGTTGGCCGCGGATACACCCTGCTTCGGCTCGCCGGCATCGTCGGCGCTCTTCAACGCGAGCTTCTCGCCCTTGATGCCGCCCTTGGCATTGATGTCTGCAATCGCGGTTTCCGTGCCATTCTTGATCTGGGCGCCAATGGCAGCCAAAGGCCCGGTCAGCGGTGCCATCAGGCCAATGGTGATATCGGCGCGGGCAGCGGGAGCGGCGGCCAGAAGGGCGGCAAAGGCAGCGCCCGCCAAAAGATGAAGTCTCATTGTTGTCTCCTTGGGTCGGCGTTCCGATCTATGCCGGTTTTTACGCCTTTCAGGTTGTTCTGTTTTGCTCCCCGCATTGACTGTGGATGTAACGGAAAAACCCGACGACCGGAAGGCCGCCAATAGGCAACCATAGACTAATAAGTCTCTTTGAACGGGGCCGGAAAGTGAAAATTCATCTCTCCCCCGCCGTTGGACGAGGCGCAATCAAGCCAGGCTCAAATGTTTCATTTGAAGATCGTGCGCCCATGCTCGGTTTCAAAGCCAAACACCGCTCCTGTGGCGGCATCGACAAAATAAAGCGTCGGCTGAACGAGAAAATACATCCAATCCTTGTCTTCAGGGGAGTCTTCGGGAACGCCACTGAGCACCCAGGTGTCGCGGTCTTCGATCATTCCTCGCTCTGCAGTCGTCAGGCTTTCCCGCAAAGGCGAGTGTTTCCTCTGTGCAAGGAACTCGCGCAGCGCCTTTCTTGCCTCTTCCTCAGAGAGCATCTTCGATCAAGCCGTCATGTGGTGGACACTCGCGTAGGAGTTCAACCGAATACTGTGCGTCCACGTTCGGTCTCATAACCGTAAACTGTTCCATCATTTGCGTCGACGAGAAAGGCTAAAGGCACTCTCGACGGCTGCATCCATTCTTCTTCCCCGTGGGGAATGGCGTCGTAAGCTGAGACCATGAAGGTTGGGCGGCCCTGGTTTTCAGAAAATGTCACCTTTATGGAGTTCACGTCCAAAGGTGTGTGCTTTCGTTGGGCTACGAAATGTTGGGAGGCCTCGATTGCTTGCTGCTCAGTGATCATTCTTCGCCCCATAATAGGCGTTGTAAGCAGCGCCTCCCAGGGTGACAGGACCAAGCAACACGCCCTTTGCCTCTTGACCCATTTTAGCGACGGTGATGCCGTAATTACCGTTTAGCGGGAACTGGATTGCCGAAAGTTCACCCGTTTTTGGTCCGCCGGTGCGTGCCAGTCCGTAAGCCTCTGCCGCGGCTTCCTCGATATAACGCAGGATGTATGAGCGTTTGTAAGCGCCCATCTTCATGTAGAGACCGGGGCGGCCAAGCAGGGAAAAGGCTTGGGTGAGCCGCTGATGGACACGTTCGTGATAAACGGTCTGGCGAACGGAACGGACGACTTCCGGAAAAGGCTTCGCTCCGGGAAAGAAGTCGCGACCAATTGTTGCAACATTGTCCGGGCGGGTGCCGCCCTGACCGGCAAATTTCTGGCGCGAGAAGACCAATTTCGCCTCATAGATTCGCATCGGCCCTGCCTTGGGCATTGCTCGGGCAAACTGGCCATAGCTGGGCATCGTGCCATGGACGCTCTTGAACGTTCCTTTCGGTTTGCCTTTGAGCAGCAGGCCGAGCACGACATCGACGCCGAGAATGGTAATGGCATCAGCCAGATCCTTTGCCGCCTTGTCGAGATCCGCTGTGGTCTTTGCGGCATTCGTGCCCACCGCGAAGGAAACGAGCTTTTCGCCCCCTTGGATCGCGGCGCCACCAACCATGATCCAACCAGCGGCCAGAAGGATCACGTCGGCAATTTCACCAACGCCAAAGAAATGCGACCCCGCCCATACCACTACGACGCCAGCCATGAGGGCAAGCGATGCCGGGCTGATCAGTGACAGAAGGCGATTGCCGATGTCGGCGGGGAGGAGGGCGGCTGCCTTGCGCAGGACGGTTTCAAGCTTTGCCTGAACCGATAAGCCCGAGACGGATGCAGCAGATGCGGTGATATCCATGCACAATTCCCCCATTTTCGAAAGCTTCGGCAGGGAGATGTCTCTATCCGCCGCAGAGCGCTATAAGATGTCGATCATGGCGCAATTAGATCATTTTCGGGAAAGGTTCGCAACGGGATTTCAACCGAAAGTTCTTGAAAACGAAGGGTTGAACTGTAAATTTAGGTCTCGGAATATCTTCTGAAAGCGACATATCGCAAACGGATAAACTGCTTCAACACAGTGTTCAGGGGCATGACCTGCACGCAAAAAGGCGGCAGGAAAACCCGCCGCCTTTATAGAGTCTAACGCACAACCGCCGTTAGATATTGCTCATCAGCACCTTGCGCAGCTTGTCGAACAATTCGTCGATTTCGGCCTTGGAGATGATCAGCGGCGGTGACAGTGCGATGATGTCGCCGGTGGTGCGGATCAAGAGGCCGTCGGCATAGGCCTTGAGGAAGGCGTTGAAGGCGCGCTTGGTCGGTTCCCCGTCTATAGGCTTTAGCTCGATGGCGCCGATCAGGCCGATATTTCTGATATCGATGACGTGAGGGCAATCGCGCAGGCTGTGCAGCTGCTCTTCCCAGTAGGGGGCGAGCTCGCTGGCGCGGGTCAGCAGGCCTTCTTCCTTATAGGTGTCGAGCGTGCCAAGGGCTGCGGCGGATGCGATCGGGTTGCCGGAATAGGTATAGCCGTGGAAGAACTCGATCATGTGTTCCGGGCCGGCCATGAAGGCATCGTGGATTTCGGCAGTCACGAACACCGCGCCCATTGGGATGACGCCATTGGTCAGGCCCTTGGCGGTGACGATGATGTCGGGCTTCACGTCGAAATACTGGGCCGCAAACGGCGCGCCGAGGCGACCATAGCCGGTGATGACTTCATCGAAAATCAACAGGATGCCATGCTTGGTGCAGATCTCGCGCAGTTTCTGCAGGTAGCCCTTCGGCGGGATCAGCACGCCGGTGGAGCCGGCGACCGGCTCGACGATGACGGCGGCGACGGTCGATGCGTCATGCAGGGTAACGATCCGCTCCAGCTCGGCGGCCAGATCGCCGCCATGCTCGGGCTGGCCCTTGGTGAAGGCGTTCTTTTCCGGCAGATGCGTGTGCGGCAGATGGTCGACGCCGGTCAGCAGTGTGCCGAACATCTTGCGGTTGGACACGATGCCGCCGACTGAGATGCCGCCGAAATTGACGCCGTGGTAGCCGCGCTCGCGGCCGATCAGGCGGAAGCGCGAGCCATTGCCTTTGACGCGGTGATAGGCGAGCGCCACTTTCAGCGCGGTATCGACCGATTCAGAGCCGGAGTTGGTATAAAGGACATGGTCCATGCCATCAGGCGCAATGTCGACCAGCCGGTTTGCCAGTTCGAAGGCCTTTGGATGGCCAAGCTGGAAGGCCGGTGCATAGTCGAGCTCGCCGGCCTGCTGGCGGATCGCTTCCGTGATCAGCGGGCGGCAGTGGCCGGCATTGACGCACCATAGGCCAGCGGTGCCATCAAGAACCTGGCGACCGTCATGGGTGGTGTAATACATATCCTTGGCGCCGACAAAAAGGCGCGGTTCCTGCTTGTACTGGCGGTTGGCGGTAAACGGCATCCAGAACGCGCGCAGGTCGTTTGGAATGGTGGTGCGATTGGACATCATGCTCTCCATGGCCCTTTCGCGGGCCCTGTCGGTTGTTTCGGGGGCCATAGCGAGTGGCTCGATCAGCTGCGGAGCGGGTTCTTGCGCCCGTTGTCTGGAAACCTGGTTTCCCTTTTTCCGGACAGATCCGAGAAGACCGATCATGCCGCATAATTTGACCGCGCGGTCAAATTAGCAGCCGACTTTGTGCCGTCAAGCAGGCAGATGCGCCGGAGCGCAAAAAGCAGCGGGAAACCACTGGGAAGATGACAAAGCTTGTTCCGAGGCGGGACGGTGTGCGGTCCTTCAACTCCTGGGCAAGGCCCGGGCAAGCTCACCATGGGCAAATGCATCGATGATCAGAGACCAATCGAAGGGCAGTTCGATTGGCGGCGATCGGCCAAGGCCATGACAGGTTCCGTCCCGCAGTCGCGGGGGCGGGGCCTGTTTTTGGTTGGGAGAGCGCTGTCGCCTGGCTCGAATACAAATTGGCCGGCGGACGAATGTTGCCGTTCAAAGCCGCGCCTAAAGTCGCAAGGCATTTTCGATTGCCGACTGGTTTATTAAGAAAACGCTTACCTTGATGGATCGCCGGAATTGGTTCGACAGGTGTAGGGCGCCGGTGTTCAGCTTCGTGTCAGGAAAGGCCGTCAGAGACGGGAGGTCTTGAGCGCTCAACGCAATCTCGGCTGGCGGCGTTGAATGGGAGCAACGGATCGCAGGTCGTGCACGCTGCAGGCAGGGAAGGCTGCTGCATAACTCTTAAATCCTAACCGGTTTAAGGCGTTATGCAGCAAATCTAAAGACTTATCTAATATGTACTGATCTAATAAGTGCCGCATCGCTGCGACTGATCGGAATTACACTTCTACGCGTAATGCATGTGAGTAAGAGTTTGTTAAAATAAATGGGGCGTTTCTACTCATGCGGGAGGAAGTCGCAGGAGTATACCGCTAATTTATGTGATCTTTTTTGGGGCGGCCTGCGCGAATTAATCGCCACGCCGCCAACTAATTTAGTTTACGCTTTTATGCCAGCGTTATCATTTAGGCCGCGTTGCGGCTGGCTTCCTGATGGCAGAAGATATCCTCGAGCGTGCCGAGAACCTTCATGACCGCATCCGAGGTGCTGGAGTAGTAGATGGTCTGAGCGTCACGGCGGGTTTTTACCAGTTTCTGAGCTCGCAACTTGGAAAGATGCTGAGACAGGGCCGACTGGCTAAGACCGACCTGCGATGCGAGAACACCGACCGGAACTTCACCTTGAACGAGGCTGCACAATATCATCAGTCGCTTTGGATTGGCCATGGCCGTTAGCAGGCCAGCAGCTGCATTTGAGTGATCAGACAAGTCATTGGCTTTCATCTCTCGGTCTTCCTTTGAAGCGATTGAGCCTGCACACATGGCAGGCCGGTTGTTGCAATCCCACAATTAACCCTACGATTAAAGTCTACCAATATGAGTAGGATTGTATATGCCTAAATTTAAGGTATCGCCTAGCCTTTATTAGGATTTGGTAAATTTGGCAGTTTGAGGCGATCGAGTTCGACGTCAAATTCGCTGCGAATCAACGAATTACCCCAAAAAAAGTCGATTCCGGCGGCATCCAGACCGCAGATTTGGACTTTTCCATCCCGCTTCACACCCTTAATGTGAGGGGGATTTTTAACAATTGCAGTCAAAGCATACCCTAAATCTTGTATGGTTTGAGCCTCGGTTTTCCCGTTTGGGAACGCTAGGCGTTTGCGAATCATCAGGTCGCTGCCGCTCAGAAGAAACGCTCTTCCGAAGCCGCCGTTGAGAGCTGCCCGTTGTGGCGTCAGCTCGAAGAACAGAAAATCGGGAAAATCGATATACAGTTTCGACTTTGGATGCCGGGCGAGGAAGCGGCTGCGCATCGCCTCGTGCAACGAGCTATCGGTCTCGACAGGCTTTGCCAGGCACTGAACGGTCAGACGGGGATGGGCGAGCGGATCGCCCTTGCCGGGCTCGCCCGCCAAAAGCGATACCCTTGCATCCGCCAGCATCGCTTTTGTATGGGCCGACAGCCGCGACACCAGCAAGATCACCGTACCGTCAGGCATCGTGCCGAGCGCGACGCGGCTGACGAATGGGCCGCCGGTCTCGGGATCGATCACGCCAAGCGCGACATGCACAGCACCACGCAACAGGATGCGCGCCTGTTTCCGGGCCTCGTCATCGGTCGGCCGGATGGGGGAGGGCCGGATGGGAGGGGCACTTGCGGTCATGGCAGACTCATCTATTGGGAATGATGCAGGACTGCACGATAGCCAACCGCCCCAACAGCGACAAGCCGCCATAACAAAGACAGGGCCGCGTTGCCGCGACCCTGTCTTTGTCTGTTGAAGGCACTAAGCCCTTGTGTAAATGCATCCCGGACGGAAAACCGCATTCCACTTTTTCTGACGAACTCTAGTTCTGGCGGTGCCGTGTTAGCGCCGAGACAACATCCTGCGCGCCGATAGCGCCGATGATGGCACCGTTTTCCACCACGCCGACCATGCCGGGCTGTCGGGCCATGGCGTCGAGAATGTCGATCAGCGGTGTTTCAGGTGCGGCCGTGGCAGTCACGCCGCCGCCGGTGTTCGTTACACCGCTCATCACGTCGCGGGCTGTCAGCATGTTGATCGGGTTCATGTTGCGCACGAAATCGGCAACATACTGATCGGCCGGGTTCTGAACGATCTGCTGCGGCGTGCCGCATTGGATAATCCGGCCGCTTTCCATGATGGCGATGCGGTTGCCGATCCGGAAAGCCTCGTCGAGATCGTGGCTGACGAACAGGATGGTCTTTTTCAGCCGGGTCTGGAATTCCAGCAATTCATCCTGAAGCCGGGTGCGGATCAGCGGGTCGAGAGCCGAGAAGGGTTCGTCCATCAGCAGGATCGGCGCGCCAGTCGCAAAGGCGCGGGCAAGGCCGACGCGTTGCTGCATCCCGCCCGAGAGTTCGTCGACCTTGCGGTTAGCCCATTGGCTGAGATTGACCAGTTCCAGCTGCTCGGCAACGATCTTTCGCCGCTCTTTCTCGCCGACGCCAGCAAGCTCGAGACCGAAGCCGATATTGTCGGCCACCGTGCGCCATGGCAAGAGGCCGAACTGCTGGAAGACCATGGAGACGCTGTGCATGCGCAGGTCGCGCAGCGCCTTGCGGCTCGTCTGGTAGGGATCGACGAAACCGTCCCGCGACTTGACCGATACGGAGCCGCGCACGACAGGGGCGAGGCCGTTTACGGCGCGCAGCAGCGTCGACTTTCCCGAGCCTGATAGCCCCATCAACACAAGGATCTCGCCTTCCTTGAGCGTCAGCGAGGCATTGGCGACGCCGAGGATCAGCCCGGTTTCCTTGTTGATCTCGTCGCGCGTTTTGCCCTTGTCGACCATGGCCAGCGCTTTTTCCGGACGATCGCCGAAGATGATATCGACATTTCCAAAGATGACGGCGTCGCTCATTGGTCGTCTCCCGCGGATGGAATGCGGAACATTCGGTCCAGAATGATCGCCAGGATGACGATGCAGAGACCCGCCTCGAAGCCCTTGGCGATGTTGACGGTGTTCAGCGCCCGCACGACTGGCACGCCAAGGCCGCTGGCGCCGACCAGCGCGGCGATCACAACCATGGACAAGGACAGCATGATCGTCTGGGTGAGGCCCGCCATGATCTGCGGCAGGGCATAGGGAAGTTCCACCTTGCGCAGCACCTGAGTTGGCGTTGCGCCGAAGGCAATGGCGGCTTCGACCAGCGAGGACGGCGTGGAGACGATGCCAAGCCTGGTCAGCCGGATCGGCGAAGGCACCGCGAAGATCACCGTGGCGATCAGGCCGGGCACCATGCCGAGCCCGAACAGGATCAGCGCCGGGATCAGGTAGACGAAGGTCGGGATGGTCTGCATCAGGTCGAGCACTGGGCGCATCAGCGCATAGATCCAGGCGCGGCGGGCGGCGAGAATGCCAAGTGGCACGCCGATGATCATACAGACGGCGGTGGAGGCAAGCACTAGCGCCAGGGTCTCGGTGGTTTCTTTGAAATAGCCCTGGTTGATGATCAGCGCCAAGCCGAGAAAGGTGAAGATGGCAACGATAACAGAGCGGCGCAGCAGCCAGGCGATGATGCTGATAATAAGCGCGACCACCAGCGGTGGGGGGAATTGCAGCAGGAAGAGCACCCCGTCGATGCTGCCGGAAATCACATGTGAGAGCCAATCGAAAAACCAGGCGCCGTTGGCTGTCAGCCAGTCGACGAAGATCTTAGCCCAGGAGCCGATGGGGATTTTGAAATCAGTCAGCCAATCCACTGAAACGCATCCTTGAAATGAGACTACAGCGCCATGTGCCTGGATTTGCGTCCTCTGATGAAGCGGCATGCATCCCGGCAGGCTGTAATATTTATAATTCCACATGGTGGCGCGCGGGCCGATCCAGCGCAACCGTCATGCAGTCAGGAAAAGCGTGCCGAGGCGGATCTTTGCAAATCTGCCCCGGCGCTGTGGTTCTTACAGCACCGGGCCGCGAACCAGAATCGGCACGATGCTGTGAGCTTTTGCTTTCGCATCGGATGTACCGAAACCTGTTCCCACTTTTCGGCCGATGCTCTGACTTTAGAGGCCTAGCTTGGCCTTGACGGCAGCGAGGCCGTCCTTGCCGTCCTTCGTGGTGACGCCGGCCATCCAGGGGGTGATGACCGAAGGATTGGCCTTCAGCCAGGCCTTGGCGGCCTTGTCGGCATCTTCGCCGTCATCGAGGATCTTGCCCATGATGGCATTTTCCATGTCGAGCGAGAACTTCATCTGGCCGAGGAGCTTGCCAACATTTGGACATTCCTTGGCATAGCCGCCGCGCGCAACGGTGTAGACGGTCGCGCCGCCATAATTGGGGCCGAACACCGTGTCGTCACCATCGGCGAGATAGGTGATCTGGTGAGCAGTGTTCATCGGATGCGGTGCCCAGGCCAGGAAGATGACCGGCTTGTTTTCCTTGTCGGCGCGGGTGACCTGGCTCAGCATGCCCTGTTCGGAGCTTTCGACCACGTTGAAGCCTTTGAGGCCGAACTTGTCGGCATCGATCAGCGACACGATCATGCCGTTGCCTTCATTGCCCGGCTCGATGCCGTAGATCTTGCCGTCGAGATCGGCCTTGTGGGCGGCGATGTCCTTGAAGCTCTTGATGCCGAGCTTGGCGCCGGCGGCATTGGTGGCCAGCGTGTATTTCGCGCCTTCGAGATTGACGGCAACGCTGTCGATCGACTTGTCGTCGAGATATTGCTGGATGGCTTCCTTCTGGGCCGGCATCCAATTGCCGAGGAAGACGTCGATATCCTTGTTCTTCATCGAGGAGTAGGTGACAGGCACGCCAAGCGTCTTGACGTCGGTCTTGTAGCCCAGCGCGTCCAGAACGGTGACGAGGGAGGCATTGGTCGAGGCGAGGTCCGTCCAGCCGACATCGGAGATGCGCACGGTGCCGCAGCTGGCGGCTTCCGCTGCAAAGGCTGCCGGGGTGAATGCTGCGACGCATCCAGCCAGGGTCATTGCAAATTTCAGAGTCTTGGCAATCGGCATTATTATGCTCCCTTTTTTAGTTCCCACCATTATGAATACATAAACAGGTGAGGCAAGCCTGCGTGTTCGCGCCGGTCCATAGGGGGCATTTGCGACATTTTGTCATCCTGCATGCGAAAAACTGCCGCAGTGCCGCAAAATCAGGGGAATCGGCTCGCACAAACCTTCTTCAAACCGCGGCATAAATTTTTTTTGTGTCTGATGCGGGCAACGGGGTGTCGGAAAATAATCCGGGGGCGGGCCGCGGCGGCAGAAAGCTTTGGACGAGCCATATTTGCGGGTTCAATCGCGCTGGCTTTTGTGGTGGGAAGGCGGCGTTGAGTAGATTTGAAGCGTGACAGCATCGTGCCATCGATAACGGATGATGCTGTCGACGAAGGAAGACGACGGCGATGGCCAAGCTGTATTTCAATTACGCCGCGATGAATGCTGGCAAATCCACCATGCTGCTGCAGGCCTCCTACAATTATCAGGAACGCGGCATGCGCACGGTAATCTTCGTGGCTGCCCTTGATGATCGCGCCGGACGAGGCCGGGTGGCCTCTCGCATTGGATTGTCGAGTGAGGCGCAGACCTTCGAGCCGGAGACGGATCTTTTTGCGGTGGTTGAGGCCATGCATGCCGAGGAGCCGCTGGCCTGCGTTTTCGTCGATGAGGCCAATTTTCTGGGCGAGCATCATGTCTGGCAGTTGGCCCGCATTGCCGACCGGCTGCACATTCCGGTCATGACCTACGGCCTGCGCACCGATTTCCAGGGTCAACTGTTTCCGGCCTCGCGCCTGCTGCTCGGCATTGCCGACGAGTTGCGCGAAATTCGCACGATCTGCCATTGCGGCCGCAAGGCAACGATGAACGCCCGTTTCAATGCCGAGGGCAAGGTGATGCGCGAGGGCGCGCAGATCGAGGTGGGCGGCAACGAGAAATACATGTCCTTCTGCCGGCTGCATTGGGACGAATTGTTCAACGGTTAAGGCGGCAAAGGCCAGCTGCGGCAAACCGGCTCCGTTAAAAAATCTCGCCTCACGTTGTCATTGCTGCACCGCGGACATATCTGTTGAGCGACGATGGCACGCGTGCTGAACGGGAGACGAAGCATATGCTGGATGCGCTAAGACGGGTTTTGCAGGCGCTGTGGGGCGCGGTACGGCGTGCGGGCAGTCTTCTCTACACGGCGGTGGCCTGGCCTCTGCGTGCCCGCCACAGCGAGGCCGGACGGCGGGCATATCTTTTTCGCGGCGCCGTGGCGCTGGTCGTGCTGGTTCTGATTGCGGCCTATGCCCAGTTCTTCTGGCGCACCCAGGTCTGGAACGGTTTCGATCCGGCCTTTGCCAAGGCCTATGGCTTTGCCGATCGCAAAGTGGCGGCAGGCCAGCAGGTGGGCGACAAGCCTGGTACCTGCCAAAATTCGGCGATCGTGACGACGGTCGCTGACCTGACCGATTTCAATGTCAACCAGAACGACTGGGTGTCCTCGGCACTGCTCTACAAGCTCGGCTTCTTCGGGCTGGATTGGGACGACACGCCGTTCTTCGACAACAAGGCTTCGTTCCAGCGCGGCGTAAACCAAGTGGCGCGTCGCGTCGGTATCGTGCTGGCTGACGATCTGGGCCGTGTGCGCGGCACATCGGGCATCAATACCGACCTGCAGGACGCGCGCGGCAATATCCAATTCAACGAGGGCACCTGGTATTTCGGCGCCAATCCGTTCGGCTTCAAGACGCCGACACCGAGCTACTACCGAGCCGCGATCAGCAGCTGGCGCAAGTTCAACTCCTCGCTTGAGACCTGCAACGCCGTGTTCGACGCGCGCGCCGACAATCTCGTCAAGCTGCTCGACGGGCTGGCCAGCGATCTCGGCAATACGTCAGACATCCTGCGCAGGCGCTCTGAAGAACATGGCGGCGGCTGGTTCGATACGCGCGCCGACGACCGTTTCTGGTTCGCCTATGGTCAGCTCTATGGGCAGTACGCGCTTTTCCAGGCAGCCCGGGCTGATTTCATCGACGTGGTGCGCGAGCGCAATCTGACGGCAATCTGGGCCGAGCTTGAAAAGCAGTTCGAGTCGGCGCTGCGCATCCAGCCGCTGATCGTGTCAAACGGCAGCGAGGATGGCATTTTCATGCCGAACCACCTTTCGACCATGGGGTTCTACACGCTGCGGGTACGGGCCAATATGGTGGAATTGCGCGCGGTGCTGCAGCGCTGATTTCATAAGCAAACGGAGCGTCGACCGCTCCGTTTGCTCCTAGCCTGTTTTGCTTCGATCAAGAGATCAATGCGGCCTGATTATAGTGCCACGACACTCGCCATCGGCTGCAGCGGAAACAGTTCGTGCAGCATGCCGCGATATTCTCCCGACCCGATGTCTGTCGCGCGATGCAGACCGACGGAGCGGATGTGTTTTACGACCCCTGTCGAGGTGATGATCCGGTGAATGGTGTGGAACCTGCCGCGTGCCGAGCAGGCCCGAAAATAAGTTTCCGAGACATGGTCGAGGTCATCGGGATGAATGCGCTCTGCGAGTTGCTGAATGTTCATCGGCCCCTCGATATGCTCGATTTCGAAAATGTCAGAAATCTGCTTGGTGCCGAAAAAAAGGCCCTTATCGATATCCAATTTCCAGAAGCCGCAAAGTTGCATGGCCTGGGCGAGGGCGATGACGTCGCATTCATGCAGCCCGATCGCATGATAGTTTTCAAGTGGGCGATGTCGCGTTTCGTAGGAACGCCAAGCCAAGTCAAACCTCCTGTCGGCCTGACCGAAGCGCATATCTATTGAATGATCTTCAGCCTTATGGCCTTTGCTACCAATTGCGTTCGGTTCACGCAATCAAGCTTTTTCATAGCTGTCGTCATATACGCGTTTATCGTGTGGTCAGACAAGGAGAGGATTTGACCTATTTCGACCGAAGTCTTTCCCTGTGCCGTCCAGCGCACCACTTCCAGCTCACGCGCGGAGAGTACGTCGACATGCATCAACTCGTTGCGGCGCAGGCGATCATATTGGTCGAACACGGTCATCGCGAGCATGCTGAGCTCGTTCATTTCGCATTGCGCCAAGGGGGGGCGATCGCCATCGAAGCGGACGAAATACAACTTTGAATCGGGCGAGGGGAAGACGAAGACCACGCCGATAACCAGTCCGAAGCGCATCATAAGATCTCGCATCGCCGGTGGCCATTCCGCTTCCATGTCAGGATCACTGCGGAATTTCAGGTCCCAGGTGCGCGGCAGGATCGAGTCCGCAAATTTGCACACGATTGGGCAGTACCGAATGAATTGATGCCGGTCGAATTCATGGCCGAACTCGATTGGCAGGGTAGATTCGAGCACGAGCGGCAGGAGGCGCACGTCCCCCGGACTGGGAACGAGCATGATGCTGCCATGCGTCATGCCGAACGACTGGGCCACGCGCCGCAGCACATCCGTGCAATGATCGCGCGACTCCATCGCGGTAATTTCAGAACTGAGCAGTGATTGGCGCTCGGCGATCAACATGGGGGCGACTGAATTCGAGGTGTGGGTGACTGGATTAACGACCGCTCGAAACGAGCAAGCACATCATATAACCCATCGTTGAGTTTTAGAAAGTTCTGATTGACGGGCTTTGAATGGATCTTCCTCAAATTCCCGTGAACATGCACTGGACTATAATCACTATCTCTATAGCGTCGATTAAGAGGTCGGTTCAATTTGTCTTCACCACTGTAACGGCTTTTTTCCGTCGTCTGCACCTCGGTAGCCGACGCATTTGCCGTGTCGCGGTCACGTCTCTAACTGGCGCAAACCGGGTCGGCAGATTATCGTCAACGAGCCTCGACTGACCCGGTAACCTTAATAGTCTGAGGAAGTCGCGGCAACCTGTAACCGTTTGTCAAGTTTTGTTAATGAGCCCGAATACCCCCCGGAAGTCAAGGTAATAACGTTGGTTTCTTCAAAGCTGGAGGGTGAGATGCGCGCACACGAGCACGAACGGAATGTTGGATTCGGTGCATGATTCCCATGGAAAAGCGGTGCTAAACACTTCCTGCCAGAGGCATTGAGCTTTATGAGCTTAGACATCCGTGTCGTGTTTCGCGCATTGCGTGGCGCGGCTGGGGGATTTGTCTATGCGAGAGGTTTAGGGGCTGATGTCGGATATTGAAATTGCACGGGCGGCTAGGAAGTTGCCGATCGGCGAAATCGGCCAGCGCCTGGGTATCGAACCGGCCGACTTGTCTCCTTACGGTCATGACAAGGCAAAGATCGGCGCTGCTTTCCTGCAGTCGCTGACCGATCTGCCCGACGGTAAGCTGATCCTGGTGACCGCCATCAATCCGACGCCTGCGGGCGAGGGTAAGACCACCACCACGGTCGGGCTGGTCGATGGGTTGAACCGGATTGGCGCCAAGGCTGTCGTTTGCGTGCGCGAACCGTCGCTCGGTCCCTGTTTCGGTGTGAAGGGCGGGGCGGCCGGTGGCGGGCGGGCGCAGGTCGTGCCGATGGAAGACATCAACCTGCATTTCACCGGCGATTTCCACGCAATCACATCAGCGCATAACCTGCTGGCGGCGATGATCGACAACCATATTTATTGGGGCAACGAGCAGGATCTCGACCTTCGCCGCATCGCCTGGCGCCGCGTGGTCGACATGAACGACCGGGCGCTGCGCGACATGGTCGGCGCGCTTGGCGGCGTGCGCAACGGTTTCCCGCGCGAGACCGGCTTCGACATTACGGTCGCGTCAGAAGTGATGGCAATCCTGTGTCTGGCCCGCGATCTCGCCGATCTGGAAGAGCGTCTCGGCCAGATCGTCATCGGCTATCGGCGCGACAAGACGCCGGTGCATGCCCGTGACATCAAGGCGCATCAGGCCATGGCGGTGCTGTTGAAGGAGGCGATCCAGCCCAATCTCGTGCAGACGCTCGAAAACAACCCGGCCTTCGTGCATGGCGGGCCGTTCGCCAATATCGCCCATGGCTGCAATTCCGTGGTGGCGACCAAGGCGGCGCTGAAGCTTGCCGATTACGTCGTGACGGAAGCCGGTTTCGGCGCTGACCTTGGCGCAGAGAAATTCTTCGATATCAAATGCCGCAAGGCCGGGCTTCGTCCGGCCGCCGCCGTGATCGTCGCGACCGTTCGTGCTTTGAAGATGAATGGCGGTGTGGCACGCGCCGAGCTTGGTCGTGAAGATGTGGCAGCGCTTGTACGCGGCGCCGTCAATCTCGGTCGTCATGTGGAGAATGTCGGCAGCTTCGGCGTACCTGTGATCGTTGCGATCAATCATTTTCTATCCGATACGGACGCCGAAATTGCGGCCCTGAAGGAATACACCAGCGGGCTTGGCGTCGAGGCGGTGCTGTGCCGCCATTGGGCTGAGGGCGGGGCGGGCATCGAGGAACTGGCGCAGAAGGTCAAGGCCATGGCGGATAGCGGCAAGGCTGATTTCCAGCCGATCTATCCCGACGACATGCCACTGTTTGCGAAGATTGAAACAGTTGCCAAGCAGATCTACCGGGCCGGCAGCGTCACGGCGGATCGCGCCGTGCTCGACCAACTCGCCCAGTTCGAGGCGATGGGTTACGGCCAGCTACCTGTGTGCATTGCCAAAACCCAATATTCCTTTTCGACGGATCCAACCCTGCTTGGAGCGCCCGAAGGTCATGAAGTGCATGTGCGCGAAGTCAGGCTGTCTGCGGGTGCGGGCTTCATCGTGGCGATCACGGGCGACATCATGACCATGCCCGGCCTGCCGCGCAAACCGGCGGCCGAAACCATCCGGCTCGATGAGCAGGGGTTTGTCGAAGGGCTGTTCTAACCCGTTTCCCAAGGCCGCGGACCAGTGCCGCTGAAAGCGCCGTCCTATTTCCAAATACATTGGAAAATAGCGTAGTTTTCGCCGAAATAAAAATATGAGTTTTTAAATCATGTTTTTAATGTTGACAGAAAAAATCATGTTTTATAAGTGTCCAAATTGAGGCCAGCCAAGTCGGCTGTGCCTTTTTCGGGGACCATCACTCGCGTTCGAAATCGACCACACATTCGGTGGCCGTGTGCTTTCGCGCGCCTTATCGAAAGTTAGCACCATGTCTTCTAGGGGAATTCGGCCTCTTCTGCTCACCTGCACCGCTTTGTGCACAGTGGTCGCAACGGTTTCGGCTCTGGCGCAAGACGCGGTTAAGAAACCGGCGGACGAGGGCGAAACCCAGCTGACGACCATTAGCGTCAAGGGTCAGGCTGTGCCCAAAGGGTCCGTAGAGGATACGCCGCTTGCCACCCGCACGAATGCCGAGACACTGCAGAAGAAGCAGATCGACGATATCGACGACCTCGGCAACACCGTCGAGCCGAGCGTGACCTATGTGAAGAATTCCAAGAGCGTCAACATTCGCGGCCTTGAGGCCGATCGGGTGCTGACCACGATCGACGGCATTCCGGTTCCCTACTTTTTTGACAGCGTCTACAATTACGGTGGCGGCGCCGACACCTATGATTTCAACTCGCTCTCGTCTGTGGACGTGCTGCACAGCGCCGATTCCAGCCGTGCGGGCTCCGGTGCGCTCGGCGGCGCGCTGCTGCTGCATACCTATGAGCCGGAAGACCTGATCGGCGATGGCAAGAGCTTCGGTGGCATCGCCAAGCTGGGCTATGACAGTTCCGATCGGTCCTGGACTACATCAGGCGCCATCGCCAAGAAATTCGACAACACCTCGGTGCTGTTCCAGTCGTCCTACAAATACGGTCACGAGACCGAGACGACCGGAGATGTCGGCGGCACCAGGGGAACCCGCACCGAAGCCGATCCCATGAGCTATAACGACCGCAATTTTCTGTTCAAGGTTCGCCAGGAGCTGGAAGGCGGCAACACGATTGGCGTCACGGCGGAGCATTACAGCTACAATTCCAAAAAGGATTACAAGTCCTATAGCGCCTACGGCACGACCTACCGGGCCGGCGACTACGACTATATCCAGGACAAGGGCCGTGACCGGGTTTCGCTGGATTATAAATATGACAGCACGTCCGCCGACAGCTGGATCGACAGCGCTTTTGCAACGCTCTACTGGCAGCGCGCCACTCGTGTTGAAGGCACCAATGCCTACCGCTTGAGCGCGCCGGTCGGCATCTACGACCGTTCCATGGAAAGTGAACAGCGCGACATCGGCTTCAACGGCTATGCCAATTCCGATTTCAGCACCGGGGTTTTCAAGCATCGGCTGACTTTCGGCGCCGATGTCAGATATACCGCCAGCAGCTATTACCTGTCGGGCGCGGACAGTTGCTCGGTCCGATATGTTGCGGCCTGCGCCTTTTACCACATCAACCAGGCCTATTCGCCGGACATAAACTCCTACAAGCTCGGCGCCTTTGTGGAGGACAAGATTACGCTTGGCGACAGCCCCGTTTCGCTGACACCAGGCCTGCGCTTCGACTGGTACAAGGAAGACCCGCAGAATACCGCGAGCTACAAGGGCACCATGCCCGACGGCCAGGACGGTGCCCACATCTCGCCCAAGCTGCGCGCCGCATGGCAGGCGACGCCGGATGCGGAGCTTTACGCGCAGTTTTCCACCGCCTTCAAGTCGCCCAATGCCTACCAGCTCTATGTCGATTACGACAATTCGCCGCTTTACCGCTCGATCGGTAATCCTGATCTGAAGCCTGAAACCAGCTGGGGCTTCGATGTCGGCGCCAATCTCGGCAATGAGGATTTCGGCGGCCGGATCAGCGCCTTCACCACCCGCTATAAGAATTTCATCGATACGTCAGACCCGGTCCGCACGCCTGGTTATGCCATCGGCACCTACGAATATATCAACCGCGCCAATGTCCGTATCAGCGGTGTCGAGATCGAGGGTCACAAGACCTTCACCAATGGCATCAACCTGCATGGCTCGATGTTCTATGCGCGCGGCACCGATCTCGATACGGATGTGTTGTTGGATACCGTGCCGCCGCTCAAGGCCATTGTCGGCATCGGTTACGAGCGGGAAACCTGGGGCACCGATATCAGCATGGTCGCGGCCGCCGCCGTCTCCGACAAGTCCAATGCCTCCACCAAGCCCGGCGGCTACGGCACCGTCAACCTGACGGGCTGGTGGGAGCCGGAACAGACCAAGGGGCTGCGGCTGCAGGCCGGCGTCTACAATCTGTTCGACAAGCAGTATTACGACGCGCTTGAGGTGAAGGATGTCGCCAACGCCAACGCGCTTTATTCCGAAGCGGGCCGGTATTTCAAGATCGCCATTTCGCAGAAGTTCTAGAGTGTTTCCAGGAAAAGTGGGAACCGGTTTTCCGTCCGGAAACACGTAGACAATTGGACAGTCAAAACCAACGTCAGGAGCCGGTCAATCCGGCTCCTGGCAGACCCGGTAATCGTTGCGGCGCTTGATCAGATCGAGATGCAGGTGATCCTTGTGGGTCTCGTCGGCGCCTGGGGCCAGCACCGTGGTGAAATACAGGCAGGCAGATGCATTGACCGTGCGCTGGAAGGCACCGGGCAGGGTGGGCTCGCTGTCCGGCACGATCTTCATCGGCACCGGGCCTTTTTCGAATTCCAGTCCGGCGATGTCGATGGCGTTGCCTTTGGCGTGCTCGGACATTTTGCCGGTGCTGAGGCTGTTGCGGTTGCGACAGATATAGGTAGAGGCCTGGTCGATGCCCTTCAGCTTGCCCTTGTCGGGCAGGGCCTGGTCGGCGGCGGGGATCACCACGGTCTTCAGCCATTGCGATAGCTCGAGCGCGGCGGCGCAGCGCAAAGTTCCCTTGGGCTTCAGCGTCACGCCCGGAAGGATGGCCGTAACCTCCAGCGGTTTGTCGATGCCGCAGCCATTGCCATCATCGATCTTCGGCTTCTCGGTAAATTCGGCACCCTCGGCCTTCAGGTCGATAAGGCATTGGGCGTAGGCCGCAGGGTCCTCGGCCATGATCGGCGGCGGCGGGGGAGGTGCAGGTGGTGTGGCAGTTTCGGTGGGCGCGGAAGAGGGCCCGCCCGCCTTGCCCGGTGCCGCATCGCTTTTGGCGTCCGGAGCGGCTGGGGTGGATGAGGGCGGTGCTGCTGGCGAAGGCTTAGGGACCGGCACGGTTTCCGGGGCAGGAACAGGGGCTTGACCTGCTGCATTGCCGGCGGGATTCTGGGTGGGGGCGTCGGTGGTTTTGCCGTCGGTCTTGTCATCGCCTTTGCCGGAGCTTTTACCGGTAGCTTGCGGATCTTCGCTTTGCGCAGGCTTCGCATCATCAGCGGTTTTCGGCTTGGGATCGGGAACAGGCCCCTGTTCGGGAAGGGCCTCCTTTTGCTGCGACGATGCGCTTGGCGGCTGCGATGCACCGGTCAGGCAGATCAGGCTCAGACAGCTCATGCCACCCGCCAGAAGCAGCGCTTTTACTCTCGTCATGCGTCGTCCCCACGATTTCATCCGGAGTAGGGAACGTTTGAACCTCTAAATAGTTTCAAGGCTCAACGCGATCTGTGCCTCCCGGCGAGCGCTGCATGCCCGCCCAAAAATCTCCCTTGCGCGGCGGATCGGACCGGGTTAAGAAATCGTCCCATGAAGATCGCTTTGTCCATGAATGCTTGGTGGTGGGTTCGCTAACGCGGCCTTGACCAGTCATGTCTGAAGACGATTGACCCCAAAGCCGCCCGGAACCCCTGAGGCGGCTTTTTTGTATTCATGGCCCCTCGATGGCCGAGCTTGATGACGAGGACTATACGCCATGGCAACCATCATTCGCGATGACAATAGCGAGATCTACCAGACACGGGGCGGAATAACCGTGACGCGCCAGCGCCGCGAGACGCCCTATGCCGATGCCGTTTCCAGCTATGTCGAGAAGTTGGACGAGCGTCGCGGCGCGGTGTTTTCCTCCAATTATGAGTATCCGGGTCGCTATACCCGTTGGGATACGGCTATCGTCGATCCGCCGCTCGGCCTGTCCTCCTTCGGTCGCAAGGTTTGGATCGAGGCCTATAATGGCCGGGGCGAAGTGCTGCTGTCCTTCATCGCGGATCGGCTGAAGACTGTGTCGGATCTTGAACTCGGCGCCCGCACCGCGCAGCGTCTCGACCTGACGGTCAAGGTGCCGGACCGGGTGTTTACCGAGGAAGAACGCTCCAAGGCGCCGACCGTGTTTACGGTCCTGCGGGCAATTACTGATCTTTTTCATTCGCCAGCCGATAGCAGTATCGGCCTGTTTGGTGCCTTCGGCTACGATCTCGCCTTCCAGTTCGACGCCATTGACCTGAAGCTCACCCGTCCCGACGACCAGCGCGATATGGTGCTGTTCCTGCCCGACGAGATCCTTGTCGTCGACCACTATTCCGCCAAGGCCTGGATCGACCGCTACGACTTTGAAAAAGATGGCGAGACGACAGCTGGCAAGAGCGGCGAGATTGCGCCGGAACCCTTCCGCCATGTCGATACCATTCCGCCGCGCGGCGATCACCGTCCCGGCGAATATGCCGAACTGGTTATCAAAGCCAAGGAAAGCTTCCGCAAGGGCGACCTGTTCGAAGTCGTGCCGGGACAGAAGTTCATGGAGCGTTGCGACAGCAAGCCCTCTGACATTTCCAAGCGGCTGAAAGAGATCAATCCGTCGCCCTATTCCTTCTTCATCAATCTCGGCCATCAGGAATTTCTGGTCGGGGCGTCGCCTGAGATGTTCGTGCGCGTCAACGGCCGCCGGGTCGAGACCTGCCCGATCTCGGGCACTATCAAGCGCGGCGACGATCCGATTGCTGACAGCGAGCAGATCCTGAAACTGCTGAACTCGAAGAAGGACGAATCCGAGCTGACCATGTGCTCGGATGTCGACCGCAACGACAAGAGCCGGGTCTGCGAGCCGGGCTCGGTCAAGGTGATCGGCCGGCGCCAGATCGAAATGTATTCGCGGCTGATCCACACGGTCGACCATATCGAGGGCCGCTTGCGCGACGGCATGGATGCCTTTGACGCCTTCCTGTCGCATGCCTGGGCGGTGACCGTCACCGGCGCGCCGAAGCTATGGGCGATGCGCTTCATCGAGGCGCATGAAAAGAGCCCGCGCGCCTGGTATGGCGGCGCGGTCGGCATGGTCGGCTTCAATGGCGATATGAATACGGGGCTGACGCTGCGCACCGTGCGCATCAAGGACGGCATTGCCGAAGTGCGCGCCGGCGCCACGCTGCTCAACGACAGCGACCCGCATGAAGAAGAGGCCGAGACCGAACTGAAGGCATCAGCGATGATATCAGCCATTCTCGACGCCAAGACTGGCCAGAATGCCAAGGTGAAGCGCGATGTGGCCAATGTCGGGCATGGCGTCAACATTCTCCTGGTCGATCACGAGGACAGTTTCGTCCATACGCTCGCCAATTATTTCCGCCAGACGGGCGCCAATGTCAGCACGGTGCGCTCGCCAGTGCCGGAAGAGGTGTTCGACCGGTTGAACCCCGATCTGGTCGTTCTGTCGCCCGGACCGGGTTCGCCGTCTGATTTCGATTGCACCGCAACGATCCGCAAGGCCCGGGACCGCGATCTGCCGATCTTCGGCGTCTGCCTCGGTTTGCAGGCGCTGACGGAAGCCTATGGCGGTACGCTGCGTCAGCTTTCCGTGCCCATGCATGGCAAGCCTTCGCGTATCCGCGTGCTCGATGCGGGAACGGTGTTTGCCGGTCTGGGCAAGGAAGTGACGGTTGGACGCTACCATTCACTGCATGCCGACCCGGCGAACTTGCCCAAGGATTTCACCGTCACCGCCGAAAGCGAGGACGGCACGATCATGGGCATCGAGCATACCAAGGAGCCTGTCGCCGCCGTGCAGTTCCACCCGGAATCGATCATGACGCTCGGCAATGATGCTGGCATGCGGATGATCGAGAATGTCGTGGAGAAGCTGGCCAAGCGGAAGAAGGTCAAAGCCGCGTGAGCGAGATTGTCATTCAGGCGATGCAGCCGGACCTCGTCGAGAGCTTTCATGAAGCTCTCGACAGTGTATGTCGTGAGCGCCGTTATCTCAGCATGCTGGAAGGGCCGCCGCTCGCGCATCTGCGCGATTTCGTGGCCAGCCTGCGCGTCGGCGGCAATCCGCAATTCGTGGCGCTGGATGGCGCCCGCGTCGTCGGCTGGTGCGATATCCGTCGCCATGACCGTGAAGTGCATGCCCATCGCGGCGCGCTCGGCATGGGCATCATCGACGGCTATCGCGGGGCTGGGCTCGGTAAGAGGCTGATCGACACCACGCTTGCTGCGGCCTGGGAGATCGGCTTGCACCGGGTGGAACTCGACGTCCATGCCGACAACGACCGCGCCATCCGCCTTTACGAAAGCGTTGGCTTTGTCCGCGAAGGGGTCGCTCGCGAGGCTGTGCGGATCGACGGACGCTTTGTCGATGTCATCCATATGGCGATCTTAAGGGCCTGACTTGCTGGTCTCTCTGAAACTGTTGGGGCAATTATGAAGTGGATTCCGGCTGCCGTTCTCGCTGCAATCCTTTTGCCGGCTACGGCCTTGCCGGTCGCTGCCGATGATTTGACCAGCACTCCGCCGGAGATCGCCTGCCGCAACGAAATGATCCTGCTTGATGTGTGGCAGGCTCAAGGCGTTTTCGTATATGTGGACTATCCTCGCAAGGATAAGGGGATTTTGCATGTGGGTACTCGCGGCTGGAAAGAGATCGAGGCGGATCAACAGCGACGTATCGCTTTGGCGGCTTTTTGTCCCATTGCCGTCCAGGCTGGCCACGGCCGGCTTTGGCTGGAGGATCGTGATGGCAAGCTGCTGGTGGTCGATGGGCGGATGCAGTTTTGAGGCTTGGCTGAAAACACTTCGATGAATAAATGTAAGAAATAACTAATGTTGCTGCACTAAGCTCTGCACGAACCGTTTTTGCGGTTTGACAGGGCGGCCGTTTTTCAGCATATGGACCGCATAAACCGTCCGAACCCCAATGGGGCTCGGGCGGTTTTGCCGTCTTAACGGGCGGATTTTTGCAAGTGGATCGCAAATGCAGGAGTGGGCGTGATGTCCGAGCAGAATTCTATCGTCCAGCGTCTGGCCTTTTGGGGCATTCCGTTGTCCTTTGGTGTGCTGGGGCTGAAACTGCTGGCCTGGTGGGTCACCGGGTCGGTGGCTCTGTTGTCGGATGGGCTGGAATCCACGGTCAACGTGGTCGCGGCCTTCATCGCCTATTTCGTCATTCGTTATGCGCAAAAGCCCGCCGATGAGGACCATCCCTATGGTCATCACAAGGCGGAATATATCTCAGCGGTTCTCGAAGGCGTGCTGATTGTTATCGCGGCGCTGCTGATTATCAAGGAGGCGATGCCCGCGCTGGCAGATCCGACGACGCTCGATGCACCTGTGCTGGGTCTGGCCATCAATTTTGCGGCTGGTGTCGTCAATCTCCTCTGGGCGCAGCTTCTGATCCGCGAAGGGCGCAAGCACCGCTCGCCGGCACTGACGGCGGATGGCCAGCACATCATGTCCGATGTCGTGACCTCGATCGGCGTTCTCATCGGTCTGGTTCTTGTCGTGCTGACCGGCTATGCCATTCTCGATCCGCTGCTGGCCATTCTGGTTGCCTGCAACATTATCTATCAGGGTTGGAAGGTGATAACCCATTCGGTGGCGGGTCTGATGGACAAGGCGGTGGAACCGGACGAGGAAAGCGCCATCAAGCGGGCGATTGCCGAAAATGCCATGGGCTCGATCGGCGTGCATTATCTGCGCACGCGGCGCGCGGGCGCGGCGACCTTCGTCGGCTTCGATCTCGTGGTGCCCTCCGTCATGTCCGTTGGTGAAGCGCATGAGATTTGCGACCGGCTGGAGGCTGCGATAAAGAAGACCCAGCCCGGCGCACGGGTGACCATCCATGTGGAGCCCGAAAGCGAAGAGGCCCATGGCGTGGATGTCAAGGTTGAAGGATGAGACGATGAGTAAGACAGACGTATCCGGCCTTTCCATGCTGGGAAGCCAGGTGGAAGCGCCAACCAGCCCTGAAACAGCGGTGCTGGAAAAGGTGCCGAACAACAATGCCGGAACCGATTATGTCGTGCGCTTCACCGCGCCCGAATTCACCTCGCTCTGCCCGATGACCGGCCAGCCGGATTTCGCCCATATCGTCATCGACTATATTCCCGGCGATTTCCTGGTCGAATCAAAGTCGCTGAAGCTGTTCATGACCTCGTTCCGCAACCACGGCTCCTTCCACGAGGATTGCTCGATCTACATTGCCAAGCGGCTGGTCGATCTGCTCGCCCCCAAATGGCTGCGTATCGGCGCCTATTGGTACCCGCGCGGCGGCATTCCCATCGACGTCTTCTGGCAGACCGGCGAGGTGCCAGCGGGCGTATGGCTGCCCGACCAGGGCGTGCCGACCTATCGCGGGCGGGGGTGAGGGCCTGCGAGTGATCGATCGTGCTGTCCGTTCTGGAATATCCTTCCGGGAGTGATAAATGCAGCAGAAAGAAATTCGTCAATCGAACCTGAAGATTTTGTGTTTGTTGGCGGGTTCGCTTGCATTCGTTGCTTTGTCTGTTGGGCTCCTTGGTCACGGATCATCGGTGGCATTTTGTTGGCTTGGTATAGGGGTCTTCGGATTTTGCGCTTTCGTATTTGCAATCTTAGTGTTGCGGCCACAACGTCTTCTGCTTGATCAGTCTGGATTTGAGCTCGTCGGTGGACTGGTCCCAAGACGGAGAGAGTATTGGGTCAATGTCAGTGGCTTTTTTGTCTTCCATCTGCCGCGTGCCGGTAAGCAGATTGGCTACAACTACGAGCCAGGATTTTCAAAAAATAGCTCTTGGCCTGCTTTCAACAGAACTTGGCGCGCCTTGAAGAAAAGATCGCTTGGTGCCGAAGCGACGATTCCGAATACCTGGTCTCTTAAGGCGGAGCTTGTTGTGCAGGAACTCAATGATTTTCGCGCACGAGCGATCGGAAAATCCGACGCCGCGTCCAATTCCCATGGGACCCTCGGAGTATGATCTGAGCATACCGCCAGGCGTTGTTTTTACGCTCAGACTATCAGTTGAAGGCGCATTGTGATCGATGTGTCTGTGCGATGGTCTTTCCAAACGCTGATCGCTGTGCAGACATTTGCAGTTGGAGCATAGGAATGATTTTTTTAAACGCCTTGTGGTCGTTGCTCTGGCGCGTAATGCTTGTCCTGCTGGTCAACAGCCTCGTCAATATCGGCCTCGCCCGCCTGGCTTATGCCACTTTCGAGCAGACGGAATTCTCAGTTCTGTTGAGATGGACCTTAAAATTCCTGCCAGCTTTGTTGTGTTTCCTAGCGCTTGGCATATTCACAACACCTGGAAAACTCGGTCGTTTTGCATTTCCGCCCCAGGACGATGCGGCTGTCTGGCAAAAAAACTACTATTTGCTTGCCGTTACAGCAGCTTTTGTGACGGTGTCGTTCGGTTATCTTGCGATCACTGGCGAAACGCTCTTGCTCGCCCATTTAATAAAGCTGCTTCCGGCTCCGCTTTTCATAGTTGTCATTGTCTTCTGCGCCGTGCGCCTAAGCCAAGCGCGGAGGAAGGCAGTAAAATAACCTTTCTCCGCGCCCTTGGTCTCTTAGCGGTTTAAGTCGTCTTCAAGCATTCATGCTGTCATCACCACCAAAGCCGCCATCATCAACGCTACCGTCGTCATAGCTGTCGTCGGTGTCGTCGAGGCTTGCCTGCTGGAAGCCGCTATCGTCACCACCAGTCCGGTCATTGCCGTTTTCGGTGATATTGTAGGTATTGTTGTTGATGATGGTTTCTTCGACCGGGGCCTGAGCCAGACCGCCCATTGCCCCCATGCTGCCCCCCATGCCTCCGACGCCGAGCATGTTGCCGAAGCCGCCGCCGTGGCTGGAGAAGATGTCACGCACGGCGTCAGCCACCAGCACGCCGCCGGCAACGCCGGCTGCCGTGGTCAGCGCGCCACGCAGGAAGCCGCCGCCGGCAGGGGCCGCGGCCGGTTGCTGCCATTGCCCGCCGGAGGGCGCGCCGCTCCAGGAACCCGATTGCGGAGGCGGGCTGCGGCCGTAATCGTCATAGCCACGGTTTTGCTGCGGGGCCTGGCCCCAGGGGCCGGCAGAGGGTCCAGCCGTGCGGGCCGGGGCAGGTGCCGAATTGCCGCTGCCGAAGATCGAGCCGAGGCCGCCGAGAAAGCCGCCGCTGCCCTGCTGCTGGGCCGGCGGTTGCGCCTGCGCTTGGGATTGCGCGCGCGACAACTCGTCCTGCAGATGAGCGATCTGGTCTTCGAGATCGCGGATCTTGGCGGTCGCGGCTTCCAGGCCCTTGTCCTGGATGATCACGGCCTGCGCCAGATAATAGGTGGCATAGGGCTGGCTGCGCAGTTCGCCTTCGATCAGGCTTTCCGCCTCGCGGTCGCGCGGGGTCGATGAAGCCTGGCGCACGCGGTCAAACAATTGGGTCAGTAACTGGCGTTCTTCCGGTGACATGGGTCCACTCTCCACTGTTGTCGCGGTTACTTAACATGGGATGTAGGGTGGCAATCATGGCTGTTCCAAGCCCTTTTGAATTACAAATATGTAACGTCTGCTGTTGGACAAAGAAAAATGGCGGGATTTCTCCCGCCATTGCTGCTTCCAGACACTTTGTATTCTCAGCCGAGCATCAGGGCGGCGCCGCCAACGGCGGTGGCAATGCCGAGCATGCGGGTCACGCGTGGGCCGAAGCGGTTGAGGCCAACGCCAAGGCCGATACCGACGGCATGCAGGAAGGCGGTAGCGATCAGGAAGCCGAGGCCGAATTCCAGCGCGCCGGCGCCGGCCATTTCCGTGCCATGAGCATAGCCGTGGAACAGCGCAAACAGCGCAACGACGGCAGAGGCACCGGCGGCCGGCAGGCGTACGGCGGTGGCGACCAGCAGGCCAAGGCCCATGACCGAAGCGAGGATCGCCGGCTCGACGAAGGGAAGATGTACGCCGGCAAGCGCCAGCAGGAAGCCGATCGCCATGGTGCCGACAAAAGCGGCGGGAACGGCATAGAGCGCCTTGCCGCCCTGCTGCGACGCCCAGAGGCCAACGGCCACCATGGCCATGATATGGTCGGGGCCGGTCAGCGGATGGGAGATGCCCGCGAGAACCGAGCCATGTTCGGCCGGATTGAGATGGGCAAAGGCCGGAGCGGCGGCAGCGGCAAAGATTGCGGCCGTGAACGAGATGCGTTTCAACATGATAGTCCCTCTTTATGGTCAACCTGGCGTCCGGGATTCGGTCCCGCCGGTTTCCTCTTTATGGCGTTCGGCAATTTAACGGTAGCCATTTTCAATTGTCCATGCGCAATTTGCCGGTCGCAGGCCTTATCGGCAAGAGTTATGGCCCTCCCGCCTTGCACTGTCCTCCCGCCGCGCCACATATAAGCCTAGCCAAAATCCGGTCCGGAGACCGCCATGATTGCCTTTGACAATAGCTATGCCCGCCTGCCGTCGCCGTTTCATGCCAGCGTGCTGCCGCAGCCGGTGGCACGGCCGCAGCTGATCCGCTTCAACCACGCGCTGGCGCAGGACCTGGGTCTCGACGTCGAAGGTCAGGGCGATCAGGCGCTGGCCGACATGTTCTCCGGCAACCGCATTCCGCAGGGCGCTAATCCGCTTGCCATGGCCTATGCCGGGCATCAGTTCGGCAATTTCGTGCCGCAGCTTGGCGATGGTCGTGCCATTCTCTTGGGCGAAGTGCTCGACCGCCACGGTCGGCGCCGCGACATTCAGCTGAAGGGCGCCGGCCCAACGCCGTTTTCCCGCAATGGCGATGGGCGCGCGGCCCTCGGCCCCGTCATCCGCGAATATGTCGTGTCGGAAGCGATGCACGCGCTCGGCCTGCCGACCACGCGGGCGCTGGCGGCTGTGGCAAGCGGCCAGCCGGTGCGCCGCGAAGTGGCGCTGCCCGGCGCGGTGCTGACCAGGGTGGCGGCCAGCCATATCAGGGTCGGCACCTTCCAGTTCTTTGCGGCGCGCGAGGATGTCGATAGCCTGAAGGCGCTGGCCGACCACGTCATCGACAGGCACTATCCGATCCTGAAAGACGCCGACAACCGCTATCTGGCGCTGCTCCATGCCATTGCCGAGCGGCAGGCCTCGCTGATCGCCCGCTGGCTGTCGATCGGCTTTATCCATGGGGTGATGAATACCGACAATGTCGCGGTCTCGGGCGAGACTATCGATTTCGGCCCCTGCGCCTTCCTGGACGAGTATAATCCGAAAAAGGTGTTCTCTTCCATCGACCAGCGCGGCCGCTATGCCTATGCCAACCAGCCCGGCATTGGCCAATGGAACATGGCGCGGCTGGCCGAATGCCTGCTGCCGCTGTTCGATGGAGACGAGGAAAAGACAGTGGAAGATGCCAATGCGGCGCTGGTGCGGTTTGGCGAAGTGTTCCAGACCTACTGGCTTGCTGCCTTCCGCGCCAAGCTCGGCCTTGCCGGCACGGACGAGGGCGATCTCGCCCTGATCAACGACTTCCTCGGGCTGATGGCGGCGCATGAGGCCGATTTCACCCTGAGTTTCCGCCGCCTGGGCACCATCGCCGGCGGCCGCCCGGCGCTGGATCTCATGCCGGAAAGCGAGACTTTGACCGCCTGGCTGGCCCGCTGGCGCGCCCGCCTCGGCACGGACCGCCCGGCCGACGTGATCGAGGCCGAGATGAACACCGTCAATCCCGCTCTCATTCCCCGCAACCACCGCATCGAAGAGGCCATCGCCTCTGCGGTCTATGGCGACTACTCCCTGTTCGAACGCCTGACCGAGGCCCTGCAACGGCCCTATGAGGAACGGGCTGAAGCGGCCGATCTCATGCTGCCGCCGAGCGTGGAGGAGAGGGTGGCGCGGACGTTTTGCGGGACGTGAGGAGCCGGAGGCGGTAACCAAATCAGTGTCAGCGCATTACCGCTGATAGGGAAATGCAAAGACTTTATGCCCCGCTACCCCTTCGCATCGCGTCTCATACCAAGGCTCTGACATGCTGACGCATCCTCGCCTTTGAAGAGTTTCGAATATCTCAAAGGCATCAAAGGTTTGAGATATTCGAAAATGGAATACAAGGACTCATTTCCAATGACTCTTTGTATCAATCGTGTGGCTTGATAAGAACCTGCTCCAATTGTTCGTTCGTTGGTGTGTATACAGTTGTGCCTTCATATGTGGTTTTCTGCGGAGGAAGGTTCATGATCTCCGCCTCCACAAAACTGGTGCCCCGGCTGTCACCTTCGGACGCCTCAGGCCCGGCAACATAGATCGTCGAAACGCTTTCCCAGAGATACTCTTTTCCTGTTTTCCAATCTCTGTAGCCGCCGTCGCCAACCAGTACGCGCTTCGTCATCAGCGCTGGAGCCGGCGCATTGCCGCCGCCATCAGGTTGTGGCAAAGGGACTAGATTGAAACCGAATGTGCCGCCTTCGGGATAGACGAACTCAATAATCGATACCTTTTCGGATGCCACCGCACCGAACAGACGGTCGCCCTGGCGAATATCCTTCTTCTTCTCATTGTGCGGATCGTCGCGGGCCGGATTGCGACCCTGTGGAAGGTCGCGCCATTGGTCAAGCGGCATCGAATTTGACACCACGATCACCGTTCCGCCTTTTTCAAGAAGAGGCGGCGCCACATAGATCGTGAGTTGGGCGCGCATGCCGTTATCGTCGGAGCTTTGGTCGGAGCAACCAGAGATCGCTACGGCAGCCAGGAATAGGAATGTGGCACGAACTGAAAACAGCCGTTTCATGGGATCTCCCGCTTCCAGACGTGATGTGAAGATACTGACAAGGCCAACAACACGCTGCGTCCGGTGGTGAAGAAAAGGTTTGGCTCGGCCTAACGATGCGCCGTCAATCTGATCGCTGATCTAGATTCAGCAGGCATCATCCAGAAACACATCCGCCGCCCCTTCAGCCGCAGCACCACCGCAATCGATGGCGTCGCCGCTCGTTTCGATCTAGGGCGTGAACGGAAAGTGGCAGGCATGACCGGAACCGATATCGCCGAGGCGGGTGATGCCGGGCATGGCGTTTCCTTCCAGCGTATCAGATCGTCCAAGTTAAGCCTGTGAGAAGGCGTTTAGAGAATCAGAATCAAGGCTTTCGCCTATACAGCAGGATTGTGCAGATGAAAGTGTTTAAAAGTATTGTTAGATATATTACGGTCGACCCAGGGAATTCAATATGCAGCATCTTATACGAGAAGCCGAAGAAGAGGAGTAGCATGAGTGAGACTTGGATATAAGTTTTCATTTTTCGCTCATTGAACAGCACCAGTACACACCACCTCAATCCATATTTTTTCTTCCTCAAGATACTCCTGGATCATTGTACGTTGCTTTGCCTAGAAGACGTTTTTCAGCCTCACGTTTCGCCCGATCAACGGGAGATTACCCAGGTAAGCGGCTCCTATCAACGCATCACAAAAATCGCTTTTTTACCACATTCATCTATGGGTCCCCTTAAAATACAGGACTGCCCCTATTGCGAATAACATTACAGATATAAACAATATTCCGAAATTGTAGAGCTTGATATCGCTTTCATTAAATAGAAAAAGAGAGGAAATTATTAGTCCTGAAGACAGCATCAGAATAATTCCCATTATCCCTGCCGCAATCCATATCATCGAAATTATAAAATTCTTCATTGTTTTTGAAGGTTGCCCTGGCGTTCAGCCTGCATCATCCAGAAACACATCCGCCGCCCCTCCGCAATTGATAGCATCACCGATCCGTCCGGCGGGCCTGCCATTGATGAACACCGTCGGCGACCCCGCCGCCAAGGCTCGGCTCCGGGCAGGAAGAACAGGCATGGGCGCCATAAGCATAACAATTATTTTTTAATTTTTTTATATATAATAATATTACATATTAATATATTTATCAATATTGCCAGATAAATAACTGTAGACCCGGGAAATTCAATTCGTAGAATTAGGTAAAATACAATGAAAAAACACATGAGAATTACTGATATAAGAATATACTGGGAAATCTTATCTTCCTTCGCTACCTTATTAAATACACGCATTGCGACGGCTTGATTTTGGGTTGATCGGGAACATATGCGTTTAATACGCCTCATTCTAAGATGATCCCGTATGATACCAAAGGTAACCGTACCCTAAGACAGATCCAGACTTCCCTTCGCATGAAAAGGTTTGATGAAAAGTCGCAAGCGTACTAGTATCCGTTGAAGGCAGCTCGAGAAACGTGAGGGCATTGTCTCTGTCATTATAGCAGATTGGTATTTTTATACCCAACGGCAAAATGCCAGATAGATATGCATTCAAGCTGCCGCTCTGGCCGAAGGAAACATGAATACCTGCGATAAAACAAAAAATAATTGCTAGCGCACAAGGCAGCGCATGACAAAATCGGTATATCGTTGCACCTAAAACGAACAAGACAAAAAATTTTGCAGATAACGGCACCTCGAATCCGACCGCGTCACCAGGAATTATATCCGGTGTTAAAAAATGGCCGGCATTGAAACCGAACAATATTATTCCGCAAGCGATAATAGTGATAAATCGAAATCTAGCCACGAATTTTGAACCTGATTTCGATCCAGTTGTCTTTGCGTGTATCGGCGTGGCGTAATATTTCTGCCTTGTTCTGCAGGTCAAAGAGGTTGATCCATCCAGTAACACGGCGTTGTCAGATTGAAGATGATGGAAGTGCTCTATCGCACTTAATGTTTCATTTTCGGATGAGACGCCGTTATCTCTAACCGCGGTTCGGTAACCGCCTGTCAAATGTCTTGTTTGCGCTGTATCTATGACGAAATTAGGCGAGTTTCCAAAAAGGTCAAGGTTGGTTTCGGCTTTACGGCGAGGCTGCTGTGGATCGTGCAACCGACAGGGGAGCGAGCTATTGTCTGCTTGGAAGGGGCGGGTGAGGTCAGGCTGAGTTGCGCGCGGTGTTCAGTTCAGCCAGGAAGCGATCCGCCCAGGACCGGCTCATCTCGTCGGCAAGTTTGGCGGTACCGGGGAGGATATATTGCGCAGAGGCCGGATCCAGCGACAGGTGCAACAGGATCTGCTGCAGGCTGGCGATCGGGTCGGCTGAAAGGGCTTCATAGGTCAACCGCAACGGGTCGATGTTTTGGTCGGCGAACCAAGCTTTCCAGGCATCGTCATAACCCGTGAAAGTGTCATGAGCCTTGCAGATTGTCGCTGCATCGTAAACGGGCTCTGTGGGCGCCGATAACCGTTCCAGCTCGCTGCCATCGGGCGCTTTGTGCCATAGACCGGTTTGCTGCGCCTTCACGTAGGAAATCGCCTGTTCCACCTTGTCCAGCCGGGTAAGGTGGATGAACAATGTGCGGCCGATGGTGGCCTCGATCCTATCGCGATCCGTGGCGACAGCCGGGTGGAGCAGCGTCAGCCTGTCGCGGAACTGCTCGAAGCTGTGACCTTGCAGCCTCAGGCCGAACAGGTCCGTCTGGCTGCGACCCTGCTTGAGCGCCTCCGCGAAAATCGCTTCCAAATGATCGATCTCGGGCAGGGATGGGTCGAGATCCAGCTTCAGATAGGCAAGCCAATCACCGATCGAGCCGCGATGGAAATAGGATCGCGGGTTGCCTGCCACAGCGGTTGCCCCCAGCAGCTTGCACAGAAGCGTGCTGCCGCTGCGTGGCGACGTGCAGATGATGTAGCTGTCATACATCGTGTATTCCCGCTCTTTCAGAGTGTGGTGTTGTCGGCCAAGAGGCATCTGCACCGGACGGTCAATATATCTCTGATAGTCCAGGGTGCCAGCAAGACGGTGGCGCATCAGCATCCGGTTGAACCGCACGAGGTCTCTTCTGCGTGCGGCTGCTTGACAGGTCGGGAGGAGCTCAGGGTGATCTCCGGTCATCCTCCCGGTGTGCAAGCCAGTGTATTATCCCTTCGACTGCGGGGCAGGCCGCGCATAGGCCGCCATATGTGACACGAAATCGGCCTTGCCGATGCCAATGCCGTGGTTGCGCAGGATGGCATAGGCGGTGGTGGCGTGGAAATACGACTGCGGCAGCGCCCAATCACGCGCAAACTGTTCGCCGTTGAGGTCAAAGGCCGCGCCGTTCGGCAGCGCGAGGGCGATCATCCGGGTAGCTGCATCGTCGAGTTCGTCGGGACCAAGCGTATCCAGAAACGTGGAGGCATCCTTGATGAAGGCGCGGGCTTTCGCCAGCGACACCGTGTTCGCGTCGGCCTCGCGTCCCTGACGGGCGACGACCTGCAGGCTTTCCGGCTTGTCCTCGCCCTTCAACCGAAACACCGTATCCTGCGCCTGATAGGCGACAAAGCAAATCTGCGTCCAAAGCGGATGCATGTCCGGCGCCAGGCGGGACATGAGCAGCTCCTGCATCCGGTCCGGGGCCTGCTTCTCTGCCTTGTCGAGCACGACGGTCAGGGTCTGCAGCATGTGTTTGAAGGAGGGAACGAGCAGGGCGGTCAATGACATCTTGGGTTCCTGGAATAGAGAAAGTATCAACGGGCGCATTGATAGCGCATCGCAACGGCTGCTGGCAGCCGTTGCATGGCAAAAAATCAACTGCAGATCTCAGGCGGTCTCTTCTTGAAAAGATCGTTACCGGTAAGGCCAAGGTCGATTGACCAGACACTACATCACATCTGGGGAGAGATCTTCACAACAGTGTCGCCGATAAACACGATGACGTAGCCGCCCTTCGGTTCGGCCTGGCTGGCCCATCGGCGCATCTGGTCGGAATAGGGAGGGCGCTGCCAGACATCGGGAAAGGCCGGATCGACAAGGACCGTGACCTGCGCGCCCTGGCCATAGACCATCATATGACTGTCCTGGGGGTGCCATTCCGGCCCGATATGGCCTTCCATCCACAGACAGAGGAAGTCACGGCAGAGCTGCGGCCGCGCTTCATAGATCCGACAGCCGGTTTGGTTGCAATGGCGGCAAGGCTGATTGGCAGGTTTGTCCAGTTCCTCGATGTCTGGCAGGCGGCAGCACAGCGTGCAGGTGCCGCAGCGACGAGCCGGACCGGCGATGGGTTGGGAAACGGGAATTGGCATGACGGCGGCGGTTCCGTTCAACGGGCAACCGCCGCTCTACCATGGCTTGGACTTACCCGCCAGCGTGCCAGCGCTCAGGCGGCCGCGGGCTTCAGCGTTTCGAGCGTCTGGATCTTGCCGTTCACGGCGGCGGCTCCTGGCTGGTAGAGGCGGCCGAAGCGATTGGCGAGGAAGGCGTCGAGGCCGATATCTTCCTGGCGCACGAATCCGGATTGCGGCAGGAGGCCGCCGGCGAGCAGGTCAAGCACGGTGCAGATGCCGGCAGCCGTGGTGATCTGGATGGCGCTCATCCTGACGCCCGCGACCGTTTCGGCATAGACCTTGTTGGCATAGGTTTCCTGAAGGTAGCGGCCATCGCGCCAGCCGCAGACGGTGACGAAGATCACCACCACGTCCTGCATGGTGGCGGGCAGGGCGTTTTCGAACAGGTCCTTCAGCACGTCTCGGCGGTTCTTCAGGTTGAAGTCGTTGAGCAGCGCCTTGATGATTGCCTGATGGCCGGGATAGCGGATGGTGCGATAGTTCATGGTGCGCACCCGGCCTTCCAGCGTCTTTGCCAGTGTGCCGAGCCCGCCTGAGGTGTTGAAGGCCTCGTAGGTGACGCCGTCGAGAGAAAACTCTTCGCGCTCCTCCATGGCGGGCACGCTGATCAGCCGACCCTCGACGATGGCCTCGCAGGGCTCGATATATTCGTTGATCAGCCCGTCGGTGCTCCAGGTGAGATTGTAGTTGAGGGCGTTGGACGGATATTGCGGCAGCGCGCCGACCCGCATGCGCACGCTATCCAGCTTGTCGAAGCGCTTGGCCAGATCATGGGCGACGATGGAGATGAAGCCGGGCGCAAGCCCGCATTGCGGAATGAAGGCATTCGCTGCGCCCTTGGCCAGAACCTCGACCCGTCGGGTGGTCGCAACGTCTTCGGTGAGGTCGAGATAATGGGTGCCGGTGCGCGCCGCACTTTCGGCAATGGCGCCGGTGAGGTGGAACGGGGCGGCTGAGAGCACTGCGAACTGGCCGCCGAGATGTGCGTCGAGCGCTACGCTGTCAGAAATGTCCAGTTCCGCCGTAGCGATGGCCGGGTGCTTGTCCAGCTTGGCCAGTTGTTCGGCGCTGCGGTCTGCAACGATCACGCGGTAATCGCCGGTTTCGGCCAGAAGATGAGCAATGGCTCCGCCGATCTTGCCTGCGCCAATGATGGAAATGTTTTTCATGATCGTTCCCCGGATGCTTTTAAAGAAACTCCAGTGTGGGACCAGTGCCTGTTGATTCACAGTGGTGATTTGCGCGATTTCGCTTATGATATTAGGCAAAATGACGAGAGGTTTGCGCAGAATGCAGGTTTCGGAGAAGGACCGCGAATTACTGGCGCTGCTGGGCGAAAACGCCCGCATGCCGGTTGCCACGCTGGCGCGCCGCCTCGGCCTGTCGCGCACCACGGTGCATGCCCGGCTGGAACGGCTGGAGCGGGAAGGGGTGATTGCCGGCTACGGCCTGCGGCTGTCGGATGCCTATCAAAGCGGGCTGATCCGCGCGCATGTGATGATAACCATGGCGCCAAAGGCGCTGTCGCTGGTGACGGCGGAACTGGCGGCCATACCGCAGGTGACGGCGCTGCATTCCGTCAACGGCCCCTACGACCTGATTGCCATGCTGGCGGCGCCGTCCATCCAGGATCTCGACCGGCTGATCGACCGGATCGGGGAATTGTCGGGGGTGGAGCGGACGCTGTCGTCAATCATTCTGTCGACGCGGATCGCGCGGTGATGTCCAGAAAGCGTCAGAGGCCGGCGGCTTTTCGCAGGTCTTCGTTCATCCTGCTTTGCCAGCCCTTGCCGGTGGATTTATAGTAGCTGATGATTTCGGGATCGAGACGCACGGAGATCTGCTGCCGTGGTGTTTCCACTTTCGGGCGGCCACGCTTGGCCTTCTCGCGCTCAATGCTCGTCGCCAGATCGGGAAAAGCCTCGCGAAACGATCGACCCTTGGAAAGCTGAGCATCGGTCAGTTCCGGATTGTCTGGGTCTGAAGCGATCCGCTTTTGAATTTCGGCTTCTTCCAGATCGGTCAGTGGCCGTTTCGAGGAGAATGGTATCGACATCAGAACCTCCTTTCGTTACGACTCGCGACACGCATGGAAATGACTGAAATTGCTTCGGTCCCCAGCGGGCGAAATACGACGGCGACGATGATCCGGCCCTTGAACTCACCGATTGCCAGAAAGCGATTCTGCTTGGCTGGATAGACCATGCAGTCTTCGAAAAAATCGATCGTCAGGTCCGCGAAATCAAGGCCATGCTTTTCAAGATTGGCTTTGCGCTTATTCTCATCATAAGCGATTTTCATCGATTTATTGTATCACATTTAATGGATGGAGCAAGGCTTGTTGCGAAACATGTATATGCAATGAAGGTAAGGCAAACGGCGGGATTTCCCGCCGTTTGCCGTCTGTTCGTTACTTCCCCCGCAGCTCCAGCACTCGGTTGGCTGCCGAAACGATGGCTTCAAGCGAGGCCGTCACGATGTTCTTGTTGATGCCGGCGCCGAACAGGCGGCCACCGGGATGGTCAATTTCGACATAGGCGATAGCTGCGGCGTTGGAGCCGTGTTGCAGCGAATGTTCGGAATAATCGCGCACGGAGATTTCGACACCGAGATAGGTGGAGAGCGCGTTGACGAAGCCGTCAATGGGGCCATTGCCCTTGCCTTCGATGCGCTTCACCTCGCCACCATCGGTGATTTCGGCGGCGACGATCCGCATGCCCTTCACCGCCGTGTCCGGATAGGTGTGGTGATCGACGAATTTGAGCCGACCGTTGGGCTGGTCGATATAGCGGGCGATGAAGCTGTCATAGATGCGCTTGGAGGGCAGTTCCACGCCTTCTTCGTCGGTGATCCGCTGGATTTCCTCGCGAAATTCCACCTGCAGATTGCGCGGCAGGTTGATGCCGTAGTCCTCCTGCAGAATGTAAGCGATGCCGCCCTTGCCGGACTGCGAGTTGATGCGGATGATCGCCTCATAGGAGCGGCCGACATCCTGCGGATCGATCGGCAGATAGGGCACTTCCCAGACCGGGGAATTGGCCTTCTTCACCGCCTTCATGCCTTTGTTGATCGCATCCTGATGCGAGCCGGAGAAGGCGGTGTAGACCAGTTCACCGACGTAGGGATGGCGCTCGGGAATGGTCATCTCGTTGGAATATTCGTAGACCGCCTTGATGCGCTCGATTTCAGAGCAATCCAGCTCGGGGTCGATGCCCTGGGTATACATGTTCAGCGCCAGCGTCACAACGTCGACATTGCCGGTGCGCTCGCCATTGCCAAACAGCGTGCCTTCCACCCGGTCGGCGCCGGCCATCAGCGCCAGTTCGGTCGCAGCAATGCCGGTGCCGCGGTCGTTATGGGGGTGCAAGGAGATGATGACGTTTTCGCGGTTGTCGATGTTGCGGCACATCCATTCGATCTGGTCGGCATAGATGTTCGGGGTGGCCATTTCCACCGTCGAGGGCAGGTTGAGGATCAGCTTGTTGTCGGGCGTCGGCTTGATTTCGGCGATGACGGCGTTGCAAATCTCCAAGGCCACGTCCAGCTCGGTGCCGGTGAAGCTCTCAGGCGAATATTCGAAACGGTAACCGCCGCCGGCTTTCGCTGCCATGTCTGATATCATCTTGGCGGCGTCGACGGCGATCTGCTTGATGCCGGGCACATCCTTGGCGAACACGACGCGGCGCTGCAATTCGCTGGTGGAATTGTAGAAATGGATGATCGGCTGATGTGCGCCTTCCAAAGCTTCAAACGTGCGGGTAATCAGTTCCGGCCGGCACTGGACCAGCACCTGCAACGAGACATCCTTGGGTACGTTGCCCTGTTCGACGCACCAGCGGGCGAAGTCAAAATCGGTCTGCGAGGCCGAGGGAAAGCCGATTTCGATTTCCTTGAAACCCATGTCCAGCAGCAGCTGGAACATCCGGGCCTTGCGGTCATGGCCCATCGGGTTGACCAGCGACTGGTTGCCGTCGCGCAGGTCGACCGAGCACCAGATGGGCGCCTTGGTAATGGTCTTCGACGGCCAGGTGCGATCGGCAATATCGATCTGCGGATAGGCCCGGTACTTTTTCGCTGCGTCCGGCATGCCTTTGCTGGCGGAATGGGTATTCGACATGGTCTCTTCTCTTCTCGTCCCGAATAGATCGCTCTATAGCCGGTCATGCGGCGTTTGCGAATGTTCTATCCGGCCCTTGGGCGGGTCATCTGTTCGATTTTGTGGATGATGAGGAGCAATCGCCTGCGACGGCTAACCCGGCCGCCGGGCGCTCCTCAATGGACCCGGCAACCGCGGATAAGGTCGAGAAGAAGAAGCGAGGATAGGGCGCGCGACGATGCTGCGCGGCTGGCGATGCAGCAGCTTGCAGTCTTCGTCATGGAATGGCCCGATGTCTTCATGATCAAAACCTATAATCAGCTGGTTTCGGACTGGCAAGGACAATTTTGAATACAGCGCCGCGCGTTTTATAAAACGCGCCAAGGACGCTGTAACATTTTAAATCTGCCGCATAATTCCTTAAATCGATTCCGATTTAAGGAATTATGCGGCGGGGCTTCAGCCGAATGGCGAGCCTGCTCAGGCCGAGCATGGCAAGGCCGCCGATCAGGCCCCAGAAGGCGGAGGAAATACCAAGCAGCGAAATGCCCGATGCGGTGACGAGAAAGGTTGTTGCGGCGGCTTCCCGTGTGGAGGGTTCACGGAAGGCAGCGACCAGTGAGCCGGAAAAAGCGCCGATCAGTGCCAGCCCGGCAACCGATTCAATCAGGATCGGCGGGGCGAGCGCGACGAAGGAGGTAACCAGCCCGGCCATCAGGCCAAGCACGAGATAACCGACCCCGCCGATGATCGCCGCCCAGTAGCGCCGCGCCGGATCGGCATGGGCATCATGGCCGGCCGCCATGGCGGCGGTGACGGCGGCGAGATTGATGGCGTGGCCGCCGAAGGGCACGGCGAGTGCCGTAAACAGGCCGGTTACGGTAAAAAGTGGGCCGGGGCGTGGATGGTAATCATGCACCTTCAGCACCGCGATGCCGGGAATGTTCTGCGAGGCCATAGTGACGATGAACAGCGGCAGGGCGATTGAGATCATCGAGGCCAGGGTGAATTGCGGCATGACGAAAGCGACCGGTGGCACGAGGGCTGAGCCAAGCGCAGCAAAGGCGCCGTCCGGCAGCGGCACGCCGAAGATGAGCACGAGAACGAAGGCGGCAAGCGCTGCCGGCACGGCATAGAGTCGGTTGATCGTGCCGACCACGGCCCAGGCAATAAGGATCGGCAGGCCAAGCGCCGGACTTTGCTCCACGGCCTTGAAGGGCGCAAAGCACAGGCCGACGATGACGCCGCCCAGCATGGCATTGGCAAGTGGGCTCGGAATGGCGGCAATGGCCCGGCCAAGCGGCCGGAACAGGCCGGCCAGCACGATCAGCGCCGCACAGGCCAGAAAGGCGCCGACGGCTGTTGGAAACCCGCCGGCAGGAACGCCTGCGGTGACGAGAAGGGCAGCACCCGGCGTCGACCAGGCGATGGAAATCGGCATCCTGGTCTTGATGCTGACGAGGATGCCGCAGATGCCCATGGAGACCGACAGCGCCATCAAGCCGGAAGCCGCCTGCAAATCGCTGGCGCCGACGCCCTTCAAGCCCTGGAGAATGACGGCAAAGGAACTGGCAAAGCCGACAAAGGCCACGAGCAGGCCCATGAACAGGCTTTGCGGCGAGAAGTGTTTGAGCATGAGGACGGTCCGGACGCAGGAAGATGCGGCTGGAACATCAGGTTTTTCTGACGGACGCAAGGCTTTCCATCGTCAAGCGGGTACGCCCGCCCGCAAAACACCATCAAGTCCGGGTGAACAACCACGCGCTGCGGCAGGTTGTCAGGCGAGGGTGCCGCCCGCGCTGCGACGGCGCGACAGGCTAGAGTCTGTCAGGTTCAGATTGAACCAGACAGACTCTATATTCCTTTGTTTTCGTTTGTCTTTTCGGGAAAACCGGGTTCCACTTTCCCCTGACAAACTCTAATGGTCTTCAGCCAGTGATCGATTGAAAGCACACCGGGGCCACGGGCAATCACGATCAGTAGGCACGCGGCCCAGGTGCCATGGGTTGGCCAGGCATCGGGATAGACGAAGATCTCGATGACAAGGGTCATGCCGAGCAGGGCGAGCGCCGAAAGCCGGCTGGCAAAGCCGATCACCAGCAGAATCGGAAACAGATGTTCGGCGAGGGCCGCCATATGGGCGGCAAGCCATGGGTCGACCAGCGGCAGCTTGTACTCGGTCTCAAACAGGTAGACGGCGCTGTCGGTGACGTGAAATCCCTCGACCTTGGTCTGCCCCGATTGCCAGAACACGGCGGCAATCGACAGCCTGGCAATGAGCGCAATCAGATCATGCGGGATGCGGCCCAGCAATGCTGTAGCCTTGTCGGCGGTGGCGGCGATCTGCATGGAGCTTCCTCTAGGATATCGCCGTGAAGACGCCGCTTTGCAGCGCTCCGGCCAGGTTGATGGTCAGGTCGAATTCGAGGCTGTCGGTTAGGGCCGCTTCCGCGGCATCGCCAAGCGTTTCTCCGGCGGCGAGTGCAGCGAGAAAAGCGGCTCCACCTGGCGGCAGGCGCCGTAGCTCCACGATCATCTGCGGGCGGATCACCAGTGCGTCCTCGCCACGCCAGGGCTCGATAGGCGCAAGGTCCTGCTCCCCCGAATTCATCGCCCAGATGGTGACGACAGGATGCGCCGAGCGCAGCAGGCCAAGCGAGGGATGCGGCGCAAATCGTATGAGCCCGATGCGGTCGGGATCGACCTGCGCAAGCTCGGCCGGGTCGAGCGGCGCGCTATCTTCGGCGTGGTAGGCCTTGCTGCGCAGTGCCTCCAGCCTGATCACGTCGGACAGGTATGTCAGTTCTGCCGCCGGCTCGAATTGCTCGACAAAACCGGCGAGCGTATCGCCATAGTCGAGCAGCAGCGGCGAGCGTGGCGGATGGGCGGCAATGAAGGCTGCTGCCAGGCCGGCAAAGAAGTCCTCGCCGACGATAGCCTGGGTAGCGGGAAAGCGGGCGGCCAGCGCCCCGCGCAGGCTGGAGGCGACATTGTTGCGATAGACCGCGAAGCGGCGGGCGGGTGCCGGATCGTTCCAGGCGGCAACGCCCTCGGGGATGGGTGCGTCGGAATTGCGCAGGGCGTCGGCGAAGCGTGTCTGCTGCGCGGCTGCCGTGTCGGATGGGGATGGGAAGACCGACATCATCTACCTCATGCCGCCCGGATGCCGGTTTGCGCCGACCTTGCCAGCAGCGCCTCAGCTGCCTCAGCCTCGGCCAGCAGCACCGGCCAGTCCGGCACGTCATTGTCCCATTCGATCAGGGTCGCACGGCGCCCGGTGCGGGCGAGCACCTCTTCATAGAGCGCCCAGACAGGGTCCTTGACCGGCGTGTCGTGGCTGTCGATCAGCAGCGGTGCGCCCTGGTCGTCCACGGTTTCGCTATGGCCGCTCAGATGGATTTCCCGCACCTTGTCCAGCGGAAAGCGTGCCAGATAGGCGCGCGGATCGAGCCGGTGATTGGTGGCGGCGACGAAGACGTTGTTGACGTCGAGCAGCAGTCCGCAGCCGGTGCGGGCGGTGAGTTCCGCCAGGAAATCCACTTCCTCTATCGTGCTCTCCTCAAAGATCACGTAGGTGGCCGGGTTTTCCAGCAGCATCTGCCGCTTCAGGCAGGATTGCACCTGATCGATATGGTCGGCAACGCAATCGAGCGTCCGGCGTGTATAGGGCAGGGGCAGCAGGTCGTTCAGAAACACTGTGTCATGCGAGGACCAGGCGAGATGTTCGGAAAAGCTCTCCGGCTCGTAGCGGTCGCAGAGTAGTTTCAGCCGGGCCAGATGGTCGCGGTCCAGCGGTTGCATCGAGCCGATGGACAGGCCGACGCCATGGATGGAGAGCGCGTAATCGGCCCTGAGCTTTGCCAGTTGCGCATGCGGCGGACCGCCCGCACCCATGTAGTTTTCCGCATGCACTTCGAAAAAGCCTAGCGGTTGGCGGGCTTCGATGATGCTGGCGAAATGCTCCGGCTTGAAGCCGGTGCCGGCATGCAATGGCAGATGCGAGGCCTTCATGGTGGCAATTCCTGGCAAAGTGGGTGGTAAAAGAATGGGTTGGAGAGGAGGCGGGCGGGGCGGTGCCCGCCTTCCTTCCGTGTTGGGCGGGCTATTAGACCGGGGCGGGGCCCTGGGTCAGCGCACCATGACCATTCGGGGTCTTCATCGTCTCGCAGGTGCCGGCGGGCACCAGCTTCCAGGCGTTCTTCTGGTAGTCGATCTTTGACGTGCCGGCGCAGGTGGTGCCAGCGCCTGCGGCGCAGTCATTCTGGCCTTTCATGGCGATTCCGTAGCACTTTTCCTTGGCTGCATCGGCGGCCTGGGCGGGGAGGCTGCCGGACAGCGCCAAAGCGGCAGTGAGCGAGGCGGCAAGGGTCATGGGGAGCTTGTTCATGGATATGGTCCCTGGTTTCTATGGTCTAGGTTTCGATAGACGGCGAGGATTAGGCCGACTTCAGCATGCCGTGGCCATGCGGTGTCTTCATCGATGTGCAGGTGCCGGTCGGAACCAGTTTGAAGGACGATTTGTCGTAATTCATCGTCGACTTGCCGGCGCAGTCGTGCTTGCCGGCGGCGCAATCGTTCTGGCCCTTCATGGCAACGCCATAGCATTTTTCCTTGCCGGACATGTCGGCGGCCTGGCTGGCGGGAGCGGCAACGGCGGCAAGAGCGGATGCGAGCGAGCCGGCAAGAGCGAAGGCGGCGATACGGTTGGTCATGATGTTCTCCTCGGATGATCGGCCGTGATTGGCTGACATCTGGGGCTACGGGCCGCCGCAAGCTTTCGTTACAGATTGCTCAGAAAAAAATTCACTGGGTCGTGGTGAAACTGCTAAAACAGCACCCGGCCGGGCAGCGTCGAAGAAATGTTTCCCGGGCTTGTAACAAACGCCGATGCGCCATCGTATAGGGGGAGTGGTGAAGCATTTTGCGCGTGAACAGCAATGGGCAGACTGGCTGCGGGCCGCTATGGCGGGCGATCAGCAGGCCTATCAGCGTTTCCTCGTAGCGGTGACGCCGCATCTGCGGGCCATGGCCCGGCGGCGCTGCGACCAGTTCGGCGCGCCCAAGGGCGAGGCGGAAGACGTAGTTCAGGACGTGCTGCTGGCGATCCATCTCAAACGCGGCACCTGGGACCCGTCGCGGCCGCTCGGGCCGTGGCTGACGGTGATCGTGCGCAACAAGCTGATCGACAGCCTGCGTCGGCGCGGTCGTCATGTCGAAGTGCCGATCGAAGACGTGGCGGCGACGCTGGCCGAAGAAACCGGGGCCGACGCCACCGATCACATGGACGCAGAACGCCTGCTTGAACAGCTGAAGGACCCGCAGCGCGACATCGTCAGGTCGATTTCGCTCAACGGTGCCGGGGTGCGCGAAACCGCAGCACGCCTCAATATGAGCGAAGGTGCAGTGCGGGTGACGCTTCACAGGGCGCTGAAAGCCCTGGCGGCCATCTATCGGAGTGACATGCAGTGAAGACAGACGATCTCATTCGCCTCATGGCAGAAGATGCTCCTGTTCGGTTCCCATTGGGGCGGCGGGTGGGGCTGGCGCTTGGCGTCGGCACCGTCGTTGCTGCAGTCCTGCTGCTGGCAACGGTCGGGCTTCGTCCCAATATCACTGCAGCACTCGAGACATTGCGGGTGGCCTTCAAGGTGACGCTGACGCTGCTTCTGGCCGTGACTGCTATTTGCCTCGTCCTGCGCGTCGGCCGGCCCGATGCAAGCCTGAAGCCGCTCGGTTTTTGCCTGCTAATCCCGCTCGCGCTGCTGATTCTCGCGATGGGGCTGGAGCTGACGGCGGTTCCGAGCGCAGAATGGTCGAGTCGCCTTGTCGGCGTTCATGCTGCCTTCTGCGTCTTCTTCATTCCGGTCCTGTCGCTGGCGCCACTCTTTGGCCTGCTAGCCGCGCTGAAACATGGCGCGCCAAGCAATCCAGGTCTTGCCGGGGCCAGCGCCGGCCTTGCAGCGTCCGCCATTGCTGCTGCCATCTATGCCTGGCACTGCCCTGACGACAGCCCGCTATTTGTCGCTACCTGGTACGGACTTGCCGTCTGCCTCGTGACGGCGACGGGTTACGGTGTCGGAAGGCGGATGTTGCGCTGGTAGGGCGAGCTGTGGATAGCGGCCTGCAAACAAAAAACCCGCCGGATCGCTCCGACGGGGTTTGTTTTGGAAACAGGCGATATCAGCCGATATCTGCCTGGCTTTCGACGATCTTCGATACCAGGCCGTAGTCCTTGGCTTCTTCGGCCGACAGCCAGTAATCGCGGTCGATGTCCTTGGCGATCTTTTCTTCCGTCTGGCCGGTGGCCTTGGAGAAGATCTTGATCAGCCGGTGGTTCATCTTGATGATTTCGCGCGCCTGGATTTCGATGTCAGACGCCATGCCGCGGGTGCCGCCAGAGGGTTGGTGCAGCAGGAAGCGGGTGTTGGGCAGGCAAAGCCGCTGTTCTTTCGGCACCGATACGTAGATCAATGCGCCGGCGGAAGCGACCCAACCGGTGCCGATGATCCAGACCTTCGGCTTGATGAATTTGATCATGTCATGGATCGAATCGCCCGACTCGACATGGCCGCCCGGGGAATTGACATAAACCCTGATATCTTCGTCGCTGGCTGCGGCAAGCGCCACGAGCTGCGTGCAGACCTTCTGGGCCAGTTCCATGGTGATGCCGCCATAGATGAAGATCGAACGCGACTTGAAAAGATTCGCTTCCGTTTCCTTGCCGAGCGGCAGTTCCTTGCTCTTGTCGTCGTCTTCTTCGTTCATTCGGCAATCCTCACTTGCGTTTTGCTTACCCGCACATAGTGCGTCTCAAGGCTTAAAACAATGCTGGAAAAACACAAGCATGGAAGAGGTGAACAGGAGGTTAGAGTATCGGGCGAAAAAGTGGAATCCGGTTTTTCGTGAACCCGATGCGCAAAAAAGGAACCTAGAGCGTCGGGCGTTTCTGATTAAAAGCACGCCGCTCTAGGATCGACATAGATGATTTCCGCCCTGATATTTGGCTTACCTTTCAAGATTTAGGATCAGCTAAAACCTGTGGTTAACCCCTCTTGATTTATAGGATTTTGCAAGAGGACCTTCCATGCCGTCACGCATTCGTCTTGCCGAAATCATCGAAGCGCTCAGCTATGCTCTCGATATGACCGAGGGCCAGCCGGCTGGCCATTGCATCCGCTGCTGCCATATCGGCACCACTGTCGGACGGGCGCTTGGCTTATCCGAGCAGAGCCTGCACGATCTCTATTATGCGTTGATGCTCAAGGATCTCGGCTGTTCCAGCAATGCGGCACGGATCTGCGAGCTCTATCTCGGTGACGACATTGCCTTCAAACGCGACTTCAAGCTGGTCGACGGCAGTTTCCGCCAGGTCATCCAGTTCCTGCTGTCGCATACCGGGATGCAGACCGGGCTGGCGGAGCGGCTGCGCGTGCTGCTCGGTGTCATGAAAAACGGCAGCAAGCATGCGGTGGAGATGATCCAGACCCGCTGCCAGCGCGGCGCCGATATTGCCCGTCAGATGCGATTTTCCGAGGATGTAGCGCTCGGCATCCGCGATCTCGACGAACATTTCGACGGCGGTGGGTTGCCGATGCGGATTGCAGGCGCCGACATCCACATGTTTGCGCGCATAGCGCTACTGGCCCAGGTCGCCGACGTGTTCTTCAAGGCCGGCGGCTCTGAGGCGGCGGTGCGCGAAGTGGAAAGCCGGTCGGGCACCTGGTTCGATCCTGCGATCGTCAAGGCATTTGCCGGCATCTCGGTCAATCCCGCTTTCTGGGCGGAGCTATCGTCGCCGGATCTGGAGCGGATAGTGCTGGGCGCCGAGCCCGGCCGTCATGCAATCATGGCCGATGAGGATTATCTCGACGACATCGCCGCCGCCTTTGCCAGGGTGATCGATGCGAAAAGCCCCTATACATCTGGCCATAGCGATCGGGTGGCTTTGTTTACCGACCTGATCGCCGAACAGATGGGGCTTGATGACATGCAGCGCCGGCGGCTGAAACGGGCGGCCCTGCTGCACGATATCGGCAAGCTCGGCGTGTCCAACAGCGTGCTCGACAAACCGGCAAAGCTCGACGAGGCGGAATGGGCCGCCATGCGCCGCCACGCCGAGCTGTCCGAAAACATCCTGTCTCGAATCGCAGCCTTTGCCGATCTAGCCGTTATCGGCGGCGCCCATCATGAGCGGCTGGACGGCAGAGGCTATCCGCGCGGATTGAAAGGCGATGCGATCAATCTGGAAACCCGGATCGTTTCGACCGCCGATGTCTTCGATGCGCTGACCGCCGATCGACCTTACCGGGCGGCGATGACGGTGCGCAATGCGCTCGACATTCTCTGGGAGGGTGCTGGCACAAGCCATGACGCGGCCTGCATCGAGGCGCTGCAGCAGGCGCTTGCCAAGGCCGAATTGCTGGCGGCTTGATCCGGCAGAGTGACCGTTAATCGCTCAGCCGCTGGCTGTCGGTGACGGTGAGCGGTTTGCCATCTTCACCCAGCGTGTGCCGCTCCCAATCGAGCACCCAGGCACCCTTTTCGCCCGAAATCGAAAACAGATTATAGGCCGCCGGTGGCTTGCTCCTGCCTGGCCCCTGGCTCGCCGATGCGATGCCGACCACAGGCACGCGACCATGGCGGTTGTGCAGCCAGTTCAGGGTGTTGAGGTGGGTGTGGCCGTGCAGGACCAGTTCGGCTCCACCAAGCGACACGGCGGCGGCAAAGCGGCGGATACCGATCATCCGCTTGTGCTGGGAAGCCGCACCCCGGATCGGCGGATGGTGGATCAGCACCACGCGAAACAGGCCTTCCTCACCGGCTTCGCGCAGCAATTGCGCGGTCTCACGGGCCTGGCGGGAGCTGAAATAGCCGCTGGCGGAAAAGGGCGGGGTGGCAATGGAGGTGGAGCAACCGATCAGTGCCACCTGGCCGCGCCGGCGCAGGGTGGGCCAAAGCTTGAATTCCTTGCGCCATGTTTGAGGGTCGGTATCGCCTCGCACATAATCATACCAGGCGTGCATCGCCTTTTCATGGGCGCCCGGTACATAGGCGTCGTGATTGCCGGGGACGACAGAAACGGTCTCCGGGTTGCCAAGCTGTCGCAGCCAGTCGGCCGCCTTGTTAATTTCCAGGCCGGACGCGAGGTTGACGAGATCGCCGGTCACGGTCAAATGGTCGGGTGCCTGCGCGTGGATATCCGCGACCAGCGCATCCAGCGTGCCCGAGCCCATATGTTTTGCCCGGTTGCGATGCCAGTTGACATAGCCGGTGATGCGTTTCGACGCCAGTTCCCGGAAGGTCAGATGGGGCATGGGTCCGAGATGGATATCGGAGATATGAGCGAGCTTGAACATGAGACGTATCTATACCATCCAGGAGGCGGGGCAAGCGCAATGACATTGTTTGGTTTTGCGCGAAGGATCCGAAAACCGGCTGCCGATTTTCGGGCCGACGCAATTGTGAAACAGCCTGCACCTCAACCGGATGACAAGCCGCTCGGTTCCGTGAAAAAAGCTGTGATCCGTTTGCTGCACGTGTATTTTGCGCTGACACGCGGCATGACGCTTGGGGTGAGGGCGGCGTGCTTTGACGCGCAAGGCCGGATTTTCCTGGTGCGCCACACCTATCTGCCGGGCTGGTACATGCCGGGCGGCGGCGTGGAGCGCGGCGAGACAGCCTCAGAGGCGCTGGAAAAGGAATTGCGCGAAGAGGGCAATCTAGTGATGACGGCGCCGCCTGATCTGCTGCAATGCTGCCTCAACCGCACCGCCAGCCGGCGTGATCACGTGCTGTTTTACCGCGTCACCGTCCGCCAGACCGCACCGCGCCTGCCGGATCGGGAAATTGCTGAATGCGGTTTCTTCCCCCTCGACGCCTTGCCCGAGGGGGTGACGCCGGCGACGCTGCGCCGGCTGCGGGAACTGGAAACCAACGGTCCTTATCCCGATCTCTGGTGAAGGAACGGCAGGTCAGGGCCGACGGGGACGATCCCGGTCGGGTTGATGGTCTTGTGGCTGCCATAGTAGTGCCGCTTGATATGGTCGAGATTAACAGTCTCGGCCACGCCTTGCCAGTGATAGAGCCTGGACAGATAGGCAGACAGGGCCGGGTAATCGGCAATGCGGCGGATGTTGCATTTGAAATGGCCGACATAGACGGCATCGAAGCGCACCAGCGTCGTAAACAATCGCCAATCCGCCTCCGTCAGCGTCTGTCCGAACAGAAAGTCCTGACCTGTCAGCCGGGCTTCCAACATGTCGAGCGTCTCGAACAGCGGCGCAATCGCCTCTTCATAGGCTCCTTGCGTGGTGGCAAAGCCGGCTTTGTAGACGCCATTGTTGACCGTGTCGTAGATCCGGTCGTTGAGCGCGTCGATCTCTGCGCGCAAAGGCTCGGGGTAGAAATCCGCGTCATTGCCGGTCAAGCCGTTGAAGGCGGAATTGAACATGCGGATGATTTCGGCGGATTCGTTGGAGACGATGGTTTCATTCTGCTTGTCCCACAGGACAGGCACGGTGACGCGGCCGCTATAATGCGGATCGGCCTTCAGATAGACCTGCCAGAGGTAATCCGAGCCGAAGAGATCATCGCCCGTCGCCGCATCGTCTTTCACAAAGGTCCAGCCGTTTTCCAGCATCAGCGGATGCACGACAGAGACGGAAATCAGGTCCTCCAGCTGTTTCAGCCGACGAAAGATCAGGGTGCGATGCGCCCAGGGGCAGGCGAGCGCAACATAGAGATGATAGCGCCCGGCCTCGGCCTTGAAGCCGCCCTTGCCGCTCGGTCCCGGCGCGCCATCTGACGTCAGCCAGTTGCGGAACTGGCTTGCCGAACGCTGGAAATGGCCCTTGGTGGCTTTCGTATCGTACCAGGCGTCGCTCCAGACGCCATCGACCAGCATGCCCATAAGGTGTTTCCTCCGTTACTTTATTGAAGTTTTCAGTAGTCTTATATGCGACAGCGGTCACGAATTGCGATGGCCTTGCCGATGAACAGTGTGTTTTGGGATGGACGGGCAGAATTTTTGTTGTTATGCAAATCGCCATTGAAAAAGGACGCTGATCCCATGACCCTTAACCGGAACCCGCGACGACGCTGATGCTGCTGAACCACCCTGGCTGGTGGTGACCACTCTTTGCGCAATTCGCTTTACGGTTCCGGTTTTCATGAACAGCCACGATCTCGTCTACCTCACCGAGGACGCGTCGCACGACGCCATCATCGAACTCATCAATGCAGAAGCTTTCGGCCCCGGCCGCTTCGTCAAGGCCGCCGCCCGTATCCGCGAGCAAGGCCCGCATGACCGGACGCTGTCCTTCGTCTGCGCCGACCGGGGCGAAACCATCGCATCGGTGCGGATGACGCCTGTCCTGGCCGGAAGCGTCACAGGCCACATGCTCGGCCCGCTCGCCGTGCGCCCCTCGCATAAGTGTCTCGGCATTGGCCGGGAACTGGTGCGCATCGCCATCGAGGCTGCCCGCAGGGCCGGTTCGGAAGCGGTGATCCTGGTCGGCGATCCCCCCTATTACATGCCGCTCGGCTTTGAAAAAATCGCCTACAAGGCCCTGGAATTTCCTGGTCCTGTCGATCCGAACAGGGTTCTGGTCGTGCCGCTCGTGGAAAACGTTCATGCACGGCTGAAAGGCGCCATCGCCTGGCGCCAGGGTGAGACCATTGCCGTCGAAGATGTGGCCGATGACGAGGATTACGAGCCGGTGTTGCTGGTCGCCAACGGCTGATCAATCACTGCGGCGTCTGATCGATCCAGTGTTCGACTGCCCATTGCTCTGCCGCGCCGATAATCAGATCACAGACCGGATCCTTGATCGCGTAATAGGCGTCGAGATCGTCTGAATGCCTCGCCGCCAGTTCTCTCTTGATCAGGGCGTAGGTTGCCACGGCTGCGGGACAGGCACGCAGATAATCCCGAAACAGCCTCGGATAACGTTCGTTCGGAGCGCCAAGGCGCCGGATATGGACATTTGCAGCCCGCGTACCGGCCATGGATTTTGCATAGCGCTTTGTCCAAAGCTCTGGGTTCGGATCTTCGTTTGGAGGGACGTGATCCCTCCAAATATTCTCGAACAGATTGAAGCCAAGCCTTGAGAGGCGGGTGCTGATATCCTCGGGAAGATCGAGGGAATGCACACTGACCTGCACGTCGACGATGTCTTTGGCTGCCAGTCCCGGTACCGAGGTGGAGCCGATATGCTCAATTCTGACGGCCAGGGTGCCGAAGGCCTCAGTCAATGTCTCGGAAATGACCTTGAATTCCGTCGCCCACTCTGGTCGTGGCGGCACAATCTGGATGGACATCCGTATTTCCCCATTTCTCGAGAATTCTGCCATTGCCGAAGGGGCCGAGGCGGCACTAGCACAATGGGGTTGGCGAGACCACCGACAGCGCCGTGCGATGCCTTGAATCGATAGGCATCAAGAGCTTTCTTGTTGTATCCCCCAATCTTGGTTCGTCGCCGACAGGTGGGCAGAGCTAGCCGTGATTCCTTGCGCAATGTCTAGGATCGGAGAGTGAAGGGTGGATCGGCAGGGCCGATTTGCTTGAAAGCTCCTCGCAGTGTTTTCAACGCGGCTTCATCACCGGTGGCAATCTCGAAGTAGCTGCTGTCGATGGCGCGGATCGTCAGCCACGGGCCGTGGTCGGAGTCTTGCCGATCTTTGCCTGACAGATACGCTGTGAATTCACCCCAGATAACTTGCGTGGTTTGTTTGGCCAAAGCCCGTAGATGTCGACCGGTCAGCGTTTCATCCGTGTTTGCAAAGGCTTCCAGCTTCTCGCCACCTTCGCCTGTTGCGTCGAACCGCTCGAGTTGGGGCAGGACGGATTTGATTGTCGAGACCCGCCACACGGCTTGCATCGATCGCGGTGCGAGAAGCGCCAAGAAATCGATGAGGTCAAAGGCCAAGGTGCCGTTCTCGCTCACATCATGAATCCGGATGGTTTCCACGCTGGCCTTTCTTTCTGTCATAGGCGTTCAAACCTGTTGGCCTCGCCCTCGCTGCTTGACATAATTCATGCCGGGGAAGCCGCCGCGAGCCGTCTGTTCCCGAACGATATGCCATAGCAAAGTGCAGGTCGAGAGTTACCGCAAGGGGCCGGTCTGTCGACTTTCGGGCAACGGGAAAAAGCGAAACTGGAGGGAATGGATGACTGACTGGAATCTTATCCGAGACATGATGGCGGCAGCGATCGATACATGCGAGCGGGTAGAGGCTGCTGGATACGATGAGGACGACAGGGACGCGGTTGCTAATGTGGGAGGCGTAGACGTAAGCATCCAGGATTTTCTGACAAGCGCGTGGACCTACCCGGAAAATATTCGATACGCGATCATCCGAGAAAGACATGATCAGGCAGACGATCGCGCCTATGTGCCGGAAGCTTCCCGCATACTTATCGCCATGGCCCAAGCCGCAGCGGAAATAATCGGATCCCACCAGCCCAAGGCTCCAGCAGAAGATGACATTAGAAAGATGGTCACCTGGTTCGATCGCCACGCCGTCCCTGGTATCGAGAAAGCCATCGCAAACCGGCGCAGAAGCTCATCTCAAAATCGAGAGTGTAAGGTCTGAAAGGCCCCTCGGGGCGGAGGGAGCATACCTGCGTCTACACCTTCAAATGCGACTGCCCCGTCCTTTCCGCCGCAAAGGCCGCATCACCATCGCCATCATGCCGCGCGGCAAATGTTGTGAGTGCTTCGATGAGCGCCTCAACCTCCGTCTCGTTGCTCAGCGGATTCATCACTACGAAGCGCAGATAGAGCGCGCCGCGATAGGTGGTGGTGGTCAGATACAGGCTGCCATCCTCGACGATGAAGGCCCGGAGCGCCTTGTTATAGGCATCGACATCGATGTCCGGCCGCTCCGGCACGTAGCGAAACAGCACGATGTTGAACTGGGGCTCGACCGGCATTTCCACTTGCTCGATGGCGGCGAGCTTGGCGACGAACAATGCGGTGATCTCACAGATGCGGTCGATCAGGGTCTCGTAGACCGAGCCGCCATAGAGGGACATCACCGCCCAGAGCGAGAGCGCGGCGGCGCGTTTGGTGCATTCGGCGGTGGCGAGGCCACAGTCGAATTCATGGGCATCGTCGCTGTCCTCGACGAACAGGAAGGGCGCGTCTTGGCTGAAGGCGAGATATTTGTTGCGGGGGTTCTTGTAGAACAGATAGGTGGAGAGCGTCGGCACGAACAGCATCTTGTGGGCATCCCAGATGACACTGTCGGCCCGCTCGATGCCCTCGATCAGATGGCGATGCGCCTTCGAGAAGCTCACCGCGCCGCCATGGGCGGCATCGACATGCAGCCATATGCCATGATGTTCGCAGAGATCGGCAATGGCCGGCAGCGGATCGAAGGAGCCGGTGCGGGTCGCGCCAGCCGAGGCGACGACGGCGATTACGGGGACGGCGCGGCGCTTGAGGTCGTCGAGCAGATCAGCCAAGGCCTGCGGATCGGTGCGGCCGGCAGCATCCGACGCCACATACAGACATTGCTCGGCGCCGAGCCCGATAATGCCCGCCGCCCGGGCGATGGAGTAATGGGATTCCATGTGGGTGATCACCACGGGCTTCGTCTCCAGTCCTGTCAGCCCCTGGCTCCAAGCATCGCCCAACAGCTTGTTGCGCGCTGCGATCAGGGCGGTCAGGTTGGCGAGCGTGCCGCCTGAGGTCACCAGGCCGGAAAAGCTGCCAGGGACAAAGCCCAGCTGTTCGCCCAACCGCTCCACCATGGCTTTCTCGACCGCCGTGGTCCAGGGGCCGAGCTCGTAGATCGCCATGCCTTGGTTGACGAGGGCTGCCGCCAGCTCGAACACTGCGGCCAGCGGCAGGGGCGGGGCCAGCTGATGACCGATATAGCCGGGATGATGCAGGCGCTGGCTGTTGGCCAGCAGGTCGTCGATCATGGTGCCCGCCCGGTCGGCCAGTGTCCTTGCATCGCTTGGTGTCGCTGCCGTTGCCGCATCGAGCCATGCCCGGGCATCGAGCAGATTGAGCCGTGGCGGACGTGCCGTCATCACCTTGCCATTGCGGCTCTGGACCTGTTCGAGATGGTCGCTCAGCCGCCCGACGACCACTTGCGCCAGCAGCCGGAATGTTTCGGAATCATATAGCTGTTTAATGATGGCTGCCGGATCGCTCTGGTGACAGTCGGTCCGCTTTGCCGGTGGCGTCTGCTCGATATAGAAAGCTTGCGACATCAAAATACCCTTTGAAGATATATTTAGGAGAAATGCGCAGGGCTTTACGCTCGTGAAGGCGTAATAATATGCAATAATATATTCAGCTATTCTCGCGAATTTCGACACGAAACATTTGACGTGTCAAGTTCTTGCAGAATTTCAACTCAGAAAAATCCTGCGTCTACCGTTCGACGGGACAAAGTGCATACAAACAATGCAGGATGATACAGATCAGGGCAGGTCTTTGCGCATCCAGGTGACGCTGTATCCCTCAACGAACTCCTCAAGGCTGCCGACGACGGCATAGCCGTGCCGCTGATAGACGCGGCGGGCAGCGGGATTGATTGTATCGAGATAGACAGCCTTGCAGCCACGTCTGCGGGCTTCTTCTTCCGCTGCGGCCAGCAACTGGCCGGCCAAGCCGTGACCACGCCGATGTTCCGGCACGAACAGCATGGCGATAAACAACCATTGCCGTCCAGTGCGGCCAAACAGCCCGCCTTCCAGCTTTCCCTCGGCATCATGGAGGGGGACGAAGAGCTTTTGCAGGTTGGCGGGACCGCCGAGCATCTCATCATGGTAATCGCTCAAGACGCGATCGATGAAAGCCTCGTTCTCTTCGGAGATGTCGTCGAAGACCTCGAGTTTTTCCATCACGGTTCTCCGCTAACCTGTCGATATCTTTAAAAGCGCTTCATCATCATTGTGAGAGCGAAATCATCGATAAAATGATCGATTGTCCCGAAAATCTCATAGCCGTATTTTTGGTAGGCCGTTGTGGCGGCGGGATTGGCTGTCTGGATATGGGCGCCCTTGCAGCCGCGTCTGCGGGCCTCTTCTTCTGCCAGAGCCAGCAACTTTCCGACAAGGCCTTTGCCGCGCAACGGTTCTGGGATGAAGAGAATATCGATATCCAGCCAGCCTCTAGCCGTGCGGCCGCTCAATCCGCCCTCGACCTGACCATGCTGGTCTTCAAGCGGAATGAACAAGCCTTTATGCCCGCCGGTGCTGCCAAACATGGCGTTGTTATATGCGGTCAGCCGGCCTGAGATCAGGCTCTTCACATCAGGCGGGACCTCATCCAGAACCTGAAAGACGGCCGGCACGTCCATCACCGTCCCTCGCGCCACCACATGGCCGAGACCGCAAACAGCAGCAGGGCGAGGCCGCTGAAGCCGGCAAACAGCGGCATGGTGTCGACGCCCTTCAGCAGGGTTTCGCTGGTCATGCGGATGGCCATGCGCTGGTTGTCGTTGCTGCGCACGGGGCCGCTGACCGGGAGAATGTCAGGCACGGTAACGCCGCCCTGGCCATCGTCCAGCCGCTTGATCAACCCGTGGGTGGCGTCGACGACCGGCTGCATCAGGACGGGCGTCGAGATCATCGCCTTGAACTCCGGCGCGTCCAGAGCGCCGATATGGACGAGGGTGGAGAAGGTGCCGATGGCGACTGTGAACAGGCCGGTTTCGCTCAACCGGCGTTCCGCCGTGTAGCGGCCCGGCTCGGTTTCGGTCAGCGGCAGTTGCTGGCTCTTGCCTGACGGGCCGGTGAGGGTTGCAGGGCCGGGATCGCCGCCGATGGTCTGGCGGGTTACGGTCAGCAGCCGGCCACTGGCGCGGGCGGTCAGCGCTTCCTCTTCCAGTTCCGGTTCCTTCATCAACCAATGGGCGATGCGGCGATAGAGCGCCACATGCGGGCCGCCGCCTTCAAAGCCGCGCGCCCAGAGCCAGCCCTGGTCAGACAGCAGCATGGCAACCCGGCCTTCGCCGGCGCGGTTCAGCACCAGGAGCGGCTTGCCGTTGGCGGTCATAACCGTTTCGCCCTGGGGCGGATCGACATCGACCGTGCGGAACCAGCGGCCCCAATGCGGCGGCTCGGCGTTGGCGCCCTCGAGGTCGCGGGTGACGGGGTGCTTCTTGCCGATGTCAGACAGGCGCGGGTAGAAAGCGCCGTCCAGCATATTGCCGGTGGGCGCTGCTGGTAGCACCGAGGCGAGCGGAGTCGTCGCGATCGAGTCCTCGCCGGCATGTTCGGGGCCGGCGGCAATCAGCAGCGCGCCACCCTTGCGCACATATTCGGCGATATAGTCATAGTAGAGGATCGGCAGCACGCCGCGATGCTGGTAGCGGTCGAAGATGATCAGGTCGAAATCGTTGATCTTCTCGACGAACAATTCCCGCGTTGGAAAGGCGATCAGCGACAATTCGTTGATCGGCGTGCCGTCCTGCTTTTCCGGTGGCCGCAGAATGGTGAAATGCACCAGATCGACCGAAGCATCCGATTTCAACAGGTTCCGCCAGGCGCGTTCGCCGGCATGAGGCTCGCCCGACACCAGCAGTACCCGCAGGTTCTGCCTGATGCCGTCGATCAGATGCACGGTCTTGTTATTGATCTCGGTGACTTCGCCGGGCAGGCCGGAGACGGAAAATTCCAGCACATTGCTGCCGGCGCGTGGCACCGCGAATGAATAGGGCGTTTCGGCGCCGGGCACGGCCTGGAAGGAGCCGCCATCCTGGCCATTGATCTTGACGGTCACGGTTGCCGGGGCCGCAGTCGTGCCGCTCTTTCGTCCTTCGTCGATCACCCGGATCGACATGTCCTGGCCCTGGCCGACAATGCCGAAGCGCGGTGCGCGCACCACTTCGATGCGCCGGTCGACTTCGCCCGCCTTGCCGGTCAGAAGTGCGTGGACCGGTGCGTCGAGGCCGAGCGATTTCGGATTCGCTGGCACGTCATGCACCTGGCCATCGGTTATGAAGATCGCGGCCCCGATCCGGGCCGGCGGCACGTCCGAGACCGCCGAATTCAGCGCTTCGAACAGCCGAGTCGACGGTGTGTCGGCATTCTCAGGCGTCTTGGCTTCGACAATGCGCGGCTCGATATCCGGGAAACGCGAGAGCTTGTCCTTGACAGCCGCCAGCGCCTTGTCGGTCATGGCATTGCGGCTGGCAATATCGGTCTGGCTCTGGCTGCGGTCGACGATAACAGGCACGACGGTCGAGAGCTTGTCCCGGTCTTCGGAGAGCAGCTGCGGATTGGCAAGGGCGGCAATCAGCGCTGCAAAGGCGATCAGCCGGATGGTGGTGCCGCGCATGCCACGGCGAAAGCCGATGGCCGCCACAACAAGCGCCAGCACGGCGACAGCGATCAACGCCCAGATCGGCAGGAAGGGGGAGAAGGAAAGGCTCATCTCAGGATCACGCCCATCTCATTGTCCCAACCGTTCCAGCAGGGCCGGCACATGCACCTGATCGGCTTTGTAATTGCCGGTCAGCATATACATCATGATATTGACCCCGACGCGGTATGAGATTTCCCGCTGGTTTTCGTCCGGCGGCACTGTTGGCAGCAGCGGCACGCCATTGTCGTCAACCGCCCAGGCGGAGAGGAAATCATTGCCTGTAATAATGATCGGCGTCACGCCATCGCCGCCCGAGGTCAGGCCGTTCTGGCTGGCGCGGGCCTCCTGGCGCGCTTCTACCCAAAGCGGGCTGCCGGCATAGCGACCGGGATAGGTGTGCAGCAGATAGAAGGACCGGTTGATCACATGGTCCTTCGGCACCGGCTCCAGCGGCGGAATGTCGATATTGGCAAGGATCTGGCGCAGTCGCTCGCCATTGGCGCTGACGCCGGCCTCGCCATTGCCGAGACTGTTCAATTGGTCGCGGGTGTCGAACAGCACGGTGCCGCCGGCGCGCATATAGGCGTCGATCCGGCTGATTGCCTCGGCGCTCGGCATCGGCGCCGTTGCCGAAATCGGCCAGAAGATGATCGGAAAGATCGACAGCTCGTCCTTGGCGATATCGACTCCGACGGGCGCGCCGGGCTCCAGCGTGGTGCGATAGGTCAGAAACTCGGTGAGACCCGCGAGACCGCGTTCCGACAGCCGGTCGACATCGGCCTCGCCGGTCTTCACATAGGCGAGATGGGTGGTGTCCAGCCTTTGCAGCAGGATATCGTCGCCGGGCTTGCTGTCATCGGCCAGCGCGGGATGCGGCAGCGCGGTGGTCAGGGCTGCGCCGAGCATGGCTGCCAGGATCACCGCAGTGCCGGCACCTTTCGGCGTCCGTAGCTTGCCTAAGCCGGCAAAGGCGCCGCCCATGAGCAGCACGACGAGGCTGTCGATGACGAACAAGGCCAGCGCCAGTGCCAGAAGCGAAGGCTTCAGCGGTGTTGCCGTTGCGCCGGCCAGCGGCTCACGCACCACCGGCAGGGTGAGGCCGGTCAGATCGAGCGGCTTCAGTTCCGCGCCAGAGGGCAGCAGGTTAAGGGCAGTGAAGCCGTCTTCCGAGCCATAGAGGCCGGGCGGGTTGTCGAAGCTCGCGGCGGCAGGCCGTTTGGGGCCAAGTTCCAGCGGCTTGGCATTGCCGGCTTCTGCCGTCAGCGCGCCGCGATCGGTCAGCAGCCGGTAGGGCGGCAGGCTCGGGGCGGCGGCTGTGGCATTGCTGCCCGTTGCTGCGCCGGCTGTTGTCGCACCTGCTGTATGCGCCATCTGCACGACCCTGCGCAGCATTTCCACGAATTCGCCCGAGATTGGCAGGTTGGACCAGCTGGCCTCGGCGCTGACATGGAAGAGCACGATGCGGCCAGCGCCGATATCGCGAGCGGTCACCAGCGGCGTGCCATCGGCAAGGCTAGCCCAGGTGCGGCTGGCGAGGTCGGGTGTCGGTTCGGCCAGGACCTGGCGCTTGACCAGCACGCCGTCGGGCGGATCGAGCCCGGCAAAGGGACTTGTTGGCGCAAAGGGTGCCAAGGGCTGCGGCTCGGACCAGGAGAGCGCGCCACCGAGCGCCCGTTCGCCCTGGCGCAGCGTCACCGGCACCAGCGGATCGTCGCCGGGGGCTGCGGCCAGACGCGGGCCGGCAAAGCGGATCAGCGTGCCGCCACGCTGGACGAAGCGCTGCAATTGCTGCTGCATTTCAGGCGGCAACCGGCCGATATCAGCCATGATCACGGCCGAAGGATTTTGCTGCAGCAGATCGGGAATTGCGGTCGCCAGATCCTTGTCGTTGGACTTGATCAGGTCGGCATAGGGCTGCAGCGCCCGCTGGATGTAATAGAGCGGCGACAGCAGCGGCTGGAATTCGTCATTGGCATCGCCGGAGATCAGCGCCACCTTGCGGCGACGAAAACCGTCATCGAGCAGATGAACGGCGCCGGCACTGGCAAGGCCTGACAGGCTCAACCGCGCAAAATCGTTGCGCAGCTCGAAAGGCGCGGCGATCTCTGCTTTCGCCACGGTTTCGCCGGGCGCAAAGGTTGCGGTGCCAGAGGCAATCGGCCGGCCCTGCTGGTCCTGCGCATCGACGATCACTTGCTGCGGCCCGCCTGCCGCAAGCCGGGTGACCTTGGCAATCAGCTGGTCGGCATTGTTGGTCGCCTCGGTCAGTGCCAGCGTGTCGCTGCTGTCATCGGCAATCAGCCTGATTTCACCGGGGGCAAGCGCCGAGAGGCTTGCGGCCAGGCCTTCATCGGGCTTTGCCGCCATCCCGTCGCTGAGAAAGGCGAGGGTGCCGGGACGGGTGCCTTTCAATGCGGCGGAAAGTGCTGCGAGCGCGCGTCCACGATCCGGCACCAGCGGCCTCGGCTTGGCTGCGCTGAGTTTTTCGCGGGCGGCAGCGGCGCTTGATGGCGTTGCATCCTGGCTTGGCTCGGCGGTCAGCACCAGCGAGACCGGCACATTGCGGCTCTCGGCTTCATCGATCAGCCCGTTGGCGGTGTCGAGGCGCTCCTGCCAATCGATGACGCTGGCCCAGCTGTTGTCGATGACGAGCACCAGCGGCCCATCGCCGGATACGGATGCGCCGCGTGGGTTGAGCACGGGTTCGGCGAGCGCAAAGATAACCAGGACAGCCATCGCCATGCGCAGCAATGTCAGCCACCAGGGGCTTCGAGCCGGCGTCTCCTCGCGCTTCAAGACGCGCGCCAGAATCCGCAACGGCGGAAACACTTCCGTCTGCGGGCGCGGCGGCGTCAGTTTCAGCAGGAACCAGATGGCCGGCAGCACGACGAGTGCGCCAAGCAGGGCAGGGCTCATAAAGGCCAGCGGAAAACCACCCATCACGCACCTCCGCCTTTGCCGAGTTGCGGGGCGCCTGACAGATGCATGTGCAGCTTAACCAGTGCCTCGGACGCCAGCCGGTCGGTGAGATGCGGGGTAAAGCTCCAGCCCAGCCGGCGCAGGTTGTCGCTCAAGGCGTCACGGCGCAGGAAATAGGCGCGGCGATAATCGTCACGGATGCTTTCCGCCCGGCCGGACACCAGCTTTTCGCCACTCTCGGGATCAATGAATTCGGTGCGGCCGGCATAGGGGAAATCCTGTTCTGCGGGATCGGCGATCTCGACCACGTGGCCGCGCAGCCCGCGCCGGGCCAGCGGCGCGATGCCGGCCATGATCGTCTCGGCCTCATCGAGGAAGTCGCCGATCAGCACGATATCGCTGGCATTGCGGATCATGTCGGTGCGCGGAAAGCCGGCATCTGGAAGGCCTGTGGTTTCGGGCGCATGGATCAGTGCCGTCGCCAGCCGTTCGGCGGCATTGCGCGCCGCAATCGGCTCCATCACGCCGGGGCAGCCGATGCGCTCGCCGGAGCGGGCCAGCACTTCGGCCAGTGCCAGCATCAGCACGAGGGCACGGCTTTCCTTAGAGACCGAGCCGAAGCGCGACTTATAGAGCATGGAGGGCGACAGATCAGCCCAGAGCCAGATGGTGTGGGCCGCTTCCCATTCGCGGTCGCGGATATAGAGATGATCGTCGCGGGCCGAGCGGCGCCAGTCGATCCCTGCCAGGCTTTCGCCTTCGGCATAGGGGCGGAACTGCCAGAAATTCTCACCCATGCCGCGTTTGCGCCGTCCATGCCAGCCGGCAATCACGGTATTGGCGATGCGTTTAGCCTCCACCATGCAGTCGGGGATCAGGGCGGCGCGCTGACGGGCACGCGCCAAGGCGTCGCCGGTCTCCGTCTTGTCGACGATCCGTCCCTGAACTGCCTGCTGGAATGCAACCAAAACGCTGATGTCTCCGTTAATCGATCGGGATTAATGCCGGTTCTGCTTGATCAGGCCGGCAATCACGTCGCGCACTGCCATGCCTTCGGCGCGGGCCGCAAAGGTCAGCGCCATGCGGTGTTGCAACACGGGTTCTGCCAGCGCATGCACATCATCGATCGACGGCGCCAGCCGGCCTTCGTAAAGGGCACGGGCGCGGGCGCAGAGCATCAGCGCCTGACCGGCGCGCGGGCCGGGGCCCCAGGCGACATGCTTGTCGGTCTCGGCGTGGCCCTGGCCTGGACGGGCGGCGCGTACCAGCGACAGGATGGCGTCGACGACGCTGTCTGGCACCGGCATCTGACGGATCAGCTTCTGGATATCGGAGAGCCTGCCCGCATCGAGCACGGCGCCGGCCTGGTTGTCATGCACGCCTGTCGTGTCGAGCAGGATCTGCCGCTCGGCGGCAAGGTCGGGATAGCCGACATCGACCTGCAGAAGGAAACGGTCGAGCTGGGCTTCCGGCAGCGGATAGGTGCCTTCCTGTTCCAGCGGGTTCTGGGTGGCAAGAACGTGGAAAGGTGCAGGCAGATCATAGTGCTGGCCGGCGATGGTGATGTGATATTCCTGCATGGATTGCAGCAGCGCCGACTGGGTGCGCGGGCTGGCGCGGTTGATTTCGTCGGCCATCAGCAACTGGGTAAAGACCGGGCCTTTGACGAAGCGGAAGGAGCGGCGGCCGTTTTCGTCCTGATCCATCACCTCGGTGCCGAGAATATCCGAGGGCATCAGGTCGGGGGTGAACTGGATGCGGTTGGCGTCGAGGCCGAGAACGGTGCCGAGTGTCGTCACCAGCTTGGTCTTGGCGAGACCGGGCACGCCGACCAGCAGGGCATGACCGCCGGAGAGAATGGCGAGCAGGGTGTTTTCCACCACCTTTTCCTGGCCGAAGATCACCTTGGAAACCTCTGCGCGCACATCAGCGATTTCCGACAGCGCCTGCTGCGCCATGGCGACCACGGCCTTGTCGTCGAGGCCGCTATCCGTGTTGTTCATCATGCCCATGGCGGTCTCCCTGGCTGCTTGCCCTTGATGCGGCTATATCGTCCTGCCGCCGCTCGGGCTGTTCCCAGGCAAGATAGAGGCGCCTGAAAAAGGATCAATGAGAATCGATCAATGCGTGCGTTGACGCAATTTGTCTAACTTATTCTCCACGGGGCGGCTGACAAGCGTCATTCAAATGACTATCTCGTGTCCTTCCTTCTTACGGTTGAAACCGGGGCGCAAACATGGCAGGCGACGAAGACAGACGGTCAGGTGATGCGGCGGATCTTGCTGCAATGATCGCCCGCGCGGCCGAGCAGACGGCGGGCGGCAAGCCCGGCCTGCCGCCGGTAGAGCGCTGGAATCCGGCCTTTTGCGGCGATATCGACATGGAAATCAAGGCAGACGGCCAATGGTTTTACATGGGGACGCCAATCGGCCGAGCGCCGCTGGTGCGCTTGTTTTCGACCGTGCTGCGCAAGGACGAGGACGGGAAAACCTATTTGGTCACGCCTGTGGAAAAACTCGGCATCCGGGTGGCCGATGCGCATTTCTTGGCCGTGGAAATGACGGTTGCGGACAAGGACGGTGTGTCTGTTCTGACCTTTCGCACCAATGTCGGCGATGTCATCGAGGCTGGGCCGGAGCATCCGCTGCGCTTTGTAATTGAAGGCGAACAGAGCCAGCTGAAACCCTATCTTGCCGTGCGCGGTCGGCTGGAGGCGCTGGTGTCGCGGGCCGTGACTTATGACTTGATGGCGCTGGGCGAGGTGGTCGAGATCGACGGGGAAGCAATGTTTGCGATCCGCGCCAGTGGCGCTTGCTTCCCGGTGCTGCCGGCCGCCGATCTGGAAGGATTGCTGAATGACTGACCGCGGCACTGATCTTGCTTTGCCGCTCTACACCGCCGCAGAGTTTCGCCGGCGGGCGCAAAGCCAGGCCGGCGGGCCGATCGACAGCGCCTGGCGCGAACACGGCGACCATGTGCTCAATGCCGATATGCTGGCAACGCTGGAGGGCATGCGGCTGAAGGATGCGGCCGTGCTGGTGCCTGTGGTTGATGACGGCGCCAATACGCGGGTGATCCTCACCCAGCGTACCGTCAAATTGCGCAAGCATTCCGGCCAGATCGCCTTTCCCGGTGGCGGCATAGATGCTGATGATGCCAGCCCCGAGGCTGCGGCGATGCGGGAGGCTCAAGAAGAAATCGGCCTTGATCCGCGTTTCGTCGAGCCGGTCGGGCGGCTGCCACATTATCTCGCCGGCACTGGCTTTCGCATTACGCCGGTTCTGGCGGTGGTGCAGCCCGGTTTCAAGCTGACCATCAATCCGGATGAAGTGGCCGAGGTGTTCGACGTGCCGCTGTCCTTTCTGATGAACCCTGACAACCATCGCCGCGACGCCAAGGTCTGGAACGGTATTCTCAGGCATTTCTACGTGATGCCCTATGGTGAGCGCCAGATCTGGGGCATTACCGCCGGCATTCTGCGCACGCTCTATGAAAGGCTCTATGCATGACCTCAGTTGCGGATCAGTCCTGGTTTCAGGATGCGGGCCTAGCAGAGGTCTTTGCCCTGCTGAATGCCGATGGCGGCGAGGTGCGGGTGGTGGGCGGCGCGGTGCGCAATAGCCTGATGGGCGAGCCGGTCGGCGATATCGATCTGGCAACGACGCTGGTTCCATCAGAGGTGACTGCACGGGCGCAGGCCGCCGGCATCAAGGCGGTGCCGACAGGCATCGGCCATGGCACTGTGACGCTGGTCGTGAAGGGGCAGCCTTTTGAGGTCACGACGCTGCGCCGTGACGTGACGACCGACGGGCGCCACGCCGAAGTGGCCTTCGGCACCGATTGGCAGGAGGATGCCGAGCGGCGGGATTTCACCATCAACGCTCTCTATGCTGATGCGTCCGGCGAGGTGATCGATCTCGTTGGCGGCCTCAAGGATATCGAAAACGGTACGCTGCGCTTCATCGGCGACGCCAGGCAGCGGATTGCCGAGGATTATCTCAGGGTCCTCCGCTTTTTCCGTTTCTTCGCCTGGTACGGGCGCGGCCGGCCGGACGCCGAAGGTTTGCGCGCCTCGGCGGCCGCGCGCGACGAGCTGCATCGGCTCTCAGTGGAGCGGGTCTGGTCGGAAACCAAGAAAGTGCTGCTGGCGCCCGATCCGGGCCGGGCACTGCTCTGGATGCGTCAGGCCGGCGTACTCACCGCCATCCTGCCGGAAACCGAGAAATGGGGGATCGACGCTATCCCCGGGTTGATCGCCACTGAAATGGCGCTCGGTTGGAAGCCGGACCCGATGCTGCGGCTCGCCGCTATCGTGCCGACCGATGCGGAGCGGCTGAAGGCGATGGCGGAGCGGTTGAAACTGTCGCGGGCCGAGGCGGATTTCCTGCAGCTGTTTGCGAGCGCTCCTGCGGTCAAGGATGACATGTCGGAACTTGCCCTCGACCGGCTGATTTATCGCCACGGCAAGGCGGGCATTCTGGCGCGGCTGAAATTGGCCCTGGCGAATGCGCGAGTGAAGGCGGAGCAGGATACGTCCGCCATGGCGACGGCAGCGCGCTGGCTGAAACTTGTCGAGCGGGCAAAGGCCTTTGACAAGCCGACCTTTCCACTGTCCGGCGCAGACGTGATTGCGAGTGGTATTTCGCCGGGACCAGATGTGGGACGGTTGCTGGGGGAACTGGAGGATGCCTGGGTGCAGGCCAATTTCAGCTTCAGCCGGGAGAAATTGCTCACCCGGCTGCAGGACGCCGTCAATCGGCCGGCGTGATAGGGCAAAATAGCCCTATCAATTCCGTATCGTCAGTTGGATAAATCAGGCGGCGCGGTCGTCCTTGCGGATATCGGCAGCGGCGCTGCTGTCCATCGGTCCGCCACCGACATCGGTGATGCGGGCGCGGACGTTATGCACCATATTTTCGCGGATCACGGTTTCTCCGTGCACCATGCGCATATGCTCGACAGCACGGTGCACAACTTCAGCCTCTTCATTGGCCCGCGTATGCCATTCGCAACCCGGGACCAGACTTCCGCATTCAAACTGTTTCATGATCTTCTCCCTCACTGTGGCGTCCCAATGGAAAACGACGAGCGTTTCAATGTCCTCGTGTCACTTGGTCTGACGCGGGGATTTGACGCGAGTTTCCCCGAAACCGACCTTGGCGGTTTCAGGTCAATGCTTCTTTGAAGCATGATGTCTAACAGCAAAAAACAGGATGGGTTCCGATCGGGAGCGAGAACGGCCATGCATGTTGGGATATAGTGAAAGCGACAGTATTTTTTGGATGACCGGTCTCTGCCGGCAATCGCTGCCCATCCGCTGGTAGTGAAGGGGCGGTGCCGCCCCTTCTAACCATGGTACCCTAACGGGGCTCCTATTCCGGCATAGCCCAGGCGTAGAAAACCGAGCTTGGCGCGTTTACGACGGTCTTGCTGACCATCCTGTAAGCGTCATTTGCGCGGTGTTCACGGCCATGCAAGCCGGCCAGCCGCAATTTTGCCTGTTCGACAAAGTAGCAATGCGGCAGGTTGGCATCACTGGATGCCTTCAGGTCGTGGGCAATACGGTCGATCAACTCGGCCGTGTCGATCAGCCGGTCTCTGTGGTCCGGGCTGATCGGGTCTGCGGGGTTGGTCATGCTGTGCTTAGCCATTGCAATCCTCCTCCTCATTCCATGAACGACAGGATAGCACGAGTGCGCGACATGCCAATGTTAAAAATCAATTAACACGCGAGTAATGCAGTCTTTGTTAATCAAGAAAATATGAATTGATCCTAGGGAACCTTTTTGACCCCTAGAATCATATGGAATTAACGATGATTTGCGCCGTTTCGGCGCAATTTTTCGTTTCGCTGTGGCGCGCCTGCCTGGGAAGACAGGTGCTATGGGCTTTTCACGGCCAGCGCACCAGCGGTGGCATCGACGACAAAATCGATTCGACATTGCCGCCGGTTTTCAGGCCGAAAATCGTGCCGCGGTCGTAGAGCAGGTTGAATTCTACGTAGCGGCCACGGCGTACCAGTTGTTCCTCGCGATCGGCCTCGCTCCAGTCCTGGTTGAAATTGCGGCGTACAAGATCAGGGTAGACGGCAGCGAAGCGGCGGCCCACCTCCTGGACGAAAGCAAAATTGGCTGCCCAGAGATCAAACTTCTCACCGGCATGCAGCCAATCGAAGAAAATGCCACCGATACCCCGTGGCTCCTGGCGGTGGGGCAGGAAGAAGTATTCCTCGCACCAGGCCTTATAGTGCGGATAATCGGCGACATCGGGATGAGCCGTGCAGGCGCTTTCCATCGCCGCGTGAAATGCCAGCGTATCGGCATCTTCCTGGGTGCGGCGTCGGTCGAGGACCGGGGTCAGGTCGGCTCCGCCGCCGAACCACTGGCTTGTCGTGACGACCATGCGGGTGTTCATGTGCACAGCCGGCACATGGGGATTGCAGGGGTGGGCGATCAGCGAGATGCCCGAGGCCCAGAAGCGCGGGTCTTCTTCGGCACCCGGCATCTGCTTGCGGAACTCTGGCGAGAACTCGCCGTGCACTGTCGAGGTATGGACGCCGACCTTTTCGAAGACGCGTCCGGTCATCATCGACATGCGACCGCCGCCGCCGAGCCCTTCCTCGCGCTGCCAGTCTTTCGGCGCAAATCGGCCGGGTTCCCGGTCAGACAGTGGCCCGGTCAGCTCGTCCTCCAGCGCCTCGAAAGAGCGGCAGATCTGGTCGCGCAGGCTTTCAAACCAGGCGCGAGCCATGGCCTTCTTACCCTCAATATCCTCGGGCAAACCTTTGGGCAGGGTGGGTCTTTGCATGGACTTTTCCTATGGACGTCTGGGGCTGGCCGGCAGATTGGCCTTAAGCGATGGCATAACAGAGGCAAGCGTATCGCGCCATCGACAGTCGGTAGGGCACTGGAAAAATTGCTGCGTCTCACCTATTCTTGAGGTCTTAAACAGGATTGCCTCCATGACCGGAAAGCTTCCACCACCACCGCTCGACGGCCTGAAACGACAGATCGACCGGCACCGCCGCAGGCAGGATAAGGCCTCTCTCAACACGGCCCCGTCTGGCAGCGGTGCTTTCGTGCGAGAAACTTTCCGGCTCGACCGCGAGGCGGCGCGCGAAAAGGCGCGCGAATGGTTCGATACCTATCCTAAAGCGGCCTATTGGACTGAGGTGGAAAGCTGGCGCCAACTCGATGGCGACGCGATCGAATTTACCATGCGCCGCTTGTCTTCGGCAGACTGATATGCGGTCGGATGCCTAAGGTTTCCCGCCGTTCATAATGGCACCAACCTACTTGTCTTTTCTCCACATCTTTTCGCTGAATAATGGCTGGATCATTAAATTTATAGCGTTCGCGGCAAGATGATGGAAACGGCTATTCGTTTACACTTTCCTCATAATTAGGGCTTGTTGAGCCTGCATCCCGTGAACATGGAAGCCTTCTTCGAAAGGCCAGCCCAAGCTGGCCTGCGGGTTCGCGTTTCCGTGCCCGGGGCAAGCATGGCGTCAAGTCTGTCGCGCTGTCTGTATCTATAATGGAGGGCTCCCATGGACTCCGTCTCGATCAATTCCACGTCGGCTTCGGCCCTGTCTCTGCTCAGCGGCTCCTCTCGGGCGCTTGAGACGACAACGACGCGCGTTGCGACCGGCAAGGCGGTCGACAAGGCCTCAGACAATGCAGCCTATTGGTCGATTGCCACGACGATGAAATCCGACAGCCTTTCGCTGTCGAGTGCCGGCGATGCCACAGCACTTTCCGCGGCCGTGGCCGATACGGCAGCGCTCGGGCTCGACCAGGCAACGGATCTCGTCTCGGATATTCAGGCAAAGCTGATCAGCGCCAAGGCCGTTGGGTCCGATCGGCAGGCGGTCAACGGCGATATCGATCAACTGAAGGCGCAACTGACCACCGTGGCGCAATCCTCCAGCTTCAACGGCCAGAACTGGCTGGCGCTTGGCGAAAACCAGTCGCCGAAAGTCACCTCGATGGTGGCCTCGGTCGGTTCCGATGCGCAAGGCAATCTGGCTGTCGAGGTGACCAATTTCGATACGGCGCAGAGCGTGCTGACCAGCCAGAACGATGCGGCCGACGGTATCCTGACCCGCTCCTATCTCAGTGTCGGATCGGATGGCAGCGCCAACGACTATTATCTGCTCGATGTCGGCTCGAAGACGCCGGCGAGCCCGACCGCGGCGCAGATCATGATTTCCAACGACACGTCCAACGCCCAGATCGATGCGATGATCGGCGCGACGAAATCGATGATCTCGAGCATGGTCGATGCGAGTGCGGCCGTCGGCGCCACGCAAAATCGTATTTCCGGAAGTGCCGATCTGATGAAGTCGCTTGAGAATACCGCGAATACGGCTCAGGCTCGCATAACCAACTCCGACACGGAGGAGGATTCAACCAATCTCTCCGTCGAAAGCGCCCGCGCCGCTCTGCGGATCTCGGGGCTGAACATCGCCAACAGTCAGCAGAAGAGCCTGACGCAGTTGTTCATGTGAGGCTTCGACGCCGCGCCTTTTATAAAACCCACGGCGCTGTAAATCGCCTGCATTACGATTGAGCCCCAAGGCATGCCTCTGTTTGGAAGCAGGCCATGGGGCCGCGTATTTTCAATTGCTCCGCGAATGAAGGGTTCAGCGCTTGCGCGGCCGCTTGCGACTGCCATTGCGGGGTTGGTTGGGGCCGGGGCGGTTCTGCACGGGTTGCTTTGGTGTTGTCGCCAGCTTGGCGATAACGGGCGGCACAGCCGGGCTTTCTGCAACCTGCGCTGCCGGGGCAGGGAGAGCGGTTTCGGTGACGGCAACGGCGTCAACCGCAGCAGGGACGACGGGCGCCGGATCGGCGGGCTTATCGGCTTTCGCCTCGGCCTGGACTGGGGCCGGGGTTACGCCGGCTTGCGGCGCTTGCACGTCCTTCTTGTCGCTCGTGGCTGCCCGTGGGGCGGGGGCCTCGAGTACCGGCTTTACTACCTGCTTTGCTACCGGCTCTGGCGGCGCCTCTTTTGCAGCCTCAATTACCACAGGCTCTGGAGCAGAGACGGTGACGGTCTCCGTCTTGGGTTCCGCTAGGGTAACGGGGGCAGGCTTGTTGGCTGCTTTCGTCTCGACCGGAGCTGATGCGGCTTTTTCGGCCTTCGCCTCGATCACCGGTTCAGGAGTGGGTGCAGTGGGTTTGGTCTTGACGATGCTCAGAGGTTTTGGGGCGGGCGTCTTTAATTCTACAGGCTTTGCCACGGTTTCCGGTTCAGGCTTTTTAACCGCTTCGCCCGTCTGCGCCTTCGCCATCGGCTGATCGGATACGGGCTGATCGGACACGGGCTGGTCGGCCAGGACCTGGGTGAGGAGGGCGGTGACATTAAGCGCGCCCGGCAGGGAGGTGTTGGTGGAATGGCCGGCGCGGGGCACGCGTATCGTGTTTGCGGTGGGACCTCTTGCGTTCATTTCGCCGTACCAGTCCAACTCGCCCATGACCGATAGCGGTGCTGCGAGGGGCTCAGGCAAGGCGATGCGGGTGCCGAAGCTGATGACGCGCATGCGTTCGCGCAACTGCGCCAGGCGGCTTGGCGCTTCCTCGGCGATGGCGGTGAGTGCCTCGTTGACGATGAGGTTGCCTTTGGAATGACCGGTGACGAGATCGAAGCGCAGCTCGTTGTGCATGAGCAGCGCCTCCACCGTATCGGCGTCGAGGCTGGTGCGGCGGGGTGCATCATGCAGCGTTGGGCGCCGGGTGTAATCGCCGAAATGCGGGCGGCCCACCATGTCGTCGATCATTTCGAAATTGCGGCGCAGGAAGCCGAGATGGCCAAAGAAGAAGTTGCTGCCGAGTGCTTCTGCCACGAGATCGCCGAGGCCGTAGCCGGACACGACAGCGGCCACGGGCGCGCCGACCGCGTCAGCGACATTGCGGGCGAAGGCTGCGGAGCCGGCCGCCGAGCCGCCAATGCCGGCAACGGCCATGACCCGAACCTGGCGGCCACCGCGCAGCAGATATTCATCCACGGTTTCGCACAGCGTCAGCATGCCCTGGCCGGTCGGCGGCACGATCATGATCAGCCCTTCGGCCGCAAGCGCGCCGCTGATGTAAAAGGCTTCGTCCGAAGTCAGCGCCCGGATGTCATAATAAAGTGCGTCGAGGCTGGTGTTGCGCAGCCGCCAGAGCTCCAGCGCCGCATTGCGGAAGGGGCGGCGTTGCAGCCTTTCCGGTAGCGACAGCGATCGGGCGAATTGGGTCAAGCCGAAGGTGAATGCCGTCTCGAACATGAAGTGTCTCCCCAGAAATTTTGCTGCATTGCAACATATGGGTGTGCATTTCGATTAGCAATGATTACTTTAACTATTAATCACTCACGCCCAGGCTGTGAAGTCCAGCAAGCGACTTCTTGTGGTCTCCATGCTCAGTCATAGCGGATTGATGCGCTGCCGACCTTGCGAAAAGCCAAGTTGGATTTAGTTTACGTCTGTGACGTTTTTACGGTGGCGCATGCGCTCAAGCCTTTTTTGGGCTCCGTTCGGATGGAAGCCGGGTTCCACTTTTCCTAGAACACTCAGGCTTTCACTTGGCGCAGGGCTTCGCCAGCAATCATCGCCGCCGACATCGCCACATTGATGGACCGCTGCCCCTCGACCATCGGGATCAGGATGCGGGCATCGGCACCCTCGTGGACGGCATCGGGCACGCCGGCGCTTTCCCGGCCGAACAGCAGGATATCGTCGTCGCGGAAGGAAAAATCCGTATAGGGCATGGCCGCCTTGGTGGAGGCCAGCACCAGCCGGCGGCCGGTCGTTGCGCGCCACGCTTCGAACTGCGTCCAGTTGACATGCCTGACCATCGTCACCGAGGCGAGATAGTCCATGCCTGATCGTTTCAGGTTGCGATCCGACAGGATGAAGCCTGCCGGCTCTATGATGTCGACGCCGAGCCCGAGACAGGCGGCCAGCCGGAGGATCGTGCCGGTATTGCCGGGAATATCCGGTTGGTAGAGGGCAATGCGGAGCATGGTCGAGAGGGCGCCGGTCATAGATATGGTCATGGAACGGCCATAGCCGGTCTGCTGCGGCCTGTCTGTGGTCGATGGGCAACAGGTGCCGGTCAAAGCGGCAAATGCTCTCAATTGCGACTTTCCATTCACCGCCGGCGACTTTAAACCTTCTCTATCTTAACTCGAGACAGGGAGGCCCGCATGATTGATATCGACTGGATGTGCCGACTCCTTGCGCTTTCGCGCCGTAGGCGTTGAACCGTCCCGACGTTTTCCCATTTATCTTTTCACTGGTCTGACTGTTGCGCTTTTGCCCCGCCTTTGAGGGCGCGCGCGGTCTGGCCACCAATCGGCCGGCCCCTGCGGCTGGCTGCCCTTTCCGGAATCTCGCCTGCCGGCCTTTGATGACGCCGCGCCGGCTCCCCGGCATACCCGATGGAGACCGACCATGTTCACCTGGTTCGAACGCCGCCTCGACCCCTATCCGACGGAGCCGCCTGGCCTGCCGCCCAAGGGTCTTTTCCGCTTCATCTGGCATTATACCAAGCCTGCGGCCGGCTGGCTGGCGCTGATGGCCGGGCTGGTCATGATGATTGCCATCGGCGAGGTCATGCTGTTCCAGTTTCTTGGAGACATCGTCAACTGGCTGTCGCATGCCAACCGTGGGACCTTCCTGTCGGAGCAGGGCTGGCGGCTGGCGGGCATGGGCGCGTTGGTGCTGATCTTCCTGCCGGGTATCGCCACGATCAATTCGATGATCGTGCATCAGACGCTGCTCGGCAATTTCCCGATGATCGCCCGCTGGCAGATGCACCGTTTCCTGCTCAACCACTCCATGACCTTCTTCGCCAATGAGTTTTCTGGCCGGGTCTCCACCAAGGTTATGCAGACCTCGCTTGCTGTGCGCGAAACGGTCATTAAGGTGCTCGACGTTTTCGTCTATGTCGGGACCTATTTCATCTCGATGCTGGTGGTGATTGCGTCAGCCGATCTGCGGCTGCTGGTGCCGATGCTTGTCTGGCTCGCCATCTATATCTCCATCGTCTCCTATTATGTGCCACGGCTGCGCAAGATCGCCGCCAATCAGGCCGATGCCCGCTCGATGATGACCGGCCGGGTGGTGGACAGCTATACCAATATCGCGACCGTCAAGCTGTTCTCCCACACCAGGCGTGAGGAGGATTACGCCAGGGGCGCGATGGACGAATTCCTGCAGACCGTGCATGCGCAGATGCGCAAGATCACGCTGTTCCAGGTTCTGGTCTATCTCAACAATTGCGTGGTGATCTTTACGATCGGCGCGCTCTCCGTCTGGCTGTGGCTGACGGCTTCGATCGAGGTCGGCGCCATTGCCATTGCCATCGGCCTCGCGATGCGGGTCAACAGCATGTCGCAATGGGTGATGTGGGAAGTCTCGGCACTGTTTGAGAACATCGGCACCGTCTATGACGGCATGGACATGATGACCAAGCCGCATGACATCGCCGACCGCGCCGATGCCAAGCCGCTGGCGGCACCGCATGGCGAGATCGTCTATGACAAGGTCCGCTTCCACTACGGCAAGGCCAAGGGCGTGATCGAGGATTTCTCGCTGACGATCAAGGCTGGTGAAAAGGTTGGCCTGGTCGGGCGCTCCGGTGCCGGCAAGACGACACTGATGAACCTGCTGCTGCGCTTTTATGACGTGGAACAGGGCAGCATCACCATCGATGGCCAGGATATTTCCAACGTCACCCAGGACAGCCTGCGTTCCCTGATCGGGGTGGTCACTCAGGATACCTCGCTGCTGCATCGCTCGATCCGCGACAACATCGCCTATGGACGGCCCGATGCCAGCGATGCCGAAGTGATCGAGGCGGCCAAGCGCGCCAATGCCTGGGACTTCATCGAGACCCTGGTCGACATGCAGGGCCGGGCAGGGCTCGATGCGCAGGTGGGCGAACGCGGCGTGAAGCTGTCGGGCGGCCAGCGCCAGCGCATCGCCATCGCCCGGGTGTTCCTGAAGAACGCGCCGATCCTGGTGCTGGACGAGGCGACCTCGGCGCTTGACTCAGAGGTAGAGGCCGCCATCCAGGAAAGCCTGTTTGCGTTGATGGAGGGCAAGACGGTCATCGCCATCGCGCACCGGTTGTCGACGCTGACGGAAATGGACCGGCTGGTGGTGCTGGACAAGGGCCGGATCATCGAGACCGGCACCCATCACCAACTCGCCAGCCAGGGCGGCGTCTATGCCGACCTCTGGAGCCGCCAATCCGGCGGCTTCCTGGCCGACGACGTTGTTGAGGACGTGCAGGACACCGCGGCGGAGTGACGATAGGCGGCATGCGTGTCATGTCATGACATGCATGCCGTTCTAATCTGCTCATCCGTCGGCTTCGATGCGATGCTTCGTGCTGGAGGGGCCCGCCATATGGAAGCGTTCACAGACGTTGCGACTTTGGACGATATCGGCCCGTGGGCAGAGCTTCGCGCTGCGCTATGGCCGCATCATTCCCTTGCGGACCATCGTGCTGAACTTCGCCGGGTATTTTTGTCTGATAGTGGGAAAGCCGTCGCATTCCTCGCGCGAAATGCTGTGAAGGAGGTTGTCGGGTTCGCTGAGGCGAGTTTGCGCCACGATTATGTCAATGGCTGCAGCAGTTCGCCCGTTCTATTTCTGGAAGGGATCTATGTCCGGCCCGAGGATAGGCGAAAGGGCATCGCGCGCTTGCTATGCAATGCTGTCGCCGGTTGGGGAAAGTCGCTCGGATGCGTCGAATTTGGCTCCGACGCGCCGCTTGAAAATTCCGCCAGCCACGCGCTGCACATGGCTTTAGGGTTTGAAGAGACACAGCGTGTCGTGTTCTTCAAAAAGCCGCTGTAGAGCGCTCAACCCTGGAGTGACGAAGGCGGAACTGAATGCTCTGGCTTGGCACTCCGGAAAGGAGCCAAGACAAGTCGTTCAGTCCCGCCCCACGCTCTAATCTGTCGAACCTGCCTCCAGCGATCAAGCCACGCGTCTTGACGACGCACCGTGGCCGCTCATTTGGCCTCTTGCCCCCGACACCTTGAATCCGCCGATGAGATCTCGGAGCTTCTCCGCCTCGCTGGCAAGTTCCTGGGCGGCAGCACTTGCCTCTTCGACCGTCGATGCATTGCGTTGGGTGCTTTGATCGACGACGCCGACGGCGGCGTTGATCTCCTTGATGCCCTGGAACTGTTCGCCCGTTGCCTGGGAAATCGCCTGGACATGGTGATCGATTTCCTGGACCTGTTCGGAGATTTCGTTGAGCGCTGAACCGGTCTTGAAGACGAGGCCGACACCGCGCTGGACCGAGGCGCTTGACGCCGTGATCAGATCCTTGATGTGCTTGGCCGCTCCGGCCGATCGTTGCGCGAGTTCCCGCACTTCCTGGGCGACGACGGCAAAACCCTTGCCGGCTTCGCCTGCTCGTGCTGCCTCGACGCCGGCATTCAGCGCCAGAAGGTTGGTCTGGAAAGCGATCTCGTCGATCACGCCGATGATGTTGGCGATTTCGCGCGAGGATCCCTCGATCTCATTCATCGCATCCGTCGCATCCTTGACGATCAGCCCCGAGACCTTGGCATGTTCGCGGGTTTTTGTGACCAACAGACTGGCCTCGCCGGCGCGGGAGGCAGAGTCCCTGACTGTCGTGGTGATAGTATCCAATGCGGCAGCGGTTTCTTCTACAGACGCTGCCTGGCTTTCGGCATTCTTGGCGATGTCGTCGGAGACAGCGCCGATGACCTTGGCGTTGTCGGCCAGCAATTCCGCCGAATGCTTGATGGCGGCGACGGTTCTCTCCAGCGAGCGGGCCGCCACGTTGAAATCCTCTCGCGTCTTCATCAGCGCGGGGTCGATCCTGTCGGTGACTTCGACAGTCAGGTCGCCATTTGCAAGCGTGCTGATCGCCTCGCCGATGCGGTCGACGGCGTCCATGCGGGAGGTGATGTCGGTTGCGACCTTGATGACCTTGTAGACCTTGCCACGGGAGTTGAACACGGGCGTATAGGCCGCCTGGATCCACACGCGCTTGCCGCCTTTGCCGTAGCGAACGAAGTTGTCGGCGATGAATTCGCCGGCGCGCAGCCTCACCCAGAAATTGTCGTAGTCCGCCGTCTTCGTATAGTCGGGATCGCAGAAAAGCCTGTGATGCTTGCCCTCTATCTCGGCGAACGTGTAGCCCATCGCATCAAGGAAATTCTGGTTGGCGTGAAACACGGTTCCATCCGGCTCGAACTCGATGATGGCCTGGGATTGATCGATGGCGCGAATCCGGTTTTCGTCATCGAGGGCGGCAATCCGTGTCTTGGTAATGTCTGTCGCAATCTTGAGGATGCGGACGACTTTTCCGTTATGGAAAACGGGATTGTAGCTCGCTTCGATCCAGATGTCGGTCTGGTCCTTGGTCTGGCGGCGAAACTGCCCGCGCTGAAACTTGCCGCTGGCAAGTTCCTTCCAGAAGGTCTCATAGGAGGGCGAGTTGCGGATTGTGTCCTCGCAAAACATCCGGTGATGTTTGCCGATGATCTCGTCACGGGCATAACACAGAGCCTTGCAGAAATTGTCATTGGCGTCGAGCACCCTGCCATCCGGCGAGAACCAGATCATTGCCTGAGATTTCGAGATCGCATCGAGGTCTTCGGCCAGCTTGTTGGCCTGCAGGAAATTGCGGAACGTCATTGGAAACAGCCATCCTTGAGTTTTCAAGGGTAATTCAACCAAAGAGTTATTTAAAATTGTCTAATATCAATAAATAGGAATATATTCGGTATGACTTTGAGCCTGCTGGTGGGCTCTGATCACGCAAATATAACCGCTGCCGGCCGGCGGGCGCCTTGGCGCCTGCTGGCAATGGCCCTAATTTGGCTCGGAAGCCTTGAGTCTACATTCCCGCGGCTTTGCTTGACGAGGTCCCGCCCATGTTGATTGCCGCCACTGTCCGCCTGTTCGAACGCTGGGTCGATCCGTTTACGGAGCGCAACGATCTGCGCCCGCCAGCGGGGACCATGGCCTTCGTGTGGTTCTATGTCCGTCAGGCCAAGGCGGCCTTTCTGGCCATGGCGCTGTTTGGCGGGGCAGTGGCGGTGATGGAGGCCAGCATGTTCTGGTTCGTCGGACGTCTCGTGGACCTGCTCGAGACCGTGCCGAAGTCGGCCGGTTGGCAGGGCCTGTTCGGCCAGCACGGTCTGGAGCTTGCCGGCATTGCCGCCGTCGTGATCTTCGTGCGTTTTGCGGTGATTACGCTGAGCGCGCTGGTCGAAGAGCAGGTCATCGTGCTGAATTTCCTCAATTTGGTGCGCTGGCAGAGCCATGTCCATGTCAGCCGCCAGTCGCTCAGCTTCTTCCACAATGACTTTGCCGGCCGGATCGTCACCAAGGTCTGGTCCGGCGGTCAGGCCACCGGCGATCTCCTGACCTCGCTGCTGCAGGTCGCCTGGTTCATGGTGATCTACACCATCTCCACCATGGCGCTGCTCGCGCATCTCGATTGGGTGCTGGCGGCGATCATTGCGGTCTGGGTGGCGGTGTTTGTGGTTCTCGCCCGCTATTTCGTGCCACGCATCCGCCGCCATGCCCGCGATACGGCCGAAGCCGCCTCGGCGCTGTCGGGCCGGCTGGTCGACAGCTATGCCAATGTGCAGACCCTGAAGCTCTTCGCCCGCGAGCGCCAGAACGACCATTATATCCGCGCCGGTTTCGAGCGGTTCCAGGCGGCACAGGCACCGTTTACCCGGCTGATCACAGGCGTGCGCGCCTCGCTGGCGCTGCTGTCGGGCGGGATGATCCTGATGATCGGCGCGGTCTGCATCGATCGCTGGTTTTCCGGCGCGATGACGGCGGGCGGCATGGCGTTTACGCTGGGTCTGGTGTTGCGGCTCAGCATGCTGCTGAACCGGATGATGACCCAGCTCAACGGCATGATGCGTAACATTGGCACCATCCAGAATGCCGCCGAGATGATCTCCCAGCCGATCGGGCTGACCGACAAGCCCGGCGCCGGCAGGTTGACGATTACCGGCCCGGAAATCCGGTTCGAGGACGTGTCCTTTCACTATGGCAAGCCAAAGGGCGCCATCGACCATCTGTCGCTGACCATCCGGCCGGGCGAGAAGGTTGGCATTGTCGGGCGCTCCGGCGCCGGCAAGACGACGCTGGTCAATCTGCTGCTGCGCTTTTACGACGTCGAAGGCGGTGCGATCCGCATCGACGGCCAGGATATCCGTGACGTCACCCAGGAAAGCCTGCGCGCGCAGATCGGCATGGTCACCCAGGATACGGCGCTGCTGCACCGCTCGATCCGCGACAATATCTTGTTTGGCCGTGATGCTGCGAGCGAAGCCGAGCTTGCCGCTGCCGCCGATCAGGCCGAGGCGCTGCCCTTTATCGAAAAGCTGGTCGACCTGCGGGGCCGCACCGGCTTTGACGCCCATGTCGGCGAACGCGGCGTCAAACTCTCCGGCGGCCAGCGCCAGCGCATCGCCATCGCCCGGGTGATGCTGAAGAATGCGCCGATCCTGGTGCTGGATGAGGCAACCTCGGCGCTCGATTCGGAAGTGGAAGCCGCAATCCAGTCCAATCTCGAACAGCTGATGGCCGGCAAGACCGTGCTCGCCATTGCCCACCGTCTTTCCACCATCGCCAGCCTTGACCGCCTTGTGGTGATCGACCAGGGCCGGATCATCGAAGAGGGCAGCCACGAGCAACTGGTGGAGCAGGGCGGTCTCTATGCCGAGCTATGGGCGCGGCAATCGGGCGGATTTTTGGGTGGCGAGGCGCTGGACCGGGCGGCGGAGTAGGATGCGCGTCTTTCTCATGGCCTCGGCAGCAGCAGTTCCGCCATCAGCCCATAATGGTTTGAGCCGAAATTCGAGGGAATGCGGCTTAGCTTTGCTGCCATCAGCGGGTTGCGGATATAGATATGATCGATCGGCACGCCAAACGGCCCGGCCAGGATAGGCCAGGTGGCGGGTTCGAAACCTGTTGTGGTCATGCCGGTGTCTTTAAGCATTTTCTGCATGTCTTGTGCCAGAGTCGAGGCGTTGAAATCGCCGGCGAGCAGCAGCGGTCCGTCGATATCGTTGAGCGCATCGGCGAGTTCGAGCAGTTCCTCATTATGATAATCGTCGAAATAGGGCTTGCTGAGATGGGCGGCGGCCAGATGCAGCGCCGTGCCGCCGACATGGATCTTGGCCGTGGCAAAGCGGTCGCGCCTGAGATCGCTGAGATTGCCGACATAGACATTTTCCAACGGATATTTCGACAGCAGCATCAGGTCGCAGGTCGGCGTGTGCTCGCCGCAGCCGATCCGGTAGGGATAGGTCTTGGCCAGCCGGTCGAGATGCAGGGCGACCGGGGCTGCTTCCATGACATAGGCGACATCGGCGCCTGATTGCAGGATGTAATCGGTAATCGCGCCGCCACCTTCCAGATTGTCGCCGAGCACGTTGAAGGACAGGACGCGCAACGGCTGGAAACGGGCGACGTCCGGGCCGGGCGAGAGCGGCAGGCTGTCCCAGATCATCCACACGGCGTGGCCGGCGATGAAAAGGCAGGCGGCCAGAAGCGCCATGGTGAAGGCACCGGGCCGCAGGGCAAGACAGATCAGCGCCACCAGCACCATGGCAATTCCGGCATGCAGCTGCAGGCTGAAGATCACGCCCGGCGCCCAGAAATGGGTCGTATAGCGCAGCGCAAAGACGCCCAGCGCTAGAACGAGAAGGGTTGCCAGGACATGCAGCAGCATCGATTTCATCTTCTTATTGCCTTTGCAGACAGGAAATGCCGGGGAAGAGGCGAATATCGGCGCACCATGGAGATGAAAATCTTGCAATGCAACACACGTTTGTGCATCGCGGGACACTTGACATTTTTCAACTACGGTAGGCAGCGAAAAGCCCGAAATTTGCGGCTCTTGCACAGACATCTGATTTGATAAAGCGCAAATCCCTGCAAATAAAGGGGAATTTTTATCCCAGGTTTTCCTAAAGTTTTCCGCGACATGTTGCCTCCCATGCGGTTGAACACTGGACAGATTTCACCGGCGCGCATAGAAATTGTCTTGGAGGCGGAGAATCCATGGCGAATTTGTGACGTCCTTGATTCCCGCCAGGGGGACCGCTGCCGTATGACCGCTCGTTTGAGGGGCTTTGCGGCGGATGAGAAGTGATCGAGCGTCCTTTGCGGGTGAGAATGACCCGCGGCGCTCCAACGGTTTGTCGCAGGCAGTGCAAGGCAGGCGATGCGAAGAGGATGGTTGACCGTGAGCGAACACACAACACAGACTGAAACTGCGGGCGGCACGGGAGCGGGCGAACCGACACGCCGTGACTTTCTGTATCTCGCCACCGGCATGGCCGGTGCCGTGGGAGCGGTAGCCGTCGCCTGGCCCTTCATCGACCAGATGCGGCCCGATGCCTCGACGCTGGCGCTTGCCTCCATCGAGGTGGATGTCTCGGCCTTGCAGCCGGGCATGTCGCTGACCGTCAAATGGCGCGGCAAGCCTGTCTTCATCCGCAACCGCACCGACAAGGAAGTGGAAGAGGCCAAGGGCGTGCCGATCGCGCAGCTCAAGGACCCGGTGGCGCGCAATGCCAACGCCCAGGACGGCGCCCAGGCGACCGATCTGGCCCGTTCCGCTGGCCAGGGCAAGGAAAACTGGATCGTTATGATCGGTTCCTGCACCCATCTGGGCTGCGTGCCGCTTGGTCAGGCCGGAGAATATGGCGGGTGGTTCTGTCCCTGCCATGGTTCGGTCTACGACACGGCCGGCCGCATCCGTAAAGGTCCTGCGCCGGAAAACCTGCATATTCCGAATTACGCATTTGTGTCCGATAAAGTGATCAAGATCGGCTGAGGGGGAGAGATCGATGAGTGGGCATTCCAGTTACCAGCCTTCGACCGGGCTGACACGATGGATCGATCAGCGGCTGCCTTTGCCGCGGATGGTCTATGACAGTTTCATCGCCTATCCCGTGCCGCGCAATCTGAACTATGCCTATACATTCGGCGCTATGCTCGCCGTGATGCTAGTGGTGCAGATTCTGACCGGCGTCGTTTTGGCCATGCATTACGCTGCCGACACCACGGTGGCATTCAACTCCGTTGAAAAGATCATGCGCGACGTCAACCACGGTTGGCTACTGCGCTACATGCATGCCAACGGCGCATCCTTCTTCTTCATCGCTGTCTATCTGCACATTGCCCGTGGCCTCTACTACGGCTCCTATAAGGCTCCGCGCGAAATCCTCTGGATGCTCGGCGTGGTGATCTTCCTGCTGATGATGGCGACTGCCTTCATGGGCTACGTTCTGCCCTGGGGTCAGATGTCTTTCTGGGGTGCGACCGTCATCACCGGCTTCTTCTCGGCTTTCCCCTGGGTGGGCGAGTGGATCCAGACCTTCCTGCTTGGCGGCTTTGCCGTCGACCAGCCGACGCTGAACCGCTTCTTCTCGCTGCATTACCTGCTGCCCTTCATGATTGCCGGCGTCGTCATCCTGCACGTCTGGGCGCTGCATGTGACAGGCCAGACCAATCCGACCGGCGTCGAGGTAAAGTCGCGCACCGATACGGTGGCGTTCACTCCCTATGCGACGTTGAAGGACGCCTTCGGCGTGTCGATCTTCCTGATCGCCTATGCCTGGTTCATCTTCTATATGCCGAACTTCCTTGGCCATCCTGATAACTACATCATGGCCGATCCGCTGAAGACCCCGGCTCATATCGTGCCGGAATGGTATTTCCTGCCCTTCTACGCCATGCTGCGCGCCATTACCTTCAACGTGTTGTTCATCGACTCCAAGCTTGGCGGCGTGCTCGTGATGTTCGGCGCGATCATCGTGCTGTTCTTCCTGCCCTGGCTCGACACATCGAAGGTGCGTTCGGCTGTCTATCGCCCCTGGTACAAGCTGTTCTTCTGGCTGTTTGTTGCCGACTGCATCTTGCTCGGCTGGCTCGGCTCGCGGCAGCCGACGGATACCTACACGACCATGGCCCAGTTCGGGACGCTGTATTACTTCAGCTTCTTCCTGGTGGTCATGCCGGTGCTCGGTCTTCTGGAAACGCCGCGGCGGGTGCCGAATTCCATCACCGAGGCCGTTCTGGCCAAAAGCGGCAAAACCGCCGAAGCGCAAGCCTGAGACCGGCAGGGAGAGAAAACGCAATGAAAAAACTTGCCACAAGCCTCCTGTCGATGGCTTTCGCCACCGGTCTCGGCTGCACCGCGGTCCTGGCCCAGGAGCATGCCGAAGGCGAAACGCCGCATTACCCCATTCACCACCCGGCTCCGGTGGAATGGAGCTTTTCCGGCCCATTTGGAAAATACGACAAAGCTCAGCTGCAGCGCGGCCTGAAGATCTACAAGGAAGTCTGTTCGGCCTGCCATTCGATGAACCTCGTGTCCTTCCGCAGCCTGGAAGACCTCGGCTATTCGGACGCGCAGGTGAAGACCTTTGCCGCCCAGTACGAAGTGCAGGACGGCCCGAACGGGTCAGGCGAAATGTATACCCGCAAGGCGGTGCCTTCGGACCATTTCCCGTCGCCCTTCCCGAACAAGGAAGCGGCCGCCGCCGCCAACAACGGCGCTGCCCCGCCTGACATGTCGCTGCTGGCCAAGGCACGCGGCATCGAGCGTGGCTTCCCAACCTTCATCTTCGATATCTTCACCCAGTATCAGGAAGGCGGACCGGATTACATCCATGCGCTGCTGACAGGCTATCAGGACCCGCCAGCCGGCGTGACCGTGGCCGAAGGCACGCATTACAATCCGTATTTCGCTGCCGCTCAGGCGCTCGCGATGGCGCCGCCGCTCAGCGACGGTGCCGTGACCTACGATGACGGCACACCGCAGACGCTCGACCAATATGCCAAGGACGTGGCCGCATTCCTGATGTGGGCCGCCGAGCCGCATCTGGAAGAGCGCAAGCGCACCGGCTTCATGGTCATGGTGTTCCTGCTGATCTTCTCCGGCCTGGTCTATCTGACCAAGAAGTCGGTCTACGCCAACAAAGAACACTAATACGAAGCATCCCGTTCAGGGACTTTGGGAAAGGCGGCCTCCGGGCCGCTTTTTTCTTTGGTACGGCACCGGTTCTTGGTAAGGTCCGGCGCAATCTTCTGGCGTCTGTAGGTTCGGATCGAACCAGACAAACTCCAGAGTCCTTTATTTTCGTTTGTCTTTTCGGGAAAACCGGGTTCCACCTTTCTCTGGCAAACTTTAGAGAGTCTCCGTTCATGTCCAGCATTACCCACGAGCTTGCCTCGGCCATCCGTTCGATCAACGACTACCCGAAGCCCGGCATCGTCTTTCGCGACATCACCACGCTGCTCGGCAATCCCCGGGCGTTTCGCCGCACGGTCGATGAGCTGGTGCAGCCCTATGCTGGCCTGAAGATCGACAAGATCGCCGGCATGGAAGCGCGTGGCTTCATCCTCGGCGGTGCCGTCGCGCATCAGTTGTCAGCCGGCTTCGTGCCGATCCGCAAGAAAGGCAAGCTGCCGCATGACACGGTGCGCATCGCCTACAGCCTGGAATATGGCGTCGATGAAATGGAAATGCATGTCGACGCCGTCAAGCCCGGGGAAAAGGTGATCCTGGTCGACGACCTCATCGCCACCGGCGGCACCGCCGTCGGCGCCGTCCAGCTGCTGCGCCAGATCGGCGCCGACGTCGTCTCCTGCTGCTTCGTCATCGACCTGCCAGACCTCGGCGGACGCAAGAAGCTGGAAGCGCTTGGCGTGGAAGTGCGCACGCTGGTGGAATTTTCGGGGCATTGATCTTGGGTTGCATCCTGTCAACGTTCGGCCAGCGCCAATCTGACGCTCATGACGAGGAATGCGACGGAAAATCCTTTGTAGAGCGTTTTGACCATCCTTGGCTTTGAGAGGATATGCTTGCGCAATCCGCTGGCCATCCAACCATAGAGAGCGAAGACGATGAATGTCATCGCCATGAACAGGCCTGAGCACAGGACGAATTGCCTGGTGGCGTACGGATCGTTGCCGTCGACGAACTGCGGTAGAAAAGCCAGGAAAAACAGCGAGAGTTTCGAGTTGAGCAGGTTGATCAGCACGGCCTTGCCGATGATCCGCCCGGGCTGGTCTGGTTGGCTTGGCTCCTGGCTGATCGCGATTTCGCCGCCGCGCCAGAGGCTGGCGGCCATGTAGAGCAGGTAGATGACACCCGCGATCTTGACCGCCTGAAACAGGGCTTCATTGGCGGCGAGAATGGCGGCCAGTCCAAAACTGGCTGCTGCCATATGTGGCAGAATGCCGAGCGTGCAGCCGAAGGCCGCAATGGTCGCCAAACGCCCTCCGCCTGATAGTGCGACTGTCAGAGTGTAAAGCGCTCCGGTTCCCGGCGTTGCGACGATGATAAGCGATGTCAGGTAAAAATCGAGAGGCATGATGGATGACCGTGCTGTGTTGATCCTTGCTCCATTTGGTCACCGCTCGGCCGTCTGGTCTTGAATGGAATTGCAGGACCGTCTCAGGTCCGAAACGCCGCCGGGGTGAGGCCGTAGCGCCGCTTGAATTCTCGCGTCATATGGCTCTGGTCGGCATAGCCGCAGGCTGCGGCGATGTCGGCAAGGCTGTCCTTGCCTGAGAGAATCAGGCGGCGGGCTTGGTTGGCGCGCTGCTGCAGAATATAGGCGTGCGGCGTCAGCCCGGTCATGGCTTGAAAAGCCCGCAGCGTTTTGAACCGGTTGGTATTGGCGACAGCGGCAAGGTTCCCCAGCGATGGATTTGCTGCGGGATTGTCGCATATCATCTGCCTAACCCGCTCCAGTGAGGGATCATATTTCGGGCGCATTGCTTTGCTCCGCCAAGAGATCAGCGGTGCCAGCAAGTCAATCAAGGTCTCTTCCTGAGCGAGCGTTGCTGCCGGCCCGTCGCTGTTGCGCATGGCTTGAAAGAAGCGGTGGAATCGGGTCGCCCAATCCGGCTTGTCGAAGACCGGCCTTTCAAACTCGACGTCCCCAGTCTCGCCAAAATCCGTCTGCATTTCATCGAGAAACGCCTGCTCCATATAGACCATCAGCCAATGTCGGCCGTGGTCTCCAACCGGGGCGCCATCATGCACCTCTCCAGGATTGACGGTGATGATGTTGCCGGGTTCAGCGGTAACTTGGCCCCGGCCGGAAGCCGATATCTGCCCGCCTTTGACGATGAGCCCGATGCCGAACTCGTCGTGGGTGTGGCGGGAAAACCTTTGTTTGCTATAGGCGCAAACGGCGCGAAGCCGTGGATCGGTGGGTCGGAACGCCTGAAAATCCTGCTCCCGACCCATCATCGTTACCCCTTCACCGCCTTGGCGATATCGTCGGCGATCTCTTCCGGCTTGGTGATCGGGGCGTAGCGGGCGATTGGGGTGCCGTCGCGGCCGATCAGGAATTTTGTGAAATTCCATTTGATCGCTTCGGTGCCGAGAATGCCGCGCACTTCGTGGGTCAGGTATTTGTAGAGCGGATGGGCGTCCGATCCGTTGACGTCGACCTTGGCGAACAACGGGAAGCTGACCTTGAAATTCAGGTCGCAGAAGCTGGCGATTTCGGCTTCGCTGCCCGGCTCCTGGCCGCCGAACTGGTTGCAGGGAAAGCCGAGAATGACGAGGTCGTCGGCGAAGCGCTTCTGTAGCCCCTCCAGGCCCTCATATTGCGGCGTGAAGCCGCATTTGCTGGCGGTGTTGACGATCAAAAGCAGTTTTCCGGCAAATTCGGCGAGCTTGCGCTCGCGGCCGGTAATATCTTTTGCTGAAAAATCATGGACGTTCATGCGTCGCTCTCCTGTTCGAGCACGATGCTGACGAATTGCAGCACCGGTTCGCCCTTCTGGTTCATGCCCTCGGCAAGGCTGCTATGCAGCAGCCAACCGGGGCGCGATTTCAGCGCCCGGCTGTTTTGCGCCGTGAGGCTATAGGTGACATCGTCGCCGGCATAGACCGGCTTTAGCCATTTCAGGTCGGTGAAGCCGGGCGAGGGGCCGAGCCGTGGCGGCATATCGCCGGCGGCGAGTGCCTTGGCATTTTCGGCTTCGATGTAATTGAGAAACACCCGCATCCAGACCGAGCAGGTGTGCCAGCCAGAGGCGCAGAGCCCGCCGAAAACAAAATTCTTTGCCGCTTCCGCATCGACGTGAAATGGCTGCGGATCGAATTTCCTGGCGAAGCGGATGATATCATCAGCGTTGAAATGATGGGTGCCGATGACGATCTTTTCGCCAATCGGGAACAGGTCGACCAGTTTCATGCCTGATCTCCTGCCGCATCGTTGTTCGTCGGTCGCTGACGTATCATCGCGGCATTGCGTGCCACAATCACGATCTCGCCCTTCTGATTGGTCAGCTCATGGCGGCTGGTGATAACGCCGATGCCGGGGCGCGAGCGCAGCGCACGCGCTTCCTCGACTGTGGAGAAGCCACTCAGCACATCGCCGGCCAAAACCGGAGCCTTCCACTGGACATATTCAATGCCCGGCGCACCTTCGGAATGCGAGCGCAGGATGTAGCTGTCGATCATCATGCGCATCAACAACCCGCAGGTATGCCAGCCGGAGGCCGCGAGCCCGCCCAGAATGCTTGCCTTGCCGGCCTCCTCATCCAGATGCATCGGCTGCGGGTCGAACTCGCGGGCAAATTCGACGATCTCCTGCGCATCCACAGTGACCGGGCCAAGCGGCAGGAGGGTCCCCACCGGAAAATCCTCAAAATATAATTTCTCTGTCTGCACATTGTCCTCCCATGCGCCTTCCGCATCGCGGAAGAGAATTGTCATTGCTGGCCCGGCACCTTGAACGGCCGGCCGTTGACCAGAACCTGGCCGGTGCGATCGGTTTCGACATGCCAGACCTGAATGTTATCGGCTTGGTTTTCGGCAAAGCCCTTGGCCATCAGCAGGAAGAAGGCGGCCTGAGCAAATTTCGGTTCTTCTTTGGTATGGGCCTGGAGATAGGCAACGGCCTTGTCGAAATCCCGTACCTTGATGGTGACATCGGCGAGTGGCTTGTCGGTGCCAGTGAGCGTGAAACTCGTCTTGCCGTCGATGCTAATGTCGTAGAGCGAGGAGCCGATATGCGTGCCGTCATAGGTGATGGTGACCGTGCCATCCGGGAAGAACTGCCGGCCGAGTTCGCTTTTCTCCGGCGGCGTCATCTGATGGGCGGGATCGAAATCGACATGGTCGATCACGTAGTTGATGCCATCGGCGGCGTTGACCGAGGGCAGGGCGACATTAACAGCGATCGTATCAGGCAGAAGTGGCGTGTAGGCGGCGGGAATGGGTGCCGTCGGTGCTCGCGGCTCGGTCATTTCAAGGCCGAAGCTGAAGTGGGCGCCGTTGCGGATGCCGTCGATCGTCGAGGTCATGGCGAAGCGTTTGGTCGTGAACGGACCTTGGGGCGTGTCCACCTGCAGGTCGTTGTAGACGAGCGACTGGGTCGCCGTTTTGAACAGCGGGAAGTTCGAGCGGAACAGCTGGATCAGCAGGGTCTTGTCGGCCTCATCAAGCTTCGGCTTCCCCCAGTTACGTGCGACGATCGGCAGCATCTGTTGTAGCGGCTTGTAGACGACGCCTTCGGCTTTGCCCCCGCTTTCGCCCGACGCACTTCGAACGGTCACTCTGACTGCTTTAGGGCCTGCCCCGGCCTTGTCTATGACCTCATTGTCCATGACCTCTTTCAGCCCGGTGAAGCTGCTAATGCTGGCCATGGTGATGGTGCTGTCGCTGTCGCGTTTGCTCTCGATCGTCGAGTCGGCTTTATCGAGAGCGATATCCGTCGACCCTTTTGCCGACTTCAATAGGATCCGCATGCCGTCAGAGGTGAATTTGCCGGATTGGAAATAGGTGATCGTCGGATCGTAGATGCCCGAGCTGCTGTAGGATTCGACGCTGACGTGAAAATCGGTCTTGGCTTTTTTTTTGCCGGCGCTGCCTTGCACGTCGATGCCGCCTGCCTGGTCAAACTGCCAGAGCCCGCCGTCCAGCGGACGCAGCAGGGAGACGACAGGCTTAATGCCCAGGGTTTTGGTGAATTTGAGCGCCTCGATGCCGAACAGCGCGATGCTATCGACCCTGATCTCATAGGCATTCTGGCGGGGACGCACGGTGATGGCGCCGCTGTTTTTTGACAGGCTGTCGGGCAGGCTGGACAGGATCTGCTGTTTCAGCTCCTTTGCGCCTTTCGGCGTGACATCGGCGGCATAGGCCTGCGACTGCGCCAGGGCGGCGGATAGAAGCAGCATTGGAACGGCTATCGAACGCATGAAAATTCCCCTCTTTGCCGCAGCGCAACCCACGCCGCTCCGACACCTGGATATTGCCCAGTTATCGCCGCTTTTAAAGGGGGCAAAATGGAAACGGGATGCTTTTGGAGAAGCATCCCGTTTTTTAATCAATCGCTTATGCGCGAAGAGCCTGATCAGGTGTTGAAGCGGAAGTGGATGACGTCGCCGTCATGGACCACATATTCCTTGCCTTCGTCGCGGCCTTTGCCGGCTTCCTTGGCACCAACTTCGCCCTTGTAGGCGATGTAATCGTCATAGGCGATGGTGAAGGCGCGGATGAAGCCGCGTTCAAAATCCGTATGGATGACGCCGGCTGCGGCAGGGGCCTTGGTGCCACGCGGGATTGTCCAGGCGCGGGTTTCCTTGGGGCCGACGGTGAAATAGGTGATGAGGTCGAGCAGGTGGTAGCCGGCGCGGATCAGGCGGTCGAGGCCTGCTTCCTCAAGACCGAGGGCCGAAAGAAATTCGGCTGCTTCCTCGTCGGGCAGCTGCGCAACTTCAGCTTCGATGGCGGCCGAAATGATCACGGTCTCCGCGCCCTGCGCCTTCGCCATGGCCTCGACGGCCTTGGTATGGTCGTTGCCGGTGACGGCATCGGCTTCCGCGACATTGCAGACATAGAGAACCGGATGCGAGGTCAAAAGATTCAGGCCCTTGAGGATCTCACGTTCTTCGGCATCCAGCGTGGACAGCAGCAGGCGGGCCGGCTTGCCGTCCTGCAAAAGCTTCAACGCGGCATCCATGACCGGCAGCAGCGTCATCGATTCCTTGTCCTTGGAGGCGGCGCGCTTGCGGGTCTGCTCCGTGCGGCGCTCCAGGCTCTCGAGATCGGCCAGCATCAGCTCGGTCTCGATGGTTTCGGCGTCGCCCACAGGATTGATCCGGCCTTCGACATGGGTGATGTCGTCATCCTCGAAGCAGCGCAGCACATGCACGACGGCATCGACTTCGCGGATATTGGCGAGGAACTTGTTGCCGAGGCCTTCGCCCTTCGAGGCGCCGCGCACCAGGCCGGCGATGTCCACGAAGGAGATCCGGGTCGGAATGATTTCCTTGGAGCCGGCAACGGCGGCCAGCGCCTGCATGCGCGGATCCGGCACGGCCACTTCGCCAGTGTTCGGTTCGATCGTGCAGAATGGGTAGTTGGCAGCCTGGGCCGCCGCCGTTCTGGTCAGCGCGTTGAAAAGGGTGGACTTGCCGACATTCGGCAGTCCCACGATACCGCATTTGAAGCCCATGGGAATATTCCGTGCTCAGTAAAGGTTCTGTTGCTCTGCCTATGGGGGAATGGGGCCTTGCGGTCAAGGCTTAGCCGCTGATAACGCCATTTGCTTGAAGCGATGCAGACTTCGCATTATGTTAATCAGGCGTTTGCCGTGGGAGTTGCCGATGCCTCAGAAAGTCATTGTCGCGCAGCCGAAGGTCAAGACCCAGCCAAAGCTGGAACAGCCCAAGCTCTACAAAGTCATTTTGCGCAATGACGATTACACGCCGCGCGAATTCGTGACCATCGTGCTGCGCGCGGTGTTTCGCATGAACGAAGAGACCGGCAACCGGGTGATGATGACGGCTCACCGCTTCGGCTCTGCCGTCGTGGTGGTCTGCACCCGGGATATTGCCGAGACCAAATCCACCGAAGCCAACGATCTCGCCAAGGAAGCCGGATTCCCGCTGCTGTTCACCATTGAGCCGGAAGAGTGAGGCGATACAGTCCCGACATGGGCGGCTTACTTTATTTCTACCGTATTCTCGTTTTTGGCTGAGGCGCCTGCCAATCGACATTTCCGCCCGACTTTGATGACTATCGTTCACCTGCGCATTTTGGCGCGATCCCACCGTGTGCGGCTTATCCAGTCGCCCTAATGCGTCACCAACCTCCACTGAATTTGCCATTTCAGTCGCCCGCATTGGCGCCAACTGGCCGCGTCAAGTCCGCTGCTTGATCCCCATTTTTTCCTAGGCAACTAAAATTGGGTTCATCGGCTACATTTACCCAAGGTTGTGAAAAAGTAATTATTTCTTAAATCTGTATTTCTTATTCAAGTTCTCGAACGTTTTTAAATTGAATCCGCGTCGGCACGTAATCTTGGCGGAGTGCGCAAAGATCGTCTGGCGACGTCAAATTATATTTTGATAATCTTAAGGAGCATTCGGTGAAACGCCCCACAATAAAATTTGTCATGCCAACAATTTTTGCGATGATTTTCTTTGCCTCTGGTCTCATGGCGCTCGAGGCGATGCGCGGGCTGGCCCAGACCAACCAGGCCACGGTCGACATTGCGACCAACTGGCTGCCAAGCGTGCAATATGCCAATGCCATCAATACCAATGTGTCAGACCTGCGGTTGGCGGAGGCCGATCATGTTCTGTCGACGACAGGCAAGGATGCCGCGCAGGCTGAAGCCGACATTGCCGACACAATGAAGGAATTTGAAGCCAACCGGAAAATCTATGAGACGCTGATTTCGTCGCCGGAGGAACAGCGTATTTACAACGAGTTTTCAGCGTCTTGGCAGTCCTATTGGGCCATGCACCAGAAGTTGCTGGAGTTGTCGAATACGCACCAGACGGAAGATGCTCGGCAGCTTTACAAAGGAGAGATGCGCGCGGCCTTCGAGAAGATGGGTGCGTTGCCCGATCGACTGGTTCAGATGAACGGTGACGGTTCCAAACAGGCCTATGACGATAGCGTCAATGCCCACGAAACGACCAAGCTAATCACTTATGGAACGACGGGTATCGTCCTGGTCATTCTGCTGCTGTCAACGATCTTCGTGTTGAAAGCGATATGCCGACCGATCGACGACATCACCAGGGCTATGGATCGGCTCGCCGGCGGCGATACCCAGAGCGCAGTTCCCTTTGCAGGGCGTGCCGACGAAATTGGCGCCATGGCGGCTGCAGTGGAGGTATTCCGTCAGGCGGCGCTCAACAATATTCGCCTAGAGAGCGAGGCGGCAGCCAATCTGGCACTGCGCCAGGCCGATGAGGCCGAAATCCAGCGCCGCAAGGAAGAGGAAGCCCGCAATCTCGCCTTTGCAACGGAAAACCTTGCAGCGGGCCTGAAGCGACTGGCTCAGGGCGACCTGACCCACCAGATCGACCAGAGTTTTGCTGCGGAATACGAGGTGCTGCGCCAGGACTTCAACCAGTCGATCCAGCAACTCGCCGGCACGCTACTCGATATTTCGGTGTCGATCAGCACGGTTGACGAAGGCACGCGGGAAATAGCCGCTGGCGCCAACGATCTTGCCAGGCGCACGGAGCAGCAGGCCGCGGCCCTTGAGGAAACGGCGGCGGCATTGGAGGAAATCACCGCCAATGTCCACAATTCCAGCAGGCGCACCGAGGAAGCCCGGACCGTTGCGGGACAGGCTAATACCGCCGCCAGCCAGTCGCTGCAGGTGGTCGGCCGAGCGGAGACCGCCATGCGCAAGATCGAAGGCAGCTCGCAGCAGATTTCCAACATCATCGGCGTGATCGACGAGATCGCTTTTCAGACCAATCTCTTGGCGTTGAATGCCGGTGTCGAGGCGGCGCGGGCAGGCGAGGCCGGCAAAGGTTTTGCCGTCGTCGCTCAGGAAGTGCGGGAGTTGGCGCAGCGCTCGGCGGGTGCTGCCAAGGAGATCAAGGCGCTGATCCACAATTCAGCGACCGAAGTGGAGGAGGGGGTCAGCCTCGTCCAGGGCGCCAGCCAAGCCCTGAGCACGATCGGCAGTTTCATCGCCGAGATGAACGAGCATATGGAGCAGATCGCTACGGCGGCGCGCGAACAGGCAATCGGGCTGACGCAGGTCAACACTGCCGTCAACCAGATGGATCAGACGACCCAGCAGAATGCAGCGATGGTCGAGCAGTCCTCGGCGGCAGCTACTTCGCTGTCGACGGCGGCCGGTCGACTTCGGATGCTGGTCGGGCAATTCGCTCTGTCCGGCGCCCATCAGGTTCAGCCGCAGGCTGGTACGCGTCCGGCCAAGGGTTATTCCATGGCCGCTTGAGGTCTAGGGATCGATTGTAGAGCGAATCGTTGGGGCCAGGCGCTTGCCTGGCCTTAGCTTGTCCGGCGGATCTGATAACCGGTCTTGTTCTGCAAGAAGCCGCAGGCCTCGTAGAAGCGGTGGATTTCGGGACGGGTGCTGCCGGTCAACAGCATCGCCTTATAGCAGTCGGCCTGCCAGGCGGCGTCAATGGCGTGAAGAACGACGGCGCGGCCATAGCCTTTGCCCCGATGGCTCTCGGCGCTGACGACATTCTCGATCAACGCATAAGGGCGGCAGCCACGGGTGAGGTTTGGCGTGATCAGCGCGCTGGCAGTTGCGACCGGCTTTTCACCATCCAGCGCCAGGAACACCGTCAGGCCGGAATGCGCGAGCATGGCCGCATAGGTGTCGCGAACGCGGTCCGTCTGGCTGAAGTCGTTGTTGCTGCTCAGGTCTTTGTAGAGGGCAAGCAGGGCGTCCAGATCGTGAAGCGTCGCGGGACGAACGGCGATTGGTGTGGTCATCGAATATTCCTGATCTCAAATCGGAAACAGTTTGGCTTTCGGCAAGGCTGACGCTTCGATATGGGCCTTGAGGTCCGCCAGTTGCTGGTCCGTCAGAGCACGTTTCGGCAGCGGGATGAACATCGGCCCAGCAAACAGCAGCGCGAGAACCGTCTTGTCTTCAGCCCAAGACTGGAAATCGCTCCAAGGATGGAAAATACGGCTCGTAGCGGTGGAAAAATAAAATCCGTTCGTGTCCCAGCCGAATCTGGCTGGACGGCGGGAAGAGGGTCTTTCGCGGAAAAAGCCCTTGGTTCGGCGCCGGCCAATGATCCGCGCGATGGCTAGGACAAGAACGACGAATCCAATAAATGTTGAAAGAAAATTAAAAAAATCGAAATCCGTTTGTCCGCCGTTGATCAGGATTCCTGCAGTATAATATGTCGCGATAAAGCAAGAGAAATAGATCAATATTTTCTTCAGTTTAAATGCGCTTCTCCAATACAGGCTGTATCCGGCACCTATATCCTTTTCCGTCAACTGGCAGTCCACGGCGAGCGTATCAAAAATACTCCAGTCGATCTGCTCCTGATCTGACATCGCCTAATCCTTCTTCTCGCCGAACATCCGCTTCAGCATCTCGGCCATCGGGCCGGTTTCCGGCAGCTTTCTCGGCTGGGCGCTGTTGCGCGCCTGGTGAATGTGGGATTTCGCCGGTTTGGCCGGCTTTGGCTTGTCCTCTTGGGCTTTGGCGCCTGTGGCAAGCGCCAGCTTATTCATCAACTGGCTGTCATCGCCGCGCACCAGCATTTCGGCATTGTCGGCGAGCGCCTCCAGCAGCGGGTCGAGCCATTCCGCGTCGAGCTTGCCGAAATCGCCGAGCACATGGCCTTGCACCCGCGCCTTGTCGCCGGGATGGCCGATACCGAGCCGCAGGCGGCGATAGTTCAGGCCGCAATGAGCATCGAGCGACTTGATGCCGTTATGGCCGCCATGGCCACCGCCGGTTTTGATGCGAGCCTTGCCGGGCGCGAGGTCAAGCTCGTCATAAATCGCCACCAGCTGTTCCGGGCCAAGCTTGTAGAAGCGCAGCGCTTCGCCAACGGACTCGCCCGAAAGGTTCATGAAGGTCTGCGGCTTGATCAGCAGCACCTTTTCGCCGGCCAGCGTGCCGTCAGCGATCTCGGCCTTGAATTTCTTGGACCACGGCGAGAACCCATGGCGCCGGTGGATCGCGTCCACGGCCATGAAGCCGATATTATGGCGGTTGCCGGCATATTGGGAGCCTGGATTGCCAAGCCCTGCAAGAACGATCATCGCATCAGTCCGAACGCTGTTTCGATCCGTCTTCACGACAGCGAAACGGCGGCTATGTCAAGTCCGGTCTGAGCCTTGCCTTAGAGCGTTTCCGTGTTTCATGGACCCACGGAAACGCTCCAATCTTTCGTTTTCACGCATTTCCTGACGGGAAACCGGTATCCACTTTCCCTGGAAATGCTCTAATTGACCGGCCCGAGGCCGTATTGCGCAGCGATGCGGGCCTGGGTGCCGTCGGCAATCAGCCGGTCGAGCGATACCTGCATCTTCGTCACGAGGTCGTCCGGCATTGCCTTGTTGCAGGCGATGGCAAATTTCTGTTCCGTCAGCACGAATTGCTTCTCGAGTGGATGCCCCTCGGCGACCAACTTGTGATAGAATTTTTCCGAGACCGGCATCAGGTCGATCCGTCCGCTTTCCAGCTTCTTGATTGTCAGCTCGAGATCTGCGGCAAGATCGATCCTGGGAAAGCCTTGCCGCTCCAGCAGTGACTGGGTGTAGTCATCGCGCTGGGTGCCGGCCAGGTAATGGCGTGCCTCGTCGACATTGCCGACCTTAATTCCCGACCCCTTGCGGCTCATGATGATGTTGCGGTCAATCAACAATGGCTCCACCCATTTGAACCTCCCATCGCGTTCGGGAATATGGGCGGTGGAAAAGACGCAGGTCATCTGCTCGTTTTCCGCCAGTGCAATCGCCCGGGCCCACGGCATCATCTCGATCGAGTAGGGGATGCCGATATCCTTCATCATCAGCACGACCTGCTCGTAGCCGACGCCCTTGTCGACACCGTTTTCCTTAAAATTGTAAGGCGGATAATCTTCGGTGGTGAAGACGATGCTATTATCTGCCCGGGCGAGGCCCGCGGTCGTAACGCCTGACATCACTGTCACGGCAAGAAGCAGCGCAAAGCGCCATGCGCATTTCGGTCTCATCATGTCTGACCCTTTTCGGCGCGCGAATAATCCCAGTCTTGTTCTGTCCTGATTGGTTCTGCGAAGGCCGGCGTGTTGTCGGCGGCATTGCTGCAATTGCCCTCTGCTTCATCTGCCAAGGGTTTCGTCGTCCTGCCAAAGCCTCCTTCCACATCGTCACCGATGCGCTCAGGCTGTCCTGCTACTGATCCTTGTCACCGTCGCCGCCTTGATCTGCGGCAGGTCGCCGTTTCCCAAGCGAGCCTCTATATCCTCGAAAGACTGGGGTCGACCGAACAGATAGCCCTGGCCGAAATCCACGCCGATCGCCTGTACGGCGTGCCATTGATCCTCGGTTTCGATGCCTTCGGCGACCACCCGGCACTTCATCTTGTGGGAGATCGCGGCAATGCCCTCGATCAGCATGCGGCTGCGCTCGCGTAGTTCAGGTGTGTCGCCTGTCATCGAGCGGATGAAGGACTGGTCGATCTTGATGATATTGACCGGGAAACGGCTGAGATAGCTCAGCGACGAATAGCCCGTGCCGAAATCATCGAGTGCGATGCGACATCCGAAATCGCCGATCTTCTGCAGCACGGTCTGGATATGCGGGTTGTCGTGCAGCAATGTCGCTTCGGTGATTTCGATGATGATTCTTGAGGGGTCGATGTCGAACAGATGCACGGCGCTTGCCAGCCAGACCGGAAGGCTGGCGTCGATCTGGGAGGGCGAGACATTGAGCGCCAGGTAAGAGGTTTTGTCGCCTGTTAGCGCCGACAGTCGCGTGAAATGGTCGAGCGCTTTGTCGAACACCTGTTTGCCGATGTCGTGGATCGTGCCGTTTTCCTCGGCAAGGGCGATGATTTCCGCTGGCCCCATGACGCCATTCAAGGGATGGCGCAGTCGCATCAGCGCCTCGTAGCCGACGATGCGCCCACTCTGTAGCTCGACGATCGGCTGCAGAAACGCATCGAACCAATCGTGATGCAGTGCCTGTTCGATGGTCTGTTCGAGCTCCGCGCGACGGCGGGTGCGATTGCCGATGCTGTCGTCGAACAGCTGCAATCCGTTCTTGCCATCGCGCTTGCGGTTATACATCGCCATGTCGGCCTTTTGCAGCAGTTCGGCTGCCGTGCCGGCATGCTGTGGATAGAGTGCGATGCCGATGCTGGCACTGAGCCGCGTTGCCGTGCCCTTGACGATGAACGGGGTCTCGAAAATGCCGCAGATGTCGCGGGCCATAGCGCGGGCGGCGGCCTCGCAGTTTTCGGCCCGCAGCAGGATGGCAAACTCATCGCCGCCAATGCGCGCCGCAATCGAGTTTTCGGGCAGCAGCCTGACGATCATATCGACCAGAATCCGCAGCGTGGTATCGCCGGCGTGATGGCCGAGATTGTCGTTGATCCATTTGAAGCGGTCGAGGTCGACAAACAGGCAGGCGAGCGAACCGCCCTGGCGATCGGTTGCCTCGATCTGCGCATCAAGCTCAGTCTCGAAGCCCTGGCGGTTGAGCAGACCTGTCAGGTGATCGGTCATGGCTTGGCGCCGGTTGCGGGCTTCTGACTGCTTGAGGGCAGTAATGTCGGTCATGACGCTGAGCGACAGGCCCGACTGCGCCATGGAGACGGCGGCCGCCGATTCGGTCACAAGCACGTCCATGACCCGACCATCGGCGCAGACGAACTTGCTGGTAAATTCGCGGTTGAGACCGGCCGTGTTGGTCAGCTTCACTTCGTGGTAGGCGTCGCGCGCCTCTGTTGCGATCAAGCTGGCAAAGGTTTGGCCGATGATGTTTTCGCGGGCGTAGCCGGTCATGGTCGCCCAGTAATCGCTGAAGCCGGTAATACGGTCGTCGGCATCGACCGAAAACAGCATGGCGGGCGTTGCGTTGTAGATGTCCGTCGCCAGCCGGTGGGCATTCTTCAGCTCGATTTCTTCCTGCTGCAGCTTGGCCTGCATGGCATTGAAGCTTTGCGCGAGACGGCCCATTTCGTCGTTGGAATGCCAGTGGACCGAGCGGCGTGAGCCGAGCCTCCGGGTGGCCTCGATCGCCGCCGTCAGTTGCTCGAGCGGTTTCATCACCATCATTCGGTTGCCGACGATCGCCGCCAGGATCACCACCAGCATCGCCAGCGTGAAGATGGCGACAAACACGCCTTCGGTGCGGCGAATGCTGGCGAACAGCCCATGCTTGCGGAAGGACAGCGTGATTGTGCCAACCGCCTTCGGCCCGTCCTGATGCCGATAGATGATGGTTTGCGACAGGGACGTCATGCCCTGGGTTGCGCTCAACACCTGGGGCATGGCGACGTGGATGTCGCCGGTAAGGTCATTGACGGCGACCCGGGCGATTTCACCACCTGATATCAGTGCAGCGCTGATCTGGCGCACGCTTTCGGCATCGAAATCCCACAGCGGCTTAGCGAGCGCCTGGGCGTTTGCAGCAAGCAGCACGGCAACATTGTTTTGCTGCTCGGTCTCGGCCCGTTCCGACGACAGCCAAAGAAACAGGATGAACAGAGGAACGACGCAGACAAACACCGTTCCTGCCACGAGAGCCAGAAAGCGTTGTTCTACGGAACGGGTCATCGGCTGGATCCGCTGCCAGTCACCTCAAGTCCGGAACGGTCGAGGCAATGAATATTAGCGCAATGATCGGCCGAGATTGTGCCGAACCGGGCACGCTCCCTCGTATAAATATCTGGGATAAAATAAAACAATCCCGTGGCCCCTGATTTTTCTCTTGTTTAGGCGGCAGGATTCCACGTGATACGTTAACGATGACTGAAGCCAACGGGTCGATTTGTGACCTTGTGCGAAGTTATTTGCGACTTATGCGCGTTGCAGATTGTTCTACAGCGCCGTGCGCCATTTATGGCGCACACAGGTTCGCCGTAGCGCTGACATCTCCTGCATAAATCCTGAAATCGATTCCGACTTCAGGATTTATGCAGCGGTCTAAAATGACGCAGATGCACCGTTTCGATGCGTGTTCTGACCTGTTGTGACGGCACAAAAAAACCCGCCCGGTAAGGGGCGGGTTTGACGACGCTTCCAAATGGAAGGATCGATTATTCGCCGGAGGTTTCTTCGCCAGCTTCTTCTTCTTCGATGCCTGCAGCCGGAGCAACGATCGTTGCGACGGTGAAGTCACGGTCGGTGATGACAGGGGTCACACCAGCCGGCAGCTTGACAGCCGAGATATGGATGCTGTCGCCAACCTTCAGACCGGCGAGATCGAAGGTGATCGCTTCCGGAATGTTGGAAGCCGGAACATGCAACTCGACTTCGTGGCGAACGATGTTCAGCACGCCGCCGGTCTTGATGGCCGACTTTTCTTCGTTGATGAAATGCACCGGCACAGCAACCGTAACCTGGCTGTTCGCGGAAACGCGCAGGAAATCGATATGCATGGTGAAATCGCGGACCGGATCCAGCTGATAGTCCTTGGGCAGGACGCGGATCTTTTCGCCGTTGACTTCGATGGTCGCCACCGTGGTCATGAAACCGCCAGCGTGGATACGCTTGGTGACTTCATTGGTGTTCAGGGTGATGGCAATGGGAGCCTGCTTGTCACCATAGATGACAGCGGGAATGAGACCGTTGCGGCGAAGTTCACGGGAGGACCCCTTACCAACCCGTTCGCGCGTTTCGGCCTTGAGCTCGTAAGATGCGTGGCTCATGGCAGTTCCTTTCGATGTTACTGGAGAGTTTCAGCCGGATTTTCAACGATCCACTGGCATGAAACTGGAAAAGGCGGGGGCTTGCGCCAACGCTATTCCATCCGCCTTGCCTCCAAGGGTGTCTAGGCGGACGCGGGCGCTATAGTATGAAAGGCCCCGGAATGCAAGCGATCCCGGGCTTTTTCCGCATCTAAGCGGTGGTGCCGGATCCTGCTGCAGCTTTCTGCACGATCCATCGCAACTGAGCAACATATGTCAGGACAGGGCGTGCCCGTTCGGCCAGATTGCCGCTCAACGGAGCCCATGATGACCAAACCGAAATCCCAAGCCTATGCCCGCCGCTTCAACCGCGTGCTCGACTATATCGACAGCCATCTCGACGAACCTGTGACGGTGGAAGTGCTGAGCGCGGTGGCGAACTTCTCCAAATTCCATTTCCATCGCCAGTTCTCCGACTATATCGGCCTACCGGTTGGCCGCTACGTGCAACTGATGAAGCTGCGGCGGGCTTCGCAGCGGCTGGTCTTCAATCCGGATGCCCGCATTATCGACATTGCGCTGGACGCCGGCTTCGACAGCCCGGAGGCCTTTGCCCGTGCCTTCAAGGCCGCATTCGATCAAACACCAAGCGATTTCCGCAAGGCCCCGCAATGGGGTGCGTGGAGCCTGAGATACCAGTTCCAAAACCATCACCGCGAAGGAATAACCGAGATGGACGTTCAGATTGTCACCGAGCCAGACATGCTTGTCGCCGCACTCGAACACAAGGGATCGCCCGGCCTGCTGCCGGCCGCCGTACAGCAATTCATTGGCTGGCGAAGAGAAACGGGCCTTTCCCCCGTCACGGCTAGCAAGACACTTGGCATCGCCTATCACGACCCCGACCTCACGCCGCCGGACGAATTTCGCTTTGACATCTGCGGTACTGTGGCCACTGCCGTGCCCGACAATCCGCAAGGCATCGTTACCAAGACCATTCCGGGCGGGCGTTGCGCCATGGCGCACTATGTCGGATCGCGCGATCACATCGGCCGGGCCGTCTACTATCTCTATCGTTCTTGGCTACCAATGAGCGGCGAGGAGCTGCGCGATTTCTCTGTCTATTTCGAGTATCTCAATCTCGATCATGAAACACCGGCCCCGGACCATGAAACACGGATCTATCTGCCTCTGGCCGATCGGTCTGTTTGAGGGATCCTTTAGCTGCGTCAGCCACCTAAAGCGTGCAACCATGCTGCCTACCGGCGATTGCCTTCCTGCGCGCGACGGTTCATGATGCATGAGAGGATGTGAATTTGCTTTGGGAGGAGCATATGAGCGTCGGTTACAAACATGCCGATACGGTCTATTCGACCGCTTTGCAGGGATCGAAGGCGGCAAGTTCGCCGATTGCTGCGTCCTGGCGGCGCTGCCTTGATGTCCATGGGCTTGATCCGGAACAGTCGGCCACGCCCCGCACGGTGGATGAGGCCGCCTTTCGCGAGGCCCGCGCCCGGATGGATCATCTGATTGTCGCGAGCGCCGAGGAGCTTGACCGCTTGTTTTCAACCGTCGGGCGTTCCGGCTGCTGCCTGGTGCTCGCCGATAGCCAGGGCGTGGTGCTGGAGCGGCGTGGGGCTGCGGGCGACGACAGCGATTTCCGCCGGCTCGGCCTTTGGCAGCAGACGGAGTGGAGTGAGGCAAGTGTCGGCACCAACGGTATCGGCACGGCGCTGGCTGACGAGCGGCCTGTGATCATCCACCGCGACCAGCATTTCCTGTCGGCCAATATCGCGCTAAGCTGCACCACCGCGCCTATCCGTGACCATCGCGGCCAGATCGCGGCCGCACTCGACATTTCCACCTGCCGCCACGATGTCACCGATCTCTCCATGTCCATCCTGGCGCAAGCGGTGCGCGATGCGGCCCAGCGGGTTGAGGTCAATCTGTTCCGCATGGCCTTTGCGGGCGCCAGGATCGTGATGGTGCCTGGTGTTGCTACGCCTTCGGCCCTGCTGGCCGTCGACGGTGACGATCTGGTTCTCGGCGCGACAAGAGCTGCGCGCTTGGCGCTGCAGATCGACGATCAGGCGATTTCCGCCGGCTTGCCGGCCACCGATGCCCTCCAGGAAAAACGCAGCGGCGAGGGCGCCGATCTGCACGAGGCGGAGCGGGCGGCGCTGCGCCGGGTGCTGTCGCGCACCAAGGGCAACGTCTCCCAGGCGGCGCAACTGCTTGGCATCAGCAGGGCGACGCTGCACCGGAAAATGAAGCGTTTTGCAATCCACTGAGAGCTATAGCATCCAGCCGAACCGTGGGAGCCAGTGTTTGGATATATCCGACGCTCCATGAAAAAACGTATGGCATCGTGCGCGATGCCGTAACGCGCACAGTGTCGCACGGATGAGACACTGTGCGCTGCGGCATTGCGCGGCGAGGCTGGCATATTGCAACCACCCGGCGCATCTTCCTGTCATGGTTCTGGGCATGTCCATGAAAGTCGATTTCGGCTTCCGGGGCGGCCGGCAGAACCCTTCATCAGGGAGGATGAGAGATGAATATTCAGGTTCAAACCGCGCAAAGCACCCCGTTCAAGCTGAAATACGGCAATTTCATCGGCGGTGAATGGCGCGATCCGGTTGGAGGCCGGTATTTCGACAACACCACCCCGGTTACCGGCGGCAAGCTGTGCGAAGTCGCCCGTTCCGACGAGCGCGACATCAATCTGGCGCTGGACGCCGCCCATGCCGCCAAGGACAAATGGGGCAAGACCGCCGTTGCCGAGCGCGCCAACATGCTCAACCGGATCGCCGACCGCATGGAAAGCAATCTGGAGCTTCTGGCCCGCGCTGAAACATGGGACAACGGCAAGCCGCTGCGCGAAACCATGGCCGCCGACATTCCGCTGGCCGTTGACCATTTCCGGTATTTCGCGGCTTGCGTACGCGCCCAGGAAGGCTCGATCGGCGAGATCGACCATGACACCGTCGCCTATCACTTCCATGAACCCCTCGGCGTCGTCGGCCAGATCATTCCCTGGAACTTCCCGATCCTGATGGCTGCCTGGAAGCTGGCCCCGGCTCTTGCCGCCGGCAATTGCGTGGTGCTGAAGCCTGCCGAGCAGACGCCAGCCTCTATTCTGGTCTGGGCTGAACTGATCGGCGATCTCCTGCCGCCTGGCGTGCTCAACATCGTCAACGGTTTTGGTCTCGAAGCCGGCAAGCCGCTGGCGTCCAGCCCGCGCATCGCCAAGATCGCCTTTACCGGCGAGACCTCGACCGGCCGGCTGATCATGCAATATGCCAGCCAGAACCTCATTCCCGTCACGCTGGAACTGGGCGGCAAGTCGCCGAACATCTTCTTCGAAGACGTCATGCGCGAGGATGACGACTATCTCGACAAGGCGCTCGAAGGCTTTGCCATGTTTGCCCTCAACCAGGGCGAGGTCTGCACCTGCCCCAGCCGCGCGCTGGTGCATGAAAAGATCTACGACCGCTTCATGGAAAAGGCGATCAAGCGCGTCGAAGCCATCGTCCAGGGCGATCCACTCAACATGAGCACCATGATCGGTGCCCAGGCCTCTAACGAACAGCTGGAAAAGATCCTGTCCTATCTCGACATCGGCCGCCAGGAAGGCGCCGAAGTTCTGACCGGCGGCGAGCGTAACACGCTCTCCGGCGATCTGGCAGGCGGCTATTATGTCAAGCCGACCATATTCAAGGGCCATAACAAGATGCGGGTCTTCCAGGAGGAAATCTTCGGCCCGGTCGTCTCCGTCGCCACCTTCAAGGACGAGGCCGAGGCGCTTGAGATCGCCAACGACACGCTCTACGGTCTCGGTGCCGGCGTCTGGAGCCGCGATGCCAATACCTGCTACCGCTTCGGCCGTAATATCCAGGCCGGCCGCGTCTGGACCAATTGCTACCACGCCTATCCGGCTCACGCAGCCTTCGGCGGTTACAAGCAGTCCGGTATCGGCCGCGAAACCCATAAGATGATGCTCGATCACTACCAGCAGACCAAGAACATGCTGGTTAGTTATAGCCCCAAGGCTCTCGGCTTCTTCTAAACCCGTTGTAAATCCGCCCTGCCGGGCTGCAAATGTCTTTCGCCTGCGCTTCCGGTGCTCACGTACTTTATGTACGCTCCGCTCCGGTTCTCGGCGAAAGCCATTTTCGCCACAGCAGGGCGAATTTCCAATCGGGTTTAAACCCGCCGATATTCGCGTCTGGAGGGGCTGCAAATGGCAATGCGCTGCGCTTCCGGTGCTCACGTACTTTATGTACGCTCCGCTCCGGTTCTCGGCGAAAGCCATTTTCGCCACAGCAGGGCGAATTTCCAATCGGGTTTAAACCCGCCGATATTCGCGTCTGGAGGGGCTGCAAATGGCAATGCGCTGCGCTTCCGGTGCTCACGTACTTTATGTACGCTCCGCTCCGGTTCTCGGCGAAAGCCATTTTCGCCACAGCAGGGCGAATTTCCAATCGGGTTTAAACCCGCCGATATTCGCGTCTGGAGGGGCTGCAAATGGCAATGCGCTGCGCTTCCGGTGCTCACGTACTTTATTAGTACGCTCCGCCCCGGTTCCCACGCATCGCCATTTTCGCCACCTCCAGCCGCGAATCTTGACGGGTTTAACCGTCGAGTACTGGGCTTTTGAGCTATCGGATGGTGGGGCTGCGGCTCCTGCTTCTTCTCCCCAGCGGGGAGAAGGTGGCGGCAGCCGGATGAGGGGGCGGCGAAGCCGAGAAACTTCCTTCAGTTTGAAATGAGGCAGTGATGGACGCGATTTTGGAAGGTGAGGCACGGGTCATTGCCACGGATGCGGCGGTGGCGCTGATTCGTGAAATCCGTAAGGACTATCCGCAGATCCTGTTTCATCAGTCCGGCGGCTGCTGCGACGGCTCTTCGCCGATGTGCTATCCGGCGGATGATTACATCGTTGGCGATACCGATGTGAAGCTGGGCGAGATCGACGGCGTGCCCTTCTACATTCACCAGAGCCAGTATGAAGTCTGGAAACACACCCAGCTGATCATCGACGTGGTGCCCGGACGAGGCGGCATGTTTTCACTCGACAACGGCCGTGAGAAGCGATTCCTGACCCGCTCGAAACTGTTCAATGGCGACATTTGCCCGCTGCCGGGCCGGTAAGGCACGCCAAGAGCGTCAAGACGGTGTCAGAACAGGCCGCAGGTCGCACAGGCGGCGTCGATGATTTCAAGCTTTACCGCCTGAGCCCGGGCATATTCCCGGCGAAACTCGTTGGAAACCCAGAGTTCCGAGCGACCGCGCCGGCCTTTCCAGCCGATGGTCTGCATATCGGATGCATCCAGCAGCTTGCGGGTGAGATGCGAGCGCGACAAATGGAAGGTCTCTGCCATGCTCTGGATCGAGACGACACCGATCGAGACCTCGGCGGCATCGTTATCGGCGTCCTGACTGTTGGCGATCAGCCAGTCGATGATGATATTGCCATTGTTGAGCCAGACGAACGGGTCGAAAACTGCAGGCTGTTCGCGCAGTTCCGGGGTGCGCATAAAGGCGGCGGCCATCAGCGGATGCATCTGCCGCATGTCGCGGCCGCTCGCCGTGAATTTCCGAGTGCGCTCGCCGCCGTCGAAGCGGTCGAGGCTTTTGAGATGGATTTCGAGCCAGCCAGCGGCGCTATCGAGGCTTAATTCGCTCGGGACCAGCGGTCGGCTCCGTCGGTCACTTGCGCTGATCTCCCGTGCAACGCCATAGGTCAGCATTTCCTTCAAAAATGCATCCGCCGTGTTGCGGCTTGCAACGCCGTTGGCGTCGACGAAGTCATAGTAGCGGGCGGGCACGATCTGCCCGGTCTCGAAATACTGCATCAGGGCGATCTGGCCGAGCAGCCAGCGCTGGTGGCTTGCAAACACGCGGCCGATCTGCGGACGCTCGGCAAAGCGCGCGAGAAAAGCCTGGGCCTGGCCGCGCACCACCACGTAGATTTCGGGGTGCGACAGCATAACGGCTGAGCTTAGCGGATTGGCGTGACGCATTTGGCCTGTCATTTCGGTCGCGGAATGGGATTGCGTCCGAGACAGGGCCATGGGCTCCGTCGGCTGCGGGTTCAGATCCTGTTGGGCCTGCGTATTTGTCATGATGTTTGCGCCATCGGTCGAGAGACCCGCAGGGTAACCGAAGCAACGCTATGCATCAACGTCTATCGAGCGCAACTTCTCCCGGTTTGATTGGTATCTAACGCGGGTCGCACTTACAGGTCGTAGAGTAGATTATTTTGCCGCTTTGCTCAATCGTCGAACAGGCTCGAGACGGATGCCTCGGCGCTGGTCCGATTGATCGCTTCACCAAGCAGGGTCGCGGTGCTTAGAACCCGGATATTGTGGGCGGACTGCACCCCGACCGTCGGCTGGATCGAATCGGTGATGACGAGTTCGCGCAGCTTCGAGGAGGTGACGCGGGTGACGGCGCCGCCGGAGAGAACGCCGTGGGTGATATAAGCGGTCACGCTGGTTGCGCCGCGGCTCAGAAGTGCTTCGGCTGCGTTGCAGAGCGTGCCGCCGCTGTCGACGATGTCGTCGATCAGGATGCAATCCTTGCCTTCGACATCGCCGATGATGTTCATGACTTCCGATTCACCCGGGCGATCACGGCGTTTGTCGACGATGGCGAGCAGACAGTCCAGCCGCTTGGCGAGCGCGCGGGCGCGCACCACACCGCCAACGTCAGGCGAGACGACCATGACGTTCTGCAGGTCGTAATGTTCCTTGACGTCGCGGGCGAGCAGCGGAGCGGCAAACAGGTTGTCGGTAGGGATATCGAAGAAGCCCTGGATCTGGCCGGCATGCAGGTCGAGCGTCAGCACGCGGTCGGCGCCGGCTTCGGTGATCAGGTTGGCGACCAGCTTGGCCGAGATCGGCGTGCGGCCAGAGGCGCGGCGGTCCTGTCGGGCATAGCCGAAATAGGGGATGACCGCCGTGATGCGCCGCGCCGACGAGCGACGGAAGGCGTCGATCATGATCAGCAGTTCCATCAGGTGGTCATTGGTCGGGAAGGAGGTCGACTGAATGATGAAAATGTCTTCGCCGCGGACATTTTCCTGAATTTCCACGAAGATTTCCTGGTCGGCGAACCGCCGGACACTGGCCTTTCCAAGGGGAAGATTCAGATATTTACAGACCGCTTCAGCAAGTTGCCGGTTTGAATTGCCTGCGAAGACCTTCATCTGTTCCCGCCTGTTTGCAGCCCGCCCGTACGCTCCCATTCCGGAACGGCCGTGTCGGATTAAAACTGTCACAATCACTGGGTAAGCGTGCTTGCCCCGAGCTGCGATGCGGGCTTTTTAGCGTCCTCGCCCCTGAATGCAAGTGGTTTGCGCCGCTTCTCACGGAATTTCGTAAACGAAGCGAGATTCGGCGTCAGAGCATTGGACCAAAAAATGGAAAACGGGTTTCGGATAAATCCGATACGCACATAAGAAACGCCTGCATCTTGCCGATTTCGGATCACCGCGCACTGCTCAGCCGGCGCTTTTCGCGCTCCAGTCAACATAGTCTTCAAGCGTCTTGTTGGCGATGATCTGCATGGTCGAGGCGGGAACGGCGGCCCAGGGGTCCTTGGCCTTGCCCGGCACCACTTCCTGGCCCTGGATACGGTGCAGGCGGTTGCCGCTGGCATCGAGCACGTCCCAGACATAGACCACGGTGATCTTACTGCCTTCGCCATAGGCGGAGAAATAGCCTTTGAGAATATGACGAGCCGGCTCGCCGCTCGAGGCACGCAGCATAAGGCCTTTGGCGCGGGCTTCCATGCCGAGCTGGCGCGACAGAGGCGTCACGGCTTCCACCGGTGCGCCGATGATCGGCAGGAAACGGATCGTGCCGAGCCCAGCATCCGGGGAAAGGGCTGCCTGTTGGCTGGCACCGGCCTGGTCTTCGCTCTGCTGGGGGGCTTGGGCCTCAGCCTCTTCGCCCGATGGCTGGGTCTGATATTGCTGTCTATGCTGTTGGCGCACCTGGGGCTGCTGCTCGGCCATGTCCTGCTGGCTCTGCCGATGCATACGGTTCGGCTCGGCACCCGTGCCATCCAGCGGCGTCGAGGCGACGGGATTATAGCCGTTCTGCAGCGCAGCCGCCTGGGCTTCCAGCGAATTCTGCGGTTGGCTCTGCGCCTGCTCCTGCGGAGAGGGATCGGAATAAGCCTGTTCGGGCATCTGCTGCATGTGGCGAGGTGCACCCTGATGATAAGGGGGGCGGCCGACTTCCTCGTTCTGGCGCATAGCCATCTGCATGTCGTCGCCGGTCAGCGGCTTGCTGATCGAGCCGCTGGTGCCGACATCAAGCGGTGGGGTCAGCGTATCGGAAACGCTGCAGCCGAACAGGCCACCAAAGGCCAGAAGGGCTGCTGCGCCGATGCGGGAAGCGGGACGTCTCATTGGCGGCCTCCTTCGCGGCTGCGTGTCGCATGAGCATCCCCTGATTATCTCTTTAAAACGTTAAATTTTACTTCAAAGGTCGCAGATGCGACAGGACAGGCACCCCGGCATGCCTATGTGCGGACGATCAGGTCCAGCGAATGGCGCGACAGCGGGCGCGGGGCGCCTTCGGTGGTCAGATAAGTATGGCCCAGCGTCATGGCGGTCTCGCGTTCGGAATCCATGATGATCATATGCACGAAAAGCGACATGTCAGGCAGGACGGGCTGCGCATTGCCGGCATGGAACATCTGATGCTCCATCCATGAGGGCGAGAAGCGGGCGCCGAGTGAATAGCCACAGGCATTCAGCCGATGACGGGTCAGGCCGCGGTCGTCCAACACCCGCGCGTGAGTGTCGAATACCTCGCCGAAGGTGTGGCCGGGGCGCACCACCTGTTCGATCTCCTGGATCGCTTCACGGCAGGCCGTGTAGAGCTCGCGGTGGCGCGCCGAGGGTTCGCCGATCAGCACCGTGCGCATCATCGCGGCGTGGTAATGGGCGGAAACACCGGCCCATTCCAGCGTCAGCTGGTCACTTTGCGACAGGGTGCGGCGGCCGGCCTTGTAACGGCAGAGCAGGGCATCCGGGCCAGAGCCGATGACGAATTCATTGGCGGGATAATCGCCGCCGCCAGCCAGCACCGCGCCCTGCATGGCCGCGAGAATGGCGGCCTCATTGGCACCGGCCGCAATCAGCGGCAGCGCGGCATCGAGCGCGTCATCGGCAAGGGCTGCTGCCCGTTCGATGTGTGCCACTTCTTCGGCGCTCTTGATCAGCCTGAGCTCACTGACCAGCATGGAGGCATCGCTCAATTCGGCAAAGCTCAGCAACTGATTGTCGAGAAGACGGGCCATGCGACCGGTCATGCCATGGGTGTCGTATTCGATGCCGAGCCGGGCGCCGAGCAGGTCGAGATCGTTGAGCAGATCCTTGAGGTCACTGGTCGGATCGGCATTGGTGCGATCGACCCAGACCAGAATATTGTCGATGGTCGAGGTTTGGCGCGCCTGGCGCAGATCCGCCGAGCGGGTCAACAGCGTCATCGTGCCATCGGCTTTGACGACAAGGGTCTGGAAGAAGCAGTAGCCAAACGTGTCGTAGCCGGTCAGCCAATACATGCTTTCCTGGGCAAACAGCAGCAGGGCATCGAGCTTCTCGGCCTGCATCTTTTCGGTCAGCCGTTCCAGGCGGGCGGCGTATTCGGCGTCGGAAAAATGCAGGGTCATGCGCTTTCCCCTTCCAGCATGATGGCAGAGATCTGGCGGCCATAATCGGGTTCGCCAGCATGGGTTTTGCGGCGATAGGAGAAGAAGCGCGTGGGATCGCCATAGGTGCAAAGCCCCAGCGAATCTGCCTTGATGCCGGCTTCGTTGAGCCGCTGCACGGTTAGCCCCGGCAGATCGAACATCGAATGGCCAGGCTTGGCAGACGGGGTGAAGAACCGCTGGTAGGCCATGTCATGATCGAGGAAGCGCTCGACGAATTCGGGTCCGACTTCATAGGCCTTCGAGCTGATCGACGGACCCAGCGTGGCGACGATCGTGTCTCGTTTAGCCCCGAGCGCTATCATCGCCTCAATGGTGTTTTCGAGCACGCCGGTCAATGCGCCCTTCCAGCCGGCATGGGCCGAGCCGATCACCCGGTTGACCGGATCGGCAAACAGGACGGGTCCGCAATCTGCGGCAAGCGCGCCGAGGATCAGGCCGGGCCGGTCCGTGACCATGGCATCCACTTTCGGCCGCTCTCCGGCAAAAGGAGCGGTTACCGTTAGCACGTCAGGCGAATGGACCTGGTAGACGGTGAGGAGGTCGGCTTCGCTGCGGCCGAACCAGCCGGCAACCCTTGCGCGGTTTTCATGGACATTCGCCAGCTCGTCATCGGAGCCGAGGCCCATATTCAGCCCGGCATAGATGCCGGTCGACACACCGCCGATGCGGGTGAAATAGCCGTGGAGGATACCTGCTTGACGGGCAGCAGCGAGCAGGGGGCTCTGGAGTGGGGAAAGCGTTGCCGGGATTTCGGCCATGCTCCGGTTGGGGGTCGCATCGGGTGACGAGGTCGGCATCGGTGCCCCTTTCGCGTTGCAGATCCGGAAGGCTCCGGCATTACCATGAATTCGGCGACAGGCATTATGTCGGCGGTAGGAACGTGTCCGACATCCTATCGGTTCCGGCGCTACCCTATGCCCACGATTCACCCAGGCCGAAACCCGGCGGATGTGATCACCGTGGGGGCGTGCTGTCAATCCTGCGGCAGTGGCCGGAAGGGGGCGAGCGACAAGGCGGGGCTGGAGACGGCGAGGACCTTGAACAACTCGCCCATGCGACCGGCGCCTGATCCGGCCAGGCGGTTGACGGCTTCGGCCAGTTCCATCTGGGTGGCCTCGTCCTTGCCGCGCCCGAGAATGCCCGCGCGCTCCTTGATGCCGAGGCCTTGCAGGAAATCACCCTGACGCAGGCAACCGCTGGGCTCGACGCCGGCGGCGAGCGCCGTGCGGGCCAGGTCCTCGAAATCGACATGGCTGGTCAGGTCGGCAATGCCGGGATTGGCCAGCGGCGGATCGTAGTCATGGGCGCGCAGCGCCTGCAGGGTGTCGCCAAATCCCGTGGAGATGTGGCCATAGTCGATGATCAGCGCCGTGCCGCCTTCTGTCTTCAGCCGCTCGCACATTGCGGTCATCACAGCGCGGCGGGCGGGCGAAAATTCGAAGATCGTGCCATCCGGCTGGTTGCCGGCGCCCGGCGGCAAAAGCGCCGGATCGAGCGTTGCCACGCCGGTCGAGAAGATCAGCTCGTCGTCCAGCCCGAGGCTGACCATGCGCTCGCGGTAGTGCGGGCCGATCTTGACGAATTGGCGGATCGGGATGGCGTCGAACAATTCATTGGCCACGACAAGCACGAAACCTTCGGGCACATCGCCGAAACTGTCATGCCAGGCGATCTTTTCGATATGCGGCTCCAGGCTCTTGTGCTGGACGGCGCGCAACCGATCGCTGGTCTCCACGAGATGCACGGTGGCGTCCCGGTAGAGATCCGGCGCAAGCCGGGCGATCACTCTCAGCATATCGCTCATCATCGTGCCGCGGCCGGGACCGACTTCTGCCAACCGCACCGGCGCTGGCAGGCCATGGCGCTGCCAGGCATGAACGATGAAGACGCCGACCATCTCGCCGAACAACTGGCTGATTTCCGGCCCGGTGATGAAATCGCCTGACGTGCCGAAAGGTTCGCGGGTCTTGTAATAGCCGAATTCCGGATCGGCCAGGCAAAGGGCAAAGTAGTCCGTGACGCTCAAGGGACCGTTCATCCGGATCAGCGCCTTGATCTTGTCACCAAGCGTGGTGGTCATGGTCAGCGTTTCCCGATTCATACCCTGGTTCCTGCCGATGGCCGGTCTTGGCCGGCTTGCCGCGCCCGCCACACGGCCCAAAGTCCGAGTGCCAGCATCGGTAGAGATAGTAGCATGCCCATCGTTAACCAACCACCAGCGAGATACCCAAGCTGCTCGTCCGGTTCCCGGAAAAATTCAACAAAGATACGCGCCAGCGCATAGCCGCAGATGAAGACGCCGCTGATTGTGCCCGGCGTTTTCAGCGCCTTGAACGGACGGGCGAGAAGCTGCAGCACGAGAAACAGCACGATGCCTTCCAGTGCGGCCTCATAAAGCTGGCTCGGGTGGCGGGTAAAAGGACCGCCGGTCGGAAACACCATGGCCCAAGGCACGTCGCTGACCCGGCCCCACAGTTCGCCATTGATGAAATTGGCGATCCGGCCGAAAAACAGGCCGATCGGGGCAACGCAGGCGACGAGGTCGAACAGCATCCATACCGGCAGGCCATTGCGGCGGGCAAAGATGATCATCGCCAGCGTAGCGCCCGTCAGGCCGCCGTGGAAGGACATGCCGCCGCGCCAGATCTGCACAGCCAGCATTGGATCGTCGAGAACCGGCTGCAGGTCGTAGAACAGGATATAGCCGATGCGCCCGCCCAGCACGATGCCGACCGCTGCCCAGACGAGGAAATCGTCGAGATGCTTGTCGGTGATCGGCGTGGCATTGCCCGGCCAGAGCGAAACATTGGCGATCATCCGCCGTGCCAGCCACCAGCCGAGAAGAATGCCGGTGACGTAGGCAAGTCCATACCAGCGAATGGCGAGCGGCCCGATGCTGAGCGCGATCGGGTCGATCTGCGGGTAGGGCAGGATGGCGAAAAGGCTGGCTGCTGTGTTCAAGGACATGCTTTCATTCGATTTGACCGGAAAATGGCGGGCGCTGTTCTCAGGGTCAAGGTGAATCTGATCCTTGTTCTTGATCCAACGGGATTAAGGTAAAATTGTACAAAACCGGAAATTTTTCTGTGGTCAGACGGTTGGTAAACCTGGGCTGCATCGGCGGCTGGGCTATTGGCACTGCCTTCGCCGTTTCGGGGGTGCGCCTTCCCGAGTTTTCCCTTGCATCGGTGCGGGTGAATGCCTACCTCCTGATTAGGCCGCGCCCACCCGGGCGTCACACGCATTTCTGAGCCAAAAGTCGGCACCGGTTTTGCCCCCGGAAATGCTCCAATGATGAAGCGTTGAGGAACAGGATCATGACCACCGGAACCAACCGTATCATGGATGAATTCGCCAAGTTGATGACCGATGCCGCCGGCGCCGCCCAAGGCGTGCGCAAAGAGGCCGAGGCCGCTTTTCACGCGCAGGCCGATCGTTGGCTGAACAGCCTCGACGTCGTGCGCCGCGAGGAGTTCGACGTGGTGCGCGAGATGGCGCTGAAGGCGCTTGAAGAAAACGAGGCGCTAAAGGCCCGCATCGATGCCCTCGAGCGCCAGGCCGGAACAGCGCCGGTTGCCGGCGTGCAGCCGGAAGCATAACCCGCCAGGGTTCAGCTACGGCAGGGTGAGGTAAAGCCTCTCTTAGCCGTAGATTCGCTTGCAAATCAATAATCACGGTGATTGACGGCTGCGCGCAAGCGCGGCCGTTTTTCGTGCGGTTCCACTTACGATTTTCGTGGCCCGCAGACGTCATGCTTAACGGAAGGTTACGATTTTTTTCCACATGTGGATTGTTTCGAAAAAGGCAATTCCATGAGTCAGTTAAGCCTTGGGATAACGCATCCGACGTGACCGCTGTCCACAGTGACGGCGCCGAAAGTAGGCTGGAGGGGCTGGTTTGGGACTCCGCCCGCTATACACTGATTTTAAATGATGATTCGAAACGACCCGACCAGTTTCGGGCAGGGTGCCCTAGGCATTCTGGGGGGTGTCGGGTGTCATTCGAAGCGTGTTTCCGGTCAGTGCGTTGTGGTTTGTCGATGATATCCCGTTGTCGTCGTCACAGGTCATTCCCGGTTTAGAAGGTGCGGCATGAGCCTTATGGAATTTGAATTTGAACGTCAGTCCAATCCGGTCGATATGATCGAGTATGTGGCTTCCAACAACGACTGGTCCTTCGAACGATCCGGCGAGGATGAAATCGCCCTGACCGTGGACGGTCGCTGGGCGGCCTATCACGTCTCGTTCTCCTGGATGGAAGAATGCGAAGCTCTGCATCTGGCTTGTGCCTTCGATATCCGCGTGCCTGAACCCCGAGTCAACGAAGTGATCAGGCTGCTATCCCATATCAACGGCCAGGTGCTGATGGGTCATTTCGACCTGTGGCGCCAGGAAGACGTGGTGATCTTCCGCCAGTCGCTGCTGCTGGCCGGCGGTGCCGAGCCGACCAACCAGCAAGTCGAAGTGCTGCTGTCGAGTGCGGTCGAGGCTTGCGAGACCTATTTCCAGGCCTTCCAGTTCGTGGTCTGGTCGGGGCTCGACGCCAAGGCGGCCATGGATGCCGTGCTGTTCACCACGGTTGGCGAGTGCTGAGCCATGGCGAAGGGACGCAAGGCTGAGATCGTGCTTGTCGGCGCCGGCAATATGGGCGGCGCAATGCTCTCTGGCTGGCTGAAGAATGGCATCGACCCCGCAGGCATGCTGGTGATTGATCCCGGCGCCAGCGATGCCGCCAAGGCCCGCTTTGCCGAGGCAGGCGTGCGGCATGTGGCCCAGGCGCCTGATGATATCGAGGCGGGTCTGCTGTTTCTCGCGGTCAAGCCGCAGGTGATGGAAGCCGTGCTTCCGCCGCTCAAATCCGTCGTCGGCGAGGGGACCGTGGTGGTCTCTGTCGCAGCCGGCAAGACCTTGTCTTTCATGTCCACCCATTTGGGGGATGCGGCCATGGTGCGCGCCATGCCCAATACGCCCGCCATGGTCGGGCGCGGAGTGACCGGCGCCTACGCCAATGCAAAGGTCAGCGCTGACCAGCGCGGGCGGGTGCATGCGCTTCTTGCGGTTTCCGGTCCGGTGGAATGGGTGGCCAGCGAAGGCGATATCGATGCGGTGACGGCGGTCTCCGGCAGCGGTCCCGCCTATGTTTTCTATCTCGTCGAGTGCATGGCTGAGGCAGGCCGCAAAGCCGGTCTGCCGGCGGACCTCGCCATGCGGCTCGCGCGGGAAACCGTCGCGGGGGCTGGTGAAATGTTGCACCAGTCCCCGGACGATCCCGCTACCCTGCGCAAGAACGTGACCTCGCCGGGCGGCACGACAGCGGCGGCGCTCTCCGTGCTGATGGCCGAGGACGGCATGCAGCCATTGTTCGATACCGCTGTCGCCGCTGCCAAGCGCCGGGCCGAGGAGCTTGCCTCGTGAGCGGAGCCGACAAGGTGTCGCCCGAGATCGTCTATGGCGATTTCGAGAAGGTGGATATCCGGGTGGGCACGATCATCGAGGCCGAAGCTTCTCCTGAAGCGCGCAAGCCGGCTTACAAGCTCAAGATCGACTTCGGCCCCGAGATCGGCATCAAGCGATCCTCGGCGCAGATCACTGTGCATTATACGCCGGAGACCCTGGTTGGACGCAAGGTTCTCGGCGTCGTCAATTTTCCGCCGCGCCAGATCGGCCCGGTTCGATCCGAAGTGCTGACACTCGGCTTCGAGGACGAGAACGGTGCGATCGTGCTGGCCAGCGTCGAACGCGGCGTGCCCAACGGCAAGCGGATGATGTGAAGTTTGCCAGAGGAAAAGTGGAAGTCGGTTTCCCGAAAAGACAACGAAAACAATAGAACAGATAGTCTGTCTGCTGCGATCTCAAAGTAGGCTAACCGCGTTCTTGCGGCTCTACCGCCCCCTCATCCGGCTGCCGCCACCTTCTCCCCGCTGGGGAGAAGAGACTTGCCGGGGCGCCTTGCCTATACTCGGCGTTGCAAAATTCAGTAGAGCCCTTTGTCATCGGCGATAGAGTTGGGCTCGGTACCGACGTCTTGGTCTCTTCTCCCCAGCGGGGAGAAGTCCCCGGCAGGGGGATGAGGGGGCCGAAGCCCATAAATTTTTGCGTCGTGTACTTTGGTTCAATCTGAACCTGACAGCCTCTAAGAATCTCACACCGGAATGCGGATCGTGGCGCGCAGGCCGCCTAAGGGACTATCGCCAAGCGTGACATTGCCGCCATGGCTGCGGGCGATGTCGCGGGCGATGGCGAGGCCGAGACCGGTGCCTGATGCGTCCTGGTTGCGGGCTTCGTCGAGCCGGAAGAAGGGCTTGAAGACGTCGTCGCGGCTTTCCGGCGGAATGCCTGGGCCGTCGTCATCGAAGACGATGGTCAGCCATTTCGATCCGTGGCGGGCCTCGACATGCATGGTATTGGCATAGCGGCGGCCGTTGACAGCGAGATTGCCGACCAGCCGCCAGAAGGCGTTGGGCCTGACCTTGATCTGCTCGTCGCCCTCGAGCATATAGCTGAAACCCTTGCCATGCAGCCGGTAGTCGGAGGAGATCTTTTCCAGCATCTCCTTGAGGCTGAAGGGCGCGACATTCTCTTCCGCCTCTCCCTTGGCAAAGGCCATATAGCCTTCCAGCATCGACTGCATCGCCTCGACATCCTCGTTCAGAGGCTCGAGATCTGGATTGTCACCAGCCAGCGCCAATTGCAGCTTGAAGCGGGTGAGGATGGTGCGCAGGTCGTGGCTGACGCCGGCCAGCATGGCGGTACGCTGTTCCATCTGCCGCTCGATGCGCTCGCGCATCAGGATGAAGGCAAGGCCAGCACGGCGGATTTCGTCGGCGCCGCGCGGGCTGAATTCCTTCTGCGGCTTCTGGCCCTTGCCGAAACTTTCCGCCGCCTCGGCCAGCGACAGGATCGGCCGGATCTGGCCGCGCAGGAACAGCGTGGCGATGATGATCAGCACCAGCGAGGTCCCGAACATCCACAACAGGAAGATATGGGTATTGGACGCATAGGCCTGATTACGCTTGGCAAAGATCCGCAAAACCTTGCCACCGTCCAGCTGAATGCGGATCTCGATCAGTGGCGAATCCCCGACCGTGTCGATCCAGAACGGTCGCTTGATCTGGGTGCGCAACTCGTCGCTGAGAAGCTGGTCGAGAATGGAGAAGAACGGCTTGGGGCGCGGGGCCGGCAGTTCGCCGTTCTTTTCCAAGGTTGCGGTCAGGCCAAGCTTGGTGGTTGCCATCTTCAGGGTGCGGGCCTCGTCCTGCGGATAGGTATCCAGCAGGTCGATAACCACGGCGATGTCGCGGGTTACGGCGGCCGACAGCCGCTGCGTCACCATCTGCCAATGGCGCTCCATGAACACGAACAGAAGCACGGTCTGCAGGATCAGGATCGGCAGGATGATGATCAGCAGCGCACGGGCAAACAGGCCAGTCGGAAACTGCCGGCGCAGCCAGCGGCTGAACCAGCGCAGGTCGATCCATGATATGCGCCGGTACTTCAACCGGCCGAGGGCCTGCCTGAGCGTCATCGTCGTTTCCACTGCTTTGCCCTGCTGTCTCGTCGCGCTCGATCAATCGCGGCTGAGCCGATAGCCGATACCGCGCACCGTCTGCAACCAAACCGGATTGGCCGGATCGTCCTCGATCTTACGCCGCAGGCGGTTGATCTGCACGTCGATGGTTCGCTCGCCGACATCGGTATCCTCACCAACCAGTTCGTGGCGCGGGATGGTCTCGCCGGCCCGGTTGGCAAACAACAGCATGATATCCTGTTCCCGGTCGGTGAGATGGATAATCTCCGGCCCCTTCTTCAACTCCTTGCGCAGAATGGAGAAGGTGTAAGGCCCGAACATGACCTGCTCGATCTTCGGAGCATCCGTGCTGCTGTTGCGGCGAAGGATATTGTTGATCCGCAACACCAGTTCGCGCGGATCGAAGGGTTTTGCGAGATAGTCGTCTGCGCCGGCCTCAAGACCGGCAATGCGCGAATCGGCCTCGGCCCGGGCGGTCAGGAGAATGATCGGTGCGGTAATCTCGTCGCTCAGCGATTTCGTCAGCGACAGGCCGCTTTCGCCCGGCATCATCACGTCGACAATCAGCAGGTCATAGGCGAGGCCATTGAGCTTGCGCCTTGCCTCCTGCGCTTCTGCGGCGACGGTGACGCGAAAGCCCTGTTCGGTCAGATAGCGATGCAGCAGGTCGCGGATACGCGTATCGTCGTCAACGACAAGGAGATGCGGGGCGTCATCGGTCAGGTCAACACGCTTCATGCTGCTCACGTCTCCTCGTCTGATGGAGCGGTTGGACCATTCTCGCTGCGCATGGCAGAGAGAAAGATGCGGACCGCCTGTTTCTGGTCGCCCGACAACCCTTCGAAGGCTCGAGCAATGCGGCGCGATTGCGGATCGGACAGGGCCAGCGCCAGTTCACGTCCCGACAGCGTCGGATAGAGCCGCCGCTGGCGCCGGTCGGCCGGTCCGGTCATCTGGCGGATATAGCCTTCATCGATCAGATCCTTGAGCACCCGCGCCAGGCTCTGCTTGGTGATGCGCAGGATGGCGAGGAGATCGGCAACGGTCATGCCGGGCTGCCGGCTGACGAAATGCACGACTCGATGATGGGCGCGGCCGTAACCGATCTTCGCCAGAATCTCGTCCGGATCGGAAATGAAATCGCGATAGGCGAAGAAAAAGGCCTCTATCGTGTCGAAATCGATACTCTTGTCGTCGATCTTTGGCAGGTCCGGCAGCTGTTTCTTCGCCGTTCTCGCCGCTGACGTTTTCTGCACGTTGTTCAATTCCTTGCTCTGCCGTTCCAGGGCCTCTCCGGTTGCGATCAAGCCCGGAAGACCATGTATTTCATTGTTTTCGTTTGCCTATTCCCGAAAGCCGGGTCCGATTTTTCTTAGGCAAACTCTGTCGAAATGTGTTGTTTTCGACACAGACGCCCACCAATCGCGGTGCCTGTGTCGAATGCGTTGCAAAACTATGACGGGCGCGTTGAAAAGGCCATCAAAAAAGCCTGTTTTCCCAAGATGGCTGACAAGCTTCGATCCCGCTTGAAGAAATATTGACGGGATCATGCAACCAAAACGCCGCTCGCGGCTTTATGAGGGCAACAGACCGGCCTTTTGCGTTTCGCGACTGACGGTTCAGCAGACATTAAGGGACGGACGGCCATGTCATCTAAGCTCGTTTCGCAAGCGGCACCGGATTTTTCCGCCGATGAGGGCGTCGGTCAAGCAGTGGAAAACACGCTGAAGCCTGTGATGATTCTGGTGTTCACGCTGAAAATCGCCGTGGCTGCTTTGTTGGTCGGCAACGTGATGATGCCGAACATGCATTCGGCCGACGCGCAGACGATGCTCTCCGAACGCTGAGCCTCGTTCCCGGTTGTTTTCCAGATTCGATATTCTTGGTCGAAATCTCTTTCCGCTTTTCCCGGACCTGACTATATCACATCTAGCGCGGCACCCTTGCCGCATTTCTTTTGTCGGTTTTGCGCGTCCGTAGCGATGCGCCAGAGGTGATTATGGGACAGCTTCAGGCCGGGATCATTCCCGTTACGCCCTTCCAGCAAAATTGCACCGTGTTTTTCGATAGCGAAACCAAGGAAGGGGTCATTGTCGATCCCGGCGGTGATGTCGATCAGATCCTCCAGATGGTGCGCGACAACGGCATCACCCTGAAGGAGATCTGGCTGACCCATGGCCATCTCGACCATGCCGGCGGTGCCGAAGACCTTAAGGACGCCTTGTCGATCCAGATCATCGGGCCGCATCGCGATGACAAGCCGTTGCTCGATGCGCTGGAGGGGCAGGGCGCCCGCTTCAACATGCCGATGAAACTGCGCAACGTCACGCCCGACCGCTTCTTGGAAGAGGGCGATGTTGTTGGGTTCGGCGGTCACCAATTCGAAGTGCTGCATTGCCCCGGCCATGCGCCTGGCCATGTGGTTTTCTTTAACCGGGCCCAGAATTTTGCCCATCTCGGCGATGTGCTGTTCAACGGCTCCATCGGCCGCACCGATCTGGCCGGCGGCAATCATCAGCAATTGCTGGATTCGATCCGCGACAAGGTGCTGCCGCTCGGCGACGATGTCGGCTTCATCTGCGGTCACGGTCCCGGCAGCCGCATTGGCGACGAGCGCCGCACCAATCCGTATCTCAAGGGGCTGTGATATCGCCGTTTGGGCTACTGCATAATTCCTTAAATCGGAATCGATGTTTGTCCGCCATATATGGCGCAAGGCGCTGTGGGTTAAGACGAAAAAAACCCGGCAAGACTTGCCGGGCCGCTGGGCGAAATGAAAAACGTGAACGAGGTAATCAGCCTGCGATCTGCAGATTGACGGCCTTGGGTCCTTTGCCGCGGCGGTCCGGTTCCGTATCGAAGCTTACTTTCTGATTTTCACTCAAACCGTTGAGGCCGGAAGCCTGTACGGCGGAGATGTGGACGAAGATATCCGCACCACCATTGTCCGGCTTGATGAAGCCGAAGCCTTTGTCGTTGTTGAAGAATTTTACAATGCCAGTTTCGGCCATGCGTCAGGTCCTTTTGTCTCTGTCCGGGATCGGCGGACAGCTATGCTCACTCCCCACCTTGATTTAGGCGTGGGTCTTGTCGAGCAATCTTAAATTGTGAGGAAAGGTCCCTGTTACCGCAGCCACCTGCTATGATCGATTTCTGTCGTACCGTAGACCGACAGATGTCGTATCCCCTTGTGGATGCCCGGAACTTCTGCGTCTCCGGTGCCAGTCGAAATTTAGATCTTTCCGCGCCTTTAAATTGCCCGAACCCCCAAAGAGTGCTTGGTTTGCAGGGAATTGGCAAGCAAAAGTTTTTTTACGAATCTATGATCTGACCTGGATCAGGGCGAGCCGGTTCGTGCCTTTGCGGGTCATTTCTGTATTATTTTCGCTAAAAATGGTCAGAAAATGCATTGCGGGCGATACAAATCTCCCGCGATATGCGGGTTGCGGCGGTAAAGTTTTTCAAGCAGGCAAAATAATCCGTGCCTTAAAAATTATGAGTCAAGGGCCCGACTTTTGCCCCATTCCGGCACGAGCTCGACCGCCAGCATGGCCAGAAACATCAGTGCGCAGCCGAAATAGCCAGATGGCGGCAGGGACTCGTGCAGGATGAGTGCGCCCAGCAGCGCGCCGAACAGTGCTTCCGAGGACATGAAAATTGCCGCCTGCGAAGAGGATGTATAGCGCTGGCCGATGATTTGCAGGCTGAAGGCCAGCCCGCTCGACAACAACCCGCCATAGAGGATCTGGGTCAGCGAGTTCTCTATATTGGCAAGGGTGATCGGCTCCAGAAGGGCAGCGGCAAGCGTGCAGAGCAGCGCCGTCACGGCAAACTGGATGCCGGCGAGCGCCAGAGGCCGCGACAGGCCCTGGATGATCCGGCCGGTGAGCAGGATCTGCACCGCGAAGAAGCCGGCGCAAACAATGGTCAGCCCATCACCGACACTGAGCGCACTGATGCTGCCGCCGCTAAGCAGGAATATCCCGATGAGGGCGGTGAGAGCGGCCGGCCAGATGATCCAGTGCGGCCGTTGTTTCAGGAAGAGCACGGCCATGACCGGCACGATCACGACGTAGAGCCCGGTGAGGAAGCTGGCATTGGTGACGGTCGTGGTCTTCAGGCCGAATTGCTGGGCGGTCTGGGCGGCAAACAGCAACACGCCGATGATGATGAAATTTTTGATGTCACGGGAGGATAAAGGTGTGGGGGAGCGCTTGGCTTCGATCAGGGCGAAGGGAGCGAGCACGATGGCGGCAATCCCGAAGCGCAGAGCATTGAACCAGTTTGCCTCCAGATGATCCATGGCCGTCGATTGCGCCACGAAGCCTCCGCCCCAAATGGCTGCGGCGAGAAGCAGGAGGAGATTGGCTTGAATGCGGGTCACTGGACATCCTGATCCCGTCAAGGCGGGCGACGATCTTTAAAAAAGCCGCGTCTATCAGGCCGGCTCCCAAACGGCAACCAGGAAGTGGTGCCGAAGGGCTTGGTCAGAGGTCCCGGTTGTTCTTTGGCGGCGTACGGTTGATCCAGACGATCAGCAGGCCGAACAGGCAGAGCATGGCCAGAACGCGCCGGTCGGCAAGGACAGACAGATAGGCCGGCACATGAACCGACGCGACGGAGCCGGCAACGGCCTTATCGACACCGCTGCTGCGGGCGACGGTGGTCGTCAGCACGCCGGACTGGGTGATGGGGAGAGCGATGCTGCCGGTCTCGATATCGTCGACCGTATCTTCTGGCGCCAGGGCGGATGTTGCAGAGGGCGTTGCCCGGGACGAGATTGTCGGACCGACCGAGGCGCCGTGCGTCTCGCTCGCCGCAGCAGCGCCGGTGAGGCCTGCCGACACGGTCAAAGCGGACACCGCAAACCAAGCCGCAACCAGCGTCTTGCGTGCAAAATTCCAGTTTTGGGAAGGTGTTTCTTCCGTCCTGATCCGTCTCATGGTGCCGCTTCCTTCTGCCCAACCGCAGGAGGATAAAAGCCGGTGGAAATAGACCGCAAAGGGACCAGATTGTGGCACTGCACTGCAAAAAATAAGGCGATATTGTGGCGCGTTAATATTTGGTGGTCGCGACCGGTTAACGGCGCTCCAAAGGCCCCTGCGCGGCGGATGTCTCGACCGATTTCCCATGCCGGGATCACGGATTTTCACTCCCGTGTCACCGTGACAAGAAAAGCGCCCGCCTCAAGCCTTTCCGCTTGAAACCGGGGGGCATAGTTGTCATACAGCTGTAACCTGAAGCCTTGGGCAAACCAAGGTTTGCAAACGTTCAACAGCTTCAGGATATTTTCATGGCTTTTCTTGCCGACGCCCTTTCCCGTGTTAAGCCTTCCGCCACCATTGCCGTGGCGCAGAAAGCCCGTGAACTGAAAGCGAAAGGCCGTGACGTTATTGGCCTTGGCGCCGGTGAGCCGGATTTCGACACGCCCGACAATATCAAGAAGGCCGCCGTCGACGCGATCCATCGCGGCGAGACCAAGTACACCCCAGTTTCGGGCATTCCGGAACTGCGCAAGGCGATTGCCGACAAGTTCAAGCGCGAGAACAATCTGGACTATAAGCCGGAGCAGACGATTGTCGGCACCGGTGGCAAGCAGATCCTGTTCAACGCCTTCATGGCAACGCTGAATGCGGGCGATGAGGTCGTCATCCCCACGCCTTACTGGGTTTCCTATCCGGAAATGGTATCGCTGTGCGGCGGTACTCCTGTCTTCGTGGCCACGACGCAGGAAAACAATTTCAAGCTGACGGCTGCCGATCTTGAAAAGGTGATCACGCCCAAGACCAAGTGGTTCATCTTCAACTCGCCGTCCAACCCCTCGGGCGCTGCCTATACTCACGACGAGCTGAAGGCGCTGACCGACGTGCTGCTGCGCCATGAGCAGGTCTGGGTGCTGACCGACGACATGTACGAGCACCTGGTCTATGGCGATTTCAAATTCGCTACGCCTGTGGAAGTGGAGCCGAAGCTCTATGACCGCACGCTGACCATGAACGGCGTCTCCAAGGCCTATGCCATGACCGGCTGGCGTATCGGTTATGCTGCCGGCCCGCTGTCGCTGATCAAGGCGATGGACATGATCCAGGGCCAGCAGACCTCTGGTGCTTGCTCGATCGCCCAGTGGGCGGCCGTGGAAGCCCTGAACGGCACCCAGGACTTCATCCCCGAGAACAAGAAGATCTTCGAAGGTCGTCGCGACCTCGTTGTGTCGATGCTCAACCAGGCCAAGGGCATCTCCTGCCCGTCGCCGGAAGGTGCCTTCTACGTCTATCCGTCCTGCGCCGGCCTGATGGGCAAGACTGCGCCCTCGGGCAAGGTTCTGGAGACGGACGAAGACTTCGTCACCGAACTGCTGGAAACTGAAGGCGTTGCGGTCGTGCACGGTTCGGCCTTCGGCCTTGGCCCCAATTTCCGCATCTCCTACGCCACCTCGGAGACCCTGCTGGAAGAGGCCTGCAAGCGCATCCAGCGCTTCTGCGCTGCCTGCAAGTAAGCAGCACCTCCATCAAGACAGAGAAAAGGGCGGATGGTTGACCATCCCGCCCTTTTCGTTTGGACATTCGCTCTGGTTTAACGCGGTGACAGACTGAAAGCCGCTTCACAGGGTTCCTGGAAATGAGTGCTTCAAGCGTTGCGCATCTGCTTGGCGCCAGCCGCCGCACTGGCTGCCGGAACCGGAACGGGCTTAGGCTCTGGCGCAGGTGCGAAGTGGATGTCGCGTTCGCGGTAGAGCGCGGGCAGGGCCAGTAGCGAGACACAGAAGACGGCGATTGCTGTCTTGGTCAATTCCGAGAACGGGCCGACCCGCCCGTCGATATAGCGGACGGCAAACACGATCAGCACATGCCAGATATAGACATGCAGCGAATGGCGGCCGAGCAGCTGTAGAAAGCTGAGGCTGAAGACGCTGTTGACAGCATGGGCTGTTTTGCGCACGAAAGCGCTATCATGCTTCGGACCAGCAATCAGCAGCCAGGCAACCAGGCTTGCCATGGCGGCAAAATTCAAGAGATAGACCGGGCCGAAATCGGCGCGCACTTCCATCATGCTGAATTTCTGCAGCACGAAATCTGGCATCAAACCATGCGCGGTCATGATCCGCAGCGGCATGAAGAACAGCAGGATTGCAAGCGCGGTCTTTGGGATCAGCGTCTTTTCCGGGCTGAAGACCTTGCTCCATTCAATGTTGCGGGTCGCGGTCAGGCTACCGGCGATCAGGCCGCCGAAAAACACGATCTGCCAGCCGAGCAGGTTGAAGCTGGCGCGGATGCCTTCCTTCTCGGCAGCGCTCAGCCAGCCGTCGAGCGGGTAGGTGATCAGGCGGTGCAGGCCAAGCTGGCCAGCCATCCAGACAACGAGCGAGCCGATGGCGACGGTTGCCCAGCGACCGGTGATGCAGAGCCAGATCAGAGCAGGCGCAAACACCATGTAGATGATGTATTGCGGCAGAATATCCATATAGGTCGGCTGATAGAGGAAGGTGGCAATCGAACCGAGGCGCAGCGGATCGCTCAGCGAAATATCGCCCAGCCAGTCGCGCCAGATGACAGCAGCACCAGGCATCAGCAGGCGCGCGGCGAGCACGGCCAGGATAATGCCCATGGCATAGCGATAGAGTTCGATGGCTCTGGCCCAGATGCGCTCGCGACCGGCTTCATAGCCGGCTTTCAGCATCTTGCGGCCATAGACCATGCCGACCAGCAGGCCAGACATGAACACGAAGCCTTGCGCGTCTTCAACGAAGGTTAGATTGCGGTGGTTGACCTCAACAAGCAGATAACCGCCCGCGAAGACCAGGTGGTTCAACATCATGAAAACGAGGAAGTATCCCCGCATTCCGTCTAGGACATCCAATCTTTTCACGGTCCCGGCTCCCGGTTTACGTCCTGCCCAGCAGGTGGGTTCTTGCCCTTCATCGTGGTGACAATGCGGCGAATTGGAACGACGTCCAATCACATGTCCGCAACGGGTGTCTCCCGGAAAGGTTCCGGGATCAAAATGATGTGACCGCCCTTCGGTTGTCTCTTCGGGGATCAAAGTCCCAGAGCCGAGAGCATGATGAAAGTGGCAAAAAGGATGAAATGGGTCATGCCCTCGATGGCATTGGTCTCGCCGTCGTTGAGGTTGATCGCCGCTGCAATCAGGGTGACGAAGATCATCACCGTCTGCACCGGCGTCATCGCCATAGTGAAGGGCTGGCCGGTATAAAGCGCTATCGCCTCCATGACCGGAACCGTCAGGATGACTGTGGACAGCGAAGCGCCCATGGCAATGTTGACGGTCGCCTGCATGCGGTTGCGCAGCGCCGCCTTCAGCGCTGTCATGATTTCAGGCGCCGCGGAAATGGCGGCAACGACGATCGCCATCATCATCGGCGGCGCGCCGGTATCATGAAGGCCCTCGGTCATCAGTGCTGACATGAATTCGGCGAGAATGCCGATAAGAACGACGCCGAACAGGATGACCCCGATGGAGGTGGAGATACTGCCTTTTTCGTCTGAATGCTCTTCCTCGGCTTCATGGCTTTCTGCAGCGACATCGCCTGGGGCTTTCCCGTGAGCCGCCGCGGTCTTCGATGCCCGGGTCGCGACCCGGCGCGGATAGCTGTAGCTGAAGAAATAGCTGTGGCGACCAACCTGCATGCGCAGGAACAGCGCATAAAGCGCCAGCATGGCGAAGATGGTAAAGGCGGAATAGTAGCTCCATTTTGCATGGGGCACGAATTCCGGCACGATCATGGAGATACCCATGGCGGTCAGGATCATCACGCCATAGGTCTTGCCGCTATCGTCGTTGTAGGGCTGTTCACCGTGCTTGAGGCCGCCAAGCAGGGCGGCAAGGCCAAGAATGCCGTTAATGTCCAGCATCACAGCGGAATAGATCGTGTCGCGCACCAGCGTCGGCGAGCTTTCGCCCTGCATCATGATCGCCAGGATCAGCACTTCGACGGCAACGGCCGACAGCGTCAGGATCATCGTGCCATAGGGATCGCCGACCCGCTGGGCGAGCGTTTCGGCATGATGGGCAACGCGGATCGAGGCCACAAGGATAGCGCCGACCAGCACCGCAGCCGCCGCGAGGCTGGCAATGGAGCCTGCCTCCATGACCGCATGCTCGAGAAAGAACACGGCCACCGCAATCACGATGGGCAGAAGCAGGGTCTTTTCCCGAGAGAGAACAGTCACGTGATCTTATCCTTTACTCGAGCATTTCCAGGGACAGTGGGAGCCGGCTTCCCATCCAGAAATGCATAAAAAAGCAACCGGTGCCCCTCAGGGCTTCAAAAGAAACTCTGACATGCACTGGCAATGCGAACTGCCGCGTATCGGCCAATCCATCCCGCCAAAAACGCGATGATGTCGCGAATGGGCGATTCGGCCGCGTTCGCTTTCGCCCCCTCTGTTGCATCTTCAACGTGCTGATGCAATTTGCAGTTCCGTCTTTAAGGTGCGATAGTTGTGCAGCGCGACGAGGCGGAATTTCGCATGCGCAGCTGTTGATTGGCAATGTCGTGGATAGGGAGAAAACAAAACATGGCGAAAGTGACTTATGAAATCGTACCGCATGACGAAGGCTGGGCCTATCGATTGGATGGCGCCTACTCGGAACGGTTCGACAGTCATGACCAGGCGCTGGAAGCAGCGCGAATCGTGATGAAGGAAATTGCCCAGGCCGATGAGCCGGTTCGGATCGTTTATCAGGACGCCGATGGCAAATGGCGTGCCGAAATGAGCAATGGCAACGACCATCCCGAAGTGGAAATTCTCGATCATTACACGAGCTCGAGCCAGGGCTGATCGCGCCTTTCGGCTTTACCGAGCTATATAGGTCTTCAGCCCCGTAACAACGGCGTCGAAGACGGTACGGTAGCGGCGGCTGAGTTTCAGATCCTCGTGCATGACGACATAGGTATCAAGCGCGATGTCGAGGCTGCCGGGCAGTACCTCGACCAGTTCCGCGTGTCGCCTGCCGAGGCCTCCTTGGCAGAGGCCGATGCCGAGACCAGCGCGGATTGCGGCAAATTGCGCCAGATTGCTATCCGTGCGAAAGCCGAAATGCAGGGCCTCCAGCTCCGGTCTGCTTTTCAGGACCACGCGCACATAGGCCAGATGTCGGTCAAAGCCGATCAGTCGGTGCTGGGCGAGGTCGCTAAGGTTTTCGGGCGTCCCATGCCGCTCGAGGTAGCTGGCATGGGCGAAGAACCCGATACCGATCGCGCCGATCCGTTGGCTGAGCAAAGCAAGTTGGGTCGGCGCCACCATGCGCACGGCAATATCCACTTCCCGTTGCAGCAGATCCTCGACAGTGTCGCTGGCAGACAACTCGATCTCAAGTCCCGAAAACCGCTCCTGCAGGGGCGCCAGGATTTGCGGCAGCACCTCGATGGAGATGACTTCGCTGGCGCTAAGGCGCACCGGGCCTTTGATGTCGCTCTCCTGCCCACTCTCGCTTCCGCCAGCGGCAATCCTTGCCAACGACGTGCTGGTCGCCGCCATCAAGGCGGCGTGCGAGCGCATGGCCAGGGCGGTATCGGTTGGTGTGAGACCACGCTGGCTGCGCAGAAACAGCGGCGTGCCGAAAGCCTGTTCCAACAACTCGATATGCCGGCCGACCGTCGGCTGGGTAAGGCCAAGGCTGCGCGCGGCAGCAGATAGCGAGCCCTCCGTGATCACGGCGAGCAAACTGCGGTAGAGGTCCCAACTCAACTGATCTGGTTTCATGGTTTTTTGTATAGCATCGATAAAGAAATATACAATTTCGAATGGAGGATCGTTGGTGGATACTTGGTCATCGACAAGAAGCGATGGAGATCAGGAATGGCCGAGCAGAAGATTTTTGGCAGGGAGACGGGGATCGACGGCAGCGTGCCGCAAGACAGGCGGCCGATCGCTTTAGTCCTGGGCGCAACCGGCGGCATTGGCGGGGCCGTTGCCCGCGCCCTGTCCGCTCGAGGCTATCACGTGCGAGCCATGCACCGAGCTGCGGGGACGGTTCATGGAAAATCGAGTGGCGGTTCCAAGGCGGTTGCGGAATGGGTCGTGGGCGATGCGATGAACCGCGCCGATGTGGTGTCGGCCGCCAGCGGCGCCTCTGTCATCTTCCATGGGGTCAATCCGCCCGGTTATCGCAATTGGGCAAAGCTGGTTCTGCCGATGATCGACAACACCGTTGCTGCCGCGCAGGCCAGTGGCGCCCGCATCCTGATGCCCGGCACGATCTACAACTACGGCCCCAATGCTTTTCCGCTGCTTGGCGAGACCAGCCCGCAGAACCCGCAGACGGTCAAGGGTCGGATCCGGGTAGCGTTGGAACAGCGGCTGGAGCAGGCGGCGGGAGAGGGCGTGGCGGTCATTCTGGTACGGGCCGGTGATTTCTTTGGCCCCGGTGCCGGCAACAGCTGGTTTGCGCAGGGGCTTATCAAGCCGGGCAAGCCGGTGAAAAGCGTCAGTCTTCCCGGCCGTCCGGGGCGCGCCCATAGCTGGACCTATCTGCCTGACATGGCCGAGACCTTCGTCCGTCTGCTGGAGCGGGCGCAGGATCTGCCCGCCTTCGCCCGCTTCCACATGCGCGGTCATGTCGATCCTGACGGCTATGGCATGGCACAGGCAATTCGACGGGCGGTCGGCAATGACCGGCTACCGTTCAAGCGCTTTCCCTGGTGGATGGTGCCGATGTTGTCGCCGGTCGTGCCTGTGTTTCGCGAGCTCCTGGAGATGCGCTATCTCTGGCGCGAGGAGATCCTGCTCGACAACAGCCGCTTGTTGGAGGTGCTGGGCGAGGAGCCGCAGACAGCGCTCGATGAGGCGGTAGCGGCGACGTTGAGGAGCCTTGGCTGCCTTGCTGTCGTGGAGGCTTCACAGCCCGCTATGGCGTCACCAGTCGCAGCGGGGTGAAAGCCAAAAAAGAACCCCGCTGAGTGAACTGCGCCCCCCGAAGTTGGGTGTCCAACCTTCGGGGGGCAGTTCACGAGCAGGCGGGGTTCGAAGTCTATTTCTAATCAGGCGTCGAGGGTTGGGTAGTCGATATACCCCTTTTCACCGCCGCCATAGAAAGTGCTCTGGTCGGGCTGGTTGAGGGGCGCGTCTTCCTTCAGGCGGCGCACCAGGTCCGGATTGGCAATGAAAGGCTTGCCGAAGGCGACCATGTCGGCCTTGCCTGAGGCAATGGTATCCATGGCCATCTGCCGGTCATAGCCATTGTTGGCGATCCATACGGCCTGGCCACCGGCATTACGATAGGCGCTCTTGAAGGCAGACCAATCGAAGGGCTTGTCGCCCTGGCTGAAATCGCGCGGGCCGCCGGTGGCGCCTTCGATGACGTGGATGAAGGCAAGGCCAAGCGGCGCAAGCTTTTCCACCAGCGCGTTATAGACCGGCTGCGGATCCGGGTCCGACACGTCATTGGCCGGGGTAACAGGCGAAAGCCGGATACCGGTGCGACCGCCGCCGATTTCGCGGGAAATGGCTTCCGCCACTTCCACCGTCAGGCGGATGCGGTTTTCGATCGAGCCGCCATAGGCATCGCTGCGCTGGTTGCTGGAGGAGCGCATGAACTGTTCCAGCAGGTAGCCGTTGGCCGCGTGGATCTCGACGCCGTCAAAGCCTGCATCGATGGCGGCGCGGGCCGCCTTGCGGTAATCCTCGATCAGGCCGGGAATTTCCGAAAGCTCGAGGGCGCGAGGCTCGGAGGTTTCGACGAAGCCGCCGTTGCCGTCGGGGTTGATGACATAGGTCTTGCCCTTTGCGGTGATGGCCGAGGGTGCGACCGGCTTGCCACCATTCGGCTGCAGCGAAGTATGCGAGATACGCCCGACATGCCAGAGCTGGGTAACGATCTTGCCGCCGGCATCATGCACGGCCTTGGTGACGGCCTTCCAGCCTTCCAGGGCTTCCGGCGTGTAGAGGCCGGGCACATCGGCATAGCCCTGAGCCTGATGCGAGATCGCGGTGCCCTCGGTCACCAGCAGGCCGGCGGTGGCGCGCTGCTGATAATAGGTGGCGGTGATTGACTTCGGAACCGCGTTCGGCGAGCGATTGCGGGTCAAAGGCGCCATGGCGATGCGATTGGCAACGGCGATGTCGCCGACCTGCAAGGGGTCGAAAAGATTAGGCATTGAGGAGGTCCTTCCTGGGGTATTCACGGGAAATCAGAGTCGGGCGGACAGCCGCGACACAAACGCAGCGATAGCGTCTTCGTCGCGCTTGTAGAAAATCCACTGTCCGACCTTATGGGAGGTAATCAGTCCAGCCTTGGAGAGGCTGGCAAGATGGGCCGATACCGTGGACTGCGAAAGACCGCAGCGCTCGAACTGACCGGCGCAGATGCCCATTTCCAAAGGATGGGCCTGGGAGCAGAAATGCTTTTCCGGCTCACGCAGCCATTGCAGGATCTGGCGGCGCACGGGATGGGAAAGCGCCTTCAGCGCATCGTCCAGTTCGGTCTCAATCAGGTGTGTATCGTCCATAGCCGATATATGGATCGTCAAAATCCGATATCAAGGGGCGATCCAAAGGAAGATGTTGCAGGGCAAAAAAAAGCACCCGCGAACGGGTGCTACAGGTTTGAAGGCTTTAAACCTCCAGAGGGGAACAGCTGAGAAGAGACCACCAGAGATAGTCCCGATGCAGCTATACACTGATATAGGGTGGCTCCCTCAGCTTTCAAGGTGTCGCGAAAAAGTTTGTGCGACATACGAATGATTGGCAGCCGAAATTCTGCCCATGCACTGCATGCCGCCGCCCACTCTATGAGTGACGTCCCATAGATATCCAAGGAGGCAGTTGGCCCTAGCTGAAAAACGCGTTGCCCTTCCTCTGCCGGATAGCCAAAAAAAAGGGGCCACCGGATTACTCCAGGGCCCTTAAAGTGTGAAGGTTAAAAACCTCCAGAGGGGAACAGCTGGTGCGGTGGGAACTGGGAGGAAGCCACCGTGTGCATCAGCTATGAGCGATATGGTGGTTTTTTGTGCAGTGAACAATGCTTTTTTGTGCATGGGAGGCATGCGCGTGTCGCAGGTCTGCCACGCGTGTCGCATTTGAAAGAAGCTCAGGGTTGTTGTCTTGCCACGTCAGCGTCTGGATTGCAAGGCGTATGCGCACATGCGCATAGGCAAAAGGGCGCAGATCAGAAGCTCCAGTTGCGGGCCTTCGAGACGATGAAATCGCGAAAAACTTTTAGCTTTGCGGCGTTCTTCATCTCGTCCGGATAACAGAAGTAGGTATCGAAGGATGGAACGTCTGCATTGATCGGCAGCTGAATCAGGCCCGGATCGCGTCCGACGATATAGTCCGGCATGCATGCGACGCCGATGCCAAGCAGGCAGGCGCGCTTGATCGAGGTCTGGCTGTTGATCTGCAAATGCGGAATGCGACGATTGTCCGAGGAGCGGCCAGCGACCTCAAGCCAGTTGACGTCGAGCAGGTAATTCGGAGCCGGTTCGCCGAAGGTGATGATCCGGTGATTATCGAGATCTTCGATGGTCTGCGGTTCGCCATAGCGGTTGATGTAGGAGGGGGCCGCGTAGACATGCATGTGCACGGTAAACAGCTTGCGCTGGATCAGATCCGATTGCTGCGGCTGGCGCAGGCGGATGGCGCAATCGGCATGGCGCATGTTGACGTCGAGTTCCTCGTTGTCGAGGATCAGCTGAATCGACATGTCAGGATAGAGCTGCAAAAATTCCTGCACCTTGTCGGTGAGCCAGCCCTGGCCAAGCCCGACCGTAGTGGTGACGCGCAGCTTGCCGCTCGGCTTGTCCGTCGTCTCCGTCAGCTGCATCTTCACCGTTTCCAGCTTGAGCAGTACGTCATGGGCTGTGCGGTAGAGCAATTCGCCCTGTTCGGTCAGGATCAGGCCGCGGGCGTGGCGGTGAAACAGTTTCACCCCCACGTCCTGTTCGAGAGCGCTGACCTGGCGGCTGATGGCCGATTGCGAGAGATGCAGCTTATCGGCCGCGTGGGTGAAGGAACCGGCTTCGGCTGCGGCGTGGAAAATCCGCAGTTTGTCCCAATCCAGCGGTATATTGCTGCTGCCTCGCATCATGAACCTACTCCGCCGCTTGGGCCGGGATGATCTCCGCGGCCAGATATCGTTCCGCCTCGAGCGCCGCCATGCAGCCCATGCCGGCAGCTGTGATGGCCTGGCGATAGATGTCGTCGGTCACGTCGCCGGCGGCAAAGATGCCGGGCACGTCTGTCGCGGTTGAATCGGGTGCCGTCCACAGATAGCCGTTCGGCTTCAGCTTCAGCTTGCCCTTGAACAATTCCACTGCCGGCGCATGGCCGATGGCAACGAAGATGCCGTCGATCGGCATGTCTGTGATCGTGCCGGTCTCCAGGCTCTTCAGCCGCGCGCCGGTGACCGATGGCGGCATCGGTGGCTTGGCCGGAATGCCGGTGACTTCGTCGACCACGGTGTTCCAGAGGATCTTGACATTGTCCTTGGCGAGCAGACGCTCCTGCAGGATTTTTTCCGAGCGGAAGCTGTCACGGCGATGCACGACGGTGACGGTCTTGGCGATATGCGACAGGTAGAGCGCTTCCTCGACGGCCGAATTGCCGCCGCCAACCACGATCACGTCCTTGTTGCGATAGAAGAAGCCGTCGCAGGTGGCGCAGGCTGAAACACCGAAGCCCTGGAAATGCTGCTCGCTCTCGATGCCAAGCCATTTCGCCTTGGCGCCGGTGCATATGATCAGCGTATCGGCGGTCCAGACAGCGCCGGAATCGGTCTTGACGGTGAAGGGACGGCGGGTCGTCTCCACCTCGGTCACGAGGTCGTTGACGATCTCGGTGCCGACATGGGTGGCCTGCTTGAGCATTTCGCCCATCAGCCAGGGACCCTGGATAGGATCGGCAAAACCCGGATAGTTTTCGACGTCGGTGGTGATCATCAACTGGCCACCCTGTTCCATGCCGGCGATCAGGACCGGTTTCAGCATGGCGCGCGCAGCATAGATGGCAGCGGTATAGCCGGCGGGGCCCGAGCCGATGATCAGCACTTTGGTGTGACGGGCGGACATGGTGTTTCCTTTCAGAGGCAGTATGGGCGAGGTCCATTGAGGTCACCGGCATATAGGATGCCTGTCTCGCCTTTTCTTCATTTCCTTTATGAAGGCTCCATGCATTTATTCAAGGGCAGGTGTGCGTTTGCAACAAGGCAATTCGCCTGCTCAGCGCCCTGCCGCAATTTTGCTGCGGATAAACGACATTTTCTTGCGCGCACGCCGTCAACTTCTTGCCGGGAATCGCGGTCAAGGCCATAACACGGGCCATAACCTGGCCAAAGAAGGGTAACCTCGTGCTGCGTGCCGAACTGGATGCCATAGACATCAAGATCCTGAAAGAGCTGCAACGCGACGGCCGGATGACCAATGTCGAGCTGTCGGAACGGGTCGGCATTTCCGCGCCGCCCTGCCTGCGCCGGGTGCGAAAGCTCGAAGAGAGCGGCATCATTCAGGGCTACCACGCCGCGCTCAGCGGACCAAAACTCGGTTTCGACCTTGTCGCCTTCTGCATGGTCGGGCTGAAGCATCAGTCGGAAGCCAACCTGAAGAGCTTTGCCGCCGCAACCGAACAGTGGCCGTTGGTGCGCCAGGCCTGGATGGTGAATGGCGAAAGCGATTTCCTGCTGCATTGCGTTGCCGACAATCTCACCAGCTTTCAGGATTTCGTCATCGAAACCCTGACAGCTTATGAGCATGTCGATACGGTGAAGACGCTTTTGACCATCCGCCAGGTCAAGCGGCTGGGGCTGATTGATATTTGATGCGCGTGTCGCGCGCTGCGAAAAGGATGTGAGGGCATGACGACGATCGAGGATTTCCTGGGGGCTACCGGCTTGCATCCTGTCCCCGAGGCATTGGCCTCCGCGGCGCAGGGGAAGAGCCACGGCCTGGCGCATATCCGCCGGCCGCAATCCGTGGATCTTGTTGCTAATGCCGGCTTGCGCACCATGATCGATCTCGTCGAAACGCCCCGCGATCCCAAGCGTGGCCCTCTATTTGTCTCCTATTACACCGCCGATACGCCCTACGAAGCCTTGGCTACCAGGCTTAAGGCGTCGTTGGATCGGCTGGGTCTCGAACACCGGATCGAGCCGATTTCCTCGCTCGGCAGCTGGGTTGCCAATACCGGCTTGAAATCCGCCTTCATCGAGCGGGTCTGGCAGGAGAGCGATCGGCCGATCTGCTGGGTGGACGCGGATGCGGAAATGCTGCGCCAGCCATGGTTCGTCCATGACAATCCTTTCGACATCGCCATCGTGCGCCGCCAAGGCTGGTACGAGCTGTCAGGCTTCGTCTATCTGAACAAGACACCAGCCACCGGCCGGCTGGTTCAGCGCTGGGCGCAGCTTTGCCGGGAAAACCCGCATGTCTGGGATCAGGTTCTGATGACCCTCGCCCGGTACGAGACGGCAAGGGACCACGCGTTGAACTCGCTGTTTTTGCCGGATGGCATCTTTCGCTTCCCACGACCCGTGCTGAGGGATCTTCGCGACCGACTGTTCTACTATCCGCGCAAGAAGAAGATGCGGCCCTTCGTCGATCAGAAACAGGCGTCCCGAACCTTGAAGAGTTTCATGGACAAATCCGGAAAACGCGACAACGAACGCGGCAGCAACGATTTGTCGCCAGAGTTCATGACGGCGCTTTCGACCTACGATTTTACCAGGGCCTTTACTGCGGATTCCATTTTCAGAACCTGAGGGAATAGACGATCGACTGTTGCAGGCGCCTGCGCTCCGCTGCTCACTATGCGGCGGTTCTTCGCCCGTCCAATATCGATTTGGTGAATTCGTGGCTTGTGTGAAGGCTTGTCTGAAGGCTGGCGCCAGCCCGTCGTGTTACATTTGCAACGCTTTCATGAAAATATGTGGACAATTCTGATTGCGACATCTCGTTTTGTCGCTGTTGGATGGTTACTTGTCATGAAAACGCTATCATTTACAGATCCGGCAACTTCTGGGCATGTTGGAACGAGTCGAAGCGCGTAGGTAGAGGAGCGCTGGATGCAGCTATCGCAACCAATCACGGTCAACTTGTTTCGAGCAAGCAAAGAAGGTTTTCCCTTTGAAGCGTTTGCCGAGCAGCCCCATCCGTCGTTTCGGTTCTCGCTGATCGATGAACCTGTCTACCGGCCATGCGACGTCGCTGTGTTTTTCGGCTCCTTCGGTCGCACGTCTTCACCGACGCATTCCTTTCGCACGGCGATTGCCGTCGAGCACCAAGGCCCGTTGCTGACGGTGGAGGTTGGCTTTTGGGGCCGCGAGACCATCAAGCGGTCCTTCAACTGGTACCATAAGCTGCTCGGCCATCGCCGCAGCTTTTACAAGTTCAAACATCATTATTTCAGGATCGGGCTTGATGGCACATTGCCGGGCGATGCCGATTTTCTCAACGCCAATAGCCCATCCGACCGGTGGGACAAACAGAGCGCCGCGCTTGGGCTGACGCTGAAACCCTATCGCAAAGCCGGCGAGCATGTACTCATCATCGGCCAGATTCCGGGCGATGCGGCGATGCGCGGTATGGACGTCTGCCAGTGGCTGGGCGCGACGGCACGCAGCGTGCGACGGCTGACTGACCGGCCAATCATCGTGCGCCCGCATCCGGGTATGAAGAACGAGGATTTCGCCACCTTGCAGGCGGAGCTTGCCAAGGTGCCCAATTTGCAGATTTCCGGTCTCGATTCGTTGTCCTCGGTAGATGAACTCGCCCGGGCCCATTGCACGATCTGCTACACGTCGTCCTTCGCGCTGGATTCTCTGCTCGCAGGCGTCCCCGTAATTACGCTATCGCGGTTCAATATCGCCGCCCCGGTCTGTTCGCGGCGCATCGAAGATGTCGTCGATCCGCCGTTGCCTGAGCGCGAGCAATTGTTCTACGACATCGCCTATGCGCATTGGACGCCAGAAGAAATCCGCAGCGGTGAAGTCTGGGCCCGGTTCGCACCGGTTTTGGTGAAGCGCTGCCAGCCGGGTGTGCGCCAATCCCGGCCGGTGGCAGCGCCGCTGCTGGCGCCATCCCTAAAAGTGCAGGGGCTCTAAACTTTCGCGTACAGCGCCGCGCGTTTATCTGCTGGATCATGCGCTCTCTGACCGGTAGAGATGGGGCAGGACGCAGACGACCGGGACAGGATAAGGGCATGTTTGGAAAAAAACGCCGGCCTCGCAAGAAGAGCCGAATCGAGCGGTTTTTCTCCCTCAACCAGCATCGCAAGCGCTGGGGTGCCGCACGCCATGCTGTGAGTGACCTCGACTACCGGGCGCTGAAACAGACGCTGGTTGCGGGCGACAGCGCCCAGCAAACCCGCGGCTCGGAGAAATCGCTCGACCTGCATCTGGACAACCTTCGGCGCGAATTCGCCGGCCAGCCGGAACTGCTTTGGCATCACGCCCGGCTGATTGTGCTGTTGCGCCGCGAGTTTCAGGTGGAGCAGACATTTCAGCAATTGCAGGCGCTGTGGGAGGCGGAGGCGGAATTTCTCTGCGCCAATCTCAATCTGCGCTGGCTGGTTTCCGCCGCCGACAGTTTCATCGACCACCATCCCGAGGCCGAAGTCAGGGCCCGGGCCATGCTGGTATCGCTGCTGGTTAACACGGTAAAGATCTATGAGACCGAGCGGATGCTATCAGTCGCTCCTGCTCCAACTGACCCACAAAAGCTGGAGCGGCTGCAAACCGAGTTGATCCCGCTGTTTTCAGGTCTTTCCTGCTTCACCATCGGCACCGACGATACGTTGCGCAACATGCGCTGGCGGCTGGACACGATGATGACCGATGACCCGGTCGGGCTCATGCTGAAGACCGTGTTCGACCGCCTGCAGGTGGAAGATACTGCCTTCGCCCGCCTCAAGGCGCAGCACCACCGGGGCCGAACGGGTTGGTGGTCTGAAGAGTAAGGTTTTGCTTTAACGCATTTCCGGACGGGAAACCGGTTCCCACTTTCCTTGGAAATGCTCGAGATAGGCAAAATCTTCACGCCGCAGTGCGACCTGCCGGCGCTCGGCTCTGATGATATTGCCAAGCTGGCGCAGGCCCATGCGCAACTGCGCCTTGATGCGCCGCAGCCGGAAGGATAGCGCCGGCTTTTCGCGTTTGCTTGATACGTCTGAGATTGACGAACGTGTCGTGATCGGCTCAGGCAGGCCGTAATGGGCACAGCGGTCGAGTTGGACGGCCAGCGCTGGATCGGCCTGGAAAGATGCAAGCTCGTAAGCCGCGCAGATCACGGCGTCGGCAATCGCGCCGTGGCGGGCACTGCGGGCCAAAAGCTTTGCGGCACCCGATGGCCAGAGAATATAGGCGGCAGCACCGGAGCGATCCTGGTAGAGCCTGCGCAGCGGCATGCTTCCGATACTGTCCTTGGCCAGCAGCTTCTTGCGGCCCCGGGTTTCCAGCGTCACGTGGTCAAGATCGCGGCGGTCCTCGAGAGAGCCAAGCAGTGCAGGGAGCTTGTCGGAGAGCACTGCATCGTCTTCCAGCACCAGCACCGGTTCAGTGCCCTCGGCAATTTCCTCCCAGGCGCGGCGGTGGCTGATCAGGCAGGCGCGCTCTGCCGGACGCATCGGCCGTTCCCAGCCGTTCCAATAGGCCTCGTCTATGTCCTGCGGCAGCGAGCTTATGTCCACGGCGGCAAGGCGCGTGAAGCTGAGGCCGAGGGCCTGCATCTGTGCCTGTTGGAAGGCCAGTCTTTCGGTGGCGCGATCGAGATTGATGACAAGGATGCGCATCGGCCTGCCTTACGACTGGGGCGACGTGGCGGGCACGCCTAGCAGGCGGCTGTACACGCCTTCCAAAGCTGCGGCTTCGCCCGCCAGCGCGAAATCGGCGCGAACATGGGCGACAGCCGCCTTGGCGTGAAGATGCGCGCGGCCAGGATCGGCCAGATAGGCCTCGATCGCGTCGCGGAGCGGCTCGTACTCACCGGCGGCGACCACGGCACCGGTCATGCCTTCGGCGATCTGCTCGCGATAGGCGCCGGCATCGGAGGCGACGACGGCGGTTTCAGAGGCCATGGCTTCGAGCGGGGTCAACCCGAAACCTTCGTTACGCGACGGTGCCACATACAGAGTGAGGCGCCGGTACCAGGGCTTGATATCATCGACTTCGCCAAGAAAGACGATGCGCTCGGAAAGGCCTGCGCGGGCGATATCCGCCTTCAATCCATCGGCAAAGCCCTTGTGCTCTGCCGTGACGCGTCCCGACACGATGGCGGTCCAGCTGGGATAGCGTGGCAACAGCTCGATCATCGCCTTGACGAACAGGTCGGTGCCCTTCTGATGACGTACCCGGCCGAAGCAGCCGATCAGGTGCTCGCCAGGCAGGCTTGTGCCGGCAATGGTGTCGTCGACGCCTTCTGGCGGATGAAACAGGTCGGTGTCGATGCCGTGCAGGATTACCGTATGTGGTACCTTCAAGAAGGAGCCGGAGCGGGCGCTTGTGGCGACCACAGCATCCATCTTCGAAATCAGCCAGCGCGTATAGCGGCTGTGATGGCGTTGGGCCGCTGAGGTGAACAGCAGTTTCAGCGGCATGCGCAGAAGGTCGCGCAGCACGATGCCGGCCAGCATCTCGACATTGCGCCGGGCGTGCCAGACGCGATGGGCGGCACCCTTTGGCTTTTTCCACAGCGCCGGCAGTTGGGCAAAAGAAAGCGCCGGCATGGTCTCGGGCAGGCCAGGGCCGAGCGTGGCGATGCCAAGACCGCGACGCCGCTGGGCAGGGATCAACTGTACGACGGTGGAAGTGACGCCGGACAGGCGCCGCTTGAAATGCGGCGCCACCACACGGATACGGTCTGGATCAAGCACGCGGTGGCACCTCTCGTCATGATAAGCTCACATGAAAAGGCACGCCGCCCGTTTGTATCGGGAGGGCGCGCCTCGTCAAGCGTTTCGCGCGATATCAGGAGCGGTCAGCCCCAGTTCACTGCCAGGATTTCATAGGCTTTGGAGCCGCCGGGTGCAACAACTTCAATGCTGTCGCCGGCTTCCTTACCGATCATGGCGCGAGCGATAGGCGAGGAAATCGAGATGCGACCGGCCTTCACGTCCGCTTCCTGATCGCCGACGATCTGGTAGATCTTTTCCTCGTCCGTATCCTCATCCACCAGCTTGACGGTGGCGCCAAACTTGATCTTCGAGCCGGACATCTTCGAGAGGTCGATGACTTCGGCGCGGGCGAGCAGGTCTTCCAGCTCGGTTACCCGGCCTTCATTATGGCTCTGGGCTTCCTTGGCGGCGTGGTATTCGGCGTTTTCCGAGAGGTCGCCATGGGCGCGCGCTTCGGAAATGGCCTCAATGATCCGAGGACGTTCTTCTTGCTGACGCCAGCGCAGTTCCTCCTGAAGCTTGGAGAAGCCGTTCTGTGTCATCGGTACCTTTTCAACCATGTCCTCGTCCTTCACATTCATGCCCGCTACGCGTGGTCATGAAAATAAAACAGGTCCCGAAGCAAAGCTACGGAACCAGCCACACATCAAATTCGTGACAATATAGCAGACTGTCACACTCAATTTCCAGAGATTTCGGATCTCCGCATGTTCAAGCGTTTTTTCGGTCAGCCAGGGCTTGCTTCCCGGTGCCTGTCCGATTCACCGGGAGGATATAAGGTTCCAGATGTCGTTAACAAGGGCAATTGCCACAAACCACATCGCAATCGAGATTGCGAAGGCCAGCAGCAGGTATTTCATTCTTGGTGTCATCTTTTCTGCCGTCTATCGCCGGAACCTGCTCGCGACTCTAGCCTATGATTCGGCAATCGTGAGCATTAACCATCGATCAAGGATATGGGTTTGTAAACGACGGAGCCGCTGATGTCCCAATTCGGACCGTCTGTCGCATCCCGGTTCAGCCTTTCATTGAAGAGACAACTATGGCTCGACCCGATAATGATCCTTCGCCGGTAGATTGGGCGGGGCATAGGGACCATCGGGGGATGGGCTGCCCAGCCGCTCGATGACGGATCGATTCACGAGGCTTCCATTTGGGATGTATCGAAGATCACAGAGCGGCAGGTACCAGCCTTTTGGTGGTCGGCTGCGCCAGGAGGAGAACGGCACCCGGCGAGGGACGATCTCGAGAATGCGCCAGGCCCAGGTCATGGAATCATGGATCGGTGCCAGCGCGCTTGGGCTGACGCGGTCGGTGGTATCGTCCTTGCCATAGACCACGGCGCGCACGACATCCTCGTCATAATGCATGCCGAATGTCCGGCTTTCCTCAATCATCCAGGCCAGCGGGATCTTGGCCTCTCCACTTTGGGCCTCCGGATAGCCGCCGCCGACATCGCCGTGGGAACCGGCAAACCAGACCTCCTTGATGTCCTGCGGCTTTATCATATGCAGATCGCGCGGCTTGAACGGTCCACCCCAGTAGTCCTGGCCCTCCTGCCAATAGACCGGCCGGAACATGGTGCGCCGCTCGTCGATCCCACGGGCCTGGCGCACTGCGGCGACGCTTGGATTGCGCGTGGTGAAAGGAAAGGTCTGGAAGGTCAGGCCGTTTTGCGTCTGGTTGATGACAGTGGAGACGGTGTCGAACAGACCGAGAAAGACGATGGCCGGGCGATAGGCGCGCAGCGTGCGCTCGTAGAGGCGCATGGCGGCGAAGGCCGAAGGGGCAGCGTGAGTATGTTCGGCGGTCTCTCCGCGCCGCTGGGTCTTCGGAATAGTCTTGTAGGTGCGGTAGGTGTAATCGACGAGATTGATGAAATTTGGAGTGACGATGCCGAGGCTGTTGATGAAGCCGGCCAAGACCCGCGCGCTATAGGCGCCGCGGCTAAAGCCGAGGATATAAATTCGGTCATCCTCGCCAAGCTTGTTGCCGGCCTCGTCGCGCGGGGCATGGCGGTAGTTTTCGACCAGAAACCGATAGGCGCGCTTGACATTACGGTCGAGGCCCCAGCCGGTGGCCAGGCCCCAGACCTCGGCCGTCTTGCGCGCCAGCCGCAGCCAATCATCCTCGGCGCCAAATGTGCCGACGCCGGGCTCGTAATAAACCAATTGGTCTTCGCTGCGTGTCAGGCAACCGAGCAGCCGGACCATATTGGTGCGATCAGCCGAAATTTCGTTCGATGTGCCATCAAACAGGATGACGATATTCTTTGCCACGCTAGCCCCTCGGTCGCGGTAAAGGCCATCCATAGCATTATCGCCATGCCTCGGCATCCACAGGGATTGAAGGGTAAGCAGGGCGCAGTCGTCAAAGAAAAAGCCCGCGTCTCTAAAGGGAAGACGCGGGCTTCGATGATGATTCGCCGACTATGGACCGGCCCGAAAGCCGGTCAGCCAATCAGAAGTAGCTCTGCAGCGGGCGTACTTCCAGCTGGCCGTTCTTCAGCGCCTGGATGGCTTCGGCAGCTGCCAGAGCGCCGGCCATGGTCGTGTAGTATGGCACCTTCTGCATCAGGGCGGCGCGGCGCAGCGATTTCGAATCCGAGATCGCCTTGTTGCTATCCGTCGTGTTGATGACGAGCTGGACCTGACGGTTGCGGATGGCGTCCTCGATATGAGGGCGGCCTTCGAGCACCTTGTTGATCTTGATTGCCTCGATACCCTGTTCGGCCAGGAACCGCTGGGTGCCGCCTGTCGCGAGCACCTTGAAGCCGATCGAGGTCAGGAGCTTGATCGCCGGCAGGACCCGCACCTTGTCCTCGTCACGCACCGAGACGAAGACGGCGCCGTCGCGCGGCAGTTCGACGCTGGCACCGAGCTGGCTCTTGGCGAAGGCCAGCGCAAAGCTGCTGTCGAGGCCGATGACTTCGCCGGTCGAGCGCATTTCCGGGCCGAGCAATGTGTCGACGCCGGGGAAGCGGGCGAATGGGAAGACCGCTTCCTTGACGGCAATGTGCTTGAGGTTGCGCGGATCGGGCTTCGCGCCATAAGCGGCAATCGCTGCGTCGAGCTTCTCGCCGGTCATGATACGGGCAGCGATTTTGGCGATCGGCGCGCCGATGGTCTTGGCAACGAAGGGCACGGTGCGCGAGGCGCGCGGATTGACTTCGAGAACGTAGATCGTGCCGTCCTTGATGGCATATTGCACGTTCATCAAGCCGCCGACATGCAATGCCTTGGCCATGGCCGCCGTCTGGCGTTCCAACTCGTCCAGCGTTTCGGTGCTGAGCGAGCGCGAGGGCAGCGAGCAGGCCGAGTCGCCGGAGTGGATGCCGGCTTCCTCGATGTGTTCCATGATGCCTGACACGAACACGTTTTCGCCGTCGCAAAGCGCGTCCACATCCACCTCGATAGCGTTGGTGAGGTAGCTATCGAACAGCAGCGGGTTCTTGCCCAGCAGCGTGTTGATCTGACCAGTCTTGTCGTTCGGGTAGCGCTGCTTGATATCTTCGGGCACCAGACCGGGCACGGTGTCGAGCAGGTAGCTCTGCAGCATGCTTTCGCTGTGGATGATCTGCATGGCGCGGCCGCCGAGCACGTAGGACGGGCGCACGACCAGCGGGAAGCCAATTTCCGACGCAACAAGCCGGGCCTGCTCGACCGAATAGGCGATACCATTGTTCGGCTGGTTGAGGTCCAGCTTCATCAAGAGCTTCTGGAAGCGGTCGCGGTCTTCCGCAAGGTCGATCATATCAGGCGCGGTGCCGAGGATCGGGATGCCGTTCTTTTCCAAAGCTTCGGCGAGCTTCAGCGGGGTCTGGCCGCCAAACTGGACGATGACGCCGACCACTTCGCCTTTTTCCTGCTCGGCGCGCAGGATCTCGATTACGTCTTCGGCCGTCAGCGGCTCGAAATAGAGGCGGTCCGAGGTGTCGTAGTCGGTGGACACGGTTTCCGGATTGCAGTTGATCATGATCGCTTCGAACCCGGCATCCTTCAGGGCGAAGGCGGCATGGCAGCAGCAATAGTCGAACTCGATGCCCTGACCGATCCGGTTCGGACCGCCGCCGAGGATGACGACTTTCTTGCGGTCGGAGACTTCGGCTTCGGAGCGCAGCTGGCCGACAAAAGGCGTCTCATAGGTGGAATACATGTAAGCCGTTGGCGACGCGAATTCGGCAGCGCAGGTATCGATGCGCTTGAAGACCGGGCGCACGTTCAGGCCGTTGCGCAGCTCAGCCACTTCCTTCGGGCGCTTGCCTGACAGGCTGGCGAGGCGAGCGTCGGAAAAGCCCTTGGCCTTCAACATGCGCAGGTTTTCGGCGTCCGTCGGCAGGCCATGCTCGCGGATACGGGCTTCCAGATCGGTGATCGACTTCAGCTGGGCGATGAACCAGGGGTCGATCTTGCAGCCTTCATGCACTTCGGCTTCCGACATGCCAAGGCGCAGCGCCTGGGCGACCATGCGCAGCCGGTCTGGCGTGGGTGTACCGATGGCGGCGCGGATGGCGTTCTTGTCGTCGCCCTGACCGAGGCCCGGGATTTCGATTTCGTCGAGACCGGTGAGGCCGGTTTCAAGGCCGCGCAGCGCCTTTTGCAAGCTCTCCGCAAAAGTGCGGCCGATGGCCATGACTTCGCCGACAGACTTCATGGCGGTCGTCAGCGTCGGCTCGGCGCCGGGGAATTTTTCGAAGGCAAAGCGCGGGATCTTGGTGACGACATAGTCGATCGAAGGCTCGAACGATGCGGGCGTCGCGCCGCCGGTGATGTCGTTGTCCAGCTCGTCAAGCGTATAACCGACGGCAAGCTTGGCGGCGACCTTGGCGATCGGGAAGCCGGTTGCCTTCGATGCCAGGGCGGAAGAGCGCGACACGCGCGGGTTCATTTCGATGACGACCAGGCGGCCGTCCTTGGGATTGACGGCGAACTGGACGTTGGAGCCACCGGTCTCAACGCCGATCTCGCGCAGAACCGCGATCGAGGCGTTGCGCATCATCTGGTATTCCTTGTCCGTCAGCGTCAGCGCCGGGGCAACGGTGATGCTGTCGCCGGTGTGGACGCCCATCGGATCGATATTTTCGATGGAGCAGATGATGATGCAGTTGTCCGCCTTGTCGCGGACCACTTCCATTTCATATTCCTTCCAGCCCAGCACCGATTCTTCGATCAGCACTTCGGTGGTCGGGGAGGCGTCGAGACCGGAACCGATGATCTCGAAGAATTCCGAGCGGTTATAGGCAATGCCGCCGCCGGTGCCGCCCATGGTGAAGGACGGGCGGATGATGGCGGGCAGGCCGACGACGTCGAGCGCCTGCGCGGCAACGGCCATGGCATGGCTCATGTAGCGCTGCTTACGGTCGGTTTCGCCGAGGTTCCACTGGTTTTCCAGCTCGTCCAGTGCCTTGTCCAGCGCATCGCCCGACAGCTTGGCCTTCAGCTCGTTGCGGGCCGCTTCATGGGTCTTGCGGTCGGCGTCCTTGATTTCGGTGGCATTGGCCAGCATGGATTTCGGGGTTTCGAGCCCGATGCGGCCCATCGCCTCGCGAAACAGCGCCCGGTCTTCGGCCATGTCGATGGCGGCCGGCTTGGCGCCGATCATTTCCACATTGTAGCGGTCGAGCACGCCCATGCGCTTCAGCGAAAGCGCGGTGTTGAGTGCCGTCTGGCCGCCCATGGTCGGCAGCAGCGCATCTGGCCGTTCCTTGGCGATGATCTTGGCGACCACCTCAGGCGTGATCGGCTCGACATAAGTCGCATCGGCCAGACCCGGATCGGTCATGATCGTTGCCGGGTTGGAGTTGACGAGGATGACCCGGTAGCCTTCCTCCTTCAGCGCCTTACAGGCCTGGGTGCCGGAATAATCGAATTCGCATGCCTGACCGATGACGATCGGCCCTGCGCCGATGATGAGGATGGATTTAATGTCTTGGCGCTTTGGCATGTCTCTATCCGATCTCTTCACCTGCGCGAAAAACCGGCCAGGGTGAAGGGCATCACCGGCCGGGCGCAGATCATGGTCATTTCAGGCTAGAAGCGGCTTATAGGGAATTGTGGCGGCGAGCGGAACCCCCGATTTCGCTTTTTCTCTGGATTCCTGAGGCCTGTTGCAGCTCTTCCTGAAACCCATGATTGATAGGGCGGCGACGCGGCACAGAACCGGCCTGTCACATGGCCTTCGCAGCCATATCATAGGGCATGCCTTAAGGCAGGTGGCGCAGGATCAGTCGTCATTCAGAACCGCACGTGATTCAGGGGACTAACGGCATGTCGCAGACCGCGCTTTCAACCGACCTTATTGCCTTCTCGGCCGCAGACGGCGCTGGTCCGTCGCGCCATATTGGCACGCGCTTCGACGACAAGGGGCATTTCCTGCCGGAGCCCGGTAATACCGTGGTTTGCCATCTGACCGAGGGCAGCGACAGCCGGGCGGCGATCGTCGGCATGCAGGAGCGTTATCGGCAGATGCCGGAGGCTGATCATCTTGCGATCACGCCTGCCTCAAGCCTGCATATGACGTTGTTCCAGGGGATCATCGAACATCGCCGCAGTGCGCCTTTCTGGCCTCATGACTTGCCATTCGATGTGCCGATCGATGACATGACCGAAATCCTGGCACAGCGGCTGGCGCACTTTCGTGCCGGTCCCGATTTCAAGGTCACGGTGTCAACGATCCGCCCAACCGGGCTGCGGCTGGTGCCGGTAACCGAGGCCGACCGTCGCGCTATGGCTGAGTGGCGCGATCGGCTGGCCGATCTGTTCGGCTATCGCCACCCCGATCACGAGACCTATGAATTCCACGTAACCTTCGCCTATATGGTGCGGCCGTTTTCGCTTGACGCGCTTTTCGCCTGGCAGACGATGCTGACGCAGGCAAGGGAAGAATTTGCGGCTCGCTTCGACCATGTCGACCTCAATCCCCCGGCGTTCTGCGCTTTTGAGGACATGAAGCACTTCGAAGAGCTGGTCGTTCTCGCCTGAAGCGGGCGCGTCGCGCCGCCCCGTTACCCACAAAGCAGGCGCAATCACGGCGTGCGACCTGCTGTATCAAGCTGCCTGCCTTGCGGTTTTAGCGGTCGACTTGCCCCGCTTCGGCGCGCAACGTGGTTGCGTGGACATTATGCCACGACCGGCCATGAGGCCCGTCTCTCAATCGTTTCATGCTAGGCTTTTATTGATGTTTGTCTTTCGCCTTTTTTTTCGTTTGCCTGCAGTCTCCTGTTTGTCAGTTTTCGACCTTTCGAAGGCCTTCTGTCCTGACCCTTGGCGGGCTGGTGGCTCCGGCCTATCTGAATTGAAACATATATTCAGGCAGGAGACATGCGTATGATCACCGTCCATTACCTCGAACATTCAAGGGCGCATCGCATCCTGTGGTTGCTGGAAGAGCTGGGTGTTCCCTATGACATGAAGACCTACAAGCGTCTTCCCGACATGCGCGCTCCCGAGGCGCTGAAGGCGGTGCATCCGCTCGGCAAATCGCCTGTTATCGAGGATCGGGGCCGGATCATCGCCGAGAGCGGCGCGATCATCGAATATCTCATCGATACCTATGGCAGCACTGAGAAAGCGCCAGCGCTGCGGCCGTCGCCGCAGAGCGAGGCCTTCGAGCGCTATCGCTACTGGTCCTATTATGCCGAGGGGTCAGCGATGCCGATCCTCTTCATCAAGCTGATATTTTCCAGGGTCCATAAGCAGGCGCCGTTCCTGCTGCGTGGCCTGGCCCGGCGGATCTGCGATGGCATCAGCGCCTCTTTTGCCGATCCACAGATCCGCGAACATCTGGCCTTCTGGCAGGCCGAGTTGAAGCGAACAGGCTATTTCGCCGGCAATGATTTCACGGCAGCCGATATCGCCATGAGCTTTCCAGTCGAAGCTGCCCTGTCGGTGCCGGGCGACACCGGCGATATCAGCGTGCTGCGCGAATATATCGAGAAGATCCGCTCCAGACCCGCCTATCAGCGCGCCCTGGAGCGCGGAGCCTATCGCTTCTCGAAGACCTGAAAAACCGTTGAGCGAGGAGGCGGCTCGATCCGCCCCTCGCTTTGGTATCATTTCTCGCTGTCGAGGTGGGCCATCTGCCCTTCTGCATAGCGGCTGCCGGCAGCGGCACCCTTCGGCACGGCCTGTTCCAGCGCCTCGATATCGTTAGGCGACAGTGAGAGATCCAGCGCGCCCAGCGATTCTGCCAGGCGCTCCCGGCGGCGGGCGCCGATCAGCGGTACGATATCCTCGCCCTTGGCCAGAACCCAGGCGATGGCGGCTTGCGCCGTGGTCATGCCCTTGGCCTTGGCGACCGCGGTCAGCGCCTCGACCAAAGCAAGGTTGCGCTGCGCATTATCGCCCTGAAACCGCGGCGAGTGGGCGCGGAAATCCGTCGGTGCAGTCGGCGCGGTCCAGTGACCGCTGATCAACCCGCGCGACAGCACACCGTAAGCGGTGACGCCGATGCCGAGTTCGCGGCAGGTCGGCAGGATGGCGTCTTCAATACCGCGCGAGATCAGCGAATATTCAATCTGCAGATCGACGATAGGATGCACGGCAGCGGCGCGGCGAATGGTTTCTGCTCCGACTTCCGAAAGGCCGATGTGTTTGACATAGCCAGCCTTGACCATGTCGGCGATGGCACCGATCGTCTCTTCGATCGGCACATTTGGGTCGAGCCGGGCAGGGCGGTAAATGTCGATATGGTCGGTGCCGAGCCGCTGCAGCGTGTAGGCCAGCGCCGTCTTCACCGCCGAAGGGCTGGCGTCATAGCCAAGCCAGTTGCCAGCCGGGTCGCGCTGGGCCCCGAATTTGACGCTGATCTGCACCTTGTCGCGCAGACCCTCCTTCAGCCCTTCACCAATCAGCATCTCATTGTGGCCCATGCCGTAAAAATCGCCGGTATCGATCAGCGTCACCCCGGCATCGATGGCGGCGTGCAGGGTGGCGATGCTTTCCGTGCGGTCCGCCGGGCCATACATGCCCGACATGCCCATGCAGCCAAGGCCGATGCGCGATGTCTGTGATCCAGTCTTTCCAAGTTTTACGGTTTGCATGTCCAATCTCCTTTGTCAGTCGGTTCGAAGAGGGTTTTACGCTGTTTTTCTTTGTGCGATAACTGGGGCAAATCTGTATGGGTTGTTTGGAAAACCGCACAATGCCTGATCTTCCTCTGGCCGATCTCGATGCCTTCGCCACCATTGCCCGCCTGAAGAATTTCCGGGCGGCGGGAAAGTTGCGCGGCGTCTCCGCCTCTTCTCTCAGCGAAGCGATGCGGCGGCTGGAGGCGCGGGTCGGCGTGCGGCTCCTCAACCGCACCACCCGCAGCGTGACGCTGACCGACGCCGGGGCGCGGCTTTTGGAGCGATTGAGTCCGACACTGTCGGAGATCGAACTTGCGCTTGACGACATCAACCAGTTTCGCGAACGGCCCTTCGGGCGGCTGCGGCTGAATGTGCCCGGCATAGTCGCCCGTTGCGTGCTGCCTGAAATCGTCAACGGCTTCCTCCAGGCCTATCCCGATATCGTCGTGGAAGTCAGCGTCAACGATGCACTGATCGATGTGCTCGCCGAAGGGTTCGACGCCGGTATACGCTATGAGGAGTCGCTGCATCGCGACATGATCGCCGTGCCGATCGGACCGCGTCGGCAACGCTATGTCTGCGTCGCCTCACTCGATTATCTGGCGCGCCATGGCATGCCTGCAGACCCAGGCGCGCTTGTCGACCATCATTCGGTCCTGCACCGATTTGCAGCAGGCCTCGTCAATGAGTGGCGGTTCGAGCGAGGCGGCCAGACGATCAACGTCACTCCTCCGCCGCGGTTGATTGCTGAAACCGTCGATCTCGAACTGGCTGCGGTGCGGGCGGGGCTTGGTCTGATGCGCACGTTCGAGGATTTCGTCGCCGACGACATTGCGGCTGGCCGGCTGGTGCGCGTGCTGACCGATTGGGAGGACGAGTTTTCCGGTCCTTTCCTTTATTATCACAGCCGTCGGCAGATGCCGGTCCCACTTCGGGTCTTCATAGATCATGTCCGCCAACTCGGCGCACGATGATCCGGCTTCGTTCGATTTGGAATCCTGGTCCGTTCTCGTAGATCTGCGATCCATCAAACATGCTGATGGGAGCGTGACTTTTTATGAAGCATGGCCCCGTGTCTTGAATCCGTCATAGCTTTGACGTAACCAGACGGTACAGCACCGCGAGCCTCATGAAAAACATGTCGCTGCAATGTTTTAAATCTGCTGCATGATTTTCTCCTAAATCGATTCCGGTTCAGAAAGCATGCAGGAGCCCGCCGCTCACCAGTCCGACTGGAAGCGGCTTTTTTTCTTTTTGGAATTCGTCATGACCGCTGCATCTTCAACGTCCACCCAGGCGCCGGTTTCCGGTTGGCTCAGCCATTTTCGCGCAACCTTGGCGCTTGGCATTCCCCTGGTCGGAGCGCAGCTGGCGCAATTGGCAATTCATACGACTGATGTTGTCATCGTCGGGCGTCTTGGCGCCGAATCGCTGGCGGCCTTAGTGCTGGCCGGGCAGTTCTTTTTCACCGTCTTCATCTTCGGTTCAGGCTTTGCCATTGCCGTGATGCCCATGGTTGCCAATGCCTATGGCAAGGGCGATGTGCGGCTGGCGCGACGCTCGATCCGCATGGGGCTCTGGGTATCGCTGGCCTTCAGCCTGTTGATGTGGCCGCTCTTTCACTATTCCCGCGACGTGCTGCTGGCGCTGGGCCAGGTGCCGCATGTGGTCGATCTCGCCTCGAGCTATATCCGCATCATGTGGCTGAGCCTGCCGGCGGCGCTGATGTTTGCGGTGATGCGGGCGCTGGTCAGCGCCATCGGCAAGGCGCAGGTGGTGCTCTACATCACCATCGCCACACTGCTGCTCAATGCCGGCCTTGCCTATGGCGTGGTGCTCGGCCATTACGGCCTGCCGGCCTTTGGCGTGCTGGGGGCCGCCTGGGTTGCGGTCACCGTCAACTGGTTCAGCCTGCTGGTGATGGCGCTCTTCCTGCAATTCAACGCCACGACCCGCAAATACGAGCTGTTCGTGCGTTTCTGGCGGCCTGATTGGGATGCGCTGCGCGATGTCATCCAGCTTGGCCTGCCGATCGGCGTCACGGTTCTGGCCGAAGCCGGGCTGTTTACGGCGGCCTCGCTGCTGATGGGCAGCATCGGCACGATCGAGCTTGCCGCCCACGGTATAGCGCTGCAGCTTGCCTCCATCGCTTTCATGATCCCGCTCGGCCTGGCGCAGGCAGCGACGGTGCGGGTCGGCGTTGCCCATGGGCGTGGCGATGTCATCAACGTGGCACGGGCTTCGATGGCCGTGGTCTGCGTTGCCGCGACGATTTCGCTGTGTGGCGGGTTGATGTTCTTCTTCCTGTCCAATGAACTCTCCGGCCTTTTCCTCGACCGCAACCGCGGCGATGCCGCTGCCGTGCTGGATTACGCCGCGCCGCTGGTGGTCATCGCCGGCATTTTCCAATTGGTCGATGGCATGCAGGCCGTGGCCGGCGGTCTGCTGCGTGGCCTGAAGGATGCGCGCGTGCCGATGATTCTGGCACTGATTTCCTATTGGCCGGTCGGCTTCCTGCTCGCCTGGGTGCTGGGCTTCCCGCTTGGGCTCGGCGGTATCGGCGTCTGGATAGGCTTCCTGATCGGTCTCACCTGTGCCGCAAGCCTGCTCGGCTACCGTTTCTATCGGCTGCTCAAGCGGGAAATGCTGGCGGCGGCATAAACCCGTCTGGGCAGGACCGATGGAAAACGGCAGCTGTTCTTGATGATCGGACGCATACGCCGGCCGAACCGACAGAGACGGAACGTTTCGGTCTGCGCGACCAATGTGTTGTCCCTGTCCGGAAAATATAGGTATCTTGTTACCGGCCTTGGTCCTGCTTTACGATAGACCTCATCATGACAGCGGGAGAAGACACATGCTGAAGGATATCGTGGTCAGTGCGGTGCTGCCTTATTTGGCTTATCTCGTGCTCACCGCCTACGGGGTCGATATGGTCATGGCCCTCGTCGCTGGCTCGCTGTTTCCCATCGTTTCGATCATTGTCGCTGCTTGGCGTGAAAAGCGCCTGCAGGTCATCGGCGTGATTACACTTGCAGCCAATTTCGCTTCTGTCATCGGCAGTCTTTATTTCCAGAGCCCTGCTATGGCGCTTGCCAAGGGATCGCTGATCACGGGGATTATCGGTCTGGTTTTCGGCGCGTCTCTTCTGGCGCCGCGCCCGCTTGTTTTCTACCTCGCCAGTGCCGCTCCGGAAGAGCGCGAGCATGCCGAGACACGGTGGCAGACGTTGCCTGCCTATCGGCGGATCATGCGCCTCATCACCTTCGTCTGGTTTGCGGGACTGGTTCTGGAAGCCGGGCTCCGCCTTCTCCTTATTCCGCTTCTGCCCATTGCCGTGTTTCTGCCGGTGAGCGAGGTCATGTGGATCGGCTGCTTTACGCTGCTGACGGCCTGGAGCTACCGCTACGGTCGGCGGATGACAGCCAGGGCGCAATCGCAGGCTTCGATGCCATCAGGTGCTAATGAGATTAGCCCATCAAATGCTGTTTAACTAATTTTCGAACCACTGCATAAATTGAATCGAAAGGGCCGGACAAGTGATTGTCCGGCCTTGGTTTTTTGAATTTATGATAAAGTCTCAGCGCTCGGCCAGTGCAGGCTCGCCCTTCTTCTCGCGCACCATGTTGATGAAGCGGCGGAAGAGGTAGTGGCTGTCCTGCGGGCCTGGCGATGCCTCGGGGTGATGCTGCACGGAAAAGACCGGCTTGCCAGTGACGCGCAGGCCGCAATTGGTGTTGTCGAACAGGGAAATGTGAGTCTCTTCAACGCCTTCAGGCAGAGACTTCGAATCCACCGCGAAGCCGTGGTTCATCGAAACGATTTCCACCTTGCCTGTCGTGAAATCCTTGACCGGATGGTTGGCGCCGTGGTGGCCCTGATGCATCTTCTCGGTCTTGGCGCCAAGGGCCAGCCCGAGCATCTGGTGGCCGAGGCAGATGCCGAACAGCGGGATCTCGGTCTTGATCAGGTCCTGAATGACAGGCACGGCATAGGTGCCGGTCGCAGCCGGGTCGCCGGGACCGTTGGACAGGAAGATGCCATCGGGCTTAAGCGCTAGAATGTCTTCGGCACTGGTCGTGGCCGGCACGACCGTGACCTTGCAGCTGAGGCCAGTAAACAGGCGCAGGATGTTGCGCTTGACGCCGAAATCGACGCAGACGACGTGATAGGAGGCGTCCTTCTCGGCGAGCTCCGCAAAGCCTTCGTTCCACACCCATGGCTTTTCGTTCCAGACGGAGGACTGGCCAGACGAGGCCACCTTGGCGAGATCGAGGCCGACAAGCCCGCTCCAGGCCTTGGCCTTTTCCTTGAGCGCCTCGACGTCGAAATTGCCGTTCGGGTCATGGGCAATCACCGCATTGGGCGCGCCGTTTTCGCGGATCCATGCGGTAAGCGCGCGGGTGTCGACGCCGGCCAGACCAATGATGCCGCGGGCCTTCAACCAGTCATCGAGATGCTTGGCAGCGCGGTAATTCGACGGCTCGGAGATATCGGCCTTGAAGATTACGCCGACGGCGCCGTGGCGGGCGGCGGGCGTCAGGTCTTCGATATCTTCCTCATTGGTGCCGACATTGCCGATATGGGGGAAGGTGAAGGTGACGATCTGGCCGAGATAGGAGGGGTCGGTGAGGATCTCCTCGTAGCCGGTCAGCGCGGTGTTGAAGCAAACTTCCGCCTGCACATCGCCAGTCGCGCCGACGCCCTGGCCCTCGATGACAGTTCCATCGGCCAGAACCAGCAGGGCTGTGGGCTTGCTGGTCGTCCAGGGAGCGGTTGCCGAAGCGCCAGGGGCCGAAGAGCTTTGGGTTGATACGGATGTTGCGGTCATGTCCGTTCCTTTTCCAGCCGCTTGCCCCGGCTTTTAAAACCGGCGGCGCATGGCCTTGAATGTGTGCCAAGTGTCGTGACGCTGCATTGTCATGCGCGTGCGGAAACCTGATGTCGATGTCTGTGCAGGCGATGGTACATAGACGAGAAGCGTCGGCCGGGTCAATTGTTCCTGCTGTAAAAGAGGCGTTTTCCCTTGCCGTCTTCGATTGCGCCTGGATTGCATGGCTGGATTGCGTGGCCGATTGCGCGGATTGGCTGGTAAGAGTATCACCACGCCAGACATCGGTCGCGCGTCGAAAGCCGCACGCGCGAGACCGCTTCAGAATGAAGGAGACATATTATGCTACGCGAGGACCTGACGACCGCTCTCAAGGAAGCGATGAAAGCCAAGGATAGCCGTCGGCTGTCGACCATTCGCCTCGTGCAATCGGCGATCAAGGATCGCGACATTGCCAATCGCGGCGAAGGCAAGGGCGAGGCCAGCGATGACGATATCCTGCAGCTGATGGCCAAGCTGGTCAAGCAGCGCGACGAATCGTCCAAGATCTACGAAGAGAATGCCCGGCCTGAGCTTGCCGCTCAGGAGCGCGAGGAAGCGCAGATCATCAAGGGCTTCATGCCCGAGCAGATGGACGAAGCCAAGGTGCGCGAAGCCATTACCGGCATCATTGCCGAACTCAATGCCGAAGGCGTGCGCGATATGGGCAAGGTCATGGCCGCCCTGAAGGAGCGCTATGCCGGCCAGATGGATTTCGCCAAGGCGTCGGGCGCGGTGAAGGAATTGCTGACGAAGTAAGAAGCTTAGTGTCCGGCCTGTTCGTCAGCCCACCTTGGTACTGATGAACAGGCCGAACTGCTTTTCCATATCGAGCACACCACCTTCGGCGTCGAAAGCTTTGGTGATCTCGGCGCGCAGAGCAGACAATTCCGTCTCGCTTGCGCTATCGCCTGGTGGGAACGACGTCAGGGCGAGAAAAAGATCCTCGGGATCGGTGACCCGCAGGTGAGCCGGACATCAAGACGCAGCAGCGGTCACAAGCTCTGAGGATGGTTGCCGCAGCGGGTCGTGCTCGTCGCTTTCCGTCAGCGGCGCCAGCGCTGCAAACAGAGCCCCGTCCTCGCCAATGCCGGCATTGGGGGTGGTCAGCAGAGTGTCACCATAAAAGACCGAATTGGCGCCGGCGAGCAGGCAGAGGATCTGGGCCTCGCGGTTGAGCGCCGAGCGGCCGGCCGATAGGCGCACCGTCGACGCCGGCATGACGATGCGGGCGGTGGCGACCATGCGCACCAGGTCCAGCGGGTCTATCCGAGGGCGGTCTGCAAGCGGCGTGCCTTCGACCGGAACCAGAGCGTTGATCGGTACGCTTTCGGGATGCGGCGCCATGGTGGCGAGAACCTGGAGCATCGAGGCGCGGTCGCGCCGGCTTTCGCCCATGCCGATAATGCCGCCGCAGCAGAGGTCGATTCCGAAAGAGCGCACGATGGCCAGCGTTTCCAGCCGGTCGGCATAGGTGCGGGTGGTGATGATCTCACCGTAGAATTCCGGGCTGGTGTCGAGATTGTGGTTATAGGCCGTCAAGCCGGCTTCGGCCAATTGTGCCGCGTGGTGCTGCTTTAGCATGCCGAGCGTTACGCAGGCCTCCATGCCGAGAGCGCGCACGCCCCGCACCATGGTCAGCACGGCGTCGAACTCACGACCGTCGCGCACCTGGCGCCAGGCGGCCCCCATGCAAAAGCGCTCGGCGCCAGCGTCGCGCGCCCGCTTGGCCAGCGCCAGCACGCCAGCCGGGTCCATTAGCTTGTCGCGGGTCAGCTTGACCTCGCGGTGATGGGCCGATTGCGGACAATAGGCGCAATCTTCCGGGCAGCCGCCGGTCTTGATCGACAGCAGGCTCGCTTTCTGCACCGCGTTGCGGTCATGGTGGCGGCTATGGACGGCGTTGGCGTGGCCGACCAGTTCCAGCAGCGGCAGATTGTGAAGCGCGAGGATTTCGTCGGTGCTCCAGTCGTGGCGGATCGTGGGCTGTGGCCGGTTCATAGCGATGCCTCCGGACGGGCCTTGGCTTTCAGCGGCCAGACGCCGGCGACAAGGGCTGCAAGCAGGCATTTGATCAGGTCGCCTGCCAGAAACGGCCAGAACCCGGCCGCCAGCAGAGCCTTGGCGGGCACGAACGCCGCAAGCCAGACGAGGCCCAGTGCATAGACAACCGCAAGCGCAACCAGGCTGGCGCCAAAGCGCATCAGCAGTCCGCGACCGTAGCCAAGCGCACCGGCCACCCAGGCGGCGATCCAGTAACCGGCAAGATAGCCGCCGGTCGGACCTGCCATATAGGCAAGGCCGATACCGCGTTCCGGCGAACCGGAAAACACCGGCGCGCCAAAGGCGCCCGCCGCCAGATAAGCGGACAGGATGGCAAGGCCCATCCGCGGCCCGAACAACAGCGAAAAGCTCATCACTGCAAATGTGTGCAGGGTCATCGGCACTGGCCAGAAGGGAATCTGTATTTTGGCAGCCAATGCCATGAGCAGGGTACCAACGGCTAGAATGGCTATTTTATCGATAAAATAAGCGGCTCCATAAAGCTTTGAAGAATCTAAAGATGAATTTTGCATGAGATATGTCCATTTTGTATTGGGTACGTCAATATTATCGATAAAATTACAGCCTACTTACGGCTTGTCAACGGGGCCTCGTGCTTTTGACGGGGCATCGTGTCGGAGGGGCGGTGTGCTGTGGGCAAAGCCCAGCGCTTGAGAGGGTGGGGTAGCCTCGCTAAAAATGCCAAGGCTGCAAAGAATCGCGCGGGTTCTTGCGCTCGTTTCTGACATTGGAACCGACGCGCCACGTGTGCCTCAAGGGCTTGAGCCATGGTGTGGATAGCGGGCACAGCCGATGAAAGCCATGGCGCTCACGCTGCCAAGCGCCTATATGGGACGATCACTCCAAGGTTGGCTCATGCGCTTTTCAAACGACTTCCTCGACGAGATTCGCGACCGCGTGCCGATTTCGGCCGTGATTGGCGCGCGCGTGCCGTGGGATCGCAAGAAAACCAATGTGGCGCGCGGCGATTACTGGGCCTGCTGCCCATTCCACGGCGAAAAAAGCCCAAGTTTCCACTGTGAGGATCGCAAGGGTCGCTATCATTGTTTCGGCTGCGGTGTCTCGGGCGACCATTTCCGCTTTCTCACCGATCTCGAAGGCTTGAGCTTTCCCGAAGCGGTCGAGCGGATCGCCGACATGGCCGGCATCGCCATGCCGAAAGTCGACGCGCGCGAGGTTGAGCGTGACCGGGCCCGCACCGGCTTGCAGGACGTCATGGAACTGGCGACGCTGTTCTTTCAGGATCAGCTGCAATCGGCCCAGGGCGCGAAGGCGCGGGCTTACCTGCGCGAGCGCGGCCTGTCGGGTCGCACCATCGAGACTTTCCGTCTTGGCTATGCGCCTGAAAGCCGCAACGCATTGAAGGAGCATCTGGCCGGCAAAGGCGTGCCGAAGGACCAGATCGAGGCCTGCGGCCTTGTCGTGCATGGGCCTGATATTCCGGTTTCTTACGACCGGTTCCGGGACCGGATCATGTTTCCGATTCTGTCGTCGCGCGACAAGGTGATTGCCTTTGGCGGCCGCGCCATGTCCCCGGATGCGCCGGCCAAATATCTGAATTCCAACGAGACCGAGCTGTTTCACAAGGGTAGCGTGCTCTACAATTTCTCGCGCGCCCGCCGCGCACTACAGGGAGCGGATGGAGCGACGACCATCATTGCCGTCGAAGGCTATATGGATGTGATCGCGCTGCACCAGGCCGGCATCGACAACGCCGTGGCCCCGCTCGGCACCGCTTTGACGGAAAACCAGCTGGATCTGATGTGGAAGATCGTGCCCCAGCCGGTGCTGTGTTTCGATGGCGACGGTGCCGGCCAGCGGGCGGCGTTTCGCGCTGTCGATCTCGCTTTGCCGCATCTGAAGCCGGGCCGCAGCGTGCGCTTTGCCATGTTGCCCGACGGGAAGGATCCTGATGATCTCGTCAAGCAGGACGGACGTGCGCCCTTTGACCGGGTGCTGGGCGAGGCCCGCTCACTTGATGAAATGGTCTGGCTGCGCGAGACCGGTCAGGGCCGGTTCGATACGCCGGAGCAGCGGGCCGAGCTTGAGGCGCGGCTGAAACAGATCGTCAATGGCATTGCCGATGAGAATGTGCGTCGCCACTATCAGCAGAATGTCCGCGACCGGCTCTATGGGTTCTTCCAAGGCCGGGGCCGGAGTTCGGGCCAAGGCCAAGGCAACGGTCGATCAGGGCGTGGCAATTTCGAAGGCGGTGGCGGCGGTTTTGCCGACCAACGCTCTGGGAGCAACCGTTTTGGTAGCGGGGCAGGCGGGCGCGGTGGCGGCCAGCGCACCAATGGGCAGGCGGGTGCGGCCATGGCGGTGTCAGACCGGCTGGCGCGCTCGGGCATGATCAGCCGCAACCATGACCAGCCGACACTGCGCGAAACCGTGCTGGCGTTGACCATCGTCAATCATCCGCAATTGCTGCAGGAGGATTATGACGAGATTTCCTGCATCGATTTCGATAGCCGTGATCTGCAGCGCCTGTGGCCGGCGGTGCTGACGGCGGTGGCCGAGACCGGAGCGCAATTGACTCGCGAAGAGCTTGAGCAGCGGCTGGCGACTGGCGGTTTCGATGGCTTGATCAAGGCGCTCGACCAACAGATTCGCAATGCGCGGCTCTGGACCGCAACCACGGTGGCAGCACTTGAGGATGCCCGGGAATGCTATGTGCAGGCGCTGTCGCTTTATAAGCGGGCCAAAGCGCTGCGCCGCCAGAAGGCGGAGTTGGAGCGGGAAATGGCCGAGGCCGTCGAGGCCGGCGATGCCGAGCGGCATGACAGTGCCATGGGCATGCTGCGCGAGGTTCAGCTCGAAATCGTACGGATGGAAAACCAGGAGGCGATTATCGATGGCTTCGGCGTCATGTCAGGGCGGGTGAAGGGGCCGGCTTACGGTCACAATTCATAACGGTTTCGCAAGCTTTGTTATGGCAGATACCGACCTGACCTCTTGTAACGGCCATGCGACTGCCTAAATTTACTGCAACTGGAGTTTGTCGGGGAGAAGCGGAAACCGGTTTTCCCGAAAGACGAACAAAAACAGGAAAAGCGAAAGTTTGTCTGGTTCAATCGGAACCGGAGAGAAGTTCAGGCTCTGTTGCGAAACGAACGGCATGCCCGCAATCGCGGCAGTGGCGTGATACTGGAGCCAAAATAGCCTTCGAACGCTCGACTAATGTAGAACGTTGAAGTAGGGAGCTTAAAGCGAGTTGGGAATGGGTTTTTCGCGATATCAACAGGCAGAATCGCTTTAAAAGGCTTGACGTATCGATAAATTGTGGGAATCACGGTCAACTGAGACAATGAAGGTGACGCAAGTGGCGCCGGTTCCATGCTGGCGGGCTTCGTCGCCTGTTTGTGTAGTTGAGCCGCAATCTGCGGGAACCATGGTGATCGATCTGGAATTAGAGCTTTTCCAGGAGAAATATTTAGCGATTTCCCTTGAGGGAGCGCGTCAAAGCGAAGAGATGGAGCGATCAATCTTCGTCTTCCCATTGAACCCGGCCTTGGCCGGCCCACATCAAGGGATTGCCGGATTGAGATGATGTCGAGCATCGAAACCCATCGTTTGCATCTGGTCGGCAGAAAGTGCTGCCGGCTTTTGCGGAAGATGGAAGGTTAAGGTTTTACAGACTTTTTCCCGCATAAGGTCGATGCGGGACATGCTGTAGGTCAAACCAGTGTTGGTAAGCGGTCAGGACGAGGCCCGTAAACTGGGTTCCTGTTCTAGCTGGCGGGCGCCGGCACTGCGGAAATTAAAGCGTCAGGGAAAGCGACGAGATAGATGGCAACCAAGGTCAAGGAAAACGAAGAAGCCGAGAACGAGCGCGACGGCGCGACGGACGGTCCGCTTCTCGATCTTTCGGATGACGCGGTCAAAAAGATGATCAAGGCCGCTAAAAAGCGCGGCTACGTCACCATGGATGAGCTGAATTCGGTTCTGCCGTCCGAGGAAGTTACCTCGGAGCAGATCGAAGACACTATGGCCATGCTTTCCGACATGGGCATCAATGTCGTTGAGGACGAGGACGCCGAAGATCCGGCAGCCGAGGATTCCGACAGCGACGACGAGGCCGATAGCGAAGGCGGTGAACTTGCGCCGACCGGCGGCACCGCCGTTGCCACCACCAAGAAAAAAGAGCCGACCGACCGCACCGACGACCCGGTGCGCATGTATCTGCGCGAAATGGGTTCGGTGGAGCTGCTGTCGCGCGAGGGCGAAATTGCCATCGCCAAGCGCATCGAGGCCGGCCGCGAAACGATGATTGCCGGTCTCTGTGAGAGCCCGCTTACCTTCCAGGCGCTGATCATCTGGCGCGACGAATTGAACGAAGGCACGACGCTGCTGCGCGAGATCATCGATCTCGAAACCACCTATTCCGGTCCGGAAGCCAAGGCTGCACCGCAGTTCCAGAGCCCAGAGAAGATCGAGGCCGACCGCAAGGCTGCCGAGGAAAAGGAAAAGACCCGCCGCACGCGTGTCAGCGAAGACGACATCACCAATGTCGGCGGCGACATGCCCATGCCGGAAGAAGAGGAGGAGGACGAGGACGAATCCAACCTCTCGCTCGCCGCCATGGAAGCCGAGCTGCGGCCGCAGGTCATGGAAACCCTCGACCTGATCGCCGATACCTATAAGAAGCTGCGCAAGCTGCAGGATCAGCAGGTGGAGGCGCGTCTCGCCTGTGCCGGCACGCTGTCGTCCGGCCAGGAGCGTCGCTATAAGGAATTGAAGGATCAGCTGATCACGGCCGTCAAGTCGCTGTCGCTGAACCAGAACCGTATCGACAGCCTTGTCGAGCAGCTCTACGACATTTCCAAGCGGTTGATGCAGAACGAAGGCCGGCTGCTGCGCCTTGCCGAAAGCTATGGCGTCAAGCGCGACAGCTTCCTCGAACAGTATCAGGGTGCCGAACTCGATCCGAACTGGATGAAGTCGGTTGCCAACCTGTCTGCCCGCGGCTGGAAGGATTTCGCCCGCGAGGAAAACAACACGATCCGGGAAATCCGTCAGGAAATCCAGAATCTCGCGACCGAAACCGGCATTTCCATCGCCGAATTCCGTCGTATCGTTTCCATGGTGCAGAAGGGCGAGCGCGAAGCCCGCATCGCCAAGAAGGAAATGGTCGAGGCCAACCTGCGTCTCGTCATCTCCATCGCCAAGAAATACACCAACCGTGGTCTGCAGTTCCTGGATTTGATTCAGGAAGGCAATATCGGGTTGATGAAGGCGGTCGATAAGTTCGAATATCGGCGCGGCTACAAGTTCTCCACCTATGCAACATGGTGGATCCGGCAGGCGATCACCCGCTCGATCGCCGACCAGGCCCGCACGATCCGTATTCCCGTGCACATGATCGAAACGATCAACAAGATCGTGCGCACCTCGCGCCAGATGCTGCACGAGATCGGCCGCGAACCGACGCCGGAAGAACTGGCCGAGAAGCTGGCCATGCCGCTTGAAAAAGTGCGCAAGGTGCTGAAAATCGCCAAGGAGCCCATCTCGCTCGAGACCCCCGTGGGTGACGAGGAAGATTCGCATCTGGGCGATTTCATCGAGGACAAGAACGCGCTTCTGCCAATCGATGCTGCCATCCAGGCCAACCTGCGCGAAACCACGACTCGTGTTTTGGCATCGCTCACGCCGCGCGAAGAGCGCGTGCTGCGCATGCGCTTCGGCATCGGCATGAACACCGACCATACGCTGGAAGAAGTCGGCCAGCAATTCTCGGTTACCCGCGAACGTATTCGCCAGATCGAAGCCAAGGCGCTTCGCAAGCTCAAGCACCCGAGCCGCTCGCGCAAACTGCGCAGCTTCCTCGATAGCTGAGTTTACGGCTCACGCGACATACGAAAAACCCGGCGGAAACGCCGGGTTTTTTGTTGCTATTGGCAAGGCTTTGCGGCCACGTCCTGATAGGCGGCTTTTTGGCGGATGCATGCGGGGCGCGTGTGCGCCGCCTGCGGCAATGACTTCCGCTCACCAGGCCACAGCTTTCCATCAAAGCGTAATCGAATCCGTCGCCGTGCTCTCGCTGGTACTGCTGGCATAGGCGTTGGACGCCGCTTGCGCCGAAGTCGAATTGCTGTTGCCATTGCTGGCGCTGTTGTCGCTGACCGACATGGCGGCAATCGACGAGGGCACATTGGCCGCCGACGCGGTCTGCACCGTCGGCTTCGGTTGTGGGGGCGGGGGTGTATCATCCGGCGCCTGCTGCTTTGCCGCCGGTTGCGGCGGTGCTGTCGCGGCCGAGGCGAAGGCTGCACTGATCGCGGAAATGGATGCCATCAAACTCTCCTGAACCGGTCCCCGTCGCCTCATGCGCGCAACCGGTAACAGGCAGGACAACCATCGCCCCGCCATCTGCCGGCGTCTGTCGGCATGCTGCGACTATGACGGGTGGAGATGAGGAAAGATTGATATAGAACAGAACAATTTTAGGGAATGGGCGGAAAGGTAGGTATTCCAGTCCAGTTGCGGACTTTAAATATTGCCGGTGGAAAGATTAGTACGGCTTTATAGGCTCCCCAACTTCCCCTTGTTGAGCAAGGTCCGGTTGTGCATGGTGCGGAGAGGCCGAGGGCAGGGGTGTTATGGCAGATCGCGCGCCGACGATTGATGAGATTGATAACGTTGATAAGCTTGAGGCTTATCTGAGGACGCGGCCTGTTGAGGAGGCGCAGGTTATAGCGTTTCGGTCGGCGTTAAGGATTATGCCATTCTTGGCTCAAGCTGCTTTTTTGAGAAATGACATTCATTTGGCTGGCCGATTAAGAGTCTCGGCTTTTCGAGCGCTCTTTTTGTGTTGGGCGGATCTGCGCTACCGCAATGAAATTGCCGACCTTCAATTGAATATCGACGCAGCCGCAGTGGCTGCTGATAGTTCGGACGTTGCAGCACATAATGCATCAGTTCACACAGCAGCTTTAACTCTCATCGACAGTGCTCGAGTGTCGGCGAGAGCAGCAGCTTCAGCAACTTACCGTCTCAACATTGATTCTATTCACCAAGCAAAAAGAGTTTTAATTGGTACTATTTACGCCGTTGGAGAGCGCCCGATTGTTTGGCATCTCGTCCGGCATGATTTGTCAATTATAGCGAACGCTGGTGCATATTCTCTCTTGCAGTCACCGCTTTGGCCGGGTGGCGAAGTTCCAGAAAAGGTAAAGCAAGCTGACGCTGCATTCTGGAAAGACATTTCTTCCCTTGGAGTGGAATGGACACCTATTTGGGATTGGTATTCACATGTTAAAAGCGGAATGCTTCCCTTCGAAAACTTGAGAGGCATATTTGAAAATGTTGTGACCGGACTTGGTCAGGAAGGTAACGAATTTTGGGATCGCAATCCTGAAGTCGTGATGAAAGACATTTTCGAGCGATTGACATTATTGCCCCGACAGCCTCCCGAACCAGAGCCCGGCCCCGGTCCGCAATATGACATTATCGACGGCAAACTCAGTATTGTAGCAAGCGCACCTTTGGAGGATGAGATTACTCCTCAGTTGCGTCTCTTCGAGCGGTTGCAGCGTGATGTGGAGCGTCTGGTCAATGCTGCTGATCGCATCGATAACAGCCACCCCAATCTGGCATTTTCCATCCGAGAATACGGCACCTTGCTGGATACGTCCCTAGCGGAACTGGACGTTACCGGGGTCTGGTCTGTCGGTAGCAGTCTTGCCGGCTTTGCCCAATCGTTTCGCGAGCAAAATCGGAACCGAACGCTTGCCGAGCCGCTTGAGCCGGAAGTGGATGGGCTTTTACAAAGCGTGATCCGCCAGCATGGCGCTTTTATCATGGGCTTTGAGGAGGGGCGTGATCTTGTCGATCGCGCTGATCGCTTTGCGCTTGATACCGAAACAACTCGTGGCCTTGAGGAAAGCGGTAATCCGCTGATCGCAGAATTGGCATCCAACGCGGATTTGGTGCATGACGATACGCGGGCGGTGCATCGGTCGGTCAATAATTATGTGCAGGAGTTTGGTTGGGCGTCCGGACGCGTTGGTTATGCTGCTTATTTGCTCGTTCGAAATGCGGTCAGAGTTGTCATACGCTGGGCGGTATTTTATGGATTTAAGGATGCCGTTGAAGGTGTGAGCGCAGCATCTGGATTTCCATCTTTAAAAGCTGCAATTTCCTTCATCTATAATTTCGCATCCCCTCTACTGGTGTTCTTTGCTAGTTCTCCCGAAATGCTCGCTTACGTCCAATGGGCATTTTATATTACGCAGCAGGTTTTTAAATCGGATTGATTGCCGCAAAGACCTTGAAAATAATGCGAATTTCCCTTACTTTCTGGTGGGCTACAGGAGTAAGTCATGACCACGTTGACAGTCACATCTCGCGGGCAAGTGACCTTTCGCAAGGACGTATTGCAGCATCTTGGGATTCAGCCTGGCGAAAAGATCGAGATCGATCTTTTGCCGGATGGGCGGGCGCAATTGCGGGCGGCGGCGCGCAACAAGACATTTCATGATCTTCATGGTTTCCTCAAGGGCAAGACGAATGGTCGGGTGTTGACGATTGACGAGCTGAACGAGGCAATTGCGCAAGCAGGTGCTGAGGCTGGCGAGGGATGAAAATTATTGCCGACACCAATCTTCTTGTTCGCGTCATAGTGCAGGACAATCCTGATCAGACCCGGACAGTCGTTGACCTGCTTGCGTCAGCGGAATTGGTGGCAATCACACTCCAGTCCTTTTGCGAATTGGCTTGGGTGCTGTCCCGGAATTATGGTGTCTCTCGCCCTATGGTCTCCGCCGCGATTCGTGCATTTCTCGATACGGAGAATGTAATCACCAATCTGCCATCGGTCGAAGCTGGGCTGGCATTGCTGGACGCTGGCGGCGATTTTGCCGACGGAGTCATTGCCTACGAGGGGCTATGGCTTGGTGGCGACGTGTTTGCGTCTTTCGATAAAAAGGCGGTGAAGCTTTTGCAATCCCAAGGACGGCAGGCCCATCTGCTGACCCCAACGTCCCTCGCACGACAGTCATAAACACCCTCGCGCCGATCCCAATCAACTCATCCGGAAAATCATAATCCGGATTGTGCAGAGCCGGGTGGGTTTCGCCGGCGCCGAGGAAGACCATGGCGGCGGGGCAGAAGGTGCGGAAGCGGCCGAAGTCTTCGGAGGCGCGCATCGGCAGGCCGTGGGGGCCGTGCGGGATGGATTGGGCATCGAGGGCGGCGGCGATGAGGGCGGTGGCTTCCGGGCTGTTTTCGCAATGCAGGAAGATGTCGTGGTAATCCATGGTCAGGCCGAGGCCGTGACTTTCTGCGGTGGCGCGGGCGAGCGCCTCGGCTTGCTTGCAAAGGCTGGCCATGCCGTCATCGGTCAGGCTGCGCAGGGTCACCCAGATCTCGGCGTCACCGGGTGCAATGCCGAAGGCGGGTTCGCCGAGCTTGGCATGGGTGACGGTCGCAAGCCGGAAGTCGGGCGCTGGCGGTGCGCCGTGGGAGAGGGCGGTGAGGGCAGGCATCAGCTGGCTGATCGCCTGCATCGGCGAGATCCCGGTTTCGGGCTGGGACGCATGGGCAGTCTTGCCGCTGAAGGCAATTTTCAACCCGCGCGAAGCGCAGTTGACCGGGCCTGTCATCAGCGCTGCATGGCCGAGCGGGATACCCGGGAAATTGTGCAGGGAAAAGGCGAGGTCCGGGCGGATCTCTTCAAAGCGCGGATCTGCTATGACGGCGGCGGCTCCGGCGCCGGTTTCCTCGGCGGGCTGGAACAGCAGCACAACGCGTCCCCGCGCCGGCGGCTGCCGCGACAGGCCCTGCGCCAGCGCCAGAAGCACGGTCGCATGACCGTCATGGCCGCAGAGATGGCCTTTGCCTGCAATGGTAGAGCGATAGGGCAGATCGTTTTTTTCTTCGATCGGCAGAGCGTCGAGTTCGCTGCGGATCAAAAGGGTCGGGCCGGGGCTCGTGCCGGCAAACACAGCGGCCACGCCGTGACCGCCAAGGCCGGTGAGGATTTTCGTTGGCCGCAGCGGCGTCAGTGTTTCTACGACCAGCCGGGCGGTCATTTCCTCTTCGCCAGAGATCTCCGGCTGGCTGTGCATGGTATGGCGCAGGGTGATCAGGTGGTTGAGATCATCTGAGGTGAGAAACATGGTTGCTCCGCAGGTCCGGCTTGTAAGCCATTGCTAGCATGCAGTCCGTCTGCTCGAAAGGGCGGGATTATGTCAGGTATCCGCCGTTTTGCATTTTGGAAGATGACTTCGTTTCTGCCCGACAGGATCATAGCCACGGTCTGCTGATTTGCGGGGGCGGCTCGGGCCGTGTATGGATCGGACCATGCAGGACCAGCCGCCCCCGATACCGTCCGATCAGGCATCGATTGACCAGGATCTCACCGATCGCACCTTGGCCGATCAGGCGATGCCCGATGTGGCCGCGCAGGATCCTGCGTCGACGCCAGATCATGGACCGCAGCCCATTTCGGCAATGCGGATGCCTCTGTCGCGGCGAGTGCGCTGGGGCATTGCTGCGTCTGTGCTGCTGCATGGGTTGCTGCTTGTTGCCGTGCTGGTGCCCTGGCCGATCCGGGCGCCGGATGCACCGAAGGAGGAGGTTGTCTCGGTGTCGCTCGAGCCGCCGCCTGCGGAAAAGGAAAAACCGAAGCCCGCGCCGGAAAAGCAGCTGCAACTGGAATTGAAGCCGCAGCCCAAGGATGCGCCGGCGCCGTCTGCCTCTGCTCAGAAGCAGGCGGAGGAGAAAAAGGCGGAAGAGAAAAAGGCGCCGGAGAAAAAAACCGAGAGCAAGGACAGCGCCAAGCCACCGCCATCACCCGACGATGCGCAGGCAAAACCTGCCGAGGATAAATCGCAGGCGCTGGAATCGGCGTTGAAGGACGAAACGGCACCTGAGGACAAGGAGGCGCCTGAACCGCCGCCTACGGAAACACAGGCTCCCGACATCAAGGGGCCGCCGCCGACGGCTGCAAAGACCGGACCAGACAAATCCGCGAGTGGCGATCCGCAAAAGACCGAGCCTCCCGCACCGCCAGCCTTGCCAAAGGATGTGACGCCGCCCGAGACCGGGCTCAGCCCGCTCCTGCCAACACCGGATCAGATCGAAAAGCCGCACGGCGGGGTCGTGACGGAGGAACGTTTTTCGCTTGGGGAAAACAGCGCCAGCCAGCCGCAGCAGAATCCCGCGGGCGTGCCCGTGCCCTCCGCCCCACCGGCGGAGAAAAGCTCGGGGCCGGTTTCCAGCCTGAAGCCGGCGAAGCGGATCTATTCAAAGGCGACGCTGGCTGACTCGCGCGTGCGCCAAGCGCTGGGCAAGCTGCCGCCGGAAAAGCGGATCGTGCAGATCTGCAGCATTGAAATGCTCGAACAGATTCGCCGCGCAGTGCCGGGCGTGGTGCCCGACCTGATCGCCCCTTCGCCCTCGACGCGCCAGACGATCACGGCGCGGCTGATGGATGTCTCAGGCGCGGCCTTCCGCAGCAAGGGCCAGTGGTACGATATCGGCTATCATTGCGAGACAGATGCGAAAACCGAGACGATCAGCAGCTTCAGCTATTCGCTGGGCGCCGCCGTGCCGAAAAGCCAGTGGCAGGCGCGGCGGTTCCCGGCCAACTGAGAGATTGGCTCACCCCCGGATCAGGCCGATGCCGATCCAGACCATCACAACCGCAATGATGGCATCCAGGCAGCGCCAGGAGAATGGCCGGGCAAAGATCGGCGCCAACAGTCTTGCGCCATAGCCAAGCGAGAAGAAGAACACGAAGGACGCAGTCATTGCGCCAACACCAAAGGCGTTTCTGTGTTCGCCGTAGCGGCTGGACACTGAGCCGACCAGCAGAACCGTGTCGAGATAGACATGAGGGTTGAGGAAGGTGAGTGCCAGGCAGGTAGCAAGACTGGCGGCAAGCGGGCTGGGCGGGGCTTCGGTCGGGGTCAGGCCGCTCTCCGTTTTCAGTGCGGCATAGGCGTGGCGGGCGCCGTAGAGCATGAGAAACGCCGCCCCGCCATAGCGCAGCACTGGCTCGACCGCCGGCATTATCGCCGTTACCCGAGCAAGGCTGGTGACGCCAAGTGCGATCAGCAGCGCATCCGACAGTGCGCAGGTGAGTGACATCAAGAATACGTGCTCGCGGCGCAGGCCCTGGCGCAGCAGAAAGGCGTTTTGCGCGCCGATGGCAATGATCAGGCTGAGGCCGAGGCCAAGGCCAGAGAGAAAGGCATTCTGCATGGAAATATCCGTTAGCGCGTCAGAAGGTCGGGCTTTGACTAGACCGCTGGCGTTCATTAGAAAAGCGCATAATTCTCATCTAACATAAGAAAATCCAATGCAGGTCGACGCGGCTCGGTCGCGCACTCGCTCGGCTGACGGCAAGCGTACTTTCGGCAGTTCAGTGCGGCCTGCCATTGATCCTCCAGGTCTGACGGATGCGGGTAACAGCGCGTTCACCACAATCTCGATTTGACTTTGATGGGATAGAGATACAATCCCTTGTTGTTAAGGAATTCCTCATATTATCTCTTGCCAAGACAAGGGAGGCCGGCTGCCGCATGAAGGGAATCGTGTTTACCGAAATGCTCGAATTTGTCGCGGCGACCTGGGATGAGGACATGGCCGACGACATTATCGAGTCCTCTTCGCTTGCGAGCGGCGGGGCATATACGAGTGTTGGAACCTATGACCATCGAGAGATGGTGACGCTGCTGGGTGCCTTGTCGGCGCGCTCCGGCTTGGGCGTCGATGCCTTGCAGGAGGCGTTCGGCCGCCATCTGGCCGGCCGTTTCGCCGCAATGTTTCCGGTGTTCTTCGACACTGCAGGCAATTTGTTCGGCTTTTTGGCCAGTATCGACGACCATATTCATGTCGAGGTGAAAAAGCTTTATCCCGATGCCGAATTGCCGTCGTTCGAAATTCTCGACCGTCAGCCGGGTAGCCTGTCGATGCTTTATCGCTCCGGCCGTCACATGGAGGCCCTGGCTGAGGGGCTGATCCATGGAGCCGCCGGCCATTTCGGACATCCGGTACAGGTCGAACGGCAGGGGCGTGACGATGGCGCCACCTTGTTCGTGATTACGGAGAGCCTGTCGTGACGCAGCCTCCTTTATCGCCTGACCAGTCGGAAACCGACCGGATCGACCGTTTGACGCGGCGGCTGGACCGCGAGCGCGAGGCACGGCGGCAGGCGGAAGCCTTGCTGGAAGAGCGTTCGCGCCAACTCTACCTCGCCAATTGTGCCTTGGCGCGCCAGGCACAGGAGCTGGAACAGCGGGTGGTGCAGCGCACGGCCGAGCTGGTGCAAGAGCGCGAAAGGGCGCTGGCGCTGGCGCAGCAGGACCAGCTGACAGGCCTCGCCAATAGACGGAGCTTTACCGCCGTGCTGGCTGATGCATGCCAGAAACGGCGCCTGAGCGGTGGCCGTGTGACGGTCGTGCTGATCGACATGGACCAGTTCAAGATCATCAACGATGCCCACGGCCATGAAGCCGGTGATGTGGTGCTGCGCGAGATTGCCAGCCGGCTGGCACTCGCCTGCGAGGGCGGTACCGCAGCCCGGCTGGGCGGTGACGAATTTGCGTTGATCCTCGATCACTTGCCCGACAGCGAGGCCGATCAGGCCTTCGTTGGCCGGCTCGGCGCCATGCTCGGTCAACCTGTCAGCTTCAACAGCCGGCAGCTCGATGTTTCCGCCTCGATCGGCTATGCGAGCCTTCCCGATCACGCTGCCTCGTCCACCGAGTTGCTGCGGCATGCGGATCTGGCGCTCTATGTCTCCAAGAAAGCAGGGCTGTCGCTGGCAACCGGTTTCGATGACGATTTGTGGGCCGAGGCCAATGAGCGCCGGTTGCTGGAACTGGAACTGGTGCTGGCGATGGACCGCCAGGAGATCGGCCCCTGGTATCAGCCTATCGTCGATGGCGCCAATCAGCGTGTCCTCGGAGTGGAAGTGCTGGCGCGCTGGCATCATCCTTATCGCGGTCTGGTTCTGCCTGGTGTGTTTCTGCCGCTCGCCGAAGAGCGAAATCTGCTGGGACAGCTGTTCACCCAGATCGCAATGCAAGCCTGTACTGAAACCGCGCCTCTGGTGCGGTCGGGCAAGCTCGCCTATGTCTCGATCAATGTCTCGCCGAGCCAGTTCAAGAGCGGTAGCATCGCCGCGGCGGTCGGTCTTATTCTCAACCAGACCGGCTTTCCCGCCACCTCGCTGGTGGTTGAAATCACCGAAGACCTGATCATGTCGGATCTCGCTCGGGCCCGGCGCGAACTCAGGGAGCTGGCGCAGCTTGGCGTGCGAATCGCGCTTGACGATTTCGGCACCGGCTATTCGAATATCTCCTCGCTCAGCAGCTTGCCGATCCAATGGCTGAAGCTGGACCGCAGCCTGATCAGCCGGGTTGGCGACGACCGGGTTGGGCAGGTGATCGTTCAGGCGGTGCTGCAGATGGCCCAGGCGCTGAGCATGGACGTGGTCGCCGAGGGCATCGAGACCGAGGTGCAGGCGCGCTGGCTGGTCGAGGCCGGCTGTCGCAAGCATCAGGGTTTCCTCTATGGCCGACCTGCGCCGTTCGATGAATTACAGCTTACGCTGCCGAAGGAGATCAAGATCGAGCAGGATGCCAGGATCGCGCAACGTTCGTGAGTGACGTAAAACCGTGCGTCCCTTGACGCATCGGTGAAAGAGACCATCTTCAGGTTAACTTGTTTTTTAATGCATTTCCGGGCGCAAAACGCCTAAGCACTTTTGCTGGAAATGCTTTAGACGCCGCCGGCGCCCGAGCTGGTTGTCGATTTCTGATGATGGGAGCCTGTGATGCCGCAAACCACTCTGTCGCTTTCTACACGGGGTCAGGGTCTGTACGAATTTACCGACGAGGCGGCCGATTTCGTGGCGCGCAACGGTGTCGAGACCGGGTTGCTCACCGTCTTCGTGCGGCACACGTCCTGCTCCCTGATCATCCAGGAAAATGCCGACCCGGATGTGAAGCGGGATCTTCTGGCATTTTTCAAGCGGCTTGTGCCGCCCTCGATCGATCCGTCCATGGCCTGGATCAGCCACCGTCAGGAGGGGCCGGACGATATGCCCGCGCACATCAAGTCGGCGTTGACGCAGGTGTCGATCGGCATTCCCGTTGCGGCGGGCCGGCTGCTACTGGGAACTTGGCAGGGGATCTACCTGTTCGAACATCGCGACCAGCCGCATAGGCGCGAAATCGCGCTGCACCTAGGCGCTTGAGCATGACGCTCGTCAAACTGTTTTGACGTATCAACAATGTTCGACAGCCGGTAGGTGAAACTGATGAACCGTTTGTGAACAAGGGCTTCGGGCAGCGTTCACTCTTCACACACTACTGTGAGATCAATCGCTGCCGAACCGGGCTGGTCGGGAGCGAGATGAGATTTCGTCCTTCGAGGAGAAAGACAATGCGCAACATTTTTGCCAAAACAGCTCTGGCGGGCCTCGCCCTGATCGGGGCCGCGGTTGCCACGGTCGGTCCGGCAGCAGCCCAGTCGGATGTCCAGGTCGGTGTTTATATCGGCGATGGCTCTACCCAACTGGTTCAGGCATGGGATGGGGATGGCTACCGCCGCCCGCCACCACCGCCACCGTGGGGTGGCCCACCGCCACCGCCGCCATGGGGTGGTCCGCCTCCGCCGCGTTGGGATCGTCCGGATCCTCGCTACGGTGCAATGTGCTCGCCGGGTGATGCTATCCGCCAGGCTCGCCGCGACGGACTGCGCCGCCCGAATATCGAGCGCGTCACGCCCCGCCGCGTGATTGTCGGTGGTCTGCGCTACGGCGAATATGATCGCGTCGTGCTCGCCAATCGCCCAGGCTGCCCGTTCGCGGATTAAGAGCCGGTATCGATGTTCAAATAGGCGTGCGTCCAACCGGGCGCACGCCTTTTTGCTGTCCGGTGGCGCCCCTACTTTACCCCCGGAAAAGCACGGGGGCGACATATCTGGACTTACCGTCGCATTCGGCAAACAATGCCCTTTTTAAAGGTCGTGCTTTTTCATACGACCGACGGCATTTATTTTGTGTTTTTAGCCAGTGCGAGGCTGTCCTAATGGACCTGGCATCATCAGGAATTTCCGAGACGTCGGTCACCGACGCACCTGACCATACGCTTGATGCGATCCATGCGGCAGCGTATCCGATCGACACCCACCTCGATTCGCTATTTCTATCGCGTGTGGCTGGCTATGATTTCTGGAAGGGCGATTGGAAGGCGAATCGGCGTTCGCCGGTGGTGTGGCTGATCCGCAAAACCTCGCCAAGGGGCCGCAACCGACCACTGTCGGACCATGTCAGTGGTCCTGATTTTCTGGCTGGCGGCTATGGCGGTGCCTGTTTCAGCGCCCATGCGCTTTGGGAAAACCTCATTCCGGCGCCGTTGATGGATCCCTGGAAGAACTGGGTGGATCATTGCAGCTATGTCGAGGCGGTCGTGGTGCAGAGCAACGGCAAGATGCGGCTGGCTCGCAGCGCCAGCGAGGTGCGCGCCGCACGGCAAGATGGGCAGTGTTGTGCCATCCTGTCGATGGAAGGCGCCCATATGCTTGGACCGCAAGGCGCAAAAAGCCAGGTATTCAGGCTGGACCGGCTGGGTGAGGTGGCTAGGGCGGGCGCAGCCTATCTGACGCTCAATCATTTCAGCCATACGGATATTTCCGAGGCAGGCTATGCGCCGGTCAATCCGTGGCGGCGGATCGAAGGCGGTGGTCTGTCTGCCTTCGGACGGCAGGTGGTCGAGCGCTGTATCGATGTCGGGCTGCTGGTCGATCTCACCCATACCTCAACGCAAGGCATTATCGACGCCTGCGCGATCTGCATTGGGCGCAACATGCCAGCCTTCGCCTCCCATGGCGCATCGCGCCGTGTCACCCAGGGAACCGAGACGCGGCCATCGCGTCATCTCGACCGTGCCATGAGCGATGAGGCGATCCGCGCAATCGTCAGCACTGGCGGCTGCATCAGCGTGATCCTTGCGCCATACTTCCTGCAAAACACCTACTATCCCGACGGCAAGCCGAACATGGACGCCGACCTGGCCTTCGTCGTCGCTTATTACGAAGCCTTTGCCCAGCAGATCGCCGAGATGAAGATCGTCGAGGATCCGTGGAAGCATCTCTCCTTCGGCAGCGATTTTGATGGCGGCATTTCCAGCCTGCCGACGGGCATGCAGAGCGGTGCGGATCTACGCAAGCTGACCCAGGCAATGATGGATGCTGGCTGGCCAGCGCAGCGCATTATCGATGTCTATAGCGGCAATTTTTTGCGGGTCTGGCAGCGGGTGCGGCCATAGGCCGGAAGACATGCAAGAAGGCCTGTTTCGCCGCCGTAAACTTTAAATTACGCAATAAAGTAAACGAGATAGGTCATGAAATGAAAACCGCCCCGCATTTGGCAATGCAGGGCGGTTTTTTGGTCTTAAGCGTCTGCTCCGGTCCAGAGACGCCCGTCGGGAAGCAGCGGCGCGTAGGAATTCCACTGCACCAGCTTTTCATGGAAACGCTGGCGGTAGCTCGCCTCATCCTCGAATTCGCGGTTTTCGAGACTGAACTCGGCGCCGATTTCGTAGTAGGCGTCCATGTTGAGCAATTGCGGTACCGGGGTTTCGCCCCGTTCGCATTCGCCCTGCATCTGCCAATAAAGCTCTTCAAGCCGGCGGGCGAGGCCAGGCATGTCGCGCAACGCGCTGGTTTCGAACTGACGCTTCAGGCTGTCTCTGATAGGCTGGAGGCTGGCACGGTCGAGACCGAAAGCGATGGCCCGGCGCGTATAATCATCCGGCGAAGTCGCGATCAATTCCGGCACCCCGGCAGCGGCAACGACGCTGGCGCAGAAGCGCGAGGCAAAGCTCTTGCCGGGGAAGGTGAGGACCGGCAGGCCCATGTTGATCGCGTCGGCGGCGGTCGAATGGGCGCCGTATGGGAAAGTGTCGAGGAAGAGATCCGCGACGGCGATGCGGGCGAGATGGTGGGCATTGAGCGCTTTGGCGGCAAACAGCAGCCGAGCCGCATCGACACCGGCGCGGGTGGCCGCGTCACGAAGGCGCTGATTGACCGCGTCATCGCCGGAGAGAATCCAGAGAACACTTCCCGGCACGGCATTGAGAATCGACATCCAGCGGGTGAAGCAGGCTTGGGTGATCTTTTGCATGCCGTTGAAGCAGGCGAAGACAAAAGCGTCCTCGGGCAAGCCGACCTCGGCCCGGGTTGGACGTGGGGCAACCACGCGCTTACGGTCCACCGGCTGATTGCAAGGGATCCGCAACACCTTTTCGGAATAGTAGATCTCGTGTTCCGGCGGAACAATGACATTATCGGCGATCATATACTGGTGGAACGGGCTCGCCATGGTCCCGGGATAGCCGCAGAAATTGACGATCACAGGCGCGGGGCGATAGGCAAAAATCCGCGTGCGGGCGTGCTTGGTATAGCCGTTGACGTCAACGAGAATGTCTATTTCGTCATTGACGATCAACCGTGCCGCATCCACATCGCTCAGTGCCGCGATTTCCCGCCAACCATCGACCGCGCTGCGGATGCGCCGTTGGGTCTCGTCTGGCGTGATCGGGTCGCCGCAGTAATAGGCAAAGACCTCGACGGTCGCCTTGTCATGCAGTTCGAGTACTTCGCGCAGGGCAAAGCCGACGGCGTGGTCACGCAGGTCGGACGAGAGATAGCCAACGCGCAATCGCTGGCCTGTGCCGGTTTTCTTGCGGGGCAGTTGTGGCGGGATGACGCCGAGATCAGGCTTGCCGACCATCGTCCGGTTGTAGCGCTGGGCCTTGGCGAGATGAAATAGCGGATCGTCCGTGTAGCAAGCAATCGTCAAGGGCGAGACCGCGTCGAGCAACTGCCGCACAGTGACGTAATGAGATCCTTCCAGCGCCGGCCATTTGCATTGGCGCAAGCGGATGGCCGACCAATGCTGACCGGCTTCCTTCTTTTCGGGCCTAAGCTCGATGGCCTGCCACAGCGTGGTTTCTGCCTCCTCCATCATGCCGGCATTTTCCAAAACGCGGCCAATATGCTCCAGCACCATCACGCGATGGGCGAGCTTGTCGGGGTTTATTTCCGCAGTGGATGCCGCATAGCTGCGCCATTGCTGCAGAGCATCGTTCAGTAACCCGCTGTCCTCCAGCGCACGGCCCAGGTTCACATGCGCGGCGCCGAACATTGGCTCGGCCTTCAGGCAGGCGCGCAACGCGTTGATGGCGCCGGCGGTATCTCCAACCTGCCGCAACGTAACGGAATAGTTGAAATAAACCATATGCACCAGCGGATGATTGCTGTTGAAGGCAATCCAAGACTTGTAAAGGTCCATTGCCTGGTCAGGCCGACCAGCGCGGGTCAGCATTTCGGCACCCTGGAACACGTCCGTTACCGAGAGTTGTTGATTGCGGGCTCGCTCGATCAGTGCGGCAAGCGGCGAAATCTCATTCGAAACGTTAATTCCAGTGTCCATAGTCATCCCAGGAATGATAGGTCGCGAGACCGGATGGCGACAGCAGGAAACATCATAAACTTGCCTCCCGCTGCATGATGTCACGCCACAATGAAGTGAACCATGTCGTCATGCAGTTCCGTTGCTAGCGCGATTAGCTTGCATAGGGCTGACGATTCTGTGATCGCGGACAGCGTTGCTGGAAATCGTCTTGCGCATTGCCGCGACGCGGGCGCAACAAGGAAGAAAAGCGGTTATCGCGGACGGCTCGCCTGTTCAACGCAAATGCGGCGCCCGAGGGGGCGCCGCATTCAGTATTCAATTTGCGTCTCTGACCAGAGCTTAGAAGCTCTGGTAAGCGGTGATGATCGCGTCGACCTGCGAGGAGTTCATCGCCTGGACCTGCGTCGAGCTGAAGGCCTGAAGCTGGGTGCTGCTCATTGCAGTGATGTCGGCAGTCGAGAGACCGGTGATCGACTTGGAGCTGATCGCGGCGATATCGTCGGTCGAGAAGGTGACGATATCGTCGGTGCTGATTGCCGAGAGCTGCTTGGAGGACAGCGCCGCGACCTGGCCGGAGGTCAGAGCTTCGACCTGGTCGGTCGACATAGCGGTGATCTGGTCGGTGGTCAGACCGGCGATGGCCTTCGTGGTCAGGGCGATAACCTGGGTTGACGTCAGACCGGCGATGCCAGTGGTGGAAACCGCACCCAGCTGAGTGGCCGACAGGGAAGCGATCTGGGTGGTGCCCAGCGCCGCAACCTGGTCAGACGACAGAGCCTTGATCTGGGTCGACGACAAAGCGGCGATCTGTGCCGAGCTCAAGGCGGCTTCATCAGCCGTTTCGATCGCTGCGATCTGTGCCGTGGTCAGGCCGCTGATGGACTTGGCGCTGATTGCGCCGACCTGGGTGCTCGACAGGGCCGCGATGGCGTCGGTCGAGAGGGCGCCCAACTGTTTGGCGCTCAGGGTGGCAACTTGACCGGAGGACAGAGCGCTGGCCTGGTCGGTCGACAAGGAGGCGATCTGGGTCGTGGTCAGGCCGGCAATGGCCTTGGTGCTGATGGCAGCAAGGTCGTTGCTGTCGAGGGTAGCAATGTCATCGGTCTCGAGAACCGCGATCTGCGTGGCAGACAGGCTGCCCAGCTGGGTCGAGGTCAGCGCGCCAACCTGGTCGGATGTCAGAGCCTTGATCTGCGCAGACGACAGGGCGGCGATCTGGGTCGAGCTCAAGGCGGCTTCATCTGCCGTTTCGAGCGCTGCTACCTGCGCCGTGGTCAGGCCACCGATGGACTTGGCGCTGATGGCGCCGACCTGGGCGCTCGACAGGGCGACAATGGCGTCGGTCGTCAGGGCGCTGAGCTGCTTGGAGGTCAGGGTTGCAATCTGGCCGGTGGACAGGGCGCTGGCCTGGTCGGTGGACAAGGATGCGATCTGCGTCGTGGTCAGGCCGGCAATGGCCTTGGTGCTGATGGCAGCAAGGTCTGTGCTGTCGAAGGTGGCGATATCGTCGGTATCGAGAGCGCCGAGCTGCGTTGCAGAGAGGTTGCTGATCTGGCTCGTGGTCAGGGCTGCAACCTGGTCGGAGGACAGAGCCTTGACCTGCGCGGTGGAGAGAGCCGCAATCTGAGTGGAGCTCAGAGCCGCTTCGTCTGCGGATTCCAATGCACCGATCTGTGCGGTTGTCAGGCCACCGATTGACTTGGCGCTGATGGCGCCAACCTGGGTGCTTGACAGGGCCGCGATGCCGTCGGTGGTGATGGCGCTGAGCTGCTTAGAGGTCAAGGTTGCGATCTGGCCGGTCGACAGGGCGCTGACCTGATCGGTGGACAAGGATGCGATCTGGGTTGTGGTCAGTCCGGCAATGGCCTTGGTGCTGATGGCAGCAAGGTCGGTGCTGTCGAGCGTGGCGAGATCTTCGGTATCCAGAGCGCCAAGCTGAGCTGCAGACAGGCCGCTAAGCTGGGTCGAGGTCAGGCTGCTGACCTGGTCAGAGGAGAGGGCCTTAATTTGCGACGAGGACAGAGCAGCGATCTGAGTGGAATTCAGAGCAACTTCATCAGCCGTTTCCAGAACTGCGATCTGTGCAGTGGTCAGGCCGCCGATGGACTTGGCGCTGATAGCACCGACCTGGGCGCTCGACAGGGCGACGATGGCGTCGGTCGTGAGAGCGCTGAGCTGCTTGGAGGTCAAGGATGCGATCTGGCCGGTGGACAGGGCGCTGACCTGAGCGGTGGTCAGGGTGGAAATCTGGGTGGTGGTCAAGCCGGTGATCGACTTGGTGCTGATCGCGGCAATCTGGTCGGAGGACATCACGGCGATGTCGTCGGTGCCAACGGCGCCAACCTGCACGGCGGAGAGGGAAGCAACCTGCGTGGTGGACAGATAGGAGACCTGGTCCGTGCCGAGGTTGTTGATCTGGGTGGTGGTCAGCGCAGCGATGGACTTGGTGGTCAGTGCGGCTTCCTGGCCCGAAGTCAATGCGGTGAGCTGGCTCAGCGTCAGACCGACAATGCTTGCGGCGGAGATGGCGCCGACCTGATCGCTGCTCATTGCGCCAAGGTCAACCGTCTCGATCGCGGCGATCTGCTTGGAGCTGAGTGCTGCGACCTGGGCCGTGCTCATGGCGGCCACATCGTCAGTGTCGAGTGCTGCGATGGAAGCCGTGGACAGTGATTTGATCTGGGTAATGGAAAGCGACGAGATGATAGATGTCATTGAGATGTGCCCCTTGGGTTAACGGAATGCCAACATAATCCTCCCGTCACGTCCCCTTAGGCACGCGATCTCGCGCAGCGCCCAATCGAAAATCGTATCAGAAGAAAAAATGCTACTTAGGACATGGCTCGGATGAGCCGGCACGTTAGGAGCGCGTCATGCATAGGGGCCCATAGTGTCCCCGATCCCACGTCATTTGATGAAACCGAATCGCGATACGCTGGTCGTTTCATCAATATTTTTATTTGCCACAGTCCGTCTTTGTTCATCAATGATGGACCTATGGACCTCTGTTTACTCCGAAAGTTACTAATTTTCGTTTAACGGCATGATAAACCGAAGTCTTCTCAGCTCGTTATGAATATAACGATGTTTAGTTTTTTTTGGGTGTAACGGGCAATCTCGTGATAGCGCAAGCATTCCCCTGCTTTTTTACTGGAAAAAAATAGTTATTGGATATAGCGAAATCCAACTGCGCGTTTTTGCTGGAGAAGGACGCCTTGCTTTAGAAAACCGTCTTATCTTGAAGGTCGTGATTTAGTACGGTCTGGAGAAACAGGGGGAGAATCGAATCGATGAAGGACATTGCAATCGTCGGGGCAGGGCTTTCGGGTGCCGTGATCGCGCGGGAGCTGGCGCTAGCCGGACACAAGGTCTCGGTATTCGAGGCGCGCGACCATATTGCCGGCAATTGCCACACGGCGCGCGACCCGGAGACGGGTGTGATGCTGCATGTCTACGGGCCACATATCTTCCATACCGACAATGAGACCGTCTGGAATTACGTCACAGGTTTTGCGACCTTCAAGCCCTACACCAACAGGGTCAAGGCGATTACCGAAGACAGGGTCTTCTCGTTGCCGATCAATCTGCACACGATCAACCAGTATTTCGGCAAGACCTTCAGCCCAACGGAGGCCCGCGCCTTCATTCAGGAGAAGGGCGAGAAGATGGATGGGGAGCCGCAGTCCTTCGAGGATCAGGCGCTGAAATTTATCGGCCGCGAACTCTACGAGGCCTTCTTCAAGGGCTATACTATCAAGCAATGGGGCGTGCAGCCGAACCAGTTGCCGGCCAGCATCCTGAAGCGGTTGCCGGTGCGCTTTAATTACGACGATAATTACTTCAATCATCGCTTTCAGGGCATGCCTGAACATGGCTATACTCAAATCGTCGAGCGGATCCTCGACGTGCCCGGTGTGGAAGTGCATCTCAACCGCCCGTTTTCGCCTTCGGAAAAGGGCGACTTCGACCATGTCTTCTATAGCGGGCCGCTGGATGCCTGGTTCGGCTACAGCGAAGGGCGGCTGCCGTATCGCACGCTCGACTTCGAAGTGCTGCGCGCTGAGGGCGATTATCAGGGCAATGCCGTGGTCAACTACTGCGGTGTCGACGTGCCCTATACCCGCATTACCGAACACAAGCATTTCTCGCCCTGGGAAAGCCACGAGAAGACGATCTGCTACAAGGAATACAGCCGCGCCTGCACGGAGAAGGATATTCCTTATTACCCCGTGCACCTCACCGGTCTTTCAGACAACCTCACGCGCTATCAGGCCCTTGCCTCCGCCGAAACCAAAGTCACCTTCGTCGGCCGCCTCGGCACCTTCCGCTATCTCGACATGGATGTGACGATTGCGGAAGCGCTCGATTGCGCAAAGAAGTTCTTGGCGGCGTAAAGTGGTCTGATCGCTGAAGCAGGACATTTCGCGATCTTATTGCGAAATGTCCTGAGCGATGGCAGGTCAACACCATGGCGAGAGGGACGGTTACTTCCAGCTCCTGAAATCCGCCGCAGCGCATCCGAATGGCGCATTCTCGTGGCCGAACCGCTTTTTCAACTGCTCGCATCCCCAGGCGTTGATGGGGGCTGGCATTGCGTTGTTGATGTCCATACCCGGCGATTGGAACTGTGTGTCTGAAGTCGTGACGTACCATAGCCAGAAGCCGATCGCGCCGACGGCGAAGAGAAGCAGCACGGACAAGAACACCTGCAGTCCCTTCCAGAGGGATGCGGCCATAGCTTTTCGGCCTCGTCCCAGACCTTGCTTTTGTCCAGCCTCGAGCAAAGGTGCAAACGGCGCCAAAGCCACACTTCGTTCTTCGTCTGTCAACGGCAGGCGGTTGAGGCGATCGTCCAGAAGCACGGGAAGGGCCGCGTTGGCATGCCGCACGGCCAAGCCGACCGGCTTGCCCTTGAACTGACCGATGATCAGGGGTTCCTCGCCACGGCGCATGATCGTCAACGCGATTCTTCCGGTCTTGTCGTCTGCGATCCTATCGCGATAGTTGATCGACAGCGCGCCTCGGCTACGATTGAAACCGGTAATCTCGACGGGGATCGGCGTCAGCATCGCCGGTTGACGCAGTTGGCGTCGGGCCAGCAACGCCCTGATACCAGTAAATGTTGCCCCGATACCGAGCCCGGCGAAAATCAAGGCGAAAGCTGCAAGTGTGATGATCCGGTTCCACAGCTTGTCCAAGCCAAGGCTGATCGTCGCCATCTCGGGGTGGTCGGCGGAAATCACCATGTCGGTCTCATAGTCACCGACATGGAGGTCAGTAAACATCACCTCAACGTCTGAATTGTAGCTCTGGCCTTGATATTGATAGCTAAGGTGAGCTTCACAAGTGGTAAAAACCCCCTTGTGCGTCGTGCATCGCCCGTTCTGCACGGAGCCGTTTTCCAGAGCCAATGGATTTTGGCTGATTTGGTAATCGCGAATAACGTCGGGGAGTTCCGAGATCACGAGAAACACGCCGAGCGCCAGGATAAACGGTATCGACAGGAAAAGGAATTTTGGCGTTGAAATCAGATCGGATGACAGCGACAGCGGACGATCTGGAAGACGAAGTATTGGCGTCAATGTAGGGCCCTTTCCTATTTTCTCTTTCATAGATCAAATAGAAAGGATGTCGTAAAGTAGGGCCTGGAGTTTTCCAAAAGCGGCATTGCCGATGAGTTGGCGCGGCCGCACAAACAGATCCGGCGCCGCTCCGTCAAAGGGTGATTTTAAACCTCGCGTCAGCTCCGCTGCAGAGTGATGCTGCTGGTGACAACCGATTTGCCTGTAGTGGGATCGGTATCGACAGTGGTGAGCCGCATCCCTGAAGCGCCAATCTTTTCAATGGTCATCTGCGCGCGCCGGTCACCATTGACGTCTTTCGCCCAGGTGATCGCGAGGTTGATGGCGTTTCCAGCGCGTTTGCCGTTGAGACGGGCAGGGCCGCTTCCCGCACCAATATAAGAGCCGCTATAGGTGCCGCCGTTGATCTTCAGATCTGCGTCAATGGCGCGAGAAAACACGACGAGACTTTTGCAACGACCGTTCAAGGCAAGCGCTTGAGCCGTTGTGTTCGATTTGAAATTACAGTTCACTTTAACTGTCGGCGCACTTATGCGCAGCTTGACGGTTCCCGTGCCACTCCAGTTACCCGAAAGTGTTTTCAAAAACGCTGCTTCGTCGGCATGCGCTGTTCCGATCGTCAATATCGAGGTGAAGACGAGGGCAATAGAACGCGCAAAAACCTTGTTCATGATCGTGTCTTTCGCACAGAGGGCCAAAAGGTCAGAGCGCACGCGACAATCGAAGCCGCTCCTCGCCTACAACTTCTCAGTTGGCATCAAGTTCCGACACATGATTGCGATGTGCGCCAAGCCTCATGATGGAGAGAGGCGCCTCCAGCTGCTGCTAGGCCACCTGTCTGCGCGCGGGCGTATCCTCCCTTTCAAAACATTTTTCCAGCCACCGCAGTACGGCCTTCTCATCGAAAGCAGTGGTCGTGTCGACGTCGTAGATCGGCGCGAGCCCGGTTGGTTCGGCCCGAGCGGCCAGCGCAATGAGTTCCGGCACGTAGCTTTCGCCCGGGTGACCGGGTAGCCTGTCCTGCAATCGGCTACGGTAACGTTCGCCAATGACATCGGGCGGCGCGTTGCACCAGATTTCCGCAATCTCGACGGGTTTGAGCATGGCGAGGTAATCCTTGAGCAGTTCGATCGGCTGGAAGCCGAACCAGGCATCGACGATGAAGCTTGCGCCCTCCGGCGCCTCCTTGATTATGCTCCAGATGGCCTGGTAGCTAGCCTTGCCGAGCGTGCGGTTGAACAACCGGTCGACGCCGTCGATATGTTCGAGAAACGGGTTCTTGATCGTGTCGATTGCCAGCACTGGAAAGCCGGTTTGCCTTGAGAGCGCGCGGGACACGCTGCTTTTGCCGGAGGCCGGCACGCCATTGACGAGAATGATCCGCTTTGGCTTCCGCGGTGCCGGATTGGCCAAAGTCTTGCGCGCGAAATCGTGTGCTGTGAGGCCGGCACCGATCAGCCCTGCATCGTCGCCAAGAGCGGCTGCGCGCACTTCGGTGCAATACCAGCCTTGTGCCTTGGCGAGAAAGCCAAGCGCGGTGACTGCCGCTTGGCCCATGCCACCGCCAAGAAGCAAGACCGCCGGGTCGAATGTGGCCGCCAAGGTGCCGATGGCAGCCCGCAGCGGGCTTGTCCAGTTGCGCAGTGCTTCAAGCGCCCGCTCGTCACCCGCACGCGCTAGCGGCAGAACGTCTTCGAACCGCGTGCCGGGTTGATAGCCGGCCTCTTCCAGATGGCGGCCAAGCGCCGTGCCTGATGATTCGGTCTCGACGCAGCCGCGTTGGCCGCAGACGCATTTGCGTCCGGCGTGATTAACGATGATATGGCCGAGCTGGCCAGCGCTCTGCTTGCCGTTGACGATCCGGCCATTTTCCATGGCCGCGCCGCCAATGCCGGTGCCTATGGTGAGCATGACGACACTGGTGAGACCTGCCGCCGCGCCGATGGCAGCCTCACCCAGCAAGGCCATGCTGCAATCATTGGAGATGGCGACCGGCCGGCCGAATCTCTCTTCGATCATCCCTTTGAAATCGCAGTTGGACAGGTCGAGATAACCGCCGGACAGAACCATACCGGTATCGGCGTCGACACGGCCGGGAACGCCGATGCCGATGGCGGTCACGTCAGGGCCGTCCATCTCCACGATCAGGTCGGTGATCAACCCGATTGCCGTTGGTCGGTCCCGGCTTCCCGCAACGATTTTCTTGCGCAGTATCTCACCGGAGGGTGAAATTCGGGCGACACGAATATTCGTGCCGCCAATATCCACCCCGATCGTGCAGTCTTGCATGTCCATCTCCACCCAAAGGTTTCATGCAGCCTTGCTGGTCTCATTCCGATAATAGCGGGAAATAATCGCCTGGATATCGCGCAGACGCGAGACAGCGGTCGTCGACAGCTGTTTTTTCGACAATTCCCGATCAAGCGAGATGCAATCCTTCCAGAGTGAGCGGCCGGCAATCACGCCGGAAGCGCCGTTCTTCATCGCCGCCTCGACCTGACCGAGGAAGGTTTCGTGGTCGACGCCGGCCGACAGAACTGCCCAGGGAACATCGCCTGAAATGCGGGTAATCTCGGCGCAGGCTTCTTCCGAGCCCGGATAAGGGATCTTCAGCACCTTGGCGCCGAGATCGAGGCAGGCTTGAGATCCGGTCTTGATCAACATGGGGATCTTGGCAGCGTAGTCCTCGGCGCTTTCACCCTCCAGCTTGTAGGTGAGGAATTCGACGACGAGCAGCAGGTCTTCGCGGGCGAAGTCTTCGATGCTGTCCTTCAGCGTCTCAAGGTTCTTCACATTGGCGGCAGGCGTGTCCATGCGCAGATAGACCATGATCTTGCCGCCGGTGCCGCCAAGCTCGCGCACCCGCCGGGCGGTGACGCCTTCGACCATCTTGGAAATCCGGTAGCCCTCGGGTGAGGTGTCCCAGCCGGAAGCGTCGATGCCGATCAGCAGCGCGGTATCGCGCGGCAGGATATTGCCATCCACCAGTTTAGGAACGGCGCACATCGGATCGACCAGCACGCAGCCGGCATGAGCGGCGAGATAGCGGGTGATGTCGGCTTTGGTATCGCCGAGTGTCTCGTTGCTGATCGCGGCCTGCTCCTCCGGCGTTGTGGCGAGCAGGGTGCGCATGCCGCCGCGCTGGTCGCAGGCAATCACCATCATCGCGCCATCAGCGCCACAAATCTGATGGTATCCGCGTCGTTCCGCTGTCGTCATAGCTGTCATGGTGTATCCTCCGGCTTCGCTGTCGTCGCAGCGGGTTGGAGCATTTCCAGGGAAAGTGAGAACCGGTTTCCCGTCTGGAAATGCGTCGAAACAAGGTCAGAGCATTTCCAGGGAAATTGGGAACCGGTTCCCATCCGAAAATGCTTGGGCATGAAAGGTCACGGTCGAAGGCGGGCTGGTCGCAAAAAAAAGGCATAGGCAAGCCGTTCCGCGTCCATCAGGGAACGCGGCTGAAACAGCCGAAAAAGCCGGTTAATCTAGTGCATTGCGGTTTTGCCTGATTTCAGCGATAACTCCTCCAAGCACGATCATGTAACACGTTTCAGAAAGGAATTGCAAGCTGCCTCCTCAACCCTCCCAGGATACGCCCGCCTCCCGCGCCATGATCCACATGGTCGCAAAGCTGCATTACGAGGCAGACATGGCGCAGGTGGATATCGCCAAGAAACTTGGCGTTTCGACTGCAACCGTCTCGCGGATGCTGCAGAAGGCGCGCATCTTCGGTATCGTCCGCATCGAGGTGCTCGACCTTGCCGCGCCTGAGGATATGACCGAGGAACTGATCCAGGCTCTGGGGCTGAAGCGCGCCGCCGTTATCGATACGCCGGCAACCGGTGGACTTGGGGCGCTTGCTGCACCACTCGGCAATCTGCTGAGGGATGAGGGGCTCGGTGCCGGGGCGATTATCGGCATAGGCTGGGGCAGGGCCGTGCGCGAGGTGCTGACGGCCGGGCTACCGCGCATTCCCGGCACGCTTGCCGTGCCGATGAACGGCGGCATGCAGCAGCCGGCTGCACATTTTCAGATCAACGAGTTTACCCGACAGGCCGCCGAGCAGTTGGGCGGCACGCCGCGTTTCCTGCATGCGCCCTACCTGTCTTCGAGCGTGCTGCGTGATGCCTTTCTGAGCGATCCCGGAGTGCAGGAAACCACGGGCCTTTGGGACCGGATGGATTGCTGCATCGTCGGCATTGGCCTGCCGCATGCGATCAATCCGCCCGAAGCCAGTGCAGCAACCATCGACGAGCAGTCGCTGAGCGCGGTCGGCGATGTGATCCGCCACTATTTCGATATCGAGGGGCGGCTGGTGCCCTGGGACGGCGAGGAGCGGATGATTGCCGCCTCGCCAGACCAGTTGCGCAACACGGGCCTGTCGATTGGAGTGATCGCGACGGTGGAAAAGGCGGCCGGCATTATCGGCGCCGTCCGATCCGGCATGATCAATGCTGTGGTCACGGATACCGCCACCGCAAAGGCGGTTCTCGACCTGCTGCGGGGCGAGGAGGGCTGATCGGCAAACTGCCCCCATTAAAAAACGCAAAAAAACGCACGAAATTCGTTTCTGGAAGAAATTGCGGTTGACGGATGGCCTTCGAGGGCGTGAAATGGTTTCCAGCCGGTTACAGGAGGAGTTGCCGGCGCCGAGAGAGGAACCAGCTCACATAAGGAGGAGACCATGGAGCGCCGTTCATTCTTCAAGATCGCAGCCGCCGCATCGATTGCGGCCTCTGCCGCGCTGACATCCGGTCACGCAAGCGCGCAGGACAAGAAATTCACCATCGCCCTGGTACCGGGCCTGACCACAGACGCGTTCTACATCACCATGCGCAAGGGCGCCGAGGCTGCAGCCAAGGCGGTTGGTGCGACGCTGGTGTTCCAGGGCGCGCCGGACTTCAACCCGGTAACCCAGGTGCCTGTACTCGATGCCGTCATCGCCAAGCATCCCGATGCCATCCTGATTGCCCCGACGGACAAGACGCAGCTCGTGCAGCCGCTGAAGAAGGCAGCCGACGCCGGCATTCCCGTCATTACGGTCGATACGTTCATTGGCACTGGCAACTATCAGACGGGCGCCGGCGATGCCGACTTCCCGATCTCTTATGTCGCGTCCGACAACAAGCTTGGTGGGGCGATTGCCGCCCGCGCGCTTGCCAAGGCGATCGGCGAGAAGGGCAAGGTCTACGTCTCCAACGTCAAGCCAGGCATTTCCACCACCGACCAGCGTGAAGAAGGCTTCAAGCAGGAAATGGCCAAATATCCAGGCATCAAGGTGCTGGATACCCAATATAACGACAACGACGCCAACAAGGCCGCCTCGCAATTGCAGGCCGTCTATGCGCGCAATAGCGACCTGACCGGCGTGTTCGGCGCCAATCTGTTTTCCGCCATCGGCGCCGCCAACGGCGTGAAGCAGGCGGGCCAGAACGGCAAGGTCAAGGTCGTGGCTTTCGATGCCCCCGGCAGTATCGTCGACAACCTGAAATCAGGTCTCGTCGATATGGCGATTGCCCAGCACCCGGCCGAAATCGGTTATTTCGGCGTCATGGCGGCCTATGCGCACCTGACCGGCAACTCCGTTCCGACGTCTATCGGCACCGGGTTCACGGTCATCGACAAGACGAACCTGTCCGACCCGAAGGTCGCGAAGTTCATCTACTCGGAATAACGACGCTTCCGACAGCTAGTGCAGCGATCCAAACAGAGGCTTTAGCCGAGTTTGGATAAATCGCTGCATAAACAAAAACCGAGTGCACGCAAGCATGAACGAAGTGAATGCATCAGTGCACTAGGCGTCTGTTCCGTGCGGAGCGGACGCCATTTTTCCTAATGCATCGATCCAATCGCAGGCATCAGCCGAGTTTGGAGAAATCGATGCATAAACAGAAAACTCATGAACCGACACATGAACGAAGTGAATGTGTCGGTTCAAGAGACCTTTTTGCGATGGGTGAACAACGCCAACCGCCGGGAAGAACCAATGACGGATATCAACACCATGACGGCTTCAGCTGAAAAGCATGTCGCGCCGCAGGCCGACCACGCCGAAGTAGGCAAGACGCTGGTTCAGCGCATCGCCCAGCTTCGCGCCTGGCTGTTCCTGGCCGCGCTGATCATCACTTTCGAGATCTGGGCGCGACTGTCCTTCGACGGCACCTTTGTCTTCTCCTCCTTCAATTGGCAGTCGGTGGCGGTGTTCGCCGTGGCGCCGCTGCTGATCGCCATCGGGCAGACCTATGTCATCATTTCCGGCGGCATCGATCTGTCGACCGGCTTCATCATGGGGCTCGCCGCCGTGGTGGCTGCCCATGTCACCAATATTTCAGGGCTTTATCTGCCGGTACCGCTGGCCATGTTGGCCGGCATCATCTGTGCCGTTCTCGCAGCCGGTGTACCCGGTGTGATCAACGGTCTGCTGATTTCCCGGCTCAAGGTTCCGCCCTTCATCGGTACGCTCGGCATGTTCGGCGTTGCCCGTGGCACGGCCTTTCTTTTGGCCGGTGGCACGACAGTGCCGGTATCCAATGACTGGTTTGCGGCACTCGGCAACGGCCGCCTGATGGGCATTCCCTATCTGATCATGGTCACGGCCGTCTTCGTCCTGATCATGCATTATGTGCTCAGCCAGACGCGGTTTGGTCAGCACAATTATGCCATCGGCGCCAATGTCCAGGCGGCGCGGCGCGCCGGCATCGATATCAAGAAGCACATCCTCAAACTCTATATCTTGTCGGCCATGTGCGCCGGCCTAGGCGGCGCACTCTATGCGGCGCGCTTCACAGCCGGTGCCGCGCAGGCGGGCGAACCATTGCTGCTCGACTCGGTCGCGGCAGTCGTCATCGGCGGTGCTTCGCTGTTTGGCGGTTCGGGCTCGATCATCGGCACGGTCGCCGGTGCCCTTGTCATCGCCGTCATTCAATACGGCTTGGTGTTTCTCGATGTCGAACCCTTCTGGCAGTTCATCGCCGTCGGTGTCGTTATCATCATTTCAGTGCTGATCGATCAGGCCCAGCGCCGGTTCAGCGGAGGTAAGCAGGATGAATAGTCAACCGCTTCTCGAAGTCCGCAATCTTTCCCGCCACTTCGGCGCCGTCAAAGCGCTGGAAAATTGCTCGATGGCCGTGCATCCGGGCGAAGTGGTGGCGCTCGCCGGCGACAATGGTGCTGGCAAGACCACGATGATCAAGGCGCTGTCAGGCGTTTACGCGCCGACCTCGGGCGATATCCTGATCGAGGGCAATCCGGTCAAGTTTTCCTCGCCGCAGGAAGCCCGGGCTCTCGGCGTGGAAACCATCTATCAGGATCTGGCGCTGGCGGATAATCTCACCATCGGCGCTAATATCTTCCTCGGTCGTGAGCCGATGAAAAAGGTCTTCGGCTTCCTGCCGATGCTGGATCGCAAACGCATGGCCAATGCTGCGGCTGAAACCATGGCCAAGCTGGACTTCCACGTCAAACGCCTGGATGCGCCGGTCAGCAATTTCTCCGGCGGTCAGCGGCAGGCTGTCGCCATCGGCCGCGCAGTCTACTGGAACGCCAAGATCCTCATCATGGACGAGCCCACGGCCGCCCTTGGCGTGCCGGAGCAGCGCAAAGTCATCTCGTTGATCAAGTCGCTGAAGGCGCAGGGGCGGGGGGTGGTTTTTATCTCCCACAATCTGCAGGACATTTTTGCCGTTGCCGACCGCATCGTCGTGCTCCGCCGTGGCATTGTTGCGGGCGAGCGGATGATTGCCGACACGACGCATGACGAAGTCGTACGCCTGATGATTGGCGGCTAGAGCATTTCCCGGGAAATGCGCAGTCAGTCTTCCGGGGAAGCCTTAGCCGACTTTCCCGGAAGACACGCCAGATTTGAAAAGCCCAAAAGTTACCGACACCAGCCCAATCAGCAGCAGGGGCTGCGGATTGTCGTGTACAACCCGTTTCCAAACGTAGGACGCATGTTTTAAGGAGAGGAGCTGGTTCATCCACCGGCCCTTTTCGCAGACCATGATTGGACGCCGATGTCAGACGAATCCGATAGCGATGCATCGCTTGCGCAGACCATGGCAACTGCTCAAAACACGGGCAGCTCCGCTCTCCCGGCCGTTCGCCATAACCGGCTGATCGATCTTCTGCGCAAGAACGGCCAGATGACGGTCAACGAAATGGTCGAGCAACTCTCGGTGTCGCGCGATACGGTGCGGCGCGATCTCGACCAGCTGGAAGGGCGCGGACTGATCCTGCGGACCCATGGCGGGGCGATCTACAATGATGCGCTGGTGCGGGTGGATACGACGCTTGGCGCGCGGATGGATGCTTTTGCGGCGGCAAAGCAGCGGATGGGCAAGGCGGCGGCCAACCTGATCCGCGACGGCGAAACGCTGATCGTCAACGGCGGCTCTTCCACCTGTTATTTCGCAGCAGCCCTCGGAGAGCGGCAAAATCTGACGATCATAACCAATAATCTTCGCCTGCCGCCCGTCACGCCCGAAAGCGCCTTGCGGTCGCTGCATATTCTCGGCGGCGTCTATTGGCCTGTGTCGCAGGTGACGATCGGCCCGGTCGGCTTCGTGGAGGTGCCCGGCATCAGCGCGGATACCGCTGTGATCGGCGCCACCGGCATTTCCGCCAATGGCATTTCCATGGGGCGGCTGGAAGAGGCATCCGAGACGACGGCGATGGTCAAGGTCGCAACCCGCACCATCGCGCTCATTGATCAGAGCAAGTTCAATGTCACGGCTTTTGCGCGGATTGCTACCTTCAGCCAGATCACGTTTGTCGTCACAGATGCATGGCCGCCGGCCGCTATCGTCACGGCGATCCAGAAGGCCGGTGCGCAACTGATCGTCGCCTAGGCCGGCTTATGGACAAACCTCGATTCAAAGTCCGTGCAGCCAGGCCATGCGGCCGGCCAGATCCTTGTCGTTGAAGGCCAATGACCCCAGCACCACCGTTTGCGCACCCGCTTCGCGCAGCAAAGGCACGGTGTTTTCACGGATGCCGCCGTCTGCTGCGAGGACGATATCGGTGCGTCCCTGGTCTTTCAGGATCGCCGCTGCCTCAACGAGGCGCGGGCAGGCCGCCGGCGACAGGCCCTGGCCTTTGACGCCGATGGCGGTGCCCAGCAGCGTGACGAAATCGAGATTGGCAACCAGCGGCCGGATGGTTTCCACAGGCGTTTCCAGCCGTAGCACGATGCCGGCCTTCAGCCCCAGTTCCCGGATAAGCGCGATTGCCTCTTGAACGACCGGCCCGTTTTCCGGATGCACCGAAATCAGGTCGGCGCCTGCCTCGGCAAATTGCCGGATCTGGCTCAGAACGATATCGCCCTCGACCATCAGATGGACATGGATCGGTTTTGCCGTCAGCTTGCGGATCCGGGCCAGTTGATCGGGAAAGAACAGGAAGGACGGCGCAAAGCGACCGTCCGCGACATCGGCATGGTAGATGTCCACATGGGGATCGACGCGCTTGATCTCCTGTTCGAGATTGGCGAGATCGGCCGACCAGAGCGAAAATTCACCCATGAGACGAGTTTTCGGCAGGGTTTCGAGCCAGTTATTGGCAGCAGTGTCGGTCACGGGCGGTTCTCCCTGGAGGTGTCGAGATGTCGGATAAAGGCGGTAATGGCCGCCCGCAATTCGGCGCTATAGCGCGCCTTGTCCACGGCCTTTGGCGTGATCTCGGCCAGATGCGCGTTCGGTATCGCATCGCCAAGCGTGCGCGCATAGGCGAGCGGGTGGACGAGGTCGAGATCATGCCCCACCACCAGCGTTGGCACGGATAGGGCGCAGATATCGGCATAGTCGACGCCTGGGCCATCGCTGGCAATGGCATCGAGGACGTCTGCGAAGGCCTGTGGCTCTGACCGATCGAAGAAGCCTGACAGCGACGCGAGATTGTCAGGTGCCTCGGCGGCCAGCTTCTGACCGGTCGGTGATGCTAGAAAGGCAGCGCGGCCGTCAGCGCCAAGGCGGCGCAGATGATCGGCGGCGACGCAAAACGGTGCCATGGATGGCGGTGCTGGCGTCGAGATCCAGGCCGGACGCACCAGGATCAGACCCGCGACCCGCTCGGGATGCGTAATTGCGATGCGCAGCGCAATCGCCGCGCCCATGGAGATGCCGCCGACCACGAATTTTTCAAAGCCAAGCGCATCGGCAAGTGTAAGAAGATCGTCTGCAAAGCCCGCAATCGAAACGGGTTCACCTGCGACGAGGCCGGTCAGGCCATGGCCACGGCATTCCATGGTGATCCGCCGGCAGGCAAGCTCGGCTGGAAAACTGTCGGCCACCTGATTGCGGTCGCCACCCAGCCCATGCTGGAAAAATACAGGCAGCCCTGAGCCGTGATCCTCGACATGCACGCTGCGTCCATCCCGCTGCGTATGTGAAAATGCACTCATGACAGCAGTCCGGTGAGGAAGCGGCAAACATCGGGTGCCTCAGCTTCCGATAGCCCATGCGTGACGACAGGGCCGTCAAAGCCGATCGCCGACAGACGTGCGATGATATCGCGAAAATCCACCACACCGCGCCCGGCGCTGACAAAGGCGCCACTCGCGTCGCGATCTTTCGCATGCGCCATCAGGATGCGGTCGCCGAGCCTGTCGATGGCATGGGCAACAATATCACGGGCCTCTGCCGCATCGGCGCGCTCGAACAGGTTGGCGGGATCAAGCACGATACCGAGCGAGGGCGACGCCACCTCACGCATCAACCGTACCGCATCTTCGGCATCGCGCACCACATTGGCCTGTTCCGGCTCGATGCCGAGCCGGATGCCGAGCGCATCGGCGCTGGCGGCTGCTGCGGCCATCTGCTCCACCAGATCGCGCCAGGCTTCAGGCGTGGCATTGTCGGGATGGTGGCGCCATTGATCCTCGCCGTCCCGCGTACCGGTGCAGAGCGTCACCACGGGGATCGCGAGACGCGCGGCAACCTGAAGGCTGACCTTCAAGCGCTCGAGACCCTGTTGCCGCTGGGCCGGATCGGGATGGATCATGTTGTAGGTGGCCGAAAGGGCGGCGATGCCGACGCCAGTTGCGCGCCTCGCGGCGTCGATCTCGGCTATCGCCGCATCGCTGACGTGATCGGGCATCGGCGCCAGACCGGAGCAGGCGAGATTATACTGGACGCAGGCATAACCATCAGCGGCAGCGCGCGCGAGGACGGTCGCAGGATCGGTTCCGGCATAGGTCTTTGCGAAGATGCCTGCCTGCATCACACGGCTCCCGTCATGCTGGCAACATCCACGGCTTCACCGGTCTCGACGGACCGGGCAATCGCCGCCATGGCCTTGACCGAAGCAATCCCGTCTTCGATGTCGGCGCCCAGCATTGGCGCGCCATCGAGAACGCTGTCGGCAAAGCCTTCCAACTGCCGGCGATAAAAATGTCCATCGGCGCCCAGCGGCCGCTCATAGCTTGCGGTGCGTTCGCGGAAGATCTCGACATCGCTCGACTTGTAATACCAGGGATTATAGGTTTTCGCGATGACGCTGCCATGCTCGCCGTAGAGCTGGAAGCCCTCGTGCCAATCCATGCGCACCGCGACCGTGAGATCCAGATGGCCGAGCGTGCCATCGGCAAAGCCGGTTTCCACAAACCAGCTATAGGCGCCGAACCGTTGCAGCAGCCGGGCCCTGACCCAGTCGATCGGCCCGCAGAGATGCCTGGCGATGTCGACGAGATGGCTGCCATGCGCCAGCATGTAATAGCGTTTGAGATCGGCCTTCGGATTGTCCTTGGGCTTCAGCGCTGCCTTCGACAGAACCGGCAGCGGCTGCACCGCATCGGTCATGGTGTAGCGGTGGGTGCTGTCGCAGTACCAGGCCTTCAGCGCCAGCCGCTCGCCCATTTCCTCGTCGATAAAGCGCTTAGCAGCCTCGATGCCGGGATCGAAGCGCTTCATATGGCCAATTTGCAGGATCTTCCCGGTGCGGCGCACGGTCTGCGCCAACGCCTCGACCTCCTCGACATCAAGGCCGACAGGCTTTTCACACATCACATGCTTGCCGGCCTCCAGCGCCCGCATCGCCGCCGGTACGTGAAAGGCATCCGACGTGGCGATGATCACCGCTTCCAATTCCGGATCGGCCAGCATCGCGTCATAGTCATGATAGATCTTGTCCGGCCCATAGGTCGCGCCCATCCGGGCAGCGAGATCCTCAGCCGCATCGCAGATAGCGTAGAGCCTGGTGTTGTGACCTTTGACCGTGGATTCGAAATGCGCGAACTGCGCAATCGGCCCGCAGCCGAGTATCCCGACGCGCAGCTGTCGATCCTGCTTGTGCATGCCATTCTCCTCCACTGACTGCACTGGGAGAATGTCGCTCTCCTGCGCCTGGTGTCAAGAAGCCATGCGCATAAAAACGCTTAAAAGCGCAAAATGATGCAAATGAAGCGATGCCGGATTTCGTTATTGCACACTCAGGCCTGCCAGCAGACCGCCATCGATCCGGTAATCGGCGCCGGTCATGAAGCCCGCCCGATCAGATGCTAGGAAGGAGACGAGTGCGGCGACTTCCTCCGGCTCACCGATCCGGCCGATGGGATGAGCCGCGCCGAAACGGCGGAAGACATCTTCGATATCGGCGCCATCGCCATCAAAGGTGCGGGCGGCGAGTTCCAGGATCGGGGTGCGCACCGAGCCGGGGCTGACGGAATTGACCCGGATGCGGTCGCCGGCATGGTCCAGCGCCATGGCCCGCGTCAAGGCATGAATGGCGCCCTTGGTCGCCACATAGGCGGCGACATTCTTCTGGCAGGCTTGGCCTTGTACGGAGGAGATATTGACGATCGCCCCGCCGCCGCGCGCCCGCATCATCGGAATGCCGGACCGGGCGGTGAGCTGGATCGAGCCGACATTGACCGCATAGGCTTTGAGAAACAGATCCGGATCGGTGTCGACAACGGTGCCATAGGGATGGATGGCGGCCGAATTGACGATCACATCGAGCCCGCCGAACCGGTCCTGCAAGGCTGCAAACGCAGCCTCGACTTGCGAAGGGATCGAGACGTCGCAGGAATGAACCTCCAATGTCAGCCCTTCGCCAGCCGCCAATGCACGCAATTCGTCATTTGCCGTAGCGTCGATGCCGAGGCAGAAGACGCTGGCGCCCGAGCGGGCGAGATCCAGCGCGCAGGCCCGCCCGATGCCTGAGGTGCCCGTGACCAGGGCAATGCGGCCCTCAAATTCTCCCATCTCAGTCTCCCGCGGTCATGCTGTCTGTTTCGATAAACCTCAGGCCGAAATCCAGATGGTGGCTGAGGAGGTAGCTGAAGGCGAGGCGATCTTTCGACCTGAGAGCCTCGATGATCTCCTGATGCGCATCGAACGTGGCCTGATGGATCGGCTGATTGCCTTTGCCGATCCGCATCAGGTCGAGAATGGCGCTGCGCTGCGATTGGTAGCTGGCATGTAGCACGCTGTTGCCGGCAAGCTTCACCAGCAGATCGTGAAAGGCGAAGTCGTTGGCGGCGGCCTCCGCGACAGTGACGCTCTCGCGCACCTTGCGATTGGCGGCATCGAGCAGGGCAAGATCCTCGTCGCTGGCGCGCATCAGCACGATTTCGCCGGCGCCCGTTTCCACCACCTTGCGAAATCCCTGCACCTCGCGGAACGAGGCGGGCGAGATGGCGTGGTGCAAGGTCATCATCCGGTCGACGGCATGGCTCTGGCGGTTGGTCAGCACGGCGCCGGTCTTGGGACGGATACTGATCACCCCATAGGCCCGCAGGCATTGCAGGGCTTCGCGCACCGTATTGCGGCTGGCGCCGAACAAAAGGCCAAGTTCCCGCTCGGTCGGCAGGGCATCGCCAAAGGCAAGATTTCGCTCGGCAATCATGTGCTGGATATTGCCGATCATCCGCTCCACGGCGGAAGAGCCAGCCGGTTTGGTCTGGGGCTTCATCTCGGCAATCGTCATATCCCCTCCCGGATCGATGCTGCAATTGTTGGACGCAATTGTGAAAATGTCCACTGAATATTTTTAACCGGTACCATATTGCCAAAAAAATCGCACTGTGGTCCAACAAATAGGAATTTCAGGCCAATGATAAGAACTTCAGGGAGGTCGTGATGCAGGAATGTTTTCGCTGGTATGGCAGTAATGATCCGGTGCCGCTCGAACATATCAGGCAGGCAGGCGCCACGGGCATCGTCACGGCGCTGCATCACATCTACGACGGTTCTGCCTGGCCGGAGGCCGAGATCCTCGAACACAAGGCCAAGATCGAGGCGGCTGGCCTTGTCTGGTCGGTGGTCGAAAGCATTCCGGTGCACAATTCGATCAAGATCGGCGCGCCCGAGCGCGAGCGCTATATCGCCAACTACCAGCAGACCATCCGGGCGCTGGCCAAGGCCGGCATCCGCACCGTCTGCTATAATTTCATGCCGGTGGTGGACTGGACGCGCACGGATCTGATGTACCCGATGCCCTCGACGGGTCTGGCGCTGCGCTTCGATGCCGTGGATTTCGCCGCCTATGACATCTTCGTGCTGAAGCGCGAGGGTGCCGCCGACGACTATGTCGAGAGCCGGATCACGGAGGCCGAAGCCCGCTTCCGCTCCATGGACGAAGCGAAGGCGCTGCGCATCGAGCGCAACCTGATCGCCGGCCTGCCGGCCACCGAGCGGGTCTACGACCGCCCGGCCTTTCGCGAGGCGCTGGCCGAATATCGCGGCATCGATGCCGCGACGATGCGCGACAATCTGTTCTATTTCCTGCGCCAGATCGTGCCTGTCGCTGTCGAATGCGGCGTCAACCTCTGCATTCACCCCGACGATCCGCCATTCTCGCTATTTGGCCTGCCGCGTATCGTCTCGACGGCGGATGACGCCCGCGCCATCCTTTCTGCTGTTGATAACAAGGAAAACGGCCTGACCTTCTGCACCGGCTCCTACGGTGCAAGGCCCGATAACGACCTGCCCGCCATGGTCGACGAATTCGCCAGCCGCATCCATTTCGCCCACCTGCGCAATGTCACGCTCGAAGGCGACGGCTCCTTCCACGAGGCAGACCATCTCGACGGCTCGACCGACATGGAAGCCGTGGTGATCGCGCTCACCCGGGAAGAAATCCGCCGCGAACAACAAGGCCGCCCCGACGCCACCATCCCCATGCGCCCAGACCACGGCCACCTGCTGGCCGACGACATCGGCAAGGCGAAGATCAATCCCGGCTATTCCCTGATCGGCCGCCTGAAGGGTCTCGCCGAACTGCGCGGCGCGATGCGCATGGCACGGCGGTTTTTGTGAGGGGGGCGAGGGCGGTCTCTCATGGAAGCGGGGCGAATGTTGCCGAAACAGAGCTGACGGATGGTCCACAGCTGCAAAGAGCATGATGCAAAGGATTTTGTGGGCTTGGCCCTCCTCATCCCCCTGCCGGGGACTTCTCCCCGTCGGGGAGAAGAGACCAAGGCTTTCACCGCACAGCCCAGCTCAATTGCCTGTTACACAGGGTTCTGCTGCTTTTTGCAGCGCTGAGAATGCACAAGGTCGCCTTTCCATCAATCAGCCGGTAAGCTGCATGAAACCCAACTTTTGACGCGTGGCTGATAAGCCGCGGGCTGCCTGCCAGCCATGTTAATGCGCAAGCTGACGCGCAAAGTGTACCGGGTGTGACGGCTGTAGCGAAGCCGCGTAAGCGGATGGCGCGACCTATCTCTAGGCCTGCTTTTACGGCGCCACCTTCACTGTCGAGGACAACAATTGCCTTGTCCGATGTCGTTGCCATTTTTCGAAACGTTACTTCATCGCCATCGGATAGTATTCCTTCAACAAAGATCAAGTCAGTTCCGTTGCTGCCGGGTTCACGCGAAAACTCAGCCGCGAATGAGGTAATTGGCGACGATAATGCTAGTAGGATGAAAATTAGACTGCGCATCGGCTCCTTGACTCCCGGAAAATGGTATTGATAGCAGGATACCTAATCTGGGCAAGCATATGCGCCGCCTAGCAACATCCGCAATGTCCGCATAGGGCCGATATTGCTGATTTAGTCGGAGGCGATGGCGGTTTGATCGGCGCTGGCGAGGTCAAGGCCGGGGATCAGTGCCAGAAAATCAGTAAGCCAATGCCGATGACAATAGGCACTGTTGTCTGACATATGCGTCTGGAATTCGTGGGAATATATGAGATCAACCGGGCACAGGCGGAAGCAATTGTTTCGGAAAGATATTCCGCTTCTCTTTTTAGAGGCGCATGCGTGTCAGATCGCCGTGCGATTCCTTTTTTGAAATGCCCCAAAGGCGGGATGGCCCTAGATCTGCCCTTCGCTTTCAAAGATTCTTCAAAGGATCCGCAATGCCCATCCAAATGGCTGATATCGCGCACTAATCAAGATAATTGAGCGAGCGCTCTTGCATTCCTGGCATACCGGAAGACCAAACGTAAAACATTCACGCGGCGATTATTTGCTCCGGCAAAATATCGACCTTAAAACATCGCACTAGGCCGCGCAGGGAGCCATCAGCAAATTTCATCCGCTCTGTCGCTGATATTGGCGTATCTTGGGGCGCCAAGTTCCATATGTGGGTATTATCTGATTTTGACGCCCAACAATTACTCTGAAAGCCGCTTCTCGATAACGGTACCATTTTCCGCTGATTTTGGATGAAATTTTAAATCATAAAAATCCAAGTTGGTATTTTCTAATAAAAAACCAATTTCATTCAACGAAAGTAACGGCTTAAGTGCTTCCATTTTGAAGCCAGAAAATTTCATACTTATGCTCTGCTTTCGAGGCAAACGGTGATGGCGAATAAGGGGCCGGGATGAACTCTCCGGTTTGGGGTGCCGGTGAGGAATAGCTCTCAAAGAGCGCTGACCATCTCTGTGACCGCTTGCGTCGCCTTTTTAGACGTTCGCACAAAGCTCATTCAAGCGTTCGCTTTTGGTCCAAATCGGACATTACTGCCAGCGTTCTATAGTTCATCTTACGACAACGCGCGCTCGAAAAATTCTTTTCAATCGAGACCGAGATCCATCATCTGCAATCTGCAGTTCGTTCATTTGGCCAATCGTCGCATCCGCTGACTTTAAAGTGTGTTATGAAGGTGTCACTGCCGATGGAGGGGATGACGGCAGGATTGGTGCGGGCGTCATCCAATCCCATAGGTCACCGACCAACCGCCAAGCGTTCGATAGCAGGGCAAAGATGAAATCTACTGCTGCCACAACTTCGGCGGGATATACTACCCACAGGAGTGCACCAATCAGCACACCATAGACTGCGACCACTGGGAAAACTGAAGCCCGATAGACCCATCGAGCCCGAGAAATTGGTTGGGTCACTAGTTCATCCCACTGCTTGTCAGACATGAAGGCGTAAAGACGCTGCCGCCATTGAACGCGAACTTGCTTGGCGAGAACATCAAATCTCCAATTTGAGACGATTGTCGTCAGTAAGCTCGCAAACAGCAGTGTCGCCGCGCCCAACGACGCAGTTATCACAGCAGACGAGTTCGTTGTGGCCGAACGCAACGCAAATGCCGCACCCGCGATTGCTGCATCTCGCCAGAGAGCGGCCAAAAGATCGCGCGTGGCTATATGCGATCGCGCAACCTCTTCCTGCAGGGCCTTCCGGAGATCGCCTAAGGATTTGATTGCTTCCTTGCTGTCATCCTGCAGGTGGAAGGCAAAGGCTTCTCGAGCGCTGGCCAACGCGTGGTCCAACACGCTAGCAAGAGCCATCGGCCACTTGGCCTTCTCCGGCCAATACAGCGCCAAGTGGTTGTTGAGAAGGTGGAACTTCGTCTCGGTGTCACGCCGTTGATCGTAGACCCAACGGACTGCATCGGTGACAACGTCAAAAAGCTGAGATTGAGGCTTGCTGAGATCGACATCGGCGAAGGTAGACTTGGCACCTTTCAGCACGACCTGTCTGCCTGCGTCCGAGGCTCGAATTTCGGTTGGTAGGCAAAAGATCAGGTTCTTGACGGCAGCTTCTTTCCAAGAAACGAAAATCTCCGAACTCTCGTCACCTGGAATCATAAGGTACCAAGGCCGGATGTCGATTGGCGATAACTGGTAGCTCTGGTCCCGAACCAATCTGCGTGGGCTGTCGAAGGTGTCGTCTAGATGTTTCTGGTCGACCGTGCCGCTCCATGGCGCATAAACGCACGACCTCGTGGCAAAGGGTGAAAAGTCTTCGGCGATCCATATTTTGCGAGTGGTAAGCATGAACTCTGAATCACAGAGGGCTGCCTCGAAACCTGTTCGAGTGATGAAATACGCCGCCTGCGCTTCAACGTTTTTTGTCAAACGAACGGCGACAGCTTCACCCTCTATGCTCGAAACGTCCCCGTTGACGAGGTCAATCGGCCCGCTGATTTCCCCGAACATGGACAGCGTTCCCAATTTGGCCTGGGCCAATGCCGAGGCCAATTCAGAAATCTGAATAAAATCCGTAGCGGCGATGTTCGAGATCTGATCGACCCGGCAGACTAGCGTCGTCTCGGCAAAGACCGCACCTTCCGATGCGGCTAATCGCTGAAACACGACACCGAGTTCGATCATCTCCTCGAGCGTCATAGATTCGTCAATCGACTTGTGGTGATAGTGATTACGGTGCTGCCCGCTGCCGTCGTCGCAGTTTTCATGGTATCCGAGGCCTGCTCCGGCACGTCAATCTTTACACCTTCAGCAGTCCTATACTTCTGTGGACGCTGCTTTTTAACAGCACCTTTGTCGAACCTGAAGACCTCACCTTCCATGCCTTTTTTAACCAACCCTTTGTCAAAGCTGGCTCGCACTGCAGCGCTGCCATGTGCGCCGAAAAATTCGGCGAAGAACTCGGCAGCATCGAAGTTTTCGCGGTTCTGGACCGTGTCGTAGTACCGATCACGCACACGCTGGGTGATGTCGTTTGGCAGGTCGTTCTGATGCTTTTTGACCACCTCAACGACCAGCGCCTCGACGGCCTGGGTCATTTGCTTATCATCTAAAAGGCGCTTGCATGCGAGAAATCCGCGGAAAAAATCGGTGATCTCGTGGCGAACTGTTTTGTCAACGACCACGATGTGGTCGTCGTCATCACCTTCGCCATCGACAATCTCGATCAAGGCTGATTTCTGTAGCGCGTCGGCTGACTTAGTAAACGAATTCGCGATTGCTTTCAGAATTGCCTTGGCATCTTCGGTAATGTCGTAGGTGACTGCCTCTTCGTGGTCATATTTCAGCACAGACAACAGCTTGCGCTGTCCGGTGACCAACCTCATTAGGATCATCACACCTGGCTTGATCCGTTTGTCCCTCCCAGCGTGGAAGGTTTGCGCCAGCGTTTTTGACACCGGCACGAACTGGCTTTCGTCATCGAGAACTTGCTTGAGCAATGTTCTGGTTATCGAACCATCTGCGAAGGTAAAATGATTGCCTTGCAACGTCTCCATCGCCCTTTCGAGGAAGAAGTCCTCAAAATCGCCAATAGGTGTCTCATCAAGAAGGATCGGTTCATCATTATGATGATGAACGACGTGAAAGATAAACTTGTCGATAGAAAGGTTTTCTATCTCTTCCTCTGATAACTGCATTACATCCCCCAACCAAATCACTTGAAGATCAAACTACAGATTCTGATCGAGAATGCAATTCGTTCACACTTTGTTCTATCATGGTCGACGGGTAATGGAAAGACCTCGGCCTAATGAAGATGGCAGCTTTTTGGTTGAGGCTTAACTGCGCAAACGTCTAGAATGAAAGCTCTAAAATAAATGAGATTCACGTATTAAATGGCTTCTAATTCCACCTCAAATTCGATTATAAATTATTATGCTTATGTAAATATAAATCGCATTTTTTGAGATTTTCAAAATTTAAGAGCCTCTGTGTAATACGTTTTTATTGCTCGTCAATGAGATGATGATATACCAACATTGCGGCAAGACCTTCCACTGTCGGGCACGTTACATTCATAGGAAGCGCCGAGGGTAACATTGCCCAAGCTTTTGCATAATCGCCTGCGGCTGTTGTGCGCAACACTCGCCAATAGAAAAGGAGCCAAGCGGGAATGACATTTGTCGCCGGGTATTGGTTGCGTGTTCGTTCGGCGAGAGTGGGCATGTGACAGTCCTTAAGACGAATTGTTCGATAGACCGAAATTGTCGAAAGTCGTCGCGGCTGTGAATGACAAAACGTCGATACGAAATCGACATAAAAAGGCACTCAGGTTTGCCAGAGTGCCTTGTAATTTAATTGATTGGGGCTGTTAGCCTGCCGTTGATTGCTGCGTAGTTGCCCCATGAATTGGCCGCTTGAGGCGATATACGGCTTTATCAATTGCGTGGCGCGATAGGCCAAGCACTTGAGCAATGTCTGCGGTTGAGTATCCACTTTCTATACTGTCGAAAATGAAGTTATCGCGTAACATCGTGGTCGGCGCGGATGGCTTTTCGTTCAGCAGTTCACGGCGAATAATGGCCTCTATCCATGGAAGCAGACTTCCAGCTTCCATCTCGCTTGTTTTGTCTTCCATCTTGTTGAACACTTTATCGACATAGCTTTGCGCAAGGCCGATGATAGTTTTTTGAATGGCTTCGGGCCATTCTTCATGTGTGGCGTAGACCGGTTCTCCGGTTTCAATCCGGATGACTTTGATTAGGTTAAGAATGTGATTGTAGAGTTTGAATTGAACGTTAACGTTGCTTTGCCTCGGTTTTTCTGTTGCCGTTATTGCTCTTTCAGTTGGTTTCGATAGGTCAGACTTTACGGCTTTATAAATTTCATCGAGATCGGATATCTGCCGTCGAAATAGTCCTGCAACACCGGATGCTTCGCTTTCCAGGCCGCTGGCTGAGAGTAGGCTCGAAAGCATAATGGTTAGGGCGTGAAGCTCTTGTATTGTTTCAAGGAAGGCTGTGAGGTCTGTCTTGAACGAGTGCTGACCTTCGGACATAGATCTGCTATTGCTGGCTACAGCTTCGGGCATGGGGTGAACTCCTTTGCCTGCGGTTAGGCCGCGTCGGGTGTTGGTAGCACCTTGCGCGGCTGTTGACTTTATGACATCATGAATCTATTCGGTCAATAGATAATGGCATAAAGTCAAAATGGCAAAAACAGGACGGCCCCAGGTTGATACTGAAGCGGTAACCGTGCGGCTACCGCGCCAGATGATTGAGGCTATAGACACCTTTCGAAAGACGGAAGCTGACCTTCCTACGAGGCCGGAGGGTATTAGGCGTTTATTGGAAGGTGTTCTATCGCAAAAAGGGCTGCTGAAATGAGCGATAAGCCCGTAAGCAATTACGTGTCTGGATGCTTATTGCCACTGCGTGCCAGAACTGAGGCTGCTGTCGTTTCAACGTGTTTCGGTGCTTAAGGGCGGGGCTGCGTTGGTCGAAACTATTTCTATTCCTATCGATAAAATCCATGTTCCGGAAGATCGCATCCGACCGGTTGACGAGGCAGCGGCGCACGCGCTTGCGCGACTTATAGAACGCGAGGGGCAGTTGAACCCAATCGCGGTCTATAAAAGTCATGCAAAAGGTGAAGGTCGGCAATACACGCTAATTTACGGCGGCAGGCGTCTGCGGGCCATGGAAATCCTCGGTTTTAAGGAAATCAACGCTGTCTTGCGCCTAAAGGCCGAAGCGCTTATGCTCGAAATTAGCGACAATTTAAGCGTCGCTAATCTCCCTCAATTGGAGAAGGGAGAGCATGTTGTCCGTTATGTGGAGTGGTGGATTGAATGTAATGGCTCCCCTGGCTGGGGAGGTGATAGACGTTCAAGATTTCAAAGTGAAACTCTCCATGAAAAGAGCGAATATCTTAAAAAATCCGGTTTTTACAAAGACTTAAGTGGTAATTTCAGTATATCTAAGACGGTCGGATGGCGTCTGTTCCAGATCGGTAGCCTTGAGCGGTCACTTCGAGACGCACTTCGTGGGACACGCTATGCTGACGACCAGGGGCGGCTTCTAAAGCTCAGGAAAATGAGCTTGCCGCAGCAAGCGGGCATTGCCGAGGCATTGAAAATTCAGCCAGATTTAGACCGCGTGTTGCGGATCGCTGATCCGACGTCAGGGCGTCAAAGCGTTGGGCGTATGGAAACAGGCGACTGGCGAGAGAAGCAATTCACTGATGCATGGGCAGGAATGCCCAGAGATCGTCGCGCGGCAGCACTTGGTAAGATTGGTGCGATTATGAAGCCGATTGACCCGTGGCCTGCCAGCTTTCCATCGCCGCTTCCTATTCCTGTTCCCGGTAACACTTCGCCCTTATGGCGGATGATGCAAAACCCTTATGCCACTCTTTCCGCCAAGCTTACATATGATCAGCTCGAAGAAATGAAGGCTGAGATTGAAAGTGAGGCGGACGAGTTAGCTTATGGAGCGCAAAGCCTTTCCGACAAGATCAACGCGGAAGAGGCGGCGCGCCGTGAGACGTTTGAGAAGCAACGCGCGAAGGCTAAAGCCGCAAAATCCAGAAAGGCAAAGCGAGGCCGCCCACCTGATCCGCCTCGCGTGAAACTTTTCAAGAAATTGACAAAACAAGGTGTAAGCGCTGGTTTGGCCAAACGGCTGGTATATACACTTGAGGTTCAAAGTGACTTCTGGATCACGAAGGAAGCTCACAAGTTGAGCGGAAATCAGCAAGAAGAGATCTCGGATTTAATTGATTCGGGCTGTGATTTGGAAGACGCGGCGTACCGCGTTATGAAAATCCTCCAGAAGCCGGAAGAGGCTGGACGCTATAGTGCGATAGACGTGCTGTGGGACTTCGACCAGAGATCGATTTTGAAGCCGTTTTGAAGGCCTTGGGCGCGATTGGACGAGTTGAGTGGAGGGTTTTCTTTCAGCGTCGCAAAAATCGCGTCAGCGGCTTTCTATTGCAACAGTTATTTCATCGAGCGCTTATAGAGTTTGTGTGGTCATTGAGGTGCGTTGCTGTCCGGCCCACTAGTTGGGTTCCGTTAAAAGGGGATGCATTAGGAACGCTAGATAGTGGTCCGCCATTGGTTGGCCATCAAAGGGGGGACGCCACATTCCCCGTAGCAGTGTCGCCGTTGCCAGGACGGGATCACCAAACCGGACCGGCGATTTCCCGGCTGTCATTGATGGCCAAACGTATCTTCGGCTATATCGTCTGAAATATACAGTAACCTGCACTTTTCCCGTTTATCAATAAAGCCTTGTGGCTGTCTGCAAATCCTTGCGGCGAGTATCCTGCACTCAGTTCATTGCAGGAAAATTCAATCTCATGAAGCTGACTTGGACAGATACTGCGGGTAAGGAAGTCTCGGCAAACGTCGACGCTCACTTGGTGCCGATCATCAAAGTCCTCGGATTTGGTAAAGGGTCCGAATTCCTGATGTTGTTCGGCGGAACATATATACGCTTGAGCGAAAAGGCCATTCAGAGCCGCAATAGGATCGCAGTTCTCTACGGTAAGGACAAAGCACGTGATTTGGGCGAAAGCCTTCTCAATGCTGGCTATCCGCAAAGCTATCGGGTTCCCACTGCGAAGAAGTTTCTGGCTCGGTATCTTCGATCCAAGGGATTGAAAAATCCCGATATCGCGACGCGGCTCTCGTCTACAGATGTTGCCGTAAGAGGGTGGCTGAAGTCAGATCAAGAGCGCCGTAAGTCATCCATACGCAATAAATGCAGGGCGTTAAGTGCTCATATTGATGAAGCCGTAGCTTTGGGCCTCGTTGTGCGTGTGAACTTGACAAGCGGCGAGGGCCATCATGGCTGACATTCTGTCAAGCGCAGCCTCAACGCTAGTCTCAGAGAAAATCAATTCTGATGACAGGCAATGGATACACATATTGCCGCTGGGTACGGTCTCAGGTCGCGATGGACGAGGTCCCTACACGGTAGTTGATCCAGACAGCGTCATGGCTGAGACCCGCCGCTATCACGGCAAAACCCAGATGCTGGTGGATTTTGAGCATCAGTCTGTAAATGCCGCGCACAGCGGCAAACCTGCTCCGGCTGCTGGCTGGATAGCCTCGTTGCAAGCGCGCTCAGATGGCATCTGGGCGCATGTAAAGTGGACACCTGAAGCGGCGAAAATGATCCGCCAAAGGGCTTACCGTTATCTGTCGCCAGTTTTTCACCATGACGCCAAAGGGATGGTGAAGCGCATTCTAAACGTCGCCCTCACCAACACTCCCAACCTAGATTTGACCGCCGTGGCGCGATCGGAGGTATTTTCCATGAATGAAGTGCAACTCACCGAACTTCGAACGTTACTCGGCTTGGCTTCTGATGCTGATTTCGGCGCTATTCGAGAGGCAATTTCGGCTTTGATGGCGGCATCAAACAGCGCTCACCCTGACCCCACGAAATTTGTTTCTATTGGCGACTTTGAACGGGTTGTCGCTGAAGGCAATAAACTTCGCCAAGGCATCAGCCAGCAGGCTGCGGAAACTCATGTGTCGGGACTTATCAGGTCTGGATCCCTTGCACCGTTTCTCCGGGAGTGGGCGCTCAACCTATGCTCCGTCAACAAGCCACAACTTGACAGTTTCGTTGAGCGCACCGGACCGTTCTTCACGCAGGTGATGAGCTCGCAAGTTCAAGGCGCCTATTACTCTAAAGCCACCACTAAGCTGAGCGAAGATCAGCTAGCGATTTGCCGCATCATGGGGCTGTCCGAAGCCGAATTCATCAGCGCCCAAATCGGCGAATAGCAAAGGATCCGCATATGCTTATTAACCGCGCGAATATTGAGAACGCTTTCACTGGCTTCAAAGTGTCCTTTGATAAGGGTTTTGGTAGCGCACAGTCGACGTACGAAAAGGTTGCGATGATTGTGCCATCGAGTGCGTCCAGCGAAATCTATCGCTGGCTAGGCCAAATTCCGAAGATGCGGGAATGGCTCGGCGATCGGATACTCAATAATCTCGAAGCTCACAGCTTTTCTATCGAGAACCGCAAATTTGAGAACACAATACGGGTCAGGCGCGAAGATTTTGAAGATGACCAGTATGGCATTCTAAGCCCGCTCTTTCAGGAACTGGGGCAGGCCGCTGCCGAGCATCCAAATGAACTTGTTTATGACCTTCTGAAATCTGGCTTCACTACCAAATGCTATGATGGCCAGTATTTCTTCGACCCTGATCATGCCACACTTGATGAGAATGGAAATGTAATTTCCGTTGCTAACACGGATGGCGGGAGCGGCGAGCCCTGGTTTTTGCTCGACGGAAGCCGAGCGATCAAACCAATCATATTTCAGGACCGCATTAAGCCGCGGTTGACCCGGTTAGACCAGGAAAACGATGAGAACGTCTTTTTCCGTGATGAATATATTTATGGCGTTCGCGCGCGCTCGAATGCAGGGTTTGGTCTTTGGCAACTGGCATGGGGATCGAAGCGACCTCTCGATAACAGCAGGTACGCTGCTGCACGCGCCTCAATGATGAGCTTGCGTGGCGATAATGGCCGTCTGCTAGGTGTAAAGCCAACAGTGCTGGTCGTCGGTCCGTCGTTGGAAGAGGCCGCAAGGGAATTGATTATGTCTCAGACGCGGGCGAATGGCGCAAGTAATCCGTGGCATGACTCTTTGGACCTGCTTGTTACGCCCTGGCTTGGCTGATCATTTCTTCTCCTAACTTGAGGCTGACGGTAACATGCCAGACGGCGCAATATTCCTGCGTCGTCTGATTGTTTTGTGCTACCGCAGAAATAATGAGCGTACCTTAATGTTAACCCCAACCAAACCCGCGCCGCTCGATTTGGTGGAAAATTGCGCAAAGGTACGGAAAATAAAAGATGCCTCTGACGCCGAATCGAATGCGCTTTTGTGTCCCCTGCGGAAATTTGGTTTTTCCGGATCTGCGTGTCAAAATTCCGGAAGTCCGTGGCGAGCTACAGCGGAATATTACGAGAACAAAGGTTAGCCATGTTGCCGCTAAACCCCTTTGAAATATAGGAAAAGTGGTGGGCCCGGAGGGACTCGAACCCCCAACCAAGCGGTTATGAGCCGCCGGCTCTAACCATTGAGCTACAGGCCCGGCAGGCTGTGCGCCGGCGGAGGGGTTGGCAATGGTTCCAATCGTCCCTGGACACGCTCTAGCCGAAAAGTACCATGGGGACAAGTGTTTGCCGCAATGGTTTCGCAAGAGGTGTATTGCGGCGCGCGGTTGCGTGGAGCGGTCTTTGTGGTGAGGCCGTTGGATTGGGCATTTGGAGGATATCATGAGTGGTTTGAGGCGGTTCACGTTTGCTGTGGCGTCGGTGGTTTGGGTGGCGCCGTTTGTGGCTTTGCCACTGATGGCGACGCCTGCAATGGCCCAGGAGGCCGTGCGGCCGGAGGCTGCGGTGAATGTGTCGGGGGAGGGTGAGGTGTCGCTGGCGCCTGATATGGCGATGATGCAGCTCGGCGTCGTCAGCGAGGCGAAGGATGCGGCGGCGGCGTTGAAGGCCAATAACCAGGCGATGGCCAAAGTGTTGCAGGCGCTGAAGGACAAGGGACTTGCGGATCGCGATCTGCAGACCTCCGGCTTTCAGATCACCCCACGCTATCGGCAGGTGCCGGAGAACAAGGCCAGTAGCCAGCCGCCTGTCATCGAAGGCTATTCGGTCAGCAACGGTCTGACGATTCGGGTGCGCGATCTTAGCAAACTGGGTGGTGTGATCGACGCTTCCGTGGCGCTCGGCGTCAACCAGGGCGGCGAGATCCACTTTACAAACGAAAAGCCGGATGCAGCGCTTGCCGAGGCGCGCAAGGCCGCGATGGCTGATGCGGTCGACAAGGCGAAGACCCTGGCGCAGGCGGCGGGCGTCAAGCTTGGGCGGATCATTTCCATCAATGAAAACACGGTGCGGCCCTTCGAGCCGGCCATGATGATGAAAACGGCCATGGCCCGTGACGTGGCACCGGCGCCGATGCCGGTTGCCGCAGGCGAAAATGCCTATCGCGTTACCGTCAATGTCAGCTTTGCTCTCGAGCAGTAGGCTGTCTTGAGGCTTTGCGGGTTGCGAGATCGGGTGTCGTTGACACGGCTATAACGTCGTCGGCTGACCGGTGTTGAGGCAAAGACCCATAAGAGGCGACGCGTTCGGTGCGGTAGAATCGATGGTTGGGTCGGAATATGCGGCCCTCTCCAGATGACCGATGAAGATCTCAAATCTGAGTCGATTCAAGAGGTTCTGCTGATGGGTTAATGCCTTGCAGCGTCCTGCGTCTGATGATGCGCGAGGCCTACAGCGCGGTAATAAGGAAATATGCAGAGGCCGTCCTGTTGAACGTAAAATGCCCCGGCCAAATGACCGGGGCATTATCATGACGACTGCGGCATCCACAAAGATACCGGATCAGTAGATCAGAACTTCACGCCGAGGCCGACGTTGACGACGTTCTGCTTGGTGTCGAAGTCGATGCCGCTGAACGACTTGCTGCCGTAATCGTTGTAACGATATTCAACGCGGGTGAAGATGCGGTTGGTGATTGCGTAATCGACGCCTGCGCCGATCGTCCAGCCGTTGAAGGTTTCCTTTACTTCGGCACCTGGCGCCTTGATGTAACCACGGCTTGCGGTCCAGCCGCCGGCAACGAACAGCAGGGCGCGGTCGATCGCGTAGCCGGCGCGGGCGCGGGCAGAGCCGGAAACATCAGTGCCGACCTTGACGCCGGAATAGCTGTTTTCGTTCCAATCGTAATTCACGTCGCCTTCGACGCCGAGAATGACGTTATGGCCAACGTCGAAATTCCAGCCGCCGAAGCCGCCGATGCGGCCGCCGTCGAAATTGTCGCTCAGAGACGCGCCGCCCTGCGACAGGGTAGCATCCAGCCAGCCGTAGCCGCCCAGCACGCCGACATAGCCGCCAGCCCAGGAAAATGCAGCCGGGGTTTCGACGGCTGCGGGGGCGGTCGGAACCTGATCAATCGCGTCTGCGGCCATGGTGGCGCCGGCAGTGGCAAGCAGGGCAACGGTTGCTAAAAGAATAAATTTCATGATCTTTGTCTCCACTTACGTTCTAATACGTGTGGCACATAACGCTAACCGCGCCGCGTGTATGTCACTTTTCTGCAACTATTTATGCAATTCATAACTGCATTTCAGTCGCCTTTAGCGCTTCACTCGCGCTCAGCGTGCGTGTTTCGGCGCTTTTGGCCTCCGGCATACGGGCATTGCAGACTGACGTCGCCTGTGCATTTTTACGTCAGGGTTAATGTTTCCTGTGCTTAGAGGTGTGGATAACCGAACTGTGCCTGGTAGGGCAGAATGGGGCCGTTTGTGGTGACCGTTCCGTCTTTAAGCGCGGGGTCACCGTGCCATCTTGCGCGCGCCGGCAACGCAGAAGACGACGCCGAGCGTGGTGGCGAGCAGTGCCGGGCTGACCGCTTCATGCAGCAGGGCGGCGGCGAGCCCGAGGCCGAAGAAGGGCTGTAGCAGTTGCAATTGGCCGACGGCAGCGGTGCCGCCTTGGGCGAGGCCGCGATACCAGAAGATGAAACCGATCAGCATGCTGAACAGTGAGACATAGGCAAGGCCAGCCCAGGCTCCTGGCGTAACAACGGCAAGCGCCGGTGGCATGGTGATGACGGCGGCGATGAGGCTGAGCGGCAGAGCGAGCGTCAGGGCCCAGCAGATCACCTGCCAGCCACCCAACCGGCGCGAGAGGCTGGCCCCTTCGGCATAGCCGAGGCCACACATCAGTACCGCCGAGATCATCAGGAGATCGGCGGCAGACGCGCTGCCTGCACCCTGACTGAGCGCAAACCCGATCACCAGAAGGCTGCCCAGACCGGAAAATAGCCAGAAGACCGGTCGCGGCCGCTCGCCGCCGCGCAAGACGGCGAACATAGCGGTCGAGAGCGGTAGCAGCGCGATGAACACAAGCGAATGCGCAGACGTCATGTGCTGCAGGGCCAGCGCCGTCAAAAGCGGAAAGCCGATCACGACGCAAAGCGACACGATGGCCAGCGCGGCTAGATCCCGCTTGGTTGGTCTGACTTGCCGGAAGACGAGCAGCAGGCCACAGCCGAGCGCACCGGCAATGCTGGCCCGGGCAACCGTCAGAAAAAGAGGGTCGAAACTGGCGACGGCCGCGCGGGTAGCCGGCAGAGAACCGCTGAAGATCAGCATGCCCAGAAATCCGTTGATCAGTCCGCTCGTCGTTTTGTTGATGCTGTTGGTCATGGTGATGCTCTCATTTCTCTCCTGCTTCCGACGTCCCATCTTTCTTGCGCCGCACGGATGGTTTTGCCAGAGATGATGCAGTACAATTTCCAAGAACTGTTATGGTTGAAGGTGCAGTACGGACGAGGATGTTTGGCGATGGATACGAATGTGCAGCGTAGCGGCCGGATCGAAACGGTCATGCAGGCCATACGCAGCCGCATTGCCTCGCGCAGCCTGGTGGCGGGCGCGCGGCTGCCATCGGTGCGCGCCTTTGCACGCGCGATGCAGGTGTCGGTGTCCACGGTGGTCGAAGCCTATGAGCGGCTGGCGGCGGAAGGGCTGATCCGCTCGCGCCCGGGCTCGGGTTTTTTCGTGGCGGCGCCGCTTGCGCCTTTCTCCCTGGTCGATATCGGGCCGCGGCTGGAGCGCGACATCGATCCGCTCTGGGTCTCCCGGCAATCTTTGGAAAGCGGGGCCGACGTGCTCAAGCCCGGCTGCGGCTGGTTGCCACCCGAGTGGTTGCCGCAGGCGGCATTGCGCCGCGCGCTGCGCTCGCTTGGCCGGGCCGATGACGCCGTGCTGACGGATTACAGTTCGCCGCTGGGCTTGCCCGGCCTTCGGCAGCTGCTGGCCCGGCGGTTGGCGGATCACGGCTTAAGCGTTGGGCCTGATGCGATCATGCTGACGGAATCCGGCACTCATGCCATCGATCTGATCTGCCGGTTCTTTCTGGAGCCGGGCGATTGCGTGCTGGTCGATGATCCCTGTTATTTCAATTTTCATGCACTGCTGCGGGCGCATCGCGCCAAGATCGTCAGCGTGCCCTACCTGGCTGACGGGCCGGACCTTGCTGCCTTTGCCGCCATTCTCGAAACACATCGGCCGAGGCTCTACATCACCAATTCAGGGGTTCACAATCCGACCGGCGCCAGCCTTTCGGCGGTCAATGCGCATCGGGTGCTGACGCTTGCTGACCGCGCTGGGCTGACCATTGTTGAAGACGACATCTTTGCCGATTTCGAGGACGTGGCATCGGCCCGGTTGTCGGCTTTTGACGGTTTGAACCGGGTTGTACAGATCGGCAGTTTTTCAAAAACCCTGTCGGCCTCGATGCGCTGCGGCTATGTCGCCGCCCGACCGGACTGGATCGAAGGCTTGAGCGACCTGAAGATCGCCACCAGCTTTGGCGGCGGGCAATTGGCGGCCGCAATGGTGCTGGCTGTGCTGACCGATGGCGGCTATCGCAAATATCTGGAGGGATTGAAGACACGGCTTGCCAGCGCGCGGCAGAAGGCCGCGAAGGATCTTGCCGGTCTCGGGCTGGTGCCCTGGCTGCTGCCGAAGGCGGGGCTGTTTCTATGGTGTGAAATGCCCGAAGGCGTCGATAGCGCCGATCTCGCCCGCCAGTGCCTGACCGACGGCGTCATTCTCGCGCCTGGCAATGTCTTCAGCCTCTCGCAAAATGCCGGACGCTTCATGCGCTTCAACGTGGCGCAGATGGATGATCCCAAGGTTTGTGCCTCGCTGAAGGCCAGGTTGCCTCGCAAGGGGTGAGGGGGATTTAGTCGGATCCTGCTTGTTCAGATCGCTGTCAGCAAGCAGGGGCATAACGGGGCAACACCAACGTTATCAGGAGTTTCCCCCATGATCGCCAAAACCAGCTTTGCCACCGTCCTCGTTGCCGTCAGCCTGTTCGGCACGGCGGTGCTTGCCGCAGAAACGGACATCAAGGTCACCGAAACCGGCGAGGGCGGCGGCGCCATGGGCCTGAAGCTGGAGCCGGCAACCGTCGCTGCCGGTCCTGCCGTGTTCCACGTCCATAACGATGCCATGTCGGAAAATCACGAGATGATCGTGGTGAAACTGGCCTCGCCGGATGCCAAGATCCCCCTCGACGCCGCCAAGCACCGGGTCGATGAGAAGAAGCTGAAGAGCCTCGGCGAAGTCTCCGATCTGAAGCCCGGCGCCGATGGCAAGCTGAAAGTCACGCTGAAGCCCGGCAGCTATCTGGTATTCTGCAACATCAAGGGTCATTACGAAGCCGGCATGCAGAGCAAGCTGACCGTCACGCCCTGAACCATCCTCGAGTCTGTCATGTTCAGATTGAACCAGGCAGACTATCGATTCTTTTGTTTTCGTTTGTCTTGTCGGGAAAACCGGGTTCCACTTTTCCCTGACAAACTCTAATCCCCCGCCCCAGGGGATTCCGGCTGATCCATGGTGAATGCCCCACCAACCGGATCTCTCCGGCATTCGAAAGCCCGCAGCGATGCGGGCTTTTTCGTGCCTGGTTTCTTTCGTTTGGCATTAAGCTTTGATTGTCCCTTGGTGGAAAAGCATTTGCCACTTGCGTCCGTCGTGTTTCCATATGGAGCTTCGCAGAACATGCCGTTTTGAACCATCAGGATAAAGGCGCTCCGCCTCGTACGTCAAAAGCACGGCGTCACTAGAAATAGGCTGCAACGCATAGTTCGTTGTCTGGAGTTCGCCCCTATCTATGTCGCTCTCTCCCAAAAGGGCCTCTATGGTGGTTTGCCGGTCATACACGCGACCTGATGCTCCAAACTCCACAAATTCTTCTGCGAGCAACGTCTGCAGAGCTTTTCGAGACGTCCTGACTTCAGGGCGGTGAAGAGCTTCTTCGAGTGACTGAATTTCCTCAAGGCGGGTCAATGCTTGCACCTCGCTGGCTGTCCATGAATTTATCAGTGCGAACGCTTTATGCAATCCTCAGACCGTCCAAGATGGCAGTTCATAGTGCTTGGTCGATTGAACCATGATGAAGGCGGAAGGCCATTGCTTTAATTTCAAAGCATGCTGCCGCAACGTTTTCGCCGAGCCTTCCATCCTGTTCCATCGTGACGCATTGGCAATCGCGTTTTGCCAACCTTTTAGAAACTCTTAACGACGATAATAGCGCCGCACAGACAAGGAGTATGACATGGCGGCCAGAAAAGCAGCGGGAGGGGCAAGACGCGGGGCAGGGACGAAGCGTCGGAAAACCGGCGGCAAAGCCGGCGCAGGCGGTAGCCTCTGGCCGTGGTTCGGGGCGCTGGCCGTCGTCATCGCCGGCGTTTCCGCCTATGACCATAGCCGGGATCTTCCTGGCCTGTTTGACCAGACCCTTGGTCATGGCGGTAAGATGATTGCGGCGCTGGGAGGCGGTCACGACCGGGACGGCCAAAGGCATGCTACAAGCAATGAATCGACCGGATCGGTACCGCCCGCCAGCATCCCGACTCCGATGCCGCGGCGGTTTGACCCGACGCCGTTGCCACCGGCGACGACGATGATCCCCAGTGCCTCGATGATGCCGGGCCTTGGCGATCGAAGCCCGCTGCCGCCGGCGACGACCATGGTTCCCGCGACATCGGTTGCGTCGCTGCAGCCACGTGGCGTGGAGAAGCAGCGGGTCTCTGGCAAGTTCTACTATTGCGGCACGAGTGGCGTCGACAATTGCGTCGTCGACGGTGATACCTTCTGGGTCAACAAGACCAAGGTCCGGGTTGCCGATATCGATGCGCCGGAAACCGAACAGGCGAAATGCAAATCCGAGCGCGACCGGGGTTTTGCCGCCAAGGTGCGGCTGCGCGATCTCTTGAATTCCGGCAACTTCGACCTGTCGCCCTTCGGCAATCAGGATCATGACCAATATGGCCGCAAGCTCAGGGTCGTCAGCCGCAACGGTCGCTCGCTCGGTGCCATGATGGTGGATGAGGGGCTGGTGCGGCCCTGGACCGGGCGCCGTCTGCCCTGGTGCTGATGGATTAAGCCTGACGCTCAACTCATGCAGCTCTGCCGACTGCCACGCTTCGGCAGAGCTTCCCGGAAATTTATTCCCGGTTGGCCGGCCTTTTGTGCCGCAGCGGACGCATTGTGTCGATTTGTGGCATATGTCACCAAAAATAGCTGTTCTCGCCACGATTGCGCCATCGCCACGACATCAGATCGTAACAACTTGTATCTATGCTTTGTGCTAATAAAGACGAAGCAGTAAAATCACGCAGAAGAATTTGAATGAAGCAGGGAGCAAATTCCGGTTTGCAGCGTTTCTAACCGTTCGATGCTGACGCTCTAGGACAAGGCGGGGCTCGGATCCGGCAGTCAAGCGCTGCAAGGATATAGGGAGAAAGACCAATGACCTACGAGATGACCGACCTGACCATGTCCGAAGTGCTGAAGGACCCAATGATTCGCCAGCTTCTGCGCGCCGACGGCGTGTCGCTGAGCGATTTTGCCGTGCTTCTTGACGATGCCGCCCGCCAGCGTAATCTGGCCATGCGGTGCCGCAAGGCTGGCGTTCCGGCCGCCCATGTCATCGACAGCGTCGCGCATCTGCAGATGCCGGTCGATTGCGCTTGATCAAAACGGCCCTGAGTTCCTGTAATCCTGAGGGGCGGCCCTATCGCCACACTGCGTTGCGGCGATAGACGGCGTTTTATTGCCAGGATTTTTTCCTCTTTTTTTGCTTTTGAATCCAAACCAAAGTTTTAAGTTCCAGCACAAGCCCCACGGCAGTTCCGCGGGCTAGGGCTGGACTATTGTCGGTTTGCGTGCTTACGCGAGCGGCAGTTTCATATTCAGGCGAGTGGACATTGAACATGGTAGGAATGCGGCTGGTTTACGCACTGTGTTTGTCGATGGCATGCAGTGTCGCGGGTGGCGCAGGCGCGCAGCCTCAACTGCCTAAGGACGCGACGCAGCCCCAATTTTCCTCTGTCAAAGGCCGCTGCCTCAGGATTGCTATCGGCACCCAGGATCTAACTAAGGTCTGCGCGGCCGAAATCGGTCGCAGTTTGCACGCCGATGGCCGCTCTGGCCTCTATTTCTTCATGGGCAAGGACCATATCATCACCTTCACGGGCATTCCGTTGAAGGAAAAAACGCGTGACCAGAACCAGATCGAGGCGATCAAGCTGGACGAGGTGATCCTCAATGACGGCAAGAGCCAAGGCGGGATCCAGCGGATTGCTGCCAAGGGCGCCTGCAATACCAGCCAGATCGATGGGACCCGTTTCCTGGTTGCCTGCTCCGGCACGATGGAAAAGGGCACGGCCTTTTCCGCCAATTTCGAAATCGACAAATCGCTCTGAGCCTAGCGTGCAGGGCTGTGTTATTTGTCTGCTTGCTTACGAGGGTTAAAAATCGCCGTATTTGATCGACTTGCTATGACATCGGACATATGAACCGTGGTCGCAATAAGTTCTTATTTGGGATTGGCTAGGTGCAATGTGCCTGGCAGCTTTATGTCGGAGCAGCTTTATGTCGGAAAATAATAATCGAAATTTTGGATTCCAGATGAGATTAAGAATCTCCGCCGCTTATGCTATAATTTTACTCTCAACGGCTTTGCCGGTAAGGGCCGAAAGCTTAATCCTACAGGAAGGGCAGATACTGATATCGCGGGATTATTCAAACGAATTGGTCGTCTATGATACAGGAAAATCAGAGGTGCGCCTCCAGCGAGACTACGCAACTGGCAGTGACGGCTCCCAATATCTTGTTGAATACAGTGTGAGCGGGCAGCGGAAGACGTCGTACCGTTTTGATGTGACGCCTAAAGTCGAGGCGTTCGATATTGTCGACATCGACGTTACAAGAAAATTTTGCAATCGCGAGATGGCCATCGTTACGGTGAGGGAATATACGAATATTGAAGGGCCCAACTATTCCTATTCGCGCATTTTTTTAGAGCTGACACAGCCAGGCAAGGGGTTCGATTATCAGGATACCGCTGCAACCAGCATCGGAGGACCTACTCCGCTTGGATTGCTGGAGGATTACGCTACCATCGACTGCGATACAATGCCGGTCGAATTGACCGATAAATCGCAGTAAATGTTGGGGTTCCGGCAGATGGTGTGCAGCAAGTTCGGCATCGTGCTTTGCATGTGAAACCCGGGAGGACTTCAACGTCCTTTGCAGGCGCCAAGGTCCTCCCTGTTCAATGTCTTTTTTGTCAGATCGACAGCGGATGTTCCTGGATCATCTTCGTCAGGCTGCCTTCGGCCGGGAAGAGCGGGATCAGGCAGGCCTGTAGCGCGTGGTAGATATCGCCCTTGCCGGGGAAGAGGGTGTTGGACGGCACGAGATCCTCGGTCATTTCTTCGTGCCAGCCGCCGAACTCTTTGTCGATCGTGTGGTTGGCGATGAAATTCCAGATCTTGCGGTAGTTTTCCTCATTCAGCTCACGGCCCTGGTGATAATTGAGGAAATGCGCGGCGGCAGCGCCCTCGCAGAGCGGCCACCACAGTTTGAAGGTCTTGGCCGGCACATTGTCCCAATCGAGCGTATAGAAGAAACCGCCCTTCTTGCGGTCCCAGCCGAGCAGCATGGACTGGTAGAACAACCCACTTGCTGCTTCCGGCATCCAGTCGTGCTGTTTGCCGGTCAGCGCCCAGAGCTGCATCACCAGACGCGCCCATTCCAGCCAATGGCCCGGCGTGGTGCCGGCGGGGCGGAACATTTCGTTGGGGTGGTAGTAATTGCGGTCGACGACCCATTCCTCGTCGAAATGTTCGGCAACGCGGAAGGCTTCCTCGCGGGCGCGGCGGTTGATGATCAGGTCGGCGATGCTGAGCGCTTTGTCGAGATAGTGCTGCTCGCCGGTCGCCTCATAGGCCGACATCAGCGCTTCGGTCAGATGCATATTGGAATTCTGGCCGCGATAGCCGGCGACGGGCTGCCAATCCTGAGAAAATTCCTCGGCGATAGCGCCATGGCGCTCTTCCCAGAATTTATCGTTCAGAACCTCGGTAATGTCTTCCAGCATCCGGTCGGCGAGCGGATGGCCGACGGTCTTAGCGGAGGCGGCGGCGAGCAGCACGAAAGCATGGCCATAGCCCTGCTTGGAGCCATCGAGAACGCCGTCATCGTCCAGCTGCCAGGCATAGCCGCCATGCTTTTCGTCGCGGTGCTTGCGCCAGAGATAACGCATGCCGTGATCGACGACATCGGCAGCGCCGGGGCGGCCAAGCATTTCGCCAATGGAGTAGCAATGCACCATGCGGGCGCTCATATGAATGCCGCGGACCGGATTGTCGGTCTTCAGAGGCTTGCCGTCGCGTGACAGGTCGTAGAAGCCCCCCTTGGGGTTGATCGTCGCGGTCTGGAAGAAGTCAAATAGGCCATTGGCCTGGTCCAGTAGCCATTTACGATGATAGGGGCGGCCGGTCCATTGTTCGGCCAGGACAGGTGCTTCATTGACGTTCGACATATCATCCTCCACGCGGTACAAATTCCTGAACGTCTATAAAGAGTTCGTCATGAATTGTCACCGCACCCTCGCGTGCAATTCACATGCGGCGTATATTGACATAAACATATCTTTATGTGATTGGGTAAGAACCCTGGGAACGGAAGGAAGTCGCTCATGCTCGATCAATTGTTCGGAAAAGAGGGAGCGAACCGCGATGGCGCAGAGATCCTGAATGCTCTGCAACAGGCGGCGCGCGAGCGGATCCTGATCCTCGACGGTGCCATGGGCACGGAAATCCAGGGTCTCGGCCTTGATGAAGATGATTTTCGCGGCGAGCGCTTCATTGGCTGCGCCTGTCACCAAAAGGGCAACAATGACCTTCTGATCCTCAGCCAGCCGCAGGCCATCGAAGATATCCATTTCCGCTATGCGATGGCCGGTGCGGATATCATCGAGACCAATACCTTCTCATCGACGCGCATTGCCCAGGCCGATTACCAGATGGAAGGCGCGGTCTACGACCTTAACAAATACGGTGCGCAAGTGGTGCGCCGGGCAATTGCCCGCGCCGAGCGCGAGGATGGCAAGCGCCGCTTCGTAGCCGGCGCCATCGGCCCGACCAACCGTACCGCCTCGATCTCGCCTGACGTCAACAATCCCGGCTATCGTGCGGTCTCTTTTGACGATTTGCGCCTGGCCTATGGTGAGCAGATCGACGGCTTGATCGATGGGGGCGCCGATCTCATCCTGATCGAGACGATCTTCGATACCCTGAACGCCAAGGCGGCAATCTTTGCCTGTGAAGAGCGCTTCCTGGCCAAGGGTATTCGCCTGCCCGTGATGATCTCGGGCACAATCACCGACCTCTCGGGCCGCACGCTGTCCGGCCAGACGCCTTCGGCTTTCTGGAACTCGGTGCGTCACGCACGGCCCTTCACTATCGGGCTGAACTGCGCGCTCGGTGCCGACGCGATGCGCCCGCATCTGCAGGAACTGTCTGGCGTCGCCGACACCTTCGTGTCCGCCTATCCAAATGCCGGCCTGCCCAATGAATTCGGTCAGTATGACCAGAGCCCCGAATACATGGCCAAGCTGGTCGGCAGCTTCGCCGACGAAGGCATCGTCAACGTGGTCGGCGGCTGCTGCGGCTCGACACCTGCCCATATCGAGGCGATTGCAGACGCAGTGAAGGGCAAGGCGCCGCGCCAGCCAGCCGAGCATCGGCCCTTCATGTCGCTTTCGGGTCTCGAGCCTTTCGTGCTGACTAAGGACATTCCCTTCGTCAACGTCGGCGAGCGCACCAATGTCACGGGCTCGGCCAAGTTCCGCAAGCTGATCACCGCTGGCGACTACAATGCAGCCCTTGTCGTTGCCCGCGACCAGGTGGAAAACGGCGCGCAGATCATCGACATCAACATGGACGAAGGCCTGATCGACAGTGAGAAGGCGATGGTTGAATTCCTCAACCTGATTGCTGCCGAACCGGACATTGCCCGCGTTCCCGTGATGATCGACAGTTCCAAGTTCCAGATCATCGAATCCGGCCTGAAATGCGTGCAGGGCAAGCCTATCGTCAATTCCATCTCGCTGAAGGAAGGCGAGGAGAATTTCGTCGCGCAAGCCAAGCTGATCCGCAATTACGGTGCCGCTGTCGTGGTCATGGCATTCGACGAAAAGGGTCAGGCGGATACCTATGAGCGCAAGGTGGAGATCTGCTCGCGCGCCTATAAGATCCTCACCGAAGAAGCCGGCTTTGCGCCCGAAGATATCATCTTCGACCCCAATGTGTTCGCGGTTGCCACCGGCATCGAAGAGCACAACAATTACGGCGTTGATTTCATCGAAGCCACCCGGACGATCCGCCAGCGCATGCCGCTGGTGCATATCTCGGGCGGGGTTTCCAACCTGTCCTTCTCCTTCCGCGGCAATGAGCCGGTGCGCGAGGCGATGCATGCCGTATTCCTCTATCACGCCATTCAGGCGGGGATGGACATGGGCATCGTCAATGCCGGCCAGCTGGCAGTGTATGAAAGCATCGACGCCGAACTGCGCGAAGCTTGCGAAGACGTGGTGCTGAACCGCCGCGAAGATGGAACCGAACGCCTGCTGGAAATTGCTGAGCGCTATCGCGGCACGGGCGAGGCCAAGGCGCGTGTGCAGGATATGTCCTGGCGCGAACTGCCGGTCGAAAAGCGACTGGAGCATGCGCTGGTCAACGGCATTACCGAATTCATCGATGCCGATACGGAAGAAGCGCGCCAGAAGGCCGAGCGGCCGCTGCATGTCATCGAAGGTCCGTTGATGGCCGGCATGAATGTGGTCGGCGACCTCTTCGGCGCCGGCAAGATGTTCCTGCCGCAGGTGGTCAAATCCGCCCGCGTGATGAAACAGGCCGTGGCCGTGCTGCTTCCTTACATGGAAGAGGAAAAGCGCTTGAACGGCGGCAGCGGCGAGCGCGAAGCCGCTGGCAAGGTGCTGATGGCGACCGTGAAGGGCGATGTGCACGACATCGGCAAAAACATCGTCGGCGTCGTACTGGCCTGTAACAATTACGAGATCATCGACCTCGGCGTCATGGTGCCGGCTACCAAGATCCTCGAGGTGGCGAAGGCGGAGAATGTCGACATCATCGGCCTGTCCGGCCTGATCACCCCGTCGCTCGACGAAATGGTGCATGTCGCCGCAGAAATGCAGCGCCAGGGCTTTAACGTTCCGCTGCTGATTGGTGGTGCGACCACCAGCCGCGTGCATACGGCTGTGAAAATCCATCCGCAGTATCAGTCGGGGCAGGCGGTCTATGTGCTCGATGCCAGCCGCGCCGTCGGCGTGGTCTCCTCGCTGCTGTCTCCCGATACCCGCGACAGCACGATCGAGACCCTGCGCGGTGACTATGCCAAGGTGGCCGAGGCGCATGCCCGCGCCGAGCTTGAAAAGCAGCGCCTGCCGATTGCCCGCGCCCGCGCCAATGCCGCCAAGGTTGATTGGGCGAGCTATAAGCCGAAGAAGCCAAGCTTTACCGGCATCAAGGTCTTCGAGGATTACGACCTCAGGGAGCTGGCGCAGTACATCGACTGGACGCCGTTCTTCCAGACCTGGGAGCTGAAAGGCCGTTATCCCGCCATCCTAGAAGATGAAAAGCAGGGCGAAGCCGCCCGCGCGCTCTATACCGATGCGCAGGCCATGCTGGAGAAGATTATCGCGGAAACCTGGTTCCGCCCCCGCGCCGTAATTGGCTTCTGGCCCGCCAACAGCGTTGGCGACGATATCAGGCTGTTTACCGATGAAGAGCGTAGCCAGGATTTGGCCACTTTCTTCACGTTGCGCCAGCAGCTCTCCAAGCGTGATGGCCGCCCGAATGTGGCCTTGAGCGATTTCGTCGCTCCAGCCGAAACTGGCGTGGAAGACTATGTCGGCGGCTTCGTGGTCACGGCCGGCATCGAGGAAGTGGCAATTGCCGAACGCTTCGAGCGGGCCAATGACGATTATTCGTCGATCATGGTCAAGGCGCTGGCCGACCGCTTTGCCGAAGCCTTTGCCGAGCGCATGCATGAGCGCGTGCGCAAGGAATTCTGGGGCTACGGCGCAGACGAGACCTATACGCCGGAAGAACTGATCTCGGAATCCTACGCCGGCATCCGCCCGGCACCGGGCTATCCGGCCCAGCCCGACCACACCGAAAAGGTGACGCTGTTCAACCTGCTTGACGCCACAGCCACGACAGGCGTGACGCTCACGGAAAGCTACGCCATGTGGCCCGGCTCGTCCGTCTCAGGCCTCTATATCGGCCACCCCGACAGCTACTATTTCGGTGTTGCCAAGGTGGAGCGCGATCAGGTGGAAGACTATGCCGCGCGCAAGGGCATGGACGTGCGCGAGATCGAACGCTGGCTGGGACCGGTGCTGAATTATGTACCGAAGGCGGCGGTTGAAGAGGATGCAGCGGCGTAACGCTTATTGAGAACGTGATTCAACGCTTCAAGCCGAATTCTCTGCCTGGCTGCCTATTAATTGCTGGACGTGTGGCAGGCAGCACGGCTCGTCATCACCGTTTTAATGCGGAGTTGTCAAATGCATCTATTGCTTGCTTTGGGCGTAACTATCCTCACGGCAGTTGCGCTCAATATCAAATCGGCAGCTGTTGCATCGTCCGACGGCAATTGGGGCGGAGCAGTCGGGGCCATGATATTCGGCCCAGTTGTCGTTTTCTTTCTGATTCACACCATCTTGTATTATGGTACTAGGCTGGTCAGGCGCAAATCGCCGTTGAAGTCGTATAGTCGTAGTCGCCTTTGTTATATCTCTGCGGCTGTCGCCATACTGGGTGTCATCGGCAGTCTCGGGCAACCTACGTGACGCGGAAATAATTATGCGGATCAAGCCGGCCAACACTGCTGATGGGCAGAGCATGTCCGATGTTTTGGACGACATTTTTGCGGCCGGGTTGCGCAAGACACCGGGCGATCTGCAGACGGTGTTGGCAAACTATATCGAGCACCCGGACCGGATAGAATGTTCGGTCGCCGAGGGCGATGATGGCCGCATCCTCGGCTTTCAGTCGCTTCGCTATGCAAGGGCCGGTAATCCTTACGGGGCACCCGAAGGTTGGGGCATTATCGGCACCCATGTCAGCCCGCGCGCTGCAAGACTGGGTGTTGGTCGAGCGCTGTTTCAAGCAACGGTGAGGGCGGCGAAGGACTTTCCTATCGAGAAGATCGAAGCGGCTATCGGTGCAAAGAATCCAGCGGGATTGGCTTATTATGAAGCCATGGGTTTCCGCACTCGTCGGGAAACAGAGGTGACGATCTGCAAAGTCTATCATGTGGCGTCGAGAGACAGGCAGATTCCTTAGTGATGTCTGTCTAGCATAGACCGCTGGGGATAGCCGAAGCCACTATTGCCCCTTCGCTGCGCCGCTGGCTTGGCGATAGGCGTAAGAGATTGGACCGCCAGAGTGATTCCGAGGCCGTAATGTCAGCAGCGAGTTCAACGTCCGCCTCCATTGCCCATATCCACAGTCGTTCGGCCCGGTTCCCTCCTGCCACAATTCGCGAAAGTGCATCCCGGCATACTCTATTGAGGGAGCGGACAAATGCGGGCTGTAAGGCTTGATCGCTCCCTTCTTCCAAAAGCCAGTAGAACGGTGGGTCAATTATGTCCTCCCTATATGCAAGCTCCAGCAGCACGTCGTGAGCACGCTGTCCTCCTGTCCTCGCAAGCCATGCGAAAAGTGCGAAAGGATCGACACGCAAACACAAGAGCGCGCAGACAAGCGTTTCCGATGTGATGCTGGCCGCTGGCCGGCGGGTGAGATGGTCCTTTATGTGCAGTGGTGACGGATCATTTCCTGTGAACCAGCCGATGGCTGCCCGCGTCAGTACCTCTCGCAAAGCACCTTGCTCTTCTGCTGGCCATTGCCACGGGGCTAACGTCAGAAGGCGCTCGAGAAAGCAAATATCGCTGTCGAGAAGAAACAGTTCCAGGCTGCGTGGCAGCCAATGGAGAAACGTTTCGCGTCCGCCGCTACATCTAGGATGCTCGTGATAGAGAGGCGCAATGATATCGCCCGGTGTGGTACGGGGATTGGGGTGACGTCGGACTTTCTCTTCCTCTTCGGCCGCGAAGCATTGGCGGCACCAGTTCCAGACCGGTCGGTAGTGCGAAAACGCGGCATAAAGGCGATCTCGGCATGCAACCGTTTCAGGTGGGTTCAGATCGAGGCAATAAAAGATCCGTTCTGCAGCCTGTTCGGCGGATTTTGCAAGCCTCATGTGGATCTCAATTCTTGAGACACGGAGGCGACATACGACATTGATACCCCTATAGTTCGCGTTCCTAGATGCCCGATACTCGCGTGATAACTAGAACTATGCTCGAAAACGATAATCCGCCCGATGGCTGGGCGGATTTGCTGGCGACGGCGTCAAAAGCCGAGGCTGAAAGTCGGTTGGCTGCCGCTTTTCGTCAGACGAGAGATGGCGCGTAATCACCGCACCACCGCCTTCGCCCCTGGCATGATTTCCTGGCGCTTGCCCTTCTGGGCGGTGAAGCTGAAGTTTTTGCGCAGGCGCAGGATTGGCTTTTCTATGAAGTGCCAGGAGCCCATGGCGATCACGGTGGCAATCGGCAGTGAGATTGCGAAATGCAGCCAGGGGGACGTGAGCTTCGGAAAAAGGTTCACCAGTGCCTGCTGGAACGGGTAGCCGTAGAGATAGATGCCGTAGGAATAATCGCCGCGGCGGTAGAGCGGGATGGCCGGCATCCTGGTCATGCCGATATAGGCGGTGAGATAGACCAACATCGGCGCAAAAAGGGTGCAGAGCGTGGCGCCGCTGACATTGGGGAGCGCGAAAGATGCCCCGATGGGCACGATAGCTGATATCACCGCCAGCGCCCAATGTTTCACGATCACGCGGCGGTAGAGGAAGAACACGGCGCCGAGCATGAAATTCACATAGAGCATCAACCCGCGCAGGCCCACGAAATGATCGAGCAAGGTGAAGCCGGAGCTACCAGGCGGCAGTAATCCGCCGAGGCTGGCCGGGCTGATATTGCTGACTTTCAGGAAGATGATGATCGCGGCGATCACAATAGAGGCCATCAGTGCGGCGCGAGGCCGCTTGAGGAAGCCAAACACGATCAGGCCCGACATGATGGCGTAGCAGCCGATTTCATAGGGAACGGTCCAGAGCGAGCCGTTGACCGTTGCGGGAAAGGGGTTGTTTTCGAAAACGCCGGGCAGCACGAAATGAATGATGCCGAAGATGTTGGCGAAATAGGCCCAGAACTCATAGGAACTGAAATAGGCGGACAGGCTGACTGTGGTAAACAGCGGGCCGAGGATCAGCGCGGCAAAGACGATATCGACGGCAAGCGCCGGAACGATGCGGATGCCGCGGTTGAGCAGGAATTCCTTGAGCGGCAAGCGCATGGCGCTACCGGTGATCAGGAAGCCTGATAGGGCAAAGAACATCGGCAGGATTGCCGCCTGCAGCACGGTGATACCAGGCTGATTGAACTGGTATTTCTCGCCTTCCGCGATCAGGAAGGAGTGGTCGAGCAGGACCATGACGGCCAGGAAAATTCTCAGGAAATCGAAGCCGGGGCCGATTCCGCGGTGCTCGTCCAGCACAGTTCCAATCGTCTTCATGTACATCCCCTCACAATATAAGCAGCAATATATATGTTTATATTAGATAACTATATATTGCGATCCCGACTATGTCTTGTTTGCGACGTTATTCCCGGGAACTCTGTTCAAAATGAGATACGACTTCAGAAATCGATATTGAAAATGTTCATGGATTTTTTGGGTTTTGCTTTGATTGATCCCAAGTGTGGGCCCGAGCCTTGCTCGCTGTTGTCGCAAAGGCGCTATCTATTGCACCTTGGCAACGACAGCCTGAGGTCCAATTGCTTCCCCAAGGGCCTTGATTGCTGCCTTGGCTGCGATAGAACAACTTTGAGCATGGTGCAGAAAATCGGAATCGGGACGATGCTCTAACTCTTTGTTTGGGCACCGGAGTTTTGCGAAAACCGGTTCCCACTTTTCGGTCCGATGCTATATCGTCTCATACCTGCGGCGCTCTTTGTCCAATCGAGGCTTTGGCAGGTGCAACTTCCCCGGTGATGATCATGAGCCAATTCTGGAGCCCCATCGTTCACACGCTGACGCCCTATGTGGCGGGCGAGCAGCCGAAGCAGGGCGGACTGATAAAACTCAATACCAATGAAAGCCCCTATGGGCCGTCGCCGCTGGCTATCGCCGCGATCAAGGAGGCGTCGGATGATGCCTTGAGGCTTTATCCCGACCCGACCGGGCTGGCGCTCCGGCAAGCTATTGCGGCAAGCCATGGTCTTGATGCGGAGGAGATTTTCGTCGGCAACGGGTCGGATGAAGTCTTGGCGCACACGTTCCAGGCTCTGCTCAACCACGAGCGGGATCTGCTGTTTCCCGATATCACCTACAGCTTCTACCCGACCTATTGCCGGCTTTACGGCATCGGTTTTCGCACGGTGCCGCTTGACGATGCGATGCGGGTGCGGATCGAGGACTATGGGCCGGATTGCGGCGCGATCATTTTGCCCAATCCCAACGCGCCGACAGGGATTGCCCTGCCGCTTGCCGATATCGAGGCGCTGGTGCTGGCGCATCCGCAGAAGGTTGTGGTCATTGACGAGGCCTATGTCGATTTCGGCGCCGAGAGTGCTGTGTCGCTGATCAGGTCCTGCCCGAACCTTCTGGTCGTGCAGACCTTTTCGAAGTCGCGCGGGCTGGCCGGTCTGCGCGTCGGCTTTGCCATGGGCCAGCGGCATCTGATCGAGGCGCTGGAGCGGGTCAAGGACAGCTTTAATTCCTATCCGCTGGATCGGCTGGCGCAGGCAGGCGCCTTGGCCTCCTGGCAGGATCAGGAGTGGTTCACCCGTCACCGCGATATGCTGATCGCCAGCCGCGAGCGCTTGAGCCTTTCCTTGCAGCAACTTGGCTTTACGATCCTGCCGTCGAGCGCCAATTTCGTGTTTGCGCGCCACACCGATCGCAAGGGTGCGGAGCTGCTGCAGGCGCTGCGTGATCGTGGTGTTCTGGTCCGCCGCTTTGGCAGCGAGCGCATCGAGGATTTTCTGCGTATCAGCATCGGAACCGATGAGGAATGCGACCGGTTGCTCGATGCACTACATCAGATTTTAAATTGAACTCAGCTGTCGATCCGGCAGAGAATCGCGGTCGTGTCGTCGCATTGCTTGAAGCGGGGATATTGCAGCCCGTCAGGATCTACTTCGCGCTCGAAATGCCTGAGTTCAGACACCAGCGACTTCAGCCCTGATGTGGCGGCGCGTTTGATCAGGGATGCCGGGTCATAGGCCTTGTAGAGGCTGACGAGATCGGCAAGCCCGTCCGAGCAGATTAGTGCTGTGGTTCCGCCCTTGATCTCCAGCGGTGCGCGGGCGAGGTGGTCGGCGGCGTCAGGCACGAGGCCCAGAGACCAGATCCATCCGTCAGGTGTGTTCTGCTTTTCCCTGGCGCGGCGCAATTCGTCGAGCGTGTCAGGATCGCTCGCGGCCATGCCGCTGGCGCCGATGCCGCCGACACGCTCCACATGGGCGCGGGCGGCCAGCTGTTCGCGGGCAAAGGCGTCAGGTAGCGCCATATGGGTCTCGGTCCGGCCATCGTCGTGCAAGAGATACAGCACGCTGTCGCCAAGCCCGATGAATTCGGCGCCGGCGGCGGTGACCCTCAAGGCGGCGAGCGCTGCCAGCGGCCAGGCATAGCGGGGCTGCTCGCCGGCGGTGGCGGTAAAAAGCTCGTGGGCGTCAAAGGCAATGGCGCGGATCAGGTCCGTGACATTGGTATCAGGACCGAGCTCGCCTCCCAGCCGTTTTCCCGCAAATTGGGCGATCCAGGCGGCGTCGGAGCCGTAGCCTTCCATGAACTGCCGCTCGCCAAGCCCTGTCGCGCCATCCAGAACGAAGGCGGCGTGGGTGTTATAGCCGAGCCGATCCTCATTGGCACGGTCGCTCTTGCCGGGATCGGATATGGTGTCGATGACGGTGAGGGCAGGGAGGGTCAGGGCGGGCTGGGCGGACATGGGCAGCTTTCCTTCTCACGAAACGCCTGGCTGACGATCGGGAGAAAACTGTCCTATTGCCCGCTGCTCCGCAAAGCAAAAATGCCGAAATGCGCAACACCCCGGCGTGGTTTTCGCCGGGGTGTTGCGCATTTATATCGCTGAGGTCAGGCCGCGTCGCGGCGCTGGCCGCGGCGTTCGGAGCCCCGCATCGCCGCCGAACTTCCTGGCTCGCGGATGGCGCTGCGCCGGTTGAGCTGGAAGCGGTTGGCGAGCGCCGATAGATTTGCGGCACCGCTGGACAAGGCCTCGCTGATCGCATTTATGCCGCTGACCATGCCGGTATTCTGTTGCGTTACCTGGTCGAGCGCGTTGACCGCAGAATTGATTTCGCCGAGGCTGGTGGATTGTTCGGCAGCCGCTGTGGCAATCGCTTCTATATTGGTGTCGATCGACTGAACGAAGGTTGAGATCCGGTTTAGTGCTTCACCTGTTTCCGCAACCAGGCGCACGCCATCTTTGACTTCGTTGCCGGATTTCGCAATCAGCGCTGCAATTTCCTTTGCTGCCTTGGCGGAGCGCTGGGCAAGTTCGCGTACTTCCTGAGCGACGACGGCAAAGCCTTTACCAGCTTCACCGGCACGAGCGGCCTCTACGCCGGCATTGAGCGCAAGAAGGTTTGTCTGGAAGGCGATCTCATCGATGACGCTGATGATATTGCCGATCTCCTTCGACGCCCCTTCAATCCGGCTCATTGCATCCACGGTCGAATTGACGACTTCGACCGACTCGGTTGCGGCCTGGCGGGCGTCCCGCACGAGGTTGCGGGTTTCCTTGGTGCGGGTGCTGGATTCCTTTACCGTTGCGGTAATCTCTTCAAGGGCGGCAGATGTCTGTTCCAGAGCAGCAGCCTGTTGCTCTGACCGCTGGGCAAGGCTTGCCGAGCTTTCCAGCATTTCCTGGCTGTTATGGGTGACGGCCGTGGTCTCCGCCAGAACCAGCGCGAGTGTCTCCTGAACCTTGCTGATCGACATGTTGAAGTCGTTGCGAAGATGTTCGAACGTGGCGATGAAGGGCTCGTCGATTGTCATGCGCAAATTGCAGTTGGACAGGCGTTCCAGACCCGCGCCGATCGCAGCGATCGCGTTGACGCGGCCGGTCACATCGGTTGCGAACTTCACGACCTTGATGACATTGCCTTTTTCGTCCAAAATCGGATTATAGGTCGCCTGAATATAGACCTTTTTACCGCCTTTGCCGATGCGCAGAAATTCATCGGTCTGATATTCGCCGGCACCGAGCTTGCGCCAGAATTCCTTGTAATCTGCCGACGCTGCGTAAGCCTGATCGCAAAACATCTGATGATGTTTGCCGACGATTTCGTTCAGCTCATAGCCAAGCGTCTTGCAGAAGTTTTCGTTGGCAGTCAGGATCTGGCCAGTTGGCGTGAATTCGATGATAGCCTGAGCGCGTGCCAGGGCCTCGATCTTGCCATTGTTATCCATCGCCCTCTTTTTGGAGGCGGTGATATCAGTGGCAATTTTTATGATCTTGTAGGGTTTTTTACCGCGAAATACCGGATTGTACGAGGCTTCGATCCAGATGGGCTCTCCCGACTTGGTCATGCGCTTGTACTGGCGCTGGTCGAACTGGCCAGTGATGAGCTTGGCCCAAAAGTCCGAATAGGCCTTGCTGTTGACTTCCTCGGGATCAACAAAGATGCGGTGATGCTTGCCGATGATCTCCGACTTTTGATAACCGAGCGCTTTGCAGAAGTTCTCATTTGCGTCGAGGATATTCCCTTGAATATCAAACTCGATGATTGCCTGTGATCGGCTGAGAGCTTCCAAGACGTCTTTTGCACCGTCTCCAAATCCAAAGGACATCAAACCCATAACGCTATCTCCTGGTTGGTAGCGTTATCTCATGTACCTATTGAAAATTAGTAAAAAATGGGAATAGGCGAATTATTTCAACCCCTTAGTGTATTATTATTTTATATAATTATATTTTGAATCATTATTTCAGTCCGCGACAACCATCAGATCTTCCTTGGCAAACTTCAAAGTAACAGCCTCACCAATGGTCGGCGGGCTTATGCCGGGGTCGTTGAACATGTCGAATGACAGCATCGTGCCGCCGAGATCGAGCTTCGTGCGGATGATCGAGCCGAGGAAGTGGCTTGAAGCCACTTTTCCCGTGAGGCGTATATCTCCCTTGGCGCTTTCGGCTGGCGAGCCGGCTTCCGGGCGCAGGGCCACGGTGACGGTTTCGCCATTGGCCTTGCCGAGCGGCTTTTTCAGGCTGACCTGCTGATCGCCGATCTGGATCGTATTGCTGGCCGCGTCCGTGACCTTGGCATCGATGAGGTTGAGCGTCCCGACGAAGGAGGCGACGAAGCGGGTTTGCGGATGATTGTATATTTCCGAGGGCGACCCGATCTGGTCGGCACGGCCGGCATTCATCACCACGATCCGGTCCGAAATCGACAGGGCTTCTTCCTGATCATGGGTGACGAAGACGGTGGTGATGCCGAGCTGGCGCTGGATCTGGCGGATTTCTTCGCGCAGCGATACGCGGATCTTGGCGTCGAGCGCCGACAGCGGTTCGTCGAGCAACAGCACCTGCGGCTTCGGGGCGAGTGCGCGGGCCAGCGCCACGCGCTGCTGCTGGCCGCCGGACATCTGGTAAGGATAGCGATCGGCCAGATGATCGAGATGGATCAGCTTCAGCATTTCCTTGACCCGGCTTTCGATCTCCGCCTTCGGCTTCTTGGCGATCTTCAGGCCGAAGGCGACATTGTCAAACACGGTCATGTTGGGGAAGAGGGCATAGGCCTGGAAGACCATGCCGATATTGCGCTGGTTTGGCTTCAGGCCGTTCTGGTCCTTTCCGGCAATGGAGATGACGCCGTCGGTTGTCGTCTCGAAGCCGGCGATCATGCGCAGGATGGTGGTCTTTCCGCAGCCGGACGGCCCGAGAAAGGAAATGAATTCGCCCTTCTCGATCGACATGTTGAAATCGTGAACGACCTGGATCGGGCCGAAGCTCTTCTTGATATGAGTCAGGGTCAGAAAGGACATGGGATCGGTCTCAGGCCTTGGAGGGCAAGGGCTTGGTAAAAAGGGCGATGATATTGAGGAGCGCGATGCTGAGCCAGGTCATGGCAAAGGCGATGATGGCGAGCGCCGGTGGCTCATAGGCGCGGTTGGCGCCGATCAATTGCAGATAGGGTCCGAAAGCCGGCCGGTTGAGCAGCGACGGAATCGTGAATTCACCAATGACGATGGCAAAGGTGATGAAGGCGCCGGAGAGAACGCCCGTCAGCACATTGGGAAAAATACAGCGAAACAGGATCAGCCACCAGCCTGCTCCAAGGCTTTGGGCCGCCTCGGTCAAAGTGCGCACATCGATGGCGCGCATGGCGGCGTCGACGGAGCGATAGGTATAGGGCAGGGACAGCGTCATCAGGCCGAACAGGAACAGCAGGTCCGTGCCCGAGGTGGTCGCCGTCAGCGGCAGGAAGGACGAGGAATTATAAAGCCGCAGATAGCCGAAGATGACCACGATTGCCGGGATGACCAGAGGCATCATGGTAATGAATTCGATCACCGGCCGCATCTGCGGCAGCCGCAGGCGCACCCAATAGGCTGTCGGCACCACCAGAAGCGTGATCATGGCGATGGTCAGGATCGCCATGACCATCGAATAGCCGAAGGAGGCCTGGAAATTGCCGTCCGAAAGCACTGTGCGGTAAGCGTCGAAGGAATATTCGCCACGGCGCATCCGCAGCGAGAACTCAAAGGTCGCGATCAGCGGCACGATGAAATAGAGGCTGCTGATGGCGATGGCCAACCAGGCGAAAAACTTCTGCGGCTTCATTTCTGCCACCGTTCGGCGCGCACGCGTAGCGTGATATAGATGAGATTGGAAATGCCTGTGACGACGATCATACCGAAGGCAAGCGCGTAGCCGAGATTGGCATTATGCAGCACATCGCCGCGGATCTGGGCATAGAGCTGGATCGGCACGATATTGAGCGAGCTGCCGGTCAGCGAATAGGCGGTGGCGATGGCGCCGAAAGCATTGGCAAACAGCAGCATGAAGGCGCCGGCAATGCTCGGAAACAGGATCGGCAACGCCACCTTTGTCCAGTATTGGAAGTGGCTTGCGCCGAGGCTTTCAGCCGCTTCCCGCCATTCCTTGCGAAGACCTTCCAGCGCCGGCGTGATGATCAGCACCATCAGCGGGATCTGGAAATACATATAGGTCAGCGTCAAGCCGGTGAAGCTCAGCAGGTTGAAGCCGCTGGCATATAGATTGAAGCCGAACCAATCGCGCAGCACCATGGTGATCAGGCCGAGACGGCCCAGTGTGGCCAGGAAGGCGAAAGCAAGCGGCACGCCGGCGAAGTTGGATGCAACCCCGCAAAATGTCATGACCGCGCCGCGCAGTGCCGGTGGCAACCCGCCCAGAACCAGCGCCCAGGCCAGATAGAAGCCGAGCAGAATCCCACCGATCGCAGAGGCGATGCTGATGCGGATACTGATCGAAAAGGAAGACATGATCTTGTCGGTGAACAGCCCGGCGATATTGACGAGCGTCACGTTGCCCTCCGCATCCTGAAACGCGCCTGTGACCAGGTAGAGCGTCGGGATGATGAGAAACATCAGGGCGAACAGCATAAAGGGCGCGATGCCCAGCCAGTCGAACAAAATTCGATGTCGGTCCGCCTTGTTGGCTTGCATGGCATGGTCTCCGTCAGGGACAGAATAGCCTCCCCATCCTGAAATGGGGAGGCCAAAGAGGTATAAGGTTTACTTGACGGCGGCGCCGACGACCTTATCCCAACCTTCAGTGATGGTCTTCTTGTAGGCGTCCTGCTGGGCCAGCGTCGGGAACACGGCCTTTTCGTAAGCCTTCGGGTCAGGCAGCTTGGCCAGAACGTCCGCCGGGATCTTGCTGTTCTTGGCGAGATCGTTGAAGCGGATCGGGTGGCAATAGCCCTTCAGCCAGCCAATCTGGCCTTCGTCAGAATAGAGATATTCCATCCACAGCTTGGCGGCGTTCGGATGCGGTGCGTAGGCCGAGATCGCCTGGACGTAAACACCGGCAACGACGCCGGAGGCCGGAACGATAACGTCGACCGGCGGGTTGCCCTTGAGCGAGTCGCGACCGGCCAGGGCATTGTAGTCCCAGCGCAGCGTGATCGGGGTCGTGCCCTGGGCAAGCGTTGCCGGCTTGCCGACGACGGGAACGAAGTTGCCCTTTTCGTTGAGCGACTTGAAGAACTTCAGGCCTTCTTCACCAGCCTTGTCCGCATCACCCTTGGAAGCCGAAAGACCGGCGGCAAAGATGGCCGAGATCGCCTGGTTTGCAGTGCGCGGATCGCCGCCGAGTGCAACCATATTGGCATATTCAGGCTTCAGCAGATCGGCCCAATCCTTCGGCGCATCCTTGACGAGGTCCTTGTTCACTTCGAAGGCCATGACGCCGTAGTAGTCGCCGTACCAGTAGCCGTCGGCATCCTTGGCTTCCGCCGGAATGCTGTCCCAGGTGGAGACCTTGTAGGGCTGGATCAACTTGTCGGCCTTGGCGGTCGGGCCGAAGGACAGGCCGACGTCGATCACGTCGGGAGCCTGGTCGCCGGTATTGCCTTTGTTGGCCTTGATCGCTTCGATTTCATCGCCCGAACCGGCATCCGGGTTCAGCTCGTTGACCTTGATTTCAGGATATTTCTTCTTGAAGCCGGCAATCACGTCGCCATAGCCGCACCAGTCGTGGGGAAGGGCGATGGTGGTCAGCATGCCTTCCTTTTTGGCGGCGGCGATCAGGTCGGCGCTCGGCTCTGCTGCGCTGGCATAGGCGGTCGTTGCCACGACCATGGCGGTCGACAGCGAAAGGATGCGGTGCAAACGGATGTTCACGGGTGTTCTCCTTGTGGATCTGCAAAACGGTCTGCGTTGAGCCGAGCGACTGAATAGGCGGCGTAGATGATAGTTATGTGACGGTGCTTGTGTGCTTCCTCTGCCTCGCACTGAACATAGGCCAAGTATTGCGAACGCGCTGTTCACGCAGCAATCCGGCGTAATTCTGTGTAATGCAGGATCTGACCGGGCCAATGGCGGCCAAGGTCAACATAAGCGCGCTACCCTGATGGTGTGCCAGGTCTTTGATGCCTCTTCGGTTCCCCTCCGGTCTTCGCCGGTCGTTTGCGCAAAGATAAGACGACAGACGGGCAGCGAGTCAATCGGGCCTTTTTAGAAAAAACGACTTTTCGACGCGCCGCGGTCAAACTGTCTCCCACCGTCTTCCTGGTATATCCATGAGTTTTGAAGCTAAACCGCCTGGTTTACGGTTCTCAAAGATGCCGCTCTGGTCGGTCGACGTGCTCGAAGACGGATCGGTGACGGCGGCTGACGCACGAATGGCGCGAACAGGCACGTGAATTGCATGGCCATTTGCGAGCGTGGAAGTTCACTTTTCGCTCGACTAAAGTTGATTTTAGACAAAAATGAAAATTCGGATCGTCATTACGGGACCGTGACGCTCCGCAGCATCCCGCCGATTTGCGTGGATAACGAAAGGTCCCGTCAGGGAGCAGCGAAGACTGCAAATGGTCTGTAACGGCAACAGCCGGCAGACGAAAGGCAGAGGCCGCCGAGGTGTCATGCCTCGGCTTAACTGGGGGTCATAATGACCGGTTATTCCGATAGCGATAAGCAGGACGACCTGCACATTCTCCATTCCATGGGCTATGCCCAGGAACTGGAGCGCCGCATGAGTTCATTCTCGAACTTTGCGATTTCCTTCTCGATCATCTGTATTCTCTCAGGCGGCATCAATTCGCTAGCCCAGGCGACGTCAGGGGCCGGCGGCGCGGCCATCGGTATCGGCTGGCCGCTGGGCTGCATTATTTCAGGCGTTTTCGCGCTCGGCATGGCCCAGATTGCTTCTGCCTATCCCACCGCCGGCGGGCTTTATCACTGGGGCTCGATCCTCGGCAACCGCTTCACCGGCTGGGTCACGGCCTGGTTCAACCTCATCGGCCTCGTCACCGTGCTTGGCGCCATCAATGTCGGCACCTGGGGCTTTTTCGCCGGGTCTCTGGCCAGTTGGTTTGGTACCAACGTCGATACGACGACGGCAGGCGGCTTCGCCAACCAGATCATTTTCGTGGCTGGCATCACCGCCGTGCAGGCGCTGATCAACCATCTCGGCATCAAGCTCACGGCCAAGCTCACCGACATTTCCGGCTATCTGATCTTCATCACGGCCATTGCGTTGACGATCGTCTGCCTGGTCGGTGCAAATTCCTGGGACTTCTCGCGAATCTGGACGTTCACCAATTATTCGGGCACGCCTGCCGGCGATGCGCCCGTCTGGCCGCAGACTGGCAGCACCTGGTATATTTTCGCGCTCAGCCTGCTGCTGCCGATCTATACGATCACCGGCTATGACGCCTCGGCTCACACCTCAGAAGAAACCATCAAGGCCTCGGAATCGGTGCCGAAGGGGATGATTTCCTCGGTTATCTGGGCCTCGGTCTTCGGCTATATCATGCTGCTGGCCTTCCTTCTCGCCATACCTGACATGAAAGAGGCGGCGGGGCAGGGCTGGAACGTATTCTTCTGGACGCTGAACAGCGTTACCAATCCGGTTATCGCCAACATCCTCTATGTCGCGATCTTCGTTGCCCAGTTCATCTGCGGCCTGGCCACCGTCACCTCGGTATCGCGAATGATGTATGCCTTCGCACGCGATGGCGGCCTGCCTTTTTCCAAGGCATTGTCGAGCGTCAGCCCGAAATTCCGCACCCCGGCCACGGCCATCTGGGTCGGGTCTGTTCTATCAGTCCTGTTCGTTTGGGGCGCTTCGCTGGTCACCATCGCAGGCTCGTCTGCCTATACGATCGTGGTGTCCTGCACGGTTATCTTCCTGTTTCTGTCTTTCGCCATTCCGATCGTGCTCGGGATGAAGGTAATCGGCTCGGCGAAATGGCCGAAGATGGGGCCGTGGGACATGGGAATCGGTGCCTATAAAATCGTCGGTCTGCTCGTCATCCTCGCCATGATCGCAATCTTTATCATCGGCGTGCAGCCGCCGAACCAGTGGGCTCTCTACATTACCGTCGGCTTCCTGGCGTTGACGGCTGTTATTTGGGTGCTGTTCGAGCAGCGGCGCTTCAAGGGGCCGCCAATCGGCGATGAAGTCGCCAAGCGGCAGGCCGAAATTGCCGCCGCCGAGAAGGCGGTCGGAGAAGCCTGATCGTAGTGCCGAACAGGAAGAGACAAGGGGAAGGCCACGCTTTGGCGTGGCCTTGATCATTAAATTCCCACGAAAAATTAAAGAAACGGCCGGCGTTTTGACCCAAACCAGGGCGGTTTTCGCTTTTTAATTAGTAGTTATTTATATTGAATACTCTACCATTGATGGTGCGGGTGATGAGGAGAACCTGCATTCGGGAGGTGGCGTTTGAGTTCAGAATCGGAGCCGAGCCCCAGGTCGGGTAGCGCGCAGATCGCGCAACCGGCATCCGGCACCGATCCTGTTAATCCGTCACGATCTCGTCCCCGATCCTCATGGGAAGGAGTGATGCGACCATGAAGACCTTTGCAAATTGGAGCTATCCGACGGAGATCCGGGTCGGACGCGGCCGGATCGAGGAACTGGCAGAGGCCTGCAAATCGCTTGGCATGCGCAATCCGCTGCTGGTGACCGACCGAGGGCTGGCGACGCTGGCGATTACCCGGGTGGCGCGTGAGATCTTGCAGGATTCCGGCCTCGAGCACGGATTTTTTGCCGATGTCGATCCGAATCCAACCGAGCGTAATCTGGAGGCTGGCTTGATCGCCTGTCGTGACGGCGGGCACGATGGAGTGGTTGCTTTCGGTGGCGGGTCCGGCATCGATCTTGGCAAATGCGTAGCCTTCATGGCAGGTCAGACGCGCTCAGTTTGGGATTTTGCCGCCGGCACCGAAGGTTGGCGCGAGGCCGATGAGGAGGGGATCCTGCCCATCGTTACCGTGCCGACCACGGCTGGCACCGGCGCAGAGGTCGGGCGTACCTGCGTGATTACCAATACCGCCACTCGTGTGAAGACCGCGATCTTTCATCCGAAAATGCTGCCCGGCATCGTCATCTGCGACCCGGAACTGACGGTCGGCATGCCGAAATCGATCACGTCAGGCACTGGCATGGATGCCTTCGTCCATTGCCTGGAAGCCTATTGCTCACCGGTCTATCACCCGCTCGGCCAAGGCATTGCCATCGAGGGTATGCGGCTGGTCAAGGAATTCCTGCCCAGGGCTTACCGCGATCCTGTCGATCTGGAGGCGCGGCTCAACATGATGTCGGCGGCGGTGATGGGGTCGATTGCTCTCCAGAAGGGACTCGGCGCCATTCACGCGTTGGCGCATCCGATCGGCGCGGTCTACAATACCCATCACGGCACGACGAACGCGGTGCTGATGCCCTTCGTCGTTACCTTCAACCGCAAGGCCATCGAGCGCAAGATCGAGAAGCTGGCCGGTTATCTTGAAATCCAGGGTGGGTTCGACGGGTTTCACGACTTCCTGATGGTGTTTCGCGAGGATCTCGCCATTCCCCAGAATCTCAGCGAACTGGGTGTGCCGGGCGATCGGATCGACGAATTGGCGGCCATGGCGACCCAGGATGCAAGTGCAGCGGGCAATCCGGTTAAGCTTACGCTCGAAAACACAACAGCGCTTCTGGCGGAATGCTTTTGAAAATCAATGATCTCTGGACATGTTACGCTGCAAATCCGAGATTTCATTCATAAGAACTTATATACCATCTTTGCTATTTATTAACCATTTTTGGCAAGGATGTGTTAACCGCGCACCATGAATATCTAGGTGCGTGTCAGGAGCGATGAGTGGCTCAATCATAGCATCGAGGACACCAATGCCAGTCATCTCATTTGCCAATGCCAAGGGCGGCGCTGGGAAAACCACAGCAGCTCTCCTGCTTGCCACCGAACTTGCCCACCAAGGCTACCGGATCTGTATTCTCGATGCTGATCCGCAGCGCTGGATCACCCAATGGTCGGAAATGGCCGAGAGACACGCCAATATCGAGGTGATCTCCGAGGTGTCGATTGGTTCGCTGCAGGGCCATATCCGCGAAGGTCGCCAGACCGCCGATTACATCATCATCGATCTCGCCGGCGCGCGCGATGCCATTGTCACCATGGCGATTGGCTTGTCAGATCACGTGTTGATCCCGGTGCAGGGCTGTGCCATGGATGCCAAGGGCGCGGCGCAGATCCTTGACCTGATCGAGCAGATGCGCATTGCCGGCAATCTCGTCATTCCGCATTCGGTCGTGCTGACCCGGGTCGCTTCGATGGTCACGACGCGCGCGCTGCTGGCCATCAAGGGCCTGCTCGCGGCTCGCGGCGTCAATGTTATCAACACCCCGATTGCCGAGCGCAACGCCTTTCGCGATGTCTTCGAGACCGGCGGCACTGTCTATACGATGGATCCGCTCAAGGTCAGCAACCTCGACAGGGCCCAGGAAAATTCGAAAGCTTTCGCCGGAGAAGTCGTGCGGCTTCTGCCTGTCAGAGTTGTCCGCAGCCAGCGCCCCCGACTTCTTCGTCTGATCGGCGACGCTGCTTGACCCATCTCTCTTCGTTCTGAAAATGACAGACCCCGCCACGACATCTCGTCGGCGGGGTCTTTTATATCAATCTACAAATTCCACTGTCACACCAGGCTGTACCATCTTGGCCAGTTCGGTCGCGTCCCAATTGGTCAGGCGAATGCAGCCGTGACTTTGGGTGCGACCGATCTTGGAGGGTTCCGGAGTTCCATGGATGCCATAGGTCGGCTTTGACAGGGCAATCCAGACGGTACCGACCGGGCCGTTTGGCCCTGGCGGAATGTTGAGCACCTTGTCATTACCGGCCTGTTGAAAATTCACCTTGGGATTGTAGGTGTAACCAGGATCGAAGGCCACGCGCTGAACCTGCACGGTGCCGGACGGAGACGGCGTATCGCTCGACCCGATGCTGGCAGGATAGGCAGTGATCAACTGGCCATCTTCGCCATAGGCCAAGACCTGCTTGCGAGCTTTGTCGGCGACAATGCGGGCGACGCGCCCGCTATGGGGCTGGCCGACATTGACCACCTTGACGGTGCTGCCCGGCACTGTGAAATCGACGCCGGGATTGATGGATTTCAGGTAACCTTCATCCATATGAAATTTTTCGGCGAGCATTTCTGTGGTGGACGTGTATCCCAGCGACGGCATTGCCGCTTTCAGGCTGTAATCTTCCGGGATCTGCGCCACATATGGCCCAGCGGCATCGGCGGCTGTAATCGTGTAGGTGGTGAAGGGCAGGCCGCCATTCATCCGCAGCCGTTCCATGATCGCGTCGGTGTCGTTTGGATTGAGCGTTTCGCCGGTCTTTTGCTGCCAGGCTTCCAGTGCCTTTTGCACGTTCATGCCCATATGGCCGTCGATAGCGCCCGGTGAGAAGCCTTCCCTCGCCAGAAACACCTGCAACGCGGTGATCTCAGGCTTGGCCTTGCCGCTGCTGCCAAGCGTCGATGGCGCGCCTGTAGACGGCGACATGCCCGTCGATGGACGGGCTGGTAGCGCCTCGGCATTGTCATAGGCCGACGTGTCGGTGGCATCGCTTTGCTGCGGGTCAAGCTGCCGACGCTGTACCGGTTGGTCCTGCGGAATGCCGCCGGTCGTCATATCCTCATCGTCATAGCCGCCGCCAGATGGCGCCGGCGGATAATAGTCGCTCGAGTTGCGGTTGCCGTTCGGGCGGCCATAAACCATGGTCGCCGGCATTTCGGTCGCAACTAGATTGCCGTAGTGATCGACCAGGATCGTGCGTCCCATGCGGTCGCGGCTGATCATGACGGAGCCTTGTTCAGGCACGAAATCGAGAACCTGCCCTGATGGCGTGATGAGAACCGTATCCGGGTTCTGCCCGGTATAGGGGCTGCGTGCCAGTGCCGCCACGGGAAGGGCGGCCTGGGAAACGGCGGCGAGAAGCGCGACGAGGAGACCAGTTTTCCAAAGCGGCTGCACGGTGATCTTTCCAGTTTAATCTGACAGATGAACGCCGCGGACCGAATTCGGTTCGCGGCGAAACGACACGCTGACTTTAGTCACCGCGCGCATGTGCGCACGCGAAGACAGCTAGTGCGCTGAGACACCTAAATTTTGACGCTAATATGGAAAAATGAAAACGCAGTAAAAAAACCCTTAAACCCGCCGCTTTCCAGCGTTTTTTGAGGGGGCTTGCGGCTGCGGCGCATTTTGTCCGCGATGAGATGTGGCACGGGCCGGATTTTTGGGCTGTAAATCGCACACCAAGCAGGAGGAGGCGAATCATGAAATTGCAGGCTGGCACGGGATTGGGCAAAGCACTTGTCGTCGAACTCGATCCGACATCGGTGCTCGACATCAAGACGTTGTTCGTCAACGGCGTCGATCTGTCGCCGCATCTGGCCATTCCTGACGATGGCGATGCGCGCATTTCCGCCTCGCTCGAAGGCTTTCTGTTTACCTGCGGCCCGGACCATATCCGCCATCCCGAACCATTTGACGATGGCAGCGGTCGCAAATATCCGCTGCACGGGTCGCTTTCCTCGCATCCTGCCAAGATCATTGCCGCTGATGATACGGAATGCCGGGCGGAAATCGCGGTGACCCATGCCGATGGAGGTGCGTCACGTCTCGACCGTCACTGGCGGCTGGATGAGGCGACCGGCACAGTCTACCTGTCAGACCGGGTGACTAATACAGGAATATCAGCTTTTCCGGTCTTTCTTATGTATCACATGAACATTGCCGCCAAACTGTTTGACGACGCCGTCAAGCTGGAAGGCGCGATGTTCGAGGGCGGTGGCTTTGGCTGGCGCTTCGGCCCCGAGCCCGGCAGTGTGTTTTGCGTGCCGGCGGCTGCAGAAGCTGACGGCTGGGCGCAGATGCGGCTTGGCCCGATCGCGGCCATCGGCGGTCTGACGCTGACGGTGCGTTTCGACACAGCCAGCCTGCCGCATCTGCAGATGTGGCGCAACCAGCAGAACCCGGCGCATGTGCTGGGTATCGAACCGGTGTCGCATCGCTGGGTCAGCCGGCATGAACTTGGAGACGCCGGGGAGTGGATCATGCTGGAACCGGGCGAAAGCCGCGACTATGGTCTGTCCTTCCGCTTCGACTGAACGAACGACCCGCTGCCTCAACCCGCTGCCTCAACCCGGTCGCAGTCAATAGCGTTCACTACGACCGGCTTTCGTCCTTTTTTTCCGCATATACGTTGTCGTCGAATTGAGGACAATTCCACGCGATATGCGTTAGGGAAACGCTGAAAGCCGACAGGTTGCAGCGTTGACGCCCGGGGAGGGGCGTCGTAGATGTTTGCGGCCATTCGAGAAGAGGACGAGCCGATGAATATCAGACCGATCGATGAAGACTATTCCGTCACTGGCCAGATCAGCGTGCAGGACCTGGACGATATCAAGGCCTTGGGCTTCAAATCCATCGTCTGCCACCGTCCTGACGGCGAAGAGCACGGCCAGCCGGACTTTGCCGCCATCGAGGCGCGCGCCAAGGAATTGGGTTTGGCTATCCGCCATATTCCTGTCGGCCCCATGGGCGTGACGCCGGATGCCGTTGCCGCCATGGTCGATGCACTCGACGATTTCGAACGGCCGATGCTGGGCTATTGCCGCTCCGGCGCCCGCTCGACCGCCACCTACGAGCACAGCCTGCGCCAGCGCTGAGCATTTCTAGGGAAAGCGGGAACCGGTTTCCCCTCCGGAATGCACAGAAACAAAAGCAATTTCCACGAGGACCGCCATCAATTTGCGGCCCGATTCCTACCCGTAAACAGGAGAGTTCCATGTCCATCAAGCGTATCGAACCCGGCAAGCGCATGAGCGGTGCCGTCGTGCACGGCAACACCGTCTATCTGGCCGGCCAGGTCGGCGAAGGCACTGGTGTCACCGAACAGTCGAAATCGGCACTGGCCGAAGTCGACCGTCTGCTGGCCGCAGCCGGCTCGGACAAGTCGAAGATCCTCCAGACGATCATCTATCTCTCTGACATGTCGACCTTCGCCGAAATGAACGCCGTCTGGGAATCTTGGATCGACCCGGCAAACCCGCCAGCCCGCGCCACCAGCGAAGCCGCCCTGGCAACGCCGGACTACAAGGTCGAGTTCATCGTGACAGCTGCGATTTAAGGGCTGGCAGAAGCCAATTTAAGGCCTGAGATTCCCCTTTAAAATCTTTAGAAGGACACTTTTACGTCTACACGAGACGGAAGTGCCCTTCTTAAATTTTAGCACTCCACGATGCCTGTTTCGCAAAAGGAGATGCGTTTGTCATTTTTTTCATGTGAAGTATTCTGAGTGTCCTTTTTGCTGAACTCTCGGGTTAGCCTGCTGCTTAAAGCTCTTGCACTATGTGCGTTCGCGCTGTCGGTTTACTATCCGCAGGGCTATTACGAGACTTGTCATGGGATCACCGACATTTCCTGGTTTCAGGAGAAATCAATTCTGTATTATCTGATTTTAATTTATCTTTTTTGTTTGTTTTTTGCGAATATTTTAAAATATGAAGTATGGTTTATTGTTCCAGATCTATGCGTCTTAATGGCATTTTTGTATTATTTTCTATTTGATTTCGTAACGGGATCTGCTTTTCGTGGCGGTGTGCGGCTTGCTTTGGATTATTTTTTCAGTTTTGGTTTAATATACTTACGCAGGACGTCGCTTGCGGCCGGCATGTTGGCTTGCATTATGAATATGGGTACGCTTTTTATATCGCGTTTATCATCATCTTGTCATTATCTTCACTGCTCAGTTTGATCCTCGCTCTCAGACGGCCGAGAGAACGCCGGCAGTAGCTGGCGTTCTCTGGTATTTTCGGTGAGCCGCTTCGACCGATCAGTTCTTCTCCCTGATCTGCGTCAGCGTTCGCGTCGGCGTGATCGCTTCCGCATCCAGCTTGATTTCAATGATCGCAGGCTTGCCGGAAGACCGGGCGCGCTCAAAAGCGGCTGCGAAATCCTCGGTCTTTTCGACGAGTTCGCCGTGGCCGCCATAGGCCTCAGCGAAGGCCTTGAAATCGGGGTTGACGAGATCGGTAGCACTGACACGTCCAGGATATTCGCGCTCCTGATGCATGCGGATCGTGCCGTAGGTGCCGTTGTTGATCAACAGCACGATGATCGGCAGTTCGTAGCGCACGGCTGTGATGAATTCCTGGCCGTGCATCATGAAGCAGCCGTCGCCGGCAAAGCAGATCACTTCGCGCTCGGGAAATTCAGCCTTGGCGGCCACGGCGGCGGGCAGGCCGTAGCCCATCGAGCCAGAGGTTGGAGCGGCCTGAGTGTTATAGGCCTGGAAGCGGTGAAAGCGGTGCAGCCAGGTGGCGTAATTGCCGGCGCCATTGGTAAATATGGTGGTCTTGGCAGTGTTGGCTTCGATCCACTCCATGATCGGCCCCATCTGCACCTGGCCCGGGCCGCTCTTCGGTGGGGTCGACCAGGCAAGATAGGCGGTGTGCATGCTCTCGGTGCGCTCGGCCCAAACAGGAGCAGCTGGCGCCTTCAGATTGGCCAAGGCGGCGACAAAATCCTTCGGGCTGGCGCAGATGGCGAGATCCGGGCGGTAAACGCGGCCAAGCTCCGACGGGTCGGGATAAACATGCACCAGCTTCTGCTTCGGATAGGGGATGTCCATAAGCGTATATGAAGACGAGGGCATTTCCGAAAAGCGTCCGCCCAGCAGCACGATCAGGTCCGCCTCCTTCACTTCCTTCGAAAGCGCTGGATTGATGCCGATGCCGACATCGCCGGCGTAGTTGGGGTGCAGGTGATCAAACAGCATCTGCCGGCGGAAGGAGCAGCCGACCGGCAGCTGCCACTCAGCGGCAAAATTCTCGAACGCCTTGACCGAGGCTTCGTCCCAGCGGGTGCCGCCGAGAATGACCAGCGGGCGTTCCGCCTTTTCCAGCATCGCGCCGAGTGCTGCGATCTGGCTTTGACCGGGATGGGCCTCGACCGGCTGATAGGGTTTTGCCTCAGGCGCGTCGGCCTCTTCCACCAGAACGTCTTCCGGCAGGGTCAGCACGACAGGACCGGGGCGGCCTGAAGTGGCCACGGCAAAGGCGCGGCTGACGAATTCCGGGATGCGGGCGACATCGTCGATTTCGCCGACCCATTTGGCAAATTCGGTGAAGGCGCGGCGATATTCGACCTCCTGGAAGGCTTCGCGCTCGCGCGCCTCGCGCTGCACCTGGCCGATGAACAGGATCATCGGCACCGAATCCTGGCGGGCGATATGCAGGCCGGCCGAGGCATTGGTGGCGCCGGGGCCGCGGGTCACCATGCAGATGCCGGGCTCGCCGGTCAGCCGGCCCCAGCAATCCGCCATCATCGCAGCACCACCTTCCTGGCGGCAGACCACGGTGTCGATGCCGCTGTCATAGAGCGCGTCGAGCACGGCCAGATAGCTTTCGCCCGGCACGCAGGCGACCCGCTTGACGCCATTGGCCTTCAGCGCTTCGACGATCAATTGTCCACCGGATCTTTTCATCAGTTTATTCCTTGGGTGTAAGACGGGGGGTGTAAGACAGGGGTGTAAGAAGGGGCTTGAAAAAGGTCGGGCGCGCTCAGGTCTGTGGCGGTCCCTCAGTTTGCGATACCGGCTGGGAGGCGTGGTGCCGCTCTCGCCAGATGATATAGAGGCCGGAGCCGATGATGATGGCGATGCCCAGCCATTTCAGTGCGTCCGGCAGGGCGTTAAAGACCAACCAGCCAAACAGGGTGGCGGTGACGATTTCGAGATATTGCAGCGGCGCCAGCATCGAAGGCGGGGCGGCCCGGTAAGCATAGACGCCGAGCAGGCCGCCGATGGCGGCGGTCAAGCCGGTGCAGACCAGCCATAGCATGCCCGTCGCATCCGGCCAGGTGAGGGCGGTTGTGGTCGATCCCATGAGTTGGCCAACGAGAATAACCAGGGCGCAAAACAGCATGGCCCAGCAGCCGGTCTCGACCTGGATCACGAAAGGGTCCTGCCGGCTTGACAATAGCCGCGTGAGGATCGCAAAAATGGCAATACAGAAGGCGGCGGCGATCGGCAGCAGGGCAACGGCACCGACTTCCTGAAAGCTTGGCTGCACCACCAGTAGCGCGCCGACAAAGCCTGTGCCGCAGGCGATATAGCGCCGCCGGCCGATGGTTTCCTTCAGCACCAGACCACTGAGGATCGTCAGGATGATCGGCTCGACGAAGAAGATCGCCACGGCATCGGCAACCTCCATCGTCCGCAGCGCGGTGACGAAGGTCAGCATCGACAGGCAGAGCACGCCGCCGCGCAGGATATGCAGCCGGGTGGTCGCCCAGGTCAGCCTTAGCCAGGTGCGGCGCACTGCCAGCACGGGCAGCAGGAACAGGACTTGGAAGGCGAAACGGGCAAAGCTGATTTCGGCTGCGGAAATCGTCTCGGTGGCGAGCTTGGAAAAGACGTCGACAAGCGGCGTTACCAGCACTGACAGCACCATCATGCCGAGCCCTAGCGTCACGCCTGAGAAAAACGGCGTCTTGGCGAACGGCTCGGAACCGGAATGGGCTGGCGTTGACATGGAGATGATCTCACTCTTGTAAGGCGTCTATAGCCGGGTCTTTTCTAGGGCGCACGTGACATTTGATTGTAGGATCATTCCGTAACGGAATGATCTTGCCGACTGTCAACGGAACGCCGTGTTACAGCGGTTGCGTCTCTGGACTGACTCAGCGTCAGATCTCGGGCCGGCTCGAGGTGAGGCGCCTTACGCCAGACGAAGAGCCTGTTCGGCCCAGGCGCGGAAGGCGGCCATGGCTTCGTCGCGGCCGATTTCGTTCAGTGTTTCGTGGCGCATCTCAGGATAAAGAGTGAGCGTCACGTCGGTGAAACCGGAATGCCGCAGACGGTCCGCCAGGGCCTGCGTCGCCGCACCATTCTTCGTTGCCGGGTCCTGTCCGCCGCCTACGAGGTGAATAGGCAAGCCTGTCGGCAGTCGCGCCAGCCGGGGCAGGGTAGCGGTCTCGGCGGTCAGGTCGAGCACATCCTGCCACAGCGAATTGCTGGCCTGGAAGCGGCAGAGCGGGTCTGCGGCATAGAGATCGACCTCGGCCGCATCGCGGCTCAGCCAGTCAAACAGGGTACGGTGGCCGGGCACGGACTTGCCCCAGGCCTCGAAGGTCGCCTTGGCCATCAACAGGCTGGGCACGTCAGAGCCCTTCAGCGCTTGTTCGATCTTCAGCACCAGCCGCGCGAAGCGGGTTTCGATGCCGGAATTGAAATTGGAATTCCAGATTGCGAGCGCCTGGATGTCCTCAGGATAGTCCGTTGCGGCGCGCAGCGCAATCAGCCCTCCCATGGAGTGACCGAATAGCAGGACCGCAAGGCCGGGATGGGCGGTGACAGCAAGGTCCCGCATTGCCTTCACATCTTCGATCACCCGGGCCACGCCATTCTTGCGGGCAAAGCGGCCGAGCGGGGCGTTCGGCGCTTCCGTCTCGCCATGGCCGCGATGATCGTGAGCATAGACGTGAAAGCCCGCCTCAGCCATGAACAGCGCAAAGCGGCGGTAGCGGCGCGAATGCTCGATCAGGCCGTGGTTGACGAGCAGGATCGCCCGTCCGGCATTTTCGGCAGGCTGGTAATGATAGGCGATCCGCGCGCCATCCGGCCGCGATAGGTAAAGCGTTTCGTCAAACATGCTGTCCTCCCTTGGCGCCCAACTTTACGGTTTTGGCCCTACGGTTTTGGCGCGCTACTGCATAATTCCTTAAATCGGAATCGCTTTAAGGAGAAAGTATGCAGCAGATTTAAAGTGCTACAGCGAACCTTTGTGCGCCATACATGGCGCACGGCGCTGTAGAGTGTTTCCAGGAAATGCGGGAACCGGTTTTTTGTCCGGAAACACGTAAAACAAAAAAGCCTCCACCGAAAATGCCCTGATTTGGCTACCGAGTGCAAACGAAGAAAGTGCATCCCGCTGGTTATTCTCGGTTGCAAGTGTTCGCTAAATGTTCCAAAAATACATTGGCCATGCAAGAGGCGGATCATGTTTTGGCGCAGGATTTTCAACGGAGGATTTTCGATGAAGCATTTTCTTTCCATGAGTGTGATCGCGTTAGGTGTGATCGCTGCTGCTGTTTTAACGGGCCAGCCGGCTTTTGCTGCCGGCAAGGGCAAGACCACCAGCCTTCTTGCCGTCAGCTGGCAGCCGGCCTTTTGCGAAACCCGGCCCAACAAGCCCGAATGCAAGAGCCAGACGGCGGATCGCTATGACGCCAGCCATTTCACCCTGCATGGCCTCTGGCCGATGCGGAAGAATTATTGCGGCGTCGCACAGGGTGATATCGACGCCGACAAGAAAAGCCGTTGGACGGAACTGCCCGAGGTCAAGCTGTCGGACGCCACCCGCAAGGCGCTGGACCGGGTGATGCCCGGCACGCAATCGTCGCTGGAGCGGCATGAATGGATTAAGCACGGCACCTGCGCCAGCCTTGCCCAGGACGATTATTTTGCGCAGGCCGTGTCGCTGATCGAGACGCTGAACGCCTCGCCGGTCAATGCGCTGTTTGCCGGCAAAGTCGGGCAGGCCGTGACCCAGGCTGAAGTTCAGTCGGCCTTCGATACCGGTTTCGGTTCGGGTGCAGGTCAGCGGGTGAAGATGCGCTGCGTGCAGGACGGCGACCGCCGGATCGTCACCGAACTCACCATCGGGCTCGGCGACGGCGATGCGAAGGCGCCGCTGAAGGACCTTATCCAGGCTGCTGGCCAAACCAAGTTCGATTGCGAGCAGGGTATCGTCGACCCCGTCGGCAGCCAGTAAGGCCGCCAGCGTCTCGAAAGCCATCGTTCTTTTCGGCGAAAATCGGTCCGCCGACACCTTAGTGAGCCGGCGGGTTCCCCAATGAATTCGTCTGGGAATTGCGCTGGCGGCATTGCCCCCGCTGGCGCTTTCGCCTACATAGCGGGCAATTCCCTTTAGCGTTTACCGTGCGGAGCATTTTACCGATGGCACGTCAGTTCATCTACCACATGTCGGGGCTCAACAAGTCCTACGGCGCCAAGAAGATTCTTGAGAACGTCAACCTGTCCTTCTACCCGGACGCCAAGATCGGTATCCTCGGCCCGAACGGTGCCGGTAAGTCTACGGTCCTGCGCATCATTGCCGGCCAGGACAAGGAATTCACCGGTGAAGCCTGGCTCGCCGATGGCGCAACAGTCGGCTATCTCGAGCAGGAGCCGCATCTCGATGAGACAAAGAACGCCTTCGAGAATGTGATGATGGGCGTTGCTGCCAAGACGGCTGTGCTCGACCGCTACAACGAACTGATGATGAACTACTCGGACGAGACCGCCGACGAGGGCGCCAAGCTCCAGGACATCATCGACAGCCAGAACCTCTGGGACCTGGAACAGCAGGTCGAAATGGCGATGGAAGCCCTGCGCTGCCCGCCGAAGGACGCCGATGTCAGCCTGCTGTCGGGTGGTGAACGCCGCCGTATCGCACTCTGCCGCCTGCTTCTGTCGCAGCCAGACCTGCTGCTGCTCGACGAACCGACCAACCATCTTGACGCCGAAACCATCGCCTGGCTGGAAAAGCACCTGCGCGACTATCCCGGCGCCGTGATGATGATCACCCACGATCGCTACTTCCTTGACAACGTTACGGGCTGGATTCTCGAACTCGACCGCGGCCGTGGCATTCCGTACGAAGGCAACTATTCTGCCTATCTGCAGGCCAAGGCGAAGCGCATGCAGCAGGAAGCCCGCGACGAAGCCGGCCGCCAAAAAGCGCTGTCGCGCGAACAGGAATGGATCGCGTCCAGCCCGAAGGCCCGTCAGGCCAAGTCAAAGGCTCGTATCAAGGCTTACGAACAGCTGGTGGATGCCGCTGAAAACATCCGGCCCGGCGACGCGCAGATCATCATTCCGGTTTCGGAACGCCTCGGCCAGGTGGTCATCGAACTCGAAGGCATCAACAAGGGCTTCGAAGGCCGCACGCTGATCAACGATCTGTCGATCAAGCTGCCGCCGGGCGGCATCGTCGGCATCATCGGCCCGAACGGCGCCGGCAAGTCGACGCTGTTCAAGATGATCACCGGTCAGGAACAGCCGGATGCCGGCTCGATCCGCATCGGCGAAACCGTGCATCTCGGCTATGTCGACCAGAGCCGCGATTCGCTTGACGCGAACAAGACGGTCTGGGAAGAGATTTCCGGTGGCGCCGAAATCATCAAGCTCGGCAAGTTCGACATGAATTCCCGTGCCTATTGCGGCGCCTTCAACTTCAAGGGCGGCGACCAGCAGCAGAAGGTCGGCAACCTCTCGGGCGGTCAGCGTAACCGCGTGCATCTCGCCAAGATGCTGAAGGCCGGCGGTAACGTGCTTCTGCTCGACGAACCGACCAACGACCTCGACACCGAAACGCTGGGTGCGCTTGAAAGCGCGCTCGAAGCCTTCGCCGGCTGCGCCATCATCATCAGCCATGATCGCATGTTCCTCGACCGCCTCGCGACCCATATCCTGGCCTTCGAAGGCAATGGCCATGTCGAATGGTTCGAAGGTAACTTCGAGGATTACGAAGAAGACAAGGTGCGCCGTCTCGGCCCTGATGCGCTGAACCCAGGCAGCCAGTCCTACAAGCGACTGACCCGCTAGTGCAAATTGGCACCCCCTTATATTCGGGGGGTGCCTCTCTGTCTGATTAAGATGTTCTTATATGAGTTGCGATAGCGTCAGCCTACCTTTGCTGACTTGATGGGCTGTCGCTATGTTTTCAATACGGAATGTGCTTGTAAGTATCTTTGCGGTTCTCAGCGTCGCCTTGACCGGCTTTGTGACGCAGCAGCTATACGGCTCCTACACGCAATATAAAAATCAGATCGCGGTGGTCGATTATGCGACCGTGAACAAGGCCTTGTTCGAGTTCCTTGTGAACTACCGTTTGGAGCGCGGCCGCACCAACACGGGGCTGCTCGCCTCTCCCGACAAGATGTCGGGCTTCACGGATATTCCGGCTTACCGCAAGTCGGTAGATGAAGCCTATAAGACGATCATCGCCGCCTCAATTCCGAACATGCCCGCCAAACTCGAGGCCGCCTTGAAGAAGGTCGAGCCTGACTATCAGGCTCTGATCGCCATGCGCGGTCAGGTGGATTCGGAATTTGCCAAGCCAGTCGATGCCCGCGACAAGCAGATCAAGGCGCGACAGATGTCGCAGGGGCAGGGCGTGCTTGATAATCTGGAAGTCGCCTCCTCCGTCACAGAAGCGAAGATCCGCGAACTCGACAGCACGCTTTCCGACATGCTCGTCATTCGAGAAGCCGCATGGTCGGCCCGCGCTAGTTCCGGCAATGAGTCCAACTTCATTGCTGCAGCAGTCGTCAGCGGTCAACCGATTGAAAAGAAGGATATCTTCGATCTCGTCATCAGCCGCACGCGGTCACTTGAAGCCTGGCAGCGGGTGCGCAACTACATGACGTCGGCCAACGTGACCGACGATGTGCGCCAAGCGAAGGAGAATGCGGAGAAGCTCTATTTCGGCGGTTCACCATGGGATGTCCGCGATGACATCTATAAAACGCTGCTGAATGGTAGCGCGATCAAGACGACGCTTGAGGATTGGAATGCTGTCAATATCAAAGGCCAGGCGTCCATCGCCGATGTCGCTTTGACCGCAGTGAAGGCCGTGCAGGAAGCAGCGGTTGCCGAAGCCTCGGCCGCTTTCGCCCATCTGGTCACCTATACCGTCACGATCATCGCGACACTCGTCATCACCTTTGCCGGCCTCCTGATCATTCTTCGTCGAGTCCTGCGCCCGATCGCCGGGCTGACGGCGTCGATGAATTCGCTTGCTGAGGGTAAAACACATCAGTCGATTCCCTATCTGGAGCGTCCGGATGAAATCGGCGATATGGCGCAATCCGTTGAGGTGTTCCGGCAAGCGGCGATCCGCAATGCGCAGCTGGAAGCTGAAGCCGAAGAGAACCGCCAGCGCTCGGAGCTTGAGCGTGTGGAAGTTCAACGGCGGGCCGAAGCCGATGCGCAGGAGCGCCTGGAAAAGGCAACGGGCGCGCTTGCCGGTGGCCTGAAGCGGATGGCCGAAGGCGACCTGCTCTGCGAAATCCAGGAGGAATTTGCGCCGCAATTCGAAGCGCTGCGCCATGACTTCAATCGTTCCGTTGCCCAGCTGCGCGCTGCTCTTCTCAATGTCGGGCAGGCGGCGGCTGCCGTGCGCAACGGCAGTGGTGAAATCTCGCAGGCCTCCGACAATCTGTCGAAGCGCACGGAACAGCAGGCCGCATCGCTTGAGGAAACCGCAGCAGCACTTGAACAGATCACCGCCAATGTGAAATCGACCTCACAGCGCACAGGTGACGCCCGCGATCTGGTGCGCAATACCCGCACCCGTGCGGAGCATTCAGGCACTGTGGTCAATAATGCAGTGACCGCGATGGGTCGCATCGAAGAGGCTTCCGCCAAGATCACGCAGATCATCAGCGTAATCGACGAGATCGCCTTCCAGACCAACCTGCTGGCTCTCAACGCTGGCGTCGAGGCGGCGCGTGCCGGCGAAGCGGGCAAGGGCTTTGCGGTCGTTGCCCAGGAAGTGCGGGAACTTGCCCAGCGCTCAGCCAATGCGGCGAAGGAAATCAAGGCGCTCATCGCCAATTCCGAGGTGGCAGTTGGCGATGGCGTCAAGCTGGTCAACGATACGGGCAGGGGGCTGACGGAAATCGCCGAACTGGTGCAGGCCATCAACGCCCATATGGATGCGATTGCGACAGCTGCCCAGGAACAGTCGGTCGGGCTTGGCGAAGTCAATGTGGCCGTCAACCATATGGACCAGGCCACGCAGCAGAATGCAGCCATGGTCGAGGAAATGAGTGCGGCTGGTGCTGGTCTTGCCGATGAGGCTGCCAAGCTTGCTGATCTCATCGCAAGCTTCAAGACCGGAAACCAATCAAACGCCATGGCCTCCATCGGCAATCGGCAAGATAGCGGCCGCCAGGTTTTGTCACAGCCGGCTCGCGCCATGACCCAACCGGCAGCCTCGGTTTCCCGTGCCGCCCGTCCTGCCATGGCTTCTGGCCGCAGCGCCGCTGCTGCCGTGACCGCGCGAGACAACTGGGAGGAGTTCTAGGCCGTCAAAATCACAGCATCGAATTGAAAATCAGGGACTGATTTCTCGATCGATGCTCTCTAGGACCGTGACGGACTAGACCGAACGGGATTTCTGCGAACGTCTTCGGCCGCCGATGGCTCCGCTATCGGCGGCTTTGTGATGATCATCCGTATCTGCTGACCTGTGAAGCGGCGTTTTGGGGCTTGCTAAATCGATCCGCGTGACATAAAGATATCTTTATATCTTGATTGATGGAATTGGCATGAGCAAGTCTTTTACATTGGATGGTCTGGTGGATCTGCTCAAGGCAGCAGGGGAACCGACACGTCTGCGCCTTTTGGCGCTGTTGGCGGCCGGCGATTTGACCGTATCCGATCTCACCGACATTCTTGGCCAATCGCAGCCGCGCATCTCCCGCCATCTGAAGCTTCTTGCGGAAGCGGAACTGGTGGATCGCTATCAGGAAGGTGCCTGGGCTTATTTCCGGCTGAAACAGGATGGGGCGGCAGCCGATCTGGCGCGGCATCTCCTGGCCGTTGCCTCAGAGTCTGATCCTGTTTTGTCACGTGATGGCGAGCGCCTCGGCGCCGTAAAGCGGGCGCGGGCGGAAAAGGCGCAGGCGTATTTCAGCCGCAACGCCACGGAATGGGACGAATTGCGTCGGCTGCATATCAACGACCGCGATGTCGAGGCGGCTCTGATGCAGCTGATCGGCGACGAGCGGGTCGACGCATTGCTGGATCTGGGCACCGGCACGGGCCGTATCCTGCAACTGCTGGAGCACTGCTATCAGCGTGCCGTCGGCATCGATGCAAGCCGGGACATGCTGGCGGTGGCCCGCGTCAATCTCGACAAGGCCGGGGTTTCCAAGGCTTCCGTGCGCCAGGGCGACATTCTCAATCTGCCGCTGGATGGCAGCGAATTCGACGTGGTGATCATCCACCAGGTGCTGCACTTCCTGGTGGAGCCGGAGCGGGCGCTGGACGAAGCTGCCCGGATGCTGAAGCCCGGCGGACGGCTCGTGATCATCGATCTGGCGCCACACAAGCTGGAGCATCTGCGCGAGGATCATGCGCATGTGCGGCTTGGCTTTTCCCACACGCTGATGGAGAGCTGGCTGAGCAAGACCGGCTTCGACATGACCAATGCACTCGATATTGCGCCCAGCCAGCAGGATGGCGAGGCGCTGACGGCAACAATCTGGCTGGCAACTTATGGCCAAGCCGCAGAACCCGCACAGGCGAAGCGGGCGGGAGGTTACTGATGGCCCACACATCCACGAAGACTGGCACACGCGGATTCAAGCTATCCTTCGAATTCTTCCCGCCGAAGTCAGAAGAGATGGAGCACCAGCTCTGGGCGACCGTCGATGATCTCGCGGGATGGGACCCGGAATTCGTCTCTGTTACCTATGGCGCCGGCGGCACCACCAAGGCCCCGACGCTGGCAGCCGTGCGCCGCCTGATCGGCGAAACCGGTCTGGCGACAGCGTCGCATCTGACTTGCGTCGGCGCGACCCGCGAGGAAGTGGCTCAGGTGGTCGAGGATTTCCGCGCCGTTGGCGTGAAGCATTTCGTGGCGCTCCGCGGCGATCCACCGACAGGTGTCGGCTCGGCCTATCAGCCGCATCCGGGCGGCTACGAGAATGCCGCTGCCCTTGTCGAGGGACTGAAGACGCTCGGCGATTTCGAAATCTCGGTTTCAGCCTATCCGGAAAAGCATCCTGAAAGCGCTGATCTTTCCATGGATATCGACATGCTCAAGCGTAAGGTCGACAATGGCGCGACCCGGGCGCTGACCCAGTTCTTTTTCGACAATGACCATTACTCGCGCTATCTCGACCGCGTGCACGCTGCTGGCATCACCATCCCGATCGTGCCAGGCATCATGCCTATCCTCAACCTTAACCAGTTGAAGCGCTTTGCCTCGATGTGCGGCACCTCCATCCCCGCAAGCCTGGACAAGCGCTTCGAAGGGATGGACGACAAACCCGCTGAGCGCGCCACGGTCGCTGCAGCGCTCGCCGCCGAACAAATCGCCGATCTCCAGGCCCGTGGTGTGGACGAGTTCCATCTCTACACGATGAACCGCGCGCCTCTGGTCAACGCGACACTGGAGCAGCTGGGGCTGCAACGCAGCGATGCCACTGTACGCAACCGGGCTGGGGCTTTGGCCTGATAAGGCTGGATTAGGTCTGCTCGCTCTGAAGCGCTCTATTGATGGGCTGCTTTGAATGAGAGATCTTTGGGGCCCGTTTCTACGCGCGAAATAAGCAACTGCTCACGCAAAAGCGCCATGCGTCCCTCCAGACGCATGGCGTATTTGACATCATCAATGATGAGAATGGTCATGGCGGTCGAGGCCGCCGCTGGTTGTGCCGAAGCCTGCGCTGTTAGATGAACAGCATTGCCACGACGAACAAAAACGCTACTCCGACTGCCAGGATGTTGATTGAACGTGTCATTCCCATCTCGGTCTCCCTTGCGTTTAACAATTAAAGATTATGACCGTTTCGTGTCATTTGAAAAGCGAAACTTGTGCTGCAATGCACCCGATGCTTTGTATAACCGCTTGAAACTAATGGTAACACGCGGAAACATATTGTTAAATTCGTGTGATAACGAAATATTTCATGCTTAATGACGGCGCTGTCATACGCTCCGATCCTGGTCTGTTTTGGAGCGGGTAGACTCGTTATCTGGTTCAGATCAAGACGGGCGCGACAGGCTTGGGGTGGTGCCGTGGAGTCGTTTCCAGGCACGGCGCATTTGCCTGGTCGACGCAAAGCCAGCGCGCTCGGCGACACTTTCCATGTCGAGGCGTGAGCCCGTCACCAGTTCATGGGCAAGCGCCACCCTGACGCGGTTGACATAATCAGTGACGCTCATGCCGGTCTGGTCGTTGAACAGACGCGACAGGGTGCGGGCACTGGTCGCGGCGATTTTGGCCATGCTCGCTACCGTCCAGTCGCGGGCCGGATCGGCAGAGACGGCGTCCTGGACCTTGTGAATGGCCGGGTGGATGTGATTGCGACCCTCGAGCCAGGGCGAGAGCTGCGGATCGCCACCGGCACGGCGCAAATAGACGACGAGATAGCGGGCGGCTGCGAGGGCTGCGGCATGGCCAGCCTCTCGGGCGACGAGCGCCAGCATCATGTCGATCCCGGCGGTTATGCCCGCCGTGGTCAGCCGGTCGCGATCCTCGACATAAAGCCTGTTGTCCAGCACCTTTGCCGTTGGTGCCATCAGTTGAAGTTCGCGGGTTGCGGCATGGTGCGTGGTGCAGGCATAGCCTTCCAGCAGGCCGGCCCGGGCGGCAAGGATGGCACCCGAACAGACCGCGACGAGTTTAACGCCTGGGCGGACCACGCGCCGCAGCCAGGCGATGATCGCAGCCTCTTTCACGATGTCCTGCGCATCTGGCGCCGGATCCATCGCCCCGAGCGGCTGTGCGGCCGCGCCGGGGACGAGGATCATGGCGCGCTCTGGCAGTGTCTCCGGCAGCGGTTCGATGCCGGCAAGGTCGATCCCGATCGACGTGGATGCTGTCGAGGAGGGGCCGACATAGCGCACGACGAAGCGCACGGCATCCTGCTCGAGATTGGCCTTGCGCAGCACTTCCATGGGACCGGCAAGATCCAGCAGCAGCGTGCGCGGCGGCACGACGACGATCATCTCGACGAGGCGCGGTCCATCTGTCATGCGGCAGCGCGGGTCCTGGTGAGACCGGCCAGCGCCTCCTCCACCGTTGCGATGCGGGCAAAGCGGTCGGCCAGTACCAATTCGCTGCGGGCGCGGATCTCGGCGGCGCTCCACTCACGTCCCCTGACGTCGATCATCGGGAAGGTCAACGTGGCCTCGGCGACGAAATCGATGCGGTAGCCAAGGTCAGAGGCGTGGCGGGTGGTGGTTTCGCAGCACTGTTCGGTGCGGATGCCCGAGACGATAAGCTCGCGAATGCCGTTGCGTGTCAGCCAGACATCGAGCCCGGTACCGACAAGCGCGCTATGGCGGCGTTTGCGGAAGGTCACGTCAGGCACGATCGTCAGCGGCGATAGCGTGGAGACAAGGCCGGACGCCTCGCTGAACGGGCCTTCATCTTCGACATGGAAGATCTGTATGATCGGAATGCCGGCCTTGGCCGCGCCGTCGATCAAGGCCTGCTGGCGCTCGACATAGGCTGCGACATCGTCCTCCCGGAAATAGGGACGAAGGCGGAAAGATTGCTGCGCATCGATAACAAGCAGAGCGCGGTCGGTCATGGTCATAGCCTCTTTTCGTTGTTTGATGCGTGAAGCCTATGTCATGCCAGGGGCCGGCGAAATGCCGCTTCTTGCCGATGAGGGGACAGATCGCGCCAAAGATGTCGCGCCCGGTTCCTGCATTTTACCGTTTCGCGATGAACGGTCTAGATCTGTGCATCGCGTGCAACAAAAAAGCCGCACCTCGTGGGAGGCGCGGCTTCTGTTGGTCAGGCGGGATACGTCAGAGCGCGGCGAGAAGGGCAGCTGTCGGCCAGCCGTCTGCAGGGATGCCGTGCTTTTGTTGTTCCTTCTGCACGGCGTCGCGGGTGCCGCCGCCGAGAATGCCGTCGATGTCGCCGACGTCATAGCCGAGGCCCTTCAGCTTGGTCTGCAGTTCCTTCATCTGGACATCGGTCAGGCCCTGCTCAGGGTCACCCTTCAGATAGGCTTCAGCGCCCGACAGCCGGGTGGCGAAATAGGCGGCAGAGGTCGTGTAGATGAAGGATTTGTTCCACTCGAGATAGATGTTGAAATTCGGGTAGGTGATGAAGGCCGGGCCCTTGCGGCCCTGCGGCAGCACAAGTTCGCCTTCCAGATCGGCAAACTTCGTGTTGCCATCGCGTGGCTTGACGCCGAGCTTGAACCAGTCACCAGCCTTCATGCCGCTGTCGAAGCCGCTTTTTTCCCAAGGCAGGTTCTCAGGTACGGTGACTTCCTGAATCCACGGTTCGCCGCGCTTGAAGCCGAGATGCTGGATGAATTTTCCGGCTGTCATGATTGCGTCCGGAGAGCTGGTCTTCAGGCTGACATGTCCGTCGCCATCGCCGTCGACGCCGAAGGCGACGATGTCCTTGGGCAGCATCTGCACCTGGCCGACTTCGCCTGCCCAGGCGCCGGTATTGGTGGCCGGGTCGAGGTCGCCATGCTGGACCATGGTGATCAGCGCCAAAAGCTGGGGGCGGAACAGGTCGGGGCGGCGGCAATCATGCGCCAGTGTCACCAGCGCGTTGCGAGTGTTGAAATCACCCTGCACGGCGCCGAAATCGGTTTCCATTGCCCAGAAGGCGGCGATCACGCCCGGCGCAACGCCATATTCCTTTTCCGCGCGGTCAAAGACGGAGGCATATTGCTGAAGCTTCTGCTTGCCCTGGTCGAGCCGGCCCTTGGAGACGGTGCGCGACGAAAACTCGGTAAAGGTCTGCTTGAACACGCCCTGGGCGCGGTCGCGAGCCAGTACCTTCTGGTCGATCTGTGCGCCGGCCAGCGCCTTGTCTGCGGCCTCGGGCGAAGCACCCTTGGCGACGGCTTCCGCCTTTACGCCAGCGAGGAACGCGCTGAGATCGCCGCCGCATGGTGCTGTCTGGGCAGGCGCCTGACCGGAAGCGACAGGCGCTGCGGCCTGCTGCGCCAGCGCCGTGCCGGCCAAAAGGCCGCTCAGGACCGCTGCGAGCGTGAAACGAGACAAGATATGCATGAATAGACCCCCAATATGGAAAAACCGTGCCTCGCTGTGCCCAAGCTTTGTGACATAAGCATGGAGCAGTGCTTATTTTACAGCGAATAACAGGGCTTTCGGTCTGACGGCTCTATTGAGCCGAAGCCTGCTGGGTGGTCGGTAAGGAGACGGCTTCTACCCATTTGCGCCAGTTTTGCTGGGAGCCGGCAAAGACATTGATGTCGGTATCGCCTTTGATGCCGGGGATTACACCGGTCGAGGTATACTGCCAAAAGGCCCAGCGGCGGTCCGGATAGATTTCCGATGGATGCTTGGCCACCGAGCGCACCCAGAAATAATGATCCTGGAAGGCACCCTGCAGATTGTCTCGGTGGAAATCGACCGAGGTGTAAATGATCGGCCGCTTGCCGTAGAAGGCTTCCAGCCGGTCCATGAACCGCTTCATCTCGCTGCGGACCACGTCGGCCGGCGGCCGTTTGGTGCAGGTCTTGGAGGTGTGGTTCCATTCGACATCGATGACGGGCGGCATATCCATTGCAGCCTTCGGTACATTGGCGATGAACCAGTTGGCTTGCTCGTCGGCGCTGGAGCAGAAATAATAGAAATGGTAGGGCGCATGCGGCAGGCCAGCGGCATTGGCCTGGCGCCAGTAGTCCTGGAATTTCGGATCGATGACATCCTTGCCCTCGGTCGCCTTGATGAAGGCGAAGGAGACGCCGGATTGGCGCACGCGCATCCAGTCGATATCGCCATTCCACTTGGACACGTCGATGCCATGCACCTGGTGGCGATGCGGCGAGTTGACGCCGAAGTCCTGCGGATCCTTGTCCTGGAATTTCGGTTGGATCGAGCCGGTTTCCATGAAGTCATAGCTCGTCGATGTGCAGGCGGTCATTGCCAGGCAGATCGGTATTACGGCAAGGACCAGCGACCGCATCGGAAACCTACTCATCTACTGTTGTGCCGCTGCAACCGCGAATGCGGGCATGAAGGCGCGAAACCAAGGCTGCTGTGGCCGATCCGACACATCGCGTGCGGAAAGTCCCCAAGCCATGACTTTGCTACATCATCGTTAAAATGTCGTTATTTTCAACTGCTCATTCGGCTGGGCGCAAAATCACTGCGTGCCAGGCATAGCCGCGGTAGAGCGGCGTAAAGGTGAGCGTGGCGCCGAGCGCCTCTGCCTGTGCGGCAAGCTCTTGCCTGAGGTCGGCCCTCGGTGTCACATGGAAGCGCGCGAGCCAGGCATGCAGCAGATGGCGAAACCAGCGCGGCAAGCCTTCCTGCTGGCCAAAATCGACCACATGCAGCGCGCCGCCGGGCTTCAGTGCGTTGAGCGAACAAGCAATCGCTTTTTGCCACTCCGGGATCATCGACAGGGCATAGGAAATCATGATCCGGTCGAAACCGTCAGTCCCGACAGGGAAATCGGCGGCGGTAAAGGCCGATGCGTCGGCGATGCGCAGGTCAGGCTGGCGCGGACGGCCACGGAAGTTCAGCCTGGCCTGTTCGAGCATTTCGTTTGAAATGTCGAAACCGTAGAGGTGCGAGACGGGATAGAGCCGCTCGGCGCAAATCAGGTTGCGGCCCGTGCCGCAGGCGACTTCCAAGAGGCTGCCATCCCTAGGCAGTGCCAGCCGCGCAATTGCTGTATCGCGGCCAAGCAGGTAGTATTTGCGGGTCAAGTCGTAGATGTGCCGCTGGGTGCGGTAGACTTGGTCCATCTTGCTGGCATGCTGCTGGTCAAGGCTCGGCGCCGGGCCGGAGCTCGATGTCACGGTTGTCCCATTGAGATCGACGTTGATCTCGCTCATGCAGACTTCTCATAGATATGGAAGCCGCCATAGATCGCCGAGCGGTCGAGCGCGTTGAAATGCTGCGACAGGTCCTTGAGATAGGTCCATTGCGCAGAAAGCGTCGGTGAGATCCGGCCTTCGATAACGCTCTTTTCGGCGGCGGTGCGGAAGATCACACGAGCGCTCTTGGAAGCGGTGCGGGTAATTTCCGTCCAGAGATCGTTCAACTGTTCGTCGTTCATCCAGTCCTGGGCATCGAGCAGAACGAAGCGGTCGACGCTGCCGGCCGGCTTGGTGGACAGCAGTTCGGTATAGCTGGCGTGATGGACCTTGACCCGGTCGACGCTGGTGCGGATGGCGCTATAATAATCGGCGCGCAGATAATCCGGTAGGGCGCCTTCATGTGACTTCGGGTAGCGGCGGGCGAAGGCCTGCCAGGCAAAGTAATTGTCACGCAGCGAAAAGTGACAGGCGAGCTTTTCCAGCCGGGCCTTCAGGACCGGGGCGATGGTGCCAGTATCGGATACGCTGGCCAGTTCGTCATATTGCTGCGGCGGAATGCCGAGGCCGAACAGCGAGCTCTTGCGGTTGGTCAGCCAGCGGATGAATGGCTTTTCAAACAGCGGCGCAATGCGGGTTTCGAAGAATTGCCGCTGCTCACGCGGGGTGCGGCACTGCGTGATTTCCTCAAGCCGAACGCCGTGCAGGCGGGCGAGGATATGGGTGGTGGTGATAAAGCGGCCGAGCAGGCCCGTGCGGTAGAAATTGCCGTTGAACACCCGGATACGGCGGCGTCCCGTCAGGCTGCGGCCCTTCCAATAGCTGCGGGTGGTTGCATCGAGATGGGGGGCCACGTAGCGCTCGACCATGGTGGCATTGCCGCGAGCCTTGTCGGTTGCCAGCAGCTGCACGACGGCGGCATGATCAGGCAGGTAGCGGAAGGCGGCGAGCTTGAGCTTGTTCAGCGCGATGTGATGCGGATTGAGATCGACGACGTCGATGCTCTCGGGCTCGCGCGACAGATAGGCCAGCATGTTGCAGCCGCCTGAGCCGATGGTGACGACGCGGTGGCCGGCGCCAAGCTGCATGGCCTGCATGTCGACATCTGGATCTTCCCAGATCTGCGGATAGACGAGGCCGGAAAACATCAGGCCGAACAGGCGCTCCGACAGGCCTTGGCGCGAGAGAGCATTGTGTTGGAGCAGCGCGGATTTCAGTTTATGGTTTTTGCGAAATCCAGCGTCTGGAACAATCTCTGTCATGTGCGAAAGGCCCCTTTTCCGATTTTTTACCGGAATAGAGCCCGACCACTACAGTTTGATGACGCGCATTGTTGACCGGCCTGGGGCTGTCACAATTGCTGTCGAAAAAGGTCGTTTTCCTCAAGGAAAGCCTGGGTCGCTTCAACCGTGGCGCCCTTTCACCGATGCAGTAATCATGCTTGTTTGTCGCGGCACCCTGCATGGGAGAAGATGGCATGGTTTATCTGATTCGGTTTTTCCGCTGGCTCGCGGCGGCTGTTGTGACTGTCGTGATCGGGGCAGCGCTTTGGCTGTGGCTCTCTCCGCCGGAATTGCTGCGGGTCGGCACCGGCTATGCCGCGAAGATCGTCTGCTCCAATGTCTTCCTTGCCGGGCGCGATCCTGATCAGGTTCTGTCGGAGGATGTTCAGGCGCCCGGCAATCCGCTGCTGCGGTTCCTGAGAGTGTCCGTGGATCGCGATGCCGGCACGGTCACCGCCTATATCTTCGGTGCCTTCGTGCCGAGTACGGCGGTTGCCCGTCCGGGCCTTGGCTGCGCTAGCGTGCCTGATGGCAAGATCGAGGCCGCTCGCGCCGTGGCCCTGCCGCAGCCGCAGCCGGTGGCCGCCGCGCCAGGTGCCGAGCCCTGGCCCGACGGCATGGGCAAGGCGGAGACCGATCCTGCGCTGACGAAGATCCTTGCGGATCCCGCGCTGACAGGCCCTTCGATGCGCGCGGTTCTTGTCATCCGCGATGGCAAGCTCGTTGGAGAAGCTTACGGCCCCGGCTTCGGGCCTGGAACGCCCTTGATCGGCTGGTCGATGACCAAGACCGTGACGGCGATGCTGATCGGCCACCGGATCGGGGAGGGGGGGCTGTCACTCGATCAAGACCATCTGCTGGCGCAATGGAGCGATGAGCGCGCCAGCATCCGGCTGCGTCATATCATGGGGATGGAAAGCGGACTTGAGTTCAACGAGAGTTATGGTGATGTCAGCGATGTGACACGGATGCTCTTCCTGGAGCCGGACCAATCCAATTTTGCGGCCTCCCAGCCACTCGACAAAGCGCCGGGCACGCATTTTCACTATTCGACAGGCAGTTCGGTGCTGCTGTCCCGCATCCTGATGAACAGCCTGCCCAAGGACGCAGCACTTGCCTATCCGCGTGCCGCCCTGTTTGCGCCGCTCGGCATGAGCAGCGCTGTGCTCGAAGCCGATGAGGTCGGCACGCTCTCGGGCGGGTCCTATTTCTATGCCTCTGCCCGCGATTGGGGCAAGCTCGCGCAACTGCTGCTGCAGGACGGCGTGTGGAAGGGGCAGCGGCTGCTGCCCGAAGGCTTCGTCCAGACGATGATCCAGCCGACCAGCGCTTCAAGGGGCCTTTATGGCGGAGGGCAGATCTGGCGGGTCGGACCGGGTGATCGGCGCGATACGACGTTCGGGATCAAGGAAGACACCATCTGGTTTCAGGGCCATGACGGCCAGACGATCACCATTGTACCGGAGCGCAAGCTGATTGTGCTGCGTATGGGGCTGACGCCCGCCTGGGCCAACTACCGGCCGCAGCTGCTGGTCAAGGCCGTGCTGGACGCGACACAATAAAGCCGGGCGATAGGCCCGGCTGTCAGCTTCGTATATGTGGTGTGAAGACCTTAAATGACGTGCTTATTGCACGTCGTCCAGCAGGCCCTTGCGCTTGGCGTCGTTGTAATAGCCGCGTGCATAGAGACGAACCGCGTTGTCGTTATTGTTGTCTGCCACCATCCAGGCGCCACGGAGATATTTGATGGCATATTTCAGGTTGGTTTCCGGGTCGAACAGGCCTTCGGCGGGGCCATCATAGCCGAGCGAGCGGGCCGTGTTGTAGCGGATCTGCATCAGCCCGTAATTGCCCCGGTTATAGGCCGAAGCATTGTAGCGGCTCTCGCGGTGAATGACCCTGTGGATCAGCGCCGACGGCATGCCGTAAAGTGCTGCATATTTGTTGACGAGGCCGTTGATCACGGTTGGGCCACGAGGAGCCGAACTGCCGGCATTGCCAGCGGATTCGGTCTTTGAACGCTCTGACGACAGAGCCTGAATCGGGCCAGGGGCGCTGGTGTCGAACTGTGCGTCGAGCATGGCGAACGACGTTGCCGTGGACCGCGACGGGGATGCGTAAGACGCCGTCGACGTGCCCCCGAGGGAAGCAGGACGTGGAGTTGGTATCGCCGCGTGGATCACTTCAGGCTGCAGGGCTTCGTTTTCCAGTCCGATCGGCTCATTGTCGGCAACGTTGGCTGGAGCATTGGCCGAGGACGGTGTGTTGCCGACGGTGGGTCCGAGCGAAGCGACCTGGGTGTATCCAGGCTTTGCCATTGGATAAGGACCCTGGCCGGTCGCAAGATGGGCCATCTGGGCGTTTGCCGATGCACCGGTTGCCGACGCGCCGTTAATAGCGGCCAGAGCACTGTTTCCGGTCGATGTATTGGCAAGCGCCGCGACGGCGGACTGAGTCGGCTGCATCGTGGCTTGGGAATTGACGGACTGGCCGGCCACTGCCTGGCCATTCGCTGCCTGGGCAGTGCCTGCACCTGCAACGGAACCGTTTGCCGCGGCCGACGCCGCCTGAGATCCAGCCGGTGCGGCGGCCTTGGCGACAGCCTGATGCCCGGCAGCGGGCTTCGGCGCCATGTCGGCCTTGGCATTGTCGTTCACATTGGTGCAACTGGAAAGGGCTGCGACGATGACAGCAGTAATGCTGATGGCAATCGTGCGGTCCGTTTTCGCTGTCATGCAAATGTCCGTCGGCTGTTGAAACGAGTGCTGCTTTGGGGCAGCGCACGAACTATTAACATCGGATTCACAAATTTGACAGCCCCCTTGAAGTCTAAGATGACATTACCAGCACTCCAGCCTTGGCGAGGGGGCGCCAAGGAGGCCGATCAGGCAGCGATGCGACGGAAGCCAGCGCTGACGGAACGGGCGGAAATCAGCATGGATTTGCCCTTTGGCTGCAGGATTCGCCGCGCTGTGCGCCGGCGGATCAGTCGATCGAAAGCCTGTGCAAAAATCGCCTGAGAGCCGCAAATCAGGCCTGAAATCAGCAGAAAAGCCAGTTCCATGGTCAAGAAATCGCTACTGAACGGCGAAAGACCTGCTCCCATTTGGGTCACAAGTGCCAGAAGAAACACCAGCGAGCGTGCATCGAAGACCGACGACATTACCGCCTGCGACACAATGACCATTGCCCGTCTGTCTGCGACATTGTCGTTATCTGCGACCGGGCCGATATGCAGCGGCGCCCGCCACAATCTGAGTGCCATAATCATTAACACGCCCATGCCAACCCAGCGCAAATCGGACAGCGCGGTCGAGCGGGCATTGGCCAAAGCCTGTGCGGCGCCGAACACGAGGCTTGCGGCAACGCCATATCCAATGGTGCTGCCGGCGGCGCTGAGGCAGGCAAGGCGCAGGCCGCCCGCGCGGCGACAGGCTATGATTCGCTTGGCGCTGCGCCCAGGCACGGCCAGGAAGGCAGCGCTTGCCGCTGAAAACAACAGCCAATCCTGAATGTTCATAGGCCTGCCTCCGAGTTCAATGCGTCCGCACCGGGTTTAGCACCGCATCCCTTTCGGCACGGCGAGCCTCGACACAAACGGATGAGCGCCGCATGCGTTTGAGCATCCGGCGCTGGTCTTTATATAGTATCGCATCGCGGTTTTTAGTGCCGGTCCGGCCAACTATTTCCGCAGGTGGTTTGCCTTGCGAAAATCCTCCACCCGGACGACGAGCGGTGCTTGCAAAGAGAAGCCACCAATCGCCGTCAAGGTCAATGTGCCGGACGGAATTTCTGGCCCAGATGATCCATCACTTCTTTGAACCAGGGGGTGGAGAGATCAAAAGCCTTGCCACCCTTGATGCGCGGGAACTCGATGGCGCGCAATTTGCCGCCCTGATCCTCATCATGGCCCGTCACGCCCGAGACGCCGTTGAGACCGCTTTCGACCGCCAGATCGACCATGCTCTGGATCAGGCGCAGGTCTTGGTGATTGGCCGGCGCGGAGCGGGCATAATAGCCGGATTTCTGCACCATCGAGCGCTCGGCATCGAGCAGCTTGGCGAAATGCTTCTGGAACCAGCCGCCGACATTGATGGTGTCGAGCTTCACATGGCCAAATGCATCGCGCTTGATTTCCTCACCGGCCTTCTCGCGTTCGGCGACGATCTCGTCCATGCAGGCGCCTTCCGAGACGAACAGGGTGACGAAGCCGGTGCGGTCCATCAGTTCCTTCAGCCGCTCGGCCTCCGCCTCCATGTCGAAATGGGTTTCGGGCAGGTAGAGCCCGTCGATGATTTTCAGCTCCTCATTCATCATGAAGCCTTCGACATATTCATTCGGCTTGATGCGCTGGATATAGGCGCGTGCCGTTGCCGCTGTCAGCCAGCCGCAATGGCGGCCCATGACTTCGTGAATGACGAGGGTGCGCGGTGCCGCACTCTGTTCGTTGGAGACATGGTCGAAGAAGCGGGCGCCGACATCGGCCGCCGTCCAGGCGCCGAGCGTCTGGCGGATCGGCACGACATCGTTGTCGACGGTCTTCGGCAGGCCGACCACGGTCAGGTTATAGCCATTGGCGCCGAGATAGGCGGCAAGATCAGCCGCCGTGGTATTGGTGTCGTCGCCGCCGATCGTGTGGAGGATGGTGATGCCATCGGCAGCCAGTCGTTCGGCCGCCACCTGCAGTGGGTTCTGCCCTTCCTTGACCAAGCCGCGTTTGACGCAATCTGCGACATTGGTGAGCTTCACGCGGCTATTGCCGATCGGAGAGCCGCCGTAGCGATGCAGCACATGTGCCTGCTCGCGCATCTTCTCGTTGATCTCGATCTTGTAGTCCATCAAAAGGCCGCGATAGCCAGACTTGTAGGCGATGATCTCGGCATCTGGCGCGATGTCGCTATAGCGCTCGATCAGGCCGCCTACGGCGGACGAGAGACAGGGGGCAAGGCCCCCGGCGGTCAGCAATGCGACTTTGGTCTTGGCCATCAAACCCTCCTTTTAGAGTCCGCCAGGGAAATACGGGAGGCCCGATTTCCCAAGAGGACAAACGACAATAGAAAGATCAGGCCCGGGCAAAATGCCGCAGGTCCTGTGATCTCGTGGCCCATGGATGCGACAGCCAACCGATGCTGTAAAGCGAAAAATCGAACAAAATCCGCAGTTTCGTCGAAATTTCATCTGCAGGGGAAATATAATCGTTTCAAATGGAAAGCGCCGAACGGTCGCTTGTGGAAAAGCCAATGCCGCCTGCTTTTCAGGGCAGATGAGGGAACCTAGGCGGCTTTTGCGGGTCGGGTTAAGGGAGGGGAAAGTGAACAAAGTTTAACCTACTGCGCGACGCTGCTCGCCTTGCATTTGAAGTGATAATTTGGTCAACCTATCATCATGATTTTCGATTTCGCCTGCCAACAACTATCGTCACTCTGGGATCGATTGCTCGGCGCGGTCAGCGATGCGGCCGGCAACGCGCTGTCGTCGCTTGTCGAGGCGATCCGCACGGTGTTCGAAGGCGATCCGGAGACGCGCCGGCGGGTTTCTTTTTCGGTGGCGATCATCGCACTCTCGGCCAAGATGGCCAAGGCTGACGGCATCGTCTCGCAGGCCGAAGTCAATGCCTTTCGCAGCATCTTCGATTTTCCGCCGGAAGAGGCGCGCAACGTCGCCCGTCTCTATAATCTCGCCAAGCAGGATGTTGCCGGCTACGAGGCCTATGCCGAAAAGCTCGCCAATCTCTGCGGTTCGCGGGTCAAGGGCTGCCCGGTGCTTGAAGAGATCGTCGACGCGCTCTTCCATATCGCCACGGCGGATGGCCTGATCCATGAAAGCGAGCTGGCTTTCCTGGCGCGGATCGCCGAAATCTTTACGATAGGCGAGGAGCGCTTTGCCGAGATCTCGGCGCGGCATTTAGCGCCCGACCACGATCCCTACGGTATTCTGGGCGTATCGCGCAGCGATGATTTCGGCACGATCCGAAAGCGGTACCGGGCGCTGGCTTCCGAGCACCATCCTGACCGGCTTTATGCGCGCGGTCTGCCGGTTGAAATGCACGCGGCGGCGCATCAGCGCATGGCGAGCTTCAACGCCGCCTATGCCGCGATCGAGAGGGAACGCCGGGCAGCATGACATCCTTTACCGCCGATTATCCCGGCGCTGATCTCGTTCCTTCGCCCAACCACGGTGAACGGGTCGAGTGCAGCGCGCCTGACACGATCATCCTGCATTACACCGGCATGCCGAGCGAGGAGTCAGCGATTGCCTGGCTCTGCACGGAGGAAAGCCAAGTCTCCAGCCACTATCTGGTGCGCGAAAACGGTAGCGTTGTGCAGATGGTACCGGAGAGCCGCCGCGCCTGGCATGCCGGGAAAAGCTTCTGGGCCGGCGCAACAGACATCAATTCCCGCTCTATCGGCATCGAAATCGCCAATGCGGGCCATCCAACCTTGCCTGACTATCCCGATGGCCAGATTGAGGCGGTCGCAAAATTGTGTCTGGATTGTGCAAGACGCTGGTCGATCCCGCCTGAAAGGGTGCTGGCTCACTCCGATATAGCCCCGGTGCGTAAGGTCGATCCGGGCGAGCATTTCCCGTGGGCCCAGCTGCACGAACTCGGGGTTGGCCATTGGGTGGAGCCGAGCGCCATTGCCGGTGGTCGCTTCTTCCAGCGGGGGGATCGCGGTCAGCCGGTCGAGGCGCTGCAGTCCATGCTGTCGCTCTATGGTTATAATATTGAAATCAATGGAGATTTCGATGCCGTGACCGAAGGCGTCGTCAAAAGTTTCCAACTGCATTTCCGCCAAGCGAAAGTCGATGGCGTTGCCGATTCCTCGACCATTGAAACGCTGCATAGACTGCTGGCGGCGCTTCCGCACTTCGCCTAGAGGTTGCGGCTGCCGAGCGTTGCTGTAGGCGTATCTGAACCAGCAAAGTTGCGGTTTTTTTACCTTGCCATAGGATTTCCTTATTGAGGCTGTCTAACAGCTCCCGTCGCGGCAGGGTAATTCCCGAGCTGCGGTCGAGATGAACGGCGAATAGAACGTCCCTGAGGGAAGCTTTTCGCGAATATCAACGATGAGGGTGATGAACATCGCTGTCCTTTGCTGGGCAGCGGCCGGCTGAATATTGCGCTTTGCTATCGGCCTTGTCCGCCCCTTTGTCTGGAGACTGACCTTTTCCATGAAAACATCGCTTTTCGCTGCCGCGGCATGCATCGCCGTTTCTATGTCCGCTCTGTCCGAGGCCAAAGCTGCCGATACCGGCAGTGGTCTTACCCTGATGGAAATGTTGCACCGGGACAAACAGGATGCCGATCTCTCCCGCCCGAGCAAAGGTGATACGTTCGACACCGCAAAGCACGATGACGACAACGGCAAGGGCGATGGCAAGGCTCCCTACCATGCGCTGATTTCCTCCTATGCCAAGCAGTATGGTGTGCCGGTCCAACTGGCGAGCGCCGTCGTCAAGATCGAAAGCGGCTTCAATCCCAAGGCGCGCGGCACCCATGGCGAAATCGGCCTGATGCAGATCAAGCCCGCCACCGCCCGCGCCATGGGCTATACCGGCAATATTGCCGGTCTCTACGACCCCGCCACCAATCTGAAATACGGTATGAAATACCTGGCCATGGCCCATCAGCTCGGCGGCGGCGACACCTGCGGCGCCATCCTGCGCTACAATGCCGGCCACGGCGCCACCCGCATGAACGCCGTTTCCAAGCAGTACTGTGGGCAGGTGCAAGCCATGATGGGCGAGAAGGCCTGATTCTTCGTTCATCCGTTCTCGATGGTGGGCTGCAAATGCTACCGTCTGCGCTTCCGGTGCTCACGTACGTTAAAGTACGCTCCGCTCCGGTTCTCGACGGGAGCATTTTCGCCTCACCCTCAAGAACGGCTGAACGAAGAATGGCGGTAGTGGGAGGGGCTGTTTGATTTTACGAATTGCTCCACCGAATCTAAGCAGCTGCGGCAATCTCGCGGCTGTGCAAGTGTTTCTGCCATGCTATCCCTCGTCTATTGAATCATACGGGTGATTGCGATGGCGGATCGGGTTTTCAAATATCTCATTATTGGGCGCGGTATGATGGGGGCTGCGGCGGCGCGGCATCTGGCTTCGCAGACCGACGGCGTGGCGTTGCTGGGGCCGAGCGAGCCTGAAGACAAAGCCAATCACCAGGGTGTTTTTGCCAGCCATTACGACGAAGCCCGCATTACCCGCACCATCGATCCCGATCCGGTCTGGGCACGTCTCGCCAACCGCTCGATTGCCCGTTACGGCGAGATCGAGCGCGGCAGTGGCATCAAATTTTATCATGATGTCGGCTGCCTAATTGTCGGGCCGAAGCAGGGCGGCGCTAACACCTATCTGGCGGAGGTCGAGCAAGCCGTTGCCGCCCTTGGCATGGCGACGGAAGGGCTTGACCATCAGGCGCTGGCAAGGCGTTTTCCCTATTTCGGTTTCGATGCCGGTAGCGCCGGTATTTTCGAGGGCTCGTCTGCCGGTTATGTCAATCCGCGGGCGCTGGTGGCGGCGCAGGCCGTGCTTGGCGAAAAGGCCGGGGTGACGATGATTGATGCCACCGCCGTTTCGGTGCGCGACGAGGGCAGCCATGTTGCGGTCACCACGGATGCGGGGCAGGTGGTGAAGGCGGAAAAGCTGCTGGTCGCTGCGGGCGGATTCTCCATTGCGGAGAATCTGTTGCCTCGAAAGCTTGATCTATCGGTTAATGCGCGCACCGTCGCTTTCTTCGAAATTCCAGACGAAGAATTGCCGACCTACAAAGGCATGCCGTCGCTGATCCATCATCCGGAAAATCTGCAAGATCACATCTATCTCCTGCCGCCGGTGCGCTATCCCGATCGCAAGACCTATCTGAAGATCGGTGGCGATCCAGATGATCTGAAGCTGACAAGCGAGCCCGATATCAGGGCCTGGTTCCGCAGCGGTGGGCGCGAAAGCACCCGCGAACACCTGCACCGGATCATCCGCACACTGGTGCCCGGCGTGGCGCAGGCGGCGGTGTCCATGGCCGCCTGCGTCACCTCTTTTACCCGTAACGACTATCCCGCCATTGGCTGGAGCGACAGCCCACGCATCGGCGTACTCTCGGGCGGCTGCGGCCAGGCTGCGAAAAGCTGCGATGAGATCGGACGGCTCGGAGCCGTGCTTCTCATGCGCGGATCGCTGGATGGGGAAGGGTACGATGTCGATTTCACCCCTGTTTTTGCTTCGGATCTTGCTTGAGCTGATGATTTCGGTGGCTTTCTCGGCCACGCTCCGTTAATCACGCCCGGACCAGTCGGCCGGGCAGCCGCGCTTTACCAATGTCGAAAGACGGTAGGGTGAGGAAAGTCCGGGCTCCACGGAAACACGGTGCCGGATAACGTCCGGCGAGGGCGACCTCAGGGAAAGTGCCACAGAAAGCAGACCGCCCCGTTTAGCGGGGTCAGGGTGAAAGGGTGGGGTAAGAGCCCACCGCGGTCCTGGCGACAGGAACGGCATGGTAAACCCCACCGGGAGCAAGACCGAATAGGGATGACACGGGTGCCGCTTGCGGCACTACAGCCTGTTTCCGGGCCAGTCATCCGGGTGGGTTGCGAGAGGCGGTGCGCAAGCATCGTCCCAGATGAATGGCTGCCACGTTCCGGGCAACCGGAGCCATACAGAACCCGGCTTACAGGCCGACTGGTCTTTCCCACATTCCCCGAATCACTTCGGCCAAGGCGTCGCCTTTAACCGGCGCGCTTGCCGGCGTCCTGCCGGGCTGTTTTGATCTTTATCAATATATTTCAGTTGCTTAGCCGGTATCCCTGCCGGCATGGATGTCGTCTAACCGTCAAGCCTCAATAACCATTCATTAATCTTAACGGGTTATAAATAACCGATGCAGCAAACCGGTTCGCCGGCCCCAATCCCATTGACGCCCATGGTGTCCCATGCTATCCCATAACTGCACTGCCGAGGGGCAATTGAGGGCCCCGACATGTGAGACTGAGAAGCGGGCCTTTCTGGTCTCTTCTGGCTGTTTCGGCCTTGCGGCAATGAGCTTTGCAGCTCGGGTGTATCAATGGAAATGCGGATTTGTGGGCCGCGTTGATGGAAATGGAGCGGCGGTAGAGCGTCATGAACCGCTTCTTGTCCAATGCGACGAACAGGATCGATGCGAAGGGGCGGGTTTCCGTTCCGGCGGCGTTCCGTGCTGTCTTGATGGCGCGGGAAATTCAGGACTTGTATTGCTTCCAGGATTTCACCTTTCCGGCGATCAATATCGGCGGTCCGGACTTGCTGGAGCGCTACGAGCGCCAGATTATCGGCGAGGACGTGTTTTCGTCGGTTGCCAACGAGATGTCGCTTCTCGTACACGGAGGCGGCGTCTTCATGCGCCTCGACAGCGAGGGTCGGTTGATGGTCACGGATTTCATCCGCGACTTCACCGGGATTACCTCCGAAGTGACCTTTGTCGGTCGTTCGGATCATTTTCAGTTGTGGCAGCCGCAGGCGTTTCACGAGGCGCAGGCGGCGGCAAGAAAGGAGTTCACTCTGAGAAGGGCGGGCTCCAGTTAAGTCGGAGAAGCGGAATGGTGACGGATCTTGGCGGAGGGTATGCTGAAGCCGATGGCGGACCGGTCCGTCACATTCCGGTTCTTCTCCATGAAGTGATTGCGGCCCTCGAGCCTGAGGCCGGCAAAGTTATTCTCGATGGCACGTTCGGAGCGGGTGGCTATACCGGTGCTATCCTCGATGCGGGTGCTGACGTGATCGCGCTCGACCGCGATCCCAACGCGATCGCTGCTGGCCAGGCGATAGTTGCTGCCCGTGCCGGGCGTCTTTCCCTGCATCACACCAAATTTTCTGCCCTCGACAGCTTCGCCCCGGATGAAGGGCTTGATGGCGTCGTGCTCGATATCGGCGTCTCCTCGATGCAGATTGACGAGGCGGAACGTGGCTTTTCCTTCCAGCGCAACGGGCCGCTCGACATGCGCATGTCGGGTGCAGGCGTGTCTGCCGCCGATGTGGTCAATCGCGCCAAGGTCGGCGATCTCATCCGCATTTTCGGCTTCCTCGGTGAGGAAAAGCAGGCCGGACGCATTGCGCGCGCCATTGAGAAGCGCCGCGTCAACCATCCCTTCGAGACCACTCGCGATCTGGCGGGCATGATCGAGATCGTTACCCCGCGCAAGGCCAAGGATAAGATTCATCCGGCCACCCGGGTATTCCAGGCGCTGCGCGTCTTCGTCAACGACGAGCTTGGCGAATTGGCCGAGGCGCTGTTTGCGGCCGAGCGGGCGCTGAAGCCAGGCGGCCGACTGGTCGTCGTCACCTTCCATTCCCTGGAAGACAGGATCGTCAAGAAATTCTTTGCAGACCGTTCCGGCAAGGCTGCCGGCTCAAGGCATATGCCCATGGCGTTCGAGCGCCCGGCGACCTTTGAACCTGTCGGCAAGGGTATGGTGTCTGCCACCGAGGAAGAGGCGCAGGTCAATCCGCGCGCCCGTTCCGCCAAACTGCGTGCGGGTATTCGCACCGTCCATCCCGCCATGAAGGCCGATTTTTCCATTTTCGATCTGCCTGACCTGGCGGAAATCGAACGGTTGGGGGCCTGAACCATGCTGCGAACCTTTGATGTCATCCTGATCGGCGCCATGGCCGCTGCGGCCACGGTGACCTATCAGATCAAGCACAACACCGATGAAAAGGTGCAGGATCTGAAGCGCATCGAGGCCGAGATCAAGCTGGAGAAGGACACGATCGAGTTGCTGCAGGCCGACTGGGCATTGCTGACCCAACCGAACCGGCTGGAAAAGCTCGCCAACACGTTTGGTCAGGAGCTGAAGCTGCAGCAAACCGATCCAAGTCAGCTGGCCCGCGCTAACGAATTGCCGATGCTGAAATCCCAGGTTCCGCCACCGCCAGCCCAGGCCAGCAACGGTGCCTCAGGCGCAAAGGGCGGACTGAAGATGGCCGATGGTAAGGTTATTCCCTTGCCGATGGACAAGGTCGTAACCGGATCGGTGAAGCGCTGATGACTTTTCTCTCGCGAATGATGCTTCTGAAGAGCCGGGCCCATTTTTCCACCGATGTGCGCCGGGCGACCGCAACCCGCGGGAAGGCTCGCACCTTTGAAGGTGTCGGCAAGCGCAAGACCGATATGGCGAAACGCCGGGTTGGCCTGCTGATCCTGAGTTTTACCCTGGTATACGGGGTGATCGGCGGTCGACTGGTGCAATATGGCTACGCCAAGCCTGAGAACACCTCCAGCATCATGCCGCCCGACCGGTTGATGGCGGCGCGCCCCGACATTCTTGACCGCAATGGTCAGGTGCTGGCCACCGACATCCGCACCGTCTCGCTGTTTGCCGAGCCGCACAAGATCGTCGATGTCGATGAAGCCGTGGAAAAGCTGCAGACGGTTCTGTCGGATCTCGATGCGAAAGACACCTATAAGAAACTGTCGTCGAAGTCGCATTTCCAATGGCTGCGCCGCCAGTTGACGCCCAAGCAGCAGAGCCAGATTTTGGCGCTCGGCATTCCCGGCATCGGTTTTCGTCCGGAAATTCGCCGCTTCTATCCGGGTGGCTCCACGGCCTCGCATATCGTCGGTTTCGTCAATATCGACAACCGTGGCATGGCCGGCATGGAGAAATACATCGACAGCCAAGGGCTGGCCGATCTTGCCGACCTTGGCATGACGTCCAATGCGCCGCTGGAGCCGGTGAAGCTCTCCATCGACCTGCGTGTTCAGAATATCGTTCATGATGTGGTGGCTGCAGCCCAAGTGAATTTCAAGGGCAAGTCGGCGGGCGCCGTGGTGCTCGATGTTGAGACCGGTGAAGTGATCGCCATGGCCTCCTATCCGGACTTCGATCCGAACAAGCCCGAAGAAGGGGCTAAGGACGGCTGGCTGAACCGTATGTCGAACGGTACCTTTGAAATGGGTTCGACCTTCAAATCGTTCACGCTGGCCATGGGGCTCGATTCCGGACGGGTTAAGATCGGTGACAGTTTCGACGCACGGTACCCGCTGCGCATCGGTGGCTTTACCATTCACGACCTTCACGGCCAGGCGCGTTTCCTGACGGTGGCGGATATCTTCAAATATTCTTCGAATATCGGTACTGCCAAGATTGCGCAGATGGTCAGCATTCCCGATCACAAGGCATTTTTGACCCGGCTTGGTCTCTTGAGCAAAATGAAGACCGAATTGCCGGAGGTAAAAATGCCATCCCAGCCGAAGGAATGGAAGGCAATCAACCAGATTACCATCGCCTTTGGTCACGGCGTCGCTACGACGCCGCTGCAGACGGCAGTGGCGGGGGCAGCGCTTGTTAATGGCGGTCGCCTGATCGAGCCTACCTTCCTGCCAAGAACAGCAGAGCAGGCTGACGAAGTGGCCGAGGTGGTCATCAAGCCGCAAACTAGCGCGGACATGCGTTATCTCTTCGAATATAACGGTGTCTACGGTTCGGGCCGAAATGCGCGTGTACCCGGCTTCGACGTCGGTGGCAAAACAGGTACAGCCGACAAGGTCATCAATGGCCGCTACGACCACCGCTTGAATTTCAATGCCTTTGTTGCTGCCTTCCCGATGAGCAAGCCGCGTTATGTCGTGCTGAGTTTCATCGACGAACCCTTGACCGGCGAAGGCGGGGGGACGCTTGCGGCCTACACGGCAACACCGATCGTGCGAGACATTATTCGCAGAAGCGCCCCAATTCTTGGTGTAGAACCCAATTATGGGCAGGTCGGCAATGACATGCTCGTTTCGTACTAGCATTCCCAGCAAAAGTACGAAGCGGTTTTGGCAACCGGAAGTGCGCTGAGCTAGGCGTTATTTCAGGCAAAAGTGCTTGAGCGTTTTGCGTCCGGGAATGCGGGACGATAAAGAAATGGCATGACGATTGATTCGCCGTTGCCGGTGATGGGGGCATCAGCGGCGCGGCAGGGGACAGATAGACGATGAAATTGCGCGAACTCGCCACCGGCGATCTGGAAGCCTTGATCGGAGCCTCGCATGGGGTGGCCGGTGGTATTGGCGCTGACGACCTCGAGATTACAGGCGTCACTGCCGACAGCCGCAAGGTGAAACCGGGCATGCTGTTCGTAGCTTTGGCGGGTACGAAGGCCGATGGCGCGGGCTTTGCCGCCGATGCCGTGGCCAAGGGCGCCGTTGCCATATTGTCTGCTACACCGCTTGATCTTTCCGTACCTGTGCTGATCTCGCCGCAGCCGCGCCGGTCGCTGGCGCTTCTCGCCGCCCGCTTTCATGCCGGCCAGCCCGAGACCATGGTGGCCGTCACCGGCACCGCCGGCAAGACCTCGGTTGCTTCCTTTACCCGTCAGATCTGGGCCTTTGCCGGGCTTGCCAGCGCGCAGATCGGCACGACCGGTGTGGTGTCTCCGAGCCGCAACGATTACGGCTCGCTGACGACACCAGATCCGGTGGCGCTGCATACGCTGCTGTCCGAGCTTGCTGCCGAAGGCGTGACCCATGCAGCGATGGAAGCCTCCAGCCACGGGCTCGACCAGGGCCGGCTGGATGGCGTACATCTGGCCGCTGCCGGTTTCACCAACCTCGGCCGCGACCACATGGATTATCATCCAACCGTTGAGGATTACATGGCCGCCAAGATGCGGCTTTTCGACACGCTGCTGCCGAAGGGTGCGCCAGCGGTGATCTTTGCCGATGACGAATGGTCTGCCGAGGCGATCCGGGTCGCCAGTGAGGCTGGCCACGATGTGCGCACCGTTGGCCGGGCGGGGACGTTCCTTTCCCTCAAGCGTGTCGAGCATTTCCGCCACAAGCAGATCGCGGAAGTACATCATGAGGGCGCGATCTATGAGGTCGACCTGCCATTGGCCGGTGATTTCCAAATTGCCAACGCGCTTGTCGCCGCCGGCCTAGCGATCTCCACGGGCGTGCCGGCTGCGGTTGCCATGCGGGCGCTGGAAAAGCTGGAAGGTGCCGCCGGTCGGCTGGAACTGGTCGGCCAGGCCAAGAGCGGCGCGCTCGCTTATGTCGATTACGCCCATAAGCCCGATGCCCTGGAAAAGGTGCTGACGGCGGTGAGGCCCTTCACCAGCGGCCGGGTCATCGTGGTATTCGGCTGCGGTGGCGACCGCGACAAGGGCAAGCGACCGATCATGGGCGAGATCGCCAATCGGCTCGCCGATATCGTCATCGTCACCGACGACAATCCCCGCTCGGAAGTGGCCGCGACAATCCGCGGTGAAGTGATGGCGGGGACGCCGAAGGGGATCGAGATTGGCGACCGCGCCCAGGCGATCCGTGCCGGCGTTGCCATGCTGGCAACCGGCGATACGCTGATCGTGGCCGGCAAGGGCCATGAGGAAGGCCAGATCGTCGGGTCGCAGACGCTGCCCTTTTCCGATCATGCCGAAATTCGCAAAGCCATGGAGGAATTCCACCCGTGAGTTTTCTCTGGACCATCGACGACCTTGTTGCAGCCACCGCTGGACGGCCGGTCGGGACCATGCCCGCCGGTATTACCGGCATTTCCATTGATAGCCGCAGCATTCAGCCGGGCGAGGCCTTCTTTGCCATCAAGGGCGAGAGGCTCGACGGCCATGACTATGCCAGCATCGCGGTTGCCAATGGCGCGGCGCTGATGGTGGTCAACGAGGCGAAACTGCCGGCTCTTGGCCGGCTGACCGTGCCGATGATCGTCGTCGACGACGTATTGCAGGCACTCGGCCGGCTGGCGGTTGCCGCGCGTGCTCGCTCGCGTGCCAAGATCGTCGCCGTCACCGGCTCGGTCGGCAAGACGACGACCAAGGAAATGCTGCGCCAGGTGCTCGCACCCTCGGGCGAAGTGCATGCGGCGGTCGCCTCCTTCAACAATCACTGGGGTGTGCCGCTGACGCTGGCGCGGATGCCCGCCAGCGCTGATTTCGGCGTGTTCGAGATCGGCATGAACCATTCCGGCGAGATCACCCCGCTGGTGGCGCTGGTGCGGCCACATCTGGCGATCATCACCACGATTGCGCCGGCGCATCTTGGCAATTTTGCAAGCGTCGACGAGATCGCTGATGCCAAAGCCGAGATCTTTTCCGGCGTGACCGCCAACGGCGTGGCGCTGCTCAACCGCGACAATCCCTATTTCGAATATCTCGAACACAAGGCCCAAGAGGCCGGTATCACCCGCATTCATTCCTTTGGACAGCATGCCAAGGCGGAATTCCGACTGGCGGAATTCGACGGTGCTGCTGAAAGCTCGACCATATGGACTGTCATCGATGGCGAGACGCGGGAAGTGGTCATTGCCGCACCCGGCCGCCATATCGCTGAAAATGCCATGGCGGCGCTCGGTGCTGTCAGGATCTTTGGTGGCGATCTCGATGCGGCCGTCGACGCGCTAAGCCGGCTTGCTCCGGTCAAGGGCCGTGGGGAGCGGCACCGGCTGCGCACGCCGACGGGGCCTTTCACGCTGATCGACGAGAGCTACAATGCCAATCCGGCCTCGATGCGCGCCGCAATTTCAGTGCTCGCTGCAGCCCAGCCTCGCGGCGAGGGCAGGCGGATCGCTGTGCTTGGCGACATGCTCGAGATGGGCGAGCTTTCGCATGAGTTACATGGCGAACTGGCTGGCCCGTTGCTTGCCGCCGGTATCGAGCATGTCTGGCTTGCCGGGCAAGCGATGACGGCGTTGAAGGCACAATTGCCGGAGACGGTTTCGGTGCAATCCTTCGATACGGCAGAGCAATTGGGAGCCTTTTGTGTCGCCAATGTCGGGGGTGGCGATGTGATGATGATCAAGTCGTCGCTCGGCATCGGTTTCGGCAAGATCGTAGCTGCATTGCTTGACAACTATCCACCATTGGACGACACCCGCCGCCCGGAATGACCTTCCCGCTCCAACCGTCTTGTTAACGCATGTCATGATGCAAAGCCGCTCCGCTCTTTTGCCCGATATGCTCTCGAAAGTGCTTTTATGCTGATTTGGCTCGTTGAACTCGCTAACCACATCCAGTTCTTCAACCTGTTCCGGTACATCACCTTCCGGACCGGGGCGGCGATGTTCACGGCGGCGCTGATCGTCTTCCTGTTTGGACCGAAGATCATTTCGTCTCTCAAGGTGCGCCAGGGCAAGGGCCAGCCGATCCGTGCCGATGGGCCGCAGACGCATTTCAAGAAGTCTGGCACGCCAACCATGGGCGGCTTGATGATTCTGGCCGGCATCGTAGGCTCGTCGCTGCTCTGGGCCGATCTGTCGAATGTCTATGTGGTGGCGACGCTGCTGGTCACGCTCGGTTTCGGCGCCATCGGCTTCTACGACGATTATCTGAAGGTCACCAAGCAATCGGACAAGGGCTTTTCCGGCAAGGCCCGGCTTGCCATCGAATTCGTGATTGCCGGCATCGCCGTGTTCTTCATGATGGAGGCTGCCAAGGTTTCAGCGCCGCAAGGACCGCATGTGGCGACCTCGATCGCTTTTCCCTTCTTCAAGGATGCGCTGCTCAACATCGGCTATTTCTTCATTTTGTTTGGCGGTTTCGTCATCGTTGCCGCCGGCAATGCCGTCAACCTGACGGACGGCCTGGATGGCTTGGCCATCGTGCCTGTGATGATCGCCTCGGCCGCCTTCGGCCTGATCGCCTATCTCGCCGGTAACATCGTATTTTCCGGCTATCTGCAGATCAATTTCGTGCCGGGGACAGGCGAACTCGCGGTTATTCTCGGCGCGGTCATTGGCGCTGGTCTGGGGTTTCTCTGGTTCAATGCGCCGCCGGCCGCGATCTTCATGGGCGATACGGGATCACTGTCGTTGGGCGGCTTGATCGGCACGGTCGCCGTCGCCACCAAACACGAGATTGTCATGGTCATCATCGGCGGCTTGTTCGTGATGGAGACGCTGTCGGTCATCATCCAGGTGTTCTGGTACAAGCGCACCGGTCGGCGCGTGTTCCTGATGGCGCCGATCCATCACCATTTCGAAAAGAAGGGCTGGACGGAAAGTCAGGTCGTCATCCGCTTCTGGATCATTGCCGTCGGGCTCGCCATGCTCGGCCTTGCCACTCTGAAACTGCGGTGAGGGCGCGATGATCCCGGTCGCCACATTGAGGGATCGCAAGGTTGCGCTGTTCGGGCTTGGTGGCTCGGGCCTGGCTACGGCCGAGGCGCTTGTGGCCGGCGGCGCCGACGTGACCGTCTGGGACGACAATCCCGATAGCGTCGAGAAAGCGCGCAGCCGAGGGCTGATCGCCACGGACCTGCGCGGCATCGACTGGAGCGGTGTCGCAGCCCTGGTTTTGTCTCCCGGTGTGCCGCTGACCCATCCGAAACCCCATTGGACCGTGGACTTGGCGAAGGCGGCAGGCGCCGAAATTATCGGCGATGTCGAGTTGTTCGTGCGCGAGCGCCGCGCCACCGCGCCGGGCTGCCCCTTCATCGCCATAACCGGCACCAATGGCAAATCGACCACCACCGCGCTGATCGGCCATATCCTCTCGGCCAATGGCTATGACGTGCAGGTCGGCGGCAATATCGGCACGGCGGTCCTGACGCTCGATCCGCCGGCGCCGAACCGTTACTACGTGGTCGAATGCTCGTCCTACCAGATCGATCTTGCCCCCAGCATCGATCCTACGGCCGGTATTCTTTTGAATCTCACCCCTGATCATCTCGACCGCCATGGCAGCATGGAAAACTATGCCGCCATCAAGGAGCGGTTGGTGGCCGGTAGCGACACGGCTGTCGTCGGCGTCGACGACAGCTATTGCGCGGCGATTGCCGAACGGCTGGAAGCCGATGGCAAGCGGGTTCTGCGGATCTCCAAGGATCGCGCGTTGACGGATGGGTTGTTCAATGCCGGCCATCGTATCGTCAGCGGCGGCAGCGGAGAGATGATCGCCGACCTCAACGGCATTTCCACCCTGCGCGGCAGCCACAATGCCCAGAACGCGGCAGCGGCGATTGCGGCCTGCCTTGCCGTTGGCCTGACGGTCGAAGAAGTGCGGGTCGGTTTGCAGAGCTTTGCCGGGCTGAAACATCGCATGCAGCCTGTCGGGCGGCGCGGGCGTGTCGTCTTCGTCAACGACAGCAAGGCCACCAATGCCGAGGCGGCAGCGCCGGCTCTGTCGAGCTACGACCGGATCTACTGGATTGCCGGCGGTTTGCCGAAACAGGGTGGGATTGCGAGCCTTCAGCCGCTGTTTTCCCGCATCGCCAAGGCCTATCTGATCGGCGAGGCAGCGGCTGGTTTTGCGGCGACGCTGGGCTCTGCTGTGCCGTTTGAGATATCAGGCACGCTGGACCGGGCGGTGGCGCATGCCAGCGTCGATGCTGAGGCCGATGGCGCCGATGTGGCGGTGATGCTGTCACCGGCTTGCGCAAGCTTCGACCAGTATAAGAATTTCGAAGTCCGCGGCGATGCCTTCGTCTCGCTGGTTGCAGGGCTTGAAGGTATGACGATGCTGATCCAACAGGCTCCAGGAGAGACATGATATGGTAAGCCGCGCGGAACGTGGAGCTTTGGCCGATTGGTTCTGGACCATCGACAGGCTCTTTCTGGTGACATTCATCGTGCTTCTCGGCATCGGCTTCATGCTGTCCTTTGCCGCGTCGCCTGCGGTGGCCGAGCGTATCGGGCTCGACAGCTTCCACTTCGTGCGCCGTCAGGCCGCCTTTACCATACCCTGCCTCGGAACGATGATCGGACTGTCTTTTCTGTCGCCCCGGCAGATCCGGCGGGTCGCATTGCTCATCCTGTTTGCGTCGCTCGGCTTGATGATCCTGGCATTGTTTTTCGGTCCTGAAGTCAAGGGCGCGCATCGCTGGATCAATTTCGGCAGCCTGTCGATTCAGCCGTCAGAATTCATGAAGCCTGCTTTCATCGTGGTCTGCGCCTGGCTGTTTGCCGAACATGCCCGCCAGCCGGACATTCCCGGCAATTTTTTCGCCATTCTGCTGTTCATGGTGGTGGTGGCGCTGTTGATGGTGCAGCCGGACTTCGGCCAGACGGTTCTGACTTCGGTGGTCTGGGGCGGCATGTTCTTCATGGCCGGCGTGCCCTGGATCTTCATCGTGCTGCTTGCCGGTATCGGCGGTCTCGGCTCGACGCTCGCCTATTACACCATGCCGCACGTTGCCGGCCGTATCGACCGCTTCCTCACCGGCGATGGCGATACGTTCCAGGTGGATACGGCGCGCGAGGCGATCATTCGCGGCAACTGGTTTGGCGTCGGCCCGGGCGAGGGGATCGTCAAGCGGATCATTCCCGACGCCCATACCGACTTCATCTTCTCGGTCGCTGCCGAGGAATTCGGCATCATCTTTTGCCTGCTGCTGGTGACGATCTTTGCCTTCCTGGTTATCAGGGGCCTCGGCCATGCGTTTCGCGAGCGCAACGACTTCAACCGTTTTGCCGTGGCTGGGTTGATCCTTCAGATCGGTGTGCAGTCGATGATCAATATCGGCGTCAATCTCGAACTGCTGCCTGCCAAGGGCATGACGCTGCCCTTGATCTCCTATGGTGGGTCCTCCATGGTCGCGATTGGTGTGACAGCAGGCTTCATCCTGGCGCTGACGCGTCACAGGCCGGAAAAGCGTTCGCAGGAGCGACGGCTGTTCAGGTCGGTTCAGGGCGTTCCGGCAGAATAGGCCAGCAAAACAGGCCAGCAGATTAGGCCAGCGGAGTTTTCATGTCGAAAGGTCTCATCCTTCTTGCCGCCGGGGGTACCGGCGGCCATTTGTTTCCAGCCGAGGCGCTGGCGCATGAATTGCGCGCCCGTGGCTATAGCGTGCATCTGGTCACGGATAGCCGGGCCGAACGCTATGCCGGCAAATTCCCGGCCGATGCGATCCATATCGTGCCTTCCGCGACGATCGGCTCGAAAAACCCTGTCGCCGTGACCAAGGCCATGTTGACGCTCTGGCGCGGCTACCGTGTCGCCCGTGCGCTGATCGCCAAGCTGAAGCCGAAGGTCGTGATTGGCTTTGGCGGTTATCCGACCATTCCGCCGCTGATGGCGGCGCGCGCGCTTGGTGTGGCCACCGTCATCCATGAGCAGAACGCCGTCATGGGCCGGGCCAACCGGTTTCTGGCGCCTCGGGTACAGGCGATTGCCGGCGGTTTCCTGCAGGCCGGCGGCCCCTATGCCGACAAGACCGTGGTCACCGGCAATCCGGTGCGCCCTGCGGTGCTGGCGGCGTCTGAAACGGAATACCGTCCTTCGGGCGACGGCGATCCATTCGAGCTGGTCGTGTTCGGCGGCAGCCAGGGTGCCCAGCATTTTTCCAATGCGGTGCCAAGCGCCATCTGCATTCTCGATGATGTGCTGCGCGCCCGTCTGCATGTGACGCAGCAGGCCCGGCCGGAGGATGCCGACCGGGTTAAGACCCTCTATGAAAAGCTCAAGGTTCCCGCATCGGTCTCGCCCTTCTTCGGCGACATGGCCGAGCGGATCGGCGCGGCGCAGATGGTGATTTCCCGCTCCGGTGCCTCGACTGTGACGGAGCTCAGCGTTGTCGGCCGGCCTGCGGTGCTGGTGCCTTATCCTTACGCGCTCGATCACGATCAGGCTGCGAACGCGGCAGCCATCGCCGGCAAGGGCGGGGCAATCGTCGTGCCCCAATCGGAACTGACGCCTGAAAAGCTCTCAAGCCTATTGAAGGAGTGGATGACCAGCCCGGACAAGCTTGCCCACATGGCGTCATCGGCCCGCAGCGCGGGACAACCGGAGGCGGCAGGCTTGCTTGCCGAACTGGTTCAGACTATTGCCGAGGGCAGGAGTTTTAAGACTACAAAGGAAGTGACAGCATGAAAATGCCGAAGAGCATCGGTCTGGTGCATTTCATCGGGATCGGCGGGATCGGTATGAGTGGCATTGCCGAAGTGCTGCATAATCTCGGTCACCGCGTGCAGGGATCGGACCAGGCGGAAAGCGCCAATGTGCAGCGGCTGCGCGACAAGGGCATCGAGGTTTTCGTCGGCCACAAGCCGGAAAATCTCGGCGATGCCGAAGTGGTCGTTGTTTCCACAGCCATCAAGAAGAATAATCCCGAACTGATTGCCGCGCGCGAAAAACTGCTGCCGGTGGTGCGCCGGGCCGAAATGCTGGCCGAGCTGATGCGCTTCCGCAATGCGATCGCCATCGGTGGCACCCATGGCAAGACGACAACGACGTCAATGGTCGCAGCGCTGCTCGAAGCCGGCCAGCTCGACCCGACGGTAATCAACGGCGGCATCATCAATGCCTATGGCACCAATGCGCGCATGGGCGAGGGTGAGTGGATGGTGGTCGAGGCAGACGAGTCTGACGGTACCTTCCTGAAACTGCCTGCTGATGTAGCTGTCGTCACCAATATCGACCCCGAGCATCTTGACCACTACGGCAATTTCGATGCCGTGCGCGCTGCATTCCGGCAGTTCGTCGAGAATGTACCTTTCTACGGTTTCGGCGTCATGTGCCTCGACCATCCTGAAGTGCAGGTCCTGGTTGGCCGGATCGAAGACCGTAAGGTGGTGACCTATGGCGAAAACCCGCAGGCCGATGTGCGCTTTTCCAACGTGCGCAACGATGGCACGCGCTCGATCTTCGACGTGGAGATCAGGCGCCGCCGCACCGGTCGGATCTTTACCTTCAACGATCTGATGCTGCCGATGCCCGGCCGGCACAATATTTCGAATGCCTGCGCGGCGATTGCTGTCGCCAACCGGCTGGGAATTTCGGAAGAGGCCATCCGCAAGGGCCTGTCGAGCTTTAGTGGCGTCAAGCGGCGCTTCACGCTGACCGGCACCTGGAACGGCGTGCAGGTCTTCGACGATTACGGCCACCATCCCGTGGAAATCAAGGCGGTGCTGAAGGCGGCGCGTGAGAGCTGCAAGGGGCGGATCATCGCCGTGCACCAGCCGCACCGCTTCTCGCGACTGTCGAGTCTATTCGAGGATTTCGCCAATTGCTTTAACGATGCCGATAGCATTCTCTTGTCGCCGGTCTATGCTGCGGGTGAAGATCCGATCGAGGGCATCGATTCCGAAGCGCTGGTGTCGCGTATCCGGGCAAGCGGGCATCGCGATGCACGATATCTGGCGTCGCCGGACAAACTGGCCGGCGTGGTTTCGACCATTGCGCAACCGGGCGATTTTGTGGTCCTGTTGGGGGCTGGCAATATCACCCAATGGGCAGCGGCACTGCCCGGCGAGCTGGAAAAACTGGCGTCTTCGCCTGAGAAATGAGAGTGGCAGCGGTGCTGCCGAAATGAGATGGGGCAGGCTGTCTGCCAAGAGTTGCAAGCGCATTCGGGAAAAATCGGAATGAAACAGGTGGATGGGGAAAAGCTGCTGGCTCGTCTGGGCTCGGGTGTGGATGCGCTACGGGGCCGGCTGACGCCGAATGCGCCGATGGACCGGGTGACCTGGTTCCAGGCCGGCGGTCTTGCCGAGCTGATGTTTCAGCCGCATGACAAGGACGATCTGATTGCCTTCCTGAAGATCCTGCCTGACGATGTGCCGCTGACCGTGGTCGGCGTTGGCTCCAATTTGCTGGTGCGCGACGGCGGTATTCCTGGCGTGGTCATCAGGCTGTCGGCCAAGGGTTTTGGCGGGCTGGAGCTGGAAGGCGAAAACCGCATCCGTGCCGGCGCTATCTGCCCGGACAAGCATATAGCTGCCATGGCCATGGACAATAACATCGGCGGCTTTGCCTTCTACTACGGCATTCCGGGCTCGATCGGCGGGGCGCTTCGGATGAATGCCGGCGCCAATGGTGGCGAGACGGCCGAACGTGTCGTCGAAGTCGAGGCGGTGGACCGCAAGGGCACTGTTCATGTTCTCACCAAGGCCGACATGGGCTATGGCTATCGCCATTCGCAGGCACCGGAAGGCCTGATCTTCGTTAGCGGCCTGTTCGAAGGCTTCCCTCAGGAAAAGTCTGTCATCCGCGCCGAAATGGATGCCGTGCGCCAGCACCGGGAAACCGTGCAGCCAGTCAAGGAAAAGACCGGCGGCTCCACCTTCAAGAACCCACCCGGCCATTCTGCTTGGGAACTGATCGACGAGGCCGGCGGACGCGGGCTGATGATCGGCGGCGCGCAGATGTCGTCGCTGCATTGCAATTTCATGATCAATATCGGCCATGCCACGGCCTATGATCTCGAATATCTCGGCGAAACCATCCGCCAGCTGGTGTTCGAAAAGTCCGGCATCAAGCTTCATTGGGAAATCAAGCGCCTGGGCCTGTTCATGCCGGGCCGCGAAGTGGCGCCGTTCATGGGCGTGACCACCGACTAATTCGGGCTTCTTCCAATCACGAAAAACGCCGCCAGTGGAATCACTTGGCGGCGTTTTTTGTTGTTCAGAATCTGATTCAAGTTGAGCTGTTTTCGCCATAGCTTCGGGTTGGATGTTTCAATATCCAAATAGGCCACACAAAGCAGAGATGACCGTTATGGCGGCGGTCGAAGCAGACCACGCAGCTGCATGCTTATTAATTTTAGATGATTCGCTTGCCGCTTGTAGAATGGCAACGATCCATCCGGTGTGCGACTGTTCAGGATCTACCGGTTCAAAACCGCAACCTGCCCAGTCAGGACTAATCGGTATACGGCTCGACTTGTACCATAGCCATGCAGAATAGCCTCCGGTCAAAGCCGACAAAAACGTGCATATCGAACTGGCTTGCACCATGGAGTATTCTTCTGCCTCATTCGAAACTTTAATGCATGAAATTGGTGGGTGCAGGGCACCCACCATGAGCCTTGTTAAACCTCGCCCTTGCGCGATGCGACAATGCACACCAGCGTGATCGCGGCGGCTAGGCCGAGATAGTAGCCGACGTAAGCCATGCCGTAAGTGGCCTGCAGCCAGGTGGCGATATAAGGAGCCAGCGAGGCGCCGACGATGCCGGCAAAGTTGAAGGTCAGCGATGCGCCGGTATAGCGAACGTTTGTCGGGAATGGTGCCGACAAGGCAGCGCCGATCAGCGCGTAGGTCATGCCCATCAGTGCCATGGAGCCGGCGGCAAATACGGCAACGCCGACTTCGCCTGATGTCAGCAGCACCGGCAGCAGGAAGGAGAAGGCGGCGATTGCGATGGTGATGCCGATCAGCGCCTTGCGGCGGCCGATCTTGTCGCCGATCTTGGCCGTCAGCGGAATGAAGATGCCGAAAACCACGGCGCTCATGATCTGGATTTCCAGAGCGTCGAGGAAGGGCATCTGCAGCACTTTGATATTGTAGGACAGGAGCCAGGCCGTGCCGATGTAGAACAGCACGAAGGTGACCAGTGCCACGAAGGTGCCGAGAAACAGGCTGCGCTTGTATTTGCCGAAGATCTCCGCCACAGGCACTTCGACCCGCTCATGGGCTTCCATGGCCTTGCGGAAGGCCGGGGTTTCCGAGATCGAGAAGCGAACCCAGAGACCAATGGCGATCAGCAAAGTCGAGGCCAGGAAGGGCACACGCCAGCCCCAGGCGAGGAGGTCGTCCTTGGAGACGACATGCAGCAGCAGCCAGAAGATGCCCGATGACAGGAACAGGCCAACGGGTGCACCGAGCTGCGGGAACATCGCATACCAGTTGCGTTTGCCCTCAGGCGCGTTCTCGGTGGCGAGCAGCACGGCGCCGCCCCATTCCCCGCCGAGGCCGAAGCCCTGGCCGAACCGGCACAGTGCCAGCAGCAGCGGCGCATAGACGCCGATCTGCGCATAGGTCGGCAACAGGCCGATCACCACTGTGGACACGCCCATGGTGAGCAGGGCCGCCACCAGCGTTGCCTTGCGGCCGATGCGGTCGCCGAAATGGCCGAAGACCACGGCGCCCATCGGCCTTGCGAAGAAGGCGATGGAGAAGGTGGCAAACGAGGCGAGCATTGCCGTCATCGGATCGCTGTTGGGGAAGAACAGCGTCGGGAAGACCAGTACGGCTGCCGTGGCATAGACGTAGAAGTCGAAGAATTCGATTGTGGTGCCGACCAGGCTGGCCGTCAGGACCCGTGCAGGAGAATTCAATGCACCAGGCGCCAACGGCTCGGTGGACGGCGATACAGAGCGTACCGCATCAGTCATCGTGAGCATGTCCAGGATGATGCGCTCGAGGCGCAAAGTTAACAATGAAGCGTCCTCTAACGTAATTTCCGGTCTTTTGAAAGCGTAAGCACGACATTTTATAACGGCGCTTCAATCGGCCTTCCCGCTGACCACCCGGGCTTTTTGGGGGCGGGTTAACGAAAGTAAACGGTTCATTAACCTTAATGGCGTTTTATGAGGGCAAGCGCATGAAGTGGCGCGATTCGCGCCGCAAGTGAGGCGCAAGAAGAGGCGGGAAACCGCAGTTGTTTGGTTTGGGTGCGTGAATGGCTAAGAAGCATGTTGCTGTGTTGCTGGGTGGATTTTCGTCGGAAAGGCCTGTAAGCCTCGCCTCCGGAACCCCTTGCGCGGCAGCACTTGAAGAGCAGGGCTATCGCGTCACCCGGGTCGATGTCGACCGCAATATTGCCAGCGTTTTGCAGGAACTGAAGCCGGATGTCGTCTTCAACGCGCTGCATGGCCCCTTCGGCGAAGATGGCACCATTCAGGGCATCCTCGAATATCTCTCCATTCCCTATACCCATTCCGGTGTGCTGGCCTCGGCGCTTGCCATGGACAAGATGCAGGCCAAGATCGTGGCTGCTGCGGCTGGCGTTCCGATCGCCTTTGCCCGGCAGATGTCGCGTTTCGATATCGGCAATACCCATCCGATCGCGCCGCCCTATGTGGTGAAGCCGGTGCGCGAGGGGTCGAGCTTCGGCGTCGTGATCGTCAAGGAAGATCAGTCGCATCCGCCCCAGGTTCTGGGATCGTCCGAATGGCGCTATGGCGATACCGTGATGGTCGAATCATATGTTGCCGGACGCGAATTGACCTGCGGCGTGATGGACGGCAAGGCGCTTGCAGTGACAGAAGTGGTCGCCAAGGCGAACACATTCTACGATTACGACTCCAAATATGCTGCTGGCGGCTCCGAGCATGTCATTCCGGCACAAATTTCACCGAAAATTTACCAAAAAATACAAGACTTGGCGGTCAGGGCTCATCAAGCGATCGGGTGCCGTGGCGTCAGTCGGTCCGACTTCCGTTACGACGACCGTTTCTCTGAAGATGGCGATCTGATCTGGCTGGAAATCAACACCCAGCCGGGCATGACGCCGACATCGCTGGTGCCTGAAATGGCCGCACATGCGGGCATTTCCTTTGGTGAATTCGTCAGCTGGATGGTGGAGGACGCGTCTTGTTCGCGGTAAGGGGTGGTCGTTCCGGAAAAGGACTGAAGTCTGTCAAGGCTCGCAAGCCGGCGCCCTACCGTGCGCCGAGCCTGGCCGATGACGGCCTGATGATTCTGCCGCGTCCTGCACGCAGGATGATGCGCTTCGTCATCGCGCTCTGCTCCGGCAAGGTTGCGGTGCCAGAACATCTCGGCAAGGTTTCGTTTGCGGCCTACGTCGTTGCGGTTGCTGGTTTCGGCATCGTGCGTGGCGGCCATTGGCCCGATTTCGCCGAGGCCATGACCTCGACCGCCGGCTTTGCCGTCGAAGACGTCAAGCTGTCTGGCAACGTGCATACGTCCGAGATCGACGTGCTGCAGTCGCTCGGCCTTGATGGCGCTACCTCGCTTGTCGCGATCAATGCTGACGATGCCCGCCGTAAGGTCGCGGCGTTGCCGTGGGTCGAGCAGGTCGAAGTGCGCAAGATTTATCCTCGCACCATCGAAGTGAACATCAAGGAACGCGAGGCTTACGGCATCTGGCAGCACGGTTCCGACCTCTCGCTGATCGAGAAGGACGGCAGCATCATCGCGCCGCTGCGTGACAACAAGTTTGCAACTCTGCCGCTGTTCGTTGGTCGCGATGCCGAGGCCGCTGCCCAGGATATCGCGGGTGAATTTGCCGCCTGGCCGAAGATCACCGGCCGCGTCAAGGCCTATGTCCGCGTCGCCAGCCGCCGCTGGGATCTCTATCTCGACAACGGCGTCGTGGTGAAACTGCCTGAAGACGATGTCGATGCCGCCATGGCGCGCCTCGCCAAGATGGATGCAGATCAACAATTGCTGGATCGCGACATCGCTGCCGTCGATCTCAGGCTCTCCGACCGGATGACCGTACAGCTGACCCCCGAGGCGCTTGCGCGCCGACAGGCAGCCGTGACGGCCCGCGCCAAGGCGCTGGCAAAGGCGGAGAAGGAGACATGAGCGTATTCGGTTCCTCTTTCGGATTGCCCCGCATGAAGCCATTGTCGCACAAGCGTAGCCACGTCGTATCGGTTCTCGATATCGGCTCCACCAAGGTCGTCTGCATGATCGGCCGGCTGACGCCGCGCAAGGAAAGCGACGTGCTGCCGGGCCGCACCCACAATGTCGAGGTGATCGGCATCGGCCATCAGCGGTCGCGCGGCATGAAGTCCGGCGTCATCTCCGACATCGAATCGGTGGAAAGCGTCGTGCGGCTCGCCGTCGATGCCGCCGAGCGCATGGCCGGGCTGACTGTCGATAGCCTTATCGTCAACGTTTCGGCCGGCCGGATCGGCTCCGACGTCTATACCGCCACCATCGATCTTGGCGGCCAGGAAGTCGAAGGCGCCGACCTGAAGCGGGTTCTGTCCGCCGCCAGCCATCAGTCGCAGCGGCGCGACCGGGTTCTCCTGCATTCGCTGGCCACGGGCTTTTCGCTCGACGGCGAGCGCGGCATCCGCGATCCGCTCGGCATGTTCGGCGATACGCTTGGTGTCGACATGCATGTGGTGACGGCCGAGCGTCCGGCGCTGAAGAATCTCGAGCTTTGCATCAATCGCGCTCACCTGACCGTCGAAGGTCTGGTAGCAACGCCCTATGCCAGCGGTCTTGCCGCCCTGGTCGACGACGAAGTCGAGCTCGGCTGTGCCGCAATTGACATGGGCGGCGGCACGACGACTATCTCGGTGTTTGCCGAAGGTAAGCTGATCCATACGGATGCGATCGCCATTGGCGGCCATCACGTCACCACCGATCTTGCCCGTGGTCTTTCGACCCGGATCGAAGATGCCGAGCGGCTGAAGGTGGTGCATGGTTCGGCCTTCGCCAACGGCTCGGAAGAGCGTGATGTTGTTGCAATTCCGCCAATCGGCGAAGACGATCGCGATTTACCGATCCAAGTTCCACGTTCTTTGCTGACGCGAATCATTCAAGCGCGTATTGAAGAGACTCTGGAGATGATTCGCGACCGGATCCACGCATCGGGCTTTAGCCCCGTGGTCGGTAAGCGATTGGTCCTGACCGGCGGCGCAAGCCAATTGACCGGTCTTCCGGAAGTCGCGCGGCGGATGCTCGCCCGCAACGTTCGGATCGGACGGCCGATGGGCGTTTCTGGTCTGCCTGTGGCAGCCAAGGGACCGGCCTTCTCCACCGCGGTAGGTCTGATGATCTACCCGCAGGTGGCCGATCAGGAGATCGCTGTGGGGCAGGGAGGCTTGTTCTCCTCTGGCTCCGGCAACAGCCGCATGATGCGCGTGGGACAATGGTTGAAAGAGAGTTTTTGAGGACCTGCGCCTTGCGGGCGGAAGACCGATTCGAGGCGCGATCAGCAATAGAGACAAGACATGGCCAGCGTGGCGATGCGGCCAGGGAAAGAAGGAACGGGTAACATGACCATCAATCTGAACAAGCCGGATATTACCGAACTGAAGCCGCGCATCACCGTATTCGGCGTTGGCGGTGGCGGCGGCAATGCCGTCAACAACATGATCACCGCCGGTCTTCAGGGCGTGGATTTCGTTGTTGCCAATACCGATGCCCAGGCCCTGACCATGACTAAGGCAGAGCGGATCATCCAGCTCGGCGCCAATGTCACCGAAGGTCTCGGCGCAGGCTCGCAGCCGGAAGTTGGCCGCGCCGCTGCCGAGGAATGCATTGATGAGATCATCGATCACCTGAATGGCACTCACATGTGCTTCGTCACCGCCGGCATGGGCGGCGGCACCGGCACGGGTGCAGCTCCCGTCGTGGCCCAGGCCGCCCGCAACAAGGGCATCCTGACCGTCGGCGTCGTCACCAAGCCGTTCCATTTCGAAGGCGCGCGCCGCATGCGTCTGGCTGAAGCCGGCATCGACGCCCTGCAGAAGTCGGTCGACACGCTGATCGTCATCCCGAACCAGAACCTGTTCCGCATCGCCAACGATCGCACGACCTTTGCCGATGCCTTCGCCATGGCCGACCAGGTTCTTTATTCCGGCGTTGCCTGCATCACCGACCTGATGGTCAAGGAAGGCCTGATCAACCTCGACTTCGCAGACGTCCGTTCTGTGATGCGCGAGATGGGCCGCGCCATGATGGGCACCGGCGAGGCTTCCGGCCCAGGCCGTGCGCTTCAGGCTGCCGAAGCTGCCATCGCCAACCCGCTGCTCGACGAAACCTCGATGAAGGGCGCCCAGGGCCTGCTGATCTCGATCACCGGTGGTCGTGACCTGACCCTGTTCGAAGTCGACGAAGCCGCAACCCGCATCCGCGAAGAAGTCGATGCCGACGCCAACATCATCCTCGGCGCGACCTTCGACGAAGCGCTGGAAGGCCTGATCCGCGTCTCCGTCGTTGCGACAGGCATCGACCGCGCCGCCAATGCTCTGGAAGCCCGCGGCGCTGAAATGCGCACGATTTCCAAGCCGATGATCCGTCCTTCGGCCGCCATCCCGCAGGCCGCTCCTGCTCCGCAGCCGGCACCGGTCGCTGCTGCACCGGTCGCACCGGCTGCTCCTGCACCATCGATCTTCGCAACACGTCCGCTCGACCCGGTCGCCGAGCAGATCCGCAATGCCGAAGCTGAAATGGAACGCGAGCTCGAAATCGCCGTCGCCCGTCAGGCTGCCATGTCGGCTCAGCCTGTTGCCGCACAGGCTCCAGTCGCTGCTGCTCCGGCCGCTGACGATTTCCGCCCGCAGAGCAAGCTGTTTGCCTCCTTCGCAGCTCCGGAACAGCCGGTTGCCCGCGCACCGCAGCCAGCACCAGCCATGCAGCCTGCCGCTCCTGCTCCGCAGCCGACGTTCCGCCAAGAGCCCGTTGCGCCTGTGGTTCGTCAGGAACCGGCCGCTCCGGTCATGCGTCAGGCCGAACAGTCCCGCATGCCGAAGATGGAAGATTTCCCGCCGGTCGTGCAGGCAGAACTCGATCACCGCAGCCAGCCAGCCGCCCAGCAGGCTTCCGAGGATCGTGGTCCGATGGGCCTTCTGCGCCGCATCACCAACTCGCTTGGCCGCCAAGAAGATAATGTCTCGGCTGACATGACCACGCCGGCTCCGGCTGCTGCGTCCCAGCAGCGCCGTCCGCTGTCGCCGGAAGCAAGCCTCTACGCGCCGCGTCGCGGCAATCTTGACGACCAAGGCCGTCAGGTGCCGCAGAGCCGTGCTGCTCACGATGACGATCAGCTGGAAATCCCGGCCTTCCTGCGCCGCCAGTCCAACTGAGGTCAGATCGACTGAGATTAAGGATGAGGTCGGAGAATCGGTGTCCCCGGTTTTCCGACCCGCTTCTTCCTCTCAGGTGATTCCAGAGGGCAAACCGATCGATTTCGAACCGATCGGTTCGTTTTTACGTAAATTTCTGGGGAGCCCGGGTCACGAGACCCGGGCTTGCCTGTTTCGTCACCCGGTTTTTTTGGTGAGACAGCACCGGTAATCCACAGTTTTCCAAGGCCTTTTCAAAGATTCGGTTTCGTAACAATCGGAAAGAAACATTGATTTGGATTGTTGCGTTTCCAAACGTATATCCCGGATAACGAAGAGCGCGAGACGGGCCGGTATCCGGCCGAAAGAACCAGCAGACGAGCGGCGGCCGGGCGTGATCAGGCAACCGCGAACGGAGCCGGGTCCAAGGCAAGGCGGCTGGCGCGGGAATTGAAGACTTGAAAGGGTGAATTTTTATGGCAATCGGGTTGTTGAGCTTTCAGACCACTATCGCTCAGCCGGTCACCCTGAAGGGTATCGGCGTGCATTCCGGTCAGCCCGTCACCATGAGCTTTCTGCCGGCTGAAGCCGGAACCGGCGTGGTTTTCCACCGCCAGCACGCCAATGGTTCCGTCACCGAATTGAAAGCAGTCGCCTCGCAGGTCGGCAATACCGATCTTTCCACCGTTCTCGGCTCTTCGCCGACCCATTGGGTTGCCACCGTCGAACACGTGATGGCCGCTATTTATTCGCTCGGCATCGACAACCTGGTCGTTGAGGTTGATGGTCCGGAAACGCCTGTCATGGACGGCAGCTCTGCTGTTTATATCGACGCCATCGAACAGGCCGGCATTGTTAGCCTCGGTGTAAAGCGCCGTTATATCCGCGTGATGAAGCCTGTTCGCGTCGACAACGGTGCGTCCTGGGCGGAGTTCCGTCCCTATGAAGGTACGCGCTTCGAAGTCGAAATCGACTTCGATTGCCCGCTGATCGGTCGCCAGTCCTGGCAGGGCGATTTGACGGCTCAGACCTTCAAGCAGGAATTGTCGCGCGCCCGCACCTTCGGCTTCATGCGTGATGTCGAGCGTCTCTGGGCTGCTGGTCTCGCGCTCGGCTCGTCGCTGGAAAATTCCGTCGTCATCTCTGACGATGATAAGGTCGTCAATATCGAAGGCCTGCGCTATCCGGACGAATTCGCCCGCCACAAGACTCTGGACGCCGTTGGTGACTTGGCTCTCGCTGGCGCACAGTTCATTGGCTGCTACCGTTCCTATCGCGGTGGCCACAAGATGAATTCCATGGCTCTCAAGGCTCTGTTGTCCGACGCTTCGGCCTATGAAGTGGTTGAGGCTCCCGGCGCCCGCGGCGGCAAGGCCCGCGCTCGCGAATTCGTTGCGATCAACGCTCCTGGCTTTGCGCCCTGGACGGCGTAAGTCGCCAAAAAACGATCCAGTCGGCATTCGTCGACAAATCACAGACGGCGCCGTGAGGCGCCGTTTTGCATATGTGCTTCTGCTTCTGTCCTCACGTTTTCTGGGGACGGGACGACTAACGGCGCGAAATGGGCTGGACCGGACGAGGTTTCGCAAGAATGATCGCGACGGCATAATCCTTAAATCGGAATCGACTCAAGCATTGTGCCGGGGATTTAAAGTTTTACAGCGTCCTCTGCGCGTTTTATAAGACGCGTGGCGCTGTAGAGGAGGCGCTTTTCATCTGCCAGTTTGCCTTTCACGGCAAGTCGGGTGTGATGATGGCGGGAGAAAACGAGGGATTATGGCGGAGCGCCATAAAAATGCGTTAAATCATCACCATTGCGTTGCCCTGCCGTTATCTTTATGGCTAAAACGCCATGCGGACGCGATGGCTTTTGAAGCGCCGCTGCAATTGGGATCTGTCGTATGAGTGAAGTGAAGCCTTCCATGATCAACCAGTCAGCACGGATGCTTGCCATTTGCTTGTCCGTCGTCAGTGTTGCGCCTCTTTTGAGCGCCTGCAACACCGACAAGGACATCGATATTACCAAGCTCAGTGCTGAGACCGATCCTCCGGAACAGCTTTACGATCAGGGTCTCGCCAATATCAAGGCTGGAAATCTCGCCGAAGCGTCGCGTAAGTTTGACGCCGTCGACAAGCAGAACCCGTTCTCGGATTGGTCGCAGAAGGCGCTTGTCATGAGCACTTTCGTCAAATATCGCCAGGGCAAGTATACCGAGGCGATCGCAACCGGTACGCGCTACATGACGCTCTATCCGTCGACCAAGGATTCGGCCTATGTTCAGTATCTGATCGGCCTGTCCAACTGGCGCCAGATCCCGAACGTCACGCAGGACCAGAAATATTCTGCCCGTACGCTTGAGGCGATGGACAAGCTGGTGAAGACTTATCCGACCTCCGAATATGTTTCGGATGCTCAGGAAAAGATGCGTTTTGCCCGTGACCAGCTGGCCGGCAAGGAAATGCAGATCGGTCGCTACTATCTGGAGCGTAAGGAATATCTCGCTTCGATCCAGCGCTTCCGTAATGTCGTTGAGCAGTATCCGACCACAAACCAGATCGAGGAAGCGCTGGCGCGTCTCGTCGAAGCCTATTATGCCATGGGCGTGGTGCAGGAAGCGCAGACGGCGGCAGCGGTTCTCGGTCACAATTATCCTGACAGCAAGTGGTACAAGGACAGCTTCGATCTGCTGAAGAACGGCGGCGTCTCGCCGCAGGAATCGCAGGAAAGCTGGATTTCCAAGGCCGGCAAGAAACTGCTGCTCGGCTCGTCCTGATCATAGACGGTTCCTCCGTCGTCTTGCGAGAGATGTAAACACCCATGCTCGTCCAGCTTTCGATCCGTGACATCGTCTTGATCGAGCGGCTCGACCTCGGCTTCTCGGCCGGTCTTTCCGTGCTCACCGGTGAAACCGGGGCAGGGAAATCCATATTGCTCGACAGCTTGTCGCTGGCCCTCGGTGGGCGCGGCGATGGCTCGCTGGTGCGCCATGGCGAGGACAAGGGGCAGGTGACCGCCGTGTTCGACGTGGCCATGACCCATCCGGCTCGGCTGATGCTGCGCGAAAACGGCATCGATGACGATGGCGACCTGATTTTCCGCCGGGTGCAGTCGGCGGATGGCCGTACCCGCGCCTATGTCAACGACCAGCCGGTCAGCGTCCAGTTGATGCGCCAGGCGGGCCAATATCTCGTTGAAATTCACGGCCAACATGACGATCGCGCCCTGGTCGATACCGGCGCTCACCGGCTGCTGCTCGATGCTTTTGCCGGCCTGACCGAAGAGGCACAGGCGCTTGGCGAGAGCTATCGCCGCTGGCGCGAGGCCGAACGGAGCTTCAAGACCCACAAAGCCAAGGTTGAAGCCGCCGCCCGCGAGGCCGACTATCTGCGCGCCTCCGTCGAGGAGCTGGAGGGTCTCAGCCCGCAGGACGGTGAGGAAGAGGATCTGGCCGAACGCCGCTCGCGCATGCAGAAATCCGAGCGAATCGCCGGTGACATTGCCGAGGCTAGCGAATTCCTGAACGGCAATGGCTCGCCCGTGCCGATGATCGCTTCGCTGATGCGGCGGCTGGAGCGCAAGAGCGCCGAGGCGCCCGGTTTGTTGGAGGATACGGTCAGCCTGCTGGAAACCGCCCTCGATACGTTGTCGAGCGCGCAGATGGAGGTTGAATCGGCGCTCAGGCGTACTGAATTCGATCCGCGAGAACTGGAGCGTGTCGAGGAGCGTCTGTTTGCGCTGCGTGCTGCCGGTCGCAAATATTCCGTCATGGTCGCTGACCTTCCCGCGCTTGCCGAAAAGATGATCACCGATCTCGCTGATCTCGATGCCGGCGAGGAAAAACTCGGCAAACTGGAAAAGGCTGTGACCGAGACCAAGGCCGCCTATTTCTCCGCCGCCAAGTCCCTGTCCGACAAGCGCAGCAATGCTGCGGCCTCGCTTGCCGATGCCGTTATGCAGGAATTGCCCGCCCTGAAGCTGGAGCGCGCCCGCTTTATGGTCGAAGTGACTGCGGACGGCGACAATGCGACGGCCGATGGCATCGATGTCGTGGAATTCCATGTCCAGACCAATCCTGGCACGCGGCCCGGCCCGATCATGAAGGTCGCCTCCGGCGGTGAATTGTCCAGATTCCTGCTGGCTTTGAAAGTAGCGCTCGCCGATCGTGGCTCGGCGCCGACCCTGGTGTTTGACGAGATCGACACCGGCGTTGGTGGTGCTGTGGCCGACGCTATCGGCCAGCGGCTGAAACGGCTCTCGGAGCGGGTGCAGGTGCTCTCCGTTACCCATGCGCCGCAGGTGGCAGCGCGGGCCGCCACGCATCTCCTCATCTCCAAGGGACCGGCAAGCGACGGCAGCGAGAAGATCGCCACCCGTGTGGCGATGATCGGACCCGACCACCGTCGCGAAGAAATCGCCCGCATGCTGGCCGGCGCCTCCGTCACCGACGAGGCGAGGGCGGCTGCGGCGAAGTTGCTGGCCGGCGATCACTGACAGATATTGACGCGGTGGGCGTTGCTCGCAACAATCCGCGTTCAGTCGCTCGGCTCTTCGGCGGCGGGCGCGATGAGGGGAACAAAGCCATGTGCCAGACGTTTGCGCCCATCTACCTCAAGTCCGTGCTGCGTCTTGCCGCATTCTCCTGCCTCCGTTCCCCCGGTCCTTGATGCTCGACCTGATTTCCCACTACTGGCCGCATCTTCTATTCATCCTGTCGACGGTGATGGGCACGGTTGCGGCCGTGCATGCGGCCATGACCAAGCGCGACGTGCGATCGGCGATTTCCTGGGTTGGGGTGATCATCCTCTCGCCGGTCATCGGCGCGCTGATCTACGCGATGGCCGGCGTCAACCGCATGCGCCGCGCCTCCTATATGGCGCGCAGGGCGTTGCGTCGCAGCCAGATGGAAGGCGTGCTGTCGCATTACGCCGTTGCGGAAGGCGAGGTTAGCGCGCAATTCGGCGGTAGGCTCGAGGCGCTGCGGCATCTGGGCGAGCGGGTCACCCGTCATCCGCTGACGTCAGGTAACCGGTTGGTGCCCCTTGCGAGTGGCGACGCGGCCTATGACGCCATGTGCGCGGCAATCGATGCCGCTCAGCACAGCGTGTTGCTGGAGACCTATATTTTCGATCGCGATTCCATCGGATTGCGGGTTGCCGATTGCCTGATCGCGGCGCGGCGGCGCGGCGTCGAGGTGCGGGTGCTGATCGACGCCGTCGGGGCCCGCTACAGCGTGCCGAGCATTGTCGGCTATCTCGAGGAAGGTGGCGTGCTGGTCGCGTCGTTCAACGGCAAGGTCATCGTTGGCCTCCGGCTGCCCTATGCCAATCTGCGCACCCATCGCAAGATCTTGGTTGTGGACGGTGCTGTCGGCTTCATGGGAGGCATGAATATTCGCGAGGCCTTTGCCGGGCCGCATGCAGCGCGAGACACGCATTTCCATGTCACCGGGCCTGTCGTCGCTGAACTGTTTTCCGTGGCCGCTGACGACTGGCATTTCGAGACGGAGGAGGCGCTCAATAGCGAGGCCTGGCAATTGCATCTCGCTGCAGGCGAGGCGGGGGCAACGCCATTCGCCCGTGCCGTCGTGTCAGGGCCGGATGCGCATCTGGAAAGCAATCACCGCATGCTGATCGGCGCCTTTTCGGTGGCCGAGCATTCGATCCGCATCATGTCTCCCTATTTCCTGCCCGATGGTATTTTCCTTTCCGCCTTGGCGACCGCAGCGCGCCGTGGCGTGGCGGTGGAGATCATCGTACCCTCCAAAAACAATCTCGCCGTCGTCAGCCATGCGATGAATGCTCAATTCGAGCAAATCATCCGCGACGGCTGCCGGATCTTTCGCTCGGCTGGACCGTTCGATCATTCCAAGCTTTTGGTCGTCGATGACAAATGGGCCTTTGTCGGCTCTTCCAATCTCGACGCCCGGTCGCTGCGGTTGAATTTCGAGATCGATCTGGAAGTCTATGATGAAGAATTTGCCGGCTTCGTTGCTGCCCGCATGGATGAGAGCCGCGAGGGCGCCGAGGAGGTGACGCTGGAGGCGCTGCATAACAGGCCGTTCCTGCTGAAACTGATGCAGCGGGTGCTGTGGCTAGGGTCGTTGATGCTGTGAAACGGTGGACATGCAAAGTCTGAAACTTATTTCCCAGAGCTTGTCAGGGAAAAGTGGAAACCGGTTTTCCCGAAGAGACAAGCGAAATCAAAAGAGGTTAGAGCCGGCAGGTTCGATCTGAACCTGACAGGCTCCTAGATGGTCATGACGAAAAAGCCTCACTCCCTTCGCCGGCAAATGCTGACTTCGCTGCGCAATCGCCGCAGCCGGCCGTCGGCTGGCATGGACAACGCGGCAAAGGAACGGCCAGGCCTGCTGGTTGCTTCCTACAATGTCCACAAATGCGTTGGCATTGACGGCAAATTCGATCCGGAGCGGATCGCCCATGTAATCCGCGAGATCGGCCCCGACGTGATCGCGCTGCAGGAGGCCGATCAGCGATTCGGCGAGCGGCTTGGGCTGCTAGATTTGCAGCGGCTGCAGGGGGAGACGGGCCTTAGTCGGGTCGCCGTGTCGGGTCTTGCAAAAAGCCATGGCTGGCGCGGCAATGTGCTGCTGTTTCGCGAAGGCGTGGTGCGCAATGTGCATCCTTTCGTGCTGCCGGGGCTGGAGCCGCGCGGCGCGGTGGTGGCGGAAATCGAGCTCAGCGGCGGGCGCGAACTCAGGATCATCGCCGCGCATCTCGGTCTGTTGCGCTGGGCGCGCCGCCAGCAGGCAGATTTCATTCTCGGCCTGATGCGCGAGCGGGCGGATTGCCCGACCGTGCTGATGGGCGATTTCAACGAATGGCGGGTCGGGCCGGGTTCTGCGCTCAACCGGCTGGAGCCGATGTTCGGCCCGTTGCCGCCGCCGGTCCCAAGCTTTCCGGCGAGGCTGCCGGTGCTGGCGCTGGACAGGATCATGACCAACCGCCCCGGGTTGATCGCCGAGATGCAGGTGCATGACAGCCCGCTCGCCCGGCTCGCGTCCGACCATCTGCCGCTGAAAGCGTGGATCGATCTCGACAAGGCGACCATGCCGACCGCATGAGCTCTTTTTTTTCAGGTAATTTCGGGTAAGACCTGAACGCGTTATCAGGGAGACAGCCATGGCGGATGCATTGATCGCGGTCGAGGATTTGAGCGAAGAGCAGGCGAGGGCGGAATTGACCCGGCTGGCCGCCGCCATTGCCCATCACGACGCGCTCTATCACGGCAAGGACCAGCCGGAGATTTCCGACGCCGACTACGATGCACTGAAACGCCGCAATGACGCGATTGAGGCGCGGTTCCCGACGCTGGTGCGCACCGATAGCCCCTCGCAGCGCGTGGGTGCTGCACCCGTCGGCATCTTCTCTCAGGTCACCCATGCCCGACCGATGCTGTCGCTGGACAACGTGTTTTCCGATGAGGACGTCACGGATTTCGTCGCTTCCGTCTATCGGTTTCTCGGCGTCATGCCTGACAATTCCATCGCGTTTACCGCCGAACCTAAGATCGACGGCTTGTCGATGTCGATCCGCTACGAGAACCGCAAGCTCAAGACGGCGGCGACGCGCGGTGACGGTGCGACCGGCGAGAATGTCACGGCCAATATCCTGACCATCAAGGAAATCCCGACCGAGCTTCCCGCTGACGCGCCTGACGTGGTGGAAGTGCGCGGTGAAGTCTATATGGCGAAAAGCGACTTCCTGGCGCTCAACGCGCAAATGGAGGCAGAGGGCAAGCAAACCTACGTCAATCCGCGCAACACGGCAGCAGGCTCGCTGCGCCAGCTTGATCCCAAGGTGACGGCCAGCCGCAAGCTGAAATTCTTTGCCTATGCCTGGGGCGAGATCAGCACCATGCCAGCCGAGACGCAATCGGGCATGGTTGAGGCCTTCAAGCGCTGGGGTTTTCCGGTCAATCCGCTGACACGCAGGCTGTCTTCCGTCGAGGAGATCATTGCCCATTACCGTGAGATCGGCTTGCAGCGTGCCGATCTGGATTACGACATCGATGGCGTGGTCTACAAGGTCGACCGGCTGGACCTGCAGGCACGGCTCGGCTTTCGCTCGCGCTCGCCGCGCTGGGCGACGGCGCATAAGTTTCCGGCCGAACAAGCCTTTACCAAGGTCGAGGCCATCGACATCCAGGTGGGTCGCACCGGCGCATTGACGCCGGTGGCGCGGCTGGAGCCGATCACCGTCGGCGGTGTTGTCGTGACCAATGCGACGCTGCACAATGCCGACTATATCGAAGGCATTGGCAATGGCGGCGAACGCATCCGCGAAGAGGGCCATGATATCCGCATCGGCGATACCGTGATCGTGCAGCGGGCCGGCGATGTCATTCCGCAAGTTCTGGACATTGTGCCGGAGAAGCGTCCCGAGACCGCTGTTAAATACGAGTTTCCCAAGACCTGCCCGGTCTGCGGCAGCCATGCGGTGCGCGAAAAAAACGAGAAGACCGGCAAGCTCGATTCGGTGACGCGCTGCACTGGCGGCTTCGTCTGCTCGGCTCAGGCCAAGGAGCATATCAAGCACTTCGTCTCCCGCAATGCCTTTGACATTGAGGGTCTCGGCACCAAGCAGGTGGACTTCTTCTTCGACAGCGAAGATCCGGCGCTGCAGATCCGCACCGCGCCCGAGATTTTCACGCTGAAGAAGCGGCAGGAAGGCTCGACGCTGACCAAGCTGGAAAACATCGAAGGTTTCGGACGGGTCAGCGTGCGCAAGCTGTTCGACGCAATCGATGCAAGGCGCGACATCGCCCTTAATCGCTTCATCTTCGCGCTTGGCATCCGTCATGTCGGCGAAACCACTGCCAAGCTGCTGGCCCGCTCCTACGGCTCCTACAAGGCCTTTGCCGAGGCAATGCAGCAGGCAGCCCCGAAATTCGGGGAGGCATGGAACGAGTTGAACAGCATCGAGGGCATCGGCGAAGTCGTCGCCGCCTCGATTGTCGAGTTCTTCAAGGAACCCCGCAATCTCGACGTGGTCTCACGGCTGCTGGAAGAAGTGACGCCGCTTGATGCGGAAGCGGTGGTGGCCGGTGATAGTCCCGTTGCCGGCAAGACGGTGGTTTTCACCGGCTCGCTGGAGCGCTTCACCCGTGACGAGGCCAAGGCCCGTGCCGAAGGTCTCGGTGCCAAGGTGGCGGGGTCGGTGTCGAAAAAGACCGATTACGTGGTGGCAGGTCCCGGCGCCGGCTCCAAGCTGGACAAGGCGCGCGAGCTTGGTGTTGCCGTGATGACCGAGGATGAATGGCTGGACCTGATCGGCGGTTGATTAATGCGTTTCTGACGCCTTGATGAGGCAATCGCCGCGTTGGTAGAGGCTCTCAAATTTCAGCCGGGCGTAATGTAATGCCCTGCGGCGTCATGCAGTTTGTCAAACGCATATGGACTGCGGCCTCAATAAAAATCTGCTGCATAATTTTTTTTCTGAATCGATTCCGGTTTAAGGAATTATGCAATAGTGCGGGCGCATGTCTTTCAATGCGCAGAGGAAATCTGGGCCAGGGCTGTTTGCGCCGAGGGATATCGAGGCGGAGCACCTTGCGGTTTTGATCTTGTTCATGCCGGGTTTGTCACGTCGCTCGACGTCTTTTTCGGCATCGATATCGTGGGGACATTATGCGTTTACTGACAAGTTTTATATGCGGCGTGGCCGCTCTTACCATGGCTTCAACCGTTTCTGCTGCATCCGGTAGCCACCGTTTTCTATTCGTCAACAAGACCAACTCGGCAATCATCCGGCTGACCTTCCGTTCCATAGACGGCAAGGGCGGCAAGGTGGAAGTTTTGAATGGCCATAGTGTCGGCAAGAACCAAAGCCGCATCGTTACCGTGCCGAATGACGGCACCTGCAAATATGGCGTGCTGGGAGAGATGGAGCAGGATTCCGGCTATTATGACCTGATGAGCAAAGCCGATCTTTGCAATCTCGGTCAGTTTACGCTGCGAGGCAAGTAAGCCTAGGGGCGTTTATCTCAAATGAAGGTGAGTGAGCCGGTGCGTTTGGAGTGGGCGGTTATCCCTTGACGATGCCTCCCGTTCCGCCGCCGGCTGACCACCGCCCAGAATTTGTCCAAGACTTTCCGAGCGCATGGCGGAACCGGAAGCACAGTTTCTCAATTCGAATGTCAGATGGCGGCCGCAGGCAGGTTGCCCCATAATTTCTTCTCAGTCTTTAGCTTGTCTCCTGCCGATGTCCATGAACTGGCATCTTTGTGGTTTTCGGCAGTGATCCATTGTCGGATGCGGCCCGTATGCAGGGGAACAGGTCAAGGATGTAATTGATGTTTCATGTAATTTTCGGTCTTCCGTGGTTGATTGTGCTTGTGCGCTTCATCGAGCCCTTGCCGTGGCTATGGTCCGTGAAAACGATTGTGGCGATCATTCTCCTGCTCGCCTCTCAGTATCATTTGATCAGCCGGATCAGCTCCGGCTCTGTCTTCTCGCCCGAATTGCCCAGGCCGGCGATCATTGCGTTTAATTTTCTGCTCGGGGCACTCTTCCTTCTGGCTCTGTTTCAAATTGCTCTCGATCTGGTCTCCCTTATGCTTATGGCGGTGAAGGGCCATTTTCCGCTGGTGCCTCCGGTCCTGCGTTATATCATTGGAGGCGTTGCGCTTGCGCTGTCTGCCATCGGTGTCGGGCAGGCCATTCGCGTGCCGCCCTTAAAGGACATAGAGATTGCCATTCCCAGGCTGCCGCCGGCTTTTGACGGTTATCAGCTCATCCAACTGACCGATCTGCATATCAGCCGCTTGTTTCCGGCACCGTGGGCCGCGGCTGTCATCTCCAAGGCAAACGAACTTGACGCCGACATGATCGTGATTAGCGGTGACCTCATCGATGGCGATCTCGATCATCGCCGTGCAGATGTCGAGCCGCTGGCGAAGCTCAGGGCGCGTGATGGTGTCTATGCCATTCCCGGCAATCACGAATATTTCTTCGATCAGGGCGCCTGGATGGCTCACTTCAAGGGACTTGGGCTGACGATGCTCGAAAACGCCCATGTCGTGATCGAGCGCCAAGGTCAGCGGCTGACCTTGGCCGGGGTCAACGATCTTTCCGCCGCCCGGGCAGGCTCTCCCGTGTCGGATCTGCCTCTTGCCATCAGGAATGCGCCCGCCGATGCGCCGATCATTCTCCTCGATCACCAGCCGATGCAGGCTGAAAGATCGGCCGCCGCGGGTGTCGCCCTGCAGCTCTCAGGCCATACCCATGGTGGAATGATCGTCGGCTTCGACCGGTTGTTTGCCCGTGCCAACAACGGCTTCGTCTCTGGCCTTTATCAGGTCGGCGCCATGCAGCTTTATGTCAACAACGGCACCGCCCTCTGGCCGGGCTTTGCCCTGCGGCTCGGCAAGCCGTCGGAGCTGACGCGCATTACGTTGAGGCGGAGCGATTGACGGGGCGGCCAGTTCTGTTCGCGGTAATAGAAAAAGCCCGGACATGCTTTCGCGTGCCCGGGCTTTGAATTCTCACCTCAGCCCTTCGGTTTGAAGCTCTTCTTCTTGGCGCCGGCCGGACCGTCGAACTTGGCCTTCGGCTTGTCGCCATAAGATGGCTTGCCGCTTTTGCCGGCATAGGCGGGCTTGTCGCCCTTCGGCTTGCCAGACCAGTCTGTCTTAGGCTTGTCCCAGCTTTTGCTGTCGCCCGAAGCATTGGACTTTTTCTTGGACGAGGCTGGCTTGGAATCACCCCAGACGTCGGCATCGGCCTTGGCCATGTCGTCCTTGTAGACGCGGCGTTCCGGGGCTTCGCTCTTGGCGGCATAGGGCTTCTTGTCGCCATAGGCGGCGCGCGGCTTGCGTTCGGCAAAGTCGCTGTCGTCGCGCGGTGGGCGCGCAGCGCGTTCCTTTGGCGGGGCATTGAAATCGGGCATGCCGGGCAATTGCTTGACGACAATGCCGCGTTCCAGCGTCTTGTTGGGGCCAAGCGCTGTCAGGAACTGGTCGAGATTGGCTTGCGCGATTTCCACGAAAGTCTCTTCCGGCTGCATCTTGATAGCGCCAATTTCATTCTTGGTGATGTTGCCGTTGCGGCAAAGCATCGGGATCAGCCAGCGCGGCTCGGCGCTCTGCCGGCGGCCGACCGACAGCGAAAACCAGACGCTGGGGCCGAATTCGCTGCGCGGGCGCGGCGGCGTGTTGGGCTGGAAGTCGTCGTTTTCGCGGCGGGGGCGCTCCGGCTGGATTTTCACATCCATCAGGTCTTCAGGGGCCGAGCGGGTGCTGCGATAGGCGCGCAGATAGGCGGCGGCAATCTTTTCGGCGCCGTGTGCCTCAAGCAACCGGGCAATAGTCGCGCCTTCTTCCTCGGTGATGGTCTCGCTGAAAACAGGATCGGCCAGCAGCCGCTCGTCGTCGCGGGCGATAACTTCGTCGGCAGACGGAGGCTTGACCCAGGCAGCCTGAACATTGGCGCCGCCGAGAATGCGTTCTGCCTTGCGGCGCTGGCTCATCGGCACGATCAGGGCTGAAACGCCCTTGTTGCCGGCGCGCCCGGTGCGGCCTGAGCGGTGCAGCAGGGTTTCGGAATTGGTCGGCAGATCGGCATGGATAACCAGTTCCAGGCCGGGCAGGTCGATGCCTCGGGCCGCAACGTCGGTGGCCACGCAGACACGGGCGCGGCCGTCACGCATGGCCTGAAGCGCATGGGTACGCTCGCTTTGCGACAACTCGCCTGAGAGCGCCACGACCGAGAAGCCGCGATTGTGCAGGCGGGCGGTCAGGTGATTGACGTTGGCGCGGGTCGAGCAGAACACGATAGCATTGCGCGCTTCGTAGTAGCGCAGCGCGTTGATGATCGAATTTTCCTTGTCGGCCGGTACGGTCAACATGGCGCGATATTCGATATCGACATGCTGCTTCTGTTCCGACACGGTCTCGATGCGCTTGGCATTGCGCTGATAGCTGCGGGCGAGATCGGCGATGGAGCGCGGCACAGTGGCCGAGAACATCAGCGTGCGACGCTCGTCCGGCGATTCCTTCAGGATGAATTCCAGGTCTTCGCGGAAGCCGAGATCCAGCATTTCATCGGCTTCGTCCATGACGACGGCGCGAAGGCCCGAAAGGTCGAGGGCGCGGCGGGTAATATGGTCGCGCAAGCGGCCCGGGGTGCCAACGACGATATGCGCGCCGCGTTCCAGCGCCCGGCGCTCGTTTCTGATATCCATGCCGCCGACGCAGGTGGCGAATATCGCGCCGGTGTTTTCATAGAGCCATTCTAGCTCACGCTGCACCTGCAAGGCCAGTTCGCGGGTCGGGGCGATGCACAGCGCCAAAGGCTTGACGGCGCGGTCGAAACGATTCTCGCTTCCGAGCAGGGTCGGTGCAAGTGCGAGACCAAAGGCCACTGTCTTGCCGGAACCTGTCTGAGCCGAAACCAGCGCATCCCGGCCTTCGAGATCGCTATCGATCATCGCCTGCTGGACCGGGGTGAGGGTGGCATAGCCACGTTTGCGCAAGGCCTCGGCAATCGCCGGGACGATGCCGTCATAATCAGTCATGGGGTCATCTCTCGAAAATGTCTATCATCGGGTCGCGCACAAAGCGCAACGCCCGCCGATTGCGGGCATGTTTGGGCTGTTCCTACCCTCCAAACCTCGGAAAGTACAGGGGTGAACCTCAAAAAGCGCCCAACAAGGTGAAAGGACCGGGCTGTCTCTTCTTTGCCCGGTCCTTAGGAAGTCCCTTCTGCCTGGCATGAACGCGTGCTCAGAGCACTGACGCGCGCCATGGCGTAGGCGTCGACAAAGGCGCCGGCGCGTAGTGCAAAGGCGCGATGCGTGCCTTCGACGGTAAAGCCGAAGCTCTCGTAAAGCGCGATGGCCGCGGCATTGTCGACAAATACCGTCAGTTCAAGCCTGACGATGTTCAGCCAGTCGTCGGCGATTGCCACAAGCTCGCCAATCAGCGCCCGACCGATACCACGGCCGTGATAGGCGTCGTGAACGGCAATGCCGAGGCTGCCCGCGTGGCTGCGGCGGCCAATCGCCTGGGTCAACCCGGCATTGCCGACCACTCGCCCATCCATGATGGCCACAAGCGACATGCCCTGGGACTGGCGGTCCTCGATATATTTTCGCACATTGGCTTCAACAGGGTAGGGCGGCCGCAACGTTCCGGCGCGCACGCCCGGCAGGCTTTGAAGAGCGGCAATATCGGCGGCATCGTCGGGATGCTGGGCGCGGATGACGAGCCCATCAGGCCAGCGGGCATTGGCGGCAACAGGGCTGGCGGCTGCGATGGACGGGGCGGGTTTATCAGGCATGGCTGTTCTCCTTATCAGTCAAGAGAGCAGCGGTGCGTTCAAACCCTGCTCTTCATGGCAGGGTTTGCAGGGATGATCGCGTCTAGTTCACGACGACACGACCAAAGCCCCACGTTCCCTGCGGAACGGTGGTGACGGTGGTCATGAGATGGGTCGAGCAAAGTGCGATCATGTGCGTAAGTTTTCCCGAGGATCGGGCCGAAGTCAAGTGTGATGCTGCAATGCAGCGTGGCGACGCGATATTCCGGAAATTGCAATCTGAAATACTTATTTTTTAGTATTATTTAAATTAATATCAGCGAACACTCATTGAGTTTCCGGGGCTGTCCTCTTCAGTTGGCGCGCAGATTGCGGCGTCATTGATACGGCAGGCGCACTCATGTGATGGTTAAGGAGTATTGCGGCATGGGCAAACTGAGCCTTTCTAGAAGCCTCGCCTTATTCGGGGCAAGTTTGTTCGTCGGGTTGGTCCTGTCGAGTGGCATCATGTTCTATGCCCTGACGCGGCTGAAGGTAAACGGGCCGGTTTATGAGCGGATCGTCTACGCCAAGGACGTAATTGCCGATATTCTGCCGCCGCCGCTGTTTGTGATCGAGGCTTACGTTGCCGCCACGGACGCGGGTTCGGAGCCGGCGCGGCTTCAGGCCAATGCCGAAGAACTGGCGCGACTGCGTCGCAGCTTCAATGAGAGGATTGCCTTCTGGCATGGCGTCGAACTGCCGTCGAAACTCGATCATCTGCTGAGGGACGGGGTGGAGCCGGCCAGCGCCATCTTCTGGCAGGAAGTGGAAACAGTATTGCTGCCAGCGCTTAAGGCGGGGCGTAGCGCGGATAGCGAAAAGAGCCTGACACGCCTGCGTGATCTTTACCTCGCCCAGAAGGCCGCCGTCGAAAAGCTGGTTGCGGCCTCTAATGAGGATCTTCACTCAATCGAAACAGCAGCCGCCTCGACATCAGCCATTCTGCAAGGTTTTGCGGTTGCGGCAGCCGGGGTTTCCGCTCTCATCCTCTGCGTCGGGCTTTATGGCTTCCGCCGCTCCGCCATCGGCCCCATGCAGGATTTTCAGCGCTTTATGACCGGACTTGCGGAAGGCAATTTCGATCTGACGGTTCCTTTCCTCAATCGCCATGACGAAGTTGGCAAGATGGCAAAGGCCGGCGCGGTGCTGCGCGAAGCGGCGATCGAGCGGCGGCGGATGCGCGAGGCAGAACGCAGCCGCGACGAAATTGAAATGCAGCAGGGCGCTCAGCGATTGGCCCAGCAGGCGGCCCAGGCCGCGGCTCTTCAGCAGGTCGTGGGCGACCTCGGTGCGGCGCTCGACCGGCTTGCGCAATTCGACCTGCGCATGACCCTGGACCATCCCTTTGCTGCGGATTTCGAGCCGTTGCGTCTCAATCTCAACAAATCGCTCGGCCTGTTTCAGGCGACCATGGCCGACATCATGACTAAGGTGGAGCAGGTCAAAGGCAGTGCCGCCGATCTCTATGGTCAGGTCACGTCGATTGCCGAGCGCACGGAAAGCCAGGCCGTTGCTCTGAAACAGGCGGCTGTGGCCATCAATCAGATCAGTGGCAATGTCGATGTCAATTCCTCGCGCAGCGCCGAAACCAAGGGGCAGACGATGGAAGTGCGCGGTGTGGTCGAGCGTTCGGCTTCAGTAGTGCAGCAGGCGGTGGCAGCGATGTCGCGCATCGAAGACGCTTCCGGCAAGATCGCTTCCATTACCGGGGTGATCGACGAGATCGCCTTCCAGACCAATCTCCTGGCGCTGAATGCCGGCGTAGAGGCGGCGCGTGCTGGTGAAGCGGGCAAGGGCTTCGCGGTGGTTGCTCAGGAAGTGCGCGATCTTGCGCAGCGTTCGGCCAATGCCGCCAAGGAAATCGAAAGCCTGATCTCGACCTCCAATCAGGAAGTGACACAGGGTGTCGACCTGGTGCGTCGCACCGGCGATTCGCTAGGCGAGATTCAAAACCGAATGACCGGTATTGCCGCAGGCATCGAAGCGATCGCCGATAGTTCGGCGGCGCAGTCGGCAAGCCTCAAGGATATGACCGAGATGGTTGGTCAGATGGACCATATGACTCAGCAGAATGCCGATCTTTCCAAAGCCTGCAGCGACGTTGCGCATGTGATGAGCGACGGTGCCGAGGGTCTGAAGAGCCTGGTGGACCGCTTCCTGCTCGCCGATGTCAGGATCGGGCAATCCGCAGGGGGCCGGAACCGGGCCGCCTGAGTAGCGCGCGTTTTTGTAGGGGTAGGGGGTCGGCTCGCGCGGGCCAGGTAAGAGCGACGCCCTGGAGCGTCTCAGTGTCTGGTCGACGCTGGGACGCTTTGTCTTTTAGTTCATTTGCCGCGGCAGAGGCCGTGGTCTGCCGGTGCCCGGATTGCCCGAATCACGTCAACGGCTTATGCCGGATCAATGTCAGCACTTGCGCCCAGAATTATTGCCGTAGACTTCGAGACCGCCAATGAAGAGCGCGGCAGTGCCTGCTCCGTTGGACTGGCCTTCATCGAGGGCGGACGGGTCGTGCGGGTCGAGGAACGGTTGATCCGGCCGAAGACGATGCGATTTTCCTCCTTCAACATTGCCATTCACGGCATCCGTCCTGAAGATGTCGAGGATGCCGGTGAATTTCCTGAAGTGATGGATGAATTTGCCGACGATTTTGCCGGCGCGATGATGATTGCCCACAATGCCGCCTTCGACTTTTCGGTCTGGCGTGCCTCGGCCGACCTTTACCAGCAGCTCTATCCGAGCTTTTCCTACGCCTGTAGCGTCAAGCTGGCGCAGAAGGCCTGGCCGCATCTGCCATCGCATCGGTTGAATGTGCTGGCCAATTATCTCGGCCTCAGCTTCCGTCATCACAATGCCGCCGAGGATGCCGATATCTGCGCCCGGGCGGTGATCGCCATGCTGGAGCACAAGCAGGCCGAGAGTGTTGAGGAGCTTGCGGCTCTGCTCGACCTTTCGATCGGTCGGTTGTTTCCGGGCGGCTACCAGTCCTGCTCATTCCGCAGGCCGGGTAAAGCCAAACCCGCTATTCCCGTCTCCGTCGCGGTGTAAGCCTCCTGCTCTTGTAACCGGTGCGGCAAGCCATATGTCTTGTCGACTGTGATGCTGGAGGGAAGAATGTTGAAGAGACGTGGATTTTGGGCAGCTGTCGCCGGTGCCGTTCTGCTGTCGGTGCCTGCCGTGGCCGGTGTCGTCGGCAAAGTCGGGGTCGACTGGGTCGGCAACGATATCGTGGTCGAGGCTTTTCCGGACCCAGGCGTCAAGGGTGTGACTTGTCATGTCACCTATTTCGACCGCTCGCTCATCGATAGATTGCATAAGGGTAATTGGTTCGAAAACCCGTCTAACAGCTCTATCGCCTGCCGCCAGACAGGGGCGATCGAGATCGGCGACATCAACTTGTCAAAGGGCGGCGAGGAAGTGTTCCGTCAGGGGCAGTCGTTGATCTGGAAGTCACTGGTGGTCAACCGCATCTACGATAAGGAAAACGATACGCTCGTCTACCTGATCCACTCCCGCCAGGTCGTTGATGGCTCCGCTAAAATGGCAATTTCGACGGTGCCTCTGTTCAACCAGAGCGTCAACTGGACGAAGGGAAAGCCGTAAGGCGATATTTGTGGTGTCCTGATACCAAAAAAGGTCAGCTTTTAGATTATTTGTCGCCATATTTGATCTCGTCACGGCTTCCGTGCCGCAACGTCATGGTGCAGATTGCCGCGGCGTGGGGGCGTTGGGGGACCAAGAGGTTAGATGGTTAATTCCAGCACGACCGGCGGCCCGCCCGCCTGTCTCCGTGCCGGGCGATCTCTGCTCCTGGGGATCGTGGGACCGAGAGAGTGAAAACCGCCCTTATGCCACCGGGGCAGTTTTCCAAAAGCAAAAGACCTGTCCGCTCTTCAGGGCGGACAGGTCTCTCACCAAAGGTCTAAGTGAACTGGGTTACTTGACCCAGATGATCTTGCCGCCATTGGCAGCTGTTTCCACCTTGATAACGTTCTTCACCCGAAGGCCGCGCGCCTGTAGTGCCTCGCGCAACTTCGGATCGGCATTGACTTCGGCCTGCGCCGCCTGGATTGCCGGGCGAAGAGCATATTTCACCGATACCGGCAGATCGCTGCCATGGCCGGGCGGATGCTGCGAGACCTGCTCGACCGAGACGCCGTCATTATAGCGCTTGCCGAACAGGATCTCCGGCAGGGCCGTGGCATTGCCGGCGGCCGGTAGGGAAAGCGCTAGCATTGTTGCAGCCAGCAGTACCGAAATCTGCATTTTCATCATCATTCTCCTGTTCACCACCGCCATCTCGCAGCGGCATGAGTTCCAGAGCGTCTCAGGTTCTGATTGGACCAGACAACTCCGGACTTCTTTATTTTCGTCTGGTCGGGAAAACTGGTTTCCACTCTTCCCTGACAGATTTTTGTCTTCATATCGGCGTTCTCGATAGCGCCTTAGCCATCCCGAAAACCCCGCTGAAACACGGCCATCCTCGCGGCGCGCCGCTATTGTCTCTGCCGCCTGTAGCGGCGTTTTGAACATGCGCTTGATCGATGCGTTCAGAAGCCGTGTTTTGATGTTTATATAGGATAACCGCCGGGCGATGTCAGGGGCTGCCGATGATCTTTTGCAGCTTTTACGGGCCACATTCCCGGCCAGCTGGGCAATGCCGTTCACAAGACGCAAGAAGCCACCGGTTCGGCGCCATCACGTCCGAACCGGTGGTCATCATGTCTATCACGATGCGACAGCTGCTGGCGTTGCCGATCAGGCGGCGTTGGCCAGCTCGTCGGCGATGACAGTGTCGAGGTTGAGGAAGCAGACCATGGACTTTTCGAGTGCCACGATGCCGCGGCAGAAGGCGCGCTGCATTTCCGGAATGATTTCCGGTGCCGGCTGCAGGTCTTCACCGCGAATGGTCATCATGTCGGAGACCTGTTCGACCAGCAGGCCAACCAGCTTGCCGGCGATATCGGTGACGATGATCGCAGACCGCTCGGAAGGCTCGGTCATGGACATGCCCAGGCGGCAAGCCATGTCGATAACGGGGATGACTGCGCCGCGCAGGTTGATCAGGCCCAGCACGTAAGGCGGCGTGTGCGGCATCGGCGTGACTGGCGCCCAGCCGCGAATTTCGCGGATCGCCATGATGTCGATACAAAATTCTTGGTCGCCCAAGTGGAAGGAAACGATTTCGAGGTATGCTCCGGACTGCTTGATGGCATTGGACATGTTAGAACTCTTCCCATTGATCGGTTGACGCTGCGGCGTTCGGTGCCGTTGCTCGGGCTGCCGAGGCGCCGCCGCCTTTGCTGAAAGCCCCCGCGACCTTGCCCATGAGCTGGCGTGCGGGAGAGGGTTTCGGAGCCGTTACCGGGCTGGCCGGTGCAGGCTTGTGTACTGTCGCATGCGTCTGACTGGACCCGGCCCGCACTGCATTGCCACCAATCTTGAACTGTCCGACAAGCTGTCCGAGACTGTCCGCGTCGCTGGCGAGCGTATGACTTGCCGCATTCGTCTGCTCGACCATTGCGGCATTCTGCTGGGTAACCTGATCCATTTGTCCGACGGCGGAATTGATTTCACTCAGACCAACTGATTGTTCGCGCGCCGAGGTTACGATCGACTTAACGTGGTCGTTAATTCGAAGCACATCTTCACCTATTTTATGCAAAGCCTCACCGGTGGCGGTCACAAGCTCGACCCCGGTCTTCACTTCGACGCTGGATTTGGTGACGAGGTCCTTGATCGTACGTGCCGCATCTGCGGCGCGACCGGCCAGCGCGCGCACTTCCTGCGCGACGACGGCAAAGCCCTTGCCGGCTTCACCAGCCCGGGCCGCCTCGACACCAGCGTTCAAGGCAAGAAGGTTTGTCTGGAAGGCGATTTCGTCGACGACATTGATGATCTTGCCGATTTCACCGGTGGCGCTTTCAATGCGCTCCATCGCGGCCATGGCATCGGACACCACGGTGCCCGACTGTTCTGCATAGGTCTTGGCATTGTCGACCATATGGCTGGCGTCTTCGGCCCGCTGGGTGCTGGTGCGAACCGTCTCGGTAATTTCGGCGAGTGCTGCCGAGGTCTCTTCCAGCGAGGCGGCCTGCTGTTCGGTGCGTCGCGCCAGGTCGTCGGCGGCGGCGCGCATCTGGTTAGCGTTGGCCTGGATTGAACTGGAATTGACGGAAATTTCGCCCATGACATTGCGCAGATGGGTGGTCACCAGGTTGAAGTCGGCACGAAGGCGCTCGATTTCCTGCGGGAAGGATTCCTCGACCACGGCCTGCAAATCCCCCTCGGCAAGCCGGTTGAGGCCCCGACCAAGGGCGTCAACGGCAGCCTTCATCCGGTCGCGTTCGGCGGCGGCAGTCGCCTCGCGCTCGCGCAGTTCGGCCTCGCGGCTCTTTCGGCTGTCTTCGGCCTCGGATTCGAGGGTCCGTTTGTCGATGACGGCCTGGCGGAAGATATTGGCGGACCGGGCGATATCGCCGATTTCGTCGCCGCGCGTCAGGCCGGTGATCTCGCTGTCGTAATTGCCCTCGATGATGTCCTTGAGGTTGGTGCGCACGCCGCGAATGCCCGATACGACCGAGCGGGCGTGGACCATCTGCAGGCCAAGCACGATGAAAAAGGCGATCAGGCCAATGGTGATCTGCATGGTCATCGAGCTTTTGGAAGCGGCTGTCGCCTCGGCAACGCGCTGCTCGACTAGTTTGCCCGCGGCTTCGGAGAGGTTGGACAGTGCATCGTTGAGCTTGCCGCCGGCGCCGTCAATGACGTCGTCGATCCGCGCATAGTCTTCTTCAGGCGCCTTGGTTTCAACCAGGCGCTTCAACTCCACAGCGGTTTCCTGACGGATCTTGGCGACATCGGCGTCGAAACTTGTAACGCTGGAGGTCATGCCGACATCTTCGGCGACCTTCTTTACGGTGGCTGCCCCATCGGCCAGCGTATTGCCATTGTCCTCGAAAATCTTCTGGCGATCCGGCTGGACCTTGCCTTCGTCACGGTCGATGATGGTGTCCATGGCGGCGAGGGTGATGGCGCCATTGGCCAGCCGCATCTCATTTACCGTTTCCAACCGATTCTTCAGCTCGATTGCCCGGTTGAGCGAAATGTCGAGTTGGCTGCTCTTGTAATAGCCGACGGCCAGCATGGCCGCGATGGCGCATATGGCTGCGCCTCCCAAGGTCATCAGGCGCTGTCCGACGGAAAGGCCTCGGCCGGAAATTACATCGCTCATGAACATCCCCGCAATGGCTCAATTGAGTGGACCGGTCGCTCTGACCGGTCGGATTCTGCAACATGATGTGCGGAGTAACGGGCATGAGCGCCGTGATGAACGCGTCCTGCGTGACTGACAATCCTGACTGCGCCCGGCGCCCATCATTCGGATGGCAAGGCTTTAGTCAGTCCTCCGAGGACGTCATGTCCTGACGGCGCATGGCCGACATGTCCGCAGACTGTGGCTTATTAATATTAAGTATTCACTAATACTATGTGAGATTGCAGATAAGGACCCGTGCTGCTTCACGCAGAAGACATAACAGGGTGTTTTGCAGCAAGCCGGCGAGCGACACTATGTCCCGGTCATTCTGCTCGATTGCCGCTTGTTTGATTTGCCTTGCCGGTCCGACGGCTTGTAAGGATAGACGCGTGGAGCGGCATGTCTGAGGTGGCCATATGGCTGCAGCGCTTGGACGCCGGGAATTGCAGGACGTAGAACGACGATGAAGAAACTGCGGATCGGGCTTTGGGTGCTGGTTGCAGGTATGGCCGGTATTCTCGGTTACCTCTCGATGGAAATCGGCCAATCGAAGCAGATTATTGGCGAGGCAGCCTATGGCGTGCCATTCCAGCTTGTCGATCAGCACGGCAAGCCCGTCAGCGAGCAGGCGCTGCGCGGCAAGCCGAGCGCGGTGTTTTTCGGCTTCACCCATTGTCCGGAGGTCTGCCCGACAACGCTGTTCGAACTCGATGCCTGGTTGAAGAAGGTCGATCCTGACGGAGGCCATCTCAACGCCTATTTCGTCACCGTCGATCCTGAGCGTGATACGCCTGAAATGCTCAACACCTATGTCTCCAATGTCTCCGACCGGATCATCGGCATCGGCGGTCAGCCCGACAAGGTCATGGATATGGTCAAGGGCTTTCGCGTTTACGCCAAGAAAGTGCCTGTTGACGAGAAGAATCCGGGTGGCGATTACACGATGGATCATACGGCGTCCGTTTTCCTTTTGGATGCCGATGGCCGGTTCAAGGGAACGATCGCCTATGGCGAAAGCCCCGATACGGCGGTGCAAAAGCTGCAGAAGCTGATGAAGGGCTAAGCAGTGCCGCCGTCTGATTGGCCGGTTTGGCATTGCAACGGCGGGTCAGGCATTGTACCGGAAACGGCAAAACCGCCCGTGCCTGGCCGCCCATTAGCAGCGCCGGGCCGCCCCATCAGGAAGATCGACCGTGAGCGAAGTTCGTCTTTTCACCACCACGACCGAAGTGCAGGCCAATCATATCCTCGACCTCTTGAGTTTTGAATTCGGGGAAGAGGACTATGCCATCGCGACCACTGAGGTGGACGAGAAGAACGATATCTGGCAGGCCTCGGTCTATCTGATGCTTTATGAGGAAGACGAGATCCGGGCTCGGGTGGCGCGCGCCATCGCCGAGGACTATCCCGATCTTGCCATCGAACGCGAAATCATCCCCGACATCGACTGGATCGCCAAGTCGCTCGAAGGCCTCACGCCGGTTCGGGCAGGGCGGTTCCTGGTGCACGGCTCCCACGACCGCGACAAGGTGCGTCCCCACGATCTTGCCATCGAAATCGACGCCGGCCAGGCCTTCGGTACCGGCCATCACGGCACTACCGCCGGCTGCCTTGAGATGATTGACAGCGTCGTGCGGGCGAAGCAGCCGCGCAATGCGCTCGATCTTGGCACCGGCAGCGGCGTATTGGCCATTGCCGTGCGCAAGCTCGTCAACGTGCCGGTTCTCGCCACCGATATCGATCCAGTTGCGGTGCGGGTCGCGCGTGACAATGGCCGTCGAAACGGTGTGCCCGCTGGCATCGAATGGCGCACGGCGCCGGGCTTTCACTCCACCGCCTTTGCCGAATACGGTCCTTTCGATCTCATCATTGCCAATATTCTCGCCCGGCCGTTGATGAAGATGGCGCCGCAACTGGTCAATCATCTCGCCCCCGGTGGCTCGGTGATCCTGTCAGGCATTCTCGCCTCACAACGCTGGAAAGTCATCGCCGCCTATAACGGCGCCGGTCTCAAGCATGTCCGCACGCTCTGGCGCAATGGCTGGGTGACGATCCATCTGCAGTGATAGGCCTGCCTTGACGCGTGCGGTGCAGCAGTGCCCTGGATGCATGGCATCGAAACGTCAGAACCCGGCGTCGGTGATCGCAATCAGGATATCACGATGATGATCCGCAAGGAGCAGCCATCCGATGTGGCGGCGATCGATACGCTAACCGAACGGGCTTTCGCGCCGATGGCCTTCAGTAGCGGCACGGAAGCGACGATTATCAAGGCTTTGCGCCAGACCGGGAGGCTTGCCTTGTCGCTTGTCGCAGAAGAGGAAGGCACTGTTGTCGGCCATGTCGCCTTTTCGTCAGTCACGATAGGCGAGACGATGGAAGAGGGCTGGTTCGGCCTCGGGCCAATTTCCGTCGAGCCGATCAGGCAAAGGGTGGGCATCGGCCGAGCGCTGGTGCAGACCGGGCTCGATGCCCTGCGACAGGCGGGCGCAAAAGGCGTGGTCTTGATCGGCAATCCTACGATTTACAGCCGCTACGGCTTTGAAAGCGACGGTCGCTTGACCTACGGGAGCCTTGCCACACGCTTGGTTCAGAGAATCGTGTTTACAGGGGCGCCGCCTGTGGGCGAACTGCATTTTGCGGATGCTTTCGAGCAGAAATAATGGATGTGGCGCCTGCTTTGCAGCAATGCTGCGAAATGCAGGCAATAAAAAAGGCGGCACCGCCATGCCGCCTTTTTCGATCAGGTCTCCCTGATCAAACCCGCGAACCCTGGGAGGAGAGGCTCAAGCGGGTCCCGTAACCGGGCTAGTATGACAGACCAGCAGCTAGCGTCCGCCGAACCGGCGTTGGATGTGCTGCAAGACTGTCTAGTTGAATTAGATCGCGGCGCGAACCGAGCCGTTACGGACAGTGCCGGTCCGGGTTTCGCCGGCCAGGATATCACGCGAAAGCGAAGAGGCACCCGTCAGTCCGTTACGGCCAATCTGACGGCCGAGCGGCATAGCGCGGGTCGGAGCAGAGGTGCGAATTGGGCTGGTCATCGGAATTCTCTTCGGGTTCGAATTATGTTGCGTTGCGGTGCTTCTAATCGGTTCATTCGATTTGCGACAGCGGTTTCCCTACATGGGAGCCATGCGCTGGACGCATTGATTTGTCGGCAGATTGGCGCATGGTGGTCAAAAAACCGTCATATTTGCCGCAGGACAGAGTGCTCGTTCGAAAACGCGGGGCAACGGCCGGGCAGGGGTGGCATTTATGCGCGGCTGTTATAGGGTACCAGCAGTTTTGGCAGTGTCGGACAGAATTTATGTTGCAATCGTTTGAAGTCACATCCACGCCGCAATTGGGTCGGGAGCGGGTCGAAGCCCTGCGCGGCCAGTTCTCGATCCTCGGTATCGACGGTTTTCTCGTGCCGCGCGCTGATGAATACCAGGGTGAATACGTGCCGGCTTCGGCCGAGCGGCTGTCCTGGCTGACAGGCTTTACCGGGTCTGCCGGTGAAGTGCTGGTTACGCAGAGCCAGGCGGTGGTGTTTGTCGACGGTCGCTATGTAACGCAGGTGCGCCAGCAGGTGGATCTCGATGTGTTCACGCCCGGCGATCTCGTCGGTGAGCCACCGGCAAAGTGGATCCCGGCCCATGCGCCGAAGGGGTTCAAGCTCGGCATCGATCCCTGGATGCATACGGTCTCGCAGGTGTCGCGGCTGGAAAAGGCGCTTGCCGAAATCGGCGGAACGCTGGTGCTCGTGCCGGAAAATCCGCTCGACACGGTCTGGGCGGATCGGCCCGCCGAGCCGCTCGGTACAGTCTCCATCCAGCCGATCTCGGCTGCGGGCGTCGAGGCAGCTGAAAAGATCGCGACGATTGCCGCCGATCTTGCCGCCAAGGAGCTTGCCGCCGTCGTGATCACCGATCCGTCTTCGGTGGCTTGGATCTTCAACATCCGCGGCAGCGATGTGCCGCACACGCCGCATCCGCTGTCGCGGGCGATCATTCATGCCGATGGCAAGGCCGACCTGTTTCTCGACCGGCGCAAGACCAGCCTTGAAGTCGAAGCCTATCTCGAGCCGCTCGTCACCCGCCGTGACCCGAGGGAATTTGCCGGCCGGTTGGCTCAACTTGCCGGAACCGGTGCCCGCATCATGATGGACCCGGAACTGGCGCCGGCGGCGCTTGCGCTGCTGATCGTCAGCCAGGGTGGCAAGATGGTCGATGGGTCAGATCCGGCCAAACTTGGTCGTGCCGTGAAGAACCTGGTGGAGTTGAACGGGTCTGCTGTCGCCCATGTGCAGGATGGCGTTGCCGTTGTGGAATTTCTGAGTTGGCTCGACCGGCAGCCCGCCGGTTCGATCACCGAGATTGGCGCGACGCAGGCGCTGGAAGCTGCCCGCGCCAAGGTCGGCGAGCGGATGCAGAATCCGTTGAAGGATATTTCCTTCGATACGATTGCCGGGGCCGGCGAGCACGCGGCGATCATGCACTACCGGGTAACAACCGATAGCGACCGGCCGATCAAGGCCGGGGAAATGTTCCTGGTCGATTCTGGTGCGCAATATGTCAACGGTACCACCGATATCACCCGCACTCTGGCCGTCGGCGCGGTGTCGGACGAGCAGAAGCGGTTCTTTACCCTTGTGCTGAAGGGCATGATTGCGATCAGCACGGCGCGGTTTCCCAAGGGCACGCGCGGCTGCGATCTCGATCCGCTGGCCCGCATCAATCTGTGGAAGGCTGGTGCGGATTTCGCCCATGGCACCGGCCATGGCGTCGGCTCGTTCCTGTCAGTGCATGAAGGGCCGCAGCGGATTTCCCGGCTTTCCACTCAAGAATTGTTGCCGGGCATGATCCTCTCCAACGAGCCGGGCTATTATCGCCCGGGCCATTTCGGCATCCGCATCGAGAACCTGGTCTATGTCAGGGACCTCGAGCCGGTCGAGGGTGGCGACATGGAGATGATGAGCTTCGAGACGCTGACCTTCGTGCCTATTGATCGCTATCTGATCGTCGAGGACATGCTGACCCGCGAGGAACTGCGCTGGCTGGATGCCTACCACGCCCGCACCCGCGAGCAACTGCTGCCTCTGCTGGACAATGATGATGCCCGAAACTGGCTCGTCCGGGCAACAGAACCGCTGACGCGTTAAAATTGATAAGGACGGGAGGAGAGCGGATTACCGCTCTCTTTCCTGGCTTTCGCGTAGCGCCTCGTCCAGGGCGACATCGAGCAAGTAGCTCAGCATTTCGCAACGGGCGGCTTCCGAGGCTTTGATCAGCTTTTGCAGATCCTCGGCAATCTGATGGATCGGATTGATGGAAGGAGCGGCGTCCTTGCCTCCAGCGATAAGTTCCAGCCGTTGACGATTTTGAACCATGACGAAAACCCCCTTATCGATGCGATCTGCTCTTTGCCCCATGCTACCGCGAGCCTTGCCGCCGGGAGACATCGGCACCAAACCCGGCTTCTCCCTATCGAATGTCCGGGAATGTGCCAGGTAGGCGAGAATCAGCAAGGCAAGCGGCTGCGTCGATAGTATTCTACCATAGGTTTTTTATATTAAATATAGCTGAATAAGTTATCGTGATTTTATGGGTCGCTTTGGCGGTGGACATGGCAGCTACAGCAACGGCAAGGATGCGTTTTGCTGTCGCTGTGTCGCGTCAATGGCTGTGCGACGGGAGGTTGTAACCTCAGATCATATGCCGCAGCACTATGGCGGCGCCCCAGCCGCAGAGCAGCATCGGGATCAGCGAAAAACGCAGGCCGGCGAGAAGGCCGATAACCATGGCAATTTTCACTTCCGGACCTCCAGCATAGAAAGCCGGGGCGACGAGGGTGGTCAGCACGGCGGCCGGAACGGCGTTCAGCGCCGCATCGACACGCGGCGGCAGGGCCTTGAAGCGGCTGATGACGAGATAGCCGCCGGCGCGGGTGAGATAGGTGGCGACGGCAGCGGCGAGAATGATCGCCATCATCGTGGGGTCGATGTTCATCACCGAGCGGCCTCCGCTACAGGTTCAGGAGTGGTCGAGGCATTCTCCTCGTCCGGCGTTTTTGGTGGCGGTAGCAGGGCGGCGGTAATGATGCCGGCGAGCGCGCCGAGGCTCACATGCCAGGGGGAGCCAACGGTCTGCATGGCGATCACGGATGCCACGGCGCTGACGCCAACGACGACGAGAAAATTGGGACGCTTGCGAAAGCTCAGCACGCTGGCCATGAAATAGACCGGCAAAAGCACGTCTAGGCCGACCGATTTCGGGTCGCCGATCAGGCTGGAAAACATCGCGCCGATGGCGGTAAAGCCGACCCAGGGAATGTAGATGGCCAGCGCAAAGCCCATGTACCAGCCGAAGGTGACGGCCTTACCGTTTTCATCATGCTTGACGGTTTCGGCAAATTGCGGATCGGTCATGAAGAAGAAGGCGAAAGCTTTTTGCGGGCCATTCAGCCGGCGAAAATAGGGGCCGATGGCTGCCGAATAGAGGATGTGGCGAAAATTGACGGCAAAGACCGACAGCACGATCAGCCAAGCCGGTACGTCATGGCCAAAAAGCTCGATACCGACGAGTTGGCTTGCGCCGGCAAAGATCGTCGCACTCATCAGCACCGCCTCGGCGATCGTTTGGCCATGGGCGGCAGCGACAGCGCCGAACAGTGCGGCAAAGGGCAGGGTGGAGAGCGTGATGGCGGTGCTTTGCCGCGCGCCATCGATAAAGTCCGACATCGTTCTTTCCTAGGATTGCACGGCCATGAACGGCATCGTCCCGACATGGCGAGCCGCAGGCTGAATTAGAGCATCATTGAGAACCGGGCAAATCAATAGAACTGATTCTGCGTCGATTTTCATTGATGCGTCAGCGGATTGATGCCCTATCCTGGACGAACTTTCTTGTAGAAAAGGATCAGGAGCCGATGGCTTGCGCGGCAACGGCAAGCGCTGTCTCCGCCTTGATTTCGCGGGTGACCATGGCGGTGATCGAGCGCTTCACGCCCGGCAGCCGGCAAATTTCCTCCCGCAATAGCTTATCCATCCCGCTCATGTCCCTGGCGAGGATATGCAGCAGATAATCGGCTTCGCCTGTGGTTGCATGACAGCGGCGGATCAGTGGATGGTTTCGAACGGCGGCCTCGAAGGCTTCGGATTGTTCGAAATCGATCGAGACCTGCACGAAGGCTTCCAGCCCGAAGCCAAGGCGGGCAGGGTCCAGTTCGGTGCGGTAGCCGCGGATTACGCCTTGTTCCTCCATTGCCTTTACCCTTGCCCAGCAAGGTGACTTGCTGAGCGACACTTCTTCCGAAAGCGCCGCATAGGAGATGCGCGCATCACGCTCCAATGCGCGAATGATCTTTCGATCGAGCTGATCCATTACGAACGTCCCGCCATTTAAAAATCTTGCAGAACAAAATACTGCAAATTTCTCAGTTTGCCCATCAACTCAAAACAATGTTCGCCCCAAACATCGCTATCCTCGAAGCACAATGAAAGCGCAGCTGACCCGGAGTGGATCATGGACAAGAAAGCCTATTACGACCGGATCGAAACGCCGCAGATGCTCGACTACGGCGTCTATCTGAACTGCGATAAGCTGCTGACCTGTCAAAAGCCGCTGGCCGACCTCGCCAATGCCGACGAGCTACAGTTCCAGATCGTCCATCAGGTGGAAGAGCTCTGGATGAAGCTCATGGCCTATACGCTGGTCGACGTGATTGATTATCTCGAAAAGGCAGATACCAACCGTATCGTCACCCTGATGGGCCGGGTGCATCGGCTGATGCGGCTGATGACGGCGCAGCTCGACGTGCTCGAAACCATGTCGCCCAAGGAATACCAGCAGATCCGGCTGCAGCTTGGCAATGGCAGCGGCCAGGAATCGCCGGGCTTCAAGCTGCTGCTGCGCATGCCCTATGATCTCTGGGACGCGTTCAAGGCCTCCTATCTCGACGGGCGCGGCCTAACGGTTGCCGATATCTACGACGAGAAATACAGCCACGACGACAGCTATGTCGTGGCTGAAGCGTTGATCGAGTTCGACGAGCTGTTCCAGAAATTCCGCGCCAACCATGTCTACCTCATCCATCGCTCGATCGGCCTCGGCTCAAAGTCGCTGAAAGGCCGGCCGGTCGATCTGTTGCAGGCCGGTGCGCGGCATCGCTTCTTTCCGGAGCTCTGGGATATCAGATGCGACATGACCGATGCCTGGGGCGCGTCCTATGGCGTCGTGCGCGAGGCGATCCATGACAAGCCGACTGAAGCGGCCGCGACGAGCGCCAAATGAGCGGCTATTGTCTCTACCATTCGATCGGCACCTATCCGGCCAAGCAGGCGGACACGGCGCAGGCTCTGGCGCAGTTTGCCGAGATCTGGTCCCGCGAAGACGACAATCAATGGCCGCAAGCGCTTGGCGCCAGAGACCGGTTCATCCGCAGCTGGGAGCGGCTGATCCGAGCGCCCGAGGGCACAATGACCACGGTGGAAAACGTCACTGTGGCGCTGTCCAGCCTGATCGGCGCGCTGCCCGGAGAATATCTGCGGGGAAAGCGTGTTCTTATTGCAGAGGACTGTTTTCCGAGCCTACACTTCCTGCTCGCGGGCCTTGAGGAGCGCTTCGGCTTTCGGCTCGACACGGTGCCGCTGCGCCAGGGCCAGGCCTATGTCGAGGATGAGGATTACCTCGAGCATTGGGGCGAGGATGTCGGCCTTGCCGTGATCACCTGGGTCACATCGACGGCTTCGAAGCGCGCCGATCTCTCCGCGCTTGCCGCCCGCGCGCGGGAAACCAGAGCCTTGACCGTCGTCGATATTACGCAAGGCGTTGGCATTCTGCCCTTCGCGGTCGGCGATTTCGATGTGGTGATCGGCTCCTCTTTGAAATGGCTGTGCGGCTTCTCAGGTGCAGGCATGCTCTATGTCCGTACCGCGCTTTTGGATCGGTGCGAGCCGGAACTGCGCGGCTGGTTCAGCCAACCCAACCCGTTTTCCTGGGCGCTCGACAGCTTCTCTTATGCGCCTGACGCTCGGCGCTTCGATCACGGCACACCGGCGGTGCTGGCGGCGGTTGCCTCGCAGCCCGGTCTGGACTTCGTGCTCGACACCGGCGTCGAGGTCTTGCGTGCCCATAATCTGCGGCTGACGCGTCAATTGATCGCCATGGCGCCCGATCTCGGCCTGGTGCTGGCCTCGCCCGTGCAGGAGGATCGGCGCGGCGGCAGCGTCATGCTGAAGGCTCAGAGCGTAGAGCGGGCGAAGGTGCTGGTGGCCCATCTGAAATCGCAGCAGATCTTTGTCGATCATCGCGGCGAGACTCTGCGCTTTTCACCCGGAATCGTCACCAGCGAAGCCGATCTGGCGCGCCTGCCGGACCTGATCGGTTCTTACGCTGCCTGATTGACATGTGCCGCATGATCCGTTGATCTGCGGCCCGAAATCAGCAGGGAGAACAGGCGATGCGAAAACCCGAAAGCGGCAAGGCTGACTTCTCCAAGGAAGAGCTTGCCGATCTTGTCGCGCGGATCCAGGGCCACCTGGCGGGAGAGCACGGGCTGGAGCTTGGCCGGTTCGAGGTCGAAAGCCTGATCGATTTTCTGGCGGGCACGCTCGGCACGCATTTCTACAATCGCGGCCTGGCGGACGCCCAGACCTTGCTGGCCGAACAGGTCGATCGCTTCAACGACGGCATTTATCAGCTGGAGCGGGCCAGGGAGACGTGAGCCCTCAGGACCTACCGCGTGGCTTGAACGTGTGCTCCGGCCCCGGAAACTGCCGCGCCTTTACCTCGGACGCATAGGTCTCGATGGCTTTTGAGATCACGTTGGCCAGTTCGGCATAGTGCTTGACGAAGCGCGGCTTGAAATCGTTGAACAGGCCGAGCATGTCATCCGATACTAGGATCTGGCCATCGCAGGCTGGCGAGGCGCCGATGCCGATGGTGGGGCAGGCGAGCCTCTGCGAAATCTCCCGTGCCAATGGCTCCACCGTGCCCTCGATGACCAGCGCAAAGGCACCTGCCTGCGCGATGGCGGAGGCGTCACGGCGGACCTTGTCGGCTTCTGCATCGTCATGGCCCTTGGAACGGTAGCCGCCCGACGTGTTGACCTGCTGCGGCATCAGCCCGACATGACCGAGCACGGGGATGCCGCGCTCCACCAGAAACGCGACCGTATCGGCCATTTCGGTGCCGCCTTCGAGCTTGACGCCGTCGCAGCCGGTTTCCTTCATGATCCGCGCAGCGTTGCGGAAGGCCTGCTCCCGGGACTCCTGATAGGAGCCGAAGGGCATGTCGACGATCACGCAAGCTCTCGTGACTCCGCGTAACACCGCTTGCCCATGGGCAATCATCATCTCAAGCGTCACGCCGACGGTCGTGTCGAGGCCATAGAGCACCATGCCGAGACTGTCGCCAACCAGTAGCAGGTCGCAATGGGCGTCCATCAGCCGCGCCATCGGCGTTGTATAGGCTGTCAGCGACACGATCGGGCGCTGGTTTTTGAGGGCGGCGATATCTGACGGAGTTAGGCGTTTCTGGCGGGGCGGGGCGCTCATGCGATGATTTCCTTCTGGCTGCCTGGGTTTGCGGCGACCTCAATCACCCGGTTGTCCAGCAGTTTCGTGGTGCCAATTTCGACATAGAGCAACACGAGGAACGATTGATCCAGGCGCTGCAATGGCGCCAGCGTATCGGGGTGCCGCACAGAAATGACGCCGGGACGGGCGAGCGGTTCGCTGGCGATGAAGGCGGTGAGCGTGGTTTCCATCTCTTCGGGATCGTTCAGACCTGCGCGGTGCAGCCGCTCGGCTTCATCAAGCGCCCGTGGCACGATCACGGCGGCGGCGCGCTCTTCACGTGAGAGATAGACATTGCGGGAGGAGAAGGCGAGGCCGTCAACTTCGCGCACGGTCTCGACAGGCACGATCCGCACGGGGATCGCCATGTCCTCGACCATGCGGCGGATAATTGCCACCTGCTGATAATCCTTCAGCCCGAAATAAGCGGCATCCGGCTGGACGATGTTGAATAGCTTCGACACGACGGTGGCAACGCCGGCGAAATGCCCGGGCCGGGCAGCGCCTTCCAGCTCGCCACCGAGTTCCGGCAGATCGACCACGGTCTGCATCGGTCGCGGATACATTTCCTTGACCTCAGGGGCAAACAGGACATCGACGCCGGCAGCGTCCAGCAGCGCTGCATCGCGCTCTAGGTCGCGGGGGTATTTTTCCAGATCCTCGCCCCGGCCGAATTGCAGCGGATTGACGAAGATCGATACGACATTCACAGGATTTTCGGCTCTGGAACGCTCGACCAGCGTCAGATGCCCCTTGTGCAGATAGCCCATGGTCGGCACGAAGCCGATGGACTGGCCGGCCTTGCGGCTCAGCGCCAGCCGCGCCCGCAGCGTCGCGATGGTTGTGACGATTTCCATGGCAGCCCTCCCAAACCGGGTCTGCTATTGTCGGTTTTTCACAGAGCCGTCAATGCCGGGAAGTTCCTAGGCCGGGTTTCGCTCAAGCGTTCCCCAGCACACTGGCGCTGGTGATCAGTCGCGCACCATGGGCCTGCATGTCCGACAGTGCGGCCTGGACAGTCTGTGGATCGATGCCACGGGAGCCGTCGGCAACCAGCCGAACCTCCACGCCCGGCAGCATTTCCAGAGCGTCGATGACTGAGAACTTGACGCAGTAATCGGTGGCAAGACCCATGACGTCCAGCTGGGTGACACCCTTGTCCTTAAGCCAGTCGGACAGGCCGGTCAGCGCCGCCTGATCATTGTCGCGGAAGGCAGAATAGCTGTCGACTTCAGGATTGAGGCCCTTTTTCTGGATATGATCGATGCGGGCAAGGTCGAGATCGGGGTGAAACTCGGCGTCATCAGTGCCCTGAATGCAATGGTCCGGCCACATCATCTGCGGCTTGCCCGAGAGTTCGCCGAGTTCGAACATCTTGCGACCGGGATGCTGCGAGGCGAAGCTGCCGTGATTGGCGGGATGCCAATCCTGCGAGGCCACGACCAGATCGTAATGGCCGCTCTCCATCAATGCGTTGGCCACCGCCACGACCTGATCGCCCTCGGCAACCGGCAGATTGCCACCGGGGCAAAAACCGTTCTGGATATCGATGAGCAGCAGCGCCTTGGTCATTGTCCATTCTCCTGGTCGTTTGCCTGCGAAGATGGCAAGGAGGAGGCCGCCGTGCAAGGGCTGTCGGTCGGTTTCCGGGAGTCGGTTTTTTCAGGAACAAATCCAACGCTGGCGCGTTCGCAGGTTGTATTTGCGCTTTTTTCAAAAGGCGCTGGCATTCTTTTCAACTGTATCGGATTTGCCTCATGGTCCTCACCCTTACTGCTGTCGTCTTTGCCATTCTCGGGCTCGTGCTCGGTGGCGGCGGCGGCTACCTCCTGTCGCTGGGCGGCAGCCCGTTTTATTTGATCGCGGGCTTCGCTTTCCTCGTCACCGCCCTGCTGCTGGTCATGCGTAAGACGGCGGCGCTTTGGGTCTACGGCCTGTTCATTCTCGGTTGCCTGGCCTGGGCAATTTCGGAAGTGGGTTTCGACTGGTGGCAGCTCGGTACTCGTGGCGGTTTGGTGATCGTGCTTGGCTTTGTGCTGCTTCTGCCGGCGATCCGCCGTCATCTCGGGCCGAAGCATCGCCGCGAAGGCGGCATTTCCGCCAGCGCCTGGCCGGTTGCCCTGCCTGTGCTTGTGGCGCTGGTCGTCGCAGGCTATTCGATAACGCAGGACCCCTATGACAAGCCGGGCATGCTGCCGATGGACGTCGCCAGCGCCACGCCATCCTACGGGGGCGATGTCGCCGATGGTGAATGGCATCAATATGGCCGCACGCCCTATGGCCAGCGCTATTCGCCGCTGAACCAGATCACCACGGACAATGTCAAGAACCTGAAGACTGCCTGGACCTATCAGACCGGCGATGTGAAGCAGCCGGGCGATGTCGGCGAAACCACCTATCAGGTGACGCCGCTGAAAGTGGGCGATACGCTTTATCTCTGCACGCCGCACAATTGGGCGATCGCCATTGATGCTGCCACCGGCAAGGAGAAATGGAAATACGATCCGAATGTCGGCCTCAACCCCGACCGGCAGCACCAGACCTGCCGTGGCGTGACCTATTATGCCGATCCCGCCGCAACGGCCGGCGCGCCTTGCGCGACCCGCGTCTACTTGCCGACTTCTGATGCCCGGTTGATCGCGCTCGATGCCACCAATGGCAAGGTCTGCGAGAGCTTCGCCGACAAGGGTGTGCTGCATCTGGAACAGGGCATGCCCTATGACCCGGCCGGCTATTACTACTCGACCTCGCCGCCTGTCATTGCCGCTGGCAAGATCATCATTGGCGGTGCCGTCAACGACAATTATTCCATCCACGAACAGTCCGGCGTGATCCGCGCCTTTGATGTGCAGACCGGTGCTTTGGTATGGAACTGGGACAGTGGCAATCCGAGCCAGACCCAGCCGCTGCCGGCAGGGCAGAAATATACCGCCAACTCGCCCAATAGCTGGTCGGTATTTTCCGTCGATGAGCAGCTCGGCCTCGTCTACATCCCGCTTGGCAATCAGGTGCCGGACCAGCTCGGCATGAACCGAAGCGCCAATGTTGAGAAATACTCGTCTTCGGTCGTGGCACTCGATATCAACACCGGTGCCGACCGCTGGGTACAGCAATTCGTCCATCACGATCTCTGGGACATGGACGTGCCGGCTCAGCCGGTGCTGCTCGACATTACCCACGAAGGCAAAACGGTGCCGGCGCTGGTGGCTTCCACCAAGCAGGGCGATGTCTATGTGCTTGACCGGCGCACCGGCCAGCCGATCATCCCGATCAAGGATCTGCCGGCTCCAGGTGGAACCATTCCCGAAGACCATGCGTCGCCGATGCAGCCGATCTCTGGCCTGAGCTTCCGTCCGCCGCGGCTTGAAGAGCGCAACATGTGGGGCGTAACGCTGCTCGATCAGCTCGCCTGCCGCATCAAGTTCCATCAGCTGCGCTATGATGGCCAGTATACGCCGCCGTCGCTGCAGGGTTCGATCATCTATCCCGGCAATTTCGGCACGTTCAACTGGGGCTCGGTCGCGGTCGATCCGGAACGCCAGGTGATGTTCGGCATGCCGACCTATCTCGCCTTCACCTCGCAGCTAGTGCCGCGCGATCAGGTGCCGCCGAAAAAGCAGGATGACAAAGGTTCGGAGCAGGGCCTCAACCGCAATGACGGTGCGCCTTACGCCGTGAAGATGGGGCCGTTCCTGTCGCCGCTCGGCATTCCCTGCCAGGCGCCGCCATGGGGCACGGTTGCCGCTGCCGACCTCAAGACAGGCAAGATCGCCTATCAGCACCGCAACGGCACCGTCCACGACATGACGCCGCTGCCGCTGCCCTTCAAGGTCGGCGTGCCCGGCATCGGCGGTCCCATGATCACCAAGGGCGGCGTCGTTTTCCTGGGCGCTGCCGTCGATAACTATCTGCGTGCCTATGACCTCGCCTCCGGCAAGGTTCTCTGGGAAGGCCGGCTGCCCGCCGGCGGTCAGGCAACGCCAATGACCTATGACTTGAACGGCAAGCAATATGTGGTGATGGTCGCCGGCGGCCACGGCTCGATCGGCACCAAGCCGGGCGACTACGTGATCGCCTATACGCTGCCATGAGTGAGCGTTTGTCAGGGAAAAGTGGAACCCGGTTTTCCCGAAAAGACAAACGCAATCAAAAGCACCTCGCGTATGACTGGTTCAATTTGAACCTGACATACGCGAGGGGATGACGGGGTCATTCCCGTAATCCGACCGCCGCCATCTCTGCGCAACGGAGAGGAGGGCGGCAGCGTTCAGGATTGAAGGTCTGCGGAGAATTTCGCAGATCATTCGGAAATAGAAAAAGTTTTGCCGATTACGACGATTTTTTGCGCGTTCGGTACGTGGTGAGCCGGTCCCACTTGGGATAGCTTGCCGCAAAATTGGTGTCTACAGGATCGGGAATTCCACATGAGTTTGATGAGAACGTTCGCCACGACTGTCATTCTGGCGCAGGTTGCGCTTTCGGGAGCGGCTTTCGCCGGCTCGAATCTTTCCGATGTGAAGGCGGCGTCGACGTTGAAGATCGGGACTGAGGGAACCTACGCGCCCTTCACCTATCACGACGCATCCGGCAAACTGGTCGGCTTCGACGTGGAGATCGGCGAGGCTATCGCCAAGAAGATCGGCGTTAAGGCTGAATTCGTCGAAGGCAAGTGGGATGGCCTGATCGCCGGCCTCGATGCCAAGCGCTACGATGCCGTCATCAACGAAGTCGGTATCACCGACGCCCGCAAGAAGAAGTACGATTTTTCCGAGCCTTACATCGCCTCAAAGGCCGTGCTGATCGTCAAAAGCAACAATGACGACATCAAGTCCTTCAAGGATCTGAAGGGCAAGAAGGCCGCGCAATCGCTGACCAGCAACTTCGGCAAGCTTGCCGAGACCAATGGTGCGGAGCTTGTCGGCACTGACGGGTTCGACCAGTCGATCCAGCTTGTCCTGACCGGACGGGCGGACGCGACGGTCAACGACAGCCTGTCTTTCCTGGATTTCAAGAAGCATAAGCCGGACGCGCCGGTCAAAATCGTCGACGCGCAAGCCGACGCTGATTATTCCGGCGTTATCATTCGCAAGGGTGAGCCGGAGCTTCTGGAGGCGATCAACAAGGCGCTTGCCGAGATCAAGACCGATGGCACCTATCAAGCCATCTCGCAGAAATATTTCGGCGAAGACGTTTCGAAATAATCACTGCGGCCTGCTCCGCCCTTTTCTGTGTTATCTTCCGATCCGCACCGGCCCTGCCGGAGCGGATCATTGTTAAGAGTGACAGGTTCAGATTGAAACCTGGCACTCTCATTCTCCTGTTTTCGTTTGTCTTTTGGGAAGGCTGGGTTTCGCTTTTCCCCGACAGACTCTAGAGGTGCCGTCTTGCCGTCATGGCTTCAACTCATGCTGGATTCGCTCCAGCCGCTTCTGTGGGCCGGCCTCATCTTCACGGTGCCGCTTACGCTCCTGTCCTTCGTGCTTGGTCTGGCCCTTGGCCTCGTCACCGCGATTGCTCGGCTGTTCGGGCCGGCGCCGGTCGCCGGTATTGCCCGTTTCTACGTCTGGATCATCCGGGGAACGCCGCTGCTCGTCCAGCTCTTCGTTATCTTCTACGGCCTGCCGAGCGCCGGCATTCTTCTCTCAGCCTTTCCAGCCGCTCTCATTGGCTTCACGCTCAATATCGGCGCCTATACCTCGGAGATCATCCGGGCGGTGATCGCTTCGGTGCCACGCGGGCAATGGGAGGCAGCCTATTCGATCGGCATGAACTGGCGCCAGGCAATGCTTCGCACCATTCTGCCGCAGGCGACACGCGTTGCGGTGCCGCCGCTCTCCAATACCTTTATCTCGCTCGTCAAGGACACGTCCTTGGCGGCGGCCATCACAGTGCCTGAACTGTTTCAGACTGCGCAGCGTATCGTCGCCACGACCTACGAGCCGCTGATCCTCTATATCGAGGCGGCGTTGATCTATCTTGCCATGAGTTCGGTCCTGTCGCTGCTGCAATCTCGGCTCGAGAGGCGCTTCGCGCGCTATGGCGGTTTCCTGGAGGCGCGGACATGATCGAAGTTTCCCATATCGAAAAGCGCTTCGGCGATAATGTCGTGCTGAAAGATGTGAGCATGACGCTGGCGGAAGGTACCGTGACGGCGCTGGTCGGTCCGTCCGGCGGAGGAAAGAGCACCCTGCTGCGCTGTATCAATCTTTTGGAAATTCCGACATCGGGGACGGTGCGCATCGGCGAAGCCTCCATCAGTTTTCAGCCGGGAAAGAAACTCGGCTGGAGCCAGATCCAGCCCGTGCGGCGCCAGACGGGCATGGTCTTTCAGAACTTTCAACTTTTCCCCCATCAGACTGTGATCGACAACGTGATGGAGGGCCTGGTTACCGTGCTGAAGTGGCGCAAGGACGAGGCGCGCACGCGCGCGCTCGCTCTTCTGGAAAAGGTCGGGATGGCGCATAAAGCGGATGCCTGGCCGGCAACACTGTCTGGCGGTCAACAGCAGCGCGTGGCGATCGCCCGCGCTCTGGCGCCGTCTCCGCGCGTGCTTTTATGCGACGAACCGACCTCGGCGCTCGATCCTGAATTGGCCGAGGAGGTCGTCGATGTGCTGACACGGCTCGCCCGCGAAGGTACGACCATGGTGATGGCGACCCATGATCTGCGTCTTGCTTCGCGCGTGGCAGAGCATGTCCTGTTTCTCGATGGGGGCCTCATTGTCGAGCGTGGCGCGCCGAGCCGTATTTTCCAGACCCCGGAACAGGAGCGCACGAAGAAATTTATTGCTTCGCTGAGCGCCGGTTACAGCTACGACATCTGAAAACGAGCCTTGAAAATGCAGTGATAGCCCTTCCGGCTCCGGCCGGGAGGGTCTTCTTTTGAGACAATCGATTCAAATGCACTTTCGCTACGGCAACCAAACCTTAACCATGAGGTCGTAAAACGAATCATCAGTACAAAGGATGGTTCGTATGCCCAACACTGCCGCCAAGCTTGAGCCCGTTGCCTCGACGCTGGCCTTCTTCCCGCTGGCAAGCCGCCGCGACCTGGTGCGCAGCGCCGCCGTGACGCTGGATCGGCTGCAGGGCAATGACGCCACCGTCTACTGGCGCGCCACCTGCCGCCAGCTCGGTGCCGAACTCCTCGACCTCGGCTGCCCCGAAGACGTGATGCGCGACGAAATCATGAGCTTCCAGGACGCCGTTCAGATGGAACTGATGTGGCTCAACCGCGACAAGGAAGCCCGCGGCTGAAATTGCTGCGATGGCGGCAGTTAGGGTAACGCCTGCCATATGCGTATTTCAGGATTATGCCTGACCCTTGAAAGGCCAATACGGATCCAGAACTCCATGTTTGGATCTTAGTCCATCAATCCTGCCCAAAAAAATCCTGCAACGCTGCGACGAAGGCCGCGTGGTTGTCTAGCATCATGTTGTGGCCGGCGTCTGCGATGGTGACGATGGGCAAGCCGGCGGCGCGGATTTGGTTCAGGCAATGCGGTTCCGGCGTTCTGGCGCCAACAATGATCAGCCTCGGCATTGTCAGGCCAAGCAGCCGTTCGCAAAGATCGACCGGCATGTTTTTTCCAAGCGAATGCTCACTGCGATACATGGCGACCGGGTCGGCGATCCGCATCGTTGCTGGCCAGATATCTCCGACAGAAGCCAGGGCAGTGGCAAAGCCCTCTTCTATGAAAGCCTGTTCCGTATAAGCCTCCACCCTTAGCCGGGACGTCGGCTTTAGGCTTGGCTCGCACAGAACCAGACGTCCGACAAGATCGGGCCGTGAGGCCGCGAGCGCAACGGCAATCGAACCACCCATGCTATGAGCAATCACGTCGACATTCGACAGGCGAAGGCTATCGAGCAAACGTGCCAGACTTTCGGCCTGCCGATCGATTGTGTAGTCGTAGTCCTGAGGACGGTCGCTAATGCCGAAACCGAGCAGATCGACGAGCAGGCTTCGACTGCCGAAGAGCAAAGGATCAGCCGCGATTGACGTGAAATAAGCGAGCGCCGAGCTTCCGAGGCCATGAATGAAGAGGCGAACCGGTTCTAGCCCCGCAAGCTCGACATAGCCGATGCGGGCGCCATTATCCGTAACAGTAGCAAATTTCATAGCTCAAGCCCGCTCCACAAACCCATCCAGTACGCGCTTCTGACCGGCCCGGTCGAAATCGATCGTCAGCTTGTTGCCCTCAACGACGGCGACGTTGCCGTTGCCGAACTTGATATGGAAGACCCGGTCACCGACGGTGAATTTTGAAGGTTCGTTGCTGGTGGATTTCGCTACAAGCTGACCTTCGATGGTCTGGCCGCGTGGGCCGCTTTCGCCGTATCCGATCCGTTCCACGGCGTGGCCGGAGCGCGAGCCCCAGTTGTCGCGGGTGGCGTCGGTCTTGTTGGCCTGGGCGCGTTTCCAGCCGGGAGTGGAATAGGAATTGGCAAACGGTTCCTGCTTGTCGAAGCGCGATTGGCCGTAGCCGCCACGTCCATAGCCGCCATAGCTGGTTTCGGCTTCGGCCACTTCCACATGGGCGGGCGGCAGCTCGTCGAGGAAGCGCGAGGGCATGGTAGATTGCCAGAGGCCGTGGATGCGCCTGTTGGAGACGAACCAGAGATGGCAGCGGCGCTTGGCGCGGGTGATGCCGACATAGGCAAGCCGGCGCTCTTCCTCAAGCGCCGCGCGGCCGCCTTCGTCCAGCGCGCGCTGGTGTGGAAATAGTCCTTCCTCCCAGCCGGGCAGGAACACCGTCTCAAACTCCAAGCCCTTTGCCGAATGCAGCGTCATGATCGAGACGGCGTCGAGATTTTCGTTGGTCTCGGCATCCATAACCAGCGACACATGCTCAAGGAAGCTGCGCATGCTCTCGAAGGCTTCCATCGAGCGGATGAGTTCCTTCAAGTTTTCCAGCCGGCCCGGCGCTTCCGCCGATTTGTCGTTCTGCCACATCGCCGTATAGCCGCTGTCGTCGAGGATCTGCTCGGCAAGTTCGGTATGCGGTGTGGTTTCGAGCAGGTCCTGCCAGCGGCGGAAATCCGTGACGACATCAAACAGCGCCTTGCGCGCCTTCGGCTTCAGCTCGTCGGTCTCGATGATCTCGGAGGCCGCTGCCAGCATGGGAATATCGCGGGCGCGGGCATAGTCGTGCAGGGTGCGCACGGTGGTGTCGCCCAGACCGCGCTTCGGCGTGTTGACGATCCGCTCGAACGCGAGGTCGTCGGCGGGCTGGCAGACCATGCGAAAATAGGCCATGGCATCGCGGATTTCGAGCCGCTCATAGAAGCGCGGGCCGCCGATGACGCGGTAATTGAGGCCAAGCGTCACGAACCGATCTTCGAATTCGCGCATCTGGAAGGAGGCGCGGACCAGGATGGCCATGTCGTTCAGCTTGTGTTGCTTGCGCTGAAGCTGCTCGATTTCCTCGCCAACGGCGCGGGCTTCCTCTTCCGAATCCCAGGCGGCATGCACCACTACCTTTTCATCATTGGGATCGACCCGGTCGGTAAACAGGGTCTTGCCGAGCCGTCCCTCGTTATGGGCAATCAGGAAGCCGGCGGCCCCCAGAATATGCTCGGTCGAGCGATAGTTGCGCTCCAGCTTGATAACCTTCGCGCCTGGAAAATCCTTTTCGAAGCGCAGAATATTGTCCACTTCCGCCCCACGCCAGCCATAGATCGACTGATCGTCATCACCGACGCAGCAGACATTGACCGGGCCTGCGGCGCGCTGTGCCAAAAGCCGCAGCCACATATATTGGGCGGTGTTGGTGTCCTGATACTCGTCGACCAGGATATAGCGGAACCGCTGGTGATAATCCTTGAGCACATCAGGATTAGCGCGGAACATGCGGATCGGGTGCAGCAGCAGATCGCCGAAATCGCAGGCATTCAGGCTTTTCAGCCTGTTCTGGTAGGCGGTGTAGAGCTCGCGGCCGCGACCATTGGCAAAGGCGCGGGCGTCGCCCTCGGGGATCTGTGCGGGGTCGAGGCCCTTGTTCTTCCAGCCGTCGATCATGGCGGCAAACTGTTTGGCCGGCCAGCGCTTGTCGTCCAGCCCCTCGGCCTGGATCAGCTGCTTGATCAGCCGCACCACGTCGTCGGTGTCGAGAATCGTGAAGTCGGAGGTCAGGCCCACCAGCTCGGCATGACGGCGCAGCAGCTTGACGCCGATGGAGTGGAAAGTGCCGAGCCAGGGCATGCCTTCGACGGCACCGCCAACGAGATGCCCGACGCGCTCCTTCATCTCGCGCGCCGCCTTGTTGGTGAAGGTCACCGCCAGGATCTGGCTTGGAAAGGCCCGGTTGGTTGCCAGGATATGGGCGATGCGGGTCGTCAGCACCCGCGTCTTGCCGGTGCCGGCGCCAGCGAGAACCAGGACGGGACCATCGAGCGATTCCACCGCCTCGCGCTGTTCCGGGTTCAGACCGGCGAGATAATCCGGCGCACGGTGCTGGTCGCGCGCAGCCATGGCGCGTGCGGCAATACCGAGTCCCGCGCCAAGCCCGGGTGGGGGAGCCTTCGCGTCACCTTCCTTCGTCTGTCCTGCTGCCGGGCTCGCCTGCTGGCCCGGCGCCGGATTGCGAGGCCCCGGATTGCGAGGCAAAGGCTCTTCGTCGAAGAAGGGAATATCGTCAAATCCACTGGTCATGGCCTCCAATGTAGTGATTCTACCCCGAAAGGCCAGAAGAAACGTTCTTGTTTCATTCTGTTTTCTGGTCGATTCCCGACTGTTTACCCATCAATATTTGCTGGACCTCATGAAAACGCGGCTCCGACTACGGCGGTAAAGCCGAGTGCGCCGAGATGGGAGACCGACAGGCGGTCGATCTCGCCTGATCACAGCCGCGTGATCACAGGTGGGACTGGAGCCCCTGTCACGAAAGCTTCACGGAACGCACTTAACCCCAAGAAGCAATCGCTTGAAAAGCCGCTGGGGCTGGAGCGACCGCTCTTCAAAACGGGGATTATTCCGATGAATTTCATGAAAAACATCGCCACCGGCGTCGCGCTCGCCGCCCTTTCGGTTGCCTTCACCGGCACCGCATACGCTGCCGATATCGCCGGCGCCGGCTCGAGCTTCATCTATCCCGTCTTCTCCAAGTGGGGCGAAGCCTACAAGGCCAAGACCGGCGTTGCCCTGAACTACCAGTCGATCGGCTCGGGCGGCGGTATCAAGCAGGTGGAAGCCAAGACCGTGACCTTCGGCGCCACCGACAAGCCGCTGAGCGACGAGGAACTCACCAAGAACGGCCTGACCCAGTTCCCGATGGTCATGGGCGGCATCGTGCCGATGTACAATATCGAAGGCGTCAAGCCGGGCGAACTGGTGCTCGACGGCAAGGTGCTCGAGGGCATCTACATGGGTGAGATCACCAAGTGGAACGATCCGGCCATCGCTGCGCTCAACAAGGGCGTGAAGCTGCCTGAACAGGCAATCGTCGTCGTGCATCGCGCTGACGGTTCCGGCACCACCTTCAATTTCACCGATTACCTGAGCAAGGTTTCGCCTGAGTGGAAGAGCAAGATCGGCTCGGATACCGCCGTCGAATGGCCGGTTGGCGTTGGTGCCAAGGGTTCTGAAGGCGTCGCCAACACGGTCAAGCAGACCGCTGGCGCTATCGGCTATAACGAATATGCCTATGTAATCCAGAACAAGCTTGGCTATGCCAAGATGAAGAACGAGGCCGGCAAGGTTGTCGAACCTTCGCTCGACAGCTTTGCTGCCGCAGCCGCCAATGCCGACTGGGCGCATGCCAAGAATTTCAACCTCGTCATCACTAATCAGCCGGGCGACAAGAGCTGGCCGATTGCTGCCTCGACCTGGGTGCTGATCCACAAGGATCCGGTCGACAAGGACGCAACCGAAGCGGCCTTGAAGTTCTTCGCCTGGGCTTACAAGGACGGTAGCGAGCAGGCTAAGGCCCTGGAATATGTCGCTATTCCGAAGCCGGTCGTGACCCTGATCGAAAAGTCCTGGGACGAGATCCAGAAGGACGGCAAGCCGGTCTTCAAGGCAATGTAATTGCCCGCCTTTTCAACCTGTTAAGAGCAGCGGGCCATCGTCGCCCGCTGTCTCCGTATGTTGAAGACCGGCACCGTTCGCTTCTTTCAAGTGGTTTCGCCAAAATGGGTTCTCTATGACCGCCATCCAATCGCCGACCGTGCTGCGCGAGGACGACAAGGCCGCTGCCGCCGCCCGGCGGGTGCGCCTGGCCGATGCGATCTTCATTCGTGCCACCTGGCTCTGCGCCATGCTTGTGATGATCGCGCTGCTCGGCGTCTTCGCCTCGCTCTTGATCGAGAGCCTGCCGACCTGGCGTGAATTCGGCATCGACTTTCTGTGGAACGAGCGCTGGAGCCCGGCCAAGGATATCTACGGCGCCTTGGCCCCGATCTATGGCACGCTGGTCACCTCTGTCATCGGTCTGCTGATCGGTGTTCCCGTCAGCTTCGGCATCGCGATTTTCCTGACCGAAATGTGCCCGCCCGTGCTGCAAAGGCCGATCGGCACCGCCATCGAGCTTCTGGCCGGCATTCCCAGCATCATCTACGGCCTCTGGGGCTTCTTCGTGCTGACGCCGATCATGCAGTCGATCGTCCAGCCGGCGCTGATCTCAAGCTTCGGCCATCTGCCTGTGATCGGCCAATTGTTCAGCGGCGCGCCCTATGGCATCGGCGTTCTGACAGCTGGCCTGGTGCTGGCGATCATGATTATCCCCTTCATCACCTCTGTCACGCGCGACGTCTTCGGCACGGTGCCTGTCCTGCTCAGGGAATCGGCCTATGGCATGGGCATGACCACCTGGGAAGTGGTCTATCACATCATCATGCCCTATACGCGGCGCGGGCTGATCGGCGGCGTCATGCTCGGTCTTGGCCGGGCGCTGGGCGAAACCATGGCGGTAACCTTCGTCATCGGCAATTCGCACCGGATCGCCACCTCGCTGCTGGCACCGGCCACGACGATTTCAGCCTCCATCGCCAATGAATTTTCGGAGGCGACATCGGATCTCTACACATCCAGCCTGGTGGCGCTCGGCCTCATCCTGTTTTTCATCACCTTCGTGGTGCTCGCCCTGGCCAAATGGCTGATCGGGCGCAGCGAGAGCTTCTGAGGCGCCCATGTCGATCATCTCCCGCCGCTATCTCGTCAATCGCATTGCCCTTGGCCTGTCCTTTGCCTCGGCCATGGTGGGTCTTGCCGTGCTGGCCGCCATTCTCTGGACCCTGTTCAGCAACGGCCTTGCCGCGATAACACTCGACCTTTTCACCAAGATGACGCCGCCGCCTGGATCGGATGGCGGCCTTGCCAATGCGATCTACGGCTCCGTCATGATGACGTTGCTGGCAACGGTTGTGGCAACGCCAATCGGCATTCTCGCCGGCACCTATCTGTCGGAATATGGCCGCGGCACCAGGCTCGGTATGGTGGCGATCTTCATCAACGACATCCTGCTAGCTGCACCCTCGATCATCATCGGCCTGTTCGTCTACGCGCTGCTGGTCGTGCCGTTCAAGCATTTCTCCGGCTATGCCGGGGCCGCCGCGCTGGCGCTGATCGCTATTCCTGTCATCAACCGCACCACGCAGGACATGCTGCTGCTGGTGCCGGATGCCATGCGCGAGGCGGCAGCCGCGCTCGGCACGCCGCGCTGGAAGATCATGACTTCGGTGATCTGGCGCAGCGCCCGCTCGGGCATGCTGACCGGCGTGCTGCTGGCTGTTGCCCGCATCAGCGGTGAGACCGCGCCTCTGCTGTTTACCTCGCTCAACAACCAATATTGGACATCCGATCTCAGCCAGCCGATCGCCAACCTGCCTGTGGTGATTTTCCAGTTCGCCATGAGCCCTTACGAGGATTGGCAGCGGCTGGCCTGGGGCGGTGCGCTGTTGATCACGGTGACGATCCTCATCCTGAATATCCTGGCACGCACCTTGTCTGCGGGCCGGCTCTTCCAACGGAAGGAACGATAAAATGCAAATGTCGAGCGCTGGAATGGGCGATGTGATGACCCGCAAACCGCTGCAGGCTTTCAATCCTGATGATCTCGATCGCCCCGTGAAGGTGGAGGCCCGGCAGCTGTCGTTCTTCTACCAGAACGGCTATCAGGCGATCAAAGAGGTCGATATCAGCTTGCGCGACCGCACCGTAACCGCCTTCATCGGCCCTTCGGGTTGCGGAAAATCGACGCTGCTGCGGATCTTCAACCGGATGTATGATCTCTATCCGGGCCAGAAGGTCACGGGCGAAGTGCTACTGGACGGGCGCAACATTCTCAATCCTTCCGAAGATCTAAACCGGCTGCGGGCGAAGATCGGCATGGTGTTCCAGAAGCCGACGCCGTTTCCGATGTCGATCTATGAGAACATTGCGTTTGGCATCCGGCTTTACGAAAAGATTTCCAAGGCCGAGATGAACGACCGCGTCGAGGCGGCATTGCGCGAAGCCGCCTTGTGGAACGAGGTGAAGGACAAGCTGCATCAGAGCGGGCTTGGCCTGTCCGGCGGACAGCAGCAGCGCCTATGCATTGCCCGCGCAATTGCCGTGAAGCCCTCGGTATTGCTGCTCGACGAGCCGGCCTCTGCGCTTGATCCGATCTCGACCAGCAAGCTGGAAGAGCTGATCGAGACGCTGCGGGCGACCTATTGCATCGCCATCGTCACCCACAACCTGCACCAGGCGGCGCGCATCTCGCAGTACACCGCCTTCATGTATCTCGGCGAACTCGTTGAATTCGACAGCACCGAGACAATTTTCAGCGCCCCACGCGACCAGCGCACCGGCGACTATGTCACCGGCCGCTTTGGCTGAGCACGAGGAACAGGACGGCTGAGCACGAGGAACAGGACGGGGAATTCGCGTGCCATGGCTGGACAAGCCGGCGCGCGCTGGCCATACCTGCACACGGCTAGAGCATTTCCAGCAAAAGTGTTTAGCGGTTTTGCGTTCGGAAATGCGTTGAAACAATGTATTTCCAGCAAAAGTGTTTAGCGGTTTTGCGTCTGGAAATGCGTTAAAACAAAACGTTAGAGTATTTAGGCGTTTCCGTGAAACGACTAAATACTCTAACGTTGCGTCGTCGTAAGGCAGGAGATAGGCATGAGCAGGAAGGATGTGGTCGCGGGCGCGCGCAACGAGGCGGGCATTGCGCTTGTTCTCGATCTGCTGAAACAGCAGTTCGGCGAGCGGCTACAGACTGGCCAATCCTTTCGCGAGCAGCATGCCCACACCACCACCTATCTGCCGGCGCAATTGCCTGACGGTGTCGTCTTCGTCGAAAGCGCCGAGGATGTGAAGACGGTGGTGCAGACCTGCGCCACCCATAAGGTGCCGATGGTGCCCTTCGGCATCGGCTCCTCGCTGGAGGGGCAGGTAAATGCGGCCCATGGCGGCATTTCCATCGATTTTTCTCGGATGGACAAGGTGCTTGAGGTCAATGCCGAGGATCTCGACTGCACTGTACAGCCGGGCGTGACGCGTGAGGCGCTGAATACCTATCTGCGCGATACCGGCCTGTTTTTCCCGATCGACCCCGGTGCCAATGCGACGCTGGGCGGCATGGCCTCGACGCGGGCATCGGGCACCAATGCGGTGCGCTACGGTACGATGAAGGACAATGTGCTGGCGCTGACGGTTGTTACCGCCAATGGCGAAGAGATCCGCACTGCGCATAGGGCGCGCAAGTCCTCGGCGGGCTATGATCTCACGCGGCTATTCGTGGGGTCGGAAGGCACGCTTGGGGTGATCACCTCTGTTACGGTCAAGCTTCAGGGCATTCCTGAAAAGATCGGTGGCGGTGTCGGCGCCTTTGCGGACGTGAAATCGGCCTGCGACGCCGTGATCATGACCATCCAGATGGGCATTCCGGTGGCGCGGATCGAGCTGCTTGATGCCATGCAGGTCAGGGCCTGCAATGCCTATTCCAACTTGAGTCTGGCCGAAAAGCCGACGCTGTTTCTGGAGTTTCACGGCACCGAACAGACCGTTGCCCTGCAAGCGGAGCAGTTTGCGGCGATTGCCGAGGAATACGGCGCCGAAGACCTGCGCTTCACGTCAGATCCGCAGGAGCGCGCGCAACTGTGGAAGGCGCGGCACAATGCCTATTGGGCGGGCAGGGCCTTGGCACCTGATCTCGCGGGCCTGTCCACCGATGTCTGCGTGCCGATCTCAAGGCTTGCGGAATGCGTAGCCGAGACGCAAGCCGATATCGCCGAGACCGGGCTACTCGCGCCTATTGTTGGTCATGTCGGCGATGGCAATTTCCATCTGCTGATCCTGTTTGACGATAAGGATGCCGATAATGTCGACAAGGTCGAGGCCTTCATGGCGCGGCTGAATACGCGGGCGCTCGCCATGGATGGCACCTGCACCGGCGAGCACGGCGTCGGCCAGGGCAAGATGTCCTATCTCGAAGCCGAACTTGGCGGCGCGCTTGACGTTATGCGTCAGGTGAAGCGGGGACTGGATCCCGACAATCTTTTCAACCCGGGCAAGATCTTTCGGCTTTGATGCCGGCGCCCCAAGTTATGACCATCAGGCCGTTACCCTGATGGTTGGCAAACGAGGAATGGAGTTTCAGTGCTAGGCAGGCTGTTCATTGCGCTTGGCGGTTTGGTTGTGGTGGCGCTGTTTGCAGCGCTTCTGGCGCCGCTCTTCGTCAACTGGACGGATTTCCGGCGGGAATTCGAGGATCAGGCGAGCCGCTTGCTCGGCAAGAAAGTTGTGGTGCATGGCGCTGTCGAGGCCCGCATCCTGCCCTTTCCCTCTGTGACCATGAATGACGTGACGGTCGGTCCCGGCACCGATGGCAAGGAACTGGCGCATGTAGCGCGTTTCTCGATGGATGCGGAGCTTGCACCCTTCCTGTCCGGCGAGGCGCGGATCTTTGCCATGCGGGTGGAGCAGCCGAGCGTGCGCATCCGTATCCTGCCTGACGGCTCGCTGGACTGGCTGCAAGGCAGCCGCCCGAGCCTGCCGGGCCGCACGGTGGTTCTGGAAAAGGTGGCTGTGGTCGGCGGTGCCGTCACCATCGTCGATCAACAGACCGGCCGCACGCGGCAGATCACCGGGCTCGATGCCGATATGGCTGCGCGGTCGCTGGCTGGCCCCTGGACGGTGATGGGGCAGGGCGCACTGGATGGCCAATCCGGTCGCTTTTCGCTGTCTAGCCTGCAGCCGGATGCCGCCAAGGGCACTGTGCCGATCAAGATCCGTGTTCTGCCGGACGCCACGCCCGTCGATGTCGATCTGTCCGGCGATCTGGCCCTGGTGGACAAGCGCCCGACCTTGCAGGGCACGTTCATGGCCGCCTTGCGCCCCCAACCCGCCGGCGAAGACGATCAGGCCAATGCCGGGATAGTCACACCCGCCGCAACTAAGCCGGTGCCGCCGCCGCGCATCAAGGGCAAGTTCGAGCTGTCGGACGACCGGGTGCGGATCGCCGAATATCGCATGGAAGTCGGTGCCACCGATCAGCCCTATGTCATCACCGGCGAGGCGACGCTGGATACCGGCAAGGCGCCGGAATTCCTGTTGACCGCCGAGGGCCAGCAGATCGATGTGGACAAGCTGACCCCCAATCTGCCGAAGGGCAAGACCGGCCGGCAGGTGCAGAATTCCGCACGCCAGCGTATCCAGTCGTTGATTGCGCTCGCAGACCAGATCCCTATCCCCGACGTGCCCGGTCGCGCCAGCCTGAAGCTGCCGGCCATCGTTGCCGGCGACACCGTGATCCGCGATATTACCCTCGACCTGCGCCCGGCCGGGACCGGCTGGCAGGTGGACAAAGCCGTGGCCATTCTGCCCGGCCGCACCCAGGCGGAAGCCTCTGGCCGATTGCAGCTCAAGGGTCAGGCTTCGTTTAATGGATCTCTGCTCGTTGCCTCTAGCCAACCCTCGGGCCTAGCCTCCTGGCTATCCGGCGATGTCGATCCGGCGATCCGGCAATTGCGCACGGCAGGCTTCTCGGCCAATGTCTCGTTGACCTCGGACTTGCAGCGCTTCGATAAGCTGGAATTGGCCGTCGGTCCCGCCAGCCTCCATGGTCGTCTTGAGCGCCAGTCGGTCGATGGCGCCATGCCGAGCCTGTCCTTTGACCTCTCCGGCAATGCCTTCGACTTCGATGCAACGCGGGCGCTGGCCTCCCTGGTCTCGGGCGAAGCGACCGACGATGCCCTGCTCGACCATCAGATCGCCGGCAAGATCAAGGTCGATGCCTTCTCGGCTTTCGGCGTGACAGCACGCGATGTCGATGGATTGTTTACTTACAAGGACGGCGGGTTTTCGGTTCGCAAACTCGATATCGGCAATCTCGCCGGCGCCAGCCTGAAGGCAACGGGCGAGGCCACCGGCTCGCTGGCCGACTATAACGGCAAGGCGCAAGTCATTATGCATGCCGGCGATATGAGCGGCGTCCTTGCCATGTTGCACAAGCAGTTGCCTGATCATCCGCTGCTGGCAAGGCTTGCTGCGAGCGGGCACTGGTTCTCCGATACCGATCTGGTGGCAAACGCCCAGTTCGGCGACGCCAAATATGGTGGGTTGGAGATCGGCCTGCAGGGCAAATCCAATGGCACGGCGTTTGACGCCCGTTATCGGCAGGATAGCCTGTTCGATGTGTTCGACGATGCTGAGAAGAGCTTTTCTCTGAGCGCTACTAATGATGAGCCCTCGGCACTTCTCGGCCAGATCGGTTTCGACCCGCTGCCGGTTCCCATGGATGGCGGCGCCAAGCTTGGCGTGCAATTGAAGCAGAAGGGCGCGGCCCCGGCCGAAGGACAGGCATCGCTGGATGCTGGTGCCACCCATCTTGACTTGGACGGGATCGTCAACCTCGGCGCTGATCTGTTCCTGCAAGGCAAAGGCCAGGTTGAGCTGACCAGCGACGACATCGGGCCACTGCTGATCATGAATGCCGTGAGCCTCCCCGGCGTCGATACCGGCCTGCCGGTGGCGCTGACTGGTGCCATCGATCGCACTGCCGGCAAAACCGAGATTGCCGACATCAAGGGCAAGATCGCCGGCGACGATCTTTCGGGTGCGCTGACCCTGGAGCCGACCGCGTCCTCCGCCAAGCTCAGCGGCACGCTCGCCTTTAACACACTCGACCTCGACTGGCTGGCCTCGACGTTGATCGGCCAGCTGGACGATCCCTCTGGTGGCGTTTCTGCAGCAAAGCTGCCAGCCTCCGTCTGGGGCGATTTGCAGATGAACCTGGGCCTCAAGGCGCAACGTGCCGAACTCGCACCGCTGCCGGCAGCGAGCGATTTTTCCAGCCGTCTGACACTGGTTGATGGCGCCATGGCGCTTGAGGATCTCTCCTCAGGCTGGGTCGGTGGCAAGCTGGCCGGCCGCGTGTCGCTTGCCAACAACCAGGGCACCGCCTTCCTACGCAGCGCGCTCGATGTGTCCGATGCCGATCTCTCGGCGGTATGGCCCGACGTCTCCGGTCGCGGTAAGCTCCACCTGACGACGGAGGGAAGCGGCACGAGCCCTGAGGGACTGCTCGCCTCCCTGAACGGTTCAGGCAAAATTGATCTTAGAGGGCTGGTCGTGCCGCGCTTCGACCTCAGCGGATATCCGGCGCTCGCGTCCGGTTTTGAGGCAGCAACCGGCGAAATCACATCTGCACAGGTCATGGCGGCGCTGAAGCCGCTGCTGGCGCGGGCTCCGGCCCGGATAGGCGACCTTACAGCCGGCTTCGGCGTCAGTGATGGAAAACTGCGGTTGCAGGACCTCCAGTCCAAGCTCGATGGCGCGGTGCTGGATGGCAGCGGCGGCGTGGCTCTTGATTCTGGTGCATTGGACGGCGACATCCGTGTTGCCTTTACCCCGGAACCCGCCGATGCAGGTGGCAAGACCGATGCGGGTCAACCAGCCCCAGACAAGGGCGACGATTCGGCTCCTGCCATGCATCTTCAGCTTGGCGGATCGCTTGCGGCACCTGACGTAAAGACAGATGTACATGAACTCGCCAGCTACTTCTCGCAGCAGGCTTTGGAGCGGGAGCGGCGCCGGGTGGAGATGCTGCAGGCAGCGATCTTGGAAAAGCAGCGGTTGCGCCGTGAGGTGGTTTACTATCAAGCGCTGGCCGCTGAGCGGGCTGCGGCGCGCGCCAAGGCGGCTGCGGCATCCGACGCGGCAGCGCGGGCCGCGGAGGCGGCTGCAAGAGCGGCGGACCGCGGTGCGGCCAATCCTGCGCCACAGACGTCGCCCGATGAGCGGGATGGCGGGTTGAAGCTCGAGTTCAAGGGGCTGCCCGGCGTCCACTGATCGGCTTCGGCTTTGAATGGCTCAGCTGGTAGCATCAGGACAAAAAAGAACCGCTATGCCATCATGGCAGAGCGGTGCTGCAGATTGATCGAGATCGAAATCTGAAATTACATGAAGGCTTCGCGCTGGCCGAAAGGAGGCATGAAGCCGCCGCCCATGTTGCCGCCGCCGAAATTCGGGAACTTGCCCTCAAAGCCTTCAAAACCCTGGGGAGCAGCACCATCAGCGCCGCTTGCGTCCGCGCTGGCATCGGTCGAAGAGGCGGATGCGGTCGTGCTGGTCGACGTGGTGGAGGCGGTCGAGGTCGAAGAACCGGAGTTGGCCGCATCTTCAGTCGGCCGATGCTGCATGCGGCCCATCATGAATGGCATCATAGGCATCTGGTTGGAAACTGCGCTTGTCATCTTTGAAATCCTTTTTCAAACGAATACCGCGCTGTTGGAGGGGGCGTGTCGGGTGGAAACCTGCACCAATCCCGGGCGTCCTGCAGCATTCAGCGCTGCCTTGAACGTAGCGATTGTTTCCTAATGAAACGTTATTACCTATAACATTCACGGCAAGTTGTTTATGTTTTATATCTATATTGGTTGCTGTGCCGCCGATGTTCCGATCGGCAACAAGAGCTGCCAAGCTTGATCGTCTATGCCGTCAAACGCGACGAGACCGACGTCTCAAACGCATGGAAATGTCTGCAATTTACTGAAATCTATAATATTTTCGGCTATGCCGGATTTGAAGGATCATGTCTCAGCACGGGTCTGCCCCGGATCCAGTCCAGAACGTGCAGTCGCAGGGCCGAGGAGAGATTGCAATCGGCTGACCGCTTGCTGTCGATTTCGGCGATCAAAGCGGCCACTGGAATGGTCCTATGCTCCGCGATGTCACGAATTTCCTGCCAGAACGCGTCTTCGAGCGAGAAACTGGTGCGGTGGCCATTGAGAGAAACGGAGTGTTTGCGGATCAGCGGCATCGTGGTCGTCTGGTTGGGAGAGGGAGCAATGGTGCCGCGCGATTGCTCGGCTTCACGGTGATTTCGACTACAGGTGACTAAGACCCTGAAGAGGGCAGTCCGCGTTCACCGGCAGATTTGCGCGCATACGTCCCGGTTCTTAGCTGTCCTGGCCATCCGCTTCGCGCTCTTCAGCAGCAGGCTTGCCTTCCAGTTTCGACTGATCGAGAGCAGCGCGGGCCTTGTCGTTCAGGGCGCTTGTCAGCTTTTTCTCCGCCTTGGTGCGGCCGAAGGTCAGGCGGTTTTGATCCGCCTGTTTTTCCTTGTCGGCACGCGCCTTGGCTTTCTTGAACTGACGAAGATTGACGACGTCGGCGCTCATGGCTTCTGGTCCGCCTTGAAGCATTTCCAGAGTTTAAGTCAGGAAATGCGTAAAAACAAAGAGTTAGTGCTTCTTGCGGAAAGCATCCAGCGAAACGACGGAGCCTTCCTTCTTTTCGCCTTCCGGCTTGTCTGCGCCATCCTCGGCCTTGTCGGCAACGGCAGCTGTGGGGTAGGCGGTGATCTCCGCGGAGTTTTCGTCTTCTTCCACCTGCGGCACGTCGAATTCGAGCTCGAAATTGACGGATGGATCGTAGAAGCCACGAATCGCGTTGAAGGGAATCACCAGCTTTTCCGGCGTGTCGGAGAAGGACAGGCCCACTTCGAACAGGCTGTCGGTGACCTTCAGATCCCAGAACTGGTGCTGGATGACGATGGTCATCTGCTCGGCATATTTGGCCTTCAGGTGCTGGGAAATCCGCACGCCCGGCGCGCCCGTCAGAAAGGTGATGAAAAAGTGGTGATCACCCGGCAGACGGCCCGTCGCGGCCACTTCGGTCAGCACCTTGCGGATCACACCGCGCAACGCGTCCTGAGCCAGAATATCGTAACGGATGTGGTCCTGCCCCATATGGTCCTGTCTTTCTTCTGCGTACGGTCGTTTGCATCGCGGATGATGCGCTGTTGGACATTTATAAGCCAAGCGATGCCTTGGCGCAAAGCCCGATTCCGCCCCTATCTATAGCACTGTAATGCAAACTCAAGTGCGAGGGTAGGGCGCCGTGAAGCGCAAGGCCAAGATGCACGCTGATCAGGGCGAAAAAGAGCCCGCGGATAAGCCAGGACAACAGCATGTCGCAGCCGATAGCGAGGAGGTCAATGAACAAAAGGAAAGGCCGGCAACACGATAGACCAGCAAAGATAGGCAGCACGAAAAAGGAAAGTGGAGGTTTCTGTTGCCAGGTACCTCCGAACCCCGCCTTACGGTGCTACCCGTAAGGACTTAGTTTGGGTTTCTGGCACCGCGATTAAGCAGCGACAGCGTAACCCTGAGCGTTGTTGTCATTTGCAACTACACTTGTGACCCGATGACGGTGGTATCATGCCGAGCAAAAGTTCGATCTTTACGCCCTTGTCGATCCTATTTCGCCCCCATCAAAAGCTGGTCATCGCTGCGACCAGTTTTTGGTGGAGGCGCCGGGTACCGCCCCCGGGTCCAATAGGTTTATTTCACCGACCGTTTATTGCCATAGCCGGAGCAAGCCCCGGCAAGGGTCATATAGGGAATTTCCCCGGCGAATGAAAGAGCTTGGTTTTGCATTTTCACGCAAAGCCGCGGGCTTGTGGCCGATCCCCATCAAAATCCATTGGACAGTGGCATAGGAGCGTCGGTGACGGCTTTCATGGCCGTGGCTTCGCGGCTAAGACTTGAGCCGTGGGTGACAAGGGTGGATGCATCGCTCCGCTTTTGCATCTGGACAGATGGAGATGGCGGGCAGGGCGCCTGCCATGAATGCCTTGCAACTGTCGGCGGTCGGCGCCACTGTCCATACAAAACAGGAAAGACTCATGGCCCGTCATCAGGAATACCAATATCTTGATCTCGTCGAGCACGTGCTGAAGCACGGCGACAGGCGCATTGACCGCACGGGCGTCGGCACATTGGCATCCTTCGGTGCGATGCTGCGCTTCGACATGAGCGACGGCACGTTCCCGGTTTACACGACGAAGCGGGTTTACTGGAAAACCGCCGTCAAGGAGATGCTCTGGTTTCTAACCGGGCAGACCAATATTCGGTCGCTGCTGCAGGAGAATGTTCGGATCTGGACGGACTGGCCGCTCGACAAATATCGCAAGGCGAGCGGGTCCGACATCAGCCAGGAAGACTTTGAAGCCCGCATCCTTGCAGACGAGGAATTCGCGTTGCAATGGGGCGATCTCGGGCCTGTCTATGGCAAGCAATGGCGCCGCTGGGTGGGACCTGATGGCAAGGAATACGATCAGATCGCTTCCGTCATCCAGACACTCCGGACAAACCCGACCAGCCGGCGGATGCTGTTCCATGCCTGGAATGTCGCCGATCTCGATCAGATGGCCTTGAACCCCTGCCACAACTTCTATCAGTTCTTTGTCAGCGGCTTGAATGGCGACCAGACGCCCAAATTGTCTCTGATGGTCGGCATCCGCTCGAATGATCTAGGTCTGGGCAACCCCTTCAATACCTGTCAGCAGGCAGCGCTGCTGGCGATGGTGGCCCAGCAGGTGGATATGGTGCCGCACGAGCTGATTTGCGTCGGCGGCGACGTCCATCTCTATCTCAATCACATCGAGCTGGCAGAGACGATCCTGCAGCGCGAGCCGAGGCCATTCCCCAAGCTCCGCTTGCTCCGGCGCCCGGATAGCATCGACGGTTACCGGATCGAAGATTTCGAAGTGACGGGCTACGATCCTCATCCGGCCATCGAGGCGCCGGTTGCTGTGTAGATGGCAACCGCTCATGCAAAAAGCGGTTCGGTGTAGGCTGATGGAGCCTGAGCGGCGGGAGGAATGGTATGAACCAACCTGACCCGCGCCACCGAATCGAGACATGGCGCGTTCGCTCTCGGGTGGGCCTTTCTGTCTTCTATCTGCTCGCCGGTGTTCTACACCTCGCCTATCCTGCACCCTTTCTGACCATCACGCCGGATTGGGTTCCCTACGCTCCCGCCGTCATTGCGTTAACGGGCCTTTGCGAGCTTGCGGGTGCCGTAGGTCTATGGATTCCGCCGCTCCGGCGCCTATCCGGGATCGGCCTTGCCCTCTATGCCGTCTGCGTCTTTCCCGCGAATATCAAGCATGCCATCGACAGCCTCAGCGCCGCGCATCCCTCGGCCTTGCTGTGGGCTTACCATATCATCCGGCTGCCGCTGCAGCCGGTTCTGGTGTGGATTGCGCTGTTTGCGGGGCGGGTGGTGTCCTGGCCATAGACTGGCAAAAAATATAGGCGCTGAGGTTCCGGCGATTCGGCGGCCATAGGAAAGGCCGTATCACCTTCGCAATTCGTGAATCGATTCAGCGGTCTGGTGCCTGTCGTTCACAAACCGAATCCGGAACTTCATCTCGTTTGTTGGCTTGCCCATTGCTGCGCCGTCAGCCGATAAAGCACATGGCGTTTGAGATGCGGATGGCTGTCCGGGACGCGCGGGTGGTCGAAGTCACCGTTCTCGTCTCTGGTCATGCCGATCCGCTCCATGACGGCGATGGAGCGATAATTGGTCTCGACGGCAAAGGAAACGATTTCGGGAAGGGCTTTTACTGTGAAGCCGTGGGCGAGCAGCGCTTCGGCTGCTTCCGTAACATAACCATTGCCCCAGAAGCGGGTGGCGAGCCGCCAGCCAATCTCGATGGTACCTGTCGGCAGTATGTCCGGCATCATTGCGTCAGAGAGGCCGCAGAAGCCGATCGGCTCCTGGCTTTCCTTCAGTTCCAGCGCGAAGAAACACAGGCCGGTTTCCTCGATCAACCGATTGACGCGGTCCATCATCAGGTCCGCCTCTTCATAGCTGCGCCGGAAAGGAAAGAACTGCATGACCTTCGGGTCGGCATTGATTTCCCGAAACAGATTGCGATCGCTTTCCAGCCAGCGGCGCAGGAGCAATCTCTCTGTTTCGAGAATGATCATTGGACCTGCTTTCAAGCCGTGACGAAATCCGTCCTTCGGTAGCCCTGGAGATAGAGCAGCGCGGTCAGATCGCCATGGTCGATGCGAATTTTTGCCTGGGCGGCAACAGTCGGCTTGGCGTGCAGCGCGACGCCCGAACCGGCGATGCCGAGCATGCCGAGATCGTTTGCGCCATCACCGACGGCAATCGTGTCTTCGGGCGTAATGCCGAGGCGGGCGGTGATGTCGAGAAGCGCATCGACCTTGGCCTGCTTGCCAAGGATCGGCTCAGCGACTTCGCCGGTTAGCAAGCCATCTTGCTCCAACAGGATATTGGCGCGATTTTCATCAAAGCCGAGCGTGGCGGCAATCTTCGAGGTAAAGATTGTAAACCCGCCCGAGACCAGCGCCGTGTAGAAGCCCTTGGCTTTCATGGTGGCGATCAGTTCCAGGCCGCCTGGCGTGAGAGTTATGCGCTTGGCAATCACTTCATCGACCACGGTAATCGGCAGGCCCTTCAGTAGGGCCACGCGCTCGCGCAGAGCGGGCTCGAAAGCGATTTCGCCGTTCATCGCCCGGGCGGTGATGGCAGAGACCTTGTCTTTCAGTCCGACTTCGGCGGCGAGTTCGTCGATGCATTCCTGGCCGATCATGGTCGAATCCATATCGGCGATCAGGAAGGCCTTGCGGCGGGTCTCGGCCTGCTGGATGGCGAGATCGACGGGTAGTCCGGCGATGACGTTGCGTAAGGCCGCTTCCGATGCGTCAAGATTGCTGCCGTCCTTAAGGGCGATATCGCAGGCCACCCCGTCCGCCAACCAATAGAGGCCCGAGGCAGAGACGGCCGCTGCCGCCTTTTCGGCGATGGCTGGAGCCAGAACAGGATTTGACGGATTGGCAATAAGCGTGGCAACGAAAGCCATGATGAAAAACCTTGATGACGACGACAAGAGCGAGGCCATCCTGATAACCGGGCCGACCGCCAGCGGCAAGTCCGCGCTTGCGATGAAACTCGCGGGCGAGGTTGGCGGCGTCGTGATCAATGCCGACAGCATGCAGGTCTATGACACGCTGCGGGTGGTGACAGCCCGGCCAAGCGCAGACGAAAGGCAGGGCGTATCGCACTGTCTCTATGGTCACGTGCCTGCCGGCGCGGTCTATTCCACCGGCGAGTGGTTGCGAGAGGTTACGGCGCTGCTGCAGGGCCTGAAAGCCGAGGGGCGTTTCCCCGTGATCGTCGGCGGCACCGGGCTCTATTTCAAGGCGCTGACCGGCGGGCTGTCCGATATGCCGGAGATTCCCGAGACGGTGCGGGCGGCGCTGCGCGAGCGCGAACGGCGCGACGGTGCTGAGGTGCTGCACTTGGAACTGACGCAGCGTGACCCTGCGGTTGCGGCAAGGCTCGATCCCAGCGACGGCCAGCGGATCGTGCGGGCGCTTGAAGTGCTCGAGGTGACCGGCCAGTCGATCACGGTGTTCCAGGCGCGGTCCGGTCCCGTCATCGTCGATCCCGCAAGGGCGCAGAAACTGATTGTCCTGCCCGAGCGTGCGCTGCTGCATGAGCGGATCAACCGGCGCTTTGCCAGTATGATGGACGAGGGCGCGGTCGAGGAAGTAAGGGCACTGCTGGCGCAAAATCTTTCGCCTGAGATGCCCGCGATGAAGGCCATTGGCGTCTCCCAGATTGCGGCGATGCTGCAGGGGGAGATCAGCCGGGAAGAAGCGATCGAAAAGGCGTCTGCCGCCACGCGACAGTATGCCAAGCGGCAGATGACCTGGTTTCGCAACCAGATGGACGAGAGCTGGAAACGGCTGGGCTGAGTTATCTTCGATGCAGTCAAGGATTGCGTCGGCATATCCTTTGTAACACAGGGTATGCGCCTTGCGACAAAGACGTGTAGAGGGCTCTAAAAGCCTTGTTTTTTTCAGCCGCTGGGCGGCATGATTCCTCTCCCAGATCCGCTATGCTCGGTGGCCTTGAGCACCGTGCCGAAACTTAGAATCGACACAATGCTCTCGCTTCTCGCCATGCATCGGAGTCATCGGAAAAAGCCGGTTCTTGCGGTCTGGTCCGATGCTCTATCCCCTCCTGGAGTCGTCATGAACCGCTTTCTGGCTCGCACCCTGTCCACCCTCAACATCCTCGTTGCCCTTGTGATTATTGCGGTCACCACCGCCTCAGGCGCTTCCGGAAACGGGCACTACTATTATTACGACGGCCAGATCTCCGTGCCGGGCGCCATCTTCGGCGCCATCGCCGGCATTTTCATCGCGGCCATCGTCTGCGGCACCATCGCCTTCCTGACGCTGATCGAGCGGCATCTGAGCGTGCTGGCCGAGGCTACGAAGCGCAGTGGAGGAAGTTGAGCGCAGTCTCGGCTGCTTTCGCTGCGATCTTAAGCGGTGATCTCTGGACAATATGACGTAGCGCCCGATTTTCCTTTCACCAGATTGAATGGCCACTCAGTGCACTCAGTGGTCATCGCTCGTTTTTGTGGGATAAGAAAATGCGTACTCAATTGTCGACTTGGGCTTACCGTATATTATCCGTTCTTCTCGTTTTGGCTGTTGTGAACAAAATGAGGCTGACTTTTCATGCCGTTGATAGCAACGTTCTCCAATATGCAGATCTCATTGGCCCAGCTTGGGCGGCCAAAATCGATGCTATTTGGATGGACCTGAGCCTTGTCCTGGCCGTTATTGCGCTACTGCTGCGGTCCGGCGCCTGTCTCTGGTTGCTTCTGTTGTATATGGCCTCAAAGGCCGAGCCATACCTGGTGACTTTTTTGAAAAGCGGTGAATTTGGTGCCGGAGTGATCTTTGTCGGTCTAGTTTCTGCCGGCTTACTGGTCGTTTTACCGCTCATTCTCTGGCTCGTGCGCCGTGGAGAAATCAGGTCGCCCTGATTTGCATTGCCCCGGCAGGTGGCTACCTCGTCAGCGACGACAATCAATCCTTCAAGCCACCCAGCGGCTTCTTCAGGATACTCTCCCGCAAACTCATGCCTGTGTCACGCTTAGGTGGCACCGCGGGCGAGGGGGCGGCGGCGAAGAGGGTGTTGGCGTCGGGCAAGCGGCGGCCGGCATAGGCGCTCGCGGGGCGGAAGCCTGATGTCGGTTCGGGGCGTGGCGCAAGAGTGCCTGACGCGGTGCCCGGCAGCATTTCTGGCCGGTAGGGCTCGATGGGCGGGGCGGCAAGTGGTGATTGGGCCGGGCGAGGCGCTTCGGCAGTGCGTGGCAGACTTTCCGGCGGTTGCGGGTCCAGGCTTGCGGTGAAGCGTTGCGGCTCCTGGCGCCAGGCGTCGCTCCTGACAGGATCGGGTTCAATGATCGGCGCCGAGGTGAAGCTTGGCTCGGCGAAGTCTGCCCGATCCAGGTCGGGCCGGTACGCCTCCTGTTCCGCTATCTTGAAACTCTGCTGAAAGCTCGAAATGTCAGGCTCGGCGCTGGCGCGCATGCGGGCTATGACTTCGGTCAGGTCGATATTGTCGGGCATGTCGGGCGATGGGGCGAGCGTGCTGCCGCTTGCCTTTGGCAGTTGCTGCGGCGCGACCCGGTCAAAGCGCATTCGCATCGGCACGGCAATGGCCTCGCCGAAGGCGATAGCCTCGCCATTGCCGATCGAGGAAATGAAGCTGGTGGCGGACAGCGAACCGTCGGGCAGCGCCTTGCGGATGATTTCCTGGTCGCGCTCGTTGGAGAGCCGCATGGCAAAGACGGTCGAGCATTGCGACAGGATGGTCTGGTCGAGTTCGCCAGGACGCTGGGTGATGATGCCGAGCGAGACGCCGTATTTACGGCCTTCCTTGGCAATCCGGGCGATGGCCTGGCGGGTTGGGAAGAAGCCGAGCGCGGGATCCGAGGGCACGTAACGATGTGCTTCTTCGCAGACGACAAGCATATGGATGGCGCCATTCGACCACAGCGCCAGCTCGAAGGCCATGCGGCATAGCACCGAAGCGACCGAATTGACGATTTCCGACGGGATGCCTGACAGCTGAAAGGTGGAGATCGGTTTGCCGTGGCCGGGTACGCGGAAGATGTGGGCGACCGTTTCGAGGATCGTGTCGGCGATCGTGTTGTTGGAGAACATAAAGCGATAGCGCGGATCGTTGAGCGCCGACATGATGCGCATTTTCAGCGCCCGGAGCGCCGGCTTTTCCTCGCGGCCCTCCAGCCGGCCAATACGCTCGTCAATGGCTGCGAGCAGGTCCGACATCCGATAGGGAACGGGGGTGTCCGCGGTGAAGCCTGCCCGCTCGCCACGGCGTATCAGGCCCTGTTCCGTACCCTTGAAAGCGCGCTTGGCCTCCGGAATCAGGTCGCGCAGAATGTCGAGCTCTTCCGGCATCGGCGCGCGGCCGCGGTAGAGTACCTCGGTCAATTCGTCTAGCCGCATCAGCCAGAAGGGCAGGTCGAGCGTGTCGGTATCGATCACCACAGCCTTGTTGCCGAAAGCGGCGGCAAATTCATTGTGCGGATCCAGAATCAGCACCCGCAGCTTCGGGTCTTCGGCAATCGCCTTGTGGAGCAGCAGCGAGACGGCCGTGGACTTGCCGACACCGGTCGAGCCGACCACGGCGAAATGCTTCGACAGCATCGAGGGGATATGGAGGGTCGCGTCGATCTCCTCATCCTGGGAGAGGCGGCCGATGGTGCAACTTCCCTCGCTGGCAGAACTATAGATGCGTTTCAGGTCTGCGGCCCGGATCCGGTGAGCGACCGCGCCGAGATAGGGATAGCGGGTGATGCCTGATGAAAAGCCCTCGCGGCCATCGGCGTCGCGCCGCACCTCGCCCATCAGCTCCACATCGACGACGAATCCATTGCCCTGGCTTTCGTTCCAAAGCCCGCTCTCGGTTCGCATTGCATAGACAAGGGCGACGACGCGATTATCATCCACGGTGATGGAGATCAGCCGGCCAACGGACCAGAGCGAGGTCAGCTCGGTGCCGCCATCCTCGGCCGAGGCGGCGATGGTGGCGCGCGCGCCATTGCAGGCGACGACACGCCCAAGGAAGCGGTTGCCGGGATGCATCCGGTCACGGCGATCCTGTTCGCCGGAGGCGCCCGGATCATGCGCTGGTGCGGGGGAAATGTTTGGGTTCTGCAAAAGGCGCTCCATCGACCGGAAAAGCCTAACGATGTGCCGTTAAGATCCGGTATATCGGCTCGCAGCACCTTTGCGCCGAACTGACGCGAAAATGTGCGCCTCCTGCCGCATTTGCGGGCTTTTTGCCGTTGACGCTTGGGAAGAGAGTGGCTATCACTTTATCCATGATCAATTTTAACATTCTTCTCGTGGTGGGTGCGCGCATGGGCATGACGGTGTGACCGTCAGGCAATAGCCTCCCATGCGCGACAGACAGGCTCCTTCCGGGGCCTTTTTTTATGGCCAAAATCACGATAACAGCAGCATTCGGGAAATATCGGGAGCAGACATGACTGGCACAGACAACAGGATGACCGGCGCGGAAATCGTCTTGAAGGCGCTGAAGGACAACGGCGTCGAACATATCTTCGGCTATCCGGGCGGCGCAGTTCTGCCGATCTATGACGAGATCTTTCAGCAGGACGATATACAGCACATCCTCGTGCGTCACGAGCAGGGCGCCGGCCATGCGGCCGAAGGCTATGCCCGCTCCACCGGCAAGGTCGGCGTCATGCTGGTCACGTCAGGCCCTGGCGCAACCAATGCGGTCACGCCGCTGCAGGATGCGTTGATGGACAGCGTGCCGCTGGTCTGCCTGTCCGGCCAGGTGCCGACGACGCTGATCGGCTCGGATGCCTTCCAGGAATGCGACACCGTCGGCATCACCCGGCCCTGCACCAAGCACAATTGGCTGGTCAAGGACGTCAACGATCTCGCCCGGACCATTCACGAAGCTTTCCGCATCGCCCAGACTGGCCGTCCCGGCCCCGTGGTCGTGGATATCCCGAAGGACGTACAGTTTGCCACCGGCACTTACGTGCCGCCGGAAAACCATTCGATCCAGCGGAGCTACCAGCCGAAGGTGCAGGGCGACGCCAAGGCGATCCAGGCAGCTGTCGAGCTGATGGCCGGTGCCCGGCGTCCCGTGATCTATTCCGGCGGCGGTGTCGTCAATTCCGGTCCGGAAGCCTCAAAGCTGCTGCGCGAACTGGTGCAGCTCACGGATTTCCCGATCACCTCAACGCTGATGGGCTTGGGCTCCTACCCTGCTTCGGGCAAGAACTGGCTGGGTATGCTGGGCATGCACGGCTCCTACGAGGCCAATATGGCCATGCATGACTGCGACGTAATGGTCTGCATCGGCGCGCGCTTCGACGACCGTATCACCGGCCGCCTCAACGCGTTTTCACCCAATTCCAAGAAGATCCACATCGATATCGATCCGTCTTCGATCAACAAGACGGTACGGGTCGATATTCCCGTGACCGGCGACATCGCCCATGTGCTTGAGGACATGGTCCGTCTCTGGCGGGCGCTGCCGAAGAAGCCGGATGCGGCCCAGACGGCGGAGTGGAAGGAAAGCGTTGTCCGCTGGAAGGCGCGCAAGTCCTTTTCCTATACGCCGTCCAAGGACGTTATCATGCCGCAATACGCCATCGAGCGGTTGTCGGCGCTGAGCCAGGGTCGCGACACCTATATCACGACGGAAGTCGGCCAGCACCAGATGTGGGCGGCCCAGTATTTCGGCTTCGAGCAGCCGAACCGCTGGATGACCTCGGGTGGCCTCGGCACCATGGGCTACGGCTTCCCGGCCGCCATCGGCGTGCAGATCGCGCATCCCGAAAGCCTGGTCATCGATATCGCCGGCGATGCCTCGATCCAGATGTGCATCCAGGAAATGTCCTGCGCTGTGCAGTATAACCTGCCGGTGAAGATCTTCATCCTCAACAACCAGTATATGGGCATGGTGCGCCAGTGGCAGCAGTTGCTGCACGGTAACCGCCTGTCCAATTCCTACACGGAAGCCATGCCTGATTTCGTCAAGCTGGCGGAAGCCTATGGCGCGGTTGGCCTGCGGTGTGAAAAGCCTGAGGATCTGGATGGTGCCATCGAAGAGATGATCGCCGTCAACAAGCCCGTCATCTTCGATTGCCGCGTGGCTAATCTCGCCAACTGCTTCCCGATGATCCCGTCGGGCAAGGCCCATAACGAAATGCTGCTGCCGGATGAGGCGACGGATGACGCGGTGGCCACCGCCATCGACGCCAAGGGCCGTCAGCTCGTTTAATTTGGAGGGGACAAGAAATGAACGCACACCTACAGCCGACCGGTTCGGCCTATTTCATCTCTCCGGAAACGGCGGCGGTCGAGAACCACACGCTTTCGGTGCTTGTCGATAACGAGCCGGGCGTCCTTGCCCGCGTGATCGGCCTGTTTTCCGGCCGTGGTTACAATATCGAGAGCCTGACGGTTTCTGAAACCGAGCACGAGGCGCATCTGTCGCGGATCACCATCGTCACACGCGGCACGCCGCTGGTGCTGGAGCAGATCAAGGCGCAGTTGGAGCGGATCGTGCCGGTTCATCGGGTGCTGGATCTGACGGTGCGTGCCCGTCAGCTCGGCCAGGAGCGGCCGATCGAGCGCGAAGTTGCGCTGGTGAAGGTGGTTTCGACAGGCGAGATGCGGGCCGAAACCCTGCGGCTGGCCGATGCCTTCCACGCCAAGGTGGTGGATGCGACTGTCGAGCATTTCATTTTCGAAATCACCGGCAAGTCGTCTAAAATCGACCAGTTCGTCTCGATCATGAAGCCGCTCGGCCTCAACGAAGTCTGCCGCACCGGCATTGCCGCCATGAACCGTGGCGCGCAGGGTATGTGACGACGAGGCTTCGGTTTTGCAGGCAAATTGGGGGCGCTTCTGCTGATGGCAGGAGCGCTCTTTGCATTTTTGCAGAACTTTCTCGCCTCAGCCGGTTGACAAGCATCGTCACCTACACGGGCTTGTGATTTTTACTTGATGCCTCGGTTTGAACAAAAACGCTAATGGCACGTTAACGGGTTACCAAACACGGGAGCTTGCCATGAAAGCAGCAACAGTCGCCATACTTATCGCATCCTTGTCTCTTCCGGCTGGTCTTGCGGCAAAGGGACTTGCTGACCACCAACAGCAACCTGCCAATACTTACCAGGCGGCAGTAACTGCCTTGCCGTTTGCCGAGACAAACGTGCACAAGACGTCTCGTCTGCCGCTGGAGCCGCAGCAGTCTGCCCCTCATGACGAACAGAGCGCCATCGGTGCGGATGCCAATAGCGAATGGGCGCTCGACTGCTATGACGCTTACGGCGCTGATGGCGGTGCTGCCAACGAAGCGAGCCTGCAGGCTTGCCTGAAGGGCTAAAGCTTAGCCGTTACAGCGATTTGGGTGTGTCGGCTCAGGTTTTGAATCCGGCTCCCCGTTACAGCATCTGGAGTTGAACTTTGCGCTCTGGCGGCGGAAAGGCGGCGTCCAGACGCTGAAGATCCTCGTCGCTGAGGTCAATATCGATACTGCTAAGATTTTCCTGCAGACGCGATATCGATTTGGTCTTCGGGATAGGCATGACGTTTTCGCGCTCCAGCAGAAATGCGAGTGCGATCTGCGCTGGCGTTGCCTGATTGGCCTTGGCGACAGCAACCAATTCGGGATGCTTCACCAATCGGCCTTGTTCGATGGGCGAGTAGGCCATGATGCTAACGCCGCGTGCCTGGCACCACGGAAGCAGATCGAACTCGACGCCACGGCGACCGAGATTATAAAGGATCTGGTTGACTTGGCACTGGTCGCCATTTTCGACCGTCCAAAGCTCTTCCATATCCGCAACATCGAAATTTGACACGCCCCAGGCGCCGATCTTGCCCTGACGCTTCAGCGTGTCAAAGGCTGCAACAGTTTCCTGCAACGGGTACTCGCCGCGCCAATGCAGGAGGTAGAGATCGATGCACTCGATGCCGAGCCGTTTGAGGCTGGCTTCGCAGGCAGCGATGGTGCCGGCTTGGCTGGCATTCCAGGGCGCAACCTTGGAGACCACGAAGGCTTCGTCGCGCCGCCCTTTGATGGCCTTGCCGACGATGCTTTCCGAGCCACCATCGGCGTATATTTCGGCTGTATCCACCACCGTCATGCCGATATCTAATGCCGCCCGGACTGTGGCGATCTCGTCGCTTGCGGCTGTTGCGGTCTCTCCCATCATCCAGGTCCCGAGACCCAGCGCTGGCAGGATTTTGCCAGATGGAAGCGTGATTGTCGGGATCTGATCGTTCATCCTCGGCTCCTCTTCGCTTTCAGATCAATATAAGCGGTTGGGCCGGGCAGGGAAGGGTTGAAGGTCTAACTTGTCGGTCCGAGTTGCGCCTCGATCGGCTGCGGCCGAGATGGTTCAGCATGCTCATTTCGCATGACACCGACATGGATCACGAAAAGCCGCCGTTGGGGCGGTTGTTATTTTTATTAAATCAATCATTGATTGTATTGATTATTTATGTCATACCGAGGTTGTGCAAATGCAGTTTCGCCCGTTCAGAGGTTGGGTGGCATTGTGTTTGCACAGCACGCAGGTGGGGCGTCGCGATTTTCAATTTTAACGCGAGAGTTCCCATGTCCAATTCACAAAGCAGTTCGAGCCGGAGCGCTCTTTCGGCGTCGCTGACGTCCGACACAATGCCTTACCATAAAAGCCTTCTGGCGATTGAGAGCACCCTCATCGAAAGGGTTACTTATGTCGATGGATCGTTTACGGCCGCGGCAAACATCCCCTTCCATCCACCGGTGGTGGACCGCGCAGACGATGTCTGGATATTGACCTTCGACTGTGACGGTCGTCTGGATCCGGAACTGGCCATTGAGTTCACCAATCTCTGCGGCGGTGCGGATCGCGTTTGCTCGATCGATGGCCCAAAAGCCAGCCCGGATACGCTCAGTTTTTACGCCAAGATCGACGTGACGCTGAACTTGAATGGCGACAAAAGGGATGTTGCACTTTTTGTGGGGCAGGGCGCCAACAAGCTCGGATATGTCTGGTGGCTCGGCGGTCTTCCGCTCGCCAATGCCAACGGAGTGGCTTTGCTGCCGTTCGTCACCCAAGATAATTCGGCGGTGCAGCAGATCCTGCAGGTCACCGATCGTGACGGCGATCTCTTCCAGCTTACGCCCTGGTTCTAAGGCCGTTTCTTCGGATTTGTAGTGCGCCCGGCGTTGCGCCGGCTGCCGATAATCCATCCCTCAATCACTTTGCCGATGCCGCTGGTTTCCAGTTGCTGTTGCCGCTGCTGTTCAGCGGCTGGCAGGCACGCTGCTGCCAAGGCTGGCAATCTCCATACCTACAGGATTTAGACAATGAGCAGTGTTTATTTCACGTGCCCGGCCATCCGGGATATCACCTATACGCCCGGCACGTTCCAGACAGTCAATGGCGTCATCAACGCGGTGGTTCCCCAGATCAGTCACAACAATGACCATGTCTGGAGCGTGACAATCGACGACGATGGGATCAATGATCCCGCTCGTAGTCAGCTCGCCGACGTGTTCGAGCAACAAAGTGGCGGCTTCCAACATATTATCGGCGACGAATCCACGATGGGCACCACGCCCCAGACGCTGAAATTTATGTTTCAGCTCACTGTTCAACTCGCTGTTGGCGTCGAAAACTTTGACCTCGATATCTGGGTCGGTCAAGGTGACACTGACGGTGACGATTTTTGGTGGATCGGCAGTCCGTCCCTTGCCGCTCAACCGGACTATTTGCACCTTGCCTATCTGCCTGTTGCCGATGCTACGAGCCAGTTGGTGCAACTCTTCAGCTTGGGCAGCCTGCTTGCTTCCCACTTTCTCTTCGTGGGGCAACTTATTGTGGTTCAGGACACCACGGATCATTCGGATTGGCTGAGCGAGCTTCCCGATGCGCTTTATCTCGACCAGATCAATCTGCCAGGAACGCATGACAGTGCCGCGATCAACCCCGACATGCACACATTCTATGCGTGCCACTACACCAGTCTGACGGCGCAAATGACGAGCGGTGTTCGTCTGTTTGATATTCGTATCAGCGTGCGAGATGCCGACGGCACGTTTTCATTTGTGACATGCCACGGCCCGATTGGAAGTCAGGTTCATTTGAATGAGTTTCAAACGCTGTCGTCCGCCTTGGATGAGTTCAATACATTTCTAGTGCACCACCAAAGAGAGTTCCTGGCAATCTCGCTGAAAATCGATGCGTGGAACAACGTGTCGCTCGCCCAGCAGCCTGCCGCATTGAATGCTCTGGCCGCTCTGCTTGAGCCCTATCCCGTTCTCGCCCAGGCGGCGATGCCGACACTCGCCGAGGCGCGCGGTCATATGTATCTGCTGAACCGGATCAATGGCGAGCAGCGGTTTGGCGCGCCGATCAGTTGGACCGATAATACGAGCGGGCAGCTTTGCATGCCGGTGACGGGACGGGATTTCGAGCTCTACGTTCAAGATCAGTTCAAGGGTCTGCCGACATTTGGTGCGACAGAAGAGAAATTCCGGGTCTGGGAAGCGGCTCTCGCGCAAATCAATCCCCCCGCTATCGATGGGAATACGAGACGCCTGTTGTTGAATTATGCCAGTGCAACGTATTTTGGTGTCACCGGCATCTACATCATGCAGGATGTGCTGAGCTTCCTGGGGGATGCGGCCTTGTCTCCTGATGGTATGCGTTTGGGCTGGTCGCTGTTCGACTACGAAGAGACGACGTATCCGCTCAGCACGGGCGGGAGAGCGAATGTTGTGCAATTGTTCATCGCGTCCAACGCCCAATACTGGAATTATCCCCGGCCGTTCCAGGTTGGCTGATCCCAGGTAAATTGTTAAAGGGGGTGTCCTGTGCCTGCGAAGGGGCAGGGCATCTACCATGTGGGGCGGTCTATTCTCTCCTTGCATTTCCGCCGCGAATCCCGGCATCTCCTCGCCATGGAATTTGCACCTCAACAGGACGAAGCTCTCAAGGCCGTTGCGAAATGGCTGAAGGAGGGTAAGACCCCAGTTTTCCGGTTGTTCGGCTATGCTGGAACCGGCAAAACGACCCTTGCCCGGCATTTTGCCGAGCATGTCGACGGAGACGTGCTGTTTGCGGCCTTCACGGGCAAGGCGGCGCAGGTGCTGCGTTCGCGCGGGGCAACGACGGCCAAGACCATTCATTCACTGATCTATCGGCCGCGCGGCGAAGAAGCTATTGAGGACGAGGAAACCGGCAAGACCTCGATGACGCCGATGTTTTCGGTCAACCGTCAGAGCCCGGTTGCCAAGGCAGCGCTGATAGTTATCGACGAATGCTCGATGGTCGACGAGCAACTCGGCCGCGACCTGATGAGTTTCGGCACGCCGATTCTGGTGCTGGGCGATCCCGGCCAGTTGCCGCCGGTGACGGGCGGTGGCTTCTTCACGGAGCAGGAGCCGGATTTCCTGCTGACCGATATCCATCGCCAGGCCCGTGACAATCCGATCATTCAGCTTGCCATGCAGATCCGCGAGGGCAAGGAGATCATGCATGGCGACTACGGCGATACGGCGCGGGTGATTTCCAAGAACGAGGTCAATCAGGATCTGGTGCTGAATTGCGACCAGGTTCTTGTCGGCACCAACAAGACGCGGCGGCGCTATAACAAGCGGTTGCGTGAGCTGAAAGGCTTTACAGCCGACTACCCGCAATCCGGCGACAAGCTGGTATGCCTGCGCAACGATCAGGTGAAGGGCTTGCTGAATGGCTCGCTCTGGCAGGTGATGACCTCGTCGCGCGAGACGGTAAAGCCAGGCATGAACCTGCTGATCAAGCCCGAGGACGACGACATGGATCGCGGCGCGGCGAAGATCAAGCTGCTGAAAGCGGCCTTCGAGGATGTCGAGACCGAAATTCCGTGGTCAACCCGCAAGCGCTACGACGAATTCGACTATGGCTATGCGCTGACAGTACACAAGGCGCAGGGTTCGCAGTGGAACAATGTCGTGCTGTTTGACGAGAGTTGGGCATTTCGCGATACCCGCGAGCGTTGGCTCTACACTGCCGTGACCCGCGCAGCAGAGACCCTGACTATCGTCAGATAATGCATCCAAAGATGCGGTTTACTATCAGATGAAAAGCGGGATCTGACAGATCTAGTTGGCGATCAGGCCGAGCAGCACCGCCTTTGCGACCGCCTGAAACCGGTTGGTCGCCTGCACCTTGCGCATGATGCCCGCTTCCAGCGCCACTACAGCTTCGAAGGTCATCTGCATGCTGCGTGCCACCCGGATCTGGGTATAGCCTTCGGCCATCAGCGTCAGACAGTGGTGCTCGAGCTCAGTCAGGTCGATGCCAGGATGGGGCGGGGAGACATCATGTTCAACGTCATCTTCGTCGCGTGACAGCAGGCTGTTGATCTGCTCGATCTGGCGAAACATCATCGATTGCGAAGCGATCAACTCGCGCTTGCGGGCTTCGAGCGCGGCATCAAGCAGTGCGTTGGCCTGCGCCTGCGTAGCGGTTTCGTTAAGCTCGACCAGCAGGTCCTGGATTGCGGCAATCGGCATGCCGATTTCTCGACAGGTGTTGATCAGCGCCATGCGGATGATGTCGCTATGATAATAGACCCGCATCAGCCCCATGCGGCTCGAGGAGAGAAGATTTTTTTCCTCGTAGAAATGGAGAGTTCGATGGGTGACGCCGAACAGATTTGCCATCTCGGAAATCGCCACTGGTTCTGGCGGCAAATCCTCAGGTAGAGGCAGATCCGGCATCACCGTAAGTGCTCCTTTCAAGGCCGGAGCGATAGGCTTGGTAACGTCAAGCAATTCATGCTGGCCTGCCATGCGATATGTCCCCCCTGTCCCGATCAAGTCGGGGCCTTCATCAATTCATTGCAATATCGTTTCAAAATCAGCTCTACATAGACGCGACGATACTCAAAAATCGATTGTCGATAGAGATGCTCTTCCTCCGAAACAGGACTGGCCTTAGATGTTGCTGTGGCGCGTCTTTTATGAGTATCCGCCACCAGCGCTATCTTTAACCCTTTGTTTGCAATATTATCATCAATATCTCTAAAATTCAAACCCAAGGTTTTGATGGGCTTTTTCACATATTTGGAGGAATTCTTTCCTTCCAGCCGCGCTGCCTGCGCGCAACATCATCGATTTCTACCGATTCATCTCAGAATCTCATTGGTGTTTTGGTCCTCAAGGTTTTACAGGATTGGGTGGCGGCACAGCCGCTGCTTTGATGCTGCGCCTTTGCGCGGCGCGCTCACACGGGTTTGAGGTCATGCCAGCACAATTATCCGTCAATCTCAATGCCATCGCAATGCTGCGCAATCGGCGCGACCTTCCTTGGCCGAACCTACGTCATTTTGGCCATCTGGCGCTCGCAGCGGGCGCCTACGGGCTGACGGTGCATCCGCGCCCGGACCAGCGTCATGTCCGGTTTGCCGATCTGCCGGTGCTTCGCGCCTTGATCGATGACGAATATCCGCAGGCGGAATTCAACATCGAGGGTTATCCGAGCGAGGATTTTCTGCGGCTTTGCGAGGAGGCCCAGCCAGATCAGGTAACGCTTGTGCCTGACGACCCATCGCAGGCAACCTCCGATCATGGCTGGGATTTTCTGGCCCATCAGTCCTTCCTGACCGATACGGTTGCCCGGTTGAAGGCTGGCGGCATGCGGGTATCGCTATTTGCGGATGGTGATGGCCGGACGGAACCGGTTGCCGTAGCCAAGGCGACCGGCGCCGACCGTATCGAGCTGTATACCGGCACTTATGGCGGCTGTTACGATGCGCCGGAAAAGGCGGCAAAGGAGTTGGACCTGCTAGGCGCCACTGCGGATGCGGCTCATGCGCTTGGGCTTCAGGTCAATGGTGGTCATGACCTCACCGTTGCCAATCTTCCGGCACTCGCGGCGCGCATTCCTTATCTGGCGGAAGTGTCTATCGGTCATGCGCTGACGGCGGAAGCGCTGGAGTTCGGCATGGCGGAAGCCGTCCGGCGGTTCCGCCGCGCCTGCGGCGAGACGATCTGATCATCGCGCAGTTTTGATGCTGTGCGCCAGATGGCGCACAGCTTTTGATCTGGATATTATCCGAGCAACACTGCCTTGCTGGCGTCCAGGAAGGCTTCCAGCGTCATCAGCGGCTGACCGGCAAGCTTTCTTGCATCGTCGCTGACGATATCGAGATCACCCGCGCGCACAGCTGCATCCACCGAGGCAAAGGCCGGTGCGACAGCTGCAGGGACTCCGGCGCTGATCATGCCTTGCACCAACTGCTCGTCGGTGATGTCAACGACGGTCAGCGGTTTGCCGGTGACCTTCGCGGCAAGCGCGGCAATTTCCGGGTTGCTGTACGCGTGTTCGCCATTCAGCGTATAGATGACGCTGTCGGCAACGGGTTTGGCAAGGCCGGCAGCCATCGCGCGGGCAATGTCGGCACGGGCGATATAGGCGGTCTTGCCGGCACCCGAGGCCTGGTACCACTGGCCGCTGGCAAGCGCTGACGGCAGCGCCATGAACAGGTTTTCCATGTACCAGTTGTTGCGGAAGATGGTGTAGGCGAGGCCGCTGTCCTTGATGGCCTGCTCTGTTGCCTGGTGTTCAGGAGCAAACAGGATCTTCGACGTGTCAGGCTTCGGCATGGATGTGTAGAAGATCCGGCCGACCTTGGCACTAACGGCGGCGGCAATAGCAGCCTTTTGCGGCTCGACGCGCGAGCCGATGGCATCGGTGGAGATGATCAGCAGACGATCGATGCCGGCAAAGGCAGCGGGAAGCGAAGCAGGATCGGTGAAATCGACGCGGCGCGTTTCAATGCCCTTGGCGGCAAGCTCCGTGAGGGCTTCAGGCTTGCGGCTGCCGGCAACGATCTCGGAGGCTGCAACGTGCTGGCTCTGCAGCAGATGCTCGATCACGAGTTTTCCAAGGTGTCCGGAGGCTCCGGTAATCAAGATTTTGGTCATCACATAATGTCCCGGCTAGGTCTCGATAGCCTATAAAGGTGTTGCTCTCAATTTGAGACTTGCTCTACAAACAGGTTTACGTAGTTGCTGTAAAGAAGGCAGTTTCTGCTCCGCAGGTTACAGAAAGGATACCGTTATGAACGATACCATGCTCACCCTGACGACAGCATCAGCGGCCATAAAGGGCCGCGACAAGGCCGGTCGACTGGAAGACGTTTGTCCGGTTCGCTCGGTAATTTCCCATGTCGGCGATAAGTGGTCGACGCTCATTCTGGCAGCGTTGGCCAAGCAGCCTTCCCGCTTTGGTGAATTGCGCCGGCTTGTGCCTGACATATCGCAGCGCATGCTGACGCAGACACTGCGGGACCTGCAGCGGGATGGTTATGTCAATCGTGAAGTGTTTCCGACCAAGCCGCCGAGCGTTGAATATACGCTGACGGAGCTTGGTGAGCAGCTGGTGGAATCGCTCCGGGCGCTGGTGGAATTTGCCGTGGACAATCACTCTCGCGTGGTCGAGGCGAGAGAGCGGTTCGATATGACCAATGGCTGAGAGGGCATTTCCGGCAAAATGCGATGCGTTTGGGTCCGGAAATGCTCTAGGTGCCTATCGGTCTTTGTGTGGATCTGCTCAGGCCTTAGGCCTGGCTTTCCTGCTGGGCGGAGGCTTTCGGCTGACGTGTTTCTGTCAGCAACAGCAGCAGTGAGAACAAGGGGAAGCATAGCCCCACCCAGGCGGCAAGTGCCCAGCCGCCTGTGGCATAGGACCAGCCGCCGATAGCCGAACCAAGCGCTCCGCCGAGGAAGAAGGTCGCCATGTAGATGCCGTTCAGCCGGCTGCGATGGGCTGGCGACATCGAATAGATGATGCGCTGGCCGCTTATCAGATTGGCCTGAACGCCGAAGTCGAGGGTGATTGCGGCAAGCGTCAGGCAGATGAGGCCGGCGGTCGGTGCGACATCCAGCGCATAGCGACCAAGCAGGAAGGCGGCGATGCCGAGCACCATGGCGCCGAGCGAGACCTGCCGCGTGAGGCCGCGGTCAGCAAGGCGGCCGGCAATCGGCGAGGCGATGGCGCCGGCAGCACCGGCAAGAGCAAACAGCGCGATGCCGTTCTGGCTGAGGCCGAAATGTGGACCCGACAGCAATAGCGGGGTTGTCGTCCAGAACAGGCTGAATGCGCCGAACATGCCGGCCTGGTACAACGCCCGGCGCTGCAGCACGCGGTTCGTCAGTGCCATGTGGGCCATGGAGGAGAGGAGTGCACCGTAGCTGATCTGGCCATGGGGCTTGCGGTGCGGCAGGCTGATGCCAAGGATGATAGCAAGCACAATCATTGCAACGGCCGAGAGCACGTAAATGACGTGCCAGGACGAGAACTCCGCGATGAAACTGGCGATGGGTCGGGCAAGCATGATACCGCAGAGCAACCCGCTCATGACATTGCCGACGACGCGGCCGCGTGTTGCCTCCGGCGCCATGCTGGCGGCAAAGGGTACGAGAACCTGTGCGGCAGCCGAGGCGAGCCCGATACCCAGACAGGCAAGAAGAAACAGGCCGGGCGTGGTTGCAAGCGCGCCGCCCAGCAGCGCAAGCGCGGCAAGTCCGATGAGGATCAAGACGAGCCTGCGGTTTTCGACGAGGTCACCGAGCGGCACCAGCAACAGAAGGCCGAGACAATAGCCAATCTGGGTGAGGGTAACGATAAGTCCTGTTGCCTGTGGCGAAAAGCCCAAATCGGCACTGATCGGCCCCGCCAGCGGCTGGCCGTAATAGAGATTGGCGGCGATCAGCCCGCAGGCGAGCGCAAAGATAAAGGTCAGCAGCGGCGACAGGGCATGGTCGCCGTCATGGCGCAACAAGGGGCGGGGCAGGGACATAATCGTGTTCTCATTTCGATGGGGCCATGGCGTTGGGAGCGCCTGGCGATTGGTCTCTGATAGAGGCGGGCATGACGCTTGGGCGCCATGCGGGATTTTCTGGCTCGCGCGGCGCGATGCCTGCTTTGCCGGACCGAGAAGGAAGCCCGGACCTATACGTGACGAATTCAGCCGGGGGACGTTTCACCGGCGTCGTAAGCAATAATTGACCTGGCTCAGACCGATCCGTCAGGCCCACGGTTTGGTCTAATCCAGCAGGCGCATGCCAGCCTCGGCCACGGCGAGCATCTCGGCTTCGGTTCTACCGGTCTTGCCAACGACCCGCATGCCCATAGTCAGGCAAAGCAAGGCACTGGCCGTCACATCCGCGTCAAGGTCTGGCCGTATCGAGCCGTCGGTCTGGCCGCGCACGATCTGGTCCTCGATACGCTGTCGGTTGGCGTCGAAGGCAGTTGCTACCCGGGCAGCGGCCTCCGCATCGAGAAGCGCAAGGTCATTGGCACCGCCGACGACCATGCAGCCGCGCCGGCCGATCTCACCATGGGCGCTTTCGCCATAGTGCTGCAGCAGCGCAAACAGCTTTTCGCGCCCGGTTTGTAACGGGGCGATGCGGGCAAGGATCATCGCGTGGCGCACCGACCAGTAGCGGTCGAAGGCAGCGAGGAACACGCCGCGCTTGTCGCCGAAGGCCTTGTATATGCTCCCCGCCGTCAGGCCCATGGCCTCGGCGAGCTCGCTGATCGAGGCGGCCTGATAGCCGCGTTCGGAAAACACCACGAGGGCCGCGTCAAGCGCCTCCTCGATGTTGAATTCCCGGGGCCGGCCAAGCCTGCCCGATCTCATCGCGTTCTGGTTCATGGACTCTACTTAGGAAATGATCGTTTCCAAATCAAGCAAAAAATTGCCCACGATCAATTTCGTGGGCAATCTCGCTTTAAATCGTGGCAGAAAATCGGATTAGGCGATCTTCTTGAGTTCCTGGTCTGCAAGCGAGAAATCAACAGCTGCAGCGCAGTGGATGGCGGTGGAATCAAAGCCGGGCAGGCAAAGACTAGCCGGGTCGAGCAGCAGGCAAATCTCGGTGCAGCCGAGGATGACGCAATCGGCACCTTCGGATTTGGCTTTCTCGATGATTTCCAGATAGGCGGCGCGGGAGGCGGGCTTGACATGCCCGGCGCACAGTTCATCGAAAATCACGTTGTGCACGGTGCCGCGATCCTCTGACGAGGGCACCATGGGCTGAAGGCCGAGCGCGCGCATCCGGTCGGTATAGAACCCGTGTTCCATTGTATAGCGGGTGGCAAGCAGCAACGGCCGCTTGAACCCGGCGGCCTTGATGGCGGTCGCCGTTGCATCGACGATATGGATGAGCGGCACGGAAATGCGGGCGGCGACGGCATCGGCAATCAGATGCATGGTATTGGTGCAGATCAGCACGCAATCGGCGCCCGCCCGTTCTAGGGCCGCTGCGGCATCACCAAGCACCTTCTCGGCGAGATCCCAGCGACCAGCCTTTTGGTAGGCAACGATCTGAGAAAAATCGACGGAGCGCATGACGATTTCGGCGGAAGCCAACCCGCCCAGGGTCTCGCGCACCGCCTCGTTGATCAGTCGGTAATAAACCACCGAGCTTTCGAAACTCATTCCTCCGATCAGGCCGATCATCCGCATTGTCGTGTTCCCTTGACGTCTTTAATTGGAATGCACTGACTATGCCAGCACCACGGCGCAACGCGTTTGCAAACTTGAGAAAAACATGATGATGTGGCGCCTATAATTTGCGTCCAGTAATCCCACGGCGCTCTGTTTTTGCAACCGTATTAAATTCGGCGGAGAATTGAAGCGTGATTGACGAGAGAGACCGGAAGATTCTCGACCTGCTGCAGCGAGACGCGGCAATTGCTGTCAGCGATCTCGCCGACAAGGTGTCGCTGTCGGTCTCGGCCTGCTCGCGCCGGATTCAGAGGCTGGAGGAAGCCGGTTACATCGAGCGGCGCATCGCTGTGCTCAACCGGGATAAAGTGGGCGTGCCGACCACGGTCTATGCGCTGGTCAAAACCGCGCATCATACGGATGAGTGGACCGAGGAATTTCGCCGGGCAATTACTGATATTGCCGAAATCGTCGAGGCACATCGGCTAACGGGCCATCACGATTACATTCTGAAGATCGTGCTGCCGCGCGTCGAGCATTACGATGTCGTCTATCGGCGGTTGGTGCGCCGGATCGAACTATTCGATGTCTCCGCGTCAATCTCTATGGAGACGATGAAGAGCGGGTCTGCGGTGCCGGTGGATTACGCTGAGTAGGCGATCAGGCCATGGGGCGATTAGGTGCGTGAACACGCTGGCTTGATCCGCGCAGTCCGGAGCGTCGCAGCAGGCCTGCGACGCTCCGTCTCAAGGCGTGTACCTGCGGATCAGCGGTTGAACTGATTGCGGTGATGGGGTTCCTTGGCGGGAGCTTTAAACTGCCATGTGCTGTTGTCCGATTGCTGGTATGCCTCGCTCGACGCGGACTGTGAAGAAGCGTCATTGGCCTTGGACGGGGCGGCGGCGAGGGAGACGGATGCACTAGCGATAATTGCTGCGAACGTGGTGGCTATAAGAAATTTCATCGGTTTTCCAACTCTTCAGCGGATTAAAATCTAGTCGAACTTTTTGGTTCGATGTCTTAGATTTGGGCGCATTTCTCTTGCGCTGCAACCTTTCCCGTGGCCGCGATTGTGCATCGCAGGCATGCATTCGCGGACCTTGTCCGGTTTGTGACAGCGGAAAACGCAGGCTTTCAAACGGATGATCCGGTGTCGCGCGTCGATATATGACATCCCCTAATCGCTTCCTTGCCTCTGTCACTTCAATGTGAGAGGGCGCGAGGCGACGATTATAAATTAATCACACCGATCATTCTTCATTCTCCTGCGCTGGGTGCTTGACGTTCTTTTCGAAGCGCGCTACTAGGAACCGTACCGTACGGTACTTATGGAGAGGATTAATCGCGTGTCGAGCAATGCCATGCCAACAGCAGAATTTTCTGCACGCCAGAGCGCGGTTCTGGCGGAGGCTCTTCGTCTTCTGGTCGAGGGCGGCGATAAGGCGTTGACGACGGCGGGTCTGGCGCGTGCCGCCAATTGCTCCAAGGAAAGCCTTTATAAGTGGTTTGGCGATCGCGACGGCTTGTTGTCGGCGATGATTTCCTACCAAGCCAGCAAGGTCCGCACCTTCGAGCGCGCCGGCGAGCGGCTGAGCCCGCAGATGCTTGCCGATCATTTGCAGGTATTTGCCCGCGATTTGCTCGACGTGCTCTCTGGCGAAATCTCGCTGGCGCTCAATCGGCTCGCCATCGGCCAGACCAGCCGTGACGGCTCCAAGCTTGGCCAGATGCTGCTGGAGCGCGGCCGCCGCCAGATCGACCGGCGGGCGAGGGCGCTGCTCGATGCCGGCCGCCGCGATGGTCTGTTGCGCTTCGAGGACGGCGAGGATGCCTATCGCACTCTCTACGGCCTGATCGTTTCGGATCTGCATGTCCGTCTTCTGCTCGGTGAAAAGCCAGAGCCGAACAAATTCGACGCCCGCGCGCAGAAGGCGGTTGCCGCCTTTCTCGTGCTGCACGGCACGGAGAAAAGCATGTCGGCGTAACCGCGCCGGCGTTTTTTAAAACCCTGTCATAACCAGACAAGCCCAAACAACACGACAAGCATAGGGAAGGATTACACAATGCGCGTCTATTACGATCGTGATGCCGACTTGAACCTCATCAAGGCGAAGAAAGTCGCTATCATCGGTTACGGCTCTCAGGGCCGGGCCCATGCGCTGAACCTGAAGGACAGCGGTGCGCAGAACGTGGTCATCGCGCTGAAGGCCGGTTCGGCCACCATCGCCAAGGCCGAAGCCGATGGCTTCAAGGTCATGACCGTTGCTGAAGCCGCTGCCTGGGCCGACCTGATGATGATGGCGACCCCGGACGAGCTGCAGGCCGACATTTACAAGGCTGACATCGCTGGCAACATCCGCGACGGCGCTGCCATTGCCTTCGCCCATGGCCTGAATGTCCATTTCGGCCTGATCGAGCCGAAGGACACTGTCGACGTCGTCATGATCGCGCCGAAGGGCCCTGGTCATACCGTTCGCGGCGAATACCAGAAGGGCGGCGGCGTGCCTTGCCTGGTTGCCATCCATCACAATGCTTCGGGCAATGCCCTTGAACTCGCTCTGTCCTACGCCTGCGGCGTTGGCGGCGGCCGTTCCGGCATCATCGAAACCACTTTCCAGGAAGAATGCGAAACCGACCTGTTCGGCGAGCAGGTCGTTCTCTGCGGCGGTCTGGTCGAGCTGATCCGCGCTGGTTTCGAAACCCTGGTCGAAGGCGGCTATGCGCCTGAGATGGCCTATTTCGAATGCCTGCACGAAGTGAAGCTGATCGTCGATCTGATCTATGAAGGCGGCATCGCTAACATGAACTACTCGATCTCCAACACGGCAGAGTGGGGCGAATACGTCACCGGTCCTCGCATCATCACGGCTGAAACCAAGGCTGAAATGAAGCGCGTTCTGCACGACATCCAGACCGGCAAGTTCACCTCGGATTGGATGCAGGAATACCGTGCAGGTGCTGCTCGCTTCAAGGGCATTCGCCGCATGAACGACAAGCACCAGATCGAAGAAGTCGGCGCCAAGCTGCGCGGCATGATGCCCTGGATCGCCAAGAACCAGTTGGTCGACAAGGCCCGCAACTAATCCTGCGAAAGCGGTTCGCCAATTAGGCTTCGACTAAGAATGGCGGGGATGTTTCGGCATCCCCGCCTTTTTGTTAAGAGCCGTCTCGGCCTCAATCGGCCTGCAGGGCTGCCGTCGCCGTCTCGAAAAGGTCAATTCGATCGAAATAGGTGACGCCCGTGATCGGCGGCAAATCGGCGAACGCGGCGCCGCCTAGCCAGAGCGCCACATTGGCGGGAAGAGCGGCGCGGATAGTCTTGATCTGAGAGATCGCATTGCGATTGCGCTTGACCGCGCCGCTGAGGCAAACGATCGTAGAGCCAGTCTTTGTCACCGCTTCCGCCAAAGCCTCGGCCGGAAGCTGGCTGCCAAGATAGGTAGCGTGCACACCTTGATCCCGGGCAATGATCGCCGCGACCAACGCGCCTATTTCATGCAATTCGCCCTCAACCGTTGAAAACACCATGCGGTGTGCGCCGCGCGGGGCTGGCATGAGCTTGAAGGCGCCGCTCAGCAGCGCCCGGATGGCTGCCGTTACCAGATGTTCGCTGGCAATGGACATTTTGCCCTCTGCCCAGAGGCGGCCAATTTCACTCATCAATGGCAGCACGACTTCCCGACAGAATTCGACCGGCCCGAGCGTCATGAAGCGGGTGCCCAGCATCCGGTCCAAGCCGTCACCATCCATGAGCTCAATCGCCGCGATGACGTCACCCAGATCTTGCAGCCTTTTCTGGCCGAGCAGTACCCTCTGCAAGTCGTCGTTCGAGAGGTGAATGATGGAGCCGATCCGCTGGCCATTGTCGACGCAGCCCTTCAGCAATTGCAGCCTGAGAAGATCCTCATGTCGATAGATGCGGCGGCCTGTTTCCGTCCGCTCCGGCACGATCGCCCCATAGCGCCGCTCCCACGCGTGCAGAACAAGCTTGGACAAGCCGGTTTCTTCGACAATTTCCCGAAGCGAATAAGTGTTCTTCATGAGTTGCACCGCGTCACATGTCACTATTTCTAACATATACAACAATGCTTATAAGCCGGTAAATCCACTTATTGTCGACGATTGCAGTGAAAGGTAACGCTTTCATTCGAGGTTTTCTGGCCGCTATTCCTTATTGTCGTGAAACGGCGAGGAGACCGCGTCTTCACAGAAAACGGGCGTTTTCGTGCAGTTTTAGAGCTTTGGCGTTTGAGCCCCTATAAATTTAGGGAAATTTAAATTGCAACGATAACGCGTCCTTCATCTTGTTCCATCAATATACAGTAACTGCATAGTTCTTCTAATTTAGATATTTATTGTATTTATTTTTGTGCGATAATGTTGGCATCAAATGACGCTGGTCAAAGCACCACGCCGATGGGAAGTCGAGGATTGAACATGAGCATTTTCGGATTGGGAGCTGATGCCAGGTCAGAAGTTGTCGCCCTGCGCAAATCGCAGGCAGTGATAGAATTCGGCTTGGACGGAACGATCCTCGACGCCAACGAGAATTTTTGTCAGGTGATCGGCTACACGCTGGCCGAGATCAAGGGCAAGCACCATCGGATATTCGTCGACCCGAGCGAGATCGAGGGGCCGGAGTATCGGCAGTTTTGGCAAAACCTTAGCCAGGGTAAGTTCCAACGCGCTCAATATCGCCGTATTGGCAAGGGTGGCCGGGACGTCTGGATCGAAGCCTCATACAATCCCGTCATGAAGGGCGGCAAGCCCTTCAAGGTGATCAAATACGCAACAGATATCACTGCGACGAAGCTCAAGGCCATGGAAGACGATGCCAAGCTAAAGGCAGTATCCGTGTCGATGGCCGTGATCGAATTCACGCCCGATGGCACGATCATCACCGCCAACGAAAATTTCTGCACGGCGCTGGGTTACGCACACTCCGAACTCGTCGGTCGCCATCACAGGATGTTCTGCGAGAAGGACTATAGTGCGTCGGCCGACTATACCGCTTTCTGGCGCGATCTCGCCAGCGGACGGACCATGGCCAACGAGTTCCGCCGTGTTGCCAAGGACGGCCACGATGTCTGGATCCAAGCCACGTATAATCCGGTTTTCGACGCGCATGGAAAGGTCTGCAAGATCGTAAAATTCGCCACCGATGTGTCCAACCGTATGGATGCTATCGCCCATCTCGGCGTTGCATTGAAGGCGTTGGCTGCCGGCGACCTGACCATGACGATCGAGAGGACATTTGTCCCGACCATGGAAAAGCTTCGTGCCGATTTCAATGAGGCACTCAATCATCTGCGCAACACGATCAATGGAGTGACGATAAGCGCCCGCTCCATCGCTTCAAGCACAAACGAGATCAAAGAGGCTGCCAACGATTTGTCGCGCCGCACCGAAGTGCAGGCTGCTTCCGTTGAAGAGGCTGCGGCATCTATGGAGCAAGTCACGACCACTGTGGCCGATTCGGCGGAGAGGGCCACGGAGGTCGCCCGGCTCATGGGGGAAACTCGTGTCAATGCCGAGCAGTCAAGCGCAATCGTCAAGGATGCCGTGGTTGCCATGAACGAGATCGAACAGTCTTCCGGACAGATTTCGAGCATTCTTGGCGTGATCGACGAGATTGCTTTCCAGACCAATCTTCTTGCCCTGAATGCAGGCGTGGAAGCGGCTAGGGCCGGTGAGGCCGGCAAGGGTTTTGCGGTCGTTGCCCAGGAAGTACGTGAACTCGCCCAGCGCTCGGCGGCATCTGCCAAGGAAATCCGACAGTTGATCAATGTGTCGGGCAAACAGGTCGGCCGCGGCGTCGATCTTGTCGGTCAGACTGGCGCAGCGCTCGATCTGATCCTCGGCCAGATCCGTTCTATCGACAGCAACGTCTTGGCGATCGTCAACGGCGGCAGAGAGCAGGCGACAGCCCTGCGGGAAATCAACAGCTCGGTCAACGTCATCGATCAGTCCACTCAGAAGAATGCGGCAATGGTCGAAGAAACCACCGCGGCGGCCTTTTCACTCGCCAAGGAAGTCGAGGATCTTTTCCATATGGTCGCTCAATTCAAGACGGAAGCCAGGACCAACGCCGCGAGCTATTCGAGAGCGGCTTGAGTTAGAGGCCTTTTACAGACCACGGCAGAAGGTGCAGTGCTCGTAAGACATCCGTCTGACGAGCACTTTTGATATTGAGGCGGGAAAACGTGAAGACGTGATGCTGCTGTCATCTTTTTGCGCAGGGCTCCCTTTACAAATGCTGGAAATCCCCGCCAATAACGGGGCTGCGGCGCCCTGACGGGACCTGCTAGATAAAGGACCCCTCGATGCTGTCTCATGCCAAGATCATGCTATCGCAGGCCGATGACGGCCTTGCGGCCTTTCCGGCAGATGGTGAGGTTTTTGATATAGACCTCCTTGATCTCAGTGTTCAGCCTGGCGACCATCCGTTTCATAGCAGCAATCTGGACGCTATTCGCCGAAATTGGGCCGCCGAGTCGGCTGCCAATCCGGCACTTTACGACGGCTCCATGGTGTTGTTCTCGTCGCTGAGGATCGGCACAGGGGAAATGGTCGGCGCCGGCCATATCGTGCCCTATTCGACATTCCTGTTCTGGCGTCGGCAGGCTGAGCCGGATTTTGGCTATCATCTGTTCGCCTTCCCGGTCGTGTTGTCGGCGGACGGCGCGATGATTGCCGTTGAAATGGGGGCTCATACGGCCAACGCAGGACGGGTCTATTGCCCGGCCGGCTCGCTCGATGGTTCCGATATCGTCGATGGCAAGGTTGATGTCGACGGTAATATGCGCCGCGAGGTGTTGGAAGAGACTGGCCTGTCGCTGGCGGAGGCGGTCATTGATCCACAACTTCGAGCCTATCGTCGCGGACGGCGGGTGACGATGTTCCGGGTATTCCGCCTACCGCTGTCCACCGAGGCAATTTTCGAGCGCGTGGCCGCGCATATGGCCGTAGACGAGGAGCAGGAGATTTCCCGCGCCGTCGCGATCCGCTCGGCCGATCGCAGTGCTTACGATTACACGCCAGACATGTATCCCCTGCTCGATTGGGTTTTTCCCGGCTAAGCGACGGTTCGCCTTGCATGGCCGGCGCCGCTCGTGCAGTCTGCGCCGAAGGTAACGGCGACTGGAGGCTTGTTTGGCTCGGCACTATTGCATTTACGACGTCTTCACGGATAAAAAGCTGGGCGGCAACCCGCTTGCAGTCGTGTTCGATTGCGAAGGTCTTGATGACGACGCGTTGCAGGCAATAGCGCGGGAATTCAATTTATCGGAGACCGTCTTCGTGTTTCCCTCCGTGAATGTCGCGCATGTAGCGCGTATCCGGATCTTCACGCCTGGCCGGGAATTACCCTTTGCAGGCCATCCAACGGTTGGAACCGCCATTGCGCTGGCGGAGAAGGCGCATCAGGATCGCTCGGGGCCTATCGACCTCGTTTCCGTGATCGACGAAAAGATTGGTCCGGTGCGTTGTGCAGTGAGCCTGCGGCCGGGTGAGGTAAGCTTTGCCGAATTTGACCTGCCGAAAACTTCGACACAGATCCAACTGCCGCTCGACCGGCAGGGTATTGCCGATGCGCTGGCGCTGAAGCCCAGCCAGCTGTTCTTCGAAAATCATGTGCCGTCGATCTGGTCGGCCGGTGTGCCCTTCCTGTTGGTGCCGGTCAACAACCTGGGTGAGGTCGAGAGCATCGAGTTCGATCCGCAGCTCTGGGAGCGTGCCGCGCCCTTTTGCGACGGTGCTTTGACCTCCGCCTATGTCTATTGCCGGGGCGGCGTGCACCATGCTGCCCATTTCCACGCGCGGATGTTTTCACCCGATATGGGGATTGCCGAGGACCCGGCGACAGGTTCGGCTGTCGCCGCACTTTCCGGTGCAATCCAGCATTTCGACGCCTTGCCTGATGGGCATCACCCCTTGCTGATCGAGCAGGGCTTAGAGATGGGCCGACCCTCTTTCATCCACCTTCACATCGATACCAAGGACGCCAAAGTTTTCCGCGCCCGCATCGGCGGCAATGCCGTGCGCATAGCCTCCGGCCAACTCGACATTTGATTTTGCTGACTTTTTCGTGGGTTAGCGGTTTTTTGCCCTTTCCTTCAATGTTTTTTTCAAAGGGCGCTGGACAAGGGCGGGGAACCCCTTTATATCCCCGCTCACGGCAGCGGCGAGGCACTTACCAAGCTCTGCAGGCGGGTGATTAGCTCAGTTGGTAGAGCAGCTGACTCTTAATCAGCGGGTCGTAGGTTCGAGCCCTACATCACCCACCATTCTTTTCCAACCGTGTTTAAGGTTGAGTTTGACAGGGTTTACCCTGGTTATTCTTCCTCAGAATATAAAAATTGTCATGAGCTTAGCTGGTGAGCGGTCTGTGCGCCGATCGCTGTGGATAATGCAGCTCTTCCAGTTTCTCGATAAGTCTATGCTGTCCTAGCAAGAAGCGGAATTTTTATACCGTCTTGCCTGTGGCAGGCGGCTCGCGAGAGCCGATTCATACGGCTTTTTCCTTTTTGCTTCCCGCCCGGGCTGAGGTTGCGCCGTATGTTGAGGGGCGTTGGGTTGCCATGAAAAGATTATCTTTAATTGCCAACCTTGCGGGCGCTGTGCGATTGAGCCTTTTAAGGAGAGGACCTGCGTGGTGCCGACCTGGTTAGGTGGCCCTCGGGTGTGGCCGGTTGAGAAGATATTATCCAGCTTTGTCTGGACCGTAGCGTAAAGTGAGTGAGGGGCAGTGATCAATATCCGTGATTATGTCTGGCCAGCGCCTGATGATGGAATGCTGCTTTGGGTGCGCCGTTTTCTTGATCAAGCTGAAGCGCGATCCTGGTTGAGTAAAGCGACACTGTGTTCTGCCTTAAAGAACCGGCTCGAAATCAGGGACTGGTTCGCGCGAAAACATCTGCGTGGACGGGGCATAGAGCTTGGCGCACAGCAGGTTCCGACGAATGTGGGACAGGGCTGCCGGGTCGAATATGTCGATGTCGTTTCCAACGAGACCCTTGTCGCGCTTTATGGGCTGCCGGTGGACGAACTCGTACCGCTGGCCCATGTCATCGATGGAAACGATCTATCGGTCTACGCAGACGGCGCGTTGGATTTCGTCATTGCCAACCATGTGCTTGAGCATTTCGACGATCCGGTTGGCGGCCTGCGTGAGTGGATGCGGATTGTCAAAGACGGGGGCTATTTGTTTATCACCCTGCCGAATTTTCGTGGGAATTGCTACGATTTCGAGCGCCCTCCGGTGCGGCGGGATCATCTGGACCTCGATCACCGAGACGCGGAGGGCCGGCCAGCGCGTAATTTCCAGCACTATGTCGATATCTGCCGCACTCTCTACCAAATAACCGATCCGGTCGAACTCGACCGCCAGGCGCAGGAATGGGTCGACGCTGACCTCAGGCAGCATTACCACGTTTACGACGTGCAGTCGGTCCGCGACGTCGTGTCTCTGGCAGCCGAGGCGAGTTCATCTGGCTTGCGCTATGTCGACGGATTGCTATCGCCGGACGGATTTGAGTTTTTGATCGTTCTTGAGAAGCGCTCGTCGGGCGGCCTTCTTGGCTGGCCATCATCGATGCAACGGTTGATAGGCTCATTGCGATGTCACGCTATGTTTTGTGACCTGCATCTCGTGCGGGCTTATCTTTTACAGATGGTGTCCAAGCGGCGATCGTAAAGAGCTGATGGAGTGGACGCTGTGGATAGTCAGACGTCTGCTTAAGGTCGTTCTTTTTTTGTTCAGTGAAGAGGTCGGGTTTTTCCCTCTTTGTTCACGTTATTTCTGAAACTTCATCCAAAAATGGCTGTGGATTCCTGTGGATAACTTTGGTTAGCCGTTTGCCGCCTATGGAGATGATTCGCCGGCTTCAGATCGCCGATGCGAACGCAGGGTGGCGCGATTGAGGTAGCACGAAAGGTGTTGTTTCCGGGGTGCGGCCTACAGTGCCGCTGAGGCCATAGACTGAGGTGATGATGTCGTCTCGGATGACGGTTTGCGGTGGTCCTTCAGCGATTGCTCTACCGCCCTTGAGGATCAGCAGGCTGTCGGCAAATTCGGCAGCCAGATTGAGGTCGTGCAGCACTGCCATCACCATGCCGCCTGCGGCGGCGAATTCCCGCGCGATTTCCAGCACTGATATTTGATGGGTGAGGTCAAGGCTAGAGGTGGGTTCGTCGAGAAACAGGGCACGCGGGCCCGCCTCGTTGACTGGTGTTGGCAGCTGCGCGAGAACTCGCGCAAATTGCACCCTCTGCTGCTCGCCTCCGGAAAGCGCCTGGTAAGCGCGTGCCTCAAGTGCTGCAAGCCCGACCCTTGCAAGTGCCCTCCGAGCATCCTCGCAGGGCTTTAGACTGCCGGCGGCGATTGCGCCCATACGCACCACTTCAAGAGCCGTGAAGGGAAAGGAGAGGCTGGTGCTTTGCGGCAGAACGGCGCGTCTTTCCGCCAACTGCCGGGGCTTTAGCCGGCTGATATCCTCGTCGCCATACAGGATATGACCGCTGTCCGGCTTGATGTCGCCGCTTATCAGCTTTAGCAGCGTCGATTTTCCAGCGCCGTTCGGGCCGATGACAACGGTGAAGCGGCCGGGCACAAGGCGTAAGCTGACCTTTTCCAGAATAGGGCGGCCCTGGCGTGTGAGGACCAAATGGTCGGCAATGATCATTGCTATTCCTCCACCAATGTCAGTCGATGAGGCCGCGCCCGCCGCGGCCAAGCAGCAGAAGCAGAAATACAGGCGCACCGATCAGCGCGGTAATGATGCCGATTGGCAATTCTGCGGGTGCTGCAACGGTGCGGGCGATGCTGTCGGCAAGCAGCAGCAGGCTTGCGCCGCCAAGTGCTGCGCCCGGCAGCAGGAAACGGTGCGACGGACCGATCGCCAGCCGCAGAAGATGCGGCACGATGATGCCGACAAAGGCAATCGAGCCGGCCACGGCCACGGATGCGCCGCAGGCGCCCGCGACAACCAGCACGCTGATGCGCTTCAGTCGTTCCACCGGGATGCCCATATGAAAGGCTGCGGCGTCGCCGAGCACCAGCGCGTCCAGTCCACGGGCGAGAAAGGGCAGCAGGGCGAGTGCTGCGAGAATAAAGGGGGCAATCGACAGCGCCTTGCCATAGGTGGCGCCACCGAGCGAGCCGAGGCTCCAGAAGGTGATGTCGCGTAGCGCGCGGTCATCGGCAAGGAAGATCAGCAATCCGGTTGCTGCCATGGTCAACGCGCCGATGGCAATGCCGGAGAGCACCAGCGCCACGGTGGATGTCTGGCCGCCGCGCGTGGCAATCCGGTAGAGCATGCCGGTATTGATCAGTGCGCCGGCAAAAGCCATCAGCGGTAGGAACTGCGCCCCGAGTGCGGTCTGCAAGGGCAGCAGCAGGGTAGGGCCAAGCACGATGGCCGCGACGGCGGCAAGGCTCGCGCCTGAGGTGACGCCGACGATGCCGGGATCGGCAAGCGGATTGCGAAACAGGCCCTGCATCATCGCGCCTGACAGACCGAGCCCGGCGCCGACCAGCAAGCCAAGCAGGGTGCGCGGCAGGCGCACCGCTTCCAGCACGATCAGATCCTGCTTGGACAGTGTCTGGTGGCCCGAGAGGAGGCTGCCGGCCAGATAAGACATCAGATCGCGGAGCCCGACGCCGGTTGGGCCACTGGTCAAAGAGATAAGGCAGGCGGCTACGAGAAGGGCGCTTAGCAAGGCCAGTGCCAAAGCGCCCTGCTGCGACCGATCTCCGCGCGCGGGCTGCTGCTGCGCGATGTCGATGGCGATGCTCACCGGATGGCCGCCCCGGGATAAAGCCGGCTTGCCAGCTCACGGGCGGCGTCCGCGGTGCGCGGGCCAAAGCCTAAGAGATAGAGGCTGTCCATGCTCACAAAGGCCTTTTGCTTGGCCGCCGGGCTTGCAGCAAGCGCGGGCAGGGCAAACACATCCTCGGCTTTAACAGGGGCAGCACCCTGGTCCATGGTGAGGATTACGTCAGGTGCGGCGGCAATCACTGCCTCGTCGCTCAGCGGTTTATATCCGGTGCTATCTGCGAGCGCGTTGGTGGCGCCCGCAAGCCTGATCATTGCGTCCGCCGCAGTGTCCTTGCCCGCGGCCATGATCCGGCCATTGGCGATGGAGAGCACGAACATCACCCGCTTTCGTTCCGGCGGCAGATGGGCAAGATCGGCCTTCAGCTTTGCCAGGTCGGCGTCTGCCTTTCCGGCCAGCGCGTCCGCTTCGCTGGTCTTGCCGATGGCGGCACCAATGGCACGAATGCGGGCGCCAACGGTTTCGGCAGCCGGCGGTTCTGCAATGTTGATGAGGCGGATGCCGCTTTGCGCCAGCACCGCAAGAGCGTCCGGCGGGCCTGAGCCAGCCTCCGTCAGGATGAGGTCTGGCGTCTGCGCCAGAATACCTTCGGCCGAGAGGCGGCGCATATAGCCAACATTGGGCTTCTTGGTAGCTTCGGATGGATAGAAACTGGTCGAATCGACTGCCACGATGCGGTCGCCAGCGCCGAGATCATAGAGGATTTCGGTGACGGTGCCGCCGACAGAGACGATTCGGTGTGCTTCTGGTTGACTGTCCGCTGCCCGCACGACTGTCGAAGATAAAAGGGCAAAGCCGACGAAGGCCAGCACCAGGCGGGGCAGGCCGGAGCGGTCGGGGCAGGCGAGGCGAGAAGAGAGTCTCATCGAAAAATCGTCCTGGATCTTGCTCGACAAGCGCGGTTGCGCGCATGGTTCAAAGCAATAACTGGTGATGGTCATGCGCCCTTTGGTACACTCTAACAGAGCAGGTGTCGGACTGGTCGCGATGGGCCGGGTTTTAACTTGACTATAATGCACAAGTTTAAATAATGGTGCAACAGGACATTGGCGGCGCGGTGCCGCAAAGGAGCAGAGCATGTATATCGCAATGAACCGCTTTCGCGTCGTTCCCGGCTTTGAAGAGGCTTTCGAGGCGCAATGGCGCGAGCGTCAGGGCCGTTTGGCGGAAGTGCCCGGTTACATCGAGTTTCACATGCTGAAGGGCCCCAAGAGCGAGGATCACACGCTGTATGCCTCCCATACCGTCTGGGAAAATCACGAGACCTTTGTCGCATGGACGAAATCGGAGCAGTTTCGCGCCGCCCATGCCAATGCCGGCAAGAGCAAGGTGCAATATCTGAGCGGTCCGCATTTCGAAGGTTTCGAGGTCATCCTTCACGAAGACAGCACCGGCACGCGCCGCTCCGAAGCGGCTTGAGCCTGCTGGAGATGAGCATGGACATCATTGATCATGCGCCATCGTCTGCGCTCGATCGAGCGAAGGCGGCCCTGGCCGCCAAGCCCGACGGCGTGGTGGAAGCGATTGCGGACGAGGCCGGTGTGACGCCCGCCGAGGTACTGGCACTCCTGCCCGCCGACGCCGTGACGCTGGCACCATCCGAGGCTTTCGAGCCGATCTGGGCGCATCTGACTGGCTGGGGCGATGTGCTGACCATTGTCCATACCAAGGACGTGGTTCTGGAAGTGGTCGGCGCCCTGCCACCTGGCTCTATCGGTCATGGCTGGTTCAATATCCACGGCGACAGCCCTGTTGGCGGCCATATCCGCATGGAGCGCTGCCGCTCCATCGCCTTCGTCGACCGCATGTTCCACGGCCGCCGTTCGCTGTCGATCTGGTTCATGAACGAGGATGGCGGCGCCATGTTCAAAATCTTCGTGCGCCGGGACGCGGAAAAGGCGCTGATTGCCGAACAGGTGGCGCTGTTTGAAATACTCAGAGCTGGTTATCGCCAGCCGCGTTGATTTCTTCCCTCGGCGGGTTCATCCTGCCTTGGTGGATCCACGCCATTTTGCTTGATTGCGAGCCGGCATCAATACCGCGCTCCTGCTTTTCTATCGCCGCTCCTGCGACATCGCTCGCCCTTGCGCGCCATCTTCGTCAATCCCTAAATTTCCTGTCGAAAACCGGTTTCTCCTTCATCAGGCGGTGCTATATCGAGAGCATCGTGTGTACCGATTGCGCCATTGCCTGAGCGCGACCGGCTTATCCTTGTTTGGCTTGATCATGGATTAGCCGGAAAGGGCTGGCAGGCCTGCGCATCGGCATGTTTCGTGAGTGCTTGCCATAGGAAAGCGTAAAGCAGTTTTCCTTTGGTAAAAGCCGGAGACAGTGAGTCGGAGCGTTCGCTTTTTGCCTGAGATGGCGACGCGCTTCAGGGATAAAGGGACAGTGAGTTGAAGAGCTTGAAGAGATTTCTTGCGCTATTTTCGATGATCCTGGCGCTTGCGCTAGGGGCAGAAGGTTTCGGTCCGCACGGCTTCACCGGCCCGGCCCAGGCTCAGGACAGCCCCTTTGCCGGCGACGATCCGGTCGCCAAGGCGCCGTCGACCCTCGATCAGATCCAGAAGAAGATCGATTCGCTTGCCGATGTCCCGACAAGATCAGGAAATAACGACCGTGAGCTGATGGCTGCGAAGTCTGCGCTGGATGACATCACCGGCCAGTTGCTGGCGATGAAGGCGCAGATCGCGCCACGCCAGGACGATATTGCCGCGCGGCTCAAGGATCTCGGCGATCCACCCAAGGACGGTCAGCCGCCCGAAGCAACTGATGTGACGCAGCAGCGCAACAAGCTCAACGCGCAAAAAGGGCAGGTTGCCTCGGTCCTGAACCGGATCGACGATGTCAGCAAGGCGGCAAACGATCTTGCCATTAAGATCATCACCACGCGAAGAGAATTGTTTACCCGGCAATTGCTTGCTCATACCGATGTTTCGGTTGACAGCATGGGCGCGGCACTCATGTCGGTCGGTCCGGAAATGCGCAAATTCGTCGACCTGGTCGATGGCTGGGTCAGCTTCGCCTGGCGGTTCAAGAAGATTTCGCTGGCCTCTGCCCTGGTGTTGTCGCTGGCGCTTGCACTAGGCATCCGTTTTACCTTGCACCGCCTTCTCGGGCCTGTGATCGAACGTGGCAAACTGGAGGAAAATCCCTCTTATATGAGCCGGTTTTCCGTTGCCTTCTGGTCGACGATTATTCCCTCATTCGCCTTTGCCTTCTTCCTGATCTCGACCTTTTTCTTCCTCGACAACTTCAATGTGATGCGGCCGGATATCCAGCCGATCATCAATTCCTTCTTTGGTGTGTTCTGGCTCGTGTTCTTTGCCGCGCGCCTGGCAATTGCCGTCTTCAATCCCTGGGCGCCGAAGTGGCGGCTGGTGCACGTGTCGGATCGCGGCAGCCGGCGGTTGGTTGCCGCCTTCGTGGGAATGACCACGATCAATGGTCTCGACTATGCCATGGGCAGCATAGCCCAGACGCTGGGATCGCCGATCGAACTGACGGTTCTGAAGGGAATGATGTCCTCAAGCCTGATCGGGCTGATTCTGCTGGTCGTGTCGTTCACTCGCCCCTTTTTGCCGAAGACCGAAGAGGAAGCCGAGGCCGGGCGTCCCTGGTCGAAGCGCACGGCACTGGCCTTGAGGGTCTGTGGCGTCTGGCTGATCTTCACCGCTTTGATCGGCTATGTTGGATTGGCACGCTTCGTCGCAACACAGTTGATCCTGACCGGCGGCGTGGTCGCGACCATGTATATCGGTATCCGGTCGGGCAGGGCGGTGTCCGAGCGCGACCGGTTTGCGGAGACCATGGTCGGTCGTTTCATGCAGCGCCGTTTCAATTTCGGGCCTGTCGCCCTTGATCAGTTCGGTATCGTTGCAGGGCTGCTGATCTACGGCTTCGTGTTCATCATCGGCGTGCCGCTGGTGCTGGTCTCCTGGGGTTTCCAGCCGCCTGACATCCAGACCTGGTTCTACAATCTTTTCATCCAGATCAATATCGGCGGCATCAGCATTTCCATCGTCGGGATCTTTAGCGGCATCGCCATCTTCCTGATCGGTGTCGTTATTACCCGCTGGTTCGAGAAATGGCTGGATGGCAATGTCATGGCGCGCTCGCAGGTCGATGCGGGCGTGCGCAATTCAGTCAAGACCTCTGTCGGCTATTTCGGAGCAATCGTCGCGGGCTTCATGGGCCTGTCAGCGGCCGGCATCAATCTCTCGAGCCTGGCGCTCGTTGCTGGTGCTCTCTCGGTTGGTATCGGTTTCGGCCTACAGAACATCATTTCCAACTTTGTGTCCGGCTTGATCCTGCTGTTCGAGCGGCCCTTCAAGGTTGGCGACTGGGTGGCAACGGGGACCAGCGAAGGCTTCGTGCGGCGTATCTCGGTCCGCGCGACGGAAATCGAGACCTTCCAGCGCCAGTCGATCATCGTGCCGAATTCGCAGCTGATCAACGCTTCGGTTGGCAACTGGACCCACCGCAACAAGCTTGGTCGGATCGACATGCAGGTCAGCGCCAAGGCGATCAATGACGCGCGTCACGTCATGGCGATCCTGAGGGAAGTGGCTGGCGAGATCCCCGGCGTGTTGCGCACCCCGGAGCCTGTCGTTGTCTTCAAGAATTTTGATGGCGGCGACCTCGAATTCGAGGTGCGCGTCTTCGTTGGCGACGTGCTGAACGGGCTGTCGGTGCGCAACGAGTTGCGGCTGAGTATTTTCGAACGGTTCAAGGCTGAGCGCATCATTCTCAAGGAAGAGGCGCCGGCAACGGCAGACCCACCGGCGCCTGCGCTTGATGCCTGATTGTTATGGAGGACCGGATCTGTCGACATCCGGTCCTCATTATCTGCTGAGATGCGCTAGACCCGGCGGGTCTCGAACATGGCGACGTCGAGCATAAACGAGCCGTCGTCCTCGATCTCGAAATACGTCCTGACGTCAAAGGCGGCACTTTGCTGCAGTTGGCGGATGGCTGCCCGCAGGCTTTCCGGCGTATCCATGCGGTCTGTCCAGACCTTGAACTCCATCCGCAGCCGGCTGGTGTGGAAGGCCTCGATGGCAAAGCCCGCCCGTCCCAGCACCTCGGTCCATTCCGCAATCGTGTAATTGCGAACGTGCGAGGTGTCGCGCAGCAGTTCGACCGCCTGGAGATGGGTATTGGCGAGTGGCAGTTGCGGTGAAACGACATCGATGAATACGGCTTGCGAGCCTGACTTTAGTACCCGGCGCGCCTGGCGCAGTCCTGCCTCGGCATCGTGCCAGTGGTGCGCGGTAAAGCGACAGGCGAGGAAGTCGAACTGGCCGTCTTCGCAGGGCAGGTGTTCGACCGGTGACTGCAGTGTGGTGATATTGGCAAGGCCACGAGCCTTGGCGGCTTCAGTGACTGCCGTCAGCATGTCGTTGGACAGGTCCACCGCGGTCACAGTCTCAAGATGCGGTGCTATCGCATAGGAGACATGGCCGCCGCCGCAGCCGAGGTCAATGCCGTGGCGTGCGCCAGCGTTGCGGGCCAGCTCGCCCAGCCGGGCCAGATCCGCGCCTGTCGCGTGAACGGCGCTTTCCACATAGGCCCCGGCTCTCGGTCCGAAATTCTGCTGCACGTTTCGGTCGTGACTGTCTTTCGTCATATCTGCTCTCATGGTTGGTGTTGGTAAGGGTTCGATCCTGCTAAACTGACAAATACGACGTGGCTCCCGACAAGATCGAAACCTTGTCGCCGCTCCCCGGGGTTTGGGGGGCGGACGTTATCGCATTCTGGCGCTCGTCTTGCGGAAAATAGGCCACTGTTTGCCGAAGATCTGACCAGAGCATGACGGAAAAATATGCTGTTACAAGAGGAGCAGTTATCCTGTTATAAATGCTGCCATGCTGGATGTTGAACAGAGACGACTGCTCGGCGAATTCGTTCGCACTCACCGTGAAAAACTGATGCCTGAGCGCATCGGCCGCCGACGCACGCCGGGGCTCAGGCGGGAGGAATTGGCTGACCGCGCCGGTATCAGCCCGACATGGTGCGCCTGGATCGAACAGGGGCGCCAGGTGCAGGCCTCTCCCCATGCGCTGGCACGGCTGGCGCGTGCGCTTGAGCTTACCAGAGCCGAACGGGCCTATCTCTTTGAGCTCGCAGCACGGCGTGATCCCGACGAGGAGGAGGGCGATGCGATCGAGGACGTGCCAGCCTCGCTGGTTGCGGCCGTCAGCATGGTCCAGCATCCCGCCTATGCCCTTGACCGGAATTGGAACGCCTGCTGCTGGAATTCCGCAGCCGCCTCACTGTTTGCCGACTGGCTCGACGAGCGCAGCGAGGAAAAGAACCTAATGTGCTACGTGTTTCTCGATCCTCGAGCGCGTGAGCTGATCGTCGATTGGGAATTGAGGGCACTGCGTCTGTTGGCGGAGTTTCGTGCAGATTTCAGCCATATGATGCGCGATCCCGCCATGCGGGCGCTGGTGGAACTATTGCAGCGGGAAAGCCCACTGTTTGCAGCAGGGTGGCAGGAGCAGATGGTGCTTGAACGCCAAGGCGGAGAGCGAATGTTTACGCTGCCCGATCGTGGTCAGTTGCGGTTTCGCCAGTTCAACTACCGGCCCTGCGACCGGCCGGATTGCAAGCTGGTTTTTCTCGTGCCGCAATAGCATCCCGTCTGCTCGCTCCAGCCGATTCTGCCTCGCTGCGACGGGTTTGAAATTTTGCGATTGATCAAGAGCCGTAGCCGGTGCAGTTTTTCCACTGATGTCGCGGCGGCCCATGCCTCTGATTTAAAGAGTTACGGCGTCCTTTGCGCGTTTTGTAAAACGCGCGGCGTCGTATGTCGCAAACGGGCGGCACAGGGGGGCGGGTCTTTATCATAGTCGCGGGATGAATCGTGCGGCATCATCCGGCCACCTACGTCGGCCAGCAGCAGAACAGGGGAAATCCATGTCGATCAAATCTCATGCACGGGCCGTGGTGATCGGTGGCGGCGTCGTCGGCGTTTCCACGCTCTATCACCTTGCAAAGAAAGGCTGGAGCGATAGCGTCCTGATCGAACGCAAGGAGCTTACCTCGGGGTCGACCTGGCATGCCGCCGGCCTGCTGCCGCTGTTCAACATGAGCTATTCGGTTGGACAGATCCACAAATATTCGGTGAAATTCTATCAGGAGCTCCAGGAAGAGACCGGCATGAATGTCGGTTTCAGCAAGGTCTCCAACATTCGTCTCGCCCGTACCAAGGACCGCTGGGACGAATATATGTATTATGCCGGCATTGCCGAAACCATCGGCGTCAATGTCAATATCCTGACGCCGGAACAGGTGAAGGAGATCTGGCCGCTCTGTGAGACCGAAGGTCTGCTCGGCGCGATCCAGCATCCCGACGATGGCTATATCCAGCCGGCAGACCTGACCCAGGCACTGGCCAAGGGCGCGCGTGATCGCGGCGCCACTATCTATCGCAACACGACGGTGACAGCCATCGAGTGTCAGCCGGACGGTTTGTGGAAGATCACCACCGACAAGGGCGAAATCACCGCCGAGCACGTGATTTCCTGCACCGGCAACTTTGCCCGCAAGACCGGTGAAATGGTCGGCATCAACATTCCCGTCATTCCGGTCGAGCATCAGTATATCGTCACCGAGCCGCATCCTGCCATCGTCGAGCGCAAGGCCAAGGGCATGCCGGAAATGGGCGTGCTGCGCGAATCCGACAGTGCCTGGTATATGCGCGAGGAAAACGGCGGTCTGCTGCTCGGGCCTTACGAACATGGCGCGCCCGTGTGTTATGTCGATGGTCCCTCCGACGAGAGCGAATACGAGTTGTTCCAGGAAGAACTCGACCGGCTGATGCCGCATATCGAAACGGCGATGGTGCGCGTGCCGGCCTTCGGCGAAGTCGGGATCAAGAAGGTTTATAACGGCGCCATCGCCTATACGCCCGATGGCAACCCGATTGTCGGCCCGGCACCGGGCCTCAAGAATTTCTGGCTGAACGAAGGCCATTCCTTCGGCATCACTGCCGCTGGCGGTGCTGGCTGGCAATTGGCGGAATGGATTGTCGACGGCGAATCCACGCTCGACATGATGGGCGCCGATCCGCGCCGCTTCGGCCCCTATGCGACGGAAGGCTATCTGATCGCGAAGAACGAAGAAGCCTATGCCAATGTCTTCACCATGCATTATCCCGACGAGGAGCGCGCTGCTGCTCGCCCGTTGAAGACCACGCCAGTCTACGACCGGTTGAAGACGATGGGTGCGGTGTTCGGCTCCGTCTATGGCTGGGAGCGCGCCAACTGGTTTGCGCCCGAAGGCTATGAAGTGCCGAAGGAAGAGCTTGGCGTCGGCGTCGATGTTCTCACCAGCCATAACTACGCGCCGCCGACCGAGGATGGCCGCGTCGTTGAAAAATGGTCGTTCCGCCGCTCCAACTACTTCGAGCATGTCGGCAACGAGGTAAAGCACGTCAATCAGCATGTCGGCGTGCTCGACATGTCAGCCTTTGCCAAGATGGAAGTCTCCGGCCCTGGCGCGCGCGCCTGGCTGGACAGCATTTTTGCCAATGCGATCCCGAAAAAGCGCGGCCGCATCGCGCTTTGCCATATGCTCACCAAGCATGGCGGCGTGCGGGCTGAATTCACTGTCTACGAATGGGCTCCCGGCCGCTTCTATCTCGTCTCGGCCGGAGCCTATGAGGCTCACGACCATGATTATCTGCGCAAGCTGGCGCCGACCGAGGGCTCTGTGCGTCTGCAGCAGATCACCCAGAAGCTCGGCGTGCTCGTGCTGGCCGGGCCGAAGTCGCGTCAGGTCCTGCAGAAGCTGACCCGCACCAGCCTTGAAAACAAGGATTTCCCCTGGCTGACCGGCAAGGAAATCTCGGTTGGCGTTGCCTCCGCCCATGCCCTGCGCGTCAACTTCGTTGGCGAACTCGGTTGGGAACTGCATCACCCGATCGAAATGCAGAACTATATCTTCGACCGTTTGATGGAGGCCGGTGCCGAGTTTTCGATCAAGCCTTTCGGTATCCGCGCCATGCTGTCGATGTCGGTGGAGAAATCCTACCGTCTGATCCCGCGCGAAATGTCGATCGAATACAATGCCTATGAATCCGCACTCGACCGCTTCATCAAGCTTGATAAGGACTTTATCGGCAAGGAGGCGCTGGTTGCCTATCGCGATAATGGACTGAGATGGAATTTCGCAACCATTATTGTCGAAGGCGTCGCCGATGTTGACGCGCGCGGCTCGGAAGCGATCTACAACAGCGCCGGCGAACTCGTCGGCCGGGCCACCAACGGCACCTATGGCTGGCGCATCGGCAAGTCGATTGCGCTTGCCATGCTGCAACCCGGTTATGCGGCTGAGGGAACGCGTTTGAAGATCAAGATTCTTGGCACCCTCTATGATGCGGTGGTTGTAGGTGAGAGCCCGTTTGATCCTGATAACGCAGCGCTCAGGGCCTGATCGGCGCTACGATTTACTACCCGCGTCTCTTAACAAACCAACTCTTCTGAAAAAGGCGGCTCCATGGGGAGCCGCCTTTTTCGTTTATTAAGCATACAAGGTATAACTTGCGGTTTCAATTAATATTTCAGCAATCGATCATGTCTATGTTACGGCAAGATCATTTTTTCGAAGGCGTGTCATGACCTATCTTGGCGTTTCAGGAATGCAATATTCGGGCGAAAAATTCCCGGACGCACGTATTATTGTCGCGGAAGACTCCAACGTTTTTACATCAATGATATCGCAGCGTTTGAAAGAAATATTCAATATAGACGCGGAAATTTGCCGTACCTACGAAGATCTGATGGCCGCCAACGAGCTTTCTGACGAGCCGGTGACACTCGCAATCTCGAATATAAACTTGCCAGGCGCTGAAAACGGTGAGGCGCTCGAATATTTAACCGATCTGAGCATTCCGACCATCGTCTTTACCAGCACGTTTCATGAGAAAACCCGTGAAAAGCTTTTGGCGAAGGATATTGTCGATTACATTCTCAAGGACAATATCTTCGCAGTTGAAATGCTGATCGAGTCTGTTTGCCGCTTCCTGACCAATCACAATCACCACGTCCTGATTGTCGACGATAGCCCGACTGCGCGTGCATTGCTGTCGAGCCGCCTGAAACGCTACAATTTCCGCGTCAGCACTGCAGATAACGGTGCCAATGCGCTCCAGCTTCTCAAGAGCAACGCCGATATCGGTCTTGTCGTCACCGACTATAACATGCCCGACATTGACGGCTTTGAACTGACCCGCCGCATACGTGCGGTTCGCGGATCGCATGAATTGCGCATCATCGGCGTTTCCTCCTCCTCCGATCGGTTGCTGTCGGCTCGCTTCCTGAAGGTTGGCGGCAACGATTTTATGCTGCGGCCGTTTATCGATGAGGAGTTCTACTGCCGCGTCAACCAGAACCTTGACACTTTGGTGCAGATCCGCGCGGGCCGCAAGCGCAATCAGGCCGCAGCCTGACCTTGGCGCGGGTCGAAAAGGGAGCCGGTTTTCGAGTAGATCCGATGCGGAAAAGCAGCCGCGAGAATTGCGCGGGTTCCAAATTTTATGTTCGATGCTCCAGCTGAAAGCTGGAGCGCCCTACATCGGCATAATCGGTGGCTGAACACCGGCGTTAGACGATGCCAGCGCCGCTGAGGACAAGCCTCTTGGCGATATGCAATGGAGCATATGCCGCTGCAGTCCGGTTGGTGCAGTTATAATATGCGGCTTTCAATCCGACTGCCGTGACGGCTAATTTGATTTTCCGCGATGCGGCCCATCCTTTTCTTCCGATGAATACGAGTATTCGCGATTGCACGTTGGAAGCAGCACTATGCGGGAATGCTCTGATCCGCCGTTGAAGGCGCAGCGGTGCTTTTCCGAAGCAATGGCGCGGTGTGATTGGGCAGGTATTGCCTGACGCCTGACGCCGGGAGGCCATGGAGAAGGACGTGCCACTATCTGAACTGTTTGACATTGTCGGACTGGGCGGCGGACCGTCTTCCGGTGCGCCGCTCAGGGTCCTGCTGATCGAGGATTCTCGTTCGATTTCCCGTCTGCTCGAGCACCGGCTGCGCACCAGCCTCGGGGCCGAGGTCACCTGTTGCATGAGCGCCGATATGTGCCGTGCCGTCCTGTCGCGGGAGGACTGCCATTTCGACATAGCGATCGCGGGATTGCAGATACCAGGGGCTGAGGATGGCGAAATGCTGGACGCGGTTATCGCGCGGAGCATACCTGTCGTGGTCTTCACCGGGACGTTCAACCTCCATATTCGCGAACAGATCATCGGGCGCGGCGTTGCCGATTACATCGTCAAGGACAATGACCGGGCGATGGATGTCGTCATTACCTCGGTGAAGCGGCTTTTGGCGAACCGGGCTTTCAAGGTGCTTGTCGTCGACGATATGGTCTCGGCGCGGCTTGGGCTGGTGGATATGCTTGTTCTCCAGGGGTTCCAGGTGCTGCAAGCCCGAACCGGGCGTCAGGCCTTGGAAATTCTGGCGGAGGAAAAGGAAGTTTCGCTCGTCCTGACCGACTACCACATGCCCGACATGAACGGGTATGAGCTGACCCGTACGATCCGCTCGCTCTATGCCAATGCCGATCTGCGCATTATCGGAATTTCCTCTTCTGCGGACCGACTGCTGTCGGCAAGTTTCCTGAAAGCCGGTGCCAGCGATTTCGTCTATCGGCCCTATGTCACCGAGGAGTTGCAATGCCGCATCGACTTGCATGTGCAAGCGCTGCTGCAGATTCGGCAGCTGCGCTCGGCAGCCTTCAAGGACTATCTGACCGGATTGAACAACCGCCGCTATTTCTTCAGCCAAGGGCCTGTATTGGTCGAGCAATGTCTGCTGCATAACCGCGCCTGCAGCGTAGCGATCGTCGATGTCGATCACTTCAAGCGGCTTAACGATACCCATGGCCACGAAGCCGGCGACCGGGTGCTTAAACACGTAGCCGACCGAATGACGGCCTATGCCAGCAATACTTCGGTTCTGCTGGGGCGGCTTGGCGGCGAGGAATTCGGGATCCTGATGCCCGATATGGATAGTGGTCAAGCCCAGGTGTTTTGCGACGGCCTGCGCGAGCATCTGGCCCAGGGGCGCGTCGTTCTCGCAGCCGGCGAGGTGGGGCTGACCGTTTCCGTTGGCGTGGCGGAAGTCGGCGGACGCGAGACATTCGACAATTATCTGAATGCAGCCGACCAGTATCTCTATCTAGCCAAGCAGAATGGCCGCAACCGGGTCTTCAACGATCACTCTTTAACTGCAGTCGCGTTAAACGCTTGATTTCCAGCGAAATTACCGCCGTCCACCGCTCTTTTTCGGTTTCAGGTAAAAGATTTGCCTGATGGCGGTGGCCGCCTCCGGTCGCCGTGCTATATAGGCGCCTCTGTCGCTCATCGTCCGCTGCGGGAGGCAAGGCCGGTCAGGCGCGTGGATAAAATCCGTGTTGCCGATCGACACTTGGAGCCGTCAGGCGGAAATTCAGGATTGTCTGCAAGCATGGCGCCTATCATATCGATCACCTCCCTGACCAAGACTTATTCCACCGGGTATTCGGCCCTGAAGAATGTGTCCCTTGATATAGAGGAGGGCGAGATCCTGGCGTTGCTCGGGCCGAATGGAGCCGGCAAGACAACCCTGATCTCTATCGTCTGCGGCATCGTCAATCCCAGCTCCGGGACGGTTCTGGTCGACGGCTTCGACGTCGTGCGCGACTTTCGCAAAACCCGCGCCGCTATCGGCCTGGTGCCGCAGGAACTGACGACGGACCAGTTTGAAACCGTGTGGAACACCGTCTGCTTTTCGCGCGGCCTTCATGGGCGCAAGGCCGACCCCGCCTATATCGAGCAGGTGCTGAAATCGCTGTCGCTCTGGGAAAAGCGCGATGCCGTGCTGCGTGAACTCTCGGGCGGCATGAAGCGGCGAGTGCTGATCGCCAAGGCGCTGTCGCATGAGCCGCGAGTGCTGTTCCTCGACGAACCTACCGCCGGCGTCGACGTTTCCCTACGCCGCGACATGTGGGCGCTGGTCAGCGACCTCAAGAAGCGTGGCGTGACCATCATTCTCACCACCCATTATATCGAGGAGGCCGAGGAGATTGCCGATCGCATCGGCATCATCAACAAGGGCGAGGTGCTGCTGGTCGAAGACAAGGCCGTGCTGATGCGAAAGCTTGGGCGCAAGCAGATGATTCTGGATCTGGCCGAACCGTTGAAGAGCCTGCCAGGGCGGCTGGACGATTGGAACCTGAGCCTTGCCGGCGAAGGGCGCCAGATCGTCTACGATTACGAACCGCAGGCAACGCCGGGCGCGATGATGGCGCTGCTGGCGGCGCTGGAGACCTCCAGCATCGCGGTAACAGACGTTGCCACCAGACAGACCTCGCTCGAGGATATTTTCGTTTCGCTGATCGGGGAAAAATCATGAATTACACGGCGATCTGGGTGATTTACCGAGCAGAAATGCAGCGCATGCGCCGCACGCTGCTGCAGAGCCTGATTTCTCCCGTCGTGTCGACGGCGCTTTATTTTATCGTCTTTGGGGCGGCGATCGGCTCCAGGATGCAGGCCGGCAATGCGGTTGCCTATGGCGGCTTCATCACGCCGGGGCTCATCATGCTGGCGCTCATCACCCAGTGCATCGCCAATGGTGCAAACGGAATCTACTTCCCGAAGTTTACCGGGACGATTTACGAAATTCTCTCCGCACCGATTGCGTTGCCCGAAGTGCTGATTGGCTATGTTGGCGCCGCAACCACCAAGGGCATGATTCTCGGCCTGATCATTCTGGCAACCTCCACTCTGTTTGTGGATATGCGGATAGACCATCCCCTGCTGATGCTGGCTTTCATGCTGCTGACCGCTATTTCCTTCAGCATTGCGGGCTTCATTATCGGCGTCTGGGCGCAGAATTTCGAGCAGTTGAGCATGGTGCCGACGCTGGTCGTGCCGCCGCTGACGTTCCTCGGTGGCACCTTCTATTCGATCAGCGCACTGCCGCACGCCTGGCAGGTGGTCAGCCATTTCAACCCGGTCTTCTACCTCGTCAGCGGTTTCCGTTGGAGCTTCTTCGGCGAGGCCGACATCAATCCGCTCATCAGCCTTGGCATGGTCGGCCTGTTTCTAGCCGTTTGCCTCGTCGTGATCGCCCGGATGTTCAGCACCGGCTACAAGCTGAAGGCTTGATCAGCCATCAATCCGTCAGCCGCAATTCGTCGCCGCGGATCTGGACGCTGTCGAGTGTCGATAGAAAGCTCATACCCAGAAGGCTGCCATCCATGCGGCCTTTCTGCGTGACGAGCGCCCGCACATTGTTGCGCACGATAGGGCCAATCGCCACCTGACGCAGTACGGTCGGTGCGGCGAGGGCATCGCCATTGGCCGTGCTGACCGTGACGCCGAAGTTCAGCTTATTGGTATCGATGCCCAGTTTCTCGGCGTCTTCGGTGCTTAGCACCACAGAACTTGCGCCGGTGTCGACCATCATCGGCATGGTAACGCCTTCTATCTCGACCTTGGCGGAAAAATGCCCGGAGCGGCCACGCTGTAGTACGATCTGGCTTTCGCCGTCGCTGGTGGTCGTGACGACGGCCCGGCCCGGGATCAGGCCGCCCAGCACGCGGTCGGCAACAGTGGTTGCATCCTGTCGATAGACATAGCCTGTCACCAGAACGAGCGCGATCAAAAGCCAGGCGGCGGCATAGCGCAGGTTGCGGCTGAGATTGTGCTGGCTGGCAAGCATGCTTGCCGAAAGAACCATGATGAACGGCAGCAGAACCAACGCCTGGGCGAAATCGTCATTGTCCATGCCGAAGGTTTGGCCGCTATTGTTGTTTGCGATCAGGATCATCAGGCCGACGGAAAGGATAGCGATAACAACAACGAATCCGTCGATCTTCATGGGCTGGTCCAGTTCGGTTTGGGCAACGAGGAAAGACGCGCCATGATCGTCTGGCGCTGGTCATGGCTGTAATACGACCAGTTCATGATCTCCTCCAGCGTTCGGCCGCAGCCGATACAGACCGATCGGTGTTCATCCAGCGTGCAAACGCGGGTGCAGGGCGAGGAAATGGGGTCGGCGGGGGTGGCGGATGCTGTGGTCATGGCCTTTGCTATACCGCCATCGACAGAGTGACCAGTGCGACGATTTCACAGATCTGCTGTGTGGCACCGATCGTATCGCCGGTCTGGCCGCCAAGCCGTCGTCGCGTCAACTGGTTGAAGCCAAAAGCAGCCGTGGCCGAGATGAAAAGCGTGACGGCTAATGGATGGAAGGAGGCGAAGGGCGTGATGGTGATCACCGCCACAGCCAGTCCGAAAAACAATGCCGTATAAAGCGCCGTGTCAGTGGGTTTGCCGAGCGAGGCGGCGACGCCACCCGGCCGGGCCGGGGGAAGGGCATGCCAATGCCAGACCATCAGCGCCCGGCTGACGGCGGCGATGCCGATCACGGCAAGTGCGACGTCGAGGGGTGCCAACCGGTTGGCGAGCGCTGCAAGTGCAGCCACCCGCAGCCCAACCCCGAGCACCAGGGCGAGTACACCATAGGCGCCGATACGGCTGTCCTTCATGATCTCAAGCGCTCGCTCACGGCTGGCGCCGCCAAAACCATCTGCCGTGTCGGCCAAACCATCCTCGTGCAGCGCGCCGCTCAGGATGACCTGCAACGCCACCGCAACGAAGGCCGCGATGAGGCTGCTGGCGCCTAGATTGAGGAGCAATGCCAGCGCCAGCCCGACTGGCGCTGCGATGACTGCACCGGCCAGGGGAAAGGCGCGTGGCGTGCGGCTCATTTCACCGGAATGACCGGCAAAGAAGCGCGAGGACACCGGAAGCCGGCTGAGAAAGCCGAGCGAGCGGGCAAGATCGTCGACAAGCGCATTGAGGGTCATCACATCGGTCCACTGCGGAATTTCTGCAAGCTCCGGCCACGACTGCCGACCTGCCTCGCCTGACTGACTATATAGCTGCGATAGTGCGATTTGCCAGCCGGAAGGATCTCCTGTCTTGGTCGCAGGAGTGCAAGAGGAGCCAGGACTTTAAATCCAATAATTTTTGATCCGAATCGATTCCGCTGCGGGGATTTATGCAGTAAGAAGGGCGCCGTCTTCGCATGAGCGAAGGATGTGATGCCTTAAGCATCGGACCGAAAAGTGGGAACCGGTTTTCGAGCATATCCGATGCGCAAACAAAAATTTGGGGCATCGGTCCGATTCTGTTTTCCGGTCCGATGCTCTATGACAAGAAAGCCTGCCTGATGAGTGTGACCGGTCTGCCGTTTGACGATTTCCGAGTGCTGCTGCGCGATCTGCCCGGGCCTGACAGCCAGGCGCTGGTTACAGCGCGCGACCGTGACCGGCAATTGACCAAGCCGCCGGGCTCGCTTGGGCGTCTCGAAGAAATCGCCATGTGGCTTGCCGCCTGGACGGGGCGCGCGCCTGCGGTCAATCGGCCGCTGGTGGCGATTTTCGCCGGCAATCACGGCGTGGCGCGCCATGGCATTACCCCGTTCCCGGCGTCCGTGACCCAGCAGATGGTGGAGAATTTCGCCGCTGGCGGCGCTGCGATCAACCAGATCTGCGCGGCGAACGACCTTGGCCTGAAGATCTTCGATCTGGCGCTGGATTACCCGACCGGCGACATCACCATTGAGCCGGCGCTGTCGGAACGCGACTGCGCTGCCACTATGGCCTTTGGCATGGAAGCGATTGCCGGTGGTACCGATCTTCTCTGCCTTGGCGAAATGGGGATCGGCAACACCACGATTGCGGCCGCCATTAACCTAGCGCTGTACGGCGGCACTGCCGAAGACTGGGTCGGCCCCGGCACCGGTTCGCAAGGCGAGATGCTGGCGCGCAAGATCGCCGTGGTCAAGCAGGCCGTCGAGTTCCATCGGGAGCATCTCTCCGATCCTCTGGAAGTGATGCGGCGCTTGGGCGGGCGGGAAATCGCTGCCATGGCGGGCGCGATCCTGGCGGCCCGCGTGGAGCGTATTCCCGTTCTGATCGACGGCTATGTCGCGACGGCGGCCGCGGCTCTGTTGAAGGCCGCCAATCCGTCGGCGCTCGATCATTGCCTGATCGGCCATGTCTCGGCAGAACCGGCGCATATGAGGGCCATCGACAAGCTCGGCAAGACGCCGCTTCTGGCGCTTGGCATGCGCCTTGGCGAAGGCACGGGTGCTGCCTTGGCGGCCAGCATCGTCAAGTCTGCCGCGGCTTGTCATTCCGGCATGGCGACCTTCGAACAGGCCGGCGTTACCAACGCCGGCACCCATTGATGCGCAGGTGCCGATGATCGTCGACGGCGAAGAGCCAGGCTCCTTTGAGCGCAAAGCCGCCCCCTTCGAAAAGAAGACAGGCTTTGCGCATCTGTTCGCGGCCACCCGCTATTCCATGCAGGGCCTGCGCCGCCTTTGGAAAGAAGCGGCTTTTCGCCATGAAGTGCTGGCCCTGGCAACTGGCCTCGTGCTTTTGACCTTGCGCGGTGCTGCACCCTTGCATTACCTCGGCTTTCTGCTGCTGATGCTGGTGTTGTTTGCCGTGGAGGCGCTGAATACGGCGATCGAAGACGTGATCGATCGGATTTCGCCGGAGTTTTCCGTCGTGGCCCGCAATGCCAAGGATCTCGGCTCTTTTGCCGTGTTCTGCCTGCTGGTTGCCAATGCGCTATATGTTGCCTGGGTGATGCTGTTTGCAGGCTGAGCCGCAAAAGAGAGAACAAAACTGATGAAACGCCTGCTACGTGTGATCCTGGTCATGATCATCGCTGCCATCGTGCTATTCGGCTCGCGCTGGTATTCCTACGTCACCAATACGGAAAGCCCGTATCAGGAGGTCGGCATCGACATCAATAGCCGGCTTCCCGACCCTTTCAACAAGTGGGGCTGCGCGAAACTGCAGGCTAATTTCGGCACGATGCTGCCGCCCGCCGGCTGCCAGAGCCCCGAAGACCCCAAGAAATGGCGCTCCTGACGGCGATATGCTGATCCGGGTCTAGACGCCCCAGCGCTGCCATCGGGCAAGCGCGATCTGTTTCCCCCAATGGAACGAATTCGACATTATTATCCACTTGCCGCGCGCCCGAGGATCAACTGTCAAATTCTTCCAGTAGAAACAAAGGGGTATTTGTCTGAAATAGTGTGATATTTGCTCCGGAGGGTGCTGCGACCCGTTGCAAATGTCACAATGAGAGCCCTGAAGAAGCCTCGTTACTTCAAAAATCAGACTGAGCGCCAGATACAGCCGAAAATGGCGATTATCCTGCGATGTCATTATTAAGACTGTTGCGCTAAGAAGGACCCGGCGGCATCCGTGCAGAACGCCGTCTATGGGGCTATTTTCGAGCTGGTTTTACTTGTCGACAAGAACAAAGCCGGTTCTGTGGGATAAAGATGCGCATCAGCAGGGTCAGTCTCGTCGAGCCGGGAGAAAACAGCATTTACGGCGTTACCGCCGTTTCGTTCTCCTGGCTGGTTTTTGCCTATTCCGCCCGCTGGGGGCAGATCGCGATCCTGAGCTATTATGGCCTGTGGCTGTCGATGATCTTCGTTGATTATCGCCGGGTTCTTGGACCGTTCTATCGTTATCCCTGGCTTATGGCCTTTCTTGCTATCGCGTTTCTGTCGGTTTTTTGGTCGAATGACCCATCTTCTTCGGCACGCGCCTTCGCGCAGTACATGTCCCATATCGCGTGCGCCCTGGTCGCAGCGCGGATCATCGACACACAGACTTTCCTGCGTGGCGGCTTGATCGGCTCTGTCCTCGTGCTGCTCTACTCTATTTTGTTTGGCGAATACCTGCTGGATCCGCTCGATGGCACGGTCGGATTTATCGGCGCTTTCTCGTCGAAGAACCAGCTTGGGCTCTACGCTTCCCTTGGGCTGTTCGTCGCCTTCTCAGCGGTGTTTCTGGCCAAGGAACGGGAGCGCATCTGGCTAGCGGCGGCGGCTATGACCGTGGTGCTGGCTATCTACTGTCTATATGCGGCCCTGTCGGCAACGTCAGTCATAACCATTGCAGCTGTCATCATGGTGTCGCTCGTGCTGCAGATGGGCATGAAGCTGATGCCAAGCAACCGGGTTGTGCTGTTTGTCGGCGGCGGCCTGTTTTTCCTCGTTGCCGGCGCAGCTTTTGTCTATGGCGGAGGTAGCGATCTGATCCTCGGCCTGTTCGGTAAGGATTCGACATTGACCGGACGCACTTATCTCTGGCAGCAGGGGATGACGGTGTGGTCGCGCAATCCGATCTTCGGAGTCGGCTATCAGGCCTATTGGCGGCAGGGCTCTTCTGAGCCGGAGCGTCTCTGGGCGGAGTTTTTCATCGATTCCCGCCAAGGCTTCCATTTCCATAATACCTATATCGAAGTCGCTGTTGAAAATGGCGTTGCTGGCGTGCTGTCGCTCTGCGCTGTCCTTTATACGGCGCTGTTCGGCCATCTGCGCCGACTCTTGACCCGGGTCGTGGACGTGGATTCGTCCGTGATGTTTGGCCTGATGCTGCTGCTGGTCATCCGTTCCTTTGTGGAAATCGACATCATCTTTGCCTATCAGGTCGGCTCTTTCCTGATGTTTTTTGCCGCTGTGCGGCTGACGATAAAGCATCAGCGTAGCAAGCGGAAAGTCCGCCTGTTCTCCGCCGAAAAGAACGATTTGGTCAGCGGTAGCGTGGCGGTCCGCAACTGGACGACCTAGTGACAACGCCCTGATCGGTACTCCCCGCCCAGCTAAATTGGCCAATGACAGGTTTTTCGGAAATTCCTCTTGCGCTTCGTTTCGATCCGTTCTAAATGCCCGTCACCACACGCTTTTAAGTTATGGAATGGCCTCGTGGCGGAGTGGTTACGCAGAGGACTGCAAATCCTTGCATCCCGGTTCGATTCCGGGCGAGGCCTCCATTCAAATTTATAGTAATTTCAGGTACTTAAGTCGAGCCGAGCGCATGTCGCCACGGCGCGCGTTGCAACGTTGTTGCGTGCTATTCTCTGTGATTTCCAAGAGTTTTCCCGCGAGGCGCGGCGGTCGCTGGCGGGCTCCAGGGGCAGGGCAGGGAGCTAATGCATCGACCGCTCGCGTCCTCGGCGGCCATGCGCTGATCTGCCGGCAGCTTCTTGAGCTGCTGGACGGTCAGCGCATGCATACGGTTACAAGATAAGGGCGGATGTGCCGGAATAGGGGACTGCAGCGGCTGAGAGGGAGCGGGATGAGTTGTGGGAGTTTGTCAGCCGGTGATGTTGACCATCGGCATTGAATTTCAACTCTTGCCACTCATCCTGCTTCAGGACGACGTTCTCTACATGTGATTAGCTTACGCCGCGCGTCTTTTCTGACTGCTATGGTCCCGGCCAAGTGTGAAGCGGGATATGAACTGGCGTAGGCGTTGTGTTTCGGTCGCGAGTGTGGCGCTCGCCGCATTCGATTCTTCGACCATCGCGGCGTTCTGCTGGGTCACCTGATCCATCTGGTTAACAGCTGAGTTCACCTCTGAAAGACCCGTCGCCTGCTCGCGCGCCGAGCTGGCGATTGCTTGCATATGGTCGTTAACCGCGACGATATTGTCCTGGATCGTTTTCAATGCTTCACCGGTTTCGCTGACCAGCTTGACACCGTTCTTTACCTCTTCGGACGAATTGCGGATCAGCTCTTTGATCTCTTTTGCCGCCTGTGCCGAACGCTGCGCGAGCTCGCGTACTTCCTGGGCAACAACAGCGAAACCTTTACCGGCTTCACCGGCGCGTGCCGCTTCGACGCCTGCATTGAGCGCGAGGAGGTTTGTCTGGAAGGCAATTTCGTCGATGACGCCGATGATGTTGGAGATCTGGTTCGACGACTGCTCGATGCGGGCCATGGCACCGACGGCCTCTGCGACGATCTGGCCGGAGCGCGTTGCACTCGTGTCGGCAGCTTGCGTCGCATGCCGGGCTTCATCAGCGCGTTTGGAGGCGTTGTTCACGTTGACGGTGATCTGGTCGAGGGCAGCGGCTGTTTCTTCCAGAGATGCGGCTTGTTGTTCGGTTCGCTTCGACAGGTTCTCGGCGCTCGAGCTGATCTCGCGGCTGCCGTTATCGATCTGGTCAGTGGACTCGGCCACAGCAATGAGCGTCGTGGCAAGTTGACCAACGGCTTCGTTCAGGTTGGTTCTGAGCGATTCAAAATCGGCAGCAAATGCCTTGTCGACAGTAAAGCTGACATCGCCCTTGGCTAGGCGTCCAAGCGCATCGCCGATGGTTTCCACGGCATGACGGCGTTCGCTGACATCAGTGGCAAACTTAACGATCTTGATGATTTGGCCGTGTTCATCCGTGATCGGATTGTAGGACGCGTTCAGGTAAATCTTATGGCTGTTTTTTCCGTACCGTGTGATGTCGCCGATCTTAGGCTTATTCGCCTTCAGATCTGTCCATAGAGCAGCGTATTCCTGGTCCCCGGACGCTCCGGACTGCAGGAAAATCCTATGGTTCTTTCCCTTGATCTCTGTGAGCGTATACCCCGTAGCCTTCAGGAAATTCTCGTTTGCGGAAACAATGACGCCGTTCGGATCAAACTCGATAACCGCTTGCGCCCGGCTAATGGCCATAAGCTGGCCGCGATAGTCCTGATTCTGCAATCGCTCCTTGGCGTTTGCCCACTCGACGACGAAGCCGGTGGTCTTGGCTCCATCCCTCAATGGCGTGACAATCAGGTCGAAGGCCCTTTGACCGACCCAGATGGTCGCCTTGTGCTGGGTCTTTAGGCTTGCCAGCATGTTGCGCTGGTGACTGGGATTTTTATGAAAAATATCTATGTTGCTACCGATAAGCTTGTCGAAGTCGAAGCGTGGCAGTTCCTTCTTCAGATCGCTTTCTGCTTCCTTAAGAAGTTCCTTCGTCGCTGCGTTCATGTACCGGATGTTGAGATTTGCATCTGCGATCATGATGTTCGCAGTAATCACTTCGAGCGATGCGAGCTGTGCACGATTATTAGCGGATAACCCAAACATAGAGATGGTCCTTTGGCCAAGCTAGGATGACGGACCTCGACTGCGAAACGGTCGAAGGTAGACAAACTGCAGGCCACAAGTTTGATTTCCGGGAATCTGTATATCTTGTCGACTTTGCAGGCTTTTCTGCCTTCATGACATATAATATTAGCCGTAACGAATTTGTTAAAAAAACACGTTTGGATTAAAACGCCGAGGGCGGCCGGCCTGCCGTGCTTCTTAAAAGTGTCAGAAAAGGTTGCGATGAATTGTAACTGTCGGCATCATGCCGGTTCAAGATGGCACTGGCCGATGAATGCCTGAGGCTTGGACAAATCCATCGGCTGTGTCGCATCGGGGATGGCGGCAATCGCCACCAGTGATGTGTCCTGGCTATACGCTCGGTGCGGCTATGAACTGGCCGAGATCCATTTCAGAAAATTGTCTAACAGGTATCGATAGGCTCTATTGCGGCAGCTTGTTTACATGAGCGCAGATATCGCGAGCCAGAGGGGTAAGTTTGCCTCGGTGACTTGCGAATTTGATGTCGCCGACATTGTCGCAACTGGCACCTGCCGTGACGCCTTTGCAGGAACTGGTTTCAGCTTTCAGCATTTGTTCTTGATCGCTTGCTGTCTGCCGCTCTTTATAGCCGTCGAGCGCGTCGCGCAGATCAGCCGGTGTCAGGTGGTCAAGGTGCTTTTCTGGACAGAGAAGGTTGATCTGTCGCGTATAGGCGCGCCAGACCGGATCGGTCGGCTGGCTGCCGGCTTCGGTAGACAAAGCGTTGTGGCCGACGAGACTGCTTAAGGTAACAACGGCAAAGAGCATGGCTTTCATAGCGGCTTTCTCACAGGCCAATGATCATGTTCTATAGAAGGCTCCCACGCCTGAAGAGGAAGAGCCGGCATGAGCAAGACAGCGAGCCGAATGGCCCCAATCGTCAGCGGCCTGAATCAATAATTTTGCAAATGCTCGAGCGCACCGCGTCCTTGCTGGTAAGCTGACCGGCCTGGATATCAAACACTGCGTCGACCCTGACAGCTGCGCCTTTCTGACGGGCGACAACGCGCAGAGTCTGGATCCGGCCACTGCCGCTCGTCTCCTGAAAGGCATCAATTGACGACAGATCGTTGTTGATTTTTATACCGGAAAAACCTTCTGCCGCCACGGCCTGCGCCAGCTGCTTCAAGACGACAGATGCCTTGGCTTTCGGGTATTCCTGCCACGAACGATAACTGAGTGCCGTGACCATGGGAACACCGGTGACTTGGAAATTATTCTCGCAGGATGCCGCTTGTGCATGTGCCGTAACAGCCAAGAGCATCGACGTCGCCAGGATCACAATTTTCATTTTCTCTTCAATCCGTTGAACATGTGTCGAAATAAGACCAGGAGTTCAGCGTGAATGAATGCTAGCTGTCAACGTGTACAGATGAGCTAGTCCCAACGATCGCATGCCGCTCGTGCTGTTGATAAATGTCGCGGACCTCGCTGCCGTTGCGGTGCCTTCTGATGGGGCTGGCTAGGGATATTGGTCCGCATGTGGCCGGGAAGCGCCGACTGTGGCGCTGCGCCGGGCGGCTCGATGGGGTGTTTCAGCCTGGAACCCCGACAGCGGTATCCTGTCGGGGTGTCGTTACCTTAGAACACTGCAATATACTTCAGCAGTGAAACAATACCGATGATAATGACGATGATGCGGGCGATCTGTTTTGCCCGCGCATCGAGTGGCAACATGCCGATGAGGTAAAGAACCAGCACGATCACCAGGAAGGTGATCAGGATGCTGATGAGAATTGAAGTACCCAAAGCCCCACTCCTTGAAGACGCAGAATTGCGCTATGTGGTGGTAACTAATGCAATGATTTCAGAAGGAAAGGGGCGGGCATTAAAATGGCAGCTCGCCGGTCGCGTCTGGAATTTCGGCCTGGCAGCTGCCCTTGCCTTCATCCTGCATCAGTACGCTCCAGGACCTGCTTATAGGCGATGTCCCGCAGCTGCTGATCGCCATCGGTCAGCTCCTCGAGCAACAGGAGCTTTTCCTTCTTATAGGTGCCGTTCCAGAAGCCGGGATCATGTGTCTTGATGGAGATTGTGTTGTCGATCATGTCGGCCATCTTGATCGTCTGGACCTCTGGTGGGGCCATGGCAAGGTGCTTTCGATCCAATCGCTTTCGGATCTCGCGATTGCCGTGATAAGGCGTCGAGACATCCGTGAGCCAGGCCACCAAGGTCGCCACCTTTTGGCCGAAGGTTTTCTTGATGTCGTCAAGCGTGGCGTCTGTGTCCTCGACGACGTCGTGGAGGATGGCCGCAATGATCATCTCTTCGGTATGTTCGACGGTCGCAACGATCCGTGCGACCGCGATCGGGTGATTGACGTATGGCTCGCCGGTGTATTTCCTGACCTGGCTGGCGTGGGCGTCCGATGCGAAGGCTATGGCGCGCTGCACGCTCTTCTTCTTGAAAAGATCATCCATTTTTCACCACCTCTGTCCGATAGGCCTCATAGACGAAGCTGTTGATCCAGTCATAATCGGGTTGTTCTGGAAGAGTGGAGCACTCGGCGACCGCATTGACGGTTTCCAGAAGTCCTTCTATCTCGTCAGCGACATCTTTATAGGACAACCGGCCCAGCTTGATATCAAGCACATGCTTTGCATCAGGTAATGGAAAGGTGATTTGTCCGGTTTTCAGAAGCTCGACCGCCTGGTGTCCAATGCGAACGGCGTGGGAAAGCGCCTTCCAGTCGACACCTTGGTTACTTTCGGCCATAAGAGCCCGCTTGCCGTATTCGCCGACCAACCGCTGCATGATGTCATGCGCATTCTTGATCGTCGCGGTCAGCGGCATCTTTCGATCACATACCTCCCACAACTCGATATCCTGGCCGTTAGGCGTTCTGTCCTGGAGAATGGCCATATGATCATAAGAGGCTACCAGCTTGTGGATCTCTTGAGCATGCAGATCAAGCTTGGCGCCTGCACCGCTTGTCTCCATAGCCCTCGTAAGCAATGAGAGCGCTGCCCGCGAAGACGCAACACGCGAACCGCGGATGCCGTATTTGTTCGCCTGAGCTTTGACATAGCCCACGAACGAGGCCGACTTCCGAGTGAGCAGTCGAGATCGGTTGGCCGCAATATCGGCCCAAAGAGGATCTGGCGGGATGATGTGAGCCCAATCTGGCGCAAAAAGAAGATCCATCGCGACGGTCTGGCCTTCGGACGCGAGCTTCAGGAACTTCTGGAGGCTGAACGCTTCCTCATCAATATCGCCGGCAACATTTCTCTCCCCGACTTGTTTAGGGCGTTGATTGGTTATCACCTCTCGAATGTCCTGCAGCACAATCTCCCGGGCCGGGGGTATGAATATGCTTTTGTAGTCGATATCTGACGCCGGTGTGGAGGTGCCGTAGAGATGGCTACCGAACTTGATGCGCATGATGGTGTCCATTGTTTTGCTCCTTAACCGGCCACGACACGCATTGCGCTTCCTCGCACCACGACATTAAGCCGGTGGATCGACACGTCCTCTCTTTTCCTTATTTCCGATGGAGGCGATGGCTTGCAACTGTCGACCGCGCAAAAAGCGTTAGCGAGCTCAATGCCGCCCCATGCAACGCTTGTGGAAAAGGTGTAACAGTACGATCCGTATCGCGGGCAAGGTCGTTTGCGCTTAGGAAAGTTTCTGCCTTCATGACGTGGACAGGCTGACTGTCTGAAAGTGCCAATTGTTTATATTTAACCGATCCATAGATCACTCTATTCAACGCCTTCCTGCCATGTCAGAATAAGCAATGTCTCATAATGACCTTCAATACGTCTTGCAGACGCTTTATGATGCGGGTGAACGGGATGTTCATGCGGGGGATTTGCCTTGGTCGTCAGGCATGACGCCGGCGATCCTGCAGGCTTTGACGATGCTTTACATGACAAGCAGGGAGAGGGGCGGGGAAACTTTTTTTTCGCTTACTCGGACGGGCTATGGTGCGATTGGCAAGGAGCCTCCATCGCTTTTTCCGTTCCTGCGCCGGTTGTTTGGCTGACGGCGTCTTATCTAGCAGATGGTTAGCAGTTAAAATCCGGCATCCTGGCGGTCGAAATGCCAGGTGAGGACCTGCGCGCCTTGGCGCAATGTCATGATTGCCGGGCCTGCATTGGGTTCTTCGGGAACGCCGATCAGCAGCGGCCAGCGACGCAGGAAGCGAATGAGGATGCCTTCACCGGAATCATTGACGGCGAGAACGATATCATCGCGGTATCTTTCTTTCAGCTCCTCGCCGGACACAGCGGCCAGTGATGCAGTCAATTTATAATGATTCGAAAATGTGATCTGCAATGTATCGGCGCGGATAGCCAAATCCTTCACCGAACTGCCGATAATGTCTTTTGGTTTTATCATCTGGTCGCCGTTGCAACTTTAATTGATGGTCTTGGTTAGCTCAGACAAACCTTTAAGCCAAAGGTCCGTTTCAGTATTAACGCCGGTTTTTCGCGTCTTTTGGTTGTTTTTTCGATTTATCGCTATCGAGCGTTTTGTGCAAGAACTGTAAACGCGTTGTTTCCGCGACAGCCGATTCTAATTTCCTTTGTCCTAGGGCAGATTTCCTCAAAAATACATTGATTTGGTTGTGGGTGATGTGACCAATATTGGGTTTATTCTGCGAAGAAACGATGCTGCGTTGCGGCGTTCCATTAACCAACTGTCGCTTTTGCCCTACCCGACGTGGCGGAACTGGTGCTTGTCAGGCAGAGATTTTAGGCGCTCCAGGCTGGACATGGCTTGAAAGCCGCGTTGCCGCCGATTAAACACGCTGAGGAGACGTGCGATCTTTTTGCAGATGGCGCGCCCGTAATGGCAGTTCGATGGTGTGCCGCATAACGGCGGCGGACCTGAACCCGGTGTGAGATGGGCAACGATATGATCGACTTTGAAGCAGCGCGAGCGAAAATGGTGGATGGCCAGATTCGCACGACGGATGTAACTTCCCATTCCGTGCTTTCGGCATTTCTGTCCGTGCCGCGCGAAACCTTTGTGCCGGACAGCATGAAGGCGCTTGCCTATATCGATGAGGATTTGCAGGTCGCCCCTGGCCGTTATCTGATGGATCCGTCGCCGCTCGCCAAGCTGTTGCAGCTGGCGGAGATCGGTCGGGAAGATGTCGTTCTGGAGATCGGTGCAGGCACCGGCTATGTGTCGGCACTGCTTGCTCGCCTTGCCGGTTCTGTGGTTGCGGTTGAAAGCGACGAACAACTCGCTGCGACGGCGCAAGCCAATCTCGCCAAGGTTGGTGCAGCGAATGTGAAGGTCATGCACGGGCCGCTCGAAGCTGGCCATGCCAAGGATGCGCCCTATAACCTGATCTTCTTCAGCGGCGCCGTCGAAAATGTGCCGGAAGCGCTGTTCGATCAGCTTCACGAAGGTGGACGCGTGATCGCCGTCGTCGGTCGCGGTCACTCGGCCCGAGCTCATGTCTTCGTCAAGGCCACCGGCTCGGTGTCGACCAGCTCTGTCTTCAACGCCTCGATCAAGCTGCTTCCCGGCTTCGAAAAGGCGCGTGAATTCGTTTTCTGAGGCTTTAGACGAGCTTCGTCTGTATCACCGCTCGCGTGAAATATTTTTTAACTGTTGAAGACCGGATCGGCCGCGGCGCCGATCCGGTCTTTTTTTCGTTATAGGCGTCGACGCCAGACAGCTCGCTTTGGTTGTGCCGTTGCTCGAGCATTAAATGCGTAGCGTAACTGTTGCTCTAGCGACCTTTGCCGCCACCATAACAAGGAATTCCCCAACAGAATTCCTGTTTGCCCCCGGAATTTCCCCTGGGTGATTTCTGGTCAGCTTCACGCAATCTAGCGCTCTACAATGGCCGATGTCACAGAGCCTTCGCGAATCCGCTGCAATGTTCACAGCCATGGCGCGTAGTTGGAATTGTTCCGAGGGGAATGGGACAAGATTGTCAGAATCGCGATGCGGTGGGACAGTCAATGCAAATCAGGCGGTCCTGCGGGGCCGGCTCCTTCATGATGGAAGGGGTCTTGGCTTAATTGAATTTGGGAGATGTATCCTTGTCGAGCCTTCGTAAAGTGGCCTTAGCCGCAGCTGTCCTTCCTCTCCTGTTTCAGCCTTGTGTCCTGCGCGCCGAAACGATTTTCGGAGCCATGGAAAAGGCCTACAAGAACAATCCGGATTTGAATTCCGTGCGCGCCGCCTTGCGTGCGACAGACGAGAGCGTGACAATCGCCAAGGCTGGATACAGGCCGCAGCTCGGTATTTCGATGTCCGCCACCCAGTCGTCGCTGGCAAATTTCAACGGTGGTGCGATTGGTGCCCGGCCGGCGGACAAGTTTTCCGAAGACTATTACAAGACAGATGTGCAGATAACGCTGACCCAGCAGATCTTCGATGGCTTCCAGACGTTGAACAATGTCCGTTATTCCGAGGCCAGCGTTCGCTCCAGCCGTGAGAGCATGAAAGCGGATGAAATCCAGATTTTGCTTGGCGCGGCTCAGGCCTATGCCGATGTGGCTCGAGACCAGCAATTGGTGGCCATTCGACGCCAGAACCTGAACTTTCTCAAAGAGCAGTTGAAGTCTGCCAATGCGCGGCTCGATGTCGGCGAGGGCACCAAGACGGATGTCGCTCAGGCGGAAGCGCAGCTGGCTGCGGCTGAAAGCCTGCTTGCCTCGGCGATCTCGCAGTTGCGGCAAAGCGAGGCTTCCTACGTGGCGGTCGTCGGTGAAATGCCGAAGGACGTGCGGCAGCCGGTACGCGCGAGCAAGGCGATGCCGGCCAATCTTGATGCTGCCGTGGCGGTCGGTATTCGCGAGCATCCCAATGTGCTTGCCGCATTGCATGCTGTGTCGGCGGCGCAGTATCAGGTGAAATATGCCGAAGGCAGCCTGCTGCCCGGTGTCAGCATTCAGGGCGCGTTCGATCGTCACAACACCGACAATCCCAGCGAATCCAGCGACCGCGACTATTCCGGCGCCTCGATCACAGCGCAGGTGAAAATTCCGCTTTATCAGGGCGGTTCGGAATACGGGCAGATCCGCAAGGCCAAGGAAACCGTTGGGTCTCAGGAATTAAAGGTCGACTATGCCCGCTTGTCGGTGCGCAAGCAGGTGATGACGGCCTATGCTCAGATGCAGGCGGCAACCGCTGCGATCGCATCGGGACGCAAGCAGGTTGCGGCGGCTAAGCTCGCCCTGCAGGGCGTGATCGAAGAGCGGAATGTCGGCCAGAAGATCACGCTCGACGTGTTGAATTCGCAGCAGACCGTCCTCGACGCCGAGGAAAGCCTGGTCACGGCGCAGCGCAACGAAGTTGTAGCAAGCTATTCGCTGCTTGCTTCGACCGGTGCGTTGACCGTGCAGAGCCAGGGCTTGAAAGTGGCCGAATACAAGCCGGAAGAGCATTACGAGGCGGTCAAGGACCAGTGGTTCGGCATGCGGGCCGCTAACGGCAAGTAACTGTTGCTCGCCTGAGGCCTCGGCGCAAAATCTCTCTCTGAGGCTTTTCGGGTCGGTCACCCAATCATTGTGGCCCGCGGCAATTCTCGATTGCGGTCATAAAGCTGTGTATTGAGTCGCTTCTGCATTTCAGGGAGATTTCCTCGCGCGAAGGCGTATCCTAAGGTCAACCGAATCATATGGGGCAGGCCGGTAGGGTTCAAAGCCAACGGGGATTGTAATGGCGCAGCCGAATGTATCGCGTGAACCATCCATGGAAGAAATCCTGGCATCCATTCGCCGGATCATTGAAAGCAACGAGCCAGCCCCCGGCCGCAGCTTCAACAACTATGGCTATGACAACGAAGTCGATGAACTGGATATTCCCGGCGACGCATTTTCAGTAGAGGCCTTGCCGATGGAACTGCCGGTTGCAGCCAATCAACCAGGCCCAGTTTCAGATCAGGGCAATGCAGCCGATCGTGGTCACATCAATTCCCAGCCTATGGAGGATGCCGGCAGGTCGGTTCAGAAGCCGGTGTCGCTGGCCGATTTGGCTGCCCGGGTGCGCGCGACGGCCGAGCGACGCGATGAGCCGCCTGTTCCTGAATTTGCCCATGAAAGCCAGCCGCAGCAGCGGGATGCCGGTGCCATCGCATCTTTTGGCTCTCCCGTTGCGGGTGGTTTCAGCGATATGCCCATGGCGAGGGCCCGGATTGCGGAGCCTGAGGCGATGAGCGCCAGCCAGCGCCATATCGAAGCCTTGTTGCAGTCCGAGCCGATGTCGCCGGCAAGCGTCGCGGCATCCTTGCCTGCTGAACAGCCGGCAACGATCGAGCGCCGCGAAGAGGAGCAGCAGCAGGTGCGCCAGGATCATCAGGACAGTGATCGCAACGGTCTTCTGTCGATGCAGGCAGGCGCCCAAGTTGCAAAGTCGTTCGAAGAGCTTGCCGCCGTGGTCGATGGCCAGCAGCGGCGCTCGTTGGATGAGATCGCTCAGGACATGCTGCGGCCCATGCTGCAGGACTGGCTGGACGACAATCTTCCGACATTGGTCGAACGACTGGTGCGCGAAGAGATCGAGCGCATCGCCCGCGGCCCGCGCCGCTGATGAAGATCGTCAGGCAGGCGTGAATCCAGACGAAGCTTATAGGCTTGGAGCCGCCCGGATGACGGGCGGCTTTTTGCTTTCCTTCCTTGACACTGCGCAGCCTCTCCGGTTTACACAAACCCTGGCTTTGCCAGTGACTTTACCGAAATCCCCCGGTCCATCTGGTTCGCATTGAAGCAGAAGGACCCAAAATCCGGTCAGAACATGCTCGACAAGACCTATGATTCCGCTCTCGTAGAACCGAAGATCGCCAAGGCCTGGGATGAGGCAGACGCCTTCCGCGCTGGCGCCAACGCCAAGCCGGGTGCGGAAAGCTTCACCATCGTGATCCCGCCGCCGAACGTGACCGGGTCGCTGCACATGGGTCACGCACTCAACAATACGCTGCAGGACATCATGATCCGCTTCCAGCGCATGCGCGGCAAGGATGTGCTGTGGCAGCCGGGCATGGACCATGCCGGCATCGCCACGCAGATGGTTGTCGAGCGTCAGTTGATGGAAAAGCAACTGCCCGGCCGGCGCGCCATGGGGCGCGACGCCTTCATCGACAAGGTCTGGGAGTGGAAGGACGAATCGGGCGGGCTGATCTTCAATCAGCTGAAGCGCCTCGGAGCCTCCTGCGATTGGTCGCGTGAGCGGTTCACCATGGACGAAGGCCTGTCCGAGGCCGTTCTGGAAGTCTTCGTCACGCTCTACAAGCAGGGCCTGATCTACAAGGACAAGCGGCTGGTCAACTGGGACCCGAAGCTCTTGACTGCGATTTCCGATCTTGAAGTCGAGCAGCACGAGATCAACGGCAATCTCTGGCACCTGCGCTATCCGCTCGAAGAGGGCGTCACTTATCGCCACCCTGTTGCCTTCGATGACGAGGGCAAGCCGACGGAATGGGAGGTACGCGATTATCTGGTCGTCGCGACCACAAGGCCCGAGACCATGCTCGGCGATACCGGCATTGCGGTTCACCCTGATGACGAGCGCTACAAGGACATCGTCGGCAAGCATGTGATCTTGCCGATCGTCGGCCGCCGCATTCCAATCGTCGCCGACGAGTATCCAGATCCGACGGCCGGTACCGGCGCCGTCAAGATGACGCCTGCGCATGACTTCAACGACTTCGACGTCGGTAAGCGCGCTGGCCTCAGGATGATCAATATCCTCAATATCGACGCGACCGTCACGCTTGTCGACAATGACGATTTCCTGGAGGGGCTGACGCCTAGCCGCGAGCAGGAAATGGTCTGGGGTGAGCTGGAAGGCCAGGACCGTTTCTTCGTGCGCAAGAAGATCGTCGAGATCTTTGAAGCCGAAGGTCTGCTCGACCAGATCGTGCCGCACAAGCATATGGTGCCACATGGCGACCGTGGCGGCGTGCCGATCGAGCCGCGCCTGACCGAGCAGTGGTATGTCGACGCCAAGACGCTGGCCAAGCCCGCGATCGAGAGCGTGCGCGAAGGCCGCACCAAATTTGTCCCTAAAAACTGGGACAAGACCTATTACGAGTGGATGGAAAACATCCAGCCCTGGTGCGTGTCGCGTCAGTTGTGGTGGGGCCATCAGATTCCGGCCTGGTACGGCCCGGATGGTCAGGTTTTTGTCGAAAAGACCGAGGAAGAGGCGCTGCACGCCGCCATCCAGCATTACCTGTCTCATGAAGGCCCGATGAAGGCGTTTGTCGAAGACAAGATCGAGAACTTCAAGCCGGGCGAGATCCTCACCCGCGACGAGGACGTGCTGGATACCTGGTTCTCTTCGGCACTCTGGCCTTTCTCCACACTGGGCTGGCCGGAAAATGCGCCTGAGGTGGCGCGCTATTATCCGACCAATGTCCTGGTTACCGGCTTCGACATCATCTTCTTCTGGGTCGCCCGGATGATGATGATGAGCTTGCATTTCATGAAGGACGAGGCCGGCAATCCGGTCGAGCCGTTCGAGACCGTCTATGTCCACGCCCTGGTGCGTGACAAGAACGGTCAGAAGATGTCGAAGTCCAAGGGCAATGTCATCAATCCGCTGGAACTGATCGACGAATACGGTGCCGATGCCCTGCGCTTCACGTTGGCGATCATGGCCGCCCAGGGGCGCGACGTGAAGCTGGATACGGCCCGTGTTGCCGGCTATCGCAATTTCGGCACCAAGCTTTGGAACGCGACGCGCTTTGCCGAGATGAACGGTGTGAAGAGCGATCCGTCCTTCTTACCGGAAACGACGTCGCTGGCGATCAACCGTTGGATCCTGACCGAGCTGACCCGCGCCCAGAGCGAGGTGACCGAGGCTGTTGAACACTTCCGCTTCAATGATGCGGCAACGGCGCTCTATCGCTTTGTCTGGAATCAGTTCTGCGATTGGTATCTGGAACTGCTTAAGCCCATCTTTGCCGGTGATAACGAAGCCGCCAAGGCCGAGGCGCAGGCTTGTGCGGCTTACGTGCTGGAAGAGATCTACAAGCTGTTGCATCCCTTCATGCCGTTCATGACGGAGGAACTTTGGGCGCATACGGCCGGCGAGGGCGCTGCGCGCGAAACCTTGCTTTGCCATGCCGATTGGCCGGTTCTGTCGTTCAGTGACGAGCATGCCGCCGCCGACATCAACTGGTTGATCGATCTGGTCAGCGGCATTCGCTCGGCCCGCGCCGAAATGAATGTGCCGCCATCGGCCGTGGCGCCGCTGGTCGTGGTCGGGGCCAATGGCGTCACCCGCTCCAGGCTTGAGCATCACGAAGCCGCCATCAAGCGCCTGGCGCGGGTTGGCGATATCAGCCACGCGGCCGAAGCGCCGAAGGGCTCTGCTCAGGTGATCATCGGCGAAGCAACGGCCTGCCTGCCGCTCGGCAGCCTGATTGACCTGGGCGCGGAGCGGGCGCGGCTTGAAAAGGCGATCGGCAAGGTCGACCAGGATATCGAAAAGGGTCGCAAGAAGCTCGGCAACGAGAAGTTTGTCGCCAATGCCGATCCCGAAGTCGTCGCTGCTGAGCGCCAGCGTCTGGCTGAACTCGAAGAACAGCGCGGCGTACTGGCTGTGGCCCTGCAAAGGGTCAATGAAGCCGGCTGACATCTGCTGAGGATCGATTGCATTTTTAAAAGCCCGGAGGCGTGACCGCCTCCGGGCCTTTTGCTGATGGTTGCAACGTGTGCGCGATTAATTGTGCGATGCAATACATGTGCCGAAAAGACACGATCACCACGAACGACGTCGCTGTTGTCGTTCTGCAACGGATGCGGTGAAACGTAAAAAAATATTCTGAAAATGGCGGGATAAGTCTTCTATTAAGCAAAACCCTCCTTCCAATTTGGCGAAATTGCGGCGCTAATGAGATCTTACGTAAATTTGACGCCTGTCATGCTGCGCTGCACTTGCAATTCGTAAAGTTGTCATTTGTTTTGAATAGGTTAGGCTTGCCTATGAAATTTTCTATATGCGGAGGGGACATGATAAAAAGACATATTTCTAGCGCGGCTCTCGCCTTGCTTGCGACAGGCCTGGTTGGCACTGAGGCAATGGCGGGCGGTCTGGAGCGCGGCGGCTATAACATCGACCTCCTGTTCGATCCTTCCGCTGTGACAGCCGAAGGTTCCACTGTCTACGTGATGCCGGATCGAAAACTTAAGAACGCCAAGGATGTGGATCCCTCCGATGGTTTGGGGTCAAACGGCTTTGGTGGCGGCACGACCACCGCAAAAGATACCGAGAATTACTGGAATTCGCGCGTTGGGATCAAAGCGGCAATCGGCAGCGAGGCGGACTGCCTTGTCGATTATTCGCAGCCCTGGGGCGCTCACAGCAAGCCGGGTGCAAATTGGGTCGGCGCTCAAAGCAACATCGAAACCAAGATCAAGAGCGAAAACTATGGTCTGACCTGTTCCTATCGTTTCGATGCTGGTCCGGGTCAGATCAGGGTGATCGGCGGCGGCTTCTATCAGGAAGTCAGCGGTTTCAAGGATCGTCTGGTCGTGCCGGATGCGTTGACGCCGTTCGGCAACGGCGTCGGACATCTTGAACTGAAGGGTGACGGTTGGGGTTGGCGCGCTGGTCTCGCCTATGAAATTCCCGAATATGCTTTCCGCGCCAGCCTGGTCTACAACAGCGAAGTCAAGCTCGACAATATTACCGGCAAGCTGGACCTCAGCCAGGTCAATGGCGCCAATTACAACGTCTACGGCTCTCAGGCCATGCCTGATTCAGTTGAGCTTAAGGTTCAAAGCGGCATCGCACCGGATTGGCTCGCCTTTGGTTCCGTCAAGTGGGTCGACTGGAGCCAGTTCCAGCAGATTCCCTTCTACATCAAGGGTACGAACATCGCGATCACGCAGTTGGATCTCGGTTACCGGGACGGCGTTACGGTCGTAGCAGGCGTCGGCCACAAATTCACCGATCAGTGGAGCGGTGCCGTCAGCCTGAGCTGGGATCGTGGCACGTCTCAGGGTTACGGCGCACAGACGGATACCTGGGCTGTCGGTGCAGCGGTGTCCTATGCGCCGACCAAGAATGTCGAATTCCGGCTCGCCGGTTTGGTCGGCCTTCTGACCAGCGGCAAATCCGGTACCGTTGTAATTGACGGTAAGACGTATGGCGACGATGCGACCTATTCCTTCGGTAATGATGTGGTCACGGCATTGAATGCCAACCTGAAGGTCAAATTCTAATCCTGGCAGCAGTTGTCTCGGTAGGTTTTTGACGAATTTGTAAAAAGGGCTCGGTTGTTTTCAAAAGCAACCGAGCCTTCTTTTTTACGGCTGGTTCGATGATGGAGCTGTGAACAATTCGTTAACTCAGCCTATGTCGGTTTTTGTCGTTTGCGACAACATTTGTGCTGAATCTGCAACACGGCCTATATCGTCATCACGGTAATCCTCGACACGCTAAAATGTCTATTTCCCGCCACAAATGGAGCGCAGCAAAGTTGGTGTGCGAAGTTCTGGGTGTGCAATCTCCGCGCTTACCCAGAACGGTCACGGCTCCTGCGGCGCTGAAAAAGCCGCATTTTCAAGTGGGTCTTGGGCGTTCTGGCGATGTGAGGGCGGTGAGCGAGTATTCCGGGCAGCAGTTTCAACTTCAAGGCCGCTTTCTTGCCCGAAAGCTATTATATGCTGGGGAAATAGACGGAGCGCCAAGAATAATTTACCGGATTTCAATCCGGTTGCGTTCTTTATGGGACTTGGATCTGGTGCCGGTTGCGGACGTTGTTGTTTGTGCCTCGGTCGTAAATCCTTCGCTTGTGCGTAGAAGGGCCTTTGGTCGTGGAAATGTTTAAGGTGTACGGTAATCAGGGGCGGGTGTTCTGGCGATCTTCAGTTTTCGTGCTGATGTCGCTGGCTGTCGGCAACCTGTTTTGCGCGCAATGTGCCCATGCCTTTGACATCAAGTCGGGCGTTTCGAAGGAATCTGGCCCTTTCGATCTGTTCAAGTTTGGCTTTAATGCTCAAAAGAGCGGCAAGACGGAAGATGCCGTCGAAGCCTATCGTTATGCCGCCGAAAAGGGCCATACCGGTTCTCGCTGGGCGCTTGCCAACATGTATGCCGATGGTGATGGCGTCGTCAAAAACGATTATGAAGCTTTCAAGATCTATTCCGAAATCGCCAATCAAGGTGTCGAGCCTGGATCGGAAGACACGGTCTATTTCGTCAATGCGCTGATTTCTCTTGCCAACTACTATCACGAGGGCATTGCCGGCAGCCCCGTCAAGACGGACCTTGCCCAGGCGCGCCAGCTCTACTTTCAGGCAGCCTCGACCTTTGGGTTTCCGGAAGCGCAGTTTGAACTCGCCAAGATGCTTCTGGCCGGCGAAGGCGGTAAGCGCAATGTGCAGCAGGCCAAGAAGTGGCTCAACCTTGCTCGCAAGAACGGCCATGCCGGCGCCATGGCGCTGTTTGGCGACGTAATTTTTGAAGAGGGCCAAGCTGCGCGCGGTCTCGCCTTCTTGACGGCAGCGCTCGACAAATGCGCGCCGAAGGACTGCACCTGGATCGAGGATTTGCAGGAACGGGCATTTTCCTTGGCGGAGGAAAAGGATCGGCGCGTCGCCGTGGCGCTCGTGCCGCAGGTGCAAAACAGCCCGGACGCCGATCCCTGATCGATTGCGCCTAAGAGGCTTTAAACCAGCCTTCCTCTACAGTTCCAAATTTCAGCAAAGCTCTACCGTTAACGGCACTGGTCGTTTTACGCTGCGGCGAAATTGAAATGTCCAATGACCGGTACGTGGTCGGACGGCTTTTCCCAGCTGCGCACATGCTTGTCTATTTCCGTCGACACCAGTCGGTCCGTCGCCTCTGGCGATAGCAGCAGATGGTCGATGCGGATGCCGCTGTTTTTCTGCCAGGCGCCTGCCTGATAATCCCAGAAGGAATAGAGTTTGACCGCGTCGCTGGTGGCGCGCACCGCATCGGTCAGGCCGAGATTGGTCAGGGCATGAAAAGCCGCACGGGTTTGCGGCAGGAACAGCGCGTCAGTGGCCCAGGCTGCCGGATCGTAACAGTCATGCGGCTGCGGAATCACGTTATAGTCGCCGGCCAGAATCAGCGGCTCTTCCAGCGCAAGACGCTCGGCGGCAAAGCGATGCAGGCGCGCCATCCAGGCGAGTTTATAGGGATATTTCACCGGATCGTCGGAGGGATTGCCGTTCGGTAGGTACAGCGAGCAGACCCGCAGCACGCCATCAGCGACGGAAAACACACCTTCAATAAAGCGCGCCTGCTCGTCTGCGTCGTCGCCGGGCAGGCCCCGGTTGACTTCATCAGGCTTCTGCTTCGATAGCAGTGCGACACCATTGAAGCCCTTTTGGCCATGGGTTTCGACATGATAGCCAAGCGCCTCGATGTCGGCGCGTGGGAAGCCCTCATCGACGGATTTGATTTCCTGCAGGCAGACGATGTCTGGTGAAGCACTTTCCAGCCACTGGCACAGATTGACGATGCGCGCCTTGACGCCGTTGATGTTCCAGGTGGCAATTTTCATGGCGCGCTTTCTTTGTCCTTCAGCCAGGATGGCTCACATCGCAAAGCTGGTGCCGCAGCCACAGCTGGCCACCGCATTGGGATTGGTGATCTGGAAGGACTGGCCGAGTAGATTGTCGACGAAGTCGATTTCCGAGCCGGCCATGTAGACCAGCGACATGGAGTCGATCAACAGGGTCGCGCCGTCGCGTTCGATCACCAGGTCGCCGTCCTGTGGGCCCTGGTCGAGATCGAACTTGTAGGAGAAGCCGGAACAGCCACCGCCTTCGACCGAGACGCGCAGCGCCGACTTATCGCTCTCGGCGGCAACGATCTTGGCGATGCGTTTCGCCGCCCGTTCTGAAACTGTCACTGTCTGATTCGTCATGTCTTTGCCTCCAAACGGGTTCAAGGCCCGTAGAAACCAGGGGTTATGCTGTGTTTACCTGGCAAACCCGCCGAAATAGAGCGAAAATTGCCGAGCGAAAACTGGATTATATAGATCGGCCCCGTGTCTTGCACGGTGATTTCCTATAGGTATGAACAGGAAGCCAAGGCGTCAATGGGCAGGATAGGGCAGGCATGACGATCGATAGAAATGCATTGGGATTTGGTGTGGGTGAGCGGGCGATTTTCGCCGCCGATCCCTGGGCGTCGCGAGGCCGGCTCTATCCCGAGGGCAACAGCCTGACGCGCTCGGATTTCCAGCGAGACCGGGACCGGATCGTCCATACGACAGCTTTTCGCCGCCTGAAGCACAAGACGCAGGTGTTCATCGGCCCCGACAGTGACCATTACCGCACCCGGCTGACCCACACGATCGAGGTGGCCCAGATTGCCCGCGCCTTGGCGCGCGCCTTTCGCATCGACGAGGATCTGGCTGAGGGCGTGGCGCTGGTGCATGATTTCGGTCATACGCCCTTCGGTCATACCGGCGAGGACGCGCTGCATGAATTGCTGGAGCCCTATGGTGGCTTCGATCACAATGCCCAGTCGCTCAGGATCGTCACCAAGCTGGAGCGGCGCTACGCCGAATTCGACGGGCTGAACCTCACCTGGGAAACGCTCGAAGGTCTGGTCAAGCACAATGGACCACTGATGACTGCGGCCGGCGAGGGCACCCGAGGCCCCGTTCCTCTGCCGATCATCGAATACTGCGAGCTACAGGACCTCGATATTGCCAGCCACGCCAGCCTGGAGGCCCAGGCCGCCGCCGTGGCCGACGACATCGCCTACAATACCCATGATATCGATGACGGCCTACGCTCCGGCTACCTCACGTTCGATATGCTGGAGGACGTGCCGTTTCTGGCTGGATTGATGCGCGAAGTGCGCGACCGCTACCCCAACCTCGAAGCCGACCGCTTCACCCATGAAATCATGCGCAGGCAGATCACTCGGATGGTCGAGGACGTGATTGCGATGGCGCAGGATCGGCTGACACGCATCCGCCCTATGTCGGCGGACGACATCCGTCAGGCGGGCGAGACGATTATTACCTTCTCGGAGTCCATGGCCGAGACCGACAGGCAGATCAAGAAACTGCTGTTTTCGAAGATTTACCGCCATCCCGACATCATGCGCATCCGCGCAGGTGCGGCCCAGATCGTCACCGACCTGTTCAACGCCTATATGGCCGATCCCACCCTGATGCGCAGCGACTATTGGGTCGAGCATACCGCCGGGCTCGAAACGCCTGCCAAGGCTCGGCATGTCGGCGATTTTCTGGCGGGGATGACCGATACCTATGCTGTGCGGGTGCACAGGCAGCTGTTTGACCATACTCCGGATTTGCGCTAGGCAGCGGGCGAAAACCCGCCCCCTTGCGGGCGGTTTCGACCTGAATCTGTCTGGATTGACCCAAATGAACCTGTTCGCCGACTTCGAAAATCGAATCAAACAAGCGCTTGAAACCCTTGATCTTGTAAAGGAAAAGCGAAGCGAACTGTCATTTGAGCGCATTGTTGTCGAGCCGCCGCGCGATGCAAGCCACGGCGATGCCGCCACCAATGCGGCCATGGTTCTTGCCAAGCCGCTTGGCATCAGCCCACGGGCGCTGGCCGATCTGATCGGGGAAAAGTTGCGCGAAGACGCCGACATTTCCGAAGTGTCGGTGGCTGGCCCAGGCTTCATCAATGTTCGTCTTTCGGCCGGCTACTGGCAGCGGCTCCTGTCCTCCGTGATCACGGCTGGAACAGATTTCGGACGCTCTGAGACTGGCGCTGGCCAGAAGGTCAATGTCGAATATGTCTCGGCCAATCCGACCGGACCGATGCATGTCGGTCATTGCCGGGGCGCTGTCGTTGGCGATACGCTTGCCAATCTACTGACCTTTGCCGGCTATGATGTGACCAAGGAATATTACATCAATGATGCCGGTTCCCAGATCGATGTGCTGGCCCGCTCTGTGTTTCTGCGCTACCGCGAAGCCCTTGGCGAGAGCGTTGGAGAGATCCCGCCGGGGCTTTACCCGGGCGATTATCTGAAGCCTGTCGGCGAGGCGCTGGCGCAAGAGTATGGCGTACGGCTGCACAACATGCCGGAAGAGCAGTGGATGGAGATCGTCAAGGACCGCGCCATCGATGCCATGATGGTGATGATCCGCGAGGATCTGGCGGCCCTCAACGTGCATCACGACTTGTTTTATTCCGAGCGCCAGTTGCATGCCAATGGCGCGGCGGCGATCCGCACGGCGATTAACGACCTGACCTTCAAGGGCCACGTCTATCGCGGTACGCTGCCGCCACCGAAGGGGCAGTTGCCTGAGGATTGGGAAGACCGCGAGCAGACGCTGTTCCGCTCCACTGAGGTCGGTGACGACATCGACCGGCCGCTGATCAAGTCGGACGGCAGCTACACCTATTTCGCCGCCGACGTTGCCTATTTCAAGGACAAGTTTGATCGTGGTTTCGGCCGGATGATCTATGTGTTGGGCGCCGACCATGGCGGCTACGTCAAGCGGCTGGAAGCAGTGGCCAAGGCTGTTTCCGAAGGCAAGTCGAAGCTGACGGTGCTGTTGTGCCAGCTCGTGAAGCTCTACCGCGATGGCGAGCCGGTGAAGATGTCGAAGCGCTCGGGCGATTTCGTGACGCTGCGTGATGTTGTCGAAGAAGTCGGCCGCGATTCGGTGCGCTTCATGATGCTGTACCGCAAGAGCAGCGAGCCGCTGGATTTCGACTTTGCCAAGGTGACAGAACAGTCGAAGGACAACCCGGTCTTTTACGTGCAATATGCCCATGCCCGCTGCATGTCGATCTTTCGGCAGGCGCGCGAAACCTTTGGTGATATCGATTTGTCGCCTGATGTGCTGAAGGCGGAAGTCGCCGGCATTACCGATCCGAGCGAAGTGCAGCTGATTGCCAAACTTGCAGAATATCCGCGAATCGTCGAAGCTTCGGCGCAGTCGATGGAGCCGCATCGCATCGCATTTTATCTTTACGATCTGGCAAGTTCGTTCCATGCTCACTGGAACAAGGGCAAGGATCAGCCGGAATTACGATTTGTTAACGATAAAAACCGACAATCAAGTCTTGCCAGGCTTGGGCTGGTGCATGCTGTCGCTTCTGTGTTGAAGTCCGGATTGGCTATTACCGGTACGGATGCCCCACAGGAAATGCGATAACATTGTCACTAATTCCCCACATTGCACTGGCAGGCCGATAGTCGCGTAGCGAGTGGAAGTGTAGGGTTATGGTGCAAAAACAGGCTGCATACAGCAGGGATACAGCAGGCAATGCGTTCGCTGACGATGATCCGTTGGCGGAACTTGCCCGTCTCGTCGGCTACGATGCGCCGGCCGTGCGCCGCGATCCGCCGCTCGGCGCCTCGGTCGCTCCAACCGAACCCTATCGACCAGCAAACGGGCAGGGTCATGCCGCCCCGCCCGCTGACGTCGACCTGCAGGACGAATTGCTGCGTGATCTCGACGGCTATGTCGACGACTCCGCTTTTGCCGCCGCACCTGCGACGCATCATCACCATGCGCATGAGCCTCTCTCCGCCCCACTGGCGGCAGCAGAGCCGGTCTCATTCGGCGGTGCCGCATCAGGTTATCATGAGCCGTCTCGTCATGTGGATGAGGAGCTATCGCTTGCCGACGAGCTCGAATGGTCGGTTAGCGACGTGACGCCAGAGCCGCCGGCGGTGCGCTCCGGCGGTGCCGATCCGAGGGATGGTTACGGCCGTCACAGGTTGCCGCTTGCCAATTTCAATGCCGTAACCGCAGGAACGGCACGCGCTGCTCCATCGCGTCAGGACGATGGCTATGGCCAGCGCCACGAACCGGTCATGGCCCATGAACCCGATATGGCGCCGGCAGTCGAGCCGACTCCCGTGCATCTGGAACCGGTTCGCTCCGAGCAGGTTCAGGCCCATGCCGCGCCTTTGCAACACGAGCCGGAAGCGGATTTCGATTTTGGGTTCAGCCCCGAGCCGACGGTGTCGGTCTCGACGGCGCGCCGCGAGCCTGAATTCGATGCCCCTCAGCCTCGTCATGAGCCGCTGCTGCAACCCGCGACCGATCCTTATTTTGCGGCCGCACCCCTTGCTCCAGCACAGCAGGACGTTTCTAGCTTCTTCGACGCCCTGGCCCGCAGCGAAGAGCATATGCCGGCGCCGGTCGCTTCTGATCACTCTAACTACGGTCGGACGGATTATAGTCACGCGCCGCAAGCATACGCGCATCAGGCTCCTGAGCCCCAGTACGTTGCTGTTGAGACGCAGCCCCAATCCCATCACGAGCCGGACGTTGTCGAGCCGGAGAGCGATCTCCTTGGTGCGGACTTCGATTTCGAGCTCGAAGATATCGAACTCGACCTGTCTGAACTGGAAGCCGAGGCTGCTGCCGTCGAGCATCATCGGCCTGTCGCTGAAGTCGAAGCACCCGTCGCTGCGCCTGCTGCTGTAGACTATGCCCCGGCAAGTCATGTCTCGTCGCCTCGTGAACACCACGCTCCTGCGGCCCATGCGCCTGTCAGCGAGCCTGTTGCTCACCCGCCCTTGGAGGCGGCACCGTTGCCCTTCGATGCGGCCGAAATTTCCGATCAGGATGAGCATCTGGAGGCTCTCGCGCATCTCGATGTGCCTGATCTGCCGCCGGTCGAAGACGCGGCTCCTGTTGCCTATACGCCTGACTATGATTTCGACATCGACGCCGAGCTTGCGACGCTGCTCGATCAGACGGTCGAGCCGCGAGGGGCGCCTGCGCCGTCGCGGGCAACGCCTGTGATGGCGGCAGCAGCAGTGGCTGCTCCCGTCGCGGCGGCTGCAGCCATGCCGCCGCTGGCCGAGCAGGTCAAAAACATGCCGAGCGACGATTTCGACGTTTTCGAGAAGGCGCTCGAGGAGGATTTCCGCAGGAGCCTCGACGGTCCCCACAGCTTCGGAACCAAGCCGGTAGGTCCAGTCCCCGTGCCGCTCGAAGCCGAGGAATACGATGACGAAGAGGCTCCTGGTCGTTCACGTCGCTGGATGGCGGTTGCTGCTGCGGCTGCCGTCGTGCTGGTGGCCGGCGGCGGTGTATTCGCCTGGATAAAGACCGGCTCTGTCGACGGTATTGGCTCTGGCGAGCCGAAGATCGTGATGGCTGACAAGGGTCCGGTGAAAGTCGTGCCGGCCGATCCGGGCGGCAAGTCCGTACCGAACCAGAACAAGGCCGTTTATGACCGAGTGTCCGGTTCCACGCCTGACCAGCCGCAGCAAAAGAACCTGATCTCTTCTCAGGAAGAGCCGATGGATGTCGCCCAGCGTACGCTCGGCCCCGACAATCTGCCGCTCGACCAGGAGTCTGCCGCCGACACGGCCGGCATGGACGGCGATGGTCAGGATGGTGCAGGCAACGGGCAGCCGGGCCAGACGGACGGTGCCAAGACCGGCGACCAGCAGAATATGACGCCGCGTAAGGTCAAGACGATGATCGTTCGGCCGGACGGATCGCTGGTGGCGCAGGATGTGCCTGCCGGCACCTCGCCGCAGACCAATAGCCAGCCGGCTCAGCCGCCGCAGGGCGCAAAGCCGGCGTTGGCTGGTCAACCTGCCGCGGCTCCGCAGACGGTAGAGCAGGCCATGGCAGCGAACAATACGGCTCCGGCTGCTGCTGATACCGCAGCCGCCGCTCCTGCCCAGGACAATGCAGGAGTTCCTGCACCCAATATGCCGGTTCCGCGCAATCGTCCGACGCCATCGTCTGCGCCGACTCAGACGGCTGCCGCCGCGCCCACCCAGTTGGCCGCACCTGCCAAGCCAGCGCCGACAGCACCTGCTGCAACTCAGACTGCTTCGGCTGGTGGTGCCGGCGGTTACCTGGTTCAGATCTCGTCGCTGCCGTCAGAGGCCGACGCCCAGAAGAGCTATAAGAGCCTCTCGGCCAAGTTCGGTAGCGTCATCGGTGGCCGCGGCGTCGACATCAAGGCTGCCGACATTCCGGGCAAGGGCACCTACTACCGTGTCCGCATCCCGGCCGGCAGCAAGGATGAAGCTGTATCGCTTTGCGAACGCTATCGCGGCGCCGGTGGCACCTGCATGGTTGTCCGCTAAGCTTTGAAAGACAGGTTGCCTCGCGATCGGGGCACGTCGAAGAGAATAGGGCTGCGCTGTCATCACAGCGCGGCCTTGTTCATGTCTTCAGTGCTGATTCCTGTGCATGATCGGCGCTTTCTTCTCGGCTTTTCGGCTGGCTCGACTATTGTCTTGTTATGACCTACGCAAAAGCAATGATTTTGGGCTGCTCAGGCCCGGTTTTGACCCCTGACGAGCAGGCGTTCTTTCGCGAACAGCAGCCCTGGGGCTTTATCCTGTTTGGCCGCAACTGCATTTCCGCGTCGCAGATCACTGATCTCGTCGCTTCGATGCGCGAAACTGTCGGCGGCCGCAATGCGCCTGTGTTGATCGACCAGGAAGGCGGACGTGTGCAGCGTATCCGCGAGCCGATGTGCCCGCGCTACCCCTCCGGCTCCGATATCGGCGCGATCTACCGCGCCGACCCGGAAAAGGGCTTGCGCGCTGCTTGGCTCATGTCACGGCTGCATGCTTTCGATCTCAGCCGCTACGGGATCAATGTCGATTGCCTGCCGGTGCTCGACGTGCCGGTGGAAGGGGCGAGCAATGTCATCGGCACCCGCGCTTATGGTTTCGATCCTGATACGGTCGGTGCCTTGGGCGAGGCGGCGGCCCTCGGGCTGAAGGCGGGCGGAGTGCTGCCGACCATCAAGCATATTCCCGGCCACGGCCGCGGCATGGCCGACTCGCACCACGAGCTACCTGTCGTGTCCGCGTCGCGCGCGGAGCTGGAAGCGCATGATTTCCCGCCCTTCAAGCGTCTGAACGGCGAGTTGATGGCGATGACCGCCCATGTCGTCTACACCGCCTTCGACCCTGACTACACGGCTTCAACTTCGGCCATCGTCATCGATGAGGTTATCAGAGGACTGATCGGCTTTAACGGCCTGCTGATGAACGACGATATCTCGATGAATGCGTTGAAGGGCACGATCGCCGAGCGGGCCGCCGCCATCGTTGCCGCCGGCAATGATGTGTTGTTGCATTGCCATGGCATCATGGAAGAAATGATCCAGGTCGCCGCACATGCGCCCGTGCTTTCCGGTGCGGCACTTGAGCGGGTAAAGGCGGTGGAATCAGCCTTTGGCAGCGTCGACACCTCCGACGAGCAGGCCCTGCGCGCCGAATTTGCCGCGCTGACGGCGTTGGTCTGATGGCGGCCAACCCTGCCGCCCCGACGTCTGTTGTCAGCGGCAAGCCTGCCGTTGGCGCGCCGATGGACCGGCTGTGGCAGGGCGATGCGGAGGAACGGGCGAGTGGCGATCCGGCGTTGGTAATCGATGTCGCGGGCTTCGAAGGACCGCTCGATCTGCTGCTGTTTCTGGCCCGCAATCAGAAGGTCGACCTGTCGCGGATCTCGGTTCTGGCGCTGGCCGAGCAGTATTTGCTGTTTGTCGAGCAGGCGCGCAGCATCCGCATCGAACTCGCGGCCGATTATCTCGTCATGGCCGCCTGGCTTGCCTATCTCAAATCGCGGCTGCTGATCCCGCAGCAGCCCAAGGACGACGAGCCGTCCGGTGAGGAAATGGCGGCAGCGCTTGCCTTTCGGCTTAAGCGGCTGGAGGCTATGCGCGATGTGGCCGGCAAGCTCATCAACCGCAACAGGCTTGGCCGCGATGTCTTCCAGCGCGGCGCGCCGGAGCATGTGCCGGATCGGGTGAATTCGGCCTTCGAGGCTAGCCTCTACGATCTGCTCTCGGCCTATGCCAATCTGCGCCAGCGCCAGGCGTTTACCCAGGTGACGATCGCCCGGCGAACGGTTTGGTCGCTGGTCGAGGCGCGTGAATTGCTGACCCGAATGATCGGCGACATCAGCGACTGGACGGCGCTGGACGGTTATCTCGGGAATTACCTCGCCGATCCCACTGAGCGGGTGACGGCGCTGGCGAGCGCCTTTGCGGCCTCGCTGGAACTGGTGCGCGAAGGCAAGCTCGAAATCCGCCAGCATGGCGCTTTCCAGCCGATTTTCATGCGCGCCGGCCAGGGCCGCGCAGATCAGGCGGTTCCGGCGGCAGCGGGTGAGGGAATTGCATCGTGAGCGATGAAACAGAGGTGATGAACGAGGCAGCGAGGCTTGACGAAATTCGCGAGCGGGAAGCACTGAGGATCGTCGAGGCGCTGGTGTTTGCCTCCGCCGAGCCTGTCTCTGAAAGCTTTCTGGCTGAGCGGTTACCGCGTGACACCGATGTCGCTGGCCTGATGCGGACGTTGCAGGCGGATTACGCGCCGCGCGGCGTCAATCTTGTGCGGATTGATGGACACTGGGCCTTTCGGACCGCCGCCGATCTGGCCTTCGCCATTCGCCGTGAAGACAATGAGGTGCGCAAATTGTCGCGGGCCGCATTGGAGGTTCTGGCGATCATTGCCTATCACCAGCCGGTCACCCGGGCGGAAATCGAGGATATCAGAGGCGTTCAGACATCCAAGGGGACGATCGACGTGCTGCTGGAAGCCGGCTGGGTGCGGTTTCGCGGCCGCCGGCGCACGCCGGGCCGGCCGGTCACCTTCGGCACGACCCGAGATTTCCTCGATCATTTCGGCCTTGAGGAGCTGCGCGACCTGCCGGGCATCGAGGAATTGAAGGGCGCTGGCCTGCTGACCGGCCGCATTCCGCCGAATTTTCATGTTCCCATGCCAAGCGATGCCGACGCTCTGTCCGAAGACGAAGACCCGATCACCCAGCTCGATCTGGAAGAACTCGGCCTGCTGGCACCGACTGGCGGCGGCGGGGACGATGAATAGGTTTATCTGCCTCTTCCCTGACATTGCCGTGAAAATGGGCATGACTGTTGATGGCGGGGCTGCAGCGGCTTGCCTCTTGGCTATTCCCATGCCAATCAAGGAAAAGACTTTGTAATTTGAAAAAGATGGACAAACATCTTACATCGGTGGAACCATCAATCGGTAAGACCGACCAATAAGGAGTGGGGACCATGGGTTCTTTCAGTATGTGGCATTGGCTGATCGTTCTGGCGATCGTGCTGTTGTTGTTCGGCCGCGGCAAGATCCCAGAATTGATGGGCGACGTTGCCAAGGGCATCAAGAATTTCAAGAAGGGCATGTCCGACGAGGATGCGTCTGACAGCGCTTCGCGGCCTGACGGATCAAAGACCGTGGATCACCGCGCCGACGACGGCAAGTGATCTTGGTCTGACGTCAATGAGGCCGGTGCAGGTTGCGCCGGCCCGCCTCGTGCCGGCCAGCTTGTGCTGGCCTTTTCCGGAATGAACCGTTGCTCGGTCGACGGTTTCGGGAGCCTGAAGAATGCTTGACATTGGCTGGAGCGAATTGCTGGTCATCGCGGTCGTGCTGATCGTCGTGGTCGGTCCGAAAGACTTGCCGCCCATGCTGCGCGCCTTCGGTAAGATGACGACGCGGCTGCGCAAGACGGCGGGTGAGTTCCGCGCCCAGTTTGATGAGGCGCTGCGCGAGGCCGACATGGACGACCTGCGCCGCACTATCGACGATGCGCAACGGCTCAATCCTGCCAATGCGCTGCGCGAAGCGATCAATCCGCTCCGGCAGATGGGCGCCGATATCAAGGCAGATCTGCAGCGTTCGACCCAGATCGACCATTTCCCCGAAGACGACAGCAGCCGCCTGCCGCTGCCCGATGCTCCAGCCCGGCCGATGACGGCGGAGGACCTGCCGCCGCTCGCGCCGCTTGGCGATACGCTTGCCAAGCCGCAGCTGCCGGGATCGGCTGCCGCGGCCCCTATGGCAGCTGCAGCGTCGGAGAATACCGTTGCGGGCGAGAAGCCGAAGCGGACCCGCAAAGCCAAGGATGCCGCTGCAGAGGCGGAGCCGGTCAAGCCTGCTGCGAAGAGCAAGACCGTCAAAGCCAAATCCGTAAAGGAAAAGGCTACTCCAGTGGAAGCCGTTCAGCCGATGGCCGAGGCTCTCGCTGTCGCCAACCCGCCGGTCGCCAAGCCCAAGGCGAAGACCAGAACAAAGGCAGTGGCCAAGGATGACGCGGTCGTGGTCGCCGCAGCAGCGCCGACGAAAAAGCCTGCCATCAAGAAGGTCGTGAGCGAAAAGACGGCTGCCCGCCAGACCAAGACTGGCCAGACTAAGGCCAAGAGCGGCGAGGGCCAGACGCCCGGCGCCACTACGGATGACACCAGCAAGGGTGAAGCATGAGCGATGATATCGAGGACAAGCCGCAGCCACTGATCGAGCATCTGATCGAGCTCAGGTCGCGGTTGATCTGGTCGCTGGCCGCCTTTTTCGTGGCTTTCATCGTCTGCTTTTTCTTTGCCAAGCATTTGTTCAATCTGTTGGTCATTCCCTACAAATGGGCGGTGATCTGGGCGCATCTTGATGTCGCCAAGGCAGAGCTGATCTACACGGCGCCGCAGGAATTTTTCTTCACCCAGGTGAAGGTGGCGATGTTCTCGGCCATGGTGATTTCCTTCCCGGTCATTGCTGCGCAGATCTATAAATTCGTAGCCCCGGGTCTCTACAAGAACGAGCGTCAGGCCTTCCTGCCGTTCCTGATAGCCTCGCCGATCCTGTTCCTGATGGGGGCGGCGCTGGTCTATTTCTTCTTCACGCCGATGGTGATGTGGTTCTTCCTGGCCATGCAGCAGGCGCCGGGTGAGGGTGACGTGGCGATCTCGCTGATGCCGAAGGTGTCGGAATATCTGAGCCTGATCATGTCGCTGGTGTTTGCCTTCGGCCTGGTGTTCCAGCTGCCGGTCGTGACCACGCTTCTCGCCAGGGTCGGGATCATCGACAGCAAATGGCTGGCGCAAAAGCGCAAGTACTTCATCGTTATCGCTTTTATCGCTGCTGCCATCCTGACGCCGCCCGATCCGATGTCGCAGATCGGTCTTGCACTGCCTACCATCCTTCTCTACGAAGTCTCGATCTTTGCTGCCAAGCTGGTGGAGAAGGAACGGTCCAAGAAGGCCGAGGCGAGTTCGTCCACCGAGCTGGAATAAGCTGCTGCTGTTTCGGCATTGCCGAGGTCGGCAAAGGCGGCAGCGATCCGCCGGACAAACATTCTGGCCCATGTAAACATTTTGGCCTGCGCAACACTTTGGAACGACGATGCTTGATATCAAATGGATCCGTGAAAACCCTGAGCTTCTCGATCAGGCGCTGGCCAAGCGCGGTGCAGAGCCGTTGGCATCCGGCCTGATTGCGCTGGATGAGAAGCGCCGCTCCGTGGTCCAGGCGATGCAGGACATGCAGTCGCGTCGCAATGCCGCCTCCAAGGAAATCGGCGCCGCCATGGCGCAGAAGGATATGGCGCTGGCCGACAAGCTGAAGGCCGAGGTCGCCTCGCTGAAGGACACGTTGCCTGCGGCGGAAGAAGAAGAGCGCCGTCTCAGCGCCGAGCTGACTGAGGCTCTGTCGAGCATTCCCAATATTCCGCTGGACGATGTGCCCGTTGGCAAGGACGAGCATGACAATGTCGTGGCTCGCGTTGTCGGCCAGAAGCCGGGCTGGAATCACACGCCGATGGAGCATCCCGAGATTGGTGAAGCGCTCGGCTATATGGATTTCGACCGGGCCGCCAAGCTCTCGGGTGCCCGCTTTACCGTTTTGACGGGGCCTCTGGCGCGCCTGGAACGGGCGCTTGGCCAGTTCATGATCGACCTGCACACGACGGAACACGGCTATACGGAAGTCTCCTCGCCGCTGATGGTGCGCGACGAGGCGATGTATGGCACCGGTCAGTTGCCGAAATTTGCCGAAGACCTGTTCAAGACCACGGATGGCCGCTGGCTGATTCCGACGGCCGAGGTGACGCTGACCAACCTGGTATCAGGCGAAATTCTTGACCAGGAGAAGTTGCCGCTGCGCTTTACGGCACTGACGCCATCTTTCCGCTCGGAAGCCGGTTCTGCCGGTCGCGACACGCGCGGCATGCTGCGTCAGCACCAGTTCTGGAAGTGCGAACTCGTGTCGATCACCGATGCCGACAGCGCTCTTGCCGAGCATGAGCGGATGACCGCTTGCGCCGAGGAAGTGCTGAAGCGGCTTGGGCTGCATTTCCGCACCATGACGCTTTGCACCGGCGACATGGGGTTTGGTGCGCGAAAGACCTACGATCTGGAAGTCTGGCTGCCGGGGCAGAATACGTTCCGAGAAATTTCGTCCTGCTCTGTCTGTGGCGATTTCCAGGGTCGGCGGATGAATGCCCGCTATCGCAACAAGGACGGCAAGGGCACGAGTTTCGTGCACACGCTGAACGGGTCTGGCACGGCGGTTGGCCGCTGCCTGATCGCCGTGATGGAAAACTATCTCAACGAAGATGGTTCGATCACTGTGCCTGACGTGCTCCAGCCCTATATGGGCGGGATGACGCGGATCGAAAAAGCCAGCTGATTGCAGGTTTCAGATGCGTCTTGACGAGGACCGATGCGGATTCTGCTGACCAACGACGATGGTATCCACGCAGACGGCCTGGCCGTGCTGGAAAAGGTTGCCCGCACGCTGTCCGACGATGTGTGGATCGTGGCGCCGGAAACCGACCAGAGCGGCCTTGCCCATTCGCTGACACTGTCGGAGCCGCTGCGGCTGCGACAACTGGGTGAAAAGCGCTTTGCGCTGCGCGGGACACCGACCGACTGCGTGATCATGGCTATCCGCAAGGTGCTGCCGGGCAAGCCGGATCTGGTTTTGTCAGGTGTCAATGCCGGGGCAAATCTGGCCGACGATGTCACCTATTCCGGCACGGTAGCCGGCGCCATCGAGGGCACGGTGCATGGCGTGCGTTCTTTCGCGCTCAGCCAGGCCTATAGCTATGTCGCCGGTCATACGATCCCTTGGCATGTGACGGAGACTTTGGCGCCTGACCTTATCCGTAAACTTATGGGCGTTGAGCTGCCGCCCGGGACATTGCTCAACTTGAATTTCCCCAATTGCGAGCCAGAGGCAGTGACCGGTGTCGACGTCACCGCGCAGGGCAAGCTCGATTTTGGCCTTAGCGTCGAAGAGCGGGCCGATGGGCGCGGTCTTCCGTATTTCTGGCTGCGATTCGGCGACCGTCAGGGGAATTTCCGGCCGGGAACCGATATCCGCGCGCTGCGCGACAATAGGATTTCCGTCACCCCCTTAAAGCTCGATATGACTGACTATGCGGTTCAGGATGCTCTTGCGGCCGCTCTCGCCGGTGAGGACGCATCATGAAGACGGCGATGCTGGAGAGAGAAGGCTTTGCCGCGCTTGTTTTGCGCTTGCGGGCCGAAGGCATTTCCAACATCAACCTGCTGACGGCAGTGGAGCAGACGCCGCGCGCCCGCTTCGTTGCGCATCATATGGCTGAACATGCCTATTCCCGCCAGACGCTCCCGCTCGAATGTGGGGCGTTCATGGAGGGCGCGGATCTGGCCGTGCGTTTGATCGACCGGCTCAGGGTCGGGGCGGGGCAGCGGGTGATGGAAGTCGGTACCGGCAGTGGTTTCATGACGGCAGTGCTGGCGCGGCTGTCTGAGCGCGTCGTGTCGGTGGAGCGTTACCGGACGCTGGTGAACGATGCCCAGGCACGACTGGAACAGCTGTCGATCCGCAATGTGATTATCCGCCATGGGGATGGCAGTCTTGGGCTACCAGGCGAGGGGACCTTCGACCGAATCATCGCCACCGCGGCGTTTCCCTCGATGCCCAAGGTGTTTACCGAGCAATTGGTGCATAATGGCGTGCTGATGGCGCCAATCATGGTGGATGAGAACCGTTGCGTCATGGTGCGCCTGACGCGCACCGGCAGCCGGTTCGAGCGGGAAGATCTTTTTGAGGTTCCCTATCTTCCGCTAACTCCGAACGTTGCTGCCTTCCTCTGAGAAAGCAACTACCGTGACTTCCCATATTTGGAAGGTTTGCACAGGCTAAAATTGCCAAAATGGGATGGTTTAACCGCTGCGCGCGGGATGCCCCTTAATTTTTATGGTTAACAACTTTGCTGCAAAACCTTGAAGCCATAGGCGTTCCGGGGACGCATGCGCTGATTTCCCGGCAGATTTTTGCGAAATCTTCATAAGGATTCCGCCCGGTTAACCGCCCGGTAACACTAACGCGCTTTAATAAACTCACGAAAATGGTTGCGTCGTCAGTGGGTTGTATCATGCGTCAGAGTCAGTCTTCTAAATCCGGCATGCCTGTTGCCCAGATCGTCTGGGTTGGCCTGATGGCAAGCGTCGCGACTGGTTGCAGTTCCGACTCCAGCCGTTTTGCAGGTGTCTTTTCCAAAACCGATTCGATGACGACAGCCTCTACTGGCGGTCAGATCACCGGTTTGAATGCTGCGCCTGTTCCCCAGGCTGATGTCGATGGCGCAGGGGGCGGCTATGCTTCGTCCGGCGGTTCGATGGGCGGCGGTTCGATGGGCGGTGGTTCGACGGGCGGCGGTTACAACAATCGCCAGCAGGCGATGACGCAGCCCTATCCGGCGCAGACCTATTCGCCAGCCCGGCGTGCATCTTCGGTGCAGAAGTCTGAACTTGCTCCGCCGTCTGGTTCGACGGCGTCGTCAGGTCCGATCTCGTCACGCCGCCAGATGGCCTCAGCTGCACCTTTCCCGTCCGCTGGTCATCAGGCCGCCGCTGCGGTTGAGGACGGAGACAGCATGTCCACCAACACCATTGCCGCGCCGACAAAGCCGGCGTTGGCAAGCCAAGGTGCTCCAGGTGCCAACGGTCAGGGCGCGAATGGTTGGAGCACGGTCAACGCACCGCGCGTCGTGCTGAAGCCAGGCGAAAGCATTGCAACGCTGTCCCAGCGCTACGGCGTGCCGGAAAAAGAAATCGTCAAGGCCAACGGCTTGTCGACGGCAGGGGCTGCGCGTCCCGGCCAGTCGATCCTGATCCCGACCTTCGGATCGCGCAGCACGCCGACCCGTGCCGCTGCTGCGGAAGGTACGCTGCTGCCGCCAGGTCAGCAGCCAGGCCCCGGCCCGCATCAGGAAGAGAAGCTCGCGGTCCTCCCGACCAATCCGAAGCTGCGCGACAAGGTCAAGACTGATATCGCCGCCAACAATGCGACGAATGCCGCAGGCTCCGGCAAAACCCCGCCGCCGGCTGGCTCCTATGTCGTCAAGCCAGGCGATTCGCTTGCCAAGATTGCTCGCGAAAACAATGTTTCGGTTGCAGCCCTGAAACAGGCCAATCATCTCGGCGCTCAGGGCGTGCGGGTTGGCCAGACGCTGGAACTGCCGCAGGCTGATCAGAAGCTGGCCGCAACGCCGGTCAGCGCCTCGCCAGCTGCTGCCAAGGCAGAAGTTGCGAAGTCTGCTCCGGTCACCGCTGCTGCTCCTGCAGCTGCCGCTCCGACCAAGTCGGTCACCGATGTTGCCTCGGCAGATCCGGGCGACAAGGCTCCCGATGCAACCGGCATCGGCAAATACCGCTGGCCCGTGCGCGGCGCAGTCGTTGCACCCTTCGGCGCCAATGTCGCCGGCAAGCGCAATGACGGTATCGACATCTCGGTGCCGGCTGGCACCCCGGTCAAGGCGGCCGAAAACGGTGTGGTTATCTATGCTGGCAACGGGTTGAAGGAACTCGGCAACACAGTTCTCGTGCGCCACGACGACGGCACGGTCACCGTATACGGCCACGCCGATGCAATTTCGGTTCAGCGGGGCCAGAAGGTTCAGCGCGGCCAGCAGGTCGCAACGTCAGGCATGAGCGGCAACGCCACCCAGCCGACCCTGCATTTCGAAGTGCGCAAGGACGCAACACCCGTCAACCCGATGGGCTTCCTGGAATAGGCGCTTCGGCGCAAGGCTTTTTCTTGAATAAGGTAGTGCGTTTCAGGAAATATAAGAAGGCTCGGGGCAACCCGAGCCTTTTTCAGTTCTTTTTCAGTTCTGGCGGCCCGTATTTCGCGGTTCTGTCACCGTCTCAGATCAACACGCAGACGCCCGGCGAGGTCCTGGATATATTGCCAGGCTACACGGCCGGAGCGGGCGCCGCGGGTAGTGGCCCATTCCAGTGCCTCGGCATGCAATTGCTCCGGCGCCAGCGGCAGGGCGAAATGGGCGGCATAGCCGTCGATCATCGCGAGATAGTCGTCCTGGCTGCATTTGTGAAAGCCGAGCCACAGGCCGAAGCGGTCCGACAGGGAGACTTTCTCCTCCACGGCTTCCGATGGATTGATCGCGGTCGACTGCTCGTTTTCCATCATATGGCGCGGCAGCAGATGGCGACGGTTGGAGGTGGCGTAGAACAGCACATTATCCGGCCGACCTTCGATACCGCCATCGAGTGCCGCCTTCAGCGACTTATAGGCGGTGTCGTCATGGTCGAAGGACAGGTCGTCGCAAAACAGCAGGACGCGTTCGCTTGAGACTTTCAGAAGCTCCATCAGCGCGGGCAGGGAGGCGATGTCCTCACGATGCACTTCGACCAGCTTCAGTCGGATACCGGTGGCGCGGATGATGTCGGCATGCACGGCCTTGACCAGAGAAGACTTGCCCATGCCGCGCGCGCCCCAGAGCAGCACGTTGTTGGCGGGAAAGCCGAGCGCGAAACGCTCGGTATTGTCGTGAAGGATGTCGCGCACCCGGTCGACGCCCCTGATCAGGCCGAGCTCGACGCGGTTGGGCTGCGGGATGGGCTGCAGGCGCTTATCTGTCGGGTGCCAGACGAAGCAATCGGCGGTGCTCCAGTCGTTGATGGCGGGGGCAGGGCCGGCCAGGCGCTCCACGGCGTCGGCGAGACGGGATACTTCCTGCAACAGCTGCGCGAGAACATCGGTCATGCTGGCCTCCTTTTGTCTGACGATCGGGTGGTAAAAATCGCGTTCCCGCCGTCTCTTCTGCGGCGCTACCATGGCTATCCCGGCTTCGAAAGTGTAATGAGCGTGGATTCGGTACGCAAAGCCGCTGTTTCTGTTGCATTCCCTTGGGGTATTCCTATATTCCGGCGGCAAAACAGGGGGGACAGATCCTTGCTGCCCCGGTTCCCAAGGAGTTTTTCATGTTCATAACACAGGCATTCGCCCAGGATGCAGCCCCGGCCGCCGCTGGTGGCATGGGTTCCAGCTTCGAAATGCTGCTGCTGTTCGCGCCGCTGATGGTGATCTGGTATTTCCTGCTGATCCGTCCGCAGCGTAACCAGCTGAAGAAGCGGGAAGCGACGCTGTCGGCAATTCGTCGCGGCGACCAGGTTGTTTTGGGTGGCGGCCTGATCGGCAAGGTCACCAAGGTGATCGACGACAAGGAACTGGAAGTCGAGATCGCTGATGGCGTCAAGGTCAAGGCCCTGCGCAGCCTGATTGCCGAAGTGCGTGTGAAGGGTGAGCCGGTCAAGGGCGACGTCGTTAAGACCGACGGCGCCAAGACAGACGCCTGATCCTATCAGAACACCGGGCCGTCCTTTTTAAAGGGCGGCCTGATTTTTTACCTGCCGTCTGCTGAAAAGCCGTCTTGCCTGCCTGAAATGGCCGCTTTGTAGGTTGAGCCCGGATTTACCCCGCTGTAAATCTGGCTCGGCCTATCAAGCAGCCATTTCGCTGATTGGGCGCCGCCTGTTTCACAGACCTTACCTTCGAGATGTCGATGCTGCATTTCTCCCGCTGGAAAACCGCTCTTCTCTGGCTTGCTGTCGTGGCGAGCGTTCTGATCGCTCTGCCCAACCTGTTCAGCAAGGAGCAGCTGTCGCATCTGCCGTCCTGGCTGCCGAACAAGCAGATGACGCTTGGCCTCGACCTGCAGGGTGGCTCGCACATCATGCTGAAGATCGAGCGCAACGACATCGTCAAGGAACGGCTCGATGCCGTCGTCGGCGATATCAGAAGCAGCCTGCGCGATGCCAATATCCGCTATACCGGCTTGAACGGTACCGGCCAGACCGTGCAGGTGCGCATCACTGATCCGACCCAGCTCGATGCCGCCCGCAAGGCGTTGGTGAACATCACCCAGCCGGTCAGCACCGGCGGTTTCGGCTCCAGCAGCATCCAGGAAGCGACGCTTGACGATAGCGGCGACGGGCTGCTGAAATTCAACCTCACCGATGCCGGCATCGATTACCGTATGTCTTCGGCGCTCACCCAGTCGATCGAAGTCGTGCGCCGCCGCGTCGACGAGCTTGGCAATACCGAGCCGTTGATCCAGCGTCAGGGTTCTGACCGGATTATCGTGCAGGTCCCGGGTCTCAGCGATCCGCAGCGCCTGAAGAACCTGTTGAACCAGACCGCCAAGCTGTCCTTCCGTATGGTCGATACCAGCATGCCGGCCACCGAGGCGATCAGCGGCCGTCCGCCGGCAACCTCTGAAGTGCTTTACAGCCAGGATGATCCGGCTGTTCCCTATCTCGTTGAAAAGCGGGTTCTCGTTTCGGGCGAAGAGCTGGTCGATGCGCAGGCGAGCTTCAACCAGCAGAACAATGAGCCGGTCGTCAGCTTCCGTTTCGACAGCCGCGGTGCCCAGCGCTTTGCTCAGGCGACCCAGCAGAATGTTGGCCGTCCTTTTGCCATCGTGCTCGACAACCAGGTGATCTCGGCTCCTGTGATCCGTGAGCCGATCATCGGCGGTTCCGGGCAGATTTCCGGTAATTTCTCGGTTCAGGGCGCTAATGACCTTGCCGTGCTGCTGCGCGCTGGCGCACTGCCCGCGACTTTGACCGTGGTCGAAGAGCGCACCGTCGGCCCGAGCCTGGGTGCAGACTCGATCCGCGCCGGTATTTCTGCCGGCTTCATCGGCGCGGCGCTGGTCGTCGTGCTGATGATCGGGCTCTACGGCTTCTTCGGCGTGCTCGCCGTATTGGCGCTGTTTGCCAATATCGTGATGATCCTGGCTGTGCTGACGCTGCTCGGCTCGACGCTGACGCTGCCGGGTATCGCTGGTATCGTTTTGACCATCGGCATGGCGGTCGATTCCAACGTGCTGATCTACGAGCGTATCCGCGAAGAGTATAAAACCGGGCGATCGCTGATCCAGTCGATCGATATCGGCTTCAACAAGGCGTTGGCCACCATCGTCGACGCCAACGTGACGACACTGATTGCGGCCGGCGTGCTGTTCTTCCTCGGTTCCGGCCCCGTGCGCGGCTTCTCCGTTACGCTTGCCATCGGTATCATCACCACGGTCTTCACCGCCTTCGCGCTGACTCGCTGGATGTTTACCATCTGGGTCAACAAGCGCCGCCCGAAATTTTTGCCGAAGGGCGTCCGTACGGGCATCTTCGACGGCACCAACATTCCCTTCATGGGCATTCGCCGTTACACCTTCATTCTATCGGCAACGCTGTCCATTGCTGCTCTGCTTGGCTTTGGCACGGTTGGAATGAAGCTCGGCATCGACTTTACCGGTGGTTCGATCATCGAGCTGAAGGCCCGTCAAGGCAATGCCGATCCCGCCGCAATACGCGAGCAGCTGAGCAGCCTTAATCTCGGCGATGTGCAGGTTCAGGGCTTCGGCGATCCGAGCAGCGTTCTGGTGCGTCTGCAGGCGCAGCAGGAAGGCGAGAATGGCGAGCAATCGGCTGTTGCCAAGGTGCGTGACGAGCTCGAGCAGTCCTATGAATTCCGCCGTACGGAAGTGGTCGGTCCTTCGGTCTCGGGCGAGCTGACCAAGTCGGCCACCATAGGCGTGCTGATCTCGCTGATGGCGATCCTGGTCTATATCTGGATCCGGTTCGAGTGGCAGTTTGCTGCCGGTGCGATCATCGCGACGCTGCATGACGTCATCCTGACGCTCGGTCTTTACGTGGTGACCGGGGTGGAGTTCGATCTCAGCAGTATCGCGGCAATCCTGACCATCGTCGGCTATTCGCTGAACGATACGGTCGTGGTCTATGACCGAATGCGTGAAAACCTGCGGCGCTATAAGAAAATGCCGCTCGACGTGCTGATCGATACCTCGATCAACCAGACCCTGTCGCGCACCATCCTGACCTCGGTGACGACACTGCTGGCGCTGCTTGCCCTGTTCCTGTTCGGTGGCGAAGTCATTCGTTCGTTTACGTTCGCAATGCTGTTCGGGGTTCTCGTCGGCACCTTCTCCTCTATTTATATGGCAGCGCCTGTTCTCATCGCCTTCCGCCTGCGGCCGGAAGGTCAGAATCAGGGTGACGACACGTCGGAGAAGCCGGCTAAGGCTGGTAAGCCCGGATCGGCGGGCAAAGCAGGAGCTTGAGGTTTGGCAAAGGGAATCATCATCCGCGAGGCGCATTTTCCTGGCCGTTCGCCCATCGATGCCTATGGCAATGGTGGGTTCCGGTTTGCGGATATGTCGCATCGCGGCTCCCTTCTGCTGCTTCCCTCGGGCATTTACGGCTGGGACATGCGGGAGGGCGACACCCTGACCATCGCCTCGCTGCAGCGCCTGCTAGACGAGGCCGACAAGGTGGAATTTTTGCTGGTCGGTACGGGGGTGGACCTGAAGCGCATTCCCGCCGACGTGAAGGCGGCGCTATTGGCGGCCGGCATCGGCTCCGACCCGATGAGCACCGGAGCGGCGGTGCGAACCTATAACGTCATGCTGGCCGAAGACCGGCCGGTTGCCGCCGCCTTGATCGCCGTCTAAGCCATGACGGAACTGTCCGCATCTTCGGTACCCGGCAGCGACATCTGCCTTTCGACCCTCAGGGAGACCGATCGGGACCGCTATCTCGCCTGTCTTCTGTCTCCGTCCGACAAGCAGCCGGCTCTGGCCGCGCTTTATGCTTTCAACGCCGAGCTCGCCCGAATACGCGATCTCGTGCGCGAGCCGCTGCCTGGCGAAATACGGCTGCAATATTGGCGCGACCTGCTGTCCGGCAAGGGGCATGGCGAAACCTCTGCCAATCCGCTGGCGGCTGGACTGACCTCGGCAGTCGAGACTTATCGCCTGCCGGTGCAGCCATTGCTCGACATGATCGACGCCCGCATTGCCGATCTCTATGACGATCCGATCGGTCCGCGTTCGGCGCTGGAAGGCTATGCCGGCGAAACGGCTTCAGCACTGATCCAGCTCGCAAGCCTTGTGCTCGATGCGGATGCGGCAGCGACGATGGCTGAGACCGCGGGTCATGCCGGCGTTGCACAGTGCATTGCGGGGCTTCTGGCGCTGATGCCGCAGCATCGGGCGCGCGGGCAGCTTTATATTCCCGACGAGGTTCTCGCAGCCACCGGTCTCGACCGCGACAGTTTCCTGGCGGGTGGGGACAGACTGCGAATCGATGGCGCTATCGAGGCCTTTTCCGGGCTCGGTCTCGATCACTTGGCCAAGGCCCGTGCGGCCGGCAAGGTTCCGGCCTCGCTGAACGCTGCTTACCTGCCGGTGGCGCTTGCAGAGCCTGTGCTGCGCGATGCTCGCAAGCGCGGCGCCGACGTTCTCGATGGCCCTCTGCGCCGTCCGCAATGGCGCCGCCAGTTGACGCTGCTGCGCGCCAGTCTCACAGGCCGCTTCTAGCGTAGGCTCTCGAAAAGCTGGCGCTCCCATCGCTCTCCCTATGAAATACCCGGGTCGTCTTTTTGGTCGGACCGGTTAGAAAATGAGCTAGCCGCGCCCGCTCCAAACTCACGCAAGGCTCGTCGGCTAGATCGCTGGCAAGGCATGATCTCCGATGGAATCGGTTCAAGGGATTATGCGGCACATAAGAAGCATGGCAGCAGGCGGCGGTATCGTCCGATGCGGCTGGCGATGCAGAAGCCGGAGGTCGCAGTGGGCGTTGGAATCGGTATTTTCATCTTCTCGGGAATTATTGCCTTTGCCTGGTATGTTTCGCGCATGGCAGAGCGCAATGACGAGGAGACACTGAGCGATGTCGGGCTGGCGATCGTGGAGTTCAGCCGCGCCTTTCCAAATGAGGCTATCCGCAGCCTGCATGCCACGGCCGATGGCAAATCGGTCTTCGTGCGCCTGCATGACAACCGCGCCGGTTTTATGCGCAGCATGCGCAATCACTATGCATGCCACATCATTGAGCCTGGCCAGGTCCAGGTCAGCCCGCTCGATAGTGGTCATGGATTTCATGTGAATTTTCTGGGCGCGCCCCAGCACAATGGCGATTATTTGTTCGCCAAGCCTGCCGAAGCGGCCGAGGTGTCGCTTTGGCTGTTGGGTAATTACATCGCGCCTGACGATATCGAGGTGGTTGATAGCCGCATGGACAAGGCGTCTTCCTGATAGCGCAAGTGTTTTGCTGGATCAGTGTCAAACCATGTCATCGCGTCTTTGACGGGATGACATGGTTTTGGCTCTAGAGGTTGTCAGGGAAAAGTGGAGCCGGGTTTTCCCGAAAAGACAAACGAAAACAAAAGAATCTAGAGACTGTCTGGTCCAACGTGAACCTGACAGTCTTTAGACGCTACCGGCAGCGTTATTGCGCTGCCTCTTCCAAGGCCTCAGGCAAAGGCTGCACCAACTCTTGCGCAGGCGGCAGGCCAAGCCACTGACGGCAATGGACCAGCGCGCGGGCGGCGATCAGTTGCCGCTTCATTATCGTCTTATCCTTGCCACGGAAGCGCTTGACGCCCTCGGGCCTTACGATCGAGCCCGGCTCCAGGTCCGGGAATAGGCCGAAATTGATATTCATCGGCTGGAAGGACTTCTTGCCGGGTTCGTCTTCGGAGACGATGTGCCCGCCTGTAATATGGTTGAGAAGAGCGCCGAGCGCCGTCGTTGCCGGCGGCAGGCTGATGGTCTCGCCCTTGCGCTCGGCGGCGGCAAACCTGCCGGCGAGTAGTCCGATCGAGGCGCTTTCGACATAGCCTTCACAGCCGGTGATCTGGCCGGCAAAGCGCAGGCCCGGCCGACTCTTCAGCGCCAGCGAAGGATCGAGCAGCACAGGCGAATGGATATAGGTATTGCGGTGCAAGCCGCCGAGACGGGCGAACTCGGCATTCTCAAGCCCCGGAATCATCCGGAAGATTTCGGCCTGGGCGCCGTAGCGCAGCTTCGTCTGGAAGCCGACCATGTTGTAAAGCGTGCCGAGCGCATTGTCCTGGCGTAGCTGCACGACCGCGTAGGCCTTGACCGTAGGGTTATGGGCATTGGTGAGGCCCATGGGCTTCATCGGCCCGTGGCGCAGGGTTTCACGACCGCGCTCTGCCATTACTTCGATGGGCAGGCAGCCGTCGAAATAGGGCGTGCCTTCCCATTCCTTGAAGCCGACGGCATCGCCGGCAATCAATGCATCGAGGAATGCGTGGTATTGGGCTTCATCCAGCGGGCAGTTGATATAATCCTTGCCCGTCCCGCCGGGGCCGACCTTGTCGTAGCGCGACTGATACCAGCAGATGTCCATGTTGATGCTGTCGCGGTGGACGATCGGCGCAATCGCATCGAAAAAGGCAAGTGCGTCCTCACCCGTTTCGGCGCGGATCGCCTCGGCCAAAGCCGGCGATGTCAGCGGGCCGCTGGCGATGATGCTGAGATCCCAGTCGCGCGGAGGCAGGCCGGTGACTTCCTCGCGCACGATAGTCACAAGGGGATGCGCCTCAAGCGATTGCGTCACAGCTTCGGCAAAGCCATCGCGGTCGACGGCCAAAGCGCCGCCGGCGGGCACCTGATGGCGATCTGCGCAGGCCATGATCAGCGAGCCGGCCAGACGCATCTCCGCATGGATCACGCCGACAGCATTGGCAGTGGCATCGTCGGAGCGGAAGGAGTTTGAGCAAACCAGTTCGGCCAGGCTGTCGGTCTTGTGGGCATCCGTGCCGCGCAGGCCTCGCATTTCATGGAGGATAACCGGCACGCCTGATGTGGCGATCTGCCAGGCGGCTTCCGAACCGGCAAGGCCGCCGCCGATGACGTGAATAGGGAGATGAGCGCTTTTATCTGTCATGGCGGCTCCCATATCACGGCTTGGACGCGCTTCCAATCTTCAAGCTTGGTCTGCGGCGCAAACTTGGCGCCAGGAAACTGGGGGGCACGGCAGTCCCAGAATCAAAAACGGCGCCCTGTGGCGCCGTTCAGACATACAATCTGCGAAGAGCAGATTAACGGAACGAGCGGGTCGCAATGTTGCGAATGTCGTAGCGGGTAATGCCGATGTCAGACAGGGTCTGGTTCGACAGGCTGCCCAGCTCGGACAGGGTACGACGATAGCTAATCCAGTTTTTTGCGATGCGGATCGGGTTCATGATGTTTCCTCGGTGAATTCTTTGGCTGATCGGGCGGTTATCTTCGCCTCAGCTGTTGCATTGCTTATACACCGGGACGCGTCACAACGGCAGTGCAATAAATGAGCGACTGCTATGCGTTTGTGCAGATTCATGGCTATTTATTGTGCTTCGGCTAGGGTTTGGGCACGGCGTTAATGCAACAGGAAATGCCGTTGCGCCGCTTTGCAAGATACGCAGTCGGCATCGCCATTATCTTCTGCCGCACCGCAATAGCTGTGGGACTCAGCCGTCCGATGATCACACCGCAAAAACGAAAAAAGCCTCCCGAAGGAGGCTTTTGCGGAAGCACGAGGCTTCTAATTCTTGGTGTCGTATCAGCCGACCTTGACGGCGTGACGGGCAACGCGACGGATTTCCTCGCGGCCGATGCCGAGGTCATGCAGTTCGCGGTCCGACATGCGGCCGAGTTCAGATACGGTCTGACGATACTTGCGCCAGTTGGTCAGGGAGCGGGTAAGGTTCATGGTCGTGCCTCTCTTCAGCGTTTTGCTGGCAAGTTGGCCAGCCCTCATGTGTTGAAATGAATATATGCGCTGCGGCATAAGTTATGAAGCGCCAATCCGGCGAACCACCCATGCTTCCAGCGCATAGCCCGTGAACGATTTGTTAAGTTTTGGCTATTTTGCGTGCAACTTGCCCGCCATTTCAGCTTTTGCGCTGCAAAAGCGTGATCTGCGCGTCTCGCGTCAGGAGATCAAGTTGGAAGCGGTGACCAAGAATCAATAACGCCCACCGGGGGAGGAGATCCGGCGGGCGTCATTTGAAATGGGCGACAACTGGGAGGAGGAGGGTTGTCAGCCCGTTCGATGCGCATTGGGAGGAGGAGTATGCTGCATCGAAACTTTGTCTCGGCCTTCGCCGATGGCGTATAAGAACATCATGTTCCCGCTCGCCGTTGAAGAATATCTAATCGTTTTGAGGGGTTTTGTGCAGTGCGAAATCGTCATGCGAGGTATGCGCAGCGCGCATATAGTTTCCTGCTGCCCACCGCTGAGCCCAGCAAGCATCGGCACGCTTTCGACTTTAGCTGAAAAATCCTTATATAGAGTAAGCCTTGACCGATGGAGTTGGGATGTACCGAGCCAGATTGAAGAAAGACCTTGAGCGCTGGGCCGAAATGGGCCTGATCAGCCAGCAAGCGAGCGACGCCATGCTGGAGGATCACGATTCGAGGTCGACGACACCTGCCATTGGCGGCGTGTTGCTGATGCTGTCGGCGGTGCTTCTTTCCGCAGCGATTCTTCTGCTCGTCGCGGCCAACTGGCAGGCGATTCCCCGATTGGTCAAAGTATCAGGCATCATCCTGCTGATCTGGATCTTTCATGGCGGTGCGGCCTTCAGCCTTGCCTATGGCCGGAAAGCTACCGGGCAGGCGCTGCTGGTCTTGGGAGCGGCAAGTTTCGGGGCGGCGATGTCGCTGGTCGGGCAGCTCTATCACCTCTCCGGCGATCTGCTTGACCTTCTCTATGTTTGGATCGGTATGGCGACCCTGTCGGCGCTGATCTTTCGCTCCGGAGCGATGGCGGGCTTTGTCGGGCTGCTTGCACTGGGGCTGGCAGGAGCGACGATCGACCAATTCAATTTCGCCTGGGTGGCTGAGACGGTCTGGACGCCGCCGCTGCTCGCACTGCTTATCGCCTTCCTGTCGTGGTTCACGGGAAATGTCCGCGTGCAGAACCTTGCGGGTTTGTTGCTCCTCGGCTGGCTGGCCTGGATCTACGGTGAGGTGATGCGCACCGACCTCGCCGTCGCCTATGCGGTCGGCGGACTGGTGCTGTTTGCCCTGACTGTGCTTCCAGGTCTGGCGCGCCATGCCGTCGTGCGGCTTGCCGGTCTGCATGCGCTGTTGTTGAGCGGGTTAGGGCTGGTCATTCTCAATTCGATTTACGACAAAGGTCTGCCGCTGGCATTTGTCGCCATCGGTGCGGTGGCTGTTGCGATCGTTGCGCTTGTGCTGCGTGGCCGGGAGGATGGTCAGGTTCGTTCCGTCGCGTATCTCATCTTCGGCGGCGAAATCCTTTATCTGTCTTTTGCCACGATCGATTCTCTCCTGGGTACCTCGGGTTTCTTCCTGATCAGCGGCGTCATCGTTGCGCTCCTGGCGCTTGGGGCGAGCCAAGTTGAAAAACGGCTGCAGGCGCGCAAGGGCCGGGCGGTGGGCGCCGGCATCGACGCGGGTTGGGGAGGGGAGCGCCCATGATGCAAGGCAATCACCTGTTCCGCCTGCTGTCAGGCGCCGTCCTTCTCGCAGCGTTGCAGACGGCCGTGATCGGCTACCAGATCGGCGAACGCGCCCATATCCTGCGCGAAGGCCGTGAAATTCTGCTGCGCACCGAGGCGGTCGACCCGCGTGACCTGCTGCGCGGCGACTATGTTGTGCTGAGTTACCCGATTTCGCGAATCCCTGAAGAGAAGATTATCGGGCCTCGCCCGACGGATGGGCATGACGTGCGCCTGCATGTGCGGGTCGCGCCTGAGCCAGATGGATTTGCTGTTGTTGCCGAGGCCTCTTTCGCCGATCTGCCGGAAAAGCCGGGAACTGTGGTGCTGACCAGTGAACCGCTCCTTTATTACGCATTGCCGGAACAGGGCGACATTATCCCTGTGCATTACGGCATTGAACGATTCTATGTGCAGGAGGGGCAGGGGAAAGAGATCGAGGCTGCGCGCAACCAGGGTGCTGTGACGGTTGCGGTCAGAGTTTCCTCGGGCGGCAAGGCGCAGATCCGGCAGTTGTTTGTCGGGGGAACCCCGGTTTATCGCGAACCCGACTTCTGATGGCGCAATGCAGCATGATTTGCGTGTGAAGACATTAGGTCACAAGCGAAGACACGGGACTGTCATTTTTCCTTTGCGTGATGAAAAACGGGTGTTATAGAGACGCGCGCTCCGGCGGGGTCATGCGAAACCGCGTGGCATTCTGATGGATCGCGGGTATGGTGAAATTGGTAGACACGCCAGATTTAGGTTCTGGTGCCGCAAGGCGTGGGAGTTCAAGTCTCTCTACCCGCACCAGAATGCACGAGTGGTGATCGTGAGGCTGGGATGGTGACATCCCGGCCCTATGTCCGCAGGTAGGCACCTGCTGTTCGGTCTGCGCGCCGCTGCGCCTGGCGCGATGGTGAGATGCAGGCGCTCCCGCCGAGGGCTTTGAGGCTGACAGGGCCGCTTATTCGCCTTTTACAGGTGAGCAAGACGAATACAGGCCGTTCGATCACGGCTTCTGGGAAACGAGCCATCCGATCACGGCTCCGAGGAAACAAGCCGTTCGATCACGGCTTCGAGGAAACGGGCCGTGAACGCGGCCGCAACGAAACGAATGGCTGTCCGAGCATGGCCGTCACGACACGAAGGTTAGAACATGCAGGTTATCGAAACGCTCGCTGAAGGGCTGAAGCGCGAACTCAAGGTCATCATCCCCGCCGCCGATATGGAAGCGCAGATGAATGAGCGTCTTGCCGATGTGAAGGACAAGGTTCGCATCAACGGTTTCCGTCCGGGCAAAGTGCCGGCTGCTCACCTGAAGAAGATGTATGGCAAGTCGGTCATGGCCGAGCTGGTCAACGAAATCGTGCGTGACCGTCCGTCGGCCATCCTGTCTGAGCGCGGCGAAAAGTCTGCGACCCAGCCGGAAGTGGCGATGACCGAGGACGAGGCTGAAGCCGACAAGATCCTCAACGCCCAGGCCGATTTCGAATTCACACTCGCTTATGAAGTGATCCCCGCCATCGAACTGAAGCCGGTCGACGGCATCAAGGTCGTGCGCGAAGTGGTTGAAGTCTCCGAAGACGAAGTCAACGAGCAGATCCTGAAGATCGCCGAAAGCGCCCGCACCTTTGCCGCCAAGGATGGCGTTGCCGCCGATGGCGACCGCGTCACCATGGACTACCTCGGTAAGGTCGATGGCGTTCCCTTCGACGGCGGCAAGGACGAAGATGCCGAACTGGTTATCGGTTCCAACCGCTTCATCCCCGGCTTCGAAGAGCAGCTGGTTGGCCTGAAGGCCGGCGATGAAAAGGTCATCACCGTCAACTTCCCGGCAGATTATCCGGCCGCCAACCTTGCCGGCAAGGAAGCCACCTTCGACATCACCGTCAAGGAAGTTGCAGCTCCTGCTGAAACTGAGATCAACGACGAACTGGCCACCAAGCTCGGCCTGGAATCGGTCGACAAGCTCAAGGAAATCGTCCGCGGTCAGATCGAAGGCCAGTACGGCAACGTGACCCGTCAGAAGGTCAAGCGTCAGATCCTCGACCAGCTCGACGAAATGTACAAGTTCGATGCGCCTTCGCGCCTGATCGATGCTGAGTTCGACAACATCTGGCGTCAGATCAACACCGACCTGCAGCAGTCGGGCAAGACCTTCGAAGACGAAGACACCACGGAAGAAGCCGCCCGCGAAGAATATCGCGCGCTGGCCGAGCGCCGCGTTCGTCTGGGCTTGGTTCTCTCCGAAATCGGCGAGAAGGCCAATATCGACGTTACCGAGGAAGAAATGCAGCGCGCGCTCTACGCTCAGCTGCAGCAGTTCCCGGGCCAGGAAAAGCAGATCATCGACTTCTTCCGCAATACGCCCGGCGCTTCGGCTTCCCTGCGTGCGCCGATCTTTGAAGAAAAGGTCATGGACAAGCTGATCTCCGAGGTCAATGTCACCGACAAGGCCGTGACGAAGGAAGAACTGCTGGCCGAAGACGAAGATGGCGACGACGCCAAGCCGGCCAAGAAGACCGCTTCCAAGAAGAAGGCTGCGAAGGCCGAAGAGGCTTCCGCTGAAGGCGAAGAAGCCGCTCCAAAGAAGAAGGCCGCTCCGAAGAAGAAGGCTGCTGAAGGCGACGCTGAATAAGCATTGCTGCCAATGTTTTAGGAAAGGCCGTCCCTCGGGGCGGCCTTTTTGTTTTAAGGCCAGCGTTGCCCTTGCTTTCCGGCTATATCGAGCCAGATTCCCCTCCTGATAGACAGGGTGGGCGCATGACGAGCGAGATTGAACCTCCGAAAATTAACAGAGCCGTGCTGCAGCAGGTGATTGCCGGCTTGAGCGACGGGCTCATTCTCCTTGAGCTTGATGGCACGATCGCTTGGGCCAATCAGGCTGCGCTCGACATGCATCGCATCGAAGCCATCGAAGATCTAGGCGGCGATGTCGCCGGCTATCGGCGCCGGTTCACGCTGCGCTATCGTAACAAGCATTTTCTCGACGAAGGCCAATATCCTCTGGAGCGGTTATTGGCCGGCGAGGAAGTGAGTGACATCACCATCGAGGTCTCACCGGCCGATCAGGAAGATGCGCTCTGGGTCCATACGGTGCGCAGCATGGTCATCGAGGATGCCGGTGCGCGACCTGATGTTCTGGTGCTTGTCGTGAGAGATGAGACGCCGCGCTATGAGGCCGAAAAGCGTTTCGAGAGCGCCTTCAACGCCAATCCGGCGCCCGGGCTGATCTGCCGGCTGGAGGACCAGCGCTTCATCCGCGTCAACCAGGGCTTCATGGAAATGACAGGGTTGACGCGGGAGGATGTGATCGGCCGCACCGTCGAGGAGATCGGCCTGTTTGCCGATTGCGATACCGGCGAGGACGCGCTGAACAAGCTCGGCGAAGGTCGGCTGATCCGCCAGCGCGAGGCGCTCATTCCGATTCCCGAGGGCGATCGACTGGTCATCGTTGCGGGCGAACCGATCCCTGTTGGCGAAGAAGCCTGCATGCTGTTTACCTTCGCCGATCTCGACGGGCGGCGGAAGGCGCAGAATGCGCTGCGCCAAAGCGAAGAACGATTCTCCAAGTCCTTCCGGCTGTCGCCGGCGCCGACAGCGATTTCCCGGCTGCAGGATTTCGTGCTGATCGAAGTCAACGAGGCCTTCCTGCAGCTCTGCGGTCGTAAGCCGGAGGAAGTGGTCGGCCGCAGCGCCGCCGAATTGCAGCTCTGGGAGGATGTGAAGGCGCGCAAGGCGGTGGAGCAGCTTTTGCGCGACAACGTGCCGGTGCGCGATCAGCCACTGGCGATGAAGCTGAAGGATGGCGGTCTTGCAGAGTGCCTGGTGTCTGCCGAGCGAGTCGACATCAACGATGAGGCTTGCGTCATCTGGGCCTTGCAGGACGTAACCGAACGGCGGCGGACCGAGGACGAGTTGATCGAGGCAATCGAGACCGTGATGGCCGATACGTCCTGGTTCAGCCGCACCGTGGTGGAACGGCTGGCGGGGCTTAGGCAGCCCACGCGGGCGCGGGCAACCTCGGCTGGGCTCGAAGATCTCAGCGACCGGGAAAAGGGCATTCTAGCGCTGATCTGCAAGGGCATGAGCGATGTCGACATGGCCGACGCCCTGCATCTGTCGCGCCACACGATCCGCAATCACGTCGCCTCGCTCTATAACAAGATCGGCGTCAATCGCCGTGCAGCGGCTGTCATCTGGGCGCGGGAGCGCGGATTTTCGGGTTCTTCGCGATGATTTGCCTGCAACCGGTCAACTAATCTGAAAAAAGGTCAGGATCTACTAGTCGTTCTGGTATTTTCGTCTCTGAATTTTCGCTCGCGCCAGAGCTATCTCCTTGTCATGCCGTTGCGCAGACGCGATGGCACGACACATGAAAAAGGAGATTGGCAATGGATAAGAACCGAGTTGAAGGTGCCGTTCGTCAGGTCAAGGGCTCCGTCAAGGAAGCCGCAGGCAAGATCACCGGCAATCATGAGCTGGAAGCCGAAGGCAAGGTCGAAAAGGCAGCCGGCGAAGCCCAGAGCACTCTGGGCAAGGCCAAGGACAGCCTGCGCAACGTCTTCAGATAAGTCCTGGTGTCGCTGCGAATGAGGGAAGACATGTATTTTCTGTCAACTGTTCCCGCATTTTCCAGCAGCAGCATCCCGGCCGAGTGCAGCCTCTGCGCTGCACTCGAGGCGCTGCTGGCCTGGACGGAGGGACTGGATGCCTGCCGCATTCGCGTGACGACAGAGGGCGGCAAGATTGTCCTCAGCGGCGATATCAGCTCGAAAAGCGCATTGGAAACGGCAATCGTCGTGGCTGAGGTATTCACCTGCCGCTCTGTGATCGCCGACCTTGCGGTGCGCCCGAAAGTGTTTGCCGTACCGTCGTCATCGCCTTCCATCCAGGCTGTCTACCGCGCCACATCCTAAAGGTCAGCTTCTTGCGGCTCTGGGGCCGCAAGAAATGCGACGGCCAGATTTTCCGGCCCAGATTTTCCCGATAGAAAAGGACTATGTCATGAAGACCATGATGCTTGTCACTGCTGCATCTCTGGCACTTGCGCCGGCCGCCTTTGCCGCCAGCCAGCACCACCATCACCGTACGGCAAAGACCGTGGTCGCCAATGAGCCTCGCGAACGGCTCGGCACGCTGAACTGCCAGATCGATGGCGGCATCGGCTTGCTGATCGGCTCCAAGAAGAATGTCACCTGTGAGTTTCGTCAGCGGTCCGGCAAGGTCGAGCGTTACGCAGGCTCAATCGGCAAGATCGGTCTCGATGTCGGCATCACCGGCAAGACTTATATGAGCTGGGTTGTCGTCAATACACAGCCTGCCCGGGTTGGCGATGGCGCGCTGGCCGGCAGCTATGTCGGCGCCTCGGCTTCGGCCTCTGTCGGCATCGGTCTTGGCGCCAATGCCCTGGTTGGTGGTAGTGCAAAGAACTTTGCCTTGCAGCCGCTGAGCGGCGAAGCCGGGACCGGCCTCAATGTTGCCGCCGGTGTTTCCCGCCTGCAATTGCAGCTGGGCAGCTAACCAAGCTTGAAAACACAAAATGGAGACGCACCGGGCTTGCCCCGGTGCGTTTCGTGTTGATCAGGCCGTTGCCTTTTTGGCCGGCAGTTCGCCCATGCGGTTCCAGGCATCGAGGCCTGCAATCTTGTAGGCTTCGGCGAGCGTGGGATAGTTGAAGGTGTTTTCGACGAAATATTCGACGGTGCCTTTGAGGTTCAGCACGGCTTGGCCGATATGCACCAGTTCTGTCGCGCCTTCGCCGACGATATGCACGCCGAGAAGGCGACGCGTCTTTAGTGAGAAGATCATTTTCAGCATGCCGCTGTCGAGACCCATGATATGGCCGCGCGACGTCTCGCGGAAATGGGCAATGCCGCATTCATAGGGAATGTTGCGCTGCTTGACCTCTTCTTCGGTCAGGCCACAGGTGGAGATTTCAGGCACGGCATAGATGCCATAAGGGAAATATTGCGGCGGTTCGCTGGCCGGCGCGCCGACGGCATGGCGGGCGGCAATGCGGCCCTGTTCCATCGAGGTCGAGGCAAGGCTCGGGAAGCCGACGACATCGCCGGCGGCATAGATATTCGGCACCTCAGTCTGGAAGGTTTCCGGATTGACCTTCAAGCGACCGCGGTTGCCGGCCTCAAGGCCGCAGGCGGCAAGGTTCAGCGTGTCGGTGGCGCCGACACGTCCGGCGGCAAACAGCACCATGTCGCTGGTCAGGATCCGGCCATTCTTAAGGGTGACGCGACACTTGCCGTCTTCCTTTTCGACCTTTTCAGCCGACTGGCCGAAGATCAGCTTCATATTGCGGTCGCGCAGCTGGTAGGAGAAATCCTCGACGATTTCCTTGTCGATGAAGTCGAGCATACTGTCGCGCGGCTCGACCACTGTGACCTGGGTGTCGAGTGCGCTGAAAATCGTCGCATATTCGATGCCGATGACACCGGCGCCGATCACCACCATGGAGCGCGGCACGTCCTTGATATGGACGATGTCGTCGCTGTCGAGGATGCTGACGCCGTCAAAGGCGATGTTGGCCGGGCGGTGTGGTCGTGTGCCAACCGCCAGCAGGATAGAGGTGGCGCTGACGCGGACGATTTCGCCGTCTTCCTTTGTCACTTCAAGCGTATGTGGATCGACGAAGACGGCATGGCCGCGCAATTGCTGGACGCGGTTGCGGGCGAACTGGTGCTCGAGCACATCGACTTCGTGGTCGAGGGTGATCAGCAGGCGGCGGCGCAGGTCATCCGCGCTGATCTCCTGCTTGACGCGGTAGGAGCGGCCGTAAAAGCCGCGCTCGCGCCAGCCTGAAAGGTTCAACGCCGTCTCGCGCAGTGTCTTCGACGGGATGGTGCCGGTATGGACAGACACGCCGCCGACACGGCCGCCGCGCTCGATGACCAGCACTTTCTTGGCAAGCTTTGCGGCCTGGATGGCGGCGCGGCGCCCTGCAGGGCCACTGCCGATGACGACGAGATCATACTGGTGCATATCGTTCTTCCTGTCTGCTGCCGGGTGCCGCCAGCTTGTCCGTCCACGCCATTGCGTGTGTTATCAGCGTATATGTTAGCAGCGCATTCTAACTGTTTGGTTATCCCGCGCTGCAGCGCAACACAAGAATCGCCCTAAAAAGTGAAGGGCATAGGCGGACATGGAGCACATGATCGTGAAATCTAGGCTGTGTAATTCCCGCGCCTATCCTCTTTCAGCTTGAAAGAGTGAATCCGGAAGCCGATCCAACCAGCTGATATTCAAAGGAAAGTGTGGATCTGTCGGGCAGGGGACCGATGTGGCCGCCAGCGATTGCGCAGCTGCAAAAAGACGGCCTATAGTCTTGGCTTGTCCAGATGTCCGGAACCGCTCAATGTCTGATGCCCGCTTCAATTCCCGCGTTGCCACCCTAGCCGTACCGCCGATTCCCGCAGTTTTTGTCTGGGGGCGGGCTTATGACGGGTTGGCTGGCCCATTGATAGACCTGTCGCAAGCGGCTCCCGGTCATCCGCCGCACGCCGATCTCCTGGCGTGGTTGTCTGCGGCAGCGGGATCGCCAGCATCGAGCGGCTATGGTCCGATCGAAGGCGAAACAGCGTTGCGACAGGCCTATGCCGAACATGCCTCAACGCTGTACGGTGCTGGTATCGTTTCCGAGCAGGTGCATATCACCGCTGGCGCCAATCAGGCCTTTATCTGCACCGCCATGGCATTGGCCGGAGCAGGCGAGCGGATCGCGCTGACTGATCCCTTCTACTTCAACCATGACACCACGCTTGCCATGCTGGGCATTGAGACGGTGGCTCTGCCCTGTGATAGCGGTAACGGCTTCTTGCCCGATCTTGCCGCCGCCGAGCGGATCATCGAAAGCGGCATCAAGGCGCTGGCGCTGGTGACGCCCAACAATCCGACCGGCGCGGTTTATCCCAAGGCTTTGCTCTCCGATCTCTACCGTCTCTGCCGCCGTCATGGCGTATGGCTGATTCTGGATGAGACCTACCGCGATTTCCTTGCGCCAGGTTCCGGTGCGCCGCATGATCTGTTCGGCGGACCGGACTGGGCGGAGACTCTCATTCAGATCTACAGTTTCTCCAAATCCTTCGCCATTCCCGGCCACCGGCTGGCGGCGATCACGGCGGGCGAGGCGGTTGTCGCGCAACTCGCGAAGATCATGGATAATCTCCAGATCTGCGCGCCGCGCGCGGCACAGATCGCCCTCGCCAAGGCCATTCCTGTGCTGGACGATTGGCGGATAGAGAATGCCGCCGAAATCGCGCGGCGGACGGTGGCGCTGCGCGAGGCCTTTGCGCAATTGCCGGATTGGCAGATCGATTCCATCGGCGCCTATTTCGCCTTCGTGCGTCACCCTTTCGCCGATACGCCCTCTGCTGACGTTGCCGAGCAACTGGCGAAGCGATCAGGCATCCTGGCCGTGCCGGGCGGGTTCTTCGGCGCAGGGCAGGAGGGCTATCTGCGGCTCGCCTTCGCCAATGTCGATTGCGCCACCATCGCGACGCTGCCGGCCCGGCTTCAGAGCTTCAAAATCAAAGTATAAAGAGGGACGATATGACCTGGGACACAGACAAGCTGGAGGCGCTGCGGCGCAAATACGGAAGCGAGGGCGGCAGCGACGTCTTCGATCCGCGCTTCAAGCGGGTTGCGGATAAGATTTTTGACAGCAAGGGCACAAGGCTTGCGCCCTATGCCGGCATTTCCACCTTCCTGTCGGCGCCGTTGTTGCAGGTCGAAGCCGAAAACCCTGATTTTGGCGATCTCCAGGTCGGGATCATCGGCGTGCCCATGGATCTCGGGGTAACCAACCGGCCGGGCTCGCGCTTCGGGCCGCGCGCGGTACGTACCATCGAGCGGATCGGCCCCTATAATCATGTGCTCGATTGCGCGCCGGTGAATGAGCTGCGGGTGGCCGATGTTGGCGACGTGCCCTTTGCCAGCCGCTACCGGCTGGAGCAGAGCCATGACGACATAGAGAAGCGCATCGGTCAGATGGTGGCCCAGGGCGTCGTACCGCTTAGCGTCGGCGGGGATCACTCGATCACCCATCCGATCCTGAAGGCGGTCGGCAAGGATCGGCCGGTTGGGCTGATCCATATCGATGCCCATTGCGATACCAGCGGCGGCTTCGACCAGACCAAGTTTCACCACGGCGGACCGTTTCGAAACGCGGTGCTGGACGGCGTGCTCGATCCCACGAGGACGATCCAGATCGGCATTCGCGGGCCTGCGGAATATCTCTGGGAATTCAGTTATGAAAGCGGCATGACCGTCATTCATGCCGAGGAGATTTCGGCGCTCGGCATGCCCGCCGTTATTGCCAAGGCGCTTGAGGTGGTCGGCGACGGCCCCAGCTATCTATCATTCGATATCGACAGTCTCGATCCCGCCTTTGCGCCTGGCACTGGGACGCCTGAAATTGGCGGCCTGACAACACGGGAAGTGCTGGAGCTGCTGCGCGGGTTGAAAGGCGTGAACCTTGTCGGCGGCGATGTCGTGGAGGTCGCGCCACAATACGACGCCACCACCAACACTGCCCAGGCGGGTGCTCAGGTTCTATTCGAGATCCTGAGCCTGATGGTGTTCAGCCCGTCGCTCCGTTGAGCTTTTCGATACGAAGTGAAACGAAAAGGCCGGCTTAGCGGCCGGCTGGGTTTGCACAGGGCATTTTGTTCTTCAGCGCGCAGGTGGTGATCGGGTCGATCATCTTGCCGCGATGCTTGACGCGCTTCTGGACCACTTTTTTCGGCGCGCCGGTGTCCTTGGCGGTGACCTTCTTGGTCGCCGGCTTGACGATCGGCTTCGTGGAGCACTCGGTGATCGTATCCTTAACGCAGACGCCTGAGGGTGTCTGGGCAAGGGAAGGCCCGGCGCCGACAGCGGCCGTGATCGAGATGGCGAGGCTGAGGGAAAGGCGGGCAAAAAGTCTGGTCACAGGCTCGTCCTCTATGCGACCGGCGCTTGCTGTGGCGCGCCGGCTGCGATCTCTTCAATGCAACAGCACCATGCGCTTTACCAAACGCATGGTGCTCTCGCACGTTAAATCTGCTGACCGGGTGAAGGAAACCTGTCGATGTTACGCCTTCTTCATGTTGCCGAGCACGTCCTTCTTCACACCGGTGAAGTTGTTGGAGAGCAGATAGGAGGGGCTGGTCTGGATCCAGCGGTCGAGATCGATTTCCTCGAATTTGCCATTGTCCCAGGTCTGGACGATTTCCAGGTCCTCGTCGCCGGTATTGCGGATGGCATGGCCGAAGCCCATGGGGATATAGGCGACGTCGCCGGGCTTGAATTCTGCCACCTTGCCGCGCCCGCCCGAGCCGAACATAGCGACCTGGCCCTTGCCGCGCAGGTAATAGTGCCATTCATTGGCATTGACGTTCCAGTGCAGCTTGCGCATCTCACCTGGCTTCAGCACCATCAGGCCGCCCGACATGCTTGAGGACGCCGGGAACTCGTCGACAGTCGCCAGCCGGAAGCTGCCGCCATCAAAATCGCGCACGGCCCTGTTGTCGTTGAGCAGCCGGAATTTGTGGGTGGATTCCTTCGGCCAAGGGGCTTCCAGCGCGTCTTCGGCTTTCAGGACAGGACCTTGCTGGATATAGACCTCGCCCTTCGGGAAAGCGTCGAAGATATCCTTGGGAATGCCGAATTCCTTGGCGAGCAGATCCTTGGGCGTCAGGTCCACCCAGTCGGTGATCGAGAAGGTGCCGTGTTCGGAAAAGGCGCCGTTGTCGAAGGACAGAATGAAATGGCACGGCTTATCGCCGATACACTGGATGGCGTGGCCATGGCCGCGCTTGAAATACCAGAGATCGCCCGGTTTGAAATTGTTGATCTCGCTTGCGCCTGACGGTTCGAGCACCACGGTCTGGCATTCGCCTTCGATGACGAAGGCCCATTCGGCGGCAATGGCGTGCCAGTGCAGCTCGCGCGAGGCGCCTGGGTTCAGATACATGTGGACGCCGGCGATGCCCTTGCTGATTGGAAACTGGTGAACGGTGGCTTCCTTGGCCCAGCCACCTGACGTGACTTTTGGGGCATTGCCATCCAGCGAAAAGCGGAAATCAGGCATGGCCGCCACGTCCTTGGGATCGTGATAGGCGACCTCGGCTCCATCAGGCAGGGCTACAGAATTGCGGCCAAAGCCGCCCGCGCCGGGGTCGCCGTGATCGTGCACCATGGCGGCTTCCGCCAATCGTTCGAAGGATACCAAGCCTGCCCCGAGGGCGGCTGCGCCCAGAAAACCACGTCGACCTGTTTGCATGTCAATCTCCCTGTCTCCTAACGCGCGAACTGCAATCGCGCCGTGTAAGTGGTAAGATTTGCGTCAGGAGATTGGTACGGGGTCAAAGCCTATAACAGCTATAGCCGCGGCTGATAGGCGGGGTCAGAGCGCTGATTTATAAAGGATTCCGTCCTTGCCTCTTGTGCGACCCTGGCGCCCTCCGCAGAGACCTTGGCCTGAATAGTTTCATACAGCGCCTTCAAGGGCGCCATCAGCAGTTTGCGGTGGAGGAGAATGAATTCCAGCTCGCCAAGCGGCGGCAGGTCGGGGAAATCGACGCATTCGAACAGGCCTGCCGGTGCAAGAAGCCGTGCATGGGCTATCATGCCAAGGCCTATCCGGGCAGCGGCAGCCAGACCGTTGAGCGTGCTGCTGCTAAAGGCGATCCGCCAGGGGCGGGTGGTCTTGGCCATCGCCTCGACAGCGCATTGCCGGGTAATGCTCGGCGGCGGATAGAGCACCAACTGCGTCTCGCCTTCGCGCAACACAGGCTGCCCGCTGGCCGATAGCCATACCATCGGTTCGCGCCAGACCAGTTCGCCCTTCGTCAGGCTTTGCGGGCCGCGCTTGCACAGCACGATATCCAGCCCGCCCTCCTCGAATTTCTGGATCAGGTCCTCGCTGAGCGCGATGGTAAAGTCGATGTCGATATCGGGGTAATGGGCAGTAAAGCTGCGGATCACATCCGGCAGCCATTCGCTGACGAGGTCTTCGGAGGCGCCGAAGCGCAGGCGGTGGCGCTTGCCGGCGCAGTCGAAAAACGTCTTGGCCTTTTCCGTTGTCTCGATAATCGATCGGGCAAAGGGCAGCATCGCCTCGCCGTGGCGGGTGAGTGCCAGGGAATGGGTGTCGCGCTCGAACAGCCGCTGGCCGGCGAAGTGCTCGAGCCGCTTGATATGCTCGCTCACCGTCGGCTGCGACAGACCGAGCAGGCGGGCGGCGGCGGAAAAACTGCCGCTTTCAATGACCAACAAAAAGGTTTTGAGGTAGATCGGTTCCACTGGCGCCACCCATAATGAATTTGCTGAAAATCAAATATGAGCGGATGTTAGCAACCTTCGCGATAGTATGTGATAAAAATCATTTTTGCGGTGCAGCACTTTCCTGCGTGCGGTGCCCTCTAGACGTCTTCCGGGCGCTCCAGTGATCAGAAAAAGCCTGCGCTGAAACGCCAACGGCGGCCTCAACCTGCTGGCTGGGACCGCCGTCAATTTTGGGTGATTTATCGCTTTGGCCTGCGCTTTACTCTGCCGCTTCCGCGTATTCGCTCATCGGCGGGCAGGTGCAGACGAGGTTGCGGTCGCCGTAGACATTATCGACGCGGTTGACGGAGGACCAGTACTTGTCGACCCGGAACGCGCCGGGTGGATAGCAGGCCTGGTCGCGGCTGTAGGGCCGGTCCCAGTCACCCACCAAGTCTTCCACCGTATGCGGGGCGTTCTTCAGCGGGTTGTTCAGCTTGTCCATCCGGCCGTCTTCAATGGCGCGAGCCTCCTCGCGGATCGCCAGCATGGCGGTGCAGAACCGGTCGAGCTCGGCCTTGGTTTCCGATTCGGTCGGCTCGATCATCAGCGTGCCCGCCACCGGCCAGCTCATGGTCGGCGCATGGAAGCCGCAGTCGATCAGGCGCTTGGCAACATCGTCGACGGTGACGCCGGCGCTGTCGGCGAGCGGCCTGGTGTCGATGATGCATTCATGGGCGACGCGACCGCTTTGCGAGGTGTAGAGCACGTCATAGGCGCCCGTCAGCCGGCTGGCGATATAGTTGGCGTTGAGGATCGCCACCTTGGTCGCCTGGGTCAGACCTTCGCCGCCCATCATCAGGCAGTATGACCAGCTGATTGGCAGGATCGATGGCGAGCCGTAAGGGGCCGCCGAAACTGCGCCGGGGCGGCCATCAGTTTCGACATGGCCGGGCAGGTAAGGGGCGAGATGCGCCTTGACGCCGATCGGCCCCATGCCCGGACCGCCGCCGCCATGCGGAATGCAGAAGGTCTTGTGCAGGTTGAGGTGGGAGACATCGGAGCCGATATCGCCAGGGCGGGACACGCCGACCATGGCATTCATATTGGCGCCGTCGAGATAGACCTGGCCGCCGTGCTGATGGGTGATCGTGCAGATCTCCCGTACCGTTTCCTCGAACACGCCATGGGTCGAGGGATAGGTGATCATGCAGCAGGACAGGTTTTCCGCATGGGCTTCAGCCTTGGCGCGGAAATCGTCGAGATCGACGTCGCCATTGTCGCGGGACTTGACCGGAACGACCAGCATGCCCGCCATCTGTGCCGAGGCCGGATTGGTGCCATGGGCAGAGGTCGGGATCAGGCAGACGGTGCGGTGCGCATCGCCACGGGCAAGGTGGTAGTTGCGGATGGTAAGCAGGCCCGCATACTCGCCCTGCGCGCCGGAATTCGGCTGCATGGAAATGGCGTCATAGCCTGTCACGGCGCAGAGCTTTTCCGAGAGATCCTCGATCATTTCCTTGTAGCCCAGTGCCTGATCGGTGGGGGCGAAAGGATGGATATCGGCAAATTCCGGCCAGGTGATCGGCAGCATTTCCGCTGTTGCGTTCAGCTTCATCGTGCAGGAGCCGAGCGGGATCATTGCCCGGTCGAGCGCGAGGTCCCGATCCGAAAGCCGGCGGATATAACGGGTCATCTCGCTTTCCGCCCGGTTCATGTGGAAGATCGGGTGGGTGAGGTATTGGCTTGTGCGCAGCAGTGATGTCGGCAGGCGGTAGTCAGGCGCAAAATCGGCGACGGTGAAATGGCCGCCAAAGGCGCGCCAGACGGCTTCCAGCGTTGCCGGCCGGGTGCGCTCGTCGAGCGAAATCCCTATCTTGGTCGCGTCGACCTTGCGTAGGTTGACGCCTTCGGCAACGGCAGCCCGCAGGATAAGGCCCTGCATATGGCCGACTTCGAGGGTGATCGTGTCGAAAAAGGTCTCGGGTTCGATTGTGAAGCCGAGCTTTTCCAGCCCCTTGGCCAGCATGACCGTCTTCTGGTGGACCTGCTGGGCAATGGCCTTCAGCCCCTGCGGGCCGTGGAAGACGGCATACATCGACGCCATCACCGCCAGCAGAACCTGGGCCGTGCAGATGTTTGAGGTCGCCTTTTCGCGGCGGATATGCTGTTCGCGGGTCTGGAGGCTGAGGCGATAGGCGCGGTTGCCACGCGCGTCGACGGAGACGCCGACCAGACGGCCGGGCATGGAGCGCTTGATCGCGTCCTTGACCGCCATATAGGCCGCATGCGGACCACCGTAGCCGACCGGAACGCCAAAGCGCTGGCTGGAGCCGATGGCGATATCGGCGCCCATTTCACCTGGCGATTTCAATAGCAGCAGCGCTAGCGGATCGGCGGCCATGGCGACAATTGCCTGGGCATTGTGCAGGGCATCGATCAGCGGTGTGAAGTCACGCACCCGGCCATGGGTGCCGGGATATTGGAACAGCGCGCCAAACACTTCGCCGGGATTGAGATCGGTGAAGGGATCGCCGACGATCACGCCCCAGCCGAGCGGCTCGGCGCGGGTCTGGATCACGGCAATGGTCTGCGGATGGCACTCGGCATCGACGAAGAAGGCCTTGGCCTTTGACTTTGCCACGCGCTCGGCCATGGCCATGGCTTCGGCCGCAGCCGTTGCTTCATCCAGCAGCGAGGCATTGGCGACGTCGAGGCCCGTCAGGTCGCAGATCATCGTCTGGAAGTTCAGGAGCGCTTCGAGGCGACCCTGAGAGATTTCCGGCTGATAAGGCGTATAGGCCGTGTACCAGGCCGGATTTTCCAGAATATTGCGCTGGATTACCGGCGGGGTGATGGTGCCGTAATAGCCCTGACCGATCAGCGAGGTCAGGACCTTGTTCTTATTGGCGGTCTCGCGCAGCTTGTCGAGCGCTTCGCGCTCGCTCATCGCCTGGCCCCAGGTGAGCGGCACCTGCTGGCGGATGGAAGCGGGCACGGTATCGTCAATCAGCGCGTCGAGGCTGTCATAGCCGACGGTCTTCAGCATATCTTCCATTTCGGCCGGCGAGGGGCCGATATGGCGGCGATTGGCGAAGTCGTAGGGCTGGTAGTCGGTAAACTGAAATTCGGTGGGCGTGGTCATGCGATCAGCTCGTTATAGGCGGCTTCGTTGAGCAGCGTCTCGGCATCGGCAGGGTTGGCGAGCTTCAGTTTGAAGAACCAGCCGGCGCCGCGCGGATCGGAATTGACCAGCGACGGGTCGTCGACGATCGCCTGATTGATCTCGGTGATTTCGCCTTCCAGCGGACAATAGACATCTGAGGCGGCCTTGACGCTTTCGACCGTGGCCGAGGCGGCGTCGCGGGCGAAGGTAGCGCCGACCTCAGGCAGTTCCACAAAGACGAGATCGCCGAGTTGTTCGGCAGCGTGGGCGGTGATGCCGACCGTGGCGATATCGCCTTCGATCTGCAGCCATTCGTGTTCAGGGGTAAATTTCAGCATGGTTCTCTCCGCAAATCGTAGCTGTCGATGGGTGGGTCAGCGTTTGTAGGTGGGGGTGATGAAGGGCATGGCAGCAACGGTCATGGCCAGATATTTGCCGCGTACCTCCGCGAAAACCTGGGTGCCGGGGGCTGAATGGCTGGTGGGCAGATAGCCCATGGCAACCGGGCCTTCGACGGTTGGGCCAAAGCCGCCCGACGTGACTTCGCCGATTTCCTGGCTGCCCTCGGCATCCGCAAACAGCTTGGCATGGGCGCGCACCGGGGCCTTGCCCTCTGGCTTCAGGCCGACGCGGCGGCGCGCCGGTCCATTGGCAAGTTCGGCCAGAATGCGGGCTGCACCGGGAAAGCCTCCTTCGCGCTCGCCACCGGCGCGGCGCACTTTTTGGATGCCCCATTCGATGGCGCCTTCCACCGGGCTGGTGGAGGTGTCGATGTCATTGCCATAAAGGCAGAGCCCGGCTTCGAGCCTGAGCGAATCGCGTGCGCCAAGGCCGATTGCCTCGCAATCGGGGTGGTCCAGCAGCGCCTTTGCCAGCGCCTCGGCCTTGTCTGCCGGCACGGAGATTTCAAACCCGTCCTCGCCGGAATAGCCGGAGCGTGAGACGATGCAGGCGGCACCAAGCAGGGTCACGTCACTGATGTCCATGAAGCGCATGGCTGTAACGGCCGGATTGAACGAGGCGAGAACCGCTTCCGCTTTCGGCCCTTGCAGGGCCAGCAGCGCCCGGTCATCCAGCAGCTCGACTGTGCAGACCGAAGACAGATGCGCCTGCATATGGGCGGTATCGGCCTGTTTGCAGGCAGCGTTGACGACGACGAACAGGTGGTCGCCGCGATTGGCGATCATCAGGTCATCGAGGATGCCGCCGTTAGCGTCGGTGAAGAACCCATAGCGCTGGCGTCCTTGCTTCAGGCCGAGGATATCGACGGGCACCAGGCTTTCCAGCGCCAGCGCTGCGTCCTCGAGTTTACCGGAGAGCGGCTTGAGCAGGACCTGGCCCATATGGGACACGTCGAACAGGCCGGCACTTGCGCGGGTATGCAGATGTTCCTTCAGCACGCCGGCGGGATATTGCACCGGCATGTCATAGCCGGCAAAGGGCACCATGCGGGCACCGAGCGCAATATGCAGGGCGTGAAGCGGGGTCTGTAACAGAGGGGTCTGGTCGTCCAAGAGGCGTCTCCACATTGGCGCTTTCGCGCAAAGGCTCAAGGTCCGGGCATGGCTGCGCCGGTCGTTCATGAGCCCCCTCTGTCCGTGTGCCTGAGATTGTTATCCCTTCGGCGCGGCTTGCTGATCAAAGCAAGCCTCTCTCCAGAGTGCAGTCGACGCCTTGTGGTCCTTTTGCCTGAGAGTTTCCGGGGCGGTTGCTCCTTCGGCACCGGATCGAACCGGTTTCTCCCAACAAGGTCATTGGCCATTATCCGGGGGCGATGGCTCTTGGCAAGAGGCCTTACTGCATAATTCCTTAAATCGGGATCGATTTAAGGGAGAAATTATGCAGCAGAGCTAAAGTGCTATAGCGAACTTTGCGCGCCATGTATGGCGCGCGGCGCTGTAGTCGTCACCGGCCATATTTTTTTCGCAGCAGGGAAAAGGCCCGCTTGATCCACCGCAATTTGCCGGCAAGCTAGCATGGTAAAAGCAAAGTTATTGTAAGACCGGTGGCAAAGAGCGCATGGTCTTGGACATGCTTGCAACCGGAAGCCGGATTCGACAGACGGCACGCCCTTTTGCGAGTGGATTATAGGGAGAGAGAATAATGACCAATCGATTTTTAGCATCCGCAATGATCGTCATGCTTGCCGCTGGAGGAGCTGCGGCCGAGGACATGAACCATGCGGGCATGGCCGGTATGTCTGGGGGCAGCATGTCCAATGACGCGGCGTCCGCCGTGCCGGAGCAGGCAGCCAAGGCACAACTCGGTTCGCTGACGCTGAGCGACGGTTATCTGAAGGCCATGGTCCCCGGTCAGCCTGTCGGCGGCGGTTTCGTGACGATCCGCAATGACGGCAAGGAGCCGGACAGGCTGGTGTCGATCGCGACGCCGCTCTCGACCCGGGGCGAGCTGCATGAAATGTCCATGCAGGGCAGCATCATGAAAATGCGCAAGGTGCCTGACGATTTCGTCATCGCTCCCGGCCAGACGCTGACAATGGAGCCGGGCGGCTACCACCTGATGTTCATGGGCATGAAAATGCCGTTCAAAGCCGGCGAGACCGTGACCGTGACGCTGACATTCGAAAAGGCTGGCAAGGTGGATCTGCAAATGCCTGTCGTCATGATGCACGGTCGCCTCTGACATCAATGACAAACGAGAACGCCGGCCTGATAACCTTTGATTGGCTTATCAGACCGGCGCTCTCAAATCTCTTTCGCTCATGACCGGTTTAGCCGGTGCCGGGATCGACGTTATCGCGGTTGTTCTGGTCCGTCAGCGTGCCGCTGCCGGGGGTCTTTTCATGATCGGTGAGGTGGTCCTTGGAATGCGGCCCGGCTGGCGAATGGTCTGGCGCATGCGCGGTGCCAGCACCAGACGATTTGTCGAGAGGCTTGGATTTCTCGACGTGTTCGACGGCATTGCGTGCCTTGACGTCCTTATTCATCGCGAACCTCCTTCCTGTGTCCCGCAGGCCCCGCAAGGCGGGCGGTGACGGTTGCAGCACATTGAGCGAATTGGTCGCCGGCAAAGCGATCCATCATCCTCTTGTGCTAGGAAACAAACGTCGGGGAGGGGTGGAGGTTCCAGGCCTCAGGAGGCGGAGGCGCCGTCTTCGGCTTCCTGATAGGCCTGCTTTGTTTCTTCCAGGCTAGCGCGCGGCTGCTTGTTTTCGCCGGCTTTCATGAAATGCAGACCGATGGCCGAGCTGTCGCGCAGGGTCTCGATCGCGGTGCGGCTGATCCCTTGCGTTTTGGCGATTTCCTTTTTGATGCTGATCTGGCGGTTGATCTGCTCGACATAGGGGGAGCGACCGGTCTTATTGATCGGTTTCAACGTGTCCGAGATGTAGCCGGCCGTGGTGGCCGAAACCGAAAGGATCTGCGTCATGGCTCTTACCGGAATCTTTTTGTCCTGATGTATTTCATCATGACAACCTCTCCCGCTGTTTAAGCCGAAAGGTTGCATTTTACCGAAAGGACGAAATTACGATCTCTTCCGGGAAAATCCCGGGGATAGAGCCGGATTATAGCCCTTTTTCCTCAATCGGGTTTTTTCGCAATCGCGGTTTCCCACCGGCGTTGAAATGAGGTAAAGCCAGCGCTTAACAGGTGTGCGGCGCTGAAGGCGCGGGCGCGCCGAACCTATTGAAGTGCCCGGCTTTGCGCCCGTAACCCCCTGTGGCCCTTGGGCGGCACGCTGGAAGAGAACGAAAGACGACCTCATGGCAGGCATAGAACATATTACCGTCGGGCCCGACGAGGCCGGCATGCGCCTCGACCGGTGGTTCAAGATCCACTATCCGGGCCTCGGCTTTGGCCCGCTGCAAAAGTTGCTGCGTTCAGGCCAGGTGCGCGTCGATGGCGGTCGAGTGAAAACCGACGCCCGCGTGCAGCCGGGCCAGGTGGTGCGCATACCGCCTCTCGATGTCGACGCGAAGGCCCCGAAGACCGGCCCGATTGCCTCCCATGACCTGAAACACGCCGGTGATGGCGAGTTGCTGTCGCGCATGCTGCTGCATGAAGATGAGAAGGTGTTCGTGCTGAACAAGCCCGCCGGTCTTGCGGTGCAGGGCGGTTCCGGCCTCAACCGCCATATCGACCAGATGCTGGAAGCCTGGACCAGCAAGAAGGGCGAAAAGCCGCGCCTTGTGCATCGTCTCGACCGCGATACCTCAGGCGTGCTGGTCGTGGCCCGCACCCGCGGTGCTGCCCAGAAGCTGACGGCGGCCTTTCGCGAGCGCGACACCAAGAAGACGTACTGGGCGCTGGTCAAGGGCGTGCCGCGCAAGCATGACGACAAGATTTCCACCTGGCTGGTCAAGGAACAGACCGAAGACGGCGACCGGATGCGCATTGCTAAACATGGCGAAGACGGCGCCGATCACGCCGTCTCTTATTACCGCGTGCTGGAGACGGCCGCGCAGAGCTTGGCCTGGCTGGAAATGGAACCCTATACTGGCCGCACGCATCAGCTGCGCGTGCATGCGCTGCATATCGGCCACCCCATCATCGGCGACCCCAAATATTTCGTGGACGACCCGAACTGGGATTTCCCGGGTGGCATGCAGAAGCGGCTGCATCTTCATGCCCGTCATATCGATGTTCCCCATCCCGATGGCGGGCGTCTGCGGGTGACCGCGCCGATGCCGCCGCATATGGTGCAGAGCTGGAACCTGCTGGGTCTCGATATGGAAAACGGCGGGGATTTCGCGTGAAGCTGGTCCTGTTCGATTGCGACGGAACGCTTGTCGACAGCGCCGCCACTATTCACGAAGGCATGCGCCGGACCTTTCTCGCCTTCAACAAGCCGGAGCCGACGCTTGCGGCCACGAAGGCGATCATGGGCCTGACCCTTGATATCGCCATTGCCCGGATCGACGGCAAGCAGCATGTGGATGACGAGGCGGTTGCGATGCGCGACCATTACAAAACACTATTTACTGAAATCCGTGGTGCGCCCGGCCATAGCGAGCCGCTGTTCGATGGCATCCGCGCTGTCATAGAGCGGCTGGCCGCCGAAGACGAGATCCTGATCGGTGCGGTGACGGGCAAATCCCGGCGCGGGCTGAACTATGTGCTCGACGCTCACGGCTTCCAGTCCTATTTCGTCGTTTCGCGCACGGCAGACGATTGCCCGTCCAAGCCGCATCCGGCCATGGTCACCGAATGCTGCGACGAGACCGGAATGGACTTGAAGGACACAATTGTCATCGGCGATGCCATCTATGACATGCAGATGGCGAAAAGCGCCGGTGCCAAGGCCATCGGCGTCAGCTGGGGCAGCGCCAGCACCGAGCAACTGCGGCAAAGCGGTGCCGATGTGGTCGTGCATCGGGCCGAAGAGCTGCTAGCCCATCTTTTGTGAGTGAAATCATGCGTGACATTTTCGAGGGCCTGACGCCCGAACTCAGTGATCCCGATCCCGTTCGCCGGGCCCAGATCCAGATGAAGAAGCCGCTGCCCAAGCGCTTTTACACTGACGTCACTGTTGCCCCTGATGATGGCGGCCATGCCGTGCTGCTCGACGGCAAGACGGTGAAGACTCCGGCGCGCCATGCGCTGGTTCTGCCGAGTGTTGCCTTGGCTCAACTGGTCGCGGCTGAATGGCGGGCTCAGGCAGAGTTGATCGACCCCGGCACCATGCCTGTAACGCGCCTCGTCAATACGGCGCTGGACGCCGTCAGCGGCAATGTCGAGGACGTCGTGGCCGATCTTCTGCGCTTCTGTGGCAATGACATGCTCTGCTACCGGGCAGATACGCCCCAGGAACTGGTGGAACGTCAGGCCAAGGCCTGGGATCCGGTTCTCGCCTGGCTGGAGACCACCCATGGTGCCCGGCTGCTAGTGACGAGCGGCATCATCCACCAGGCGCAGCCGCAGGCAGCGATCGATGCCTTTGGCCAAGCGCTTGCCTCCTATCGCGACGGCGTTTCGCTCGCCTGCCTGCATGTCATGACGACGCTCACCGGATCGCCCGTGCTGGCGCTGGCGCTGGCAGATGGGCATCTGAGCCTGCAGCAATGCTGGGCGCTGGCGCATCTGGACGAGGACTGGACCGAGGAGCATTGGGGCAGCGACGACGAAGCCCAGGCGCGCCGCGCCGCCCGCTTTATCGACATGCAGGCCGCCTATAACGTGTTGAGAGCCCTCTCGGCTTAAGCCTGCTGCAAGCTCTCGCATGGATGGTCCGCGCCGGAGTCCTTCTTCGGAGTGTCACGTCCATGCATCGCTTGCGTTTCCTCTTTGCCCTTTCCGCCTGCCTGGCCGCCTGCCTAGCCCTTGCCGGCTGCATGGCCGACCTGTTTCATTCCACACCGAAGAAGTTCTACTACGACATTCGGGCCGTCACCGTGCTGGCTGGCCCAAAAGTGCCGGTGGCGCTGATCGAAGGCGTGGAGCGTCGGCTGTCTGCAGCTGTTGATGCCACGGTGCGCCCCGAGGTCCTGCCACGGGTTATCCTGACTGTCAGGGTGGAAAGCATGGCCGGTCAACTTGGCCTCGATAAGCAGCATAACGAAGCCCTGGTTCAGGTCAGCGCCGCATCGGTGGAAACGGGTGAGGTGGTTGCCAGGGGGGAATTCAAGGTGCTGACCATCACCAACGATCCAGGTCTTGGGCCGGAGAGCCTGGCGGAAGAGATTTCCGCGCGGATACGGTCGCTTTTCTATCTCAGAATGCCAAAAATGTAGCGGTGGGAGGCAAAAGGCCGTAGCCGCCTCCCAGATTGACTTCATGTCTCATTCTGCTAACCCTAGGTTTGGATGGTTTTTGGCCTGAAGAGATTGAGGCTGAAAAGCAAAAGGGAATGCGAAGGCCTGGACCCAGACAGGGCAGACCAAACGCAGCCGACCCCGCGACTGTAGAACAGCGAGGGTTTTCCATCCGGCTTGAAAAAGCCTTGGCATGACAGGCCGCGTGGTGCGGACGGTGCGGGGCTCGACAGGCCGGAAAAGCCACTGAAGTGGTGAAACGATCTGCCGGGGTTGGACGCCTCTTTATCTACGAATCGTCCGCCTTTTCGTTTTCGCCAAGACCTTCGGGAAGGTGAGGGAAATCCGCAAGCCGGCCAGATCAAGGCCGGCTCGACGCTGTGAGCCAGGAGACCTGCCGTCCGTGACGGGCGAAAGCCCAACTGGGAGAGATCCCGACGCCAGCACGGAGGTTGTCGTGGCGCAACAGATTACCAGCGGGCCGGTCCGGCGCCGCTTGGCGGCGTATTTGCCGCTCGATCTAAACTCTCCGATCGCGGGAGAGTGGTCATGACGATGGCGTCTTCATTTCGGAGCACGTCCTCGCGTAGCGTGATCGCTTCCTTCGTGCTGCTGGTTCTGGCGGCGCTGGTCTTTGCTATACTGCCCTTTTCCAATCATCATTCTATCGATCCGCAGTCACGTCCGGCGGCGGAGTTGCCGACGCATGAGCCGACAGCGACCTATTCCACCTTCGGTGGGTCGGTTGCCACGCCGCGTCCCGATCTCAGATCCCAGCCCTTGCCGCAGGCCAAGGCAGGCGATCCCGGCTGGCCAGCTTTCGCGCCGCGCTCCGGCGGTCTTTACGCACCTGCGGATGGGCGCTGACCGATGACTGAACAGACATCGAAGCGCGTCTTCGTTCTCGGGGGCGCGCGCTCAGGCAAATCCCGCTTTGCCGAAGGGCTTTGCACCTTCAGCGGGCTGGAGCGCCATTACGTGGCGACCGGCCGGGCGTGGGATGACGAGATGCGCGCCCGTATCGAGCAGCACAAGCATGATCGCGGGCCACTCTGGCAGACCCATGAGGAGCCGCTCGCGCTGGTCGAGCGGTTGCGCCAGATCGATGCGGCCGGCCGCATTGTTCTCGTCGATTGCCTGACGCTGTGGGTGACCAATCTGATGATGGAAGAGGGCCGCGATATGGCCGGCGAGGCGCAAGCGCTGGCCGGGCTTTTGCCGCAACTCAAGGCTTCCGTCGTCCTCGTTTCCAATGAAGTTGGCCTCGGCATCGTGCCTGAGAACCGGATGGCGCGGGAATTCCGCGACCATGCCGGACGGCTGCACCAATCGATTGCGGCCAGCGCCGACGAAGTCTATTTCGTTGCCGCCGGTCTGCCCCTGAAAATGAAAGGCTAAGACCCATGCTCCTGCAAAAAATCCCGGTGACTGTGATCACCGGCTTTCTCGGTGCCGGCAAGACGACGATCATCCGCAACATGCTGATGAATGCCGGTGGCAAAAAGATCGCGCTGATCATCAACGAATTCGGCGATCTCGGCGTCGATGGCGAGGTGCTGAAGGGCTGCGGCGCGGAAAACTGCACCGAAGACGACATTATCGAGCTGACCAATGGCTGCATCTGCTGCACCGTCGCCGACGATTTCGTGCCGACCATGCAGAAGCTGCTGGCGCGGGACGTGTTGCCCAACCATATCGTCATCGAAACCTCAGGCCTTGCCTTGCCGCAGCCGCTGGTCGCGGCCTTCAATTGGCCCGACATTCGCACCCGCGTTACTGTTGACGGCGTGGTGACCGTCGTCGATAGCGCCGCCGTTGCCGCCGGCCGTTTTGCTGACGATCACGACCGGATCGATGCCCAGCGCGCCGCCGATGACAGTCTCGATCACGAAAGCCCGATTGAGGAACTGTTCGAGGATCAGCTGACCTGCGCCGATCTGATCGTACTCAACAAGACCGATCTTCTCGATGCCGATGGTCTCGCGTCCGTTCGCTCTGACGTCTCGGCACGGCTTTCGCGCAAGCCCGCCTTGATCGAGGCGAAAAATGGCGAGGTGCCTGTGATGGTGCTGCTCGGCATCGGTGCCGGCTCGGAGGCCGATATCGACAACCGCAAGAGCCATCACGAGCTGGAGCATGAGGCGCTACATGCCAGCGGCGAGGCGCATGACCATCATCACGACCACGACGAATTCGACAGTTTCGTTGTCGATCTGCCTGAGGTGCGCGATCCCGGCCTGTTCGTCGACCGCTTGAAGGATGTGATCGAAGCCCATGATGTGCTGCGGCTGAAAGGCTTTATCGATGTGCCTGGCAAGCCGATGCGGCTGGTGGTGCAGGCCGTCGGCAGCCGCATCGATCATCATTACGACCGCCCCTGGACCTCTGGCGAGGCGCGCGGCACACGGCTGGTGGTAATCGGCCTGCACGATATCGACCAGACGGCAATTGCCGACGCCATCCGAAAGGCAGCCTGAGTCGATGCATCTGCTGCTGGCCCAGCAAGGCGCGATCGGCGATCCGGACGAGGCTGTCGATCTCGGTCAGACGCCGGGCGACATCCTGTTCCTGTCTGCCGCTGACACCGAGCTTTCGGCCGTTGCCGGTGGCTTGGCGCGGACGGCAGGGGGGAGCCGCTGGCGGCTGGCGAGCCTGATGGCGCTCAAGCATCCGATGTCGGTCGACACTTACATCGAGCGCACCGCCCGCCATGCCCGGTTGATCGTGGTCAGGGCGCTGGGTGGCGCCAGCTATTTCCACTATGCGCTGGAGGCGCTGCATGCCTGCGCCCGCCGACACGGTGCGCAGATCGCCGTTCTGCCTGGCGACGACAAACCGGATGCCGGGCTCGACGGCTTTTCGACGCTTGATGCCGAGGATATGTCGGCGCTGTTTGCCTATCTGACCGAAGGCGGGGACAGCAATACCGGCCATTTCATCGGTTATGCCGAGGCCTTGATCAGCGACAGGCCAAAGCCGCAGGCGGCGGCACCGCTGCTGAAAGCCGGGCTGTGGTGGCCGGGGCGTGGCGCTATTGCGTTGGAGGACTGGCCGGGGCTGTCAGGCAGTGAACCTGTTGTAGCCCTCTGCTTCTACCGGGCTTTGGTGCAGTCAGGCGAAACCGCGCCGGTGGAGGCGATGGTTGAGGCCTTGCAGGCGGAAGGCTTGCGGGTTCTCCCGGTCTTCGTCGCCAGTCTCAAGGATGCGGTCTGTGTCGAGACGTTGAGGGCGATCTTCGCCGAGGTCGCGCCTGATGTCGTGGTCAACACGACAGGCTTTGCCGTTTCCGTACCCGGTGCCGAGGCGCCCTCGACCGTGCTGGACGAGCAAGGGGCCGTCGTGCTGCAGGCGCTGTTTTCCTCGTCGTCGCGCACGGTGTGGGAAGCATCGACGCAAGGGCTGAATGGGCGCGACCTCGCCATGAATGTTGCGCTGCCTGAGGTGGATGGGCGGGTGCTGACCCGGGCCGTGTCCTTCAAATCAGCCGCGCGCTACGATGCCACCGTCGAGGCGACGCTGGTCTCACACGCGCCCGATCCAGGCCGCATGGCCTTTGTCGCCAAGCTTGCCGCCCGCTGGGCGCGGCTGCGGCAGCTGCCGACCTCCGAGCGTCGGGTGGCGCTGGTCATGGCCAATTACCCCAACCGCGATGGACGGCTCGGCAATGGCGTCGGCCTCGATACGCCGGCGGCCAGCTTGAATGTGCTGCGGGCCTTACGCGATACGGGCTATGATATCGGGGATCTTCCTGATGACAGTGACGCTCTGATGCAGTTGCTGATGGATGGCGTCACCAATGCGGCGGTGCGCGGCCGGATCGTGCGTGAGCGCTTGATGCTTGCCGATTACGCCGGCTTCTTCGAAGGCCTGCCGGGTAAGATCCGCGCCGAGGTCACGGCGCGCTGGGGAGAGCCGCAGGCCGATCCCTTCTTCACTGACGACGGCTTTGCGCTGCCGCTGATGCGCTTCGGCAGGGTCATGGTCGGCATCCAGCCGGCGCGAGGCTATAATATCGATCCGAAGGACAGCTATCATTCGCCGGATCTGGTGCCGCCGCATGGCTATTTCGCTTTCTACGCTTATCTGCGCCAGACATTCGGCATCGATGCCGTGATCCACATGGGCAAGCATGGCAATCTCGAATGGTTGCCCGGCAAGGCACTCGCGCTCAGCGAAGACTGTTACCCGGAGGCAGCGCTCGGCCCCCTGCCGCATCTCTATCCCTTCATCGTCAACGATCCCGGCGAGGGCACCCAGGCCAAGCGCCGCGCGAGTGCGGTCATCATCGACCATCTGACGCCGCCGCTGACGCGGGCTGAAACCTATGGGCCGCTGAAGGATCTGGAGGCACTGGTCGACGAATATTACCAGGCCCAGGGCGGCGATCCGCGCCGGGTAGCGCTGCTGAAAACTCAGATCATGGATCTCGTCGCCGATATTGGCCTCGACGCCGATGCGGGAATCGAGACGGGCGAGGTAGACGAGGTCAAGCTCACGAAACTCGACGCCTATCTCTGCGATCTCAAGGAAATGCAGATCCGCGACGGCTTGCATATTTTTGGACAGGCGCCGGAGGGTCGGCTGTTGACAGATCTGACCGTCGCCCTGGCGCGGGTGCCGCGAGGCCAAGGGCAGGGCGGAGACGCCAGTTTGCAGCGGGCGATTGCTGCGGATGCGGGGTTGGGCGGTTTGAATGGCGACGAAAAGCTCGTGAATGCTAAGCCATTCGATCCGCTCGATTGCGATTTCGCCAGCCCATGGACCGGCGCCAAACCCGCCATTCTGCACGCGGTCATAGAGGCTCCATGGCGCACGGTAGGTGACACTGTGGAGCGGATCGAGCTGCTCGCAGCAAGGCTGGTGTCTGGAGAGGAAACCTGTCCGGTGGATTGGGCGAGAACGAAAGTCGTGCTCGACCAGATCGAAATGAAGCTCAAGCCGAGCGTGCAAAAATCCGGACCGGCCGAAATCGCCGGCTTGTTGCGCGGGCTCGAGGGCCGGTTCGTTGCGCCAGGTCCATCCGGCGCGCCGACGCGGGGCCGGCCGGACGTGCTGCCAACGGGCCGCAATTTTTATTCAGTCGACAGCCGCGCCGTACCGACGCCTGCGGCTTACGAACTGGGGCAGAAATCCGCGGAATTGCTGATTGCCCGCTATGTGCAGGACCATGGCGACTGGCCGGTATCCTTTGGTATCACCGCCTGGGGCACCAGCAATATGCGCACGGGCGGCGACGATATCGCCCAGGCGCTGGCGCTGATCGGCGTCAAGCCGCTCTGGGATGCCTCGTCGCGGCGGGTGACCGGCTATGAGATCATTCCGCCAGCCAAGCTCGGGCGGCCGCGCGTCGATGTGACCCTGCGGATCTCGGGCTTTTTCCGCGATGCGTTTCCCGATCAGATCGCGCTGTTCGACAAGGCCGTGCGCGCCGTTGGCGCGCTTGACGAAGATGCGGCTGACAATTCGATTGCAGCAAGGATCAAGACCGAGACGCTTGGTTTTCAGGCGCAGGGACTGGATGCCAGGACGGCGAGCCGCCGGGCCGGCTACCGCGTGTTCGGCTCGAAACCGGGCGCATACGGTGCTGGTTTGCAAGCCTTGATCGATGAGAAGGGCTGGGAAAGGCGCGGAGATCTCGCCGAAGCCTATCTGGTCTGGGGCGGCTACGCCTACGGCGCTGGCGAAGAGGGCAAGGCAGAGCGCGGCCTGTTTGAAGAGCGGTTGCGCAGCGTGCAGGCGGTGGTGCAGAACCAGGACAATCGCGAGCATGATTTGCTCGACAGTGACGATTACTACCAATTCGAAGGTGGCATGACGGCGGCTGTGGAGCAGGTGTCGGGCAAGCGCCCGACTGTCTATCACAACGATCATTCCCGGCCGGAGCGGCCTGTTATCCGCACGCTGGAGGAGGAAATCGGCCGGGTGGTGCGGGCGCGGGTCGTCAATCCGAAATGGATCGACGGCGTCATGCGGCATGGCTACAAGGGCGCTTTCGAGATCGCGGCGACGGTTGATTATCTCTTCGCCTTTGCGGCCACGACAGGTGCGGTGCGCCAGCCGCATTTCGAGGCTGTCTACCGCGCCTTCATCGCCGATGAGCGGGTGCGGGCCTTCATGGACGAGAAGAACCCCGATGCGCTGAAGGAAATGGCTGAGCGGCTGTTGGAGGCCATCGCACGTGGGCTCTGGACGCCGCGCAGCAATTCGGCGAGATATGATTTGTCGCAGCTCTCGCAACAGAGCGAACCGGAGACTAGCAGACCATGACCGAGCCAAGCCAGGACGCCACCATGTCAGCCTCGCCTGAGGATCTTGCCCGCCATGCCGAGAAGATGGCCAAGAAGAAGGCTGCCCGCGACAAGATCATGGCGACCAAGACCGGCGAGAAAGGCCTGATCATCGTCCATACCGGCAAAGGCAAGGGCAAGTCTTCCGCCGCCTTCGGGATGATCTTCCGTCACATCGCCCATGGCCGCAAATGCGCCGTTGTGCAGTTCATCAAGGGCGCGATGTCAACAGGCGAGCGCGATCTTATCCTGCGGCATTTCTCCGATCTCTGCGAATTTCACACGATGGGCGAGGGCTTTACCTGGGAAACCCAGGACAAGGCGCGCGACATGGCGATGGCCAAGGCCGCCTGGGAAAAGGCAAAGGAGCTTATTCGCGACCCCGCCAATACCATGGTTTTGCTCGACGAAATCAACATCGCCATTCGCTATGATTATATCGAGCTTGCCGATGTGCTGACCTTCCTCGCCGAGGAAAAGCCTGCCATGACCCATGTCGTTTTGACCGGCCGCAACGCCAAGGACGAGCTGATCGAGCTTGCCGATCTGGTCACTGAAATGGAGCTGATCAAGCATCCGTTCCGCTCCGGCATCAAGGCGCAGATCGGCGTGGAATTTTGAGATGGCACAGAGCTGGCTTTTCTGGGCGCTGCTCTCGGCCGGCTTTGCGGCGCTGACGGCGATCTTCGGCAAGATCGGCGTCGCTGGCGTCAATTCGGATCTCGCTACTCTTATCCGCACAGTGGTCATCATCGTCATGCTGGCCGGCATCGTTACCGCGACCGGTCAATGGCAGTCACCGGGAACCATCAGCGCCAAGACCTGGATTTTCCTCGGTCTCTCCGGCCTTGCCACCGGCGCCTCCTGGCTCGCTTATTACCGGGCACTGAAGCTCGGCAATGCCTCGCAGGTCGCACCAGTCGACAAATTTTCCATCGTACTGGTGGTGATATCAGGCGTGATTTTTCTTGGCGAGAAGGTCTCGCTTGTGCATTGGCTGGCAGTGGCCCTGATTGCCAGTGGCACCATCGTGATGGCGGTGTTTTGAGTAAGGCCTCAACGGTTGCGCCGGCAAGGCATCATCGCAACTTTCATGAGAATCTGCTTGTAAAGAAATGTTTGATTCATCATATTCGGGAATCATAGAGGCACGATAAAGACCTGCCTCGCCCGTCTGTCGATGATGCATGGTGCAATCCTGAGACACTCAGAAGGATGCGCAATCATGCTGCCACGTGTCGATATGGTGCGAACGGAGACGTTCGATTATTTGCTTTTCCATTGCCGCGATCACATTTCGAACGTCATTCGCAGCGGCGAGCAATGGGGTAAGACGGAAATCACCCTCTGCCGCTACCTGACCACAGAGACTGAGAATGCCATCGTCATTGATGCCGGCGCCAATCTCGGTACGTTTGCCTTGCCGGTTGCGCGCCATCTGGACGCATCAGGCGGCCGCGTCTACTCCTTTGAGCCGCAGCGGATCGTGTTTCAGCAGCTCTGCGCCAATGTGATCGTAAACAGCCTCGGCAACGTCTTTGCCCACAACGTCGCCCTGGGCGATGACCACGGCATGATCGAAATCCCGGAGCTGGATTTTTCCAGCAGCCAGAACATTGGCGGCCTCTCTGTCGATCCCGCCTTTCGCGAACGGATCTTTGCTGATGCGGAGAAAGGCATCAACATCAAGAACGTCGTGGACGGTCGCTACGGCAATTACAAGGTACGAAAAATCCCGTTGGACAGCCTGGAACTGTTCGAAAATGTTCGCTTCATCAAGGTGGATATCGAAGGCTGGGAACTGGAGTTTTTCCAAGGTGCCGTCGAGACATTGAGACGCAACAATTTCCCGCCTATTGTCTTCGAACTCTGGCCTTTCGAGTGGTATCGGGAAAAGGGCAGGCAGACGGTGGCCTTCCTTGAGGATCTCGGCTATCGCCTGACGCCCTTCGACCGGGAAATCCTCGCCCAGCATCCCGCCTATGAACGGCAACTGCGCTTCGACGGCCAAAGCGGCAAGGTGTCCATGGATATCAGGGCCGAGCGTCTCTCGGCCTGACGGGAGTTGTGATCAAAACCCGATCCAGACCCGGATCGGGTTGGTCGGATCGAGCAACAGCTTACCGGCGAGGCTGAGGCAGGTAACGATCAGCAGTGGTTTGATGACGCGCGCGCCGATGCGCATCGCCACACGCGATCCGGTCTGGGCACCGAGAAACTGGCCGATGCCCATGACGATGCCGAGCTTCCAGAGGATCACGCCGTTGAACAGGAAGACGGCGAAGGCGCCGACATTCGAGCCGAAATTCAACAGCTTGGTGTGGGCCGTCGCCTTCAGCAGGCCGAAGCCGGCCATGGAGACGAAGGCGAGCATGTAGAAGGAGCCGGCACCGGGGCCGAAGACGCCGTCATAAAGCCCGACCAGCGGCGCGAAGGTAAGACCGAAGACGAAAGGCGTGAGCCGCTGGTGGGTGTCTATGTCGGACATATCAGGCTTCAGCGCGAAATAGGCGGCAATGGCGATCAGCAGGATCGGCATCGCCGCTTTCAGCACATCGCCGGGGACATGGGTGGCAATGACGGCGCCGAACATGCTGCCAATCAGCGCCATCAGAGCCATCGGCAATTGTTTCCTGAGATTGACATGACCCTTGCGCGCATAGGCGATGGTTGCCGAGGCCGAGCCGAACATGCCCTGCAGCTTGTTGGTGCCGAGCGTTTCCAGCGGTGGAATGCCGGCAATCAGCATGGCTGGAATGGTGATCAACCCGCCGCCGCCGGCGATTGAATCGATGAAGCCGGCGACGAAGGCGGCAAAAAACAGGAAGATCAGGGCCTGAAGGGCAATATCGGTCATGAATGGGGGATCCGGCGGAAGGTGGGCTTGTCGCCTCCTTACGCCGATCCGGTCGCTTTCGTAAGCCGGAAAAGCAGGTGATTGGGAAAATCAGCAGGCAAACAACCGGTGCACTCTGAAGATCTGAGGTTAATTGCGGTTTGACCCGGCACCGGTGCTTCGCTATTCCTCCCATCATGATGTGCGACGGCGCCTGTTCGACAGGCTGGAATCGTCCGGTGCGGCCGACCCAAGCAGGGGGCCAATTCCGGAGCTGTCCCAAAGGCCATTGGAGCGACCGGCAAAACCGGTGGCTCCGGCGCTTCGTACATAAGCGAAACGAAGCAGGGAGCCTTATGTCATGGCGGAAAAACTCGGAATCATGGTCTGCGGTCACGGTAGCCGCAATCAGAATGCGGCGCGGGAATTCGCCGTCATCGCCGAAGGGCTGAAGGCCCGCAATCCCGACATGCCCGTGGAATACGGCTATCTCGAATTCTGCAATCCCGTCATCGCCGCCGGTCTCGATGCGCTGAAGGCGCAGGGTGTGACGCGGGTTCTCGCCGTGCCGGGCATGTTGTTTGCCGCCGGCCATGCCAAGAACGACATTCCCTCGGTTCTCAACACCTACCAGGCGCAGAACCCTGGCATGGTGATCAATTACGGCCGCGAGCTTGGCATCGACCTCAAGATGATCCGCGCCGCCGGTGACCGCATCCAGGCGGCGGTGGATGAGGCCAATGAGCGGCTGGGCTTCGTCGACAAGCACGAGACGCTGCTGATGGTGGTCGGGCGCGGCTCGTCCGATCCCGATGCCAATTCCAATGCCACCAAGGTCATGCGCATGCTGTGGGAAGGCATGGGTTTCGGCTGGGGCGAGACCTGTTATTCCGGCGTGACTTTTCCGCTGGTGGAGCCCGGCCTGACCCATGCCGCCAAGCTCGGCTACAAGCGCATCGTCGTCTTCCCCTATTTCCTGTTTACAGGCGTGCTGGTGAAGCGGATCTACAGCTATACCGACGAGGTGGCGGCGCGCCATCCCGAGATCCAGTTCGTCAAGGCCAGCTATCTCAACGATCACCCGCTGGTGCTCGACGCCTTCCAGGATCGCGTGCGCGAAATCCTCGAAGGTGCGGCCGTGATGAACTGTCAGATGTGCAAATATCGCGAGCAGGTGCTTGGCTTCGAGGCCGATATCGGCCGTCCCCAGGAAAGCCACCACCATCATGTCGAGGGCATCGGTGGCGGGCTGGAAAACTGTCCCTGCCAGGGCGATTGCGATGCCTCCTGCCGCGATCCGGATTTCTGTCGTGAGCATGGCCTGCCCTGGACGCCGGTGCATAGCCATGCCGATCCGGCGCCACTGGAACCCGCTTTCGACTACTCCGCCTCAACCACACTTGGCGGCAAATATGGGCATCTCCTGAATGCCAGCCCGGATGCGGAGCTGGAGGCGGTGATGAATGCGCCTTCGAGTGGTAGGGCTGCCGCCCACGAGCATGGTCCCGATTGCGGCTGCGGTCATCATCATGACCATGATCACGCGCATCACGATCACAGCCATCACGATCACGGACATGATCATGGCCATAGCCATAGCCACGGGCATGATCACCAGCACGATCATAACCACAGCCACACCCACGCCCCATACCCGCATGCGGATCATCCGCTGGGGCCGAAGTCGATGAAGAAGAGCTGAATGCCCCTGTTCGACCGCATCCTTGTCGTCGATTGGTCGGGCGCAGCCAAGCCGGTGACGGGAAAGAACTCCATCTGGGCCTGCCTTGTCGACTGCGGCGAGGCGGGAGCGGTCGAGCTGTGGCTGGAGAATTTTCCGACCCGGGCGACCTTCATGGCGCGGTTCGCCCAAGTGGTCGATGCAGCGCTGGCCGACGGCAAGAGGCTGCTGGCCGGGTTCGATTTTGCCTTCGGCTATCCGCAAGGCACGGCGGAGCGGCTGACGGGGTCTGCTGACTGGCAGAGCCTTTGGCGCAAGATCGCTGCTGAAGTAGAAGACGCCGCCGACAATGCCAATAACCGGTTTGCGCTCGCCGGCCATTGGAACAGCACGTATTTCGCCGACGGCGCACGCTTTTGGGGCCGGCCGCAAGGGCTTGATATCGAAGGGCTGCCGGCCACCCGCCCCCTGGTGCCGGTGGAGAAGCCGCTGACGATGCGGACGTCAGAGCGCTATGCCAAGGGTGCGAAATCAGTCTGGCAACTGGCCTATGCCGGCTCGGTCGGCAGCCAGAGCTTGCTTGGTATTGCCCGGCTGTCGCGCTTTCTCGATAGCCATGCTGAGCGTGACCGGATTGCCGTCTGGCCGTTCGAAACCGGCTACGATGACATCCTCGAGCGATCGGTTGTGCTGGCGGAAATCTATCCGTCGTTATTTTCGCTCCCGCGAGACGGTGCAGATGTCAAGGACGCGGCGCAGGTGCGACGGGTCGCTGAAAGCTTTGCCGGCTTCAATGCGGCCGGACGCTTTGGTACGCTCTTTGGCCGTCCGGCGGGGCTGTCGGATGAGGAGATCGCCATGACGGTACATGAAGAAGGCTGGATTCTTGGCATTGGCCATGCCGATTTGGATGTGGCGGTCGACGAGCTACCGCAACAGGAGCTGCCTGACGTTGCGGAAGATGCTCCTGTCGCCGTCGGTCTCAGCTATGTCAGAGACCCCGCGGAGATCTATCGCCAATCCTTCGAGACCATCAGGCGCGAGGCCGATCTCGATCGCTTTCCGGCTGTCATGCAGCCGCTCGTGGTTCGACTGATCCATGCCTGCGGCATGGTCGATCTTGCCGAAGATATCGTGTTTTCCGAGGGCGCCTTCGAGGCCGGGGCAGCAGCACTTGCGGTGGGTGCTCCCGTGCTTTGCGATGCCGAGATGGTGCGGCACGGGATCATCAAGCGGCTGCTGCCGGCTGAAAACGAGACTGTCTGCCTGCTCAATGACGTGCGCGTGCGACCGCTCGCCGCCTGGAGCCGCACGACCCGGTCGGCAGCGCAGGTCAATCTCTGGACCGGCCAGTTGGAAGGGGCAGTGGTTGCCATCGGCAATGCGCCGACAGCGCTCTATCACCTGCTGGAACTCATCGATCAGGGTGCGCCGAAACCGGCGCTTATCCTCGGCTTTCCCGTCGGTTTCGTCGGCGCTGCCGAAAGCAAGGCGGAACTGATCGCCAATAACAGGGGCATTCCCTTCATTGCGGTCAAGGGCCGACGGGGTGGTTCTGCCATGGCCTCTGCCGCTGTCAATGCGCTGGCCGGAGGACTCGGCGGCAATGACTGAGTCACTTCCGAAACCTTGGCTGACCTTGATCGGCATTGGCGATGACGGACTTCAAAGCCTGACCCCGCTGCAACTGGCACATCTGCAGACGGCCGAGGTGCTTTTGCTGGGTGAGCGTTTGGAACATGCGGTGGCCGATGCCACTCCCAATGTCCGGCGCATCCTCACCTGGGGTGCAGGCTTTCGCGAAACGCTGGAACAGCTTTTGCAGCTGCGCGGCACGCCTGTTGTGGTGCTGGCGACCGGTGATCCCATGCATTACGGCATCGGCGCCACCTTGCGGCGCTATCTGCCCAGCGAGGAGATGCGGATCCTGCCGGCTCCGTCTGCCTTTTCGCTTGCCGCCGCCCGGCTGGGCTGGCCGTTGCAGAGTGTCGCACAGATCTCGCTGCATGGCCGGCCGCTGGCCTATCTCGTCAGGCACGTGCTGCCTGGTGCGCGCATCATCGCTTTGACCTCGAATGCCGGAACGGTGTTCGAGGCTGCCGATCTCCTGGTAAAGCGCGGCTTCGGCGCATCCATGCTGCATGTGCTGGAACATATGGGCGGGAACCAGGAGCGGGCCGTGCATCTGACTGCGGATGCGTTGCTGGCCGAGGCACCCGTGCTTGCCGATTTTAACACGCTCGCCATCGATTGCGCCGCGTCTGGGCCTGTTCTTTCGCCGGTGCCGGGCCTGCCGGACGATGCCTTCCGCCACGATGGGCAATTGACCAAACGTGAGGTGCGGGCGGCGACGCTGGCTTTTCTCGCACCGTTTCCCAACGCGCTGCTCTGGGATGTCGGAGCCGGCTGTGGGTCGGTCGCCATCGAATGGTTGCGGACAGGCATGGGCACGCGGGCAATTGCCATAGAGCCGAAGCCGGAGCGGGTGGCGATGATCCGCGCCAATGCCGAGACGCTTGGCGTGCCGGATCTTGAGCTTGTCGAGGGAACCGCGCCCGCCGCCCTTGACGGCTTGGAAAGCCCGGACGCGATCTTCATCGGCGGTGGCGTCACGACCGATGGCCTGTTCGAGACCTGCTGGCAGGCGCTGAAGCCAGGCGGGCGACTGGTCGCCAATGCCGTGACGCTGGAAGGCGAGGCGGCTTTGATTACTCTGCGGGGCCAACATGGCGGCGAAATGAGCCGGATCTCGGTGTCGCGAGCCGCACCCGTCGGCCGGTTCTGCGGCTGGAAATCGCTGATGCCCGTCACGATCTGGAGTGTGGTGAAATGACCGGTAAGCTCTACGGTTTGGGGCTCGGCCCCGGCGATCCCGAACTCATCACGCTCAAGGCGCATCGCATCCTGACCTCGGCACCGGTCATCGCCTATCCCGCGCCCGATACCGGGCCGAGCTTTGCCCGACAGATCGCCGGTCCCTTTCTGCGGGCGGATCAGCTGGAAGTGCCCATGATCGTGCCGATGCGGGTCGAACGCTTTCCGGCGCAGGATATCTATGACGCCGCTGCCGTGACGCTGTCGCATCATCTCGATGTGGGATCGGATGTTGCCGTGCTCTGTGAGGGCGATCCCTTTTTCTACGGCTCCTTCATGTATCTGTTTGCGCGGCTGGCCGGGCGCTATGAGACTGAAGTCGTGCCAGGCGTCTCCTCTATGATGGCGGCGGCGGCTGCTTATGGTCGACCCTTGGCGGCGCGCAATGACGTGCTGACCGTGCTGCCCGGCCCGCTGGACGATGAGGCGCTATCGGCGCGGATCGCGGCGGCGGATGCGGTTGCGATCATCAAGCTCGGCCGGCATTTTTCGCGTATCCGCGCCCTGATCGCATCACTTGGTCTCACCTCTGCCGCCGGCTATGTCGAGCGGGTTTCGCTGTCCAATCAGCGCGTTCTGCCGCTCAATGCCGTCGCTGAAGATGTCGCCCCGTATTTCTCGATGATCCTGATCTACAAGGGCCAGGAAGGCTGGGCGCATGCCAGTCATTCGTCCCAATCAGCCGCCCAAATCTAGTGAAAGACCGCAATGAGTGTTGTGCCCAAACCCGCCATCGTGCTGCTGATGCCCTCCGCCCTGCCGCTGGCCCGCCGGTTGGCCGAGGCGCTGGGAGCCGAAATCCACGGCGCGACGCCGCGCGTCGAGGGCGCGGATATTGGCTTTTCCGATGTGAAGAGCCACGTTCGTAAATTGTTTGAAGCTGGAAGGCCGATCATTGCCGTCATGGCTTCGGGCGCGCTGATCCGGCTGTTGGCGCCATGCCTTGCCGACAAGCAGACGGAACCGCCGGTGCTGAGCCTGTCGGAAGATGGCGCGACGGTCGTGCCGCTGCTGGGCGGGCATCACGGTGCCAATGATCTGGCGCGGCGGGTGGCGCAGGTGCTGAATGGTTATGCGGCGATCACCACCGCCGGCGATCTGCGCTTCGGCATGGCGCTGGATGCGCCGCCGGAGGGTTATGTGCTTGCCAATCCGCAGTCGGCCAAGGCCGTGATGGCGGAACTGGTGGCTGGCGCGTCTGTGCGGCTGCAGGGTGAGGCGGGCTGGCTCACATCCTCCCGGCTGCCTTTTGCCGATGATGGAGCCGTGACGATCACCGTTACCGAGCAGCCGAAAGCGCCGCAGGATTTGGAACTTATCTACTACCCTCGCACCCTGGTGCTGGGCATGGGCTGCGAGCGGCATGCCTCGGCGCAGGAGGCGATTGCGCTTGCGACGCAAGCGCTGGAACAGGCCAATGTCTCCCCACTGAGCCTTGCCGCCATCGCCTCCATCGATCTGAAGGCAGATGAGACGGCGATCCATGCGGTGGCGGCGCATTTCGGCGTGCCGGCCCGGTTCTTCACGGCAGAACGGCTGGAGCAGGAAAGCCCGCGCCTTCAGAACCCATCCGAGATCGTTTTTGCCGAAGTCGGCTGCCACGGCGTTGCCGAGGGGGCGGCGTTTGCGGCGGTCGGAGGCCATGGAAGTTTGTTGCTCCCTAAGATCAAATCGAAGGGCGCCACCGCCGCTATCGGCCGTGCCACTGGTGTTGTCCAGTCGGAGACCGTCGGACGTGCCCGCGGCACGCTGTTCGTGGTCGGCATCGGGCCGGGATCGGAGGCCTGGCGCTCGCCTGAAGTGTCACGGATGGTGGAGAGCTCAAGCGATCTTGTGGGCTATTCGCTCTATCTCGACCTGCTCGGACCGCTGGCTGCTGGAAAGACCCGCCACGATTTCGACCTTGGCAAGGAAGAGGCCCGCGTCGTGCATGCGATGGAACTGGCGGGCGAGGGCAAGACGGTGGCGCTGGTCTGCTCCGGCGATGCTGGCATCTATGCCATGGCGACTCTGGTCTTCGAACTCCTGGACAAATGCGGCGTCAGCGATGCGGCGAGCCGCATTGCCGTGCAGGTCTCGCCGGGCATTTCGGCGCTGCAGGCTGCTGCTGCCCGGATCGGTGCGCCGCTCGGGCATGATTTCTGCACTATCTCGCTGTCTGATCTGCTGACCCCCTGGGAGCATATCCAGCGCCGGGTGAAGGCGGCGGGTGAGGGTGATTTCGTTATCGCCTTCTACAATCCGGTCTCGATGAAGCGACGCACCCAGCTTGCCTATGCCCGCGATCAATTGCTGACTTATCGGCCCGCCGATACGCCGGTCATTCTTGCGACCAATCTTGGCCGTCCCGGCGAGTTGGTGCGGGTGGTGCCGCTTGGTGGTCTCGATGTCGATGACGTGGACATGCTGACTGTCGTCGTCGTCGGCTCGTCCGAGAGCCGCAGCGTGAAGACCGGCGACGGCAAGACCTGGGTTTATACGCCGCGCGGCTATTCCGGCAAGGCCGGCACGGCGATGCAGAAAGAGGCATGACATGACCGTTTATTTCATCGGCGCCGGTCCCGGCGCGCCAGACCTGATCACCGTGCGCGGGCTGCGGCTGATCGAGCGCTGCCCCGTCTGCCTCTATGCGGGATCATTGGTACCGGAAGAAATCGTGAAGGCCACGCCTGCGGATGCCTTGGTCAAGGATACCGCGCCCATGCATCTCGACGACATCATCGCTGAGATCGCCGCAGCCCATGAACGCGGCCAGGATGTGGCCCGCGTCCATTCTGGAGATCCCGCTATTTATGGCGCCATTGCCGAGCAGATGCGCAGGCTCGATGCGCTCGACATTCCCTATGACGTCGTGCCTGGCGTGCCGGCTTTTGCGGCTGCCGCCGCCAGGCTGAAGACCGAGCTGACCCTGCCCGAGGTGGCCCAGACCGTGATCATCACCCGCACGGAGATGAAGGCCTCGTCCATGCCGGAATTCGAGACGCTGGAGATTTTGGGCAAATCCCGCGCCACACTGGCTATCCACCTGTCGATCCGCAACCTCAACCATATCCGCGAAACGCTGGTGCCTTATTACGGCGAGGATTGCCCTGTGGTGATCGCCTATCGTGCCACCTGGCCGGACGAGCTGTTTATCCGCACGACGCTGAAGGACATGGCCGAGGAAGTGCGCAAGGCAAAGATCACTCGCACGGCGCTGATCATGGTCGGCAAGGTGTTCGGCGACGTCGCGTTTCGCGACAGCGATCTCTACAATGCCGAATTTTCCCACGTGCTGCGCAATGTCGGCAAGAAAAATAAGTCGGCCTAACGCAGTGGCCGGTTGCGGCACCGTTGCAGCTGGCTATGCTCGTGTTCAAACGAAAAAGAGGTCAGGCCATGCATAAGGTTATTTTCGATACGGACCCCGGCGTCGATGACGCGATGGCGCTGTTGTTCCTGCACCATAGCAAGGATGTCGATCTGCTGGGCATCACCACCGTATTCGGCAATGCAACGATCGAGACGACGACCCGCAATGCGCTCTACCTGAAGCAGGAATGGAAAATCGAAGCACCCGTCGCCAAGGGCGCGGGCGAGACCTTCATTCCCCACCGCGTCACCCATGCCCCGCCGACCTTCATCCATGGCGATGACGGGCTGGGCAATATCGGCGTGCCCGATACCATCGACGTGCCGCTCGACCCGCGCCCGGCTCACCGCTTCATCGTCGAGACGATAAGGGCCAATCCGGGCGAAGTGCGCATTGTCGCAGTTGGGCGAATGACGAATCTTGCCAATGCTTTGAAGGAAGATCCTGAGATCGTTTCTCTGGTGAAGGATATCGTCATCATGGGTGGCGCCTTCGACGTCAACGGCAATGTCACGCCAGCGGCCGAAGCCAATATCCATGGCGATCCCGAAGCCGCAGACGTGGTGTTTACGGCAGGCTGGCCGGTGGTCGTCGTCGGGCTTGATGTAACGTTGAAGACGGTCATGACGCGTCAGGCGCTGTCGGATATTCGCGATGCCGCCGGGCGGCGGGCGCAATTGCTATTCGATCTCTCGCAATTCTACATCAAGTTCTACGAGAGCCGGGTGCCTGACGGCATGGTCGTGCATGACAGCTGCGCCTGCGCCTATGTGGTGGCGCCTGATCTTTTCACCACGCGATCAGGCTCGATCCGTGTCGTCTGCGGCGGCATCGCTGATGGCCAGACCATCCAGAAGCCCGACAGCATGGGCTTCGGACCGAGCGATTGGGATAACCTGCCGAGCCAGACGATCTGCACCGACATCGACGCAGATGCGGTGTTGAAATTGATCCATGACACGATTGTGTCGGTGCAGGAAAGCTGACCCTTATTCCGTCGGAGTTGGCCGCAGGCGGTTGGCGGACAGAACCGACGGAAAGGCTGAGGCCTGCCGGGTATGGCCCTCAGCGGATCGTTTAGCAGACTCTCCGCTGACCTCTGCCGATATGGTGTTTCGCTCTGAAACGATTGCGCGCCGGGACTAACCATGCGGTTATCCGGAATTTCAGCAATCGGAAAAAATCCAGAGGCTTCCAAAAACACAAAGACCCTTAATGCGTTTCAGTCGATACACTCATCAAAACAATGCTTTGATGAGTGTCTTGGTCTGCGCTGGCGGTCTGGTCAGCGTCGCCGTAGACAGCATGTTAAGGTGCTGTTGACCGTGTCTGGATCAAAACGGTACAGAAGTAGCTTCCCCCATCTAAATCTATGGTATTTTTTGCAATGGATCTATGCTTTTATTAGAAAGTCATGAAGCAGGGTGTGTAGCGTCAAATGTCTTTCGAGTGGAATATCGGCGTTGCGTCGAAGACGGCTCGACCCGCTCATCGGATCATGGTCGCGCAGGGCGAGCACGTGATCACGGATGACCGCAATGTGGTTCTCTCAACGGTTCTCGGTTCCTGCGTTGCCGCATGCATTCGTGACCCTGCCATCGGCCTTGGCGGCATGAACCATTTCGTGTTGCCCGGGCCGATCAACCGGACGATGGATCGTTACGAAGCCGCCCGTTATGGCTGCTGGCTGATGGATGCGCTGGTCAGTGATCTCATCAAATACGGTGCCAATCCACGCCGGCTGGAAGCCCGCATTTTTGGTGGTGCTAGCCCGGCCGGCAATAATTTCTACAACGTCGGTGCGCGCAATTTCGATTATGCCCGGCTGTTTCTCGCAAGCCGCAACATTACCGTAATCGAAGAAAGCATGGGCGGACCGCGTGGCTGCAAGCTCGAATACTGGCCGGCCTCTGGCCGCGCTGATTGCGTCGCGCTGCCCGATCGCATCCGTCATGCGAACATTGAAGACGCAGCTATCGCTGGCCTCCGTGTGGCCGCAAGTCGGGCTTGACAGAGAGAGTACGGCCAGCGCGTCAGTCTGCGTCAGAAAGCTCTGCGAAAGGACGGCCAATGATCACGATGGGCAAGCGCATTTCCCTTGCAGCAATGATCTTGCCATAGCCGGCGTCGCCGCCGGAATTGCGCGCCACGATATGGTCGATACCGTAGGTCTCAAACAGGCGTCGCTCCTCCTGCCAATCGGCTGAGGCTTTTCCCAGCACAATCGTGGCATCTGCAAAGGGTAGGGGCTGCTTTGGTGCATCCACCATGCGGATCACGAAACGGCAATCCTGGCGCCGTGCAAAAGCATCGATGTGCTGGCGGCCCAGCGCTAGGAACACGTGAGCGCCTGGCGGAAGGGCTGCCACCGCCTGTTCGAGACTGTCGACTTCGATCCAGATGTCGTCGGCCTGCTTCTCCCAAGGCTTACGGCTGTGGACGGTGAGAGGTACATGGGCCTTGGCGCAGGCTGCGATCGCATTCTCGGAGATCTGCCGCGCAAAGGGATGAGTGGCGTCGATCACGCGGCTGACATCTTCCGCCTTGAGATAGGCAGCAAGCCCGTCTACGCCGCCGAAGCCGCCGATGCGGACCTCGCCGGGTGGCAAGACCGGATCGTCGGTGCGCCCGGCAAGGGCGGTGATCACCCTTGCCTGCCCCTTCTCGCTCAACGCTGCCGCAAGTTTTGCCGCCTCGGCTGTGCCGCCGAGAATGAGGATGGTTTCGACAGCCGCATCAGGACGCCCGGGCAAGGATGGCTCCCGCGCGGTCGGTGACAACGACATCCACGACAATATCGGCGCCACGCAGTACCGCGAGCGCCGTCTGGCGTGCACGCTCGGCAACTGGCGTGGCAATGTCGAGGCCGGCGCCCCTTGTGCGTTCGAGGATTTCAAGCGCGGTATTGGCGGAGCGAATTTCAGTCCTCAAGTCCTTCGTGAGTAAATCACTACAGATCAATGTTTCCATGAAGATATTGTCGATTTGGCTTCGGCTGGAATGCAGGTCGAGTGCGCCTTGGGCAAGCTTGCTCATCTTAGCGAAGCCACCTGCAATCGTCAGTCGTGGTACCGGATGCTGACGCAGATATTTCAGCAGGCCACCGGCAAAGTCGCCCATATCGAGCAGTGCTTCCGTCGGCAATCCATAGATCGCCTGTGCCGTCCGTTCCGAGGTCGAGCCGGTCGCTCCGAGCACATGGGTAAGGCCCATGGCGCGTGCGACGTCGATGCCGCGATGGATGGAATGGATCCAGGCGGCGCAGGAAAACGGGTGGACCACGCCCGTGGTGCCGAGCACGGAGAGGCCGCCGACAATGCCGAGGCGCGGGTTCCAGGTCTTTTGCGCCAGTTCTTCGCCGCCGGGGATCGAAATGGTGATTTCAATGTCCGGTGCGATGGAGTGAAGCACGGCAAGCGCCTCGACTTCGGCCGTCATCATCGAACGCGGCACCGGGTTAATGGCGGGTTCGCCGACCGCAAGCGGCAGGCCGGGCTTGGTCACCGTGCCAACGCCATCGCCAGCCAAGAAGCGAATGCCGGAGCCTTCGGCAAGCCGCCGGACCGTCGCGATTACGGTGGCACCATGGGTGACATCGGGGTCGTCGCCAGCGTCTTTGATGATGCCAGCGGAGGCCTTATCCTTGCTCAGCGCCTCCTGGGCGAGAGCGAAGGCAGGCTCCTGGCCGCCGGGCAGCCGGATCGAGACAGGATCTGGAAACTCGCCCGTCAGCAGCGCCGTCAGTGCCGCCTTTGTCGCCGCAGTAGCGCAGGCGCCGGTCGTCCAACCGGTGCGCAGCGCGCCGCCTGGCTTGCGCGGGGCAGCGGCGTCGTGCAGGTCGGACGGCGTTTCGGGATCGGTCATAAGGTCTTATAGAGTTTGTCAGGGAAAAGTGGAAACCGGTTTTCCCGTCCGACAAACGAAAAGCAAGCCAAGCGTTTGTCAGAGAAAAGTGGAAACCGGTTTTCCTGCCAGCGAACGAAAGTGCCTGATGACCGGGTGCCAGCGTCCAGACGCTACGTTGCACATCACTCCGGCAAGATAGCCTGCGGCTTGATAAATTTCGCGCAGAATCGATTTCGGTTTGGTCGATTATGCAGTAGAGCATGGACCATGATGAAAGACGTTTTCGAGCCTTTGCCGCAGCTGGAGCCCGGCCATGTCTGGCTGGCTGGCGCCGGTCCCGGAGATCCGGGTCTGCTGACGCTGCTGGCGGTGCGTGGCCTGTCGATGGCCGATGTCGTCGTGCATGACGCGCTGGTCGACGAGGCCTGCCTAGCCTATGCCAATCCGGCGGCGGAACTGGAATATGCCGGCAAGCGTGGCGGCAAGCCGTCGGCCAAGCAGCGCGATATTTCGTTGCGGCTGGTCGATCTCGCCAAATCAGGCAAGCGGGTGCTGCGGCTGAAGGGGGGCGACCCCTTCGTGTTCGGGCGCGGCGGCGAGGAGGCGCTGACGCTGGTAGAGCATGGCGTGCCCTTCCGCATCGTGCCCGGCATCACCGCCGGCATTGGCGGGCTGGCCTATGCCGGTATTCCCGTCACCCACCGCGAGGTCAATCACGCCGTCACGTTTCTGACGGGCCACGATTCGTCCGGTGCGGTTCCCGATGCTATCGATTGGCGGGCGATTGCCAAGGGATCGAAAGTGATCGTCATGTACATGGCGATGAAACATATGGACCATATCGCCGCGCAATTGATCGCCGCCGGCAGGTCGTCCCAAGAGCCGCTGGCTTTCGTCTGCGATGCCGCGACGGACCGCCAGAGGGTATTGGAAACCACGCTCGGCGCCGCCGAGGCGGACATGAAAGCAGCCAGCATCCAGCCACCAGCAATCGTCGTGATCGGCGATGTCGTGCGGCTGCGTCCCTCGCTCGACTGGCTCGGCGCGCTCTCGGGGCGGGCGTTGCAGCCGGACCCGTTTGCCGAAACCGACCCGATCCGCGCGCCGTTGCAAGGACATAGCTTGCGAGGAAGCGGCGCATGAGCGGCCTTCTGATCGCAGCACCGGCTTCCGGTTCCGGCAAGACCACGGTTACGCTTGGCCTGTTGCGAGCACTGAAAGATGCCGGTCATCGGCTTGCGCCGGGCAAGGCGGGTCCTGATTATATCGATCCGGCCTTTCATGCGGCGGCAAGCGGCGAGACTTGCCTGAATTTCGACCCTTGGGCCATGCGCCCGGAACTGGTCGCCGCCAATGCCGCGCTGCATCGCCAGGGCGGGCGCACGCTTGTCATCGAGGCGATGATGGGGCTTTACGACGGTGCGGCCGATGGCACCGGCTCGCCCGCCGATCTCGCCATCATGCTCGGCCTGTCTGTCGTGCTGGTGGTCGATTGTGCACGGATGTCCCAATCCGTCGCCGCCCTTGTCAAGGGTTTCTCCGATTTTCGCTCAGGCCTGCTTATGGCTGGGGTCATTCTCAACCGGGTCGGCAGTGACAGGCATGAGATGATGCTGCGCCAGGCGCTGGAGGCGGTGCGCATACCCGTCCTCGGCGTCATCAGGGCCGATGCGGCGCTGTCGCTGCCGGAGCGGCATCTGGGTCTGGTGCAAGCGCAGGAAATCTCAGGCCTTGAGGCTTTTATCACTCATGCCGCTGATGTGGTGGAGGCCGGCTGCGATCTTGAAGCGATGCTGCGCGCGGCGGCCCGCTCACCTGATCCGGTCTCGGATGCCAATATTGCCCGGCTGGCACCGCTCGGCCGACACATTGCCGTGGCGCGGGACGAGGCTTTCGCCTTTTGTTACGATCATATGCTGCTCGGCTGGCGCCGGCGTGGCGCCGAGATCAGCTTCTTTTCGCCGTTGCAGGATGAGGTGCCAGCTTCTGGCGCCGATGCCATCTATCTGCCCGGCGGTTACCCGGAACTGCATGCTGGGCGGCTTGCCGGGGCCTCTGCCTTCTGCGCTGCGATGCGGCTGGCCGCCGAACGTGGGGTGAAGATTTTCGGCGAATGCGGTGGTTACATGGTGCTGGGTGAGGTCCTCACCGATGCCGAGGGGCAGGACCATGCCATGCTCGGCCTCTTGCCGCTGAAAACGAGTTTTGCCACCCGTAACCGCCATCTCGGCTACCGCGTGCTGCGGCCGCTGTCGCAGGAGATTTTCAATCATCCGATGACCGGGCATGAATTTCATTATTCCACCGTTGTCGAGGAAGGTGAGGGCGACCGGCTGTTCGAAGCATCAGATGCCCTGGGGCAGTCCTTGGGCGAGGTCGGCTTACGGCGCGGGCGGGTGGCCGGTTCCTATATTCACATCATCGACCGGTTCGGCGAGGCACGCGCATGAGTACCGACGTGATGGCACCGATTGCCCATGGGGGCGGTCTGGCGACAGCAGCGCGTCGCTATGGCGGCCGGATCGAGGACTGGCTCGACCTGTCCACTGGCATCAATCCTTGTCCGCCGGACTTGCCCGCTATAGATGCCCGCGCCTGGCATCGTCTGCCCGACCGCGAGCGGGAAGAGGCGGCGCGGCTCGCGGCACGGGTTTTCTACGGCTCCGGGTCTATTCTGCCGCTGCCGGTGCCCGGTACCCAATCGGTGATCCAGCTTTTGCCGCGTCTGCTGAAAACCGGGGCGCGGGCCGCGATCCTTGGGCCGACCTATGGCGAATATGCCCGCAGCCTTGCCCTTGGCGGCGTCGCTGTTGATCAGATCGATACGTTGGAGGCGGTTACCCCGGCGCATGGGCTGGTCGTGGTGGTCAATCCCAACAATCCAACCGGCCGACTGATCGCCACCAGCGACCTTGCCGCCCTGGCGCGGCGCTTGGCGGCGTCCGGCGGGTTGCTGCTTGTCGATGAGGCCTTTGCCGATGTCGAGCCGCAGTCCTCGCTGGCTTCCGTGGCTGCGGATCATGATAATCTCCTGCTGTTTCGCTCCTTCGGCAAGTTCTTTGGGCTTGCGGGCCTGCGGCTTGGGTTCGTCATTGCGCAGGAGCCTATCCTGGAGCGTTTCGCCGAATGGCTCGGCCCTTGGGCGGTTTCGGGACCGGCGCTTGCCGTGGCATCAGAGCTGTTTGCCGGTGATTGCCAGGTGATCCGTGAGCGGATCTTTGCCCGAAAGGCCGGACTTGATGAGGCGCTTGCAAGCGCCGGAATGAATGTCCTCGGCGGCACGCCGCTATTTGCCTTGGTCGATCATCCCGATGCGGCAAGCCTGCATGCGCATCTGGCGCGACATCACATCCTGACGCGGGCCTTCGACTACGCGCCGTCCTGGCTGCGGATCGGGCTTGCGCCGGATGAAGCCGCCGATGCGCGTCTGGGCGCCGCCTTGCAGGCATACCAGCCATGATCGAGGCGCATCTTCTCCTGCTGTTTTTGGCACTTTTGCTCGACCGGGTGGTCGGCGATCCCCCATGGCTTTGGTCGCGGCTGCCGCATCCGGTCGTGCTGTTCGGCAAGGCGATTTCGTTTTTCGACCAGCTGCTCAACCGACCCGGCTTTCCTGATGGCTTGCGCAGGGCGGGCGGGGTCGTGACCATCCTGCTGCTGCTGGCGCTGAGCCTTGCTGTCGGCGTCGCCCTGCACCTGATATTTGCAGCACTCGGCCTGCTCGGTCTGCTGCTGGAGGTCGTCGTCGCGGCCGTATTCCTGGCCCAGAAAAGCTTGATCGATCATGTCGTGGCCGTGGCCGATGGTCTGCGCCATGATGGGCTTGCCGGTGGGCGCCGTGCGGTGTCGATGATTGTCGGGCGCGATCCGTCCGTTCTCGATGAAGCCGGGGTAGCGCGGGCGGCGCTGGAGAGCCTGTCTGAAAATTTTGCCGATGGCGTCGTCGCGCCTGCCTTCTGGTATGGATTGCTCGGCCTGCCCGGCCTGATCGCCTACAAGATGCTGAACACTGCCGATTCGATGATCGGTCATAAAAGCGAAAAATATCTTCGCTTCGGCTGGGCCTCGGCGCGGTTGGACGATGTCGCCAATTGGCCTGCGGCGCGGCTGGCGGGGTTTCTGATCCTCTGTTCCTGCTGGATTAGTCAGGGCCGCGCCGCTGCGCGCCGTGGTTTGTCCGTCGTCATGACCGACCACGGCCTGCACCGCTCGCCCAATTCCGGATGGCCGGAGGCGGCGGCGGCAGGCGCGCTTGACGTGGCGCTCGCCGGGCCGCGCATCTATGGCGGCGAAAAGGTGCAGGAACCGATGATGAACGCCGCCGGTGAGCGGGTCATCGGCGGTGCCGATATCAGGCGCGGGCTGGGGCTGATCGACGGCGCCTGGCGGGTCGGCGTTGGTCTGGTCATCGTTATGATGCTGATTTAGCCAAAGTTATTGCCGTTTTTGGTGGCATGTGTCGTTTCTGTCATGCAGTTATGGTGAAGCTCTAGGACAAGACACCGGGATTCGTTTGGAGCCGGTGTCAGGAGCTTAGAATTGGGAGCGCGAGCATGAACGACATCGACGAGCAAGTGCGCCCGCGCCAGTCCCGCGACGAGGAAAAGGCTGATATTTACGACGAGGACGGCTCGATCCGCAGCGACTTTCGCGCTCTGGTCGGCGCCGCGATTGCCGACCGTGATGTGCTGTTCCTGCGCAAGGAAGTCGCGCATCTGCACGAGTCCGAACTCGGCCATTTGATCGAGGCGATACAGCCCGATCAGCGTCTGGCGCTGATCACCCTGCTCGGTGATGATTTCGACATGACGGCGCTGACCGAGGTCGATGACGCCATCCGCCTGCAAATCGTCGACCAGATGCCGAACGAGCAGATCGCTGCTGCTATCGGCGATCTCGATTCGGACGATGCCGTCTACATTCTCGAAGATCTCGACGAGGAAGACCGCGACGAGATTCTCGCGCAATTGCCCTTCACGGAACGGGTGCGGCTGCGCCGGGCGCTGGATTATCCGGAAAGCTCGGCCGGCCGGCGCATGCAGTCGGAGTTCGTTGCCGTGCCGCCTTTCTGGGCGGTTGGCCAGACCATCGATTACATGCGCGAAGAAGAGGGCCTGCCGGAAAGTTTTACCCAGATCTTCGTCATTGATCCGACCTTCAAACTACTTGGCGTCGTCGATCTCGACCGCATCCTGCGCACCAAGCGGCAGGTGAAGATCGAAACCATCATGCGCGAGACCAATCACCCGATCCCGGCCGAAATGGACCAGGAAGAGGCAGCCCAGGTGTTCGAGCAATACGACCTTCTGTCGGCGGCTGTTGTCGACGAGGGTGGGCGGCTGGTCGGGGTGCTCACCATCGATGACGTGGTCGACGTGATCCAGGAAGAAGCCGAGGAAGACTTGATGCGCCTCGGCGGCGTCGGCGATGAAGAACTGTCCGACAGTATTCCCGAGACCTCCCGGTCTCGCGTGCCCTGGCTGCTAGTCAATCTGCTGACGGCTATCCTCGCCGCCTCGGTCATTTCGCTATTCGAGGCGACCATTGAGCAGATAGTGGCGCTGGCCGTGCTGATGCCGATCGTTGCCGGCATGGGCGGCAATGCCGGATCGCAGACCATGACGGTGACGGTGCGCGCGCTTGCCACCCGCAATCTCGACATTCACAATGCCTGGCGTGTCGTGCGCCGCGAGGCGGGCGTTGGGCTGCTCAACGGGTTGATCTTCGGCGTGCTGATCGGCGTGACTGCGGGGCTCTGGTTTCAGGACGTCAATATCGGCGGCATCATCGCCGCAGCCATGCTGATCAACATGATGGCCGCTGCCATCGCCGGCATTCTCATTCCACTGCTGCTCGACAGGATCGGCGCCGATCCGGCGGTGTCTTCGGCAGTGTTCGTGACGACAGTCACCGATATCACTGGATTTTTCTCGTTCCTCGGCCTCGCCACGTGGTGGTTTGGGATATAGGGCGACGGGCCTGTTGACGTCGTTAAGCTGCGTCTAGCTGAAGCCTCCCTTAATTCACAGGGTAATGCCGCATCCGGGACAGGTTTCGGGAACAAAAATTGACTTTTACGTCAAAGTTAATAGAGTGAGAGGCTTGAACGACAGGGAATGTCACGGCCTTGAAGAAATCTTACAGCATCACCGAGCTGACCCGCGAATTCGGCGTATCGACCCGCACCCTCAGGTTCTACGAGGACGAGGGGCTGATTCATCCCGAGCGCAAGGGGCGGACCCGTGTCTATCGCGGCGCCGATCGGCATCTGCTGAAGGAAATTCTGCGTGCACGGCGGATCGGCTTCACTGTAGCAGATATCCGTGAAATTATCCATGTCTACAAGCAGCCGCCGGGCGAAATCGGCCAGCTGAAGCTGATGATGAAGCGCATCGACGAGAAGCGCGATGAATTGCGCCAGAAGCGCAAGGATATTGAAGAGACTTTGGCCGAGCTTGATCAGGCTGAAGAGGCCTGCCTGACGCGGTTGGTCGAGATCGGTGTCGGATCGTAACCTGGACCCGGCACCGTCATTCTGTCAGAGCCAGCGCCGAGTATTCTGGCAATAGCGTTCGAAATCGACACCGAAGCGGACGAGGAGATGCATTTCCTCGCATCGGATCGCCACCATGGTGGTGAGCATCGCGGTCAGCGGTGCGGCCAGAATCAGCCAGACATTGCCAAGGATCATGCCCGCCGCAATCATCAGCAGCGTATAGCCGAGATAGATCGGGTTGCGTGAATAGCGGTATGGCCCGCCGGTTACCAGTCGTCTTGCACATTGATGCTGGCTGAGCGGCGTGTAGTTGGACATCAGGGTCTTGATGGCCCAGAAGTCGATGGCGAGGGCGCTGGCAGCGATCATCGCGCCAGTCATCCAGATCACCGGTTCCCGGTCCTCGAAAGGGCTGACCGGGGCAAGATAAGTATCAAGCAGAAAAGCAATTACACAGGCGCCGACATAGAGAAGCGGCGGCCATGGGTATTTCAGCGGCTTCATGCGATAGGCGTTCATGTCAAGGACCCTTTATTGGCTGGCGATCGTGCATTCCCGCGCCAGTTTCAGGACCCTTTCATCTTGTGCCGCTATGATTGCCCCAGACTGGAGCGGTTCGAGCATGTTGCCTGTTTGCAGTTTCTCCAATGTGCAGCCGCAGAACCGCTGGCAGAATCCAGCCTCGCTGCCGTTTGCCGTGCAGGACTGCTGGCAGCTGCGGTTATAGGCAGCGGCGCGATCCGGCGGTGGCGGAGCAACGACCAGAGTCGCTAAATACACCAGGGCAAACAGCACCGGCTGATGAACGAGATAGAAGACCAGGCTGTGGCGGCCTGCTGTCGCAAGCAGCTTCGGCCCGGACGGACCCCTGGCCAGTTTTTCAAACAGATTGAAGTGCAGGCAGAGCTTTGCCACTGCGATGCCTGAGAGGACGGCGGCAAACCAGGGAAAGACCGGCACATAGTCATTCGACCGCGGCAGGCTTTCCGACAGCCCAAGCCACCAGAAATAAGGCGCATCAAAGACCGAGGACCGCAGGTAGAAGGGTAGGGCCAAGGTGCCAGCGGCTGCGAGCGCTGTGATGATTGCGGGCACGCGCAGGAAGACAAGACCGATCAGGCTCATCAGCGCAATGGCATGCAGGATGCCGAAAAAGATCCAGCCTTGCCCGATGGCGAAATAGGTGACGAGGGAGATGGCGAGTGCGCTTCCGGCGATCTGCACCATTCGGCGACCGAAGGCCGGCCAGCGAATGCCACGGCGATGGGCCAGCACTAGTCCGATGCCGACCAGGAACAGAAAGGTCGAGGCGATGCAGCGGGCATAGATCTTCAACGGCCCGGTTTCCGCCGTGCCGGGGTCAAGGTAGCCGAAGAATTCCAGGTCCCAGGTGAAGTGATAGGAGGCCATGGCGAGAAGCGCCACGCCGCGCAAAGTATCGAGCAGACCGATGCGGGATGACGGTTTCTGATCGGAAAGGATGTCGTTTGTAAAAGCCACTCTTGGTCCTAAAACAAATGAGACGGCGGCATGTCTGCCGGTGATCGGGCCTGCACCCTGGATGAAGGGCAGGCGGTCCGTTGGAATTCCGGCGTTTCCTACACCATCCCTGCAGAACTGTCGCGCTCGGTTTCGCTTTCGGGTGCCAAACCAAGGCTCCGGATCATTTGGCCGGGCGGTGCCATGGGATGTTTCAGCATGGCGGCCAGCCGGGCATTGGAGAAGAACTGACGATGAATCAGCACCACGAAGATCAGCAGCGTCGTCGCCATGAACATATAGGCGTTGAGAAACCAGCCGAGATAGCCCAGCGACATGAAGATCGCCCGCAGGCCCGCGTTGAAGTTTTTGGCGGCAATGACGTTCATGGCAATCACGGTTTCGGCGGCGTCCTCAGCCGCAACCGGGTCCTGGCGTACTTCAGTCAGCATCGGCAAACCGCCGAAGAGAATGGTGCAGTAGTTAAACAACCGGTAGGACCAGCCGAACTTGAAGAAGGCGTAGCCGAAAATCGCGATCAGGCCACAGGTTTTCAGCTCAAAAGCAGCCCGGCCACCTGCGCCGAAAAGCGGGAGGTCACGCAGCACCAGATCGACCTTCTCGGTGGCGCCGAGCATGGCGAAACAGCCGCCAATAGCGATAATCGATGTAGAAGCGAAAAAGGCTGTACCGTTTTGCAGGCCGGCCAGGATCTGGGTGTCTATCATCCTGAGGTCGCGCTTCAGCGCATTGAAGATCCAGACGCGGCGGCGCTCAGTCATAATGCGGCTGAGGCTGGCGCGGGATTTGACGATATCGCTCTGGGTGAGCACCGCAAGCCCGGCCCAACCGCAGACAAAGAGCAGTAGCGCGACGCTATCAAGAATGGTCATGTCCAATACGCGCCTTCAGCTTCTGTTGTTATGGATGAAAACAACCGCGAATCTAGCTTTTCCTCGCTAGATCATGAGGGCTCTGCCTCGTTTCGCAAAGGGCCGGAAGCCGTTTTCATAACCGAAATTGTCGCGATGAAATTATTTGGTTCGACCTGCTGCGGCCGCCCGGCCTCGTTGAGACTCCGCCTCTTCTATACCGCAATTTTTTTTTGGCTATCCACCGCTTTTATCTGATTGAGCGTTGACGGCAAATCGGCTATCCATGCCGTGTCCAAGACCTTTCGGGGGATAGCGTCCTGGACCTTTCGCTTCCAGCGGAAGTATCCGCTTTCCGGCGGGGGACGACAGCGCGGCTGAACAAGCCGCGCTGTTTTCGTTTTCGGGGTCTGGTTTCCGGATGATCCGATGCGAGAATAAAAAGCATCGGCCGGAAAGTGGGCACCGGTTTCCGGATAATCCGATGCGAGAATAAAAAGCGGCGCATCCTGGCCCTGCGGTTTTCTGCAAGATGCTGTAGAACAATGGCTGTAATGTCATTGATAGGGTCTTTTCATGTTTCTTTCCGTGTTCGACGTCTTCAAGATCGGGATCGGTCCCTCCAGCTCCCATACGATGGGGCCGATGTCGGCGGCGGGACGGTTTCTCGATCTGATCCTGTCGAATGACTGGCCGCGCCCGGCCGGTGCCGAAGTGGCGGCGCTGAAGGTCAGCCTGCATGGCTCGCTTGCCTATACCGGCGTTGGCCACGGAACCGACCGGGCCGTGATCATCGGCCTGACCGGCCAGACGCCAGACAAGGTCGATCCGGACCGGATGGAAGAGATCGTCGCGGAGGTGCAGAGCAAGGGAGAGGTCTGTCCTCCCGGCCATTCTGCCTATCGGTTCCAGCCAGCCGGCGACCTCGTGCTGGACAAGAAGACGCCGCTTGCCGGCCATGCCAACGGCATGCGCTTTTCCGCTTTCGACCGTCAGGGGCGGTTGTTGCTCACCACGGTCTATTATTCGATCGGTGGCGGCTTCGTGGTCACCGATATCGAGCTTGCCGCGATGCAGAAGGCAAAGAAAGCCGAGAGCCATGCGGTGAAGGTGCCCTATCCCTTTGCCAGCGCCAAGCAGATGCTGGCCATGGCCGCCTCGTCCGGCCTGACCATTGCCCAAATGAAGCGCGCCAATGAAGAGGTGACGATGAGCCGGCAGGCGCTGGACGAAGGGCTCGACAAACTCTGGTCGGCGATGAGCGGCTGTATCGATCGCGGCCTCCGGGTCGAGGGCGAATTGCCAGGCGGGCTGAAGGTCAAGCGCCGGGCCCGGAAAATCCATGACAAGCTGCAGGAGGAATGGCGTTCGAACCGGCAAAACCCCTTGCTCGCCAACGACTGGCTGTCGGTCTATGCCATGGCCGTCAACGAGGAGAATGCCGCCGGGGGCAGGGTGGTGACGGCGCCTACCAATGGCGCGGCCGGCGTGGTGCCGGCCACGATCCGTTATTACCTGCACTTCCATCCCGATGCCGACCAGGACGGCGTGCGCGACTATCTGCTGACGGCCGCAGCCGTTGGCGGCATTATCAAGCACAATGCCTCGATTTCAGGTGCCGAGGTCGGCTGCCAGGGCGAGGTTGGCTCGGCAGCGGCCATGGCTGCGGCGGGGCTGGCGGCTGTAATGGGCGGCAGCCCGGAACAAATTGAGAATGCCGCCGAAATTGCCCTTGAGCATCATCTCGGCATGACCTGTGATCCTGTCGCCGGCCTGGTGCAGGTGCCCTGCATCGAGCGCAATGCGCTTGGCGCGGTCAAGGCGGTCACGGCGGCCTCTCTGGCCATCAAGGGCGACGGCAGCCATTTCGTGCCGCTCGACGCCTGTATTGAGACCATGCGCCAGACCGGCAACGACATGAGCGAGAAATACAAGGAAACCTCGCTCGGCGGTCTCGCCGTCAATGTCGTGGAATGTTGAAGACGGCGCTTGACCCCTGCCGCCAAAGGTCTATCTCCAAAAGCCATGGCGCTTCATCTAATCAAGCTCTGCGTTGGAGCTGAAAGCATTGACGATCTCAGGCACTGGGTTGCGGAACGCTCCCTGGTGGCAATGGCTGCCGGCTTGCCGGCACAAAGCTCGCACGTCACCCGCATGGTGCCGAAGCGGGTCGACGAATTGCTCGATGGCGGCTCGCTCTACTGGATCATCAAGGGCCAAGTCGCGGCGCGTCAGCCGCTGCTCGACGTCGTCAGCTTCACTGGTGGCGATGGCATCAATCGCTGCGAACTGATCCTCGGCCCCGAAGTCATCGAAACCGCGCCGGCGCCGCGTCGTCCTTTTCAGGGCTGGCGTTATCTGGATCCAAAGGATGCTCCGCGCGACCTCTCGGCCGGCGGCGGTGATCTCGGCGACATGCCTGACGATCTAAAGCGGGAACTGGCCGAACTCGGCCTTCTTTAACCCTTTTCGCCCGCGTCATTTCCAGCGCGGCTAAACAGCAGGACGAAGAATTTCTTCTGCCGCTAGCGGCTGTCCGTCTGATTCGGCTTTTCATTGACGGTGGTGCCGCACCTCGGGTTTTTTGTACGATAACCATCGTTAATGTGGCCAATTCGCCGGAAATCCCTGAATTTGCGCGGGATTTGGTAGCCAAAATGTCGGTACACGCCCCATATTTTACATTCGAATTCACTAACGGTTAAGTCCCGTCAACTATATTTCGGCCAGAGAATGCGACGCCAACGCGATCTGCGAATGAGTGGTGGTTCGACATTTGGCGTAGGTTTTCTCTGATGTGCTCGATTTCTTCTTAAACCTCCGGAGATTTGCGGAGGAATCGAGCAAATAAAACGCATGACAAGGCGCCGTCGGAGAGACGATATTCGTACACGCGGCGCTTTAGACACTGTCCCGAACCTAAGAAAGCTGGGAGACTATTGATGAACACTTCGCATCTCGTGCAGGCAGGATCGCTGGAGATCATCGCCTTCCGGCTTCATTCCCAGGAATTTTGCGTTAAGACCACCTCGATCCGCGAAATTCGCGGTTGGGCGACCGTAACCCCGCTGCCGCATGCGCCTTATGAAGTGCTCGGCGTCATGAACCTGCGCGGTACGGTCATTCCGATCGTTGACCTCGCCGTCAAGCTCGGCATGGCCAATTCTGAAGTCAATCAGCGCAGCGCCGTCGTCGTTGCCGATGTCAACGGCGTTACCGTCGGCTTGCTGGTTGATGGCGTCTCCGACATTTTGACCATTCCTGCCGACCGCCTGCAGCCGCTGCCACAGGCCGCTGGCCCAAGCGCCGCCTTCTCGGATGGCATTATCGCCCAGGGCGAAAGCATGATCTGCTTCCTCAACCTCGAGCGCATGTTCGGCGTCGACGATGCCGACAGCTGGGGCATGGCCGTCTGATCGACGGAAATCAATTGAAATACAAACGCCTCGGACGCTCAGCAGTCCGGGGCGTTTTTGTTTTTATATCGTTCAATGAAGTTGCCGGGATCGGCATACTGGATCTGGTGCAGCGAACGGGGGAAAGTTCGAACCAACTATGGTCGGCGGTTCTTGAAATGTCCACATGGGTGGACGTCCTAACAAACACGAGCCTACGCTAGGATCACCCCGCGTCGACGACGTTGGTGTCAGAACGCGGGTCGTGCGCGGGAACGCGGTTCGTGTCAACATTGAGTGCAACGCCCTCCCGCCTGCACCTTTCCGGAGCTGGTTTCAAAGTCCTGCCTCGGCACGCTCGGCCCGTTGTTCGGGCCCAACTTGACCAACCTGTGCCCCCCGGACAGGCGGTTTCGAATCGAATACATTCCGACCAGTTGCCCGATCGCTTCAACTAGCGGGTAGAAATGTTTCAATCCGATGCCGAAGATTGCGCGCGCTGGTGTCCACTGGCGGCGGCATGTCGGTGCTCGACTAGGATTCAGGAGGTGTCCCGTGACAGACAAGCCATCACAAGACCGCCACTTTCAACGCCGGCAGAAGGCAGCAATTGCCGGATTGCATTTGCCGACGGCCGAGGAGTTGCTGAGGGGGATGGCGTTCTTCCGCGAAGACTTGGCCGAAGACATCCGCGAATATTCCGGTCGACTGTCGGGTCGAGTTAAAAAGCGCAAGCGGGCTGGGCTTGCACTGCTCGCTACCAGTCTGGATGAGTTGGCCGTGGAGCCGACTGAGGACAGCGTGCTTGCCGTGGAGGCGGCGATCGATCTCATCGATAATACCGAAGGATTGCCGCTCAGTGAGTGCCGCCTGCGGTGCAGATTCTACCGGGCCTTCTTCGGGGACGGCCAAGCGACGGCGCTGATCGCCGGTGAGATCGCCCATCTCGCCTCTGGCGATTTATCGCCTACGGAGCGCAGCAGCCTGCACTGGCGCTCACTCGGTTGGGCGGCACAATCCCGCGTACTCGACTGGCGCCGACGAGCAGGCGTCTCTGTTCAGAGATCTGCGGAGTGGTTCGAGCAGGAAGTCCGGACCTATGAACAACACTTCAGAGATGCGATCACGTCATCAACTGTCGACGAACAGGAGCCCAAGGACTCATCCTTTGTTGGCCTTGCTAAAACATGGGAAGAAGAGCCATCAGAACACAAAACAAGTGCGACAGACGGAGTGATCGTGATCAGCGGCATAGGAAATGACACGACGGCTGATGGGAAGCGAGTGGCGAAAGAATTCGAGAATTTTAAGCTGCGGCCGTTGCCTCTGCCAGGCATGCCAGAATTACCCACAGTTCGCGCGATATTGATCGCTGAGTTTCCGTATGCGGTTACTATTGTTGACAGCGTGCTGGAAATACTTGGTGGCCGGCCAAATGTCTACCTAAGACCGACCATCCTGCTTGGAGCACCCGGTAGTGGGAAGACGCGGTTCGCCCGGCGACTGACCGAGGAACTCGGCGCGCCCTATGAGATCATTTCTTGTGGGGGCTTGAGCGATAGCGCCGTCGGGGGAACCGCCCGGAGATGGACGTCGGGCGAACCTAGCATTGCGGTTATGGCCGTGCGCCGACACAAATGCGCCGGACCAGTCGTTATTCTCGACGAGATCGAGAAGATCGGCACAAGCCGCCACAATGGGAACGTGCACGACGTCTTGATCGGCCTGTTCGAAAAGGAGACATCGCGCCGTTGGCATGATCCCTACCTTCAGGCCCATTGCGATTTGTCGCATGTGTCTTGGCTGATGACCGCGAACTCGCTTGAGCCGATCCCGGCGGCCTTGCGGGACAGGTGCCGAATCCTTCGCTTTCCCGACCCGGGAGCCGATCAATTGCCGCTGCTCGCCCCACGTATCCTGGAGCGGCTGTACATCGAGGCGGGTTACGATCCGCGCTGGGCCACGCCGCTTGAAGGATTCGAACTGGATGCCTTGGCTAGCGTCTGGACGGGTGGTTCGATCCGGCCGTTGGAACGGCTGGTAGATGGACTGCGGAAGGCGCGCGAGGCTGATAGGCGACGACAATGACGTCTGACCCACATCATTTTCCAACCGCCATACTCTCGTTGTGCATGCTAACACCGCAGGCAGCTTCACCACTTCTCGTGTCTGCCCGCTCGATAACGACGTTCTGACGTGGAGACTGCCATGCCAAAAGGTGGAAAGAATGATGTAGGTAAAACCGACAACGTTAGCCTGACCGCGAAATCGATGACCGATAAGGAGACGTTTGGCGAAGCGCTGTCAAACGAAGGATTCGTACCGGCAAATGTTGGGCGCAAGATTGTGTCCGAAGGGAAGCGTAGGGAGACGCTGAAGAAGAAAGCGTCCACCAACCGCAATAAGTGAATTCCGGTGCGGGACCGCGAATCTTTCTTGGAACAACTCGTCGCGTGCTGATTTGGGAAAGCCGATGGGCGTTTTGTGTGCGACTGGGGCAAGAACGTCCCATATAGAGGTTGACCCGTCTGTTATCTTGAGAGGGCGGCATTTTCGGTCCGAGACGCGGGGGAGTGATGGCAGAAGAAGAAATCATCGAGCACCATAGGGCCGGCACGCTCCCAGAGCTTTTCATCGAGCGCACGCGAAGCCATCGCAACGACGACGTCGACAAGACTTTTCAGGCAACCCTGACGAAACTCCACAATGACGGCGAAATAGACGTGCTCGAATCCGCTCGCACGATTTCCGCGTCTTCGATCAATCAACATGACTTCTTCACTGTCATGCACACCTATTGCGAACTCATTCCGACTCTTCAGGCCGAGGTTCCGGCTATGTTGGCCGCTGTAAAGGCATTAGTCGTGCGGGCTGGCGACGACCTCACCTCCGGCATGCCTAATGGCGCGTATCGAACGTGGGCTGAACAAGGCGAGCGCGCACGGATGACCCTTGCTACGCTTAGCGAGGAGAACCCAGAAGATTCGGCTTATGTGTTCCTTGGCCTCCAAGCACTTGCCAAGGGCTCGCCAGATGACGCACTGAGGGAAGCAATCGCCTACCTTAAAAGCTTGGCGGCGCCAGTGCGATCGGCCGCAGCCAAGGCGATCGGTACTATCGCACTTGACACCCCGCAAGCCCGCAACCGCGCGGTGGACGCCCTCGTCGCCGCCACCGATAATGCCGACGACAATAGTCTTGGTGATATTTTGACTGCCATATGCGAAATCGCTCGCGCTTATCCTGAAATGGACGCCTCAGCCGTCGCGCTGATCCAGATTGCCGCGCCACAGATTGGCGACCATGCGATCCACCAGCTCTCGCTTGAGCTTATGTTCCATGGGGAGGGGCTGCCGCCGAAAATTGTGGCGGGTCTGACAACCATCATGCACAAGGTCGCAATCGGCAATCGTGGAACGCTCGAAAACATCGACGCTGCGGGCAGCAAGCTGGTCGCACGTGGGCGGCTAGAGGAAGGGCTCGCTCTTATCACACCGCTGATTGCGCGGCATGACGAGCTCACCTCACTTGAAGAGTTCGGCAGCTTTTCTTATGCGCTCCTACAACTCAGACCCGACCAGTTGGCTGAAGTGATGATCGGCTGGCTGCTTTCGTTGGATGCCAACCTTGGTCATGCCACGCTGTCCCTGGTCGGCAGATATCATGGCGACGGACCGCTAGTTGTCGAGGCCGATCATGCGGCCCTTGGACTGGCCGATGCCGATAAAATACTGCTTGCGCACCGCGCGATCGGCTATCTATTCATCCACGCAATCACCGCTGCTTCGCTGGTGCTTGGACTCATCCAGGGCGCCAGCGAAGTTCCGCGCAAGGTGATGGCGGAAGTTCTTTTCGATCCACTGCTCATCAACTATTCCGGAGAATTAGCTGACTGGCTAAGGGAACGCGTCAAGTCTGCAGGCGACCCGGCACAGCCCGTTACTCAGGAATTGCTCGCTCGGCTTGAAGATTATATCGAAGGCCTGCGCAAGGCTGGACGGATCAAGGAGCTTGACCCGTCCGAGCGCGAGCGGCTGATCGAAAGCCATCGTCAGCATGAGTCAATGCTGCAAGTGCATAAGCAGGCCGAGAAGAGGTCGATACTCATGTCACTCGTGAGCCGATCGGTGATACTTTATGGCACTCGATCGATCAGCTACTCCAGAGGATCTGACGGCAAGAAGCAGCGTCACGAAACGAAGCTGCACAGTTTTAGCCACAGCTTCGAGGCGCCGCGCCTCGACATTCTCGAGCCGTTCGACCTTGACTACAAGCTGCGGATTTTTCGCGCCATGCAGGGGGCGGAATCGTGAAGCTTGTCATACGTGAATATCTCGCCTCCCTGCGCGAACGCGGCGAGCTCGATGCGGTGTTGCCCGATTTGCTTACGGAGCTTGGGTTCACTGTCTATTCGCGCCCGGCCCGGGGCACACGTCAATACGGCGTTGACGTTGCCGCAATCGGCAATGGACGCGATGGCGTTCGGCGAGTCCATCTGTTCTCTGTCAAATCCGGGGACCTGGACCGCACGGAGTGGAACACGGCCTCGCCGCAGAGTCTGAGGCCATCACTCGACGAAATTCTCGATCACTACATCGCAAGCCGTATCCCGCCCGAATATGCTGATCTGCCAATCGCCATTTGTCTCACGTTCGGCGGTGCGATCGATGAACATGTCCGTGCCGAAGTGACCGGCTACATGAAACGCAACACCACTCAACGAATCAGCTTCGAAGAGTGGAATGGCGATCGATTGGCGGACGTCATCCTCCACGGCATCCTGCGCGAAGGCTTGCTACCACCCCCGTTGCGCAGCCATTTGCGCAAGAGCGTCGCGATGGTCGAGGAGCCCGACATCGCACTCAACCATTTCGGCAAGCTGCTGCGCGCGTTGACCGACATGCCTGGTGCGACCTCGGCGGCGCGACTATCGCAAGCCCGGATGATCAATATCTGTCTGTGGATCATGTTTGTCTGGGCACGCGAGGCAAACAACGTGGAAGCTCCCTATCTTGCCAGCGAACGCGCGCAACTTGAGGTCTGGCACCTTCTAAAAGCTGACGTCGCGCGCTCGGGCAAGGCGGCCGAAGCGGCGGGCTTTGTCATCAACGAGCTGTTCGAGTTACATTTCGCGATTTGGGACGAGTTGTTCGAGAAGAAGATTCTGCCGCACGCCAACGTCCGCCACGCGCTTTCATCGGCAGTCGGATCACATGCGGCGATCGACGTTAACCTCAAGCTGTTCGAAATTGTTGGTCGCCTGTCGCTACGTGGGCTTTGGCTGGTTTGGCAACTCGCTCCGCCAAACGGCCCGGTCGTGCTCAGCGAGGATTATCTCCAGACACTTCCGGCAGTGCTCGCGGGGGCCACCAAGGCGACAGTTAAGCGAATCGACGGGCTATGTGCGCAACTTACGCAGATCGTTAGCAACAACCGGGCGCTGCTTTCGCCGATGGGCGATTGGCAGGCGATAGACATTGGTCTCGCCTTCACGCTTCTCGGCTGCCGCCCCGCTGCCCATTGCGCGATCGATCAATGGGCCGAGGAGCTCGCAAAGCGCACCATCTTCGCATTCAACGTGCATGGCCGCTATCCAGTGACAAGTCGCTCCTATTGGGACATAGTCGACCATCCCTCCGAGCGCAGCGAGGAGTATCGCCAGAGTTCAACCGAGGGCAGCATTCTATACCCGATGCTCGCACAATGGGCCGCGGCGCGCGGTAAGCAGGAACTGTTCGACGAACTGGCCGCATTCAAATCTAAATCACTCGGACACTGCACTTTTCAGGCCTGGCTACCGGACGAGGACAGCGAGGACAATCTCTATCTCGGTCATGATAATCACGGTTCCGCGCTAACCGATATTCCCGTTACTGCGGGCACACGGGACACCCTAGATTTCGTACTCGACGAGGTTGTCAGCAACCCGCACTATGATTCGCTTTCGGCGGTTCGGCTAGGGCACTGGCCGATCGTGCTCACGGCTTGCCGCTGCTACCGGCTGCCAGTACCGCCGCAGGTCTGGCGCGACCTCCTGCCTGCAGTGCGACCGACTGTAAAGGACGCGCCCCCGCCAACAGGTGACGGCGCACGTTAGGTTTCGCAACCACTCGTATTCGACCTCTCACCTAGGATAGCTTTAATGAAATTGTCGAGCTTACAGGAGGCCAGTGTGCGCATCCCGATCACGACCGGCGAAAGCTGCCACTTAGCTGTCGCCGCCCGATTGCGGAGGTGGAATTGGTCATGCATGATCGCGGCATGACCCAAGATCCCACTGCCCGCGTTCCGGACCTCGATGAATCTCTCGTTACCGAGTTCATGACCCGATTCGGCCTTACCAGCGCCCCGATGCACCTGAAATACGAGAACCGTGGATACGACGACAATCAATGCCACCTATCGTTCAAGCACTGTGCCATAGAGAACGGCGGAAGGAGGGTGCACGGCTGGGCGCTCTGGGGATTTGATAGTATGTTGATTGGTGAGCATCACAGCGTGTGGGAAAACCCCAATCGGCAATTAATAGACGTGACTCCGCCGAAATTCGGTGCTGACAGCATACTCTTCATACGTGACGATGCCGCCGACTTGGTTGAGATGCAGGGGGTCTATGCGATGTGGAGCGATCGAACGACGATCCCAGACATCCCATTTGCCTTCCAAGGCAACCCACACAATGAGCCCCACTGGGGGCTGCTTCCGGACAACGCAAACATCGTGCAGTTCTGTCAGAAGTTCGGGATAAAGCCGTCAGATATGCTTACCGATGAGCGTTTTGCTAGCAATTTACTGTCGCCCCCCCCATGCAAGCTTGGCAGCGTCAACAAGAAGATTCCATATCGGGTTGCCGGCACAGCCCGCGTTCGACAAAACGCCAGCTTCTCCGTTTCTAGCTTGATGGCGTCAGTAGCCATCAGCGGCAGTCAAGGAGCATAGAGGCGGTACGCCTAGCCGGCTACCGCCTTCGACTTTCGGAGAGATCGGGACGCACCGCGGTTCTAACGATCGAATATCAATCAATCACTTCAAAAGAGGTCGCTAGACAAACCATCGCATCATTGCATCCATTCGCCCGAAGTCTTTGCCTGCAGGAAGTTCGAGGAAGACGCCCACGCGATACCGAAGCTGCTCACGGAAGGCCTCAAGTTTTATGAGATCGCAGTGGCGTGGCTGCTTGTTCGAGGTCAGTTTGATTTCGACTGCAAGTATGTTTTCTTGGTTGTCACCGCGACGATGCACTACAATGTCGGGAAAGACACGCGCGTTGTCGCCGCCGCACTCCAACGGCAAATTCAGGCGTTTCGCGCTACCATCAAGGCCAACGCGGTTATACTCGGCATCGACGCGGTGGTAGGGGAACATCTCTCGCATAAACACATGGGCGAGCGTTGCCCCGATAGCGCGCTCATTAGCATCAAGTTCGAGCAACTGATGTTGATCGTCCATAAACATCTGAACGGCCTTCACGAAGCGATCTTGGATTTCCTCTGTGTCCATATAACCATTCTGACACAAGCAAGCTGACTCGTCACTCATCGGCGAACGCCCCCTTGGCGCTTAAAAGTAGGCGAACCGCTCGCGGCCGAAAGTTAGATGTCTCTCGTGGGTATACCAACGACTGCCGTTGCCGCATTCATCATTGCACCGAGCGGCACGCCGCTCCTGTCAATGTTCACTAATCCCCACCGAGTTTGATCCAAATGGTGCTAATCGCGCGGTTGGGAGGCTCAACGTCCATGAGTTCGAATCGCGGCTCCTCGTCGGTAGGCAGCGATCCGTCAGTCGTGACTGACACCTGAATCAGATTGTTCTGCAGGAAAAACGCCTGTGTCGTGTTTCCTCTCGGAAATGCCAGCGGGCCAAGCGACTGTCGATGATGGAACAGCCGCCCGTAGGTAACGGTCATCAATGCCTCAACGGTTCGGCTCCAATCGGTTGCAAGCGCTGGAGTGGCGTCACGACCGACACGACCCCGGACGAGATCGACGATGAATTCCGCGAGGAGCGGTGCTGCGAGGGTCTTACCGGGAACGGTGGAGGGGAGCATCTGCGACCACACCGGAGGGCTGACGAAATGTCGATCTATGACGCCATATTGCCCACAGTCATGTGCCGACCCGCCGGAGTGGAAATCGACGTTCGCCAACTTGTAGATCGGCTCCTGGAAGTCGAACCGCGGCCAATTCTGAAAAAGCGCGAGCTGCAACTTGTCCTGTGGCCGAGAAATGATAACGGTGCCACGCTGCGCCGCCATTTTCGCTTGGATCAGTGCCGCCTGGCGTCTTCCGGTCCGAATATTGTCCACAACAAGCAGTAGGTCCGCGAGTTCACATGCGGCCTTGGTCTTGTGGGGACCGATGAAACGCACCTTGGGCGCTTGGTGGGTGAACACCGCACTGATTGCTATGTTCGTCCCCGTGGGCTGCAGGATTTGCCTCCAGTCCTTGGCAAGCTGTGGAATCGCATAGGTCGTCACTGCGGCGACAAGTCCCGGTTCGGTACGGGGAACGCTCAAGCCCGTTGGACTGCCGGACGAGAGTGCACGCTCTATCGCCGCACGTGCCTTGAGCATCAACTGAAAGCGAATTCTTGGAGGAAGCTTCATCACTCGAATGGTCTCATGCATCACTGGTGTCAAAGATATCAGCCACTCGTTCCAACAATGCAAGCGTGTGGAAATTCGAAGTGCTCCTTGAAAGCGTGTAAATCGGAGGAGCCGCCCAGAGATGGTCGTCGTGCGAACCAAGCCTTGCGGTCATGGTCGTGCATCGACACGAATGCGCCGTATCGGTCGTCATCGCCGGCGAGATCAAGAAGATCGGCACCAGCCGCTGCAACGGCAACCTGCACGACTTGTTAATTGGACGCTTGCATGAACCCTATTTTCAGGCCCACTGCAATCTGTCGCATGTGTCCTAGCTGGTGCGAACCCGCGAGCTTTGCGGGACAGGTGTCGAATCCTGCACCTTCCCGACCTGGAACCAGTCAATTACCGCTCATTGCCACGCGCATCCTTCGTCATTGGATACCTGCATAGACTTTTGCAAGGTAGGTTCGATCGTCACTATCGAGTGCTTTCCACTGAGCTCTAGTCTTGCTTGATATCCGGCTAATAGGATTTGCACGCCCATTGCCGTCGACAACGACGACGGAAGATCGTCGGCTGAATGCGCCCTCGCTGCTTTTCGAATCTTTGAAATATCGCTCGGCCTTCACAAGCGTAACGAGTTCAAGATTGTGGTCCTTGAGGACCCGCGAAAGAGCTTCCTTTGGACATGTCACCCTGTAGCCGTTTGCCTGTCGCTCATGACGACCGCGGCCGAAACGGGCTCCCCAACATTCGATCTGCAACGCATCGCTGCCCATACGGTTGATCCACCGGCGTTCGAAGTCGACCGGGCTGGCACCGTCGAGCGCCTCGCTAAGCCAGTCGGTGGGCCACTCTCGATTCAGCGCGGCCGACGTCCCATAGGGATCGCTGTCATCGATCCTATCCTCTGACTGCCGATGTTCCTCCAGGGAAATTCGGAAGCAGTTTCGGAGGGGCTCGTCTGCGTCTCGCAGAAAGTCGGTAGACTGAGGTACGTACTGATAAATCGGGTCAATCATTGCTAGAGCTGTTGCAAACCGACGCGCTTCATCGGTGCTAACAAGTATCGACGAAACATCAATCGTCGTTTCGTTCCCCGCACTCCACCGCGCGCTCAGGAGCCAGCCATCGGCGGGCCGCGATACGCTTTGTGGCACGTCGCACAGAGATGCCAGGGCGAGGCGATCTTCGGACAAAGTCTTGTTCATCGGATCTCCCAGATCGAGCGCTATGATCGGCAGATCGTAGGGAAATGGATCGGTGGCATCAGACGCCCACCACTTTGCGTTGGGAAGGGAATATCGTTCAAGCCACGCACTCCAAGGATCGGCCTCCCAATCCCATTCGCTTTGCTCGACCGGTAGAGTGCGGAGGAATTTTCCGGCAACGATTTGGAGCGCATGCTCGGCAAGATATGCACCGTAGGCGTCGGTGAACCGGTCCTTGTTCTCGTATCGCCCGAGTCCTCGCGGGCATTCATGCATGCTACCGATACTGGGATCCAACGCCCGCATCTCGGCAGAGACCGCGTCGTGAACCTGCCAGGTGTCGACTCCGAAGACACGGCCGAGGTGATCGACCTGATACTTCTTGAAATCGTAATCCAGATAGACTTCGTCAGCAGGCTTCGCCACTCCCTCAGGGCGAGCCTGGTACGAGTCTCGACGATGGGATCCGACAGCTCTTTGCACGACGCCGATCGGTGCGAGGGAGGGGCCAACCGAGTGCAGAAAGGCCCCAAGCCCCGGCTGTGGCGATGCCGCCTCGACCTTCGATAAGACCGCGAACAGCAAGGATCGCAAGAGTACGTGGTCTGGCTCAGACATGTACATCCGCTGGAGATCCCCAACTGCGGGCGCGAGCCGGTGGGCGTAATCTGATGCAATCCGATCCAGTGCGAGGAGTAACCAGTGCCTTGCATGGTACGGATAGAATGGCAGTTTCTGATCGCCGAAGGGCCTCGATGACGCCGAGGCGAAGCGATTCAGCACCTTTGATAAGATGTCGAACTCTCCAGCCTGAGCGAAGCGTCTCAACGCATGGGCGGCCCGCCATCTAATCGTCTCATCCGGTGATCCCAACTGATGCCATAGGAAGCTGGCGACTATCTCTGACTCATCCGCCGGCGGTTCGAACTCCGAACTCCAGGCTGGATCGCCGAAATCGGAAGGTATGTCGGCGCTCGAACGGTCGGCAAAGCGGGTTACCGCCCTCGTGAAGGCGTCGGAGCCGACCTCTCCCGAAAGCCACTTCGCGCAACGCAGCCAGTCCTCTGGGGCCAGCTTGTCTAACCCGCCACGTGCAGATCCTATGATACGGCGGACGATGGTGCCGATTCTCTCGGGGCTCAGTTCTGTCAGCTTACGGAAAGCGCCGCCCACGGTCCATCCGGCGCCGATCAGTTCGGCTGCGTGCAGTTCGGCCAGATGTTCGGCGGTTTCCGCGAGCTTATCTTTTACCGCTATGGACTTGTCTGCCCAGTTGTCCTGTATGGCCTCTAGGCCATGGAGTTTGTCATGGAGGACTGCCACTTCCGACGCCGCGATCATTTCGATCGCGTTGAGAGCGGCACGCACAGTGCGAGCCGCTTTCCCAAGCGCGATGAGCGTCGGGCCGCCAACATCTCTCATGCCGTGCTTGGCCTGCTCAGTCTGCAACTGGTCATCGAGCATAGCGACGCTGTCTATACGGAACTCGCTCTTGGAGACCCTCGCTACTTGCGCAGTCGTTTTCGCCGCTCCTACCTTCTTGTTGCGCTCACGTTGCGCAATATCCTTCAGGCGCTTGTGCGCCGGAGTGTCTCCTACAAGCGGGTGAAAGACGGCAAGGAGGCGGTCAAGTCGCTCCAGCGACAGGTTCTCGCCATAGACCCTGTCCAGCTCCACGCTAATCCAGTCCAGCATCAATGCCCTGCCGCCCTCGGTAAGTTTGGGCGCAACGGCGGCTGCGTAGTCCGCCACATTCCAATACCAGGACTCCGTGACGCGGTCCGTTCCGACGAGCGCAGCCGCTGCCGTCGCGGATACCTTACTCTGCTCGGAAAGAAACGCGAGGAAGGGGGTGAGCGCCCAGCCCAAGGTCAATTTCTCGCGGTCGACTAGACGGGTGAAGAATGCGATCGATGAGAGGCCCGAAATGCGCGCCAATGCCTTCGCGAGACCGTCCCAATCAAATTTGTCGTGATCGTAGGGAAGGTTTAGCTCGCAAAGCCGCGTTATGTTGTGGACGGTCTTTGGCGCGAACTGCGGACCCTCATGCTGGGCGAGGAGCGAAATGAGTTCTTGGATTGTATCTTGGCTATCCGAGCCCACCACGTCGGCCAGTTCTAGTGACTCGCGGAAGCGCGCACCTGCCTCTGCCTCCGAAACGCTCCAAAGTACCTGGGCAAGCAATGCGAGGTTCTGGATGCGCGTCTCTGCCTCGGATTCCGTTTTGATGAATTCCCGGGCAATGTTGGCAAGTTCCAACGACTGCGCTTGACTTGCATCGGCCTGAGCAAGCGAATGCACCAGATCGATCATCCTTGCCGCATTCTTCCTTGGCAACTGCTTGATCCAGGCTATCGCCGCGGACGCCGACTTCCCATCCCACTGGTGCAGTCTATCTACGACGAAGAGGATGGAACCGATCGCATGCTCGGCGACGTACATCGCTCCGTCGCGGTAGGGATAGTTCCCCGCGTTCTTCATCGCTTTAGAGGTGGTTTCAAATGCGGATGTCGCGCTGGCGCTCCCGGTGATCAGCTCGCGTGACAATTGGATGAGCTGCCCTACGATCGCCGACCGGTTGTCGAGAACCCGAGTCAGCCGCTGAGCTGTTTCATACTCGAAGCGAGGCTTCTTCCTCTTTTTTGGTTGTCGGTGAAGTAAGTCCCGGCACCTTTTTTCGACTACCCGGTCACCCGCGCGCCGCACCGATTTAGGTATCTCCTGCCACAGTTCGCTCGGTATCGTATCCGAATACGGGGCGGGCCGCTTCGCGACGATTGCGCTTACAGCGCAGTAAATAATCCAGCGACCGATCTTTCGGTCGTAGAAATAGTCTTCATCCAGGTCATAGTAGGTCGGCCTGTCTATCGGCAGGGCTGCGAGGATCTTGCCCGCGTCCTCTATGCGGCCAAGGTGAGCGGCTTGGACCGCAGCTCCAAGAGCGGCGTCCACCAAGTCTTTCCGCCGCCTCCGCTCCAAGTCCCAGTTTTCAGTCTGGTCCTTCGGGATCAGTTCGATGTGCTCGGCCATTCGGGCGATGATCGCAGTCTGAGCCTCCTTGGTGCAGGGCAGCGTGTGCAGCAATGCTGCATAGAACCAGATCGGTTGCCTTCGCTTCGATGCTGCTTTCGCGAGCAGATCTCTCCGAACTTTCGCTGACCGCGGATCGACCGTTCTGCTTCGTTCCAAGAGTTGAAGGAGATCGGAAAGGTACGTGTATGCCGAGTACGCGTCCCGTCTGCTCAGCCACTTGAGGATCTTGGCGCTTTGGCCTTGGAGAAGGAACACGAACAACGCTCTGATCCAATCCCGGTCCATGCCTCTTCTGTCGTGATCGTCTTGGTGTAGGCTCCAATTGAGCCATGCAATCGCCCTGCCTGCGTTTCTGTCTGCCTCACCGCTATCCCCAGAGAACAGGCTTGCTATCGCCATTGCTCCATAACGGGGCGCCGCCCAGCTCGTCTTGCGATCGAAGAGCCGCCGTAAGGCTTCAGCGTCGCCGCTCAGAGCCGTCAGATCAGGAAAATCCAAGACCAGTCTATCGGCTCGCGCGCTACCACCAGAGACGCGCGCCGCCTCAACCAGAAGGGAAAAAAGGTCGTCCGCGCGTAGGTGATCATCGAGAACGCTGATTGCCGCCGCACCGAGTCGCGAAAGCCGCACGCCTCGCTTAGCCACACTGCTGGACAACGAGGCGGGGAAGTCATCCGAAAAAGCCAGATCGACAAGCTCATCGACACGGCCGTGGTGAAGCAAGAGGCTGGGAAGAGCTCGAGTGGCGTACTGGGATTGCTTTTGCCGCCTCTCCAGGCGCCCGATCACCTCGTTCAGGGAAGCTGGGTCGTCTTGCGCAAGTTTGATAGCGAGCGTTTCGGTTGGCTCGTCCCGGAAGATCAGACCAAACGGGGTTGTTTCGATAAGTGGGAACAAGTCGGAGAAGAAGCTCGCCACCTCAGAAATTGGGTAGCCAATCGCTTCCGAGAGTTCCTCTACCGGAACGGGGGGCGGCAGCAAGGCCATCGCATGAAGCAGTCGCTGAACGCGATTGTCGGAGCTGCCCCTCTTGATGGCATCGGAAATCGCCCTCTGGAACTGTTCTCTCAGTAGCCGTTCGAGTATGTCCGCGGTGGATGCCGATGCCTCGCTTGGGCTGCCGATGTCATACGGCCGTCCGGCTTTTACGAGCGCATCGAGACAGCGCGGATTGCCCATTGCCCGCGCATGGATGGTGCGAGCCTCGGCCGCAGTGATCGAGGGGTCGAGGCTAACCGCAAGCGCTTCTGCCTCATGATGTGACAGTGAGGGGACGGGAAGGCAGTCGACCTTTGCGTCGCCTACCGCCTGTCTGATCCGCTCTGAACGGCACGACGCAACGACCGTTACGCCGTCAATCGGTTCGATCTGAATCTGCCGGATGAGCAGTTCGGCAAAGGAGCGCTCGCGCTGTGCCAATGCTTGAATGCCAGCGTGATCGATCGCATCAAGCAAGATGAAGATCCTGCGATTCTGGTTTGAGAGGCTCACGCTTTCTGCCGCCTGCTTGAGACGCCTTCGCGCGGTCCGAAGCGCCGTGTCATCATCCTCGCCGGGAAGCATGAGATCGCACAGCCCACGCGCCGCAAGCTCATTGACGATATGAAGAAGGCTGCGACGACATTGGTGGCGATCATCGCCTGGCATTCGCCAGCGCCCGCCCCCGAAGCCGTCAAAGAGGATCACCGACCCGTCGGAGGCAAATCGGCGCGCCAGTGACTGCATTAAAACGGTCTTTCCGGAACCGCCCCCCGCGTGGATTAGGAACGGACCGCCCGATCGCCGTATAGTGGCTTCGATCTCGTCGAAGCAATCTCGTTCAATAACCTGGGGAACGTCCGGGAACGCCTGCGAGACAGGAAAGAGCTCGCTCTCATCGTCGATTCCGAGGCACCCGAGAACGTCGACCTTGGTGATGACACCGTTACGCGCTCCCGCCATTCCTGCCTTGGTGCGGACCAGATCGCAAAGCTCAAGGAAGCTTTGGCGGGCGAGTGGTCCGCTGGCACCGTACCACGAAGTGAGCGTCGCCCGCGTATCCTGCCTAAGGGAGCTAACGCTCGATCCGCGTCCGACGATTGCTAATTTGCCAAGCACGGTGGTGGCCGCAAGTTGGTCGCCGCCAAATGCGGCAATAAGGGTGGCCTGTTGCAACTTCACCGGACCTTTGCCCTTGGTGCCGGCGTGCACGTGGGCAATCGCTTGCGATAGATTGGCTCCAATCGGACGGTTTGATGCGAACTCAAAAGCTAGGTTTTTCTCGACCCAGGCCGCGCCTTTGGTGTTCTCGAAGTCTTCCTGTGCATCTGAAAACTTCTTCAGCGTTGCTCCGAGATCTGCTGCGGTCAGTGGCTCGTCTTCGCCGGTCGGTGAGTACTTGAACTGGACGACGACTATTCTCTCGTCCGTCGCGGAAGGCTCGTCCCTGTAAAACTTCACAAGGTCGGCGATTTCCGTCGCCGCCTTGCCGACTTCGTCCTCTGTCCTGAACCCCTCAAGGGCAATAGAAGTCAGAGACACCTTTGGAAGCAACAGGCCTAAGGCGACCCGAGCTGCCCACTGCTCATGAAATTGATGCCCATCTCGCGAAGCGCGGACCTTTATCGATTCTTGCATAGCGCATTTATACTGCTCGCAATTGTTGTGCAAAAGACTGTGGCACTCGATCGCACTTAATTCTGGCTGGTAGCGACGGCGTGGTACGGAGATAAGATCGTTAGCCTTGGCGATTCACTGCTGCCTTCCGGCAATCAGGTAGAGCATAAAGTGCCCGGATAGCGAGTTGCTCTTCATCCGCATTCAGTTCGGGGGAAAACCTTGTTGATTTATGATCTCTTGGCCGCGAAAACCGCGACGTTCTTTCTTGTCCGGAAAAACTTGTCAAATAAGGCAATCAGAGAACTGTTCGTCACGTTACGCGAAAACTACAACGTTTCCACGCGTGACATTTTCAGACATACGAGAGTGCCCGAAGGTAATCTAAGATGGTCAGCGATTTGCTTTTCGTACGAAACCACCCCTTCGTTTCTGGAGACAGGTGCGGGCATCCGGGAGCTTCTATGCGGATACCTGCTGCTCGTAGAGTATGAACAACACCTGGCGATCTTCTCATCCCGAATAACCTTGCCCGCAAGATTCAAGTCAACGCACCTTTCGCCTGTCCCAATCAGCCGTGTCGAAGGCGCAATCGCGAAAGAAAGTGCTGTGTTTCAGCGCATGCGTATGCGTAACATGTCAGTGTCGCAGTACGCGATGCGCAACAAGACCTTGGAAGCCGCCGACCTAGCCAATGTAGTTGGGCCCGGTGGCAGCCGCAGATACGCGCCTCAGACTTATACTGTCGCCGTCGATGGCAGTTTTAGCACCGCTACGCCTAGCACGGGACGCATCGGCATCCGCTCCATACGTGTAGGATTCAACGAGCTGATTGAATTCGCGGTGGGCATCATCGACTCGCTTCGAGCGGAACTAAGCGAGGTATCGCCGTTCATCCGTTCGTTCGCGCGACCAATGTCGCTTGCAGATGCCCTGGCGGAGTTCCAGCCAATCACGATGGCAATTGATACAAACCGCGTGGTGGACGCCATCGCTGGAGATGGAGCGACCATTCGATTATTGCACGGCGGGGATCATCCTACTGAACTGAATGAAGAGGAGCTCCACGCGCTGATCGAGCAACTGGACCAAGCCCTTAGAATCGACGGCGCCGACAGGGTGAGAACGGCAAGTCTTGTGGACGGTACCGGGGCCGCTACGATCAGCCTCAACAAAACGCGTATCGCTCTTCGATCTCTCACTCTCGCGCCCGCTTCGACCATTGAGGTTGAAAGCTGCGAATTTCCGCTTGGCACAGATCCAGAACGACGACCACTTCATAAGTACCTCGATGAGATCGACGCGCTGATCGTTCTCTTTGACGATGTCGGTCTTGCCTACATTGATGGCCAAGTCTTCCGAGACGAAAGCATGCTTGATGGCGGTGCGTCGTTTCTCCGATATCTCCACCCCGAGCAAGCGCTTGCGAACGCTACTAGCGAGAAAGGCGATTTTAGCGCCGCGCAGAGAGAGTTTGATCGTACCTCCACATTTGGTGTGGTTGTGAATGAGGTAGGTGCAGCCGACACCATCCTAATTTGCGATGACCTCGGCGACGAGTGGGCGGACTTCATCGGCATCCGACAAGATGGAGCGCTAACCCACATCTCATTTTATCACGCGAAGCATGGACCTCTAGGCCTCGGCGCGAGTTCATTCCATGTTGCCGTAGGCCAGGCGATCAAGAATCTCGGGAACATGTCATTTCCCGAAGAACGGATCGAAAACAAAGTTCAGGGTTGGGGCGCAACATACAATGCTCCAGGGCAGGCAACACAAATCTCTCGAGTTATTCGCTCCAATGCTCCCGACCTTTTGGATGCTCTGAGGAACGCTCGAACTGCTCCTGACTCTATACGTCGCGCCACCATCGTCACGTCATCGATCAGCAGGCACGCGATAGAAACAGCCTTCGCCTCCATACAGAATGGGCAGCAGCCAGCGCCGTCGTTTGTTCAACTCTATTGGTTGTTACAGTCCTTCTTCTCCGCCTGCGCCGAGGTAGGAGCGGTGGGCGCCATTGTTTGCCAACCCTGATTCCAGCAGCGCCGCTGCCAGAGACTGAATGCAACCTCTGGCTGGTGCGAGCTAAGTCCAAGATGAACGTCGGGCGTTTCGTATCGGCCTGTGCGGAGCCGCTCGATGTTCGCTGAGCCGCAGTTTTAGGGAGGTGACCGGTCGTTCATTGACGGAATTTTGCGATTGAGGAATACCCCCTCGCACAAGAATTCAACCGTTCAGCAATAACCATACGTGTCGCTTTGTTCTCGAACCCACTGGCAGACAACGACGAGTCCTTGACGTTGGCCATTTGGTCCTGGGACGTTTCCTGAATGGACCCTGTCTGGAAAACAAAAAGATCCATTGGTTGCATATTCTCAATCCTTCCGAACCTGCTTTTCGTGAAGGATTCAATCCACCTCTCAGGTGGACCGAAAAACAAATTAATAAACGCAGACAATTGGTTAGTCTATTCAAAATGAACCTAATTTGGTTGCGGTGGAGCTCAAATGCTGCCAAAGTGGAGCTATTCCGGCAGATCGATGCGAGATGGACATACAATTAAAAATTGCATTGAAGGCACATGTTGAATCGCACAGCTATTCGGAAGCCAAAACGAGTGCAGGTCAAACAGGGACCACCTAACTGAGAAAGGGTGGACAATGCGCAGGCCCCGGTCAGAACAAGAAGAATCGCGCCGCCTCCCAGGTACGCGCCGCAGAGGCTTCGACACCAGTCGTCGATCGAAAGCCAATCCGGTGACGCGCCGCCGAGATGCAATCTTGACACAGAGACAGACCGCTCCCCGAGCACCGCGCGAGATTGCCGTATCTATTGCTCAACAACTTCTCGCCGCCGAGCGAGAGACTATTGCCTCTGAGCTGGCGGATGAGCCGTCGCAGCCGATGTAAAGAAGCGGTCTCGACCATTCCCGTTGCGGATGTGGATGATGGAGGAAGTATATGCGTCCTGTGATTGGTCCAACTCGTGCATTTCTTTACGCGCGCTCCGCCAGCGAAAGCCAGAATGCATCTACCGCAAAAGTAGATGAGCAGCTTCATCGCTTACGAAAGCATGCGCATGACCGGGCATACGTCGTCGTGGGCGAAGCATACGACAATCCGCGATATGACCTCCTGCAGCCCGGGCCGGCGTTGGTCATGAGTTTGGCGGCAAGGGCGCCGCTAGCCTTTGACGTTTTTATTGTCACCGATGTGCACCGTTTGGGGCGAGATGAGCGATCGTTGCGGCTGATAAGGTCGCACCGTAGTGGAGCCGGCATCCGGACTGAACTCATCGTCCCCCCAATTGTACTGTGGGAGCCCACTCAGAAAACCTCGCAGGGGGCTCCAAGAAGCTGTTCTGGTCGGGAAAAGGGAGGACGCGATGAGGAAGAGTGAGCCTATGCTCGCGGAAGTCCATCCGGCCCTCGAACGAATAGCAGGAGCGCCGTCCGCCTGGAAAGATCTTCTCGAGGTCCTGAGCGTGATCATGGAGAGCTATGTTGACCGTGCATTCGGCATCGATGCTGTCCAGCAAGCGACAGCTTTTCGGCCAGACAATTCGCCACCCGAAGCCACAGCTCGGCCACTCCGGGGCCGGGAACGATCCGGACAACGACGGCGCCGTCGCGCAATTCACACTCGAACAACGAAAGCGCCATACAAGAGGAGAACAAGTTCATGTCGGACAAAAACATCTTGACGTTAGGATACACCCGCGTGTCGGGCAAGAAACAAGTCAAAGAGGGCGACGGTCTCGGCTCACAGGAAGCGCGTATTCGAGAATACGCACGAAATCGCAGCTATCCCGCTCCCTCTATGATGTTCACGGATGACCGATCAGGGGGGACAGAGATTCGACCAGGTCTCGCAGCGATGCTCAAGTTCTTGATAAAGAACCGCGGCTCCGATTGCATCGTAATTATCGATGATATCACACGACTTGCACGAGACATCACCGTACACCACAAACTGCGTGCTGCAATTGCGGCAACAGGTGCACGGCTCGAATGCCCATCCTTCGAGTTCGGTGATAGTTCCGACGACTTGCTCGTCGAAAACCTCCTCGCCAGCGTCTCGCAGCATCAGCGGCAGAAAAACGGAGAGCAGGTTCGCAACCGCATGCGGGGACGCCTACTCAATGGCTACTGGTGCTTCTCATCCAAGCCGCCTGCATACGAATTCGCCAGGATAAATGCGCAGAACACATTGATCCGCGTGGAGCCAATTGCATCTATCGTGACCGAGGCACTCATGGGTTTCGCTACTGGTCGGTTTCAGACACAAGCAGAAGTGCAACGCTTTCTGCAAGACAGTTCTGGGTATCCGAAACTGACAGATGGCACGGTCAAATTCGATCGCGTGACCGAAATGCTGACATGTGTACTTTACGCAGGCATGATCGAGTATCTACCGTGGGACGTATCAATCAGAAAAGGATGTCACCAAGGGCTGATCACCTATGACACCTATCAACGAATCCAACAGCGTCTGAATGAGAACGCCAAGGCGCCAGCCCGCGCTGATTTGAGCCAACATTTCCCCCTCCGCCAAGCCGTTCAATGCGCGCACTGCGGTCGGTTGCTTGGGGGGGCATTTTCGCGCGGCCGAAACGCAGAGTATCCCTACTATTTCTGTCTGAACAAGAAGTGCGAAAGCTACAGGAAGTCCTTTAGCAGTGACGAGATGCACGAGGAGTTCGAAGCTCTGCTGAAGATGATGTCGCCCGCCATGGAGATCATTGACGTCGCTTCCACCATTTTCCGAGAAGCATGGGACAAGCGGTCTGTTGGCTCTACAGAACGGACTGCTCAGCTTCGACAGGAAATCGGCTCGACCGACAAGTTGATAGGACTCATGATTGATCGAGTCGCGAGTTCCTCCAACCCGCAGTTAGTCGAAGCGTATGAGACACGTCTGATCGATCTGCAAAGGAAGAAGGTCGCTCTCGCCGAGAAGATCGAAAATTCGGAGAAGAATCTGCCGGATTTCGATGCAACCTTACGAACCGCCTTGGCGTTTCTGGCAAGTCCTTGGAAACTATGGGAAACCGGAAAGCTCGAAGATCGTCGAGCCGTGCGAAAGTTGGTCTTCACCGAGCATCTTCAATATGCCCCGGGTATGGGCTTTCGAACCGCTGAAACCACTTTGCCGTTCAAGGTGTTAGCAGATCTCACGACACAGGATGTTGGAATGGTGCGGACGACGGGGGTCGAACCCGTATACCCGAAGGTGAGGGATTTTAAGTCCCTTGCGTCTACCAGTTTCGCCACGTCCGCATGACCAGCGTTTTCAACGGTCTCGCATCGAATTGCAAGTGGCGTTTTTAGATATTCGAATGGGTTTTGTCGTTCTAAGTTTGTCAGGGAAAAGTGGGTTCATGTTTTCCCGAAAAGACAGACGTCGCCCCAAAAAAGTGAAAGCTTGTCTGGCTCGAGCTGAACCTGACAAGCTTTCGGAGGTGACGGCGGACCCCCGGGATTGTCCCGAGCATCCACGTTATCTGCGGCTCAGAGCATAGCGACGGCGATCTCGGCCGCCAGGCGTGCGTTGTTTTCAACGAGGGCGATATTGGTCACTAGGCTGCGGCCATCGGTGAGGTGATAGATCGCATCGAGCAGGAAGGGCGTCACGGCCTTGCCGGTTACGTCTTCGCGCTCGGCGCTCGCCAGCGCGCGACCAATATAGATTTCCATTTCCTCGCGGGAAATTTCGTCTTCTTCCGGCACGGGATTGGCAATCAGCATGCCGCCGTCAATGCCGAGCTGGTCGCGGGTCTTCTGGAAATTGGCGATTGCCGCCGGGCTCTCCAGCTTCAGCGGGCTCTTCAGTCCCGAATCGCGCGACCAAAAGGCGGGGAACACGTCGCTGTCATAGGTGATGACAGGCACGCCGCGGGTTTCAAGCACTTCCAGCGTCTTTGGAATGTCGAGGATCGCCTTGGCGCCAGCGCAGACGACGATAACGGGCGTGCGCGCCAGTTCCTCGAGGTCGGCGGAGATGTCGAAGCTTTCTTCGGCGCCGCGATGCACGCCGCCGATGCCGCCGGTGGCGAAGACCGCGATATTGGCGCGGGCGGCAGCAATCATCGTTGCAGCAACGGTGGTCGCGCCGGTGCGGCGCTCGGCAATGGCGAAGGCGAGGTCGGCGCGCGAGACCTTCATCACGTCTGTCATCTGCGCCAGCTTTTCCAGCTGCTCGGGCTCAAGCCCAATATGAAGGACGCCTTCGATCACAGCGATGGTCGCCGGCACGGCGCCGCCGTCGCGGATAATCGCCTCGACGCTTCGGGCCATCTCGACATTGCGCGGATAGGGCATGCCATGGGTGATGATGGTGGATTCGAGCGCAACGACGGGCGCGTTGCGGGCCTTGGCGGCAGCCACTTCGCGCGCATAGACGATGGGCAGGAGCGGGGAGATCGAACGGGTCATAAAAGGGCACTCGGCTGGCTGGACAGGGCGCGCGGCTCGCCGACCAGGGCAAGGCGCGCGGCGAGGCGGTCTGGAGTCAGATCCTCGGCGGTAGCTTTGTCAGATAGCAGGGTCAGCCCGGCCAAGGCAACACCATGACGCAAGGCAAGCGGCAAGGCTGCACTATGCACGCGCTGCGATGTCACGCCGGCACAAAGCGAATCGCCCGCCCCGGTGACGTCGGCCAGTTTCTCCAGCGCAGGCGGCGTGAGGGCATAGTCGCCGCTATCGTCAAAGGCAATCACGGGCCCGGGACCATTGGTGACCACGCCGCCGCGCAAGCCCTTGGCCCGCAGCAGCTGCGGCCATTCAGTCGGATCATCCGGGCGGGAACCCGCAAGAACGGCAGCTTCGGCGCCATTGAGGAAAAGCATGTCCAGCTTCCCAAGGCAGCCGGTATAGCGCACCACTTTGGCCGGGGAGATGCCAATGCCCAAGAGCGGCTTCGACAGGCTTGCCGCCAGAACAGCAATTGCTTCCAGTGTTTCCGCCGGGAGATTGGCATCGACGAGGATGAGTTTGGCAGCCGAAAATGCACCCCGCACGGCGCGTATCCGCAGCCGGCGCGGACTGAACATCCGGTAGAGATCCATATCTGCAAGGCCGATAACCAGATTGCCGTCCCGCTCCAGAATGGCGGTATAGCTCGGCGTACTGCGGTCTAGAAACACGAAAGGTCTGTCGTCGACCCCGGCAGCTTGGGCTGCGGCGGCCACCTGCTCGCCGAGGCCGTCGCCGCCGCGCGGACTGATCATCGCAACGGATAGGCCGAGTCGCGCCAGCGCCCTTGCCGCGTTGAAACCGCCGCCGCCCGGCTCCTCCAGCCATCGTCCGGGGTTGCTGGCGCCGGGGGCCGTCTCGTCGTCAATGCGACCTCGCCGATCGATATGCGCCCCGCCAAGAACCAGAATGTCGACAGTCATGGAAAAAGGCCTCCGCAGCCGGCTGAGTTTCGAATCGCGATGGCGACAAATTTGCCCGTCGCGATGGGCGGCGCCGAATATTTCCACTCGGCCAAACCTATGGAAACATTAAGAGAACACGCGCCGGATTCAAAAATGAATGCAAGGACTTGAACGGGGCTTGAAAAAGCAGAACAAAACATGTACATAATCCGTGTCTGCTGTTTCGTTGCCTACGCGGCTTCAATAACCTAAAGGTGGTTCAAATGTCACAAAATTCTTTGCGGCTCGTAGAGGACAAATCGGTGGATAAAAGCAAGGCATTGGAAGCGGCTCTGTCGCAGATCGAGCGGTCGTTCGGCAAGGGCTCGATCATGAAGCTCGGCGCCAACGAGAAGATCGTGGAAGTGGAAACCGTATCGACGGGTTCGCTGAGCCTCGATATCGCGCTCGGGATTGGCGGCCTGCCCAAGGGCCGCGTTATTGAAATTTATGGTCCGGAAAGCTCGGGTAAGACGACACTTGCTCTGCAGACCATTGCGGAAGCCCAGAAGAAGGGCGGCGTGTGCGCCTTTGTCGACGCCGAACACGCGCTGGACCCGGTCTATGCCCGCAAGCTCGGCGTTGATCTGCACAACCTGCTGATCTCCCAGCCTGACACGGGAGAGCAGGCTCTTGAAATCGTCGACACGCTGGTGCGCTCCGGCGCCATCGACGTTCTCGTGGTCGACTCGGTTGCCGCGCTGACGCCGAAGGCTGAAATCGAAGGCGAAATGGGCGACAGCCTGCCGGGCATGCAGGCCCGCCTGATGAGCCAGGCGCTGCGCAAGCTGACCGGCTCGATCTCGCGCTCGAACTGCATGGTGATCTTCATCAACCAGATCCGCATGAAGATCGGCGTCATGTTCGGCTCGCCGGAAACCACGACCGGCGGTAACGCGTTGAAATTCTACGCTTCCGTGCGCCTCGATATCCGCCGTATCGGCGCGGTCAAGGACCGGGAAGAGATTGTCGGCAACCAGACCCGTGTCAAGGTCGTCAAGAACAAGATGGCACCGCCCTTCAAGCAGGTCGAATTCGACATCATGTATGGCGAAGGCGTGTCGAAGACCGGCGAACTGGTCGACCTCGGCGTCAAGGCCGGGATTGTCGAGAAGTCTGGTGCCTGGTTCTCCTACAATAGCCAGCGTCTCGGCCAGGGTCGCGAAAATGCGAAGATCTTTCTGCGCGACAATCCGGCCGTTGCCGATGAGATCGAGGTATCGCTGCGCCAGAACGCCGGTTTGATCGCCGAGCGCTTCCTGGAAAATGGCGGTCCGGATGCCAATGACGGCGTCGGCTCCGACGACGCCTGAGTCATCGAATAGCCTCCTGATTTCGGTCAGGCTGATATGTCTTTCGGGGCCGGGGATGTGATCTCCGGCCCTTTTCCGTTGACAGGCTGGACAGGCGCCATGGCGGACGATAAAAGCCGTTGTTTTCTGACGTCTGTCCAGCATCGGACACTTATTCCCAAGGGCATCCCATGAGCGGCGTAAATGATATTCGGTCGACCTTCCTCGATTACTTCAAGACCAATGGTCACGAAGTCGTTGCGTCGAGCCCGCTTGTGCCGCGCAACGATCCGACATTGATGTTCACCAATGCTGGCATGGTGCAGTTCAAGAATGTCTTCACCGGCCTGGAAAACCGCCCCTATTCGCGGGCTGCAACGGCGCAGAAATGCGTGCGCGCCGGCGGCAAGCACAACGACCTCGACAATGTCGGTTATACCGCCCGCCATCACACCTTCTTCGAAATGCTCGGCAACTTCTCCTTCGGCGATTACTTCAAGGAAAACGCCATCGAGCTGGCCTGGAACCTGATCACCAAGGAATTCGGTATCGACCGCACCAAGCTCTGCGTGACGGTTTATCACACCGATGACGAGGCGTTCGGCCTGTGGAAGAAGATTGCCGGACTGCCGGAAGAAAAGATCATCCGTATTGCGACCAGCGATAATTTCTGGGCGATGGGCGATACCGGTCCTTGCGGTCCCTGCTCTGAAATCTTCTATGATCACGGCGATCATATCTGGGGCGGTCCTCCGGGCTCCGCCGACGAGGATGGTGATCGGTTCATCGAGATCTGGAACCTGGTTTTCATGCAGTATGAGCAGGTCACGAAGGAGCAGCGCGTTGATCTGCCGCGTCCGTCGATCGATACCGGCATGGGCCTGGAGCGCGTTGCAGCGCTGTTGCAGGGCAAGCACGACAATTACGATATCGATCTTTTCCGCGCTCTGATTGACGCGTCGGTCGACCTGACAGGCGTTCCGGCTGAAGGCGAGCGCCGGGCCAGCCACCGGGTTATCGCCGACCATCTGCGCTCGTCCGCCTTCCTGATTGCCGATGGTGTGCTGCCGTCCAACGAAGGTCGCGGCTATGTGCTGCGCCGGATCATGCGCCGCGCCATGCGCCACGCGGAACTGCTCGGCGCCCGCGATCCGATGCTGTTCAAGCTGCTGCCGGTTCTCGTTCAGCAGATGGGCCGCGCCTATCCGGAACTGGTCCGCGCCGAGGCGCTGATTTCCGAGACGTTGAAGCTTGAGGAAAACCGGTTCCGCAAGACACTGGAGCGCGGTCTGGCGCTGCTGTCGGATGCGACCGTCAACCTCAACAAGGGTGACAGCATCGACGGCGAAACCGCCTTCAAGCTCTATGACACCTATGGTTTCCCGCTCGACCTGACCCAGGACGCTCTGCGCGCCCGTGGTATCGGCGTCGATCTTACCGGCTTCAACGATGCCATGCAGCGCCAAAAGGCCGAAGCCCGCGCCAATTGGTCCGGCTCCGGTGACAAGGCGACCGAGACGGTCTGGTTTGAGCTCAAGGAAAAGCATGGCGCGACCGAATTCCTCGGCTATTCCGCCGAGAGCGCCGAAGGCGAAATTCAGGCATTGGTGCGCGACGGAGCCGTGGTTGCCGAAGCGGCGGCAGGTGAGGACGTCCAGGTCGTCGTCAACCAGACGCCTTTCTATGGCGAATCCGGGGGTCAGGTTGGCGATACCGGCACGATTTCCGGTGATGGCTTCGTTCTTGACGTGCGGGATACACTGAAGAAGGGCGAGGGTGTGTTCGTGCATGTCGCCACGGTGCGTGAAGGCACCGTCAAGGCTGGCGCTGTCGTAGCGCTTAACGTCGACCATGCCCGCCGGTCGCGGTTGCGCGCCAACCATTCCGCCACCCATCTTCTGCATGAGGCACTGCGCGAAGTGCTCGGCAGCCATGTGGCCCAGAAGGGTTCTCTCGTGGCGCCGGAGCGGCTGCGCTTCGACATTTCCCATCCGAAGCCGGTGACGGTGGAGGAGCTGAAGATTGTTGAGGAGATGGCCAACGAGATCATCGTCCAGAACAGCCCTGTCAGCACCCGTTTGATGGCGGTTGACGATGCGATTGCCGAGGGCGCGATGGCACTGTTTGGCGAGAAATATGGCGATGAAGTCCGGGTCGTGTCGATGGGTACGGCAGTGCGTGGCGACAAGGCTGGCAAGCCCTATTCGCTTGAGCTTTGCGGCGGCACGCATGTGTCTGCGACAGGCGATATTGGTCTCGTGCGGCTGGTCGCCGAAAGCGCTGTCGGCGCCGGCGTGCGCCGTATCGAAGCGTTGACCGGCGAATCGGCCCGCGCCTATCTGGCAGAGCAGGACGAACGGGTGAAGGCACTGGCGTCTGCTCTCAAGGTACAGCCCGTCGATGTCGTCTCACGCGTCGAAGCTCTCGTGGACGAGCGCCGCAAGCTGGAACGGGAACTGGCCGATGCCAAGCGCAAGCTCGCCATGGGCGGCGGTGCGGCTGGTGGTGCCGATGTGCCGCGTGACATCGCTGGCGTGAAGTTCATCGGCAAGCAATTGGCCGGCATCGACGCCAAGGATCTGAAGGGAATGGTTGATGAGGCCAAGACCGCGCTGGGCTCCGGCGTTGTCGCGCTTATCGCTGTTGCCGAAGATGGCAAGGCTAGCGCCGTGGTTGGCGTTACCGCCGATCTGGCAGCGAAGATGTCTGCCGTGGATTTGGTGCGCGTTGCCTCGGTTGCCCTCGGCGGCAAGGGCGGCGGCGGCCGGCCGGATATGGCCCAGGCCGGTGGCCCTGACGGCGCCAAGGCCGATGAGGCGATCGAAGCCGTGGCAAAGGCGATCGAAGCCGCTTGAGTCTGGTTGCTATCGGCTAGCCGCCGTAGCGGTTGGCCGGAGGTCTGGTTCAACGACTATTGAAAGGAGCCGCCGAAAGGTTGGCTCCTTTTGTCTTTTAAATCGGCATAATCACGCCGGTATTTTGACGCGAGGGAATGCATGGCTGTCGACAGTGACGAAGCGGCAAAGGGGTCCTCTCTCGACGCGGTCGAGCGCTGTCTCGAAAATGCGGAGCGGTTCAGGCATCTCAACGCCTTCATTCGCCCTAATCTCCATGCCCGAGATGAAGCTTCTGCCGTGGACCAGCGGCACGCTGATGGCGAGCACCTTCCCCTTCGGGGCATGGTGATTGCTGTGAAGGACAACATCGAAACGGCTGGTCTTGCGACATCCGGTGGCTCCGTCGCGCTGCAAAGTTACGTGCCGCACTCAGACGCGTTTGCGCTGCAGGCGCTCAAGCGGCAGGGGGCGGTGGTGATCGGCAAGACAAACCTCGACGAACTGGCGGGAGGGGGCAGCACGCTGAGTTCGCTTGGTGGCCAATCGCGCAATCCCTATGACCCAGCGCGAACACCGGCGGGTTCCTCCGGCGGCTCGGCCATAGCAGTGGCTACCGGCGCCTGCACGTTTGCGTTGGGCACGGAAACGGTCAACTCGATTCGCAATCCTGCCAATGTCTGCGGCATCCTGGGGCTGAGGCCAACGAGAGGTCTGGTTTCGCGCAGCGGCGTCATCCCGGTGTCTCCGACCATGGATGTGCTTGGGCCATTGGCATCAACGGTCGATGATCTCGCCCGGGCGCTGCGGTTCATCGTGGGTTTTGATCCCGCTGATGCGGTGACCTTGGCCGCCAAAGATTACGATGTTGACAACCTGCATCCTTGTCGGTGGCCAGACGTGAAGGGCATGCGTATCGGCGTGCTCTCAGGTCTGTTTGGCCAAGGTGAAGAGCATCTGGGCGTCAACGCCGTCTTGAAGTCTGCGCTGGAGCGACTGGAAGGGCAGGGCGCCGAGATCATCGAGCTCTCCGATCCGCATTTTGATTCGGCTGCTCTCTATGCCGATCTCGCTCTGCACGCCTACGAGTTCCACCAAGCCTTCGATAGCTGGCTGGAGGGGCTGGGAGACAAAGCACCCATTTCCAGTTTCAAGGCTTATGTCGATGATGGCCGCTGGCCGCAAGCGACGATGCAGCAGCTACTAGCCGTGGCGCTCGATGCGGAGCGGCCGGAAAGCCAGGTGATCTATGCCAGGAAGAAAGCCGCTGCCCAAGCCATTCAGCAGGTGCTCGAAAATCTGATTGATGACCACGGCTTGCAAGCCTTCGCCTATCCGGCGCAGCATCGGGCCGCCTTGAATATCGGTCAAGCTTCCAGGCCTGAGCGCAACGGTGTCCTGGCCTCGGCGATTGGCTGGCCCGCCATCAACGTGCCCGTTGGCCTTTCCGATGGCCTGCCCGTCGGTCTTGATCTGATGGCGCGTCCGTTCCAGGAGCCGCTGCTACTGTCGCTGGCGAAAGCGGCACATCTGCAGCCACCTGCACCGGTGGCTATGACGTTCAGTTAGACATTCGAGGACATGAAAGAGGCACTGCGGCGATCAAGCCGCAGTGCCTCAATGTCTTGGCTCCAGCTTTCCAGACTTGATTAGTGCAGGATCTGGCTGAGGAACAGCTTGGTGCGCTCGTGCTGCGGATTGTCGAAGAATTCGGCAGGCGCATTCTGCTCGACGATCTGGCCCTGGTCCATGAAGATCACGCGGTCGGCGACTTGGCGGGCGAAGCCCATTTCGTGGGTGACGCAGAGCATGGTCATGCCTTCTTCAGCAAGGCTCACCATGGTGTCGAGCACTTCCTTGACCATTTCCGGGTCGAGTGCCGAGGTAGGCTCGTCGAACAGCATGATCTTCGGCTTCATGCAGAGCGCGCGGGCGATAGCGACGCGCTGCTGCTGGCCACCGGAGAGCTGGCCAGGATATTTATTGGCCTGTTCCGGGATCTTGACACGCTGAAGATAGTGCATGGCGACTTCTTCCGCCTGCTTCTTCGGCATCTTGCGCACCCAGATCGGCGCCAGCGTGCAGTTTTCCAGAATGGTCAGGTGCGGGAACAGGTTGAAGTGCTGGAACACCATGCCGACTTCGCGGCGCACTTCATCGATTTTCTTCAGGTCGCTGGTCAGTTCGATATTGTCGACGATGATCTGGCCGGTCTGATGCTCTTCAAGCCGGTTGATGCAACGGATCATCGTCGATTTCCCAGAGCCTGACGGGCCTGCGATGACGATGCGTTCGCCGGTGGCGACCTTGAGGTTGATGTCTCTGAGGACGTGGAATTCGCCATACCACTTGTTCATGCCGATCAGTTCGATGGCGGTCGGGTTAAGGGCTTTCCCGGAGGAGGATTGAGCTTCAGCCATTGTTCAAGTTCCTAGTAGTAAAGTTTGCCGGAAAACCGCGGACCGGTCATGCCATGCAAACGAAGCGATTGAGAGCGGCATCCGCCCGGTTGGGCCGGACCGATGCCAATAGTGATGGCCTTAGTGCTTGTGGCCGGTATCGAGGTGCCGTTCCATGAAATGCGAGTAGCGTGACATGCTGAAGCAGAACAGCCAATAGACGAAGCCTGCGAACACCAGGCCAGTGACGGCGGTGACGGGCGTGGCCCAATTGGAGTCCGACAGGTTGAGAACAACGATACCCAACAGGTCGAACATCCCGATAATCGACACCAGCGACGTGTCCTTGAACAGGCCGATGAAGGTGTTGACGATGCCAGGAATGACCAGCTTGATCGCCTGCGGCAGGATGATCAGCCAGATTTTCTGCCAGTAGCTCAGCCCAAGCGAATCCGCCCCTTCGAACTGCCCCTTCGGAATGGCCTGTAAGCCACCGCGAATGACTTCAGCCATATAGGCAGACGAGAAGATCGAGACGCCGACGAGGGCGCGCAGCAGCTTGTCGAAGGTCCAGCCATCAGGCAGGAACAGCGGCAGCATGACGCTGGCCATGAACAGCACTGTGATCAGAGGAATGCCGCGGATCACCTCAATAAAGACGACGCAGAGCATCTTGATGACAGGCATGGTCGAGCGGCGGCCGAGTGCCAGGATGATGCCCACAGGCAGAGATACCGCGATCCCGAAGAAAGACAGGATCAGGGTGATCATCAGGCCACCCCAGCGTGCCGTTTCTACATGTTCAAGGCCGAAGCCGCCGATCAGCAGGAAGAATGACACGACCGGCAGGACGATGAACAGCAGGATAGCGTTGGTCACCTTGAACGGTGCCTTCGGCATCAGCATCGGCACGAGCAACAGAGCGAACACCACCATGACGGTGATCGGACGCCAGATTTCCTCACTTGGATAGCGGCCGAAGATGAACTGCTGGAACTTGGCGCCGACCACGGCCCAGCAGGCGCCGACCGTCCCATCTGGCAGGGCGCCGCCCTGGGAGACGGTGAGGCATGCGACGCGGCTTGTCCCCGTCCAGACGGCATGAATGAACAGCCAGTCGATGATCCCTGGCAAGATATACGCCAGGAGCGCAATTGCGAGGATGGTCAGAACGACGTCTTTAGGGGTCGCAAGCAGGTTCTTGCGGATCCAGGCGGTCGGGCCGATCTGGCCGGCGGGTGCAGGAGACGGTGGAACCATTTCCTGGCGGACGTAGGTTTTGAACTCTGTTGCCATGATTTTACCTCTCGACCAGCGCCATCTTGGCATTGAACCAGTTCATGAAGATTGCTGTGCTGATGCTGATCGTCAGATAGACGGCGAGCCAGATTGCTACCACCTCTACGGCCTGACCGGTCTGGTTGAGGATGGTGCCGCCGACTGCCACGATATCGGCAAAGCCGATGGCGACCGCGAGCGAGGAGTTCTTCGTGAGGTTGAGATATTGGCTGGTAAGCGGTGGAATGATGATCCGCATCGCCTGCGGCACGACGATGAGCCGTGACGTATGGCTATGCTTCAAACCAAGCGCGCTCGCGGCTTCGGTTTGGCCCTTGGATACGGCCTTGATGCCACCGCGGACGATTTCGGCGATGAATGCTGCGGTATAGAACGACAGTGCCAGGAAGACCGAGGTGAATTCCGGCCCGATGACGGAGCCGCCCTGCATGTTGAAGCGACCGACGATCGGAAGGTCGAATGTCAACGGCATGCCGATCGCAAAGAAGACCAGCAATGGCAGGCCGATAACCAGCGCCAACGAGCACCAGAGGATCGGAAATTGCTGCCCGGTCGCCATCTGACGTTTGCGCGCCCATTTTGCAATGACGATGGCAAGGACGATACCGATCAGGATGGCCGGCAGAAGCAACAATGCATCATTACCGAAGATAGGCTTGGGAAAAGTCAGACCGCGGTTGTTCAGATAGATGTCGAATGGCAGCGCAATGGAATCGCGCGCCTGCGGCAGGATGGCGATAACGCCGCGATACCAGAAGAAGATAACCAGCAGCGGCGGAATATTGCGGAAGATTTCAACATAGACCTGGCAGATCTTGGCAATTAGCCAATTGTGCGACAGCCGCCCTAAACCGACGGCAAAGCCGATGATGGAGGCAGTAATGATGCCGGCTATGGCGACCTGCAGCGTATTCAGCAGGCCAACAATGAGCGCGCGTCCATAAGTGGAGTCGCTCGTGTAGCTGATCAGCTGCTGGCCGATGTCAAAGCCGGACCGGCCTTGCAAGAAGCCGAAACCCGAGGCGATATTGGCTTTTTGGAGATTGTGGATGGTGTTATTGGCGACCGCCCAGATGAAGGCGATCAGAACCAACAATGTGACCACCTGGTAAAATAGTCCGCGCACTTTCGGGTCGTAGATCAGCGACGCTGTGCCAGCCGATCCTGTTTTGGACGAGCTCGAATCCTGAATTGCCATCGAGGCTTTTTCCCCTTCGTCACCCTTTTCGGGCGTATATTTCCCTGCCGTTTTGCAATGGGGAGGCGGTGCGGACACCGCCTCCCCAGAAAGGCTAGGTTTGACTTGCTATCGGTCGCGACGGTTTAGCGGATAGGCGGACCGTACTGGAAGCCGCCCTTCGACCACAGGGCATTTACGCCGCGGGCGATCTTCAGCGGGCTACCAGCGCCGACGTTGCGGTCGAAGACTTCGCCGTAATTGCCGACCAACTTGACGATATTATAAGCCCAGTCTTCCTTCAGACCGAGGTCCGTGCCGAGCTTGCTGCCGCTTTCGGCGCCAAGCATGCGCTTCACGTCAGGGCTGCCGTTGGTCTTCATGTCGTCGACATTCTTCGACGTCACGCCAGCTTCTTCGGCGTTCACCATGGCATAGTGAACCCAGCTGACCACGTCGAACCACTTGTCGTCGCCCTGGCGAACGGCCGGGCCAAGCGGCTCCTTGGAAATGACTTCCGGCAGAACCATGTTGTCGTCGGGGTTCTTAAGCTTCAGACGGATGGCATAAAGACCGGACTGGTCGGTGGTGTATACGTCGCAACGGCCGGCGTCATAGGCGGACGTAGCATCGTCTTCCTTTTCGAACACGACCGGATTGTATTTCAGGCCATTGGCCTTGAAGTAATCGGCAAGGTTCAGTTCGGTCGTCGTGCCGGTCTGCACGCAGACGGCAGCGCCCGACAGTTCCAGAGCAGACTTTACGCTGAGGCCCTTTTTGACCATGAAGCCCTGGCCGTCATAATAGTTGACAGAGCGGAAGTTGAAGCCGAGCGAGGTATCGCGGCTGATCGTCCAAGTCGTGTTACGGGTCAGGACGTCGATTTCCCCGGACTGAAGTGCCGGGAAGCGGTCTTTGGACGACAGAGGCGTAAATTTGGCTTTCGTTGGATCTCCGAAGATGGCTGCAGCGATGCCGCGGCAGTAGTCCACGTCGAGACCCGACCATTCGCCCTTATCGTTCGGAGCCGAGAAGCCCGGAACGCCCTGGCTGACGCCGCATTGTACGAAGCCCTTTGCCTTCACGTCGCTCAAAGTGTCGGCCGAGGCTGCCGATGCGCCAAAACCGAATGCCGCAGCGGCGAGCGCAGCGGACAGGAGCGTTTTTTTCATGTTTCCCAACCTTTTTTTCTGTTTGTCTTCCCTCCGGCGTCCGACACGGCTGTTGCCCCTCTCCATGACGCCGGTGCTTGGGTTGTAACCCTAGCTTGCCCCATCACATTCATAAATGGGTTCATGGTCAAGAGTTGATGGGTGGAAATTGCGCCGAAAAGTGGCAATTCCGAGATTCTGCGCAGATTATAGGCGCCGTAACCATGAAAGCTGCAGTGGATGATGAAAAAATAGACGGAAAATGCATCCGGAAATTTCATTGTCTTGATGACGCATGTGGTGCTTGACCGATCTCGTGATGGCGGGCGACAAAGCGGGACAGAAAGTTTGTGAATTTTGGCTCGTGGGGCAGGTTGTTTTCTTTGATCCGCAGGAAAGCTGCCGCGCTCGTTCGGCCAGCGGCAAGACAGTGAAAGGCAGTGAATACCGATGTCCGAAAAGAAAGATTGGCTGACCGGGGCCGGTACCAATACCAAGCTCTGTCACATAGGGCATGATCCGTCGAGCTATCATGGCTTCGTCAATCCGCCGATCGTCAAGGCGTCGACCGTTCTGTTTGCCACGGCTGAGAGCATGGACCCGCCGCAGCAGAAATATACCTATGGCACGCGCGGGACGCCGACCACGGACGCGCTGTGCGAGGCGATCGACGCGCTGGAAGGCTCTGCCGGGACCATCATCTTGCCTTCCGGCCTTGCCGCGATCACCGTACCGTTTTTGGCCTTCCTGTCGCATGGCGATCACGCGTTGGTGGTCGATTCGGTCTATGATCCTGCGCGGCATTTCTGCGACACGATGCTGAAGCGTCTCGGGGTTGAGGTTGAATATTACGACCCGACGATCGGGGCTGGAATCGAAGCGTTGATTCGGCCGAACACCAAGCTGGTTCACACGGAATCACCGGGAAGCAATACCCTCGAGATGCAGGATATCCGGATCTTGACCGAGATTGCCCATCGCCACGGCGCTTTGGTCAGCATGGACAATACATGGGCAACGCCGCTCTATTTTCGCCCCCTCGATTTTGGCGTGGATCTGTCGATGCAGGCCTCGACCAAATATCCGGCCGGGCATTCCGACATCTTGATGGGGACGGTTTCGGCCAATGCCGCGTGCTGGCCGACGCTGAAGGCGGCCTACGGCGCGATGGGCCTCTGCGGTTCGGCGGAAGACAGCTACATGGTATTGCGTGGGCTGCGCACCATGGCGGTGCGCCTTGCCCATCACGATCGCAGCGCCCGTGAGATCGCTCAATGGCTGGAAGCGCGCGATGACGTGGCGAGTGTGCTGCATCCAGCGCTTCCAAGCTTTCCGGGTCACGCACTCTGGAAGCGTGATTTCAAGGGCGCATCCGGGCTGTTTTCTTTTGTCTTGGCGGAAAATGATCCGACCCGCTTCAAGCTGAGGGCGCACGCCTTTTTGAACGCCTTGCAGATTTTTGGCATTGGGTGGTCATGGGGTGGTTACGAAAGCCTTGCCGTCGTTGCAAATGTTGGCGGACGTACCATTGCCAAACCGCCGACGACAGGGCCGCTGATCCGCTTGCAGATCGGTCTCGAGGATGTGGTCGATCTGCAGGCTGACCTGGAACGTGGCTTTGAGGCGGCTGCGAAGGTGTGACGCAGAAGATGGCAGTGCCGGGCGCTTCGGTCTTAAGACCGGTCCGGCAGTCCTATCATGGCGAAGCGGGACGATATCCGTAGAGCCAGTCAAGGTCGCGGGCAAAGCTGTCGCCCGACCGTAGCGACAGCAGCATGTCGCGACCGAGTTGGAGCGGACCACGAGCGTGATAGGCGAATTTGTTGATGGCACCGCGCTTGCGCACGCTGTAGACCCGCTTTTGCCGACGCTGTTCGTAAGCGGGTAGAGCGTCCGCGCGCGGCTTCTCTGCCACGAGGCCAGCTAGCTCATAGGCATCTTCAATAGCCATTCCCGCGCCCTGGGCGGAAAACGGCAGCATGGCGTGGGCGGCATCGCCGATCAGCACCAGATCGCGGCCGTTCTGCCAGCGTCCCGGGCCGGCTTCAAACAATGGCCAGAACGTGGTGTCGTGCGGAGTGGCCAGCATAGCCCGGATGCCGCTGTTCCAGCCGCGGAAGGCGCGCTCCAGCAACGGGCCCTGGTTGGCTCCGGTCTGTGCGGCCCAGCCTTCGCCAGGATTGATACCGGCGCCGATCGCCACAATATTGATGCTGCCAACCTCGCGCAGCGGATAGGTCACCATATGCGATCTCGGCCCGAGATAGGCGGTAACGGCATCGCGGTCGAGAAAGGCTGGCGCGCTGGCTTCCTTAATGGTCATTCGCCAGGCAATGGAACCGCTGAAGCTGACATCGGGACCGCCTGTCACGAAATTGCGCAGCCGCGACCAGACCCCATCGGCGGCAATCAGCAGGTCGGGCCGCTCACCGGTTACGGGGTTGCGCAGGATCTGGGCGTCGGGACTTTCGACCCGTTGGCCAAGGATCAACGAGCAGAGCGGATTGGCTTCTACGGCATCGAGAAGCGCCCGCTGCAGGGTGGCGCGGTGCACCACGCCATACGGAGCGTTCCAGACGGATTGAGCATGGTTCTGGACTGGTACGGCGCAAAGCCTTTTCAGGCTGATACCCGAGGCGAGTGCCACCACTTGCGGCTCATGCCAGCGCTGTTTGAGCGCGGCGAGGATGCCGAGTTCATCAAGGATCCACGTCACATTGGGCGTTAGTTGCAGGCCGGCGCCCACTTCCTGCAAATCAGCGGTCTTTTCGAATATCCGGCTGGCAATGCCCCGACGGGCAAAGCAAAGGGATGCGGCGAGGCCGGCTATGCCGCCGCCGACGATCGCCACGGTTTTCGTGGACATGGGGTGATCCGTTCCCGGGCCCGCAGCCTGCGCTGTCACATTGAATCAAGCAGGCTGCAGATCGATTTGTTATTGTTTGTATATCAGCAAGCCGACGCGCGGCCTGTTCCGTCTAGGTGCGACTGATGCTCAGGCAGCCTTGACGTGGAAGACGCAGCCTGGCGGGTTGGTCTCGGTCGCCTTCAGGCTCGGATTGTAACGGTAGAGTGTCGAGCAATAGGAACAGACCTTCTCGGTCTCGTGGCCAAGGTCGATAAAGATATGCGGGTGGTCGAAGGGAACGGATGCGCCCGTGCACATGAATTCCTTGACGCCGATTTCGATCAGCCGATGTCCGCCGTCGTTCTGGAAATGGGGAATGGAATGACCGGCCATGTCTCTGCTCCGAATGCCTTGTTGCGCAATTTCCGCAGCGGTACACCGTCGGAAATCCACAGGAAGATGATGTGCCACGATGCGCGGGCGGCATGCTGGATGACGCCCAGCCGTGGCTGATTTCCGCGCGACATTATCCGCCTTTTTTCAAAATGGGTAGGGGCAATGCGCCGTAGCCCCTGGAGTTTTTTGCCGGTGCTGCCACGCATTTGCAGTGGTCTGGAGACATCTATGCTCTAAATCCCGCCCTTGAACATCGGGCCGGTTACCCCTTATGCAGCAGACGCAACCTTGAAGACCGACCCTCGATCGAACTGGACCGAATGCGATGAACCTCAATGCCCCATCCTTTTCCCGCTTCCGTCACGACGGTCTGGAGCTTGCCTATTTCGACGAGGGCGATCCATCTGGCCCGGCGGTGCTGCTTATTCACGGTTTTGCATCCAGTGCGCTGGTCAACTGGGTTCATCCCGGCTGGCTGAAGACGCTTGGGGATGCCGGCCACCGGGTGATCGCCATCGACAATCGCGGCCATGGCCAGAGCGACAAGCCGCATGAGGCAGAACTCTATCACCCCGAAAACATGGCGTCGGATGCCGCCGCTCTGCTCGATCATCTCGGTTTGGCCGAGGCCCATGTGATGGGCTACTCGATGGGTGCGCGGATCTCCGCCTTCATGGCGCTGGATTTTCCGCACCGGGTTCGGTCCCTGGTGTTCGGCGGGCTCGGCATCGGCATCAGCACTGGCGTTGGTGATTGGGATCCGATTGCCGAGGCCTTGCTGGCGCCGTCGCTTGACGATGTCACCCACGAGCGCGGCCGGATGTTCCGCGCCTTTGCCGACCAGACCCGCAGCGACCGACTGGCGCTTGCCGCCTGCATCAGCACGTCGCGGGATCTGGTCTCTACCGCCGAACTGGCGCGGATCGACATGCCGGTGCTGATCGGTGTGGGCACGGTCGACGATATCGCGGGATCACCCCATGAGCTTGCGGCGCTGATGCCTAACGCCCGCGCCATCGACATTCCCAAACGCGATCACATGCTTGCCGTTGGCGACCGCGTGTTTAAACAGGCCGTACTGGAATTCTATGCCGAACTGGAGGGCTGATCAGCCCCTCTATTCCCCGGTAAAGACCGGCTGGCGCTTCTCACGGAAGGCAGCGCGGCCTTCGCGATAGTCAGCGCTTTCGAAGGTCGCGGCACCAAGCACGGCGGCCTCGGTCAACAGCCGTTCGTCCTGCGCCTCCGTTGCCCTCAATGCCATCTTGGCGGCGATGACGGATAGTGGCGCATTGGCGGCAATGGTTTTGGCAAGCGAAAAGGCGGCGCCATCCAACGAGTCGGCGACAACGACTTCGCTGAGGAAACCGCAGGCCATAAGGCTTGAGGCAGGAAAGGCCTGGCCGGTAAACAGGGCCCGCCGCGCCATCTGGCCACCGAGCGCGCGGACGAGATCGGCCACAGCATCTGCGGGATAGGCGAGCCCGAGCCGTGCGGCCGGAATCGCAAAGACGGCAGTGTCGTCGGCGATCCGCAGGTCTGCGGCGGCGGCAAGCCCGAAGGCGCCGCCATAGCAGACGCCGCGGAGGGAAGCGATAACCGGCACCCTTGCCTCGCGGATGGCTTCAAAGGCACTGCTGTTGTCGGCTTCATAGATGCGGGCGAGGCCCGCATCCGCCCGCACGGTATCGAACTCCGAAATATCGGCCCCTGCAGAAAAATCGGTATGGCCGCCACCTGTCATGACGATTGCGTGCACGCGGGCATCATCGAGCAACCAGTCGATGGCAGTCGGAATGGCGCGCCACATGGCTTGGGTGAGGGCGTTCTTGCGTGACGGATTGTCGATGATCAACGCCCCAATGCCATCCTGGGCCGCCACGCGGATGCCGTTGTCTGCGAATGTCCGCGCTTTTTTCATGTCATGTCCCCATCTGGTCTCGGTCGTAGATCATCTATATAATGCGCCGTGAACGTCAATGAGGAGACCGTCATGGCGGCTGTGCCGGAATTTATGACACGCGACACGATCCAGCCCCTGGACCCGATCTGGGATAGTATGCGCCAAGAGGCCCGAAGCGCCGCTGAGCATGATCCCTTACTCGCCGCTTTCCTTTATTCGACGGTGCTCAACCACCGTTCGCTCGAAGACAGCGTGATCTACCGGATCTGCGAAAGGCTCGATCATGCCGATCTGCAATCCAGCCTGCTCTGCCAGACCTTCGGGGACATGCTGGCGGATTGGCCGGAATGGGGTTCGGTGCTGCGCGTCGATATCCAGGCCTACTACGACCGCGATCCAGCCTGCCTGCGGTTCATCGAGCCACTTCTGTATTTCAAGGGCTTTCACGCCATCCAGACTCATCGGCTGGCCCATTGGCTGTGGAACAAGGGGCGGCGGGATTTCGCGCTCTATCTGCAAAGCCGCGCCTCAAGCGTGTTCCAGACGGATATCAATCCTGCAGCCCGTATCGGCCGTGGTATCTTTCTTGATCATGCAACGGGCCTCGTGGTTGGCGAAACCGCGCGGGTGGGCGACAATGTCTCTATCCTGCATGGCGTGACACTCGGCGGCACTGGCAAGGAGGGCGCGGATCGTCATCCCAAGATCGCCAATGGCGTACTGATCGGCGCCGGTGCCAAGGTACTTGGCAATATCGAGATTGGTTGCTGCTCGCGGGTGGCGGCAGGATCGGTGGTGTTGAAGTCGATTCCGGCTGGCATGACAGTGGCAGGCGTTCCAGCAAGGGTGGTCGGCGAGGCCGGCTGCGCCGAGCCCGCCCGGTCTATGAACCAGATGGTATCCGAGGACAATTGAGGCGACGCGATGGCCGGTATAACTGGGATTTTCCGGATACCGGCCGTCACCCGCATCACGCGACGCGGTCGCAATTTCGCCTCGCGATGTTTTTTAGCCTTAACCATAAAGGGGTTACCGGCATTATCCCTCAAAAGCGGGGGCAGTGACCCGATCCCGGCTTTACAGGCTCGGTTGGCGATGCGACAAGCGGGCCGCAAGGGCATGGTTCGGCAGGCGCAGGCCACCGTCGTGCTGGACATTTTGTGAGCGTTGCGCAGTGGTGATCGCAGATCGTCCGCGCCGCGCCGGCCATAATGGAGATTTTTGTGAAAGCTGACGAAATCAAGAAGCTGGACGCTTATTTCAAGCGGACTTTCAACCCGACCATGGCCGTCAAGGCGCGGCCGCGCAAGGATGACTCGGCGGAAGTCTATGTTGGCGATGAGTTTCTCGGCGTCGTGTTCAAGGATGAGGAAGATGGCGACCTCTCCTATAATTTTTCCATGGCTATTTTGGACGTGGATCTCTGATCTCAGGTTGTATCTCTAAAAGGATAGACCTATTGATATTTAATGATGAAGGGCGGCTTCGAAAGGGGCCGCCCTTGTTCGTTCCTCATGGTGTGCAACTATGTCGCGATGACGCACCGCACAATTTCGCTTGACCTTAAGGACGAATTTTGTCCTAATGTTCCCCATGGCAGAGGAAAAAGGAGTGCTCTCATGCTGAATTTCGAAGACGTCAATAAAAAGAGCAAAGAAGCCGTCGATACGATGGTGAAGAACTATTCCGAAGTCGCCAAGGGCTTTCAGGCCATCGCTGCCGAGACCCAGGAATACCAGAAGAAGTCCTTCCAGGAAGTGACTGGCCTCGTCGAGCAGCTGACCGCTGCGCGCAGCATTGAAACGGTGCTGGAGCTTCAGACGAAGTATGCCAAGTCCTCCTTCGAGAGCTTCATGGCTGAAGCCACCAAGATCGGCGAAATGTATGTCGAGTTGGCTAAAACCGCCTACAAGCCTTACGAAGCTCCGATTGCCCGGGCTTCCTCCAAGATCGTGCCGGCTGCAGCCGCAGCCTGATCATTTTATCTTGATAATTGCCGAAGCGGTCACCCTAACGGGTGGCCGTTTTGCGTTTCAGGGACAATGAGCGCCTCGTATAGTCAGCTTCGGGCAGTGCTGACAGTGCATGGTCATAATCTGATCAGTGATTGCGCCGAGGTTGAGAGAGCGTTCGGCTTTATAGATGGACAGCGGTGCCTAGGTCGCGGCGGTCGACAGACCGCAAACGGGCTTTGTTCGCAATGCGACAACAGACTGTTCGAGGCTGGAAAATGAATTCGTCGTTCTTATCTTAAGATGCGAAATCTCCGTCGGCTTCTTGCCAGCTATCCTTAGACCAAGGTCTTCGTTGCATCATTCCAGGTGACGGCTCCTGGGGATGAGGATAATATCCCAGGAAGTTATCCGGGGCGAGTTTTTTGACCCGTCTGCTCAATTCTCTTTGCAGTGTGGGCGGATGGGCTTAAAATCGGAGAAAAATAGACTACCTTATAGAATCTGTGAGGCTCGGCGGGATTCGCCTGACGCGATGAAATGGCCGGGTTTCGGGAGAATGGATGGAAATGATCGTGCAATCGATCGTCATGCAAGCGCAGGGTAACAATGACGGCCCCAACAGGGGAACGTCAGTGATCACGCGCACTAAACCGAAGACCAAGAAGCCTAATCTTTATCGTGTTCTGCTGCTGAATGACGACTATACTCCCATGGAATTCGTCATTCACATCCTGGAGCGTTTCTTTCAGAAAGACAGGGACGCAGCCACAATCGTCATGCTGCATGTACACAACCACGGGGTAGGGGAATGCGGCGTCTTCACCTATGAGGTCGCCGAAACCAAGGTAAGCCAAGTCATGGACTTCGCGCGGCAGCACGAGCATCCGCTGCAATGCGTCATGGAAAAGAAATGAGGATCTGACCGTGCCAACATTTTCTCCGAGCCTGGAAAAGGCGCTGCATCAGGCACTGACCTATGCCAATGAGCGGCACCACGAGTATGCGACCCTTGAACATCTGCTGATGGCGTTGATCGACGATGCTGATGCAGCCGCTGTAATGGGCGCCTGCAATGTCAACCTCGACGTATTGCGCAAGACCGTAAGCGACTACATCGACAACGAGCTGGCCAATCTGGTGACTGGCTACGACGAGGATTCGAAGCCGACCTCGGGCTTCCAGCGCGTCATCCAGCGCGCCGTGATCCACGTCCAATCGTCTGGACGCGAGGAAGTGACCGGTGCCAATGTGCTGGTGGCGATCTTTGCTGAACGCGAAAGCCATGCGGCTTATTTCCTGCAGGAGCAGGAAATGACCCGCTACGATGCGGTCAACTATATCTCTCATGGCATTGGCAAACGGCCGGGTGCTTCGACCGCTCGTCCGCCACGCGGCGTCGAGGAAGAAAGCGAAGCCAGCCAGAAGCCGCAGCGCGAGCAGGAGGAAGGCCCGGCCAAGAAACAGCCGGAAGCCCTCAAGGCCTATTGCGTCAATCTGAACGAAAAGGCCAAAACCGGCCGGATCGACCCGCTGATCGGTCGTCACGACGAGGTCAACCGGACGATCCAGGTTTTGTGCCGCCGTTCTAAGAACAATCCGCTTTATGTCGGTGACCCTGGCGTCGGCAAGACGGCCATTGCCGAAGGTCTTGCCAAGCGGATCGTCGAAGGCAAGGTGCCGGAAGCGCTGTCCGATGCGACGATCTTCTCGCTCGACATGGGCACGCTGCTGGCCGGCACTCGCTATCGCGGTGATTTCGAAGAGCGATTGAAGCAGGTCGTCAAGGAGCTGGAAGATTATCCCGGCGCCGTGCTGTTCATCGATGAAATCCATACGGTCATCGGTGCTGGCGCGACCTCGGGCGGCGCCATGGATGCGTCGAACCTGTTGAAGCCGGCTCTGTCTTCCGGGGCGATCCGCTGCATCGGCTCGACGACCTACAAGGAATACCGGCAGTTCTTCGAAAAGGACCGGGCTCTTGTGCGGCGGTTCCAGAAGATCGACGTCAATGAACCATCGATCGACGATGCCATCGAGATCATGAAGGGCCTGAAGCCCTATTTCGAAGACTATCACAAGCTGCGGTACACCAACGAGGCGATCAAGACGGCTGTCGAGCTGTCGGCCCGCTATATCAGCGACCGTAAGCTGCCGGATAAAGCAATCGACGTCATCGATGAAACCGGCGCGGCACAGATGCTGCTCCCGGCCTCGCGTCGGCGCAAGTTGATCACCGAAAAGGAAATCGAAGCCACCATCGCCACCATGGCTCGGATTCCGGCCAAGACCGTGTCGAAGGATGACGAACTGGTTCTTGCCAACCTGGACAAGGAGCTGCGCTCGGTCGTCTACGGTCAGGATGCCGCCATCGATGCGCTGTCGACGGCGATCAAGCTGGCTCGGGCCGGCTTGCGCGAGCCGAACAAGCCGATCGGCTCTTACGTCTTCTCCGGTCCGACCGGCGTCGGCAAGACCGAAGTGGCCAAGCAGCTCGCCTCGTCTCTCGGCGTCGAGATGCTGCGCTTCGACATGTCGGAATATATGGAGCGCCATACGGTCTCGCGCCTGCTTGGTGCACCTCCCGGCTATGTCGGCTTTGACCAGGGTGGTCTGCTGACCGATGGTGTCGACCAGCATCCGCATTGCGTCGTGCTGCTCGACGAAATCGAGAAAGCGCATCCGGATATCTACAATATCCTGCTGCAGGTCATGGACCATGGCTCGCTGACGGATCACAATGGCAAGAAGATCGACTTCCGCAACGTGATCCTGATCATGACGACCAATGCCGGCGCATCGGAAATGGCGAAATCGGCCATCGGTTTCGGATCGTCGAAGCGTAGTGGTGAGGATGAAGAGGCAATAAACCGTCTGTTCACCCCGGAATTCCGCAATCGTCTCGATGCGATCATTCCGTTCGCGCCGCTGCCAAGCGAAGTCATCCACAAGGTCGTGCAGAAATTCGTCATGCAGCTGGAAGCACAGCTTTCGGAACGTGGCGTTACCTTCGATCTGGCGGAAGAGGCTGTTGCTTGGCTCGCCACCCGTGGCTACGACGAAAAGATGGGCGCACGTCCGCTCGGCCGTGTCATCCAGGAGCATATCAAGAAGCCGTTGGCCAATGAGATCCTGTTCGGCAAGCTGAAAAAGGGCGGTGTCGTCAAGGTCGGCACGGTCATGAAGGATGGCGAAGAGGAACTGAAGCTCGATTGCGTGGCCGATGCCACGCCGGTCAAGCCGCAGAAGGAAGCCGAAATCGCTGCCGCCGAGGTTGACGATGGCGACGTGATCGCCAAGCCTCGCCCGAAGGTGAAAAAGGCTGCCAAGGCCGAACCTGAGGTCGAAGCGCTGAAGGAAACCAAGGCGTCTACGAAAAAGACCGCCGTTCCGAAGGTGCCGAAGAAGAAATAAGACGCTTCGTTATCCTTTGATATCAGATGCAGAGAATGCCGGGCCAGTGCCCGGCATTCTTTTTGTTGGTCGCTTCACGTCAATTCCTCCCTCTCACCCGCGATCCCCTTGTCTTCTTATGTCTGTTAAGGCAAACCGCGTCCTGACGAACCCTGTCAATCACGATCGATTTCATGTCCTCTTCCATTTCCGTCGAGCCGGATGGCCACGAACGTAGCCAGCTCCTTTGGTTTTTCACCGGCATGCGTGGCCTGTTCAGCCTTCCTGCAATGATCCTGATGGTGTCCTTCATCGGCTTCAGCGGCTTTGCCCTGCAAAGCGGCATCAGCCGCAACGAGGCGATGTTCATGACTGTGATCATTTGGGCGCTGCCGGCCAAAATGATCCTGATCGGCATGATGTCGAGCGGCGCTAATCTGCTGGCCTGCTTTCTCGCCGTATCGCTATCATCGATCCGGATGATGCCCATGGTGGCGTCGCTGGTGCCTGAAATGCGCAGCCAGCGTACGCCGACCTGGCTGCTGCTGATCCTCTCGCATTTTGTGGCCATCACCGCTTGGGTCTATGCCATGGGCCATCTGAAGACGGTGCCAAGGGAAGGGCGTGTCGCTTTCTTCGCCGGCTTCGGCATCACCCTGGTTGCGGTCAATACGCTGCTGGTCGGGATCTGCTACGGGCTGGTGTCGAGCTTTCCGCCGCTCGTGGCCGGGCTGTTGTTCTTCCTGACGCCGGTCTATTTCGTCGCCTCGATCTGGGCGACAGGCAAGCAGCGGGTGGTGAAGATCGCCTTCGTGATCGGCATCGTTTCGGGGCCATTGCTGGCGGTGCTGCTGCCTGGCTTCGACATCCTGATTGCCGGTCTCGGCGGCGGCACGCTAGCCTATCTCATCGACCGGCAGATGCGCCGCCGCCGCGGCGAACCCTCCGCCATCAGTCCCGCCGAAAACGTTGCGGAGGAGCTGTGATGGCGGATTACTGGCCCTATGTGGTGATCATCGTCGCGGGCTTTCTGGCAACCGATCTGTGGCGCTGGCTCGGCGTTGTCGCCGGCAACCGGCTTCAAGAAGGTTCGGAAGCGCTATATTGGGTGAAGGCGGTCGCAACGTCCCTGGTCATGGCTGTCACGGCCAAGCTGATCGTGTTTCCCACTGGCGTGCTTGAGCACTCACCGCTGTGGTTGCGGCTTGCCGCGACGGCCATCGGTTTTGGCGCTTTTCTTGCCGGAGGCCAACGGATCATCGTCGGCGTGCTGGTTTCGCTCGGGGTGCTGGGCGCGGGCCTGGCGTTGCTCTAGTTTTTTGTCTGGCATCGGATTGTTCCGAAAACCGGTGCCCACTTTTCGGTCCGATGCACTATAAGCCCTCCGCCTCGCGGATCAGCCAATCGCGCATCAGTGTCGCCGCCGGGGATAGCAGCTGGCGTTCCACCAGCCAATAGGCGCGGTCGAGGTCGCTGCCGTGGTCGAACAGCAGTTGCAGCCGACCTTCAGCCAGATCCTCTTCGATCAGCGCGATTGGGCAGAGCCCAACACCGAGTCCGGCCAGCAGCGAACTGCGCAGCAGCGTAAAATCGGCGAAGATCGGTCCTGGCTTCACCGTCCCACGCAGGCCCGCTGTCTCGAACCAGCGCCGCCAACCGTCCACCGTCTCATCATGCAGCAAGTCTGCCTGGAGCAGGTCCGCCGGGTGTTGGAAAGGGCCTTTCAACGCCAGAAAGGCGGGCGAGGCGGCTGCCTGGGTCTCGCCGCTCAGGATCTTGCGGGCACCAGGGTGTGGCTTTACGCCGTGACAGAGCAGAAGATCGGCCTGGATATCCTGTGCTCTGACAGCCTGGGCGGCTGCATAGCTGATGGTCACCTGGACTTCCGGATACAGCTGACGGAAGCCCGGCAGGCGCGGTCCTAACCAATGGGTGACGACCGAAGGCAGACAGGCGAGCGTCACCGTCTCGTGCTTCGAAGCGGCCTTCAGGCGCGCCGCTGCCGTGGCAATCAGGCCCAGCCCACTCGAGACTTCGGCACCGAATGTTCTGCCATCGCCATTTAACGTCACGCCGCGTGGGCGGCGTTCGAACAGTGGCTGGCCGAGCCAATCCTCCAGTGCCCGCACATGCTGGCTGACGGCAGCGGCAGTCGTGCCGAGTTCATCGGCGGCGCGGGCGAAGCTTTCCAGGCGGGCCGCTGCTTCAAAGGCCCGCAATGCGGTAAGGGGAGGTAATTTCATGGGCTAATGGCTAAGCCAGACTTAGCCTTTGCGCAAGAAGAAGCTCTCTTGTTTCAGTCGCGAATTCCGCGACACTAAAGCATGTCGCGTTTAATTGCCCGCAATTAAACGATAACGTACATGCGACAAAAGAAGAGCTAAAGCGTGTCGCCGTGAATCCTACTCACGGCGACACGCTTTAGCCCCATCATCACTCTCAAGAACGGCCAGATCATGCCAGCTCTTCCTGCCTCTCCCGCCCCTGCTGACGCCGATGCCCGCCGTGCCGCAAAGCCCGTGGTCGTCTATCCCAATGGCACGCTTGTGGCGCCCGATCTCGCGCTTCTCGGCAAGGCCAAGCAGCGGATGGAAAAGATCGACGAGGTAATCGTACCGCCGAGGGATGGCCGGTGCTTTACCGTGCCGAAGGGTCATTTCTTCCGCATCGTCAGCGTAGAGGGCGCCCAGGTGGGCGATCTCAACCTCTGGAATGCGCAGGACCTGACGGAGCGGTTTTTCAGCGGCAAGACTCGGGCGTTGCATGCCACGCATGTGTCGGTTGGTGACCGCCTCTGGAGCAATCTGCCGTCGCTGAGGCCGATGGCGACGATCAGCGAGGATACGCTGTCCTGGTATGGGTTCGATGCTGACGGAGGCGGGATTCACGATGTCATCGGCACCCGTTGCGATCCCTACACGAACAGGCTGTTGAGCGGTGGCGATTATCACCATTGCTGCCACTCCAACCTCTGCAACGCCTTGGCTGCGACGAAGGGGCTCAGTTTTCGGGATGCGGAGCCGCATGTGCATGACGTGCTCAACGTCTTCATGTGCACTGGCTTTACCAAAGATACGCATCAATATTTCATGAAAGCGAGCCCGGTGCGGCCGGGCGATTACTTGGAAATGTTTGCTGAGATTGATCTACTTGGCGCGCTGTCGGCTTGCCCTGGCGGCGATTGCAGCGCTTCCCATTCCAGCGACACGGCAGCCTGCTATCCGCTGAAAGTCGAGATTTTCAGGCCGGATCTAGATGTGCTTTCGGCGTGGCCATTCCCGGAGCGCAACGGCTATCGGCCAGCGTGAGTTGGGCTTTCCGTCTGTGGCGTCGATGGTCGTCGCTAGTGCTTTAAGGGACGGTGCCAATTTTCTTTGGATTTCATCATGACATTGAGTTGTAGATGCTGTCGCCAGAGTTCCATTTTCAGTTTAATCACGGTAAAGTTTCCTTTCACGGTTATGTTATCGAAAGTTTGAGTGACAGAATGCCGCAGGTGTGGTTTTCGTCCGCCATCCACTTTTTTGAAAAGGTAAATCTTTGATGTTCTTCAAGCGTCTTAGCCCATGGGCTCCAACCATCCTCAGCATCGTCCGCATCATGGCTGGCCTGCTGTTTCTCGAGCATGGCATGAGCAAGCTTCTGGGCTTCCCGCCGTCGGATATGCACCCGGCTGCGATGTCGCTGCCCTGGATCGCAGGTTGTATCGAGCTCGTCGGCGGCGTGCTGATCACCATCGGCCTCTTCACCCGCCCGGCAGCCTTCATCGCATCGGGCATGTGCGCCGTCGCCTACTTTCTTGTCCATGCGCAGATGGGCTTTTACCCGATGAACAATCACGGCGAACCGGCGATCCTGTTCTGCTTCGTGTTCTTCTACTTGGTTTTTGCCGGTCCCGGCCCGCTCAGCGCCGATGCGGCCATGGGCAAGGAATAATCCTGGTTCAAATGAGCTAGGTTCCTATGGATAAGTGGCCGCCGTCTTCTGACGGCGGCTTTTTCTATGGACGATGGGTGCTGCTTGTGAAACCAATCCGGTTATCGTGATTGCAAAGGGCAGGTTATGGCGCTGATTTCGATTGTTCTGGCGGTTTCGACCAATGGCGTCATCGGCCGTGACGGCGATATGCCTTGGAAACTGAGCACCGATCTAAAGCGTTTCAAGGCGCTGACGCTCGGCAAGCCGCTGGTTCTCGGCCGCAAGACCTTCGAAAGTTTCGGTTCGCGACCGCTACCCGGTCGGCCGCATGTCGTCATCAGCCGCAGCGCTGAGATTGTCATGCCCATGGTCGAGACGGTGCGCAGTCTTGAAGAGGGGCTGGAGCGCGCTCGTGAGACTGCCGAGGACACCGGCGTCGACGAGATTTTCGTGATCGGCGGCGGCGAGATCTATCGTCAGGCGCTGCAGCTCGCCGATCGTCTCTACGTTACCCATGTGGAAGTCAAAATTGCCAATGGCGATACTTTCTTTCCGCCGGTCGATCTCGATATGTTTGACCCAGTGGCGGAAGAGCGCTTTCCCGCCGGCGAGCGCGACAGTTTTCCCACCCGCTACGTGATCTATCGGCGAAAACCGGCATCGTAACCGTTTATTTCCATAGAAATCGAAGAAGTTAGGGCGTTTTCGTTGAAAGCCGGGGTCGCGATCCCTATAACGGTGATAATCCGGGTGGATGCCTGTTTGCGGCGCCGTTGCGGGCCTTTGCACGACAATGTTCGGCCGAAGGGCCGGCAGCGCTGTTTGTGCAGGAAACTAGAGGTTTTGCAGCACCATGCCGGGTACTCACACTCCATGGCGCTGTTGGGAGCATCTCAGAAAAAGAGGTTTTGATGCCTTGGAGTAATCAGAACGGCGGCGGCCCTTGGGGCGGCGGCGGTGGCAATAACAATCAGGGAGGGCCGTGGGGGCAGGGGCCGAACCGTCCACGCGGCAATGGCGGCGGCGGAAAACAGCCACCGGATCTGGAAGACATCATCAAGCGCGGCCAGGACCAGTTCAAGAACCTCGTGCCCGGCGGCTTTAGCGGCGGTATGGGGCTTCTCATTGCGCTTGGCGTCGTCGGCCTTTGGCTGACCCAGGCCGTCTATACGGTGCAGCCGGATGAGCGCGGCGTCGAAATGCGCTTCGGTAAGCCGAAGGACGAGATTTCAGCGCCTGGCCTCCATTTCCATCTCTGGCCGCTCGAAACAGTCGAGAAGGTCAAGGTCACGGAGCAGCAGCAGAATATCGGCGCCAAGGTCGCGTCCAATTCCACGGCTGGCCTGATGCTGACCGGCGACCAGAACATCGTCAACGTGCAGTTCTCCGTGCTTTATACGGTCAGCGATCCCAAGGCCTATCTGTTCAATCTGGAAACGCCGCCGCAGACCCTGCAGCAGGTTGCCGAAAGTGCGATGCGTGAAGTCGTTGGTCGTCGGCCTGCCCAGGACATCTTCCGCGATGCGCGTCAGTCGATTGCCGTTGACGTACGCAATATCATCCAGGGCACGATGGACAGCTACGGTTCCGGCATTTCCATCAACTCCGTGGCCATCGAGGATGCGGCACCGCCGCGCGAAGTTGCTGACGCTTTCGATGAAGTGCAGCGTGCCGAGCAGGACGAAGACCGTTTCGTCGAAGAGGCCAACCAGTATTCCAACCAGAAGCTCGGTCAGGCCCGCGGCCAATCGGCACAGATCCGCGAAGAGGCGGCTGCCTACAAGGACCGCGTCGTGAAGGAAGCCGAAGGCGAGGCGCAACGATTCGTCTCGATTTACGACCAGTATACCAAGGCGCCTGATGTGACCCGCAAGCGGCTTTATATCGAAACCATGGAGCAGGTCCTGAAGAAGTCCAACAAGGTGATTGTCGACGAGCAGGGCCAGGGCGTCGTGCCCTATCTGCCCTTGAACGAAATCGGCCGCATGGGCAGCCAGCCGGCACAGGGAGGCAAGTAAGATGACCAATCGTCTTCCCGCCTTCCTAATTGGCCTCGCGATCATTTTGTTGCTGGTCTATTCGTCTATCTTCGTCGTCAACCAGCGCCAGCAGGCGGTGGTCGTGCGTTTCGGCCAGATCAAGGCCGTCTATAACGAGCCCGGCCTCTACTTCAAACTGCCGTTTGCCTTCTCCGGCGCCGACAAGGTGCAGATCATCTCGGATCAGTCGCTCCGTTTTGATCTGGATAACATCCGCGTTCAGGTCTCCGGCGGTAAATTCTATGAAGTCGACGCTTTCCTGATCTACAAGATCACGGATGCTCGTCGCTTCATCGGCATCGTCTCCGGCGGTGACCGCGATCTGGCGGAAGCTCGACTGCGCACCCGTCTCGACGCATCGCTGCGCCGGGTCTACGGTCTGCGCGGCTTCGAGGCGGCGCTCTCCGACGCCCGCTCGCAGATGATGCAGGAAGTCGCCGCCGATCTGAAATCGGATGCGGAAAACCTCGGCATCACCATCGAGGACGTTCGTATTCGCCGGACCGACCTTACGCAGGAAGTGTCGCAGCAGACTTATGCTCGCATGCGTTCCGAGCGTCTGGCCGAAGCCGAACTGATCCGCGCTCGCGGTAATGAAGAAGGCCAGCGGCGCCGCGCCATTGCCGACCGCCAGGTGGTCGAGCTTCAGGCCGATGCTCAGCGCGATTCGGAAATCCTGCGCGGTCAGGGCGATGCCGAACGGAACCGGATCTTTGCCGATGCCTATCAGCGTGATCCGGCCTTCTTCGAGTTCTACCGGTCGATGGCTGCTTACGAGCATTCGCTCGGAACGACAGGCACATCCATGGTTCTGTCACCGAACTCGGAGTTCTTCAAGTACTTCCGGTCGCAGGCAGGCACCCCAAGCCCGGCGCCGGCAGCACCCGCCACGAAGTAAGCGCAGCGCTAAAAGCCATACAGAGGGGTCGGACATGTCCGGCCCCTTTTCTATTGCGGGCTTTGGCCACGCCATCACGATGCCCCATACACAAGATAGCGTGAACAAGTGGGGCAAACCCGTTTCGGTTTGACGCCATGAGCGGTAGATTACCCTGGTGTTTGTCAGGCAAAAGCGGAGACCGGTTTTTCCAAAAAGACGAACGAAAATAGGAGACGCGAGCGTTTGTCCGGTTCGCTCCGAACCTGACAGACGCTCTCGTTTATCGAAACACCAAGACGACCTAGCCTATTGTTTTTACGCATTTCCGGATGGGAAACCGGTTCCCACTTTCCCTCGAAATGCTCTATGCTCCGTGCGAGCAGGAACCAGTTCTATATGAGGAAGCCCATGATCAAGCGCCGCAGCACGGCCGCAAGCCTTCTGACCTCCGTTTTCGTCGGGGCTGCCGTCAGTCTGAGCGCAATGGCTACGGCCACACCAGGGTTTGCCCAGATGAAGACTGCCGTGCCGGCGCCGGCGGCCCCTTCCGCTTCGGGGTCGGCTCCGACGGCTGGGGCCACGTCGTCGCACGAGAACGGACCCGCCCCGGTTGCTGATCTCGCCGAAGGGCTGCTGGGCGCCGTCGTCAATATCGCCACTTCGCAGAATGTCGATGGTGACGATGCCGCGCCTTTGCCGCAGGTGCCGAAGGGTTCGCCTTTCGAGGATCTGTTTGAGGATTTCTACAAGAACCGCCAGGGCAAGGGCAGCAATCACAAGGTCAATTCGCTGGGCTCCGGCTTCGTCATCGATCCCGCCGGCTATATCGTCACCAACAATCACGTCATTGAAAATGCCGACGATATCGAAGTTATCTTTTCCGATGGCTCGAAACTTCAGGCCAAACTGATCGGCACGGATACCAAGACGGATCTGTCGCTGCTGAAGGTCGAGCCGACGGAGCCGCTGAAGGCGGTGAAGTTCGGCGATTCGAAAGTGATGCGGATCGGCGACTGGGTTATGGCGATCGGCAACCCGTTTGGACTTGGTGGATCGGTGACGCTTGGTATCGTGTCGGCGCGCGGCCGCAATATCAATGCAGGCCCCTACGACAATTTCATCCAGACCGACGCGGCGATCAACAAGGGCAATTCCGGTGGACCGCTGTTCAACATGCGCGGCGAGGTGATCGGCATCAATACGGCGATTATTTCGCCGAGCGGCGGTTCGATCGGCATCGGCTTTGCCGTGCCGTCGGAGCTCGCGGAAAACGTCATCAAGCAGTTGCGGGATTATGGCGAGACGCGGCGCGGCTGGCTTGGCGTGCGCATCCAGCCGGTGCCCGACGATCTCGCCAAGTCCGCTGGCATCAAGACCGGCCGCGGCGCATTGGTCAGCAGCGTCATCGAGGGCGGTCCAGTTGCCAAGGGGCCTCTGAAGACTGGTGACGTGATCATTTCCTTTGCCGGCAAGGATATTGCCGAAAGCCGCGATCTGGTGCGCACCGTCGCAGAAAGTCCGATCAATCAGGATCTCGATGTCGTCGTCTTCCGCGACGGCAATCGTCAGACTTTCAAGGTGAAGCTGGCGCAACTGCCTGAGGACAAGACAGCGGACGCGAAGGACAAGGAAACCGAGCAGGCCGACCCCAAGGCCGGCGGTGAGGATGAGGACGAGGCGGACGCCGGCACGGTGCTTGGCATGAGTGTTGTCGCGCTCGATGATGAGACGCGGGCTGCCCATTCGATTGCCAAGAGCGTCGAGGGCCTGCTGATCACGGATGTGCAGCAGGGCTCTGCAGCCGACCAGAAGGGTCTTAAGGTTGGCGAAGTCGTCGTTGAAGTCGCTCAGGAATTCGTCGCCACGCCGGATGCCCTGGCTGAGAAGGTCGCCAAGCTGAAATCCGATGGTCGCCGCGCCATTCACTTGATGGTGGCGAACCCGCAGGGCGATCTGCGCTTCGTGGCGGTTCCGCTGGATTAGTTTCGGCCCTAAAGTTACTTAGGTCGCGTCAAAGCGGCGAGGGGACGCCCTCGCCGCAGAGACTCTGTTACAGGCAGGCCTTGATCTTTTCGGCATTGGCCTTCAGCACGTCGATATTCTCCATGCCGCCAATGTGTGGCTTCAGCGGTTGGCCATCGTGGCGGGGAATGACGTGGAAATGCAGGTGGAAAACGGTCTGGCCGGCCGCCGGCTCATTGAACTGGCCAACATAGACGCCATCGGCGTCGAAGGCTTGCCTAGCCGCAACAGCCAGTTTCTGCACCACGGGCATCAGCTTGGCCAGCACGGCAGGATCGGCGTCCAGCAGGTTGCGCGATCCCTGCTTGGGGATGACAAGCAGATGGCCCGGCGCCTGGGGCATCACATCCATGAAGGCCAGCGCGTCATCGTCTTCATAGAGCTTTACCGAGGGAATTTCCCCTTTGATGATCTTGGCGAAGATATTGCTGGGGTCGTAGTCGGTCATGCGAAGTCCTCGGTAGTGGATTGATTTCTGTTGGCAGCAGCTTCCGTTAAGGTCAACCGTCGATTTCCTCGCCCTCACGGGGCTGGCGGTCGCCCTTTCGGAAGGGTGTGTGGTCGTCGAGATAGGCGCCGATCTGCTCGACATCCTGGCGCTCGCGCTCGAGGTAATCAGCAATTGCCCGGCGCAGGCCCGGATGGGCGATGTAATGGGCGGAATGGGTCATAACCGGCTGGTAGCCGCGCGCCAGCTTGTGCTCGCCCTGGGCGCCAGCCTCGACCTTTTTCAGCCCCTTGGCCAGCGCGAAATCGATGGCCTGGTGATAGCAGACCTCGAAATGCAGGAAGGGATGGTCCTCGACACAGCCCCAATGGCGACCAAACAGCGTGTCCTCGCCGATGAAATTGATGGCGCCGGCCACGTAGCGTCCGTCGCGCTTGGCCATGACCAGCAGAATATCGTCGGCCATGCGCTCGCCGATCAGCGAATAGAATTCGCGCGTCAGATAGGGCCGACCCCATTTGCGGCTGCCAGTATCCATGTAGAAGGCGAAAAACTGGTCCCAGATCGCTTCCGTCAGGTCGGAGCCGGTCAGCCAGTCGATGGTGATGCCGTTTTCCAGCGCGGCCCGCCGCTCCTTCTTCAGCGCCTTGCGCTTGCGCGATGCGAGCGTGTCGAGAAAGGCATTATGGTCGCTATAGCCTTCGTTGATGAAGTGGAACTGCTGGTCGACGCGATGCAGGAAATCGGCATCCTCGAAAGCGTCAAGTTCGGCCTGTGGCAGGAAGGTGGCGTGGGCTGATGAGACGCCGAGCTTGCGGGCGATCTGCGCAAGGCCTGAGGCAAGGGAGGCCTGGGCGCTGTCGGCGTCCACACCTGGCGCTACCATCAGTCTCGGTCCTGTGGCCGGGGTGAAGGGGATGGAGACCTGCAGCTTTGGGTAATATTGCCCGCCGGCCCGCTCGAAGGCATCGGCCCAGCCCTGGTCGAAGACATATTCTCCACGGCTGTGGCTTTTGAGGTAGCACGGCATGGCGCCGAGCAAGTGCCCGTCGCCATCTTCCATCAGCAGATGGTGCCCATGCCAACCGGTTGTAGCCGTGGCGGACCCCGATTCTTCCAGAGCCGAGAGATAAGCCCAGCTGTTGAACGGGTTATAGGCGACGCGGGGCGCCGCCTCTCCGCTTGCCTTCGATGCCTTGCCGGCACCGGAAAGCTGGCTCCATGCGTCACGGTCAATCGCCTTGAAGGACGGTTCAACCCGAATGATGACCTCTTGTGTCATGCCGCTCCATGTTCAGGGTTTTGAGTTGGCGCTATCGCGTGGGTCAAAACCTTCGAATGTCATCTGATCCGCATAAGTATAGGTGCGCTCGCGCATGATTTCATCCCGTACCGTCCAGGTGATGACAGGAATGTTTTTCTGCCGCTGGGCCTCAATGAAGCTGTTGGGCAGGTGGGCAACGCAGTAGGAGATGAAATCCAGCCCCAGTTGCATGGCCTCGTCATGGGCAAAGAAATCTTCCGGCTTGGCGCCTTCGGCGGTCAGGCCGACCGGGTAGGGGCAGTTATTGGCCTTCAGGTCCTTCAGCAGGTGATGGTCGAAGCTCATCATTGCCACTTTGCCCTGATAGCCGGAGAGAACCTCCAGCACATCCTCGACAAAGCCTTCGTCGTCACCGGGGCGGCCTTTCAGCTCGATGATCAGCGGCACTTGGCCTTTGACGAGATCGAGCAGTTGGCGCAGCGTCGGCACCTTGTCCTTGGTGCCGCCGATGGACATCATCTTCAGTTCGGCGGAGGTGCGGTCTCGCACATTGCCGGTCATGCTGCACAGGCGCTGCATGTCGTCATCGTGGAAAACCACAGGCACGCTGTCAGTCGTGTATTGCAGGTCGCACTCGATGGCAAAACCGGCCTCGATGGCGCGGGCGGCAGCCGAGAGAGTGTTTTCCCAGACTTGTTTATTCATGTCATGAAAGCCGCGATGGGCGACGGGCTTTTCCTTGAGCCAGCTTGCATCCGTCACAGGCGGATCTCCAGGATGGCGTCGATTTCGACGGCGGCGTTCAGGGGCAGGGCCGCCATGCCGACGGCGGCGCGGGCGTGTTTACCCGCCTCGCCCAGCACATTGGCGATCAGGTTCGAGGCGCCGTTGATCACCAGATGCTGATCGGTGAAGCCGGCGCCCGACGCAACGAAGCCGTTGAGCTTGATGACGCGCACGATACGCGACAGATCGCCCGACAGCGCCGATTTCGCCTGGGCAAGGATGTTGATGGCGCAAAGTTCTGCTGCGCGCTGGGCGGAAGCGAGATCGACATCGGCGCCCACAAGACCGGTGACGGCGATCTTGCCGGCTTCCATGGGCAACTGGCCCGAGAGGTAGAGAAGATTGCCGCTGATGACATAGGGCACATAGTTGGCAGCCGGGGCGGCGGCTTCGGGCAGGGTGATGCCAAGGGCGGTGAGGCGGCTGTCGATAGTGTCGGACATGATGGCTTCCCGGATAAACAGATTGGTGGAAACGTGGTGATAAACTGAGCTTTGCGCGCCAGGCGCCTCGCTTTTGACAGATCAGGTCTTATAGGACGTTCTGTGTGGATGTTCTATGACGCAGAAATGACGTCCCAACGCATGTCGCGCAAAAGTGTGTAGCGGTTTTGCGGTAACGACATGTGTCAAACAAATGACTTAGAGAGTCGATCTGATTATATCAGATCTTAAGGCGCTCTAAGGCTTTTGACTGCCTGCGTAAATTTGTCCCCAGACCGATTCCGGTTTTGCAAATTATGCGCTAGCATCCGTCTGGACTGCAACAGGAGAATAGGCATGCCGCAGGCGACCCTGGCCCTCGTTCTGGCATTGACGGCCAATACGGCGATGACGACTCCAAAGGTCGAACAGCCAACAGCCGGCGAGCTACAGCCCCATCGCGCCACCTATGACATTCGCCTGAAGAAGGCGAGCGACCAATCCGGCGTCGATGATATGAGCGGCCGCATGGTCTACGAATTCAACGGCTCGGCCTGCGATGGCTATACGACCAGCTTCCGTTTCGTTACGCGAATCGAGACTGGTGACCAGGTGAGCGTTACCGACCAGCAGGTACGCACCTTCGAGGACATGGCGGCACGGCGGTTCGATTTCGAAGCAAAAAGCTTCACCGACGATAAGCTCGACAAGGACGTGAAGGGTGAGGCGGCGGCCCGCACCGACGGTTTGCGCGTCGAGCTGAAGGAGCCGCAAAAGAAGGAGCTGGAAATGGCCTCTGCCCGCTTTCCGGCTCAGCACATGCTCGAAATGATCGACAAGGCCCGCAAGGGCAGTCGTTTCTTTGAGGCGCGGGTGTTCGACGGTACCGAGGATGGTGACAAGAGCTATCTGACCACAACGGTTCTTGGCGGCTCCAAGCGGCTGAGCGACACAAAGGATCAGCTGGCTGGACGGACCTATTGGCCGGTATCGATCGCCTATTATGACGACAAGACCAATGGCGATCAGTTGCCGGTCTATACCCAGTCCTTCGACCTCTACGACAATGGCGTCACGCGCGACCTGACACTCGACTATGGTGACGTGATCCTGACCGGCAAACTGTCTAAGCTCGAACTCTTGCCTCCAGCGGTGTGCAAGTCGCAAAAGTAGCAGCGCCGCAGCGCATTTGCGCTTTTTATGACAGCGAGCCTTGCCTTAACGCCGAATTCGGTCTAAGGCGACCCGCATTCCACACGTGAAGCTTGGGATTGGCCGGGAGACATCCGGTCCGTTCCGCCCGGTGGTGTTTCTTCGGAAACGCTGTTCGCTTCACGGGGGTTAAACCGGAAAAGGAGAAAAAGGCATGGCATTGCCTGATTTTAGCATGCGTCAGCTTCTGGAAGCTGGCGTTCACTTCGGCCACCAGACTCACCGCTGGAACCCGAAGATGAAGCCGTACATCTTCGGCGATCGTAACAACATCCACATCATCGACCTGGCTCAGACCGTTCCTATGCTGTCGCGCGCCCTGCAGGTCGTGTCCGACACCGTTGCTCGTGGCGGCCGCGTTCTGTTCGTCGGCACCAAGCGTCAGGCTTCTGACCTGATCGCCGATGCTGCCAAGCGTTCGGCTCAGTACTACGTCAACTCCCGCTGGCTCGGCGGCATGATGACCAACTGGAAGACCATTTCCAATTCGATCCAGCGTCTGCGCAAGCTCGACGAGATCCTGAATTCGGAAGCTCAGGGCTTCACCAAGAAGGAGCGCCTGAACCTCGAGCGCGAACGCGAGAAGCTTGAAAAGGCTCTCGGCGGTATCCGCGACATGGGCGGCACCCCTGACCTGATGGTGATCGTTGACACCAACAAGGAAAAGATCGCTATCGATGAAGCCAAGCGTCTGGGCATCCCGGTCGTCGCCATCATCGACTCGAACTGCGATCCTGATCTGATCGACTATCCGATCCCAGGCAACGACGACGCTTCGCGCGCCATCGCTCTCTACTGCGATCTGATCTCGCGCGCTGCCATCGACGGTATCGCTCGCCAGCAGGGTTCGTCGGGCCGTGATATCGGCGCCATGGCCGAAGCTCCGATCGAGCCGGCTCTGGAAGGCTCCGCCGAAGCTTGATGCTGCGGTGAGGGAAGGCGGGTCCGCCCGCCTTCGACAAGAATTCAATGGGCCGCCCGTCAGCATTTGCTGTGCGGCGGCCCGCTGCTTATACCGGTCCGAGATACGGCCCGCGTCGCCTGACGCCGTATAGGCGAGGTCGGCGGGACACGATTAGAGCCGGCTGCGGGACCTTCCAGCCGCGTGTTGGGGCCGCCTGTGATGAGCACATTTCATCACGCTGTAACATTTCCGGGTACAAGTCGTGCCCAATCCGGGCGCCGGTTGCAGGTCGATCCACTCCTGCCCCGCCCCTGACCAGACAAAGAGGCAAACAATGACCGAGATCACTGCTGCAATGGTGAAGGAACTGCGCGAAAAGACCGGCGCAGGCATGATGGATTGCAAGAAGGCGCTTGCTGAGAACGGCGGCGACATGGAAGCATCGATCGACTGGCTGCGTGCCAAGGGCATTGCCAAGGCCGACAAGAAGTCCGGCCGCACCGCAGCCGAAGGCCTGATCGGCGTTGCCAGCGCCGGCCATAAAGCCGTTGTGGTCGAAGTGAACTCCGAGACCGACTTCGTCGCCCGTAATGATTCCTTCCAGGATATCGTTCGCGGCGTTGCTGCCGTTGCCCTGACCACCGATGGCACTGTTGACGCCATTGCTGCCGCGACCTACCCCGCAACCGGCAAGTCGGTCAGCGACACCATCAAGGATGCTATTGCAACCATCGGCGAAAACATGGCGTTGCGCCGCGCCGCTCTGCTCGAAGTTGAGCACGGCGTTGTCGCCACCTACATCCATAACGCTGCTGGCGACGGCATCGGCAAGCTCGGCGTGCTGGTTGCTCTGAAGTCTGTTGGTGACAAGCAGGTTCTGACGTCCATCGGCCGCCAGGTTGCCATGCACATCGCCGCTACCAACCCGCTCGCTATCCGCGCTGAAGAAGTTGACCAGGCTGTTGCCGAGCGCGAACGCGCTATCTTCATCGAACAGGCGCGCGAATCCGGAAAGCCAGAAGCTATCATCGAAAAGATGGTTGAAGGCCGCATGCGCAAGTTCTTCGAAGAAGTTGCTCTTCTGTCGCAGGCTTTCGTTGTCAACCCCGACCTGACGGTTGGCGCTGCCATCAAGGAAGCTGAAAAGGAAGCCGGTGCTGCCATCGAAGTTGTGGGCATGGCACGTCTTCTGCTCGGCGAAGGCGTCGAGAAGGAAGAAAGCGATTTCGCGGCAGAAGTTGCTGCTGTCGCCAAGGGCTGATCGGCCTTAACCTAAAAACATTCCAATCTTGGGAAACACCATCTTGGAAAACCAAAGGGCATCGCGTGACAACGCGGTGCCCTTCGTGTATCCGGCATTGCTGGCGCCCGCGCACTTCCCGTGACTGCGGCTCATCGTGCGATCGCATTTCAACGTTGCCGTCTCTGCCGGCTTCCACGGCTTTAATCCGGGAAGAGGCGTGACGCCGCAAGGTCCATCCAGGAGAGACCATGACCTCCAAGCCCATCTATCAACGAGTTCTTCTCAAAGCTTCCGGCGAAGCCCTGATGGGCAGCCAGGGCTTCGGCATCGACGTCACTGTGGCCGACCGCATTGCCGGTGACATCGCGGAAGCCCGCGCCATGGGCGTTGAGGTCGGCGTCGTGGTCGGCGGCGGCAATATTTTCCGCGGCGTCGCCGTGGCTTCAAAGGGCGGTGACCGGGTGACCGGCGACCACATGGGCATGCTGGGCACCGTCATCAACGCGCTGGCGCTGGCTACCTCACTGCGCAAGCTGGACATCGACACGGTTGTGCTGTCGGCCATCGCCATGCCTGAGATCTGCGAGAGCTTTTCGCAGCGCGTCGCCGTGCATCACCTGTCCCAGGGCCGGGTGGTGATCTTTGCCGGCGGCACCGGCAACCCGTTCTTTACCACCGATTCTGCCGCAGCCTTGCGCGCGGCGGAAATGGGCGCCCAGGCGATCTTCAAGGGAACCCAGGTGGACGGCATCTATTCCGCCGACCCCAAGAAGGACCCGACAGCGACCCGCTTCGACCGCATTTCCCATGCCGAAGTGCTGGAAAAAGGCCTGGCCGTGATGGATGTCACCGCTGTTGCCCTGGCGCGCGAAAACAGCATTCCGATCATCGTGTTCTCCATCCACGAAAAGGGCGGCTTCGGCGCCATTCTCCAGGGCGGCGGCGTCAAAACCGTCGTCAGCGACGATTGACGCAAACAATAGACGGGGTGGACCGATTGACAGACGCCCCGTTTCACGTTTTCAAGGCGGCACTCAAGAATTGTCGGAGACTGTAAGATGACTGCAGGTATTGATCTCAACGATATCAAGCGCCGCATGGATGGCGCCATCAACGCTTTCAAAAGCGACATTGCTTCGCTGCGCACAGGCCGCGCTTCGGCCAATATTCTCGATCCCGTCATGGTCGAAGCCTACGGTTCACGCGTGGCGCTGAACACGGTTGCCAACATCACCGTGCCCGAACCACGCATGCTCGGCGTATCCATCTGGGACAAGAGCATGGTCGGCGCTGTCGACCGGGCTATCCGCGAATCCAATCTGGGCCTCAACCCGATCGTCGATGGCCAGAACCTGCGCATTCCGCTGCCGGAACTCAACGAAGAGCGCCGCAAATCGCTCGTCAAGGTTGCTCACGGCTATGCGGAAAACTCGAAAGTGGCGATCCGTCACGTTCGTCGCGATGGCATGGACAGCCTGAAGAAGGCGGAAAAGGACGGCGAAATAGGCAAGGACGATGCGCGCAGTCTGTCGGAAAAGCTGCAAAAGATGACCGATGACACGATTTCGGATGTCGACCGCTTGCTTGCGGAAAAGGAAAAGGAAATCATGCAGGTCTAAACTGCAGTGTTTGCCTTGTGTGACAGTCCGTTCCATAATCGCTGCTGACCGTCTGCAAATGGCAATTTCCGTGCTTACCTTGGCTTACACACCTTTTGTGCGCTTCGGTTCTCGAAATCACCATTTTCGCCAGGCCAGCCATATTCTTGAACAGACTGTCAGCTCGCCTTGTCTGCGACGCCAATGCAGGACCCGATATGACGAATTTGGATCTCTCCACCATCCCTGAACACGTTGCCATCATTATGGATGGCAACGGTCGCTGGGCCAATCAGCGCGGCATGCCGCGCGCCTACGGCCACCGGCAGGGGATGGAATCGCTGCACGCCGTGGTGCGGGCGGCCGGCGATCTCGGCATTCGCTATCTGACCCTGTTTGCGTTTTCCTCGGAAAACTGGCGCCGGCCAGAAACCGAAATCAGCGGCCTTTTCGGGTTGTTGAAAACCTTCGTGCAACGCGATCTCGCCGAGCTTCGCTCCCGCAATGTGCGGGTGCGGGTGATTGGCGAACGCGGGAATCTGAAGAACGATATCCTCAAGCTTTTGATCGAAGCAGAGGAAGGTACCGCCACCAATACGGGCATGACGTTGGTCATCGCCTTCAATTACGGTGCGCGTGACGAGATGACCCGGGCAGTGTCGGCTTTGATGCGCGATGTTCAGGCCGGTCTGTTGCCGATGAGCGCAATTACTCCCGAAGCGATCTCAGCACGGCTGGATACAGCCGGCATGCCCGATCCCGATTTGATTATCCGCACCAGCGGAGAAGAGCGGCTGTCGAATTTCCTGCTGTGGCAGGCTGCCTATTCCGAACTGGTCTTCGTGCCGGAATATTGGCCTGATTTCGGCCGGGAAAACTTCTTGGCAGCCCTGGAGCGCTATGCGACGCGCAACAGGCGTTTTGGCGGGCTTGCGCCTGCGGCTGCCGTTGTCGGGTCTTGATCTCCATGACTCGTGAACTCAGGCTGCGTATTCTCTCCTCCATCGTCATGCTTGCCGTGGTCCTGGCCACGACCTGGGTCGGCGGACTGGCATTTCAGGCGCTTGCTGCCGTGATCGGTCTTGCGGTGTTCTGGGAATGGTCGACCATGACTCGGCTCTCCGAGGTCAGCATGCGGGGCCTGGCGCTTGGCTGGCTGTCGGTGGTCGTGGTTGCGGTCAACGCTGTTATTGGCGATCCCGCGCTCAGTCTGCCGCTGCTTTGCGGTTTCACTCTGACCATTATGCTGATGACGCTGCTGCGCCGTTGGCGCTGGTGGCTGGCCGGCGGCGTTTTCTACGCCGGTGCAAGCATCGTTACCTTGGCTGCAATCCGCGATGACGACGCCATTGGCTTTGTTGCGATGCTGTTTGTGTTCGTTACGGTTTGGAGCACCGACATCTTCGCCTATTTCGTCGGGCGCACGCTTGGCGGGCCGAAGCTGGCCCCGCGCATATCGCCGGGCAAGACATGGTCAGGTGCCATCGGCGGGACGATTGCGGCCGTGATCGGTGGCTACGCGGTGACCGCCTCCTATTTTTCGGTTTCCGGCTGGTGGATCCCTGTTCTCGCGCTCGTGCTGTCGATCTGCAGCCAGATGGGCGACCTGTTCGAATCCTTCATCAAACGTCGGTTTGGCGCCAAGGATTCGAGCCAGCTTATTCCCGGGCATGGTGGCGTCATGGACCGCGTCGATGGATTGGCGACCGCAAGCTTCGCGGCATTTATGATCGCTATGACGGTAGCTGCGGTCAATAACGGCGTGACCGACTCGGTCGGTGGTTTACTGTTCGATTTTGCCGGCCGGTGACCGGATGGCAGCGGCCATGCGGCGCCGCTGACAAGCGCGCTTTACGCAGGTGTCATTCTGGCCCATATGTAGGGCTGACCCGGGTAGGGTGTGTGTGAGGAGGATGTAAGATGGCGATAATCGGATTTCTGACGGGGTATATCGTGCCCTTCGTCCTCGTCCTGTCGCTGATCGTCTTCGTCCACGAGATGGGCCACTATTTGGTCGGACGTTGGTCCGGCATCAGGGTTCTCGCCTTCTCGCTTGGCTTTGGCCCGGAATTGATCGGCTATAACGACCGTCATGGCACACGTTGGAAGCTGAGCGCCATTCCGCTCGGCGGCTATGTCCGCTTCTTCGGCGATGCCGATGCTTCCAGCAAGACCGATGCTGCCGAGTTCGAGGCTCTTAGCCCCGAAGACCAGGCCCGCACCCTGAACGGAGCCAAACTCTGGAAGCGGGCAGCGACGGTTGCCGCCGGTCCAATTGCAAATTTCCTGCTCGCAATTTTAATTTTTACGGTAACCTTCAGCCTCTACGGTAAGCCGGTTTCCGATCCTGTCGTGGCCGAGGTGAAGCCGGCCAGTGCCGCCGCAGAAGCCGGTGTGCAGCCAGGAGACGTTTTGGTGGCGCTCGATGGCACTGCGGTCAAGACCTTCGATGACGTGGTGCGTTATGTCAGCGTGCGGCCCGAGGTGCCTGTTGTCGTCACCGTCAAGCGAGCTGACGCACAGCTGGACCTGAAGATGACGCCGCGGCGCACGGAAACAGCCGATCGTTTCGGCAACAAGATGGAAGTCGGCCAGATCGGAATCATGACGACGGCGGCCAGCGGCAATTTTCGTGTGGAAAAACTTGGTGTTGCCGATTCGCTGCAGGCTGGCGTCCAGCAAACCTGGAACATCGTCACCAGCACGTATGACTATCTTACCAACCTGTTTGCCGGCCGGATGAGCGCTGATCAGTTGGGTGGACCGATCCGCGTGGCGCAGGCTTCGGGCCAGGTTGCGACGCTTGGTGTTGTCGCCTTGCTGCAGTTGGCGGCCGTTCTGTCGGTTTCCATTGGGTTACTGAACCTTATGCCGGTTCCGGTGCTTGATGGCGGCCATTTAATCCTCTATGCGCTAGAGGCAATACGCGGAAAGCCCGTCAGCACCGGCGCGCAGGAGATCGCGTTCAAGGTGGGGATGGTCATGATCCTGTCGTTGATGGTGTTCGCTACGTGGAACGATATCAGCCGGTTGATTGGCTAGGGGTGTTTTGGCATCGTTGATAAGGATTTGTTTACGATGTTTCAATTTGGGAGTGGCGAATACGCCACGTGTGCAAACGAAGTAAATGGAAATTAACTGCTGGCCTTGCTTGTAGAGCAAAAGCGGTTAAAACGACCATCGGACCGGAGTCGGTTTTAAGACCGAGGGACAACGGAAAAAAGGTTAGAAGTTCACATGAAGGCTGGTTCAAGATTTTTGAACGCGGTATCAGCGGTCGCGCTGTCTGCTGGTGTAGTTTCGGTAAGTGCGGGCCTCGCAGTTGTGGCTTCTGCCTCTGTCGCCAATGCGGCCGTGATCCAGCGGATCGACGTTCGCGGTGCAACGCGGGTTGGAACGGAGGCGGTTCGCTCCAATCTGACGATTCAGCCTGGCAAGACCTTCTCAAATTCCGACGTCGACGACTCGGTCAAGCGCCTCTATGCGACCGGCTATTTCTCGGACGTGAAGATCTCGGTTGCCGGCAGCGCGCTGGTGGTTACGGTCAACGAAAACAAGTTGGTCAACCAGGTCGTGTTCAACGGCAATCGCAAGATCAAGGACGACAAGCTCCAGACCGTCGTGCAGACGCAGCCGCTCGGTCCCTATAGCGAAGAGCTGATCAAGGCCGACATCGCCCGCATCAAGCAGGCTTATGCCGCCATTGGTCGCGCTGACGTCGAAGTCACCACGCAGACCGCGCCGGTTGGCAATGGCCGTGTCAACTTGGCATTCGTCGTCAACGAAGGTGACCGCACCAAGATCGGTTCGATCAACTTCACGGGCAATCATGCCTATGGCGACAGCCGCCTGGCTGCTGTCATCAGCACCAAGAAGTCCAATCCGCTGTCCTTCCTGACCCGTAAGGATGTCTACAATGAGGACAAGCTGAAGGCGGACGAAGAAGCTCTGCGTCAGTTCTATTACAATCACGGTTATGCCGATTTCCGTGTGATTTCTTCGGATGCGTCGCTCAACGAACAGACGAACGAATATACGATCAACATCACCGTCGACGAAGGCCAGCGCTACAAATTCGCTGACATCAATGTCGAAAGCTCTGTCGAAGGCGTCGATGCCAACGAGCTCAAGGGTCTGGTAACGACCTCGCAGGGTGGCGTCTACAGCGCCCGCGAAATCCAGAAGTCGATGGAAGCGATCCAGCAGCGCGTGTCTGCCAAGGGCTATCCGTTTGCCCGCGTCGTTCCGCGCGGCAACCGCGACATGGGCAATGGCACGATCGGCGTGACCTATATGGTTGACCAGGGCGAGCGCGCCTATGTCGAGCGGATCGAAGTGAAGGGCAATACCCGGACCCGCGATTACGTTATCCGTCGCGAATTCGACATCAGCGAAGGCGATGCATTCAATCAGGAAGTCATCACCCGCGCCAAGCGTCGGTTGGAAGCGCTGGGTTATTTCAGCTCGGTCAACATCACGACGGCTCAGGGCAGTGCACCTGACCGCGTGATCATCGTTGTCAATGTCGAAGACCAGTCGACTGGCTCCTTCGGTATCGGTGCTGGCTATTCGGTCGGCGGCGACGGCCTGATCCTGGAAGCGTCGGTGGAAGAAAAGAACTTCCTCGGCCGTGGTCAGTACATCCGCATCGCTGCGGGTGCCGGCACGGACGATAGCCAGACCTACAACCTGTCCTTCACCGAGCCCTATTTCCTCGGTTACCGGTTGGCTGTCGGCTTCGACCTGTTCAAGAGCAGCACGAGCAGCAACGACTACTACGACTACGACGAACAGGGCGGTACTCTGCGCGTGACCGCGCCGATCACCGAAAGCCTGGCGACGACGTTCCGCTACACCTACAAGCAGATCAAGTATAAGGGCGTCGACGATTGGACGACCGAGCTTTCCGCTCCGTACCAGAACCTGATCAACGGTAGCCCGTGGACCGTGTCATCGGTTTCTCAAACCCTGACCTACAACACGCTTGACGACCGTAACCTGCCGCATGAAGGTATTTACGCGACGTTTACGCATGAGTTTGCCGGTCTTGGTGGTGATTCCGAATTCTACAAGGTGTCGGGCAAGGCGAAGATCTTCAAGAGCCTCTCGGACGAGCAGGATATTATCGGATCGCTGTCTGTCGGCGCCGGTCACGTCATGTCGACGGGTGATCACCTGAACGTCTTCGATCAGTTCCAGATCGGTGGTAAGGAAATCCGTGGCTTCGAGAACAACGGTATTGGTGTTCGCATGCCGAACAACAACGACGATGCGCTCGGCGGCACGACCTACTTCACGGCTTCGGCTGAAGCCAGCATGCCAATTCCGGGCGTGCCGCAGGATGCGGGCTTCCGTATCGCGGTGTTCTCTGATGCCGGTACGCTTTACGGCAATGACGTGAAGAACAGTGGCGGCGCCCAGGGTGTCGATATGGCTTGGCGCGCATCCGTCGGCGCTGGTATCATCTGGGCATCGCCCTTTGGTCCGCTGCGCTTCGATTACGCACAGCCTATCCTCAAGGAAGACTACGACAAGGTGCAGCAGTTCCGATTCTCCATTGCGAACCAGTTCTGATTTCTATAGTCGGAACCTCAGACAAATTAACTCGTCTGGGACATTGGTGTGATGGAGCATGAAGATTTTTATCCGCCCCACGCGGGCGTCAGTTTGAAAGAACTGGCGGTCCGTCTTGGGGCGGAACTGTTACAGGAGGAGGCGGGCGACCGCGTCATCCGTTCGGTTGCGCCGGTGTATCGGGCAAAGGCGACAGATATCTGCTATATCCTGTCGCGACGCAGCAAAGCCGAGCTTGAAACCTGCGAGGCGGGAGCTATCCTCTGCGATGAGGCGATCCGCTCCCTCATCCCCGACAACATTCCCGTGCTGCTGATCAAGAACCCGCATGCCGCGTTCGCGCTGGCCGGGCAATGGCTGCATCCGGAAGGTGAGCGCCCCTTGCCGGTGGCGCGCGATGGAGCTGCGGAGATTTCTCCTGCGGCTTTCGTCGATCCTAGCGCTCGTCTTGAGGCCGGTGTCGTTGTCGAGCCTATGGCGGTCGTTGGTGCGGATGTCGAGATCGGCGCAGGCAGCCATATTGGTGCAGGTGCGGTGATTGGGCGCGGCGTCAAGATCGGTCGGGACTGCTCGATTGCCGCTGGCTCTAGTGTTATCGCCAGCTATATCGGCAACGGCGTGATCATCCATAACGGGGCGCGGATTGGCCAGGACGGCTTCGGCTATGCGCCAAGCTCGCGTGGCATGGTGAAGATCGTTCAGGTCGGGCGCGTGATCATTCAGGATAATGTCGAGATCGGCGCTAATACGACAATCGATCGCGGCACCATGGACGATACAGTCATTGGTGAAGGCACGAAGATCGACAATCAGGTGCAGATTGCTCACAACGTGCGCATCGGTCGCCATTGCGGCATCGTTGCACAAGTCGGCATTGCCGGCAGCACGGTTATTGGCGATGGCGTATTGATTGGCGGTGGGTCTGGCGTGAACGGCCATATCAAGATAGGTGACGGTGTTCAGATCGCGGCGATGAGCGGCGTGATCGGGGATCTTCCCGCCGGAGAAAAATTCGGTGGCATTCCCGCACGCCCACTTGGCGATTTCCTCAGGGATTGCGCTCAAGTCATGGGCCGGTCTGAAGGCAGGTCGAAGGTCGGAAAGGGGCAAAAATGACCGTTGAGCAGAAAGAGTTGGGACGCGCGGATATTCTGGAGATCATGAAGCTCCTGCCGCATCGCTATCCCTTCCTGCTGGTAGATCGCATCATCGATATCGATGGCGACAACTCCGCAATCGGCATCAAGAATGTCACGGCAAACGAGCCGCAGTTCACCGGGCATTTCCCGGAGCAGCCGATCATGCCTGGCGTATTGCTCATTGAAGGCATGGCGCAGACGGCCGGCGCCATTTGCGCGCGCAAGGCTGGTACGGGTGGCGATCTGGTCTATTTCATGACAATCGACAATGCCCGGTTCCGTAAGCCGGTCGTGCCCGGTGATCGTGTCGAGTTTCATGTCACGAAGCAGAAGCAGCGCGGCAATGTCTGGAAGTTCCATTGCGATGCCAAGGTAGATGGCGCACTGGCGGCGGAAGCCGATATCGGTGCGATGATCATACATAAGGAAGCCCAATGACCGCTATTCCGGCCAGCGCCCGCATTCACCCCTCCGCCGTCATCGAAGATGGCGCGGTGATCGGTGAAAACGTCAGCATCGGACCCTTCTGCCATATTGGGCCGAAGGTGGTTCTGGGTGAGGGCGCAGAGCTGCTGTCCCATGTGGTCGTGACCGGCAAGACGGTGATTGGCAAGAACAGCCGGATGTTTCCAAATGCCGTGATCGGCGGAGAGCCGCAAAGCATCCACCACAATGGCGAGGAAACGACGCTGACCATTGGCGACAATTGCACGATGCGCGAAGGCGTGACGATCAATTGCGGCACGGTGGAAGGCGGCGGGCATACGGTAGTGGGTGACAATAACCTGTTCCTGGCCAACTCGCATGTGGCCCATGATTGCCAGCTCGGCAGCAACATTATCCTGTCGAACAATGTGATGCTGGCTGGCCATGTCAAGATCGAGGACCGGGCGATTCTCGGCGGCGGGTCTGCGGTTCATCAGTTCACCCGTATTGGCCGCCAGGCTTTCATCGGTGGGCTATCAGCCTGCAGCTATGACGTCATTCCCTATGGCATGCTGAACGGCAATCCCGGCCTGCTGGGCGGCCTCAACGTCGTCGGCATGACCCGCGCCGGCGTCGATCGCGCCACCATTCACCGGGTGCGCAAGGCCTATAAGGCGCTGTTCGACGAAGAAGGTGCGATCCGCGAAAAGGCCGCTGCGATCCGCGACGAATTTGCCGATTGCCCGCAGGCGATGGAGATCCTCGATTTCATCGCAGCTGAAAGCGATCGGGCGCTGTCTTCGCCGTTCCGCGGCAAGAGCTGAACGATGGCCGCGCGATGATGACCCAGGACGGGCGTCTTGCCGTCATCGCCGGCAGCGGAATGCTGCCGGTTTATGTCGCGGAGGCAGCCCGTGCCGCCGGTGAGAATCCCTTCATCCTGCCCTTGAAGAACGAAGCCGACCAGCGCTGGGACGGCTTCGATACCGCGGTGATCGGGGTCGGCGACATGTCTGGGCTTTCCGCCTTGATCCGCCGACATGGTATCAAACGCGTGGTTATGTCAGGCGGCGTCAAGAAGAGGCCGAATTTCAATGAGATACATGTCAATCTTCGCTTTTTGATGAAGCTTCCCTTTGCTGTCAGGACGCTCCTGTCGGGGGGCGATGATGCCGTTCTGAAGATGGTCATCCAACTGATCGAATCGCAAGGATGCCGCGTCGTCGGCGCCCATGAAATTGCACCGCAGTTGCTGGCCGAGATCGGGCCGCAGGGGACAGCACGGCCAAATGATGACGACCAGCGCGACATTGCCGCGGCGATGAAAGCCGCCGATGCTTTGGGCCGGCTGGATGTCGGGCAGGGCGCTGTGAGTGTCGGCGGACGTATCGTAGCGCTGGAAGGTGTTGAAGGCACCGATCGCATGCTGCAACGGGTCGCCGAACTTCGCGCCGAAGGCCGAATTTCATCCCGCCGGCGTGGTGTTTTGGTCAAACTCTGCAAGCCGCAGCAGGATATCCGCGCCGACCTGCCAACCATCGGCCAGTCGACGGTCGAGCATGCGGCGCGTGCTGGCCTGGCGGGCATCGCCGTCGAGGCCGGCCGAGCGCTGCTATTGCAGCGGCAGGAAACGCTTGCTATGGCCGATGCAGCTGGTGTGTTCGTCTCTGGCATCGAATTGCAGCACGATAGCACACTCTGATTGAGAGCATCGGACCGAAAAACGGGAACCGGTTTTCAGGTAAATCCGATGCAAAAACAAAAAGCTGAAGCATCCTGCCGATTCGGCGCGATGCTGTAGCCCGGGCCGGGAGACACAGACCGTGGTCGATAAACCCCTCAAGATCGCTGTTATCGCCGGCGAGGTCTCCGGCGACCTGCTTGGAGCCGATCTGATCGCTGCACTGAAGCGGCAATATGGCGGCGAGGTCCTGTTGACCGGTGTCGGCGGGCCGGCGCTGGAGGCGCAGGGGCTGACCTCGCTGTTTGATTTTTCCGAGCTGTCGGTGATGGGCATAACGCAAGTCCTGGCCAGGCTGCCGCGTTTTCTGTCGCTGATCGGCAAGACGGCGAAGGCTATCATTGCCGATAAGCCGGACCTGCTGCTCATCGTCGACAGTCCCGATTTCACCCATCGGGTGGCGAAGAAGGTGAGGGCGGTTCATCCCGACCTTCCCGTCGTTAATTACGTCTGCCCGAGCGTCTGGGCCTGGAAGGAATACCGGGCCAAGGCCATGTTGCCCTATGTCGATGCCGTGCTTGCGGTACTGCCCTTCGAGCCCGCCGTCATGCAGCGGCTGGGTGGTCCGAAGACCCATTTCGTCGGCCACCGGCTGGTGACTGATCCGTCTGTGCTTGCCTGCCGGGCTGAGCGCCTGTTGAAGCCACTGCCGGCGCCGTCAGAGCCGAAAACGATCATGTTGCTGCCGGGGTCACGCGGCGCCGAGATTTCGTCGCTGACGCCTATCTTTCGTGATGCCGCCCGTGACTTCGTCGAGCGCAACGGACCCACTCGGTTCGTGTTGCCGACGGTTCCGCGCCGGGAGGCTATGGTGCGCCAGGCGGTCGCCGATTGGGAGGAAAAGCCGGAGGTCGTTGTCGGCGAAGAGGCCAAGTGGCGCGCCTTTGCCGAGGCGGATGCTGCCATTGCCGCGTCGGGCACCGTGCTTTTGGAATTGAGTCTCGCCGGCGTGCCCGTTGTCTCCACCTACAAGACCGATTGGCTGATCAAGCTTTTCAACAGCCTTATCAAGACCTGGACCGGCGCTTTGCCCAGCATCATCGCCGATTATGTCGTCGTGCCGGAATACCTGAACGAGCAATTGCGCGGCGCCTCCCTGGCGCGCTGGATGGAGCGTCTGTCGCAGCAAACGCCGGAGCGTCAGGCCATGCTTGAGGGCTATGACCTCATCTGGCGCAAGATGCAGACCCAGATCCCCGCCGGCGAGGCGGGGGCGGCAATCGTGCTCGATCTGTTGCGTAGCCGAAAGGCGATTTGACCTTCTGTTTGCGCAGTGGCGCATTTCCGGCAAAAGCGCGGTAGCGCCTTTCCGCGGAACACGGAAGGGCTCTAGTGAATGCTAACCCGTTCCCACGTTTGCCTGAGGGTCCCGATCAACCGAGCCGCTCGGCATGCCAGCGCAGATGGTCGTCCATGAAGCTTGAGATGAAATAATAGGAATGGTCGTAGCGCTCGTGCAGGCGCAGCGTCAGGCCGATCTCGGTATCCTTCACGGCCTCTTCCAGCAGCCAGGGCTGTAGGCCCTTCTCAAGGAAGCTGTCGGCCTTGCCTTGGTCGACCAGGAACTCGGGAAAGCGCGCGCCGTCCTCGATCAGGGCACAGGCGTCGTATTGCCGCCATGTCGTGCGGTCGGATCCGAGATATTTCTCGAATGCGTCCTGCGTCCAGTCAGCCTGCAGGGGGCTGACGATCGGTGCAAAAGCCGAGCAGCTCTTGAAGCGGTCAGGGTTCTTCAGGGCGATGGTCAGGGCGCCGTGGCCGCCCATGGAATGGCCGAAAACACCCTGGCGGGCCATGTCGGCGCGGAACTGGCTGGCGATCAGGGCCGGCAGTTCCTCGGTGATATAGCTATACATCTGGAAGTGTTCGCTCCAGGGCATCTCGGTGGCATTGAGATACATGCCCGCGCCCTTGCCCATCTTCCAGTTGGTCAGTTCGTCGGGCACGTCATTGCCGCGCGGGCTGGTGTCGGGGCAGACGATGATCAGGCCAAGTTCGGCTGCGAGACGGCGGTATTCGCCCTTTTCCATCACATTGGCATGGGTGCAGGTCAGGCCTGAGAGAAACCAGAGCACAGGCCGCTTTTCGGCGATTGCCTGCGGCGGCACGAAGACTGCAAAGGTCATCTCGCATTTCGTGGTCTCGGACATGTGCGAAAACACGCCCTGCATGCCGCCGAAAGCGGTGTTTTGCGACAGGATATTCATGAGGAAAGCTCCAATTCAGCCGGCAAGCGCCACGGCGGCATTGACCGCTGCGGCAACCAAGATGGTGTTGAAGAAGAAAGAGGTGATGGCGTGGAGAATGTTGACGCAGCGCATTGGTGTCGAGGTGATCGCCACGTCTGAGGTCTGTGCTGTCATGCCGATCACGAGTGAAAAATATAGAAATTCGTAGGCGCCGGGTTCGTCCGTCTGAGGAAAATCCAAGCCCCGGTGCGGCTCGGTATTACCGCCGGCCGGCAGATGTTGCCAGAACCGATGGGCGTAATGCATGGCGAACATCACGTGAATGGTAAACCAGCCACCAATGACCGAGGCAAAGGCCAGGCCGACTTCTACTACGCTTTCCGACCCGCTGCCGCGGTTCAGCGCGTTAAACAGTGCCGCGACGGCGGCGGCAACGGCGATAAGGCTGACCATGGGAATGGCGATGGTCGGTGCGTCGTCACGCTGCGGGCTGGTCTTCAGCCGTTCAGCGGTTATGCCGGGGATGCGCCGTGCCATGGCTCCAAGATAGAAGACGAAGAAGATGATTGCCGACAGTTCGATGGCGAGCTGCGGTTTCAACACCAGGAAGACTGGATGCGAGCACAACGCCAGGAGACCACCTCGGTAGAAGGCGCTATGGCGATGGCGGCGCAGCAGATAAAGGAATGGCTTCTTCTTCTTGGTGGTCATGGTTTGCCCAATGATTTCGCTCTGCGGCACAGCCGGTCGAGAGTTTCCAGGAATTGCGAGCGGTCACGCGGGCTGAAGGCGCGGTTATAGCCCTTGCTTTCGCCGGTTTCGCGCAGATGGGCACCAAGATCGCGCATGGCGGTGACCATGCCGATATTGGTTTCGTCAAAAGGCCGGCCGGTCGGTCCGGTTACCAGCGCGCCGGCAGCCACGCAACGACCGGCGAGCGGGATGTCGGCCGTGACGACAATGTCGCCAGCGCTGGCCCGCTCGGCGATCCAGTCATCGGCGGCGTCGAAGCCGTTTGAGACGATCACGTTTATCACCATCGGATCGCGAGAGGGGCGCAGGCCGGAATTGGCAACGAAGGTCACCGGCAGATCATGGCGTTCGGCGACCTTGAGAATTTCCGGTTTCACCGGGCAGGCGTCGGCATCGACATAGATCATCACAGGCCGTCCTTTGCGCCGGAGACAGGGCGCAGCATGTCGACATGCGCAATGCCATCTTCAAGGTAGACTGCGGAAACAGGCTGGAAGCCGAAGGATTCGTAAAAATGCTGCAGATGGCGCTGCGCGGAAAGGCCGATCTGGATTTCAGGAAACTGCCGTTCGCAGACGGCGATTGCCTCCCGCATCAGGGCCTCGCCGAGGCGTTTGCCCCGGTGATCCGGCGAGACGACCACCCGGCCGATCTTCACGGTGGCCGAGGCCTTGCCAGGCGGTAGAATCCGGGCAGCGGCGACAGGCATGTCACCTTCCATCAACCGCACATGCACGGCGTCGAGATCCTTGCCGTCCAGTTCAGGATAGGCGCATTGCTGCTCGACGACGAAAACGTCGACCCGCATTTTCAGCAATGCGTAGAGGTCATGTGCGGACAGTGTTTCCATTGTCCGCACGTCGACCCGATATGGCAGATCTGCCATCAATAAATCACCACGCCGCGGATGCTTTCGCCCTTGTGCATGAGGTCGAAGCCCTTGTTGATGTCCTCGAGCGGCATGGTGTGGGTGATCATCGGATCGATCTGGATCTTGCCCTCCATGTACCAATCAACGATCTTCGGCACGTCGGTGCGGCCGCGCGCGCCGCCGAAGGCAGTGCCCATCCAGTTGCGGCCGGTGACCAGCTGGAAGGGGCGAGTGGAAATTTCCTGTCCAGCACCGGCAACGCCGATGATGACGGACTTGCCCCAGCCGCGATGCGAGCATTCCAGCGCCTGGCGCATGACCTTGGTATTGCCGGTGCAGTCGAAGGTGTAATCGGCGCCGCCAATCAGGTCGCCATGACGCTTGGTCATGTTGACGAGATAGGGCACGATGTCGTCACCGACCTCTTTCGGGTTGACGAAATGGGTCATGCCGAATTTCTCGCCCCAGGCCTTTCGGTCGGGATTGATGTCGACGCCGATGATCATGTCGGCGCCAGCCAGGCGCAGGCCCTGCAGCACGTTCAAGCCGATGCCGCCGAGACCGAAGACGATGGCGGTCGAGCCGATCTCGACCTTCGCCGTGTTGATGACTGCGCCAATGCCCGTCGTGACGCCGCAGCCGATATAGCAGACCTTGTCGAAGGGGGCGTCGGGATTGATCTTGGCCAGCGCAATTTCCGGCAGGACGGTGAAATTGGCGAAGGTCGAGCAGCCCATGTAATGGTGGATCTTGTCCTTGCCGATCGAGAAGCGCGAGGTGCCGTCAGGCATCACGCCCTGGCCCTGGGTGGTGCGGATCGAGGTGCAGAGATTGGTTTTGCGCGAAGTGCAGGAATAGCATTCGCGGCATTCCGGCGTGTAGAGCGGGATGACGTGATCGCCCTTTTTCAGCGATGTTACGCCCGGGCCGACATCCACGACGATGCCCGCACCCTCATGGCCGAGAATGGCGGGGAAGAGGCCTTCCGGATCGGCACCCGACAAGGTGAAATCGTCGGTGTGGCAAATGCCTGTTGCCTTGACCTCGACAAGGACCTCGCCAGCCTTCGGGCCTTCGAGCTGCACGGTCATGATTTCAAGCGGCTTGCCTGCCTGAGTGGCAACGGCGGCGCGAACATCCATCGAGAATCTCCCTGATTTTCCTAAGGTCTTCGTCTTTAAAGCATTATGCAGAGGACAGTCATCGGCACAGTGCTGTCATTTCTGTCTTTTTCGAACAGTGCTCCATAGCATTGAGGCGAGGCTATGGAAATTCCGTTCGGTTGAGGATCTTGCGAAACTGAGGTGTGCTGGATCATGAAAGCGACAGCAATGGCCCTCGTGAGGAGGAGTTTTGCATGCCGATGCCGCCGATCTCAAGTTGGCAGAAGCGATCCTGATGTTTGTAGGAAAAATGCGGCTGAAATGGCCAGCCGTTGCCCTAAGCGAGGGCTAAGGATTTCTGTTGCCACTCTTCTGTAACGGAAGATGTCTTTGGGGTGGCTGCGCCTTTGCCGCGCAGAAGTGTAATTTTGGCGATTATCTGCTGTAGGAGCCAGCGCTCGATCGGCGAGTTGGCCTGACCGTCAGTGGTGAAGGTGCTGATCAACCAGCGCAGCTTCAGGGTATCTATCCGATTTTCCGGCGGACACTTCGCAACAATGAAGGTGGTGATGGCGTCGACGAAATAACTCTGCCATTCCGGGCATTTCTCTGGACAGCAGCCATTGAGAACCAGGAGGATCATCGCCTCTTCATGGGTCGAGACACCTTGCGGCAGGCTATAAGTCTTGAGAAGGACCACGTCATGAGGGTCCAGTCTTCGCTTTCCGGCAATCACGCTTGCCGGAAACGACAGGCGAAATTCCCGCATCGTCGAAACCTCGTTTCATCATGAAACCGTAGATTGATCTAAATGCCAATCGTTGCAATCGACATAACGGACTCGGTTTACGAATGGTAACGATGGCCCAAAATGAAACGGAAAGGTCAGAGGCAATTGCTCATTTTTGGGCGCGTACCTCAGCCCGTTGCGATCTTCTCCCGGCGGGCGCTGCGGTGCTCGCGCCAGAGGATGAACAGGCCCGAGCCGACGATGATGACGATGCCCAGCCATTTCGAAGGTGATGGGAAATCGCTGAACAGCACATAACCGAGAATAGTGGCAGCGATGATTTCGAAATACTGGAAAGGCGCCAGCACCGACAGCGGCGCCATGCGGAAGGCTTTGACGACCAGCAGATGCAGATAGCCGGAGAGCACGCCGAGCAAAATGAGCAACATCAGGCCGAGGAATGTTGCGGGCAACGAGGGCGCAAAATCGGCACTGCCTAGCCCGTGGCCGAGAAAAATCGCACCGGCCATGAAGATCGTCCCGCCTACGCCGGACATGGTCTGCATGGTCATCGGCGAATCGGCGTTGCCGATGGCGCGGTTGAGGAACATGTAGAGGGCAAAGAGGAACGCGCAGAGCACCGGCAATAGCGATGTGGCGCCGAACACTTCCCAGCTTGGCTGAATGACGATCATCGCGCCGCCAAAACCAACCACAATTGCCAGCCACCGCCGCCAGCCGACCTTGTCGCCCAGGAACAGGGCCGACAGTGCCGTCAGGATGAAGGGCTCGACGAAATAGATCGCGAAGACATCGGCAAGCGGCATATATTTGACGGCAGCGAAAAAGCAGAGGCTGGCCGCCCCATGCAGCGCGCCGCGCAGCAGATTGAGAAATGGCCGCTTGGCCGTGAAAGCCGCTTTTCCCTGCATGAGAACGAGGAAGGGCAGAGTACAGGCCAGTTGAAAGAAGAAGCGATAGAAGGTCACTTGGCCAGGCGACATACCCTCGACATTGGCCATGTATTTGGCGATCGCATCCATGCCCGGCAACAGCAGCATGCAGCCGGCCATCAGCGCCATGCCGTGAATAGGGCCGTGCGCCAAGTTGTGGGTGGTAGAAAGCGAAGGGGCAGGCTGAGAGGTCATTGTGCGATCCGTGGTTTATCGATGATGACCACGGCGACGGATATTATTCAAGCGCGTACTGAATTGCCTGCCGGACAATTTGCGTACATTTCCGGTCCGCCTGGCAAAGGCAATTGAAGGCGTATCTATCGTTTTCTAGCGGATCTTCCCTGGTCAGGATGCGCCGACCGTTGTGCCATTGAGATCAATTGCTTGAGGTGCTGGTGCCCCCACGAAATCGGTGTCGAGCACGCGGCTGGCCAGTCGTCCCTCCACATAGGCCTGTAGATGTGACAGCAACGTATAACCTTGCGGCCAGCGGCCAAACCCGCTCTGCGGATTGATATGGCCAACGGCGCCGAGATTGACCAACCGGCTGCCCCAGCAGGCGGCGGTACGCTCCAGAACGTCTTCGCCCATATAGGGGTCGTTCTGGCTGCCGATCATCAGGGTTGGAAAGGGCAAGTGCTTGCAGGGCATGGCACCGAAGCGGATCACGTCAGGATGCTGGTTTTCCGCCGTTTTCAAGTCACAAGGTGCCACCAGAAGCGCACCGCGAATTCGGTGGCGCAGGGGGCTGTCCGCCATCTGGGCGGTGAGAAGACATCCCATGCTATGGGCGACGATCCAGGCACCCTCGCTCCGCGACAAATGCTGCTCCAGCCGGGCCTTCCAGCTGTCGAGGTCGGGATGGTTCCAATCGTCCTGCTCAACCAGTGTGCTTTCCGGCCGATCCTCAAGCCATACCTGTTGCCAATGACCCACCGGCGATCCGTTCAGTCCGGGAACGATAAGCGTATCGGTGCTGGAATACGGTCTTGCCATGGCGGATCCCTCCTGTCGCTGTGGGTCGTCGCTATGGGAGGCATTATCAGCGGCGAAACCCGCCCAAGGCCAGAAAGGAGCGCCTATTCTCTTCCTTTTTAGTAGAAAATTTGACCGGATAAATGAAATTCTGTTCCATATATCCGGTCATTTGGTCTCGTTGGAGGCGAGTTTTAAGGGTTTTGCAGCACCGCAATAACATCTCCTGCTTTTACCGTGCGGCCGGGCGCTGCGCGGATTTCCCGCAAGATGCCGGGCGCATGAGCGGTGACCGTGATTTCCATCTTCATCGACTCGATGATGGCGATGGTGTCTCCGGCAGCAACGAATTGGCCTTCTTCCACGAGTAGCTTCCACAGATTGCCGGGCACGGCGCTTTCTACCCCGAAGCAATTGTCGGGAATATCGCCGCCAAGGCCTGGACCAGCGCCGTCATCCACCTGGAACGTGTCTAGTCCTAGCTCTTTCCAGCGCTGGCGCTCCGCCTCGAAGGAGGCCTGCTGCTGCTGCTTGAAGGCAGCGATGCCACTGGCATTGGCAGCAAGCTCTGCCTCATAGGCGGCGTAGGAGAGGGTGCCCTCTTCAATACGGATCGGGTAGGCGCCGTGCGGGAAAGCTTCCCTCGCTTCGGTCAGTTCCGCATGGCTGACGGGGAAGAAGCGGATCTGGTCGAAGAACTCAAGCAGCCAGGGCTTGGTGAAGACAGAGGTCTTGCGCCAGGTGTTCCAGACCTGAATGGTGCGCCCGAACAGCTGGTAGCCGCCCGGACCTTCCATGCCATAGATGCACATATAGGCACCGCCGATGCCCACGGCATTTTCGGGCGTCCAGGTGCGGGCAGGGTTGTATTTCGTCGTTACTAGCCGGTGGCGTGGATCGAGAGGCGTGGCAACCGGCGCGCCGAGATAGACATCGCCCAGACCCATCACCAGATAGCTGGCATCGAAAATCGTCTGCTTCACCGCTTCTTCGTCGGCAAGCCCGTTGATGCGGCGGATGAATTCGATATTCGACGGGCACCAGGGCGCGTTTGGCCGCACCAGGTCCTGGTATTTGCGCATGGCAAGCTCTGCCTGCGGATCGTTCCAGGAGAGCGGCAGATAAACGGTGCGGCTCGGCACTTTCACATCCCGCATATCCGGCAGGCTCGCCTCGATCTCCCGCAACTGACCAAGCAGCCGGTGGCGCGGCAGGCTCGCTCCGTCATAATGTATCTGCAGCGAGCGGATACCGGGGGTGAGGTCGATAAGGCCAGGCAGCTTTGCCGCTTGAACCGCCTGCATCAGCAGGTGGATGCGCAGCCTCAGCCCGATGTCGAGCTGCATCTCACCATATTCGACCAGAAGATTGTCATCACCCTGGCGGCGATAGGTGACGGAGACCGGGCCGGATTGGTCCGAGCCAATGATCGGCGAGCCGGTTTCAGCCGGAAGACGTTTGACCACAGGACCGGTAAGGAGATCCGCATCTCGCGCCACGGGATGAAAACGGATGGTATCCCCCGGCTTGAACTGCCCCATCTTCCACTGTTCATCCGCCGCAATCACCGCCGGGCAGACGAAGCCGCCAAGGCTTGGGCCGTCAGGACCGAGAATGATCGGCATATCGCCGGTAAAGTCGATGGCACCGATGGCGTAAGCATTGTCATGCAGGTTGGAGGGGTGAAGCCCCGCCTCGCCGCCGTCGCTGCGCGCCCATTTCGGCGCAGGGCCGATCAGGCGGACGCCGGTGCGGGCGCTGTTGAAATGCACCTCGTAATCGGTGGAAAACAGGGTCTCGATGTCACCGTCCTGAAAGAAGTCGGGCGCCCCGTGCGGACCGTAAATCACGCCGACCTGCCAATGGCGCGACAACTGCGCCGGGTCATTCGCCGGCTTCGGCGTGGATTGAGCGCTGCGTGCCAGCCGCAGCACATGCCCGGCCTTCAGCGTGCCGGTGGCGTGACCGCCGAACTGGCCGAGGCCGAAGGTGGCACGGGAGCCGAGCACGACGGGGGCGGCAAAGCCGCCCGACACGGCGAGATAGGCACGTTGGCCCGCGCCCGCAATGCTGCCGATGGCAAGCGTCTGGCCGGCCTTGACCGAGATCGCCGTATCATGGGCAACCGCTTCACCGTCCAGTGTCATCGGCATCACGGCACCAGCCAGCGCCACCGTAACATCCGAGAAGAATTTCAGAATAGGTCCCGATACCGTCAGTTCGAGTGTCGCCGTCTCGTCGGCATTGCCCACCAGCCGGTTGGCGTGGCGGAAGGAGCGCTCATCCATCGGCCCACTCGGGGGCACACCGACATGCCAGAGCCCCAGCCGTCCCGGCAGTTCCTGCAGGCTGGATTGGGCGCCTGCTGTGATGACTTCGACCACGTCAGGCACGAAGTTGAAATCCTTCAGGGCCGTTGTGGCGACATCGGCGCTGTTGAAAAGATCCGAGGCGGCAATGGCTTTAAGATACTCGAGATTGGTTTCTATGCCCGATATTGAGGAGCCATCCAGAGCCTGCTGCAAAGCCGCGATGGCCGCCTCGCGGCTTTCACCTGACACGATCACCTTGGCCAGCATCGGGTCGTAGAAGGGTGTGACTTCGGTGCCGGTTTCGATCCAGCCGTCGACGCGAACGCCGTTCGGGAAGGTCACCTCCGTCAGCAGCCCGGCGCTAGGGCGGAAGTCCGCATGCGGCATTTCCGCATAGACTCGCGCCTCGATGGCGGCACCCTTGGGCGCGAGGTTTTCCCTCCCCGTCAGCACGTCTTCACCCGCCGCCTGGCGGATCATCCATTCAACGAGATCGATGCAGAAGACTTCCTCGGTGACGGGATGCTCAACCTGCAGCCGGGTGTTGACCTCAAGGAAGTAGAATTCCTGCCGCGCCGGATCGTAGATGAACTCCACCGTGCCCGCAGAGCGATATTTGACGGATTGTCCGAGCGACACCGCCGCTGAATGGAGACGCTGGCGCACGGCATCGCTCAGGCCGGGTGCCGGGGTTTCCTCGATGACTTTCTGATTGCGCCGTTGCAGCGAGCAATCCCGCTCGCCAAGCGCGATCACCCGTCCTTCTCCATCGCCGAAGATCTGCACTTCCACATGCCGGGCCTTGGCGACGAAGCGCTCGAGATAGACGCGGGCATCGCCAAAGCTGGCCTTTGCAGTGCGTTGCACACTATCGAAGGCGGCCTTCAAGGTGGCTGCATCCGCGCAGAGCTGCATGCCGATACCGCCGCCGCCGGCGGTGGATTTCAGCATGACGGGATAGCCGATGCGCTCGGCCTCGCCCAGGGCTTCCTCGGCATGATCGAGCAAGGCGCTGCCGGGCAAAAGCGGCACGCCGCTTTTTTCCGCAATCTCGCGGGCGGTATGTTTCAGCCCGAAAGCGGCGATATTGGCAGGCGTTGGACCGATGAAGGCGATGCCTTCCTGCTCCAGCCGCTCGGCAAAGCCGATATTTTCCGAGAGAAAGCCATAGCCGGGATGTACGGCCTCAGCCCCCGTTGCCTTGCAGGCGGCAATCACAGCCTCGACATTGAGATAGCTTTCAGATGCCGCTGCCGGACCAAGCCGTACCGCCTCGTCGGCCAATTGCACGGCTTTGGCAAAGCGGTCGGCATCGGAATGGACGGCGACGGAGGCAATCCCCATCGAGCGGAGCGTGCGGATGATCCGGACGGCGATTTCGCCCCGGTTGGCAATCAGAACCTTTTTGAACATCGCTCAGGCCTCACCATCCCAAACCATGACGCGGGCTGGCGTCGGATCGAACCCGTTGCAGGGATTGTTGATCTGCGGGCAATTGGAAATCATCAGCAGCACATCCATCTCCGCCTTCAGCTCGACGAAATCGCCGGGCGCGGAAATGCCGTCGACGATGGTCATTTCGCCTGACGGTTCGATCGGCACATTCATGAAGAAGTTGATGTTCGACACGACGTCACGCTTGCTCATGCCGTGCTTGGAGACCTCAAGCACGAAATTGTCGCGGCAGGCATGCAGGTATTTCGTGGCGTGGCCAAAGCGCACGGTGTTGCTCTCGCAGGAGCAGGCGCCAGCCGAGGTATCATGGCGTCCGCAGCTATCGGCCACCATGGTCAGCATGATCTGACCTTCGTTGGAGATGATCTTCGTGCCGGTGGAGATATAGGCCGCACCCTGTTCGCGCATCGTATCCTGGCTGGAATAGCGCTCGGAGAAGTCGGTGGCATTGTAGAACAGCGTATCGATTGCCTGTTGGCCGTAGCTGTCTTCGATGCGCAGGATCTGGCCCTTTTTCACCACGGTGGAGAAAGGGGCTTCCGCTGGAATGAAATGGTCCTGCACGGCGTTATCAAGCGAGCGGGCTGGGGAGGTTGCTTTAAATTCGGTCATCGGTCTTCTCCCTCAAAGCGCTGCAAATGCGTTGTTTTCAAAGCCGCGAACGGCTTCTGCAGTGGCAGTGCGGCAGAGATCGTCAGCCGCAGGTTCCGAAGCAGCAAGGCGCGTGATCGTCACCGGGTTGGGGGCATAGGAGGCATTGGGGTCGAGCGGATGCGGGCAGTTGGAAAAGCCGACGATCATATCCATCTCGGCGCGCAGATCGACATAGTCGCCCTGGTTCAGCAGTTCCGGTTTCCATTGGAAACGGCCTTCGGCATCGACGGGGACAGGGGCAAACAGGGCGAGGCTTGCGGGGATGTCGCGCTTGGAAAGCCCGGCTTTCGTCGCCATCAGCACGAAATTGTCGCGGCTGTTTCTGGTGGCGGCGCTGTTGGAACCGGCATATTTGCGGGCATTGGAGGCGGCGGTGGAGCCACCCATCAGGCAGTCATGGGCGCCGCTGCTGTCTTCGGTGATCGAGAACATCACCTTGCCCATGTCGGAAAAGATCACCCGGCCTTTGCCAAGACCCGTGGTCCATTGCATTTTCACCGTGTCCGGCAGGTTTAGCCGCTCAACGGGATCGGCAGCGTTCCAGGCAATCAGCGATACGGTGGAAAAGCCGTGCGTGAGGTGAACGCGCAGCGTTTCCAGCGCCTTCACCCGCGTCGACCAATACCAGCCGCCGGGGATAACCTCGCGGTGGACGATGGTCTTATCATCGAGATCTGGCGCGGGCAGGGCGCTTTTGCCCGGCAAGGCCTTTGGCGCGAAATTCAGCCCCTTTTTCTGGTGTTCTTCATAGCGCGCCCGGTTGGCGGCGATCTCTTCGGCAGAGCGTCGGATATGCATGGGTTTTTCTCCTATCGACGATGTGCCGGGTCGTCCCGGTGAAGCCCGTCTGTGGTGACCGGGCCGTCCCGGTCTGGGCGAAAAATGGAAGGTGTTCCGGCCTGTCGTGGCGGCCAGATCGAAATGTCCTTGGTGATGGTGGCGCCGTAGCGCAGCTTTTCCTCCGGCCGGTCACGTGGCCGCTCAAAGGCGACGACGCGGCTGGCGAGCGTGAAGGCCTCGCGCATGTCGTGCGTCACCATGACCACGGTCATCGGGTTCTCATGCCAGAGCTTCTTCATCAGTTGATGGATCTCGGCGCGGATGCCGGGATCGAGTGCGCCGAAAGGCTCATCGAGCAGCAGTACTTTCGGCTTCATCATCAGCGCTTGCGCCAGCGCTAAACGCTGCTGCATGCCGCCTGAGAGCTGCGCAGGGTATTTGCTCTCGGAGCCGGAAAGGCCAACGGCGGCAATCATCGCCTCCGCCTCTTCCCGCGCCTGCCGCCTGGCCGCACCAAACAATCTTGCAGAGATGCGCGCCTTTGTCAGTTCCTTGCCCAGCATGACATTGCCGAGCACGGTGAGGTGCGGAAACACGGAGTAGCGCTGGAACACCACGCCACGATCCGGCCCCGGTTCGGGCGGCAGCGGCTGGCCATCCAGCAGGATCGCGCCCCGCGTTGGCCGTTCCTGACCGAGCAGCATGCGCAGAAATGTGCTCTTGCCGCAGCCGGAGGGGCCGACAAGGGCGACGAAACCGCGTGGCTCGATGGTGAGCGACACGTTTTCCAAAACGATCTGGTCGCCGTATTCCTTCCAGACATTGTCGATGACGATGCCGCTCATCAATGCGCCTCCAGATTGGACCAGGGAAACAGCGCAATCCGCAGACGGTCGAGCAGGTAATCTGTCAGCACGGCGATTAGGGTGATCCAGGCGACATAAGGAAAGATCACGTCCATGGAGAGATAGCGGCGCACCAGAAATATCCGGTAGCCAAGCCCGCTATCCGACGAAATCGCTTCCGCCGCGATCAGGAAGAGGAAGGCCGGGCCAAGCTGCAGCCTCAGCGTCGTGATCAGGCGCGGCAGGATTTGCGGCAGCACCACCCGAAGCGCAATCTGCCAGGAGGAGCCGCCCAGCGTCTCTGCCTTGATGATCTGCTCGCGCGGCAGTTCCATTGCCCGGAGCGCCAGGTCGCGGATCATGATTGGCGCGACGCCGATGACGATCAGGGTAATCTTCGAGGATTCGCCTAGCCCCATGACGATGAACAGAATCGGCAGCAGCGCCAGCGGCGGCACCATCGAAATTGCGCCGACGAAGGGCGACAGAAGCGCCCTGATATAAGGAAACATGCCGATGACGAGGCCGAGCAGCAGGGCGATAGCGGTGGAAATGCCAAGGCCCGAAAACAGCCGGATCAGGCTTGCCCAAGTGTCGGCCCAGAGAATGTAATCCCCCGTGCGCGGATCTGCCACGAAAGCCATGCGGTTGATGGCCTGCGCAAAAGAGGCAAAGCCCGGCAGTAGTTTATCATTGGCATTGTCGGCAAGGCGGGCCGCAGACCCTGCCGCGTAAGCCGCGAGCACGGCGGCAAAGGGTAGAAAGGCCAGCGCCAGCCGCGCGCCGTTGCCGGGTCTTCGGTTGATCAACCGCATGGCAATCTCCGTTCCATCAATCTGATCTTGAAAGACCGGAGGAGGCGGACCTCCTCCGGAATGGGAGTGATCAGAGGCCCTTGGCGGCGGCGTCCATGTAGGTGGTGGTGAAGCGTAGCTTCACATTGGCCTTGTCGCCCAGCACCTTGCCATCGGGCATTTCGATGCCGATCACGTCGGCAGACGGCGCACCATTGCCGAGCAGGCCCTTGGTAAACAGGAAGTTGCGCACCAGATCCATGGTCTTCGGCAGACCAGGCGACGCGGTAAAGGCGCTGGCATCGGTGGGCTTGTCGAACAGCTTGGTGGCGGCAAGCTGGCTGTCGAAGCCCTTGAGATCGGTGCCGGAGGCCTTGCCCATCTCTTCGCGGGCGGCCTTGCCTTCCGCCGTGTCTTTCATCATCAGCGCCGTCGTTTCATACCAGATGCCAACGAGTGCCTTGCCGAAGTCGGGATTGTCCTTCAGCACAGCGGTATTGGCGACCATCAGATCGATGATTTCACCGGGGATTTGCGAGCTGTCGAATACTTTTTTTGCGCTCGGCTCTTCCATAATGGTCGAGACCAACGGGTTCCAGGTGACGACGGATGTCACGTCATCGGTCTTGTAGGCCGCGACCATGTCGGCGTCAGACGTGTTGACGACGGTGACGTCCTTTTCGGTCATTTTCACGCTGTCGAGCGCCCGGGCCAGCAGGTAATGCGACACCGAGAACTGGACGAGATTGACCTTCTGTCCTTTGATGTCGGCAAGCTTGTCCTTACCCTTGAGAATGACGGCGTCATTGCCGTTGGAAAAGTCGCCGACGATGACGGCCGTGGTGTCGACGCCGCCGGCGGCGGGGATGGAAAGCCCGTCCATATTGGTCAGTGTTACCGCATCATAGGCGCCGGCGGTATACTGGTTCATCGACTCCACATAGTCGTTGAACTGGGTGACATCGATCTTGATGCCGTATTTGTCGGCCCATTTCTTGACGATGCCATGGTCGCTGGCATAGCCCCAGGGCATCCAGCCGGCATAGATCGACCAGGCGACCTTGAAATCCTTCTTCGGCGCGGCGTCAGCGGCACTCAAGCCACCGAGCGCGATTGCTGCTGATAGTGCGGACATGGAAAGAAGTTTCGATAGAAGGCGCATGCATTTCCCCTTTTGCTTTTTCAAAAGGGATCGGCATAGACCAACGCCGCCAATCCCTTGGCTAACGAGGTCTCCCGGGCTTTTATCCCGCCGTGCACCCGACAGGGATGTCTCCCCCGCCGGTGGCTGCTCTCGGACCAGTCACGCTTTCGCGCCGGAACCCTAGCGGCCAACTCAAACCAATCAAAGCAATTGGTGTGCCAGATTTTAATTTTCGGTTCTGCGTTTGCTTAAGAAATTGATATGAATGCGTTTTTCTATGGCAAGTTCGTAGAAATGGGGCAGGCGGCGACGCGCTGAATAAAATTGAGACATTAAAAATGAGGCAAGTCCGCTGATTTTTACGGCAGGCCTATTGCTGTTGCAGGAGCGCGGCGTGCCAATCGCCCAGCACTTTTTCGGGTGCAAACAGCGCTGCCTGTTGTGTCGTCAGTTGCGGCCGGTCGGGATTGACGGCTGCGCCTGGGCCATGGCTTTCGCATTCCAGAAAGCGGGCATGCTCAAAGGGAAGAAAGCTGCGGCGGGTTCCGTCCTTGGCGAGCCCGGTCATTTCGGTCCAGCCATTGGTGGCGATATGATCCTCCATCTCACAAGTCAGGAACACCGCCTGGCCGACGGCGTCTGGGTCCGCATAGCGGCCATCAGCGAAGTCACGGGTAGGATGCCACGGGCGCCCGAGATAATGGCTGGCGGGCGGGATCGAGGCATCTTCCTTCAGCAGGCGGCAGTGATGGAACACCAGACCGTAGGGATGCGCGAGTGCTGTGCTTGGCGCGGTCACGAAGCCTGCCGGCAGGATTGCGGGATCGGCTCGCTTGCGGCTGACAATATCGCAGTCGACAAACAGTGCGGTGCCGGCGCCGAAGATGAAATCGACATTGCCGGATATCTGGCAGCGGCGAAACAGGCTGCGGCCCTGGTCGGTAAACAGCGTATCCTGAAAGCCGTTGATCGCGACAGTATCGAACAGGCTGCGATCCGCACCCCGATCCAGCATCAGCGCCACCGCCTGGCTGGCTCCGACTCGGTTGACAGCATGCGGATCACGCCCATCATGAGCGAGGAAATCGAACGTGTTGGCAATCGTCAGGTCTTTTGCCGCAAAGCCCGGCGCCCGCACGATGATGGTCCCCGAACCAAAGGTGCCCCAGTGGCTGCCATCAGGCGCCGTGCCGCCGGCATAGGCGTCGAAGCTGATCACGGTCTTCTCTTGGCCAGCGCCGACGAGCACGATGTCGGGCTTATCGATGAACAGTTTTTCGCGGTAGCGGCCTTCGCGGATCGCAATCCGCCACGGCCGTGTCCGTTGCGCCGGTGTTGCTGCAATTGCTGCGGCGATGGTGGGATACGTTGCGATCTGACCTTGCCCTTCCGACGAAGAATCGACGATCGCATCAATATCGGCATCGCTGGCGAAGACTGATCTCAGCGACAGGTTTGGCAGCAGCAGGCTCATCAGGCAGCCTTTCAGGATGTGACGGCGCAACATGAGGGCGACCGTCAGATGATCAGATTGGCAAGGATCTCATTTTCGGTAATGTCCTCGAATCCGAGACCGTTCTCCTCGAAGCGTTGGAAGAGGCCGGCGAAATTCGAGGCATGGGTGGTTTCGATGCCGATCAGGATCGAGCCGAAATTGCGCGCCGACTTCTTCAGATATTCGAAGCGGGCGATATCGTCATCCGGCCCGAGCAAGTTGAGGAAATCACGCAGAGCACCCGGACGCTGCGGCAGGCGCAGGATGAAGTATTTCTTCAACCCCGCATAACGCATGGCGCGTTCCTTGACGTCGGGCAGGCGCTCGAAATCGAAATTGCCGCCGGAAACGACGAGTACCACAGACTTGCCGGCAATTGTCTCCGGTGGCAGCAGGCTGAGAGCGGCGATGGCGAGTGCACCAGCCGGTTCCAGCACGACGCCCTCGACATTCAGCATGTCGATGATCGTGCCGCAGATCGCGTTCTCAGGCACGAGCAGCACTTGATCGGCAGAAAACCGGCGCAGAGCTTCGAAATTGGCATCGCCGATGCGTGCCACGGCTGCGCCGTCGACGAAATTGTCGACCTTGGAGAGCGTGACGATCTGTCCTGCCTCCAGCGAGCACTTCAGGCTCGGTGCGCCCACCGGTTCGGCAAAGAGGAAGGCGGAAGCGGGCAGATCGTCGGCCAGATAGCCGGTCATGCCAGCGCTAAGACCGCCGCCGCCAACGGGCATGATCATCAGGTCGGGCGTCACACCCTCGGGCAATTGCTCCAGGATCTCGGCGGCAACCGTTGCCTGTCCTTCCATGATGTCGGCATGGTCGAACGGTGGGACCATGACGCCGCCGGTTGCCTCCACGTGGTCGCGAGCTGCCTTATAGCACTGATCGAAGATATCGCCGATCAGCCTGATGGTAATGAATTCACCGCCGAATTTGCGGGTCTTGTCGATCTTCTGCTGCGGCGTCGTGACCGGCATGAAGACCACGCCTTTGACGCCGAAATGGCGGCAGGCGAATGCAAAGCCCTGGGCATGATTACCAGCGGAGGCGCAGACGAAGGTCCTGTCGCTATGCCCGCCAGCCAGTGCCTTGCGGAAGAAATTGTATGCACCGCGGACCTTATAGGAGCGCACCGGCGTCAAATCTTCCCGCTTCAGATAGATATCCGCGTTGAAAAGCGTGCTCAAATGCTCGCTGAGCTGCAAGGGCGTGGCCGCAAACAGTTCGCGGATGGCGTTAACGGCATTGTGAATATCGGATTTTTGCACGGTCTTGGGTTCCGAAGGGCGGGGTTGCGGCAGCATCATGATCGTATGTCGCGTTCGGAAACTCGATAGCAATCACGAAGCCGGCTTCTATCTTCCAGGTTGTGCCTTTTGCTCTTTTCGCTGCTGCGAAGGCTGGCAAAGCGCATGGTCCAGACCACTAGCGCATGACACGATCTGTTGAAACCTCTTAGAGCGATTTTGTCGTGCTGTCGGGTCGCAACCGGGTCTTGTGAAGCCACTTACCGTAACAATAGAGAACTTCGGCAGGCGTATCGATATCGGAACCCTCGCATGTTGCTGGGTTGTTTCCAAAAATGCGATAAGAATTTCAAGTTTACTATTTATAGTTGTATTAATGGCTGCCTGATGAGTTCGATTTGCTTCTCCCTAAAGCCGCGCCTGCGGGGAATTTTGTTTCAATGTGGCTCAAGTCAAAGGTGATCTACGTTGTTAACCATAGGCACGAGTTTTCGAAGCGCCAAATGCAATCATCAATAGCGGATTTCGTTTACATAAAACCGCAAAAAACCGCGAAATATCCCCTCAGATCGAGGGATGTTCATCGTAGAAAATTTGCAAAATATTGATTTACAATATTTTTTTGTAATCCTACTGCATATTTCATGCTGTCCCATTTTGAGAAGTAGCCATGAATACATATGTAGCATAATGGCAATGCTAGCTTTGTTCCGTTGCTACTTTGAAAAAAATAGACCCAATAAATGGCGTTTCTGGATGTTGCTGGGTTCGGTAATGTTGTGTAAGCTTAATTTTGTATTAATGCTTTTTCTATGAACGCTCTAGCGCCAAGACGGTGCCTTAACAAGTGTCGGCTGCACGCGTGTTTGATAGCGCGTGCGGTAAAGGGTGTCTTTGAAGCAACGTGAGGTGTGTGATGAGTGTATCGGTTGCTGTCGTGATTCCCTTCTTCCAGAGGGAAAAAGGGATTTTATCCCGCGCTCTGGAGTCGGTGAAGTCGCAGAAAATCGATCGCGACGTCGAGATCAGCGTTATTGTTGTCGATGACAGCTCTCCTATTTCCGTCCATGAAGAGCTTGCCGATTTCAATCCCGGCACCAATCTGCGGCTTGTTGTACTTGAGAAGGAAAATGGTGGTCCTGGCGAAGCGCGTAATATGGCGCTGGATTACCTCGAAAACGACCCTGTCAATTATGTCGCCTTTCTCGATTCTGATGACGTCTGGCACGACAACCACATCCAGCGGGCGCTGGAAGGGCTGGCTTTTGGCGACTTTTTCTTCTGTAACCATGTTCGCGGCAAGTATTACGCCGATTACTTCATCAGCCTTCCGGGCACGCGCCGGGTGCTGGCCTGTGAGGACGAACTGACCTGCGGCGACAGCTACCGAGCATTCCGAAAGGGTCGTCTCGCAGAGGTGATGATCCGCGAATGCCCGCCACAGACTTCGACTGTCGTCTACCGCTTCAAGAAAAATGCCGGCCTGCGCTTTAACGGCGCGCTGCGCAGCGCTGGCGAAGACCATGTGTTCTGGATCGAACTTTGCCTGTTCAACGACACGGTCATTGACCCGAAGATCAATGTCAGCTGCCTTGAGGGCGTCAATCTCTATTGGTCCAACGTCTCCTGGGATAGCCCGAAGTCCGTTGCGATCCAGGGATGCCTGGCACTTCAGTACAATTACCTGAAGGACATGCCGGTCATCCTGCTGGCTGATCCGGAAACGGTTCTGTTCCGGCAGAAGCTTTACGAGGGCGCCTATACCTATGCGCTGCTGCGCGGTCTGGCCAAGGGCTACCTGCCCGATTTCAAGGTGATGATGCGGCTGGTGACGGCTTATCCGGGCTATCTGCTGCGGGCGCCGACGAGCTTCCAGTTCTTCCTGCGCAACCGTCGTGTCATGACCAATGAGACGGCCGTAAAGTCTCTTCCCGCTGAAGATGCTGTTGCATGATAGCGGTAGCCATGCCCGGATTGTCGGGCATGGTGGACGAAGGGGCTTGATTTTACCTGCCACATGCCGAAATGCTACTTGATCTTCATGGCCGGTGCGCGCTTGCGCCCGTGCCTTGATATTGTTTGCAGGCAGAGGGCAGTTGCAATGGCATCCTTTCTTTCCAAGATCTTCTCAGCCTTTTCGGGCTCTTCCTCCTCTGGTGAGACAAAGCAGTCGCCTGCCGCCGAACCTCAACTGCATGGCGATTGCCGCATTTATGCAGAGCCGATCAAGGAAGGCAGCCAGTTGCGCCTGGCAGGCCGGATCGAGAAGGATGTGAACGGCGAAACGCTGGTGCGCAGCTTCATCCGTGCCGACATGTTTACCTCCCGCGAGGATGCACTGGACTGCACCTTCCGCAAGGCGCGTCAGATCATCGATCAGAACGGGCCGTCGCTGTTTGCCGATGGCGCCAAGGAACGAAACGCCTGATCGGCCTCAACTTCTTCTGAAAGTTCTACAATGAAAAATGCCCGGACGACGATCCGGGCATTTCACTATTTTGCGGCTCTTTTTAAGGACAGATGCGGTCTTAGAGATAGATCCGGTAATTGGCGAAGCCATCTGCACCGTCGCCGGCATCTTCGATCTTTGCGCCTTTGATCTCGGCCGCAAAGGGGCGGCTCTTGGGGCCGGTCTGGAAGCTTGCGGTCGTATCGGCAAGAGCAGCAAGCCGCCAGTTGCCGTCGGCGCTCGGGTTGATGGTGCCCTGGGCAACGATATAGCGGACGATGACGTCTCTGTTGGTGTCAGGGCCGACGAAAATCACCTTGTCGGAGGCGATATCGGGGAAATGGCCGCCGCCGCCAGCGCGGTAATTGTTGGTGACGACAACGAACTTCTCCTCGGCATCGATCGGCTTGCCGTTGAAGCTGAGGTTCTTGATCCGGTTGCTGTCCGCGTTGATCGGCTTGCCGTCCTTGTCGTATTTGGCCGGTTGCGAAACGTCGATTTCGTAGGTGACGCCGTCAATCACGTCGTAATTGTAAGTCGGGAAGTCGAGATTGATCAGCGGTGCATCCTTGGAGCCCGGCTTGATCTGGTTGAACAGACCGGCTGACATTTCCAGCCAGTTCTTCACCTGCGCGCCGGTGATCAATACTGCCTGAACGGTGTTGGGATAGAGATAGAGGTCCGAGACGTTCTTGATGGCGATGTCGCCGGCGGGAACGTCGGTATAATAGTCAGCACCGCCGCGACCGCCGGCCTTGAAGGGTGCTGCTGCCGACAGGACCGGATAGTCCTTGTATTTCGTCTCCTTCAGCATGTCCTTGATGTACCAGGTCTGGGCATTGGACACGATCTGAACCGAAGGATCATCGGCGACCAGGGAAAAGTAAGAATAGAGTGGCGCCGAAGTCTTGCCGACAGGGGTGCGCACGTAAGCGAGCGTTGCTTCGTGTTCGTCCTTGATGGCAGCGACCACTTCGGGTTTGTCGCGCACGTCCGCGATAACTTTCTTTGTATCGTCGCGGTGATAGATGGGCCGGGCCTCAACGGTGAAGTCGACGATCTTCCAGTTTTTGCCGTCCTTTTCGAGCATCAGGTCGATCAGGCCCATATGCGAACCCCAGAAGCCAGCCATGACGGCGGGTTTGCCCATCAGCGTTCCCTTGAGCGGATCGGCGCCCTGGACTCCGTCCCACGTCTTCGGGCCCGGGAAAACCAGATGCTGGTGCCCGGTGAAGATCGCATCTATGCCTTCGACGGCAGCAAGATAGAGGGAGGCATTTTCCATCCGTTCGCTCTGGCCGTTGCCATCGATGCCGGAGTGGGAAAGGGCGATGACGATATCGGCGCCTTGTTCCTTCATGACGGGCACCCAGGCGCGGGCCGCCTGAACGATATCGCGGGTCTGGGCCTTGCCTTCGAGGTTCTTGGCGTCCCAGAGCATGATCTGTGGCGGCACGAAACCGATGAAACCGACCTTGACGGTGCTTTCGTTGCCGGCACCGTCCTTGATGGTCTTGTCGATGATGGCGAAGGGCTTGAAGAACAGGTCATCGTTCTTCGGATCGCTGGCAAGCTGCCCCTTGGTCAGGTTGGCGCAGACCAGCGGATACTTGGCGGCGGCCAGCGTGTTGAACATGAAGTCGAGCCCATAGTTGAACTCGTGATTGCCCAATGTGCCGCAATCGTAGCCCAGCGTGTTCATCGCCTTCATGACCGGATGCACGTCGCCGGCCTTGATGCCTTTTTTATAGGCCATGTAATCGCCCATTGGGCTGCCCTGCAGCAGGTCGCCATTGTCGATCAGCATGGAGTTTCCGGCTTCGGCGCGGATCTCGTCGATCAGCGTTGCCGTGCGGGTCAGGCCCATCGTGTCATTGGGCTTATCGGCATAATAGTCATAAGGCATCAGGTTGACGTGGATATCGGTCGTCTCCATCAGCCGCAGATGCGCCTGGTTGGCGGCTGCCCGTGCTGCAAACGGATGCAGCATGATCAATGCGCCAGCTGCAGCGGCGCCGCCCAGCAGCGCGCGCCTGGAGATGGGATGCAGATCCGGAGACAAGCGGTTGCGGGAGGGCAGGTCAACGAGTGGCGACATGAAGGGCTCCTGGCAAATAGCATGAACGATGCGTTGGCATCGCAAATCAGTTGCCTTCATATCATGACAGGTTGATGATGTTTATTTCAAAAGCATCACGGACGGCAGAATGCCGGTCCTGTCAATTTCATTTGCGGCGGAATCCCGCAGCCTTGCGCGACACCTATCGCTTCAGGACGGGACGGACTTCCTGATGGAAATTACGGAAGTAAGCCGCTACCTTGGCAATGGAATTGCTGTTCTGGCGAAACTGGATCCCCATCCGACCGCCGCGATTCCAGCGAACAAGCCCTTCCAGCAAGCCGATTTCATCATTCTCAATCACGATCGTGCTGCCTGCAGATGCATGGAAAGCAGTGTGGAGTTCGATCGCGAGCCCGGAGCGCGAGATGTCGATAATCCGGCAGTCTGCAATCTGGCGCATGTAGCGCACAGCACTATCCATGCGGCAACGGCTTCTGGGAGCTGAGCGGACGTCCATTTTCAGATTGTTTTGCATGGTGCTGTCTTTGTTGCTTATGACAGCTCAACAATATCCATGCTCGATCGCCATCGAGTAAAAAAATCCACTCAAATTATTACCATGTGCCGAGACGGCGCATCCCCTGCCGAACACCGGCACTTTGCCGCATTCAGAGGCTGACCGTTTTCGTCCAGAGGGTCCGGCTTTTCCCATAATCCTCGATGCTGAGCGTTACGCTGCAGCCATCCGCAGCCTGTGTGAGACGCAGCCGGGCGGCGGCGCAATCGTCCTTACCGCTCTCGCTCTGCCAAAGAAGTTCGCTGTTGCGGCTGTGGAAGGCAAGGTTGCCACTGCCCATGATGTGCAGGCGACCGGGCAGGGCGGCTTTGTCCGGTGCTTCCAGCATCGACCAGAGCACCGCGCCGCTGCTGTCGCGCAATTGCGGGCCTGTCTTGGTGTCGTTGATCAGGCTGCCGCTGCCATTGAAGGTCGTCAGCGACTGGCCCGGCAAAAGCACGGCGTTGCTGCGGCTGTCGAGCCTGGAGATGTCGGTCATTTCCCCGACGAGTGGCGTTTGCATCAGATATTTGACGTCGTCGAGGGTCCAGCCGTTTTTGCGACGGGCGGCGATCAGCACGGTGAGCTTGGCAATCGAGGCCATCACAGTCATATCGACGGGGTTCAGCGCACCGATTTTCGGCAGCCAGGCGCCGGCTGCATAGGCGTTGTAATCGACGGCGCCTTGCAACACTTGGGTATTGTCGACGATGACGACGCCTGCGCGGTTTGCTTCGTCCAGCGCCTGATAGATGGCGCCTTTTGCAGCCTCCCTGGCATTGCCGCTCGGGAAATTGCCTTCGCCATAGGACTGCAACACCAGCCCTGAAATGCCTTTGCCAAGGCAGGCGCGGATCATTTCGGCTAGAAGCGCCGTCGCCTCGGCGGGGTTATAGCGGGCGGGGAAGGCGCCAAGCGTGATGACCGGTGCCTTGTCGATATCGGCAGCGATGGCGTCCAACTGTTCGAGAACGCCGGCGCGTGCCGTTTGGTCGTCGAGGCTTGTGGCGGGTGAGACCGGCGGTTGAGGCATCAGGTCCGGATTCAGCCCGAGCGTAATGCCATATTGACCTATCGGCGGGAAATTCGGGCTGGAAAAGCCGCGAAACTGGTTGGCATCGGCTTTGACCACGCGTGAGCCGCGCATCAGCAGGCTGTCGAAGAAGACGCAGACGCCGGGAATGCCTGCCTGGGCGGCAGCGATTGCCCCGCAAACGTTCTGGAAGGCATCGGTATTGAAGCTCATGCCCGAAATCGTGCCCGGCGCTGGCGAATGGAACAGCGGCACCTGCGACCCCGTGAGGATCACCGGCTTGCTCAACTCGGCAAGCACGGTGCCATCTGCGGCAAAGCGCGCCAGCAGCATCGACAGCGCCGTGCCGCTGAAATCCATCGTGTCGGTGCCATGCAGCACGATCCAACCATCGACGCTGTCGTAGCGCTCCAGGATGGCGCGGGCGATCAGGCACCAGTCGGATGGCTGTAGATTGGTGCTATCGAGCATGCCCGTCGCGCTTTCGGGAAAAGCGAGGTCGGTCACGTAATCCAGCTGAAGATCGGGAAAGGCCTGAAGCAGGATGGGGTCGAGATGAGTCTGGCAGGCGGCCTTGAATTCGACGCTGGTCATCGGCGCCAAGGGGTTGCCAACGCAGCTGATCGTGCCGCCCGTATTGATCACGCCAATCTTCAAAATCGCCTCCATCAGCGGGCTTTCCGCTGTTTCCTATCTCTCCGGCAGGTGTTTTTCTGCCGTAACCCGCTCGATCCTGCATTGAAAGCAGTTGTTGCGCGCGGATCGGACATGCACATAGGCGATATTTTCGTCCTGGAGAAGCGCCTTTGCACGCGCTGCAATCTCTGATGTGGGCGTCACCGCGCCGGTGCCATAGACGATGCGATCGTCATGGCCATAACCGCGCACGATGTAGTCGGGGCTGTCGAAGATCGGCGGCAACCGGTCCCCACCATCATAGGCCGTGCATTGCATGGCATGCAGGAAGATTGGACCGGTCTCGGCATAGGGCTGCAGCGCCGGGAAGGGACGGTAGGCGACGGTCAGGTAGGGCTGACCTTCGGCAATGGGCGCGAGGCAATGGCGGCATTGGTAGCCGCCGGGCGACAGGCGCTGTTCCGGCGCGCAGCCATAGGCATCCGGTTCGCCGTTTCGATAGGCGGCCGCGATTGATGATGGCATGGGAGTAAAGCGGATGGAGGGCATGTCTGGCTCCTTTGTGAGGGTCTATGCCAGACATGTCATCTCAGGACGCCCGCCCAAGCCACCCGGTTCTTGCCAATACTGAAATAAGTTACGGCCTGTCGAAACATTGCTGCTGGTCTGGCGAAATTGCCATTTGCAGACGGCCAGCGGCGATTATGGGACGGACTGTTAGATCGGCCGCTCGATCTTGTCGTAGACGCCCATCAGCGCCTTCAGACGCGCCTCATAGGCTTTGGCTATGCAATCGGTATCGGCATTGCAGGCTTGGCGGCTTTTCAGCCAAGTGGTCTGCTGGTCCTGCAATTCGCCGCGATTGCCCATGGGCAGCAGGCCGGAGATCAGTTCGAAGGTCGTGACCATCTTCACGTCGAGGTCATTGAGGGCGCGATTGTCGCAGATCGCCTTTTCGTCGGCTTTCAGATCCGTCTTGCTGCAGTCGAAGCTCGCCGCATGACTCTGCTGGGGAGCGAGGCAGAGCGTGGCAAGAACAACGGTGCAGGCAGCGGCCAATTTCAAGGTGATGGACATTCAGATTCGCTCTCCAGTGATGCAGTCAGCCAAATGGCTAATCATCAATGTTCTACAAAGGCAAAGGTTCCCAATTCAGCGGCCCGCCTTGACGCAGCGCCGCAGTGGTTTTTCCCGCACTGCGCCTGACCTGCTTGAAATGGCGATGGTTTGCCACAATTTTCACGGATGAGCCTATTTTGCTTTGCCAGAACCTCCCATAAGACTTGCTCAACAAGGTTTAGGGGATTGAAGAGGAAACCCGAATGCGTGGCCTGAAACTGATCTCTCCTGCTGTCATCGTTCTTGCCTTTATGGCAAGTTCTCCCGGCCAGGCGCAGGATGCCAAGACCCTGCCGCAAAGCCGCACCGAGATGCAGATGTCGTTTGCGCCGCTGGTCAAGCAGACCCATGGCGCCGTCGTGAATGTCTATGCCGAGCGGGTCGTGCAGAGCCGCGCAAGTCCGTTTGCAGGCGATCCCTTTTTCGAGCAGTTCTTCGGCCAGCGTTTTCCAAATCGCACCGAAAAGCAGACCTCGCTCGGATCGGGCGTGATCGTGGAAGACAACGGAACGGTCATGACCAACTACCATGTCATTGCCGGCGCCGACGATATCAAGGTGGCGCTGTCCGATGGCCGTGAATATCCGGTCAAGGTGCTGCTCAAGGACGAGCGGCTGGATCTTGCGGTGTTGAAGGTCGATGCAAAGGAAAGCCTGCCCACGCTCAAGATCGCCGATTCCGACAAGATCGAGGTTGGCGATCTGGTTCTGGCGATCGGTAATCCCTTCGGCGTCGGTCAGACTGTCACGAGCGGCATCGTTTCGGGTCTTGCCCGTAATCAGGTGTCGGAAGGCGATTTCGGCTTCTTCATCCAGACCGATGCTTCGATCAATCCCGGCAATTCCGGCGGCGCGTTGATGAACATGAATGGCGAGTTGATCGGCATCAACACCGCGATCTTTTCCAAGGGCGGCGGTTCGAACGGCGTTGGTTTCGCGATTCCCGCCAATCTGGTCAAGGTGTTCCTGGCTGCGGCCGACAAGGGTGAAAAATCCTTCGAACGGCCCTATGTCGGCGCTACCTTTGAGCCGGTCACCTCGGATGTTGCCGATGCGCTTGGCCTGAAGCAGGTGCTCGGCGCGCTCGTGACAAAGACGGTGCCTGATGGTCCGGCTGAAAAAGCCGGCATCAAGGCCGGGCAGGTAATCACCGCCGTCGATGGCGTCACGGTCGAGCATCCCGATGCGCTGAACTACCGGCTGACCACGACAGGCCTCGGCAAGCCGGTGACGCTCAGCGTGATCGAGGACGGCAAGCCGAAGGAGATCAGCTTGACGCTGGCCGGAGCGCCTGAGACCCGGCCGCGCGACGAGCAGGTGATCAAGGACGGCAGCCCGTTCGAAGGTGCGACCGTCGGCAATTTGTCACCGCGGCTTGCCTATGAGCTGAAGCTCAACACGCAGGCATCAGGCGTTGCGATCACAGCGGTTGCCGATGGCTCCGTGGCGCAGCGGCTGGGCTTTCAGCCCGGCGATATCATCGTTTCCATCAACGGCGTCGATGTCGCCACTTCCCGTGACATGGTAAAAATCGCCAAGTCGTCGCCATCCTATTGGCGGGTGGAAATCGACCGCAATGGCCAGCGGCTGCGGCAGATGTTTCGATGAGTGATCTGTTCGCCCCGAAGCTGGATGAGGATATGGCGGCCCGACGGCCGCTGGCGGATCGGCTGCGGCCGAAGACGCTCTCTGATGTGACGGGGCAGGATCATCTGACCGGGCCGGACGGTGTACTGGCCCGGATGATTGCTTCGGGTTCGCTCGGCTCGATGATTTTCTGGGGGCCTCCGGGCACCGGCAAGACCACGGTCGCCCGGCTGCTGTCGGGCGAGGCGGAACTAGCCTTCGAGCAGATTTCGGCGATTTTTTCCGGCGTGGCCGATCTGAAGCGGGTGTTCGAGGGCGCCCGCGCCCGGCGCATGTCCGGACGCCAAACGCTGCTGTTCGTTGACGAGATCCATCGGTTCAATCGCGCCCAGCAGGACAGTTTTTTGCCTGTTATGGAAGACGGTACGGTCATTCTGGTTGGCGCGACCACCGAGAACCCGTCTTTTGAGCTCAATGCCGCTCTTTTGTCACGCGCCCGCGTGCTGACCTTCAAGTCCCATGATGAGGCGAGCATCGAAGTGCTGCTGCAACGGGCAGAAGCGACGGAAGCAAAGCCGCTGCCGCTCGACGAGGCCGCCCGCGCCAGTCTGATCCGCATGGCCGACGGCGATGGCCGCGCGGCGCTGACGCTGGCCGAAGAAGTCTGGCGGGCGGCGCGCAAGGACGAGGTCTTTGATACCGAAGGCCTGGCGCGGATCGTGCAGCGGCGGGCGCCTGTCTATGACAAAGGCCAGGACGGCCATTACAATCTGATTTCGGCGCTCCATAAGTCTGTGCGCGGCTCTGACCCGGATGCGGCGCTCTACTATCTCTGCCGGATGTTCGATGCAGGCGAAGACCCGCTTTATCTCGGGCGTCGGCTGGTGCGCATGGCGGTGGAGGATATCGGCCTTGCCGACCCGCAGGCGCTGGTGATCTGCAACGCAGCCAAGGACGCCTATGATTATCTCGGCTCCCCGGAAGGGGAACTGGCGTTGGCGCAGGCCTGCGTCTATCTCGCCACCGCGCCGAAATCCAACGCAGTCTATACCGCCTACAAGGCCGCCATGCGGGTGGCCAAGGAACATGGCTCGCTGCTGCCGCCCAAGCATATTCTCAACGCTCCGACCAAGCTGATGAAAGGCGAGGGCTATGGCGACGGCTATCGCTACGACCATGACGAGCCGGATGCCTTTTCCGGCCAGGATTATTTCCCTGAAAAGCTCGGCCGCCAGACCTTCTACGATCCGCCGGAGCGCGGCTTCGAGCGCGACATCCGCAAGCGGCTGGACTGGTGGGCAAAACTGCGACGGGAGCGCAACGAAACATGAGCAAGGTCGAAGCTGTCAGCCGTGCAGAAGCGCACCAGTTCAGCAAACCGGTGCTGGCGGAGATCATGCTTCTGGCCGGCTTGGGTGTGGAGGGAGATGCCCATCTCGGCGTGACGGTGCAGCACCGCTCGCGCGTCGCAAAAGATCCGAGCCAGCCGAACCTGCGCCAAGTGCATCTGATCCATAGCGAATTGCTGGAGGAATTGGCCGGCAAGGGCTTTGCGGTACGCGCAGGCGATCTCGGGGAAAATATTCTGACACTTGGTGTCGATCTGCTCGGCCTGCCGGAGGGCGCCCGCCTGCATATTGGTGCGACTGCGGTTATTGAGGTCACCGGCTTGCGCAATCCCTGCAAGCAGATCAACGACTTTCAGCCGGGCCTGATGCAGGCGGTTCTGGACCGCGATGCTGGTGGCGGACTGATCCGCAAAGCCGGAGTGATGGCCGTCGTAATCAACGGGGGGCCTGTGCGTTCAGGTGATGCTATCCGCGTTGAACTGCCGTCAGAACCGCATCAGCCCTTAAGTCCCGTCTGACCTTCGATCAACGGGCCGGTTAATCACCCCGCCTTGCGCACCTTTGTCGGGGGCGTCACCAGCTTGACAGAGGATTCAGCCAGGCCATGATGGCCTTCCATGTCGACGATTAGATGCCAATGGGCGCTTTCGGGAACGACGATCTTGACGGGAGCCTTCTTCGCTACGCCGCCGGCATATTTGTAGTCCAACCCCTCCTTGAAGCGTTGGAAATTGGGCGCCGTCATCAGCCGGACATTGTTGATGGCGTTCAATTGGACTTCAAGAATGGTACCCGCCCGCAATTCCTTGAGGTCGTAATGGGTGAACCGGAAGCTCGGTTTCGTCATGAGGTCCTCCTCCCGCCTGTCAATCTGATGTCATCCCGGTCTGAGCCTGCCGGGGCGGCCCTCGGCGGTGTATGAATGGCTCGATAGAACTTCTCTCGGCCCATGGGCCTTGGGAAAACGTCAAGTGATACGGTAAAAGAAGAGCATTAAGGAAAAGTAAGGTAAACCGAACGGAACTTATCGGTTTGATGCCCGTTATGCGGTTGGGTTGGCGACGAAGGTCTCGTATCCCCCTATCGAGGTTTGACCGTCAACCCTCCAACCTCTGGTTACCCCGCCCTGGCTCTGCCGGGCGGGGATTTTCTTGTGTTTTTTCAATTTACAATGTGGTTTTTCACTCAGATTCGCGATCGATGTGCGATGTCTGGCGCGTGTCGGGCATGACGGCATAGACCACCAGCGACACGGCGATGCAGCCCGAAACATACCAGTAGAACCAGTGTTCGACACCAGCCTCCTTGAACCACAATGCGACATATTCGGCTGTGCCGCCAAAGATCGACACGGTGAGCGCATAGGGCAGGCCAACGCCCAAGGCGCGTACGCCAGTTGGAAACAGCTCCGCCTTCACCACCGCGTTGATCGCCGTATAACCTGACACGATCACCAGTGCGGCGATGATGATCAAAAAGGCTTCGAAGGCATTTGAAGCGGTGCTGAGCGTCGTCAGCAGCGGCACGGTGCAAATCGAGCCCAGCACGCCGAAGGCGATCAGCACGGGCCGCCGGCCGATCTTATCGGAAATCCAGCCCACCACCGGCTGCAGGCACATGTAGACGAACAGTGCCCCCGCCGACACCAGGGTCGAATCGTCCTTGCTGAGGTGGACGGTGTTCACAAGAAATTTCTGCATGTAGGTCGTGTAGGTATAGAAGGCGACCGTGCCGCCCAATGTCAGGCCGATGACGGTCACGACTTGTCTCGGATACTTCATCAACTCACGCAGCGGGCTACCGAGGTTTTTGCCTGCCGTCCGGCTGAACTGTTCGGTCTCGGCCATGTTACGGCGCAGAAACAAGGCGATAATTGCCAAACCGCCACCGATGACGAAGGGAATGCGCCAGCCCCAGGCCTCAAGCTCCGCCGGCGTCAGCAGCAGTTTTTGCAAGAGCAGCAGCACCAGGATAGCGCAGAGCTGGCCGCTGATCAGCGTGACATATTGAAAGCTCGAGTAGAAGCCGCGCCGCTCTTTCGTGGCCATTTCCGAGAGATAGGTGGCGCTGGTACCATATTCGCCGCCAAGGCTGAGCCCTTGCAGCATGCGCGCCAGCATCAGGACCGCGGGCGCGGCATAGCCGATCGTGGCAAAGCCCGGTGTTACCGCAATCATCAACGAACCGAAGCACATCAGTAGCACGGACAGTGTCAGTGCCGACTTGCGGCCGCGCCGGTCGGCATAGGCACCGAAGAACCAGCCGCCGACAGGGCGCATGATGAAGCCGACTGCGAAAATGCCCGCGGTGTTGAGCAATTGCGCGGTCGGGTTGCTGTTGGGAAAGAAGGACGGTGCGAAATAGAGCGAGAAGGCCGAATAGACGTAGAAGTCGTAATACTCGACCATGTTGCCGATCGATCCGCTGAAAATCGAGCGCAGCCGGCGCGCCATGTCGCCCGTGCCCTCCTGCGGCGGATTTGATGCCTGTCCGTTCGCCATACCGTTTCCTCCTTCTACTGTTCTTCTCCTGCCATGGCTGTCACTTATGGAGGTGACGGGGCAGGCCATGGCGCCATCCCGGCAGCGTTGCACGCCCCGACACCGTCTCGCAAGACGTGAATTAGGCAAAAGGGACATGCCCACAAGGGCCCGGTTCAGCACTTGCGCCACTGGCCGGAAACTTTGGCCAAAACCTGTTCCGATTTAAGGGATTATGCAGTACAGGGGGCGTACTTTACCCGAAGCGGCGCTGTTTCAACGGTTAATGTCATAACGCACGAACCGGATTGCCGTTTGCAGCGTTAGGCAGGCGTGAAGCGGCCGCAGGGCTGGCGAGACCTTTTTATGCTTTCATCCGTCACGGATAAGGCCTCTGTGACGGAGATGTCGATGCTGTTCATCCTGCTGGTCAAGGGCTTTCTGGTCGGCGTTGCCGTGGCCGCGCCAATCGGGCCGATAGGCACGCTCTGCATCAACCGCACGATGGAGCGTGGCTTCTGGCATGGCGTCTCAACGGGGATTGGGGCGGCACTTGGTGACATGGTGTTTGCCATCGCCGCTGCCGCCGGTTTCGCGGCCATGCAGGATTTTCTTGTTGAGATTTCGCTGCCGCTCAAGCTGGTTGGGGGCATTTTAATTCTGGTGATCGGCATCAGGATGCTGACACCCAGACCGCTGATTGCGGCGGCAGAGATCGAGGCGAGCGACATTATCCGGACGACCGTTTCCACCTTTGCGCTAACGATTACCAATCCAGCGACCGTGTTCGGCTTTGCCGCTTTGTTTGCCGGTGCCGGTCTTGCCGATACGGATGGTATCAGCCCGTTCTTCCTGGTGGCCGGGGTGTTTCTGGGGTCACTTGCCTGGTGGTTTGCGCTCTGTGGGGCGGTCGTCTGGCTACAGCGCCGTCTGCCTGACAATTTTGCCCATTGGGTGCAGCGCGGGTCTGCATTCCTGCTGATCGGCTTCGGCCTGGTGTCGCTGGCGTTGGCGGCCCGGCAATATTTCGGCGGGTGAGGGCGACGCGGCGCGTCAGTCCCGCTTGATGCTCATCAGCATGTCCCACATGTCGGCGCCGGCCTCAAACACTTTGGCATTGGCGGCGAAGGCCTGGTGAGCCCCGATCATCTCGGTCATCTCCTGTAAGGGATCGACATTGGAGACATCAGGCGTGACGGGTTCCTGAGTGGATCGTGCCGTTGTGGCTGTCACGCCTGCGCCATCGGCGGAAAGATCGGTATTCAACCGGCGATAGCCCGGTGTATCGGCGTTGGCGATGTTGCTCGCGACATTGCTGACGCGAACCTGCTGGGCCAGCATGCCTGACGTTGCCGTGTTCAAGATCCCGGAAATGCTCATCGCTCGCTCCTTGCCGTCAATCTCCATGAATACGGAAGGTCCTTTACCGAAGGCTAAAGGATCACGCTTAACGGAGAGTCGGCGCAGATGTCGCAAGTGTCTCGCCATGGGACGACCGGCTTGATCGCCCATAAAACTGCGGCGTCGCGGGGTGTCAGATCAGCCGCAGCCCCTTCAGGCTGGCATGTCCCTGTTTGCCGATGATCACGTGGTCATGCACGGTAATACCAAGCGGCTTGGCGGTATCGATGATCGTCTTGGTCATGTCGATATCGGCGCGCGACGGGGTCGGATCGCCGCTGGGATGATTGTGCACAAGGATGATGGCCGTTGCCGAAAGCTCCAGGGCGCGCTTGACCACTTCGCGAGGATAGACGGGCGTATGATCGACGGTGCCGCGGCCCTGGATCTCGTCGGCAATCAGCGCATTGCGCTTGTCGAGAAACAGGATGCGGAATTGTTCTGTCGTCTCATAGGCCATGGCCGCATGGCAGTAATCGATAACGCTCGACCACGATGACAGGACCTGCTTGCCCTTCAACTCGCTTTTCAGCATGCGTTGCGAAGCTGACGAGATCAGCTTGAGATCGAGGGCGACGGTTTCACCGATGCCTTTTACTTCCTGCAGCAGGCTGTGCTTGGCCCCGAACACGCCGGCCAGGCTGCCGAACCGGTCGAGCAGGGCCTTGGCAATCGGCTTGGTGTCGCGTCTCGGGATCAGCCGGAATAGCAGCAGTTCCAGCACCTCGTAATCGGCAAGCGCCTCGTCGCCCTTCTCCTTGAAGCGCTGACGTAACCGCTCGCGGTGGCCGTGATAATGCTCCACCTGCTTGGTCGCCGGCTCGGGCGCCTTCTTGACGGCTTTCGGCTTTTGCACCTGCTCGGCAAAAAAGCCACGCTCATCCTGCTCGTCATCAAAGGCCTCCGCCTCGATATCGTCTGGAAGCGAAACCTGTTCTGGCTCGTCGGAGAGCGGAAGACGCGGCGGCCGGTTCATCGCTCAGCCTTGTAAGGGTGGCAGGCCCGGCCGGTCGAGGCCAGCGGGCGACAGCGTGAAGATCTCGCAGCCCGTGGCGGTGACGCCGACGGCATGTTCGTATTGGGCTGTCAGCGAACGGTCGCGGGTGACGGCGGTCCAGCCATCGGCCAGAACCTTCACATGCGGCTTGCCGAGGTTGATCATTGGCTCGATGGTGAAGATCATGCCCTCACGGATTTCAGGACCTTCATCCGCCTTACCGTAATGCAGGATATTCGGGCTGTCGTGAAACAGTTGGCCGACACCGTGACCGCAGAAATCGCGCACGACGGAGCAGCGCTGCGCCTCAGCAAAGCTCTGGATCGCCGCGCCGATCGCGCCGGTGCGGGCGCCCGGACGCACGGCGGCAATGCCGCGCATCAGGCATTCATGGGTGACTTCCAAAAGCCGCTCGGCGGAGCGCTTGATCTCGCCGACCGGGTACATCCGGCTCGAATCGCCGTGCCAGCCATCAACGACATAGGTGACGTCGATATTGACGATATCGCCTTCGCGTAGCGGCTTGTCATCGGGAATGCCGTGGCAGACAACATGGTTGATCGAGGTGCAGACCGAATGGCGATAACCGCGATAATTCAGCGTTGCCGGCAGCACGCCATGGTCCATGCCGAATTCGAACACGAAACGGTCGATCTCATTGGTCGTCACGCCCGGCTTGACGATCGGCACGAGGGCATCGAGGCATCGCGCCGTGACCTGGCAGGCCTTGCGCATCGCCTCGAAAGCGTCCGAACCGTAAAGGCGTATCGCGCCGGTATTCTTGAGCGGCGCGGTCGCCGCGTCGATGTAATTTACCATTCAACTGTCCCGCATTCATTCCAGCGTTTTACATACCGCAGGCAGAGGTTGTTCGTCCATCACGTTCGGACGGTTGCGCTCAATTCTTGAACAGACTGCGACCATGGTCGTCCGGCTGCGAGCATAATTGCAGGAACTGCCGCGCCGCGCCGCTCATCCGTCGTTCCCGGTGGCGAAGCGCTGTGAACCGCCGCGGCGCAAGCGGCACCGGCACGATCGCCAGCGCATCGGTTTCGACCAGCGCCTGAACTGTCGAGCGCGATAGCAGGCTGGCGCAGCCGCCTTCCGTCAAGGCCGACAATACCGCCTCGTTGGATGGGAAGGTGAGGGCGATCACCAGTTGGTGTGGGTCGATGCCCAGGCTCTGCATCGCTTGCTCGAAATAGGCGCGGGTGCCGGAACCCGGCTCGCGCAGAACCCAGCGGCTGGCGGCAAGCGCTGCCGGCAGATCGGCAACCGGCTGCGTAAGCGGATGCCCCTTGGGCACGACGATCACCATCTCATCCTCGGCCACGACAAGATGTGAGAGAACCTGCGAGGGTATCTCCGCCTCGACGAAGCCAAGTTCCGCGCGACCGCCTTCCACCGCTTCGGCGACAGAGGCCGAATTGCCGATGGTTAGATCGAGTATGATCTCGGGATAGCGGGCGCGAAAGCGCATCATCTGGCGCGGCAGCCAATGGCCGGCAACGGTCTGGCTGGCATAGAGGGCGAGCCTTCCACGATTCAGCCCGCCCAATTCGGCCAGCACGAGAGTGGCGCGATTGGCTGCAGCAAGCGTGGCGCGGGCTTCCTCCAGAAAGATCCTGCCCGCTTGAGTCAATTCGATACCGCGCCCTACCCGGTCAAACAGCAGCACATCGTGATTGGTTTCCAATGCGCGGATGGCGGCGCTGACCGCGGATGGGGTCAAGCCGAGCGCTTGCGCTGCCCGCGTCACGTGCTGACGTTCGGCCACGGCCAGAAAGATCGCAAGTTGCTCGAGGGTCATGGAAGGATGCCTTGCAAAAGTGATCGTGAAATATTTTCGCATGAACTATCGCATATTATGCGATGGAGTGAAACGAACCGAGGGCGCAAAACCAGTTTAGTTGATCAAGGGTTTTCACCATGCGCACGTCTTCTCACTCCGGTACCGCCACCGACCGCTTCATTAGTCCGGAAAGCATCGGCCGCGGCCGGCTGTCGAGGCTATTGCCGGGGATAGCGCTCGCGACCGGCGTGTCGCTTTGCGGCTATGGCGTGACCTATGGATTGCAATGGGCAACCGGGGTAATGCCCGTCGATCCGCTCGTCTGGTGCATCCTGCTCGGCACATTGGTCAACAGTCTGCTGGCGCTATCGCCAAAGGTGCAGCCAGGGGTTCATTTCTGCGCCAAGATCGTGCTGGAGGCGGCCATTGTGCTGCTCGGCGCATCGATAAGCCTTCAGGAGATTGCTGGCGATGGCCTGGCGCTCGTGCTTGGTATCATGGCTCTGGTCTGCTGCGGTCTTGTCAGCAGCTATGGAATCGGTCGTTTGTTGGGGCTTTCGCATCGCCCGGCACTGCTTGTGGCCTGCGGCAATTCTATCTGCGGCAATTCCGCGATCATGGCGGCGGCGCCTGTAATCGGCGCGGATGCGAATGAGGTGGCCTCGTCCATTGCCTTCACAGCCGTGCTCGGAATTCTCGTCGTGCTGCTTCTGCCGCTGCTCGGGGCCTTGGCTGGGCTTGACGCCCGCCATTACGGCATGGTCGCTGGCATGGTGGTCTATGCTGTGCCGCAGGTGCTGGCGGCAACGTCATCTTTCGGTTTGGTCAGCCTGCATGTTGGCACGTTGGTAAAGCTGGTGCGGGTGATGATGCTCGGACCTGTTCTGTTGGCGCTGGGCATGATTTCCAGCCGCAGAGGCGAGGGACGGGAGGGTGCGGCGAAGATAGGCTTTGCGCATTTGGCGCCCTGGTTCATCCTCGGCTTCCTGGCAATGATGCTTGCCCGCTCGGCTGGCCTATTGCCTCAGGGTCTGATTGCACCGTCGCAACATATTTCCGGTTTTTTCACCACCCTTTCGATGGCCGCCCTTGGGCTTCAGGTCAATCTGCGCGGTTTGCTTGCCTCTGGCGGTCGCGTTCTCGCCGCCGGCAGCCTGTCGATCATGGCCCTGACTGGCATCGCGCTGATGATATCAGGGCTGATGGGGTAGCTAGACAGTAAGACGCACCGGCACGCCTCGAACCGGAGCAATGCCCTCAGGCGTCACGCTGCACTTGACGGCATAGGCTTCGACCCCTTGCGCCACCGCTGCCGTAAAGGCGCGGCCATAGGCGGGGTCGAGATCGGCTGAGATCGCCAGCGCCTCGCAATCTGGTCGCTGGATCACGTAGAGCATTACGGCCCTTGTACCTGATGCCACCAGCTTTGCCATCTCGTTCAGATGCTTGGCGCCGCGTGTGGTGACGCTGTCTGGAAATTCAGCCAATCCCGTCTGCCTGACGAAATGGACGTTCTTGATCTCGACATAGCAATCGACCCTGTCAGGCGCCGACAGCAGCAGGTCGATGCGGGAGTTTTCGCCGTAGCGCTGCTCGGTGCGGATTTTCTCGTAGTGTAAGAGATCGCTGACCAAGCCGAGCCGGATTGCCTCCTGTGCCAGGCGGTTGGGCAGGGCGGTATTGACGCCAACCAAGGTGCCTTCAGCCTCTATCATCTCGAAAGCATAGCGATACTTGCGGTTCGGGCTGTCATGCTGCGACAGATAGATGCGCGAACCGGGCGTGGTCAGCCCGCGCATCGAGCCGGTATTGGCGCAGAAGCCGGCGATCTCACGCCCATCCTCCAGGACAGCGTCGAACAGGAAGCGCTTGTAACGGCGGATGAGGGTTGCCGCCACCAGCGGTGGGTCGAAGATCATGCGTTCAGACGCGCTCCAGCACGTAGGAGCCGGGCGCATCGCCAATGGCGTTTAGCGCATTTCCGCCGGGCAGGCGGGCATCGACACGCCGCTTGTCCAGGCTTTCGATCCATTGCTGCCAATGTGGCCACCAGGAGCCCGGCGTCTCCTCAGCGGTCGCCACCCAATCCTCGAAGCTGCCATCCGGCTTGCCATTGGTCCAGAACTGATATTTGCGCTTGTCCGGCGGATTGACAACGCCGGCGATATGGCCCGAGCCGCTCATCACATAGGTCACGGGGCCACCGAAGCAGGCAGAGCCGATGAAGACCGACTTTGCCGGCGCGATGTGGTCTTCCTTGGTGGCGAGATTGTAGATCGGGATCTTGACGTCCTTTAGCGACAGGGTCTTGCCATCCAATTCCATCTTGCCGCGCGCCAGATTGTTTTCGAGATAGCAGTTGCGCAGGTAGAAGGAGTGATTGGCCGCTGCCATCCGGGTCGAATCGGCGTTCCAATAGAGTAGGTCGAAGGCGGTCGGGTCCTGGCCCTTCAGGTAGTTGTTGACGAAATAGGGCCAGATTAGTTCGGACGAGCGCAGCATGTTGAAAGCGGTCGCCATTTTCGAGCCATCGAGATAGCCCTTTTGCTTCATGCGCTCTTCCAGGCCGCGCACCTGTTCCTCATCGACGAAGACCTTGAGATCGCCGGCATAGGTGAAATCCACCTGGGTGGTAAACAGCGTGGCGCTGGCGATGCGGGTATCGCCTTCCTTGGCATGCAGCGCCATGGCCGCCGACAAAAGCGTGCCGCCGACGCAATAGCCGATGGCATTGACCTGTTTCTCGCCGGTTGCCTTTTCCACCGTATCGAGCGCGAAATCGACGCCCTCACGAATATAGGACAGCCAGTCCTTCTTTGCATGGCGCTCATCAGGATTGACCCAGGAGATCACGAAGACCGTGTGGCCCTTGTCGACGCAATATTTGATGAAGCTCTTTTCCGGATTGAGATCGAGAATATAGAATTTGTTGATCCAGGGCGGGCAGATCAGCAATGGCCGCTTCAGCACCTTGTCCGTCGAGGGTTCGTACTGGATGACTTCGCAGACATCGCTCTGCGCCACGACCTTGCCCGGTGACAGCGCCATATTGGTGCCGACGGCAAATTTCGATGTATCGGTCTGGCGCATCCTCAACTCGCCGCGGCCGGCGGCCATGTCTTCGGCGAACATCTTCATGCCCTTGACCAGATTGGCGCCGCTGGTGGCGACCGTCTCACGGTAGAGCTGGGGATTGGTCATGACGAAGTTGACTGGCGATAGCGCCGCCGTCATCTGCCGCATGTAGAACAAGGCTTTGTGGCGCGAATGCTCATCCATACCCTCGGTGTTCTCGACCAGCTTCTCGGCCCAGTCCGATAGAACGAGATAGGCCTGACGCAGGAAATCGAAGAAGGGATTGCGCTGCCAGTCCGCATCGGCAAAGCGCTTGTCCTTGATAGGCTCCGCCGCCGGCGTGGCCGCCATCGGCATGGAAAAGCGGGTCATGCTCTTCATCCAGACACCAAACAGCGATGTCATCAGATGCGTCTGCGCCTCCAGGCTGCGCTGCGGGTCGGCCATCCAGTATTCGGCAACGCCGGTCAGGGTCTTGACCAGCTCCACCGCCGGCTCGGCGACGGGATCGTTGATCTCACCCTTTTCGCGCGGTGCGAGCCAGGTGGAGGCGGCCTTGCCGAGATTTTCCAGCGCTTTGGCCAGATTGACTGCCAGAGCCTCCGGGTCCTTGACGATATAGGGCTCGATCATCGAAGGGTCGAAACCTGCGGCGCCAGCGCCTGCCTGACCCCCATGGCCCGCGCCAGCCTTGTCGGCGCCCGGCTTATCCGCGCTGGCCTGGCCTGCTGCGGTCTTGGTCATGTTTGGCTGCTGATTCGCAGCGGACTGCCGGGCTGCGCCGTTGTCATCGGCCTTTTGTGGCTGGGCTGCCTTGGCAGAGGACTTAACCTTTGTGGCTGGGTCTTTTGCCCCGGCTTCCGGCGCTTTGCGCGTAGGGCGGGATGGACGTTTGCGAGCCTGATCCTTCGATACTGTGGTCAACGCCATCTCCCCTTTGTCATTCTCTTTTTTATGTTTGCCTATCCTGCCTGAAAATGACTACAAGTTCCAGACGGATGAAAGATGTAGATCAAATCAGGTCGCCATCTTTTGCAATTTCCGCGCTTGTTGTCTCTCGATCTTCGCGTCTCTGCTGTGGAAAACGAGGTGCCTGCGCGGTTGTGTCGCCACTGCCGGGTGACGTTGGCCCGGCATCTGTGCCGGTGGAATTGGTTGGGTTTGACTATGGTTTCGAACGTCTCTTTCGTTTTGCGGATTTCGGCTGTACGTGGTGTGTCGAGGCTGGCTACGGTCGGCGCAATCGCTGGCGCCTCTGTCGGTCTGCTTGCGCTCGCCGGCTGCAACAGCACGGCCGCTCCGGCGCGCCAGAATCATGTCGACGTGACCGTGACAGATAAGGCCGATCCCGCGGCAACAGCCTATACGACGCCGGACGGTTATCCCGAATTCTCCAAGCCTCTCACGGCTGCCAATGTGCAGATGAGCAATGACGAGGCTAAGGAGATGAGCACGCGGCTGTCAGCTCTCGGCGCCCAGCGCAAATCCGGCCAGATCAGCCAAGCACAATACGATCGCAAGGTCGAAGAAATGCGCAAGCTCGCCAAGCAGGGCCAGCCGGCCAGCCAATAAGGCCGCGCCGTACCATTGACCCTCAATTAGCCCTTGCCTTGCCCGGCTTTTGGCCGCAAAGCAAAAATGAGCGACGGTCGCATCTGCCGTATCCCGTGTGCATGTCAGGCCAGCCTGGCCGTACGAAGCCGGGCAGGGGTGAGCGGCCTAAAATTACCGCGAATCATTGCAATCTGCGGTATCGTGCCTGCACCCCGGTTTACCCGGTCCGTTTTCGGGGATGCAACAGTGGAAACGGATCGTCCGCCAGGCTGAGGGCCTGCGGTTCAACGAGGTCTGAAATGGAAGAGTTTCACAAAGTCCGGCGTCTGCCGCCCTATGTTTTCGAACAGGTCAATCGTTTGAAGGCAAGCGCGCGAGCCGGTGGCGCTGACATCATCGACCTCGGCATGGGCAATCCCGATCTTCCGACGCCACAATCCGTCGTCGATAAGCTGTGCGAAGCTGTGCAGGACCCGCGCACGCATCGCTATTCCTCTTCCAAGGGCATTCCCGGCCTGCGCCGTGCCCAGGCCGCCTATTACGCTCGTCGTTTCAACGTGAAGCTCAATCCCGATACCCAGGTCGTCGCGACGCTGGGTTCCAAGGAAGGCTTTGCCAACATGGCGCAGGCGATTACCGCGCCGGGCGATGTCATTCTCTGCCCGGATCCGACCTATCCGATCCATGCCTTCGGCTTCCTGATGACCGGCGGCGTGATCCGCTCGATCCCGGTCGAGCCGGACGAGACCTTCTTCCCGCCGCTGGAGCGGGCCGTGCGCCATTCGATTCCGAAGCCGCTGGCGCTGATCATCAATTATCCGTCTAATCCGACCGCCCGTGTTGCCTCGCTGGATTTCTACAAGGACGTGATCGCTTTTGCGAAGAAGCATGATCTGATCGTGCTCTCCGACCTTGCCTATTCGGAAATCTATTTCGACGGCAACCCGCCGCCGTCGGTGCTGGAAGTACCCGGCGCCATGGATGTTGCGGTGGAATTCACCTCGATGTCCAAGACCTTCTCCATGCCTGGCTGGCGCATGGGCTTTGCTGTCGGCAACGAGCGGCTGATCTCGGCGCTTGCGCGCGTTAAATCCTATCTCGACTACGGCGCCTTCACGCCGATTCAGGTCGCTGCTACCCACGCGCTGAACGGTGATGGCACAGACGTTGCCGAAGTGCGCAATATCTACAAGCGCCGCCGCGACGTACTGGTCGAAAGCTTCGGCAAGGCCGGCTTCGAGATTCCGCCGCCGGCAGCCACCATGTTTGCCTGGGCAAAGATTCCTGAGAAGTTCCGAGATCTCGGCTCCCTGGAGTTTTCCAAGCTGCTGGTGGAAAAGGCTGACGTGGCCGTGGCGCCCGGTATCGGTTTCGGCGAGCAGGGTGATGATTACGTCCGCATCGCGCTGGTCGAAAACGAGCATCGCATCCGTCAAGCGGCGCGTAATTTGAAGCGCTTCCTGTCCACGGCTGACGATACGCTGCATAATGTCGTGTCACTCAACGCCCACCGTTGATTTTATTTTAAAGAGCGGCCCATTCGCGGCCGCTCCCTTCCCATGTTTCCAGTAGCATATCAGGATTATCTCATGGCTGATGCCCTTAAGATCGGCATTGCGGGTCTCGGTACCGTCGGTGCGTCGCTGGCGCGGATCTTGCAAACCAGGGCCGACGCGCTCACTGTTTCCTGCGGTCGCGCCATTTCCATTGCGGCAGTCTCCGCCCGTGACCGCAGCCGCGATCGCGGCATCGATCTCTCCGGCATCGAGTGGTTCGCGACGCCGATGGAGCTCGCGGAAAAGGCCGATATCGATGTCTTCGTCGAATTGATCGGCGGCGCCGAGGGCGCGGCGGACCAGTCGGTGCGCGTAGCCCTTAGCCGTGGCCTGCATGTGGTGACTGCAAACAAGGCGCTCTTGGCCCGGCACGGTGTCGAACTGGCCAAAATGGCCGAAGACAAGGGCGTGCTGCTCAACTACGAGGCGGCGGTCGCCGGCGGCATCCCTGTTATCAAGACGCTGCGTGAATCCTTGACCGGCAACCAGTTCTCCCGAATCTACGGGATCATGAACGGCACCTGCAATTACATCCTGACCCGGATGGAAAAGGAAGGTCTGAGCTTTGCCGAATGCCTGACCGAAGCGCAGCGGCTCGGCTATGCCGAGGCGGATCCGAGCTTCGACATCGATGGCAATGATACGGCCCACAAGCTGTCGATCCTGACAACGCTGGCCTTCGGCAGCCAGATCGCTGCCGACGATATCTACCTCGAAGGCATCAGCAATATCTCTATCGACGACATCCACGCTGCGCGCGATCTTGGCTACCGGATCAAGCTGCTCGGTGTTGCCCAGAAGACCGCGACCGGTATCGAACAGCGGGTGCATCCAACCATGGTGCCGCTCGATTCGGTAATTGCCCAGGTCGATGGCGTCACCAATGCCGTAGCGCTCGAATCCGACATTCTCGGCGAATTGCTGATGGTCGGCCCCGGCGCCGGCGGCAATGCCACAGCCTCGGCTGTGCTCGGTGACATCACCGATATCGCGAAGAGCCGGCCGGGCGCCCAGAAGGTGCCGGTGCTGGGCCGCCCCGCCCATCTGCTTGAGCCCTATGTCCAGGCCGAGATGACGCGCCACGAAGGCGGCTATTTCATCCGTCTGACGGTAGAGGACCGCACCGGCGTATTCGCCAGCATTGCCACGAAAATGGCCGAGAATAACATCTCGCTCGAATCGATCGTTCAGCACTCCCAGACCGGCAGCGGCGACGATCATTCGAAGACGATCATCCTCGTGACCCACGCGACGCTCGAAAAATCCGTTCGCACGGCCGTTGCCGCGATCAAGGAGGAGGGCTATCTGCTGGGTGAGCCGCAAGTGATCCGCATTGAGCGGCCGAAAACGGCGTAATGCCCGTTCCCTGGAGCGGCCACACCGGAGTTGCTTCATAGAATGCTAGAGCCTGCCGATCCCATCGAACGCGCCTTTTTGAATGTCGAGACCTCGGTCAGTGGCCAGCGCTGGGTGTCGCGCCTCGATCAGGCCGGGCTGAACCGGTCGCTGGCGATTTCGCAGGTCCATGGCATTCCCGAGCTGGTGGCCCGGGTTCTGGCGGGCAGGGGCGTCGCGGTCTCGGATGCCAAGGCCTTCCTCGATCCGACGATCCGCGGGCTGATGCCCGATCCTTCCAGCCTGACAGATGGCGACAAGGCCGCAGACCGGCTGGTCGCGGCGATCAACCGTGGCGAGCGCGTGGCTGTTTTCGGCGATTATGATGTCGATGGTGCAGCCTCCTCGGCGCTGATGGCGCGGTTTCTGGCGCATTTCGGTATCGATGCAGAAATCTACATTCCCGACCGGATTTTCGAAGGCTACGGCCCGAATGCCGCTGCGATCGGCCAGTTGATCGAGCGCGGCGCGCAGCTGATCGTCACGGTCGATTGCGGCTCAACCAGCCATGAGGCGCTGGAGGAGGCGCGGCGTCGCGGCGTCGATGTCGTGGTCATTGACCATCACCAGATGGGCAACGAACTGCCGCCCTGCCTGGCGCTGGTTAATCCCAACAGGGGCGACGATCTCTCGGGCCAAGGCCATCTCTGTGCGGCTGGCGTGGTGTTCATGGTTCTGGTCGGCACGCTGCGCAAGCTGCGCGATGCCGGACAAGGTGCTGCGCGGTCGCTCGATCTTCTCGCCTGGCTTGATCTCGTGGCGCTGGCTACGGTTTGCGATGTCGTGCCGCTGAAGGGGCTGAACCGCGCCTATGTGGTGAAAGGCCTGATCGCCGCCCGTCACCAGCAGAACGCCGGGCTTGCGGCACTGTTGAAGGTCGCTGGCATCGGCGGACCGGTCACGCCCTATCATTTCGGCTTTTTGGTCGGCCCGCGCATCAATGCTGGCGGACGAATCGGCGATGCAGCACTCGGCAGCCGGTTGTTGACGCTCGATGACAGCGCCCAAGCCGAGGAAATCGCCGTGCAACTCGATGATCTCAACCGCCAGCGTCAGGCCATGGAAGCCCAGATGCTGGCCGAGGCCGAAGCCGAGGCTATGGCCGAATATGGTACTGGCGAGCGGGCAGCGGTTATCCTGACGGCGCGCGAGGGTTGGCATCCCGGCATTGTCGGCCTGCTGGCCGCACGGCTGAAGGAACGATTCCAGCGCCCGGCTTTCGCCATCGCCTTCGATGGGTCGGGCAAGGGCACTGGCTCGGGCCGTTCCATCCCCGGCTTCGACATGGGCAAGATGGTGCGGGCAGCTGTCGATAACGGTTTGCTGGTCAAAGGCGGCGGCCACGCCATGGCCGCAGGCCTCACGGTCGAGCGCGGCAATCTGGGCAAGGTCAGAGCATTTTTCGAGGATATGGCGCAGGATACGGTCATGGCGCTTGCCGCCAACCGCGCCTTGAAGATCGATGGAGCTGTTGGCGCGTCAGGCGCGACGCTCGATCTCATCGACCTTATCGAAACCGCCGGTCCTTATGGCTCCGGCCATTCGCAGCCGATCTTTGCCATCCCGGCGCATCGGATTCGCGATTCCCGCCTGATCGGCACCAATCACGTCAAAGTCACGCTCGAAGCGCCCGATGGCAGCCGGATCGATGGTATAGCCTTCCGTGCCAAGGAGACGCCGCTCGGCGATTTGTTGCTCGGACGTCGCGGCGATTCCGTGCATGTTGCCGGCTGCCTCGGCGCCGAACTCTGGCAAGGCGCGCGCCGTATACAGATCAGAATCCTGGACGCTGCTCCGGCATTTTGAACTAGAATCTGTCAGGTTCAGGTTGAACTAGACAGCCTCCAGATTTCATCTTTCGTTTGTCTTTTAGGGAAAACCGGGTTCCACTTTTCCCTGACAAACTCAAGATGGCTAGATTGGCCGAAAATGCAGACATAGCGGCAGCGAGGAGCGAGCCGTTGCAAGTCTTCATCTATGTAGGGAGGGTAACAGTGGCACGCCCTAGGGGAGTCGAACCCCTCTTTTCAGAATGAAAATCTGACGTCCTAACCGATAGACGAAGGGCGCGTGCTGTGAGGCCGCTTATAGGCAGACTCGAGCCTGAGGGCAAGCAGAAAATCGAGCCTTTTCCACATGTTTGGCGATTCTTTTTAAAGGGAAATCTGAGCAGAAAACCGCAGTCACCCCAGCGGGCTCGAGGCCAAGCCGGTTCACTCTCTATTATGTCAGGAGAAACGCATGGCACGCCCTAGGGGAGTCGAACCCCTCTTTTCAGAATGAAAATCTGACGTCCTAACCGATAGACGAAGGGCGCGTGTTGCGTGCGGCTCTCTTAGTGCGAACGGTTTTGCCCTGCAAGAGAAATTTGTGCCCTGTGGGCAAAATTCCGATGCGCTTGTTGATAACGCGTAAAAGCCCAGCTTTATTTGCCTGCCAGCAACGGGAAACGCCGCCTGAGCGGGTGCAACTTATTCAGGGAAAGGCTGTGGAAAACAGTGGCACGCCCTAGGGGAGTCGAACCCCTCTTTTCAGAATGAAAATCTGACGTCCTAACCGATAGACGAAGGGCGCGTGCTGTGGCGCCCTTATAGTCAGGTGTTTTGTCGCTGGCAAGCGCTCAAATCCGAATTTTTTACGGAAAAATGACAGCCGGCACTTTAGAGCTTTGGCGGGCCTATTTGCGGATTTTCGCCAGGAATTTCTTGATGAAACTGTCTTTTGTCATGCCGGTCGCTTCCGGCGCGCCCTGGATCTTGTCCATTTCCGTTATGTCGCCGGAGTTGGCCGCGCCAGGCACGCCGCCGGGAAGGCTGGCCTGGAGCTGTGCAGGCATTCCCGGCACGATCTCGCTGGATGGTGAGGCGCTTGGCATTGTTACCGGCTGCTGATCCGCGCGCGGTGCTTGGCGACGCTTCTTTGGATCCGGTGCAAGCCCTGCCAGAATCTCGGCCTTGGTCGGCGGACGCTGGGGAACGACGACCGGAGCCGCTGCTGCGGGTTGCGCCGGTTGATTTGCTTGCACTTGCGGCTGGCTCTGCTGCTGCTTTGACAGGCTGTAGACGCTGTTTACCGTGGCTTGAAACGGGCGCGATGGCATATCCGGCGGCACGATGCTGTTGGCAGGTGCCGAGTCGTTAGCCGCTTGCTGCGGCTGAGCGGCATAGAGACCGTTATGATGCGGGGTGCCAGACGCCGCCGTGGCGTCCGATTCGGTCTGGTTCATGGCAACCATCTGCTCGTCAGCTGAAGGCGTTGCAATGTGCTGCGGCGCGCTGGAAGCGGTCGCTGCCGCATTCGCCGGCTTTGCGCTCTTTAGAGCTGGTGGTGCTGCAGATCTATCGTGACCTGTCGTGACGAGCGGATCGCGGTAGAGCCCACCTTTTTTCGGTGCGGTCGCCGAGCTTGGAGGTACAACGGCACTCTCGCCAGCATCGACATCACCGATCGGACCTTTATCAATGGGCGGCAGGTCCTGTTTCGTGGTCGCGCAGCCGGCGAGCAACGCCACCGCAAAGGCTGCGGCTTGGACCTGAAAGACGATGCGGGTTCGAGACGTCATGTCGCTCTCCTGACTGCGAGCGTCCAAGCCGGTATGCGGCGGACTGCTCCTCTGGTTGAGGAGACTATGACGATTTTAGCTTGCGTCAGGCAGGATGCCGACGCCCTTTAAGCCTTCCCAAGGGGAATGTAGATTCCCGTACGAAATTGCTCAGAAAGGCTAGCGGCGGCATCCTGGAATGCAAACCAATGGCTTTAGGGCCAAAGGGAAAGTGAGAGAGTGGTTACCAGGCGCCGGTATTCGGCATCGAGGCCCAGGGTTCGGCTGGAGCCAGCGAGCCATTCCTCTGGATGATTTCGATGGAAATTCCGTCCGGCGAGCGCACGAACGCCATGTGGCCGTCGCGGGGCGGGCGGTTGATGGTAACGCCATTGTCCATCAGCTTCTGGCAGATAGCATAGATGTCGTCGACCTCGTAGGCGAGGTGGCCGAAATTGCGACCGCCGGTGTAGTCTTCCGGATCCCAGTTATAGGTCAGTTCGAGGCAGGGCGCCATGTCATGGTTGGCCTTTGCTACGTCCTCGTCGGCCGCAAGAAAGATCAGCGTGAAGCGGCCCTTGTCGTTGTCGATGCGGCGGACTTCGCTCATGCCAAACAGCTCGCAGTAGAATTTCAGCGAGGCATCGACGTCCTTGACCCGAACCATGGTGTGCAGATAGCGCATTTGAAAGATCTCCCTGTTGCATGCCGCATATGTCGCCTCTGCGGTGCGGCTTCAAGTTCTGTCAGAGCAGTGTTTGGAAAAAAGCGAAGGGCGTATAAATGCCCTTGGTAAGACCAGGGCGTGTCAAACGCCCCCTGCGCCAGCCTGGAACAAGGTCCGTCAAGCAGAAAGCAGATGCGAATAACTGAAACTAGGGCTTGCGCAACAGCGTTAACAAAATGTTAATCTAGTCCTCGGGAATCAGTGTGCGTTATCCGTTTGGCGTGTCGAGGGGCGGTTTGGAGATGGTGGAAAGAATTTCGGCGAAGGACTTCGTGGAATTCAGTGGGCTCTCGGAGGAGCCCATGGACCTTATCGAAATCACCGGCGCGGTGAAATGGTTCGATGTGGCCAAAGGGTTTGGCTTTATCGTGCCTGATAACGGCATGCAGGATGTGCTGTTGCATGTGACCTGCCTGCGCCGCGACGGATATCAGACAATTCTTGAAGGAACACGCATCGTCGCGCTGATCCAGAAGCGTGACCGCGGCTACCAGGCCTTCCGTGTCCTGTCGATGGACCAGTCCACTGCTACCCACCCATCGCAGATGCCGCCCGTTCGCACCCATGTACAGGTGACGCCGTCGAGCGGGCTGGAGCGGGTTTTGGTGAAATGGTTCAACCGCACGAAGGGCTTCGGCTTTTTGACGCGGGGCGAGGGGACCGAAGACATCTTCGTGCACATGGAAACGCTGCGCCGATTCGGCTTGACAGAATTGCGCCCCGGACAGACAGTGTTGGTGCGCTTCGGCCATGGCGACAAGGGCCTGATGGCGGCAGAAATTCACCCGGACAATCCGGCGCCGCATGTGATGGCGCACTGAGCGTCCGCATTGCGAGCAATGCCATGATTGTTTTACGTAGAAGCGCCTTCCGGGCGCTTTTTTTCTGGATAGCGCTGGCTATTCTTCCCGCCTCAGCTGAAGATTTTACAAAAGGCGCAGCCGTGATTGAGACGGTTTCGGGGGAAGCGCGCCGTTTTGCCATGGAATATGCTATAACTGTCGGCGAGCGCGAGCAGGGGTTGATGGGCCGCAAGCTGCTTGGTCCTGATGAAGGAATGATCTTCGACTTTGGCGCAACCCAGAGCGCCGTGATGTGGATGAAAAACACCATCCTGTCGCTCGACATGTTGTTCGTCAATGAAAAGGGCGAGGTCGTCGGGGTCGCCGAGCGAACTCAGCCTTATTCCGAGGATATCATTCCGTCGCCCGGTCCGGTGCGCTACGTCATCGAAATAAATGGGGGCCGGGCGCAGGCACTTGGAATTACGCCCGGGAGCCGGGTGGTGCAGGGGTTGAGGCCTCCATCCTAAGTTCTTTTGCACAGATGGAAAAAAGCCTGTCTTTTTGAGATTTGCCTGTTGCGATTGCCGGATGAACCGTGTATCTCCCCACTTGTTCGGCGGTCACGGAGTGTAGCGCAGTCTGGTAGCGCATCTGGTTTGGGACCAGAGGGTCGGGAGTTCGAATCTCTCCACTCCGACCATTCTTCCGGCGGATATTTCGCTGGGAAATGCTCACGCCGAACAGTGACGGCGAGGAAGGGAAGAGCTATAGTCTCTTCGTTTTCATGAGGAATGGGTTCGATGTCCGCGAAAATCTACCGTCCAGCTAAGACTGCCATGCAATCGGGCAAGGCCAAGACCCATCTTTGGGTTCTGGAATTCGACGCCTCTGAGCCACGCAAAATCGATCCGATGATGGGCTACACCAGCTCCGGCGACATGCTGCAACAAGTCAAGCTGACCTTCGAAACCCAGGAACTTGCTGAGGCCTATGCCCAGCGCAATGGTATCGACTACAGGGTCATCCCCCCGAAAGAACCGCGCCGCCAGTCCGTATCCTACACCGACAATTTCCGCTTCAGCCGCCTCCAGCCCTGGACGCATTGAGCGCATCATTTCGCTGTGACCGGCCTGCGCCAAGGCCGCGACGGCCCCTTAGCTCAGCTGGATAGAGCACCTGCCTTCTAAGCAGGTTGTCGCAGGTTCGATTCCTGCAGGGGTCGCCAATGATTTCAAATGGTTATGTGAATACAGATTGGAGCGGTTTGGAGAAAAATCCAAACGGTTTGGAGCTTTGTTCATTTTTCATTCGCCTCCAGCTTCAAAATCACCACGTCGCCTTGCTCCAGATCGTCGGCCAGATAGTGCGTTTCGAGCACGCTATGAATGTCCTTCGTCGTATGGCCTGAGGCTTTGGCAATGTCTTCGATCGAGGCCCCGGCTCGGCGAGCCATTGTGATGAATGTTCCGCGTAGATCGTGGAATGTCAGGCCTGTTATGCCGGCCTTCTTTGCCGCTTTTCCCCATGATGTTTTAAATCCGCTGCTGGTCCACGACCGGCCGCGCTGGTTGGTGAGGATCGTCAAGGACTGGACTTTGCGGGCCTCGTTTTCCGCCTTCAGCCGGTCCAGCATTTTGCCGAGAGTGCCAGAGACCAGAATGGCAACGCGGCGTCCGGTCTTACCCTGTTTGAGGCGGATGTGTTTCCCATCGTAGGCCGACCATCGCAATTGCAATAAGTCGCCCTGGCGCTGGCCGGTCCAAATTGCCAACAGCAAGGCATCGGCCAACTGGCGTGATGCGACGGCGCGGAAACGGGACAGATCTGGCGGGGTCCAAATGATTTCCCGGCGCGTGCCAGATTCGGCAAGCCTGCCGGCATTGGTGCAGGGGTTGCGTTTCAACTTTTCCATATGCACACCAAACGCCATGATCCGTTGCAGGATGGACCATGCGATATCGGCCGCGCGAGGTGTTCTTGCCAAGCTATCGCGCCATTCGAGAAAGACTGCGCGTGACCCGGTCGCCTCGATGGCACGGATGTCCATATCGCCGAACTCTATTTCGATGGTTTTGAGATAGGGAAGATAGGTGCTGCGGGTAGAGGGTTTCAGCCTCGGCAGTTCCATCCGCTTGTAGAGCGCGATCACATAGGCCAACGTATCTGCATCTGGTGAGGATCGATCGCGTGTCGCCTGCCGAAATTCTTCGACAAATGCCGGCGTGCCATATTTCTCTTTCAGGCGCGGGCCGCCTTTCCAGGCATAGTAATAGTCCCGCTTGCTGCCGTCAGCGAGACTTTTGCTTGTTTTGTGCAGTCCCTTCAGCTCGACGCGCATCCCGTTTCCTTTTCCATGCCTCAAGAGCGTCTTCCGGTTCCGACTTTGGCGCTATCCCGGAAAGTTTGTCGATATCCCTGTCAAGCGCAACCTTGTCCCATCGATGGGTGCCTGGCAATGGGCCGGGAATTCTTCCATCGCGTACCCAGGCGTTGAACTGGGCAGGGGACAGATTGCAATATTGAGCCGCTTGTGTCTGCGTTAGTAGCCGTGGTTCCCTCATCCGGATACCTCCCTTCGCGGTCCCATGGTTTCTGCATTCATCAGATAGGCCGCCAGGTTCGTGCCGGCGTGGCAGATGCCGGTGACAGTGATTTCGCCGTCTTTGACGGTGAAGCCGGCATGACGCTGATAGGCGACAGTGGCCCAGGTCTTGGCGGCGTCGATATCCATCACGATCCGGTCGGCGCCGCAGCACGGGCAGCGGGTGGTAGATTGAAGTTTATAGGCGCGGGCGGCGGTCATCGGCTTGTTGCCCTCTCAGCCCAGTTCGATGTCGGCAATCGGCGTGCGAGACGTAAGTTGTGTTCGCTGTAGATATGGCAGAACGATCCGCCGCCCTCGGCCTGATGTTCGACCACATATCGGACGGCGCCACGTGTTGTTGCGAAAATACCGCGCACCTCTCCCCTGGCACTGTAATCACCGGTATACTTTTCGACCATGTCGCCGATTTTGAATGGCGCAGGAACGGGCAAGGCGGAATAGCCGAAGAGTTCGGCGGCGAGCGGCTTGCCGAAATCCTTCAGCGCAAAGTCGCGGTCTGCGCCTTTTTCGACGTCGAAGGCTTTGAGCAGCCACTGCGGTTCCGGGTGCCAGTCAGTGGCACCGAACCAAATGCCTCTTGGCAGAATGGTTCGCTGGGCAGTTTCGCCGCGGTAGTTCGTATAGGTGAGGGTGGTAGGCACTTCCTGCGTCGTGTTCGTGGTTAGAGCGGCAGGATCAAGACCGGGAAGCGGGCCACGTCCGTGACGGGTGGAACGCTTGGCACGGATACGGGCAATCGTCTCGGGCTGTTGTAGCTTTTCGAGATCGGCCTCGCCGCAGGCCATGAGATCATATCCAGCGACAACGCAAAGCGACGTCAGTGTAAGAAGGGCTGCGCCGATCTCCTTGGCGGGTTCGCCGGCTGGCCGGTCCCATGTGTAATCCACCAAGCGGTGGGCATCTTCTCGCGTCATGCCAAACGCTTGTAGGACTTCGTTTGTCTCCTCCGCATAGCGGTTGAGCCGTTCCGCGACATCAGTTGGGTCATCATGGAAGAGCGCATGGTGCGCGGCAGATACGCGATATTGATAGGTCTCTGCGGTTCCGGGCAGGGCAGATTCGAGCGCTTCGCGTTCACCCTGCCTCCCACGGTATTCAGCCCTGGCTATCTCTTCGCGCAAGCGCCGCATGGTGTAGCGTGGCCGCTCCTCGTCTCCAAATTCGACGGCCACGGCGGCTTCGATAATCTCACGCGCCTTTTCATCCGTCACATTTCCAGCCATGGCGCCGGCGGTGATCATGTCTTTGGTGACATTCATCATCTCTCTCCAGTCACACCCGCATCGGCATCAGCACGATCAGGTTCTCTTCATGGTCGCCGTCGGTGCGCAGGATGGCGGGGCTGCCGGCTTCCTGCATCGCCAGCGTCAAGGGGCCGTCGGACAGCATTTTCAGCGCCTCGAGCACGTATTTGCCGTTGAAGCCGGCTTCGATTTGCAGATTGCCTTCGACGGCAATGGTTTCCTCGGCCGAGCCGGCATCCGGGTTGTTGACGGTCAGCATCAGTTGGCCATCGGAGAAGGCGCACTTCACCGCCCGGCCGCGTTCGCTCACGATGGTGGTGACCCGCTCAATGGCGGGTTTCAGGATCTTGCCTTCGAATTCCGCCATGGGCGCGCCTGGAGCGGGAATGACGGCGCGGTAATTGGGGAAGGTGCCATCGATCAGTTTGGAGGTGATCTTGATGCCGGGCATTGTCAGGGCGATCTTGCTGTCGTTCGCCTCAATGGTCACCTGCGCATCCTTCGGCAGGTCGTTCAGAATCGGGATGAGTGCCGCGACCGTCTTGCGTGGCATGATGACGCCGGGCGGTGCTTCGCCATCAATGCGCAGCCAGCGCTTTGCCAGGCGGTGGCCATCCGTGGCCACCAGCAGCGCGCCGTCTGCGCCCGAGTGGATGTAGATGCCATTCAGGTAATAGCGCGTCTCTTCCGTCGATATGGCGAAGGCAACCGAGCCGATCGCGGCCAGCAGATCCTTGACGCCGGTGGTGCATTTGGTCGGGGCCGCGCCGTCGGCAAAGCTCACCATCGTCGGTAGATCGCCGATCGGCAGCACCTGCAGCTCAAACCGCGACCGGCCGACCGAGATCTGCGCCTGCGTCTTGCCAGCGTCGAGCTTGATCTTAATCTGCCCGTCAGGCAGCTTGTCGACGATCTGACCCAGCATCTCGGCCGGGACGGTGAAGGGCTGAAACTCCATGTCAAGATCGGCCGGGCAATCAATGGTGCCTTCGATATCGAGATCCGTCATGCGCAGCTGCAGCCCGGCCGGGCCGCGCTCGAAACCGACATTGGCCAGGATGGGGATGGTGTTGCGCCGTTCGACAATGCCCTTTCGGGCCTTCAAGGCTGCGGCGAGGGCGGATTTGCTGGCGGTGATCATGGGTCTTGCCCTTCGATTTGCTGGATAGGCTTGGCATTGCCGGTCATGTATTTCTGCGCCTGGACCATCAGCCGCAGGCCGCTGAAGATCTGTTTGGCGATCTCTGCGCGAACTTTCGCTTCATGCGCGGTGATCGTGCCGGTGCGGAGGTCTGTCAGGTCTTGCCGCAGGCCGGTGATGATGGCGGGAACGTCGAAGGCGCTACCGATGTCTGAAGTGTCCATTCTGGATTTCCCATTCCAAAAGAGTGATCATCGCCTTGAGCTGCCGCAGAACCTGAAAATTGCGCCGGTTGAAAACCGGGCCGGAAATCTTGTTGCCCCATTGGGACGTGCATGATTTGCAGATGGGCGTATGTTCTGTGGGCCGGCCCCTGGACATGTATTCGTAGGGTCGCGGCTGAGGGACATCCTTCTCGCAAATCAGGCAGGTGAAGAGTGGCGGGTCGGGCTTCATGGCCCCGCCTCGACGAGGTTCTTGCGCCATTCGAAAAAGCTGAGCGCGCCTTTGACCGGAATGAATTTGACCGGCTGGACATTGCGCAGCACGAACCCATAGCGCCCAAAGAACCATGGACTTGACGAGCTATCGACGCAGTTGACGATCTCGGCCGTGGCCACGATGCCGCCGCGCTGCAATTCGTCGCGTTCTGGAAAGACGCCGCCCTGCGGGAAAGGGCGAGTGCGGCTGATGGCGTGCACGGTTGCGAGGCAATCCTCATATTCGTCGCGCGTCACGCCCTTTGAGGCGTGGATGCAGACCGGCCCGCGAAACCGCGTTGGCCAGTCTCGGTTCTCGATATCCTTGCCCAGATTGACGATACACCACGCCCATGGTTGGCGAATCGACAGGGCGAATTTTGGGAGGGTTTCCATCTCTCAGCCTTTCAGCTTGTCGGCGGCCAGTTCGCCAGCCCTGGTGAGGGTCAAAGGGTTCTGGCCGCCGCGCTCGATCACCAGCCCGTGGCCGATCAGGGCCTTGATGGTGGCGGTGGCGACGGTGTCGTTTCCCACTCGCCAGCGGCCCCGCGCGCGGCTGTTGAAGCGATAGAAGCGGATAGCCAGCAGGGCGGACTGCTGCGCTTGCGTCAGCGTCGTCTTCGGTTCCGTCACGGCGGGGTTGCTGGCGAGCGGGATCATGGCGTCAGGCCGTCACTTCCGGCTTGCCTTCAAAGACCGGTAGCGTTGTCCGGTCGGCGACAGCTTCCAGGTCTTTCTTGACCTGATCGCGCAGAGCGATGTCCGGGCGGTAGAGTTGATACATCCAACTGATCTCGCCTCCCTTCACCCGATACCGAAGGCGGGCCGGGATGCGCACCGGATCGCCATCTACCCAGGCGGGCACACACAGCATAAACAGGCCTGGAATGCTGATCGGCTGGCCGTTGCTGTCGCTGTGGGTTTCTTCGAAGACCAGCGAGCGCTCTCCGGATGCCAGCCGGATGTTCTGCTTGACCTTGCCGCCGACGGAAATTTCCAGATCGCGCGACAGTTCGATCAGCCGCGACGGCTCGGCAAAGCGCTCCTTGAACAGGCCTTCATAGAAGTCTTTTTCGGTGTCGTCGGCTTCCGATAGCTCGGCGCAATGCTCATCAAGCCATTCCGCAAATTCGCCTTGCGTGAAGGGCTTGTTGTTCTTTGCCAGCCATGCCGCCATCTCCGGCGTGATAGGAAAGGCGTAGCCGATCCGGTGATCGCTGTGGCCCGGAACGTTTTCGAGGCTGTGATAGTTGATGACGGCGGTCAGCTTCAGGTTCGGATAGGTGGTCGAGGCAAAGACGACCGTTTCGTCCTCCGATGCATGGCGGTTGACCAAGTCAATAAAACTGTCCAGCGTTGTGACCGTGGCTTCGCCCGTCCGGCGTTTCGGACCCTGACGATAGGCCTCGATCTGGCTTTTCAGATCGGAGATCCTGCCATTCTTGGTGTCGACGGCCAGAAGAATTTTTTCGGGCAAGCCATCGCCAAGGCCATCCGTTTCGACGACCTGAAATGTCACGGCGTTGGCGGCTTTTGCCATTTCTGCGATACGATCAATACCGTCGCCGCTATCGGGAAGTTTGGAAGGTTGAATGAGAGTCTGGGTGTCCACGGTCTGCTCCTTTGCTGGTCCGTTCGGGAAACCGCAGGCGTGACGTGACGTCCTGCGGAAACCGGAGCGGATCAGGCGGTTTCCCGCGTGGGAACTGCGTTAGGGCCGCCGAACATGTCGTGTTGGCGGGGATGGACCGTGCTGATTTCGGCGTCCTCGGTGAGGAAGTACACGGTGGACCGGCGCGGTGGCTTCGGGGTCTTAGTCGTCACGTCGGCGTCGAATTCGATGCGGCCATCCTGCACGCAGATATCGAGCTTGATGGTAACGCTGCCCTTGGCCTTCGCCTTGGCGTTATCGCCTGTCAGGTCCTGTAGCTTGGTGATGGTTTCCTGAATTTTCTCGGCGAGATCCTTGTGGAGCTGGCCCTGTTCCAGAGAGCCGATCAGAACGCTGGGGTCACGAATAATTGCCATAAATCACCTCGTTGGTTGGTGGTGCGGATTGAAAAAGACGGTTGGACCGTCGCTAAAACGGAATGTCGTCCGACATTTCATCGCGGAAGCCGCCCGAAGACGTGCCAGCACCGGCCCCGGTGCGGGTGCTGGTCGAGCGGTATTCATCCGGGCTGCCGGCGGCTGGCGGACGATTGGAGGGCTGGCGATCAAGCATGGTCAGGGTGGCGTTGAAGCCGTTCAGCACGATCTCGGTGCTGTAGCGATCGTTGCCGTTCTGGTCCTGCCACTTGCGGGTTTGCAGCTTGCCCTCGATGTAGACCTGCGATCCCTTCTTCAGGTACTGCTCGGCCAGCTTGGCCAGGCCCTCGGTGAAAATCACGACGGTGTGCCATTCCGTGCGCTCTTTGCGTTCGCCGGTGGACTGGTCGCGCCAGCTTTCCGACGTGGCGATGCGCAGATTCGCGATCGGGTTGCCGCTCTGAGTGCGCCGGATTTCTGGATCGGCGCCGAGAAAGCCGATGAGGATGACCTTGTTGACGGAACCGGCCATTATGCACCTGCCTTTCTGGCTTCGTCGCGGTCGATCATGTCGATCTCGGCCAAAATCAGCGCGCCAGCGCGAACAAGATCTTCACGGGGAGATTTTGGTTTCCACCATCCAGGCGTGAATGACCAAAATGCGGGGCATTCATTGTCGCCCGGTCCATGCGGAGAGAGGTTATTTGCAGCATTAATGGCATACGATGCAGCAGCAGCGGCGAGATCGCCGCCGTCATGCTCGATGTCATCGTGGTGTGGTGTCCACCCTTCATAATTGATCTGTCGAAACCGTTCCGCGATCACATCACGGATGGCCTTGCTGTCTTCAAAGGATGTTCCCGCATATTTGGTTGCCATAGAGGCGAGCTGGGTCAGCTTTTCGTCTGAAAGCTTCAAGATGAAGGTATCGAAGTTATGGTTGAAGCGCTCCCATTGGACATCGCCAGATTTACCAGCCTGAACGAGGCCGGCGCTTTCCAGCCGTGAACGTTCAGTATTCGCGTAAAAATAAGCCAGATCCCTGAGCATTTTCGCGGTAAAGACAGCCATCATGCGCCGCCTTCCAGGGCGTCAAGCACTTCATCGAGGGATGTGCAGATAGCGTTCGCCATCAGTGCCATCAGCTCCGGCTCTTCGCCGTCGCGGGTCCAGATGATCAGGCGTTTGCCGCGACCGGCGAACCAACCGGCTTCGAGATGGGCACTACGCCCGCAGGGCAAAAGGAGGATGCAGGTATCTGCCCACTCCATGCCCCTAAAGTCATTGAGGTATCCGAGTGCTGCCGTGGGATGGGTCGTTAGCAAGTCGCGGTATTTTTTCGCATCCCATGCCTGCCAGTCAGGATCAATCTCCGACCATGCAAAACCTTTGACGCCGTTTGGTGGGTTTCTGAAATCGTAGACGAAATGACCAGCATTCCGCAGAGTTTGAACGGCAAGCGGCTGCGATGCATTCCGCCAGCTCGACGCGAGATAGATTCTGGACATGAAAATTTCCTCCAATTCACCGGCGCTTGGCCGGGGTGGCGATGTGGGCGAGGTGGGTGAGCCGGCAGGTATCCAGGCGGTCCTGGCCGATCAGGCGGGCGGCGAGCTTGATGAAGGCCTCTTCGGCCTTGGACGGGCCCCAAGGAGTAATGGCGCCCTTCAGTTTGGGCTGGCGGTACTTGTCGACCGGGTAAAGCTCCTGGCCGCGCAGAAACAGCGCGCGCGCCTCGGCGCCGAGCATCATCGTATCCATGGCGTGGACGAGCTTTCGCTGACCCGCCTTCCAGGCGCTTGGCGGCGGCAGGTGCAGGGCGCTGTAGATTGCCGTGTCCCAGCCGTCCTTGAGCCGGGCCATCGCATTGCGAAACGCAACGGCCGGGCCGATCTCTGCGGTCTGCTGGCGGATCACGGCGGCAATGGCGTCCTGCGCCGGGCGGGTCCAATCGCCGAGCAGATATTCATGCCCGTCGTGAAACTGAAACAGGACCGCCACCAGCGGGTCGGCGCCCTCATTCAGCAGGGCCTCGGTGCCCATCACGCTGTGCTGCGCCACCGAATAGCCCCCGGCCTCCGGCACGCCGTTGAACCGGTTGATGCGCGAGAGGGCCGCTGCCATCTTGTAGACGCAGACCTCACCCGGATGCGGGGCAACCAGGTCGAGGGTCGATCCATCGGCACGGAAAGATGCAACGGGAGCGGAGGCGAGGCGCGTCATGAGCGCGTGTCCAGCGCTGCAGAGATGCGCGCATGAAGAAACTTCGGCCAGCTGGGATGCATGGCGCCGACATAGCTGCCGCCGAACATATATTCCCAGAGAAAGTCCGACTTCGCTTGCAGGGATGGGAGTTGTTCGGCGAATGCCAGAGCCGCCTCTGCTGTAATCACGCGGATACGCAGATCGTAATTGTCCTCGCGCAGCCGGCTATTGCGGTTCCAGAGAGAAGCCACGAGGCCGAGGCAAAGCGCAATCACCCAAATGGTCAGAATGACATACAGCGAAGCGTAGAGCGCGGCGAAAGCGTCCTGGATCATCGCACGACCTCCAGCAGTGTCAGCAGCCGCAACTGATTGCGGATGGTGAAGGGCAGGCTGGAGAGGACTTCGATATCGCTGTGCGTATCGACATCGGAGGAAGGATCAAGTTCGCGGAACGCCCGAACGATGATCATTTCCAAACGGTGACACTTGCGGATCAGGGCGTCTTGCTCTTGCTCGGTCATGGCCGCCTCACACGCTGCAGGCGATCATGAAGCCAATGGCGAAAGCGCAGGGCAGCATGAACGCGGTCTGGTGGCGGGCGATGAAGGTGGTCGCAGACTGATAGTCAAAGCAGATTAACGGTGAAGAGACGCGAAAATGCACCATCACCGATTGCAGCGATTTGAAAGACATGATCTGTTCCCCGTTGAAAGCCCGGTTGCCCGCCGCCCGGTGGATCTGTAGGGGCTTGGCGGCGGGCTTCGGGGGCAACCCGCTGTGTGGTGCAGCGGATAACGGGAAACGTACTTTATGTACGATATAGGGTCAAGTACAAAACGTACGAAAAATGCCCAAGGCAATTTCGAGCACACATAACGTCTGGTTTTTTGGATTAGATGTCGTGAATAACCCGCTTCACGCGGCCGAAGACATACAAGTCATCAAGGCTTGCTGGCGTTGACATATGATCAGGGTTTGTTGAGTATGGCTGAAGGCGGGCAGGCGATCTGCGCCATCTCTTAAAGGTAGCCTCGCCTGTCGCCAGTGCAAAAATATAAAACCTGCCATCAATGAGTTGATCGTCGGCTCGGTCTACAAGAATGATCGCTCCTTCTGGAGCAATGCGATCCATAGAATCGCCTTCTACCTGTAGTGCAACCCAATCGCCCCTGGGCAGCTCGCCAACCTTTATGTGTCTGATTATGTTGTCGGCAGTGATCATGGATTGGTCGCGGAGATTGCCCGCGCTGACCAGCGAGAGAAGTGGCACGTCGATGTCGGAAGACTCTGTTGCGTCATTCTCGCCATAAAGGATCCAGCCGGCGTCAACACCGAACAGATCGGCATATTTTGCGGCGGCTTTGCGCGATATCGCCCGGTTGCCATTTTCATGACTTATCATGGTGTTCGCATTGATGTGGCGCGGAAACGCTCTCGCCGCTTCTGTCGGCGATTTGTAGCCTGATTTCGCTCTAGCGATCTGCAATCTGTCTTTCGGTTCATTCATGCGTACACAATGAACGATTTTTGTCGTCCAAGGTGTACGAAATAGGGTTGCGGAAGTGTCGTACATTTTGTACAGTCCATGTATGAGCAAGACGGTTTCGACAATTTCCGAGCTTATTGACCAATGGCCGACAATCGCGGATTTCGCGTCAGCGGTTGGCTGCGGCTATGAGGCTGCTCGTCAGATGCGGCGACGTGGAAGTATCGCGCCTAAGCATTGGGCTCGCGTTGTTGATGCTTCCGCTGCGCAAGGAATCGAAGAGATTTCTTTTGCCTGGCTCGCGAAACATGCGGTCGGTTTGGAGGCTGTCGAATGAACCGCGCGGCTCCACATCGCTTCTCCCGCGCCGGGTCTGGCAAGAGCCTGGCGCTACCTGCCGAGGGGATTGTCCCCCGATCTCCTCGGCATTTTCTTGTCTGTTGGTCATATCGGCCTCGCATGTGAGTGAGAGCTAAAGTTAAGTCCCTGTTTCTGTTGCGGTTCTAGCCGCTGGCGCGGGGCGGTTCACGAAAACAAATCGGCAAAAAATATCCTTGATTTCCGAGGAGGGATAAGTGCGCGCAATTAACAGAGAACAGGCTGCTGCCCTGAAGGGCGCAACCCGCCGAGCCATCCAGATGGCGGGCACCGCTGAGAGTTTTCAGCACATCACTCGTGTCGGCAAGGCGCCGCTGTCGAACTACGCCAGCACCTCCGATGACAATGCGGAAAAGTTCATGCCGCTCGATATCGTCCTTGAGGCTGATCTCGAAGCCGGTTCTCCCGTCATTACCGAGCAGCTGGCCCGGTTGCAGGGCTATCGGCTGGTGAAGGATGAGCCTGCGGCTGCGGCCGCAAAGCTCAACCTGATGGACCTCTTGAGCATGGACAGCGTGTCCAATGCGCTGAAAACCGTCGTCGTCGAGGCCCTGGACGATGGGCACATTTCGACGGGCGAGGCTCGTGACATCGGCCGCGAAGGCGAGAAGCTGATCAAAAAGATCCGTGAGATCATGAGCAAGGCGGGGGCAGGCGTATGACACCTGTCGAGGAAAAGCTCTACGCCGCCCGCCGTCGCCATGACCGCGAAATCAATATTGCCGCCTTTGCGCCGAGCCCGTCGCTCGAGAAGCGTCAGTGCAAGGAATGCGGCACGGTGCGCACCACAGCTGAGGTTATCGAAAAGCACTGCATCCGCTGCGCTGAGATCGGGAGGTTCTTTCGATGAGCGGCGTGGCATTCGTCTGGACCGGCGAGAAGCTGGAAAAGGCCGCTGACCTTTGGAAAGAGGGGCATTCGGCGACTGAAATCAGCAGCACTCTCGGTGTGTCGCGGAGTTCCGTTCTCGGTATTGCTGGTCGGCGCCGTGACCTCTTTCCAGCCCGTGGCGTTGGCACTCAGCCGCCATCCCGGAAAGGGACGGGCCAGGTCAAGGTGGCGGTCACTGCCAAGCCAATCGCGCCAGCAAAGCCCCGTGCGCCAAAGCCGGCAGCACCGAAACCGGAACCGAAGCCAGCGCCCAAACTGCCGGTGTTCGTGCAGACCATCGTTGATGGGCGGGTGACGGGCGGTCTCGCACCGAAACGCAATCTTAATGCGTTCCGGCTGGAGCATGTCGAGCCGGTGGCCTTTGCCGATCTGACCTCGGGCCAATGCAAATTCCCGCTGGTTCCCTTCGATGACGTCGCCGGGCCGAAGTCGCCTTGCTGCGGTGCTGCTGTCGACGATCTGCAATCGTGGTGCCCCGCGCATCAGAAGCTGGTTTTCCGGGCGAGGGCGGCATGAACTACGTCGAGTTTGTCAAGGATAAGATCCAGATGGCGGCGGAAGGCGGGTTTGCTGTTGCCGTCGAGGACGTCAATCCGCTTTTGCTGCCGCATCAGAAAGCGGTTGTCATCTGGGCTTGCGCTGGCGGCCGGCGCGCCATCTTCGCGGCCTTCGGGCTGGGCAAGACCATCATTCAGCTGGAAGTGCTGCGGCTGGTGCTGTCGCGCTTTGGCGGTCGCGGCCTGATCGTGGCGCCACTCGGCGTGCGCCAGGAATTCCGCAAGGATGCTTTGATGCTGGAAACCGGCGCGCATCCCCGGATCACCGATGTGCAGCGCTCGGAGTTGAAGGCCTGGCGGGCGCTGCGGCCCGATCGGGCTTATGGGCTTACCTTCATCCGCTCCATGGCCGAGGCGCAGGCGACCGGCCTGCATGTGACCAACTATGAGCCGGTGCGCGATGGCAAGATCGACCCGCGCCTGTTCGATGTCGCAAGCCTCGACGAGGCGTCCTGTCTGCGAGGCTTTGGCGGCTCGAAGACATTCCGCGAGTTCATGCGGCTGTTTGACGGGATCCGCTTCAAGTTCGTGGCGACCGCCACGCCGAGCCCGAACGAGTTTATCGAGCTGCTGGCCTATTCCGCCTTCCTCGAAATCATGGATGTGGGGCAGGCAAAGACCAGGTTCTTCAAACGCAATTCCGAAAAAGCCGACAGCTTGACGATCCATCCGCACAAGCAGCGTGAATTCTGGCTGTGGGTGGCAAGCTGGGGCCTGTTTATCGAGCGGCCGAGCGATCTCGGTTTTTCCGATGACGGGTATGATCTGCCGCCTATGGATGTGCATTGGCATGAGGTGCCGAGCGATCACGGACAGGCCGGCGCGGAAAAGAACGGGCAGGGGCGATTGCTGCGCAACGCCTCGGCATCACTCTCGGACGCCGCGCGGGAAAAGCGCGACAGCCTGCCGGCGCGCATTGCCAAGCTGATGGATCTGCGGGCGCTGGCGCCGGATGAGCATCGGCTGATCTGGCACGATCTCGAAGCCGAGCGGCTGGCGATCGAGGCTGTCATCCCGGATGCCGTAACCGTCTACGGCGCGCAGGATCTGGAAATGCGCGAAGCCTCGATCATCGGCTTTTCCGAGGGACGTATTCGCGAACTGGCGGGCAAGCCCTCCATGCTGGGCTCGGGCTGCAATCTCCAGCCGTTCTGCAGCTGGGCGATCTTCCTCGGGATCGGCTTCAAATTCAACGATTTCATCCAGGCGGTCCACCGCATTTACCGATTCCTGCAGACGCGGCGCGTGCGCCTCGACCTCATTTTCACCGAGGCCGAGCGGCCGGTGCGCGATGTGCTGGAAGCGAAATGGCGGCGGCACGAAGAGCAAAGAGCAATCATGACCCAGATCATCAAGGAATACGGCCTGTCGGCCGCCGCCATGGCCGCCACGCTGCAACGCTCGCTTGGCGTCGACCGGATAGAGGCGATTGGCGACAGCTACCGGCTGATCAACAATGACTGCGTCCTGGAAACGCAGGCCATGGCGGCTGACAGCGTCGACCTGATCGTGACCTCTATCCCGTTCTCGACGCAATACGAGTACAGCCCGAATTACTGCGATTTCGGCCACACGGATGACAATAACCACTTCTGGAAACAGATGGACTTTCTCATTCCCGAGCTGTTGCGCGTGCTTTCGCCGGGCCGGATCGCCGCCATCCATGTGAAAGACCGGATCGTGCCCGGCGGCATGACGGGCCTCGGGTTCCAGAGCGTCTATCCGTTTTCCGACGATTGTATCAGGGCATTCCAGAAGCATGGCTTCGCCTTCCTCTCGCGCAAGACGATCACGACCGATGTGGTGCGGGAAAACAACCAGACCTATCGGCTCGGCTGGTCCGAGCAATGCAAGGATGGCAGCCGCATGGGCAACGGCATGCCGGAATATCTGCTGATTTTTCGCAAGCCGCCAAGTTCGGCCGATAACGGTTATGCCGACCGGCCGGTGAAGAAAGAGAAGCGGCAATGGAGCAATGAAGCCGGGGAATGGTCGAACGAGACCGGCTATTCCCGGGCGCGGTGGCAGCTCGATGCCCATGGCTATATGCCGAGCTCTGGCGACCGGCTGTTGCCGATCGAGGATCTGGCCGGGCTGGAGCATCATCAGATCTTCAAGCTCTGGAAACGCTACTCCCTCGAATCTGTCTACGATTTCGAGCATCACGTGAAGATTGCCGAAGTGCTGGAAGAGCGGGGCATGCTGCCCTCGACCTTCATGCTGTTGCCGCCGCATTCCAAGCATGACGATGTCTGGACCGATGTCGCCCGCATGCTGTCGATGAACACGCTGCAGGCGCAGGCCGGAAAGGAAATGCATCTCTGCCCGCTGCAATTCGACATCGTCGACCGGGCCATCGGCCAATATACCGAGCCGGGCGAGACCGTGTTCGACCCGTTTGGCGGGCTGATGACGGTGCCATATCGGGCGATCAAGCTTGGCCGCAAAGGCATCGCGACCGAGCTTAACCCCGCCTATTTCCTCGACGGCTGCAAATATGTCGAGGCGGCAGCGCGGGAAATGGCCATGCCCAGCCTTTTCGACCTGATGGAGGCGGCGCAATGAAGCCGGCTGGCCTCTTCGTCTGCACCGATAATCCGCAACAAGCGGCAATCGATCTATTCCGCTGCGACCCCGAGCTTGTGCCTGCATGGGCAAAGATCGTCAGCGATGTCGCAGAGATCGCGGCAATCCCCACCAAGGCGAAGGTGATCAACCGTTGGTACGGCTCGCCCGGTTTGTTCGAACAGGTCTGGCGCGAAGAGCGGCTGCGGCGGGAGTTCGATATGGACTATGCCGTTCATGTCGCCGCGCTCGAGGCCTGGCACGACAAGCGATGGGCTGAGGCGTGCGCGCCGCCTGCCGAGCCCGCACCCCTTGCCGACAGGCAGGATCATGCGCCTCCCGCTGCCCGGGCGGCGTCTCCTCCCTCTTCTTCCGCACACTCCAGACAATCGAGGTGGTTATGACATCCGTTTCCTTGTTCAGCCATAAGACACCGGCTTTCATCACGCCTGCCAGTTTCGCCGACCTCGACGATCCGACCAAGAGCCTTCTGGCACGTATGCTGCGCGAGCGCGGGCTCTCGAAACAGTCCATGGAGGAGATGACGGGCCAGCCGATCCAGATGCTCGAGGCTCTGTGCAATCAGCACCACCAGGTCTTTCTTGCGGATCAGAAAGAGCGGAACTTGCCAGCGAGATCTGATGACGGCGATCTGTCGGACCCGGCCCGCAAGCTGCTTTCCGTGTTTTGTGTTGCCGATGGTCCGGTGACCATGACCTATGCGGACCTGGAGCGGCAAGCCGGCATTACGAGCGGGTCGGCGCGCTGGCTGCTCGATACGCTGAAGGCCTACGCCTTTATCAAATGCCTGCGCGTCGGCAAAGGCCCGCGCCAAAGCACGTGGGTTGCCACAGAGGCCGGTCGCGCTGCCTTCGCCACCATCATATCGGTGGCCGCCGATGCGTGAAAAACAGAAAATCACCCTGATCATCGCGCCGAGCCGTGAAGCGGCGGCAAAGACATTGGACGCCTGGCAGGTGCCACGCGGTCGCCTCTGCGATGGCCGGGCGCTTCGGGTGATTACCGATCCCGAAGGCCTGCGCGGCTGGCATGAGGGCACGCCCTGCCTGATCGATTTTACCCTGTTTGGCCGAGCCGACGTGCGGCTGAAAGATCTGGCGCAAAGCCTGCTGGCGCACGGGCGGCTGCGGAGAATCGGGTTCAAGGAATTGCGCGAATTGCGTGGGGAGATGGTGTGATGAATATGAGCTTTTTGCCGGATGACTTCCTGGCTTCGACCTCTACCCCCGCATTGACTGCCGGTCGACCCATGATCGTCGACAGCTTCGCCGGTGGCGGCGGCGCGTCGACTGGCATCGAAATGGCGCTTGGCCGCTCGCCGGATATCGCCATCAACCACAACCCGGCAGCGCTGGCGCTGCATGCAGCCAACCATCCAGAGACGCTTCACCTTTCGGAAAATGTCTATCGGGTCGATCCGCTCGACCACATGCGCGGCAAGCATATCGGGCTGATGCATTTCAGCCCCGATTGCAAGCACTTCTCCAAGGCCAAGGGCGGCAAACCTGTCGAGCGGAATATCCGCGATCTCGCCTGGATCATTCCGGGATGGATCGAGCGCATCCAGAAAAGCGGCGGCAAGGTCGACGTCGTCACCATGGAAAATGTCGAGGAATGGAAGGATTGGGGACCGCTGGTGCAGACCCACAAGGGCCTGATGCCGGATCCGGAACGCCGCGGCGAAACCTTTGCCGCGTGGAGCAAGGCAATCAAGAAGCTCGGCGGCAAGATGGAGTTCCGGGAAATCAGGGCCTGTGACTTTGGCGCACCGACCATCCGCAAGCGGCTGTTCCTGGTGATCCGGTTCGACGGCAAGCCGATCGTGTGGCCAGAGCCGACGCATGGCGCGCCTGATGATCCCGATGTGATCGCTGGCAAGAAGCTGCCATGGCGCACGGCTGCGGAATGCATCGATTGGTCGCTTCCGTGCCCGTCGATCTTCGATACCGCCGCCAACATCTTCACCAAGCATCGCCTGCGGGCCGTTCGTCCGCTTGCCGATGCGACGATGGCGCGGGTGGCGCGGGGTATGAAGCGCTATGTTCTCGATGCCGAGCGGCCGTTTTTGGTGTCGGTGGCCCATGGCTACAGTGGGGGCCGGCGCGAATATTCGATCGAAGACCCGATGGGCACCGTGACCAGTGGCGGCATATCGCATGCTGTCGTCTCCCCGCATCTGGCCTCCTACTATAGCCACATGGATGGTCGGTCGGAGCGGGTTTCGGAGCTTGATGATCCGATCGCAACTATCCCAACGGAAAACCGGCATTCCTTGATCGCGCCATCAATCAGCCGGTTCAATTCGGGGGCGACCGGCTCGGCAATGGATGAGCCATTGTCGACCGTGACCGCGAACAGTTTTATCAAGAGACCAGGCGGCTGCGCGCCTTTAGGTGTGCTTGCGCCGCACCTGATGACCATGCGCAATTCCGGAAAGCCGTTCAACGAGGCGGATAAGCCAGCCCACACGATCACCGCCGGTGGCGCTGGGCTTTCCGTCGTTGCCCCGGTTCTGACGCATGCCCAACAGGGCGGTGCAGTCCGCTCTGTCGAAGCGCCGCACCACACCATCTGCGCCAGTACCAAAGATCAGAACTCGGTCATCATCCCGACTCTCGTGCAGACTGGTTATGGTGAGCGAGCAGGCCAAGCCCCTCGCACCATGGACATTGAGAAACCGCTCGGCACGGTGGTTGCCGGCGGCGTGAAGCATGCCGTGGCCGCCGCGTTCCTTGCACAGCACAACAATGACAGCCGCCGCGTCGGTGGCATCAATCCCGGTAGGGCAGCCGACGAGCCGATGTCAACCGTGACGCAATCCGGTGCGCAGCAGGGTGCGGTATCCGCTTTCATTGCCCGGCAGTTTGGCAACAGTACCGGCCATGCAGTTGAAGAACCGGCAGGAACGGTGGTCGCGGGTGTGAATAAGTCACAACTGGTCACGCCGTATTTATCTCATCTCTACACGTCGAACACCGCAGGCGGCCAGGGCGACCTTCGTGTCCCGATAAAGACGATCACGGCTGGCGGCGGCCACGCGGCCTATGTCTCGCCATTTATGGCTTCGTATTACGGCATGGATACGAAGGGCGCGGAAGACGAGCCCTGCCATACGATCACGACGAAAGATCGTCATGGCCATGTCGAGGCCGGAGTTTCCGTCCCGCCCTTTACCGCTGGCCAGGAAGACCGGGCCCGACAGGTTGCCGACTTCTTGAGGTCTTTCGGCTTCTGGGACGAACGGGAATTCGTGACGCTTGTCATCGATGGGCAGACCTATGTCGTGGTCGATATCGGCATCCGCATGTTGACGCCACGCGAGCTTTACAATGCGCAGGGCTTCCCACCGGATTACGTGATCGATGGCGGTTGGCAGACGCCGAGCGACGGCGGAGCGCCGGTCTGGGTCGATTTCCCGAAGAGCGTGCAGGTCTCATGCGTCGGCAATAGCGTCTCGCCGCCGCCCTATGCGGCGATCGTTGCGGCGAATTGCCAGGATCTTGTCGAGTTTCGGGAGGCTGCTGAATGACCAGCCCCATCATCAACGACTTTATCGAGCGCGCGAAAACCATCACTGTTTCGGAAGCGGCCGGGCGCATCGGACTGCGAGCCCCGGATCGCGGCGAATATCAGGGGCCGTGCCCGCGTTGTGGCGGGAAGGACCGGTTTTCCGTCAATCTGTCCAAGAATGTCTTCAATTGCCGCAGCTGTGGCGGTGGGCGCGACGGTATCGGCCTTGCTGCCCACTGGCGGGGCTATAACCTGCGGACACGAGCGGAATTTCTGCTGGCCTGTGCCGATGCGCTGGGCGAGGTGGTGCCTGCCGAAGGCGAGCAAGAGACGGATGAAGAGCGGGCGGCCCGCGAGCAGCGCACGGCAGAATTCCGGGCCAAGGCGCAGGCCGACAATGCGCGGCGTGAGGAGAAGGTTGAAAAGGAGCGCCAGAAGGCGATCAATCTCGGCCGAGGCCTTTGGCTGAATGCGCTGGATTGCATGGCAGCCGGCCAGCGGCCGGCAGAAGGCTATGCGCTGGTCCGCCGTTACCTGCGGTTTCGCACCGGCTTCTGGCCGCATGATGGCGTGTTCGACCATATCCGTTATCTGCCTCGTGCCACCTATTACCATGGTGAGGACGAGTTTCGCAGGCCTGTGTCTCTTTATGTCGGACCGGCGCTGTCGGTGCCCTTCGTCAATCTCGAGGGGCGGATCACCGGCAGCCAACAGATCTGGATCGATCTGACCAACAAGCCGAAATTCCGGCCGATGCTGATCGATGCCGAAGGCAAACCCCTATCGTCGAAGAAAATGCACGGCGCCAAGCGGGGGTCGTTCCTGCCTGTCTTCGGCAGCCCTGATGCCGATCGCTGGGTTGTAGGCGAGGGGATTGAAAACCCCGCAGCGTGGGCCGGGCCGGAAGGCTGGCGCGACGATACCTTCTATCTGGCCGCCGGCGATATCGGCAATCTGGCGGGGCCGCGTGATCCGGCCTCGGATTTCGTTCACCCAACGCTCAAGACGCTCGACAAGCTCGGCCGCGCCCGATCCGTGAAAGTGCAGGGGCCGGTTCCGAAGCCGGATCAGGCGCCCGATGATGCCATGCAGGTGCCGGCGCATGTGAAAACGCTGCTGGTGCTGGCCGATGGCGATAGCGAGCCGGTCCAGACCGCCGCCTGCCTCGCCCGCATGGCCGCGCGGCTGGAGCGGCCCGGGCTCGACATCCAGATCGTCTACCCGCCGGAAGGCACGGATTTTTCGGATGCCTTCGCTGATGGCGTTAGGCACTGGGCCCTCTCGGGTAGAGAGTTGCCCGCCTTTTTGGAGTGCGATGAGAATGACTGATCCCAAAAAGCCGGATCTGCCTCAGGAAGTTCATCAGATCTTGCAGATGGCGGCTGCCCAGCGTCAGGGTTATGCGCCAAACCCCGAAACCCCTGAAGACCCTTTGGGTGATGCCCCTGCCGCTTTGGCTGGTGATAGCGATCCTGATGACGCTGTCGTTGAATTCTGCGCGGAGCTGGACCATTCCGACACCGATAATGCTACGCGCCTGCGGTTGCACTTTGGCGACGATATGACCGTCATCGCGCAAGAGAAGGCGAAAACGCCGCTCTATGCGGTTTGGACTGGCAGCCACTGGGATGTTGCCAATGGTAAGCCCAAAGCAATGGCCATTGCGCAGCGCCTCGGTAGCCGGATCGCTGCGGAAATCAAATATATCAAGCCGAACGAATTTGAGCAGTTCCTGATCGATAGCGCTAAGGATGCACTGGCCAAGAAAGAGAGCGAGCGTGATGCCGAGGAGCGTAAGCTGGTATCGGCGGCGCAGGCTGCGTCAGAGTCTCATGGAAAGCGGGTCGCGAAGCGGCTGAACCATGCCGTCACCTCGAAAAACGTTGCCCGGCTGAATGCCATGCTGGAATGCCTCTCGCCGCACATCATGAAATCGCCTGACGATTTCAACGCCGACAAGTGGATGGTCGCGGTGAAGAACGCCACATTGCGGTTCGAGCGGACCATGACCCGGAAGAAGAATGCGCGCCACAAGAGTGTCGAGGAGACGCCTGATGCGCCGGAATACCTGCAGGTGTGCACCGACGCCAAGCTCGTGGTCATTCCAGGCCATCGACGCAAGGACTTGATCACGCATGTCGTCCCGGTTCGCTATGATCCGAAGGCGAAATGCCCTCAATGGGATGCGTTTCTCAATAGCAAATTACCGGATGAATCGGTCCGGCGCTTGGTCCAGGTTAGTTCTGGTCTCAGTTTGCTCGGCGTATCGGTGCAATATCTGTTCTTCCATTACGGAAACGGCGCCAATGGCAAGTCGGTCTACATGGAAACGCTCTGCCGGATCATCGGCGATGCCTCGGTGACACTGCCATCGAGCAGCTTGATCGGTGAGGGCGGGTCGTCCGGAAGTGCTAGCCCTGATGTTGCCCGCCTGTATGGAAAACGGTTGTTGCGAGTGAAGGAGTTGCCCGAGGGTGAGGATCTGCGCGAGAACCTGGTGAAGGAACTGACAGGCGGGGAAACCGTCACGGCGCGCGATCTGTTTTCCGGATATATGGATTTCCAGCCGTTGTTCATCGCGATGATGAGTGGGAACGGCTATCCGAAGATCAGCGGTACGGATGATGGTATCTGGCGGCGAATGGCTGTTGTCCATTGGCCGCGCCAGATTGCTGTCGAGGACCGGCGCGACTTCGAAGAGGTTGTGCAGTCGTTCGTGCCAGAACATTCGGGTATTCTGAACTGGCTGATCGAAGGCGTTTTCATCTATCTGCGGGAAGGGCTGGTCATTCCTGAGGCCGTCAAAGTCGCCACACAGCAATATCGCGATGACATGGACCGCACGGCTGCCTTCGTGGCGCGGTGTGTGGTCAAAAATGAGAGCGCAGATCCTGTCGAAGGCAAGGTGCTGTATCAGGCCTATTGCGATTTCACCATCGACCAAGGCGGCAAGCCCATGAACGTGACTGCGTTTGGGCGGGAAATGGGCAAGAAGTTTGCCAAGGACCGGACGTCTGGGATCGTTCTTTATCGCGGTATTTCCCTAGCGAATGTGCCAGACGTGCCGCAGAGCGGGCCGCCAGCGCGCTATCATGAAGAGCCGTTTCCGAGCGGGCCAGAGAGCTATGGCGGGCCATTTTGATGCGCGCTGACGATTATCGTTGCTTTTGGCGCGGCCATCCATCACAGATCGTTCTTCGCCTCTTCCATGCGCCGTTTCCCCGGAACCCCTGCGCAGATCTTGCCAGTGCTGATAACTGTCTGAAATCTGACAGTTCTGACAGTTGGTCAGATAGTTTCACCGACAGTTTAAGCCGAAATTTCCCAACGAAATCAACAAATCCTGACAGTTCCGACAGTTTTTCGGCCCTATACGTATAAGGGTTTGGGGAGGTCGGGAGGTCTGTGTCGAATTTTCTCTATATGTGTAGGTGAAATAACTGTCAAAACTGTCTAAGTTATTGTAATATATAATGATAACTGTCAAAGAACTGTCAGGTAAACTGTCAAAACTGTCAGAAGGTGTATCTCATGAAGAAAATCACGATTGAAGCCTTTCTGAATTGGGCTTTCACCAAAGAGCTTTGCAAGGTTGGGTCTGGATCAGACGGCAGCCTCGCTTCGATTGCGTCTGCATGGGGCATGGTGGGCTCATTTGCCGAATTGGGCACGATGATCGACCGTAGCCCGAACGGCTATGGCGTGATCCCTGACTTCATTGAGGACGGTCTGCCGCATTCGGATGCGGTCCGGGCGGGGGACGCGGTTCGACAGCTGTCGTTTGTTGCACTCGACATCCCAGAGGGCTGGAACCCGTTCCCGGAATGGGCTGATGATCATGGCCTGATCGCGGCGGAGGTCGAACGTGTGCGGGCGGAAGTGATGATCAAGGGCGACAGGTTGGCCGGCCGCCATGTTGCCGCCCTGGTGACGACATGTGCGTTGTTGAACCGGGGGCCGGACTGGCGTGCTACTAGGCCGCGCGAAGCCATGGTGGCGGATAAGGACAATAACCCGCGTTGGTTCTGCCAGAAGACATCCAAGGATGCCTTTGGCCGGTCATATACCATTGAGACGGACGGCTTTGATCGCCGCACCCGCAAGCCGCGCCGTGGCGCCTATCGCAAATACCAGTTGGCATCTTCGATCCGTGGCGCAATCCTCGACCGCATGGAATGGCAGCAATGGCAATCCGCTCTCATGATCCTGGCGGCAGACCTAACTGATTTGCTTGGCCACGAGATTATGCCCTTCGAGCCAGATCTTGAACCATGGGCGCATGAAGAAAAATCCATCGAAATTGCATAGGTATTTGAAAAGACTGGCGAATAATCGCAATTGCGGTCAATTGACGGGCGACCAATATTTGACATAGGTTGAACACACTGAAAAAGATAAGAAAAACCCGCTGGCGGAAACGCTCGGCGGGTTTCGCATTTCCAGCCGATGGAGGCGACCATGAACTCGCTGCTGTAATGGCGGCTTTCAGTGAGAGGCGATGATGTTCGGTGCTGTCCTGGGATAGCAGCCGACTATTACGACCGAACATCCTCAAGCGGCCCAGCGATCGCCTAAACCAATTCGGAGCACGCGCGCAATGGCTGACCTGACATTGCATTGGGGCGACGTTTCCGGCCTGAAGCGGCTGGAAAACGCGATGATGCGGCTCGATGGTCCGCAGAAGAGGATCGTCCTGCAGCGGGCCGTGAACCATACCGGCGATAAGGCGCTCACTCAGGTGACGCGGACGCTGGCAAAGCAGACCGGCTTGCCATACCGCACGATTAAGAAGGCTTTGAAGGTCGGCAAGGCAACGGGAACAGGCATCAGTCGGGAGACCGGCGAGATCGTCTCGTTTACCGATGCGTCGTTCAATTACACGATCACGGCGCGCGGCGGCGACATTGCCCTGAAATACTTCAAGGCCCGGGAAACCAAGGCTGGTGTGACCGCAGCGCCATTCGGCAAGCGCACGCTCTTCGCTGGCACGTTCATGAAGGGCGGGCGTTTCCCTGGCCGGGTGAATGCATCATCGCTTCACGGCCACGTCTTCCGCCGGGCGGGAAAAGGTCGAAACCCGATCGAGCTTCAAAACTCTGGGGTGATCATTCCGGCCGAGATGGTGACGGGTGCAAGTGCCAAGGTCTTCACCGAGACCGTCGACACCGACCTGCCGACGAGGGTGATGCATGAGATCCGATATCTGATCCCCGGATTTTTTGAATGATATCAATGGCTTGGATGTTGAAAACGTTGTTTTTAACAACGATTTCGACCCCAAAGCCGACCATGGTGCAGAAATGCCACACCCCCCCTGGTCAAGGGACCGTACCCAGCGGCGACCAGCCCACGAACAGACTTGTGCCCGGGTTTCTGTCAGTCGGAGTGGTCAAAATATTGGGTTAACGCGGTTGACGGGGTTAACGGCGTGGTTGACCGGGTTGACGGTTGAAAGGTGACGGTAGTCGATGTCTGATGTGATGTGGTCAATCACCGAAATTGCGGTGAGAGACGGCGTCTCGAAGGCTGCGATTTCCAAGGCCGTCAAGAAGATGCTGGAAAGCCAGCCAGACACGCCGGTCGAGCGCGGGCCACAAGGCCAAGTCATGCGGTTGTCGCTTGCCCATTACGACCATTACCGGGCGCGGCATATTAACCCGGCGAAGGCCTCGGCGCCAATCCGGCAGATTGGCGCCGACGACAGGCCGCCCGCATCCGGTCCACTTTTGCCGCAGAGCGAGAGCTTCGATGAGGCGCGGCGGCAAAAGGAATGGCTGGCCGTCGGACGCGAGAAATTGCGGCGGCAGGAGGAGTGCGGCCAGTTGGTCCGCAAAGACAGCGTCGATGCGGCGGTTCGTGCCATCGGTGCAGAGCTGCAGGCCATCATCCGCCGCCTACCGAACAGGGCCGACGATATCGCGCTCGCTGTTTCGAAAGAGGGCGTTCATGGTGTTCGGGTCGCGTTGCGGCAGATCGCATTTGAGATCGGCAACGAGATGGCGGACAAGCTTGAAGCGATTGCCAGCCAGGCGCCTGATGGTGATCCGTTGATCGAGGATGAGGAAGGGTGACGGTTCATCCTGGTGCGCTGCGCTGCGTTGCATCGGCGGCAGCATCGACCATTCGTCCGACGCCTCCGGTGTCTTTCGATCGGTGGTTGGCGCAGAACGTCGTGCTGGTCGACGGCCCTAAGAAAGGCGAACTCTGGTCTGCAGCCGACGCGCCCTATCTGGTCGAGATCGCGCAGTGTTTGAGCCAGGAGCACCCGTGCAATCTGGTTTCGGTTCGAAAGTCGCAGCAAACCGGCGTGTCCATCCTGGCGCTGTCTTGGATGATGTACATCGCCGAGAACTGCCCGGACAACGCGCTCTATGGCGTTCCGGGAATCGATGCGTTGCAGGATATCAACTCCGGCAAGCTGCAGCCGTTGATCGACGAGTGGCAGAAGCGGACAGGTAAGGAGACGATCTACCCTGCGACCAGCCGGTCCGGCGTCGGGTCGACCACCTACGAAAAGAAGTTCGCCGGTGGTGCGATCTACCTGGCCAATGCCAACACTGTCATGGATCTGTCGGCTAAGACGGCGCGCTTCGGCGTGAAGGACGAGGTGTCCAAATGGAACATGCTGCCGAATGGCGCTGATCCGGAAAACCTGTTCTTCGGTCGCTTCACGGCGTTTCGCCGGCAGAAGACTTATAAGATTTTCGAGCTGTCCACCCCAGAGTTGGACAGCGGCGATGCGCTGGGCGAGGGGCCGGGCCATTGCCGGATAGACAGGTCGTTCCGGCGATCAGACCAGCGTTTCTGGCACATCAAGTGCCCAGAATGCGCTTTCGAGCAGGTCCAGGAGGATCAGAACTTTCTGATCAACCGGGGTCAGCCACACAAATCTGTGATGCGCTGCACCCGGTGTGGCCATCATATTTCGGAGATGGAGAGGGTATCAGCTGTCCGGGAAGGGCGGTATATTCCTGCGTCGTCAGGGCCGGATCGCCATCCCGGATTTCATGTCGACGCCTTCATGTCGTTGATGATGTCCTATGAGGCGATTGCCGAGGACAAAATCAGCTACGAAGCGAAGGGCGAGGCCGGCGCGAAGGATTACCACAATCTGATTTTGGCCAAGCCCTATCAGATGAAAGGGAATGCACCGGACCACAAACGGCTGATGGAGCGGCGCGAGGATTACAAGCCCGGCGTCATCCCTCCTGGCGGACTGCTGTTTGTGGCCGGTGCAGACGTCCAAGGCTATGGCATCTATTGCGAAGGTGTTGCCTTCGGAGAAGATCGGCAGAATTGGAACGTCTTCGCCGAGTTCTTTGAGGGCGCGACGGACAATCCTCAGGCCGGAGCCTGGCTGCTGTTTGAGGAATTCGTTTCGCAGGAATTTCCGGATGCGTCCGGGGTGCTGCGTAAGATCGATGCCTTGGCCGTCGATGCAGGCTGGCGCACCAACCAGGTTATGGAATGGTGTCGTCGTCATCCGAATGCCTATGCCACGAAAGGCCAGCCGGGCCGAGGCCTGCCAGCGATCGGCATGCCGTCGCGCAAGACTGTCACGAAGCGGGGCAGACGCAAGCGGTTCGGTTCGGCCATGTCCTGGCCGGTCGGCACATGGGCGTTGAAGGCAGAGTTTTACGGCAATTTGCACAAGATCGGTCTTGCGGCTGGAGAGGCGCAGGACCCGTCCGGCTATTGCCATTTCCATAAGGAACTCGGCGAGGAATATTTCCAGCAGATCACCGGGGAATATTTCCACCAGGCATTGGTGAAGGGCAAGCTCCACGAGGAGTGGAAGAAGCGGCGAGAGCATAACCATTTTCTCGACTGCCGCATCTATGCGATGGCTATGGCCGAACATCTTGGCCTTTCGAAATTGAGCAAAGACGATTGGGCGAGGCTGCGGGCAATGCTGGAGCCGGAAATCATTCCGGATCTGCTGTCTTCGGTCAGCCATAAGGTTTTGCATGAGGAGCGGCCAGTCGAGCCGTCCAGAACGTTGGTCAGTGCTCCAGCTGCGCCGGTACTGGAAAAGACGAAGCCAGAAAAACCGACTGGAAACAGGTGGAAGAATCGCAAATGACGGAAAAGCCACGGGTGAGGGTGAAGGCTGGCAGCGTGAGCGTGCCGGCTGTACGCCCCACGGGTGCGCCCCGCAACGGGCGCGCCTCGTCCGCATATATGCGCGACAGTCAGTCCGGCGTCATCGCGTCCCGTCCGGCGTCCCTGCGCGAGCATCGCGACGAAGTGCGCCGCATCTGGTGGCGGGCGGCTGGCCTTGCCATGGATATGTTGCAGAATTCCGGCCGTCTGCGCGGTGCAACCGATCAGATCCTCGCCGACACGATCGGGGTCGAGTTGCAGCTCAACCCGAAGCCGGATCTGACCCGTTTCGGTTATGACCAGTTGGAGGCGATTGCCTGGACCCGGTTGGTCAAGGCCGAATGGAAAACTTGGAGTTGGAACCCGCGTGAATGCGATTTTCGTGCGAAGCTGACTATCCCGCAGCAAACCGATGTCGGCATGCGCAACTGGCTGGCCTTCGGTGAGAGCACCGGCGTCGTCTCCTATCTGCCGAGCAATCAGCGCCTGCCGGGATGCCGGACCGGCACCAAGATGTTGATACTGTCGCCGCAGAAGTTGGTGCAGGATACCAATGAGATGGTCGGTCTTTATCAGGGTATCTTCCATGATGCTTATGGCCGTCCGCAGGTCTATCGGTTCAAGGAACGACGCGACGGTTTCGAGACGACGGTGGATTATGCCGCAGCGGATGCCGATGGCCGGCAGCTCGTGCTGCATGCCTTCGATCCGTTTTCGGCGGAGGATGTGCGCGGCATTTCCGTGCTGGTACCGACGTTCCGAAAATACCTGATGGCCGAAAACACCGATGACGCCACCGCGCAGGTCATGTTCATGCAGACCATCTATTCGGCGGTTTTGAAGAGTGACAAGCCGAGCGCTGAAGTGTTCGAGGCGCTGGAAAGCCTCAGAGATAGCCCCTTGGACGGTGCCAAGGATATGGCGCAGGATGTCGTCGATTATTTCCGCGCGCAGATGGATCGGGCCGCCGAATCTGAAATCCGGATGGGGGCGGGGGCCGGTGTTTCTCATCTGGCGCCTGGCGAGGACCTTGAGTTCAAAAACATCACCGCGCCCGGTTCCTATTACAAGGATTTCATGGCGGCATTGCATCGAGAGACGGCGCGTGGGCTCGGTATGAGCTACGGCGGGTATACGTTGGATTACACGGCTGCCACCTATGCCTCGACGATGATGGAGAATTCGGCGCTTTGGCCTATTGCCCAGCGCCGGACACAGAGGATCGCCGCCCAGCATGTGCTTGTGCCTTACGGGAGCTGGCTGGACGAAATGATCGAAGAGGGCCGTATCCCCTTCAAGGGCGGCCTCGAGGTCTACCGGGCCAACCGCGATGCGGTGCAATGGGCGCTTTGCAACGGCCCAGCCAAACCGACAGCGGACGATTTGAAGCGGGCGAAGGCATCGAGCGAGAGGATTGCCAACGGTACTGGTATGCTCACAGCCGAAACTGGCGAACTCGGTTCCGATGCCGAAGAGGTCTTCGAAGATCGCGTCTGGTGGCACAACCGTTACAAAGAGGCGGGCCTGCCATCGCCGTTCGAGCGCGGCCTGCCCAGCGATCCTGCTGCATCTGGCGAGCAGGATGGCAGCCAGGAAAAGACTGGTAGCCAAGAACAGACGGCGGGTGCCTGATGGCGATGGTTACGATCAATGGCGCCGAGGTCGACCAGGACGATCCATGCGCGCTGTTCCAGGCGCTCTATTCGGTGAAGCTGAAGATCCTAGCGGGCGAGCAGGTCAGCCAGATTTCGATTCAGTCGCCAGTCACCCGCGATCAGGTGGTGTTTTCGGCGGCAAATATGTCGGCGCTCAATGAGGAATTGAACCGGCTTGCCGCCGCCTGCCAGCAAAAGACGACTGGTCGCCGGCCAAATCGCCGCTGGTCCCTGCGGTATTAGAGGATAGATCATGAGTTTTCGCTACGGCCATGTCGCGCAGCGGGTGTTCAATACCCCGCTGCTCTACGATCCGCGCAAGGCGGAAGCGTTCCTGCAGGGTATGGGAAGCCGGATCGCCGGCGATACGGTCGTAATCGCCAACCCGGCCGGTGCAACGGATCATGTCGCCTTCGGCAACGGACGGCCTTTGGCGGGAAAGGTCGGCAATCGTCTGGAGCGGGCCTATCAGCGCGCCAACATGCTGCCGTTCGACATGATCGACAATGTTGCAATCATTCCGATCGAGGGAAGCCTCGTTCATAAGGGCGGGTGGATCGGATCAGCTTCGGGTGAGACGTCCTATCAGGGCTTGCAAGCCCAGATCTCGGCGGCGCGCAAATATGCGGGCGTTAAAGGCGTGGTGTTCGAAGTCGATAGTTTTGGTGGGGAGGTGAACGGCGGCTTTGAAACCGCCGCTGCCATTCAGGCTTTGTCGCGGGAAAAGCCGACGCTGTCGATCCTGACGGATTTTGCTTATTCGGCGGGATATCTTCAAGCATCGCAGGCCCGGGGCATTGTCATGCCGGAATTCGGCGGCGCCGGGTCTATCGGCGTCATCATCATGCATGCCGATTATTCGCAGGCGCTCGACCAGGACGGCATCAAGGTCACCATCATCCGGTCCGGCAAGAAAAAGGCGGATGGCAACCCTTACGAGCCTTTGTCGGCCGATGTTGCGGGCCGCTGGCAGGCGCAGGCCGACCAGATGCGCGACAAATTCGCCGAAACCGTCGCGAAGGGCCGTAAGAACCGGATCACGAAGGCAAAGGCACTGGCCACGGAGGCCGATGTCTATGACGCCAAACAGGCCCTTGCGATGGGGCTTGTCGACGCCATCGGCGATCCGATCGAGGCATTCGATGCCTTCGTGAAGGAAGTTAACCGGAGTTGATCCCATGACAAGTTTGATTGCCGCGATCCGGGGGATGGTTTCTCCGGACCCGCATTTCCATGCCCTCGACGAGGGTGAGCCGGACGCATCAGCGTCCCTTTCTGAAGCGCCTCTTAACCCCGAGGCATCAACCACTGGAGGTGACATGTCTGCAAACCAGACAGTGCCCGGCGCGGCGTCCGCGACCGGTACAATCGCCGCCGTCGCTGCCGCCGTTCAGGGTGGTGGCGACGGCGTTCAGGCCGCCATGGACCGGATCACCACGATCCTGTCGGCGGAAGGCATCAAGGGTGACGGCAACCGCATGGCCGCCGCTCTCGATCTGGCAAAATCGGCTCCTGGCATGATGGCTGAGCAGGTCGTGGCTTTCATCACGACCAATGTAGCCGGCGCTGTTGCAGCCGCCCCGGCGACGCCCACGGCAGCGACGACGGCTTCCGCTCCGGCTGGCCAGCCGAACGCCTCTTATGAACAGCAGCGTCTCGCCGCTGCCAATCTCGCCATGCCGGGTGCTTCGCAGGCGCCGGCTAAGGAAAGTGTCGGCGCATCCTGGAAGGATGCCATCGCGAAAGCCGGCGTCGGCCGGAAGGGAGCATAACCCATGACCGTACTGACCGAAAAGCTCGGCCCAGGTTCCTGCATCATTCAGGAAGGTGATCATTTTTACAGCCGCGACGTCGTCGTTGTTACGGCTGGCGTCGACGTGACGCTGCCCGCAAACACTGTGCTGGGCAAGATCACGGCATCCGGGAAATACGCAATCTACAACCCCGCCAACAGTGACGGCAGCCAGACGGTTGCCGGCATTCTGATCTATCCGCTGACCGGCGAAGACGAGGCAACTGTGTTGCGCCGTCACTGCCAGGTCAAATCGCCGCTGCTGAATTGGTTCAGTGGTGCGACCGACAACCAGAAAACCGCTGGGATCACCGCGCTTGCGGCTCTCGGCATCATCGCGCGATAAGGAGCAATACCATGGCATCCATGGACATTTTCAGGGACGATGCCTTCAGCATGGTGGAGCTTTCCGCTGCGGTGAAGGAAGTCGAATACGTGCCTCAGTTGCTGGGATCACTCGGCATTTTCGAGGAAAAGGGCGTCTATCTCCGCAAGATCGCCGTCGAAAAGAAGGGGGACACTCTCAGCCTGATCCCGACGTCCCCGGATGGCGCTCCGCCGCGCCAGTCCACGCCTGACGTAGGCAATGTCCGAGATTTTCGGTCTGTCCGTCTGGCCGATGGTTTCACCCTTTACGCTTCCGAAGTTGCGGGCTTCCGCGCTTTCGGGACGGAAAGCGAGCTGAAGGTCGTGCAGACCGAATATGCCGAGCGCATGGCGACCGTGCGGACAAACATGGACTTGACCCACGAATATCATCGCCTCGGTGCGTTGCAGGGCAAACTGCTGGACGCGAATGGCACGTCGGTCATCTACGACTACTTCGATGAATTCGATATTGCCGAGCCTGCGGCCATTGATCTCGCTCTCGATGTCGACACCACTGACGTTCGTGGCAAGCTCCATGAATTGACCCGGAGCATGGCGCGTTCCGCCAAAGGGGCGTTTACGACGGCGACCAGCGTTCATGCTCTTGCGGGCGACGAGTTCTATGACACTCTCGTGAACCATCCGAAGGTTATCCGGACCTATGAAAACTGGGCTGCCGCTGCTGATCTGCGTCAGAACATTGCGTTCCAGGCCTTCACCTTTGGCGGTGTGACCTGGCACAATTATCGCGGCACGGACGATAATTCGACGGTCGCCATTCCGACGGATGAAGCAAGCATTTTCCCGGTCGGCGCAAGCAATGTCTTCAAGAAGTTCGTCTCGCCTGCCGATGAATTCATGCCTTTCGTCAATACCAAGGGCCAGGATGTCTACGCTATGAATATCATTGACAAAGACCGCGAGGCCTGGACGAAGGGCGAACTCTACTCCTATCCGCTCTACATGTGCGTTCAGCCGCAGGTTCTGCGGCGCGCCACGCTTTAAGCGCACCTCGGTCAAGGCATGAACGGCGGATGTCCCGCCGTTCCCTCTCCACTCTTATGTCGTTTCGAAAGGACCGATCATGGCCTCCTATGATGTGACGAACAATGGGTTTCGTGCACAGGCCATCCGCGTGCGCGGCGGTCATTGCACCATCCGTCCAAATAGAACCGAGACGTTGACGCCAGACCCTGCGCTCGATGACGAGGATCTTGAACGCTTGACGGCACTCGACCTGGTATTCGAGCGGGTTCTTTCCGCTGAGGAAAAAGCTGCTCAGGCAGATGCTGCGGCGAAAGCCCAAGCCGAGAAAGAAGCTACCGAAAAGCGAGCCGCTGAAGAGGCGGCAGCAAAGGCGCAGGCCGAGAAGGACGCGGTCGACAAGAAGGCAGCTGAAGACGCCGCTGCGGCCAAGGCCAAGGCTGACCAGGATGCTGCCGATAAAGAGGCCGCCGAGGAAGCGGCTGCCAAGGCGAAAGTCGATGAAGAGGCCGCCGCCGCTGCGAAAGCTGCGGCCGACGCCAACGGTCTGAATAAGGCCTGACCGATGGATATCGCCGCCGCTCGCGCCGCATTGCCATCAATGACGCGGTCGCTTCTTGGGGAGCCCGCGACGATCACCCCGATGACGATGGGCAAGATGAAATCCGACCGTGACCTGTCCCGCGATTTACAGGTCGGCATCATGGCGCGGTTCGATTCTATGCCCGACGATACGGCGCTGGGCGGCGGCGATGTCGTGCGCAGCCGTGCGACTGTCGGCGCCGCCACCAAGACGGTCAGCTTCGATCGCGCTGCTCTTTCGTGGCTGCCCAAGCAAGGCGACAGAGTTTCGCGGGGGAATGGCGATGTCTTTGAGATCGTCCGGCCAGGCGAGGATGCTGGTGCCGGCGTGATTTTCTGGCTGTCCGAGGTGTAACCATGGGTGTCGTTCGTCAGTTGATCCAGATCGCTGCGACGGAAGCGCTTCTCGGGCGCACTATCGCCGAGGACCGCGTGAAGGACAGCTTGATCATGGCGCTGCCTCTGATCATGGATGATGCTCCGGCGCCCATCATTGCCGTGTCGGTCGAGGACAGTCTCAGCCCTTCTACAGGCGACGGTCTGTTTCGGACCGACGTCAGCTTGACGCTGCAGTTGCAGATGGCTGTGGCAAAATCCGTCACGGTCGCAGTCCAGGACGAGGATGGCGGGTCGGGCAATGTCTCCATGCTGGAGATCGGCACCACGGATGCGGCGTTGGAGGCAAGCCTGAACCTGCTTGATCGGCAATGGCGGTTGGCCCTGTCTGATCCGGATAACGCTTGGGCCGAAATCTTGCGCGACCTGATCGCCGGCTTCGGGCGGATCAGCGATGTCCGCATGGTCGATCCTGAAAGCGGGCGCAAGCACGCGGCCCGGATCATCGAGGTGACGCTTGAGCCAATCGCGGAGCCAGCGTTGGGGCAGGATGTGCCGCCGGCTATTGCCGCTGGCTTGGACAAGATGGCCGCCAGCACGGATTATGTCGATTTGTCGCGGATTTTCACGGCCTCGCTATATGCCGGTGCTGACCTTGCGAAATGGCAGGACGTGCAGGCGATGCTGGGTGTGACCCAGCCGGTTCCTGGCCTGATCGGCGTTGGAACGCCTGACAATGGCAAAGAGGTGCTGACCAGCGCGGTATCGCTCAATATTGCCGGCGAAATCGAGGCACCAGAGGCATGAGCGATGAGGTTCTGGTCAACATCATCCTCGAGATGAAGGCCGAGGTTGCCGCCTTGCGTCGTGCCGTGCAGGGCATGCAGCGGGTCGGGACCGTCCATGCCGTTGATGGCGATAGCCGCCGGATGCGGATGAAGTTTGCGGGTGCCGAAGGATCGGAATTCTTGAGCCCCTGGCGGCCATGGTCTGAGGTGGCTGGATCCGAGAAGAGCTGGCGGCCTCCGACTAAAGGCCAGCAGATGATCATGCTTTCGCCGTTCGGCGATATGCGCCAAGGTGTGGCTGTACCGCTGACATTCTCGGATGCCAACGGGGCGCCGTCCTCGGCGCTCGATGCTCGCATCCTGTCGTCATTCGGGGCCGGATTGATCGGGTTCACCGGCAATGGCGATGTGACCGAACTGCATGGCGAACGGGTCAACCTCGCCGGAACGGACGGCAAGCGCGTGGCCCGTCTTGGCGATCGGGTCCGGGTTGCCAGCGGATCGTCGGCTGGTCTCTGGCCCATCGTAGAGGCATCCGAGAAGGTCTACGCGGAATGAGCATGCAATTTGGCATGGACCCGGCAACTGGCAAGTGGGTGTCTGGCTGGGACAGTGTGGCTGTCGCCATCGGCAAGCTCTTGACGACGCGGTATTTCGAGCGGGTTCTGCGGGAGTATGTCGGTTCTCCCGTCCCGACCATTCTGGGTCAGACGGCCAATGTGCAGACGATCCTGAAGTTTCGCTGGGCCTTGGTTCTGGCAATCGAACTGTTCGAACCACGTTTCAAGCCGACGAAAGTCACCATGGACGGGCTCGACCGCAAGGGAAACTCGACCTGGACCATTCGCGGCACCTACCGGCCTCGGGCACATCTTGGCGACCTCACAGAGGCCGGCGAGGTTTCTCTTTCTTTCGGTTCCGACGGGACCTCCACCATCATCGCAGGGTAAATCATGGTCGATCTGACGACGCTGCCGACCCCGCAGATGCTGCAGAGCATCGATGCGGAGGCGATGATCACGACCATGGCCACGGCCTTTGTCGCGTGGGCGCAGGACAATTATGGCGTTGATGTCACGGGCATCGTCTCGCTGGAGGGTGAGCCGATTGCGGTTCAGATCGAGTTTCAGGCCTATCAGCGGGCGGCTCTTTATGCCGCCTTCAATGACGTGCTGAAATCCAATCTGCTGGCCTTCGCTGCTGGTAACGATCTTGACGCGCTCGCCGCCGACCATGGCGTCACCCGGCTTACCGACGAAACCGATGCGCAGCTGCGTGAGCGGATCGTGCTGGCCGACCAGGGATCGTCTACGGCCGGGTCTGAGGAATGGTATGCCTATCAGGCCCGGTCAGTCTCGGCCGAGGTCGAGGCCGTCGCGGTCTATCGAACGGGAAGTGGTCCGGAAATGGAGGTCGCGATCTTGTCGACGGCGGAGGGCGGCACGCCGTCTGCGGCGCTTCTGGCGCAGGTGTCTGCCAAGGTCACCTCGACCGCCGTGCGGTGCGTCAACGACATCGTGTCCGTGGTTTCCGGTACCAAGACCACGGTCGACGTGGTGGCGGATGTCTGGTTGTTGCCCGATACGCCAACCGCCGTGTTCGATGGCTTGGAAGAGGGTTTGCGCAGCGCGTTGGATAGCGAAGGCGGCTTCGGCTTCGACGTGAACCGAGCCTGGCTGATCGCCAAGCTGATGGTGTCGGGTGTCGCCAAGGTTGTCGTCAATGCACCAGCGGCCGATATGGTCATTGACAGCCATTCCGCCGCGACGTTCGGGACAATCTCCCTGACATACAAGGGCCGTTCGAAATGACGGCGGTGCTTGTTCCAAGCAATTCGACGGTGCTGGAAGAGGCGCTGGCGGTTGCGACCGATCCTTTCGATGCGGCTCTCGCCGATCTCGAGGCCGTTCGCGGGTTCCGGTACCAACGTCCACTGAACGCCACCGTCGCGCCATACCTCGTTCAGGAATACGGACTTGGCCCGATTGCCGATTTCTTCGATACGGCTGAAGACCTGATCGATAGCGGTAGGGCTTGGCAAGCCATTCGCGGAACGCCGAAGGCCATTCTCGATGCGCTGCGCTGGATCGCCTATTACGGCCCGCAAATCGAAGATCAGGTGAAAGGCCGTCGGCGCTGGCATCTCTATCAGATCGCTATGGGCGAGTTGCCCGGTGATGACGAGGTGCAGCGGCTCTATAATGCCTGGTATCTGGCCGATCTGTCGGACCCGGTGCGCTCGGAATTCTTCCGGGGCTATTTTGCCTATGATGTCCGAGGTCTGTCCTGGAGCCGTCGAAAATGGGGTTCGGCGCTCTGGGGGGATTCATCCGGCGCGCGGATCGATGGCAATCCCGTCAAATGGAGCCATGGCCGCAGCCATGCCATTGCCATCGAGGAGACCTTCTACGAATGGGAGCGGTTTGGCTGGAATGATACGCTTTCCGCCTTCGGGGATGGTGGCTGGCCTGCCATTGCGTGGTCGCAAGTCACCATCCCCTGGTCGGCGGCTGGGTCTCCGACGACGATGAAGGCTTGGTTGTTGCTGCAAGAGGTCGCGCATCTCGTCTTCTACACGGCGGCCGGCGCGGTGATCGGATATAGCAGGATCATCATGGCCGCCGAAAACCAGACCGAAGAGGGCGATGACTACGTGACCGTCGTCTATAAGGCGCGTACCCGTTTCGGGAATGGTGCCGGCCAGACATCGGCCAAGATCGGCATTGTCTACGGATTGGAGCTTGTCGACGGGGTCAAGCCATACAAATCGTGGCTGGAGCCGTCGGAAGTGATTACCGGTTCCGGCATCGAGGTCGGCAAAACCAACTTCGCGCTCAGATTTTTCGAGACGGTCCGTGAGCTGTTTACCGTCACCTTGACCATCAATCCGATCCAGATCGTGCCGGTGCATTACGCAAATCCGGCACTGAGCCTCGGCTAACAGGATTTTTCAATGACAACCAATGTCTTCGATACCGGGACCTACCCGGATCTGGCCAATGTGCATGATCGATCCACGGATCGGCCGGACATTGACCGAGTCTATTTTGGCGAGGGTGATTTTGCGCAGGCCGCCGATATCAATGAGGCATTCTCGATCGAGGAAAAGAAGCGCACTGCAATCGGCGATCTGGTCGCTTCTGATGGCGATCGTCTGTCCGGCGCCGATATCGTGGTCGATGCTGACGCTGGAACGGTGCTGATCACGCAGGGTTCGATCTATCTGAAGGGCGCTCCCCGCAGCGTCGATGCTCGGACGCTCACTGGCGTATCGATGACGGGTGACGTATCGCTCGGCGTGCGTGTCGTGGTGACGCCACTGACGGCGGCTGATGACGATATCTTCTATGGCCTGGTGTCGGGCACGGAGGCCTATGGTGAAGAAGGTGCTGTCCGCACCAATATGGCGATCACCTGGGCGACGGCGACGGATGGCGGCGAGGGCGATTTCTATGCCTACGCGATGCTGCGCGACGGTGTGGTGATTTCTCAGGATGCGCCGCCGACGCTGACGGGTGTGCAAAAGCAGATCGGCACCTACGACTATGATGCGCACGGCAATTACGTTGTGCGTGGATGCGCAGTTACCGCCTTGGGCAAGACAGGTGATGCGCAGGTCTTTTCTGTCGGTGCTGGCGTCTGCAATGTGCAAGGGACGAAGGTGACCCGGGGCAGCGATAACAGGCTGACTGTCACGGAGGAGCCGGACGTTGCTTCCGTGAGCCTTGAAGGCCACACCTTTGCCAGCGGCGGCACGGGGACGGTCACCGTTTCGGTGCGTCGACCCCCGATCGCGGCAATCGAAAGCGTCACGATCACGAAGCAAAAGACCGTATCGCTGACCAAGGGTGTCGGTGGATCGGCTGATGCTTTGCCTGACACCGGTGTCGTCAGCATTCTCAGCGTCGTGCAGCTTTCGACCACCTATGTCGTCGATACCGACTATATCCGATCTGGCGACAGTGTGAGCTGGGCTCCCGGCGGCGCCGAGCCGGCAACCGGATCGAGTTATCAGGTCACGTATCTCTATTATGCCGATGTCGTGCCCGACAGTTTCACGTCAACGACGATCACCGTGTCCGGTGGCGTCGATGGCACAGATATGTTCATTGAGTATTCCTACAAGCTGCCGCGCTATGACCGGATCCTGATATCGTCGGATGGCTCGCTTTCTTATCTGAAGGGCATTCCGTCGCTTGCCAATCCGCACGCGCCGTCCGAGCCTGAGGATGCATTGTCGCTCTGCACTGTGAAGAACGATTGGTATGGCACGCCTGTCATCACCAATGATGCGACCCGGGCCATCGGCTACAAGCGGCTCAACTATTTGCAGGACCGACTTTCGGAAGTGATCGACCTGGTGTTGATCGAGCGCTTGAAGTCCGATGCGAATGCACGATCTGCTGGTCCCACCCTCGGGGTGTTCACCGACCCTCTCTGGGACGATACCTATCGTGATTTCGGTGTGGCGCAGACTGCTGCCGTGTTTGACGGATCGATGCAGGTCGCGATCGATGCCGATGTGCGGTCCGTCCGGTTGGCCGATTGGGGATTGCTGGACTATACCGAGGAAGTGATCGTTTCGCAGGAACTGTATACGGCCTGTGAAAAGATCAACCCGTATCAGAATTTCAATCCGGTCCCATTCGAACTCACCATCGACCCGTCGACAGATTATTGGACAGAGACCCAGACGGTTTCGCTTTCGGCGATCACGCAGGTCTTCGGTTCCGGCAACGAAAGCCGCGTGCGTTCCTCGACAGTGTCATCCACGACGACCAGCACCGTCATTGCCTATCTGCGTCAGATCGATATCGGGTTCGAAATCACTGGCATGGGCGGCGGCGAGACGCTGGCGAGCCTGACATTCGATGGGCTGGACGTGACCCCCGCCGGTATCGTCGCCGATGTGAACGGGACCGCGACCGGCTCGTTCCAGATTCCTGCCAATGTTTCGGCCGGAACCAAGACGATCGCGGCAACCGGTGGCGCGGGTCTTTCGGCTTCGGCGACGTTTCGCGGGGAAGGGCGGCTGGAAACCACGACGCTGCAGACGACGACGGTGATCGAACGATTTTCGACTGTCACAGTCACCAGCGAACACGAAAGCGGAGGCCATAACAGTTCCGACCCGCAGGCGCAGAGCTACGCCCTTACCGAAGGCCGGTACATCACGTCGGTGGATGTGAAATTCTGCGCCATCGGCACGCGCTCGAAGCCTGTGGACATCGACTTCGTCGAGATGGAGAACGGATTTCCGACCAATTCCGTCTTTGCCACGAAGCGCGTGGATATGAATTCGGTGGTTTTGGGTGATTGGACGAAAGCACTTCTCGATTGCCCGGTCTATAACCCGGCTGATACGTATTTGGCCTTTAAGCTGCGGACTGACGACGCCAGTCATTCTATCGGGATCGCCACTCTCGGTGATTTCGATTCGAGCGCGCAGGCTTGGGTGACATCGCAGCCATATACGATCGGCGACCGGTTTTCCGGCTCGAACAATGAGAGCTGGTTGGTGCATCCGTCCAGCGATGTCAGCTTCAAAATGCGGGCCGCCGTGTTCTCGCCGACGACCAAGAGCATTTCGATCGGCAATTTCGTCGTGGCCAATGTCTCTGACATCCTGATCCGGACGGATGTGATCCTGCCGGAAAGCAGCTGTTCCGTGGTGTTCCAGGTGAAGGTGCCGAAGGTCTCAGGCGGCGTAACCACCTATGCGACCTATACTGTGTCCGTCGATCAGACGCTGGAGCTGGACTATTTTGCATCCGGGACGGTCACCATCACGGCAGTGTTGGTAGGCACATCCAAGGTCTCGCCGCTCATCAACAAGGATGTCACCGTGATTTTTGGCACGATGCGGGCGATGGGTGATTATGTCGGTCGCAGCTTCACCATGGGAGCCGGTGTCGAATTGGACGTGGTTTTTTCCGCTCTGTTGCCGAACGGATCGACAGTGGCGGTCTCGGCCGATGCCAACGACGGCACATTTGCTGCGGCGTCCCTGGCGAAAGCCGAGGCACTGGATGATGGGTGGGTAGAATACACCTACAAGATCGCCAGCCATGAGGCTCCAGACGGCGGCCGATTGAAACTGGCGCTGACTGGCACGCCGGCTGCACGTCCTGCCATTGCCGACCTGCGCGCCTGGACATTTTGAGGCTGACCCATGACCGTTGATCTTGAAACCGGCAACCGGAACTACCCGCTGCCGAACATCGAAAACACGATGGCGCATGATGTTGCGCGGCTTGTTTCGGCGCTTTCGGCCATCGATGTGGATGTCGCCAGTATTCTGACGGCGCTGGCCTTGAAGGCGGCTGTCGAGAGCCCCGCTTTCAGCGGCAACCCCACAGCGCCGACACAGCCGGCGACGGTGAACAACGCGACGGTGGCGACGACGGCTCATGTCAAAGCCGCCCTTTCGCAGTTCCTGTCCGATGCGGAAGGGGCAATCGCGACGATCACCGAATTGCAGGCAGCCCTTGGTGACGCGGATGCGGTCACCGGGTTGACGGCGCTCATCAATACCCGCGCTCCGCTCGACAGTGCCAATCTGTTCGGCACACCGACAGCGCCGACGCCGGCTGCCGATGACAATTCGCAAATCATCCCGACCACGGGTTGGGTCCAGGCGATCAAAAGCACCATTCTCGGCGGCGTCGTTGCCGACGGGAACACATTGGCGAAACTGTTTGCCGCTATCGGCGGCGACAAGAATTTCGCGGCATCGGTGGCATCCGACCTGACGAACAAGGCGTCGATCAACAGCCCGTCTTTCACGGGGAACCCAACAGCGCCGACGCAGACGGCCGGAAGCAATAACGCGCGGCTTGCGAATACGTCTTTCGTCACGACGGCGATATCCAATGCCCTTTCATCCGTCTCAACGGCGCTCTCGGCGCTTGCGGCAGCGACCGTGCCGACCGGTCGCAAGGTTTCGGCTGGCAATGGCCTGACAGGCGGTGGCGATTTGAGCGGCGATCGGTCCTTGTCTCTCGGCAGTGCCCGGGCGATCACCAACAGTACGACCGGCACGGTCGATACGTCTGGACATGATCATGCGCTCGGGTTTCTGGCGGCGGAAGTCTATTCCGGAAATGACGCCAATCTGACCGATTACCCTTTGGGTGAGCGAATTCTCGTGGAGTGCGGTGTCACCATCAGCCGTAATGCCACGATTGTCCCCTGCATCAATAAGAACAATGCCGGTTCTTATATCATCGCCGGGAAATCTGCGTCGGGTTCGGCTTTGTCAGGGCAATGGGTCACGCGCGGCGGCTGTGGCGATACAAGCCGTCAATGGTATGAGGCGGTGAGGATCGGATGACTTCGTTGAATTTGAAGACCTTAAATGCCGTTTATCAGACTGATGAACGGAGGGTCTATGTCGCGGAGATCGTCATGACCGACAGCAATGGCAACGATCTATCTGGGCATTATACCAGTCGCCCGACCGATACATATGGCATCGCGTCTGCCGTCCGTTCTGCCATTACCGAGTGGATTGCCGCTGGCAAGCCTGTCGGAACGTGGAAAATGTCCTCTTGATCTTCTGATCATCACCCTATCGGGCCGCCTCTCTGGCGGCTTTTTTTATGGCCGTATTTGCCCATTGGCCGGGGCTTTTCATGAACAGGAGCTTCGGTCATGACCGACCCGACATTTGGCATTACCATCAACCGAAGCGCCAACGAGGCGACGACGGCCTCCAAGGCGCAGATGAGCGTTGTCGGCATCTGCATGCCGATCGACAAAGCAGCCAGCGCACAGCAGGGGGCGTTCGACGCCGCGTTTCCATTGAACACATGCGTCACGCTCAATAGCAATGACACCAGTATCCTGGCGCTGTGCGACCAGGACGGCGGCTTCATCGACGCGATCGAAGGGATCAACGATCAGCTCGGCAGCTATCAGACGGCGGCAACCCTGGTCGTGGTCCGCGTAGCCGAAGGCGTCGACGATGCGGCCACCATGGCCAATATCACCGGCAGTTCCGTGTCCAAGACGGGGATCTTCGCATTCCTCGACGCCGGTCCGGATGTCGGGGTTTTCCCGCGCCTGTTGATCTGCCCCGGCTTTACCAAGGCTCATGCCGATGGTGCCGCCAATCCTGTCCTCACCTCGCTTCCGACGGTAGCAAACCAGATCCTTGCTCAGGTGATTGCAGACGGGCCTGCCGGTCTCGACGAATTTACCGACTGGGTCGAGCAGCATGCCGGCATGCGGATCATCCCGGTTTCCGGAGGCGTCTACGCGACCGACAGCAGCGGCGCCAGCGTGTTGCGGCCAATGAGCCCGCGTGTTGCCGGCCTGTTCGTGCGGCGCGACTATGAAAATGACGGCTCGCCGTTCAAGTCTGTGGCGAACCAGACGGTCTATGGCATCATCGGCGTCGAAAAGAACCTGCGGTTTTCGCTCACGGATGGCTCGACCGAGGGCCAGCAGATTCTGGCCGCCCATGGCGGGATCATCGTGCGGGGCGAGAGCGGCGACGACTTCTCGATCTCCGATGGCGGCTATGTCTTCATCGGCACGGACAATCTCTCCGAGGAAAGCGTCTGGGACCAGTATCACAAGGTCCGTGGCCGCGACTTCATCGAGCTCACCGTGCTGCGTACAGTCCGGTCCTATCTCGGCCGCTACAATCTGACCACCCAGACCATCCAGTCTGTCGTCAATACGATCTCGACCATCTGCCAGAACCGCCAGGCGAATGGCGACATCCTCGGTTTCCGGGTGCGGTTCGACGCGGACAAGAACAATGCGAGCGACCTGCGCGCCGGCCACATCTATGTGGATATGCAGTTCGAAGAAGCACCGGTCTTCAAGCGCTTGACCGTTGCCTCCCGGCCCTATGCGGCGGCGCTCGACGCCACCATCGACGAAATCTTGGCGGCACAGAACGCCTGACCGCTGGCGAGTTAAGGAACCACGCACATGGCTGAAAAACTGCTTATCCTCGAACAGGTCAACATCTTCGTCGGTGATGCCGATCCGGAAGACACTAATCACGTCAAGCTGCAAAGCCTCGGCCTGCCGACGCTCGAGCGCGCCGCTGTTTCGCATCTTGGCGGCGGCGCCGTCATGGGCGTGAACTGGACCGTCGGCGCCTTCAATGCGCTGGAGCCCAGCTTCAAACTGGCCGGCTTTACCGAGACATCCTACAAATATCTCGGGATCGGCAGCAGCGCCTCTCAGAAATTCACCGCCTATGGCGTGCTGCGCAACAAGCAGACCGGCGCGGTCCTTCAGGCTAAGGCCGTGCTTCAGGGCATCATTGGCAAGCTGACCCCTGATAGTTTCGATCGGGCCAGCGCCTTCGGTCACGACCATGGCATCACGGAAGTGACCCATTATCAGCTGACGGTCGACGGTACGGAATGGTTCTATCTGGACTACTTCACCTCGACCGTGCGCCAGTTCGGCAATGATGAAACCCAGGCCGTGCGCGTAGCGCTGGGAGTTGAATGATGGTCGAGCCGCGCCGCAGCCGCAAACCGGTTGACGATCCCTTGGGGCAGGCTCTTGCGGGGCCTGCACCCGTAGCAGCGGAGCCGGTGGCAGCGCCCAAGGCTACGATGATCGACCTCGACGCCTTTACCACATCGCCTGGCGAGCTTTACGCAGGTGACAATTCGGCTGACGAAGCGCGTGATCCTGTTGTCGCCTATGACGACGATCTTGCGGGATCGCGGACCTACACGCTGGTGCAAAAGCCCAAGGTGAATGGCGTCATCCTATCGACCATCACGCTCCGGATGCCGGAACAGCAGGATATCGACGATTTCTATTCCGGCGGCGTCGATGGAACACGCGGCATGCTCGCCCGGCTGACCGGCCTGCATCCCGTCGTGATCAAGCGGCTGAAATGGCCGGACGCGGAGGCTGTGTTTCAGCTTTACCGCGATATCGTGCCGTCCTTCATGATTGGGGAATAGTCCATTGAGCAAACTGCAGGCCTCGCTGGTGGTCGACCTGGTCGATAAGACCGGTGCCAAGACATCGGCCGTGATCGGCAATATGAACCGTCTGCAAAAGGCAGAACGGGATTATATGCTGTCCAGCAAAGGCTTGCGTCTGTCCAACAAAGACCGGGCGATGGAACGGCTTCTGACCGAGCGTCAGGCCGAGCTTGAGGCGCGCGCCGCGAAGGCGAAGGAAGCCGCAGCGCTGCGGTCTGAACGGCACAATGCGATCCTTGCGCGCGGGACGGTTGCCGCCGTCGCCGTCGGTGTGGCAGCCGGCAAGGCTTATTCCGATTTTGCTTCGCTGGAGCGCCGGGTCAACCGGATTGTCATCAACGCCGACAAGGGCGCCGATGCCATCCAGCCGACCATCGGCAAGATGCAGGATGTCGCGGCAGATGCGCATATGGCCTTCGGCGACGTGGTGGAAGGGCTTGAGACGCTTGTCTCGTCCGGGCGAACCCTTGATGAGGCGATGGCATTTCTGCCTGCTGTGACGACGACGGCGCAGGCATCGGGTGCCGCCGTTTCCGATATGGCGCTGTCCGCTGATAGCTTGGCGGGATCCCTGAAGATCAATGCCAAGGATATGCAGCATGCCTTCGACATCCTTGTGGCAGGCGGCAAGGCCGGCAAATTCGAATTGAAGGATATGGCCCGCGAGTTGCCCAGTCTCCTGCCTGCATTCGCTGCCTTGGGCTACAAGGGTACCGAAGGCCTAGAGAAAATGGTTGCGATGTTGCAGGTCCTGCGCAACCAGACAGGCACATCTGGCGAGGCGGCGACCAATCTCGCCAACATCATGCAGAAGATGTATTCGGCCGATACCGCAGCGAAATTCAAGAAATTTGGGATCGATCTGCCGAAGGCGCTTGATAAGGCGCGCAAGAGTGGCCGGGACGTGATCGACGTCCTGCTCGATATGAGCACGGTTGCGACCAAGGGCGATCTGTCGAAACTGTCTCTGCTGTTTCCGGATGCGCAGATGCAGGCCGGTGTGCGTGGCCTGATCAGCCAGCGCGAAGAAATGAAGAAGCTCAATGCCGAACTGAAGAATGTCGATGGTTCGACGCTCCGGGATTTCAATCAGGTCGTTGGCGACAGCGCTGCAAAGATACAGGACCTGTCGAACAACTGGGATCGGTTCGTGAAGAATGTCGGTTCCGGCGTTGCTGTGGTGGCAAACCCGACGCTTGGCTATTTGAATTCGGCAATTGAATCTGCCCGCAACCAGATGAAGTCACAGGAGGGTAAGACTGAAGAGCAGCGGCGTACGGAAGCGAAGACCTATAAGGACGCCTACCGTGCGCGTAATCCGGATGCCTGGTGGTTTCAGGTCAATGATGCCTATATGAATGCCACAGCGCGCGTTGGGGCTGGGACGCAGTCGAGCGTCATGGACGATTTCAAAAATCACCCGGTCTACGGCAACCAGTATAATCACTTTCGCAAGCCGGCGGCTGCGCCGGTCACCAATCCGGACGACCTGGCGCGGCAGCAGTCGCTCGACAGCTTTCTTGCCGGGCCGGACAAGCTTCCTCAGGTGGGGGCTGCGATTTCCGAAAAGATTGTCGAGGGCGGTGGCGCAGCGGGGAAGGCGGCGGCTGATAACATGCAGAGCCAGGCCAGCGCTGTCGGCAACGCGATCGGCTCTGCCTTTCTGTCGCGGATATCAGGTGCCCTTGGGGCATTCATGGCCAATCCCGGCGGCGGTATGCCGCGCAGCACCGGGCAGGCCTTGCAACAGCAGACCAATGGTCAGTTCGTGGATCAACCCTGATGCTCTATCAAATCGGTGTCGTGACCTTCGATCTCAAGTTCAACCTTGATGGGGTGTCGCGCGAGACGACGGCGGATTTTGTCGACAAGCCTGTCATTGGCGAGCGTCCACCGCTGGAAGCCATGGGCGAGGGGCCGGAGCAGATGACGCTGGCCGGTCGGCTGTTTCCCGACAAGCTCGGCGGGTTATCAAACCTGAAGACGCTACAAACCCTGCTGAAAAACCAGGTGCCGCAGCTGGTGCTGCGCGGCGATGGCGAGGTGATGGGCTGGTTTGTGATCACGCGGATCACCGAAGGGCATACCTATCTGAACGCCAAGGGGGTGGGTCAGGTGCTTGAAATGCAGATCGAACTGAAGAAGGCCGACGCGCCGGACGGTGAAAGCTATTTCTCGACCTTATGGGAGCTGGTGTCTTGAGCGAGACGGAAACCATCACCGTTGCCCGTGATGGGCTGACCCTGTCTGGCGTCCTGGCCCGCCATTATCGTGAGGTGATATCCGGTGCGTGCGAACAGGTCTGGTCGCTCAATCAGGATCTTGCTCGCAAGGGCGCTGAAATCCCACGGGGCACTGTGCTGATCGTGCCGGTAAAGGATGCCCTCACAACCGATACGACCAATAGCAAGGTAACCGGGCTGTTCGACTGATGGCGAAGGCGCATTTTCTGGTTTCGGTCGACGGGCGGGTGGTAACGAAGAACTTCCTGCCCGTTCTGCTTTCGGCCTCCATCACCAAGGGTGTCGACAAGACGGCGGATGCCGCGCAATTCGATCTGGACGATCGCGGCGGCACACTGCGCTGGCCGGAGACCGGGCAGAAGGTTCATGTCGAACTTGGCCGCGAGGGTGGGGCGATCCGCGTCTTCGATGGGGAGGTCGATACCGCCAGCTGGTCGCTCAGCCGCAGCGCCGGTTCCGTTCTCTCGGTAACCGCGCGGTCGGTCTCACTGAAGGGCAAGGCGAAGGCGAGCAAGGAGAAGCACTGGGACGGCAAGCCTCTGAAAACCGTTCTCCAGGATGCGGGTGAAGACGCCGGCATCTCGGTTTCGGTCCATGCCGATTACGCCGATACGGGTTTGGACTGGGAGGCGATGGATGCGGAGAGCTTCATTGCCTTTGGAGAGCGGTTGGCCCGAGAGCATGGGGCGATCTTTCGGATTTCCGGGACGTCCGCCGTGTTCGTGCCCTACGGCAAAGGTGTGACGGGCGCTGACCTTTCGGCCTTCACCGTCACCCGGAGCATGCTTCTGTCCGCCTCCGGCTTTGCTCCTGTGACGGACCGGCCACGCATCAAACAGAAGGTCGAGACCTATTACGATCTCGACAAGGCCTCCCGTCTGGCCGCGCAATATGCCAGCGGCGACACGGTGGATGCAGATCTGCAATCCGGTTTCTCCGCCTCGTCGGAGGATCATGCCAGCCGGCGGGCGAAGGCAGGTGCGAAGAAGGCGGCGCGCGACAAGGCAGAGGGATCGATCGTCATCAACGGCGACGCCACGCCGCAGCCGGGCGGCAAATGCATTCTGTCCGGCCTCCGTGCGGGGGTAGATGGAACCTACACGATCAAGAGCGTGACGGACGAGCTTTCCCGCTCGTCTGGTTACACCACCTCGATCAGCCTGAGTGAGCCGCAGGGCAAGGCCGGCCAGGACAGCCGCTAGATTTTAACGAACATAAGGAAACGATTATGGACCTCCTCCCGGAATGGCGGCGGCTGCTGAAGCATGCTTGGTCGATTCGGCTCAACATCCTGGCCGGCTTTTTCGCTGGCATGGAGATCGCTCTGCCAATTATCGACCAGTGGGTCAGCATTCCCCGAGGCCTATTTGCCGCCCTTTCCGGCCTCACGACCATGGCCAGCACCATTGCGCGACTGGTCGCGCAGCGCAGCCTCTCCGCTCCTCCCAAAGGATATCAAAATGCCGATCAATAAGATCACCGCAACGAAGCGCGGAAAGGCCGCCGTAGCCGCCAGCCTTGCGGCCGCTATTGTCGGCGGCTGGGTGGCATTCTTCTCGCCGGGGACCACGACGCCCGCTCAGATCGAGCGGGCTTATGTCGAACAACAGATGACGCCACCTGCCGTGGAGATGGCGATCGATCGGCTGATCAAGCCGTATGAGGGCCTTCGGCTCGTCTCCTATCAGGATATCGTCGGCGTATGGACCGTCTGTTATGGCGAGACTGTTGTCGATGGCAAGCCTGTCCGGGCAGGGATGAGTTTCACGCCGCAGCAATGCGAGAGCATGCTGAAGAAGCGCGTCTTTTACGATTATTACCTGCCTCTCGCGAAGCGCGTTAAAGGCTTCCTGACAGCGCCGGATAGTGTCCAGGCCTCGATGATATCGGGAGCCTACAATTTCGGAACCGAAGGGCAAATCCGGTCGACTGCCGCGCGGCTGGTTACGCAGGGCAAGTTCCGTCAGGCATGCGAGGCGCAGACGGCTTGGAACCGGGCCGGTGGCAAGGTCGTGAATGGCCTCGTGATCCGTCGGGAAATGGGCGATGCCCAGCGACTTGGCGAAGCCGAGCTTTGCGTCAGTGGGCTGCCAAATGTTCAGTAGCCTTACGGACCCTATCAAGATCGGCCTCTCGATCGTCATCGGCCTCATTGTCGGCGCGCTGCTGGCGTGGGGCGCAACAGCCGTCAGCTATGAAGGTCTGCGTGTGCCGCTTGTCGGTTGGCAGATCGTCGACGGCAAGATCAATGCAGCAAAGGAATTGGGTCGGGTCGAAGTCCGCCAGCAGTGGGCCGAGGCGCAGCGCCGGGCTGATCTAAAGCAAATCGCCAAGGTCGAGGCACAGCAAAAGCAGATCAACGCCGCCGATGCGGCCTTGATCACCACCATCGCCGCGCATGTCGAGCAGGTTGCTGGATTGGAAGCAGCGCTTGCGGACGAAAGGAAAAAAAAGAATGCGACATCGAGTGCTCCTGGCGTTGCTGCCTGCATTGCTGCCAGCGATGCTATCCCTGAGAGGGTGCGAAACGCTCTCAACGCAATCGGCGCCACCAAGCGCTGACCGCAAGCCGAACGTATCGGCCGCCGTAATGGCCGATTGCAAGAGTGTGACATACATCCCGGCCGGTATCGACCGGGATGATGAATACCGGCTGTGGGGCCAGGATAGGAAGGCTCTGGCGGATTGCTGGGCCTTGAATGCTGCCAAGGCGGCGACGATCAATTCATTGCAGGGGAATTAGGGGCTGATGGCGACAGGAGAGCAGGACGTGGCAGCCAGCACCAATATGTTCGACCCGATGGCATCATGGGCGAGGCTGAGCGAGCGCGTCGAGAACCAAGGCAAGGATATCATCGATCTTCGGTCGAACATGAACACCGGTTTCCAGAGTGTCCAATCCTCGATCAACGCCCTCTCGAACGAGTTGCGCAGCAGCAGCAAGACGCAGTGGCCGGTGATCTGGGCAGCGGCCGGGGTCTGTTTCGGGATCATCGTTGCGCTCGGATCGCAGGCGCTCAGCCCGATCAAGGAAGCGGTTGCCGAGACGAAAACGGATCTGCGCGTAGCGACTGCAAACTCGCTTTCCGTCGCCGCCTTCACCGATTTCAAGGCGACCTATGAAAACAACAGGGTCGTTTCCCGTGCGGACCTGATCGACAAATTCAACCAGGTGAACATGCAGCTCGACACTATCCGCAAGGACCAGGTGCCGCGCGCGGAGCTGGAGAGGGCCTGGCAGTCCGAAGACCAGCAGCGCGCACAGATGCAGAAGCAGATCGACGAACTGAAACAGGGGCAGGCCAACACCTATAGTGCCCGCGACCTGATGATCGATTTGCGCGACCGGCAGGATCGGTTCGAGCGGCAGCTCTACAGCCAGCGGCCCCCGGGCTGACCGGCCTGCAGAGTCTGACGCTGCCGGCGTAACGCCGTCCAACATTCTAACCCTTGATGGACCCGCCAATCAGTGGCGGCGAAAGGATATCCCATGGCCCTGAAAGACGGTGCTGTCCTCTGTGCTGCCTCGCAATGGACGCTGATTGCGGATGGCGTTTTGAACATTCTCGTCAACCTGCCCAAGACCGGCACGCTGTATATTCGTCGCGTTTCGGCAGGGGCGACTGCACCCACCGTGGCGCCTGATCCGGATGGCGCGCCGGCTGATGTGGGTTTCCACTTCATGACCATGACGGCGTTGAAGCCTTATGCCGCGAGCTTCACGGAAGCCTGTGACGTCTATGGCTATCCTGATGGGTCCGACGGCCTGCGCGTCGAAATGCAGGGCGATTGAGCCATGCCCCTGCATTTTGGCCGGCCCGGCGTTTCGCTAGGCTCTCTCTATTCCTGGACGCCTGTCTCGCCAACCGAAAGCCCGCCCGATGGCATGGGCTGGGTCGTGCGCACCGGTTCCACCGAACTTTACCTGATCGATCGCAACGGGGCCTATGTCTACACGCCCCTGGAGGCTTCCGCATGAGCAAGGTCCAGAGCAAGGACGCATTTCTATACGACCTCGCTGGCGATACCGGCGTACTGAAGACAGCGTTGCGCGAAGCCATGGAGCTGGGCAGTGCGGCCGATGAGGACGCAGCGGCTTTTGCTTCGTCGGCGCAGGGTGCCAAGGCAGACAGCGCTGTCCAGCCCGAGGACCTGGCGACGACGGCTGACAATGGGCTGATGACTGCTGCTGACAAGGTGAAGTTGAACGGCATTGCCAACGGCGCCACGGCCAATGCCACTGACGCCGCGCTTCGGGATCGGACGACACATACCGGCGAGCAGCCGATGTCGACGGTCACGGGACTGATTGCGGCGTTGGCCGCGAAGGCCACGCCAGCAGACATTTCCGCCGCGATCACCGCGCTCGTGAACAGTTCTCCAGCTGCGATGGATACGCTGAACGAGCTGGCGGCGGCGCTGGGCAATGACCCCAATTTTGCCGCGACCACGGCAACAGCGCTTGGCAACCGCGTTCGCTACGACGCCGCACAGAGCCTGACAAGCACTCAGAAAGACCAGGCCCTTGCAAATATCGGCGCGGCATCGCAAGCCGCACAGGCGGCTACCGCAGCGACGGTTGCGTCCGTCGTCACAATTATTCGCTCCCCGCTGAAAGTGAGCCTCTATTGCCTGGGAGATGGGACAAACGAGGATACCAAATTTTCGCAGTTCTTCGCAGAGCTACAGGACAAGGGCGTTGACGGCGTTATTGATATTCCTGTTCGGCTTGCGTCGAGCAAGACACTTTCAGGCTACATGGCAACGCTGAGAGCCGCCGGAGCAGGAAGACTTATCTTCTCGGGCGGAACTGATGGGCTCGTTATTGATAACTCAGCTGTAGCCTCTGGCTTCGTCAACACGTTTGGTATCGACGGGCTGGGGCTTTACACGGAAACTGATGGTGTTGGCGTCGGATTACGTTTTGTCGGGTCAGACTACATTGCTGATAATCTCGTCAGGTCTCTCCATTTCGAGCGTTTGCGGCTGTACGGGGTTGAAACTAACAAAGGGTGGAGTAAAGGCGGCGTTATCAAGCGCGCAGTCGGTAGTGTCATCAACTCTATTTATGTACGAGGGCGCTCCTCCCTTGCGGCCAACGATCTTCAGGTTGGGGTTGAATTTTCTGATGGGTGCAACACCGTTGACCTCAACAATCCGTATGTCACCTGGGGCGAACTGGGTATCCTAGTTAAGAATGAAGGTCGTCCGACTGAAGCTATCCGGATCAACAGCGGTTCGATATTGGCGATGCGGCAGGGATTTGTCGCCTTGTCGCCGGGTCAATACCATGTTGCGAAAGGCGTCCATTTCGACACCACCAGGATTGGGGTGTCTTTAGGAGCGGATAGTGTGAACGGTTCGGACTTTTCCTCCGTCGAGGATTGCTTCTTCCTGCGATCAGAAGCGGAATTATATTCGGCCCTTCAATATGTCTCGATCATCCTAAATTGCAATTATGCTGCAGCAAGAGGCAACAGAATTCATATAAGTGGTGAGACGGATGCAAATGGCGTCTCAAGACAAAACAACTCGTATGGAATTGTCGTTGGTTCTATCACCGATACAACAAAGATTGGCCGCGCTACAGTGAGCGACAACGGCGTTTCTGGAGCTGCGATACCTGTAAACCTGAGGAACAATACGACTGGATGCGATGTCACGGATAACCGAATTGATGCATATGGAAACGTCAATATGACATCCGGCGGCATTCTCGATCAGGGGGCGGATAATAACACTGGCAACAACACGGTAATTGACGCGGGCAATGTCGTTACTCGGAACATCGGTGCGGCTAAAGCCATTCCCTCATCCGAGGGGTACACCTCGGCTACGTTGTCTAACATCACCGGTGATGGCAGCGCGTCGGGGATTAATCCGCTTGCGATCACACTGAACCTCGGCGGCGGACTGGCATCCAATGGCACCTTCACGGCGCCCGTCTCCGGGGAATATCAAGTTGATGTCAACGTTCAGTTAGCCGACTTTTCAGGTGCGACCAGTGGCATCATCACCATTGTCGCAGGACCGTCCACTGCGATGGTAGCATTTCGCTATGGGATCAATCCGGTCACCGGATTTGGACATGCAGGTGGATCGTTTCACTTGAAAAAAGGGGAGCAGCTTTACGCCACTTGTACGATCTCCGGCACGACAAAGGTCGTGGACATCGTGGGAGGATCCGCAAATACGACGCGTCTGAAAATCGTACTTGTGAGAGCAGATTAAGCGTGCTGTAAACAGGCGCAACCCAAGGGGAGTATCGTGCGTCAGTTCGTTGCAACCAACCGACATATCGCTTTTTTACGTGAGCGGCGTATCAACACACATCATGAACAGGAATGCCGGTTATCGGAAGGGCACATTATATTCCTGCGAGAAACGGCGAGAATTGAGCCGTATGCTACTTTCATAGTGGGCAGTGGATTTTGTTCCATGGGCTCCTTCAGCTATTCGTGGTCTGAAATGTTTCCTGACGTCGTCGTAGGGCGATATTGTTGTATCGCTCACGACGTTAAGTTCATGGGTGGATGGCATCCGATGCGAAGTTTGTCCACGTCTTCCATGTTTTACGACCGGCAAATTCTGGCCTACAGGGACGCTCAGGAAGATTTTGGAGTTCCGGTGCCAGTGAGACACAGCGATGAGACGCCGGATTTTCCAGTCATCGAGCACGACGTCTGGATCGGCCAAGGCGCGCTGATTGGTCGAGGCATTACTATTGGGACGGGGGCAGTTATTGCTGCCGGATCAGTCGTGACAAAGAGTGTTGAACCCTACTCGGTTGTCGCGGGTAATCCGGCCCGCCACGTTCGATATCGTTTCGATGAAGCGTTATGCCGCGAATTGCTCGAGAGCCGGTGGTGGCGTTTCGCGCTCCCGCAGTTTGCTGACTTGGACTTTTCAGACCCGCGCGCATTCCTTCATCAGCTTCGAGATCGTGAAGAAGATATGGCTGAGTTTTCCCCGTTGCCCACTCTTGGATCGGAGCTGATCGCGCTCTAAAAGATCACAAGGCCGCTATCCCATGGGTGCTTAAACCGTGTTGTTTAAGACTTTTCTTATCGACGTTTTTTGTATTAGAGTTAGCTAGTTGATGCGTCGCCTTCAGGGAGAGTGAATGTCCGATTTTTCTTCATCTTTACCGTTCGAAGCGCGAGTCATGGAAAGGGTATTTCAAGCTGGCTTGGGCAAAAGCGTACATGACGAGTTGCGTCACCTAACTGACCTACATCGCCACATTGAGGATTATTACAAAAATTTTGAGGCTGCATTCCAATTGAAAGAAAGCCTGATTGCCCAATGCCGTCAGCTTGCTGAGGCAATTAGTGCACCTGTCCGGGGAGGGGCGACCGCAGGCGGGGTCGAGGACCGCATAGCCTTAGGCGCGGCGCGCAGTCGGTTAACTCTCCTTCAGCGTTGGACTGCTATCGCTTTCCGAGACAGCGTTATGACAATTTCACATTTTGATGACGCCTTAACAGCGTTCAATGTACAGCTGAAAGAATCTACGCATTTGCCACTAAGTCAAATAACGGCTCCCAAAGCTTGGAATAAGACGTTCGTTATCGCGTTCCCGGCGCAAAAAAATGCGAGAAACACTGTAGCACATGAAGCTGAAAACTATACCCGTCCGAACCGCCGGAAGGGCAATGCTATGAAGGGGCCGTTTGAAATAACCGGTACAATTAAAAGTGATGGAGGTAAGGTTTCCATTAGCAGAATGATGACTGAAGATAGCATTACATACTCAAGAGACGGGAATATACTAGAATCTAAACTTGATCAAGGAGCTGTAAATGCTCTAATGCAGTGTGTTCGTCAGATTGAAGATTATATTACTGCGATTATATCTGTAGCGACGGCGGGGAAGTAAATGATTAATTCACCCGCTGTGCGATCCTACAGAAAAGCCAAGTAATTTTGCTCAGCCAGGGTTTCGACATCCGCCTCGAAATAGGGGTAGTAGATGTGATTAAGCAAATGCTGCTGGGTTGATAGGTAGTCATCAGCCCAATCGCCCGGAGGCCGCTTCCATTTGGCGAGGAAGAGATCATGGGTATGGCGATGATATCTCATCGATGCCATGTGCGATTCTTCCTTGCGATCGTAGCCGGTCGGTAGCCGCTTCGTCACTTTCTCGACTGTATCGATCGGGTTGTGCTGCCGCTTATGATTGGCGCCGTCGTTGATTGATGCCTTGTCCCTCAGGTAAATCGCGGCGCGTAAGAGATAGTCTGCTTCCTGGTAGCCGATATTGCAGAAGCGCTCATCCCACAGACCAACCCGGGCAACAGCCCGGGGCGCATAGCTGATGCAGTTATCGCCCTCTCCGTACGTTACCAGGTCGTAAGTCTGGTGGAGGCGGATGCATTCATCGAGGTAGCCGGTCTCGAATTCGCAGTCGTTCTGGGAAAGGATTAGGAGGTCTGCATCCGGTGATTTCAGATCGACGAAGCCGTTGATCAAAGCTTGGTTCCAGTTTCTGGCGAGGTGGCCGGTCGAAAAGTCAGGCCTTAGCTCGTTCCGCAGCATTTTGACTGGATAGCGATCAGGCAAGCAATCGAGCGAGTGATTGGCGATCACATAGATGGATCGGTCATGCTCCGTTGGTGTGTTCAAGATGCTTTCAACGCACGTCTCGAGCTTCGGATTGTTTTTGTAAGTGACGATGTAGTGTTTGATCTTCAACGCTGTCGATTCCCGTCTGACGATCCGCGCACATTAGTGGTTTCATGAACGGCGGCAAAGCGGCAATCGTTTAAGGTTCGCCAGAAATCGGAATATTACGAGAACAAAGGTTAGCCACATCACCGCTAAACACCTTTGAAAACTAAGAAAAATGGTGGGCCCGGAGGGACCCGCAAATCGACAGCTGAAGTAAATACATCCCGCAGATTTTTCTCACACGGCGGGATGTACATAGGTCTCTACTTCTTTTTTAGTACTTGGGATTTGAAGATATAAATCTTCGGCTCGTGAGCCCCATCTTTTTCGTTAAACCATACACAATTCCAAGCGCCGCCGCTTTCTTGAGAAGCTATTGTCATCAAAGGGCCGCCTGACTTTAGCTGCACAACATCACCAATTTGGAATTCCATACTCATCCCTTTCGTAGATGGTTTACGTTACGAATGTAAATACTGGGCATGAAATCGAAGGTAAGAGCAAATTACCCGAAGTCTCCACGGTCAATCGCCGCGATAACCTCGTTTAAAGTTTGGATTAGGCTCTCGTGGTCTCTTATACGTTCGCTAGTGCATTCTGTCCTGTTGCCTGCTGAGTCTAGTTCAAATGATTGTAGTCTTCCTGATTGCATAGAAGATACAATCTCTTGGTGTTTAAATCGATCATCGAGCAGCTTTGCTCGATAGACCTTCATCGCTTCTTTCATCCCACCCCCCGAGGTTGCCTATGCATTTTCCTATAAACTGCACGGTATGAGAAATTCGCTCAATGGTTGGAGAAAGGCAAGAGCAGCTGATGCGTCCACGCAATCACTGTGGTTATCTTACTCGCTATTTTCATCCTTGAGCGTCTGCTAGCTTTGGCGGACTAGGGGTTGTACCAGCCGACCGGCTTCGGCCTTCAGCGGGCACAGTTCAGCACCGTAGGATCTAGCCCTATCATTTCAGCAGGAAGATCTTAATCGCCTTCACTTCAAAGCCGCCTTGAGTGCGCGAGATTTTCTCGTGCCGAAAAATCTACGTGTTACTGATGTTGAATACAAAAAGGTTCTGGGCTGCCGCTCATAGGTAGGCTGTGGCAGCTAATTGGCGCGCCCTGGTTATCGAGTGATGCGCCAATAAATTCAGGCTGCAAGCCAAAAAGAGAGATACGACGAATCGATATAAAGCAAAGTTTTCTCGCCGACTGGCCAAATTTGTATGTTAATGTCGACGTGATTGTATTCTATGCCATTCATTTTGATGGCATTACCGCCATGAAAATCTCCTGGGTTATGTGCGGGACCCTCGAAATAATTAACATTGCTATTTTGCGATCCTATTGCGACCTGGGCTGGTCCTGTTGTTGCCTCTGGGAGCTGGTCAAGCAGCTTGATTATAACGCGGTTGTCGAATGTGCCGGACAGGATAGTGACGTTGACGCTGAGATCTACTTCGAAGTCAGATATCGAATTGACCGTGATCGTACCGCAGGGGGACATGGTGCCACCGGATCTCCACTGCCATGATGCTTCCAGGGCTGCCCCGGTAGTCCAATTCGTTCCTAAGAATTGATTAGTTGTGGCCATGTCAAATCTCCTGTTGCGGGAATATATGCTTCTTACTCTCTTAACGTGATTGCCGTTCATTAAAATCAAGTTACCGTTGAAAGATGGCCGGCCCGGATGGCCTCGAAGGGCGGTCTGTTGGTTTGAAAACGGTCCGTAACTCATTGAAATTGATAAGTGGCCATCCATAAAGGTTTGGAAACTCGCCATTGTTTTTATTAAATTAAAATGAGACTTCTAAGCAGGTTGTCGCAGGTTCGATTCCTGCAGGGGTCGCCAATACATGGGTTAACGTCTTGAAATTATTGTGGGTGCGACTGATTTCGCCGATCTGGTTTGTCCCTGTGCTGACTGATCTGGTCATTTCGCTGGATTTGATTTGGGCATATCCGATTCGACAACGGGTTTTTCCGTTCGAGCAATGACATTTTACGGTGGCGTCGAAAGGCTCATCCCCGAGAAGAGATAGTCGGGGTGCGTCATCTTTCAGCCGGCCATCTGGCCGGGCGATGTTCAGGAAGCGCCTAAAGCTCCGCGTGCCTGCGGTAATGTTGGCAGGTCAATGGGAACGGCGGGTTCAATTGTCCATTTAGAGGTGATTGGGTCGTAGACGCCCGGAAGCTTGAAGAAGCTGTCTATGAGCTGGTAGTCGCAATCGCACGTGACGATGGGTATGCCGTGCGAGATGGCTATGGCCGCGATCAGAAGGTCCTGGCTGATCCTGTTGTGTTTCGAGTACGGCTTGACGTACCAGATGTTTTTCAACGCTTTTGTTGAGAGCATTCGTGCATAGATTTCTGCCGTCTCCTCCCCGGCGCCGAGGAAAATAAAGTCGGTTCTTATAATAGCGTCGATCGCGTCTCGTATTCTCTTCGCTTGGCTGGGGTCAAGAGCGAGTAGTGCGCCGCGCTTGATTTCGACCAGAACTGGGAAGCAGACGCAAAAGTCGACAGTGTCTGATGCTTCCTTCAGCCACTCCGTTAGGCCGACCGGCGGCCTCACTCTGGCTCGTGCGCTCAGAATGTTGGTGTCCAGCAGCAACAACGGCCTGGCCCGGTCCAAGGGGCTTTGATCGCCATTGAACATCGTTCCGCTCGAAAAACCAAGAATTGCTCTGAATCGAAGAAAACAGTAGATTGATGTCGGCGTCAAAAACTAACTTGGGCGCCTACGGAATTTTGGTTGTCGATGAAGCACGAACAAGCTCCGATCAAGGATTTCTGCACTCGGGAAGAATTCGAAGCCGATCCCGCTCGGGTTCTTGACGCCGCCATTCAGGCGCCCGTTGTCGTTAAGGCTCCTAACGGACGGTTCACCATCGAATTTGTACTGGGTGAGAAGCGGTCGGTCGGGGAATGGGCGACTTCTCCTGGGCAGTTGGAAGACGGGGATTCTTTCTGATAGAGGCAAGGCCTCTTTAGCTGGTCTGCGGTAGGATCGCCATTTTCAGAAAAGCGCCAACTGCCCGTCTGTCGACGCAGACCCTTCGCTTTCAGTGAGGACATCGTCACTCCCAGCAGTCGACTTCCCTTCGACAACAGGAAACACATCCTCCAGCAGGTCGGCTACGTTATCGAGCAGTTCATCTTGTGAGGCGATCGCTCCTGGAAAAGTGAGCGGCTGCGGTTATCTGCTGGAAGTCTGCAAACGTGACCTTCAAGGTAACTGTACGGTCACCCATTCCCTTTGCCTCGCAATGCCGCCACACCTTCTCCGTCAGTGGTGCCAGTTCCGCCTTCGCGGCCGCGAAGTCGAAGAGATCAACCCTGAAGGTATCTTCTGCCCCGATCGACTTGCGGGGTCGGTCAGGCTGCACGGGTCTCTCATCGATGCCGCGCGAGATGCGGTAATACCATGTGCCGGACTTGCCGAAGTTTGCGGTCAGAAATTCCAGCGGCTTTGCGCTGAGATCGGCGCCCGTGACGATTCCAAGCCGCTCCATCTTGGCGGCCGTCGCAGGGCCAATGCCATAAAACTTCTTGACTGGAAGCGATGCCACGAAACCCGGTCCGGCCTTTGGTGTGATGACCGCCTGGCCATTCAGCTTGTTGAGGTCGCTCGCCATCTTCGCCAGGAACTTGCAGTACGAGATACCGGCCGAGGCATTGAGATCGGTGACTTCCTTGATGCGGGCGCGGATCCGTGTCGCGATCTCGGTGGCTATGGCGATGCCGTGCTTGTTGTCGATGACGTGGAGATAGGCTTCGTCCAGCGACAGGGGCTCGATAAGGTCGGTATATTCTGCAAAGATCTCGCGGATCTGGGCGGAGACGGCGCGGTAGACATCGAAGCGCGGCTTGACGAAGATGAGCTCTGGGCAGCGGCGTCTGGCGGTCACAGAGGGCAGGGCCGAGCGCACACCGAAGGCCGCGCTTCGTAGCTCGCCGCCGCCACGACACCACGTGCTTCCGATCCGCCGACCGCCACCGGCTGGCCGCGCAGATCGGGATTGCCGCGCTGTTCGACCGAAGCATAAAAGGCGTCCATGTCGACATGGATGATCTTGCGCAGGCGAGGGGGTGACAAGCCTTCTAGGATGTCATTCGTTGTCACCGTGGCTGCTTCAGTCGTCGGCATGACATGCCTCAGATCTGAGGCCAGGGACGGTCTTGGCGGGCGGATCGACCAGGACCAGACTATCGTCAGGGAGCGGGCGCTGAAGGTGTTTCACCGCTTCCCATTCGGCGCTCAGCCAGCCGCCTTCCGCTTTGCGTAGACCTGACAGCAAAGTCACAAAGGCTGGCCAGTCATCGCCGGTCTTCGGCGGTGGCGGGATTTCCGCGAGCGCCTGCAGGGGCTCCGGATCGGTGGTGATCGCGTCGAGAATCTTCGCCGATCTATGTGGTCCGATACCCGGCAGCATCTGCAGAAGCCGGAAGCCGGCCACGCGGTCCCGCGGGTTCTGGGCAAAGCGCAGTGTCGCTAGCAGGTCCTTCACATGCGCGCTGTCGAGGAACTTCAAACCGCCGAACTTGACGAAGGGGATGTTGCGCCGTGTCAGCTCCACTTCCAGCGCGCCGCTATGGCTGGAGGTGCGGAACAGCACAGCCTGCTGCTTCAATGCGACGCCGACCTCCCGAGCGGCGAGAACCTGCTCGACGATGTAATTGGCCTGGTCCGTCTCATCCTTGACCGTGACCAGCCAGGGGCGTTGCTCGGACTGGCGGTCGGTCCAGAGGTTCTTGGTGAACCGCTCACGCGCCAGATCGATGACACCATTGGCAGCCGCAAGGATCGGGTGCGTCGAACGGTAGTTGCGATCGAGCGTGATGACGTCTGCGGGCCTCGGCGAAAATTTCTTGGGAAAGTCGAGAATGTTGCGAACCGTCGCCGCCCGGAAGGAATAGATCGACTGGGCATCGTCGCCAACGACGGTCAGCCCACGCCCGCCGGGCTTGAGAGCCATCAGGATCGAGGCCTGCAGACGATTGGTATCCTGATATTCATCGACAAGGACATGATCAAACCGCCCGCCGATATCAGCGGCAAGCTCGGCATCCGAGACCATCTGTGCCCAGTAGAGCAGGAGATCATCGTAATCGAGGACGTTCTGTGCCTGCTTGGCATCGACGTAACCGGCAAAGAGCTGCTTCAACTGCTCTTCCCAATTGATCGCCCAGGGGTAGGCCGACTTGAGCACCTCCTTGATGGAGGTCTCGGCGTTGACTACGCGTGAGTAGATCGCAAGGCAGGTTCCCTTGGTAGGGAAACGGCTCTCGGTCTTGGAGAAGCCCAGTTCATGCCGGACGAGGTTCATCAGGTCGGCGCTGTCTTCGCGATCGTGAATGGTGAAGTCGATATTCAGCCCAATCTGCTCGGCATACATCCGCAACAACCGCGCGCCGATACCATGAAACGTGCCTGCCCAGGCGAGCGCGTCCGTTATGACGCCTGCATTGTCGCCCAGCACCTGCCGACAGATGCGCTCCACGCGGCGCGCCATCTCAGAGGCGGCACGGCGCGAAAACGTCATCAGCAGGATGCGCCGCGGATCGGCACCATTGACGATCAGGTGCGCGACCCTGTGGGCCAGCGCATTGGTCTTGCCCGAACCTGCGCCGGCGATGATCAGCAGCGGTCCGCCGACCACGTCATCAGCATTGCCGACCCCATGCACCACGGCTTCACGTTGCCGATCATTCAGTTTGTCGAGATAAGCCGCCATCTGTACCCGTGTATTGGTAAGACATTCAGCATACCTCGAGAGTCGCCGAACAAATCAGGAACATATCAGTGATAACTTTTGTTGGAAAGGCGAAAAGCAAGATCAGTTCACCCTGATCGTCCAGAATATTTGTCGGTAACGTGTTGTGCGAAATCCTGGCGTGCGACCGTCGATATTTATAGGATTAACCTCGGCTTGAAGGCGCGCAGCGTCTGATATGGGCCGACGGCTGTCATAGCGCAGAAGCGCCAACTGCATCATTGTGCAAACCCTGGTTTCGCGTAGACTACCTTCATCACACTCCGATTGAGGCGATAATGACCTGCATTGCCAAAGCCTGCGCCTACGGCCCGCGACGGCTGATGATGCCGCAGCCCGCTTTTCGTTGGGATACAACCAGGAAATTGTGCGGATGTTCGGTGTCAGCCATGCCGAAACCAAACCTATGACAATGGATGCAGCAGAAGTGTGGGCTCGTGCCTGCGCGGCTAATCCATACGTCTGGATCATTGAAGTTGCTGGGCAGTTCATTGGTCAAATCAAACTCCATAGTGTGAATGCTCAGGATCGACGAGCGTCTATGGCAATTGCGGTCTACGACCCCCAGCAGCTTGGAATGGGATTTGGAAGCGAAGCAATCCGACTGCTTTTGCACCACGCCTTCACGCAACTGAACCTCCACCGGATTGGCATACGGGTCCTAGCCTATAATGAGCGAGCTACCAGGGCCTACCAAAAGTGCGGCTTCATCGTTGAGAGACGCGAGCGGGAAACTGCATTCGTCGATGGCGTCAGGCAAGACGGCCTGATGATGGGGATACTTTCCAGAGAACTGCAATACCACGGTAGGTGAAGATTGCCCGTTTAGGGCTGAAGCGACCCGGCACCTTTGCGCCAACACCGGACACATGGTGCTTGCCCCGCGTTCAAACCGGAAGAGCAAACGTCTGCTTGATGACCTCGCTCGGAACGTCTGTCTTCACCGACTGAATACCGTTCTTGCGCGTCAGGTGCGTGGACTGGAAGCGGCGGTAGTCATCGAGATCGGCGACGACAACGCGCAGCAGCGCGTCACTCTCCCCCAGCATGATGTAGCATTCAACCACCTCCGGGAGAAGTCGCATTGCGGCGATGAAGAGGTCAATCGTCTCGGCATCCTGCGCCGTCAGCCAGACCCGCGAGAACATCGACAGGGGAAGGCCGACCTTCGCCTGGTCAACAACCGCGACGTATCGCTTGATAACCCCCGCCTCCTCCAAGACTTTCACCCGCCGAAGGCAAGGAGAAGGCGACAGGCCGACCTCCTTAGCCAGCTCGATGTTCTGCATCTTGCCGTCGCCTTGAAGAGCCTTCAGGATGCGCCTGTCGATCTCATCGAGCTTTTGAAGCATATGAATCCGCCCTTTTTTGGCATTGCGTGCCAATATATTCCTTTTTCAAGCAACATTAGCAACCCGATTGCGCTCGCATTCAGATACAACATTGATATGAACGCACATCTGCTCCTGCTCTTCTCCGCCACCGTTCTGCCGCTGATTTGCACACCTGGCCCCGACATGCTCTTCATCGCGTCCCAGGCCGTGTCCGGGGGATCGAAAGCCGGGCTGCGTGCAACGTTCGGCGTGGTGCTGGGCTACGGCGTTCACTCCCTGTTGGTCGCCCTTGGGCTTGCCGCCGTCGTCGCGGCCTCTCCCGTGCTGTTCGAGGCGATCAGATGGATCGGCATCGCCTACCTGCTCTTTCTCGCCTACAAACTTATCAGATCGGCCATGCAGTCCCAAGACATTGCCGTATCTGGACGGAAGGTCGAGAACCAGCTTTCCAAGGGCTTCCTGACGGCGCTCCTGAACCCAAAAGGCATGATGATCTACGTCGCCATCCTCCCCCAGTTCATGGACCATCAGGCGGGCAACGTGACCTTACAGGCCATCAGCCTGTCTCTCGCGTTCATGTTCTGGTGTGCGGTCGTTTACTCGATCCTGAGCCTTACTTTGTCCCGTCTCGGCGGTGGCAACCTCAACGACAAGAAGCGTAGGTTGATCGACGGAACAGCGGGCGGAATGATCCTGCTGGCCGCTGGGTTCATGGCATCTGCACAGCGCTAACTAGCTTCCAATATTTGCTGCTTCACTTCGATGCTGTTTGATAGCAACGGGGCAACTGTATCGGCTAAAAGGCTCGGGTCGCCGATAGAAGGTAGACTAAAGCGGGCCTTGGAGCCCGATGGAAGCGCGGAAAAATCAACTTCGGCATAGGCCTAGTAGCTATCGAGAACCGCACTCGAAAGTGCAACCGCCTCCTTCGATTGGCCACGCTGTTCTTCTATCGGCGCAATCTCCGCCGCCAAGTACTCGCCCTTAATGAGGCGAATAAGCTTTGTCCGCTTTAGTCCCCGCACAGTAGCCTTGAGAGCTCCATCCACCTGGGTTTGGCGGTCTACCACGCTCGCTATGACGCCTACCGAATGAAAGGCCTCGAGTGTGTCGGGATAATCATCTTTGCCATGTCTCTGGGCGACAATGAGGATGGGCTGATCGCTGCTGATCGCGCGCTCCACAGTTTGGCGAGATTTATCGCGTGCCACGAAAATTCGGGAGATCATATGCGGGAACAATACAAGATCACGCATAGGAACCAAGGGGATGCGTGCTTCGGAGAGATTCGGGGCACTGTCTCTCATAGAGGAAACAGGCAGATGTGCCGCTTCGTTAATCCTCGCGGCCAACACGTTCCAGTCTCGAAGGCCGAAAATACGAGCGACAAGCTCCTGGCTCTCACTGGTGGTCAAAACGACAGATTTGACCTGAAGTGCATCACGTAACGTTTCGCCATAGCTTTGGCATCGCGAAAATCGCGCATGAGATAATCCTTTGCGTCAAACGAACGAATATCGTCAGGAGCTTGCGTTGCTGACCCGTTCGTCCGGGCAAAGTGAGCCGTAGATGGCTCGATACATTCACCGTACCCCAACGGGGCGCAAGCAGCAGACTGTATCTACCGAACGCGATTGTGCGCAGAAGTCTTTCTGCTGTCAATCTCGGGTAGGCAGTGTCCGCTTTGGGCCGGATGCGGCCATGTCAGATGCCAGTTGCATTGCATGCCCACCGGCATTGCGCCCATTACACCCTTCACGTTGAGAACGAAGCGAAGGTCATCCGGGTGTTCCAGTCGAAGAAGAAGAGATAGCTGCCTGTGGCAAGGGCGCTCGGCCGCCTTGTCATCGGTCAGCAAATCGACGATGCGCTTCAAGACTCCGAAGCGGTCGTTGCCTACTTCGCGAGAGTGGGTCAAACTCAATAGAAATTCGCGAGAGGCATCCGATGCATTCAGGTGTAGGCCGCATCATCGTTTATACGAAGCGTATTCCCGAGATGGTCGCCTTCTATTCCGAGGCTTTCGGGTTCGTAGCCGTGCAACGACCGGGGGGACAGGCTCGTCGAGCTCCGTCCGAATGGCGACGGGGTCTCCATTCTGCTGCATCCTGCGGCCAAGACCCAAAAAGAGGGGCAAGCTCTTGTGAAACTTGTGTTCGATGTCGAGGACGTACCCGAGTTTGTTCGGTTTGCCTCCGATCGGGGACTTGCTTTCGGACCGGTTCACCAGGCCGATGGCTATGTATTCGCCAATGCCAAAGACCCGTCTGGCGATTCCGTTTCCATTTCAAGCCGTGCTTTTGTGGACCGATCTAGATGACGCTTGGCGATCGGGCCGCTCTTGCTCCAGATGCCCGCTAAGGACCGGAGGCAGCCTGTCGGCTTTGAACCAATTGATGGCCATGGCAGACATCGATCGGCATTCGGCATTGCGGTAAGCGGGGCACCGTTCGGGGTGTGTCCCGGAGTGAAATATGGGGGGAAAATCAACACACCGCTGGCGTCGGGCCTGCGTTTTGTTGATAACTACGAGTTCCGACACCCCATCGATTGCATGTTTCATGCGCTAGTATAGGTTGCGGGCTGCTGCCATTGTCGCAAAACACCTCCAAGTAAAGCTGTGATCATGCACCAAGCTGGCCCGCCGAAAACTGTGCCTCAAACGATACTGGATTGGTCGCAAGGGCGTCCACTGTGGCAGCGAGATGCACTGCGGCGTATTGTAACGGGTGGTACACTTGATGCTGCGGCCATCAACGAAGTTTTAGACCTCTGTAAGAAAGAGCACGGCGCGCCCGATATCTCACTGACGGCCGCAGCGCTGGAAGCGGTACATTTGCCTGCGAACCCCGGTAACGGCGCGACCATCACTTTGGTCTCCCTTGGCGATGTCGTCGGCGTGAATCAATTGGCTTCGAGGCAGACCCTTGCGTTCGAACAACAGGGCCTGACAGTTGTTTACGGACCCAACGGAGCCGGCAAATCGGGATATGGGCGAGTGTTGAAGCGCGCCTGCAGGGCACGCAAGGCCGGTGAAATCATGCCCGACGCTTTTTCCTTAACGACCGGCGGCAAGGCCACGGCCAGTTTTACAATCTCGCAAGACGGCGTGCAGCAGCCTGTGTTGCCGTGGGAGGACAACGCGAATCCTGATCCGGTGCTTTCTGCCGTCAGCGTGTTCGACCGCGAATGCGGCGCAGTCCACATCCAGGACAAGACAGAGGTTGCCTTCCGGCCGTTCGGGCTGGACATTCCCGACGACCTCGCGGCAGTCTGCACGCAAATCAAGGTGTTGCTGCAGAGCGAAGAGACCCAGTTCAAGGCGCTCCGCGATCCAGTGTTCGAGAAGCCTACTTGGGGGGCGACCACAGCGGTTGGGCGTATCATGTCCAATCTCAAGCACAATACCAAGCTGGAACCGCTGGCGAACCTCGCAGTCATGACCGATGTCGAACGGGCACGGCTCCAGCAACTCACCGAAGACCTCGCCAAAAATCCGGTTGAGGCGGCCGCCGAGCAGCACCAGTTCGCCGAAGGTATCGCGAGGCTCCTGCGCTATCTCAAGAAGGTTGAGGAATTCTACTCCGACGACGCTCTCAACACGCTGAAATCGTTTGCAGACGATGCCAGAACCAAACGGTTTGCCGCGACGATCGCAGCGGAAAACGCCTTCAAGGACGCCACCTTGCCCGGCGTCGGCGCGGAAGTATGGCGGGAGTTATGGGAGGCGGCACGGCACTATTCGAAGCATGTTGAACGGCAGTTCCCGCCGGCGGAAGGTGAACACTGCGTGCTGTGCCATCAGCCGCTAGACGCCGAGACCGGTGCGCGGCTGGGCGGCTTCGAGGGCTTCATCCGCGATGATACGGAAAAGCAGGCTGATACGGCCGAGAACGTCTACACGAAGACACTCAAGGAGTTCCGGACGCGTCAACCGGACATTCGACTAGTCGCGGACATACGGAGGTGGATTGCCATCCAGCACTCTGATGTAGCCGCCGGCGTGCTGCGCTTTATGGCCACCGCCGATCTACGCAGACTACAGTGTCTGCGAGATATCGAGCACAACGGTGTCATGACCCTGTCGCCGATGTCAGTAATCCCGGAAACAGAGCTGCTGGCACTTGAAAGTGACACCCGCACCTATGCCGGCCAGTTGGAGGCGGCAGCCGATGTCGGAGGCCGCCAGATCCTGCAGGCCGAGCATAACGAGCTCGAAGACCGAGCTGCAGCTACGGCCCTTCACGAGGTCGCCACGAAAGAAGTCGAGCGGCTGGAAAAGCTCGAGCGCATTGCCAAGTGCCTGAGCCAGACAGCGACGACCTCTATCACGAAACTTGGCAACGAACTTGCCGATGACATCATCACTCCCCGGATGCGTGACCGCTTCCAGAGAGAGATTGTCAGGCTTGCGGCGGAAAAGGTGCGTGTTGAGGTGGTGCGTTCCGGCGGCCAGTACGGCTCGCCAAACTACCAGATCCGTCTGTTCGCAAATCCCAAGACCAAGGTGCATCTGGTGCTGAGCGAAGGCGAGCAAACCTGCGTAGCACTGGCAGCGTTCCTAACCGAGCTCGCGACAGCCACACACAAATCCGCACTCATCTTCGACGACCCTGTTACATCGCTCGACCACCGCTGGCGCAAGAAGGTAGCGCAAAGGCTCGTGGACGAGGCGAAGGAACGTCAAATCATTGTTTTCACCCACGACCTGGTGTTCGTGAACGACCTGAATGACAGTGCCCGCGGCCAAGGCATTCCCGCCAAGCTTGCAAACCTCTCACGCGGCCCGGAAGGTACCGGTATCGTGGGCGATGGATTGCCGTGGGATCATGCTGGCGTCAAGGCGCGCCTGGATCGGCTCGAGAAAGACCAACGGGCTGCCAAGACTCTTTATGATGCCAACGACGAAGACGCCTACCGCAGCTCCGCCGTCAGACTTTACGGTTTTCTGCGGGCTACGTGGGAGCGCGCGCTCGAGGAGATCGTTTTCGCGGGTGTGCTGATGCGGCACCGGGACTACATTGATACCAAGCATTTGAAGAAGGTCACCGCGCTCTTGGAGACGGATACGGAAGCGTTCCGAGCAGCGTTCAAGAAATGCAGCGACATCATCGAGGCGCATGATCCGTCGCGCGTTCGTAATGAGGAGCCACCGCCGCCATCGGAGATCTCGGACGATATTAAGGCCCTAAAGGACTGGGCAGACGCTCTTCGAATTCGGCAGAATGCAGTAGCATAGTCATTCTGAGGCCCTCAAAAGGCCGCCGACGGAATCCGTTTCCAGAACGTGATCCGAAAAGCTGCAGTTCAATGCCTATCTGCCGATCGCGGCTTACGACCCATATGGGCCATTCAGAAACAAGCTCAACAGTCCTGAAAGCAGCATTAGTGGCATGCGCTCGCTTCGGTCATTGACGCTCTTCGATATTGCCTCAAGCTGGTGGTATCGCTCAGGGGTGTTCGGCGGAGCGCCGACACTCACTTGGCACGGATAGACCTGGAAAAGTCGCGGATTTGCATTTCTCCGGACGCGAGCCGGAATGCTGTTCAGTCGCCGCTCTTCTTGTAATCGCTGGCACTCCATATACAACGCTGCGGTTGAGCCGGTCCCTTGCGGGCGATTCATAAGTGGTGCTGGCTTTGGTTCACTTTCGGGGAGGCACAGGTGGTCGTAGTTTGTCGCATCCCGCATCTTGACGAGATGGAGCACTGTCAGCGTTCGGCACTCTGGCGACTGCAGGAAGTGCTGGCCCTTGCGCGTGTCTTCGGGGGTTGCCATGGCTCAACCCCTCCGCGATCCGGAGGAAGGTCGGGCGTATTTCTAAGCCGCCGCCCAAGGTACTGATGGCTAACACGGCGGCGTGGGACGGATGGGCGATGGCGGTGGTGATGGTCATGTTTAGGCTCCAGAAGTCGACGGCAGACACAGCGGATCGGCGGCCGATTACGACCGCCGGAAAATCAGAGCTGTATGCGTATCATCCTGAACATGACCCAAGTTCTTACCTGGAATCTTATGATGAGTTGATCGGAGGAGGATCAGATGGTTAACGGGCTTGCCCTACGCTGCAAGCGCCGCCGCCATCCTGCGCAACTCGGGCATCATCCGCGGCTCTTCAGGTTCAACGATTTCCGAGGCAATATCCATGACGATGGACTTGACCAACGTTGTCTTATTCAACGCACTCTTCTTGACGAGCTCGTTAAACTCGTCGCCAACGCGCGGGGTCACTTTCATCGAAAGACGCTTAGACGGTGTATCGTGCCAGCTTTTCCACTTCTCGCGATGGACCTCTGCGTTTCTGCGAAGCCTCTCCACCAAGGAATCGTCGTTTACAGACCTGTGCACGAAGTACGCGATCAGTGACTTTCGAAGGATCACGCCAGCCGAAGGATCGATCCGATAGGACGCTAGGTCCAACGTGTCCATAAACGGCGCAGCCATAACCACTTCCAGGGGTCTGGAGGCAATCTCGCGAGCAACACGGATTGCTGGCGTCGACTGCGGCGGGATAGCCACAACGGTACCACACTCGTCGCAGGTAGCCGCCATGATCTGCTTCGCTACGCCGATCCCGCTTTCGAAAGGCACATCGTGATAGTCGAAAGTCGTCGCAACAACTTTTCGGCACTTTTCGCAGAGCGCCTTGCTCTTATCTCCAGCATACCAGATTTTCATGTTCGCCTACCTTGATGGATGTACACTTATGAAGACCGTGTCAGGGTCAACGAAATAGAATTTTATGTACCAGTCATCTCGCTTGAGGATGTGTACTTCAACGCCCTTGAACTCATGGTGTTCAGAACTCTCATGATGCGTACCATTGCACCTATCGATGATCTTTATCAGGTCCTCGGGGGAAATATCGCCGGTCATCAAGGCATTCTTGTCCTCGATGCTCCCACGAGCCGCATGCTGATAAGTACCTTCCTTTAGTGCCTTGATGACGCGATACGTGACGCCCTTGAAAGCCATTTCACCCTCAATATACGAAGTTCTTCGTAAAAATCAACATGAAAGACACGCCGAAAGCGAGAAAGTCGCGCGCCCGAGACAATCCCTACCGCTCAACCCTTATCAAACTGACAACGAATGCGCGCATTGGGCGCTATGAAAACGCCTAGCGGAATCACTCTCAAATTCAAATACGTAGGCCACTTTCGGTGGTTTTTGCTACCTAATGCCGGGAATTTCCGAAGCAGTGGCCCGGTTTTTTGTTCAACGAGTGGCTGCCAGGTACGCTTCACTGCGTCTCTCACTTCAGGCCCTTCAACAAGATCGATATATTCTATCTCGATGCCTCGAAACTGATGGAGTCACCATGGTACCGGCGCGGCAGCAAGATCGAGGCCATCCACGAAGGCCTCGATGAAGCGGACCGGGTTGTCCTGCCCCACGTAATCGTCCACCGCCTCCGGCAGAAGCAGCAATTGCGCGCGATCTGTTCCTGAAAGATGTGCCATGCCATAAACTACCATGGACGCGGCTTGCTTTGAATCCCAACGCGTTCGCACTTGCACGAAGGTGAGCAGATGACAGCAAAACCGCGCCTGTTTGGAGCAGATTACAGCGTTTACGTCCGGATTGCTCGACTGTGCCTGATTGAGAAAGGCATCGAACATCAACTTGTTCCGCTCGATATCTTTGCAGATGGTGGACCTCCAGCCGACTATTTAGCGAAGCACCCGTTCGGACGGATTCCTGCATTCGAGCATGAAAAGTTTAGTCTCTATGAGACCAGTGCGATCACTCGATATATCGATGAAGCTTTCGACGGCCCGCAACTTCAGCCCGTAGACCCGGTACACCGTGCAAGATGCAATCAGTTAATGAGCATTGCTGACAACTATGCGTATCCTAACCTGGTGTGGGGAGTTTACGTGGAGCGGATATCAAAGCCTGGCAGAGGCGTTCCCACCGACGAGGACAAGTTCTTCGCGGCGCTCCCGAAAGCACGGAACTGCTTGGCCGCGATGTCTCAATTGATGAGAGATGCCCCATGGTTCGTTGGCGAGCAACTAACCCTAGCTGATTTGTACGTCGCTCCCATGTTCGACTATTTCCTTATGACATCCGAGGGGGCAGAACTCATCCGCGAACACGCAAACCTACAGGAATGGTGGGCACGCATGGCATCACGTCCTTCCATGGCCGCAACTAAACCGTCTTAGTTTTCAGACGGTCTGCCCAATTAAAGCGACACTTGCTTTCCCGACTTTTTCGACGTCGCACAATAGGCAGTTCGCCGGCAATCGCAAATGTCCGCTTCGAGGGCGCAAAGCGGACCATGAGTGAAAGCAATCTCCAGGTTCTCTTTTGGTCCTACCGTAGTTGGTCAGGACAGTTAGTCGAGCTCAAGTTTTTCCGGGCCGCCGCGTGTCTGCTAGGGTTTTGATTCCGTTTTCAAATCTCCGAACTGTCAATTCTTAGGACTGAATTCCTGCCGCTCAGTTGTATTGACTCCTCGGCCGGAACATAGAATGAACAAACGTATTTTAAGGACGGAGTTCCGTCTTCAATGACCGCGATTTCGGAAGAATTCGTGACCTATGTCGGCTGGGGGCTGCATGATCGCGTAGTTGGAAATGGACCGACGCGGTTATCGTCTCCTACCAACCCGAATTTCACACGGCGAGCGAAAGACAAAGAAATGGGATTTGACTTGGGGCGGTTCGTCAAAGCGCAATACGAGGTATATGACAACGCTTTGCAAGAACTGCGTGATGGCAAAAAGAAGTCGCACTGGATGTGGTTCATCTTTCCGCAAA
>NZ_MKIN01000021.1 GCF_001938985.1 Gillisella taibaishanensis | reverse complement strand
TTCCGGGTCTGACAGCTTCACCTATACCGCCACCAACGCCACGGGCCCATCCTCTCCGGCCACCGTGACGATCACCGTGACCGCGCCGAGCTTCTCCTTCAGCCCTAGCGCCGGCACCCTGACGGCGGCAACGGTTGGCACGGCCTACAGCCAGGCGATCACGGCATCCGGTGGCACCGCGCCTTACAGCTATGCGGTCACGTTAGGCACATTGCCTGCTGGTCTCTCCCTCGATACGACCACCGGCGCCATAACCGGCACGCCCACAACGGCGGGAAGCTTCAGCTTCACCATCACCGCGACCGATGCAAACAGCGTCAACGGCGCCGCAAGCTACTCACTCGCCGTGGCAGAACCATCTGTGACGCTTACGCTTTCTCCATCCTCAGGTGCCTTGGCTGCGGGAGCGGTAGGCACCACCTACAGCCAGTCAATTTCGGCCTCGAGCGGCACGGCACCTTATACCTATTCGGCGAGTGGGTTGCCGGATGGACTTTCCCTCGATGCAAGCACCGGTGCGGTTACCGGAACGCCGACAACGGCGGGAAGCTACGCCATCACTGTCACCGTTACGGATAGCGCTTCACCGGCAAATAGCGGTTCCGGCAGCTACACGATTGCGGTCAACGCAGCCGCCTCCTTTGCCTTTTCGCCGTCCGGCGGCGCCTTGAAGGAGGCGATGGCCGGAGAGGCTTACAGCCAGCAGATCACGGCAACGGGCGGAACGGGGTCGCTTGTTTACAGTGTGGCATCGGGAAGCCTGCCCAAGGGCATGGTTCTCAATATCTCGACCGGCGCCCTGAATGGTCCGCTAGATGCCACGGCGGAAGGAGATTACGCCTTCTCTATTCAAGTACGCGATGGCAGCAGCGCTACTGCGGCGGCAAACTATACGGTAAAGGTCGCAGCACGTGCGGTGACTGCTCCAGATTATGTGGTCCAGGTTCCGGCGGGCTCCACCCCCAGCAACGTTTACCTCAACAAGAATGCCACCGGTGGCCCGTTCAACGGGGCCGATATTGTCTCCGTTCAACCGCCTGAGGCTGGTACCGCGACGCTCATTCAGGGCGAAGTGGCAGCGGTCTCGGCATCGGCCGCGCCGATCGGCTGGTATTTGAAGTTCACACCCAATCCTGCCTATTCGGGCCAAGCCTTCATCAGCTACAGGCTTTCCAGTACGCTCGGAACATCGAATGCCGGCACCGTCACCTACAACATCAACTTTAACGCGCAAGAAGTTGCCTCGGATATCGACAGTCTCGTGCACAGTTTCGTGCGCACCCGTCAAAACCTGATTGCATCGTCCATCAAGGTGCCGGGTTTGTTGGAACGCGGACGAATGGCCAGGGCAACCACACCTCTCACGACGCGTATGTCGCCCTCGACACAGGGGATGACCTTCGGCTTTTCCACCAGCCTCGCCCAGATGGAATCGGCCCGCGATGCTGCAGATGGGGTCGGCGGCGGCTACTCCTCGCCTTTCAACATCTGGATCGACGGCGTCCTGCTGGCCCATAACGATGAGAAGATCAATGGGAACAAGTGGGGCAGCTTCGCCATGATCAACTTTGGCGCTGACTACCTGCTCAATGAGAGGGCACTGGTTGGCTTGTCCTTCCACTATGACCGGATGAGAGATCCGACGGATGAGGATGCCACGCTCACCGGCAACGGCTGGCTCGCCGGCCCCTATACATCGTTCGAAATCAGCAAAGGCCTGTTTTGGGACGCAAGCCTTCTCTACGGCGGATCTTCCAATACGATCGATACCCAATTCTGGGACGGCAATTTCGACACCCGTCGCTGGATGTTCGATAGCTCCGTCAAAGGTCGGTGGTCCCTGGATGACAGGACGATGCTGACTCCGAAGCTCCGGGCAGTCTATCTTTCAGAAGCCGTCGAGGACTATACGGTGAAAAACAGCACGGGTGACATCATCGATCTGGATGGTTTCACTACCGAACAGTTGAGAGTGAGCCTTGGCGCCGAAATCGCGCGATCATACACTCTGGCAAACGGGGTAAACCTGACGCCAAAACTTGGTTTTAGCACGGGTTTTGCCGGGCTCGATGGAGCGGGTGCCTTCGGCCAGCTGTCTGCAAGCATTTCGATGCAAACGGCTGAAGATTGGGCGATTGATAGCAGCATTCTCTTCAATATCGAAGGCGATGGTGACAAATCGGTCGGCGCAAAGGTGGGAGTCTTCCGTAAATTCTGACGGAAGCTCCCGCAACGGCACCGCACGTATTATAAAACCCACTAAGGACGCTGTAACACTTTAATTTTGCTGCATAATTCTTTAAATCCGATTTCCATTTAAGGAATTATGCAGCAGTCTAAATACTGGCATGGACGCGTCCATGATCAGCCAAATGAAGCGCGGAAAATTCACGATGTCTCTGTTCATCGGTCTTCTGACTTTCGATGATCCTGCGATGCAGGGTCACGCGAAGATCGGCTCATCGGTCTTCTGACTTTCAATGATCCTGCGATGCAGGGTCACGTGAAGATCGGCGCTCTGATGCCGTTCCTCCCTGCCATCCTTTGACCCTAGGCCGATAAGTTTACAGTGCCCGAGGAGGCATTGCGCGTCGTGCCAGGCATCCACTGCAGACACGTGGAATTTTCGCATGTGCTTTAACGCCATGGCCTAAATAGTTTCTGGTCGAGAATCTGGCGACCGGCTGTTACCGATGCAGGCGTGTGGACGCGACAGCCCTCTCTACTTCCTTCGGAGGTATGCCTGTTGCCGAACGAATCATCATGTTCAGAAGCTCCCGTAAACTTGCCGTCCGACGATGATCCTCGGTAAAAAATGATGCAACTAATCCTTGTGCGGCGACAACATGGGAAATGGCAATGGAATGCGTGAAAAACATCAGTGATACGTCTTCGGTTTGAACCAGACCTCGTTCGACTCCTTCCGCCAGTAGCGGTATCAGTGCTTCGCCGAAGGGGTCGATGAGAGCGGTCTTTACCAGTTCCTGCCGTTCGCCGGATTGAAGCATTTCCTGCAGAATGAACAGCCCATAATCAGGCAACTCGGCGTTGAAGCAGATGAAGGTAGCATAAGCGCTGACAAGCCTTTGAGGATAAGGCGCTGCGGCATCTGCCAAGGATTTGATCTCGGCAACAGGTTCGTCGGCCTTGGATTGCAACTGGTGAAGGCAAGCCTGCCAGAGCGCAGCCTTCGAACCGAAATGATAATTCGCAAGAGCAATATTAACCCCTGCACGCTGCGCCAGATCGCGAATGTTGACACCATCGTAGCCACGTTTGGCAAAACACTGCTGCGCGGTCGTGAGGATTGCTTCACGGCCGGATTCCTTACCCAGCCGCGGTCTGCCGGCTCGTGCTCCCCGCGCTTTTTGTCCGATCTTTTTGTCCGATTGCGCTTCACTCATTCTCAATCCCGCATTGATCTACGGAATGTGAGGAAAATTTCAAACGAAAACAAGCAGCTAATTCGGCTTAGTTCTCCATCGCCAAAGAGAAGGCGGTGTCCAAGCCTCCTTTTGGAGGCCCTTTGGATGTCGAGGCTTGTTTCTTCACGAGTGATTTTCCCTGTGCCTCATTAATTAAACGACTGTTGCATTTATTTGTTTTCGGCGTACCGTGTGGCGTCCCCGTATGCATGGTGGAGAAGCGGGGAATTGCAGAGTACAGCCGCAAATGCCCTCCGGGTGATGCCCCAGAAGCAGTGTCGGCGTGTGCAGCTAACGTGACGATGAATGGAGGAGGAAGTTATGAATATTATAAAGAAATTGGATGGGATGGATGTCATCTTCAGGAAGGCGGCCCCCATCGAAAAGTCTAGTTATCCTGGCTTCAACGAGCGCAGTTATGTTTTGAAAAATGGCAGCGTCCACTTGGAAGGCGGAATGCCGCTCCAGTCGGATGTCTGGGTGGATCAGGATGTGCCTGTGAAGATGCGTGACGGCGTCACGATACGCGTCGACATCTATAGACCGGTTGAGGAAGGGCAGTATCCGTCCATCATGGGCTGGAGCCCTTATGGAAAACGCGGCAGCGTGATACACAACGGCGCCTTCGTCCATCCCACGCGCATGGATGTACCTCCTGCTTGGGAAGACGGACTGAACAAATTCGAAGGCCCGAACCCTGCTTATTGGGTGGCACATGGTTACGTCATTATCGCTCCCGATAGCCGGGGCATCTACAACTCGGAAGGCGATATCCATGCCTGGGGCCGGCAGGAACCGGAAGATGAATATGATCTGATTGAATGGGCCGGCAAGCAGACTTGGTCCAATGGCAAAATCGGCCTGACAGGCAACTCGATGTTGGCCATGTCGCAATGGTTCGTAGCTGCAATGCGTCCATCTCACCTTGCAGCGATTGCGCCATGGGAGGGAGCATCCGACATTTACCGCGATACGAGCTATCGCGGCGGTATTCCTGAAGTCCTCTTCTCGAACGGCATCTTCAGCCGTCTTTGTGGCAACGGACTGCTAGAAGATATTCCAGCCATGACAGAGGCCCATCCTCTGCTGGATGACTATTGGAAAACCAAGATCGCACCTCTCGAAAAGATCGAGGTTCCAGCCTACGTGGTGGCGGCTTGGACGAACCTTCTCCACACTGAAGGGAGCTTCCGTGGATGGTCTTCCATGGCTTCCAGCGAAAAGTGGCTGCGCGTCCACAACTCTCATGAGTGGACGGATTACTTCAATCCCGCTCATGTCGAAGATCTGCGCAGGTTCTTCGATCGCTACCTGAAAAATATCGATAACGGCTGGGAGGCAACGCCGCGTGTTCGGCTCTCGGTGTTCGATCCGGGTAACCGCGATGTGGTCCATAGAAGCGAAGCCGAATTCCCGTTGAAGAGGCAGGTCGTCAAGTCGTTCCATCTGGGACTGGAGGAGGGAAAAGGAATCCTCCGCACGCAGCCCCAGTCTGAGAAAGCCAAGGTTGCTTACGATGTCACCGCGAAGGAAGGGGCTATCTTCTCGATCACGTTCGACGCGCTGACGGAACTGACCGGCTATTTCAATCTGAAGCTTTGGGTTGAGGCTGAGGGCAACGACGATATGGATTTGTTCGCGTTCGTCCGCAAGCGGGATCGAAATGGAAAGATCCAGGAATGCCCCGTTGTGACGGAACGCACTCATGTCGGCCCGAATGGGCGACTGAGAGTTTCCCTGCGTACCACGGACCCGGAACGCTCCACGGAATTGAAACCTCATATGCAATTTGATCAGTCGTTGAAGTTGCAGCCCGGCGAAATAGTACCGGTGGAGATCGGTTTCTGGCCTTACGGCATTCGCTGGCAGGAGGGAGAGACGCTGGAACTCGTTCTTACCGGAATCGATCTCCTGGTGCGGCCCGAGTTCCCGCAGATTCCTCCGATTCCGACCATCAATAAAGGCCGTCACGTCATCCATTTCGGCGGTGAATATGACTCCAGGTTGCTGGTACCCTTTATTCCTGGCGCGTGAGTCACTGCCGGTCCGCCCGTTTTAAACGGTGCGGATCAGCGCCATTGCGGCCTGTTGGCATCAAGCTGGCAGGCCGCGATCCTTTTCGCTACGGTTGCCGGATGTCCAGGATTTAACGAAGCCCAAACAATTGCGCACGCACCTGATCCAGGTGCCGGCGCATCTCCTGTTCTGCGGCGCTTGGATCTCCAGCCTTGATGGCCGAAACAATCGCTGCATGCTGCCTGTTCGTTTCCAGCGGGGCGGTATCATTGCCGAATACGGCATTCAATCGTTGATCCAGGCCGGCCCGACCCTGATTGCGCAGGGTATCGTATAGTAACAGTAACAAGCTGTTATGCGTAGCTTCGGCGATCAATCGATGAAGCCGTTCGTCAAGTCGCTTCCATTGAAGATAGGAAGGGGTCCCTGACATTTCCGCAATGCAGCGTTCTAACGCGACGAGGTCACCTGGGCGGGCGGAAATGGCGGCAGTTGCGGCCAGTTGAGGCTCGAGCAGTCGTCTTGCATCCATCATGTCGCCGAGGCTGATCCCCTCGAACCATTCGGGAGAGCTGGGATCGATGTGTCTTGGGCCGACAAACGTGCCTTTTCCCACATGACGCCATATCACGCCTTCTTCTTCAAGCCGCTTGAGAAGTGTCCGCAAGCGACCGCGAGAAACATTGATGAGTTCGGCAAGCCGGGGTTCCGGCGGAAGTTGCGGCTCGCCTTGCTGCAAGGTCGTTTCGATGAAGGCGCGTAAACGCAAATCATCGCTCTCTGATGTCACGGCTGTCTCCCTTGTTTTCCCACTCCTAACCGCATCGGCACATCAAATCAATATCAATCAATTTTGTTATTGACACGCATCAATGCAGGCAATTAGGCTGAAATTCAGTTGAATTGATGAACTGGAGCGAAAATGAGCGATGCTTTGGCTTCTGCAAGCCACCACTCGACCCTTTTTTTAGGAACGGACGATCTGGCGCAGGTCTTTTCTTGGGACAAAGCCATTGAGGCGCTGAAGAGCGCCTATGCTGCCGACTGCACGGAAGTGATGTTCCCGCCGCGCTCGATGGCCCGCGGGAATGGATTCTGGCTCCGCACTCTCACGGGCATCACCCCGACGGGCGGTGTCATGGGTGCTAAAATGATCGCTGCCAATACCCGCAACAAGCGGGCCAGCTATCTCATCCCGCTCTTCGATCAGGAAAGCGTGGAATTGCTGTCTTTGATCGATGGTAATTCGATCACCGGCTATCGAACAGCGGCAACCACTGCTCTGGCGCTTGATGCCCTTGCTCCGGCCGGTCCTGTTTCCGTCGGCATTCTCGGCACAGGCTTCGAGGCCCGCAATCACCTGAAGGCATTGGCCGCAGTACGCAACATCTCGTCAGTGCGGGTGTTTAGCCCGAACCCGGATAGCCGCGCCAAATTCAAGACTGAGATGGCGCCCCTCGCGCTTGAGATCACCGGAGACGCGACCGCTCGGGATGTCGTTCAATCAGCGCCGGACATTCTGATTTGCGCGGCCCGTTCGCGAGATGAGCAGCCGCTTTTCGAAGGAGCATGGCTTTCGCCGGGGATGACGGTTGCATCCATCGGTTCGACGCTTCCGGAGCAGCGTGAAGTCGATCCTGACACCATCGCGCGAGCCAATCTCATCGTCGCTGATATGGCTGAAGAGGTGGCTCACGATACCGGTGACATGAAAGCGGCATCGCAGGCTGGCATTTCCTTCGAGAAGAAGCTGATTCCTCTTGCTGACCTGATTGCCGGTCGGCATCCCGGACGCACGTCTCCGGAAGACATCGTACTGTTCAAGTCCGTCGGGTCGGCGCTTCAGGATCTCGCTGTTGCGGCTATGTGTTTCGGCCGGGCCCGTGAACTCGGCCTTGGCACACCCCTTCCTCAAACAATTCATCCGGTGCTAAAATGACGCTCGCTCTTAATCCCGATCCTGCCGCTATTCTTTCGGACCCGACACTTTTTAAGTCCAGCGCCTACGTCAATGGTGGGTGGGTTAGTCAGGGCGAAAGCGGGTCTTACGAATTGTTCAATCCCTCCACTGGCGCAAGGCTGACGGAATTACCGAAGCTGAGCCGGGGGCAGGTGGCACGTGCGATTGATGACGCGCATGAAGCTTACCTTTCTTGGCGGCAGATACCGGCCAAGAGCCGCTCCATCCTGTTGCGCCGTTGGTTCGACCTGATCACGGCCAATTCTGACGACCTTGCCCGGTTGATCGTCCTTGAGGAGGGCAAGCCATTTGCGGAAGCGAAGGGGGAGGTGGCCTACGCAGCCTCTTTCGTCGAATGGTTTTCGGAAGAGGCCAAGCGCGTGCGCGGCGATATCATGGCGGCACCGGAGAAAGGCCGCCGGATTGTCGTCTTGAAAGAACCGGTCGGTGTTTGCGCGGCGATTACGCCCTGGAATTTTCCGGCAGCCATGATCACTCGAAAGGCGGCTCCGGCCCTCGCTGCTGGATGCACCATGGTGGTCAAGCCTGCTGAGCATACACCCTTGACCGCCCTGGCTTTGGCGGAGCTGGCTGAACGCGCGGGCATTCCCAAGGGCGTTTTCAACGTCGTCATGGGCAAGGCGCGTGAGATCGGGCCGGAACTGACCGGAAACGTGCTGGTGCGTAAGATTACCTTTACTGGTTCGACCGAGGTCGGCCGTCTTCTGCTGGAGCAGGCATCCGCCACAATTAAAAAGGCTTCGATGGAACTGGGCGGCAATGCGCCGCTGATCGTCTTCGATGACGCAGATCTCGATGAAGCCGTCGAAGGAATGATTGCCACCAAATATCGGAATACCGGCCAGGCGTGCATCAGTGCCAATCGCGCCTACGTCCAGGCTGGAATCTACGATCGCTTCGTCAAGCAACTGGCGGAACGTGTGGCAGTGCTGAAGGTGGGAGATGGGTTCGACGCAGGCGTCCAGCAGGGGCCACTGATCGATGCTGCCGCGCTCGAAAAGGTTGAGGAGCACATTGCTGACGCGGTCTCCAAGGGCGCTAAAGTCATCAGTGGCGGAAAGCGCCATGCCCGTGGTGGCTTGTTTTTTGAACCCACGGTTCTCGCCGGGGTGACATCCGATATGCGTGTAACGCGCGAAGAGACATTCGGCCCGGTCGCGCCAGTGGTTCGTTTCGAAACCGAGGCAGAGGCAATTGCCATGGCCAACGATACGGAGTTCGGTCTGGCCGCCTACCTTTTCTCTAAGGATGCTGCCCGGATCTGGCGGGTCGCAGCTTCAATCGAAGCCGGCATGATCGGCATCAATACGGGACTCATCTCCAACGAGATCGCGCCATTCGGTGGCGTCAAGCAATCTGGCATCGGTCGGGAAGGCTCGGTCTACGGCATCGAGGAGTTCCTGGAAATGAAATATCTCGCCTGGCAAGGCGCGGGCGAAACGCTGTAAAAGGAAAAAGCAATGGCATCCTATAAGAAAAATGAGGCCCGCGAATGGGCACGCGAAAAGCTGGTTGGTGTTATCAACTGCACCCTTCCTTCCTTTTCGAGCGATTTGACACGCTTGAACGAGAAGGCCATCCGCCATGATACGCGTCTGGCTATCGAACATGGCTTCATCGGCACGCTCGGCATTTCGGAAGTTGCGGTCACGCTCGATGAGTATATCGACTTCTTGACGATGATAAAGGACGAGGCGGGCGACCGGCTGGTCATCACACATCATGCCAGCTGGAACACGCTCGAGCAGAATATCGAAGCCGTGCAGCGCGCTGAAGCCGCTGGAGCCGAATTTGTGCTTTTGTCCTATCCCCCCGGTTTCTACCCGGAAAGCGAGGACGACATCTATCGCTATACCAAGGCCCTGTGTGACTCCACGAACCTGGCAGTCATGCTGTTTCCCATGTTTTTGTGGGGCTTCTCGCCGCGCATTCATCCCTCCGACATCCCGGTCTCGCTCATTCGCCGCCTGCTCGATGATTGCCCGAACATTGCAGCTATCAAGGCAGAAGGGGGCTTCCCCTCGATCCAGAGTGTGATCGAATGCAACCGGCTGTTCGGCAAGGAAGTGGTTATTTCCATGCCGATCGAAGGCGAGTTGATCCCGCTCTCCCAGATCATGCCAATCCAGCTTTCGGCAACCAGCGACCATGAATATTGGGGTCCGCTGATACCGCAGGTCTTTAACCTGTTGCGCAATGGAGAGTTCGACAAAGCGAGTGAAATTTACTGGCGCATGCACCCCGCCCGCAAGGCGAAGGGCTTGGTAGCCCAGCAGATGCACGGCGGCCATTTCATCAATCGCTATGTCTGGAAATTTCAAGGCTGGCTTCAGGGCTATAACGGCGGTCCGCTGCGCATGCCAACCCAACGCATCCATGATCCGCAGATGCTGGCGCTGCGCAAGGGGCTGGTCGATGCAGGCCTCAACCCATCTATGGAGCCGTTCCGAGAATTCTTCATCGGCCGCCATCCAATCTAAGGGATGGAAAATCGGGTTGCAGCCCCTTGGACGGGAGGTCCAGGGGGCTGCGGCGTCTGATGAGAAACGTCCCAGGGAGGGGGCTCATGACGAAATGGTTTTTGGCGATTGTTGCGGCGGTGTTATTGTTCATTCCCGCTCAGCCGGTATGGGCGCTAGATAAAGTTCGCTTTGGCAGCATACGGGTGCCGGTGCAGGTGTTCGTGGGAATGAAGATGGGCTTCTTCAAGGAAGAAGGCATCGAAATCGAGCCTGTTTTTTACAAATCCGGCTCGGAAATCGCCCCTGCATTGGCGACCGGTCAGGTCGATGCCGCTATCACGACGTCGGGCGCAGCGCTCTTCAACGCGATGGCACGCGGTGCGAAGATCACCCTCGTTGCCGAGGCTTTGGCCCTGGAACCGTCCGCGCCGGGAGGTGACCCAACGGGAATTGTAATCCGCTCAGACCTGATCAAAAATCCTGCTGCGCCCGCGCAGGATCTGAAAGGCAAAACCATTGCCACCACGGCACCGGGTCAGTTTCTCGATATCATGCTCAAGACCTATCTTCATAAGATCGGTTTGAAGCCTGCTGACGTGAAGATCGTCGGAATGCCGATGCCCGACATCGTTCCCGCCCTCTCCAATGGAGCAATCGATGGGGCGATCGTGATCGATCCCTTTCTGTCGGCACTCGCCGAATCCGGAAAGGCGACCGTCATTGCCCGTTCGGCAGATATCATGCCGAATGCATCGCAGGCTTTCATCGCTCTATCCGACAGGATGATGCAGCAGTCCGATGTCCCGAAGCGCTTCGTCCGAGCCTATCTGAAGACAAACGAATGGATGCGCCAGGAACTGCCGAAACCGGAGGGGCGCAAGAAGATCGCGGAGATCTTTCAGGATTTTGTTCCCGCCAAAAGTGCAGCAGTTTACGAACGGATTTCGCTTGGCACTGCCTCCGCCGCTGCAAAGATCAATGTCGATGGCGAATACGGCCTCAAATGGCAACTCAATGCGCTTAGCGAGCAAGGGTTGATCAAGGGAGATCCACAGCTTGCAAGCCATTTGAATACCGAAATCCTCGGGCAGGCGGCGCAGCAATGAGCGCGTTAGATGGAGCATCCGACCATGGCCCCGGCAAGATAGAAGTTAAAGATGTCAGGCGGGTCTTTGGCCATCCCGCCAAAGGCTTCATTGCGCTCGGGCCAGTCGAACTGTCTGTGGCAAGCGGCGAATTTCTCTGCATCGTTGGACCGAGCGGGTGTGGCAAGTCCACCCTGCTTCGAATGTTTGCCGGTCTCGATTGCCCATCGACCGGCAGCATTGCCATCCGCCATGACGATACGACACGCCCGATGACGGCAATGATCTTCCAGCAGGAATCGGTTTTCCCTTGGCTGACTGTCGAGGAAAACGCTGCCTATGGATTGAAAGCGACGCGAAACTGGAAGGGGCAGGAAAGCCGGGAGCGCGTCGACTATTTTCTCGAGAAGACGGGACTTTATTCTTTTCGTAAATTTCGCCCCGATCAATTGTCGGGGGGCATGAAACAGCGGCTGTCGATTGCCCGCGCCTTTGCCACCAATCCTGAAATTCTGCTGATGGATGAGCCATTCGCGGCACTCGATGAGCAGAACAAACTGTTGATGCAGCAGGAACTCGCCAGTCTCTGGGAGGAGTTTAGGTCGACCGTGATCTTCATTACCCATGGGCTGGACGAGGCGGTTCTGCTTGGCGACCGTGTTGTCGTGATGAGTTCTGCGCCCGGCCGTCTTATTCACAGCATGCAAATCGATCTTCCCCGCCCGCGTCATTCGTCAGACATCAGGCGCATGCCGGAATTCACGCGCTACACAAGCGAGCTTTGGGACATCCTTGGACAGGAAGTTCTGGAAGCACGCCGCCAGGAAGCCAGACGCATCCAACGGCAAGGCCAATAGGAGGTCAGCATGCCGACAGTAGAAGTGACTCTTCCCACCCGGTCCGGCAAAGGTTCAGGTCTTATCGGCTCCCTTCCGCTTGGCATCGTCTTTCCGGTGGTTCTCTTCTGCCTGTGGGAGGTGGCGGCGCGGTGTGGCCTGATCAATGTTGCCTTCTTTCCGGCTCCGACAACCATTCTTTCCACTGCCGCTGCCCAGATGCAGACGGCGGAGTTCTGGGGGGATCTGGCCATCAGCATGGAGCGCATCGCTATTGGTCTAGTGATGGGTGCCATACCCGGCATTCTGGTCGGCTTGGCCATGGGGCTGTTTCGTCCAGTCCATGAGGCGCTGAATCCGCTTTTTGCAGCCGTATTCCCTATTCCGAAGATCGCGCTGCTGCCGCTGCTCTTGCTGATCTTTGGTATCGGCGAGACCTCTAAATACGTCGTTATCGCCATCAATGTCTTCTTTTTGATGACGCTGAATACCTACGCGGGTGTGGTTGGCATTCCGAAAATCTACTTCGAGGTTGCGAAAAACCTGAAAGCCTCCCGCCTGACGACTTATCTGACGGTCGCGCTGCCCGGAGCGCTGCCTGGGATTTTTACCGGTCTGCGTATATGCATGGGTACGGCGCTTATTCTGGTCGTTGCAGTAGAGTTCTCCACTGCAGATTCCGGCGTCGGCTACCGGATCTGGTGGGCTTGGACGGTATTCTGGGTCGACACCATGTATGTCGGCTTTCTGGTAATCGCACTGCTTGGCCTGGCCTTTTCCTATCTTCTGGATGGTCTCGAAAAACTATTCGTACCTTGGCAACGGCGGCGACGTTAAATCTTGCCGGCGTAAGGGCGACACCATCGCCAGGAACTCATCTTGCTTCTGTTAAAAGCTAGATTGGACTTGAGCTGGTGTCATACCAGCTAGACATCAATCCAGGTGCTAGTCTGCGCCGACCGTGCCATCGCGTGCACGACCCGCTCGATCTCAAGCCCCCGTTCGAAATCCACGATATAGGCATCGCTGTCACCGGAGATCGCCTTGAGCAATTCGTGACATTCGATAGTCTTGAGTTCGTTGAACCCCAGGCCATGGCCGGGTGCCGGGATGAAATGGTGGTAAGGTGCATGACCGGGAGCGGCCAGGATCGTGCGGTAACCCTGGAGACCTGTCGGATCTTCGGCAGAATAGATGTGGAGCTCGTTCATCCGCTCCTGGTCGAATAAAAGGGATCCTTTCGCCCCGAAGATCTGCAGTGCGATCCGGCCTTTTCGGCCCCAGGCGGACCGATTGACCATCAGCACGCCGGAGGCACCAGCTTCCGTTCGGAAGAGTGCTTGAGCGATATCGTGGGTCTCCACGGGACGATCGTTGCCTTCTTTTGTCGGCCGCTTGGCATAGGGTTTTGCCACGTCTGCGACGAGAGAGGTGATCCGCCCATGGAGCATCGACAGCAGGGATAGCGGATGCACGGCAAAGTCATCGAGAGCGCCATAACCCGACGCTCTCTCGCTTTTCCAGGAGAAGGGCTGCGCGCGATCGGCCATGAAGTCCTCATCCATCTCAAGGCGGATGTGGTTGACTGCTCCAATCTGTCCTTCGGCGATAACATTACGTGCCAGCCGAAGCATCGGGTTCTGGATGTAGTTGTAACCGAGGATGGCCGTCCGTCCCGATTGCCGTGCCGCGTCGCGCATCCTGGTTGCGTCTTCAAGCGAGGTTGCCATCGGCTTCTCACACCAGACATGCTTGCCGGCTTCCAAAGCCGCGACGGTCATGTCGGCGTGGAATTTGTTTGGCGCTGCGACTGAGATCACCGAGATTTCAGGGTCTGACACGAGATCATGCCAGTCTCCCGTACCTTTCTCAAAGCCAAATGCCTGAGCCTGCTGGCGTGCCATTTCCGGAGTGACATCGGCAAGTGCCACGAGCCGCGGCCGGTCTACATCCGGGAACACAGTTGCCACAGATGTCCACGCAAGAGCATGGCACTTACCCATATAGCCTGAACCAATCAATCCGACCCCAAGTCCCATTATGTCCTCCTGGCGGTTGTTGAGCGAATGCTATCAGAAGCTCGGCGCTGCGACACCCGCCCGACGATGAGCGGCAATCACGGTATTGGCCATCAGCATGGCAATCGTCATTGGGCCAACACCCCCTGGAACCGGGGAAATCGCTTTGGCCACAGACGCGCATTCGTCAAAGGAGACATCGCCTACGAGCTTGAATTTGCCCTCGCCCTTTTCCGGTGCGTCTACACGATTGATGCCGACATCGATGACAGTAGCTCCCGGCTTCAGCCAGTCGGACTTCACCATCTGCGGCCGACCGACCGCGGCGACGAGAATGTCTGCCTGACGGGCGAGCGCCGGAAGGTCCCGACTCCTGGAATGGCCGATAGTGACGGTGGCATTGGCGTTAAGCAACAACTGCGCCATCGGCTTGCCGAAGAGGTTTGATCGGCCGATGACCAGTGCATTCAGGCCCGAGAGGTCGCTGCCGTAAATCTCCCGCACGAGAATCATGGCGCCGGCAGGGGTGCAGGATATCAGCCCCGTTTTCAGATCCCCGGTTGCCAGCTTTCCGGCGTTCACAATGTGCAGCCCATCGACATCCTTCTCCGGCAGGATCGACTGGATGACGGGTTCGCTGTCGAGGTGCTTCGGAAGTGGAAGCTGGACGAGGATGCCATCGATATCAGGATCGATATTGAGGGAGGCGACCAGCGCCATCAACTCGTCTTGTGAGGCGCCCGCGGAGAGAGTGTGCTGGATCGAGTTAAAGCCACACTGCTTGGCCATCCGGCTCTTGGCGCCCACATAGGTATGGCTTGCCGGGTCATCACCAACAATGACCACCGCAAGACCAGGTTTGCGGTGGCCTGCGCTTTCGAGCGAAGTTGCCGCTACCGTGACTGCTTCGATAACTGAAGCGGCTATGGCCTTTCCATCGATCACGATCGTCATCGCTTACCCCATCCGCTCAGAAGCATAAGATCCAGGGCTTGCCGGGAACACGACCGTGCGGTTGCCATTGATGAAAGTACGGTGGTGAATGTGAGCATGAATGGCGCGTGCGAGAACCTGGCTCTCCACGTCCCGGCCAATTGAGACATAATCCTCAGCTGATTGCGCGTGAGTGATGCGGGCGACATCCTGCTCAATGATCGGACCTTCGTCGAGGACCGCGGTAACGTAATGGGCGGTCGCGCCGATCAGCTTCACACCACGCTCGAAAGCCTGCCGGTATGGGTTCGCCCCCTTGAAGGACGGCAGGAAGGAGTGATGGATGTTGATGATCTTGCCAGACATCTTGCTGCACATGTCATCTGACAGAACCTGCATGTAACGGGCGAGAACGATGAGTTCGGTGCCGGTCTGCTCAACCAGATCCATGATGCGGGCTTCGGCCTGCGCCTTGTTTTCTTTCGTCACCTTGATGTGATGGAAGGGAATATCGTGGTTCACGACGACTTTCTGGTAGTCGAAGTGGTTCGATACGACACCAACGATGTCGATTGGCAGCGCCCCGATTTTCCAGCGATAAAGCAGGTCGTTCAGGCAGTGGCCGAAACGCGAGACCATCAGCAACACTTTCATGCGCTTGGCGCCGTCGTGCAAATTCCAGATCATGCCGAAGATCTCAGCGATCTGCACAAACCCTTGTTCAAGCGTGACTGCCGATGAGCCTTCCTCAGAGATGAAGGAGACGCGCATGAAGAACTGGCCGGTCTGGAGGTCGTCGAACTGCGAGGAGTCAACGATGTTGCAACCCTGTTCCGCGAGATAACCCGAAATTGCGGCCACAACGCCGCGTGTTGATTGGCACGATACAGTCAGCACATAGGTCTTCATTGGTCTTGCATGCTCCAGATTGTCTCTGCGGGAAGGTAAAAGAGGAATGAAGAGAGGAAGGCGATGCAGACCGTTCCCGGCCGGCATCGCCTCTCCACGCTTGGGAGGTTCAGGCGCGGGATTTCTTCTTCTGACGATGCACGTCGATTATGACTGCAGTAACGATGATCGCACCCTTGACGATCTCCTGGTAGTAGGCGCCAACCTTGAGAAAGGTGAAACCGGAGGTAACGACGCCAAGAATAATCGTACCGATGACGGTGCCGGTGATGCGGCCGATGCCGCCCGTCAAGGATGTGCCGCCGATAACCGCTGCGGCAATGGCGTCGAGTTCAAAGGAAATGCCCATATTGGGCTGGCCCGATTGCGCTCGTGCAGCCAACATTACACCGGCAAGCCCTGACAGCAGTCCAGCGACAGCATAGACTTTGATGAGATGCTTACCGATATCGATGCCAGAAACCCGAGCTGCCTGCGGATTTGCACCGATAGCATATGTAAATTTGCCGTAACGAGTGTAGGAAAGGGCAACGTGACAAATGATGGCCACGATGAAAAAGACAATCACCGTGCGCGGCAGTGGAAAGCCCCAGAGGTCAAAGCTTTGACCAAGCCAAGTGAACTGCGGGTTGAGGAGTGCTATCGGCTGACCTTCCGTATACCACTTAGCCAGACCACGTGCCGAAACCATCATGCCGAGGGTGGCGATGAATGGTGGAATACCGGTCTTTGCAATGATTAATCCATTTACGTAGCCTAGTAAGGCGCCAAGCCAAATTCCGGCCACGATCGGCCATATCGGACTTGAATCGATAAACCAGCTCATACCAAAGGCGGCATAATCGGGTTGGAGAAAGACGGCACGTGCATTGAGAGAGGTCTGGGCAAAACTCGCGACGACCATCGCGATAAAACCAACCATTGAGCCAGACGAGAGATCAATGCCTCCCGTAATGATCACCTGGGTGACCCCGACTGCAATAATACCCGTTACAGCAACCTGAAGCACGATGATCGACAGACGCTGTCTATTCGCGAGGAAGCTCTCGCCAACAACGTACCAACCAATAATTTCAAAAATAAGCGCAATTCCAATTAAGACGACAAGAATCGAAATTTCCGGTGGCAATCGGCGGACCTTCTTCAAGCCCGTTTTCGAGGTGCTGCCCAACTCATTTGTAGCTTCTGACATTTCTTCCTCCGCCTTCGTCGTCAGCGCGACGCCAGCTCCATGATTTTGACCTGGTCGGCTTCGGCCCGATCGAGAATTCCAGTGACTTTGCCCTCATGCAGAACCACGATCCTGTCGCTCATGCCCAGCACCTCCGGCATTTCTGATGAAATCATAATGATCGCCACACCCTGGCCCGCCAGTTGCGATATCAAGCGATGAATTTCCGCTTTCGCGCCGACATCGATACCGCGCGTCGGCTCATCAAGGATGAGGATCTTGGGGTTCGTCATCAGCCAGCGACAGATCAGAACCTTCTGCTGATTGCCGCCCGATAGGTTGATGATCGGCTCGCGCATATCCGGCGTTCGGACGCGCAGCCGGTCAGCCATATCGCTTGCGGCCTTGCGCAACTCTCCCTGTTGCACGAAGCCCATTTTTACATATCGCTGCTGCAGCACAGCCATCTGCGCATTTTCCTGGATGTCCAGAAGAAGGAAACAGCCTGTCTCCTTTCGGTCTTCGGTCAGGAACGCCATGCCGTGCCGCATCGCCACGGCAGGGGACGCGACATCCACCTCCTTGCCAAACAGTTCGATGGTGCCGGATGAGGCAGGCGTGACGCCAAAGATTGTTTCAGCGACGTTGGACCGGCCGGATCCTACCAATCCCGCGAAGCCGAGGATTTCGCCCGCGCGCAACTCGAAACTTACGTCGCGGAAGACTCCATTCAGGGTCAAACCCTTTACAGAGAGGACTACATCGCCAATCTGCGCCGGTTCCTTTGGAAACAACTGCGTGATTTCACGGCCGACCATCATCTGGATAATGTCTTCCCGTGTTACGTCGGAAGACGCGCAGGTCGCAATGTATTTTCCATCTCGAAATACGGAAAATTCATCTGCAATTTCAAAAAGTTCATTCATCTTATGTGTGATGTAGATGATGCCTTTTCCTTCGGCCCGCAATGACCGGATGATGCGGAAGAGGTGGCTAACCTCCTTTTCCGTTAAGGCAGATGTCGGCTCATCCATGATCAGGACGTCAGAATTGAAAGAGACGGATTTTGCGATTTCTACCATCTGCCGGCTGGCTACGCTCAAGCCACCGATTTTGATGTCCGGCTCAATGTCTATACCCAATTTTGTGAAAAGTGCTTCTGTGCGGCGGTTCATCTCGGCATGGTCGATCAGGCCAAAACGGCCTTTAGGTTCTCGACCGATCCAGATATTCTCAGCGACAGTCATAGGTGCCATCAGATTCAGCTCCTGATGGATCATAGCAATGCCGTTTTGGAGAGCGTCGAGCGGGTTCTTCAGACGGATATTCTGGCCACGTAGTTTGAAAACGCCGCTATCAGGCGTGTAGATCCCGGCCAGAATCTTCATCAAAGTCGATTTGCCGGCGCCGTTTTCGCCCATCAGGGCGTGCACCGTTCCTCGCTTCAGTTTCAGCTGCACATTGTCCAAAGCGACAACGCCTGGAAATTCCTTGCGCACATCCTCGACTTCGAGAAGGTATTCGCTACCTGGCATGGCGCCGCTTTTGCGGACCGCTTCCATTGTTTCTGGACTGATTACGCGTTCAGCCGACATGGTATTCCTCCTCCCCAGGAGTGGTCCACCGCCCGATTTCAGAGCAGTGGACCGGCCTGTCGTTTCAATTAATTTTTGGCGGTAAACTTATCCATGTTAGCCGGCGTGACCAACTGGAATGGAATCCAGACCTTGGCGTCCACCTTCTCGCCCTTGGCGAGTTTCACGGCAGCGGCCACTGCACCGGAGCCTTGGCCAAAGGCATCCTGGAAGACTGTCACGTCCAGATCGCCTGCCTTCATGTAGGCCAGTGCCTCTTGCGTGGCATCGATACCGGCTACCACGACGTCCTTCATGTTCCAGCCGGCGGACTTCATGGCATTGATGGCGCCGATGGCCATATTGTCGTTGTTGGCAATGACGGCAGCAGGCTTATGGCCAGCAGCTATCCAGTTCGTCATCAGATCCTGCGCCTTAACAGGGTCCCATACGGCTGTCTGCTCATCAAGGATCTTTATGCCCTTGCAATCCGGCGTCGCGAGGACGTCGTGAATGTCCTTGGTCCGTTGAACGGCAGCCTGGTTAGCAAGATCCCCTACCATGACAAGAACGTCGCCCTTGCCGCCGAGGATGCGACACACTTCCTTAGTCTGCAGAGTGCCCGACTGCACCTCATCGGAGGCCACAAACGCGCCCTTCGAACCCAGCTTATCGACGTCTGCCGGCATACGGTTCACATAGACGATCGGAATGCCCGCATCATTGGCCAGCTTCGTCATTGGCGCCGTTGCGGTGGTGTCTACCGCGTTGACGATGATTGCATCGACCTTCGAAGCTATGAAGTTCTGGATCTGAGAAAGCTGCTTCTGAACATCATCGTCAGCAATTTCGATCTGAACCGGCTGCTTAGCATCGGCGGCAGATTTCTCGATACCCTTGCGCAGAATGGTCAGGAACGTATCGGAGTTTGCCATGGAAACGCCGATGTTGCCCGCGTAAGCGCTAGACGCCATCAAAAGACCGAACACGGCGCCCGCCAAGATTTTCTTCATATCTTCCTCCTCCCAAAAAGGGTGCCCGGCGAACACCCTGAATTAGCCGGTCGCCTCCTCCCGAAGGCAATCACGAAGCCAGTCCCGTTACTCCCGCGGTACTGGCCTATAGGTCAAATTTTGCCACGTACTAGTTCAATGCTGTTACGGATCAGTGTTTGCGGGTCACTACTCGCATGCACCGATGCCGCAAAAGGCTCGAACGAGAACGGTCCCGTGTATCCAGCCGCGAGAAGCGACTTGATCTGCCCGACATTGTCCAACCGGTCGTGCTCCGTCACCATCACGCGATGTGGATCGCGCATGTCGTCGATGCCGACCTTGCCATCATCGACGCCGGAGATGTGGACAAGGCCAGTCATAGCGGCAAAGAGGTCTGGTTCGCCGGCCAGCACGTGGTGGAAGGTGTCATGCACCAGTTTGAAGCGATCTGTACCGTTGATGGCCTGGATCGCTTCCACAGCTTCCTTTTTCGAGCGCAAAGAGCAAATCTGGAACCCAAGTGGTTCAACAAGGCCAATAATTCCGGCTTGGTCGAGGATGGGCTTTAGATTTGTGAGCGCCGTGCGAAGATTGCTCTGACGTTCACCGTCGAGTTTGCCGGAACCGTCATTGACAGGCACGAGTACGAGAGCCTTCGCGCCGCAGGCGGCAGCGTAACCAGCCAAGCTGCGAGCTTCTTCCTCGCGCTCCGGGGTCCATTCGTTGAAACGCTGAAGCGCATTGATCGATATGATCTCGGCGCCCTCGGCGGCTGCCAGGTCGCGCACCGTTTCCGGCTTAGTACCATCAAGGATGGCATTTCCGGATAAATCGTTACGAATTTCGAATTGGTTGATGCCAAGCGTCTTGCCCAGCTTGAAAAAAGCGCCAAGCGGCAACTGTGGCGCAACCATGTGGTTGAGCGCAAAAATAGGCGCGGTCATGAAGTTCTCCCGAATGTGTCTTGCGGACCGGCTTTTCCTCCTCCGGCTCGCTGAGCTCAAAGTCATCAGGTTTCATGACGTTCGTCAAAGCTGAATTGCACGAATTCTATTGCATTCATGATAGAATTTATACGCGTAATGATGTAATTCCATCTTTTCTCAGATATTTTCTGGTACGTGCATTTCCAAAGGAAGGAAGGTCTGACCTGGTGCAGTGGCAGGGCCGTTGTCAACCGCTTCCACCATCAGCCGGACCAATTCCCGGCATAAGTTGGCAAGGGGTGTCGCAATGGCCAACGTCACGATCTCGTCTGCCAAGGCCGATCGCGAGACGGGTGTTAGTTCATTGACCACGATAATATGCTTACCCCCGAGTTTTTCTTCGCGGATAGCCGATATTGCGCCTTCCATGCCGCCGCCGGCCACGTAAAATCCAACGAGATCGGGGTGCCGTAAAAGCAGATCGAGCGTGGCTTCATGGGTGATCTGCACGGTCTCTAGGTTGACGAGCGTGTCCAGCACCTCAAAATCGGGTGCATGTTCTCGAAAATAGGACCGAAAGCCAATTTCGCGCAGTTCATGGCCATGGAAGCGATGGCTTCCTACGAATACAGCAATTTTACCAGGTTGTTTTGCTGTCTTTGCAATCATCCAAGCTGCCGTGCGCCCGGCTTTGCGGTTATTAAGGCCAACATAGCCCTCGCGGATACCGGGAGCAAAATCAGACAGCAACGAGAAGACCGGCACCCCCTTGCATTTCAGTTCCTCCGCAACGACAGACAAAGCTGGGTAGTCTGGTGCTGTCATGGCAACAGCCTGATTTCGTCCGCCGATCTCCCGTAATTTTTCGGAAAGCGCCGATGGCGTCTGTGCAGTGCAGAAGTCTATCTGTGCATTGCCTCGGATGCCCGGATGGCTTTGGACGGCGTTTTCGATTTCCCGCGCAAAGGCCTGATAGAAATAATGGTCCGGCTTCTGCAGGACAAAACCCAGCTTGTACTGCGGCAGTCCGTCGAAAACCCTCTGCCTGAGGAGACCCACAGCATGGAAGCCGATTTCGTTTGCGGCGTCATAGACCCGTCTCGCCGTGTCTTCTCGCACTTTGTGCCGGCCGTTCAAGACACGGTCAACGGTAGCGACACTGACGTTGGCGGCCTTAGCAAGGTCGGAAATCGTGGGGCGCGCGGCCATGAGTCTACCTTCTGATAGCATTCGGTCACAAATCGGCGGCAGTATGATGTGAAATGATAGAATATATCAAGGCCCTATTGAGCAAATTGAAATCCGCGATATTCCTTCTCGTATTCGTCAAGAAGATTAGTCCGGTCTGATCCGGACAGGCAGGAGGTATCGTGGCGAGGGTAGCGAGCAAGAGAGATTATAGTCTGTTGGGACGAGACGCGCAGGCCGCCGTGGCCAGCGGGTTGTCGGCGGCGCAGTGGTATCACACTGATGTTCCCCGAAAGCAGATGAAGGACCTGATGAAGCGAGAAGATGGTCCGGCCATTCGCGATACGGCAATTTGGCTAGGGGCTATGATCGTATTTGGGGGGCTTGGCATCTATTTCTGGGGCAGCCTATGGGCGATTCCCTTCTTTCTCGCCTATGGCGTTCTTTATGGATCGGCTTCCGATAGCCGTTGGCATGAATGCAGCCACGGCACGGCCTTTAAGACCATGTGGATGAACACGGTCGTCTACCAGATCGCCTGCTTCATGATCATGCGCAATCCGGTGACCTGGCGGTGGAGCCATACACGCCATCACACAGATACGGTAATCGTCGGCCGCGATCCGGAAATTGCCGTGATGCGCCCGCCGGATCTTCTGCGTCTCGTCTTGAACTTCTTCGGCCTGCTTGATGCATGGCACGCCATGATTGACATGGTACGCAATGCCTTCGGCATTATCAGCGCGGAAGAGAAAACCTTTATTCCCGAGACGGAGCAGCCCAAGGCGATCCGCGCTGCCCGAATCTGGTTTGCGATTTATCTCGCAACGATTGCGCTGGCCGTTTATCTCGGCTCCATCCTGCCGCTGATGCTGGTCGGCCTGCCGCGCCTTTATGGTGCCTGGCATCATGTCATGACCGGCCTGCTGCAACACGGTGGCCTGGCGGACAACGTGATCGATCACCGGCTGAACAGCCGCACTGTGTATATGAACCCGATTAGTCGTTTCATCTACTGGAACATGAACTATCACGTCGAGCACCATATGTTCCCGATGGTACCCTATCACGCGCTGCCGAAGCTGCATGCGATGATCAAGAACGATCTGCCAGCACCCAATCCGTCGATCCTCAACGGTTACCGCGAGATGATCCCCGCCTTCCTGCGACAGCTGCGAAATGAGGATTACTTCCTCAAGCGTCAACTGCCGCCAACGGCGAAGCCTTACCGAGAAGACTTCCACAGCGAAGCCATGGCGCCGGCTGCCGAATAGCGCCGTAGCCATACATAATTCTAAATTGGGGAGGAGAGCCCGATGAGTACCTGGATCGACGTCTGCAACAGGGAAGAAATCGACGAAGAGGATGTTATCCGCTTCGATCATGACGGCAAGAGTTTTGCGATCTATCGCAGCCCGGAGGATAGCTTTCATGCTACCGACGGCCATTGCACCCACGAGCACGTGCATCTGGCGGACGGTCTTGTCATGGACGACATTATCGAATGTCCAAAGCACAACGGTCGCTTCAACTACAAGACGGGAGAAGCCAAGGGCGCTCCAGTCTGCGTGAACCTCAGGACCTATCCCGTGAAGGTCGAGGGCGGACGCGTCTTCATCCAGGTCGCGTAAGATGGTCACATCCGGCATGGTCATCGTCGGGGCAGGCGAGGCGGGTGTGCGCGCCGCGTTTGCGCTGCGCGAGCAGGGATACCAGGGGCCTGTCACTCTCTTAGGGGATGAACCTCATTTGCCCTATGAGCGGCCGCCATTGTCAAAGGCGGGAGAGGAAGCGGAAACGGTCAGGGCAATCGTTGCAGAAGCGCGGTTTCCCGAGGCGGAAATTGTTTTTCGCCGAGGATGCAAAGTGGCCGCTATTGATCGGGCAGAGCATTCGATTGTTTTAGAAGACGATGGAGTGCTCCGCTACGAACGATTGCTTTTGGCAACTGGCGCAGCGCCTCGTCACATTCTCGGCCTCCGCTACGGTGAACGTATCCACACCCTCAGGACCGTCGAGCAAGCCGCGGCCATCCGCCGGGTCATGCGAGATGGGCAGCACCTCATCATTCTCGGTGGTGGGTTCATAGGGCTGGAGCTGGCAGCGATGGGCCGCAGGCTCGGAGCCGCAGTGACTCTGGTCGAGATGCAGCCGCGTGTGTTGATGCGTGGTGTTCCTGAACGGTTAGCGCTTGCGCTTCAGGCGCGACATGAGGCCGAAGGTGTCAACATCATCTGTGGCCAAGGCGTGGCGACAATCACCGAAGATCAGACATCCGTGACAGTCACACTCGCTGACGGACGGCGTATCGATGGTGACGCACTTGTCATAGGCATCGGCGCCGAACCCAATACGGCAATTGCTGCCGAGGCGGGACTTGCCATCGAAAATGGCATCGTCGTGGATGATCATTTGACCACGAGCGATCCCGGTATTTTTGCGGCGGGTGACTGCTGCTCCTATCCGGTTGCGGTCTACGGTGGTCGCCGTGCCAGGCTCGAGTCCTGGCGAAATGCCCAGGAGCAGGGGAATGTTGCTGCCGCCAACATGCTCGGTAAGGTCGAAGTCTTCGACTCCGTTCCATGGTTCTGGTCTGACCAATATGATTTGACCCTGCAGGTGGCCGGCCTCGCAGATGGCAGCGTGTCTACAGTAGCGCGTCATCTTTCTAATGAAGCAGAGCTTCTGTTTCATCTCGATGCGGACGGGCGGCTGCTTTCGGCGAGCGGCCTTGGGCCAGGTGGCGCGGTGGCACGTGACATTCGTCTCGCCGAAATGCTGATTGCGCGTCGTGCGCATCCGGACCCGGCGATGCTCGCCGACCCTTCCGTCAAGCTGAAGTCTCTTTTGTAAGCGCAATGCGCCAGAGGATATCCCATGAAATCTAACCGTCCCACCGTCGCCGATATTCTGGCGCTCAAGGGTAAACGGCAACTCAGCATGTTGCGTGTCGTTACGCTTGAGGAAGCGCAAGCAGCCGAAAAAGCAGGCATAGAGATGGTATCGGTGCCACCGGCACTGCTTGGCCCCGCGTTTCGCGAGGTGGCTCCGAGTGTCTTTGCAGTCCCGGGGCTTGAATATGGCGATTACGTTTCGGCAGAGGAGTACCTGCGCGCTGCTTTTCAGGCGATGCGGGCGGGTGGTGACGCCGTCTATTGCGCAGCAAGTTTAAGCATTATCCGCAGGCTGCGTGATGAAGGTATTCCGGTCTGCAGTCATGTCGGTCTCATTCCCTCCAAGGCCACCTGGACAGGCGGTTTCAAGGCGGTCGGCAAAACGGCAGAGAGCGCGCTAGGGATCTGGAACGCGGTAAAGGCTCTGGAAGAGGCGGGTGCCTTTGCTGCGGAGATTGAGGTCGTACCCGCTGAAATCGCGTCCCTCATCAGCGCGAAGACGTCGCTCTTCATGATTTCGATGGGAGCGGGCTCTGGCTGTGACGGCCAATATCTTTTCGCCGACGACGTTCTCGGCCAGACCCGCGGGCATGTGCCACGCCATGCCAAAACATATCGGAACTTTGCAGTCGAGTTCGACCGACTGCAAGAGGAGCGGATCGCCGCCTTCCGCGAGTTCCGCGAGGATGTCGGAAGCGGTGCCTATCCGGAAGATCGGCACAATGTCGGTGTGCCCGCCGACGAGCTTGCCCGCTTCCGCACCATGATCAACGGCTGACCCAGCCACAGGAGACAAGACCATGACAGTGAATTTCGCCCTTCTCGGAGCGGGCCGGATCGGCCGCGTCCATGCCAAGGCTGTGAGCACCAACCCGGATGCACGACTCGTCGCGGTGGCAGATGCCTTCCCGGAATCGGCCCAGTCGATCGCCGTCCAATATGGCACTGAGGTTCGTACGATCGACGAGATCGAAGTGGCATCCGACATCCACGCCGTCATCATCTGCACGCCAACAGATACCCACGCCGACCTCATCGAGCGCTTTGCCCGCGCGGGCAAGGCGATCTTCTGCGAGAAGCCGGTGGACCTGGACGCCGCCCGGGTAAAGGCCTGCATTGATGTCGTCAAACAAACTCAGGCCAAGCTGATGGTCGGTTTCAACCGTCGCTTCGATCCGCATTTCATGGCGGTGAAGCAGGCAATCGACGATGGCCGCATCGGCAAGGTCGAGATGATCACCATCACTTCGCGCGACCCTGGCCCGCCGCCCCTCGACTACATCAGCCGTTCCGGCGGTATCTTCCGCGACATGACCATTCACGACTTCGACATGGCCCGGTTCCTTCTGGCTGGTGAGAAGATTGTCTCCGTCTCTGCCCATGCCGCTGTTCTTGTCGATCCTGCTATTGGAGCTGCCGGGGACTATGACAGTGTCACGGTTATTCTGGAAACGGTCGGCGGATGCCAAGCCGTGATCTCCAACTCCCGCCGAGCCACTTATGGCTACGACCAGCGCATCGAAGTGCATGGCTCGAACGGATCTGCCTCTGCCGAGAACCAGCGCCCAATCTCGATTGAGGTGGCTACCGCCGATGGCTATACCCGCCCGCCGCTGCACGACTTTTTCATGACCCGCTATACTCAGGCCTATGCCAACGAAATTGCCGGCTTCATCGCGGCAATCGAAAACGGCGCTAGGATCTCCCCTAATGGAGAAGACGGGTTGCTCGCGTTGGAACTGGCCGATGCCGCACTGGAAAGCGCGCGCACTGGACGGCGTGTGATCTTAGCGAAGTAAGCGCTGAGACATTCCTGATTGAGAGTGTTTGGCTCGCGACCCCAGTTTGCATGGGGCCGCGGGCTTGTATTTTTTAGGCGGTTATCCAGCGCTGGAACCGCATTACGATCGCCACCGCGGCAACAGCTTTTCGAGCAGCGCTTTGCCGGCCTGTAACGCGACCTGTAAGGCTCCATTAACCATATTTGGATAGGAACGCAGTCCATCCTGTCGGTTTATGGCGGGTGCCTTCACGTTGGCGTACCAGATGAAACCACTGTTCCCAGTAATTTGTCGCGGCCTATGTCTGCTTACGGCACTTGTTCCCGTCGTATCGCCCACCAATGGTCTCGCCCAATCGGCCTGGACAGGCACTGCGGACAATGAATTCAGCAATACATCTAACTGGACGCCGTCGGCGCCTACCGCTGGCGATGCCGCAAGTGTCGATACAGGTTCTCCCCAGGTCACAAACGATGTCACGGTTCGCGAGCTGAATGTTGGCGGTGGCAACGTCACCGTTACCAACACAGGCATCCTGACCACCAAAGAGCGAACCACCATCAGTTCGGGTAGCGTCAGCGTCAATGCGGGTGGCGTCGTAAATTCAAATGTCGATTTGAACGGTGGCAACCTTTCCATTGACGGTGACATCAATGGCCGCTTGAGGCTCGAAAGCGGCAATGTCACCGTGAACGGTACGCTCGACAGTGCGGTCGTTGGTACATCGACCGCGCTATCCAACAACGGCGCTGTTGACGAGGTCAATGTCAGCACGGGTGGGACATTCGTCAACAACAGCGGCGCATCGGCTGGCGCGGTTACCAATGCCGGCGCGGCATCGAATGCGGGCACCATGGGGAGCCTGAACAATACGGCCGGTAGCTTCACCAACAATTCCGGAGGAACGGTTACGGGAAAGACGACGATCTCCGGCGGTACCGTCACGAACAATTTTGTCATTACCGATGCGGACGTCGCCGCTGCTGCAGTATTCAGCAACAACAGTGGAGCGACCGCCGGTGTCGTTCGCAACTCCGGCACGGTCACCAATGCAGGGACAATTGCATCTCTTCAAAACGATGCAGGGACCGTCACGAATAATGTGGGTGGCACCGTGACGGGCACCACGACGGTGGGCGGAGGCAGCGTTGTCAACAATGCAACCTTGGCTGACGTCAATGTCACCGTGGGCGGGACATTCGTCAACAATAGCGGTGCATCGGCTGGCGCGGTAACCAATGCCGGCACGGCATCGAATGCGGGCGCGATAGGAAGCCTGAACAACACGGCCGGTAACTTCACCAACAATTCCGGTGGAACGGTTACGGGAAAGACAACAATCTCTGGAGGGACCGTTACGAACAATTTCGTCATTACCGATGCGGACGTCGCCGCTGCTGCAGTATTCAGCAACAACAGTGGAGCGACTGCCGGTGCAGTTCGCAACTCTGGCACGGTCACCAATGCAGGGACGATTGCATCGCTTCAGAACGATGCAGGGACAGTCACGAATAATTCGGGTGGCACCGTGACGGGTACCACGACGGTGGGCGGAGGCAGCGTTGTCAACAATGCAACTTTGGCTGACGTCAATGTCGGAGCTTCAGGTAACCTCGTCAATAACAGCAATGCAGTCGCTGGGACGGTGACAAATTCCGGGATTGCCTCAAACGACGGAACAATCGCAGCTCTTGTGAATAAGGGCGGCACATTTGCCAATACCGGCACCATCACCGGGACAGCAATTGTTTCCGGTGGCTCCCTGATCAATGAGGGCTCCATAGATGGCACCGTCAACGTCGATGACGGCGGGCTGTTGTCGGGGCCAGGAAGTGTCGAAGGACTATTCGTGAATGCTGGCGGCTTGTTATCGCCAGGCCCAGGGATCGCGACAACAGTCGTCAACGGGGCCCTGACGTTTCGCCCGGGCTCGATCTATCAAGTGGACATTGACACCACTGGCCGTTCGGACGCGGTGAACGTGACTGGCGCCGTCTCCATCGAGGGTGGCACGCTGGATATCAAAGCAGCATCCGGCAATTACGTGCCGACGACCAGCTATAAGATCCTTAGCGCGGGAAGTATCACGGGCGCTTTCGACAGCGTTTCAAGTGACTTTGCTTTTCTATCGCCGACGCTGAGTTATGGTGCCAACGCGATAGATATGCATCTCATGCGGAACGGCGTGCAATTTGCGGATATCGCCAGCACAACAAACGGGCGGGCAACTGCTGCTGCCGTTGAAGTGTTGGGATCTGGAAATCCGGTTTATGACACAGTGCTGTCACTGGATTCCACCACGGCAAACGGGGCGTTTTCACAGCTGAGCGGTGAGGTTCATGCCTCGCTTAAAAGTGCGCTTTTATGGGAAAGCCGCTTTGGACGTGAAGCGGTTCTCGATGAAGCGGCCTGGCGGCTGGATCGGCATTCGGATGAGGTGAAAGTCTGGAGCTCCGGGTTTGCGGCATCCAACCGTTGGTCAGGGAATGGAAATGCGGCTGCTATCGATACTCGCGCCGCAGGTGTTGTCTCTGGGATTGATGTGCCGATTTACGATGAATGGCGCCTTGGCGGTCTGGTGGGATATAGTCATGATGCCTTCGCGCAGGCGAACACGGATTCTTACCATGCCGGCCTTTACGCCATGGGCACTGTCGGCCCGATAAACCTCACCGGCGGTGCCATATACTCTCATAATGTGTCATCGACCCTTCGTAACATTTCCTTTGGGACGTTGACCGGCCATCTCACCGCCGAATATGGCAGCGCCACCAAGCAGGTTTTCGCCGATTTCTCCTGGCCGAGTACAACCGGGCCTATTGAGCTTCAGCCCTTCGTCACCATCGCCTATGTCGGCCTCGATACCGACAAGTTTCGGGAACGCACCGGTGATGCCTCTCTGTCGGCTGCGGTCAACAGCGATGCTATCGCCACGTCCACGATGGGCCTTCGCTGGTCGATGGATTGGGCTCAAAACGAAATACCTATGGCCATCTCAGGCATGCTGGGGTGGCGACATATCGCAGGTGACCTGACGCCGTATTCCCGCATGACATTTGCTGGCGGTTCATCGTTTGTCACACAAGGTGTAACAATGCCTCAGGATTCCCTGTTGGCAAAACTGAGTGTTTCCGCAAAACTTTCGAAGTCGGCGCGCCTGACGCTGAGCTATTCCGGCGAGTTTGGTAAAGGTCTGAAGTCCAGCGCTGCGCAGGTGAACGTGACGTCGAGTTTCTAGACGAATGGCCGCGTCTCGTGACTGTTTCGACATCTCGCTGGAACGGGGTGCCATATCATCGAAAGCCACAATCCAATGATCTCGACACTTTGCCGCTGGAAGACAAGCCCGCTGCGGGTTGAGTAAAGTTCGTCCTTAATTGAAGGTTTGGCTATTGCCTGGCTGCCGTGACGCCGGAAGAACGACATTGTTGAGCAGCTACCGTTTGGTTCTGCCCCAATCAGGTTTCGCTTCGGGAGGGAGTGGGGGGCGTGGGCGCGCTGCCAGCTCCCGAGAGTCGGTCTCTTGCATGCCGGCCATGCAGAGCAGACGGACCACCGTCTCTTCAATAAGTGAGGAGCCGATTTCATCCTTTGTCATCGCCAAAGAGGCGCCAACGATGGCAAAGCAAGTCATGCGCCACGTGAGTTCCGGATCGGAAGTTGAAAAGCGTCCGGCAGCAGCTGCATTTCGCAAATCGCGAATGGCAAACGGTCCCATACGCTGAAACGTAGCATTGGCGATAACTTCCGAGCGATGCAACAGTTGGCGCCAGCGCAGGTCCCCTGTCGCGGTTTCAAGCACCGTACGTATCCCGAACGCATAGACCTGTGCGGGGTCGGAAAATGTATTCGTTACATTCTCTATCCTCATCGCAAGCTGCTCCATGATCAGCTCAAGCACGGCAATCGCAAGCTCATCCTTGGATTTAAAATAGTTGTAGATCGTGCCGGAGGCGACATCCGCGCGCTCTGCAATTTCCAGCATGGTCGCGGCATCGATACCTTTTTCGGATATCACCTCATGACCGGCTTTAAGCAGGGCGTCCCGGTTTCGTCGCTGGCGCCGGGCAACCCGACCTTCGGTTTTGGCACTGTTCACTCAGATCTCCACACTTGCAATTTCAAACTACAATAAATGACGGTCATTCAAAAATGAAAATCCATCACCGATGAACGTGTTGAGTTTCCTAATTGAATTCCGTTTCGCTCCTATAAGCAGCAAGAGGACGAAAAGATGGGACGTTATAAGAACTTGAAATGTAACAATAAAATTGGTTTCCGATCGCAATTTTGATCAAAAGTAAGGCTGATTGTCATTCGATATTGAAAATCGTTCATTTCTGACGTACTGTCATTTTGCGATGGAGAGGCTTGGGAGAGAGGCTTACGATCGACGAAACGACACCTGAGCAAGGTCTCGAATCAACGGCGAACTCAACGACAATAAGTAACGTGCTGACGTCTGCTGCGCATTCCTCAGAGTGCGTCATGCTGTGGCCTGTGTGTGTCGGTGACCCGGTCGCCGACACTGGGCGGAGCTCTGTCCTTAGAAATCGTCGAGCCTTCATCGCGGCGCACAAAGGAGAGGATCATAATGTTTCAAAGCAATTTAGGCTCGCATGCGGCGGGTGAATTTGATGCTGATGTGGCCATTGTCGGTGGCGGCCCCGTGGGCACCTTTCTCGCTATCATTCTTGGCAGGACGGGCAAGAAAGTGACGTTGATCGAGCGGTGGAGTAAGGCCTACGGCCGCCCGCGTGCCGTCACCTATGACCACGAGATCGCCCGGATCTTCGCCAGCCTTGGCATAGACTCGGAAAACGATGAGGCGATCAACTATCATGATGAGCTGTATTACTGGAAGGACGCCAACCGCGAAGACATCCAGATCATAGACTGGCAGAGCAAGTCGGCGTCGGGCTGGCGTGTGCGGTACTGGTTCAATCAGCCGGAGCTCGAGGCCAGGCTGACCAGGATCGCCGGAGAATATAGCTCTGTTACCCGCCTCGCCGGCTACGAAGCCGTTAATCTGCAGCAGGATGCCGACTCCGCGACGCTGACGATCAAGCGCAATCCGCTCGAGGATGCGCAGCAGTCTGGAACGCAAACCATTCGGGCGCGCTATGTCGTGGGTGCTGACGGAGCCAACAGCATGGTGCGAGAGGCACTGGGAATCGAAAACGAGGACCGTGGCTATTTCTTCGATTGGCTGATCCTCGATATGTTGCCCAAATTCGATTACGTTGCATCTCGCAAGGGCGAGCCTGCGCAGTGGCAGCTTTGCGATCCCACCCGCCCGACAACCATCGTGCCCGGAGGCCCAGGCCCAATTGCCGGCGGTCCAAGTCGGCGGCGGTGGGAATATATGGTGCTTCCAGGCGAAAACCCTGAAGAGCTTGCCAAGCCGGAAAATGCGTGGAAGCTGCTCGAGCCTTGGGGCCTGACGCCGGAGAATGCCGAACTGGAACGCAGCACGGTCTATCGTTTTCAGGCGCGTTGGGCGAAAGTCTGGAACAAAGGCCGCTGTGCAATTGCGGGTGATGCCGCGCATCTGATGCCGCCATTTGCCGGTGAGGGGATGTGTGCCGGTCTGCGAGACGCGCTTGCACTCGGCTGGCGTCTCAATGCCATCCTCGAAGGCCGGGTTGAGCCAGACGTTCTGGACAGCTATTCTTCCGAGCGCATCGAACATGCCAAGTATTACATCGACTTTAGCCAGCAACTTGGCAGCATCATTTGTATCGCTGATCCGGCACAAGCCGCAGAACGCGACCGGTTGATGAAAGAGGATCTTATTGCGCGCAACGGCAAGCCTGTTCCGACTGATGTGTGTCAGTTGGGACCCGGCATCTGGTGTCGTGATACTGCCAATGCAGGTGAGCTTTCCGTTCAGGGGATTGTCGAAGCGGATGGCAAACGTGATCGCTTCGATCAGGCCGTGGGCGTTGGCTGGATGGTAATCGGCCTTGATGCTGATCCTGGCCATGCGCTATCGGTTGGTCAGCGGCAGAAGCTTGATTTCCTCGGTGGCCGGACCGTCCGGATCGGCTCAAAGGGAACAGCGTGCGAAGTGGTCGATTCTGAGGGCACTTATGCCCGCTGGATGGAAAATATCCGTGCAAACTATGTCATTTTGCGGCCCGACTTCTACGTTGCCGCAACGGCCGTTTCACCTGCCGATCTGCGCCGTTGTTTCGACGAGGTCATTTTAAATCTTCACCTCGTGGAGGATGCCGCACGCGCGGCAGCCTGACCCTTCCAAACCATGGAGGTATCACCGTGACGCTGTCCTTCACTTACGCCAGCAGTCCAGCCCGCATCCTATTTGGATGCGGGACCCGTGCCCGTCTTGCAGACGAGATCGGCCGTTTAGGAAGAGGCCGCGCACTCGTGCTTGCAACGCCATTTCAAAGGGCAGATGCGGAAGCGCTTGCCTCCTCGCTCGGGTCGTTGGCCGTGGGCGTCTTTGCGGGTGCCACCATGCATACGCCTGTTGATATCACCCTTCAGGCAGCGGCAGTGTTTGAGGAACAGGGAGCCGACTGCGTCATATCGCTCGGGGGTGGCTCGACCATCGGACTTGGCAAGGCACTCGCACGCCGCATTGGTGCAGACCAAATCGTCATCGCCACGACTTATGCTGGCTCGGAAGTCACCAACATTCTTGGTGAGACTGAGAATGGCCTGAAGACAACCGTGCGCGGACCCGACATTCTGCCAGAGACGGTCATTTATGATCCTGAACTGACTTGCGGCCTGCCGATTGGGATGAGCGTGACGAGCGGCCTCAACGCCATGGCCCACGCGGTTGAGGCGCTCTATGCCCATGACCGTAATCCCATCACGACGATGATGGCGATGGAGGGAATCGAAGCTCTCTATAAAGCGCTGCCAGTCATCGTTGCGAAGCCTGACAATATCGCGGCAAGGACGCAGGCGCTCTATGGATCCTGGTTGTGCGGTAGCGTGCTTGGTATGGTTTCAATGGCGCTGCATCATAAGCTTTGCCACACGATCGGCGGAAGCTTCGACATGCCGCATGCAGACACCCATGCGGTGCTGTTGCCGCACACCACTGCCTACACGGAGGTCGGTGCCGCAGATCTACTCAAACCAGTCGCCGATCTTTTTGAAGCGCCGACTGCGGGTGCCGGCCTTTACGATTTCGCCGCAAGCATCGGTGCGCCACTCAGCCTCGCCAGTCTGGGCTTTGCCGAGGCCGATATAGCGCGTGCGGCCGACCTCGCAATGCTAACCCCCTATTACAACCCCCGGCCTATCGAGTCCGAAGGGATCAAATTATTGATCCGCCGAGCCTGGGAAGGAACGAGACCGTGCTAAAGTTCATCGCAAATTCTTCGGAAGGAAATGCGGTGCCGAGGAGGGCAAACCGTATCGGTGTTGAGCCTCTCCTTTGAACCACCGACCCGACGGTTGAAAGCGGTCTCGCCGCGGCCGCCCATGATACCTTGAAGACCTGCAAATCATTGAGCGAATTTAACTGGAAAGGAGCGCCTGATGTCGCGCTATTTCACCGAACACAATTCGGAAGATGCCGTTAATGGCCGTATGGGACCGTCGACCGATCCGCGTCTGGAGGAGGTGATGACCTGTCTGGTCAAACACCTCCACGCCTTTGCCAAGGAAACTCAATTAACCCAGGCGGAATGGGATTATGGCATCGGTTTTCTCACGCAGGTCGGACAGATGTGCTCGCAAGAGCGTCAGGAGTTTATCTTGCTTTCCGACACGCTGGGATTTTCCATGCTGGTCGACGCCATAAATAACCGTCGTCCGACGGGCGCGACGGAAAATACGGTACTTGGCCCCTTCCATGTCGATAATGCGCCGGCCCGCCAGATGGGCGATACCATCAGTCTGGACGGCAAGGGTGAAAGCTGCCTGTTTGAGGGGGCGGTGATCGACATCCACGGCCAGCCGATCGAGGGTGCCAAAATCGATGTCTGGTCGGATAACGCCGATGGCTTCTACGATGTCCAGCAACCTGGAATTCAGCCAAAATGGAATAATCGCGGCATTTTCGTCACTGGCAAGGACGGGCGCTATTCCTTCATCGGCATCAAACCCGTTTCCTATCCGATCCCGAATGATGGACCAGTCGGAAAGATGCTCGGCCATCTTGGCCGCCATCCCTATCGTCCTGCTCATATGCATTACATCGTTTCAGCGCCCGGTTACCAAACGATCGTCACTCACACCTTCGTCGGTGATGATACATATTTGACCTCGGATGCCGTGTTCGGGGTCAAGGACACGCTGGTTGCGCCTTTCGAAAAAGTGTCCGGAGGCAAGACCCTTTGGCACTCACCCTTCAATTTCACCATGATAGCTGCTTGAGGGTTACCAATGCCAAACATGAAAATTTATATCGATGCCGATCGCTATGCTGCGGCAGTGGGTGCTGTTCGCAATTTGCTTCTGCCGCTGCGCGGCATGCTATGCCACGAACTCAATGTCGATGTCACGGCGTGTCAGTTTGCCGTCCTTGAGGTGTTAGGACTTGAAGACCAGCCGCAGATCAACGTCGAAATCCTTATCCTGCCGCGGCCCGAACGCACGCGCGAGAGGATCATCGAACTTTGCACTCTGATCCGTACAATGCTGGCGGACGCTACCGGGCTGCATGTGGCTGTTCGTTCCAGTATGCTCGACCCTCAGACATATGTCGCCTTGAAGTAAGGGTGCTGTTGCAAAATCCCGCTGATGCTCAACATTGAGACCTCCGGTTTGGATATTATCGTCGATTCCGCCGCGCGGCCGCTGTCAGAATCCTGACAGCGGCCTCTCAGAAAAAATGGGCAAGCTTCGAACCCTGGCAGGAGCGGCTAGGCTGGATAGCGGTCTATTGTTGTGTGATCCGTGCTCGATCTCTGCCGATAGATTATCATTCCGGATTTGGAGCTGTCGGAGGGAGACATTCAATCTACTCCTTTTGCTGACGTCACCGCCGGATGCGGTGTGCCTCCTCATGTACTCTGCCATGCAAATCGGCAGCAAGATTTCAACTAACTCCCCAAGCGCACACTTTCATTCGCGGATTGAACGACAGCATACCGGGCTTGATCGCATCCAACTTGACCAAACAAATTCATAATGCTTGATTGTTGACAATCGATGATAAACAGGAGGCGATGGTGAGGGATCAGGCTAATTCAAGTTTCCTCCGCATCCCAAAGGCGACGTTCCGCGCACATATTGCGGAGGGATTGAGAAGCGCCATTCTCAAAGGCGAAATCTTGCCCGGCTCACATGTCACGGAGCAGAGCCTTGCCGAGCAGTTCGGCGTTAGCCGCGGACCGCTGCGGGAGGCCATGCGTCAGCTCATCGACGAGGGGCTACTGGTCACAGTCCCTTACACAGGAACTCATGTCGTCGATCTTTCGGTTGATGACGTCCGCGAAATATATTCCATGCGTGTCAATCTGGAGATTTTTGCGTTTGAACTGGTGTGGGACAAACGCGACCACAGCTTTCGCCAGGAATTGTTGTCGCGCCACACGGAATTGACACGCTGCATCGACAGCGGCGACGACATAGCCTCGATCGATGCCGAACTTCGCCTGCATGGCTTTGTATACGAAGCGTCGGATCACAAGATCCTGCAAAGAATGTGGGAAAGCATTCGCGGACGTCTCCAACTTTACTGGGCCGCTCACCACCGGGCGCATGGCATTCGCGGTCCGCGCCGTGATGGACATGACAGCTATGTGGAGAACGCGCTTGCCCCGAGCCTTGACGCCATGCGCAGCGAGATCCGCGCCCATATGGCTCGAGGCGGTCAACAGACTGAAGATTTTCTGCTGTCTATGAATGCAGATTCGCCGGATCTGAAGAGCGTTACGCGATGATGGGCAATATCCGTCAGCCTCTTTTCATCGCGATGACGGGTTGCGGCAATTTGGGCTGGCAGAGGCGCGAATGCCTTTCGTTGATATCACGGCTGTCGATCATGATCTTGCCCGAGAAAAGCAGCTGCTGCCTTCCGATCGCGCATGTCAGGCCATCATTGATGCGGACGGTCTTCTGGAGCGAGATGAACGCAGCGCCCTTGAGCTGAAGCGTGCGGTGACCAGCCCAGGCCGCCCAAGGTGGATTAGCCATGTTGGATGGCAACAACAGCCTTGCCGAGCTAGTGGAAGCAATAGCACTGGCGGCAGCTGACCGGGCAAAGGAACTTTCGGAACGAGACTAGCAAGAGCCGTGAAAGCCAGACCCAAGTCAAACCTCAAAGGAAGCACACGTGAAGATTACACGCAGAACATTTGTAGCGACAACGGCGGCTTTGGCCATGACGGGCCTTGCCGTTCCGGTCTTAGCCGAAGACGCTTCGACACTCGATCGTATCAAAAAGGACAAGCAGCTTCGCATCGGTGTGACGTCCGCCGAACCCTGGTTCTTCAAGGACCCTATGACGGAAAAGTGGACGGGTGTTGGTGTCGCCATGGGCGAAAAGCTGGCGGCCAATCTCGGTGCAACGCTTGTGCCGGTCGAGACCACCTGGGCCAATGCGATCGCGGCTCTTCAGGCCAACCAGATCGACCTGATGTTCGTCCTCGATCCCACAGAGGAACGCCGCAACGCCATTGATTTCCCGGAAGCACCTTTGTTCTATTATGCAATGGGCGCACTGATTGCCGCCGGCTCCGCTGCGAAAACCTGGGAGGATTTTGATAAAGCCGGCACCCGCATTGGCGTAACGCTCGGCACCTCTCTCGACAAAAATATCACGGCCATGGCGAAGAATGCAGAGATCAATCGTTTCGCCAACAATGATGAGGCAATTGCCGCCTTCGCCGCAAGGCGCGTGGATGTCGTGGTGCAGTTTCACCCGGCTCTGGTTGTGCAGTATTCTCGCCTGAAGCTCGGCAAGGTCATTTTGCCAACGCCGGTTAATCCTGTGCCAACCAGCGCAGGTCTGCGCAAGGAAGCCAATCCGGCATTTCGCGACTGGGTCAGTGAGCAGTTTTCCGACCTATACAAGAAGGGCGTGCCGGATCAGATCTTCGACGACTATCTCAAGTCGAAAAACATCGATCCCTCCGGCATTCCTGGACTCGTCAAGGAAGCTTGGAAATAGCAACGAGCGAGCAAGCGGCCGAGGGAAGGAAGACATTTCCTCGGCTTGGCCTCAACACGTCGATCTTTGGGATCTCACCCGGCGATCGTGACGCTTCTTCTTCCAAGGAATCTTCGTCTCATGAGCTATCACTGGGATTTTTCCGGGGTGTGGTCCCGTTGGGACCTGTTGCTGGCCGGGCTCATCAACACGATCAAGATTGCCGGAATTTCCATCGTTTTTGGTGTGATCGTCGGTCTAGTTCTGGCGTTCCTGAAGCTTTCGCCGCGCCGGTTCTTGTCTGCGCCTGCTACCGTCTTCATCGAATTCTACCGCAATACGCCCCCGATCATCCACTTTTTCTGGTTTTACTATGCGTTACCAGTGCTGGCCAATGTGAGCCTCGACCCGTTCGTTGCAGCTGTCTTGGCATTATCCACGCAATCAGGAGCCTTTTACGCCGAGGTGTTTCGCGGCGGTATCATTTCGATAGAGAAGGGGCAGTGGGAAGGTGCGAGAGCGCTCGGGATGCGGCATTCTCAAATGATGCGGCGGATCATTCTTCCCCAAGCCATGGCACGCATGTTCGCTCCATTTGTCGAGCGATCCTTCGAGCTGACAAAGACGACAGCTCTGGCTTCGACGCTGGCCTATGCCGATCTTCTCTATCAGGCAATGCTGGTCAACAGCGCTACGTTTCGCCCACTTGAAGTCTATACGACCATTGCGCTCATGTACGTCATCCTGCTCGTCACGGCCAGCACGCTCGCGCGCATCGCCGAAGCGCGCTTAACGGCCTATCGCTGAGGATCGGTATCATGGATTATCAAGTTGATTTCGATCTGATATTTCGCAGCCTGCCGGTTTTGCTGAGGGGATTGCTGGTCACGATTGAACTATGGGTGCCGACTGTTCTCATCGGTCTTACCGCTGGCTTTCTCCTATCGCTGGCACGGCTGTCAAAATCGGCGACGCTGAGGCTTCCGAGCTTATTTTACATCGAACTCTTCCGGGATACGCCTGTCCTGATCCAGTTGATCTGGTTTTTTTACGCTTTTCCGATCATCATTGGCGTGCAGCTATCGCCGTTCGTTGCGGCCCTGCTTGGCCTCACCCTGAATACGTCAGCCTATTCCGCCGAGATCTTCCGTGGTGGGATGCAGTCTATCGCACAGGGACAATGGGAAGGCGCACGGGCACTCGGCATGCGTCGATCAAAAATCCTGCAACGGATCATTCTGCCGCAGGTCTTCAAGCGAATGCTGCCGGCTTTCACCAATCGGATCATCGAAGTGGCCAAGATGTCGTCGCTCGCATCAGTGCTCTCTGTGCATGAGCTGATGTATCAAGGGCGGTTGCTCAGCTCCACCTATTATCGGCCGTTCGAGATCCTCACGACTGTCGCCTTCATCTATTTCGTCCTGATCTATCCCGGAACCTGGCTTTCCGCCCGCCTTGAGCGGCGCATGGCCGAGAAGGCCTAAGGAGATTATTGCAATGAATGAGCCCATTCTGCGGGTCACCAACCTGCAAAAGCGTTTCGGCGATTTGCATGTGCTGAGGGGCATCAATTTTTCCGTCGAACCTGGAGAGCGAATTGCCATCATCGGAGGCAGTGGCTCCGGCAAGAGCACCTTTCTGCGTTGCTTGAACTTCATGGAGATCCCAAGCGGCGGCACAATCGCCCTCGATGGTAAGGAGATCGGCAAATCCCGTGGCCGCGAAGGGGTTCGCAGCTATCCCGAGGCTGAGTTGCGCGCCGTGCGCGAACGGGTCGGCATGGTCTTTCAGCAGTTCAATCTGTTTCCGCATATGACCGTGTTGGAAAACGCCATGGAAGGTCTGTTGACAGTGAAGGGCATGAAACGTGCCCTGGCTCGTGAACGAGCTACGCGCGAACTCGAAAAGGTCGGGCTGGAAACAAAGCTCGACGCTTATCCCGGGAGGCTCTCTGGCGGTCAGCAGCAGCGGGTCGCCATTGCCCGCGCCCTGGCCATGGAGCCTGAAATTCTGCTGTTTGACGAGCCGACATCCTCGCTCGATCCGGAACTGGTGGGCGAAGTCTTGCGTGTTATTCGCCAGTTGGCAGATGAGGGGCGCACCATGCTGCTCGTCACCCACGAGCTGGGCTTTGCCTATCACTTTGCCACCAAGGTTATCTTCCTCGCAGATGGCGTGTTTCACGAAGTTGGCACGCCCGATGAAGTTCTGAAGGCGCCCAGGCAGGAACGGACGCGGGCCTTTCTCGAGCGTTTTACCGAATTCACTTTCTGAATTCCGGCAATCACATTCCAAGGACAATGACCATGAATGCAAGTGCAGCCAGCGATACCAGTTCTCAAGGCTATGTGGCCGACCAGCGCAATGACGACGTGCTGATCTATCTGAATGGCGAATTTTTCAAGCGTGACGAGGCCAAGGTTTCGATTTTCGACGCCGGTTTCGTTCTGGGCGATGGCGTCTGGGAAGGCGTTAGGCTGGTTAACGGCAAGATCGTCGCGCTGGATGAGCACCTCGACCGCCTTTTCGAGGGAGCCAATTCAATTCAGCTCGACATCGGCATGACCCGTGCGGAGTTGACGGAAGCCCTATGGCAGACCTTTCGCAAGAACGACATGACGGATGGTGCTCATGCCCGACTGATGGTAACCCGCGGCAAGAAGAAGACGCCGAACCAGGATCCTCGGTTTGCCATGGGGCAGGCGACCATTGTCATCGTTGCCGAATTCAAGATTCCGAAGCCGGAGTCCAAGTCCAAGGGTCTGTCGCTGATGACCTCGACTATCCGGTGCAGCACGCCGGATGTCTTCGATCTGCGCCTCAACTCGCATAGCCGCCTGAATTTCATCCATGCGCTGATCCAAGCGATCAACTGTGGCGCGGACGAAGCGCTGATGCTCGATCCTCATGGTTTTGTTGCCAGTTGCAATTCCACCAACTTCTTCATCATTCGCGGCGAAGAATTGTGGACCTCGACGGGTCGCTACAATTTCAACGGCATTACCCGCAAAAAGGTCGTCAAGCTTTATGCCGAAGCAGGCTACGTGGTGCGGGAAAAGGATTTTACGCTGGCTGAGGTCTACGGTGCTTCGGAAGCTTTCGTCACGGGAACGCTGGGCGGCATCACGCCAGTGACACGGATCGATGGCCGCCCCGTGGGTGATGGGCAGCCCGGTGCGGTTACGCAGCGCATCGCCGACCTCTATGATCGTTATGTCAGTGGTTGATGGTGGGGCGGATGGTTCCGCTCGAGCCGACAGAAAAGGATGGTCCGCCCTCCGGGGCCGAGATTGCGCGCATGCCTCACCAGTGCGCGCGACCGTTCGTGTCAGGCGGGCCTCGTTTTTCTCGCCTGCTCAACGCCCATGCGCAGTTCATTAGCGCTTCGGGCTGCGTCAACGACGGCGGCGCCGGTTCTGCGGCTATGATCGAGCATCAATACACCCGCTCGTATCGCATCACCTTCAACGATCGCGTCGAAAATCGCTTGGTGTTCCGCAACCGATTCCTGCCAGCGCTGGTCGGAAAGAAGCGTCTCGTGGCGATTGTGAACTGATTGTTTGGTCAACGTGATATGGGCGTTCGACAGAGCTGGATTGCCTGAGAGTTCAACGATGAGGGCGTGAAGTTTCTGGTTTGATTTGAAATATGCCTTCTGACTGCGCTTTTTGTAAGCATCCAGCATCTGATTATGCAGACGCTCGATCTCTGAAAGGGCCTTCGGCGTCATCCTGGAAACGGCAACCTCGATTGCATGTCTTTCAAGCGCGCCCAGAACGTCGAAGACATCAAGCAATTCCTTGGCCGAGAATTGCCGGACCCTGGCTCCTCGGCCGGGGAGAAGCTCAAGAAGGCCTTCCGACGCCAACAGTTTAACGGCTTCCCGCATCGGTGTACGCGACACGCCGATTGCCTGAGCAAGGGCAACCTCGTTCAATCTTTCTCCAGCCGGCAGGTCACCGCGACTGATCATCTCGCGCAATTTATCGACAACATGATGATGAAGAGATGCGCGTTTGATGGCCACAGCATAGGGCGCCGCCGAAGCCGGTTCGTTGTCATCATCCATGGCTGCCCGCTTCATCTCACTACCCTATTCATGTCCACTGATATCCAACCTGCACGCGGCTAGGCAAGTGTCTCGTGCGCCTAAAAATCCATCAATCCGACCGCATTCAGTGCATCGAACTAATTGCATAAATAATGCACTTTGTAAATATATATAATATAAACAACAATTTAGAAATTGGCATAATGCTTGCAGTGCAAAGTTTATCTGTCACACTTGCGGAAGGTAAGCATCATGGCCAGCAGCAAATTTAAGCGTTCTCGCTTTTCTGTATATCGCTCACATACATGTCTATGGCTTGCCGCGACCCTGTCGTTTGGCCTGTTCCAATCCAACGCCCATGCCGAGACCCCGAAGGACGTGCTGATCGAGGTTGCCGAACATGGTCCGAACTCGCTCGATGCCATGGCACCTGCCGCAAACGAATTCAGCCAGATGACCTCTTGGCAACTCTACGATCGTTTGATTACCCATGGCACGAAGACCCTTCCCGACGGAAAGGTGATGTATGATGCCACCAAGATAGAGCCTGAACTTGCAAAGAGCTGGGAAATCCTCGACGGCGGCAAGACGCTGCTATTTCACCTGCGGGAAGATGCGACCTTCCACGACGGCTCTCCGGTAACGGCCGAGGATGTTAAATGGTCGTTCGATCGCGCCGTCTCGGTCGGTGGGTTCCCAACAGTGCAGATGGCGGCGGGGTCGCTGACGGATCCCAAGCAATTCACCGCCGTTGATGCTCACACGTTCAAGATAACCCTGCCAGCAGCAGACAAGCTGACGCTCCCCGACCTCGCCGTCCCCGTCCCCTATGTGGTCAACAAGACACTCGCTTTGAAGCATGCGACGACGGAGGATCCCTGGGCGCTCAAATGGACCTCGCTCAATGACGCTGGCGGCGGCCCGTTCAAGGTTGGTAGCTGGAAAAGCGGCGACCGGATCGTCTTTGACCGGTTCGACAATTGGAAGTCCGGGCCCATGCCCGCCCTCAAGCGCGTCGTTCTGCGCGAGATCGCTTCCCCGGGCACGCGCCGCGCCTTGCTGGAAAAGGGCGATGTCGACGTGTCCGTCGGCCTGCCCCCGAAGGATTATGCCGAGCTGGCGGCTGCCGGAAAGGTCAACGTCATCGGCACGCTGATGCAGAACGAACAGTTCAACGTCGACCTCAACGTTACGATGAAGCCTTTCGACGACAAGCGCGTGCGTCAGGCAATTGCCTACGCGCTACCCTATGACAGCATCATGAAACAGGCGCTCTATGAGCGTGGCGAGCCGCTCTTTGGCGCGGATCCCGCGACGCCTTATCCACCTAAATGGCCCGTCGCGTCGAAATACAACACAGACCTCAGCAAAGCGAAGGCGCTGCTAAAGGATGCTGGCTATGGAGACGGGTTTAAGACCGACCTCTACATCGATATGAGCCAGACCACTGTGCAGGAGCCGATGGCGCTGCTGATTCAGGAGCAGCTCAAGAAAATCGGTATCAGCATCGAAATTCATAAAGTGCCCGGTTCCGAGTGGTTCGCCAAGATGGGATCGAAGAGCATGCCGATGGATATCAACTACTTCTACGGCTGGCTTGATTACCCGGAATATTTCTACTTCTGGACTTACGACGGCAAGAACAACAGCGTGTTCAACACCGCCAACTATTCGAATCCGGAATTGGACAAGCTGATAGAACAGGCACGGTTCGAGAGCGATCCCAGGACCTATGACGCAATCATCACCAAGATGAATGGCATCGCCATGGACGATGTCCCGCGCGTACCCGTTGCCCACCTCTATTCTGATATCGCCATGCAGAAGAACGTGAAGGGCTATGTCTACTGGTTCCACACGCATCTCGACCTGCGGTCAATCTCGAAAGAGTAGAACGCGATTGGAGAGCCGAAACCATTTCGGCTCTCCAACACGAACTCCAGATCGACCAGACGCCCGGATCGAATGTACGGAGATTGAGCCCTTGAAGATCATCCTCAGTTTTGCAAAACGAATTGCGACCGCAGTTCCGAGTATCATCGGCGTCGTTGTCGTCACCTTTGTGCTTGCGCGCGCATTGCCGGGCGATCCGGCCTCTTACTACGCCGGTTCTTCGGCCACTCCGCAGAGCATTGCCCAGATCCGCAAGGCGCTTGGTCTGGACAAGCCTTTATGGCTTCAGTTCGGCGACTATGCCAACAGACTTTTGCATGCGGATCTAGGAACATCGCTATCGAGCGGCCAGCCAGTGTTTCAGGATTTGGTCACGAGGCTTCCCGCGTCGATCGAACTGACGCTTTGCGCGCTCGTATTCGCAATGCTGATCGGGCTTCCGCTCGGTATAGCCGCTGCGACGCAACCCGGCAAAGCGAGCGATCACCTCTGTCGCATCGTCGTATCGGTTGGGGCGGCCTTCCCAACGTTCTTCGTCTCACTGGGCCTGGTTTATGTCTTCTACTTCAAACTCGGTGTCTCGCCCGAACCGCTCGGTCGTCTGAATGATACCTATTTCACCGTACCGCCGACGATTACCGGTCTCTATCTCATCGATACCCTGCTTGCCGGCGACATCTCTGCCTTCTGGGCATCGTGCGCCCAGTTAATCCTGCCGTCGGTCTCGCTCGGCCTCTTCGCGTTGGCACCCATCGCGCGCATTGCCCGTGCGTCAATGCTGGCGTCGCTTTCCAGCGACTACTGCCGCACCGCCCGCGCCATGGGCCTTTCGCGCACCAGAGTGGTCTATGGCTATGGTCTGCGCAATGCCATGCTTCCCGTCATCAATATCCTAGGCATGGTGTTTTCATTCCTGCTCGGCGCCAATGTTCTCGTCGAGCAGGTGTTCGCCTGGCCGGGCATCGGTGCATATGCCGTGAATGCAGTCATTTCATCTGACTATGCCGCAGTCCAGGGCTTCGTCCTGATGATGGCGATCCTCTACATCCTGCTCAATCTTGTGGTCGACCTCGCCGCCGCCGCAATCGATCCGAGGGTACGCTACGATGGCTGAGACGGTCTCCAGAACATCTAATACCAGCACCTTCTGGCGCGATGCCGGCCACATGGCGGCGGAAAACAAGCTGACGCTGTCAGCGGCCATCATCCTGTTGCTCTTCGTGGCGTTGTCGCTGCTCGCGCCCTGGATCATTCCCTACGACCCCTTGGCGGTAGATACATCGGCAGCGCTGAAATCCCCAAGCTGGGCCCATCTTTTCGGCACCGACGCGCTTGGCCGCGACATCATGAGCCGGGTCGCTATTGCCACCCGCCTGGATATCGGAATGGCCATCGGCGCCGTTGCTCTCTCTTTCGTCACGGGAACGGCGACCGGTGCAATTGCCGGTTACTTCGGTGGCTGGACCGATGCTATCATCGGCCGCGTCATGGATACGATCATGGCATTTCCGCTCTTCGTGCTGGCGATGGGGATCGTCGCCGCACTGGGCAACAGCGTCGAGAATATCGTGCTGGCGACTGCGATCATCAACCTGCCGTTTTACTCGCGCTTTGCCCGCAGCGAAGTGAATGTCCGACGCGATATGACCTTCGTCGAGGCAGCCCGCATGGGCGGAAACCGCTCATTCCGGCTGCTAACCTTCCATGTCGTTCCCAACATCCTGCCGACGATGATGGTTCAGGGATCTCTCAACCTCGGTTGGGCCATCCTCAATGCCGCGGGTCTGTCCTTCATTGGCCTCGGCGTGCGTCCGCCGACACCGGAATGGGGGATCATGGTCTCGGAAGGGGCATCTTACATTTTCTCTGGCGAATGGTGGACCTTTGTCTTCCCGGGAGCCGCACTCGTCACCACCGTCTTCTGCTTCAACCTGATCGGTGACGGTCTCAGAGACATCACCGATCCCAGGAGGCGCACATGAGCGTACCGCTTCTCTCCGTCAAGAACCTGAGCGTGAGCTTCCGCACGCGCTCGGGCATCGTCAGAGTTCTCGACGACGTCAGCTTTTCTCTCGGCAAGGGCGAGGTGCTAGGCATTGTTGGCGAAAGCGGATCGGGAAAATCGGTCCTCTCCTACGCGCTGATGGGACTTCTCGATGAGACCGCTGACATCAAGGCTGATGCCATTGAATTCGGTGGCATCGACCTGGTCGGCACAAGATCGCCGCTTGCTTCCATTCGTGGGCGAGAGCTGTCCATGATTTTCCAGAGCCCACGCACCGCACTCAATCCGATCATGAAAGTCGGTAAGCAGATCGAGGATGTGTTGAGGCGGCACGGCCCCGTCACAAGGTCGAATGCCAAGGCAGCAGCAATTGCCGCGCTGGCAAAAGTTCGCATTCCCGACCCTGAAAGACGATACCACGCCTATCCATTCGAACTCTCCGGTGGAATGTGCCAGCGCGTGATGATCGCCATGGCGCTGTCCTGTTCGCCCGCCCTTCTGATTGCAGACGAGCCAACGACAGGCCTTGATGTCACAACTCAGGCGGTCGTTATGGACCTGATGCGTGATCTGGTGCGGGAAACCAGGATGTCATCGATCCTGATCACCCACGATCTCGCACTGGCCGGCGAATATTGCGACCGGATCATCGTGATGCATGCCGGTCATATGGTGGAGTCCGCACCGGCGGACGCCTTGCAGGCACGTTTTGCCCATCCTTATACACGTGGACTGTTCGCCGCCACGCCGACTGCGCGAACGGAACTCCAGGATCTCGCTTCGATCCCTGGCAATCTTCCCGACCTCAGGGGCGAATTGCCTCCCTGCCGGTTTTTCCATCGCTGCAATCTGCGTGAGCCAGATTGCGAAACAGGTGCCATCGCACTCGCACCGTTGGGCAATGATCATTCCGTGCGATGCAGGCATCCGCTATGACCGTCGTAAAAACTCCCTTGATTGAGGTCCGTGGCCTTTCAAAACATTATCCCGTCGGCACGATGCGCCGCAAACGTCTCTACGCCGTCGATGACGTTGACCTCACCATTGGCGAAGGCGAATGCGTTGGCCTGGTCGGTGAATCCGGGTGCGGAAAATCAACCCTTGCTCGTGTACTGGCACGTCTGGTCGATCCAACCGAGGGAAAGATCACACTTTCTGGTGCGGACATCGCGAGCATGCCTGCCCGGTCTTTCGGCGGATCGCCCCTGAGGCGCGATATCCAGGTCGTCTTTCAGGATCCGACCGAAAGCCTCAATCCCGGCTTTACCGTCTTCCAGTCCATCGCCGATCCACTCAAGCGCCTTCTGGGTGGAACGAGCAAGGATATAGCAGAGATGGTATTTGCAGCCCTGGATGATGTTGGTCTGCCGCGAGAATATGGCACCCGCTATCCGCATCACCTGTCGGGAGGGCAAAAGGCGCGCGTAGGAATTGCCCGGGCCATTGCGGTAAAGCCAAAACTGCTCGTGCTTGACGAGCCAACCTCGGCGCTCGATGTCTCGGTGCAATCTCTGATCCTGCACCTGCTTGCCAAGCTGCAGAAACAGCGCAACATGAGCTACCTGTTCGTCTCGCACGACCTCAATGTCGTGCGCCTGCTTTGCGACCAGATCGCTGTGATGTATCTGGGAAGGATTGTTGAATTCGGGCCTTCGAATTCTGTGTTTTATGATCCTCGACATCCCTATACCCGTGCACTTATCGATGCGATCCCGGATCCGGCGCGTAAGAACACCGCACGAATAAAGCTTGAAGGCTCAGCATCAAGTCCTATCGATCCCAATCAGAGCGCCTGTCGCTTCGCTGGTCGCTGCCCCGCTGAGATAACTATCTGTAGCCAAACGATGCCGCTCCTGACCGCTCGTGACGACGGTGGGCTGGTGGCATGCCATCGAGCCGATGATGTGGCGCTCCGAACGTCAGCGCAAGCGGGAGCACGGATGTCATGACACGCATCCTGCTGTTCAATCCGAATACATCCAACGATGTGACCGACCTTCTGGTTCGCGTGGCGCGGCCATCGCTTTCACCCGGTTCCGAGCTTCTCCATGTCACGGCCCCACGCGGCGTTCCCTATATTGCAACCAGAGCGGAAGCCGCCATTGCGTCCGGCATCGTGCTGGCGGTCCTCGCCGAAAAAGAGGGTAGTTTCGATGTCGCGATCCTGGCAGCATTCGGTGATCCCGGCCTCGGCGGAGCACGCGAGTTGATGCCGGTTCCGGTGATTGGACTGGCGGAAGCCGCCATGCTGAGTGCCTGTATGCTAGGCCAACGCTTCTCCATTGTCTCATTTTCACGTGCGCTCGGACCATGGTTTCGCGATTGCGTCGCTATGCATGGCCTGCTGGACAGGCTCGCCAGCATTCGGCTGCTTGATGGAAGGTTTGCCTCGCTGAACACCGTTCAGGATGAGAAAGAGGACCATCTCGTGGAGCTTGCATTGGCGGCCGTAGAAGAAGATGGGGCCGACGTTATCATTCTTGCCGGAGCGCCGCTCGCCGGTCTTGCCACACGGGTCCGAGAACGCATTCCTGTCCCGGTCGTGGAATCGGTGGTCGCTGCCGTCAAGCAGGCAGAACTCCTTGCCGCGCTTAATCCGAAGAAGGCCTCCGCCGGCACATTTCGCAGACCGGATCCGAAACCCTCTCTCGGCCTGTCGCCAGCGCTCGAAAAGCTTCTGATGTCCAAGCCGGGCGCCACGCAATCATAAACCAAAACATTTCCCAGGAGGCATTCATGCTCATCGACGAATATCCGACAATGCCAGCCCGTGTCATCGCGCAGCAGGTTTCGTCCGGTAAAGTGTCAGCGAGAGCCGTTCTAGATGCGGCCTTTGCCGCGCTCGATAAGGTGGAGCCAATCCTCCACGCATTTGCGACGCTTGCTCGCGAAGAAGCCTATGTAGCGGCGGATGCGCTGGATGGCCGAATTGCTAGAGGAGAGACTGTCGGCCCTTTGGCCGGTGTACCCGTTGCCATTAAGGATCTAGTGCTGACGAAGGGCCTGAGGACGACATTCGGTTCCAATCTTTATGCAGATTACATTCCGGATACTGACGATATTGTGGTTGAGCGGCTGAAGGCGGCCGATGCGATTATCCTCGGCAAGACCAACGTTTCCGAATTCGGCTTCGGGGCCCACGGCAACAATCTCGTGTTTCCAGCCACCGGCAATCCGTGGCAGAGCGACCGCTCGCCGGGTGGCTCAAGTGCCGGTTCTGCAGCAGCGGTTGCAGCAGGCGTCTGTCCAATAGCCATCGGCAGCGATGGCGGCGGTTCGGTTCGCCTTCCCGCAGCCCTTTCGGGGCTGGTCGGCGTCAAGGCTGCAATGGGACGGGTTCCTCTATGGCCAGGGTGCCGCGACATATCGCTTCCTGGCGTGTCGGGCTGGGAGTCAATCGAGCATATAGGCCCGATTGCGCGCGATGTCGCGGACGCCGCGCTTATGCTGTCGGTCATCGCCGGGCCCGATCCGCGGGATCGCTGGTCGATCCCATGTGTGGACGTATCCTGGACAGACATTGCCCCTCTGCGGCGCGGTGCAAAGGTTCTCTACTGGCCGACATGGCATGACCAGCCGATCGAGCAGGGCTTGAAGGATGCGACCGATAAGGCTGTCGCGCTCGTAACGGAGGCCTGTGGTCTCGATCTGACAGTGGGTGCACCGCCCGCCATCGACGTTCACGCCACATTCCGTGCTCTGGTGGCGCTGGAAACGGACCTGACCGGTATGCGGAAACTGCTCGCCCAAAAGCCTGTGCCAGTGTCACCGGCCGTGACCGCTCTGCTGGCCGAAAAGCGGCCATTCGAGGACGCGACCGACGCGATTACCGCACGAAAGGCCTTTGCCGACGATATCGCCGGGATCATGGCCCACTACGATTTCATCCTCACACCAACGCTTTCGGTCACCGCTTTTGCAAAGGATCAAGACGGTCCCTCCACAATCGACGGCAAAGCCATTGCCCCGCATGAATGGTGTCCGTTCACGTCACCCTTCAACCTGACAGGGCAGCCGGCAGCCAGCGTGCCATGCGGTCTGGTCGGTGGGCTTCCCATCGGGTTGCAGATCGTTGGTGCGCATCTCGGCGACGCAAGCGTCTTGTCTGCCGCAACTGCATTCGAGGCCGTTCTTCCTAAGCTTGGCCGCCCACCCATTCATGCTTGACTCATATCACCTTCAGGAAACGCCCGTGACCTCGCTTCGCATCGGAATGCTCACCCCTTCCTCCAATACCGTCCTCGAGCCGGTTACCATGAAGATGATCAAGGATCTCCCTGACGTCACTGCGCATTTTTCAAGGTTCAAGGTAACGGCAATCGGCTTGGATGCCGCTGCATTGAGCCAGTTCGACGATCGCCCCATGTTGACGGCGGCTGAACTTCTTGCGGATGCCAAAGTGGATGTCATCGTCTGGAATGGTACCAGTGCTGGTTGGATGGGTCTCGATTGCGACCGCAGGCTCTGCGAACGCATTACGGAAGTGGCCGGCATCAAGGCATCGACGTCGGTGCTGGCGCTATTTGATATCATGCGGCAGAGAAAGGAGACGCGAATTGGCCTTGCGACGCCCTATACCTCTGATGTTCAGGCAGCGATCGTAAAATCCTTTGCCAACGAAGGAGTCGAGGTCATCTGCGAACGACATCAGGGGCTGCGGGATAATTTCAGCTTCAGCCAAGTGCCCCCGGACGCAATTGCCGAGATGATTGCCTCCCTTGCTCTTTCGCAGCCGGATGCCATCGCGGTCTTCTGCACCAATCTCGCGGGCGCGCCACTCGTCGACTCATTGGAAAGGACGTATGGATTGGCAATCCACGACACTGTTGCCACGGCGATTCATGGCGCCATGTCCCTGACTGGTTATGACCTTGGGAAAGTGTCGGGCTTTGGGCGAATGTTTTCGCCTGTATGACGGGCTCGAAAAACCTGACGCGGTGAGGTGAGAGCAATCCGGCCTACAAGGTATAAGGAGCGCTAGCGTAGCCAGCGCTCCTCATGGATTTTATGAAAGGTGATGCGGTTTGGTCATGCCATAGACTGGCGTGTCGATGCCCGCGTGGCGGGCTTTTAGCTGCAGTGAAAGATATTGCGAATAATGGCGGGACTGATGCAGGTTGCCGCCATGGAACCACAGCGCATCCTGTTGTGTCGGCTTCCACATGTTACGCTGTTCGCCTTCCCAAGGACCGGGATCCTTGGTGGTATTGGAGCCGAGGCCCCAGCATTTGCCGACCTTGTCAGCGACCTCGCGCGAAATGAGGTCGGCCGCCCAGCCGTTCATGGAGCCATAGCCGGTGGCATAGACTACGAGATCTGCCGGTAGCTCTGTGCCATCCTTCAGGACCACTGAGGTTTCAGTCAAATGCGAGACGTCCACGCCGGATTTAAGCTTGATCGAGCCGTCGATCACCAGATCACAGGCGCCGACATCGATGTAATAGCCCGACCCGCGCCGCAGATATTTCATGAACAGGCCGGACTCATCATCGCCGAAATCCAGCATGAAGCCTGCCTTCTCAAGCGCTTTGTAGAAATCTGCGTCCTGTTCCCGAATCCTGTCGTAAATCGGGATCTGGAACTCATGCATGATCCGGTAAGGCAATGAGGCGAAGATCAGGTCAGCCTTGCGAGTGGTCATGCCGCCCTGAACCGCCCGTTCCGAGTAAAGGTCGCCGAGACCGATCTCCATCAGCGAATCCGACTTTACGATATGGGTGGATGAACGCTGCACCATCGTAACATCGGCGCCGGCTTCCCATAGCGCCGCTGAGATATCGTGGGCGGAATTGTTGGAGCCAATCACCGCCACTCGTTTGCCTGCATAGGCGTCAGGCCCAGGATGCCGTGAGGAGTGCTGTTGTTCGCCCTTGAACACATCCTGGCCGGGAAATTTTGGCACATTGGCTTTGCCCGACATGCCTGTCGCCAGGACCAGCTGCTTTGGCTTCAGCACGACCTCTTTGCCAGCGCGGTCGACACGAACAGTCCATTCGCCAGTTGCTTCATCGAATTGCGCCGACTTGCAGGTCGTGGAACTCCAATAGTTCAACTCCATGACCTTGGTGTACATTTCCAGCCAGTCGCCGACCTTGTCCTTGGGGGTGAAAACAGGCCAGTTTTCAGGAAAGGGAATATACGGCAAATGATCGTACCAGACGGGATCGTGCAGGCAGAGCGACTTGTAGCGCTTGCGCCAGCTGTCGCCGGGGCGCTCGTTCTTCTCGATGATGATTGTCGGCACACCCAGCTGGCGAAGGCGTGCGCCAAGGGCAATTCCCCCCTGACCGCCGCCGATGATCACGACATACGGCTGCACCGAATAGCCGAGCTCCCTGGCCTCTGTCTCAAGCTTTTCTTTCCAGGTCACGCGGTTGCGATCATGGCCATGCTCCGCCCCCATCGGGCGGCGAAGACCTTTTCGCTCTTCATGGCCCTTCAATTCCGACATAGTGGTCAAAAGGGTCCAGATCAGCCCGTCCTTGAGGCGGATATGGCCGTAACCACGCGCCACACCCGTCTCGAATTCGAACCAGCCTTCGGTTATTCCTCCAGCTTCGTTGGCCGTCTCTTTCGCATCCTGAACGAAATTCGATGGCTTGATGGCGGCGAGCTGGCTCGTCAGCATCTCTCTGATCTGTTCGTGCCCTTCGAGGGTCTTCAGGTTCCAGGTGAGTGTCACCAGATCGCGCCAATAGCAATCCGTCTGGAACAGGTTGACGGCAGCGTCGATATTGCCGCTCTCAAGCGCTCTGCCGAGTTTCGACAGAACCGTGTCTATTTTTGTGGCCGGACTGATATCAAGCATGGTCTTCTCCTCCATAGTGCTTGTTTCATCGATGATGAAGCGCCCCTCCAGGCGCTTTCGAAGCGGTCACTGCCCAGTCGGGCTCATCTCCCGCAACAGGCATTGGCCAAGACGCTATTTCGAAAGATCGATCAGGATCTTGAGGTGGGCACCGGCCGGATCGAGCAGTACGTCGAATCCTTCTCGAACAGCGGTGTCGAGGGTAACGCGCTTCGTGACGATCTTCGTGGCCGGCAGTAGACCCGAGGCGATCAGCCTGATGACGCGCGGCCAGTAATGGGTCGGGTAGGCCCAGGATCCTCTTATTTCGAGATCCCGGAACGTTACCTGGAACCAGTCGATCGGATTTTCATGCGGATGCAGGCCGGTCTGGACCACGACGCCCTGCTTGCGAACGGCATCGAGGCAGGCCTTCAGCGCATGTTGGTTGCCGACGCATTCGATGGCGACGTCGCAACCGACCTGACCTTCCGTCTGCGAACGGACGATGTCGCCCACGTTGTCGCGCTGTGGATTGATCGGGATGACGTCAGGCAGCACGCCTTTGGCAAGAGCGAGTCTGGCGTCGTTCGGGTCGGAGACAAACAGCTGGGTGGCGCCGGCAGCACGCGCGGCAAGCAATGTCAGCATGCCAATGGGACCGGCGCCGGTCACCAGTACGCTGCTGCCAGCCGTTACGCCACCGCGATCGCAGGCATAGACGGCCACCGCTGTAGGCTCGACCAGGGCGGCCTCTTCATCGGTCATTCCGTTCGGGATCTTCTGAACATTGTAGTCGTTGACCAGGGCTGCTTCGGCCATGCCGCCACCATCCCAGCTCAGGCCGACCAGCGCCAGTTGCGGACTTAGGTGGAATAGACCGCGATCGGCGAAATAGTCACCGGATCTCGGCATGACGAGGGGTTGGATTGAGACGCGGTCGCCTGGAACAACAGATGTCACGCCTTCTCCAACAGCCTCGACGATGCCGCCAAACTCATGACCAAGAACCTGCGGTCCGTGCGCGCCGGTAAAGGGGTGCGGCTCTGTCGGAATGAAGATCGGGCCATAGCTGTATTCATGAAGATCCGTGCCGCAAATTCCGACGAAGCGATTGCGCACCAGGACTTGCCCGGGCCCCGGCCGCTTCGGCTCGGCAATATCGTCCAGGCGCAAGTCCTTGGCCGCATGAAATCTGAGCGCGCGCATGTTTCCTCCCTTGGCTGCTCTCGATGTCAAGAGAAGAGCAAGGCCCATGCCAGCAGCGGCCGCTGGGAAAACCTGCGCAATTACAGGGTTTTTCAGGCGGTGCGGGTTCTGCCACGCCACATCCGTAGCGCAACAGGTGTGGCGGCTGCCGCAGTCCAGCGCTTAGTGCGGCCTGCCAATGCCGAGGCGTCGCATCCGTCGATGCATTGTGGTGCGATCAATGCCGAGCCGGCGCGCCGCCTCGGAAATATTACCATGGCAGGCGCTTAGCACGGCTCGGAGCGCGGCTTCAGGGTGGTCATCGCCAGTATCCGGTGAGCTGCCGGCCAGATGTTCTGGAAGGTCGGCGATCTCGATCAGACAGCTTTCGCAGAGCGCTGCGGCAAAGGCGATTGCATTGTCCAGCTCGCGGATATTGCCGGGCCAGGAATGGTTCAGGATCAGAACACGCGCGGCAGGCGACAGCCGGAGGGCGCGCCCTGGCGCGGCATGCTTTTCGAGCAACCGGTCGATGAGCCAGGGGAGGTCGCCGCGCTGGCAGAGCCGCGGCAGGGATAGCGTTGCAGCATTCAATCTATAAAAGAGGTCTTGCCGAAACGATCCAGCTGCTACCATGTCCCCCAAGGGTCGATGCGAGGCGGATACGACGCGGAATTCCAGCTTACGCGCCACCGAGCCGCCAACCGGCAGGACTTCGCCTTCGGCGAGAACTCGCAGCAGCCGGCTTTGCGCGGCGTATGGCATGTCGCCGATTTCGTCGAGGAATAACGTGCCTCCCGCCGCTTCCTCGACCAACCCTTTTCGCCCCTTGGCGAGGGCGCCCGTAAAAGCTCCGGGCACATAGCCGAACAATTCACTTTCGATCAGCTGTTCAGGGATCGCCGCGCAATTGACTGCAACGAAGCGGCCCGACACCCCGCTCACCTCGTGGATGATACGGGCCAGATATTCCTTGCCTGTCCCGGTTTCCCCCTGAAGCAGGATCGGCAATGCGCTCGGTGCCAGCTTGGCGACTTTACGGCGAAGATTATCAATGGCGTCAACGCTGCCGCCGAGCCGGCTTATCGCGGACTCTGGCTGAACAGACCGGACGAGCGGCACTGCGACTACACGCTGTTGCGGTTCGATCGCATGGGCAAAAAGAACGGATCCATCGCGCACGGCAATCCTTCGGTCCTGCGGAAGGCTGGCACGGGTCAAAGAGGCCAGTTCATCGAGATCGGCTTCAAAAAAGTCGGTAACCGGTTGGCCGATGACACGCTCCGGCTGTCGCCAGTCGATGCCACGGGAGGCTGCTAGGAGCCGTGCACCGCCATGGGTCATGCCGGTAATGAGGCCCGCACCATCGACGGAAATTGCGGCTTCCGGATCAACGTCGAGGAATTCTGGCGCACCAGCGAAGCGCAACACGAGGTCGTGCCGACTATTTGCCATGAGATTGGCAAGCTCGATACGCCGGACTGTCGAGGACACGAGATGACGTGCCATGTTTTGGCTCGCCTTCAAGATGGGCGAGCTTAAAAGCGAGATGTCGAGCACAGCGACCAATGCACCCTGCGTGTCGTAGATTGGCGCAGCAGTGCAAGAAAGCGGGGTATGCGTAATATCGAAATGATCGGTCTGATGAATTGTCAGCGGCTCTCCGGTGGCGAGGCAAGCGCCAACGGCGCAAGTGCCGGCCCGAGGCTCGGACCAATCCGAGCCCAGATAGAGTCCGGCTTTCCGTAGATTGTTGTTAAATGAGGGATCGCCGAGGAATTCGACGGTAACACCCTGCTGGTCGGAAAGGAGAAGGACATAATTCTGTTCGGCCACCTGCCGATAGAGCCGCTCCAGTCCAGATCGGGCGATGTGTACTAGGTCTTCCGCTTGCTGGCGATGTTCACGCAGGCGTGCCTGCGATACGATCACCGCCTCGCGCGCCTCTGCCGGATCGAGTTGATAGGTCTCGAGACACCTGCGCCAGGATTCGACGACAAGCGCGTCGCGGCCCGTATTGCTTCCCTGCCCGACGCGTTCGATTTCCTTAATGTGATCCGCAAATCCCATAAAATCACCGGCTCATTAAGAACCGCCTCCTGTGATCTATGGCGAGATCATAGCGCTAAACGCCGCGAGCACCTAATGCTTCCGAAGCTCTCTCACGACAGTCTAGCGGTGGGATAGTGGAGCGAATGACCGGGACGGGATTTTGACGCTGTTGGCGACCCGCCGAATTCAGAGGTTATGCTTCTGGCGCAAATCTCTACCAATTCGCCCATGGCTTGGGTGCGGGCTTCCGTAATCCGGCTGGTCGGGCCCGCTATGGAGACGGCCGCATATACGCTTCCGGTTTCGTCATAAATTGGCGCGGCAATACACCGTAGGCCCGTGAAAAATTCTTCGTTGTCGACCGAAAATCCACGCTCGCGGATTCGCGCGAGTTCCTGGATCAAGGCCTCCTGGGTGGTAATTGTGTGGTCCGTATAGCGCGCCATTCCCTTCCTCGTGATAATGGCCGCCACTTCCTCATCGCTCATATGCGCGAGGATCATTTTTCCTGCGGCAGACCGATGCATCTCCGCTCCCCCACCAGGCCTCGATATGGCGCGCACCATCTGCTGACTTTGTACCTGTGCCATGCAAACCACTTCCGATCCGTCGAGCATGAAGAAGTTCACGGTTTCGCCGCTGGCCAGCATCAGGCGTCGCATGAATGGAATAGAGAGCGCCACCATGTCACGCGATCTCGAGAATGCATTGCCGACGAGAAAAGCTTGCACACCGATACTCCAGCACATGGTCGCCTGATCGAAGCGGACGAAACGCTGGCGCTGTAATGTCGTGAGAATGCGATGCGCACTGGAAGGTGGCAGGGATACTTGAGCGGCCACTTCCTTCAGCGTCAGTCCTTCATCGGACGCGCTTAGGCGCTCTAGGATGCTCAGCGCACGATGAATGGACTGGACGCTACCGCTTTCTTTAACGCACTGCTTTTCCATAATAATTTCCGCCATTCTATGTCGTGATACGCTGATTGCTCAGAGCATCATTCCACATCGTGAAATTTATTCCAATCAACTTGCACAGGATTTAGCCTCGCATAAGATATAGGCAATTAGCGAGGAGCGGCAGATGCGCGTTGGTGTACACAAGGTCAAGATGGGCAATCCGGGTGACGTTTCGGATCTCAAGCGGCAAATTGAGGAAGGCAGCATCAAACCGCATGAAATCGTCGCCATGATTGGCAAGACAGAGGGCAATGGCGGCGCGAATGACTTTACGCGTGGCTTTGCAACGCAGTCGTTGTCGCTGCTTCTTGCACCCTATCTTGATCTGTCGCCAGATGCGGTTGCCAAGCGCATCGCCTTTGTCTGGTCTGGTGGCACGGAAGGGGTGTTGAGCCCCCACACGACGGTTTTTACGCGATCGGAAGCGGAGCCAGCGACTGGAAAACGTCTTGCGATCGGTATCGCAATGACGCGGGATTTTCTGCCTGAAGAAGTGGGCACCATGGCAGAGGTTCGCGAGGTCGCCGCTGCGGTTCGCATCGCGCTTGAAGAGGCGGGAATCGATGATCCGCGTGACGTGCATTATGTTCAGGTCAAGGGTCCGCTTCTCACACCGGCTCTGGTTACGGATGCTGAAAGTCGCGGCGCGAAGCTCGTGACGAATGATCCGAACGGTTCAAAGCCCTATGCACGTGGCGCGACAGCGCTGGGCGTGGCGGTCGCACTGGGCGAAGTGGATGAAGCCGACTTAAGTGACGACGCCATCGCAAAGCGGATGGATCTTTACTCGTCTGTGGCCAACACGTCTGCGGGTGGCGAATTGCGCAATTGTGAAATTCTTCTGTTCGGCAACTCCTCAAAAGCGGGCGGCGATTTGAGGATTGGTCATGCGGTGTTGAAGGATGTTGTTGATGGCGATGCGGTGCGTGCTGCCATTGCCAACGCCGTGGGTGATGATGCAGATCCAGCGGTTGCTCTTGATCGGGTAAAGGCCATTTTTGCCAAGGCCGAAGCCCCGGTTGGTGGCATGTTGCGTGGCTCGCGCACGACCATGCTTTCTGACGCCGATATCCATTATGAGCGCCATGCGCGCGCCGCATTGGGCGCAGTCATCACCTCCATTACCGGTGATGCCAAAATTTTTGTATCCGGTGGAACCGAGCATCAGTGCAAGCCGGGCGAGGCTCCCATCGCAGCCATCGTGCAGGTTTAATTTTCCTCCCAAGCGCCCTGCCATCCGGCAGGTTGGGCGTTGATGCCAATGCCGGAGCCATAAAGCAAAAAACAAGAACCAACAGAGGGTTTATCGCCATGACTAGAATGATTTCCCGTCGCCGGCGGCTGTCGGCGGCGACCGCTATACTCATGTTCTCGGCCGGCTTTGCCGGTGCTTTGGGCGCTGCATCCGCCCATGCTGAGGACAAGGCCGCCATTCTGCTTCCGGGCAGCGCAAACGATCAGAGCTGGAATGCGCTTGGCTATTCCATCGTTAAAAGTCTGGAACCGCATGGCTTCAAGACGGCCTATACAGAAAATGTCGCCGATGCCGACGAGGCGGAAGCCGTTCGCGACTATGCCAATCAGGGCTATAACATCGTGCTCGGTCACTCGGGTCGGTTCGTTTCGGCCATGCAGCAGGTCGCACCCGATTTTCCAAAGACGCAGTTTATTGCAGTTAGCGGCAATGAAGGCGCAGAGCCGAATGTCATGTCCATTGATTACAACAACGCGCAGTTCGGCTGCCAATTGGGCCTGCTGGCCGCAAAAATGAGTAAAACCCACAAGGTTGGCGGCATTTACGGCTTGCAGGGCGTGCCGAATATCACGGCACAGGCTGGCGCATTCAGACTTTGCGCCACCAAGGCCGGCGCTGAGGTTACCATCCTCTACATCAAGGATATGGAGGATGCCGCACAGGCCAAGGAAGCGGCCTTCTCGCTTATCGGCAATGGTGCAGACGTGCTGACCGGCAAGCTGAACGCCGCCGAGGCAGGCCTCGTGCAGGCTGCCAAGGAGAAGAAGGTCTATGTGACCGGTCGTGGGTTTGACCAGACGGCCATTGCACCCGAACTCGTCTTGACGAACATCGTGGAAGATTGGCCCTCGATGATTGGCAGCACCGCCGATCAGGTCAAGGCGGGCAAGCTCTTCGGCAGTTTTGTGCAATATGGCTATGACAGCGGCAAGACCACCGGCGCATCGCTGAAATACAGCGCAGACAAAGCCTTTGGACCGGCCGTTTCTGAGGCGGTCGCCAAAGACGTCGACGCGATGGCGGCAGATTTTGCCTCCGGCAAGTTAAAGGTCGCACCGACCGATAAAGATGCCCGTAGCGGCAGCTGATGCTGGAGCGGAGGCGCGATCTCGTTCGCGCTTCCACCTTTGTAATCGAGGAATTCGATGGCGGCTCTTTTGGAAATGCGCGGCATGGTGAAGGTCTATGGGGCCTTGCGTGCCAATGACGGCATCGATCTGGATGTCTTTGCGGGCGAGATCGTTGGCCTGTTGGGCGAAAACGGCTCGGGCAAAAGCACGCTGATGAAAGTGCTGTTCGGCATGGTTGAAGCCGACGGTGGTGGCATTGTGTTCCGGGGCCGCGAACTCTCCGGCCATCGACCGGGTGAGGCGATGGCTGTTGGAATTGCCATGATTCATCAGCACTTCATGCTGGTTGAAGCGATGACGGTTTTGGAAAACATCATGCTTGGCTGGCCGGAAGCAGGCAAGCTTTTGAAGCGCCATGTGATCGCCGAGAAGATCCGCGAAACCAGCCGCAGGCTGGGCCTCGATCTCGACCCAGAGACGCGGGTGGCCGATTTACCGCTGGGGCGACGGCAACGTGTCGAAATCCTGAAAGCCGTGCTGCGCAATGCGGAGCTGCTTATTCTCGACGAGCCGACCTCCAACCTCGCACCCGCCGAGGTTCGCGATCTTCTCGTGGTTCTCAAGCGTCTGCGCAGCGAAGGCAAAGGCATTATTTTCATCACCCACAAGATGCCCGAGGTTATTGAGGCCTGTGACAAGGTTGTCGTTTTGCGGGCGGGCAAAGTCTCGGGTAAGGCAGTTGTTTCCGGCGCTGATAAGGCGCAACTCGCCGAGATGATGGTGGGCCGCGATGTGACGACCCCCTATGTGATGAAAGCACCTGAAAAAGGTGCCGTGCGCATTGGGATGCGCCAATTGGCTGGCAAGGGTATTGGTCCGCTCGACCTTGATGTGCGCGGCGGCGAAATTTTGGCTATCGCAGGCGTGGACGGCAACGGACAGCTGGAACTGGCGGAAACCCTGGCGGGATTGCGCCGTGCAGACGCGGGCACGATCAGTCTCGACGCGAGAGATATCACCCATGCCACACCCGCAAACCGAACCAAAGCAGGTCTGGCCTATATGCCAGCCGACCGCTCAATGACGGCGCTCGTCAAGAGCATGACGATTATGGAAAACCTCATGCTGCGGGATATCCAACGTCCGCCCTACAGCCTACGAGGCCTGTTGACCATGGGGTTTGCGCGCCGCAGGGCCGAAACGTTGATGAGCCAGTTCGATATTCGCGCAGCTTCGCCTTTGACCAAGGCGGGCAGTCTTTCCGGCGGAAATCAGCAGAAGATCGTGATTGCGCGTGAGCTTGCGCGTCAGCCTGCGGTGCTTGTGGCGCATCAGCCAACTTGGGGTCTCGATCCCGGCGCAACCCGCTTTGTGCTTGAGCGGATCATCGCTTTGCGGGATGCGGGCTCTGCTGTGATCTACATCTCCTCCGAGCTGGAGGAGGTTCTGGCGGTTGGCGATCGGGTCGCGGTTCTGGCAGGTGGACGGCTGGCGGGTCTTGTCACGCGCAATGAAGTCGATATGCCGCAGATCGGATTGTGGATGTCGGAGCGCGCCGCATGAGCAATCTTGCCCAGACCCCAGCTGACGTGTCTCAGCGTTTTTCGCTGCGCTTGCGCAAAGATGGTCTTCTGCCGCGCATTCTTCTTGCCATTTCGCTCTCGCTCGTTGTCGCCGCTGTTCTTATTTTGCTTGCGCAGAAAAACCCGCTTGACGCTTTCGCAGCCATGCTGGCTGGCGCTTTCGGCTCACCTCACCAGATTGGCGTGGCGCTCAATCGCACGTCACCCTATCTGTTCGCGGGCGCAGGCCTTGCGCTGTGCTTTCGTGCTGGCGTTATCAACATGGGGTCTGATGGTCAGATCGCCATGGGTGGAATTGGCGCAACAGCGACAATCCTTACCTGGCCGGGCACGCCCGGTGCCGTTGCTGCGATAGCAGCTCTGATCGCCGCCGCTTTGGCGGGTGCTTTATGGGCTGGGCTTGCCACGGCCATTCATCTTTCCCGTCGTGTGCATGAGGTGCTGGCAACGTTGCTCCTCAACTTCGTTGCATTGCTGCTGGTTCAATTTTTGCTGTCCAGCGCACTTGGCCAGCCGGGAGCGGGCTTTTTGCAATCGCCGCTGATGCCGCGATCCGTCTGGTTGCCGCGTATTCCGGCGTTTGATTTTCACATTGGCATCATCCTTGCGATCATCGTGGCGGCCTTTGTTTCTTTCCTGCTGTGGAAGACGAGTTTTGGCTTCGGCGTGCGCGTGGCCGGTCGTTCGAGACCCGCTGCTGCCTATGCCGGGTTCTCGATTGCCGCGATCACCTGGCAACTCATGCTGGGCGCGGGTGCCATGGCCGGTCTCGGCGGCGGCGTGGAAATTCTCGGGCTGCAACACCGTCTGATCGAAGGTTTTTCCAACGGCTTTGGCTTCAAGGCTGTGACGGTTGCTTTGCTGGGTGCGCTGGAACCGGCGCTGACGATTCCCGCCGCACTCTTCATTGGCTTCCTCGAAACGGGCGCGCTTGCCATGCAGAGGCAGATTGGCGTGCCCTCATCGCTGGTCACGGTCATTGAAGCCGCGACCATTCTCTTCATTCTAGCCGCAACGGTGCGCCGAACATGATCGATTTTCTCGCCGCCGCCATCCGCATCGCCACGCCGCTGATCTTTGCGGCTCTTGGCGGAATTCTGTCCGAACGCGCTGGCGTCTTTGCTGTGGGACTGGAAGGAATGATGCTGACCGGTGCCTTTGCCGGGGTCATTGGCACATGGCTCACCGGTTTTTCCGCTGTGGGAATGATCTTTGCTGCCGTCGGCGGCGGGTTGATGGCGACGCTCGTCGCCAGCGTGACCGTCCGATACCGTGCAGACAACATGGTGACGGGCCTGACATGCAACATTCTGGCGCTTGGTCTGACGACCTATATGATGCGCATTCTCTCCGGCAGCGGCAGTCCGATTGCCATCCATCTCGAACCATTGGCACCTTGGACCATCCCCTTTCTGTCGCAGATACCAATTGTCGGGCCGCTGCTGTTTATCCAGCCGCCTCTGACCTATCTGGCGCTGATCGGCTGCGCGATGCTTTCCTTCTTTCTCTCCCGGACACAGGCTGGTCTTATGCTTTGCGCGACGGGCGAAAATCCGGAAGCGGTCTTTGCCGCTGGCAGCGATCCGCTGAAAATCCGCATTCTTGCTGTCATCGGATGCGGTGCCATTGCTGGCCTCGGGGGTGCGGTTTTGTCACTGCAGCAGGTTGGCACGTTTACCGATGGAATGACCGGAGGGCGCGGCTATCTGGCCCTTGCCTCACTGATCGTCGGACGTTGGAAACCTTGGGGGGCCGCCGTTGCCTGCCTTGTGTTTGGAGCAGCGGAAGCATTCGAGCTTCGGCTCCAGTCCATGAGCGTGCCCGTCAGTTCCTATGTCATGCAGATGGCACCCTATGTCATCGCATTGGCCGTGCTTGCGGGCCTTGGACGCTCCAGCAAATTGCCGGCCTCCATTGGCAAGCCCCTTTGATTTCATGAAAGGAAACACCCCATGCTGGAGGATATTGGCGCGCTGGCGAAGGCGTTGCGTAGCGGGGCCATGACTGCGCAGGCGCTGCTTCATCGCTGCCTGGAACGCATCGAAAGACTGGATGGTAACCTCAACAGCTTTGTCGCAATCGATCACCAAGGGGCCGAAAGTGCTGCCCGTGAGAGTGATAGACGCTTTGAACGCGGCGAAGCGAGATCGATGATGGAAGGCATTCCGCTGTCGATTAAGGACAATCTTCTGATGAAGGGCGTACCCGCCACCTGGGGCAGCCGCGCATTGAAGGATTTCACTCCAGACCATGACGAATTGCCGGTCGCGCGGCTGCGGGATGCGGGGGCCGTGTTGATCGGCAAGACCAATGTGCCTGAACTGACGCTTGAGGGTTATACGGGCAATGACCTTTTTGGTGTCACCCGTAACCCTATCGACACGCGGCTCACTCCCGGTGGCTCGTCTGGCGGCGCGGTGGCTGGCGTTGCGGCAGGACTGGTGCCTGCGGCCATCGGCACAGATGGCGGCGGCTCGATTCGTCGCCCGGCATGCCATACCGGTCTTGTCGGCTGGAAGCCATCGACCGGGCGTATTGCACGAGGATCCGGCTTCCCCGCCATCCTCCTGGATTTTGAGGTGATCGGAACCGCAACACGCACGGTCAGCGATGCCATTCTTCTCGATGGCGTTCTTAAAGGCGCGCATCCCATGGATCGCCGTTCTTGCTTTTCTGAATATGTGCCTCCACGTCTGGAGACCCCGCGCATTCTTTATATCCCGCAATTTGGCGACAGCCCGGTTGACCCCGAAGTCACCTATGCCATCAACCTATTTGCGCAACATCTCGCACGGGAAGGGGCGGATGTTGTGCAAGGCGACTGTATTTTCGACCTTGATCTCGCAAACCGCATCTGGCGCATCATATCTCGTTCGGGCGTTGCCTATCTCATGCGGCACTATCCTGCTCTTGCCTCACTCGGCGGGGCATCGGTTCAAGCCATGGCCGAAGATGGGCGCACAATCCGAGGCGCGGACTACATCGAGGCACTGGAGGGTGTCTCTGAGCTGCGTGCGGCGATGACAAAGCTCTTCCTGGACTATGATTTCATCCTCACCCCCAGCGCCGCGGCCCTGCCTTGGCCAGCGGAACAGGCCTATCCCGACCTGATTGACGCAAAGCCCGCCGGGCCAAGAGACCACGCGGTGTTTACCGGATGGGTCAATATTACCGGGCTTCCGGCCATCAGTCTTCCGGTGGCAGTGTCCAAAGATGGCCTGCCTATCGGGGCGCAGCTTGTCGGTCCGTTCGGAGGAGATGATGCCGTCCTGACATTTGCGAAACGGCAGACACTTTTAATATGAGCCGATGCGGTAATAGGCACTGTAGTCGCAGAGGCCACCATTTGGCTCGGGACTTGTTGCCGAGCTTCTCTGTTGCTTTTCAAGAGCTCGCATATGCGAACTCTTGAGTGGCAGTATTAGCTTCAATGACGAAGTACGATCTTACCCTGTACGCCAGCGGTAATTAAATCATGAGCGGAGCCGATCTCTTTCAGCGCGAGGGTATGAGAGATCGGGATGATCAGCTGCCCATTTGCTGCGGCATGCAACACCGCATCAAGGGTAGCGACATCGGTTTGATGATAAAGCTCCTTAATTGTAACTCGATTGCCGTCATTTATCCCTTCCGGCACAGCAACAATGCTAGCGACTTTGCCGCCGTCACGAACGTGGCTTATGAGGTTGGCGGCGACCGGAGCCGCAGCACTGATCGCATAATCAAAATCGCCAACGGCAGGTTTCAGTGTGATATCGAGTGCCTCGCCGGCTAACGCGCTTGCCTCATCGAGCCGTTGGGGACGAACGCCTGCTACCGGTTTAGCGCCAATCTCCTGCAAATACTGAATTGCGGCGCGGCCAACTGCACCGAGGGCGCCTGAAATCAGCACGCGGTCGCCGCGCTTGACGTTCAATGCGTCGACAGTTTGCCGCCCAGTGAGCCCCGCTTTGACCAGCGCAGCACCATGCTCGAAGCTTAGCTCGGCCGGTAGTTTGGCAACGGAGGTCGCCGGAACGACTCCAAACTCCGCATGGGCTCCTCTGCCGTTCGCCACAAAATCGGCAACGACCCTATCGCCGACCGTCAGGCCATTAACGCCGGCGCCGAGTTCCACGATGGTGCCCGCGGCGTCACCGCCAAGGACTGCGGGCAAGGGCAGCGGTATGTACTGAGCCATAAAACCTTGACGGAGGATGAGATCGAAGGGATTGACCGCCGATGCTTCTATCTTGATCAGAACCTCGCCGGCTTCGGGTTCCGGCATGGGCAGGTCGCCGATTTCGAACTGTTCGATGCCGCCGTAGTTTTTCAGAAGTGCTGCTTTCATTGTTAGTCTCCAGAGCAAATGGCTTTGCTAGCGATAGTACTAGCCGACCACTGAGTTGATGCATTTCGAATATCAGGTGGTTGCGGCTATGGGACGCCGGATGCCATCGATCGACCAGGCGCCACCACCCGCAACGGAGAAATAAAGAAAGATGAAGCAAAAGAGGATCGCAGGCTCGCCCATATTGATGGCCGGCCAAAAGCTCTGCGAAAGGTGCGCCATAAAGTAGGCTGCCGCCATCTCGCCCGCAGCAACGAACGCTGCGGCACGGGTGTAAAAGCCGACAGCCATCAAGGCGCCGGTGATGAGTTCGATGGCACCAGCAACCAGCATGATGGTCGCGAGAGGGTAGGGCACACCTGGAATAGCTGCCGGAAATTGAAAGAACTTCATTGTCGCATGTTCAATGAACAGCAGTGCCGCGACGATACGTAGGACGGCAAGAATCCGCGGCGTCCAGATTTCGGTATTCAGCATTGAATGTCTCCGAGGTTGGAACTGGATCTCAGATGGCGGATGCCGATTTTTTGAGATCTTGGTTTTCTTTCCAGAGCTTCATCGCCATGGTGAAGACGCCGTCGGTGTAGTTGCGGTAGACTGTCATGCCTGCCGGATCGCGGCCGGCCTTGGTTGCAAGAAACGCGACGATATCGTCGGACTCTGCGATGAAGAGACCCGGCTCAAGCTGTGCGGATGGGAAGCTCACCTTTTCGAAATGTGGCGAAAGCTCAGCACGAATAGCGCTTTCTTCGGCAGTGTCAGCGACGAAATCGCGAATTACGACATCCGACATCATTCCCGCTTCGAGAACGAAAAGCCGGACTTTCAGGCAGAAAGGGCAATTTTCTTTTAGATAGAGGATCGGCTTAAATGTGGGTTCGGACATTGGTTTTCCTTTTCTATCTGATCTCGCCGAAACGGAAGCTGGACGCAGTCAAACCCCCGGCAAAATCGGTTTGGTGATACGTTACAGCTCCGGGTTCGTCCTTGGCTGCGCCTGCAACGACCATAAGCGGAATAAGATGATCTTCACGTGGATGGGCTGCACGCGCGCAGGGCGCACTTTCCCATTCCAGCAATCTTTTGGCGCGCTCCTGAGGAGGTGCATGCACCAACGTCTGTTGCAGCCAAGCATCGAACTGCCGTGAGGGCTCGTGACCCCTTACGTCCTGCATGGCCGCAAGATTATGGTAGCTCAGGCCGCTTCCGATGATTAGGACGCCCTCGTCGCGCAGCGGCGACAGCGCCTCACCGGCGTTAAAGTGCAGGGCGGGATCGAAGCTCGCATCCAGAGACACTTGGACGACCGGTATATTCTCTTCTGGATAAAGCGGCTTCAAGATGCTGAACGTACCGTGATCGAAGCCTCGCGTTGGATCTAAATCCGCGTCGATACCGCGGGCATGAAGCAGTTGCTGCACACGTTTTGCCAATTCAGGCAAACCTGGTGCACCATATTTGATAGTATAGAGATGTTTGGCAAAGCCCTGATAATCGTAAATCATCCCAGGTTGTGCACCGGAAGAAATCGCGAAACGACGTTCTTCCCAATGGCCCGAGATCACCAGAATTGCAGTGGGTCGTTCTTTGAGTTCGGCTCGCATGTCGAGCAGTGATTGCTCAAGTTGATCGAAGTTGCGGCGGAAGTCGCCGGTCATGTAAGGCCATGGCCCACCACCATGGCTGATGAAATACGTTGGAAGCCTAGTATTCGCCATTTTGAATTTCCTATTGCCCAAGTCTGTTCTCGGGCAGGTGTCATCGTTCTCGCCATTAATCGTCGTATCCCTGTGGTTGATCAATCCGTCTTGTGTTGATGGAATGTTTCCCGTATGTTGATGATTATGGATACGATGATGAGCCTGAGGGTGTTCTGCGCAGTGGCGGAGCTTAAAAGCTTTACCGCAGCCGGCGGCCGTCTCAATCTCTCACCAGCTATGGTGAGCAAACACGTTATCCATCTGGAGAAACGCCTCGGCATCAGGTTACTCAACCGTAATAGCCGCCACGTCAGTCTCACGGAAACTGGAGCGCTTTACTTCAACCAGACGAGGCAGATGCTCGAAGGATTGGATGAGGTCGAGGCAGCGATCAGCAACGTTGCCGTTGTTCCTCGCGGGGTTCTTAAGTTGAGTGCGCCAGTTTGGGCTGCTACCAGCTGTTTTACCGGTATGTTGGCAGAATATAGTCGCCGATATCCCGACGTGAGTCTGGACGTCAATTTGAGTGGCCGGATCGTGAATCTTGTAGAGGAAGGCTTTGATCTTGCACTCCGAGCGACGGCTCGCGAGCGACTTGATCCCGGCTTAGTGGCAAAGCCAATAATGCCAGTGGATTTTTGCCTGATGGCGTCACCGGATTATCTGAAACAAACGGGGCTACCGGCGAAGATCTCCGACCTCAACGGTCACGCAATCCTTCGCTATAGTGGCGTCAACATGAGCGAAGGGATGACTTTCGATAGCCCGAACGGGCGTGAAACAGTAAAATTCCGGACTGTGATGCAAAGTGAGAATGAGACAATTCTGCACCTCGCTGCACTGAAGGGCATGGGTTTAGTGTTTCTGCCGAAATGGATGGTGCAGCCGGATATCGAAGCAGGACGGCTTGAAACTGTCCTGCCCGACACTCTGGGGGTCAGCGCCACACTTTACGCTGTGTATAGCAGCCGAAATTACCTCTCCGCGAAGGTGCGTACATTCATCGACTTCATCTCCGCGAACTCGAAAAGCAACGACTGATCTGAAGCGACTCATTTGTAACGACGCGCGAAAGTGTCTCGCGTTTCGGCGCGCAAAAATGCCTGCCCATAAGAACAGGCTAATCTCTGCACAGGATACGGCTTTGACCGTTGGCGGCTCGCGCGATAGCATCTCGACAACGTCGAAATTAAACGTCGAAATTGCAGGCATCGATGTGGTCAAGAGCGATAACGATGCGGTGTCTGGCCGCGTCACTCAGAGGAAGGACCGGATGTGGCGGATCAACGACACAAAGGTCAAGTATCTGCGCGATCATATACATGACCCGGAAGCTGCCAAATTCCTTGAACAAGGCCCACAAAGGTTTAAATGCTTCGTCCATCCGTTGAACGGTGAGCGCATCCCCGTCTTGAGCCGCGCGGGCCAACGTTAAAGCCTGCGAAGGCATAAGCCCTGCGACAACAGAATACCACGTATCGCCTCCAGCCAGTAACGACGACGGGCAGCCCCAATCGCCACTGTAACCGACCTTAAAGCCAGGCCCGGTGGTTGACCTGAGCGAGGTGAGTTCAGAAGCAAAATCCTCGTCTGACGGTAGAGGCATCTTCACAGCAACAATGTTTTCCACTTTAGACAGGCGTGAAATCAGTGCCCGGCTAAAGGCAAATCTGGTAGTGCTGGGGTTGTTGTAAATGCAAAGCGGAAGATTGCCCGCCTTGGCGACGGTGGCAAAGTGTTCGAACACCTCCTCCTCGAACAGAGGGGTATAGGACATCGGAGCAAGAAGCAGACCATCGGCGCCGGCAGCTTTCGCATCTTGAGCGAGGGCCACGGCTTCGATTGTCGTGATTGCTCCGACACCAACGATGACAGGTATTTCACCACCAGCGGCCTCTAGCGCTGACTCAACCGTCCGCCTGCGCTCTTGTCGTGTCAAGAACGCATAGGCTCCTGTACTCCCGAGGAGGCCAATCGAATCCACTCCTGCCTGAGCAATACGCGCAATAAGACGCGCGACGGCTGCCGTATCCACTCGACCAGACGGGTCGGCGGGTGTGATCGGAAATGCAGAGAGTCCTTGGAATATCGACATCGCGAGCAATCCTTCAGATGACGGTGAAAAGAAGTTTCAGCCCGGCGAACGCGAAAAATAGAGCGAGTGTGAATTCAATTCCGCGTCGTATCCGGCTGTAAAGATGGATCATATAAGCCGTCGAAAAGACAATCGCGTAGCCGCAGAAGATCGTGACACTCAGAACCGCGCAGCCAACGAGAATCGGGACGACAGTATGGGACGACGACCCTGGGCCGAGCCCGAGCGTCATCAATGCAATCCACGCGAGGATTGATTTTGGATTGGTCAGATGCATGAGCAGCCCGCGCTTATAAAGCGTCGCTGCCGTGGCCCGCTGCTCGTTCAATAAACGGCGGTGGTTTTCGGTTGAAATCAATGCGGCTCTACCTGCCCTGAAAGAAAGGTATAGCAGGTAGAAGCCTCCAAGCACCTGAAGAACGAGGAGTGCTTGCGGGTATCGGCTAAGAACAGCCGAAATACCTGTGGCTGCCATCAAGCCCCAAAAAATCGAACCGCTGACGACGCCGAGGGCCAATATTAATGCCGCCCGCCGGCCATCATGCATGGCGACACCCATGATGCGCATATTGCTAGGGCCTGGACTACCAGCTGCAATTATATAGGCAGTGAAGACGATAATGAGCTGATGAATATCGGGTGACATTACTTATTTCTTTGGAGCGCTTCTAAACTGTCTTTGTCATATAGCTTCCAAACTGGACTTGACATAGAGCCAGTTTTCTCGCGTTTTCGTGGTCCAGTTGGAATGTCTGGAGCACTTTCGCTCAGAGTTAGCTACGGATGGGAAACGCAATGAACCGGGTGGTTGTCCGCCGCGAGCATTCGGCGAGACTGGGCGCACGTGGGATCTATGCAAGCCTGCGGGAGCAGATCGTTGCAAAGGTATATGGCCAGAATGGAGTACTTCCATCGGCTCGTGCCCTGTCGGTCGAGCTTGGTGTTTCCAGAACGACCGTAACCACCGCATACGAACAATTGGCGGCCGAAGGCTTCATTGTTATCAGACAAGGCACTCGACCGCGTGTCGCGATCACGGTCTCTGATGAGAAAATAAGCAGCTCTTCCCTTGAAAGGGAGAGACCGCAAAAGCTCTCGGATTTTGGGACAAGATTAGGCGATTTAGCTATGCCTGTAGGTCGAGATGCTGGAGAGCTGGTTGCGGATTTCCGATATGGCGGTCTTTCAACCTCTGATTTTCCGATGCCGGCCTGGCGCAAAGCGGTGAACGGCGCGATTCTGCGCCGCCCGCCGGTGCTTTTCTACAATGATCCCTGCGGCTCTGTTCGTTTGCGTGCCGCTCTCCAGGGCTATCTCTGGCGGGCCCGGAGCATCAGATGCGAGCCTGATGATGTCGTCATTGTCAACGGCTCTCAGCAAGGTCTGGATCTATGCGCACGCCTCCTGCTGGACAGGGGCGATAAATTTGTCATTGAGAATCCTTGCTATCCCATGGCGCGAAGCATCTTCCAAGTAACGGGTGCTATCCCCATTCCGGTGAATGTGGACGCGGAAGGAATTAGATCTGACCTGATTTCGAAGTTAGACGCTCGGATGGCATATGTAACGCCGTCGCATCAATTTCCGCTCGGAAGCGTGATGTCAGTTGGACGGCGCCAACAGTTGTTAAACTGGGCAGAGGAACAGAGCGCTTATATTGTTGAAGACGACTATGACAGCGAATATCGCTTCGACATGAAACCCGTTCCACCCCTGCGTGCGCTTGGAGGAGCGTCAAACGTCATCTACGTCGGCACGGTGTCGAAAACGTTATCACCGACGCTACGTCTCGGTTACGTCGTTGTCCCTCCCGCCTTGCAGGAGGTATTCGTACAGGCAAAGCGCCTGACGGATAGGCATGCCCCAGTCTTGGAACAGGAGGCATTAGCAACTCTGTTGGAAACGGGTGCTTATGAAAGCCATGTGCGCAAGGCCAGACGCAACAATGCCCGTCGACGCGAGGCGCTGCTTGACGCGCTTCAGGAGGAGTTTGGCGAAGACGTTCGAGTGGAAGGCGCAGAGGCAGGTCTACATTTGGTCGTTTGGTTTCTCGATATCCAGCCATCAATGGCAACGCCCTTCATAGAAACCGCCGCGTCCTTATCGGTTGGAGTGTATTCGATCCGACCCCATTACGTCGACCAGCCCTATGCACATGAGTATCTTGGGCTCGTGATGGGCTATGCCAGTCTGTCCGAACATCAGATCCGCTTGGGAGTGAAGCTTCTTCGGCGCGCTTACCAAACTGTAAGTTGTGGGGCCTCGTAGCCTACGGATGACCGTTCCCCTTCCATAGGCAGTGCCAAGCTCTCAGCGCGAAAGCTTGGCCTGGCGTGCGACGGATAATTATGCCGGGGCTATACTTGGAAGCCACCTCAACTCTTATCAAAGGAACCCTGTGGAGATCCACGGAATAGCGGCAACGACGATAAGACCAACGAGCAGGGCGATCATATAGCCGATAATCGGCTTCATGCCCTCGTCCGGCTTTATCCGGCTAATGGCGCAGGCGGCGTAGTAGCCGACACCGAAGGGTGGAGCAAAGAGACCCATGCCCATCGCCAGAATGACCACGATCGAATAATGGACTTCATGCAAGCCGACATCACGTGCGATTGGGAAGAGTAGCGGCCCGAACAGAACGATTGCCGGGATACCTTCCAGGACAGAGCCCAGAATGATGAAGGCAAGAACGGATACTGCCATAAAGGTTATGGCGCCGCCAGGCAGCCCCCGCATGATCTCCGCGAGTTCGGTGGAAAAGCCTGATTGCGTCAATGCCCAGGCCATGGAGGTCGCAGCGCCAATGATGAGCAGAATGGCACCGGACAGAGCCGCCGCATCGACAAGCATCGGATAGAGCCGCGTCCACTCGAACCGGCGATAGATTAACAGGCCTGCGACGACGGTATAGGCGATCCCGATCGTCGACACTTCTGTTGCCGTTGCAACGCCTTCGATCACGGCAGCCCGGATCAAGAATGGCAATGCGATCGCTGGAAGCGCGATAATGAAGCTGGATACGATCTCCTTCCAACTTGCCCTACGGATACTCGACAGGTCTTCATCGCGATAGCGCCACCAGACCACCGCGGCCAGCGTCAGCCCTAGGATCACGGCAGGCAGCAAGCCACCGGTGAAGAGCGCCGCGATCGAGACGCCTGTGACGGAACCGATCGTGATCAACACGATGGAAGGCGGAATAGTTTCCGTTTGGGCGCCGGTGGCCGAGAGCAGCGCGACCAGATCTCCGGGCTTTGCACCCCGCTTTTGCATTTCTGGAAACAATGCCGGCGCAACAGCGGCCATATCTGCGGCCTTGGACCCGGAAATACCGGATACGAGATACATGGCACCGATCAAAACATAGGAAAGACCGCCCCTGACATGGCCTAGTAGGTTCGCCAAAAAGCTCACCATCGCACGCGCCATGCCGGTCATTTCAATGAGCAGGCCAAGGAGCACGAACAGAGGAACAGCAAGCAAGATGATATGGCTCATGCCTTCGTCCATGCGACCGATGACGACCATGGTCGGCGTCGTTGTCGTCGAAGCGATATAGCCGAACGTCGCGAGCCCGAACGAGAAGGCAATCGGAACGCCGAGAAAAACCATGACTCCGACGCCGAAGACAAAGAACAGCAGCAGGTTCCAGTTGCCGATGCCGCTCAAACCCGGTCCGAGCAGAGTAACGGCCGCGACCACAAGTGAAACGCTGAGCAGCGCCAAGACGATCTGCCGCAAACCGCCTTTCTGCAACAGGCGCAGCGTCGCAATCAGCAGCATGAAAAAGATGCCGACAGGGAGTGCGGCGGCCCTCCAGGCATTGGGAATTTCGAGAGCCGGGGTGGTGACCCAGACTTCTTCTGCCGCAAAATGATACGCGGGTGCAATGGTCAGCAGCAGAAAGGCGAGGGCTGCCGCTATGGCAACAAGGTCGAGCAGCGAGCGCCACTGTGGCTTCAGCGCGCCAACGACAGCGGTCATGCGCATATGCTCACCGCGACGCAAGGCCACGACGGCGCCGAACATCGCCAGCCAGAGAAACAGGATGCCAGCCAGTTCGTCGGACCAGATCAGCGGCTGGTGCAACGCGTAGCGCCAAATCACTCCCATCATCAGCACAACCACTTCTGCAAGGAGAAGAAGGGCGGCGGGCATTTCGACAATCAGGCCGAGGAGCCTTTCGGCATTGGCAGCCCAAAGAGCGATTCCGGTTGGTGGACGGTCGTGGCCGTCGAGTTCCTGGTATTGTTGGGCTGTCATCGCCTTCTCCTCCCATCGTCTTGTGAATGCATTCCTGCCGAGGCGTGACCGACCGTGAGGCGCCGTCCGGTGCATGTTCTGTCGACATGCCGAAACGCGTCCGGCATCTTTGCCGCTGCTGAATGTCCTGAGACGGAAAACTGTTTGCTTCTGTCAACGCCTCCGGATGCCGCGATAGCCTGCGCGGCATCCTAGGGGTTCGCATATATGGCACTGCGCTTCTCATCAGATGAAGGGCAGTGTGTGGTGCGGCAGCGGCAATTATTTACCGAGCGGACCAGATACCTTTTCCAGGCTCTTCCAAGCATCCTCGCCGTATTTCTGTTTCCAGTCATTATAGAAACTGGTGGATGCCAGAACGGTCCGGAATGCATCCTGATCAACGTCGATGAGGTTAATGCCCTTGCCCTTCAGGTCGGTCTTCAAACTTTCGCTGAGGCGAGCAATGTCGGAGCGCTGATCAAGCGCCGACTGGTCGAGTTCGTGCGAAATGACATCCTGCAATTCCTTCGGAAGTCGTGCGAAGGAAGCCTTGTTGCCGAGGACCCAATATCCGTCCCAGACGTGGTTGGTCAGGCTGATGCTTTTTTGCACTTCGTAGAGGCGGGCCGTTGCGATGATCGCGAGGGGATTCTCCTGGCCTTCGACGACCTTGGTTTGCAAGGCGGAATAAAGCTCATTGAAATTGATCGGGGAAGGGGCTGCCTCCAGCGCCTTGAACAGCGATGTCAGCGCGGGAGCCGGCGGAACGCGGAGTTTGAATCCTTTCAGATCCTGCGGCGTTTTGATCTCCTTGGTGGAAGAAGTAATCTGGCGAAAGCCGTTATCCCAGATTTTCGACATAGCGAAAATCGGGGTTTTGGCGATCATCTCCCGAATGTGCGCTCCGAGCTCGCCATCCATTGCCTGCCAGACCTGATCGTAATTCTTGAAGGCGAAGCCGAGGCTGGTAATTCCCGACAGTGGCACGAAAGTGGCCAGAACCAGAGAGGAGAGATTGAAAAAATCGATGGCGCCGTTACGCACCTGCGACAGAAGGTCGGTGTCGGAACCGAGCTGGTTGGCAGGATAAAGTCTGATCTCCACCCGCCCCGATGTCGCGTCACGAATGCGGTCGAAGGCTTCCTTGGCACGAATGTTGACCGGATGTGTCGGATCCTGCCCCGTAGCGTATTTCAGCGTGAATTCGGCTGCCGAAGCCGGGCGCCTGAGCACCGTTATGAAAGGCAGCGCCAGTGCGCCCTTAACCATGGTTCTGCGGCTTATAGCAAATGTAGTGGCCATTATGTTCCTCTCCCATTTCAAAAGGTTATTTCGCCCTGCTCGGCAGCTCTCTCCATGCCGACGATAGGCGTTGTCCGACGGCCTCGCTCCCGCCGTCGAACGTCTGTCGTTGCAGATCGGTTGTGTGATTATATCGTGGATGTACGGTCGCCTTGCACAACCACGTCATGCTCGCAATGTCGATGTTCGGGCCTTGTCCAAGGCGAACCGGGCTCGATCAGTGGATCAGCGACCCACCGTTGACATCCACTTCCGTGCCGGTGCAGTAGCTTGAGAGGTCTGAGGCCAGAAACAAAGCGCAGCCCGCGACATCCGAGGCTTCTCCAGCACGGCCCATTGGGATGCTTTCGATGATTGTCCCCAACATATCCGGCGTCAGTTTTCCGGCTGTAATGTCAGTTGCAATGAAGCCAGGGCAGATCGCGTTGACACGGATGTTCGACGGAGCGAGTTCACGGGCCATGGCTTTGGTCAGTCCGAGAACGCCAGCCTTGGCGGCGGAATAGTGAGGCCCCCCGAAAATGCCGCCGCCGCGTTGGGCTGAGACGGAACTGAGGTTGACGATCGAACCGGACTTCTGCTCGCGCATGCCGGGAATGACAGCCTGGCTCATGTAAAGCGTACCCCGCAGGTTCACATCGAGAACCGCGTCATAGTTACCTGGTCCGATTTCCATAATTTTTAGCGGCTGGGTGATGCCGGCATTGTTGACGAGAATGTCGATCCGACCCCAGCGCTTGTTGAGATCCGCGACCGCGGCGTCGCATGCCGCCTTATCCGTAACGTTGCAAGCAAGACCGACATGCTCGGCGCCGAGGTCGGCGGCCGCTGCCTTGGCTGCGTCTGCGTCAAGATCGAGTATGGCGACTGTCGCGCCGTGGTCGGCAAACAGCTTTGCGGTCGCCTTTCCAAGGCCACGTGCAGACGCTGCGCCGGTTACGATTGCAAATTTACCCTTCAGCAGGCTCATGAGCCTTTCTCCTCCCGATAACTGTGAATGAATTCGGCGGCTTTCAGAGCCAACCTTTGATCTGATCGATGACCTTGCCAACCGAGATGCCATACATCTCGTGCAATGTCGGCAAGGCGCCCGCTTCCAGGAACTGATCCGGCAGGCCGATCATGCGGAAGCGAGGTGCGATGCCGCGCGACAGCAGGCCGGCGGCGACTGCCTCGCCCAGGCCGCCCACCACGGTATGATTTTCGGCAGTAACGACCAGACGACCACCTTTTGCGGCTTCGGCGGCAATCGTTGCCAGATCGAGCGGCTTGATCGTCGGGCAATGGAGAACCGCGACATCAATGTTATCTTCTGCCAGTTTGACTGCGGCATCGAGGGCGCGCATGGTCATCAGACCGGTGGAAATGACTAGCACGTCCCTGCCGTCCCGGATCACTTGTGCCTTGCCAAGCTGAAACTTGTAGTCGGGCTTATGCTTCTTGAGAACCGATGGCACCTTACCACGCAGGAGGCGAGCATAGACGGGTCCGTCATGCGCGCACATAGCGGGCACCATGCCGAGAATATCGTCCGCATCACATGGATCGATGATCGTCATGTTGGGCAGTCCACGAAAAATCGCCAAATCTTCCGTCGCCTGGTGACTTGGCCCATAGCCAGTGGTCAGACCGGGGAGGGCGCATACGATCTTTACCGGCAGATTTTCCTCCGCAATCGCCATGGCGATGAAATCATAGGCGCGGCGGGAGGCGAAGACTGCATAGGTGGTGGCGAAGGGCAGAAATCCTTCTCGGGCAAGACCTGCGGCGGCCGACATAAGGACTTGTTCAGCCATGCCCATTTGGTAGAAGCGATCCGGCATTGCCTGAGCAAAGACGTGAAGATCGGTATATTTGCCCAAATCTGCGGTGAGCCCCACAATTCGCTCATCTTTCTGAGCGGCCTCCACCAGGGCGTTGCCGAACGGAGCGGCAACTGTGTCATAGCCTTCGGCTGCGAGCGATGCAATCATCGCTGATGTAGCCTGTCGTTCGCCTTCAGGAACCTTGCGTGCCTCGTATTTGCGCGCCATCGATGCGAATGTCATGCTGGCTTCCCCTCTTCCAGAACTGCAAGTGCCTTGTCCCATTCATCGGCTTCCACACGAACGAAATGAGTAATTTCACGGCTCTCCAGGAAGGGCACACCCTTGCACATGGTGGTGTCGAAGATAATCACGCGCGGCTTGGCGTCTTTCACAGCCCGCGCATTGTCGAAGGCCGCAACGACGGCGGCGAGGTCGTTGCCGTTGACGCGCTGCGCGTGCCAGCCGAAAGCCTCCCACTTCTCGATTAGTGGCTCGGAGCACAGCATTTGGGTGGACTTTCCGTCTGCCTGCTGATCGTTGAAGTCGATGAGGCAAATCAGGTTGTCGAGCTTGTGGTGCGCACCGGACATGGCGGCTTCCCAAGTCGAGCCTTCACCGAGTTCGCCGTCTGACATCAGGTTGTAAACCAGCGCCCTGTTGTTCTTGCGCTTCAGGCCCATGGCCATACCGACGGCAATGCCGAGGCCGTGGCCGAGGGAACCACCGGTGATTTCCATACCCGGAGTATAGGAAGCCATCCCGGACATCGGCATACGACTGTCGTCCATGCCGTAGGTCTCGAGCTCATCCTCGGGCAGAATGCCGGATTCCATCAAGACCGCGTATAGCGCGATGGCATAATGGCCAATGGACAGAAGAAACCGGTCGCGGCCTTCCCATTCAGGATCTTCCGGCCGATATTCAAGAGCGTGGAAATAGGACGCCGCTAGGACGTCCGCAATACCGAGCGCCTGCCCGATATAACCTTGTCCTTGCACCTGCCCCATCAAGAGAGCTTTGCGGCGGATATTCCATGCGCGCAGTTCCAGCGATACGTTCGATCGCGCCACGGAGCGGCTTGCCAAATTCATATTCTCCTCCCGGCAATTCATACAGCTGCAGATAGCATTGCTGAGAGGAGAATGATTTTAAGAAAAGTGAAATACCTTTGAAGCAGAGCTTAATTGACGGTGCTGCAATCGATCAGAGACCCCAGGGCTTTACATCGATTAAATCGGTCGGAGAACCGGGGCGGAAGCGGCAGCCCAGAGCCTGCAGATGCGCGCGCGCCATGTCGTCGTGGCTCTTGCAGGCAGAGGTCATCCACTGCGAAAATCGCTGCAATATCCGTCGGTTGAGGTGCCGTGACGGACAGACGAACCAGTAAGCTGGAAAATCGATTACGTCGAAGTCGACAGAGAAAGGAACCAGCTCCCCGCGCTGCAATTCACCCAGGCACAATGTGACGCTATCGAGCGCAATGCCGCCACCCTGTTTGGCCATCTCGATCGACATGGACGAGCGGTCGAAACGCAAGGGATAGTTGATTTTTGGAATCTGAATTTTGTTGAATGCCAGCCAGAGATCCCAGCGATAAAGCGTCTTCACACTATCGATCAACCTCGCCTTGACGAGCTGGCGGGTGGGATCCGGGTCGATCGCCTGCAGCCGCTCGAGATAGGCCGGGCTGCAAAGTGGAAGGACAAGGTCGTGCATAAGAGGCACGACAGCGACGCCATTCCATGTCCCCATGCCGTAGCGAAGATCGACGTCCACATTTTCCGTATCGAATGCCGAAAAGTCGGGCGTGGCATCGATGCGGATATTCCAATCTTCATTTTCAGCGGCAAAGGCTCCGACTCTTGGGCCAAGCCATCGCACGCCAAAGCTGGGGCTGACGCGGATGACGAAATTGCGTCGGTCGCGTTGGAAGGAAATGGCAGAACGGGCGTTGCGGATGGCGCTGAAGGCTTGCGTCGTCGTCTGGAACAATCGGTCGCCATCAAGGGTCAGCACCAACCGGCGCTTTTCACGCCGGAATAGTTTCACGCCCAGCTGGGCTTCGAGCAGCGACAATTGTTGACTGACGGCGGAAGGCGATATGCCCAGTTCCTCCGAGGCTTTGGTGACGCTGCCGAGCCGGGCAACGGCCTCGAAATATTCTGTAGCTTTGAGATTGAGATCGCGCATGATGTGTATGGTAGCCGATTGCTCCGGCGCGATCCATGGCTCGAGCGGCAGGAAGTCGAGGCGGCGCTTTTGGGACGTCGCCTGACGGTTATTTATGTATTCTCCGGCTGATATCGAGCGGTCACAGCCGGTAGAATTTTTCGGCGTTATCGTGAAAGAGCTTCATCCTGTCGCTGTGGGGGTAGGCAGCCGTGATGCTCTTGAAGGCATCGAAGATGGCGTCGTAGGATGAGAAGAGCTTGTCGACTGGAAAGTTTGACGCGAACATGCAGCGGTCGACGCCGAAGATCTCGATGGTCGTCTCCACATAAGGACGGATCGTCTCGGTCGTCCATGTGAAGTTGCCCATTCCCAGGCCGGAAATCTTACACGCGACATTTTCTGCCTGCGCCAGTACACGCATGTTGTTGCGCCAGCCATCGAAATGCTCGGGTCCGTCCACCTGCATGCCGGTGTGGTTGAGGATAATCTGCGTGTTCGGAAAATCTCTTGCCAGATCGTAGAATTCCTCCATCTGCCAGTAGTAAAGCTGCAAGTCGTAAGAGAGGTTTCGTTTGACGAGTTCTTTAAACCCTCTTCGCCATTCCGGCGTCCGGCTCACTTCCGGTCGATCCAGATAGGTCTTTGCCGCATCGGGATGGTAGTTCATCGACTGCCGGATTCCCCGGAAATTCCTGTGTTGGAGATGACCGTCCAGCAGGTCGGCCACATCCGGCTTGCTGAAATCCGCATAGCCGACGATGCCGTGCGGAAAGCCGCAGCGGTCGGCGATCGATTGCAGCCAGCGGGTTTCACCGACGGGGTCTTTGGGATCATATCCAACGTCAAGATGGACGGACTTTACCAGGTTCTGGTTTTTCGCGTCCTGGAGAAAGTCTTCAATCAGATAGTCTGAGATGATCTCGGAATAATCTCCGAAGGCCGATGGTTTCGGGCCGTCATTGAGCCAAGGATAGTAGTTGTTTGTAATGTCCCACAGGTGGTGGTGGGGATCGATCAGGGGAATTTCGTTCATCGATAGAAGCCGATCGGATGTAAAAGGGCGATGGTGCTGATAAGGCCGGAGGCGGTAGATCCGCTTCCGGCCATTCGATCACTGCGGAAAAACCCGTGCAATCACCTTCTTAGCTGCATCGGAATTAATGTCTGTGGCCTTTACCAGCGGCATGATGAGCGCCATGTTCTGGGTCGTTTGGGTGCCGGTCAGCGCGTTATAAACCTGCTGTGTCGCATCGATACCCTGACCGACGGCTTCCTGGAAGAAGATGCCTTGAATACCGCCGTCCTTTAGGAGCTGGATCGTGGCTGGGCTACCGTCAGCGACCGTGATGCCGATTTTGCCTGTGAGACCACGAGTCGCCAATGCCTTGGCAGCGCCGCTGCCTGCCTGGTCGTACATGCCGTAGATCGCCTTTATGTTCGGATGCGCTGTCAGCAGATCGTTGGCCTGGGTGACGGCTTCATTGATCGTCAAACCCTTCGTTTCGAGCATCTGCACGAGGTCGCAGCCATTCGCCTGGAATGCTTCCTTCGCGCCTTTGAGATATTTCTGGGCGTTCTCGCGATCCTGTGGAAGCGATAGCATGCCGACTTCCTTGCCGCCTCGCTCCTTTGCCAGTTCACAAGTATATTTGCCTTGGGCAAGGCCGGTTTCATAATTGTTGGCCGTGACCGCTGACGTAAATTTTGTCTGCCCCTGCTGCGGACCGATGCCGGCAAAGGCCACCGGGATCTTCTGCTGTGCCAGATAGGCGAGAAGAGGCGGCGTAGACGTAGAACTGACGGGACCAATGACCACCGCATTCACGCCGCGGGTTACTGCGACCCGCGCATTGTCCATCTGTTTGGCCGGCGAGTTTTCCGAGGTATATTCGACATAGCTCATGCCGAGTTCCTTGGCCTTCTGCTGAACGCCATGAGCGACCCACTGCCAATAGTCGATGTCGAGTGACGGTGCGATATAGGCAACCGTGAATTTCTTTTCCTCCGCACCCGCGCTCTGCGCAACCAAGACGGCAGCCGCAACGGCAAGTGCCTTAACCAGTGTTTTCATCATGCTCCTCCTCCTTGAGCTTTTTATCGATGACTAAATCTGTCGATGAGAACCGCCACCAGAATTGCTAGACCTGTGACGGACCCCTGCCAGAAACTGTTGATGCCTATAAGATTGACGCCATTCTGGATGATGGTGATCATCAGCGCGCCGAGCACGGCGCCCACGGCAGACCCAGTGCCGCCTGCAAGGCTCGCCCCGCCGATCACGACAGCGGCAATTGCCTGCAGCATCAGCGAGGCGCCGGCGGTCGCTTCTGCGTTCAAGATGTAGCTGACCGTCAGAAGACCGGCAAAGGATGCCATGGTCCCAGAGATCACATAGGCGGCGAAGCGTGTGCGTTTCACCGGAATTCCCAGCAGGTAGGCGGCCATTGGCGAACTACCTACCGAATAGAACCAGCGCCCGGCCGTAATTTTCCGCAACACGAATTCCAGCACGACTGTTAAGACGAGACAGAAGACCACGAAATTGGGGATGCCTGGCAAAAGTTCGCCACTGTTGAGCAGCCAATAATCAGAGGAATCAACGCCCAGCGAGCGACCATTGGTGACGATGAATGCGAGCGAAGCGGCCACCGCGTATGTGATGAGCGTGACGACGAAGGGTGCAAGCCCGACAAGTGTGATGAGCGCGCCATTGATCGACCCGAAGACGATGCCAACTCCCAGACCAAGAAGGCTCGCGGTCACATCGCCGAAGCCGTTGGCCATGGCCAACGCCGTAACCATGCCCGTCAAAGAAAAGATCGATCCAACCGAGAGATCGATCCCTCCGGTTATAATCACCACGAGCACGCCGAGCGACATGATCACCAACGGCGCAGACGCCTGCAGAATATTGGCAAAGTTGCCTGAGGAAAGGGCGGCGGGTACAAAAATGCCGACACCAACCAGAAGCGCTACACAGGCCATGGCAATTGCCAGTTCCGAGCGGTAGGCCAACAGGACGGAGGGAGCACGCGGCGTAGGGCTGTTCTTGTCGTTCGAAGTCATGGATCGTGCTTTCGTATTCATGCCGCCATTCCCGTGAGGTCTGCCAGAGCGTCTTCATTGAACTGGCTGGATTGCAGCAGGCCCTTCGCCTGCCCATCCGTATCAAAAGCGAGGATTTCATCGCACAGTTCGAGAAGCTCTACATTTTCCGTCGACCACCAGATGACGATGGTCCCGGCATCGGCCATGCGGCGGATCAGTTCGTAGATGTCGCGTTTGGTGCCAATATCGACGCCACGGGTCGGCTCTTCAAAAACGACAAGCCGCAATGACATGCCGAGCCAACGGGCGATGAGTAGCTTCTGTTGATTGCCGCCGGACAATGTAGAGGGAAGATCAAGGATAGAGCCGGCCTTCAGTTTCAGGGCTTGAACGAGATCAAGGCACTCTGCGCGCTCCGAACGCCGGACGAACACCCGCCCCTCCCGAACCCTGCGCGACGCCAACACGTTGTCGATGATGGGCAATTGCGCAAGGACACCCTTACTGCGACGATCCCCTGAAACATAGCCGATGCCGAGTTCTACCGCCTGGCGGGGCGACATGGGCCTTTCTGGCCATCCCTCTGCTTCCAAAACCCAGGTGCTGGAACGCGCGGTGCCATTCAATAAGGCGATCACTTGGCTGGGACCTGCAGGAGCACCGGCAAGGCCGAGGATTTGGCCTTTGAGAACCGGGACTGCGCATTCCGGTCCCTTGAGGACCAGACCGACATCTGCGTGATCGATCTTGCGTCGGGCAGGTATCTCGTTGCGCGCGTCCGGTTGCCCCATGTGATGCACGATCTCGACGTCAGTGAGGCTTTCGAGCGGGGCGGCATCAATCACCGTCATGCCGTCGCGGATGATCGTGCAGACATCGCAAAGCTGTCGGATTTCTTTCATACGGTGGGAAACGAAGACGATGCCGATATTTGTCTCCGTCACCAACCGGCGCAGCACAGCAAAGAGGCGTTCTGTTTCCCCTGCCGTGAGATTGGCTGTCGGTTCGTCCAGCATAATTACGTCAGCACCGGTCGACAGCGCCCGCGCTATTTCTACGATTTGGCCCTCGTGCATAGAAAGATCGGCTGCCCGGCGATGAAGGGCGGTATTTGCAAGGTGCGGATCAATCAATGACAGCGCCTTATAGCCGATCTCCGCTTGCTTCCTGGCGTGGACGAAGGACCTAGCCGAGGCGGCATGGACGATTGCGATGTTTTCGGCGACCGACAGATCGGCAAGTAGCGCGAGTTCCTGGTGGACTACGGCAATTTTCGGCTCGGTATCGCGCTGTGAGGAAAGGGAGATCTCGCCGTCATCCTTCCGGATGCCGCCGGTGATGATACGGATCATCGTACTCTTTCCGGCGCCATTGCCGCCGAGCAGGGCGTGGATCTGGCCAGCGCTGACGGTGAAATTCACACCTCGCAGAACCTTCGTTACGCCAAAGCTCTTTTGAAGGTTACGAACCGAAATCAACGGAAGCTTATCAGCGGCCATTCGCGGCCCACCTTGCCATTTCGGCAGATAGACTTGTCACAGTTATCGGCCGCAAGCGGCCATAAGCTTCTTGCATCATTTCCAATTCCTCCCGAGAATGACTTTAGTCGAGGGAGTAAATTGCGGAAATTTACTAAAGTTAAAGAGATGTGAAGCTGAGCTTAAATATGCGCACTAAGATTGGCACGCAACGTCCACTCCGATGATACGGCTATCTGGGCCTTTCATATCCCGAACCCGGATCGATAACTTCCGCGCTTCTCCAGCTGTAGATGCTCGTTTCAGCTATACAGGCAGAACATTAAGGCGACGCTCGAATGCGTATATCGCAGATCGATGGACGCCGAGGCACTTCTGAGATCTCATCATTACAGCACTAAGCGACGTCTTCGGCAAATCAATCGGTGCCGCAGAACACCGTGCAGTCTAGCACTCCCAAGCTTGTATTTAATTTCAATCGATATTTATGCGGCGATCTGATTTCGATCTGTCTTTGTCCCTTTTCTTCTTAAATCGCCCTCTGTAGATTCCTATAAATTTCAGGGGAATGACGATAAGATGAGATCGTTTTCGGATTTCAATGCAGAATTACATGCGCGCCCGTCGATCTATTTTGATGGGCCAGCTTTCGTCGAGCATGTTGCCATCATGCGAGGTGAAGCCAGCCCCCTGGGATTTCATGACACGCAGTCGCACGACGCAGATGTTACGTTGCGTGTGGAGCGCCACACCGAGTTCGTCACCGTAACGAGACTGCGGAAATTGACGGCTGAGGCCTCAGAATGGCCTGCTTCGGAACTATCGGATCTTGAAGTTCTGGAACTGACGGGTATCGCTTCACCAAAGCAGATTTGCCGCGTTTCGATATTGGTTGTCGACAAAGTTTCCGCGGATATATCCTCGTATCTGTCGAGTTTCAGTTTCGGTGACACTGCCGTATCATCTATCGGCGGCGGCTCTGCGCAGATATGCTCTGACTTCAAGGTCATGCAAGATGGCTCCAGTCGAATCCTTATGCTGAACAGGGAACTCAACGCACGCCGGCTCGGGCGGATGGTCCGGCGTATCTTTGAAATTGAGACCTATCGGACCATGGCTTTGCTTGGGCTCCCCGTTGCACAGAGTCTGGCTCCCATGATCTCCGACTATGACCGACGGTTGATTGAACTGACCAACAGGAATCTTCAGACCCCGTCAGACGAGCACAAGGGTCTCTTGGCTGACATTACGGTACTAGCATCGCAGATCATCTCGGCTACATCCGAAGTTCGTCATAGGTTCAGCGCGACCGCGGCCTATACGACGATTGTCGAGGAGCGAATAGCATCGTTGCGAGAGACCCATGTGCCGGGGTTCCAGCGCTACGGCACCTTCGTGGAACGCCGCTTCAAACCTGCCGTCCGGACCTGTCAGGCAACAGCGTTGCGTCTTGAGCAACTTTCACAGGCGACAACTCATCTGATCAATCTTTTGCAGACACGAATCCAGGTGGAGATCGAGCACCAGAATGCCGTCCAGATCAGAGCAATGGCCGAAAGAGCGGCAACGCAGGTCAAGATCCAGCGGGCGGTCGAAGGTTTTTCGATCATCGCCATCAGCTATTATCTTTTAAGTCTTCTCAAAGTCACCTTCGAAACCGCGGATCACGCCGGATATCATATTGATCCCATGGTGATGCTAATAGCGATCCCGATTGTGATCGGGACGGTCTGTCTGACGATCTTGCGTGTCAAGCAAGCTTTAAATTCAGAGCATTAGCGTCGAGACTATACAAGTGTGCTCGACCGGCAGGATGTGCGGTCTTGGGGTTGCCACCAGGCCGCCGAACATGTGCAGGCAATGCATTCATTGTTCACGTTAAGGAACTCGTCCTATCGCAGATGAAGGGTGACACCGGTCGCGGGATGCGCAATCTCGGCGTCCTTAGTCTTCGTCCTGGCTTAAGCCATCGAATACCTCGAGAAGCGCATCGACGATCGCTTGGCCCAGGGCGTTCCCTGCGATGCCGATCTTTGCCTCATCCATGTCACGCGCAGCAACGGCGAGATCTCCGCCTTGTTCAGCGATGATGGCACGCGCCCGCTCAATCGCCCAGTTCGCAAAGTCTGTGCGCGTCTCGATGGTAATGGTTTCCATGAAGCCTCCGGTTCGGTGCATGTAACATTTCAGAAGACAGTGGTAGGCACCATTGTTCGCTGGAGGACGATATACAGCCCTGCAGAGACCTCCGTCCAATCGCATGATGGCGTAAATAACAGCTAAACGCATGGCGCAATTTGACATCTGCATAGCGCGATGGTGCGATGGCCTTTCCGCTTTAACAGGGGATGGGGCGGGTGAATCCTCCATTTCCAAAGAAACCGAGCAAATTTTTCTCCTCATTAATCTACTAAAAACATAGTTTAACTCGTTAATTGCATTGAAGTTGATACGGTGTCGATCACAGACAAGAGGTGATCCATGACACGCCAGATCCGTTTCAACGCCTTCGACATGAACTGTGTCGGCCACCAATCGCCAGGGCTCTGGGCGCATCCGAAGGACCAGTCGTGGACCTACAAGGACTTGGATTACTGGCAAAATCTTGCACGGACGCTTGAGCGAGGCGTGTTCGATGGAATTTTTATCGCCGACGTCATCGGTTATTACGACGTCTACAATGGCTCGAACCATCACGCTATCGAGCAAGCCGCGCAGATACCGGTCAATGATCCGCTACAGCTTGTCGCGCCCATCGCGCTTGCGACTGAACACTTGGGTATCGGGGTCACCGCCTCCACGTCGTTCGAGCATCCCTATACTTTTGCCCGCCGGCTGGCGACGGCCGACCATCACAGCAAGGGGCGCTTGGGCTGGAACATCGTTACTTCCTATCTGGAAAGCGGTGCCAAGAATGTCGGTCAGGCCGGGCTTCAGCGTCATGACAACCGCTACGAGACCGCCAACGAATATCTCGAGGTGCTGTACAAGTTGCTCGAAGGATCCTGGGAGGAGGGGGCTGTCGTGCGCGACCGCGACCGGCGGATCTTCACCGACCCTTCGAAGGTCCATGAGATCGCTCACAAAGGAAAATATTTCGATGTGCCGGGTTACCAACTGACGGAGCCGTCCCCACAGCGCATGCCGGTGCTCTATCAGGCCGGTGCTTCGGGGCCAGGCAAGGCGTTTGCTGCCGAAAACGCGGAATGCATTTTTGTCGCCGCCCCCACCAAGTCCGTTCTCAAGGCTTATGTGTCCGACATTCGCGAGCGGATTGCCAAGGCAGGTCGCAATCCAAGGAAGGTCTATATCTACACGCTGATCACGATCATCACTGATGAGACCGAGGAAAAGGCCCAAGCGAAATTTGAGGATTACAAGAGTTACGTCTCATATGACGGCTCGCTGGTCTTCATGTCGGGTTGGAGCGGCATCGACTTTGGCCAATATGCGCCCACTGACATCATTCAGAAGGTGGAAACGAACGCCATCCATTCCTTCGTCGAGCATATTGCCGGCGGCGATAAGTCCTGGACGATGGATGAACTGGCCAAGTTCGGTGGTATCGGCGGTATGGGTCCGGTCTTCGTAGGCTCCGCGCAGACGATCGCCGATATCTTGCAAGAATGGGTGGCCGACACCGATGTCGACGGCTTCAATATTGCTTATGCAGTGACGCCCGGCAGTTTCGAGGATGTCGTCGAGCATATCGTTCCCGAGCTTCAGAAGCGTGGCGCCTATCCGACAGCCTATAAGCCCGGCACCCTCAGGGAGAAGCTGTTTGGTGACGGCCCCTACCTTCCCGCTAGCCATCCTGCCGACCGTTACCGGGACATCGAGGCGGTAAAGCGCCGTGATGCCGAGGTGGGAAAGCCGCAACTCAAGACCGTGGGCGCCTGAGCGTCGCAATCCGTTAAAACAGCATAGGTGCATCATGTCACAGATCGATGAGGCCTGGGGAGCTGGTCCTTCCTTGCGCTATGAAGACCTGGCCAAGCGATTTCGTCCGCTTTTCGCTGAGATCGAGAAAGGCGCCGTCTCCCGCGAGACGGGTCGTATCCTTCCGGTGGCGGAGATCAACAGCGTGAAAGAGGTAGGCTTCGGCGCGCTTCGCCTGCCGGAAAGCGAGGGCGGCTTCGGCGCTACGCTTCCGGAATTCTTCAATCTGCTTATCGAATTGTCTGCTGCCGATTCCAATGTGACCCAGGCGCTGCGCGGGCATTTCGGTTTCGCCGAAAACGTCGTCAATACGGCTCCCGGCGGCTTCCGCACACGTTGGTCGGAGCGGATTGCCAAGGGCGAAATTGCCGGCAATGCCTGGACGGAGATCGGCAATGCAAGTCAGGCGACTTTTGCGACCCATATCGCACGCAAAGGGGCAAATCTGGTTCTGAACGGTACGAAATATTATACGACCGGATCGCTTTTCGCGGACTGGATCGATGTCGGCGCGACTGGCCTTGATGGCGAAGCCGTGACCGTTCTCGTCCGCCGCGATGATCCGGGCGTTCGTGTCGTCGACGACTGGGACGGCTTCGGTCAGAAACTCACCGCCAGCGGTACGACCATATTTTCGAATGCGTCCGTCGATCCGATCGATATCGTTCTGGACGACGATAAATTCCGCTATGCTGCGGCCTTCTATCAGACGGTGCATCTGGCAACGCTGGCCGGCATCGGTCGGGCAATCGCCAAGGAAACAGCGCTGGCCGTTGCTGCCCGAACGCGCCAATTCTCCAATGCAGCAGGGCCGCGTTCGAGCCAGGACCCGCAGATCCTCCAGGTGGTCGGCCGCATTCGGTCCAATGCCTATGCGGCGGGCGCCATCGTGCTGCAGGTCGCAGCCTCTCTCGAGCGGGCTTACGCCGGCCATTTCGCGGGCAATGCAGAGGCTGAGGAGCGCGCCAATGCCGTTGCCGAACTCGAGACGTCGCAGGCGCTGGGCGTGGTCACCAATCTTGTTCTCGAAGCCTCGACAATCTTGTTCGACACGCTTGGTGCATCCGCGGTGAAAAGCTCGGCCGCTCTTGATCGGCACTGGCGCAATGCCCGCACGCTGTCCTCCCACAACCCCCGTATCTACAAGGATCGGATCGTCGGCAATTTTGCCGTCAACGGGACGCCGCCGCCCTATCAATGGCGCATCGGCGAAACGCCCACCGCTGTGTCTACCGCCCAAACTGGCGCCGCGCCGGCCGCCGCCTGACATCGTTTCGAAGAGGGGTAAAGAGATGACCAGCCACGCGCTGCAGTTTAAGACCGATGGCGCCGCCCATCGCATCCACAATGAAGCGGAAGCTCTTGATGTCGCACGCGCCCTGTCGTTGCGCTTTGCGGAAGGCGCTGCCATCCGCGACCGTGATCGCGTTCTGCCGTACAAGGAGATGGACGAACTCGCGCGCTCCGGCCTGTTGGCGATTACTGTTCCCAAAGCCTATGGCGGGATCGATGTTTCCAACGCGGTACTCGGCGAGGTGATAGCCCTTCTGGCGGAAGCTGACGGATCAATCGGCCAGATCCCGCAAAATCACTTCTATATTCTCGAAGCCTTGCGCATTGAGGGATCGGAGGAGCAGAAGGCTTTCTATTTCGGCCGGGCTCTTGCGGGCGACAAGTTTGGCAACGCGCTTTCCGAGATCGGTACAAAAACCGTCGGACATTACAATACGACGATCCGTCCTGATGGTGAGGGCTTCGTCATCAATGGCAAAAAGTTCTATTCCACCGGGGTCCTTTTTGCCGATTGGATCGTCATCTTTGCCAATGACGAAAACGAGAAGCTCACCATGTCCTTCACGCCGAAGGGTACGCAGGGCATCGAACTCGTTGATGACTGGGACGGCATCGGGCAACGCACAACCGGCTCGGGTACCACAGTTCTCAACAATGTCCACGTGCCCGGTGATGCGGTCGTCCGGCATCACCGGAGTTTCGAACGTCCGCAGACCATCGGATCCGTGGGACAGATCATTCAGGCAGCCGTCGACCTCGGCATTGCCCGCGCGGCACTTCGCGATACGATCACCTTCGTCACCAGCCGCTCGCGACCGTGGATGGATGCCGGCGTCGAGAAGGCTTCCGAAGATCCACTGACGATCCACCGGGTCGGCCAGATTGCCGTTCGGATTGATGCTGGCGCGGCACTCATCGCCGAAGCAGGCCGCAAGGTCGATCGGGCGCGTGAAACGCTCTCTGAGTCCGACACGCTTGCGGCAACCCTCGCTGTCGCCAGCGCCAAGGTACTGACAACAGAGGCCGCGCTTGAGGCGTCAAACACGTTGTTCGAACTCGCGGGCACGCAATCGGCGCGGGCCGAACACAATTTCGATCGGCACTGGCGCAACGCCCGCACCCACACGCTGCATGATCCCGTGCGGTGGAAGTTTCATGCTGTGGGCAACTACCTGCTCAACGGCGTTTTGCCGCCCAAGAATGGGGCTCTCTGAAGCGGCATTCGACGGACCAATTCCTACAGGAGGCACTTATGACGAACGACAGCAGCACAGGTCTTGGCCGGCGCGATCTCTTGAAATTCACGGCACTCGCAGGAGCGTCCGTCGCCGGGGCCGCCATGATCGGCGCTCGACCCAGCCTTGCCGACGGCGAACTTTCGCTCAAAGGCAAACGCATTGGCATCAGCGCAGCAGGCACCGATCACTTCTTCGACCTGCATGCCTATAATGCCCAGATCGAGGAGGTAAAACGTCTTGGCGGCGAACCGATCGCGGTCGATGCGGGCCGCAATGACGGTAAACTCGTGTCGCAGCTGCAAACGCTGATCGCCCAGAAGCCTGACGCGATCGTCCAGTTGCTGGGAACGCTGACCGTTATTGATCCATGGCTTAAAAAGGCACGTGACGCGGGCATTCCGGTCCTGACCATCGATGTCGGTTCTACCAATTCGCTGAACAATTCCACCTCGGATAATTGGGGTATCGGCAAGGATCTCGCACTGCAGCTGGTGTCGGACATCGGTGGCGAAGGCAAGATCGTCGTGTTCAATGGCTTTTATGGCGTTACGCCCTGCGCGATCCGCTACGATCAGCTTGTCAATGTCGTGAAATATTTTCCGAAGGTCGAGATTATCAAGCCTGAGCTGCGCGACGTCATCCCCAACACGGTGCAGGACGCGTTCACCCAGATCACCGCCATCCTCAATCGCTATCCGGAAAAGGGATCGATCAAAGCGATCTGGTCCGCATGGGATATTCCGCAGCTTGGCGCAACGCAAGCGCTGTCAGCCGCTGGCCGTACAGAGATCAAGACCTACGGCGTAGATGGCAGCCCCGAAGTCCTGCAGCTCGTCGCCGACCCGAAATCACCGGCTGCCGCAGACGTCGCCCAGCAGCCCGCCGAACTTGGCCGGACCGCCATCCGCAACGTCGCCCGGCTGTTGGCGGGTCAGACATTGCCGCGTGAGACCTATGTCCCAGCCCTGCTCGCCAACAAGACCAACGTGGCTGATGTCAGCAAAAAACTTGGCATTGGCTGACGTCTCTACTCTTCGATCGGCCTCCACCGCTGTGGGAGCCGGCAGTCCTGTTCCGGAGTATCGCGATGAACGAATTTTGTGGGCAACCGACGACCGGTGCAAGCGTTCTGCGCATGACCGGGATCGTCAAGACGTTCGGCGGCGCCCGGGCGCTTGACGGAGCGGCGCTGGAGGTTGGGCGGGGATCGGTGCACGGTCTTGTCGGGCAAAACGGTGCAGGTAAATCCACGTTGATCAAGATCCTCGCCGGGCTTTATCAGCCTGACGAAGGCATCATTGAGATTTGTGGCACGCCGCAGGACCGCCTGACCCCCAAGCTCGCGGAGGCATTAGGCATCCACTTCATTCACCAGGACCGGTTGCTGCCACCGAGCTTTAGCGTTGGCGAGGCGCTGTTTCTTGGCGACGAGCCTGTATATGGCGGCTTGCAGCTTCTCAATCGCTCCGGCATGCGGCGTGAGGCGGCGCGGTTGCTCAAGAGTTACTTTGATCTTGAACTCCCGGACGGCGCGCTGATCGCGGATCTTACGACCGCTGAAAAGCAGATAATCCAGATCACGCGTGCACTCATTCGCAAGCCCAAGATCCTCGTGTTCGATGAACCGACAGCGGCGCTGGTGCGTCGAGAGGCGGACATCCTGTTCGGGTTGATCCGCCGCCTCGCAGGAGAAGGGGTTACCATCCTCTACATCTCTCATTACCTGCGGGAAATCGAAGAGATATGCGATGCTGTGACCGTCTTGCGGAATGGCCGTGACGTGGCGACGCTTTCTCTTTCCGACACATCGGCTGCGGAAATTGGCCAGCTAATGGTGGCCAGAGAAGCCGGTGATCTCTTCCCGCCTCGTCATTCCGCAATCGGCACAGATTATCTTCGGGTGCGTGATCTCGCGCTCGATCGAAAATTCGAACCGTTGTCCTTTACGCTTCGGCGCGGCGAAATCCTGGGTCTGACAGGACTGCTTGGCTCGGGAGCGAAGGATCTCATGCGGGTCCTCTTCGGGCTTGAAGCTGCGACGTCGGGAGAAATTGTCATCGGCGAACGGAAACTGCGTTTCGACACGCCCAGACAAGCGGCGAGAGCACGTATCGCCCTCGTGCCGGAGGACCGGCGCCGACATGGAGTCGCTCTCGAGATGACGGTGCAGGAAAATACAACACTTGCCAATCTCGGACGCTTTCTCCGGTTTGGTCGGCTTGATCCACGCGCCGAGGAAAACGCAACCCAGGAATTGATCCGCAAGCTGCAAATCAAGACATCCGGCCCTAGAGCGCTGGTGCGTTCCCTCTCCGGCGGTAATCAACAAAAGGTGGCGATCGCCAAATGGCTCGGGCGCGACACCGAACTTTATCTCCTGGATGAGCCGACCGTGGGGGTCGATATCGGTGCGAAGGCCGAAATCTACAGTCTGATTGCCGACCTTGCAGCACAAGGCGCCAGCATTATTCTTCTTTCGTCCGATCTCGACGAATTGGTAGGGCTCGCTGATCGCGTCCTGGTGATGTTCCGGGGGCGGATTACCTGTGAACTTCTTTCCAGCCATACGACAGCAACAGAAATTCTAGCAGAGGCGACCGGAGCCCCGGAAAGGTCGCGTCATGTCGGTTGATGCCCAAAACTATGCGTTCGTTAAAAGAAGGCGACCCAAGCCTAGCGCTAAGGGGAGAACGCGCCTTGCGGTTGCAGCCTTGCGCTATGGGGCGCTTTTGACCTTTCTCGTTATTCTCGTCATCTTTTCAACATCGGCACCCTTCTTTTTGTCGATTTTCAACATCGGCAACATTCTTGGCCAGACGGCAGTGACCGGGGTGCTGGCGATCGGGTTGACGGTTGTGGTCATCGCGGGAGGTCCAAATGTCGTCACCGGTGGTATCGATCTTTCGCTGGCGGCCAATATGGGCCTCAGCGCCGCCGTCTACGCGAGCCTCCTTCAGATGGGATACGGCGACGGCTTTGCAGCACTCTCCGCACTGGGTACAGGGCTGATCATCGGAGCCGTCAACGCTTTGGCCGTGGCGCAGATCGGTATCGTCCCACTTCTCGCGACACTTGCGGTCATGAATGTCGTCGCAGGGCTTGAACTGGTGCTGACGGAAAATACCGTCATACCAGCCTCCAGCGATCTACTGACTGACCTTTCGTCTGGCGCTCTGTTCGGGATACCGTCGCTCGGTTATGTCCTGATCGGATTTTCGCTTGTGATGGGGCTGATCATCCAGAACACGCGCTTTGGCCTTAGACTCTACGCCGTGGGGGAGTTTCCGGAAGCGGCGCGGGCGGCAGGTATCCCGGTCAAGGCATATGTTTCAGCCTCGTTTTTGATCAGCGGGTTTTGCGGGGGCATCGCGGGCATCCTGAACACCGCCTATCTCAGCGGTTCCAGCACCGGCTCTGGTGAAATGCTCCTGCCTGTCGTTGTCACGGCTCTCCTGGGATCGGTCTTTTCTAGGCGGCTTGTTCCTACGATTGGTGGCACGCTGCTATCGGCGCTGTTTGTCGGCGTCCTTCTCAATGGGTTTCAACTGCTCAACTTGTCCAGCACGCTTGTCAGCGGCGTTCAAGGTGTCCTCATTCTACTGACGGTGTCTGCGACAACGCTCATTCGCAGGGAAAGCTGATCATGTCATATCGGGCTATCTCCGGAAGTCTCATGGCCCTCGGTGCTCGCTCGGCGCTCTTGGCCGCGCTTGTGATCGTGTTCTCGACCTTTGCTCTCACGGCCCCGAGCTTCCTGACGACAGGCAACCTGCAGAGCCTGCTCGTCAACAACTTCACTTTGCTTGCCGTCGTCGCGGTGGCTATGACTTTCGCCGTAGCGTCCGGCGGCATTGATCTCTCGGTGGGGGCGGCAATCGACTTTGCGAGCTTCGCTTTTGTTTCTCTGGTTTTGGCTGGAAACCCCGTGTGGCTAGCGCTTTTCGCTGGATTGGGAGCAGGGGCGTTGGTGGGCCTTTTCAATGCGCTGCTGATTTCAGGCGTTGGCTTGTCGCCGTTTCTGGCAACCCTCGGCACGCTTTTCGTTGGCAGGAGTATTCAGCAACTCCTCACCAACGGCGGTAATCCGATCTATCTATCGCAATCGGGTATTCCCGAGAGCTTCAGGGCGCTCGGCCACGGTACGATCGTTGGCATTCCGCTGTCGTTGCTAGCGGCCTTGGCGCTTGCGGCAGTCGCGGCTTTCCTCCTTGGTCAGACCCGGTTTGGTCGCGTCGTTATCGCGTCGGGCGTCCAACCCGATGTGGTTCGTTATTCAGGCCTGCCGCTACGGCTCTATCTCGGTGGCGCCTACATCCTGGTCGGGTTGACTGCCGCGTTCGCCGGCCTGATCCTGACATCGACGATCACTGTTTACATTCCCAATTCAGGCAACGCCTTTCTGCTGAATGCAATTGGCGCCGCCTTTATCGGCACAACGATCCATCCGCATGGCCGCCCCAATGTTCTCGGAACGATCCTGGGTGTTCTGCTTCTCGCCATCGTGTCCAACGGGCTGCTCCTCAGCGGGTTGAATTTTTACTGGCAGCAGGTCGGGACAGGCCTACTGATCTTTCTCGTGCTTGCATTGAGCTTCGCTACCCGCAAGACACAAAGAGGATAGCGCTTGGAAGGGCTTTCCGTCCCAAAAGCGATGGGACAAAACGCATCATGATGTTCAAGATGTCCCACGGAAACGGAGCCCGGGATCTTCCGGTAAACTCTGGAGAACCGTCAGATTGAGATTGAACCAGCCGGTCTCCAGTTTTCTTTAAGAAATCCTAGGAAGACGTCTGTCTGCTCGAGAGCGCCGCGACGACCCGGTCTCCAATCCATTGGATGCCACAGACGAGAATGACCAGCACCACGACCACTGCAACCATGACGCCGGTTTCGAACCGTTGGTAACCGTAGCGGATGGCGAGATCGCCAAGACCACCAGCGCCAATGGCGCCGGCCATGGCCGAGGCCCCGATCAGGGTGACGAGAGTGACGGTGAAGCCGGCGATGATGCCCGGGAGCGCTTCAGGGATCAGTACTTCTCGGATCACGGTCCAGCGGTTGCCGCCCATCGCCCGCACCGCGTCGATGAGGCCGCGGTCCACCTCCCGCAACGAAACTTCGGCGATGCGGGCATAATAGGGCGTAGCTGCGATCGACAGGGGCACAATCGCCGCCCATGTGCCGAGTGCCGTGCCAACGATGAGGCGCGTGACGGGAATGAGCGCCACCAGCAGGATGATGAAGGGCACGGAGCGGAAGGCGTTGACGATTGCGCCAAGGCCGCTGTTGATCCATCGGTTTTCCGCAAGTCCACCTTTGTCTGTTGCCACGAGGGCCAGACCCAGTGGTAGCCCGGCGAGCAGCGAAATCAGCCCGGAGGCAAGCGTCATCAGCAGGGTTTCCCAGATGGCGCTGAGCAGTAAGTCAATCATGATGTCAGACATATCCGAGAACCTCCAGACGTGCGCCGGCGGCCTCGATCTTCATGCGAAGGCGTTCCAGGATCGCAGTGTTTCCTGCGGGAATGCCGATAAAGAAACGAGCAACGGGTTCACCTTGTATATGCTCCAGGCTACCCTGAAGAAGTGCGCCGCCATTTTTAATGGTTTGTGCCAGATCGGCAAAAAACTGCTGTTGGCCGTAGGAACCCAGTAAATCCACGCTGACCACGATCTGATCTCCCGATGGACCAAGTCTCGTTTCGAGATGGCCAGGGAGTTGCGGCCGGCTACCCGCCAGAAGACTTTTGGTGATCTGCGCTTGCGGATTGGCAAAGACGCTGCGGACGTCCCCTTCCTCAACAATCCGTCCCGCATCGATGACGGCAACTCGATCGGCAATCGTGCGCACCACATCCATTTCGTGGGTAATCAGCACGATGGTGAGGCCAAGCTTTTTATTGATGTCCCTGAGCAGCGCAAGGATGGAGCGGGTCGTTTCCGGATCGAGCGCCGAGGTTGCCTCGTCTGAGAGAAGCAGAGCTGGGCGGGCGGCAAGCGCCCGAGCGATGCCCACACGTTGCTTTTGGCCGCCGGAAAGCTGTGCCGGATAGGCCTTTGCCTTGTCCGATAATCCTACCAGATCCAGCAGTTCGCGGGCGCGGGCCAGCCGTTCAGCCTTCGGGACGCCTTCGATTTTAAGGGGCAGGGCAACATTGGCCTCCACCGTTTTGGCCGACAGAAGATTGAAGTGCTGGAAGATCATGCCGATGCGGCGGCGCAGAGGTTGCAGCGACCGCTCCGGCAATTGATCGATCCGTTTGCCCTCAATGACGATCTGACCACTATCGGGACGTTCAAGTCCATTCAGGCAGCGGATGAGCGTGGATTTGCCGGCACCGCTGCGGCCGATAATACCAAGAATCTGCCCCTTTGGAACGGACAGGGAAACGCCGTCAAGGGCGATCGTCCGATTGAACCGCCGGCGCACATCGACGAGTCGCACGACCTCGTCTTTCAGATGCGGCAGGGATTCGCTCGCCTCAATGCCCACGGGTATGAAAGCATGGCTGTTCATGACCATTTTCTCCAAATAGCGAGAGGCGGCGGGTGTGCCCGCCGCCGTGAAAACCTAAAAACCGATCGCCCTGTCAGTAAGCAATGAGGCCGGTTCCCTTGTAGACCTTCTCGAAGACGGCTTTGACGCTGTCGTTCTGGTAGGACGCGACCAGCGTCTTCACCCACTCCTGATTTTCATTCCCCTGTTTGACAGCAATGAAATTACGATAGGGATTATCCGTGATGGGCTCTTGCGCGATGCGCTCGGCAGGGCTGAGACCCGACTTTAACGCCCAGTCGGTGTTGACGACTGCGGCGTCCAGATCATCAATGGAGCGACCGACAATACCGGCGTCCAGTTCCTTGATCTTGATGCCCTTTTGGTTTTCGGCGACGTCTGCAACGGTTGCCAGGATGCCGGTTCCGTCCTTCAGCTTGATCAGGCCTGCATTCTGCAGCACCCACAGAGCCCGTCCTTCATTGGAGGGGTCATTGGGAACGCCGATCTGTGCACCGCTTTGAATATCGGCAATCGATTTGTGTTTTTTCGAATAGAGGCCGATCGGCCAGACACCGGTATAGCCTACCGGCACGATGTGATACCCATGCTGCTTGATCTGGTTGTCAAGGTAGGGCTTGTGCTGGAAGGCGTTGGCGTCGATTTCGCCCCGCTCCAGCGCCTCGTTAGGCTGAGTGTAGTCATTGAAGACCACCGTCTTGATGGTGAGCCCCTTCTTGGCGGCTTCAGCGGTCACGGCCCGCCAGACATCTTCATCCTCACCGCTGATGATACCGACCTTGATCGTCTTGTCCGCCGCCTGCGCCGTTGGCAGGCCGAAACCGGCAATGGCCCCGGCGAGGAGGGCGGCAAGTCCCGCGCGGCGGGTCCAGGTAAACGTGTTTTTGCTGCTATTCTTCATTTTCATGTGCCTCGCGATTGCATCCGGAAGATGAACTTCCAATGCTCGGAACAATCGCAGGAACTGAGGACACTTTCGACGAAGCCATGTTTCTTTTGCAGCTGCAATCGGGAATAGCCGTCTTTTCTGAACAAGGAAGGCAGCACAATAATCTACTGATCGTGTAGATTATTGTGCGCAGCAGTGGTAGCCGCGGCATCGCAGGTAACCAGAAGGGCTTTCCGGCAGCCTCGCCACCGCCGCAACATCTGAACGGCGATAGCTGCTGCTAGAGAAAACTCGCCTCGAACAGCTGCCGCGAGTAGTCTGCATGGGTAATACCCTGTTCAAGATCCCGCTGTGTCAGCTCATCGACAAATGTGCCGTCCTTCATGACCAGCACCCGATTGCACATATGTGCAATGACCGATAGATCGTGACTGACAAGCACAAAAGTGAGGTTGCGCTCGTCTTTCTGGTCAGCAAGCAGGTTGAGGATTTCCGCCTGCACGGAGACGTCGAGCGCCGATGTCGGCTCATCCAGCAGCAGGATCGCCGGCTCGAGGATAAGAGCGCGGGCAATCGCAACGCGCTGACGCTGACCGCCCGATAGTTCATGCGGGAACCGGTTTGCGAACGCCGCTGGCAAGCCGACCTGTACCAAAGCCCGCTGCGCCTGATCCCAACCGTCGCCCAGTCCCATCGAGCGGATTGGTTCGGCAAGCGCTGTGCCGATCCGCAGGCGAGGATGCAATGATCCATAAGGATCCTGAAAGACCATTTGCGCCCGCAACAACTCGTCTCGTGTGCGTATCTTGCCAATTGGCCGGCCGTCGAAGGCGATGCTGCCAGTCCATCCAGCTTCTATGCCAGCCAGGGCTCGTAGAACCGTCGACTTTCCGCAACCGGATTCACCGACGATCCCCAGCGTTTCGCCGGAGGCGACATCGAAGCTTACGTTGCGAACAACATGATTTCGGCTCTTGTTGGCGCCAAAGACGACGTCCAGTTTTTCAACTTTAATCATTGCGCAAGCTCCGCGTTGAGTGCGCTGCGATCGAAAATCTTCAACCTGCGGACGGGATGGCGGGGATCGGGCAACGCCGCTATCAGGCCCTGCGTATAGGGATGGGCAGCATCCTCCAGCCTGGTCAGCGTCTCGACGACGCGCCCGGCATACATAACAAGGATCCGTTCACAGAAGGCAGCAACCATCCGGATATCGTGACTGATCAGGAGCAGCCCCGAATTGTTCTCGCGAACCAGTTCATCCAGCAACATCAGGACGTCGCGCCGGACACTGACATCGAGTGCCGATGTCGGCTCGTCGGCGATAACGAGCCTCGGGCGCGCGATAAGCATCATCGCGATCATTACGCGCTGCCCCATGCCGCCGGAGATCTGGTGCGGATAAAGCGCCATCACCCGTTCCGGGTTGTCGATGCGGACACGCTCGAGCATCGCTCTTGCCTGCTCATATGCAGCTTTGCCTTTCAGAGCCAGGTGCAAGCTTGCCGCCTCTGCCACCTGTTTACCGATCCGCAGCAGTGGATTGAGCGAATAGCGCGGGTCCTGCATGATCAAGGCTATGTCTTTGCCGCGCAGGGTACCCATCTGCCGTTCGCTCTTTGCGAGAAGCGCCTCGCCGCCGAACGCCATACGCTCAGCCGTGACCACTGCGCTTGGCGGCAGGAGCCGCATCAGGGCGCGTCCCGTGGTCGACTTGCCCGAACCGGATTCTCCAACGATGCCCACACGTTCGCAACCAATATCAAAACTGACGTTGGACACGGCCTGAAGCGTGTTTTGAGCGAAGCGTACGTTGAGGTCGCGCACTGAAATGACTGGCGATTGATCAAGAACGGGCATGGCGGGGATCCAGAATATCGCGCAGCGCATCGCCGGCAATGTTGAAGGCAAGGCTGGTGACGAGAATGGCAAGGCCTGGCATGACCGCGACCCACCAGTTGTCGAGCATGAACTTGCGGCCACTCGAGATCATCGCGCCCCATTCAGGTGCCGGCGGCTGCGCGCCGAGCCCGAGAAAGCCGAGCGATGCCGCAGTGAGGATGATGCCGGCCATGTTGAGCGTCAGCCGGACGATGACCGACGGGATGCACATCGGCGCGATGTAACGCAAGAGGATGCGCAGCGGCGATGCACCGTAAAGCCTGGCAGCAGCGACGTAGTCTGTGTTGCGGACAACAAGGGCTTCGGCACGTGCCAGACGGGCGATCGGCGGCCAGCCGGTGAGCGAGATGGCAATGATGGCGGTGTTTAGCCCAGCGCCGAGCGCGGCGGCAAAGGCAAGCGCGAGGATCAATGACGGGAACGACAAGACAATGTCGGTGGCACGCATCAGCACCGCGTCCGTTCGTCCTCCGAAATAGCCGGCAACGACACCAATGATCAGCCCCAACGGACCGACGATAAGCGAGACGGACAGCACCGTTTGTATGGTGATGCGGGTGCCGTAGATCAGGCGGCTGAGAATATCGCGGCCGAATTCATCCGTGCCGGCAATATGGGTCCAACTCGGCGGCTGAAGCGTGTTGCCGAGGTTTTGACTAACCGGATTATAGGGTGCTATCAGCGGCGCGAAGATGGCAATCACGCAAAGCAGCGCCAGGATGATGAAGCCGGCAAGCCCCAATGGCTCGTGGGCCAATTTGCGCATGGCGACGCTGAGCGACGCAGCAAGGCGCGATATCATCCCTGGCGGCTGAACGAGGATGTCGCTGTGAACGGTGTCGCTCATATCGCGGTCTCCCGTGTGCGTGGATCAAGCAGTGCGTAGGCGACATCGGCCAGGAAATTCAAAAGCATGAAGACGAAGCCGATGATGATCGTGCCGGCGAGCACCGCGTTCATGTCGCCGATCATCAATGCGTTGGTCATGTACTGGCCGATCCCTGGCCAGGAGAAGACGATCTCAGTCACCACGGCCCCCTCGAGCAGCCCGCCGTAAGAAATCGCCAGAACGGTGATCAGCTGAACGGCAATATTCGGCAGGATATGTCCAGTGAGCGTGCGCATCGGGCGCACGCCCTTGGCACGCGCGGCGATCACATAATCCTGGTTCAATTGCTCGAGCGTGAAGCTTCGGGTCATGCGGGTGATATAAGCCATCGCCGCATAGGCAAGGATCAGCGCCGGAAGTATGATGTGCGAAAGTGCATTCCAGAATATTTCCGTCTCGCCCTGCATGAGGCTGTCAACGAGCAGAAGTCCGGTCTGTGGCGTAACCAGACCCTCGTAGAATACGTCTATGCGCCCTGGGCCCCCGGCCCAGTTGAGGCCGGCGTAGAAAATAACGAGACCGACGATACCGAACCAGAATACCGGTATGGAATGCCCAACGAGGGCAACCACCCGGATAAACTTGTCGATGAACGTGTCGCGAAACAAGGCGGCAATCAGCCCCAGCGGAACGCCGAGGAAGGTCGAAATGAGGACTGCAAGCGTAGCGAGTTCGAGCGTTGCCGGAAACGCCTGCTTCATATCGGCGGCTACGGGATTGCCCGTCAGGATGGCGTTGCCGAAGTCACCATGAACCAGACCGGTCAAGTAGACGAAAAACTGTTGGTAGAGCGGCAAGTCGAGCCCGAGCCTCGCCCGCATCATCGCGAGCGCCGCAGGATCGGCGAGCTCGCCGACGATTGCGCCCACCGGATCTGCCGGCAGCACGCGGCCAATGACAAAGGTGACACACAAGAGGATGAACAAACTGACGACAAGTTGCGAGAAGCGCTTGCCGAGTTCGCTGATTGAGAGTTCCTTCATGACTGGCCGCCTGATGTTATTCCGCGTCTGATTTGGTGACGTTTTCAAGTCTTGTCGTCTGATTGGGATGGCCGACATATCCCTTGACGGCGGCATTCAGGACGATTGGCTCGAAACGTTCGAACATCGGCAGTACAGCCGGGCTCTGGGCGATGAACTTTTTCTGCAGTTCGACAAAGAGTGCACCCCGCTTTTCGGCATCCGCTTCCATCGATGCCTTGGCCGTCAAGGCGGTCAACTCGGGGATATCCCAGCCGGAGCGCCAGACGAAATTGCCGGCATTATTGGCTTCGAGCGAGTTGTCGGGATTGCTGGTGAACTGTTCCATCGAGCCGATGACATTTGGCATATAGGCGCTTGTCTGCGGAATCAGCAGATCGAAGGAGCGGGAACGGTGCGCGGCAATGATTTCCGAACCATTGCCTTGCTGGATGTCGAGCGTGATGCCGATCTCGCCGAGAGATGCCTGAATGGCAGTAGCAAGATCGATGCGTGGCGTCTGGGCGATCGTCTTCAATGTCAGTCTGAATCCGTCCTTGAATCCGGCTTCGGCAAGCAAGGCCTTGGCCTTGGGGACATCCAGATGCCAATCCGGGCTCTTGATGGCGTATTCGTAATTTTCGGGAACAGGAACCGTGCGAACCCTGCCATAAGGTCCCATGATCGTCTTTTCGATGCCAGCATAGTCGATGCCGTAGGCGATCGCTTCCCGGACCTTGGGGTTGGATAGATATTTGTTTGCGGCATTCATTGCCAGAACGTAGAAGCCGCCTGTCGGCACGCGCTGGATGACATAGCCCTTGTTACCCTCGAAGGTTTTCAGATCCGCGGCCGTCAATGCGCTGGCGATATCGAGATCACCTCGATTCAGCATCAATCGCTCGACCTGGCTCTCTGGGACATGGCGGACGATGACGCGACGCATCTTCGGCGGCCCCGCAACGTAATTCGGGTTGGCATCCATGATCACCATCTCGTTCGGTGACCAGCGATTTAGCGTGAACGGCCCGGAACCCGCAGAGTTTGTGCGCAGCCACTGATTGCCATAGTCATCGTTTTCGACGTGCTTCTTCACCTCCACACTGTCGACGGCACTCGCAACCACGCCGGCGAGGCGATAGAGTAGTAATTCGGAGGTCACCTTGTCAGTCAGGTCGATGCGAAGGGTGTGCTCGTCGACCGCCTTCACCAATTGCTCGACATTGTCGCCACTATAGCCGACACGCGTCAGGTTGGAGGCCGCAGATTGGTTTAACTTCAGGAGGCGTGTCAGCGAGTAAACGAAGTCGGCGGCCGTCACCGGATTTCCGGAGGCGAACTTCGCTTCGCGCAGCTTGAAGGTGATACCTTTCTCGTCGACCGTCCAGCTTTCAGCCAGCTGCGGAATGATCTTCCCGTCAACATCGGTGGCAACAAGCCGATCATAGAGATTGGACATGATCTCCAGCGCCTTCGCCTCGCTCCCCTGCTGTGGATCGAGCGATACGACCTGCGCCAGCGACGTTCCGATGACAAGTTGGTTCTTCGGTGTTGCAGCAGAGGCGGCCGATGCAGTAAGCGCCAGCGCACCAAGAGCTATGCTGACAACCATGTGTCGCGAAAAGCACCTCATTGAAACTCCTCCCAGATTCGACGCACGATACGTATTATGTGCATCGTATGTCATAATATGATTATCATGGCATCAATAGGCTTTGCAAGGGTCGATGGCGTGTCACCTCCAAATTACACTGAGACGAAAAATGAAGCGCCAGGATAGCTCACACAGGGAATGGCGTGCAGCAGATTGTCGACAACCTTAAGCAACGGAACGAGACGGGGAGGCCGAAGCAGCGGGGCAACTTCCAAATCAGACGCATTCCAAGCAGGCTCCGGCTCGAGCCGCACATTGGTGCGCAAAGGTATTGCCACCTGCGCTCGGTGAGTGATGTCAGGCCGATTTGGAAAATGGACATGTTTGGTGAGAAGCCGACAGCTGGTGGCCACTGTCGCTTACGCTGGTAGAGATCAAACCCACCCGAAAACCCAAACTTTCTGGGATTTTGGATGGTTTATGCCATCGTATCCTCTCGCCCAGCCACCGTGCGGGACGCTGCATCCGCGCCGGCACCCTGCTGGTGGTGAAAGCGGATTTCTGCTTCGTATTGCAACTTAAAAGGGTTCGGCGATCCGAACTATATCGTTGTCCTTCGATGTTTCGGCACCCGCGCCATCAGTTCACAGTGGCGTAACATGACTGACAGATCCCCTATCTGGAATGTTCACGCGGAGCGCTGGGAGATCCTCATTGCCATCGCCAATGAGATGCAGAAGGGGCGGGACAGAGTATATGTATGGATAGTCCGGCAAGCATACGCTGTTATTGATCGCCGATGGAGCAGCAAAACAAACCGTCCGATCAGCTCCCGAGTACATAGTTTTCATATGACATAATATGACTTTGCGCAGCAAATCCATGGAAAATCAGCGGATGAATCCCATCGAAGGATCCACCGCAAGGAGTAATCATGGGCGCTTCGATGAACCTCTACATCTTCAGCGTCGGCATCCTATCGCGGTCTATCGCCGCCAGATGACAGACCGAAAATATGAGGGTTTAGCATAACGCAGTATCCCGACGATGGCAGGCCGGGCAACAAGGCTCACGTCGCGGTTTGATCGTTTCGGATGCCACCATCACTCACCTGGATTTGGACCGAATGCACTGCGTTTCGAGCGTCGGATTGCGGTTGTCCTTGGCCAAGTTCGTCGATGCAGCGACACAGCAACGAATGGGTGCCGGATGTCGGGATCCACGGCAATTCAAAACGTTGCCAACTTTTATCCCTGCGTGGCCCGAGGGTTGCGGTCTGCCACAGGTTCCCTCCATCTAAACTGATCTCGACACCAGTTATTAGACGATCTCCCCATGCCCAACCCCAGATTTTTGTCGGTACGCCAGCCTCCAGCGGATGATCCGGGGACGGCGACACGATGACAGATTCCGGCGCGACACTCCAAACCGGCGTCATGCCTGACGGGGCAGGGTCGTTATAGAAGCGCGTCGTGTAGGCGCCGGTCGCCCGCCTGTTTTCGGCCCTGAGCGAACCAACCCACTTCACTGAATTCGTCCCATACCAGCCTGGCACCACCAAGCGCACCGGGCCTCCGCGCTCCGGGGTAAGCGGTCGGCCGTTGACCTCAAGAGCGAGAAGAACTTCGTTTGAAAGCGCTTTATCGATGGGAAGGTCTTTCTGATAAGGTTCGTTGATGTCTGCATACTCCCCCCACTCCAGACCTGCAGTCCAAATATAGGAGGCATCGGTGTGGATCTCGGCCTTTTCCAGAACAGTCGACAGCGGTACGCCTTTCCAAACTACGTTACCGACCCTGCGTTTTGCGACCGTCGGTGCGAGAGGACTTCCAGCGCATTCGTGAAACGACATATACTCGCGCTGTGGCATGGCTTGCAGATCGGATAGACGCAGCCGTAGAGGGTTTCCGACCATGCCATCGATATCGAGATACCAGTGCACCGGGTCTATCTCGACGAAACCCATGTGGGTCACCAGGAACAGATCGTCATCTGGGGTAATCCATGATTTTAGCGCATGCACCCCTGCATCCGGGCCTCGGAAAGAAAACCCGGTTTTGGTCATTTGAAGGCCCGTCCGCTTCATCGCTTCACTCCCGCGAAGCAGTCGCGCCGGGCTCGCCGGTAGTTTCCCCGGAGCGATCCTGCGAAAACCTTATTGGTTCTCGGCGTGTCCGATTAACCGTGAGGTCAAATATGTCGAACCGGTTGTATCCAGCAACGACATCGTGAAATCGCTTGGGCTCAATGCAGTCGTCAAGATCGATATGGGCGTAGCCAATCCCTTCATCGATCATCTCATCACCTATTGGCGTGCCGGTTGGGCCCACGAAAAAGCTGCTCGCCCGCGGACTGGCATCTATAATTGCTTCAATGGCGGGTTCACCCAGAGCGATGGCGTCGCGAGCGACGCCGTCAAGGCAACCTGCAACAACAACGCCGAAGCACTTCGCTTCAAAGCAATGGGCCGAAGCCCGGATCCGGTTGGCCAACCGATTATCGTAGTTGTCACTCTCAGTCGGCGCGCGAGTTGGCCAAATAGGTGGATAGGTGCTTATGTGAACTTGCTCCGCCTGCGTCATCAGGCTGTATCGCGCCAGTGGATTGGTGTTTTCCCCGCAAATCAACCCGCCAATGCGCCCGATTTTTGTATCGGCGACCATCAGACCCGCGCCATCGCCTGGATCCCATACCAGCTTTTCGAAGAACGTTGCGACCAGCTTTCGATGGTGGATCAGGATCTCGCCCGTATCGGAAATCAGGACATTGCTGTTCCACATACCTCCGATGCTTGCTGGATTGCGCTCGGAGAAGCCGATGGATACGAAAACGCCGTTGTTTGAAGCAGCTTTCCGCACAAGGTCGATTTCTGGCCCATCTACATATATTGAAGCGGTCAGGAAGCGTTTGAAATGCCCGTGCGATTGGAAGGGCGGATAAAGCGCCGCCCAGACGGGAAAGCCGGGAAGAAAACTTTCCGAAAACACCACAAGCGATGCACCGTTTCGGGCAGCTTCGGCTATTATCGAGCACGCTTTTTCGGCGCTCGCTAAGGGCTCAAGATAGACCGGAGCAACATGAGCAGCAGCGGCCTTAAAGTTCGAATTTCTCATCGTCATTCCCCTGCTAATCAACTGTCCTCATCACCCAAATCGCTCGATACTCTGACCAGAGTTATGACTGCCGCTTTGCTGTCAGACCAATTTCAATGCGAGCTCCAAGCGGAAGGCTGGCGCATCCGATGGTGGTCCGGGCTGGATAGGGCGATAAAAAGCGCGTCGAATAAATCTCGTTCATCTGAGCAAAGTCATTCATCTCGGTCAGATAGACGTTGACCGACACGACATCATCGGGCCCTAAGCCTGCCGCTTCTAGGACTTGGAACAGATTGTCGAAACACTGGCGCGTCTGATCAGCGACAGTTCCATCGAGGAGTTTGCCGGTGTTGGGATCAATAGGCGTCTGGCCGGAGCAAAATAGCAGGTCGCCGGCCCATGTTGCGTGCGAATATGGGCCTACTGCTGCGGCATTCGACGCAGTCACAACTCGTCTAGACATGGGTTCTCCCGGGTTAAGTTAGAGCAGCGCAGCCTATTAGAAGCCAGCCTTTCCAGACGCTTTGCTTCATTTGAGCGGCGTGCTCGCCTCTGCGACAGCTTCCAGACTAGCAGAACGAATTTGCGCGCCAACCGGAATAGGATGCACTACTCTGTGCAAAAATAGACGGGGTGGATATGGCAACTGCAATCGATCATCTTGACTGGGACGATCTGAAACTCTTCCTCGTCGTCGTCCGGTGCAAAAGCGTAACCGGGGCAGCCCGGACACTGAAGGTTAGCCATTCCACTGTTTCCCGCCGGCTTGCCCGTTTGGAATACACGGTAGGCAGCGCGCTTGTCGAACGGACCAAGGATGGGCTTCTACTGACACCAGCCGGACTTGTTACGATGCGAAGAGCGGAGGAAATCGAGAATGGAGTGAACGCTCTTCGAAGCGACGTTGGCAACAGAGACGAGGTGCGGGGCACTGTCAGATTGGCCACCATGGAGGGCATCGCAACGCTTTATCTTACCGAACGGCTCATCGAGCTTCGTTACCGGTACCCCGAACTTGAAATCGAGCTCGTAACATCGCCGCAAACCGTCCGCGTCGCCCGACGGGAAGCCGACCTATTCCTGAGTTTCTTCAAGCCCAGTGGCACGTCCCTCGATAGTCAGATGATCGGACGTTTCAGGACGGGCTTGTTCGCTTCAAAGACGTATCTTGAGCGAAACGGCGTTCCCTCTAACGTCGCGGATCTGAGCCATCACCTGTTCGTCGGCTACATCGAGGAACTGGTCCAGCTTGAAAGCGTCCTATGGCTGGACGAGTTGGTAGCCGCCCCGAAAATCGTGTTCAGCTCAAACAGTATGATGTCGCAGATGTTCGCGGCATCTGCTGGAGCGGGAATCGTGGCCCTTCCTGAATTCGCACGCAGTCCAAATCTCGGCCTCGTTCCGGTGCTCGAAGAGCTGATTGGGGAGCGTGAGATCTGGATGTCGGCGCATCACGACCTAGCCCATCTCCCCAGAGTGAGGGCCGTAAAGCAATTTGTAAAAGAACTGCTGCGTCGCGACGAGCAACGACTTTTGAGAAAGGCTTCATGGGTTGAGTGAGGTCTCTCAGATGCCCACCTCCACCATCGAGGCGGACTTCAAAGGCTAGCAAGACCGGATGCGCATTTTTGCACAGCGCGTTGCGAAAGTATTGGCTTCTGTTACCACAGCAATTGCATCAACAAGGTTGTGGGTCGATCAGAGGAAGGAAGCCGATGTCGGAATTCACCTACAATGCCAGCAAGACACTGGACCTTGTTCGTCTTCGTGCTGACACCTCTGGGACACACAACAGAAATCATCTGAACAATGCTGGCGCGGCTTTGATGCCGAGCCCGGTAATCAATGCCGTCACCGGGTACCTGACGAGGGAAGGTGAGATCGGTGGCTACGAGGCCGCAGCGGAGGCCAGTTCCTCGTTAGAAGGAACCTATGACAGTTTAGGCACCTTTCTAAACTGCAGCCGCGACGAGATAGCAATAGCGGAAAACGCAACGATTGCTTGGCAGCGAGCCTTCTATTCTCTTTCATTTGGCCCTGGAGACAGGATCCTGACCGCAAGTGCCGAATTTGCGGCCAATTATATCGCTTTTCAGCAGGTCGCCAAACGCACGGGTGCATCGGTTGAGATTATTCCAAATGACTCCTCTGGTGTTCTCGATCCAGAAGCACTGTTGAAAATGATAGACGATCGGGTGCGTTTGATAGCGGTTACCTGGATCCCCACGAACGGCGGTCTCATCAATCCAGCTGCAGCTATCGGTCGGATTGCACGAGATAACGGCATTCTCTATCTCCTCGACGCTTGCCAAGCGGCAGGTCAAACGCCGATCGATGTCAACGCGTTGGGCTGCGACATTCTTACGGCGACTGGCAGGAAGTTTCTTCGTGCGCCGCGAGGAACTGGTTTCATGTACATGCGGAAGTCGGTCTTGGAGACGATCGAGCCGGCGATGATCGACCTTTACGGTGCACCTTGGACCGGCCCCGGTGGATATGAGCTGCGACCCGATGCAAGGCGATTTGAAACCTGGGAAAAAAACTATTCTGTTCGCCTCGGCCTTCGGGCGGCAGTCGAATACGCTCTCGAGATTGGGCTCGAAAAGATTGAAGAGCGCTGCATTCATCTTTCCTCAAGGCTTAGAGAAGGCCTCAGAGACATGCAAGCTGTATCTGTGCACGATCTCGGGGCTCCGCTTGCGTCCATCATCTCTTTCACGGTTAAGGGGTGGGAAGCATCAGCGGTCATGGCCTATCTGACGGACAGGGCGATCAATGTCTCGGTTTCGCCCCCCTCCAGCACACCGGTTGACGCCTCGGCACGCCTCCTTCCGCCCGTGGTGCGCGCATCTCCGCACTATTATAATACCGAGGAAGAGGTAGATGCGTTTCTTAAAGCGATCGCCGCCTTGGCTTATAGCTGATCTGCCACCGAGGTCTCGCGGGAAATATTTTTAGTGTCTCCCCTTCTGTCTATCCTTTTACTCAGAGCAACCTGATCGCAATGACGGCTGCCCGGTCTTTTTAAGGCATCCCTGGGCGAAGGTGGCAACTAAGCCTGATCTAGCACGCTCCAGCCATAGCTTCAGATAGATGAGAAATTTTAAGGTCATGCTCTGAAACGCGGGCCAAATTTGAAGTTCAACCTGCGCCGCAGATCGCTACGTTTTTCAGCGCCCGACTGCCAAGGTGGAGCAATTTGACTGCAGCGCCAACACCGTTGATGTCATTCCATTCAAACTTCGTCTGACCCCATCAATGAACCGCTCATGTTACGAATGACCTTAAATTGGTCCCACCCCAATCGTTTGGGGGCGGAGCCGTCATTCTGATTTCAGGCGCGTCATGGATCTATCGAAAATCAAAACACTTATAGATTTTGTCGGGCGATCGAACGTAGTGCGGCTGGTGGTTACCGAGCAGGATGTGACAGTTCGGATTTTTCGCGATCAGAAGTGCGACCCGGTTCTGGCACCTTCTGACCTTCAAAATACCGGCTTGGCAATATCCGAGAATTTAGCCACCGAATCCCAAACTGCTGCCATCCCTGTCAAAGCACCAATCTTCGGCGTGCTTCACCGAGCCCCAGCGCCGGATGCCCCGCCATTCGTCACGCTCGGTGCTTCGGTTGAGGAAGGGCAGACGCTCTTTGTCATCGAAGCGATGAAGGTATTCAACGCTATTTCATCTCCACGCTCTGGGCGCATTGTGCACCTTACCGACATTGATGGCGGTGAAGTTGAGCCGGGCAATGTGCTCGCGGAGATAGCTTGATGTCGTTAACTCCCGAGAAGAAGCCGCTTTTCGACACCGTTATGATCGCAAACCGCGGTGAAATCGCGACGCGAATCCAGCGCGCCTGCCGCGATCTCGGGCTCAAAACGGTGGTGGTGTGTTCCGAGGCCGATCGTGACGCTTCCTATGGTAAAACTGCAGAGGTGTTTCTCTGCATCGGGCCATCCAGCCCGGCAAAAAGCTACTTAAACAAAGACGCCATTCTTCTTGCAGCCAGGCTTACCGGCGCAACGGCGATTCATCCTGGCTATGGGTTCCTCTCCGAAAATGCTTTGTTCGCCGAGGCCGTCGAGAGTGCAGGACTGACTTTCATTGGGCCGACCGCCGACGCGATCGCCACGATGGGTGACAAGATCGCGGCGAAGCGGGCAATGATCGCCGCCGGCGTTCCTTGTGTTCCCGGCCCGGATACGGCGTTGCCAGATGACCCAAAGCGCGTTGAGGAGATCGCACTCGATATAGGTTACCCTGTCATTATCAAGGCGACCGGCGGCGGCGGCGGGCGCGGCATGCGCGTGGTAGATGAACCGGCCCGGCTGCACGATGCCCTGGCGCTGACGCGTGAAGAGGCGCGCCAGGCTTTCGGGACGCCGGCGCTCTACATGGAAAAGTTCCTCCAGCATCCCCGTCATGTCGAAATCCAGGTTCTCTGCGATTGCCATGGCAACGCAGTTTGGCTCGGGCATCGCGATTGCTCAATTCAGCGACGTCACCAGAAGGTTGTCGAGGAAGCGCCTGCACCAGGAATTGCTCCTGAGGTCATCGGGCCAATCGGTGAAGCCTGTGTCCAAGCCTGCCGCCAGATCGGATATCGCGGCGTGGGAACCTTTGAGTTCCTGTATGAGGACAATGCCTTCTACTTCATCGAGATGAATACGCGGCTCCAAGTCGAGCATCCGGTCACCGAACTCACGGCCGGGATCGATATAGTCAAGGAACAGATCAGAGTGGCGCTAGGCGCTCCGTTGGCGATGATGCAACGACAAGTGACATGCGAGGGCCATTCCTTCGAGTGCCGCATCAACGCCGAGGATCCCGAGAGCTTCATGTCGTCCGCTGGCCTCATCACTGCGCTCGAATTGCCAGAAGGGGAGGGCATCCGTGTCGATACCCATATCCATGCAGGGTATAAGGTCTCTCCCTACTATGACTCGCTGATTGCCAAGGTGATCGTTCACGCACCGACGCGGAATGAGGCGCTGGAGAAGATGCGCCAGGCGCTTGCTACCACGCGCGTGGATGGGATCTCCACAAACATTCCCTTCCTGCGTGCATTTTTCGAGGATGCTGACTTCGCCAAAGGCGAGGTCGACATTCACTATCTGGAGCAATGGCTGAAACAAAGGGCTCCGCGATGAGCGCGATCGACTTCGCCGATCTGGAAAAGATTACTTTTCTGACCGACGCGCTGACGGCAGCCGGCGTAGATGGACTGGAAATCTCGAGTGCCTCCGGACAGCTGCACATCACCGTTTCGTCTGGTCGCCGTGCCCCTCCGCAGGTCGACAAGCCGCCATCCAAGGCTCTCGTCGTTAGGGCTCCGATGGCAGGTATCTTCTGTCTCAAGAGCGGCATAATCACAGACATCCCGCATGCCGTCGCTAAGAACGAAATGTTGGGCTTCCTTCGGATTGGTCCGGTTCTGGTTCCTCTGATCGCTGGTCGTCCAGGCCTCTTAACCAGACGGTCGGTCGAGCCTGGAGCCCTCGTTGGCTTCGGCGATGCTCTGTTCGAGATTGAGCCTCAATTATGATAGCTACGGCAACTACGCAAATTCTGACATTGAATGTCATTCCCGCCGGCAAGGATCAACCCCGTGTTTCTGCGATCGGCAGCCGATCGTTCCTCCTCGAGGCGCCCGGTGATTTCGACCTTCCCGCCCAGCGTCGCATCTGGGCGCTCTCGCAGACGTTGAAGAGCTGGACAGACTTGGCGGAAATCATTCCTGGAATGACCAATCTGCTTGCGATCTTCAAGCAGACGCCAGATGACCTCGGTCTGGTCATAGATCGGTTATCCGAAGCCTGGGATCGTGCCCTTAGTATCGATCTTGCCGGCAAAACCGTGGAGATACCAGTTCATTACGGCGGCGAGTTCGCGATAGATCTGCCAGCCTTGTGTGACCTGTCGGGGCTTACTGATAGGGAGGTGATCCGTATCCATCATGAAGCAACCTACAGGGTTTTTGCGCTCGGCAGTGCCCCTGGCTTCGGCTATCTCCACGGACTTGATCCGCGCATCTACATGCCACGAAAGGCCGTCCCTTCGTTGAAGATGGCAAAGGGCTGCGTAACTATCGGCGGCATGCAGACTGGCGTCGCCATGCTGACCGGACCCAATGGCTGGAATTCCATTGGCTTTGCCGATTTGCAGATGTTCGACCCACATTCACCCACGCCGGCTATGATGGCGCCTGGTGACACGGTTCGCTTCGTTCCTGCGAGGGTCGAGTTATGATTGAAGTCCTCGAATCCGGCCCCTTCAACACTGTGCAAGACCTCGGTCGTCCCGGCTACAGAGATATCGGTGTCTCCGCCAGCGGCGCGATGGACCCTCTTGCGGTCAGGATCGGCAATAGCCTTGCAGGCAATGACGAGGGCGCGGCGGTTCTGGAGATCCAGACGTTTCCATTTCGCCTGCGTTTCACCGAACCGACCGTCTTTGCCGTGACCGGTACGGATGGCAATCCCGTGATCGACGGCATCGAACTGCCTGCCTGGTGTGCCTATACCGCCGAAGCGGGCCAGACGCTCGAGTTGATGCATCCTCCCAAACGCGCGCGTGCCTATGTCAGTGTCGCAGGCGGTGTCGATGTTCCCGCGGTCATGGGCTCGCGTAGCACGTCTTTGCGCGGCAACTTCGGTGGACATGCCGGACGCCCTCTGGAGAAAGGCGACCGGCTCGCTGTGGGTGAGACCCCCGGGTTCATCCCGCTCCCTGCCTCCGGTCTTGCGATCGTCGAGCCAGAGATTGCGTTGGGTGATGTCTTCCCGTCCGGTTCGGACGAGATTTTGCTCATTCGTGCTTTGCCGGCGGGAGAGCACGGCCTGTTTGCGGACAATGGCAAGGCGTTCTGGGATCAGATCTGGCGTATCTCGTCGCGTAGCGATCGCACCGGCTTTCGTCTATCCGGAGCTGCAATCGTGCCAACGCAAACCGTCGAGATGCGCTCTCATGGGGTGGTGCCGGGAGTCATCCAGATCCCGCCCGGTGGCGAACCAATCGTGCAGATGAGCGACGCGAATACCGCTGGTGGTTATCCGAAGATTGCCGGGGTGATTGAATGCGACCTGTGGCGTCTTGGACAGGCTCGCATCGGTAGCCGTGTGCAGTTCGTACAATCGAGCTATGCGGAAGCGCGGGACGTCGAAAGAGCCGTCGACCAATACGTGGCAGATGTCAGGCAAACCATACCCATGGTCAAACGCGCGCTGAAGGCGATGGCGTGAGTGGGCCTGATGGTTGGCGATGAGAGGGACGTGGGATGAAGATTGATCTGAATTCCGACATGGGCGAAGGATTTGGACCGTACCGGCTGTGCGACGATGAGGCGATGATGAAGATCGTGTCCTCGGCCAATATTGCCTGCGGATTTCATGGCGGCGATCCGGACACGATGATGCGAATGGTACGGTTGGCCAAGGCGAACGGCGTTGGTATCGGTGCGCATCCGGGTTTGCCGGACCGCCTAGGGTTCGGGCGTCGCGAAATGCCGTTTCAACCTGATGAGTTGCGTCAGCAGATGCTTTACCAGCTTGGTGCCTTGATGGCGATTGCCAGAAGCGAAGGTATGACTGTCGGCCATTTCAGCTTCCACGCGGCCATGGGGAATATGGTCGAGCGTGATCCGTCGCTGGCGGACCTCATGATGCAAACAATTTTCACGGTCGACCCTGGTTTGGCGATCTTTGTTACCGCAGGCAGCGAGATCGAAAAGGCGGCTCGGCGCGCCCGGTTGAAGGTGCTCGCTTTGTTTCTGGCAGACCGCGCCTACGATGCTCACGGCAAGCTCGTTGCCAGGGGTCTGCCGGGTGCGCTCGTCAAGGATGAGGCATCGGTACGTGCGCGCGTGCGTCGCTTCCTGATCGACGGTGTCCTTGAAGCGATCGATGGATCTATTATCCCAATGCGCGCGCGTTCCATTCTCGTTCACAGCGATACACCGGGTTCACTTGAACTCGCGCGCATCGTGCGCAGCGAAATCGAAGCCGCCGGCGCTCGTCTTGTGCCTGCGGCGGAACTCGCCAGCTAATATGCTTGATCGCCTTCCGGGCGGTCCCCAATTTCAATCTGTCATCGAAAGACCATGCTGATGTCCGTCGCCGCCGAACGCCTGAAGAATGTCTCCATTTCCGCCTCCGCAGCCATGACCCAGCGCGCCCGGGAGCTGGCAGCCAACGGTATCAAAGTCGTCAGCCTCTCCTCAGGCGAGCCCGACTTTCCGACGCCAGCCAATGCCATCGAAGCTGCCTATTCTGCCGCCCTGAAGGGCGAAACCAAATATCCGCCCATGGATGGCACTGCAGCTCTCAAGGCCGCGATCAGCAGGAAGTTCAAGCGCGACAATAACCTCGATTACGATCCCAACCAGATTGTCGTGTCGGGTGGCGGAAAGCAGGTCATCTTCAATGCGATGCTTGCGACCTGCAATCCCGGCGATGAGGTCGTGATACCCACACCTTCCTGGGTAAGCTATGCAGATATCGTCAAATTTGCCGGCGGGGTTCCGGTGGCAGTTCCCTGTTTTGAGCAGGCGGGCTTCAAGCTACGTCCGCAAGACTTGGAAGCCGCGCTGACACCGCGAACCAAGTGGTTGTTTCTGAACTTCCCCAACAATCCAACAGGTGCGGCATGCTCGCGAGCCGAAATGGCTGCGATTGCCGAAGTCATGCTGCGCCATCCGGATGTGTTCATCTTGACCGATGATATCTACGAGCATCTGGTTTACGACGATTTCGAATTCTGCACGATTGCCGAGGTCGAGCCTCGTCTTCATGACCGCGTGCTGACGATGAATGGTGTTTCCAAGGCTTATGCGATGACAGGCTGGCGGCTTGGCTTCTGTGCCAGTGGCTCCAAGGAACTGATGGCGGCTATCAGCAATGTCAACGGCCAAAATGGCGGGGGTATCTCCACATTGACGCAAGCAGCCGCTATCGCCGCGCTGGATGGCCCGCAAGACTTGCTGAGGGAGCGGGCAGCGATCTACCGCGAGCGTCGCGATTTTGTCATCGACAAGCTGTCACAGGTCGAAGGCCTACGCTGCCACAAGCCGGAAGGTGCCTTTTACGTATATCCCAACATGTCGGGCCTGATCGGAAAGACCAGCAGGGGCGGGCGCAAGATTGCAACCGATGTGGATTTCGTCATGGCGCTCGTCGATGAGCACCATGTCGCAACCGTGCAGGGTACCGCCTATGGCATGAGCCCGTACTTCCGAATTTCCTATGCAACCAGCATGGAAAACCTGGAAGAAGGATGCGCCCGCATTGCCCAGTTCTGCAGGGACATGCGCTAAATTTTGAGCCTTTCGGTCAGCTCCACAAGAATGTCCCTCACCGCTAGCGCCGGCTCCGACAGAGGGTTCTGATCGGAGACACATAAAGACAGCGTCTCCTCGATCCGCGGGGAGATGATCCGGCAGATCAGAGGTTCGCCGGTTTCTGTCGCAATACGGTCGGCAATGGCCTTCGGCATGATCGTAGCACCAAGGCCTGCGGCAACCGCACGGGCCAAAGTTCGTACGATTTCCACCTCCGCGACCACTTTCATATTGTTGCGGGTACGGGTGAAAGCCGTGTCCACAGCGCGACGAACGAAATTGTAAGCCGGCGGCAACAACAAAGGCATGCTGTCCAGCGCCGCTAATGGGACGGGTTTGTCATCATCCTCGATTCCAAAGTCGCGATGCGCGACAAGATAGAAGTCCTCTCTCAGGATCGGATCGAACCGCACGCCTTTGATCGGCCCAGTCCCGTGGATGAGCGCCATCTCCAGCCGACCGTTCATGATCATCTGACTATAGGTTTGACCAACGCTCTCGGTCAGATGCAGCAGAATGCCGGGATGGCGCCGACGTGTCTCTGCCAGCAGTTCGACGGAAAGTGTCGCGGCGCTGCTGAAGGGTACGAGCCCGACGGAAACACGCCCTGCCAACGAATTACCTGCTGCGGAGGCATCTGCCTGCGCCTGTTCCATTTGGCGAAGGATGATCTGGGAATGGCGATAAACCGCATGGCCCGCATCAGTCATGCTAACACCCTGCTGGCTGCGTATCAAAAGCTTTTGACCGAAGTGTTCTTCCAGCGCGGCCAATTGCTGACTAAGCGCCGGCTGCGCGATGTGCAGAAGATCAGCCGCGCGGGTGATGCTCCCACTGTCGACGATCACGATGAATGATTTGAGGCGCCTGATGTCCATTTGGATCGCATGCTTCTGTTGAGAGTAGATGCATGGTTACAGATGCAGGTGCCTTTTGCAAACACAGGTCCGCCGATTACTCTTAGGAGAGCAGGGGCTCCATACAAGTTACTTATCACTCCAGAGATAATCGGTCTTAGGCAAGAATTTAAAGCGCCGCTAATGTCTGCGGCAACAAAAAGGGGACGTCAATGCCATTCTCCGATTACAAGACAGCATTGGTTACGGGTGCATCCTCCGGCATCGGTGCTGCCATCGTCGAGCGCTTCCGTCGCGAGAATATCGAAGTGCACGCCATCGCCCGTAGCGGTGACGCTCTTAAGGCTCTTGCTGAACGTACCAAATGCATCGCGCACGTCATCGACGTTACGGATCGTGCGGCGCTTGCCCAACTCGCGTCCACGATCCCATTCGACATCCTCGTCAACAATGCGGGTGTCGATCGGCCAAAGAAGTTTCTGGATGCAGACGAAGAGGACATCGATCTGCTTGTCGATGTCAATTTGCGCGCCGTTCTGCACATTTGCCGTCTGATCGTGCCTGGCATGGTGGCGCGCGATCGCGGCCACGTCATCAACATCTCCTCGATTGCCGGAAATTACAATTTCGGCGGCAACTCCACCTATCATGCAGTCAAGGCCGGCGTGGCTATGCTTTCCAATCAGTTGCGGCTGGATGCCTTCGGCAAGCGTGTCCGCGTGACGGAGATTTGCCCCGGTCGTGTTGCAACCGAAATCTTCAATCACGTCCACGGCAACGATAGCAGCGTTCGCGAGCGGTTCATCGATGGTTTCGAACTGCCGCAAGCCGCTGACATCGCCGAAGCGATCGCCTTTGCCATTGCAGCGCCAGTGGCGGTGAATATCGGACACATGGAGATCACGCCGACGCTGCAGGTGATGGGTGGGCTTCAAACGGCACGGCCACAGGCGAGTGAGACCGAGGAGCCGAAGCGGTGACCGGGTTCGATCTTTCGGCCATTCTCAAGGACCCAGCCTATGTCGCCATGTTGGTGCATGGCGTCGAGATGACTTTCGTCATTTTTGTTGGGTCATGGATACTAGCCATCGGTCTTGCAATCACGCTTCTGTCGATCCGCTTTTCTCCATTTCGCTTTGGCGAGCCCATTGTTGCAGCCTATGTTTCTTATCACCGCAACGTGCCGACGCTGGTGCAGCTCATGCTCTGGTACTTCGGCATATTCAATTTGCTGCCGAACGGATTGACGGCATGGCTCTCGGCTCACAACGCCGAAACAATATTTGCCGTGATTGGGCTCGGGCTTTGCCAGGCCGCCTATTTCAGCGAAGATCTGCGGTCCGGACTACGATCTGTCAGTCCAGGGCAGATGGAAGCGGCTACCGCTCTCGGGCATGCTTATCTGTCGGCGATGCGTTTCGTGATTTTGCCGCAGGGGATCCGCAATGCGCTTCCTCCGCTCATCAATCACAGTGTATCCCTCTTCAAGAATAGCAGCCTTGCCATCATCATCGGTGCACCAGAACTAACCCATGCTGTGAAAGAGATTGAAAATCTCAGCTTCCGGACATTCGAAATCTACCTGATCGGCACGGTGCTCTATCTCTTCTTTTCGCTGCTGATCATGGGGGTTGGCGCTTATTTGTCTCTGCGTGCAGATCCGGTTCGGAGCGCGCGCGCATGATCACTGACATTCTTCTCATCATCAAGGAATACTGGCTGCTATTGCTGGTTGGTCAATATCCCAACGGTCCGCTTGGCGGCTTGGCCAATACGCTGATCCTTTCGGCGCTTAGTATCGCGCTGGCCTTTCCGATCAGCATCCTGTTTGCCTTGGCGCGCCTGTCAAAATGGTGGATTTTGCGGTGGCCTTTGACGGGACTCGTCTACGTCACACGCGGGGTACCGCTGCTAATGCTGGTTCTTTGGAGCTATTTCCTTGTGCCGCTGTTGAGCGGTGCGGATGTTCCAAGCTTCATGATCATGTTGACGACACTGGTCGTCTACCAGGGCGCATTTCTGAGCGAAGTTGTACGCGGCGGCATCGTGGCGCTTGGGCACGGGCAGATGGAAGCAGCCAAAGCGCTGGGGCATAGCTATTTGGGGGCGATGCGGTTCATCATCCTGCCCCAGGCGCTCTACAATATGATCCCGAGCATCATCTCGACCTTCGTTTCCACGATCAAGGACACGACGATCGGCTACGTCATCAACGTGCCAGACCTTACCTTCGCGGCCAGTCAGGTCAATAACCAGCTTCTGACACAGCCATTCCAGGTCTTCCTGCTTCTGGCGGCCGTCTACTACGCCATCTGCTGGACCTTGACCAAGATCGCTAACACCATCGAGCGACGGATAACCCGCCGGCGCGCCGGTGTTATCAGAGGCGTATCAATTGCGCCTCTGGCACCGTCACAAATTCTATCGGAGCAGCCATGACCTTGTCCGCGCCCACGACGCAACAGTTGCCTGCGATACGCCTCTCCAATGTGTACAAGAGCTATGGCGACCACCCCGTTTTAAAGAACATAGATGCTTCGGTCGCACGCGGTGAGGTCGTGGTCATTTGCGGTCCTTCCGGTTCCGGCAAGTCGACGCTGATCCGCACCATCAACCGTCTGGAAGAGATCAGCAGCGGCTCGATCGTGTTCGACGGGCAGGACATTCACGCGTCTATGCCGTCGAAGAAGCTCAACCTCTTGCGCAGCAGCATCGGCTTCGTTTTCCAGAACTTCAATCTGTTCCCACATCTGTCGGTGGTTGAGAACGTGTCGATGTCGCCCGTGCGGGTGAAGGGCGTCGCGCCCGATGTAGCCCATGACAAGGCGTTGAAACTCCTCGATCGCGTCGGTCTTGCAGAAAAGGCAAACGCCTACCCTGGCCAGCTGTCGGGCGGACAGCAGCAGCGGGTAGCCATAGCGCGTGCCCTCGCTATGGAGCCGCCTGTCATGCTGTTCGACGAACCAACCAGCGCGCTTGATCCGGAAATGGTCGGGGAGGTCCTTTCGGTGATGAAAAGCCTGGCGGCAGAAGGCATGACCATGCTGTGCGTCACGCATGAAATGGGGTTCGCCCACGATGTTGCAGATCTCATCTGGTTCATCGATGCGGGAGAGATCATCGAGAAGGCCCCGCCGGAGGAGTTCTTCAAGACCCCTCGTCACCCGCGTGCGCAGCGGTTCCTCGCTGATCTGCGTCACTGACATCCAAAACAAAAAAATAGGAGAACAGCAATGAACTGGACAAGCATTACTCTGGCGGCCGTGCTTGCGACCGCCGCGACAATTTCGCCCGCCAAGGCGGATCAACTCGATACCATTATGTCGTCTAAAACGCTGCGTTGCGCTACGTTCGCAGACGTTCCACCCTTTGCCTCGCCCGACCCGAAGACGCGTGAAATGGTTGGTTTTGACGTTGATCTTTGTAACGCAATTGGCAAGGCTTTGGGTGTCAAGGTCGAAATCAAGCCCGTTTCCGTTGAGGCCCGCGTGCCCGAGGTGAAGCTCGGCCGTGTCGATATCACCGTTGCGAATCTCGCCTACACAGTCAGCCGCGCCGAGCAGATCCAGTTCAGCGACCCGTACTACCTCGCAAAGGAAATGCTGATCGTGCCGGTTGATGACCCCGGCCAAAAGAAGGCCGATTTCGAAGGCCAGCGACTGGCATCGACGAAAGGGTCGACTTCGGAAATGTCGATCAAGCTCAACAAGTCCGATCCTTTGACATTCCAGGATACTGTGTCGGCTTATCTTGCCGCCCAGCAGGGCAAGGCCCGGGGCATGGTTGCCAATACGATGACCACGACCAAGCTGGTCATGGAGTCGAAGACCAAGGGCAAGGAAATGCGGATGATCCCCGAGCCGATGCTCTATCAACCCATTGGCATCGGCATGGCCAAGGACAATCCGGCCCTTACGGCAAAGATCAACGAAGTGCTGCGTAAGCTCGATACATCCGGTGAACTCAACCAGATCTGGGACAAGTGGCTTGGCCCGAACACCGACTACAAGATGACGCGCACCGATAAGGTCGTGCCGCTTTCCGAATTGAAATTCGATCCCATCCCGTAAGCCATCAGGCGGGTACTCAGCTTAACCAGAAGACAAGCGTGCAGATGCTGGCGGAACCAATCCACCGCCAGCCACTCCGCTGCGAGGAAATCAAAGTGATCCATATTAAAGACATAGCACAACGGCCCGCCAAAGAGGACATTGAGGCTCTTTCGGTTTTTTCTCCCGCAACTATTCATGAAGCACAGGGCCGCCGCGGCGCATTGTCATCACGACTGAAACCCGTCGACTACAGGATGAAGCTGTGTGGGCCGGCTTTCACGGTCAAATGCGCGCCGCGTGACAACCTCATGCTGCAACTGGCCATCAATTACGCCAAGCCCGGCGATATTATCGTCGTTTCCGCCGGTGAGTATGAAGAGGCGGGCTCATTTGGCGACGTCCTTGCGAATGCCTGCCTTGCAAAAGGTATTGGTGGCCTCGTCACTGATACCGGTGTTCGCGACACGCTTCAATTGCGAGACCTTGGCTTCCCGGTCTTTTCCCTCAGCGTTTGCATCAAAGGAACGGTCAAAGAAACCATTGCAGCAGTCAATGATTCAATCGTGCTGGGCGGAGAGATCATACACCCGGGTGATATTATCGTTGGCGACGCCGACGGTTTGGTGGTGGTAAGGCGCGAAGATGCCCGCGAAGCAGCGAGGCTTTCTCAAGCACGCGAAGATGCAGAAGCTGGCTTTATCGCTGCATACAAAGATGGAAAGTCTGTTGTGGAAGTTTCCAATCTAGACGCGGTGCTGAAGGCAAAAGGCCTCCTAGTGGACATTTGAACTGGTCAGTCCGCGCTATTCTAGCAAACCTTGAGAGATCCGTTGCTCTGATGAGATAGGTAACAAGGCAGCATTCGTGCAGACTGTGCTATATGTCAGGCTGACGAATTTGCGGCCTCTACTTCCTGACATTATCGATTAGCGCCTGCTCTTGCAGGCGCTTCCTCAGCCAAATCAGGCCGGTATCGTTGGCGCGGGCTGGATGATACTGCACCATCTCCCGCAATAATGGAAAAGAAAATGGGAGCTCGGCCAGTGCGATTGGATGATGTTCGGCCATAACCAGCGCGAGCCGTTCATGCATCAATGCCAAGCGGTCTGTCTTAACCAGTAGCCAAGGGAGCAGGGTGAAGGACGAGGCGATCAGTTCAATCCGCCGCTTTTTACCCAGAATATTCAGCTCGCGATCCTCGAACACTGTCGTACGTTGCGGACCGACCGCAACTTGAATATGGCCTGCGGACAGAAATGCCGCCTCGTCGATCCGCTTGGCAAATAAAGGATTTTCGTTCCAGCCGACCACGACATGACGGTCATCGAGCAGGTGTTCTGCAGGCAGGTTATGGGCGATATAGCCGTCCGGCGCTATAACGAGGTCGACATCGCCTTGTTCGAGCTGTCCAATGCTTTGGTCGTCGTTGAACAGCAGTTCGAGACGCACCGACGGTGCCTCGGTTGTGAGCCTGCGGCAGAGCGGCGCAAGGAGTGCCGTTACAATGTAATCCGATGCAGCGAGACGGAACGTGCGTTGAGAAGTGGTCGGATCAAATCCTGCAGACGTAGCAATTACATTCTCAATCGCACGGAGGCTTTCTCGGACCTGAGGTAAAAGGCTTTCTGCGTAAGCTGTTGGGAACATACGCTTGCTGTGCGTGACGAGGATCTCGTCGTCAAAATACTCCCGAATTCGCCTTAGCGCTGAGCTGATCGCCGGCTGGCTGAGGTGCAACTCTTCTGCCGTTCGTGATACGCTCCGCGTTCGCATCAGCGTCTCGAACACGCCAAGCAGATTAAGATCGAGCCCCTTGAAGCGCATGCCGTCCTACGGCCCCTCCCGTTCATAATCGTTCAGCCGGAACGCCGCTTCTGCGAGTGCTGTCCAGCCGCGTTATTTGGTCGTGCGCAGTAGACGACGGAGTGGATCGCAGTCGACTGAAATGCCGGATGCATCAATATCCTGAATGGATTTGCATTAAAAATATCATCTTTGTCAATCTCGATCGTTGTGGTGGAACTAGCACAATCAACCGCTGGATAAGGGTGATCGCTGGGGAGGTTACAAAGCGTTTGCCGTCTCTGAAGTCATTCACGGCGTTTGTTGAAATTGCCACAGACCACCGGGATTCCTGCTCCGCCATATCGGCGGGGAGGCGTTCACCGTCGAACATGATGGGTAATTATTTATGATAAAGTTCTTTTTCGTCGTTCGCCGCGCCCCAGGCCTTACTCGCAAGGCGGCCCTTGACCACTATCGCGATGTCCACGGGCCAATGGTCGTATTGCCGCCGGCTGATGCCGGCCCGATGCCTGCATATTATGTGCAAAATCACGTGATAGACGGCGCATATCCGGAGTATAATGGTGTCCACACCATTGAACGTGATCTTGTGACGGAACTGCACTTCGAAAGCCTCGCCGCAATGCAGGCCGCAGTCACTACGCCATATTACCTCGCAAATCTGCGACCGGATGAACCACGCTTCGTTCACGACCCGAGCGTCGCTCGTTTGAACGTCTCACCCCGCGTAATTTTGGCTGGATCGAGGACGACCCACAAGCTTTTCGTGCTGGTCAGCCGATCGGAGACTACCGATGAGCAAGGGTGGTCTGCGATACTGCACCAAATGAGCGAGGCGATTCAATCATGGCATGGAATTGCGGCGTTAACTGAAAACCAAGTTGCGATGCCACCGGTCGGTGAGCGGTTCGTTGATTGCGTGTTCGAGGCATGGTTCACTGATGCGGACGCTTCGATGGCCGCGGCGTCGCGAGCTTATCAACTGTTCGATGCGACCGGAGTGGAGCGGGCCAAATCAATCGTTCTTGTCGCCGAAGAAATCACGCAAGAACGCTTGCAGGAATTGGCAGCGTCTAATGGAAACGGGGGAGGCGGCTCCTAAGGAGCCAGTCAACTCCGCGGGGCAGCGTCGCCTTACAAAGCTGACAGAACGGATCATGATGCGGTTCAAGTCTGCCGGGCAATAACGTCTTGTGTCGGCCTACGGACCGATTTCAAACTTCTTTCCGGTTCACCGCAAACATTGAGGTCGATCGCTGAACGCTTCCCACCTACGGCCGTCCAGCGCGATATCAAGCTGCCAAACGCCATATAAAGTAGGTCTCCGCTCTTACGTCCTGTTCCAGCGACGCTGCAGCGCGGCGCTGGCTGTCTGGTAGGGGCTTTAGGTGCCCGGAGGAATAGTTTTGCCTGCGCCGGCGTCTTGTTTCTCGGGTGAGCCGTTCGGCGTGCCGTGCGTGCCAAGTGGCGAGCCGACCACGGCCTTCCACGCCTTTCGCGCAGATTCCACGCCTTTAGGAAAGCCACTGCGGTCACGATAATCGCGGGCCGGGCCGGATACACGACTATGCCTGCGAACCTGTGCCTGGGCCGCCGCAATATCGAGAAGAGCAACTCCTCCGACCACAGCAAGGGCAATGCTGGCGTAGCCACGTTGGCGATTTGCGGGTGCAAGTGCCGACAAAAGCAGGGCGATATCGAGCCCGTCGCCCGCCACGCGGCTTGCAAGGCCGGCACGCTTGTCGATGGAAAGGGTCAACAGACCACTGCCGATCTCGCGCACGCCGCAGGCCCTGACCACACTTTCCTTGCCGCGCATGCCGAGCCATTGGGCCACCCTGGCTGGAGCAATAACTTGCGTCAGCCCCAGGCCGAGGCTGAACCAACCAAGGCCGCGCGTCAGGCGGTCGGAAGAAGACAGCGAACTCGGACCGGTTTTAATGACCCGCGGATCGCCTTGGGAACGAGTGAGATTGGACAAGAAGTTCATGGTGCACCTTTCGAGTTTGGGACGCGCATTCCGGAGACTGGCGAGGCTGCAGCCTCTGGAATACGTTGACGAATGGATGGTGACGACGATCAGGGCTTGAGAACGACCTTTATGCAGCTGTCCTGCTTGTCACGAAACAGCTTGTACATGTCCGGCCCCTGATCCAGCGACGCCGTATGGGTTATGACGAAGGAAGGATCGATGTGGCCTTCCTCGATCAGCCGCAGCAGTTCGTCGGTCCAGCGTTTGACGTGGGTCTGGCCCATGCGGAACGTCAGCCCCTTGTTCATCGCCTGGCCCATGGGGATTTTGTCAACGAGGCCGCTATAGACGCCGGGGATCGAGATGATGCCGCCGGGACGGCAGACATAGATCATCTCGCGCAGCACATGCGGCCGGTCGTTTTCCATCATCATCATCTGCTTGGCCCGGTCATAGATCGTATCCGGCTGGCCCATGGAGACATGGCTTTCGAGGCCGACGGCGTCGATGCATTTCTGCGGGCCTTTGCCGCCGGTCAGTTCGTTGAGCCGAGTGACAACGCTCTCCTCCTCGAAATTGATCGTAATCGCGCCAGCGGCCTCGGCCATTGACAGACGCTCAGCCACGCAGTCGATGGCAATGACTTGGCGGGCGCCTTGCAGCATGGCGCTGCGGATTGCCATCTGGCCGACGGGGCCTCCGCCCCAGACGGCGACGGTATCATCAGGCTCGATCTCGCACTGCACGGCAGCCTGCCAGCCGGTTGGCAGGATATCGCTCAGAAACAGCACCTGCTCGTCGGACAGGCTGTCTGGAACCTTGATATGGGTCATATCAGCGAAAGGCACGCGCAGATATTCCGCCTGGCCGCCGGGATAGCCGCCGGTCAGATGGGTGTAGCCGAACAGGCCGGAAGTTGAATGACCAAAGGCCTTTTCGGCCAAGTATTTCTTTCGGTTGGATCGTTCGCAAACCGAGAAATTACCGCGCTTGCACTGCTCGCATTCGCCGCAAAAGATGGTGAAGGGCACGACGACGCGGTCGCCTTTCTTCAGCTTGCTCTTGGCGCGGGTGCCGACTTCTACGACTTCACCCATGGCCTCATGGCCCATGATGTCCCCAGGCATCATAGCGGGAATGTAGTTGTGAAACAGATGCAGGTCGGAGCCGCAAATGGCGCAGCTTGACACCTTGATGATGGCGTCGCGGGAATGCTCGATCTCGGGATCAGAGACGGTGTCGCAACGAATATCTTCTTTACCATGCCATACCAGGGCGCGCATGTATGTCTCCTGACTTCGTATTGATGCTGGTGCGGTGAACAGATGTAGTTCACGATCTTGCGGGGCAGCGCACTGCCTTCCATGGCATCTCCCAACATGGCGATCCGGCAGAAGTTCCTCGATTTTTTTGGGCGTACTCCCGTCTGCCCGTTCCGCAGCATTGCTGCCGTCACTGATCTCGCGTATCAACCGTGGACTGAATATCGCCTTGGCGCCAAGTTCATGAGGCGGGTTCGCCCGAACGGTGCGAATAATTCGTCACGGAGACGAACTATTTGCATCGGTGAGGTGGTTGTGCGATGGATGCCTGAGCAATGGCATGGCGCCGGTTGTCGAGATAATGAGGGATTGTCGATGAATCTCTGGACGAGCACGCCTCCCATGCTGCGTCAGATTTCCGTTCGCGCCGCCATGGACATTCTCCTGCACGAGGGTCCGACCTCCCGCGCGGACCTCGCCAAGAAGACCGGTCTGTCGAAGCAGACTATGTCGGAGGTGATCCGCATGCTGGAAACCGAGGGCTGGGTTCGCGTCAAGGGCATTGTATCAGGCAAGGTCGGGCGTAGCGCCGTGACCTATGAAGTGGCACCGGACGCCGGCTGCGTCATCGGCCTTGATATTGGCGCGACAACCATTCGTCTCGCCATCGCCGATATTGCCGGCGCCATCGTCCACGAGGTTGAGAGACCTGTTGGTGACCATGTCGGCGAAGACCTGTTGCAGCACGTCAATGGCATCGTCGAAGCCGCCTTGAAGAAGGCGCGGATCGCCCGCAACAAAGTGCTGCTGGCCGCCGTCGCCATGCCGGGTGTCGTCGATCCTGATACGGGTCGCCTTTCGCTTGCCCCGAATCTATCCGATATCGGCGGGCTTGATATCGTCGCGACCCTGCAGGCGATTTTACGCTGCGATGTCATCATTGAAAACGACGTCAATGCCGCCGTGATCGGTGAAACCTGGAAGGGCGCGGGCGTAGGACTAGACTCCGTTGCCTTCCTGTCGATGGGAACGGGTATCGGTCTAGGATTGCTGGTCAACGGCAAGCTGATGCGCGGCGCCAAGGGCGCGGCCGGCGAAATCGCCTATCTGCCCTTCGGCGCGGATCCTTATGCGGATCAGAGCCTGGAGCGGGGTGCCTTGGAATGCGCGATCGGCGCGCGCGGCATCCTGGAGCGCTACGGCGATCCGGAAGGTGCGGTGACGGTGCGCGATGTTCTGGAACGAGCCGAGACGCAGGAACTGCGCGCAATCGAGACGGTGCGTGAGACCGCCCGGTTGGCGGCTCTGCTCGTGGTTTCCGTTCACGCCATGCTCGACCCTGGCAAGATCCTGCTTGGCGGCAATGTCGGACGCAACCCACTCATGGTGCGAAGCGTCAACGAGGCCCTGCCGATTTCAACGCATGCCGGCATTTCGGTGGAGGCAAGTACGCTAGGCGCGCGCGCCACGCTCGTCGGAGCCGTGGCGATGGCACTCAACCAGTTACACAACGCTCTGTTTTCGCCTCAGGATCTGCCGAGCGAAATGCGGCTTCCCGGCTGATCAATTCAGTCCTTGCCGGGTTTGATCTCGCCGCGCACCTGGCCGTGCGCAACAAGGGCAAACAGACCGGTGCCGCCGATGATATTGCCGATCAGCGCCGGCAGGATGAAGCCGCCGACGGCGCCCTTGAGATCGGTTTCGCCTGCAAGCATTACCAGCCAGGCTTCGCCTGAGCCGGCAATGACGTGGCTGAAGCCGCCGAGCGCAATGACATAGGTAATCATCAGGATCACCCAGAATTCGCTGCCGCGGGCGTTTGGCAAGATCCAGGCAATTGATGCGATCAGGAAGCCGGCGGGAGTAGCCAGCAGCAGCGTCGTGGTGAAGTCGTGCTTCAGCACCGCCCTTGAGATGTCGAGAGCGGCGGCGAGTTGCTCAGGCTCTATGATGACGGCCTTCACCATGAGCACAGCCACCAGGAATGTACCGACGAGATTGGCCAGAAACACTAATGTCCACAGCCGCAGCAGACGCATGAGATTGCGGCGCGTCGGGTGCGTCGCCATAGGCAGCACGGCGGTCACGGTCGTTTCGGTAAACAGTTGCAGATTGCCCAGAATGACGATCATGAAGCCGACTGTGTAGCCGAAGGAGACGATCAACTCGCGCCACGGCGCCTCCGGCAGATGCATCTGCAAGAACGCTTCAACGAGGATGGAAGCGCTTATCGCCACACCGGCCGCGAAGCCCGAAAGCAGCAGCGACAATAACGGCCGGTCCAGTTCCTCGTCGCCCTCAAGACGAACGACCTCGTGCACGACTTTGGCCGAGCCCGAGCCTCGTTCATCGACGGCCTGCTTGTCGCCTTCCGACATGGATGGCGAAGGCTTAGCCTCTTCTGCCGCTACGTTCTCTTCTTCGGAGCCTGGCTGGACGGTTTGCGGCATCATGGTCCTTTCCCAATGATCACGGTCTCGGCGCTGCCTCTGGAATGCGTATGGTTTCGCACGGCAGCCGGACACGGTTGAGGGGTGCAGCGGGAACGGCGGAGAAGAAGTTCGGTTCCCTGCTATTGGCACAAGCAAGCTATCGTTTGCCGGCGTGGACCGTCGCTGATCTGCAGCCATTGATGTAGACTGGTATGGTGGCTTCGATATTTCGACCGCCAGGAATTGATGGAGCAGGCACGCTAAAGCAATCGGAGGTTCAAAAACCGCACAGCACTAGGGATTTCAGTTTTAGCTATAATGCTATGGAAAAGTTGTGCGAGGTGTGATGTGTTCTGGAGCCGGTCTGTCACTCCCGATCCGGCCAATTGCTATTCTCGAGACATCCACCGGAACCCGCCATGCTCTCATCCGCAATCGCCAGATCACTGGCCCGTCGCAATATCTATTACGGTTGGGTCGTCGTTGCCGCGACCTTTCTAACTATGCTGGTGACGGCAGGGGCGATGGGCGCCCCCGGAGTGCTGATCAAACCGCTTCAGGACGAATTTGGCTGGCAAACCTCGCAAATCTCCTCGGCGCTTGCCGTGCGCCTGCTGCTGTTTGGCCTGATGGGGCCATTTGCGGCTGCGTTCATGAATTATTTCGGCGTCCGCAAGGTGATCGTTTTCGCCCTGATCCTGATTTCCAGCGGCTTCATCGGCTCGCTGTTCATGAAAGAGGTCTGGCAGCTTCTGCTGCTCTGGGGCATCGTCGTCGGCCTGGGAACCGGACTGACGGCGATGGTGCTCGCCGCCACCATTTCGGCCCGCTGGTTCACCAAACATCGTGGTCTCGTGGTCGGCATGCTGTCGGCAAGTTCGGCCACGGGCCAATTGGTGTTTCTGCCTGTCATGGCGCAATTGACGCAGAATTACGGATGGCGCACCACCGTCGGCTTCGTCTGCATGATGATCCTCGTTGCCGCCATCGTGGTATTGGCTTTGATGCGCGACCGTCCTGCCGATCTCGGCCTTGCGGCTTTGGGGGAAGATCAGATAGCTCCTGCGCCGTTGCAGAGGGGCGGCCTGTCGGCAATGCTGCGCACCCCTATTTCGGTCTTGCGCGAAGTGTCGAAAACCTCGACCTTCTGGATCTTGTTTTCGACTTTCTTCATTTGCGGATTGAGCACCAATGGTTTGATCCAGACCCATTTCGTCACGCTGTGCGGCGATTTCGGTATTCTGCCGGTTGCGGCAGCAAGCGTGCTTGCCGTCATGGGCATTTTCGATTTCTTCGGCACGATCGGCTCTGGTTGGCTGTCGGACCGATTCGACAATCGCTGGCTGCTCTTTTGGTATTACGGTCTGCGCGGTCTATCCCTTCTCTTCCTGCCTTTCAGCGATTTCACCTTCTACGGACTGTCGATTTTCGCTGTCTTCTATGGCCTGGATTGGATCGCCACCGTGCCGCCTACGGTCAAGATCGCCGCCGACCGCTTCGGCCGTGAAAAAGCCGGCATCGTCTTCGGTTGGGTTTTCACCGGGCATCAACTCGGAGCGGCAACGGCGGCCTATGGCGCTGGCCTGTCACGCACCGAGCTGCAGAGCTATCTGCCGGCCTTTTTCATCGCCGGCGGCTTCTGCCTGCTCGCGTCGATCCTGGCGATCAGCCTGGAAAAGACACGCCGCATGACCCCGGCGTCGGCGCACTGAAGCCTGTGATCCCGTCTCCTGGGCGGCCTTGGCATCAAGAGGTGATGTAATCGGGATATTCGGCGCTGATGATTTCGATGATCGACAGCGTGCCGGAGAGATGCTTGCGAAGTGCGGATGCCGCAGCGTCCGGCTTGCCTGACGCAATGGCGTCGATGATCGCCTGGTGGTCGTCAAGCACGGTCTGCATCTTGCCGGGCATCGGCAGGTTCAGCCGCCGCAACCGGTCGAGATGCACGCTCTGGCGCCGCACACTGGCCCAGAGCCGTAGGATGCCGGTCTTCTCATAAAAGGCCTGATGAAACTCCCGGTCGATGCTGTCGAACTTGTCATAGGTTTCCGGAGAAGCGACCTCCTTCTGGCGCATCAGGATTGCCGAGAGGGTTGCAGCCGTTGCCTCCGGTGCCTCCTCCGTGAGCCGCCGGACCGCTTCAAGCTCGATCGATAACCGGAGAAATTGCGCCTGGCGGGCATGGTCGAGATCGATCTTGGCAACCACGGTCGCATATTGCGGATAGACCTCGACAAGATCTTCTTCCTGCAGCCGCATCAGCGCATCGCGTACGGGTGTCTGGCTGACACCGAATTCCAGCTGCAACGAGGCGCGTGACAGAACCGTGCCGGGCGCCAGATCTACCTTCAAGATCCTGTCGCGCAGGATTTCATGCACCTGCAGGGCCACCTGCCGCGAGCGGTCCAACTGTCCACCCCTGATCATTCCGGTCATTCGTTCACCCATTTCTGCTTGCGGCCCTGTGGCTGTGCAGCCACTGCCACACCGACGAGGAAACCTGTTCCCGCTTTCCCTTGCAAATCTTAAATCATAAAAATAGGATTGATGCACTGATGTTTTAGTGCTTCAATGCAGATGCCTGCTCGGGAGAGAAGCGGGCATGGCCGCATGGCCAAAGATTTCAGGGAGGAAATCATGCGCTTGTTGACTGTCGGCGTGACCGCCATCGCTCTTGCTCTCGGACTGACCTGTCCAGGACGGGCAGAGGAGAAGACCAGCCTGTCCATTACCCGCCAGCCAGGAATTCTCTATCTCGCCAGCCATGTGATGGAGACGCAGAAGCTGATCGAGAAGCAGGCGGAAGCCGAGGGGCTGAAGGGCGTCACCGTCGAATGGCGCACGTTCAGCGGCGGCGGTGCCCAGACCGATGCGCTGCTGGCCGGCAATGTCGATGTCGTCAACACCGGCACCGGCAATCTCCTGCTGCTGTGGGACCGCACCCGCGGCAAGGTAAAGGGCATCATCACGAGTTCGGCGCAGCCGGTCATCATGGTGTCTAACGATCCGCGCATCCAGTCGCTGAAGGATATCAAGGATGGCGACAAGATCGCCGTGCCGACGGTTGGCGTGTCCACCCAGGCCATTCTTTTGCAGATGGCTGCCGCCAAGCTCTATGGCGAAGACCAAGTGAAGAAGTTCGACAAGAACACCGTGCAGCTCGGCCATCCCGATGCCGTTGCGGCGATCGCCAATTCGCAGCACGAGGTGAAGAACCATTTTTCTGCGCCGCCCTTCCAATATATCGAGTTGAAACAGCCAGGCGTTCATAAGGTCGTGGATTCTCGCGACATTATTGGCGGTGCCCTGACGCAGGCGACTTTCTTCACTACGACGACGTTTGCCGATGCCAATCCGAAACTGATCATTGCCCTGCGCAAGGCGACTGAAGAGGCCGTGGCCTTCATCAAGAAAGACCCGAAGGCAGCAGTTGAGGCTTACAAGACGGTCTCCGGCGACAAGACCAGCCTGGATGACCTCATGACCATGATGAAGGAGCCGGGCATGGACGAGTGGCGCACGGACCCGCAGGGCACGATGAAATTCGCCGAGCATCTCCACAAGGTTGGGACGCTCAAGTCGATGCCGAAGGCCTGGACGGACTATTACTTGTCCGACAGCGCTTATCTCAACGGCAATTGATGCCTGTCGGTATCCCGCAGTGGCGTCATTTCGAGATGGAATGAGCGCCACAACCCTTCCTACGGAGTGACGAACATGATGCAGGCAAGCATGGCGGCTGAACGCCCCGCCCCGGCGCCGCAAAAGGCCCCTCTCTTATCCGTCGACCGCGTGACACTGCGCTACAAGACGCCCAATCTACTGATTACCGCCACGGAGGACGTCAGTTTCGACGTGCGTGAATCCGACCGTTTCGTGTTGCTCGGGCCGTCCGGCTGCGGCAAGTCGACCTTGCTGAAGGCTGTCGGCGGTTACCTGACGCCTGTCTCCGGCTCGATCCACATCAATGGCCGTCAGGTCAAGGCGCCGGGGCCGGATCGGATGATGGTGTTTCAGGAATTCGACCAGTTGATGCCCTGGAAAACCGTCCTTGAAAACGTGATGTTCCCACTGCTCGTCGCCCGCAAGTTGGCCAGGCCCGAGGCTGAAAAGCTGGCCCGCTATTATATCGACAAGGTCAAGCTTACCCGCGCCATCGACAGCTACCCGCACACGCTGTCGGGTGGCATGAAACAGCGCGTGGCGATTGCCCGCGGCATGGCGATGCAGCCGGATATCCTTTTGATGGACGAGCCCTTTGCCGCACTCGATGCGCTGACCCGGCGCCAGATGCAGGACGAATTGCTGCAGCTCTGGGAAGACACCAAGTTCACGGTGATTTTCGTGACCCACTCGATTGCAGAGGCGATCAAGATCTCCAACCGTATCCTGTTGTTGTCGCCGCATCCCGGACGGGTGAAAGCCGAGGTCATTGACGTCGACAAGGTCAATCACGCGGATGGCAGCGCTGCGGCCCTGGAGCGCGATATTCACAATCTGCTGTTTTCCAACGAGCCCGGTCACAAGGAATAGAACCATGCTGTCGCCCAACATCATCCTTGCCGGCGATGTCGAGACATCGAGGCCCTATGACAATGTCAAGCCAGTCGAGCAGAAGCTCAGTGTCTTCGAAACCCTCTGGGGTATCGGCGCGCTGCGCAAGGCGCTGCTGATCCTTGTTCTCGCCACCATCTGGCAGGTCTATGCCAGCTATCTCGACAATCCTCTGCTGTTTCCGACTTTGAGCGATACGCTGACGACGCTGGTGGACCGGTTTGCCGATGGCACGCTGCCCGCCCGGATCTGGACGACGCTGCAAGTGCTGTTCATGGGCTATATCATCGGTACCGTGCTTGCCGCGCTGCTGACGGTGCTCGCGATCAACACCCGCATCGGCACCGATTTCCTTGAGACGATGACGGCGATGTTCAACCCGTTGCCGGCGATTTCGCTTCTGCCGCTGGCGTTGATCTGGTTTGGCCTCGGTGCGTCGAGCCTAGTCTTCGTGCTGGTTCATTCCGTGCTCTGGGCCGTCGCGCTCAACACCCATTCCGGCTTTCTCGGCGTATCCCGCACCCTGCGCATGGTCGGCGCCAATTATGGTCTGACCGGCATTTCCTACGTGCTGCGCATTCTCGTACCTGCTGCCTTTCCGTCGATCCTAACCGGCTTGAAGATCGGCTGGGCCTTTGCATGGCGCACGCTGATTGCCGCCGAACTGGTGTTCGGCGTCTCCTCCGGCCAGGGCGGGCTTGGCTGGTTCATCTTCGAAAACCGCAACCTGCTCGATATACCCGCGGTGTTTGCCGGGCTGCTGACCGTCATCATCATCGGCCTCATTGTCGAAAACCTGGTGTTTCAGACCCTTGAGCGCCACACCATCCAGAAATGGGGCATGAAGGAATAGCTCTTTCACTATCTCTTGCCGCCCCAGCATAAGGTCAGATCCATGACAACAAAAAAGACCCCCGAAACGTTGCGCAGTGCGCGCTGGTTTGCCCCTGACGACCTGCGCAGCTTCGGCCACCGTTCCCGGATGATGCAGCTCGGTTATGGCGAGGAGGATTTCCGTGACAAGCCGGTTATCGGCATCCTCGATACCTGGTCCGAGCTCAACACCTGCCACGCGCATTTCAAGGAGCGGGTGCAGGATGTGAAGCGCGGCGTCAGCCAGGCCGGCGGCTTCCCGGTGCAGATGCCGTCGCTGTCCGTCGATGAAAGCTTCACCAAGCCGACCTCGATGCTCTATCGCAACATGCTGGCGATGGAGACGGAAGAAATGATCCGCTCGCATCCGCTCGACGGCGTCGTGCTGATGGGCGGCTGTGACAAGACCACGCCGGGCCTGGTGATGGGGGCGATTTCCGCAGGCGTTCCTGTCATCTACCTGCCCGCCGGGCCGATGCTGCGCGGCAATTATGCCGGCAAGATTCTGGGCTCCGGCTCCGATGCCTGGAAATACTGGGACGAACGGCGCGCTGGCAACATATCCGACGAGGAATGGCTGGGCGTGCAAGGCGGCATCGCCCGTTCCGCCGGCACCTGCATGACCATGGGCACCGCCTCGACCATGACGGCGATTGCCGACGCCATGGGCCTGACGCTGCCGGGTGCTTCCTCAATCCCTGCGGTCGACGCAAACCACCAGCGTATGGCGGCTGCCTGCGGTCGACGGATCGTCGAGATGGTCTGGGAAGACCTGGGGCCGGACCAGATCGTGACCGATGCCGCCTGCCGCAACGCGGCCATCGTTGCCATGGCCACAGGCTGTTCCACCAATGCAGTCGTGCATCTGATCGCCATGGCGCGCCGCGCTGGCGTCAACCTCACGCTTGATGATCTCGATGCGCTGGGCCGGGTAACGCCGCTGATTGCCAATGTCCGTCCCTCCGGCAAGGACTACCTGATGGAGGACTTCTTCTATGCCGGCGGGCTCAGGGCGCTGATGAAGCAGCTCGACCAGCGGCTGGACCTCTCTGTCATGACCGTGACCGGCAAGACCATGGGCGAGAACCTCGAGGGTGCGGAGGTCTATAACGACGATGTCATCCGTCCGCTGTCCAACCCTGTTTATCACGAGGGTTCGCTGGCCGTGCTGCGCGGCAATCTCTGCCCTAACGGTGCCGTGATCAAGCCGGCCGCCTGCGATCCGAAATACCACACCCATCAGGGACCGGCCCTGGTGTTCGACAGCTATCCCGACATGAAGAAGGCCATCGACGACGAAGACCTCGATGTCACGCCGGATCATGTCCTCGTCCTGCGCAATGCCGGCCCCTTGGGCGGGCCGGGCTTTCCCGAATGGGGCATGCTGCCGATCCCGAAGGCACTGATCAAACAGGGCCACCGCGACATGCTCAGGATTTCCGATGCCCGGATGTCCGGCACGTCCTACGGCGCCTGCGTGCTGCATGTATCGCCTGAAAGCTATATCGGTGGGCCGCTGGCGCTGCTGAAGACCGGCGATATCGTCCGTCTCGATTTGCCGAACCGCCGGCTCGACATGCTGGTCGACGAAGCGGAACTCGCCCGCCGCAAGCAGGAATGGGTTGCGCCCGAGCCAAGGTTCCAGCGCGGCTATGGCTGGATGTTTTCCCGTCATGTCACCCAGGCCGACCAGGGCTGCGACTTCGATTTCCTCGAGACCGACTTCGGCAAAGCCGCTGGCGAACCGGATATCTATTGAGATCCATCAGAGTTTTTAGAGAAGGATAGATCATGGCAGACTATGTTCTGAGTGACGCAACCCGCGCCAAATATAAGAAAATCTCGACGGCCTCGATTGCCACGGCGCTGTATAAGCGCGGGCTGCGCAACCAGTTCATCCAGGGCGTGGTGCCGGTTGCTCCGAAATCCGAGACCATGGTTGGTCAGGCCTTTACCCTGCGCTACATCGTGGCGCGTGAAGATCGCAACCCGATCACCGTGTTCCGTGACCCAAGCCATCCGCAGCGGGTTGCCATGGAAACCTGCCCACCCGGCCATGTGCTGGTCATGGATGCCCGCAAGGACGCCCGCGCCGCCACGGCCGGCTCCATCCTGATCACACGGCTGGCGCTACGCGGGGCGGCCGGCGTCGTCTCTGACGGTGGCTTTCGCGATGCCGAAGGCATCGGCGCCCTCGACATGCCCGCCTACTACGCTCGGCCGTCCGCGCCGACCAACCTGACCCATCACGAGGCGATCGACATCAACGTGCCGATCTCATGCGGCGATGTCGCGGTGTTTCCGGGTGACTTGCTGGTTGGCGACAAGGACGGCGTCATGGTCATTCCGGCGCATCTTGCCGAGGAACTGGCGGATGAATGCTCGGCCATGGAAAGCTACGAGGATTTCGTGCTGGAACAGGTCAAAGCCGGAGAGGCGATCATCGGACTTTATCCCTGCACCAAGGACGAGTACCAGCAGAAATACGAGCAATGGCGGCAGAAGAACGGTCGCTGAAAGGCAACCTGGAATACCGGATGATTACAAGGCCGCTCCAATTGGAGCGGCCTTGCTTGCTTTAATGCGTTCCTGCTCAAACCCTACTTTAGAGCGCTGGTGAAATAGGCCAGTGCCTCATCCTCTGAGACGACATCTGCGTATTTGGCGTTCATGTCGAACAGGTTGGCCTCATGCGGCGCCGGATGGCGATCGCCGCAGGCCTCGCGCACGACAGCCGTTGTGAAACCATGCGACATGGAATCGACGCAGGTTGCCCTGACGCAGCCACTGGTCGTCAGACCTGTGAGCACGACGGTATCGATGCCCATGGCGGTGAGGGTGGAGGCGAGCGACGTGCCGAAAAACGCGGAGGGATATTGCTTGGAGACGACGATATCCTTGGGGACCGGAACCAGGCCATCGGCGAATTCGGCAGTTTTCTCGCCTTTTACGAAGCAGGCCAGCGGTTTGGCCTTTTCAAAGAAGCGGCCGCCATTGCGACCTCCCGGCTGATAGGTCACTTCCGTCAAGACAACGGGGATGTCAGCCTTATGGGCTGCCTCGCGCAGACGCAGTGCTGAGGCAAGCGCGGCCTCAACGCCGGCATAGAGAATGCAATCGGGATCGAAATAAGCCTTGGCGAAGTCGATCAGCACCAGCGCAGGGCGTTTGCCGAAGCCGACCCTGTTGCTGTAGGCGGCACGGTAGTTATCACCAAGATCCTGATCCAAAGCCGTCCCCATTGTGTTACTCCCGCTCTGATTTTAAATTTCCGCGTAGCGCCGCTCGAACTCCCAGACATCTTCAAAGCCCAGCAACGTGTTGAATTCGGCAAAGGAATAGAGGTCGATCTCCGGCGAGGTAATGCCGTTGTCCTTGAGGTCGCGATAGGCTGCCGAAAGGGCGGCTCCGGCGCTGAGGAAGCCGACCGCTGGGTGAATGGCCACGGCATAGCCGATCTCCTGCAGACGCTGTGCCGAGAGGAGTGGCGTGCGGCCGCCATTGACCATATTGGCAAACAGCGGTGCATCGATACGTGCCGAAATTGCCTGCATTTCCGCTTCGCTTTCCGGCGATTCCACGAAGAGTATATCCGCGCCTGCCTCGGCATAGGCTTGCGCGCGGCGCAGCGCCTCATCGAGGCCGAGGCTTGTGCGGGCATCGGTGCGGGCGATGATCAGGAAGTCGGCGCTGGAACGGCTGTCGCAGGCGACCTTGATCTTGCGCACCATATCCTCGAGCGGAATGACGCGGCGGTTCGGCGTGTGTCCGCATTTCTTCGGAAATTCCTGGTCCTCGATCTGGATTGCGGTTACGCCCGCCGTCTCATAGCCGCGCACCGTATGGCGGATGTTGAGCAGACCACCATAGCCAGTATCGGCATCGGCAATCACGGGCGTCTTGGTCATTTTGACGATTTGCGCGATGCGCTCGAGCATGTCGCGGTAGGTGGCAAGGCCCGCATCCGGCAGGCCGAGATAGGAGGCGACGGTGCCGTAACCGGTGACGTAAAGTGCCTTGAAGCCGCTTTGATCGGCAATCAGCGCCGAGATGAGGTCGAATACGCCAGGGGCAAGAATGAATTCTTTTCGTTCAAGCGCCTGTCTCAGCTTGGGGTCAGCCATGGTTTCCTCCTGTTTTGTCGGCTTTTTGGGTGCGGGCAGCATAGGGAGGTCCATCCCTGTTGCAAGCCGGACCGGGCATGCGTCAGCTCACCGGGCAGGACCCGACGGCTGGTTTCGATGATGGTGGGTCAAGGATTGATAGAGCATGCCGAGTTCCAGGCAGCGATAATCAGCTCCCGGCGGTCCGGCGATCTGGATGCCGGTCGGCAATCCCTGTCTTCCGAGGCCGGAAGGCAGCATCAGGGCGGGAAAGCCGAGGAAGTCGAAGATCATGGTGTTGCGGGAAATCACCTCCTGGAAGGGGAGGGCTTCTCCATCCACATCGACCGATAGCGTCTCCAGCGATCCGGCCTCGCCGCCAACCCCTGGAGTGACGATCAGATCGACCGTCTCGAACAGCGCCAGAAACTGCCGTTGGGCGGTAGCGCGCTTTTGCAGGGCCTCACCGTAATCTCTGGCCGAAATTGCCATGCCCTGCTTGAGGCGAATGAGCAGCCCGGGATCGAACCGCTCGGCTTGATCGATGTTGCGGGCCTGCAGGCTTGCCAGTTCCGACAGCAGGATCGTCCACCCGGCCGCGTGCATGCTTGCGATGTCGATGGGCGGCAGGTCGATCAATTCGTATCCTTGCGATTCCAGAACGCCAAGGGCTGTCCGCCAGTTCTCAAGCACGCGGGTATCGACCCGCTCCGTGAACCAGTTGCCGGGAATGCCGAGACGCAAACCCCTTGGCGATGTCTGAGCAGGGTGCACGCCTGATCTTGCCGTCATGAACGGCAAGACATGCGCCACATCGCGGGCACTGCGCGCCATCGGCCCCACGTGATCAAGCGTCCAGGAGAGCGGCGCAACGCCGGCTCGAGAGACGAGATCGTGAGTCGGCTTCAGCCCCGTCGTGCCGCACCAGCAGGAGGGGACGCGGATCGAGCCGCCCGTATCGGTCCCAAGCGCCAGCGGCATGAGCCGGGCAGCAAGTGCTGCCCCTGATCCGGTGGAGGAGCCGCCAGTCCAGCGGCTTGGGTCCCAGGGATTGGTGACCGCGCCAAAGCGCGGGTTGTGCGGACCGCCGCAGGCAAATTCCGTCGTGGCCAGCATAGCAAGCGGTATGGCGCCTGCCGAGCGCAGTCGCGCCACCACCTCGGCATCGGCGGGGGCAATGCGGTCGCCGGTCAGAAGCGAGCCGCAGCTGGTCATCGTGCCAGCGACGTCGATGATATCCTTGATGCCGAACAACATGCCTTCCAGCGGACGAGCAGTGCCCTCGCGCCACCGTCTGTCGCTTTCGGCGAGACTTTCGGCAATGCCGTTTGTGAGCCGCAGCACAGCCTCCTTGCCTGCCCGGCTGATGGCGATGGCATGCGTCAATGCGTCGAATGCATCTGACGGTGTCAGGCTGCCGGCGGCATAGGCGGCGAGCAGGTCTAACACGCCAGCATCAAGGATGGATACGCTGAGGACTTGTGCAGTGGGTGAGGCTGGAACGGGGAAGCTGGCTCTTGCGAGCCTAGCCTCCATCATGTCCTTGGATGTGCTCGGATCGACCAGTTCCAGCGGATCGATCCAGGCACTCGCATGGCTTGCCTTCGAAGCATCCACAGGGACTATTCCGCCGCCATCGCGTTGAGCTGGCTACGGCAGGCCATGAGCGGCTGGATATGCTGGCCGAACTGATCGAGACCTATGAGGAAGTCATCGAAGGTCAGCATGATGCCTTTGGTTCCTGGGACCGCAGCAACCTCATCCAGCATGCGGGCGACCTTGGCATAGGAGCCGACCAGCGTGCCCATGTTGAAATTGACAGCACCCTCGGGAAGATTGATATGGCGGCCAGTGGAGCTGGCGTCGGCGGTCGCGTCCTTGCTGCCCTGATCCGCCATCCATGCTAGCGCGTCAACATCGGCGCCGGAGCGGTAGCTTTCCCATTTCGCCTCGGCTTTCTCGTCCGTTTCGTCCGCGATCACCATGAACAGCACATAGGAGCCCACATCGCGACCGCTCTTTGCTGAAGCCTCCAGCAGCCGCTCGTTGCCCGGCGCATAGGCCGTTGGCGTGTTGATGCCTGTGCCCATGACGAAGTTGTAATCGGCGTAGTCGGCGGCAAATTTCATGCCGCGTGGGCTTTGGCCGGCCGCAACGATCTCGATCTTGTGCTCCGGCATCGGCTTCATGTGGCAATCCTTCATGGTGAAGTACTTGCCTTCCAAGGTGCAGGAGCCGCTCTCCCAGAGTGATTTCATGACTTGTACGTATTCGGTCGAGTAATCGTAGCGGTAGCCGAAATAATCGTCGCCCGGCCAGATGCCCATCTGGTCATATTCCGCCATCTGCCAGCCGGAGACGATGTTGACGCCGAACCTGCCCGGCGCGATAGTATCGATGGTTGTAGCCATGCGCGCCACGATGGCCGGTGGCATGGTGAGTACGGCAGTCGAGGCAAACAGCTTGATACGCGTGGTGACGGCGGCAAGGCTCGCCATCAGCGTGAAGGACTCCAGATTGTAGTCCCAAAACTCCGTCTGGCCGCCGAAGCCGCGCAGCTTGATCATCGAGAGCGCGAAGTCGAGCCCGTAGCTCTCGGCCTTTTGCACGACTTCCTTATTGAGTTCGAAGCTTGGCTTGTACTGCGGCGCTGCCGTCGAGATCAGCCAGCCATTGTTACCGATGGGAATGAAGACTCCGATATCCATTGCGGTTCCCCTTTTGCCGGTTTTAAACCTGATCGAATTTTGTATGTACGAACTTATGCAAAAAACCTTCCGGCTGTCCAGACTAAATTTGTCTTAAAATTAGGCTTGAATAATTTTTGGGCAAATCGCCGAAAAGCGTGCCTGGCCCGTGGCGCAAATCCTGCGCAAATGCCGAAAGCGGCAGCGTTTTGACGGAAAAGATCAGTTTTCGGCGCGCAGCGTCGTCGTGTAGGTGAAGCGGTCGGCGGGCAGAATCTGGAAGGCGTATTCTATCAACCGTCGGCCGCTTGCGTAGTAGCGCCGCGTGACCTGGAGGGCGAGATCGCCCTCCTTGCAGCCGATCCGGTCGGCGATTTCGGCAGTTAGTGCAACAGGCTTGATGTCCTGCTGGATCTCATGGATCATCTCGCCGGTATATTCCTCGATCAGGTGAAAAATCGCAGATTTTGCCACATCGACGTCCTTCACTGCCGGAGCGAGGCGGGCGTCGACATAGACTTCGTTCCAGGAAAAGGTCTTTTGCCTGCCTGCGGTATAGCGCACGCCGGTCATGTGCAGAAAGCGACGGCCCGCCCGGCAGCCAAGCTCCACGGCTAGTCGGCCCTGGGCGGCAATTTCCTGCTTGTGGGAGATCACGAATTCCGTCTTGCTCGCCACCTCGAATAGTTCGGAGCGCGAGTGGGCGATGAAGTGTCGACGGGCGACGTCCATCCCGGCCTCGACCCTTGTGCCCACGCCTTTCCTGGCAGACAGTCGGCCGCCGGACCGCAGGGTCGCAATCGCCTGGCGCACGGTCTGGCGGCTGACGCCGAGGGCTGCGGCAAGCTCGTTTTCGGTGGGCAAAAGTGAGCCGACGGGGAACTCGCCGCTGCGGATGCGCGCTTCCAGATGATGGGCGACCTGAAGATAGAGCGGCGCGGTGGCGAGCTCTGGCCGCCATTGCATTTCGCTTGCCTCTGCCTCGTCTGCTTGCGGCTGCCCGTCGATCGCTGTCATGCCCAGATCCATTCGATTGCCCCTATCAACAGGTTTTCCGCAAGAGAATCAAACAGTTTCCGGCAAGGCCACGCTTGAAGCCGGGATATTGCGCGGTCTGCTGAAATCAGTTAGTACGGACAAATACTCAATTTATCCAGGCAATCCAAGGTTTCCAGCATGTCGGACATTCTTGCCGGAGAGCGGCGTCTTGCGCCGGTGTCCTCGCTTTCGCAAACGCTTGCCGTGGCAACGCTCATTCAGGTGGTTGCCACCGCAAGCGTGCTGGCGTTGACGGCCATCGCGCCGACAGTAGCGGGCGACATGCAGATCGGTGCCCACTGGATCGGCTACCAGATCAGCCTAATCTACACGTCAGGCATGCTGTCTTCTGCGGTGGCGGGAAGCCTGGTGCAACGCTATGGTCCGGTCAGGGTCGAGCATGTGGCGCTGAGTTGCGTAGCGCTCGGCTTTGCAGGGATTGCCACGGGCCTGGTGCCTGTCATGTTGCTGGCCTCGCTTTCAATCGGTCTCGGCTATGGGTTGAACAATCCGGCCTCTTCGGAAATGCTGAGCCGTGTGACCCCGCAGAACCGGCGCAATATCGTTTTCTCGCTCAAGCAGGCGGGAGTTCCTCTGGGCGGTCTCTGTGCAAGCTTCGCCTTTCCCTATCTGACGGCGCATTTCGGTTGGCATGAAGCCTTGCTGCTGGGCGCGCTTGCGCCGCTCGTCACGATGGGTCTGCTTGCCTTCATCCATCCGGCTGAGCCGAAGCATACGGCAAAGCCCGCCTCTTTAGGGCGCGGCTTTCGCGAGGAGCAATCGATCATCTGGAAAAGCAGGCCGCTGCGCACGCTGAGTGGGTTGGGTTTCGCCTATTCCGCCATGCAGCTTTCGGCTTCGGCCTTTGCTGTGGTGGCGCTGGTGCATGATGCCGGCTGGTCGCTTTTAGCGGCTGGCGCGGTCGCGGCCGGCATGCAATGCGCCGGTGCCTTCGGACGTGTGTTCTGGGGCGTCGTCGCAGACCGTCTCGGCGGTGGCCTGCTAACGCTCTCGCTGCTCGGTCTGTTGGGAGGTTCGGGTTTTGCCGGTCTCTATTGGCTGAACGATCTGCCCACGATCCTGCAGGCTGGCCTTTTCGTGCTGATCGGCTCAGTCACCATTGGCTGGAACGGCGTTCTCCTGGCGGAGGTTGCGCATCATGCGCCGGAGGCGCGGGTTGGTGCAATCACCGGCGGCGCCCTGGTTTACACCTTCATCGGGGTCATCGTCGGTCCCTCCAGCTTTGCCGCGCTCTATGCGCTAACCGGCCATTATGGCGCGAGCTTCCTCGTGTTCTCAGTGTTCGGATTTGCTGGAATGGTGGCGGCCTGGCGAGCGCATCGCCTGCAGTCTTAACGGCTCTACACGCTTTCCATGTACGGACATACCGATCGCAGCCTTTGCGTCGCAATAGAGTGTTTGGACGGTTATTGCTCGGGCTCAGCTCGTGGTCCCGTAATTCCCATGAGCTAAGCGGAAGTCTCGGATGATCAGGTCTTGCGCAATTGCGGGAGAGTGAATTCAGCAATTGATTAAAGAATAGGCGGCGTAAAAATTTAGGCAAAATTCCGTTGACGGACTTTCGTTTATGTCCGTACATTGTCTCCAATAAATGCCGATGAAACATCATGGGTGATAATGAAGGGGACTGTCGATGATGCGCCAATTTCTGCTGACGTCAGTGCTAACAGGTGCGGCCATTCTGTCTTTCACGGGATCAGGGCAGGCCGGACCGATGGAGGATGCCAAGGCTATCGTCGCCTCCCATCAGGTGATGCCGGTGTTTTCGCCGCCCGGCGAGGCTTTCGACGCCAAGTCCTGTATGGCGGGCAAAAAGGTCCTCTCCATCCCGATTACCATGACCATCCCTTTCAATGTCGAATTGCAGAAGGGCATGGCCGCCGCGGCCAAGGAAGTAGGGTTCACCTACACCACCTGGGACAATCAGTTGAAGGTCGACCAGTGGATCCAGGGCGTCTCGCAGGCCATCAGCCAGAAATACGATGTGCTTGATGTGGCTGGCGGCCTTAATCCTGAAGTGCTCGGTCCGCAGCTTTCGGAAGCGCGGGCGGCGGGTCTGAAAATCAGCACGACCCATCTCTATGACGTCACGCAAGAGCCATTCAAGGGTATCGATTACGCCTCCAAGGTCGATTTCACCGAGGCGGGCCGGCTGCTGGCGGCCTGGGCCTATGTGAAGACCGGCGGCAAGCCAAATGTGCTGATCGTCGGCTCCTCGGACGTGCTGCCGTCGACGCCCTTCGTCAAGTCGATCCAGGCAGAGTTGAAGACGCTTTGCCCGGAATGCAAGCAGAAGCATCTGGATGTCCCGGTCTCTGAATGGGCGACAAAGATCCAGTCTGGCGTGCAATCGGCAGTACTGGCCGATTCCTCCATCAATTTCGTCCTGCCGATCTATGATTCCATGGCGCAATTCGTGGTTCCGGCGCTGCGCATCACCGGTTCGGAAGGCACGGTGAAGATTGCCAGCTTTAATGGCACTCCCTTCGTGCTGGATATGGTTCGCGAAGGTCATGTGCAGATGGATATCGGCGAAAGCCTCGGCTGGGCCGGCTATGCGGCGGTCGACAATATCATGCGGATGATGTGCGGCTTGCCGTCGGCATCGAAGCTGAACGTGCCGCTGCTGATCTTCGACGAGAACAATATCAAGACGGCAGGCATCCCGGCCAATTTCAACGATGGCTACGGCGATGCCCATCTCGAAGGTTTCCGCAAGCTGTGGAAGCTGAAATAGCCCTTCAGGATCACATGCGAAGAGTCGTTGAAACGATCCTTCGCATTCCACTTTCGAATATCGCAAGCGCTTGGCGCATTTGAGATATCGAAATCCTTTCAAGGCGAGGACGCGCTAGTATCTTCGAGCCTTGGCATTAGAGGAGCCCGCCATGTCTGAGAATGCCGTGCTTCACATGAAAAATATCCGCATGCGCTTCGGGAGCCATCAGGCGCTGAAGGGGGTGTCGCTGTCAGTAAAGCGCGGCGAGGTGTTTGGCCTGCTTGGTCAGAACGGATCTGGCAAATCGACACTGATCAAGGTGCTTGCCGGCTTCTACCAGCCCGAGCCGAGCAGCGAGGTCGTGCTCTGGGGCCAAACCATGCCGCTGCCGCTCAACCAGATGGACATCAAGAAGCGTGGCGTCGCTTTCGTCCATCAGCATCTCGGGTTGATCGGATCGCTGACGGTGTTGGAAAACATGCGCGTTACCGCCCTTCAAGCCCGCACGCCCTGGTTCGTCAATTGGCGGCGAGAAGCGCGGCAGGTGGCCGCATTGTTTGCCGATTTCCGTCTCTCGATCGATCCCTTCGCGACCATTGCCTCGCTCTCGCCAGTCGAGCGCGCATTCGTGGCCATTGTCCGCGCCTTCGAAGATTTGAAGGCCTCCGATGCCGGGCATGGCGGCGAGGGTATTCTCGTGCTGGACGAGCCGACGCCGTTTTTGTCGGCCGAGGATGTCGGTCGTCTCTTCACGCTGATCCGCTCAATTGTGGCGCGTGGTGCGTCCGTGGTCATCGTCACCCATGATATCGACGAGGTGCGTGAAATCACCGACCGGGTGGCCGTGCTGAGGGATGGCGAACTGGTCGACATTCTCGACACTGGCGCAAGCGGTCGGCAAGCCATTCTTGACACCATCGTCGGCAGCCGGATCGAGGCCTTCGCCAAGAGCCGGGAAACCGTATCGCGTCCTGCGGCCGTGACGGTCCGAGACTTCACGGCAGGGCGTGCGAAACCCTTCGACATCAGCATCGCCGAAGGCGAAGTGCTTGGCGTAACAGGGCTGATTGGTTCCGGCTTCGCGAACCTTCCCTATGCGCTGTTCGGCGCAGCCAAGGCCTCGGGCCGGATGGTCATGGAAGGCCAGCAGATTGATCTTAACCGGCTGACGCCGGCCAAGGCACAGGCGCTTGGTATTGCGCTTCTACCGGGAGACCGGTTGGGGGCGGCAGGCGTTGGCAGCCTGTCGATCACCGACAACATCACCTTGCCGGTTCTGGATCAGCATCGGCGTACCTATGGCCTCGACCGCGGGGGCATGATGCGGCAGGCGGCCTTGCTTTCGGAACTGCACGATGTGCGCCCGCGCCGTCCGGCACTGCCGCTCGCAGCCCTCTCGGGCGGCAACCAGCAAAAGGTGCTGCTTGCCAAATGGTTGCAGACCAAACCCCGGCTGCTGCTGCTGGACGAGCCGACCCAGGGCGTGGATTTCGGCGCTCGCCAGCAGATCTTTCTGGCGCTGGATCAGGCGGCGCGGGCAGGCACTGCCATTCTCTGTGCCTCCACCGACAATGAACAGCTCGAACAGATCGCCGACCGCATTCTCGTCTTTGCCCGAGGACGACCGGTCATCGAGTTGAAGGGGGCAGAGATCAGCCGCAAGGCGATAACCGAAGCTTGTTTCTACAGCGAAAGCCAAACCGCGGAGGCCGCAGAATGACGACGATCGATGTGTCCGCCAAACCTGTCAAAACAAAGAGCCTGCCCCGTTTCGCCTTGAAGCAGGAGGGCGAGCGGTTTGCGCTGGTCGGCGCCTGGCTGCTGCTGATCGTGATTTTCGGCATTCTTATGCCGGATTCCTTTCTCAGCTGGCGCAATTTTTCCACCATGTTCGGGTCGCAGGCCGTGCTTGTCGTGCTGACGCTCGGCATTATCATTCCTCTCACGTCGGGCGATTTCGACCTGTCGGGAGCCTCGACGCTGACCATGAGCACTATGCTGATCGGCGTGCTGAATGCCCGCGAAGGCTGGCCGCTGGCGCCGACTCTCGTGATTGCGCTGGCCGCCGGAGTGATTATCGGCGCGGTCAATGCCTTCTTCGTCCTTTATTTCCGCATCCATTCGCTGATCGTCACGCTTGGCGTCGGCACCTTCGTCAATGGCCTGATTTTGTGGATCAGCAATTCTCAGACCATATCAGGTGTGTCGATGTCCCTGGTGGAATCGGTGATCATCAACCGGCTCTTTGGTATTCCGCTCGCCTTTTTCTATGCGCTGATCCTCGCCGCCGTGATCTGGTACGCGCTGGAATATACGATTGCCGGGCGCAGACTGCTCTTCGTCGGGCGCGGGCGCGAGGTGTCTCGCCTCAATGGCATTGCGGTGGATAAAGTACGGGCTATTTCCTTCATCCTGTCTGGCCTGATCGCCGCTTTGGCCGGGATTTTCTATGCCGGCATGACGGGCTCCGCCGACCCACTTTCGGGGCTGAACCTGCTTTTGCCGGCTTTTGCAGCGGCCTTCCTCGGGGCTACCACGATCTCTCCGGGCCGGTTCAACGCCTTTGGGGCGGTGATCAGCGTCTATTTCCTGGTGACCGGCATCACTGGGCTCACCATGCTGGGAGCCGATGCTTATGTGCAAAACCTGTTCTATGGCGGCGCTCTCGTCATCGCCGTGGCGCTGAGCCAGCTTGTGCGCAATCGCCAGCCGCAGGAGTTCAGCTGATGACGGTGCGAGAGGACTTGGCAGAACTTTTGGCCCGCGCCTTCTGGAGCCGTTCCGTCACCGAAGCGGAGCGGCTTGCCATGCAAGCCGAGATCGCGCGGGATGCCCGTGCCATCGGCATCCATTCCTACGGTCGCGACGGTGGGCTGTTTTCGGTGGAGCCCTCACATTTCCAAGGGCTGATGCTGCGGGAGATCAAAGGTGAGCCTTGACCATCCCAAAAGCCTGAGACAGGCCGCAGAGGCGATCCGTAGCGGCGTGATTTCGTCGCAGGAGATGACCCTTGCGGCGCTGTCGCGAGCCAAAGCCAGTCGGTCTCGCCTCAATGCCTTCATCGATATCGATGAAGAACATGCGCTTGCCTGCGCAAAGGCCGCGGACGACATGCGGACCTCGGACGCGAGCTTAGGGCCGCTGCACGGTGTGCCTCTGGCCCACAAGGACATGTTTGACGGCGAGGGGCGCCTCACCGGCTGTGGTTCGCTGATCCGGGCCGGGCACCGCGCCAAGACGACGTCAACGGTCCTTGCACGTCTTGGAACGGCTGGAAGTTTCTCGATTGGACGCCTCAACATGTCGGAATTCGCCATGGGGCCGACGGGGCATAACCACCATCATGGCCGCGTCTTAAATCCGATCGATCCGGACCGGATCACCGGCGGCTCCTCCAGCGGCTCCGGCTCGGCAGTTGGGGCAGGGGTGGTGCTGGCGGCCTTGGGGTCCGATACTGGCGGCTCCATCCGGATACCGGCAGCCTGCTGCGGCACAGTGGGTATTAAGCCGACGCAAGGCCGCGTCAGCCGCCATGGCGCCATGCCGCTGTCCTTCTCCCAGGATTGCATCGGCCCTCTGGCAGGCAGTGTCGAGGATGCCTGGCTGATCCTGTCGCTGATCAGCGGCCCCGATGGTCTTGACCCGACCTGTCTCGATGCGCCGCTGCGACCGTTGCTGGACAATATCGAAGGCGTCAGGATCGGACTTGCCAAGGGTCTGTTCCAGCAAACCCTGTCTGACGATGTCGGAGAGGCTGTGCAAACTGTGGGGCGGCTTTTGGATCGGGATGGGGTGCAGGTGGCAGACGCACCCTTTGCGGATCTGGAGGCCGTAACGGAACTCGCCAATGCCGTGGCGATGACCGAGGCGGCGGCTGTGCATTTCGACAGCATGCGGGACGCGCCTGATCAATTCGGGTCGCAAGTTCGCATGCGCCTGTCGCAGGGGCTTGCCATTCCCGGACCGCTCTATGTCCGGGCTCTACAAATCCGTTCGGTTATGTTGGCGCGCTTTCTGGAGGAAAGTTTTGGCGCCTGCGACGTGCTGATCCTGCCGACCATGCCCTTTATCGCGCCGCTTGACCGGGACGTCGATGTCGGTGCCGGCAGTCGGATGAACGAGGTCATCAGCGCCATGACCGCGCTGACCCGGCCGTTTTCCTATCTCGGCCTGCCTGTGGTGACGGTGCCGGTGGCCGCAAGCCGCGAAGGCCTGCCCATTGCGCTTCAGCTGGTTGCGCGTCCCTGGCGGGAGGATCTGGCTGCTTCGGTGGCCCGGCATCTTGAACGGGCATTGGCACTTTCCCGGTTCACCGCCAAAGCCGCCACCTGACCAATATGATGAGAAGGAGTTGAGCAATGAATGCAATCCAGCCCCATTTCCAGCCCGGCGACCAGGTGGTTGACCGAGACCTGTTCCGAAATGCCATGGCCAGTGTCGGTGCGGCCGTGCACATCGTAACGACCGATGGCGTTGCCGGACGCGCAGGCTTTGCCGCCACGGCTATGTGCAGTGTCAGCGATACGCCGCCGACGCTGCTCGTCTGCCTCAACCGCTCCAGTTCGGTCTATGATGCCTTCCGGAGCAATGGTGTGCTGACGGTCAATACGCTGAACCCGTCGCATGTTAATCTGTCAGGGCTGTTTGGCGGCAAGACGCCCATGGAAGACCGCTTCGCCGGGGCCGACTGGTTAGAGGGCGTGACGGGCGCGCCGGCACTTGCAGATGCTATCGCCTCCTTCGACTGCATCATCGACAGCCATGTCGCATCGGGAACCCACGATGTCTTGCTGTGTCGGGTACTGATGGTTCGCCAGGGCGAGGCGGGCGATGGTTTGGCCTATCACCAGCGCCGCTACCACCGGCTGGGTCAGACGTCTTTGCTGGACGGCTGACCGATTTGCTTTCTTTCCGGATAGAGGCGACCGCGGCAAGTTTGACGCGAGCGGCATTTGGACTGAAACACAACAACCTCGCTATCTTTTATGATTGCTGTGGATGCACCGCGCGGTCGTAGATAGCGAGGACACCTTCGACTGATGCCAGCAATGTCTCTTCGGCGGTAGATCCTGCTTTGGTGTGCTCTCCAAAGAACTGGTGCAGCAAAGGCTCGGGGATCACCTGTCCATCAAGCGCCGAAAGCAGTGCCTGCACGGCAGATGTCGCTTCTGGCCGGTTCCAGTAATAGCGAATGCGGTCACTGTAGCTGTAGTGGCGCTGAAGGCGCACGGATTGGGTATCGCCGTGATAATGGCCTTGCCAATCCGTTGGGTGGTCGAGCATCAGCCGCTCCATCGCCGCCGCAAGTGGTCGTGTCCCGTAGGATGGGATCAGGTCCGAAGCGATCATATCAAGAGCGTAAAGGGCTTCTCGATAGGCAAATGTCAGGCCGGGGCCGACCTTGAGGATTGGAAAACCGTCGCTGACGAGGTCGCTGAGAGCTTGCTGCGTCTGATAGTCCGTCGAATGCGCCTCGAATACCAGGCCAGGGTGATCGTTCAGTACCAGCGACAGCGCCCGGGCTTTCGACCGGTCATACTGCATCACATTCTGGCTGCCGAACTCCACACCGGGCTGCACGACGAAGGCGATGACGCGTTCGAATGCTGCCTCCAGCCCCGCAGCAGCGAAGATGTCGCGGTGAATGGCAATGGTAGCTTTTGCGGCGTCGGGCGAGGTCGGCTCGACGCTATCGAGCACATGATCGGCCCCGCCGGGCACGGGCACTTCGGTTCCGAGCACATAGACCGGCGGCGGAAGCCCTGCTGCCTTTGAGGCAGCTTCCGCCACTTCGCAGAGGTCGGCGGCCCGGTTGGCAATTGTTTGGTCATCCAGGGCGGCCGGTTCGCCGGAGCAACCCATGGACGTGTCGAGATGGATCTTGCTGAACCCGGCGGTCACATAGGCTTTGACCATATCCCGGGCCTTTGCCAATGCGGTTTCCGGTTTCTCTTTCCGCCAGGGATTGGGGCCGAGATGATCGCCGCCGAAGATGATGAGGCTGGGCTCCAGCTTCTCTTCCACTGCAATCGTGTTCACAAGGTTCACGAAATCAGCTGGCGTCATGCCGGTATAACCACCGAGATGATTGACCTGATTGCAGGTCGCCTCGATCAGAACGTGCTGCCGGGTTGTCGATGCCCGCCGCAGGGCGGCGCGGATGACGTTAGGATGGGCCGAACATACCGAGGTGATGCCAAGAGGCGTGCCGTTGCGGCGTGCCGTGGCCAGTTCCAGCAGATGGCTGCTCATGTCAGGTCTCCGATCCAGTTTCTCTGATAAAGGCGTCCAGTTCGGCAAAGCTCGAAGCACCTTCCATCGGCCCTTGCCGGGTGACGGTGCGGGCGCCGGCGGCATTGGCATAGCGCAGCGCGTCTTCGGGTGATTTTCCAAGGCGGCGGCAGGTCAGATAGGTCGCTCCGAAACAATCTCCCGCACCTGTCGGGTCCACTTCCTTCACCGCAAAAGCCGGACTGTCCAGCCGACCGTCTTTTGCGAAATAGGAGGAGCCGAGTGCGCCGCGCTTGAGCACGATTTCGGAAATGCCAAGGGAGAGCAGAGCCCCGATGGAGGCCTCCTCTCCCTTAATGCCAGAGGCCACTTCCAACTCCTCGCCCGAAGGAAGTAGAAGATCGGTAACGGCAAGGATCTCGCGCATCTGTTCGCGCGCCTGACCATGCTCTGCGATCAGTTCCTTTCGAACATTGGGGTCGAAGGACACGCTGCCACCTCGCGATTTCACGTCAGCAACCGCGTCCGTCAGAATCTGTCCGATACCCGTGATTGCAAAGGCGGATCCCATCACATGGACGTGGCCGGCACGCGAAATCAGCTGCCGCGCCGCATCCGTCATGCGGATCTGCCCTGAGGCGGACTTCGCGATGTTGAACACGAAGTCACGCGCGCCGTCCGGGCGGTAGCGGACGAAGGCTGTTCCTGTCGGCATATCAGGAAGGACATCTATGGCGGATATGTCTGCCCCGTCGCGTCTCAATCGCTCGATATTGAGCGTGCCGAAATCGTCGGCGCCGACGGCGGAAATGATGCCGGCGCTGCCACCGAGTTTGGCGACTTGGTCAATAAAGATCGCCGGAGCGCCGCTCGGAAATGGCCCGAGCAGAGGAAGCGGCTCAAGAAAGCCCGTCCCGACCGATGTCGCCATGATCTCGACAAGGATCTCGCCGGCGGTGATCGTTGGCCCGAGCCTCTCCGGAGCAAGGACGGATGGGTTTTTCATGGCTCCTCCAAACACTTACACCACCGAGGGCTTTTTGCCTGCGCTTGCTGATGAATAGAAATGCACAGCCGCCACGTCAATATAAATTTTCGCGTGTAAATTTTATAAGCGCTGCAACAAGGGCAGCGCCTCATTGAATTCCAATCGATTTAGCGCTCAAAATCCTACATTCTCCATTTTATCCCTCTATCTTTGCTGCTATGCGGCATTCAGGCCGTCAAATGGAGTGCTTGACAAGGCGCTGAGCCATCGTAATAAAAGTTTACGCATGTAAGCTTTATGCGTTTTCGCACTCGCCAATGGAGGAGATTGATATGAGTGTAAGGCCTAGCATCCTTTTGTCGTCCGTGGTCGGCTTTGGCCTGCTTGCAGGAATGGCGCATGCCGAGGACATCACGATCGCGACCGTCAACAATGGCGACATGATCATCATGCAGAAGCTCTCCAAGCAGTGGGAGCAGCAGACCGGCAACAAGATCAAGTGGGTCGTTCTGGAGGAGAACGTGCTGCGCGAGAAGTTGACGACGGATATTGCCACGAAGAGTGGTCAGTTCGACATCATGACGATCGGCGGTTATGAGGCACCGATCTGGGGCAAGTCCGGATGGTTGCGCCAGATGGACGACCTCGGCGACGACTATGATTACGGTGACCTGCTCGATCCGATCAAGGCGGGCCTGACTGTCAATGGAAAGCTCTATGCGGTGCCGTTCTACACCGAAAGCTCCTTCACCCTTTACCGCAAGGATCTTTTCGACGCCGCCGGCATCAAGATGCCCGACCAGCCGACCTATGACCAAATCAAGGACTATGCGGCCAAACTGACGGACAAGGCCAAGAGCCAGTACGGCCTTTGCCTGCGCGGCAAGCCGGGTTGGGGCGAGAACATGGCCTTCCTTGGCACCATGGTGAATACCTATGGCGGCCGCTGGTTCGATATGGACTGGAAACCGCAACTCACCACCGAGCCGTGGAAAAAGGCAGTCACCGATTACGTCGACCTGATGAAGAAATATGGCCCACCTGGTGTGACGTCGAACGGCTTCAACGAAAACCAGACGCTGTTTGCCTCGGGCAAATGTGCCATGTGGATCGACGCCACCTCGGCAGCGGGCCGCGTCTACGATCCCAAGCAGAGCAAGGTTGCCGACAAGGTTGCCTTCACCCGGTCTCCCGTTGCCGTGACGCCTGCGGGTTCTAGCTGGTCCTGGTCGTGGAACCTGGCAATCCCGGCAACGACGAAGAAGGCTGAAACCGCCAAATCCTTCGTCAAATGGGCGACCTCCAAGGATTATGTAAAGCTTGTCGGCCAGACGGAAGGCTGGGTTTCCATTCCGCCCGGCACCCGCAAATCCACCTACGCGCTTGCCGAATACCAGAAGGCGGCGCCGTTTGCCGATACGGTGCTGAAGGCCATCATGTCTGCTGATCCGTCCAAGCCCACCAAGGATCCTGTGCCCTATACCGGCGTGCAGTTCGTGGCCATTCCGGAGTTCCAGGGCATCGGCACCTTCGTCGGCCAGCAGATCAGTGCCGCTCTGGCCGGTCAAAAGTCTGTCGACGCCGCCCTTGAGGCCTCGCAGAAGCAGGTGACGCGCGACATGACCCGCGCCCATTACATCAAGTAGCGCTTCAGCCTGCCGCTCAGCACGTTCAGGGCGGCAGGTCCTCCCGCGATGCCCGGCGCTCCTTCGCCGGGCATCGATCTCCAATCCCGATTGCAGACCCAGATGGACGACCGCCACGTCAAGACGCGGTTTGTCGGAGACCGAACCATGAGACTGAAAGACAAGGTTGCCCTGATCACCGGTGGCGCGCGCGGCATCGGCCTCGGCTTTGCCGAAGCCTTCGTGGCCGAAGGCGCGAAAGTCGTCATCGCCGATATCAATATCGAACGGGCGACACAGGCTGCGGCCGATATCGGCCCGGCAGCGAAAGCCATGAAGCTCGATGTCACCGATATTGCCGATATCGACCGGGTGGTGAAAGCCGTCGACCAGGAATTCGGCGGCATCGACATCCTCGTCAACAATGCCGCGATCTTCGATATGGCGCCGATCAACGGCATCACCGAGGAAAGTTATACCCGTGTGATGGACGTGAACTTCAAGGGACCATTGTTCATGATGCGGGCCGTGTCAAACGTGATGATCGACCGCAAGCGTGGCGGCAAGATCATCAACATGGCGAGCCAAGCCGGGCGTCGGGGCGAGGCGCTCGTCACCCTCTACTGCGCATCGAAGGCCGCCATCATTTCGGCCACTCAGTCGGCAGCGCTTGCGCTTGTCAAGCACGGCATCAATGTCAACGCGATCGCACCTGGCGTTGTCGATGGCGAGCACTGGGACGTGGTCGATGCCAAATTCGCGGAATGGGAAGGTCTGAAGCCCGGCGAGAAGAAGGCGCAGGTGGCAAAATCGGTGCCGATCGGCCGGTTCGCAACGCCTGATGACATCAAGGGGCTTGCCGTTTTCCTGGCATCTGCAGACAGCGATTACATCCTGGCGCAGACCTACAATGTCGACGGCGGCAACTGGATGAGTTGAGGGAGGTTTGCGACCATGAAGGCCATTCAATTTGTGGGAAAGGGCCAACCGGTGCTGGCTAATCTTTCCCTCGGCAGCCACCTTCCCGAGGGCCACGCCCTGATACGGGTCAGAGCATCAGGACTTTGCCACACGGATATCGATGTGCTGCATGGCCGCTATGGCGCAAGCGCCTTTCCGGTTATTCCAGGACACGAGTTTGCAGGCGAGATCGAAGCCCTCGCAAGCGACATCACGCATTTCAGCATTGGCGATCGGGTCGTCGTCGATCCCAACTTGCCCTGCGGAACCTGCCCAGCCTGCCGCAAGGGGCTCACCAATCTTTGCGCTAATCTCAAGGCCTATGGTGTAACGCAGGATGGCGGTTTCAGCGACTATAGCGTTGTGCGTGCCGACCAGCTTCACCGGATCCGTAATCTCCCCTTCGACCGCGCGGCACTGGCGGAACCGCTTGCCTGTGTCCTGAACGGCCTGAAAACCGCGGGCGCCGGTAAAGGTGATCGTATTCCGCAGAGGGCTCTGGTTTTCGGCGCCGGTCCTATCGGCCTTCTGATGGCTCTCACGCTGCAGGCGAGGGGAGCGGACGCGGTAACGGTTGCTGATATTAACGAGGATCGTCTGGCATTTGCCGCAGATCTCGGTCTCGGCACGGCCGTGTCCGGATCGGACAGCCTCACGTCGCAGCGCCATGGCTTCGACTTCGTCGCTGATGCCACCGGGGTGCCGTCCGTTGTGGAAAAGATGATCGACTTGGTCGAAGATGGTGGGACCGCGCTTCTGTTCGGCGTCTGCCCTCCCACGGCCACGGTGACGATCCACCCGTTCGAGATTTTTCGGCGGCAGATCAAGATCGTCGGGTCTCATTCCCTGAACCGCAATATCCCCGACGCGCTTGAAATCCTTGGTGCGGACGATGGGAGGATGGCGAAGCTAGTCAGCCACAGGCTGCCTCTCGAGGAGCTTCTTCCATTCTTCCTCGCAAAGCCGTCGGACCCGACAACGATGAAAGTGCAATTCGTTTCCCCCTGACGCTCTCCCCTTTCAACGGATGATTCCGGTGCTAAAAGGGCAGGTCGATGAGTGATGGAGAGAGACTTGCGAAAGCCGATCAAGACGATGGAAGACTTCTCGGAATTCGTTGGCCTCTCCAGGCCCACGGTTTCGAAATATTTCAACGATCCGTCTTCGGTGCGCAAGAAGACGCGCGATGCCATCGAGGAGGCGCTGAAGAAATCAGGCTTCAAGCCAAACCTGTTTGCGGTCAACCTCAATCGTCGCCGCAGCAATATCATCGGCATTATCATCCCGAACGCGCTAGACCCGTTTTACATGGCCCTGACTCGCCGCATCGAGACGATTGCCGCTGAGGCCGGGTTTCTGGCCTTTATGCTTTCATCGGATGGACGGCTCGAGGCTGAGGATGCCGCCGTCAGCACGCTGCAGTCGATGAATGTTGCGGGGGCGATCATTGCGCCCATCGGCACCATGCGCAGAAACTCGCCACTGCATGTTCTGGCGCGCGACATTCCCCTTGTGTATGTCGATGCCCCGCCTGAGGAGGAAGCCTCTTTTGTGGGCAGCGACAATCGCCAGAGCTTTGGACTGATTGTCGATTACCTCTGCCGCTCCGGCGAACCGCCCTGCTTTTTCGGAATGCCCGAGGTGAACCGCAACGCCGCCCAGAGACGGCAGGTCTATGTTGAAGCGATGGAGACGGCCAATTTCAGCCCAGCGGTGCTCACCGTCTCCAACGATCTGACATGGGACTTCGAGCGCTTTGCCTTCGAGGAAGCATCGCGTCTTTTTGAGAACCTCAACGAACTACCGACACGCACGATTGTCTGCGCCAATGACCGCCTGGCCTTCGGCGTCATCGCCGCCGCCTGGCAAAAAGGGCTGAAGGTCGGCCATGGTGCCGCCAACGATCTGAGAGTGGCAGGCCATGACGACCATCCGCTGTCACAATATGCCTGCCCGCCCATTACGACGGTGGCGCAGAACTATAACGAGATTGGCCGCCTGGCGATCGGCCTGCTCCTGAAAAAACTGGGCGAGGTCGACGGGGCAGAGCAGGGGCTTGGCCGCGACCAGATCCTGCTGAAGTCGGATCTGATGCTGCGAGCGTCGGCTTGATGGTCATTTGTCGTACCTCGTTTTATCGAGTTACGACGAAGTTACCTCGTGACCTGAGTCCCTCTCCGGTTCGACGGATCAAGCAACCGTGAGAGCACCCGGTGCTTGCGCTTGCGTGGCCTCAACTCGATATCGCTGACCAGTCTGGCGCCACCGTCCCGGCGTTCCAATGTGATCTTTCGGCTATGGAAAGCTTCAAGTTCAATGCGATGCGCGACACTGACGATGGTTGCCTTGGGCAGTTCGTTGATCATCATATCCATGATCTTGTCTTGTGTCTTTTCATCAAGCGCGGAGGTTGCCTCATCGAGGACGATGATGTCGGGGTCGTTCAGCAGAAGCCGAGCAAAGGCCAAGCGCTGCTTTTCGCCGCCAGACAGCGTATGATCCCAGGGCGCTTCGTCCTCAATCCGGTCTGCGAGATGTCCGAGGCCGACCTTTTCAAGGGCGGCTTGAACCTCCTCCACGCTATAACGATCCGCCGCTTCGGGATAGGCGACCGCGCGGCCGAGAGTTCCAGATGGAATGTATGGTCGTTGCGGCAGCATAAATAGCTTCTGGTCGGGGCGGAAGCTGACCTCGCCATCACCCCATGGCCAAAGTCCTGAAATCGCCCGTATCAAGGTACTTTTGCCGGATCCGGATTCGCCCGCGACAAGCACACGCTCGCCCGGCTTGATGTCCACCTCGGTTTCCTTGACGACCGCCGTGCCATCGCCAAGCGAAACCGAGAGATTTCGCAGGCTAAGCACAAATTCGCCAGTTGTTTCACCCCGTTTGATCCGGCCGAATGCTTCGCTCGATTCTGCTCGTTCCAATCCGTCGAGCGATAGCATCAGCGATGCGACGCGCCGCGCACAGGCGTTCCAGTCGGCAAGCCGCGGATAGTTGTCGACCAGCCAGCCGAAAGCACCCTGCACGATGGTAAAGGCAGACGCGGCCTGCATGACTTGCCCGAGAGACATGCTTCCATCCAGGAATTTCGGCGCGCAGAGAAGCAGCGGTACGACGGGTGCGATCAGCATCGAGCCATGGGAGACAACAGTGGTGCGCATATGCTGCTTGGCAAGCAGGCGCCACTGCTGTCTTACCTTGCCGAAGGTTTTGTCGAGATCGCTTTGCTCCTCTTCTTCTCCACCAAGCAGAGCAATGCTTTCACCATTTTCCCGCACGCGCGTCAGGGTGTAGCGAAACTCTGCTTCGGTTTGGTTCTTGGCCTCGGAGACCACAACAAAGTTGCGGCCGATAAAGGCGATCGAGCTTGAGGTGATGCCAGCGTAGACAACCGCAGCAATCACCAGAAAGCCTGGTATGGTGATCCATGTGTCGGCGATGGAGATGGTCAGCGCGCCCCCTATGGTCCAGAGAACGACGATAAAGGTTGACGCCGACAGGAATGCGGAGATTACGCCGGCGGTAAAATCGACCGGGGACTCAGTTCCGATGCGCATGTCTTCGGAGATGCGGGCCTCGGGATTGCCGTGATCTCCGCCGATCAGGTTAAGCTGGTAATAGCGGCCATTGGTCAGCCAGCGGGAAACCAGCGATTTGGTCAGCCACGAACGCCAGCGGCGCTGTATCAACATGCGGACGTAGACCTGTAAAGTGACGAGGCCGACGCTTCCCAACACGAGTGGCGGAAACAGCAAGCCCAGCCGATAGACATCGCTGGCATTGCGTTGCTCGATCGCGTCGAAAATGCTGCGGTTCCAGACGTTGATGCCGTATTGAAAACCAACGTTAATGCCGATCAAAGCCAACAGTGCCAAGGAAAAAGGCCAGGCAAGCTTATCGCCGCGACGGCTCCAGTAGCCTCGGGCGCTGATCCAGAACCGTTTCAGCAGATAGGCCTTTCTCGCCTCTTCAGCCTCCTCCGGCGTCAGATTCCAGTCATGCTCCGGGTTTTCAGGCGGTGGGATTTCTGCTTCTTGGTGTTGATCGGCAGAAGCTTTTTTCTGCTCTTGGACGCCGGTGGAACGATTTAGCTTTGAATTGGCATCTGACATGGGCACCGCGTCGGCTGGAGAATTGAAGTCGCTCTGTTTCCGCCGAAAAACGTTGGCGGATCCTGGCGTCTGACAACGCTGCGGACGCTCGACGGTTCCGCCGAGAGGGAGAACTGAGATCAACGTCCAAGGCTATGAATTGCAATACAATCTTGGGATGTCCGCAAGGGTGGCCTTGGGATTAGTTCGTGAAGATCTCCGTTCTGACAGGTTCATCACCCGGGAGTGGCAGTACGGAATGCCGAACTCGTGCATTTATGGTATCGGCTACTGCCAGCAGCCTTCGCATCGATTTATATGGCCGCGCTGCGGCGCCGATTAAAAGAGCGCAAACAGATGACAGCCGGCTATAGCTTGCCTATGTCGGTGAGTGGGAAGGCAAAGATGTGTGGGCTCGGGAACTCCGGACCTTCTAAGGCAGGATCGATCGGTAAGGGAGAATGGACTATGGTCAGCAAGGCCAAGGCAGGCAGCGAGCGGAACGAAGCAGCGCCACAGACGCGAGCTAACGGGGACCAGACTCGGGAAAAAATCATCGCTGCCGCCGAATTATTGTTTGGCAATCATTCCTTCGATACCGTCTCTTTGCGCGACATCACCAATTCTGCTGGCGTGACGCTTGCTCTGGTCAGCTACCACTTCAAGACCAAGGAAAATCTGTTTGCAGCCATTGTCGCGCGCCGGGCCGAAACGCTCAATCTGACGCGGCGGGCACGGCTGGCGGCGTTGGAAGAAAGCGGCAACGTGACTGTGGAGAGCCTGCTGGACGCCTTCATGCAACCGCTGTTTGAGCAGATGCAAAGCAATGACGAGGGTTGGCAGGCCTATCTTCTGCTTCTTGCAAAGCTGGCGACAAACGACCGATGGCTTAGCTACATCCGTGAGAATTACGACGAAACGGCCAATCTGTTCATCGCACGACTTCGCACGCTTATGCCTGATATCGATGAGGAAACCTTGTTGCGCGGCTTTGCTATGGTACTTGTGCTGATGCTTCAGACAGTGTCCAAGAACAGACGTCTCGACTCCCTTTCCGACGGCCGTTTTTCGGGAGCAGACCTCTCAAATGCCTATTCGCTGCTGCTGAAATTTGCCTTGGCGGGTCTCAACGCGCTAAGACCTGCCTAATAGTTCAGATGCCCTTGGATCTAAACCCGGCGAACGTCTCGACACATTGAGGCATACGTTGAAGTAGGCTGCGTGCGGTTCGCAACAGCCTGTGCCAATGTTGTTAACGTTCCGGATCGGCGGCGGCTTACCCATCGGCCGGTCGGCGCTGGCAGGTGTCCTCAATCTCGAAAATCTCCCCCCATTTCTTGCGCAAAAGTCGCCGTAAGCGCCGATACGAGAATTATTGAAGCTGAATTCCGGTTCAACTGCAGAACCTCGCCGCCACCATTCGGTTGCAGTCTTCCAGACTGCCTATTGGCGTTGACGAGCAGAGGCCGAATCATATCTACCTCCCGGTTATATTTTTTGATTGGTCAACCAATTAAATAGCGAATAATAGACGTTGGAATGGTGCCAACCGTCAGTCCAGACGGCGATTTCTTTTGATGTACGGCAGTGCGGCATGATCGGCCCGGGAGGAAAAACCGGTCGTGACAGGCGCAGGGAGGAGAGTTTTATGAGTAAACCGTCACTGGTCACCAAGGTTCTGGTCGTCGGGGGAGGTGTCGCCGGCATGGCTGCGGCCATGCGACTGCGTGAGCAGGACGTCGCGGTCGATCTTATCGATATCGACCCCAATTGGGGTGTTTACGGCACCGGGATCACCCTTTCGGTGCTGACGTTACGCGCTCTTTGCGATCTTGGTCTTGCTGACGAGATCATGGCCAAAGGCAACTGCTATGACAGTTTTGTTCTTTGCAGTCAGGCCGGCGATGTGTTGGCTAAGATGGCCTCTCCCCGACTCTATGCACCGCACGTTCCGGCGGAAGGTGGGATCTTGCGCCCCGTGCTGCACGCGATCATGAAATCTCGGGTATTGGCGGCCGGAGCCGAAGTGCGGGCCGGTCTCAATATGACAGAACTGAGCCAGGATGGCGCCGGTGTCGATGTGCTGTTTTCCGATGGTACGCGCAGCCGCTACGACCTGGTGATCGGCGCCGACGGACTGTTCTCGAAAACGCGGTCCATGATATTGCCCGACGCGCCGCTGCCACGTTTTACGGGCCAAGCCTGCTGGCGCGCGCTGTTCGACATACCAGCCGGGTGGGATTGCGGCCGCATGTTTCTGGGCGACAGGGTCAAGCTTGGCTTTACCCTGTGTTCGCCGGACAAGATGTACCTTTATTTGCTGGAACATGTGCCTAATAATCCGTGGCGGGAAAAGGCTCAACTTCCCGGCTTGTTGCGTCAGTTGATGGAAGGCTTTGGCGGCGAGGTTGCTCGGTTGCGCGATACGATTAACGAGGATACGCCGATCCTTTATCGGCCGCTGGAAAGCGTTCTTCTAACCGATCGCTGGAGCGTGGGTCGCGTCGTGTTGATCGGGGATGCCGTCCACGCCACGACCCCTCATCTAGGCGCCGGCGCTGGCGCAGCAATTGAAGATGCTATCGTACTCTGCGACGAACTCGCCAGTGGTCAGTCCGTTGCGCAAGTTCTGGCGGACTTCGAGCGCCGACGTATTCCACGCGCATCGCTGGTCGTCAACAACTCGCTGAAAATCGGTGAGCTAGAGATGTCCGCTGCGCCTAAACAGCAGCAGGCGGCCCTGATTTCCGCCTCCTTGGTGGCAATTGCCGAGCCCTATCGCTAATTGCCTGGCCCCATTGCTGTGTGTTGTCCTCGTTGTCGAACAGCGCACGCTTAAGCTCTTCTCAAGCGTCAGGAGGTGCAGGTTGACGGTTGAGTGTGAGCGTCATGGTCTTGTGGAGCCGACAAACCTTCAGCTGAGAGCCATGTGCAGCAGATCCTCTGATATCGTTCCGATCCACGATTTCGGCGCTCTTTTTTGCACATGCTCTCTGCTGCTTGCCCCTTGTCTTCATCTGCGATGGGGATAGACCAGCAAGCCTGGACGATTGCAAAAAAGGAGAGATGTGATGGAGGGGGAGTATGATTACATCGTCGTTGGAGCCGGTACGGCCGGCTGCATCCTTGCCAACAGGCTTTCTGAAAATCCCGCCAATCGGGTGCTTCTCCTAGAAGCCGGCGGCAAGGACAATTGGATCTGGTTTCATATTCCTGTCGGCTATCTCTTCACCATCGGCAATGCCCGCTCCGATTGGATGTTCAAGACGGAGCCGGAAGCGGGCTTGAACGGTCGTTCGCTGTCCTATCCGCGCGGCAAGGTCATCGGCGGCTCCTCCGCGATCAACGCCATGATCGTTATGCGCGGGCAGGCGGCTGACTATGACACATGGTCAAACCTCGGCCTTCCGGGCTGGAGTTGGCAGGAGGTCATGCCGCACTTCCGCGCTATGGAAGATCATTTCTTGGGTGAAGGCCCGTTTCACGGAACTGGCGGCGGCTGGCGCGTAGAAGCGGCGCGCCTGTCCTGGCCGATCCTCGACGCGGTGCGCGAGGCGGCTGCTGACATGGGCGTGCGCAAGGTCGCCGATTTCAATACGGGCGACAATGAAGGCTCTGGCTATTTTCACGTCAATCAGAAGTGCGGCCGCCGGTGGTCGTCGGCAAGAGGATTCTTGAAGCCTGCACTGGCGCGGCCGAACCTGCGTATCGAGACAGGCGTTCTTGTCGACAGGCTGGTCATTCAAGACGGTAGAGCAATAGGATTGCACTACAGTCGCAACGGCGTGATGAAGACGGCGACGGCGCGGGGCGAAATTGTGCTCAGCGCCGGCTCGATCGGCTCCGTGCAAATCCTGCACCGGTCGGGCATCGGGCCGGGAGAATGGCTTTCCGAGCTTGGCATCGACCCGATCGCCGCCCGCGCGGGTGTCGGTCGCAATCTTCAGGACCATCTCCAGCAGCGCGCCGTCTATGGGGTTAGTGGCGCCCGCACGCTGAACGAAACCTATCATTCGCTGGTCCGTCGAGGCCTGATGGTGCTTGATTACGCGCTGCGGCGGCGTGGGCCGCTCACGATGGCGCCGTCGCAGCTTGGCCTGTTCATGCGCTCCGATCCGTCGCAGGAGCGCGCCAATATCCAGTTTCATGTGCAGCCGTTGTCCCTCGACAGGTTCGGCGAGCCGCTGCACCGGTTTCCGGCGATCACGGTCAGCGCCTGTAATCTGCGCCCGACCTCGCGTGGGGAAGTGCGGCTGCGCTCCCGTGATCCGCACGACCCGCCGCTGATTGCCCCAAACTATCTGACGGCGGTAGAAGATCGCCGGGTGGCGGCGGACGCCATCCGTGCCACGCGCAGGCTGATGGCGCAGCCCGCGCTGGCCCCGTATCGGCCGGAGGAGCTTGTGCCAGGCATGGCCGTCGGCGACGACGAGGTAGCCTTGGCTAAGGCAGCGGGCGACATCGGCACGACGATCTTTCATCCGGTCGGAACTGCTAGAATGGGACGCTCGGACGATCCGCTCGCGGTCGTCGACGCCCGTCTGCGACTGCATGGCATTGTCGGGTTGAGGGTGATCGATGCCTCGATCATGCCAACAATTACCTCGGGTAATACCAACACGCCGACTGCTATGATTGCCATGAAAGGCGCGTCCATGCTGCTTGAGGATGCTCGCCGATAACCGGAAAAGAGCATTTTAAATGGAGCCAGAAGAATGCCGCGTCTTTACGCAGGAAAGCATTGACATCTGCGCAAGAAAATTATTTGGTTGGTTGAACAACTAAACTCTGCGGAGAATGCAAGATGACCAATCCATTGAAGGGCTTTCAGGTGCAGCGAGAAGACATCCGCTTCATCGGTGAAGGGCTGGAGCGGCCTGAATGCATATTGGCGGAAAGAAACGGTACGCTTTGGGCAGCGGATGGGCGCGGCGGTGTAATGCGGATCGACCCCGATGGCAGTCAAGAACTCATTCTGCAGAAGGGACTGGACAACTCGGCACCCGCATCCTTTGAGGATCGCTACGTCAATACTGTCGGCAGCCTGCCCAACGGACTGGCGTTTACCAAGGGCGGCGACTTTCTCATTGCCAACTTCGGCACCGACCGGCTCGAGTTGATGAAGCGCAATGGCGAGAGCACGATCCTGATCGATAACATTGATGGCCGGCCGATCGGCAAGGCCAATTTTGTCACTCGTGACAGCAAAGGCCGGCTATGGCTGACCGTTACGACCCGGACAATTCCCTGGACCGATCATGTCAAAATCAACAGTCGCGACGGCTATATTGCTCTGATCGACGAAAAAGGTGCGCGGATTGTTGCGGAGAATTTCTGCGGTACCAATGAACTGCGCTTCGATGCCCGTGAGGAATGGCTCTATGTGGCTGAGACCACGTCGCGCAATATTACCCGAATGCGCGTCCAGCCGGATGGTTCGTTGAGCGACCGCGAGATCTACGGTCCCTCCAATGTCGGCGGCTTCTGCGATGGCATCGCCTTCGACGCCTACGGCAATCTCTGGACCACGCTCATCATGGCCGATCGGTTGGTGGCGATTACGCCGGAAGGAGAACTTCTCACACTTCTCGACGACGGCAGGCCGGAAAAAACTGCCGAACTCGACAAGGCCTGGGAAGAGGGCCGCGTAACCCCCGACTTGATGGCGGCCGCGACCGGTACGCTTTGCCCTTGGATGGCGTCGCTGACCTTTGGCGGGCCTGACTTGAAGACCGTATATCTGGGTTCTCTGCGCGGTAACCGCATTCCCTATTTCACCAGTCCGGTCGCAGGCCTGCCGCTGATCGACTGGTAGCACCTGTATAGCGGTACGAAAAAAACCGAGTGCTGGAAATGGAGTGCTGGAGAAAGGCTGCAGCCGCGCCCCAGATCGCGCTCTGCCATAGTAAACCCCTGCTTGCCTTGGCTATCCAAGAGTTGAGGAGCTGCTTGGCTCCTTGTCTGCTTCTTAAAGAATGCTGGAGCCGTTGCCTCCCCAAAAGCCATAGGCCCTCAGTCTGCTGTCCAGCCACCATCGACGATGATCGACGTGCCGGTGATCAGCGCCGAGGCGTCGCAGGCCAGAAACACGACTGCGCCCATGATGTCTTCCACCCGGCCAAGGCGGCCAAGCTTGATCCTGGCCAGCACGCTGTCGAGAAAGGTCTTGTTCTCGAAAAACGGCTGGGTCATCGGCGTTTCAATGAAGGTCGGGGCAATGGTGTTCGACCGGATGCCACGGGGTGCAAGATCGACTGCGAAGGCCTTGTTCATGCCTTCAAGCCCCCATTTCGAGGCGCAATAGAGCGATCGGTTCGCCCCGCCGACATGCCCCATCTGCGAGCCCATATGAATGAGTGATCCTTTGATCCCGTGATCGATCATCGAGCGCGCCACCGCCCGGGCAACGAAAAAGGCCGCCTTTAGGTTGAGATCGAGGACCGCGTCGTAATCGTCCTCAGTCACATCCCAGAGAGGCTTAGGTCGATTTGTGCCTGCGTTGTTGAAAAGGATATCGAACGGGCCGTGGGCGGCAAGAGAATCTTCCAGACCAATACGATCGGTGACATCGAGGATCAGGGCCTCGGCAGAGCCGCCGGCAGCCCGGATTGCTTCGCAGGCGGCCTCAATCTCACTGCCACTGCGAGCCGCCAGTACCACATGGGCACCGGCCTCTGCCAGGGCCGCCGCTGCGGCAAGGCCGAGGCCGCGTCCCGCCCCGGTGACGAGCGCGCGCTTTTTGGCGAGGCGGAAGGACGGTGTGGTTGGGAGATGAACCACCGTCATGACCGCCCTTCTGCACGCCCGGCATAGGCGATATTATCACCGCCATAGCGGCGCACCCGGATATTGGCCTGCTCGCCATGGCCGGAGAAGCCTTCGAGATCGCAAAGCCGGGAACAGTAGCGTCCGATCATGGCCGACGCTTCGTCGGTGAGTACTTTTTGGTAGGTGCACGTCTTTAGAAACTTGCCGACCCAAAGGCCGCCGGTGTAACGGGCCGCCCTCTTGGTCGGCAGGGTATGATTGGTGCCAATCACCTTGTCGCCATAGGCGACATTGGTGCGGGGGCCCAGGAAGAGCGCCCCGTAATTGGTCATATTGGCAAGGAAGTAATCGGGATCGCGAGTCATGACCTGTACATGTTCCGAAGCGATTTCATCGGCGATCTGCACCATTTCTTCCTCGGAGTCTGCCACGATAACCTGACCGAATACCGCCCAGGACTTGGCGGCGATCTCGGCGGTCGGCAGGATGGTCAACAGCCGCTCAATCTCGGCGAGCGTATCGCGCGCGAGCTTTTCGGATGTGGTCAGCAGGATTGCCGGACTGTCTGGACCGTGCTCGGCCTGCCCAAGGAGGTCAGTGGCGCACAATTCTCCATCAACGCTGTCATCGGCAATAACAAGCGTTTCCGTGGGGCCGGCGAAGAGGTCGATGCCGACGCGGCCAAACAGTTGCCGCTTGGCTTCGGCGACGAAGGCATTGCCAGGCCCGACCAGCATATCGACTGGTGCAATCGAGGCTGTGCCGAGCGCCATGGCGCCAACTGCCTGAATACCGCCCAGTGCGTAGATTTCGTCGGCACCGGCAAGATGTTGGGCAGCAACGATAGCGGGGGCCAGTTTGCCCTTGTAGGGCGGTGCGCAGGTGACGACACGCGGCACGCCCGCCACTTTGGCGGTGATAACAGACATATGAGCCGAGGCCAGAAGCGGATATTTGCCGCCAGGCACGTAGCACCCGGCTGCTTGAACTGGCACGTTCTTGTGTCCGAGCATGATGCCTGGCAGGGTTTCCACCTCGACATCGCGCAGCGCCTCACGCTGGATGCGGGCGAAATTGCGCACCTGCTGCTGGGCAAATTCGATATCCGTGATGTCCTGCTTCGAGAGCTTGTTCAAGCATTCATCGATTTCGGCCTGCGACAGACGGTAATCGTCACGGTCCCATGCATCGAACTTAACGGACAAGTCGCGCACAGCCGCGTCGCCGCGCCGATCGATATCCGCCAAGGTGGCCTCGACCACCTCGCGCACCTTACGCTCCTGATCTGCCACGGCGGATGCCACAGCGCCGTGCTTTAACCATCTTGCCATGTCTGCCTCCTCCTGTCATCGACACGGCTGCTTTATCGTTATTTGGTCGTATGTTCAAACAAGCGTTGTCGATAGCTACTATTCACGAAGGTGATAGGCACCCACCTTGCCAAAATTCCACATTTCAAATATTGGTCGTACAACCAACTAATATATTCCAATTGCCGGGAGGAGCGTTTGAAAACGGTTATCATCGGCGCGCAGGGTTTCGTCGGCCAGCGCTTGACAAAACAGTTGCTTGCCAGCGAGCAGTTTGACCGACTGGTCTTGATCGACAAGGCCGCGGCCACAGAGATCAATGATGATCCACGCCTTGATATAGTTGCCGGCGACTTTGCGGCCCTCGATCTGTTCGACACGCATATAGCAGGCGCGTCTACGGTCTATCTCCTTGCGTCCATTCTCGGCGGCGCGGCGGAAGCCAATTATGCTTTGGCGCGGCAGGTGAATATCGACGCGACGCTGACACTTCTAGAGCGCTTGCGCGACAGCAATCCGCAAACGCGGCTGGTCTTCGCCTCGACTATTGCGGTTTTTGGCAAGCCCATGCCCGCGCTGGTGACGGATGCGACGCCGACAGGGCCAACTATGGTCTATGGCGCGCAGAAACTGATGATGGAAATTGCCATTGCGAATTTCGCCGCGCGGGGCTGGCTGGACGGCGTCTCCTTGCGTCTGGCCGGTGTCATGGCCCTGGACGGTGCCGATGCCCGCATGCGTTCGGCTTTCATCAGCCGGCTATTTTACGCCGTCATGCGCAGCGAGGATATTGTGCTGCCCGTTCACCCCCATTCACAGACATGGCTGACATCGGTGGAAACCGCTGCTTCTAATTTTGCGCATGCCGGCCGTCTTGATGCCGCAGCGCTTGGCGCAGTGCGTGCCTTTACCCTGCCTGCGCTTTGCCTATCCTTTGAGGAGCTTGTGGCGGCACTGATGCGACGCTTTCCCGAAAGCCGCGCGCGCGTAACCTATCAACCCGATGAAGACGTGGTGGCGCTCTTCGGCTCCTATCCGCCAATTGCCACGCAGGCGGCGGATACTCTGGGCTTCCTAAGGGACTTGGATGCAGATGCGCTTGTGACTCGATCATTTTGATAGATCGAGTTCAATTTCCAATGAGGAGGATTTCATGAAACTGGCGAGCTTAAATAATGGTAGTCCTGATGGACGGCTTCACATCGTCAGCCGCGATCTGACACGCGCAACCGCAGCCCCCGGCGTCGACACGCTGCAGCAATTGTTGGAAAGCTGGGACGCGCTCGTCCCCGCCCTGGTCGCAATTTACGAAAAGCTGAACGCGGGTCTTGTCATCGATGCGATTGCTTTCGACCCGGCCCAGGCTATGGCTCCCTTGCCGCGAGCCTGGCAATGGCTCGATGGTTCAGCCTTCGACAGCCATGGCGACCTCATGGACAAAGTGTTCGGTATGACGAAGGAACAAACCGGACGTCCCTTGATGTACCAGGGTGTATCCGACCGGTTTCTTGGTCCGCAGGAAACCAGTTTCTTCCCATCGGAAGGCGACGACATCGATTTCGAAGGCGAATTCGGCATTATCACCGACAAAGTTCCGCTTGGTATCTCGGCGGATGCCGCCATCGGCCATATCCGGTTACTGGTACAAATCAATGACTGGTCGCTGCGGCGTCTCGCTCCAATTGAAATGAAGACCGGATTTGGCTGGATACAGGCTAAACCTCCTTGCGCGATGGCGCCTGTGGCAGTGACACCGGATGAACTTGGCAACAATTGGCGCGATGGACGCGTCGATCTCAATCTGGTTGTCCACTGGAATGGCAAGCAGTTTGGCGCTGCCAATGGCTATGCGATGAGCTGCGGCTTTCAAGATCTGGTGGCACATGCTGCCTATTCACGCTCGCTGGTTGCGGGAACGGTCATCGGATCGGGCACCGTTTCCAACAGCAATTATCGCGAGATCGGTTCCAGCTGCATCGCTGAGCGACGCGGCATCGAAATGATCGACGAAGGTGCACCGAAGACTGCTTTCATGCGCTTTGGTGATACCGTGCGAATGGAAACCTGCCTTCCGGATGGTCAGGCATTGTTTGGTGCCATCGAGCAGCAGGTCGCCCAGACGCCATAAGCTCAAGAAGGCCAGGCCCGCGCCAACATCTCCCTTTGGCGATGGAATTCGGTCGTCCAGTTGTAACGCGTTCTGCATTGCAGGCCGCGCTGCCGACAGGCTGGCCGATAGGTTCACTCACAGCAATTGGTTTGGATTCGGCAAATCGGGCATCTGTCAGGGCGCAAGAAGGCTACTCGATATCGTTGAAAAGCCTCTGAGCATTTGCCGATTGGGTTGCATTTGGTTCGCCGAGGTGAAAGATAATAGCTGGCTTATAAATGCTTTCGCTAACATGGGCGGGAGTCGGTGCTCTTATAGATGACGATGATCTGTTTGTGTTTATGGCGGATAGATCGTGGTTTTGGAGTGCCCGTGCCGCCGTGATCTGGGAGGATCTCGGCAGCAGCAGGATTAAAATTGAGGTCTGGGAGGACAAGATGACTAATCGTTCTATTATCACATGCGCTATCGCCGCAACGGTTTCGATGGCGGGTGCGTCGCACGCTTTTGCGGCAACGGAGCTGCAATGGTGGCATGCGATGTCCGGCGCAAACAACGAGGTTGTCGACCAGCTGGCTAAGGAATTCAACGAAAGCCAGACGGATTACAAGGTCGTTCCGGTCTTCAAAGGCTCTTATCCTGAAACCTTGAATGCCGGCATTGCCGCTTTCCGAGCCAAAAAGTCCCCGGCCATCCTGCAGGTGTTCGATGCCGGAAGCGGTGTGATGATGGGCGCGGAAGGTGCCGTCATGCCAGCCGCAGACGTGATGAAGAAGGCCGGCTACGATTTCAATAAGGGTGACTATCTACCCGGCATCGTGTCCTATTATTCCAAGCCCGACGGCACGATGTTGTCGTTCCCCTACAATTCGTCGTCACCGATCCTCTACTACAACAAGGAGATCTTCAAGAAAGCCGGGCTGGACGCTGAGAACCCGCCGAAGACATGGGCTGAAGTTTTCGACGCTGCCAAGAAGATCAAGGCCAGCGGTGCGGCCAATTGCGGCTTCACGTCGACATGGCTGACATGGATCCAGACAGAGAACTATGCTGCCTGGAACAATGTGCCCTACGCGACGAACGAGAACGGCCTCGGCGGCACCAATGTAAAGCTCGAGTTCAATTCCGCGCCTTTCGTCGAGCATTTCCAGGCCATTGCCGATCTGGCCAAGGATGGGACGTTTCGTTACGGCGGGCGCACGTCCGAAGCCAAGCAGCTCTTCATCTCTGGCGAATGCGGTATCCTGACCGAATCCTCCGGTGGACTTGGTGACATCGCCAAGGCTGGCGTTCCCTATGGCATCGGCCAGCTTCCCTATGACAAGGGCGAAGGCCGTCCGCAAAACACCATTCCCGGCGGTGCCAGCCTCTGGGTCTTTGGAGGCAAGACCGACGCCGAATACAAGGGCATCGGCGCATTCTTCCACTTCCTGTCGCAAACCAAGATTCAGGCTCGTCTGCATCAGGTATCCGGCTATCTGCCTGTGACCATGGCGGCCTATGAAGATACCAAGAAGTCTGGCTTCTACGAGAAGAACCCGGGCCGGGAAACGCCGATCCTGCAGATGATGGGCAAGGCACCGACCGCAAACTCGAAGGGTGTTCGCCTCGTCAATCTGCCGCAGGTGCGCGACATCATGAACGAGGAGTTTGAGGCGATGCTCGCCGGCAAGGTCGACGCAAAGACGGCGTTGGACACGGCCGTCGAGCGGGGCAATGCCGCCATCGCTCAGGCGAACGGAAACTAACGGCGTCATCTCGATCTGCGCGATTGATCGCGCAGATCGCCACTCTCTTTTGAGGAGATCGTCGTGCAGAACGTCGTCTTTCCAAACAAGATCCTCCCCTATTTTCTGGTCGCGCCGCAGATCGTCCTGACGGTCGTGTTCTTCTTCTGGCCGGCCAGCCAGGCACTCTACCAATCCATGCAGCGTGAAGATGCATTCGGCATCAAGACTGTTTTCGTTGGTCTGTCAAACTTCCGGCAGGTCCTGGACGACCCCAGCTATCTGCATGCCCTGAAGATCACCGTGATCTTCAGTGTTTCGACCGCAGCGCTCTCTATGATTTTCGCTCTGGCGTTGGCGACCGCCGCCGACAAGGTCGTGCGTGGCAAGACGCTCTATCGTACGCTGCTGATTTGGCCTTATGCCGTGGCACCTGCTGTCGCCGGCATGCTCTGGCTGTTCATGTTCAATCCGGCCATGGGCACTTTTGCCTATCTGCTGCGCAGAAACGGCGTTGCGTGGGATCCCCTGCTGAATGGCGAGCAGGCGATGTTTCTGGTGATTGTCGCGGCCGCCTGGAAGCAGATCAGCTACAATTTCCTGTTTTTTGTTGCCGGCCTGCAGGCCATACCGAAATCGCTGCTTGAGGCCGCTGCCATAGACGGCTCGCGCGGCAGCCGGCGGTTCTGGACGATCGTTTTTCCGCTGCTGGCGCCGACGACCTTCTTCCTGCTCGTCGTCAATACCGTCTATGCCTTCTTCGACACCTTCGGCATCATCGATTCCGTGACCAAGGGCGGTCCGGCCAAGGCGACGGAGACCCTGGTCTATAAGGTCTATAACGACGGCTTCGTGAACCTCAATCTCGGCTCGTCGGCTGCCCAGTCCGTTATTCTCATGGCAATCGTTATCGGCCTGACGGCCTTCCAGTTTCGGTTTGTCGAGCGGCGGGTGCATTATGCGTGAGGTCCGGCAGTGATTGAAAAACGCCCCATCGCCAATCTGGTCGGCCATCTGATGCTGATCATTGGCATCATCATCGTCGCCTTCCCGATTTACTATACCTTCGTCGCCTCGACGATGACGTCTTCTGAGATCCTGCGGCCACCGATTTCGCTGCTGCCCGGTAGCCACTTCCTCGAAAACTACGGCGAGGCGCTGTCCGGCGGCGTCGAACGGGTGGTCGGCGTCAGCCTCGAGCGCATGCTGTTGAACACGATCGTCGTCTCCGTCGTCATTGCCGCAGGCAAGATCATCATTTCCTTCTTATCGGCCTTTGCCATCGTGTTCTTTCGCTTTCCGCTGCGCATGGCGTTCTTCTGGATGATCTTCATCACCCTGATGCTGCCGGTCGAGGTGCGTATCCTGCCGACCTACAAGGTGGTGGTCGATCTCGGGCTGATCGACACCTATGCCGGGCTGACCCTGCCATTGATGGCATCGGCGACGGCGACATTCCTGTTTCGGCAATTCTTTCTGACGATACCTGGAGAGCTGCTGGAAGCCGCTCGCATCGACAATGCTGGACCGTTCCGCTTCATGCGGGATATCCTGCTTCCTCTGTCGACCACCAATATCGCTGCCTTGTTCGTCATCCTGTTCATCTACGGTTGGACGCAATATCTCTGGCCGCTGCTTGTCACCAACGATGCCCAGATGTCGACGATCATCATTGGCCTTCGCAAGATGGTCGATTTCACTGATGCGTCGACGCCCTGGAACCTCGTGATGGTGACGGCGATCCTGGCAATCATTCCCCCCATACTTGTCGTGGTGCTGATGCAGCGCTGGTTCGTCAAAGGGCTCGTGGAGACTGAAAAGTAATGGCTGCAATCACCCTCAGGGATGTCCGCAAGACCTATGGCAAAAACATCGAGGCTATTTCAGGCATTTCGCTTGAGATCGAAGATGGCGAATTCGTTGTGCTGGTCGGCCCATCTGGATGTGGAAAGTCAACGCTGCTGCGGATGATCGCCGGGCTGGAAAGCATCACCTCCGGCGAGATCTCCATCGGCGGGCGCGTGGTCAACGATCTCGAGCCCGCAGAGCGCGACATTGCCATGGTGTTCCAGAATTATGCACTCTATCCGCATATGACCGTGCGCCAGAACCTCGCTTACGGCCTGAAGAACCGCAATATGCCGAAGGCCGAGATCGAAAGCCGCATTCAAAAGGCTGCAGCGTCGCTGGAGATCGAGAAATTCCTTGAACGAAAGCCGCGACAGCTATCGGGCGGGCAGCGCCAGCGCGTTGCCATGGGCCGTGCCATCGTCAGAAATCCGTCGGCATTCCTGTTTGACGAGCCGCTGTCCAACCTCGATGCCAAACTGCGCGTCCAGATGCGCGTCGAAATCAAGGGGCTGCAGTTCGCGTTGAAGACCACGAGCGTCTACGTCACCCATGACCAGATGGAGGCGATGACGCTTGCCGACCGACTGGTCGTTTTGAACGGCGGCCGTATCGAGCAGGTGGGAACGCCAATCGAACTCTACGAAAAGCCGGCAACCACCTTCGTTGCGACCTTCATCGGATCGCCGGCCATGAACCTGCTGAGTTGGGCACCGGGGAATGCGCATTTCCATCTGGGAGATGCGCTCTCTGCCCGTCAAGTCGCGACAGTTGGAATCCGCCCAGAAGATATTCAAATCGCGACTGACGATGCGGCCTTGGCATTTCGGGCAACGGCGCGGGTGCTCGCTGTCGAATTGGTCGGCGCAGAAAGCTATGTCTATGGCGTGCTGCCGGACAAACAGACCGTGACTTTCCGCGTGCCGGGTCGCTCCGCCATCAAGATAAATGATGAACTCACCGTTGGTGCAGCACGCAACTGCCTCCACTTCTTCGATAAGGACGGCAAGCGTTGTGATCCGTCCGACTGATCATTTGTCACAGGCGTGAATGGTCCAGCCGTTGACATCAACGAAACGCGGCGAAAAGAATGGCCATGTTCAACGCCAGGAGACATGCATGAGGAAGAGCCTACTCAACCGCACCATCACGAGCACCGCGCTCCTTCTATGCCTGATCGCTGTGCCGGCCTTGCCGGCGGCCGCAGCCGACGCCACGCCGCGGCCTGCAAACGATAACCTCAACGCGGTCCTGTGGGACCAGACCTCGGTTGAGGCAAAGGCCAATGCGATCGGTGCTTATGCGCTTGCACAGGTACGGCTGGATCAGGCCCTTGCTGACAAGGCCTGGACGGCAGCACCGGTGGAACAGACCGGCAGTTTCGCAGATTTGCCGCCGGCGATCATTCTCGACGTCGATGACACGCTGTTGAACACGTCCGCATACCAGGCTTGGAACATCAAGGCAGGCACGAGTTTTTCGCCGACCACCTGGACGGATTATGTGAAATCGCAGACCGACGTGGCGATTCCGGGTGCGGTCGCATTCACGCAATACGCCGCCTCCAAGGGCGTGAAAGTGTTTTACGTCACCAATCGCTCCAAGGAGGAAAAAGGCCCGACTGTCAAGGAAATGAAGAAGCTCGGCTTCCCGATGGGAGACAATGTCGACACGTTTCTTGCCAGCAAGGAACAGCCGGACTGGAGCTCGGCCAAAGGTACGCGGCGCGCCTTCATTGCCAAGAACTATCGCATCCTCCTGATGCTCGGTGACAATCTCGGTGACTTCACCGACGACTACAAGGGGACGCTGGAGCAACGCTACAAAGTGTATTCTGACGCCGCCGCCCATTGGGGGCACGACTGGATCGTGATTGCCAATCCGACCTATGGCTCCTTCGAGTCCGCGCCTTATCACGGAGACTACAAACTCTCTCCTGAAGCGCAGCGGCAGATGAAAACCGAGGCGCTCAAGGCCTGGGATGGCAAATAACGACTGCCGCAAGGTGTGATGAGATGCCGTCCCCGCGCCTGTTTCTCGGCCAGGAACAGGAGCGGGCGGTGTCTTTTAATCAAAAACGCAGGTAACAGTCTATTGTCTAGAACCCGAAGAGGTCTTCGGCATGGCAATACCCAGGCGACACCCTCGCTTGGCGATGCCGAACGAGGGCGAGAGCGGCTATTTCATCCATGAGCGATACCAATCCTACCGCATCCATTGCGATCCGAACTGCCCGTCCAACGGACGAGGCGGCGGTGCTTGACATCTGCCTGCGGACGGCAGACCGCGGCCAAGACGGCACGCAATGTTATGGCGATCCCCGGCTTCCGGGTTTCGTCTGGGCATTGCCTTATCTTCGGTTCTGCCCGGAAAGCGCGCTCGTGGTGACGTGCGACGAGGTGGTAATGGGATATTGCGTGGCCGCTTCCGATACGGTTGCTTATGAGGACCGTCTGGCCGCCGAATGGTGGCCGAAGCTGAAGGTAGAGCTTCAGGACTTTTCCGCCACGACGGCGCAGGACGAAAATGTTCTGGCTTATATTCTCGAAGCACCTCGGACTCCGCCGCATGTGACCGATCTTTACCCCGCTCACCTGCACATCAACCTCTTGCCGGCGCTGCAACACGGCGGGCATGGCTCCAAGCTCCTGCGCCATCAACTGCAATGGCTGAGCAATTCAGGCGTCGCCGGCGTCCACCTTGGTGTGGATCCCCGCAATGAAGGCGTGACGAGCTTTTACGGCAAATTCGGCTTTGCCGAGATTGGCCGCATGCCTTCGATCGTCATGGGTAAGAGATTTGCCTGAGACATCAGTCAGAAGGTGCAGGCTTTGATGCACCCGTCTGTCGAGGGCATGGAGCGATGCGAGCTTAACGATTGGTCAAGGCTGCCGTGAAATCCCTTTTGGGGATTTCCGCGTTTCACGAAACCGCAGAAAGAGCCTAACTCTCTGGTTTAGTGCATTAAACCCATTCCCAATGTCCCTGAAAATGCTCCAAGCCGAGAGCATGCTAGGGCCTTGCAATCGACACAACCTGCCGTCATTATATTAGCTGGCTACGATTTTTGGATCGTTTAACCTCATATTTTGCATAGTTTCGGAAGATCATGTCTCTCATTCTCGCCGCCATTTCGCTCGCAGGTCACATCGCCCTTCTTCTGTGGGGCACGCATATGGTTCAGACCGGTGTCCAGCGTGCCTTTGGCCCAAGTCTGCGGTCCTTTCTGAACAGGGCTCTCAGCAACCGGATAAAGGCCTTCTTTGCCGGGCTGGGCGTCACCGCAATTTTGCAAAGCAGCACGGCCACTGGCTTGATGGCTTCCGGATTCGCGGCAAGCGGCTTGGTCAGGCTTGTCCCGGCCTTAGCGGTCATGCTGGGCGCCAATGTCGGGACCACGCTGATCGTTCAGGTCTTGTCGTTCGATGTAGCCGCTGCTTCACCTGCCTTGATCCTGGTCGGGGTCATCATGTTTCGCCGCGCCAACAACCCGCAGGTGCACGATCTTGGCCGCGTTTTCATAGGCCTCGGTTTCATGCTGTTGGCGCTGCATCAGCTTCTGGACGCTTTGACCGCCTATTCAGCGACCCACGCGTTCGAGGTGGCTCTTGCGGCGATCGCCTCCGCGCCGATGATTAGCCTGTTGCTCGCGGCAGCCTTGACCTGGGCGGCGCATTCCAGCGTGGCGGTCGTCTTGCTTATCATGACACTGTCTGCCAAAGGCCTTGTCGATCCCTATCAGGCCTTCGCACTGGGGCTTGGGGCCAATCTGGGAACCGCAATCAATCCTGTGATCGAGGGACAATCCGGAAGCGATCTGTCAGCCAAGCGCCTGCCGATCGGCAATCTTCTCACCCGGATCATCGGGATTACCATCGTTTTCGCAGGTCTTCCGCAAATCGCGTCATGGATGACTGCAATTGACGGAGACGGAGCCCGCGTCGTCGCCAATTTTCATACGGCATTCAATTTGGTTGTCGCGATCGTGGTCATGCCCTTCCTGACGCCGCTGTCCAACCTGTTGGTCAGGCTGCTGCCGGAGCGGCTTGACGAGGGCGACCCCGGCCAGCCACGTTACCTCGACCCATCTGCCAAGGAGACGCCTGTTGTGGCACTGCAGGCGGCTGCGCGCGAAGTCTTGCGGTTGGTCGATACCTTTGGGGAGATGCTGCAAGGTACGAAAGAAGCGTTGAACAGCACGGATCGCCGGGCACTGTCGGTTCTCAGGCAAAAAGACAACATTCTCGACCGCCTGAATCTGGCGATCAAGCAATACCTGACATCGATCGATCCGGACGAACTCAGCGAAGGCGACAGACGCAGGCTCAACGAAATCCTTCTGTTTTCAACCGGCCTGGAACATGCCGGCGATGTTCTGGACCAAAACGTGCTGCCGCATCTGGCGAAACGGCTGCGGCGCGGCATTAAATTTTCCAGGGAAGATGAAGGTGAACTTGGACAATTGCTCGCCCGCCTGTCGACAAATTTGCGGACAGCCGCTGCATTGTTCATGTCCCAGGACGAACGGGTTGCGCGACTATTGACCGACGAAAAGATTGTGTTTCGCAGGGCCGAGCGCGAGGGAACCGATCAACATTTCAAGCGAATGCGCGAAGGTGACCTCAATGCCGCCGAAACCAGTTCGCTGCACCTCGATCTTCTGCGCGACTTCAAGCAGATCAACTCGCATCTGATCGCGGCGACAGCCTATCCAATCCTCGAACAGTATGGCGAACTCATGCAAAGCCGCATGAAGCCAGCACCTGTCGGAGCGCGGAACGCAGGGGAGAACTGATGTGGTGCAATGGAAATTCCGATGATGCCATAGGCGTCCCATCGACATTGTCCCGGGTCGGCAACAATTAAACCAATACTGGATTGCAGACACTGGAGGGAATGTGATGCACCTAACCTTCCGCTATTTTGCCCTCTGCGGCCAAGCGCACCATGGTTGCGAGATCTGCATTACCGTAACCTAGCGCATCGGCCTCCTCGAAACTGGCCAGGCTCGCCCGGATGGCCGGAAGCGAAAGCCTTAGGTGATCAGCAAGATTTGCGATCACACGCGCGTCTTTCACGACGCCGGACAGTGCAAAACCCACCACGTTGTCTTCACCGCGGATGATCGGAAGGCGCGCCTTGAATGCGGGCGTAGCCGCAGGGCTACCCTCCAGGAAGGCCAGCATCGTGTCGCTGCTCAGGCCGGCAGCGCGTCCCAGAGTGAGCGCCTCCTTCAACGTCTGCCAGAAACCCAGCAGCATCATGTTGTTGACGAGTTTTGCCGCAGCACCGTGACCAAGTGGCCCAACATGCAGGACGCGGTTCGACAGGGCTCGCGCCACAGGAGTGAAACGTTGGTAATCGGCCTCATTTCCCCCGATATACATGCCGATCGTGCCGCTCTGGACCTGCGGTGGCCCGCCAGAGATCGGCGCGTCGATTGCAGAGGCGCCCGCTTCTGAGATCACGGCCATGTGGCTGCGCAGCGTTTCCGGGCTGACGGTGCTGGTTTCCACCAACAAACGTCCCTCGATGCGTTCCTGGCACAATGCGGCCACCATCTGCGAGACAGAGGTGTCATCCATGAGAGACAGGATGATGATGTCAGAGGCTGCGGCAAGCTCGCCGATCGTTGCGGCGGGATGGATGTTCAGGCTCGCGGCCTCGTCCGTGCCGATGCCGCGTCTTGTCCAGCCCGTCACGGAAAACCCTTCAGAGGACAGGCGTTGGGCCATGGCCTTTCCCATGCGTCCCAGGCCGATGATACCGATCGTTTCCTTTTGCATCCGCTGTCTCCACTTATTCTGCAAACCACTATTGTGCCAAACATCCCTTGTGCGTCGACGCTGATGCTACCCTGCTTTTGATGACATCGCATCCTGAACTGGCAGGTTGTCAATTCAAGTCGAGATTGTCTGCCGGCGACCGATCAACCGAAGAAATCATAGAACGACATTGCTGCAAGAAAGCAGCAGGCTCGATCCATTGCCGCGATAGCCGCGCCAAAACAATAATATTGAGCCTAAATCGACAGGCCGATCTACCAAGTGCAGAACCTCCAGCACGCGATACAACCGGAACAAACCTCAGCACCCTTCGTTCTGCCCCTACATTATCTGTCCGGTACTGAAGGAATTTTCGATGCAAAATGGCTCTATGCCTACGCGGCCGTCGCCCACCTCCACTATCCCTATCCAGCTCAAGGTCAACGGTCAGCAGCACCGTTTTGAGATCCAGCCGTTCGTTACTTTGCTCGATCTGCTGCGCAACCACATGCAGCTAGACGGCACTAAAAAGGGTTGCGACCACGGCCAGTGCGGCGCCTGTACGGTTCTTATCAATGGCGTGCGGATCAATTCCTGTTTGAAGCTGGCGGTCAGCGTTCAAAACAGTGAGATCACCACAATCGAAGGTCTGGGCTCGCCTGAGAATCTGCACCCCATGCAAAAGGCATTCGTGGAGCATGATGCTTATCAGTGCGGTTATTGTACGCCGGGGCAGATCTGTTCCGCCGTGGGCATGATTTCGGAAGGTCACGCCCACGATCGCGAGGACATAAGAGAGTTGATGTCCGGTAATCTCTGTCGTTGCGGAGCCTACACCAACATTGCCGATGCCATTGAGGATGCGATGGGCGCAACAGCCAGCTCTTGTAAGGAGGCTGCTGAATGAAACCGTTTGATTACATCCGTCCGACAGCCATGGCAGAAGCGGTATCCGCTCTGCGCGCTCGGCCCGACGCACAGGTTCTTGCTGGTGGCACCAACCTGATTGACCTCATGAAATATGATGTCACGCATCCTTCCGCCATCATCGATATCAATGACTTGCCGTTGAAGGAAATTGACATCACTGAGGACAATGGGCTGCGGATTGGTGCACTTACCACCAATGCGCAGGTCGCCTATGATTCCAACGTGTTGGAACATGCGCCGTTGCTCTCGTCTGCCATTCTGGCCGGTGCGTCGCCACAGTTGCGCAATGCGGCCACCAGCGGCGGCAATCTTCTCCAGCGCACCCGCTGCTATTATTTCTATGATCCCTCAACGCCTTGTAACAAGCGCGAGCCTGGATCCGGATGCTCTGCGATCGGCGGTCTCAACCGCATTCATGCCATTCTCGGTGCAAGCGACCAGTGCATCGCTACCCATCCGTCCGATATGTGCGTGGCCCTTGCGGCGCTTGATGCCAAAGTGGACGTCACGGGTCCGGATGGCGAGCGGATTATTCCTTTTCTGGAGTTTCACCGACTGCCGGACGCCCAGCCGGAGCGTGATAACACGCTGCAGCGTGGGGAAATCGTCACCGCCATCCGGCTCGACCAAAACCGCTTTTCCAAACATTACAGCTATTTGAAGCTGCGTGACCGCCTGTCATATGCCTTCGCGCTGATTTCGGTTGCGGCGGCCTTGGACGTCGAGGATGGAAAAATTTTGGATGTTCGCGTCGCGCTCGGCGGCGTTGCCCATAAACCGTGGCGAGATCCGCTGGCGGAAGCAGAGCTTGCCGGCCAGCCTGCAACGCGAGACAGTTTTGAAGCGCTTGCCGATCGGCTTTTGTCGGGCGCTAAAGGCCAGGGACAGAACGATTTCAAGATCCCGATGGCACATCGGGCCATCGTGCGCGCTTTGACGCAAGCTGCGGAAGGCCGCCCACAGATCCAATCCGAAAAGCGCGTGCGTTAAGGAAAAAAGCCATGTCAGATCAAACCCGAATCATCGGCTTTCCGCTGCCGCGTATTGACGGACCGTTGAAGGTTTCCGGTCGCGCGGCTTATGCGGCGGAGCATCACCCCGACAACATGGTGCACGGCTGCGTTCACGTTGCGACCATCGCCAAAGGCCGTATTCTATCGATCGATTCAACGCAGGCGGCCCAGTATCCCGGCGTTGTGAAGATCTATACCCATGAGAACCGGCCCAGCGCCGCCTGGTGGGATAGTGCCTGGAAGGATGCCGTGGCTTTGCCGGGGCATCCGTTCCGCCCGCTTCAGAACGACCGCATTTTGTTTGACGGCCAGCCCGTCGCTCTCGTTGTTGCCGAAACCTTTGAAGCCGCACGCGATGCTGCTTCGATGATCCGTGTGAGCTACGCTGAAGAAGAACCCGCGACGGACATTGTTGCGGAGCAGCGCAATTCCTATGAGCCGAAAGAGAAGCGAAGTGGTATTGCGCCGCCGCCATCGCCACGCGGCGACGCTGAAGCTGCCTTCGAAGCCGCGGCTTTCAAGATGTCGGCAGACTATGTGCTGGAGGGCGAGCATCATAACCCGATGGAGCTGTTCTCCTCGACCGTAATCTGGGAGAAGGACGGATCGATCACAGTTCACGACAAGACGCAGGGCTCGCAAAACAGCCAGGGTTATGTCTGCGGCGTGTTCAATCTGCCAAAAGATAAGGTCCGCGTGTTCAATCGCTATGTCGGCGGCGCCTTCGGCTCCGGCCTGCGGCCCAAGCATCAGTTGTTTTTGTCCGTGATGGCGGCGCTCGATCTCAAGCGCTCCGTCAAGTTGGAACTTAGCCGTCGGGAAATGTTCTATCTCACTTGGCGTCCTGCCACTGTGCAGCAGATGTCGATGGCGGCTGATGAAAGCGGCAAGCTGGTTTCCATCATGCATCACGCGGTCGAGGCGACTTCGAAATACGAGGATTACCAGGAGGTTGTCGTCAACTGGTCGGGGCTTGCCTACAAGTGCGACAATGTAAAGCTCACGTATGAGCTTGCCGCCATGAATGTCTCGACACCTGGCGACATGCGTGCACCCGGTGCCGCAACCGGTGTTTTTGCGCTGGAATCGGCAATTGACGAGCTTTCTTACACGGCAGGCCTCGATCCGCTTGAGATGCGCATCCTCAATTTCGTGCACATGGACCAGAACGAGGACAAGCAATTCACTTCGAAGGCGCTACATGCTTGTTATAGGCAGGGAGCGGAAGCCTTTGGCTGGGACAAACGCAACCCGGAGCCTCGGTCCATGCGCGACGGGCAGGATCTCGTCGGTTATGGCGTTTCAACCGGCGTTTGGGAGGCGCAGATCACGAACGCAGCAGCCAAGGTGCGGCTGAATTCGGATCTGAGTGTCATGGTCTCGGCCGCCGCTTCGGATATCGGAACCGGGACCTACACCATTCTTGCCCAGATCGGCGCCGAAAGCTTCGGCATCAAGCCTGAAAATGTCACTGTTGATATCGGTGACTCCTCGCTCCCGCAAACCTCTGTGGAAGGCGGATCATGGACGGCCGCCTCGACGGGCTCCGCTGTGCAAGCGGCTGCGGCCAATGTGCGGGCCACGCTTTTGAAACATGCCCAGGCTATGGAAAACACGCCGCTTGCTGACGCTACGGTGGAGCAAACGACGGTGCGAGATGGCCGTTTGGTTCTGGAGGTCAATGACCAGGTTGGGGTGTCGGTCGCTGATGTGCTGGCCCATGCAGGGCTCTCTCATATCGAGGAAGAGGGGCAGGTCGCACCGGACAAGAAAACCATGAAGAGCTTTTCCAGCTACACGCATTCCGCCAATTTCGTTGAGGTGCATGTGGATGAGGAGCTTGGTGTTATCCGCATTACCAAAGTCGTTGTCGCTGTTGCCGCCGGGCGGATTCTCAACCCAAAAACGGCTCGAAGCCAGATTCTGGGTGGTGTGGTCATGGGGATTGGCATGGCTCTCCATGAGGAAGGCATGTTCGACCACCGCACGGGGCGCATCATGAACCACAACCTCGCGGAATATCACATCCCGTCTCACGCCGACGTTCGGGATATCGAGGTGATTTTCGTGGAGGAACATGACGGGAAGACCAGCCCGCTCGGTGTGAAGGGTCTTGGTGAAATCGGCATTGTTGGTTTCGCGGCGGCTGTCGCAAATGCGCTCTATCATGCGACCGGCACCCGCGTTCGACACCTGCCGATCACCATCGACAAACTGGCCTATGCCCAGGAGGCAGCAGAATGAATTTTTCCCTTCCGCCTCGTATACAACCTTATACCCCTGACCTTGAACAGATTGGCCCGGACGAACCGCAACTGGCGGAAGCCTTGTCGGAAACCATGCTTTCGATCGCCTATACGACCTATGCCAATAGCGCCCATGCCATTCGTTGCGTTCATGCCAAAAGCCATGCGCTACTGGAGGCGGAGGTTGACATCCGCGATGACCTGCCGCCGCAGTTGGCGCAGGGCATCTTTGCCCAACCGGGCAGATATCAAGCGGTCATGCGGCTTTCGACCACGCCAGGCGATATCCTGCACGACAGTGTCTCTGCGCCACGCGGCATGGCATTGAAGATCCTCGATGTGGACGGCACGCGTTTGCCGGGGTCAGAGAACTCCTCCTCGCAGGACTTCGTGATGGTCAACGGCAAGGTATTCAATTCTCCCAGCGCCAAGGCTTTTCTCGGCAGCCTCAAGCTGCTTGCGGCAACAACCGATCGGGCGGAGGGAGCGAAAAAAATTCTTTCCAAACTCCTGCGTGGCGTCGAAAGCGTGGCGGAAGCAGCAGGAAAGGAACTGACGCCTGTTAAGGTCATGGGCGGCCAGCCGATGACGCATATGCTGGGCGAAAGCGTTTATACCCAGGTGCCAGTGCGCTTTGGCCAATATGTCGCGAAGCTTGGCCTCGTGCCGGCGTCGGAAAATCTGAAGGCGCTGATAGACACAAAAGTCAGTGTCGACGGTGACGAAGATGTTCATCGCCATTTGATCGAGGAATTTTTTCGAACGCAAACTGCTGTTTGGCATCTTCAGGTGCAGCTGTGCACGGATGCGGCGGAGATGCCGATCGAAGACCCGATGGCCCTGTGGGACGAAGAAAAAAGCGCCTATGTCACGATTGCTACAGTTACCGCTCGACCGCAGGAGAGCTGGTCGGAGGAACGCGCTGGCATCGTCGATGACGGCATGAAGTTCAGCCCATGGAATGGCATAGGCGAGCATCAGCCGCTTGGACAGATCATGCGCATGCGTAAGCTGGCCTATGAACGTTCTGCCGCATTCAGGTCGGAGCGCAATCCGATTGGCGTGAGCGAGCCCCGGACCTGCCCCTTCTCCACCATGCGGCTTGTGTCGTAGCGGAAACGCGGTTTCGCATATCACTCCTGAGATCGGCATCGATCTCAGGAGAAAATATGCGGTTAATTTAATGGGCTTGAGCAATTTACGTCGAGGGGGAGATTATGCATTAAATCTTTCTTTAATAAGCAATAATAAATATAAGGCATGAAAAGCGCTATGGGAGATTGCGTGGCATGCTGGACAACATGAAAATCGGCACGAAAATCTATTTGGGTTTCGGGCTTGTTCTGCTCGTGCTGGCAATTCTTGCCGGAACCGGTGCTTATTACAACATCGCCAACAAGGGGATGTTCGGCGATTATCGCGGTGCCGCGAGGCAGACGAATGAGGCAGGCCGTATTCAAGCGAATATGCTGGAAGCGCGTCTGTATTTTCGCAAATACCGGGCAGAACCAAGCGAAGAGCTTCGTAAGAAAGCGATTGAACGCCTGAATGCGACCAAGGCTGCCATTGACGCGCTTCAAGCGGCAACGGCGGACGACCTAGGAAAAGCAAAAATCGCCAACTTCCATAGCATGGTCGATACCTATGCCACCGGGTTTGACAAGGTGGTGGGTCTCCAGCTCCAGCGCGACGAAATCGTAAGCGGGACCCTGGAGGCTCTGGGCCCGGAAATGGCTGACAAGTTAGGCGACATCTCCAAAAAGCTTGAGGACGGCGGTGATATGGAGACCGCTGCAATCGTGGACGACGCGAAATACGCGGTTGCCATGATGCGGTTGGGCACCAACAAGTTCTTGTTGAAAAATGAGAAGACTCTCCACGAAAAAGCTTTGGAGTCTGCGAAGGCGGCTGAGACCGCGCTCGATGCGGCCATGAACATTGTCAAGGTGGATGCGGATCGTGCGGCCATAGAAGCGCTTATTGCAAAATTCGATGCCTATAATTCAGGGCTTAGAAAGGTCTACGAAGTCATCACCGCGCGCAACACCATTATCAATGGCACCATGGACACGACTGGCGGAAAGCTGTCCCAGTCGGTCGAGCAGGTGAAGCTGGATCTTAAGAAGGAACAGGACACTCTGGGTCCCAATATCCAGTCGACAATGGAAGACGGGGTGACGATCGGTGCTGTACTTGCAGTCGGTGGTTTCCTGATGGCCTGCATCATCGCCTTTGTTATCGCCAAAGGCATCACCAGGCCGATCGGAGCAATCACCAATGCTATGGGTGCACTCGCCGAAAACAAGCTTGATACCGAGATCCCTGGCCTCGACCACAAAAGTGAAATCGGACAGATGGCAAAGGCCGTGGATGTATTCAAGCGGAACGCCATCCGTATTCGCCAACTCGCCGCCCAGGAAGCCGCGCTGCAGGAAAAGAATGTCGATCTGCAGTCGAATATCGCCACAGTCGTCAACGCAGCGGTCGCTGGCGACTTTTCCGCGCGGATCTCGAAGCGGTACGACAATCCGGATCTGGATAGCTTCGCCGCCAACGTCAATACGCTGGTGCAATCGGTCGACACAGGTATTGCGGAAACCCGCCGGGTGATTTCAGCCCTGTCGCAAGGTGATCTCACAGAAACCATGCAAGGGAATTATCAGGGCGTCTTTGCCGAACTTCAATCCAACGTCAACGAAACGATGGCCATCATGCGCGACCTTATGCAGGAGGTGCGCCAATCGGCCGACGTGATCAATGGCGGCGCTGGCGAGATCCGTCAGGCGTCCAACGACCTGTCGCGCCGTACAGAGACGCAGGCTGCTTCGCTTGAGGAAACGTCCTCGGCGCTGGAGGAAATTACGGTTGCCGTTAAAACCTCGACGGAGCGGGCGCACGAATCAAGTCGCATGGTGACCGATGCCCGGCAATTCGCCGAGCGTTCTGCCAGTGTCGTCGAGGAAGCAACAGCAGCAATGACCAGGATCGAACAGGCCTCGAACGAGATTACGCAGATCATCAACGTGATCGACGAGATCGCCTTCCAGACCAACCTTCTGGCGCTGAATGCCGGCGTCGAGGCTGCGCGCGCTGGCGAAGCCGGCAAGGGCTTTGCCGTCGTCGCACAGGAAGTGCGCGAGCTTGCACAGCGTTCGGCCTCGGCGGCAAAGGATATCAAAACGCTTATCAGCAAGTCCTCGGCTGAAGTGGAAACCGGCGTGAAGCTCGTGAGTTCTACCGGCGACGCATTGCGGGAGATCCAGACCCAGGTCATCGGCATTTCAAAGCAGGTCACCTCAATCGCAACCGCAGCACAGGAACAATCGACGGGCTTGTCCGAGGTCAATATGGCCATCAACCAGATGGACCAGGTGACACAGCAAAATGCCGCGATGGTCGAGGAGGCCGCAGCCAGCACCAACCGTCTGGCCGACGAAACCGTTCACTTGAAGACGCTCATCTCGCGCTTCAAAATCGGTAGCGATGGCAAACCACAGCGGCGCGCCGCCTGATCGTCACGGTGTTGACGCGGTCCAAAATGTGTTGCCTGCAATGAATAACTTAGAGCATTGCAGCACCATGCGTTTGATAAACGCATGGTGCTGCAAAACCGCCATTCATGAACCTGACATCATCCACACATAGTCCTGCCGCTGGACAAGGGGTAGTGGACGATGGCGACGCTGGAAGATGTGGCGAAGAAGGCGGGTTGTTCCGTTGCGACAGCCAGCCGTGCGCTTGGGGCGCATGGCTCGGTCAGTGACGGGGTGAAGAGCCGGGTGCGCAAGGCGGCGGCTGAACTTGGCTACCGGCAAGGTGCCCAGGTGCATGGTCGCGGGTCCCGCAGGCCGTTGATTGGTGTGCTCATTCCGAGCATCACCAATCCCGTCTTTGCGGCCTCGCTGTCACAGATCCAGAACCGCATGCATCTGGGCGGGCATTCCGTGGTGCTTGCGCAATCCAATTACGATCCCGCGCAGGAGCCTGACGCAATCGAGGCGCTGCTGGCAGAGCGGCCGACGGGACTGATTCTGACGCTCTGCCATGCGGCGCAGGGCTTGCCGCGGGCCGGCCGCTTGCCGCCGACGGTGCTTTTGAACAATCTCCCGACCTCGATTTTTCCAGCCGCTGTCACCGTCGACAACCGAGAGGCCGGGCGGCTATTGACCAGGCATCTGATCGATCGGGGCCATCGCCGCATTCTCTTTGTCTCCGGCAATTTCGCTGCGTCCGATCGGGCCCTGCTACGCTACGAGGGCTATCTTTCAGCGCTCGGGGAAGCTGGTGGAGAGCCGCTACCGGCTCTGCAGATTCCCTTCATCGGCAGTTACGAGCAACTGGATATTTCAGGTGCAATCGTGGATCACAAGCCGACTGCAATCATCGCCTCGAATGATCTTCTCGCTTTCGGCGTGATCGGGGCGCTGCGTCGGCATGGCCTCTGCGTTCCGCAGGACGTATCCGTTGCCGGCTTCGATGGTATCGCAATGGGCCAGTTGATGACCCCGCCGCTGACCACGATCGAAATGCCCGACGCCAGCATGGGAGCCGTGGCCGCCTCGCTTCTGCTCGACATTGCCGAGCGGGGAGCCATTCCGCGGCATTTGCAGGTTGGCTTCACGTTGAAACCGGGTGGCACGGTTCGCTCGGTTTGAAGGTAAAGCGATCCGCCGCATATTGCGCGGCGGATTGCCTGTTAACAGGTTTAGTTGCTGCGCGGCAGCAGGCGCTTCACGTCCTTGGCGGCGTCATCAAGAGCCTGCTGCGGGGTGACGGACTGGTCGACGACGCGGGAAATGTTGTCGACGATCGTCTGCGTTACGCGCACGCCGTTCGAGCCGGGGAAGGCATACCAAGGGATCATGCGCGGCATCTGGTTGAGACCGGCCAGGAACAATGGGTTCTTCTTGTAGAAATCACCGAGATAATCAGGCGATTTGGCGGCCAGTTCGTTGTTCGGGACGTAACCAGTGCCGGGAACGACGACGGACGCGCCGTAGGGACCGGCGGCGAATTTGGCAAATTTCCAGGCGGCCTGCTGCTTCGTCGCGTCATGGGTCAGAATAACCACGGCATTACCGCCGGTCGGCAGCTTGCCGTTGACGGGATCGAGCAACGGGATCGGCGCCGTGCGCAGGTCGAACTTGTCGCCGACATTCTTGATGGTGTTGCGCAATGCGCCCGTGGTCTGGAAGGTGAAGCCAACCTTGCCGGCCACGAACGCCTGTTCGCCGGCTGCCTTGGTAAAGACCGGCATGCCGGCTTCCTTGACCATGCGGTCGATGATGGTCATGGCCTTCTGGCCTTCCGGACCGTTGAAAGTGACCTTGCTTTCGTCCTGGTTCAGCATGGTGCCGCCGGCGCCGAACAGCAGCGCGGAGAACATCCAGTCATCGCCCTGCCAGCGGAAATCGATGGAGTCGACGCCGTTGCCGAGCGCCTTGATCTTCTTGGCGAGCGCGATCACCTCGTCCCAGGTCTTCGGCGGCTGATCCGGATCGCCACCGGCAGCTTTCACCAGATTGGCGTTGTAATACATGATCGGGTTCGAGGTGGCGAAGGCGAGGCCGACCTGTTTGCCGTTGACCTGGGCAAGCTTCAGGATCGTGTCCGAAAAGCCCTGTTCGGACATGCTCTGCTTTTCCTTGGCGATCATCGGGCCCATGTCGACAGGAATGCTGCGCTCGTCGGCCATGCGCAGGCGATTGAGGCCGATAAAGGTCACGTCAGGCATGTCGGACGTGCCGACTTGGCGCATGATCGTCTGGATGCCTTCCTCGTAGGTGGCGGAAGGATTGGCAAACTGGATCTTGATATCAGGGTTTTCTTCCATGAACTTCTTCGAGATCGTGTCCATCACGTCCTTGAAGAAGCCGGGCATCGGATAGTGAACGGTGAGGGTGGTTTCAGCGTGGGCCGGCAGGACCATAGCCATAGTGACGGCCGTGGCTGCCAATATCCTGGTGAAGTGTTTCATGGTGTGTTTCCTGGTTGGAGAAGAGCCGGTCAGCCCTTGAGACCGGTCATGGTGATGCCCTCGACGAAGCGTTTCTGTGCAAACAGAAAGGCCAGCAGGAGGGGAAGAGTGATGATGAGGGTGGCAGCCATCAGCGCGCCGTAATCGTCACCGGCCTCGGCGCCACGGAAGTAGAGAAGGCCGAGCGGTGGGGTGGCATAGGCCGGATTGGAGACGACGATCAGCGGCCAGTAGAGGTCGTTCCAATGGCCGACGACTGAAAAGATGGCAAAGGCGGTGATCGCCGGCCAGGCATTCGGCACGATGACCCGGGCAACGATGCCGATCTCCGACATGCCGTCCAGCCTGGCTGCATGGATGAGATCATCGGGCATGGCGCGGAAGAACTGCAGAAACAGGAAGATGCCGAAGACCGAGATGGAAAAGGGCGCGACCAGGGCCGTATAGCTGTTCAGAACCGACAGGCTGTTGAAGGCCACATAGAGAGGCAGCGCCGTGGCATGGATCGGCACCAGCAGGCCCAACATGACCAGTGCCATCATCAGCCGTGCCGCCCTGAAGTTCAGCTTGGCCAGCGCATACGCGCAGGGGACCGCGATCAACACCTGGAAGAACAGGATCAGCCCGCAGACGACGACGCCGTTAAACAGCAGGCCGGACATGTTTACCTTGGTCATGGCCTTGGTGACGTTTTGCAGGAGGAACCAATGCTCCGGGATCAGCGACAGCGATGAGGAGAATATCTCGCTCTGGCTTTTGCTCGCCGTGGAGAGCATGAAAATGTAGGGCGCCAGAAACAGCAGGGCGCCGAAGCTCAGCAAAGCCAGCCGCAACAGGCGACCGAGGGAAAAACCTGAATGCGTCATGCGTAGTGAACCTCGCGGTCGAGCAGGCGATATTGGACGAACATCATGACGACGAGGACGGCGAGAAACACGACCGCCATGGCAGAGGCATAACCGACGCGCAGGTAGACGAAGCCTTCCTGGTAGATGGTGAACAGCAGCACTTCCGACGCCTTGTTCGGTCCCCCCTCGGTCAGCGTCCGCACCGTCTCGAACACTTTCACCGCATTGATGATGCTGATGGTGATGACGAACAGCGTGGTTGGCCCCAGCATCGGCCAAGTCACGAGGAAGAAGCGATCGATGCCGGATTTGGCGCCGTCCACATCCGCGGCCGCATAGAGATCGCGGGGAATGGCGGTCAGGCCGGCGAGAAACAGCACCATGTTGAAGCCAACGCTCTGCCAGATACCGATGATCGCCAGGCTGTAGAGCACCATGCTCGACGAACCGAGCCAATTGGGGCCGTCGATGCCGATCAGGTGAAGCAGAGCGTTGATCGGCCCGATCGTTGGGTGAAACAGATATTGCCATGCCGTCGCCATGGCGACGATCAGCGATGCGACCGGCAAGAAATAGGCGGTACGAAAGAACGAGCGGCCGATGGCTTCGCTTTCGATCAAAAGTGCGATCCCAAGCCCAAGCAGCAGCGACACCGGTGCAACGATGGCAGTATAGACCGTGGTATTCCACAGGGATTGCCGGAAGGTCCTGTCCGTCAGCAGTTCGGCGTAATTCTCGAACCCGACAAAGTGGAAGCTGCCATAGCCGAGCTCGAAATCCGTAAAGCCGAGAAAGACGACGGCTGCGAGCGGCGCGATGATGAAAGCGATCATCAGGAGGACAGCCGGCAGCACCAGTAGCCAGGCGGTCTTGGCCTGCCTTACTGCGCCGAGATCGGGCAGCGCCGGTGCGGCTGCCGACATGGTGATATCAGCCATTGGCCGCCTCCAGCACGGTTGAAGCCAAAGGCGTTGTGGAAAGCCGGAAACCATCCTTGCCAAACACCATTACCCGCTCGGGATTAGTCGCGAGGGATACCGGCATTCCAGCGGCAAGGCCTGCGGCTTCCACTGGGGTCAGCTTGGCGACCATCGGCTGGCTCAGCCCGTCGAGCTTGGTGTAGACGATGACCTCTGAGCCGAGAAATTCCATCCGCTCCACATGTGCGGCAAGGCCACCCTGACGGGTCGGAAGCACACGCAGATGTTCTGGCCGCACGGCAATGGTCACGGCGTCCTGTTGGGGTGCGGTCGCGACGATCTGGAGGCGCATGCTGCCGAGCGCGACTGTCTGGTCGGGCGCCGCCAGCGTGTCGAGCGTATTGATCCTGGGTTGGCCGAGGAAACGTGCCACCTCGATATGATCAGGATCGTCATAGATAACCTGCGGCGGGGCAAGCTGAAGAAGGGTGCCTGAGATCATCACGGCAACCCGGTCCGCCATCGACAGCGCTTCCGCCTGGTCATGGGTAACGTATAGGGTCGGCACGCCCGCGCGCCGGTGAAGATCAACGATTTCGCCGCGTGCATGCACACGCAGGTTGGCATCGAGATTGGAAAGCGGCTCATCCATCAAGAAGAGGCTCGGGCGCCGCACCATGGCGCGGGCCAGCGCCACGCGCTGCCGCTGCCCGCCGGACATCTGGCCTGGCTTGCGGTCGATGAGATGCTCGATCTTCAGCGCTCGCGCCATGTCCAGGACTTGCGCCTGAATAGCGGTGCGCACCTGCTTTTGCCCGGGCAGCAGATTGCCGATGATGGGCAGGCGCTGTGCCCGGCTGAGCTGCCGCATAGCCAGCGGCACAGCGATGTTCTGCCCGGCCGTCAGATGCGGATAAAGCGCGTAGGACTGGAATACCATCGCAACGTTGCGATCTGCCGGGGCAAGTGCCGTCAGTTCGCGGCCTGCCGCCATGACACTGCCGGAGGTCGGATGCTCGAGGCCGGCGACGATGCGCAGCAGCGTGCTCTTGCCGCAACCGGAGGGGCCGACAAGGGCGATGAATTCGCCAGCCTCTGCTTCGAGGCTGATACCCTTGAGGATGGCGTTGTCGCCAAAGGACTTGGTGATATTGGAAAGGTGGAGCGCGCTCATTCCGCAGCCTCCCCCGGCATCGCCGGCTTCGGATAGACTTCGTCGATAACATCGTCGATCACATAGGCGGTCATGCCGGGAACGGCGACGATCTCGCTCGCCACCGTGTCACCGTCGAATGTGTGGATGACGGCGCCGATCAGGCGCTCACCTGGCATTTCCCGCTCAAGCGTGTCGATGATAAAGGCCGCAGACGGCCCCCAGACGAGGCTTGTCTTGTTGAACGCACCCTTCCAGGCCCAGTGCAGATGACCTGTTGCGACGAGGCCGACATCGTGACGCTGCATCAATTCGTAGAGGCGGCCACGCGGGGTCGGGCGAATGCTCCAGTAGCCGGTATCGCCTTCATGCGGCTCATCGACAAAGATCGGCTTATGGGTAAAGAGCGCGATGCGGCGCGGGCCGGCATCCGCCATGGCCTGCGCCAGCCAGTCCAACTGCTCGGTCTCGTGCTCGTTACCCATGCCGAGCAGCAGAGAATTGAAGCCGATCAGCCGCCAGCCGTCGATATCGCGAATGAAGCGGTCGGAGCCGACAAGGCCGTTCCAGCGTTCGAGCCGGGTTTGCGTGACCGGCTGATGGGAGCCCGGCAGATGGCCAACGTCGTGATTGCCCGGGACGATCAGCATGGGTGCAGATGCCTGGCGCATCAGCTCCAGTGAAAAGGCGATGTCTTCGGCATGATCCGCGCCATCCACGCAGAGATCGCCGGTGTGAATGATCAGATCGGGCTTTTCAGCCTCGATCCATGCCAGCAGCGGCGGCCAATTGCCGTTGAAATGCGGCTTTGACGGGCTGAAATGGGTGTCGGTGATCTGGATGATCTTCACGCGGGAAACTCCGGTCTTGAGGCATGGGCGCAAGATGTCTGCGCGCTCTTCCCGGTCTCTCTAGAGCCCGCATATGTCAGCCTCATAAAATGGCTTTCCAATCTCCTTTCATTTTCATCATGGAGTTGTCATGATCGACGAGGTGCGGGCGCTGGCCTCTGATACGAAGTGCCGTGGTCTACCGCTTGGTGATGGAGGCGTTGAGCCTTGGCTTTCAATAAGGCCTAAGAAATCGAGAGACGATCGCTGTTTCGACGCCTCACGCCGTAGCCGCCTGCATGTCCGCTTTGGGGAAAGGTCTGAAGGTCATGGCAATCAGGAAGGCTCCGATGCCCATGCCGCAGGCACCCAGATAGAGCCAAGTATAGGTGGCGAAGGTGTCATAGATCAGCCCGCCGGCCCAAGGGCCGAGCGCCATGCCCAATGAACCGGCCATGCCGGTGCCACCGATAATGGTACCCATCAAACGCTGTGGAAAATTCTCGCGCGCCAGCACTGCATAGAGCGGCATGACGCCGGCATAGATAAAGCCGAACATGCCAGACACCGCGTAAAATCCATCCAATTGCCGAACGAAGAAGAATAGGAATGCCACGATTGCCTGAGCGAGCAGCCCGAGCACGAGGATGGTCTTGGCGCCAAAGCGGTCGCCCATCAGCCCGAAGGCGATGCGACCACCGAGCCCTGCCAGACCTTCGACACTATAGATTGTCACGGCGGCAATCAGGGGAATGCCGCAGCTCACGGCATAGCCGACGGTGTGGAAGATCGGGCCGGAATGGGTTGCGCAACAGAAAAAGTTGGTGAGCATCAGCACGATAAAAGGCCGAGATTTGAGGGCCGAGCCGACGGACATGGACTGGCCAGCGGCGATGCCTGAAGCCATCGGACGCTCCTCGTCATCAAGCGTAGGCGGCTGGCGGATGAGGAGCGAAAGCGGGATCATGACACTTGCGGCGAGCCCGGCAATGACAAGCATCGATGAGCGCCAGCCATAGGTGGAGACCAGCCATGCTGCGAAGGGCGATACAGTCATCGGTGCCATGCCCATGCCTGCCGAGACCAGTGAAACGGCAAGGCTTCGATGCGTGTCGAACCACCCCGTGACGGAGGCCATCAATGGTGGCAGGATGGCCGCGATCGAGAGGCCGACGATGAGCCCGAAGATCAACTGGAATTCCAGAATTGACGTGGACCGGCTGGCCCAGGCGAGGCCGACCGCCAGCATGGCCGATCCGACGAGGATGACCGGTCGCGCGCCAACACGGTCGGAAAGCGAGCCGAGGGCGAAGCTGCCGAGCGCCATTGCAAGGAAGGCGATGGTCATGGCGGTGGATATGCCAGTCACCGACCAGCCGGTTTCCGTTACGATCGGCCGGATGAAAACCGGTAGCGTGAACATGGACCCGATCGCCACGCAGCTAAGCAGTCCCCCAGCCGCGACGACAACCCAACGATACGTGGCTTTACGCATGCTGTTCCTCCCATGCGGGGCGCGGCTGAGCGATTACGATATTCTTATATTTGACCTAACGGAAATGCCCGGTCAATCTGCGCAAAACGGGCAGTCGAATGCGCGGTCGCTGCTTTCTCTATCCTTCGAGCAGCGCTATCTTTGCCCTATCATCCGGCTCCGCATCGTTTCGCTGACGCGGTTGACGCTGCGGACCTTGAGCAGGTCTTGCCGTGAGACGATGCCGACGACCTTGCGCGTTTGCGGGTCGACCACCGGGATGCGGCCGACGCCGGTCTCGATGATGAGATCAGCGATAAAGCTGCTCGGCGTATCCGGATAGGCTACCGGCTGCGACCTGTCGGACAGCGTTTCGGCCAGTGTTGCCTCTAGCGTCACGTCGCCGTTGCGCCAGCGCAGGGCGTCGCTGCGTGACACGAGGCCAAGCAATCGGTTCTCGCCATCAACCACAGGATAGCTGCGATGAACGGCCTCTTCTGTGAAGAAGGACAAGGCGCCGGCGACCGACAGGTCACCCGACAATGTCGCCGGGCCTGCGGTCATAATTTGGGCCGCCTGGGTGAAATCCAGGGGGTCGACTGTATATTCCTGAAGGACATGTCTGCCGCGGCGGGCGATCTTCTCGGTCAGAATAGACCGGCGCATGACCAGTACACTGACCGCATAAGCGGCCGCTGCCGCTGCCAGGGTCAAAGGTAACGCCTCGAACAGTCCCGTCAACTCGCCGGCAAACAGGGCTCCGGTCAGCGGGGCCCGCATGGCGCCGCTCATCATGGCTGCCATGCCGATCATCGTCCAGAAACCGGGATCGCCCGGCAGGGCATGTCCGGCAAGGCATCCGACCGCGCCGCCGAGGATCAGAAGCGGGGCAAGAACACCGCCTGACGTTCCGGAGCCGAGCGCGACGATCCACACGATCGCTTTGATCGCCAGCAGCGTTACGACCATTTTTATCGTCATCGTATCGGCGAGCATGGACTGGATATTGGCGTATCCGGCTCCGAGTACGCGCGGGTCCATATAGCCGCCGAGGCCGACGACGATGGCGCCGAGGGCGGGCCACCACATCCAGTGGATTGGCAAGCGATGAAACAGGTCCTCGATCTTATAGAGGCTGGTGGAGAGAAGCGCTGCTTCAAGGCCGACGACAGTGCCTATGCCCGCCGCTGCCAGCAGGGGCCAATAGCCTGAAGGCATGGCCGCCTGCAGGGAAAGTAAGGGGCCGGCGCCGATCAAGGCCGGGCGCCAGCTCCAGGAAACCAGAACAGCAACCACGACAGGCACAAAGCTGCGCGGCTTCCATTCAAACAGTAAAACTTCGATTGCCAGGAGAATGGCGGCAAGCGGCGTTCCAAAGATGCCCGTCATTCCGGCGGCTGCGCCGGCCACGAGCAGCGTCTTGCGCTCTGTCGCGCTCAGATGAAAACATTGGGCAAAGAGCGAGCCAACGGCGCCGCCGGTCATGATAATAGGCCCCTCCGCGCCGAACGGGCCACCGCTGCCGATCGATATCGCAGAGGAGACGGGCTTCAGGATCGCGACCTTCAGAGACAGCCGACTTTCTCCGTAAAGGATCGCCTCTATAGCTTCCGGAATGCCGTGGCCGCGGATTTTGTCCGAGCCAAACCGAGCCATCAAACCGACGATCAGGCTGCCGATAATTGGAATGGCAATGATGCCGAGGCCAAGACCGGTATCGGCTATCGTGCTCTCGGCAGATGAAAGCCGCCCGAACCAGAAAAAATTCGTGGCGAGCGCGATCAGACGCAGCAAAAGCCAGGCTCCCATGGCGCTGACACTGCCAACCACCACCGCCATGCCGGCAAGGAGAAGCAGGCGGTGATCGGCGCTGTGGTCACCAAGGGGAGGGCGTTTGGCACTGCCGCCATTCATGTTAATCATCGGCATCTCTTTCGATCGGGGTCTCGCAATTATATCGTAATACGATATTTATCAAGAATGGATGAGGGAATGTGTGCGGAAAAAATTGCCTTGAAAGATAGCGATTATGCCGATCTCGCGGATTTCCGGGCAGCCTTACGTGGCTTTCAGGCGTTCAGTGAAGCTGAGGCGGCGGAGGCCGGGCTGACGCCGCAGCAGCACCAGGTGCTGCTGGCCATTCGCGGCGCAGAGGGGCAAAAGGCGACGGTGGGTTTTATCGCCGAGCGGCTGATCCTGAAGCCGCACAGTGCTTCCGAACTGGTCAACCGGCTGGAGGCCTTGGATCTGATCGTGCGCAGTACCGACCAGCAGGATAAGCGAAGGACCGTCCTCATGCTGACGCAGCAAGGGGAGGCAGTTCTCGCAACGCTATCCAACGCCCATCGCCAGGAAATCCAGCGGCTGAAACCAATGCTGGTGGCTCTGCTCGACCGCTTCGGATGACCCTGGGCCATGGCTGGCGGAGAACGAGGCTCAGAGAGCGGCTTCGGGAATGGGCACTGGATCAAACGTCTCACTTGAGAGTTCGGTGATTGCGGCGTCACCAAGTTTCGCAGGAGGCCAGATGTCCAAGTTCTTTTCGAAATTTGCCAATGTTATAGCGGAATGGTCCGGGAAACCGGTGATCTTCTTCACGGCAGTTGCGTGCGTAGTTTTGTGGGCGCTCTCCGGCCCGATTTTCGGGTTCAGCGAGACGTGGCAATTGGTCATCAATACCGGCACCACGATCATCACGTTTCTGATGGTTTTCGTCCTGCAAAACTCGCAGAACAGGGACAGCAAGGCGCTCCAGGCCAAGCTGGACGAACTGATCCTCACGTCGCATGCGCAGAACAAATTCGTCGGCATCGAAGAGTTGGACGAACATCAGTTGCGCAACCTCATCAAGACGCTCGACGCAAAAGCCAATCAGAAAGCCGGGAGCGAAGGAGAGCCAGCCGATTGAAATGAGAGCTTTCGATCTTGCTGGTCTCCGGTACGTCGGTTCCAGGCCCGCAGATGCAAGAAAGGGCTTGGCCACGAAGCAGAAGGGCCGCCGACTTGGGGTACACAGCTCGTCGTCGGCCTGCGCTGTATTGCGGTTAAACCCGCTCCGCCTCCGGCGTGCCAACAAGCTTTGCGGCTTGAGCATTTGCGGATTGAAGTGCGGTCTCCATGCTAGTGCCATGAGCAAGTTCCGCAGCCATCACGCCTATGAACATGTCACCGGCTCCATGGGTGCTTTCGACCTTTACCTTGACCGCCGGCAGCGTGATTTCCGTCCCGCTTCTGTTGGCATAGGCGACGCCGGCACCACCGGCGGTCACCACGACTTCCGGAAAATGCGCTAGCAGGATTTTGGCCGCCTCCAGCGCACCTTCCAGCGTTTCCACGACAGGCGTGCCTGCCAGCATTTCCGCTTCGATGGCGTTGACGACGATGATGTCGATCCACTGCTGGAGATCGGCGGACAGGGCACGCGCGGGGGCGGCGTTGATCAGCACACGCCCGCCAGCCTGTTTCACGGCCTTGGCGGCAGCGGCATTGGCCGCGTCGGGGATTTCATTCTGGAGAACGAGAACGGTGGTGCGCTTCAGGAGATCCGCCGCCGCTTCCACGTCATGATCGCCGAGCGTGAGATTTGCGCCGGAAACGATAACGGCGCCGTAGTCACCCTGGGCGTCGAAGATCGCCACGCTCATGCCGGTGGCCTGGCCGGTACCCTTCGCGGTATCGCGGCGCACGAAGCGTTCGTCCACCTGTTTGCGCTTCAGATTGGCGAGCAGGAAGTGGCCGAAGTCGTCATCGGCGACAGCGCCGATCATGAAGGTGGAAACTCCGGCCTGTGCGGCCGCCACTGCCTGATTGCCGCCCTTGCCGCCACTTTTCGGATGCCAGGACGTGCCCGTCACCGTTTCGCCCTGGCGCGGTCGGTCGGGACCAAAAACCGCGATGTCATAGTGAAGGCTGCCGAAAACGGTGACGATGGGCGAGGATGTCATGGAAGGCGATCTCTGCGTTTGGAGGTGACGGCGGACATGGTGCGGTCGAGATTGCGTTCGGCAGCCTGGTAGTCACGCTGGGCGACGGCAACGAAGACTGCGTCGAGAATATTGAGCTGGGCGATGCGCGCTGCCGCGTTTTCACCCATCAGCGGCGATCCCTGTGCCGTCGAACACAGCACCACGTCAGCAGATTGCGCGAGCGCCGAGGAGCCGTAATTGGTGACGGCAATGGTGCGGGCGCCGTTTCTGCGCGCGAGTTGCAGGGCTTCGATGACAGCGATGGTGTTGCCGGAGTGCGAGAAGCCGATGGCGATATCGGTGTCGCCAAGCAGTGCCGCGGACATCAGCATCATGTGGGAATCGTCAAAGACGCTGGCGCGCACGCCGATGCGCAGAAACTTGTGGGCCACGTCCCGGGCGATCTGCGCGGAGCCGCCAACGCCGTAGAAGTCGCGGTTACGCGCCTTGTGGATCATATCGGCAGCCTGGTCGAAGGCGGCCATATCAAGGATGGCCAGGGTTTCCTCCAGCGCGTGGATCGAGGTGCGAAACACCTTCTGGACGATTTCCATCGAGGTATCGTCGACCGACAGCTCCTGATGCATTTCGGTGGTTGGCTGCCGGTTATACTGGCTGACGGCAGAGCGGAAGTCGCGAAAGCCGGAAAAGCCGAGCTTCTTGGTGATCTTCACCACCATGGCTTCGGAAACCCCGGCATTCTCGGCGATCTGTTTCAGCGAGGTTTCCTCGCTGAAATCACGCATGCCGAAGACCGTATCCACCACCTTTGCTTCCAGCGGCGTCAGCATCGGCATCATCATCCGGATGCGCGGCCCCACCGCCTTCATGTCAAAGCTATCAGCGTTCATTCCCGTCCCCTTGTCGCGCGATCAATCATCATTGCGACGAGGATTATAAGGCCGGTAGCGAGCAGTTGGTAGAAGGCCTGTACATTCATAAGCGTCAAACCGTTGCGCATTGCGCCAAGGATGATTGCGCCAAGGATGGTGCCGACGACGCTGCCCTTGCCGCCCATCAGCGAGGCACCGCCGATAGCGGCCGCGGCAATGGCGTCGAGTTCCCAGAGATTGCCGAGGATCGGTTCAGCTGCGCCAAGGCGACCGATGAGAATCAGCGAGGCAAGCGCAGCAAGCCCGCCGGAAATCACATAGGCAGTGATCTTGGTGCGGGCGATCGGAACGCCAGCGACATAGGCCGCTTCCTCGTTGCCGCCCACGGCCATCAGATACTCGCCGATCGGTGTCTTCTTCAGCAGAACCCAGGCCGCGACCGAAACCCCGGCGACGATCAGGACGGGGATTGGAAGGCCGATCAGCGTGCCGTTGAACAGTGCCCGAAAGCCAGGCGGAATACCGAGCACGGGGTTGCCGCCGGTGAAGATCAGCGCGATGGCTCTGTAGGTGCTGAGCGTACCCAGCGTGACGATGAACGGCTGCAGGCCCACATAGGCAACGAGCACGCCATTGATGAAGCCGCAGATAGCACCAATACCAAGCCCGGCCAGAATGGCGAGCGGGATCGGCGTACCGTCCAGCAGCAATGTCGCGGTGATCACGGCTGCAATGGCAGCTGTTGGTCCCACGGATAGATCGATGCCGCCTGAAATGATTACCAGCGTCATGCCGAGCGCAAGGCAGGCATTAATGCTGGACTGCTGCAGAATATTGGTCAGGTTCCGCTCGGACAGAAAGCCCGGAACAAGGGCTGCGAAAACAGCCATGATGACGACGAGACCGATCAGCGTTCCCGCGTCACGCAAAGAAAAGGAGAACCGGCGAAAGACTGGGGCGGTGCTTGCGACTGATGGTGAAGAGGCGGTCATGATCAACGGTCCTTGATGGTTACGCAGGATGGGCGGCGGCGGACGCGCCGGCAATCGCCCCTGGAATAGCATGAGCGACGATCGCGCTTTCACTCAGCTCATCGCGGCCAAGTTCGGCGGCGACGCGGCCTTCCCGCATCACCAGCACCCGGTCGGAAAGCCTGATGACCTCTGGAAGCTCAGAGGATACGACGATAATCGAATGGCCCTCACGGGCGAGCGTCTCGATCAACTGGTAGATCTCGGACTTGGCGCCGACATCGATGCCGCGTGTCGGCTCGTCGAACAGCAGGATCTGCGACTTCGCCGCCAGCCACCGGGCGATAATCGCCTTCTGCTGATTGCCACCGCTGAACAGCCGGATGGGGCGGTCGAGTTGGAAAGGTCTGAGATTGACCCGCTGCAGCAATTCCTTCGCGGTCGCCCGCAACTTGCCCTGGCGGATCACACCGGTGGATGAAAAGGCAGGAAGCGAGGCAAGCGCCATGTTGAGGCTGACCGGACGCATGGGAATGATGCCCTCCCGCTTGCGCTCCTCGGGCACAAGGCCGATGCCGGCAGCGATGGCGTCACGTGGCGTCCGCAGGCTGACGGCTTTTCCGTCGATGGAGAGAGAGCCGCTGGTCAGGCGGTCGACGCCGGCGATCAGCCGCAGCAATTCTGTGCGGCCGGAACCGACCAGACCCGCAATGCCGAGAACCTCGCCCTTGTGGAGCGTGAAGGAGACATCTTTGATCTTGGTGGCAGAGGAGAGACTGTCGGCCTTCAGCTTTACGGTATTGGTGACGAAGGAATGATGTTCTTCCTGCATCAGCTCACGGCCAACCATCATGGCGATGACCTGCTTTTCCGAGGTGGCTTTCATGTCGACGGTGCCGATCAGGTTGCCATCGCGCATGACGCTGGCGCGCTGGCAGATCTGAAACACCTCATCCATCTTGTGGGAGACGTAGATGATCGACACGCCGCTGGCCGAGAGATCGGCGATGACCTGCGCCAGCCGGTCGAATTCGCTCGGCGTCAGGCTTGATGTCGGCTCGTCCATGGCGATGACTTTCGCCTTGTCGAGCAAAGCGCGGCCGATTTCGACGATCTGTCGCTGCGCGACTTTCAGGCTGGAGATCGGCGCTGACACATCGATGCTTCTGTCGATCATCGACAGCGCTTCGGCGGCACGCTTCTCCTGTTCCCGGCGCGAGACAAAAAGCCCGCCCATGTGGGTGAGAGAATGGCCGAGGAACATGTTCTGGGCGACGCTCAGATGCGGCACCTGCTGAAGTTCCTGATGGATCATCGCGATGCCTGCGTGCCTGGCATCCAGCGGCTTGCGAAAGGCGACGGCCTCACCATCGACGAAAACGGTGCCGGAGGTCGGGCGGAACACGCCTGACAGAATGCGCAGAAGCGTCGATTTGCCCGCGCCATTCTCCCCAAGCAGCCCATGAATTTCGCCGGGAGCCACATCGAAACTGACGCCGCTCAGTGCGTTTACGCCCGGAAAGCTCTTGGTGATCGTGTCGAAACCTAAACGCGGAACCATGTCCACCTCCTCCTGCAACATTCTAGTGCACTGACGCATTCACCTCGTTCATGCTTGCGTGCACTAGATTTTTGTTTGTGCAGCGATTTATCCAAACTCGGCTGAAGCCTCCGTTTGGATCGCTGCACTAGGACGCCGGCGCTCAGGCCGGCGTCCGGGAGCGTTCGTTACTTGGCGGCCTTGGCGTCTTCCATCAGCACGGCGCGGATGTTGACGTCCTTGCCCTGGTAGCGGCTAAGGTTGTCCGCCGTGATCAGCGCCTGCGGCGTGGCGACGACGCGCGGCAGCTTCTGGCCGGCAACCAGCCGAAGAGCCGTTTCCATGGCCACTTCACCTGTCAGCACCGGAAAGCTGTCGACGGTGCCGGTTAGCTCGCCCGCCTTGATCGAGGCATAGGCATCGGAAATGCCGTCGGTGCCGAACACGGCGACCTTGCCGGCCAGTCCGGCTGCCTTGACGGCTTCCACGACACCAAGCGCCATGCCGTCATTGTTGGCGTAAAAGCCGATCAGGTCGGGATGCTGGTTGAGAATGTTGGTTGCGGCATCGTAAGAGGTCTGGCGGTCCCAATTGCCGGGAACGCTGGCGACGACCTTGAACTTGCTGTCGGCGCCGATGGTGGACTTGAAGCCGTCGGTGCGCTGCACGGCGGCATAGACGCCGGCCTGCCCTTCGATGATCGCGACCTTGCCGCCTTGCGGACGGTTGGCAATAAACCACTTGGCAACGCGCACGCCATTGTCGCGCTGGACGTTGCCGACATAGTGTTCCGCCTGCGGGATCACGGCGTCATTGACGTTGACGACAGGAATGTTCGCGGCCTTCGCCTGCTCAAGAACAGGCTGCAGATTGGAATCCGTCTGCGGCGACACCAGCAGCACATTGTAGCCCTGGGTGATCATGCCTTCGGCAATCGTCAGCTGACCAAGCTGGTCGCCTTCGCTTTGCGCTGCCTGATAGGCAACCGGAACCTTCTTCGATTTGCCGAACGCCGCATAGCCTTCGCCGAGCGAGCGCCAGTATTCGTTGGTAAGCGTCTTCGACACCGCAGCCGCCTTGGTGCCGTCAGGCAGCTTCGGGAAGGGGCCGAGCTTTGCCTCCAGTTCAGACCAGTCCATGCGATCCTTTTCCGTGTCGGAATTCAGCGGTGCCAGCTGCTGCGCAAAGGCTGCGCTGAACAGGAAGCTTGCAGCAAGGCCTGCTGCAATCGTCAATTTCATCATGTTTTTCATCGGTTCCTCCCGGGTGGTCATTGGGCACGCCTCCGGCATGCCTTTGGCTGCAAAGGTTCGAAATGCTCGGATATTTTCAGAAGCGTTGCTGTCTCAGCCCAGCATCAGTTCCTGCACGATGGCCTGGGCCGATACGGCGTCCTGACGGTCTGTTGCGCTGGAAAGGCGGTTGTCCTGATCGAGGCGATCGACAATCCGCAGCATGCGCTTGACGGTCTGGATGTTGACTTCACATTCATGGACGGGATCGAGACCGGTCATGTCAGGGAAGGTATCGAAATAGATGGCGCCGCTATAGCCGTCCTTGCGGATCTGCCGCAGCAATTCGATGGTCTGCTGGGTGTGAACGGCGCCGACCATCAGGCCGTCGTCACGTTTGGCGTAGCCGTCGTTGAGATGCACGCCGAGAACGCGGCTGTGGCGGGCAATCAAGGCAGCAGCAAAGGCCGGCTGTTCATCGGCGTAGAGAACGTGGGCGAAGTCGAGGGTTACGCCCAGATTGGGCATGTCGACATCCTTGATGGCCAGCAGCGTCGTCGCAGCATCAGGCATCAGGCTATAGGAGCGCGGTTCGTTCGGCTTGTATTCGATGCTAACGAGGCAATCGGGATCATGCTCACAAACTTCACGGATTCCGTCGATCTCGTGTTGCCAAAGTGCATGGTAGTCGGCCTGGAAGGCGTAATCGAAACCGTCCTGGCCAAGCCAGAGGGTCATGAGATTGGTGCCGGCGGCGCGTGCGGCATCGATGCCGGCTTTGGTCAAGTCGATCGCTTCACGCCGAACCGCCGGATCGGGATTGGTGAAGGCGCCGATCTTGAAGGCAGGATTGGTGTAGTACCGCATGGCCAAACCGTTGATCGCCAGGCCCATATCGCCGATTTGACGCGCAATAACAGCCGGATCTTCACCGACATGGTCGGGATAGTTGAGGTCGAGATCCGTCAAACCTTCGACTTTTGCGGCACGTTTTGCCATTTGCAGCATGGTCGGTTTGCCGGACAGATCCGGCCACTCGGCCTTGGGGCAGGAGGCAAAGGAATTCAGGCGAGTTGCAAATTTCTGCTGGGTCACGGCTCTGGCTCACTTCCGTCGTTGTGCCTTATACTTCACAAATTTTTTGTAATTTGTAAAGTATAAAGTTAGCAAGCGAGGCCGAAATAGCCGGATAATTCCCCTTACCGAACCAGCAGCGCCTCGATTTCCTGACGCGACGGCATGGCCGGCGCGGTTCCCCGCCGGGTCACTGCAATGCCTGCTGTGGCGCAGCCGAACCGTACGGCATCGATTGGCGTCTGCCCATCGGCAAGGGCTGCGGCAAACCCGCCGACGAAAGCGTCTCCAGCCCCCGTCGTATCAATGACCGGGCCGGCGGCGATGGCTGGAACGGCAACCGAAGCATCGGGGCTATGAAACAACACGCCCCGGCTGCCAAGCGTGATGATTGCCGTGCCAACGCCGCGTCCCAGCAACACATCTCCCGCCCTTTTAGCATCCTCGATGGTAACAAGCGGAAAACCGACCAGCGCAGCCGCTTCGGTCTCGTTGGGAATGATGAAGTCGCACAGACGGTAAATCGTTTCCGGGAAGGGCTCGGCGGGGGCTGGATTGAAAATCGTGGTTACGCCGGCATTGCGGGCGATGGTGAGCGCGTGATGCGCGGCTTCGGCCGGTTGCTCCAGCTGCGTTACGAAGATCTGGCTGCTCTCGATGGTCTGCCGCGCCGCTTCGACATCGTCTATGCCAATCGTTCCGGCCGCACCGGGATAGACGATGATGGCATTGTCGCCGGTCTTATCGTTGACGTAGATGAAGGCGGCGCCGGTCGGCTGGTCGTCCATCACGGTCAGATGCGGCACTACGCCTGCCTGGGCATAGGTGTTTTGCGCCAGATCTCCAAATGTGTCGCGGCCGACCTTGGAGATGAAGGAGACGCTTCCTCCCTCGGCCCCGCCTGCCGATGCTCTGGCGGCGGCAACGGCCTGATTGGAGCCTTTGCCGCCCGGCCCGACGGAAAAGCCGCTGCCGGTGATGGTCTCACCGACGGCAGGCATCCGGGCTGCAAGATAGGCGGTGTCTGCCACGAAAATTCCGAGAATGGAAACGCCCTTCTTCATCCTGGTTTCCTCACGCGCCAGCTGGCGGGATCACGCCCTTGGTCAGCAGAAAGCAACCGTAAAACCTGGTTTCTCCAGTCGAAATCACGCAATATGCCTTCTTGGCGAGATCATAGAAGGCGAAGCGCTCAATGCCATACATCGGCGTAGGCTTGCCCTCTGCGCGGTCGATTTCTGCCTGCACTTCCTGCTGTACCAGGGGGATTTCGTTGGGCGCCCCCATCACTTCCATGCGACCGGCGGAATTCTGCAAAGGCGTATCGAGCGGCAGGACCGAGAGCAGCACGCGCATGGCTTCTGCCGCAGACAGATTGGCCATGGACAAGGGGCGGCCAAGAACCGTCTGGCGCGCCACACTGTCGCTCGGGAAATTGGTGTCCGACACGACAAGGGTATCGCCATGCCCCATCGACCGCAGCGCGTGCAGGACATCGGCATTGAGGGCGGGGTGCAGGTTTTTCAGCATGGAAAGCTCCGTGGTTCTTGCAAAATCTAGAGTTTGTCAGGGAAAAGTGGAAACCGGTTTTCCCGAAAAGACAAACGAAAACAAAATAATCGAGAGTCTGTCTGGTTCAATCTGAACCTGACAGACTCTAGGGCGGTCTATCGTCTATTTGACCGCGCCTGCCGTCAGGCCCTTGACGATATATCGCTCCAGAAAGATTCCGACCAGTACAAGCGGCATGATGGCGGCGGTGGCGATTGCTGCCATCGACCACCAGTTGATGCCCTGCGAACCCGTCTGGCTGGCGACCATGACCGGCAGCGTTTTTGCGTTGGAACTGGTCAGCAAGGCCGCGAAGAAATACTCGTTCCAGCACAGGATGACCGACAGGATGAAGGCGGCGACCATGCCCGGCAGGGCGATGGGCAGGACGATCCGCATGAAGGCGCCCCAGATCGAGCAGCCGTCGACCAGCGCCGCTTGCTCAAGCTCGACGGGGATCGTGTCGAACTGGTCGCGCATGATCCAGATGACGATCGGCAGCACCATCAGCGTATAAACGAGGATGAGGCCGGCAAGCGTGTCGAGCAGCATCAGGTGCTTGTAGAGCACCAGAAACGGCATGGCGAGCACGACGGGCGGCAGGATAAGCTGGGACAGGAAGAAGAATGAGATGTCCTTGTTGCGCAGCCAGAGGAACTTGTAGGAAAACCTGCTCAGCCCATAGGCAGCCAGCGATCCGATCACGACAGCCAGAAACGACGCGCCCGCGGACGCGACGATGCTGTTGAAGAACCGCCGCATGAATTCGTCACGCACAGTCGAGGCAACGAAGATCGTATCCGGCGAAAGCCCAAGCGACCGCCAGCCCTTCCAGTCGGGCGTGAAATCCACGAAGGGGATCAGGTGCCCCTGCGTGACGTTGACGGCCGTCTTGAAGGAGGTGGTAATCGTCCAGTAGATCGGAAACAGCGAGATGAACGCCCAGAAGACCAAGGCGGCATAGATCAGCAGGCTGCCTGTCAGAAACTGAGGGCGGCGGAACCGAGGTTCGGCCCGGCTTTCATTGCCGCTATGGCTGGTGCTTTTGATTGCCATGGTCGGAGCCTCAGTTTGATCGTTGCAGCCAGCGGCTCGTCACCTTGAGGATGAGCGAGACGAAGATGATGATGATGACGAGATAGAACTCGGCCAGCATGGTGCCGTAGCCGACATTCGAGCGGTCGCGATATTCGCGGAAGATGAAGCTGGACACTGTGTCTGTCGCGCCGCCGGGGCCTCCGGCGGTGACGTTGATGACGATATCGGCGAGCTTCAACTGGAAAATGATCCGCAGGATGATCACGGTGACGCTGACCGGCAGCATCAGCGGGAAGGTGATTTCCTTGAAGCTCTGCCAGCCGGAGGCGCCATCGACCTTGGCCGCTTCCTTGATTTCCGTCGGCAGTGCCTGCAATCCTGCCAACAGCAGGATCATCATGAAGGGGATCGAGACCCAGGCATCCATGGCCATCAGCGAGGTACGCGCCAGCCAGGGGGTGGAGAAGAAGGCGGGATTATCCCAGCCGAGATGACGGGCAAGGGTTGCGGCGGGGCCGAACCGATATTCCATCAAGGATTTGCCGATCATCCAGCTGACGGCAACCGGGCTCAACATCAGCGGCAGGAGAAAGGCGACGCGGAAAAATTTCCGGGCCTTGATTTCGGCGTTCAACAGCAAAGCAAGGCCAAAGGCGATGGCATATTGCACCAGCACCGCCAGAACATAATAGACCATGTTCAGGAGCGCGTTCCAAAAGTACAAATCTGAAAACAGCGCCCGAAGATTGTCGAGACCGTTGAAACGCCGTCCCGCAGCGGCACTGAGGTTCCAATCGGTAAAGGCGATATAAAGCCCGAAGACGGTGGGAAACACCACCATCGCCACGGTAAACAGCACGGCCGGCAGAACGAAGGCAGCCCTCTGCCCGTCCTCGCCCCGGATCATCACCTGGGCTGCGCATAGCGCCACCGCCCAGACGATATAGGCGTAGAGCAAGGGGCGCCAACTGGTCAGGCCGAGCGAGGTCACTTCTGCTGCATCAAGAATCTGGAGCAAAAGCACGCCCAGCAACAGCACGGACGCCGCCGTAAACAGCAGGCGGCCACGGCGGGCCTGCGAGGTCTGCTGGGTCACATGGATGGCAGGTATAGTCGTGTCGGACATGGGTGAACCCTTGGGCCGGGGGGCTTGCGGAAATTACCAGCCGGGTTTTTTCCCGGCTGTCAGTGGACGGCAGGCATATGCATGTCTCGCCTGCCGTCATGTCTCAGTCGACGCCTTACATGCCGAGCGAGGCCTTGTAGAGCGCGATCTGCTTGTCGCGGCCAAGCTGGTCGGTGATCTTTTCCCAGGCCGCCGCAATCGCATCGGCGCCTTCCTGTGGCTTCACCCGTCCGGCAAAGACCTTGGCCAATTCGTCTTCCGCAACGCTGTAATATTGGAAGATGCCGGGAATGCGCGGTTCGATTGCCGCATTCGGGTGATTGTAGGAATTGGACTGCGAGGCGAGGTAGTTGCTGATATAGGCCTCGTCATAGCCCGCAGCGACCCATTCCTTGATATCGAACTGGCTCTTTCGATAGCATTGGAAACCCGAGGGATAGGCGGCTGTCCACAGGGCGAGATCCTTGCCGCCGAGATGCGCCGCAGCGCTCCAGGCCGCCTTCTTTTTCTTCTCGTCCTTGTCGACACGCGACATGACGTAAACACCCCAACCAAGATAGGCCATGTTGGGCGCAAAGTTCGGGCCGCTTGCAAGCTTTTCCCACTTGCCGGTCTTGGAATTATAGACATCGTCAGAGCCGGGAAGAATGTCGAAAGCGATCGTATCGCCGACGACGGAACTGTCGCTGGTCTGGGCGCTCTGCCCGACATCGCCCCACCAGGAGACCATGGAGCCGGTACCGGCGAGGAACTGCTGGAACGCTGTCGTGCCGGGGTCGGCATTGAGCTGGTCGCCCGCCTCCGATGGCAGCGCGTCGACCACGTCCTGGATGGCGCGAACCCAGGCCGGGTTGTTGATGCGCGGCTTCATCGTGTCGACGTCGAACAGCCAGGCCTTGTCATCAGGGTGTTTGGCGTAAGCGGTTGCGCGGCTGCCGAGGAAATAGAAGCCGAAGCCGCCCCAAGCCTTCGGTGCATCGAGATAGCCGATGGCATCGGCGCCGGCGATCTTCTTGCCCTTGAGGAACTTGGTGACTTCCTGAACCTTCTGCCAGGTCTTCGGCACGCCCCATTCGCCCTGGTGGCCCTCGGACTTCCAGGCCTTTGCCAGATCGGCATCAGCGAAATAGTCCTTGCGGTAGTTGAAGTTATGGCAATCGCCATCCACGGAAATGCGGTAGACCTTACCGCCCCAGGTGCCGACGGGGGCTTTGAGGTAATCGACGTAATCGTCCATGTCGATCTGGGCCTTGACCCAGTCAGGCATTTCAGAGGCCAGACCCTTGCCGCAAACGTCGCCTTCAAACGGTGCGCCCATTTCCAGAATGTCGAAATCGACGGTGCCGGTCGCAATCGCCTGCTGCAGGCGCGGATTGTAGTCAGCCTGAGCCAGGTCGATCCAGGTGATCTTGGCGCCGGTATATTCTTCCCAAGGCTTCAGGAAACCGCGAAACAGCACATTGTGCAGGTTCTGATTGTTCAGGCCCATGAAGGACAGTTCAACGCCGGCAAACTCGCCCTTTTTGACGTTCTTCTTGGTGGCCTCAAGGCACAACTCGCCGACCTTTTGCCAATCGGCATCGGTTGGGGAACCTTTGCCGACGCCGGGGATCTGCAGGATCTTCGTGCGCAGCGAGCTATCGTCGGCAAATGCCGCGCCCGCATCGCCGAGCAAGCCGCCTGCGGCCGCAACCGCGCCAAGGCTGGCACCGGTCTTCAGGATGGCGCGGCGGCTAAGGCCGATCGCCATCATCCTTTCGAATTCACTGACTTTCATTGCTGTCTCCTCCCTAAATTCAACTGTTCCACTTGGTATTTTCGCCCCACCGCTCCCATGGTGGCGCGCTGTCGTTATCCGTCCAGCCGTGCCCCTGTTGCTCCGTCGAAGAGATGCACCATGGCAGGATTAGGCGTCATGGCGATTTCCATGCCCGGCGGCTCGACCAGGCGTTCGCGGAAGACGCCGATGATCTTCTGCTCGCCAAGGCGCGCGAAAACCTGGGTTTCCGTTCCTGTTGATTCCAGCACGGTGACGCTGGCAGTGACATCGCCGCCGAGCAGGAAATGCTCAGGCCGGATACCGTAATAGGCCGGTCGTCCGTCAGACCCTGATGGCGCCGATGTCAATGGCAAACGGTATCCTTCATCCGTTTCGAAAAACGGCGTCGCTGATGCCCGGATATGACCCTTGATCAGGTTCATTGATGGCGAGCCGATAAAACCGGCCACGAATATGTTGGCGGGCTTGTCGTAAAGCGTCAGCGGCGAGCCGATCTGCTCCACGCGACCGTCGCGCAACACCACGATGCGGTCTGCCATGGTCATGGCCTCGACCTGGTCATGGGTCACATAGATCATTGTCGTCGCCAGGCGGCGCTGCAATTCCTTGATCTCGGCGCGCATCTGCACGCGCAATTTGGCATCGAGATTGGAAAGTGGCTCGTCGAACAGAAACACCTTGGGATCGCGCACGATCGCCCGGCCCATGGCAACGCGCTGCCGCTGCCCGCCGGACAGTTGGCGCGGATAGCGGGCCAGATAGGGCACGAGATCGAGGATCTCAGCGGCCTTGCGGACCCGTTCGTCGATGAACGGTTTCGTCTCTCCGCGCATCTTCAGCGCAAAGCCCATATTCTCTGCAACGGTCTTGTGGGGATAGAGCGCGTAGCTCTGGAAGACCATCGCGATATCGCGATCCTTCGGCGGAAGGTCGTTGACGACTTTGCCGTCGATGACGACGTCGCCAAACGTAATCGGCTCCAGGCCGGCAACCATGCGCAACAAGGTGGACTTGCCGCAGCCGGAAGGGCCGACCAGGACCACGAATTCACCATCGGGGATCTCGACCGACACGCCGTGGATCACCGTCAGGCTACCATAGGCCTTGCCGACATTGACGATATTCATCGACGCCAAAAGCAGTTCTCCTCCCATAACGACGCGCCCGACGCGTGCCGTTCAAGCCACTTTCCGGAAAGCTGAAACGGCCGGAGACCTCCATCTCGCCGCGACAGCCTTTGCGCCCGGAAGGTCGCTATCTGTGCAAGGAACTTCACACAATCCTTTATTTTGGTAAAGTCGGTTCTTGTGTTTCGCCCAAATATTTTCGATGTTGGTCATGTCGTACTCGAAACGTCAGTGTAAATCGCGTCGGAACCTATGCTGCGTTGCATAAAGGTCTTGTTTGCTCGAAGGTTTTGCGGGTTTTAAAGTGGAACATCACGAAAATAAGAAAATCTGTGAAGATATTTGCTACTTTAAGGAAGGGCTAAGACAGTGCTGAAAGGAATCGATCCGGCGTTGAATGCAGAGCTTCTGCACGCCCTAATGTTGATGGGTCACGGCGACCAACTCGTATTGTGTGACATCAACCACCCTGCCCAAACCATCGCAAGCGAGACGACTTACGGACAGCTTATCAACCTCTCCGGCTGCGGGCTGGAGCACGCGGCAAAAGCCATCCTGACGCTCTTCCCGCTGGATACTTTCGTTGAGGCACCAGTGAAGAGAATGCAGGTCGTCGGCGATCCCGATGGTGAGGTGCCGATCTTCTCCGTGATGCAGCGGGTGGTGGATGCTGCCGAGGGACGGCCGGTGCAGATCGAGGCCCTTGAGCGCTTTGCCTTCTATGAGGAGGCGAAGAGATCCTTCGCAATTGTCAGGACATCCGATCCTGGCCCTTATGGCTGTTTCATCTTCAGCAAGGGTGTCGTTTAGTTTTTCGGCGGCACAGGAGCCGCGGATCAGCCATGGTCGTGCGGATGAATTTTGGGTTGTCCTGGACGTCGTCAGGACCGCCGGCTAATGCACGTGGTTTATCGGAAGCACTGCAGAAATCAGCTATGGGTTTATAGCCTTTCCTGCCATTTTCACTATCATAACAGTGACGCTGAATTCAGTGATCTTGTCCTACTGCCGCCGGTAACATCCCAACCGAAATAGGTCGCCCTCATGCAAGCCGACGCAACCGCGCTGAGCCAAGCCATCGCCTCTGGTCTTGTGACGGCTACCGAAGCGATGCAGGCCTCACTAGCTGCCGCGCAGACATTGTCTGATCTTGGCGCTATCGCCTACCAGGATGCAGAAAAGGGTCTTGATGCCGCCGCCAGGATCGATGCGCTGGCACCCGGCGATCCCGCCCGCACGTCCATGGTCTTTGCCGGCGTGCCGACGCTGGCCAAGGATCTCGGCGGTCCGTTTGCCGGATTTCCGGTTGCCGCTGGGTCGAAGCTCATGGCGCGCCGGGGCGGCTTGATCGATTCGGATTTGGCTGGCCGCTTCCGGGCAGCCGGCCTCTGCGTGTTCGGCTTGACGACCAGCCCGGAATTCGGTTTGGCGCTCGCCAGCGAACCCGAAATTGGCCCTATCTGCCGTAATCCGCTCGACCCCTCGAGCACCGCTGGCGGTTCGTCGGGAGGCTCGGCTGCGGCCGTTGCCGCCGGGATTGTCGCCATTGCCCATGCTACGGATGCTGGCGGCTCGATCCGCGTGCCCGCCGCCTGCTGCGGCCTTGTCGGTCTGAAACCCAGCCGCGGCGCCATGCCGGCTGGTCCGCATTTCGGCAATCATCTCGGCGGACTGGCCACCGAGCTGACGGTTTGCCGCTCGGTGCGCGATGCTGCCACGAGTTTTTCGGTGCTCAGCGGTGATGTGCGCGGGCCGTTTCCGCCCCTGGCGCCGACACCGGTCAAAGCCGGCTCCTTGCGCATTGGCCTCCTAACCGAGACGGGCAGCGAGTATCCCGCAGACGGCGAACGGATGGCTGCCATCGAGGCAGCGGGCAAAGCCCTGGAAGCCGATGGCCACCAACTGGTGCCGCTGGCATTTTCGGTTGTCGAGCGTCAGGCGGCTGTGAGCCGCGACGCTTTTGTCGATCTCGCCTGCGCCAATCTCGCTGATACGATCAGCAAATTCGATCTCGATGCCTCGAAGACGGAAATCTTGACCCAGGCGGTGATCGAGCGCGGGCTGGCGCTCCACGCTACTCGCCTCTGGCGCAGCCTCAATGCCATGGTGCTGGTCAGCCGCGATCTCTGGCGGTTGTTCGATGAAGTCGATTGCCTGCTGTGCCCGATGCTGACCTCAGCGCCTTTGCCGATCGGCTCATTCCCGAACGATCACCGCGATACTGAACTGCATTTCAACCGCATGGCCGCCTTTGCGCCTTTGGCAACGCTTGCCAATGCCTCGGGCTTTCCGGCCATCACCCTGCCGTTTGGAGCCGACGCTGCCGGGCTGCCCCTGCCGGTGCAGATGCTGGCGCCCATCGGCGGCGAGCCGCTGCTGCTGCATCTGGCTGCCAGCCTCGAGCGCCATAAGCCCTTTGAGCACCGTTACTCTGTAGCTGGGCTGCCGGCATGATGGCTGGCCCGGCCTAAATGTCGGACTGGGCGTTGTAGCGATAGCTGCGATAGCCGGCGCCAAGGCCAAGCTGGTGGAGGCTTGCCTCGAGATGCGGCAGCAAGCCTTCCACCGCCCGCCAGGCCTGTTGCTCCTGCGCCGTTTCCGGCCGCGTCAAGATCGCTTCGATTTCCGCCATAACGGCATCGCGATCGATGGTGATGACGCGACCTGCATCGACCACCAGCCGACCGCCAACGAAGACCTGCTCGATTGCCTGGCGGCTGCCGCGATGCAGCAGCGCCTCCACCGGTGGCGTGCGCGGGTTGATCGCAGGACGGGCGATGCGGTCTTGGTCCATCAAGACGATATCGGCCTGCCAGCCGGGCTCGAGCCGACCGGTAAAGCCACCGAAGCCGACGGAATCGGCGCCGTGTTCGCTGGCCATTTGCAGCACCGCGCCGGCATCCGGCCGGTCGTTCCACAAGCCCGTTTCCCGGTGCAAAGCCCACACCAGCTTCATTTCCAGCAGCATGTCGCGATCATCGGCGATATTCGATTGATCGATGCCGAGCGCCACGGGAATGCCGCGCCGGCGCATGGCGTTGACCGGCGCAATGCCGCTGCCGAGCCGCAAGCCTGACGATGCATTGTGGCAGATGCTGCAGCCGCAGGCGGCGATAATGTCAAGATCCTCGCCGCTCATCCAGTTGCCATGCCCGAGCGTTACATTGGCATCCAGGCATTCCAGCGCCTGCAAATGTCGCACGGCGCTGTGGCCATAGGTCCTGCGGGCAAATTCCGCCTGCCTTTCGGTTTCCAGAAGATGCATGTGGATGTGGCCGCCAGTCGCTTTTGCCGTGGCGAAAATCGTCTGTAGCGCCTCATCACTGCACCAGTGCAGATTGGCGGGGGCAAGGTTCATCCGCACATGGTCCGGCGCATTGGGCAAGAAGCGGGCGCGCAGGGCATGATAGAAGTTCATCAATTCAGGCACTGGAATAGCAGCCTGGGCAAGCTGCGGGGCAATCCAGTCGCGCACCTCATCCGGCAGCTGGCTGAGGATCTCGGCATCAGGCGCATAGGAAAGGATATTGCGGTCGCGGATCATGAAACAGTAGCCGACACGCATGCCGACTTCGCCATAAGCAGACAGGGTTGCATCCGCGACCTGCATCCAGCCTTCGGGCTGGCCGGAAAATCCGCTATGGATGTGCTGCACGGTCGTTGTGCCGCTTTCCAGCATTTCAATGGCCGAATAGAGCGTGTCCAGCCGCTGATCGATACGCCGCATGGCGCGAAACTGCGGCAGCCACAGTTCCAGCGGCGCAAACGGCACACCCTGCATCAGGGGCGTTACGCCGAAATGGTGATGCGCGTTGACGAGGCCGGGCATGGCGATCATCCGGCGGGAGCCGAAGCGTGGCAGGTGATCGTTGCCATAGCCGACCGCCTCAAGCGGCCCGATCTGAGCGATCATGCCCTTTTCGACGCGGATGCCGACATCGTGGCGCATGCCCATGCTGCCATCGGGGTAGCGGCCGGTCAGAACCGTTCCGGCCTCGATGATGCAATCTGCGACGGGAGGCGCCTCTGTCATATCCTGTAATCTCCGATCAGGCCGAGGCGCCGCGCCGCTGCGACACGGTAAAGCGGATCGCCATAGATTTTCATGTCTTCAGACGCGGAATAGGCAAGGCTGATATCGTGTTCGTCAAAGCTTGCGGCAGCGGCTGCGTGGATCTCCGGCCAATCCGGTGCAGGCCGCTCCCGCCAGCGCGCAACAGCTTCTTCCGAGGGCAGTTCGGGAAAATCCAGCTCCCGTATTAAGGCGGCAATTGCCTGCCAGAAGACCCGAAGCAGCATGTCCTTGGTATCAGCATCGCAATAGGGCGCGATAAGCCTGATCCAGTGCAGCCCGGTCACGACATGCAGCGCGGCGAAATGCTGGGTGGCGGCAAACAGGCGGATGGCGACATCGGCCATACGCGCCATGGTTTGCGGGCCGATGGCGAGCCAATCAACTACGGGCACGAAGTCCGGCAAGGCAACCGCGTCGCGGATATTTTGCCAGAGTAGGTCATGCAATGGCAGTTCATGCATCGCCGGGATCTGGGTCACGCGGAGCAATACCTCCGCCGGATCGTCCGTGAGCGGCGGGGCACCAGACGCCGGCGGCAGTGCCAGATAGGTCGCCGCCCAATAGCCGAGTGCAATGGCGATATCGGTTTCGTTCCGGCGCAACACGCCATAGGCGGTGCGCATCAACGCGTGAAAGGCGCTCGCCGCCACACCCGGCGCCAGCACCGGCAGGTAATGCCGCAGGGTGCCATCGATGCCAAGCCTTGCGACTTCACCTGAAAAGAACACCCGAAAATCCGGTTCCCGGTTTCGCTCCCCAAGCGCTGACGCCCAGGTGGTGGCATCGAGCGGCGAGGTTGGCTCGCCGAACGGAAGAAGGTTCTTGTAGGCTCTGTAGTGATCGAAAAAGCGGCGCATCTGCGCCGGCGTGCCGCCGATTTCAGCCAGCGCGCAAAGCACCATCGGCGCGTGGTTGGCGAAGGTACGGGTAAACTCCGATCCCCAGGCCGGCATTTCCGAGAGGATTACATCTATTTCAGTTGTTCTGGCCAGCGCGCTCATGATGCATCCTCACGGTCCCAGGCTTCCTGGTGCACGGCGGCTGCTTCGTCTTCCAGCAGTGGGCCTTCGACTGAAATCACCTTCTGCCCGGCGGCAAAGACACGGCGGCAGGGCATGTCCATAGTTGGATTGTCAGGATGATCGCCGGTCAGCGCTTTCAATCGCGTTTCCGACAGCCCGTAGACCACCCGGCCGATCCCGGTCCAGTAGATGGCACCAGCGCACATGGCGCAGGGTTCTGCGGAACTGACCAGGGTGCATTGGGCAAGAAACGGCTCGCGAAATTGTCGGGAGGCGGCGGTGGCCAGCAACCTTTCGGCATGGGCCGTGGCATCGAGATCGGGATAGTAGCCGTTTTCCATTTCCAGCAGGATTTCGCCATCCGGCCCGGCTAAAAGCGCGCCGAACGGCATGTTGCCATGGGCCCTCGCGTTGCGGGCGATCTCGAAAGTTCGGCGCAAAAGTGCCTGTTCGTCAGCCATGCCGCATCTCCTCGAACGGTCCGATATCACTTTGTTGCACGTTTTATAGATCATGCGCCCTTGGAAAAGCGGGTATGAGCTGTAAGCTGTGTCAGATCGAAAGCCTTGGTGGCGGCAATCAATTCTACCAGCCCATCGGCTGCGCGCTCCAGCACGTGTTCGCCTTTCTCCGCTGTCGCATTGGCGGCATTGCCGCAGACGCCGGCCGGGTGCAGATCCTGCGCTTGCCAACCGAAGCCGACGGCGCCTTCCGCAGTTAGAAGGCTTCCCGAACGAGCGATGGCGACGGTGAGCGGCACGAAATCCTCCGCCTTGTCCATGGCGACCCGCTCTGGCGCAATCGCCAGCATCATGCTGGTTTCGATATCGCCGCCGTGGATGCCGTGGTCGATCTCTTCTTTCGAAAAAAGGTCCTCGACCGGCGCGATGCGAAACCAGGAACAGGCGACGGCGAGCATGCCAAGCTCGATCCTGATGTCGCGGCAGACGATTTCCATCAGCGCGATCTGCCCGCCGTGGGAATTGAACAGGATCAGCTTGTTGATGCCTGCGCGTTTGACGCTGCGCGCAATATCCAGCCAGACCTGCCGCAAGGTCTCGGCGGAAATCGCAAGCGTGCCAGGAAAGGCCAGATGCTCATCCGACTTCCCGACGCTCATCGGCGGCAGAAACAGGACGTCGGCGCTATCGGGTAGCCGCTCGGCGGCGCGCCTGACGATCTCCGCATTGATGGCGGCGTCGACATCAACGGGCAGATGCGGGCCGTGTTGCTCGACAGCGGCGATCGGCAGCACGACGACAGTCTGCGACAGATCGCGGGTGGCGAATGCCTCCGTCGAATGATCTATCCAGAAAAACGAGCGGGTCATGATGCTTTTTCCATCATTTGCCCGAGGTTGCGGGCCTGGATAACAGCCTCGAAATCGTCATCAACAGGCAGATCCTGCGAGCGATAGGCCTGAAGGCCTGGCAGGATGGCATCTTCCTGATCGAGCAGCAGCCGGCGTTCTATGCCGCGCACGACATTGGGTAGCGCATCGCGGTGGCCGCTGATCGAGGTGGAATGCGGCCCCTGGCTGACGAAACTGGCGCTGTTGAAGGCAAAGACGCGATTGACCCAGGCGTCTTCAGGCTGCTTCGGCAGAAAGGCATAGGACGTGTCGAGATAAGGCAATTGCGCCAACCGCGCATCTTCTTCACCGGTGGGAGGCGTGAAGCGCTCGCCCCAGAAGGCAACAGCTGGCGCAAGGCTTTTCATTTCAGGCCGGGCCTTGAGATCGACATCCATGCCAGTCGCCAGCAGCAGATGATCGAAGTTCAGCATCCCCTCCGGCGTCTCGACGCAGACCATGCCGTCCTTCTCGCAGACGCTTAGCCATGGCGTGGCGGGCCGTAGCGTAAAACCGGGCATTGCCATCGCGGCCTCAAAAGCGCGCACTGGTGGTGGTTGATCCGTCGCGCGGAAGAAGCGGGCGATCCGCCAGCGGGTGGTATCGGACAGGGCGTCGAAACTGTTGAGCAGGGCAGGGGCTTCGAGCGCGCGATGTGGATTGGTGCGCGGCAGCCGGGCGCGGCGGAAACAGAGGTCAACGGATTTGGCCCCGTCCTTTAAGGCGGCGATGGCATTGTCGAAACCCGACGCACCATGGCCGAGAATGCCGATCCTCTTGCCACGCAGGCGCTCGAAATCCACGGGGCCGTTGGTATGGTCGTAACGGGAGGACGGTAGATTGTCGGAGATGAAACGCGGCACACGCCATGCGCCGGCACCGTCGAAACCCGTGGCGAGCACCACGGCCCTTGCGAGATGGCGGGTTTCCTGGCCCCGGCACAGCGTCGTCACAGCGATCAGTTCGCCGTCGGGTGCCACGTCGGTGACATCAGTCTCGTTGTCGATCCTGATGTCGAAGACCTCGGCGTACCAGTCAAGATAGGCCTTCCAGTCGCGGCGGGGGATGCGGGTCAGCGCCTGCCAGGCGTCCGGCCCATAGCGCGTCTCGAACCAACGGCGCACCGACAGGTTAACGACATTGAATTCGTTACCGACAGCCGTCTTTGGCGTGCGCAATTCCTCCATCCGGGCAAAGGTGGTCCAAGGGCCTTCGGCGCCAGCCGGTGCGCTGTCGAACAGACGGATACTGCCGACCCCATCCCATTTCAGTGCGGCGGCGATGGTGATGGCGGATTGACCGCCACCGACGATGGCGACATCGCAGACCGGCACTTGCCCTGGTGGCAAAGGGGAAAGCCACGGTGTCACCGGATAGGCGAGTACTGCCAGATCGGCTCTTGCGGCTTCCTTCAGGCGGGCAAGTGCCGCAGTTGCATCGGGACGGGGGTCGAGCATGATGGTCAAATTCCCTTGGTCAGGCCGAGTGTCTGGCCGGATATGCGGTTCCGCAGCACCATTCGGCGGCGGCGGTAGGCCTCGCTGGCGATCACGATCACGGCTGTCAGCAGCAGGACCACGACCTGCATGGCGTTGAGATCCGGTTTCAATTCACGCCGGAATTCCGAAGCGACGATCAGGGACAGCGGCTGGGTGCGGCCAGCCATGAACATCGAGATCGTCAGGTCGGCAAGCGACAGGATCACGCCGATGGAATAGGCAGCGCCGATGGCGCCCTGCAATTGCGGCAGAACGATACGGCGAAAGCTTTGCCAGGGCGTGGCGCCGAGGTCGCGCGCGGCTTCTTCCAACCGTCGGTCGAGGCGGATGACGGTTGCGGCAATGATCGTCGTGGCAAAGGGGATGGCAACGAGGGTTTGCGCTGCAATAAGGGCCACTGCGCCGCGTCCGAATCCGAGCCAGTTCATCAGCATCGCTTGGGCAATCGACAACACGGTCTTTGGCACCAGAAACGGCAGAACGATCAGCATGATCAACCCGGAGCGCCAGGCAAGCCGCGGCGAGGTGAGGGCGAGCGCCGCACAAAGACCGATCAGGGCCGCAAATATGCCGACGGGTTGCGAGACCAGAAAGCTGGTGACGAAGCCGCCGAGAAAAGCAGCATTGCCGAACAGGTCTTCGTACCAGGACAGTGTGAAGCCGCTGAGCGGAAAGGCCATCAGTTTCGAGGCATTGAAGGAAAACAGTGTCAGAACGGCAATCGGCAGATAGAAAAAGCCTACGGCAAGTCCCAGAGTCAGTTTGGCGCTTTTCGTCATTTGAGGCCTCCCTGCAGCACGGCTCTTGCCCCTTTCAGGCGCAGCAACAGCCAGGCAATGGCGCTTGCGGTGGCAAACAGCGCCAAGAGCAGGCTGAGCGCCAGGGTGGAGGCAAGCGGCCAATCGAAAGCAGTGCCGAAGAGATTGTCGATCATCGCCATCGGCGTTGCACCCGACGTGCCGCCGAGCAGGCTTGGCGTCAGCATATCGCCGGCCGCGAGCGCAAATACTGCGAAAAGACCGACCGCCAGGCCAGGCACCGTCAGTGGAAATACGATCCGGCTGAAAGCGTCGAGCGGCCTTGCGCCAAGATCCCGCGCCGCCTCGATCAGCCTGCGGTCGATCAGCTCGATCGAGATCCAGATCGGCAGCACCATGAACGGCAGGCAGTTGTAGAGGAGGACGAGCTGTGTGGTGAAGGGCGAAAACAACAGGAATTTCAGTGGCTGATCAATCAAACCAAGTGCTTTCAGCAGGGCATTGACCAGCCCTTCCGAGCCGAGCACGACGCGCCAGGCATAGATGCGCACGATCTCCCCGGTATAAAGCGGCGTCAGCAGCACGATCTGCGCAACGCCTTTCCAGGCCGTTGGAAGCTGCGCGATGGAGAGTGCAATGGGATAGCCAAGGACGGCGGCAAGAACGGATGTCGCGAGCCCAGACAGCACTGACTTGCCGATCAGATAGGCAAAGGCCGGATTGGTGACCATCTGCGCCCAATTGTGCAGCGAGATGTCAGGCACCATGACAAAAGCGTCCATGTCGACAGTGAAAACGCTGAAGGCAATCAGCAGCACCAGCGGCAACAGGCAGCCTATCGCCAGCACCAAGGCGACGGGGACGGCAAGATGCGCTCGGGTCAAAATCGGCATTGAAAATCCGGCTCTGGCCGGCATTGGTTTGGCAATAGCAAGCGTCATGATGCGAGCCTCGTGATGAAGCTTGTCTTGGGATCGAAAGCGATGCGAATTTCAGCACCCGGCTCAGGTGGCTGTTCCGTCATCAGCCGCAGCGCCAGGCCAGCCGCTTCTGCTTCGATCATGAAGCGGTCGCCTTTGAAAACCACGTGGCGCACTTGCGCTGCGATCTCGTGCCCTTTGCCAGACCCTGGATGGGCTGGCGCTTGCCTCAGGTTTTCCGGCCGCAGCACCAGAGCGGCGCGCTGGCCTGGGGCAAGCCCTTCAACGGCTGGCGCCGTGATGGTGCCAAGCGGGGTTGCGATGGTTGCCTGCTCTTTGGCCGTGGCCAGGATCTCGCCTTCGATCAGGCTAGCCGAGCCGATGAAATCGGCCACGAATGTATCGGCCGGGCGGGCATAGAGCGTCAGCGGATCGGTTTTCTGGGCGATCTTTCCCCGGTTCATCACCACGATCATGTCCGACAGCGCGAAGGCCTCTTCCTGGTCGTGGGTGACATAGACGAAGGCGATGCCCAGGCGTCGTTGCAGATCCTTGAGTTCGATCTGCAGATGGCTGCGCATCTTTCGGTCCAACGCCGATAGCGGCTCGTCGAGCAGCAGCAGATGTGGCTCGGCGATGATAGCGCGGGCGACGGCAACCCGCTGCTGCTGGCCGCCGGAGAGTTGATGCGGGTAGCGAGCGGCAAATTCGCCCATATGCACGGCATCAAGCGCGCGCTTCACCTGTGGTGTCGGGTCCTGCGCGCCACGGCGCAAGGTCAACGAGAAGGCGACATTCTCGAAAACGGTCATATGCGGAAACAGCGCGTAATTCTGAAAGACGGTGTTGACCGGCCGGCGCTCCGGCGGCACGCCCGCCAGCGAACGACCGTCGAGCGTCAGGGAGCCCGCATCCGGCGTCTCGAAGCCGCCGATCATCCGCAGGATCGTCGTCTTGCCGCAACCGGATGGCCCGAGCAGGGTGGTGAAGGCCCGCTCGGGAATGTCGAGATCGACGCCATCGACGGCACGGTTGCCGCCATAGGATTTGACGAGACCGCGCGCCGACAGCAGCAGCGGCTTCTCCTCCGCTTTGCGGATCGTAGCGCCTTCGCTCATCACCTTCGGCCCGAAAGCGTCCGGGATGAGCGGAAGAAGCCGTTCTGCCTCGCCTGCGCCATGTCCTTTATGCCTCATGCCTCAGCTAGCCTTGACTTCGTTCCAGACCTTCAGCCAGTCGGAATAGTTCGGCGGCGCTACTGGCCACATGAAGGACTTCATCACGTCCATATCGTCGACGAAGATTGTCGCCTGCTCCTCGTGAGAGAGCTTGTCGCGGATGATCGACGAGGTGGTCGCATAATGGCCGATCCGAGCAACATCGGCGGAATAGCTCGGTCCGAGCAGATAATTGATGAATCTATAGCCGATTTCAGTCTTGTCCGCTGGCAGGTTGGCAGGCATGGCGAAGCAGTCACACCAGCCCATCACGCCCGCCTTTGGCTTGGCCATTCCCATCGGCAGCTTGGCCTGCAATTCGTCATAGGGCACGCGCCAGGAAAAGGCGCAGGAGACCTCGCCGGTTGCAAAGAGGTTGGTCAGGTCGCCGATCGTCTGCCAATAGGTGCGGAGCAGCGGCTTTTGAGCCACCAGCAATTTCTTGGCTTCCGCCAGTTCCTTGACCTCCATCACGAAGACCTTGTCGCGCGGTACGCCGGCGACGAGGCCAGCGATGGCAATCGATTCCAGCGCATAGTCGCGCATCGCCAACTGGCCGGAATATTTGGCGTCAAACAGGGTCGTGTAGTCAGGCTCCTTGTCGAACTTGTCCTTGCGATAGACAATGGGGTTGAGGCCCCAGAGATATGGAATAGCGAAGGTCTTGCCGGCCTCGTCCATCACTTTCGGCGTGCCCTTGAATGCATCGTACATCAGCGAGGCATTGGGGATTTTTGAAAGGTCCAGCTCCTTCAGGAGGCCGGCCTTGATATAGCGCCAGCTGCCGTTGAGCGAGGGATTGATCATGTCCCAATCGGCTGCCGCCCCTGTCTTCAGCGAGGCAAATTGCGTATCCTCGCTGGAGAGGTATGAGAGCTTGACCTTGACGCCAGTTTCCTTTTCGAAGCCGGCGACATATTCGGGATGGCCGTTGGAGTCCCAGGTCGCCCAGACCATATCGGAGACCGCAGCCTTTGCCATGCGCGCATTTCCCATGAGGCCTGCGGCAGCTCCCGCTGCCCCCATGGCCAGCATTTCGCGCCGTGTGAACCCTGTCCGCTTCATCTTTATCTGGTCCATGGAGCCCCATCCGCCTGTGGTTTCGATAGAGCCAGTGTGCGGATTTCCAGGTCGGACGGCCATAAGGCAAAGGCAATAGAGTCTATTGCCTTTGCTCCGATACTCAGCCCGGAAGCTCGCAAAGCGCCGGTGGCAGCGGCAAGGGATGGGCGCGATCCAGCGCCCGCATTTCGGCCGAGGCGTTCTTGATCATCCGGCGCAGCCACGCCTGGTCGGGGGAATGGTGCTTGCGGTCATGCCAGAGGGTGTAGAAGTGCATCTGCCCCAATTCCTCGGGGGCATCGAGCACGGCGAACGGAAAGGTCTGGGCCACCTGTTCGGCGAAATGCCGGCCCGTGGTGAACACGAGATCGGAGCGGGCCAGCACGTAAGGTGCAATCGAATATTCCGGCACGGTTGCCCGGATATGCCGCTTCAGGCCGAGATCGAGCAGGCGACCGTCGATCGGGCTGAACTGCGCGTCTCGCTCGGAGGTGGGGGAGAGGTGGCTCTCGTTCAGATAATCCTGCAGCGGAATACGGGTCCAGTTGCGGCGGGCAAAACGGTGGCTTGACCTGACCAGGCAGACGATATCGGTCTTCAGCATCGGCGCGATGCGCAGATGGTCGGGCGGATGCGGCCAGTTGCCGATCACGGCGTCGATGCGGCCTTCCGACAGGCCCGACATCAGGTCTTCCTGCGAGGGCAGCGGCGAAGCGTCGATGGAAACGCCCGGTGCGATATCGGTGATGGCCCCGATCAATTGCGGCATGAACACGGTGCCGAGGCAATTGCTGGCGACAATTCGGAAATGCCGCGTGGATGTCGCGGGATCAAAACCTGTTTGTGATGACAGGTGACTGTCGATCCGGCCGAGAATGTCGTTCATCGCCACTCGCAGCGCCAGACCACGCTCGGTCGGCACCAACGTGCTGCCAGAGCGGACCAGCAAGGGATCCTGAAAGATGTCACGGAGCTTCTTCAAGGTCAGACTGACGGTTGGTTGGGCCTGACCCAGAAGATCAGCGGTGCGCGAGACGCTGCATTCCGTCAGTAGCAAGCGCAAAGTACGCATCAAGCGGATGTCGAGACTTGCATAGGCCTGTTCTGTCATATGCGTTTTCCTTCATCAGTGACGAGTTGATGAAACGCATTTTTCGTGCCAGTTGCTCTGAGCGTCATCGCGTTCGGAAATGGCGATGGATTGATTTCAGGCTTCGAATCCTAGCGAATAGGTGCATTGCAGCATCGCGTCCGAATTGGCGCGGTTTTCCAGGCGCTGGTTATCTCGCGTCTGCGAAAAAAATCTGTAGCGCATACCACCTCAGGGACAAGCTTTGCGCTTGCCGGACGGGTTGCGATGGCGTTTAAAGCTATTCTGGAGGTGTCTGGAGAAAGAGGATCCATGATAGTTTCGCCACAGCTTAAACAGCATTCGGGACTTATTATACAGGCGGGAGATACAGATGAAGAAAATATATAAGGACGCCAGTACTGCCCTGGAGGGATTGTTGTTCGACGGAATGACGATCTGCGCCGGCGGTTTCGGCCTCTGCGGCATCCCGGAACGATTCATTGACGCCATCGTCGCGTCAGGGGTCAAGGATCTGACGATTGCCTCCAACAATGCGGGCATCGACGGCTATGGGCTCGGCAAGCTCCTGCGCACCCGCCAGGTCAAGAAAATGATCTCGTCCTATGTCGGCGAGAACAAGGAATTCGAGCGCCAGTATCTGGCTGGCGAGTTGGAAGTCGAGTTTTGCCCGCAGGGCACGCTGGCCGAGCGCATGCGCGCCGGCGGCGCTGGCATCCCCGGCTTTTATACCCGCACCGGTGTGGGCACCCAGGTTGCCGAAGGCAAGGAAACCCGCGTTTTCGACGGCGAGACCTATCTTCTGGAGCGCGGCATTCGCGCCGATCTTTCGATTATCAAGGGCTGGCGCGCCGATGAGGCCGGCAACCTGATCTTCCGCAAGACTGCGCGCAATTTCAATGCGCCTGCCGCCACCGCTGGCAAGATCTGCGTTGCGGAAGTGGAGGAGATCGTGCCGGTCGGGACGCTGGAGCCCGATGCGGTCCATCTGCCTGGCATCTATGTCAAGCGTCTGATCAACGGCTCCCCCTATGAGAAGAAGATCGAATTCCGCACTGTGACGACAAGAGGAGCAGCCTGATGCCCTGGAGCAGAGACCAGATGGCCGCACGCGCGGCAAACGAGCTCGAAGACGGCTTCTACGTCAATCTGGGCATCGGCATTCCGACTTTGGTGGCCAATCACATTCCCGCTGGCGTCGAAGTGACGCTGCAATCGGAAAACGGCATGCTGGGCATCGGTCCCTTCCCGTTTGAAGGCGAAGAGGATGCCGACCTGATCAATGCCGGCAAGCAGACGATCAGCCAGCTGCCATCTTCGAGCTACTTCTCCTCGTCCGACAGTTTTGCGATGATCCGCGGCGGTCACATCGACCTCACCGTGCTCGGAGCCATGGAAGTGTCGGAAAAGGGCGATATCGCCAACTGGATGGTGCCCGGCAAGATGGTCAAGGGTATGGGCGGCGCGATGGACCTCGTTGCTGGCGTCAAGAAGGTGATCGTGGTGATGGAGCATTGCTCCAAAGGCGGCGAATCGAAATTCATCCCCGAATGCACCCTGCCGCTGACCGGTCTCAATGTCGTCGACATGATCATCACCGATCTCTGCGTCTTCGTCCGTGATGACCGCTCTGCCCGCTTCCGGCTGGTGGAGTTGGCACCCGAGGTGACCATTGAAGACGTCAAGGCGAAGACGACTGCTGCCTTCGATATTGCCGAAGGGCTGTAATTCGAGTCCTTAAGCATACGTCCGAGTATAAAAAAGACCTGCGGCATGAGCAATGCCGCAGGTCTTTTGCGTTGGGCGACGAATCAAATTGGTCCTACCAATAATGTGTATATTCGGTGATTTTGAGGCGGTATTGAACAATCCAGTGGTTCCTGGTACGACCAATAGTGAAGGGATTGGCCATGCTGCTGACGGACCGTATCGGAGCTATCATTATCGAACGCGGACTGCGCGCGGGCGATCGGCTGCCGGCGGAGCGGGTTCTCTCCGCAGAACTCGGTATATCGCGGTCGCGGCTGCGCGAAGCGATCCAGCAGTTGATCAGCCGTGGCCTTGTCGAGAGCCGCCGGGGTGGCGGCACATTCGTTGCCAGCCAGGATGCGGCTCAATCGCTGGAGACGGCGTTGAAGCCGCTCGTGCCTGTCATGCAGGGCGAGACCGGTTATTGGCGTGACGTTATGGAAATCCGCAAGTCGCTGGAAACCGATGCGGCCTATTATGCGGCGCTGCGGGCCAGCGATGCCGACAAGGCCCGGCTGACTGCGGCTTTTGAGGCGATGACGGCAGCTGAAGACGGCGAACCTGATGTGCAGGCCCAGGCGGATACTGCTTTTCATGTCGCGATAGCCGAAGCGGCCCATAATATCGTGCTGCGCCAGGTGGTGGCAGGACTTTCCGAACTCCTGCGCCAGAGCATTGCCCAGAGCCTGGTGCATTTCTACCGCCAGCCGGATCTCGGCCCGCAGCTTACCCGGCAGCATGCGCTTATCCTTCGCTGCATTCTTGACGGGCGGGCGGAGGACGCGCGCCGGGCGGCTGCGGATCATTTGGCGTTCGTGGAAGAAAGCCTGGGACGCATCGAGGATGGCCGTGCACGCGAACGGCGCGCCGCAGACGCATTACTGAGACCTGAATTTCAACGGAACACTCCATCATGATCATCTCGTCTTCGACCGATTACCGCGAGGCGGCCCGCCGCCGTCTGCCGCCCTTTCTGTTTCACTACATCGATGGCGGTGCCTATAGCGAGCACACGATGCGTCGCAATGTCGACGATCTCTCCGACCTGGCGCTGCGCCAGCGGGTGCTGAAGGGCGTCGGCGATGTCGATATATCCACGACGCTTTTCGATGAAAAGCTCGCCATGCCCGTCATTCTTGCCCCGGTTGGGCTGACGGGCATGTATGCCCGGCGCGGCGAAGTGCAGGCAGCGCGGGCGGCGGAGAAAAAGGGCATATCGCTGACCCTGTCGACCGTATCGGTCTGCCCGATCGAGGAAGTGCAGGGCGCCGTCAACAGGCCGATCTGGTTCCAGCTTTACGTGCTGCGCGACCGTGGTTTTATGAAAAATGCGTTGGAGCGGGCCTGGGCGGCCGGCATCCGCAAACTGGTCTTCACCGTCGATATGCCCGTGCCCGGCGCCCGCTACCGCGACGCTCATTCCGGCATGTCTGGCCCCAATGCGCCGTTCCGCCGTATCCTCCAGGCGATGACCCATCCCGCCTGGGCCGTCGATGTCGGCTTGCTGGGCAGGCCGCATGATCTCGGCAATGTCTCGGCCTATCGACAGCAGAAGACCAACCTTGCGGATTATGTCGGCTGGCTGGGTGAGAATTTCGACCCGTCCATCGCCTGGAAGGATCTCGAATGGATCAGGGAGTTCTGGAAGGGACCGATGATCATCAAGGGCATTCTCGACCCTGAGGATGCGAAGGATGCCGTGCGCTTCGGCGCTGATGGCATCATCGTTTCCAACCATGGCGGCCGTCAGCTGGATGGCGTTCTATCTTCCGCCCGGGCGCTGCCGGCGATTGCTGATGCGGTGAAATCCGATCTGACGATCCTCACAGATTCCGGCATCCGATCTGGCCTCGATGTCGTCAGAATGATTGCCCAAGGCGCTGATGGCGTGCTGATCGGCCGCGCCTTCGTCTATGCGCTGGCAGCAGCCGGCCAGGCCGGGGTGGAAAATCTTCTCGACCTGTTCGCCAAGGAAATGCGGGTGGCGATGACGCTGACGGGTGCGCGCTCGATTGGCGAAATCTCGAGCGACAGCCTTGTGCGCCGGGCGTTATAGCCGTCTGGCGTCAGGCCTGGTTAAACCGGTGAACGCCTTTGGGAGAAAAGGACAGCACGTCCTCGTGGCCGAGAAGCTTTGCCGCGAGCCACAGTGTAGAGAGCCACATTTCCGTGCCCTGCAATCCGGGCGCCTGGCCATCGGCAAAGGCGAAGCCGCGGCCGGTGTGCCAGCGGCTTGATAGCCTGATAATAAGGTCTTCGGCGACAGCCATGGCTTCCGGCCGGCGATGATCCGTCTGCTGCAGGCAAAGCAGCAGCGGATGGATGGTGTCGAGCAGGTTGCAGGCGTTGAAATGCTGAGCTTGAAAGCCGTCATACGCCCGGTAATGGGCCATGATGGAATCGATGGTCACCGCAGGATATGGCACCGGCCTGCCAAACTGAGCGTAGGAACCTCGGGTTAGCCGATAAAAACCGTTGACCGGTTGCAGTAGGCCCTGATCCTCGGTGGCGGCTCCCCAGAGGCCGGTTTTCTGGTCGCAGGCCTCACTGAGCCAGCCAAACAGAGCATGCCGGTTATCGCCGCCTGCAAAATAACGCTTGCTGAAATAGAGCGCGGTGGCGATGGCATCGACCGTTGCGCCGCTGTACCAGGCCCGCGACCTCCAAGGCAGCGCCTGCAGCCAGGCGACTAGCGCCGGAGCGTCCAACTCTTCCACGAAGCGGAAGGGATGGAGGGGTTTGGCTCCAAGACATTCGAGTGCGTAGCCAACGGCCAGCACATTGTAGAGCGCAATCGGGTCTGTCTGGAGTGGTGTAAGCGGGACGCGATGCGGATCTGGAAACAGGCCGGTTTCCTCGTCCTGCACGGCTTGCAGCCGCGCCACGGTCTTGTCATCGAACAGCGATCCGGCATCGCCAAAAGCGGCGGCGATTTCGATAGCGTCGCAGAGATGGCGGATGGCAGGTATGGACTCACCGCTAGCGTCAGGTGAGAGGAAATCTCCGCCTTGGCAGTGATGATCGAGGACCGTTCGCCACTCCGCACTGGCTGCGGCATCAAGCGGTCTGAGCGCCCGCTGCACCTCGTCTTTGCGCGTGGTTTTAGCGCTTCCCCGCATGCGGATCACCCGGGCAGGCACGCCACCGGCAATCGCACCGGCTGGAATGTCCCGTGAGACGACAGCACCGGCTGCGATGATCGCATCGCGGCCGATCCGCACGCCGTCGACGATGGTTGCATTGGCGCCAATCCAGACATTGTCGCCGATCTCGATGCCAAGCGTGGTCAGAGGCTGGCGGTGGATGGGCGTGTCCAAATCATCGAAGCCGTGGTTGAAGCCGACGATGCTGACATGCGAGGCGATCCGCACGCCATTGCCAATCCTGACGCGCCCGGACAGGCACGTATAGGCATTGATCGATACATCGCCGCCAAGCTCGATATCGCCGCGCACCAGGGCATAGCCCGCAATCCATGAGCCTTTTCCCATCACCAGGCGATCGGTATGGATCTCGGCTTTGTCTGCAATATAGGCACCGGGCGCGATGCTTGCTCTGGCATAGGCGGCAAGCCGGCGTAGCCGTGCCTGATGCTCCGGACTGTCAATGTCTTCAGCCTTGCGCTCCCAGGTCAGGAAATCGAGCCGGCTGCGATGCAGCGCAGCCAAGGCCGCGTCCTCCTCGGGATCACTGCTGTCGCGCGCATCTGTCATCGACGCCGTCTCAAGTTAAGTCGAAGACGGCAATCCGTCGGCCTTCATCGCGAAACAGGCGTTCGAGAGACGCGAGATCCGGACGGCTTGGCGGGGCGGCGAGCGCCTTGTCTGCGTCGCCTCCGAGCGGCAGGGCAAGAACCGCAGTTATCAGCACCGTCTCGCCAGCGGAAAGCGTCGCCCGCAATTGCGGCAGGATGGCTCTGGCATGCAGAAGGTTGGTATTGGCAATCGCGGCATGAGCCCGGCCGTCACGGGGCGTTTCCGAAAGGTCGAGGATGGTGCTGACATCGGTCTGGCCAAGCCAGGTGGCGCGGCCTGGACCTTCCTCCTGACGATCTCTGCCGAAATCGGCCCGGCTAATGGCAAAACCGCCTTCTGTGGTCATCAGGCTTCGCGGCGTCACTAAGCGATGCACGCGGATGTGCCAGGGGTTGGCGGGGATCAGCCAGGTCTCGACCGTCACGTCCGGCCACGGCTTCCAGCGTGAATAGAGCCGGTCCGCAACAATCATCGCCTCTTCGAGCGTCTCGCGCATTCTGAAATGCACGCCGTCATCCGACAGCCCCAGCATATTGTCGAAGCCAGCGGCATCGAAATGCCGGTCATTGGCCTCGATATTGAAGGCGTAGCGGGTGGAATAGGCGAATTTCGAGTACTTCTCGTGGGAGCCGCGCATCTTGTCATGCTCCTGGCCTGAAGCCAGAATGACTGTGTTGCCTGATGTGTGCATGGCAACCATGCCCGGTTTTTCCAGGGCAATTGGCTCATCGAAGATGGGCGCCTCGATCTCCTCTGCCTGCCAGAAGGGATGATCGGCTCCGAGCGCGAGCGGCAGGAAGACTTTCATCGCCCAATAGGGCGATCCCGGTGAGTTGTAGCTCTCACTCATCAGCAGGTTGGGATAGCCGTAGCCAACCGATAGCACGCCATCACGATCGGCAATCGGCCACCTAGACCACCAGCGCAGATGGCGCAGGTAATAGCCCTTGATCTCGCCCCAAGGCAGAGCGTCGAGATCGGCAAGCGCAAGCGCACCCCAAAAGCCGCCTGCGGCAAAGCGATAGGTCTGGCTGCGCCCATAGGCAAGCGCTGCACCGTCGGCCCCAAACCAGTGGCGGATATCGGCGGTAAACTCTTGCGCCCTTTGCCGCAGCCGCGCCTTTCGGGCGTCATCACCCTTGGCCAAAACCGTATAAATCAGGCCGTAGAAATGCATCGCGAAGGGAATGTAATGGTCGGCGCGCCGCACCGGTCCGTCGCGATACCAGCCGCCACCGATGTCGAAGGCCTCGATTTCGTCGAGATACGCTTCGGTCTTGCTGTGGTCGAAAGCAATGCCGACCCGCTCCAGGCCGAGATCGACCAGAACGCGAAAGAATTTCCAGTTATTGTCGACATAGTCCCGCTCGCGGGCGCGCAGGAGATAGGCACCAATGCCGGATTTCGCCTTGTTGTCCAGCGGGTCCCAGATATGTTCAGGCACCATGGCAACCGCAAGGCCGATCGCCGCGAGTTCGACCAGCCGCTGGTTGCGATCTGCGACATCGCCCCAGTAGTCGGGATGATCAGGGTTTGTGCCGTTGGCAAGGCCGCGCCGGTAGATATCCCAGTGCGGGAAATTGCCACCACCGGCGGCAAAGGGCACGATGCCCCAGAGCGGTCGCGCAAAGCCCTCCAGATCGGCCGCCGCATGGTCGAAGATCGCGCCAGCCGCGCCAAGCCTGACCCTCGCACCGCTTTCCGAGAAATAGGGCAGCAGCGGATTGAACAGGTCGAGCACGGCCCTTTCGACGTCGTCGCGACTCAAAAGCGGATTGCCGTGCAGGGGATTGGCTTTGGCGGGATCGTAAACCACAGTCTTATCCATCAAAGAGGTCATAAAATGAGGCCGCAGGGCTGAAGCATCTGCGGCCTTGGTTGCTGGCGCTTACTTGATGGCTTTCACACCGTCATCCATGTCTTTCAGCCCGTCATCGATCGACTCGTTGTCGGTCATGATGGCGTCATGCACCCGGTTCAGCACGACCTCGATCTTGGCGGCATTGGGATTAACAGCCATTTCCAGATAGGACTTTTGCGCGCTCAGGGCCGCCTTGCTGTTCTCGTCCTGCGGGAAGCCTGGCAGTGCTGCAATTTTTGCCGTGACACCATCGTTGCGCAATGCGGGCAGTGTTCCGGTATCGGCGATGATGGCCGCCCCTTCCGGCCCGGTCACGAACTTGATGAAGTCGAGAGCCGTATCCTTGTGGGCGGAATTGCTGTTGACGGAAAGCGCGGCGATCTGCGCCGCTGTCGTTCCGGCGGCTACACCTTCCGGATGCGGGAATTTGACGATGCCCCAATTCTTGCTCTTGGATTCGCCAGACTTGACCTTGGCGATCTGGGTGCCGACGAACCATGTGCCCATCGGCAGCATGCCGACCGTGCCGTTGAAGAACAGCGCCGAATAATGGGTGTTGGAGGTCTTCAGCGAAGCGTATGAGGGAATGGCTCCGTCTTTCTGCAGTTTCAGCGCCCGTTCGTACCAGGGCTTCAGGAAGGCATAATCGCCGCCGACCAGCGTGTGCTTGCCATCCATTATGCCGGGAAGCTGCACGGTGGAACGCCAGGTATGCAGCAATGCGCCATAGGTCTTGTTGACGCCCATGCCGCCTTTCAGCGCCTCGGCGGTCCGGTCGAAATCCGCCCAGGTCATGTCATTGGTCGGATATGGCTGCTTCGCCTTGTCGAAAATATCCTTGTTGTAGTAGACGACCCAGATGTCGGAGCGGAAGGGCAGGGCATAGACCTTGTTGTCGAGCGTCAACTCCTCGATCAGTCCGCCATAGCCAGCCTTGTCGATCTTCTGTTCGGCAATGAAGCCCGAGAGATCGCCAACCGATCCGGCCTTGACCAGCGTCGCATAGCCCGGGACGTCCTTGATGGTGACGACGTCGATGTCCTTCGCCCCGCCGGTCAGCTGGGTGGCGATCATCTGGGTATAGTCCTGGGAGCCGAGATCGAGCGGCTCGATCGTCACATTGGGATGCTTGCCCTGATAGGCTGTTATCAACGGCTTGTAATAGGCGACCTTGTCAAGATCCCAGAGCGCCCATTTCAGCGTGACCGGCCCCGTCTCCTCTGCAAAGACGGTCCCGCCCAGCGCCACCGTTATGCTGATCGCTGCTGCGGCCGAAACCAGCGCTCTTGCTAATTTGCCTCTATACATTCCGTTCTCCTTCCCTTGCCTTTTCACAGGCCTTTGTTTTTCAGAGGAAAGCGCCTCCCGCGCTTTCGGTAGCATTCTTGTCGATGCCGCCCAGAACCATTCGCGCCGCCTTGTCAGCGGCAAAGCTGAGGGCGAACAGGCCGAGCGAGATGTTGATCGTCACGGGCATGAAGACCGAGATTGGATAAAACAGCACATGCAGCAGCCAGAGGCTGGCGGCAAAGCCAAGCGCGGCAAGGACCGGCAGCGGCCGCGCCAATGTCGCCAGAGCAGACAGCTTTAGAATGGTGAGCGCCTTGCGCCGGCTCATCACCGAAAGCACGACGAAATGCGCCGAGCAGAGACCGATAAAGCCTGTCGCGAGCAAGCTGACGGCGAGCGGCACGGCGTAGATGAGGCTTTCATGGCTCTTTGCGCCGTAGGTGAGGATGGCCTCCACACAGATCCACAGCGCGAGGCCGGAGGCCAGGCCCCAGACGGTGGCTCGCAAGGCGTGAGCCCTCATAGCCTCCAGATAATCGCGCAGCAGATAGACATTTCGGTCCTCGACCATCATCCGGCAGATGCTGGCACTGGCAAAGACGGCGGCGGGAAGGGTGATGAGCGGCAGGGCGCTTGCCAGAAACAGCAGGTTCAGCTTGACGAGTTCAAAGAATTCGCGAGCGATGATTTCGATGAAGAGCGCAAGCCCCTGGCGCTTGGGGGCATCCTTCGGGATGCCCTTTCCTTCCCTGCTCCACATCGCTTCCAGCCATTGCATGGCACGTGCCTTTCGCGGTTAAAGCAGGATAGACCGCTCGGTTTCAGGGTCGAAAAGCTGCGCATGGGTCATGTCGACGATCAGCCGCACCTGGTCGCCAACCGCAGATTTGAAGCGTGGCGAGACACGGGCAATCATGGGCCGGTCGCCGGCTAAAAGGTTCAGATGCACTTCCGAGCCCATCGGCTCCGCCAGTTCCATCCGCGCTTCGAAGGGGGCGGTGTGGGCGGGGTCGATATCGGCTGGGACATATTCATGGAAGTTTTCCGGCCGGATGCCGACGACGATCTGGCGATCCACATAGGGTTCGAGACGGTGGGCGTCGAAGGAGGGCGGCAGTGGCAGGGTCTGGCCGTCGAAGACAGCGACGAAGCCGGTGCCTTGCCGCTGGATCGTCGACGGCAGCATGTTCATCTGCGGCGCACCGATGAAGCCGGCTACGAACATGTTGACAGGGCGGTCATAGAGATTTTGCGGCGTGTCCACCTGCTGGATATGGCCGTCTTTCATCACAACGATCCGATCCGCCATGGTCATGGCTTCGACCTGATCATGGGTGACGTAGATGAAGGTGGCATTCAGCCGCTTGTGTAGCTTGGAAATTTCCGCCCGCATGGTGCCGCGCAGCTTGGCGTCGAGATTGGACAGCGGCTCGTCCAGCAGGAAGACCTCGGGATTGCGCACCATGGCGCGGCCAAGCGCCACGCGCTGCCGCTGGCCACCCGAAAGCGCTTTTGGTTTGCGGTTGAGGAGATGGGTGATGTCGAGGATCTTGGCGGCTTCCTGCACCTTGGTCTCGATCAGATCGCGCGGCGCCTTGCGCAGTTCCAGCCCGAAGGCCATGTTCTTGTAGACGGTCATATGCGGATAGAGCGCGTAATTCTGAAAGACCATGGCGATGTCGCGGTCCTTTGACGGCACGTCGTTCATCAGGTCGGCGCCGATCCGCAACTCGCCGCCGGAGATTTCTTCGAGCCCGGCGATCATTCGCAGCGTTGTCGACTTGCCGCAACCGGACGGGCCGACCAGCACGACAAATTCCTTATCGGCGATGTCGAGGTCGATATCGTGCACCACTTTGAGGGCGCCGAAGGTCTTGTTGAGTTTGTTGAGCGATATGCTTGCCATATTCCCCTCGGATCACCAGTAGGAAGACCAGACGCGCGACAGGCGCGTCAGGGCTTCCATGTAATAATAGTCGCCCCAGGAGACGCATTCATCGACGCCTTCGCCGCGGCATGTGTTGTGCGGGGTCTTCTTCGAATAAGTGCCGTGCAGCACAAGACCGTTGGAGACCGCATGGTCCTTGACGGCATAATGCTCGGCCAGGCTCTTCACCATCCGCTGCGCCAGATCGCGGTAGCGGGCAGCGTCCTCGCCCTCGACGATATCAGCCATTTCCAGAAGCCCGCAGGCAACGATGGAGGCAGACGAACTGTCGCGCGGTTCGCCATCCTGCTCTGAAAAGACCAGGTCCCAGACCGGCACAAGATCCTGCGGCAGGCGCTTGAGATAAAAGTCGAGCAAGCGCTCGAATGTGTCGCGATAATCGTCGATGCGCTCGTAGCGATACGACAGCGCCATGCCTGCTATGCCCCAGGCCTGGCCACGCGCCCAGAAACTGTCGTCGCTATAGCCCTGTTTGGTCACGCCGCGCACCGGCCCGCCGGTCTGCGGGTCCATGTAGAAGGTGTGATAGGTCGAATTGTCAGGCCGGATGGAATGGGCAAGCGTCGTGCGCGCGTGGATGAGGGCGATCTGACGGTAGCGATCCTCGCCGGTTTCGCGGGCGGCCCAGTAGAGCAGCGGCAGGTTCAGCAGGCAGTCGATGATATAGCGATATTCGCCGGGATTGTCCTTGCGACCCCACGCCTGGATGAATTGACCGACCGGCTGGTAGCGCTCCAGCAACTGGTCGGCCGCCAGCAACGCCGCCCGCCGTCCGTCCTCGTCGCCCACCAGCTTCCAGGCGGCAATGCAGGAGGGCGAATAGAGGAAGCCCATGTCGTGATGGTCGGTTTCGATCCGGTTTTCGATCCGGTGCAGAAAGCTCTGTACCTGGATTTGCGCGGCGTATTGAAACAGCTTGTCGCCGGAATGCTCATAAGCGAGCCAGATTTCACCCGGCCAGAAGCCTGCCGTCCATTGTGTGTTGTCGACCGCCGGATAGACATTGCCCACACTCGAATGGTTCTGCGCTTTATAGGTAAAGTCCGGCAGATTGCGGCGGACCTGGGCGGTGGCGAAGTCGAGCGCCTGGCGCACTTCCTCGTCGGTGATCGGCTGCGGGGCGTTCTCGGGCAGGGTGATCATCCGGTTATCCCTTCAGACCTGAGGATGCGACGCCTTCGACAAAGAAGCGCTGCAAGGAGAGAAACACGATGAGAACAGGAATGAGCGCCACGACGGAGGCCGCCATGATCAGTCCGTATTCGGCGGAATATTGCGAGATAAACATGCGAAGCCCGATCTGGATGGTCTTCAATTCGGTCTTGGTCAGATAGATCATCGGCCCCAGGAAGTCGTTCCAGGTGGTGACGAAGGTGAAGATGGTCAGCGTCGACAGGGCAGGCTTCGACAGCGGCAGCATGATTTTGGCCCAGATCTGGTACTCGTTCATGCCGTCGATGCGGGCCGCTTCGCAGAGTTCAGTCGGGATCGACATGTAGAACTGCCGCATCAGGAAGACGCCGAAGGCAGTGAAGGCCTGGAGGCAGATCAGGGCCAGATGGGTGTTGTTCAGCCCAAACTCCCGCATCAGCAGGAATTGCGGCACCATATAAACCTGCCAGGGCATGGCGATGGTGGCGATATAGCCGAGGAACAGCGCGTTCTTGAACGGGAAATGCAGCTTGGCGAAGGCATAGGCCGCAAAGCTCGATGTCAGCAATTGCATGATGGTGACGATGATCGTCAGCTTCGAGGTGTTGTAGATGAACAGCGCCAGCGGGATCTTGGTCCAGATATCCACATAGTTCTGCCAGCGTGGATGGGCCGGTATCCACTCGATTGGAAAGACGAAGACGTCGCGATCGAGCTTCAGCGAGGCCGACAGCATCCAGGCGAAGGGCAAAAGCATGATGACGGTGACGGCAATCACCGTGACATAGACGGCAATAGTCGAGAGCGGAATTTTGCGGCCGGCGATGCGCATCGCTTAATCCTCCCTCTGGCGGCGGAATTGAACGACGGTCACAGCCAGCACCAGGAAGAACAGCACCAGCGCTATCATGCTGGAATAGCCGAGATCCCAGGAGATGAAAGCCTCGTTGTAGATGTGATAGACCAGCACCAGCGTCGAGGTTCCGGGCCCGCCTTGCGTGATCATATAGACCTGGTCGAAGACCTTGAAGGACTGGATGGTCAGCATGACGGTCACGAAAAACGTGGTCGGCGCCAGCTGCGGCACGGTGACATGCCGGAATTTCTGCCAGGCATTGGCGCCGTCGAGGCCGGCCGCTTCGTAAAGCTCGCCGTTGATGCCCTGCAACCCGGCAAGATAGATGACCATGTAATAGCCCATGCTCTTCCAGACGCCGAACAGGATGACCGTGACCATCGCCCAATGCCGGTCGGCAGCCCAGCCCGGCATGTCGGCGGGGTCGAGGCCCAGCGTGTAGAGCAGCATGTTGACGGGCCCCATTTCGGGGTTGAACAGCATGTTCCAGACGACGGCGACCGCCACCAGCGAGGCGACATAGGGAAAGAACATCGCGGTGCGGAAGAAATCGCGGCCCCAGATTTTCTGGTTAAGCAGGATCGCAAGCCCGAGCGCGCAGGCAAGCGTGATCGGCACGGAGACCACCGTATAGATGACGGTGTTCCAGAAGGCGGCGATAAAGGCCTTGTCCTGAAACAGGCGCCAAAAATTGTCCAGCCCGGCAAAGGTGATCGGATTGGAGCCGTCCCAATGCATGAAGGCCAAGGCGAAGGCAAACAGGATCGGGCCGAGCGTGAAGACTGCAAAGCCAAGAAAGTTCGGAGCAATGAACGAGTAGGCGACCAGCGCATTTTCGATCCGCCGCCGGCGCTTCGACAGCACCCGGACCTTGCGCCTTGTCAGCGCAGAGCCGCGACTGTCAGGTAATGCCGGTCTGACGATGTCCATCCGCGATCCTCCCGCATGTGTCCGCCGCACCTGACGTCTTTTCGTGGGACGTCAGCTGGCAGAGCTGCTCCTCCAGCATCCGCCTCCCTGTCGTTGAATAGCATATATCCGATATTGGTCAAACAAATTACGATGTCATCATACAAATTTCTGGAAAATCAGAAATAGGTATGATAGCGACTCTGGGCCGGCATGCTGTGGCCCGGCACGGGAGCGAGGCGTGTTCAGCGAAATCATTGGCAGTCTGCCTGAATATCTGGGCGATTTTCACCCCGTGAAGAGCGACGGGCTGGCTCCCAAGCTCCGGCGGCTGGGGGAGGCGCGATGCCTTGGTCTTGTCGAGGCAGGGCGCGGCGCATTGCAGGCCAGTTGGCCGCAGATTCTTGCCTCGGATTACCGGCAGTATACGCTGAGCGGTAACCGATCCGAATTCGAAGCGCTCTATTTTCGGCGTCGCCTGATGCTCAACGATCTGGTGTTGGCGGAATGCCTCGAAGACAAGGGCGGTTTTGTCAATGCGATCATTGATGGGGCCTTGCTGATCTGTGAGGAAAGCGGCTGGCAATTGCCCGCCCATAATGCCTATGGCCGTGGCGGCGCCCGGCTGCCGCTGCCTGATCCTGATGATCCCGTGGTGGATCTGTTTTCGGCTGAGACCTCGGCCAATCTCGCGGTGCTGCTCTGGCTGATGCGCGCCAAATTCGCGGCAGTCGACCCGCGTCTGCCGGGCCGGATCGAGCGGGAGATCGAGCATCGGCTGATCAATCCCTATTTGAACAGGCATTTCTGGTGGATGGGCGCCGGTGACGAGCGGATGAACAATTGGACCGCCTGGATCACCCAGAATGTGCTGATTGCAACCTTCACCCTGCCGACTTCGCAGGAAACCCGCCGTGCCGTGCTGGTCAAGGCGCTCTCCAGTCTCGATGCGTTTCTGAAGGACTATGCCGAGGACGGGGCCTGCGAGGAGGGCGTGCTCTATTATCGTCACGCGGCGCTCTGCCTGTTTGGCGCCATGACGGTTCTCGATCAGGTGGCGCCGGGGCTTTGCGAGGCACTGTGGAGTGAGCCGAAGATCCGCAACATGGCTGAGTATATCAGCCATATGCATGTGTCTGATGGGATCTATTTCAATTTCGCCGATTCATCTGCCGTGCTCGATCCCTGCAGCATCAGGGAATATTTGTTCGGCCGGGCCGTCGGCTCTGAAGATCTGATGGACTTTGCGGCAGCCGATATCCGCCGCGCAGCCGATCCGCTTTTGTCGAAGGAGTGGAACCTCTGGTATCGGCTGCTTGCCGCGACCACCCTGCCTGATTTGGCGGACGAGGCGAAAGTTCACCAAACAAAACGCGATATATTCTATCCCGGTATCGGTCTGTTTGTGGCGCGGGACTGTCATTTCGATCTCGCGGTCAAGTGCGGCCATAATGGCGAAGGTCACAATCACAACGATGTCGGCAGCCTGACGCTTTACAAGGATGGGAAGCCGTTTCTGATCGATGTCGGCGTCGAGACCTATACTGCCAAGACATTTTCGCCGCGTCGCTACGAGATCTGGACGATGCAGTCGGCCTATCACAATCTCCCGACGTTTGACGGCGTGCAGCAGCAGGATGGCGAGGCATTCCGCGCCCGCGCCATTGGAACCCGGTTTGACGAAGGCGAGGCCGAAATATCCTTCGAATTGGCTGGTGCCTATCCGGCGGCGGCAAAGCTGCGATCCTATCACCGCACCATCAGGCTCGTGCGCGGCAGCCATGTCGAGCTCGTCGACGTGCATGACGGTGACGCAAAAGCTGTGCTCTCGCTCATGACTGTGGTCGAACCCATGGCAGAGGCGGGGAAGCTGATATTTGACGGACTTGGCTCCATCGAGATCTCCGGCGCGGGTGCGCCGGTGGTCGAGCCGATCACCATCGAGGATGCAAGGCTGCGTCAGGCCTGGCCGGAGCGGATTTTCCGCATCCTGTTACCGCTTGAGGTAGGGCGGCTGGTCCTGAAGATCATGTGAGGAGAGAGGATATGCAGGTAACGCTTGGCGTAACCCATGCGGACGGGCGCTGTCTGGCGCAAGTCCATGGCGAGGAAGAAGCCTGGTTGGTTTATCGCGACGCCTATCGCGAAGGCGATCGGCTGCAGGTGGAACTCTCTGCCGCTGGCCATGTGCGCCTGGCGCTTGATGCAGCGATGACGCCGGCGCTCGTCTATCTGCCGCAGGGTCAGTTCAGCTTTTCGATACCCTTTGACAGCAGGCGCAAAGCCTATCCGCCCCATGCCTTTCAGGGGGATCTGCATCGGCTTTTCGTTGCCCAGGCGCGGCCGGAGGAGGTTGCTGCACGGCGTAATCTGGCCCTCAATCCCTGGGATGGTTCGACCCATGACGGGCTTGGTGCCGGTGCCGCTTTTCCTCATGCCTTCGCCAGCGCCGAGACCCGCGGCGAGGCGGCATTTGCCGCCCGCACCGCAATCGACGGCGAGAAGGCAAATGCCGGCCATGGTCACTGGCCCTTTACCAGCTGGGGTATCAATCGTGACCCGGATGCAGCACTGACCGTGGACTTCGGCCGGCTGGTCACAGTCGATGAAGTCGTGCTTTATCTGCGGGCTGATTTTCCCCACGACGCCTGGTGGCAGGCTGCAAGTCTCAGCTTTTCCAATGGCGAAACGCAGGAACTGGTGCTCGACAAGACCGACCGGGGCCAATCCTTCCGCTTTCCAGCAATCATCACCGAATGGGTCAAGCTGCATCGGCTGATCAAGGCGGATGATCCATCACCCTATCCGGCGCTGACGCAAATCGAAGTCTGGGGTATCGAGGCTTGAAGTGGCCCGTTCAGGCGTCGCTACCAAGACCGCGCAGATCGCGCAGCAGGTCGCGGTAGCGCAACTGGCTGCCGCGCAGGTGCTCCTGCATGGCTGATCGTGCCGCCTTTTCATCGCCATCGGAAATCGCCACGACAACCGCCTGATGCTCCCTGTGGATCAGGCGGCGATAAGCCGTCTGCTCTGCAGTGCGGTTGTCGGCAACGGTCTTCGACTGTGGAATGGCCGCCGCGCCATGCATGTCGAGGAATTGGGTAAAAAGCGGATTGTTGGTGGCAGCCGCGATAGCCTTGTGCAAGGCGAAGTCCGCGAGCCGGATCGACTGGTCTGCCTCGATACATTCCAGCACCTTGGCGTGACAGTCGAAGATTGCTTCTTCCTGGGCAGGCGAGCGCCGTAGTGCAGCAAGACCTGCTGCCTCGATCTCCAGCGGTGTGCGGATTTCCAGCACTTCTAGATCGGATGACAACCGCGCCCGATCCAGCTTCGGCGGCGTGGCACGCGATTGATGATCAAGGACGAAAATACCGGCGCCTTGGCGCACTTCCACCAAGCCGTCATAGCGCAAACCGGTGACCGCTTCGCGTATCACGGTACGGCTGACGCCGTGTGCTTCGGTCAGTTCCAGCTCGCTTGGAAGCCGCGCTCCGGGCGCATAGACGCCATCGAGAATATCCTTGCGCAGCCGCTCGCTGACTTGTGCCACCAGAGAGCCTGCGCCCTTGGCGCGCGATGTCATTCGACCGGTCAAGCGGGTCCATCCTGTTTGCGTTCCGCGGGCTGCGCAAATCATGTCCCGCACCTGCTTGCACATATATGTATGATGAATTTAGCCGCCATTCAACTCTGTTCAATGGTCGTGCGAAAATGGGTCTGATGAATTTACCACTTTGCACGTCTTGGCACCGGGCAGTCGCCATCGGCGTGCACGTAAACAAGCGCGGCGTATTTTAGGATACTGAAGGAAAAAACCATCAGCTTGATGTTTTGCGGAACGACAATCCTACTAAAGAGGTTAGGGCGAAACGCTGTCGCTCGAGATTGTCATCATCATTGAATAGGCTATTTATATCATCTATGGCGCGTATCGTCGAAATTTGCGCGCCTGCCTCACGTCTACCGATGGCTGCGACTGGTTCCTTAAGTGGACCCGGACGCGGCCCTGCGACCGTTAAGAACAAGGAGCTTGCCATGCTGTCCACCAGAACTGCCCGTACGGTCTTCGGGCTCGCGATGTCTCTTTCCGTCCTTGCCGCCGGTCAGGCCTTCGCGGATGCAACCCTCGACCGGATCAAGGGACGTGGCAAGTTGACGGTTGGCGTGATCCTGTCTGGCGCTCCGTTTGGCTATATCGATCCGAAGAGCCAGGAGCAGAAGGGCTTCAATGTCGATCTGGCCAAGGCCCTCGCCGAGGATCTCGGCGTCAAGCTGGAAACCGTGACGGTGACCCCGCCGAACCGGGTTCAGTTTCTGCAACAGGGCAAGGTCGATATCCTGATCGCCAATATGCAATATACTGATGACCGGGCGAAGGTGCTGGATTATGTGCCGACGCCCTATGACCGCAGCGGCGGTGCCGCCGTGGTGCGCAAGGATAGCGGACTGAAGGATTGGACGGACCTGAAGGGCAAGCCGGTCTGCGTTTCCCAGGGCTCCAATTACACTCAGCCGCTGATCGAACAGTATGGCGCTGTCGTAAAGGGGCTGCCGAGCCAGCCGGAATCGCTGCTGGCGCTGCAGGGCGGCAATTGCGTGGCCGCCGTTCATGTCGGCGCGACCGTTGGCCTGCTGTTGCAGGATCGGCCGGACGAGTGGAAGGACTATGCCATTCCTTTCCCGACCGAACTGGTGCCATCGGATTCCGTCATCTGGTTGCGCAAGGGCGAGAAGGATACGCAGGCCGCGCTCGACAACAGCATGAAGAAACTTCACGCTTCCGGGAAGATCCTGGAATTCGCGACGGCCAACCGGCTGCTCAACACCGATTTCCTTCAGCAGGAGCAAAAGTCGCTGTCATCAGCCAAATAGGCGCACAGTGCGGTAGAAAGACATGCAGGATACCAACCTGATCGACCTGTTCGTTCGTTTGACGGACAGGATCGGCCTCAATTACCAGTTTCTATCGGGCGGCTACGAGGCGCAGATCTGGCGTGATGGCTTCATCACCACGCTTTATCTCGTCGCGTTGCTGATTCCCGTCAGCCTCGTCTTCGGTCTGCTGTTTGCGGCGTGCCTAACCTCGGGCAAGGCCTGGCTCTCAGTGCCGGTGCGGGCCTTTGTCGAGGTAACCCGCAATACCCCGACGCTGGTGCAACTGATGTTCAGCTTCCTGGTGTTGAACACGGTGGTTTCCAATCTGGTCGGTGGTGCGCAGAACAATCCGCTTTCTCCCTTCTTTTGGGTGGTGGCGGTGGTCGGTCTGCATGTCGCTGCCCTGCACGCGGAAGCGATCCGCGCCGGCATCGAGTCCGTGCCGTCAGCGACCGTCGAGGCCGCGCGCGGCATGGGTTTCAGCCGGTTCCAGATCCTGGCTTATGTCGAGGTGCCGCTGGCGTTGCGTGCCTCGCTGCCGGCGCTGGTCAACAACCTGATCAACCTGGTTAAGCTGACGACGGTGGGCAATGCGATTGCGGTCAGCGAAATTACCTATGCCTCGATCATGGTCTGGACCCAACGCGACAATGTCGTGGAACTGATGATCGTCATCCTGGCCTTCTTTAGCCTGATAAACATGGCCGTTGCCCGCATCGGCCTGTGGGTTGAGCGCCGGCTCGCCATTCCGGGATATGGGATATGACGGTGGTCGCTTCTCAAAATAGAAACTTGGCCGGTGCAAGCCTGCGCTTTGCCGCTTTTGTCTTGCTGCCGTTGGCGATCCTTGCCTGGGCTTTGGCCGATCTTTCGCTCGGTCGCGAGCTTTTGCAATGGCTGCCCTATCTCGCCTCGGGTTTTGCGATGAACATCCTGATAGCGCTGACCGCTATGGTTCTGGGGAGCCTGCTGGGTGTCGTACTCGGCATTCTCAAGATGGCGCCCTACCGGCTGCTGCGCTATCCGGCAGGCCTTTACGTGCAGGTGTTTCGCAACGCACCGCATCTCGTGCTGATCTTTGCCACGACTTATATCTTCCCGTTCGAGATCGTGGTGTTCGGCAATTATCTTGAATTTCCGGATTGGGTGAAGGCGACGGTCGGGCTTGCCATTCCCGCCAGTGCCTATATCGCCGAAATTACCCGTGGCGCCATTCTCTCCATTCCGACGGCGCAATGGGAGGCGGCGCAGGGGCTGGGCTTTTCCCGCTTCCAGGCACTGCGCTGGATCATTCTGCCGCAATGCCTGCGCCGGTCGCTGCCGCCCTGGATGAATGTGCTGGCTTCGATCACCATGGGCACCTCGCTTGCCTCTCTAGTCGGCGTTCATGAATTGCTGCATGCCGCCACCGATGCCAGCACTGCCGTGCGTCGGCTTGATTTCACCGTCATTGCCTATGTCGTGGTGATGGCTGCCTTTTTTGCACTGTGCTACCCGATCGGCCGCCTGACCCGCCGGCTGGAGCGGCGGTTCAAACAGGCCTGAGGATTGATATGATGAACACCAGTACCGACGACCCCATCGTTCGATTGGAAGACGTACACCTGTCCTTCGGTCAGACGCAGGTGCTGAAAGGCATCGATCTCACGATCAACAAGGGCGATGCGGTGTCGATCATCGGCCCCTCCGGCTCCGGAAAATCCACTATTCTGCGCTGCATCAACGCGCTGGTGACGGCGCAGAGCGGCCGCATCACCGTAGCCGGCATACGCGTGGATCAATTGGCTCGCGAGAGCGAACGGATCGCGCTGCGCAAGCGGGTCGGCATCGTGTTCCAGCAGTATAATCTGTTTCCGCACCTGACCGTGCTGGACAACATCGTGATCGCCCCGGTGCGCATCCTTGGCGTGGCGCGCGCCGAGGCGGAAAAGACCGCGCGCGAGTTGCTCGACCGGGTGCGGCTGGCCGACAAGGCCAACGCCTATCCCGGTCAGCTCTCCGGTGGCCAACAGCAGCGTGTCGCGATTGCCAGGGCATTGGCGATGAAGCCGGAACTGGTGCTGTTCGATGAAGTGACCTCGGCGCTAGACCCGGAAACCGTCGGCGAAGTGCTCTGGGTTATCCGCGACCTGATCCGCGAGGGCATGACCAGCATTCTCGTTACCCATGAAATGCGCTTTGCTGAGGAAATCAGCGACAAGGTGGTCTTTACCGAAAATGGCCGCATCGTCGGCCAGGGCTCGCCGCAGCAAATTTTTCATGACAGCGACAACCCGCGCATCCGCCAGTTCGTCGGTGGCCTGTCGGGCCGAGGCGCCGTGCGTGACGGCGAAGGTATCTAGGAGCACTCCATGACGAGCACCATAGCCGCACCGCTGACCGAGGGCTTTGCCCGCGCTATCCTGGCCTCCGATCCGACCAAGGACAGCGCTGCCATGGCAGCGGCGCGCAATGCCCTCATCGACTTTTTCGCCTGTGCCATTGCTGGTGCCAGTGACCGCACCACCGGCCTACTTGCGCATGCCATTGGCGCGCAGGCACCCGGGGAGGCGATCCTGATTGGCAGCGCTGGCCGCGCCGACCCGCTCGCCGCCGCTGTCGTCAATGCCTATGCCGGTCATGTGCTTGATTATGATGACGTCCATTCAAGCGTGCGCGGTCACCCGACCACGGTGATTATCCCCGCCCTGCTGGCGCTGGCGAGCGAGCGAGCATTGACCGCCGAGGCACTGATTGCTGCCTATATTGTCGGGCTCGAAGCGATGGCGCGGCTTGGCCTTTCGCTCGGCTCCCGCCATTACGAAAACGGCTTTCATGCCACCGCCACGCTTGGGCCCATCGGGGCTGCGGCAGCTATCTGCCATCTCATTCAAGCGACGCCGGAACAGACGGCAGTGGCTCTCGGCCTTGCCGCGACGCAATCGTCTGGTCTGCGGCTGCAATTCGGCTTCGACGCAAAACCCTATCACGCCGGCATGGCGGCGCGCTCCGGCCTGCTCGCCGCCCGGCTTGCGATGGCCGGCTTTGGCGGAGCACCTGACTTTCTCGACAATCCCGTTGGTTTCCATTCCGCCTATGCCTTCGGGGCAGGGCGGCCCGAAGCCGTTCTCGAGCATTGGGGTGATCCCTGGCAAATCGTGTCTCCGGGGCTGACGCTGAAGGCCTATCCCTGCTGCACCGCCAGCCATCCGGTCGCCTCGCTCGGCATCGAGTTGCATCGGGAAGGTCTCGAGGCGGACGCGATCGAAAGCATTACCTTCACCTATCCGCCCGGTGCCGACGCCGCCCTTGTCGTCACCCATCCGAGCAATGGCATCGAAGCGCGGTTCAGCCCGGAATATGTGTTTTCCGCAGCCCTGATCGACGGCGCGCTTAGGCTGGATCATTTTGACGAGCGGCCGGTGTCGCCTCGGCTGATGGCGCTCGCTCGCCGCGCCAGCCGCCGCCATGACGAGACGGCTCCGCGGATGTCGAGCGATCCAACCACTCGCTTTGTTATCCTCGATATTGTCAAGACAAGCGGCGAGACGATCCGGCGGCGCTTCGATGGCCTGCCGGGTCTTGCTGACCCCGCCGAAAAATTCGACGAGACCACCGGCTCCAATGCCGCCTTCGCCGAGATCCCCAGTCTGGTCCGCAGCATGCGCAGCAGCGACGGCCTGCAACGGCTGTTGGCGCTTCTAGGCCAGGAACTTCGGCCGAATAGAACGTAAACATCCCGCCTGATTCCAAAGATGACGAAAGACTGAGCCATGACCCGCAAGAGAGAAATCCACCTCGGCCTGTTCCTGCAAGGGGCTGGTCATCACGTTTCCGGCTGGCGCCATCCGCATGCCGAGGCCGGCAGCGAGAATTTCGACCTGCTGCGCCGGGTCTCTAAGATCGCTGAGGATGCCAAATTCGACATGGTGTTCCTGGCCGACGGCCTGACCAGCGGTACCGACGCGCATCCCTCGACCATCGCCCGGTTCGAGCCGCTGACGCTTCTGGCCGCGCTCGCAACCGTGACGGACAAGATCGGTCTCGCGGCCACGGCGTCGACGACCTATGGCGAGCCGTATCACATCGCCCGCGCCTTTTCCTCGATCGATCATCTCAGCCACGGGCGGGCAGCCTGGAACATCGTCACGACATCCTACGCCCGCACCGCCAATAATTTTTCCAAGTCTCATCCTGAGCATGACGAGCGTTATGCCGTCGCAGGCGAATTCGTTGACGTGGTGCGCGGCCTCTGGGACAGCTGGGACGACGATGCCTTCATCAAGGATAAGCAGAGCGGCGTCTATGCCGACCCGGCGAAGATGCATATTCTCGATCACAAGGGCAAATATTTCTCGGTCAAGGGGCCGCTCAACATTCCGCGTGCGCCGCAGGGCCATCCGATCCTGATCCAGGCCGGCTCTTCCGGGCCGGGGCAGGATCTTGCTGCCCGCACCGCCGATGTCGTCTTTACGGCCCAGCAGAGCCTTGAAGAAGCGCAGGCCTTCTACAAGAGCCTGAAGACCCGTGTTGCCGGCTTCGGCCGTCATCCCGACGATGTCGCCGTCATGCCCGGCTTCCTGCCTGTCATCGGACGCACGGCGCGCGAAGCCGCCGACAAGCTGGCGGAACTCGACCAATGGACCGAGTTGAAAGCCGCCATGCCGCTGCTGGAAGAACGTATCGGCCATAGCCTTGGCGAATACGATCCGGACGGCCCGTTGCCGGAGCTACCAATTTCCGACCAATTGCGCAGCCGCGCCGAGCTGCTGACCGCTCTCGCGCGCCGCGAAAATCTGACGATCCGGCAGCTCGCGCTGCGGGTGGCGGCCGGGCGCGGCCATCACATCGTGCTTGGCACGCCCGAAGAAGTCGCTGACCGGATGCAACAATGGTTCGAGGGCCATGCGGCTGATGGTTTCAATGTCATGCCGCCCTTCTTCCCGGAAGGTCTGGAAGATTTTACCAACCTGGTCGTGCCGATCCTGCAGGAGCGCGGGCTGTTCCGCACTGACTATAGTGGCTCCACGCTGCGCGATCATCTTGGTCTAACGCGTCCGGCCCTTTAAGCAGGATTTCGGTCAGCGTGAGGGCGGGGCAATCGAGCCCCGCTCGATCAGTTCGGTCGGCAGGACCAGATGGCGCGGCGGGGCATCAACGCCCTTTAGCCTCTCGATCAGCATCCGTGCGGCGGCCTCGCCGAGTTCATAGACGGGCTGGCGCACCACCGTGACCGGCGGCGTCGTAACCGCCGTCCATGTTGCGTCGTGAAAGGTGAGCAGTGAGAGCGCATCGGGCATGGCGATGCCGCTGTCGCGGGCGAGCTTGAACAGTTCCAGCGCAATCAGGCTGTCGGAGGCGATGATCGCGCTTGGCATATCGACGTTGCCAAACAGATCGGCCGCGAGGCTTCGGATACTGTCCGGCGTGGTCGCGCCAAGGCGCACCCATCGCTCCATGTCCGAGATACCGGCGTCGCGTCCGGCATGAATGAACCCTTCGATTCTTTCGCGCACCGAGGCGGTATGGATGTCGCTCGCTTCGCGATAGAGGTGATCAGGCGTATCGCAGGCGGTGACATAGGCGATGCGGCGATGGCCGCGCGCCAGCAGCAGCCGGGTGACAGCTTCTGCCGCCTGCCGGTCGTCTGCCGTGACCGTATCGACGCCGAGCGCGGGAATGGCTCGGTCGAGCAGGACAAGCGAGCGACCGCTGCGACCGATTTCTTTCAGATGTTCGGTCTCGCCGGCTCTGGCTGGCGACACGATCAGTCCATCCACGCGCTTGGCCACCAAGGTCTTGATGGCGGCACGCTCGACATCGACGTCCTCGCCGGAATTGGCCAGAACGACATTGAACCCGGCTGAGCGCGCCATGTCGGAAATGCCGCGCACCGCCGAGCCGAAGAACGGGTTTTCGATATCGCCGACGACGACGCCGATCGTGCCGGACCGGCCAGTCGTCATGCTGCGGGCCAGTTCGTTCGGCCGGTAATCCAGCGCCTTGGCGGCCGCCTTGACCTCAAGGCGGACCTTGTCGCTGACCGTGCCATAGCCGCCGAGCACTCGGGCTGCCGTGGCTTTCGAGACGCCGGCAAGGCGCGCCACATCGGCTACCGTCACAATGACATTTTTCGACTGAGCTTCTTTCATGAGCAAAGCTTTACAAGAGATGTTGACGACCGGTCAATGCGAATATAACAATCGTCAAACCAACAAGAGACCGGTCTCAATCAAAAAAGAGACCGGTCTCACTAAAAAGACCGCCTGACATCATCACGAGATCGATCTGCGGGGTCATGACCTGGCAAGCCCATGGCTTGCCCGGACAGGAACCTCTGTGTCCGCAGTCGCGATCTCGTCCCAAACCCCAGAGACGGAGAACAGGAACATGACGATATCTCCCAGCATGAAACCGATGTTTTCAGCCCGGTTGCGCTCGCTTCTTCTGGCTGCGAGCCTTGCCCTCACGGGCACGATGGCCGGCGGCGCGGCAACGGCTGCCGATAACCCTTACGGCCTCATCGATCCGCATACGATTAGCGTTGGCACTATGGGCGACGCCAAGCCCTATACCTTCACCAAGGCCGACGGCACGTTTACCGGCTTCGACATCGAACTGTTTCTAAATGTTGCCGAGCGCATGGGCTTCAAGAAGGACCAGGTGATCTTCACGGGCCAGGAGTTTTCTGCGCTGATGCCTTCTGTTGCCAACGGCCGGTTCGATGTTGCCGTTGCTGCGATCGGCACGACCGAAAAGCGTAAGCAGACGGTCGATTTTTCCGATGGTTATCTTGCCGGCTACCTCTCCGTCGTCACGCCCGACGCCAAGATCACTGACGTTGCAGGCCTCAAGGGCAAGCGGCTCGGTGTCGTCCAGGGCACCTTGCAGGAAATCTACGCCCAGAAGAATTTTACCGATACCGATCTCGTCAAGTTCCCCGACAACAACTCGGCGATTTCGGCGCTGAACAACGGCACGATCGATGGCCATTTCCTCGATTACGAAGCCGCCAAGGATTACACGTCGCGCTACAAGGCTCTGAAAATCGCCGTGAATATCCCCAGCTTCGATGCGCCGGCCGGCTTCGTGGTGCGCAAGGGCAATGATGCCCTGCGGCTCGCCTTCAACAAAGGTCTGCATGAGGCCATGCAGGACGGCACCTGGAAGACGCTTTACGAAAAATGGTTCCCCGGCTCGCCCATGCCCGACGCCTATCTTCCGCAGAAGTGAATGGAGCGCCCGGCTCTCAATAAGGGCCGGGCATCTCAGCTGCCCCTCATTAATCCAAGGAAGATGACATGAACTGGTTCGATAACCTCAGCCGGAGCTTTTTCGACTGGGATGCCATGGCCGAAGTGCTGCCGGCAATGATCACCGTCGGGTTGAAGAACACACTGATCCTGGCCTTTGCCTCGACGGTTCTCGGCATCATCATCGGCATGATACTGGCAATCATGGGCATTTCGCGCTCGCCCTGGCTGCGCATTCCGGCCCGGCTCTATACCGACGTCTTTCGCGGTCTGCCGGCTATCGTCACCATTCTGCTGATCGGCCAGGGCTTCGCGCGGATCGGCCGTGACATCTTCGGTCCTTCACCCTTTCCGCTGGGCATTCTAGCGCTCAGCCTGATTGCTGGCGCCTATATTGGCGAGATTTTTCGCTCCGGCATCCAGAGCGTCGATCGGGGCCAGATGGAGGCTTCGCGGGCGCTGTCGATGAGCTATGGCCAGGGCATGAGGCTGATCGTGGTGCCGCAGGGCGTGCGCCGCGTGCTGCCGGCGCTGGTCAATCAGTTCATCGGAAATGTCAAGGATTCTAGCCTTGTCTACTTCCTGGGGCTGCTCGCTTCGGAGCGCGAAATCTTCCGCGTCGGGCAGGACCAGGCAGTCGTCACGGGCAATCTCTCGCCGCTGCTGCTCGCAGGCGTCTTCTATCTCGTCATCACGGTGCCGCTGACCCATCTGGTCAATGCCATCGACATGCGGTTGCGGCTTGGCAAGAAGCGCGCGCCGACCGTGGTCACCAGCGGGCTGGAGGAAGTTTCGGAACTCGACCAGGCCAACCGGACAGCTCAGGCAGTGCCGAGTTTCAAGGCCGGCAGTATCGAGGTGCGCGACCTGACGATGGCTTACGGCGAATTGCAGGTGCTGAAAGGCGTAGACCTGACGGTTCGGCCCGGCAGCGTCACTTGCATCATCGGTCCGTCCGGGTCGGGTAAGTCGACGCTGCTGCGCTGCCTCAACCGTTTGGTCGAGCCGAAGGGCGGCACGCTGCTGCTCGACGGTGACAATATTCTGGCGATGAAGCCGGAAAAGCTGCGCCGCCGCGTCGGTATGGTGTTCCAGCATTTCAACCTGTTTCCTGATCACACGGCACTTGAAAACGTGATGCTGTCGCCGACCAAGATCAAAGGCCTGCCGCGTGCTGAAGCAGAGCGGATCGCCATGGCGCGGCTTGCCGATGTCGGGCTTGCCAGCCGCCAGCATCACCGTCCGGGCAGCCTTTCGGGCGGCCAGCAGCAGCGCGTCGCCATTGCCCGCGCACTGGCGATGGAGCCGGAAGTGATCCTGTTCGACGAGGTCACCAGCGCGCTTGATCCCGAACTGGTTAAGGGCGTGCTCAACCTGATGGCTGATCTCGGCACGCGCGGCATGACCATGGTCGTCGTGACCCATGAAATGGGCTTTGCCCGCCGCGTCGCCGACCAAGTCGTGTTCATGGACGAAGGCCGCGTGGTCGAGGCGGGTCCGCCCGACGTGATTTTCGACAATCCGCAGAGCCCGCGTCTGCGCCGCTTCCTTGCTGAAGTGCTGTAATCACCACCATTTCGAAAGGCATCATCATGACGAAATGTATTCGCTGGGGCATTCTCGGCTGTGCCAGCATTGCCCGCAGTACCGTTATCCCCGCCATTCAGACCAGCCGCTTCGGGCGGGTCGAGGCCATCGCCTCCCGCTCCCTCGACAAGGCGAAAGCCACGGCTGAGGCGCTCGGCATTCCCCGCTTCTACGGCGATTACGAGGCTCTGCTTGCCGATCCCGAGATCGATGCGATCTACAATCCTCTGCCGAACCATCTGCATGTGCCTCTGACGCTTGCAGCACTGCGCCAGGGTAAGCCGGTCCTCTGCGAAAAGCCGATCGCGCTTTCGGCCGTGGAGGCAAAATTGCTGGTGGAGGCATCTGCCGAGACGGGCCTGCCGGTCACCGAGGCTTTCATGGTACGCCATCATCCGCAATGGAAAAAGGTGCGGGATCTTATCGACAGCGGCCGTATCGGCGAACTGCGCGCCATCCAGACGGTCTTTTCCTATTTCCTTGATGATCCCGACAATGTCCGCAACCAGGCCGAAATCGGCGGCGGCGGGCTCTACGACGTCGGCTGCTATGCGTTGAACACCGCCCGCTATGCCTTCGGATCCGCGCCGCTGCGCGCTATCGGCCTTCTCGACCGTGATGTCAGCTTCGGCACCGACCGGCTGGCAAGCGGCCTCCTGGAATTTTCCGATGGCCGGCAACTCTCCTTCACCTGCGCCACCCAATTGGTTCCGACCCAGCGCGTCACGCTGCTTGGCACGCGCGGGCGCATCGAGGTCACCATTCCCTTCAATGCGCCGCTCGACGCGACAACGACTATTGTTGTCGATGACGGACGCGACTTGAGCGGCGGCGGTCGCGAGGTGATCGAAATCGAGACCTCCAACCAATACCGTCTCCAGGTTGATGCCTTTGCGGAAGCTCTCATCGAAGGGCGTTCGCCGCAGCCGGATTTGAGTGATGCCGTGGCCAATATGCGCGCCATCGATGCGCTGTTCCGCTCTGTGGAAACCGGGCGGTGGGAGGCTGTCTGAGCTTCCCGACTTCACCAAACGAAGACCAACGAATTGAAAGATGACTTCCATGTGTGAAAAAAAGTCCGACAATAAAATCTCATCCGCCATCGTTATCGGCGCTGGCATTTTCGGTGTTTCCACCGCCGTCCAGCTACAGCGTCGCGGCGTGAGCGTCACCATCATCAATGACGGTCCGGCCGCCAATGGTGCCTCCGGCCGCTCGCTGTCCTGGCTGAACTCGGCCCGGATGCGCTCCAATCCCTATCATCTGCTGCGCATGGCCGGCATAGACCGTTACCGCACGCTCTCCAGCCGTCTCGGCCCGGTCGACTGGCTACAGTTTGACGGTGGCCTGACCTGGGACCCGCAAGGCGAGGGCAATGAGATTGCGGCTGCCTATGCGCATGAGGTCTCGCTGGCCTATGAGGCCCGTCATCTGCAGCCCGCCGAGATCGAGTCGGCGACGCCCGGTGTATCGCCCGAAGCCGTGACGGAGGAAGGTGCGATCTTCAATCCAGGCGAAGGCTGGGTCGATCTTTCAGCCCTGATCGCTTTCCTGCTAAAGGAATTTACCGAGCGTGGAGGTCTGCTGGTCACCGACGAAGGCGCGGCGAAAGTTATGGTCGAAAATGCTCGCGCCGTGGGTGCGCGCACGAATAAGGGCACGGAGCGCAAGGCTGACGCGGTGTTGATCGCAACAGGTCCTGCCGTTCCCGCGATGGCGGCGGAACTTGGTGAAACCATTGACGACGGCACGCCCGTTGCTCTGCTGCTGACAACCAAGCCTGTCGCCCATCCTCTTGAAGCCGTGCTCAACACGCCTCGTGTCGCGGTGCGGCCGGGCCCTGGCGGTAGCCTGTTCATCGATGCGGATTGGGCGGCGGATGAAGTGATCACGACAGCCGATGGTTCCTATGAGGTCAAACAGTCGACCATAGACGGCCTGCTGGCCGAGGCCTCCAAGGTGCTGGCGGATCATCCAAAGCTTGAACTTGCTTCCCATGGTGCCGGCCGCAAGCCGATCCCTGGCGATGGCGAGCCAGTGCTCGGCGTATTGCCGAACATCGCTCACTGCCATGTCGCCTTTAGCCATAGTGGCGCGACGCTTGGGCTGATCGTTGGCGAATTGACAGCCTATGAGATGGCGACGGGCAATCGCCACCCGCTGCTCGAGACCTTCCGGCCCGAGCGGTTCAGCGCTTAACGGGATGCAAAAATCGTCCCGTCATGGCAGCGGTGCCGATGACGGGACGGCGGTGGATTTGTCAGCGCGCCTGGAGGCCTGCCGCCTCAATGCCGGCCAGGGCGCAGATTTCGTCATTGTCGCCGAGATCGCCTGAAATGCCGATCGCACCGATCACCTCGCCTGCTGGATCGAGGATCAGCAGGCCGCCAGGCGAGGGCACCATGCGCCCGCCGCTGACATCGGCCAGCATGGAAAAGAAGGTCGGCATTTTCTCTGCCCGGGTTGCCAGTTCTCGTGAGCCGAAGCCCATGCCGAGCGAACCCCATGCTTTGCCGAAGGCGATGTCGAAGCGAACAATGCCGGCGCCGTCTTCGCGCTTATAGACAATCAGATGGCCGCCGGCATCCAGTACCGCCACCGCGAGCGGGGCCAGGTTACGCTTGCGACCCTCGGCTAGGGCTGCGTCTGTTATGGCTGTTGCTTGATCGAGAGTAAGACGTGTCATGGGAACCTCATGCTGATAGGAAACGGAAGAAGGACGTCGAGCTTACAGGAACATGGCGATGAGATCGCAAGGCGTTTTCGATCTCGGTTCCCTAATGTGAATACTATGCAAATCGACGGCCTGCGGGCGTGACAGGCGGATATTGAGCCAGGGCTTATGGCGAGCTGGGCGGAGACGCCCCGGTGTGATGTGCCGGGGCGTTGGTGTGACGAGGAAGCTCAGCGGTGGTCGGTGCCCAGCGCGCTGCCCGGCACCCAGATGCCATGGAAGCCCTCATGCACGCGACAAGGGAACTTGATGACGGCAACCGGCCCCTTGTCGATATTGCGAGCATCGAGAATGACGAGATCTGTGCGGTTTTCCGCCCGCCGCCCCACAATTGTCATCAGCCAGCCGTCGCCTTCCTCAGCGTTCGCGCTACGCGGTACGAAACAGGGCTCTTCCGGCGAAGCATCCGGTCCGGCATAGAAGAGGCCGATTTTACCGGTCTGTTCGTCGAAGTGACCGAGGCAGGTGAAGGGAGGTCCCTTCGGACCGGGCTGCAGCATTGGCCATGTCTCGGGGTGATTGGTGCCGAACCAATAGTGGCGGGTACGGCGCATGGAAAAGCGCGGATCGACTACGGGCATTTCGCCGATATGGTTGATGAAGCGCTCGATCTTGACGTCGCCGCCCTTTGTCGAGAGATCGACGATCCAGCGCTCGCCGAACGGCGGCATCTCGTGAGCATGGGGATTGTGGATATCCGGAAACTGGCTGAGCCAGCCGGAATCGTTGACGAAATGATCCAGCACCAACTGGCTGCCATCGTCCCATGCGTTGAAAGTGTGCGTCTGCATCGCAACCTTCGGTGCCGTGTACCAGCGAATGGCGGAGACGCCCTGGTCGCGCGGAATGACCGCGATATAGGTCTGGCGATGGCTGTCCCAGTGCCAGTAGGATTCGCCGTTTTTCACTCGGTCCCAGTCACAGACCATCGGGCAGATGACGAAGGCGATGAAATTGCGCGAGACGAGGAAGTCGTGGACCATGGAGCAGTAAGGCGCTTTGAAACGCTCGGTGCTCTTGAACTCGCCATCCTTGCCGATCACGTAAAGTTCGATTTCGTCGCTGGCCACGCCTTCGCAATTGTAGGCGAAAGCGACACAGTCGCCGGTGACCGGGTCGATCTTTGGATGGGCGGTAAAGGTGTGGCTGGTGAGCTGACCGCCGAAATCGCTTTCGCCGCGCGTGGTGAGATCGTTCGGATCGAGCTCATAGGGGCGGCCGGCTTCTTTTAGCGCGTAGAGTTTGCCGTGATGCCAGAGAACCGACGTGTTTGCCGTATTCGCATCTTCGCCGGCAACCTCGGGAGAATCAGTGAAGGGATTGCGATAGGCGCCGAACAGTGCTTTGCGCGCGGCGCGTTCCAGCTCGAGTTTGCGGGTGCGCACGTAGCGCATGGTGAGATCCGCATGGCCGTTCTGGATGCGCACGGAATGGATCATGCCGTCGCCGTTGAGGAAGATGTCCTTACCATGCAGCGGCGGGTAGGTGTGGTCGGCGCTGTTGCGGATATACATGCCCTCAAGCTCGGGCGGGATGCGGCCGATCACTTCAAGATCGTGCACTTCGCCTTCGATGCGCACAGGTGCGGCATAACCGTTGAAGACGACGTCATTGGGAAACTGAAGCCCCTGTTGCAACTTGCTGTGCTGGTTCATGAAAATGCTCCTTCCAAGTTTGACATTTTCTCCTCCCGAAAAAGCTGTTTTCGGAAAACGACAGAGACAAGGGCGGCCGACCTCGCCGCCCCGCGTGGGTGCAATCACCTTTGAAAATTGATGTTCAAAGTGCGGGCTACGGTCTTCGCCGCAGCGCTAATCCGTGAGCTATTAAGCCAGGCAGGCAATGGAACAGTGTTGTTTCATAAATCTCCTCCATCTGAGGCGGCCTGGCAGTCATCCTCGTCTCGCCCGAGCCTCTGCGCGACATGGATCCTCTCGTGCAGCTCCCAACAGGTTTAGCTTTAGCAACGGTGAAGCAAATGAAAATCAGATTGTATTCATGATAATCATCGATACCATCGATACCTGGACGGAGGAGGAAGCCACATGCGTCTGGATCGGTTCGATCTGAATTTGCTTGTCGTGCTCGATGTGCTGCTTGAGGAGCGCAATGTGACACGGGCAGCTGAGCGCCTGCATATCGGCCAATCGGCAACCAGCGCGGCACTTGCCCGCCTCAGGGATTACTTTGAGGATGCGCTGCTGGTGCAGGTCGGCCGCCGCATGGAATTGACGCCGCTGGCGCATACTCTGATCGGCCCCGTTCGCGAAACTCTGAACCATGCCCGCACGACCGTGGGACTGAAGGCGACGTTCGATCCGGCGACGGTGACCCGGCGGTTTACCGTGCATGCTTCGGATTATCTGGTCGAAAGCCTGTTTGCGCCTGTCGTGCGATATCTGTCCACCGCGGCACCCGGCATCCGGCTCGATCTGCGCCGCCCGCCCAAGCAGGTGCTTGAGGTGTTTGATCGCGGCAATATCGATCTGCTTGTCATTCCCGAACAATACGCATCCAGTCTGCAGCATCCGCAGTCGCTGCTATTCACCGACGATCAGGTCTGTCTGGTCTGCAGCGAGAGCTTCAAGGGTAAGACGGCGCTGTCTATGGATGATTATCTATCTCTCGGTCATGTGGCCGTGCGCTTCGGTGAGGACAGCAGTATTGCGTTCGAGGACTGGTTTTTGCCGCGCTATGGCCAGCAGCGGCGGGTGGAATGCACGGTGGAATATTTTGGAGCCGTGCCGCATCTGTTGATGGGAACGCAGCGCGTCGCCACTCTGCACAGGCAGATTGCAATGTTGATGGCGAAGCATTTCCCGCTGACTTGCCTCGATGCTCCATCCTCCATGCAGCCCCTGCGGGAATACATGGTCTGGCCGAAGTTTCTGGACGGCGATCCATGTCATCAATGGCTGCGCGCCGTCATCGCGCGACATCTTTCAACATCGACCGAGCCACCATTGGATAGCGTTTAGGCAAATGGTGGAGATGGCGGTGCATGATGACCTGCCGCCGCTCAGAGCGTGCCGCCGGTGACGACGGAGAAGCCGAGATCGAGCACTTGCGACGGCGCGTCACTCAGGAAAAGTTCGGCGGCGCGCTGGCCGATTTCGATGCGCGGGGTGAGAACGCTGGCGATCGGCTGCGGGGTGTGGCGACAGATCTCCAGCGCGTTGAAACCGATGATCGCCAATCTGTCCGGTACGGCAATGCCCTTAGCCAGACAATAGAAATAGCCGCCGAGCGCCATGTCGTCATTGGAAAAATAGACGGCGTCGATCGCGGGACTGCGCTCCAGCAGAGCCGCAAGCCCGGCCTTGCCTTCGCCGACGGAGGAGGGGGCATCACGGACTTCCCGGTCTGCAAGCGTTAGCCCGGCCTCCGCAAGGCCCGCGCAAAAGCCGGAGAAACGCTTGGCGCCGCGGGTGTCGCGCTTGAGGTCGTGGCCGACATAGGCGATGGAGCGGCGGCCGGCATCAGCAAGCCTTGCCGCCGTTTCGCGCCCGGCAGCGACGTGGGAAAAGCCGACAGCGATATCGAGTGCATCGCCGTCAATATCCAGCAGTTCGATGATCCGGCAGCCGGCGGCGCGCAGCATTCGGCGTGTGCCTTCGCTATGTTCCATGCCAACCAGCATTACGGCGGCAGGACGCCAGGCCAGAAGTGCCGCCACCAGCGCCTCCTCCTTGTCGAGATCGTAGTCGGTAACGGCAAAGACGGCCTGGCGCCCGTGGTTCTCCAGCGTTCGGGTGACACCGCTCAGGAGATCGGCAAACACGATGTTCGACAGCGAGGGAACGAGGATGGCGACAAGCGGGGTCCCTGTCGAGGCTAGCGCACCGGCGATCCTGTTTGGCACATAGCCGAGCCGTTCCACCGCCGCCATGACCCGCGCTCTCGTCTTTTCAGAGAAGGAGCCGTGATTGCGCAGCACCCGGGATACAGTGCTTTCGCCGACGCCCGCGGCTGCCGCGACATCCGACAAGGTGATGAGGTTGGTCTTCTGATCCATGAAATTCAAAGGGTTGTTCCCGGTGGCTGCATCGTGTGGCTTGGCTCCCGTTATATTAGCCTACCGTCAGCGGCAGCGCCGCCAAAAAGATGTTGGCAGCGCTGCCAAAATAGATTATTCACTTTTGGCAGCGCTGCCAAAGGCCCCTGACGTCATGTGGGAATGACGAGAGCATGCGGCGGCCAAGGCCATGACCGGCCGAAAACCTTGGAGGAGGATACCATGACGATGCTCGGTGAAGCATCGGCCGCGCCCGCAGGCGTGACCGATGGTGTGGAAAATATTGCTTATCGAAAAGTGTTCTGGCGGATCGTGCCGTTTTTGATGCTTTGCTACGTGGTCGCCTATCTCGATCGCGTCAATGTCGGCTTTGCGAAGTTGCAGATGTCGAGCGAGCTTGGCCTATCGGAAGCCGCCTATGGCGTCGGTGCCGGGATCTTCTTCGTCGGCTATTTCCTGTTTGAAGTGCCGAGCAATCTTTTGATGAACAAGGTTGGCGCCCGGATCTGGATTGCCCGGATCATGATCACCTGGGGGATAATCTCAGCTGCCTTCGCCTTCACCACCTCGGAAACCGTGTTCTACGCCCTGCGTTTCCTGCTCGGTATTGCAGAAGCCGGCTTCTTTCCCGGCATCATTCTCTATCTGACCTCCTGGTACCCGACCTCGCGCCGCGCCAAGATCATCGCGACCTTCATGTCGGCTATCCCGGTCTCTGCCATATTCGGCAATCCGCTATCCGGCTGGATCATGGACGGTTTCCACGGGTCGCATGGCCTGTCAGGCTGGCAATGGATGTTTGTGATCGAGGCCGTGCCAGCGGTTCTGCTCGGTGTCGCGGTCCTGTTCTATCTCGATAACCGGATCGAGGAGGCGAAGTGGTTGAGCTCGGAGGAAAAAACCGTCCTGCTTACCAACATGGAGACTGAAAATCGGGTCAAGTCATCGAGCCCGCATGGCCTTGGCGAGACGCTACGCGATGGCCGTGTCTGGCTGATGAGCCTGATCTACTTCTGCTTCGTGCTTGGCCAGTACGGCCTGAATTTCTGGATGCCGACCCTGGTCAAGGCCTCGGGTGTGGTTGGAAACTTCAATGTCGGGCTTGTTTCGGCCATCCCCTATATCTGCACTTTCGTCGCCATGCTGCTGCTTGGTCGCTCGGCAGACCATTTCCGTGAACGCCGCTGGCATCTGGTTATCCCGGCCGGCTTTGCCTGTGTCGGGTTCGTGCTTGCCACCATCGCACCCAGCACGGTGCTGGCGATTGCCGCACTCTCGCTTGCCGCCGCCGGCGTGATCACCTGCGCGCCGCTGTTCTGGTCGCTGCCGACAGCCTTCCTGGCTGGAACCGGTGCTGCTGCTGGCATCGCCTGGATCAATTCTCTCGGCAATTTGGCTGGCTTCCTGGGGCCGTTCATGATCGGCTATCTCAAGGACCTCACCGGCAGCAATGCCGTGGGCATGTATTTCCTGGCCGGAGCGCTGGTGATTGGCTGCATTGCCACGCTCTGCGTTCCCGCCAAAACAGTCAATCGCTGATCGCGCAAAGCCTCTCTCCCGGCTGTCCGCCGGGAGAGCTTTCATTATCTCAAGGAGAAAACGCATGTCTCTCTCTCAAACCGCCACCGCCCGCGTTGCCGCCGTTATCGGCCTCGGCTCCATGGGAATGGGCATGGCGCTCTCATTGAAAAAGGCGGGCTTTGACGTTCTCGGCGCCGACGTCTCGGCTGACGCCGTCTCGCGCTTTGTTGCCGCAGGCGGTCGCGGTATCGCCAATCTCGCGGAAGAGATCGGCGAGGCGGACACCGTCATTTCAGTCGTCGTCAATGCTACCCAGACCGAAACAGTGCTGTTCGGGCCGGAAGGGATCGCCGATAGCCTGCGCCCCGGCTCAGTCTTCGTCTCGTCGGCCACCATGGACCCTGCCATTGCCCGCAAGCTGGCTGCCCGGCTGGAAGAAAAAGGCGTACATTATCTCGACGCACCGATTTCGGGCGGCGCGGCCCGAGCCGCCAGCGGCGAATTGACAGTCATGGCCTCAGGCACGCCGGCGGCCTTTGCCGCTGCCCGTCCCGCTCTCGATGCCATGGCCGCCAAGGTCTATGAACTCGGCGACAGCGCCGGCTTTGGTGCCGCTTTCAAGATGATCAATCAGCTGCTGGCCGGCGTTCATATCGCTGCGGCCTGCGAGGCGATCACGTTTGCCGCAAAGCAGGGCCTCGACCTCGCCAAGGTTTATGAAGTGATTACGGCCTCGGCCGGCAATTCCTGGATGTTCGAAAACCGCATTCCGCATGTGCTGTCGGGCGATTATACGCCGCTCAGCGCCATCGAAATCTTCGTCAAGGATCTCGGTATCATCCAGGACATGGCCCGCAGCGAACGCTATCCCGTGCCCTTGAGCGCTGCGGCACTGCAGATGTATCTTGCCGCTTCCGGAGCGGGTATGGGCCGCGATGACGATTCCTCGCTTGCCCGTCTCTATGCGCAGCTATCAGGCGCGACACTACCTGAAAAGGCAAATTGATCATGCCCATCTTTGCCGCCAATCTGACGATGATGTTTACGGAATGGTCGTTCCTCGACCGGTTCGATGCAGCGGCGCAAGCCGGATTTTCCGCCGTCGAATATCTGTTTCCCTATGATTTTGCGCCCGAGGCGATCCAGGAGCGGCTGGTGCGCAACAATCTGACGCAAGCACTGTTCAACATGCCGCCCGGCGACTGGGCCGCGGGCGAGCGCGGTCTTGCCGCTCTGCCTGAACGTTTCGACGAATTCAAATCCGGTGTTGAACGGGCGCTTGAGTATGCCGAGGCTACCGGCGTCAACCGGATCCATATGATGGCGGGACAGGCTGATGCCGCCGATGCGGATGCCAAGGCCAGCTATCTGCGGGCAGTCGATCATGCCTCGCGCCGGCTGGCAGAGAAGGGCATCGACCTGTTGCTGGAGCCGATCAATAGCCGCAACATGCCCGGCTATTTCCTCAACAGTTTTGACCGTGCCCTGCAGGTGATCGAAGCGGCCAGCCTGCCCAATGTCAAACTGCAGTTCGACATCTATCACTGCCAGATCCTGCATGGCGACGTGACGATACGGCTGAGGCGCGACTTCGCCCATGTCGGCCATGTCCAGATCGCCAGCATACCCTCGCGCAACGAGCCTGATGGTGAGGAATTGAACTATCCTTTCGTGTTTTCCGAACTGGACCGCCTGGGCTATGCCGGCTTTGTCGGCTGCGAATACAATCCGCGCGGCAAAACGCTCGACGGCCTCGGCTGGTTCGATGTCTATAGACGGAGCTGAGCGATGAGTATTCTTCTCGGCGTCATCGCCGACGACTTTACCGGCGCCACTGATATTGCCAGCATCATCGCCCGCGAGGGAATGCAGGTGGCGATGACAATAGGCATTCCGAACGAGGATTTCGATATCGGTGAGGCGCAAGCCGTGGTCGTCGCGCTAAAATCCCGCACGATTGCCGCAGCCGATGCGGTGTCGCAGTCGCTGGAGGCGCTGGCCTGGCTGCAACATCGGGGTGCCCGGCAAATTTTCTTCAAATATTGCTCGACCTTCGATTCGACCGCGGAAGGCAATATCGGCCCGGTTGCCGATGCACTTGCCGATGCGCTCGGCGCCGAGATTGCCGTGGTCTGCCCGGCTTTTCCCAAGAATGGGCGGACCGTCTTCAACGGCCATCTGTTCGTCGGGCGCCAGCTGTTGCAGGATTCGCCGATGAAGGATCATCCGCTGACGCCCATGCGCCAGTCGGATCTGGTGGCGCTGATGGCAACGCAATCGGCTTATCCAGTCGGACTCATTCCCTACGACGTGGTGTCGGCTGGCGACACTGCGATCACGCAAGCCTTCGAGGCGTCTATCGCGGCTGGCAAGCGGCATGTCGTGGTTGACGCCATCAATGACGATCACCTGCGGGCGCTGGGTCGCGCCGTGCGCGACCACAAGCTGCTGACCGGCGGCTCGGCGCTGGCCATGGGCCTGCCTGCCAATTTCGGTATCACGCCGAAGCCGGCAAGCGATGCCTCAAAGGTCGTCGATGCCAAGGTCAAAACGGCCATTCTTTCAGGCAGTTGTTCGGCGGCAACCCGCCAACAGTTGGCGCGCGCCAGGGATTTGTGGCCGAACTTCAAGATCGACCTGGAAGCACTGGCCGATGGCAGGCCGGTCGTGGAGCTGGCGCTGGCTTGGGCAAGCCAGCAGCGGCAGGATCAGCCTGTGGTGATCTATGGCTCCGCCGACCCTGAGGAAGTCGAGGCCAATCAGCTGCGCTACGGCCGGCAGCGTTCCGGCGAACTGATGGAACATGCACTGGCCGAAATTGCAAAAGCGCTGGTGTCGGACGGGGTGCACCGGCTTCTGGTGGCAGGCGGGGAAACCTCCGGCGCGGTCATTTCGGCGCTTGATATCAAGGGTCTATCTATCGGCGCGGAAATCGCTCCCGGCGTGCCCTGGACTGTGACGCTGTCGCAAACACCGTTGCAGGTGGCGCTAAAGAGCGGCAATTTCGGCGGGCCTGATTTCTTCGAACGGGCGCTGGAGATAGCCGGATGAGCGAAACCAAACTGCGCGACCAAATCGCCACCTATGCCAAATCGTTGTTCGACCGTGGGCTGACCGCCGGCTCGACCGGCAATATCAGCCTGCGCACCGAGGATGGCTGGCTGATGACCCCGACGGGCTCCTCCATGGGGACTATTGATCCGGCCCGGATTTCGAAGCTGGACGAAACGGGTCGCCATGTCTCCGGTGACGCGCCGACCAAGGAAGCCTTCCTGCATCGGGTGATGTATCGCACCCGGCCAAGGGCAGGGGCGGTGGTGCATCTGCATTCCACCCATTGCGTGGCTGTCAGCTGCCTCTGCGATCTGAACACCGACGACGTGCTGCCGCCGCTGACCGCCTATTATGCGATGCGTGTGGGCCGCCTGCCGCTGGTGCCTTACTTTCCCCCGGGAGACGAGGCCCTGGCCGAGGCGGTGGCTGAGAGAACCGAGAACGCCCATGCCGTTCTGCTTGCCAACCACGGCCCCGTCGTCGCCGGCGCTGATTTGGCCGAAGCCGTCTATGCGGCCGAGGAACTGGAAGAGACCGCCAAGCTTTTCCTGATGCTGCGCGGCGAAAAGACGAGGCCGCTCACCTGCGACGAGGTCACCGAGCTCAACAGGCGCTTTCCGAGCAAGGTCTAAGTTCGGCAAAATCTCTTGAAGAACAAGGTGTTCCAAATCTGTTTTGCGCCATGATCGGTACCCTTGCCGTCAGCTGGCTGCGAAGTGGATTTGCCTTCAGGTGCTACTGGACAAAATAGTGGACATGATCCACTATTTTGTCGGGTGCACAATTCGCCCGCTAAAGCGAACATAGTGAACAAAAAAACAAGGGGAACTCATGTCGCAAAACTCCACGTCGACCGACGTGGTGCTGTCGGTTCGCAATCTCACGGTGGCTCTGCCGCCGGGAATGGAACGCAGCCACGCGGTCAAGGACATTTCTTTCGATCTGCATGCGGGGGAAATCCTCTGCGTTATCGGCGAATCCGGGTCTGGGAAATCCGTCACCGCCAACACGATCATGGGCCTGCTGTCGCCCGTGATCAGAGTCACTGCAGGCGAGATCCATTTCAAGGGAATGGACATTCTCGCCGCCCGCGAAGAAAAGGTCCGACCGCTGCGCGGCCAGGCGGTTTCGATCATCTTTCAGGATCCGCTTTCGGCCCTCAATCCGCTGATGACTGTCGGCGACCAGATTTCCGAGGTGCTGGAGGCGCATGGCTATGGAACGGCGGCAAGCCGCAAGGCCAAGGTTCTGGCGCTTTTGGATGAGGTTGGGCTGCCTGATCCACCGCTGATGCGGCTGCAATATCCGTTTCGTCTTTCCGGCGGCCAGCGGCAGCGGGTGATGATCGCCATGGCGCTAGCGCTTGACCCTGACGTGCTGATCGCCGACGAACCGACGACGGCACTCGACGTGACGACGCAGGCGCAGATCCTTGATCTCATCCGCAACATCCAGAAGCGCAAGGGCATGAGCGTGATGTTCATCACCCATGATTTTGGCGTAGTCGCCGAGATCGCTGATCGCGTCGTCGTCATGGAGAAAGGCATTCTTGTCGAGCAGGGCAGGGCGGATCAGGTGCTGGTCCATCCCGCGCATCCCTATACACAACGGCTGGTCGCTGCCGTGCCTCGCATGCGCTCGAGCGCGTCGGCAGTCAGCGAGGAGCCTCCTGTCGTGTTGGAGGTGGAAAATCTCGAAAAGGAGTATCGCAGTTCCGGCTCATTCTTCCGCAAGGCGCGCGTCGTCAAAGCCGTCAACGGTGTCAGCTTCCAGCTGCGCAAGGGCCAGACGCTTGGTGTGGTCGGCGAAAGCGGTTCCGGCAAATCCTCCCTTGGCCGTGTTCTGCTGAAGCTCCTGGAGCCGGATGGCGGGGTGATCCGCTTCGACGGCCGCGACATCGCCGGTATGACGGAAGAGAGTTTTAGGTCGCTTCGACCCTATATCCAGATGATCTTCCAGGACCCCTTTGCTTCGCTCAATCCGCGCCACACGATCGGCCGGATTCTCACGGTTGGGCCAATCGCCCACGGTGTTTCCGTGCAGGAGGCGCGGAGCAAGGCGCTGCGGCTGCTGAAACTCGTCGGTCTCGACGAACAGGCTTATGACCGCTTCCCGCATGAGTTTTCTGGCGGCCAGCGTCAGCGCATCGGCATTGCCAGGGCGCTGATGTTCGATCCGGTCGTGCTGGTGGCGGACGAGGCGGTGTCGGCTCTCGACGTGTCGATCCAGGCGCAAATCCTCGAACTGCTGGCGAAAGTGCAGGCGGAGATGAAGGTGGCGATGATCTTCATCACCCATGATCTGCGCGTCGCCAGCCAGATCTGCGATACGGTTCTGGTCATGCACAAGGGCGTGGTGGTGGAAGAGGGGCCGCCTACCAGAATATTCCGCGAGCCGCAGCACGATTATACCCGCAAGCTGGTTTTGGCGATTCCCGGGGCGGACTGGGAACCGGCTGCCGAAGCAGTCTGACCTGGAAGACCGGCTTGCCGGGCAGCGAGATCGCTGCCTGAGCGGCGAGAAAATGCCCACTGAACGGCCTGACAAGGCTGCCCTTCCGCTGGTTTCCGAGGAAGCCGGCGATGGAGCTGTTTCGCTGTAAATTATTGATACAAAAGAAGAAATAATTGCCGGTCGGGTAAGAATTTAATTGCAAATGTCCACTATCTGTCCTTTGATCGTATTGCGAAATTGAAATACGACATGGGCGGAGAACCCGAACTTCTGTGCGCTGACAGCGCGTGGCGGTAGGGAATTTTTTGTTCATTCGCACGGATATCCAATGCACACACGTCGATCCAAACCGCCGACTATTCCGCAGGACATCAATATCGATGTGCTGGAGGATACGCTGAGCTTCTACATCCGCACTATCAATATCGCTGTCTCGCGTGATCTGGACGAGCGGCTCGAGGGGCTGGATGTGGCCAAGGGTACCGGCAAGATCACGACGCTGCTGCTGGTCGACGACTATCCCGGCATTCGCCCTTCGGTGATTGCCCATCTCATCATGCGCGATCGCTCGGCCATGGGCCGGCTGATCGACCAGATGGAGGACCATGGGCTGATCCGCCGGGAAATATCGCCGGAGGATAGCCGCGCGCAGGAGCTTTATATCACCGAGGCCGGGACTGCGCTGGCGGTGAAGATCCGCGAGATCGTGCCGAAACAATCGCGCGATTTTTTCTCTTTCATTCCGGAAGACGAGCAGAGGCTCGTCACCGATATCCTGAGGCGCGCCTATCGCCGGATCGTGGGGCTGCATGAGTGAGTTTCCAAACGGTGCTGTCGCACTCATTTCCGGTGCCAGCCGTGGGATCGGCAACTATGCCGCGGCCGAACTGCTGCACCAGGGATGGTCGGTATCTCTCGGCATGCGCCAGCCCGCTATGCCGGAATGGGCCGCCGGTCATGAGGACCGGGTGCAGGTGATGGCCTACGAGGCCGGTGATGTCGAGGCCGAGCAGCGCTGGGTGGATGCCGCTTTAGCGCGCTTTGGGCGGATCGACGCGCTCGTCGCCAATGCTGGCATCATGATCCCGAAGACGGTTATCGAGGCTGACGATGACGATATCGACGCCTTGATGGCGATCAACGTCAAGGCACCGCGCCGGCTTGCCAAGGCTGCCTGGAAGGCCTTGTGCTCTACGGGACGCGGACGCGTCATCATCCTTGCCTCGCTTTCCGGCAAGCGGGTGAAATCGGCCGGCGCCGGTAGCTATTCCCTATCGAAATTCGCCGCCGTTGCGCTTGCCCATGCCATTCGTCAGGCTGGTTTCGACAGGGGTATACGGGCGACTGCTGTTTGCCCCGGCTTCGTTGCCACCGATATGGCGGCGGCGTTAACGGATCGTGCCAGCGAACTGCTGACCCAACCGGATGATCTCGCCCGCATTATCGCCATGCTGATTGCCCTTCCCAATTCGGCCTCGGTCGCCGAATTCGCCGTTAATTGCCAACTCGAGGAGTTTTTCTGAAATGCCAGGTCCATTTGTCGTTCCCGTCCAAGGTGATACGGATCTGCCCAAGGAGGTGGATGTCGTCGTCATCGGTGGTGGGATCATCGGAACCTCGACGGCGCTCGAACTTGCCGATAGCGGCCTGAGGGTTGCGCTCTGCGAAAAGGGTGGCATCGGCCACGAGCAGTCCAGCCGCAACTGGGGCTGGGTGCGCATTTCCCGCCGCGATCCGCGCGAAGTGCCGTTGATGGCCGAATCCCTGCGCATCTGGGCGGATCTGAACCGTCGCACCGGCCGCGAAACCGGCTTCAAGCGCTCCGGCATCGTCTTTACCTGCGCCGACGACAAGCAGTTCGACGAACACGAGCGCTGGAATCGCAATCTCGAGGGCTATCAAATCGAAAGCCGCATGCTGAGCGCGGCCGAGTTCAATGCCAAATATCCCGGCAATAATATGAAGATTGCCGGTGCGCTTTACACCGCCGGCGACTGCCGGGCGGAACCGCAGAAGGCAGCGCCGGCGATTGCCGAAGCCGCGCGAGACCGTGGCGCCCACATCCTCACCGAATGCGCGGTCCGCGGCCTGCAGTTGTCGGGCGGTCGTGTCTCCGGCGTCGTGACCGAGCGCGGCGAGATTGCCTGCAAGTCGGTGGTGCTGGCGGGCGGCGCCTGGTCCAGCCTGTTCATGGGCAATAACGGTCTCGATCTGCCGCAGTTGAAGGTGCTGAATTCGGTGCTGCGAACGAAGCCCCTCGAAGGGGGGCCGGAAGAGGCGATCTGGGCAAAGGGCTTTGCGCTGCGCAAGCGGGCGGATGGCGGCTATACCATCGCCGACGGTCATCAAAACATCGTCGATCTCGTGCCGGCTTCCTTCCGCTATGCTATGAAATTCATGCCGGCATTTGCGCATGAATGGCGTTCGCTGCGCTTTCGCTTCGGCGGCGGCTTTTTCGACGAGGCCCGCATGCGGCGCCGCTGGGCACTCGATGAAGCCTCGCCCTTCGAATACAACCGAGTGCTCGATCCCATCCCGTCCAAGGCGGTCTCGGACGCGGCGCTGAAGCGTCTGGCGGAAGCCTTCCCGGTTTTCGCAAAGGCTGAAATCGCCCAGCGCTGGGGCGGCATGATCGATGTGACACCGGATGCCGTTCCGGTCATCGATGCCATCGATGCCATTCCCGGTTTCCACGTCGCCACCGGCTTTTCCGGTCACGGCTTCGGTATTGGCCCAGCGGCCGGTCGGCTTATGGCTGATGTCGTCATGGGTCGCAACCCGATCGTCGACCGCCGCGACTTCAGGTTCAGCCGCTTTTCCGATGGTTCGAAGATCGAACTGATCAGCGGATTCTGACGCTTTGCAGCCGGCGGCTCGCCCGCCTGCTGCACCGCATGCCGGCAGACACCTGCCGTTGGGAGGCTTACCGCCCGAAGAGGCGGATGCAACGACGTATCTGAAAAATAATCAATCAGATGAAGGGGAACTAAAAATGTCCGATACCAAACAGCCGTTCATGAATACAACGCGCCGCCAGGCGCTCAGCCTGCTTGCGCTCGGCGCCTCCGGCGTCGTGCTCTCAGGCTTGCCCACTCTGTCGCGCGCCTTTGCACAGGATACCAAGAAGGCCAAGGGTCAGTTGACCATCGGCTTTTCGCAGGAGCCGACTGTTTTCAATCCGCATATGATCCATATCGAAGTGGATGAAGGCATTCATTTCAGCATCTTCGATCCGCTGTTTTACGTGGACGAGAAGGGGGCTTTCGTGGCCGCGCTCGCCGCCGAAGTGCCGACCGTGGAGAATGGCGGGATTTCCGCAGATGGTCTCTCCTGGAAGGTCAAGCTGCGCGACGACGTGAAATGGCACGACGGCAAGCCGTTTACCGCCGAAGATGTCAAGTTCACGCTGGAACTGCTCGTCGATCCGAATTTCCGCTCCTGGCGCAAGACCGGCCACGAATATGTCCGCGACCTTACTGTGGTGTCGCCGACTGAAATCACCTGGAAGATGGAAAAGCCGTTCGCGCCTTACCCATCGATCCTCGCCTCGACCTTCATCACGCCCAAGCACATTCTGGGCGCTGCGGCCGACAAGAACACCGCGCCGTTCAACAACGCCCCTGTTGGTACCGGCCCGTTCAAATGGAAGGAGCGGGTTGCCGGCGATTACATCCTGCTCGAAGCCAATACTGATTATTTCGGCGCCGGCCCCTATATCGAGCGGCTGATCTACAAATACGTTCCTGACCTGAACGTGATGTATACCCAGTTCAAGACCGGCGACATCGATGTCGTCGGCCTGCAGTGGATCACGCCCGATCATTACGAGGAGGCCAAGGCGCTGGAAGGCAAGGTCGTGACCGTCGTGCCGGGCTCGACGGTGGAATCCTTCACTTTCAACATGGAGCGTCCGCAGTTCAAGGACCCGAAGGTGCGCGAGGCGCTTTACCACGCGATCGACAAGCAATCGATCATCGACGCGCTTTATTACGGTCTGCCGACGCCGACCGAAAGCTACGTGCCGCAGCAGTCCTTCTACTACAATCCCGATCTGCCGAAGCACGAATTTTCGATGGAAAAGGCTAAGAAGCTGCTTGATGACGCAGGCTGGAAACCGGGGACGGACGGTGTGCGGGCCAAGGATGGCGTCAAGCTTGCCTTTACCTGCTCGACCACGGCCGGCAATCATATCCGCGAACAGGTGCAGCAATATCTGCAGCAATCCTTCAAGGATCTCGGCATTGACATGACCATCTCCAACCTGCCGCCGGCGGTGATGTGGGGTGATTACTGGATGCTGTCGAAGTTCGACTGCGTCATCGTCGGTCTCGACTTCCTGACCGGACCGGACCCCGATACCTCGGATTTCTTCCGCTCGACCTCAAGCCCCGCCAAGGGCGGCTCCGGCCAGAACAATTGGCAATTCGTCAACAAGGAGGTGGACGACCTGCTCGCCAAGGGCGGCAGTGTGTTTGTGCCCGAGGAGCGCAAGGCGGCTTATTTCAAGATCCAGGAGATCATGCGCAGGGAACTGCCGTTCCTGCCACTCTTCCAATACGCAACCGTGCGCGGCCACAAGCAGGGTGTGGAGAATGTGGTGTTCAACATCAACACCCGCATCGATACCTGGAATGTCGGAAGCTGGAAACTCAGCTGATTACAGCAATGGTGACGGCGGTCGGCAACTCCAGATCAGGTTGCCTCACGTCTGCCTTTGCCCGTGGTCGTAAGACCTGCTCCGGTTTGTCCCGGGGCAGGTTTCCTGGACTGAACCGGAGCTATGCCCATGTTCTCCTATCTTCTGAACCGACTTTGGCAGAGTCTCGTTCTGCTTGTGCTCGTGTCGATCATCGGTTTTGCCGTACTCAATCTCGCGCCCGGCGGACCCCTGTCGCAATTTGCGCTGACGCCAGGTATGACGCGCGAAGCTCTCGACCGTATCGCCCACCAGATGGGGCTGGATCGGCCGCTGCCGATCCAATATCTCGACTGGGCCTGGCGGCTGTTGCGCGGCGACTGGGGCACGTCCTACCGTGATCAGCGGCCGGTGCTCGACATCATCCTCGGTCACATGTTCGCGACGCTGCTGCTGATGGGGTCGTCCACCGTCGTATCGATCCTCATAGGCACCTGGATCGGCATCAAGGGGGCAACCAAGCGCTATTCCCTGTTCGATTACACGGTGACAGTTGGCGCCATGGTGGCCTTGTCGATCCCGACCTTCTGGTTCGGACTCGTTGCCATCTATGTCTTTGCGCTGAAGCTCAAGTGGCTGCCGGCGGGCAGCATGTACACGATCGGCGATCAATCCTTTTACGATTATGCCATCCATCTGGTCATGCCGAGCCTGGTTCTGGCGCTGGTCAATATAGCGGTCTGGAGCCGCTACATGCGCACCGCCACGCTCGATGTCATCAACCAGGATTTCGTCCGCACCGCCCGCGCCAAGGGGCTGACGCCGCGCCGCGTGCTGATGAAGCACGTTGTCGGCAATGCACTTTTGCCGATGATCACGCTCGCCGGCCTGCAGCTTCCGACAATTCTCGGCGGTGCCCTGGTCACCGAGACGGTCTTCACCTGGCCCGGCATGGGGCGGCTGTTCCTCGATAGTCTCGGCTATCACGACTATCCCGTCGTCATGGGCCTCCTGATGTTTTCCGCCATTCTCGTGCTGCTCGGCAGCCTCATCGCCGACCTCCTGGTAGCACTCGTCGATCCGCGCATTCGTCTCGGATGATGCGCCGCCGCCGATTGTCGCCATGATTTGAAGGGTTTGACCATGTCCGCTGCAACGCTTTCCTCTTCCGCCCGTACTGCCGGTAGCCACTGGTGGCAAAACCGCACGCTGCGCCGGTTTGCCCGGCACAAGCTCGCCGTTCTCGGCCTCGTGATGATCGTGATCATGATCTTCGCCTGTATCGTCGGGCCGCATCTGCTGCCCTACGACGAACTCTACATCGATCTGCGTGCCCGCTTCGCGCCGCCGCTGACAGGCTATCACATCTTCGGCACGGATCCGCTCGGCCGCGACATTGCCGCCCGGCTCTTCAATGCCGGCCGGATTTCGCTGCTCGTTGGCTTCTTCGCCATGGTGCTGTCAACGGTGATCGGCACGGTCATTGGGGTAGTGGCCGGCTACTATGGCGGCAAGATCGGCGCGGTGCTGATGCGCTTCGTCGATGCCTTCCTGTCGTTTCCGAGCATTTTCCTGCTTCTGGCGCTCGCGGCCTTCGTCAAGCCCAGTCCGTTCATGATCACGGTCATCATCGCGGTCACGAGTTGGATGGAAATTGCCCGGCTGGTGGAAGCGGAGGTGCGATCGCTGCGCGAGCGCGATTTCGTAGCCGCCGCCCGCATGCTCGGCCTCCCCAACGCCCGCATCATGTTCCGGGAAATCCTGCCGAACGCCATTGGCCCGATTATCGTGGCATCAACGCTGACGGTGGCGCGCGCCATCCTTCTCGAAGCCTATATCAGCTTTCTGGGATATGGCATCCAGCCGCCGCTGCCGAGCTGGGGCAATATGCTGAACGGCGCCCAGCAATATCTCGACAAGGCGCCCTGGCTTGCCATTGTCCCCGGCGTCGCCATCACGCTAGCCGTCACCAGCTTCAATTTCATCGGCGATGGCCTGCGCGATGCGCTTGACGCCCGCAGCGACCTCAACTGAGGAGAGGTGTCATGACCGCCTTTTCTCCGTTCGGCACCACGCTATGGTATGCGACAGCCGCACCAGCGCCGCACACGGACGTGCTTATGGGGTCTGTTAAGGCTGATGTCTGCATTGTCGGCGCCGGCTACGCGGGCCTCACGACGGCGCTTGAACTCGCCCGAGCGGGGGTTAACGTCGTGGTGCTGGAACGCGAAGAGGCGGGCTTTGGCGGGTCTGGCCGCAATGCTGGCCATTGCACGCCAACCTTCACCCATTACAGCCTGCCGGAGCTACGGCGCATGCTGGGCGAGCCCTGGGCGGAAAGGCTGATCGAGCGCCAGACGCGCGCCAATGACCGGGTCTCGGCCATGATCCGGGACTATCAGATCGATTGCGAATGGGTCCAAAACGGGTACGTCATGGGCGCCCCGCACAAGGGGGCTATCGATGCAATCCGCCATAAGGTCGAGACCTATAATGCGGTTGGTGCAAATACTCGCTTCGTCAATCGCGACGAAGTGGCGGAAATCACCGGCAGTCCTCGCTTTCTAGGGGGATGGCTGCATGAGGAGGCCGGTCATCTCAATCCCCTCGGTTATGCGCGCGGCCTGGCGCGTGCGGTTCTGCAGGAGGGAGCAAAGATCTTCACCGGCTCGGCGGCGATTTCTTGCGACCGCAATGCGGGCGGCGGCTGGAGAGTCGCAACGGAGAAGGGTCACGTGATTGCCGACAAGGTGATCTTCACCACCGGAGCCTACACCGTTGGAGGGTGGCCGAAGTTGGACCGGACCTTCAAGATTCAGCGGGTCTTCGTCGCGGCCACCCAGATCCTGCCGGAGGAGATACGACGGTCCGTTCTTCCGCGCAACACGACGATCCATGATGGTCGCGGCGACATTTATGTCTATAAATACAATGCCGAGGGCCGCATCGTCGCCTCCATGTTCCCGATGGGACGGCGCGGCCGAGATATGGCCTATACTCGTCAGGTGATGAGCGAACGGCTGAAATGGCTGCATCCCCAGATCCGCGAAGACATACGCTGGGACTACTTCTGGTTCGGCGAACTTGACATGCAATATCGCACGGTGCCTCGGCTTTACGATCTGGCACCCGGCGTTGCGGCACTGACCGGTCTTTCCGGCCGCGGTGTGCCGACCGGCTCGATGCTCGGCTCCATCTTGTCGGAATGGGCGCTGGGAATACCGCAAAACGAGCTGGCATTGAAACTGGAGCCGCTGACGTCTGCCCCCTTCTACATGGCCTTCGCCCCGGCATTGACGCTGCGCTATTACCGCTTGCGCGACAACATCAAGACGAGGCTATCCGGTGCCCCCATGCCGCCGCATGCTTGATCTTGCCCTCAAAACCAGCGCCCGAAGCGCGCAATCCCAAACTCTCCGGAGACATTGATGACCATGCCGATCTACAATATTGCCGATGACATCGATCTGACACCCGCCATGCCGGCCGAGGGGCGCGAGAGCGGCTCCTGGCGCCGGCTGATCTGGCAGGATTCGGTCGAGAACGGCACGATCGTGGCGGTCTGGAAAGCAGAGCCCGGCATCTATAATTATCCGGGCCGAGATCTTGAAGAGACTTTCATCGTCATCGAAGGCGAGGCGCTCTACTCGCAAGGCTCGGAAAAATCGGTGACGATCGGCCCTGGCTCGATCGTCACTATCGCCAAGGGTGTTCCGAGCCGGCTCGACATCCTGTCTCCCTTCCGCAAGCTGGCGACAGTCATCCCCAAGCCTTAGGATAATTCGCCGTGGCAGTTCGCAATCGCTACTGCGGCTGGCCTTCGCAGAGCGGGACTGGGCGCGGCGGCGGCGCGGGATGGTCTGCCTTGAACTGGGCTATGATCGGCTCCAGCTTTTCCTTGGGCCAGAATTTCGGGGTGCCGATCGCCTTCAGGCAGGAACTGTTCCAGTAGACCCCGTCCGCAGCAGGCGTACGCCCGGCAGCGAGTTCTTTCGAGACCGCTTCGATATCGCGGGATTCGGGGTAGATATAGAGCGTGGTCGGATTGTCCTTGACCATAGACAGCACCTGCGGTGCGTCGTCCGGCGACCAGCTGGTACAGCCATCGCTGCGGCCAGCGGCGTAGTTGACGAGATTGCCACGCGGCACGTAGCCGTCACGATTGGCATAGGGACTATCCGGCTTCTTCATCATGCAGACGCCGGACACCAGCGCTGCTGCATGACCGCCGATGGCGCGTTGCCGGGCATTGGCGGTCTCGCCGATACCGTCGAATTGCACGAAGGAGCGGGTCAGAACCGCTTCCTGCTTGCTGGCCATCCGGTAGTAGCCCTTGAAGGACGTCTTGATTTCATTGGTCAGATAGGCGCCACCGGCTGTCAGATTGGAATCCAGCCCGTTGCCGAAGTTGCGCACGCATTCGCGCCCATTTGAGAAATTGGCGTTGGCGCCCAGATTACGGCCGCCGCCGTGACCGGCGGAGATTACCCGGAATGTCTTGTCGGCCTCGCAGATGATATAGAAGCGACCACCGGCAGGCCCCATCGTCACGTCGTTCGGGCGGGTGGCGTCCATGGCGAAGTAGCAGGCATTGCGCGTCTTGCCTTCCTTCACCTTGCTCAGATAAAGCGCCCGCGCCCGTTCCACGACAACGGGTGCGATCTGCCCGTTGCCCTCACCGACATGGGCCTGCAGCCAATCCGGCAGCCGGGTTGCGCCTTCGGCAGCAAGAGCCGGGGAGGAGAGGCAGACAAGCGCGGACAGTAAGCGGATCACGGTCGGACGAAAGGGGCGAAGCGTCATATCTCTCTTCCTGGCACTGGCATTTGTCTTGTTGCGTCTATCACACTCGCGGCTCATGCATTGCTCAGCAGGCATCCGCGATTAAGTTTCCCAGCGTGGGCGCAAGCAAAGGCATGGATGGCGAGCATCGAATGGTCAATGCGTCAAATCTTTGACGTTATACAAATTTCGCTGCATCGCGGCGGTAGGTCTGCCGGATAGGCCGTCCAGCTAGGAGCGTCTATCCGTCTTGGCTGCAGGAAGTAGCAGCACGGCGCGCAGGCCGATTGGGCTTGCCTGCTCGAGCGTTAGCGATCCGCCGTAGAGGGCGGCCAGTTCCGTGACAATGGCAAGGCCGAAGCCATCGCCTGCCACGCGCTCGTCTTCCCGTATTCCCGGTAGAAGCACGGCTTGGCGGCGCTCTTCAGGTATGCCGGGGCCGTCGTCTTCCACCAAGATCCGGACCAGTGGGCCAGTGCGTTCGGCTGAAACAAGAATCCGCGTCTGCGCCCATTTGCAGGCATTGTCCATGAGATTGCCGAGCATCTCTTCGAGATCCTTGCCATCGCATGCGACAAACACATCCGGCGTGACCGCATTTTGCAACGCGATGCCGCGGTCTGCATGGATCAGGCGGAGCGCATCCTCAATATCGGCTACGGTCTGGGCGAGATTGCTGCGGGCGATGGTGCCGGTCGCGACCATGGCGCGACGAGTGGCGCTGAGATGATGCTTGATCCTGGCCTCGATGCGAAGCACCAGGCGGCGCAATGCGCCTGGCGGGTCGTTGTCGTCGTTCAGGGCCAGCAGCAGACTGGCGACCGGGGTTTTCAGGCCGTGCGCCAGATTGGCGAACTGAAGCCGGGTTTCCGCCAATCGCTCTTCATTGGCTGATATCAGCGCATTGATCTTCGCGGCCAGTGGCGCAAGCTCAATGACGGGCTGATCGGCCAGGCGAGTGGCTTCGCCACGATTGATCGCATCGATATCGGCTCCCATGGCGCGCAGCGGCCGCAGCCCGAAGCGGATTTGCCACAAGGTACCGGCCATCAGCACCGCGCCGAGCAGCAGCATGGCTGGCGCCAGCCACATCAGGGCGTGTAAAACAGGATCGGAAAGCGCGGCTTGGGGGGCCGAGGCGGTGATGGTCACGGGTGCGCCCTCCACCAGACGGACGCTTTGGCGCAAGTGAAGGCTTCTGCCCCGGTCCTTGCCTTCGCCTGGTGCCGGCCGACCTGTCATCATCTGCAGGAAATCCTGGTCCGGTGGCGGGGCGTCGATCGTTCGGTCGCGCAGCGAGCGCGACGTCAGCCGCTGGCCCCCGCCTTCGATCTGCCAGTACCAGCCCGAGCCGGGGCGATCGAAAGGTGGCGCATCGAGCGGTGCAGATAGCGACAGTCGCCCTGCCGTGTCTCGGCTCAGCGCGCCGGCGAGGGCGGTGATCTGCGTGTCGAGCCGCTGGTCGATCTGCTCGCGGATCACGGTTTGCAAGGCGAGCCAGAGCACGACAGAGACGGTGACGACAGCGAGCGTCACGAAGATGGCGGAGAAGATCAGCAGCCGCCCTGCAATCGATTGAGGCCGGTTGAGCAAGGCGCGTTTCATGCGGATGCCGCCGTCAGCATATAGCCTCTGCCGCGCACGGTCTCGATGAGTTCGGCGCCGAGTTTCTTGCGCAATCGGCCGACGATGACCTCGAGCGAGTTGGAATCGACCTCGGCATCTCCGTCATAAACGCGCTCGTTCAACTCGCGCCGGTCGACAACGGTTTCCTTGCGCAGCATGAGGCAGGAAAGTACCCGCCATTCCAGCGCGGTCAGCTTGACCGGAAAGCCGTCGAGCTCGAATGTACCGAGTTGCGCGTCGAAGACCAGTCTGCCGCATTGCACCCGTGCCGCCCCATGGCCATTCGCCCGGCGCACCAGGGCGCGCAGCCGCAGCACCAGTTCCTCCAGCTTGAAGGGCTTGGCCAGGAAATCGTCGGCGCCAGCCTTGAAACTCGAGACTTTGTCCGGCCACCCGTCGCGAGCGGTCAGCACCAGCACCGGCAGATTACGCGAGCCATCGCGCCAGCCTTTCAGCACGGCGACGCCATCGAGTTTCGGCAGTCCGAGATCGAGAATGGCGACGTCGAACAGTTCAGTGAGCCCGGCATGCAAGCCATCCTCGCCGTTGCGGGCGACGTCGACGACGAAATTCTCTGCTCTCAGGGCGGCCGCAATGCGGGTGCTGAGATCGTCATCGTCTTCGACAAGCAGGATACGCATGCAAATGGACCTTCGTTCGACACGGATATGCGCGGCTACACCTATCGAAAATGGCTGAACTCAATCTGAACCAGCATGTTCAGCGGGCCGAGGGGAGGTAGCGCGTAGATTGGCCTGGTCAATGACGAAGGAGTTCGAATGATGAGCGACGAACATGCTGCCGGCCCCGCCGGTTTGCCCAAGCCCGATAAGGCCCCGCCGCCGCATGGCAGGCATCGCCGACGGATCTTGTTTCCGGCGCTTGCCGTGGCCCTTGCTATCGGTGCCGCCGGTGGTGCCGGTGCGATGAAACTGCTGCGGCCGGCTCCTGAAATGGCGGCCATGCTTCCGGTCTCTATCGCGGCAATGCCCGCATCCGGTCTCGTGACCATCAAGGGCACGGCTGCGGAGATCTACGGCAACAAGTTCATTTTGCAGGACGATAGCGGCCGCACTCTTGTGGATACCGGCCCGGCTGGCGATGGCAGCGGTCTTGTTGGCAAAGGTGACCTCGTGACAGTGCAGGGACGGTTCGATGACGGCTTCGTGCATGCCAGCTACTTGATCGGCAAGGATGGCAAGGCCGAGGCTCTTGGCCCCGCAGGCCCGCCGCCGCCACACCGGATGTGGGGCCCGGGCGGCCCACCGCCGCCGCCTGCGCCCTGATTTCAAGATCTGTTGAACGACGTTGAAACGGATCTTCGAAAAGCGAGCAGAACCAGCGCCAAAGCTGACGAATTTGGCATTCGGCTCGCTGCAGCGGCGAGGGCTATCACCTGCAAGCCGCTGAACCAAAAGGCGTCTGTCACGTTGACGTCTCGCCTTCCTACTCCCATGAAAGGATGAAGTGCATGAAACGCTATCTCTTGTCCGCCGTCGCAGTCGCGGCGCTCGCCGGATCGGCCTTTGCGCAGCAACCGCCCGCTCCCCCGGCACTGCCCGCTCCTTCGGCCCCTCCGGCTACAGGCGCGTCCGCACCGGCTCCGACACCACCGGCGCCTCCTCCGGGACCTGCCGGCCAGGCACTGGTTCCTCCGCCCCCGCCACCACCGGGTGGACCGGCGATGGCAGCACCTCCTCCGCCGCCGGGCGGGCCGGGTGCCTTTGGTGACCGAGGTGAGCCGGGCTGGCAAGGCTGGCAGGGCGGACCTGAAGATCGCGCCGGCCCGCCGCCGCGCGGCCCTGACGGCCCGATGGGACCCCGCGGTCATCGTCCGCCACCACCGCCGCCGCCGTCCAAGGCAGCACATTTCGTCATTGAGGATGGTGATACGCGCATCGATATCAAATGCGCCGATGACGAACCGATGAAGGCCTGCTCGGACACGCTCTTGCAGGTTCTCGACCGCCTGAATGGTCCCGCACAACGCTGACCTCGCGACGATGACGGTGCCGCACGGCTGGGAAACTGGCCGTGCGGTTCTTTGTTTAAGCGGCTAAATCAATCAATGTCCGGCTCATGCAGGATCCTGCACGCTCTGTCAGAGCATCCGCGACAACACTTCATCCTTCTTCACCAACCGGTGCCAGGCGACAGCTGCAATATGAAGGCCGAGCACGGCGAAAAAGGCATAGGCACCATATTCGTGAATGGTGGCGGCGAGGCGGGACAGGTCTCGATCCGCAGGCATGAGGTTTGGCCATTGAAACAGGCCGAACCAGGGAAGGGAGCGCCCGGCGGCGCCCGAGGTCATGTAACCCGTTACCGGCATCAGGATCATCAGCCCATATAGCACCATATGCGCCGCATGGGCGCCGGCCTTGACCGACCAGGAGGGCTGGGTGCGCCAGGAGGGCTCGCCGTAGGAGGCGCGCACCGGAATGCGCAGAACGATGAGGGCGAGGGCCGTCATGCCGAAGGATTTGTGGATCTCAAGGAGAAACTGTCGCTGCGGCGTGCCGGGAACGAGGTACGAACAGTAGAGACCCAGCCCCAAAGCGCAAATGATCACGAATGCCATCGCCCAGTGAATGAGCCTTTGCGGGCCACGGTAGCGATAGGGGGATTGCGCTTTGGTAGCGATCACCGCAGATGTCATAATTTTCTCCAGACAGGCTTCATGTTGCGCTGCAATCAAAGCACGGCCGGGTGCAGGATTGAAATGAACCAAGCGTGATCGTCCGTACCGTGGTGTTCACGACTTCGCAGCCTTTGCAACGAGGTGAGGTAGCTTCTGTCAAACTATTGATTTCTCTGGTCCACCAGCTCTTTTGCGTTTCTCGGTGGTGCCGGCAGATCGCTGAAACCCCTTAAAATCAACTGGTCTGGCTTGACAAGTTGAAGATCATATGGATTCTGTAAAGCGCTTTACTAAACCGGTTTACAACGGTGCCAACAGAGAGACCATAAGGTCCGGTGGCAGGGGAACGAAAGTGTTGATCATGGCGCAAACTCGTGCGACCAGCCTGAAAGACGTGGCCAGCGCTGCTGGCGTTTCGGTCGCGACCGTGTCGCGGCTTTTGAACGGCACGCTTGAGCTGCCCGCCGAGACCAAGGCGCGCATCGACAAGGCGATCCGCGATCTCAACTACATCCCCAATCCGCATGCGCGGCGCTTGAGCCGGGGCCGGTCCGACACGATCGGGCTTGTCGTGCCCGATATTGCCAATCCCTTCTTCGGCATGCTCGTGGCCGCAGTGGAAGAGGAGGCCGATCGGCGTGGGCTTGCGGTCTCGTTGTTTGCAACCCTGAACCGTCCCGGTCGGGAACTATCCTATCTCAGGCTTCTCGCCCGAAATCATGTCGATGGCTTGGTCTTCATCACCAATCACCCGGACACGCAAGAGCTTGCCGAACTGATCAACGCTACCGGCAAGGTGGTGGTGGTGGACGAAGACGTGCAGGGCGCGGCAGTGCCGAAGCTGTTCTGCGACAATTTCCAGGGCGGGCAACTGGCGGGCGAACATCTGGCCGATCATGGCCATAGGCGCGTGCTCTATGTCGGCGGTCCGCAGCAGATGATCAGCACGGAGCGGCGCTTCGCCGGCTTTGAAAGCGCCCTTTCCGCCGGCTTCGGCGATGATCTCTCCCTTATGCGTTACTGCGGCGACTACACCGTGGATTTCGGCCGCGCCGCCGCCCGCCGCTTCCTGGATGAAGGGCGCCCGGCCAGCGCCGTCTTCGTCAGCTCCGACGAAATCGCCATCGGCTTCATTGAGGTATTGTGTGCCGAGGGCGTGCGTATTCCCGACGATGTCTCAATGATCGGCTTCGACGACGTCGGGCCTTTGCATCTGTTCGCGCCGCCGCTGACTGCCATTCGCCAGCCGGTTCGCGCCATTGGGCAGCGCGCGCTGTCAATGCTTCTGGAAACCAATTGGGAAGATGCCTCCTCGCTGGCGCGCGAGGAGCTGATCCCCGTCGAACTCGTCGTGCGGAGCTCCGTTGCGCCGCCGATGTCTGCATAAGCAACGGTAAAACCAACAGAGGAAGAACAAACATGCCGATAGTCAAACGCAGATATGTTTCCGCAGCGCTTGCCGCGACCGTGCTCGCCGGCGGAACGCTTGCCGCTGGCCTTGCCAGCGCCGCCGAAAAGACCATTGCCCTGGTGCAGATCAACCAGCAGGCGCTGTTCTTTAACCAGATGAACGAGGGCGCCGAAAAGGCAGCCAAGGAAGCCGGCGTCAAGCTGGTCATCTTCAACGCTAACAATGATCCGGCCGCGCAGAACAGCGCCATCGAGACCTATATTCAGCAGAAGGTCGATGGCATTGCCGTCGTCGCCATCGACGTCAACGGCATCATGCCCGCCGTCAAGCAGGCCGCTGCCGCCAATATCCCGGTTGTAGCCATAGACTCGATCCTGCCTGAAGGCCCGCAAAAGGCGCAGATTGGCGTGGACAATGGCAAGGCCGGCGCCGACATGGGCAAGTTCTTCCTCGACTACGTCAAGTCCGACATGAAGGGCAAGGCGAAGATCGGCGTCGTTGGCGCGCTGAATTCCTTCATCCAGAATATCCGCCAGAAGGGCTTTGAAGACGCGATCAAGGACAAGTCCGGTATCACCACCGCCGGCGTTGTCGATGGCCAGAACGTTCAGGACACGGCGCTTTCCGCAGCCGAAAACCTGATCACCGGCAATCCCGATATGACCGCGATCTATGCGACCGGCGAACCGGCGTTGCTCGGCGCCGTCGCTGCCGTGGAAAGCCAGGGCAAGCAGAAGGACATCAAGGTGTTCGGCTGGGATCTGACCAAGCAGGCAATTGCCGGTATCGATGCTGGCTACGTCGCAGGCGTCATCCAGCAGGACCCGTCCGCCATGGGCGCTGCTGCCGTCAAGGCGCTGAAGACCGTGTCTGACGGAGGCAAGGTCGAGAAGACCATTGCCGTACCTGTCACCATCGTCACCAAAGCGAATGTCGAACCCTACCGGGCGATTTTCAAATGATTTCCGGCGGACAGCACCCAACCGCTGTCACCGGCGCCGGGGGAGATCTTCTCCCCCGGCAACCCGCCGGCGACCAGCGCCAGCCGCGAATTTCGCTTCGAGACATCCGCAAGACCTTTGGCTCTCATCAGGCGCTGCGTGGCGTCGATCTCGACATCTATCCGGGCGAGTGCCTAGGACTCGTCGGGGACAATGCGGCTGGTAAGTCAACGCTAACCAAAGTGATATCAGGCACCTACATCCCCGATGACGGCACCATGACCATGGATGGCAAGGCCCTGCGTCTGACCGGACCGGCTGATGCCCGCAAGCGCCATATCGAAATGGTGTTCCAGGATTTGAGCCTTTGCGACCACATCGATGTGGTCGGAAACCTCTTTCTCGGACGTGAGATCACCAAGGGTCCGTTTCTCGACCGGCAGACCATGCTGGAAGAAGCCCGCAAGATGCTGGATGCGTTGGAAATCCGCATTCCGCGGTTGACCGCCAAGGTGGAGAAGCTCTCCGGTGGGCAGCGGCAGGCGATCGCCATTGCCCGTGCCGCGTCCTTCAATCCGAAGGTGCTGATCATGGACGAGCCGACCTCGGCTCTGGCAGTGGCGGAAGTCGAGGCCGTGCTGGCATTGATCAACCGGGTCAAGGCCAAGGGCGTTTCTGTCATCCTCATCACCCACCGGCTTCAGGACCTGTTCCGGGTCTGCGACCGCATCGCCGTTATGTATGAGGGCACAAAGGTGGCGGAGCGGCAGATCAACGAGACGAGCCTTGAAGACCTCGTCAGGCTTATCGTGGGAGATCGCCATTGACCGTCTATACCGAACGCGCCAAAGGCTCGCCGCTTGCCGATTTCATTGCGGAAAACGCCCAGGTCCTTTCCATCGCCATCTTCTTTCTCGCCTGTATGGTGTTCTTCTCCGCCATGACGGATACGTTCCTGACAACGGGTAACCTGCTCAATGTCGTGCGCCAGGCAGCTCCGATCCTGATCGTGTCGATCGCCATGACGCTTGTCATCATCACCGGCGGTATCGATCTTTCTGTTGGTTCCATGGTGGCGCTGATCAATGCCGTCGGCGCCATCATGTTGGCGACGGGCTATCCCTGGCCGCTGGTGCTGGTGGCCATGCTTACCCTGGGCGGAGCACTCGGCCTGCTGCAGGGCTGGTTCATCGCCTATCAGGGCATTCCGGCCTTCATCGTCACGCTTGCCGGCCTATCGATCCTGCGCGGCGTGGCGCTCTATATCACCCAGGGCTATTCCATTCCGATCCCCGACGCGCCGGGCTTCTTCTTTCTCGGTCGCGGCGATTGGCTGGGCATGCCAGTGCCGGCGCTGATCGGCATTCTCGTGACAGTGATCGGTTATGTCGTGATCTCGTCGACCCGTTATGGCCGGCGCATCGTTGCCGTCGGCTCCAACTTGGAAGCCGCCCGCCGGGTCGGCATGCCGGCGAAATGGATACTTGCCTCCGTCTATCTAGTGGCGGGCGTAGCCTCTGCCATTGCTGGTCTGCTGATTGCCGCCCGTCTCGGCTCCGGTTCGTCTAATGCCGCTGTGGGTTTCGAATTGCAGGTCGTAGCGGCTGTGGTTCTGGGCGGCACATCCCTGATGGGTGGTCGCGGCACCATCCTCGGCACTGTGCTGGGAACAATGACCATTGCCGTCATCGGCAACGGGCTGATCCTGATGCATATCTCACCCTTCTTCACCCAGATCGTCACAGGCGCGATCATCCTGGCCGCCATCTGGCTGAACACCCGCATCTTCACCGCCAATTTCCGCTTTGGCGCCAAGAGAAAGGCCTGATGTTATGGCGAGTGAACTCTCAGAAGGCCATGTGCGCTCCGGCAAGGTGATGACCGTGCAAGGCGCGATCCCGGTGGAAAAGCTGGGCGTGACGCTGATGCACGAGCATATCCTCAACGACTGCCGCTGCTGGTGGCACGCACCGAAGACGCCGGAGCGGCAATATCTCGCCGAAGGCTTCGTCTGCATGGAAATCCTCGGCGAGTTGCGCCAGGACCCTTTCGTCAACAAGCACAACATCACGCTTGACGATGAGCCGCTGGCAATCGCCGAACTCAAGGCCTTCGCGACTGAGGGCGGTCACACAGTGGTCGAGCCGACCTGCCAGGGCATCGGCCGCAATCCGCGCGCTATGCAGCGGATTTCCAAAGCGTCCGGGCTGAACATCGTGATGGGGGCCGGCTACTATCTTGCCTCATCCCATCCCGAAAAAGTGGCAGGCCTTACGGTCGATGCTATCGCCGATGAAATCGTCGCAGAAGCGCTCCAAGGCGTCGACGGCAGCGATATCAAGATCGGCCTTATCGGCGAAATCGGCGTGTCCTCGGATTTCACCCCGGAAGAAGAAAAATCGCTGCGCGGTGCGGCGCAGGCGCAAGTCCGCACTGGCCTGCCGCTGATGGTGCATTTGCCGGGCTGGTTCCGGCTCGGCCACAAGGTGCTGGATGTGGTGGCGGAAGAGGGTGCGGATCTGCGCCACACCGTGCTTTGCCACATGAACCCGTCCCATGACGATCTCGCCTATCAGGGCGAACTCGCCAGCCGCGGCGCCTTTATCGAATATGACATGATCGGCATGGATTTCTTCTATGCCGACCAGCAGGTGCAATGCCCGAGCGACGAAGAGGCGGCACGCGCCATCGTCAAACTGGTGGAACGCGGGCATCTGGACCGCATCCTGCTCTCCCACGACGTCTTCCTGAAGATGATGCTGACGAAATATGGCGGCAATGGCTATGCCTATATCCTCAAGCATTTCCTGCCGCGCCTGAAGCGGCACGGGCTGGATGACGCCACCCTTCAAACCCTCATGCGGGATAACCCGCGCTCGGTCTTCGAAGCATTTTCAGGAAAAGTGGATACCGGTTTTCCGTCCGAAAATGCCTCAAACTAAAACCCGGAGACCTCATTGATATGGAACGAAAGTGATGACGAAAAAAATTCTCCTTGTCGGCGAAAGCTGGGTCAGCTCCGCCACCCATTACAAAGGCTTCGACCAGTTCGGCAGCGTCACCTTTCATCTCGGCGCCGAGCCGCTGGTGAAGGCGCTTGAAGGCAGCGAATTCGAGCTGACCTATATGACAGCCCATGATGCGGTGGAAAAATTCCCCTTTGAGATGGCAGGTCTCGATGCCTATGACACGATCATCCTCTCGGATATCGGCGCCAATTCACTGCTTCTGCCGCCTGCTGTCTGGCTGCATTCGAAAACCGTGCCGAACCGGTTGAAGCTGATCAAAGCCTGGGTGGAAAAAGGCGGCAGCTTGCTGATGGTCGGCGGCTATTTCTCCTTCCAGGGCATTGACGGCAAGGCCCGCTGGCGCCGCACGCCTGTTGAAGACGTGCTGCCGGTGACCTGCTTGCCCTGGGATGACCGTGTGGAAATTCCGGAAGGCTCCACCGCAGATATCGTTAAGCCAGATCACCCGACTGTGGCGGGCCTGACAGGCGAATGGCCTCTGCTGCTCGGCGTCAACGAAGTAGAGGTGCGCGACCGCGCCGATGTGGAAGTGGTTGCCCGCCTGCCTGCGGATCAGGGTGGTCATCCGCTGCTCGTGACCGGCCATTTTGGCAAGGGCCGCAGCGCCGCCTGGACCTCGGATATCGGTCCGCACTGGCTCTCGCCGGCCTTCTGCGAATGGGAGGGCTATGGCAAGCTCTGGAAGAACATTCTGGGCTGGCTGACGGAAAAAGCCTGATCTTTTTACAGCCGAAGGATCGCGGCAAATTCCGATGCGCTCGGAAATGCCTGTCGCGTTCCTCGGCGGCTGACGGTGATGGCGGAAGCCTTCGCGGCATGCTCCAGCGCTGTTTGGTCCACGGGGACCATGCGAAGGAGGGCGGAGGCTAGCGCCGTTGCCATGAAGCAGTCGCCCGCACCTGTCGTATCGATGACAGCTGCGGAGGCGGCGGGAACGGAAGTTGCGCCCTCGGCGGTGACGAGCAAGGCACCGGCACCGCCAAGGGTGAGAATGACGTGGGAGACGCCGGCTGAAAGTAAAACCGATCCGGCGTCTGCTCCGGTTCTTGCCGTCAATTGCTCGGCCTCGCCTTGGTTGAGAAAGGCGATATCGATCAGCGGCCAGAGGCTCGGGAACCAGGGCTGCAGCGGCGACGGGTTGAAGGCGGTGACCATGCCTTTCGTGCGGGCTGTTTTGAGGGCGGTGACCGTGGTCTCCTCGGGTAGATTACCCTGCAGAACCAATAGGTCGCCGGCTGTTGCCGCCTGCAGTGAATGAACGGCGGCCTTGGCGGTGAAATGTGAGGCGGCATCGCGCGTCGTGATGATCGAATTTTCGCCGTCCGGTGTCGTCAGGATGATAGAGAGGTCGCTGACAGTGCCGGGAGTGGAAATGAGTTCGGGCGTGACGGGCTCTTCTGCAATGGCATTGGCCAGCGATGCGGCTCTGTCATCGGTGCCGATGGCGGCAACGAGCGTGGTGGCGACACCGGTACGCGCCAGTACGATGGCCTGGTTGCAGCCCTTGCCGCCGAGATCGCGGCTGGCCTGGGCACCAAAAATGGACGCGCCCGGTTGCGGCAGGGCTGCAAGGGAATAGGTTTCGTCGAGTGCGATATTGCCGAGGACAAAGGCGCGCATGGAACGCTTTCGAAAGGACTGATGATGAGTGAGACCATATCCGACAATGCGGCCAATGCCATCGTGGAAATCTTTGGCAGGCCCAAGGCGCTGATCGGCATGGTGCATTGCCCCGCCTTTCCCGGTGCGCCGCGCTATCGTGGGGCGGCAATGGACACGATCTATGATACCTGCATGCGCGATGCCGAAGCCCTGATCGAGGGCGGCATGCATGGCATCATCATCGAAAACCACGGCGACATCCCCTTTTCCAAGCCAGAGGATATCGGCCCGGAAACCTCGGCCTTCATGAGCGTGGTGACCGACCGTATCGCATGCGCCATCGGCGTGCCGCTCGGCATCAACGTGCTGGCTAATGCGCCAATCCCGGCCTTCGCGATTGCCATGGCTGGTGGCGCCAAGTTCATCCGCGTCAACCAGTGGGCCAATGCCTATGTGGCAAACGAAGGCTTCATGGAAGGCCGGGCCGCAGAGGCGATGCGTTACCGCTCACTGCTGCGCGCCGAACATATCAAGGTGTTTGCCGATAGCCATGTGAAGCACGGCGCCCATGCTATCACCGCCGACCGCACCATCGAGGAGCTGACCCGCGACCTCGCTTTCTTCGATGCAGACGGGGTCATCGCGACCGGTCAGCGCACCGGCAACAGCGCCACGATCGAAGAGATCGAGGAAATCGGCAAGGCGACGCACCTGCCGTTGCTGGTCGGCTCGGGCGTCAGCGAAGGCAATATCGTCGAAATCCTGGCGCGCACCAGCGGTGTCATTGTCGCTTCCTCGTTGAAGGTTGGTGGTGTCTGGTGGAACCCGGTGGAACTGTCGCGGGTCCGCAGCTTCGTGGCGGCGGCTCAGCCCGGGTTGAACGGCTGAAAGGCAAAGAGATGATGCAAGGCTTCGCCATCAACAGTGAGCGGCTGCTGGCGCGGTTGCAGCACTTTGCCGCTATCGGCGGTACGGAAAAAGGTGGCGTCAACCGGCAGGCGCTCACAGCGCTCGATCGCGAGGCGCGGCGGCTGCTGGCAAAACTGGCGCGGGAGCGTGGCTTTGTGGTCTTTCAAGATCCGATCGCCAATCTCTTTATCCGCCGGGAGGGCAAAAATCCGGATCTGCCGCCGCTTCTGATCGGCAGCCATCTCGATAGCCAGCCCGCAGGCGGAAAATTTGATGGCGCGCTTGGAACGCTGGCTGCCTTCGAGGTGCTGGAAACCCTCGAAGACCAAGAGATAGCCACCGAAAGAGCGGTTGAGGTCGTGGCCTTCACCAATGAGGAAGGCTGTCGCTTTGCGCCCGGCTGCATGGGCTCCCTGGCCTTTGCCGAGGCCGCAATTCCAGATAGCTGGCGGGATCTGAAGGCGACGGATGGCGCGGGCTTTGCCGAAGAACTCGCCGCGACGCTGGACAGCCTGCCGGAGGCGCAGCCGAGACCGCTCGGCTTTCCTGTTTCGGCCTATCTCGAAGTGCATATTGAGCAGGGGCCTTCGCTGGAACACCAGGGTATTCCAATCGGTGTCGTGACCGGTATCCAAGGAACCCGCTGGCTGGACGTGGTCGTGACGGGACAGACTGCGCATGCGGGCACCACTGCGCTTGCCTATCGGCGCGATCCCATGCTGACGGTGTCGCAGGCGCTCGCGGAACTCTATGCGTCGATCATGCCCGGCGATGCAGAGGCGCGCTTTACGGTTGGCCGGATCTCCTGCCTGCCCGGTGCCGTCAATGCTATTCCAGACACGGTCCGGCTGACGGTTGATCTCAGACATCCGAGCACCGCTGTCCTCGATATCAATGAAAACTTGATCCGCAAGACGTTTGAGACCCACGCCAATGTCCAGGGCTGCGGTACCGCAGTCACACGCATCTTCGACATGGCGCCGGCACAATTTCCGGAGCCTCTGCTGGCCACATTACAAGAAGCTGCATCCGATTGCGGGTTTGCCACGGCGCATCTTCTGTCCGGCGCCTTCCATGATGCGCTGTTCCTGAACCGCGTTGCTCCATCCGCGATGATCTTCGTGCCCTGCCGCGATGGCCTCAGCCATAACGAGGCGGAACATGTCGAGCCGGATCACTGCATCGCCGGTTGCCAGGTGCTCGGCGCTGCCGTGCTGAGGCTCGCCACGGCGTGATAGGGGCGAGCCATTGGGCCTGCGGCATTGAGGATCAGCTCTTCGGCGTCAGCCGCATCAGCTTGCTAGACTTGCTATCCTCGATCAGCCAGATGGCACCATCCGGTGCCACGGCAACGTCACGGACGCGTGCCTGCATGTCGAAGCGGTCGGCCTCGTCAGGTTGTCCCTTCGCATCAAAGCTGACGCGCACCAGCGACTTGACCCTCAGGCCCCCAATCAACGCGGAGCCCTTCCATTGCGGGAACATCTTGCCTTCGTAGAAGACGAGACCGGCGGGAGCGATGACGGGTGTCCAGTAAACCAATGGGGCGGCGAATTCCGGTCGGGTCGAATGGCGCGGGATCGGCTCGCCGCTATATTGGTCGCCATTCGAGACCAGCGGCCAGCCGTAGTTTTTGCCCTTTTCAATGAGGTTCAGTTCGTCGCCGCCGCGGGGACCCATTTCGTTGAGCCACAGTTTCCCGTTAGGCGCAAAGGCGAGGCCATAGGGGTTGCGATGCCCTGTCGTCCAGGTCTCGCCTTCGATGCCGCCCTTGCTGGCATCGGGATTGTCTGATGGGATCGAGCCATCCAGGTTAAGATGCAGCACCTTGCCACGCGCCTGTTTCGGATCCTGGGCCGTTTGCGGCTGCATCCGGTCACCCACGGTGAGAAACAGCGTCTTGCCCTGCGGGTCAAACGCGATGATGCCGCCGGGCTGGCCGCCTCCACCGCCCGGCGTCTGGCGCCAGATGGGGGTGAGATCGTCAAGTTGCGCCTTGTCCTGCGCCAGGGTCAGCTTCGCTTTTGCCAGCACTAGCCGCGTCCCACCGGCATCCTGTTCAACATAGGTGAGGTAGACCAACGACGAGGTGGCAAAGTCAGGTGCGATGGCGATATCAAGCAGGCCATTCTGTCCCTCGGCTGCGACCTTTGGCACGCCGCTGATTTCGCGCTTCTCGCCCGTCTGCGTCACGACAAAAAGACCGCCCGGTTTTTCCGTCACCAGCATACGGCCATCGGGTAGGAATGTTAGCGCCCAGGGCGTGTCGAATTGCGCGATTGTCTGCGTTTTGAACGGCCGCTCAGCGCTGGCGGGACGATTGCCGGCATTGATGCTTTCGGCATATGCCGGCCATTGCAGCGCGAGTGCCGCGACAAAGGCGAGAGACGTTATCCTGCCCACGGATGCAACCATCGAAGACCTCCTGCATTTCTCCTCTTCTCCCAAGTGGGGCATTTCCCGGGGGAAACAAGAGGGTGGGTTGAGATGGGCCGTTGCTTGCATCCATGTCCGCCTTTTGCTTCAAAGGACGCAAGCGGCGGGCGTTGCCCGGTGCAACTCGATTCCCATACGCAAAGCGGAAGAGAAGGAACGATAAGATGGATATTCGACGCGCAGGCAGCCAGCCATCCGGCAAGGGTCCGGCCGATTGGTTCACCGGAACAGTGCGGATTGATCCGCTGTTTCCCGTGCGCGATCCCGCTCGCGCCGCCGGAAATACCGTGATATTTGAGCCCGGCGCGCGCACCGCCTGGCACACGCACCCGCTTGGCCAGGTGTTGATCGTTACGTCAGGCCTTGGTCGCGTTCAGCGTGACGGCGGTCCGGTGGAGGAAATCCGCCCCGGCGACGTCGTGTGGTTTGGGCCGGGCGAAAAGCACTGGCACGGGGCAAGCCCTACGACGGCCATGACCCATATTGCCATCCAGGAATCGCTTGATGGCAAGGCGGTCGACTGGCTAGAGCATGTCGCTGACGCGGATTACAACGGATAATGCCAAAGGCGGGCGCATCTTCTGCGCCCGTTATCCCTCTTTTTTGTCGGTCCTGTGAACCCTTCTGGCGAGGTGCTCTGATAGAGGCGACAGGAATGCGGCATACATCAGAATCTGTGGGAGGTCCGACGACCATAGAGAGGTGACTGCTGCAGCGGCGAGAATGGCGAAGGAAATGATCGGCGGGATGAGCAGGTTCGCCGCGACGGGCTCGGTCATATCCGCCTTGGAGTACCAGGCCATCAACCAGAGAAACACGTTCAGCAGAGCAATTATGGCGAGATGGGAACTGTAGACCGTCAGTACATCGCCGGCGGCCCCCTTTATGCCGTAGAGGGAGGTCGTGAGCGGAAGGCAGGCAATCGACAGTAGAAACGCCGCCGTGACCACGAATTCAAAGCCGCCGTTGCGGCGGGCGAGCGCAAGCCGACGGTGGTGGCTCAGCCAGAACATCATCCCGACAGCGAAGCTTAGGCCAAGGGCGGTCAGCGTCTGACCATCGACATTCCAGATTTCCGATAGCGTCGGTGCAGCACTCAGCCTGTCATGCAGCGGCACGTCATAGACCAGCATCGTCATGGCAACGCCGAAGACGATGTCGCCAAGCGCTTCGACACGCCTGTAGAAGAAAGCTTGTGGGTCCAATCGCATGGTCTAACCGTGAGTTGGGGACAGGTTGCGTCGAAATTCCTCGATAAGCTCGTCTATCTTTTTCTCCAGCGCCTTTCGAGAGACATGTATGGAAAAGGCTTAAATCCGTCGATTGAACACGGAGATCGGGTCCTTCAGCCGATACAGAGTGGTCGGTCGGCGGGCCCGCTCGGTCTGCCGCTTTTCGCCCTCGACCTCTTCGAGGAGATTGAGGTCGCTGATCTTGCGGCGAAAGGCGCTTTGGTCAAGCCGCTCGCCGATCACGGTCTCATAGATCGATTGCAGTTCCGACATGGTGAAGATGTCTGGCAGGAGCCGGGCGGGAAGCGTCGAATAGGCGCCTTTGCCGCGCAATCTGTTCACTGCGGCTGCAAGGATCTCGCCATGGTCGAAGGGCAGGGAGCCAGGCTCTGTGACGGGGCGTAGTTCCAGTGTGTGAGCGGCGGCTTCCAGCACCGGCTTCGGCACCAGTGCGAAATAGGCGATCGACACGGACCAGCCACGTGGATCGCGCTTGGCAGAGGCGAAGCTGCGCAGCTGTTCAAAGAAAATGCCGTCGAGCCCGGTTTTCTGTTTGAGGATGCGGCGCACGGCATCCTCGGCGTCCTGATCCTCATCGGCATGGATATAGCCGCCGATCAATCCGGCGAAGGTCTGAAACGGCTCGGTCGCGCGCGGCAGAAGAGCGACACAGAGGCGCTCATCCGACAGGGTGAGCAGAACGATATCGACGGTCACGATCGGTCGTGGAAATTGCTCGTCGGTCATCGGTTGCTCCTGCGCCAGTTGTTACCTCCTCATAGCGCAGGACGATAAAAGCAACAATTTGCATTTTTTAACTTGCAATTTGCACTTTGCAAGTTTATTGCTTGGACATCGACGACGGGAGCGCCACTGGCGACCGTAGCGCCGAGAAAACGGCAGAGAGCTAAGGCTAAAGAAAAGGAGTCATGCCATGGGTATGGGACGTTTCAACACCGCCGATTGGTCCAATTACAACGCGCGCCATGTCGATGGACGCAGCCGGGATGAAGTCTTCGGCGCACGGGGCATGGACCCTCGTTTCGATCCGGCCCGGTTTGCCGTGCGCGAAAGCCGCGATAGCGATTTTAATCCGCTATCGACACCGATCATTCTCGCCACCGACGTTACGGGCTCGATGGGCATGATTGCCCACGAGTTGATGCGCAACGGTCTGGTCACCCTGACCTCCGAAATTTACGATCGGCGCCCGGTGACCGATCCGCATATTCTGGTCGCAGCTGTTGGCGACGCCTTCACGGACAATGCGCCGCTGCAGGCGACGCAGTTCGAGGCGGATATTTCGCTGGCAAGCCAGATCCGGTCGCTGTGGCTGGAGGGCAATGGCGGCGGCAACGATGGTGAAAGCTATAGTGCTGCCCATCTCTTTGCCGCCTGGAAAACCGCAAGCGACGCCTTCGATAAACGCCGCCGCAAGGGCTACCTGTTCACCATCGGCGACGAGCCGATCCACGATGGCCTGAGCGGCGGCCAGATCGCCAATATCTTCGGTACGGAAGAACGCAGGGGGCTGACGGCCCGGCAATGCCTCGACCTAGCGCAGCAGCGCTATGACGTTTTCCACATTGTCATTCGCGAAGGCTATGCCTCCACGCAGATGAGCCGGGTTCTCGGCAGTTGGGAGGCGCTGCTGCCCGGCCGTACCTATGTTCTTGAAGACTATCGCCGCATTGCCGAACTGGTCGTGTCGATCATCGAGATCAACGAAGGCGGCAATGCCGAAGATGTGGCGTCGAGCTGGGATACAGGCGCGCAGAGCGTCGTTGCCAAAGCGATCGGCAGGCGTCCGAAGAACCGGTTTCTGTCTTTCTTCTGATCAGCGGTCACCTGACTGAAACCGCCAGGCCGGCCTCCTGTGGTCGGTCATTATCTCCATCCTTCCAGCATCGGACAGAAAAGTGGGAGCCGGTTTTCGGATAAATCCGATGCGAAAACAGGAATCTAGAAGCATCAACCAGGCAAGCAAAGGAGACGATCATGAACACGAGGGCTCAGGCCGTGATCGGCGCAGGCTATGGCGACGAGGGCAAGGGTATGCTGGTCGACCGGCTGACCGCCGCGACACGGAATGCGACCGTTGTGCGCAGCAATGGCGGTGCGCAGGCGGGTCACACCGTTGTTTCTCCGGAAGGGCGCCGGCACGTGTTCCACCATGTCGGTGCCGGCAGCTTTGCCGGTGCGGCCACCCATTTCAGCCGGTTTTTCGTTGCCCATCCCATGCTGCTGCTCGACGAACTGGCCGTATTGGCAGGGCTTGGCGTGAAGCCAAAATTGAGCAGCGATCCGCGCGCGCTGGTCACGACGCCCTACGATGTCATCATCAATCAGGCGGTCGAACTGCTGCGCGGCAATGCCCGCCATGGCAGCTGCGGTCTCGGTTTTGGCGAAACCATCGAGCGTAACCTCAACGCCGAGTTTGCTCTGGTGACTCAGGATCTTTTCAGGCCGGATCTCGCCGAGAGGCTCGCTGCAATCCGTGATCGCTGGGTGCCGCAACGGCTGGCGGATCTTGGAATTGTGGAGCTTCCTCCAGTGCTGGCAGAGGCGCTGGCTGCCGATGCGACGCTTCAGGCCTTCGTCGCCGACTGCCAGGCCTATCTCGATTACGTCTCGCTCTGGCCGGATCGTCGGCTGAAAGACCTGGGGCCAATCATTTTCGAAGCCGCCCAGGGGCTGATGCTCGATCAGGATTACGGCGCCTTCCCGCATGTAACGCGCTCGAAAACAGGGCTGCCCAATATGCTGTCCATCGCTGCCGAGGCGCAGCTCGCCGGCATCGATGTGGTCTACGCAACGCGCTGCTATGCGACCCGCCACGGCGCCGGTCCGCTCAAGGGCGAGGTGAATACGGTGGAGGGCATAACCGTCGTCGATCCGACCAATGCGCCAAATGCCTGGCAAGGCACGTTGCGGGTCGCGCCGCTTGACCTGCAGGTGCTGCGCGACGCCATCGCGCACGATCTTTCGACGGTAATGCAGGGGATGAATGTAACGGCGAGCCTTGCAGTGACCTGCCTCGATCAGGCTAAGGGTGCATTTTCAGTCGCCGACGGTGATACGATCTACCGTCTCCAGCCTGACGAAGCGGCGCACACCATTGCCGAAGCTATCGGCTTGCCGCTGCGTTTCCAATGCCGGTCGCCGGGTCGCTTGCAGCCTGCTTGAAAATAAAGTCTGGCGCGGAGGGAACAATTTGCACCTGGACACATTAATCGGCTGCCCATGGGGAACTGATCAATGGACCGTTCGTCCAAACTTATCATTGCGTCGCTTGCAGCTGTCCTTTTCAGTCCCGTTTCACATGCTCCGGCAGCCGAAACACAGTCCCAGGCAGAGCCCCCGCCCATTCCCGTGACCGCGATTGCCGCGACATCCGAAACCCTTGACCGGGTCATCTATGGCATCGGCACGGTTTCCCCCTTGCAATCGGTCACGGTTCGCTCCCGCATCGATGGACAGGTGCTGGAGGTTCCCTTCAGCGAAGGCCAAATCGTCGAGAAAGGCGCGGTGCTGCTGCGGCTGGATGACAGTCAGCTACGCTCGGATCTTACCTCGGCAAAGGCCAAGCGGGCCCAGGATGAGGCACAGCTGAAAGGCGCGCAGACTGATGCAGATCGCTATGAGACGCTGACCCAAAGCGGTGTCGCGGCAATGGCGACGCTGGAGCAGAAGCGGTCCACCAGCCAGCAACTTGCCGCAGCCGTCGATTACGACAATGCGATGATCAAGAATGCCGAAACCCAGCTCAGCTTTGCCACGATTACTGCGCCCTTCACCGGTCGGGCCGGCTTCCGCCAGGCCGACCCCGGCAGCATCGTCAGCGCCAGTTCGACCACCGGCATCGTGACCATCACCCAGATGGACCCGATTGGCGTTTCCTTCGTGGCGCCCGGGGACCGGTTCGGAGACATCCGCGATGCCATGCGCAAGGGTATTGCCACGGTCGAAGTGTCCACTACCGACGGCACGAGCAAACTTGGCACTGGCCAACTCAAGATCATGGACAATGCGGTGGATGCCGAGACCGGCTCGATCCATTTGCGCGCCGATTTCGACAACAGTGCCGAAAAGCTTTGGCCCGGTCTACCCGTAGCCACACGGCTAACCGTCGAGCGCCGGCAGGGCGTGGTCGTACCTGATAAGGCGCTGGCGCGCAGCCCGGCGGGTCTCTATGCCTATGTCGTCGGGAAGGATGGCAAGGTCCAAAAGCGCGATGTGACCACCGCTTTCGTGACCGATGCCCGCGCGCTTGTCACCAAAGGTATTGCCGAAGGTGACCAAGTCGTGATGGATGGTCAATCGCGGATCGGTGATGGCGTAAAGGTCAGCGTCACGCCTTGGAACGGCATGCCTGACGGCCAGATCCTGCCTGGGGTTAGCCAATGAACTCGGCGTCTGGGCAGACGTCACCCGTGAAGCGCACATCCGGATTTTTCAACTTTTTCATCGACCATCCCGTCGCCACCTTCCTGATCATGGTTGGCATCGCCGGGATCGGTGCGATCTGCTACCCGCTGCTACCGGTCTCGGCCTTGCCGCAGATGGATTTCCCAACCGTCCAGATCGCCGCCAGCCTGCCCGGCGCCTCGCCGGATACGATGGCGTCCAGCGTTGCCCAGCCGATTGAACAGGCGCTGTCGCGCGTCAGCGGCATTACCGAGATGACCTCGACCAGTTCGCTCGGCAACACGTCCATTACGATCCAGTTCGCGCTCGATCAGGATATTCAGACGGCGGCAAGCGATGTGCAGACGGCACTCAGCGAGGCCTCCGGCTCGCTGCCGAAGGACATGACCTCCCAGCCGACGGTGCGCAAGGTCAATCCGGCCGATGCGCCAGTCATGCAATTGTCTGCCACATCCGATCTGCTGACGCTGCCTGAACTGGACGAATATATTGAAAGCAATGTCGCCACAAAGATCGGCCAGGTCTCCGGTGTCGCCTATGTCAATATCGGCGGCAAGCAGAAGCCTGCGATCCGCATCGCCGTCGACCCCGGCAGGCTCGCCCAGGCGAATGTGACGCTCGAAGACGTCCGCAGCGCCATCGGCAATCTGAGCCTGAGCGCGCCGAAGGGCAATATCGACGATCCGACCCGGACCTTTCCGATCTATACCAACGACCAGATCACCTCGTCTGCCGAGTGGAACGATGCGGTCATTGCCTATCGCAATGGCGGACCGGTCCGCATCCGGGATATCGGCCGTGCCGTCGACGGTGCCGAAGACACGAAGATGGCTCATTGGACCAATGGCGAGCGCGGCATCGCGCTTGACGTATTCCGCCAGCCCGGCGCCAATGTCATCGAGGTCGTCAACGCCATCAAGAAGCAATTGCCGGCGCTGCAGGCGTCGCTTCCTCCGTCGATCAAGCTGGAACTGGTGACCGATCGCACGACGACGATCCGAGCCTCGGTGGATGATGTGCAGTTCACGCTGCTCTTGACCATCGGCCTCGTCGTTCTCGTGATCTTCCTGTTCCTGCGCAATGTGCGCGCCACGCTGATTCCAGCCGTGACACTGCCGATTGCCCTTGCCGGCGCGCTCGCTCCTATGTGGCTGCTGGGTTTCAGCCTCGATAATCTCTCACTGATGGCACTGGTCGTGGCCGTCGGCTTCGTAGTCGACGATGCAATCGTCATGCTCGAAAATATCAGTCGTCATATCGAAGACGGAATGGCCCCGCTTGAGGCCGCGCGCAAGGGAGCGAGCGAAATCGGCTTCACGATCATTTCGATCAGCCTGACCCTCGTTGCGGTGCTGATCCCGATCCTGATGATGGGCGGCATCGTCGGCCGGCTGTTCCGTGAATTTGCGCTGACGCTGACGGTGGCAATCGCGCTTTCAGCCTTCGTGTCGCTGACGCTGACACCGATGCTGGCCGCACGCTTTCTGAAGCCTGTTGCCCGCGAAAAGCATGGACGGCTCTATCGGGCCGGCGAAGCGTTCTTCGATGGGCTGCTGGCGCTTTACGCGCGCAGCCTGGTGCCGGCCCTCAGGCATATTTACGTGACATTGTTCATCTTCCTGGCGACTGTGGTCCTCACCGGCTATCTGTTCGTCACCATCCCAAAGGGCTTTTTTCCCGAGCAGGATACCGGCTTTATCGCCGGGCTTTCTCAGGCGTCTCCCGACATCTCCTACAGCGAAATGGTCAAGCTGCAGGAAAAAGTCAGTGCGATCATCCTGCGTGATCCCGCCGTCTACAGTGTCTTTATGGATATCGGTGGCGGCAATGGTGGCAATGCCATGAACCAGGGCCATGTGAACATCACCCTGAAGCCGCTGGCAGAACGGGGCGTCAGCGCCCGCGAGGTCATCGATCGGCTGGGGACGGCGCTCAACGCGCAGCAGGGTATCAAGCTTTTCATGCAATCGGCGCAGGACATTAATATCGGCGCCCGCCCGGCCAAGACCCAATATCAGTACACGTTGCAGGACGCCAATATCGCCGAACTCGCGACCTGGTCGACAAAGGTCACCGACGCGCTGCAGGCCATGCCGCAACTGCGCGATGTCGGTAGCGACCGGCAGGCGGAAGCGCCAAACCTGACTATCAAGATCGACCGGGCCGCCGCCAGCCTTTATGGCGTGCTGCCGTCGACCATCGATGACACGCTTTACGACGCCTTCGGCCAGCGGCAGGTGGCGTCCTATTCGACCCAGACGGACACGTTCCACGTCGTGCTGGAGGTGCTGCCCAGTCTGCAGCGCGATATGTCGACCCTCGATCGGCTATCGGTCCGCTCAAGCAATGGCACGCTGGTGCCTTTGCCGGTCGTTGCCAAATGGTCGACGGATGGGGTTGCACCGGTTTCCATTGCCCATCAGGGACAGTCGCCCGCGGTAACCGTGTCCTTCAATCTTGCGCCGTCGGTGGCTCTGGGCGATGCGACGAAAGCCATTGAGAACACGGTTGCGGGTCTGCATCCGCCGGCCTCGTTGCAGACGAGCTTTTCCGGCAGCGCCAAGGCCTTCGAGGAATCACTGGCCACCGTGCCGCTGCTGATTTTGGCGTCGCTGTTTGTCGTCTATATCATTCTCGGCGTGCTCTATGAGAGCCTGATCCACCCGCTGACCATTCTGTCGACCCTGCCTTCGGCTGGGCTTGGCGCGCTGCTGGCGCTGGACTGGGCCGGTTTCGATTTCGGTCTGGTCGGGATGATCGGTGTTATCCTGCTGATCGGCATCGTCAAGAAAAACGGGATCATGCTGGTCGATTTCGCTATTCAGGCGGAAAAGGACGGGATGAGCAGTAAGGATGCCATCGTGCAGGCCGCGCATCTGCGCTTCCGGCCGATCCTGATGACGACCATGGCGGCGCTGCTTGGCGGCATTCCGCTGGCCATCGGCCACGGCGCCGGCTCGGAGCTGCGCCAGCCGCTTGGCTATGCCATCGTCGGCGGCTTGATCGTTAGCCAGATCCTGACGCTGTACACGACGCCGGCCATCTATCTCCTGCTCGACAGGCTGCGCCGCCCGCAGACCAAGGCAGCGGTGTCGACGCTTTAGGTCTTCTTTTGTCGCATGTACGTTATCGTTTAATTGCGGGCAATTAAACGCGACATGCTTTAAAGCCTTTATAGCGAGAGCAGACGCTCGGCTGTGAAGCGGTCGGTGATCAGCATGTGCAAAAGACCGGTCCGCAGTGCGCCGGCGATCGCTGGAGTTTTCTTCTGGCCGCCGGCCAGCGCAATGACCCGCCGGATACCCGAGAGCGCCTCCGGCGGCAGCCCGATCACCCGGTCGTCCAGCGGCGTCTTGACGAATTTGCCACTGCTGTCGAAAAACCTGAGCGAGATATCGCCGACAGCGCCGGCCTCGGCCAGATCGGACAATTCGCGGGCGGAAAAGATATTGCCGGACCGGGCCAGAAGCTCCGATGGCTCGACAGCACCAATGCCGACGATGGCAAGCGTGATGCTGTCGAACAGGTCCATGGTTTCGCGCACGAAGGGATCAGACAGCATCAACAGCTTGGCCTCGCGCGACGATGCCAGTCCCTGCACCGGCAGCAGTTTAGGCTCCGCGCCGGTCAGTCGCGCCAGTCGCGTGGTCAATTGCGTCGCGTGGGTCTGGACGGAAGGGTCTCCCATGCCGCCCAGCGTTTGCACGACATAACGCGCCAGCGTGCCGCGCTGCGGATGGATGTTCTCCACCATCTTGAAGATCGTCTGGCTCCAGCTGGAGACGCCGATGACTTCGCCCTGAATCAGCGTCGCCTCGAGCAGATGCGCCGCTGCTTCGCCGATGCGCGACATAATCGCGCCGTCCCGGTCTTCCGAACAGTCGACGACGACCACTTCCGGCAGGCCGAAGCGATGCCGCAGCCCGTCTTCGAGATCGCTGAACGTGCCGGCGGGCGGAATGACGCTGGTGCGCACGATGCCTTCGGCTTCGGCGCGCTTGAGCATGCGCGATACCGTCGCCTGGGAGAGGTGCAGATGCGCCGCGATATCGGCCTGGCGCTTGCGCTCCACATGATACATCTGCGCCACGCGGGTCACCAGTCGAAGCTCGTTGATGCGGCCCATCAGTCCTCCGGGGATGAATTTTTATTCATCTTTAGCGGGAATGGGCCGAAAGGTCGAGCGGTCAATCGCATCCTTCCAGATCTCGAGCCTGTCCTGCCGGTCTCCGGCTTGGGGTTCGATGCGGCTGCCGTCGCCGGCAAGCCGGGCGATGTCATCAAGGCTGCTCCAGAAGCCGACCGACAGGCCCGCGAGATAGGCGGCGCCCAGTGCCGATGCTTCCGGGGCCTCCCGCTGGATCACAGGATGCTGCAAGATATCGGCGACGCATTGCATCAGAAACCGGTTCTGGCTTGGGCCGCCGTCTACATAGAGCGCGCCAGCGGCATGAGTGGACTGGGCGCGCATGGCGGCAACGACGTCATGTACCTGGAAGGCGATGGAATCGGTAACCGCGCGCGCCATTTGCGCTCGAGTGGTCGAAAAATTGATTTGCGAAAAAAGCGCACGCGACTCTGTATCCCAGTAGGGCGCACCGAGTCCGACAAAAGCAGGGACAAAGCCGGGGCCATTGGGGTCTGCCGTCTCCGCCAAGGCGATCAGGGCTGCGACATCTGGCAAGCCGAGGATTTCGGTCATCCAGGGCAGGCTGGCCGCCGACACCAAAATATTGCCTTCGAAAGCGAAAGTTGGCTTGCCGCCCAGCCGCCAGGCAACCGTGGTGGTGATACCGCCTTCCGGCGCAATATACTCACCGAGCGTTGTCATGACCGATGAGCCGGTGCCGAAGGTGACCTTGCCATCGCCCGGACGGTAGGCACCATGACCGAACAGGGCGGCATGGCTGTCGCCAATTGCTGCCCGGATCGGCGTTCCATTGGCAATGCCAGCAATACCGCGAGTTACTCCGAAATCGCCGGAACTGTCGCGCACGTCGGGCAGCGCTCTGCGATCGATGCCGAAGAGAGAGCACAGTTCTTCACTCCAGCCCTGCGCCTTCAGATCGAAGGCCTGGCTGCGGGCGGCATTGGAGGCGTCGCAGGCGTGGGTCGCGCCGCCGGTCATGCAGTTGATAAGCCAGGCATCCACGGTGCCAAGCCGCAGGTGACGATCATTCGGTGCCCGCTCCAGCAGCCAGCGCATTTTCGAGCCTGGAAACATCGGGTCAATCGGCAGGCCCGTTAGTTCCTGCACCCGAATGGAGTGGCCGTCGCCATTCAGCTTCGCGCAGTCATCTGCGGTGCGTCGGCACTGCCAACTCAGCACCGGTCCCAGCGCTTCGCCGCTCTCTCCGTCCCAGATCGTTACCGATTCGCGCTGGTTGGAAATGGCGATGGCCTCGACGGCAGCCTGCGGGCAGGCTGAAAGGCAGGCGGCGATAGCTTCTTGCACAGAGGCCCAGATCCGGTTCGGGTCCTGTTCCACCCAGCCCGGCTGTGGATAGGAAATGCCGACCGCTGATGACCCTCGGCTCAAAATCGCGCCATCCGGCGAGACGAGAATGGCCTTCGAATTGGTGGTGCCCTGATCGATGGCGAGAATGGCCCGCATGGCGTCTATCCCGAGAAAGAGGCTAAGAAGCGGAACCGCCCGGGCCGGTAGGGCATCGGGCGGCTCAAATGTGTTTTATGATGACTTATTTACGCTTGACCAGCGCCAGCGCCGCCTCGGCAATGGCCAAGGGCGCCATACCATATTCGTCGAGCAGCATTTCAGCCGAGCCGGTATGGGCATAGACGCCGGGAACACCAAGCCGCTTCATCGGCACAGGCTGATGATCGACGACCACTTCCGCAACGGCAGAGCCGAGGCCACCGAAGATGGAGTGTTCTTCTGCCGTCAGAATGGCGCCAGTTTCGCGAGCCGCGCTGATAATGGCCTCTTCGTCTATCGGACGAACTGTCGCCATGTTCAGCACGCGCGCTTCGACGCCGCGCTCGGCAAGCAGCGCAGCCGCTTTCAAAATACGGTGGGTGAGGGTGCCATTGGCAATCAGCGTCACATCCTTCCCATCGCGCAGAAGATTGGCACGGCCGGGCACGAAGACATGGCCTTCAGGCAGCAGGTCGGGCACACCAACACGCGACAGGCGCAGGAAGCAGGGGCCGTCATAGCTTGCCGCCCATTCCACCGCCGCCGCCGTTTCGATCCGGTCGCATGGGGCGATGACCGGTAGATTGGGCAGGACCCGTGTCCAGGCAAAATCCTCGATCGAGTGATGTGTCGGGCCGAGTTCGCCATAAGCCATGCCTGACGAAATGCCGATCAGCTTCACATTGGCATTGGAATAGGAGATGTCGGCCTTGATCTGCTCGAGCGCTCGGCCCGTTAGAAAGCAGGCGGCGGCACAGACGAAAGGCAGGCGCCCACCATTGGCAAGACCGGCGCCGACGCCGATCATGTTCTGCTCGGCAATGCCGACATTGACAAGCCGCTCGGGGAATTTCGACTTGAAGCCACCGAGCTTTGACGAGCCGACGCTGTCATTGCAGACGGCGACGATTGTATCATTGGCGGCGGCCAGTCGCTCCAGCGTTTCGGCAAAGGCATCGCGGCAATCGTGCAGCTTTTCAGCTGGGGCTCCGGTTTGGGTCAGCGCGTTCATCACAGAGCCTCCGACAATTCGGCAAGAGCGATCTCATACTGTTCCTTGTTCGGCACTTTGTGATGCCAGTCGACGCGGTCCTGCATGAAGGAAATGCCATGGCCCTTGTTGGTATGGGCCACCACGCAATGCGGCCTCGCGCCGCGATATTCGAGGGCGGTGACCACCTCGGCCATGGCATTGCCGTTGATTTCGGTCACTTCCCAGCCAAAGGCTTCCAGTTTGGGGCGCAGCGGAGCGATGTCATTGGTATCGGCAAGAGCAGCACCTTGCTGGAAGCGGTTGTGGTCGACGACGAGGGTAAGATTGTCGAGCCCGAACTGCGCGGCGGCCATGATGGCTTCCCAGTTCGAGCCTTCCTGCATCTCGCCATCGCCGGTCATCACGAAAGTCCGGTAATCGGCGCCGGACAATTTGGCGGCTTTCGCCATGCCGACTGCAACGGGCAGGCCGTGGCCAAGCGGCCCGGTATTGGTTTCCACGCCCGGCACCTTGTTACAGTTCGGATGGCCGTTCAGCCGCGAGCCTGGCTTGAGGAAGGTCGAGATCTCGTCTTCGGGAAGAAAACCGCGTTTGGCGAGCGTGATGTAGAGCGCACAGGCGGTATGCCCCTTGGACAGGACAAACCGGTCACGGCCCGGATGTTTCGGCTGGTCGGGATAAATCCGCAGCACGCGGAAATAAAGTGCTGTCAGAATATCGATCGCCGACATCTCACCGCCGATATGGCCGGCGCCTGCCTCAAAAACGGCCTGGAGATCGCGCCGGCGGATCTGGCGGGCCATGCGCTCGAGCTCTTGGGTCTGCATAAAAACCTCGCTATGCATAAATATGCGTATGCGGTTAGTTTTGCACAAGTCGGGCGGCAGTCAAGAGGGTTTGACGCGAAAAGTTGCGATCAACCATTAAATTCGCAGGGGCTGGCAAAGGCGGTTGACAGATATTTCGCTCGTTGGTACTGAATTAAATACCGTATGAGAATATTTATGCAATAGCTGAGACGGAGCTTGGCATTTGCAGTCGATCGGGAGGAATCATGGTCGCCATCGACGCCAAGGGCGAAAAGTCCCACGCAAAGAACCTGTTCGGCTGGCTGAGTGGCGCGACCGGGCCGCTGATCGGGCTGATTGCGCTTTGCCTGTTCCTGAGCGTGATGAGCGACAGCTTCCTGTCCCTGCGCAACGGCCTCAACATTCTCGACCAGATCACCGTGCTCGGCATCATGGCCGTGGGCATGACCTTCGTCATCCTGATCGGTGGCATTGATTTGTCGGTCGGTTCGGTACTGGCGCTTTCGATGATGATCATGGGCTGGACCGCCAATGTGATGGGCCTGCCCATGGCGATTGCCATTCCCATTGCGCTTATTGCCTCTGCTATCAGCGGCTTTGCCGTCGGTGTCATGGTCACGCATTTTCGCGTGCCTGCCTTTATCGCCACTCTTGCCATGATGTCGGTTGCGCGTGGCGTCGCCAACATGATCACCGACGGCCAGCAGATCGTCGGCTTTCCGGATTGGTTCATGATGCTCGCCATCGACCGCCATTTCGGCGTGCTGACGGCAACCGTGTTCGTGATGCTCGCTGTGGTGCTCGTGTCCTGGATTTTCCTGAAATTCCGTGCCGAAGGCCGCATGCTCTATGCTGTGGGCGGCAATCCTGAGGTGGCTCGGCTGGCAGGCATCAATGTCCTGCGGGTTACCATTGCCGTCTATGTCGCCTGCGCCGTGCTGGCAGGCCTTGCCGGCATCGTGCTCGCCGCCCGGCTGGATTCGGTGCAGCCGTCGAGCGGTCTCGGCTACGAACTCGATACCATCGCGGCGGTCGTGATTGGCGGTACTTCACTGTCTGGCGGTGCCGGCGGCATCGGCGGAACGCTGATCGGCGTGCTGATCATCGGTGTGCTGCGCAACGGCCTCAATCTGCTCAACGTCTCGCCGTTTCTGCAGCAGGTTATCATCGGCGTCGTGATCGTCGTTGCCGTTGGCGCCGAAACCCTGCGCCGGCGCCCGCGCTGAGCAGATGCGGCAGGGCCGCAACTGAAATTCCCTCCGCTGCGGCGGGGGGAAGTACTGATGCCTGAGGGGGGAGGTTCATGCCCTTAGGTCGCTATCAACCCTTGAGGAGGAACTCATGAAACTCACCCGCATTCTGTTTGCATCCGCCGCCGTTCTCGCCTTGTCGCTGAACATGGCCGAAGCCAAGGAAGTCAAGAAAATCGGTCTGGCCGTTGCCAATCTCCAGGCCAATTTCTTCAACCAGATCAAGCAGTCGGTCGAGGCGGAAGCCAAGAGCCGCGGTATCGAGGTCATCACCGTCGATGCCAAGGGCGACGGCCCGACCCAGGTCAACCAGATACAGGATCTCTTGACCCGCAATGTCGACGCTCTGATCTACATTCCAGCTGGTGCTGCGGCCGCAACTGTACCGGTCAAGCTCGCCAAGGCCGCTGGCGTTCCGGTTATCAATATCGACCGCAATGCCGATGGCGCACCGGGCGACACCTTCATTGCCACCGATTCCGTCGCCTCAGCCAATGACGTGTGCAAGCACATCATCGAAAAGGCCGGCGGCAAGGGCAAGATGGTCATCATCCATGGCCAGAAGGGCACGACGCCGGAAGTCGATCGCACCAAGGGCTGCATGGAAGCCGTCAAGGCCAACCCGGATGTGAAGATCGTTGCCGAGCAATGGTCGAACATGTGGAGCCAGGATGAAGGCTTCCAGATCATGCAGAACATGCTGCAGGCTAATCCCGACGTTTCTATCGTCTTCGCGCAGGCCGATGGCCTGGCGCTCGGCGCTGCCCAGGCCATCAAGGTCGGCAAGCCCTCGCAGAAGATTGTCGTTGGCGGTTTCGACGGCGATACGGCAGCACTTGAAGCCCTGAAGAACGGCGTCTTCGATGTAACGGCCACACAGCAGACCCAGAAGATGGGTCGCATGGCTGTTGATATGGCGGTCAAGATCGTCGGCGGCGAAAAGGTCGAGCCGGTGCAGCTTCTGAACGCGACGCTGACCACCAAGGACAATGTCGCCGGCTTCATCGCCAACCATCCCTGATCCTCCCGAGGCGGGTCCCGGCTCAAAGCTGGGGCCCGTCTTTCCAGAGCATCGGACATTTCCGAAAAAGGTTTCCCCTTTTCGGCCCGATGCTCTCGACTTGCCCGAGATCCCGAGCGGCGGGGCCGGGCGGTGATTGCCGATTTCGTCCGAGGACCTGTGTCATGCCTGATCCCATCCTGTCCCTTCGCGGCATCAGCAAGAGCTACGGCTCCGTCGAAGTGCTGCGCAAGATGGATCTCGATATCCATGCCGGTGAGGTCGTCGCGCTTTTAGGCGAAAATGGCGCCGGGAAGTCGACGCTATCAGGCATCATCGCTGGCTCGCGCATGCCGTCCGAAGGCAGCATGAATTGGCAGGGCGAGCCCTATGCCCCGGGATCGCCGCGCGAAGCAATCGACAAGGGCATCGTCCTCATTCACCAGGAACTGCAACTGCTGCCGGAACTGTCGATTGCCGAAAACGTCTTCATCGGTCGCTGGCCAATGAAGAATGGTGTCGTCAATCGCGCCGAAATGGTGGCGCGGGCCCAGGAGCAGCTTGCCCGCCTCAATCTGCACATCCCCGCCACCCGTAAGGTTGCCGGCCTCTCCACGGCCAATCAGCAGCTGATCGAGATCGCCAAGGCATTGGCCCTGAAGGCGAAGCTGCTCATCCTCGACGAACCGACGGCAGCGCTGGGCGGAGCCGAAACCGAGGCACTGTTTGCGCAGGTCCGCAAGCTGCGCGCCGAGGGCGTCGGCATAATCTATATTTCTCATCGTATGGAAGAAATCCGCCAGATCACCGACCGAATCGTCGTGCTGCGCGATGGTGAGCGGGTCAATGAATTTGCCGACAGCGCCACGCCTGTCCGTACCATCGTCGAAAGCATGGTCGGGCGCTCGCTGGAGCGGATGTTTCCAGCCCTGCCGTCGCCGGGCACCCGCAAGGTGCTGGAGGTCCAGGCCGTCAGCGGTGCAAATGGCGCGTTTAAAAACGTTAGCTTCGATGTCCACGAAGGCGAAATCCTCGGCATCGCCGGCCTGATCGGCGCGGGCAGAACCGAGTTGGTGCGCAGCATTTGCGGCGCAGATCCGCTGGCATCAGGCGCGGTGCGGCTGGATGGGCAAGAGCTCGTCTTGCGCAGCCCTGCCGACGCGATCGCCAAGGGCATCGTCATGGTGCCTGAAGATCGCAAATCGCAAGGCCTGGTTGTCGCCCACGAGATCGGCGAAAACATCGCCTATGCCAATCTCGACCGCTTCAAGGGCGGCTGGGTTACACGCAAGTTGAAATCGGCCTTGGCGAAGAAGGCGATTGCGTCCTTCGGCGTCAAGGGCCGCGACGAGCAGCCCGCTTCCGATCTTTCGGGCGGCAACCAGCAGAAAGTCGTGATCGCCAAATGGCTGATCCGCAATCCCAGGGTCGTCGTGCTGGATGAACCGACCCGCGGCATCGATGTCGGAGCACGCGCCGGCATTTACGGCATTATCGCCGATCTTGCGCGCCAAGGCGTTGCCGTGATCGTGGTCAGCTCGGATCTGGAGGAAGTGCTCGGCGTGTCCAACCGCATCCTCGTTCTGGCGCAGGGCAAGCAGGCCGGTATTCTCGACCATGAGGCGGCAAACGACGTCTCGGTCATGGAACTTGCGACACTTTGATTGGCAATATTTTGAAAGGAAGGACGATGTCCGACATCACCCTCAACGCCCCCAAACTCTTCGATCTCGCCGGCAAGGTGGCCTTCGTCACCGGCGCCGGCAGCGGCATTGGCCAGCGGATTGCCATGGGGCTTGCGCAATGCGGTGCCGACGTGGCGCTGCTGGACCGGCGCACGGATGACGGTCTTGCCCAAACGGCCGATTTCATCGCCAAGGCGGGCCGGCGCTCCATCCAGATCGCTGCTGACGTGACCTCGAAACAGGCGCTGAGCGATGCCGTCGCCCGCACCGAAGCCGAGCTTGGGGCCTTGGGTTTGGCGGTCAACGCCGCTGGCATCGCCAATGCCAACCCGGCCGAGGAGATGGAGGAAAGCCAGTTCCAGACGATGATGGACATCAACTTGAAGGGCGTGTTTTTCTCCTGCCAGGCCGAAGCGGCCGCCATGCTGAAGCACGGGCGCGGCGCTATCGTCAACATCGCCTCCATGTCCGGCGTTATCGTCAATCGCGGCTTGATGCAGTGCCATTACAATGCGTCGAAGGCCGGCGTCATCCACATGTCGAAGTCCATGGCGATGGAGTGGGTTGGGCGCGGCATTCGCGTCAATACGATCTCGCCCGGCTATACGGCCACCCCGATGAACACCCGCCCGGAAATGGTGCATCAGACCAAGTTGTTTGAAGAGCAGACTCCCATGCAGCGCATGGCAAATGTCGATGAAATGGTCGGCCCGGCCGTCTTCCTGCTATCGGATGCGGCCAGCTTCGTTACTGGCGTCGATCTGCTGGTCGATGGCGGCTTCTGCTGCTGGTAAGCCGCTGACTTAATTCCATCTGGATACGATAACTGACATGTCGCGCTGGTCAACACGGACCGGCGCGTCAAAGCTATGGCTATCCGCGACCTTGAAGCGGTCGATCGGCACCTGGTGAGATAGCCAGATTGGCGATTTATCCATGCCGCACTACGGCCTTATGGGAAAGCCGACCCTGCTGCGGGTCAGCTTTCCCATCGACGCTAAGGCCACGGTCTATCAGACCCGCTCGTGAAGGCTCACCCTTCAGAAAATGGCGTGTTGGCATACAGTCTCTGTTCGGTGAATGGCTCTACACCGTGTAGACGGCCTCACGACATGATCAGGCCGCCGTCCACGTTGATGGTCTGCCCGGTGATGTAGGCGGCATCATCGCTGGCGAGAAAGGTCACCAATCCGGCGACATCCTCGCCGGTGCCGGCGCGTTTCATTGGGATGCCGTCGACCCATTCGCGCATCAGTTCGCCGGGTTTGTAATCGCCCAGCAACTTGCCCCAGGCTTCGTCGTTATAGGCCCACATGTCGGTTTCGATGATGCCTGGGCAGAAGGCGTTGACGGTGATCTTCTCGACGGCGACCTCCTTGGCGAGGCTTTGGGTAATGCCGACGACCCCCATCTTCGATGCGGCATAATGTGGCGTGTAGATGAAGCCGTCACGGGCTTGGCCTGAAGCCGTGTTGATGATACGGCCGCCGCGCCCGTGCTTGCGCATACGTGCTATAGCCTCTTGCGCACAGAGAAACACACCCTTGGTGTTGACCGCCATCACGAAGTCCCATTCCCGCTCCGTCATGTCTTCGACGCGGGCGATGGTGATGACGCCGGCATTCTGGATCGAGACATCGACGGTGCTGAAGGCAGTCTCGGCCGCGTCATACAACGCGATCACGCTTGCTTTGTCCGTGACATCGCCGACGAACGAAAGCGCCTTGCCGCCATTATCGCGGATTTCCTGGGCAACCGTCTCAACGCGCTCCTCATTGGCCGAAACGACGAGATTGGCGCCCTCGCGTGCAAAGCGCTTGGCAATCGCCGCGCCGATGCCACGACTGGCGCCGGTTATTACGACAGTCTTTCCTGAAAAACAGAGCATGCTTCCTCCCATGGCCGGCTCACTCCGGCGTCTTTTGTGTCCTCCGGCAAGCCAATTGATTTGCCGGACCTTCTCGATCAACGGCGAGTATGATGTCGTGAAATAAAAAATCAATAACGAATATTTATCCAGATGATTGAGTGGCTGTTGCGGCCTGAGTCAACAGCCTCATACAAGTTTCGCCTAATAGCGTTCCTTCGAATTTACAGATGGGGGACTGCTGTGCCTGTTAATCTCGATAAGAGTGTACGTGATAGCCTTGGGCTTGGTGCCGGGCCGCGTGATGACGTTGTGCTCGAGAGATTGATGAAGGAGCGGATCTGGACCTTCGGCAAGGCTGGAACCAAAGAAGTGTTTGCCCCGCAGCTGGGCCTGGAGAGCGGTGGTTGGCTGCGCGGCTACTCCCATCCCAATGAGCATTCCTGGCGGGTTAAGGGCGGTGCGGTCGAGCTTCTGAACCAAAACAACACGGTTTCTACCCGCTTCGATCATGTGAAGTTGGTCGATGGCCGGCTGCAGATGGAAGGGCGTTTTCGCCTTCCCGGTGAAGCGTCAGTTCATTATTTGCATGAATCTGGCGCACGTAAGCTGCCTGACAATCGTACGGCGCTGATCGTTCCGATCCACGATGCCTATTTCATTTACGGAATCAATCTGCTGTTTCAGAGCATGGGGGCCGATTACGATGTCGTCTTCGTGTTTTCGACCGATGCCGATCGCTTGCAATTCCGGCAGATGCACCAAGCCTCGGCCTATCTCAGCTATACATCCATCGTTCTGTCGGATTATTTTTCGGCAAGCGCTCTGTCTGTCGTGGCTGAGCAGCGGACTTGGCCGACCATCAAGAAATTCCTCGCTCTTGCGCTGATCCATCAGTCCTACGACTATATTCACTGCGTCGATGCCGAGACCTACGTGCTCAATCCCACCGGCTGGACGCAGGCGTCGGAAGCGATTGCATCCGCCAGCCGCTGGTATGGTGGGACGCTGACGGCAAATCATACGTCAGAGCGGCAGATCATGTATGCCTCATCTGTTTTGCTGGCGCCGATCGCTGACCATGAGAATATCCAGACCGTTTCTGGAAACTGGGCTTTTTATACCTGGTGGTGGGACCTACCGGTCTATGTCGCCAAGAGCGTCCCGGGTTTCCTGGAATGGATCGGCTGGGACATGAGTCTCCAGTTCGTGGAGCGACTGGTCCACAGCGTCTTCGACCATATTACCTACCAGTTTTACATGGCGCTGCATGGCGGCTTTTCCTTCACGGTCGTGGAGGGCATGAACCATGCGCTGGAATTCAGCACCGCCAATCTCGTGTCGCGCGTTCACAAGCAAATCCATCCGATGCGGTGGACGAATGCGCTCGCTTACGCGCAGGACCCCGGCTTTTTCAGGCAGAACGACTACTTGGCCGTCTATCACATTGACAGAAAAACCTTCCCGCAATTCAACCCGGATTGATAGCCGCCAGAGGATGCGGGCGGCCGTCATCCAACCCGATTGGATAAGTGATGAAAATTCTTGCGCATCGCGGCTGGTGGTTGGAGCCAACCGAGAAGAACAGCGAGACAGCCTTCCGTCGCGCGTTTGAAAACGGCTTCGGCGTCGAAACCGACACGCGTGACCAGAACGGCGTGTTGAAAATCGCCCACGACATGCCTGTCGGCGATGATGTCATGGATCTCGATTATTTCCTGGCGCTGCACAAGAGCTATGCCGGGTCCGGCACGATTGCCATGAACATCAAGGCCGACGGATTGCAGACGCTGCTGCGCAGCGCGCTGGACAAGGTCGGAATCTCCGATCTCTTTTGCTTCGATATGGCCGTGCCGGACGCTCTCGGCTATTTCAAAGCCGGTTTCGTTGCCTATACCCGCCATTCCGAACTAGAGCCGGTGCCGCCCTTTTACGACAAAGCTGAGGGCGTGTGGATCGATGCCTTCTATTCCGATTGGATCACGGCTGAGGTCGTCCAGAAGCATCTTGATGCGGGCAAGCGTGTCGCGCTCGTTTCGCCCGAACTGCATGGACGCGACCCGGCTGCCGCCTGGGATGCGTGGAGCGACCTGAAGGGCGACACTATCGCGATCTGCACCGACTTGCCGCATCTGGCGGCTGAAAAATGGGGATGAGGTCATGGACCTGAGGGGACGACAACCGATGATCAAGGCGGTGCTGTTCGATATGGATGGCGTGCTGATCGATGCCAAGGAATGGCATTACGAGACGCTCAACGATGCGCTCGCGCTATTTGGGCTGAATATCAGCCGCACGGAGCATCTGGCCGTTTACGACGGTCTGCCGACGCGCAAGAAGCTGGAAATGTTGAGCAAGACGCGCGGCCTGCCGCCGAAGCTGCACGATTTTCTCAATACGCTGAAGCAGAAGATGACCTATCAGGTCATTGTTGAGAAATGCGCGCCGGTGTTTCATCACGAATACGCGCTGTCGCGGCTGAAACGCGAAGGCAAGAGCATCGTCGTCTGCTCCAACTCGGTGCGATCAAGCGTCGAAGCGATGATGCGCCAGTCCGATCTCTTGAAATATCTGGATTTCTTCCTGTCCAACCAGGATGTGGGCAAAGCAAAGCCCGACCCCGAAATCTATCTTATGGCCATCGAGCGGCTTAACCTGCGCCCGGAGGAGTGCCTGATCCTCGAAGACAACGATCACGGCATCCAGGCTGCGCGCGCGTCCGGGGCTCATGTCATGGTGGTCGGTTCGACCAACGATGTGACCTATGAGCGTATCATCACCAAAATCAACACGATCGAGGCGGGCGTCCAGTGAGATATCTTATCCCCATCGCGTCGAAGGACGATCTTTTCCCGAAAGACGAGTATCATTTCCCCAAACCGTTGATCGAGGTCGACGGCGCACCGATGATCTCTCTCGTGGTCAACAGCATCCGCAATCGCGACGCCTCAGCGCGTTTCATCTTCATCGTGCTGCATCAGGATGCGCTTGAGTACAGCCTGGACCAGATCCTGAAACTGCTGGCAGGCCCGTCGACAACAGTGATCGAACTCAACAATCCGACCATGGGCGCCGTCTGCTCGGCGCTGATGGCGGTCGACCACATTGGCGATGACGAGCCGCTGGTGATCTGCAATGGCGACCAGATCATCGATGCGGATCTCTCCGGCATCGCCAGGGATTTCGTACGCTCCGGCGCCGATGCCGGCGTAGTCACCTTCGACTCAGTCCATCCGCGCTGGTCCTATATCCGCGAAAACGGCCGAGGCGAGGTGATCGAGACAGCCGAAAAGCGGGTGTTGAGCCGCAAGGCGATTGCCGGCTACTATTATTTCCGATCCGGCAATCTATTCATCGAAAAGGCCCAGACCTACCTTCTGAAGGCGGACCCGCTCGGCGGCAAATATTACCTGTCGCCGGTGCTGAATGAAGTGGTGCTGTCGGGCGGACGGATCGTCCAGCACGAGATCCCCTCGGACAACTATATTTCCTTCTATTCGCCCAAACGCATCGAGTTCTATCAGAACGAGCTGCGCGGCAAGGTCGCTGTCCTCGCCAAGCCGTCGCGATCGGTGCAGGTGGTCATCCCGATGGCCGGCCTGGGTAGCAGGTTTGCCAAGGTGGGCTATAGCAAGCCGAAGCCCTTTATCGACGTGAAGGGCAAGACCATGATCGAACGGGTCATGGACAATCTGCGGCTCGACCACGCCCGCTTCGTGCTGATCGCCCGACAGGAGCATCTGGACGCCGAACCCGACGTCGTCGACGGGCTGAAGGAGCGCGGCGACCTGGTGTTTTCACCGATCGACTTCGTCACGGAAGGCGCTGCCTGCACAGTACTGACCGCCCGCCATCATTTCGATCCCGACGCGCCGTTGCTGATTGCCAATTGCGACCAGATCGTCGATTTCGATTGCGCCGACTATCTCTACGACGCAATCGAGCGTGACCTCGACGGATCCATCCTGTGCTTCAAGGATAGAGACCGCGATCCGAAATGGTCCTTTGCCCATGTCAATGATGAAGGGCTGGTCGACGAGGTCAAGGAAAAGGTGCCGATCTCGGATAATGCCACCGTGGGCATCTACTATTTCCGCCGTGCCCGCGACTTTATTGACGCGGCAACGGACATGATCGCCCATAATGATCGATCAAACAACGAATTCTATGTCTGCCCGGTCTATAATTACTTGATCCGCCAGGGCGGCAGGATTGGCGTCTACCATATCGCCCCGGATGCGATGCACGGCATTGGCACGCCGCCTGATCTGGAAGCCTATCTGGAGCTGATCTGACCGCGATGAAATGTATCGTTCCCCTTGCCGGGCCTGATCTGTGGACCGAAAAATACGGGTTCAGGCCATTGATGGATCTCGATGGCACGCCTCTGATCGAGGCGGCACTGAAACAGCGGGCCTGGGCTGTCAGGCTTGCGCCGGAAGACTACATTTTCGTGGTCCGCGCGGTGGAAAAACTCGATGTGCTCACCGGCTACCTCTCCCGCAGTTGGCCCGGCTGCCGCATCGTCACCCTGTCGCATCTGACGGGCGGTGCGGTGTTTTCAGCTTTGGCTGCCATGTCGCTGGTGCAGCCGGACGAGCCGCTGATCATCGATCTTGCCGATATCCTGTTTTCGGACGGACCTGACGATCCGCAAGCATTGTTTGCGGCAGAGGGCCATGGCGCTGTCGTCCCGGTCTTTGTCTCTGACGAGAGTTGTTACAGCTATCTCGACATTGTCGAAGGTCAGGTAACGCGGGCTGTGGAAAAGCAGGTGATTTCCAATCATGCCTCCGCTGGCGTCTACATGTTCCGTTCGGTTCAGGTGTTTCTGCAGGCGGCTGTGCATAGCATTGATGAGCGCTCGACTTTGAGCGTGCGGGGCGTGCTGTTCATCTGTCCGATGGTCAAGGGCGTGATTGCCGGTGGGATGACCGTCTCTGCACCTGATGTCCCCGATTGCCGGCCGGTTGGAAAGATTTTTCACGCGCTGGATTGACCATTTGCCACCCGCATAATGCCGCGCCCGATTTTCCGGGCCGAGCGCCGCGCCAAGGCCTCTGCAATCGCTTCAATCCGTTATCGGCCAAGCCCCCACCTGGCCGACGCGGCTCGATCACTCGGCTGCCATGATCTTGAAGGAGGCTGGCTCTGGCTCGGTCTTGCCATTGTTGATCAGGTAGATCAGACAGCTTGTGCGTAACAGCGAGCTGAAGTTGGTGATGGAGCCATTGATCTCCAGGGCTTCGTCATAGAGCGTCGACAGAAAACGGGCAGTGGAGTAGCCCTGCCTTTCAGCGATCTCATCGATCAGCAGCCAAAAGGCCGCCTCCAACTGGATGCTGGTGGAATGACCGCCTATCCGCACTGAGCGATTGATCGGGCGATAGCGCTCCGGGTCCTGACCGGCATAGATTTCACACATGGCTTCCTCCTGGTTTTTGTTATCTTGCTAATGTGTTCCCCGGCCTGGCGATCGTCAAATCACTTCGGCACCCGCATTGCCAAACGATACCAAAGTTTATCGGAAGGGCGGAACATTTCTCCCATGCGGTAATCGGTTGCTACCAGCATTGCCAAAAGCTTCGGTAATCTGCCTTCGAAATGAAGGAGGCCCGATTTGGCAAAAGCTATTCATTCCATGATCCGCGTGCTGGACGAGGCACGATCCGTTGCATTCTATCAGACGGCGTTCGGCCTGTCCGTGGCCGACCGTCTCGATTTCGAGACCTTCACGCTCATCTATATGAGCAATGAGGAAAGCGATTTCGAAGTCGAGTTGACCGTCAATAAAGGGCGGACCGAGCCCTATGCGCTAGGCGACGGCTATGGACATTTCGCTGTTTCCGTTGCCGATCTCGAAGCGGAACATGCCCGTCTTGAGGAGGCTGGGCTCAATCCTGGCAAGATCGTCGACTTCAATCGCGATGGCGGCCTGCTTGCCCGCTTCTTCTTCATCACCGATCCCGATGGCTATAAGATAGAGGTTCTTCAGCGCCACGGCCGATACAAGTAGCGAAATGATTACAAGCAGATGTCGGCCGCTTTAGGAGAAGCGGCCGATGTGAAGCATATCAACGCCATTAAGCCTGGAGGAGGACAAGAATGGCGACGTTGTATGAGGACAAGCGCGGCCTTTCCCGCCGCGATGTTTTGAAGAGCGGTACCATTGGCGCCGCATTGATCATTTCGGGCCAGGCGGTGATCTGTCCCGAAGCCGCCTGGGCTTTGGAGAGCCAGGCGCTGAAGCCCGAAACCATGGCGACGCTGATCAAGCTTGCCCGGGATATCTACCCGCATGACCGCCTGGCCGACCGTTTTTACGCCATCGCCGTAAAGGGCCAGGACCAACTTGCCCAGAGGGATGCCACGCACAAGACGCTGGTCGAGGACGGCGTGGCCGATCTCGACAAACGGGCTGGTGCCGGCGGCTATGCGGCAATCGGCTGGGAAAAGGATCGTATCGCCATCCTGCATGATATCGAGAAAACGCCCTTCTTCCAGGCCGTGCGCGGTGACCTGGTGGTGAGCCTTTATAACCAGAAGGAGATCTGGCCGATCTTCGGTTACGAGGGCGAATCCTATTCCAAGGGCGGTTACATCAATCGTGGTTTCAATGACCTGGAATGGCTGTGAGGATTGACCCTCGCTCGCGAGGAGGCGGGCTCAAGGGTTGATGCGGCGCGGTGAAGGGCTATCGGGAGGAATATCATGCCTGCACCTTATGATCTGAAAGACGATAGTGTCGTCGTTATCATCGGCTCGGGGGCCGGTGGCGGCACGCTTGCCAATGAACTGGCCCAGAAGGGCATCGATGTGGTCGTGCTGGAGTCAGGCGCGCGCATCGAGCACGAGGATTTTATCAATGACGAGTGGGACAGTTTCGCCCAACTCGCTTGGCTCGATCATCGCACCACCGGCGGCGGCTGGCGGGTCTCGAAGGACTTTCCCAATCTCCCGGCCTGGATCGTCAAGGCCGTCGGCGGCACCACCACCCACTGGGCTGGTGCCTCGCTGCGCCTCCAGGAACATGAATTCAAGACGCACACGCATTATGGCGACGTTAAGGGTGCCAATCTGCTGGACTGGCCGATCACACTCGCCGAACTGGAACCTTACTACGCCCGTGCCGAAGACAAGATGGGCGTGACACGCACCAATGGTATCGAGGGGCTGCCGGGCAACAACAATTTCAAGGTGTTCAAGGCGGGTGCCGACAAACTCGGCTACAAGGAATGCAATACCGGCCATATGGCTATCAATTCCAAGGAACGTGATGGTCGCATGGGCTGTCAGCAAACTGGATTTTGCTTCCAGGGCTGCAAATGGGGTGCGAAATGGTCGACGCTCTACACTGAAATCCCGAAGGGGGAGGACACCGGCCGTCTGGAACTGCGTGCCCAATCGCATGTCCTGCGCATTGAGCATGACAAGTCCGGCAAGGTCACGAGCGTGGTCTATGCTGACAAGGACGGGAAGGTCCAGGAGCAGAAGGCGCGCATCGTCTGCGTGGCCGGCAATTCCATAGAAAGTCCACGCCTGCTTTTGAACTCGCATTCCTCGATGTTCCCGCAGGGTCTCGCCAATTCCTCCGGTCAAGTCGGCAAGAATTACATGCGCCATACGACGGGCTCGGTCTATGCCGTGTTCGAAAAGCCGGTGCATATGTACCGCGGCACGACCATGGCCGGCGTCATTCGCGACGAAGCAAAGCATGACCCGTCGCGCGGCTTTGTCGGTGGCTATGAGTTGGAAACGTTGTCGCTTGGCCTGCCCTTCATGGCAGCATTTCTCGATCCTGGCGGCTGGGGCCGGTCGTTCACGTCCGCACTCGACGATTATCCAAATATGGCGGGCATGTGGATTGTCGGCGAGGACATGCCGCAGGAGCAGAATGCCGTAAAACTGCATAAGGAGTTGAAAGACAAATACGGCATGCCGATCCCGGATGTCTGGTTCACCGACCATGCCAATGACGTTGCCATGCGCAACCACGCCTATGCGCAAGGGCAGGCGCTCTATGCCTCGGTCGGGGCTATGCGATCCTTCCCGACGCCACCCTATCCCTCCACGCATAATCTCGGCACCGTCAGGATGAGCGAAAAGGCCCGCGACGGTGTCGTCAATAAATGGGGCCAGACGCACGACATCAAGAATCTGTTCGTGTCCGATGGCAGCCAGTTCACCACCGGCGGCGCGGAAAACCCGACATTGACCATCGTGTCGCTTGCTATTCGCCAGTCGGAATTTATTGCCAAGGAGATGTCGGCGAAGTCGATCTGACTGCTCAGCAGAGCATTGCCGGGGAAAGTGGAATCCGGCTCTTCGTTAGGGAATGCGTCAAAGCAAGGTAAACGGATTGCCCGGCCTCATCGCTCCGGCCGGGCCCTCCCGCGCGGTCGGGTTCACACAGCCCGCGCCACCTGTGACCGGGTAACCGGTCACCTTTTTGATACGCTTCTGAGAGGACGATATGCGATGAAATTCCCAGGCGCCCCGTTGATCGCATTGGCCGCCCTTCTTGTTCCCGCGTTGGCTCTTGCCGAGGGCGATCCGGCAAAAGGTGAAATCGTCTTCAAGAAATGCGCAGCCTGCCACAATATTGATAAGTCGGAAAATAAGATCGGCCCGCATCTGGTGGACATATTCGGACGCAAGGTCGCATCTGTCAGCGATTACACCAACTATTCCGACGCTCTGAAAACAGCGGGCGCCAGCGGAGCGGTCTGGGATGAAGAAAGCGTGTCAGCCTGGGTGACTGATCCGAGAAAGCTGCATCCCGGCAACCGCATGAGCTTTACCGGCTTGAAAAATCCAGAGGATGTGGCGGATCTCATCGCCTATCTGAAGAGCAAGCAAGCACACTGATGTCCATGTTTGCGTGAGGGCACCGCCCGTGCCCTAGAGTTTGTCAGGAAAAGTGGAAACTGTTTTCCCGATAAGACGAAGGACAGTAAGGAGGCTCAGAGTCTGTCAGGTTCAATCTGGACCTGACAGACTCTGATGTTGGACGGTGCTGCGATCGATCGGAAGGGTGAAGATCGCTCCCGATAGCTAAATTAGGCGGCTTCCTGGACAATCGGGTTGCGCAGGATGCCAAGCTTGTCGACTTCAACTTCGACAACATCGCCGGGCTTCATCCAGAGCGGCGGATTGCGCTTTGCTCCGACACCGCCCGGCGTGCCGCTGACGATGACATCACCGGCTTCAAGCCGGGTGAAGCTCGAGCAGTATTCGATCTGGCGTGCGATATCGAAAATCATCTGATCGAAAGTTGCTTCCTGAACGACAGTACCATTCAGGCGGGTCTGGATACGCAGCGTGGCCAGCGGCCCGAGTTCGTCCGGCGTCATCATCCATGGACCGAAAGCGCCGGTGTCGGGGAAGTTCTTGCCCGGGGTAAACTGATGGGTATGGCGCTGATAATCGCGCACGCTGCCGTCATTGTAGCAGGCATAGCCGGCAACATGGCTGAGCGCATCTTCCCGGGAAATATAACGGCCCGGCTTGCCGATGATGATGGCCAACTCGCCTTCATAATCCAGCTCGATCGAGGCCTTCGGGCGGATGATCGGCTGCAGATGGCCGGTCTGGCTATTGGCATAGCGGGCAAAGATGGTCGGGTTTTCCACTTCGGTCCGACCGGTTTCCTTGCGGTGCATTTCGTAGTTCAGGCCGACGCAGAGGATCTTGTCTGGGTTGCTGATCACCGGCAGCCAGGTCACGGCCTCAAGCGGCGTGGCCTTCGCCGAGGCTGTCGCGGCGGCGACGCCGTCCAGACCGGCGGTCACGGCAGCCTTCAGGTCGCTGTAACGGTCCTTCAGTACGGCGCCGACATCGAGGAATGTATCGCCTTCGACGACACCCCAGGTCCGTTGTCCGTCGATAGATACGCTTGATAGTCTCATGGGTCTTCTCCTGTCATGAGGTCGGGGAAAGCCTTCAGGCTTCCTGTACCCGATTGGCAAAGCGAGGTATACGGCCGAAACGCTCCAGGGACCGCTCCGGGAAAATCAGGGCAAAAGCGGAGACCGCGCCGATCAACAGGATCACTGCGGTAAACATCATGGCATTGGCATAGCCTTGGGTGACATGATCGGGGCCGGCGGCCTGCACGATCATGCCGGTCACGGCGTTGGAAACGAGGGCCGAGGCGGCGTTGGCCGAATAAATCACCACAATCAAGCGGCCACGTTGTACGGCCGGGGCTATGGCGCCAAGCGTGATCGGCCCGTAGATGGTGGTGAGGCTGGGTGCGGCAAAGGCGATGGCGACCAGCGCCAATTGCAGCGGACCGCTGACATAGACCGATCCGATCAGTGCCAGGCCAGCAGCGAGAAGCGCATAGCCGGAAGCACTGCCGAGCGCTTTGCGCCTGCTGACGCCATTGAGCAGCATCCGCTGTGCAACCCAGGAACCCAGCAGCAGAAGCGGCGACTGGAAGACATAGACGGCAGAGATGATCGAGCCGGTCTGCCCCTGGGAATAGCCCAGGCCCTGCTGCAGGAAAGGCGGCAGCCAGGTCGCGGACATGCCCACGATCCAGTAGGACATCGTGGACATGATGATCACGCCGATGACGGTTGGGTCGAGCCATAGCTTGGCGGCTGGAATGGGCGCTTCGTCGCTGACGATGGCATCGCTCTTGTGGCTCTTGCTGGCATAGGGGCCTTCACCGCCGACGAGAAGCCAGCCGGCGATCCAGACAAGGCCGATCACGCCGCAGAACAGGAAGCCCGAACGCCAGCCGTGGTTGACGATCAGATAGGTCAGGATCGGGCCGCCTGCGAGAAGGCCGACGCTGATGCCCTGGACGACGATTGCGCTTGGCACGCTGCGCTTTTGCGGATGAAACCAGTTCTGGCAGGCATGCAGTGCCGTTGGCAGGCCCGGACCTTCGCCAAGGCCGAGCAGGATACGGCATGCGACGAGAACCGTGACCGAACTGCTGAAGTAAATCGGGATCTGTGAGATCGACCAGATCAGCGCCAGCGCGACCAGTATCCATTTCATCGGAACGCGGCCGATGACGAACAACCCGACAAGCACGCCTGAAATCGAAAACAGCAAAAAGAAGCTGCTGCCAATCAGGCCGAATTGTTGCGGCGTAATCGCCAACTCCTTCATCATCGGAACGGCGGATAGGCCGAAGACCAGCTTGTCGAAGAAATTCAACGTCTGGAAGAGGAAGAGCATCAAAAGCACGATGTAAGGTCTGATAGTACTGGTCGATTCGGTCATAGTGTCCTCCCAGATCCGAATTATTGAAACACGCTTGTCATCCCCTCACGCCACCCCTCAGGCGATACGGGTTCGCAAATCTGCCAGCTGGCTCTCAAGGTCGGTCATGTCGGCGGCGCCGGCAAAGACGTAGTGGTCCGGCCGAACGATGGCGGCGATGCAGCCATGGCGGTCAAACCAGGCCGAAAGAACGCCGTCTTTCTCCACGAGAGCAGCCTCTTCGGCTGCTGAGTTCGGCGCGGCGATAACGTGGACCGCAACGCCCTCGACCGCGCCCTTGAGCGTTTGCGCCTGTTGGGTTGAAACCTTGCGACCGTCCAGCAGCAACCGCCAGCCATGGCCAATCAGGCGGTCGAGCAAGACGGCACTACCATCCTTGACGATAGCTGGTTGCGGGAACAGCAAGCCGCGGGCAGGTGTGCCTTCCGCGCCAATCAGGCCAGCCTCGAGCGGCGGCACGATTTCCTGGCGGGTGATGGTCGGCGGCTTGCCGCCGCCCTCGGCAAGCACGCGGGCATCGCGTTCTGCCGCCAGCAGCGGGTCGCGTTCGCAAATCATCTGGCCGATGGCCTTGATCTTGCCGGTCAGTGTCTGGACATGGCGCTTGCGCTCGACGGTATAGCTGTCGAGGAGGCTGTCGCTGGACTGGCCCTTCAAAACCCTGTCGAGCTTCCAGACTATGTTGGAGACATCGCGCAGGCCCTGGCACATGCCCTGACCGATGAAAGGCGGCTGCTGATGGGCGGCATCGCCGGCGATCAGGGTCCGTCCCCGGCGCCAGGTATCGGCGACCAGAGCGTGGAAGCGATAGGACGCCGCACGCCAAAGCTCGCCATCGTCAGGCGTCAGCCAGGGCGCGAGCAGCTTCCAGACGTTCTCGGGCTTTTCCATTTCGCGGGCATCTTCACCGGGCAGAAGCATGATTTCCCAGCGGCGATGGTTGTTCGGACCGATGATGAAGCTGGTTGGCCGCGCCGGGTCGCAAAATTGCGCCGAGGTCTGCGGCAGTTTCGAAAGAGAGCTGTCGTTGACCTGCACATCGATAACCAGCCAGGGCTCGTCGAAGATCAGATCTTCCAGGGTGATGCCGCAAAGCTGGCGCACGGTGCTGGACGCCCCGTCGCACCCAAGCGCATATTTGGCCGCCACGTTGCGGGTCCCGCCATCGGCGTTGCGCAGCGTAGCGACGACTTGGTTGCCCATGTCAGCGATATCGATCAGTTCAGTGCCGAGCTCGACCGTTACACCGTCGAGGCCTTCAGCGTGGCGGCGCAGCACCTGCTCGACGGGCGGCTGGGTGAAGACCATGCTCGGTGTGTAGCCGAGCGGATAGGGTTCCGGCACCATATCGATGCGGCGGATCAACTGGCCCTTGGCACCAAAATGCTGGGACGCGGTGAACGGCGCCACAAAGGGCAGAACCTCTTCTGCAATGCCCATATTGTCGAAGTGGCGCAGGATTTCATGGTCGATGGCGATGGCACGCGGCTTTTCATAAATGCCGGTCATCCGGTCGATCACCAGGGTGGAGTGACCCTTGGCGCCAAACATCGCGGCGGCCACGGCGCCGGCCGGGCCGTAACCGATAATGAGGACATCGTAATGGCTGGAGATTTCCTGCTTGGTGTTCACGGAAAATGCCTCTGCAATGGTGTGGAATAGAGCATGAAAGCAGTGCCGCGGAGCGGTTCACTGTCTTATCGAGACGTTCGAGGCGTCAGGCGCCGGCAAAGCCGACGGAAACCTGAGCCTTCTTGCAGACCTCGCTTTTGGGCGCCGCGATGCCCCAATGGTCCGTGCGCCCGGGTGGCCAAACCCATTCATCCGGTCCCTTGACGCGGTAGGTGTCATCGACCTGCAGCACCTCGGCGGTGTATTCGACCACGACGCCGGTTGGATCGACGAAATAGGCAAAGACATTGTCGCCGGGGCCGTGGCGGCCGACGCCCCAGCCGATCGGATAGCCGTGGTCCACGACCCGGCCGGAACCACGCATGACCGATTCCAGATCCGGCATCAGGAAGGCGATATGGTTGAGGCCGTTGACCGGCGCCTCTGCCAGCACCACCGCGTGGTGATCGTCATTGCAGCGCAGGAAGGCCATCATCTTGGAACGATCGGTCAGCTGAAAACCGAGCACGTCCTGATAGAATGAGGAAAGCGCTTCGATCTCGCTGCTGTTGATGTTGACATGCGCGAGGCGCAGCACCTGGTTTTCAACGGTCTTGGCTGGCTTGCGCAGATCTCCGTGCACGAATTCCAGCACTGCACCCTGGGGCTCGCGCACCACGAAACGCTGACCGCCCGAGGGCGCATCGGCTGGGCCGAGCTCGCGCATGACCGTGCAGCCGGCGTCGCGGCAGCGCGCAAGCAGAGCCGCAAGCGCATCCGCCGAGGCCGCGCGGAAGGTGGTCTTGCGCAGCTCGGCCTTATCGCCGGCCTTCAGTTCCAGCACATGGAAGTCGTCGCCGGTGGCGCTGAGAAAGACCTTGTCATCGACTTCGGCAGCAACGGTCAGGCCCCAGACGCGCGTGTAGAAATCGACCGAGCCGGCGAGATCTGGCGTCGAAATCTCGACGCTGCGCAGCGCGGTGACGGGAAAATCAGGCATTGGAGACCTCCTCGATGGCCAGGAATGTCAAGGCATTGGCGAAAGTGAGCCGTTCCCGGCCGGCTTGATCGGCAAGGGCTGCGTCAACGCAAGCCAGCGGGTCCTTTTCGCGGAAATTGAAGGGATAGTCGGTGCCGATCATCACCTTGTCTTCGCCGAAGACGGAGATGACACGGCGCAGCGTTTCCGTGTCGAAGACCAACGTGTCGGCATAGAGACGCTTGGCCTGGACAGAGGGCGGCTCGAACAGCGCGTCCGTGAGGGCCGGAAACGTCGCATAGCCCTGTTCCAGGCGCGGCAGCAGCGAGGCGAGCGTGCCGCCGCCATGGCTGAAGGCGATCCGCAGGTTCGGGAAATGCTTAAGAAGATTGCCCGTGATGACAGATGCGGCGGCAAGCCCAACATCGGTCGGATAGGCAAGCACCTGCTGCAGCGGTGCTGGGCCGACAAGCCGGTCCATGCCGGCCGGGCGCACCGCGTGGACGAAGATCGCTGCGCCGAGTTTTTCGGCCTCGGCAAAGAAGGGATGAAATCTGGGATCGCCAATGGCGACGCCATTGATGTTGCTGCCGATTTCCACCCCGTGAAAGCCCGGCTGGGCCATGATGCGCTGTAACTCGCGGATGGCGAGATCGATATCCTGCAACGGCACGCCGCCAAGTCCGACGAAGCGGCCGCGGCCTTGCTCGACCATGGCTGCGATCACGTCGTTGACGTGGCGGTTGAGGCCATCGGCAGCTTCGGCCTCGATCCAGTAGCCGAACAGTTCGGGCATTGGGGACAGCGCCTGAATCTGAATGCCGGCTTTGTCCATTTCCTCGATGCGCCGTTCGGCGACCCAGCAGGCATCGCCGATCGTGCGATACGGCTTGTCGTCGATGACAACGGTCGCGTGGCAGTCGACAACGGGGGACATGGACGGCCAGCCCTTGATCGCTCTTCCGCCCGGTGTCGATGGAAAGCTCGATGGTACGACGTGGCAATGGATGTCGATGCCGCTACAGGCGCAGTTCCGCTCAAAACGGCCGCGCTTCCTCCCTGCAAAGCTCATGGTTTCCTCCAGAGTTCTGATAGCGTGGTAATATACAAAATCGGGCCCGTAAAGAAAAAATTTATAAATTTTATTTGAGCGCCGACTATGTATATAAATATGGTGGACGACGAAGCAGGATTCCCATGGACGGCGAGATTGCGATCAAAGGGGCGGAAAGCCCGGCGACACTGGCCACGACCATCTATGAGCGGCTGAAAGCCGACATTTTGTCGACGACGCTCGAACCGGGACGCAAGTTACAATTACGATTTCTGACCCAGCATTACGACGCGGGGCAAACGCCTCTGCGCGAGGCGCTGAACCGGCTGAGTTCTGAGGAACTTGTGGTTGGCAAGGAGCAGCGCGGCTTTTTCGTCAAGCCGATCAGCCTTGAGGAACTGCGCGAACTGACAAAGACCCGCTGTTGGGTCGAGGGCCTGGCGCTGAAGGAGTCCATGGCCAATGGTACGGCCGAATGGGAAGAGGCGCTTCTGGTCGCGCATCATCGGCTGGAGCGGATGCCGCGGTCGCTGAACCCTGAACGATTCGAGCATAGTCCGGAATGGGAGAAGTTGCACCGCGCCTTTCACGCGCTTTTGATCCGCGGCTGCGGTTCCCGCCCTCTGATAGGTTTTTGCGAGCAATTGGCGGATCGGTTGTTTCGCTACCGCGCCATGTCGATCCGCAAGGCATTCCGGGTTCGGAAGGTCAGCGACGAACACCGCCAAATTCTCGCGGCGGTTCTGAACCATGACATCACGCAGGCGGTTACCTTGCTGCAGCAGCATTATGAAAAGACGGCGGCCATCATTGAAAGCGATTTGCAGGCCTCGCATTCTTGATTCTGCCGAGAGGTTGGCGGCAACTGCTATATGCTGAGGTGACCGTGCATTTTCACAGCAACCATGTCGCGTTGTCTGCTCACGTTAGCACCTAAAAAAATGGCAATGGGTCTCCCAAACAATGCGTCGGTCCTGCTACAGTTGACCAGCACCTGCTTTGCCCGATCGGGCGAACTGACGGGATGGATTGGAGACAGACGGCGTGAGCAGCGACGGGCGCCTGGCGCGCCGGCAGATACCGCGAGGCAGCGGGCAACGGGACGGCCCCGGCATCAGCCCTGAAGACATCGCGGACCACAATTCGCGAGCGACGCTGGCGCTGTTGTTGCGGCACGGTCCTCTAACGCGCCAGGAGCTGTCCGGCCAGCTCGGACTGACCGAACCTGCCGTGACCGGCATCTTGAAGCGGCTGGCCGGTGCCGGTCTGGTGCAGCAGGGGCGGCGTGAAAGCGGCGACAAAGCAGCAAGGTTTTCGCCTCTGGTCGACGGCGCTTATGGTTTTGGGCTCTGGCTGGGGCCGGATGGCGGCCGTGCGGCCGTGGTCGATCTTTCCGGCCGGGCTATTCATACGCAAGCCTTCGCCGCTGATGGATTGGAGGCTGCGATTGAAGATTGCCTGGCGGTCGCGCCGGATCGTCTCATGGGTGTCGGCATTGCGCAGCATCCGGACTGTCGGTTGGATGAGGATCGATTTGCCAAGCTTCTCGCTGGTATGCCGGTGTTTTTTGTCCGGGATGTCGAGGCGGCGGTTGCCGGTGAGCGGATGCTTGGCATTGGCGAGCCCGAAGGTGGCTTTGCCGTACTGCTGATCGATGAGAAAATCCGCGCCGGGCTACTCGCTGGCGGTCGGTTCTTTCGTGGTACCCATGGCCGGGCCGGCGATATAGGCCAGATGCGTCCGGCGCGCGGCGAGCCGAGCCTGGAAGACGTCGCAAGCGTTCGGGCTTATGAAACCTGTCTGGCAGAGCATGGCGAGAGCGCTATTGATGCCTGGATGCAACAGGCGGCAAGCCGGCTTCTTGATGCGGTGCTGGCGATTGCCGGCTTCGTGTCGCCGGGTGCTATCCTGATCGGGGGCAATCTACCACGAGCGGTGCTGGAGGGCTTGGTTGAACACATGCTCGCTGACCGGGACAAGAAGGGCAGCTATTTCGTCGCAGCGCCCTGGATTCCGCCGATCCGGCCTTTGTCTCTCGGCTACGACGACCTGGCGCTTGGTGCCGGCTTGTTGCCGTTGATGGAGCGGCTCCTGCCTAAGCAGGCCTGACGAGGGTCGCCCTCTGCGGCGGAAGGCCCGATAGCGGCACGCGCTCCTGCTGGCTAGCCTCTGATGATGGCAGACAGAGCTTGTGAGACAGCGGCATGGCGGCGGCCCCAAGCGCTGCAGCATCTTCCGAACCCGCGGCGCGGTGCAGAGAGGGCGCGGCCATGCCGCTGTCTGCAATCTCGCGATGCACATGCACCAGCAACTCGTCAAGCAGCCGCACCGGTAGCCGACCGCCGATGATGACCGCCTCGGGATCGACAACCATGCCGATGTCGATGATCGCGTCGGCCAGTTTCACGGCGAAGCGCTTTAGCCAAGTACTCACGATCTGGCGCCCATGCGCGTCGAGCGTCAGCAAATCCGCCGGTGTCTTCGCCTCGATGCCCTGGCGTTGCAGATGGTCGAGCAGGATGAACAGCGAAAACTGGTCGCCGAGTGGCCGGCTCTGTCCGGCCAAAGGACCGTCGTCGAGCGCAACGGGCAGCCAGCCGATTTCACCGCTCAAGCCGCTTGCGCCCTTGTGACGAGCGCCGTCGATGACCAGACTGCCGCCAAGACAGGCATTGACGAGAATATAGAAGAAGCTGCGGATTTCCGTTCCGAGACCATACTCGATTTCGCCCAGCGCGGCCGCATTGGCATCGTTGTCGATGAAGATCGGATGATGGGTCACCGAAGCCAGTGCCTGACGCACGTCGAAACCCTTCCAGGCGCTGTATTCCGGCGGACGACCGATGACGTCGACTTCTCCCAGCCAATCCGGGATAGCAAGCCCGATGCCAGCAAGGCGATGTTCCTGAATGACCTTGCGGCGCAGGAATGTCGAGAGCGCGCCTTCCATCAGGGTCACGAAGGTCGACGGCAGGATGAACCGCTCTTCGTGGTGGATGCGACCGCGAATATGGCCGGCGGCATCGACGGCGACCACGGTCAGGTGATCGCGATCGATATTGGCGCCGATGGCAAACACACCTTCAGGGTCGATTTCGAGCTCGATGGCCGGCTGGCCGCGCAGGCCCTGACGACGGCGGGCTTCCATCACCAAGCCTTCATCAAGCAAACGCTCGACGATCCGGGTCACGGTCTGCTTGGTCAGCCGCGACTGGCTGGCGATCTCGGCACGGGAAATCGGCGCGCCGCGATGGATGGCGTTGAGCACCATCGCCCGGTTCAACGCCGCTGCCTGCTCGCCATTGGCGCCGGAGTAATTCATGTGGTCTCCTGAATGCACGGCACGTCACGGAAATCAGCAATACCTAAAAACAAGAAAGCGCGGAGTTGCAAGATCCGCGCCCTTGTCTCGCCTGCCGTGTAGCAGCTTATACGATTAGTTTTTGCTAAGGCGCCAGCTTTTCACCTCAAACGGCTTCAATCCCGTGGCACTGGGGCCGGTCATCGGTTCTTCGAGAATGGTCACCGGTCCTTCGTGGCGCCAGCCCTCGGTGGGCTTGACTGTAAGGGCACCCTGGCGGCCGGCAGGCTCATAGACGCGCAGGATCAGATCGTCACCATCCTCGCTCGATTTCAACGCCGACAAGGCGGCGGTGATGCCTTCAACGGCGAGCGGCTGCCACGTACCGGTCTGATAGCCCTCAGCCGATATAGCGAGAAGCGGCTGGTTCAGATCTTCGGCTTCCTCGCGGACACCGCCAGCATGCCAGGGGCCGGCATGCGGCATCAGGGCATAGGTGAAAGCCTGATAGCCTTCGTCGGCGAGCGGATCGGGATAGACGGGTGAGCGCAGCAGCGACAGGCCAAGGACATTGCCGCGTGCCGAATGGCCGTATTTGGCATCGTTCAGCAGCGCGAGACCAAAATCCGGGTCCGAGAGGTCGATGAAACGATGGCCGGGCGCCTCGAACATTGCCTCGTCCCAGGATGTGTTGGTGTGCGTCGGGCGTTCGACCACGCCGTAGGCGCATTCGCAAACTGCTCTCGCGGCCTGCACGGCAACGCCGGTTTCGGTGCGCAGCAGCACGCGCCGGTCATGCCAGTCCAGCTCTGTGTGAATCTCGACGCGCCGGGCGTTCGCGGCAAGGCTGAGCGTCTGGACGATGCTCGAATGGCGCCAGCTGCGGCGGATGCGGATTGCAGCGCGATGCGGCCCTTTCTCGATCAGTTCGATGCTGTCGAAGCCGGTGATCTCCTCGGCCTGTTCGGCATAATCTTCCTCGACATCCCAGGCATCCCAGTTGCGCGGCTTGTCGCAAGGATAGGCAAACAGCCGGTTGGCCCCGCCTTCGACGGCTTCGCGACCACTTTCCTTGTGCAGGATGCTGGCGATAGAGCCGTCTTCAGCAAGCTTGACGCGGATGAAAGCATTTTCGAGATGCCGCTCGCTGGCCGACAGGCCGTGCAGGGGAGCAAGCGACGAGGCCGGCAGCACCACGGCAGCAAGCGGCGGGATCGTGCCTTCTGCCGAAATGAAGCCGTCGGCGAGCTCCAGCCGCAGCGGTCGGCTATCGAGCGACGGGTTGACCACCAGGATATGGCCGTCGCCACCCTCGGGCAATTCCGCCAGCAGGCGTTCAAGCCCTGCCGTCTGCGCGGCCTTGCCCTGTTCGATCACCGCCTCCAGCTCCCGGCGAGCATCGACATAGACTTCGGCAATCGAGGAGCCGGGCAGAATGTCGTGGAACTCGTTCTTCAGCACCACCCGCCATTCCGGCTCCATCGATGTGGACCGTTCCGCGCCGAGAAGATGGGCGAGGCTTGCCACGGTTTCGGCGGTGATCAGGCTGCGCTCGGCCTTGCGATGCAGGCGCTTGACGTCGCTCTGGCTGGTCAGCGTGCCGCGATGCAGTTCGAGATAGATCTCGCCCTTCCAGACCGACATTTTACGGGCCGTAGCCGCCTCGTGGGCATTCTCGAAAAAGTCTTCGACGCGGGTCCACTGTGCCTCGGGCAGGGCTGGGAAGACGCGCAATTGCTCTTCGCGGCGGATCATTTCTGGGCTGACGCCGCCGCCGCCATCGCCATAGCCAACACAGAGAAGCGTGGTGTCGTGGCGATCCTTCTGACGGAAATTACGCCAGGTGGACGCGATCGTATCCGGGCGGACCTGGCCGTTATAGCCATCGACGGGATTGTCGAACGTATGGGCAAGCACCCGCGAGCCATCGAAGCCTTCCCACCAGAACAGGTCGGACGGAATATGGTTGCTCTCCGACCAGTTCACCTTGATGGTGAAGAAGCTCTTCATGCCGCCCTGAACCAGCAATTGCGGCAGGGCGCCTGAGAAGCCGAAACAATCAGGTAGCCAGCAGATGGTGTGGCGGATACCGGATATCTTTTCGAAATAGCGCTGGCCGTAGAGGATCTGCCGCGACAGGCTCTCGCCTGTCGGCATGTTGGTGTCAGGCTCGATCCAGGTGCCGCCGAGCGTTTCCCATTGACCGGCCTTGACCCGCTCGACGACCTTTTCCAGCAGAGCAGGATCGTCTTCCTCGAGCTGCGCATAGTAATGGGCCGTCGACTGGTTGAAGCGGAAATCCTTCGAGCCTTCCATCAGCGACAGTGCGGTGTGGAAGGTGCGTCGCACCTTGCGGCGAGTCTCGTCATAAGGCCAGAGCCAGGCGAGGTCGATATGAGCATGGCCGGTCAATGCGACCTTGCCCTGCGGCGGGAAGCGCTCGCGCAGGCCGGCAAGCTTGTCCATCAGGCTTTGATAGGCCTTGGCAACGCTTTCGCGCTGTGCCTCGTTCAACCCTTCGGGGTCCGGTTTGAGTGTCGGCAATTGCCAGATCTTCTGCTGCATCGGTGCCGCAGCCGTGCGGGCGATGTAGTCGGCCGTCGCCGAAGGCCAATCGAGCATCCGGATGGTTTCCTCGGACGCCTGCAGCAGATGCGGGACCACGTCGTGCCCTTCGAGCGTCTCGACCGCTTCCGCCACCTGGCGCAGGAGCAGCCATAGCGCATCGACATCTTCTTCGATCCAGACGAGTTCTGCCCGTGTCAGCTTCGGATGGCGCACCGGTTCGCCGAAGGGAAGGCGGGCGACCGTGTCGGATGTCAGGCGAAACTGTCGCGACGGCACGGGAAATTCGCGGTGGTTGGGATCAAGACCAAAGCTCTTGGCCGTGCCATCTGCTGCTTCGATCCTGATCAGGCTTTCGCCACCGAGGTCGAGGCAGAGTCTGACAGTGTCGAGAGGCCATCCGTCAGGCACGGCGATGTCTGCCGCGAAATGCTGCGTGCCCGTCTTCTCGGGCCAGTCTGCGCCGAGAGCAATCGGGGCATCGTTGAAACGCCAGCCATCCACGGCGATGGTCTTGCGGGCGCGCCAGAATTCCAGTTCGAGGGTGCGGACCTTGAGGCGTTCGAGGCGTTGGGCATTGGTAAGGGTCATGGCGGTTCTCAAATAGTTTCGAAATGACGGGGGCGGCTCAGCCCTTGACCGCACCGGCGGTCATGGCGCTGAGGATCAGGCGTTGCAGGGATAGGAAAGCGACGATAGCCGGCACCACTGAGATGAGGCAGGCGGCCGCCAGCAATTGAATGGAGGAATCGTTCTGGGTGCCGGCATATTGAAAAATACCAACGGCGATCGGCGTCATCGATTCCTTGGTGATCAACAGGAATGGCACCAGGAATTGCGACCAGCCGTTGATGACGGAAATGATGAAGGCAGAGGCGATGCCGGGCGTCGACAGCGGCAGGATAACCCGGATGAAAACGCCGAACCGGGTGCAGCCATCCATCATCGCGGCCTCATCCAGGCTGACGGGAATCCCGTCGATCGCGCCTTTCAGGATCCAGGTGACCATGGGAATGGCGAGCGCGATATAGACCATGATCGCCCCGAAATAACTGTTGGTTAGGCCAATGGCTGCCATGTAGCGGTAGAGCGGCACCATGATGACCAGCGGCGAAATCATCTGCACCGACAAAAGCGCCATCATCCACACGCCCTTGCCGCGAAAGTTGAAGCGGGAAAAGGCATAGGCAGCCGGAAGCGCCACAATCAGGCAGCCGGCGGCGCTGAGGCAGGAAAGCGTCAGGGCGTTCCACAAATAATGGGCGAACTTGTCTGAGGAGAGGATCGTCGCGAAATTATCAAGCGTCGGCGCCTTGGGAATGAAGCGGCTGACGCCGAGAAACACCTCCTTGCGGGTGCGCAGCGCCAGCGACAGCAGCCAGAGCAGCGGCCAGGCAAAGAAGGCGAACATCACGATCATGAACAGATAGCTGGCGAGATCGCCGAGCCGTTCCTGGTTGCTGGCCTTTGCCATCGATGCGCCCTTCATCGCGAGGTCTCCTTTGGCAGGAACGAGGCATAAATCAGCGCCAGCCCCAGGCTGATAACCAGCATGACCAGCGACAGGACCGCGCCGCTGGCGAGATCGTAATTGCGAAATACGGTGTTGAACGTATAGAGCGACAGAACCTCCGTTGCCCGGCCCGGTCCGCCACCGGTCAGCGAGATGATCGCGTCGAAGGTATTGAGCGTCTGGATGGTGATGAGGATCATGTTGACGAGGATTGCCGGGCGCAATTGCGGCAGGGTGACATGGCGCAGACGTTGCAGGGCCGTCGCGCCATCCACGGAAGCCGCCTCATAGAGCACGGGATCGATCGCCTTAAGCGCCGCATACATCACCACCATCGAAAAGGCGGTGCCGCGCCAGACATTCGACATCACCACCGACCACATGACGAGATCGGGATCGGACAGCCATTGCATCGGCGCCATGCCCATCAGCCGCAGCAGGCTGTTCAATCCGCCAAACGGCGCTTCGTTGAACAGCATCTTCCAGATGATGCCGCCGGCAATGCCGGGCACGACCCAGGCAATCAGCGCCGTCGTGCGCAACAGCGTGGTGCCGACCAGCCGTCGTTTTTCACCGCGCACCACGACCAGCGCCACGGCAAGGCCCAACAACTGCTGGGCAAAGACGCTCGACAGCGTGAAGACCAGCGTGACCCAAAGAATGCCTAGAAGTTCAGGGCGTGTCAGCGTCTGCGCGAAGGTCGACAGTGTATAACCGCCGGTATCGCCAAGCAGTGTCGCATGGGTGAAGGCCAGTCGCACCACATCGAACACGGGATAGAGGTAGAAGATCCCGAGAACCAGGATCAGCGGCAGCAGCCAAGGGGCGAGCCGCGCTGCTTCAGATCCTAGGCCCGATCCTGATTGCGGTAAGGAGGCTCCTGCCAAGGCAAGGTCCCTGCTGCCGGTTTTGGTGCTGGCAATGGGCATGTCGTAATCCGTTTCAGACCTTCAAAGGGCGCCAGGAAATCGCACCGAAAAACGGAATCGGCACGATTCTCTCGCTTTTTGTTTTCGCATTGGATTTTTCCGAAAACCGGTTTCCACTTTTCGGTCCGATGCTGTAGGCCGGGCGCGATGTTCGCATCGCGCCCGGCTGGGTCATGGGATCAGAGGCGGCCATAGGCGTCGAGCGACGCCTTGAAGGCCTCGTCGACGGCAGCTTCGGTGGGTTGGGTGCCGGTCAGCACTTTGCCCATCATGATCTGGATCTGGTTGGAGATTTCAGGATAGACAGGCGCGCCCGGACGAGCCTGACCAACCTTCAGCGCATCGCGGAAGGCCTTGTTCACGTCAGTCGAGAAGACCGGATATTTGTCATAGAGGTCGGCGCGGGTCGGCAATTGTTGCTGCACGTCGTTGGCTGGCCCCATATAGACCTCACGGGCTAGATCGGCGCACATATTGACCTTTTCCTCGTCTTTCGCAAAAGACGCGACCGTCCAGCCGCCGGTGCCGGTCGAGCGCTGATCGGCGGTCGGGCCGGGCAGGGGCGAGAAGGTCCACTTGGCGAAATCTTCAGGCTCAAGCGTAGTCTTCAACTGGTTGATCTGCCAGTTGCCGCCGACGAAGAGGGCCGTCGTGCCGGCTGCTGCCGCAGCGTTGAAATCGTCGTAATTGCCGATCGTGGCGACGCGCTTGGGGGCGGCGCCCGATGTGACGAGGTCGTGGTAGTAATTGACTGCCTTGATGAACTTCGCGCGGTTGTCGCCTTCGCCGAAGATCGGCTTGCCGGCATCGTCAACCAGCTTGCCGCCCTGGCCCCAGAAGTTGGCCAGCCAGTCGAAGGTCGTGCCTTCGTAGCGGCCACCGTTGAACAGGATGCCTTCCATGCCCTGCTTGACGGAGGCAAGGGCCGCTTTCTTGGTGTCGTCCCAGGTCTGCGGCGCGTCGGGGATGATTTCCTTGTTGCGGTAGAGCACACGAAGATCGGTCGACCACCACCAGGCGTAGATCTTTCCGTCGGAGCCGGTAATGCCCGTGCGGATGAAGGGGAAGAGCTGGTCGATTTCATCCTTCTGGAAATAGGGCGAGAAGGAGCGCAGCACGCCGGCTTTCTTGAACAGCGGCAGCACGAAGGAATCGACCGCCGCGCAATCAGGCGCATTGCCGGACCGTGCCTGTTCCAGCAGACGGGCCTGTTCCTGGCCGATATCGCCGGACATCATCTGCAGCTCGATTTTCCAGTCGGGTCGCTTGGCGATGAAGGCCTTGAACAGCTTGCTATAGCCTTCCGCGACCGTTTCATCGTTATTGCGCGGCCCATCCGTGGTCATGCGGAAGACAAGGGTTTTCTTCGCGCTGGCGCTGCCGACCGTATCGCCGGTGATGAGGTCGCTGGCCTGTGCTTGCCCGTTGGCGACAAGGCCGGCGGACAGGGCGAGAATGGATGTGAGCGCGAGTAAGGGCGCCTTGATGATCATGAATGTTCCTCCCAGACATAATGAGTTTGCCGGACCTGTGACGTGCCCGACGTGTCGATGCTCCTGATCAGGCTAGCTTCTCGCTGACCCTTTCCCACCAGGCGCTGCTGGCGCCAAATGCGTGATCGCTTCCTCCGCTCCTGGCTTCCCGGTATGGGCCTCCCCTCCTGGCGTGCAGGCCGACCGTCTCTCCACAGCCGACTTTCCAAGTCGCAAAAAATAGATTAAATCACTTTTGTTTTGTGTCAAGCCAGCCTTGGGGAGGAAAAATGGCACGGGTTGAAATCGAGGCTCTGCGCAAGAGTTACGGGGCGCTGGAAGTGATCCACGGCGTCGACGCTGCTATCGAGGATGGCGAGTTTTTTGCCCTGGTTGGCCCGTCGGGCTGCGGGAAATCGACGTTGTTGCGGATGATCGCCGGCCTGGAGACGGTGACGTCAGGCATCATCTGCGTCGATGATATGTTGATCAATGATCTGGCGCCGCGCGACCGCGACATCGCCATGGTCTTCCAGAACTACGCGCTTTATCCCCACATGACAGTCGCCGACAATATGGGCTTTGCCCTGAAGCTCGGCGGCCTGCAATCCGGGGAGATCGGCCGCCGGGTCGGCGATGCCGCGGCCATTCTCGACCTGCAATCCTACCTCGACCGCAAGCCGGCGGCCTTGTCCGGCGGCCAGCGCCAGCGCGTCGCCATGGGCCGCGCCATCGTGCGGGCGCCGAAGGTGTTCCTGTTCGACGAACCGCTCTCCAATCTCGATGCGAAGCTTCGCGTGCAGATGCGCTCGGAAATCAGAAGCCTACAGCAAAGGCTGGCAACGACGACCGTTTACGTGACCCATGATCAGGTTGAGGCGATGACCATGGCTGATAAGATCGTGGTGCTCAATGCCGGTCGGGTCGAGCAGATCGGCGCGCCGCTCGATCTGTATCGCAAGCCGATCAATCTGTTTGTTGCAACCTTCATCGGTTCGCCGCAGATGAACCTGATTACTGGCCCAGAAGCAGAGCGCCATGGGGCGACGACGCTTGGTGTGCGGCCAGAGCATCTTGCCGTGGTGGAAACCGGGAACGGCTGGGAATGCCGGATCGTCTCAGGAGAATATCTCGGCAGCGATACCTATCTGACCGTTGAAGCCGAGGGGATCGGCCGCCTCAATCTTCGCACCGACGGCGAATTTGCGCCCCCCGTCGGGCAGACCATCTGGCTCACCCCAAAGCCCGGTTGCCTGCATCGCTTCGACGCCCAAGGGGTTGCGATATGAGCTGCGGTGCCACAGCAGGCTGAATGACAGCCTGCTGCAGCTGGTGCTCTTACCGATATCGTCCGGTATCGCTGGTGTGGTGAAAGCGATCGTCTTCGGCGTCCGGCCCGCCCATCGATAGATCGAGGGCAAAGCCTTTCGCACGGGCCTGCTGCACCGCTACAGGAGGTTTGAAAGCCGGTGATTTGACTGGTTTTATCGGCGGTGCCGGTTTGCGCGCGGCGGCAGGTGCGGCTTCGCGTGCACTGACCTTGGCATCCTTGTCTTCACCTGTCTGGAAGAAGGACAGCGACGTCTGCAACTCCTCGGCCTGGGTCGCGAGTTCTTCCGATGTCGCTGACATTTCCTCCGACGCGTTGGCGTTGTGCTGCGTTACCTTATCGAGCTGCTGGATCGCTTCGTTGATCTGGCTTGCCCCGAGATCCTGCTCCCGGCACGCCACGGAAATTTCGGAGACGAGTTCGGCAGTCTTTCGGATGTCAGGAACGAGGCGATTGAGCATCTCGCCGGCAGCTGTTGCCGCTCTGACCGTCTCGACCGATAGGCCGCTGATTTCGCCGGCCGCTGCCTGGCTGCGTTCGGCCAGTTTGCGCACTTCAGAAGCAACGACGGCAAAGCCCTTGCCATGCTCGCCGGCACGGGCCGCTTCAACAGCCGCATTCAGGGCGAGGAGATCCGTCTGACGGGCAATTTCCTGCACGATCGAAATCTTTTCGGCAATGGTGCGCATGGCATTGACGGCTTTGTCCACTGCCGCGCCTGAGCTTTCGGTGTCTTTCGCCGATTGACGTGCGATTTTCTCTGTTTGAGCCGCGTTGTCGGCGTTTTGCTTGATATTGGCTGCCATCTGCTCCATCGAGGCAGAAGCCTCTTCGGCGGCGGAGGCCTGCTCCGTTGCACCCTGCGACAGTTGCTCTGATGTCGATGAAAGGGCCTGGCTGCCGCTGGTCACCTGATCGGCGGCATTGGCGACGCCAACGGCGAAGGACCTGAGGTTATCCACCAGCGAGTTGATGGCGTCCTTCATTTTTTGATGATCGCCCTCGCAGTCGATGTCGACATGCTGGGTCAGGTCACCGGTGCTGACCAGACTGAGAACGCGATTGCCCTCGGCGATGGGCAGCAGAATGGCGTCGAGCATATGGTTCAGCCCGGAGATGATTTTGGCGAAGTCGCCCACAAAGCGATGGGACTCGCCACGTTCGCTGAGATTGCCGGCCGTAGAGGCGGCGGTCAGGCGGACGATTTCCTGGAAGATATCACGGAAATTGCTGCGCAGGGTCTCGATCGTCTCGTTGATAAAGGCCTTCTTGCCAGGGAATTTTTCAAGTTCGGCAGCAAAATTGCCTTCGCCGAATTCCTTGATGCAGGCCATGGCTTTCTTCTTAACGGCGATATGACCTTCCACCATATCGTTGACACCTTTCGCCATGACGGCAAAATCGCCCTTGAAACGTTCAACGGGAACGAAGACGTCAATATCGCCTTTGTCATGCTCCATCGACATCCGGTTCATCTCGGAGATGAAGCCCTTAAGATTGCCACGCAGGCTCTCCACGGTCTCATTGATAAAGACCTTCTTGCCCGGAAACCGTTCGAGCGGTGCTTCGAAATTGCCCTCGCCGAACTCCTTTACGCAGGCCATCGCCTTCTTTTTAACGCTGATATGACCGGCAACCATGTCGTTGATGCTCTGAGCCATGGCAGCCAGATCGCCTTTGAAGGCATGCGCAGGAATGGCCGTATCGATATCGCCTCTATCATGCTCGAGCGACATACGGCCGGCAGCATCACCCAGGTTCAAAACCGGGCGAAGGGCCGCGTCAAGCAGATGATTGACCGCAACCAGCACATCTCTTGCCTCGTCGGTGACCATGTCCAGACCGGCACGACGCGACAGATCGCCGTCCGCCATGCTCCGCGCCAAATTCTCGATTTCGGCGATTGCAGCCCTCGGACGAGAGGATTTTTTGAACTGTGTATAAAGGGACATGATGCAGCCACCCATTGATATCGCAAACAGCGTGTCGGTCGACGAACTGGATCAGCGTACGGAGAGCGCAGGCGCAAACTCTTCCGAATTTCTGACGGTTGCAGCATTATTGAGGAGCAATAATAAAGGAGGCGTAAATAAAATAACTTACTAATGAACGTTGGTGTCGATTTTCAGCGTCCAAATGCTGTCCGCTGAATTTTCCACCTCGCTCGCCGCACCTTCTTAAAACGGCTCGGTCGGCCCCTTGGGCGGGTGGGTGAACCAGGCCGGACCGTCAGCGGTCATGTGGATGATATCCTCAAGCCGCAGGCCGAACTGGCCGGGTAGCACGATCATGGGCTCATTGGAAAAGCACATGCCCTCTTCGAGCAAGGTGCTGTTTCCGCGCACGATATAAGGCTCTTCATGACCTTCGAGCCCGAGCCCGTGGCCGGCGCGGTGCGGCAGGCCGGGCAGGCGGTAATCCGGTCCGAGACCATGGCCAGTGATGACCCGGCGGGCGGCATCATCAAGACTGGCGCAGGTGGCGCCGAGCTGAGCGGCATCGAACACGGCCTGCTGCGCCTCCCGCTCAATCGCCCAGATCCGCGCGAAATCTGCGCTTGGCTCCTCCATCACATAGGTCCGGGTGATATCGGAATTGTAGCCGTCGATCCGGCAGCCGGTATCGACAAGCACGACATCGCCAGCCTTATAGATCTGATCGCCATCGGCCCCATGCGGCAGCGCCGTCGTCTCGCCAAAGGACACGATGCAGAATGTAGAGCCACCGGCAGCCCCGAGCCGCCGATGCTCCTCGTCGATGAAGCGGATGACCTCGGACGCTGCGATGCCGGGGCGGATCATCGCATGCGCCTTGCGCTGCACGTCCAGCGTCAGGTTCATCGCATATTGGATAATGGCGATTTCGCTCGGTGACTTGCGCAATCGCTGGCCGCGCAGGATAGGCCCGCCGTCGATCAGCCGCTCGGCCGGAATCTCACGGCGCAGTGCGTTATAAACGAACAGTGCTACGGAATCATCGACGGCAAGGCTCGTGCCGTCAGGCAGCAGCGAAGCGACCAATGCCGAGCTGCTCTCATCCTCTTCCCAAACTCTTATGTCACCGGTCAGATGCGGCAGTGTTTCCACCCGGCTGCACTCGAAGCCGGGCACGACGTAAACGAGATCCGATGCCGTGACGACAGCGCCAACCAGCCGCTCGCTGGCATGCCAGACGAGACCGGTGAAATAGCGCAGGCTTTCAGTCGGGCCGATCAATACCGCGCCGATGCCGCGCTCCGCCATGGTCTGGCGCAGCTGCCGCAGGCGCTGCTCCCGCTCGTCCATGGAGATTTTTGGCGCAGACATTTGAGACATGGTCATATTCCCGATGGCGTAAAGGATTGAGATTAGGCCCGGCCTTCTTCGACCGCGTGACAGGCAACCCGAACGCCGTCGCGCTCGGTCAGGCCGGGCATGTCGGCACGACAGCGATCATTGGCGAGCGTGCAGCGCGGATGGAACGGACAACCCGACGGCGGCTTCAGCGGCGAGGGCAGTTCCCCGGTGAGCTTGATGCGCTCTCCACGTCGATCCGGATCGGCGATCAGCGTCGCCGACAGCAGCGCCTTGGTATAGGGATGCTGCGGATTGGCGAAGATCTTGTTCACGGGCCCGATCTCTACCGCGCGGCCGAGATACATCACCATCACGTCGTCGGCGATGTGCCGGACGACGGCGAGGTTGTGGGAGATGAACATCATCGTCAGGTTCAGCTGGCTCTTCAGCCGCTTCAGCAGATTGAGGATCTGCGCCTGTACGGACACGTCGAGCGCTGAGGTCGGCTCGTCGCAAACAAGGAATTCGGGCTTCATGATCAGCGCCCGGGCGATGCCGATACGCTGGCGCTGGCCGCCGGAAAATTCGTGCGGGAAGCGGTCGGCGGCCTGAGGCGGCAGGCCGACCAATTCCAGCATGTCGGCAACGGCTTTGCGTCGTTCCGTCTTGTCGCCGATGTCGTGGATCACGAGGCCTTCGGCGATGGAATCGCCGATCGGCAGACGCGGGTCGAGGGAGGAGTAGGGGTCCTGAAAAACGATCTGGATGCGGCGGCTGGTGGCAAAATCCACGCCCATGCCGGGTCCGGCGATCTGCTTGCCGTCGAAGATGATGTCTCCGTCGGTCGGAGCGTAGAGACCGACGACGATACGGGCGAGGGTGGACTTGCCGCAGCCGCTTTCACCGACGACGCCAAGCGTGCGTCCGCGCTCGATGGCGAGGCTGACATTGTTGACGGCATTGACATGCCCCTTCACCCGCTGAAAGGCACCGCCGGTCACCGGAAAGGCCATCTTGACCTTGTTGATTTCGATCAGCGCGTTCATGCGGGCTGCTCCTCACGATGGGCAAGCGGGTCTGCTGGAGCGGCCAGCCAGCATCGACAGAGATGGTCTTCACCGAGTTCGGTGAGGGCTGGCCGGATGGTGGTGCAGCGCGGATCATCGGTCTCGCGACGGGCGCGGCAGCGCGGGGCAAACAGACAGCCCTCGGGCAGATGCGTCAACTGCGGCACACGGCCATCGATCACTTCAAGCATGTCGGTCTCTTCGCCCAGCACGGGGACCGAGCGCAGCAGCGCCTGCGTGTAGGGATGCTTCGGCGATTTGAAAAGTGTGTGGACATCAGCCCGTTCCACCACCTGGCCGGCATACATGACCGCAACATGATCGGCCATTTCGGCGACGACGCCGAGATCATGGGTGATCAGGATGATGGCGGTGCCGAAATCGCGCTGCAAATCGCGCATCAGATCGAGAATTTGCGCCTGGATGGTGACGTCAAGCGCGGTGGTCGGCTCGTCGGCGATCAGCACTTCCGGCTGGCAGGCAAGCGCCATGGCGATCATCACCCGCTGAGCCATGCCGCCGGACATTTCGTGCGGATAGGCCTTCATACGGCGCTCGGGATCGGGAATGCCGACGGCGGCCAGCATCTTGATCGCTGCCGCTTCGGCTTCACGCTTACCCATGTTCTTGTGCAGCCGGTAGACTTCCGAAATCTGCCGACCGACCGTGTGAACGGGGTTGAGGGAGGAGGATGGGTCCTGGAAGATCATCGAAATGCGGTTGCCGCGCACTTCGGCAAGCTGCTTCGGCGTCATCGTGCGCAGGTCAGCGCCGTCCAGCAGCACTTCGCCACCCACCACCTTGCCTGGATAGGGCACCAGCCCCATGACGCTGAGCGCGGTGATCGACTTGCCGCAGCCGCTTTCGCCGACAACGCAGAGTGTTTCTCCGGCCTTCAAGGTCATGGAAACCTTATCGACGGCGCGTGCCGTGCCGGAGCGGGTCTGGAATTCGGTGCTGAGATCACGGATTTCGAGAATGGACTGGGTCATGACATCCTCACGCATGGAGCCGCGGATCAAGGGCATCGCGCAATCCGTCTCCGAGAAGGTTGAAGCCGAGCACCGTCAGCATGATCGCCAAGCCTGGAAAGAACACCAGATGCGGCGCAGAGAAGATCTCGTTGCGGGCAGAGCCAAGCATCGTGCCCCATTCCGGCGTCGGCGGCTGTGCGCCAAGACCAAGGAAGCTGAGGCCAGCAGCATCGAGAATGGCGGTGGCGACCCCAAGCGTCGCGAGAACCACGATCGGCGTGATTGCGTTTGGCAGCACCCGGCGAAACAGGATGCGCCATTTGCTGCCGCCGAGCACGCGGGTGGCGGCAACGAAATCCAGCGTCTTGACCGACAGCACGCTGGCGCGGGTGACGCGGGCATAGGCGGGCACCGAGACGATCGAGATCGCCAAAAGCGCATTGCGGATGCCGGGGCCGAGCACTGCGACGATGGCGATTGCCAAGAGCAGCGACGGAAAGCCGAGGATCACGTCCATGACGCGCATGATCAGATTGTCGAGCCAGCCGCGGAAATAACCGGCGATGGCGCCAAGGAACACGCCGAACACTAGCGCCGTTCCAACCGTGGTGAGGCCGATCAGCAGGCTGACACGGGTGCCGTAGAGAATGCGCGAGAAGGAATCGCGGGCATTGCCGTCGACGCCCATGATATGCTGCGGCTTTTCCGGATCGCAGCCGAACATGTGGATACAGGGCGGCTCGCGACGCTTGACCTGTTCAACGCCGATCAGGACCTGATCCGGATCGTAAGGCGCAATGACAGGCGCGAAGATGGCGATCAGCAGCAGCAGGCCGATGATGAAGATGCCGACCTGACCGGAGCGCAGGCGCAGCAGACGGCCAAGCGTGCGGCGCCACTGCGCCACCGGCTCGCCGGTCAGTCCCTCTTCGATGATGATGTCTGCGGCATTGGCCGAGGCAGTGTTCAAACGGGTCATGGAGCGTCCTAGAGTTTGTCAGGGAAAAGTGGTCGCCGGTTTTCCCGAAAAGACAAACGAAAACGAGAGAACTAAGTCTGTCAGGGGAAAGCGGTGATCGGCTTTCCGAAAAGACAAACGAAAACAAAAAGCGAGCAACCGTCGGGTTCAACTTGAACCGGACGGACACTATTGCGGCCGGATGCGCGGATCGAGATAGGTATAGGAGAGATCGACGAGCAGGTTGATCGCCACATAGGCAACGGCAATCATCACCGTAAATGTCTGGATCACTGGATAGTCGCGCGAGAAGATCGCCTCCACCAGCATGCGCCCGACACCCGAAAGGCCGAACACCGTCTCGGTCAGTACCGCGCCACTCAGCAAGGCGCCCATCTGCAAGCCGAGGATGGTGACGACGGGCAACAGTGCATTGCCAAGCGCATGCTCACGCACCACCTTGCGTTCGGAAACGCCTTTGGCGCGGGCGGTACGCACGTAGTCGCGACCGAGCACGTCAAGCAACGAGGAGCGGGTCATGCGGGCAATGACAGCCATCGGAATGGTCGAGAGCGTCAGCACCGGCAGGATCATATGGCGCACGGCGTCCCAGAAGACCGGCCAATTGCCTGTAATCAGCGCGTTGAAGATGTAGAGATTGGACAAGAATTCCAGGAATTTCGACCAGGTGCTATCGGCGGCGAGTTGCCAATGCCAGACATCATAGAAGGGAACGGAACTCACACCGGCAGACAGCCGTCCCGATGGCGGCAGCCAGAATGGGGTGTCGCGTAGCATGACGCCGAAGAGATAGGCAAGCATCAGGCCGAGCCAGAAGACCGGCATGGAGATGCCAGCATTGGCGATGACCATGGTTCCGACATCCGTCAAGGAATTGTGGCGCCGTGCAGCGAGGATGCCAAGGCCGATACCAGTAAAGGTCGCGACGATCAGCGCCAGCATGGCAAGCTCGATTGTCATCGGCAGCCGTTCAATCACGATCTGGGTGACTGGACGCGAAAAGCGGACAGAAGTGCCGAAGTCGCCATGCAGCAAGTTCTTGGCATAGATCAGGAATTGCACCGGCAGGGGCTTGTCGAGGCTGTATCGCACGACGAAGTCGGCGCAGGTCTGGGCCGTTGCCTTCTCGCCCAGCATGGCCTTGCAGGGATCGCCGGGAATGAGCCGGGCGAGCGCAAAGGTCACGACGAGAATGCCGAAAATAACGGGAATGGAGATTAGCAGGCGCTTTGCGGCATATCCGAGCATCGCAGGTCCTATTTCTCAGCGTCCGCCCAGCGTAAACCGCTTGGCGACACTGGATTTCGTCTTGCGTTCACCACGCAATGCACCGGGCAAAGCTGATAGCAAACGCCGAAAGCCGTCCGGCTGGGCATGGTGGCCCGGCCGGACGGTTCCGGTTGCGATTACTTCTTGGCGTTCATCAATCCACCCCAAAGGGAGGAGAAGTAGTCGAAGGAGCCGGTATTGCCGACATGGGCCGGGTTCGATGCATCGAGGCCAGCAGCCCAGGAGGCGACGACGTCGTTGGAGGTGAACACGGAACCATCAGTGAACTTCACGCCTTCCCGCAGGTGGCAGGTCCAGACGGTCGAGTCGGTATTGGCATCACAGCTCTTGGCAAGCGCCGGTACGATTTCGCCGCTGTCCTTAGCGTAGTCCAACAGCGTTTCGGTGATCGGCGTGCAGGCATTGAGCGTTTCGCCGTCGGTTTCATCGCCGCAATAGAGGCTGATCGGTTCAGCATTCTGCATGAATACCAGAGTATCCTTGCCCGGATTTTCGTCCTGCAGACGTGGCGAGCCGAACGGGCGGACGATGGCGTCCTTCAAGGTCGCACGGCCGGCATAGGCTGCTGCGCCATGAACGATCGGAACCATCGGTACGTGCTGACGGATCGCGTCGTTGACTGCGGCGTAGACCGGCTCGGCAGTCTTGGTCTCGGCAATGGTGCCGCCCTTGGTCAGACCCTCGGTGATTTCAGGGAAGGTCGTGCCGAACATCTTCGACGTCTTACCAAAATGATAGTCGAGGAAGTTGGTGACATGCGGGTAGTCCGCACCCCAGCCGAGCAGATAGAGACCATCGATGCGGCCAGCCGAGGTTTCCTCGATGAACTTGCCGGATTCAACCGGAACGACTTCGGCGTCGATGCCGAGGTTCTTCTTCAGCTGCGTCTGGAATTCGACGGCAACTGCGCTTGGTTCCGGCAGATAGGCGCGGAAGACGTCGCGGTAGTAGATCTTGGTCTTGAAGCCGTTCGGGAAGCCGGCTTCAGCCAACAGCTTCTTGCCAGCAGCTGCGTCAAAGCCGTACCAATCCTTGCCGGCGCAGCCATTCGGCAGCGAGCAGGGGGTAAAGTGGGTGGCGACGACGGAACCCTTGGGATAGAAATTGTCGACGATACGCTGACGGTCGACGCCCATGGCGACGGCCTGGCGGACCTTTTCATTATCGAACGGCTTGGCGGTGTTGACCATGCCGAGATAGAGAACGTTCGGGCTTTCCTGCGGCAGGAACTGCAGATCGGGATCGTTCTTGACGCTGTCGAAGTCGTCGGGGCTGATATTGGCGATCTCGTCGACGGTGCCGGAGCGCAACTCGTTCAGACGGCCGGCGCCCGACTGGTTCCAGCGGAAGACCAGTTTGCTAAAGGCTGGCTTGGTGCCCCAATAGTCGTCGTTGCGCACCATGGTGATCGAATCGCCGCGGTTCCAGCTTTCCAACTTGAACGGACCAGTGCCGATAGGGTTTTCGAGCAGCTTCTTTGTCGGGCCAAGCTCTTCAATATGCTTGGCAGGCTGGATGCCGAACACGACAAAGGCGGCCTTGGCTTTGAAAGCCGGGTCAGGGGCGCACATGGAGAAGGTGACGGTATGCTCGTCGGTTGCGACGATGGACTTGATCGTTCCGCCATAGCTGCAGTTAGGCGCTGTGAGGCTCTTGCCTTCGAAAGCGAAGGCAGGGCCAGTGAGCAAAGCGGCAGCCGAAACGGCTGCGGCCGCGCCGAAAACACGAAGTTTCATTCCTCTATCCCCAGTTCGTTGAGGTGTGCCAGGCACCCTCATGTTGTATATTTCTGGTATTTTCTTCGTTTTCTTGTCGGATCGTCATCCAAACGTCAACGGCATCTTCGGCTGCAACAGGGATGTTCAGTATTTTTTCCCCAAGTGCAAAGACCGGTCGAAAGCGCTGTCTGCATGGCTTGACATTCCGGATAGGCCGCATAGTGCTAAGATGTCAGACCAATTGTCAAGCGGTCCGCGAAAGGGGAGTTGTATGGCTTTGGGTGTGGAAAACACCGGCAGAGATCCGCCGCGGCTCGCCATCCTGGCGCCGTTGGACCGGGTCGCCCAGGTCAGCGGCGTTATGGCCGATTACATTGAAAAAGCAGGCTTAAAGCGCGGTGATCGGCTGCCGACCGAGCGGGAGCTGATGGTGGCGCTTGGCGTCGGTCGCTCGACGGTGCGGGAGGTGATCGGCCGGTTTCAGGCGCTGGGCGTGCTGGAAAGCCGCAAGGGCAGCGGCACCTATCTGCTGCAGCCAATCAGCGCTGCAACCGTCCATATGCCCTTGAGGTTGGAAGCGGAAAATCTCCGCGAAGCTCTGTTGCAGACGCTTGAAGTACGCCGTGGCCTGGAAGTCGAGGCAAGCGCCTGGGCCGCAAGGCGACGGACTGCACAGGACATCCAGCAGATCGAGGAAAAACTCGACGCGATGGAGCGGGTGCATCTGGCCAAGGGCACTTCAGGTAAGGAAGATCTCGCCTTTCATCTCGCCATTTACGATGCTGCCCATAATCCGCTGTTCCGGCAGTTGCTAGAGCAGATGCGCGAGGCTTTCGAGCGCTTCTGGAGCAAGCCTTTCGACCGGCCGGATTTTGCCCGCCGCTCATTTCCCTATCATCGCACTCTGTTTGCCGCGATCGCCGAGGGCGACGCGGAGGCGGCCCGCCAGGAAACTCTCAAGATTCTCAGCGTGGTGGAAGAAGACATCAAGGACATGTCCCAATGAACGACAAGCACGACTTTTCCGAATTTGCCTCGCTGATCACTGCCCATGACGAAGGCAATGCCTTCGATGCGGTCGTGCCGCCGATCGTGCAGACCTCGCTGTTCACCTTCAGCGATTACGACGAGATGGTCGCGACCTATCGCGGTGAAAAACAGCGTCCGGTCTATTCGCGTGGCCTCAACCCGACTGTGCGGATTTTTGAAGACATGCTGGCGCGTCTGGAAGGTGCTGAGGATGCGCTCGGCTTCGGCAGCGGCATGGCGACGATTTCCTCGACGGTACTAACCTTTGTCCAGCCGGGCGATCGGATTGTCGCCGTGCGGCATGTCTATCCGGACGCCTTCCGGTTTTTCGAGACCATCTTGAAGCGCATGCGCGTCGAGGTGACCTATGTCGATGGGCGCGACGAGGATGCGGTCGCTGCAGCCCTGCCGGGTGCCAAGCTCATCTATCTCGAAAGCCCGACCAGCTGGGTGATGCATGCCCATGATGTCGGCGCGCTGGCCGCACTTGCCCGGCATCACGGTGTTCTCTCTATTATCGACAATAGCTGGGCGAGCCCAGTTTTCCAGCGGCCGCTGACGCTCGGCGTCGATCTCGTCCTGCATTCGGCTTCGAAATATCTTGGCGGCCATAGCGATGTCGTGGCGGGTGTTGTGGCCGGGCCGAAGGCCTTGATCGACAGGATCCGCAATGAAACCCTGCCTTATCTCGGCGGCAAGCTGTCGCCCTTCGATGCCTGGCTGTTGATCCGCGGTATGCGGACGCTGCCGGTGCGCATGAAGGCGCATGAGGCTTCGGCGCTGGAAATCGCCCGGCGGCTTCAGGCGCATGAGCAGGTTGAAACGGTATGCCATCCCGCGCTCGCCAACAGCCTGCCACCGGGTCTCGTCGGCACGTCCGGGCTGTTTTCCTTCATCTTCAAGCCGGGCATCGATCTCAAGATCTTCTGCAATCAGCTGCGCTATTTCAAGATGGGCGTCAGCTGGGGCGGCCATGAAAGCCTGATCGTGCCGGGAGACGTGGTCGCGGCCCAGAAAGCGCCGCCGAGTTTTGCCGAAGCCTTCGGCGTCGATCCGCTGTCGGTGCGGCTGCATGTCGGCCTTGAGGGCACGGAGGCGCTGTGGAGCGACCTTGTCGCCGCGATTTCTGCTGCAACAGAATCGTAAGTTTGCGGTTACCTTACAAGAGATAGAGTCATGACCGATATCCATTCCGTTCTTGCCCGTGCGGATGCCAATCTCCCGTCCAGTCTTGAGACGCTGTTTGATCTTGTGCGGATACCGTCGATTTCGACCGATCCGGCCTATGCGTCTGATTGCCGGCGAGCGGCTGCATTTTTGGCGGATCACCTGACGCAACTGGGATTCGAGGCCTCGGTGCGCGACACCTCGGGGCACCCCATGGTGGTTGCTCATGATGTTGCGGCCCCTGAGGGCGCCCCTCATGTGCTGTTTTACGGCCATTACGATGTGCAGCCGGTCGACCCGCTCGGCCTTTGGCACAACGACCCATTCGCCCCGGCGGTGCGAGAGACACCGCAAGGGCAGAAGATCATTACCGGTCGCGGCACGTCCGACGACAAGGGCCAGATCATGACCTTTCTGGAGGCGCTCCGTGCCTTCAGGGAGGTGAGGGGCGAACTTCCCTTGCGCATAACCATTCTTTTCGAAGGCGAGGAAGAATCCGGCTCTCCATCGCTGAAGCGCTTTCTCGAAGCTCATGCTGCGGAACTGAAGGCGGATTTCGCCATGGTCTGCGATACCGGCATGTGGGACGCCGAGACGCCGGCAATCTGCGCCAGTCTGCGCGGACTGGTTGGGGAGGAGGTCGTCATCAAAGCCGCCAGCCGCGATCTGCATTCCGGCGGTTACGGTGGCGTTGCCGCCAATCCCCTGCATATCCTGAGCGATATCCTTGCCGGACTGCATGACGAGACCGGTGCGGTGACCCTGCCTGGCTTCTATGACGGCGTCGACGAAGTGCCTGCCGATCTCAAAGCCGCCTGGGCGGAACTGGAGAAGAGCCAATCCTCGTTCCTGCCGGACATTGGCCTTTCTGCCATCTCGGGCGAAAAAGGGCGCTCTATGCTGGAATTGCTCTGGGCAAGGCCGACTGCCGAGGTCAATGGCATGAGCGGCGGCTATACGGGCAAGGGGTTCAAGACCGTCATTGCCGCCGAAGCGATGGCGAAGGTCTCCTTCCGGCTGGTCGGACGCCAGAACCCGCAGCAGATCCGCAACACATTCCGCGAATATGTGCGCTCGAAACTGCCTGTCGATTGCCGGGTGGAGTTTTCCGAAGAAGGCGCATCTCCCGCCATTCAGCTACCTTACGACTCTCCCGTTCTTGCCAAGGCGAAGGAAGCTCTTTCGCAGGAATGGTCGAAGCCGGCCGTCGTGACCGGCGGGGGCGGATCGATCCCGATTGTCGGAGATTTCCAGAGCCTGCTCGGCATGGATGCCTTGCTTGTCGGGTTTTCGCTGATGGACGACTGCGTCCATTCTCCGAACGAAAAATACAATCTAACCTCATTTCACAAGGGTATTCGGTCCTGGATTAGAATAATGGATCGGCTTGCCGGCTAGCGCCAGACAAGACTACCGCAATTCCTGGCCGCCGCCTTTTATTCTCAACGGTGCGGATGCTGATTTCAGCTGTCCGCGCCGTTTTTTTTGACCCCGTAGGCAGCCAGGAAGATGCGCACCCCTCCCTCTATAAGGGCGTCATACTGGCTCTGTGCCGGCGGCTTCATTGAAAGAGCCCAATTCAGTGGCAGGTCGCACTGCACCAGACTGAGAAATTGCTTCACGGCCAAGTCCATGTCGGCAATTCGCAGGAATCCTTCGTCTACCGCTCTTTCAAAAAATGCTCCGACTTCGGCGCGTTGTTTGCGGGGGCCGGCTTTCATAAAAATCTCGGCGATTTCCGGGAACCGCGATGCGTTGGAGACGATCAACCGGTGGAATGCCAACCCCTTGTCGTTGAGAAAACAGCGGGTGAAATTGCGGGCAATGGTCCTGAGATCTGCTTCAATATCAGCAATCGGCAGGCTGGAATCCCAAAGTCGGTCGTCACCGTTAAGTGCGAACTCTTCCTCGATCAGCCGAGAAAATAGGGCTTCCTTGCTTTCAAAATGTGCGTAGACCGTCGCCTTCGACACGCCCGCGCCTTGGGCGATCGTGTCCATACTGGTCCGATCATAGCCAAGCTCAAGGAAGGTAGAGCGGGCAGCTTGCAGAACCGACTTGGACTTCTTGCTCGCCATCTTTCGAGATTTCGGATGGTTTTCAGTGTCAATAGCGGTTTTCGCAGAATTGCCTTGCATCAAATACCCCCTCTTTTGAACTGTACGGTTCAGTTTTCCACTTGACATCGTTATACCAGACTGCAATTTGAAGCAACAGACTGAACGGTTCGGTTCAATTGGTAGCGCCTCATGTTCAATAAAAAATCCTATGCCCCCGACGTCGACGGAAGCAGCCAGGTCCTTTGGTCTCGATGGACTATTCTATTAACGCTTATCACGCTGTCGGGTTGCACCGCCGGACCCGATTTCCAATCTCCGGACGGGCCGGACGCGAGTGGCTATACCAAAGAGTCGCTGGTCAAGACTGTCGATGCAAAGGGCGTCTCCAACGGCCAGGCGCAGCGCTTCACTATGGGCAGCGATGTCAATCCCGCTTGGTGGACACTGTTCCAGTCCAAGCAGATCAACGCGCTTGTCGAAGAAGCGATCCACAATCATCCGGATGTGGCCGCGGCTCAATATGCTCTGCGGTCTGCGCGCGAAACTGTTCTTGCCGATCAGGGTGGGTTGTTTCCAACGGTCACTGCCAGCGAATCCTCCGAGCGTGAGCGTTCGGCAGCTAGCGGCGCAACAAAGGCATCCCTTTTTACGCTGCATAACGCAACCGTCAGCGTCTCCTACAATCTCGACATGTGGGGCGGAACACGGCGGACGATCGAAGCGGCGCAGGCGCAGGCTGATTATCAGCGCTTCCAGCTGGAAGCCACCTATCTCTCCCTGACGGCTAATGTCGTGACGGCGGCCATGAACGATGCGTCGCTGAATGCCCAAATCCAGGCTACGCAGGACATTATTCGCCTGCAGCGGGATCAACTCGCGCGCATCCAGCAGCAGTTCAATGTCGGGGCTGTTCCTGCATCCGACGTGCTGTCGCAGCAATCGACCCTCGCCACGACTGAGGCTAGCCTCCCGTCGCTGCAAAAGCAGCGGGCTCAGCAGCGCAACGAACTGATGGCCTATCTCGGTCGGCTGCCCAGCCAGGATAACGGCGAAAGCGTCAGCCTGTCGGATTTGCATTTGCCGCGTGATCTTCCGCTCAGTCTGCCGTCTAGCCTGGTTCGCCAGCGTCCTGACATTCGCGAGGCGGAAGCAACCCTGCACAACGCCACGGCGAGTGTCGGCGTGGCAATTGCCAATATGCTGCCGCAGATCACGCTTAGCGGCAGCTACGGTGCCTCTGCGCCTGCCAAGCTGTTCAGCGCCAACACGATTGCCTGGAGCGTTGCTGACTCCGTCAGCCAAACCATCTTCGATGGAAACAAGCTCTATCATACCAAGGAAGCCAGCGTCGCGACCTTCCGGCAAGACCTGTCCAAGTACAAAAGCACTGTGATTTCCGCCTTCCAGAACGTTGCCGATAGTCTGCGTGCCATCGAATATGATGCCAAGGCACTGCAGGCGCAGGCAAAAGCCGAAAAGGCGTCTTCCGCCAGCCTGACCATGGCCCAGGAACAGTACAAGATTGGCGCCGTCGATTACCCGACAGTATCCACCGCCCAGCAGTCCTATCAGAATGCGGTTATCTCCAGGGTAAAGGCCCAGGCGACCCGCTACACCGATACAGTCGCGCTGTACCAAGCGCTTGGTGGTGGCTGGTGGAACCGACAGGATGAGACGGACCAGTCGCGTCCGCGTGTTTCTCCAGGGCATTTTGCCGGTCCAGAAGTGGCGGCAAAGCTATGACATAGGCAGTGACCATCACACGCCCGACAAAGCTGGCCTGCTACCAGAAAATGCCAAGAAAATCTGCACATCAATAACGGTATATTAGATAGTTTTGTTGGAGTGTGCAGTCCAGTTTCAGTTTGTAGATCTGAAAGCAGGAAAGAAAGATGTCTCCGTAGGTCCAAAACAACGCAGACATCGTAGCGTAGAAGTCCGGCCGTGCCGGACTGCGGGCAACTAGTTTATTAACGACACTTAGAATAAGAAGGTCTGAACATAATGATCAAGCGAATGGTGATCATGTTGCTCGCCACTGGCGCTGTCTTCGGTGGGCTGTACTGGTTCCAGAATTTCAAAGCTGGAATCATCCAGCAGGTCATGGCCGGTATGGCCAATCCTGCGCAAACGGTTTCTACCGCCGTTGCCGATGTGACAGATTGGCAGGACGAGATAGAAGCAGTTGGCTCTCTGAGGGCGGCAAATGGTGCCGATCTGGCGCTGGAAGTCTCCGGCATCGTCCAGAATATCAGCTTCAATTCCGGCGACGCTGTGGAGCAGGGCCAGACTCTGTTGCAGCTCAATGCGACGGAAGACAATGCCAAGCTGGTATCCCTCGAGGCAACGCTCGACAACTACAACATCACCTTGCAGCGTGACTTGGCGCAGTTGAACGTCAAAGCCGTCAGCCAGGCGACCGTCGATACCGACCGTGCGAACGTCAAGAACGCCCAGGCGCTCGTCGACCAGCAGAAGGCTGTTGTCGAGCAGAAGACGCTGAAGGCACCTTTTGCCGGTCGTCTCGGCATTCGGTCGGTTGACCTCGGTCAGTATCTGACTGCCGGCACCACGGTCGTTACGCTTCAGTCCCTCGACCCGATCTATGTCGACTTCTACCTGCCTCAGCAGGACGTCAGCCGCCTGAAGGTTGGTCAGGACGTCACCACGACCATCGACGCCTATCCTGGCAAAACGTTCACCGGCCAGATTTCTGCAATCAACCCTAAGGTCGATAGCACTTCACGCAACGTCCAGGTTCGCGCCACTCTGAAAAATGCCGATGGGTCGCTGCTGCCGGGCATGTTTGCGCGGGTCAAGGTTGCGACTGGCGCAGTTCAGCAGCTCGTCACCGTGCCGCAGACCGCCATCGTCTATAATCCCTATGGCGATAGCGTTTTCATCGTCGACAAGGACAAAGGCAATAGAGAGCACGACAGCGTCCGACAGGTCTTCGTAAAGACCGGCAGTGTCCGGGGCGACTTTGTTGCGGTTACCGATGGCGTGAAGTCCGGTGACAATGTGGTCATCGCAGGTCAGTTGAAGCTGCGCGGCGGCACGCCTGTCATCGTCGACAACAGCCATGTGCCGACCTCTCAAAATGCGCCTGAGATCAAGGATCAATAGGACATAACGCCATGAAGAGCTTCACCGATATATTCGTGCGCAAGCCCGTGCTTGCGCTGGTGGTCAGTGCGCTGATCCTGGTCCTCGGCCTGAAGTCGATGACTTCGCTGTCGATCCTGCAGTATCCGCGGACGCAGAACGCGGTCGTGACCGTGACGACCACGTATGCCGGCGCCGATTCCGACATCATCGCCGGTTTCATCACCACGCCGCTCGAAAATGCCATCGCCCAGGCGAACGGCATCGACTACATGACGTCGACCAGCAAGACGGGAACGAGCACCATCACCGTCAACCTGCGTCTGAACTACGATTCAGGCAAGGCGCTGACGGAAATCAATACCAAGGTTAATTCCGTCATCAATCAGCTGCCGTCGAATGCGCAGCAGCCGACCCTGACGCTGACCGTGGGTCAGACGATCGACTCCATGTATCTCGGTTTCAAGAGCGATGTTCTTGCGCCAAACCAGGTCACCGACTATCTGACGCGCGTCGTACAGCCTAAGTTGCAGGCTGTTCAGGGCGTCCAGACCGCTGAATTGCTCGGGGCCAAGAAGTTCGCGCTGCGCGCCTGGCTCGATCCGATCAAGATGGCCGCCTATAGCTTGAGCGCCACCGATATCTCCTCTGCCCTGACCGGCAACGACTATATTTCCGGTCTCGGCACGACCAAGGGCCAGATGGTTCAGGTCAATCTCTCCTCCTCGACCAATCTGCATTCTCTTGCGGAATATCAGAATCTGGTCGTCAAGCAGACCAACAACGCCATCATTCGGTTGAAGGATGTCGCCAATGTCACCCTTGGCAGTGACGACTATGACTCGGCCACCAGCTTCAACGGTCAGAAGGCTGTCTATATCGGCATTCAGGTTGCGCCGACCGCCAATCTTCTTGACGTCATCAATGGCGTGAAGGCCGTCTTCCCGGAAATTCAGCAGCAATTGCCAGCCGGTCTTGACGGGCAGGTGATCTATGACTCCACCGACTTCGTGAACAGTTCGATCGACGAGGTTATCCATACACTGTTCGAAGCCGGTCTGATCGTTACCGTCGTCGTCTTCCTCTTCCTCGGATCGTGGCGTGCGGTTCTTATCCCGATCGTTGCCATTCCCCTGTCGCTGATCGGCACTTTCGCGCTGATGCTCGCCATGGGCTTCTCGATCAACCTTTTGACACTTCTGGCGTTGGTGCTGGCCATCGGTCTCGTCGTCGACGATGCGATCATCGTGGTCGAAGGCGTCAATCGTCATATGGAAGAAGGGATGAAACCCTTCGACGCCGCCTTGCAAGCGGCCCGTGATCTCGCAAGCCCGATCGTGGCGATGACCGTGGTTCTCATCGCAGTCTATGTCCCCGTTGGCTTCCAGGGCGGCCTGACCGGCGCTCTGTTTACCGAGTTCGCCTTCACCCTGGCCGGTGCGGTCACGGTGTCTGCCGTCATCGCGCTGACCCTGTCGCCCATGACCTGCGCCTATCTGCTGAAGCCGATCCCGAAGGACGGCAAGTCGATCGAAGCGCGTATTGTTCATGGCATCGACCGCTTCATGGAGGGCCTTAGCCGAGGCTATCGCCGTCTGCTCGAGGGCACTCTGAATACGATACCCGTCGTGATCGTCTTCGGCCTGATCGTGCTTGGCAGCATCTACTGGCTCTATACGGTATCGACAAGCGAACTGGCACCGGAAGAAGACCAGGGCGTCATCCTGACACTGACCACGTCAGCGCCGTCCTCGACGCTCAGCCAGCGGCAGTTTTATGCGGAGCAGGCCTACAAGACTTTCGCAAAAGAAGCCGAAACGAATATCGTCTTCCAGATTGATGCCCCCGGCCAGTCCATCGCCGGTTGGGTTCTGAAACCCTGGGATCAGCGTGAAAAAACGACGAAGACCCTGCAGCCTGCGATCCAGAACGACTTGAATCGTATTGCGGGTGTCAGAACCGTGGCCTTCCAGCCGTCGCCGCTACCAGGTAGCAACGGTCTTCCTATCCAGTTCGTTCTCACCACCACCAACGATTTCTCCCAGTTGAATGATGTGTCGCAAACCTTCATCGCCAACGCGTTGAAGACAGGCAAGTTCATCTTCCTCGACAACGACCTGAAATACGACCAGCCGCAGTCGCGCATCGTGTTCGACCGCGAAAAGGTCGCTCAGCTCGGTTTGAACATGTCGGATGTGGGTGGCGCGCTGGCAACCATGCTGGGTGGTAATTACACCGGCTACTTCAGCTTTGATGGCCGGTCCTATAAGGTCATTCCCCAGGTGCAGCAGATGTCGCGCCTCAATGCATCCGATGTATTGAACTATTACATTAAGGCCAGCGACGGTACGAACGTGCCGCTGTCGACGGTCGCCCACATTGAAACGATCACCCAGCCGCAGTCCTATAACCACTTCCAACAGGTCAATTCGGCGACCATCTCAGGTGTTGCCATGCCTGGTGTGGCTATGGGTGACGCCCTTGCAACTTTGAAAAGCGTTGCGAGCGATTCCCTGCCTCCGGGCTATGGATTGGACTACGGTGGTCAGTCGCGTCAGCTTGAGAAAGAATCCGGCGGCTTTGTGCAGACCTTCGCCTTTGCGTTGATCATTATCTTCCTGGCATTGGCTGCGCTGTTTAACAGCTTCCGAGATCCGATCGTCATTCTGGTCTCGGTGCCGATGTCGCTCGCCGGCGCGCTGATCTTCATCAGCCTCGGCCTCGGCGGAGCCAGCATCAACATCTATACCCAGGTGGGTCTGGTGACGCTGATGGGTCTGGTGTCCAAGCACGGCATCCTGATGGTGGAAGTGGCCAACGAACACCGCAATGCAGGAAAGTCGAAGCGGCAGGCCATTGTCGAAGCTGCCGAAATCCGGTTGCGGCCGATCCTGATGACCACCGCTGCCATGGTGCTCGGCGTTGTTCCGCTCATCACCGCCTCGGGTGCCGGTGCTGCTTCGCGCTTCAACATGGGTCTGGTCATTTCATCAGGTCTGTCGATCGGCACGCTGTTCACGCTGTTCGTTGTTCCGGCTGCCTATGTGCTGATCGCCAAGGCTGCCGACAAGCCGGAGGGCGCTTCTGCCGAACACGGTTCTGCAGGACATGGCCACGGCGAGGGCCAGCCGGCCTGATAAGCCGGACGGATCTCACCTCATCCTTCAAGAAAAAAGGCGAGGCTGCATCGGCAGCCTCGCCTTTCTCGTTCGGTCCTGTGGTCTGAATACTCAGCGCGGGACCCCATCCGGCCTTAGCTGGCGGCGTTGTGCTGCAATGCGGAACGGCGCATTCATGGCGCCGTAGCCATTATAGGCACCACGCCGTTCGACGATTTCGAAGAAGAAGCCCTCGCCAAAGGTCTGGCTATAGATCTGGAAATATTCGCCATTGTCGTCGCGGTCGTAAAGGATGCTTGCGGCGCGCAATGCATCGGCGAACTCCGGCTCGAGGCCGAAGCGGGCTTCCAGATCGTCATAATAATTGCGCGAGATCGGAAGCGCGCGAAAGCCGCAGGCGGCAAGGCCTGCGGCCGTCCCGAAGATGTCGTCGGTGGCTAGCGCAATATGCTGGATGCTGGTGCCGAAGCTTTCGGCCAAAAATTTGCCGGCCACCGTCTTGCGATTGTCGGCCCCGTTCAGTGTCACTCGAAAATCGGGGGCAGGGCGGCTTTCAATGGCCTGACTGCGGACGAGGCCGCCAGGATCGACCACATCGACCATCGGCGTGCGACGTGTCGAAAAGATAGAGCCATAGAATAGTAGCCACGTCAGCATTTCGTCATAGCGCGTGGTCTGGGCTAAATGGTCGATGCGCAAAAGCTTTGTATCGGCAGGGGTCTGCTCATCTGCAACAGGCTCGAACTCCTGCTCCCAGACGCGCGATAACTCGGGGCTGTCATCAAGGAAATAGATGACGCTGTTGCTGACGCCCTGAATGGCGGGCACCGGCACCTCACCGCTGCGGCGCGGCTCGGAAAACGGGACGGCGCCAAGCGCTGTTGCCCGCCGGACGGCCTCTTCCGCATCCGCCACCTTCAGGCCAAAGGCATAGGCGCTGGTGCCATGCACCGAATATGAGGCGTTGGCGAAACTGTTTTCGGTGCCGTCGGTATTGATCAGAATGCGGATGTCGCCCTTGATGTAGAGATCCAGGTCGCGGGTGCGATGTTTTGCGGTTCTGGAAAAGCCGAGCGTGCGCAGGAGAGTGGTCAGTTTCTCTTTGTCCTCTGCCGAACTGGCAAATTCCACGAATGCCACTCCAGCGGTCTCGATCGGCGCCGGCATGGTTGGGGCGCTGAGGCGGATATCCGGCTCCTGACGCTGCACCTGGTCCATGAGATAGACGAGCGAGCGATGTCCATCTTCGGCAATGGCGCGCGGCGAGCCGCCACGGAACTGGTCGTTGAAGATTTCCAGTGATAGCGGACCGGTATAGCCCGTCGCGGCCACGGCGCGCATGAAGTCGACGACGGGAAGGTCGCCTTCACCGGGCATATTGCGAAAATGTCGGCTCCAGTAGAGCAGGTCCATGTCGAACAGCGGTGCGTCGGCTAATTGCACGATGAAGATCTTGTCGCCTGGAATAGAGCGGATCGAATTCGGGTCGATCTTGCGCGCCAGCGTATGAAAGCTGTCGAGGATGAGCCCGACATTGGCATGGTCGGCACGCCGCACCACTTCCCAAGCGTCGCGGTGGTCGTTGACGTGCCGGCCCCAGGCCAGCGCCTCATAGCCAACGCGCACGCCGTGTTTGGCTGCCCGCTCGCCCAGTTCGCGGAAATCGGCGGCGGCTCGGTCAATGCCGCCAAGCGAGATCGGCGAGACATTCGAGCAGATCAGCATCAGGTCGGTACCCAGCTCGTCCATGATTTCGAACTTGCGCTCGGCTCGTTCAAAGGCGCGGGCGCGGTGCAGGTCCGGCATCCCCTCGAAGTCACGGAAAGGTTGGAAAAGGGTAATCTCCAGCCCGTGGTCGCTGACCATCTTGGCGACTTCCTTTGGCGAGGCATCATAGGTGAGGAAATCGTTCTCGAAAATCTCTACCCCGGTAAAGCCAGCCCTGGCGATAGCTGCCAGCTTTTCTGGGAATTCGCCACTGATCGATACGGTTGCAATTGAGGTCTGCATCTGTACGCTATGCGCTGCGGGCGAATTGGTCTTGCTGTCGCTCGTTCGGTCGCTTTTGTCTGGGCTTGCCATTTTGCTTCCTTTCCGGCTTTATGTACTGATTGGTTAATAATAATGCCTGACGGTTGTGTCGGACGGGGGATGATGGAGAGGGAGACGGCAACGCAGGACGTTAAGCAGGCGCGCCCGGTGAAACGGGATCCGGAGGGCGTGCGCCGCGACATTCTCACCGTCGCGATGGAGGAATTTTCGCAAAACGGCCTGTCTGGAGCACGCATCGATGAGATTGCGGCCCGCACCCGCACGTCGAAGCGAATGATCTATTACTATTTCGGCGATAAGGAGGGACTTTACCAGCGCGTGCTGGAAGAGGCCTACGGCAAGGTGCGCGGCGGTGAAATGGAGCTGGAGCTCGAAGGACTCGACCCGGTTGCTGCCCTTACCAAGCTCTGTCGTTTTACCTTCGACCACCATCGCCGCAACCCGGCGTTCATCCGCATGGTGATGATCGAAAACATTCACCACGGCCGTCATATGCAGCTGTCTCAGACCATCGGCGGCGTCAATCAGCCCGCGATCGAGGCGCTGCAGGGCGTGCTGAAACGTGGCCAGGAGCAAGGACTGTTTCGCACCGGCGTCGAGGCCTTGGAATTGCACTGGCAGATCAGCGCGCTGTCTTTCTTCAACGTCTCCAACGCCGCCAGCTTTTCTGCCATTTTTGGCGACACGCTGTTTAAGCCTGGCGGACAAGAGACGCTGTCGCAGCATGTGGCCGAAATGGTGCTGCGATATGTGCTGCGCGCCGATCATATCAGTTTGATCGGTGAGACCGGCTGATGAGGTGGCGCAACGCCATCTCGTAGCCTTCGATGCCAAGACCGGCGATTACGCCTTCCGCCCGGGTCGACACATAGGAATGGTGGCGAAAGACCTCTCGTTTGTGGATATTGGAAATATGCACCTCGATGACCGCCGCCTCGAATGCATTGAGGGCGTCAAGGATCGCCACCGACGTATGGGTGAAGGCGCCGGGGTTAATGACAATGCCCGCCGCCTTTCCTCTGGCCTCATGGATCCAGTCGATCAGCTCGTATTCGCGGTTGCTCTGGGCGAAAAACAGCGTGTGTCCCGCGCTCTCTGCGACATCGCGGCAGATGGCTTCGACGTCGGCCAGCGTTTCGCGGCCATAGATTTCCGGCTGACGCTGGCCGAGCAGGTTGAGATTGGGACCGTTGAGAATGACGAAATGGCTCATGCGATGCCCTCCGAGGCACAAAGTTCGGCAAAATGCGCGCTCATACGTTCGGCATCCGGCTCACGGCCGGAAAACAGCCTGAAAGCGCCGACAGCCTGAAATACCGCCATGCCGCCGCCCGGCATGGTGTGACAGCCCTTCTGGCGTGCTGCTGCAATGAGATCGGTGATCAGCGGCATGTAGACGATATCGGCCACCCAGTGACGAGGCTCGATCAGGTCGGCTGAAACGGGAATCCCTGGATGCGCCGGCATGCCGACCGGCGTCGCGTGAATGAGCCCATCGGCTTGCGCCAGTGACTGGCCGGCATCGGTGACGGCCACGGCCCGGCCGGCGCCAAACCGGCTGCTAAGCTCCTCGGCCAAGGTCTCGGCCTTCGCAGGCGCCTGATCGACGATATCCAGCCTGCCGATGCCGAGCTTGAGCGCCGCATGGGCAACGGCAACGCCGGCCCCACCCGCCCCGATCAGCAGCGCTCTGTCGCGCTTCACGTCCGGCAGTCCCCGCTGGAAGCTCTCGTAGAAGCCGGACCAGTCGGTATTGTGGCCCACACGCTTTCCGTCGCGCAGCACGACGGTGTTGACGGCGCCGAGCATGCGGGCGTCTTCCGATAAATCGTCGAGAAGCGGAATGACGGCCTGCTTGAATGGGTGGGTAATGTTGGTGCCGGCAAACCCTCGGGCTTCGCATTCGGCCAAAAGGTCGGGCAGGGCGCTTTCCGGCAGATTGCGCGCCTGGATGTCGAGCAATTCGTAGCGGTAATCGATGCCCTGGGCTGCGCCCTCGCGCATGTGCAAGGCGGGGGATTTCGAGAGCTGAATATCGGTGCCGATCAGCCCGACGCAGAGTGAGGGTTTATCAGTCATGGTTTCGTCCAATGGCTCGGGTCTGGGGCAGTTCCGAGAGGAAAAATGGCCGCCGGCCGGATTGATCGGCCAGCGCGCCGTTTCAGTGATGGGCAAGGATTTCGCCCAGGAAGGCGCGGGTGCGCTGGTGTTGTGGATTGCGGAAAAACTCTTCCGGCGGTCCTTCCTCGACAATCTGCGCCGAGGCCATGAACACGACGCGGTCGGCCACCTGCCGGGCAAAGCCCATTTCATGGGTCACGCAGATCATCGTCATGCCATCGCGCGCCAGGCCGATCATGGTATCGAGCACTTCCTTGACCATTTCCGGGTCGAGCGCTGAGGTTGGTTCGTCGAACAGCATGGCCTTTGGCTCCATGCATAGCGCACGGGCAATCGCCGCGCGCTGCTGCTGACCGCCAGAGAGCTGGGCCGGATATTTATCGGCCTGATCGAGAATCCGCACCCGATCGAGATATTTGCGGGCGATTTCTTCCGCCTGCGGCTTCTGCAATCCCTTGACCCGCATGGGCGCCAGGACGCAGTTTTCCATGATGGTCATATGCGGGAAGAGATTGAAGCTCTGGAACACCATGCCAACCTCGCGGCGCACCGCGTCGATGGTGCGGGTTGCGCCGGTCAGCCTTGTGCCTTCGACGGTGATGCTGCCCTGCTGGATTTCCTCCAGATGGTTGATGCAGCGGATCAGTGTCGATTTCCCCGAGCCTGACGGTCCGCACAGCACGATCTTCTCGCCCTTGCGAACCGTCAGGTTAATGTCTTTCAGTGCGTGATAGGCTCCATACCACTTGCCGACGCCTTCGAGCGCGATCAGCGGAGCCTCAGCGGTGGATTGCGGCATGGAGGTCTCCTGTTACTTGGCGGCGAAAGGAATGTCGGGCAGCGAGTCCGGGAAGGACGGAACGTCGCGCTTCATCCACTTGGCGTAGATCTTTGCCAACTCACCATTGGCCTTGATCTTGTCGATGAAGCTGTTGATGCTCTCGTTCCAGTCCTTCTCGCCCGGGCGGGTGCCGGCTCCGTTGTAGAGCGTCACTAGATCGAATTTCGCTTCATATTTGCCGGCGGAGGCGGCATTCAGCCGGTCGCCATAGAACTGGTTGCCGCCGACGACTTCGACCTGGCCTGATATCAGCGCCTGGATATTGGCGGCATCGTCATCGAAGCGCAGAATGCTTGCCTTCGAGCCGGCGCCAGCGGTGATTGCGGTGTCCATGGCCGAGGATTTCGGCACGCCGACGGAAACGCCCCTCAGGTCGTCATAGCTGGCAATTTTCTTATCCTTTGGGCCGTAGACCGACAGAACGTTGCCGGCATAGGGCTTGGAGAACTGAATGGTCTTGGCGCGGTCAGCGGTCATGCCCATGGTGGCAAACAGGATGTCGACCTTGCCGGTCATCAAAGCTGGAATGCGGTTGGCAACGGCAAGCGGCACGAACTCGGCCTTCACACCGATATAGTCGGCATAGGCCTTGCCGATATCGGCATCGAGACCATCCTGGATGCCGCTCGAATTGACAAAGCCCCAGGGCGCATTGTCGCCCTGAATGCCGATCACGACTTTACCCTTGGCCTTGGCCTGTTCCAGCGTGCCGGCAAAGGCGGCGGCCGGTGCCATGAGCGGCGCGACTGCGGCTGCGGTGATCAAGGCAAGCACCGTGCGGCGTGCCATGGATTTCTGAGTAGTTTTCATCATTTGCTCCTCCTTACAAAGCTGATGAGATGTTTCTGTCTTCAGGTGTTAACGGGCTGCCGTCTGCAGCCGCTTCTCCTTGCGCGCACCCCAGAGCGACAGGGGCCAGCAGATCAGGAAATAGATCAGTCCGACGATGGCAAAGACCATCAGCGGTCGGTAGGTCTGGTTGGAGACGATTTGTCCGGCACGCGACAATTCGACAAAGCCGACAATGGCGGCAAGCGAGGTGCCCTTGATCAGCTGCACCAGGAAGCCAATGGTCGCGGGTAGCGAGATTTTGAGCGCCTGCGGCAGGACGACGTCCTTCATGATCGAGACATAGTGCAGACCGAGCGCCTTGGCCGCTTCAGTCTGGCCCTTCGGAACCGCCTGGATGCCACCGCGCCAGATTTCTCCGAGAAAGGCACTGGCATGTAGAGTGAAGGCGATGGCGACGGCGATCCACGCATCGATGTCGATGCCGAGCAGCGCGACGCCGTAGTAAACGACGAACAACTGCATCAAGAGCGGCGTGCCCTGAAATATGGCGATGTAGGCGACCGTCGCGTTGCGCAGCACGGCACTTTCGGCAACACGTGCCAAGGCGACCAGGAGGCCGAACACCCCGCCGCCAACAAAGCCGATTGCCGTCAGCGCCAGCGTCCACTTCAGCCCTTGCATCAGGAAGAACAGTTCATTGGGTCCGATAGATGCCATGACTGCCTCACTTGACCGGATAACTGAAGAACATGCGGGAAATGACGGCGAAAACTCCCATCATCAGCGAGGAAATGATCAGGTAGAGCACGGTGATCGAGAAATAGACCTCGAAGGAGCGGAAGGTGTCTGCCTCGATCTTCTGGGCAACTGATGTCAGCTCGTAGGCGGCAATCGAGGTGCAGACGGATGTCGTCAGCGTCAGCATCACGAACTGGCTGGTCAGAGACGGATAGACCGCACGCAGAGCAGGCTTCAGGATGATGTGGCGCAGGATCTGCGCACGATGCAGGCCAAGCGCCAGACCGGCCTCGACCTGACCTTTCGGAATGGCGTCGACGCCGCCCCTGATGATCTCGATTGCATAGGCGCCACCGTTAAGGCCAAGGGCAACAATGGCCGTGACGGTTGGATTGAGCCGGATACCGAATTGCGGCAGCGCGAAGAAAATGAAGAAGATCTGCACGAGGAAGGGCGTGTTGCGGATCACCTCGACGAAGCCGATGACAACCGCCCGAAGCGCCGGCAGACGCGAGCGTCTTGCGACCACGCCGAGCAGGCCGATGACCGTTGCAAGCGACATGCCTGCGATAGCAAGGCCGATCGTTGCAAGGCATGCCAAAAGCAGTTCCGGCAGCCGCTCGATGACGACGGAAAAGTCGAGACTATACGGCATATCTCCTCCCAAGCCTCCGCGGTGCAGCCATAGGCGTGTCTGATCGCACGCGGCCTGTTGGCCGATGCATCGAGATTTCGCCTTTCGGTGGTGCTCAAGGACGTGCTCTCCCCACGTCCTTATCTCCAATGATTTTGTTTGTACCAGTTAGTTCATAATGCCGCAAGAGGATTTGCCCTTGGTCGATACCGCCAATCTGGGGATTGTAAAGGGCCTGCTGCTCTTTTCGGGGGGCTTTCTTCGGAGGCAACTCAGTCTGCCCTCAAGGCAGTGGAAACGTCCAAACCGCGAAGTCCCCGACAAGAGCCGCGGACGATCATGCTTCATAACGGCCTGACATCTCGTACTTTACGATGTCCAGAGAGGAATTTCATGAACACCACCGCCACACCGACGCCGGGCGCAAAGCTGCTCGCTCCCCAGGATCACATTCTGCTGATGATCGACTTCCAGTCGCAGATGTCTTTCGCGACCAAGAGCATCGACGCGGTGAACCTGCGCAACAACGCTGCCCTGGTGGCCAATGCTGCCAAGGGCTTTGGCGTTTCAACAATATTGACGACAGTTGCGGAAAAGAGTTTTTCCGGCCCAATGTTTAGCGAGATCACGGATGCGTTTCCGGGGCAGGCGCTGCTCGACCGGACATCAATGAATACCTGGGAAGATGCCAAGGTGATTGAAGAGGTCAACCGCATAGGCAAAAAGCGGATTGTGCTTTCTGGTCTCTGGACCAGTGTCTGCATCGTCGGTCCGGCGCTATCGGCTCTTGATCAGGGCTTCGAAGTCTATGTTATCGCCGATGCCTGCGGAGACGTCTCTGAGGAAGCCCATAATCGCGCCATGGATCGTATGGTCGCGCTGGGCGTACAGCCGATAACGTCGCTGCAATATATGCTGGAACTGCAGCGCGATTGGGCTCGTACCGAAACCTACGACATGACCACAGGCATCGCCAAGAAGTTCGGTGGCGCCTACGGTCTGGGCATCATCTATGCCAAGACCATGTTCGGTGCCTCGGAAGGTCACTGATCTCAGACGAGGCGCAGGCGCGAGATGCCTGCGCCTCTCCCAACCGAGGAAAAGATCATGAAAGTCTATTTGCTGTCGCTTGCCGCCGGGGTCCTAGTCGGCATTATCTACAGTCTCATCAATGTCCGGTCGCCGGCTCCACCCATCGTGGCGTTGGTCGGACTTCTTGGTATTCTCGTGGGTGAGCAGATCGTGCCCTTCGCCAAGACCATGCTCAACAAGGAGCCGGCTGCCGTTTCCTGGCTCAATCAGGTCAAGCCCCATATGTTCGGTCATCTGCCCAAGGGAAATCCTACTCCTGGCAGCAGTCTGTCTGACAAGAGCTGAGCCTCGCTCCGCCGATATTTTTGATCCCAACCATCTCGCCATCTGGAGCTCCAGCCATGATCGCCGACCTCATTTTGCACCACGGTCTTTTCACGACGCTTGACCGCACCAATCCAACGGCCAGTGCCGTGGCGATCAAGGACGGCGTATTTCTTGCCGTCGGTCACGACCAGGAGATCATGGCTTTCAAGGGGCCGGAGACGAAGCTGATCGATCTGAAAGGCAAACGCGTTCTGCCTGGGCTGATCGACAACCATACCCACGTCATTCGCGGTGGCTTGAACTTCAATATGGAGCTGCGGTGGGACGGGGTGCGCTCGCTGGCGGATGCGATGGACATGCTCAGGCAGCAGGTGGCCGTTACGCCCGCACCACAATGGGTGCGCGTCGTCGGCGGGTTCACCGAGCACCAATTTGCCGAAAAGCGGCTGCCGACCATCGAAGAGATCAATGCGGTTGCCCCTGATACCCCGGTTTTCCTTCTGCACCTTTATGACCGGGCGCTGTTGAACGGTGCGGCGCTTCGCGCCGTCGGCTATAACAAAGATACGCCCAACCCACCTGGTGGGGAGATAATCCGCGATGCCGCCGGCAATCCGAGCGGCCTGCTGCTGGCCAAGCCCAATGCCGGCATTCTCTATTCCACCTTGGCCAAGGGGCCGAAGCTGCCCCTCGAGTACCAGGTCAATTCGACGCGCCACTTCCTGCGCGAGCTCAACCGGCTGGGTGTGACCGGCGTCATCGATGCTGGCGGCGGGTTTCAGAATTATCCCGATGATTATGCCGTTATCCAGCAGTTGGCCGATGCTGGCCAGATGACCGTCAGGCTGGCCTATAATCTGTTTACCCAAAAGCCGAAGGCTGAGAAGGAGGACTTTCTCGCCTGGACGCAATCGGTCAAGTACAAGCAGGGCAACGATTATTTCCGCCACAATGGTGCTGGCGAGATGCTGGTGTTTTCTGCCGCAGATTTCGAGGACTTCCGTCAGCCTCGCCCTGATATGCCGCCGGAAATGGAAGGCGAGCTGGAAGAGGTCGTGCGTATTCTTGCGCAAAACCGCTGGCCCTGGCGCCTGCATGCCACCTATGACGAGACTATTTCGCGGGCGCTCGACGTCTTCGAAAAGGTCAATCAGGATATTCCGCTCGAGGGCATCAACTGGTTCTTCGACCATGCCGAAACGATTTCCGACCGCTCGATCGATCGCGTGGCTGCTCTTGGCGGCGGCATCGCCGTTCAGCACCGAATGGCCTATCAAGGCGAATATTTCGTCGAGCGCTACGGCCTAGGTGCTGCCGAAGCAACGCCTCCGGTGGCAAAAATGCTCGAAAAGGGCGTGAAGGTTTCTGCCGGTACCGATGCCACCCGTGTCGCCTCCTATAATCCATGGGTATCTCTGGCCTGGATGATAACAGGCAAGACCGTCGGCGGCATGCATCTCTATCCGCGCGCCAATTGTCTGGATCGCGAGACGGCACTTCGGATGTGGACGGAAAACGTCACCTGGTTCTCCAACGAGGAGGGCAAGAAGGGCCGGATCGAGCAAGGCCAGTTTGCCGATCTCGTGGTACCGAGCAAAGATTTCTTCGCCTGCGCCGAGGACGAGATCTCCTTCCTGACATCCGACCTCACCATGGTCGGCGGCAAGATCGTGTTTGGCGCCGGCGATTTCGCCAAGTGCGATGAAAGCGATGTGCCGCCTGCGATGCCCGACTGGTCGCCCGTCCGCACCTTCGGTGGCTATGCTGCCTGGGGCGATCCTGAAGGGGCAGGCCGTCACTCGCTGCGCCGTACGGCGATTGCGTCCTGTGGTTGCGCTCAAGATTGCGGCGTTCATGGTCATGACCACGCCGGCGCCTGGACGTCTAAGCTGCCGATCGCTGATCTCAAGGGCTTTTTCGGTGCGCTTGGCTGCTCCTGCTGGGCGGTTTGACAGGGCGCGAGCCGCTATATCGAAGGATAGAACCATGACCACGATTTCCAAGAAAGTGCAGCAGCCTAAGCCGACAGTGCTTGCTTCTCCGCTTGTCTACCGCCTGGCGCTGACGGCGCTTTGCTCGGCCTATATTCAGGGACCCCTTGTCAAGATCGCTGACTTCAATGGCGCCATCGGTGAAATGACGCATTTCGGTCTGCACCCCGCCCCGGTGTTCGCTGTCGGGGTGATTGTCTTCGAACTTGTCATGTCGGCTCTGGTCATTTCAGGCGTGTTGCGCTGGGCGGCGGCGCTGGCGCTTGCCGGCTTTACGCTGATGGCAACCTTTCTTGCCTTGCGTTTCTGGGAGGTCCCGGTCGGGCCTGATCGCGCCATGGCTATGAATGGCTTCTTCGAACATATCGGTCTTGTGGGCGCCTTCGTTGTCGTTGCGATCACGGACCGGGTGCGGCGGATCTAAAGCATGTCGCGTTTAATTGCCCGCAATTAAACGATAACGTACATGCAACAAAAGAAGAGCTAAAGCGTGTCGCCGTGAATCCTACTCACTGCGACACGCTTTAACGGCGCAATGCCCGCCACTCCAGGATGACGTCAGGGAACCAAGGATCGGAAATTCTATTGGGAGACCAGACCCAAATGGAGAACTGCCATGGCTGATGCCCATCATGACAACCTGATTATCACCGGTTTGAAAAATGCCCACGCGATGGAAGAGCAGGCGCTCTCCATCATGCGTCCACAGGTCAAACGCATTGAAAACTATCCGGAAGTTGCCCGTCGGCTGGAGTTGCATATCACCGAGACCGAAGGCCAGATCGCCAGGCTCGATGAACTTCTCGACCGCTTCGGCTCCGACAATTCCGCCCTAAAAGATATGGCACTGTCCTTCACCGGCAGCATGGCTGCCATGGGCCACACGATGGCGGGTGACGAGATCCTGAAGAACTCCTTCGCCAACTTCGCTTTCGAGCATTTCGAAATTGCGGCTTATAAGTCGCTGCTGGTTCTGGCCGAACTGGGTGGTCATGGTCAGGCGACCGCCGCTTTGCAGGCCAACCTCAAAGAGGAGGAGTCGATGGCGCGCTGGCTGGACGATAACCTACGCGGTGTGACAACGCGCTTTGCCGCATTGAAGGAAAGTGGTGAAACGGCAAAGGTTTAAGACAGGCGCTATGGCCAGCACGAAAGACGCCGCGCCCGGAGATCGGTGGCGCGGCGTGAATGGGCGGGGCTAGATCTAGATACTGCCCTCACCAATTGCCCGAGACGATCAGAATTTGGTCGCCAAGTTCACCCAAAGATTATTGCCTTCACCACGGTTCTTGGCAACAACGTCATGCTGCCATGATGCGCTGACGTTCAGGCCGGGATTGAAATTGTAGGTAAAGGAAGGCCCAACTGCCAACCCTTCGCCACGATGGCCATCTGAAGCGACGCCAGGACCCGTGTCGTCGGTAAACTGCTTGATGTAGTAGCCAACTGCGCCCAGACGCACCTTGCCGATATTCCACCCTGCCGCATAATCGAAAATGAACTCGTTACCGGTCCTGTAGTCGGTGTCGGTATTTTTGGTGTTGAAGATAAGACGAGCCGAAACAGCCACTTCGAGGCCCTCCGGATCGGAGTAGTGATAGGCGGCTGTCGGCTGAACTGACCAGTGGTTGACGCCGGTGTTCGCGAAGGAGTTCTTATCATAGGTTCCTGTGGGCATGGCGAGGTCCACGCCCATGACGATGGCTTGTTTCTGGTCCAGATGCCAGGAAAGGCCGAGCGTCGTGCTGATATCGCCGACGTTGTTGTCGACACCATGACCAAAGGAATTCGAAATATCGAGATGAACCAGGGGAACGATTAACTGACCCCACACCTGGGCGCTCCCGAGATGGATATCGGATACGTACAGGAAGCGGAGCGTCTCGACCATTGCCTTGGCATCGAGATCGATCGGAATCTCATGACCCTTGCCGTCATTTGTTCGATCGGCCCAATAATAGCTTGTCTGCGATAGAAAGTACAAACCTTCAAAAGGTGGAATGGCGCCGGAATAAAATTGAGAAGCACCGGGCGCATATTGCGTATTTCCGTTTTCCGCTGCCATGGCAGATGAAAAACAGACTGTCGCGAGAAGTGCGCTCCCCACAGATAAAATTATTTTTTTCATTTATGCATTCTCCTCCTGCAACTATGAAGCTGCTTTCGTCGCGATGCTGAACATCACATCCCAATTATCACTCATGTCTGTTTCGAGGCTTTCCTGGCTCCGAGGCTCGAACTAGTATTGATCGTGGATATTCTTAAATCTGCTTCCATAAACATGGGCGAGTTCGGGCATTGAGCGAAATGGCTTGAGCCACATCGAACCCTTTTCGTGTCCACGATCTATGAAAACAAACAGATGTCGCCAAATCTGGCACATCGCATCTTCGTGCCTAGCAGCAAGATGAAGCGCTTATCACCTGATCACATAAGTCAGCCTGGGTAAGTTATCCCTCAAATCATCTACCGTTTATTCCAGCGCGTTACACAGCCTTGGCTGATGTTTCGACATTGATTGCGCGGTAACGCCCCCCTAATCTCCATTTAAATTTGGTAGATAAAGGCCTGACGAATGTAAAATTCCTATTGGAAATATAAGGCATTTACAGAATCGATACGTGAATATGCCTGCCTGTGCCTAGTGAACACGGCGTGTCTGAAAGAAAAACATTCAGGAAAACCAACTGTAAATGACCGGTCGTTCTGAAACGCTGATATGTGCCGCATCGCGATGCTGCTGGTGGTCATCAAGCATTTTTAGCTAGAGCTTGGCACCAGCAGGGCCGATATCAGTGGCCGTGCTGGTGCCAACACACGAATCAATCCTGGATTTCTGCCTTTTCCCTGCGGTTATAGCGCACGGACGACCAGAAGGAGATGCCGATCAACGTTGCCCCGCCAAGTCCGGTCACCACTTCGGGAATGTGCATCAAGGTCTGGCAATACATGATCACGGACAGGATCAGGATGGCGTAGAATGCGCCGTGTTCCAGATATCGGTACTCCGCCAGCGTGCCCTTTTCGACCAGCATGATCGTCATCGAGCGCACATACATGGCGCCGATGCCAAGGCCGATGGCGATGACGAACAGGTTTTGCGTCAGCGCAAACGCGCCGATCACACCATCGAAGGAGAAGCTGGCGTCCAGCACTTCCAGATAGATGAAGGCACCGACGCCACCTTTGGCCGCAGTGCTCATGGTCTTCTGCGAGGCATCCAGCAGGCTGCCGATCAATTCGATCGCCAGAAAGGTCAAGAGGCCGTAGATGGCACTATAGAGGAAAGTCGTCGCTTCGGCGGCGTCGAGTAGCGAAGTGAAGATCAGGATGAGGACCAGAACGAAGGCGATCTCGATCCCCTTGATGCTGGCGAAATGCGACATCTGGCGCTCGAGCGCGGCGATCCAGTGAACGTCCTTTTCCTGGTCGAAGAAATAGTTCAGTCCGACCATCATCAAAAAGGTGCCACCGAAGGCTGCGATCGGCAGATGGGCCTCGTTCATGATCCGTGCATATTCCGAAGGCTCGGTTGCCGCGAGCATCAACGCTTCGATCGGCCCGATATGAGCGGCTATGGCGACAATGGCGAGCGGAAACACAATGCGCATGCCGAACACGGCAATGACGATGCCCCAGGTGAGGAACCGGCGCTGCCAGGCCGGCGTCATGTCCTTGAGCTTGTTGGCATTGACGATGGCGTTGTCGAAGGACAGCGAAATTTCCAGCACCGCCAGAACGGCGCAGATGAAGAATGCGGTTGCCAGGCCGCCGATCGTGCCTGTCATCGACCAGCCGAGCCAGGCACCAAGTGCGAGACCGGCCACAGTGACGACGAATGCCCAGGTGAAATAGCTGAGAATGGATTTATTTGCCGCCGTCGTCATGCCGCCACCTCGTGACTCGAGGGAGAGGTCAGCATGCCGAGGGCTGAAAAGAGCACCATGACCATGGGAGAAAGATCCCACGGGTTACGAAAGGAGGAGGGTATCATTGTTCTGAAATCCGCCGGCTGCAATTGCTGGCGGTACCGACATCACGAGAGCGCCGTAAAACTCTCGCCAGAGGGGCCCGGCACCAAAGTTCATTTTGCCGAACCGATGTCTGGTCCGGCAAAAGCAATTCTTAACTAGCAGTCGTATCGGCAGGGTCAAGACCTCCGATGGTATTGCTGGTGAGTGTATTGTTGGGATTAAGCGTCAAGCAGGTCCCAAGCTCCACTGAAGCGACCATGCGCCAATGCTGTCATCCGCGACCTTGCCCAGTTGCAAGATAATCTCTGCTTCGGGGGAGGTCGGACTTATCAACGCCGCGCCCTCTTGTGCGGAAAGATTCGCGATCAGTCTCAATTCTTTGCCGTGTAAGGACCAATCGACGGTAATAACAGATCCGCTCACCGAATAGCGCCCCACATGGCCACGGCAACCCTTGAGCAGCGGCACGATTCTGTCCCGGCGCAGGGTCAGGAGGTCGCGGTAGAATGCGAGCGTGTTTTGATCCTGTGTGTCCACCTGCCAGGATAGCTTGGCGCTTTCGAATGTCGCTTTCGCTGTCGGGTCTGGTGCATCTTCTGCATCAAAACCGGGCAGGCGCGACAGTTCCTTGCGACGGCCCTGCCGTACGGCTTCGTTCAACTCCTCATTGAAGTCGCAGAAGAACGGAAACGGCGTCTTTGCACCCCATTCCTCACCCATGAACAGCATGGGGATCTGCGGCGCGAGCAGATAGACGGCCGCGAGTGCATTCAGCGCCTCTTGCGGCTGCGCTGCCGCCATGCGGTCCCCCATCGCACGATTGCCGATCTGGTCGTGGTTCTGGATGAAGGAGATGAAGGCCGTTGGCGGAAGCTGGGCGCTGGGCGTGCCACGCTCGGAACCCCGATAGGACATGTGCTCGCCCTGATAGACAAAACCTTCGGCCAGCGCCCGGCCGAGCTTGCCAGTATCCTCGGCATAGTCCTGGTAATAGCCGAAGGTTTCCCCGGTGCCTGCGATATGCAGGACGTGGTGGAGGTCATCGTTCCACTGCGCGGTGAAATGCAGAGGCGTTCCAATGTCGTCGCGCGCAAGCAGCGTGCTATTGTTGTCCTCATTCTCGACGATCAGGTGGATTGTCCGATCCGGGGCAGCGGCGCGGGCGCGGTTGGCGATCTCGTGCAGGATGTGCTGCTTGCGGTCGTCTTCGATGGCATGTACGGCATCGAAACGCAGTCCGTCGATCCGGAACTCGCGGATCCAGTAGACGACGTTCTGAGCCACGAATTCGCGGATGTTATCAGCCCCGTCGCCATCGTAATTGATGCCGGCACCCCAGGGCGTCTTGTGCTTTTCCGTAAAGATCGGCGCGTAAGCTGGCAGATAATTGCCGTCAGGGCCGAAGTGATTGTAGACGACGTCGAGAAACACCGAGAGGCCGCGCGCATGCGCCTCATCCACGAGGCGCTTCAGATCCTGCGGGCGGCCGTAGCTGCTGTCGGGCGCATAGGGCAGTACGCCGTCATAGCCCCAGTTCCAGCGACCGGGAAAATCAGCGATCGGCATCAGTTGCAGCGCGGTGACGCCCGTTTCCTTCAAATGATCCAGCCGCTCTATGATGGCCGTGAAACTGCCCTCCGGCGTAAAGCTGCCAACATGGAACTCGTAGATCACCATCTCTTCCCAGGGGCGACCGCGCCACTCCTTGGTCTGCCAATCATAGGCGGGATCGATGACCTCGCTTGGTCCATGGACATCGTCGGGCTGAAAACGGGAAGCCGGATCGGGCACGGCTAGTCCGTCACCCAGCACGAACTGGTAACGACAGCCGACGCCAGCGCCCTCAACCTTGGCGCGGTGCCAGCCGTCACCATCCCGAGCCATCGCTTCGGGTTCTCGGCCCTCAATCTTGAGGCGTACCTGATCTTGCAGCGGTGCCCATAGCCTGAATGTCGTGCCGTCGCCGGACAGAATTGGTCCGAATGTAAAATCCTGCATTATGTCTCCTCGGCATCCCTGCTGTGGCCGCCCATGGTGTCGTCGGGCGAAACCCGCTGCATTAACTTGCGGATGGCGTAGCTGTTCCACCCCTCCAGCGATATTCGGCACAGCGGTGGTCTCAGTCGGTGCCGCATGGTTCGGGGTTTTAGGTCAGTGGAACAGAAGCACGCCGACGGGGTTACTGGGGGACATCATCAAGAGGGCCAGCATGACCATCCCATCCGCGACCTATCGGCTGCAGTTTCGCAACGGCATGACCTTCGACCGCGCCATCGCGCTCATTCCCCACCTGAAATCGCTTTCCATCAGTCATCTCTATGCCTCGCCGATCTTTACGGCCACGGAAGGCTCGACCCATGGCTATGACGTTACGGATGCCAATGAAATCGATCCCGCCATCGGCGGACGCGCTGGCTTCGACAGGCTGACCGCCGCGCTGAAGCAGGCAGGGCTGGGCCTCATCCTCGATATCGTCCCCAACCATATGGCTGCATCAGTCGAAAATACCTGGTGGCGCGATGTTCTGCGTCATGGCCGTGCCAGCGCCTATGCCGGCCATTTCGACATCGACTGGAGCCGCAAGCTCACTCTGCCGATCCTCGGAAAGCCTGTGGCTCAAGCGCTTGCCGATGGCGAGTTGCGGGTCGTTGCAGATGAGGGGGGCGAGACATCCAGTCTTGCTTATTTCGACACGCATATTCCTTTGAGCCCACAGAGCACGGCCCATCCGGGTTCCACCGATGCGATTGAGCCTCTGCTTACGCAGCAGCCTTGGGAATTGCTGTATTGGAAGGAGGCCTCGGAAAACCTGAGCTATCGCCGTTTCTTCGAAGTCACCGGCCTGGTCGGCGTCTGTGTGGAGAAGCCTGACGTGTTCCAAGACAGCCACCGCTTGATCTTGGAGCTGGTCCGTTCGGGCGCGGTGCAGGGACTGCGGATCGACCATGTCGATGGTCTCGCCGATCCTGCCGGCTATCTTGAGCAATTGCGTCAGGCGGTCGGGCCGCAGGTGCATATTACCGTCGAAAAAATCCTCGGGCCAAGCGAGAGGATTGCGCCGGAGTGGCCGGTGGCCGGCACCACGGGGTACGAATTCATCACGGCGCTTTCCCATTTGTTTATCGACGGTCAGGGTATCGAGCGGCTGCAGGCAGACTATCAGAAGGCAGATCCTGTCGCGGCGGATTACGGCAAGGGCCTGCGTGAGGCGAAGAGCCGGATGGTCCAGCGCAATTTCAAGGGCGAGGTATCCCGGCTCGTCGCCCTCGCTCAGTCTGTCGTGCCAGGTGAGACGGATAGCGAGCTGCGGACAGCTCTGCACGAATTGCTGGTCGCTTTTCCGGTCTATCGCACCTACGGGTATCGCGGAGGGCTTGGCGAACAGGACAGGGTGATCTTGGCGCAGACCGTTGCCAAGGCCCGCACCTGGTTGATGGGTGAAAGCGCTCTTGCTGTGATCGAGCGACTGATCCTCGGCGATTTCCATGGCAATGCGGCTGCCGAATTCCGCACTAGGTTCCAGCAGTTGAGCGGTCCTGTCATGGCCAAGGCTTTGGAAGATACGCTCTTCTATCGCTACAACAGGCTGATTGCCGCAAACGAGGTCGGTGGCGAGCCTGATCATGTCGAGGCAACGGCTGCCGGCGGCATCGAGGCTTTCCACGCCGCCATGCGGGAGCGGCTTCAAACCCAGCCACACGGGCTGACCGCCACCTCTACGCACGATACCAAACGTGGCGAGGATGCCAGGGCGCGGCTCTACGCGCTGTCGGAAAGAGCGGAAGACTGGTGCCTCGCTGTCGAGCGTTGGAGTCAGATGAACCGCGATCACGTCGCGCAACTGCCGGATGGACCAGCGCCGGAGGCGAATATCGAGTGGATGCTGTACCAATCGCTGGCCGGCATCTGGCCGGTTAACTTTGAGCAATCGGCGCTTGCCAGCCTGAAAGACAGGTTCCTCGCCTATACGGAAAAGGCGCTGCGGGAAGCCAAGCTGCGCACGGATTGGGCTGAGCCGAACGAAGCTTATGAGCAGGTGGTGCGTGCCTATGCCGAATGGCTGGTCTCGCCCGACAACCAGGGCTTCGTCGAGGATTTCGACCGGGTGCTGCAACCCTTCATCGCTGCAGGCGCCCGCAATAGCCTTTCGCAGACATTGATCAAGCTGACCGCACCCGGTGTGCCTGACATCTATCAGGGCGCTGAAGGTGTCGAGGACAGTTTGGTCGATCCCGATAATCGCCGCACGGTCGATTACGCGGCGCTGGCAGCAACGCATGGCGGACACTCGCTTGCCGCACGCAAACAAGAGTTGATCCGTAAGGGACTCGCTTTGCGGGCGCGGCATCGGGCGTTGTTTGACGAGGGGGATTACCGTCCGATTGATGTCACCGGGCCGGGGCGCGACCATGTTCTGGCATTTGCCCGGGTGCATGGTGAAGAGCAGGTGTTGACCATCGTCCCGCGTCTGACGGCTGCCGCGGCCGGTCGCCATGAGGGGGATGCCCTTGATATCTGGAAGGATACAGCGCTTGTCATGCCGGATTCGATGAGTGGACCATGGCAGGATCTCCAGTCAGGCCGGTCTTTCGCCCCAGGCTCCGTCAAGGTTTCCGACCTCCTCCAGGGGCAGGACGTTGGGCTTCTGGTTTCTCCGTCGCTTGCTGTTGAGAGCCAGCATTAAAAAGCGTCGGGTGGGCCAATGTATCGCTCACCCGCTTCTGCCATCGGCGCATTTCGGAACCGAACGGGCGTCGGAGGGTTAACTCGATGACCCGGAGCGGATGCCGCTCCGGAGTTTCGAGATCAACACGATGCGAACCTCTCGCTTCCGGCGTGCATGTCGGTTTGCATCCGATCCAAGGAGAAATTTATGAAGATCGAAAAGCATGGTTCGGCCCATTGGACCGGTGGATTGAAGGATGGCAAAGGCCAGATTTCCACCCAAAGCGGCGCGTTGAAGGATCACCCTTATGGCTTCAACACCCGCTTCGAAGGCGTGACCGGAAGCAATCCAGAAGAGCTGATCGGTGCTGCCCATGCGGCTTGCTTTACAATGGCACTGTCCATGATGCTTGGTGAAGCTGGCCTGACGGCCGAAAGCCTGGACACCAAGGCCAATGTGACCCTGGAAAAAGTCAGCGACGGCTTTGCCATCACCGGCATCGAGCTGGTCCTGAAGGGCAAGGTTCCCGGCGCTGACGAAGCGAAGTTTACCGAGATCGCCAACAAGGCCAAAGCCGGCTGCCCGGTGTCTAAGGCGCTGTCTGCGGTGCCGATTAGCCTGAGCGTTTCGTTCGGATAAATTCCCGGTCAGGTCTGCTCGTATTCGCGGCGGACCTGACCTTCCAGGTTACATCAATCTGGAAATACGGTCTTTCGATCAAAGCTGGTAACAGGCGCCCCGGATTTAACGGGTGAAATCGCTTTCCTTATTAGTCTAGTTATTTTATAGTGTATATGGATTGGCTGGGAGGACAGCCACGACAGACGCCCGGCACAGCAGCCGCGCGACAACGGATAGGGATGATAACAGGCACGGATGGGTATGCCTGGTTGGCATTCCCAAAGGCCGTTTGATGGAGGTTAGCATGCTCCAGTTTTTGTCGAAAATGTCCAAGGCAGTCAGGCCGGGGCCAACTGCACAGCAAACATTAGCAATCGTCGGCGGTGGTTTTGCCGGCGCATCGGTGGCACGGTTCCTGGCTGAAAGCGGCATCAAGGATCTCCAGATCCTCGTTTTCGAGCCGAGAGAAACACTTGGTGCGGGTCTCGCCTATGACACGCAGGATCCATCGCTTCGCCTGAATGTCGAGGCAAGCAGAATGATTGCCATTCCCGACGAACCCTCGGCCTTCGCTGATTGGCTAAAGACGACATCATGTCTCACTGAAGATCCAGACAGCGTCGTTGACGGGGACATTGTCGGGGCGCCGCAAATTTTTGCGCGACGTGAAGCCTTCGGTCGGTTCATGGCAGATCGCATGGCGCCTTATCTCGCAGATGGCGCCATCCGCCATATCCGCGAAACGGTAGAGACCGTAACCAAGGTCGGCGGGCGTTGGTTGTTGACCGGCAACCTCGGCGCCTGGGTGGAAGCCGATTTTCTGGTCATAGCCGCAACCCATCCCGCACCGAAGGCGCCCCGGGCGCTGCAGTCTGCGCTCCAGGGGCATCCACGCTTCATCACCAATCCGGCTGCGGGCGCGGCCCTGTCGAGCATTCGCGATCAAGATCGGGTTCTGGTGGTCGGAACGGGGCTGACGGCAGCCGATATCGTCGCATCCTTAAGCGCGCGCGGTCATTGCGGCGAGATCACAGCCTTTTCCCGGCGCGGCATGGCCTCGAAGGGTCATCATCTCGCACCACAAAGCTTTTCTTGCTGTTTCAGCGATGAAGAGTGTAGCAGCGCCAGAAAGCTGCTCGCCGCCGTACGCCGAACCATCGCTGATGCGCAGAGCCAAGGTGTAACGTGGCATGCGGTGACGGACGCCTTACGCAAGCAGGGCCTGACCCTCTGGACGCGGCTGAGCGAAACAGAGCGAAAGCGCTTCCTGCGCCACGCCCGCCGGTTATGGGATGTACATCGCTACCGTCTACCGCCGCAAGCTGAAGCTGTCTGGCAACAGCGTCTTGCAGATGGCAGCCTGACACTCTCCTGTGGCAGATTGATCAAGATCGAGCGCGGCATCCAGACGATCGCGGTTGATCTCGTCTCGGCAGATAAGGGCCTTGTCGAGCGCAAGCCGTTTGACTGGGTCGTGCTGGCGACTGGGCCGGATCATGCGAGCGTGCTGAAATCCCAGTCGATGTATCTGTCGCTCGAGAGCACTGGCCATCTTCAGGCCGATGCCTATGGGCTTGGCATTGCCTGCGACACGGCCGGCCGCGCCACCGGCATCGACGGACTGCCGCAGGACGATCTGTTCATCGCCGGTCCATTGGCGCGTGGTACCTTCGGCGAATTGATGGGCGTTCCCGAGGTTGCCCGTCAGGCGGAACTGGTGGCAAGCGGAGTAGCCGAGGCCTTAGCTGTCAGGCAAAACGCAGTCAAAACTCCATCATAAGCCATAGTTGTCTCGTCCGACTGCCGGAGCCATGCAGCTCCGGCGGTCTTTTCTTTGCACCGCTTACGCTGCCGAACCGCCCAGCAGCTTGTCCAGGATCTTCGCTTCAATCTGCGCGCTTTCGGCTGCAGCCTGCCGTCTGGGCCGGGGCAGGGTGATCTTGAGGTCCAAGGCGATCCGGCCAGCGTCGATCAAGACGATCCGGTCGGCAAGTGCCACGGCCTCGGATACGTCGTGAGTCACGAGGACGGCAGTGAATTTCTGTTTTTGCCAGATCCGCTCCAGCAATTGCTGCATTTCGATCCGGGTGAGGGCATCAAGGGCGCCAAGCGGCTCGTCGAGCGCCAGGATATGCGGATGCGCCGCCAAGGCGCGCGCCAGGGCAACACGCTGCTTTTGCCCACCTGAGAGAACGGAGGGCCATTCCTGGGCGCGGGAGCCGAGGCCGACTTCGTCCAGCAAATCGCGGGCGGCTGTCAGTGCGGCCTTGCCTTCTGCAATACCAGTCAGGCCCACAGCGACATTGTCGTCCACCCGCGCCCAGGGCAGCAGTCGCGGCTCCTGAAACATCATCCGGACCCGCGCGGAATGCGCGTTGTCGCCATGATGCACCAGTTCCCCGGAGCTTGGCTTGTCGAGCCCCGCTAACAGCCGCAACAGCGTGCTCTTGCCGCAGCCGCTCTTGCCGATGATCGCCAGGAACTCCCCTTCGGCGACATCAAGATCGATGCCATCGAGAACGGTTTGCGAGCCGAAGGTCTTGCGGACATTGCGGAAGGAAAAGGCCGGCTCCGCTGCCGCGACGGCTTCTGCACGGGCTGTGAGCGGCTCAGCGGCAGGGACGGGACGAAGGCGTGTCAGGGTTGTCACGGTCATGGGTCTACCTCGCGGTCTGGAAGGCGGGATGCCACTGAAGGAAGATGCGCTCCAGCAAACGGGCGAGCAGGTCGGCCAGTTTGCCAAGCAGCGCATAGATCAGGATCGACAGCACGACGACGTCGATCAGCAGGAATTCGCGGGCCTGCATCGCCATGTAACCGAGGCCGGACGACGCGGCGATGGTCTCGGCCACGATTAGCGTCAACCACATGATGCCAAGGCCGTAGCGCAGGCCGGCGAAAATCGCGGGTAGGGCGCCCGGCAGGATCACCTTGCGAAACAGCCGGGCGGGTTTCATGCCGTAGAGGCGGCCCATTTCAACCAGTTGCGGATCGACACCCTGGATGCCCAGCAGCGTGTTGACATAGATTGGGAAGAATACGCCGAGCGCCACCAGGAACAGCTTGGCTTCCTCATCGATGCCGAACCACAGGATGACCAGCGGAATGAGCGCGAGGTGCGGAATATTGCGGATCATCTGCAAGGTCGTATCGGTGATGCCGCGCGCCAGGCCAGACAGGCCATTGAGCAGGCCGAGTGCAAAACCAATGCCGCCGCCAATGGCAAAGCCTGCCAGCGCCCGCAGCGTGCTGACGCCAATATTGGCCGGCAATTCGCCCGAGAGCGTCAGGCGCCAGAAGGCTTCCGCTACGGCAGACGGCGCAGGCAATACATTCTGCTGCAGCAAACCGGCCCGCGAGGCGCCCTCCCATGTAATCAGGATCAACACAGGCAGCGCCCAGCCGATGCTGTCACTGCCGAGCCGCGCCAAGATTTTGGTCCAGGTTTTGGAAGGTGCGCCATTCGCTGGCTTGATCGGTGCATTGACATGTGATGTCGGGGCACTGCGTCCTGTCGGGGCTGTTGTCATGCTGAAGCTCCCTGCTTTCGCTTTTCTTTCGGCAATCAATTTGTGGGCGGGGTCCACACCGCGTCGCGAATGTTGATTTTCTTCGGGATCAGGCCGAGCCGGTAGAACCGGTCTGCCGTCTCCTGCTGGGTCGCGACGATCTCGTCGGTGATCTTGAAAATCCCGAACTCGGCCCTGTTGGCGGCGAGCGTCTGGGCCTCAAGCGGCACGCCCGTTACTTCATGCAGGGCAGCGGCCAGCTGTTCACGGTGGCTGGCAGACCAGTCCGCAGCCGTGCCCAGTGCTTTCAGCACAGCCTGCAGTTCTTGAGGATGGGCAGCTGCGAAATCGCGGTTGGCGAGGAAATAGGTCTTCACATCAAGCACCTCGCTTGAGCGCGCCAGCGTCAGCAGATCGTAACGGGTTTCGGCAATGGCCAGGAACGGGTCCCATACGGCCCATGCATCGACCTTGTCATTGGCGAAGGCTGCCGCTGCATCTGCCGGCGCGAGATAGACGGGAGTGATCGCGTCAAACCCGATACCTGCCTTTTCCAATGCGACGACCACGAGATTATGGGCGCTTGTCCCCTTGCCGACGGCCAGCTTACGGCCCTTCAGATCCGCGAGCGTTTTGATGCCGGAGCTCTTCTTGACGACGATGCCTTCGCCCTTGCCGTTCGGCGGCAGGGCTGCGGCATAGACGATGGCAGCACCTGAGGACTGACCGAAGATCGGCGGCGCATCGCCAGTCCAGCCGACATGGACCGAACCCGCATTTAAGGCCTCGACCAGTGGCGGCCCGGCCGAAAACTCCACCCAGGATACGGAGGTTCCCTGCGGCTTCAGCGCCGCCTCGATCACACCTTGCTGGCGGGCAATGACCGGAAGACCGGTCTTCTGATAGCCTATTTTCAAGGTGCCCAGGCCTTCCGCCCGCACGCGAGCCGCACCGGCAACGAGGGACAATGTGAGTGTGGCAAGGGCGGCAGTGCCGAACAGGCGGCGGGATATTTCGGTCATTGGGGATCTCTGCATCAAGCTGCTGAATTAACTGTAGAGTATATAGTCTATGGAAATAATGGAGATAAAAACGATCAATAAACCGCGCTGCGCCGGAACATTTTTTTGAGGATCGGCAGTTTTTGCGGTTTTCATGGCGCTTACTGGCCACGCTGCACTTGCCGCGAGCTGGAGTGTTGCTGACGGCCTTGCCGAAACTCGTAGCTGAAAGAATGCCCTGATGAGGAAATGACGCCTCCGAAACGGTGCTAAACCGCGGCAGGAAATTTCCCGTGACGGGCATAAAGCGAAAATTATTCCTTACAAATTCCATAGACTAAATCATCATGTAGCTATTCCGTTCTGCCGCGCTCGATGCGGCGGCGAATATGAACAATGGTGAGCGCCTGACCACGCCCTATCAGTGGTTTTGGATTGGGCGCGACGAGCGAAGGAAGAAATTGCCGATGATCACCCGCAGACAAACCCTTGGCTTGCTTGGTGCGACTGGCGTAGCGCTGGCCACGCCCGCTCTGCGCGGTGCTCATGCTGCTGCCACGACGTTTCGTATCGGCTGGCAAAAGAATGGGGTGTTGGCACTTGCCAAGCGCAGCGGGGCGCTTGAAAAGCGCTTGGCCGCTCGCGGCGTGACCATTACCTGGGCCGAATTCAGTTCTGGCCCGCCGCTTCTCGAAGCACTCGGCGCCGGCGCTTTGGACTTCGGCCCGACCGGCGATGTGCCGCCTCTGTTTGCCCAGGCGGCCAGAGGCAATCTCCTCTATGTCGGCACCTACAAGGGCGCTCCGTCCGGGTCTGCGATCCTGGTGCGCAAGGACAGCCCAATCCAATCCCTCGCCGATCTCAAGGGTAAGAAGCTCGCCTTCAAACGCGGCTCGAGCGCCCATAACTTTGTGGTCAAGGCCCTGCGAAAGGGCGGGCTGACGCCGGCAGATGTCAAGGCGGCGGATCTGTCGCCAGCGGATGCCGGTGCTGCCTTCAAGTCCGGTAGTATCGACGCCTGGGCCATCTGGGACCCTTATTTTGCGGTTGCGCAATCTGATCCCGATGCCCGTGTCCTGACCACGGCGGAAGGCATCGTCGAAAGCTGGAGCTTCTTTCTCGGCAATGGCGACTTCGTTGGGAAAAATCCCGACATCATCACTGAAGTGATCGATGAGTTGCGGAAAACCGGCGTTGCAGCGCAAGGTCGCCTTGATGAGACCGTTGCCGCTCTTGCCGAAATAACCGGCGTTCCAGTTGAAACGACGCGTACCGTGCTGACCCGTCCCGGCGCCGACCTTGGCAGTGTTTCGACCATAACGGACGAGGCCGTCACCTATCAGCAGGCGCTCGCCGACGAATTCCGTGACCTCAACATCCTGCCCAAGCCCTTGAAGATCGCCGACATTGTCTGGCGTCCGAAGGCCAGCTGAAACTTGACAATATAAAGGACAGACCGATGACCCAAACGCCGAACGCAAACACATCGAAGCCACTCGATTTCCTGTGGTTCATTCCGACCTCAGGCGATGGCACCTATCTGGGCTCCAACGATCTGACCCGCCCGGTTGATCACGGTTATCTGAGGGAAATTGCTACTGCCGTTGACCGGCTTGGCTATTATGGCGTGCTGCTGCCGACAGGTGTTGCCTGCGAGGAATCCTTCGTGACGGCGGCCTCGCTCGCCGCCTATACCCAGAAGCTGAAATTCCTAGTGGCCATCCGTCCGGGCACGGCTTCGCCGGCCTATTATGCACGGCTTGCCGTGGCGCTCGACCGTGTCTCCAATGGTCGTTCGCTGCTGAACATCGTTGTCGGCGGTAGCCCGTCGGAGCTGGCGGGCGACGGTATTTTCGTATCCCACGACGAGCGCTATGCCCATGCCGACGAATTCTTCACCGTATGGGAAGATCTGCTCGCCAAGGGCCACGCCAATCTCGACGGCAAATACATCCGGGCGGAAGGGGCGCGTCTTGGCTTTCCGCCGGTGCAGTCTCCGCGCCCGCCACTCTATTTCGGCGGCTCCTCGGAGTCCGGGATCGAATTTGCGTCGCGCCGCGTCGACAAATATCTGACCTGGGGCGAGCCGCCGGCGCAGGTGAAGGAGAAAATCGAAGCGGTCAGGGCAGCCTCTGCAAAAAGCGGTCGCGAGGTTTCTTTCGGTATCCGCCTGCATTTCATCGTTCGCGAGACCGATGAGGAAGCATGGGCCGCCGCCGACAAGCTGATTTCCAAGCTGTCGGATGAGACGATCCGCGAAACCCAGGCTCGCTTTGCCAAGGAGTCGGATTCTGTCGGCCAGCGGCGCATGACGGAACTTCACAATGGCCGGCGCGACAAGCTCGAAGTGTCCCCCAATCTCTGGGCCGGTGTTGGCCTGGTGCGGGCGGGTGCCGGTACGGCTTTGGTCGGTTCGCCGGAAACGATTGCCGAGCGGCTGCGTGAATACCAGGCGCTGGGCATCGATACAGTGATCGGTTCCGGCTATCCGCATCTTGAAGAGGCTTACCGCGTGGCCGAGCTGCTGTTCCCGAAGATCGGGCTTGGACGTGCGCGCGACAATGACCTGACCCACAGCGATTTCGCCGATTCGAAAGTCTTTGCGGGTGGCGGCCATTCCGGTGGTTTCCGGGTTGTGTCCGGCTCCTGATTGTTGTCGATATCGCTAGATAAGTGGACCGCTCCGAAATTTTCGGGGCGGTCGTTGGCTTTTTTGATGCTTCCGTGCAACGACGGCTCGCAAATCACCTGTGATTGACGTAGGCCTGCCACAATCCCCTGCGACAAAGCTTGAATATGAAATACATAATTTTTATATGTTTTTAAAATTCGCGCTGTAGATTTTGCTCATGCAAGGGTGAATGTGAAGCGGGGCCGGTGGTGCTGGCCCTGAATGTTGGGAAAGCAGGCAGTCATGCTGACGAAAAAAGGTAAATACGGTTTGAAGGCGCTGGTCGATCTGGCGCAGCTCGGACCGGGTGAAACGGCATTCATCAGCGAAATTGCGCTGCGAAACAACATCCCCAAGAAGTTCCTCGATACGATCCTGCTGGAATTGCGCAACGGCGGCATCCTGCGCTCGAAAAAGGGCCCGGGCGGCGGCTATTCGCTGTCGCATCCCGCCAGCGAAATCCGCATCGGTCACGCCATTCGCCTCCTCGATGGGCCTCTGGCGCCGATCCGCTGTGCTAGCCGCACCGCGTTCGAGGCGTGTGACGATTGCGCCGATCCGGTTAACTGTCAGGTGCGCCGGTCGATGACCCAGGTGCGCGATGCAATAGCAGCCATTCTCGACAATATGACGTTGGAACAGTTCGTCGCCACGCCCAGCATGGCAGAGCTGACCGAAGACGACCGCCAGGAAAAGCGCGCAAGCTGATCATTAGTATAGCACCGCAGAAACGGCCTGCCGTGACGAGTGTCTCGGCAGGCCGTTTGCATTAACAGGTGGCTTTTTTGTTCAGCCCAGCAGCGGTGCAAACTGCCCGTAACGGCCATTCTGATAGACCAGCGGGTCGCCATGCCCAAAAATGACGGAGACGACCCGGCCGATAATGATGCCATGGCTATGGCGGTCGATGATCTCTTCCACTTCGCAATCGATGGCAGCAAGCGCGCTCGTGAGCAGTGACGCGCCGCTCGGCCCGACCGTCCACTCCGCTCCTTCATAGCGTGCCTCACCCTTCAACCCGCCGACGCCGGCAAAGCGGTTGGCGATTGCCTCGTCATGACCCCCGAGGATGTTGAGACCAAAATGGCCATAGGAACGGATAACAGGATAGCTAGAAGAGGTTCGGTTGATGTTGACGATGATCGTCGGCGGATCGACCGATAGCGCCGTCGCCGATGTCACGGTCGCACCGGTTCGGTCCTTGCCCTGGCCAGCGGTGATCACCGAGACCTGGCCACTGACAGTCCGCATCGCTGACTTCAAAAGTCCCGGCTCGACGCTGACAAGCGCATCGCTCGGGATCGCGACTGTCTCCTTGCGTGGCATTGTTAGGATTGTCATGAGCAAACTCCTGTTACATGCTTGTTCTGTAACGTAAATTGGCTCTGGGCTGAAATTTTGTCAAGTTAGTCTATAATTTTAATATAGTAATAAAGTAGAAAATATTTCTGCGATTTCGGGTTTCGACGCGCTGCAACTGAACCGCAGAGCCCACGGGTTGGATTACATTCCCTTACGTCGGGTTTAGGGGCAGTAGTTACCGCAGACGTTCGTCATCGAACGCGCTATCAATATCGCCGTGACCGCGCCGCATCAGAGACACGATCATTTCAGCGTCAGCTGGTTTGACGCTGAGCGAACCCAAATGGATATGATCCCGCTTCGCTGCTTCGTCGGTTGATGCGATCGCCATGCTTCTAACCATAGCAGAAGCTTCGCGGGCTGCCACGCTGGCAGCCGATGCTATCAGAAATGCGGTGTGGCGGTGGCGATCGCTAGCCCCTATCTGGGCGGCATCGATAGCGGTCGCCGCCTTTTCCACGACGGCTTCTGCCGTTGCCACACGAAGCGCAGCGTCGGCAAGACGTTCGAAAGGCATGCCGGTAGCGCTAGCGGCAATGGAAGTCGGTGAGATGAACGGCGCAAGGAAAGCTTTGCTGCTGCCAAGTTCCACCGACGCCTGCAACAGCAGATCCATTGCCTGCGGCACGTCAGGTTCGTGATGCGGGCGGCGGGGTTGGAGCACCGCGTCCTTTTCTCCCTTTTGATCACGAAACAGTACGGGTTGGCCCCGCTCTGAATGGGTGCCTGAAGAGAGCGTGTTGGCGATTGGGGTGAGCGAGCCGTTGCCGGGACAGAAAAGATGGATCGGCTCATCCGGTGGCGCGTAGACGGATACCATGATCCAGTCAGCCGTCATGGCCGCTGGAGACGCTATGGCGGTGCCGTTCAAGGACCAACCTAGGCCATTGTGGGTGAGATGCAGGCCGCTGTCTTTTGAACTTGTCGCAGCCTCGGCTTTCGCGCGCGCGAAGCGCATGCCGGCGAGTGCGGCTGCAAAAAAGAAGCTCTTCTGCGCCTCACTGCCGTGGGTGCGCAGCAATTCGAGCGCGCCATAATGAGCGGCCAGTATGGCGGAGAGATTGGGCGAGGCCTCCGCAACAATGCGGCAGACCGTCGACAGCAGCACGTTGGAAATATCGATGCCGCCGTAGTCGGTGGAGATGGAAATGCCAAGAAGACCGGACCGCAGCAGATGGTCGAGCCTCGGTTGCTCCTCTGCGTGGTCTTCCGATAAGGCGCTATCGGCCAAAACCTGAGCGGCAGTAAGCGCTTCGTCCTCGGCTTTGATCAAGGCGACTGGCCTTGCCGGTCGTTCGAAAACGGGCGAGAATGTTCCCATGACGGCTTCTCCCTTTGGTCTCGATTTCGAATCTGGGACCTTGACGTGGTCCGGCGCGACATCAACCGAGGCGCTTCGAATAAGCGGCCAGTAGTTGATATTATCATATCGATAGATTTTGTATAGATTCTTTTCAATCGTTGCTAAGGCCCGGCATCATGGGTGCCGTATCAGGTGACGCTTCAAGGTGCGTTCATTTGCGAATCGATCAGCAGCTTTACCAGCCAGTCCACGAAGACGCGCACCTTGTTGCTCAGATGCCGGTTGGGCGGATAGACGATGTAGAGCGGCAGCGGAGGACGCTGCCAGTCTTCCAGCACTTGCACCAACTCGCCTGACGCGAGCAGTTCCCTGGCCATAAAGCGGGGGATCAGGGAGACGCCAAGTCCTGTCTTGGCAGCCACCATATAGGATCGGCTGTCGTTGACCGACACGAAAGACGATGCGTTGATCTCGACTTCTTCCTTGTCCCGGATAAAGCCGAACGTCATTTTCCTGATGTTGGTGCTCCTGAAATAGTTGACGACGACATGGTTGTTTTCGAGGTCGCGCGGATGAATAGGGGTGCCGAACTTCTGCAGATAGCGCGGTGCGGCGCAGGTCACCATTTCCACTTCGCCAACCCGCCTGGCGATCAGCGACTGGTCTGTCGGGCTGCCGGCGCGCAAGGCGCAATCGACGTTTTCGGCAAGATAATCCACCGTGCGGTCGCTGACCCCGAGATCTATGCGCAGGTCCGGATACATCTGATAAAACTCGCAGAGCGCGGGAATGACGATCCAGTCGGAAAAGGCGCCGGCCATTTCCACCCGCAGGCGACCGCGCGGCATGGCCTGAGCATTGGACAGGCTTTCGTCCAACTCGTCCAGTTCGGATACGATCTGCACCGCGCGCTCGTAGTAAAGCGCGCCGTCGGTGGTCACCATGACCCGGCGCGTGGTACGGTTGAGCAGCTTGGTCTGCAAATGCGCCTCCAACCCCTGGATCAGGTTGGTCACCGTAGCCTTCGGCATGGCCAGACGCTCTGCCGCCCGGGTGAAATTTCCGGTCTCCACCACCCGGATGAAGGCGCGCATTGCTGAAAGCTGATCCATGCTCGATAACTCCGTCTGCGTGCGCTGCGTTATTGTTCAAAAATCCGAACAGTGTGGTCTATATAAGCATTCTTGTTCCCAGGCGCGAATAACAATAGATTTTGCTTCAGATGACAAGAGGAGATCGCGAGGCGGCCTCCCGTCAGCGGCTATGTCCTGTGGATTTGGGTCGCAAACCAGGAAAGCAATCTAATGTCGGTGCAGGTGAAGGACATGGTGCTGGACAAGCTGGCCGTCGGGCCGGTGCCAGCACGCGTGTATCAAGGCGCCGAATATGCCAAGGGGCCGCCGGTCGTGCTGTTGTTTCACGGCGGGGCCTTTGCGCAGACTGGTCTGATCGACAGCCAGGTCGCTGATTGTCTTGCCGGTACGGGCGCTATCGTGGTCGTGCCGGATTACAATGCTCCGCTGGGTCCGGTTTTTCCGAGCCCTTTGGAAGTCGGTTTTGCAATCTTTTCTTACCTGTCCCGAAAGCGGGCCGGCCTGGGCGATCGCAAGTCTCTGCTGCTTGTGGCGGGTGAGGAAGCCGGCGGCAATATTGCCGCAGGCATTGCCTTGAAGGCCCGGGACTACCACGCAAATGAGCTGGACGGTCAGGTTCTTCTGTCGCCCTTGCTCGATCCCTTCATGGGCACAGGCTCCATTCGCGAAGCCGAAGGGATTGGCATGGAGCGGCGCTGGAGTGAGGGATGGAGCCAGTATCTGAGTGGTGGAAAATGCCACCCCTATGCGGCGCCGCGTCTCTGTTCGCGTCTGGCCGGAGTTGCCCCGGCGCTTGTCGTCAGTGCACAGGATGATCCGCTGCGCGACGAGGGCCTTGGTTTTGCGCAGAGCCTTCAAGAGGCCGGCGTTCACGTTTGCCGCCACGTCCTGCCGCCGGGACTTGGCTGGTCATCAATATACGGCGGCGATCCGGGCGCGCCACCCACCTGGCAACAGGAATTGGCGCTCCAGTTCGCAGCATTCGTAAAACACATCGGCAGTCGACCGGAGGTCGCCAAGCCCGATTGATCAAAAGCGGTCTGTGGGGGCCGCAAGGAGATTGACAATGTCATCGAATACAAAACGCTGGGCCCTTTTGGGCGCCGGCCTGGGGCTTTTTGCATCCATTTCAGCCGCCTCTTTCTTTCTTGAACTGCCGATGAGCCAACAGGCGACGGCGGCGTCCAGCCCGGCCCAGGCGCCGGCGGTGCCGGTGACCGTAGCGACGGTGAAGAGCCAGAATTTCACGCGCTGGGAGCAGTTTTCCGGCCGTCTGGAAGCCGTTGAACGCGTGCAGGTTCGGCCAAGGGTCGGTGGTGCCATTCAATCGGTGCATTTCCGCGAAGGTTCGCTTGTCAAGGCCGGCGACTTGCTGTTCACCATCGATCCGGCGCCCTACCAGGCGGCCGTCGACCAGGCAGAAGGCCAACTCGCTTCTGCGGAAGCTAAGCTGGATCTCGCGCGCATCGAGCTGGATCGAGGCCTGAAACTGTCAGGCAACAGCACAATTTCGCAAAGCGACATGGATCAGCGCCGCAACTCTTTTACCCAGGCACAGGCCGCCGCGGCCACCGCTCGTGCGGCGCTGCAATCGGCTCAGTTGGAGCTGGATTACACCCAGGTCCGCGCACCGGTCGCGGGACGGGTCGGTAAGCTGGAAATTACGGCGGGCAATCTCGTCGCCGGAGGCTCCAGCGCCTCGGTCCTGACGACGCTGGTATCGGTTGATCCCGTCTATGCCAGCTTCAGTGCCAACGAAAGGCTGGTAAGCCAAGCGCTTTCGCAGCTGCCGCAGACCGATGGACCACTGGCCGCCATCGACCAGATCCCGGTCGAAATCGGCACGCTGGCCGATGAAGGCACGCCGATCAAGGGCAAGCTGCAATTGATCGATAACCAGGTTGATGCCGCCAGCGGCACGATCGGGGTCAGGGCCGTGTTCGACAATCCCGGCGGCAAGCTGATCCCTGGTCAGTTCGTGCGGGTACGCATGGGCCAGCCGAAGGCCGAGGACAAGATCCTGGTCAGCGAGCGCGCCATCGGCACGGATCAGGACAAGAAATTCGTGCTGGTCGTCAGTGCCGATAACAAGGTCAACTATCGTCAAGTGCAGCTGGGTGCCGCTTCCGAAGGCCAGCGCGTGGTAGAAAGCGGGTTGAATGCCGGCGATATCATTGTGGTCAATGGTTTGCAGCGCGTCCGGCCCGGCGCAACGGTTGTGCCGCAGCCGGAAGAAAAGCTCGCCGCATCGCGCTAACCCCTACCGATACTGACTTATCCCGCCCGGCCGCATAGCCGGGCAGGGCCATCCCATCCATTCGAGACCGTTTGTTCGGGGCAGCTTTGTCTTGCCCGGAAACGGAGTTGTTTTACGCCGGAGAGGGCTTTGAAATGAACATCTCCCGATTTTTTGTCGACCGCCCGGTCTTTGCCGGGGTGCTATCGGTTCTGATCGTCGTGGCGGGCCTGATCGGCTTGCGCGCGCTGCCGATTTCCGAATATCCCGATGTCGTGCCGCCATCCATCGTCGTGCGCGCAACCTATCCCGGCGCCAACCCCAAGGTGATTGCCGAGACGGTGGCCACTCCGTTGGAAGAGCAGATCAACGGCGTCGAAGGCATGCTCTACATGTCCAGCCAGGCGACGTCTGACGGCGTCATGACGCTAACCGTCACCTTCAAGCTTGGCACCGACCCCGACCAGGCCCAGCAATTGGTGCAGAACCGCGTCTCGCAGGCTGAGCCACGCTTGCCTGAGGAAGTGAAAAGCCTTGGTGTCACTACGGTCAAGAGCTCGCCCGACCTGATGATGGTCGTTAACTTGATCTCGCCCGACAATCGCTATGACATCACCTATCTGCGCAATTACGGCGTCCTCAACATCAAGGACCGGCTGGCGCGCATTCCAGGCGTCGGGCAGGTACAGATCTTCGGCTCGGGCGATTATTCGATGCGCGTTTGGATCGATCCGCAGCAGGCTGCCGAGCATGGTTTGGCCGCCAGCGATATCACCAACGCTATCCGCCAGCAGAATGTTCAGGCCGCCGCCGGCATCATCGGGGCATCCCCGAGCCTTCCGGGCGTCGATGTGCAGCTGAACGTCAATGCACAGGGTCGGCTGCAGACGCCGGAAGAATTCGGCAATATTATCGTCAAGAGCGGTACCAATGGCGAGATCACCCGCCTGCGCGACGTCGCCCGTGTCGAGCTTGGTGCCTCCGATTATTCCCTGCGCTCGCTGCTAGACAGCAAGGCCGCCGTCGCCATTCCGGTGTTCCAGGCACCCGGCTCCAATGCCATCACCATTTCCGATGAAGTGGTGAAGACCATGAACGAGCTGCAGCTGGCTATGCCCGACGGCGTGAAATACGAGATCGTCTACGACACGACGAAATTCGTACGCTCGTCCATTGAGAAGGTCGTCGATACCCTGCTCGAAGCCGTGGCGCTGGTGGTTCTGGTCGTGATCCTGTTCCTGCAGACCTGGCGCGCCTCGATCATTCCGCTGATTGCCGTGCCGGTCTCGATCATCGGCACGTTTGCGGTCATGTATGCCTTCGGCTTCTCGATCAATGCGCTTAGCCTGTTCGGCCTGGTGCTGGCCATCGGCATCGTTGTTGACGACGCCATCGTCGTGGTCGAAAATGTCGAGCGCAATATCGAAAACGGACTGTCGCCGCGCCTGGCCACCTATCAGGCCATGAAGGAAGTCTCCGGGCCGATCATCGCGATTGCGCTGGTTTTGGTGGCGGTTTTCGTGCCGCTCGCCTTTATCACAGGTCTGTCGGGCCAGTTCTATCGTCAGTTCGCCTTGACCATCGCCATTTCGACGGTCATCTCGGCGCTGAACTCGCTCACCCTGTCTCCGGCGCTGGCTGCTCTGCTGCTAAAGGGCCACCATGCGCCGAAGGACCGGTTGACCCGCGGGCTGGATTTCCTGCTCGGCTGGTTTTTCCGTGGCTTCAACCGTGCGTTCGGTGCCAGCTCCAACGCTTACGGTAAGGGCGTCGGCGGCCTGCTGTCACGCAAGAGCATCGTGATGGTGGTCTATCTCGTGTTGGCGGGTGCCACCTATGGCCTTTTCACTGCGGTGCCGGGTGGCTTCGTGCCGGCGCAGGATAAGCAATACCTGATCGGTTTTGCGCAATTGCCTGATGCCTCGACTTTGGACCGGACGGAAGACGTCATCAAGCGGATGAGCGATATCGCGCTCGCCCAGCCGGGTGTCGATCATGCTATCGCCTTCCCGGGCCTGTCGATCAACGGTTTCACCAATTCCTCCAATGCCGGCATCGTCTTCGTGACGCTGAAGGATTTTGAGGAGCGCAAGACGGCCGATCTGTCTGGCGGGGCGATTGCCATGCAGCTCAACCAGAAATTCGGCGCCATCCAGGATGCCTTCATCGCCATGTTCCCGCCGCCGCCGGTCCAGGGGCTTGGTACGACAGGTGGCTTCAAGCTGCAACTCGAAGACCGGGCAGGGCTTGGCTATCAGGCGCTGGACGAGGCCACCAAGGCATTCCTCGCCAAGGCCTATCAGACGCCGGAACTGGCTGGACTGTTCTCCAGCTTCCAGATCAACGTGCCTCAGCTCTATGCCGATCTTGATCGGGCCAAGGCCGAACAGCTGGGCGTGTCTGTCACCGACGTGTTCCAGACGCTGCAGATCTATCTGGGGTCGCTCTATGTCAACGACTTCAATGCCTTCGGCCGGACATACAGCGTGCGGGTGCAGGCGGATGCGAAGTTCCGTGCCACGGCTGATGATATCGGTCAGTTGAAGGTCCGCTCTAGCGCCGGTCAGATGATCCCGCTTTCGGCGCTGCTGAAGGTTGATCCGACGACGGGTCCGGAGCGCACCAACCGCTATAACGGTTTCCTCGCTGCCGATATCAACGGTGGTCCGGCGCCAGGCTTTTCCTCCGGGCAGGCCCAGGCGGCTGTCGAGAAGATTGCGGGCGAAGTTCTGCCGAAGGGGATCAGCTACGAGTGGACTGACCTGACCTATCAGCAGATCCTGGCCGGCAGCTCTGGCATCCTGGTTTTCCCGCTGGCACTGCTGCTGGTCTATCTGGTGCTGGCTGCCCAGTATGAAAGCCTGACCCTGCCGCTGGCGATCATCATGATCGTGCCTATGGGTGTGCTGGCTGCCTTGACGGGCGTCTGGCTGACGGGGGGAGATAACAATATCTTCACCCAGATCGGCTTGATCGTTCTGGTCGGACTGTCGGCGAAGAACGCGATCCTGATCGTTGAATTCGCCCGGGAGTTGGAATTCGAAGGCAGGACGCCGGTGCGTGCCGCCATTGAGGCCAGCCGGTTGCGCCTGCGGCCGATCCTGATGACCTCGATGGCCTTCATCATGGGTGTCGTGCCGTTGGTGACCTCGACCGGTGCCGGTGCGGAAATGCGCTCAGCCATGGGTGTTGCGGTGTTTGCCGGGATGATCGGCGTCACCTTCTTCGGGATATTCATGACCCCGGTCTTCTACGTGCTGACCCGCAAGCTGACGGGCAACCGTCCGCTGATCCAGCACGGCGGTGATAGTGACCAGGACAATGAAAAGCCGATGGCAGTCGCCGCCGAATAATACGAAACAGAACCGATGTGAAAAACGACCACGCTGCCTTGCAAGGCGGCGTGGTTTTTTGCTTCTTGCGCCCAGCGCGCTAAACCCGAGAGCCTGCGCCGGATTTCGCCATGTCGTTCAGGGAGCGGACCAGATTGTTGAAGCGCTCGCCCTGTAGCATCACGTGATCGCGCAGCCGCTCCATCGCCGCTTCGGCATCATTGGCGAGAATGGCGGCGACGATTGCTTCATGCTCGGCAAAGGATGTCCGGATGCGTTCTGGCGCCCTGAGCTGCAGCCGCCGATAAGGCTTGGCCCGGCGCAGCATTTCCGACAATTGTTCAAAGAGATAGACATTGCCCGCCGCCCGGTAGAGCGCCATGTGGAACTGCTCGTTGGCGCGGTAATAATCGTCGGGATCGCTGACACCGCGGCAGGCCTCATGCGCGGTCAGCAATTGCTGCAGCTGGAACGGGGTCGCCCGCTTGGCCGCAAACCGCCCGCATAGCGCCTCCAGCTCCGAGATGAACTCGAACATCTCGCACAGGCTCTGCGGCGAGATTGGGGTTACGACCCAGCCTTTGCGCGGTGTCTTTTCGACGATCCGCATGGTTTCCAGCCGAATGAGCGCTTCGCGGATCGGCGTGCGTGACACGCCGAAATGCTTGGCCAGTTCGACATCATCAAGCCGCGTCCCAGGCGGATAGGTGCCCATGACGATCCGCTCTTCTATCGCGTCAAGCAACTGCTCCGACAGGGACGGCGAGGCCCTGTCGCTATCGATGATATTATCCGGCACCCACTGCCTCACTCGGTTTCATTACCCCCACCATGACAGGCATCAGCATGGTCGCGATCCCACAAACTCAGGGAAACGTGACCGGTCACGGCCTGCAGAGCAATAGCGAGGCCTTGACAGTCCGTCTATTTTTATCTCTGTATACAGAAAATAGGTTGCGTATACATTTTAAAGCCACTGCATTCGATTTCGGCGTTGAGGAGCGAACGAAGGGTGCAGTGCATTTCATAAATTCAATTGGTTCTGGGAGGAGGAACTATGGTTATCTTTGGAACGGCGCTTCTCGCCGCCTGTTATCTCATCGGCGTCATGCTTGGGGAGGGCATCGCCATCCTGATCGGCGTCAAGGCCAATGTCGGGGGCGTCGGCATCGCCATGATCCTGCTGATTGCCTGCATTCACCGCATGCAGAAGCTTGGCTGGTATGTGCCTGAAACGGCAAAAGGCGTCACCTTCTGGGCCGCGATGTATATTCCTGTCGTCGTAGCCATGGCCTCGACGCAGAATGTCATTGTTGCCGTTAAATCCGGGCCTTTGGCCCTGCTTGCCGCGGTCCTGACATTCCTGACCTGCTTCTTCTTCGTCGGCGTCATCAATCGCGTGATTGAGCGCAATCATATTGCTGCCGACCCATTCGGGCCGGTTGACGATGCAGCGGCCGAGCGGTGAGTGTGCCATGTTTCAACTGATTGAAAAGACAGTCCTCGAAGGACAATTGGTCACCGCTTTCGCATTTATTGGCTTGGTCATCTGGATATCCAACCAGATGGGCCGGCATCTGACTGGCGGGCGTGTCGCTGGTTCCGCGATTGCCGTGCTGGCCGGGCTTGCGCTTGCCTGGCTGGGCGGCTCGATCACCGGCAAGGCCAAGGGCTTGGCTGACATCGCCGAATTCGGCGGTCTGGCCCTGATGGGCGGTGCGATGATGCGCGATTTCACCATCGTTGCAACGGCAAGCGAAGTGCATGTGGAGGAAGCGAAGAAGGCCGGATGGCTCGGCTTCCTGGCGCTGGTTCTCGGCACGGTCCTGCCCTTCATCGTCGGAGTCTGCGTTGCCTATGCTTTTGGTTATCGCGATCCGGTGGCGCTCTCGACCATTGGCGCTGGCGCGATTACCTATATCGTCGGTCCGGTCACGGGTGCAGCGATCGGGGCAAGTTCCGATGTGATCGCGCTGTCGATTGCGACAGGTGTGGTCAAGGCGATATTGGTGATGGTGTTTACGCCGGTGCTGGCTCGGCCGATGCGGCTCAACAATCCGCAGGCGGCCATGGTGTTCGGGGGCTTGGCCGGTACCGTCAGCGGCGTCAGCGCCGGGCTTGCGGCGACAGATAGGCGGCTGGTGCCCTATGGCGCTCTCGTCGCAACCTTTCATACCGGGTTCGGCTGCCTGCTCGGGCCGTCCGTCCTGTTTCTTGCCGTCAAGGCCCTTCTGGGCTGACCGGATACGATAAAGGAACCATCCATGCGTGACTGGAATAGCCAGAAGAAGAACAAGGAGGCGCGGCTTGCCCGCGCCGCCACCTTCTGCCAGGGCAAACAGGTTGCTGCCGCCGAGATCGGTAAGCTGCTTGCCGCCGTGATCGAGCCCGGCGACCGGCTCTGCATCGAGGGCAACAACCAGAAACAGGCGGATTTTCTGGCCGCCGAACTCGCCCGTCTTGATCCGGCTCAGGTTCACGACCTGCATATCGTCCAGTCGGTGCTGTCGCTGCCCACCCATCTCGACGTGTTCGAGCGTGGCATTGCCAGCAAGCTCGACTTTTCTTTTTCCGGTCCGCAGGCGGCGCGGCTGGCGCGTCTGCTTGGTAGTGGCCAGCTGAAGATCGGCGCGATCCACACCTATCTCGAACTGTTCGGCAGATATTTCACCGATCTCACCCCGCGCGTCAGCCTTGTTTGCGCCCAGGCGGCGGACCGGGCCGGCAACCTCTATACCGGCGGCAATACCGAGGACACGCCCGTCATCGTCGAGGCGACGGCCTTTCGCCAGGGCATCGTCATCGCCCAGGTCAATGAGATCGTCGACGTCTTGCCGCGTGTCGATATTCCCGCCGATTGGGTGGATTTCACCGTCAAGAGCCCGAAACCGCATTATATCGAGCCGTTGTTTACCCGCGACCCCGCACAGATCTCGGAAATCCAGATTCTGATGGCGATGATGGCGATCAAAGGCATCTATGCCGAATACGGCGTTACCCGCCTCAACCACGGCATTGGTTTCGACACGGCAGCCATCGAGTTGATCCTGCCGACCTATGCCGAAAGCCTTGGCCTCAAGGGCAAGATCGCCACCCATTGGGCGCTCAATCCGCATCCGGCCCTTATTCCCGCCATCGAGGCGGGCTTTGTCGAAAGCGTGCATTGCTTCGGCTCCGAGCTTGGGATGGATGCCTATATCCGGGCGCGCTCCGATGTGTTCTTCACCGGTCCCGATGGATCGATGCGCTCCAACCGGGCGCTGAGCCAGACGGCGGGCCTCTATGCCTGTGACATGTTCATCGGCTCGACGCTGCAGATTGACCTGCAGGGCAACAGTTCCACCGCTACGCTCGGCCGCATCGCCGGCTTTGGCGGCGCCCCCAATATGGGCTCGGATGCGCGCGGTCGTCGCCATGGCTCGAAGGCCTGGTTGAAGGCGGGGCAGGAGGCCTCGACCGGTTCCATGCCGAGGGGGCGCAAGCTTGTCGTGCAGATGGTCGAGACCTTCCGCGAGCATATGGCACCGGCCTTTGTCGAGGAGTTGGATGCCTGGAAACTCGCCGAAAGCGCCGGCCTCGATCTGCCGCCCGTGATGATCTATGGCGACGACGTCACTCATATCGTCACGGAGGAAGGCATCGCCAATCTCCTGCTCTGCCGCACGCCGGAAGAGCGCGAACAGGCGATTCGAGGCGTGGCGGGCTATACCTCCGTCGGCCTCGACCGCGACAAGGCCATGGTGGAGAACCTGCGCGACCGGGGCATCATACGCCGCGCTGCGGATCTCGGTGTCGATGTTACCTTGGCGACCCGCGATCTGCTCGCCGCCAAATCGATGAAGGACCTCGTGCGCGCTTCGAAGGGCCTCTACAATCCCCCGGCTCGGTTCCGCAACTGGTGAGTGATCGTCATGGAAAAGCTTCTATTCGAATTTGCGGGCGGAATGCCGCTCGCCGCCCGCAATCAGCCGGTCATCTCTGGCGTGTTGGGCTCCGGTAATCTCGAAGTGCTGATCGAGCCCGCCGATCTCGGCGGTGCCTGCCAGATTGAGGTCGAGACGGCGGCCGTGGGCTTCGGTCGCATCTGGGAGGCGGTGCTCGGCGACGTGTTCGAGCGCTGGAAGATCGGCAACATCAGGATGTCGATCAACGATGCCGGAGCAACGCCCGCCGTGGTGGCGCTCAGGCTGGATCAGGCCTTGAAAATCTATAGCGGCCGGGGAGGCGCTGGCGAGCGATGAGTGGAACCTGGTATGAAGCAACCGCCCGCGAACGCATCGACGGGCTTCTCGACCTCGGCAGCTTTCAGGAAATTCTGCCGCCGCAGGACCGCGTCGTCAGCCCACATCTGAAAGTGCTTGGCTCACCTGCGGCCTTCGACGATGGCGTGGTGGTCGGCAAGGGCCTGCTGGATGGCAAGGCTGTTCTTGTCGCTGCCCAGGAAGGCGCCTTCATGGGCGGTGCGGTTGGCGAGGTGCATGGCGCCAAGATCGTAGGCTTGATGGAACGTGCTCTTGCGGAGCGGCCGGAAGCTGTCCTGCTGCTGCTGGAATCCGGCGGAGTGCGCCTGCATGAAGCCAATGCCGGGCTGATCGCCGTCTCCGAAGTCATGCGCGCCATTCTTAATCTGCGCGCCGCCCAGATTCCTGTCATCGTGCTCGACGGCGGCCGCTTCGGCGTCTTCGGCGGCATGGGCATTGCGGCAAGGCTCTGCACGGCGGTGGTGATGTCGGAAGAGGGCCGGCTTGGTCTGTCCGGTCCTGAAGTCATCGAAACCACCATGGGAGTCGAGGAGTTCGACGCCTCGGACCGGGCGCTGGTCTGGCGCACCGCGGGCGGCAAGCACCGCTATATCATCGGCGAGGCTTCAGGCTTTGTTTCAGATGATATCGACGAATTCCGGGCAGCAGCGATCGACTGGCTGCGTCCAGCCGATCCGCTGGATCTCGATGCTATCGAGGCTGAACATGTTTTCCTGAAAGCGCGGGTCGAGCGCTTCGGCACAGCTTCCGATGCACGCGATATCTGGCAGTCGGCGGGGATTGAGCATGTCGAAGATATTCCGCTGCTCGAAGCCGAGGCCTTCCTCAAGGCCGTGGACGACAAGAGGATCTCGCTATGACCGTTGAAAACGTATTGGACCGGTTGTTTCCGCAGGGGCATGAGATCTCCCTCGAAGAACAGTTTCTGTCGGGGACGGGAAAGCTGGGTGGCCACGTCGTCAACGTCGTTGGCACGCGCGACAAGGCCCATGTCGGCATCGATCTTGCCATGCAGATGGCGCAGGCGCTGATCACAATAATGAAGGAGCGGCCCGGCAGCCCGATCCTGCTTCTGGTCGATACAGCCGGCCAGAAGATGAGCCGACGCGACGAATTGCTGGGCCTTAACGGTTATATCGCACATCTGGCGAAATGCGTCGATGTCGCCCGACGCCGTGGCCACCGGATCATCGGTCTCGTCTATGGCGAGGCGGTCAGCGCCGGTTTCCTGTCGTCCGGTTTGCTAGCGGATGTCTGCTATGCTCTGCCGGAGGCGGAAATGCGGGTGATGAACCTGCCGGCCATGTCCCGCGTCACCAAGATCCCGGTGGAGCGGCTGGAGGAACTGTCGCGCGACAGCGCGGTCTCTGCCCCCGGCGTCGAAAACTATGTGGCGATGGGCGCGGTCAAGGCGATCTGGGACGGCGATCTCTCAGCGCATCTTGAGGGGGCTTTGAAGGATACAGCAGATGGCACCACCGACCGACGCCGGCATGATGGCGAGGCCCGTGGGGGCCGCAAGCTCGCGCGTGTCGTCTGCGACAAGGTGAAAAGCGATGCGGCCTGAGCGGCATCGTTTTGTCACACTGAAACCCTGTTGGCGCGACAACCTGCGGCCGATCCCGGCTTGCAGCGCCGAAGAGCATACATGGGAGCGGCTCTGCGAATGGATCGATACCGGTGGATGCCTGGTGGTTGCGTCCGCGCAGCCGGATGATCCGCCATCATCGCTGCGGCTGGGCTATGCCACGCCGGATAAGCAGCGGATTGGGCTATGGGTGGATGAGACAGCCGTCGCGGCCCTTTTCCCCGAAGTCACCCTCGACCAGGCGGGAATTGTTGCGCCGGCAAGCTGGTCGGCAACGATTGATGCAGTGCTCGCCGTAGCCGACCGCTTCGACATTGCGGCGTCGGTGTTCGGGTCGCTGGCCTGGCAGATGCAGACCGGTGAGACGTATCTACATCCGCAATCTGATCTTGATCTGGTACTGCGTCCTGCCAAGGCCGTAAACTCTGATTTGAAATGGATCGACGCACTCGCCGCTGTTCTCGCCTCGCATGATCAGCCGCGCATCGACGGCGAAGTTCTGTTGCCGGACGGCTGTGCCGTGCCGATGCGCGAGTTGATGTTCGGTGCTGACGAATTGCTGGAAAAGCGGCATGGCGGTGTGCGCCTAGTGCCACGGGCGACCGTTCTCGATCGACTTGGAGCCTAGCATGGCGGAATTTGTACCGCAGACGTTGCCACTTCAATCTTCGACCGAAATAGCGCCTGGTATCAGCCAAGTCATTGGACGGGCTGCGATCCGTGCGCTCTATGGCGAACTGGCCTTTTACCCCAAACCCGGCTTGGTCAGCCCGGTCGACAATGGCGCCCATAGCGACATGACGATGGCGACCTTCATGCGCAGTTTGTTTTCCTTGCGCACCTATTTTCCGGCGATAACGTCGGCGGGTGCTGCCGGAGCCGAGTTTCCAGTTCTGCGTGATCTCGGCATCGAAGCGGAACGGCGGATGATGGCCGCGACCGGCGGGATCAACACCCATCGCGGCGCGATCTTCAATCTCGGCCTGCTCGCGGCTTCAGCCGGTCGACATGCCGCTGAGGGGTTGCGGCTGGATGCCAACAGCATCTGCCTGGCGATCCCGGCTTTTTGGGGCAGGGCCATTCTCGGCGCCACTCCTGCCCAACCACACTCGAACGGCTTGAAAGCCACGGCCAACCATGGTGGGCCGGGCGCACGAGAAGAAGCCGCCGCCGGCTACCCAGTGCTGCGCATGGTGGCGCTTCCGGCCCTGCGACAGGCACGGACGCGGGGCCATGGTGAGGACGCCTGCCTTGCCGAGACCTTCTTTGCCATCCTCGCCGTGCTGAACGACACCAATATCCTGCATCGTGCCGGCCGGGATGGGCTGGATTTTGTGCAGCGCGAAAGCCGTGCCTGGCTGGACAGAGGCGGCGCCGGTCATCCCAGCTGGTTTACCAGTGCTGTCCGGCTGCACCGAGCCTTCTGCGACCGACGGATTTCGCCCGGTGGGGCTGCCGATCTCCTGTCCTGTACTTTGTTTCTGGACGGCTTGGAGGCGCTTGCGGACAGGCAGGGCGTACAATGAGTTTCGCGCTTCTCTGCCCCGGACAAAGCGCACAAAGCGCCGACATGTTGGAGCGCCTGCGCGGCAATGACGCTGCCGAAGCAATCTTCTCGGCTTTTTACCAGGTCGTGGGCACACATCTTCATGACGTCATGAGCGATCCCGGCAGGCTTTACGACAATGCGGTCGCTCAGCCGATTCTCTGCGCCGTGGAAATGGCGGCATTTGCCGCTCTGCGTGAGCGTCTTGCGCAACCACTGGCCATTGCGGGCTACAGCATTGGTGAGCTGGCAGCCTATGGCTGCGCCGGGGCAATTTCGCCTGCCGATGTCATCCGGTTGGCGCGCCAGCGTGCCGAGGCGATGGACCAGGCGTCCAGCGAAGAAGGCGGCATGTTGGCGGTGCGCGGCCTGCGGGAGCAGGTTCTTACGCCTCTTTGCGATACGTTTGATGCGTCGGTGGCCATCCGCAATGGCCCGGATCGTTTTGTCGTGGCGACAAGTGCTGCCAATCTGGAGCGTCTGGCGCCTGCGCTCGAACGTGCTGGCGCTCATACGACGCGGCTGTCCGTGAAGATCGCATCCCACTCGCCGTTGATGGCATCAGCCGTTCCGGTGTTTCGTCGTGCCTTGCAGCAGGTAACATTCCAAGATCCGCCTATCCCCGTTCTGGCCGGCATTGACGGCGGTTTCGTGCGCTCGCGCGAGCGGGCAATTGAGGTGCTGTCAGCGCAGCTCGCCCAGACCGTGGATTGGGCGGCTTGCCTTGCCGGCCTTCGGGAAGGCGGCTGTAGCGCAACACTGGAGCTTCTCCCCGGCAAGGATCTCACCGCTATGGCTCAGGCCGAATTGCCTGAATTCGCCTGCCGCGCCATGGCTGAATTTCGGTCTCTCGACGGCGTTGTGACGTGGGTCTCACGCCACTGCGAGCCTTTATAGAGCTGAACTACGCCACGCAGGCGGTCCAAGCCCCCGGAAATTTCACAGGCCGTGGGCGAGGAACTGCAGGTCTGCAAGATGGGAGATGCTGCGCTTTTGCGCCGCTTCATGCATCTGCGCCCGTAACCAGACCAGTGCTGGGTCACGGGTGCGATAGCTATGCCATTGCAGGCATTGACGCATGGGCGGTATTGAAAATGGCGGTTCCATGATCCGAACGCCGCCAAGCTTTATCAGGTTTTCCGCCAAACTACGCTGTATCATGGCGATTCGGTCAGATCCCTTCACCAGTAGCATCAGCGACCCAAAAGAGAAGGTTGAGACTTCGGCGCGGATTTTTACGCCCAGTTTGTCGCAAACCCTCTGCACAAAAGTCTCGCCGCCATTCGGCGGCTGCATCACCACGTGGCCAGCGGCGAGAAAGGCCTTTTCCGTGAGCGCTCCCTGAGCAAGATGGCTGTTGGCGTCGACGACACAAACAATCTGCTCCTCTAGTAAAAGTTCGGAGGGATGATTGGTGGAGCAGAATTCGCTTGGCGCCACCAAGAGGTCGGCTTCGCCGCGCTCGAGCAGAAGATGGGGATAGTTTTGCTGCGGCTTGAAATGTATCTGCATGCCGGGTGCCCGCGCCGTAACATGCCGTAAAAACAAAGGCATGATTGTCGAAAGCGTATAATCCGAAACAATCATGTTGATGCTTCTTGTCGACTCCTCGGGAATAAAGGATGGGGTCGAGACCACCGCAGCTTCGATGCGAACAATGATGTCACGCAGGGGCTGGGCAAGCGACGACGCAAGCGGCGACAGTTCCATCGACCGACCGACCTGAATGAGCAGCGGATCATCGAAATAATCTCTCAATCTTCCCAATGCGTTACTCATAGCCGATTGCGTGATGAACATTTCTTCGGCGGCGCGACTGACATTGCGGACCCGGATCAGCGTGTCGAGCGCGACGAGGAGATTAAGGTCCAGATTTTTAAAACGCATTTGACGTGCCCCTCCCAAGGCGGTTCCCAAGATAGCGACCAATTTTAAGAGCAGAAGTATTTATTTTACAAATACACTTATTCATCAATGCAATTTCATAAACGGTTGGAACTTGGATAAGCCTCTTGGCCAGGGAGAAAAACAGCGAGCCGGAGGATGGCTCGCCGCGGACTTCTCCCTTTGAAAAGTCGCCTGAGGAGGCGAGCGCGAGGACCCTAAATGTTTAAGTATTTTCCGACCAACTATGTCTGGAACCTCTCGGTCAATCTATCGATCGAAATGGGTGCTCGCATGGGTGAGATCGAAGAAATGTGCGCGCCTCTGCAAGAGGCAGCCAAGGCACCGGATGCCGCTGGAACTCAAGCTTTTCGCGAGACCTGGATCAAGATGGCCGACAAGCTTGTCAGCCTCGCTGATGAGGATGAGGAAAACGGCTGCTTGCTATCTGCCGGTGACAAGCTGATCCGCGCCGGTAACTACATGCTTACGGCCGAGCGCCTGCTGGCGCATGGCTCCGAAGGCAGGGTTGCGCTTTACCAGAAGTTCCTCAAGTCGTTCGAAAAGGGACTTTCCTTGTCCGGCTCCAGCTGCCGCCGCGTGGAAATTCCCTATGAAGGCAAGCATCTCTCAGCGCTCTACGTGCCTGCTGAAGGCGTGACCGGCCCGGCTCCTCTGCTTGTTCAGGTCAATGGCCTCGACAGCACCAAGGAAATGAAATTTCTCGTGGGATTGCCGGGCTGGCTCGCCAAGCGCGGCGTCGCCTCTCTGATCGTCGACCAGCCGGGCACTGGGGAAGCGCTGCGCCTTCAGGGTTTGACCGCACGCTACGATAGCGAACACTGGGCCAGCCGTGTTGTCGACTGGTTGGAAACGCATCCGGATGTCGACCCAAAGCGGATTGGCATGGAAGGTGTGTCGCTCGGCGGATATTACTGTCCGCGCGCCGTGGCCTTCGAGCCTCGCTTCGCTTGCGGTGTCGTGTGGGGCTCCAACCACGATTGGCGTGACGTTCAGAAGAAGCGGCTTGCCAAGGAAGGCAATTTCCCGGTCCCGCATTACTGGAGCCACGTTATGTGGGTCTGGGGCGCCAAGGATATGGACGATTTCATGCAGATAGCTGAAAAAGTCCATCTCGACGGCATCCTTGACCGGATTCGCGTGCCTTTCCTCGTCACTCACGGCGAAAAGGACAGCCAGATCCCTCTGCATTGGGCCCATGCCACCTATGACCAGTTGATCAACAGCCCGCGGCGCCAACTCAAGATTTTTGATGAGCGCACCGGCGGCGTCCAGCATTCGAGTTTCGACAATTCGGCAAATGCCGGCGCTTATATCGCCGACTGGGTAGCGGAAACACTCGGCGGTCGCCTGTCTGCTAAGGAAAATGCATGACAACCGGGTTGATTTGCGACCGCAGGCGCCTTGGGCGTCGCGTGGTCGAGACCCCCTGCCATGTGTTCGAAGTACATGGTGCGGTGGTGCTTGGTTATCTGGCCTTGGTCAGGCATGCCGTGCGTCGCTGTGACACCGCCCGGTCCAGGCCATCGAGGCGTGGCTTCCAGATGAAGTCGCCGCCTTGGTCTTTCCCGGGCCAGCCGCGACGCCATTCAGCGACGTAATACCTCCGAAGAAGCGGCGTTCTGCCTGACGGGCGCTCGCAAATTTATTCTCCACGCAGGTCAGTAAAGACCTCGTAAAAGAAAGGATTGTCCCATGAATATCATTGGACCCGATTATCTCGTCTTTGGCGTTGACGATGTCGCCGCATGTTGTGAATACCTTGCAGACTTCGGCCTTAAGCCGGTTGACGTGACCGAGGCTGGTGGGCGGTTTGAGACGCTGGACGGTACCGGCATCGTTATCCGCCACAAATCCGACCCTTCTCTGCCCGCGCCGCTGCCGACCTCCAATATGCTGCGCCAGCAGGTTTACGGCGTGCGTTCCTCGGAGGATCTGGATGCGATCGAGACCGAGTTGTCGAAGGATCGTCGCGTCAATCGCCTTGCAGATGGCTCGATCGAGCTGAAGGACGATCACGGTTTCGAGCTGAAATTCCAGGTGACAACCCGCCGTGAACTCGACATGCCTGCTGAAAAGATCAACGCGCCGGGTGCGCCTGCACAGCGCAAGCCGAACGAACTCGGTGTGTGGGAAGAAATGCCGGCTCTGCCGCGCACCCTGAGCCATGTGGTGCTCTTTGTGCCTGATATCGAGATCGCGACGGACTTTTATTGTCGGCGCCTAGGCTTTGTCGTCACCGACATTCTGACCGGTGCGGGACCGTTCCTGCGTCCCAAGGCCAATGACGATCACCATACGCTATTCTTTATTCGCACGCCCGATTACATGAAGGGCATCGAGCATTTGGCGTTCCACATGGGCGGACCGACCGAGCTGATGGTTGCCGGCACCCGCTTCGTCAAGAAAGGTTACCAGAGTTTCTGGGGGCCGGGCCGGCATAAATTCGGATCGAACTGGTTCTGGTATTTCAACAGCCCGATGGGCTGCCATATCGAGTACGACGCGGACATGGACAAACACGACGACAATTGGGTCGCGCGTGAAGCTCCCAATGGTCCGGAAGCCTCACAGATCGTGCTGTTCGAGCTTAAAGAAAAATGGGCCCCGGGCGGACCGCCTCCTGGCGCGAAGCACTGAACAGAGGGGAGGGCTCATGTCGCCTCTCCACTATCTTTGCAGGCAGGACGCTATCGGCGAGGGCGAAGCAAAAGGCTTCGCCCCGGTTGGTGACTTTCGGCGCAAAATAATTGTGCTCAGGCGTGGCGGAGCCCTGCATGCATGGCTGGATTCTTGCCCCCACTACAGCACGGGCACGCCGATGGCTTGGAAGACAGATGCCTATTTGAACGGCGAAAAGACCCATCTCGCCTGCCATTCTCATGGCGCTCTGTTTGACATGGAAACGGGGGACTGCGTGCTCGGCCCCTGCCTTGGACAAAGACTGACACGCGTTGACATTGCAGTGAGCGAGGAGGGTGACGTTTTCGTCGCCGCCGCTGCACAGGAGGAAAAACAATGAATTCCGGCATAAACAACATATTGGTGATCGGCGGCGGCTTTGCAGGCATGACCGCGGCCCTGCAGCTTTCCCGGCAGGGCTTTCAGGTTGATCTGGTCGAGATCGACGCGGGTTGGCGCTCTTATGGTGCCGGTATCAGTTTGCATGGCTCTACGTTGCGAGTACTGAACCAACTCGGTCTCATCGATCGTTTCATGGAGGAGGGAAATGCCAGCGATGGTGTCGAGATCCGTGGACCCGACGATGCTGTCCTGGTGACGCTTCCAACGCCACGCGTTGCAGGTCCAGACATTCCCGGCGGTGCTGGCATCATGCGTCCGGCGCTGGCCAAAATTCTGTCCGAGGCGGTTAAGTCCTCCTCCACGAAGATCCGGCTCGGTGTCACCTTCACCGATATCGTCGAGGAAGCAAATGGCGCACGCGTCACGTTCAGCGACGGGAGCCATGGCATTTACGATCTCGTCATCGGTGCCGATGGGCTCTATTCGGCCGTTCGCGCTAAGGCTTTTCCAAATGCGCCGAAGCCCCGTTTTATCGGGCAGTCTGTCTGGCGTGCCGTTCTGCCGAAGCCGGAAAACGTTGACACGGTTGTCATGTGGATGGGGCCGAGGGTCAAGGTTGGCTTAAACTGCGTCAATAAAGACCAGGTGTATCTGTTTCTGACCGAAGATCGCCCGACGAACGATTTCATCGCGCCGGAAACCTTTGTCGAGCGTCTACGCGAGCTGCTCCTTCGGTTCCAGTCTCCGACCATTCGTAAAATTGCCTCCGAACTGTCCTCTGAGCACCAGATCGTCTATCGCCCGCTCGAGCAGATGCTGCTGCCTCGGCCCTGGTACGAAGGCCGTGTCGCGCTGATTGGCGATGCGGTTCACGCGACCACCCCGCATCTGGCGGCTGGCGCCTGCATCGGCATCGAGGATGCTATGGTTCTGGCCGAGGAGCTTGCCAAGGGCAGTACCCTCAATGGGTCCCTGGCGGCCTTCGAAGCGCGCCGTTGGGAGCGGTGCCGGATGGTGGTCGAAAACTCCGGCAAGCTCGCGGATATCGAGATCCACAACGGTAGCCACGAAGAGCACGCTTCGATCATGAAGGTCTCCATGAAGACTCTGGCGGAAGCCATCTGATCAATAGGAGCAGCGCCGGCGATTGGGAGATTGCCTGCACTGGCCAGCGTTTTAACAAATTGGAGGAGTATAAATGTCTGGACAGAAATTCGGGCTCGCGGGATCTGCTGCCCTCATCATCGGCAATTTTTGCGGCATGCTGGATCTCGTCACATTGCCCATTTGGGTCGGTGCGCTGGTAGAACGGTATGCATTCAGCCCTCAGCAAGCCGGGGCTATTGTTACGCTGTTTTTGGTGGGGGCGGTCACCGCCAGCATCACTGTCGCATCGCGGTTTAACGAGATGAACCAGCGGCTTTGGGCTTTCGTCGGCTTTGCGGCGGCATCGGCCGCCTTTTGGGCGGCTTCGATGGAGACCAGTTTCGTTATGCTGGCGCTGCTCCATTTCGTAGCAGGTCTTGCGATCGGGGTTGCCCTATCAATGGTTCACGGCACGATTGGGCGGTCGTCTAACCCCCATCGGCTTTATGCCATAGCCGGCGTCGCTCTCGGTCTGTTTGCCATCTTGTTGCTCGGGGTCATCCCACAATTGCTGATCAAATTCGGCGGTGCGGTGATCTTCCAGGTCTTCGGCTTGATCATGACTATTGCTGCGGTATCCTGCGGACTGATGTTCCGTAATCCAGACCCATCTTCAGAGCCGGAAAAAACGCCTTTCAGCCGTGCGACGTGGCTTACGATTTTCGGTATCGGCATCATGACCTTCAATCAGGCCATGGTATTTTCCTTTGTCGAAGTCATCGGCAAGGATCGTGGCTTTTCGCCTGAGAATGTGCTTGCCGTCCTGATCGCCTTGGGCTTCGTCAATTTTATCTTCCCGTCGCCTCTCGCTGCCGTTCTTCAGACCCGGGTGCGGGCAACCGTTGTCACGCAGGTCGGCCCGCTGATACAGATTGTTCTCGCCCTGATCGTTACGTCTGCGACTATTTTTCCACTTTGGGCAGCCGCCGCGGCAGTCTTCGTCTCCGTGCAGATCTTCACCCATAACTTCGTTTTCGGGCATCTCGCAAAGCTTGACCCCACTGGCCGGGCTGTCGCGGCGACGCCGGCGATGCTGATGGTTGGTGCCGCCCTCGGTCCAATTGTCGGCGGTGCACTCGGGCAGAATTTCGGTTATGCCGCGCTTGGTATCGCTGCAATCGTGTTTGGGTTCACCTCCATCGGGTTCTTTACTAAGGCAAAAGCAGCATGACGCAGTTGCCTGCGATCACCCGTGTCGTCACCGGCCATTCCCCCGACGGGCGCGCCATCCTCAGTCAGGTCGGCCCTCTGCCGACCGTGGTTGAATTGGCAGCCATTCCCGGCACGTTTTTTCACGAAGTCTGGTCGACGGGTTCCACACCCGCCGTCCTCGATAATGGCGCCGATCCGACGCTTGGCCCGCTGACCCTGCTTCCACCGCCCGGTGGCACCCGCATGCGCTTCGTCGATATTCCGCCGGATACGGAGGAATTTCTGGAAAAGGGTGCTGGACGGATGAGCGCCGCCTTTGAGCAGATTGGTGATGAGACTGCCTCGACGGTTCGCAAAGATTCGCCACATCCGCTCATGCATCGCACAAAGTCTTTGGATTACGGCATCGTCATAACAGGGGAGATGACCCTTGTTGTCGATGATGGCGAAATGGTCCTCAAGCCCGGCTCGGTGGTGATCCAGCGCGGCACTAACCACGCCTGGGCCAACCGATCCGGCAAGCCCTGCCGGATGCTGTTTATTCTGGTCTCCGGCGTCTTAGATCCCGCGATCGCGGAAAGCCTGAATGGTCGTTAAGCCGGCAGGTTTGGCGCCATCGCTCTGTTAAGCCTCGTCCCGATGGTAGTGACGAGTTGATCATTGATTTTCGCGTCTGTCCTATCGGGATTGCAGTCCTGCTTCTCAGGCCGAAACCTCAAGAGGATAAGATCACTATGAAGTTTGCAACCTATCACGACGGAAGCCGCGACGGTCAATTGTGGATCGTCTCGCGTGACCTCAGAAGCGCGGTGCCGGCGACTGGCATTGCCTCCTCATTGCTGGCGGCTATCGAAGATTGGGATTCTGTCGCGCCCCGTCTTGCCGAGGTTTATGAGCGGCTGAACAATCATACCGAACCCTTCGCCACTCGTTTCGAGCCGGAGCGGTGTCTCGCCCCCATGCCTCGCTCACCGCAATGGCTGGACGCATCCGCTTTCCTCAATCACGGCGACCTGATGGACAAGGCATTCAATCATCCGCCCAAGCCGGATGTTAAAACTATTCCGTTGGTCTATCAGGGTGCGAGCGACGACTTTCGCGGTCCGCTTGCCGATGTCGAGTTTCCCGATGATGCGATGATGATCGACATGGAAGGTGAATTTGGTGTCATTCTGGCTCCCGTTGCGATGGGGGCGACGGCCGACAAGGCGCTTGAGCAGGTGCGACTGATCGTACAGATCAACGATTGGTCGTTGCGAGCAGTCGGTCCTCAGGAAATGCGCAGCGGCTTCGGGTTTATCCAGGCGAAACCTTCGACCTCGTTTGCGCCTGTTGCCATCACGCCGGATGAACTTGGTCCCCACTGGGCGGAGGGCCGGGTCGCTCTTCAACTGCATGTCGAGATCAACGGTCGCCGTGTCGGCGATGCGAACGGCCAGGAAATGCATTTTTCCTTCGGTCAGATCATTGCTCATTGCGTGCGCAGCCGCCGTCTTTCGGCGGGTACGATCGTCGGGTCAGGCACGGTATCAAACGTGGACCGTGCTGCCGGCTCTTCCTGCATTTCGGAGATCCGGGTTATCGAGCTGCTTGATCAGGGCCAGGCACGCACGCCATTTCTGACTTGGGGTGACCGGGTGCGGATGGAGGCACGCATGCCTGATGGTTCGACGCCCTTTGGCGTCATCGACCAGAAGGTGGTTCAAGCCTGATGCGCGTCTTGGTAACGGGAGCGGATGGTTTTCTCGGCAGGGGCCTTGCAGCCCGGCTTGCCCTGGCGCCCCTTCCAATTGAAAAGCTTGTTCTGACAGACCGCGCTTTTGCCGAGCCGGCGCTTGCTGGTGTTGACCAGAGCGCCGGTGATCTTTCAGATCCAGCCTTTCTGGAGACACTGCTGGAGCCGGGCTTCGACCTAGTCTTTCACCTCGCCAGCGTCCCGGGCGGGCTTGCCGAGCGCGAACAGGCGCTTGGCCAGAAGGCTAACCTGCTCGCACCTATCGCGCTTGCAACGGCCGTTGCGGAGCGGCGCCCAGGCGCCCGCTTCGTGTTTGCCTCGTCGATTGGCGTCTATGGAACGCTGGGCAACGACGCAGTGACAATCCATACCCGCACGACGCCTGACTTAACCTATGGCGCGCATAAGCTGATGACGGAATATCTTTTGTCAGACATGGCGCGGCGCGGCGTATTGTCATCAATCAGTCTGCGTTTCCCTGGCATCGTTGCGCGACCGCAGACCGAGAGCGGCCATGGCTCAGCCTTTATGAGCCTGCTGTTTCACCGCATCGCCGCCGGCGAAGCCTATGCATGTCCAGTGCCTGCAAGCAGCGTTTGCTGGTGGGTATCGCGCAGGGCGGCGGTCGATTTGCTGCTAAATGCTGCTCAATTAGAAGCCGGGCGCGTGACACTTGTCCAGCCGCCGGCTCTGGTGGCTACGACTGGTGAGGTTGCCGTGGCGGTTGCCCACTATATCGGCAGGCCGGCGAACGTGACATGGGGCTCGGATGAGACGTTGCGCCAGCTGTTTGGCGCCATGCCGCCGCTTGATGCCAGTGAGGCATTGGCGCTCGGCTTCAAGGCGGATGCCGATCTCGAAACCCTTGCCAAAGCTGCCCTTTCAGGAGAACCGTGATGAAGATCATCGACCTTTCCGTTGCAATCGAAAACGACGTGCCGGCGGATCCGCCGGGCCTTGGGCCCAAGATAACCTATTCCGGCCATGCCGAAGGTACCGAGGAAGTCCTGCAGTTTTTCCCCGGTCTCGATATCGCAGATGTGCCTGGCGCCGAAGGCTGGGCTGTCGAACAGCTCAATCTTACCGCCCATTGCGGCACGCATCTCGATGCGCCCTGGCATTTCGCCTCGACCATGAACGGTGGCGAACGGGCCTGGACGATCGACGAAGTACCGCTGGACTGGTGCATTCGCCCAGGCGTGAAACTTGATCTGCGCCATCTCCCGGATGGGCATGTCGCAACCTCAGCCGACCTTCGCGCCGCGCTTGCAGCCATCGGCCACACGCTGCAGCCCTTCGATGTCGTGCTGATCAATACGGCGGCCGGTGCCGCCTACGGACGTCCCGACTATCTCGGCCGCGGCTGCGGCATTGGCCGGGAGGCGACGCTTTGGCTGATGAGCCAGGGCATCCACATCGCCGGCACCGACGCATGGTCATGGGATGCGCCGTTCCCCGTGACAGCGAAGCGCTTTGCCGAAACGCGCGATGCCGGCCTGATCTGGGAAGGTCACAAGGCCGGTCGCGAAGGCATTTTCATGCATATGGAAAAGCTTACCAAGCTAGATGAATTGCCGGGCAATGGCTTCACCGTGTCCTGCCTGCCGGTCAAGATCAAGGGCGGATCGGCTGGCTGGTGCCGTGCCGTCGCAATCCTTGATTAGCACGCCGCCTCAGGCGAATGCACTGTGACAAGAAAAGACGGCGTCTGTCTTTCGGCAGACGCCGTCCTTTCGTTTGGCTTACTCAGGATTTTCCAGGCTGAACATTTCCGTACGTTCGTCATAGGCGAACAGCTCGGCATAGCGCGCCCAGGAGACGATGGTCTTCAGCGTGTCATCGGCATAGGACTCGCTCATGTAGTCCTCCAACTCGTTGCGGAAGCGGGCGGCCGGTGCCGTATGGGTCGGCCGCTCGTCGAGCACGCGCCGGATCAGGCCCATCAACGGCACATAGGTAACCAGATGCTCGGCAAACAACCGCTTGCGGGCATCGGTTTCCATATGGGCAAAGCGGGTGCCGGCTTCTGTCAGCACCAGATCGCCTTCGCTCAGATGTGCGAACCGCAGCAGTTGCAGCGCTTCGCCGAGATGGAACAGCTCGTCGGCTTCCAGCTGCAGCGTGCCCGCGAGAACCGGCAGGTCGGCCCGGCCATTGTAGGGTGCACCGGCCAGAGCCTCGATCAGGCCCGACAGGATGTTGGTCGAGACCGGTTCCAGCACCATGCCCATGCCGGTGCCGGGAATGCCGTCCATTGCGGGCAGGCGCGGCTCGGCACGAGCGGTCATCAGCGCATAGATGCTGTCGACCAACTGACGGAACACCGGATCGAGCCGATTGCGCGGATGCGGCAGGTCGACCTTCAATTCGCGCGCCACCCGGCCCGGATTGGAGGAGAAGACCAGGATGCGATCGCACATCAGCACCGCTTCTTCGATATTGTGCGTGACGATCAGCACCGACTTGATCGGGAGCCGGCCTTCGATCCACAGATCGATCATGTCCGTGCGCAGCGTTTCAGCCGTCAGCACGTCGAGAGCGGAGAAGGGCTCGTCCATCAGCATCAGGTCTGGATGCACGACCAGCGCCCGGGCAAAGCCGACGCGCTGGCGCATGCCGCCTGAAAGTTCCTTAGGATAGGCATTTTCAAAGCCGTCGAGACCGATCAAGTCGATGGCGGCAAGGGCCAGCGAACGGCGCTCGGCGCGGTCAACGCCCTTGGCTTCGAGGCCGAGTTCGACGTTCTGCAGAACCGTCAGCCACGGAAACAGGGCGAAGGACTGGAAGACCATGGAGACACCGGGCGGCGGGCCGTCGATGTCGGTGCCGCGATATTTGGCGCTGCCCGATGATGGCGACAGCAGGCCGGCAATGATGCGCAGCAGGGTCGACTTGCCAGAGCCGGAGCGGCCGAGCAGGCCGACGATTTCGCCTTCCTTGATGGACAGATCGACATTTTCAAGCACGGTGACGTCGTTGCCGCTGGCCTTGGGGAAGGAGCGCGAGACCTGGGCGATGTCGATCAGCGGAGCTTTTGCGATGATATCGAGCATGGGAACAAACCTCTGATAGGATAAGCAATTTGGACGCAGCCGGTTATGTCTGTCATCCCCGGCCACAGGGCTTAGGGCATCAGCCCAGGCGCAGGCGGCTTTCGCCATAGGCATAGAGTGGGCGCCAGACCAACCGGTTGAACAGCGTGACGAAGGTGCACATCACGATGATGCCGAGGACGACGCGTGGGAAATCGCCTGCTGTCGTGGCATTGGCGATATAGGAGCCGAGGCCGGGTGTCGTCAGCTGCGTGTCACCCCAGCTCGCGACTTCCGCAACGATGCTGGCATTCCAGGAGCCGCCCGAGGCGGTGATGGCGCCCGTGACGTAATAAGGGAAGATGCCGGGCAAGATCACCTTGAACCACCAGCGCCAGCCGCTGATGTGGAAACTGCGGGCCGCTTCCTTGAGATCGCTCGGAAAGGCGCTGGCGCCGGCAATCACGTTGAACAGGATATACCACTGGGTGCCGAGGATCATCAGCGGGCTCAGCCAGATATCCGCGTTCAGGCCAAAATGGACGATGACCACGACGAAGACCGGGAAGGCGATATTGGCCGGGAAGGCGGCAAGGAACTGTGCCAGCGGCTGTACCTTTTCGGACAGCTTCGGCCGCAAGCCGATCCAGACGCCAACGGGAACCCAGACCACTGTCGCAATCGCCATCAGTACGATGACGCGCAGCAGGGTGATCGAGCCATAGAGCACCACCGTCGGGATCTCGGACCAGCCGATACTGGCGCGCATGTAATCGAAGCTGATATAGGCAGCCCAGGCAGAGGCTACGGCGATCAGCCCGATCCACAGCCAGTCGATGGCGCGGGAGGTGGTGGTGCTTGCCGATTTCGATCCGAAGCGGGGCAGCTTTGGCAGGCGCAACGTCCAGACCAGCCGGCCGATCCACTGCAGCGGTGCCGTCAGCATGCGGGTGACACGGGCTTTGCGGAACAGGTCGAGCATCCAGGAGGACGGAGCCACGCCCGAGGTCGTGGTTTCGAAGCGGAACTTATCGGCCCAGGCGACCAGCGGGCGGAACATCAGCTGATCATAGAGCAGGATGACGGCGAGCATGGCGATGACGGCATAAAACACCGCGAGGATATTCTGCTCCTTGATAGCGAGCGCCACGTAGGAGCCGATGCCGGGCAGAGTGATGGTGGTATTGCCGACGGTGATGGCTTCGGAGGCGACCACGAAGAACCAACCGCCGGACATCGACATCATCGTGTTCCAGACGAGGCCCGGCATGGCGAAGGGCACGTCGAGGCGCCAGAACCGCTGCCAGCCGCTGAGCTGGAAGCTGCGAGTGGCTTCTTCCAGGTCCTTGGGCTGGCTGCGCATCGACTGGTACATGCTGAACGTCATGTTCCAGGCCTGGCTGGTGAAGATCGCGAAGACCGAGGCCAGTTCCGCACCAATAACCTGGCCGGGAAACAGGTTGAGGAAGAAGGTGACGGTGAAGGTAAGGAAGCCCAGGATCGGCACCGATTGCAGGATGTCCAGCGCAGGGACCAACACCATTTCCGCCCGGCGGCTCTTGGCGGCAACGGGGGCGTAGATGAAGGTGAAGATCAGCGAAAACGCGATTGCCGCCAGCATGCGCAGGATAGTGCGCAGCGCGTAAATCGGCAGATTGCTGGGGTCGAGCGATAATGGCGCCGCATCGAGCGCCGAAAGGGGGACTGAGGTAACCCTCTCGCCATAGACGAACAGAACGATGGCGCCGATGATCAGCAGCAAGGCCATCAGGTCCCAGTGGTTTGGCAGGATGGATCGCCGGATGGCGAGCGGAGCAAATTTCGGATGGATCATGGGAGCAGCCTTTATGTCGCGAGCCGGCATGGGAAGGCCGGTGCTGCAATTTCAGGATCGGGCAATCGGTGGCATGAACGGCCATTAACTATCGATCTGCGATCTCTAAAGGCCTGGTAATCCTATAGTTTGGCGGATTGGCTGGTGCCAGTTTGCAAGAGGAAAGACGGCCATGGTTTAGGCATAGGCTCGATATACCTTTGTATATTTGCTGCCCGGGCTATTGCTGCCGGGCATTTGCCGGATAGGTTGGCAGACGAGGCCTAGGTGGATTGAATTGCCGCCGCGAGGCTCGTTGAAAAGCGTCCGCAAAGTACCAAAGCGAAAGCAATGACCTTCTGACGATGAAACACACTTTGCTTTCCCAGCATCAGAACCGGCCGAGGCTGCGGGCTGTTTTCATCCTGTTCCTGCTCGGCTGCATCTTTGCCGCCGATACAATCACCAATTTCGAAATCGCCTTCTCGGTTTTCTATATCGCCGTCATCTTGATCGCCATCGGCTTTCTGTCGATGCGCGGCGTCGCCGTTCTGGCGCTGATCTGCATTGGGCTGACGGTGTTGAGCCTGTTTTTGACGCGGCGCGGTTCGTTCGAGAGCGGGCTGTTCAATTGCGGCATCAGCACCTGCGCCATCGGCATCACCACCTATCTCGCGCTGAAGATCGTCGCGGCTCAGGCGGCGATCTATGACGCACAGGCGCAGTTTTCCCGCATGGCGCGGCTGACGCGGCTTGGCGAGTTGACCGCCTCCATCGCCCACGAGGTCAACCAGCCCTTGGCGGCGGTATCGACCAGCGCGGATGCCTGCCGCCGATGGCTCGATCATACGCCGCCGAATGTTGAGAGGGCACGCCAGGCGGCGGAGCGCATTGGCGCTGACGCGAAGCGGGCAAGTGACGTCATCGTGCGGGTGCGGCGCTTAGCAAAGAGCGGACCGCCGCAACAGGAACCGTTCGATCTCAACGAGGCGACGGTCGAGGCGCTTAGTCTTGCCGAACACGAGATCGAGATTAATAGCATTGCCCTGCGGATCGCGCTTGCCGACGATTTGCCGCTTGTCATGGCCGATAAGATCCAGATTCAGCAGGTGATCAGCAATCTTTTGCTCAATGCTATCGAGGCAATGGCTGGCGTCCCGAGCTTCAAGCGGGAGCTGACGGTCTCGACGTCGCGCGACGGCGCAGGAACCATCGTTCTGGCTGTTGCCGACACCGGCATCGGCATGAAGCAGAATGCGCTCGATCATCTGTTCGAAGCCTTCTGGACCACCAAGGAAACAGGCATGGGCATAGGGCTTGCCATCAGCCGTTCGATTGTCGAATCTCATGGCGGCCGCATTTCGGTTGTCTCGGCGCATCGTATGGGCACGGTCGTGCAGTTCAGCCTGCTGGCGGCGGATCACGCCCGTGGCGGACCAGGAGAGATCGGTGCGGAGGACGCGGGCGCATGACGGATGGTCTTGTAACGGAAACGGCTGGAGAGCCGATTGTCTATGTCGTGGATGACGATCTGTCGGTGCGGGTCGCTTTGGAGGATCTTCTGGCCTCAGTCGGCCTACAGGTGCGGTCGCATGGCTCGGTTCAGGACTTTCTAGCCACGCCGCTTGTCGATGCGCCCGGCTGCCTGGTGCTTGACGTCAGGATGCCGGGTCAGAGCGGGCTTGAGTTCCAACAACAGATGGAGCGGCTTGGCCTGAAGCTGCCTGTCATTTTCATTACCGGCCACGGTGATATCGCCATGTCGGTCAAGGCGATGAAGAACGGCGCCATCGAATTCCTGACCAAGCCGTTTCGCGATCAAGACCTGCTCGATGCGATCCAGCAGGGCATCGCACTCGACAGCCAGAACCGCCGGCAGGCTCAGTCTTCGGCGGATCTCATGGCGCTTTGGCAAAAACTGACGCCGGGCGAGTGCGAGGTGATGGAACTGGTGGTCCAGGGACTGCTCAACAAGCAGATCGCCGGTGCGATCGGCGTCAGCGAAATCACCGTCAAGGTGCGTCGCGCCCATCTGATGCGCAAGCTCAATGCCCGCTCTGTCGCCGATCTCGTGCGGATATGGGATCAGGTGAAACCTCAGGAATAGGTTGCTTATGAAAAAAGCGTCCCGCTAGCGGGACGCTTCATAGATGATCAAAGTTGCCTGTTCTCAGGCCGCGTTGACAAGATGCGCCAGACCGCGGGCGCGCTCGAGGCAGGCGGGCTGCTGGTCGAGGAAACGCTCGGCGCCGATTTCCATGATCAGCGTGGTGTCCGGCAGGAAGGTGAGCTCGGCGAAGATCTCGTCCCAGGCAATGTCGCCCCAGCCGATCGGTAGATGCAGGTCACCAATCCCAAGCGCGGTTGCTTCGGCCCGATGGAAGAATTCCTTCATCGTATAGGGCAGGCCAAAGCTGTCATGCACATGCAGATGGCCGGTGACCGGCGCCATGGCGCGCAGTTGCTCGCGGAAATCCAGGCCCTTGAAAGTGGATTCGATATAGGCGTGGGAAAAGTCGATCAGGGCGACAAGGTTGTCATGGCCGACGGCCTTGACTGTTTCGCCCACCTGCGCCGGGGTCTGGCGATATTGCCCGGATTCCGTCGTGAAGATGTTTTCAAGCGCGATACGCACGCCATATCCCTTGGCGACATCGGCCATCTCGGCCAGCGCCTCGCGCTCCATCTTGTCGAGATCGGGGCCGTTGACGCCATCGGCCAACTGGGTTGCGCCCGAATGATGGACGAGAATGCCAGCACCAAGCCGGTTGCACAGTTCCAGCATGGCCCGCACGACCTTCTTCTGCAAATGCAGATGTTCGCGGTCCATGAAATTCGAGCTGATCTGGCCGTGCAGCGATAGCTTCTTGAACGAATACTGGCTGACGATGTCGGCAACCCGCTGGGTGCGATCCTCGATAATGCGACCGCCCGAGACGATTTCCTCGCCGTAGATGCCGATTTCGCAGGCTGTTGCGCCGGTATCGGCGATTTCACGCAGCGAGGCATCGAGCGTGGTCAGGTCGCCATGACCAGTGCGATTGCAAAAACCGATGGCTGAAATGATCTCGGTCATGAATGAACTCCAGTGGGTTGGATCAAGGTAGAAAGGCCGGCAGCCGTTTTGGGCTGGGCGGGCAAAGGCACGGGCGACAGCTCGATCCGTTTCTGGCTTTCGCTGTCGAAGAAATGCAGTTGCTGCAGAGGCAGCGTCAGCGTGACCCGATCTCCGGCTGCGACTTCCGCCTCTTCAGGCACGGCGACGGCAAACGCCTCTCCGGCGATGTCGCAATGAACCATCCGGCCGGTGCCGAGCTCCTCGACGAATTCGATTATCGCCGGAATACCCTTTTCCCCGGGAGCGGCGAGCCTGCATTGCTCGGGCCTGATGCCGACGATGATATCGCGACCGCGCAGCACATGGGCAGCGACCGGATCGATGTCGACCATAGCTTCGCCGAGCCGCACGGTGGCTGTTTCGACTTCGACGCGGGTCTTGAACAGGTTCATGGCCGGCGAACCGATGAAGGAGGCAACGAAGGTGCTGGCGGGACGGTGATAGATGTCGAGGGGCCGGCCAACCTGTTCGACATGGCCGCGGTTCATCACCACTAGCCGATCCGCCAGCGTCATCGCCTCGACCTGGTCATGGGTAACGAACACCGAGGTGGCCGACAGCCGCTGATGCAGCTTGCGGATTTCGGCGCGCATGCTGACGCGCAGCTTGGCATCCAGATTGGACAGAGGCTCGTCGAACAGAAACACTTTCGGCTCGCGGATGATGGCACGTGCCATGGCGACACGCTGGCGCTGGCCGCCGGACAGCGCGGCCGGGCGGCGGTCCAGATAATCCTGGAGACCGACGATCTTGGCGGTCTCGGCGATGCGCCGCTCGCGTTCGGCCTTCGGCACACCAGCGACCTTCAGAGCATAGCCGATATTGCCGGCGACGGTCATGTGCGGATAGAGCGCGTAATTCTGGAAGACCATGGCGCAGCCGCGCTCGCGCGGCTCGAGCTTGTTGACGACGCGACCATCGATGGCGATTTCGCCCGAGGTGATGTCCTCAAGCCCGGCGATCATGCGTAGCAGAGTAGACTTGCCGCAGCCGGATGGGCCGAGGATGACGACGAATTCGCCCGAGGCAAAGACAAGATCGATGCCGTGCAGCGTCGGCGTCTTGCCGTAGGATTTGCGGACGTCGCGGATCTGGATGTCAGCCATTGTGGTTAAACTTTCTTGGTCTTGATCATTTTTCGGTAGAAACCAGGCCGCGCACGAACCAGCGCTGCAGCACCGCGACGAGAAGAAGCGGCGGCGCCATGATGATCAGCGAGCCTGCAAGGGTCACATTCCAGTCCGGCGTGCCGTTGTCGGAAGGCACAAGGCTGCGCAGTGCCATCAGCGCCGTGGTGTAAGACGGGTCCGTAACCATCAGAAGCGGCCAGAGATACTGGTTCCAGCCATAGACGAACATGATGGTGGTGAGCGCCAGCATATTGGTGCGCGACAGCGGCAACAGGATATCGAAGAAGAAGCGCACCGGGCCGGAGCCATCCATGCGGGCGGCTTCGGCAAGCTCGTCCGGCAAGGTCAGGAAGAACTGCCGGTAGAGGAAAGTGCCTGTGGCCGTTGCGACCAGCGGCAGGGTCAGGCCGGCATAGGAATTGAGCAGGTTCCAGTCTACGGAGATTTCGATACCTGTCAGCGCGCCAATCAGCAGCTTGAACGGCTGAAACAGGTCTGCGGCAACGCTATAGGTCGGCACGACCCGCACTTCCAAAGGCAGCATCAGGGTGATGAATACCACCCAGAAGAAGACATGCTTCAGCCGGGTGCGGAAGAAGACGATGGCAAAGGCGGTCATTGCCGACAGCGCCACTTTGCCGAAGGTAACGATGACAGCCATGGCGAAGCTGTTGAGCATGGCCGTACCGAGATTGGCGCGGGTCCAGGCCGTCTTCAGATTGACCAGGAATTGGTCCTGCGGCACGAAATTGAAGGGTACCGCATTGATCTGCACCATGGTCTGGCTTGCGCCGGAAATGATGACAATGAACGGGCCGATCAGTACGAGGAAGCCGAGAACCATTAAAGTATAGGTCAGGGCATTCGACCAGGGAGTACGCTGGATCATCGCCGCCTCACTTGTAATGCACGCGCTTCTCGATGAAGCGGAATTGGATGAAGGTGAAGATCATGATCAGGCCGATCAGGACGATGCTCTGGGCTGAAGCGCCGGAATAGTTCAGCCCCTGGAAGGCTTCGTTCACGATGCGAAGCACCATGACTTCCGTACCGTGGTTGGGGCCGCCGCCTGTGGTGCGCTCGACGATGCCGAAGGTGTCGGAGCCGACAAAGCCCTCGGTCATCATCGTCACCAGCAGGAAGAACAGGGTGGGCGCCAACAGCGGCACCTGAATGTCGATGGCCCGGCGGATAGGCCCGGACCCATCCATGGAGGCTGCCTCAAGCAGCGAGCGCGGCACGGACTGGAGGCCAGCCAGAAGAAAGATGAAGGTATAGCCGGCCCATTTCCAGATGAAGATGATGATGACGAGGATCAGCGCGTGGGCGCTGTATTTCGCCGGGTTCCAGAAGTCTGGGTAGAGCGCATTGAGCGGCGCGAGGAGCCCGCGTTCCGGGGAGAGAATGAAACGGAAGGCCATGCCCGCAGCCGGGCCGGCAATTGCGAACGGCAGGATGTAGACGAAGCGGAACAGGTCTGAGCCGGGCAATTCGCGATCGACCGCGAGCGCGAGGACCAGCCCGATCAGAATGGCGACGGAGGCGCCGCAAAAGGCAAAGATCAGGCTAACTGTGACCGAACTCCAGTAGAGCGGATCGGCAAACACTTCCACGAAATTGGCCCAGCCGACGAATTCCGCCGCGCCGCCGAAAGGTGGCTCCAGCGTGAAGGCCCATTTTACCACTGACACAGCGGGCCAGTAGAAAAATAGGAAGATCAGCAGAAGCTGCGGCGCTGCAAAGGCCGTCGGCAGCCACCAGCTTTTGAAAACCGAGCGCTTGTCCATGGAAAACCAATCGAGTCAAAGGCGAAAAGAAGAAGGAGCCCGCCGCAGGGCAGGCTCCGGAGAGGGGAAACTCGATCAGTCGAGCTTCTGGCCCGCATAGGTCTTTTCAAAGCGGCGCAGAACGTCGTTGCCGCGCTCGACAGCCGTATCGATCTGCTTCTGCACATCGGCATTCTGCATAAAGATCGCTTCAAGTGCGGTGGTGACTTCCATGCGGATCTGGGTGAAGCCGCCCAGACGGATGCCGCGGGTGTTTTCCGAGGTTGGCGTATAGGTCAGGCTGGCAATCGCCAGTTCCCGGCCCTTGTACGGCGCCTTGTCATAGAAGCCATTGGCCTTCATCGCATCGAAGCCGGTCTTGGTGACGGGGATATAACCCGTGACCGTCGACCACCACTGGCCCATTTCCGGCGTGCCGAGGAAGTTGAGGAAGGCGGCAGCGCCCTTGTATTCAGCCTGCGGACGGCCGGCGAGAACCCAGAGCGAGGCGCCGCCAACCAGCGAATTGCGACGTTCCGTGCCCTTGTCCACGGGCAGCATGGTGACCTCCCACTTGACGCCGTCCGGCAGAGTCTTGCCGACGGTGCCGTGGTCGGCAATCGACGTCTGCATCATCTGGCAGGTCTGCGAGGTGAAGGCAGGCACCACGTCCATGCCGAGCTGCTTGGTCTTGACGACAAACAGCTTCTCATCCTGCATCTTCTTGAAGAATTTTACATGGTCGACGAACTTGGTCTTGTTGAAGACCAGCTGAGCGTTGAGACCCTTGTAGCCATTGGCTTCGCTGGCAATCGGCTGGTTGTGGATGGCCGAATACTGCTCCAGCATGGTCCAGGGATCGAAATTGAAGGCCAGCGGGCAATCATAGCCGGCAGCCTTCAGCTTGCGGGCGGCTTCCTCGACATGTTCCCAGGTGTCTGGCTTGAAGTCGATGCCGGCCTTCTCGAATGCCGAAAGATTGTAATAGAACATGCCGGTCGAGGAGTTGAACGGGAAGGACTCCAGATCACCCTTCTCCGTCGCATAATAATTGGCGATGCCGCTGAAATAGTTGTTCCAGTCGATCTTATAGCCGTTGTCGGCCATCAGTTTCTTGGCGGGAATGAATGCTTTGGAGAGCATCATATCCAGCGTGCCGGCGTCGTAGATCTGGGCAATGGCGGGCTGCTTCTTGGCGCGGTAGGCGGCAATGGTGTTTTGCAGTGTCGCGTCATAGGTGTTCTGCGAGACGCAGGCCACTTCGTAATCGGCCTGGCTGTCGTTGAACTTATGGCAGGCTTCCTGGACGCGGTCGCTGAGATCGCCCGACAGGCCGTACCAGAACTCGAATTTGACCTTTTCGGCAAAGGCGGGTGTTGCACCCAGCGCGGTGGCTGCCAACATGCCGGCAAGCAGCGTCTTCAAAGCGTAGTTTTTCATCGCAAATGCCTCTTTTCAGGAAAAGACTTCCGATTGACCCCCGGAAATTGAGGGGGGTTCTAACGGGCATTTGTGATGGATCGGCTACGCTTCCGTGACGTCACGATGAAGTTTTTTATGCAGATCGATGACGGGCGCCGGTCTGGCGCCCGTCAGTTGCTGCCGCAGAATAAATACCTGCGATCAGGCTGCCGGTTGCTGTTTTGCCCGGGCGACAATCTGGGTCGGACTGACGAATTGCAGGGCGATAACCAGCCAGAACAGTGTCGTCACCATATAGACCACGGCCATGGCATCGATGGACTGCGAGGCCCGTACCCCTGATGCAAAGACGGCATAGTAGAGGGAAACGACCAGGGTCTGCGTGGTTGGGCCTGCAATCAGGAAGGTGAGCTCGAACATGGCGATGGTGCGCACCAGCACCAGCAGCAGCGCTGCCAGCATGCCGGGCAAAAGCAGCGGGAAGAGGATGCGGATAAACAGGCTCCAGGTGCCGGCACCAAACACCCGGGCGGCGGCCTCGATGCGCGGATCGATCTGCTCGATGAAGGGGATCATCACAAGGATAACAAAGGGCAGCGATGGTACGAGGTTGATGAGCACCACGCCCCAGAACGTTCCGCCAAGCCCGACCTTGTAGAGAACGGTCGCAAGAGGAATACCGTAGGTCAGCGGCGGCACCAGCAGCGGCAGCAGGAAGGTGAGGATCACAAGCCGCTTGCCGGGAAACTCGCGCCTTGCCAGCGCGTAAGCGGTGATGACGCCGAGCAGGCCGGAAATGATCACCACGGTAAAGGTAATCTGGAAGGTAACGCTGACGACGCTCGACAGCTGAAACTCGTCCCAGGCATCGGAATACCAGCGCGTGGTCCAGCCGGTCGGTAGCCAGGTGCCGAGCCAGCGCCGGGCAAAGGAATTGACAACGACAGACGCGATGACTGCGACGAGGTTGAGGATGAACAGAATGGCAAGCGCCCAGACGCCGGTGCGCCAGAGTTTCGAGCCGAGGCCTTGATCGCGGATCATGGATTATCCTTTCGTTCCGGCGACGGGGCCGCGATAGAAAAAGGAGCGCAGCGTCAACACGGCGGCGACGATCAACAGTTCGACGATGCCCATGATGATGGCGATGGCTGACCCGAGCGAGTGGTTATATTGCTCGAAGGCAGCCTGATAGGCGGCAATCGAGATCACTCTGGTGGGTCCCGCCGGCGCGCCGAGCAGCACGGCTGAGGGAAAGACTGCAAACGCCTGGACGAAGGACAGGCAGAAGGTAACCGCAAGCCCCGGCACCAGCAGCGGCAGGAACACTTTCGTAAACCGCCGGCGGGCATTGGCGCCGAGCGTGGCCGCTGCCTGCTCGATGGCCGGATCGATGCCTGTCACGTAGGAGAGCGTTAGCAGGAAGGCGAAGGGAAAGCCCGAAATCAGCAACGAGGCAAACACGCCCCAGTAATTGTTGGTGAGCTTGATCGGCGTATCGAGAATGCCGATCAGGATCAGCGTGCGGTTGAACCAGCCCTGTGGCCCGAGAAAGGTCAGCAAGCCATCGGCAATGAACACCGTGCCGAGCGTGACCGGCAGCACGAGAATGGTGGTCAACAGCCGTTGGCGGGTCATCAACCGCACGCGAAACGCGATTGGCAGCGCCAGCGCCAGATTGACGATAGTGACCGGCAGCGCCAGCCAAAGCGTCGCGCCAATGGTGCGATACTGGAACTGGTCGGTGAAGAACGTGACGTAATTCGTGTACCAGGCCCCTTCCGACGGCGTCAGCGAGTCGATCACGCCATAGACGAAGGGGTAGATGAACAGAGCCAGGATGACGAGAAGGCCCGGAACGACCATCAGTGTCGTGCCGTCGAGACCCTTGGCCGCAAGTCTGACGCGCAGAGATGTGTCGCTCATGCGTCACCCCGGAAGATCAGGGCGCGGCCTTCGGCCGGGCGCACGCTGGTGGCCGTGCCGCGCGGCAGCAGGCTATCGGAGCGGAAATGCACTTCCGCGCCGTTGTGTGCCTCGGCGGCACCAAAGAATGCGCGGCCGCGATATTCCATGGATTTGACAGTCACCGGAATACCGCTGCCATCGCCAACCGCGATCAGATCCTCTGGTCGGGCGCTGAGCACGGCAGGATCGCCGACAGAGACCGGCTCGCGGATCGTGCCTGTGATCGTAGCACCTGCCGCATCGATCTGGGCCTGATCGCCGGATACGGCGGTGATCCGACCGGCAACCCTGGTGCGGAAGCCCATGAAATCGGCGACATCGACGTGGTTGGGGCGCATGTAGAGATCTTCGGGCGTACCGATCTGACGGATATGGCCCTGGCTCATCACCACGATCCGGTCGGCCATCGACAGCGCCTCGTCCTGGTCGTGGGTGACGTAAATCGTGGTCGAGCCGATCTGATCGTGGATGGCGCGGATATCGGCGCGCATTTCCAGACGCAGCTTTGCATCGAGATTGGAGAGCGGCTCGTCCATCAGCACCACGGGCGGACGGATGACGATGGCGCGGGCAATGGCGACGCGCTGCTGCTGGCCGCCGGAGAGCTGACCGGGCAGTTTGTCCGCCTGCGAGCCGAGACGGACGAGATTGAGAGCAGCCTCGATGCGGCGATCCGCCTCCGCACCCTTGATCCCCTGCATCGCAAGACCGAAGCCGACATTGCGGCGCACGCTCATATGCGGAAACAGTGCATAGCTCTGGAACACCATGCCGAAGCCGCGCTTTTCCGGCTCCAATTGGTCGATGCGCTGGCCGCCGACCCTGATCTCGCCGCCGGTCAGCGGCAGCAGGCCGGCAATGCAGTTCAGCGCCGTGGACTTGCCACAGCCGGAAGGGCCGAGCAGGGCGATAAATTCGCCGGGCTCGATGGCGAGATCGATACCATCGAGCGCCTTGTAGGCTCCGAAGGCGCGGCGAAGACCGACAAGCTCAAGCTTCGCCCCCTGTTTGGGTTGGGCAACTGGTGGCGTCGATAGAGGGGCTGGCGAGACCAAGGCAATCTCCTGTCTGCGAAATAAAATAGGCAAGCCGTCCCGGATCTTGATGGCTGGCCGCCTGAGATCCGGGAGAAATGTAGCGGGGATGATGCGTATAGGCCCCGCCACGACAGCCGCGGCGGGGCAAATTGAAGTGGATGGCGCTCAGCCCTTGGCGGCGCCGATCTTTTCATCCCAAATGCGGAAAGCATCGACGATCTTGGCCGGATCGAGCGGCACTTCCAGCGGGTTGTTGGCGATCCAGCCGTCATATTCCTTGCGGCCGAATTCAGAGATCGCGTCCTGGCTCTTTTTGGGCGCCATGGAAATCGTCACGTCCTTGACCGCCGGACCCGGATAGAAATAGCCGTCGTCGAAGGCAATTGCCTGCTGCTGCGGCTGCAGGATGAAGTTGATCACGTCGAGGAGCACGGCGAGCTTTTCGTCGGACACGCCCTTCGGAATGACGGCGTAATGGGCGTCGGTGACCCAGTGGAAGCCCTTGAGCGTCGCTACCTTGGCTTCTTCAGGCACGATACCGAGCACACGCGGATTAATGTCCCAGCCGGTGGTGCTGACGACGATATCGCGGGTGCCTTCGCCGAGTTCCTTCATCACCTGCGTGGTGCCGGTGCCGTAATATTCGATATTCTCGCCGAGCGCCTTGAGGTAATCCCAGGTCTTGGCCCAGCCATTGACCGGGTCCTTCGGATCCTTGTCGCCGAGCAGATAGGGCAGGCCCATCAGGAAGGTGCGGCCCGGGCCGGAATTGGCAGGACGGGCATACATGAAGCGCTTCGGGTTGGCCTTGGTCCAGGCCAGCAGTTCCTCGGCGGTGCCAGGTACCTGCTTGACCTTGTCAGGCATATATTCGATCAGCGGGCCGGACGGATAATAGGTGACGACAACACCTTGGTCCTTGGCCAGCGCCTGCATCTTGAAGGCCTGCGGCAAAAGGATCTTTTCCAGATCCGGCAGGTCGGCCTTGTGGGCGGAGAGATCAACCCACAGCCCTTGCGAGAGGCCGGCAGCCAATGCGTCAGTGCCGGTCAGAACGAGGTCGATATCGACCTTGCCTGCGGCCTGCTGCGCCTTGAGCTTCGACGGCAGTTCCGGGGCAGGGGCCTTGGTAAAGGCAAAGCGCGATACCCATTGCGGCTTGGCGGCGGCATATTTCTCGAACATGCCCTGCGTCAGCGCCAGATTGCCCGCGACGTCGGCGACGGTGATGGTGACCGGGCTTGCTGGCTGCTTTAGCGCAGCGCCAGCCAACCGCGGCATCAGGCTCAGGCCGGCGACACCAGCGGCCGTGCCCATAAAGGTTCTTCTATTGATCGTGACCATGCGGACCTCCCATATTTCCACCCTCGAAAAGGTGCTCCCGTGAGGAGTAATATGTTAGTATGCGACTTGCTGTCAATGTATTGATGAAGTCACGCGGAGCCGTTGCCGCCCGCCGGATGGCCGCGCCTGAGCATTCACATGTTAAGCCGTTGCTGAAACTACCGAATTCGGTATGGCGTCCAAAAGCCAAAACGGGCGAGATTTCTCAATCTCGCCCGCTGCCGTCGAATTCTATTAGGTCTGGACCGCTTTAAACGGTAGCGCCGGAAGCAATCGCCGCCTCCACCTGCTGCCGGTATTCCAGAATGGCTGCGGCATGCATGCCGGTCCAGCCCTGTAACAAAGAGCCGCGCCCGAAGGGGGGCGAGAAATATTCGACGGAGCCGATCCAGCCATTGTCGAGACTGGTCTGCCACCAGCGTAGCAGTGGATAATCCCAGCCGTCCAGCCCGTATTTCAATCTTTGTTCGGCATAGAGCCCGGAGAGATAGGGCCAGTCCGAACCGTTGTGGTAGCGGTAGGCGAAGGCCGATTTGGCGCGGGTATCGCTAATGCGTTTGAAAGGCGGCCAGGCGCACATCACGCCCCAGTCTCCATAGGGCTGGCGGTCGTTGTTGCGCGTCTCCAGGAGTTCAGCGGCCTGCTCGAGAATAAAGCGGGCGCGCTCTGGTGAGACCGCGTCGAACCGCAGCAAAGTCAGGCTATCCAGCGTCAGGTGATCTTCGAGGAAATCTTGCTTGGTGCCATAATCGGCATACCATCCCTGCGACGTCAGCAGCGCCTCATCCAGAGATGCCCGTGCTTTGATGGCGGTCTGAGCCGCTTCTTCGGCAAGCGCAGCATCCTGCTTTTTCCCGAAGGCAGCAATTGCATCGAGCGCGCCGATCCACAGGCCGAGATCGTAGGCCACATAGCCGTGACGATAGACATTGTCCGCCCAGTCGCGGTCATGGCGCGGCTTGACCGGCAAGCCATTGCCTGCGGTGTCGAAGCCTTGGTAACGACGGAAGATGGCCTTTACCGTCTGCCAATGGCGGGCGACGACGGTCTCGTCGCCGGTCGTGCGGACATAGTCACCAATCGTCAGGATGAAGAACAGCGGACTGTCGAAATGGTCGCTCCACCAATCGGTGCGGCGCAGATGTTCCATCCGGTAATCGTCCGAGGTGGTGCGGAATTTTTCCCATTCCTCGCCCTGTTTCGGGCCGGTGAGGATGACGCCACTCGGCGCTTCGCCGTCCGGCTGGATGCCTGTCGCCAGGAGGTCGATCTGGCCGCGCACGGCTTCGGTGTCGAGATGCAGCAGCGCCTGCAGCGTCCAATAGCCGTCGCGGTAATAGGTCCGGGTTGGCGCGCTATAGGCCTGGCCGGCCGCAAGCCCAAGGAAGCTACCGTCTTCCGCCCGGCGGATGCTCGACAGCGAGGCGTGCGCGCTCTGGATGGCCATGCTACGCAGCATCGGCGGCGCCTGTGGCAGCAGATCGCACCTGGCGACATGGGCATCGCATTCTGCGATAATAGTCTCGACCGGCAGGGCCAGGGCGCGTTCCGCCTCGGTGTCGCTGGCGCCGACCGCAATGACGACCACGCCATTGCCCCGATCTTCGATCATGGCGACGCCCCAGTCGGTCCGAAGCGTTCGCCGGCACCCGCTGCGCATGACTTTCTCGGGCTGTGTCAGCGTTCCCCACCAGGCGCAGCGCCGCGCAGGACGGGCGGATTTGATCCGGCTGCCGGTCAGCACCAGAACGGGCGCTGACTGCGCGATGTGGAGACTTTGGCTCGGTGTGCGCAAGCGGTTCGGCGCATAGACAAAGGGGCCGGTCCAGGGCTCCAGCATGACGTTGGCGATCCGGCCGCATCCCCACAGCGACAGTTCCAGCTTGCCCTCCGGCAGCAGATCGCCTTGCAGGCGCGGCGCCATGAAGGCGAATTGCAGGGCCATGTCGCTCTCGGCGAGGCCGTCCGGCCGTGCTCTTGCGATTGCTTCAGCCTTGGCCTCGGTCATGTCCTTCCCCTTTTATAATCGGCGCGATCGATGTGATGTAAGTGAGACTGGCGGTTCTTCAGCGCCAGCGCGATGGCGCCGATCATGCCTGCGTCCATTCCAAGCTGGCTTGGCAGCAGGGGATTTTCGAAAGGCAGCAGCGGCACGAGATAGGTCTTCAGCAGTGCGAAGAATTCGGGTTGAGATCCGATGCCGCCGCCGATGACCGTGACGGCGGGATCCAGCAGCGCGTGAACCGCCGCGATGCCTGTCGATGCCTGTTTGGCGATACTGTCGATGGCAGCCTTGGCCTCGGGATTGCCAGCGCGGGCAAAGGCGAAGAGATCGGCGACTGTCTCGCCGTCTGCCGCAAAACGCTGGCGGATGCCTGACGTGCCGACAGCATCTTCGAAAAGACCATTTTCCGACAGCGGTGCCTGTTGGTGTGGGTCGTCGCCCACTGGAAGATAAGCGATCTCCCCGGCGCGCCCGGCCGCACCCCGCCAAAGGGTATTGGCGAGTACGAGACCCATGCCTACGCCAGTACCGAAGGCGATGAAAACCAGCGAGTCACGGCCTTGGCCCGCCCCCAGCCACGCCTCGCCGCAAGCGGCCAGGTTGACGTCGTTTTCCACCGTCACGGGCACGCCGACCAAGGCCATCATCAGGTCTGCCAAGGGCTTGTCGGCCGGCAAGGCTAGGTTGGGGGAGAGGGAGGAAAGGCCGGTCTGCGGGTCGACAGCGCTGGGCACGCCGATCACCACATGGTCGAGATCTGCAGGGGAAGCGCCGGCCGTAGTCAGCAGTGTCGTGATGACCTGCGCCATCTGTGCCAGCACCGGCGCGCCGTCGCCATGTTGGGTCGGCTCTTCGTGTCTGGCGATGACCTTTGCGTCAGTTCCCGCGATGCCGGCCAGGATTTTCGTGCCGCCGAGATCGATGCCGATCACGTAGCCACCGTCGGGTTTGGCCTTGAAAGGGCTTACAACGCTTTCCAGAAGTTCCGTCGAACTGGACACGGTCGCCTCCCTATTTCGTTCGGTGTGTTGACGAACTTATTACGGTTCGTCGTTGCGCCTGTCAAGCCGAACTGGTCTTGGGTCTGAGGATGGCAAAGCGAGGCCAGGAGTAGCTGGGTGACCTTCTCTGCGCAGTCGATGCCGGGTTTTAGCTGCGCGACAAATTGACTTGACACCCGACTTCGTTTCCTATTTCGTTCGTCATGTCAACGAACCAATTAAGAAGTTTGGGTGTGAAAACCGCCTTCGTTGCGGCGATTGCGAAATGCGGAGGAGGCGTTTCCACACGGCCAGGACAGTCTCGGGTCAAGCCGAGCCAAGGCTGACAAGACAACAGGTTGCAGTGTCAATCGCGGTCTTTCTGATCGCGGCAGGCGCTGTGTTTCCATCATCCGCCGTCTCACCTGCAAGGGAACAGTCAGGTGCACCCGGCCCACGATCGCGTGAACGCGGTGCTGTTCGCCGATGGCCATCAGGAGGAAAACATGATGCAGAAAAGCGTTTTGAAATGGGTTGGCGGTGGTTTTGGCGTGATGTTGTCGCTGACCAATGCCTACGCCTTCGGCGAGGCGCCGATGCTGAAGTCGCAGGTCGATGCCGGCAAGCTGCCGCCTGTCGAACAGCGCCTGCCGAAGAAGCCGGCGATCATTCCCGTCTACAGCGAAATCGGCACCTACGGTGGCACGCTGCGCCGCGCCTATAGCGGCATCGGCGACCGCATGGGCGCCACCAAGCTGGTTGAGGAGCGCGCACTGAAGCTGCAGCAAACCCTCGACGGCAAGGTCGAACTGGTGCCGCGTTTCGTCGAAAGCTGGTCGGCCAATGCCGATTCCACTGAATTTACCTTCACGCTGCTTGACGGCATGAAGTGGTCCGACGGCGTGCCTGTCACGACAGAGGATGTGAAGTTCTGGTATGAGGACCTGTTCCTCAATCCGGACGTCAATCCCAATCCGCCCGGCTTCCTGTTTTCCGACGGCAAGCCGATGAAGCTCGATATTGTCGATGCGCATACATTCAAGGTCAGCTTTGCCAAGCCATACGCCCTGTTTCCCTATGTGCTGGCGGTTCAGTCTACCGGCTGGCCGGGTCTCGACAAGCCGAGCTTCATCCAGCCGGCCCATTACCTGAAACAGTTTCTGCCGAAATATTCGACGCCTGAGGCGCTGAACGCCATCGTCAAGGCGAAGGGCGTGCCGGATTGGCGGGCGCTTTGGGATCTGAAGGGCGTGATCCAGGCTTGGTGGCTCAACCCTGATCTTCCTGTCGTCACCGCCTGGAAAGTGGTAACGCCGCCACCGGCCAGCACCATCGTTTTCGAGCGTAATCCCTATTACTGGGCGACCGATAAGGCCGGCAACCAGCTGCCTTATATCGACCGGATCGAGGCCAAGATCTTCCAGGATCACCAGGCCGTCGGCCTGATGATCGTCCAGGGCCAGATCGACTTCCAGTCGCGCTTCGTCGAGGCGCGGGACTATCCGCTGCTCAAGGAAAATGAAAAGGCCGGCAACTACACCGTCCATCCCTGGAAGAGCGGCGAGAACCTCGCGATCATCCCCAATATCAACGATACGAATGAGGTGAAGCGCAAGCTGTTTGACGATATCCGCTTCCGCGAGGCCTTGAGCATTTCTATTGACCGTGAAGCGGTCAACGAAACCGTGTTTTCCGGCCTTGCCACGCCAAGGGCGGCTGCTCCGGCCAAGGGATCGCCTTACTACGATCCGGAATTCGAAAAGAAGTGGACCGAACTCGACACCGACCGCGCCAACAAGTTGCTGGACGAAATCGGTCTGAAGAAGGGTGCCGACGGTTTCCGTACCGGTCCGGATGGCAAGCGTCTCAGCCTTGTCATTCAGACCATCGATGAGAATATCCCGCCTGAAATGGTCGAAGTTATTCGCCAGGGCTGGCAGCAGATCGGCATCGAGGGTCTGATCCGCTCCGTTGATGAAACCGCCAGCCTGCAGCACATCAAGACCGGCGATTTCGATATCGCCACCGCCTATGCCGACCGATTGCTGATGCCGCAGGCCGATCCGACCCTGCTGCTCGGCCGTGAATCCTACGCCAACGCTTATTTCGAATGGTTCAATTCGAACGGCAAGGCTGGCACGGAGCCGCCGAAGGACCATCCGATCCGCAAGCTGTTTGCAGCCTGGACGGCAGCATCGAGTTCCAAGACGGTGGACGAAGCTAACATGCACATGAAGGAAATGCTTGATGTGATGAAGGCCAATGTCTGGATGATCGGCATCGTCGGCGAATCCGTCACGCCCTTCGTGGTCAGCAACAAGATCGGCAATTTTCCCGATGTGATGACCAATGAAGAGGCGCTGCGCAACGAAGGCAATGCCATCCCCGCACAGCTCTACTTCAAGAAGTGATCGGTTGGCGGCCCGCTGTAAGTGGGCCGCCACGTCCCCTTGGGACGTGGTCGAAGCCCCAAGGATGCATCGACCCAAACGGAGTTCTCCGCCGAGTTTGGAAAAGGTGATGCATAGTCAAAAGGCGAATGTCGAGAGGACGCGATGACATCCTATATCCTGAACAGGTTTGCCTGGGCCATTCCCATGCTGTTCCTGGTTTCCATCGCCGCCTTCACGGTCATCCAGCTGCCGCCCGGCGACTATGCCACCGCGTTGGTCGCTGAAATGCGCGCCAATGGCGATACCCCGCCCGAGGGTACCGAGGAGCGCCTGCGCCATCAGCTCGGGCTTGATCGGCCGATGTATGAGCAATACGGGACATGGATCGGCAATATCGTCCTGCACGGCGATTTCGGTACCTCGCTCACCTATAACCAGCCGGTCTCGAACCTGATTTGGAGCCGATTGGCATTGACGGTGGCGATCTCCTTTGCCTCATTGTTGCTGACCTGGGTGATCGCGATCCCCATCGGCGTCTACGCGGCGGCGCGGCAATATTCCTTTCTCGACTATTTTTTCACGATCTTCGGCTTTCTCGGTCGTGGCTTTCCGGAATTTCTGTCGGCGCTGATCCTGATGTGGGTCGCCTATTCGTGGATGGGCATGAATGTCGGCGGGCTGTTTTCGCCGCAGATGCAGGACGCGCCCTGGAGCCTCGCCAAGGTCGGCGATATGTTCGGCCATCTCTGGATTCCGCTCCTGGTGCTGGCCACCAGCGGTGCGGCCGGCCTGATCCGCGTCGTGCGCGCCAACATGCTCGATGAGCTGAACAAGCCCTATGTCGAGACGGCGCTGGCGCAGGGCCTGACGGAATGGGCGGTGATCTGGCGCTATCCGGTTCGCGTCGCGCTCAACCCGTTCATTTCCACCATCGGCTGGGCGCTGCCGGCGCTGATCTCAGGTGACGTCATTACGTCGGTCGTCCTCAATCTGCCGACCACGGGACCGCTGTTGCTGAGGGCCTTGCAGAGCCAGGACATGTATCTGTCGGGCAGCTTCATCCTCATTCTCGGCGTCTTCACCATTCTTGGCACGATTGTCTCCGACATCCTGCTGGCGATCTCCGATCCGCGCATTCGTTACCGATAGGATCAGCCCATGACCGATCTCACGCTCAACGACATGGACGATGCCACCCCAAACGCCGGCCGGGCGGAAAAGCTCTACCAGGCCAGCCCACGGCAGCTGATGTGGTGGCGCTTCAAGCGCCACAAGGTGGCGCTGGTATCTGGCATCATCCTGCTGCTGGCCTATCTGGTGACCGGGCTGGCTGAGGTGACCGCTCCCTATGACGCCTTTGAGGGCAATGCCCGCGCGACGCTGCTGCCGCCGCAGGCGCTGCATCTGTTCGATAGTGAAGGCACATTCCGCGGCCCCTTCGTTTATGCCACCACCCGCACCCGCGATCCGGTGACGCTGCGGCCTATGTACAAGCCGGACACGAGCAAGGTCGTGCCGATCCGGTTTTTCGTCACCGGCTCGAAATACCGGCTCTGGGGCATGATCGACGGCAATCTGCACCTGTTTGGTGCCACCGGCACCGACAAGATCAACCTGCTCGGCACCGACACGCTCGGACGGGACGTGCTATCGCGGCTGATCTATGGCGGTCGAATCTCGCTTTCCGTCGGCCTGATCGGCGTTGCCGTCAGCTTTGTGCTTGGCCTGACGCTGGGCTCGGTATCCGGCTATTTTGGTGGCATGACCGACAATATCGTCCAGCGCAGCATGGAATTTCTGCGTTGCATTCCGACCATTCCGCTATGGATGGGGCTGGCGGCCGCGTTGCCGATCACCTGGGACCCGCTATTTGTCTATTTCCTCGTCACCATCCTCTTGTCGTTGATCGGCTGGACCTATGTGGCGCGCACGGTGCGTGGGCGCTTCCTGTCGGTCAAGAACGAGGATTTCGTGCTGGCGGCCCGCTTCTGCGGCACGTCGGAAACGAAGATCATCACCCGGCACATGCTGCCGTCGATGACCAGCTATATCATTGCGGCGCTAACGCTATCGGTGCCTGACATGATCCTCGGCGAGACCGCGCTGAGCTTCCTCGGCCTCGGATTGCGGCCGCCGGTCGTCAGCTGGGGCGTGCTGTTGCAGGAGGCGCAGAACCTCAGGACGATTTCGCAGGCGCCGTGGCTGCTGGCGCCGGGGGCGGCGATCGTCATCGTCGTTCTCGCCTTCAATTTCCTTGGTGACGGCCTGCGCGATGCCGCCGACCCCTATAGCAAGTGAGGCGAGCCATGCCCGAAGAGAGCAAGAAGCCTGTCATCGAGATCGACAATCTCAAAGTTCACTTCCATGTCCGCGAAGGCATCGTAAAGGCGGTGGACGGGGTCAGCCTGTCGCTGATGCCGGGCGAAGTGCTCGGCGTCGTCGGCGAGAGTGGATCGGGCAAGTCGATTACGGTCAGGGCGCTGATGCAATTGCTGCCCAAGTCCGGCAAGATCGCCGATGGCCGCATCCTGTTCAACGGCGATGCCGGCAAGGTGACCGACATTGCCAAGCTCGACCGCCAGAGCCGTGAGATGCGGGCGTTGCGCGGCGGGCGGATTGGCATGATTTTTCAGGAGCCGATGACGGCGCTGTCGCCGGTGCATACCATTGGCCATCAGGTGATGACGCCAATTCTGTTGCACAGCCAGGGTGGCAAGCGTGAGGCCGGAAAACGGGCACGCGAAGTGCTCGACATGGTCCGGCTGCCGCGCATCGACGAGATGATGCGCAGCTATCCCCACCAGCTGTCCGGCGGCATGCGCCAGCGTGCGATGATCGCCATCGCGCTCGCCTGCCGACCGCAGGTGCTGATTGCCGACGAGCCGACGACGGCGCTGGATGTGACGACAGAAGCGCAGATCCTCGACCTCCTGAAGGAGCTGAAGGCCGAACTCGGCATGTCGATCATCTTCATCACCCATAATTTCGGCGTGGTCGCCGATATCGCCGACCGTGTGTCGGTGATGTATCTCGGCAATGTCGTGGAAACCGGGCGGACCGAGGATATTTTCTACGATCCGCAACATCCCTATACCAAGGCGCTGCTGAATTCGATCCCGAGGCTCGGCGCGGCAAAACAACACCGGCTCAACACCATTCCCGGTATGATCCCCGATCCGTTCAACCTGCCGGGCGGCTGCGTCTTCCATCCGCGCTGCGGGCTCGCCTCTCATGAAGACTGTCGCCGGATCTATCCGCCGATTACCCGGATCGACGATCAGCGCACGGCCCGCTGCCATGTGGTCGCTGAAGCGATCAAGGCCCGGAATCTCGAAACCGGGAGTGCCGTATGATGACCGATCTGACACTCGCACCTGACCTGCTGATGGATGTGGTCGACCTCAAGAAGCATTTCCCTATTCATTCCGGCTTTTTCGGCCGTCAGACGGGCGCGGTCCGCGCCGTCGAAAATGTCAGCTTCCAGCTGCGCAAGGGCGAGACGCTCGGCCTCGTTGGCGAGAGCGGCTCGGGCAAGTCGACGGTGGCGCGGCTTTTGCTTCGCGCTTTTCCCGTGACCGAGGGCCGGGTGACTTTCCGGCGCCGGGACGGGACGCTGATCGACATCGCCAAGGCCGAGAGCGCCGATATGAGGGCGCTACGTGACGAAGTCCAGATGATCTTTCAGGACCCGTACTCCTCGCTCAATCCGCGCCTGCGGCTGCTGGAGATCATCGGCGAACCGTTGATCAACAAGAAGGTGGCACGGTCGGAAATCGAGGATCGGGTGGCCGAACTCTTGAAACTCGTCGGGCTGAGGCCCGAATTTATGAGCCGTTATCCGCATGCCTTTTCCGGTGGCCAGCGCCAGCGCATCGGCATTGCCCGGGCGCTTGCCGTCAATCCGACCTTCATTGCTGCCGATGAAGCGGTCTCGGCGCTGGATGTGTCGGTCGCTGCCCAGGTCGTCAATCTGATGCAGGATCTGCAGGACCAGTTCGGGCTGACCTATTTGTTCATCACCCATGATCTTTCAATGGTCGAGCATATCGCCAACCGTATTGGCGTTATGTATCTCGGCCGACTGATGGAAATCGCTGATACTGCAAGCCTGTTCGACAGGCCGCGCCATCCCTACACGGAAGCGCTGCTGTCTTCCGTGCCGCAGCCCGATCCGCGCGCTAACGCCGCCAAGAAACGCATCATCCTGAAGGGCGAAATTCCGAACGCCGCCAAGCCTCCCTCCGGCTGCGTCTTTCATCCGCGCTGTCCCTATGCGACCGACCTCTGCCGACAGGTGGAACCGCCTCTGGAAGCGCTCACCCCTGGCGGCAATGCGGTGCGCTGCCACCGGGCGGCGGAGCTGACCCTGGCAGGTGTGCGGTAAGACGATGAACGAACAGAAAGGCAACGCGCGGCGCCTTGCCGCTATCTTCCTCGATTGCGGCGACACGCTTGTCGATGAACGCAGCGAAGTGAAGCTTGCGGACAGCGAGATCGTGGTCAGCGCAGAGTTGATACCGGGCGCCGATACCGTGGTCGAAACGCTGAAGCGCATGGGGCATGTGCTTGTGCTGGTCGCCGATGGCCCGGTCGCGACCTTCGAAAACGTGTTGAAACCGCGCGGCCTCTGGCAGCATTTCTCCCACCATGTGATTTCCGAGCGTGTCGGCGTGCACAAGCCGGACCCGGCTATGTTTCGCGCGGCGCTCGCTGCTATTGGCCTCGGAGAGGACAGGGCAGGGGACGTGGTCATGGTCGGCAACAATCTGTCGCGTGACATTCTCGGGGCAAACCACATGGGCATGACCTCGGTGTTCCTGAAGTGGTCCACGCTGCGCAGCCATGTCCCGGCCTGCGAGGATGAAATTCCCGATTATACCATCGAGCAGATCACGGACCTGCCGTCTCTGATCGCGAGACTCGATACCGGGCTGACAAAAAGTGCGGACACGAAAGGCGCCAAGTCGGTCAAGTCACTGTGAGCCAAAGCCGAGCAGCATACCAATTGGTGATTTGGGACTCGATTTGACGGTGAATCTGTGCAGTAGAATGATGTCGCGGCGCACCTTTGCTTTATTGGGGGCCGGAACTCGACAGATTGATTGGCAGGTACCGGCATTGCGCATCCTGGTCGTTGAAGACGATGTTATTCTTGGGTCTTCCCTGAAGAAGGCTTTCGAAAAACATGCCTATGGCGTCGATCTGATGCGTGACGGCGAATCCGGGCTCGAAGCGATCCGCGATAATAATTATGCCGTGGTCATTCTTGACGTGAACCTGCCGAAGGCGAGCGGCTTTGATGTGGTGAGAACGCTGCGCGCCAGCGGCAATAAGGTTCCAGTTCTGCTGCTGACGGCGCTCGATAGTGTTCGCTCCAGGGTCGAAGGACTGGATGAGGGTGCCGACGACTATCTGGTCAAGCCCTTCGATCTCGACGAACTTTTGGCACGGGTCAGGGCGCTTGCGCGTCGCTATGAGGGGCGGACCGAGACGCTCATCCGCTGCGGCAATGTCGAGCTCGATCCGTCGGCGATGATTGCCCGGCAGAATGGCGTAACCTTGCATGTCGCTGGCAAGGAGTTTCACCTTCTGAAGCTACTGATGGAGCGCGCCGGCCGATACGTTACCAAAAGCGATATCGAATACGCACTCTACGATCTCTCAGCCATGGTCGAAAGCAATACCATCGAAGTGACCATCTACAGCCTTCGCAAGAAGCTCGGGGCTGATTTCATAAAATCCATCAGAGGCGTCGGCTATATGGTCGAACGGTAAGACGTGACCCTTAGCCAAAGACTATTTCTAAGAATTCTACCGACGCTGATCATCACCATCGTGCTTGTCGGCCTGTTTGCCTATCGCAGCGCCGACCGCGAGATTGAAAATATCTATGATGCGGAACTGATCAACGACGCCAATACGCTTTGGGTCCTGCTCCACCGGCCGCTGGCCAAGAATAACGACCGGCCGGTCATCCAGATCCCCGACCTCGATTTCAACATGGACGATCAGCTGTCCCTGAACGAGGACGCAGACGACTACGCCGATGCTCATGCCTTTCGCGCCTGGAAGGGCGGCCATATCGTCATGGTGAGCAGCAATTCCTTTCCGGAGTCGGTGCCCGAATTCAAGCGCGGCTTTTCCAATTACAAGCTGAATGGTGAGGCCTGGCGGGTCTATGCCCTGCCGGTTCCAGACTCTGGCGTCACCATCGAAGTCGCCGAAAAGATGGCGCTACGCGATGGCCTGGTCGCCAATATCATTTTGAATCTGTCCTTTCCGCTGATGATCCTGGTGCCGGCGATTGCGGCTCTGGTCTGGTTCGTCATCAACAATGGTCTGAGCCATATCCAGGGGCTGGTGCGCCAGATCCGTTCGCGCACACCTGACGACCTGTCGCCGATCCCGACGGTCGACCTGCCCCGGGACCTCATTCCGCTCGTCGGCTCGCTGAACCAATTCATGGAGAAACTGCGGATTTCCCTGACGCTCGAGCGCCGCTTTGCCGATCTCGCCGCCCATCAGCTGCGTACGCCCCAGGCGGGGATCAAGCTTCTTTTGCAATTGATCGAGCGCTCCGATAGCGAGGACGAGCGCCAGGCGCTGATGAAGGACCTGACCGCCAGCAACGACCGGGCCATGCATCTGATCGAGCAAATGCTCAATCTGGCGCGCGTCAGTCATCAGCCGCTCAGTCTGGACCAAACCAATCTCTTCGATCTGGTCGCCAAGGTGCTTGCGGATTTCGGACGGGTATTCAATGACCGCCATCTGCAGGTGGCCCTTTCTGGTGACGAAGAGGCCGTAGTGGCGACAGACAGCACTCTGCTGCGAATGATGATCGACAATATCATCGACAATGCCATTAAATATTCCCCCGATGGCGGGATGATCGAGGTTGCGATCGCGCGTCAGGATGCCGGCTGGAGTGTCTCGGTCAATGACAGTGGCCCCGGCATTCCGGTCGAGCATCGCGACATGGTCTTCCAGCAGTTTTATCGGTTGCCCACCACCGAGCGCGAGGGCACAGGTCTCGGACTTGCCATCGCTGCTGCCATCGCGTCGCGTCTTTCGGTCGAGATCGGGCTTGGCGTTCCCGAATGGGGCTACGGCCTGCGCATGGATCTGATCGTTCCCGAACGCAGAAAGATATGACGTATCATCATATTGATTACAATAGATAATCTTAATTTCTGCTGCAGCTCCGAACGTTAGCACCAAAAAAAGACGCGCTTTAAGTTTCAGTTCATTTTCGCCTAATCCAGCTTTCAGGTGACGCTTCTAAAGTTCCCTCACAAGATGAAGGAACGACCATGCAAGCGTTTTGCGATTTTGACGGCACGATTTCCAAGCAGGATGTGACCGACCTCGTGCTCGAGCGGTTCGCCCTGCCGGAATGGCATGATCTCGAGGCCCAGTGGGAAGCCGGTGAAATCAACTCGGCTGAATGCATGCGGGCACAGATCCGCCTGCTGCAGGGCCAGCGTCAGGATATCGACCAGTTTCTTGCCACTGTCGAGATCGATCCCGGTTTCCTGGCCTTTCGCCGCTTCTGCATCGAAAACGGCATCCGCCTGACCGTCGTCAGTGACGGCGTCGACTATTTCATCCGTCGGGTGCTCAGCCATCACGGGGTCGATGATATCGAGGTGTTTGCCAACCGGATGCTCAGGCCGGCAGCCGAAATCTCTTCGGAATTCGATCTCGACCATCCCTTTGCCAGCGCCCATTGCCAAACCGGCTCCGGCGTTTGCAAATGCAATATCATCCGCGCCGGTGATGCCGACCACATTTATATCGGTGACGGACGCTCGGATTTCTGCGTGTCCAGCCGGGCCGCCAAGCTGATCTTCGCCAAGTCGAAGCTCGCTGTTCATTGCCGGGACAACCGGATTCCCTTCATCGCCTACAGCGATTTCCACGACATCACCGCAGCGCTCCAGTCCCTGGTGACCAAGGCCCCGGTTTCACTCGTCACTGCCCAGTTCGGCAAGACGAGCGCATCCAAGGCGCAAGCCGCCAAGGCCGGCTCTGCCGTGACAACTGTTCCTGCATCGAAAATAGCATAGGAAACTTAGAATGCGTTCAACGCTCAAGATTGCCGAACAGGCTCCGGCCTTGCCTTCGGAAGACGAACTGAGAGAACTCGAAAATCTCTATTGTTCGCATGGCGATACCGTCCACTATACGGATAAGCCGAAATTCTTTGAAGGTTGCGAAGGCTCCTTCGTCTACGACGCCAGCCAGACGCCGTTTCTCGATCTCCAGATGTGGTATTCCGCCGTCAACTTCGGCTATCGCAACGAGCGCCTGAACAATGCGGCGCACCGCCAGCTCGATCAGCTGCCGCAGGTTGCCTCGCAATATCTGCACCGCGAAAAGGTCGAGCTTGCGGCACTGATCGCCCGCGATGCGGAGCAGAAGTTCGGCCACAAGGGCCGGGTGCATTTCAATGTCGGTGGCTCGCAGGCTATTGAAGACTCGCTGAAGCTGGTGCGCAATTACACCGGCGGCAAGAGCCTGATGTTTGCGTTCGAAGGCGGCTATCACGGCCGTACGCTCGGCGCCAGCGCCATCACCTCGAGCTATCGCTACCGCCGCCGGTACGGCCATTTCGGCGACCGCGCCCAGTTCATCGAATTCCCCTATCACTTCCGCGGCCCCAAGGGCATGTCGAAGGAAGAGTATGGCGAGGCCTGCGTTCAGAAATTCGCCCGCCTGTTCGAAAGCGAATATAATGGCGTCTGGGATCCCAAGGCCGGCAAATCCGAATATGCAGCTTTCTATGTCGAGCCGATCCAGGGCACCGGCGGCTATGTCATCCCGCCGATGAACTTCTTCACCGGGATCAAGAAGGTTCTCGACGACCACGGCATCCTCATGGTCGTCGACGAGATCCAGATGGGCGTGTACCGCACCGGCAAGCTGTGGTCGATCGAGCACTTTGGCGTGTCGCCTGACGTTCTCGTGTTCGGCAAGGCGATCACCAACGGCTTGAACCCGTTGTCGGGCGTTTGGGCTCGCGAGGAAATGATCAACCCGACGATCTTCCCGCCCGGTTCGACACACTCCACCTTTGCCTCCAATCCGATGGGCACGGCCGTTGCGCTCGAAACCATGAAAATGGTGAGCGAGGGTGATTTCGGCGCCAGCGTCATGGAAAAGGGTGCTCGTTTCCTCGATGGCCTGAAGCAGCTTGAAAAGCGCCACAAGATCGTCGGCGATGTCGACGGTCTCGGCCTCGCACTGCGCATGGAAATCTGCAAGGAGGACGGCTTCACGCCCGATAAGGCAACGCTCGACTGGATGTCGGACGAAGGCATGAAGGGTGATCTCGTTTTCGAAGGCAAGGCCCACGGCCTGGTGCTCGACGTCGGCGGTTACCACAAGAATGTCATCACGCTCGCCCCGAACCTGATGATCAGCCACAGCGAAATCGACATGGCGCTCAACCTGCTCGATCAGCTGCTGACCCGCGCCGCCCGGAGATAGTACCGTGCAAGTTCTGCTTCTTCATCTCGATGACGCGCTGGAGTTGCAGCCCGAATTCGTGCGCTCCTGCAAGATGGCGGGTGCGTACGAACTCGATGAAAAACAAAATGGCAGGGCGGTCCGTCTTTGGGGCCGCCAAGCCGCATTGGATGCGTTATGGCGCGATCTCGGTCGTGCACGACGGTCGAAGTCTGCCGAGCCCCGGCTTTGCTTCATGGGCTCGGGCGATTTCCACCATGTTTCGGCGCTGTTGATCGAGCAGGCGCTGGAAAACACGAGCGACCAAGTCACGGTTATTCATATCGACAACCACCCCGATTGGGTGCATTTCGACGGCGGCATGCACTGCGGCTCCTGGGTAAACCGCACGCTCTCCAACCGGCAGATCGAAAAGGTCGTGACGATCGGCGTCTGCAGCAACGATCTTGAGCGGCCGGAGCGTAAGGGTGCCAATCTCGACCTCCTGGCAAGCGGCCGGCTGGAGCTTTACCCCTATGCGCATCCGCCAAGCCGGGTAAAGGCCGATTACGGCGCCGGGCAATCCTACCGGCAGCAGGCCCGCGCCCTGCACTGGAACACGATCGAAGACATCGGCGAGATGAATTTTCTCGACCGCCTGCTTGCCTCCATCACCACTGAAAGCGTCTATGTCACCGTCGACAAGGACGTTCTGGTCGAAGGCGATGCCGTGACCAATTGGGACCAGGGCCGCATGCAGATGGCCTATGTTTTGTCGATCATCAGCGAGATCGGCGCGCGTCACCGGATTATCGGCGCCGATGTGACGGGCGATTATTCTCGTCCCGATTACGGCGGCGATCTCTGGACCCGGCTTCTGAAACAGGGCGAGATCCTGATCGACCAGCCGCGCCATTCCTGCACCGGGTCGCAGATCTGCACCATCAACAGTTCTGCCAATCTGGCGCTTCTGGATGTGTTCGGGGAGCAGATGCGATGAAGGAAGGGCTGACGCTCTCCATGCTGGCCTTGATCCTGTTTTGCATATTGACTGAAACAGGCCGGGAAATCTGCTTCAAGACCGCAGCTGTGAGCGACGATCCGAGACCGGTCGCGATGCGCCCGGTGGTCTGGGCCGGTATCGCCTTCTGGCTCGTCGAATTGCTTGCCTGGAGCCGGGTACTCGCCAGCGTCGACCTGTCCGTAGCCTTTCCCATCATGGCGATGAGCTATGCCACCATCACGATCGCCGGAGCGGCGGTCTTCAAAGAATCCATCAACCTGCGCCATGCCCTCGGGGTCGCCCTTGTGACGACAGGCGTGGTCTGCGTCGGAGCAACTGGACTATGAAACTCTTTGCCTATTCCAAATGGGACGCGGTCTCCGTTGCCGCGGCCTTTGCCCACCTGGCCTTCAACGTCTATCTCGTGGCCGGTTTCGAAAGCCGGCCCCTGTGGCTGTCCTTCGTACTCGCCTGCGTCTATGCGGTGTCGATCTCCTGGCACATCAACAGCATTTCCCACAACTTCATCCACACGCCCTATTTCAAGGCGCGGTGGCTGAACTACGCCTTCAGCCTGCTGGAATCGGTGACGATCGGCTTTTCCCAGACCTATTATCATTGGGTGCATATGCGCCATCATTCCGGCAACAGCGACCGGCCGGATGAGAGCGGCAAGACCGTCGATCTCCTGTCGATCTACAAATACGGCAAGAACGGCCAGCCGGAAAATGTATTCTCCTACACGTTCCTCAGCTTCTTCCGCGACGATCTCGGCGAGATCCACCGGGCAATTGCGGCAAAGCGTCCGTTCGAGGCCAAGTGGGGCCGGATCGAGCTTGTCACCTTCATCCTGGTCGCTTTAGCAGCACTGGCCTATGACTGGAAGGCGACGCTGTTCCTGGTGCCCTTCTATTATCTCGGCAATTGCCTGTCTTCGCTCAATGGTTACTACGAGCATCTGCATGGCGACCCCGACGAGCCGATCGCCTGGGGCGTCAGCAGCTACAAGGGCTTTTACAACTGGCTGTGGTTCGGCAACGGCTATCACGCCGAACATCACTACCGTCCGAAGACCCACTGGACGGATCTGCCGACCCTGCATGAGCGCATCAAGGAAGAACAGGAAAAGGCTGGCACGCATGTGATCAGCACCTGCCATGCGCTGGGCTTCGTCGCCAAGGAAAACCTGGCCAGACAGGCCATGCCAGGGGAAGCAGCAGAATGACCAGCGATACGCTTTCCTTTTACCAGGAAGGAAGCAATGGCTGCGGCGTCCTTCTGGTGCATGGGCTGACAGGGGCGCCAGCCGAAATGCGGCTGGTGGCGCGCCAGTTGAACCGGCGCGGCTACTCCGTCTATGCCCCGCTCCTTGCCGGTCACGGCAAGGATGAGGCCGCACTGCGCCGCACCCGCTGGCAGGACTGGCTCGACAGCGTCGAGGAAGCAGGACAGGTTCTTGCCTCTCGCGTCGATGCCGCCTTTGCCGCAGGGATCTGCGCTGGCGGCAAGCTGGCGTTGATGGCCGCAGATCGCCAGCCGCTCAGCCTTCGCGCGGCTGCCCTCTATTCGCCTTGCTTCCATTATGACGGCTGGGACATCCCCCGCCATTACAGCTTCATGGCCCGCAATATTCGCTGGCTGTCGAAGATCCCGTTTCTGGATCGGCTACGGTTCCACGAGACCCACGCAATGGGCATCAAGGACGAACGTCTGCGAAGCAAGATTGCCGCCATGAGCAATGACGGAATGCTGGAAAGTTTTCCTGGCCGTGGTCTGGTGGAAATGGACAAGCTTGGCCGCGTGCTGAAAGCGAGACTGCCGCAGATGCAGACGCCGACGCTGATCGTTCACTCCCTGGAGGACGACGTCAGCAGCCCGAGCCATGCCCAGTATATTTCGTCGCATCTGAGCGGGCCGCGTGAACTGCATTGGCTGCGCGACAGCTATCACATGATTCATATGGACCGTCAGCACCGGCATGTCGCAGACCTGACGGCGGATTTCTTCGAGGCTCACAATGTATCGAACCGAAGCTGACATGCGCGAGATAGCGGTGGCTGCGGATATCATCGATGAGACGCCAGAGATCGTGGCGTCGCCTGTCGCCGCTGCGCGGACGCCCGGCCTTGACGCGCGGGTTGCCACCAGCATTACCGAGATCCACCGTGACGACTGGGACCAGTGCTTTCCAGGTGAGCCGGAGGCTTATGACTACCTCTTGACGGTGGAAAAGGCTGGCATTGCCGGCTTCGATTTCTGCTATGCGACGGTCTACGAGGGCGGCTATCTCGTCGCTGCCATGCCTGGTTTCATCACCCGCTACGCGCTGGACACGACGCTGGAGCCCGGTCGCATTCGCGATGCAATCGCTAAGCTGCGGCGCATCTGGCCGGGGTTCCTGACGTTGCCGCTTGCCTGCCTCGGCTCGCCCTGCACCGAAACAGGAAATATCGGCTTTCATCCGTCCGTTGGCGAGGCCCGCCAGGAGGCGCTGTTTGAGGCCCTGCTCAATTGTTTCGAGACCTTTGCCAAGTCGAGAAAATGCGTGCTTGGTGCACTCAAGGACGTTCCCCAGCCGGTGGCGCCGGGCATCGAGCGGACGATCCAGGCCCACGGTTATGCGCCGCTCGGCGGTATGCCGACCGCTTGGCTGCCGATCGATTTTCCAGACATGGATACCTATTTCGCCAGGCTGTCTTCAGGCACCCGCAAGGATATGCGTCGGAAGCTCAAGGCACGCGACAAGGTCAGGGTTGAATATCAGACCGAACTTGGCGACTACCTGCCGCGGGTGATGGAGCTTTATCACGATACCCGCAGCCGCAGCGATTGGCAGTTCGAGGAGCTGACGCCGGCCTATTTTGAAGGTATCCTCAAGAGCATGCCGGGTCGCTCCTTCTGCGCCATGTATTTCGTCAACGACCAGCTGCTGGCAGCCAATCTGCTCGTTCACAGCGAGCATACGCTAATCGACAAGTTCTTCTGCATGGATGAGACTGCTGGGAGGCCCTACAATCTCTACTATCTGAGCTGGTTCGAGAATATTGGTTACTGCCTCAAGCACGGCATGACCCGCTACCAGAGTGGCCAGGCCTACTACACCAACAAGGTGCGGCTCGGCAGCCAGCTCACGCCGAACGAAATGTATTTCCGCCACCGCAACCCCTTTCTACAGCGGTTGCTGCGGGCAATCTCGCCCTTCTTTGCCGCTGACGAGACGGCAGGGGTCGACAAGGCCGAGGCCAAGTCGGGCGAGGCGGTTTCCGCAGAGGTGAAACCGGCATGAGATTGCTTCGCCTGTCGTGGCTGGCCGTGCCAATTCTAAACACGGCCCAGCAGATGTTCCTGAAGCTTGGCGCCGATCATGCGGAGAACGTCCATGGCACGGCGTTCTTCGGCCAGATGGTTCTCTCACACTGGTTCTTGGCAGCGGTCGTTGCCGAGGTTGTGTGTTTTGTCGTTTGGATGTCCGTTTTGTCCGACCTGCCGCTCAGCAAGGCTTTTCCGCTGTCTGCGGTCAGCTATGTGCTGATCATGGCGACGGCCTGGTTCGTATTCGGCGAACCCGTGACGCTACTCACGGTGATTGGGACAATTACAATTCTCGCTGGCGCCTGGTGCATTGCCACTGCATCCGGATCCGGGCACTGACGCCTGCCTGTGCAAGTCTCCGCCAGGCCCCAACCCTGGCCCCAATGCTGGCATAATCTCAGAACTTCACATCGAAGGATTTGTTGAAGGCAATCCCGATAATGTTCTGGTTCGCCGTTCCCAACTGCGACACGATCGGCGAGCGCGCCGCATCACCGACCAGCCGCTCATAGCGGTCATAAATCTGCACCGACATGTCAGGCGAAATCGTATAGGTCGCCGACACGGTAAAGCCGACCGTCTTGATGCCGGCCTCAGCATCGAAGGCAGATATGCGGCCGTTGCGGCTCGCTTCGGTAGGGCTGACACCGAAATAGGTCTTCATGTAGGCATCGTCACCGAACGTAGCGCGCGGGCCGGCTGACAGAAGCCACTTTTCCGACAGTGGCTGGAACCAGTCCGAGCCGACGTCGACCACCAGACCGCTGCCGCTCGAAAGGCCCTGGCGCACTTCGGCGCGTACGCGCCAGACATCGGGCTTGATCCAGTATTGCACGAAGGCGCCGGCATCGATGTCGAACTTGACGCCGTTCACACCGTTAAGATTAGTCGATTTCGAGGAGCGGCTGTCTCGAAAGCCAACGACCGGCCCGATTTCGAAGCCATGTGTGCTGAACAGGGTATAATCGAGATTGTCGTCAGGTGGAGCGTTGTCTTCATCCTCACCAAACCGGCGGATGTCGAAGGAGGGGATGACGCCGAATGTATATTGCTTTGATCCGGGATAGCTTGGCCCGACTTCCACAGCGCCGCCGACGGTAACGATCCAGCCGTCGCTATTGTCCTGCTGCTGATCGGCAGCAGGACTGGTGCCGGGAAAAAGCAGTAGGGCCGGTATGCAGGCTGCGGCAATCGCTACTCTGGAAATCGGGAAAGAATACAATGCCACACGTCCAGCAACATGCCGCCTTTGATGCGGCGGCAAAAATTACAGCCCTGTAATGTCTTTGGCTTGTCGGCTTGTCATGGTCAAGAGGCACCGCCCCGCAACCCCGCATTTTCAACATTTTACGTCGAAAAAGCTCAGTTTTTCGGGCCGCCATGACCGCGCCCCATGCGGTCCATCAGCCCATGAGTGGCAATCCCAAGCAGAATGGCCGAGAGCACAAGGCCGCCAGCATAAATGATGAAATTCCCGGAAAGCCAGTTGGCTGCAACCAGACGCATATTGGTCAGCGTCCACGGCTGAATCGATAGAAGCTCGACGGATTGGGCAGGGCTGGACACAATCTCCTGGCGTCGTGCGTCATAGGCGCCGACCCGGCCCGAAATGGCGCCCCAATTGCGCAAATCGGCCATATCCACGGTGGCTGCCTGCAGCATGCTACGATCAGGCGCGCTGAACGTGGTCAGGATTGCGCCGTCCTCCGCTACAGTCTGAGACAGGAAGCCGCTGGAGGCAGATGGAAGCGCAAACGGTGTCTCGGCTCCCGGCCAGAGGCTGACGGAAGCGAGGTTAAGGTCGAAAGTCTCCTTCATCCAGGCGTTCACGCCTGAAAATAGCGCCATCACCGTGCTGGAATCCACCTTTTCACGCCAGGAGTTCAATTTGACCTCAGTGCTTAGGTCTTCCTCGATGTTGGTGGCCTTTAATTGGATATTTGCGAGCGCCTGGGGCGGCAATTCGGCGGCTGTGCCGATAAACAACGCATTGCGTCCTGCGGGTCGCTGCGATGGAAGGACAATATCGAGCGGAAGGACCTGACGGGCAGCACTGGCCAGTTTGCCGAGCACGGTTGCCGCTGCGCCAAGCGTTGCCTCGTCATGGTTGCCAAGCACAAGACTTGCGGGCTGCGCGGCCGACGCAAGCGGAAAGCCGAGGGCGGCGGTTGCGGCAAGATCGGGCGCCTGCGACAGATGCGCAATTTCCGGCATCACGAATTGGGAGGAGCCGAACAGTGCAAAGCGCGGCGTCTTATCGGCGGTTTCGCCAGGTGCGCAGGCAGCATCGGTCTGCGTCTTCATCACCGCTTCCAGGCCGATAATGTTGACGCCTGGATGGAAATGGCGAAGCGTCACCCGGATGGGATAGCGGCGCAGCACGGCGCCGCCCGTGGCGGTGATTGGCACTGTCGTTGCCAAGTGCCCGTTCACGGTCACCACGAGCTGGCTGCCCGGCAGGACCTTGCTGGAATAGGCCGCATCGAGCAGGATTGTCGCCGTGCCGTAATTGTTGGCATAGAAATCAGCCGGCATTCCAACGGTAAAGTCTGTTGTGAAGCGGCGACCGGAAAATTCCTGATCGGCGATGCCCAGCGAGGCGAAGGACCACGCGCCTGCTTTGTCCAGCAGCGGCGTGTCGAGTCCTCGCCAGACGGCAGTCTTCAGTCTGCGGGGATCGCCATCGGCGGCAAAGCGGGCGAAGTTATCGGCAATCGCCCTGATGTCACGCCAATCCGGACCGCTGAAGGCCAGCACGGTTTGACTGGGCGAGCTAGGAAGAGCAACGAAACCGGCCATAGTGCCGCCCGCGACTGATGTCGTCGTGCCGCCTGCGGCTCCGATCGGCAGTGGGCTTGCGCCGGCGGGTGCGCCAACCAGACTGCTCATTTGGGCTGTTGTGGCCGCGAGCACGATGATTTCACCTGGCGCCCGTTGCGCTGGCATCGTCTTGGTAAAGGTAAAGGAGCCGTTGGCGCTGCCGCTCAGCATCGAAAGCGACTGAGCCAGTTGAAGCAGGGCCGGGGTGGCCATCGGCTTGTCGAGGTCAGGCGCGACGATGGTGAACCGGCTGCGACCTTTCTCGTCAACGCCGATCGCCCTGATATCGTCGAGGCGCTTCATCGTGCCTGCGTTGGGTGTTGCAAAGCTTAGATAAGTTTTGGCGGCATCGACATCCGTCCATAATTCATAGGTGGATTCAGCCGTGCAGTCCGTCCGATGCCTCTGTTCTGCGGCAAGCCGTATCCGGTTGAGGCCCGGAACCAGTACGCCACGTGGTACGGCAATCGAAGCCTGCTGCGTGGTCTCGCCGCCGCGGATCGGGACATCCAGAACCGACGCGTCATTGATGGTGACTGTCAGATGCGAGGCTTCCGGCGCGACCACAAGGGCATTGGAATAGCCGATCGAGAACTTCGTCTCTGCTGCCGCCTGCTCGGGCGTCAGATAGACGGCCATGGTCTGCGCAGCGACTTCACCCTGCAGTTTGACGATAGGCGCGTTGAGAAGATACCGGCGTGACTGGCTATCGCCTTGGGCGGTAACGGCTGGTCGAGCGCTTTGTCCTGGGTTTGGGAGCGATCCCGCTGGGGCCTGCTGCCGTGGGCTTTGCTGTGTCGGAGGGAAAACTGTGGGCGGCTGTCCGTTGCCGGCGCCGCCCCTTTCCGGGGCCATATCGAACGGCATGGTCTGGGCCTGTGCCAAACCATGGCCGACAGAGGCGAGCAGGCCGAGCGTCAGGGTTAACGGTGCCAGGAGCGGCAGGGACGCGAGCGGCAAGCGCTTCATGGTCTGCCCTCCGGCTTGACATCGGCCTTGCCCTTGGCGGCCAGCAAGAGAAGTAGATAATGCATGCCACGCAGCGTTTGGGTCAGAGACAGGCGTAGAAACATGAAGGCGCCGCCGATGAGGCCCGGATTGCGCCGCCGCGAGTGCTGGAACAGGCTCCATTGCTGGGCATTGGCGAAAATCAGGTCGGCGATCAGTTCGTGATGACGTACTGTCTCCGGCAAATAGCGGCAGCCGATTGAGATGATATCGCCGCTGAACTGGGAATGGCGGATGGTGACGGGCAGCTCTGCCCATTCCGTCGAACCATGAGGCTGGAAGGTCACTGCGCCAAGGACGTCCCGCTTGAAGATGTCCCTGTCGCGAGTGAAGATTTGCAGGCTTGCGCCATTGACCGAGACATCGTCGATCATCGCCGGATACAGCTTGTCGCCTAGGGAAAATTCGCAGCGGCGGCTGACCTGCACCCGGCGCGATGACTGCCGTTCACCTCGTTCGGAGACGACGCCTAGCGCGCAACCGGCCATGATCAGGTTGACCAGATTCCAGCCGCCAACCACGAGCGTCACGTCGAATTTATAAGGGTCGCTATAGAGCCGGTAAATCGTCACGCCAAAAGCGATCAGCAGGATCAGGAAAATCAGGAAGAAGGGCCGGCTGATTTCCGACAGGCGGTTTTCCGTGACGCTTTCATCCTTGGCGGTGACCTTGAATGTCGGCCGGCGCGGGTCCCACATGACGGAGAGAATGGCCGGCAGCAGATGTACCGATTGCACATATTCATAGAGCTCGGAAATCCACGGCCAGCGGAACGAACCGTAGAGATAGTTCTGCACCATCAGGTTCACGAGCATATAGGACAGCGTGTAAGCCATGAACTCGCCGCCCGAGCCCATGAAGATCTGGAGATTGAAAAACAGGTAGAACAGCGGCGCCAGCAGGAAGATCGCCCGCGGAAAAGGGAAGAGCCAGAACATAGTCGACGACATATAGCAGAGCCGCTGCCCGAGGCTGAGGCCACGCTTGAACAACGGAAACCGGAATCGCATGATCTGCATCATGCCCTGGGCCCAGCGGCTGCGCTGGCCGATGAAGCTGGCGAAAGTCGCTGGCTGTAGCCCGGCAATCAGTGGCATGTCGACGAAAATGCTGTTCCAGCCGCGTGAATGCAGATCGAGCGCCGTTTCGCAGTCCTCGGTGATCGATAGGCCGCTAAAGCCATTTGCCTCGTTCAGAGCCTCGCGGCGCAAGACTGCGGCAGATCCGCAGAAAAACGCGGCGTTCCACTTGTCGAGCCCACGCTGGATGATGCCGTAGAACATCTCGTTCTCGCTCGGCATCTTGTTAAAAGTATTGAGATTACGCTCGATCGGATCCGGATTGATGAAGAAATGCGGCGTCTGCACCAGAAACAGGCGCGGGTCGTCGTTGAAATAACCAACGGTTTCCTTGAGGAAACTGCGGGCCGGGGCATGGTCGGCATCGAACACTGCCACCAGCTCGCCGGTGGAATGATTGAGGCCATTGTTGAGATTGCCGGCCTTCGCATGTTCGTTGCGCTCGCGCGTCAGGTAGCGCACGCCGAGCTGGCTGCAAAGGGTTTGCAGCGACTGGTGCCGCTGTTCGGCAAATTTCGCAGCGAGAAGATCCGTCGATTGGCGTTTCTGTTCCGTCGAACCATCGTCCAGAAGCCAGACGGTAAATTTATCGGCGGGGTAATCGAGATTGCGGGCTGCGGCCAATGTATTGGCCAGCAGCGATTCCTCTTCGTTGTAGCTCGGCACGAAGATATCGACGATCGGCAGTTCGTCGTAACTAAGGGTGCGGAAGGGCTTACGCGGCGGCAGAGGCGTCGACACCACGAAAAGGCTGAGAAACAGCATCATCACGCTGTACATTTCAGCCAGATAGAGCAGCAAGCCGGGAATGAAATTTTCAAGCTGGTTGACCGGCGGCAGCGTGCTGCTCGTGCGCCAATAGACGTAGCGTAAGACGATCGCGCTTGCCAATGACAGAAACACGACGCGGCCGCGGCCCTCGACGCGCATCATTTTCATCGCGGCGACGATGATCAGAATAATGAAAGTGGTTACCAGTTGGGTGCGGGTGTCGATTGGCAGGAATGCCAGCAACAGCATCGCCGAAGCGCAGGTCAGCCAGAGCAGGAAGCGGATCCAGAACAGCATCGACTAACCCTTCAGGGGCCCGCTGCAGCGGGGGATTTGGCGGTGTGGGGAAGTCATGGCGGTGTCTTTATGCACGCTCATGGACATTGTCCCGATTGCGTAGCCCGTGTGCCGAGGCAGGTTGGCAACGGCACGACCGCACCGCCCCCGGCGCCGCTTGCCGTCCCACCCATCTGGGATCTGCCGGAGACATCTTGGGGGGAGGTTCGTGCAGCTGACGGCATCACGCCTGGGGCGGGAACGGCTCCAGTCTGGCGGCGACCTGATTGGACGGGAGAGGGAACCACGGTCCCTTGAGAGGTGAGCGGACTGGTCGCAGCGGCATTGGCGGATGCTACAGGCCGCGCGGGAGGCCTGGTCGCGACATTATGGACGGGCGCGATCGCTGTCGGCGCCGCAGCTGCAGGCAATACGGGCGTTGATGGCGGATAGATCGGTGCGCCGCTGGCTCCAAGGTTTTTGTTGAGCGCCGCCGGCGCGCCGTAGGGGTTCCAGCCGGGGCTATCGGTCGTCGCTGCCAGCGTAAATCCATACATCAAAGACAGCAATTGCTGTTCGCTTGCCTGCCGATCGCAGAGCCGCAGCCTGATCTGAATGGTGCCTGCATCCACCAACGGGCCGCGCTGGCCCTGCCGGGTGCGCAATTGCTGCCAGGCATAGAGACAGAGATCGTTGCTGGCGGCGCGCCCTACGGCATAACCGAAGGGGCCAAAGTCGTTCTGAACCACATATTGCGAGCGCACCATAACCACACCGGGCAATGTGCCACGCATTTCCGAATTGATCCGAGCGTCGGTCAAGGACGCCGAAGACAGAGCGCCTTCACCATAGCGATTGGGATTCTCTGTGCCATAGAACCTGACCTGCACGTTATTCTGACCCGGCACCGTCGAGTTGGTGGAGAGTGCGATTTCCTGCTGCACGGCATTGCTGAACCGCTTTTCGGTTACGCCCACGACAGAAAACTGGCCGGGCGGGGGCAAAAGCAGTGCTTGATCTGCGCCGAGTATCTTCGTGTCGCCGTTGAAGCGAACCGGCTGGCCGGCACAGGCTGCGAGCGAAATGGCAAGCGCGACCGCACATAGGCCGCGGGTCGGCCGCAACAGGTGTTCCAGAATCGGTTGATAGAGAATCATTGCATTCTCATACGCGAGAAATCGTCTGGACGAAATTTAAAACCCGTCTGGCGTGCAGCTTCTTGCCCCCTTCACATGAAAATAAACTATTTATTTACCCTGTCGGTTAAAGGTTGGTCCTGATGGCTTTGCGTTTATCGCTGGCGATCCGTGACGGAGTTTTCATGCGAACATCACTCATAGCGCTTACTGCAATTGCGGCCGCAGCCGTGGGTGCCGTCGGGATCATTCCCGGCCATGAGGAACTGTCGACCGTCTCCAGCAAGGGTATGGCCAACACCGAGGTAGCCGGTGAGGGCGCCGTATCGTCAAAGACAGACCGATCGCCATCTGCCATGCCTGTGCAACTGGTGGCCGATGCAGCAACGCCGGATAAACCGGCTGTCGGCGGTACGGCTGCAGCACCGAACCCTGGATCATCAGGAACTTTTGAGCGAGCGATGCCCGCACAGCCAAGTGCAGCGGACACCCGCTCCTCGTCCACTGCCAAGCCGGTGGTGGACGAAAGCGCGCTGCGCTATTTCGCGGCCCGGGGCGACACGGTGCGCCTACAGGCCGAAATTTCCAGGCTGCGTATGCTTTATCCCGGCTGGCAGCCTCCGGAAAATCCGATGGCGATCACCACCGGGGTCGATAGTTTCACCCAGTCGCTGTGGCAGACCTATGCGGATGGCCGCTACCAAGATGTGCGCAAGGCCATTGCCGGGCGCCAGCAGCAGGAGCCTGGTTGGACGCCGCCGGCCGAATTGCTGGACGGTCTGCGCCTTGCAGAGGCACGTCAGAATATCGTCAAAGCCTCTGACGACAAGCGCTATGACAGCGTGATCACGCTGTCTTCGGGGGCGCCGGAATTGCTGACATGCACCGAAATCGATGTCCTCTGGCGTGTGGCCGAAGCCTTTGCCAAGACCGACAAATCGGCGCGGTCGCGTGATGTCTATACCTATGTGCTGAACAATTGCCGCACGCCGCAACTGCGCATCGCATCCATGCAGAAGGCCAGCACGCAGCTCCGGCCTGAAGCGATCGAGGATTTGCTGAAGCTCGAGCAACCCAGTCCCGATGGAAGGCCGGAATTCGAGCCGATCCGCGACGATCTTGCGCGTCAGATGGTGTCGAGGGCCGGTGAGGACGACAAGATCGTCGTGCCGCCTGCCGAGTTGGAACGCCTGGAAAAGCTGGCGCGCGGCGATGGCAAGGCAAGCGATGCCCTGCTGCTTGGCTGGTATAACTACCGCCGCAAGAACATGACCGTCGCCGAAGAATGGTTTCGCCGCTCCTATAGCAGCCAGGCGAGTGCAGGAGCCGCACAAGGGCTTGCCCTGGCGCTGATCTCGAGGGGCGTGCCTGACGAGGCGGAAAACGTCATGTTCCCGTTCCAGGAAACGGATAAGCAGGCAAAATCCGTCTATCTCTCTGCCGTTGCCGAATTGCTGGCGCAGGAGCCGCCGAAGGTGATCGACAATCCAGTGCTGTCGCGCATGGCGCCCGTTGTGATCGCAGCGCATGATGTCGCGGCCGCCGAGCAGTTCGGATGGTATGCACGCACCTTGCAACAGATGCCGACGGCGGCAGACTGGTTCCGCCTGGTTCTCTCCTGGGATCCGACCCATGAGCCTGCGGCTTATGGTCTTGGCCTGTCGCTCGATAGCCTCCAGGATAAAGCGGGTCTAGCGCGCGTCAAAGCCGATTGGGCAGGACGTTCGGAACGAATTGCCAAGATTGGCGAGGTGCGCGGCGTCAACGGCAAGGTCATTGCAGTGCCGTCATCCATGCAAGAGCCGGCTCGCGAGGGGTCGCGTCCAACCAGTCCACGCACGACCATGGTCGCCCTGTCGGGCGCAGACGAGGCAAGGGCTCAACCGCGCTCTGTCAGGGCAGGCGTGAGCGCAAAGCGTAGCTGCAGCGACACGATCGATCCGTCGCTCATGGCGCCGCAGGATGCACTGGTGCGCGGCTGGTGCCTGATGGACATGAAACGGCCGATGGAGGCTGTTAATGCGTTCGACCGGGCGCTGCTTGGCCAAAGCCTGCAGCAGCGCCAGGATGCAGCCTATGGCAAGAGCCTCGCATTCCTGAGGCTCAAGTTGACTGACAAGGCGGCCGCGGCCGCTGCCTCCGTACCGCTTGGCGAGGCCCGGGCGCGTGAGTTGCAATTGGCGATCCTGGCTGATCGGGCCGTCGGCGCCTTCCAGCTAGGCCGGCCGCGCGAAGCCCTTATCGCGCTCGACCAGCGCTCGCGCCTGATGCCGGAACCCCAGGATCTGTTGCTGCTGCGCGGCTACGCCTATCAAAAGCTTGGCTATAATGCCGAAGCCCGGCAGATTTTCCAAACTCTCTCGGATATCGGCAATACGTCAGCGCTGAAGGCGCTTGCGGAGATTAGGGCCAACGATCCGGGTGAGGGGCAAGGCGGATAGCCAAGGCGCTAGAAAACCGGCTGCCTCAATAGGGACGCGAAAGCATCAGCCGTCGGTCTCCTGAATTGTGGCCAGCGGCGCGCTGAAGGAGGCGATCAGGCCAGAGGCATGATATTGTTTATGGGAGTTGCCGTTACCGGCAAGGCCCATTCGAATAAGACGGGAGCCAAAGCCTTTTCTGGTCGGCTCAACCACCGGCGGCCCGCCGCTTTCCGTCCAAGTCATCGACAGGGTCGCTACCCCATCGAGATCGGCGATCTGCCATTGGACGGAGACCTGCCCGACATCGTTCGACAAGGCGCCATATTTCAGAGCGTTGGTCGCCAGTTCGTGCAAGAGCAGTGACAGCGAAAGTCCAGCCTTGGGGCCGAGCGCGAGGTCGGGTCCTTCCAGGCAGATACGGTTGCCTTCGGCGTGCAGGCCCAGCACCTTTTCAATCACATCGCGCATTCTCGCCACTGAGCGGTTCTGCTGTAAAAGCACGTCATGAGCAGCACCTAAGGCATGGAGACGGGCGATGAAGGCGTTAACAGCCTCCTTTTCCGTCACATCCTTCAATGTCTGGCCGGCTAACGCCTGCACCATGGCCATGGTGTTCTTCAGGCGATGGCTGAGCTCGTGATTGAGGAGCTCCTGTTCTTCTTCTGCCTGGACCTTGGCAAGTGCCGCATAGGTGCGGTCGGCGACACCGCGCGCGAAGTCCATTTCGTCCTGGCTCCAACCGCGTGGTTTTTCCTCATGCGCGAAGAAAACACCAACCAGATTGCCGCCCTTCAGGATCGGGATCTTCAGCATCGCTGCAACGCCCAGAGATCGGTAGATCTCCCATTCCTGCTCAAGCCACGGGCAGCAGGTGATATCTTCTATGGCAAGAGTTTCGCCTTGCCTGAGGCGTTCCATGCTGGCGGGAAAGTCGCTGAGGACATGGCGGCCGGCAATGGAAGACGTGCCCGGCGAAGCGTAATCGAATGCAAGGGCGATACCATCGTCAGAGCGGTCGATTGCTGCATACCCTGCTCGCATGACGCAAAGCCCATCAGCAAGAATTTCGGCGGCAATGGTGTTGATCTCGTGGACGCTGCTGGCGGAACGCAAGGCATCACCAAGCTTGAGCAGGGCGGCTTTCTTCGTCTCCTTCAACTTGGCATCTGTGGTGTCGAAGACGACGCCGACCATGCGGCTGATCTCACCCTTGTCGTCGTGCACGAAGCGCGCCCTGCGCGAAATCCAGCGCAGCTCCTCGTCGTCTGCCCGAATGATGCGATAATCGACATCCGGGCTGGCCGTTCCGTCGCGACGATTGATCAGGTTGGATCGCATCACCCGGTCTTCCTGGATCACCCGGTCCTCGATCTCGGTCGCCAGGTAGGAGGCCCGTTCGGGAATGCCGAAGATCCGGCAAAACTCACGAGAGACCAGCATGGCATTGGTTTTGACATCGAGCTCGAAGGTGCCGATCCGGCCGGCGGCCTGCGCGTTGCGCGACCGTTCGTCCTGCTGCTCCATGGCGGTCACGCGCGCCAGCCGGCGCTCGCTCAACCGTCGCTGCACGTCTGCTTCGCGAGCCTTTTCCTTAAGCGCCTTGCGCAATTCCAGCTGGACCATGACCTGACGGGCGAGGATCTTCAACGTGTCCTGCTGCAGCGCGTCGAGTTCTTGCGGCTCGAAGCCGAGGACGCAAACAGTTCCGATCGGAAGGTCGTCGCTGGTTTTCAGCACCGCGCCGGCATAAAACCGCAGATGCGGCTCCCCGGTCACCAGCGGATTGCTCTTGAACCGATGGTCATCGCGCGCATCGGGAACGATCAGGAAGTCGTCTTCCAAAATGGCTCTTGCGCAAAACGAGCTATCAAAAGGCGTTTCACGCACGCCAAGCCCGACCTCTGCCTTGAAAAACTGTCTGTTGTCTTCGATCAGGTTGACGACGGCAATCGGCGTGGCACACACGCGTGCTGCAAGCGCTGCGATGTCGTCGAAGTCCTTTTCCCGCGGCGTGTCAAGAATATCATAGGATCGAAGCGCCGCTAGGCGCCGTCTTTCCCGCTGCTCGGCTAAGTCGTCGATCACTAATTGCCGTCCCTTGGCGCCTGGATTACTTTGAGATGCTCCGGTTCTCATTAAGAAACTCCTAAAACCGGAAGCGGCCGCGTATAATTATCTCGCAAAATTAAGGGGATCTGACCAAGGTCTTTACCCTTCAGCATATTACCCAGCACGTCATTGCCAGAAACACCGACAGAACCTTAAAGCCAACTCCTCCTGAAGAGGTGGATTTGAGGCCCCCATTGCATCTTCGGTCAGGGGCAGATTTGCGCAAGATAACCACGATCGATCCAGATTGTCTGCACGGATCCGCCTCGACGGTAATCTTCCCGCGCCCCTATCTGGGCATATTTGTTCTCTTTTGCAAGATTCTAAACAGCCTTCTGATGAAGGATTTGAATGAGAAAATGCAGGGCATCATTTTATTTTTGCAGGCAGGGAACATAATGAAATGCAGTCCGTTTCCGCAAGCTAACTAACACAGGAAGATCGATGACTGACAGTTCCGCTAGACGCGACGCCGAGGATGCCGGGCGAAGACTTCTGGCCGAACATGCTTCCGAAGATCCATTCGCCGCCGCTTTCAAGGCTACCCGTATGCCGATGATCATCACCGATCCCCGGCAGCATGATAATCCGATCATTTTCTCCAACGGCGCCTTTAGCGACCTGACAGGCTATCCGCCGGAAGAGCTGACCGGGCGCAATTGTCGCTTCCTGCAAGGGCCGAATACAGATCCGGAGTCGGTGGCAAAGATCCGATCGGCCATCGACGAGCAGCGCGATATTTCCGTCAATATTCTGAACTACCGCAAGGATGGGTCGACCTTCTGGAACGCGCTGTACATCAGCCCGGTACGCGACAGGAATAACGAAGTAATCTATTTCTTTGCCTCCCAGCTCGACGTAACCGATGTGAAAAGCAAGGAAGTGCAACTGGCGTCCGCCAAGCAGGAAGCGGAGGCGGCCGTTGCGCAGCGTACCCAGGATCTGGTTGATGCGCTAGAAGCTAAAACCACGCTTGTCCATGAGGTAGATCATCGCGTCAAGAACAACCTTTTGACCATTGCCTCGATCGTCAAGCTGCAGGCGCGCATGTCCACTGACGACACCGTGCGCCACACGCTGCGCTCCGTGTTGAACCGTGTTGAGGCGCTCAGCACCGTGCAGCGCAAGCTTTTTACGTCACATGACGTCGGCCGGTTTGACGTGGCGGATTTTGCCCGTGAACTGGTGGTTGATATCGTCAGCGCTCTGAAGCGGGATGACATCGTTATTACCATGGACCTTTCCCCGGTCTTCGTGCCCGCCGTGAAGGCATCGCCCTTGGCGCTGATCGTCAACGAACTGGTTGGCGACCCGGTGCGCCGGGGCCTGAGCGATGGCGGCGGCGAAATCCACTTGAGCGTCAAGCAGCCAAACGGTCATTTCGTGATCGAAGTGCGCGACACGACCGAGCCGGTGCCTGTCAACAGTGAGGAGGACGACTTCGGCCGCCTTATGCTGGAAACCTGTCTTCGCCAGGTAAATGCGAAACTGGAACGGACCATCGAAGGGCGGCAGACGATCGTGCGCGTCACCCTGATGGTCGATAATTGAGCGGAGCAGACCTTGAAAATTATGATCGTCGAAGACGAGGCACTTCTCGCGCTCGAGTTGGAAGCGGAAGTGGAAGCGGCCGGCCACGATGTTGTTGGCCAGGCAATGAGCCGCGATGAGGCGATCGGCATTATCGATAAAGAACAGCCGGAATTTGCCTTTGTCGATGTGCATCTGGTCGATGGACCGTCCGGCATCGATGTTGGCCGTCACCTCGCGGAACGCGGCATACCCTATGTGTTCGTCACGGGTAATTTGAAACGCATCCCGGAGGATTTCGTCGGTGCTGTCGGAGCGATCGAAAAACCGTACACGATGAACGGCCTTCAGAATGCTCTCGATTACATCGGGCGCCGACTGCGGGGCGACTATGGCGTGCGGCCTCCGCCAAGCCTTGTTATGGCACCCGCGAGACATAATAACTGAGGCAAAGTCAGAGCCGGCTTCGCCTCCGGCATGCGCTGATAAGGCTATAATACCTCAGTGTCTCCATCAAACACTGAGGCGTCGTGGGGTCGCCGGACGCTGCGGCAGATTTCAGCGCTTGGACTTGCGAAATGTCTTGTTGCCGCGCGGGCCGGTTGCAACCGGTGTACGTTCTCGGCTTTCAGCAGACAGTATGCGCCAGCGCTCCAGTCGTTCGGGCGCGAGCGTGCCAGCAGAAATCGCGGCCTGGACGGCACAGCCGGGTTCGTGGACATGGGTGCAGTCGCGGAAGCGACAAAGGGGGGCAAGATCGGTAATTTCGCTGAACAACGTATCGAGGCCATCGGTGACGTCGCTGACATAGAGCGTGCGGATTCCTGGTGTGTCGATAACCCAGCCGCCGCCTGCGATGGCGTGCAGCGAGCGCGCCGTAGTGGTGTGCCGGCCCTTGGCGTCGTGTTCGCGGATACCGCCGGTCTTCTGTTCGGTCTCGGGTTGAAGCCCGGCAAGGGTATTGACGAGCGTCGATTTTCCGACGCCGGACGAACCGACGAGGGCGACGGTCTTGCCCACCCCGCAGAATGGAGCCAGCATGGCGGCGGCATCCGGGGCGCGGGCGTTGACGATGATAACCGGCACGCCGCGCTGCAGGCTCTCTGCCTGCGCAATATAGGTTTCCCTGTCGTCGGCGATATCGGCCTTGGTCAGGACCAGCACCGGGTCCGCGCCCGATTGATTCGCCATGACAAGATAGCGTTCCAGCCGAGCGGGATTGAAATCTGCATTGCAGGACGTGACGATGAACAGCGTGTCGACATTGGCTGCCGCCAACTGTTGACCATGACGGCCTTCGGTGCGCCGTTGGAAGACCGTCCGGCGCTCCAGAAGGCGCACGAAAGCGTCGGTCGCAGCATCAACGAGGACCCAGTCGCCGACCGCGAAATCGGCCGTACTGCTTTTATGAGGCAGGACGAGATCCTTGAGACCGTCGGCATCAATAACGTCGACACGGGCACGGTGCACCGCGGCGACCCGCCGGGGCACCAACCCTTCATCCTCGGGGGTGAGTTGATCGGCAAAAAAGTCGGCCCAGCCGAGGGCTGCAAGCGACGGGACGGTCAAGCGGCGGATCCGCAGCAGGCGGGAGCGATCATCGAGCGGGCTTTCTCCAGGATAGTGCCTGGTCGTGGAGCAGAATTGATCCGGTTGCGCAAGCATAACCGATATCAGGAGCAATCGAAACCGGCGAGGGACCAGTCATGAAACGCATTGAAAATGACCCATGCCGGTGGTCCGATCCGACATTTGTTGACACGGGTAGTTGAGCATGTCACGAAATTCCATGGCAAATAGCAAATCCCGCACCCTGTCGCTTACCCCTGAACTCGAGGGTTTTATCAATGGCTGCCTGGCGTCCGGGACCTTTGCCGACGCAGGCGAGGTTGTGGCTGCGGCTCTGGCGCAGATGCGCGATGGCGACGGACCGAAGGCCCCACTGCGCAAAACCGAATGGCCAAAGGCCGGAGGGGTTTGCGGCGAGCTGATTCGTAATTTTGACTGGACCAAGTCGGGCCTCGGTCCCTTCTGCTCCTGGTCGGGCGAGCTGCGGGCGACAGTGGCCAATATCGTCAATTCGCCTGTTGCGACCGTGCTGATGTGGGGCAATGACCACATCATGATCTATAACGATGCCTATAGCACCATTGCGCATGACCGGCATCCCAGCGCGCTTGGCATGCCGGTGGCCGTCGCCTTTCCCGAGGTCTGGGATTGGAACCGGCCCATCCTTGAGGCAGGTCTTCGAGGCGAAACCGTATTCTATCGTGATCAGCCTATCGTGCTCAACCGCCCGGAGGGGCCGCAAAAGCTGTTCCTCGATCTGTTTTACACGCCGGTCTATGATGCCGATGCCAAGGTCGGCGGTGTGATGTGCACCATCGTCGACAACAGCGCGCGCATCTCGATCGAAAGGCAGCTGGCCTCGCGCGAAGAAGAATTGCGCCGGGTGACCGACGCCATGCCGATGCTGGTCGCCTATGTTGATCGTGACCATTGCTACCGCTTTGCCAATGCCACCTATCGCGACTGGTTCGGCATCGACCCCGAATGGATGATCGGTCGGCATGTGCGCGAGGTGCTAGGCGAGGGCGCTTATGAAGGCCGCCGTGAGGCGATCGATCGCGGCCTGGCTGGCGAAAGTTTCTCATCACAAGCAGTCATGCCCCGTAGCGATGGCTCTGAACACCAGCTGGAGATCCGCTACGTTCCGCATGTCGACGCGGATGGATCAATCCCGGGCGTCCATATCCTGTGCATCGACATGCATGATCATGCGAGCCGAGAGGCAGCATTGAGGCTGTCCAATCGCCGCTTCCGCACCGCCATGGATGCCGTCCACGGCATTCTCTGGACAAATGGAGCGGATGGCCGGATGGAGGGCGAGCAAGCCGGCTGGTCGGCTCTGACCGGCCAGACCCAGGCCGAGTATCAGGGCTATGGCTGGTCGCAGGCGCTGCATCCTGATGACGTCCAGAACTCAATCAAGACCTGGGAGCAGGCCTTGGCGACCAAAACCATGTTCGTTGACGAACAGAGAGTGCGCCGCGCCGATGGCGAGTGGCGGCAATTCGCCGTTCGGGCGCTGCCTTTGCTCGACGATGACGGCGAGATCATCGAGTGGGTCGGCGTTCACACCGATATTACCCATCAGCGCGCGGCCGAAGCGTCCTTGCGTCAGCAAGCCGAGACGCTGGCCCACCAGGTGCGTTATCGTGAGCAGGCCGAAGAGCAGTTGCGCCACCTGAATGAAACGCTGGAAGCCCGCGTCGTTGCCGAAATCGCCGAGCGGCGACATGCGGAAGCGAAGCTTGCCCAGGCGCAGAAGATGGAAACCGTCGGTAAACTGACGGGCGGCGTCGCCCATGATTTCAACAATCTGCTGCAGGTTATCTCGGGTAATCTGCAGTTGCTGCTGAAGGATGTCGCCGGCAATGACCGGGCAGAAACCCGGGTGGCGAATGCCATGGCTGGTGTCTCGCGCGGGTCCAAGCTTGCCAGTCAGTTGCTGGCCTTTGGCCGGCGCCAGGCGCTTGAGCCCAAGGTCGTCAATATCAGCCGGTTCATCCAGGCCATGGACGATATGCTGCGGCGGGCGATCGGTGAGGCGATCCAGTTGGAGACGGTGTTTGCCGGAAGCCTGTGGAACACGTTTATCGATCCCGCCCAGATCGAAAATGCCTTGCTCAATCTCGCCATCAATGCCCGCGATGCCATGGACGGCATCGGCAAGCTGACGATCGAACTCGCCAACGTGCATCTTGATGATGCCTATGCCGCAAGCCATGACGAAGTGGTTGCCGGCCAATATGTGATGCTGGCCGTCACCGATACCGGTTGCGGCATGTCGCCCGAGATCATTGACAAGGTGTTTGAACCGTTCTTTTCCACCAAGGCGGAAGGCAAGGGGTCCGGTCTTGGACTGTCCATGGTCTACGGCTTCGTCAAACAGTCGGGCGGTCATGTTAAGATCTATTCCGAGGTGGGTCATGGCACCACGATCCGGCTCTACATGCCGCGCGCCATGCAGGCCGAGGATGTTGAAGTCGTTCTCGATACCGGCCCCATCTCCGGTGGCACCGAGACCGTGCTTGTCGTAGAGGACGATGAGGCCGTGCGCGACACGGTCGTGGCGCTGCTGACCGATCTCGGTTACCGCGTCTTGAAGGCTGTGGATGCCGCAAGCGCGCTCAGCGTGATCGAAAGCGGCATCCCCATCGACATTCTGTTCACCGACGTTATCATGCCGGGCACTCTGAAGAGCCCGGAATTGGCGCGCAAGGCGCGCGAGCGGCTGCCGAACCTCGCCGTGCTTTTCACATCAGGCTATACGGAAAACTCCATCGTCCACGGCGGCAAGCTCGATGCCGGAGTGGAGCTTCTGTCCAAGCCCTATACGAAGGAAGCGCTGGCGCGGAAATTCCGGCATGTGCTTGCCAATCAGCGACAGCGCCAGGGTGCGCGCCAACAGCCGGTTCAGCCGGAGATCATGATTGAGTCCATCGAGGATCAGAAAATTTCGGCCCGGTCTCCGGTGACGGTGCTTCTGGTGGAGGACGATGCGCTGATCCGGATGGATACGGCAGAAATCCTGCAGGATGCAGGCTTCCTGGTGATCGATGTCGGCAGCGCCGAACAGGCAATGACCGCGTTGGATGCCATGGCGATCGATGTCGTCGTGACAGACGTCAACCTGCCGGGCATGTCGGGACCGGATCTAGCGGTACGGGCAAGGCAGGTTCGTCCTTCCATCGCCATCGTCTATGCCACCGGCGATGCAGCGTCGGTCGGCGGTGATACGGCAGCCAGCACTCTCGTAAAGCCCTACGGCGCTGACCAACTGGTCTCGACGGTGCGCCGGGCGGCGGATGTACTTCCGGCATCCGGCGGCTGAAACGCTTCGTTTCCCCTTCGATCTCTTAAGCATCGGCCTGAACAACTGTTCGGGCCGATGCTGTAACGGCTGCGGGAACGATGGCGCGCCGTCATCCACTTTTGTTGACAGCGCCCTATCTTGGTCAATCGCGATGACTGCGGCGCTTCAGCGCGTTCGCTCACGAAGGAGGATGACATGAGCAAACCCAACAATAGTAAACGTATCGTCTTTACTGGCGGCACCGGCAAGGCGGGGCGCCACGCCGTCCCACATCTTCTGGACAAGGGCTACTCGGTCCTCAACCTCGACCTGAAGCCGTTCGATCACCCTGGCGTCAACACGCTGATCACTGACATTACCGACAGCGGCCAGGTCTTCAACGCGATGACCACCCATTTCGGCTTCGACGGTTACGACCATGGCGCCCCTCCATCGGCGCCTGATGCCGTGGTGCATTTTGCCGCCATCCCCCGGGTGATGATCGAGCCTGACAACAGCACATTTTCAGCCAATGTGATCGGCACCTATAACGTCATCGAAGCCGCGATGAAGCTCGGTGTGCGAAAGGTGATCATCGCGTCGAGCGAAACCACTTATGGCGTCTGCTTCGCCGAAGGCGACAAGGACTTCCATTCCTTTCCGCTCGAGGAGGATTATGATGTCGATCCGATGGACAGCTATGGCCTGTCGAAGGTCTGCAATGAGAAGACCGCGCGCGCCTTTGCCATGCGCTACAAGGCCGACATCTACGCGCTGCGCATCGGCAATGTGATCGAGCCGCAGGACTATGCCAACTTTCCTGGCTATCTTGACAATCCGATGTCACGCAAGCGCAATGCCTGGAGCTATATTGACGCTCGTGATCTCGGCGAGATCGTGCATCTGTGCATCGAAAAGGATGGTCTCGGCTTCCAGGTCTTCAATGCCGTCAACGATACCATCACCGCAGATCTGCCGACCCGGGAATTCCTGGCCACCTATTGCCCGGATACGCCTGTTACCAGGGAGATGGGCGACCGGGAATCGCCACTGTCCAACCGCAAGATCCGGGAAGTCCTGGGCTTCGAGGAAGCGCATTCCTGGCGGAAATACGTTAATCGTTGAGTTGAAATTAGCGAAGTAACTCGCCGCCTCATTGAAGGCGGCGAGAGGGGCGTGTATTACGATAGATGTACACGAAAATCTTCTTATATCGCTGTATCGATATTGTACACAAACTATTAAGTATAACAATATCGACCGGGGAACAAACAGGTAAGTGGAGCTTTATCGCGCCGGAAACAAACAACCCCCGGACCTGTTCAATGAAAAACCTCCCAATTATAGGCAAATTTTTAACCATCATGGCGCTGTTCGGGGTCTTCGCCCTCGGCGTTGCCGGATATGCTGGCGTACGTATTCTAGATATCGACTCGTCTTATGGTGATCTTCTTGATCACGATGCTACTGCTGCGACAGCGGTGTCTCGTGCGAACCGCAACCTTCAGGGCGCGCGCACGGCTATTGCCGAACTGACGATCGCTCGTTCCGACAAGGACAATGACAGTGCGGAAGCGGAAATTGCGCAGTCGCGGAATTCCTTCGCAAAATTCATGGATGCCGCGATTGCGGCCGCTCCCACAAGTACAGATCTGGTCTCTATCAAGTCCGAGGGCTTGAGCATTCTGGATGGCGCCTGCAAGAACACGATCACGCAGGGCAAGAGCGGCAATTCGGATGCTCAGGTTCAGCAGGCTCAAAACCTGTTCATCCAGGAATGTCAGCCGGCCTTCAAGGCAATTACGCCGAAATTCAGCAAGCTGGTCAATGACTTCAATGATTCCACCGATCGCAAGAGCAATGAACTGACTTTGGTTTCGACCCATGCGGCCACGGTGACCGTTGCCACTATTATCGCCGGTCTCGTGATCGTGCTGGCTATCGGCTTCTTTGTGATCCGCAAGTGGCTGGTTCTGCCGATCCGCAAGATGGAAACGACGATGCGTACGCTCGCCGATGGCGATCTGACGGTCGACATTGAGGGCACGGAGCGCCGCGACGAAGTCGGCGGCATGGCCAAGGCCGTGCAGGTCTTCAAGGATAACGGCCTGCGTGCCAAGGAACTGGAGCGCGAAGCCGAAAGCATTCGCAACATGAGCGAAGCAGAGCGGGCCCGTGTGGCCGAACTCGATCGCAAGCGGGCGGAAGAGATGGCTCAGGCCACGTCCGGTCTTGCCGATGGTCTGAAGCATTTGTCCAATGGCGATCTGCGCTTCCGCCTGAACCAGCCCTTTGCGACTGAATTCGAAAGCCTGCGCAACGACTTCAATGCCGCAGTTGGCCAGCTCTGCGAAACGCTGTCATCGGTTGCCGATGCCACCGGTTCGATCGATAGCGGTTCGCGTGAAATCAGCCAGGCGGCGGAAGATCTGTCGAAGCGCACAGAGCAGCAGGCAGCCTCGCTTGAGGAAACCGCCGCCGCACTCGACCAGATCACCACCAATGTCGCCAACTCTTCGAAGCGCGCCGAAGAAGCCCGGCATATGGCGGCCGAAGCCAATCAGTCTGCCCGCCAGTCCGGCGAAGTCGTGTCCAATGCCGTCGATGCCATGCAGCGCATCGAACAGTCGTCGAGCCAGATCTCCAACATTATCGGCGTCATCGACGAGATTGCCTTCCAGACTAATCTGCTGGCGCTGAACGCCGGTGTTGAAGCCGCCCGTGCTGGCGAAGCGGGCAAGGGCTTTGCGGTCGTGGCCCAAGAAGTGCGTGAACTAGCACAACGCTCGGCCCAGGCGGCAAAGGAAATCAAGGAGCTGATCCGTAATTCGGCCAACGAGGTCAGCAATGGTGTCATGCTGGTGCGGGCAACTGGCGAAGCGCTGAAGGCGATCGAGACCCATGTCGTCACCATCAATACACAGCTTGATGCCATCGCGATTTCGTCGCGTGAACAGTCTGTCGGCCTCGCGGAAGTCAATACCGCCGTCAACCAGATGGACCAGGTGACCCAGCAGAATGCTGCCATGGTCGAGCAGTCGACGGCGGCCAGCTCCTCGCTTGCCTCAGAAGCCAGCCGTTTGCGCGATCTGATCTCCCAGTTCGAGCTCGGCAACGGCCAGTCCATATCGGCAGGCCGCCCAGCCTTCGCCGGTGCCGTTGCAAAAAGGCCTGTCGCGGCCGATGCCCAGCATCGCCCGGCTGCGTCGCCGGCACGGCGCATGGTCGGCCAGGTTGCACGCGCCATGGGTCTGCAGAGCGCAGTAAAGGCCGATAGCTGGGAGGAATTCTGATGCGGGCAAATCTTGCCGGTCAGGCCGATGCCCTGGAAATCCTGGCCTTCCGGCTGCATGGCCAGGAGTTTTGTGTGAAGACGACAACCATCCGCGAAATTCGCGGATGGGCTCCGGCCACGCCTCTACCGCATGCACCGGTCGATGTGGTTGGGGTGATCAACCTGCGCGGTACTGTCATTCCGATCGTTGATCTCGCAGTCAAGCTTGGCATGAACGCGATGGTGGCGAGCGAACGCAGCGCCATCATCGTTGCGGAAGTTTCGGGCGCCATCATCGGGCTTCTGGTCGATGCGGTCTCCGACATCCTGACGGTTGCATCAGACAATCTTCAGCCTGTGCCGCAGGCAACGGTCGGCGGCATGGATTTTTCGGAAGGAATGATTGTCACCGACGCCGCAATGATCTGTTTTCTCAACCTTGAACGCCTTTTCGGCGAAGGTGATCGCGGTGATTGGGGCATTGCTGCCTAATCTATCCTCCTGACGAGCGCGCGCAACAAGACGAAACCCGGAACGACGATTCCGGGTTTCGCTTTTTTGCCTATTCATAATCCGACCGTTTAACCCACTGATCCTTCTTTCAAAGAAGTGATTGGCTTGTCTTTATTAGGTAAGACAGTTTGGGTAGCTGATAGTGGTGATGCCTTCTCTGGAAGGCTGTACGGTTGGTTTCAATTGGAATGTGTTGCACCAGATAAGATACCGCAGTTCGGCAGCGACATGGGACGTGGGCAATATTGATGAAGACAATGACGAAGATCGCCCTGGTGGGGCTGGTGGTGATCGGGGCGGGACTGGTCTATGCGTCCCGCCAGCCGCAGTTTGCCGCAATGACAGCTTCATGGAAGGGCAAGGGGCAGAATGATCGCCAGCGCGGCCGCGACCTCGCCATTCCCGTTGTCGCAGCTCCGGCAACCCGCGCCGATGTGCCCGTCTATGTCATCGGCGTCGGTAGCGTGAAGCCCATGAACACGGTGACCATCCAGCCGCAAGTCAGTGGCCGCATCACCAAGATCGGCTTTCAGGAAGGGCAGGACCTGAAGAAGGGCGATCTGATCGCGACGCTCGACGATGCGCTCTACAAGGCACAGCTCGATCAGGCGATTGGCAAGAAGGCCCAGGATGACGCGCAGCTGACCTATGCCATTCTGGAAATGGAGCGTTTGCAGCGGCTGATCGGCAGCTCTGCCACCACCCAGCAGCAGCTGGACAATCAGGTAGCGCTGGTTGCGCAATACAAGGCGCAGGTCCAGTCCGATCAGGCAGCCATCGAAGCGGCCCAGGCGCAGCTGGATTATACCGTCATCAAGGCGCCTATCGACGGGCGAACCGGCATTCGCAATGTCGATATCGGCAATATCGTCTCGACCGGTGACACGACCGGCATCGTTACGCTCTCGCAAATTCGGCCGATCACCGTACTGTTTTCGGTGCCGCAGCAGGAACTGGCCGAAGTCAATGCCGCCAATGCCAAGCAAGCGCTTGCGGTCGATGCGCTCGGCGGTGACGGCAAGACTGTGGTCGCCAGCGGTAAGCTGACGGTGGTGGACAATCAGGTTGATGCAACCACGGGCACGGTGCGGCTGCGTGCCGAATTTGCCAATGACGATCTGCATCTCTGGCCAGGCGCCTTCGTCAATGCGCGGCTGCTGGTCGACACGAAGCGAGGCGTGCTGACGGTGCCTTCGGCTGCCGTGCAACGCGGTCCGGCGGGCACTTATGTGTATATCGTCCAACCCGACAAGACGGTGAAGATCCAGGCGGTCGACGTTGGCATGCAGGACGACCAGATCGCCGTGATCGACAAGGGCGTGGCCGAAGGCGATCCTGTTGTGACGACGGGCTTCGCACGGCTGCAGGATGGTTCGCAGGTGCGCGTTTCAACGCCGCAGGAGGCAGATCCAGCCAATATCGCCTTACCCTTGAATGACAATGAACCGCGCGGCCAAAGGCATGGCGGCAACCGCAACAATGGCCAGAACCGCCAGTCACAGCATGGCAAAAGCAATGGAAATGGTGCTGGCAACGGCGGCGGGCAGCCTCCAGCCGGTGGCGAAACCGGTCAACAGGGCGGCCCGCAAGGCGGCAAACCGGATGCCAACGCGCCGGCACCCGGCGCTGCACCACCGGCCGATGCAGCCAAATGAGCATTTCGACGCCCTTCATCGCGCGCCCGGTCGCCACATCGCTCTTGGGCATCGCCGTCCTGCTGGGTGGTCTGCTGGGCTATTCCTCGCTGCCGGTTGCGCCACTGCCGCAGGTGGACTTTCCGACGATCCGCGTCACCACGCAGTTGCCCGGGGCAGATCCTGAGACCATGGCAGCGCTGGTGACGGCGCCTTTGGAGCGTCCGCTTGGCCAGATCCCGGCGCTTGCCTCCATGACGTCTTCCAGCGCCTTTGGCATCAGCCAGGTGACGCTGCAGTTTAATCTCGACCGTGACATCGACGGCGCCGCACAGGATGTGCAGGCAGCGATCAATTCGGCGAGCGGCAGCCTGCCGAAGACGCTGCCTTATCCGCCGACCTATGCGAAGGTGAACCCGGCGGATACGCCGACCATCACGCTGGCGCTGCATTCCGATACCTATCCGATCCGCGATCTCAGCGATTTCGCCGATACGGTCATGGGCCAGCGGTTGAGCGAGGTTTCCGGCGTCGGCGATGTCCGGGTGCAGGGCGGCGTTCGCCCGGCAATCCGCATTCAGGCGGATCTGACGCGGCTTGCCTCCTATGGTCTGTCGCTTGAAGACCTACGCAGCGCCATCACCAATGCCAATGTCTCAGGCGCCAAAGGCGCGGTTGATGGCACCTATCAGTCCTTCACCCTCTCGGCCAATGACCAGATCCACGATCCCGAGGTCTACCGCGATACCATCGTCACCTATAGCAACAGTGCGCCGGTGCGGCTGCGCGATGTCGCCGATGTCGTCGAAGGGCTGGAAAACAGCCGGGTCGGGGCCTGGTATCAGGGCCGTCCAGCCGTGATCATCGACATCATGCGCCAGCCGGGCGCCAACGTCATCCAGACCGTGGAGGATGTGAAGAAGCAACTGCCAAGGCTGAAACAGGCGCTGCCGGCCGGTGTCGCGCTCGATATCGTCAACGACCGCACCCAGACGATCCGCGCCTCGATCCATGACGTGCAATGGACGCTGGCGCTCAGCGTCGGCCTCGTGATCCTCGTGGTCTTCCTGTTCCTGCGCACGCTGACAGCAACGATAATTGCCGGCGTGGCACTGCCGCTGTCGCTGATCGCCACCTTCGGCATCATGTATTTTGCCGGCTTCAGCCTCGACAACCTCTCACTGATGGCACTGACCATCGGCACGGGATTCGTGGTCGACGATGCCATCGTGATGATCGAAAACATCGCCCGCCATATTGAGGAAGGCGACAGCCCGATGCAGGCGGCCCTGAAAGGGGCGGGCGAGATCGGTTTTACCATCATCTCGCTGACGGCTTCGCTGATCGCGGTCTTCATCCCGCTGCTGTTCATGACCGGCATTGTCGGGCGGATGTTCCGCGAATTCGCGCTGACGCTGACCATCGCCGTCGTCGTGTCGGCAGTGATTTCCTTGACGCTGACGCCGATGATGTGCGCGCGCATCCTGAGGGCGCCGAAAGAGCGCAACTCCGGCGTACTCGGCATGGTCGACCGGGGCATGGAGTGGATGAACGAGGGCTATCGGCGCAGCGTCGTCTGGGCCGTGGACCGCGCCTGGCTGATGCTGGGGCTGACCGCGATCACGTTGGCCGTCACCGTCGGGCTCTATCTCTTCATTCCCAAAGGCTTTCTGCCGGTGCAGGACACGGGTCTGATCTCGGCTGTTATCGAAACGGAACCGACCTCGTCCTTCGATGCAATGAAACAGACCCAGCAAGTGATCGGCACGCGGCTGCGCGCCGATCCTGCGGTGGAAAGCGTGATTTCCGTGATCGGCACCAGCGCGTCCAACCTGACGCTCAATACCGCCGGCTACAGTATCGTGCTGAAGCCGCTCGACGACAGGGACATTTCCGCCACTGACCTGATCGACAGGCTGCGGGCCTCGATTGCGGACATTCCCGGCATCCGCGCCACCTTCCAGAGCATCCGCGATATCTCGATCAGCACCCGCTCCAGCCGCGCGCCCTATCAATATACGCTGACCGGAACCAGCACGGCGACTGTTGCCGACTGGGCCGACAAGCTGGCGCGGCGCCTGCAACAGAGCCCGCTGCTGATCGACGTGACCTCTGAAGTGGAAATGGGCGGCGGCCGGTTGGCGATCTCGGTCGACCGGGAGACGGCAGCCCGGCTTGGCGTCTCCATGCAGGTGATCAGCGATACGCTGTACGATGCTTTCGGGCAGCGGCAGATCAGCACGATCTATGGTCAGGCCAACCAGTACCGCGTCATTCTCGAAGCCGCCGAGCGGTTCCAGAGCGATCCGAAGTCGCTCCAACAGCTGTACATGAAGGGCACCGGCGGGGCCGTGGTGCCGCTGAGTGCGGTCGCCTCTGTCAAGACGACAACGGCGCCGCTTGTCGTCAGCCGTGACGAGCAGTTTCCCTCCGTCACCATAAGCTTCGATCTCGCCCGCAATGCATCGCTCAGCGAAGCCGTTGCCACGATCAAGACAGCCGAGCGGGAGATCGGTATACCGTCGTCTATCCAACGGCACTACAGCGGCGATACCGAGGAATTCGACCGGTCGCTGGCTGGCGAGCCATGGCTCATTCTCGCGGCGATCATCACCATCTATATCGTGCTCGGCCTGCTCTATGAAAGCACGATCCACCCGATCACCATTCTCTCCACCCTGCCGTCTGCCGGCGTCGGGGCGCTGCTGGCGCTGATGCTGTTCAACCAGGATTTGTCGATCATCGCGCTGATCGGCATCGTTCTCCTGATGGGGATCGTCAAGAAAAACGCGATCATGATGATCGATTTTGCGTTGGATGCCGAGCGCGGGCAGGGGCTTGCGCCGCGTGAGGCGATTATCAAGGCGGCGGTGCTGCGCTTCCGGCCGATCATGATGACGACGCTTGCCGCCCTGTTCGGCGCGCTGCCGCTGGCGCTTGCGCAAGGCGCAGGGGCTGAGCTGCGCATTCCGCTCGGCATTTCCATCATCGGCGGGTTGCTGCTCAGCCAGTTGCTGACGCTCTATACGACGCCGGTGATCTATCTGGCACTGGACGGCTTGCGGGCGAAAGCGTCAGGTAGACGCTCTGCCGTGAGCCGCGACGCCGGAGGCCCGGCATGAATGTCTCAGGCCCTTTCATCAATCGCCCGGTCGGAACGACGCTGCTTGCCATCGGCCTGATGATGCTGGGCCTGGTGGCTTATCGCTTCCTGCCGGTCGCGAGCCTTCCGGCGGTCGATCTGCCGACCATCCGGGTGACGGCAAGCCGACCCGGTGCCGATCCGGAAAGCATGGCCTCCAGTGTTGCCGCACCCCTGGAGCGGCATCTGGGGGCGATTGCCGGCATCACCGAGATGACCTCGACCAGCGGGCTTGGCACCACCAATATCTTTCTGCAATTCGATCTGTCGCGCAATGTCGACAGCGCCGCCCAGGATGTGCAGGCCGCCATCAACGCTTCCGTCGGTGATCTCCCGAGCGACCTGCCATCGCTGCCATCGATGCGCAAGGCCAATCCGGCAGCAGCCCCAATCCTGACGCTGGCGCTGACCTCCGATACCGTTGCGGCAAGCGCCATCTTCGATGCGGCAGACAGCGTTGTGGTCCAGCGGATTTCCCAGGTCGAAGGCGTCGGAGACGTGTCCGTCAGCGGCGCCGATCAGCCCGCCGTTCGCGTCCGGCTCAATCCCGACAGGCTTGCGGCCATCGGGCTTTCCGCCGACGATGTGCGCACCGCCATCGTCAATGGTAACGCGCTGGCGCCAATTGGTGCGATCGACGGGCCGCAGTCTTTCTACGCCATTTCGGTCAATGCCCAGCTGACCACGCCCGAGGATTACGGCAAGCTGATCATTCGCGCCGCCGATGGCACGGCGGTGCGGCTGGCCGACATCGCCACGGTGGAGGCAGGCGTGCGCAATCGCCGCTCCGATGCCTGGTTCAACGGCAAGCCCGCGGTCCTGCTGAACATTACCAAGGCCGCCGATGCCAACGTGGTTGCCACCGTCGATGCCGTTAAGGCGCTGATCCCCGAGGTCAAACAGCTCATTCCAGCGGGTATTGAAGTCAATATTCTCAACGACCGGACGAAAACCATTCATGCCAGCGTCGAGGACATGCAGTTTACCCTGCTGGCGACGATTGCGCTGGTCATGGCCGTGGTCTTCGTCTTCCTGCGCCGTATCGTGCCGACGCTGGCGGCAGGCGTAACCGTGCCGCTCTCCTTTGCCGGTGCTTTCGCGGCCATGTGGCTCACGGATATTTCGATCGACAATCTGTCGCTGATGGCCCTTGCGGTGGCCAGTGGCTTCGTCGTCGATGATGCCATTGTCATGATCGAGACGATCTATGCCAATATTGAAAAGGGCATGAAGCCGCTTGAGGCGGCCCGGGAGGGCGCGCGGCAGATAGGCTTTACCGTGATCGCCATCAGCATCTCCTTGATGGCGGCTTTCATTCCGCTATTCTTCATGGGCGGCATCATCGGCCGTTTCTTCCTGACCTTCTCTCTGACGCTGGCCTTCACCATTGCGGTCTCGACTGTCGTGTCCCTGACGCTGACGCCGATGATCTGCGGCCATCGCATCCGGGCGCAGGATCTGCATGGCGGCTCCGGCCGCTTTGACCGCGTCATCGAGCGCAGCCTGAACGGCATGATCGACTTTTACGACCGAACGCTGAAAGCGGTCCTGCATCATCGGGTACTGGCCGTGCTCAGCACCGTCGCCTGCGTCGTCCTGACAGGCTATCTCTACGCAATATTGCCAAAGGGGTTCGTGCCACGGGACGATACCGGCTTCGTATTCGGCAATAGCCAGGCGGCGAGCGATATCTCCTACCCGGCCATGGTTGCCTTGCAAAAGCGGGCGCTTGCCATCGTCGAAAAAGATCCGGCGGTGCAAAGCATCGGCGCGTCGGTCGGAGGTGGCTTTCTCGGCACGGCCAATCGTGGGCAGATGCTGATTTCGTTGAAGCCAGCCAGTGAGAGAGAGGAGACCGATCTGGTGATCGAGCGGCTGCGGCGCGCCGTTGGCGTCATACCCGGTCTCGACACCTCGTTCTTTTCGCCCAGTGACATCAGGGTCGGTGCGCGCTCGTCCGACTCGCAGTTCCAGTTTACCCTCTGGGATGCCGACTATAACGAACTGGTCGATTGGGCGCCTCGCATTCTCGCCCGGCTGCGCCAGGAGCCGCTGCTGACCGACGTCAACAGCGATCGCGAGCCGAACGGTCTCCAGGCAACCGTCGTCGTCGATCGCACGGCGGCCTCCCGTCTGGGGGTCAAGATGAATGCCGTCGACACGGCGCTGAACAACGCTTTTGCGCAGCGCCAGATCACCATCGTCTATGGCGAGCGAAACCAGTACCGGGTGATCCTCGAAACCTACCTCGACTTTGCCAAGGATCCCGAACACCTGCTGAAACTCTATGTGTCCGCCAGTGGCGGCACACAGGTGCCTCTCAGCGCCTTCGCGAAGGTGGAGCGAACGCTGGCGCCAATCGGCGTCAACCATCAGGGCCAGTTCCCGGCGGTGACGATCTCCTATGATATCGGCCCGGATACAACGCTGTCGGAGGCCAATGATGCGGTCAAGGCCGCGGTGGCAGGCATGCATCTGCCCGACACGCTGCATGCCGAATTTGCTGGCGATGCCGCGACGGCTTCGAGTTCATCGGGCGGCCAGCCCCTGCTGATCCTGGCCGCTCTGCTCGCCGTCTATATCGTACTGGGCATTCTCTACGAAAGCCTGATCCATCCGCTGACAATCATTTCCACTCTACCTTCGGCGGGTCTTGGGGCTCTGCTGGCGCTTTGGGTCAGCGGCACGGAACTGACCATCGTCGCCTTTATCGGCATCATCTTGCTGATCGGTATCGTCAAGAAAAATGGCATCATGCTGGTGGATTTTGCGCTGGAGGCTGAACGTCGGCAGGGGCTGTCGCCGCAGGAGGCCATTCACGAAGCCTGCTTGCGCCGCTTCCGGCCGATCATGATGACGACACTTGCCGCCTTCATGGGTGCGCTGCCGCTGGTGCTTGCTACCGGTCCGGGTGCAGATCTGCATCGCCCGCTTGGCATTACCATCATCGGCGGTCTTATCGTCTCGCAGGCACTGACCCTCTACACGACCCCGATCATTTACCTGATCTTTGCGCGGCTTTCGGCGAAATATGGGGCAGGGCAGAAGGCAAAGCCGGAACTGCAGCCAATCGTGTAAGCCGGATTGCGGCTTTCTTCTGTATACATTAAATTAGCTCCTGCCGGTTTTCACGGCGGATTATATGCGGTGTATACATCGAGGCGGGATCAAGGCATGCAGAAGTCTAAAGACGCATCAATCCGGGCAGCGGATTTGGCGACCCATGGACGTCGTGCCGTGGTCGAATTGCGGGAAAAGATCGTCAATGGCGAATTGGCGGGTGGCACGCGGCTGTTTGAGGTGTCGCTGGCGGAAGCGCTCGACATTTCCCGCACGCCGGTGCGTGAAGCGCTGTCGCGATTGGCCGAAGAGGGCTTGCTGGACCGTCTGCCGAACGGTGGCTTCACAGTGCGTCGGTTCGGATACGGGGATGTCGTTGATGCCATCGAACTACGCGGGGTGATGGAGGGGACGGCGGCTCGGTTGGCGGCCGAACGCGGTGCGGATACGCGGGCGCTGGAAGAAATCGAAGAGACAGTTCAGCAGCTTGATCGCTGTTTTGGCGTCAGGGTCGATGACGTCGATTTTGACCGCTATTCCGACCTCAATGAGGTTTTCCATCGCCAGTTGGCGGCCCTTTGTGCCAGTACGGTAGTTCTCAGGGAAGTAGAGCGCGCCAGCGCGTTGCCCTTCGCCTCACCCTCTGCATTTTTGCCAAACAAGCTTGATGTCGCCACCTTCCGCCGCTCGCTCCGCTCCGCTCAGGATCAGCATCGCACTCTTGTTGAGGCCATTGCGGCACGTGAGGGTGCCCGTGCCGAAGCCATCGCTAGAGAGCATGCGCAGATTGCTAAGCGAAACCTTGAATACATCTTTCGGGAAAATCGTGCTCTACTCGGCAAAATTCCGGGGCTGGCGCTTATTCATTGCTGATCGGCCTGACCCCTGCCAGTGCTGGGCAATAAGCCGTTATGTGACGGATATATTACGGTAATTTAGAGAGATGAGAAAATGTTTTATGGTGCGGCAGCGAGCTGTGCCACAAAAAAGCTGCACGATGGCGCTTTGTATTTTTTAGCAGCTTTGACATAAATGTATACATAACGCGCAACGTATTTGGAGGAAAATCGATGGCAGCGTCTAGTCTCAATGACATCATGAAGCAGAATTCCGACATTGTCGGCCGGCTGCGCAATTCGCCGATCGGGATGTATGTCTATCCCGTCGTCACGCCGGAATTCAGCAATTGGCGCACGGAACAGGCCGCCTGGCGCAACTCCGCAGTTTTGTTCGACCAGTCTCACCACATGGACGAGTTGATCGTCGAGGGACCGGACGCTGAAAAATTTCTAAGCCATCACGGCATCAATTCCTTTTCGAATTTCGACCTCAATCGTGCCAAGCACTTCGTGCCTGTCACTCCGAACGGACATGTGATTGGCGACCACATTATTTTCCGCGAACGTCAGGACAAGTTCATCCTCGTCGGTCGCGCGCCCACCTCCAACTGGCTGATGTTCTGCGCCGCCTATGGCAAGTGGAATGTCCGCATCAAGCACGATCCGCGCTCAACGTCGCGGCCTGAAGGCGAGCGGGTGCTGCGCACCCATTATCGCTATCAGATCCAAGGGCCGGATGCCCCGAAGATTTTTGAAAAGATGAATGGCGGTCCCGTTCAAGACATCAAGTTCTTCCATGTCGACTGGATCAATGTCGGCTCCAAGCGTGTGCAGGCACTGCGCCATGGTATGTCGGGTGCGCCGGGTCTCGAGATCTGGGGCCCGTATGAGGACAAGAATTACATTCTCTCCTGCATTCTGGAGGCAGCCAAGGATGCCAATGTCGATCTCGTGCGATGCGGCAGCCGCGCTTATTCGACCAATACGGTGGAAAGCGGCTGGATCCCGTCGCCGCTGCCGGCGATCTATACCGGCGATGGCATGTTACAGGCCTATCGCGAATGGCTCGGTGCCGATAGCTATGAGGCAAATGGCTCGATCGGCGGCAGCTTCGTCTCCAGCAATATCGAAGATTATTACGTTACGCCGTTCGAGCTTGGCTATGATTTTTATATCGGCTGGAAAAAGGACGACTTCATCGGCAAGGCCGCCCTTGAGAAGATGAAGGGCCAGGTGACCCGCAAGAAGGTGACCTTCGAGTGGAACGCGGATGATGTGGTTGACGTGATCGCTTCTGCATTCCGGCCAGGCGAGGAAAACTATAAGTGGATCGATTTCCCGGTCCTGAACTATGCCTCGACGAGCGCGGATATGATCGTCAACGGTGATGGCAAGATGGTCGGCATGTCGATGTTTGCCGGTTACTCCTACAATGAGCGCTGCGTTCTCTCGCTTGGCATCGTCGAAGCCGATGTGAAGGAAGGCGACGTTCTGACGCTGATCTGGGGCGAGCCCGACGGCGGTACCGGCAAGACCTCTTCCGAGCGTCCGCACAAGCAGGCGAAGATCCGGGTGCGGGTGTCACCGACGCCGTATGCGCGCGAAGCCCGCGAGAGCTACGCCGATAGCTGGCGCTCCAAGAAGAAGTAACAGCGGGTTTTTCCTCGCGAGAAATGACATCATCCCGGCGGCCGCAAGGCTTGCCGGGATGATTGTTTTGTCTTCACGTTTCGGATTTGCCGCCGCGCCAGGCCAAGAGGCGCATGGCATTGGCAGTGACGAGCACGGTTGCGCCGGTATCGGCAAGGATTGCGGGCCAAAGCCCGGTCACACCAATCACCGTGGTGACGAGGAAGACGACCTTGAGTCCGATTGCGATGGTGATGTTCTGGTGGATATTGGCCATCACCCGCCTTGACAGCAGCACCATGTCGGCGAGGTCGAGCACCCGGCCATGCAGGATTGCCGCGTCGGCGGTTTCCAACGCGACATCGGTGCCGCCGCCCATGGCGATGCCGACATCGGCTGCGGCCAGCGCTGGCGCGTCGTTGATGCCATCGCCGACTTTCGCCACCCGCTCGCCCCTGGCCTGCAGGGCGCGAACGATCTCCTGCTTGTCCTGCGGCAACAGTTCGTAGCGCGTTTCGATATCGAGCAGGCCGCCAATCGCTTTGGCTGTGGCCGCATTGTCACCGGTCAGCATGATAGGCTTGATGCCGGCCGCCTTCAGCGCGTTCAGACCGGCGACGGCGTCCGCGCGCGGCTCGTCGCGCAGGGCGATCAGGCCGATGATGCCGTCATCCCGAACAAGAACCGAAACGGACTTGCCTTTGCTGCTCAAGGCGTCGATCTGCTTTGCGACGTCGGCGGGAAGTTCGGCGCGCTCTTCGGCAGCCGCAGCCGAGCCAAGAAACAGTGCGGTATCCCCGACTTTGCCCCGCACACCCTTGCCGGCAATGGCGCCGGTTTCGCGCGCTGCCGGAAGGTCATATTTGCGTGCAGCAGCTTCATCGAGGATCGCGCGGGCAAGCGGATGGCTCGACTGTGCTTCAAGCGCGGCTGCCAGCTTCAGCACATCGGCTTCCGTCGCGCCGCCGAGGGGGATGATCTCGGTGACCTTTGGCTTGCCTTCGGTCAGCGTGCCGGTCTTGTCGAGTGCGATGGCGGTGATCCGCCCAACGCTTTCAAGCACCGCGCCACCTTTCATCAGCAGGCCGCGTCGCGCCCCGGCGGAAAGCCCAGCCGCAATGGCGGCGGGGGTTGAAATAACCAGGGCACAGGGGCAGCCGATCAGCAGGATCGCCAGTCCCTTGTAGAGCCATTCGCTCCAGTCGCCGCCAGCAAAAAGCGGCGGCAGCACGGCGACGAGCGCCGCGACCAGTGTGACTGCGGGGGTATAGTAGCGGGAGAAGCGGTCGATAAAACGCTCGGTCGGTGCCTTGACCTCCTGAGCCTCTTCGACCAGCCGCACCACCCGCGCAATGGTGTTGTCAGAGGCGGCTGCGGTCACGCGTACCGCGATCACGCCATCGCCATTGACGGTTCCGGCAAAGACTGCCGCGCCAACACTCTTGGTCTTGGCGATGCTCTCGCCTGTTACAGGTGCTTCGTTGATGGCGCTTTCGCCTTTGACGATCTCGCCATCGGCCGGAATGCGGTCTCCGGGCCGCACGGTGACGATCATCCCGACCTTCAGGCTGTCGGCAGGGACCTCCTCAAGCCGACCGTTGTTTTCGATCCTGGCGGTATCGGGCACAAGCTTTGTCAGCCCCTGGATGCTGGCGCGGGCGCGCCCAGCGGCGAAGCCTTCCAGCAATTCGCCGACCAAAAACAGGAAGACCACCGTTGCCGCTTCCTGTGTTGCGCCAATGAAGACGGCGCCGACAGACGCGATTGTCATCAGCATTTCGATGGAAAATGGCGTGCCCGCCAGCGCTGCCATCACCGCACGCCGGGCAATTGGCACGATGCCGACGGCGATTGCCGCGCAATAGACCCAGAATGCGACGGCGGGGATGAGATGAGCCACAATCATGGCCACGAGCAGCGCCACGCCGCTCGCTAGCATCAGCTGAGCCTTCGACGTCCGCCACCAAGGGGTGCCAGGAGGGACGACCTCGTGCACATGGTTATGCGCTTCGCTTTTATGTGAGCCATGATCATGGTCGCCGTGGTCATGGCCGTGATGATCATTATGGTCATGGTTGTGATCTTGATCGTGATGGTCGCAGCAGCCGCTACGCTCGTCCCCATCGCTTTGGGCATGGCCCTCCGAATTGACTTGAGTCTCTTTCGGCGGCATGCGGGTGGCGCGGTAGCCGAGCTTGGTGACTTTGTCAGCCAATGCCGTGAGGTCGGTGCCATCGCCGTGCACGACAGCCATGGTCTGCGCCGTCACGGATACCGTCACATCGGTTACGCCAGTCACGCGCCGGGCAGCCGTATCGACCTTGGCGGCGCAGGAGGCGCAATCCATACCCTCGATACGGAAACGGGTGGTGCTTTCGGTGGCCATGGCGCTATCCCTGTCATTCCTGGCCTGCAAAAGAGCAGGCTTGTCACTCTCAGTATCCGATCCTACATTCTCTAGTGACTAGAGGAGCAAGGGCAAAAATCATGGATATTGCAATTGGCGAGGCAGCCCGCATCAGTGGCGTCAAGGTGCCGACCATTCGCTATTATGAACAGGTCGGTCTTTTGCCGCAGCCGCCGCGCACGGACGGAAATCGCAGGCTCTACAGTCAAGCGCAGCTACAAAGGCTGACCTTCATTCGCCACGCGCGGGAGCTGGGCTTCGAGGTGGACGCTATCCGCACCCTGCTCGATTTACAGGACAAGCCGGGTCAATCTTGCTCACCGGCCGATTCGATTGCTCGGCGGCGGCTTGCCGATGTCGAGGAACGAATCGAACGGTTGATGGCCTTGAAGGCGGAACTCGAGCGAATGATCACCGGTTGCTCACACGGCACTATTGCCGAGTGCCGTGTGATCGAAGTTCTCGCCGATCATGCTCAATGCCGCCATGAGCAGCACTGAGCGACCATTCAACAATTTAGGGACGAGTCCATTTCAAATACACCGTCGAAAGCGGCGGCAGGCGCAGGTTGATCGACGAGCCTCTGCCATGGGCAGGGACCGTCTCAGCCCAGACCTCTCCAATGAGATGATCGGAGCCGCCGAATTCGCCCGCATCGCTGTTGAGCACTTCTACCCAGCGCCCTTCCATCGGGACGCCGAGCCTGTAGTCGTGACGCAGGACAGGCGTGAAATTCGAAACCGCCAGTACACAGCTGCTTCGCTCTTCGTCATAGCGCAGCAGGGCGATCACAGAATTCTCGGCGTCGTCAGCAACAGCCCATTCGAACCCGGATGGATCGAGATCGCCGAACTGCAGCGCCCGTTCGTTCGCATAGAGCGCGTTCAGGCGCTGCAACAGTTTTTGAATGCCGACGTGATCGGGATTGTCGAGCAGGTGCCAAGCCACAGACTGATCGTGGTTCCACTCGGTCTCCTGGCCGAGTTCGCAGCCCATGAATAGCAGCTTCTTGCCGGGATGTGCCCACATGAACGCATAATAGGCCCGCAGGTTAGCGCGCTTCTGCCAGGGGTCGCCCGGCATTTTGCCGAGCAGTGAACCCTTGCCATGCACGACTTCGTCATGGGAGAGCGGCAGAACAAACCGTTCCGAATATTGATAGATCATGCTGAAAGTCATCGTACCGTGATGGTATTTCCGATAGACCGGGTCTTCCTCGATATAGCTGAGGCTGTCATGCATCCAGCCCATATTCCACTTGAAGTCGAAGCCGAGACCGCCCTGTTCCGGCGGCTTGGTCACACCAGGCCAAGCCGTTGATTCCTCGGCAATCATCAGAGCATGCGGGCAGCGGGCATGAACCACGCTGTTAAGATGCTTGAAGAACTCGACGGCCTCAAGGTTTTCGCGCCCGCCAAACTGGTTCGGGATCCATTCGCCGGCCTCGCGGCTGTAGTCGCGATAGAGCATCGAGGCGACGGCATCCACCCGTAATCCGTCGACATGGAAATGCTCCAGCCATTCGAAAGCACTGGCGATCAGGAAGCCTTTGACCTCCGTTCGACCGAGATTGTAGATCAGCGTGTTCCAGTCGCGGTGAAAACCCTCGCGCGGGTCTGCATGCTCGTAAAGCGCGCTGCCGTCAAACCGCGCCAGGCCCCAGACATCGGTCGGGAAGTGCGCCGGCACCCAGTCGACGATGACGCCGATACCGTTTGCGTGGCAGCGATCGACGAAATAGGCGAAATCCTCGGGCGTGCCGTAGCGGCCAGTCGGCGAAAATAGTCCGAGTGGCTGATAGCCCCAGGAGCCGCCGAAGGGATGTTCCATGATCGGTAGCAGCTCGACATGGGTGAAGTTCATCGACTTCAAATAAGGAATGAGCCTTTGGCTGAGCTCCACCCAATCGAGCCAGCGGTTGCCGTCTTCGATAATCCGAAGCCAGGAGCCGAGATGCACCTCGTAAATCGAGATCGCCTGTTTCGAAGCGTCCTCCGCATTGCCGCGGGTCATCCAGCTCTGGTCCGTCCAGGGGAAGGGCTTGGCGGAGGCGACGATGGAGGCCGTTCCGGGCGCCGCTTCGCTGGCCTTTGCGACCGGATCGGCCTTTTGCGGGAGAACATTGCCATTGGCGTCGATCAACTCGTATTTGTAGCGCTCGCCTGGCCCAAGGCCGGGAATGAACAATTCCCAGATGCCGCCGGATTGACGAAGCCGCATCGGGTTGCGCCGTCCGTCCCAGGAATTGAAATCGCCAACGACCGAGACGCGACGCGCCGTCGGTGCCCAGACGGCGAAGCCGACGCCTGCAACCCCATCCATCTCGCGCTGATTGGCGCCAAGCGTGCGGCCGAGATCATAATGCGTGCCTTCGGAAATCAGGTGCAAGTCGAGATCGCCGAGCACCAGGCCGAAGGCATAGGGATCATCGATGATCTGGACCGCTTCTGGCCAGGTGATACGGAGCCGATACCCGCCATTCGAGCTCACGACCCCGGCAAACAGTCCGCCGGGATGTACCGCCTCAAGCGCCCCAAGCGTGGCATTGCTGCCCCTGTCGAGCAATTCAATGCCTATGGCGCCGGGATACAGCACCCGCACTACCCGTCCTTCTGGCGTCTGGTGCGGCCCTAGTATGGCGAAGGGATCGCCATGCCGGCCTTCGATGAGCGCGGCCAAGGCTTCTGCATCGATACCGGTCAATAATTCTCTTGCGGTATCCGTCATGGGGAAGTCTCCGTCAGTCTTTCGACAATGTCCGCAAAGCCGGCCATGGGAATGGCAAGCCAGTTCGGCCGGTTGCTAGCCTCGTAGCCGATTTCGTAGGCGGCCTTTTCGAGCAGGAACAGGTCGAGAATCCTGCGACGGCGGTCCGGGTCGAGCGCCAAACGAGGCTCTTGGTCGACGACGGCGAAATAGCTGTCGAGGAAGCGGCTTTCTGCCTGCTTGCGTAGTTTTTCAATTTGGTCGGTGCGGCCGCTCATATCGCTTTGAATAGCGATTTCCTGGCCAACATCGGCAGAGGCAGCGAGATAGCTGAGCGACCGAAGCAGGCCGGCAACGTCGCGCAGCGGATTGGTCTTGGCGCGGCGTTCGGCAAGGTCACGGGCCGGTTCGCCTTCGAAGTCGATGATATAGACGTCTTCCTCTGCTACCAGAATCTGGCCCAGGTGGAAGTCGCCGTGGTTGCGGATCATCAGCGTATCCTTTGCGGCCTGCGCCAAGGGGGCAACCGCCTCCAAGATCCGATCACGCTGGCCGGCAAGATGCATCGCCATCGGAGCAGCCTCACCATCGAGACCATCGGCAAGATCCGAAAGCTTGGAGAGGCTGTCGGCAATCCGGGTTTGGACGGATTGCGTCCAAGCAGCGACGTCGCCGTCGTCCATCGCAACCGGCTCGAACGCCGTGTCTGTCGTCGGCGTGGCCAGCGCTACATGCAGTTCACCGAGTCGCTGGCCGATGGTGCCAGCCAGATTGAGCAGCGGCTGGAAGCGGTCCTGAGCCGTCTCATCGTCAGCTTCTGCCGGGAGGCTGAGGTCGAGCGCCTGGCGTAGCGTGGTCAGCATCCAGGCCCAGGCGTCACCTTGATTGCGGATCGCGCCCTGGATGATAATCAGCGTCGAACGCTCCTCTTCCGGGGAGACGTGGACTACTTCGCCCAGAAGTGGTGCGGTGTTGGGATAGCCAAGTTCCGTCAGCCGCCTCGTCATCTCCACTTCAGGATGGACGCCTTCATGGATATGCCGGATCAGCTTGATCATAGCGATATCGCCAACGATGAGCGAACTGTTGGATTGTTCCGCCGATAGCCAGGTTACGGGCAGGTCGTCGGAAACGTCCATGGAATCGAGCTGCTCGGTGCCGACGAATTCCATCGATCCGCTCTTGCTCGAAATGCTGGAGCGTTCACAAAGCGCGCGCAAAATGCCGTGCGCCATGCTCTTCATGGCAAAGCCATCGGTGAGGAAACCGACCCTGCGAACCTTGCGCACTCGGGCAAAGGCCAATTGCTGCGCCAGCGCATGCGGATTTTCATCATCCCAGGCGATAGCGAAGGGCAGGAAGTAACGCTCGACATGGCCTTCCATCTCGGTTTCAAGCTCGCCGAGCAGGAGGTCGTTGCCGAAGGGCATCGGAATAGTCGAAACCAGCGAAGCACGCCTGACGGCCTCGCCCTTGGAGGCAAACCAGCGCCGTCTTGCCAGATAAGACGGCAGGATTTCGCGAGAAATCGTCTCCTGCACCGACGTATCTTCCAGCAATTGCGTCAATTCGCGCCGCATCACGATGGTGACGAAATCGGGCAATTGCTCCGGCGGTTCGGTGCGCCAGCTGGGACCGTCTGCATCGGTTTCCCCTGAAAGCTTGAACCAGAAGAAGCCGTAAGGTGGCAGGGTCAGGAGGTAGGTAAGCTGGCCGATTGGCGGGAAGGCCGACATGCCGGTCAGCTCGATCGGGATGCGCTTTTCGAACTCGGAGAGATCAAGCTCTACCGCCTGCGGCAGGCGCGACAGATTGGCAACGCAGAGCAGCGTTTCACCTTCATATTCGCGCAAATATGCGATGATCTTGCGGTTGGATGGCGACAGGAAACGCAGCGTACCACGCCCGAAGGCGGTAAACTTGCGCCGCAGTGCCAGCATATGCCGGCTCCAGTTGAGCAGGGAATGCGCGTCTGCCGATTGCGCCTCAACATTGACGGCTTCATAACCGTAGAGCGGGTCCATCAGCGGCGGCAGCACCAGGCGGGCCGGATCGGCGCGGGAGAAGCCGGCATTGCGATCCGGCGACCATTGCATTGGCGTGCGCACGCCGTCACGGTCGCCGAGATAGATATTGTCGCCCATGCCGATCTCGTCACCGTAATAGATCACGGGCGTGCCGCGCATCGACAGCAACAGCGCATTCATCAGCTCGATCCGGCGGCGGTCGCGTTCCATCAACGGCGCCAACCGGCGGCGGATACCGAGATTGATGCGCGCGCGACGGTCAGCCGCATAGGTGTTCCAGAGATAGTCGCGCTCGGCGTCGGTGACCATTTCCAAGGTCAACTCGTCGTGATTGCGCAGGAAGATCGCCCATTGGCAATTCTCCGGAATTTCGGGCGTCTGGCGCATGATGTCGGTGATCGGAAACCGGTCTTCCTTGGCGATTGCCATGTACATGCGCGGCATCAGTGGGAAGTGGAAAGCCATATGGCATTCGTCGCCATCGCCGAAATATTCCTGGGTATCCTCAGGCCATTGGTTGGCTTCCGCCAGCAACATCTTGCCGGGATGGCCTTCATCGAGCGCGGCCCTGATTTTCTTCAGGATCGCGTGGGTCTCCGGCAGGTTCTCGTTATTGGTCCCCTCACGCTCCACCAGATAGGGAATGGCGTCGAGACGGAAGGCATCAATGCCGGTATCGAGCCAGAAGCGCATAATGCCGATCAGCTCATCCAGCACCTGCGGATTGTCGAAGTTCAGATCCGGCTGGTGGGAATAGAAACGGTGCCAGTAATAGGCGCCGGCAACCGGATCCCATGTCCAGTTGGACTTCTCCGTATCGAGAAAGATGATCCGAGTTTCCGGGAATTTCTGGTCGGTGTCCGACCAGACATAGAAGTCCCGCTCCGGCGAGCCTGCCGGCGCATGACGCGCTCTTTCGAACCAGGGATGCTGGTCTGAAGTGTGGTTGATCACAAGCTCGATGATGACCCTGATATCGCGGGCATGGGCGGCTTCAACGAAGGCGCGGAAATCCTCCATCGTGCCGTAATCCGGGCTGACATTGCTGTAATCGGCAATGTCATAACCGTCATCGCGACGCGGCGAGGGGAAGAAGGGCAAAACCCAGATCGCCGTCGCCCCGAGCGAGGCAATGTGATCAAGCTTCTCCGTCAAGCCTTTGAAATCGCCGATCCCATCGCCATTGCCGTCATAGAAGGATTTGACGTGCAATTGGTAGATGATCGCGTCCTTGTACCAGAGCGGATCGGTTCCGGCTGGCTGAAAGTCCTGCTGCATTGATTGTTTCCTCACCTGACGCGGTAAAGGCTGAACGGCAGGATATGCGGGTTGAAGCCCACGCTCTGCCATTTGCCTGTCCACGTGAATTTTCTCGACGTCACCAGATCTTCCAGCGCAAGGCTGCCATCATCCGGCAGGTGCCAGCGCCATAGCGGCAGTTCGACTGTGCTGTGCTGCTCGTTGTGCGGATCGAGGCTAATGGCGATCAGCACGACGTTTTCTCGCCCGGGGCTCGCCTTTTCGAAGAACATCACCTGATCATTCGAGGAGGGGAGCAATGTCAGTCCGAGATGCGAATGCAGCGCCGGATTATCGCGGCGGATGCGGTTGAGCATGGCGATTTCGCCGATGATGTTGCCCGGCCGGTCCCAGTCCCAGGCGCGGATCTCATATTTCTCGCTGTCGGCATATTCCTTGCGCTTGGCATCCGGCCGACCCTCGCAAAGCTCGAAACCGTTATAGATGCCCCACAGACCAGACAGGGTCGCCGCCAGTGCCGCTCGGATCAGATAAGCCGAGCGCGGCGCGTTCTGAAGGAAATCCGGGTTGATATCGTGGGTATTGACGAAGAAATGCGGCCGGAAGAATTCCTTGGGCGCTTCGGTGGTCAACTCGCGCATATATTGCTCGATTTCCCAGCGCAGGTTGCGCCAGGTGAAATAGGTATAGGATTGCGAGAAACCGATCTTCGCCAGGCGATACATCACCTTCGGCTTGGTAAAGGCCTCCGACAGGAACACCACTTCGGGATGACGGGCTCTGATGTCGCCGATCAGCCATTCCCAGAAGGGAAACGGCTTGGTGTGCGGATTATCGACCCGAAACAGCTTGACGCCTTCGTTCACCCACATCTCGACGATGTCGCGCAGCGTCTGCCAGAGATCCGGAACGGCATCCTTAGCGTAGAAGTCGACGTTGACGATGTCTTCATATTTTTTCGGCGGGTTTTCAGCGTAACGGATCGTGCCGTCCGGGCGCCAGTCGAACCAGCCGGGGTGCTGCTTTAGCCAGGGATGATCGGGCGAAGCCTGAATTGCCAGGTCGAGCGCAATTTCCAGCCCGTGATCCTTTGCGGAAGAGACGAGGGCGCGAAAGTCATCAAAGGTACCAAGCTCTGGATGAATGGCGTCATGGCCGCCCTGTTCTGAGCCGATCGCATAAGGGCTGCCGGGGTCGCCAAGTCCCGCCTTCAGACTATTGTTGCGACCCTTGCGGTTGGTCTGCCCAATTGGATGGATCGGCGGGAAATAGATTACGTCGAAGCCCATAGCTCGAATGGCGGGCAGCCGTTTCGCAACATCGGCAAAGGTGCCGTGCCGCTGAGGATCGCCGCTTTGCGAGCGCGGAAACAGCTCATACCAGCTGGCAAAGCCAGCTTCCAGCCGCTCGGCGTCGACGGGGATTGGCTGCGACGACAGTTTGAAGGGACGTTGGTCGGCGCGGGCCATTAGCGCAAAAGTTTGGGAATCGAGAAGCAGTTGCGTTTTTTGGTTCTCCGGCGATTGCTCAATTCTGTTGATCAGGCGATCCAGTTCGCCGGCGACGTCGCCGGATGAAGCCTCACCGAGAGCCGCACGCGCCTGGCGCAGGAGGTTCAAGCCCTCCTGAAGCTCAAGCCGCAGATCCAGCCGGGCCTCGTGCTTCTTGGACAGTTCGTAATGGAAAATCGCAAACGGATTGCGCCAGGCTTCCACGGCAAATTCATGCCGCCCAAGCCGGGACAACGTGAACTGCCCGCGCCAGCGATCATTGCCGATCAGTTGCATCGGCACGTCCTGCCACGTTGCGCTGTCCAGCGTCCGCCACCGCAAAGCAGCAGACAGCGGATCATGCCCATCGCCGAAAATGTCGGCCTCGACGGTAACCGTATCGCCAACAATGCGCTTGACTGGAAACCGTCCCTCATCCACCGCCGGATCGATCCTCTCGATGGCCAAGCGTGGAGAGGCGGCTGCGTCGACAGCCGAGATAGACGGATTGAGGAGAATCGGCTTGGCTCGACTACCAGTCAGAACTGCTAGCGCGCCCGGACCTAGCCGACCGGTGTCCGGAACCCCAAATTTCGAGGTAGAATCGCCTTCGTCTCTGCCTAATGGCGATAGCGGCAGAAAGGCAGAGGCCAGCTCCCGAACAGCGTTAAGGGGTGCTGTTGCTGCCCGCCGCAAATCGCGGTTGAAGGCCACGACGCGGACGCGTTCGGCCACCCGCAGATCTTCCCGGTCGGACTGGAGCAGCGCACTGCCGGTTGAGCCAACTTTGGTAATCAGCCGCATCGGTCCGCCCGCGAAGGCTTGCGATGCCTCTGCATTGGTCGCGCGGACAGCAGCTGAAAGATCGAAACTCCCCTGCTGGCGAAGGCCACGCAGGCCCTGGCCATCCCCGTGCATCGGATCGAGCGAATGGGGTGTGCCGAACTCGAACCCCATCGGCACCATCAACGGCCCAAGGGTTGAGGCAAGGTGAAGCGCGCGCAAGGCCTTGCGTTCGACGATTTCACGGCTCTCCGTACCGTGCGCCACGCGACGCGCAAACGGTGCTTCGGGAAAAACAATCTGCGGCCCCAATCGGCGCTGCACCTCATATTCCTCAGGAAACCAAGGCTCCTGCAGATCCCACCAGGCAAAGGAAGAAAAGCTTCCGGCAAACCCGGCGCTATCAAGCGCGCGGCGTGCCTCGAAACCCATACCTGGTGTCCATGCGAAGAATCGAGCGGAACCAGCGCTACGGATCAGCTCAGCGCAAAATGAGGCTGGCGCGGCATCAAGGCCAAGGCAGCGGAAGCCGGCAATGCCGGCCGCGGAAAACCGTGCGATACGCGAGCGCCAGTCGGAGAGGTGGCGATCTCTCTCCTCGCCATCGTCAAAATTAACTTGGCGACTACCAGCGAAGATGGGAGACAGTCGCGGGTCGAGCGGCCGGCGATCAGCATCGCCCGACCCTTCCTGCACAGCCACCTTGTCGATCACGATATCGAGCATCAGCTGCAAGCCTTCAGCGCGCGCAGCCTCTACAAATTCACGCAGCCGATCATCGGCCGGTCCCGTCAGATCAAGCGCGGGATCCAGCTCATCAAAAGATTGGGTGACGAAAACGCTGGCGCCGGGTACGCGCGAAAATAGTGGAGCTGACAGGATTGTATCGAAGCCCAGCGCTCGTGCGTGCCGGAAAGTCTCCTGCCAGTCGTCCATGCCTCGTAGCAGCAAGGGATGGACGTAATAGATTTTCGGATGCGGGAAAGGCTGGGAAAGCCCTGTCTGCAAGCCGTTTTCGTCTTTTGGGGCGGAATAAGGCTGCGTCATCGTCGATCCACGTCGTTGGCGATGAAGCTGAAACACCTCACCGAGCGGCATGTTCCATTTGAACTTTGGGATGCAGCCGGAAGATGTCTCGGATAGGGGGCAGTAAAAATCTTTGCCGGGCAAAGAAATGGGGAAGAGGGAACCTTGGTGGCGATAGTCCGTTTGTATGGGTTACCGAAATCCCGAATGGATCCGATAATGACGTCAATGCTCAACAGGCTTGCCAAGCGCCACGGCATCAGCCTCGTCCGACCCGGCATCGAACAAGCCGAGGTCACTGTCTCCGAAGCGACCAAACGTAAACTTCTGGCAGCCCTCAACATTGAAGCGGGTGAAACGGCTAAAAGCTTCCTGCCCGACTTCTTAACGCAGCACGGCCATGAAGCGGATGAAGGCGGGCGAGTCTGGGGCTTCAGTTTGCAACTCTACGAACTGCGTTCTTCGCGCAACTGGGGAATTGGCGATTTTTCCGATCTGAGGGCCGTCGTTTCCCTTGCAGCAAGCCAAGGAGCCGATTTCATTGGCCTGAACCCGCTACATGCGCCCTTTCTGGCGGACCCGGAACGCTGCAGCCCTTATGAGCCTTCGAACCGACGCTATCTCAACCCTCTTTACATTGCCGTGGACGAGGTTGCCGGTTACCGGCAGGATATGGCGGATGCCACGGATATTGACGCTGCCCGAAGCTCTGATCTCGTGGACTATCCTGCCGTTGCCAGGCTGAAGCTTACCGTGTTGCGCCGGATCTGGGACGAGACGACGTCACAGGCCACCCGAGAGAACCAGGACCGCATTGATTTCGAGAGCTTTCTCCTGGAGGAAGGCGAAAGTCTTCGCCGCCATGCCCTCTTTGAAGCGATTTCATCCTTCATGGTAGGCGAAGGGTCGGGAGCCGGATGGACCTCCTGGCCTAGCGATTACCGCGATGTCGATCATCCCACGGTCAGGGCATTCAGTGCCGAACATGCGGCCGAAATCGAGTTTCAATGCTGGCTGCAGTGGATTGCGCGCCAGCAGCTCGATAGCGTGTCAACACATGCACGGCAGAGCGGGCTGCGGATCGGTCTTTATCTTGATCTGGCTGTCGGCGAAGCGCTCGACGGGTCTGCGACGTGGAGCGAGCCCGATATTTATGTGCGGGGCGCAAGCATCGGCAGTCCTCCGGATCCCTGGGCTGTCAAAGGCCAGGACTGGCGACTGGCGGCATTGCAGCCTGCATTGATCGCCTTTTCGCGCCGATCGCCCTATCGCAGGATGATTGAAGCGGCGATGCGCTATGCGGGCGCCGTGCGTATCGACCATGCTGCCGCCATCCAGCGGCTGTTTCTCGTGCCCGATGGTGAAACGCCGGAGGAGGGGGCTTATGTCGATTATCCCAGCCATGAAATCCTGGCCGCAATCGCCGAGGCTTCCACACAATACCGATGCCTGGTGATTGGCGAAGACTTGGGCCTCGTTCCGGCTGGGCTGCGGCAGCAGATGGCTGAAGCGCAGCTTCTGTCCTATCGGATTCTATCCTACGAGCGCGACAAGCGCGGCTTCATCGCTCCTGGTAAATATCCCAGCCTCTCCCTGGCTTGCGTCTCGACCCACGACCACCACACGATGGCGGGCTGGTGGCGCGGAGACGATATCGAGAGCCGGGCGGACCATGGTATGGTGCCGAAAGAGGCGACGAAGCAGGAGCGGGCCGGGCGTATCAAGGAGCGGGCAGATCTACTGCGTGCTCTCACGCAGGCTGGCATCTTTGACAAAAACCGCGCCAATATCATGCCCGATATTCACGAGGTCGTTGTTGCAGCCCATCGCTACGTTGCGCGCTCGTCGGCTATGCTTGTCTCAGTTCGACTTGCCGATCTGACAGACGAGGAGAGGCCGACAAACGTGCCGGGCACTAGCGATGGCTATCCGAACTGGAAACCGAAGCTTTCCGTTGCCTGCGAAGATCTTCTGAACCTTGATCTCTTCAACCGGATCATTGAAGCAATGTGCGAAGAGCGTCCGAAAACGAAGTCAGCTTTGGACGCCGCGAGAGCTGGAATAAACGGCACGTGATCGGACGATTTGGAACCCCCATTTTTATGGGGATTTTTCCGGGAGGTATTGATTATGGTGTTGATAGAATGGACGATTTTCGGGCAAATTTCGGCGAAAACCCGCATATTCACTTGAAGCTTCAGCACCTTTCCTATAAATGAATTCCCGTTCGGGTATTTATGATCCCGGAGACTGGACTGATTGTATCTCCGCCCGGGTCGTGCGAACGGCCAGGCGGGTCTGGAGGCTTAACCTCCGCTGGTAGACGTCTTTTCCCCGTTATCGCGACTTACCGACCTGTCTCTTCGCGAAGGGACGACGCATGCTTCTTCCGGCCGCCGCCGGGCGGGGCGAAACAAAAACTCAAGGGAAAAGGACTTCTCCCATGGCCATCAAGGGCACCGTAAAATTCTTCAATCAGGACAAGGGCTTCGGCTTCATCACTCCGGAAGGCGGCGCGAAGGACGTTTTCGTTCACATCTCCGCTCTCCAGGCTGCTGGCATTCAGACCCTGCGTGACGGTCAGGAAGTAACCTTCGACACCGAAGCTGACCGCATGGGCAAGGGCCCGAAGGCTGTCAACATCCGCGCTGCTTAATTGTAGCGATTCTGCCTCAAGGCAGACGATTTCGAACGGCGTTCCGCAAGGAGCGCCGTTTTTGCGTTTTGGGCTTCGTAGGCGGCTCAACAAGGGCCCGCAGGATTTCATCCTGTGACCTTTCTCGTTCAGGGATTCCAGAGGTTGTGCCTATTTTCATTTCAGGAATGAACGTCGTGCCACCGTCAAATCCGATGGCCCGTCACCGCGAAAATAATAAAAATATAACTATAATCTAATATTAGTTGCGCTACTAATATTCATGTTTTATATTAACTTTTTGTTTTTGATTGAATTATTATTAATGCAACTCAGGCGGTATGCGTTGGCAAAAGCGCATCTATAAATCTATGGCGTTTTGAGGAGCAGATAGTTGAAGAATTTGCCGATATTGACCAAGTTTTTGATTATCATGGCCGCTTGCGCGGCGTTCTGTTTGGCGGTTTCCGTTTATTCCTCAACTAAAATGCGGGGCATCGATGAAAGCTACCGCGGCCTGCTGAATGATGAAGCCACGGCCGCCATTGCGTCGGCGAGGGCCAACAGAAACTTCCAAGCCGTGCGTGCGACGATTGGCGAGATCATCATGGCCACGGACCCGGCGGCTTTGGCGCGCGCAAAGACCGAGTTTGATGCCGCACGTGCGCGTGTCATCGAATATCTCGACACCGCCATCCGAATTCTTCCACAGGATAAAGCCCTCGCCGATGCCAAGGCGGAAACGTTGCGCATTCTGGGCGGTGCTTGCGACAATGTTGTCGAAGCGGGAATGAAAACCACGGATGCTGCCAGCAACCAGATTTTCCAGAAGCAGTATTTTACTGCTTGCCAGCCGGAAATCCTCGCTCTGACGAATACCATGGCTCAGAATACCTCACGGATTATCAAGGTCAGCCAGGATGAAAGCGATGCGCTGACTGCAATGACGAGTTCCACTATTGTAACGACTTTGGTTGGCATTGTGCTCGGCATGGCCCTGGTCGCTGGCGGCGGTGTTTTCGTCATACGCTCGACTGTCGCTGCTCCTATTCGCCGGCTGGCGTCTACATTGAGCGTGCTTGCAAACGGCGACCTCTCCGCGCAGATCGATGGTGCCGACCGCGGCGACGAAGTTGGCACCATGGCCAAGGCAGTACAGGTGCTGAAGGACAATGGCATCAACGCGCGCGATATCGAAACGAAGGCTGCAAGCGAACGGTCGCAGACCGAAGCGGAGCGCGCGCGCAATGCCGAGGCCGATGCCAATCGGGCCGCTGCGATGGAACAGGCAACATCCGGTCTCGCCGAAGGCCTGCAGCATTTGGCGCAGGGCAACCTCGGTTTTGAGCTGACACAGCCCTTCGCTGCCGATTTTGAGGGATTGCGCAACAATTTCAACCTTGCCGTCGGCCAATTGCGAGAGACCCTGTCCGCCGTAACCGACGCTACTCGCGCCATCGACGGCGGCTCGCGCGAACTCTCTTCGAGCGCCAGCGACCTATCGAAGCGCACCGAACAACAGGCTGCAGCCTTGGAAGAAACGGCCGCCGCTCTCGACCAGATTACCGTCAACGTCAAGAACTCGTCGATGCGCACAGAAGAAGCCCGCGCCGTTGCGCTCGATGCCAATACCTCGGCACGTCAGTCTGGCGAAGTCGTCGCCAACGCCGTCAATGCCATGCAGCGCATCGAAGCCTCCTCCAGCCAGATCTCCAACATCATCGGCGTGATCGATGAGATCGCCTTCCAGACCAATCTTCTGGCGCTGAATGCGGGCGTCGAAGCGGCACGCGCCGGTGAAGCAGGCAAGGGCTTTGCAGTGGTCGCCCAGGAAGTGCGCGAACTGGCGCAGCGTTCCGCTCAAGCCGCCAAGGAAATCAAGGATCTCATCCGCGCCTCAGCCGACGAAGTCGATAATGGCGTCAAACTGGTGACCGCGACCGGTGAGGCACTGAAGGTGATTGAAGAGCACGTCGTTTCCATCAATAACCAGCTTGATGCGATCGCCACCTCCGCCCGCGAGCAGTCCGTTGGACTTTCGGAAGTCAACACGGCCGTCAACCAAATGGACCAAACAACCCAGCAAAACGCCGCCATGGTTGAAGAAGCAACAGCGGCCAGCAGTTCGCTGGCGGTCGAAGCCGAGAAGTTGCGGCATCTGGTCGATCGGTTCCAGCTTGGCGGCCATGCCCGCGCGCCTGGCGGCCGGTCGGTGGGCGCCCAGCAAGTAGCACAGGCGGGACGGTACTCTGTGGCAAGACCTGCGCGGTCAGGTGCCGGCAACCCACCCAGTCTAATCAGTGCTTCTGCCTCTGGTCGACAGGTCGTGCCAGGCCACGCGCCGGCCGCATCACCCGCCCGGGCCTTGGTCAATAAGCTCGCCCGCGCCGTTGGCGCCACGCCGGCCGCTGCTGACAATTGGGAAGAGTTCTGAAAACGGAGCAATCGGCAGAACAAGGCGTCGGCATTTGCCGACGCCTTTCTGTTTTGCATCTCGGAGGACTGCTTTATGAAGCAAGGCTTGTGACGGGACGTACCGGCCCGGCTTCGATGTCAACGGCTGCAAAGGCCGCGGCGATAACCTCCGGCCCAGCCCCAGGCTTCGGTGCCTCTGCTGATAAAATTTGCCGGAACCTGCGCGCGCCGGCATAGCCCTGGAACAGTCCGACCATGTGCCGCGTCAGATGCACAAGCCTGCCACCCTCGGCAATGTGTCGGGCGGCGTACTCCATCATTGCGTCACGCACTGCGTCCATGCTCTGGGATGTGGCAGTGTCGCCATAGATCCGCGCATCCACGTCAGCCAGCATCGTCGCGTTGTTATAGGCCGCCCTTCCGACCATGACGCCATCCATGGCCCGAAGATGTGCTTCGGCCTGGTCTAGATCGGTGATGCCGCCATTGATGCCGACGAACAGGTCAGGGTTTTCCTGCTTCATCCGGTGGACGAGCGGATAATCCAGCGGCGGTACCTCGCGGTTTTCCTTGGGGCTCAGACCCTGCAGCCAGGCCTTTCGGGCATGGATCCACAGAGCGTCTGCACCAGCCCCGATCATCCGCTTGATGAAATCGGGCAATACATCGGCCGGCTCCTGATCGTCAACGCCGATCCGGCATTTGACGGTCACGGGAACGTTGGAAACCAATTTCATTGCCCGGATGCAAGCTTCCACCGTTTCCGGCTCGCGCATCAGGCAGGCGCCGAAGGTGCCTGCCTGGACTCGGTCGGATGGACAGCCGACATTCAAGTTGATCTCGTCATAGCCCCAGTCACTGGCAATCCGCACGGCTTCGGCAAGCTTATGCGGGTCAGAGCCACCGAGTTGCAATGCCAGAGGATGCTCGCTGGCGTCGAATGCCAGAAGTCGATCGCGTTTGCCGTGGAGAATGGCATCGGCGACAATCATTTCGGTATAGAGCAAGGCGTGGCGGGTCAGCAGCCGATGAAACCGTCGGCAGAACGTATCCGTCCAGTCGATCATCGGGGCGACGGCGAAGATCTTGCTGCCGCGCGAAGCCGCCGTCTTATACTCAAGCGGCTGTTGCATCTTCGCAGGCCCTTTCGATGAAATGATAGAGCAGTAGGTCGACTTCTAGCAGGTGCTCCACACGGCTGATTTGTCTCAGCACGTCGGCAAGCCGCTGGATTGCCTCGACGGGCGGCTTCATCTGCACCAGATTTTCTGGAACGCCAAGGGTGGCGGCAATTATCTTTGGATAACTCGTATCGTCGCGGCCGGGATCGAAAACAGTAAACTGCGAAAGCGAATCCAGCGCTTTGGTGACGTCGTCGAGCGTTGGCATGTCTGTAGGGTTGCTGGCGACAAGCTGCTGTGTAAAGGGCGAGGCAAGCAGGTTCAGCGCCTCCTTTGGAGCATAGCGGATCGCCTTGGTCACCGCTTCTTCGTCATGAAATGCGAGGCCATCGAACAGGTTCATGACTGGCTTGAACAGCATCTTGTCGCGTGGCGAGACAAAGGAAAATTCTTGCCGGTTGGCGCGGCTGAAGACGATGATGCGCGAAGCCAGCTCATAGAACGGGTCCCGCAGTGCAACCATCGTCGTATCGGTGTTGTAGCTGATATAGCTCAGAAAGGCTCTTTGGAGGATACGGCCGGAGACATAGACAGAGGGATGATGGATGATCTCAAGCATCTGCCGGATGGTTTCGAAACCAAATCGCTCCACGCCGCATTCGAAGAATTGGAAATAGGGTCTTAGGCCGAGATCGAGTTCGCGGTGCGGAATATAGGCGGTTTCGAGCCGCAGCACTTTCTTGTGGATGTGCTCCGGCTGGATGCGGCGATAGATGATCAGCCGCGTCTCGGGATCATATATCTCGACCTTGGCAGCGGTGCTGATGCCCGGAATGATGTCATCGGTGAGAACGAAGCCGACATTGCCGGTTTCGTGCGCACCCATAGCCTTTGCGCCCTCGATATACACCCAGGTAAAGAGCTCAGCTTCCCGGTCTTCGTCGTTCAGGCGGACGCGAATGCAAGGCTTGGTGGAAAAGCCATCGGGAACGATATAACCGTGTATCTCCGTTCCGGAATCTAGGTATACGCAAAAATTCATGTATCGACGGACGTCTCTCGTGGTCGCGGGACTGTCCAGGAGGCCATATCGGTTCCGCCCGGTCTACTCAAGAGTGTCGGTCTTACGACCTTCGCTCTCTACGCCGTTTTTCAACGCCTCACATTATAAAGCCTGCCTATCTGGAAAATCCAGTGGCAGACACATCTATCTTTGCATCTGCATGATGTCTGCCGCGGGCATCATGTTGTGATTGAGATTGGCCATGATCCAAAGCGAGCCGCCGACCACGAGTACGACGACCAGAACTCCGAAGGCGAGAGCCAGCACGTTGTTGGTGTTATCAGGCCCGGTGGTGATATGCAGGAAGAAAACCAGATGAATGCCGATCTGGGCGATGGCAAGTGCAACCAAGGCGGCTGGAATGGCCGGCTGCCAGATCAAGGCCCCGCCTGAGGCCACAAGGAAAGAGCATGCAGTCAGCGCTGCGGCGAGCGCGAGGCCGAGAACATAACTGATCAAACCATGCGTTATACCGCTGTCCAGTTCCGTTTCGTCGCCGGGGGCGAGATCGGCGGCAATCGGCTTGTCGTGTCCTTGGTCGATATCGGTCATGCCGGAGCTCCCATGAGATAGACAATGGTGATGATGGCCACCCAGATAATGTCGAGCGCGTGCCAAAACAGGTTGAAGCACATCAGTCTGCGCATGATATCCGGGCGGAAGCCCTTCACCCAGATCTGCGCCATCATCGTGCCGAGCCAGAGCAGACCTGCACAGATATGCAGGCCATGGCAGCCGACGAGAGCAAAGAAAGAGGAGAGAAAGGCACTGCGTTGCGGGCCGGCACTCTTTGCAACGAGATCGGCAAACTCCTGAACCTCCAGAAACAGGAATGCTGCGCCAAGCAGGCCCGTCAACAGAAGCCAGATCTGCGTCCAGGCCATGCTGCGTCGCTCGCTGGCAATGTTGCCGAGGCCGCAGGTGAAGCTGGACAGCAGCAGGCAGACGGTTTCCGCCACCACCCGCCAGGTCTCGAACAGCGTGCTGCCCGACGGGCCATCGTTCACGGCATCTTTCAGCACTGCATAGGCGGCGAAGAAGGCCGAAAACATCACGATGTCGCTGAGCAGGAATATCCAGAAGCCGTAGCCGACGATGATACGCTTGGAGGCAGTGCCGCCGTGGCCGGTGGCGTGGGAATGCCCGTCTCCGCCGTGGCGGACGCCGAGCCGATAAGGATCGGTCATGCCTTGGGTCACATCGCTCATGCTGGCCTCCCGTGTTCCGCCAGCCAGGCAGTGCGGGCCTTGCGCCTGAGACGATCGATCTTGGCGACGTCCTCCACCGGCACTTCGTATTCGACCCGGTCACGCCAGGCGAAGACCACGAAGGTGGCATAGGCGCCGAGGAGGCCGATGATGACCAGCCACCAGATATTCCAGATCAGCGCGAAACCCATCATCGTTGCGAAGAAGGCACAGACGACACCAGTTGGGCTGTTGCGCGGCATTTCAATGGCCTCATAAGCTGGCTCGGGTCCTAGTTCCTGCGCCTCGATCGCCTTTTGCTTGATCGTCCAATACGGCTCTTCCTCCCGCACGTCGGGCAGAACGGCGAAGTTGAAAGCCGGCGGCGGCGAGGGCGTGGCCCATTCAAGCGAGCGGCCGTCCCAGGGGTCACCGGTCAAGTCGCGCAATTTGTCGCGCTGGCGGATACTGACGACGAGCTGCGTGACCTGCGCGACGGCGCTGAGGAACAGCACGAAGGTGCCGAATAGGGCAACGAGCATCCATGGATGCCATTCGGCCACCTCGATATGCTGAAGGCGCCGGGTCATGCCCTGCAGGCCCGTGACGTAGAGCGGCACGAAGGTGAGATAAAAGCCCGCAAGCGCCAGCCAAAAGGCGGTCTTGCCCCAGCCCTCATGCAGCGTGAAGCCGAAGGCCTTCGGAAACCAGTAGGTCATGCCGGCAAAGGCGCCGAACAGCACGCCGCCGATGATAACGTTGTGGAAGTGCGCCACGAGGAAAACGCTGTTGTGCAGCACGAAATCGGCGGGTGGCACGGCAAGCAGCACACCCGTCATGCCACCGATCACGAAGGTGACGAGAAAGCCGATCGACCACAGCATCGGCGTGGTGAAGCGCACGCGCCCGCCATAGATGGTGAACATCCAGTTGTATATCTTCACCCCCGTGCCGACGGCGATAATGCTGGTAGCGATGCCGAACATAGCGTTGACATCCGCCCCCGCACCCATGGTGAAGAAGTGGTGCAGCCAGACGGTGAAGGAAACGATGCAGATGAACAGCGTTGCCAGCACCATCGAGCGGTAACCGAACAGCGGCTCGCTGGAAAAGGTCGAGATCACCTCAGAGAAAACCCCGAAGGCCGGAAGAACCAGGATGTAGACTTCCGGATGACCCCAGGCCCAGATGAGATTGATGAACATCATCATGTTGCCGCCGCCGTCATTGGTGAAGAAATGAAAGCCGAGATAACGGTCGAGCGATAGCATCGCGAGTGTGGCTGTCAGGATGGGGAAGGCAGCAATGATGAGCAGATTGGCCGCAAGCGTGGTCCAGCAGAACATCGGCATCCGCAGATAGGTCATGCCGGGAGCGCGCATCTTAAGAACGGTCGTGACCAGATTGATACCGCTCATCAGCGTACCGACGCCGGAGATCTGGATGGCCCAAAGGTAATAATCGACGCCGACACCGGGCGAAAACTGCGATTCAGACAGGGGCGGATAGGGCAGCCAGCCGGTTTTCGCAAATTCGCCGATGACGAGACTGACATTGACCAGCAGCGCGCCTGAGGCCGTCAGCCAGAAACTGACGGAGTTGAGCGTAGGAAAGGCGACGTCGCGCACGCCAAGCTGCAGCGGCACCACGAAATTCATCAGCCCGATCATGAAGGGCATGGCGCCGAAAAAGATCATGATCGTGCCATGGGCGGAAAAGATCTGGTTGAAATGCTCGGCTGGCAAATATCCCGGCGAATGAAAGGCAACCGCCTGCTGGGATCGCATCATGACCGCGTCGACGAAGCCGCGCAGCAGCATCAACAGTGCCAGCAGGCAGTACATCACGCCGATACGCTTATGATCGACGCTGGTGATCCACTCGCGCCAGAGATAGGGAAGATGCCCTTTGAGTATCACCCACGCGATCGTGCCGGCCAAGAGCACGATAATGATCGCTGCAGCCACAAGCGGGATCGGCTGATCGACAGGAATTGCACTCCAACTGAGTTTGCCCAGCATGGTCTAAAGTCCTCCTGTGCCGGTGCTGGCGCCATGATCGCCGCTCGGGTGTCCGGTGCCCTGATGTCCAGAGACGTCACGCATTGCGGCGGATGGCGTATTTTTCGCCGAGGTGGATACGGGCGGTGACGGCTGCTTGACGATGTCTTGGAACAGCCCTTGGTCGACAGTGCCAAAAGCCTTGGGCGATACGGCTTGACTCGGTTGGGCGAGGGCGGAATAGCTTGACTTGTTCAACGGCTCGCCAGCGCCTTTTACCTTGTTGATCCACGCCTCGAAATCACCATCCAGCACGGCTCGGACGTTGAAATGCATGTCTGAAAAGCCATCGCCGCTGAACTGGGTGGATTGGCCATAGTAAGTGCCGGGCTGGTCGGCCTTGAGATTGAGTTGGGTCACCATGCCGTTCATGACCGCGATCATGCTGCCCAGTTGCGGCACGAAGAAACTGTTCATTACGGTTGCCGACGATAGTGAGAAGTGGACCGGCTTGCCTGCTGGAATGACCAGTTCGTTGACACTTGCCACACCCTGGTCGGGGTAGATGAACAGCCATTTCCAATCGAGCGACACCACTTGAACCTCGATTGGCTTCTCGTCTCCGGGGAGCTGACGGAAGGGATCGAGTTCATGGCTACCAACCCAGATGACGCCGCCGAGAAACAAGATAACCAGAAGGGGAATGGACCAGACGATCAGCTCGATCCGCCCGGAATAGACGAAATTCGGCTGATGGCGCGCCTTTGTGTTTGAGGCACGGTACCACCAGGCAAAGATCAGAATGCCAATGATCGTCGGGATGACAATGACAAGCATGATGGCCAGAGAATTTAAAAGAATGGTCCGGTTGGCTGCTGCAATCGGCCCCTGAGGGTTCAGCACGCTGGGTCCTGCGCAGCCTGCCAAACCTATCCCCGCCAGGAGAGCCAATGATGTCAGCGCAGCAATCCTGGTTTTCATTTGGTAACCTCGAGGATTGAGTAGCAAGTTCTTTCCAAGACGCAGTTTGCGGGTCTGACGCGGATTTTACGGGTGCCTCGGGCTGGTGCCGACCGCGCCCATAGTCATTCGTCGATCGAACGGAATACGCGCGGGATTGTTCCTTGCCGCGATGCGATGCGAGACGAACCTCAGAGCGGAACCAACACGATCTCTACGGGTTTGCGTTTTGGTTAGAACGGGCGCGGGTATCAGGGAGCAGCATCATGGCCGGACAGACATCCTGGAGAGGACATCTGAAGCTGTCGCTGGTGACAGCAGCAGTAACCTTGGCGCCGGCGCGCTCGCCCAGCAACAGGGTGAGGTTCAATATCCTGAACGCCAAGACCGGCAATCGTGTTGAAAGCCGCTATATCGACAGTGTTACTCACAAGCCTGTCGCAGATCGCAATCAGGTACATGGCTTTCCGCGGGGTGAAGACGATTTCGTGCTTCTGGAGGACGATGAGATCCGCTCGGTCGGGCTCGAAAGCACCCGCGCGATCAATATCGAACGCTTCGTGCCGCGTCAGTCGATCGACTGGATCTGGTATGATAGCCCGCATTTCCTGCTGCCGGCAGACAAGATCGGCGCCGAGGCCTATTGCGTGATCCGCGAGGCCATGAAGGTGAGGGATGTCGTCGGAATTTCCCGTCTGGTTCTCTACCGCCGCGAACACGCGGTGCTGCTGGAACCGGTCGAAAAGGGCATTATCCTCTGGACGCTGCGCTATGGCGAGGAGGTGCGCGAGCCCGTCGACGTGCTGGATACCAAGGCGAAGATCGACAAGAAGGCCCTTTCGACGGTTGAAGCGACCATTGCCAAGCAGAAGATCGATTGGCGGCCGGCCCTCGTACAGGATCCGGTGCAAAAGCGCATCAAAGCATTGTTGAAAACCAAGGCGAAGACTGCGCCGAAACCATCCGCTAAAGCCGAGCGTAAGCCTGACGGCGGCGGCAAGGTCATCAATATCATGGACGCTCTGAAGGAGAGCTTGGCTGCCGAGCGTCGCCGCTGACAATGTAATCGGTGCCGATCATCCAAGGTCAGGGAAGCGGCTTGGCGGCTGCGAAAAAATCCTCCCATGGATCGGCCTTCATGGCAGCCAGTCGCGCCTGTATATTCTCGAGCGTGAAGTAGGCAGGACCGATCGCATCCGTCAATTCCGACCAATCGAGAGGCATCGAGACGGCGGCTCCCTCGCGGGCGCGGGCGCCATAGGCAACGACGGCCGTATTGCCGCGCCCGTTGCGCAGATAGTCGATGAAGATCCGCCCGTCGCGTTTCGCCTTGGTTGCCACAGACAGATAGCGTTGCGGATTTTCGCGTGACAGGTCCTCCGCCAAGCGCTTTGCATAGGCTTTGACGGCGGGCCAGCGCGCTCTAGGCTTGAGCGGAATGACCACATGCAGGCCTTTGCCACCGGAGGTCTTCACGAATGCGGCAAGCCCGTCAGCTTCGATCTTCGCCTTCAGATCGAACGCCGCTTCGATCACCTGTGACCAGGCAACATTCTCAGCCGGATCTAGGTCCATGGTAATCATATCGGGCGTTTCGAGCGCCTTTGTCGTTGCGCCCCAAGGGTGGATTTCCAGCGCCGCCGACTGCACCAGCGCCATCAACCCGTCGAAATCCATGATGCGCAGCAGCGGGGCGCCTTGCTTGTCCTTGGGGTCACGGATCTGGTCGATATGCTTGTTGATACCGCGCCAGGCATGTTTCTGGAAAAAGCGCTGGCCTTCGATGCCGTCAGGGCAGCGAACCAGTGCCAGCGGGCGGTCGACGACATAAGGCGCCATTAGATGCCAGACCTGGGCGTAGTAATCGGCAAGGCCGGTCTTGGTGACGCCGTCCTTGGGCCAGTACAATCGATCGGGATGGGTGAAGGTGACGCTGGTCCGGGGAAGGGCTGCGGCTTTACCGTCAGATGTCTTACTGGCTTTATGGTCGGTTTCCGCGATGACGTCGCCAGCGGGTTTGTCTTCACGCAGACCGCGAAAAGCGGCATGGCGCAGATTGCCGTCGCCGGACCAGGAACGAAATTCCACCTCGGCGACCAGTTCAGGCGCCACATAGATCAAGCCACGGCGAGCGTCACCACTCAGCTTGCCATCGAACGGACTTTCGGTTTGGGAGATTTCAGCGAGCTTTTCATGGAGCCTTTCTGCCGTCTGCTGCGAAAAGCCGGTGCCGACGCGACCGACATGGCGCAATTTGCCATCCTCGTAGACGCCGAGTGCCAGCGAACCGATCGCCTGATCCGAGACAGAAGAGATCGTAAATCCACCGATCACAAATTCCTGGCGCTGCGAACATTTCGATTTAACCCAGCTTCTTCCCCGGCCAGAGACATAGCGGCTATTGCGGTCCTTGGAGATCACGCCTTCCAGGCTGAGCCGGCAGGCGTGATCCAGCACCATGCCGCCGCTTTCGTTAAAATGGGCGCTGTAGCGCAGTCGGCTGCTATCCGGCGGCAGGAGTGTTTCCAGCCGGGCTTTGCGGTCGATCAGCGGCACATTGCGTAAATCGTGACCATCAAGATACAGCAAATCGAAGGCGTAGAAGACGAACCGGTCGCTGCGCTTCTCGCTCAGATCCTGCTGCAGAGCAGAGAAATCGGATGCGCCGCTCGCCTTCTCCACAACCAGTTCGCCATCGATCAGGGCCGTTTCGAGGGAAAGTTCGGCAAGTGCCTCGGCGATGTCAGCACCGAACTTCTCTGTCCAGTCCAGACCGCTGCGGGTCAGCAGCTTGATGTTTTTGTTATCGATCCGGGCTTGCAGCCGGTAGCCATCGAACTTAATTTCGTGCAGCCACTTTTCTCCCGCCGGCGGCTTTGCCTTCAGGCGGGCCAGCGCTGGTTCGACGAAGTCCGGAAGGGCGGCTTTTTTCGCGCCTTTCAGAAGGCTCGCGTCTGCGGCTTTGGATGTGCGTTTTGCAGATGTCGCGGCTGGCTTAGAGGTCTTCGATCCGCCCTTTTTGCCGGAATGCCAGATGGCATCAGGATGATCTCTTACCTCGGCAATGGAGCGGCCGGTTTTAACCGAAAGCGGCAGTTCTTCGAGAATGTCGCCCTCGCTGCGGGCAATCTCGTCCTCGCCCTTGATCAGCAGCCAGTTCTCGCGCTTCTCCTCCGGCTTGCCATGCATGCGCACCAGGTGCCAGCGCCCTTTCAGCTTGTCGCCATCGAGTTCGAATTCCAGATGACCTTTCTTATAGGCCTTGTGGACGTCGCCGATCGGGCTCCACTTGCCCGTGTCCCAGAGAATGACGGTGCCGCCGCCATATTCGCCTTTCGGGATCGTGCCCTCGAAATCGCCGTAGGAAATCGGGTGATCTTCTACATGAACGGCAAGACGCTTTTCTGCAGGGTCTAAGCTTGGGCCGCGGGTCACGGCCCAGCTTTTCAGCACACCGTCCATCTCCAGGCGAAAGTCGTAATGCAGCCGCCGGGCATCGTGTTTTTGTACGACAAAGAGATGGCCACCCTTGTCGCCTGCCTCGCCTTTAGGCTCGGGGGAACGGTCGAAATGTCGCTTTTCGTTATAACGCTTAAGGCTCATCGCTCAGCCCGCCTTCCGCTGGCTGGACTTTGATGCCTTTTGTTTTGCGGCTCCCTGCTTCTGCTTCGGAGTTTTGCTCTGTCCGCCGCTAGCGCTTTGCTTGGCGCTTTGTCGCAGGGCTTCCTTGAGGTCGATGATGTTGTCAGGCTTCGGCTCCGGCCGTTTTTCAATCGGCCGCCCCTCAATCTTTGCCTTGATCAGCTCTTCCAGCGCGGCGTCATAGCGATCGGTATAGTCAGATGGGTCGAATGCGCCTGCGCGCATGTCAATGATGTGGCCGGCCAGGTCGAGCATTTCCTCATCGAACTCCATCTCGGGGATCGACTTGAAGGCCGTCTTTTGCGAGCGCACCTCATAGTCGAAATGAAGCGTGACCGCCGTCAGTATTCCGCGCTGCGATCTTATCAAGACAATCCGGTTACGACGGAACAGCACCGCCTGCGCCAGTGCGGCAACATTGCGCTCTTCAAGGCCTCGGGAAAACAGCGTCAAAGCGTCTACGCCTTCGGGATCGGCCGGCGCGATGTGGTAGGCCCGGTCAAAATAAAGCGGGTCGATGTCATCCAGCGCCAGGAAACCGTTCACATGCAGAGCCTTGTCGCTCTCAGGCATCAGCTTTGCAATCTCCTCCGGCCCGACAGAGAGATAGGTACCATCATCCAGCCGGTAGCCCTTGATCTGCTCATCATGCGCCACGGGCGCTCCCGTCTCGGTATCGACGAATTGGCGCTCGACACGGTTGCCGGTCCGGCGGTTGATGATGTGGAAGGAGACCTTCTCCGAACTGTTCATCGCTGAATAAAGCGCAACGGCACAATTCAGCCCGCTGAAGGAGAGATTCCCCTTCCAGATTGCTCTACGCGCCATGCCTAACCCTCCTCTTGTCCCCGACGCCTTGCTTCGTCTGCTTCCAGCAGGATTTCGAGAGCAGCGATATCGCTGTCTGTGACGACAGGTACCGGGTCGCTCGCCATCGCCTCGAGTACATCAAGTGAAACAGAACCGCTGCGGATCGCTCTTTCCATCGCCTCGCGCGTCTGCCGCTCGGCCTTCAACTGTGCGTAAAGGGCAAGGATAAGCCGATCGCGTTCGTCCAGGGGCTCATGACCGGCAGGGGTACTGTTTTTCGTGTCCATGGCCTCATAAGTCCGGCGGAGGCGGTAAGTTCCCGCCGTGCTATTCTCCTAATCATTAGGGGGAACCACTGCGATATGACCGGAACATTGTCTGCCGGAAACGGTTGGGAACGGCTTGCGGAGTGACCTGATGATCGATTCTGACAGCAACAACCGACCGGCCCGTCCTCATATCGTGATTGTCGGTGCCGGCTTTGGCGGGTTGGCCTGCGCCCGTGAACTCGGCCGCAGCGATTGCGCCGTGACCGTGGTGGACAGGCGCAACCACAATCTCTTCCAACCCTTGCTCTACCAGGTGGCGACGGCGGCGCTGTCGCCCGCTGACATTGCCGAGCCGATCCGCAAAACGCTTGGCCGCTACCGCAATATTCACGTTGTCATGGCTGAGGTGACGGGCGTCGATGCCGCAACTCATGCGCTGTTGCTGAATGACGGCGAGCGCTTGCCCTATGACGCCCTGGTGATCGCGACCGGCTCTGACTATAACTATTTCGGCCATGACGAATGGCGAGCCCTGGCGCCGGGGCTGAAGACCATTCATGAGGCACGGCTGATCCGGCAGCGGCTATTGCTCGCCTTCGAACGGGCCGAACGCAGTGACGATTCGCTCGAGCGCCGCGCCTTGCTGACGACAGTTGTGATTGGCGGTGGCCCGACCGGCGTCGAACTCGCCGGTGCTGTGCGGGAGCTTGGCCACCACACGATCAAGCGCGACTTCCGCAGTCTATCCGTCGAGGATCACCGCGTGCTGCTGGTCGAGGCCGGTAACCGAATTCTCACGGCCTTTCCCGATCACCTGCAGCGCTACGCCCATGACTATCTTCAGGCCATAGGCGTGGAGATAAGGCTAAACGCACGCGTCGAAGACGTGGACCGCGATGGGGTGACCGTCAACGGCGAGACGCTGCGGGCCGGATGTGTGGTCTGGGGCGCCGGCGTCAAGGCCTCGCCGGCCGCCAGCTGGTTCGGTATCGCACCGGGGCCCGGCGGACGTCTTCCGGTCGATGATCGGTTGCGGGTGCATGGAGTTGAGGATGTCTATGCCATCGGCGATACAGCGCTTGCGCTCGACAGCAAAGGGCGACCGCTGCCGGCTCTGGCTCAGGTCGCCAAACAACAGGGCGAATATCTTGGTCGTGCGCTGAAACTGACTTTCCAGGGGCGTGAGCCTGAGACATTTTCCTTCCGCAATCGCGGCAATACTGCCGTGATCGGCCGCAACGCCGCCATCTTCGACTTCGGTCGCTGGACGTTGAAGGGCCGTCTCGCCTGGTTTCTTTGGGCGCTCGTCCACGTCTACCTGCTGATCAATTTCGAAAAGCGGCTTCTGGTCACTATTCAATGGATTTCGCGCTATGTCACGCGCCAGCGCGGTGCCCGCCTGATCGATGAGAACCTCTCGCCATGACCCAGTTTGAAAAGCACTCACCACGGCCTCGATCAAGGCGAGAAAAAAGGCTGCGTTCGAAGCCGATCATTATCCTGGCTGTGATCGGCATTGCTTTGCTTGTTATCTTCGCCTTCTCCGGCATCGGTGGCAATTTCGGCCGATAGGACGACAGCAGGACCTATCCCGGCCCTATGCTGTGCAGCCATGACTGGCTGAATTGAAAAGGCACCCCCGATAGCATCGGCGGTGCCTTTTCATCACTTGGGAGGACGCGTTGCGCTCAGAGCTGTTCTGTCTGCGCGCCGCTATTGGGTTTTGCCGGACCAAGAACCGGTTCATCGCCGAGCGGCCTCATGGGACGCGACGTGTACTGACCCTTGCCGTCAAGGGATTTGCCGGTTGACCAGCGGCCAGCAACCGGATCGCTACCATCGGCCTGGAAGCCCAGGAAGGCATAGCTGAAGTCCTGGTTTTCCTGTTCCTGCGGGAAGCTGTTGGGGATCGGGAAGACATTGGTCGGCCCGCCAAGCTCTTCCAGCGCCGCAAGCCACTGGTTCTGGTGCATGGTATCGCGGGCGATCATATAGGCCAGCATTTCCTTCATGCCCGGATCTTTGGTCAGGTTATAGAGCCGGGTCGCAAGCACGCGGCCCGTCGATTCAGCAGCGACATTTGCGGTCATATCGGCCGCAATATTTCCGCTGGCATAGATATGCGACATGTTGAACGGCACGCCGTCGGAATCAACAGGCATGGCCGAAAGACCGGCCGAGAGCAGGTTCTTCATGTTGATGCCGCCCAGGATGGCGCTGGAAACGGGATCGGCGGCAATCTCTTCCTTGATGGAAACCGGAGCGCCTTCCAGATTAAGGGCAACAGCGGTCGCCAGCATCTCGATGTGGCCGAGTTCTTCGGCTGCGGTATTCATCAAGAGGTCACGGAATTTTGGATTGCCGCGCGCGCCACAGGCCTGGAAGAAATACTGCATGGCGACCCGGATTTCGCCTTCGACGCCGCCGATAGCCTGCTGCAGGGCGCGGGCGAATTGCGGATCCGGCGTCTCGACGCGAACCGGGAACTGAAGCTTGTTGTCGGTGTAGAACATCAATCTCTCCTGTCTTGATTGTCCTACCGCCGAATAGGGAAAAGCTGCATCAGTTCCGAAAGTTTTAACGCTTTTGCAATTTCCGGTGGGTGCGCTGCCCCGAAACGAGACGGGGCAGCGCCAGGGGAAAGTGCCAGATTTCAGCTTGAGGGAACGGCGACCAGCGGCGGCACTGTCGCGGCACTGCCCCTACGGATCGAGTGTTCGCGCCGCTCCCGCTCGGTCACCAGGGCGAGGTCCAGCACCTTCTGCAGATCGGCCGCATGGCGGAAGTCTGGCTCGCGGGTTTTGCCCTCCAGCACGGCTTCCACGAAGCGCTGATAGTTCGTGGCGACCACACCTGCGTCGAGATCCTTCCACACGCCTTTCTCGACATCGTCGCCCAGGCAGGCCCGAAGGCTGTTGCCGGCGGGTGTGTGGATGACCTCAAGCGCTCCCTTGTCGCCATGCATGCGCAAACGCAATTCGTTGAGGTGGCCAGTCGCCCAGCGCGAGGCATGGATGACGCCGATAGCGCCGTTGGAAAACTCCGCCGTCATGGTGAAACTGTCATTGGCGTCGAGGTCGTAGTCACGGATGCGGTTGCCGGGCGCCTTCTCGAAGGTCTTAAGCCGGGCAAAGATATGGTCGACATCAGTGTCCGCGCCATAGCCGGCAAAGTCGAGAATATGAATGCCGACATCGCCAAGCACGCCGTTCGAGCCGTGCTTGGTGGAGAGCCGCCACAGCCACTGGTCTTCGGTTGCCCAATCGCCCCAGGCTTTGGAAACCAGCCAGCTTTGCAGATAGGCCGCCTCGATATGGCGGACGGTGCCGATCTCGCCGGCCTTGACGATCTGGCGGGCCTTCTGCACCGGCGCGACATTGCGGTAGGTGAGGTTGACCATGTTCACTAGGCCCGAGGCTTCGGCCAAACGGGCCATTTCGTCGGCTTTTTCGAAGCTCTCGGCGAGCGGCTTTTCGCAGAACACATGCTTGCCGGCGGCGATCAATTGCAGGGTAGTTGGATAGTGGACCCGGTCGGGGGTGACATTGGCGACGGCATCGAACTCGCCCCAGGCCAGCGCATCCTCAAGAGACGTGAAGGTATTGGGGATGTCGTGGCGCAGCGCAAAGCCGCGCACCTTGGCGATGTCGACATCGACGGCGCCGACCAGTTGTGCGTCGGAGTTCGTTGCGAATTCCATGGCATGGCGGTTTGCCATGCCGCCGGTTCCGAGAATGAGAATACGGACGGGTGCGTTCATCGATATCCGGCCTCCCCAGCCTTGTGCAGTTTCGGGCCCCGTTCTTCGATCGGTTCCAGCGCCTTGTCGACCGGCACATTCGGGGCATCGTGAATGGATTTCAGCGCTGGACGCGGATTATACGCCCATTTCACAGCGTTACAGATCACCTGTTGTATCGTCTCGTTATGATAGGTCGGATAGGTTTCGTGGCCCGGGCGGAAGTAGAAGATGTTGCCGGCGCCGCGCCGCCATGTGAGGCCGGAGCGGAAGACTTCGCCGCCGGCAAACCAGGAGATGAATACCGTTTCCAGCGGCTCCGGAACGGAGAAGAATTCACCGTACATCTCTTCATTTTCGAGCACGAACTGTTCGGGAATACCCGCTGCGATCGGATGGCCGGGATTGACGGTCCAGATGCGTTCGCGCTCGCCGGCCTCGCGCCATTTCAGCGCGCAGGGCGTGCCCATCAGCCGTTTGAACACTTTTGCGAAATGGCCTGAATGCAGCACGATCAGGCCCATGCCTTCATGCACGCGGGCAGCCACACGTTCGACCACCTCGTCGCGAACGCTGCCGTGGTCTTTGTGGCCCCACCAGATCAACACGTCCGTAGCATCCAGACGCGCGGCACTCAGGCCATGGTCGGGCTCCTGCAGCGTGGCCGTTGTCGCCTCGATGCCGGTGTCCCGATTGAGGGCATCGGCAATGGTCGTGTGCATGCCCTGCGGATAAAGGCGGCCCACCACGTCATTGATATGCTCGTGAATGTTCTCGCCCCAGACAACCGTCTTGATCGTCACGCTCTTCTCCTCTTGATGGACAGTGTTGGCTTGAATCTCGTGAGGGCGCGGCGATGTCGACCCTGTTTCCCCCGTCTTGTCGCCTCCGACTCGCTTTGCGCCACCCCCGGCGAAACCTGACATGCCGATGTTAGCGCCAAGCTTGGCGATTTCGAGACAGTCCACAATCGTTTCAGTCGTGTATGTTCCAGAGATAGCGATCACCCGGGACATCACGCGGTCAAGCGCGCATTTTTCGGGTGGCTCTGGTAGATTTGCGTTGAGAATCGTCAGCAGATGGAAGCGGGATCGTGGATCGTAAAACGGACGGCCAGTCGAGCGAGCGTGAGAAGCCCAGTCATCGTCGGGGCTATGGGGTGTCTGCGGTTTACGAGACACTGCGCAACGAGATCATCGAGTTGAAGCTCGTTCCTGGTAGCGCCATAGACGAGCAGCAATTGTCCGACCGTTTTGCGCTCTCGCGCACGCCTATCCGTGAGGCGCTGGTGCGGCTGGCAGCTGACGGTCTGATTACCACGCTGACCAACAGGGCGACGATCGTCTCGCAGATCGATTTTATTGGGCTCTCGGAATTCTTCGAGGCCTTGACGCTGATGTACCGTGTGACGACGCGGCTCGCGGCGCTCAACCATCGGCCAGAGCAGATCGATGAAATCCGCCGGCTGCAGACACTGTTTGCGGAGGCGGTGGAGCGGCGTGACGTGCTGGCGATGATCGCTAGCAATCGCGACTTCCATGTCGCCATCGCCCAAGCGGCCGGCAATCGCTATTTCGAAGACCTGTTCACCCGCCTGCTGGACGAAGGGCGGCGCATTCTGCGGCTCTACTATTCTTCCTTCAACGACATGCTGCCGCGCCAGTATGTCAACGAGCACGAGGAGATCATCGAGGCGATTATCAATCGCGACGCTGAGCGCGCCGATGCTTTGGGCGCGGCTCATGCAGACCAGATCGTCCAGCAGATCCGCTCCTACATTGCCGCCGACGGGCGCCAAACGGGAGCGATAGCGTTGTAAATCATCAGGCGGACTTCTTTGTATTTTATTTGTCGACAATTTACAGCGTGGATGATACACGTGTTGCCAATGGTTGACATATGTCCTGCGCCTGCAGGCAAACTGAGGAAAGACGCCGATGGCCGAGCTCGTATTCAAGGGATGCATTCCTGCCCTCATGACCCCCTGCCGTCCCGACCGGACGCCGGATTTTGACGCGCTGGTGTGCAAGGGCAAGGAACTGGTCGGGCTCGGCATGTCGGGCGTCGTCTATTGCGGCTCGATGGGCGATTGGCCGCTGTTGACCGACGAAGAGCGCCAGGAAGGCGTGCGTCGCCTGGTCGAGGCGGGTGTCCCGACTGTTGTCGGCACCGGTGCCATCAACACCAAGTCTGCTGTCAGCCATGCGGCGCATGCCGCCAAGGTTGGTGCAAGCGGCCTGATGGTCATTCCGCGCGTTCTGTCGCGCGGTTCGTTGATGGCCGCCCAGCGCGATCATTTCTCTGCGGTGCTGGAAGCCGGCAAGGATCTGCCTGCCGTCATCTACAACAGCCCCTATTATGGCTTTGCCACCCGCGCCGATCTGTTCTTCGACCTGCGCGCTCGCTTCTCCAACCTGATCGGCTTCAAGGAATTCGGCGGCAAGGGCGATATGACCTATGCGGCTGAAAACATCACGTCAGGCGACAATGGCTTGATCCTGATGGTCGGCGTCGACACCGGCGTCTATCACGGCTTCGTCAATTGCGGCGCCGGCGGCGCGATCACCGGTATCGGCAATGCGCTGCCCAAGGAAGTCCTGCATCTGATGGCGCTTTGCGAAAAGGCTGCCAAGGGCGATCCGCAGGCTCGCCGTGACGCCCGGGAATTGGAAGAGGCGCTGATGGTGCTCTCCACCTATGACGAAGGTCCTGATCTGGTCCTGCACTACAAGTATCTGATGGTGCTGAACGGTGAGGCGGAATACACGCTGCATTTCAACGAGACGGACGCTTTGAGTGCGTCCCAGCGGGCTAATCTCGAACACCAGTATGCGCTGTTCAAGACCTGGTACGCTGCCCGATATCCGCAGGGGAACTGATCCGGCTGATTATCCAGCGGAACTTTGGCCACGGCTTTTTGTTGGAAAATTCTCTGAAATCTTCCAGGAGAATGACCGTGGCAAGCTCTGAGACGACGATCGATCACAAGACAATCCGCACCTGGGCCGAAGCGCGCGATGGGAAACCTTCGCGCGTCGCCGCCTCCAAGGGTAGCGGCAAGGATGGGGGCATCCTGCGGATCGATTTCGGCGAGCCTGAAGACAATCTTGAGCCGATTTCCTGGGACCAGTTCTTCGAGATCTTCGATGAGAACGGCTTGGCCTTTCTCTATCAGGACGAGACCACGGATGGTGGTCCCAGCCGGTTCAATAAATTCGTCAATCGCGAATAGCGAGGTGAGGGGGGCTTAGCTCCCCCAAATCTTCTGGTTAATCCGTCAGTTTCAATGTCAGGATCTCGAAGGGCTTGAACACAAGGTTCAACTGATCGTCGACAATCCGTATTGGCTCCGGCTTTTCCTCTAGAAGGTCTACCAGCATGGCGCTGGCAAATTGTCCGCCCAGGCGCACCGACGCTTCGCGTCGCTGCCCTGTCGTTTCCCAAAGCCTGACAATATAACCATCGCCCGCTTCGGCGCGTTTGACAGCCTCCAGCGTGATGCCTGCCGTATCGACTGACAATAGCGGCGCCGTTCTTCCGGCGGCTTCTTGCGCGTTGCGCTGGTCCACAGCCAGGATTTGCAGTGGCATATTGATGTCTTCCGCCGCCTCATGCACGGCTGCCTTGTCGCCATCGTGCACCATCACGGCGTAGCGCAGCTGGTGCTGGCCCTGGTCCGCGTCCGGCCACGGATAGGTGGGGGAGCGCAGCAGCGTCAGACGGATATCGTTGTCCTTGGCGTCATAGCCGTATTTGCAGTCATTGAGGAAAGCGATGCCGAAGCCGGGTTCGCCGATGTCGATCCAGCGCTGCATCGAGCATTCGAACCGGGCCTTGTCCCAGGACGTGTTGCGATGGGTGGCGCGGCGGACATGGCCGAACTGGATTTCCGCATCGACCGAAGCGGCATTCACCGCCATCGGGAAGCCGGTCTTCAGCAGAGTATGATGCTCGTGCCAATCGATGAATGTATCGAATTCCAGCTGCCGCGCCCCTGCCTCCAGCGAGACGACCTGCACGATGCGGGAGGATTCGTAGCGCCATTCGAACCGCAGGGCGGCCCGCAACGGCCCGGTCTCGACGATTTCCGCGCTGACGAGATTGTCGATCTCGAAGCTCTGATCCTCGAAATCACTATCGATGTCCCAGGCATCATATTCCGCTGGCATGTCGCGGAAGGCCTGGAGCCTGTTAGCGGGCTGGCCAGGCTTGAAGATTGAATGGCCGGTTTTGCGGTCGGTCAGCGAAGCGATCCGCCCGTTTGCGTCGAAGGTGACGTCGATCAGGTCGTTGGCAAGCCGCAAGGGCTCCACGATTAACTGTGCGCCATCTTGCCGCTTTGTAGCGATATCGACCGGTATCAGGGAAAGCGGCGGCACGTCGGTGAGGTAGACCGCGCCAGCCTCGCTTCCATCCGCCATCACAATGGTCTGGCTTGAGGGCAGGGATGGTGGTGCGAGCGCAAGGCCGGAGCGTTGCCGTCCGGTGATGTTCAATACGGCATATCTGCCAGCGGGATTGAGAGTTGACAGGAACTCCCCTTTCAGCGCCGCCGCCTCCTCAAACAGCCGTGCATAATCCCGGTCGCTGTCGTCAAACACCGCACCGATCGACGATCCCGGCAGGATGTCGTGGAACTGGTTGAGCATGACAATATCCCAGAGCGCCCGCAGCCGCTCCGCCGGATAGGCATGATCCGCATGACGCTCCGCCATGACAGCCAGCGTCTCCAGTTCGCGCAGCGCAATCTCTGCTTGACGATTGAAGCGCTTGTTCTTCGCGACCGAGGTCAGCGTGCCCCGGTGGAATTCCAGATAAAGTTCGCCAACCCAGACCGGGTAGCGGTCCGGATGCGCCTGCATCTCAGTGATCAGCCGTTCGAAAAAGGGGCGCATCGGCCCGTGCTCGACCTTGGGGCAGCCGGGAATGCCGCGTTCCATGCGTCTGATGTTCTGCAGCATTTCCCGGGTCGGACCGCCGCCGCCATCGCCGTGGCCGTAAACCAGGAACAGTTCTTTGCCGAGATGCTGCTGGCCGTGGCGCTTCCACGTGCCCATCACATGAGTCGGCTTTAGATTGGGGCAGTAGGTCGTGTTGATCAGCTTGGAATCATAGGGCTGGGTCGTCAGAAAGTAAGCGACGACCTGGCTGCCGTCGATGCCCTGCCAGAACAGCTTGTCTTCGGGCATGCGGTTGGTGTCGTTCCACGACAGCTTGTGGGTCACGAAACTGTCGAGGCCGGATTTCGCCATCAGTTGCGGCAGGGCTGCGGAATAGCCGAAGGTATCAGGCAGCCAGACCATGCGCGGATCGACGCCGAAGGTTTCACGGTGGTAGCGCACGCCATAGAGAATGTGCCGCACCAGCGCCTCGCCGCCGGCGATATTCACATCCGGCTCCAGCCACAGCGCGCCTTCGATCTCGAACCGTCCGGTCGTGACATGGGCGCGGATGCGGTCGAACAGCTCAGGGTAGTCCTTATCAAGATAGTCCAGCAGCACGCATTGATTATACATGAAGCGGTAGTCAGGAAATTCTTCCATCAGCGCCAGCGCTGTTGCCATCGAGCGCGCCATTTTCTGGCGCGTCTCGCGCACGCGCCACAGCCAGGCAACGTCGATATGGGTATGGCCGGTGGCGACCACGACAGGCTTGTCCTCGAAGTCGACGGCCTGATAAATTGCCGCTGCAATCGCCTGCGCCTTGGCAAGAGATGCCTTGAACCGTTCTTCGTTGCCCGGCCTGAAGTCTATGGCATCTATCGCTTCGTTCAGGGTGCGCAAGATGAAATGCCGGCGCGCATCGTCTTCCGCCAGAAGCCGGGCGACGTCGAGCGGCACGCGCAGATCGTAGTAGGTCTCTTCAATGTCGAGGTCGTGGCGATGCAGCGTAACGCCGAATCCAAGCTGGCGGCGGTCTTCAATGGTGCCGGCCTCGATCAGGATATCGAAGCTTTGGCCAAGGCTTGCCGCGGGCGTCAGCAGGAATTCGCGGTGATTGGCATCGCCTCCCTGGGCGATCGTTCCATTGATACGCACCAGGCATTGAGGATCGCTGCGGCCCATGACATTGCCGAAGGCCGCTTCGATGCGGCCAACAATCCGCTGTCCCGCCACGTCCTCAGCCGGCTGCGCGGTCCCGCCAAACCAGTAATAGCCATCGGGCTCGCCCCAGATATGGTCTCTTGTGACCGGCAACCAGCCGGCGCGATCTTCGGTCAAAACGGCGGCGCGCTCGTCGTGGCTGGCCGCGCGGAATGTCAGCGGGACCGAGATATCGAGCGGCTGGAAAATCCGCTCGGCGAGGCGGGACAGAAGGTTGTCGAGTTTGCGGATGGTCTTCATGCTTCTGCCTGCGCCTGCTTTGCGGATATCGGTACTGTCTTCAGCTTTGCCCGATGATCAAGTCATTTTCATCGGGCTATTTCGATCATGCCACGGTGTCGAGCAGGCCGATGCCCTCGTCATCGCCCCAGACATCGGCGACCGTGACCGGTTTGCCGACCCGGCTGCTTTCGAGCGCGGCGATGCCGCAGAGCACGGACATGGCGCCTGCGCGAGAGCCGGCACGCTGGCGCAACTCGTCGTTCATGCCGGGTTTCAGCAGCATGTTGCGCAGCCGGTCGTCGCCGCCGTAATGCCCGCCGGAAGAATGCGGCACCCAGATGCGCTCGACGGGGGAGAAATTGCGCATCAGCACGATTTCATCGGCCGGCGGCTCCGTCCACGGCTGCTTTTCATATTGGCGAAGCTCGATGCGACCCTTCTGACCGTTGAAGGCGATGTGGTGGCCTTCGATCGGCATATAAGTGTTAAGCGAGTAACAGACCTGGACGCCATTCTTGTAGCGGACATTCGTCACCATCGTATCGGGGATGTCGATGTCCTCGCGGTAGACGCAGGCATCGCGCACATAGCCGTCTTCCTGGGATGGTGCTTCATAAAGTGCTTCGAGCAGCGGGTCCTTGCTCATGTCGAAATAGTGGTCGCATTCGCCTGCATGCGGACAGGTGCGACAGCGCTCGCCACGGAACGGGCCGTTGCGGCCGTAATGCTTCAGATCGGCAAAGGCGGAGACCAGATCAGGGTCGCTGTCGAGGTACCAGTTCAGGAGGTCGAAGTGATGGGTGGCCTTGTGCACGAACAGGCTGCCGGAATTTTCGGTATAGGCATGCCAGCGGCGGAAATAGTCGGCGCCGTGATTGGTGTCGAGATACCAGTGGAAGTCGACTGAGGTAACATCGCCGATCACGCCGGAATTCAGCAGTTCCTTGATTTTCGCGGAGGTCGGGGCAAAGCGGTAGTTGAAGGACACGTCGAGCCGGCGGCCTGTGCGCTTTTCGGCAGCCAGGATGCGCTTGATTTTGGCGGCCGTGGTCGTCATTGGCTTTTCGCTGATCACGTCGGCGCCAGCTTCCATGGCTTTGACGATCAGGTCGTCATGGGTGCTGTCGCGAGTGCAGACGATGACGAGATCGGGCTTTTCGACCGCCAGCATCTGGTCGAAATCCAGATAAAGCGGAACGGATGCGCCGATATGAGCGCGCGAGCGCTCGGCGCGCAGGCCATTCAAATCACAGATCGCCACCAGCTCCACCTGGTCGCCCCAGCGTTCGACAATGTCTCGTCCCCACATGGTTGTTCCCCGGTGGCCAGCGCCAACCAGGGCAAAACGTCTCTTTCTATTGGTGTGCATGCCATCCTCCTTGGCTAGAGCATTTCCAGGAAAGGTGGAAACCTTTTCCCGTCCGGAAATGCGAAAACGATAGGCTGAAGCGCCGGACCGAAAGATGGGAACACGCTTTTCGGTCCGATCCAATTCGCTTTGCGTGGCTCTCGCGCCGCGGTGTTCTGCAGGCGCTGTCATGCCGAAATACGGCTAGGCGCTGCATAGCTCCTCCCTTGCTGCGCGATGTGTGGGTGCGGCCGGCGCCTGTCCGGCAAAAAATGGCGCCTTGCTTACCGGCTGGCCTCGCCAGATGGCAGCTTGGCCCGGCCCGCAGAGAGCGCCGACTGCGAAACTGGTTTCCTCAATTCACTTCAACTGCTATGCTAGCATATCATTCCCGGATGTCATGTCGAGATTGTGGCTCTTCGTGAAATTTTCTCGGCTTGACAGAAGGCGGAAACATAGACAACCTGTGGCTTATCTAATGGATTTGCGGGCTTTAAAGGATATAAAAATCTAAGGCGCTAGATTTTTGTGAAAATATTTTCATTTCTCGTGGCGCTGTTTGATGCTTCTGGAGGGAGGCGTACAGCGGGATAAGCGGGAAGGGAAATCATCTGGAAACTGGGGAGGAGACCAGAATGACAATGAAATTAAACAGGCGTACCCTGCTTGCCGGTATGGCAGCGGCCATACCATTGATGGGTATCCGGCCGGGCAGCGCTCAGGCGGCGACCAATATGCGCTTCCTGTGGTGGGGCTCCAAGGAGCGCAACGACCGAACCTTTAAGGTCATCGAAACTTACAAAGGCAAGAAGGCCGATGTGGCCATTAACGGCGAGTCCTTCGGCTGGGACAATTACTGGACCCGGTTGGCTACTCAAACGGCAGGCGGCAATGCGCCCGACCTGATCCAGATGGATTACCGCTACATCTTCGAATATGCCCGACGTGGAACGCTGCTGGATCTGACGCCTTTTATGGGGAAGAGCCTGAAAATTGATGATTTCGGCGCGCCGAACATCGATGCCGGCAAGGTCAATGGCAAGCTATACGGCGTCAATCTAGGTGTTAACTCCGTCACGGCCATCGTCAACAAGTCGGCATGGCAGGAATCCGGCGTCGAGATGCCGCAGGAAGGCGTGACCTGGGAAGACTTCGGAGAGGCCTGCGCCAAGGTGACTGTTGCAAAGAAACGTCGCGGCTTTTATGGCACGCAGGACGGTAGCGTCGGTGAAAGCAATCTGGAATGCTGGCTTCGCCAGCGCGGTAAGGCGCTCTATACGGCCGATGGCACCGTCGGCTTTGATCAGGGCGATATCACTGACTGGTTTAAGTTCTGGGCCTGGATGCGTAAGATCAAGGCCTGCGTACCTGCCGATGTGCAGGCCCTGGACCAACTCAACGTCGAAAACAACATGGTGACGTTGAACAAGGCAGCGGTTGGCTTCGTCAATTCCAATCAGTTTATTGCCTTCCAGGCGGTCAACAAGGATTCGCTTGGCCTGATGCGCTTCCCAGATACCAAGGGCGGCAAGCCAGGACAGTATCTGAAGCCCTCAATGCTGATCTCCGTTTCGGCCGCCTCCGCCAACAAGGATGCTGCCGTCGATTTCGTCAATTTCCTGGTCGAAGACAAGGATGCGGCGCTGGCGCTTGGTATCGAGCGCGGCATTCCGGCCTCGCCAGCTATGCGGGACGCACTCGAGCCGACGCTGAACGAGCAGGCCAAGGAAATTCTCGATTACATCGCAAGGCTGACGCCGCATGTCGGTCCGTTGCCGCCGCCGCCGCCGAATGGTGCAGGCGAGAACCAGATGCTGATCAAGAAAATCGGCGAAGAAGTCGGCTTCGGTCGTCTGTCGCCGGAAGACGGGGCCGCGAAATTCGTCGATCAGGCGGCTGCCAATCTGAAACGGGGTTGAAACCGTGACAAGCTCTCGAAATGGAATGGCCGGCACCGCAGGTGCCGCGCCAACGGTGGATCATGCCTTGGCGCCGGGCCGGTTTCGGGCTGCAATGGCCAGCAACGCGCCCGGTTATTTGTTCCTCCTGCCCTGGTTCATCGGCTTTTTCGTGCTGACGCTCGGGCCGGCACTGTTTTCCTTCTGGCTGTCGCTGACCGACTACAATCTCCTCCAGTCGCCAAATTTCGTCGGGCTTGAAAACTATGTGCGGATCGCCACCGCCGACGACAAATTCATGTCGTCCATGCGCGTCACGCTTGTCTATGTCATCCTGTCGGTACCGCTGAAGCTGACCTTCGCGCTGCTGGTGGCACTGTTGCTCAACAAGGGCATTCGTGGCCTGCCGCTCTACCGGGCGATCTTCTATCTGCCGTCGCTTCTGGGCTCCAGCGTTGCCATCGCCGTCGTGTGGCGGCAACTGTTCGACGGTGACGGCGCGATCAACGTGCTGCTGTGGAACAGTTTTGGTATTGAGGGGCCGAGTTGGATCTCCAATCCCGATTACTCGCTCTATACGCTGGTCATTCTCGCGATCTGGCAGTTCGGTTCGCCGATGATCATCTTCCTTGCCGGTCTCCGGCAGATCCCGGTCGACATGTATGAGGCCGCGAGCCTCGACGGGGCTTCCAAGGTCAGGATGTTCTTCAAGATCACCCTGCCGCTGTTGACGCCGGTTATCTTCTTCAATGCGGTCGTGCAGACGATCGACGCCTTCAAGGCCTTTACGCCGGCCTATGTTATCTCGTCCGGCACTGGCGGCCCGATCGACTCGACGCTGTTCTACACGCTCTATCTCTATCAGGAGGCGTTTGGCTATTTCCGCATGGGTTATGCCGCAGCGCTCGCCTGGATCCTCGTGATCATCATCGCGCTGTTTACCGCCTTCTCCTTCCTGTCCTCGCGCTACTGGGTGCATTACGATGACTGATGCAGCACATGCCGCCGCTCCTGATGCGATCGCCGAAGAAAAGCGGCGCTGGTGGATCTCGCTTCTTCTGCATGTCGTGCTGGCGGTCGCCTCGCTGATCATGCTCTACCCGCTGCTGTGGATGCTGTCGGGCTCGATCAAGGACCAAAGCGAAATCTTTGGCCAGGCCTCTTTGATCCCGCATAAGCTCGATTTCAGCGCCTACATGCGCGGCTGGTTCAGCACACAGGTCAGTTTCGGCACCTATTTCTGGAATTCGCTTGTGATCGCCGTTCTGACGGTTGTCGGCAATCTCTTTTCCTGCTCGCTGGCCGCTTACGCCTTCGCGCGGTTGGAGTTCAAAGGTCGCAATCTCTGGTTCGCGCTGATGCTGGGCACGCTGATGCTGCCCTATCACGTCACGCTGATCCCGCAATATATCCTGTTTCTGAAGCTCGGTTGGGTGAAGACCATCCTGCCGCTGGTCGTGCCGAAATTTCTTGCGGTCGACGCCTTCTTCATCTTCCTGATGGTGCAGTTCTTCCGCGGCATTCCGCGTGAACTGGACGAAGCGGCGATGATGGACGGTTGCAGCCCTTGGCGCATCTATTGGCGGATCATGTTGCCTCTCTCCCTGCCGGTGCTGGCAACGGCCGCGATCTTCTCCTTCATCTGGAGCTGGGACGATTTCTTTGGGCCGCTGATCTATCTCAGCGACATCAACACCTACACTGTCCAGCTTGGCCTGCGCTCTTTCGTCGACTCTTCGGGCAGTTCCGATTGGAGTGGGCTGTTTGCCATGTCCAGCCTGTCGCTGGTGCCGATTTTCCTGATCTTCCTGTTCTGCCAGCGGCTGCTGATCGACGGTATCGCCACCGCCGGCCTCAAACGCTGATTATCCCATAGGAGCCTTTTTCATGACTGCCCCGCGTTTCGCCGTCATCGGCATCAATCACGATCACATTTTTGGACAAATCCGTTTCATGCTGGAAGCGGGAGCGGAATTCGTTGCTTTCTTTGCCAAGGAAGACGAGCTTGCCCAGGCCTTTGCTCCGCATTATCCGCAGGCAAAGCGAGTTGCCGATGTCAGAGAAATTCTCGAAGATCGGTCTATCGTTCTGATCCTGTCGGCGGCCATTCCCGCCGACCGTGCCGACATCGCCATCGCCGCCATGCGCCACGGCAAGGATGTGATGCTGGACAAGCCGGGCATGACGACCTTTGAACAGCTGGACGCGGTGCGCAAGGTGCAGGCAGAAACCGGCCGGATCGTCTCCATCCTCTATTCCGAACATTTCGAGACGGCCTGCACGGTCGAGGCCGGCAATCTGGTACAGGCGGGCGCAATCGGCGAAGTCATCCACACGACCGGCATCGGCCCGCACCGGCTGCGCAAAAGCCAGCGTCCGACTTGGTTCTTTGATCGCGCGCATTACGGCGGTGTGCTGATCGACATCGCCTCGCATCAATGCGAGCAGTTCCTGTTCTTCACCGGCGCCAAGGATGCCGAAATCCTGTCGGCCAGCACCGCCAACCGCGCCAATCCCGATAAGCCGGGCCTTGAAGATTATGGCGATATTCACCTGACAACAGGCAAGGCCACAGGCTATATCAGGGTCGACTGGTTCACCCCTGACGGCTTGCCCACCTGGGGCGACGGGCGGTTGTTCATCGTCGGCACTGAAGGCACGATCGAACTGCGCAAATATCTCGATATCGAGGGTAAGCAGGGCACTGATCACCTGTTCCTGACAGACAAGAAGGGCACGCGCTATATCGATTGCAGCAAGACTGAGCGGCCCTATGGCCGACAGTTGCTCGCTGATATCAGGGATCGCACCGAGACCGCCATGTCTCAGGAACACTGCTTCAAGGCAATGGAATTGGCGCTGAAGGCCCAGGCCTTTGCCGATGCCGCAAAGCAGAAGAGGGCCTGACATGTCCAGGATTTTCAACGTTGCCGTCATCGGTCTTGGCATCGGCGCCCGCCATATCCGCGAGGGCTATATGCCCAACACCGATATCTTCAAAGTCGCGACCCTCTGCGATCTCGATCCGGCCCGGCTCAAGCAATATGGCGAGGAATTCTCGGTGGACCATCGCACCGGTGATTTCGATGCGGTGCTTGCCGATCCCTCAATCGATGTTGTCGATATCTGCACGCCGCCGAACACCCATTACGACCTGATCGTTAAGGCGCTGGCTTCCGGCAAGCATGTGATCTGCGAAAAGCCGCTGGTTGGTTCGCTTGAGGAAATCGACCGCCTGATCGTGCATGAAAAGGCGGCCAAGGGCCGGCTGATGCCGATCTTCCAATACCGCTATGGCGACGGCGTGCACAAGGCGCGGCGCATTATCGAAGCCGGGCTGGCCGGCAAGCCCTACATCGCCACGTCAGAGACCCACTGGACCCGCCTTGCCGACTATTACGCCGTGCCATGGCGCGGCAAATGGGCAACGGAACTGGGCGGCGTGCTGATGACCCATGCCATCCACATCAACGACATGCTGAGCTACCTGATGGGGCCGGTCGCCTCGCTGTTTGCCCGGGTGGCGACCCGCGTCAATCCGATCGAGGTCGAAGATTGCGTCAGCCTTAGCCTGGAAATGGCAAGCGGCGCTCTGGCCACGGTTTCGGCCACGCTTGGTGCTGCCGAGGAAACCTCGCGGCTGAAGCTCTGCTTCGAAAACGTCACCTTCGAAAGCAGCCATGCGCCTTATCATCCCGGCGGCGACCCGTGGACGATCATTCCTGCCAATCCCGAAGTGGACGCCAAGATCGAGGCGCTGCTGGAGGGCTGGGTGCCGATGAAGCAGCTGTTTTCCGGGCAGATGCGGGATTTCCACGACTGCCTCGTCAACGACAAGCCGACGCCGGTCACAACAGAAGATTCGCGCCGCTCGCTGGAATTCCTGACGGCCTGCTACTGGAGTGCCCGTCAGAAGCAGCCGGTGGCTTTTCCTATCGGTAGCGACAACGCCTATTATGATGGCTGGAGGAAGAGCTGATGGCGACGAGCGTCACCCTACAGAAAGTTGTCAAAAGGTATGGCGCGCTGGAAGTGATCCACGGCGTGGATCTTCAGATCACGCCGGGAGAATTCGTGGTCTTTGTCGGGCCTTCCGGCTGTGGCAAGTCGACGCTTTTGCGCATGATTGCCGGGTTGGAGCCGATTTCCGGCGGCGATCTCTTGATCGACGGAAAGCGGATGAACGAGGTGCCGGCCGCCAAGCGTGGTATCGCCATGGTATTCCAGTCCTATGCGCTCTATCCGCATATGACCGTGTACAAGAACCTTGCCTTCGGCCTGGAAACGGCGGGCATGAAGAAGAAGGATATCGAACCCAGAGTAGAACGCGCCGCAGACATCCTGCAGATCAAGCCGCTGCTTGGCCGCAAGCCGAAGGCGCTCTCCGGCGGTCAGCGCCAGCGTGTTGCCATTGGCCGCGCGATCGTGCGTGAGCCAGACATCTTCCTGTTCGACGAGCCGCTGTCAAACCTTGATGCGGAATTGCGTGTGCAGATGCGCGTCGAGATCGCCAAGCTGCATCAAAGCCTCGGCAATACGATGATCTACGTCACCCATGACCAGGTCGAGGCCATGACGATGGCTGATACGATCGTGGTGCTGAAGGGCGGCTATATCGAGCAGGTCGGCGCGCCGCTCGACCTCTATAACAATCCCCGGAATAAGTTCGTCGCCGGCTTCATCGGCTCCCCGCGCATGAACTTCATCGATAGCCGGCTGGTCGAAGCCGGTGAACGGACGGCGGTGGAGCTGAACGGCAAGCCGGTCGATCTCGCCCGCAGTAGTCCGGGCGCGCAGGTTGGCCAGAAGGTCAGCGTCGGCGTGCGGCCGGAACATTTGAGCCTGCGGCCAGCCGATATTGCTCTTGGCGAAGCGCATGTCGATCTCGTCGAGCATCTCGGCGGTCAGACGATCCTTTATCTGTCTATGCAGGATGGGCAATCCGTCGCCATGGTGATGGAAGACCAACAGCCGATCCGCAAAGGTGAAAAGGTGACGATCCATATCGATTCAAAGCGTTGTTATCTGTTTGACGAGGCTGGTGACCGGGTAGGGGCCGGATCTGATCGCATATGATCTGATAGACGGGCCAGCGAACGCTGGCACTCTTGGTCACCTTGAACAGGCATGCTATGGGGCGCCTTTGACCCGATAAGAGGCGCGCCATGCTTCCCTGGATACAACTCGACAGTGCCGCCATTCCCGGCGACGGCGGCACGCTCCGCCTGAAACAGCGCGGGCAGGAATTTTCCATCATGCTCGGCTCGAACGAGTTGATGAACAGCCGACTGAGCGGATCGGAAGAAGCGCTGGCGACGCTGGCCTGGCAGAAAATCGAGGTCTGCAAGCAACCGCATATGCTGATCGGTGGCCTCGGCATGGGCTTTACCCTGCGCGCCGCCTTGGCCGTGCTGCCCGAAGAAGCGAAGGTAACCGTGGCGGAACTGGTGCCTGAAGTGGTTGCCTGGGCGCGTGGCCCAATGGCGGACATCCACAAAGGCACGCTTGACGATCCGCGCGTGGACATTCACGTTGGGGATGTCGGGGCGCTGATCCGGTCTCGATCCGCCACCTATGACGCCATTCTTCTTGATGTCGACAATGGTCCCGACGGGCTGACCCGTGCCTCCAATGATGAACTCTACGATACCGCCGGCCTTGGGGCTGCCAAGAAGGCGTTGCGGCCGAAAGGCGTTCTTGCTGTCTGGTCTTCCGCTCCCGATCCCGCATTTACTCGGCGGCTGCGCCAAGCCGGATTTGCGACCGAGGAGGTTCCCGTGCGCGCCAACGGCAAGCGCGGCGGCGCCAAGCATTTTCTCTGGATGGCAATGAAGGGCTGAGTGACCGAACCGGCGCGGATGTCATGGTCCAGGAATCAAAAAGCCCGCCGCGGGAGGAGGTGCGGCAGGCTTTCTGAAAAGAACCGAATGACGGCTGGGAGGAGGAGTGCCGTCATTCCAATCGGACGCCCCTTGGGAGGAGGAGTGGGTCGTCCGAGATACGAAGCTTTGCGGGAGGAGGAGATGCATCGCTTCGTTGAAATTGATAATAGCCTAATCTTGCCTATTTCATAGTCATTTTGTTGCAGTGCAGCTATGCGCAAAATGCATAGTTTTTTTGATGATCCCATTGATCCGGATCAGGATCTTCGGCGTATCCGGCGATCAAACGCAAAAACGCCCGCGTCAGGGCGGGCGTCGTGCAAACAATATTTAAAGTTGAGCTTAGACAGACAGTGAAGTCCGGGCAACACGGCGGATATCGCTTCTGATAATGCCGAGGTCCTGGAGTTCGCGGCTGGTCATACGGTCCAGTTCAGAAACCGTCTGACGATACTTGCGCCAATTGTTGAAAGAGCGTGCGATGTTCATGATAATCCCCTTTCCGAGACTTGTCCGACGTCAGCAACTCTGTTTGGTCCGGCGTCGTTTCGATGAGGTGAACATAGGCGTTTGCAACGCGTTATGACAGTGACAAGCTCTCACGCCACCCATGCGTTGGTTGCATGAGTAAAGCCTTTTGAAGATCTTCAGACCTGCTCGAATTTCGAAATCACGAAATATTAAAATCAGGAACGGCTCCGTCGTGCTGTGGTTCTGACCCTGTGGGCGTTTTACCCGCACCGATGAATTGCAAGAAACGAGGTGACCGATGATCGATAAACCGACGCCGCCATTTGCCAAGCAGCAGCAGTCCATTCCGGGCTTGACCCGAGCCATGGACCCCGTGCCGGATCATGGAGAAACCTCCTATAAGGGCTCCGGCCGGCTGGCGGGCAAGAAGGCGGTCATCACCGGCGGCGATAGCGGCATCGGCAGGGCCGTAGCGCTTGCCTATGCCCGTGAGGGCGCCGATGTGCTGATCTCCTATCTCAGCGAACACGAGGATGCCGAGGAAACCAAACGACTGGTTGAAGAAGCCGGCCGCAAGGCGGTGCTGGTTGATGGCGATTTGCAGACTGCGGACCATTGCCGCAAAGTCATCGACAAGGCCGTGGCCGAACTCGGTGGCATCGATATTCTCGTCAACAATGCCGCCCACCAGAAAACCTTCGAGAAAATCGAGGATATCACTGACGAGGAATGGGAACTGACCTTCCGGGTCAATATTCACGCCATGTTCTACCTGACCAAGGCGGCGGTCCCGCATATGAAGGCGGGCGCGTCGATCATCAATACTGCGTCGATCAATTCCGACCAGCCGAGCCCGAGCCTGCTCGCCTATGCGACCACCAAGGGCGCGATCCAGAATTTCACCGCCGGCCTTGCACAGATGCTGGCCGAGCGTGGCATTCGCGCCAATGCAGTAGCGCCAGGTCCGATCTGGACCCCGCTTATTCCCTCCACCATGACTGAGGACAGGGTTTCGCAATTCGGCAAACAGGTGCCGATGCAGCGCCCTGGTCAACCAGCGGAGCTGGCGACGGCCTATGTCATGCTGGCTGATCCGCTGTCGAGCTATGTGTCCGGAGCGACCATTGCCGTCACGGGCGGCAAGCCAATTCTCTAAATCCTAAATCAAAAAAGGCGCTGCATCATATCGATGCAGCGCCTTCTTCTCATCATCAGTTTTCTGCTGGAACCGATCGCGTCAGGACCGCTTCACTTCTTCAGCCTGGATTTCAGCCTCCGCTTCCATCCAATGGGACAGGTCTTCGCCATGAGGCTTGCCCTTGCGCTCCCAGATCTGATGGGCGCGGGTGCGGACCTTTTCGTCGTAACCGGGAGAAGCGTCGATTGATGACAGGGCCTGCTCGGCTCTGGCGGCATCATCGCTGCGGCGTTCATCCGCCACATGCGAGTCTTGCGAGCGGGCGTCTTCCGAACCGCTATCGATCCGGCCGTTGCTTTCATTGAAATCGTCATGGGACATTGGAGACCTCTCAGGATGGGCGCGGTTTGTGTGGGTGTATCTTTCCCAACACCGGCACCTGCCGAAAGTTCCGGCTCGATCGCCAAGGCTGAGACATGGAATGTCTGAAAATGGCGCTTCGGCGGCATTTGGAACAAGTCGCGCCTAAGCCGGTTCGGACAACCCGAACAACTGCTCTTGTTGAAGGAACCTGCCATGTCCACCGCCCCACGTTCTCTTGCTGTCGTGACCGGTGCGTCCTCCGGGATCGGTTTGGAACTGGCAAAACTTGCTGCCGGCAAAGGCTACGACGTCGTTATTGCCGCCAACGAGCCTGACATAGACATTGCCGCCGATATCCTCCGATCGATTGGTGTGACAGTGGATGCGATGCAGGTCGATCTTTCGACCCGCCACGGCGTAGCGGATTTCTACCGTTTCGTGGCCGACCGCCAGCAGCCTGTCGACCTGCTGTTTGCCAATGCCGGTCTTGGCCTTGGTCACGCCTTTCTGGATCAGAATCTCGACGCGGCCCTGCATGTCGTCGACACCAATGTCTCCGGCACCATCAGCCTGATCCATCGTATCGGCAATGACATGCGCACACGTGGCAGCGGGCGGATCCTGATAACAGGATCAATCGCCGGTTTCATGCCGGGAAGCTATCAGGCGGTCTATAATGCCACGAAGGCCTTTCTCAACAGCTTCTCCCTGGCGCTGCGCGAGGAGCTGACCGACCGCGGTGTTTCCGTCACCTGTCTGATGCCTGGCCCAACAGCCACCCGCTTCTTCCAGCGTGCAGGCATGCTCGATACCCAGATTGGCCAGGGTGCCAAGGATGATCCGGTTGAGGTGGCGAAAGTCGGCTTCCACGCGATGATGAATGACGAAGGCGACGTCGCCGTCGGCCTGAAGAACAAGCTGCAGAGCGCGGTAGCCAATGTCACGCCCGCCGGCTTCCTCGCCAGGCAACATGCCAAGATGGCGGCGCCCGGCTCATCTAACACGTGATCGCGTTTCCTTAGCGAGAGGATCTGGTTTGAGACCAAATTTTGACTGCAATTGGCGTCACATCTGCGTCGATATGCAGAGAGTGTTTTCCGAGGATACGCCCTGGCATGTTGCGTGGCTGCAAAAAGTGCTGCCGCAGGTGAGTGATGTGGCCGCCCATCATGCCGAGCGCACGATCTTCACGCGTTTTGTGCCGCCGCAGGATGCTAACCTGATGAGGGGCGCCTGGCGCCACTACTATGAGAAATGGTGGATGATGACGGGGCGTCATCTCCCGGGCGAGATGGTCGATTTGGTGCCGGAGCTGGCCCAGTTTGTGCCGCCGGCCATGGTGTTTGACAAATCCGTCTATTCACCCTGGACCTCGGGTGCTTTGCAACAGCATCTCGCGACGCAATCTGTCAGCCATCTCGTCATCAGCGGTGGGGAAACGGATGTCTGCGTGCTGTCAACAGTGCTGACCGCCGTCGATCTCGGCTATTACGTTACAGTCCTCACTGATGCCGTTTGCAGCTGCGCCGACACCACCCATGATAGCGCGCTTGCGCTGTTTGGTGAGCGCTTCTCGGCTCATGTCGAACTGAAGACAACGGAGCGCTTTCTTCAGCAGGGGTTTGCCTGATGCCTGCTGTAACCACGAATAAGCCGGCGCCTTACATTGGCACGGCAGGATGGGCCGTACCGAAAGCAGTTGCCAATTTCTTCGGCGAGGGCGACAGCGTGCTTGCCCGCTACGCAACGATCTTCAACTGTTGCGAGATCAACACGACCTTTTATCGCCGTCATAAGCCGGAAACCTATGAAAAATGGGCGCGCAGCGTGCCCGAAGATTTTCGTTTTTCGGTCAAGCTGCCGAGGCTGATCACCCATGTGGCGCGGCTCAACCGGATTGAAGAGGAGTTTAGCGCATTTCTTGATGATACCGCCCATCTCGGCAATAAGCGTGGGCCGCTGCTGTGCCAGCTGCCGCCGGACCTGGCCTTTGAACCAGACAAAGTCTCTGCCGCCCTGGATTTGATGCAGACCGAAGCCGAGGGTACCCTCGTGCTGGAGCCGCGCCATTCTTCCTGGACCAGCTTGGAGGCTGAAAAAACTCTGGCGGCGCTCAGGATCGAGCGCGTTTTTGCCGATCCGCCTGTGATCGACAACCAGGCACCGTCTGATTCGGGTTATTCCTATCTGCGCCTGCATGGAAAGCCGCATGTGTATTATTCGCCTTACACGCAGACCGAGATTGCCGATTATGCCGGTCTTATGTCGAGCGGATCTTGGTGCGTTTTTGACAATACCGCGCTTGGAAATGCTACGGAAAATGCGTTAACAATGAAAAATATCCTATCGTCCTCAACGCTTTAAAGCGATAGATGTATAAGCAGTATCTGCTGCGACTCAACCGGTTCCGTTGGTCGCATACTGGACATCATTGCTTGTTGCGTCGTAGTTCTTGCATCCTGGGGAGGACGATGCCGTGAAGAAAAGACTGGTGGCGGTTGTGTTGACGGCTCTGTCCCCAGCAATGGGCATGCTCGCCTATAACGAAGTCACGGCCCGTTCCGAGCGCAACGCTGAAATCCACCGGCAGGTGGAAGCGACGGCCATGCAGACCGCATCCGAAGTGCGCAGCTTGATCGAAGGCGTCAAAGCGCTTCTGGTTGCGACTGCTGCCATTCCTGCGATTTCTTCCGGTGATGTTGGCGCTTGTGGTGATGTCCTGAAATCGGTAACCGGCAAGCTCGGGCAAGCGCGCAATATCATCGTGCTCGATCGCACTGGCAAACTTATCTGCGGTAATACCGATGTTGATCCTGGAGCCAATTTCGCTGATCGACCCTATGTGCAGCAAGCGCTTGCCTCTGACGATCTTTCCGTCGGCGAATTCACGATGAGCCGTGTCACGAAGGCGCCGATCGTGCCCATGGCTATGGCCATCAAAAATGGGAAAGAGACCGTTGGCGTGGTGGCGACAGCGCTTAGTCTCGAATGGCTTGAGAACCGCATCATGCGGCGCGGCCTGCTTCCCGGAGGATCGGTCACGATTGCCGACCGCAATGGGACGGTACTTGCTCGCAATCCCGAGCCTGAGAAATTCGTCGGCACTGTCATTCCGGCAACCTATCAGGGCTTGATCCGAGCTGCCCAGCCTGGCACAACCGAGGTTATGAGCCAGGACGGAACCCGCCGGATCATGGGCTATGTCCCCGTTTCTTTCGAAAATCCCTTTTATGTGAGTGCTGGCTTTTCACAGAGGCAAGCTTTTGCGCCGATTGATCGGGCGTCGATACTTGGTTTTCTGATGATGCTGGTCGGTGCTGGCCTCGCGCTGTTTGCGGCATTTTTTATCGGCAATAGACTGATCCTCGAGCCGATCAATCATATCGTTTCCGTCCTGCGCCGCTGGCGTCAGGGCGACACGTCAGCGCGCACCGGCATGACCGAGCGCCATAGCGAATTGGGTCAGGTCGGTGCCACGGTCGATGGTCTGCTGGATGAGATCGACGAGCGTCGGCGGGAGGCAGCGCGGGCAGAGGAAAACCGGAAACTGGTGACGCGGGAACTGTCGCATCGGGTCAAGAACACGATGGCGATGATCCAGGCCATTGCACGCCAAACCTTCAAGGACCGTTCGGCAGAAAATGCCGTCTTTGCGCGGCGGGTTGCAACGCTTGCGGGGGCTTATGACATTCTTTTGTCTGAGGACTGGAAGAGTGCCGACATGCATGACGTTCTGCAACGTGCCCTGAGCCCCTTCGTGAACGACAGCGATGGAAGACTGCATCTGCGCGGGCCGAGTTGCACCGTATCTGCTGAAGCGGCCGTTGCCTTATCACTGATCGCCCATGAACTCGCGACCAATGCGGTGAAATATGGGGCATTGCGCGAGCCCGACGGACTGGTACTTGTCGAATGGCGGCAAACGGCTGACCGTGTAGAGATGGATTGGCTTGAAAGGGATGGACCGCCCATCGTTCCCCCTAATGTCGAAGGTTTTGGCTCGAGATTGATCCGCAGTGCTTTTCCTCGCAGCCTGTTTCCCAAGATCAGCAGCGATTTCCTGCCGGACGGGCTAAGGTTCCACCTCTCCTTCACCCTCGCGCAGCAATCAAGCGTTGATGCTGAGGTATCGCCCGCCGAGTACGATGATGGCGAAAGCGCGGGTGCGCATTAGCCATAACTATGTCTGGCGAGGATGGAAAGCAGCGCGACGAAGGATCCCGCGGCTAGACCGAAGTAGAAGACCGTGTTGAGAAATGTCAGGGTAACTTTATAGCCAGGGGCGTGGATATAATCCTCGATAATGGTCTGCATGCCGAGCCGCATGTGCAGCAGCGTCAGCACCAGATAAAGTCCAAGCGGCGCTGCGACCCAGAGAGAGCCGAGGGCATTGACGACATAATCCCTTGGCCTGCCAAACAGCCAGACACCCAGCACGATCATGTAGGGCGTGAGGAAGAACAGCACCAGAGCTCTCACCCTGTCGTGGAAAAAATCCAAAGTGCCCGAGCGGGCAGAACCCAATCCCAGGACACGGCCAAGCGGTGTCGTCATCTCTTTGCGCTCCCTCATCGCCCGCGCGTTCCATGCGGCGCCTCAGTCGAACAATGAAGGGGCGAGACGGTTCCTTGATGAAGGAGATTGGTCGAAAAACGACGTTATGCTTTATCCGGGGAAACTTTGTTCGTGCGCGCCAGTGCGTTTTCCAGATTGCGAGCGAGTTCGAGGACCGCAGGTGTAACATCTTGGTTTTGAAGTTCAGTCAGGAGAGCCGTCAGGGCATCGGAAACGGCCTCCTGCTCTGTTCCAGCGGCTGTCGCGGCAATGTCTGGTAGAATTTTGTTCGTCAAAGCTGCCATCCTTTTAATCTGCTGGAGGCCAAACGCTTCACGGATTTTTCGTCCACTGTAATGTCTCCGACCCCTATAGGCTCGCGGCATACAAGCGGATCACTGCTTTGGCGTTTTTATCATTAGCCAGCGTTCAACTGGCTCTTCCCACTCCTTCAAGACAAAGAGTGACTTCGCAGGGAACATGCACTGTAGAGCTTTGTTCGGGGGCGATACCGATCCTCTTGTGGAAGATTTCGAGAGGCGGATTCGGTTTGAAGGAACAGATGCGATGACCGACGACGAACGTAAAAACGGTGCTCCCGGCACGACCGACCAAATGCCGCGGTGGGAAGGGCCGGAGGAGTCAAGGCCACGCGGTTATTTGCCGGCAGAAGACAATCCGGACGTAGATCGAGATTCCGTCGGTGAAACGCTCAAGCATCCGCGCAAGCGCGATCTGTCGGACGCGATGAAAACCAAGGCAGATGATGGAAGCGGACCCGGCAAGCGGTAAGACGCATCAGGCTGTGCAAAGTCAATTCCTCCCCTAAACATCCTGAAGAAAAAGAAGACCTGGCATGGAGCCGAGATTTAGGCGCGTTGCAGCGCTAAGACGTTTGAGGCGGCCCGCAAGGTGCTCGCCGTTTGGGAGCCCATTTTATCGTTCTCGAGGTCAGATTTTTGACCAAGCCTGATGTCTCAGATGCAGAGGAAAGCTTTGCCAGGCTCCCCTCTACCGAACGCAAACAGGTTCTGAACCCAGACGATCTTGCTTTTTTGGCGTCTGTTGTCGAAAGAATTCTGTCGACGTCACCAGGTGTAAGCGAAAGGCGAAGGGGATATATTGCCTCCTATGCCATCGACTTGTTCTGTGCAGGCGTTGTTGAAGAGGCAGATCTGGTGCAACGCCTCCGCCAGCTTTGAAATATGCTGTGCAACGTAATAATCCGGACGCCACCCTGCGTAACAGGGTGGCGCCTTCGTGTCAGGCCGCGACCATCGATCCAAATAACCGCTGATACTCTCGCTCTACGGGGCCATAGGCGTCGGCGGCGAAGGCTTCAAGCCCGGAACGATCGCGGATCCGTATGGTCTTGCGTTCCGCAAAGATCAGCCTCTCTCCCTCCAGCACATGCAATGATGCGGTGACGCTGGAGCGGCGGACCGCCAGCATGATCGAGAGAAACTCATGGGTTAGGGACAGCTCGTCACCTTCCTGGCGGTCATGACACATCAGAATCCAGCGGGCCAAACGTTCATCGATTGAATGGATGGCGTTCGACAGTGCCGTGAACGACATCTGCATATTGACGATATAGGCCCACCGCAGCAGCAGATCGCGCAGGGAAGGCCGATTTTCCATCAGTTCTTTCAGCAATAGTCTCTCGATACGCACGGCTTTGCCGGGGACCTGCATAACCACCCGGCAGAGATTTGAATCGATGCCAAGCAGTGCCGAAGGTGGCGACATTCCTTCACGGCCGAACACGCCGACTTCGCTCTGGTTCCCCTTTGGGGAAACGATGACGGTCGATCCAACGCCGGAGAGGGGAAAATAGCAGTAGCGGTCGACTTGTTGCGGTTCCGAAAGCAGCATGCCCTGCGGCAGTTCTACAGGCTCCAGCTCCGGCTCCATTGCCCGCAAATCCTCATCGCGGAGGAGATTGAGAAGCATGTTATGGTTGGGCATGATCGTCTCCTTTCCTCGGGACATGATTGTAGATGCGATCGATGACTTCCGAAACCGGAAGCAATCTTTCGCATGCTGGGTCGTAGCTGCGATCCACCTGTAGCTTAGCTGCCCAGGCTGCAGCCGCCCGGCCGCCCCAATCATCCGGCGGGCTGATCAGGGTTTGGCGCGATGTGCCGGCGAACTGTTCGAGCGTAAAGTCGTAAAATGAGCCGCCGACATTGGCCATGGATGCGCCACCGCCAGTGCCGAACAAGCCGGCACCGATCACAGCATCGCATCCGGCTTGCAGCCGCCAGGAACATGCGATGCGCACAGCGGCCCCGCTATCCAGCGTCAGTGTGGCAACTGCATAATCTTCCACCGCCCCGTCTGCCGGATCAAGCGGCATGCCGCCCGCGAACAGATGACTCGAGACATGAGTCACATCAGGAAAATCCAGAAGCCAAAGCGCGGCATCAATCAGGTGGACGCCGAGATCCATGACACAGCCACCGCCAGAGCGGGATTTGTCGTAGAACCAGTCCTTGTCTGGGCCATAGGCGTTGTGGAACACCATATCTGCCGTAAAGACATTTCCCAAATCTCCATTACGGACCAGATCCCGGAGAGCGCGAAGCGCTTGTGTCTGACGATAGGAGAAATCGACCCCAAGCAGCCTGTCGGCCTTGCGGGCAGCTTCAACGACGGCGCTCGCTTCGGCCGCATTGCGTCCGAGCGGCTTCTGGCAGAACACCGCCAGCCCTGCCTCGAGCGCTGCGATCGATTGCTGCGCGTGTTGCGCGCTCGGCGTCGCGATCACCACGGCGTCTAGGTCCTGCTCCAGAAGGCCGTCGAGATCACTGACGATTCTTGCCTCCGGCGCCAGCTTTAAAGCCTCTTGGGCCATATCCGGTGAGGGATCTGCGATGGCAACGGCGGTTGCCTCGGTCTCGGCAAGGATCGCCTGCATGCGGTGGCGGCCGATCCAGCCGGTGCCGAGGAAGCCGAGCCGGGGCGGCTTTTGTGCTGCCGGGCCGCTTCGGACGTCAGTCCGTTGGATGAGATTATCCATTATCAATAGGTCACCAATGCTTTCATGAAACCTTCAGGCCGATCACGAGTGTCGTTAAGGGCCTGGTCGAGTGCGTCTAGCGGGTAGCGATGAGTGTAGAGCGGAGCGGGGTTGAGCCGCCCGTCCATCACCGCTGCCACCGCCTCCAGCATGCCTTCGAGATATACTTCCGGATCGCGCTCATGGGCGTTGATGACGTCGAGACCGCGCCAGTTCCAGAGCTGCATATTGATTTGGCGGGGACCGTCCTGATGGTAGCCGGCAATAATGAGGCGGCCGCGTTCGGCGGTGAGTTCAGCTGCAAGATCAAGCGGCCAGGCTTTGCCAGTCGCTTCGATGACCCGCGGACAGAAGCGGCCTTCCGTCAGTTCCTTGACGGCCTCAATGATGCGCCAGTGATCGTCAAGCGACAGGCAGTGGGCGGCTCCCATCCGGCGCGCCATCTCCAGCGCGTCAGGCCGACGGGAAAGCGCGATCACCTTGGCGCCGGCTTTTGTTGCAAGCTGCGTGAGAAGAGCGCCCAGAAAACCGATGCCGACAATCGCCACGGTCTGGCCGGCCTTGATCTCGCTGCGGCGAAAAATGTTCATGGCGCAGCCAAGCGGCTCACCCGGGAAGGGCAGGCCATCCAGCGCTGACGGAAGCGGTATGATCATATTTTCATCGGCAAGATCATGTGTCGCATAGGCGTGATAGGTCAGCCCCGCGACTCGATCCCCGACCTGAACGCTGCGCACGCCCGGCCCCAAAGCATCGACAATCCCCCAGCCTTCGTGGCCGAGCCCGCCGGGTTCAGTCGGAAATTCCATCCATTCCGGCCCTTCCCAGGGTGTCAGGTTAGATGCGCACACGCCGCAGCCTTCCAGCCGGAGGCGGACCTGGCCCGGTCCCGGTTGTGGCAGCGGATGGGATTTGACTGCGATTTTGCCCGGGCCGGTAACCGTTGCAGCCGTCATGACCGCCGTATCGCAATGTTCGCCCTGGGCTCTTTCCATCCTGTCCATCAGGTTCCCTTCATCTCTCGCCTGTGCCGTATGGCGACCTTCATCGATTTGCCTTTCCAACCAAAAAAGTCGGCTGAGGTTCCCGAAGAAGTCAAAGAAGATGATCCCGCGCCGCACCTTGAGGTGAGGCTTTGGGCTGGACATGCAGGGCACTGGAGCGGCGTCGTCGTGGGAGCGTGCTCGCCTATTCGCCGGGCGGTCCCGCCTCGCTGCGTTTCTGGCGCTCGATTTCTTCCATCACCACCTCCGGCGGGACATTGCGGGTCATTTCGGAGATTTCTTCAGGCGCGACATCGCTGGAGATCTCCAGCTTCTCGGCAATTGCCGAGACGAGGGCGATCAGCCTGGTCGTTTCGTGTTCGTTGAGCAGCGAAATCTGCAGGCTCAAGTCAGCGCGCCTGCCATCTTCCGCGGCCATACGGTTTTGGCTGATCAACACGAAGGTGGAAATGAAGATCGCTTCGACCGATGCGATCATCGCCAGCACGACTAGCGACGGATCGAACACTGGAATCGGCGGCAGCAGGCCGAGATTGATGATGATCCAGGCGCCGAAGATGGCCGCATGCAGATAAACGAAGGCCATGCTGCCAGCAAAATCGGTGATCGCACCTGCCACGCGCTCCTGACAGGAGAGGTTGCTCTCTTCCTCGGCTCTCCTGCGGATCAGCGCATTGATATTGCGATCGAGAACCGTCGAAACGGTCTCCTTTTGTTGGAGTGAGGGGCCTGCCTGCTGATCTGTCATGATTGTGCATGTCTCCGTCTTTCGCGCTTCTAACAGGCTGTGGGGCAGTCAGTTCCTTCGTCCTCAAGGAAGAAAGCGGTGCGCCATGGAACAGCGGGTCTCAGAGGCAGGAGGGATGAAGTCATTGAAGAAGTCATAGTCAAAAATGATGTCATTGAAGAGGAACCTTTGCCGTGAAGCCCTGTTCGGATCGCATGGCTAGCCTCCATTCACTCCAAGGCGCAGAGGATGCGCATCCATCCCCGCTTTGAACCCAAGTTTCTGAATATCGCAATCGTTTCAATCGATTGCGAGCTTCAAGGCAAAGATGCGGACTATCAGGACCATTGGAAAACCATCGGTCCCGATGAGCGTTCGCCCATCCACGATTTTGACAGGTAAGGGCATCAGATGAAGACAATTCTCGTTACCGGCGGTTGCGGCTTTATTGGCCGCTATGTTACATCGGAACTCCTCCAGAACGGCTATGATGTCAGGGTGCTCGATGCGCTGATCGATCAGGTGCATGGTTCCGCCGATGTTGCCGACCCCGCCGATGTGGAGATCATCCGCGCCGATGTGCGCGACAAAGCTGCCGTCGAGAAGGCCCTTGATGGTGTCGATGGCGTCATTCATCTCGCAGCGGAAGTCGGCGTTGGCCAGTCCATGTACGAGATTGCCCGCTATGTCGGCGGCAATGATCTCGGCACCGCCGTTTTGCTGGAAGCGATGATTGGACGGCCGATTCAGAAGCTCGTCGTTGCCTCCTCCATGAGCGTCTATGGCGAAGGGCGCTATCAGACGCCCGATGGCAGGCAACTCGGTCTCGTCAGGCGCAAGGGCACCAGGGTCAAGGCGGGGCAGTGGGAGCCGGTTGGTCCTGATGGTGAGGCACTGACACCTGTTGCGACAGACGAGGAAAAGCCCGTTGACCTTGCTTCCATCTATGCACTCACAAAATATTCCCAGGAGCGGCAGGCTCTTATCTTCGGCAATGCTTACGGCGTCGATTCCGTTGCGCTGCGGCTGTTCAACGTGTTCGGAGCCGGGCAGGCGCTATCCAACCCCTACACAGGCGTGCTCGCCAATTTTGCCTCGCGGCTCGCCAACGGCCAGCCGCCGATGATTTTCGAGGACGGCCAGCAGCGTCGCGATTTCGTGCATGTGCGTGACGTCGCCCTCGCATTCCGCCTGGCGCTGGAGAAACAGGACGCGAGCGGCCATGTCATCAATATTGGCAGCGGCAATGCCTATGCGATTTCGGAAATTGCAAGCATGCTCGCCGATGCCATGGACCTGCCCCACATCCAGCCTGACATCATGCAAAAGGCGCGCTCCGGCGACATCCGTAACTGCTTTGCCGATATCTCCAAAGCGCGCGAATTGCTCGGCTTCGAGCCAAAGCACCGATTGGAAAATTCCCTCGCCCCCTTTGCCGAATGGGTCCGCACGACAGGTGCGATCGACCGCGCGGCGGATATGAAGCGGGAACTGGAAGAGCGGGGTCTGGTATCGTGATGGCGGGCGGAGCACAACAAGGGGCAGGGGCCAAGCGCGCTTCCGCAAACACGGTCGGTCATCCATCCTATGGCTTCGTTGAATGGTTCCGCCCTGGTGAATATGAACGGACCGAGACGATCTTGCCGGATATTCTCGCCAGCGGCGCGTCCTATCTGCGCACGCATTTGTCCTGGGCGGAATATCTGGCGCCCGGTGGCGAAGCCTGGTTCGACTGGCTGATCCCGAAACTGGGTGGGGTGATCGACCTTCTGCCCTGTATCCACTACACGCCGCCATCGATGTCGCGCACCGGTCGGTCGTCCGGCGCTCCCGTTGATCTAAAGTCCTATGCCGACTTCGTCGATCACGTGATTACGCGCTATGGGCGTCATTTCAACCACATCGAGCTTTGGAACGAGCCCAACAATCTCCTGGATTGGGACTGGCGTGACGACGGCGATTTCCTGATGTTCAGCGAAATGGTCGGCGGTGCCGCCTATTGGGCCAAGCAACGCGGGAAGAAGCCGGTGTTGGGAGGTCCGTCACCGTTTGATCCGCTCTGGCTCGATCTGATGGGGGAGCGCGGCGTGCTCGGCGTTGTTGATGCCGTCGGCTTTCACGGCTTTCCCGGCACCTGGGATAGCGAGGAGGGTACCTGGGGCGGATGGGACATGCATCTCGGCGAGATGCGCCGGATCCTCGACCGCCATAACCCCCAAAGCGAGATCTGGATTACTGAGACCGGCTATTCCACTTGGCGTAACGACGAAGTGGAGCAGGCACGGCGTTTCCTGAATGCAATCTCTGTCCCGGCAGATCGTCTCTACTGGTATTCCTGGCGCGATGTGCCACCGGATGTGCCGGTGCAAGAGGGGCTCTGGTTCGATCCGCGCCATTACCACATGGGCGCCGTCAGCCATGACAATCAGCCGAAGCTCCTCGCGCGCCTGCTGAGCGAAGGGGGCGTGGCCCGACTGGAGCAGGTGCTGGGACTGACGACTCCACATATCGCAAAGGGTGCTTCACCCGTGGTGGTCACCGGCGGCAGCGGCTTCATTGGCAGCAATCTTGCCGATAGCCTGCTCAGCGATGGTCATGATGTTATCGTCGTCGACAATCTGTCGCGCCCTGGCGTCGACCGCAATCTCGCCTGGCTGAGCGAGCGCCATGGCGACCGCCTGCACCCCGTTTTGGCGGATGTGCGGGATGCGAGAGGCATTGAGCCTGTCTTTGCCGATGCCAGTGCTGTCTTCCATTTCGCAGCGCAGACGGCAGTCACGACTAGCCTGGTGCATCCGCTTGACGATTTCGAGACCAATGGCCGGGGCACGATCAATGTGCTGGAGGCCGTGCGCAAGGCGGCAAACGGAAGAGGCGGTAAAGGTGCGCCTGTGATTTTCGCCAGCACCAATAAAGTCTATGGCGCGCTTGAAGATGTCGCAATGCAGGAATTCGATGATCGCTACGTCCCATCAGACGAAAAGATCCGTGAAAACGGCATCGACGAAAGCCGACCGCTTGATTTCTGCACCCCTTACGGCTGTTCCAAGGGTGTGGCGGATCAATATGTGCTCGATTACGCCAAATCCTTCGGCATTCCCACCGCCGTTCTGCGGATGAGCTGCATCTATGGTCCGCGGCAATTTGGGACGGAAGATCAAGGCTGGGTGGCGCATTTCCTGATCCGCGCGCTCGCTGGCGAGGCAATCTCGATCTATGGCGATGGCAAGCAAGTGCGCGATATCTTGCACGTCAATGATGCGGTCGCCGCCTATAGAACTGTGCTCGATGGCATCGACCGGTTCAAGGGGCAGGCCTTCAACCTTGGTGGCGGCCCTGCCAATGCGGTCAGCATTCGTGGCGTGCTGCGCGAAATCGAAGAGCTGACAGGGCGCCGGCTCGAGACGGATTTGTCGCACTGGCGTGCTGGCGATCAGCTGTATTTCGTGGCCGACACCGGCAAGCTGGAGCGAGCCGCCGGCTGGCGTGCCGGCATGCGCTGGAAGAGCGGCTTGAAAGATCTCGCGGAGTGGCTGAACGAGAACCGTTTCGATGGCGAAGCGTTACCAAGATCTACGCCTCGCCATATCCTCTCGCCCCGCCAGGTCCAGGCATGAGCTCGCCCGACAACACGGCAGGCGATCTGCGGCTGCTGATGACGCTTGATGCCGTCGGTGGGGTTTGGCGCTATGCCATTGATCTCGCAGGCGAGCTGAAGAGCCTTGGCATAGAAACAGTCTTCGTCGGCCTCGGACCGCGCCCAGCCACACATCAGGTGCAGGAAGCGGAAGAGATCGGCGAACTCATTTGGCTTGACGCTCCCTTGGAGTGGATGGTCGAAGACGAGGCGGCGCTGTCTTCGCTGCCGGCGCTGCTGCAGGATCTTGCTGCCAAGCATGGTGCAGATCTCTTGCATCTCAACGCACCTTCGCAGGCAGTGGGCATCGATCCGGCTCTGCCGGTGCTCGCCGTTTCCCATTCCTGTGTCGCCACCTGGTTTGCGGGGGTGCGCGGCGAGCGGCTGCCGGCTGGCTGGGAATGGCAGCACGCGATCAATCGAAAAGGGTTCGATCGGGCTGATGTTGTGGTCACGCCAAGCCGAAGCCACGCCTCCATGATCAAGCAGGTCTATGGCGAGATCGCAGATCTCCATGTCGTGGCCAATGCGACGCGGCTGACGGTGCAAAAGCAACCAAAGAACCGGCTCGCCTTTGCAGCCGGGCGTTGGTGGGATGAAGGTAAGAACGGCGCGGTTCTCGATGCAGCGGCGCCGCATATGCGTTTGCCGCTGGTCATGGCCGGCGCCAACAGGGGGCCGAACGGCCAGTTTCTGCCGATCGTCCATGCCGTCCATCGCGGCGAGCTCAACCATGCGGAGACGGCGGCGCTGATGGCGCGGGCGGAGGTGGTGCTTTCCCCTTCGCTTTACGAACCCTTCGGCCTTTCGGTGCTTGAGGCGGCACGCTCGCGTAGCGCGCTGGTGCTTGCCGATATCCCAACCTATCGCGAGCTCTGGCACGAAGCGGCATTGTTCGTCGATCCTCATGATGCCGAGGCTTTTGCCGATGCGGCAAATCGGTTTGCTGACGATGATGCGCTTCGGGCAAAGCTCTCTGCCGAAGCGCTGCGCCGAGCGCTGGATTTCACCCCACAGATCCAGGCGAAGGCTATGGCCGAGCTCTATCAGAGCCTGCTCCAGAGGGCAGCGACTCCTTCCGATACGATGACCGCAGCGGAGTGATCATGCGATTTCTATTCTATACCCATTCCCTGATTTCCGACTGGAACCATGGCAATGCGCATTTCCTGCGGGGCGTGATGCGCGATTTGATCCGTCGCGGACATCGGGCGCTTGCGCTGGAGCCGCAAGTGAGCTGGAGCCGGGACAATCTGGTTGCCGAGCAAGGTGATGCGGCGCTTGCCGATTTCCATGACAGCTTTCCCGGCCTCGTCAGCCGGATCTACGATCCCGATTTCGACCATGAGGCTGCGGTCGCCGATGCCGATGTGGTTGTCGTGCATGAATGGACGGACCCGGAGCTGATTGCCAGGCTCGGCCGCATCAGGCGCAACGGCGGGCGTTTCACGCTTCTGTTCCACGATACCCATCACCGCGCCGTCTCGGCCTCTGCCGATATCGCCGCCATGACCCTTGCTGATTACGACGGCGTGCTGGCCTTCGGCGAAACGCTGCGGCAGCGTTACTTGAAAGCGGGCTGGGGGAAATCGGTCTTCACCTGGCATGAGGCTGCTGACGATGCGCTGTTTCACCCGATGCCAGAGGTCGAGAAGACCGGTGACCTGATCTGGATCGGCAATTGGGGTGATGACGAGCGCTCGGCCGAAATCCTGGAATTCCTCGTCCGGCCGGTCAAGGCGCTCGGACTATCTGCAACGGTGCGCGGCGTGCGTTATCCCGATACTGCGCTGGCAGCGCTTGACGATGCCGGTATTGCCTATGGCGGCTGGATTGCCAATGCAAAAGCGCCGCTTGCCTTTGCCCGCCACCGCGTCACCGTCCATATCCCGCGCCGGCCTTACGTGGAAACCTTGCCGGGCATTCCGACGATCAGGGTTTTCGAGGCGCTGTCTTCGGGCATTCCGCTGATCTCGGCTCCTTGGGATGATGCTGAACATCTGTTCCGACCGGGCACGGATTACTTGATCGCCCGCGATGGCGGCGAAATGCAACGGCAGTTGCAGATCGTGCTCGACGATGCCGATCTCCGCCGCGATCTCATCCGCTCAGGCCAGGAAAAAATTGCCGCCCGCCATACCTGCCGCCACCGCGTCAGCGAGCTTTTCACCATTCTTGCCAGTTGCGGCACCGACCGCGTCAAACAGCAATTGATCAATTTGGAGGCTGCCGAATGAAAATCGCCTTTTATGGCTCGAGCCTGGTTTCCGCCTATTGGAATGGTGCCGCCACTTATTACCGCGGCATTTTGCGCGCGCTTGCCCGTCGCGGCTACGACATCACCTTCTTCGAGCCCGACGTCTACGATAGGCAGAAAAACCGTGACATGGATCCGCCTCCTTGGTGCAAGGTCGTGGTATACGAGGGAACGGTCGACGCCTTGAAGGCTGTTGCGGCTGAGGCGGCACTAGCCGATATCGTCATCAAGGCGTCAGGCGTTGGCTTCGAAGACGACCTTCTTTTGGCCGAAGTAATGGCTGCGGCAAGACCGGGCGCCCTGACGATCTTCTGGGATGTCGACGCGCCTGCAACCCTTGCGGAACTGAAAGCTGCCCCCGACCATCCGCTGCGCAAGGCGCTGCCGGATCTCGACATGGTCCTGACCTATGGCGGTGGTGATCCTGTCGTTGAAGCTTACCGTGCGCTTGGCGCCCGAGATTGCATTCCAGTCTATAATGCGCTCGATCCGGAGACCCACTATCCGGTTCCGGCCGATCAAAGGTTTTCCGCTGATCTGGCCTTCCTTGGCAACCGCTTGCCTGACCGGGAAGCCCGGGTTGAGGAATTCTTCCTGGAGCCCGCTGCGCGCCTGCCCGACCAGGCCTTCCTGCTTGGCGGTTCGGGATGGCAGGACAAGCCCATGTCGGAGAACATCACGTATCTCGGCCATGTCTCCACCCGCGATCACAATGCGTTCAATGTCTCGCCGAAAGCCGTGCTCAATATTTCCCGCGCCAGCATGGCGGAAAACGGCTTTTCGCCGGCAACGCGCGTGTTCGAAGCCGCAGGTGCTGGCGGATGCCTTATCACCGATGCCTGGGAGGGTATCGAGCTTTTCCTGAAGCCGGGTGAGGAGGTTCTCGTTGCTCGTGATGGCCGCGATGTTGCCGATCTTCTGGCCGGCCTCACGATCGGTGCTGCACGGCAGATCGGGCAGCGGGCGCTGATCCGGGTTCTGATGGAGCATACCTATGGCCACCGGGCCGGCGCGGTCGACAGTCTGTTCCGCCGGATGAGCGGTGGCAGTGCCGGCGCCAGCACGGCCGGCTCGATTATGGCAAACAGCGAGGCTGCCGAATGAGCGAATCCAAGACCGTCGTTATCTTCGGCCTCTCTCTGTCTTCATCCTGGGGAAATGGCCATGCCACGACTTTCCGCGCGCTTATTCGCGGATTGAATGCCGACGGGCACCAGGTTTTGTTCCTTGAGCGGGACGTGCCCTGGTATGCAGGGCATCGCGATTTGCCCGATCCGGACTTCTGCCGCCTTGCCTATTATACGGATCAGGAGACGGTGCTGGATCGCTATGGTGCCGAAATCCTCAAGGCAGATGCGGTGATTGTCGGCTCCTACGTGCCTGACGGCATCGAGCTGATCGATCGGCTGTCGGCGCTTGGCCCAAAGCGCCTGTGCTTTTACGATATCGACACACCCGTGACGCTCGCAAAGCTCGATGCTGGCGATGAGGAGTTTCTGGCGCGTCGGCAGATCCCGCTATTCGACGCCTATTTTTCCTTTTCCGGCGGTGAAGTGCTCGATCGGCTGGAGCGGGAGTACGGTGCGTCTCGTGCGGTTGCGCTCTATTGTTCCGTTGATGCCGATCGTTACGGCCCGACCGGGGAGGCGCTCACCTGGGATCTCGGTTATCTCGGCACCTATAGTCCCGATCGGCAGCCGGTGCTTGAAACCCTGCTGATCGAGCCGGCGCGCCGTCTGCCGCACATGCGGTTTGTCGTCGCTGGGCCTCAATATCCTGAAACCATCGACTGGCCCGCCAATGTCGAGCGTATCGATCATCTGCCGCCGGATGAACACGCAAGCTTTTACAGCCGACAGCGCTTCACCCTGAACGTGACACGCGCCGACATGATCGCGGCCGGCTGGTCGCCAAGCGTGCGGTTGTTTGAGGCCGCCGCCTGCGACGTGCCTATCATCAGCGATGTCTGGCGCGGGCTTGATGACCTGCTGCCCGACGGCGAGGCGATCTTTCTGGCACGTGCGGCGCAGGATGTGGTGCGGGTACTGACGGAGACCGGGGAGACCGAGCGACTGGCTGTGGCGGCTTCTGCCCGCCAGCGGGTGCTAGGCGCCCATACCGGCCTTGCCCGAGCCCGCGAGCTTGTCGAGGCGCTTCAGGATGAAGCTATCTTGCGGCGCGCCTGAAGCAGCAGCCGATGCACGTGCTGAACGAAGCATAAGGAATAGGTATGAATGATAGAATGAAAAAGGATCTCCGCAGCAAGATCGAAGAGCTTGGCCCCTGGTTTCAGAATATCGAGATCGGCGGCATAAAAACGGCTCCCGATCATTTCCTGGGCGATTATCCGGCCTTCAAATGGCAAGGATTTCGGCACGTCGTGCCCGAGGATCTCAGCGGTCAAAGCGTTCTCGACATCGGCTGTAACGCGGGCTTCTATTCCCAGGAAATGAAGCGACGTGGCGCGGACTATGTGCTCGGCATCGACTCCGATCCCCATTATCTTCAGCAGGCGCGTTTCGCCGCCGCACAAGCGGGTCTTGATATCGAGTTCCGCCAAATGTCCGTCTACGAAGTCGGCAAGCTGCGGCAGCGCTTCGACCTCGTGATCTTCATGGGCGTGCTCTATCATTTGCGCCATCCGCTGCTGGCGCTCGATCTGCTGCATGAGCACGTCGTTGGCGGGCAGATGTTGTTCCAGTGCCTGCAGCGCGGAGACGAGCGAAAGCCGGATCTTGCCGAAAACTACGATTTTTCCGAATGGGCAATATTTGACCAAATGGAATACCCAAAACTCTTCTTTGTAGAGGAGCGCTACGCTAGCGATCCCACCAACTGGTGGATCCCGAATAAAGCCGCGATGGAGGCTATGCTGCGCAGCGCGGGCTTCATCATCGAGGAAAATCCCGAACGCGAAGTCTATCTCTGCCGGCGCGGCGCGCGTCATTACGCCGTCGAACCGCCACCTGCCATCGCCTGACGGATTAGCCGAAATTCGACAGGAACTTTCAGGGGCACTCCCTGTTTGGAGAGTGTGGTTCGAACGGAAGCACAGATCGCTTCCAACCTTTTTCACGCAATTGCCCACGCCAGACCACGCGGATTGAAGCGGTGTGGAATTGCGCCATTCCCGGAGGAAAAAATGGCTGAGAAAACTTTGAATGATCTGTTCCTCGACACGCTCAAGGACATCTATTTTGCTGAAAAGCAGATCCTGAAGGCCCTGCCGAAAATGGCCCGCGCCGCCCAGTCTGAAGAAGGCAAGGCCGCATTCCTGCAGCATCGTGAAGAAACCCAGGGTCAGATCGAGCGCCTTGAGCAGGTGTTTGAGCTGATCGGCAAGCCGGCACGCGGCAAGACCTGCGAAGCTATTCAGGGCATTCTCGCCGAAGGCGAGGAAATCATTGAAGAGTTCAAGGGTTCGCCAGCACTCGACGCCGGTCTTATCTCCTCCGCCCAGGCGGTCGAGCACTACGAGATCGCCCGTTACGGCACCCTGAAGGCTTGGGCTCAGGAGCTCGGCATGAAGGAAGCCGTTGCTCTCTTCGACGCGACGCTTAAGGAAGAAGTTGCGACCGACGAGAAGCTGACGGCGCTGGGTGAAAGCTCCGCAAATAAGAAAAGCTCGCGTAAGGCAGCGTAAGCTGCCGGCCGATCTTTTCACATCAAAGGCCACCCTCTGGTGGCCTTTTTTGTATCGAAATGACACGCATTGATGCTCTGTTGTAATGCCTTGGGAAATGGTGCGGTAACGTACCGAAACAACCTAGCCCTGTAGCCGTTGACTGTCAGAGAAGGAGACAGGTTATATGGCAACTTCGACTACCCCGCCTCAGGGCACTAGACACGCACTTCCCACCGCCGTCCACGCCGGCATTGAAGCACAAATCCCAGCCCTCCAGCGCTTTGCAAAACGTTTGACCGGTCCAGGCGGCGAGGTTGACGACCTTGTCCAGGAAACGATTTTGCGGGCTCTTAACGCATCAAACCAGTTTCAAACTGGTACAGCTCTGAAGTCCTGGCTTTTCACCATCATGCGCAATGCTTTCTACACGGCTTACAACCGGCGCAAGCGCGAGCATGTCGGCATGGGCGATGAATGGAACCACAAGCTGGTGATGGATGCTCCACAGGACTGGGTGGTCCTATACGCCGATCTTGGCGTGGCCATCAACAAACTCCCGGAGGCATCGCGCCGGTCCCTGGTCATGGTTGCCAGCGGCGTCAGCTATGATGAAACCGCACGGGCTTGCGGTTGTGAAGTCGGCACTGTCAAGAGCCGAGTCAATCGGGCCCGAAAAGTGCTGTCGGATCAATTCGGAGCTGCTTTGCTAACGTGAAGAAAACATGCAGCCTGCCTAACGTACCAGCAGGCAAAAACTTGAATTTATTGATTAACAAATACAGACTTCTACAGATCTAAACTGCTAAACCGCCTCGGAGTCATCCAGGCGGTTTTGAGCATTTTGCAGACAAATGGTTGAGGCATTTGCGAGTTTAGAGAATCTCTTGGGCGGTTTCTTCGCCAAGCTCCTGAAACAAACGCTGGCGAGCCCGGTTCAATCGGCTCTTGACGGTACCTACGGCACACCCGCTGACTTCTGCCGCAGTTTCGTAACTCTCACCCAACATGACAACAAGAATGATGATTTCCCGCTGATGGGTCGGCAGGCGCGATAGGGCTTCGCGGACTTCGACCGCTCGTGTCGTCCACTCCTGCGTGGGGCCTACGGAGAGCGTGTCGAGAAAACCAGGCTCTATGCCCACGACCTCTCGTTGCCGTTTGCGAAAACGGGTGCAAAACGTATTGCGCATGATCGTAAACAGCCAGGATTTGAGCTTGGTGCCGGGATCGAATTTATCGACATTCGCCAGCGCTCTCGTCAGGGTTTCCTGGACGAGATCATCGACATCCTCAGGCGTTTTGCAAAAACTATGGGCAAACGCGCGCAGTGCCGGAATGAGGGAAACGATTTCAACCGAGGTATTGTTGTTATTTGCTGCCGGCACGGCGCCTCTCTTGTCGTCTTGGGGCTGCCGAAGCGTGGGCGGAGACGAGCGCCTGGTTTTCGCGTGGCCCGGCGAAATCGGCCGGGGCCGAGATAAATCACCCGATGACACGTGCTCGAAATGGTTCAAATCAATAATATCAACCAACGGAAGAATCCTCGGCACGGAGCTTGGGGTCGGCCCGCTTCCGCAATAAGGAGCGGAAAGGCCGACAAGGTCTTTTCGGCTGGCCGAAAGCGCGATCCCGATTAAATGTCAAAAAATCCATGGCGATGCTCCAAGCGCCGGTGACATTCATTGAAGCAGCATCTCGGTTACGGTTTGGTCGGCTTGTGTTGCGGCGGAATATTGTGGATCGTTGCGTCCTGTGAACCGGTAATCACCTGCGGTTTGGCGCTGACAACACCGTCATTGTCTCCGCCGCTCTGCGTCTTGGCGAACTGACCCTTTGCATCCTTCTCTACCTCTCGACCTTCATGTCCATTGGTCTTGCTGGATGAACCGGTTTTCGGTTGCATGACGCTTCTCCCATTTCGTCGCATCAATCCCAAACCGGCGTTCATAGCGAAAGTTCCGCGCCGTCTTTTAAATTTATCTTTTTTGGTGTGCTGCAACAACGCTGCAAGCTTTGTGCACGATGCGCGCCCGGAGATGGGCCATGGCGTTGACAAATCTTTTGGTATCAGCCGGCACTTTGACGCTGATCAGATCTTGCGGATGCGCCGCCATGCAGCCGGGGTCGCGCCGACGGACCGTGAGAAAACCCTGGTAAAATGGCTTTGATCGGCAAATCCGCATGCGGTGGCCACCTCTTTTAGAAGCATGTCCGAGTGCAGCATCATGTCCTGAGCCTTATCCAGCCGTTCCTGGGTTAACAATTGTTGAGGTGTCTTGCCGGTGCTGTCTTTCAGGGCGCGCAGAAAAACGGCCTGGGACAAGTTGCAGTCGCGTGCCAGCCCTTCGACAGAGATTTCGCCGCTCAGGCGGTCGCGGATCTGATCGCGCACCCTTGTCTGGTCCCGGCTGGAAAGATTGCGTCTTCTGTCGCTGGATGCGTTTCTGCCATTGCCATAGGTTTGAACGAGATGAATGCCTATTGCCGTCGAGATCTGGTCGACAAATAGCGCGCTACGCTCACCGATTGCGCCTACACGCGCAAACAGAGCGCCAAGCAGCCCCCCGAGGACGGGGTCTCCATGACCGGCCACGCATTTCAGGTCACTGACCTGCTGAAAGTCGGAGGCATCGGCAATCCGCTCCAGGGCGGCATTATCGATCTCAACCAGCGTGAAATTGAAGGAGCCACTGAGTTCGGCACGGTAGTCGTCGGAGAAACGGCGCAGATAGACGGAGTTTGCACCGAAGTCGAAGGTCTCGGACGTATATTCAGAAAAAATCCGCCGGCGATGACCGTCCGAACTGGAAAGACCGAGGAGAAATCCGCGATTGGTGGCTGGCGTTCTGACCGGCTCGGCTGGCGCTACGGCGCCCAGCTTGCGGTGAAAGGTCATGTTCGCGCCGATGATCGTTTCGTCGCTCAACAGTTGGCTCCGCGAGCAGCCAAACGCATCCATCGGGACTGACTTTGCCACTGACGATTGTTCGTTGCGCATCTCTGTTCCCACATCAATCGGCGGATGTAACAGCCGCCCCACTTAACCTAGTCTAAATGTCACTGTCTTGCATGAAAGTCGCCTGATTTAAATGCACGGTGTCTTCACGCCTATTCCAGAGCCTACCGATGCAAGCGACGAAAGCGACCGGGCGAATGACCGGTCAGCCCGGTAAAGATCCGCGTCATGTGGCTTTGGTCGGAAAAGCCACAGAGAAGGGCTATATCCGCGATCGGCTGGTCCTGCATAAGCAGATCCTTGACACGCTCTACCCGATATTCAGTCAGCCATTTATGCGGTGCCCGCCCGAAGCTCTCCTTGAATGCCTTGATGAAATAACTGCGCGAGAGGTCGCAGAGCGAGGCGAGGTCAGCAATCGAGAAAGCCTCACTGTAATGCGTTTCCAGAAACTCCGTAAGGCGCCGTTCTTGCCAGGGGGCGAGGGTACCCTTCTTATCGACAGGCAGATAAAGGCCGCCATAGGTCTGTGCCAGATGGGCCAAAGCGGCAAGGCCGATCTGCTCCACGAACAGTGGATTGGCGTTCGTCGGGTCCTCCAGAGATGGGATGAGTGCCTGTGCAAGGCTCAAGAGCACAGGATCTGGATGATCTTCCGGGCATTTGAGCGTGCCGATCGGCGTGCGTCCGACATCCTCCGCAAACCGGCGCATCCGGGCGTCTGAGACATGCAGGCGAAACTCGTCGAAGGCTGATAGATACTGGCGATGCCAAGGCATACGCAGATCCGTGATCGATAGACTGCCCCTCGATCGCGGACCTTGTGCGATCAGTTCTTCGCCGCGCCAAAGCCGATGCGCCTGCGTGTCGCACAATTGAACGGTGACATCGAAGGCATCTTCACGAGCGAATGTCTGCGAGCCATCGCTCTCGTGCCGGGCGCCGCGACGACGCGATACGACGATCCCCGCAGCATCATAGGATTGTTCTGTCTGTCCAACCAATACCGGCGCTACATCCATCGATCCGTTCTTTCGGCCAATCTGCTTGCTGGAAAATGGCACGGAGCCGACGATGACGTGTCACACTGCGGTTTCGGGCCAACGTATCTCTCGCCGGTATGCGGTTCGGCCACGCTAAGGAAAACTCGGTCCTTGGTCAATCAGTGCATCCAGAGATTGCTGCTTTCCGCAGGATTCGATCCCACGGAGCGAATAAACTCTTCCTTCAAATGCGCGGCATCTCGAAACCCGCATCGCGACGCGATCTCTTCCGGCTCGAGACCATACTGGAAAAAGTGACGGCGTGCCTGTGTCAGTCGAAACTGCGTCAGCCATGCCTCACAGGTCTTGCCGGTCGCCGCCAAAAATTCCTTCTCCACGACCTCTGTTGGCAAGCCCAAAGCATGGGCGATTGCGGCAGTGTCGATGCGTTCCGCAAAATGATTTGCCATGAAGTCTTTCGCGGCCTTCTCTTGCCAGACGGTCAGGGCGCTGGTGGAGCGTGTGCCTGTTGCCTGCTCGCCGTAGTGATGCAGGACATGCGCGCACAGCGCGATGGCTATATGTTGCAAAACAGGCCTGCGCCGTGCCTTTTCCTGCTCGAAAAGCGGCAATATGGCTAGTCCGATGCTGCTGACCGTATCATCTTGCTCGCCGCGTCGACAGCGGAGCCGCTTTGCGCCTGAAAATTGTGAAAACGTTGAAATCTCATCGATGAGTCCGTAAGGCAAAAGAAACGCTATAGCGGAAAGCTCCGAATGCAGCTGGATTGATGCGCCTTCGGCGAGATCGACGAGGCAGATCGTTCCCTCGCGATAGTGATTGACCGGCCCGGATGCGCCGTCCGCCGCAAGGTCGCAGTGGTCGGCATCGCGCAGATAGAGCATTAGGAAATAGGCGTTCTGAGGGGGAAGGCGAACGGTCTTGCGTGCCGACCTCGAGGTCGGTCGGTGAAGATGGGTTGCTGAAAAGGCTGCGTCCCCAATTGGCCGAACCGCAAGGAAGGGAGGGTGGGATAGCCCGAAGCAGGAACCGATCCGCCGATGTCCGTCCAAAGCCTCGCGCATTTTCCACTCCAATGCTACGGAATTCCTGCAGGTGCCAGACGGGTGCCTGATTGCCGTGGCGCTAGAAAGTCCGTATTTTCCCTTGGCACTATCCGTAGCCGCCGGTCTTGTTGTTTTTTATCTTTTTTTGACGAAATGCATCGATTTTTGTGAGGAGCGGCTTTGTAGGACGCTTTTTTAAGCCGTGGCATACGCAGCGTTGCGGCCGGGAGCCGTTAAACACCTTCGGATGCTTTATTGGATCGGCATTTGTTTGTATGAGATATCTTGAAAGTTGCATTGACAGCCCGCGCCGGGCGCTCACGGTCGTGATGAAGCGATATTAGCGCTCAAACGACAAAGCGTTGCAGCCTCTACCGATCGATCGTCAGGAGATTAGTTATGACACTCTTACGCCTCTGGGCCTTCTTCATCCTGTGCTGCATTCCGGTTTTCCCTGCGTTTGCCGGTACGATCGATGCCCCTAAGACCAAGCCTATCCTATTGATTTCGGGGAATATTGAGAATACCAATATGCCCGATGGTGCAGCTTTTGATCTTCCCATGTTGGAGGCTGTCGGGGTGAAGACTATCGAAACTGCCAATCCCTGGTACGAGGGGCGGACGGTTTTCCAGGGGGTGCTGCTTGGTAAGCTGATGGCCTATGTTGGTGCCAAGGGCAAAAAAGTGACCGCCATCGCACTAAACGATTATGTGACGACAATACCTATCGAAGATTTCAAACGGTTCGATGTTTTGCTCGCTTTCAAACGGGACGGCAATTATATGCCGGTGCGAGACAAGGGACCGCTGTTTGTTGTTTACCCTTATGACAGTGACCCGCAGCTTCAAAGTCAGGTCTATTACATGCGTTCGGCATGGCAGGTGTCAAAACTTATAGTGGAATAGAGGCGCAGCGTGAGGCGTGTTCTTGGTACGATCATATGCTGTTTTGTGCTGGCCACCGGCTACATCGCCTATGTGATCGCCGAACGGCAAACCACGCTTGAGAAATTTTCACGCTATAACGACTCCTGGGCCGTTAGTCAGACGCTGTCAGAATATATGCGTCTCGAGCATCAGCTAGCGACCTATGCGCTGGGCATGAGTGACCTGGATGATGACAATCTGCGTCTGCGGTTGGAAATCATGCAAAGCCGTCTCGAATTGTTCGAGGAAGGCAATCTGAAAACATTCGTAGAATCCGATCCGCAGCGCCGCGAACTGATCGGCAAGCTCCGGGATGTGCTCGATACCCTGAATGCCCGCATCGAGACCCTCGATCCGCCGCTCATTAAATCGCTGCTGCAAAGAATGGAGGCGCTGGACTCTCCGATGACACGGCTGGCGTCCAGTTCGCTTGAAGTGGACGTGAGCAAGATCATCACTGCCCAAGCCGAATTGCGCAAACTGCATTTCATATACACGGCACTTGCCGGAGGGCTCATCCTCTGTGGCATCATTCTCGTGGGGATGCTGCTGCGCCACAACAATTTGCTCGATCGTGCTCATCGCCGCATGCAGAAATTGACCGACGACCTGCGGGCTGCGTCATGGGAACTGAAGTCCCAGAACAATCGGCTGGAATATGTCGCACATCACGACTCGCTTACGGGCTTGCCCAACCGCATGTTATTCCGCCAGGATCTGGAGGCACGGTTGATCGCGGCCAAACAGGGCGGTCCGGTTGCGGTCATCCTGCTGCTGGATCTTGATGGTTTCAAGGATGTCAACGATACGCTCGGCCACGATATCGGTGATGCCTTGCTGCAGATGGTTGCCGGACGTCTGGTCGATATCAAAGCTCCGGGCGATCTCGTCTGCCGCTTGGGGGGAGACGAATTCGCGATCCTGTCTGCAGGTCTCGGCGAACAGCAGGCTCTCGAGTTTGCCCGACGGCTTATGGACGAGCTTGGTGTGGTCTATAGAATCGGTGAGCAGGAGATCAAGGTCGGCACCTGTGTCGGCGTTACGATCTTCAATGGTGAGCCGGACACGGACGAATTCTTCAAGCGCGCTGACCTCGCGCTTTACGAGGCGAAAGCTCTTGGACCGAGCCACGCATGCGTTTTCCAGACAGAAATGCAGACGCGGCTGAGCGAGAGAAAGTCGTTTGAGGCCGACCTGCAGGATGCCTTGGCGAATGGTGAGATGGAGGTATATTTCCAGCCTCTGGCCATTGCGGCTACGCGGGAGGTCTGCGGTTACGAGGCTCTGCTGCGCTGGACCCATCCTAAGCGCGGTTCGGTGTCTCCCGCAGATTTTATTCCGGTCGCTGAAAAGATTGGGGTGATCGATGCACTTGGCGATTGGGTCTTGCGGACTGCCTGCGTGGAAGCTGCGCTCTGGACTACTCCCCTCAAGATCGCCGTCAATCTTTCGGCCATTCAGTTCCGCAACAAAGTTCTTGCCCAGAAAGTGGCCGCTACGCTTGAGTTGACCGGCCTGCCGGCTGAACGGCTTGAGCTTGAAATCACCGAATCGGTGCTTTTGGACAAGAACGACCTGACCTTGAAGACCCTGCGCGAATTAAAAACGCTCGGTATTCAAATTGCCATGGACGATTTCGGTACTGGCTATTCCTCACTGGGCAGCCTGCGGGGTTTTCCGTTCGACAAGCTGAAAATCGACCGATCGTTTATTCGGGACATCACCACCAGAGCCGATGCGTTGGCAATTGCAGAACTGGTTACGGGCATCGGCGCCAGCCTCGGCATGACGACGACAGCGGAAGGGGTCGAGACCGAGGAGCAGCTCGAATGCGTGAAAAATTTAGGCTGCAATCAGGTCCAGGGATATCTGATAGGCCGGCCGGCGCCCGTCAGTTCGCTCAAGCATCTTCACGCCGAACGAGAGCGTGAGGCACTTCCCGGCGTAGCCTGGTAAGGTGTGTTGAGCTTCGGCTGCTACCAGATGTAATTCGGCGCCGTCGGTTTTTCCCGTTGCATCTGTCTCAATTTCGGAAATGATGCTCGCAAACCGGTTTTAAGCTCGATGCCGGGACGGAAACTCTATGGCAAAGTGAAGATTGACGTGTTTCAGGTGAAATTCTGGGGTTCACGCGGCAGCATCCCGGTCTGTGGCGCTGATTTCGATGTCTATGGTGGCAATACGCCATGCATCGAGGTGCGGTGCGGCGAACATAGGCTGATCTTCGATGCAGGCTCCGGTATCCGCCAGGCTGGCTTGGATATGATCGGCGATAGCGCCCGCGAAGTCGATCTGTTTTTCACCCACTGTCACTATGATCACATCATCGGTTTTCCATTCTTCAAGCCGATCTACAATCCCGATATCACCGTCAATATCTGGTCGGGTCACCTCGCCGGGTCGATGACGACGCATCAGATGATCCGTCAATTTGTAAGCCCACCGTATTTTCCAGTCCGGATGGATATCTGTAAGGCGTCGCTGCGCTTCCACGATTTCAAGGCCGGCGACCGGTTGACGCCAAGACCGGGGATTGTCATCGACACGTTCTCGCTCAACCATCCCGGCGGCTGCGTGGGTTATCGGGTGGAATGGCAGGGTAAGGTGCTAGCGCTGGTTTTCGATATTGAGCATCAACCCGGCGAACTCGATCCCACGGCTTTGGCACTGATGGCCGATGCCGACGTCGCGGTTTACGACGCCGCATTTACCGAGGCCGAGATGGAACGATATCGCGGCTTCGGCCACTCCAGCTGGGAGCAGGGGGTGATTTTGTCCAACGCCGCATCGGTCGGCCGTCTGGTCCTCTTCCATCACGCACCGTGGCGCAACGACAGCGAGTTGGCGCTGTTGGAGCGATTGGCGCAGGAGGCGCTTCCAAGTGCGCTTGCAGCTCGTGACGGTATGGTGCTCGATATTTAAGCAATCGAAAATTCCGGCAGCTTCAGGCATTTTCCAGAGGTAGCGGTCGCTGGGTGTCCATCCGAAAATTAGTAAAAACAAAATGTTAGAACGGTTCGGTGCTTCTGTGAAACACTGTGGCGGTCTAGCGGCGCTCCAAATGGATCTGAAAAATGTCCGGTCGCTTCAACGCCGATTTACAGTCGGGACCAAAACTGCCAAAGCTGAACGGTCGGGAAGAGGCAGTGTAGAAACCTCATGACTTCAGACGTCAAGAAACACTTCTGGTCTGAGAGCCGGATACGCAAGACCAGGCTCGCGACCGGCCTTGTCGTCTTCGTATTTCTCAGCATGCACATGGCCAATCATGCTGCCGGGCTATTGTCCGTCGCGGCAGCAGATCACGTGCGCCGCTGGCTTCTGATGTTCTGGCGCACGCTGCCGGGTACAGTGGTGCTCTACGGCTCGTTGCTCGCCCACATGGGATTGTCCCTCCGGTCTGTCTACATTCGTCGCAGTTTCACGATGCCGAAGTCTGAAGCGATGCAGATCATTCTCGGCCTTGTTGTGCCTTTACTGATCATCGATCATATCGTTTCAACAAGGGTCGCGTCGTCGCTCTTTCATCTTCGCGACAATTACGAGTCCGTGGTCAGCGCGATGTGGATCACCTCGCCATTTGATGGTTGGCGCCAGTCTATTGCCATTGTCATCCTGTGGATCCACGGCTGTATCGGCATTCATTTCTGGCTGCGCTATCGGCCTTGGTACGAAGCCTCACGAGCAGGCTTCCTGGCAATCGCCATCGTCTTGCCGGTCCTGTCGCTGCTGGGCTTCGTCGTCATGGGCCGGGCCTTATCCGGTGTGGATTTCTGGCTCAATGCCCTGCCTGGTGAATACAACGACCCGACCGGTTTGACGGACGAAGAAGCGGCGGTCATAAAATCGATCCGCTGGAGCCTTTACGGGGCGTTTTTCCTGTCGCTCGGGGCTGTATTGATATTGCGCATCATACGCCGATTGAAAGAGCGTGCCCATCTGATCAGCGTGCGCTACGCGAATGGGCAGACGGTCCGTATTCCCAAAGGCTTTACCCTTCTGGAAGCGAGCCGCCTTGCCGGCCTTTCGCACTATGCGGTCTGCGGTGGCAAAGGACAGTGTTCGACCTGTCGTGTCCAAGTCATGGATGGCTGGATGCAATTGCCGCCAGCAGATAGCCTGGAGCAGGGCACGCTCGACCGGATCAAGGCGGCGCCCGGTGTCCGGCTGGCATGCCAGTTACGGCCGACAGCCAATCTGACGGTGATGCCGCTCATGGTGGCCATGCCGCAGAGCGCGACGGTGGATAGTAGCCTCGAGGTGGTGCCTGGTCGCGAGCGGGACATCGCCGTGCTGTTCTGCGATCTGCGTCATTTCACCATGCTCACGGAAAACCGCCTGCCGTTCGACATCGTCTTTCTGCTGAACCGCTATTTTGCAGTGGTCGGCCATGCCGTGGAGGAGGCTGGCGGACGGTTGGACAAATTCATCGGCGATGGCGCCATGGCCTTGTTTGGCATCGGTGGAACTCCGGAAGAGGCGTGCCGACAGGCGCTGAAGGCCGCCAGCAGCATCATCGCCGGCATGCAGGAATTGAACCGGCAACTATCCAATGAACTGACCTCGCCGCTGCGGATTGCCATCGGCATCCATACCGGCCCCGCCGTGGTCGGCACGCTCGGCTACGGTGGCGTGCGCAGCCTGACTGCGATCGGCGACACCGTCAATGTCGCCAGCAGGCTGGAATCGGTTGCCAAGGAATTTGAAACGCAACTGGTTGTGTCCGAGCCGGTGGCCGTGCTCGCAGGACTGGACGTGCCAGATGCCGCCGGCCGCAATGTTGCGATCCGCGGGAGATCGAGCCTGTTGAAAGTCTTCCTGCTGGATGAAAAGCTGCGCCAGACACTTGGCCTTTCCGAACCGGCTCCAGCGCCAGGATCGTAAGAAAGACCTAAGCGTTCAAAATGCCTGGCTGGCGAAGTGCATGCTTTTTGAGAGGCGCGAGACAACTGGCCATTGCCATGTGGCCGCCTGGATCCTATCTCTCTTATGCGACCGAAGATTCATGGCACCAGGATAGCCGCTTCGACTGCCACAGGCATATCGGCCAAAGGTTTGGCTTGGGAATGGTTTAGCGACGCATCACTGACAGGATTTCCGATGGCCACCCCTTCTGCGCCGGTTTCGACGATCTTTATGGACAAGGTTGCAGATTGGCTGACCAATGCCGCCCTTTCCGGCAGTGACCTCGAAGATATCGTTCGAGGCTTCTGTGATCGGATTGCTGCTGCCGGTCTGCCGATCGCGCGCGTGCATCTGTCCTTCGCCATGCTGCATCCGCTTTATGAAGCGGTTGGCTTTACCTGGCGGCCCCAAAGCGGCTTGATGATCGAAGGGTACCGGCACGACGTCGACAACACTGAACTCTTTCTGCGAAGCCCTTATTACCAGTTGCTGAACGCAGATCTCGAACATTTGCGCCGCCGCATTCCTGCCGAAGGGCCAGTGGAATTTGCGATTTTCGACGACCTGCGCAAGGAAGGCGTTACCGATTACCTCGCCTTTAGGCAATCCTTTGGCGATGAATCGCTGCAGGGCATGCTTGGCTCCTGGTCTACCAATGCCAAGGAGGGCTTCAGCGAGGAGATGATCGCAGCGCTGCTGCGGGTGCAGAACCATCTCGCCGTTGCGGCCAAGATGGCGGTTCTCGGCAAACTGGCGACCAATATGCTGACCACCTATCTCGGCGGTGACGCGGGCAAACGAGTTCTGAACGGCCAGATCCGCCGCGGCGACGGCGAAACGATCCGGGCAGCACTCGTGGTTGGTGATATGCGCCAGTCGACAATGCTGGCGGAAAAAGAAGGCCGCCAAGCCTATATCGACACGCTAAACGATTTTTTCGACGCGATAGCCGCACCTTTCAACCGCAACGGCGGGCAGATTCTCAGTTTTCTCGGCGACGGCTTCCTGGCTGTTTATCCTTGCGACCGGCATAAGGACCCATCACAGAGGGCCTGTCAGGCGGCACTTTCGGCCGTGCGTCTTGCGCAGGCACGGGTGGCTGACCTCAATGAGCGGCGCCGGTTGAATGGCCAGGTTCCGATCGGTTATGGCATAGGCCTGCATGTGGGCAATGTCATGTTTGGAAATGTCGGCCTGCGCGACCGGTTGACGTTCTCGGCCTTTGGTTCGGCTGTTAACGAAGTGGTTCGGCTGCAGGCACTGACCAAGAAATACGGCAGCGACATCGTCGCAAGCAATGCCTTTGCCGGCTATTGCGAGGGTGACTGGGTGCGGCTCGGGGAAGAAAAGCTCCGTGGTGTGCGCCAGAAGGTAACGTTGCTGGAGCCGGGTCCCGATATCGCCGGACTGCGGATGGAAGAGCCTGTCAACGATGGCTTCCGCAGCGGGTTGTCCGAGGCCGAACAGTTGATTCTCCTGCACCAGGACGCAGCCCAGATCGGCCACTTGAAGAAAGCGCCGCGCTGGAAAGAGCGGTTGCTGCAGTGACATGACGAGCGACGGATAACTGCTCAAGCACTTTTTAAAAATGCTTTAGCGCCAAAGGATCTTGACGGGGGACGATGGAAAAAAGCCTGGCGCGTTACATCTGGTCGAACACCTATCTGCAGCAGATTTGGATCCTCTGCATCGTCGGATTGTCGATGATCCCGTATTTCCTGTCCTTCGATCTTCCCAAGCAGATCGTCAACGGGCCGATCCAGGGGCAGGGCTATGACCAGGTCGGCGCGACCAGGCCTTTCATGGCCATCCGATTCGATCTTCCCTGGCTCGGCCATTTCGAGGTCTTCAAGGGGCTGGAGCTCAATCGTCTGCAAGCGCTGACGGCGCTCAGCATGGTCTTTCTTGCCCTCGTCATCCTCAACGGGTTGTTCAAATATTACATCAATACCTACAAGGGTCGACTTGGAGAGCGCATGCTGCGCCGTATCCGCTTCGAGCTGATCGATCGGGTTCTGCGGTTTCCGCCGGTGCATTTCAAACGGGTCAAATCCGCCGAAATTGCCACGATGATCAAGGACGAAGTGGAGCCACTCGGCGGCTTTACCGGCGATGCTTTTGTGCAGCCGGCGCTTCTGGGTGGTCAGGCGCTGACGGCGCTTATCTTTATTCTCTTGCAGAATTTCTGGCTGGGTATGATTGCCGCTGGCATGGTCTGCATCCAAGGCGTCATCATTCCCCGCATGCGCCGCCGCTTGCTGGAGCTTGGCCGCCAGCGCCAGCTGACGGCGCGGGAATTGTCGGGCCGAGTTGGCGAAATCGTCGACGGTATCCACACCATCCATGCCCATGACACGACGAATTTCGAGCGGGCTGATATTGCCGCCCGGCTGGGGCTGATCTTCTCGATCCGCTACGATCTCTACCAGTGGAAGTTCATGGTGAAGTTCATCAACAACTTCTTGGCCCAGCTGACGCCGTTCCTGTTTTACATGATCGGCGGCTTCATGGCGCTGGAAGGCCGGCTCGACATCGGCCAGTTGATTGCCGTGATTGGTGCTTACAAAGACTTGCCCGGGCCCCTGAAGGAACTGATCGATTGGGATCAGGCGCGTCAGGATGTGCAGGTCAAATATGCGCAGGTGGTCGAGCAATTCGATGTCGACCATCTCGTTGATGCTCGGGTGCACGACGTTGTCGCCACGCCTGTGGGGCCGCTGGCTGAAGCGCTGGTCGCGTCCAATCTGATCCTGAGCGATGATAGCGGGGCTCGCCTGCTCAACAGTGTGTCGCTGTCGATTGCGCCTAATGAAACCATTGCGATCGTCGGGCCGAATGGTGGAGGTGGGGAGGCCCTGGCGGAGGCTTTCGGCCGTATCCTGTGGCCGGAAGCTGGCTATATCAGCATCGGCGGCAAGGATATTCTCGATCTGCCTGAATCCCTGACCGGCCGGCGGATTTCCTATGTCTCGGCCGATGCTTATTTCTTCCAGGGCAGCCTGCGTGACAATCTTCTCTATGGCCTCAAGCACGCGCCGCTGACGGATGTGAGCTACGAGGGGTTGGCGGCGCGCAAGTACCGCCGCGATTGTCTTGAGGCAGAGCGGTCAGGCAATCCGCTGCTCGATCTCAACAGCGATTGGGTGGATTATCACGCGGCAGGCGCCGATGGGCCGGAAGGGCTGTTGAAGGTCATCCGGCCTGTCCTCGACGCAGTGACCATCTCTCAGGACATTTTCGATCTTGCCTTGCGGTCTCAGGTCAATACGACAAGCCATCAGCTCCTGACCGACAGGATCATCGAGGTGCGCCAAGCGCTTCGCCGGCGGCTGCATGAGGAAGGTCTCGACGATATCGTCGTGCCCTTCGAGGCGGATGCCTATAACAGTCAAGCGACGGTCGGCGAAAATCTGCTGTTCGGCACGATGAGAACATCGAAAATGACCGGTCAGCGGCTGGCGGCCCATCCGCATTTTCTAAAAGTGATGCGCGACACTGGTATCGGCAGCCATCTCTACGAGATGGGTCTGGAGATTGCCGCGAATGCGGTCGAGCTGTTCCGTGACCTGCCGCCGGATCATCCGTTCTTCCAGCAGCTGACCTTCATGAGCGCGGAGGACATTCCGTTTTACGAGGCGCTGCTGCAGAAGTTGCAGGATACGACCATTACGCAGGCCTCCGCCGGGGAACGCAGCAGCATCATCCGCCTGAGCTTTGCCTATATCGAGCCGCGCCACCGTTTCGGTCTTTTGACTGACGTGCTGATGGAGCAGATCGTAACCGCGCGCAAGGCCTTCCATACAGATCTTCCCCGCGATCTAGCCGAGGGGATCGAACTGCATGACGCCGAGCGGTTTACCATGTCCGCATCGTTGATCGACAACGTTCTATTCGGTCGCCTTGCGGTGCGAGAGGCCGATGCCAATGACCGCATCCGTGTGATTGCCCGCGATATTTTTAGCGAACTTGGCCTTGCCGAAAGCGTCTTGTCGATTGGACTCGACTTCGACGTCGGCTCACAAGGGCGGCGGTTGACGACTGTGCAGCGTCAGAAGCTCAATCTGGCGCGCGCGCTGCTGAAGCGGTCGGACTATTTCATCTTCAATCGGCCGTTGTCCGCGCTCGATCAGCGGGCGCAGGACCGGATCGTTACCCATGTCATGCAGGATTTGCATGAGGACGGTAAAAGGCCTTCCATCGTCTGGGTTCTTCCAGATGCTGGTGTCAGTAAGCTTTTCGACAGGATTTTAGTCTTTAACAACGGAAATCTTCTCGAATCTGGGAGCTTTGAGGAGCTTTCCGCCAGTGGCGGTATGTTCAAACAGCTTTTGTCGTAATATCGTCAAGACGCGTGACAGGGGGGTGTACGCCAATGCTTTTGAAGGACGAAGTCGAAATGTTGCGGCGTGTGCCGCTGTTTTCCCAGATCGCTCCAGCGAAGCTGAAGCTTCTTGCCTTTGCATCCGACCGGATCACCTGTCGCGAAGGGCAGGACCTGTTCCGCCAGGGCGATATCGGCGACGCCGCCTATGTCATACTCTCCGGCACGGCCGACGTTCTTGTTCACTCGGATGCCGGCGACATCAAGGTTGCCGATGTCGGCAGCAATTCGATCGTCGGCGAAATCGCAATTCTCTGCGATGTCTCGAGAACCGCGACCGTGAGGGCCGCCACCCGGCTTGAGGTGTTGAAGATCAGCAAGGAAAACTTCCTCAAGCTGATGAGCGATTTCCCGGAAATTTCCTCGGAAATCATGCGGGTCCTTGCAGATCGCCTCAATCACACAACGCTGGAACTGTCGGTTGCCCGCAGCCGCGAGCAGCAGATGCAGAGCTGAAGAAGGCGCGACAACACCGTCATATATCCTTCACTTGCCTTTACTGCCATTTTGGAAAAACTGCGCCTTCCATCCGCCCGGGCTTGCTATCCTCGATCCCGGCCCAACTTTCTGGAATGCGCCATGACTGAAGTTTCCGCCCGCAATCGTCTCGGGCCAGATTGTTCTCCACGCCTCGTCATTCTTGCCGAACTTGCGCTTGAGGCCGGCGCGTTTGCCCGCCGCTCGCTGCGTCGCCGTGGCACCGACCAGATGGTGTCGAAAGGGCCGCGCGATTACCAGACGGAAATCGACGTTGCCGTTGAGCGCCAGATCGTGGACGGTCTTTCCGCCGCCTTTCCTGATTATGCCATTCAGGGCGAGGAAGAGATCGGCAATCGCACCGCCGCTCCCGACAAGCCGGTGATCTTCATCGACCCTATCGATGGCACCACAAATTTCGCGTGGGGCCTGCCGCATTTCGGCATCACCATCGCCATCGCCGAAGCCGGCGAGACTGTCTGTGGTGTCGTCTATGACAGCATGCTGGATGAGTTGTTCAGCGCCGAGCTTGACAAGGGCGCCTATCTCAATGGCGAGCGGCTGCAATGCTCCGACGTGGCCGATATCGAGAATGTGCTTGTCGGTGCGGGCCTTCCGGTACCTGGCCAGGTCGTCAGCGTCGATGAAGAGCTTTACCACCGCGCCCTGCGCAGGCTGATGGACAACACCGCTGGCGTGCGCCGTCTGGGCTCGGCGGCCCTGTCGATCGCCTATGTCGCCTGTGGCCGGTTGGATGGGTTTTTCGAGGACGGGCTACAGGTGCACGATTACGGTTCGGCAGCCCTGGTGCTGACGGAAGCAGGTGGCCGGGTAACCGGTTTCCATGGCGAAGCGGTTGCTGGAGAAAGCGCTATCCTGGCGGCGACGCCGGCCCTGCAGCCGTGGTTGCTGGCTGGCTTCAAGGCGTAACGAGCATATGCGGCGCTTTCGGGCGCCGCACTACTCGCCGCGCGAATTGAGAACGAGTTGTTCCAGGCCAACGGGATCATCTGTTGTGATCTGGTCGCAGCGCAGCGCGAGCAACCGCAGAACCTTGGCGAGGCTAGCCGGGTTTGCCTCTTGGATCGTATAGGCGTCGATGCGCTTGCCCGCCGCATGGAAGGCGGCGATCAGGTCGAAACCGTGTTCCTCTGCGGTCAGCACCAGTTGGTGATGCAGATAGATCGTCTGCGCCTCCGGTATTGCTTGCAGGGCAGTGTCGACAAAGCCGGCAAAGTCGCCGCTTGCCAGCACCCGTTCAATGGCACCGTCGTGGCAGGGATCGTAACCCACTGGAAGGCCCGGTACCGCTTCGGCAAGCCGGGCAACCGCTCTTGCATCGCCGGCAGACAGGATCACCTTGTCGCGGACCGGAGCTATGGCGGCGGCGAATGCGGCAACGTCTGCTTCCATCAGACCGTCAACCATCTCCTTGAGATCAAGTTGCAGGACGGCACCCTTGCCGCACGCACTGTCGGCCAATAACCGCGCGAGATCCTCGATCAGCATGATCCGGTGCGGGCTCGGCGCGCCGTTTGTGTCGCGCAGGAAGAACTGGCGCAACTGATCGGCGGTGGCGCCACGCACGGGTCCCACGCCTGTCGTCGCCTTGTCCAGCAACGCGTCATGTAGCACCGCCATGCCACCACCGGCATGGCAGACGAGATCGATTTCGACACTCGCGCCACGCGCCATGCCTTCAGCAATCCGCTCCGGCGTAAACGAGATATCACCAGCCTGCTTATGGCCGCGATGCCATTTCAGCATAGTGTGAAAGCCATCGGTATCGATGAAAATGCCATCAGGCATGGGCGGCGTTCCTAATACGACACGGCTCCGAGGTGACCGCAGCTGAAACGTATAGAACCTTGTTGTCGCGAAACAGGTGGAATGCCTTGACGCGTAGATCGCAGCGGCTACCCTTTTGCCAGCCGCTGCCCGGTTCGGTCATCGCCTTGACGCGGGTGCCGCAACTCAATTGCAGATCGACCATCACATGCGTGCCAAAATCGATAGCGCGGCAGACGAAAGGTGCATCGGCCTTATCCGAGTGCGAAATCGTCAATGCTTCCGGGCGCACCGCCAGCACGGCGTCGCCATCGCTCGCCTCGGCGGGCAGTGCGACGTCCGCGTGGACAAACCTGCCGTCCTGCACCGAGCTTTTGATGAAATTCATCTGACCGATGAAGCCAGCAACGAATTCAGTCTCCGGCTCACGGTAGACCCGGTCCGGCGGGGCGATCTGTTCGGCGCGGCCGGCGCGCAGAACGACGATGCGATCGGCGAGCGCCAAGGCCTCGTCCTGGCCATGGGTGACGAACAGCGTGGTGATGCCGAGCCGTTGCTGGATATCGCGCACTTCCTCGCGCAGCCTTTCGCGCAAGTGCTGGTCAAGGCTGGCAAAGGGCTCGTCGAGCAGAAGGATTTTCGGCTCCAGCACCAGTGAACGGGCCAGCGCGACGCGCTGCTGCTGACCTCCCGACAGTTGATAAGTCTGGCGCTTGCCGTAATCCTTCAGACCCACAAGATCGAGCGCGGACTGGACGCGATCAGCAATTTCGCTTTTGGCGATGCCGCGCAGTTTCAGTCCGAAGGCGATGTTGTTGAACACGTTCATATGCGTCCAGAGCGCATGGCTCTGGAACACCATGCCGGTCGGGCGCCGTTCCGGCGGCAGATGCGTCACGTCCTGGCCATCGATCCGGATCGTGCCGCCTGTTGGCTGTTCGAAGCCGCCGATCATTCGCAGCAATGTCGACTTGCCGGAGCCAGAGGGGCCAAGCAGGCAAACGAGTTCGCCATCTTCGACATGCAGCGAAAAGGCATCGACAGCCGTGGAGCTGGAAAACTGCTTGGTGACGTGGTCGAGGGTCAGTTGGGCCATGGCTTTATGCTTCTTGTCTGGTTCAAATATGGACGGCTCAGGCGCCGAAGCCCTTGGCAAAGGCGCCATTCCCAAAGGTGCGGCGGGCCAGGAACAGGGCGAGGAAAGACGGCACCCACAGCATCACCGAGAGCACGGCGCCATACTGCACCACCATCTGGTTGTTGATGAGGGAGATCATCAGGATTGGCATGGTGACGACTTGCGGCGCCCCGATCAGCCAGGCGCCTTCGGTCTCGTAGAATGTGCTGACGAAGGTCAGCAGCACGGCCGCGAAAACGGTCGGGGCCGCCTGTGGCAGGGTGATCGACCAAAAGACGCGCAGCGGGCCGGCTCCGGCATCGCGGGCAGCTTCTTCCATACGCCTGTCGACATTCTGGAAGGCTGCGACCGGTATCCAGATCATCAGCATCAGCGTGCCGACCAACTGGATGAGTGCTATGCCCCAGAAGGTGCTGATCAGGTGCAGCTTGAGGAAAATCGCCGCAATCGCCACCAGCAGCCCGAATTTTGGAAAAGCATGCGAAGCGAGAAACGACAGAAACAGCAGGTTGCGGCCGGGAAAGCGCAGCCTGGCAAAGGCATAGGCGGCCGGCAGGCAGATCAAAGCTGAGACCAGGGTGACTGTTGCCGTCAGCCTGAGGCTCATGAACAACGCTTCCCAGACGTCATTGCGCGCCAGCGTCAGATGCCAGAAGCGCAGACCGAATTGCTGCGGGATGACGGATGGGTAACGCCAGACCTCAGTAAAGGCCCAGGTGCCGACAACGACGAGCGGCAGAGCGATGAAAAGCGTCAGAAGGCTGGCAAAGGCCAGGCCCATCCAGTCGAAACGGCGGATGACCGCAGGTTTGAGTGTCATCGGCCTTTCTCCTGATTGCGGGCGATGGAGTAGACGTAGAAGGCCCCGAAAAACAGGCAGAAGCCGAAGCTGATCACTGCTTGCGTCGTAGCGTTCAGGGGATCGTTGAGATCGCCGAAGGTGCGTTGCATGAAGGGCCCCATCATTTCCGGTGAGGCAGGGCCGAGCAGATAGGGCAGGGTAAAGGCTGAGAAAATCCCCAGGATTGCAAAGGAACTGGCGACCAGAAACGAATTGCCCATGCGCGGCAGGATGATGTGCAGGAAGACCTGCATCGGCCGTGCCCCGACATCGCGTGCGGCCTCAACGGCATTGTTGGAGATGGCGCCGAGGCCAGCCGTCAGCATCAGCACCGTCAGGGGCAGATTGTCCCAGACGAGACCGATCACAGGACCCCAAGGGGTCAGATACGGTGTTGGCAGTTTTGGCAGACCAACGGCGTTGAGCAGTAGATCCACCGTGCCATTTGGCCCGATGGTGCGGATCAGCGCGTAAGAGAGGATGATCGAGGGCACGAACATCGGAAAAATCGCCAGCGCCTGCACATAGGAGGCTAGCCTTCCGGACGAAAACCGCAAATAGAGCGCGATCGGCACGCCGATCAGAAGCAGCAGCACGGCGCAGACGGCGGTCGTCCAAAGGGTGATGCCGAGATTGGCAAGGCTATAGGCATCGCTGAAAAAGAACCGGTAGGAGGCGGTGGAAAGATGCCAGCCGCCATCCGGTCCGGTCGCAATCAGCGTACCTGATATCGCCGAGAAAATCGGATAGATAATCAGCCATGCCAGCAGCAGGATGGGCAGGGCAACGAGTGACAGGCCGATCAATCCGGTTCCCGTTGCTCGGTTACCAGTCCTGCTTTGCTGTTCGGCGCTTGTGACGGCAGCCATTAGCCCCGCGCCAGGTTTGGAGCGACGTTGCGGAACCAGCCGTCATTGACGGCGGTTTCCCAATCGCCAGCCGGGAAGGTCGGGATCGATGCCGGAATCACATCTGCGTATTTCTGGCGAAGATCAGCCGGGATATGATCCCAGGACACGCCGGGGAAACCACCCATTTCGGTGATGACCTTGGACTGGATCTCGTCGGACAGCAGTACGTCGGCAAGCTTCAGGGCTGCGTCCTTGTTGGCGCCGTTGGAGAGGATTGTCAGGCGCGCGAAATCGCCGCAGAGCGCCAGATCGGTCAGCTGCACCAGTTTGATCGTATCGGGCAGCACGCCCTGGGCGATGGCCTGCAGAGCCTGGTCTGACCAGACAGGAACCATCGTCACCACGCCCTGCGCCAGTAGCTGGATCGACTGGGTATTGCCCGAGGTATAGGCGCCCTTCTGGTACAGCGACGGCGCGAGATCGCTGAGAATTTTCCAGCTCGGAGGCAGAGTCTTCTCTGCCATCTCGGCGGTATAATTGCTCACGGTGAAGCGGTTCGGATCCCGGCCATTGGCCTCATGGATCGCGCGGCGCACGAAATTGCCGCCGGAGCCGCCCTTGTCGGGCCGGTTGTAGATGAACTGCCCAGGGTTTGCCTTGATCCACGCGGTGAGCTGCTCCCAGGTCTTCGGCGCATTCTTCGGGTCGAGCTTGGTGCTGTCATAGGCAAGCAGAACCTGGGACCCGCGATAGGGCAGCGACTGTGCGAGATCGATTGCCATCGGATTGACGCGGCCGAAACTCGGCACATTCTTTTCCGAGAAAGTCACCCAAAGGCCAGCGTCGATGGCGCCGGTCGGTAGGCGCGGATTGAAGGCTTCGAACATATCAGCCTGCGGGTCGGTATTCGTCTTCATCGCGGCCATGGCGCGATCGGCAATGGCGCGCAGGCCGGTATTGTTGCCCGCAGAGGTAACCTTGACGGCAAGGCCGCTATTGGCCTTTTCGAAAGCCGGGCGAACCGTGTTGTTCCAGAAATCAATGACGTTGGAGTCCGCGCCGATATAGACGTTGATCTCCTTGGTCGCAGCAGATGCAAAGCGTGGCATGGCGGCGAGGCCGGCGGCTGCGCTGGAAGCCAGCAGAAAATTACGTCTGTTCATCGTCTGTCTCCGAGATGTCTCAGGGCCGTTTCGCCCCTAGAAAATTAGGGGCAGGCATAGTCCTGACGCGTGACAGCGACGTGATAGATGCGTGACAGTTTTATGTCATGAAGGGCGAGACGGCGAAGCCTCCGGCCTGCGTCGGCACTGGATGATCTCCGCGAGGATGGATACCGCTATCTCCGCCGGTCCCTCGGCGCCAATCGAAAGGCCAACAGGCCCGTGAATATGGGCGAGGTCTTGGTCTCTAAAGCCCTGCAGGCGCAGCCGCTCCAGCCGCGCGGCATGGGTTTTGCGGCTGCCAAGCGCCCCGATATAGAAGCAGCCCGCATTCAGGGCCAATGCCAGCGGCTCGTCATCGATCTTTGGATCATGAGTGAGGGCGACGAGGGCGCAGTAGGCGTCCAGCGGCCGGTTTGCCAGCGCATCCTGTGGCCAATCGGCTGAGAGGTCGATGCCTTGAAACCGCTCCGGCGTGGCAAAGGCTTGGCGCGGATCGATGATCCTGACCGCGAAGCCGGCCATCGCAGCCATCGGCGCCAAAACCTGGCTGGTATGGGTGGCGCCTATCAGCACGATTTCCGGCGCCGGGTGGTGTGGATTGACGAAATAGCGCCGTCCTTCTGTCTCGATAATCCCAGGCTTGGAAGTGGCCCAGGCTTGTGCAACCAGGGCCGGTGGAAGACCCGTTGCGCCGCCGACACTATCCTCCGCTTCGGTCAGCTCCCAATCCTTGTCGTCATCAAGCCCGATGATATGGATCGCCGGCTTGCGGGCCTGACGGGCAGCATTGAGGGATGCAAGACCGCCGTCCAATTTTTCGACATGCACCTTGATCCGCCCGCCGCAGGACAGGCCGACGCGCCAGGCGGTCTCGTCCGCGACGCCGAATTCAAGCACCCGGCGACCGCCCGTTTCCACCAGTTCCAGTGCCTCGGCAATTACGGCGCCTTCGACGCAGCCGCCGGAGACGGAGCCCTCAAACCCACCGTCCTGGTCGATGACCAGATGGCTGCCGACTGGGCAGGGGGCGGAGCCCCAGGTTTCCAGCACTGTGGCCAAGGCGACTTTTCTGCCCTTTGCCATCCACTGCTGCGCCACCATCAGTGGGTCTCGGTCAAAATCGATCTTGGTCACGATACGCTCCTGGTGGAATGTTTGATTCATCGGCCCACCTGTAGGGGCAAATGTCGAGACTGATGCGCAAGGTCTTCGCCCGCTCTCAATGATGGAGTCATATAAGAGAGCCGATCTGGCTTGCAACCACGCGGCTTTCAGCCCATCTCGAGGACCAAGTGATCCCAAAGCTCAGGAGCCGGCATGCCAGACCCGAAAACACTCCACACGGCAATCCTCATCCTTGCGGCGGGGCGTGCCAGCCGGATGGGCGAGGGTACTCATAAGCTTCTTGCCGAATTCCAAGGTGTGCCGCTGGTCCGGCGTGTCGCAGGAAGTGCCGTGGCCAGCCGCGCCGCCGCCGTCACTGTCGTCACCGGGCATCGCCGAGCCGAGATTGAAGCCTGCCTGTCCGACCTGCCGGTCGACGTCTGTTTCAACAGCGCCTATGCCGAGGGTATGGCGACCTCGCTCGTTGCGGGGCTGCAAACCACCGGCAGGATGGAGATCGACGGCATCATGGTCGTGCTTGCCGACATGCCCGATCTGACCTCAGCCCATTTCGACAGGCTGATGGCTGCCTTTGAAGAAGCCGGCGGTGACGCTGTTATCCGCGCGGCATCAAACGGCCAACCCGGAAACCCCGTCATTCTGCCGCGCCAGCTCTATCCGGAGCTCTTGCAGTTGAAAGGGGATCGCGGCGCAAAATCCGTGATCATGGACAGCAGTCTGCCCATCATCGATGTTGAGATCGGCCCCGCCGCACTTGTCGATGTCGATACGCCCGACGCCGTTGTGGCGGCAGGCGGAATATTGAAGCGTTAGGCTTACTGGCCTGCCTTCAGGCTTTCCAGCAGCGCTGCGATATAGCCGTAGCAGAAGGCGAAGGCGACGCCGGTAGGATCGCGACCGCTGATGGTGGGCACATGGTCGGGCATCAGCATATATTGGTAGCCGACCTCCTGATAGACTTTGACTGAGCGCACCATGTCCATATCGCCCTCCTCAGGGAAGGTTTCCATGAAGGACAGCTTGCCGCCGCGGATATTACGGAAATGCACGTTGAAGATCTTGCCGCGGGTGCCGAACCAACGGATGATATCGTCGATTTCCTCGCGCGGATTGTCGAGCATTTCTCCAATCGAGCCCTGGCAGAAGTTCAGGCCGTGATAGGGGCTTTCGCGCATCTGCACGAATTTCTTCAGGCCTTCGACGGTGCCGAGCACCCGTGTGACGCCTTTGTAGCCCGGCGGCGTATAGGGGTCATGCGGATGGCAGGCGAGACGTACCTTGTTGCTTTCGGCAACCGGGACAACCCGCTCCAGGAAGTAGTCGATCCGCTCCCAATTCTCGTCTTCCGACAAGACGCCGGCCAGACCCGGGGCCGCATTCTGGTCGGCCTTGTCCCAGCGAAAGCTCTCGTTCATCGAGCCGCCACGGCCCTTTTCCATTGGCGTGCGCGGAATGCCGATCAGGTTGAGATTGTATTTGGCAGCGGGGATGCCAGCCTTGGCGAGATTCTCAATCATGGTGCAGACGGCATCGATCTGGCGGTCGCGCTCGGGGCCGGCCAGCAGAATGTCCGGATAGGAGGCGCGTTCGATAGGGCTTGATGGCAACGGCAGTTGCAGCATGTCGAGAACGAGGCCGAAGCTCTCTACCTTGTCACGGTGGCGCTCAATATCCTCAAGCGTCCAGCTGCGGGGATCGCCCGGCGGGTCGGCGCAAATATGCTTCAAACCGAGCTGCGCAAACACTCTGTAATCGTCATCGTCGCGTGCGCCAACCTGCGTTCCCAGATACATCCTGCTTTTCCTCCTGCCTTTCGTGATGTCATCCCATAATATGAATTTTCTGATGTGTCGAGATTTCCTTATGGCCTTTACGGTGTTGATTCAGCCCTGAACCGGCCGGAATAGCTTAATTGTAAGACTTGTCGCCGTGGTTCAACTGCCATGTTTTGCTATTTAAACAGAAGTCATACTATGAAAAATCGAAAAGATAATATGGCATATTTTTGTCTGGATCGGTACCGGTAATGGCTTTGATCGCCAGGCTGGCCTGCCTATATCTATCTTTCAGACGCCGCAGACGTCGCGCTCTACACTCCACGTCAAAACAGGATAATTCTCATGAAGGCACTGGTTCTTGAACGCAAAGGCGAACTCAAGCTGCGCGATATCGATCTTCCGTTGGATGTCGGTGTCGATGACGTAAAGATCGCCATTGATACGGTCGGCGTCTGCGGCAGTGATGTGCACTACTATACCCACGGCGCCATCGGCTCTTTCGTGGTGCGCGAACCGATGGTGCTCGGTCATGAGGCGGCGGGTACGGTAACCGAGGTTGGGGCGGGGGTGAAGCATCTGCGGGTCGGTGATCGCGTCTGCATGGAGCCTGGCGTGCCCAACATGTCGTCGCGGGCCTCCAAGCTCGGGATCTACAATGTCGATCCGGATGTTCGTTTCTGGGCCACGCCGCCCGTGCATGGCGTGCTGACGCCGAGCGTCGTCCACCCGGCGGCGTTTACCTACAAACTGCCCGACAATGTCAGTTTCGCCGAGGGCGCCATGGTCGAGCCCTTTGCGGTTGGACTGCAGGCCGCAACGCGCGCGAAAATCACCCCCGGCGATGTGGCCGTAGTGATCGGCTGCGGCCCGATCGGCATCATGACGGCGCTGGCTGCGCTGGCTGGCGGCTGCTCGAAAGTACTGGTCTCCGACCTCAGCGCACCCAAGCTCAACATCGCCGGACAGTACAGCGGCATCACGCCCGTCAATATCAAGGAAACGTCGCTTCTGGACGCGATTTCCAGTGTCACCGATGGCTGGGGCGCAGACATCGTCTTCGAGGCGAGCGGTAGCCCGAGAGCCCATCAGGGCATATTCGATCTGCTGCGGCCCGGCGGGGCGCTAGTTCTGGTCGGACTGCCGGTCGAACCGGTGGCTTTTGACGTGCCGGCGTCGATTTTCAAGGAAGCGCGGATCGAGACCGTTTTCCGTTATGCCAACAATTACGATCGTGCCGTCAACCTTATCGCGTCAGGCAAGGTCGATCTTAAGCCGCTGATCACCGAGACCTTTGCCTTCAACGACAGTATCGCCGCATTCGAGCGGGCGGCGAAGGGGTTGCCCGAGGATGTCAAGCTGCAGATCCGCGTCTCGGAATGAGTTAAACGAAGAGCCGTTGAAACGTCTCTTCGTATTTCATTTTCTGACATCGCGCCTCTGATGCATTTGAGATGTCAGGCATGCTGTCAAGGCGAGGATGCGTCAGCATGTCAGCGCCTTGGTATGATAGTGGCGGGAGGCGTGGGATGCAGAGACAAGGGGTGCGCTCCCCTCTGTATCTTTCCCCGCTATAAGGCCGATCCTCAGGCATCGACTTCCTGTCCGCCGCCTCATTCGTTCACTCGTCATCGCGTCGTCCTAGGAGGCTGGTATTGATGCCTATACGGCAAATGCGCTGTTCGTTGTGTCGCCATTTGTATGCGTTGATGATCTGACCGATTCACGCATTTGCCATCTCTATGGCAGGCGGCATGCCGCCGCCAAGGCGTTTCGTGGCGCGGGCAGAGGCTGCACGCTCACCCGGCGAACGCGGTCGTTCTCGCTGCTTTCGTGGAGTTTGTCATTAAACCTACTAAATTGTAGGGGAATGGTGTACGTGCACGCTGGAAAGGTGCCTTTTGTCAAAAAAACTTATTACTTCTGATTGTGTTCTTCGTTGACAGCTTGCCATTTATCGATATCTTTCTTTCCAGTAAAGGAACAGAAATTACAGAATTACACAGAAAATTTAGTGTAGCGAAATATTCCATGAAATATATCGGCGGATAAATTTGATCGTCGATTTCAACATTGCTTAATTCGAATATAATTTATTTATTGGAGGTATGTGTGGCATCCGTCGCTATTATTGGCTCCGGCATTTCCGGATTGAGTGCAGCTTATTTGCTCGACAAGGACTTTGATGTTCATGTGTTCGAGCAGGACGATCGACCCGGCGGCCATGCCAGCACCGTGGTCGTGGCCGACCCGGTCGGGCCGGTCGGGGTGGACACGGGTTTTATGGTGTTCAATCCGCAAAATTATCCGAAGCTTACCCGGTTTTTCAAGGAACTGAACGTTCCCCTCAACGAGCATTCCGGCGGTTTCAACTTCTTCGATGTCGATGACGGTACCTATTACGGCACCGAGGAATTCGAGAAGGACGAAGCCTATATCCGCGCGAATTATAGCCCGGAATTCGTTTCGGTCTGGGAGCAGGCAGATCGGCTGCTGCGCGAGGCGCCGCGCCATATCATGGAAGGCAAGTGCCAGATTCCATTGGATGAATATCTACATGTTCATGGCTATACCGATGAATTCATCAATGGCTACATGATCCAGATTTCATGCTCTTACTGGTCGGTGCCGGTCGAATTGGCGCTGAAATCACCGGCTATCATGGTGATCGGCATGTTCATCAACCATGGCCGTGATGGGCTTGGTGGCAAAGGCGTGAAGTGGCTGACGGTCAACGGTGGCGCCAAGGGTTATCTCGATCTGCTGATCGCGAGCCTGAAACGCAAGCCGAGGCTGAATTCGGCTGTTACCCAGGTTCGCACGCTTGCCGATGGCGTTGAGGTTGAGACGAACGGTGTTTGGGAACGCTTTGACTATGCGATCCTCGCAACCCATGCCGACCAGGCATTGAAATTGCTCGATAAACCGAGCGAAGAGCAGCAGGAAATTCTGGGCGCCTTCCGCTATAACGGATGCACCACGGTGCTGCATACTGATGCGAGCGTTCTGCCCGTTCCGCCAGAACGTTGGAAAAGCTGGAATTATGGCTGTCTGACCGTTGATGGCAAAAGGCGTCCCTATCTGGTCTATCACATGAATTCGATCCAGGGACTGAAGGCTGAACAGGACTATTTCGTCTCGCTTGATAGTCCGCTGCCGATCGATCCTGCCAAGGTGATCAAGACGTTCGAATACGAGCATCCGATCATCACTGTCGAAAGCAGCAATATGCAGGCACGCCTGTCTTCGCTGAATGAAGATGGACCGGTCTATTTCGCGGGCTCCTATTTTGCCGTCATGGATCTTGGTCCTGATTTTGTCGCCTTCCACGAAAGTGGCATTTATTCGGGCACACAGGCAGCGCGCATGTTGCGGCGTCGCGCGGCAGAGCCGGATCGGGCTTCGGCGTAAGCGCCGGCGCGGCCTGAAGGACCACGCGCAATTGGGCGATGGCAAAAAGGCTGATGCTGCTTCTAACGGTCGGATATGCCAATTATGTCAGAGACCTGTCATATCCGGCTCTTTGCGTAGAGGCGGTAGCGACTGCTTGATGTCAGGCGGCAACGAGGATTGTCCTTTGGTGGACTTGTCATCATCCTGCGCTTGAGCTGTCATCTTTCTCTCCTTGCTCCCTGCCCGTGAAGGGCAGGGTAGGATTGAAATGTTTCCGCGCTGTTGGCTCCGCGTCCGCCCACGCTGATCTTGCTCATGGTCCGGTGCGCGCCGGTCTCCTGGACTTGGCGCGCTAGCAAGAATTCAACCATCTGCCGGCTTGTTTGCGTCCGGTTGCTGCGGCGGTGGGCCGTCAGGTCCCAGCCATTTGATGCGTCGCATGAGTTCGTGGTCGCGAACTTGGCGCCCTTTAAGAGTTCGGACCCCTTGGTGGCCGGGCGCGAAACTGCGGGATTTGGATCATGTCTGAAGCGCTCCTGTTTGTTCATGTCTTCGCCGCGACAATGTTTCTCGGCAATATTGTCGTCACCGCCGTCTGGAAATGCATTGCAGATCGCAGTGATGATCTGAATTTATTGAGATATTCAATAAAAATCGTTTTCGTGACCGATTTTATATTTACATTTGGTGGTGCTATTCTGTTGGCGATAACCGGGAGTGTCATGATTGTGAATTACGGGTTTACAGCGGAAAACTCGCCATGGTTGTATTGTGGAGTCGGCGGATTTGCACTATCCGGACTATCCTGGGTAGTAGGTCTGGTCCCAAATCAATTTCGGCAACGGCGGCTTTTAAACGAGGCTTCCGATTTCGCCGCCATCGCCAAACCTTTCCGCGCTCTGGCCAGGCGCTGGTATGTCTGGGGTACAATGGCCAATGTCTTTGCCATAGCCGCCCTGTTTTTTATGGTCACGCGTTAATCTGCGCGCGGTGGCCGGGCTGATTTTAATAATCAATTTCAACTTACCAAAGGGGTAAATCAATGTCTGACGTTCAAACCAAGTTCAGCGCCGTTGAAGCCAAGGAGTGGCTGGTCGAGAAATTCGCCCATAAGCTCGGCGTCCCGGCTTCGGAAATCGACGAGAACAAGATCTTCACCGATTTCGGCCTCGACTCCACCGAAACGCTGGTTCTGGCCGGCGAGATGGAACAATGGCTGGGCTTTGAACTGCCGCCGACGGCCATGTGGTATCATCCGACGATCGAAAAGCTGTCCCATTACCTTGTCATCGCCAAAGACCTCTTCGAAAGAGGCGAACTCTGAGCCAACAGGTGGCGCGTTGTCGTTGACGCGCCAGACCTGTTGCGGTTCTGGCACCGTAAATTTCTGAAAACTAGGCGTGATTTGCCCTTGAGATGCCGGGAATGTTCCCGGCGTCCAAGGCACGGGGACGTGCGCGCCGCAATCCAGCGAGGTATGCCTGATGGAGATGCCGAAGTCTGTAAGTGAGATCGTCCGCCGCGACGACGCCGAGGTGACCGTGATCTGTATCCATCCCGGCGGCATGCCGGTGCGCAGCTACACGCATTTAGCCGAGCGGCTGGCGGGATATTCCTGGCATCTGGTGGAACTGTCGCTCAACAAGCGCTACGCCTCAATGCTGGGCAAGACCGACCTGCCGGAAGAAGCGCTGCGGCTGATCGCCGACGAAGTCATCGAGGGTCTCGGCGAAATCTGGAATGCCAAGCGGATCTGTCTTCTGGGCTGGTCGTTTGGTGGCGTTCTCGCCTGCGAACTGGCGAGCCGGCGTGCCGAGGAGGGGTGCGGCGTGGTGCTGCTCGATAGTATTGCGCCCTCGCTGTTCAACGGCGTAATGACCCAAGAGCAGACCGAACGGCTGACCGAACTCGGCCGTTCGCAGGTGGTTCGCGTTCGCTGGTTTGCGGATTATATCTGCGCCTTGAAGCAGGTCGATTGGGATGTGGCGGGCAGCGACGCACATCGCCTCAGCGAAGACGAATTGATCGAGCTGATGCGTGTTCAGCTGATCGCGGCCGGCGGCTTTCCAGAGACCACCAGTTTCGTGGGTTTCTCCAAGGTCTACCGCGAATTCTCCCGCGGCATGAACCGCAATATTGCGGTCATCCTGGCCTACAGGCCGGAAGCCTACCGCTTTCCACTGCATCTGGTCCGCTCGGACTATCCTTTATACGAGATTTTTCATCTGCATCACGACCTCGGCTGGGGCCACCTGGCGCCCCAGCGCACGGTCACCAGCCTGCCGTTCGGCCATTACGACATGTTGCTGAACCCGCAGGCTCTCGAGCATATTTCAACGCATATTGAAGATATATCGCGCCGTTTGATCTGAATTTTTTGACGAAATCCTTTTGGAAGGGGCTTAATAATGGACGGGTTTTCCCAGCGCACACACGAGGCTTTTTCTCCCATCGCGATTGTTGGTGTCGGAGCACTTTTTCCCGAAGCCAAGAATGCCGATGAATACTGGAACAATATTGTCAGGGGCCGGGATTGCCTGAAGGATGTTCCGGAGACCCATTGGAAGATTTCCGATTATTACGACCCCGATCCGTCCACCCCGGATAAGACCTATGCCCGCCGGGGCGGCTTCATTCCGGAGACGGCGTTTAGTCCCGTCGAATTCGGCCTGCCGCCGACCCAGCTTGACGTCACCGACATCCTGCAGATCCTTAGCCTCAGCGTAGCCAAGCAGACCTTTCTCGACGCCGGCTACGATCACACCAAACTGAACCGCGACAAAACCGGCGTCGTGCTCGGCATCACCGGTGCCAATTCCCTGGTGACGCCGCTCACCTCGCGCCTGCAATATCCGCTTTGGCAGAAAGTGCTGGAAAGCCGAGGTCTCTCCCAGGCCCAGATCGACGATATCGTTGAGACGCTGAAGCTGGCCTATGCGCCCTGGGAGGAAAACTCCTTCCCGGGCATGCTCGGCAATGTCGTTGCCGGGCGCGTTGCCAACCGCTTCGACCTTGGCGGCATCAATTGCACGGTCGATGCGGCCTGCGCCAGTTCGCTGGCGGCGATGCGCATGGCGATCGACGAGCTGCATAGCGGCCGCGCCGACATGATGCTGACCGGCGGCTGCGACGCCGAAAACACCATCCTGATGTATATGTGCTTTTCCAAGACGCCCGCCTTCAGCAAGAAGGGGGTGATTTCGCCTTTCGACGAGAACGCAGATGGCACGCTGATCGGCGAAGGCATGGGCATGATGCTGCTGAAGCGGCTGGAAGATGCCGAGCGCGATGGCGATCAGGTCTATGCGGTTATCAAAGGCCTTGGCTCGGGCAGCGACGGCCGCTTCAAGAGCATTTACGCTCCGCGCGCCGCAGGTCAGGTCAAGGCGTTGCAACGCGCCTACCAGCAGGCCGGCATTTCGCCCCATGACGTCGATCTGTGGGAAGCGCATGGTACCGGCACGGCGGTCGGCGACGCCACCGAAGTCGAGGGCATCAAGGCCTTCCTCAATGGTTGGCAGACCGATGGCACCTCCTCGCCGATCGCGCTCGGATCGGTCAAGTCGCAGATCGGTCATACCAAGGCTGCTGCCGGTGCCGCGTCTGCCATCAAGGCTGCGCTGGCCCTGCAGCATGGCGTATTGCCTCCGACCATCAACATCAACAAGCCGGACCCGAAGCTCGGCCTGCAGGATACCGCGCTCTATCTGAATTCCATGTCCCGGCCCTGGTTTCGCGATCCGAAGACCGGCAAGCGCCGGGTTGGCGTCAGCGCCTTTGGCTTCGGCGGCACCAATTTCCATCTCGTGCTTGAAGAGGCGCCACAGACCGTCAAACAGCCGAAACTGCGCACCGTTCTGCCCCGTCCGGTACTGCTGACCGCTGCCGATGTCGCCGGGCTGATCACCCGCTGCGAGGCACTTTTGACTGCAACGGGCGAGGCCGCCTGGCCGTTCGAAAGTCAGGCTCCGGCCAATCAGCCGCGCCTCGGTTTCGTCGCCGGCGATGAGACTGTTCGCGTGGCTCAGCTGCGCGAGGCAATCCAGCTGTTGAAGAGCCGCCCGGCAACCGACGCCTGGCGTCACCCGAAGGGCATTTCCTTCCGCCCGGCAGCGCTTGCCGGTGTCAAGCTTGGCGGTTTGTTTGCCGGCCAGGGCTCGCAGCATCCGAATATGGGCCGCATGGCTTCGGTTGGCATTTCCGCACTGCGGGATTTCGTTGGCGCAGCTGATGCGCTGTTTGCCAAGGATGGAGCCGCGCCGCTCAGCCGGGTGATGTACCCGATCCCGGCCTATGACGATGCCGAGCGCAAGCAGCAGGAGCAGGCGCTGCGGCGCACGCAATATGCCCAGACCGCTATCGGCGCGCTTTCGGCTGGCCATTATCGCTGGTTGCAGGACCTTGGTCTGAAGCTCGATGCCGCCGCCGGCCATAGCTTTGGCGAGTTGACGGCGCTTTGGGCCTCCGGCGCGCTGAGCGATGCGGATTTCACGGCACTTGCCAAGGCGCGTGGCGATGCCATGGCGGCTGTAACCGGCGATGGCGCCAGCACGATGACGGCGGTCAAGGCCAGCCGCGCAGCGCTGCAAGACTTGATCGCCGCCACCAAGGGCAGTGTCCATTTCTGCAATCTCAACACGCCCAAGCAGACCGTGGTCGGCGGTACGGTCGAGGCCATCGAGCAGTTCGAGGCAGCGCTGAAGGCTGCTTCCATCGGCTTCGTCAGGCTGAATGTTGCCGGTGCCTTCCACACGCCGCAGGTGGAAGGGGCCGTTGCCACCTTTGCCGCCGCCATCGACCAGATCGGCTTTGCCGCACCGCAGATCCCTGTCTATGCCAACCGCAACGGCAAGCCTTACGCCGCAGAGCCGGCAGAGGTCGCGGCCCAACTCAAGGGCCAGCTGCGCGAGCCGGTGGAATTCATCGACATCATCGAACAGATGTACGCCGATGGCGTCAGGATCTTCGTGGAATTTGGCCCGCGCTCAACGCTTTCCAAAATGGCCTCGGATATCCTCGGCGACCGTCCGTATCTGACCGTGGCGCTCGACCAGGGACAGCCGGAGCGCAGCGATGCCGCGCTTATTGAAGCCGTCGTCGATCTCGCGGTTGCCGGTGTGGCACTTGCCAATCCGGTGACCGTGCCGGTTGCCATCGACGGCCCGGCCAAAAAGGGTGAGATCAATCTGATCGGTGTCAACTATGTCTCGCCGACCCGGAAAGACGCCTTTGCCAAGGCGCTCGCCAATCCTGTCGTCGTCGCACAGCCGGCGGCGAAACCGGTCGCCGCGGCCGCTGCTGCCCCGGTCGCCGTCCCCGCCAGCCCGGTAGCGCCGCCAGCGCCACGTCCAGCCGCCGCGGCTGCAAAGGTTGCTGTCGACAAGGTCGTGGAAAAGGTTGCAGCACCTGCCGCGCTCAAGCCTGCCGCTGCCGTCTCGGCTCCTTCCTCCACCGTGCCGGTTACCGTTTCCATGGTGGCGCCAGCCGCCGGGTCCTCACTCGCGGAGAAAACCATGACTTTCTCGAAAACCGAAGCGTCGCACCCGCCTTCCCTGGCCTTCGGCGGTGGCGATCTCGTGGCCGAACTTGCCCGCTCGAATGGCGAGTTGCACCGCGAGTATCTGAAATTCGAGCAAAACACCTTGCAGGCGCTGATGCACAATGCCGGCGACCTGACCGCCGCCCATGTCGATGTGCTCGGTGAAATCCACGCCGAGACCAATCTCACGCACCGCGAATTCATGCGCAGTCTGCCGAGCCTGTTTCTGGGTGGTGATCTACCGGCTGCCCACGTGCGCACCGTGGAGCACGAGCCGGTGCGGGAGCCGGTCAAGCGGCTGATCGAATCCGCCGTTGCCCATGCGGCTCCGGCGGCTCAAGCCGCTCCGCTGGCAACGCCGGTGCAGGCCAAGGCGCCGGCAGCCCCGGTTCCCGGACCTGTTCCTGTGCCACTAAAGCCGGTCGCTGCCGCCCCTGTCGCAGCGCCCGTTGTCGCTGCGCCGAAACCGGTGGTGACGGCTCCTGTGGTCGCCACCGCCCCATCTGCTGCGAGCCAAGCGTCGGTTCGCGATGCGCTTCTCGCTGTCGTCAGTGAAAAGACCGGCTACCCTGCCGAAGTCATTGATCTCGATATGGACCTGGAAGCCGATCTTGGCATCGACTCGATCAAGCGTGTCGAAATCCTCGGCTCGTTGAAGGAACGCCTGCCGCAGATGGCCGAGCTGTCTCCTGACCGCATGGGCGAGCTGCGAACGCTGGCCCAGATCCTCGAACTGGCCGGATCGGTCGCAGCACCTGCTGCAGCCCCGATTTCGGTTCCCTCCCATCCGGCCGCGCAGCCCGTCGCTGCATCCAAAGCCCCACCGCCGGCGGCGACCGCCCCAGCTGTTGCGGCCGGAGCCACCCGTGAGGCGCTTCTCGCCGTCGTCAGCGAGAAGACCGGTTACCCGACCGATGTCATCGATCTCGACATGGACCTGGAAGCCGATCTCGGGATCGACTCGATCAAGCGTGTGGAAATCCTCGGCTCGTTGAAGGAGCGCCTGCCGCAAATGGCCGAGCTGTCTCCTGACCGCATGGGCGAGCTGCGCACACTGGCTCAGATCCTCGATCTCGTCGGCTCCTCTGCTCCGGCCGCCAGCGCCCCGGTTGCTGCTGCTGCGACCGGCGCTTCCGCCGGTGCGGTCCGCGAAGCCCTGCTTGCCGTGGTCAGCGAAAAGACCGGCTATCCCTCCGATGTCATCGATCTCGACATGGATCTTGAAGCCGATCTCGGCATCGACTCGATCAAGCGTGTGGAAATTCTCGGCGCGCTGAAGGAGCGTCTGCCGCAGATGGCGGAGCTGTCTCCCGATCGCATGGGCGAGCTGCGCACACTGGCCCAGATCCTTGACCTCGTCGGTTCATCGGCGCCGGCTGCCCCAGTCGCTGCTTACAGCGCTCCGGCTCCGGCCGCCGCTGCCAGCGCTCCGGCTCCGGCCGCCGCTGCCAGCGCTCCCGTTGGGGCAGTGCGGGAAGCCCTGCTTGCCGTCGTCAGCGAAAAGACCGGTTACCCGGCCGACGTGATCGACCTCGACATGGATCTGGAAGCCGATCTCGGGATTGACTCGATCAAGCGCGTGGAAATCCTCGGCTCGTTGAAGGAACGCCTGCCGCAGATGGCGGAGCTGTCTCCCGATCGTATGGCCGAGTTGCGCACATTGGGCCAAATCCTAGCCCTTGCCAGTGACGGTTCTGCTCCTGCAGCAGCCCCGGCAGTTGTCGCCGCGCCTGTTGCATCGGCTCCGGTTTCCGCCGTTAACGCTCCTGCCGGTCTACCCGCCGGGGCCGTGCGTGAAGCGCTTCTCGCTGTTGTCAGCGAGAAGACCGGTTATCCGACCGATGTGATCGATCTCAACATGGATCTTGAAGCGGATCTCGGCATCGACTCGATCAAACGGGTGGAAATCCTAGGCTCGCTGAAGGAGCGCCTGCCGCAGATGGCGGAACTCTCTCCTGACCGCATGGGCGAACTGCGCACGCTGGCCCAGATCCTGGCGCTTGCCGAAGCGGGTACTGGAGCAGAAACCTCCGCCGCACCGCTTGCCACACAGCCGGCCGCTGCCGCTGAGGAAGAAGACGACCTGATCGGCCGTGGCGTCGTCACGCTGGTCCCGGCGCCGCTCGATCTGCTGCTGCCGGAGCCTTTCCGCAAGGGCGCCAAGCTGCTGATCACGGGTCGGGACGACGTGCTGATCCAGTCTCTGCAAAAGACCCTGAAAAACAAGGGTGTCGATGCCGTCTGGCTGCGCTTTGAAGGCAAGGCCGCCAAGAATGCCCAGCAGCTGGTTGCCGGCAAGGACGAGGCCGAACTCAAGCAGCAATTCGAAGAGCAAGGCCCCTTCGATGGCGTGATATATGTCCATCCGAAGACCATTGACAATGCGCTTCCGGCTGCCGAAAGCGACGCCTCCGTGCAATGGCTGAAGCGGCTGCTGACGCTGGCAAAGCTGTCGATCACGTCGCTGACGGCCCGTGCCATCGAAGGGCGCACGCTGTTCGTGACCCTGTCGCGGATGGATGGCGGTCTCGGTTACCACAATGGCAGCCTTGCAACTGTTGCCGCCGGTGCACTCTCCGGTCTTGTTAAAACCTTCGCCGCCGAAGCGCCGCCGGTCTTTGCCCGTGCCGTGGATATCGCCCCCAGTATCGACGATGCCGCTGCCGCCGATCTGCTGGTCCAGGAACTGTTCGATGCCCGCCATGGAACGACCGAAATTGGCCTGGATGGTCATAGCCGCTGGAAACCGACCATCGACGTCATCTCGTCCAGCGATGCCCAGATTGTTGCTGATCCCGATGAATTGTTCATCGTCACCGGCGGTGCCCGGGGTGTCACGGCCGATTGCGTCATGGCGCTGGCCGCCAGCGGTCCCCGCCGCTTCCTGCTGCTTGGCCGTTCTGCCCTTGAGGCTGAGCCGGCCTGGGCCGCCGGCCTTGCCACCGATGCCCAGCTGAAGGGGGCTGCCCTCGTTGCGCTGCGGGAAGGATCGGCTCCGGTCACGCCGAAGCTGATCGATCAGACGGTGCGCGGCGTGCTTGCCGGCCGGGAAATCCGCGAACTGCTCGCAGCGCTCGAAAAGCTCGGCAGCCAGGCAAGCTATCTGTCGCTCGACATTTCCTCGCCCGCCATTGCCAGCCTCGGCGCGCATCCTGAGATCGTCAACGCCAAGAAGATCAGCCTCGTGCATGGCGCCGGCGCGCTTGCCGATGCGGCGATTGCCCAGAAGAAGATCGCCGACATGGACCGGGTCTTCACCCCGAAGATCTTCGGCCTTGCCGGCCTCATCAAGGCGCTGGCGGACAAGCCTTTCCACCGGGTGGTGCTATTCTCCTCGGTCGCCGGCCTGTTCGGCAATCCGGGACAGGCCGACTATGCCATGGCCAATGACATGCTGAACCGCTTCGCGGCCAGCCAGTCGACCAAGGGAACAGATGTGCGGGCGATCAACTGGGGTCCGTGGCTCGGCGGCATGGTTACACCTGAAATCCGCGAGATCTTCATGAAGCGCGGCGTACCGATCATTCCCCGTGATGTCGGTGGTCAGTTCTTCGCCAAGGAGACCGCCATGCCGCTGCCTTCGACCGGCGCGGTTCTGGTGGGCGGCCTGAAGCCGATCAATGCCCGCTTCGTGCCGCTGGCCGATCTGCCGCAGGAGCCGCGAAAGCTGTCGCTGAGCGGTACCCTCTGGAAGGACTCGGTTCTGCTCGACGCCCACCAGATCAAGGGCAATCCGGTCGTGCCTGCCGCCTTCGTGCTGGGGCTCGTGGCCGAAGGGCTGGAAAACCTCCTGCCCGGCTGGAGCTTCAGCGGCTTCGATCGGTTCAGCGTCCTCAGCGGCCTTGTGATCAATAAGGATTGGCGCGGGGAATTCGAACTGTCGCTCAGTGCCCTGCGGCCTGAAACGACAGAGGCTGCGCGGCTCGACGTGATGCTCACCGATGCCTCGGGCCGGCCGCGCTACAAGGCCGAGAATGTCCTGATGCGAAAGGCCGCCTTCACACCGCCGCTGCCGGGCCAGCCCCTGCCTTCGCTCGATAACGCGGTCTCAGCCGCTGGCTTCTACAGCGACGGTACGCTGTTCCACGGCGAGAGCCTGCAACTGCTACACACCTATCGCAAGCTTGACGACGGCAACTATCTGTTCCGCGTCAGCCAGCCGCCGGTGGGCCTGAGCGCCTCCCGCAACGGCTTTGCCGACAGCGGTCTCTTCGATGCGGTTGCCGGTGATGCTGTGCTGCAGGTGGCGTTGGCCGCCACCAGGCTCGAGGCAGGCAGCGCCAGCCTGCCAATGCGACTGTCCACGGCAGGCCTCGTTACCAAGCCAGAGCCCGGTGCGGATTGGCTGATCGCCGCCCGCCTCAAGGCCAACCGCAGCCAGGAACTGGATTGGGATCTGACTGGCTTCGACCTTGCCGGCCGCACCCAGCTGCAGTTGGTGGCCACCACTGTGAAGCATAACGAGGCCCCGGCGTCCGAAACGACCAAGACCATCGAGGCCGTCAAATGAGCCGGATCGCCATCACTGCCCTGTCGCTCTGCTTTCCGGGTGCCAACGACCTCGATAGCTATTGGCGCAATCTTCTCGCAAAACAGGACTCCCGCTCCACGGGCGGGGTCCAGGACTTCAGGATCGATCCGTTCTTTCTTGAAGACAATCTTGCCGATGTCGATCAGGTGCGCTGGCGCCGCGGCGGCTTCATTGATCTCGACACCTTGATCGGCGACGTGGCCGCAGCGACCGGCGAAACCGATGGCCGCTCCTGGCAGCTGGACCTGCCCTGGCAGCTCGCCCGCCGGGTGGCGCAGGAGGCACTCCAGGAAAGCCAGCTCGGCGAGCGGGTCGATCTTGGCCGCGTCGGTCTGGTGCTCGGCAATTACACCTTCCCGACCTTCGCCTCCAACAATGCGGTCGTGCCGGTATGGGAACGGGAGTTGGCTGCCGGTCTCGAAGAAGGCTTTGGCCTTGCGCAGGGCGCACTGACGGACAATGCCTTGCATCCGCCGAAAGCCGAGCATGGCGTACTGAGCGCGGACGGCATCCATTCCGTCACGCGCGGTCTGTCGCTCGGCGGCCCGAGCTTCAGCCTCGATGCGGCCTGCTCTTCCTCGCTTTATGCCATCGAACTCGCCTCCGCCTATCTGCGCAGCGGCCAGGCGGATGCGATGCTGGCCGGCGGCATCTGCTTGCCAGACCCCTGGCTGATCCATGTCTCCTTCGGCGACCTTGGGGCCTTCCCCAACAACGGCGTCAGCCAGCCTTTCGACAACAGGTCGGACGGCATTGTCACCGGCCAAGGGGCAAGCGTCGTGGTGCTGCGCCGGCTGGACGATGCGCTGCGCGATGGCGACCGCATCCTGGCGATCATTGAGAGCGTCGGCCTCTCCAATGACGGCACGGGCCAGCATATGCTGGTGCCCAACGCCGATGGTCAGCGTCTTGCCTATCAGCGCGCCTATGCCCGCACCACGGTGCAGCCTAGCGAAATCGACTATGTCGAATGCCACGCAACCGGCACGCCACTCGGCGACCGCACGGAACTGACCTCGCTGCAACGCTTCTTCGGCGCCGATGCGCAGCATTTTCCGCTGATCGGCTCCGTCAAGGCCAATGTCGGTCACCTGCTGACCGTGGCAGGCATGAGCAGTCTCGCCAAGGTCATCCTGGCCATGCAGGAAGGCACGATCCCGGCCACGCCGGGCGTTGGCCAGGTGCAACAGAGCATCGAAGCGCCGGGCATGGAACGCCAACTGGTGGTCGAAAACCAGGCTTGGCCGACGCCGGTCGGTCAGCGCCGCGCTGCGATTTCCGCCTTCGGTTTCGGCGGCACCAATGCGCATATGGTCGTCTCCGACGACCGGACCAGCCATGCTGCGCCCGCAGACGGTGCGCTGCAGCCGCCGCCGCTCGAAATCCGAGGCATGGCCGCTCATTATGGAGGTGCTGCCAGCCTCAAAGCCTTCGAGGCAGCCTCTTTTGGCGGGAACCCTGCCTGGTCTGCACCGTCCAGCCGCCGCTGGCGCGGTGCGCCCTCAGCCGATAGCGCCCCGCCGCAGGCCTGCATCGACAGCTATGACATCGATTTCCTGCGCAACCGCATTCCGCCCGCCGAGACCGAGGCTTTCAATGCCCAGCAAGGTCTCGTGCTGAAGGTGGCTAATGAGGCGCTGATCGATGCCGGCTTCGGCCAGGTTGGCGAAAAGCGCGCGGCCCGGCCCGTTGCCGTGCTCGTGGTATTGGAACTCGACCTCAGCGCCCATCTGCGTCGTGGCCGCACCCTGGTGCCTGACTGGATCGACAAGGCGCTGGCTCGCCAGGGTGTCGAACTCGATGCCGGCGAGCGTCAGGCACTGATCGAGGCCTGCAAGAGCGCCGTGCTCGGGCCGCTGCGTTCGACTGAAATCACCAGCTATATCGGCAATATCTGTGCCAGCCGCATCGCCTCGCAGTGGAATTTCACCGGCCCGGTCTTCACTCTGTCGGCAGGTATGCTTGGCGTTGCCTATGCAGTGGAACAGGCCGGCCTGATGATGGCCGACGGCAAGGCGGAAGCCGCCCTTGTGGTGGCTGTCGATCTCAATGCCGGGCTAGAGGCCTATGCTCTGGAACAGGCCGGAACGCCTGATGCCTCGATCTCGCTTGGCGACGGCGCTGGTGCGATCGTTTTGGCACCGGCAAATGTCGAAGCCACGGCGGCCCCTTACGCCGTGCTCGACCGGATCGCCATCAGCCACTCCAGTGCCGGCGATGCGGCAGGGGTAGCGCTCGGCGCCATTGCCGATGGCTACCGGCTCGATCTCATCGACATGGCCGGCAGGGTCGGCGGCCTTGGCGCGGAACTGGTGGCGGTTGCGTCACATGCGCCCGGTGCTGTCGTCAGCGGTGTCGAGCATGTCAGCGGCCACTGTAAGGTTGCCCAGCCGATGGCGGCGCTGATCCGCGCAGCACTTTGCCTCTCCGGTCGCTATCTGCCTGCGACACCGCCCACTTGGCTGGAGGCGCTGGCCAACAGCGAATTGGTCACGGCGGTCGATCAGGCCGGTCTCGGGCTTCTGGCGGAGAGTGTGCCGTGGTTGCGCGCGGAACGAAGCCGACCTTTAAGCGCCGGCGTTGGCGCGGTCGGCCCGTTCGGCAGTTACGCCGCCTTCCGGTTGACGGAGGCAAGCGCCGAGGTGGTGCGCCAGCCGGAAACCGATTTGCCGCCCTTCCTGCCTGTTATGGCCGAAAGCCGTGCGGCGCTGTCTGCGGTGCTCGATACGGTGATCGCCGCGCTTGAACAGGGCGCGGCCTGGCAAGCCTTGCAGGTGGACGCGCTTCGGCGTCAAGGCGCGCAAGGCGGCGTTGGTCCGCAGGGGCGAGTGCTGGTACTTTCTGGCCGCGACGGCGTGCATCTGCTCACCGAGGCACGCCAGGCGCAGAAATTCCTGCGCGACAGCTCTGGCGCCGAATTCCAGACCCCGGCCGGCAGCTATTTCACCGACAAACCGCTCGGCAATGCTGGCAAAATCGCCTTCATGTATCCCGGCGGTTTCAACAGCTTCCCGCATCTCGGCCGCACGTTGCTGCGTCATTACCCCGACAGTTTGAGGGCTTTTGAGACGACCGTCGAAGATCCGGCGGGTGTGCTCTGCCACGACCAGCTTTATCCTCGCCACAAGCCGGGTCAGGACACGACGACGCGGCTGATGCAGGCCGAAGAGGGCATGCAGCAGGATATCGCTGCAATGATGAAGACCGGCGTCGGCTTCGCGCTGATCTACACGGCGCTGCTGCGGGAGCGCTTCGGCGTGCGGGCTGAAGGCGCGCTCGGTTATTCCATGGGCGAAGTCAGCATGCTCTTCGCCAACGGCATTTGGCCGATCGATCAGCATGGGATGCGCAACGATCTGCCACTGTTTGAAACCTTCATCGGCGGCCCACGCCAGGTGGTGCGCGACAGTTTCGACCTGCCGGCGGATGTGCGTGACACCAAGGTCTGGGCGGCGCATGTGTTGCTGGCGCCGGTCGAAGAGGTCCGGGCTGCGGTCGATGCGCGCACGGATGTGTTCGTGACGCATGTCAACGGACTGAAGGAAGTGATGATTGCCGGCCTGCCTGATGGCGTCAGTGCCGTGGTCAAGCAGCTTGCCGGTTATGCCGCCTATCGCAGTCCGGTCTCGCATGTGCTGCATGTGCCGTTGCTGCGGCGGGTGGCGGATCATATCTCGGCCCTGCACGATCATCCGACCTTCGCGCCGCCTGAGGGGCTGCAGCTCTACACGACATCGACCTATGGACTGATGAGCGATTTCAGCCGCGAGGGCCTGTCGCGCACCATTACCGATGTCATGTGCCAGCAGGTGGATTTTGCCCGGTTGGTCGACAAGGCCTATGATGACGGCTACCGCATCTTCATCGAATGCGGCCCGTCCGCCACCTGCGCCCGCTGGGTTGGCGCTTGCCTTGCCGGACGCGATCATCTGTCGATCAATCTCAACCAGCGCGGGGCCGAAGATGGCCGCAGCCTGCTGGCGGCCTTGGCGCGGCTGGTGTCGCACGGCGTTGTCGTCGATCTCACAAGCCTTGTCCCGGCGGAGCCGGCTCCTCGCTCAAAGACCGTCATCAGCCTGCAACCGGGCGGCAAGCCGCTGCATGCCACGGCCAGCGAAACCGCAAGGCCTCTGACAGTGAGGCCCATTACAGTTGCGACGGCAAGCCAGCCTAACGCCCCGACGATCCCTTCGGTGGTCTGGGGCCCAACACCGGCCTTCCTGGCCGCTGGTCTGTCGACGACTGCACCGGTTGGCGCCCCTGATCATGCCGGTGCCGATCTGCCTGTGGAAACCGTGGCTTTGCCGGACATCCAGATGCCAGCGCACGTCGAGGCTGCTGCCGAGATCGAAGCACCGCTCGATGCTTACGCGGTTGACGCTGATCTAGCCCTTGAGCCGGCCACGGCTGCGCCGGCTCTCGTCCCCCTTTCCCTGAACTCTGTCGAAGCGGAACACCCCGTCATGGCCAAGAACACCACCGTCAGCCAGGATCAGTCCGAGCGCATTGCACAGGCCGTGGAAGCCTTCCTGCAGCGCCAGCGGCTCGGCCACCAGACTTTCCTGCAAACTCAGTCCGATCTGGTCAGCCTCTGGCGCCAGCACGCAACCGCCTCCACCGTCGCTATCGGCGAACGCCGCAGCACGGCCAAGGGCCCGACCATCGACGCAGCACCCGTGGTGGAAATCGAGCGGCCGCGTCCGGCACCCGTTGCGGCAAGCCCGGTGGTAGTGCCTCCGGCTCCGGTCGCGCCTGTACCGGTTGCTCAGGCAGCGGCCGTAGCGCGGAGCGAAAAGCAGGACAAAGGCTGGCTGTTCGACGAACAAGACCTGCTGACCTACGCGACCGGCAAGGTTGCCGATGTCCTCGGCCCGCAATTTGCCTCGATCGATGCCAATCCGGTGCGGGTCCGGCTGCCGGCGCCACCCTATTTCTTCGTCTCCCGCGTTATCAGCACCACGGCGGAATTCGGTAAATACGAACGCTGCTCGATGGTGACGGAATACGATATTCCTGCTGATGCCTGGTATCTCACTGACGGCCAGATGTCTCCCGGCGTTGCCTCGGAATCCGGACAGGCGGTGCTGCTGCTGGTGGCACTGCTCGGCATCGATTTCAAGAACAAGGGCGTGCGCAAATACCGGCTTCTCGATGGCCAGTTGAAGTTCATGGGCCGGCTGCCACGTGCCGGTGATACGCTGCGCTTCGACATCGTCATCGAGCGCTTCGTCTGGCAGGGCGATGGTCTTGTCTTCTTCTTCAGCTATGACGCCTATGTCGGCAGCGAAAAGCTGTTCGAACTGAAGAACGGTTGTGCCGGCTTTTTCTCCCCGGACGAGCTTAAGGCCAATGGTGGTGTGCTGATCAAGCAGGCTCCGGCAGCCCCCTTGGAACTGGTCAAGCCGCTCCTGCCGCGCAGCCGTGAGACGCTGGAGAAAGCCGATCTCGTCGCGCTGTCCGAGGGCAGGATCGCCGATGTGTTCGGCCTCCGGTTCCAACATCCCGAAAGCGGCACCTCGATCGCCCTGCCGCCGGAAATGCTGCTAATGGTCGACCGGGTCACCAATCTGGGCTCCTGGCAGGGCGAGCATTATGTGGTCGAGGCCGAGAAGAGCTTTGATGCCACTGGCTGGTATTACAACGCCCATTTTGTCGACGATCCGGTCGTGCCGGGTTCGCTGGTCGCAGAAGGTGCCACCCAGCTGCTCAAGGTCTATCTGATCGCCAATGGCATGCACCATTGCTTTGCCGATGGCGTCTTCGAGCCCGTCACCGACCGGTCCATGCAGATCACGGCCCGCAGCCATATCACCGTGCCGCGCGACATCCCGGGCGCGATCAAGAAAGTGCATTACAAGCTCTATATCCAGGAAAGCGGCCTGCTGCCCCGGCCTTACGTGGTTGCAGACGTGATCGTCTATGACGACGAGGGCAAGGCACTGGTGCGGCTGCACAATCTCGGCCTGCAGGTCGTGGAAAAGCCCGGCGCATCTATCGAGCCCAGCTTCGGCGACCCCAACTGGTTCAGCGGCCGCAAGACTAAGGACGGCGAAAAGGTGGTGTTGAACGAACTCAGCATGCATCACGCCGCCAAGGGCGAGCTGCGCATAGGTCTCGGGCCGGAATTTGCCATCTATGGCGAAAAGCTGCGGGGACCGCATATCCCGAACGGCTGCTTCCAGTTCGTCGACCGCTGCCTGGAAACGACGGGCAAGCGCAACGACATCAAGGTCGGCGCCGTCATGGATACGGAATACGATGCCGCCGCCGACAGCTGGTATTTCAAGGAGAACAGCCACCCGCACATTCCGAATTTCGTGGTGCTGGAATCGGCGCTGCAGGCGGCAATCCTCAATGGCTATGCGCTGGGACCGACACTGAAATATCCTGACCGGGAATATTCGATCCGCAATCTCGATGGCACGGCGGTCTATCTCTCCGATCCCGATGTGCGCGGCACGACGATCCGCCACAGCCAGAAACTGCTCAGCAATGCCTTGGTGCCGGATTCGATCCTGCAGAGTTTCGACTTCAATCTGAAGGTCGATGGTCAGCCTTTCTACCAGGGCCAGTCCTCCTTCGGTTACTTCACGGCGAAAGCACTGGAAAACCAGCTTGGCCTCGACCAGGGCAAGCTCAGCCGCTTCTGGCTGGAGGACAACGGCGCCAAGACCGAAGAGATCGATCTCCTAAACCCGACCTCCGCCGGTCTGTTCGAGGGCAGTCAGGACAAGCCTTATTGGCGCCTGCCGCCCGGCCATCGCTTCCGCCTGCTCCACAAGGCGACGATTGCCCGCGAAGGCGGCAAGTTCGGGCTGGGCTATGTCAAGGGCGAGCGGGCGATCCATGCCGGCGAGTGGTATTTCACCAACCACTTCCACCGCGATCCGGTCATGCCCGGTTCGCTCGGCCTGGAGGCAATCCTGCAATCCATGCAGTTGTTCGCAATCCGCGCCGGCCTTGATGCGGGCATCGAAAACCCGCGCTTTGGCATCGCCGTCGGCGTGCCTGTTGTCTGGCGCTACCGCGGCCAGTTGCAGCGCACCGACAAGCACATGAATCTCGAAGTGCATATCAAGGAAATCCGCCGCGAGGACCAGGGCTTGGTGGTGATCGCCGATACCGATTTGTTCAACGACCGGCTGCGTATCTACGAAGCCTTGTCGATGAGCATTTCCATCAAGGCTGCCTAGGAGGATATGTGATGACGATCAATGCACGAATTCACGACAAGGACGCCATTCCCGCCATCGTCTGGGATGCCGTCTCCATCCGCCGACACTTGCAGCAGCTCGACCGGCCCGGCTCCATCGTCAGCGATGGCGCAAAGCTGGGCGTGACCGGGGCCATCGATCCGGTACCGGCAGGGGTCGCCACGCTCTGCCACTATCCGGCGCTGCCGGCGAGTGGGCTCGGCAATCCCGCCTTTCTCAGAGATTACGGCGTGCGCTATCCCTATATGGCCGGCGCCATGGCCAATGGCATCGCCTCTGCCGATCTGGTGATCGCACTGGCAAACCAAGGGCTCTTGGCAAGCTACGGCGCCGGTGGCGTGCGGCTGGAACAGGTGGACAAGGCGCTTGCCAAGATCACCTCTGCCGTCAATGGCGCACCGTTTGCCGTCAACCTGATCCATAGCCCGAGCGAACCGGCCATGGAAAACGGGTTGATCGATATTCTCCTGCGCTACGGCGTCACCATTGTCGAAGCCTCGGCCTTCATGGGCATGACGCCAGCACTGGTGCGCTACCGGGCACTCGGACTATCGCGCACGGCAGACGGCGCGATTGTGGTCGCCCACCGGCTGATTGCCAAGGTTTCGCGCCCGGAAGTCGCCTCCGTGTTCATGGAGCCGGCGTCCGAAGCCGTGCTTGCCAAGCTACTGGCCCAAGGCGCGATCACGGCCGAACAGGCCGAGCTTGCGCGGCTGGTGCCGATGGCCGACGACATTACCGCCGAGGCCGATTCCGGCGGCCATACCGACCGCAGACCGCTGGTCGTGCTGCTGCCGATCCTGCTGCGGCAGGCCGAACGGGTGGCAGCGAAGAACGGTTATGCCAGGCCGATCCGTATTGGCGTCGGCGGGGGTCTCGGCTCGCCCAAGGCAGTTGCCGCCGCCTTTGCGGCGGGTGCTGCCTATATCGTGACCGGCTCGGTCAACCAGGCCTGCCAGGAATCCGGCTCATCGCCGGCGGTACGCGCACTGCTTGCCAAATGCAGCTTTGCCGACACGACCATGGCGCCGGCTGCCGACATGTTCGAGCTCGGGGTGGAATTGCAGGTTTTGAAGCGCGGCACGTTGTTCGCCAGCCGTGCCAAAATGCTCTACGATCTCTATCGCCGCTATGACAGTCTTGAGGCACTGCCCGCATCTGTCGTGCAGGAGCTGGAGCAGAAGCTGTTCAAGCAGAGCCTCGCCGAAGTCTGGCAGATGACCGCCGATTATTTCATCGGCCGCGACCCGAAACAGGTCACCGAAGCCGAGGCCGATCCGAAGCGCAAGATGGCGCTGGTATTCCGTGCCTATCTTGGCAAGGCCTCCCATTGGGCCAATGCCGGCGACGAGAGCCGGCAGATGGATTACCAGATCTGGAGCGGACCGGCGATCGGTGACTTCAACGACTGGACCGCCGGCTCTTATCTGGAGCAGCCGGAAGGCCGGCATGTGGTGGATGTCGCCCTTCACCTGCTGCAGGGCGCGGCGTTTGAAACCCGGCTGCACTGGCTCGCCATGGCCGGCATTCGGTTCCCGACCCCTCTATCCTACGAGATCGCGCCGCTATGACCAGAACCGATAGCTATTTCGACAAGTTGCAGGCCGTGCTCGGCGATCCCCTGCAGGACGAGCAGCCGTTTTCCTACGCAACCGCCGTCAAGGCTGACCTTGTCGGCGACCGTCTCGACCAGCAGGCGGCGGCGCTGGACGCCACCGGCTTTGTGCGCCAACTCATCCCCGCCGCCTGGCACACCGGCGGGGAACTGGTCGATCTGGAAGCCATTCTCAGCCTCGCCCGGCTTCTGGCCGGGCGCAATCCCTCGCTCATGCCACGGATGATGTATTCGATCGGCTCGATTTCCGTGCTCGACATCGCCGGCAGCGAGGCCCAGCGCCAGATGCTGTCGAACTGGCTGCTCGCCGGCCAGACCGTTGGTCTTGCCGTCAACGAGCCCGGCATCCGCAGCGACCTGATGCGCAATGCAACGACGGCCGAGCGCCAGGGCGAAACGGATTGGTACATCGTCAACGGCCGCAAATGGCTTGTGGGCCAGGCGGAGCGGGGACGGGCGCTGGTGCTGCTGGCCAGGACCGGCGCCGATGGCCCGGCGGCCTTCTCGCTGTTCATGGTCGACCGCCAGCCGCAGTTCGAATCCACCCAGCCGCATCCGAGAGCCGAACTGACAGGCATGCGTGGCATCGATGTTGCCGATGTCGATCTCGATCTGGTCTGCGTCAACGCCGCCAACCGCATCGGCGGCGAGGGCGAGGGGATCGAGCTGGTATTCCGGGCGGAATCCGTCATCAAGCTGCTGTCGATAGGCGCCATGCTCGGACCCTGCGAGAATGCGCTGAAGCTCGTGCAGGCCGAAATCGTCGGGCAGGACAATGGCGGCCATCCGCACCAGAAAATGCTGCTCGCGGGGGCCTATGCCGATTACCGGGTAATGGATGCCGTCGCCCGCTCGGCGGCACGCTTTGCTTCTTTCCGGCCGCAGCATTTTCCAGTGGCTGCGGCCGTTGCCAAGCAGATCGCCCAGGAATTCAGCACCAGGATCTTTGAGAGCCTGATGGCGGCTCTTGGTGCTCGCTCCGTTCTGGCGGACGAGCCTGTGACGGCAATCCTGCAAAAATGGCGGCGCGACGCTGAGGTGGCGCAGTACATGGACATCAATCCGCAGGTCAATCTCGGCATTCTCGCCAATCAATTGCCGAGCCTTGCCAAGCGCCGCACCAAGCTGGAGCCGACCCTGGCCGATGCGCTGTTTTCCCAGTTGCGCAGCGAGCTTTCGCCGGCAACGCCTTGCCCGCCAATGGCGCTGTCGAAAGTGCCGATGGTCAACCGAGCCGGCGAGCCGCTGACGGATCTGCTGCCCGGTTTGCATAGCCGCTTTGCCTCCGTCTTCCCGGGCGCCGACGATGTGGTCTCAGCCCTGCAGCAGGCGGAAACCCGCCTGACCGCACTGGAAGAGGGGATGATGGCGCTCTTGGCGCTTAGACAAGGTGAGCGGCCGGAAGCGGTCAATGCCGGTGCCCAATTTGCGAGGCTCTACGGCGTTTCCTGTTGCACGCTGACGGCGCTGGCCGAAGGCGGCGACGCGCTGCTGCCTTATATGCTGCAACGCCTCCTGGCCGAAGACCGCTATCAGTTCTCGGGCGAAGATCGGTATTTTGAACAAGGCTGGACCGCGCTCGAACGCTTCTGCACAGGCGACGCCGCGTTAGGCGAGGGAGAACAGCGGCTTGCGGTTTGATACGAAGGCCCGATGCGTTTGCATCTGTCTGCCTCGTGTCCGCCTGGCGGTGATGGGTTGGTTCCTCTGTCCGTCACCGCCAGGCACTCTTTCATGAGATGCTTTTCAGATGGCCCTTTCGGGCCATGCCAAGGTTTTATGCGATAATTTTGATTAGGAGTTCTTATGCTGTTTCCGGACGTCAAGAAAAAAGGCTCGGCCGAGGTCATGCAGACCTTGCGGCAGCTCGACCTCGCTTTGGGCGATCCCTGGGACCCGAGTTCGCCGGTCTCCGTGACCGAGATCATGGTCGATGACGAGGCCGAGCGCTTTCCGGTCGGTCCCTACGATGCCTTGGCCGGCGAGGGCGTAAGCCGCTGGCTGGTGCCCGAGGGTATCGGCGGCATGATGTTTTCCTTTCCGGAATCTGCCCAGATGTACCGGGCGCTGGCGCGCCGCGACCTGACGCTGTCGGCTGTCTCAGTGCTGCCCTTTATCGGCTACCTCGCGATTATCGCTTGCGGCAACGAGGAACAGATCCGTCATTACGGCAAGTTCGTTGTATCAGGCGGCTCGATGTCCTGGGGCTTGAGTGAGGGCCGCCACGGCAGCTTTCTTTTGACCAATCAGGTCAGCGCCGAGCGCGAGGGTGATTTTTACCGGGTCAATGGTGAGAAATGGCCAATTGGCTTTGCTGACCGCGCCGGGGCCATGCTGGTTCATGCCCGCACCGACGAGACCATCTCGCCTGCCTCCCACACGATGCTGATTGTTGACCGCAGCCAACTCGACCGTAAGAATTACCGGATCACTCCGAATGAGCCGCTCTACGGCGTGCGCGGCCTGCCGCTGGGCGGCGTGCGCTACGAGGATGCGATGGTGCCCGTTAGCCAAGCGCTCGGCCGGGAAGGGGCCGGGCTGGAAGTGGCGCTGAAGACCCAGCAGACCTTGCGCCTCGGCGTTGCCGCCATGAGCCTCGGTCCTGTCGATACCGGCCTGCGCCTGGCCTATGGTTTTGCCGCCAATCGCCAGCTTGCCGGTGGGCAGAAGCTGATCGAACTGCCCGTCAGCCGCCGTCAGATCGCCGATGTCTATGCCGACCTGATGATTTCGGAAATCCTTGTAGCGTCCTCGACCCGGCTGTTGCAGGTCCTGCCAAGGCAGCTCTTCCTCTACTCATCGATTGTAAAATATCTTGTGCCGAAGCGGCTGGAGTAATCGCTTCAGAGCTTGGCGGCATTGATCGGCGCCCGTTATTATCTGCGGTCCGGCTTTGGCCAGGGCATGTTCCAGAAATTGCTGCGGGATTTCGGCATGAACGGCCTGATTGACGGCAACAGCTTCGTCAACATGCGGGTGGTTGGCAACCAGATGGAATTGGCATTGGCCAAGGCGCTGAAGGCACGTAACGAGCCTTTCGATGCGGCGCGGCGCGAGATGCTGGACGAGATCTACGACATCCGCCGCCCGGTCGGCCCGCCGCTCTGGGGCAAGCTCGGCCTGTCCGCCAACGGCGACGATATCGGGCTGTCCGGTCTTGCGGACGCGCTGACCAAGCTGAAACCGCTGGTCAGCGATCAGGAGTTTGCGCTTGCCGAGCGCGTCATGGACGAAATCGTCAAGCTGGATGCTGTGAGGCGTGAGGAAAATGGTCGGTTGGGCCGCGCCTTCGCCAATAGCGCCAATTTCTACGCGCTCACCGATCGCTATTGCAACCTGAATGCCGCCGCATGCTGCATCCAGTTTGCCGTTGCCAATGCCGGTGGCATGCCCGCCTCCCTGCCGGATGGCTCGGGCTGGCTCGGCTATTGCCTGAAGCGAATTTTCCACTGGATCTATCCGACCGACTTCCTGCCGGAAGCCGAGGATGTCTCCCGCCTCATCGAAGTGGTCGACATGCTCTATAAGGAAAACCGTGCCTTCTCGGTCTTCCCTTACGAATATGCCGGCAGCTGCGACAGCTTAGAACAAGGCGGTAAGCTATTGACCTCGCTGTGATAAGGTCCTGGGGCGAGAACGCTTGTTCTTGCCCCGCCGTGGAAGCATCAGGCAAACACGATGCGCGGGAAATAAAAGCTGACGACCCAGTTCGGCATGTCAACGATTTCGCTGATGCGCAGATCGCCGCAGACCGAGCATAGCAGGTAGGCATCGACTGGCGATAGCCCGTGGTCGGCGGCGAGAAGGTCCACCATGCGCATCACCGCTTCACGGGCACCGGTCATAAGATCTGGGCCGATACCGGTCGTGACCTCGTAGCCGGCGCCGTCGAGATGGCGGGTCACCGGTTCGGTGACGGTAAAGCGCGGGCTCTGCAGAGCCATGCCCTTGACGAGATCCAGCGTCAATTCCACATCCATCCGGCTTTCGATGGCCGTGCCGCAGACCTCGCCATCGCCTTGGGCGGCATGGGTATCGCCAACGGAAAACAGGCCACCCTCGACTTCGACGGGAAGATAGAGCGTCACGCCGGCCGACAGATCGCGGATATCGAGATTGCCGCCGACCCGGCGCGGCGGCACGATGGAATGCAGGCCGGGCTCGGCCGGTGCCAGCCCAATCGTTCCGGCAAAGGGTTTCAGCGGTACCTTGCCGCCTGGGCCGTAGAGCGCCGGGGTCAGCGACTGGGCGTCGTAATGCCACAGATGCAGTGCCGGGTCCTTGAACTGATCAGCCAGCAGGCCGAAACCCGGAATATTCGCGGTCCAGCCGAAGCCTGACGGATGGAACTTACGCAGCGTCACCTTGACGACATCGCCCGGCATGGCGCCCTCTATGTAGACAGGGCCGGAGACAGGATTGATCCGGGCGAAGTCCAGCGCGGCCAGCGTCTCCAGCGTTGCATCGGCGCCGATCTGGCCGCCTGAGGAATCCATGCATTCAAACAGGATCGTCTCGCCGGGCTTTGCGACCAGCGCCGGTTCGAAATCGCGATTCCAGCCCAGATGGTGCTGGGCACGGTGGATGGTATGGTTGCAGGCAATGCACATGGGCGTCCTCCTCAAGCATCGGACCGAAAAATGGGAGCCGGTTTTCGGCTCAATCCAGCGGGAAATGGCAGGCGACTTTCCGCTCGCCCGACACCGGGATCAGTGGCGGTCGAAGGGAACGGCAGACGTCCTTGGCATAAGGACAGCGGGTGGAGAATTTGCAGCCTTGCGGCGGATTGAGTGGGCTCGGGATTTCGCCCGACAGCAGGATGCGCTCGCGCCGATCCCGCTTGTGCGGCTGCGGAATGGCGGACAATAGCGCCTGACTATAGGGGTGGCTTGGCTTGGCATAGAGCGCGTCGGTCTCGCCGATCTCCACGATGGAACCGAGATACATCACCGCCACCCGCGTCGACACCTGCCGCACAACGGCAAGATCATGGGCGATGAAGACGTAGGTGAGGTCGAGGCGGTCGCGCAGGTCGCTGAACAGATTGACGATCTGCGCCTGCACGGATACATCGAGCGCCGAGACCGGTTCGTCGGCGACGATCATTTTCGGCTCGACGGCCAGCGCCCGGGCAATGCCGATCCGCTGGCGTTGACCGCCGGAAAACTCATGCGGATAGCGATCGAGGTAGTCGCGGCGCAGACCGACGAGATCCATCAGTTCGGCCAGCCGATCCTCGACGGCCTTGCCTTCGCGGATCTTGTGAACGCGCAGGACTTCGCCCAGCATGTCGCGCACCCGGCGACGCGGATTGAGCGAGGCGGATGGGTCCTGGAAGATCATCTGCATGCGCCGGCGCACGGAGGTTAGGCTCTGCCCCTTGGCTTTGGTGATGTCCTCGCCGTCGAAATGCAATTCGCCGCCGCTGACGTCATAAAGCCTCGTCAGGCATCGGCCGAGTGTCGATTTGCCGGAACCGGATTCGCCGACCAGGCCAAGCGTTTCGCGGGGATAGACGTCAAGACTGATTTCCTCGACGGCGCGCAGCAGCTTTCCGGAGCCGGGACGCATGGTCTTGCCGACGGTAAAGGTCTTGGTCAGCGCCTTGGTGGAGAGCAGGGGGGCGGTGGTGGATCTATCGCTCATGCCATGGTCTCCAGCGGCAAAATTTCCTGGCGGAGCGTTTCGCGCTCGCCGTCCTCAAGCACGCAAAGGGCAGCTTGGCCGTCCTGGCGGCGCAGGGGCGGGTGCTCGGCACATGCCGCACGCGCAAAGGCGCAGCGGGCGGCAAAGCCGCAGCCTTCCGTCAAGCTGTCGGGTGTCGGTGGCATGCCGGGAATAGATTTCAGCCGGTCGAGGCGTGGCCCTGACAGCGGCGGGATCGACGCCATCAGGCCCCAGCTATAGGGATGCATGGGCGCGGAAAAGATCTGGTCTGTGGTGCCGCGCTCGACGATGCGGCCCGCATACATCACCGCCACCCGATCCGCGACTTCGGCGACCACGCCCATGTCATGGGTGATGAGGATGATGGCCGAGCCAAAATCCTTGCGCAACCGGATCAGCAAATCCAGCACCTGCGCCTGCACCGTAACATCAAGCGCCGTGGTCGGCTCGTCCGCAACCAATAGCGCCGGGCTGCAGGACAGCGCCATGGCGATGACGACGCGCTGGCGCATGCCGCCGGACAATTGATGCGGATAGCGGTCCACTGCCTCGCCGGGATTGGAGAGGCCGACTTCGCCCAGGAGCTCTATGGCCCGCAGCCGCGCGGCGCGCGCTGAAACAGGCTCGTGTGCGCGGATCTGTTCGGCAATCTGCCAGCCGATCGTTTTTACCGGGTTCAGCGCCGTCATCGGGTCTTGAGAAATCAGGCCGATTTCCTTGCCGCGCAGCCGGCGCATCTGCCGGGCCGACATTTCGAGGATGCGCTGGCCACGAAAGGCAACCGTACCGTCGACGCGGGTGGTTTTCGGATCGTGCAGGCCGAGCAAGGACTGCAGCGTCACCGACTTGCCGGAGCCGGATTCGCCGACGATCGACAGGATTTCGCCTTCACGCACCGAAAACGACACGTCGCGCACGGCCCGTACATAGCCACGGTCGGTGGCGAAGGAAACGCTGAGGCCGTTGACGTCGAGCAGCAGGGGTTGGTCTATCTGGGTCATGATCAGCTCCCCCTCACGCGTGGATCGATCAGCACGTATACGACATCGACCAGGGCGTTGGCGATGACGACGAAGAAGGAGGCGTAGATGACAGTGCCCATGATCATCGGCAGATCGAGATTGAGCAGCGCCTGATAGGTCAGCCGCCCGACGCCGTTCAGTCCGAACACCACTTCCGTCAGCAGGGCCGAACCGCCGACCAGCGCCCCGAAATCAAGGCCGAACATGGTGACGAAGGGAATGAGCGAGTTGCGCAGCGCGTGATGCAGCATGACACGCGAGGGGCTCAGCCCCTTGGCACGGGCGGTGCGGATGAAATCCTCCTGATAGGCTTCCACCAGGTTTGAGCGCAGCACCCGGCCATAGATGCCGATATAGAGAGCAGCGAGCGTCATCCATGGGATGATCAGCGTCTTGAACCAGCCGACCGGGTCAGTGAAGAACGGCTTGTAGCCCAGTGCCGGCACCCAGGAGAAGAAGATCGTGTCGTGAAACCTGTTCTGGGAGAGCAGGTTCATCACTTCGCCCAGCCAGTAGACCGGCATGGAGACACCGATCAGCGCCAGCACCATCAGGCCTCTGTCGAGGGCTGTGTCGCGGGCAAGGGCGGCGACGACGCCGACCGCGATGCCGCCGATCACCCAGAGCACGGAGGCCCCTAGGACAAGCGAAAGGGTGACAGGTGCTGCGGCCGTCACTTCCGGCACGACCTTCATGCCTCTGTTGACGAAGGAGGCTAGATCCTGGGTGATGAACAGCCGCTTCATCATGATCCCGTATTGTACCGGCAAGGGCCGGTCGAAGCCGAACTCCTTGCGGATCGCCTGCACGGTCTCTGGCGAGGCGTTGCGTCCGGCGATGCGGGCTGCGGGATCGGCACCCGGTGTGGCGAAGAAAATCAAAAAGACCAGCGCCGAGATGCCGAACAGCACGAAGATCATCTGGGCGAACCGTTGAATGAGGGCGTAGACCATCTGATGGCTCCTCAAATCACTTTGGTGCGCGGGTCGAGCGCGTCACGCACGCTGTCGCCGAGAACATTGAGCGCGAGAACGCTGAGCACGATGGCGATGCCGGGCGCCAGCGCCACCAGCGGGCGGGTATAGAGCAGGCCCTGGCCATCCTGAATGATCGTACCCCAGCTGGCATCCGGCGCCTGCACGCCGATGGACAGAAAGGACAGCGCGGATTCGGTGATGATATTGAGCGCCATCATCAGCGGGATGAAGACGATCAGCGTTGTCGAGACATTCGGCAGGATGTCCTTGAAAAGGATGCGCCATTTGGGAATGCCGAGGCCGATAGCGGCCAGCACGAATTCGCTGTTCTTCAGCGCCAGCACCCGGCCGCGCACAGGCCGCGCGACATAGGGCACGTAGATGATGCCGATAATGCCGATCGGCAGCAGCAAGCTGCTGGAATTAATGGTGATAGGGCCGATGGTGATGCCCTGCGAAATCAGCACGATCGATAGCGATATCGCCAGGAGATAGACCGGAAAGGCCCAGAGAATATCGAGAATGCGCGAGAGCACCATATCGGTCGCGCCGCCGAAAAAGCCGGCCGAAATCCCGACGATTGCGGCCACCACCAGACAGATTAGGGTAGCTGAGGCGGAAATCAGCAGCGAATTGCGACCGCCATAGAGCAGCCGTGCCGCCACGTCCCGGCCCTGGCTATCAGCGCCCAGAAAATAGGGGCCACGAAAGGTCGGGCCAACAGGCGTGACGCCGAGACCTAGGCCTTCGGTAGAAGCCTGCATGATCTTCACCCGCTGGCCATCGATGGTCATCTTGCCGCTGAGGTTGGAGCGGAAGGGATCGGTACCCGAGATAAACGAGGCATAAAGCGGAGCCGCCAGGCTCGACGCGATGATGACAAGCAGCACCAAGACGGCAGCAATCGCTGATTTGTCCCGGACAAGCAGCCGCCATGCGCGCCGCCACGGACTGTTGCCGCCCGCTTTCCGGGCCGCCTGTGGTTCGGGCTCTTGATAGGGTTGGGCATGGCTGGCAATGCCATCAGGCACATCACTCATCGGCATTCTCTTCACGCTCGATCAATCGGGGGATGGGGAGGGGCGTTGGGAATGACCCCTCCCCGACCCTCCCCACAAGGGGGAGGGCCATTGGTAACTTCGGAAAACCCCCTCTGGCCTGCCGGCCATCTCCCCCACAAGGGGGAGAAGAGTCTTGACGCCGTCGAACTAAAAAGCAAGACGAGGACGTTGCGGCGGGTTAACTCCCTCCCCCTTGTGGGGAGGGTTGGGGAGGGGTTTCACGCGCTTAGGATTATATGCGCTGTCACTTCACCCAGGACTGCGAGACCACCCAGCGGTTCTGCTTGTTGAACAGGTAGTTGCCGAGGCGGGCCGAGGTAAAGTTGACGCTTTTCGGCGTGAACAGCGGGGCAAGCGGTGCCTGTTCCATGAAGGCCTTATCGATCTTCGCCCAGTTGGCATTGGCTGCGTCAGGGTCCTTGATGGCGAGCGCCATCGTATCCTGCATCTGCTTGTCCAGGTCCTTGTTGCAGTAGCCAGCAATGTTGATCGAGGCATCGCTGCCCGGATGGATGCTGTCGCACGACAGCAGCACATTGATGAAGTCCGACGGGGCCGGATAGTCCATGTACCACTGCGTGACGCTGAGCTGGACGTTGTTATTGGTGTTCTGGATATAGGTGAACTCGATATTCGGCGAGATCGCCTTCAGCGAGGCGTCATAACCAAGTTCGTTCAGCAGGCTCTGCACATAGGTTCCGATGCCGCGTCCGACAGCATTGTCTTCGGCAATGATCGTCACCTTCTGGCCGGCGGTGCCGCTTTCCTTGATCAGGGCCTTGGCCTTGTCCATATCGGGCTCGCTCCAGCTTTCGCCGGGGTTTTTCGTATAAAGGCACTGTGGTGCGTAGCCGGGGAAGTCTGGCGGCAGGATCTGGCAGGTCGGAGAGGCAAGCGCTTCGCCACCGAACAGGCCAACCAGCGCATCGCGGTCCAGCGCGTAGTTCAGGGCCTGGCGCACCTTGATGTTGTTAAACGGTGCCAAATTTGTGTTCATCGGCAGGTACCAGAAGGCAGCCAGCGGATCGATATGCATCTGCTTGGCATATTTCGAGCCCAGTTCCGGCAGGCGGTCGGCCGGCGGCGTGTCGAACATCCAGTCGACCTGGCCGTTCTGGACCGCATTGATCGTGGCTTCCTCGGTCATGCCGAACTGGTAGACGATCTCGTCCGCATAGCCGTCCGGCTGGGCATCCACGCTCCACTCCTTGAAATGCGGGTTGCGCTTCAGCACCATTTTTTCATTCGGGTTGTAGCTGTCGATCATATAGGGGCCGGTGGCGGCAACCGGCGTCGTGCCTGCGTCCTTGGCGGCCGTATCGGCTGGCAGGATGCTGGCATGCGGCACGGCCATCTTGTCGAAGAATTCCGAATCCGGCTGGGTCAGGTGAATGGTGACGGTGCCGGCCGCGTCGTCGGCGATCACGCCGCCTTCGAGCGTGCAGTTTGCGGCATCCGCGATGCATTTGTCGGCGCCGACAATGCCATTGTAGAAGCTGCCGGTCGTCGGCCCATTGACCTTGAAGATGCGCTGGAAGGAGGCCGCGACATCAGAGGGCTTAAGCTCCTTGCCGGTCGAGAACATGATGCCTTTGCGGATCTTGAAGACATAGGTCTTGCCGCCATCCTGCGGCTCGGGAATGGCTTCGGCCACGTCAGGCACGATCTTGAAGCCTTCGGTGCCGGCCGCCTGCTTGAACTTGACGAGACCGTCATTGGTCATCTGCAGGATCTGCCAATACTGCCCGGTATAGTTGATCGCGGGGTCAATGGTGCCGGCGGCCGAAACCGCTGCCAGCACCATGGTGCCGCCGCGATGCTGGGCCATCAACGCGGCTCGATCTTCCGCATGCGACGGGGCTGTCAGCGCGGTCTGGGCCAAAAGGCAGGTTGCGATAAAGGCGCCCGCTCTTGATGCTAAGGCTTTTGGGGATCTGGTCATTGCGTTCATTCCCTCTGGTTATTGGGTTTTGGGGCAGGTCTGCGGCTCTTGTCGCGGCCGCTTTGATGGTCTGGAATTAAGCAGCCTTTTCATCGAGGAAACCGGCGACGACGGCCATGCAGGCCTCGCGCTCCTCGACATGCGGCATATGGCTGGAGTGCTCGAAAATCCTCCAGCGCACGTCAGGGATCTCGTCGGCATAAGGCTGGACGCAAGCCACGGTTGCCTCGTCGAAGTGGCCCGAGATCAGCAGCACCGGCACATTGATGGTCGACAGCCGGCCCTCGATGCTCCAGTCCTTCATCGTGCCGATGACATGAAACTCGTTCGGACCGTTCATGGTGTGGTAGACGGTCGGATCGGCGGCAATGGCGTCGAAGGTGCGCTGCACCTCGGGCGGCATCGGCACGATGCGGCAGACATGGCGCTGGTTGAAGACGTCGGTTGCCTTCATATACTCGTCGCTGTCGGTGGTGCCGGCCTGTTCGTGGGCCAACAGTGTGGCTTGTACGTCATCAGGCAATTCCTTACGCAGCCGGTTGGCTTCCGCCACCCAGGTCGGCAGCGATGCCGGTGAATTGGCGATGACGAGTGCCTTCAGGCCCGCCGGCTGATCGACTGAAAATTCGGCGCCCAGCATGCCGCCCCAGGACTGGCCGAGCAAGCAGTAGCCGGCGCGGATGCCGAGATGGTCGATCAGGTTGTGCAGTTCCGCCTTGAAGAAGTCGACGGTCCAGAAATCCCCGCCCTTGTCAGGCAGATGCGTGGATTTGCCATTGCCGACCTGATCATAATGAATGACGGCGCGGCCTGTGGCGGCGATGTCCTTGAAGCTATCGACATAGTCATGGGTGCAGCCAGGGCCGCCATGGGCAACGATCAGTGGCGGCTTGCCGGAGGTGAGGTCGCCGGTGATCCGGTACCAGGTCTGATAGTCGCCATAGGGCGCGAAACCTTCCACGATAGACACGCAATGCACTCCTTTAATGGTCATTCTGATTCAGTTGGATTTTCGGGTTGGAAAGCTGCCGATATGACGGTCCTTGCGGCAGATCGCTTCGGCGGCATCCTCAATGGTCATGCCCCAGTCCATGGCGACCCGCCGCAGCCTCGCCCAGGCCTCTTCCTCGCTGCCCGCGCCCTGGCGCAGCAGATCGAGCACGGCGTGGACGACGACAGGCCGCTGGCGCACCCGGTTTTCCAGCGTGCGGATATCGTCCGCCTGGCTGAGTGCTGCACGATAGGCATGGGTGGCGATCAACAGCGCGCTATAGGCGCCGGTCGAGCCGATGGGCTTGAGCAGATGCGCATTCGAGCCCTGCGCAAGCGCCCATTCGATCCGTCCCGGGGTTTCCGATCCGATCAGTGCGACCATCGGCATCGGTGCAAAGCCGCTCGGCCAGGGAAACTGCCCATCATGGCCCATGTCGGCGTCAAAGAACACGATGTCGGCGCCGGCGTGGGTCTCGTCCAGCTGCGGCCAGACGGTGGTGACGCGGATATGAAGCAGTTCCAACTGGCGCTTCAGCGCGTCGACGGAAGGATGCGGGCGATGCAGGATGATGGCATGCCAATCGGCAAGCAGGGGTCGGTCAGCCTGTTTCATTTGATCACCTTCAAAGGCGGTCTGCCGGTCAAATGGGTCTTGGACGAGCCCTGTGGCGGCGGATTTGGCGGGCTGTCATCATGGCGCCGCATATGGGTCTGCACGAGAAAGGGATCGGCAACGACGGGGCGCTCAGTGCTCTGAAATGGATTGAAGGCGCCTGCCTCATCCGACACCGCGAGATGCGGACGCAGAGCGGCGTGCTGGGTACGCGGGTCGATCTTGAGCGGGCCGAGCGGCGTGCGGAACAGCCGGGCTGTTGCTGCATGGCGCACGGCGTCAGGCAGATCGCTGCCGACATCGGCAATCGTCTGCGCCAGCGTGGTGACCGCTGCATAGGCCGACACGAATGTCGCGTTCAGCCGTCGGTCAGGACCATGGCGCTGCGCCATCTTCGCCTTGAAATCAGCATTGTCGGCACTGTCCACTCCGTGAAAATAGACCGAGGTGGTGATATGGCCGGTGCGGGCGGCTGGCTCGATCACGGCAAGATCCGTCTCGCACAGATTGCAGGCAACGACCGGGCAATGCTCCGGCCCGAAATCCGGATCGTCCCGGCGCAGCGCATCATAGGCGGCAAGGAAAGCAGCGGCCGATTGGCCGACGAGATTACTGAGGATGAAATCCGGCCGCTTCTGGCGGATCTCGGTGATGAGGTGATCCACCTGCGTGGAGCCGAGCGGCATGTAGCGATCAGCCACGACCTGGCCGCCGGCAGCCTCGGTCAGCTCGCGGGCGATGCGGCTGACTTCCCAGCCCCAGATGTAGTTGGAGCCGACGATGAGCGGCCGGGGCCCAACCTTCGGCATGACATGCTCGAACAGCGGCAGAAGATGCTGGTTGGGACAGGCGCCAAGATAGATGACGCTGTCGCTTGCTTCATAGCCCTCATAAGGAAAGGCATACCAAAGCAGGGCGCCGGCACGCTCGACAACCGGCAGGATTTCCTTGCGGCTCCAGGAGGTGATGGCGCCGATGATGTGACGGCAACCTTCGTCGCGCACCGCAGCCTCGGCCATCAGGCCGTAGCGTTCGGCACTGCCGCCGGGATCTGATAGCTTCGGCTCCAGCCGGACGGAAGACTCCTGATCGCCATTGATCTCGGCAATCGCCGCCATCGCCCCGTCAACCGCTTCCCGGCCGAGTGCCGCGTAGGCTCCGGTTGTGGAAAACAAAATCGATACGGGGACGGATATGCGGCTCATTCACTCTCCAGTCTTATCCGCGCGGTTGAAGCGCGCATAAAAAAAGCCCCGGCCCGTCTGAAAGACGGGCGGCGGGGCGTATTTGCCTGCGGCACCAAAGCCATGTGTGATGACAAGACGGCCGTCATTGGCCTTCTGTCGTTTCCGCCGCAGCCGATTTTCCAAGCGCGGTGGGTTCATATCCAGCAGGCTAGGGCCAGGTTAAAATATAGTCAACAAAAAAATCGCCTATTTATTGGGCTGAAAGTTGCGTCAATTTCCTGGTACAACGCGTGCGCTCAATGGAACAGGAAATCGACCACGACGGTGCGAAAGCCTGTGGCAGATGACAGGTCGGACTTGGAACCCTTGGAAAACTATGGCAGTTCTGAGCAGCCGGGGACGCCTATATGCAGATAAGAGCGCTGATCTATTTCGATGAACTGGTGCGGACTCGGTCAATGCGGGCCGCCGCCGAGCGGCTGAATGTGCAGCCAACGGCGCTTGCCCGGCAGATCGATCAGCTCGAACACTTTTTCGGCACCACGCTGGTCGAGCGCTCCAGCCGTGGCATTCAGCTGACGGCGGCGGGGGAGTTGCTTGCAGCGCGGGCCGGCAAAACGCTGCGTGAGCTGGACCACGTCAACCAACTGATCGACGACTTGCAGGGGCTGAAGCGGGGCCATGTGCATATCCAGGCGAGCGGCGCGACGGTTGCCAATCTACTGGCCCCGGCGCTCGCGGATTTCAGCCTCGTCTATCCCAATATCCGGTTTTCGGTGACAATCGCCAGCGCCAGCGAGGCGATCGAGGCGCTTTCGAGCGCCAGGGCGGACATTGCGGTGACGCTGTTTTCGCAGCCGGATGCGGCGACAAAGGTCCGGTCGCGGGCGCAGATCGTCTATGACGTGATTGCCGCCAGCCATCATCCGGCAGCACAGCTGAAAGAGATCACTATTGCGCAGCTTGCCACCTATCCTCTGGCGGTGCCGGATGCCTCCTATGGCGCGCGCCGCGCTTTCGATGCCTGGTTTCGCAAGGCCGGGCAGGTTCTCGATCCGGTCTTTGTCACGGGATCGCTGGAAATGCAGCGCGAACTGGTGCTGCGCGGTGCGGCGCTGACGCTGCTGCCGGCCCAGACGGTGGCGCGTGAGCGCCGCGCTGGCGATCTGGTCGTGATTCCGGTCGCCGGCGGCGCCGGTATCCGCACGCCAATTGATCTTTGCGTGGCGGGAGACCGGCAGCTGTCTTTCGCGGCTTCGAAACTGGTGGATGCCATAGATCGTTTCATGCGGGAGCAGATGATCCATGCAGTGTAACGTTTTTCGCTGCACGGCTCACACAAAAAACCGCATTGTGTGGGCGCCTGCGAGATGACAGTATTTTTACCAATGCGCCATCCGTGGTCACACGGGCTAACGAGCGTTTACCAAGGGGAATGACGATGGTTCAATCACGGGTTTTCACGCCGATGGCTTTGCGCCGTTCGATGGCTGCTACGGTTGCGGCGATGGTTGGTGCAACGGCGCTGTCGCTCATATCGCCTGATCTCGCCTGGTCGGCGCAGACTACGCTCAAACTCGGCATGAATATCGAGCCGACGGGCCTTGATCCAACGGTTGCTGCACCCGTGGCCATTGGCCAGGTCACCTGGCAGAATGTGTTCGAGGGACTGGTTGCCATCGACAAGGACGGCAAGGTCGTGCCGCAACTGGCAAAATCCTGGGAGATTTCGCCCGACGGACTGACCTATACGTTCAAGCTGCAGGAAGGCGTCAAATTCCACGATGGCGAGGAATTCGATTCGTCCGTCGCGAAGTTCGCCCTTGACCGCGCGCGCGGCACCGACAGCACCAATCCCCAGAAGCGCTTTTACAGCAAGATTGAGAGCATTGAGACGCCCGACAAGGCGACCCTCGTGCTGAAACTGAAGGAGCCGACTGGATCGCTGCTCTACTGGCTCGGCTGGCCGGCTTCGGTCATGGTGGCGCCGAAGAGCGCTGCCGATGACAAAACCAATCCAATCGGTACTGGCCCGTTCAAATTCGTCAGTTGGGCGAAAGGCGACCGGGTCGAACTCGCCGCCAATCCTGATTATTGGGACAAGCAAGTCAAGCTTGGCCTCGACAAGGTCACCTTCCGCTTCATCCCTGATCCGCAGGCCCAGGCCGCAGCGCTGAAATCGGGCGATATCGATGCCTTCCCGGAATTTACCGCGCCTGAACTGATGGACAGTTTCAAGGACGAGGCGAAGCTGGCGACGGTGATCGGCAATACCGAGCTTAAAGTGGTGGCTGGCATGAACAATGCCCGCAAGCCTTTCAACGACAAGCGCGTGCGCCAGGCACTGATGATGGCCGTCGACCGGGCGACGCTCGTTGAAGGTGCCTGGTCCGGCTATGGCACCGTGATTGGCAGCCATTACACGCCGAACGACCCCGGATATATCGATACGACCAAGGTCCTGCCTTACAATCCTGAGAAGGCCAAGGCACTGCTGGCAGAGGCCGGTTATCCCAACGGTTTCAGCTTCACCATCAAGACGCCGCAGATGTCTTACGCGCCGCGCAGCGCTGAGGTGATGCAGGCCATGTTGGCGGAAATCGGCGTGACCATGACGATCCAGCCGACGGAATTTCCGGGCAAATGGGTTTCCGACGTCTTCAAGGGTACGGATTACGACATGACCATCGTTGCCCATGCCGAGCCAATGGATATCGATATCTACAGCCGCGACCCCTATTACTTCAACTACAAGAACCCTGTCTTCAACGAGACGATCAAGAAGATTCAGGTCACGTCAGATCCGGCGGCCCAGGCAAAGCTTTATGGTCAGGCACAGCAGATTCTGGCGGAAGACGTGCCGGCGCTTTACCTGTTCGTCATGCCGAAGCTCGGGGTCTGGAACAAGAAGATCAAGGGCTTGTGGGAAAACGAGCCGATCCCCGCCAATGTCCTGACCGAGGTGCATTGGGAGGACTGACCGGCGGCCGGCAGCATTAGCTTGCCGCTGGCGCCGCGCAGGAAGGAAATACTTATGTCTGCCCTCATTCTCAGGCGGCTCGGCGGCCTGATCCTGACGCTTGCTTGCGTCTCGATCCTGATCTTTTTGCTGATGGACGTGCTGCCCGGTGATCCCGCCGCAATCATGCTTGGCACCTCGGCGAGCCCCGATACTCTGGCGGCCTTGCGCCATGAATTGGGCCTCGATCAGCCGCTGGTGCTGCGCTACCTGCAATGGCTGGCCGGCGCGCTGACGGGCGATCTCGGCCGCTCCTATACCTACGGCGTGCCGGTGGCCGGCCTGATTGGCGAGCGTCTACTGGTGACCATACCGCTGGCGATCCTGGCGATCATCCTGTCGATGTTGATCGCCATTCCGCTTGGCGTTGCCTCCGCCGCAAGGCGCAATCGAGGCTTCGATTATGCTGCGGGCGTGCTGTCGCAACTGTTCATCGCCGTGCCCGGCTTCTGGGTCGGGCTTCTGCTGGTGCTCGCCTTTTCCATCGGTCTCGGCTGGATGCCGGCGGGCGGCTTTCCCGGCTGGCAGGCCGGGATTGGTCCGGCGCTGAAGGCTCTGCTGCTGCCGGCCATTGCCCTCGCGCTGCCGCAGGCAGGCGTGCTCACCCGCGTCACCCGCTCTGCCGTGCTTGAGGTGATGAACGAGGATTTCGTGCGCACGGCCCGCGCCAAGGGACTGACACGGCGCGCCGCCCTTTGGCGCCATGCTGTTCCCAATGCGCTGGTGCCAGTCATGACTATTCTCGGCCTGCAGTTCACCTTCTTGATTGCCGGTGCCATCCTCATCGAAAATGTCTTCAACCTGCCGGGTCTCGGCAGGCTCGCCTATCAGGCGCTCAACCAGCGCGACATTATCGTCATGCAGGATGTCGTGCTGTTTTTCGCCGGCCTGGTGATCCTGATGAATTTCCTGGTCGATCTCTCCTATCTCGTACTCGATCCACGGTTGCGGGGGAGGGGCAAATGACTGATACGACAGTAAAACCCGTCTTGGCCGCGAAGCCCGCTCGCCCCAACCGTCTGTTGCCGCGCCCGACGCTGCTGATCGGCGGCACGATCATCGTCCTGCTCGTCGCCGTCGCGCTGCTATCGCTCATCTGGACGCCGCTGCCGCCAACCAAGATGCAGATCATCTACAAGCTGAAGCCGCCGCTGGTGCATGGCCTGCTTGGCACAGACCAACTTGGCCGCGACCTGACCTCGATGTTGATGGTCGGTGCCTGGAATTCGCTGTCGACGGCTGTGGCGGCTGTGGCGCTTGGGGCCTTCGTGGGCACCTTGCTCGGGGTGACGGTGGCGGCCCGGCGCGGCTGGGTCGAGGCGCTGACCATGCGCATCAACGACGTGATCTTTGCCATTCCGCCGATCCTGTCGGCGATGTTGCTGGGTGCGCTGCTCGGCACCGGCCGGTTTACCGCCATTGTCGCGATCGCCACCTTCATGGTGCCGGTCTTTGCGCGGGTGACGGTCAGTGCCGCGCTACAGATCTGGTCGCGCGACTATGTTCTGGCCGCCCGTGCCGCCGGCAAGGGGCAGGTGCTGATCACACTCGATCATATCCTTCCGAATATTGCCGGACAGATCATCGTGCAGGTTACCATCCAGCTCGGTCTGGCGATCCTGACCGAGGCGGGCCTGAGCTTTCTCGGCCTCGGCATGCCGCCGCCGGCACCCACCTGGGGGCGAATGCTGGCCGATGCCCAGACTTATCTGGCCGCTGCTCCTTGGCTTGCGATCATGCCGGGCCTTGCGATTGCGCTGACCGTGCTTGGCTTCAACATGCTGGGCGACGGATTGCGCGACCTGTTCGATCCACGCGAAAGGGGCCGGTCATGACTGAGCAACCGCTGCTGTCGATCCGCGATCTCGCGATTTCCGTTGATCTGCCGGATGGGCGAACCATGCCTATCGTCGAGGATCTGAGCGTCGACCTCATGGCCGGCGAAACGCTCGGCATTGTCGGTGAAAGCGGTTCCGGCAAGTCGCTGGCCTCGCTCGCGGTCATCGGCCTGCTTCCTGACGTTGCGCGGCCAACCGGGCAGATCCTGCTCGACGGCGAAAACCTGCTTCAAGCGAGTGAAGACCGGCTCTGTCAGATCAGAGGCAACCGGATCGGCATGATCTTTCAGGAGCCGCTGACCGCGCTCAATCCGGCGATGACGGTTGGCGACCAAATCGCCGAAGGCCTTGTCTGGCATCGAGGCCTGTCCTGGCGGGCAGCGCGGCGCGAGGCGGTCGAACTGCTCGACCAGGTGCGCATTGCAGACGCCAAGCGCCGGGCGGGAACCTATCCGCACGAAATGTCCGGCGGCCAGCGCCAGCGGGTCGGCATTGCCATTGCGCTGGCGCTGAAGCCGGCACTGATGATTGCCGATGAACCGACCACCGCGCTCGATGTGACGGTGCAGGCGGAAATTCTGGACATTCTCGACGATCTCGTGCGCGAATACCGGATGGCGCTGATCCTCGTCAGCCATGACCTCGGCGTGATCGCCCGGATGTGCGACCGCACGCTGGTGCTCTATGCCGGGCGGCGGATGGAGGAGGGGCCAACACGCGCCGTTCTCGCCACGCCGCTCAATCCTTACACGCGCGGGCTGGTAGCGGCCGTGCCGAGACGGGTATCCGGCGATGGCAGGCTCGCCAGCATTGCCGGCACGGTACCGGGCTTTGCACGGCTGCCGCCCGGCTGCTGTTTTTCCGACCGCTGCACCGAGGCCACCGACGACTGTCGTGCCGTGGCGCCCGGCTGGTTTCTGGCAAGCGAAGATCGCGCCTTGCGCTGTCTGCGGGTCGAACGCAGGGAGATCGGCCGATGAGCGGCGATAGATTGCTCGATATCCAGGGGCTTACCCGCGACTACGTTACCCGGCCGCTATTCGGTGCTTCCCATGCTAGCCGGGCGCTGGACGGCGTATCGCTGACGGTCGGCTCCGGTGAAATCTACGGCATCGTTGGCGAAAGCGGCTGTGGCAAGTCGACCTTGGCGCGGCTGGTGATGGCGCTGGACCGGCCGACATCAGGCCATGTGCTGTTTGACGGCGACGATCTGTTTTCCCTGTCGGCCAAAGCTTTGAAGGCAAAGCGGCAGGCCTTCCAGATGGTGTTCCAGGACCCGTTCGGCTCGCTCGACCCGCGCCATACCATCGGCCGGATCATTGCCGAGCCGCTGCATGTCCTGCAACCCAAGCCGGCCAAAGGTACCATCCGCGACAAGGTCGCAGCCATGCTTGAAAGCGTCGGCCTGCAGGCCGTTCATGCCGAGCGCTATCCGCATGAGTTTTCCGGCGGCCAGCGCCAGCGCATCGCCATTGCCCGTGCGCTAATCACCGAGCCGAAACTTGTCGTGGCCGATGAAGCAGTCTCGGCGCTCGATCTCTCGGTTCAGGGCCAGGTGCTCAATCTGCTGATGGACCTGCGCCGCAGCCGGGGCGTCAGCTTCCTGTTCATCACCCATAATCTTGCCGTCGTCGATTGTATCGCCGATAGGGTCGGGGTGATGTATCGCGGTCGACTGGTGGAAGAGGGACCGGCCGAGGCCGTGCTGCGCCAGCCCCTGCACCCCTATACGAAAATCCTTGGAGATGCCGAACCGAGCATCGAACGCTTCGGCCGCCCGCCCAAATCGGCCGTACCACCGCCCGCCGCAAATGGCGACCCTGGGACCGGCTGCGCCTTCCGTAGCCGCTGCCCGCTGGCCGAGGCCCGTTGCGGGCAGGAGGCGCCATTGCTGCGCACGCTGGCGCCGGGCCGGCAAGTGGCTTGCCACCGGGCAGACGTCATAGCCGGCGCTGCCGACTGAAAATTGATCCAATCTATTTGAGACAGACAGAAAGCCTGCCATGACCGACCTTCTCACCCTCACCATCCGTGAACTCGTCGCTGCCTATAGCGCCAAGACCCTTTCACCGGAGGAATATTGGCAGGCCGTTGAAGCGCGGGTCGAGGCTTTTGAACCCGCCGTCCAGGCGCTCTATCTCTACGATCCCGAGAGCGCGCGTGCCCAGGCGCTTGCTTCCACAGAACGCTGGCAGCGCGGCGCGCCACTCGGCCCCCTCGATGGCATTCCCGTGACGCTGAAAGAGTTGATCGCGACCGAAGGCCAGCCGGTGCCGCTCGGGACCGCCGCCGTCGATCTCGTGCCAGCCGCTGCCGATGCACCGATTGCGGCGCGCATGCGCGAGGACGGCGCGGTGATCTTTGCCAAGACCACCTGCCCGGATTACGGCATGCTGTCGTCGGGTCTGTCGAGCTTCCACCCCTTGAGCCGCAATCCCTGGGATCTGAGCCAGAATCCGGGTGGGTCGAGCGCCGGCGCGGCAGCGGCTGGAGCGGCCGGCTTCGGGCCGCTGCATATCGGCACTGATATCGGTGGTTCCGTCCGCCTGCCGGCCGGCTGGTGCGGGCTGTTCGGTTTCAAGCCCAGCCATGGCCGCATCCCCGTTGATCCGTATTATGTCGGGCGTTGCGCCGGGCCGATGACCCGCTGCGTCGACGATGCCGCCTATGCCATGCAGACGCTGTCGCGGCCCGACTGGCGCGATGGCACCAGCCTGCCGCCGCAGGAGATCGACTGGCTGGACGAGGCCATCGACCTCAAGGGTATGCGGATCGGCCTGATGCTGGATGCGGGCTGCGGTTTTGCTCCTGAGCCCGAAGTGCGCGATGCTGTCATCGCCGCCGCCAAGCGATTTGAGGCTGCGGGTGCTGAGATCATCGAGGTCGGACCGGTCATGACCCGTGCCATGCTTGACGGACTCGACGTCTTCTGGCGCTCGAAATTCTGGGGCGATATCGCGCCGCTCAGCGAGGAAAAGCGCCGCCGGATTTTGCCTTACATTTATGAGTGGGCAGAGGGTGGCGCCCATGTCAGCGGCGTCGATGCGGTCAAGGGCTTTGGCCAGACCATCGAGATGCGCAAGACCTGCGGCGCGTTGTTCACCCGGGTGGATGCTGTGCTCTCGCCGGTCAATCCCACCGTGTCCTATCCGGCCGATTGGGCTTCGCCGACGAATGATCCGCACAAGCCCTTCGAGCACATCGCCTTTACCGTGCCGTGGAACATGTCGGAACAGCCGGCGGCCTCGATCAATTGCGGATTTTCTGAGAGCGGCATGCCAATCGGCTTGCAGATCGTCGGCCCGCGCTTTGCCGACCTGACGGTCCTGAAACTGTCCCGGTTGTTTGAAAGCTGGACCGGGCGGATCGGCAATTGGCCGACGCCGCCACGGCTTTGATAGGCTATCGTCTTTAAAACAATTGCTGCTGGCCAGCGGCGATTTTTTACAGGCTGGCGATATAGGCTCTCCAGCCGCCGAGATGCGTAATGTCTTCGGCGCCTTCGAGGGCGGAAGGCTCGACCAGGAAGCCCTTCGCGCTCGATCCGTCGTCCAGAAAAACCGTGCCGATGCACATCGGTGACGGGATCATGTTGACGAATTTGCCGAAACCATCAGGCGTCAGCTGCCAGATTTCCACGGCAATCGCCGCGCCGTTGTCGACCCTCACAAGGCCGGGCTTCGGCGGGGTCTGGTTCGGCAGGGCAAACAGCTTATAGCTCGCCGCGGTCGTGCCGGCGCGCAGGAACTTGGCATCGAGATCGGTGAGCTGCCGGTTCAGCGGCATGCCCGAGAGATGCGCGCCGACGACGATGACAGGGATAAGTCCCTCGGCCTTTTCGGCAGGCTTTTCAGCTGCCTGCGGCAGTGGCCAGCCGGTGGCGCCGAGATCCTTGGCAAGGCGCTGGTGCAGGTCGGCGCCGAGCGCTGCCGTCAGCCCATCCTTGCCGAAGGGGGCAAGCATGGTGACGCTCGACGGCAGGCCATCGCTGCGCGCACCGGTCGGAACGGCAATGCCGCACATATCCAACAGGTTGACGAAATTGGTATAGGTGCCGAGCCGCGAATTGGCCTTGATCGGTTCTGCCTCCAGATCGGCCAGCGTATAATGGGTTGGTGCCGTCGGTACGCAGATCACGTCGACGGAAGCGATCAGCGGCGCAAGTTCCTTCTTCAATGCTTGCAGGCGGTACATGCCGGCAAAGGCATCGGCGGCGGTCAGCGCCTTGGCGCCAGTATAAATCTTGTGAGTGACCGGGTGGAAGCTTTCGGGCTTCGTATCGAAGAACTCCTTCACCGCCGCATAGCGTTCCGCAACCCAGGCGCCCTCATAGAGAAGGTTTGCGGTCTCGTAAAATCGGGCAAATGGGAGCTCGACCAGCTTATGGCCCATGGCGGCGAGCGTTACCAGCGCCGTGTCGAAGGCGGCTTCCATGGCCTTGTCGCCGAAGAATTCGCGATCCGCGCGGGCGGGAACGCCAATGCGCAGTACCGGGGCTGCCGCCATGGCATGGCCTGCCGGCATGCTGCGGGAATACGCATCGCTGGCGTCAGGCTGAGCAGCAACGGTGAAGACACGGTGCGCATCCTCGACGGTCAAAGCAAAGATCGAAACGCAATCGAGTGTGCGGCAGGCGGGCACGACGCCGGTAGCCGAGAGCGCGCCAACCGACGGTTTCAGGCCGACGATATTGTTGAGCCCCGCAGGAACGCGACCGGAGCCAGCCGTATCGGTGCCGAGCGCGAAACTGACGATCCCTTGCGCCGTGGCAACCGCCGAACCGGAGCTGGAGCCACCGGGCACCAGTGTCGGATCCACGGCATTGCGCGGGATCGAATGCGGCGTGCGCACGCCGACGAGGCCGGTGGCGAACTGGTCGAGATTGGTCTTGCCGATGACAAGCGCGCCAGCTTCCTTCAGCAGCCGCACCACGGTCGCGTCAGCGGTCGGGACATAGGCGTAATCAGGGCAGGCGGCTGTGGTTGGCAAGCCCGCGACATCGATGTTGTCCTTGGCGGCAAAGGGAATGCCCCAGAGCGGTTTGCTATCAGGCGTGAAGGTGCCGAGCGCCTTGGCTTCGGCCAGGAGGTCTTCCTTGGCGGCAAGGCTCAGGAAAATGCCGGGATCGTCAATGGCGGCAATGCGGGAAAATACCTCTTCGATCATCTCCTGCGCCGTCCAGCCCGAGGCGTAGGCAGCGTGAAGGGATGCGATATCAAATGCTTTTGAAAAGGTCATGGCTCTCTCGGTCTTTCAGGAATGTTATTGGGTTTCTAACAATGTTACGGGGCGATCCCACTGGATCAGAACGGTGCAGCCATCGATGCTCCAGACCGAATGTTCGGTGCCAACAGCATTGACGATGAAGGAGCCGGTGCCATAGGTGCCGGTCTCGTCTGACTGGCTGCCTTCGAGCACGAGAATGGTTTCCAGCCCCTCGTGGCGGTGGCGGGGAACGGAAGCTCCCGGCTGATACTTTAGGAGCGCAACGCCCGGCTGGTCGCTAGCAAAGCGGTTGATCCAGTGAATGGTCACGCCATCACGGAAAGCCTCGTAGGGGAGATCCTTCCAGCCGCCTGATAGCATGTTGGTTCGGGTGGTTTCAGCCATGGTCCAGTGCCTCCAGGACATCGTCGATATGGGCGGTCCAGCCGACAATGCCGCCCTGGGCGCGGATCATGTCGAGTGCCGCCTGTTTGAAAGCCGGGAAGTAGCTGGCGGTGGCTTCTTCGACCAGCAAGCAGTCATAGCCGCGATCATTGGCCTCCCGCATCGTCGTCTGCACGCAGACCTCGGTGGTGACGCCGGCAAAAATCAGCTGAGTAATACCACGGGATTTCAGCTCGTCGCCAAGAGGCGTGGCATAAAAGGCGCCTTTGCCGGGCTTTTCGATTACCAGTTCGCCGGGGGTCGGTGCCAGGGCCGGCAGGATGTCCGTGCCATACTCGCCAGAGATCAGAATACGCCCCATCGGTCCCTGGTCGCCGATGCGGAGGCTCGGATTGCCGCGATTGCGCTTGGCCTCCGGCAGGTCGGAGAGATCGGGCCGGTGGCATTCCATGGTGTGGATCACAGTAAGCCCCGTGGCGCGGGCGGCCTCCAGCAGCCGCTTCACATCCGGCACAATGGCGCTGACCAGGCTGACATCGTTGCCGAGCGTTTCGCCAAAGCCGCCAGGTTCGGTAAAGTCGCGCTGCATGTCGATGACGATGAGCGCTGCCTTTTCCACATTCAAAGGGAAGGCGAAGGGTTGGGCCTTGATATCAACCATCATGCGTGCCCCGCCATATGGGCGCCGATCACGGCGCTGTCGGCGCCGCGCGCCGGTGTTTCATAAACCAGCCTGCCATCCGACATCACGGCGATACGGTCGGACATTTCCATCAACTCGTCCAGATCCTCCGAAAATAGCAGAACGGCGCTGCCGCTGTTGCGGGCCTTCATGATCCGGGCGCGGATTTCGGCGACGGCAGAGAAATCGAGGCCGAAGCAGGGATTGGAGACGATGAGCAAATCGACCGCACCGGTCAGCTCGCGAGCAAGCACGGCGCGCTGGACATTACCGCCCGACAGCGAGGCGATCGGGGAGGCGGAGGAGGCGGTCTTGACCTTGAAATCCGCAATCAGCCGGTTGGCGTTGCGGCGCATGGCGCCGGCATTCAGCCACACCCTCGTCTTTCCTTGCTCCGTCAGGTCGAAATCGCGAAAACTGAGGTTCTCTGCAACAGACATTTTCGGTGCGCAGGCATTGAGCAGTGGCTCTTCCGGGATAAAGCGGACATTGGCCGCCCGGGTCTCCTGGCGGGTGGCGGTGTAGGGCTTGTCCTTAACTGCGATCTCACCGGCCTCGGCAGGACGTTGCCCGGCCAGAACCTCGGCCAGTTCCTTCTGGCCATTGCCCGATATGCCGGCGATGCCGAGGATCTCGCCGGCCTGCACTTTCAGGTTCTCTATTTCGATGGTCTTCAGGCCACTGCGGTCGCGAGTTTTCAGGCCCTTGATCGTCAGGATCGATGGGCTCGCTTCGGCAACCGGCAGGCGGCTGTCGAGGGCGGCGAGCTTGACGTCGCCGATCATCATCGCGGCCATCTCTTCAGTGGTAAGCTCAGCGGTTTTGCCGGAGCCGACAAGCTTGCCGCGCCTGAGAACCGAGACGGCATCGGCAAATTTGCGCACCTCGTGAAACTTGTGGGAGATCATCAGCACGGTTAGCGCGCCGCTCTCGGTCAGGCCCCGCACCAGGCCCAGCATGTCATCGGCTTCCGCCGGCGTCAGTACCGAGGTCGGCTCGTCGAGGATCAGGAACCGGCGGCCAAGATAAAGCTGCTTGATGATCTCAAGCTTCTGCTTTTCGCCGGCCGAGAGATCGCGCACTGGCCGCTCCAGCGGAATTTGGAACGGCATCGTTGCCATGAAGGCCTCGAGCGCCCGGCGCTCCTGCCGCCAATCGATCATCGCAGGCACGCTGTTGCGGCTGATGACGAGGTTTTCGGCGCCGGTCAGCGAGGGCACCAGGGTGAAATGCTGGTAGACCATGCCGAGCCCGAGCGCCGCCGCATCGCGCGGCGAGGCGATCTCCACTTCCCGGTCCTCGACCAGCAATTGGCCTGAGGTCTGTCGGTAAAAGCCCATGATGCATTTGACCAGCGTCGATTTGCCGGCGCCGTTTTCTCCGAGCAGCGCATGGAAAGAACCCGCTTGGACCTTGATCGAGACAGTATCGAGTGCGGTGAAGCTGCCGAACCGCATGGTCATGCCGGCGGTTTCGATGCCGATGGCCTTGGCTTTCATGCCCATTCCTCCCGTTCGACGATGATGGCGACCGGGCCGCCGCCAGGAGGACCCTGATGTTCAGCACCGCCGGATACGTAAAGCTCGGTCTCGCCAAACACGCCGGCCAGCACGCCGCCTACGAAAGCGCGGGCGTGGCGGGTGCCGGAAATGTCGCTGTCATCAAGCATGATATGGCGCCGGCCGCGCACCGTGCCGCGCGGGTCGGGCTCGGCCTTGGCCAGCACGGCTGCCAGCCTACCGAGCGGCAGGGCCGACCATGCGGCACGCACGCTCGGCGCGTCCATGGCATCCCACATCACAGTGTGGGTCATGGCAAACGGCCCGGTCCACTGCTCGCTCATGCCGAGCACGATGATTTCATGGTCTGCGAGTTCAACACCAGCAGACGTGGAAGCGCGGGCGGAATAGAGGTCGAGCGTGCGGCAGATGTCCGTGTCCTCGACATCATCCATGCCGAGCTCGCCAAGTGCGACCGCGACACCCAGCGCCGAGGCGCCGCGCGAATAACCCATGGATTTCAGCGTATCGGCAATGACGGTGCGTTTGCCCCGCGCCTGTGCCTGCGCCACCTTGGCCGAGGTTAGAAGCGGGCATTTGATTTGAACGAAGTGTACGTCGGCGGGATCATCGATACCAGCACTGGCCATGGCGGCGCGCACGCCCTGAGCGACCAGGTCCACCTGTTCTTTCCGGCCGAGATGTTCAGGCAGAAGGTCGGCGGTTCTGCTGACCCCGATCGCGAGCGACCGACGAGACGGTGCAAAAATGGCTGGCGCGTCGACCTGTTCCCGAGCGAATATCGTCCAATGAGGCGAAAGCGCCCCTTCGGTGCCGCCGGACATGACGATGGAGACGCCTTCCACACCCAGACGCGCAAACAGCCCCTCGAAAGTGGCGGTGGCAAAGCCCCGGGTGAAATCGTTTACGCAGCCATTGCCTTCGGTCTTGCCCAGCACCGCGACGATGCTATGCGGATCGAGGCCGTCGGCAATCAGCGCTTCGACGCCGGATATATCATCCGGAGCCGAGGCGGCGACGCGATAGACCGAGGCGCGAAAACGTGTTGTCACGGCAGGGCCTCAATCAGTGCCTTGGAATTGGAGACGGCTCCGAACACGCCGCCCTGCATCTTCACCATCTTGATGGCGGCGAGGTGATTGCCATAGTCGGTCGCGCCGCAGCAATCCTCCAGCAGCAGGCATTCGAAACCGCGGTCATTGGCCTCGCGCATGGTGGTGTGGACGCAGACATCTGTGGTGATACCGGTCAGGATGATATTCTGGATGCGCTTCTGATTGAGGATCAGCTCCAGATCCGTGGCGCAGAACGAGCCCTTGCCAGGCTTGTCGATGATCGTCTCGCCTTCCATCGGCGCCAGCTCCTCGATGATATCCCAGCCCGGCTCGCCACGCACCAATATGCGTCCACAAGGGCCTGCATCGCCGATACCGGCATTGATCCGCTGCGAGCGCCAGCGCTTATTGGCGGGAAGGTCGGCGAGATCGGGACGGTGACCCTCGCGGGTGTGGATGATGTGATAGCCCTTGGCGCGCATAGCCGCCAGCACCGCCTTGATCGGCTCGATCGGTGCGCGCACCAGCGACAGGTCATAGCCCATGTGGTCGACATAGCCGCCCGGTCCGCAGAAATCGGTCTGCATGTCGATGATGATGAGGGCGGTATTGTCCGGCCGCCATTGTCCGTTATAGGGCCATGGATAAGGATCGGCGTCGAGGGTGCGGAGCTTGGTGTCGGTCAGCGTGTCCATGAACATCTCCTATTCGGCTGCGGATTTGGCCGTGTCGCCGTAACGGCGGGTGGGCTTGTCGAAGCCGCAGACCGTGCCGTCGGTGATCTTGACCTTATCCTCCCAGGGCAGCCGATACCGGCCCGCGATCAGGTCGTGCATATAGGTGTAAGGCGCATCCTGCGCGCCGCCGGCAACCGCGACATAGCCGCGATGGCCGAACTGGTAGATGTTGTTTTCGACGCCCCAGCCCAGCCGGGCCTCGCGCACCAGATCGGGGCGCACTTCGGCGGTGATGATTTCGTTGACCCGGCTGGATGTGCCGTGGGCGATGATCGTGCCGTCGAAATTGCAGATCATCCCTTCGCCCATGCTGTCGAAAGTGCCATCGGAGCCGCACATGCAGACATTGGCCGTGACCATCAGATTGCAGAAGGCATTCGATTGGTTGGTGAAGCGCCAGGATTCGCGAATCGGCGCGGTATAGCCTGCCGTGCGGATCATGATTTCGGCACCCTTATAGGCGCATTCACGGGCCATTTCCGGGAACATGCCATCGTGGCAGATGATCAGCGCCAGCTTGGCGCCCTTCGGGCCGTCGATGACGGGAATTCCGAGATCGCCGGGCTCCCACGGCTCGACGGGCACCCAGGGATGCATCTTGCGATAATAGAGTTTCAGCTCGCCCTGGTCGTCGATGACGATGCCGGAATTGTACGGCATGCCGCCGGGATTGTATTCCATGATGGAAAAGCAGCCCCAGATCCGGTTGGTTTTGCAGGCCTGTTTGAAGGCTGCGACCTCCGGTCCGTCCAGCCGGCACATGATGTCGGGGTTGATGTCCATCGACAGGCCATGCAGGGCATATTCCGGGAAGACAACCAGATCCATGCCCGGCTGGTTGCGCCGCGCCTTGCCGACGAGATCGACGATCACCTGCGTCTGGCGCGCCAGGTCTTCAGGCGTCACTGTCACCGGCAATTGCAGCTGCACGAGGCCGATGCCGACGCCGTGTTCCGATTTGTTCAATCCGCCCAATCCGTTCATGGGAACCTCCTGTGGCTATTTCGTCAAAGAGAGTGCCGCCGGCGCGCCTGATAGTGCCCGGGTCGGCGAGGATGTGATGATCAGGATGATCAGCGTCAGCACATAGGGTGCGGCGTAGAAGAGATAGTAGCCCTCGCTGACACCGACTGATTGCAGCGCCGGACCAAGCGCGCCTGCGCCGCCGAACAGCAGCGATGCGGCGACGCAGCCAAGCGGGTTCCAGCGAGCAAAAATCACTAGCGCCACAGCCATCAGGCCCTGGCCCGAGGAAATCCGCTCGTTCCATGCGCCGGGGTAGAACAACGAGAGATAGGCGCCGCCAACGGCCGCCAGCGCGCCGCCGGCCATGGTAGCGATAAGCCGCACCCGATCCGGGTTGATGCCCATGGCCCGCGCGGCGTCCGAACTGTCGCCGACAACGCGCAGGATGAGACCGATGCGGGTGTTCTTCAGCCCCCACCAGAGCACGACGGCCAGTATGAGGCCGATCACGAAGAGGATATTGATGGTCAGCGCCGCCTGAACCTGGGCGATATGCGACCAGAACCCGAGCGGGATAACCGGCAGTTTCGGCGCAACCGGCTGGATGAAGGGCTTGCCGAAGAAGAAGGCGAGGCCGAGGCCGAACTGCATCATCGCAATGCCGATGGCGATATCGTTGACCTTCGGAAACTTGCAGATGAACCCATGCACGAAGCCGAACAGGCTGCCGGCGACCATGGCGGCGCCAACGCCTGCCCAGGGCGATCCTGTCATGACGGCCACGGCGTAAGCCGCCATGGCACCGAAGACGAGGGTGCCTTCGAGGCCGAGATTGATGCGGCCCGAGCGTTCCGTCAGGGTCTCGCCGAGGCTGACGAAAATGAAGGGGGTGGAGACCCGGATGGCGCCGGCCAAGATTGCCAGCGGCACGCCCCAGAGGCCAAGCGCGCTATCGTCCATCAGCGGTCTCCCTTCGACAGGTCAGGCTGTTTCCACAGTTCGGGATTAAATGCGCGGAACCGGCCATAGAGCGTTTCACAAAACAGGATGACCACGAACAGTGTGCCTTGCAGCACCAGCACCGTGGCATCCGGCAGGCCCATGCGCCGTTGGATCAGGCCGCCCGAGGCGGTGATGCCGCCAAGGAAGATCGCGACAGGAATGATCGCCAGCGGGTTTTGCCGGGCGAGAAAGGCAACGAGGATGCCGGTATAGCCATAGCCGGCGACGAGTGCGCCATTGGCGCTGCCCTGCACGGCAGCAACCTCGATCATGCCGGCCAGACCGGCGAAGCCGCCAGCCAGCACCGTGAAGCCGACGATCAGCCGGCCAACGGGCAGTCCCTGGATCTGGGCAGCGCGCATATTTCCGCCGGCAATGCGGGCGGCAAAGCCGATGCTCGTCCATTCGATGACGACATAGGAGATGACGCAGGCGATAACGCCGACAGCGAGACCCCAATGCACGTCCATGCCCGGTATTTTACCGATCATGTCGATGGCCGGGAGCGGCGTGGTCGAGGGCTTGTTGAGGCTGGCGGGATCGCGCAGCGGCCCTTCGATCAAATGGTTCATCAGCGCGATGGCGATATAGGCAAGCAGCAGCGAGGAGATCGTTTCGTTGACACCGCGATAATGCTTGAGCGCACCGGCAAAGCCGATCCAGATCCCGCCGGCCAGCATGGAGATGAGCCCCATGACCAACCAGAGGACAGGGGGGCTGAGGCCAGGGGCGAGCGGCACAGCAAGGGCTGCGGCGGCAAGTCCACCCAGCACCAGCGCCCCTTCGGCGCCGATGATGGTCAGCCCAAGCCGTGCCGGCAGCGCCACGCAGAGCGCGGTCAGCAGCAGGGGTGCTGCCCGGCTCAAGGCGTTTTGCAGGGAAAACCAGGAGCCAAAGCCCCCGGCATACATCAGCTGGAACAATTGCAGCGGCGATTTGCCGATGGCAAGTATGAACAGGCTGAACAGGCCAAGCCCAATCAGGATCGCCAGAAGCGTGATCGCCAGCGGCTCGGCGCGCCGCGCCAGCCATTCCGCCAGGGGCCGAAGCCCCCGACGCTCGCCGGCGGCGCTCTCGGCGCCGAGAAGAGGCGCGCTCTGGCCTTTCTGGGATGTGGCCTCGGACTGCGTCATGGCCTGCTGCTCCACCCTATCAGCCCATCGAGCCTGCGACACCATCGACAAGATAGTTCATGCTTTCGAGCTCGATGGCGTCTTCCGCATAGTCCTTGCCGGCGGGGATGACGACATTGCCCTTGTTGTCCTTCTGGCCGCCCTTGAACACGGTGAAGCCGCCGGCCTTCATCGTCGCAAGCGTGCTTTCGAAGTGGGTGCGGGCCTCAGCGGAGACACCGGGGCCGAGTGGGCTCATCTTGACGAAGCCGTCCTTCAGGCCGCCGCGGACGAAATTGCCAAGCTTTTCGCCGGCCTGCGCCTTCTTGACGAAGTCCGTGTAGACATTGCCCCAGGCCCATTCGGCGCCGGTCAGGTATTTCTCGGGCGCCAGCGGGCTCTGGTTGGCGTGATAGCCGCAGACGAAGGCGCCGCGGCCCGCGGCGGTCTGCACCACGACCTTCGGGCTATCGACATGGCAGGTGATGACGTCGACGCCCTGGTCGACCAGCGCATTGGTGGCTTCTGCTTCCTTGACGGCCAGTGACCACTCGCCGGTGAAGATCACCTGGCAGGTGATGGCCGGATCAACCGAGCGGGCGCCAAGCAGGAAGGCATTGATGTTCTGTACCACCTGCGGGATCGGCTTTGCGGCGACAAAGCCGATCTTATTGGTCTTGGTGGCATAGGCGGCGGTGATGCCGTTCAGATACTGGCCCTGGAAGATGTAGCCGAAATAGCTGCCGGTGTTGTCGGGGTTCTTGTCCTTCTGCCAGAGGCCGCCGCAATGACGGAACTGCACCTTGGGATATTTCGCGGCGACGGCCAGCATATGGGGGTCGAAATAGCCGAAGGAGGTCGGAAACAGCAGGCTGGCCCCATCAAGGTTGATCATCGATTCCATCGTCTTCTGGACATCGACGGTCTCGGGCACGTTTTCCTCTTCAACGACGGTCACGCCCGACAGCGCCTTGACCACGGCGGCGCCCTCGGCATGGGCCTGGTTATAGCCATAGTCGTCCTTCGGGCCGACATAGATGAAGCCGACGGTGAGATCTGCGGCCTGAGCGGACCGCAATGCACCGGGAGCGGCAATGGTGGCTGCGGCGCCAAGCGCCGAGGTCTGAAGAAAATGACGGCGGGTGAAGGACGGCAATTTGGTCATGGCGGTTCCCCTTTGTGTCCGGCCTGGCTGTGGTGATCAGGTCCGGTGTCGACTGATTGACAAAGTGTATGCAATGGCCGTGCCAAATCGGAATCACCCTATAAAATCAGCGGGTCTGGTAGAGCTGGAGTTGGCAATAAAATGTGTATGCACTTTGCGAAGCATGTTGAATAAAAAATAGGCGATGATGTAAATATCGCCCACACCTTGAGGAGAAATTCGGTATTGCATCCTAAAAGTTGTGATTGAGACAAAAATGCCGCTTTGAAATCAGTGGGTAAGTGAGATATAACGGACGGATACGTGATGCGTTAAATTGCATGCACTTGGATGTCGGGGACGTTGCAATGACCCAGCTGAAAGCCCGCGGACTGGTTCGCGCTGGCAATACCGTCGAACAAATGGTGCGGGCCATTGCCGACCTTATTGTTGTCGGCGAATTGAAACCCGATGAAAAGCTGGACGAGGGGACGCTTGCCGCACGGTTTGAGGTGTCGCGCACGCCGGTGCGCGAGGCGCTTCGCCAGCTTTGCGCCATGGGCCTGGTCGAGCGCCAGCCAAACAAGAGCGCCGTGGTGACCAATGTGACCGGCGGCTTCCTGACCTCGATGTTCGAAGCGATGGCGGAGCTGGAATCGGTTTGCGCCAAACTGGCGGCGGAGCGGATGACCCTGGAGGAGCGCCGCTCGCTGGAGCGCATGCACCGCGCATCGATCCGCATCGTGCAGTCGGGGCACGCGGAAGATTACTCTGCGTATAATGTCGAGTTTCACAACCGCATCTATGAGGGCGCCCACAATCAGCATGTTCTCGAACTGGTCACCCAGACCCGCTCGCGGCTAGCGCCGTTTCGGCGGGCGCAGTTCAGGCTGACCGGCCGCTTGTCGCTATCCTTTGGGGAGCATGATGCGATCGTCACCGCGATCCTGCGCGGCGACAGGGCAGCTGCAGCCGATGCCGCCTATCGCCATGTGGCGATCGTCGGTGATGCCAGCAGCGCTTTTACCCATGAGGAGTCTGCGGCAATTCCTATCAGGGAGCGACCTGATAGGCTTTGACGAGTTCAGGGTCCTGCACCAGCCCGTCGAGCCAGGTTGGGTCGAGTTTCGGAACCGAGGAAAACAGCAGTTTTGAATAGGGATGCTGCGGCCTGCTGAGCGACTGCGGCGCGATCTGCTCTACCTTCTCGCCGCGATACATCACGACCACTTCATCGCAGATCGCTTCCACCACCGAGAGATCGTGGCTGATGAAGATATAGGACAGTCCAAGCTCGCGCTGCAATTCCTTGAGAAGATCGATGATCGCAGCGGCAACCACGGTATCGAGCGCCGAGGTGATCTCGTCGCAAAGGATCAGCTTGGGCTCTGCCGCCAAGGCGCGGGCAAAGTTGATCCGCTGCTTTTGTCCGCCTGAGAGCTCCGAGGGGCGGCGGTGGCGTAGGCCCTTCGGCAAATGCACCATATCAAGCAGTTGGTCGATGCGGGCATCGCGGGCCTTGCCCTTCATGCCGTGATAGAAGGTCAGCGGCCGGCCCAGAATGTCCTCGATCGACTTGGCCGGATTAAGCGCTGTATCGGCGGACTGGAAGACGATCTGCATTTCGCGCAGCTGATCTCGGCTGCGCTCCCTGGCATGACGGCCGAGTTCGCGACCGTTGAAGATGATATGGCCAGCCGCCGATGGCAGGATGCCGGCGATGCTGCGGGCAAGGGTCGACTTGCCGCAGCCGGATTCCCCGATAATGCCGAGATTGCGCCCGTTATGCACCATCAGGCTGACGGATTGCACCGCCTTGACCAGCGGCAACCCATCGGCCTGGCGCTCGCCATAGCCGGCGACCAGGTCCTCGATTTCGAGCAGGGGCTTCACCCCCTCGCGATCCTGCGTGCGGGCGGCGCGCTGCTTGGGCTCGAACGCGGAGAGAAGCTCGCGGGTATAGGGATGCTGGGCATCGGCAAGCAGGGCTTCGGTCGTGCCGGTCTCCTGCACTTCGCCGCCCTTCAGCACGACGATCCGGTCGGCGATCTGGGCAACGACGGCGAGGTCATGCGAGACATAGACGCCGGATATCCCGTCCTTGCGCATCACGGATTTGAAGGCGCGAAGCACTTCGATCTGGGTGGTGACGTCGAGCGCCGTCGTAGGCTCGTCGAAAATCACCAGTTTGGGTCCACCGATCAGCGCCATGGCCGCAGAAAGCCGCTGCAATTGGCCGCCGGAAACCTGATGCGGATAGCGCGAGCCGATAGTTTCAGGATTAGGCAGTGACAGCGCCTTGAACAATTCCACCGCGCGGACCTGCGCCGCGTCCTTGGACATCAGCCCATGGATCTGGGTGATCTCGACCACTTGGTCCATGATCTTGATGGCCGGGTTGAAAGCAGCGGCAGCCGATTGCGGCACATAGGCGACTTCCGTGCCGCGAATGCGGGCGCGCTCTTTTTCGCTCAATGCCGCCATGTCCTTGCCACCAACACGGACCGTGCCGCCGGTGATGCGACAGCCGGGGCGGGTATGGCCCATCAGGGTCAAGGCAATGGTGGTCTTGCCCGAGCCGCTTTCGCCGATCAGCGCGACGATCTCGCCATCGGCGATATCGAGGCTGACGTCCTTGATGATCTCGATCTTGCGACCGGAATCGGTTGTCGCCTGCACTTTCAGATCACGGATTTCGACGAGGTTTGCCATCATGCGCTCCTGTCACGGATCTTTTTGGGGAGGTTGTCGATCAGCATGTTGACGCTGATCGTCAGGCTCGCAATCGCCAGCGACGGAAAGATCACCGCCGGTGCGGCAAAGGGAAGGCCGCCGATATTTTCGCGCACCAGTGCTCCCCAATCGGCATTCGGCGGCTGTACGCCAAGCCCGAGGAAGGAAAGGCCTGACAACAGCAGCACAATGAACACGAAGCGAAGGCCAAGATCGGCAAGAACCGGGCCGGTTATATTCGGCAGGATCTCGGCGCGGATGATGTAGAAGATGTTTTCGCCACGGATGCGCGCGACCGTGATGAAGTCCATCGCATTGATATTGACGGCAAGCGCCCGGGCGAAGCGATAGGCGCCGGGGGTGTAGATTACCGACAGCGTGATGACAAGGACAGGGATAGAGGAGCCGACGGCGGCAACGACGACGAGGCCGAACAGCTTGCTCGGGATCGAGTTCATCGCGTCGAGAAAGCGGCTCAGCACCGTGTCGATCCAGCCACCTGCGACGGCGGCGATCATGCCGAGCACGACGCCGGAAAAGCAGGCGATGGTGACGGCGGCGAGCGAAATGCCGACCGTGTAGCGCGCGCCCATCAGGATACGCGACAGCATGTCCCGGCCAAGATAGTCAGACCCAAGCCAGAGCTTGTCGCTCATCGGGCCGAAATAGTCGAAATCGACGATCTCGCCGACCGGGTGGGGAATGAGGAGTGGCGCAAACAGCGCCACCAATGCCCAGGCGAGGATGACGGCGAGGCCGATAATGCCGACCGCATTGATGCGATAGCCGAAGGGCTTGCGGCTGGTCGCAAGGGCTTTGGCGGGGTTGGTTTCGGTGGCAATCGGTGCCGGCGATGGCGTCATGGTCATCTCAGCCTCGGATTGGAAAGAATGGAAACGATGTCAGCCATGGTGATCAGCACGAGATAGCCGACGCAGAAGATCATCGCGCAGCTCTGGATCAGCGGCAGGTCGCGGGTGGCAACGGCATCGACCATCAGTTTGGCGATACCGGGATAGTTGAAGATCGTCTCGACGATGATCACCCCGCCGAGCAAATAGGAGAGCGACAGCGCCATGGCATTGACGATCGGACCAAGCGCATTGGGCAGCGCATGGCGCAGCACGATGCGCCGACGCGAGGCGCCTTTCAGCAGCGCCATTTCCACATAGGGCGTATCGAGAGTTTCGATCACGGCGGCCCGCGTCATGCGTATCATCTGGGCCGAGACCCCGAAGGTCAGGGTAATCACCGGCATGGCATAGACCCTGAGCATGCCGGAAAAGCTGTGCACTTCATTGGCAAAGGACAGGGCCGGCAGCCATTTGAGATAGACGGCAAACAGCAGCACCGCCGACGTAGCGATCATAAATTCGGGCACCGAGATGACGCCGATGGTGATGACGGTGACGCAGCGATCATAGACGGAGCCGCGCAGCATGGCCGAAGTGATGCCGAGCGTCAGCGCGATCGGAACGGCCAACAGCGAGGTCAGGCCCGCTAGCTTCATCGAGTTGACGAAGCGGCCTGAAATCAGCTGGGCGATCGGCAGATTGTTGGCGTAGGACGTGCCGAGATCGCCATGCAGCAGGCCGAAAACCCAGCGCAGGAACCGCAGCGCTGCTGGATCATCGAGATGCATGGCCTGGCGCAGGCCGGCCACTGCTTCCGGCGTCGCAGCCTGGCCGAGCAGCATGGTCGCGGTATCGCCGGGCAGCAGCGTCGTTGCCAGGAACACGGCCACCAACACGATGGTCAGCGTGACCAGGGCGATCAGCAGCCGGTTAACGACAAGGGAAAAGGCTCGGGCGTTCAAACGCATGCTCCAGATTGGTTCGGTTTCCGGACAGATCGGGCGGACGCTGATAAGGGGCGATGCTGATGCCATCGACAGTCGCATCATGCCTGCCCAGCTTTAGAGTCTTTCAGATTGAATCTGACAGACTCTAAAGTTCTTTGTTTTCGTTTGTCTTTTCGGGAAAACCGGATTCCACTTTTCCCTGACAAACTCTAGTCGCCCGTCAATGCTGCCGGCGAACGGTCATGTGTTGGAGGGGCCAAAGCCCCGCCTTGGTCAGGCCATCCGCCGGGATTTCATCAGGCATCCAGCCAAACATATTCTGCAAACGCGTAGCCCATCATGCCACCAAGCGGATTTGGATCAAGTCCCTTCAGCTTGGCGGTGATCGCGTCGACGTTGGACAGATAAGCCGGGATGACCGTGCCGGCTTCCTCGGAGATCATCACCTGCATTTCGCCATAGATTTCCTTGCGCTTTGCCTGGTCCAGCGAGCCACGGGCTTCGAGCATCATCTTGTCGAATTTCGGCGACTTGTACTGGCTCTCGTTCCACGGTGCATCCGAGGTGTAGAGCAGCGAGAACAGGATATCTGGCGTCGGACGCGGGTTGATATTGCCGAAATGGACCGGTGCCTTCAGCCAGTAATTGTCCCAGTAGCCATCGGAGGGCACGCGCTGCACGTCGAGCTTCATGCCGATTTCGGCAGCCGAAGCCTGGATGATCATCGCCATGTCGATCGACGAGCTGGCGGCTTCCGACGCGATGACCGGGATGGACTGGCCGAGAAGGCCCGACTTCTGGAAGTGGAACTTCGCCTTGTCGGGGTCGAAGGCCTTCGGCTTCAGATCGTTGTTGTGATAGAAGCTGGCCGAAGACAGTGGCTGGTCATTGCCGATTTCACCAAGGCCGCGCAGCGCCGATTTGACGATCTGTTCGCGGTTGACGATATATTTCATACCGTCAATGAAGTCCTTCTTGTTACCAGGCGCCATGTCCATGCGCATGTTGAGATTGGTATAGTTGCCGGACGTGGTCTTCGACAGCACGAAACCATCCTGAGTCTCGACCAACCGCATCGAGCGCGGATTGATCGAAGCGGCGAGATGGATGTCGCCGGAGAGTAGCGCGTTGACGCGGGCATTGTCCTCGCTGATGGCGAAGAATTCGAAGCTGTCGACATTGGCGCCGCCGGCCTTCCAGTAATTGCCGTTGCGCTTCATGATCGAGCGGACGCCCGGCTCGAATTTTTCCAGAACGAAGGCGCCCGTGCCGTTGCCCTTGGAAAAGTCAGTGGTGCCGTCGGCGACGATCATGAACTGGTGGATGGCGAGGATCGAGGGCAGGTCGGCATTGGCGTGCGACAGGGTGATTTCCACCGTCTGCTTGTCCACGGCCTTGATGCCGGTCATCTGGGCAGCGATTTTGGCGACCTTGGAGCCGATCGCCGGATCGAGATGGCGCTTCAGCGAATAGACGACGTCGTCGGCGGTAAGCGTCTTGCCGTCATGGAAGGTGACGCCGCTCTTCAGCTTGATCGTCCAGACCTGGGCGTCCTTACTATCAAGCGATTCCGCCAGTTCCATCTGCGGGGCGCCGGTTTTGTCAAGAATGGTCAGGCGGTTGTACAGCGCGCAGCAGCGCACATAGTCGGTCGAGAGCGAGGCCTTGGCCGGGTCGATCGTATCGGCATTGGAAGCCGAATAGCCGGCGGCCTTCAGCGCGCCGCCCTTGGTTGGGGTGGCGGCCATTGCCTTGTTGGCACGGGTCAGCACGGTTCCGGCCGCGCCAATTGCTACGCCGCCTGCCAGCATCATCTGCAGCAGTTCGCGGCGGGTCGCGCCACGGCGAATGGCGTTTTCGACCATGGCGTCATCGGCGCCGGTCCAGTTTGTCATCTGTTTATCTGTCATGACGTTCCCCTTATTGTTGTTTGGTTGTCGCCAGCCATTGTTTTTGGCTTGGTTGTTTTTCTGGTCTCAGGCGGCGCGGTCGAGCTCGACCGCATCGGCAAGGGCCGCCATGGACGTAAAATGAAAGTCCGGCTTCACGAAGGTCGCTGGCTCAATCGTGCCGCCATAGCCCTTCTGGGCATGACGCCGCTCGATCCAGCAATTGGTCATGCCAAGCTGCCGCGAAATGCCGATGTCGTGATACTGGCTCTGCGCCACATGCAGGATGTCTGAAGCGCTATTGCCTTCCTGCTCCACGAAGGCGAAGACCTTGGCAAAGAATTCCGGGTCCGGCTTTTCCGTGCCGGTATCGTCGGTGGTGAAGGCTGCATGGAAAGGCTTCTCAAGCGCGGCATCGAAATGGGCAAACGCCCAGCGCTGCGCATTGGTCATGGCAATCAGCCGGTAGCGGCGCTTCAGCCGGGCCAGCGCTTCGACGCTATCGGCAAAAGGCTTCCAGCTGGAAACCGACTGGCGCAGACGCTCGCCGAGTGCGGCATCCGCTGACAGGCCAAGCTGAGGCGCGATCTTCATGTAAACGCGGGCAAGATCGTCTGGAAAGCGCAGAGCAGCAGCATCGTAACGGGCGGTGCGGTAGAGCGAGAGGGCCGCTTCTCCATCCACAGTTACGCCGGCATCAGCACCAATTGCCGTGAGACAATCGACAAGACCGCCTTCGAAATCGATGAGCGTGCCGACCACGTCGAAGGTGAGATATTTGAAATCCGCGAAGGCTTTTGCCATTTCTGCTTCCCCTGCTTGCGCTTGTTCTAACATTGGTCCGGCAAGCTCCGTCCCAATCCTTCATGCTGCCTGTGGCGTCCTCACTTCACTTTTGTTTTTGCTTTGGCGGGGTCTGGAATTTTCTGCCAGACAACATCCCAAGTATTGCAGGAGCTGCGGGTTGTTTTTCCCGAATGCGGATCACCAGACGGCAGAAAATTCCGAATCTCTGCCGCCGGCGGTATTTTGCGAAGCCCTGGGCTTCGGGGCGGTAATCAGGCCATTGCGGCCCGCACGTCCGGATCGGCCATCGTCTGGTCCAGCGTCTTGGCGGTGCGCTCGACGATGGCGTCGATCTCGCTTTCGGTGCAGCAGAGCGGCGGCGCATAGCCGAGAATGCCGTTAGCGAAGGCGCGGATGACGAGGCCGTTGTCCCAGGCGCGGTCGAAGACGCGCTTGGCCGGCTCGGCAGCGGCTGGAAGCGGGGTCTTCTTGTCTTTGTCGACTACCATTTCGATCGCAGCCAGCATGCCACGGCCGCGCACGTCGCCGACCAGCGGATGATCCCGCAGGCTTTCGAGGCCCGCCATCAGCCGCGCCCCCATCTTGCGGCCGTTTTCCAGGAGGCCGCCTTCATAGAGCTTCAGTACGGCGAGGCCGACGGCAGCACTGACCGGATGCGCCGAATAGGTATAGCCATGGCCGATCGCCGCAGCGCCAGCGCCATCGGCAATGGTGTTATAGATCTTGTCGGACATGAACACTGCGCCCATCGGGACATAACCCGAGGTCAGGCCCTTGGCCGTCGTCATCATGTCTGGCACGACACCATCGTCCGCGCAGGCAAAAAGCGGCCCGGTGCGGCCAAAGCCGGTAATGACTTCATCGGCAATGAAAAGGATGTCGAGCTCGGCGCAGGTATCGCGCATCGCCTTCAACCAGCCATCCGGCGGCACGATGACGCCGCCCGAGCCCTGGATCGGCTCGACATAAAAGGCAGCCACACGATCTGCACCCAGCTCTTCGACCTTGGCGCGCAGCGCGGCAACCGAGGCGGCGATGATGGTGGCTGGATCATTGCCGACGGGATTGCGATAAGCGTAATGCGACGGAATTTTATGCTGCCAGTCGAAAGGCAGGCCAAAGCCGGCATGGAACAGCGGCAGCGCGGTCAAGCCGGCACCGACGGTGGAGGAGCCGTGATAGCCCTGTTCCACCGAGATGAACTGATCCTTCTGTGGCGTGCCCTTGCAATGATAGTAATAGCGGATGAAGCGGATCGTACTATCGACCGCGTCGGACCCGCCGAGGGTGAAATAAACATGGTTGAGATCGCCGGGCGTACGGTCGGCCAGTTCGGCCGCAAGGCGGATGGCCGGTTCGGAGCCGAGGCTGAAATAGCCGGTTGCATACGGCAGCTCGCGCATCTGCTGCGTTGCCGCCTCGACGATGCTTTCCTGGCCATAGCCGGCATTGACGCACCAGAGACCGGCAAAGCCGTCCAGCAACTGTTTGCCGCTGGCATCGGTGACGGTGGCGCCCTTGGCCGATTTCAGAACGCGCACGCCGGCCTTTTCATGGCCACGATAGGAGGCGACCGGATGCACCAGATGGGCGCGGTCGAGTTCGATCAGGGAATTGCTCAACATTATCAGTACCTCCAGAAATCAGCCGAGCGCCTGGCTCGTGAGTGCAAAAGTCGAAACGGGTGCAGGTTGTGCCTCGGCCATGCCTGGGAGCGCCCTGCGCATGGGAAGGCCGCCGCCGACATGGGCGAGACCGTGCTCGGTCAGCCATGGCGCCAGACCAGTTGCTGCCAGGGTGTCTACTCTCAGGAATCGGCCGGAACATTCGGCGAAGACGAAGGAAAGAAGCGCTTTTGCGTCGGCAAGTGAGCCTGCAACGAGCGGACCGGCTACTTCGCCTCGGCCGAAGCCGCGCAGGCAGATAAAGCCGCTGACCTGGCCGCCGTCGCGCAGAACCGCGAACCGGCCGCGCGCAAACAACTGAGCAAACAGGGCCGAACGATCAGCGCCGAAGGGTTGGCTGTCGAGCGCAATGACGGCGTCTGTGACGTCAGGCCCGGCCCAGGCGACCGATGCAGGGGCTGTGACGCTCGATGCAACGACACCCTGATGCTGAACGATCTCGCCCTTGGCGACGAAGCCGAGCTTTTCATAGAGCGGCAAGCCGTCCTGGGTTGCGACCAGCCGGCATTCGCGGCCCTTGGCGGCGTCGAGTGCCAGATCCATGATCTTGCGGCCAAGTCCGCGTCCGCGTATCGCGGCGTCGACGATCACCATGTTGATCGTTGCGCAGGTCTCGCCATAGAGCGTTGCCATGGCGGTCGCAACGACCTTGCCGTTTTCCACGGCAACGAAGCCTTTGCTGACCGACAGCACGAAAGCCCAGTCCTCGCGGCGGTGCGGCCAGCCGGCCTGCTGCGAAAGGGCAAGAGCGCCGTCGAGATGATCGGCACAGAAGGGTAGAAGGTCTATCTGGCTTGCCTGCATGCCACTATCCCACAATCTGGTTTTACCTTGATCTCGGTGATAGCGCGCGCAGCGAAGTAGATCGTCCCGACGATGGCGTCTCGTTGATATCTTGCGCCGTTCCGCCCGGCCCGCGCCGCATCTTATGCCGTGACCCCCTGGCTTTGACGGAAATCAGGCGGGTTAGCGTGCTCGGTTCGCGAAACTCTCTGCCAAACCGCGCTGCCGATACGCAACAATCTGCTTTCAAAACCGGTCATTGCGGTGCGCAGGCTGCGGCGGCTCTGCCTATGATGATGTCAACCGATCGACACATTTTTGAGGATGCAGTGCCATGGCCCCTTTCCGCCCGAAATACATCACCTTCGATTGCTACGGCACACTGATCAATTTCCAGATGGCGGAAGCAGCCCGCGATATCTATGGCAGCCAGCTCGCCGCGCCCAAAATGGCTGAATTCATCAAGGATTTCTCCGCCTACCGGCTGGATGAAGTGCTGGGCGACTGGAAGCCTTATGCAGACGTCGTACACAATGCCATCGAGCGCACCTGCAAAAGAAACGGCGTCACCTTCCGCGATGAAGATGCAAAGACGGTGTATGAGCGGGTGCCGACATGGGGTCCGCATGCCGATGTGCCTGAGGGGCTTGCCAAGGTCGCCAAGGAAATCCCCCTGGTCATCCTCTCCAACGCCATGAACTCACAGATCATGTCGAATGTCGAAAAGCTCGGCGCGCCCTTCCATGCCGTCTACACCGCTGAGCAGGCGCAATCCTACAAGCCGCGCATGAAGGGCTTCGAATATATGTTCGACATGCTCGGCTGCGGCCCTGAAGACATCACGCATGTCTCCTCCTCATTCCGCTACGACTTGATGACCGCCCATGATCTCGGCATCAAGAACAAGGTTTGGGTCAATCGAGGCCACGAACCCGCCAATCCCTATTACGGCTACCAGGAAATCGCCGGCATTTTCGATCTGCCCGGCGTCTTTGGTCTGTAAAGCCATGAAATATCTGTCCTACTGGCACGACACCGCACCGCAGTTTTCAGGCGCCATTACGGGCGCTATCGAAGGTGACTACGATGTCGCCGTGATCGGCGGCGGCTTTACCGGCCTTGCTGCCGCGCGCCAATTGGCGAAATCTGGTGCAAAGGTAATCGTGCTTGAAGGACAGCGCATCGGCTGGGGTGCCTCCGGGCGCAACGGCGGCCACCTCAACAACGGTCTCGCCCATAGCTATCTCTCGGCCAAGGCGGAACTGGGCAAGGAACGGGCGATAGCGCTTTATCGGGCGCTCGACAGTTCGATCGACACTATCGAGGCGCTGATTGCGCAAGAGGGGATCGACTGCAATTTCCGTCGGGCCGGCAAGCTGAAACTGGCCTCCAAGCCGCAGCATTTCGAAGGGCTTGCCCGCAATTTCGAAGCCTTGCATGCCGACGTCGATCCCGACACGGCGCTGCTGTCGCCCGCCGATCTTAAAAGCGAGATCGGCTCGCCCTTCCATGGCGCCATGCTGTCTAAGAAGAGCGCGATGATGCATATGGGCCGCTATGTCGCTGGTCTTGCTGAAGCCGCCCATCGTCAGGGCGCCGTCATTGCCGAGCAGACCATGGTGACGGCAATAGACAAACAGGGCGAGCGGCATCGGCTGACCACGGCGCGCGGCCGCGTCACCGCCAAGGACGTGCTGGTGGCGACCGGCGCCTACACGACAGGCAATTTCAGCTATTTCCGTCGGCGGATTATCGCCGTTGGTAGTTTCCTGATTGCAACACGGCCTCTGTCCGAGGCCGAAGTGGCAAGCGTGATGCCGGGCAACCGCACCTGCGTCAACACGATGAATATCGGCAATTATTGGCGCCTGTCGCCGGACAATCGGCTGATCTTTGGCGGTCGCGCCCGTTTTTCCGCGACTTCCAACCAGCAATCCGACGCCAAGAGCGGCGAGATCCTGCGTCAATCTCTGGCGGCGATCTTTCCGCAACTGGCCAAGGTCGAGATCGATTATTGCTGGGGCGGCTTGGTCGACATGACCAAGGACCGCTATCCGCGCGCCGGCTATCAGGACGGCATGTGGTACGCGATGGGCTATTCCGGTCACGGTGCCCAACTCTCCACTCATCTCGGCATGATCATGGCCGATACGATCATGGGCAAGCCGGATGCCAATCCGCTGAAGGGTCTGGACTGGCCCGCCGTGCCCGGCCATTTCGGCAAGCCATGGTTTTTGCCGCTGGTCGGCATGTATTACAAGATGCTGGACAAATTTCAGTAAGAGTGACAGCAGGCGGTCGCTTTTGCGTGCCAGCCTAGCTCGGTCAGATACGCGATCTTCAGGCATTTCCCTTGCGACAAAACGCACATGTTGCGAGTGATAATATTCCTCTATGTCAGGCCACACCGATTGAACTTCTGAAAGGACTGGCCAATGACGAGCGACTGGGTGGACTTATTCCCCATCGTCTTCTTTCCGGCAAAAATCATCGTTTTGGGAACGGCCATGTTTTTCGCCATCAAATGGCATCACGACCAAGACAAGGCCGCAAAGCAGAAGGCCGAAGACAGCGAAGCAGAAACATCAGCCGAAGACGCCGTTGACGCCGCAAATTAATCGACCTGCACAGTAGACGACGCAAAGGTTTTTCCGTGCTGTTCACCCCCTCTGCCTTGCCAGGCATCTCCCCCTCAAGGAGGGAGATTGGGTGGGGCGAGCCGCCCATTTCTCTCCAAAGGTTAGCGATTGTCGAGACCTGTGAGAGAAAATGGGAAGCGAAAGACCTGATCCTTGTCGATCTCACCCCTTAAGGGGGAGATGGCCGGTAGGCCAGAGGGTAACGCCACATCGAAAAACGGTCGTGTCGCGTTACGTGGTCGATCCGCCTAAAGGCTGATCAGCACACTCTTGCTCTTGCGATTGGCATGATAGGCCTCGCGGCCCAAATCCTTGCCAATGCCCGATTGTTTGTAGCCACCAGTTGGCAGGATGTGATCGCGGGAACGGCCGTAGCGATTGACCCAGACGGTGCCGGCCTGCAGCGCCTTGGTCAGCCGCAATGCCCGCGACAGATCGCGGGTGAACAGGCCGGCGCAGAGCCCGTAGGTCGGATGGTCCGCCAGCGCCAGGGCCTCTTCTTCGGTGTCGAATGCCTGCATGGTTAGGACGGGGCCGAAGATCTCATGGCTGACGGCAGGCGACATCTGATCGACATTGGCAAGCAGGGTCGGGGTGTAGAAATAGCCATCGCCCTCCATCACATCGCCGCCGGTCAGGCAGGCCGCGCCTGCTGCGATGCTTGCCTTGACGATGCTGTCGATCCGGTCGCGCTGGCGCGCGGAAATGATGGGCGAATAGCTGCTGGCCGCATCCCAGGTCGGGCCGGGTTTGACGGACTTCATTCGGGCAATGATTGCCTCGGCCAATGGCTCCATCACACTGCGCTCGACGATCAGCCGCGAGCCGGCAACGCAGGCTTGGCCGGCATTGGAAACAATGCTCTGGGCGATTGCGGCCGCCGCCTTGTCGAGATCGGCATCGGCAAAGACGAGCTGCGGGCTCTTGCCGCCCAGCTCCAGCGTCATCGGTTTGACGCCGGTGCGGGCGATATTGCCCATGATCGCCTGGCCGGCGCCGGTCGAGCCGGTGAAGCTGACCTTGGCGATATCGGGGTGGCCCGTGATGGCATTGCCGGTGGTCGGTCCATCCCCCAGCACCACATTGATCAGCCCCGCCGGGATGCCGGCTTCGATGGCGAGCTGCGCTAGATAAACCGAGGAAAACGGCGTCATTTCCGAAGGCTTCAGCACGACGGCATTGCCGGCGGCAAGCGCCGGGCCGAGCTTCCAGCCGGCCATGGAGACCGGGAAATTCCATGGCGTGATCGCGCCCACCACGCCGTATGGTTCGCTCATGATCATGCCCATGCTGTCGCCGTCTGTTGGCACCAGCGCATCGCCTTCCTTGTCAGCCAGTTCAGCAAAGAAACGGATTTGTTCTGCCGTGACAGCAATGTCGCCGGCTATCAGCTGGCCAACAGGTCGTGTCGAGGACAGCGCCTCCAGTTTGGCCAGCGTTTCCGCTTTGGCCTCGATCAGATCCGCCCAGCGCTGCAGCGCCACCGTGCGCTCACGGGGACGCACTTGTCCCCATTTGCTGGTCTTCAGCGCTTGTTTTGCCGTCTCGACAGCGCGGTCCACCATGTCGGCATCGGCGAGCGGGCAGCCTGCATAGGCCTTGCCATCGGAGGGGCGATGCATGTCGATCACGCCCTCGGCTGCAACCAGGCCGTTGCCGACGAAATGGCCATTCGGCAGGGCGATTGCATCAGGGTCGAAGCTGAGGGTCATGACAGGATCTCCGCGCTTATTGGTCGAATTATGCCATCACGGTGACGTAGATCTTCTTCACCGTCTCGATGGTCTTCCAAACGCCGACAAAGCCGGGCTTCATGATGAAATGATCGCCTGCCCTATAGATCACAGGCTCGCCGCCATCGGGGGTGATTTCCACGACGCCCGACAGGATATGGCAATATTCGAAGCTCTCGCCCTTGATCGATTTCGTCTCGCCTGGGGTCGCTTCCCAGACGCCGGTATGGATCATCTCGCCACGGCAGACATCCTGCGGCCAGGTTTTGAAGGCCGGATCGCCCGCAATCAGTCGCTCAGGCAGGGCCTTGGATTCGCGTGGGGTGAAGCTCGGGTCGGAGTCGATGGTCTTTAAAAGCGACATGATGGTTTTCCTGTTTGAAGGCGTTCAGAGGCAATGATGGGCGAGGGCTTCGATCATGCCCTGGCAGGCGGCGAGTTCGCTGGTCAGAATATATTCGTTGGCCTTGTGGGCGCAGCCGATATGGCCGGGACCGCAGATTATGGCGTCGATGCCGGCGCGCTGATAAAGACCTGCTTCCGTGCCGTAGCTGACGGCGGCGAGCGGCTCGATACCGGTGAGATCGGCGAGCAATGCACTGAGAGGAGCCTGCTCGGGCAGTGAGAGCGCCGGGTAAGCACTCATCGGTGCCCAGTCGACGCCAAAGCCCTTTGCAGCAAGCGCCTCGGCTGCAAGTCTCACCGGCTCCAGCAGGCTTGCCGGATCGACGCCCGAAATGGCCCGGGCCTCGAATTCGGCCTCGCAAAAATCAGGGACGATGTTGACCGCTTGGCCGCCGCGCAGCGTTCCGGCTTGCAGCGAGGAATAGGGCGGCTCGAACACCTCTTCCAGCGGCCCGGCTTGCAGACCTGCTGCTGCATCGACGGCAGCACTCAGCATGCCGGCCATGGCATGGATGGCGTTGAGGCCGAGATCGGGGCGCGAGGAATGGCCGGTTCTGCCCGTGATGGTCAGGCGGGCTGCGGCCTTGCCCTTGTGGGCGCGGATGGCGCGCATTTCGCTAGGCTCGCCGATAATGGCGCCGAGCGGTGCGGCGCAAAGCTCCGGCAGCCGGGCGATCATATGCGGCACGCCGCGGCATCCGGCTTCTTCGTCATAGGAAAAGGCAATGTGGATCGGGCGTGTCAGCCGCATGGCGGCAATGGTGGGCACGGCTGCGAGGACAGCAGCCAGAAAGCCCTTCATGTCGCTGGTGCCGCGCCCATACAGCAGTTCGCCATCGCGCCGTAGCTGAAACGGTGAGCTGGTCCAGTCGCTTTCGCCGGCCGGCACGACATCCATATGGCCCGAGAGAATATAGCCGGGCACGTCGGCCGGGCCGAGCGTGGCAAACAGATTGGCGCGGTCGCCCTCCGGCCCCGGCAGGATGCTGACCTTGGCGCCATGGCTTTGCAGGTAATCGCTGATAAAATCGACAATCGCGCCATTGTCCTGGCCGACCACCGAGGGGAAGGCAATAAGCTGTTCCAGGATGTCCAAGGACTGCATCGGCTTTCCCTCATCGCACCGCATTCTGCCAGACGCCGCGCAATGTCTGCGCGGGCTGGTTCATGAGGTGAAACTAGAGATTTTGCCGCTGATCTTTCTGCCGAAGGCTAGTGATTTTTGGTGGAATCTACGGTTCGCGCGCCGACCGGAAGCGGAATGTACTGGAGCTATCGCCGAGGTACGGCTCAAAGTAGTTCGTAGGGCAGGGTCAACCGCTTGTCGTGGTCGATGGCAATACGGCTGGTCAGCGATGGCGTCGCCCGGCTTGGGCAGCGCTTGCGCTCGCAGATCCGGCAGGAGATGCCGATCGGCTCGAAACTGGTCTTTTCGCGCAGGTCGAGGTCGTCGGCGTAAACGAAGACATCGGCGTAAGAGATCTCGCAGCCGAGACTGAGCGCATAGCGGGTCTGGACGGCGCGAAAGCCGCCGAGCCGCTTGGTGACTTCGGTGGCGAGGCAGAGATAGCGCATGCCGTCGGGCGTTTCGGCCAATTGCCTGATGATCCGTCCCGGCGCCTCGAAGGCTTGATGGGCATTCCAGAGCGGGCAGGCGGCGCCGAAACGGGCAAATTGCAGCTTGGTGGCGCTGTGGCGCTTGGTGATGTTGCCGGCCCGGTCGATGCGGGCAAAGAAGATTGGCACGCCCTTGTGCCCCGGCCGCTGCAGGGTCGACAGGCGATGGCAGACCTGTTCGAGAGACGTGTCGAAGCGCGCTGCCAGCAGTTCGATATCGTGGCGCAGGTCATGGGCGGTTTCGAGAAACCGGCCATAGGGCATCAGCAAGGCGCCGGCGAAATAATTCTGCAGCCCGACCCGACAGACTTCGGCGGCTTCCTGGCTACGAAAGCCGGCCTTGCGCACGACAGCATCGATATTGTCGGCGGCGCCAAGCTGCGCAAGCAGCACCGCCATCTGGAAGATCCGGGTCTGCACTGGCGCATAGGGATTGAGTTTCAGGACGCGGCGCTCGGGATCGTAGCTGCGCAGCGCCTCGTCCCCGCCGTCGTTGTGAATGGTCTGCACGCCAAAATCGCGCAGGAGATGGTCAGCCAGTGCCGTCTGGCTATTGATGTCGGGAATGTTGAGGCGGGCTGCCAGCCGCTCGGCGGCAATGTCGAGGTCGTGGATATAATTGTCGACGAAATGGAAGAAGTCGCGCACCTCTTCATAGGGCGTGGTTTCCGTCAGTCCTGATCGATCCGGGTTGATGTCCATTCCGGCCAGTTGCTCGCTCTTGCGGCGATAGGCCTGGTGACAGGTGATCAGCGCATGGGCAATACCCGGCGCATTCTGGGTGATCAGTTTCAATTCCTGCGGCGTCGGTCGGTAGTTTTCAAACAGCGGATCGGACAGGGCTTCCGACAGGGCCGATAGCAGCCGGTCGGTCTCGCCGGTCGACAATTCCGCAATATCGAGTTGGAATTTTTCTGCCAATGCCAGCAGCACCGTCGCCGAGACTGGGCGCTGGTTGCTTTCGATCTGGTTGAGATAGCTGGTGGAAATGCCGATTCGCTCGGCAAATTGCACCTGCGTGGCGTTGCGGGCCTGCCGCAATTCCCGGACTTTCTTGCCGATGAACAGTTTGCCTGTGGCCATTTCACAAATTCACATTTTCTATTTAACAATTTTATAAATTCACTAGCACACCTTATCAATGGTTTTCTCTCAAGCCGGATGCAATTAAGGTCGCCGCGACAGAGGATGAGGATCACATGCCGACGATTTTGGATCAGCTTGAAAGCCGCCGTGCCGAGGCCCGTCTTGGCGGCGGGGAAAAGCGCATTGCCGCCCAGCACGCCAAGGGCAAGCTGACAGCGCGCGAGCGGCTGGACGTGCTGCTGGATGAAGGCTCCTTCGAAGAATACGATATGTATGTCACCCACCGGGCGGTGGATTTCGGCATGGATGCCCAGAAGATTGCCGGCGACGGCGTGGTGACCGGCTGGGGCACGATCAACGGCCGCCAGGTCTATGTCTTCTCCCAGGATTTCACCGTGCTCGGCGGCTCTCTGTCGGAAACCCATGCCCAGAAGATCTGCAAGATCATGGATATGGCGGCCCGGGTCGGAGCGCCTGTCATCGGTCTCAACGATTCCGGCGGCGCGCGTATTCAGGAAGGCGTGGCATCGCTGGCGGGCTACGCCGAAGTTTTCCGCCGCAATGCCGAAGTCTCCGGCGTCATTCCGCAGATCTCTGTCATCATGGGGCCTTGCGCCGGCGGCGCGGTCTACTCGCCTGCCATGACCGATTTCATCTTCATGGTGCGCGATAGCTCCTACATGTTCGTCACCGGCCCCGATGTGGTGAAGACGGTTACCAACGAAATCGTCACGGCTGAAGAGTTGGGAGGTGCCGGTACCCATACGAAAAAATCCTCCGTGGCCGATGGCGCCTTCGAAAACGACATTGAGGCGCTGGAGCAGGTGCGGCTGCTGTTCGATTTCCTGCCGCTCAACAATCGCGAAAAGCCGCCAGTCCGTCCCTTTTTCGACGATCCGGCCCGCATCGAAATGCGGCTGGACACGCTGATCCCCGACAGCTCCAACAAGCCCTACGACATGAAGGAGCTTGTGCATGCGCTGGCCGATGAAGGAGACTTCTTTGAGCTTCAGGCCGATTTCGCCCGCAATATCATCATCGGCTTTATCAGGATGGAGGGCCAGACGGTTGGTGTCGTCGCCAATCAGCCGATGGTTCTCGCCGGCTGCCTGGATATCGATTCGTCGCGCAAGGCCGCCCGCTTCGTGCGCTTCTGCGATGCCTTTTCCATTCCGATCCTGACGCTGGTCGATGTTCCCGGGTTCCTGCCCGGCACGGCGCAGGAATATGGCGGCGTGATCAAGCACGGCGCCAAACTGCTGTTTGCCTATTCGGAGGCCACCGTGCCGATGGTGACGCTGATCACCCGCAAGGCCTATGGCGGCGCCTATGACGTGATGGCCTCGAAACATATTGGCGCAGACGTGAACTATGCCTGGCCGACAGCGGAAATCGCGGTCATGGGGGCAAAGGGCGCGACTGAAATCCTTTACAGATCAGAGCTTTCCGACCCGGACAAGATCGCGGAGCGAACCCGGGAATATGAGGAACGCTTCGCCAATCCCTTCGTTGCGGCCGAACGTGGCTTCATTGATGAGGTGATCATGCCGCATTCTTCGCGTAAACGTATCGCTCGTGCCTTTGCGTCGCTCAGCAGGAAGTCGCTGACGACGCATTGGAAAAAGCACGATACGATCCCTCTTTAGGGTCTGGCTGGTTCAGTTGAACCTCGCAGGTCCTAGATTTTCTTGTTGTCGTTTGTCATTTCGGGAAACGCTCCCCACTTTTCCCGGGCAAACTTTCATAACGCTTCACGCGAGGACGCCATGAGTGACACGAAATTTCCGCCGGAAAACAATTTGCCTGCCGGCTATCAACCGCCGAAGGTCTGGGCTGCAGACACCGGCAATGGCGGCCAGTTCGCCAGCATCAACCGCCCGGTTGCCGGTCCGACCCATGACAAGGAACTGCCGGTTGGCAAGCATCCGCTGCAGCTCTATTCGCTGGCAACGCCCAACGGCCAGAAGGTAACGATTCTTCTGGAGGAGCTGCTCGAGGCTGGCCATAAGGACGCCGATTACGATGCCTGGCTGATCATGATCGGCAAAGGCGATCAGTTTGGCTCCGGCTTTGTCGGCGTCAATCCGAATTCGAAGATCCCGGCGCTCATGGACCACAAGCCGAAAGACGGCGGCGCGCCTGTGCGTCTGTTCGAATCCGGTTCCATTCTCGTCTATCTCGCCGAAAAGTTTGGCGCCTTCCTTCCGACCGACGCCCGCGCCCGGGCAGAAGTGATGAACTGGTTGTTCTGGCAGATGGGTTCCGCGCCCTTCGTCGGCGGCGGTTTCGGCCATTTCTATGCCTATGCGCCGGTCAAGATTCAGTATGCGATCGATCGTTATGCGATGGAAGCCAAGCGGCAGCTCGACGTACTGAACCGCCAGTTGGCGGATAACGCCTTTGTAGCCGGAGCTGAATATTCGATTGCCGATATGGCGATCTGGCCCTGGTATGGACGCCTCGCGCTCGACCAATCCTATCCCGACGCCGGCACGTTCCTGGCCACCCATGAATACGAGCATGTGGTGCGCTGGGCAAAGCAGGTCGCAGCACGTCCTGGCGTCAAGCGCGGCGTTGTCGTCAACAAGGCCTCGGGCGATCCTGGCACTTTCCTGCCAGAACGCCATGACGCTTCAGACTTCAATGGCCTGACCATCTGATCCTACGCCGCCTGCCTCTTTTCGAACGAGAAGAGGCAGGCGGTCGAGGGGCTTCCCCTCCAATAACAAACATAGCGACAGCAGAGACTGGAGACACCCTTGGCCAACCTTCCCGACATGACCAAACACCGGGGCTTTCCCACGGGAATGCCGGGCACCGGAGTGCAATTCATCATTCGTCGCGCCAATCCGAGAGGCGTGACGCCGATCAAGGCCTTGCCGCGCCGTGCCCGGCCCGGCACCAAGGAACACCGGATCGACGCCGCTTTCCTGCATGCGCTCTGGCACTATTTCGGCTCGGAACCCTTTGAGCGCGGCAATCTGGACGCCGCCCGCCTCAACCTGCTGTTCGGCCGCGAGGTCGTCGCTGCCGACAAGGATTTCGATCCTCTGTCCTATGAAGCCATGCTTGTTATCAACGAGAAGGTGGCGCGGCAGAGCTTCCCGGAATCCTTCGACGACGTGTTCGAGGTGTAAGAATGACGGAGAAAACCAGCAAACTCCTCAGTTATGTCTTGCGCCATGCGCCTCAGGATATTGGTCTGCATCTCGACGAGCAGGGCTGGGCCCTCATTGATGAATTGATCGAAAAGGCCAATCGCGCCGGTCATGTACTCGATGAAGCGCTCCTTAGAGCCGTTGTGAGTGAGAGCGACAAGAAGCGGTTCACGATTTCTGAGGATGGTCAGAAAATCCGGGCTGCTCAAGGCCATTCCGTCAAGGTTGATCTCGGTCACGCGCCCATCAGGCCGCCAGTCCTTCTGTTTCATGGTACGGCAACACGCTTCCTTGACGCTATTCTGGCCGAGGGATTGAAAGCCCTCAGCCGACAGCAAGTACATCTCTCTGCCGATGAAGCGACGGCACATCGCGTTGGGCAGCGCCATGGCAAGCCCATTGTCCTGTCTGTGATGGCAGGGCAAATGGATACTGACGGGTACAAGTTCTATCAGGCAGAGAACGGCGTATGGCTGACGGATAGCGTTCCGCCAGCTTATCTTTCTGTGATCAATGAAAAGTCGGATCTCGGAGGAAGCAAGTGAATACCTTTCCTTTGCTGTCATGCCGATCCCGATCAAGACGATGGAGCACCAGTGCTTCCCGGAATCCTTCGACGACGTGTTCGAGGTGTAATGCGATGAAAGCTGCATAATGGCAAAAACCTCTGAAATGCCGAAGCATCGCGGCTTCCCGGCCGGTCTTCTTGGCACGCAATGGCAATTCACCCTGCGCCGCGCCAATTCCGATGTCACCAAGCTGGTCTCCATTCCGCGCCACCGCACCATGGACCAGACGGTGGCCTTGGCGGATATCGGCTTTGTGAAGGCGCTTTGGGAGTATTTCGGTGCTGAGCCCTTCGAGCGCGGCAATCTGGATGGCGAGCGGCTTTGCCGGTTGTTCGGCCGGGAATTGCTGGCTGCCGAGCGTGGTTTCGACCCGGCGTCCTACACAGCCAAGCTGAAGATCAACGAGAAGCTCGCCCGGAAGAATTTTCCGCAGGCTTTTGATGACGGGGTTGAGATCTGACCATGGCCATTCAGAAAATCCTCATTGCCAACAGAGGCGAAATCGCCTGCCGCGTCATCGGGACGGCGCGCAAGCTCGGCATCAAGACCGTCGCTGTCTATTCCGATGCTGACCGCGAAGCACTGCATGTCAGACTGGCCGATGAGGCCGTGCATATTGGACCGGCGCCCTCCAACCAGTCCTACATCGTTATCGACAAGATTCTCGATGCTATCCGCAAAACGGGTGCGGATGCCGTGCATCCCGGCTATGGCTTTCTCTCCGAAAACCCTGGATTTGCCGAGGCTCTGGACAAGGCCGGCATCATCTTCATCGGTCCGCCCGTGAAAGCCATCGAAGCGATGGGCGACAAGATCACCTCGAAGAAGCTTGCGGCCGAAGCCGGTGTGTCGACCGTGCCCGGCCATATGGGGCTGATTGCCGATGCCGATGAAGCGGTGCGGATTTCCTACAGCATCGGCTATCCCGTGATGATCAAGGCGTCTGCCGGAGGCGGCGGCAAGGGTATGCGGGTCGCCTGGAATGCCGAGGAGGCTCGTGAAGGCTTTCAGTCCTCGAAAAACGAGGCGAAGAACGCTTTCGGCGACGACCGCATCTTCATCGAAAAATTCGTGACCGAACCGCGCCATATCGAAATTCAGGTGCTCGGCGACAAGCACGGCAATTGCCTTTATCTCGGTGAGCGCGAGTGCTCGATCCAGCGGCGCAATCAGAAAGTCATCGAGGAAGCGCCGTCGCCGTTTCTGGATGAGGCGACGCGCGAGGCGATGGGCGAGCAGGCCGTGGCGCTGGCCAAGGCCGTCGGCTATCACTCTGCCGGCACGGTTGAATTCATCGTCGATGGCAAGGCCAACACATTTTACTTCCTCGAAATGAACACCCGGTTGCAGGTCGAGCATCCTGTTACCGAGCTTGTGACCGGGCTCGATCTGGTCGAGCAGATGATCCGTGTTGCCAATGGCGAAAAGCTGGCGCTGCGCCAGGAGGACGTAAAGCTCAATGGCTGGGCGATCGAGAGCCGGCTTTATGCCGAAGATCCCTACCGTAATTTCCTGCCGTCGATCGGCCGGCTGACCCGCTACCGCCCGCCGCAGGAGGGCGAAAAGGCCGATGGTACGGTGCTGCGCAACGATACCGGCGTCTTTGAGGGCGGCGAGATCTCGATGTATTACGACCCGATGATCGCCAAGCTCTGCACTTGGGCCAAGACCCGCGGTGAGGCGGTCGATGCCATGGCCAAGGCCCTCGACGCTTTCGAAGTCGAAGGCATCGGTCACAACCTACCCTTCCTCTCTGCGGTGATGGGGCAAGAGCGGTTTCGTGCTGGCCGTCTCACGACGGCCTATATCGCCGAGGAATTTCCTGATGGCTTTGCCGGCGTCACGCCGGATGCAGCCAGCGCCCGCATTCTTGCCGGCTTTGCCGCCGTCGCTCACCACATCAGGGAAAGCCGCGCCGTTCAAATATCAGGCATTCTCGGCAACCATCCCCGCCGTCTTGGCCGCGATTGGGTGGTAACGCTGGGCGACGATACCTATGCCCTGACGCTGGATGAGGGCAGGGTGCAATTCAAGACGGGCGAGAGCTTGTCGCTCGAGACCGGCTGGAAGCCGGGCGAAACGCTGGCCGAGATCACCATTGATGGTGCTAATGCCGCGATCAAAGTCGATATCAAGGGCATGGGCCTTCGCCTGCGCTGGCGGGGCATCGATGTTATCGCCCATGTTCGCAACCCGCGTGTGGCCGAACTGGCTCGGCTGATGCCGAAGAAACTGCCGCCGGACACCTCGAAAATGCTGCTCTGCCCGATGCCGGGCGTGATCACAGGTATTGCCGTTGCGGAAGGAGATGTGGTCGAGGCGGGTCAGCCGCTGGCAACGGTCGAGGCGATGAAGATGGAAAATATCCTGAAGGCCGAACGGCGCGGCACCGTCAAGCGGCTTGCCGCCAAGCCGGGCCAGAGCCTTGCCGTGGATGAGTTGATCCTGGAGTTCGAGTGATGCAGTGGCGCAGCTTGGCCAAGGGATCAGTCACTGTCCCGCTTGCTCTGGCCGAGCCGCGCCAGCATGTGCCGCTGATGATCCTGCCCGCCGAAGAACACGGCGAGAATCCGAATCTCCCGGCGCGTCTCATCGACGTCGAAATAGAAAATCGCGCGGTTTTTGGTGACTTGGCGCAGGCCTGGCGCGATGAGCGGACGCAAGCTGCCCTGATGCGGCGCCTGGCCAAGAGCCTTCATATCCGCGTCGATCATTCTGACGCGGGCGGCGGCGCGCTCGAAAGCGGCTCGCAGATCGTCGCCCAGCGACAAATAGGATTCCACCAGATGGTCGAAAATCAGATCGAGATCCTGGTCGCAGGCAGTGGAGCGGACGACATCAAAGCCCATACTGAGCTTTCTTCGCAGCGATTATCGCCTCGATCTTTCGACTGCTTTCGTCCTCATCCAGAAACGGCCCCTTGCGCCGCTCCTCGATCAGAGCCCGCAACGCCGCCGTTTCCGCCTCTTTCATCTCGGTCTGCTCCCGAAGCAATTCCAGCCCTTGCTGCACGACGGCGCTTACGCTTGAGAACCGGCCCTGTTCCACCAAGCGGCGAGCGAATGCATCCTGCTGGTCTGAGAGGGAGACGGACGCTTTTACGGTCATCGATAAGCTCCTTGATGATCCTGTAAGAAATACTACTGAGTAGCATTACCGTCAATCCGATGTCATTACGTTAAGCGAGGGGGAATAGGCCATGACGCAGAAGACCATTGAAGATTGGCGGGTTCTTGCCGAAAAGGAACTGAAGGCTTCGCCCGAGAGCCTGACATGGCAGACGCCTGAAGGCATCGCCGTCAAGCCGCTCTATACGGCCGAAGACCTTGAAGGCATGGAGCACCTGGGTTCGCTGCCGGGCTTTGCACCATTCACGCGCGGTCCGCGCGCTACCATGTATGCCGGGCGGCCATGGACGATCCGGCAATATGCCGGCTTTTCCACCGCAGAAGCCTCGAACGCCTTTTACAAGCGCAATTTGGCTGCGGGTCAGAAGGGGCTGTCTGTCGCCTTCGACTTGGCCACCCATCGCGGCTACGACAGCGATCATCCGCGTGTCGAGGGCGATGTCGGCAAGGCGGGCGTGGCGATCGACAGTGTCGAAGACATGAAGATCCTCTTCGATGGCATCCCGCTTGGTGACATGTCGGTGTCGATGACCATGAATGGCGCGGTCATTCCGATCCTCGCCAATTTCATTGTTGCCGGCGAGGAGCAGGGCGTGTCGCGCGACAAGCTGTCTGGAACCATTCAGAATGACATTCTGAAGGAGTTCATGGTTCGCAACACCTATATCTATCCGCCTGAACCCTCCATGCGGATCGTCGCCGATATTATCGAATATACCGCCCGCGAGATGCCGAAGTTCAATTCCATCTCGATTTCCGGCTATCATATGCAGGAAGCCGGCGCGACGCTGGTGCAGGAACTGGCCTTCACGCTGGCGGATGGCCGCGAATATGTGCGCGCCGCGCTGGCCAAGGGGCTCGATGTCGACGAATTCGCCGGTCGGCTGTCTTTCTTCTTCGCCATCGGTATGAATTTCTTCATGGAGGCGGCCAAGCTGCGCGCCGCCCGTCTGCTTTGGACGCGGATCATGCAGGAATTCCAGCCGAAAAAGCCGGCCTCGCTGATGCTGCGCACCCATTGCCAGACCTCAGGCGTGTCCCTGGCCGAGCAGGACCCATATAACAACATCGTCCGCACCGCCTTCGAGGCGATGTCGGCGGTGCTGGGTGGAACGCAGTCATTGCACACCAATTCCTTCGATGAAGCCATTGCGCTGCCGACCGAATTTTCCGCCCGCATCGCTCGAAATACCCAGCTGATCCTGCAGCATGAGACGGGCGTGACCAAAGTGGTCGATCCGCTGGCCGGCTCATACTATGTCGAGAGCCTGACGCAGGACCTCGCCGATAAGGCCTGGGCGCTGATCGAGGAGGTCGAGGCTTTAGGCGGCATGACCAAGGCCGTGGCCGATGGCCTGCCGAAGCGCCTGATCGAAGAGGCCGCCACCCGCCGCCAAGCCGCCGTGGACCGCGGTGAGGAGGTTATCGTCGGGGTCAACAAATACCGGCTGGAGAGTGAAGACGAGATCGACATTCTCGACATCGACAATGCCGCCGTGCGCCTTGGCCAGATCAAGCGCCTGGACGAGACCAAGCGTCGGCGCGATCCTAAGGCGGTTGCGTCGGCTCTGGCAGCAGTGACCCGGATTGCCGAAACCGGTGAAGGCAACCTTCTGGCCGCTGCCGTTGAGGCTGCCCGCGCGCGTGCCACGGTCGGCGAAATCTCGGATGCGATGCGGCAAGTGTTTGGCGATCACGCGGCTGTGCCCAAGGTGGTGCAGCAGGTCTATGGCGACAGCTACGCCGAAGATCCGGAATATCGAACTGTTGTGACGCGGCTTTCGGATTTTGCGGCAAGCCTTGGCACCAAGCCGAAAATCCTGGTCGCCAAGCTTGGCCAGGACGGTCATGACCGCGGCGCGAAGGTGATTTCCGCCGCTTTCGGCGATATTGGTTTCGAGGTGGTCGCTGGTCCGCTGTTCCAGACGCCGGAAGAGGCGGCCAAGCTCGCCATTTCCGAAAATGTGCATGTCGTGGGCCTGTCGTCACTAGCTGCCGGCCATAAGACTTTGGCGCCGCAGCTTGTCGACGCGTTGCGGGCGGCAGGCGCGGCTCATATCATCGTCGTGGTCGGCGGTGTCATCCCGCGCCAGGATTACCAGTTCCTGCTCGATCATGGCGTGTCGGCCATCTTCGGGCCTGGCACCAATGTTTTGGAGGCCGCACGCGCCGTGATTGATCTCATGCAAGGCCGATTGCGCAACCAATAGCTCTGGTTGCCGATCCCATGCCATATGCCGAACTGGGTAGGTTCGGCATTATTTTTATCAATATAGTTTGAAAGCTAATTATTTAAGTGCTATGTAGTGCTCATGACAAAAGAGCAAGACAGCCAAAATCACGATCTGCACCGGCAGTTCACCAGCCAACTGTTTACCGCTGCCCGCGTCTGGCGCCGGTCGATCGACGCGGTTTTGTCCAAACATGGCATTTCCGAAGCCTGCGCCTCACCGCTGGTGTGGATAGGGCGGCTGGGCGGCGGCATCAGGCAGATCGCCCTTGCCGAACAGGTCGGCATCGAAGGGCCATCGCTGGTGCGACTTCTCGATCAGTTGGAAACATCGGGCATGGTGGTCCGCAAGGATGATCCGACCGATCGGCGTGCCAAGGGTCTATGGCTGACACCAGAAGGCGAGCGCATGGCCGCGAAGATCGAGGCCGTGCTGGATGAGGGAAGGGCCGGCGTGCTCGAGGGTGTGTCTCGCAAGGATCTTGAAGCGGCGCTGCGCGTTCTCCTGGTATTCCAGAGCCGCTGCACGGATCTTCGTGCCAGCCTCGATAGGAAGGATTGACGGCTATGTTGGCACCGACTTGGAGAGATTGGGTATTTTCCGGCAAGGCCTTCGCTGCCGCCATGCTGGCCCTTTACATTGCGCTGATGTTCGACCTGTCGCGGCCCTATTGGGCGGTATCTGCGGTCTACATCGTGTCCAATCCCTTTGCCGGCGCCACCAAATCCAAGGCGCTGTACCGTGTGCTCGGCACGCTACTTGGCGCTGCCGCAGCCGTGATTTTCGTGCCGCTGTTCGTCAACGCGCCCGAGCTTCTGTCGCTCGTCGTGGCGCTCTGGACCGGCACGCTGCTGTTCATCTCGATGCTCGATCGTTCTGCTCGGTCCTATGTGTTCATGCTGGCCGGCTATACGCTGCCGCTGATCGCGCTGCCGAGCGTCAGCGATCCCGGAGCGATTTTCGACGTGGCCCTGGCGCGGTCGGAAGAAATCACGCTTGGCATTCTTTGCGCGAGCTTCGTCAATCAGATCGTCTTTCCCGCCAGCATCGGCAGTCTGTTTAGCGACCGGATCAATGTCTGGCTGCGTGATGCCGGGACCTGGGCCGAAGACATTCTGCGCGGCGAGGGGGCCACGCCCTCGACGCCACTGAAGCGCCAGCAATTGGCCTCAGACGTCGCCAGTCTAGACTTGATGATCAGCCAGTTGAGCTATGACCCCGGCACCAAGGACGTGGTCGGTCAGGCAAAGGAATTGCGCGGCCGTTTGCTGATGCTGTTGCCGGTATTCTCTTCGCTGGCCGATCGTCTGCACGCCGTCAAGCAGCAGTCGCGACTGGACGACGAGGTCGTGACCCTGCTCAACGACACTGCCGACTGGTTCAAGGCCGGCGGCGGCGTCGAGACCGAACTGGCTGGCAATGATCTCCTAAGGCGGATTGATGCCATACAGAGCCGCGATCGGCTGAACTGCTGGGAAGACCTGGTTTTTGCCAGCATGCTGACCCGGCTGAAGGATGTCGTCGAGCTCTGGCAGGACTGCCTGACTTTGCGTGATCATATCGCCAGCGGCGGTCGCACCTCGGACACGCTGCGTCTTCTGCACACTCGCAAGGTGCTGAGCGGTTCGCGGCATTTCGATCACGCCTTGATGGCGATGAAGGTCGGTGTTGTCATTGCGGGCATTCTCGTATCATGCGCCTTCTGGATCTTCAGCGGCTGGGCGCAAGGAGCGGGTTTTGTCTCGATGGTTGCCGTTTCCTGCTCGTTTTTCGCGGCACAGGATCAGCCGGCTCTGATGATCCGCAGGATGCTGATCTGGACAGTATTGTCGATTGCGGTGGCTTTCATTTATCTGTTCGCCATCCTGCCGGTTGTCAATTCCTTCGAAATGCTTGCCCTGACGCTGGCGCCGTTGTTCCTGTTCATCGGGCTTGCGATGACCAACCCGCAGATGGGCATGTTCTTCATGCTGCTCGCGGTCAACAGTGCAACTTTGATTGCCATCCAGGATCAATATTCTGCAGATCTCACCAGTTTTGCCAATGGCGGCCTCGCCACCATCCTTGGCATTGGTTTTGCCCAGCTCTGGGTAACGGCGGCGCAACCGTTCGGCGCCGAACTGGCGGCCCGGCGGTTGATGAAGGCCGGCTGGCGCGATCTTGCCGATACGGCGTCCGGCGAGCGTTCAAGCGATGTCGACCAGCTGTCGAGCCGCAGCCTCGATCGGCTTGGTCAGCTTGTGCCACGCCTTGCAGCGCTCAACGTGCGCGAACTCGCCGATGTCGATGGGTTCGCCGATGTTCGCCTTGGTTTTAATGTCGTGACACTGCAGCAGCAGCGGCCAGCACTTGGCCATGAGAGTGCGGCTCTGGTCTCTGATATCCTTGGCCGCATCGCTGGGCATTATCGACGCCTGCTGAAGCGTTTCGGCAAACTGCCCGAAGACGCGGATCTGCGCGCCAGCATAGATAAAGCGCTGGACTCGGTGATGCGCAATGAAGGTGAAGCCGGACGCGCCGTGACTGATGCACTTGTCGGCATCAGGCGCGTGCTGTTCACCGGTTCCACGCCGCCACGTCTCGGCTTGGCCGAGTCCCAACCCGTTTCCTTTGCCGCAGAGTAATACCCATGCCCACTGAATTTGATATCTACGGTGTCTATGTGCCGCGCCTGTTCGTGATCATGCTGGTCGCGCTGTTGATCAGCATGGCGATCCGCAAAGTCCTGGCGGCCCTTGGGGCCTATGCCTTCATCTGGCATCGCGGCATGTTCGACATCGCCCTTTTCATCCTGCTGATCGCAGGTCTCTCCTTTCTAACACGCTGGTATGTCGCATGAATATCCTGAAATCATTGGGCCGGGTGCTGGTCACCCTGGTCGTCGTCATCGCTGCCGCCTTCGCGGCCTATCACCTCTGGATCTACTACATGGAGGAGCCCTGGACTCGTGACGGTCGCGTGCGCGCCGATGTCGCGTTGATTGCGCCTGACGTCTCAGGCCCGGTCAGCGATATCATGGCGAGAGACAACCAGGCGGTTCATAAAGGCGACGTGCTGTTCAAGGTCGATGCCAAGCGCTTCGAACTGGCGCTGGCGCAGGCCGAGGCCGATCTTGCCCAGGCCAAGGCTTCACTTGATGAAGCAACCCGCGAACGTCAACGCCAGGAGCGGCTCGGTCAATCGGCGTCCGAACAGGCCCGTGAATCGGCTATCTCGACGGAAGAGCGGGATCAGGCTGCGTACAACAAGGCGCTAGCCAGTCGCGATATCGCCAAGCTCGATCTCGCAAGGACCGAGGTAAAGTCGACGGTCAACGGCACAGTCAGCAATTTCGCGCTGCAGGTCGGCGATTACGTCAACCGTGGCACGGCAACGGTGGCGGTGGTCAATACCGATACGCTGCGGGTCGAAGCCTATTTCGAGGAAAGCAAGCTGCAGCGGATCCGCGAAGGTGATCGCGCGACGGTACGGATCATGGGTCAAAATGGTGTTTTGACCGGTCGGGTTGAAAGCATGGCGGCTGGCATCCAGGACCGCGAGCGTGAAACCAGCTCAAGCCTGCTGGTCAACATTACCCCGACCTTCAATTGGGTGCGGTTGGCGCAGCGTGTACCCGTGCGCATTCACCTCGAGAATGTGCCGGAAGGCGCCCGGCTGATTTCCGGTCTCACAGCAACCGTGGAAATCAATCCACCGGCGTTAGGTACGGGAAACTGACGCATTGAAACAGAATCGTAATGCCCCGTGTGTTCAGGCAACGCACGGGGCATTATTTAAGCTCATCCCTTGAACGTATATTCCGCTATCGACTGCGGCTTCATCTCGATGGAGAAGCCGGGCTGGAAGGGCGGCATATAGGCGGCGTCCTTGATGATGCAGGGATCGATGAAATGCTCGTGCAGGTGATCGACAAATTCGATCACGCGGCCTTCCTTGGTGCCGGACACGGCAACGAAATCGATCATCGACAGATGCTGCACATATTCGCAAAGTCCGACGCCGCCGGCATGCGGCCACACCGGCAGACCGTATTTCGCTGCCATCAGCAGCACGGCTAAAACCTCGTTTAGCCCGCCCATGCGGCAGCTGTCGATCTGCACGATATCGATGGCGCCGCCGGCGATCATCTGCTTGAAGACGATGCGATTCTGGCACATTTCGCCGGTTGCCACCTTAACCGGGGCAATCGCCTGCCGGATCGCCTTGTGACCGAAAATATCATCGGGGCTGGTCGGCTCCTCGATAAAGAACGGCTTATAGGGCTGCAATTCCTTGACCCAGTCGATGGCCTGGTTGACTTCCCAGACCTGATTGGCGTCGATCATCATGTACCGCTCGTCGCCGATCACTTCGCGGACGATCCGCAGCCGGCGCTTGTCGTCTTCGAGGTCGCGGCCAACCTTCATCTTGATATGGGTAAAGCCCTGGTCGATGGCCTCATGGCAGAGACGACGCAGCTTTTCGTCATCATAACCCAGCCAGCCGGCCGAGGTCGTGTAGCAGGGATAGCCCTCGCGCTCGAGCTGAGCGATGCGCTCTGCCTTGCCGGGCTGGGCCTTTTTCAGGATATCCAGCGCTTCCTGCGGTGTCAGGGCGTCGGTCAGGTAGCGGAAATCGACGATGGAGACGATCTCTTCCGGGTCCATCTCGGCCACCAGCCGCCAGACGGGCTTGCCGGCGCGCTTGGCCAGCAGGTCCCAGACGGCATTGACGACGGCGCCGGTTGCCAGATGCATGGCGCCCTTGTCGGGGCCGATCCAGCGCAGCTGGCTGTCGCTGGTGATATGGCGCCAGAAGCGGCCGGGATTTTCTTCCACCCAGTCGAGGTCTAGACCGGTGACGAGATGGGTGAGGGCATCGATCGCGGCACAGCAGATTTCATTGCCGCGACCGATGGTAAAGGTGAGGCCATGACCTTCCAGGTGAGTGTCATCCGTGCCCAGGATCACATAGGCCGCTGAGTAATCCGGGTCTGGATTCATTGCGTCCGAGCCATCGAGGCTGGCTGATGTGGGAAAGCGCAGGTCGATGGAGCGCAGGCTGGTGATCTTGGTCATGGATTGGCCTTTAGAAGTTTGTCTGGAAAAAGTGGTTGCCGGTTTTCCCGAAAGACAAACGATGACGATGGAAATCGCGGATCAGATGTCGGCGATGAAGGTCTGCTTTTGGGTGCCGAGACCTTCTATCCCCAGTTCAACAACGTCGCCGGCCTTCAGGAAGCGCGGCGGTTTCATGCCGAGCCCGACGCCGGGAGGCGTGCCGGTCGAGATAACGTCGCCGGGATGGAGGCTCATGAACTGGCTGAGATAGGAGACGAGGAAGGCAACGCCATAGACCATGGTCTTCGACGAGCCGTCCTGCATGGTGTCGCCGTTGACGGTCAGCCACATTTTCAGATTCTGCGGGTCGGTGATTTCGTCTTTGGTGACGAGCCATGGGCCGATCGGACCGAAGGTGTCGCAGGACTTGCCCTTGGTCCACTGTCCCGAGCGTTCCGTCTGGAAGGCGCGTTCGGACACGTCATGGGAGACGCAGTAGCCGGCGACATAATCCATGGCCTCAGCCTCGGAGACGTATTTTGCCGTCTTGCCGATCACCACACCAAGCTCGACTTCCCAGTCGGTCTTTTCCGAGCCGCGCGGGATCAGAACTTCGTCGTTGGGTCCGCAGATGGCCGAGGTGGCCTTCATGAAGATCACAGGCTCCGGCGGCACGGTGGCGCCGGTTTCTTCGGCGTGGTCGGAATAGTTCAGGCCGATGCAGATGAATTTGCCGGTGCCGGCGACGCAGGCGCCGATCCGGCCTGGTGCCAGTTCCGGCAGGGTGGCGGTGTTGAGTGCCGCCAGTTGCGACAGGCCTTCGGGTGAGATCGCCGCGCCACCGATATCGGCAACATGGGCGGAGAGATCACGGATCTTGCCGTCCTGGTCGAGCAGGGCGGGCTTTTCCTGGCCAATCGGGCCAATGCGCATCAGTTTCATTGAATTGTCCTTTCATTCTGTGGCGGCACGCGGACGGTTCCGGCCGTCGGCCACCCGAAACGGTTAGAGAGACCAGCCGCCATCGATGGCATAGGCCTGGCCTGTCGTATAGGTAGCGCCGGCAAGATAGACGGCGAGATCAGCGATCTCTTCCGGCGTGCCGATCCGGCCGATCGGCTGACGGGCGATGAAGGCAGCGCGGGCTGCATCATAATCGCCCTGGGCCTTTAGCCGGTCCTGCAGCGACGGGCTTTCGACCGTGCCGGGGCAGATCGCATTGCAGCGGATGCCCTTGGCGACATATTCAGCGGCAACGGATTTGGTCAGCCCGATGACGGCTGCCTTGGTGACCGAATAGGCGCAACGGTTGGGAACGCCCTTCATGCTGGAGGCGACCGAGGACATGTTGATGATTGTGCCATCGCCCTTTTCCAGCATGGCCGGAAGTACGGCGCGGATGGTTCGGACCATCGCCTTGACGTTGAGGTCGAAGGCGAAATCGAGGTCTTCGTCCTTCATATCGAGGACCGAGCCGGCATGGACGAAACCGGCGCAATTGAACAGCACGTCGAAGGGGCCGGTCTCGGCAACGACTGCCTTGACCTCGGCGTCATCAAGCACATTGAGGCGCCTGGTCGTGACGCCGGCTTCGGAGCTAAGGCTCGCCAAGGCCTGTTCGTTGATATCGGTTGCCACGACGTCGGCGCCAGCGCGCACGAAAGCGAGAGCCGTGGCGCGGCCGATGCCCTGGCCGGCGGCTGTTATCAGAACCTTCTTGTTTTGAAGGGAAGCGGACATGGCTTTTTCCTTGAAATTGGTGGCGTTAGGTTTCGGCGATCAGGAGGATGCGGCAGCGACGGGCTGGACCTTACGGGTGGTGAACGCGCCGTCTTCCTGCGTCCAGCGTCGTCGTGATGCATCCAGATGCATCTGCATGCTGGCCTGGGCCAGCAATGGATCACGAGCCTCAAGCGCATTCAAGATAGCCCGGTGTTCCGCCAGCGCGTCCAGCCAGGATTGCTCGCTTTCGGTACGGTTCTGCAAATATTCGGCAATTGGGCTGTAGCGTTCGTCAAACAGCGAGCCAACGATACGCTCAAGCACGCTGTTGCCGGATTGGGTGACGATGGTCAGGTGGAAACTACGGTCGAGTTCCAGCGGCCGGCGACCGGCGGCAATTTCCCGCTCCATGCCCTCGATGATGTCGCTCAGCGTCTCCAGGCCCTGGTCGCTGATGCGGGTTGCAGCCACAAGCGCGCTCGACCCCTCGATCAGGATCCGCGCCTGCATCAACTCGCTCGGGCTTTCGCCAAACGAGCCGGTGGCTTGGCTGCGATTGCCGCGGTCATTGCTGAGATAGATGCCGGAGCCCATGCGGATTTCGACGGTGCCGTCGATTTCAAGCGCAATCAACGCTTCGCGCAACGATGGCCGTGACACGCCGAGCTGCTGGGCAAGATCCCGCTCGCTCGGAAGCCGCGCACCCGCTGCATATTGCCGGTCCTGGATAAACTGGCGGATCTGGTCGGCGACCTGCTGATACAGCCGGCGCGGATCGAGCGGTTTTAATTCCATCGCGGTCTGCGGCCTCCCCTCCGCCTGCCTTAGTATCATTGGCCAAAATTGGCCTTACCAGATTGGCCTTACCAAATGTCGAGGTGACCGGCAAGCGCCCTTTAATCTGCTCGATACTAGGGGCTATATCCCCATTGTCAAACGTGTTTTGGTTGATAGGTCGCGTTTTATCGATTGCGAATAAAAAAGTGGCTTGACCAATTTTGAGGCCGCGCTTAATTCTGTCGCCGGTGCAGGGGTTTTGAGGAGAGCCGCCCTGCCGGCGAAATTGGGCAGAGGAGGGCCTGATGAGCACATCCATGTCGCATGCGGCCGCAACCACGGTTCCCGGTGCCGGCCAGCCGATCCTGAGCCTGCGAGGCATCACTAAGGAATTTCCAGCGGTCCTGGCTCTGTCCAATGTCCAGCTCGATCTCTATCCCGGCGAAGTTCATGCTGTCTGCGGTGAGAACGGCGCCGGCAAATCCACGCTGATGAAGATCATCAGCGGCGTCTATCAGCCAACGGCGGGCGAGATCGTCTACAAAGGCCAGCCAGCCAGCTTTTCCTCGCCGCTGCAATCCGAGGCAGCCGGCATTGCCATCATCCATCAGGAACTCAATCTCGTTTCGCATCTGAGCGTAGCGGAAAACATATTCCTCGCCCGCGAACCGCGCCAGCCTTTTCCGGCCAGCTTCCTTGTCGACCGCAAGCGTCTGCGGGCTGAGGCGAAGCGTCACCTGGATAGGCTCGGGGTTGACATTTCGCCTGATGCGACGGTGCGCAATCTGTCGGTCGCGCAGTGCCAGATGGTGGAAATCGCTAAGGCCCTGTCGCTCAACGCCGAAGTGCTGATCATGGACGAGCCGACCTCATCGCTGACCGAGCAGGAAACGCGGCTGCTGTTTAAGGTTATCCACGAGCTGAAATCCTCAGGCGTTGCCATTGCCTATATCTCGCACCGCCTGGACGAAATGTCTGAAATCGTCGACCGGGTGACAGTGCTGCGCGACGGCAAATATGTCGGCACGACTTATTTTGCGGCAACCACAGTCGATGAGATCGTCTCGCGCATGGTCGGCCGCTCGCTTGAGGAGAAATTCCCGGAGCGGCTGTCGGTGCCATCAGACGAGATCCTGCTCGAGGTCAAGAATCTCAGGCGGGCAGGGGTGTTTTCCGATATCAGCTTTACGCTCCGGCGCGGCGAAATCCTAGGCTTTGCCGGGCTGATGGGCGCTGGGCGCACCGAAGTTGCGCGTTCCGTGTTTGGCGCCGAGCCTGCCGATAGCGGCTCGATCGTTTATCAAGGCCGCGAGCTTTCGATCCGCACGCCGCGCGATGCGATTGCCGAGGGGATCGCTTACCTCTCGGAAGATCGCAAAAGCCAGGGACTGGCGGTGAAGATGCCGCTTTCGGCCAATATGGTGCTTGCCAATCTGCAGGCGGTCTCCAGCCGTTACGGTTTGGTGGATAAGGCGCGCCACGATGCCGTTGCCCGGCATTATGTAGACAAGCTCAATATCCGCACGCCGTCGATCCAGCAGCCCGTGCGGCTGCTGTCTGGCGGCAATCAGCAGAAAATCATCATTGGCAAATGGCTGTTCAGCCAGTCGCGCATCCTGTTCTTTGATGAGCCGACGCGCGGCATCGATGTCGGCGCGAAATTCGCCATCTACAAAATTATGGACGAACTGGCGGCAGATGGGATCGGCGTCGTGCTGATCAGCTCGGAATTGCCGGAAATTCTAGGGCTGACGGATCGCGTCGCGGTGTTTCACCAGGGGCGGATCACCGCCATCCTCGATACGCCTAAGACCACTCAGGAGGAAATCATGCACTATGCCTCAGGCTATCGGCGGAGCGCGCCATGAAGGATGTGACCATGCCGCCTTCTGTCGAGAAGAAGGCGCCACGCCTTAGCGATCGGCAGAAAGACATCATCCAGAAGTTTGCAGCGCTGGGCAGCCTTGTCGTGCTGATCGCGATCTTCTCGGCCACCAGCCCTGCATTCTTCAGCGTCAACAACGGCATGACCGTGGCGCTGCAGGTGACGTCTATTGCCTTCCTCGGTATCGGCGCGACCTGCGTGATCATAACAGGCGGCATCGATCTTTCGGTCGGCTCCGTGCTGGCGCTTTCAGGCGTGGTTGCGGCTATCGCGGTGCGCGACTGGGAATGGCCGGTGGCGCTGGCCATGGCACTGGGCATCCTGACAGGCACGGCCTGCGGGGCGATCAACGGTTTCGTCATCACCCGGCTACGTCTGCCGCCCTTCATCGCTACGCTGGGCATGATGCTGATTGCTCGCGGCGTTGCGCTGCAGATTACCGATGCGCGCGCGGTCTCCGGCCTTGGCGATGCCTTTGGCGAGTTGGGCAATGGCGCCTTCCTGCGGATGGTGACAATCGGCGACGACGGCTTTCCCAATGTCAGCTTTCCCGGCATTCCCTATCCCGTCATCCTGATGGTGGTGCTGGCGCTGGCCGTCGCCTTCATGCTCAACCGTTCGATTCTCGGACGCCATATCTATGCGGTCGGATCCAATGTCGATGCAGCGCGGCTGTCGGGCGTCAACGTGTCGCGTGTCACTAGCTTCACCTACATCCTGTCCGGCACGCTCGCCGGCCTGACCGGCTGCGTGCTGATGTCGCGGCTTGTGACGGGCCAGCCGAACGAGGGCGTGATGTATGAACTGGACGCTATCGCCAGCGCCGTGATCGGCGGCACCTCGCTGATCGGCGGCGTCGGTACGATTTCTGGCACTGCCATCGGCGCCTTCGTGATCGGTATCCTGCGCAACGGCCTCAACATGAACGGCGTCTCGGCCTTCACCCAACAGATCATTATCGGCCTGGTCATTCTCGGCACGGTCTGGATCGACCAGCTGCGCAACCGGCGCTGACATCCACGCCAGCCTTATAAGACCCACCAGTAACAACAGACCCACCAGAAAGAACAGGGGAGTGTTCTTTTAATCAACGGCTCACAAGCCAGACAACCGGAGGAAAACCATGAAGAAATTGTCATTTGCGGCATTGGCATCCGTCGCCATGCTCTACAGCCTGCCCGCCAGCGCCGCTGAAATCGCCGTCATCGTCAAGACGGTCAACTCGACCTATTGGCAGAACGTCCAGAAGGGCGCCGACGCCGCGATCAAGAAGGCCGGCGGCGATTACACCATGACCTTCCAGGGTCCGGCCTCGGAGTCGGCCATCGCCGACGAAGTCAACATGGTCGAAAATGCCGTGAACCGGAAGGTGGCCGGCATCGTGCTCGCGCCGTCCGATCCTGATGCATTGGTGCCCGCCGTCAAGAAAGCCTGGGAAGCCCATATTCCTGTCATCGTCATCGACAGCATGCTGGCCAAGGGCTCCGAGCAATATTACCAGTCCTTCCTGTCGACCGACAACAAGAAGGCCGGCGAACTCTGCGCCAAGGCGCTGATCGACAAGGTCGGCACCACGGGCAAGATCGCCGTGATGTCCTACGTTGCAGGTGCCGGTTCTGAAATCGGCCGCGTCGGCGGCTTTACCGACTATATCAAGGCGCATTCCAAGCTGGAAATCGTCGGCCCCTTCTATTCGCAGTCGCAGATGGCGACCGCTCTGAACCAGACGACCGACGTTCTCGCCGCTCATTCGGATCTCAAGGGCATTTTCGGCGCCAATGAGCCGACAGCCATCGGCATGGGCCGCGCCATCGTTCAGTCCGGCAAGGCCGGCAAGATTGTGGCTGTCGGCTTCGACGGCAACAAGGACCTCCAGGATTTCGTCAAGGACGGCACCCTGATGGGCACTGCGGTTCAGGGCTCCTACCAGATGGGCGAAAAGGGTATCGAAACCCTGGCAAAGGTCCTGAAGAAGGAGAAGGTCGAGAAGTTCGTCGATACCGGCGTGGTGCTTGTCACGAAGGACAATATCGACAAGCCGGAAGCCAAGAACGTCCTCTACTAATACTCACTGGCCGCGCGTCTAGCTTTTCTTGTTTTCGTTTGTCTTTTCGGGAAAACCGGATTCCACTTTTCCCTGACAAACTTTGACCGGACGCGCGGCCTAATCTTGTGAAGGTGCCCCTGTCATGACGCTGTTTCCGACCCGCAAACTGCCCCGCGCCGACCTGTCGACATCTATCATGGGGCTCGGCTGCGCCCAGATGGGCAATCTTTATCGGTTAACGCCCTATGAAGAGGCCAAAGGCGCGTTCGATGCGGCCTGGGATCGGGGCGTCAGATATTTCGACACCGCCCCGCATTACGGGCATAGCCGCTCGGAACTTCGGCTCGGCACGATGCTGGGCGACAAGCCGCGTGGCGAGTTCGTGGTCAGCACCAAAGTCGGGCGATTGATGGTGCCCGACGCCACCATCGGCGAAGAGGCCAATGGCTTTGTTGCGCCGCTGCCTTTTCGCGGCGTCTATGATTACAGCCATGACGGCATTCTGCGCTCCTTCGAGGATAGCCAGAAGCGGTTGGGCGTGATCGATCCCGATATTCTCTACATCCACGACATCGGCCCCGTCACCCATGGTGAAAAAGACGCGCATTACTGGTCGCAACTGACCGATGGCGGCGGCTTCACGGCTTTGGCGCGGCTGCGTGACGAAGGCGCGACCAAGGCCGTTGGACTCGGCGTCAACGAATGGGAAGTGATTGCGCGGGCGATGGACGTGTTCGACGTCGATGTGGCCATGCTGGCCGGCCGCTACACGCTGCTGGAACAGGGGAGCCGTGGCTTCCTCGACCGCTGCACGAAGGCTGGAACAGCAATCGTTGTGGCCGGAGCGTTCAACTCGGGCATTCTCGCCGGCAATCGCAAGTTCAACTATGATGAGGCGCCATCAGAACTTCTTGCCCGCGTCGAGACGCTGCAGCAGGTCTGCGACAGTTATTCCGTCAACCTGCAGGCGGCGGCGCTGCAATTTCCCCTCGCGCATCCGGCTGTCGTCTCCGTTGTGTCGGGTGCGCGAAATGCATCGCAACTCAACGCCAATGCCGACTGGATCGAAGAGGCCATTCCCGCTGACTTCTGGGCGGAGTTGAAGGCTCGCAATCTGGTCGATGCCGAGGCGGTCCTGCCGGATCAGGCGTCCTGACATGCGGATCGATGCCCATCAACATTTCTGGCAGCTGAAGGCGAGGGCCGGCCAATGGCCGCCGCCTGAGCTTGAGGCCATCTATCGCGACTTCGGACCTGCCGATCTCACGCCTCTGCTCAGCGAAGCAGGCATGGATGGCACCGTGCTGGTGCAGACCATGGAAAGCACCGCCGATACGGATTTCATGCTGGATCTGGCTGAGACGACACCGTTCGTCAAAGGCGTTGTCGGCTGGGTCGATCTCGCCGCTCCTGATGCGGGCGAGCAGATTGCAGCCCGGGCTGCCAATCCTTTGTTCAAGGGGTTGCGGCCGATGCTGCAGGACCTCGAAGATGATGGCTGGATCCTGAGGCCGGAGCTTCGCCCGGCACTCGAAAGCCTTGTCGCCCATGATCTTGCCTTCGATGCATTGGTTAAGCCGCGCCATCTTGGTTCGATCCTCGATCTCGTCGAGCGCCATCCTGATTTGAGGATGGTGATCGACCACGGCGGCAAGCCGGAGATTGGCGAGGGGCGTTTCGTTGGCTGGCGCAAGGCGATGGCGGATCTCGCTGCCCATCCGGGTGTGCATTGCAAGCTATCCGGCCTGCCTGTCGAGGCCGGCGACCAGAAGTCCGAGGCCATGCGGCCCTATATCGAGACCATTCTCGACCTGTTTGGGCCTGCGCGAGTGCTGTGGGGCAGCGATTGGCCTGTGGTGCGACTGGCGAGCGATTATCTTGCCTGGCTGCGTTATTGCGAGGCCATCGTGCCCAAGGAATATCATGGTGCTGTCTTTGGCGATAATGCCATTGCCTTTTACCGGCTGAATGTATTGGGAGCCTAGTATGCAGCGAATGGGAATGGTGCTCGGGGTCAAGCCGGACATGGTCGCGACCTATAAGGAACTGCACGCCGCCGTCTGGCCGGAGATTCTGGCTCTGCTCACTCGCTGCAATATCCGCAACTACACGATCTTCCTGCGCGAGCCGGAAAATCTGCTGTTTGGCTATTATGAATATCACGGCAGCGATTACGAGGCTGACATGGCCCTCATGGCCGCTGATCCGAAAAACCAGGAATGGTGGTCCTTCTGCATTCCCTGTCAGGCCCCGCTCGAAACCCGGGCGGAAGGCGAATGGTGGGCGATGATGGAACCTGTGTTCCATATGGAATAGGGGTTGTCCGGGAAAAGTGGGAACCGGTTTTCCGAGAAGACAAACGAAAACAAGATAGGAGAGCTGCGTTGCCGCTTGGCGATCGCCCGTCAGGCGGCTTCCAGATAGGCAATCATCCGCTGCTCCGACACCCGCAGGCCTTCGGGCGGTTTGACCGGCTCCTGCAATTGCCGTTTCAAAAGCATGCGAGCGTCTTCCTCGGTAGCCAGCGCCAGGATCTGCGGATGGATATAGCTCTTGCGGCTGATGGCCGGGGTATTCAGGAGCTTCATGGCCGAGGCCTCGGACAGTGCCTTGATCGAGGGGACGGTATCCTCACTAAGGAGTGCTACGGCACATTCGAAGGCGGCGAGACTGCCGCCCCAGGTGCGGAAGGTTTTCGCCGACATGCCTTCACCGGCCAGTTCGGAGAGATAACGGTTAAGCCGGCCGGAATCGACCGGATGCACATCGCCGTCACTGTCCTTCCAGACGAACAACTGCCGGCCCGGCAGGTCGGCAATATGCTCGAGGATTTTTTGGAGACGTGGAGCGCGCAGCCGGTGGCGGACCTTGCGGCCGCCTTTGGCGGTGAAATGCAGTTCCATCATGTCACCGAAGGACACGTGACGCTTTAAAAGTGTTGTGGCGCCATAGGTGCCGTTTTCCTCGAGATAGGCCTTGTTACCGACCCTGAGATGGGCGGCATCGAGCAGCAGAACCAAGGCACCGAGCGTGGCGATCTCGCCATCTTCCGTCTGCTCGGCATCCCGCCTTGCACGACGGCGGATGCGCGGCAGGGCCTCGCCGAAGGCCGCCAGGCTGTGGAATTTCTTCTCGTCGCGCAGCGCGTGCCAGTCGGTGTGATAGCGGTATTGCTTGCGCCCGCGCGCATCGATGCCGGTCGCTTGCAGATGGCCATTGTCAAGCATGCAGATCCAGACATCGCGATAGGCGGGCGGCAGGCCGAGGGTCTTGATGCGCTTGCGGATCTCGGTGTCGCAGAGCAGGCTCCCGTCGGGCATCCGATAGCAGAAGCCGCGCCCCTTGCGTTCCCGAGTAATGCCGGGTTCCTGATCGTTGACATAGACGAGGCCGGCCTTACGCAGCAGAAGGCGATGGGAATTGTCATGCATTGTCAAGTGGATACTCCAGCGCGGGCGGTTGAGCCTCGCGCTCTCGCCGTCCGATTTAACTATCTCACCAAACGCCGGCGGCCGCCTGCGGTTCCAGTTCAGGCCCGAGGCAGATCTTTTTCCGCGAAGGGGCCGCCGAGAAGCGGACCGATCACTTCGCTCTCCGGCTGCGGATCCATAGGGGCATCTTCGGATCGGTCTTCAGCGGCCCAGCCGAGCTTTGCCGCATCACTGCTGACCATGCAGCCGCGCTCGTTATTGGAGACGCCATAGACCATCAGGCAGCCGAGTTCCTCGACTGTAAAGGCACGATCTATCAGCCGGGCAAAATCGCCGATGCTGAGCCAGGTGGTCAGCATGCGCGGGCTGCGCACGGTCGGAAAACAGGAGCCGATCCGCACGGATACGGACTGGATGCCGCATTTGTCGTGATAGGTCCGGGCCAGCAACTCGCCATAGGCTTTCGAAAGGCCGTAGAAACTGTCCGGCCGCATCGGCGCCGTCTCGTCAAGCGGCTCGCGGAAGGGATGAAAGCCGACGACGTGATAGGAGCTGGCAAAGACGACGCGCTTGATGCCAAGGCGGCGGGCGGCTTCGAAGACATGATAGGTGCCGCGAATATTGGCGTCGAGCACGACTTCGAACGGTGCTTCATTGGCCATGCCACCGAGATGTACGACCCCATCCACACCCTGCATGATGTCCGTCATCGCTTGGAGATCTGTGAGATCGGCACCCCTGATGCCACGCGCCACGTCATCCTTGAGGTCGCTCAGCACGAGATCATAGCCGAGAGCGGTTAGTTCAGGGGCAAGGACGGTACCGATCGTGCCAGCGGCACCCGTGATCAGAAGGCGGGTCATGCTCTTGTTCTCTTTCTGCGATACGTCGTCAGCAGATGTAACGGTCTGGGGAACGACCGGCAACGGGCAGGTCTACGGTGAACACCATGCCGGCATAGGCATTGCCCTTGCCGCCTGGCTTCAGGCTGGTGATATAGGCTGTCCGGTAGTTCGGGCCGCCGAAGGTGATGTTTGTCGGGTTTGTGGTCGGGACATGAATTGTCATATCGGGCCGCCCGTCAGGCCCTAGCCGCAGAACCCGGCCACTATCCGACGCAGCAATCCAGTAACGGCCGTCCTCATCCACCGTCGCGCCATCAGGACGTCCGCCGAATTCGGAGAGGTTGACAAATAGAGTGAAGTTGCCGATGGGAATGCCATCATCGTCGAGCGCGACAGTCCAGACCTTGCAGACACTGGGATGGCTGTCGGAGACGAAAAGTCGCCGTCCATCGGCGGTGAAGGCAAGCCCGTTCACGGTGCGAAATCCTTCGCGCACCACGCGAACTTTGCCCTTGTCGAGGCAGAACAGCCGCCCAAGGCCCGGCCGTTCCGGTTCGATGCTTCCACACCAGAATCGGCCAGCGGGATCGGCGATACCATCATTCATCCGGGTGCCGGGCTTCGCGTCAAATGGAGCCGCAAGCAGCGTCCGTTCCAGTTGATCGCCGATGATGGACAGGCGCTCGAACCCACGCGACGTGCCAGCAATAAAGCCGCCATCTGTTGGGGCAATGGAGCCAAGCGCTCCATCGATCGTCCAGCGCTTAAGACTGCCATCTTCAGGATCGAACCGCAGCAACCCGCCGGCCTCGATGTCGCAATACCAAAGGGCATCCTCGTGCCACTGCGGGCTTTCGGCAACGCCAACGGCGGGAAGGTCGAGCGGTCGGGCGGTGAATTCGTGCATCAGGCCTCCCGGGCGACGGAGGGAGCGGATGGTGCCAACAGCGGCTTGCGCCGGCGCGACATGTCGGGCTGCGGCACCGAGGTGATCAGCTTTTGCGTATAGGGATGCTGTGGTCGGAGGCAGATCTCGTCGGCATCGCCGATCTCGACGATCTTGCCCTTCTGCATCACGGCCACCCGGTCGCAGAAATAGCGTACGACGGTGATGTCATGGCTGATGAAGATGAAGCTGATGCCGAGTTCCGCCCGGATCTCGGCCAAGAGGTCGAGCACCTGGTGTCGCAGCGACACGTCGAGCGCCGAGGTCGGCTCGTCAGCGATGATCAGTCTTGGATTGGGCGCGATGGCACGGGCAATGGAAATACGCTGGCGCTGGCCGCCGGAAAAGGCATGCGGATAGCGGTTGGCGGCATTGGTCGGCAGGCCGACGCGGTCGAGCAGATATTCCACCCGCTCACGCATCTGGTTGGCCGACAGCCCCATCATCCGCATCGGCTCGGCAATTGTCTCGAACGCGGTCATGCGCGGGTTGAGCGAGGAATGCGGGTCCTGAAACACCATGCGCATTTCGGTATAGAGATGGCGCATCGTGTTGCGCGACGCCTTGGCGATATCGACCTCCCGGCCGTTTGCATCGGCATAATGCACGTGGCCGCCTGTCGGCTTGTAGATTTGCAGCATGGTGCGCCCAAGCGTCGTCTTGCCCGAGCCGCTTTCGCCTACGATGCCAAGCGTTTCGCCCGGCGACAGCGATAGACTGACGCCATCGATGGCCTTGACCCCGAACGTCTGCTTCACACCCCAGCGGCGGCGCGAACCGAATTGCAGTTCGAGATCCGATACTGAGATCAGTGGCTTTGCGGCGGCCGGCAGCGTGCGCCGGGGCAGCGGCGTTTCGAGCTTCAGCACCGCGCCGAGAAGGGCGGCCGTGTAAGCGGCGGCCGGGCGGCGTAGCACCTGTTCGGCAAGACCCTCTTCAACCTTTTCGCCGCGATACATTACCATCACCCTGTCGGCGATTTCGGCGACCACGCCGATATCATGGGTGATGAACAGCACCGCCATGCCGCGCTCACGCTGCAGCGTGACGATCAGGTCGAGAATTTCGGCCTGGGTGGTGACGTCGAGCGCCGTGGTCGGCTCATCTGCGATCAGCAGGCGCGGATTGCAAGACAGCGCCATGGCGATCATGGCGCGCTGGCGCATGCCGCCGGAATATTCGAATGGATAGCGGTCGATGGCGGTTTCCGGATCGGGAATGCGCACCTGGCGCAGAAGCTCGATGGCACGGCTGCGGGCCTGCGCTTTGTCCATCTTCTCATGCAGCAAGATCGCCTCAATGATCTGCTCGCCGATGCGGTGAACCGGCGACAGCGAGGTCATCGGCTCCTGGAAGATCATAGCGATCTGGCCGCCCCGGATCGACTGCATCTCCTCGCTTGACGATTTGAGCTTGGCTATATCGTAGCCAGGCTTGCCTTCGGCGCCAGAAAGCAGGATTTCGCCTGATGTCAGCCGTCCGGGATCGGCCAACAGCTTCAGGATGGCGCGGGCCGTCACGCTCTTGCCCGAGCCGCTTTCGCCGAGCACACAGAGCGTTTCGCCTTCGTAGACATCGAAGGAGACATCGCGCACGGCCTGGATGACCTGGCGATGGACAGGAAATTCGACGCTGAGGTTCTTGACCTGCAACAGTAGCTTAGAGCTGGTGGTCATGGTCTTACCTCACGAATAGGGATCGGCCGCATCGCGCAGGCCATCGCCAAGGAAGTTCAGGCTGAGCACGGCGACGACAACAGCAACGCCGGGTGCCAGCAGCCAGGGCGCCTGCGTCAGCGCCCGCAGATTCTGGGCGTCCTGCAACAGCACGCCCCAACTGACGATTGGCGGTTGCAGGCCGAGGCCAAGGAAGCTCAGCGAGGTCTCGGCCAGGATCATCGTCGGGATCGCCAGCGTTACCGCAGCAATAATATGACTGGTGAAAGAGGGCATCATATGACGGGCAATCACCCGCATTTCACTGGCGCCGTCAAGTCTCGCGGCGGTTACGAAGTCCTCGGTGCGCAGCGACAGGAAGCGGCCGCGCACGACACGTGCCATCTCGGTCCAACCGATCAATGACAGGATAATGAGGATGACGAAATAGACCTTCAGCGACGACCAGTCCTTTGGCATGGCGGCCGCGAGTCCCAGCCAGAGCGGAATGGTCGGGATGGAGCGGATGAATTCGATGGTGCGCTGGATGACGCTGTCGATCATGCCGCCGAAATAGCCTGAAATGCCACCGAGGATCAGGCCAATGACCAGGCTGAGAAACACACCAATCAGGCCGATCGACATGGAAACCCGGGTGCCGTAGATGACGCGCGACAGGAGATCGCGGCCGAGCCGATCGGCGCCCAGGAGGTAGAAGGGCTTGTTGTGATCGACCGGGCCGATCAGGTGCAGATTTGTCGTAAACAGGCCCCACATGTCATAGTTTTCGCCACGCGCGAAGAACTCGATGGGAATGATGGCGGCGTCGTCGACCTTGAAGACGCGGGTAAAGGATTTCGGATCGACGACATTCTTATAGCCCTTCACATGCGGCAGGAACTTGCCGTCGAGAAACAGGCTGATCGGCTGCGGCGGCGCAAAGGTATATTGCGGCTTGAAAGTGCTCGGCAGGGCCGGGGACAGGAATTCCGCGAAGATCGCCAGGAAATAGATCAGCGCCGTGGCAACCAGGCCAATCATCGCCAGCTTATGGCGGCGGAACTTGAACCACATCAGCGCCCATTGCGAAGCAACCACCATGCGGTCGCCGGTCGATTGATTGTCGAGCAACGGTTCGTTCGGGGCTGCGGCCGGGGGGAGAGCGGATAATGTCACTGTCATGTCAGACGGATCCTCGGATCGACGATGGCAAGCAAGATGTCGGACAACAGCGTACCAACAAGAACGAGCGCACCGGTCATCAAGAGAAAGGCGCCGGCCAGATACATGTCCTGGGATTTCAGGGCTTGCAGCAGAAGCGGGCCGGCGGTCGGCAGGTTCATCACGGTCGAGACGATCAACTCTCCTGAAATCAGCGTCGGCAGAACCCAGCCGACCGTTGAAATAAAGGGATTGATGGCGACCCGCACGGGATAGCGCAGGATGGCGCGCCTGGCTGGCAGGCCCTTGGCAAGCGCCGCCTCGACATAGGGCTTGCGCAATTCATCGAGCAGATTGGCGCGCATCACCCGGATCAGCGCCGCGGTGCCGCTGGCGCCGAGAATGATCACGGGGATCCAGACATGTTTCAGGAAATCGCCGATCGTTGCCAGCGACCACGGTGCATTGGCATATTCGGGTGAAAACAGCCCGCCGACGCTCTGGCCGAAGCGAATGGTCGCCACATACATCAGGAGAATGGCGAGCAGGAAATTCGGGATCGCCATGCCGATGAAGCCGAGCAGGGTGAAGATATAGTCGCCGGGTGAATATTTGCGCACCGCCGAGTAGATGCCGATCGGCAGAGCTGTCAGCCACACGAACATCAGGGTGATGAAGGCCACAAGTGCTGTCATGCCCATGCGCTGCATCACCAATTGGCTGACAGGCTGGTTCCACTCGAAGGAGTAGCCGAAATCGCCCTGCAACACGCCGCCGACCCAGTGAACATATTGGGTCATGATCGGCTCACCAATGCCATAGCGTTCCCGCAGCGTTTCCAGCTGCTCGGGCGTCATGGTGTCGCCATGCTCGGCAGCCTGGGCGGCCAGCGTCGAGACGAAGTCGCCGGGTGGCAACTGGATCACCACGAAGGTCAGGAGCGAGATGGCGAACATGGCGGGGATCATGCCCAGCACGCGCAATGTGATGAACCGTAACATCGACGATCCTTTCAGGTCTTGCGCTCCTGCCCGGCGGGCGGGAGCGAGGAATTGCCAAGGCTTCCCTTCGGGGCGCCGGGCCGGTCAACACCACATGGATGTCATGTATGCCGCCCGGCCGACGCCCCGAAGTCGGGAGGAGCTTTCTTAGTTCTGGATGAACCACTGTTCCGTATTGCTGGGTGCCGGGCTCGGATAGATCCAGGAGGTCGGCGCGTTGTTCATGACGTTGTGCAGGTTCTTAGATTTGACGGCAAAACCGGCAGGCGGTGATGAAATCGCAATCGTGTAGAACTGGTCTGCGGCAATATCGAGGATCTGCTGGAACAATGCCGTCTGTTTGGCCTGATCGGTTGTCGACTTGATCTGGTCGTAAAGCGCCCATTGCTTCTTGACTGCTTCCGGTGGTTCCTCGCCGCCCTGCATCTTCAGATAGGCTTTGCCCCAGGCGATGGCGAAGTTGGATTCCAACGAAACAGGCATATAGAGACGCGGATCGAGAAGCGCGTCGACACCGTAGCCTTCGCCGGACCAGAGTGCGACATCGTGGTCGTTATTGCTCTTGAGATCATAGTAGCGGGTGCGGTCCATCGACTGGAAGCGGGCATCGACGCCGACAGCCTGCCAATAGCGGATGACAAGTTCGGCGACATCGCCCCAGTTGGAAAGTGCCGCAGGCGTGATGACCGTGAAGGTCAGGCGTTTGCCATCTGGCCGCAACCGGAACCCGTCGGCATCTTTCTTGCCGAGACCGATGCTATCGAGCAGCTTGTTGGCCTTGTCAGGATCGTAATCCAGATATTGATGGGCGAGGCGGTCGTTGGCGTAAAGCGTGTTTTCGTTCGGCGCCACCTGCTTTGGCTGAGTGAGGCCGAGATAAACTGCATCGATAACGGCCTTGCGGTCGATGGCGATGCTCATGGCGACGCGGAAATCCTTATTGCCAAAGATCTTGCGCATGACAGGGTCTTTGTGGGTCATGTTGAAGGCAAACGACGTGTCGGCACCCTGGCCGGTCACCCGGTCGATCAGCTCATAGCCGCCCTTATCGGCGCTCTCATTCAGCACCGGCCGGTTCTGGTTCACGCCGATATGGCGTTCCTGATAGTTGATCTTGCCGGCCATGGCCGCCAAGAGCACGGTCTGCACATCGGAATTGACGCTGTAGCGCGCACCGTCGAGGTACGGCAGCTGATTGCCGGCGGGGTCGACCTTGAAGTAGTAGGGATTGCGCTCGAAGGTCACCTGAGTGGCGCCTGAGACATAGGGGTCCTTGATCTTCCAGGGGCCAAGCACCGGCATGTCGGGGTTGCGCCAGCGCTGGACCTGCTCGATTTCCAAGCCGCATTTGTTGCTGAGATGCTCGACCCAGCCGGCATCACCGGCATCCTTGGCCAGTTTTTCGGCGTCCGGATTGAATTTCGGCATGAACTGGCTGCAATACTGCTTCGACATCAGCGTCAACTGCGTACCGAAGACGCCTGCCACATTCATCATGAACAGGCCGTTCGGGCCGGAAAACTTGATGGTGACGCTGGTCGGGCTGTCGACGGTCGCAACCGGCAGCTTCCCATTGACGAGAAGCCAGGCGGGCTTTGCGGGAAACAACTTGTCATCGGGCAGGACGTCGTTGACCATGAAGGCGATGTCTTCGGCGGTGAAATCCATGCCGTTCGACCATTTCATGCCCTTGCGCAGCTCGAAGGTGAAGGTCGTGGCATCGTCGCTGGCCTTATAGGAGGTCGCGACATTCGGGATGATCTTGCCGGACCATTCCCGGTCCCAGGCCATCAGCGGTTCATACCCGGTCAGCTTGACCAGCGCGTTGCGGTCGTTGCCGCCGACGAGGCCGCCGGTCTGGTAGCCACCGTAGACGCCGACCTTTTCCACCATGTCCTCGACACGCGGATTTTCCGGCAGGCGCTTTTCGACAGGCGGCAATTTGCCGTCCTTGACCAGCGCATCCAGCGCCGGTGCCTGGTGGTAATCCTGGGCGAGGCTCACCACCGGCATGCCCATCAGGGCAGCAAGCGCCACCGTCGCCAAAAATCTGTTTGTTTTCATTGTCCTGTTCCTCCCGAACCCATTTTCTGCTCATGCGAGCCGTGTGGCAGGGCGCGCTCCCGGTGCCTTGCCACGCGGCTTGGTCCTATTTCTTCCAGGGGGCCATCAGCTGGGCCAGGATGTCGACTTCCTGCTCCGTCAGATCTGTCAGTGGTGGGCGCACCTTGCCGGCAGCAAAACCCTGCAGGCGTACGCCGGCCTTGATGGCCGAAACCGCATAGCCCTTCTGGCGGCTGCGCAGATCCATGAAGGGGAAGAAGAAATCGTTGAGAATGCGCTCGCAGGTTGCCCGATCACCAGCGCGGAGCGCCTTGTAAAAATCACAGGCCAGTTGCGGCACAAAATTGAAGACGGCGGAGGAATAGGTGGAGAAACCGGCGCCGAGATAGGCTTCGGCAAACAGTTCGGCTGTTGGCATGCCGCCGATATAGGTCAGTCGATCGCCTATGGTTGCCGTGATGCGGCGCACCAGACCAAGCTCGCCAGTTCCGTCCTTGAAGCCGATCAGGTTCGGGCAGTCATCTGCCAGCCGCTGGATGGTTTCGGTTTGTAGCACGCAATTGTCGCGGTTGTAGACGGTGACGCCGAAGCCGACGGCATCGCAGACCGCCTTTACATGGGCGTAGAGACCGGCCTGTGGTGCATCGATCAGATATTGCGGCAGGAGCAGGATGCCGTCGCCACCGGCTTTTTCAATGCCCTTGGCGATTTCGACGGCGACTCTCGTGCCGCCACCGCAGCCGCCAACGATCGGCGTCCCATTCGATGCGGCCTTGGCTATGGCGACGATACGCGGAATTTCGTCCGGCGACAAAGAGAACATCTCACCGGTACCGCCTGCGGCAAACAGTACTGTTGCGTCGAAGCCCGAAAGCCAATCGATATGGGCGCCATAGGCATCGGGGTTGAATTCCCCAGCATCATCGAAAGGCGTGACCGGAAAGGACAGCAGACCGGCGCCAAGCGCCTGTTTCAATTTGTTGGGTTCCATGCTCCACTCTTCTCCGTTCAACTGAACCGTGCCGCACGATCTTTCTCGCGAAAGGCTTGAACGGACGGCTGTCCTCGTGCTTTATAATGACTACGCCCTAGTCGTATCATGATTTCGAGCGTAGTCATAATATGAATTAAAACACCTGTCCAGCCGGCATCGGCAGGAAATCTGGAGATATGCATGGCCAAGGCTCCTTCCCCGAGCGAAGCGCAGCGCAAACCAAGGCTTGCCGAGAGTGTGATCGAGGCACTGAGGGCCGATATTCTGGCCGGACACCTGCCGATCGGCACGCAGTTGCCGACTGAGCCGGGGCTGATCGAGCGCTTTGGCGTCAGCCGCACGGTCATCCGCGAGGCACTGGCGGAGCTGCGTGCCGCTGGCCTGGTCGATGCCCGCCAGGGCAAGGGCGTGTTTGTAGCCGACGAGTTGCCGGGCCAGGAACTGCGCCTGAGTTCGGAAGAGCAGCGCACCATACCGAAAACGCTTGAAATGCTGGAATTTCGGGTGGCAATCGAAACCGAAGCAGCTGCGCTTGCCGCGGTCAGGCGCTCGTCGGCCCAGGAATACGAAATCCGCGCGGCCCATGAAATGATGGCCGATCTCGTGGCCGAGAAGGCGCCCACGTCGAAGGCAGATTTCGACTTTCATCTGGCGATCGCCCGGGCGACCAACAATAGCTATTATCTCAGCGCCCTGCAGAGTTTTGGGCCGCAGGCTATTCCCCGTTCCAACCTGCCCAACCTCGCGTCATCGCGCAGCGAGACCTATCTGTCGCAGGTCGTGGAGGAGCATGGCCGCATAGCCGATGCCATAGCGGCGCAGGACAGCGATGGCGCCAGGGCCGCCATGCGCCAGCATATTGAAAAGTCGCAGGAGCGGCATCGGGCCTTGGCGCGCACGCTGCGCAAGGACGGTGGTTGATCCGCTGATCAGGCGCGGGCTGTGGTTCACAGCCCTATTCGCTTAAATCCATTTTAGATGTCGGTAACGAACATAAGGCCTTTTTTCATGACCAGAGAGATCCTCATTCGCAACGCTTCCGACTACGCGCTCAGCGGTAAGCTGGCCGGTGACCTCGCGCAGTTGGTCGCGCGCCGCTCTGTCAGTCAATCCGAAGGCAAGCCGGAGGATTTGCAGGCCTATCTAAACGAAGACATCCAGCCGCTGCTGGCTTCGCTCGGCTTCAAGAGCGAGATTTTTCCTAACCCGAGAGAAGGCGGCGCGCCGCTGCTGCTGGCAAGCCTGATCGAGGACGAGACGCTGCCGACCGTGCTGATCTATGGCCATGGCGATGTCTGCAATGGCGAGGCGCATCGCTGGCGCGAGGGGCTCGAGCCTTTCGTGCTGCATCAAGAGGGTGAGAAGCTCTACGGGCGCGGCACGGCCGACAACAAGATGCAGCATCTGATCAACATCAAGGCCTTGGAACTGATCTTGCGGGAAAACGGCAAGCTCGGCTTCAACGTCAAGCTGATTCTTGAAATGGCTGAGGAGACCGGCTCCTATGGTCTGCGGGAGTTCTTCCAAGCAAAGCGCGAGGCGCTGGCCGCCGATGTGCTGATAGCCTCGGATGGGCCGCGACTGGCGGTGGATACGCCGACCATGTTCATGGGTTCGCGCGGTGGTTTTGCCTTCAACCTGATCGTCAATCTGCGCGACGGCGACCATCACTCCGGCAATTTCGGTGGATTGCTGACCGATCCCGCCATCATTCTCTCCCACGCGATTGCAACTATCGTCGACAAGCGCGGCCAGATCCAGATCCCGGAATGGCTGCCGAACAGCCTGACGGACGATATCAAAGCCGCGCTGAAGGACCTGCCGCCGCGCCGGCACGACCCGGATTGGGGACAAGCGGAACTGACGCCTTCCGAGCGGGTGTTCGGCTGGAATTCCTTTGCCGTGCTCGCCATGTCCAATGGCAATATCAACGCGCCGCAGAATGCGATTTCAGGCTCGGCCCGTGCCACCTGCCAGCTACGCTTCGTGGTCGGCACGGATATGGATGGCATTCTGCCGGCATTGCGCCAGCATCTCGACGCCAATGGCTTCTCGATGGTTGCGGTGGAGGCGGCGCGCGGAGAGGCGTTCCGGGCAACGCGCTTTTCGCCCGATCATCCCTGGGTGCGTTTCGTCGAGCAATCCCTTGCCCGCACCAGCGGCAAGGCCGTGCATGTCTTGCCCAATCTGGCCGGGTCGCTGCCAAACGACGCTTTTACCGATATTCTCGGTCTTCCCACCATTTGGGTGCCGCATGCCCATGCCGAATGCGGCCAGCATGGGCCGAACGAGCACGCGCTTCTTTCCATCGCCGAAGAGGGCATGCGGATCATGACCGGACTGTTTCTCGACATCGGTGAGAAGGCCGATGAATTGAAGCAACTCTGATCCGTAGCCGGCGTTGATTCAATCAGGATTCGTGATATCAATCCGAAAGAGACCTTCTTTTCGGATTGATATCAGCCCATGAGCAGAAATTTCCTTGTGATTGACCCGGAAGAGGGAATGGCTGTTCTCAAGGGGCTGGCATCGCCGCTCAGGGTATCGATGCTCAAGCTGCTGCATGAAAAAGGCGCGATGAATGTCAATGACATCGCCGCACACCTGTCCCTGCCGCAATCCACCGTCTCCACTAATCTGCAGGTGCTGGAAGAGGCGGGGCTGATCCGCACCGAAAGCCAGAAGGCGCGCAAGGGTAGCCAGAAAATCTGTTATCCAACGGCGGAGGAAGTGCTGGTCGTCTTCAAAAGCGACCGGCGGGAGATCGACGCAAATGCCATTGAAGTGTCGATGCCGATCGGCCTCTATACCAGCTACGAGGTGACGGCACCCTGTGGTCTCTGCTCGCCAGACGGCATTATCGGGCTGCTCGATGTGCCCAATACTTTCCTTGATCCTGATAGGATGAAGGCCGGGCTGATCTGGTTCACCCGGGGCTATGTCGAATATCAATTTCCCAACAATGCCAAGCTTTCCGGCGCGCAGATCCGGGAAATCGAGATTGCCATGGAGCTCAGTTCCGAAGTCCCCGGCACCAGCGCCGACTGGCCTTCCGACATCACGCTCTCCATCAACGGCACCGATGTCGGCACCTGGACTTCTCCTGGCGATTTCGGCGACAAGCGCGGTGTCTATACCCCGGGATGGTGGAAACTGAAGGGCTCGCAATATGGCAAGCTGAAGAACTGGCGGATCAGCGCTGAAGGCACTTTTGTCGACGGCGTGAAGATTTCGTCCATCGATCTCGACGCCATCGATCTGCTCGGCCACCATTCGATTCGAGTGCGGATCGGCGTGCGCGATGACGCTCGCCATCCCGGTGGCATCAACATTTTCGGCCGAGGTTTCGGCAATTACGATCAGGATATCGTTTTGCGCATCCGGACAGCTTGAATATCCGCATTTCTGATTTCGATGCGCGGAGGTGTCGGCTTTATTCAGGTGCTTTTGTCAGGACCTTCATCTGGCTGTCATACTGTTGTCATTGAGCTTTTTTGCTGTGATGCAGCATTCATTAACGCCCGATTGCCGTGTTTTCTGTCTTGACGCACTCTGAAAATCGCGATTGTATATCCGAGAAGGTGTTTTAAATCAAAAAATACGATATAAATGGGAGGATGACTATGAAGGCGACCGTGTTGGCGCATGCCGATTACAGCATTGCGGAGATCGATCCCAGGCTCTACGGCTCCTTCATCGAGCATCTCGGCCGGGCGGTCTACACCGGCATCTATGAGCCTGAGCACCCTACCGCTGATGAAAACGGCATGCGCCGGGACGTAATCGATCTGGTGCGTGAAATCGATGTGCCGATCGTGCGCTACCCTGGCGGCAATTTCGTCTCGGCCTATAACTGGGAAGACGGTATTGGTCCTAAGGATCAGCGTCCGGTTCGCCTCGACCTTGCCTGGCATACGTCTGAAAGCAACGAGGTGGGTCTGCACGAGTTTTCCGATTGGTGCAGCTCGGTCGGCACGGAAATGATGTTGGCGGTCAATCTCGGCTCGCGCGGGCTGGATGAAGCCCGCAATTTTCTCGAATATGCCAATCATCCCGGCGGCAGTTATTGGAGCGATCTGCGTATCGGCAACGGCCGAGCAGAGCCCTTCAATGTCAAGCTTTGGTGCCTCGGCAACGAGATGGACGGCCCCTGGCAGATCGGCCACAAATCGGCTGACGAATACGGCCGTCTGGCCCATGAGACGGCGAAGGCGATGCGGTCGTTTGACAGCTCGCTTGAATTGATCGTCTGCGGCTCGTCGAACGCGAAAATGCCGACCTATCCGCAGTGGGAGGCCACCGTTCTCGACCATACCTACAATGAGGTCGATTACATTTCCCTGCACATGTATTTCGACAACAAGGCAGGCGACACGCCGAATTATCTCGCCCAGAACAAGAAGCTGGACGATTACATTGTCTCGGTTTCCGGCGTGATCGACTTCATCAAGGCCAAGAAGCGGTCTTCGAAGGACGTCTACATTTCCTTCGACGAGTGGAATGTCTGGTACCATTCCAAGGAGCAGGACGAGAAAATCCTGAAAGGCAATGATGGCTGGCCCTTTGCGCCGCCATTGCTCGAAGACATCTATAATTTCGAGGATGTGCTGCAGGTTGGCCTGATCCTCAACACCTTCATTCGCCGTTCCAACGTGGTGCGGATCGCCTGCCTGGCGCAGCTGGTCAACGTGATTGCGCCGATCATGACGGCGCCCGGTGGTGAAGCATGGCGGCAGACGATTTTCTACCCCTATATGTTTGCTTCCCGCTATGGCCGCGGCACAGCGCTTGATCTCAGGGTCAAGAGCCCGACCTATGAGGTCGCTGATATCGGTGAAGTCGACAGTCTCGATGTCGCAGCCGTTCATGATGCCGAGGGTGGCTTCCTGAGCTTCTTCGTGGTCAACCGGTCGCAGACGGCGATCGAAACGGCTTTCGATTTGCAGGGCTTTGCCGCCGCACCGTCTATTGCCGATTACCAGGTCATGACCCATGCCGACCTGAAGGCGGTCAACTCGCTGGAGCAGATGATGGAAGTCGCGCCGCGCGCGGGCGATGGCCTCGTGATCGATGGTGCCAGCCTTGCCGGTACGTTCCCGCCGATGTCCTACCAGATGATCCGGATCAAGCTGCAGCCGGCAGCGCAATAGCGGCTTTCAGCATCTGGCCTTTGGGAGGAGGTAGCAATGACGGCGCAGATCGAAATCAGCAATGTCCGCAAGAGCTATGGCGCCATGACTGTGCTGGATGGGCTTTCCCTGTCCATTCCAGCCCATGAATTCGTCGTGTTCCTTGGCCCGTCCGGCTGCGGGAAATCGACCTTGCTGCGGATGATTGCCGGGCTTGAAAGCGTCGATAGCGGCGAGATCAGCATCAATGGCGCGCGGATCGATGCGTTGCCGCCCGGCCAGCGCGGCGTCGCCATGGTGTTCCAGTCCTATGCGCTCTACCCGCATATGACGGTGAAGCAGAACATGGCCTTCGGGCTTGAAAACATCGCCGTTTCGCGCGCCATGATCGAGGATCGGATTGCCGAGGCGGCACGGATGCTGGAAATCGGCCACCTGCTGGAGCGCAAGCCGGGCCAGTTGTCCGGCGGCCAGCGTCAGCGCGTCGCCATCGGCCGCGCCGTCGTCAAGGAGCCGAAAGCTTTCCTGTTTGACGAGCCGCTCTCCAATCTTGACGCCGCATTACGCACCCGCACCCGGATCGAACTGGCGCAACTGCACCAGCGGCTGCGCTCGACGATGATCTTCGTCACTCATGATCAGACCGAAGCGATGACGCTGGCTGACCGGATCGTCGTCATGAACAACCGCCGTATCGAGCAGATCGGCACACCGATGGAGATCTACGAGCGGCCCGCCACGCGCTTCGTCGCCGGTTTCGTCGGCGCGCCCGCGATGAATTTTCTCGATGTGAGCGGCTTGCAGCCCTCGGGCTCCGGCATGGTTGCCCGCTGCGGCCAGCATGTCGCGATCTCCACTGCCATTGATCCATCTCGATCCGCGTCAGCCGTGGCGCTCGGCATTCGTGCCGAAGCCGTCCATGTCACACCACCAGGTGCTGGCGATGCCGATGGCGTCATTGAGGTCCTGGAGCGGCTGGGTGATCGTACACTTATCTATACGCGGCTCATCGATGGCCAGAGCGTCGTTGCGGCGGCGCCAGGCCAGACTCAACTGAAGATCGGCGACCCCGTCGGCTTGCGTTTTGAAGGTGAGAAGGCGCATCTGTTTGACGGCGAGGGGCTGGCCTTTCATGCGGAGGCACTGTCCAATGCCGTGTAGCGCCGTCTCCTCTTTCAGCATCCATCAGCCACGCTGGCGCAACGCCGTGTTCGTTGCGCCGTATCTGCTGTTCTTTTCAACACTGCTGGTCTTTCCGCTGATCTGGGGCATCTGGCTCAGCTTTCATAAGGCCGATATGTTCTCGAGCGGCCGTTTTGTCGGCATCGACAATTATGTCAGGCTGTTTCGCGATGCGGTTTTCATCCAGTCGATCTGGAATACGTTCTACTTCGTGCTGCTGACAGTCCCGGCCCTTGCGTTGCTCGGCCTGTTTCTGGCGCTGGCGCTCAACCGCAATACGCGCTCCGCAGCGGTGTTTCGCACGTTGTTCTTCGCTTCATCGGTGCTGTCAGTCACCATCGTTACGCTGATCTGGCGGATCGTGTTCATCCCGCAATTCGGTTTGCTGGCGACAATTTTCGGCTGGTTCGGAGCTCAGGCTCCGGCGGCACTGTCCGATCCTGATCTGGCGATGATCGCGATTGCCATCGCCACGGTCTGGTGGTGCCTCGGCCTGCCGATGATGCTGTTTCTCTCGGCCCTGCAACAGATCCCCGGCGATATCTATGAGGCGGCGGCACTCGACAATGCCAGCCGCTGGCGTACGCTGACGGCCATCACCCTGCCGTCGATCAAGCGCACCTTCATTCTCGTTGTCATTATCCAGATCGTGCTGCAATTCCAGCTGTTTGGCCAAGCGCTGCTGATGACCAGGGGCGGGCCGAACAATGTGACCAGGCCAATCGTTCTTTACATTTACGAAGTCACCTTCCGGCGCTGGGATCTCGGTCTTGGAGCGGCGGCGTCCGAAGTGCTGTTCATTCTGATCCTGCTTGCCGCGATGGGCCAGTATCTTGTGACCCGACGCAAAGGAGAGGTGGCATGAGCGGCTTTTCGTCTTCCCATAGCCGTCTTGGCGACCGAATCGTACTCGCCTTGGTCGTGTTGCTGTCGCTGGTGATGGTGCTGCCAATCCTCTGGGTGATCGGCCTGTCGCTGAAAGAAAACAGCGCGCTGATGGCCGATCCCAATTCGGTGTTCCATGCGCCCTATATCATCGGCAATTACATCAATATCATCAACACGTCCTCGGTGTTCCGCTGGGTGCTCAACAGCCTGATCGTCTCGGTCAGCCTCACCCTGGGCACGCTGATACTGTCGTCGCTCGCCGGCTATGGCTTTGCCCGGCTCAATTTCCCGGGCCGCGATATCCTGTTCGTCGTCGTGCTGTTCGGGCTCGCGGTGCCTGAACAGGCGGTACTGGTCGCTCGCCATCAGATCTTCAGCATGCTTGGCCTGCATAATACCTATCCGGGGCTGATCCTGCCCGGCCTGTCCAGCGCCTTCGGCGTGTTCCTGATGACCCAGTATTTCCGCGCCATTCCGCGCGATCTGGATGAGGCGGCGCTGCTCGACAATGCCAGTCGGCTGAAGATCTTCTGGAAAGTGCTGCTGCCGCTGACGCTGCCGGCTCAGGCAACGCTTGGCATCTTCACCTTTCTCGGATCCTGGAACGATTATTTCTGGCCGCTGATCTCGGCCACCAAGAAGGACATGTACACGCTGACAGTGGGCCTCGCCTCCACCCAGACCAATTTCGGCCAGTCGGAGGGTATTGGCTATCTCATGGCGCAGGCGGTGTTTGCAGGCGCGCCTATCCTGATCATCTATCTGTTTTTCCAGAAATATATCGTCACGGCCGTGTCGGGAGCCGCGGTGCGATGAGAATGCAAAAGTAATGGGAGGAGAAGGACAATGGTAGCTTATAGGAAACTGATCCGCACCGTCATTCCGGTGTTGGCGATGATGACGGCGCCCGCCGCCTTTGCGGCAGACCCTGTGGAACTGAACATCCAGCGCTTCTTTGGCGCCTGCGACGCCGAATATGGCAGCAATACCGATGTCAGCAAATCGGTTGGTGAATGCGGTATCATCACGTCGCTGATCAACAAGTTCAATGCCGACAATCCGGATATTCACGTTTCCGTCGCGACGGTGGAGTGGCCGGGCTATGACCAGTTGAATGCGCAATTTGCCTCCAACGACCCACCAGATATCGTCACCATCCATGAATCGGCGCTGTCGGATTACCAGTCCAAGAAGCTTATCATGCCGCTCGACGATCTCCTGGCGTCGCAGGGCATCAAGCCTGATACCTTCACCGAGGCGGCAAGGCAGGGCGCGACCAAGGACGGCAAGTTCTACGGCCTGCCGATCGACAGCTGGACCATGCTCTACCATATCAACATGGACCTGTTTAAACAGGCGGGCCTGGTCAATCCTGATGGTACGCCGATCCTGCCGAAATCGCCGGAAGAGCTGCTGGCTCAGGCCGAGCAGTTCAAGCAGAAGACCGGCAAGCCCTATTTCGTGCAGAACCTCGCCAATGAGACCGCGCTCTATATGCGCAATCTCTACACCTATCTGTTCCAGCAGAATTCAGACTTCTTTGCCGATCCCAAGCATGTAAAGCTCGATACGCCGGAAGCCAAGCGCGTCGTCGAGATGTACCGCACCATCTATGCCAAGGGCTATACGACCAAGGACATGGATTACGGCGCCTCGATAACTGCCTTCCTCGCCGGCGCCGGTGGCGTGCATCTGAACGGCACCTGGGTGATCGGTGATTATAACGCGTCCGCCGCCAAGCCGGGCACGGCACTGAACAAGGGCGGCTATGCCGTCTATCCCTATCCGCAGCTGTTTTCCGGTGATCATGCCCAATATGCCGACGGCCATACCTGGGCGGTTTCGGTGAAGGACCGGACGCCCGAGCAGACAAAGGCTATCGCCCGCTTTCTGAAATTCTTCGTAGACAATGATTTCGAGTGGTCGCGCACAGGCCATCTGCCGGCCGTGCAGGCGGTTCTGACTTCGGATGCTTTCAAGGCCCTGCCGCATCGCGATACGGTATCGGCCGTGGCGACGCTAGGACGTCCGCTGCCGTCGCAGGTCCAGCGGCAGTTCCCGATCCAGGATATTATCGGGGAAGAAATGAGTGCCGCCGTGTCCGGTCAGAAGGATGTCGACGCTGCTCTGAAGGACGCCGAGGGCCGGGTGAACGACCTGCTCGGCAACCTGTGACAAACTGACATTGACGAAAACAGCCCGGAGCCAGCGTACTGGCTCCGGGCTGTTTGTGTTAGATGGCGGATACCAGGACTTCGGCGCGGGCGGCCAGAATGGCCTTGCAAGCGTTGGCGGCTTCCTTGCCCTTGATCACGAAATGATCGCGGAAGAAGGCAATGTGGGCTTCGCTTTCCTGGAAATTATGCGGGGTCAGTACCGCTGACAGCACAGGCACTTCGGTGTCGAGTTGCACGCGCATTATGCCATCGAGAACCGTGCCGGCGACGAAATCATGACGGTAGATGCCGCCATCGACAACAAGCGCGCAGCCGAGGATGGCGCGGTATTTGCCGGTCTTTGCCAACGTCTGGGCATGAAGCGGAATTTCAAGGGCGCCGGGCACGTCGACAATGTCGATCTCGCTTGCCGTGCCGCCCAGTGCCTGCCATTCGGCAACGAAGGCGTTTACGCATTGATCGACGATGCCGGCATGCCAGCGGGCACGGATTACGGCGATGCGGTTGGGTTCAAGTCTTGCTGCAATAGTCATCTTCTAGCCTTTCAAGGGTTTGCACATCGCCGCCCGGTTTGCTGACAAGCAAGCGAACCGATTGCAACACCGCGCGGACGCGGCAAATTTTCCCTTGGGCGAACAGCAATCAACGCTATGCATGGAGTTGCCTCCAGACACAGTGCTTCCTGCGTGCTCTCTTCCATCCGGACTATACCGTCGGCTCCGGCATCTCACCGGATCTGCTGACCTTTCAAGGCTACCCCTGAAAGCGCTCGCGGGCTCCGGGCTATGCCCGATACCGCCGGTGGGGAATTGCACCCCGCCCTGAGAACATCTGGAGAATAGAGTTGAATGGATCAGGAAATCAAGCCTATTTCGCAACCGCAGCAAGAGGCGGCTCAAAAACGCATAAACCTGCTATCGCCTCTCTGATATGCAGTAAATTATCCTGCTCAATTTTGTTTCAGTAGAAGCGCACGACGCGGGAACCGCGCAATTCAGCTCCTGTCCGGCGCTGTTTCTGCGAGAATCCAGTCCCGGAAAGCCTGGAGCGGCGGGTGGGAGCCCCGTTCGTTCGGCCAGACAAGATAATAGGCTTCCGCGCTTTGCATGGGACGGTCGATTGCCTTGACCAGACGGCCCGAGGCGAGCTCTTCTTGAATGAGAAACTCCGGCAGCAATGCCACGCCAAGACCCGCCATCGCCGCCTGGGCTGCCGTGGCGAACTGGTCGAACAGCATGCCGCGTACCTGGTCGGCCTCGGCGCCGTTGGCCCGCAGCCACCGCTCCCAGGCGTCCGGCCGAGTGGTCAAGTGTAGCAGAGGCGCATCGCGCACGTCATGAGCGCTCTCGAAGCGATAGGTATCGCGCAGGCCAGGGCTGCAGGCGGGCACGACCGTTTCTGAGCGCAGCAGCGACATTTCCGCACCCTGCCAGTCCGCCAGCCCGAAATGAATGGCGGCGTCGACAGGCTCCAGCCGGAAATCGAAATAGGACAGCTTGGTGACCAGATTGATGGTGATGCCGGGATGCTGGTTGAGAAAACCCGGCAGGCGCGGTGCCAGCCAGCGGGTGCCGAAAGTCGGCAGGATGGCGAGATTGAGCGTGCCGCCAAAGGGATTGGCCTTCAACGTCAGCGAGGCGGTGCTGATCATTCTAAGCGCATCGCGGATTTCACGAGCATAGATATTGCCGCCTGCCGTTAGCCGGATCGTCTGGCGTTCCCGGTGGAAAAGCTCGACGCCGAGTTGTTCCTCCAGCGCCTTGATCTGCCGGCTGACCGCACTCTGCGTCAGGCTGAGTTCACGCGCGGCCGCCGTGACGCTGCCGGTGCGCGCCGCCGCTTCGAACGCGGAGAGAAGTTGTAGGGAAGGCAGGAAACGGCGCGGGCTTTGCATTGCGGGTCCAAGGTCGGTCGGTGTGTGGTCGATGTGAAGCTATAGGCCGTTTTTCGGCAAAGGTCATTCCGTCTGGGAAAGAACTCTTGCACAAACAGCGATAGGCGCGCTCTGGCGAACCGGCTATGCAGTTGCTAGACTTGAGTTGCCAAAACAAGCAAAAACCACAGTCGGGCGGCAGGCAATGGCTTTGCTGATCCGACGTAGAGGGACCGTCATGCAGGGGAATCCACGTTCGCACGGCCTTTGGGAGCGCACCGCGCCGCCGGCACCTGTGACCGCTCCGCTTACCGAGCATCTCATTGCCGACGTTGTCGTGGTCGGCGGCGGTTACACCGGGCTTTCGGCGGCACTTCATCTGGCCAAGGCCGGTGTTCCGGTCGTGCTGCTGGAAGCCGTCGAGATCGGCTTTGGCGGCGCCGGCCGCAATGTCGGGCTGATCAATGGCGGCATGTGGGTGATGCCCGATGATCTCGCCTCCGTGCTCGGCACTGTCCATGGCGAACGGGTGCTGCAGCAACTGGGGGACGCGCCGCTGCTGGTGCGTAAGACCATTGAAAAGCACGGGATTGCCTGCGAATTGGAAACCAATGGCACGCTGCATCTCGCTGTTGGTGCCGATGGTCTTGAAGAATTGCAGAACCGTCATCGCCAATGGCGGGCGCGCGGCGCACCTGTCGAGCTGCTGTCTGCTGAGGAAACCGCGCGCCGGGTGGGAAGCTCGGGCTATTTTGGATCGCTGTTTGATCCCCGCGCTGGAACGCTGCAGCCGCTTGCCTATGCCCGCGGTCTGGCCGCGGCGGCAATCAAGGCCGGGGTGCGGATTTTCACCGGCAGTCCAGTGACCGAGACGGTGAAGGAAGGCGAAAACTGGCTGGTGAAGACTGCCGCCGGTCATGTCTCCTGCCGCTGGATCATCGTCTCTACCGACGCCTATTCCACCGGCCCCTGGCAAAGCGTGCGGGAAGAGCAGATGCATCTTCCCTATTTCAATTTCGCCACCAAGCCCTTGGGCGACAATCTGCGCCGCTCAGTTCTGCCCGGCCGCGAAGGCTGCTGGGATACCAAGGAAATTCTTTCTTCCTTCCGCATGGATCAGTCCGGTCGGCTGGTGTTCGGCAGCGTCGGCGCGCTGCGCCACGGTGGAGCGACAGTGCATCGCGCCTGGGCCATGCGCAGCCTGAAGCGGCTGTTTCCGCATCTTGGCGAGGTCGAGTTTGAAGCCGAATGGTATGGCAAGATCGGCATGACCACGGATGCCGTACCGCGCTTCCACCGCTTTGCCAAACGTGTCGTCGGCTTCAGCGGCTATAACGGCCGGGGCATCGCACCGGGCACCAGTTTCGGGCGGACACTGGCGCAACTGGTTCTGGGCGAGATCGGCGAGGCGGATCTGCCGCTTCCGGTCAGCGACGTCGAGGCCGTGCCGTTGCGGGCGCTGAAAGAAGCCTATTACGAAGCGGGCGCGCAAGTCGCTCATCTCGCGGGCGAGCGGCTCTGACCTAAACCGCCCATTCCTGTTATCCCATTCTTAGCAATCGAAGTTTCAAGGAAAGATCAAAGCAATGTCGAATACCAATCTGCCCGCCGAGGTCTCACGCATTCTCACCGGTCTCGGTGTCTCCGCCGATGCGCTGAGCGGTGGCTCTCTGGCCGTGACATCGCCGGTCGATGGCAGCACCATCGCTAAGCTGAAGGTGATTTCGGCGGATGACGCGAGCCGCTCCATCGATGCAGGCCATGCGGCCTTCCTGCAATGGCGGCTGGTGCCGGCGCCTAAGCGTGGCGAGTTGGTGCGGCTGCTGGGCGAGGAACTGCGTGCCCATAAGGACGATCTCGGTCGGCTTGTTTCCATCGAAGTCGGCAAGATCACCTCGGAGGGCCTGGGCGAAGTCCAGGAAATGATCGACATCTGCGATTTCGCCGTCGGTCTGTCGCGCCAGCTTTACGGCCTGACGATTGCCACTGAACGCGGCGAACACCGGATGATGGAGACCTGGCATCCGCTCGGCGTGACCGGCATCATCTCCGCCTTCAATTTCCCAGTTGCCGTCTGGTGCTGGAATGCGGCGCTGGCCCTGGTCTGCGGCAATGCCGTGGTCTGGAAGCCATCCGAGAAGACACCGGTGACGGCGCTTGCGACCCAAGCGATCTTCGAAAAGGCTGTCCGCCGCTATGTTGCGGCCGGCGGCGTGGCGCCTGACAATCTCTCAACCGTGCTGATCGGCGAGCGCGCCATTGGCGAAGTGCTGGTCGATCACCCGAAAGTGCCTCTGGTATCGGCTACCGGCTCGACGGTCATGGGCCGGGCTGTCGGACCGCGCCTTGCGGCACGCTTTGCCCGCGCCATTCTGGAACTCGGCGGTAACAATGCCGCGATCGTCGGCCCGACGGCGGATTTGGATCTGACGCTGCGCGGCGTTGCCTTTGCCGCCATGGGCACGGCTGGCCAGCGCTGCACGTCGTTGCGCCGTCTGTTCGTGCATGACAGCGTTTATGATACGCTGGTGCCCCGGCTGATCAAGGCCTATGGCTCGGTCACGATAGGCAATCCGCTGGAAGCCGGGACGCTGGTCGGCCCGCTGATCGACGCGCGCGCCTATCAGGGCATGCAGAAGGCGCTGGAAGCCGCCAAGGCGGCCGGTGGCACGGTGCATGGCGGCATGCGCGTGCGTGAGGAGCTCGGTGACGATGCCTTCTATGTCCGTCCGGCATTGGTGGAAATGTCTGACCAGACCGGCCCAGTGAAGGAGGAAACCTTCGCGCCGATCCTCTATGTCATGCGCTACAGCGATTTCGACACGGCGCTCGCGCTCAACAACGATGTGCCGCAGGGCCTGTCCTCGTCAATCTTCACCAACGATTTGCGCGAAGCCGAAGCTTTCGTCTCTGATCGCGGCTCCGATTGCGGCATTGCCAATGTCAATATCGGCCCTTCGGGCGCTGAAATCGGCGGAGCCTTCGGTGGCGAAAAGGAAACAGGCGGCGGCCGCGAATCCGGCTCGGATGCCTGGAAGGCCTATATGCGCCGCGCGACCAATACGGTGAATTTCGGCCGCAGCTTGCCACTGGCGCAGGGCGTGAAGTTCGACGTCGAATGAGATGAAAAGCACCCCACCTCGACATCGTCGAGGTGGGGTAGCGCTCATGAGCGGTTAGCTTTATCCGGCTGGATCTGGCTCAGCCAGAGATAATAGGCGGAATGGTCCAGATCGGCGCCGCCCTTGTTATGCACGAAATCGCTGAAGCCTGCTTTGACCGTTTCCGACAGCGGCAGGGTAAGCGCATGCTTTTCTGCGACCGCCAGCGCATTGTTCAGGTCCTTCAACTGCGCCGCAGATCGGCCGCCCGGCTTGAAATTGCCTGTGACCATGCGCTCCCCGTGGAGGTCGAGGATGCGGCTATCGGCAAAGCCGCCGCGCAAGGCGCCGCGTAGCGTAGCAGGATCGCAGCCGGCTGCGTCTGCCAGCCGGAAGGCCTCTGCGACTGCGCCGATGGTGACGGCGACGATCAGCTGATTGGCAAGCTTTGCCGTCTGGCCGGTGCCAACAGGACCCATCAGGGTTGGGCGACCCAGGATTTCGAGAATTGGCTTGGCGGCTTCGAAATCCGCAGGCGCTGCGCCAACGAAGATCGACAGCGTCTTTGCCTCGGCCCCCGCAACGCCGCCGGAGACCGGGGCATCCAGGAAGCGCTTGCCCATCTTTGTGGCCAGCGCCGCCAACGCTTGATCGCAGGACGGCTCGACAGAACCCATGTCGATGATGAGGGCTTTATCAGCCGCAGCGGCGATCGCGCCATCATCCTCAAGCACCGCGCGGGTGGCCGGACCGTCGAGCAGCATAGAAATCACTACATCCGCATTGCGGGCGGCCTCAGCCGGGCTTGCGGCAATCTTTGCAACATCAGCGAGTGCCTCGGCCTTCTCCGTCGACCGGTTCCAGACCGTAACCTCGAACTGGCTGACCAGATGCCGCGCCATCGGCCCGCCCATCAGGCCGGTGCCGAGAAAGGCGATACGGGTCTTCTGCGAGTTCATGGCAGATCGGCTCCGATGGCGGCAAGCGCCTCGCGTGCCACGTCCTCATCCTGCTCGCCGGAGCCGGAGCCGATGCCGATGCCACCGATCAGCATGCCGCCGACCCGAATCGGTAGACCGCCGCGTAGACCTGTTGCCTCGTTCTGGGTGGCAGCCGCCAATAGCAGCTTGGCACTGTCGGGCACGCTGTGGCTGGGGGCGGCAAGCGAGGCTGCAGTCCGGGCCTTGGCTGTGGCGCTTTTCAGCGACAGATACCGCGAGCCACGCATGCGAAACGACGCCAGCAACACACCGCTTTGGTCAACAATCACAATGCATTGCGGCTGGCCCATAGCCGTTGCCGCATCGATAGCGGCGCGCAGGAGTGCGGCCACTCCCTCGTCGGTCAAAGCGCTCGATGGTGTCGTGAAGCTCATGTAAACCACTCCCTTGGCAGGTGCTCTTCCTCATGTTAACGATACCATATGCGAACCGGATGCGCTTGGCGAGAGGCAATAGCTGCGCGCCAACATCTGTTAAAACCCTGTGTCAAAACCGGCTCGCGCAAAGATATCTGTACGTGTTGGGAGGCGCTGTCACATGTCGTTTTTCGAAGTTTCCGATCCGGCTTTCGGCCGGTTTGTGATGGGCAATGCGCCGGTAAAAAAGCTGGCGACGGGCTTTGATTGGGTCGAAGGCCCGGTCTGGTTTGGTGATCTCGACTGCCTGCTGTTCTCAGATATTCCGAATAACCGCGTCATGCGCTGGACACCGGATGGGACGCTGACGACATTCCGCTCGCCGTCCAATTTCTCCAATGGTCATACGCGCGACCGGCAGGGACGGTTGGTGAGCTGCGAACACGGCACCCGCCGCGTCACCCGCACCGAATATGACGGTTCGATCACTGTCATTGCCGACAGTTTTGAGGGCAAGCGGTTGAATTCGCCCAATGACGTCATCGTTGCTTCCGATGGCGCCATTTGGTTCAGCGATCCGCATTACGGCATCGCCACTGACTATGAGGGTACGAAAAGCGAGCAGGAATTGCCCTGCAATGTCTATCGCGTCGACCCGTCAGGCACGATTGCTGCTGTTCTGACCGATTTCAACTGCCCGAACGGACTGGCTTTTAGCCCAGACGAAAAGCGGCTTTATGTCGCCGATACCGGCCGCATGCACAGCAACGATCCTCAGCACATCAGGGTCTTCGATGTCGACAGCAATTGGAAGCTGACTGGCGGCGAGGTCTTTCATGTGATCGACAAGGGCTGCGCCGACGGCATGCGGCTGGACAGCGAGGGCAATCTCTGGTCCTCGGCGGCGGATGGTGTTCATTGCATCGCGCCGGACGGGCATCTGATGGGCAAGATCCTGGTGCCGGAGACAGTGTCCAATCTCTGCTTTGGCGGCCGTGGCAAGCATCGGCTGTTCATCACGGCGACGACCAGCATTTACGCGATTTCGCTCAACCGCAAGGGTGCCCTTTAGGCGAGGTGCCTGTGCCGCTGGTATTCCAAGGGAAAGCGAGGCGCCAGAGGATTGCGTAGGCGCCGGTCACCTTCCCGCAAACGCCTAGCCATGAGAACGGCTTTTGATGCCGAGCCCGTTTATGGCGGCAATGGCCATTGCCAACCCATCTTCTGCGCGCATGCGTTCGCCTAGCGCCATGGCATTGCGGCGCATGTCGTCGCTATCGGCCGATGCAATCGCGTCGGCCAGGCCATCAACGGTAAGACCTGCCCGATCCAGAGGTCGCGGAGCGACACCAAGCTTTTGCAGGCGATGACCCCAAAATGGCTGGTCGCCGAAAAAAGGTACGACGACAGACGCAATGCCGGCCCGCGCGGCTGCCGTCGTCGTGCCGGCGCCGCCATGATGCACCGCGAGCGCCATTTTTGGGAACAGCCAGTCATGGGGCGCGCGCTCGATGCGGAAAATCCGGCCATCATCATTGTCGTCATCGCTGCGCAGCCCCCCCCAACCGGCCGCCAACACCAGGCGCTTGCCGGTCTTGCGCGCAGCCTGCAGCGCGAGATCGGCAAAGCGGCCTCCATCCGGACCGATCATGCTCCCAAACCCGACATAGACGGGCGGTGGCCCGTCGTTGAGGAAATGGGTGAGGCCTGCCGGTGGCTGCCAAGTCGATCCCTCTTCCAATTGCCAAGGGCCGGTGACCCAAACATTGGCTGGCAAATCGGCAGGGGGCTGGACCAGCGTCGGGCTATAGGCAAATAGCCGTAAATGCGATCGCGGGCGGTAGGTGTAGGGACCGAGCCAGGAATATGGCGCGAGCCGCAGGGCCGGGCGCACCACGTCATTATAGGCCGGGCGCAGAATATGCCAGATCAGCATCTGCGTCGCATGGCCGAGCGCGACATTGAACGGCCCCGGCAGCGAGCGTGCCCATTCCGGCAGCGGCAAAAGCGGCGGCTGGTGCGAGGGCAGGGTGGGCACCAACTGAGTTTCCGCAACCGGCAGACCCAGATATTCACCGAGCGCTGCGGCAAGATGAAAAACCATACCATTGCCGATCAGCAAATCCGCATCCTGGGTGGCGCGCAGGCCTTGAGCCGGCCAGGTGGCCGCCATGGATTTCAATCGCCGTCTTGCAGCGCTTGCCATTGCCAATGGCGACAGTGCCTTGGACATCGCCTTTTTATCACTTCGCATCCAGTGCTGGAAATCGCCGCGTAGTGGCGCGAATTCCAGGCCATGCTCGATGACGAGATCGGCACATTGCGGATCGGTTGCGATCCGTACGCGATGGCCAGCTTGCTGGAGACCAACGCCTAACGCGACCAATGGCCGGACATCACCCTCTGTGCCAATCGTGAATATGACGATCTGCATGGTTTGCTCAACTACCTGCTATCGGTGCCCTGCATCGGCACCGGATCTTCGACCCACTCGGCAAAACCGGAGCCCAAACAGCCGCGCTTGGTGGAAAGCGCGCGATGCGTAGCCCTTTGAACTTCCGCATCATTTTCCCTTCCGATCCCCTGAAGGTTTCAGGTGAGTACGTCAGAAATTATGCAGCAGCATTCCGGCGGCGGCAGACTGGATGTCCGCCGGCCGTGGTGTGTGATTTCATCGTCTTATGCTGCCGGTGCGGTCGCAACCCGGGGAAAAAACCGGGCCCGTGCTGCGCCTCCTCTACGCAGGCGCGGTTGACGCTGTGCCGACACATCCCAGGGTTGTCGTATAGTTCACGAAAACGCCTTTTGTCTAAGAAGGGCCATGCGACATATCCCATAGGACGCTGTGACGAGTGTCGTTCATTTCGACGTGGAACGGTCAGACACAGCAGCGCTGAGCCTGATCGCAGTTCCACGTTAAACACATTCAGGTTATTGCCAAAGAGTGAGCCGGCCTGATGCCTCAGGCGCGTGACGGCATGGCAATGGCTACCTTGCGGGCCTCCGCCGTCTGAAACCTGTCGGTCTGAATAAGGCCAAGCATGATTGCCTTAACGACAGCCTGGGTGCGATTGACCGCTTCCAGCTTACGCTTGACCGATTCCATGTAAAACTCGACTGATTTTTCGGAAATGCCGAGGATCTTGGCAATCTCCCAGGACGACTTGCCCTTGGAGACCCAAATCACCGTTTCCTTTTCGCGAGCAGATAGGAAAGAACGGCGGCGGCGATAGCTGCCGATCAGATGCTCTTCCATGACAACGGCCAGCGCACAGGAGTGGAAATACTGCGCGACGATGTGGATGAGATGAGCTTCCGGCAGTTCTGCCTGGAACTTGTCTTCCGGGATGACGGTCATGACGGCGAGTTCGCCATGGCGCGACATCAGCGGAACGGTCAGACCGTTAGCGATGCCATGTCGGGCGGCGTCATCAAGGACCGCTTGTTCATTCGCCGTCAAGCCGCCAGCATCGATCACGTCTTTCCAACGGAACGGCGTCTTGCGAGTGAGACCTGCGTTGACAATCGGATCGTTATAAACGTGCCGTTCGGCCGCATAGAGTTCGCTCCATTCTTCGGGAAAGTTGCTGATCCCGAATGTATGGCGAGTCTCGGTCGTGGCGTTCAAGACCGGCGTCTGGATAATGTGGTAGGAAAAATACCGATAGCCTAGGGACTTGATCGTTGCATCCATAACGGATTTCATATCCGCTGTGCAGGTCGCTCCGTTCAGCCGCGTAATGAAACGATCGAGTGGATCGATAGCTTTGTGCCTAATGTCGTGCATGAAAAATTACTCCAAATCGTCGTTCATTGAAAAATAGAAGAGCGGACATCGGAGATGCGGGAAGTCCGCACAATAAAATCAGTATATTCTTATTTAATGATCAAAAATAACAGTATAAGTTGTAGGCGTCTTAAATTATGCTGTGTCTTGCTTCATGTTGCAGTGTAGCATTTACGGGCAGGCGGTCAATGTCAATTTGGAGCCCGTGGATATCAATGGAAACGAAATCTGAATGGTGCTGCATCGCACACATGCCATGCGTGGTTGTCATGTCGATCTGCGCCGAAATGGGTCAGATCGTTGGATGACCCGTCCGACCGGGATGAAGCCTTTGCGCCTGAAAGCAAATTTCGGAGTTGCAGGGGCGGTTTAAAGCACACGCCCCCGCTATTTGCTCGCTTCAACGGTGTTAAATCAGTCGACCATTTCCAGCGCCAGTAATTCATCGAGGCTCTGGCGCCGGCGAATCAGCCGGTGGCTTTCACCCTCGATCAGCACTTCCGGCAGGTAGAGCCGGCTGTTGTAATTGGACGACATGGATGCGCCGTAAGCGCCGGCTTTGTGAAAGATCATGTAATCGCCGACGCGGGCCTGTGGCAGGTTGCGCTTCTCGATGACCCCAAGTTCGCCTTGGGTAAAGACATCGCCTGATTCGCAAAGCGGACCGCCCACCACGGTCGGAACCTCCTCATCGCTCAACGGCGCAGAGCCCGGTGCCGGCAGCACGGAAATCGGATGATAGCTGCCATAGAGGGCCGGACGCGCCAGGTCATTGAAACCGGCGTCGACAAGCACGAAGCGGTTGCTGCCCATGGTTTTGACGGCCCGAACCTCTGCCAGCAGCAGGCCTGCATCGCCGGTCAGATAACGGCCAGGCTCGATCTCCAGGCGCACTTTGTGGCGCAGGAATTCTTCTATCTGCTTGCGGGCGCTGTCCCACAGAGCAAAATAGTGGACGGTATCGACTTCGTCCTCACCATCCCGATAAGGAATGGACAGTCCGCCGCCGGTGGAAATCGCTTCGATGTCTGCGCCAAGCTCGCAGCAGAAGCCGACCATGGCGCCGCAGACGCGCTCCAGATGCCGGTAATCAACGCCTGAGCCAATATGCATGTGCAAGCCGACCAGCTTCAGCGAATGCTGGCGCACCGCCGCAAGCGCTTCCTTCAATTGCTCGTGCCAGATGCCGTGCTTGCTGTTTTCGCCGCCGGTATTGGTCTTGTTGCTATGGCCGTGCCCGAAACCCGGATTGATGCGCAGCCAGACGCGATGGCCCGGCGAAACCGCGCCAAGCTGATGCAGCATATCGATCGACCCGGCATTGACCTCGATCTTTTCCGCCACCACCCGTTCCAGCGTGCGGCGATCGAAAATATCGGCGGTAAAGACGATCTCGGTCTGTCCGTCGACCGCGCCGGGGCGATAGCCAGCGCGCACGGCGCGTTCGATTTCGCCCAGCGTTACAGCATCGCAGACGACGCCGGCTTCGCGCATCAGCCGCAGAATATGGGTGTTGGACCAGGATTTTTGCGCATAGCGGATCGTGTCGAAGGAGGACAGTTGCGCAATACGGTCGCGAATGCTGTCGGCGTCATAGATCCAGACCGGCGTCCCATAGGTTTCGGCGAGCGTGATGAGCGTGTCGTTTGAAAGGCGTGTCATGGTCTGTCGTCGATCCGGATTTGATAATGTGACTGCATCGGCTCCGTCTCGACGCCGAGCCGGCAGGGCCGGATCGAACAACAAAGGCAGGGCGCTGTGACATATGGCAAAAATACCGGCGCAGCGCTACAGGCGCTGCGCCGGTGTCGAGCCGAAATATCGGAAAGGGGAGGTTATTTCGCCGCCCGCATAAGCGCCTGGGCGAGATCTGCGATCACAGCTTGGCCCTCGTGCAACCCGACATTGAGGCGGATGGTCTGGCCGCTGACGCCGAAGCGGGCGAAGACATTGGTCTCCGGCGAAATGCTGAGTGCTGCCTTAGCCGGCACGACAAGGCTTTCCGGCCCGCCCCAGCTGACCCCGATCCGCACCAGTTGCAGCGCGTCGACGAAGCTGGCGACATCAATATGATCGGCAAGTTCGAACGAGAACAGGCCGCCAAAGCCCGTGAGCGTTTTTAGCCCCGCATGGCCGCTGAAGGCCGGGTGCATGACCCTTGCAACCGCGTCGCTGGTCTTCAGCCATTCGGCGACCTCAAGCCCGGCTTGATGGTGATGGCGCATGCGAAACGGCAGGGTCTCAAGATTGCGTAGCACCAGCCACGCCTCGAAGGGCGACAGTTTGGCGCCGGTATAGGGGAAGATCTCGCCATTGATCCGGGCGATCAACTCCTTGGAGCCAGTGACGAGACCCGCTACCGTATCGCTTTGGCCGCCGAGATATTTGGATGCGGCGTGGATGACGAGGTCGATGCCGGCGGCAATCGGCTGCTGGAACAGCGGTGTTGCCCAGGAATTGTCGACAATGGTCAGCACGCCATGCTTGCGGGCCTCGGCGGCAATTGCCGTCAGGTCCTGCAACTCGAACACCATCGAGGTCGGGCTTTCGAGATAGGCGAGCTTTGCGCCCGGCAGCGCGGCAATCATCTGCTCGGTGTCCGTGCCGTCGATATAATCGACCAACACGCCAAAACGCTTCAGCACCTTTTCAAAGAAGCGAAAGGCATCGCTATAGACATGGCGAACAGTGACGATGCGATCACCGGGATTGACGAAGGCGAGAACGCTGGCGGCAATCGCACCCATGCCGCTTGAAAAGGCTCGGGCTTCTTCGGCCCCTTCCATGGCGGCTACGCGGCGTTCGAGCAATTGCACAGTCGGATTGTCGCCGCGCGAATAGATCGGCTTTGCCGAGCGGCCGGCAAACACGTCTTCCAGCTCGGCATAATTTTCAAACAGGAACAGCGACGTCTGGTAGATCGGTGGCACGGCGGCGTCGAAGGGGTCGTGGCCTCTCTCATTGCTGTGGCCGGCAAAGGACGAGGCAGTAACCGGGACGGCGAGGGGATTGAAGCGCGGGTTCTCGTTCATGACAGACCTCTGGTTTCAGGATGAAGTGCGGAAAAATCAGGGTGAAGCGGCGTGAGGCCGGCGGGAATGATGCTCGCCCATTCCAGGCGGGCAACGGCAAGGCCGAGCGCGGCCGTCAGGATGGCCGCCGCTGTCGGTGCTGCGGCCACAGCCCAAAAGCCAAGGCCGGAAGCCGCCAGCAGCGGCGGAGCAATCGCCAGCAGCGGCATCAGCATATATCCATTTGGCGCAAGACCGACCAAGGCGGACAGGCCGGCGCGCCCGCGTGATTGCAGCAGCACCAGCAGCACCGACTGGAAGGCCGCGAGCGGAAACAGCGGAAACAGCAGCCTGAGGCAGGTGGCTGTTTTGCTGGCCACATCTGGGTCTGCGGTAAACAGCCTCGCGATCGGTTCGGCCGCAACGAACAGCAGGGCGGCATAGGCAAACGCGACCGGTATCGTGACCACAAGCATGAAGCGGACGGCGGCTTTGAGGCGATCGTTGTCGCCGAGGCCTACGGCATGGCTGACGACGCTCTGTGCGCCGAGACAGAAGCCGAAGATCGGCAATTGCCCGAACGTTATCAATCGTATGGCGATGGCGACGGCGGCAACGCCATGGTCACCACCATAGAGATTGGCCTGGCGCAGCAGCAGCATGAAACCAAGCCCGGTGACGATGGTGATCCCGCAGGCCGGCACGCCGATCCTGGCAATGGGCTTCAGCAGATTCCAGCGGATCAGGCCGAGATCGATCCGGACATTGCCAAGCCTGCGGTGGAAGTAGACCGCGTAGGCAATCAGCGCGGCCACGGCCGACAGCATGGTGGCGATGGCGGCCCCGGCCTCGCGGAAATCGAGGAGAAAGATAAAAATAGGGTCGAGCACGATGTTGAGCGCGAAGCTCGCAATCAGCACAATCATCGAAAACCTTGAATTGCCCTCGGAAATGGCGATGAAGTCGCAGATGGCCTGCAGCATGCCGAGCGTGACGCCAAGTGCGACGAGGCGGCCATAGACCAGGCCTGAGGTGAGCAGCCCGCCTTCGCCGCCGATGCCCTGCACGAAGGAGGGTAGGGCGAGATAGATCAGCGTCGACAGCACGATGCCGGCCGGAATGGTGGCCACAAGCGCCGTTACCGCGACGGAGGACGCGGTTTTCGCGTCACCCTCGCCAAGCGAGCGGGCCAGCAGAGTGGCAAGGCCAATGCCCAACCCCTCTGTGGCGGCGCCGACCAGCAGGAAGAGCGGTAGGACAAGGCTTACGCCCGCCAGCGCCTGAGGCCCGAGCGCGCCGATAAACATCGCATTGACGGCATGGTGGCCGGCATTGGCCGTAAGCCCCGCCACGGCGGGCAGGGCCATGACCATCACCAGCCGCCTGATGCGGGGATCGTTGAGATCAGCCGCTTTGGTCATTGCGCCATCTCCATTACAGCTCGCTCCATCACAATGCGTTTCGGGCAAGTGAGCCGAGAACCTGCTGTCCATTGGCATCGGTGAGGCCGGTCAGGTCGGGCGATAGCAACTGATCGGCAAAGAAGCGCTCGCGCAGCAGCATCACCAGCAGGGCTTTCTTGTGGGAGAACTGCACGTGCTTGATCTTCGCAAAGCCGGATCGGTCGAGATTGCGGATCTGCTGCTGGTGATGATGGATCGGCTCGCCGACGATGCGTTTCGTGCGCGGGTCCGCAAGGAACATGTAATGCATCAGCGATGGCAGCCAGGCGCTGACATAGGCCTTGCCACGAAATGCGTCTTCGCCAACAGCCACATGCCAGCCGCGATCGTGCCCGTCTGCATCGTAATGCGGCCCAAGCCGGTCTTCCTTTGCCCAATAGAGCTCGAAATAGCCAAAGGGCACGCCGCCGAAGGTGCCGATCAGCGGCAAAGTCCGGGGATCGGCAAGGCGGTTATCGATAAAGGCGCGGTGCTGATCGAGCGTGCCGTTGTCCTCCCAGATCGCCGCGACACGCGGATCGTTCATCCAGCGATGAAAATGCGGAAGATCCGCTTCGCGGTCGGCAACGTGGAACCCGAGTTCCGTATTTAACCAGGGGATGAAGCGGCGATAGACTGCCCCCGTCGGCTTCGGTGGGCGCATAGGATGCAGCGTGCCGTTGGTCATAACCGGCAAATCCGGGTAGGCAGGTGGTACGGTGCCGAGCCAGGGCTTCGCCAGCTGAAACACGGCCTGTGCCTTGGCTATCAAACCGGTGTCGGTCGTGATCAGCGCGCCTGAGGCGATCAGCGGCGAGATGTCGACTTGCTGCGGTAGCTCGACCGCAAGGTTGGCGATGTCAGGCTGGCAGGCGAAAAGCGCTTCAAGCAAGGCAACCACGGCGCTTTCGGAATGCTCCGGCGCAAGGCTATCGACGACAAGCTTCGGTTGGTTGGAAAGGTCGATGCGGGCTTGGGCGACATCTACAGCCCCGTCGCGGACACGCAGCCCGACCTCATCAAAAAATACAATCAAAGATTGTTTTTGCGCGAGTGAATGGCTGCGAAAGTCATCGGCGGGAAGGCGAAAGGAAAGCGAAGGCGCGCCGCTGCTGGATCGTGCGGCTGCGAGAGAGGCGTCCATATAAATCTCCATTTGCGACGTGGCACGCGTAACCGATGCCGGCTCACGAGGCTGAGCCGAGCGTATAAATTCGCACACTTTCCGCTAGACGAATGGGGGCTGACGAAATTCAGCAGAATCCGCAAAATTAATTTTTCAAACTTTTTTCTGAATTTGGCAGAGCCTCGTTCGTCCTAGCTTCGACACGGCATTCGGCAGTCGATGCGATATGCAATTCTAATTTTATTATCAAATATAATGGCTTGGTTTGATTTCGATGATGCGATGCATGCTGGGCATGAAGACTGACCGTTTGCCTGTCTACACCAAAACAGATGCGGGATACTGGAAGCAATGACAATTCATGATCGGGCAGCGACGGTCCTTACGGAGGCTGAGGGCGGACAGGCTTGGCCACTGACGCCGCAGCAGTCACGGCTTTGGCTTCTGTCGCAAACGGGACATGAGGCGATTTACGGACGGCAGGTCCTGGGGTTCAGCTTTGAGCCAGTTGCGCAGTCTGTCGCTCGCGCGCAGATTGAGGCGCTGATCGGGCGGCATCCGCTTCTGACGCGCCGCTTCGGGGTGCGCAAGGGCGGCACGATCTATCAGGCTTTGAACAACGACAGTCCGTATCAGGCGCCCGCCTTCGATCTCGTGGAGCAGGTTCTCGGCGACGATGAAGCGCTTGATAAGGCGTTCGACCTGTTTGCTCAGGCTGAAGCCGAGAGAGCCATTGACCTCGAAAAGGATAAAGCCGCCCGTTTTTACCTGTTTAGCCAGGCGGGGAAGACCGTTGCTGCACTCTTTGCTTTGCATCCGCTGCTCGGCGACCGCGCCGCTCTGGACCGACTGGCCATTGATTTTCTGGACATGCTCCAGCACCCGTTGCCGGCAAACTGGTCCGATGCTGGTGCCTTTGTCGAGGCTTACAAGTGGATGAACCAGTCGGCTGTTTCCGGCGGAGCGACCTTGGAGGCTGAGGTCGATGTCTGGTTTGACCGTCTCGCGGCTCAGGAGACCATTGCCGTGCTGCCGGGGCAGACCGCAAGCGCTTCAGGCGATGCGCAACTGGCGTGGTCCGAGCAGGTCGTGGAGATCGAAGTCGCGCCGAGCATTGCGCAGGATGATGCGGCCCTAACCCAAAACGCTTTGGCGGCGCTGGCTGTCGTTTTGCGTCGCTATAGCGGTTGCCCCAGCCAGCGTATCGGCCTTGTCACCCGCCCCGCAAATTGCGCGGTCGTGGCCCGCAGTGAGGATCTTCTTGTCGTAACTGGCGAAGTTCACGGCAATCTCAGCCTGGACGATGTGCGCGGCCGAATGGCCGAGGGGCTGGAAGCGGCGCTGTCGCATCGCCTGCCGTTCGAAACGCTGGCCGATGCGCTGGCGCGACGCGATGATCGTTTCGACACCGGCAGCGTTATCGGTGCGCTTCTCGACATTCGTCCGGCCTTGGTGGTGGACGGCCACGCCATGGCTGATAAGCCGGTTTCGGTCCACATTGAGCCGCCTGCTCGCCGCGATGCGGCGCTTGTCGTCACGGTTGCGCGTAGTGGCTCCGGCCGGCTGGCACTGACATTGGGTTTTGACCCGCGCAGCCATTCCGAAATCATGGTTGCCGATTTTGGCCGCGATCTCAGCCGTGCATTCGAGGCCCTGGGGAATCATGCAGAAACGCCCGTCAAAGAAATCGCCTTCATGGCGCCAGAGGAACTGGCAAGGCTTGCCGCACCCTATCCGGACCAACCGCAGCCAGATGACGGCACGCCTGTGCATGAGGTGATCGCTGCCCAGGCACGTCGGCGGCCGGATGCCTTTGCCGTGGCGCAAGGCGAGCGCACCATCACCCATGGCGCACTGGACGCGGCGGCCAACCGGCTGGCGCATCGGTTGATCGCTATGGGTATCGGTCCGGAGAAGCGGGTAGCTGTGGCGCTGACCAAATCCATCGAGGCGATCATCGCCATCCTCGCGGTCATGAAGGCGGGCGGCGCCTTTACCCCTGTTGAGCCGGATCATCCCGAAGCGCGCAATCGCCACATTCTGAGTGCGCCGGGCCTCGCCCTGGTGATTTCCCGCAAACGCTCCATCAACGAGCTGCCGCGCGATATTGCCACGCCAATCCTCGATCTCGATACGCTTGATCTCTCAGGCGAAAGCGACGTTGCCCCGCAAACCGCCATCGCTCCCGAGCAGCTTGCCTATGTGATCTACACGTCAGGCTCGACCGGCGTGCCGAAGGGCGTTGCCGTCGACCATGGCCCGCTTGCCCATCACTGCAAGGCAACGCTGCGCATCTACGAGATGGACGAAAACTCCTGTGAATATCCCGTCCTGCCCTTCACATCGGATGGTGGGCACGAGCGCTGGATGGTGCCGTTGATGGCCGGTGGCGGGGTGGTGTTGACTTCGGACAAGCTGGCGACCCCAGAAGAGGCCTTTGCGCTGATGCGCAAGCACGGCGTCAACAATGCCAGCCTGCCAACCAGCTATGTGCGCGGCCTTGCCGAATATGCGGCGGAAAAGGGCGGCATTCCGCAATTGCGGCTCTATTCCTTCGGCGGTGAAGCGCTGTCGCAGGCAGTGTTCGATCTGCTTACAGACAATCTCCAGGCAAAGATGCTGATCAACGGCTACGGCCCAACCGAAACCATCATGACGCCGATGGTTTGGAAAATTCCGGCCGGAACCCGCTTTGAAGGGACCGTTGCACCGATTGGTCGCGGTGTTGGCGACCGGCGTATCTATGTGCTCGATGCCGATTTGCAGCCGTTGCCGGTCGGGGTGATCGGCGAGATCCATATCGGTGGCAGCGGTATCGCCCGTGGCTATCTTGGCCAGCCGGAGTTGACGGCAGAGCGGTTCATTGCCGATCCCTTCTCGTCTGACGGCGGGAAGATGTACAAGTCAGGCGATCTCGGTCGCTGGCGTGCGGATGGCACGGTGGAATTTGCCGGCCGGGTCGATCACCAGATCAAGCTGCGCGGCTACCGGATCGAGCCCGGCGAAATCGAGGCGGCGCTGCGTGCTGACCCCAAAGTCGCGGAAGCGGTTGTGCTGCTGCATCAGGACAGTGGCCGTAGTGCACTGATTGCCTATGTCGTGCCCCGCGACGGCGAAGAGCTCAACGTCAACGATCTGCGCCGCGCTGCTGTGACGGTTCTGCCCGATTATATGGTGCCGCAGCATATCATGCTGATCGATGAATTGCCGATGGGGCCGAACAGCAAGCTCGACCGCGCCGCCCTTCCGCTGCCGAAGCTCAATCGCGAGATCGTCGCCCCTGAAAACGATAAGGAAGCGGCTATTCTCGCGGTCTGGAAGCAGATCCTCGACGTGAGCGAACTCAGCGTCACCGAAAACTTCTTCGATGCCGGCGGCCAGTCGCTTGCGGCGGTGCGCATTGTCTCGCGGCTTAAGATGCTGCATCCCAAATGGCCGCTGACCATTGCCGACATGTTCAACTATCCGACCGTGCGTGACCTGGCGCTGGCGATGGACGAAAACCGCCAGGAGGACAAGCTAGGCGCGATCTATCTGCGTCGTGATGGCGATCGGCCGACGCTCTTTTGCTTCCCAGGCCTCCTGGTCAGCACCCGTGAATATATGCGGCTGGTCGACTATCTCGGGCCGAACCAGCCGGCCACCGGTTTCGTCTGCTATTCACTGACGGAAACGCCGGCGCTCAGCACGCGGGTGGAAGATATCACTGCCCGCTATGCCGAAGCTGTCCATCGCCAGGCCAAGGGGCGTCCCTGCGCTTTCCTCGGCTGGTCCTGGGGCGGATTGCTCGCCTATGAGGCGGCCCAGCAGCTCGGCAATGACATCGACCTGAAGATGATCGGCATGGTCGATGTCTGCGACATGGGCGATGAATTTGCCATCGGTGTCTGGCCGCAGTTCGAACCAGGCGCGCGCGAGCGCACCCATGAGGCAGTGCAGCGCTGGCTGAAGGTGGCGCCGATGCGCGAGGACTGGAACCGGTTGCTCGCGGCGATGGACGCCGAGGTCTACGAGCAGTTCCTGTTCCATATCGTCAAGCACAATGTACTGCTGCCGGTGGATGGTCCCGATATCGGCTCGGAAGAGCATATCTTCTGGGTCCTGCTCGATAACGCGATGATTTTCCGCAATTATCAGCTGAAATCCTCGCAATTCCGCATCCATCCGTTCTCGGCGGAGGATTCGGTTACCCGCGGCCTTAGCGTCATCGACTGGCGACGCCATTCTCCCAATGCCACGGCCACTGAACTCGTGCCCGGCACCAATCACCTGTCGATCATCGGCAAGTCCCGCTTCCACCAGCGCTTTGCCCAGAGGCTCGACCTCGCCGTGCAAGAGAGCTGAACCTTCCGCTTTCCCATTTTCAAACTCAGTCTGGAGTGAAACATGACATCCCACGTGCTCGATCTGGCGGGAGCCGGAATTGGTCCGTTCAACCTTAGCATCGCCGCCCAGTTGGATTCGATCCCGGCGGTCAAGGCACAGTTCTTCGATAGCCGCCCGGCCTTCTCCTGGCACCCGGGCATGATGCTGCCGGGCGCGGAAATGCAGACCTCGTTCCTGAAGGATCTGGTAACCGGCACCAACCCCACCAGCCCCTGGAGCTTTCTCGCCTATCTCGTGCGCCACAAGCGCTTCTACCAGTTCCTCAATGCAGAATATGAGGCGGTGCCGCGCCAGGAATTCGCCGATTACCTTGGATGGGTGGCCCGCAACCTGCCGTCGCTTTCGTTCGGCAAGACGGTACGCCGGATGGATAAGGTCGATGGCGCGCTCGCCCTCGACGTCGATGGTGAATGTGTCGTCGCCCGCAACCTCGCCGTTGGCGTCGGCAAGAAACCGTCGCTGCCGACCTGGGCTGAGGATCTGCCGAAGTCGATGATCTTCCACAACAGCGAGGCCGCGCACCGTCTGGGTGGCGTCAAGGCGCGCCGCGTTGCTGTCATCGGAGGTGGCCAGAGCGGTGCTGAACTCGTCGATGCGCTGCTGGATCTCAAAAGTGTCGACTCTGTCCTCTGGATCAGCCGTCGGCCTAATTTTGAGCCGCTCGATGCGACGCCTTTCACCAATGAGCTTTTCACGCCCGGCTATATGGATTGCTTCCACGGACTGACGGAAGATCTGCGCATCACCCATACCCGCCGCCAGTTGCTGGCCAGCGACGGCATTTCTGCCTCGACCCTGAAAAAGCTTTATCGCCGGCTCTACGAGCGGCGGCTGGAGCGTGGCGGTGCTGGGGACGACGGCATTCAGCTTCGTCCGTTCCGGGATGTCACGGCCGGCCGCCGCCAGGGACAGACCATCGAACTGACCATGCGCAATGGTTTCGACGAGAGCATTGAAACGGTCGAGGTCGACCTGATCGTGGCTGCAACCGGCTATCGTTTCGAGCTGCCGACCTTCCTGCAGCCTCATGCGCAACGCATCGATTACAACACGCTCGGCGAACCGGTCCTCAACCAGGACTTCTCGCTGGCCTGGGACGGACCTGCCGAAAACAAGATCTTCGTGCTCAATGCCGGCCGCCACAGCCACGGCATCGCCGAGCCGCAGATGAGCCTTGCCGCCTGGCGCAGCGCCGTGATCGTCAACGCCTTGCTCGGGCATGACCATTTCGATCTGCAGTTGCTGGAGCCACTTGTGCATTGGCAGGGACAGCATGGTGATCCCGTGCCCGCCGCCCGGCTCGGTCAGGCAGCGGAATAATCCAGCTTTACGATCACCGGCGTCGACGTCATCTCGACGCTGGGAAGTTGTGGGGCTGGGATTGCAATTCTGTCTTGGCTTGCATGGATATTCCTTCCGACGACAAGTGGCTGTCAGGAATATTCTTTCAAAAACAGTTGGTTAAATCTTGTTGTCGAAAACCAAGAACGTCCTCTGGTTTTATGTTGACTCTTATTATCATGTTTTTTACGGTGCCGCAAAAATATAGGGGAATTCCAAGGTTTCAATCTGGGATTTCAAGGCGAGCCCAACACGATGGCCAATGTTTTTCATTCGATATCGGACGAACAGATTAAACTAGCCCTGATGATCAAGCCGAAACTTCTCGCGGCGGCACGGCGTATCACCGGTTGCTCGTCGCTCGCGGAGGACGTCGTCCAGGATGTGTTGCTGCAACTGATTGCCAAGCCGCTGAAGCCGGACATCGTCATGCCTATCTCCTACGTAATGCGGATGGTGCGCAACCTCGCGACCGACCATATGCGCCGGCTGCGCTATGAGCGCGGCCTGTTTGCTGACGAGGAGGAGGGGGAGACAGCTTCCGATTACGGCAGCCCGGAGGAGCATCTTCAGGAGGTAGAGGCCTATGAGGCCTTCCGCTGCACAATGGAGTCGATGCCGGCGCGGACCCGCAAATTCTACGAGGAGCATTTCTTCGAGGGCGTGCCGCAAAACATCATCGCCCGACAGGCCGGCGTGTCCTGCGCTCTGGTCTGCGGCTTGCTGCGGGATGCCCACGCCCAGTGCCTGGCGGCGATTTGCCCGGATGGACAGCCGTGCCGGGCGCAGGCCCGCAAGGCCAAGCACATCGAAGCGCAAGTTCCCCTGACGCAGGGCCGTGCGCCATCGCCCTATCGCGAGCAGACCGCGGCGTGAGACGCGTGCGGGTGCGTTAAGGGAGCCGATTTTCTAAAGGGTTGCCGTTGCCCTCGATTTTGGAGGGGTGGCGCGTTCCGCCGCCGTCCATCCGTTTTTAGTTCGTCCATCGATTTCGGTGGCGCCTTGATTTTTCATCACGTGTTTTAAAAGATGGATATATTGATATGTTGGAAATCGTCGAATGGACCTCTGGCCGAGGTGTCCTGTGCCAGGAGATCATGACGGAACTATCCGACTGGTTTTCAGAGCCTGAGGTGATTGCGGCTTGTGCCGACGTGGCCGATAGCCTGCCAATGTTTGCTTGCATGGACAAAGACGCAGTGGCGGGCTTTGTAATGCTAAGGCCGCATCTGCCGGATGCGATGGAAATCCTCGTAATCGGTACGCGTCAAGCCTATCAGCGCCGTGGCGTAGGGCGACGGTTGCTGACAGCTTCCGAAAGCTTCGCACGCAAGAGTGGCTGCAAGTTACTGACCGTTAAGACACTGGCACCGCGCGGACGCGACGAACCGCATTACGACGCTACTCGCGCCTTCTACGAAAACAATGGGTTCCTGCGGGCGGAAGTGTTGACGGCCCTGTGGGACGAGGGCTCTCCGTGCCTGTTCCTGGTTCGCCCACTGGACGGGCAGCAATAACAAACCAGTCGGCTGGTGGCCGCCGTCAACGGCGGCCGTCTGGCACTGGGCAGAGATCGCCGCAGCCGGAAACGCCGGGCAGGTTATAGCGCAGGCAACAGACCTTGCGCTGGAAATGGTCCATTCCGCATTGCCTGCGGGCAAGCCGGATCATTCCAAATAGGGGATTGCGGGTGCCATCCGGCCAATGTTCCGCGCCGACGATATCGATGGCTTCCTGCGCCAGATGCGGTCCTGCCTTGTTGCCGATCTCTTTGATGATCCAGTTGAGGTAAACGGCGACGTTATTCCAAAGCAGTTTTGGTGCAACCCCGCTGTGATCGGCCATGACGGCAATCGCCGGGGCGGCGTGATCGCGCAGCAGCACATGCAGATCGGCGATAGCGGGTGCGTCGCTGCAGTCACGACCGGTGTCTGGCAACAAGAAAGCCTGCGGCTCCCCGGTCTCGCTGTTGTAGACAAGCGACAGATCTTCGAAGCCAAGGGACAATTGGCGGCCGTGGACGAGGCGATGTACGGTCGGTGAAATCGTCAGGATGCTGAAATAGTAGAGCGTCCACATCGAGGTCACTGCGCGCCTGTCGGCGCCGGGATATTTGGCACCGTAGCGGTCGATCAGGTCTGTGAAAACGGACTTGTCGGCAAGTCGGCTGCAGGCCATCACCTCGCCATCGTCTGGTTCGTTCAGCAGCAATTTGCCCCGGCAGAACGGAAACCGATCGTCGCCCGGCATATCAGGCGACCATGGGTCAGCATTTCCGCTGGAGAAACCGTCAACTAAGGAGAGGGGGCGGGCGGAGGCGCTGACAGAGGCCATACCGCTCACCGCGCAAACGGGCGGAAAAGGATCAAGACCTTGTTGATGCAATCCATTGATTTTCCCAGCCTTCGATTGATCCGATCGCTGGTAAGCTAAATCGACGCAACCTGTGCGTCAAGAAAACATGATGATAATAATCATCTTTTTTTGGGTCGTGAGCAAAACTGCTAAAAGCGCGACGAATATCAGGTGCTGGCCTGGGCTACCGTACCCTTTGCCCGCATGCGTTGGCGGTACTGCACTGGCTTTTCCATGAAGCGTCGTTGAAAGGCCTCGTAGAAAGTCGATAGCGAGCCGAAACCGGATTCGTAAGCCACCTTGGTAATCGGCATGTCCGAGGAAATCAGCAGGGATTGGGCCGTATCCAGCCGATGACGAATGATGGCCTGATTAATGGTGATGCCGACGGCGCGCTTGAACAGGCCCATGGCGTAGTTGGGATGCAGTCCGGCGGCACGTCCGACATCGTCGGCCGAGATATCGTCAGGCGCGCGTTCTCCGATGAAGCGAAGCATCTTTTCGACATGCAGAACCCAGCCGGCATCGCGCTGTCCGACACTGGCGAGTGCCGAGCCCTGTTCGCGCAGATCACGCCAGCCGTCGCGCTCGATGCGCATCAGCCGTGCCGTCAGTTCTGAGCGGACGATCTCAATGTCGCGTTCATCGCCCCGCAGCAGTTCCTCGCGCCAACGCAGGAAAATTTCGCGGTCAAAGGGGCGCAGATCGAGTGCCTCGATCACCGCACCGCGAAACACCGAGTCACGGAACTGGCTGAGATTGGCGAGGCCGAGGAAGACCGACATCGGCACATAAAGGCAGATGAAGCGCGTGCCGGCATGGCGATCGATCACCTGATGCGGGATCATCCCCCAGAACAGGCAGAGCCTACCATCCGAAATCGTCAGCTCCCGGCCATCGAACCAGTAGGTCATGGCGCCCTCGAGCACGAAATTCAGCTCGATCTGGCTGTGCATATGCGGACCGGCCATCTTTTGCACTTCCATCAACTCCCCGGCACAGAATCGATGATCGCCGAATACAACCAAGGGATGGGCAGGGTCCCGTTCCGGGTGTACAGGTATTGCGCCTAGTCTGTTGACGACGGCGGGACGTCGAGCCATATCGCACCAAAAATCTTAGGATACCGGAATTCTAAGCCGGAATTTCGGAGGTAGATTGCGGCTTTCTGGCTCACGGTCAAGATGCTTCTGCAGGAGGCGGACGCAAAGATGCTGCACATTGCAGATGATGACGCTGAGATTGATTCCCGGGGAGGAACATAATGACCCATTTTAGAATCGTGGCAGGCCTGGCCTTCGGCTATGCGCTGACCGTGTCGAGCGCCTTTGCTGGCCAGATCGTGCTGAACTCCGACCAGTCGGACCCGACGCCGAAAAAGGCGATGGAAGAGCTGCTGAAGGATTTCCAGGCGGCCAATCCCGATGTCACCGTGAAATGGAATAATTTCGACCACGAAGGCTATAAATCCGCCATTCGCAACTTTCTGACTGCCGATGCGCCTGATGTCGTTTCCTGGTATTCCGGCAACCGCATGGCTCCCTTCGTCAAAGCCGGCCTGTTCGAGGACGTATCCGACCTCTGGGCGAAAGACGATCTCAACAACCAGCTGAAGTCCGCAGCCAAGTCGATGGACATCGACGGCAAGAAATGGGGCATTCCCTATTCGACCTATCAGTGGGGCATCTATTATCGCAAGGACATCTTCGCTGCACAGGGCATTACCCCGCCGAAGACCTGGGCCGAACTGGTGGCCGCCTGCGACAAGCTGAAGAAGGCCGGCATTACGCCGTTCACCATCGGCACCAAGGCGCTCTGGCCGACGGCCGGCTGGTTCGACTATCTCGACCTGCGCGTCAATGGCTACGAATTCCACATGGATCTGACCGCAGGCAAGGTTCCCTATACCGATCCGCGCGTGAAGGCCGTGTTCGCCAAGTGGGCCGAACTGGTCAAGCCGGGCTATTTCATCGAAAACCATGCTGCGCTCGACTGGCAGGATGCCATGCCGCAGTTCGTGCAGGGCAAGGCGGCCATGTATCTGATGGGTAATTTCGCCGTTGCGCCGATGAAGGATGGCGGCCTGAAGGAAGAGCAGATCGGCTTCCTGCAGTTCCCGGAAATCACCCCCGGGCTGCCGCGGGCTGAAGACGCGCCGACCGAATCCTTCCACATCCCGTCGGGTGCGAAGAACAAGGCCGATGCCCGCAAGTTCCTGGCCTTCCTGGCCAAGCCGGAAACCCAGACCAAGATGAACGAGATCCTCGGTCAGCTGCCGATCAACAACCAGTCGCAGAAGTCCAACGATCCGTTCCTCAGCGCCGGCTTCGACATGCTTTCGACCGCCTACGCCCTCGCACAGTTCTATGACCGCGATGCGCCTGCCGACATGGCCAAGGCCGGCATGGAAGGTTTCCAGGAATTCATGGTCAAGCCTGACAAGGTCGACGCCATTCTCGCTCGCCTCGATAAGGTGCGCGCGCGCGTCTACAAATAATCGGTTCTCCCAACGGTCGGGCGTCGCGTCTTGCGCGTCCGGCCGGCTTTTCATTCCTATGACGGTCGAGATGCATCCGCATCGTCGGGCCTTGCTATAACGGAGGTGCTGCCGTGAGCACTGCTGCTCCTGTTTCATCCGGATTCTGGAAACGACATCAACAGCGCATCGCGCCAGCCCTGTTTCTGGCGCCAGGCCTGGTCATGTTCCTCGTCTATGTCGTGGCGCCAATCTTCCAGTCTGTCTGGATCAGCTTCCACGATTGGGACGGCGTTGGTGCCAAGACCTGGATCGGTCTTGCCAATTACCAGGAACTGCTTGGCGACGAGGCCTTCTACACCTCGCTGCAGAACAACGTTATCTGGCTGGTTCTCTACCTCCTGGCCATTCCCTGCGGTCTGGCCGTGGCCCTGTTTCTCAACCAGACGGTCACCGGCATCAGGCTTTACAAGTCGCTGTTCTTCTTCCCCTTCGTTATCAGTCAGGTCGTTGTCGGCCTGATCTTTACCTGGTTCTACGCGCCGAATTTCGGCTTGTTCTCGGTGCTGCTGAAAGATCTGACGGGGCTGGATTTCGCAGTGCTCGCTGATGAGCGCTTCGTCACCTACGGCATTATCGTTGCCGGCCTCTGGCCGCAGACCGCCTATTGCATGATCCTCTATCTGACCGGGCTCAACAATATCAATCCGGAGCAGGTGGAAGCCGCTCGCATGGACGGCGCCAAGGGCTGGTCGCTCTTGAAAAATATCATCCTGCCGCAGCTTGCGCCCGCCACCTTCATCGCCATGGTGGTGACCGTCATCGGCGCGTTGCGCTCCTTCGACCTCGTGTCGATCATGACCGCCGGCGGCCCCTATGGTTCCAGCCGCGTGCTCTCCTATTACATGTATGAAGAAGCACTTTCCGAATATGGCTACCGCATGGGCTATGGCGCAGCCATCGCCGTCGTCCTGTTCCTGATCATGATGGTGTTCATCACGCTGTTCATCGTGCGCATGCTCGGCCAGGAAAGGAATAACTGATGTTTCCGACACCGATCCAGAAATCATCGCCGATCATTCGTTTCGGCTACAACCTCGTGCTGCCGATTGCTTTGGTCCTGTGGCTGCTGCCGCTGCTTGGCGTGGCGCTGACCTCGGTGCGGCCTCCGAGCGATCTTGCCGCGGGCAACTATTTCGGCATTCCCTCCGGTTTTGCCGGCGTCCAGAACTATACCGCGGTCTTCGAAAACTCGCCGCTTGGCTGGTATATCCTCAACTCGTTCAAGATCACCATTCCAACGGTGATCGGCGCGGTGGCGCTCTCCTGCCTCACCGGCTTTGCGCTGGCCACCTACAAGTTCAAGGGCAACCTCGTCCTGTTCTTCCTGTTCGTCGCCGGCAACTTTATCCCCTTCCAGATCCTCATGGTGCCCGTGCGCGACATGACCCTGAAAATGGGGCTCTACGACACGGTGACCGGCCTCGTTCTGTTTCATGTCGCCTTCCAGACCGGTTTCTGCACGCTGTTCATGCGCAATTTCATCAAGGGTCTGCCCTTCGCTTTGATAGAGTCTGCTCGGGTCGAGGGCGTCTCGGAATGGCGGATCTTCCGCTATATCGTATTGCCGCTGATGCGGCCGGCGATTGCGGCTCTGTCCGTGCTGGTCTTCACCTTCGTTTGGAACGACTATTTTTGGGCCACGGTCCTTGTTCAGGGTCAGTCGGCCATGCCTGTTACCGCCGGCCTTTATTCCCTGAACGGCCAATGGGTTGCGGCCTGGAACCTGGTTTCCGCCGGCTCGATCGTCGCGGCCCTGCCGCCGGTCGCCATGTTTTTCCTGATGCAGCGGCATTTCATCGCCGGGCTGACACTTGGAGCAACCAAGGGATGAAAACCATCGTTTCCATCGGCAAGGGCGCTTTTGCGCTCGGCCTGAGCCTGCCCGATAGCGGCATGCCTGACATTATCAGCTTCGGAAAGGCGCCAAGTTCTGATCCGACGCTTGTCGACATCGAACGCTCCAGCCGCATCAACGGCATGGATGACGCCGTGCCATCCTCCGTCCTGCTGCCAACCGGTGGCATGGGCTTCTTCGGCTGGCCGGCCATAGCAGGGCACCGCGCCGGGCGCGACTTCATCCTGCAGTTTTCGGACTGGACGGTTGAGCAGACAGGACCCGTCACGCTGCTCTGCGCCCAGGATGCTGTGGCCGGCATGGCTATCACGCTGCGTTTCGAGGTGTTTTCGTCAGGCGTCATCGGCCTTTCCACCGAGCTTAAGAATATCGGTTCCGGCGACTATAATCTGGACCGCTGCATGGCGGCGAGCTTCCCGGTTTCAGCAGGTGCCGTCGACGTCCTCAGCTTTACCGGCATGTGGGGCCGTGAATTCCAGATCCGCCGCGAGACCCTCGGCAACGGTCTTTGGTCGCAGGAAAGCCGGCGTGGCCGTACCTCCCACGACCGGTTCCCGATGCTGACCATCGAAGCGCCGGAGCAGAGCTTCGGCGTGGCGCTCGGCTGGAGCGGCAACCACCAGATCGCCATCGATCGGTTGGACGACGGCCGCCGCCTGGTGCACCTCGGCGAATTGTTCGAGCCGGGCGAAACGATCCTGGCACCGGGCGAAAGCTATCGCAGCCCCGTCGCCTATGCCGGCCCTGATCGCGCCGCTTTCCATGCCTTTGTGCGTGACGATCTCATGCATTGGCCTGGCGGTTCCATGGCGCCGCGCCCGGTGACGCTGAACACCTGGGAAGGCAATTATTTTGACCACCAGATGGTTTCGCTCCAGGCCCAGGCGACCTCGGCGGCTGAACTCGGCATCGAGCGCTTCGTGCTCGACGACGGCTGGTTCGGCAAGCGTGACGACGACACGACCAGCCTTGGCGACTGGGATATCGACGCCCGCAAATATCCTGACGGGCTTAAGCCGCTGGTCGACCATGTCACCGGTCTCGGCATGCAGTTCGGCATCTGGTTCGAGCCGGAAATGGTCAATCCCGTCTCCGAGCTTTACAAGGCGCATCCTGACTGGGCCTTGCAGGTCAATGGCCGGCCGCTGCTGCTATCGCGCAACCAGCTCGTGCTCGACCTGACCCGGCCGGAAGTGAGCGACTATCTGTTCGGCAAGATCGATGCGGTTCTGAGCCATCACGCCGTCTCCTACATCAAATGGGATATGAACCGCGATCTCACCCATGCCGGTGGTCGCGATGGCAAGGCAAAGATTTCTGCCCAGACCCGAGCGGTTTATGCGCTGATGGACCGGGTTCGGTCAGCGCATCCCAATGTCGAGATCGAAAGCTGCGCTTCGGGCGGCGGCCGGATCGATTACGGCGTGCTGGCACGCACGCATCGCGTTTGGACCTCCGACTGCACCGATGCCCTGGAGCGGCTGGAAATCCAGCGCGGCGCCAGCGTGTTCGTGCCGCCGGAAGTTCTGGGCAGCCATGTCTCGGCCTCGCCCAACCACCAGACCGATCGGCGCCTGACGCTCGATTTCCGCGCCGTGGTGGCGCTCGCCTATCATCTCGGTGTCGAGCTTAATCCGCTGGAGCTGGAAGGCGAAGAGCGGGCGGCACTGAAGAGCTGGATCGCCATCCACAAGCGGTTGCGGCCGCTGCTGCATGCGCCGGGCGCCAACTTTAGCAAGGAGCCGCGTGACGGTCGCTATGTCTGGGGCGCTGCTGATGACAAGCGCATTGCGCTGTTTGTTGCCCAAGGCCCGCAAATGGTTGGCGAGCAGCCGGAGCCGGTGACCCTGCCGTTGCAGGTCACGCGCCCGGGCGGACGCTGGAAGATCGCGGCAGTCCATCCCGCCACACCTAATTTCATTCGCATATCCGAGGGGCAGAAGCGTTTGCTGGCCGGGGCTGTGACATTCGATCTTGCCGATCTCGGCACGGTCGGACTGCCGCTGCCCATGCTGCGGCCGGAAAGCGCCATCCTGCTCGAACTGGAACCTGTTGAGGGAGGAGACCACCATGGCTGATGTAAGCCTGCGCGGTGTCAAGAAAGAATTCGGCGCGCTCAGCGTCATCAAGGGCGTCGATCTCGATGTCAAGGACGGAGAGTTCTGCGTCTTCGTCGGCCCATCCGGCTGCGGCAAGTCCACGCTGCTGCGGATGATCGCTGGCCTGGAAGATATCACGTCCGGCGGCCTGACGATCGGCGGGCGCGACATGACCAAGATCGGCCCGTCGGAACGCGGCGTCGCCATGGTCTTCCAGTCCTACGCGCTCTATCCGCATATGACTGTGCGCGACAATATCGGCTTCGGCCTGAAAATGACCGGCCATCCGAAGGCGATGATCGAAGAGCGCACCAAGAAGGCGGCCGAACTGCTACAACTCGGCGCGTTGATGGAACGCAAGCCGGGGCAGCTTTCCGGCGGCCAGCGCCAACGCGTCGCCATCGGCCGCGCCATCGTACGTGAGCCGGAAGTATTCCTGTTCGATGAACCGCTCTCCAACCTCGATGCCGCACTGCGCGTGCAGATGCGCACCGAGCTTTCCAAGCTGCATCAGGACCTGAAGGCGACGATGATCTACGTCACCCACGACCAGGTCGAAGCCATGACCATGGCCGACAAGATCGTCGTGCTCTCGGCCGGCTTGATCGAGCAGGTTGGCACACCGCTGGAGCTGTATCACCGTCCGAACAACCTGTTCGTCGCCGGCTTCATCGGCTCGCCAAAGATGAATTTCGTGCCCGTCACGGTCGCGCCGGCCGAGGGTGGCAAGGTTGTGGCGACGCTGGCAAGCGGTGCGGCGATCACGCTCGACGCGCAGGGCAAGAGTTTCAAGCCCGGCAAGATGACGCTCGGCATCCGCCCGGAACATCTGGACGCGACCGGCAAGGGGGATCTTGTCTTGCAGATGCCGGTTCGGCTGGCTGAATATCTCGGGTCCGAGAGCCTGTTTTTCGTCAATCTGGCCGATGGCACCGAACTTGCCGTCAAGGCCGACGGCCTCACAACGGCCAAGCCTGGTGAAACCCTGTCCATCGGCATTCCCGCCGCCGCCTGCCATCTGTTCGATGAGGCCGGCAAGGCGGTGATCAACGGAGATCTGACACGATAATGCTCGGCGTTTGCTATTATCCCGAACATTGGCCGGAGAGCCAGTGGGCCATCGACGCGCAGAACATGCGCAAGCTCGGCATTTCCTATGTCCGGATCGGCGAATTTGCCTGGTCGCGGCTGGAGCCGAAGCATGGCACCTTCACATTCGAATGGCTGGACCGCGCGATTGATGTGCTGCATGCTGCCGGCCTCAAGATCGTGCTCGGCACGCCGACGGCGACCCCGCCGAAATGGCTGATGGATGAGCATCCCGAAATTGCTCCCTATGATGCCGATGGCAAGGTGCGGGGCTTCGGCTCGCGCCGCCATTACAGCTTTTCCAGCGAGATCTGGTGGAAGGAAAGCGCGCGGATCGTCGAGACGATTGCCAAGCGCTACGGCACCCATCCCGGCATCGATGGCTGGCAGACCGACAACGAATATGGTTGCCACGACACGACCGTGTCCTGGGGGCCGGAGGATCTGAAGGCCTTCCGGCAATGGCTGCGGATGCGCTACCAGACCACGGACCAGCTCAACGAAGCCTGGGGCGCGGTGTTCTGGTCGATGGAATTCAACAGTTTCGACGAGGTTGAACTGCCTGCCCGCACCGTGACCGAGCCCAATCCGGCACAACGGCTGGATTTCTGGCGCTTCTCGTCCGATCAGGTGGCGGCCTACGACAAAATGCAGGTGGATATCATCCGCAAGCATTCGCCGGGCCGGTGGATCACCCACAATTTCATGGGCTTCGTCAACGATTTCGACCACTTCAAGGTGACCGACAATCTCGACCTCGCCAGCTGGGACAGCTACCCGATCGGCTTCGTGGAGAAATTCCCCTTCACCGAGGAAGAGCGCAATCGCTGGGCCGAGACCTCGCATCCCGATATTGCGCCTTTCCACCACGATCTCTATCGCGGCGTCGGCCGTGGACGGTTCTGGGTGATGGAACAGCAGCCGGGACCGGTGAACTGGGCGCCTTGGAACCCGGTGCCTAAACCCGGCATGGTCAGGCTGTGGAGCTGGGAAGCGCTCGCCCATGGCGCCGAAGTCGTCAGCTATTTCCGCTGGCGCCAGGCCCCCTTTGCCCAGGAACAGATGCATGCCGGCCTCAACCTGCCGGGCCTCGACGAATGGTCGGTCGGCGGGCTGGAGGCCCATGCCGTTGCTGGCGAACTGGCCAAGCTCGGCGCTCTGCCTGATAGCAGCACCGCTCCGGTGGCGCTGGTTTATGACTATGCCAGCTACTGGGCGGCAAAGATCCAGCCGCAGGGCCGGGACTTCCGCTATGAGGAGCTGGTCTTCCGCTGGTATGAAGCCGCACGGCGCTTGGGCCTGGATGTCGATTTCGTGCGTCCCGGCGCCGATCTCAGCGCTTACAAGCTGGTGTTGGTGCCCTGCCAGATGCAGGTGGATGAAGCTTCGCTTGCAGCGCTGCGCAACACCGACGCTTTGGTTCTCTACGGTCCCCGGTCCGGTTCGCGCGATGGCAAGTTCAACATCCCGGAAAACCTGCCGCCCGGCCCATTGGCGCCGCTCACCGGCACCCGCCAGACACAGGTCGCTTCGCTACGGCCCGGTCTCAGCGATGCCGTCTCTGGCGAGGTCAGCGGTGCGGCGATCCGCTGGCGCGAATATCTGCAAACCACCGCCAAGGTGGTTGCCAGCTTCCAAAACGGCGATCCGGCCCTGACCGAAAACGGCGGTCATCACTATATCGCCTGCTGGCCCGATCAGGCGCTGCTGTCGTCGACGCTCGGCCTGCTCGCAAAGAAGGCTGGGCTGGAAACCATCGAACTGCCGGAGCATATCCGCATCCGTCGTCGCGGCAATCTGACTTTTGCGTTCAACTATGGCAGCGAAGATTGGACAGTGCCCGTCAGCGGTTCGTTCCTGCTCGGCGGGTCCGTAGTTAAGGCGCAGGATTTGGCCGTCTGGGCGTGACCCGACACCAGTAGCGCTGTCTTCCATGAGGTGGCGCTGCTGGATTGTCTCTTTGGTTCGCATGTGCAGCCCCGGTACGAGGCCGACTGTTCCTGCGGTCGCTCTGCCCGTTTCACCCTGAAGCGGGCAGAGCCTTGTTTAGATCTGAAATTCTCGCGCCATGCCGATGAGATCCTCCCAGAGGCTTTCGGCAAAACCACGCAGCACCAGCAATTCGAATTCATCCTGGCCGGTGCGAGTGAGGTTGACGCCAATATGACCAATGAGGGTCATGGCGGACATGCCGATGGCAAAGCTGTCGGGGTGAAGATCGACCGCCGTTCCCTTGGCCAGCATGCGGCGCACCGGGCCGCCACTCACCCGGATCAGGACGCGGCCATGGCTCTGGTCGACGCTGTCGAAGCCGGACGCAGCAATCGCCGTTCCGTCCGCTTCCGCAGCGCTGACGGCGAACCACTGTCCGGGTCCTGATGCCCTCAAGCTGACGCCAGCAGGGAGATCGGCGGGTGGCGCAGAGCCGGGCTTGCCGAGCAATTGCACGATCGTCAATCCTGCCGGGGCTTCAATGGTCAGGGCGCCGAAGGTACGTACGGTCTCGCCGATGAGGGCCGGCTGGCGGATGAGTTCAAACGCGGTCATCTGGCGCTCCCGTCTTTGCGACGTATATCAAACATGGAGTTTCTCATTTTGCGGATCGACAAAGGCCGGGCTTACCAACCGCGCGGTGGTGAACTCGTTGCGCAGCCCGTTCCACACCTGAACTTCCTCGCCATGGCGCGAGGCTCCGGCTTTGACCAGCGCCAGACCGATGGTCGAGCCGATATGCGGTGAGAAGCACGAGGACGTCACATAGCCATGGTCGTTCTCCAACGTTGGAGCATCGTCCTTTTTCAAAATATGCGACCCGCTACGGAAGCTGGTCTGTGGATCGAGCGGCAGCACGCCCACCAGCTGTGGCCTGTCCGCTGCGGCCAGCCCTTCCCGATCCAGCATATGCTTGCCGATGAAATCCGGTTTGATGGAGGAGACCATCTTACCAAAGCCGAGGTCGGCGGGCACGACGGTGCCGTTGATCTCGTTATGGGTGACATGGCCTTTTTCGATGCGCAGGACGGAAAGCGCCTCGATACCATAGGGCACGATGCCATGGGCCTTGCCCGCCTGCATGATCGCATCGGCGGTGCTTTCGCCGAAGTCGGCGGGAACGGCGAGTTCAAAGGCCAGTTCGCCTGAGAAGGATATTCGGAACAGCCGCCCTGTCAGTCTGCCACCAAACAAGGAGACCTCCCGTGCTGCCAGATAGGGGAAGGCCTCGTTCGAGATGTCCTCGTCGACGATCTCCTGCAGAATGGTCCGGGAATTCGGCCCTGCCACCGCCATCTGAGCCCATTGATCGGTTACGGAGGCGAGCCGCACGTCGAGTTCGGGCCAATGGACCTGGGCGCAGAATTCCAGATGGTTCATCACACCTGCCGCATAAGCGGTGGTGGTTGTCATGAAATAGCGATCTTCCGCCATGCGGCTGGTGGTGCCGTCGTCATAGATGAACCCGTCTTCGCGCAGCATCAGCCCGTAGCGCGCCTTGCCGACCGGCAGCTTGGCAAATCCGTTGCAATAGACACGGTTGAGGAACTCGCCCGCATCGCGCCCGCAGATCTCGATCTTGCCGAGCATCGAGACATCGCAGATTCCGGCATGGACGCGTACTGCCTTCACCTCTCGATCGACACTCTCGCGCCAGCCGGTTTCACCGGCCCGAGGAAACCAGGCGGAGCGATACCAGAGGCCGGTTTCCACGAAGGTTGCGCCGTTCTTGGCGGCCCAGCCATGCAGCGGCGATTTGCGCACTGGCTGGAAATGCTTGCCATGCGATGTGCCGGTTAGCGCTCCGAAAGACACAGGCGTATAGAAGGGTCGGAAGGTGGTCGTGCCGACTTCGGCTGGTGAGATGCGCCGGGCTTCAGCCAGAAGGCCGATAGCATTGACGTTGGAGAGCTTGCCCTGGTCGGTCGCCATTCCATTGGTCGTGTAGCGCTTGGCAAGCTCGACATGGCCATAGCCTTCCTGCACGGCAAGGCCGAGGTCTCTTAGATGCACGTCGTTCTGGAAATCGACGAAGGCCTTGCCCTTGATGCCGGGAATGGAGAAGAGCGGCGCGGCTGGCGCAGCAGGGTAGGCCTCCGTGACGCAGGGCAGCAACGGCGTCGCAGTCTGGCTCTTCTGGAAGCCCAGGCCGTCAATGATCTCTGCGGTTTTGGCCTTCGCATCCGCCATGCACGCTGCCAAGCCGAAGACGCCGGCGGCCGATCCGGCCAGCGTCAGGCCTTTCAATGCGCTCGGCGCGAGGAAGGCGCTATGCGCGTCCGACCATTGCGGCTTACCACCGCGATGGCAGGCGAGATGGATGATCGGCGAAAAGCCGCCCGACATCGCGAGCGCGTCGACTTTGAGGCGTTCCGTCTGGCCTTCGCGCCAGAGATCAATCGCGTCGAGCGTCTTGCCGCCATGGGCGTCGCTGACGAGGCCGCCGCGCACCAGCCTTGCGCGTCCGGCCCAAGCCGTTTGCGCCTGGCGTCGGCTATCGATCAAGGCGGTGACCTCCACGCCCGAGGCTTCCAGATCGGCGGCAAGCCCATAGCCGCTGTCATTCGTGGTGAAGACGGCGGTCTTGCGACCGGGCGCGACACCATATTGGTTTAGATAACGGCGGGCGGCACCGGCCATGATAACGCCCGGAATGTCATTGCCGCCGAAGACAAGTGGCCGTTCTTCCGCGCCTGTCGCGAGGATCGCCTGCTTGGCGACGACGCGCCAGAGCCGTTCGACAGGACGCTGTGCTGCCGGCACCGTCACGTGCTTCTGCACCCGCTCGACAAGGCCGAAGACATTGCCATCATACCAGCCAAAGGCCGTGGTGCGGGCAAGCAACTCCACATTCGGCAAGTTCTCGAGTTCTGATAGAACCTCCGCCACCCACGCCGCCGCAGATCCGCCGTTGATCGGCACGGTTTCGGCCAGCAATCCGCCGCCGAAGCTTGCATTTTCGTCTACCAGCATCACCCGCGCCCCGGCACGAGCGGCGGCAAGCGCCGCCGTCAGGCCGGAAGTGCCACCGCCGATGACGAGGAGGTCGCAATGCGCCCAGCATTTCTCATAGGTATCAGGATCGGCCTCAAAGCTTGCCTTGCCGAGGCCGGCAGCCCTGCGGATGAAGGGCTCGTAGAGTTTTTCCCAGAGCGCGCCCGGCCACATGAAGGTCTTGTAGTAGAAGCCGGCACTGAGGAAGGGCGAGAGCAGGCTGTTGAGGGCGCCGATATCATGCTCGAGGCTCGGCCAACGGTTCTGGCTCTTGGCCTCCAGCCCCTCATAAAGTTCTTGCATGGTGGCGCGTGTATTGGGCTCGGTCCGTCCGCCGCGACCGATCGTCATCAGTGCGTTGGGTTCGGCGGCACCCGCAGTCAGGATGCCGCGCGGGCGGTGATATTTGAAGCTGCGACCGACCAGTTGTACGCCATTGGCTAAAAGCGCTGAGGCGAGCGTATCGCCTTCCAAGCCATTGTAGCGTTTGCCGTCGAAGGTGAAGTTCAAAACCTTGCTGCGGTCGATCAGGCCGCCAACGGAAAGACGTGAAGAGGTCATTCGGCCGTCTCCTTGATCGAGGCGTCGCGGGCGCCATGCACCTCGTGACTGGCGGTGTCGCGGCTGACCACCAGCCAGCGACGGCAGCCGGATGTATGGTGCCAATATTCCTCATAGGCGCCGCGCGGATTGTCGCGCAGATAGACGTAGTCATACCAAACGTCAGGACCCGCTTGCGGGTCTGGCCGCGCCAGCGCTGCACCCTTGACGGTAAATTCTTCCTTGGGGCGAGGCCCGCAATGGGGGCAGGGGATCAGGCTTGCCATGTCGTGCTGCTTTCCAAAGCTCAGTGAAGGTTCGGCTGGGCGCCCTGGCCCTTTTCATCGATCAGGTAACCGCGCGCGAAACGGTCCAGCCGGAAGGCCCGAGCTGTTTCATGCGGTTCGCCTTTGGCGATCAGATGGGCAAAGCAATAGCCTGACGCGGGCGTGGCCTTGAAGCCGCCGTAGCACCAGCCGGAATTGAGGTAGAGATTGTCGAGATGCACCTTGTCGATAATAGGCGAGCCGTCCATCGACATATCCATGATGCCACCCCAGGAGCGTAGGACGCGCACGCGTGACAATGCCGGGAGCATCGCCTTGCCAGCTTCCGCCACGTGCTCGACCGTGGCAAGATTGCCGCGCTGGGCATAGGAGTTGTACCCGTCGATATCACCGCCGAAGACCAGACCGCCCTTATCCGACTGCGACACGTAGAAATGGCCGGCGCCAAAGGTGACGACGCAATCGATGAACGGTTTCAGCCCTTCCGAGACGAAGGCCTGCAGCACATGGCTTTCCATGGGAAGTTTCAGCCCGGCCATCTCTGCGACGCGCGAAGAATTGCCGGCCGCAGCGAGCGCCAGCTTACCGCAGCCGATGAAACCCCGGGTGGTCTCCACGCCAACCGCCTTGCCCGCCTCGCGGCGGATGCCCGTCACTTCGCAATTCTGGATGATGTCGACGCCGTTGATATCGGCTCCGCGGGCATAGCCCCACGCCACGGCATCGTGACGCACCGTGCCGCCGCGTTTTTGCAACAGTCCGCCCTGGATCGGGAAGCGGGCATTGTCGTAGTCAAGAAACGGCAGCATCGCCTTGACCTGCGCCCTGTCCAGCAGGTCGGCATCGACGCCATGCAGGCGCATGGCATTGCCGCGCCTGATATAGGCATCGCGCTGGGCGTCTGAATGGTAGAGATTGACCACGCCGCGCTGGGAGACCATGGCGTTGAAATTAAAATCCTGTTCCAGTCCCTCCCAGAGCTTCATCGAAAACTCGTAGAAAGGATTGTTGCCGGCCAGCAGATAGTTGGAGCGAATGATCGTGGTGTTGCGCCCGACATTGCCTGAGCCGATATAGCCCTTTTCGACCACAGCAATATTCTTGATGCCGAATGTCTTGGAAAGATAGTAGGCGGTCGCCAGCCCATGCCCGCCACCGCCGACGATCACCACGTCATAATGCGGTTTGGGATCCGGTTGGCGCCAATGGGCGACCCAATTACGGTTGCCGCGAAGGCCGTTCAGGAAAATGGACAGGGCCGAATAGCGCATCATGCCTGCTCGTTTCAGGAGGATCAACTTGTGCAGGCTACTCCAACTCTGGTGTTCCACAATTGCAGAAAAGAGACATATCATGATACCAAGGAGACATGACCGACCTTGTCTCTCCGATCACCCAGACTTATGGCTACGTACTGACGCCGAACTTTGCGCTGATGTCGTTTTCGTCGGCAACAGAGCCGCTTCGGGCCGCGAATCTTCTGGCGCAAAAATCGCTTTACGCGGTGCGGGCGCTGTCGCTGCGCGGTGAGCCGGTGCGCTGTTCGGCGGGGTTCGATATTCCCTGCGGCGATTTTGTGCGTGACGGAGCGACCTGCCACACGCTGTTCGTGATCGCAGGTGGCGCTCCTGGAGATTGGCAACAGACTGCTGAAATGCATGGCACTTTGCGCAAATTTTCCCGTCAGGGCATGCGGATCGGGGGCATCTCCAGTGGTGCGTACATTCTGGCTGAGGCCGGTCTGCTCACTGAGCGCGATTTTACCATTCACTGGGAACATGCCCCGGCGCTCCGGGAAGCCTTTCCCGATCTCGTGCCTCGCCAGGCTCGTTATGTGCTTGATGGGAACCGGCTGACCTGCGGTGGAGGCGTTGCGCCGCTGGACATGATGCATGCGCTGATCAGCGAGCGGCTCGGGCCGGAATTTGCGCGCCGGGTCAGCGATTGGTATCTGCATACGGCGGTCGCCGAGCCGACGGCGCCGCAGCGAGGCTCTGTCGTCGAGCGCTTCGGCACCCACAATCCAGCGCTGGTGGCAGCACTGGAGAAGATGGAGGCCGCGCTGGAACATCCGCTGGACCGTCAGGCGATCGCCCGACTGGTCGGAATCACGCCGCGGCATCTCGACCGGTTGTTTGCCGGCCATCTGCAGGCCAGCTTCCAGGAGACTTACCGTCGCATGCGGCTCACCCACGCCCGCAAATTGCTGGAGCAGAGCCCGCTTTCCCTATCGGATATCGCCTTTGCCACCGGCTTTTCCAGCGCCTCGCACTTTTCGCGGGCCTTCAAACAACTGTTTGGGATTCAACCGAAATCGGTTAGATCATAAATCTGTTATAGACGGACATCAGAGGCAGGCATGGCCAAGAGCGACACAAAGGCAGTCCAGGCGGCAAAGGCAATCTTGGCGCAGGACCCGCACGCGGTGCGTGAGCCCAGGGCCAACAACCTCGAAATGGCGATCGGCCACGAGGTGCGCATCTTCCGCAAAAAGCTCGGCATCACGGTTGCGGATCTGGCCGCAGCGACCGGCATGTCGGTCGGCATGCTCTCTAAGATCGAAAATGGCAATATCTCTGCCTCGCTGTCGACATTGCAGTCATTGTCGCGTGCGCTCGGCGTGCCGATTACCGCTTTCTTCAAAGGCTATGAGGAGCCGCGCAGCGCGAGCTTCGTCAAGGCCGGCGAAGGCGTCAATCTGGAGCGTCGAGGCACCCGTGCGGGCCATCATTACAGCCTGCTCGGACATATCGAAAACAATAGCTCTGGCGTGGTGGTCGAGCCTTATCTGATCACGCTCAACACCGAATCCGACGTGTTTCCGACCTTCCAGCACGAGGGCATGGAATTCCTCTACATGTTGGAAGGCGAGGTGGTCTATCGCCATGGCGAAAGTCTCTATCGCATGCAGCCGGGGGATAGCCTGTTCTTTGACGCAGACGCGCCGCATGGGCCGGAAGAGCTGGTGACCTTGCCGGCCCGCTACCTCTCGATCATCTCCTACCCTCAACTGAAATAGTTGCTCAACAGGAAAAAATTATTCCTAGAGATTGATTTTGTTATTGGGCGGTGTTAGCCATTTCTTCAGTGAGAAATGGAGAGGCTGACCATGTGCGGCATTGTGGGACTGTTCCTGAAAGACAAAAGCCTTGAGCCCCAGTTGGGGGAACTGCTCTCGGATATGCTGATCACCATGACCGACCGGGGTCCCGACTCGGCTGGCATTGCCATCTATGGCGCCGCGCAGGCGGGCAAGATGAAGGTGACGGTTCAGTCGCCGCAGCCGGCGGTCGATTTTGCGGGGCTGGATGCCGCCATGGCGGAGGCGGGCATTGCTGCTTCGGTGACGGTAAAAAGCACTCATGCCGTGATTGAGGTTGCCGCTGAAACGTTTGGCCAAGTGCGGGAATTGCTGTCGACGATCCGGCCGTCCATCCGCATCATGGGCTCAGGCGAAAGCGTCGAGATCTTCAAGGAAATCGGCCTGCCGAAGGATGTGGTCAGTCGGTTCGAAGTGCGGGCCATGGGCGGTACACACGGCATCGGCCATACCCGCATGGCGACGGAAAGTGCGGTGACCACGCTCGGCGCCCATCCCTTTTCCACTGGGGCCGACCAATGCCTGGTGCACAATGGCTCGCTGTCCAATCACAATAATCTGCGCCGCGAGCTGATCCGCGAAGGCATGCGGTTTGAAACCCAAAACGACTCTGAAGTGGCGGCTGCCTATCTGACGGCGGAAATGGCGCGCGGCAAGGATCTGGGTCAGGCGCTGACCGGTGCGTTGTCCGATCTCGATGGCTTCTTCACCTTTGTCGTCGGCACCCGCTCTGGCTTTGGCGTGGTGCGCGATCCGATCGCCTGCAAGCCGGCCGTCATGGCGGAGACCGATCAATACGTGGCCTTTGGCTCGGAATACCGGGCGCTGGTCAACCTGCCCGGTATCGATACGGCCCGAATCTGGGAGCCGGAACCAGCCACCGTCTATTTCTGGGACCACGCAAAAGCGGCCTGAATCGCAAGGGACTTATCATGCCTGTCTTCGACCTTTCCCACACTCCCCTACGCGAGTTGAACAGCGCCCTTCACGCCGTCACGTCGGGCGCGAATGATACCAGTTTCGAAATCGTCAATCCGCGTGGACACCATGCCGTTGCCGTCGGCATCGATAGCCCTGTTACCGTGGAGGTGAAGGGGTCGGTCGGCTATTACTGCGCCGGCATGAACGACGGCGGCACCGTTACGGTACGTGGTTCCGCTGGTCCAGGTGTTGCGGAAAACATGATGTCCGGCACCGTTATCATCGAAGGTGACGCCAGCCAGTATGCCGGTGCGACTGGTCGCGGCGGATTGCTTGTCATCAAGGGAAATGCCGCCTCACGCTGCGGCATTTCCATGAAAGGCATAGATATCGTCGTACACGGCTCCATCGGCCACATGTCCGCATTCATGGGCCAGTCTGGCCACTTGGTGGTGCTCGGCGATGCCGGTGAGGCGCTGGGGGACAGTCTTTATGAGGCAAAGCTCTTCGTGCGCGGCAAGGTGACGAGCCTGGGCGCCGACTGCATCGAAAAAGAGATGCGTCCCGAACATCTGGAAAAGCTGGCCGAGCTTCTGGCGAAGGCAGGTGTCACCGACGTCAAGCCGGAAGAATTCAAGCGCTATGGTTCGGCGCGCAAGCTTTACAACTTCAATATCGACAACGCCGAAGCGTATTGAGCGGAGAGACCGATGAGCTATCACAACCCCAATACGCCACCGCGCAAATCCGCGACCTTCGATGATTATACGCTCGCGGAAATCCGCCGCGCCGCCGCCACCGGCATCTACGATATCAGGGGAGCCGGCACCAAGCGCAAGGTGCCGCATTTCGACGATCTGCTGTTTCTCGGCGCGTCGATTTCCCGTTATCCGCTCGAGGGCTATCGCGAGAAATGCGATACTTCGGTTGTGCTCGGCACCCGCTTTGCCAAAAAGCCTATCCACCTGAAGACACCGATCACCATTGCCGGCATGAGCTTCGGTGCCCTTTCTGGCAATGCCAAGGAAGCGCTTGGGCGCGGGGCGACGCTGGCCGGCACCTCCACCACGACGGGCGATGGCGGCATGACCGATGAGGAGCGCGGCCATAGCCAGACCCTGGTCTATCAATATCTGCCGTCACGCTACGGCATGAACCCTAGAGATCTGCGCCGCGCCGATGCCATCGAAGTGGTGGTCGGCCAAGGCGCCAAGCCCGGCGGCGGTGGCATGTTGCTCGGCCAGAAGATTTCCGATCGGGTCGCCAACATGCGCAACCTGCCGAAGGGTATCGACCAGCGCTCCGCCTGCCGTCATCCCGACTGGACGGGGCCAGACGATCTCGAGATCAAGATCCTCGAACTGCGCGAAATCACCGATTGGGAAAAGCCGATCTATATCAAGGTCGGCGGCGCGCGGCCGTATTACGACACGGCGCTTGCCGTAAAAGCCGGGGCTGACGTTGTTGTGCTCGACGGCATGCAGGGCGGTACAGCTGCAACTCAGGACGTGTTCATCGAAAATGTCGGCATGCCGACGCTTGCTTGCATTCGTCCAGCCGTCCAGGCGCTCCAGAATCTCGGTATGCATCGCAAGGTGCAGTTGATCGTGTCAGGCGGCATCCGTTCCGGTGCTGATGTGGCGAAGGCCCTGGCGCTTGGCGCCGATGCCGTGGCGATCGGCACGGCGGCGCTGGTTGCTATCGGCGACAACGACCCGAAGTGGGAAGAGGAATATCAGAAGCTCGGTACCACTGCGGGCGCCTATGACGACTGGCACGAGGGCAAGGATCCGGCCGGCATCACCACTCAGGATCCGGAATTGATGAAGCGTCTCGACCCGGTTCTGGCTGGCCGTCGTCTCGCCAATTACCTCAAGGTGATGACGCTGGAAGCCCAGACGATTGCCCGTGCCTGCGGCCATAACCGGCTGCACAATCTCGAGCCAGAAGATCTCGTGGCACTGACCATGGAGGCCGCCGCGATGGCGCAAGTGCCGCTTGCCGGCACCAACTGGTATCCCGGCAAGGCCGGTTTTTAAACTTCAATGGCTGCGATCTTCTCCCGGGATCGCGGTCATTTCCTTTCAATGTGTCTCAATCCATAAAAACAGGGGAACGACGTGACACAGGATCTTGCGCAGTTTGCTAGCGAACGCGGCATCAAATATTTTATGATCAGTTATACCGACCTGTTTGGCGCCCAGCGCGCCAAGCTGGTGCCGGCTGAGGCCATTGCCGATATGCAGAAGGATGGTGCAGGCTTTGCGGGCTTTGCCACTTGGCTGGACCTAACGCCCGCGCATCCCGATCTCTTTGCCGTGCCAGATGCCTCCTCCGTTATCCAACTGCCTTGGAAGAAGGATGTCGCCTGGGTCGCTGCCGATTGCGTGATGGATGACAAGCCGGTGGGGCAAGCGCCCCGTGTTGTCCTGAAAAAGCTGGTTGAGGAAGCCGCATCCATGGGGCTTCGGGTCAAGACGGGCGTCGAGCCTGAGTTTTTCCTGATTTCGGCTGATGGCGGCAAGATTTCTGACGAATTCGATACAGCGGAGAAGCCTTGCTACGACCAGCAGGCACTGATGCGTCGCTATGACGTGATCGCCGAGATCTGCGACTACATGCTGGAACTGGGCTGGAAGCCCTACCAGAATGACCATGAAGACGCGAATGGCCAGTTCGAGATGAACTGGGAATATGACGACGCGCTCAAGACCGCCGACAAGCATTCCTTCTTCAAGTTCATGGTCAAGTCGGTGGCAGAAAAGCACGGGTTGCGCGCCACCTTCATGCCGAAGCCCTTCAAGGGACTGACCGGCAATGGCTGCCATGCGCATATCTCGGTTTGGGATGTCGAGGGAAAGACCAACGCTTTTGCCGACAAGGCCATGCCGTTCGGTTTGTCGGCCAAGGGCAAGACCTTCCTTGGCGGCATCATGAAACATGCTTCGGCGCTTGCCGCTGTCACCAATCCGACGGTGAATTCCTACAAGCGCATCAACGCGCCGCGCACCGTATCAGGAGCCACCTGGGCACCGAATACGGTGACCTGGACCGGCAATAACCGCACCCATATGGTGCGCGTGCCTGGACCAGGCCGTTTCGAACTGCGCCTGCCGGACGGAGCAGTCAATCCATACCTGCTCCAGGCCATCATCATCGCCGCCGGCCTTTCGGGCCTTAAGAGCGATGCCGATCCTGGCCCGCATCACGATATCGACATGTATCGCGAAGGCCATACGGTGAAGAATGCGCCGAAACTGCCACTCAATCTTCTCGATGCGTTGCGCGCCTATGAAGCGGATGATGAGCTTCAGGCGGCCTTAGGGCTCGAATTTTCCAGCGCTTATCTCAAGCTTAAGCACAACGAGTGGAACAGCTATTGCTCCCAATTTACTGCCTGGGAACATCAGACGACGCTCGATATCTGAACCGGGAGCTATGTCGGGCCGTAGGCTTTTCGCAGTGATGCGGGGCAGTTTCCCACATTTGGGCAGGCAGGTCAGTCTTGTACGTACCCCACTACAGTCTTGCAGATCAGTTCTTCAATCTTGGAAGCCCGATGGGCGGGCTTCCGCCACCATGTCATCCGTCAAAGGGGCTGTCGTCACCCGCTATGGCTTCTGTATCGCCTGCTCGGTGATAGAGGTCCTGGAGGCACCGCACCCCCGTTCCCGATGCCGCGGCCTCGCCGTGTCGGACCGTATGCTGCGGTCGGCAGCCTTGTCTTCCTGTCCGCCATCCTGATCGGCATGGTCTACGGCGCGGAGTTCGACGTGCTGAGCTACATCATCAAGCGCAGCTTCGGCCTTGCCGCATTCGGGCGCATCTATGGCACGATCTTCGCCGTATTCCAGCTGGGCGCAGCTCTGGGGGCGACGCTTCTGCCGCTCAGCCGCGCGCAATTCCAGAGCTACGCGCCCGGCCTCACCGCTTATGCGGTGGCCTTGGCGGTGAGCGGGGTTCTTTTCGTGTTGCTGAAGGAGCAACCCAGGGAAACCCAATAGGTCTTTCATGTTCCTCTTGCGGGCGGATCAGCCTCTGATTGTCACCGTAAAGCTTCGCATCCTCCAGCACCCCGGTTCAATGAACGGGGCGTTTCCAGCTTGTCTCCTACACAACAAGTCGAGCAACCCGGCTTATATCCTCACGAAAGCGCGCGACTGCTTCGTTTCTCTTTATCTCGTCGGGAATGCGCAGCAGGTATGATGGATGAACGGTCACGAATAGATGTCGCGCGTCGTCCATGATGATTGGCTGGCCGCGCACATCCTCCAAACGATCCTTTCGATCCGTGAGCGAAAACAGTGCGGTCGCGCCCATGGCGACGATCAGCCTCGGCTTTACGATATCGATCTCTTGCGTGAGCCACCACCTGCAGTGCTGCACCTCTGTCATGTTTGGGCGCTGGTGGATGCGGCGCTTTCCCCGTGGCTCATACTTGAAGTGCTTCACCGCATTGGTGACGTAGAGCGCGCGTCTGTCCAAGCCGGCACGCGCTAGAGCATCGTGGAACACACGGCCGGCCGGCCCTATGAACGGCCGCCCGGCAAGATCCTCTTGGTCCCCTGGCTGCTCGCCGACGACCATGATCTGTGCATCGACAGGCCCTTCGCCGAAAACGGTCTGTGTTGCGCGACAGTAGAGATCACATCGAGTGCAGTGCCGGGCGTTCTGGCGCAGCGCATCAATCGTGCCCGCCTCGGTCGCCGGCTCGGTCTGGACACGCGCCGCCGCGGCCTGGAGGCGATGGTGAAACGGGAGCGGTTCGCTGGCTTGTTGACGCCCCATATCGATCAGCTTGGCTTCCGCTCCGGCTATAAGGCCGGGAATGAGCTCCGCCTCCGGCAGGTTCTTCCAATATTTTTTCGGCATCTCCGTCATCATCATCTTTACCTTCAAGCGTGCTGGATTGAAGATGGATGCATAATATGTGCGCCAAAGATCCTCGGTTTCATCCTGGATATCGGGCTTGAATGCCGGTTCGATCGACGTCCGAAGGATCTGGCCGTCCCAGGAGGCGGAGCCGTGAGGCGTCAAGATAATCCAGTCCATGTCATTGAACCGTCGTTGGAAAAACGGCGCAACGCGTGCGACGATGAAATGGTCCGGCTCAAACCAGGCAAGAAAACGCCGTCTGCCTGCAACACCGGCAGGCAGTGGCACTTCCTTGAAGCGCAAGAAGGCCGTCATCTTGTGATAGTCGCGACCCACGGACTTCTGCATCCGGTACGCCATCGCCACGTCGGCATCCGTCTTCATCTCAAGAAGATGTCGTTCCTGCCTTAACCGAAACAGCAGGCGATAAAGCAAAGCGAAGCGGCCGGGATCGGAATGGCAGAGAACGGCTTCTGCGAGTGTAAGGAAGGCCGGCGGCACGGATATCTGCGCGTTCGTATGACCGGCCTGGCTTGTCGTTCGGCCGTCGCCGTCTTCGCTTGCGTCAGCGCCAAATAAGCCCTGCTCGTCATCGATAAGCCGCCAGTCGATTTCCTTGGGGTCGATGCCCGATTGTAGATACCGCCGCGCCGCCGCGCGCCATTCCGAAAGATCGCCACGGCCTTCGAGAAAGCAGGTCTGCGTCATAGTAGTGATAATTGCTCCGGCTTCGGCATGAACATCGCCCGCAAATCGGCGCGATCGATCAAACGATGCGGGGTCCAACCCTCGGCCGTGATGAACGGCTGGACTTTTTTGAGTGAGACGCCGAGCCGTCCGATATCTTCCAGCCGCAGCCGTTTGAACCGCCGTGTCGAAAGGATGGACTGGACGGTCTTCGTGCCGAAGCCGGGCACGCGCAGAAGCATTTCCCTGTCCGCGAGATTGATGTCGACCGGAAATCGATCGCGATGGCCAAGCGCCCATGCCAGTTTCGGATCGATGTCGAGATCGAGCATGCCGTCCGGACGTGCCGACGTGATCTCCGCAATGTCGAACCCATAGAAACGATAGAGCCAGTCTGCCTGATACAATCGATGCTCCCGCATCAGCGGCGGCTTGATCAGGGGCAGGTTTTTCGACGAATCCGGGATCGGGCTAAAGGCGGAATAGTAGACACGCTTCAAGCCGTAGCTTCCATAGAGCCTGGCGCTGGTGCCAAGGATGGTTGCATCGTCAGCAGCGTCGGCGCCGACAATCATCTGTGTACTTTGTCCGGCGGGGGCAAATCTCCTTCGCCGCTTGGTCTGGAGCGTCGGCTCAGCCATTTCTTCGATCTTCAGGCGCAAATTGCCCATCGACCGGCGAATGTTGTCCGGTCGCTTTTCCGGCGCGAACTTCCCTATACCGGCATCCGTCGGCAATTCGATATTGATCGAAAGGCGATCGGCGTAGAGCCCCGCCTCTTCAATTAGTTGCGGTGACGCCTCGGGAATGGACTTGAGATGGATGTAGCCATGGAAATTATGTGTCGTGCGCAATTCACGCGCAATCCTAACCATTTCCTCCATCGTGTAATCGGACGAGCGGATGATGCCAGAGGAAAGAAAGAGACCCTCGATGTAATTGCGGCGATAGAATTCGAGCGTCAGCCAGATGACTTCTTCGACCGAAAACCGCGCGCGCTCCACGTTGCTCGACGATCTGTTGATACAATACGCACAGTCGTAGATGCAGAAATTGGTCATCAGGATTTTAAGAAGAGAGATGCACCGCCCGTCCGGAGCGTAGGCATGGCATATCCCGGAGCCTTCCGTCGATCCTAGCCCGCCAGAGGCTGCCGAGTTCCGCTTTGTCGTTCCGCTTGATGCGCAAGACGCGTCGTATTTTGCCGCATCCGACAAGATGGCCAAGCGTTCTTTAAGCGTTTTCCTCATGAAATGTTCACTAAATGTTCTACAGACATTTGTCAACGTTTCAGCCGAACGCGGTTCAGTATCTTCCTGAGAACTATCAGTCCGACGCCGTGATTGTCGTGTGTAATTGCCCGACCATTGGCTTCTCGCCTTGGCCGGGCGTTTTGCGTCAGTGGACCGGCGTCGCGAGGGTGTCACGCTCACCCAGTTCCTCGATGCCGGCGGCGGCCTCGATCCGGCCGCCGTTCAGGGTCAGATAGATCCCGAGCAGGAAGGCCAGCGCTGAGATGAACAGCAGATAATATGCATGCGCCATGGGATTGATCGGCAACAGGCTCGCGACCGCAATCGGCGTCAATCCACCGAAAATAGCGTAGGAGACGTTGTAGGAGAAGGACAGGCCGCTAAACCGGACATGTGCCGGGAAGGCTCGCACCATGACGTAGGGCACTGCGCCGACGATGCCGACCGACAGACCCATCAATGCATAAAGCGCGAAGAGGACAGGCACCGACGTTGCGGCATAGGTGTAGAAAGCGAAGGTTGCTGCCGCCAGAAACACGCTTGCCACCATCAGGAACCGACCGGAGCCGACCTTGTCGACGATAGCGCCCGATGCGGCAGTGCTGAAAATCAGGAACAGCGTTCCGAAGCTCGTCGCTGTCAGCGAGATCTGGGCGCTATAGCCATAGAGCTTTTGCAGGAGCGTGGCGGTCATCAGCGTCGTTACGACGAGGCAGGCGGCAAGCACCCAGGTCAGCGCCATGGAGATGATGACGGCAACCGGATAATCACGCAGCACGGTCTTCAGCGGCAGTTCCGGGATGCCGGCCCGCGCCAGGCGCATTTCGGCAAAGACGGGTGTTTCCTGCAACCAGCGGCGCAGATAAACGGCGACAAGACCGAAGATGCCCCCGAGGAAGAAGGGGATGCGCCAGGCATAGGCCGCGACATCTTCCGGCGCAAAGACCGAGTTAATGACGGCGGCAATCAGCGATCCTAAGAGAATACCGAGCGTCAGGCCCGAGCAGAGAAAGCCGCAGGCAAAGCCGACCCGGCGGAATGGCACGTGTTCGGACACGAAGGTCCAGGCGCCCGGCACTTCGCCGCCGATGGCAATGCCCTGCAGCAACCGCATGAGGATCAGCAGAACAGGTGCGGCAATGCCTATTGTCGCAAAGGTCGGCATGGAGGCCATGCCGAGCGTCGACAGCGCCATCAACAGGATCGAGAATGCGAAGACCTTCTTGCGGCCGAAGATGTCGCCAAAATGGGCAAGGATCAGCCCGCCCAGCGGCCGCACCAGATAGCCGGCGGCAAAGATGCCGAAGGTCTGCACAGTCACCAGCCAGTCCGGCATGTTGGGCGGAAAGAACAGCTTGCCAATGACACCCGCGAAGAACACGAAAATGATGAAGTCGTAGAATTCCAGCGCGCCGCCCAACGCCGAAAGGCCGAGTGTGCGAAAATCCGCGCGGGTGAGCTGGCGGGGCGGCGAGGGCGGAGTGGAAATGGGCGACATGATCCTGCCTTGCGAAAAAAATCCGATCAAGTTTGGTCGCCCATTCCATCAGGGATTTCAAGCGCAATTGCAGCGATTATGCCGTCGCTCTAACATGTCGACAGATATGTTGCCGTCAGGGCCGATTTTCGGCCTGCTGACCCGAGCGGAACGGGTTGCCCATCAGGATAGACGCGTCGACATCGGTCAGTCGCCGTTTGCCGCAGAGCGCGAGGCTGATGTCGAGTTCCTTGGCGATGATGTCCAGTGCGCGGGTCACGCCATCGCGGCCACCGGCGCCGAGACCATAGAGGAAGGGGCGGCCAATATAGGTGCCCTTGGCGCCGAGTGCTGTGGCCCTTAGCACATCTTGTCCCGAGCGGATGCCGCCATCGATATGCACTTCCATCCTGTCGCCAACTGCTTCAACTATTGATGGTAGCATCGAAATGGATGAGGGAGCGCCATCCAGTTGGCGTCCGCCGTGGTTGGAAACGATGATCGCATCCGCGCCACTGTCGGCGGCGGCGCGCGCGTCCTCGACATCGAGAACACCCTTGAGGATCAGCTTGCCGCCCCAGTAGTCCTTGATCCAGGCAACATCATCCCAAGAGAGTTTGGCGTCGAACTGTTCCGCCGTCCAGGCCGAAAGCGAGGACATATCGGTGACATTCTTAGCGTGGCCAACGATGTTGCCGAAATGCCGGCGGTGCGTATTGGCCATGCCAATGCACCATTGCGGCCGTGTTGCCATCTGCCACATGTGCTTGGGCGTGAATTTTGGCGGGGCCGAGAGGCCGTTGCGCAGGTCCTTGTGACGCTGGCCGAGGATTTGGAGATCGAGCGTCAGCACCAGTGCCGAGCATTTCGCGGCCTTGGCGCGGTCCATCAGGTTATAGACGAAGTCCCGGTCCTTCATAACATAGAGTTGGAACCAGAAGGGCCGGCGCGTATGCAGCGCGACATCCTCAATCGAGCATATGCTCATGGTCGACAGCGTGAAGGGCACACCAAAGGCCTCAGCTGCTTCTGCTGCCAGGATCTCGCCATCAGCATGCTGCATGCCTGTCATCCCGGTCGGTGCAAGCGCTACGGGCATGCTGACGGGCTCGCCGATCATCGTGCCCGCCAAAGACCGTTCGGTCATATCGACGAGAACCCGCTGGCGCAGCTTGATCCGGGAAAAATCGCTCTCATTGGCTCGGTAGGTGCTCTCGGTCCAGGAACCGCTATCGGCATAGTCGAAGAACATTTTCGGCACCCGGCGCTTTGCCTGGCGCTTCAAGTCGTCGATCGTCAATGCTGCGGCCATGGATCGAATCCTTTCGCTGTCTGAAACGTTTTCTGCAAAGGGTGTGCGGCCAAATTTCGGCGATTGCAAAGGAGAATTTGCCGTCAAGGCTTGCCGACCCTGCTGTCAGACATAGTTTCTCCTTCATCCCTTACGTTGTGAGGACTTCGGATGCGCATTCTCTATCAAGGCGATATTTTCGCTGACTATTTCCAGTTTTTTCTGCGCGATCAGGCTCGTGCCGACTTGCCTGATGATTACAGCGACGACTCTATTGAAGCACGTCTCATGGCTGGAGAACACGGGGTGATCGTCCATACGGCGCGCAATATGACTGTAACGGTTTTGCTTGAATGGCATGATCAGCGGCCAGAAGTGGATCTCAGCGCCTTCCAGCATGTCGTTGAGGCGAACTTCGCCTGCCCGACTGGTCAGCTTTTGCTTGCTGGGCTGACGGATGACGAAAACACGGCGCCCCGCTTTGACATCACGCCCGGCCGTATAGGTCTTCGTGCCTGCTTCAACGGGCTCGATACCGTGAGTGAGGATGGTCTCGATGGCGAGGATCGTTACCACCTGCAGATATGGCCGCAAATGGAGACGCGGTCATTCGAGGTCTTGAAGGCCTGGCCGACCTGAAAAGTCGGCCACGCCGGTTTATCGCGACAGGTGCTACTTCACGGCCGTTGCGGTGTTGATCTTTTCGACATCGGCCGCCAGCGTGTCATAGGTCTGCTGCAACGTCAGTTCTCCGACGATCAGCTGGCTCATGCGCTGGACGATCTGCTGGTAGAGCGCCGATCCGCCCTTTTTCTTTTCGAACACCCGTGCTTCCTGCGGCACGTTCTTCTCGTTGGCGAGGAAGACGGCCATCGAGGCCTTGGCGTTGCCGTCAGTCAGCTTGTATTGCGGATTGTCGATCTTTGCGCCGGTCAGGATCACGTAGTTTTCGGCGATGTCGCGCTGGACCTTTTCCGAGCCGAGGAATTCGACGAACTGCGCGACGACTTCCGGGTATTTGGTGCGTTTAAACGCGGCAATCGCTGTGGCGCCGGGCATGGCATAGCAGCCGGCCGGGCCGCAAGGTGCGTTGATCGCGGTCCATTCGAAGGCATCGCCGATCTTCTTTTGGAACGGATTGACCATCCAGTTGCCGGCCAGATAGGTCACGACATTGCCGTTGACGAATTCGTCGCCCATGTTCTTGTATTGTGAACCGCCGGCCGCTCCCCACATTTCCTTCGGAAAGCTGCCGTCCTTCGTCCAGCTGTAGAGATCGGCAATATAGGCCTTGGCGGCGTCGTCGGGAAAGCTGAACTTGTCGTCGCGGACATAGGACGAGCCATAGGAGAAGGCCGCGCCCGAGAAACGGTGGCCGGAGCGGTCCATGGTAAAGGGGATCTGCACGCCGGTTTTCTTGGCAACCCGGACGGAGGCTTCGACAATCTCTTTCAGCGTCGCCTTCGGGCCGGGCACCGGCTCGCCCGCCTGCTCGAACAAGGTCTTATTGATGAAGGGCAGGTTGAGCGTCTGCGAGGCCACATAGCCATTGATCGACTGGGGATCGCTGATGCCGGGCAGGCGGATTTGGTTGAGGCTGTCGCCATGCAGCTTCGCATAACCATCCGGGTCTTTCATGTAGGGCCGCATGTCGAGGAAGAATGGCGCCAGCTGCCAATCGGTGATCTTGGCAAGATCAGGGCCTTCGCCGACCGCCAGCTGCACCGGCAATTGTTTGGCGACAGCCTCATAGCCCGACGACACGAAATTGATCTTCACATCGGGATGGCTTGCCTCGAATTCCTTGCTGAGTGCGGCCATGTGCTCGACATAGGACTGGTCGTCGTCGGTGAAGAGAAAGGTGATGGTTTTCGTCTCAGCCATGGCCGGTTGGCTAAGCGCAAGCGCCGCGAGGGCAAGGCCGCTAAGGCCCGAAAGAAGTCTGGACATGTGATCCTCCCTATGAAAACTATTTCATGAACGCAGAAAATGCTCAAGTATCTGCGCTCCTCCAACTTCTTTTTGCGACTTGACAAACTTTCCGTCAAGCTGTTTTGTCGGGAAAAATCGACGGATTTCGTGTCTGTTCGGCGATTTGATGCACTTAATAAAAATAATTTCATGATCGCAGGGAGGCGAGCCATGACCATCGTCGAAAGGCCCGCAACCTCAGCGCCACACGAGCCCAATGATCAGCCTCTTTATGAGGTCTGCCAGGGGGAGACGGTTACGGCCTGGCTGGTGTCGCCGCTCATTGCCACTTCTTTTCCGGGTGAGCCCGCGCCGGCGGAGGATCGAGCTGATTACCGCTTCATCAACGGCTTCGTCGATGTTGGCGATCTGCCCTGCCGCAAGGCCTTCTGGGCGACGATGGTCGGGCGCCTGATTGCGCCTGAGTGGGATTGGCCGGTGGATCGCCTCAATCTGCCCGGCGCCAACCGGCGTGTGGAGTTTACCCATTTCTGGCATGGCCCGACCCATGTGCGGCGCTGGCTGCGGGGCACGTTCAAGGCGCCGATGGCCCGCAGTCTGGCGCTGCGGCTGAAGACCTGTGGCGGTGTGCGCATTTGGGTAAATGGTGTGGAGCAGGTGCGGTTCGAGCCGTTCCGCCGCAATGTCGAATCCGCGACCGATATCGTTCTCACGCTATCCGAGGGCGACAACGACATTCTGGTTCATACCGAGGATCTGGCTGAGCGCGACACCGTCTGGTTCGTGGAGTTGGAGGTGACGGATCAGGTGCCGGTTGCCGTGCAATTGCCGGCGGCGCTGGATGCAGAAACGATTGACCGGTTGGAGGGGCTTATCCGCAGTGTTCGCCCGGCCCGCGATGTGTTTGTCAACGAGCCGCTGCAATTGCTGTTCGATGAGGCGGCGCCGGTCGACGTGCCTGTCGAGGTGCGGGTCTATAGCCACGGACATGATCGAGCCTTGCTGGTTCACGAGCAGCTAGTGCTGGGCGCAGGCGAAAGCGTGGTGACCATCCCGCAGACGCGCGGCATCGCCGATGGCTATCACGGCATAGATTTGCGGCTGGGCGAGGGCGTCAGCACCGCCGGTCGGGTGCTGGATGCGGCTTTTATCAGCGATGTCAGCCCGAAAATCTCCACTGGCAGCTTGGCGGAGCGCAAGCGTGAGGCGCTGGTCTATTCGGCCCGCCATGGCGCGCCGCGCATTGGGCGGGTTTTGGCCATGGCAGCGTCAGGGGAGGTGGATGAGGCCGTGCTGGAGCGGCTGATTACCGATACGCTCGCCTCCATTGATCGGCGCGACGATTGTTCCGATTTCATCATGGTGCCGCTGCTCTGGCTGCTTGGCGCTTACCCAAATGTCCTCAGCGAAGATTTGCTGGCGCGGGTGCGCCAATCGGTGCTGAACTATCGCTACTGGGTGGATGAGCCCGGCAATGATGTGATGTGGTTCTGGAGTGAGAATCATGTCCTGTGCTTCCATACCAGCCAGCTGCTGGCCGGCCAGCTTTTTCCCGATGCCGTATTTTCTGCTTCCGGCCGCACCGGCACGGCGCAGGCGGCTCTTGCCCGCCATCGTCTGCATCGCTGGTTCGACAGTTCAGAGGCCCATGGCCTCGCTGAATGGAATTCGGCGGCTTACTACCCGATTGATTTCATAGGCCTGCTGGCACTGGAGCATTGGGCGGAACCTGAGATCGCCGCTCGCGCGCGCGGCCAACTCGATCTGATCTTCCGGATGATCGCCCTGCACACGCTGGCGGGCGTGCCGGCCGGATCGCAGGGGCGGGCCTATGACAAGGAATTGCGCGCCGGGCCGCTGACGGAACTGGCGCCCTTTGCCTATGTCGCCTTCGGTGAGGGCTGGCTGAACGGTGGCGTCGCCTCGCTACCGATGTTCTGCGCCAGTGATTATCAGCCGCCGGCCGATCTCGCGCCGCTCGCCCGCCTTGAGGAAGGGCGCCGCATTGAGGCGCGTTATGCGCAGGGGCTCGAGGCCGGCAGGCTGACCGTGTTCAAGACAGAAGCCTCGCAGCTGTCCACCGTTGTCGATCACAAGACCGGGACGAAGGGGCACCAGCAGCATGTGCTGGATATCAGGCTTGCCGGTCATCCGATGGCGCGGCTGTGGATCAATCATCCCGGCGAAGATGATCCCTGGGGCTCGCAGCGTCCGTCCTATTGGGCCGGTAACGGCATCCTGCCCCGCGTTGCCCAGCATGGCGATACGGCATTGCTGATCGCCGATACGGCAGGTGGGCGCATGCCGTTTACCCATGCCTATCTCGGCCGTGACGGGCTGGACGAGGTCTTGATTGAGGAGCACTGGGTATTTGTTCGCGCCGGCAGGGGCTTTGCGGCGCTTTACAACAGTCATGGTCTTGAGCTGCAGGAGAGTGGCGCGACGGCCGGGCGCGAATTGCGCTCCATGGCGCCGCTTTCCGGCTGGGTCGCCGTGGTTGGTTCCGGGCAGGAAACCGACTTTCCCAGCTTCTGTGGACGACTCAAGGAAAGTGTCGTGACCTTCGATGCTGAAGCGCGGACACTCAGCCTGACGCCATCCGGTGGCGAGGCCCTGACGCTCTCCTACGATGGCATGTTCAGGCTCGGGACGCGCGTCCTGCCGTTCCGGCATGACCAGCCACAGCCGGTGATGACCTATGACAGCAACACCTCGGATCAGGGCGAGATCGCCCCTCTCTTTTATTAGTGGATCGGATGATGACGCAGACTCTGCAACAGACAATCGATAAGGTAGCAGCCGCTTTCAGCCGTCTCAAGGGCATCAAGGAAGGCCTGAGCGGCGAGGCTGGCGGCATTCAGTTCGATGAATGGGACTGGGAAGTGGGAGTCGGCCTATACGGCTTCCTGCGCCGGGCGATTGCTAATGGCGATTCTAAGGCAATCGATGATCTCGTCGACTGGTATGGCCGTCAGATCGCCCGTGGCCTGCCGCCGCGCCAGATCAACAGCACCGCGCCGATGCTGCCGCTGGCCATTCTCATCGGCCATGTCGACCGGCCGGATTTTGCGGCCCTTGTCGAGGATTGGGCCGATTGGCTGGTGAAAAGCCTGCCGAAAACCGAGGATGGCGGCTTTCAGCATGTGGTGAAGGAGCGGCTGAACGAGGGCGAACTCTGGGACGACACCCTGTTCATGGCCGGGTTGTTTCTGGCACAGGCGGGCGTACATTTCGGTCGCCGTGACTGGATCGACGAGGCCGTCTACCAGTTCATGATCCATGCGCGCTATCTATCCGACCCGGTGACCGGTCTCTGGTATCACGGCTGGACCTTTGTCGGTCGGCACAATTTCGCTCGCGCCTTCTGGGCGCGCGGCAATGCCTGGATCACCGTCGCCATTCCTGAATTGTTTTTCCTGGTGCCTGATATCGACGAAAAGGATCGGCGCTTCCTGGCCAACGTGCTGAAGAGCCAGCTGCGGTCGTTGAAGGCATTTCAGCGCGACGACGGCATGTTCCACACGCTGCTGAACGATCCAACCTCACCGCTGGAAACCTCGGCGACATCAGGCATTGCCTATGGCATTTTGCGCGGCATCGAGGCCGGCATTCTGCCTGCTGAAGACAAGCTTTACGCCGACAAGGCGCTTGCCGCCGTGCTGGGCCAGATTGATGATGACGGTGTCGTACTTGGTGTTTCGGACGGGACGCCGATGGGCCATGACCTCGACTTCTATCGCCGCATTCCCAATCTGCCAACGCCCTATGGTCAGGCGCTGGCACTGCTGCTGCTGACGGACGTTGCCCTGTCCGGCGCGGAATCTGCCGGGGAGGACGCCCAATGACCGATATGCTGGATGTGGTTATCGCGCATCAGCAGGGCGACCGAACCGAGGCGATCCAGGCCGCGATGGACGCTTTGTCGTCCGGCGGCGGCGGTCGGGTGGTGCTGGCGGCGGGCGTCCACGCGGTGGGCGGGCTGCAACTGCGCTCGGATGTCGAACTGCATCTGGCCGAGGGCGCCGTTCTGTCTCCGGTGCCTGATTATCAGGCTTACAGCGATAACATTGTCTCAGTCATTGCGGAAAAATCCAACCGTGGGATGCTGGTGGCGCGTGGAGCAAGTCATATTGCGCTGACCGGTCCAGGCAAGATCGATGCCGGCGGCGATGCCTTTATCACAGGCGACGACGAGAGCGTCGGTGTTTTCATCCCCGCTGAATTCCGCCCCCGCGTTCTGGTGTTGGAAGGTTGCCGTGGGGTGCGGCTCGATCGGTTGCATGTCGAGAACTCGCCGATGTGGACGCTGCATTTCGTCAATTGCGAGGACGTGCATCTGAGCGACATGAAGGTCCGCAACAACTGCCGCCTGCCCAATACCGATGGCATGGTGCTCGATGCCTGCCGCCGGGTGTTGATCGAAGACTGCGAGATCGAAACGGCCGATGACGGCATTTGCCTGAAAACCAGCGCTGGGCCGGATGGCCGCGCTATAGGCACCTGCGAAGACGTCACGGTCCGCCGCTGCACCGTTTCCAGCCAGAGCTGCGCCCTGAAACTCGGTACCGAAAGCTTTGGCGATTTTGCCCGTGTGATCTTCGAGGATTGCCGCGTCGAGCGGTCCAATCGCGGGCTTGGGATCTTTTCTCGCGATGGCGGCAAGGTTTCCGATGTCAGGTTCTCGCGCATTTCGCTCGATTGCCACGAGACGCCTGATGGGTTCTGGGGCTCTGGCGAGGCGCTGACGGTAACGGTGGTCGACCGGGTGCCGGAACGGCCGGCGGGGTCCGTGCGCGGTCTCGTTGTCGAGGATATCAGCGGTCGGATGGAAGGGGCAATCAACCTTGTTGCCTGGGCGGCATCAGGCATTCACGATGTCGCCTTGCGGCGCGTGCAACTGGCACAGCAGCCCGGCGCGCTTGGCACCGGCCTGCGCTATGATATGCGTCCGACCAATGCCGATCTGGCGCCGGCACCGGAAGCGCATGGCCGCGCCAATGCCTGGACGCGCGGCGCCGACGGCCGCATTGTCGGCGTGGTCGATTATCCCGGCGGTATGCCCGGCCTGTTTGCCTCGGGTGTGGAAGGGCTTGTCGTGGATGATCTCGTCATCGACAGGCCGCAGCCGCTGCCTGATGGCTGGAACCGGCTGGATCGTGTTGAAGAAAAGAACTGAAGCATCTGGGAGGATGATATGGGCGCGTTGACACTGAAGGGGCTTTCCAAGGCCTATGGCGCCGTCAAGGTCCTGCACGATATCGATCTATCGATCGACAACGGTGAATTCGTGGTCTTCGTCGGCCCATCGGGCTGCGGGAAATCGACCCTGCTGCGGATCATTGCCGGGCTTGAAGAGATCACCTCGGGCGAGATCAAGATCGATGGGCGCGATGTTGCCAAGCTCTCGCCCGCCGAGCGGCAGATCGCCATGGTTTTCCAGTCCTACGCGCTTTATCCGCATATGAGCGTACGCAAGAATCTCGCCTTCGGGCTGGAAAACCTGAAGTTCAAGCGGGACGAGATCGAGGCGCGCATTGCCGAGGCGGCGCGGATGCTCGCCATTGAGCCCTATCTCGACCGCAAGCCGCGCCAGCTCTCCGGCGGTCAGCGCCAGCGAGTTGCCATTGGCCGGGCGATCGTGCGCGAGCCGGAAATCTTCCTGTTCGACGAACCCTTGTCCAATCTCGATGCCGCGCTGCGGGTTCAGACCCGCGCCGAAATCACCCGCCTGCATCGCGACATCAAGACCACGATGATTTACGTCACCCACGATCAGGTGGAAGCCATGACCATGGCCGACAAGATCGTCGTGCTCAGGGCCGGCCGCGTCGAGCAGGTGGGCACGCCGCTCGATCTCTTCGAAAACCCCTGCAATCTGTTCGTCGCCGGCTTCCTTGGCTCGCCGCGTATGAATATGCTGAAAGGCCAGATCGTCAACATCGACAATGGCGTAGCGCAGATCGATGTCGGCCACCCGCATCGGCTGTCGGCCTCTGTCGATATGGCTGTGACAAGGCCCGGCCAGGATGTTCTTGTCGGCATTCGCCCGGCGCATTTTGCCCGCACCGAGACAGATGGTCTGCCTTTCGTGACCGGTTATTGCGAGAGCCTTGGCACCGAAACCTATCTCTATGGTAAGATCGAAGGGCAGGAGGAGCAAGTGATCCTCCATCAGGCCGGCCATTTGGCCGTCGCCGAGGGAACGCGCTTGCAGATCGCGCCGACCGCAGGGGCGGTCCATGTCTTTGATCCCGCCACGGAACGGGCACTGACGGTCAGACGTGGGCAGTTGAGTGGAGGCATCGCGGCATGAACAGCTTTGCCGACCGCCTGCTCGACCGTGCCATGCTCGTGGTCGAAGCGCCGTTGAACGGGCTGGAGCGGCTGTTTGGCCGCAAGCGAATGCCTTACGTATTTCTGGCGCCCAACCTTATCCTGTTCGGCATTTTTACGTTCCTGCCGATCGTGATTTCCATCGGCTATGCCTTTACGGGCGGCACCAATCTGTTCGTTTCGGAGCGACCCTATGTCGGGCTGGACAATTTCCGGCAATTGCTGAGCTGCGGCAATTATCTTGAGCCTGGCACCTGCACGGAATCGCTGTTCTGGACGGCCATTTGGAATACGCTCTGGTTCGTTGGCTTCAATGTCGTCGCCACGCTGTTCGTGGCGCTGACCACGGCGCTGATCCTCAACCGCGCCATGGTGGCGCGCGGCTTCTTCCGCGCGATGTTCTTTTATCCGGTTCTGCTGTCGCCTGTCGTAATCGGCTTGATCTGGAAATGGTTCCTCGATCGCAACGGCTTGCTCAACGCCTTCCTGCAAATGCTCGGCGTGCCCCCGGAAATCTTCCTGCTCGAAGTCGGCTGGTCGCGCTTCTTCGTCGTGGTCGTCTCCGTCTGGTTTCACATGGGCTTCTACACGCTGATCCTGCTTGCCGGCCTGCAGGCGATCCCGAAGGACCTCTATGAAGCGGCGGCAATCGATGCGGCATCGCCGCGCCGGGTGCTGTTTCGCATCACCCTGCCACTCCTTGCGCCCAATCTTCTCGTGGTGCTGATCCTGCTGATGATCCGCTCCGTACAGATTTTCGACGAGGCCTGGGTGCTGACCAATGGCGGCGGGCCAGGCACGGCCAATAGTTTCATCGTGCAATATATCTACCAGATGGCCTTCGGCAGCGATCTGCGGCTGTTTGGGCTTGCGTCTGCGGCGGCAACCCTGATGGGCGTGGTTCTGTTGATCCTGACACTGCTGCAGCTTGGCCTGTCGAAGAAACTGGAGCAGTGACATGAGCCTCAATCCCATTGCCTTCCTGACCCGCACCCGCCGACCCGGCCGCATCGGTCTGACAGATATTCTGGCCTGGCTCTGGCTGGTGCTTGGAACGCTTGCCGTGCTGGTGCCGGCTGTCTGGGCCGGTCTCTCCTCGATGAAACCCGCCGCCGAAATCACCCGGTTTCCGCCGACGCTTTTACCGCGTGCGGCGAGCGAAGTGACGGTGACGGGCTATGACAAGCCGCTCACCCTCTGGCAGGTGACAGTGGATGGCCAGACGAAAACCATGGCTATGGTGCGGCGCATCGGCTTGAAGGCGCAGATGGTCGATCCCAATAATCCGCAGGCGCCTGTCAGCGTCGACACCCGCACGATTGCGCCGGTCCAGAGTCTGACGGTTGCCACGGAAAACTATACCGACCCGCTAACCCGTTTTGCCTTTCTCACCTTCTTGAAGAACTCCGTCTTCGTGACCGTAGTGGCGACGGCGCTGACGCTTATCGTCAATGCCCTGGCGGCCTTTGCTTTGTCGAAATACAAATTTGCCGGCGACAAGGCGGTGTTCGTGCTGATCATTTCCACCCTGATGATCCCGCTGACGGTTGTCATGGTTCCCGCCTATCTCGTCATTGTCGGCGTCGGACTGGTCGACAATCTCTGGGGCGTCATCATTCCCACGGTCGCCTCGCCGACCGGCGTCTTCCTGCTGCGCCAGTATATGCTGACCATTCCCGACGAGTTGATCGAAGCGGCAAGGGTGGATGCTGCCAGCGAATTCAGGATCTTTTGGCGCATTGTCCTGCCGCTGACAGCACCGGCGCTCGCCGTGCTCGCGATCTTCTCCGTCCTCTGGCGCTGGAACGATTTCCTTTGGCCGCTGATCGTGCTCAGCAGCCGCGAGAACTTCACCCTCCAGGTGGGTCTCAACGCTTTCCAGGGCGAGTTTTCGGTGCAGTGGAACTATATTCTCGCCATGACCTTCCTCAGTCTGCTGCCGGTAACCCTGGTCTTCCTGTTCCTGCAGAAATACATCACGACCGGCATCGCCGGAACAGGAATGAAGTGAGAACTAGTTAAAGCCGCGGCGGTGCGACGCTGCCGCGCAGGACCAACCGGCAGCCGAGCTCCAGGCGGTGGGCCGGGCGCAGCGGATCGAGCGAGACGAGGCGCTGCTCGATCAGGCTGAGGGCAGCTGCTCCGAGACGGGCGCTGGGCAGCTGGATGGTCGATAGCGGCGGGCTGCTGAATTCTCCGGGAAGAATATCGTCGCAGCCGAGGACCGAAATGTCGTCGGGCACTTTTATGCCTGCTTTGGCGAGGGTCTTCAGGCAACCAAGGGCCAGATTGTCGGCGGCGCAGAAGATGGCGGAAGCCTGCTTCATCGATGGGTCGGCGCTCAGCAGTTCGCGCAACACACGCTCGCCTTCAGCCGGTTCATAGCTTGTGGCTTCCACCACCATATCGACAGGGGCGGGCAGGCCGGCGCCGAGAAAGGCGTCGACATAGCCGTCATACCGGCGGCGGATCGTGGTGCGGCCCGGCCAGGTGACATGCAGGATGCGCCGATGTCCGAGTGTCAGCAGATGCTCAACAGCCTGACGCGCCCCAAACCGGTTTCCGGCCGTGACCGTATCGATCCGCATCGACGGGTCTTCGCCGTTGATGATGACAGATGGCTGCGGCAATTGCGCGATCGCCCGGATGAGGTCGGCGCGGTCGTCATTGATGATGACGATACCGTCGACCTTTTCGGATAGGGCAGTGCGCTTGATTTCGCCGGCATCGATCCGGCTTCCAGGCGTGACACAGGGCACGATGCGGATCGCCCGGCGCTCGCATTCCTCGCGCAGTCCGTTCATGACGGTCCAGCTGACCAGGTTGAGGTCGCTTTGCGGCGCGGCGTCGCCGGCAACGGCCAGAAGGATCGATCGCAGCGTTGCGATGGTTGCTTTGTTGCGCCGCTTTTCCAGATAGCCTAGCCGTTGCGCCGACGAGATCACCCGGTCGCGCACCTCTGAAGTCAACGGCGCCGTGCCGTTCAGAGCATGCGAGGCGGTGCTGATCGAAACGCCGGCGTCCAGCGCCACGTTCTTCAGGCTGATCTTCGCTTTCACGCTTTCTCCTCGATGGCGCAGCTATAACGAGGCATCATACCCCAATATGGCAGCATCGGTCACGCTCCCATGCGAAGCCGCCGTTCGCGGCTCAGGTCGAAGATCTGGATACCGTCGCGAGGGCGGCCGCGATTGCGCCATTTCGGATGTTTCAAGGTGTAGCTGGCGTCATCGAAGCCCGCCTGCCAGTGCTCGTCGATTGAGGCTCTGGAAAATTCATAGTCCATGGAATGGGTCGCATGAGCTGCGCGCCGATGAATGAGATGGACGATCGTGACATCATATTCTTGACCGACGGAGCGCAGGATCTGCGCATCCTCGTCATCCTGAAATTCCGGCGGCAGCTTGTCGAGCAGGCGTTTTGCTGCACGGCGTACCACCTGTTTGCGGGCGAATTCGTCGGTATTCATGCGGGTCCGGCTGGAAAAGCGAATTTCCTTGGTCCGGCTCTCGACCTCGAACTGGTCTTTGGGCATGTCGCCGCGCGCGCTGAACAGGTCTACCTGGAAGATCTCCATGTCCCTGCGGCTCTCGTTGGTCTCCAGCACATGCTGCAGCGGCGTATTGGAGACGAGGCCGCCATCCCAGTAATGGCGACCGTCGATTTCGACAGACGGAAAGCCGGGCGGAAGCGCGCCTGAGGCGGCGATATGGCGCGCGTCGAGCCGGATACGCCGATTGTCGAAATAAGCGAAATTGCCTGAGAGAACCTCGACGGCGCCGAGGCTGAGGCGTGTCGGGCCGTCATTGAGCAGCTTGAAATCGACGAGATTGTTCAGCGTTTTGATCAGCGGTTCGGTGTCGTAGACGCTGACGCGGTAATCGGGATTGAACAGGATCTGCTGCGGGGTCGGCAGACGCGGCGAAAAGAAGCCGGGGATGCCCATCATCATTCCGGCAAGCGCCGAGAGATCGTTTGTCGTCCGTCTGATTTCGGTGCCGTGGTCGCCAATCGGAAAGTTCAGCTGAGACGAGACCATGTCCCAGAAAGCACGCAGGTTCTCCACTCGCTTCTCGCGCGGGCTGCCGGCGATCAGCGCCGAATTGATCGCGCCGATGGAAATGCCAGCCAACCAATCTGGATCGACGTCATGGGCATGCATGGCTTCGTATGCGCCAGCCTGATAGGCGCCGAGCGCTCCGCCACCCTGGAAGACGAAAATCCGGTCTGTCGCTGAATTGGGTTCTAGAGTGGGTTCGGAACGGACCTCGGAAGAGGACTTGGGCGGCACCATCGGCAATCACCATGATTGTTGCATTGCCGTAAAGATAGCCGGTTTTCCGCGCTATTCCAGTGGCTTGCTACCGATCTGCCGGGAAACTGACCGTTATTTGCCAAGGGAGCAACGTGCAGGAAATCGCAATGAGCACAATGCTCTCTTTTTATGGTGTCGCATCGGACCGAAAGCGGGCTTCCCCTCTTCGGTCCGATGCTGCAAGAGACCCTTGCGCCGGATCGGGCGCAGGGCCTTCCCGCTTTTATGCGGCCAGATCGAGCACGATACGGCCGTCAATTTTGCCTTCTTCCATGCGCTTGAAGATCTCATTGATATTCTCGAGTTTGTCCCAGGAGAAATGGGCGGCAACCTTGCCTTCGCCGGCAAATTGCAGCGACTCCTCGAGATCCTGCCGCGTGCCGACGATGGAGCCGCGCACGGTGATGCGCTTCAACACAGTGTCGAACACCGGCAGCGAGATAAAGCCCGGCGGCAGGCCGACCAGCGCCATCGTGCCTTTCGAACGCAGGAAGCCATAGGCTTGCTCCATCGCTTTCGGCGAAACGGCAGTGACCAGCGCGCCATGGACGCCGCCGGTTGCCTTCTGCACCTGCTCGATGGCATCGGCATCGCGGCCATTGACGGTGATATCGGCACCCAGCTTCTTGGCGAGGTCAAGCTTGTCGTCGAAGATATCTGCGGCAACAACATGCATGCCCATGGCCTTGGCATATTGCACGGCCATGTGACCGAGGCCGCCAATGCCCGAGATGACAACCCATTCGCCGGGGCGCACTTCGGTTTCCTTCAGGCCCTTGTAGACGGTGACACCGGCGCACAACACAGGCGCGGCTGGGCCGAATTCGAGAGCGTCGGGTAGGCGGCCGACATAGTCAGCGTCGGCAAGGCCGTATTGAGCGAAGGTGCCGTTGACCGAATAGCCGGTATTTTGCTGGCTTCCGCAAAGGGTTTCCCAACCGGTGCGGCAAGGGTTGCAGCAACCGCAGGCCGTGTGCAGCCACGGCACGCCGACCCGGTCGCCTTCCTTGATGCGCGTGACCCCAGCGCCGAGCTTGGCGACGAAACCGACTCCCTCATGACCTGGAATGAACGGCGGACTTGGCTTGACCGGCCAATCGCCCTGGATGGCGTGAAGGTCTGTATGGCAAACGCCGGTTGCCATATATTTCACCAGAATCTGGCCGGGGCCGGGTTCGGGGATCGGCATTTCCTCAATGGTCAGCGGCTTGCCGAATGCACGCGCAACAGCGGCTTTCATCATCGATGACATGGTGTTCTCCCTGTGAAAATTGACTGATTTCAACGTCAATATCTGGGGTCCGCGCCTCTGCGCCGACCATGGAGAAAACCTAGAGCAGAGCGGTCGACAGCGTTTTGATTGATATCAAACCGCTCTGCTTTCTTCGTTAGTCCCTAGCTCACGCGAGGTTTTTCTTCAGAAACGCCACGGTGCGCGACCAGGCAAGATCGGCGGCAGCCTTATCGTAGCGGGCGGCTGAAGTGTCGTTGTTGAAGGCGTGGTTGACGCCGTCATAGACGAAGATCTCGAAAGATTTGCCATTGTCCTGCAATGCCTTGCGATAGGCGTCTATCCCGGCATCGATGCGCTCGTCGAGGCCCGCATAATGCAGCATCAGCGGGGCGACGATGGCCGGCACCTGTTCGGCCGGTGGCTGAGCACCATAATAGGCAACGCCCGCGCCAAGCGCCGGAGAAGCGATTGCCAGCCGGTTGACAATGCCGCCGCCCCAGCAAAAACCGACGGCGCCGACCTTGCCGTTGACGCTCTTTTGTGACGCGAGATAGGCGCGGCTGGCCTCCGCGTTGTTCACGGTTGAGCCAAGGTCGAGTTTGGGAAACAGGTCGCGGGCCTTGTCCTCGTCGTCGGGCGTGCCGCCGAGCGGCGAAAGAAAGTCGGGTGCCAGTGCCGCGAACCCTTCCAGCGCCAGCCGGCGGGTGACATCCTCGATATGCGGATTAAGGCCTCGATTTTCGTGGATGACGATTACGCCGGGCAGCGGTGCCTTGGCGTCCTTCGGGGTTGCCAAATAGCCTTTCATCTCGCCGCCTGCGCCGGGATAGGTGACCATTGACGTGGTCAGCCGCTCATCGTTCTCTGGTGTCAGGGCAGCGTTGGCCTTGTTGGCTGCGAGCAGCGGCATGATTGCAGCGGCTGCGGCGCCTGATCCGGCGAGCTTGGTCAGTTTGTCCATAAAGCCTCGTCGGTCGAGGCTCAAATGCGTGTATTCATCATATGCATTGATCATCGCCTGGCTGATTGTCGGCTTGTCCATTGATGTCCTCCACGGTTTGACTGCTGAGAAAATAGAAAACCCGGACCGGCATCCAATGCCGATCCGGGTTTTTATGCACACTTATGCGTTATCCGGCGGAATATACCGGCCGGGCAGGGTCACGCGCCCGGATAGTTCGGGCTTTCCCGAGTGATCGTCACGCCATGCGGATGGCTTTCGCGCAGGCCAGCACCGGAAATGCGTACGAAAGTCGCCTTGTCCTGGAAGTCCTTGATGTCCTTGCCGCCGACATAGCCCATGGCTGCCTTGAGGCCACCGGCCAGCTGATGCAGCACGGCCGAGACCGGACCCTTGTACGGCACCTGGCCTTCGATGCCCTCGGGCACCAGCTTCAGCGTGTCGCGCACTTCGGCCTGGAAGTAGCGATCCGCCGAGCCGCGCGCCATGGCGCCAACCGAGCCCATGCCGCGATAGGCTTTGAAGGAGCGGCCCTGGTAGAGATAGACTTCGCCCGGGCTTTCATCGGTGCCGGCCAGCAGCGAGCCAACCATGACGGCAGAAGCTCCGGCGGCAATCGCCTTGGCAAGGTCACCCGAGAACTTGATGCCGCCATCGGCAATGACGGGGATATCGCTCTTTGCGGCTTCTTCCACGGCTGCCATAACGGCGGCGAGCTGCGGAACGCCGACGCCAGCGACGACGCGGGTGGTGCAGATCGAGCCCGGGCCGATGCCGACCTTGATGGAATCTGCGCCCGCGTCGATCAGCGCGCGGGTACCGGAACCTGTAGCGACATTGCCGGCGATGATGCGGACCGAATTCGACATCTTCTTCACGGCCGTGACGGCGTCGAGAACTTTCTGCGAATGGCCATGGGCGGTGTCGACAACGATCACGTCGACGCCTGCATCGATCAACCGTTCGGCGCGCTCGCGGCCATCATCGCCGGTGGAAATCGCAGCGGCGACCCGAAGCCGGCCCTGGGCGTCCTTGGCGGCATGGGGGTTGAGCTGCGACTTCTCAATGTCTTTCACGGTGATAAGGCCGACGCAGCGGCGCTCATTGTCGATCACCAGCAGCTTCTCGATGCGGTGGCTATGCAGGAGACGCTTTGCTTCCTGCTGGTCGACACCGTCCCGGACGGTGATGAGGTTGTCCTTGGTCATCAGCTCATGGATCTTCTGGGAATGATCCGAGGCGAAGCGGACGTCGCGGTTGGTGAGAATGCCGACCAACCGGCCCGGGCGGCCGCCGTGTTCGACGACAGGAATGCCGGAAATGCCGTGCGACTTCATCAGCGAGAGTGCTTCGGCAAGTGTTGCGTCGGGGTGGATGGTGACCGGGTTGACCACCATGCCGCTTTCGAACTTCTTGACCTGACGAACTTCTTCGGCCTGCTCAATCGGGGTGAGATTGCGATGGATAACACCGATGCCGCCGGCCTGGGCCATGGCAATTGCCAGGCGGCTTTCCGTGACCGTATCCATGGCCGAGGACAGGATGGGCAGCGACAGCTCGATGTCCTTGGCGATCCGGGTGGAGATATTCGTCTGGCCCGGAAGGATTTCCGAATGTCCGGGCTGCAGGAGAACGTCGTCGAAGGTAAGCGCTTCCGCGCCGGTTGCCGAAATTACGATCCGTGCCATGCCAATATCCTTCATGTGAATAGGCAGAGTCCTCCAGAAAAGCGACTCTTTCCTGGATTCCTTTGCATGTAATGCTTGGAAGTTGGCGAGGGCAGGTAACACGTTCATGACAGGAAGGGAATAGCAAAAGCACGCAATGTAGCACCTGCTGCACTCTTGGCTGTTACGCCATGTCACTGTTACCCCTGACACTTGCGGCGAGCCCGTCGGCAAGCGCGTCCATATCGGCATGGCGGGCGCTGGAGCGCCGCCAGATCAAGCCGATTTCCCTATAAGGCTGTGGTTCCGTGAAGGGGATGATGCGGATCTTGTTGCGGTTAACTTCTGTTTCCAGTGCCATTTCCGGAACCAACGTCATTCCCATATCGTGGGACACCATTTGCAGTAGGGTAGCCATCGAGGTGGCGCCGAAATTGACCATGCTGCGCCGGCTGGCGGTCTTGCAGACGGCCAGCGCCTGATCGCGCAGGCAATGGCCTTCCTCCAGCAGCAGCAGCCTGTCGGCATCGACATCGGCTTCGACCAACGGCGACATCAACACATCGCTATCGTTATCTGCTACCGCCATGAAAAACCTGTCGATCAACAGGCTCCGGCAAGTGAGATTATCTGCCTCAACGGGAAGGGCGGCCACAACGGCGTCAAGCCTGCCGTCATTGAGATCGGACAGCAGTCGGTCGGTGACGGCTTCCTTCAGCTCGATTTCGATGAGCGGATGGCGCGCGCGCAGATAAGGCACCATGCGCGGCACCATATAGGGGGCAACTGTCGGAATGATTCCTATCCTGACCAGGCCCTCCAGCGTCCCGCCGTTGTTGCGCGCCGCGTGTTCCAGCCGATCGATCCCCGCCAGCACTTCGCGGACATGGGCAAGGATTTCCTGCCCCTTGGCGGTCAGGATGGTGTTCGCCCGGGTTCGTTCTATCAGCATCACCCCAAGATGCCGCTCCATTTCCATGATCTGCGCCGATAGCGCCGGTTGGCTGACATGGACGATGTCAGCCGCGCGCCCGAAATGCAGTGTCGCGGCAAGCGCATCAAAATATCGCATTTGACGAATGGTAAGCATCATAAGTTTTTCCGATTGAGACGCTTTGTAAATACGATTTGAACTTATCGGTCGTCAATGGGACAATCTGGATAACAGAAAAAACGAGCACCAGGGAGTGAAGAGCAGCACAGGCGACTGGTTTGTTTCAAACCGGCGCAACGGCCTTGCTCCACCGTTCAATCCCGCGGATTTCAGTCGGTGCTCAGGTCTATGAGGCAGATACGGTCAGCGCCGCCGCTGAACGCCCTACACGTATCTGTCTCATAAGCGGGAGGCCGGGAGCTGTTTTGATACAGTTTTCGGCCCCCTGTTTTACATGGGTTTACCTCTTTGCATTAATCAAAACTGAACACCCTTCCAATAGAGCCGCCAATGATGTTCCACATGATGTGGAAGATATTCATGGGATATGATGGGGTGGTGACGGCGATGAATATGCCGAACGACAACGCACGGATCGAGCCGCGCAAGCAACCTAAACAGAAACGCAGCATCAAGCGCGTCGAATCCATTCTGACTTCGGCGGAGTTACTGCTGGCCCGTCATGGATTTTCCCATTTGCGCATGACCGATATTGCCGCTGAAGCCGGGGTGCCCGTCGGTTCGGTCTACCAATTCTTTCCTCAGAAGGCAGCGGTGCTTCGGGCTATCCTCGACCAGCGTCTGGGTGCGATGATGCAGGATATTGCCAGCAGGTTAACGGATATCAGGGATGAGAACGATGCGCGTATGCGTTTGATGGACCTGATCGACCACGTGGCGCAATTGCATCGTGACAATCCGGTCTGTCGGGAAATGTGGATTGCCCTGTCGACGGATCCCGATCTTGAGATCTTGCAATACAAGGCGCAGCAGGACATCGGCACGCTGACGTTGACCCGACTCGGCCCTTTTGCGGGCGGGCGTGATGGCGCGGCCAAGCAGAATCGGTTCATGCTGGCCGCCATCCTGACCGGATCAGTGTTTCGCTGCGTCGCGCTAGGTCATGAACGCGCCGGAGCTATGCTCGACGAATGGAAATCCGCCGTTTGCACGATGTTGTTTCAGCAAGCGTAAGTTTGGGCCTGGACCGCCTTCACCAACCCGGCAACATATGGCCGGGGCGCAGACGCGGATAGCTGCGCATGAAGTTTTTGGTGTCACCATCGAGATCGTCTTCGATTGCCGCCGGATTGATGTTGTCGAGGCAGGCGGCGATGTGATCGGTGATGGCATTCATCAACGATGGCGACATTCCCGGCCGTTTCATGATGCCGATCTGCACCGGGGGCAGGGGAGGAAAGCCGTCCGCCTGGCTCAGGACCTTCATGCCTGTCCGCAGCGCCGACTCAGGCAGGACCGAAACCGCAAGTCCGGCGAGAACGGCCGACGCGACGACGGTAGACGACCAACTGGTGAACAGGATCTGGTATTCGCGGCCATCGGCATCGAGCGCTGCGCAGGCAAGCTGTCGCCAGATACAGTCGCGCTTGCCAACCGCGAGCGGCACGGGCATGCCCTCCCGCAAGGGGTGATTGGCAGACGCGACCCAGCAGAGCGGCTCTGTACGCATTACGTCTGATTGCCGTGTGGCGGGATTGTGGGTCACCAACGCAATGTCGAGTTCGCCCTTGGCCATCTTTTCGGCCAAGTCCATCGAAGGCTCGCACACGATATAAAGTTCGACATTCGGATGGGTCTTGGCGAAACGGCCGATAATCTCGGGCATATAGCGGTCGGCATAATCATCAGGCGTGCCAATACGCAGCGTGCCTTCCAGGCGATTGTCGTCGAAGGCGGCAATCGCTTCCGTGCTCAGCCGCACGATCCTGCGGGCATAGTTCAAAAGCTTTTCGCCCTCTGCCGTCAGCCGGTTGCCACGCCCGTCCTTGATGAATAGCTGCTTGCCGATCCGCTCTTCAAGGCGGCGCATCTGCATGGAAACCGCCGATTGGGTCTTGAAAACCCGACCCGCCGCCTTGGTAAAACTGCCGGTATCAACAATAGCGATAAATGTTTGCAGCTGGTCGGTATCGAGCGGTGCGGACATGGCGATGTTCCATCAGGTCTATTGATGATTACTATTAGAAACATTCGTTGGACTGATCAATAGCAATTCGGCATATGAAGAACTGCAAAACATCAACCGATGCCGCAGATCGGGAGACAGTTTCTCCTTTCTACGTCTGCCGCCTCCTCCAACCCCTTCATGGCGTTTCTCGCACTGGCAGCAGGCGCGGACGCACCTTCTCGTGCCGAATTCAGAAAGGACCATCGTCATGCGCACGACCAGACAGATCACCGAGCATTTTTTTCCCTCGAGGGAAGGCGCGGTTACCGCAGCGTTCCGGGCAATGGTGAAAAAGGTGACGTCTGTGTACATGGCGATTACCAATCGCATTGCGGCTCAAAGGCTCGGGGAACTCGACGATTATCTCCTCGACGATCTCGGCCTCACCCGAGCGGAGTTCAATTCCGGGCTCGCTCGTTGCGGTTTGCTAGACGATCCATCTGTTGAACTGGCCCGCACCGTCCGCGCCAAGGCCCGTACGCAGATGCCTGTTCCAAAGCGGCAGAGGCCGAGACTTGCCTATGTCAACGACAGAATCCAGGTTGAACGGCTGGAGGCTCTCTCTCAGGGCTGAACGTTCCAAATTATCCCCGCAGGGCGAAAAGCCAATCTGCCCTGCATTTGCCCGGCAACAGCCTCTGTTGCCGGGTCTTTTTATGCCTGACTGTCACTCTGCAGCTTAGTCCGTCTTGTCGGATGCGCCGCTCTGCTTTCCACTCTTGCCACCCGCTTCGCCAGACTTGGTGACATAGCCGTCAAATATCTGTTCCATGCTCTTTTGGTAGTTCTTCTGCACTTCCAAGCCGCTGTCGAACATGGTGTTGACGAGGTCCATCATCGATTTGCTGGCCTCGGCTTCCGGCTTTGGCGCATCGGGCTTGGCGGCAGGTTTTGCGGTCTGGCTAAAGGACGTATTGACCATTTCCTGCCAGGCCTTGGCAAAAGGATTGTCCATCAGCGGATTGGATGGCGGAGGCGGTGCCTTGGCAGCGCTCACGCCCATCATTTCCTGCCAGGCCGCAATGAAGGGATTGTCGAACGGATTGGCCGATACCTTTGGCTGTTGCTTCGGCGCAAAGCCCGTTGTCTGCAACCATTGCTGCATCATGTCCCCCATCGGCGTACCCGCGAAAGGATTGCCGGCCTGCTGCATCTGGCCAAGGCTTTGCTTGAACAGGCCGCCCATGATCGTATCGGCCATGGCCGGCAGCATACGCTTGAGAATATCTTGGCCAATGCCGGTGATTTGGGCCGCCTGCGCGGCAATGGCGCGCGAGACTTCCTTGGAGCCGAACAATTGCTGAAGAACCTGGTTGCCATCGGCAATGCCTTGCGGCGTAAAGGCTTTACCCAGATCCTCGAAATACTGCGCATAGTTGCCCGATGACATCGCTGAAAACAGGCTGGACAGGTCGTAGGGATTGGCTGCCGTGCGCTTGAAGCCGGAGGAAAACGCTGGCGTCAATGCGGCGAGCGCTTGCGCCACCTGTTCCTGGGCAAGACCGAACTGCTTGGCCATCGCGTCCATTGCCGCACCGTTCTGGGCCCGCAATAGCATATCGAACAGTGGCAACATATGGATTGGCTCCCCGGCGCGCAGCCTGATTGGCAAAGGTCATGTCGATGATGTCGAGAGGCCGCATCCGTCGTCGGGTACAGCGACATGGTGCGCTACGACCCGGCCCGTTTTTCACGTCCCGTGCATCTGCGCGGGATCCGCCAAGGTGCCCGGAAGGCGCCGGCGAGATATCACGCAGAGCCACTATAGCGGGAAAGATCCGCCTGCAAACGTTTTTTTTCACGCATGCACAAGGGTTTATCGGCGGCGTGCGGATGCGCCGGTTGAGCTGCGACAATCCGGAGCGGCCAGCCACGGCCGGCCACGGCATCGTCGCCGTGCCAGCGCATGTCGGCCTTCTCAATCAATACTGATAGGCTGCAAACACCGGCTCTACCTTGCCGTCCCAAGGGCCATGGTAGAGCTCCAGCATATCTTCGGCGAGCGTCTTGCCGCGCTCGGCAATGACCTCGAGCGGCTGCAGGTAGATCGATTCGTCCTCGCCGTCGCTGTTCAGCCTGGCGCGAGCGGCAAGGCCTGCACGCGATAGGCTGAGAACCTCACGGGCGATCTCGAGAACTGGGCGACCCGCGACTTTGCCACCAAGGCCTAGCGCCGGGCTCTGATCGCGCAAGGCAGTGACCGTCTCGAAGTCCCAATCCGCGGTCAGCGCGTCTGCGGCAGCCAAGGCCGCATCGTCATAAAGCAAGCCGACCCAGAGGGCCGAGAGTGCGGTGATGTGGCTCTGCGGGCCGCCGTCGGCCAGGCGCATTTCCAGAAAGCGCTTCAGGCGGACATCGGGAAACAGCGTGCCGAGATGATTGGTCCAGTCGCCCATGGTCGGCTGCCAGGCGGCGATTTCGCCCTTGAGGGCACCGGCCATGAACTGCCGGAACGTCACGTGGGTACAGTCGTGATAGCGGCCATCGCGCATCACGAAATACATTGGCACATCAAGCGCCCATTCGACGTAGTCGGTGAAGTTGAAATCCGGCTTGAACACGAAGGGCAATACGCCCGAACGGCGGTTGTCGGTGTCGTGCCAGATATCGCCACGCCAGGACAGAAGGCCGTTCGGCTTGCCCTCAGTAAACGGCGAGGCGGCAAACAACGCCATGGCGATCGACTGCAGCTTGGTCGAGACCTGCATTTTGGTGCGCATATCGGCCTCGGAGGAGAAGTCGAGATTAACCTGAATCGTCGAACTGCGATACATCATGTCCAGGCCCTTGGTGCCGACCTTCGGCATGTAGCGGGTCATGATGTCATAGCGCGACTTCGGCATCCGCGGCGTCTCGGCAAGTGTCCAGAGTGGGCTGCCACCCATGCCGAGAAAGCGAATACCCATCGGCTCGGCGACCTGCCGCAGGGTATCAAGGTGATGCAGGGTCTCGGCTGCCGTATCGTGCAAGGTTTCGAGCGCCCCGCCTGAAAGCTCGAACTGACCGCCAGGCTCAATCGAGATTGCACCCTCGCCACTGCCGCCGGCAAGGCCGATGATATGGCCGGCATCGATGATCGGCTCCCAGCCGAGCTTGTCGCGCATGCCTTCCAGCAGCGCACCGATGCCTGCCTCACCAGCATAGGGAACAGGCGAGAGATCGGCGGTGAAAAAGCCGAATTTCTCGTGTTCCGTGCCGATGCGGAAGGCCTCTTTTGGCTTGCTGCCCGCAGCCATATAGGCGGCCATCTCCTCGACCGAGGCCAGGGGCGTGTCATCGGTGGTATCGCGGGCCATTGAGACAACCTTGTTCTGCTAGATTTCCAACGGGGTGATAGGGCTTCTTCCGGCGGCTGCGCAAGCGAATTCTATGATTTTGACGTTCAACAATACTGAACAATAGGCGCAGTCTCGTTTCCGGATCTCGGCTGTTTTGCGTTCAGGTCCAATCGCCAATGGTGGCCTGGAGCACGGCAAGGGCTGCAACCGCGGCGGTATCGGCGCGCAAGATGCGCGGGCCGAGCGGAATAGCCGTGACGAAATCGAGACTGCGCAGCAGCACCCGTTCCTCTTCCGAAAATCCACCTTCCGGCCCGACCAGCAGCGCCAATTGCTTTTCCTGGATCCCTGTCAGTGCGGACCAGGGATTGTTGGTCTCACTGTCTTCGTCGCAAAAGACGATTCGTCGAGAAGACGGCCAGGTTTCGAGCAGGTCCTTCAGCTTGGCTGGTGGCGCCACATGAGGCACGGCCAGGACGCCGCATTGCTCGGCGGCTTCCACGACATTGGCCTGTAACCTCTCCAGGCTGCCGATCCGGCCCTGCACATGCTGGGTCATGACAGGCTGCAGTTTGCCGGCACCCATTTCCACAGCTTTCTGCACGAGATAATCCATCCGACCGACTTTCAGCGGCGCAAACAGAAACACCAAGTCGGCAGGTTCTGGCTGCGGACGGGTCTGGTGCTGCGGGATCAGGGCGATACGCTTGCGGGTTGGAAAGGCGAGCTGGGCGTTCCATTCGCCATCGCGTCCGTTGAAGGCTAGCACTTCAGCCCCCTCTGTCAGGCGCAGGACATTGGCAAGGTAATTATATTGTTCGGGCGTAGTGACCACGGGCGTCGAAGCGGCAAGCTGCCCTTCGACATAAAGTCTCTGCATCTTATAATTTGCACGCATGCCGTTTTTCCGGAACCCAGCTTATCGAAACAGCGCGAACATAACGCTGTAGATCAGCGCTGCAAGCCCCGCCGAAATGGGAAGCGTCACCAGCCATGCTCCCATGATCGTCAAAATGTGAGAGCGGCGAACCAGTTGGCGCCGCTTGAGTTCGTCGGGATTGACCCGCTTTGGCGGTTTCGACTGCCATTCCGCCGATTTCATCTGCATATAGGCCAGCCGGCGGGGGGAATGGCGATTGTACCATTCGCGAAAGAAGCCAAGTCCGAAAACCGCGCCGATGGCGATATGGGTGGAACTGACCGGCAGCCCCAGCTTTGACGCCGTGATCACGGTGATCCCTGAAGACAGCGAGATGCAATAGGCCCGCATCGGATTGAGCTTGGTGATCTTGCTGCCGACGAGGCGGATCAGTCGCGGGCCAAACAGCAGAAGACCGACGGAAATGCCGAGCGCGCCGATCGTCACCACCCAGAAGGGCGCCGTCATGCGGGTGTGCAGGTCGTTGGCGAAAAGGGCGTGGACGATGGCCGCGAGCGGGCCAATGGCATTCGACACGTCGTTTGCGCCATGGGCGAAGGACAGCAGCGCGGCTGCGCCGATCAACGGCATGCGAAATAACTGACGCAGGGATTGATTGCGGTTTTCCAGCCCCACTGCCTGGCGGCGGATGACGGGGATGGCAAGCAGCCAGGCCAGAATGCCGATGATCGTCCCGAACAGAACCGCCCGATCGGACAGAATGGTAAAACCCATGCCGGTTGTTTTCAGGCTTAGATAGCAGCTGAAACAGCCGGCCATCAGCCCGATCAGCACCGGCAGCCAGCGGCGGGCCTGGGCAATCTTGTCCGCTCGATAGACGATCAGGTCGTAGATGAGATACAACATCGCCGAGGCAATCAGGCCGCCGAGCAGGGGTGAGATCAGCCAGCCTACCGTGATGGACAGCACCGTCTGCCAATTGACGGCGGATGTCCCCATGGCTGCCGCTGCAGCGCCCATGACGCTACCAACGATCGAGTGTGTGGTCGAAACAGGGGCATTGGCCCAAGTGGCCAGGTTGATCCAGAAAGCTGCCGCCAGAAGGGCTGCCATCATGATCCAGATGAAGGTTTGGGCATTGCCGACCAGGGAAGGCGTCAGGATGCCGGAAGCAATGGTGTCCGTCACCTCGCCGCCGGCAATCATGGCACCTGCGATCTCGAAGAACGCCGCCATGATCAGCGCGCCGGTCATGGTCATCGCCCTGGCGCCGACAGCCGCGCCGACATTGTTGGTGACGTCGTTGGCGCCGATATTGATTGCCATATAGCCGGCAAGTGCGGCTGCGGCGATCAGAACTGCGGATCCTGGATGGCCGCCCGCAAAACCGAGTGCAAAAACGCTGGCAAAGATCAGGAAGATCAGCGCCATTCCGTAAGGCGCAAGTCCGCGCGCTACGTGCAGGTTCGCCCGCTCGACAAAGGTCAGTCGTTCGAGATCCTTATCCAGCTTCGGTCTGGCGTTTCTGGCGGTCTTGTCTATGTCTGCCATCCTAAACTGGTCGCTTGAAAGCGTTGTGGGTGCGGATCGATATTGCGTCACGCAAGGTGTAACGCCCGGCGGAAAAATTGGCCCGAAATCGTCTCGCGGTTGCTATAGCGTATCGACCTGGGGATCAGAAATGGTTTTCGCTGATGTTTCTTGGGCAGAAACTTGGGCGCCTGCTGCGCTGGCATGATAAGCCGCACGGTGGCTTAAGCCTTGCCGACGTTCGCAAGAGCAGTTTCAATACCAACGGCATTGTGAATAACTGTCAGCAATGACCATATGATGTCAGGGAGCGGCAAATCAGCCGGCGTTTGCGGCATTACGTTGGTTTGAAAGGGCGACGAGGTGAAAGAGCCGTTTCAGCTGCGGTTCCCGAACGCGTTCCGCCGCTTCGGCACAACTGACCCATTCCATGGTCCGCGAGCCTTTTTCCGGATAGTCTTCGAGCATCTGGCGTACGTCGAGTAGATAGACCTTCACCTCGCAGGGGATTTTCAGCCCGTCCGGCATGCCCTTCATGTAGAAGTAAGAGCCGATGCTGTCTTTCGAAATCTTGCCTTTAACCCCGGCTTCTTCGTAGGCCTCGCGCTCGGCCACCAGATGCGATTTCTTTGGCCCCATCGGCCAGCCCTTGGGAATGACCCACCGGCCTGTATCACGGCTGGTGATCAGCAGGACTTCGATAGCGCCATTGGTGGCTTGCCGGTAACAGATCGCACCAAACTGCTGCTTCGGCGGACGCCGAAACATCAATTCCAGTTCAGATACGATGCGGTTTAAAACGGCCAATCTACGAATCCATATTTTAATAATCGAGAATATACGAGATTCTCGCAAAAGTTGGTAGGCATTTTAGGGGTCTGCGAAAATTTTTGATGCGAAGAAAAGACGATTCGCTATTTCGCTAGTGTTTTAATAATGCGCAGATGCTGCCTTATGCAACAATTATGATTGGCAACCTGTCATGCACCTGACGCACTTCACACCCCTTGCTGCATGATAATCAGACGTTGCGCTCGTTTAGGACCCGGCCGTTTGTTCTGGTTCGCGGTGCAAGCCGATTTGCATTTTGGCGGGATTTGGCTTCTGTTGCTTTCGCTCGGCGCGTGTCCGTCCGCAGGATATCGCAATGCCATCGCCCGATGGTTTTTGCCGAGCATATGTCGACAGGGGGTCTGTTGCCCAAGGTATCGGCAGCCCCGATGGCGAGAGGAATATGGCAAAGAAAGCGACTGTAAAATTCGACCGCGCCGGCCTGGCGTCGCTTGGCGCGGAAAAACTGGCCGATATCCTGCTGGATGAAGCGCAGGCCAACAAGGCGCTGAAGCTGCGCCTGCAGGCGGCTCTTGCCGGCGCCGGCGGTTCTGACAAGATCATCGCCCGCATCGACAAGCGGCTGGATCAGATAGAGCGTTCCGCTTCTCGCATCACCGCCAACCGTGCGCGTGAACTCGCTGCCGAACTCGGGGGGCTTGTGCGCACCATCAGCGGTGAACTCCGCGATGATCCTGTGGCGGCCGCCGAGCGAATGGTGCGGATGATGGCCGTGCTGCTCGGGATCATGAGGCGCCTTTATGACCGCAGCGCCAAGATCGAAAAGCTAGGCGAAGAGATCGACACCGCCACTGTTTCAATGATTGCCGCCCTCACGCCGGCGCATCAGGTCCGGCTAGTGCCTGTATTGGACAAGGTGAGGGGTCAGGATCGCTATGGCGAACTTGGCGATATCTTTTCCCGGCTTATCCCCGTGCTGGAGCCGGATGCTGCCAACGAATGGCGCCAGTTGCTGGAACGCGGCCTTGGCAAGGACAAGGATCAAGTGCGGGTTCTCAACCTGTTGCAGGCACTTGCCATGAAGCGCAAGGATTTTGACGAGGCGATGCGCCTGGAGGAACTCAAACCCGAACTGCATCAGGACAGTTTTGGATTGGCGCAATACCTGTTTGAAGCCGGGCGCTTTGAGCCGGCGCTGGAATGGGTTCGCCGAAGGCCGAAGGGCATGCGGGTGGTTGACGTCAACGGTGTCAGGGGTGCTGTCGGGCCGGAATTTGGCATGGGCGAGCGCAAACTGCTGGAGGCTGACATCCTGGAGCGCCTGAAACGGCGCGACGATGCGCAGGCTTTGCGTTGGCGAGAGTTTGTGGAGACATTCGAGCCCGCCGTGCTGCGGACCTACATATCGAAGCTCGACGATTTCGCCGAGTTCGAGGAAATGGACAAGGCGTTCAACCTCGTCATGGGCGACAAGGATATCCACAAGGCTCTGTGGTTCCTGATCCACTGGCCGAAACTCGATCTCGCTGCCAAACTGGTTGTCGATAATGCACGCAACTGGGACGGGCGGCACTATAAAATCCTGTCGGAAGCGGCCGAATTGCTTGCCGATGAACAGGTTGCAGCGGCCATTGTGCTCTACCGGGCGCTTGTCGATGACATTCTCAGGCGCGGTGTCTCCGAGGCCTATCTGGCAGCTGCAAGTTATATTGCGTCCATGGATTATCTCACGGAGCAGTCCGGCGGCAGCATCAGCCGCGCCGAGCATGAAGACTATATGAGGAAGCTACGGACCAGGCACGGCAAAAAATATTCGTTCTGGTCTCTCGTGCCCAACGATTTGCGTTGATGGCCTGCTATTCCCAGTAGGGTATTGGGCCATACAGGTTTGCAAGATAGTCGATGAACAACCTTACCTTGGCCGGCAGGAACTGCCGACTGGGATAAACTGCCGAGAGGGAAATATTGCGCGCGCCTTCATAATTTGGAAGCACGCGCACCAACCGGCCTGATCTCAACTCCGCCCCGATATCCCAGGTCGAGCGCAACGCGATGCCAAGGCCTGAGAGCACGGCCTCGCGGATCACTTCGCTGGAATTCGTTATCAACCGCCCATCCGGGCGGTAATTGACTGGTCCTTGCGGACCGACCAGCCGCCAGCTCTCGTTGTTGTGGGCGGGCAGGCATTGATGCTGTTTCAGGTCATCAAGCGTGTCCGGCGCGCCCTGTCTTTCCACGTAATCGGCGCTGGCGCAGAGCACGCGGCGTACCGGTGCTAGCTTGCGGGCAACCAGGGAGGAATCCGCTGGCGCGGCGATACGGATCGCCAGATCGAACCCACCACCGACGATATCGCTGAGCTCGTCGCTGAGGACCAGTTGCAGTGCCAGATGCGGATGCTCTTCCAGAAATGGTTTCAAATGCGGCGCTACATGCATGCGCCCAAAGGAGGTTGGCGCCGAAACCTTGAGGATGCCGGAGACAGCGCTTGAACGTCCCGCCGCGAAGGCTTCCGCCTCTTCCAGGCCCGACAGTACGGATAGAACGCGGTCGTAGAAGCCTTGGCCGGCCTCGGTGAGCGACAGTTGCCGTGTGGTGCGCTGAATAAGCCGTGTGCCAAGCTTTTCCTCTAGCCGCTTGATCCGCTTTGAAACGACAGCTGGCGACAGACCGAGCTCGCGACCGGCAAGCGTCATGCTGCCAAGGGCAATGACCCGGCAGAAGATCTCAAGATCGCCCAAATGCGTCATATCGTGCTTGCCTTGATCGTCGTGTCATATCGTTGAATCTAGGGCGTTGCTGTTCTCGAATGGCGCCGCCGATGGATCAATCGTGCCCAAAGTCCGCACCGCCTCAGCCGGGCAAAACCTTGCAGATTTTGGTGCGATCGAGTGTGCCCCTGCGTCAAGTGAACCCAAATTGCCACCGAATAAGCTTCCGTTATTTTAACCTATTCTATTTTAGTTTCGCTTTTAGATCGACGAATTCCAGCCGTGAGCCTCCAGCCAATGTCTGTTTCATTCTCTTCGCGACGGCTGACGACCGCTTTGCTTCGTTTTTTCACGGTACCGAACGACAACCCGGACCTTACTTTGGCGCAGTATCAAGCCTTTTCCAAGCAGATACCGCTTTTGTATTTTATCCTGGTCACCAACATGATTTCGCTGTGCTGGACCCACTGGCATCTTGCTCCGGCTTTGCTAACGCGGGATCTCTCCGGGGGCTTCATATTCCTTTGTGTGATCCGCACGGGCCTCTGGTGGTGGCGGCGCAAGCAGCCGATCGATGCGGCCACGGCCTATCGGCGCCTGCGCTCGACCAATTGGCTGGCGGCGCCGATTGCGGTGTTCTGCTCCTTCTGGTCTCTAAGCCTCTTGCCTTACGGTGATGCCTATCACCGCGCCCATGTCGCATTCTTCATGGCAATTACCGTTGTCGGCTGCATTTTCTGTCTGATGAACCTGCGTTCGGCTGCCTTCATTGTGGCAATCATCGTTAATGTCGCCATCACGGTCTTTTTCGTGGCCACCGGCGAACAGACCCTGATGGCAACGGGCGTCAACGTTGCTTTGGTCAGTTGCGCCCTCATTTCCATTCTTCTGAGCCAGTACAAGGATTTCGAGCATCTCTACACGACGCGTCAGGCGATGCATCAACGCAAGGAGGCGCTGAAGGAACAGAATGAAGCGATCACCCGCCTTTCGGACGAAAATCTGCGGCTGGCCAATCTCGACAGTCTGACCTTGGTGCCGAACCGGCGCAGCTTCTTTGATACCGTCGATCGTGCCTTTACCCAGGCGCGGGACAGTGACTTCAGCTTTGCTGTCGGCGTGTTGGATCTCGATGGCTTCAAGCCCGTTAACGACCTGCACGGTCATTCAGCGGGCGATAAGGTGCTCGTCGATATTGCCGAACGGCTGAGAGTTCTTTCCGGGCAAGATTGGCTCGTGGCGCGGCTTGGAGGCGACGAATTCGGCCTTGTCATCGATGGACCGATCTCCCGGGAAAAGCTTGAAAAGATTGGTGCTGAAGTCTGCGCCGTCGTCTGCCTGCCAATCGCGATCGGAGCTGGTTCCGTCCAGGTCACCGGCTCGGTCGGCTTTGCCGTCTATCCCACGGACGGGGCAAGCGGCCAGGAAATCTATGAGAAGGCGGACTATGCCCTCTACAGCGCCAAGCGGCAGCGGCGGGGCGGTACGATCATATTTGAAGGCGCACAAGCGCTGGAAATGTCGCGCCAGAAAGCGGTGGAGGAAGCCTTCCTGACGGCCAACCTGACGGAGGAAATCTCGCTTTTCTACCAGCCAATCGTCGATCTCGTCTCCGGCCGTTGTCTCGGCTTCGAAGCTCTGGCCCGCTGGATCAGCCTAACGGTCGGCCCGGTGTCGCCTGCGCAATTCGTGCCGATTGCCGAACATACCGGTCGGATCGGCTTCATAACCCGGCATTTGCTGAAAATGGCGCTGGAGCAGGCGGTGAACTGGCCGGCGGGCACTTTCCTGTCCTTTAATCTCTCCGCCAACGATCTGACCAGCCGGGAGGGCGTGTTGCGTTTGATCGCCATCATCGAGGCCGGCCAAGTTAACCCGGCATCCATCGTCTTCGAGATTACCGAAACCGCCGTCATGCAGGATGTCGAACAGGCCCGTGCTTCCGTTGCGCTTTTGCGCCAGTTCGGCGTCGGCGTCGCCCTGGACGATTTTGGTACCGGCTATTCCAGCTTGAGCCAGGTGCACAATATGCCTTTGACGAAGCTTAAAATCGACAGGAGTTTCGTACAGAACATAGAGACGTCAGCCGCAAGCCAGAAGATCGTGCGATCAGTGATAGCGTTATCGCAGGACATCGGACTTGATGTCATCGTGGAAGGTGTCGAGACGGAAGGGCAGGCCGCCGTTTTGAAACGCATGGGGGCGGAGGTGGTGCAGGGCTTCCTGTATAGCGAGCCTATGCCCGCAGAGATGGTGCAGTTCTGGCTTGAAGGCGGTCAGACCAAGCGCAGACACCGTATCTGACGGCAGTCTTTTGTGCCTGCTGTTCCACAGCTGCAACGCCCGCCATGCCGTCTTTGATCAAATTCCATTTGAGGATTTGACCGGCAACGATAAGGTGGCGCAATCAGTGGAACCGCGGGAGGAGACCATGGCCGACACGATTGCTTTTCTGACGCCCGACTCTGGAATTCTAGATCGGCGCGAACAGATCGTCGCTGACTTGTCCGCGTTCCTGCCTTCGAACCGGTTGATTCATAAGCCTCGGGAGCTCGTTCCCTTCGAGACCGACGGCTATCTGGCCTATCGCCGTCGGCCGCTTTGCGTGGCGCTTCCGGAGACGACCGAGCAGGTCGCCTCCGTTCTCGGCTATTGCCACACGCATAAGATCCCCGTCATCCCGCGCGGTGCGGGCACTTCGCTTTGCGGCGGTGCCATTCCGCAGGAGGATGCTGTTGTCATCGGCCTTTCGGCGATGACCCGGATCATCGACGTGGATTTTCTCAACCGCTGCGCCACAGTCCAGGCGGGGGTGACCAATCTGTCGATTTCAGAAGCGGTCGGGGCCCAGGGTTTCTTCTATGCCCCGGATCCGAGTTCACAGCTTGCCTGCACCATTGGTGGCAATATCGGCATGAATTCCGGTGGCGCCCACTGTCTGAAATACGGGGTTACGACCAACAATCTGCTTGGCGTGAAGATGGTGCTGATCGACGGTACGGTGATCGAACTCGGCGGCAAGGCTCTCGACAGCGGCGGTTATGACCTTCTCGGCGTGATCTGTGGCTCGGAGGGGCAACTCGGCATCGTCACGGAGGCAACGGTGCGGCTGCTGGCCAAACCGGAAGGGGCGCGGCCCGTGCTGTTCGGCTTCGACAGCGCCGAGGCCGCCGGCACCTGCGTTGCCGATATCATTGCCGCCGGCATCGTGCCTGTCGCAATCGAGTTCATGGACAAGCCGGCCATCGATATCTGCGAGGCTTTCGCCCATGCCGGCTATCCCATGGATGTCGAAGCGCTGTTGATCGTCGAGGTCGAGGGCTCGGAGGCCGAGATGGAGGCGATGCTGGCCGCAATTTGTGACATCGCCAGGCAGCATGGTGTCAAGACCGTGCGCGAGAGCCAGTCGGCTACCGAAGCGGCGCTGATCTGGAAAGGCCGTAAATCCGCTTTTGGCGCCACGGGGCGGATTGCGGATTATATCTGTATGGATGGCACGGTGCCGCTTAGCCAATTGGCCTATGTGCTCAGGAAGACTTCCGAAATCACTGACCGCTATGGCTTGCGGGTCGCCAACGTCTTTCATGCTGGCGATGGCAACATGCACCCGCTGATCCTCTACAACATCAACGATCCTGACGATGCCGCCCGCGCCGAAGCTGCCGGCAACGAGATCCTGAAACTTTGCGTGGATGCCGGCGGCTGTCTCACCGGCGAGCATGGCGTCGGCATCGAAAAGCGCGATTTGATGCGCCATCAATATAGCGATCAGGATCTTGCACAGCAGATGGCCGTGCGCGCCGCCTTCGATCCCGATTGGCTGCTCAACCCCAGCAAAGTATTCCCGCTGGAGGGCCGGACGTGAGCGGCATGATCTTTTCACCAGCTCGGCCACAGGATGCCGCCGATATCATTCGCGATTGCGTGACGCGCAGCATTACATTGAAGCTTCGCGGCGGCGGCACGCGGGCTGGCTTTGGCAATCCCGTTGCATCAGATGCGGTGCTGAGTTCTGCGGCCTTGTCGGGCATTATGGTCTATAATCCGGCAGAGATGGTGCTGACAGCCAAGGCCGGTACCCCGATGGCTGATATCGAGGCGGCTGTTGTGGAAAAAGGCCAGTTCCTCGCGTTTGAGCCGCCGGATCACCGGCCTATGATGGGCACGGCGGGTGAGCCGACGATCGGCGGGGCTTTTGCCGTCAACGCGTCCGGCCCCAGGCGCTTCGTTTCGGGTGCGGCGCGCGATCATCTGCTTGGTGTCGGTTTCATCAACGGCAAGGGCGAAACCATCAAGGCAGGCGGCCGGGTGATGAAGAATGTCACCGGGCTTGATCTCGTCAAGCTGATGGCGGGTTCCTTCGGCACGCTCGGTTTCCTGACTGAGGTGACCTTCAAGGTCCTGCCAAAGCCGCGTGTGACGGAGACCATCGTGGTCAGCGGCCTCGACGATGCCGCCGGCGCCCATGCCATGGCTGTCGCGCTTGCCATGCCGGTCGAGGTCAGCGGTGCTGCCCATCTGCCTGACCTCGTGGCCCCGCGCATGATTGGCGGTGGCCTGCCGGATGGACCCGCGACGGTGCTGCGGCTGGAAGGCCTGCCGGCATCGGTCAGCGAGCGAGCCGACAAGCTGGTTGCGGTCATGGCACGGCTCGGCCCGGTGACGCGGCTTGATGGCGAACAAAGTGCCGCTCTCTGGCAGGAGATTCGCGACATCAGGGTCTATACGGATGTGCTGACGAAGCCTCTGTGGAAGGTCTCGGTTGCGCCAACCATCGGTCACAAGCTGGTTGCTGGCCTGCGTCTGCAGGCGGCCGTCGACGCCTTTTACGACTGGCAGGGTGGATTGGTGTGGATGCAGATGGAGGCCGAACCCGATGCCGACCTGCTGCGCACCGGAATCAAGGCGCTGGGCGGCGGCCATGCGACGCTGATCCGGGCAGATGATGCAGCCAGGAAAACGTTGGCGGCTTTTGAGCCGCAGGTCTCTGCAGTGGACCTGCTGTCGCAGAGGCTTCGTCACACATTCGACCCGTCAGGCATTTTCAATCGCGGCATGATGGAGCAGTACATCGCGGGTGCGCCGACAAGCGGGCCGGCTGCACGGAGTGCGCGGTAATGCAGACAAATTTTTCCCTGGGCCAGTTGGCCGATCCCAAGACGGCGGAAGCTGAAAGCATTTTGCGGCGCTGCGTGCATTGCGGCTTCTGCACGGCCACCTGTCCTACCTACGTGACGCTGGGAGATGAGTTGGATAGCCCGCGCGGGCGCATTTATCTGATCAAGGATATGCTGGAGAACGGCCGCGCGGCGGATGAGGATGTCGTTACCCATATCGACCGCTGTCTGTCGTGCCTCGCCTGCACCACGACCTGTCCCTCCGGCGTCGATTACATGCATCTGGTCGACCATGCCCGCCAGCATATCGAGGAAACCTATCGCCGCCCGCTGGCAGACCGGTTGCTGCGCGGACTGCTGGCGGCGGTTCTGCCTTATCCGGGGCGCATGCGCGTGGCGCTGGCGCTGTCGCGGTTCGGTCGACCGTTCGCGCCGCTGATGGATCAGGTCAAGGCGCTGAAGCCGCTGGCGGCGATGCTGCGACTTGCCCCTGGTGAAATTCCCTATCCTTCGGCGCTGCAACGTCCCGGGCGGCATGCCGCAAAGACCGAGCGCAAGGGGCGGGTGGCGCTGCTGACCGGCTGTGCCCAATCGGTGCTCGATCCCGCCATCAACGATGCGACGATTGCGCTACTCACGCGATTTGGCACGGAGATCGTTCTTCCCAAGGGGGAAGGCTGTTGCGGAGCGCTCGTCCACCATATGGGCCGCGAGGAGGATGCGCTGGCCGCAGCACGCCGCAATGTCGATGTCTGGACGGCGGAGATCGGCAAGGACCCTGATGGCCTCGATGCCATCGTCATCACGGCTTCCGGCTGTGGTACGGTCATCAAGGATTACGGCCATATGCTGCGCCATGATCCGGCCTATGCGGAAAAAGCGGCTAAAGTCTCGGCGCTTGCCAAGGATGTCAGCGAATATCTTGGCGGTCTTGATCTGCAGCAACAGCCCGACAAGGGCGTGACGGTCGCCTATCACTCGGCCTGTTCGTTGCAGCACGGGCAGAAGGTCACGGCCTTGCCGAAACGATTGCTGCAATTGGCCGGCTTTACCGTGCGGGAGCCGGCCGAGGGGCATCTGTGTTGCGGTTCGGCCGGGACATACAATATCTTGCAGCCGGAGATCGCCGAGCAGTTGAAGGCGCGCAAACTTCGAAATCTCATGGCAGTCAAACCGGATGTGATCGCCGCCGGCAATATCGGCTGCATGACCCAGATCGGCTCTGGCATCGAAGTGCCGGTCGTGCATAGCGTCGAATTGCTCAACTGGGCGTTTGGTGGGGACCGGCCCCACAAATTAAAGGATTTATAATTGCTTTATGCAATCATCGCGACGGTGGCGATGATGCAGGAGCATCGTCTGACCTCGACATTTTTCTGCAGGAGGATGGGCGATGGCAGACCGTCTGGTGTCGCGTATCAATTGCTGTCTGGTATTTTTCATCGCTTCGACCGGCTGGGTCGAGGCGATGGATCGGTATTATTGTGCTGTCGACGACGCGCAGCTTAAACTTTCCGTTGAGGCTTCCTTCAAAGAAGAGCCCCGCTGGCCGCTTGCCAGCCTGCGAGGCGTCGTCGTTTTCAAGCCGGAAGCGCCGCTGGTCCAGAAGCGATCGGTCAAAGGTGCGGTTCGGTTAGAACTCAATGACGTGACCCAATCGCGGCATGAAAATGGCCGTTTCCAATTGCGCACCTCCTCGGTATCCGGGGTTGATCAGGACGAAACCAGCATCGACATTGTCTTTGACGTCAAGATGATCGGCAATGACATCAACCGTTTCGCGGGCACCTACGATGTCACCGTAAGGCCAAAAGGTAATGACAATGCGGCAGCGGCTGTTGAACGCGACGGTGTCCTGAACTGCAAACGGTTCTGACGGTACGACAACCGAGCTTCCCGTCTGCTTCACCGAAAATCGGCCTTGCTCCAAGCCGCGGGGAAAATGATTGTCGTCAAATTGGAGACGATACGTCAATTATTGTCCATCTATTCGCAACAGTCGGGATGTGGGACAAGGGCGCATCACTTGAACCGCCTTGCGCTAACGCAATCAAAAGGGGCCTCCGATGTCCAACACCAGTAACGCGATCATGCTGATCGCCAGAATCCTGCTCTCCGTCATTTTCATTCTTTCCGGCTTCGGCAAATTGGCTGATCCTGCCGGGACCGCCGGCATGATTGCTGGTGCCGGTCTGCCAGCTGCGAACGTGCTTACCTATCTCGCCGGTATCTTCGAACTCGTGACGGGTCTTTGCGTGCTGGTTGGCTTCCAGACGAAGATTGTCGGTTGGGCTCTTGCTCTTTTCTGCGTCTTCACCGCCGTGATGTTCCACAGCGGTCAGATTGCTGTTCCCGGCTGGCCCGATGCGGCACTTGGCCTGATCAACACGCTGAACAGCATCATGATGATGAAGAATTTCACCCTGGCTGGAGCTTATATCCTGCTGGCAACGGTTGGCGCTGGCGCATATTCGCTCGATGCACGCCGTGGCGCGAAAGCTGCCTTCGCCTGAGGTTTGAGTACACAAACAAAAAAGCCGGCCGGAGACCATCCGGCGGGCTTTTTTGTGTCTGCCGATTGAATTGCGGCTCACAAAGCTGCGCGTACTCGGGCAACGAGGTCGGCAATTTTCGCATTTCCCTCATGCTCTGGCTTGCGCGCCCGCACCAGGCAGGCCTCGGAGCGCAAGATCACGCCGTCGGACAGTATCTTCAGATGGTTCGCTTTCAAGGTCGAGCCTGTCGAGGTGATGTCGACGATGATATCGGCTTGGCCTGCGGCCGGCGCACCTTCTGTGGCGCCGAGGCTTTCGACGATCCGATAGAGCTGGATGCCGTGCTGGCGCGAGAAGAATTGCTGGGTGAGGCGCCAATATTTGGTGGCAATCGCCAGGCGTCGGCCATGGCGGGCGCGAAACTCCTGGGCGACGTCGCTGAGGTCGGCCATGGTGTCGACGTCGAGCCAAATCTCGGGAACAGCGACGATGACATCGGCATGGCCAAAACCGAGGCGGGCGACGATTTCGACCTTCTTGTCGGCCTCCGCCAGGCCTTCTCGGATCAGGTCTTCGCCGGTGACCCCGAAATCGACGGTGCCATTGCCGATCTCCCGCGAGATTTCGGAGGCCGAGAGATAGGCAATCTCGATATCCTCTCCCTCGACCCGGCCACGATAGGAGCGGTCATTGCCAACGGCAGTGATGGTCAGCCCGGCGCGAGCGAAAATCGCCGAAGCATCGTCCTTCATCCGTCCCTTGGAGGGCAGCCCGATGGTAATGGTCATCAACGTGCCCTCGCCAGTTCGATGCGGTCCAGCCAGAGGGAGAAGCCGACGGCCGGGATAGGGTCTTTGGCACCGAGCAAGGTCAGCAACCGATCAAAGCGGCCACCGCCAGCCAATACGGCGTCTTCGCCGGCCTGTGCCACTTCGAAGACCAGGCCGGTATAGTAATCCAACGGACGGCCGAACGCGGCGCGGTAAGTGATGCGCGACAGGTCGATGCCGAGATCTGCGAGTGCTGCGGTTCTTGCTTCAAAGCCGGCGAGCGCAGCACCTAGCGATAGCCCTGCGGCATCGGCAAAGCCGGCCAGCGCGGCCGCCGCCTCGCTCAGAGGCAGCTCCAGCGACAGGAATTCGCGCAGCAGCAGCAGGGCAGCGCCGTCCAGTCTTGTCTGCGCCAGCGCCCGCTTCTCCTTCAGCCGCGCGGCAATCTCGCGCGGGCTGCGGCTGGCATTGGTGGAATAGCCGGTGTTCTGCATGATGTGGTCGAGATGCGCGATCAGCCCGGCTTCGTCGTTGGACGAAAGTAGTGTTTCGACTGCCGGGTCCAGCCCCTGCGCCGTCTGCGGACTTGCCAGCGTCTTCAGCAGCTGATCGAGATGGGCGCTGTCGCCAAAGGCCTGGATCAGGCGCTTCTGCCAGCCGGAGGGCAGGCCGAGCGCCCGCACCACCGCCTCGAACACCGCCTGATCGCCAAGCGTAACATCAAGTGGGCGGCCGGGCAGCAGCTTGTGCAGAATACCGGTCGCATCGTTGATGGCGCGGGCATCGGCCCGGGCCGTCGCCGTCTCGCCGAGATCCTCGATGCCGGCCTGATAGAATTCGTTGCCACCTTCGCGGCGCTGGCGGAAGACTTCGCCGAGATAGGCATAGCGCTTCGGCGTACCGGTGGCGGTCTCGATATGGCTGAGGCAAACGGGAATGGTGAATTCCGGTCGCAGACACAGGCTCTCGCCAGTTTCGCTTTCGGTCAGGAAAATCCGCCGCCGCAGATCTTCGCCGGCCATGTCCAGAAACGGCGCTGCCGGCTGAATAACCGGCGTGTCGACCCTTGCGGCACCGCGCGCCGAGAAATCATCGAGAAGGGCGCCGGCAAAATCCGGCATGTTTATCAGTGGCATTGATTATCCCGGCGAGTTACCGATGCATTCGGGACAACCGCAACACCATCCTTTGGCGCCTATGTCAATGATGGGTCTGGCTATGCTGCCATTTTTTATAGGCGAGTAGGCCACCAGCCACGACCAGCAGGCCGAGCGGCATGAGCGTATAGATCTGCTCGAATGTGGTCATTGCCTCATCTCCAGAATAGAGAACCTTGCCAATATATGTAACACGATCGACAGAAAAATCCAGAAGACGAAGCCAAACAGCGGAAGTTTATGGTCACCTGATGACGAGAGGCTGCTGGCGGCAATGGTGCCGCCACGCCAACGATGAGGTAAACGGTAGACAGCCGGTCAAACCAGGAGGCTTCGAGCTTCTTCATCTCGTTCCACTTTGCAATGGGAATAGGGGCGCTTTCCTGCAAGGCGGTCTCTTGAAAATGATGAGCCCTCCCGATCATAATCGCCGCAGTCGTTCGCGCAAGGATACCCCCTCTGCCTGCCGGCATCTCCCCCACAGGTGGGGAGAAGGCGAGGGGCTGACCGCTCGCTCCATAAGGCAAACGCTTTGAATAGTGGCCCATCCGCTTTTAAAAATCGCAACTGCAGCCGTTTATTAAGTCGCCAAGCTGATGACTCGGCACAACGCGCTCCCTTCCCCTTGTGGGGAGGGTTGGGGAGGGGCTTTCCGCTTTTACTTCGCCCGTTCCCGGTCTTCCGCCTGTGCGGCCAAAATCTCTTTCACCTTTTCAACCAGGTCCGCTTCCGGCACCATGATCTGGGCGACACGGGCTTCGCGCCATTCGGTATTGTCGGTGATTTCGCCCGATAGCCGCTTGCCCTCAATCAGGTCCTTGATCTGCACAACGCCTTCAGCCCGCTCGTCGCCGCCCTGGATGATGGCGATCGGGGAGCCGCGACGGTCGGCATATTTCAGCTGGTTGCCGAATTTCTTCCAGTTGCCTTGGTACATCTCGGCGCGGATGCCAGCGTTGCGCAGGTCCTGGGTGAAGCGCTGGTAGCGGCCCATGCTTTCCACATCGCCATCCATGACGGTGACCAAAACAGGCGCAATCACCTCGTCGGTGCCAAGCTTGCCGAGGTTCTTCAAGGCGGTCATCAGACGCGAGACGCCGATGGAAAATCCCGTGGCTGGCACCGGCTGGCCCATGAAGCGCGACACGAGACCATCGTAACGGCCACCGCCGCCGACCGAACCGAACACGACTTTCTCGCCCTTTTCGTTGGTGACGTCGAAGGTGAGTTCGGCTTCGTATACGGGGCCGGTGTAGTATTCGAGGCCACGGACGACAGAGGGGTCGATTTTGATACGAGATGAATCGTAACCTCCGCCAGCGACGAGAGCCCCGATTGCATTCAACTCTTCTACGCCCTCTGCGCCTCTTGCCGTTCCCGCGACTAGGGCGGCCAATTCCGCTGCACTGGCTGCGTAATCTTGAATGCTGACAAAAAACAGGACTTTTTCAGTTTGCTCTTGGTTCAGCCCGGCGCCCTTGGTGAAGTCGCCGCTCTCATCCTTGCGTCCTTCACCGAGCAGCAGCTTCACGCCTTCCGGGCCAAACTTATCGAGCTTATCAATCGCCCGCAGTACGTTCAGCCGCCGCGCCGCATTTTCTTCACCACCGAGCCCGATGGCTTCCATCACACCATCCAGAACCTTACGGTTGTTCACCCGGATCACGTAATCGCCGCGCTTGATGCCGAGCGCTTCCAGCGTGTCGGCCATCATCATGCACATTTCGGCATCGGCCTGCACTCCGGGCGCACCGACGCTATCGGCGTCGAACTGCATGAACTGGCGGAAGCGGCCGGGGCCGGGCTTTTCGTTGCGGAACACGTAGCCAGCGCGGTAGGTGCGGTAGGGCAGCTGGATGTCGTTGAAGTTCTCGGCGACATGGCGGGCGAGCGGTGCGGTCAGGTCGTAGCGCAGGCTCATCCACTGGTCGTCATCGTCCTGCAGCGAGAACACGCCTTCGTTGGGGCGGTCGCTGTCGGGCAGGAATTTGCCGAGCGCGTCGGTATATTCGAACATCGGCGTCTCGACAGGATCGAAGCCGTAGCGCTCGTAGACTTCGCGAATCTTCGCGGTCATCTCGTTGACGGCTCTGATGTCATGGGCTTCCCGGTCCACGAAACCGCGCGGCAGGCGGGCTTTCAGCTTCTGGGGCTTCTTATTTTTTTCGCTCATGATCGGCACCGGATTTTCAAAGGTCAAAGGTGCCTGTGTCTTAGAGGATGCGAGACAGGGGGGCAAGACGAAAGCCCACGCAGGGCGATACGTCAGCCTGGCGCAACCGCCGCCCGTCACATCAGGGAAACCGTTTTACACTTTTCCTCGAAATGCTTTAGCGTCCCGCCCATGATCTTTGAAGCACTCAATTATGCGGCGACACGGTGGATGACCTCGAGAGAGCATCGACCCTTTATTCGCTATTCCATCAATCTCTGGTCGCGCGGACGCCGGTGCGCCTCTGCCTGGGCGGAACATGAGCGCAACTGCAACCAAGTGATCCTGAAGGCGGCCTCGGCGATCACCCCCCGCCGCACCGTCGTCGTGCTTGGCTCCGGCCTGTTGCGTGATGTGCCTGTGGTTGCCCTGTCGCGTGCTTTCGATACGGTCGTACTTGTCGATTTGGTGCATATCGCGAGCGTTCGGGCATGGGTGGCCTATAAGGGGCTGAAGAATGTGCGCTTTATTGAGCGCGATCTCTCAGGCTACGATGCTCTCAGGACCTGCGAAGTGCCCGAGCCGCTCGATTTCCTGCGGCGGGTGCCCTGGCTGGATCTGGTGGTCTCGGCCAATCTGCTCTCGCAGATCGGCATGGGCGTTAAAAAGCGGCTGGCGGCGGAAACCGCGCCGATGCCTGACGATGCGGTGGCCCAGTTGATACAGGCGCATATCGACGGACTGAAGCAGGTTGCCGCCAGCACCTGTCTGATTACAGATATTTCTTTTGAGGTCATCGATCGCACAGGCAGTGTTCACGAGAAGACGGATCTTCTCGCCGGTGTCGAGCCGCCGCCTGCCGTGGCCGGTTGGGATTGGCCGGTCGCGCCGCTTGGGGAAGAGAGCAAGGATTATCGCATTCAGCACAAGGTCATATATGCTGCTTGTGATTGATATGAAGAGTCATTGAAATGATCTTCATATTCCGGTTTCGGACATCTCAAGCCATTAGAGCATTTGGGATATTCGAAATTCTTTCAAGGCGAGGATGCATCAGCATGTCAGAGCCTTTGCATGAGCAGGGGCGCTTTTGACCGGCGGCTGAAGTTTTGTTTCCGCATTGGCTTATCCGGAAATCCTGGTTTTCGGCCGATGCTCAGGGGGGTGGCATGAATTTTCTGTTTATCGATCCGTTCGGCGGCGACTACGACCCGAAAACACCTCTCAAAGCGCCTCTCGGCGGCACGCAATCGGCCGTGGTCTATCTCGCCGAAGAACTTGTCAAAGCAGGCGCCGGCGTCACCTTGATGAATGAGCCGGTTACGGAGCGGACGGTCCGGGGGGTGCGTCTGGCTTTGGGAGGCACCGTCGGTCGGGAGGGCTTCGATCAGTTCGATGTCGTGGTCGTGGTGTCGCTTGCCGCCGGCGTCAAGTTTCGCCAGGTCGTGCCGCCGCATATTCCGATCGTCATTTATTGCCACCATGCCGCCGACCAGCCCGCCGTCGCCGGTCTGCGCGCAGCTGCAGAGCGGGATATATGGGACGCCTATGTCATGGTCAGCCATTGGCAGCTGAACCAGTATGCCGATACCTTCGGCATCGACCGGTCGCGCGCTGTGGTGATCGGCAATGCCGTGTCGCCGGCCTTTCTGGCTCAGCCCTTGCAGGCGCCGTGGTATGAGACCGGCGCGCCGCCGGTGCTGACCTATACCAGCACGCCGTTTCGCGGTCTCGATATCCTGCTCGCCGCCTTTCCCACCATTCGCGTGCGCTTGCCGGGGGCGGAGCTGAAAGTCTTCTCGGGCATGAATGTCTATGGCATGGGCGGGGAGGGGGATACCAATGCCTATCTCTACGAACTGGCGCGCAACCTGAACGGCGTCCGCTATCATTCATCCGTGCCGCAGCAGGATCTTGCTGTGGCCTTGAAGGATGTGGCGGCGCTGACCTATCCCTCGACCTTTGCCGAAACATTCTGCATCAGCGCGGTCGAAGCGCTGGCGAGCGGGGCCGACGTCATCACCACCAGGCTTGGCGCCCTTCCTGAGGTGCTGGACGGCCTGGCGCATTTCATGGAGATGGCGCCGTCCTATCCGGGCCTGGTGAAAGCCTATATCGATTTTGCCAGCGAGGCGCTGCTGGCAATGAAGCGGGATCCAGCCGCGACCTCGGCAAGACGCCATGAACGGACGCAGCATGTGCGCACCCATTTCACCTGGGCGCGGCGTGCCCAGCAATGGCTGGATCTGGCAAGCCAACTCAAAAGCCGGAAGGCCTGAGCGAAAGCGCTTGCCTGATGAGATGATCGGCATAGATTATTGTCTATGGCTATTCTTCGTCGCTTCCTGTTGGTCCTTGCTGCCGTGGCTTATGGCTTGATGCCGTTTGCTGCCGAGGCTCAACCTATGGCCAAGAGCGTGGCGGCGACGTCTGCTCCAATGGTGCATCAGCATGATGAGATGCCTATTGCGCATAAGGCGATGCAGGACGTGGCAACACATGGCGATCTGAAGGATATTTGCTGCTTAGATCACCGGCAAGGCCGGGCTGGCCATCCAGGCGCCGGGTGCTGCCAGTGCGTCGCCTGTCTGGTTTTGCCTGTGGCGTTCCAGAGTGTCGACGGCAAGCCTATGGTCGGCGATGCGCCTTTGCCGTCAGCAGTGCGGCCTCTGTCGTCGCGCAGCCATCTGCCACCGGTGCCGCCGCCTCGCTTTCTCTGACGCATGGATTGCACTGCGGGTCGCTGGCTTCAGTCTGCGCCCGAAGCTTTAGCCTCACAGTCAGAAAGGACCTGTTATGGTCAGAACTATCGTTATCGCTGCAAGCCTGCTGCTTGCTTCCACTGTCGCCCCTGTTGTTGCCAATGCCGAAGACGCGATGAAAGGCATGGATCACAGCATGCCGGCCAAATCGATGCCGTCGGATGCCGGTTCGAAATCACCGTCGAGCAAGGCATTTCTTGCGGCCAATGCCAAGATGCACAAGGCCATGGCCAAGCCGATGACCGGTGATGCCGACGTTGATTTCGTGCGTGGCATGATCGCCCATCACCAGGGGGCCATCGACATGGCTAAGGTGGAATTGCAATATGGCAAGGATGAAAAGCTGCGCAAACTGGCCGAAGACATCATCAAGGCCCAGGAAGGCGAGATTGCCATGATGCAGCAATGGCTTGACGCCCACGGCAAATAACAGCCGGCGGCTGTCCCGATTGCCGGGGCAGCCTGCACTCTCGACCCTGTTGTCGAGGGCAAGGGCGGCATTGGAGGAGGATATGACGCGTGCGCTGACGACGATCGGTCTCGATGCCGACGATACGCTGTGGCAGAACGAGCAATTCTACCGGCTGACGGAAGAGCATTTCCGTTCCCTGCTGGCCGATTATGCGGAGCCGGAACACATTTCCGAGCGCCTGCTGGAGGCTGAGAAACGCAATCTCGCCCATTACGGCTTCGGCATCAAAGGTTTTACCCTGTCGATGATCGAAACCGCGCTTGATATCACCGAGGGCCGGGCGCCGGGCGCGGTGATCAGCCAGATCCTGGCGATCGGCCGCGATCTGCTCAGCCATCCCGTGGAAACGCTGCCGGGAGTGCGCGATGTGCTGGAGACCCTGGCGGGGCACTATTTCCTCGTGATGATCACGAAGGGCGACCTGTTCGACCAGGAGCGCAAGCTCGCGCAATCGGGGCTCGGCGAGTATTTCGATGCGGTGGAAATCGTCTCTGACAAAACCGCTACGACCTATCGCCGGATTTTCTCAAAGCATGGCGACGAGCCGGAGCGGGCGATGATGGTCGGAAATTCTCTGAAGTCCGACATCGTTCCGGCCCTTGCCGTCGGTGCCTGGGGCGTGTTCGTGCCCCACGAGCTTACCTGGATTTTCGAACATGTCGAAAAGCCGGACGAGGCGCCGCGTTTCCGTGAGTTGGCCGAGATATCTGGCCTGCCAGATCTGGTTGCTGCGATTGGCTGAAGCACGCCGAAGCAAGTTGGCTTTGACTCAGTGAGTACTCGCTCAGGTCGGGCGAGAAAATTCGTTTCTGAGCCGCTCGATCTTTTCGCGGCAGATGCAGCCTTCCAGATGGTCGTTGACCAGGCCCATGGCCTGCATGAAGGCATAGACGGTGGTTGGGCCGACAAACGTCCATCCGCGCTTCTTCAATTCCTTCGATAGACGGATCGACGTTGGAGAGGTTGGATTGGCCCGAAGCGCTGCATAATCCATGCTGGCCGGCCGTTCAGACGCATCCGGTTCGAAACGCCAGAAATAGGCGGCAAGCGAGCCGAATTCCGCCTTGAGGTCCAGCGCGCGGCGAGCATTGTTGATGGTCGAGACGATCTTGCCGCGATGGCGTACGATGCCGGGATCGGCAAGGCAGCGGGCGATGTCCGCTTCATCGAACAGAGCTACCTTTGCTAAGTCGAAACCGGCGAATGCGGCGCGAAAATTCTCCCGCTTGCGTAGGATCGTCAGCCAGGACAAGCCGGATTGAAAGCCTTCGAGGCAGATCTTCTCAAATAGCCTGGTATCATCCGTGACGGGCCGTCCCCATTCCTCGTCGTGATAGCGCTGATAGTCGGCAAGGCCACCGTGCCAGAAACAGCGCAAAGCTCCCGTCTCGTCCGCAATCAGTCCCGTATCCATTCCCAAACCTCCGTTAGTGATTTTGTTTACTATTTGTTCACTTTGTTTTCAAACGAAATACTAACCCTGACGAAAGCTTTCCCGATTTTCTGCAATTTGAATGAACGGCTGTTTACCATTTTGCAGAAGCGGAACTGGCAGGTTGATCGGCAAAGAACATGGAATTGAGAGTTGGGGTTAGCCGATGTCATCACTGCGTTTTTTCCTGAAAGCCGGCCTTGCCGTGTCGATGCTATCCGCGATGCCTGTATGGGCTGGAAAGGCGATGGCTGATGACCGCTATCAGAGCCGCCCGCCCGTCGTCGTCAGCCCGGATCTGGCTGCACCTTGGCTGCTTCAGCTTGGCGTGCGCAGCGCTCCACCAGTGACAGCCCAAGCCACTCGCGTGCAGCCCGCTCCTGCCCAGCCGGTCTATTACCGCTCGGCCTATTATCCACCAGCCGCCCGACCGGTGCCGCAGCAGGCCCGCCCGCCCATGGCCGCGATGGCACCGCTGCGGCCTGCCGTGCAGCAGGCATCGGCCATGCCCGTGCGCCGGCAGGCGACACCGACCGCGCCGCAGTTTTTGCCGCAGGTGGTTTCCTACGAAACCAAGGAAAAGCCGGGTACGCTGGTCATCGATACCAATAATCGCTTTCTCTATCTCGTCATGGAGGGTGGGCAGGCGCGCCGTTACGGCGTCGGCGTCGGCAAGCCAGGCTTTGAATGGGCCGGCGAGCACAAAGTGACCCGCAAGACAGAGTGGCCGGAGTGGATTCCGCCGAAGGAAATGATTGAGCGTGAGGCGGCCAAGGGCCATTATCTGCCGGCCCGGATGGATGGTGGACCGGAAAATCCGCTCGGTGCGCGCGCCCTTTATCTTGGCTCTACGCTATACCGTATCCACGGCACCAATGCGCCGTGGACTATTGGCTACGGTGTGTCCTCAGGCTGCATTCGCATGCGCAATGAGGATGTGACCGATCTCTACGGCCGCGTTCCCGTCGGTACCAAAGTCATCGTCATGTAAATTCAACGCGATTCAATGATGCCCGAGGGTGCGTTGGCTTGGCGCTGTCCTGTGGGAAATCTTTGTCTGTATGCTTGCAACCGCGCAATGCTTGGATAATCTGTTTTACGAAGTGGAGAGGGGAAAATAATGCTGACCACGAAGAAGAATGCGGCGATGGCTGCCGTTTTGGCGGCCGTGCTGGCCTTGCCGGTTGCGGTTCATGCGGCGCCTGGGAACAACGATCCCGCCAATTCGACGGCCAGCAGCGTCGTGACGCCGCAGATGATGAAGCGGGAGGTTCCCGACAAGTTCAAGCGGCGGCTGGTGCGGCTCAGCACCAATGAAGCGCCCGGCACGATCATCATCGATACCAACAACAAGTTTCTCTATTTGGTTGAAGGTAATAACCGTGCGATCCGCTACGGCGTCGGCGTTGGTCGTGACGGCTTCGGTTGGTCCGGTGTTGTCAAGATCGGCCGCAAGGTCGAATGGCCGAGCTGGCGCCCGCCTGAGGAAATGCGGGTGCGCGAGGCGCGCCATGGCCATGTCCTGCCGGTCGTGCAGCAAGGCGGACCGGACAATCCGCTCGGCGCCCGCGCCATGTATCTCTACAAGGGCAATCAGGATACAATTTTCCGCATTCACGGCACCAATCAGCCCTGGTCCATCGGACTCAACCTGTCGTCAGGCTGCATCCGCATGAACAACAAGGATGTCGAGGATCTCTATGCTCGTGCCGATATCGGCAGCAAGGTCATCGTGGTCGGCCCGGGCAACAAGCAGGGCGATGTCAGTTTTGATGATCGCGGCATCGACTTGTTGCGCACCATTTTCGGTGGCTGATCCGTCAGGATAGTGCCGGAAAGATAAAAACGCCTGAAATGCAGCCGGATTTGTTCTCGGCCACGGTTGAATGGCCCATACAGAACACCGGCTGCGCCGTCAGCGGGGTGGTGACGATCATCGAGGAATAGCAGAAGGAGGAGGCTTTCGCGGCCGCCTTCTCGAATATCTCGAGGATAGAAGTGCGATCCTTGTGAGGATAGCAGCGGGTGATCGCGAGCAGGCCGCATTCGGGAGAGCTCAGGCCATGCAACATTGAGGTGCGTTTGCCGAGTTTCAAGACGCCGCTGTTGAAATCGCCTGTCCACTCCTCGACCACGCCATACGGCAGGATACATGTTCCCACTGGGTCGTTGTCAGCCAGCCTTTTCGATGTAGGCGACATTCTCAAATCTGCAATTTTAAACAAGACGTTCCCCATCAGAAGTATTGTTCAGCTGGCCTGTTCGATATTGTGATCAAGCACAGTGACCGCCGGACATTGACTGTCTCTTGTTACGGTATTGATTGTTCTACAGATCCCTTTTTAATGAGTAGCTGACAGCGAGATGCGCTCTGTAGAGCGCATATAAAATACTGTAACTCTTTCAATCCACTGATTGATGTGCATCAGTCAGTAGAATCTGAGCTGCGCCTCTTCATTGGGTTCTGCGAAAATGATCACGATTGCGAAATTATACGTATAGGTCTCCAGGAGTCGGGGGCTTCAACTGTGATTTGGAATGCTGAATAGCGTTCATATATGCGCAAATGCCTTTTAAAAAAAGGCATTTTTAAGCATTAACTGATTTTTTGCGGTTACCTTGACTAGTTTTGAGCATTCTTGGGTTCATTTTCTGTCATTTTTTGATCGTAAGAAAGATTGATCGAAAACAGTTTTGCCGAATATCCTCTTTAAAGAGCGCATTTTGAGACGTGAAAGGTATGTTTTGACCCTTTGATTTCAACTGACTGCTTCTGAGGGCTTTGCAGCCCTGATTTCATCCAGTTTGCAGCACCGATCAATTTCCACGGTGGCGTTTTCTTTGAATCCGAATCGGGATTGACTCATTGGCGAAAACAGGAACAAATAAAGAACATTCCTGTCACCTAACGCCGAAGGAGAAAGATTGCCGCCATGCCGGATCCCGTTTCCAGTTCTGCTCTGGCAGCGCTTCGCCGGCAGGTTGAGTCTCTGGAGGGGCAGCATAGCCGCACCCGCCAGGTTCTACCTTTTGGTGTCAATGAGATCGATCGGCGGCTTGCCGGCGGCGGGCTAGTGCTGGGTGCCTTGCATGAGGTGGCGGGCGCAGGTGTGGATGCCGCGCATGCCGCCGCCGCTGGCCTGTTTGTTGCGGGCATTGCGGCGCGCTTGAGCGGTAAGGTCTTGTGGTGTGTCACGCGCCAGGATTTGTTTGCGCCGGCGCTGGAACAGGCGGGACTGTCGCCTGACCGGGTAATTTTCATCGATGCTGGAGATGAGAAGGCATTGATGACCTGTTTCGAGGAAGGCCTGCGTCATGGCGGCCTTGCCGCCGTGGTGGCCGAAATCGGTAAATTGTCGATGATCGCCTCGCGCCGCCTGCAACTGGCCTCGGAAAAGTCGGGCACGATGGCAATTGCGCTGCGCCGTTGCCATCGCCGGGACATTGATGACGTCTTCAGTCAGCCAACGGCATCGATGACCCGTTGGCGGATTGGCCAGTTGCCGTCCGCCCCTCTGCCGGTTCCCGGCATTGGCAGGCCGCACTGGCGTTTGCAATTGGTTCGCTGCCGCGGTGGCGAAAGTGCTGAATTCGAAGTGGAGGCTTGTGATGCCAAGGGTTGTATCGCTTTTCCTTCCAAGGTGGCCGACAGACCGGCTGCGACGAAAATTGCCAGACGATTTGCCGCTGTGTGAGGGGCCGCTGGTTCTGTCGGGCCGGATCGGCAGCCGACGCGTGGTGGCGGCTCTGGACGCGCGCGCCGAGGCGGCCGGTTTGAGGCGCGGCATGCTGATCGGCAAGGCCCAGGCCCTGGTCGCGGGGCTTGTGATCCGCGAGGCGGATGAGGCCGCCGATAGTCTTGGCCTGCATCGTCTCGCCCTTTGGGCCATGCAGCAGATCTCGCCGCTCGTTGCGGCCGACCTGCCGGATGGTCTGGTGATGGATACGGCAGGCGCGGATCATCTGCATGGCGGGGAGCTCAGCCTGCTGGAAAGTCTGATTGCCCGGCTTGCTGCCATGGGTATCGAGGCAAGGGCCGCAATTTCAGACACTTGGGGAGCCTCCCATGCCCTGGCACGGTTTTCGAGGCGCGATATTAGCATCGTCGGGCCGGAGGACCAGCAGGCTGCGCTCCAAGCGTTGCCGATTGCCGGTCTGCGCTTGGACAAATGTATAGTCGACGGTTTGGCCCTGCTGGGGTTCGAGCGGATCGGCGATCTCTTGGCCCAGCCGCGCGCACCTCTGATCCAGCGTTTCGGGCCGCAACTGGGCCGACGGCTGGATCAGGCGCTAGGCATGGTTGCGGAGCCGATCGATCCGGTGCGCTCGCCTGACCTTGTTGATGTCAGGCGAATGTTTGCCGAGCCGATCTCGGCGGCGGAAACCATCGCCCGTTACATTGAAAAGCTGGTGACCGCGCTTTGTGCGGCTCTGGAAACGCGGGGCCTGGGTGCGCGGCGGCTCGATCTTCTGTGTCACCGTGTCGATAGCCGCTGCCAGGCTGTGCGGATCGGCATGGCCCAGCCGGTGCGCGATGTGAAGCGCCTGACCCGGATGCTTTGCGATCGTATCGACCGGATCAATCCCGGCTTCGGCATTGAGGTCATGGTGCTGACGGCAAGTCTGGCCGAGCCGTTGCAGCCGCGCCAAGCCACATCCATGCTGGAAGAGGACAATGAGCCGGATCTTTCCGACCTGCTCGACGTACTCGCCAATCGGGTTGGGCAAAACAGGCTTTACCGGGTGGCGCCTGTCGCCAGCGATGTGCCCGAGCGCTCCGTGCAGCGGGTGGCGCCGCTGGCGCCGGATCTGGGGCAGGGCTGGAAGACGCAGTGGCCACGACCCTCGCGGCTCTTGCCGCATCCCGAACCGATCGAGACCATGGCGCTTTTGCCTGACCATCCGCCTGTCTGGTTTGCCTGGCGCGGCCAGAGGCGGCGGGTGCGGGCTGCTGATGGACCGGAGCGGATCTTTGGCGAATGGTGGAAACGCGATGCCGAGACCCTGGCGGTGCGCGACTATTTCCGTGTCGAGGACGAGGCCGGCGAGCGTTACTGGATTTTCCGCGCCGGTGACGGCGAGCATCTGGAAACCGGCTCGCATCGCTGGTTCCTGCATGGAATCTTCGCATGAGTGGGCCGTATGTCGAGCTGCAGGTGACGTCGCATTTCTCGTTTTTGCGCGGCGCTTCGTCTTGTGAGGAATTGTTCGAAGAGGCCAAGGAGCTGGGCTTTGCTGCACTGGCCATAGCCGACCGCCATTCGCTGGCCGGTCTGGTGCGGGCACATCAGGCGGCGAAAGAAACAGGCGTGCGGCTGGTCGTCGGTTGCCGCCTCGATCTTTCCTGCGGCATGAACGTGCTGGTCTATCCGATGGACCGGGCGGCCTATGGGCGGCTGTGCCGCCTGCTGTCGCTTGGTAAGAAACGCGCCGGCAAGGGGCAGTGCCTGCTGCATTGGGATGATTTGCTTGCCTTCGGCGAAGGGCTTATCGCCGTGCTGGTGCCCGACGAGGCCGATGAAACCTGCGCCTACCATCTGCGTCGCTTGCGCCAGGGCTTTGCCGACCTTGCCTATCTGGCACTGACCTTGCGGCGGCGGCCGAATGATCAACTGCGGCTGTTTCATCTGTCGCAACTGGCTGAGGCGGCAGATGTGCCGACCGTGGTGACCAATGACGTGCTGTTCCACCGGCCGGAGCGGCGCATTCTGCAGGATGTCGTCACCTGTATCCGCCATAATGTGACGATCGACAATGCCGGCTTTCGCCGCGAGCGGCATGCCGACCGTTACCTGAAGCCTCCTGAGGAAATGTATCGGCTGTTTCCGCGCGATGGAGATGCCGTGGCCCGCACGGCGGCATTGGCCGCCCGCTGCCGATTTTCTCTGGACGAGCTTGCCTATCAATATCCTGAGGAAAAGCTGCATGCGGATCTCAGTCCTCAGGAAACGCTGGAGAAGCTCACCTGGGAAGGCGCACAATTTCGCTATCCGGAGGGCGTGCCCGACAAGGTGCGTCGCTCGCTGGAACATGAGTTGCGCCTGATCGCCCAGCTGGAATACGCGCCTTATTTTCTGACGGTCAATTCCATCGTCGGGTTTGCTCGCTCGGAAAATATTCTTTGCCAGGGGCGGGGGTCGGCAGCCAATTCCGCCGTCTGCTATGTCCTCGGCATTACCTCCATCGATCCGAGCGAATCGGATTTGCTGTTCGAGCGCTTTATTTCGGTCGAACGACGCGAGCCGCCCGACATCGATGTCGATTTCGAGCATCAGCGGCGCGAAGAGGTCATTCAATGGGTCTATAACACCTATGGCCGCGATCGGGCGGCGCTCTGCGCTGTCGTGACTCGCTATCGGGCCAAAGGCGCGTTGCGTGATGTTGGCAAGGCGCTCGGTCTGCCGGAAGACCTGATCCGCACGCTGTCGTCGCAGGTCTGGCGCTGGTCTGACGCCATTGAGGAAAAGCATATCGAAGGCTTGAACCTCAACCTCAAGGACAGGCGCCTGCGGCTGGTGCTGGAGCTTGCCCGCCAACTCATCGGTGCGCCCCGGCATTTGTCGCAGCATCCCGGCGGCTTCGTGCTGACCCATGACCGGTTGGACGAATTGGTGCCGATCGAGCCGGCGGCGATGGAAGACCGGCAGGTGATCGAATGGGACAAGGACGATATCGATATCCTGAAATTCATGAAGGTTGATGTGCTCGGCCTCGGCATGCTTTCTTGCATGCAGCGCTGCTTCGACATGATCGAGGAGTATAAGGGTGGGCGCTATACGCTGGCGAATATCCCTCCTGATGACCGCCAGACCTACGATATGATCTGCCGCGCCGATACGCTCGGCGTGTTCCAGATCGAAAGCCGGGCGCAGATGGCCATGCTGCCGCGTATGCAGCCGAAATGTCTCTACGATTTGGTGATCGAGGTAGCGATCGTCCGGCCCGGTCCCATTCAGGGCGATATGGTGCATCCATATCTGCGTCGCCGCCAGGGTAAGGAAAAGGAAGAATACCCGAAGCCGGAACTTCGAAATGTTTTGAAGAAGACGCTAGGCGTTCCGCTGTTTCAGGAGCAGGCCATGCGCGTCGCTATCGACTGCGGTGGTTTTACGCCCGGCGAGGCCGATCAGTTGCGCCGATCAATGGCAACATTCAAGCATACGGGTGGCGTTAGCAAATTTGCTGAAAAACTGATCGAGGGTATGGTTGCCAATGGTTATGAACGGGATTTCGCCGAGCGAACCTTTCGACAACTCGAAGGGTTCGGTTCCTATGGCTTTCCCGAGAGCCATGCCGCCTCCTTCGCGCTGATTGCCTATGCCTCGTCCTGGGTGAAATGCCATCATCCTGATGTCTTCTGCGCGGCGCTGCTCAACTCCCAGCCCATGGGATTTTATGCGCCAGCCCAGATCGTGCGCGATGCAAGGGAGCATGGTGTGACTGTGCTGCCGGTCTGCATCAATGCCTCGCGCTGGGATACCGTGCTGGAAGGTGAGGGGCGGAATGGTGTATTTGCCGTGCGGCTCGGCCTTTCCATGGTCCGGGGACTCGACAATGAAGCGGCCGGGTTTTTGGTGGCCAATCGCGCCAACCAGCCTTTCGTTTCGATTGAGGATCTCTGGCAAAGGGCAGGGGTATCCCAGGAGGCGCTGGTGAGATTGGCTGAGGCCGACGCCATGCAGTCCTGCCTTGGCCTGACACGACGCGATGCGCTCTGGGCCATCAAGCGGCTGGCCGATGAGCCCTTGCCCTTGTTTGCCGCCGCACTTCGCAACGGGCCTGTGGTGGAGCAGATCGAGCCGCCGGTAGTGCTGAGGTCCATGACGGCCGGCAGCGAAGTCGTGCAGGACTACGGCCATGTCGGCCTGACGCTGCGCGATCATCCGGTTTCCTTTCTGCGCGACGATTTACGCCAAAAGGGATTCCTGTCTTGCGCGCAAGCGCTTTCCCGCCGGGATCGGACAAAGGTCGAGATAGCCGGCATGGTACTGGTGCGCCAGCGTCCCGGTTCTGCCAAGGGGGTGATGTTCATCACCATCGAGGACGAGACCGGCATTGCCAATCTTGTGGTCTGGCCAAAGATTTTCGAGCAATTCCGCCGTGTCGTGCTGGGCGCCGGCATGCTTGGCGTGCGCGGCCACATCCAGCGGGAAGGGGCGGTGGTGCATCTGGTGGTCCGCCATCTGGAGGATCTTTCGTCGCAGCTTGCCGGAATTGCTGGTCGGGATAAGCCGTTTCCGCTGCCGCATGGGCGTGGCGATGAATTCCATCACGGCGCGCCGCCGCACGATCCGCGCACGAGACTGAAAATGCCACCTCCCAAAACGCTTGACGACCCTTATCGTCATCTGGACGAGATCCGGGTAAAGTCCAGGGATTTTCGATAGGCGATTGACAAAAATACTGTTTTTAAAAGGATATATTGGAAATGAGCAATGCATCGCCTGCGGCTGACTTCGCTAAAACTCTTTCTTTTCTTCAAGACATACAGGAAAAACATAGTCTCCTCGATCTGGCGGCAGCAGTGCAAAATGCGGTGTCGGACCGCGGCATCGTCAATGTCGTCGCTGCCTTCGTTTCTCCGCCGCAAAGCACTCCGGAAGAGCAGATCTGCAATGTCCTTTTTACGAACTGGCCCGAGGCATGGATAGAGACATATGTCGAAAAGGGCTATGCCTCTGTCGACCCAGCGGTGAAGCGCGTCAAAAACCTTGAACCTATCTTCCTGTGGTCAGACTTCGTGCAGAAAGGGGAAATAACGGAGTCCGAGAAATATGTAATGGACCATGCGAAGGATCATCAGTTGAAGGACGGATGGTCGACATCATTGATGTCGCTTGACGGGCGGGTGGCTTGCTTTTCCTTTGCAGGGCAAAATATCGATTGCTCGCCTGATATACGCGGCATGCTGAATTTCGTTGCATCGCTTGCTTTTGCCCGAGCCATCGAAATCAAAAGCGGCAAGGTTCCGGCGCCGGCCGAGCTGACTGCGCGCGAGCAGGAGGTGCTGAAATGGCTTGGAGAAGGTAAGACCGATTGGGAAATCGGCATGATCCTCGGCCTCTCGGAAAAGACGATCGAGAAGCATATGCGCAATATCCGGATAAAGCTTAGCGCGGTGAACCGGCATCACGCCCTTGCCGAAGCATTTCGGCAAAAAATTATTACATAGCTGTCAAGTCGGGAAATCCCGTAGTCCCTTGCAATCTTCCCGCGAACATCTCAATATGACCGAAAGCGCACGCCAAGCGGAACGCGCTGTTGTAGCGCCATGTGTTTCATCAAATGGCACCGTAAATATTTAAACATACTACATAATTTATCATTAAATCGACCTCGACTTAAAAATTATGCAGTAGGAATCTGTTGGGAAGCGACAATGCCGGATTTTGTAAGAGAACGGGCGCCGCTTAAAGGCGATAGACGCGACGCCGAGAAAATGCAGAGTGACGTCCGAAAACTTATAAATAAAGCAAGGTCATCCGAGTATTATTTTTTGATATACATATTAGGGATGGCTTTGCAGGAGCTTGATAATATAGAAAAAGGATATCCTACATCTATCGCCCCATGACTTGATAAAAATATATTAAAAAATACAAATTATTGCCTCAAGCATTTCTGAAGGGAAGTCCGCTCTCAATTTTTCCTTGAAAGCCGTTTGACCTGTCCAGTCGCGGTGCAAAAGCCTCCACCACTTGTCGCATGCAGCCAATAATATGATGCCGGAGTTTAGGGTCGTCTATCCGTGCAAACAGCGCGTTGAGTTCCAATGCGTCCTTACTCGCCATCAGCGTCGCAAGTTGCAGGGTTTCCACAGTCGGCTCGGCGCTTTGCCCATCGGTGTTCTTGAAGAAGAAGGCAGGTGAAACACCGAGCACATCAGCCGCCGCCGCAAGAATGCCCGGCGTCATGCGATTTTTGCCTTTTTCATACTTTTGCACCTGCTGGAATGACACTGAAAGATGCTCCCCCAGCCTCTCCTGGCTCATCTTTCGAGATTTCCGCGCCAAACATAGCTGCGAACCCGCAAACATATCCGCTTCTTCTAGCGCTTTTCTTCTTTGAGGCCTTCTGACTAAGGTGTTGCTCATATATCGGAGCCTTTAAAAAGGAATTACTATATCGATTGGTAATGATTTCTTATAATCGTTTAAATTGAAAATGTGAAGTACTCGGTTGCGTTGGGTGTTGCCGTCAGGCGTTAGCCTTTCTCTGGCTGCCAGATTCATGATCGCCGGCTCGGATATTCCAAGAAGTAAGTAGAGATTTCTTTTAAAGGCTTGCCGCATGCCACGCCTTTTCATGTCCAGATAACGGAACGAAAAAAGGGCGGCCATAAGGCCACCCTTTCCAAATTCTGAACCAGATGGGTCAGAGTAACAAGGCTTTCGCCCTATTACATCATGCCGCCCATGCCGCCCATGCCGCCCATGTCAGGCATGCCGCCAGCCGAATCCTTCTTAGGAAGTTCAGCAATCATGGCTTCAGTGGTGATCAGCAGCGAAGCAACCGAAGCTGCGTTCTGCAGGGCTGTGCGAACAACCTTGACCGGGTCAACGATACCCATGGCAATCATGTCACCAAACTCGCCGGTCTGGGCATTGTAGCCGAAGTTGTCGTTGTCCTTGTCGAGGATCTTGCCAACGATGATCGAAGCTTCGTCACCAGCGTTGGTGGCGATCTGGCGAACCAGCGACTGCAGGGCGCGGCGAACGATGTTGATGCCGGCTTCCTGGTCGTCGTTTACACCCTTGACGGTGATCTTCGTGGAGGAGCGCAGCAGAGCTGTACCGCCGCCAGGAACGATACCTTCCTGAACAGCAGCGCGTGTTGCGTTCAGAGCGTCGTCGATGCGGTCCTTGCGTTCCTTGACTTCGATTTCCGTCGAGCCGCCAACGCGGATCACGGCAACGCCGCCAGCGAGCTTGGCAAGACGTTCCTGCAGCTTTTCGCGGTCGTAATCAGAGGTGGTTTCTTCGATCTGAGCCTTGATCTGGGCAACGCGGCCTTCGATGTCGGACTTCTGACCTGCGCCATCAACGATGGTGGTGTTTTCCTTGGTGATGGAAACCTTCTTGGCGCGGCCGAGCATGTCGAGCGTGACAGTTTCGAGCTTGATGCCGAGGTCTTCAGAGATCACGGTACCGCCAGACAGGATCGCGATGTCTTCCAGCATAGCCTTGCGGCGATCGCCGAAGCCAGGAGCCTTGACAGCAGCAATCTTCAGGCCGCCACGCAGCTTGTTGACGACGAGCGTTGCAAGAGCTTCACCTTCAACGTCTTCAGCGATGATGACGAGCGGCTTGCCGGTCTGAACGACAGCTTCCAGAACAGGCAGCATGGCCTGCAGGTTGGAGAGCTTCTTTTCGTGCAGCAGGATGTATGCGTCTTCCAGGTCAGCAACCATCTTTTCAGGGTTGGTGACGAAGTAAGGCGACAAGTAGCCGCGGTCGAACTGCATGCCTTCAACGACTTCGAGTTCGGTTTCAGCGGTCTTGGCTTCTTCGACGGTGATAACGCCTTCGTTGCCAACCTTCTGCATAGCTTCGGCAATGTCCTTGCCGACCTGTGCGTCGCCGTTTGCAGAGATCGTGCCGACCTGAGCAACTTCTTCCGAGGTGGAGATCTTCTTGGCCTTGGCCTGGAGATCCTTCACGACTTCAGCAACGGCGAGATCGATACCGCGCTTCAGGTCCATCGGGTTCATGCCGGCAGCAACAGCCTTGTTGCCTTCGCGCACGATAGCCTGGGCCAGAACGGTAGCCGTCGTGGTGCCGTCGCCGGCGATGTCGTTGGTCTTGGAAGCAACTTCCCGGACCATCTGTGCGCCCATGTTTTCGAACTTGTCTTCAAGTTCGATTTCCTTGGCAACGGAAACGCCGTCCTTGGTGATGCGCGGAGCGCCAAAGGACTTGTCGATGATGACGTTACGACCCTTGGGGCCCAGCGTAACCTTCACAGCGTCAGCGAGGATATCAACGCCGTGCAGCATCTTTTCGCGCGCAGTGCGGCCAAACTTGATTTCTTTAGCAGCCATTTTCAAACTCCCGGGCATCTAGCCCATTGGTGAATTGTCTAAAAGGAAGAAGGGGTATTCGGCTTAAATCAGCCGATAACGCCCATGATGTCGGCTTCCTTCATGATCAGCAGGTCAACGCCGTCGAGCTTAACCTCGGTGCCGGACCACTTGCCGAACAGAACGCGATCGCCGACCTTAACGTCGAGAGCAACGAGCGTGCCCTTGTCGTCGCGGGTGCCCGGGCCGACAGCGATGATTTCGCCTTCAGCTGGCTTTTCCTTGGCGGTGTCAGGAATGATGATCCCGCCCTTGGTCTTTTCTTCGGACTCGACGCGCTTGACTACAACGCGGTCGTGCAGGGGGCGGAAATTCGTGCTTGCCATCGTCTAATCCCTCGATCAAATGACATTCGCGGGCCGAAACGGCCCCGCATGGATATTGTTAGCACTCTGTCTGATCGAGTGCTAGCGGCATGGAGATAAGCACGGTCCTCGGCACTGTCAAGGATGGGCTCCGAAAATTATATGCGGCAAACGGACGACAGGCAGATGACGGAGCTCCCTGACACGGCAATAGGGCAAGACCATGCTCCCAATGTGCCGCTTGGCGAAATTTGCGCTGCTTTTTGGTCGATTGGCCTTCTCGGCTTCGGCGGCCCGGCGGCCCAGATCGGCCTAATGCATCGGATCATCGTTGATGAAAAGCGCTTGCTATCGGAGGCGCGGTTCCTGCATGCGCTGAACTATTGCATGCTGCTGCCCGGCCCGGAGGCCCAGCAATTGGCAACCTATATCGGCTGGCTCAATGGCGGCATTCGCGGCGGGCTGATCGCGGGCCTGCTGTTTGTACTGCCCGGGCTTGCCGTCATCCTCGGGCTTTCCTCTGTCTATGCCGCCTATCACGATATTTCCTGGGTTTCTGGTCTGTTTTTCGGGTTGAAGGCGGCGGTCCTCGCCATCGTGCTGCAGGCGCTGCTGCGCATTGGTCAGCGCGCGCTAAAAAGCGACTTCCACCGCCTGACAGCCCTAGTGGCTTTTTTCGGCCTCTTTTTTCTGGCGCTGCCTTTTCCGCTCGTTGTGCTCCTGGCGGCACTTGCCGGTCTTTTGCGAGCGTTGCGGCAACCGGGACCTGAGCAATCCATGCCGGCGAAACCGCCGTTGCCTGTCTTGCGGGTTCTGGTGTCGACAGTCGTGTGGATCTGCATTTGGCTCGCGCCGCTCGCGCTTCTCATGGCCTTCGACAGGTCCGGCCGGTTGACCGACGTCTTTCTGTTTTTCGTCCGTATGGCGCTCGTCACCTTCGGCGGTGCCTATGCCGTTCTCGCCTATGTCGCCCAGGTTGCCGTCGATCATTATCAATGGCTGCGTCCCGGCGAGATGGTCGATGGTCTGGCGCTGGCGGAGACCACGCCGGGGCCACTGGTTTTGGTTCTCTCTTTCGTTGGCTTCCTCGCGGGCTTTCGCGATCCCGGCAGCACGTGGCCAATGATTTCGGGTCTGACAGCCGCGTTTCTGACTGCCTGGGCGACGTTTGTGCCCAGCTTCCTGTTCATCTTCGCTGGCGCGCCGCTGATCGAGCGGCTGCGAGGCAACCGGCTGCTCGATGGCGCCCTTTCGGCCATCACAGCCGCAGTGGTCGGCGTAATCGGAAATCTCGCTCTTTGGTTCGGGCTGCATGTGCTGTTTGCGAAAGTGGAGCGGATCCCGTTCAGCAATCTATGGTCGGGCGATCGCGCTCCGGGTTTCTGGTGGCCACAACTTGATACGCTCGACATACCCGCACTGGTTCTGTTTGCCGCTTCTGCGCTGCTGTTGCTGCGCTTGAGGGTCGGTTTGGTCACAGTACTTGCGCTGACGGCTGCGGCTGGATTGCTGTGGCATCTGGCGATGCTCTGATCTGGCCTTGGAGGCGGTCAAAGCCCTCGAAGATTCCCGTAAATCCCTTGCAATTGCGCCCTAGCTTTGCCATGTCAGCGCCAGTTCTTTCAGCAGGCGACGGATTCCATGGCACAGCGCATCGATACGCTCAACGAGATCACACAGGGTTACGAGGTCATCCTGTCGGATGTCTGGGGCGTTTTGCACAATGGTGTCGATGCGTTTCCGGCGGCTGGAGAAGCCCTGTCGCAGGCCCGGGCCAACGGTGTTTCCGTTGTGCTGATCACCAATGCCTCGCGCCCATCCGAGCGTGTGAAAGTCATGCTCGACCAGATCGGCGTCCCGGAAACGGCCTATGATGCCATCGTTTCGTCAGGGGATGTGACCAGAAAGCTTATCGAACAAGGCCCGCGCCGCGGTTTTCTGATCGGCCAGAGCCAGGATCTTTCGTTATTTGAAGGGCTCAATGTCGAACTGGTTCCCGCGGAAGAGGCTGAAGTCATCATCTGCACGGGCTTGTTCAATGACGAAGAGGAGCAGCCGGAAGACTACCGCGCAATGCTGGAAGGCTTGAGCGCGCGTGGCCTTCCGATGATTGTTGCCAACCCTGATCTGATTGTGGAACGGGGGCATAAGCTGGTGCCTTGCGCTGGCGCATTGGCGGCGATCTACGTGGAGATGGGTGGTGAAACGCGTTACGCCGGCAAGCCACATAGCCCGATTTACGAAGCGGCTCTTGCGAAAGCACAGGAAATCCGGGGCGCCGAGATCGACCGCAGCCGGATCATTGCGGTCGGCGACGGCATGCCCACCGATGTGCGCGGTGCGCTGAGCTTCGGTCTTGACCTTCTCTATGTCAGCGGCGGTATACATGCTGGTGAATACACACAGAACGGCAAGACCGACGAGGCTATGCTGAACGCTTACCTGGAGCGGGAAGCGGCAGCGCCGAAGTGGTGGATGCCCCGGTTGGCCTAACCGGAAATAGGACCTAAAAGAGTCATGACCGTTTTTCACCGCAACGAGAAAAAGACGCCGCTGCCTGACAGTCTCAAGGGCGGGGTTGTTGCCATCGGTAATTTCGATGGCGTGCATCGCGGCCATCAGACGGTGCTGAACAGGGCGCTGGATCTTGCCCGCGAGCGCGGCGTACCGGCGCTGGTCCTGACGTTCGAGCCGCATCCGCGCGCTGTCTTCAATCCGGAAAATCCTGTCTTTCGCCTGACGGCTGCGCCCCTGAAAGCCCGTCTCCTGGAAGCGATGGGCTTTCAGTCGGTGATCGAATATCCGTTCGACCGCGAATTTTCGCAGCGTTCTGCCGATGATTTCGTCCGCACCGTGCTGGTGGAATGGCTGGGCGCAACCGAGGTTGTCACCGGTTTCGATTTTCATTTCGGCAAGGGGCGCGAAGGCGGACCGGCTTTTCTGATGGAAAAGGGCCAGCAATACGGCTTTGGCGTCACGCTGCTCGATGCCTTCAGGGATGAAAACGCCGGGGTCGTCTCATCGACCCGCATCCGTGGCTTGCTGGCCGAAGGTGCCGTTACCGAAGTGGCCGGCCTGCTCGGTTATCGCTTCACTGTTGCGTCCGAAGTGATCAAGGGCCAGCAACTCGGCCGTACTCTGGGCTTTCCCACCGCCAACATGGCGCTGGCGCCGGAAACGACCCTGCGCACCGGCATCTATGCTGTGCATCTGCACCGGGCCGATGGCAGCCTGCACCGAGGCGTTGCAAGCTTCGGCTACCGCCCGACGGTGACCGAAAACGGCGCCGCGCTGCTAGAGACCTACGTCTTCGATTTTGGCGGCGACCTCTATGGCGAAACCTGCTCAGTGTCCTTCTTCAGCCACTTGCGCGATGAGTGGAAGTTCGACGGCCTCGACCCGCTCGTCGCCCAGATCCGCCGTGACGAAGAAGAGGCTAGAGCCGTTCTGGCAGGCGTCACGCCGCTCGGCGAACTCGATCGCAAAATCGCGTTCTGACATCTCGGTGGCTGGCAGCGAGATAATGCGACTGGTCGACAGGATAAACGATCTGGTGCTCGACAAGTTGCGAGGCAATCGGCCATCGCCCCTAATGGATGGCGATGACATCGTTGTTGACGCCGAACGCTTGCCACTTCGCACGTCGCCGGAATCGTAGCCTATGACGCTGACATTCATGCCGGCACCGTTCCGGTGTTGACACTATCCTTTCCCGGCGGGCAGACAGTGGCTTTTAACCAGGAGGATGCGGCGTGGATGCCGGTTGTTGCCGCCCTCGATCGGCTGGCGCTAACCTCGAAACCCTCCGCCGAATGGCTTACTGCACTGATCGCGGGGCAGGGCAGGGACGGGGCGCTGGTCTTACGCGGGTAAGCCCCTGTTCCCGAACCGACTGTTAAGATTTGCCGGTTGCGACATAGCGGTGAATCGGAAATGATCGATAGAGCGGAGAGGCGCGCCATGCAGTTGCGTCCACGCCGGTTCGGGAGAGGGTTTCATGTCAAAACGTATTTGGACGGCAGCCTGCTGGCTGTTGGTCATACCTTATATCGGCCTGTTATGGGTGCCGTTCTATAATGTCCGGGAACCAGTTCTGTTCGGGTTTCCGTTCTTCTACTGGTATCAGTTGATGTGGGTGCCCCTGACATCGCTCCTGATCTTTATTGCCTACAGGAGCATGCGCCATGATGACTGATGTCGATCCGACAGCCTTTGCTGTCTTTGCCTTCTTTTTCGCGCTGGTCACGGTCATGGGCTTTGTCGCGGCGCGCTGGCGCAAGCCGGAAACGCTTGCTCATATCGACGAGTGGGGTCTGGGCGGGCGTAAGTTCGGCACCTGGATCACCTGGTTCCTGGTCGGTGGCGATTTCTATACCGCCTATACCATCATTGCCGTTCCCGCCCTGGTTTATGCCGTTGGCGCCTATGGCTTCTTCGCTCTGCCCTATACGATTATCGTTTATCCCTTCGTCTTCCTGGTCATGCCGGTTCTCTGGCGTCGCGCCAAGGAGCATGGTTATGTGACGGCCGGCGATGTCGTGCATGGCCAATACGGATCCCGCGCTTTGGAATTGGTGGTAGCGCTGACAGGCGTCATCGCCACCATGCCTTATATTGCCCTGCAGTTGGTCGGCATGGCGGCGGTGCTGAAGGCACTTGGCCTGCATGGTGAAGTGCCGCTGATGGTGTCATTCCTCATCCTCGCGCTTTATACCTATTCGGCCGGCCTGCGGGCGCCTGCGTTAATTGCCTTCGTCAAGGACATCATGATCTATATCGTAGTGCTCGTTGCGGTCGCCGCAATCCCGATGAAGCTCGGCGGCTATGCCAATGTGTTTGCCAGCGCGGATGCGGCCTTCCAGGCCAAGGGCTCCGGTGGTCTTGTGCTCGGCGGCAGCCAGTATGTGGCCTATGCGACCCTGGCGCTCGGCTCGGCGCTCGCGGCCTTCATGTATCCGCACACGCTGACCGGCATTTTCGCCTCCAATGGCGGCAATACGATCCGCAAGAATGCCGTGCTGTTGCCGGCCTACACGCTGCTGCTCGGCCTTCTCGCTCTGCTCGGCTACATGGCCCATGCCGCCGGGATCAAACCGGCGACGCCGAACGATGTGGTGCCGATGCTGTTCCAGACGCTGTTCCCCGCCTGGTTCGCAGGCTTTGCCTTTGCGGCGATCGCCATCGGCGCGCTGGTGCCAGCGGCTGTCATGAGCATTGGTGCCGCCAATCTCTTCACCCGCAATTTCTGGAAGGCCTATGTCAATCCTGATATCTCCAATGCTGGGGAAGCGCAGGTGGCAAAGCTCACCTCGCTGGTGGTGAAGGTTGGCGCACTGCTGGTCATCGTCTTCCTGCCCACCCAGTTTGCGCTCGACCTGCAGCTTCTCGGCGGCATCTGGATCCTGCAGACCCTTCCGGCCCTGATCTTCGGCCTGTTCTCCAACTGGTTCCGGGCTCCGGGGCTGTTGGCAGGCTGGATCGTCGGCTTTGTCGGTGGCACCTGGCTGGTGTGGCTGAACGGGTTGAAGCCGCTGCACACCATGAGCCTCGGCGGTGCGTCCTTCACGATCTATATCGGTATTCTGGCCCTTCTCGCCAATATCGCCGTGGCCGTGCTGGTCAATCTCGTCACGCCTGCCAAGGCTTCGGCGCGGGCTTGAGAAGCCGCTTGAAAGGTAGACAAGGCGGCTGCGTCCGCCTTGTCGTTTTGCTTTCGCTTTCCCTCTTCTCTTTCAAAGGGAAACCGCTTAAACAAACGCCATCATGAGAACAGTCCGGTCGACCATAGCCATCAGAATTTCTGGGCGAATTATTGGCCCGGCCTTCCGCGCGCGCTGAGAGCCGCAGGAGGGTCCGGGTTTTCGGCGCGCGTCCCATCGCGCGCTGTGTCACCGATTTTCTCTTTTTCCAGGTGCGCTCGCACCCCTTCAATGGCTAGATCATGACCGATACCGCTGACAAAAAAGACTATTCCGCAACGCTTGCGCTGCCGCAGACCGATTTTCCCATGCGCGCCGGATTGCCGCAGAAGGAACCTGAAATCGTCGAGCGCTGGCAGAAGATGGGGCTTTACAAGACGCTCCGCGCCTCCGCCGCCGGCCGCGAGAAATTCGTGCTGCACGACGGTCCTCCTTACGCTAATGGCACGATCCATATCGGCCATGCGCTCAACAAGATCCTGAAGGACGTCATCAACCGCTCCTTCCAGATGCGAGGCTTTGACGCCAACTACGTGCCTGGCTGGGATTGCCACGGTTTGCCGATCGAGTGGAAGATCGAGGAAAAGTACCGCGAAAAGGGCCAGGACAAGAACGAGGTCCCGATCAACGAATTCCGTAAGGAATGCCGTGAATTTGCGGCCGGCTGGATCAAGGTTCAGGCCGAAGACTTCAAGCGTCTCGGCATCGAAGGCGATTTCGACAATCCCTATACCACGATGAATTTCCACGCCGAGGCGCGGATCGCTGGCGAACTCTTGAAGATTGCAAAGAGCGGCCAGCTCTATCGCGGCTCCAAGCCCGTCATGTGGTCCGTGGTGGAACGCACGGCGCTGGCTGAGGCCGAGGTGGAATATGCCGAGGTCGAGAGCGACACGATCTGGGTGAAGTTTCCGGTGCGGCGAGCAATTCGGACTACCGGATTGGTCGGGGTGACAGCTGGCGATTCTGAAAATGTTGCTGCAGCGCAAGTAGAAAAAGCAAAGCTTGCGGACGAGCTTCTAGGAGCTTTTGTCGTCATCTGGACAACAACGCCATGGACTATCCCCGGCAATCGCGCGATCTCGTTTTCTTCAAAGATTGAGTACTCTCTTTACGAAGTCACGGCGTCGGCCAATGACTTTGGTCCGCAACCGGGCGAGAAACTGATCTTTGCCGATAAGCTAGCTGCCGATGCTTTTGCCAAAGCGAAGCTGGAATTCAAGCGCGTCCGGCAGGTAACTGCTGAGGAACTGGCTGCCATCACGTGCGCCCATCCGCTGGCCTCCCTCGGCTATGACTTCGCCGTCCCGCTTCTCGACGGTGACCACGTCACCGATGATGCGGGCACGGGCTTCGTCCACACCGCCCCGTCGCACGGCCGCGAAGACTTTGATGCCTGGATGGCCAATGCCCGTGAGCTGGAAGCGCGTGGCATTTCCACGAAGATCCCGTTCACGGTTGGCGATGATGGCTTCTACACCGAAGACGCGCCCGGTTTTGGCCCATCGGCCGAAGGCGGTGCGGCTCGCGTCATGGACGACAACGGCAAGAAGGGTGATGCCAACAAGCGGGTCATCGAGGCGCTGATCGCGGCTAACAACCTATTTGCCCGTGGCCGGATCAAGCACGAGTATCCGCATAGCTGGCGCTCGAAGAAGCCTGTCATTTTCCGCAATACGCCGCAATGGTTCGTCTATATGGACAAGGACCTCGGCGATGGCTCGACGCTGCGTTCGCGCGCGCTTGGTGCCATTGATGACACGCGCTTCGTGCCGGCCGGTGGCCAGAACCGTCTGCGGGCCATGATCGAGAATCGTCCGGATTGGGTACTGTCGCGTCAGCGCGCCTGGGGCGTTCCGATCGCCATCTTCGTTGATGAACAGGGCGAGATTCTTGTGGATGAGGCCGTGAATGCCCGCATCGTCGAGGCTTTCGAGGCCGAAGGTGCAGATGCCTGGTTTGCCGATGGCGCCAAGGAGCGCTTCCTGGAAGGGCGTAACGATCAGGATCGTTGGACCCAGGTGCGCGATATTCTCGACGTCTGGTTCGATTCGGGCTCGACCCATACCTTCACGCTGGAAGACCGCCCCGACCTGAAATGGCCGGCCGATGTCTATCTCGAAGGCTCGGATCAGCATCGTGGCTGGTTCCATTCGTCGCTGCTCGAAAGCTGCGCGACGCGCGGCCGTGCGCCCTATAACGCTGTCGTCACCCACGGGTTTACGATGGCGGAAGACGGCCGCAAGATGTCGAAATCGCTCGGCAACACAGTCGTGCCGCAGGACGTCATGGCGCAGTCGGGCGCCGATATCCTGCGTCTGTGGGTGATGAGCACCGATTACGGTGAAGACCAGCGCCTCGGCAAGACCATCCTGCAGACCAATATCGATGCCTATCGCAAGATCCGCAACACGATCCGCTGGATGCTCGGCACGCTCGCTCACGACCATGGCGACGACATTGCCTATGCAGAACTGCCGGAGCTGGAAAAGCTGATGCTGCATCGGCTGGCCGAGCTGGATGTGCTGGTGCGCGAAAGCTATGACGCTTTCGAGTTCAAGAAGATCACCCGCGCGTTGACCGACTTTGCCAATGTCGAGCTCTCGGCCTTCTATTTCGACATCCGCAAGGACGCGCTTTACTGCGATGCCCCGTCTTCGCCGCGTCGGCGTGCGGCGCTGTTCGTGATCCGCAAGCTGTTCGATTGCCTGGTTCTCTGGCTGGCACCGATGCTGCCGTTTACGACGGAAGAAGCTTGGTTGTCGCGCAACCCGCAGGTAGAATCGGTGCATCTGGAACAGTTCCCGTCCATCCCGACGGAGTGGCTAAATGCTGCTGTTGAGACCAAATGGGTCAAGATCCGCAAGCTGCGCAGTGTCGTGACCGGCGCACTGGAAGTGGAGCGCAAGGACAAGCGGATCGGCTCCTCGCTGGAAGCTGCACCCGTCGTGCATGTTGCCGATGCCGAACTTCTGGCTGCACTCGATGGTCAGGATTTTGCGGAAATCTGCATCACGTCGGGCATCTCTTTGGTCGCAGACGGGGGCCCTGAAGATGCCTTCCGGCTGCCCGAAGTGGCTGGCGTCTCGGTTGAGCCCAAGCTTGCCGAAGGTCGCAAATGCGCACGCTCCTGGCGCATCACCTCTGATGTCGGCTCCGATCCAGACTATCCCGATGTCTCGGCCCGCGATGCGGCAGCGCTGCGTGAATTGGGCGTTGCCTGACCATGACGATTTACCGGATGATTTGCGCTTTCGCTTGTCATCCGGTAAAGCCTGCCTGAAATTGGCCGGAATTTTCTTCCAGGCGGAAGTAGGCGGCTAAGACTATTCTATACGGCGCCGCTATGGTCTATTTGATGTTCCCTTGCGCTTGCTGTATAAGGCGCGCGGGAGGTTCCGATCTGAAGCCATGATGCGACGTCGATGCTGTTGTTCTGATGCCGACATGATGTCGATGCGATGACGGGACGGCGCAGTGCACGGAACTTTGGATCCGGAATATGAAAAAGGCTGGAAGGTATTGATGGTTAAGGCACGGATGGTTCTCGTTGGCATGTTTGCTGCCTGCTCTGCCTTGAGCAGCTGCACGAGCGGACCGACCTATGGTACGGACAAGACCGCTATGGAGCAGTTGGCGGACGACGTTGGCTCTGCTGCATCAATCGGCAGCAAGAAACCGGCCTCGACGACGAAATACAATCCGCGCCCGGATCTGGTATTGCCCCCGAAGGGCGCAACCGCTGAACTCGTCCAGCCGCAGCAATCGATTGCCAGCAAGGATAATCCCGATTGGGTCGAAAGCCCTGAGGACACGCGGTCTCGCCTGGTGGCGGAAGCCGATGCCAATCGCGGCAACCAGAGCTATCGCTCGCCACTGCTCGAGGGCAATGGCACCAACGGCACGATGACCGAAACCCAGAAATGGCAGGCCTTCCGCGATGCCCGTAAGATCCAGAAGGGCGCTTATCTCGATCAGCGCCGCGTTCTCTCGGACCCGCCGGATTCCTACCGCCAGATCGACGAAGCCAAGCTGAGCGATCTGGGCGAGCCGGAAGCCAAGAAGGAAAAGCGTCGCCAGAAGGAAGCGGAAATGTCCAATTCCAACAAGTCCTGGTGGATGCCCTTCCAATAAGCAGCTTTATTCGAAAAACCATATCAGGCAGGCCAGCAACGGCCTGCCTTTATTTTTTGGGGTTGCCTCATGACATTTTCCATTCGCGCCGCCCGGCCTGATGACGTGCCGGTCATCCTGCGCTTCATTACGGATCTCGCTGTGTTCGAAAAAGCCGAACATGAGGTGAAGGCGACAATCGAGAGCCTAGGCGAATCTCTGTTTGGCGCCGGCGCCGTTGCCTATGCCGCGATCCTGGAGAAGCAGGGCGTGCCGGTCGGGCACGCCATCTGGTTCTACAATTATTCGACCTGGCAGGCCCGTAAGGGGCTCTATCTGGAAGATCTCTATATCGATCCCGCCCATCGAGGCGGTGGTGCTGGCCGGCTGCTGCTGCGACATCTCGCCAAGACTGCTGTCGACAATGGCTGTGGCCGGTTCGAATGGAGCGTGCTGGATTGGAACGAGCCGGCGATCCGGGTCTATGACGCCATCGGCGCCGAGCCGCAGACGGAGTGGATCCGCTACAGGCTCTCCGGCGACAAGCTTATTGATTTTGCCGCCGGAGAGTGAGTGCTGTTCTAGTCGGGCATCATTCGGATACGCGTACCAGCAATTTGCCGAAGTTCTTGCCACGCAATAGGCCGATGAAGGCTTCAGGGGCGTTTTCCAAGCCATCCACGACGTCTTCGCGGTAGCGCAGTTTTCCGTCCTTGATCCAGCCCGGCGCTTCCTTCTGGAATTGCGGGAACTGGTCGACGAATTCGTGCTGGATAAAGCCGCGCACCGTCAGGCTCTTGGTCAGGATGTCACGCATGGCCATTGGCAGGCGGTCGGGGCCGGGTGCTTCTTCCAGCTTTTGATTGTACTGAGCGATCAGGCCGCAGACGGGAATGCGGGCGAAGGAATTCAGCAGCGGGAACACCGCCTTGAAGACCTCACCACCAACATTTTCGAAATAGACGTCTATGCCATCGGGGCATGCCTTTGCCAGAGCTTCTGCGAAATCTGGCGCGCGATGATCGACAACGGCATCAAAGCCCAGTTCGTCTTTCACGAAGGCACATTTGTCTGCTCCACCAGCGATGCCGACGGCGCGTGCCCCCTTGATCCGCGCGATCTGGCCGACGGCAGAGCCGACAGCGCCGCTCGCCGCCGCCACGACGACGGTTTCGCCGGCCTTCGGCTTGCCAATGGTGAGCAGGCCGGCATAGGCGGTAAAACCGGGCATGCCGAGCACGCCGAGCGCCGTGCTGACCGGGGCTATCGACGGATCGATCTTGCGCAGCGTGTCGCCCTTGGCAATCGCATGGCTCTGCCAGCCGGAATGGGAGAGGACGATATCGCCTTCCTTGAATTTGTCGTGCTTCGACTGGATGACCCGGCCGACAGTGCCTCCCTCCATCACCGCGCCGATCTCGACGGGCTTGGCATAGGACTTGGCATCACTCATCCGGCCACGCATATAGGGATCGAGCGATAGATAAAGGATCTGTAGCAGCACTTCGCCACTTTCGGGTTCACCCACTGCAGCCGTTTCGATCCTGAAATTGTCTGGGGTCGGCGCGCCGGTAGGGCGAGACGCCAGGCGGATCTGATGGTTCTGGAATTGGGTCATGGTGCATTGTCCTTTATTATGGCGCAAGGCAGGAGGCTGAAAGAAACGGTTCCGTCCTGTCCTGTTGCAATGTCAGGTGATATAGGGTCAGCCATGATGCCAACAAGAGATATCCGGTATCGGACCGAAAACTGGGAACCGGTTTTCGGGAAAATCCGATGCGTAAACAAACAGATAGAGGATCGTGCCGATTCCGATTTTCGGCGCGATGCTCTCGCCCGGCGCGCGGTGCAATGACCAGCCAATCTGATGCTTCTGATGAACCGCCAACCGATGCTGATCCGCTGCAGCCCAAGCCGCGCATGCTGGCCTGGGCGCGCAATTCGGCCGCCTATCGCCTGTCGCGACGGATGATGAGCGAGCAGGAGTTGCGCGATGCCGTGTCGCGCAAAGCGCGCAAGAAATACGAAGAGATTGAGCCCGAGACAGTCGCGGTACTGGCAGAGGAGGCCGTGCGTTTCGGCAGGCAGATGCTGGCGCTGGATGATGACGCCTATGCACAGATCAAATCGCAATCGGCAGCGCGTAGCGGCAAGTCAAAGCGGGCGATTGCCCAGGTTTTGCAGCGCAAGGGGATAGATCGCGACATTGCGCAGGCGGCCTTGGAGGAGGTTGACGATCTCGCTGGCGCTATCCGATTTGCCCGCAAGCGCGGATACGGTCCATTTCGCCGCAATGACGGCGACGAGCGGCAACGCAACAAGGAGCTATCCGGCATGGCCCGCAACGGCTTCGGCTACGATTTGGCGCAAAAGGTTCTGGCGATGAAGCGGGAGGAGGCCGAGGAGCTGTTGCTCCAGCAACCACTCTGATTTTTATATGCGAACCCTCCGGGGTTCGTCCCATATTCAAAAAGCTCAGCCGGCGGTCTATTTGAAGCGATCACGCTGTGATTCCCATGCCGAAAGGTGACTATGTATTCCTCATGCTCCTTACCAGCACTTTTCGATGGCGATATTGCCCATAGAGCCGTTGAATTCCGCGCCGATGCCTTCACCGATGGCGTCGCGACCGAGGTCGGCGTGACGCTTCCTGAGAAGATGGCGAAGGCAGTTGCCAAGCGCAAAGCGGAGTACGTTGGTGGACGGCTCTGCGCCATGCAGGCCATCGCGGCATGTTCTGGCCAGCAGGGCACGGCGGTATCCTCAGGCGACCATGGTCAGCCGGTTTGGCCTCAAGGTCTGGTTGGCTCGATCACCCATACCCATGGGTTTGCGGCTGCAGCGGTCGGCAAGGCCAGCCGGTTTGCCGGTATCGGCATGGATACCGAGCAGGTGATGACGGCAGAGGTCATGCACAATGTGCGCGCCCGTATTTGCGGCCCGGAAGACAAGTTTTCGGTCGGCAGCCCCTTTGCACCGGAACTGTATGCCACGCTCGTTTTCTCTGCGAAGGAGAGCCTCTTTAAATGTCTTTACCCTCTGGTTGGGAAAATGTTCTGGTTTGAAGATGCGCTGATCAGGCTCTTGCCCGGGGAGGGGGGCTTCACTGCGGAGCTGCTGTCTCGGCTGAGCGGCGACTTCCCGGCAGGAAGGGTGATCAAGGGCCGGTTTTGTCTGACGACGGGCTTGGTGCATACCGGTATTCAGCTCGCCAATAGCGTCGAATTAGTAATTTAGTAGTTTCGTCAATACCCTAGTGTATCTATGGGTTTTTCTTGGGAAATCGCTCGTTTTTAAGGTTGAACTGTTTGTTATCCTTCAATAACTGCTAAATAGGCTTGCCAAAATGCCTGCGAAATAGCAGGTTTTCCTCATGGACTTTGCCCTGCGATTTCAGCCACCGGTGAGCACACAGAGCGCGATCAGGCGCAACGGGATTCTGTCTCATCTTGCCGCCGGCGGCTTGAAGCGCGTTACCACGATCATTGCACCTGCTGGCTATGGTAAGACGTCGCTTGCCGCGCAATGGTTCGACGTGCTGCGCACCGCAGGCCGCAGTATTTCGTGGCTCGCACTCGATCACGATTATGGAGACCAGACGCAATTTCTGCTGCTGCTGCTGGAGGCGGTCAGTGCGTTGCGTTTTGAAGATGTCGCCGGTGTCGACGGCAGCATGACGGTCGCCTCGCTGCTATCGGTGCTGCAAACGCGAATCCGCAAGTTTACCGAGCCGGTCATCCTCTTTCTTGACGACTATCACTTTGCCCAGACGGATGGCACCGAGGCTATCGTCGCCCGCCTGCTCGGCGACCCCAGCCTGACCCACCTGAAACTGGTGCTGATTTCCCGAACTCCACCTCGTTTTCCGATCTCGGCTCTTAGGCTGAAGGGCGAGTTCCGCCAGGTCAATATTGCTGAACTCGGCTTTACCGATCAGGAGGCCGAAGAGTTTTTTGCCGGTCAGAGCGCAAATGTCAGCCGTGAGCAGGTTGTCGACCTTAACCGCCGCACGGAAGGCTGGGCGGTGGCGCTGCAGATGATCCGGTTGCTGATCGCCGAAAATGTCGATGGCAGTGCGCTGTTTTCCACTTTCGACGGCGGCAATGCCGAGATGGGCAGCTATCTCTCGGAGCAGGTCTTCGCCAATCTGCCGCCCGAGGTGCAGGAATTGCTGCTGAAAACCGCGCCTTTCCCAGCCGTCAACCGGGATCTTGTCGAGGCAGTGTTTGCCGATGCGAAATTCGCTGATCTGCTCGGGCGGATGGGCGATCACGCTTTGCCGGTAGCGGTTCTTGCCGGCGGTGGCGGCTGGATCCGCTATCATCCTGTTTTCAACACATTCCTCAAAGAGGAAGCGGCGCGGAGGGGGTACCACGCCGAACCGGTGCTGGAACGCGCGGCACGCTGGTTTGAGACGCAGGGCGATTTCGACGCTGCGGTCCGGCATGCGTTGCTGAGTGGAAATGCCAATCTGGCAGCCCAGATCGTCGAGACCGGCGGTGGTTGGCGGCGCGTCTATACGACCAGCCGAGGCGGCGCCGGCGTGTTCAATTCGATCATGGCCAACGTCTCCGCCATCGATCTGACGTGCTTTCCACTGACCACTCTCGGCCTCTCGGTCGTCAGCGCCAAGGGCGGCCATCTGGATGCAGCCAATCATTACCTTGGCATTGCTGAGCGTTCGGTGACGGCAACACCAGGGCCTTTCGCGCGGGATCTGCGGGTGGTTCGGGCGCTTCTGGCGCTTTATTTCGACAGGCCGGCAACCACCGAGGACCTGCTCGGACTGGAAGAGGACTTGTCCCACATCGCGGCGAGCGAACTTGTGCACCGGGCATTGGTGCTGAATATGCTCTCTTATAATTTTCTCGACCGCAGCGACATGGAGCGAGCGCTACATTACGGCCATTTGGCGGTTCAGACCTTTCGTGATGGCGGCGCTGATTTCGGTGCCATGCATCTCTACACCCATCTTGGCCAAGCCGCCTTTCTCAGCGGTGACTGCGCTGGCGCGGCAGAATATTACCAGCAATTGATAGACGAGGTGCAGTCCTGCATCGGCAAAGGTTCCGACCTCGATGCCGTCGGCCAAGTCTTGATGGCCGAATTGCTGGTGATGCGCGCAGACCTGGCGCAAGCGCGTCCCCTTCTGTGCTGGGCTCTGCCGCATCTGGAGCGTCACGACGCCTGGTTCGACCTGCTGGCCGCTGGCTTTACCGCACAACAGATCATATTTCGTCTCGAAGGGGACATGAATGCCGCTCACGTACTGGTCGACCGGACGCGTTCGGCCGCAAAACGTCGCGGCTTCCACCGTCTGACACGCATGATCGATGGCGCACGTACCTTGCTTTTGCTTGAAGGTGGCGATGTTGATCAGGCGGTGCGCTATGCCCAGGCCCATGGCTACGGCGTTGAAGACATTGCTGCGGGTCCCGAGAACGATCTGTCCATTCATCTGCGCGGGCTGACACCGGCCTTGCTTTGGGCGCGTATCTATCTACTCCGTGGCGATCTGGTGCGGGCAAGAAATGCGCTATCGATTCTCCTGGCGCAGCAGGTACAGAAAGTCCACGATCTCCGCCACGTCGAACTTCAGCTGCTCGACATGCGGATGCTAATTGCCGAGGGCAAGCGGGACATCGTTGCTGCCCAGCTGGAAGATCTATTGCTTACCTTCCCGATGGAAGACTATCGCGCCATGATCTGGATCGAGGGCGAGGCCTTCGTGCAGGAATTGCGCTCGATCGCCGAAGACAGTCCGATGTCGGCGCTGTTGCGTGACCGTTTACGATCACTATTGCCGCCGAAAGTGCTCGCGACCGACACGGATGATTTCGCTGCAGCGTCAGCTGTTTCATCAGTCTCTGCGCTGACGGATCGCGAACTTGCTGTCATGGAGCTGCTGAGTCAGGGCTTCAGCAACAAGGAAATAGGTCGCAAGCTGGAATTGAGCGACAACACGATCAAATTTCATCTTCGAAATATTTTCGCAAAGCTCAAGGTCAGCACGCGCACTGCGGCCGTCGGCGCGGCCCGCCGTGCCGGTATTCCGCTATAGTGTGAATACACGTCTAGGCTGTTTTTGATTGCAGACTTTCTCTTGATTTGGCTGTTTTTCGCCGTTTCGGGTACGATTTAATCCCGTGGCTGCCCCTTGCCGTCAACGATAACGCCGCCGCCATGCCGCAAAATGTCTTAATCCTGATAATTCTGATATTCTAATAGGTTGATATGCCTACCCGAACGGGTAGGGTTGGGGAATGGCATCCCACTCTTCTGGCAGGCTGGTCGCGTGTTGGTTGCAGGCCTAATATACCCATCATAAATGTCGACTTGGGGTGACAGTATATGATGGCGGGCAGGCATCCTTTTGATCCGGTGACTCAGGAAATCATCGAGGGCAAGTTACTTGCCACCGTTGATGAGATGGGCATCGTGATGGCCCGCACCAGCATGAGCCCGGTCATCTACGAAGTGCTGGACTTCGCTTGTGGCCTGCTGACCGCCAAGGGCGAGTTGGTGGCGCAGATGAATGGCATCACTTTGTTTACCGGCACGTTTGGCCGGCAGGTGAAGACGTTGATCGACCGGTTTGGTTCAGATCTCGTCGATGGCGATGTGCTGCTGACCAACGACCCCTATGCTGGCGGCACCCATGCCTGTGACTTCGCCATCGTCAAGCCGATCTTCGTGGACGGCATCCTTCTCGCCTTTGCCATCAACGTTGCTCATTACATTGACGTCGGCGGCTCCGTGCCGGGCAGCCTGGCGCCGAACGCAACCTCTGTCTTCCAGGAGGGCCTGCGTCTTCCAGGCGTCCGGATCATGCGCAATGACATTCTGTCTGATGACATTCTTCACATCATTGCAGAAAACGTCCGCATGCCGGAAACGGCGCTTGGCGATCTGACGGCGCAGATCGCGACGGTCCGGGTTGCCGCCCGGCGCATGCAGGAATTTGCCGCGAAATACGGTGCCCCCACCCTGATCGCTGCCTTCGATCATATCCTCAACGTCAGCGAAAAGCTGAGCCGCGAGGCCATTGCCGCCCTGCCGGACGGCGTCTACCGCGCCACCGACATTATCGACGGCGACGGCGTGACGGATGATCCAATTGCTGTTCAGGTGGCCGTGACGATCGAGGGCGATCAAATTACTGCCGATTTCACGGGTTGCCCGCCAGCCGTTGCCGGTCCGATCAACTGCGCACGGGGCGCGTTGGAATCAGCGGTCCGAACCATTCTCAAGGCGCTGGTTGCGCCGCAGTCGCCTTCCAACGAAGGCTGGTTTCGCCCTCTGACCGTCATTGCTCCGGCCGGAACGGTGTTTACTGCCGAAAAGCCATCACCGACCGGCTGGTATTACGAAGGGTCCGTCCATGCGTCCGAACTGGTGTGGAAAGCGCTGGCGAAGCTGGTGCCGGACCGTTTTTCCGCCGGGTCGTATTCCAGCCTTTGCGTTGCCTATATCTCTGGGGATGATCGCTCCGGCCGGCCATTCATCCATATCGAGCCGCAGCATGGCGGCTGGGGCGCCAGTGCGGAACGCGACGGCGCCAATGCGCTGATCTCGCTGACGGACGGCGACACCTATAATTATTCGGTTGAAGTCATTGAAGCGCGGTTTCCGCTGCTTGTTCGACGCTATGCACTGAATGTCGAGGACGGGGCCGGGGCAGGGCGGCGGCGCGGCGGCTTCGGCATCATCCGGGAATATGAAATCCTGGGTGAGAAGGCTTCGGCCTATTGCAGTTTCGGCCGCACCCGCACAAAGCCCTGGGGCATGGATGGTGGCCACGAGGGCACGGCCAATGGCCTGCAGGTCATGTCTTCCGAAGGTCACGTCGACCAGTACGGTCGGGCTGCCCATATTCCACTCGAATCCGGCGATGTCGTGCGCATCGTCACCGGCGGCGGCGGCGGATGGGGAGACCCTTCGGCGCGAGATCGCGACCTTATCGAAACAGATTTGAAAAATGGCTTTATCAGCATGGAGGCCGCCACCAGCCTCTATGGCTATCGCGGGAGGATTGCAGAATGATCCGATTGGCAACAGATGTAGGCGGAACCTTCACTGATCTCGTTGGCTATGACGAGCGCAGCGGCGAAGTCTTTACCGCGAAGAGCCTGACAACGACCGACAATCAGTCGGGCGGCGTACTCGACGCGATCGACATGAGCGAGCGCAAAGACGGGTTGCGGGTCCGCGACGTCACCTTTTTTGCCCATGGCGGAACGACCGTCATCAATGCGATTACCGAGCGCAAGGGCGCCAAGACCGCGCTGGTGACGACGTCAGGCTTTCGCGACGTCCTTGAGATCGGTCGCGGCAACCGGCCCGATCTCTATAATCTGCAATTCCACACGCCCGAGCCCTTCGTGCCGCGCCATCTGCGGTTCGAAGTGCGGGAGCGGGTCGATGCTTCCGGCAATGTTGTGGTGCCACTCGAACTTAATGACCTCAAGGAGATCATTCGGGTCTGCACGCTCGAAGACGTCGATGCCATCGCCATCCTGTTCCTGCATAGCTATGCCAATCCCGAGCATGAGAAGATCTGCGCCGACATTCTCTCGGATGCATTGCCCTTTGCTTCGATCTGCGCCAGCCATCAGGTGTCGCGCCAGTGGCGCGAATATGAGCGCACCAATACCACTGTCCTGAACGCCTATGTGCAGCCCGCCATCCAGCAGTATTTCGAGGTGATGGAATTCGCGCTCGGCCGGCGCAACCTGACCTGCCCCTATTATGCCATGCAGTCCAACGGCGGCATTTCCTCTTTCGATCACGCTGTGCAGCAACCGCTGACGCTGGTGGAATCAGGCCCGGCCGGTGGCGTTGCTGGCGCAGCACGGATCGGCGCTGAACTTGGCGAGAGCGAAATACTCTCACTCGACGTCGGTGGCACGACGGCGAAATGCTCGCTGATCCATGGTGGGCGCCCGACCCTCAATACCGAATATCGTCTCGAACATACCCGCATTCAGCCCGGCTACCCTGTGCAGGTGCCTGTCGTCGATATCGTCGAAATCGGCTCGGGCGGTGGTTCGATTGCCTGGATCGATGCGCGCGGCGGCCTTCGTGTTGGGCCGGAAAGCGCCGGCTCGATGCCGGGTCCTGCGTGCTACGGCCGAGGCGGTACCAAGCCAACGCTGACTGATGCGTTGCTGACACTTGGCATTTTCGATCCGAGCACCTTTGCCGATGGCACGATGCATCTCGAAGGGCAAAAGGCAGCGGATGCGATAGCAACGGTTGCCGGGCCGCTGAATATGTCAATCGAAGACGCTGCTGTGGCGATCATGGATATCGCCCATGCGAGCATGATCAATGCTCTGAAATTGGTTACGGTGCAGCGCGGCCACGATCCGCGCGACGCCAACCTTGTTATCAGCGGCGGCGCCGGCCCGGCGCTAGCCTGCCATCTCGGCCGGGAATTACAGGTCAAGACAACAGTCGTTCCGCCACATCCCGGGATCTTTTCAGCTTGGGGCATGCTGGCCGCCGAGCCGCGCGCTGATTTTCGCGAAACCTGGTTCTTGTTGCTGGAGAACGGCGCCCTTGAAGAGGCTTCCCGTCGGTTCACCTCGCTGGAGCGTCAGGCTGTTGAATATTTTTCTGCCGGCCCTGATGTGGAGATAGACTTCAATCGTCAGATCGAAGCGCGCTATAAGGGGCAGGAACATGGCGTTTTTGCTCGATTCGAGGCTGGCGATACGATTGAAACCTTCAGTCGCAGGTTTCATGATGCGCATGAGCGCGCCTATGCCTTCCGTCTGCCTTCAGCAGAAGTCGAGTTGACGACCTTGCATCTCGAGGCGGTGCTAAAGGGGCAGGTGATTTCGCTGCCTAAACTGAAAAGGCAGGATATGACGATAGAAGGCGCAAAGACGGGCGAGCGTAACGTCTATTTCGGCCGCGCCACCGGCTGGGAGGCCTGCACCGTCTACGACCGATCGCTTCTGCCGATCGACCAGCCGGTCGCGGGACCGCTGTTGGTGGAGGAGGCGACGGCAACGACGCTGGTGCTGGCTGGACAGACAGTTAGCCTTACGGAAACTGGCATTCTTCTTATTCACGAAACGGACGCGCAGGCTGCATAGAATGGCAATATCCATCAGTATCGATGGCGTGACGCGCAGCCACGGCCCGGTCAAGGCGGTCGACGATCTCTCGTTGGAGATCAAGGCGGGAGAGTTTTTTACCCTGCTCGGGTCCTCGGGCAGTGGAAAGAGTTCGCTGTTGAAGCTGATCGGTGGGTTCGACAGGCCTAATCGCGGTCGCATCATGTTCGATGGTAAAGACATGGCCGATGTTCCAGCCAACCGGCGCCCGGTGAATACGGTGTTTCAGGGGCTAGGGCTGTTTCCGCATATGTCGGTGGAAGGCAATGTCGCCTATGGCCTTAAACTTCGCGGTGTCTCCGGCAAAACTCTTGTCGCCAAGGTGGAAGAAGCGCTCGACCTTGTCGAACTGTCGGGATTTGGTGGGCGCGATGTCAATCTGCTCTCCGGCGGTCAGCGGCAGCGTGTGGCGCTCGCTCGTGCCCTGGTGATGGAGCCTGGATTGCTCCTGCTGGATGAACCTCTGACCGGGCTGGACGAGCGCCTGCGTCAGCAGATGCGCAAGGAGTTCGGCCGGTTGCACAAGCGCACGGGCGCGACGTTCATTCTCGTGACTCACAATCAGGACGAGGCGCTGAGCCTGTCGGACCGGATGGCGATCATGCATCACGGTCGCATCGAGCAGCTCGGACGGCCTGATGCATTTTTCGACGCGCCGGCCAACGCTTTTGTTGCCCGGTTTATCGGCATGGACAATCTGCTTCAGGCGGAGCGCTTCGAGGAACGGGCGGGCAAGACGATTGCCGTGGTTGCTGGGCAGGCCATTCCTCTTGATTGCGCTTCCAAGTCCACAAATGTCGGCGCCAGTCTCGTGGTGCTGAGGTCCGACAGATTGACAATGGCAAACGACGGCAGTTCGATAGCCGTCACCGACAATTTGACACTGCAGGTCGTCGAGACGACCTTTCGAGGCCTTTACCGTGATGTAACCTTGGCTTTTGGTGACGGCCAGACAGTGACAGCGGTTTGCGACGTCGATGGGCCGCCGCTCCTGGTCGGGCAGGAGGCGCGAGTTTCGCTTCAGCCGGGGGCAGCTCTGTTGACTTCTGCGGCAATGAAATAGCGAAAACGGGAGGGACGGATTGGTGCGTTCCGCATTGTGGAAATGTGGTCGCGATGTCGCTGAATTGGCGAGCAAAACGCACCTCCTGGAGCCGTGCGTGAAAAGAGTTAGCAAGACAAAGGGAGCCGGGGGACGGTTTCCCACCGTCGCGCAAACATGAAGGAAACGGGCAATCTTCTTTCTGGCGCTGATGATGAAAGCCTAGGGACAATAATGGGGACGAAAATGACAAACAGTTCTAAGCATCAACTTTCGACGAGCCGAAGCAATCTGCAGCGGCGCGACCTTCTGAAGCTGGCTGGAGCCGGCGGTATGGCGCTTGCAGCAGGCGGTCTGGGCCTGAGCCGTTCGGCTTTCGCCGCGGAAGCAAAGTCTGTCGCCTTTTGGGGGACTGCGACCCTGGATATTGGCGATAAATGGGCCGAGTTTGCCACCCAGGCAGGCGTGAAGCCGGAATTTACCGACAATGGCAACGACCTTGGACCTGTCATCGCCCGTTTGGCGGCTGGCAATGCCAATGATTTGTTCGATGTCGGCGGCTTCCAGGGCGGCGCTGAAAAGGAACTTGCCCGCCAGGGCGCCATTATCCCGTGGGATGTCAGCAAGATCGCCAATTACGGCAGCGTCTGGCAGTGGGCCCGCGACATTCCGTATCTCAAGCATGAGGGCAAGCAATACGGCATCCCGACCGTCGTCAACGCCGACTCGATCATCTATCGCTCCGACAAGCTCGGCAAGGTCGACAGTTATGGCGTCATCTTCGATCCGAAGATGAAGGGCAAGGTCGCGATGGAAGATGCCTGGATCAACAGCGCTATCTTCGCCGCCATCTACCTTAAGGAAGGCGAGAACAAGTCGATCAAGGATCCGGGCAACCTGAGCGAATCCGAACTCGGCATGGTCATGGAGTTCCTGATCAAGCACAAGAAGGACGGCCAGTTCCGCACCTTCTGGAACGGTTGGGAACAGGGTGTGCAGCTCGTCGCTAACGAGGAAGTCGATGCGATGACTGGCTGGGAGCCGATCGTCTATGAAGGGCGCAAGCGCGGCCTGAAGGTCGACTATGCGGCCCCGGTGGAAGGCTACGAAGGCTGGGCCAACAATATGGTTCTGCTGAAGGGTGCGGACGAGCGAGGCGTGACCGATGCAGCGCATCAGTTTGTCAACGGTCTGCTCGGCGGGCTCTATGGTTGCGAACTCGGCAAGGCGCGTGGTTATCTCGTGCCGACCGACAACAACCTCGTCTATGCCAAGGCGCATCCGGACGAATACAAGGCCGAAGAAGTGCAGGCGCTTGGCGATCACGTCAAGGCCAAGTTCAACGGCAAAGTTTTCTGGCAGAACGCTCGGCCGGACAATTTCCAACTCTATGAAGAATGGTGGCAGAAGCTGCGCAACGCCTGATCTGTCAGGCCGCTGCGCTTTGCTTTCACCTCGCCGCAGTTCGAGCGATCTGCGGCGAGGCCTCCCGAATGATTGCCCATTCCGATACCCCATGGAGATAGAATGAAAGCTGCCGGTCGATTGCCCCTGCTGCTGATGGCGCCGCCGCTTGTGGCGCTGATAGCGTTTGGCCTCGTTCCGCTGCTGGTGGTTCTGGTTTGGAGCTTCTGGTCTTGGGATCCGTCGACTTACTGGATCAAACCGGACCTGAGCTTTGCCGGCTATGAGGGCATTCTGCAGGCGGGGCGGTGGACGGTTATCGTCTCCACGCTCGCCAAAGCGTCTTTTACGGCCGCTCTCTGTCTTATCCTTGCCTATCCCGCGGCCTATGCCGTGCACTTTCTTGCCGGGCGCAGATTGTCGATGCTGCTGCTGGCGCTGATGACCATTCCATTTTTCACGTCCTATCTGATCCGGTCCTTTTCCTGGCGGCTGGTGCTGGGGCGCACCGGCGTCGTCAACAGCTTTCTTCAGCATTGGGGCTTCACAACCGCGCCTGTAGAATGGCTGCTGTTTAGCGACTTTGCGGTCGTCATCGGCTTGGTCGCATCTTATCTGCCCTTCGCAACATTTCCGCTGCTGCTTGCCATGCGGCGGGTCGATGCGACCGTGCTCGCAGCCGCCCAAGACCTCGGTGCCGGCTTCTGGCGCATTCTGGTGACCATTCTCCTGCCGCTCACCCGCTCCGGCCTGTTTGCCGCCTTCCTGTTCGTCTTCGTCATGGTTGCGGGATCATCGACGGAAGTGCAGATGCTGGGCGGTGCCGGCGCATCGATCGTCACCGTCATGATCAACGACGTCATGCGGGTTGCGAATTATCCGCTGGCTTTCGCCATTTCCACCATCGTTCTGATCGTTGTTTTCGGACTGGTGCTGGTGGGCAATCGGCTGTTCGGGCTGGCCGCCCTGTTTGGAGATCGTGAGGCATGAGGGGCGTAGAAGGCCGGATCAACCGGATATTGATTTGGACGGTGACGGTGGTCGGCCTGGTGGCGATCTATGCGCCGCCGCTTTATCTTCTCGGCGTCTCCTTCAATCCGTCGCTGCAGCCCGGCCTGCCCAGCGTCAGTGATCTCACCTTGAAATGGTATCAGGATCTGCCATCCGACACAGCGCTGATGGCGGCCCTTTGGCAATCCGGCAGTGTTGCGCTACTGACGGCCATCGGCGCGACGCTGCTGTCTCTGCTCGCGGCTCTTGCCTATTTCGAGTTACGGAAGACACGGGATCTGTGGTTTCTCGTCGTCATCCTGCCTATGTTCGTGCCCGGTGTCATCCAGGGGCTGGCCTTGTCGACCGTCTTTGCCCGCAGCGGCATCAAACCGTCGAGCATGACCATCGCTGCCGGCCACCTGCTCTGGGCCATGCCTTTCGCTTTCATCGTCATTCTCACTGCGTTTTCGGCGGTGCGGCCGGTGTTTCTGATGGCGGCGGCCGATCTCGGTGCCGGCCGCTGGCGCCAGTTCCGCGATATCACTCTGCCGCTGATCCGGCCCGGGCTGGTCAGTGCCTTCATCTTCTCGTTTCTGCTGTCGCTCAATGAATTCACCCGCGCCTTCTACCTCGCGGGACGACAAAACACCTTGCCGATCGTGCTGTTCGGCAAGATGAATGGCGGGGCTTCGCCTGTCATCTATGCCATGTCAGGTGCGATTTTCATTGTATCGGTCTTCTGCGTGGCTGTTATCGTTGCCTTCGCCGGGGCGAAAGCCAAGACGCGCTGAAATTGCCTATTGGGCCTATTCAAACAGTAGTCGAAAGGTACGTCTTCACGAGTGCCGTCATTTAAGGCCTGAAGTCGCGGATCCAGCGGGCAGCCGGTTCGATGCCGCCGAGCGGGAAAAGATGCAGCCGGCTGATTGTACTATGCGGGTTAGCGGCTTTGTAGGCGCAGAGTTGTGTGACGATTTCGGTGGGTTCATAGGGCATCAGCAATTTGCGTAGGTCGAGCGCCCGCTTCTGTAACACTTTCAGGGACGGCCCGACGCCGCAGGAAATGGCGTATTTGATCAGCGTCTGCAGTTTGGCGGGCCCGGCAATGCCGACATGAATCGGGAGTCCGATTTGAAGGGCCGCAATCCGCTCCGCCCAATTGACGATGACTGACGCATCGAAGGCAAACTGGGTGACGATTGCCAGTTGAGCATCTGTGCGGCTAGCAAAATCCACCTTCCAGCGCAGCGCCGCATCAACCTGCGCGGTGCCGCCGTCGGCGTCAATGTCGCGATTACCCTCGGGATGGCCGGCGATGTTCAACTGGGTGAAGCCCATTTTGTCGAACAGGCCAGTCTCGATCAGGTCGATTGAACTGGCTAACGTGCCGCGAGGCTTCGCAATGCCGCCTGCCAGAAGTAGGGCTTGGCGCACATCGGCTTCGCCGCGATAAGTCCTTAGAACCTCCTCCAACTCGCCAACGCTCGCAAAACTGCGGGCGGGAAGGTGTGGCATAACGGCAAAGCCCTCGTCATTCAGGCGTTTTGCGGTGGATGCCATATCGGCAAACGCTGTGCCATCGACATGGGCAATGTAGATCCTTGTGCCAGCCGGCAGAAGCTCCCGAAAATCGCCTATTTTTGCCGCTGTGCGAGGTGTAACTTCGATGGACCAGTCGCTCAAAAGCGCTTGCGAATCCGCGACCGAGTTGCCGCTTGCGTCCAGAACCGCTTTATCCATCACCATCTCCTTCAGACCGTGTTGCTACGTTCTAGCAGGTCCGTGGCAAAATTCCGCTCCGAATCGCGACTTCTGCGATTCTTTTATGTATCTGATATATCAGTAATATTTTCCACGCGGATGCGCATTCGATGACCTTGCAGCTCATGCTGTCCGGGGCCGTTGTCACCTTTGTCATATGCCTGAAGCATTTTTTCGGGAAAAGACTGGGGCGGCTTGCCTTCTAGGGCCAGATTTCTTAAACGACCCCTTCTAAAACCATGGAAAGGCGAGGCATCCGTGCTGCAAACTCCGTTCTATCTCATCGACAAGAGCAAGCTTCTCTCCAATATGGAGAAGATTGCCATGTTGCGCGAGACATCAGGGGCCAAGGCCTTGCTGGCGCTCAAATGCTTTGCCACTTGGTCGGTCTTCGACCTGATGCGCGATTACATGGACGGCACCACCTCGTCCTCGCTCTACGAGGTCAGGCTCGGGCGGGAGAAATTCGGCAAGGAAACCCACGCCTATAGTGTGGCTTATGGTGACAACGAGATCGACGAAGTCGTCTCCCATGCCGATAAGATCATCTTCAATTCCATCGGTCAGCTGGAACGCTATGGCGACAAGGCATCGGGCATCGTACGCGGTCTGCGGCTCAACCCGCAGGTCAGCTCGTCCAGCTTCGATCTTGCAGATCCTGCCCGGCCATATTCGCGGCTTGGCGAGTGGGATGTCTCAAAGGTGGAAAAGGTCATGGATCGCGTCAGCGGCTTCATGATCCATAACAATTGCGAGAACCGCGATTTCGGCCTGTTCGACAGCATGCTTTCGGATATCGAGGCAAAATTCGGCTCACTGCTGCATCGCGCCGAGTGGGTCAGCCTCGGCGGCGGCATCCACTTCACCGGCGAGGATTATCCGCTGGCGCAGTTTGCGGAACGGCTGAAGCGTTTTGCCGGACAGTATGGCGTGCAGGTCTATCTGGAGCCCGGCGAAGCGTCGATTACCAAATCGACGACGCTGGAAGTGTCCGTGCTCGACACGCTCTATAACGGCAAGAACCTCGCTATCGTCGATAGCTCAATCGAAGCGCATATGCTCGACCTGCTGATCTACCGCGAAACCGCCAAGCTGGAGCCGAATGAGGGCGATCACAGCTACATGATCTGCGGCAAGTCTTGCCTGGCCGGCGACGTGTTCGGCGAATTCCGTTTCCCTCATGCCCTCAAAGTCGGCGACCGGATTTCCATCCAGGATGCCGCGGGCTATACGATGGTCAAGAAGAACTGGTTTAACGGCGTGAAAATGCCGTCCATCGCCATCCGTGAATTGGATGGCAGCATCAGGACTGTCCGCGAGTTTTCCTATGCGGACTTTGAACAAAGCCTCTCCTGAGGCTTCTGACGATTGGACATAAGGAGTTGGTCCGCATCATGAAGAAGAACGTGCTCATCATCGGCGCCGGCGGCGTCGCCCAAGTCGTTGCGCATAAATGCGCCCAGAACAACGACGTGCTGGGCGATATTCATATCGCCTCGCGCACCAAGGGCAAATGCGACGCCATCATCGCTTCCGTGCATGAAAAGAAAGCAATGAAACAGGCCGGCGTGCTGGAAGGCCATGCGCTAAACGCGCTGGATATTCCCGCCACCAAGGCGCTGATCGAAAAGACCGGCTGTCAGATCGTTATCAATGTCGGCACCGCCTTTCTCAACATGTCGGTGCTGCAGGCCTGCATCGAAACCGGCGTCGCTTATATTGACACCGCGATCCATGAAGAGCCGAACAAGATCTGTGAAACCCCGCCGTGGTACGGCAATTACGAGTGGAAGCGCGCCGCACTGTGCGAAGAGAAGGGCATCACCGCCATTCTCGGCGCCGGCTTCGATCCGGGCGTGGTCAATGCCTATGCCCGGCTCGCCAAGGACGAGTATCTGGACAAGGTGACGGATGTCGATATCGTCGACATCAATGCTGGCAGCCATGGCAAGTATTTTGCCACCAATTTCGATCCGGAAATCAATTTCCGCGAGTTCACCGGCGTCGTCTATTCCTGGCAGAAGGGCGAATGGCAGGTCAACAAGATGTTCGAGATCGGCAAGGATTACGATCTGCCCGTCGTCGGTACCCGCCGCGCCTATCTCTGCGGCCACGACGAAGTGCATTCGCTGGCCAAGAACATGGATGGCGCCGACGTGCGCTTCTGGATGGGCTTCGGCGATCACTATATCAACGTCTTCACCGTACTGAAGAGCATCGGCCTGCTCTCGGAGCAGCCGGTCAAGCTGGCGGACGGTTCCGAAGTCGTGCCGCTGAAGGTCGTCAAGGCCTGCCTGCCTGACCCTGCGTCGCTTGCTCCCAACTATGAGGGCAAGACTTGCATCGGCGACTTCGTCAAGGGACTGAAGGACGGCAAGGAAAAGACCGTCTTCATCTACAATGTCGCCGACCACAAGGAAGCCTATAACGAAGTTGGCTCCCAGGGCATTTCCTACACCGCCGGCGTGCCGCCGGTCGCGGCTGCCATGCTGGTTGCAACGGGCGAGTGGGACGTGAAGAAGATGGCCAATGTCGAGGAACTGCCGCCGCGGCCTTTCCTCAACATTCTCAACCATATCGGCCTGCCGACGCGCATCAAGGATGAAGACGGCGACCGCGCTCTCGACTTCGCCTGATCGATGAACCAATCCGACTAGCGATATGAAAAGGCCTGGATAACCCCGGGCCTTTTGCATTTGATGGATGTTTAAGGCGCGATGCGTAGCAGCACGCTTCCGGCCGCCAGATAGTCACCTTCGGCGGCGACGAGCGAGACCGTGCCGGCAACGGGTGCCGTAACCTGCGTTTCCATCTTCATCGCCTCCATGACGGCCAGCAGATCGCCCTTGGCGACAATGGCGCCTTCACCGACCTTGAAGGACTGCACAGTGCCAGAGACAGGCGCCGCCACGGCGCCGAGGTCGGTCGCTGCCGCTGCTGTACTGTTTGCTGCAGCAGGATGACCCGTCAGGCCACTGAAGCCCGCCAGCAAGGCGGCTGGTAGCGCCAGCGCATGGCGCTTGCCGTCGATCTCTACGTGGGTGCGGATCATTCCCGGGTCCGTAATCGGCTCCGGCCGAGCCATGGCGTCAAGCTTCCCGGCAAAATCCGTCTCGATCCAGCGGGTATGCACCTTGAAGCCGTTTTCACCGGAGAAATCCTTCTCTTCCAGCACGGCGCGGTGGAAGGGCAGGACGGTCGCGACGCCCTCAATGGTGAATTCCTTCAGTGCCCGGCGCGCGCGCCGCAGGGCCTGATCGCGGGTGGCGCCTGTGACGATCAGCTTTGCGATGAGGCTGTCATAGAGGCCGGGGATGGTGGAGCCACTGACGACTCCGCTATCGAGCCGGATGCCAGGGCCTGAGGGCGGATCGAAGATAGAGATCGCGCCCGGCGTCGGCAGAAAGCCGCGGCCCGGATCTTCGGCATTGATGCGGAATTCAATCGAGTGGCCGCGCGGAACCGGCGTCTCGGTGATGCTGAGCGGCAGGCCCTCGGCGATGCGAAACTGTTCGATCACCAGGTCGACGCCGGTGGTTTCCTCGGTCACCGGGTGCTCCACCTGCAACCGCGTATTGACCTCGAGGAAGGAGATGGTGCCATCGACGCCCAGCAGGAATTCTACCGTCCCGGCGCCGGTATAGCCGGCCGCCGCGCAGATGGCCTTGGCGGCGTCGTGAATGTCCTGCCGCTGCTTCTCGCTGATAAAGGGGGCGGGGGCCTCTTCCACCAGTTTCTGGTTACGCCGCTGCAGCGAGCAGTCGCGTGTGCCCATGACCACGACATTGCCGTGGCTATCGGCGAGGATCTGCGCCTCGATATGGCGGGGGCGGTCGAGAAACCGCTCCAGGAAACACTCGCCCCGGCCAAAAGCAGCGGTGGCTTCGCGCACGGCGGATTCGAACAATTCGCCCGCCTCTTCCAACTTCCAGGCCACTTTCAACCCGCGCCCGCCGCCGCCATGGGCGGCCTTGATGGCCACGGGCAGGCCATGGCTCTCAGCAAAGGCGATCACTTCGGCGGCCGACGAAACAGGGCCGTCGCTGCCGGCGACAAGCGGTGCGCCGACGCTTTTGGCAATGTCGCGGGCCTTCACCTTGTCGCCCAGCGCTTCGATCACCTCGGGCCTCGGGCCGATCCAGATCAGCCCGGCGTCGAGAACCGCCTTGGCAAACTCGGCCCGCTCCGACAGAAAGCCATAGCCGGGATGCACCGCATCAGCACCGGAGCGCTTGGCAATGGCGATCAGCTTGTCGATATCAAGATAGGTTTCTGCCGCGCGGCTGCCGGAAAGACCATAGGCTTCATCCGCATGCTTGACGAACAGCGCTTCGGCATCTGGATCGGCGTAAACGGCCACCGATTGCAGCCCATAATCACGGCAGGCGCGGATGACGCGCAGCGCGATTTCGCCGCGATTGGCGATCAGCACTTTCTTCATGGGGGTCTCCTCGTTATTTTTGTTCTGGTGCAATATCGGCAAACGGCCGGATCGGCCGGAAGCGGATCATCGCGTGAATGGGGATTTGACCTGCGAGGTCGAGATGATGTTCGGCCACAGCGCCAATCACGGGATAGCCACCAGTGAGCGGATGGTCGGCCAGGAACAGTACCGGCTGACCGCTATGCGGCACCTGAATGGCGCCGGTCGCGGTGCCTTCACTCGGCAATTCCGCGCTGTCCTTGCGCTCGATGGCGGTCTCGCCAGCGAGCCGAATGCCGACACGGCTCGATTGCGGGGTGACTTGAAAGCTTTGCGCGGTGAGGGTCTCGAGACCCTTTTTCGTGAACCAATCGGTCCGAGGCCCGAGCACCACATCAAGCACAACATCTTCACCAGAGGCGGGGAAGTCGAAGGCAGGTGTTTCATCGATGGAAACGGCGGAAAGTCCGTCGCTCGATTTACGCAGCGCCAGCACTGTCCCCGCTGTCACCGGCTCTGGCCCGACAACGGCAAGCGTATCGGTGGCTGCGCTGCCAAGCACCGGCTTCACGTCGAAACCGCCGCGTACAGCAAGATACGAGCGCATGCCACGCGAAGGGTGGCCCAGGGTCACCACATCTCCTGCCTCCAGCGATACGGGCTGGTATGGCTGGGCTTCGATGACCTTGCCGAAGGTATCACGAATGGTGATCGGGCAGGGCGCACCCGCAAGACCGATGACGGTGCGGCAATTGACCTCAAAGGAAAAGCCGCCAAGGGTCAGTTCCAGCGCGGGTGTGTTGAACGGATTGCCGACGATACGATTGGCCGCATTGAAGCTGCCGCGATCGAGCGCGCCGGAGGCCGAAACGCCTTGGCCGGTCTGGCCGAACCGACCGAGATCCTGGAAGACGGCCGGCATCGGCGCGGCGAGAATTTTGATCTGCGGCGCATCGGCAGGGATCGGCTCAGGCGCGACCTTTGGCGCCGCCACCGGGATCACAGTCTTCACCTTGGCCATGTCGACAAAGCGCACGCGGTAGCCGGGCTGGAACAGCGCGCCGGGATCGCGGCTGATGTCCCACATCTTCAGTGGCGTGGAGCCGATCAGCTGCCAGCCGCCGGGACTGTTTTGCGGATAGACGCCGCTAAAGGCACCCGCCAGCGCGACAGAGCCTGCGGGAATACGGGTGCGCGGGCTCTTGCGGCGCGGCACATGTAGCTTCGGATCACCACCGACGAGATAGCCGAAGCCCGGGGCAAAGCCGCAGAAGGCGACGGTAAAGGTGCTGTCGGTGTGGCGGCGGATCACCTCTTCCACGGACATCCCGGTCAGTTCGGCCACATCGCCCAGATCTTCGCCATCGTAGCTGACGGGTATCTCGACGAGTTTGTCTGATGGCGGGATCTTGGCCGAGAGGTCGCGGCCGGCAATCGCTCCCGCCAGCGCCTCGGCGCTGACTGTCTCCGGGCGAAACCGGATCATCAGGGTGCGGGCGGCAGGCACCATCTCCTCGATGCCGGGGACCGGGTCTGCCTGAAGCGAGGCAAACAGCGCCAGCGTCTCATCGAGATCGGCCAGTTCCACAAGGATCGTCGTCAGGCTGACGGGAAGGAAGCGCATGGGAACCTCAGGCGTGATAGGCGGAATCGGGAATATCGGTGATGAACATGTGACCTGGCGCATGGGTGATGGCGAACGGCACTTTCGAAGCCATCACGGCAGCCTGAGGGGTAACGCCGCAGGCCCAGAAAACAGGGACTTCGCCGGGCTCGATACGAACGGCATCGCCAAAGTCAGGCTTGGAAAGATCCACGATGCCGATCTCTTCGGGCGCGCCGACATGCACCGGCGCGCCGTGAACGGCAGGAAACCGGCCGGAAATCGTTGCGGCATCTGCCACCCGGCTGGCGGGAATGGGCCGCATGGACACCACCATATTGCCGGTCAGCCGACCCGCCGGGCGGCAGGCGCGGTTGGTAAGATACATCGGCACATTGGTCTTGTCGGTGATGTGGCGGATCTCGATGCCCGCATCCAGCATCGGCGTCTCGAAGGTGAAGCTGCAGCCGATCAGGAAGCTGACGAGATCGGGATACTCGCCCCAGGCGGCACTGGCATCCGCCGTTTCCTCGGCAAGCTTACCGTCGCGCCAGATGCGGTAAAGCGGCAGGTCGGTGGCGAGATCGGCGTCGGGAGCAAGCTCTGTGCGGCGGGAACCGGGATCGGAAACGTCGAGAACCGGGCAGGCCTTGGGGTTGCGCTGGGCGTAGAGCAGGAAGTCGAAGGCCCAATCGCGCGGCAGCACGATCATGTTGGCCTGGGTAAAGCCGCGCGCGATCCCTGATGTCGGCTCAACGGCGCCGGCGCGATAGCGGGCGCGAGCTTGGCGGGCGGAGGTCGCATCGACATGCGCGAGATAATCTTTCGAAATCATTGTCTGACCTCAGCCGGCTTTAGTGAAAGAGGAAACGTCGATGCCTTCAGCCTCGAACCGTTCGCGGATGGTCTCGGCAATGGTGACTGCTCCCGGGCTGTCGCCATGGACGCAGATGGACTGTGCTTCGATGTTGATCACGCTGCCATCGATGGCCTGCAACGTGCCTGATCGGGCAAGCTGCACCATGCGGTCGGCAATCTCTTGGGCATCATGCAGCATGGCCCCGGCCTCACGCCGGGAGACGAGTTCGCCCTTAGGCGTATAGGCCCGGTCGGCAAAGGCTTCGGCGACGACTTTAAGGCCCGCCTTGGCGGCAAGATCGAGGATCGGCGCATTGGCAAGGCCCATCAGGACAAGTGCGGGGTCGATAGCCTTGATGGCGTCGATCACCGCCTGGCCCTGCCTGGGGTCGTTGGCGATGCGGTTATAAAGCGCGCCATGCGGCTTCACATAGGGCACGCTGGTGCCTGCGGCAGCGGCGAGGCCCTTCAGCGCGCCGATCTGGTATATCACGTCTGCGATCAGTTCTTCGCTGGTCACATCCATGTCGCGCCGGCCGAAGCCGACGCGATCGGGATAGGAAACATGCGCGCCAATGACCACGCCTCTATCTGCGGCGGCCTTCACCGTCTTGTAGATGCCTGATGGGTCGCCGGCGTGGAAGCCGCAGGCGATGTTGGCACTGGAGACGACGGCCAGCATGGCGGCGTCATCGCCCATGCGCCAGGCGCCGTAGCTTTCTCCAAGGTCGCTGTTGAGATCGATGGCGGGCATGGTTTCCTCCTTGTGTGTCAGGGCTGTATCAAAGGCCGAGCAGGGCGAAGATGGGGCCGATGGCCTTGTAGCCCATATACCAGGTCAAGGCCGCCGTCAGGGCGCCGAGCACCAGCAGCCATCTCGGATATTTATAGCCTTCCATCAGGTCCTGACGTTTCCAGGCGGCATAGATGAACAGCGAGAAGCCGATAGGCAGGATAAGTCCGTTCAGACCTCCGACGAACACCAGCATCTGCGCGGGTGGCGTGGTGATGACCACGTAGAACGCCAGCGAGACGGCAATGAAAATGACGGTTGCAACATTGCGAGCGCGCTCGCTCATGTCCTGCTTGAAGACGGTGAGGAACGACACGGATGTATAGGCCGCACCGATGACGCTGGTAATCGCCGCTGCCCAGAGAATGACCCCGAAGATGCGCAGGCCGACATTGCCGGCTGCGGCCTGGAAAGCCTGGGCTGCCGGGTTGGCGCCTTTTCCAGATGTATCGATGACGAGACCGCTGGCCACGACGCCAAGAATGGCCAGGAAGAGCACGAAGCGCATCACGCCGGTGACGGCAATGCCTGTCAGGGCGGCGCGATTGACGGCTGCGAGATTTTCACGGCCAACCAAACCCTTGTCCAGCAGGCGGTGTGCGCCGGAATAGGTGATGTAGCCACCGACGGTGCCGCCGACGATGGTGACGATGGCGGCGAAGTTGATCGTCGAGGGCATGAAGGTCTCGTAAAGAGCGAGGCCAACAGGTGGTCCGGAGACGATGGCGACGAAGAGCGTCAGCAGGATCATCATCACGCCTGCGATAATGATAAAGCGGTCGACCAGCAGCCCCGCCCGACGCGAAAGGAAGATGCCGATGGCGATGAGCGCGCTAAGGCCACCGCCGATCTTCGGATCGAGACCGAGCATGGCATTAAGGCCAAGACCGCTGCCGCCGATATTGCCGATGTTGAAGAACAGTCCGCCAACAATGACGAGCACCGCCAGCACATAGCCGGAACCGGGAATGGCTGCATTGGCAATGTCGGAAGCGCGCCGGCGGGTGAGCGTCACGATCCGCCAGATGTTGAGCTGAACGACGAAATCAATCACCACAGAGGCGAGAATGCCGAAAGCAAAAGCGGCGCCGAGTGAGGCGGTGAAGGTGGCAGTTTGTGTGATGAAGCCTGGGCCGATGGCGGATGTCGCCATCAGGAAAATTGCCGCCATCAGCGAATTGCGACGGCTCTTGATCGTCTCGGCTGGTTTGGGCGCGCTTGCTGCGGACGCATTCTGCTCCATGGCCGTTCTCCTTGTTCTTATCATCCGCCCCTCGCGGATGTGTGGCCATCACTTTGCCATGTTTTACATTCCCGTCAATATTGTTGAACAATAATTCGATATTGCTCTGCAATATTGTTCAATTGTGCGGCGCAATGCGTAAGGCTTGATCAGTGATTGCGCATTGCTTGTGCAAAGATCTCCGCTAGCAGGTGGCTAGCTTGCCGGGAATGGGGGCATCGGTAATAGTCCGGCCAACAACAGGACGTGGCCATGACAGACGAGACCGAAACGCTTTCCCTTGCCGAACGGCTGGCCGGCCAGATCCGTGACAGGCTGATTGCAGGCGAGCTAAAGCCGGGCCAGCGTCTGTCTGAAGCCGCGCTCAGCGCCCAGCTTGATGTCTCCCGCAATTCGCTGCGCGAGGCATTTCGGCTGCTGACCAAAGATGGCCTTCTCCATCACGAGGCCAATCGCGGCGTCTTTGTCGCTACCCCCAGCATGGCCTCGATCATCGATATCTACCGCGTGCGCAGGCTGGTGGAGTGCCGGGCTCTGGAGCAGGCCTATCCGCATCACCCCGCCGTCAAGCGTATGCAGGCGGCGGTGGAGCAGGCGCAGGTTTGTCTCGACGCCAAAGATTGGCAGGGCGTTGGCAGTGCCAATATGCGCTTTCACGGCGCCATCGTCGATCTCGCCGATAGCAGTCGCTTGAATGACTTTTACGCCCGCATTGCCGCAGAATTGCGCCTCAGTTTCGGACTTCTCGACGATCCGCAACTGCTGCATGCGCCCTTCGTGCCGCTCAACAGCGATATTCTGGCGCTGGTGATGGCAGGCAAGGCGGTGGAAGCAGGCGCGGCGCTGGACGCCTATCTGCAACGGTCGGAACGCATGGTGCTCGCCGCCTTTGCGCGCACTGCGGACAAATCGAAGTAAAACAAGCCGGATCGTCAGAAGTCCAAAGGTCTGTTGTCCACGACTTCCTTCATCACGAAAAAGGTGCGGGTCTGGCGCACACCGGGCAGTGCAATCAACTGGCTGCCATGGATACGGTTGAAATCCGCCATGTCGCCGACCCTAATTTTCAGGAAATAATCGAAATCGCCGGCCACGAGGTGGCAATCCAGCACGCAACTGAGCTTGGCGGCAGCGGCCTCGAAATCCGCAAAGCTGTCGGGTGTCGAACGATCAAGCACTACGCCCACCATGACAAGCGCGCCGAGATCGACTTTCGATGGGTCCACCAGCGCCCGAACACCCGAGAAATAGCCATCGCGAAACAGCCGCTGCAGGCGCCGATGGCAGGTGGCCGGGCTGATAGCGACGCTGTCGGCCAGTTCGGCATTGGTCAACCGGCCATCCTTCTGCAGCAGGCGCAGGATTTTCAGGTCAATGCGGTCAAGAGAATCGGCCATGAAAGATCCTTCCGTTTTCCGGCATTAGTATGAGCTACTCCATCAAATATCGCGCACTGTCGCAAGTAAAGGCAAAAACTTTAGGTAATCTTTGAAAGGACGTTCCAGGCCATTTCGGCTTAGCCTCCTGCTGTTTTCATCCCTTTTGCAGGAACGGCCATGCTTGAAAAATTTGAACGCTATCCGCTTACCTTCGGCCCCACCCATATTGAAAAGCTCCAGCGCCTGACCGACCATCTCGGCGGCAAGGTGGAGATCTACGCCAAGCGCGACGACTGCAATTCCGGTCTCGCCTATGGTGGCAACAAGCTGCGCAAGCTGGAATATATCATTCCGGATGCGATTGCCTCTGGTGCCGATACGCTGGTGTCCATCGGCGGCGTACAGTCAAACCACACGCGGATGATCGCCGCCGTTGCCGCGAAGATCGGCTTCAAATGCCGGTTGGTGCAGGAAGCCTGGGTGCCGCATGAGGATGCCGTCTATGACCGGGTCGGCAATATCATGCTGTCACGAATCATGGGTGCGGATGTGCAAATGGTCGACGATGGCTTTGACATTGGCATTCGCAAGAGCTGGGAAGATGCCATTGCGGATGTGAAGACCAAGGGAGGCAAGCCCTATGCTATCCCCGCCGGCGCCTCGGTGCACCCACACGGGGGCCTTGGCTATGTTGGCTTTGCCGAGGAGGTGCGCAAACAGGAGGAGGAGCTTGGCTTCAAGTTCGACTATATCGTCGTCTGTACCGTCACGGGCTCGACTCATGCCGGCATGACGGTGGGCTTTGCCAAGGATGGCCGCGCCGACAAGGTAATCGGTATCGATGCCTCTTTCACGCCTGAACAGACCAGGGCGCAGGTGCTGGAGATTGCCAAGCGCACTGCCGATCTGGTGGAGCTTGGCCGCGAGATTACCGCCGACGATGTGGTGCTGATCGAGGATTACGCCTATCCGGTCTATGGCGTGCCGTCGGAAGAAACCAAGGAGGCCATTCGTTTGGTGGCGCGGCTGGAAGGTATGATCACTGACCCTGTCTATGAGGGCAAATCCATGCAGGGCATGATTGACCTGGTGAAGAAAGGCTTTTTCCCGGAGGGATCGAAAGTGCTCTACGCCCATCTTGGCGGCGCACCGGCGCTCAATGGCTACGGCTACGCGTTCCGCAACGGCTGATAATACAAAAAAAGCCGGCCCTGTCTGGGCCGGCTATCATGTCTAAGGCAATGCAGGCAGCTTAGCCGCGGGCGCCGATCTTTTTCGGAGCAACAGAGGCGCGGTTGGCCGCGGTGGCGGCAACGGGCATGCGCTCGACCGGGCGGCGATTGCTGTTGGCAGATACCGTGCGCATGCCAACCGGGCGGATCATCGGCTTTGCCGCCGAGGCTGTCGTCTTGGCGGCAGGCTTTTCAGCCGGTGCTGCTGCCGGAGCAGCCTTGGTCTTCTGCTTCTGCGCCATGGTCACCCAGCGCATGATCGCTTCGAATGCGTGGCGGCCTTCGCGGCGCGCAATGGCAAGGCCATCTTCGCTCAACAGACAGGTAGCGCCGATTTCCTTCCAGTTCGGGCGGCCGCCATGCAGCGGCGGTGTCGCCTGGCGCACGATCAGCCCGAGCATGTAGCTGCGCAGGTTCTGGTAGTCGGCCTTGGCGAGAGCAGGCGCGAGCCGCACTTCGCAAAAGGTTTCTATTTTCCGATGAAAGATCGGAGCGGATGGGGTCAATCTTGGCATGGTACTCGCAACTCATTGATGTCCCGGCGGTGAGATGCCGGGGTGGCGCTGCTACCGCATAATCGTGCCGACCGCAAGCGGCCACACAAGAATTTATGTAGCAATTTAAAGATGTTACAACGCAACGCAGAGGTCATCGCCGAAGCGATGCGCTGTAAGTCATGAATGTTAAAAATGTGTTGCACTGGTTGCGGCCTCGGCCGCGAAGTCTGCGACCGGAACCTGCGAACCGGTCAACGAACCAGTCAGGGAGCGCCGCTTTACGACTGTCCGGGTGTCATAGTCAACCCAGTGCTTGGCTCGCCAGTCCATATGTGATCGGCGGCAGGTTGGAGGCGCGCTCGGAGCCGGCGATCTGCGAACCTTCGCTTGTGTCGCTGAGAGCGGCCGAAACCCCCACGGGCCAGGGGGCGCGCAGCGACATGGTGGTGACTGTATCGAACAAGGCAAGGCCAGATTGCTGCAAAAATTCGGCAAATGGCCCAGAGCCATGCCGGGTGTCGAGCCGCAGGAACTGGCCCTGATGGCATGCGACATGAGGTCGCGTCACGGCAATGGCGTCTTCGTCCGTGCTCGCGACGACCGGGCCGATGACGTGACCCCGGCCAAAACGGCGCGCAAGCGCATAGGCGACAATCTGGCCCTGGCGCTCCAACACGAAGCCTTGTGACACCTCAAGCAGCCGTTGCAGCCAGTCGCTACGATTGGCCCGGAAGGCTGCGGCATCGAGGGCGACGATCTCACGCAGATCCTCGGCGGTGAGGTCGCGAAGGACGCCGCCGCCTGGCGGTTTGTTTGGATGTGGCCGAAGCTTGGCTTCGCCCTGGCACTGATGGACAGGTGCTTCCACGGCAAAGCCGGTGCTCTGGTAGAGGCGTTTGGCGGCACGGGTCGAATTCAGCCCCAGGCGCTGCTGCGGCAGCGCACGCAGGGCGTGATCCATCAGCCAACGGCCAGTGCCAAGCGTTTGCAGGCGCGGCGAGGTGATGACCATGCCGACCGTTGCGAAATCCTCGCCCATCGGAAACCACATGGCCGAACCCATTACCCGGCCGATTGGATCGGTGGCGGCAATGCCCTTGCCCTCCGTCAGCAGAAAGGTCCAATCCTCGATACGGTGCGGCCAGCCGACGGCGACCGACAATCCGTGCAGATGCTCAGGCGCGACATCATGGATGTCGCACAGCGTCAATTCGAAGGATTCGATCTGGATCGACGTTTTGACCGTCACTTCATCTTCCTCACAGCAGAACCTCTCCCATAGAGAGGGGGTTCCGCCATCTAAACCGGCTCTGCGCCACAGATTCCACCGAAATGGCGAGGAATCCAGCAGGTTTTGTCGAATGGGCAACGAAGTGCGGCATGCCATCAGGCAAAATCGCGCTAATCTCACCCACAAATCACTCTTTGCCGCAGAGCGTCTTCAGTCGAAGGGGCGATTGCGGCACATGGCGTCAGGACGATCATGGCCTTTCTCTTCAACTCCGATCCGGCGCGCGGCGCAATTTTTGCGCAAGCCTTTGCGCGTGAACTGACCGATCTCGCGTTTCATATCGCGCCTGCAGACGTCGATCCGACTGCGATCCGCTATCTCCTGACATGGACGATGCCCGAGGATATCGACCGCTACACTAATCTCGAAGTGCTGTTTTCGATCGGTGCCGGGGTCGACCAGATGGATCCTGCTCGCCTGCCTGCCGGCGTGATGCTGGTGCGGATGGTGGAAGACGGCATTGTCCGGATGATGCAGGAATATATCGCCCTTGCCGTACTTGCGCTCCATCGCAATCTGCCCGCCTATCTCGGGCAGCAGCGGCAAGGGGAATGGCGCGCGCAGCTCGCCGTGCAGGCGCCGCAGCGGCGGGTGACTATTCTGGGTCTAGGCATGCTGGGCCAGGCGGCGCTGGAGCGGCTGAGGCCTTTCGGCTTTGCGCTGTCAGGCTGGAGCCGCTCGGCCCGCGAGATTGAAGGCGTCACCTGTCATGCTGGTGCCGAAGCCTTGCCCGGCTTGTTGGCGCAGACCGATATTCTCGTCTGCCTTCTGCCGCTCACCGCTGAAACGCGGCATTTTCTGAATGCCGAACTGTTTGCGCAATTGCCGCGCGGCGCCTCGCTGGTGCATGCTGGTCGTGGCCCCCAACTGGATCATGAAGCGCTGATTGCCGCGCTTGATAGCGGTCACCTCGCCTCGGCCGTGCTTGACGTTACCGATCCCGAGCCGTTGCCGCCCGGTCACCCGCTCTGGCAAAGGCAGGACGTGATCATCACCCCGCATATTGCCAGCGTCACCCAGCCGCAGACGGCAGCGCTTGCCGTGATCGACAATATCAGGCGCCATCGCGCTGGCTTGACCATGATTGGCCTTGTTGATCGCAGCCGCGGCTATTAAAGATTGCCCATCTCCGACGGATCCTACGGCCGGAGCGGTCCGTTGTTCGTACAACATGACCGCGAAGCCGTCTCAATGTGAAGGATTTTCCATGCATACTCTCAAAGATAAGACGTTGCTGCGCCAGCAGGGCCTGATCGGTGGACAGTGGGTCAATGCGGCCTCCGGAAAGGCGATCGATGTCATCGATCCCGCCACTCAGGCTGTGATCGGCACCGTGCCTGACATGGGAACCGACGATGCCCGCGCTGCCATTGCCGCAGCCGAAAAGGCCTTCAAGCTCTGGAAGAAGAAGACCAATGCTGAGCGTGCCGTGCTGCTGGAAGCCTGGCATGACCTGATGATCGAGCATGTCGACGATCTGGCGTTGATCCTGACCATGGAGCAGGGCAAGCCGCTCAGCGAATCCCGCGGTGAAATTCGCTACGGCGCCTCCTTCGTCAAATGGTTTGCCGAAGAGGCGCGCCGCACCAACGGTCATACGATACCCTCGCCAACCACGGACCGGCGCATCCTCGTGCTGAAGGAGCCGGTCGGCGTCTGCGGCATCATCACGCCCTGGAATTTCCCGAATGCGATGATCACCCGCAAAGTCGGCCCGGCGCTTGCCGCTGGCTGTACCGTGGTAATCAAGCCCTCCGATTTCACGCCGTATTCTGCGCTGGCGCTGGGCGTTCTTGCTGAACGCGCCGGGATTCCGGCCGGTGTCATCAACATCGTCACGGGCATGCCGACCGAAATCGGCAACGAATTGATGGCAAGCGATGCGGTGCGCAAGATTTCCTTCACCGGGTCGACTCGGGTTGGGTCGCTGCTGATGCGCGGCGCTGCCGACACGATCAAGAAGCTCAGCCTGGAGCTTGGCGGCAATGCGCCGTTCATCGTGTTTGACGACGCGGATCTCGATCTCGCGGTCGAGGGCGCGCTTGTCTCCAAGTTCCGCAACGGCGGTCAGACCTGCGTTTGCGCCAACCGCATCCTGGTGCAGGCAGGCGTTTACGATGCCTTCGCGCAGAAACTCTCGGCCCGCGTCAACGCTATGAAAGTTGGTGCTGGCACGGAGGATGGTGTTGCCATCGGCCCGATGATCAACGAGGCCGCGATCACCAAGATACAACAGCATGTCGAGGATGCCGTTTCCAAGGGCGCCAAGGTCGTCACCGAAGGCCACCGCCTGCCGCAGGGCAAGCAGTTTACCGCACCGGTCGTGCTGACTGGCGCCACCACAGACATGCAGCTGGCCAGCGAAGAAACGTTTGGCCCGGTTGCGCCGCTGTTCAAGTTCGAGACCGAGGAAGAGGCGCTTGAGATCGCCAATGGCACGCCTTTCGGCCTTGCCGCCTATTTCTATACGGACAATATGAAGCGCTCCTGGCGGGTGGCGGAGGCGCTTGAAGCCGGCATGGTCGGCCTCAACACCGGCGCGATTTCCATGGAAGTCGCGCCCTTCGGCGGCGTCAAACAGTCCGGTCTCGGCCGCGAAGGCGGCCAGGTCGGCATCGACGAGTTCCTTGAGATGAAAACCTTCCACATCGGTGGGTTGGAATAATCTTTCAGCTATCTCCGGGGTGGCGCTGTCACCCCGGGATATGGAAGGCCCGGCGGAAATAGGCCCGGAAGGCTTCCATGGCGGGCGTAAATTCGGCATTGCGCCGCCAGGCCAGGCCAACATCCATCGATGGCACCGGGTCGGTCAGGCTCACCGTTTCGATCCGCCGGCCCTCCAGCGACCAGGGCCGGTGTACCATGTCTGAAAGAATGGCAACGCCCTGACCGTTGGCGACCAGCGAGCGCACCGCTTCGACCGAGGAGGTGCGCAGCGTCACCTTCGGCTGATAGGGCGTCTGGCTCCAGTATTTCAGCGTGGTATGCGAGGCCTCGTCCACCGTCAGCATGATGTAATTCTCCTCCGCGACCTCCTTAAGCCCCACCGACGGCCTCGACAGCAGTGGGTGACGGGTCGGCAGCCAGAGCCGGCGCTGCGAATTCAGCAGCGTTTCCGTCGTCAGCTCCGGATTGAGGATGTTGGAGGTCAAGAGCACGGCGATGTCGTAGCGATTTGCGAGCAGGCCTTCCTCGACGCTTTCGCGGTTCAACTCGAACAGCTGTATCTCCATGCCCGGAAACTGCCGTTTCAGCCGCTCAATATGCAGCGGCAGGAAATAGCCGATCACCGTATAGCTTGCGGCGACGCTGAGCCGACCCTGCAGCTTGGCGCTGAGGGGGCCGGCTGCCGGCATCAACGTTTCGATATCGTCGACCTTGCGCAAGATGTCATAGGCCTGCGATAGCAGCAACCGGCCGGTTTCCGTCAGATCCATGCCGTGCGGCGTCCGCTCGAACAGCGGTGCCCCGACGATCGTCTCCAGTTCCTTGATCGCCATGGTGACCGCCGATTGTGAAATCGCAAGGTTGATAGCCGCCTGCGACACTTGGCCGGACTCGGCCGTTGCGACGAAGTAGCGGATCTGACGGAGGCTCAGCGACATCGTGGGTCCCTATTTGTTTTAGAAGGTTTCATCTAAAAATCAGATGGCGGAAGCTTAGGATTGCATGGTCTTGTTGATGCTACTCAGTATCGGCGCCAAAAGGGCTGATTTTCCAATTTCTCGCTGATCAAACCCTGCTGTCGCGACTATTAGATAAACCGATATCGGCGTTCCGAAAATACTATTTTTCAAATGAGTGGATTTTACCTAGCGTTTTCTGACGCAAATACGAGCAAGATGACTTTTTGCATAAAACAAAGGCATAAAGGAAATTCGTGTGCGAGATACTGTCGATATCAACTGCGATCTGGGTGAGGCCTTTGGCCGCTGGCGTGTCGGAGATACAAGCGATGCGGCGCTGATGCCGCTGATCAGCTCCGCCAATATCGCAACCGGCTTTCACGCCGGTGATCCGAACCTGATGGACGAGACGGTGCGGCTGGCGGTGGACCATGGCGTCGGCATCGGCGCGCATCCCGGCTATGACGATCTCCAGGGCTTTGGCCGCCGCAAGATTAACGGCACCTCCCGCGAATTGGTCAATGACATCGTTTATCAGGTCGGTGCGCTGAAAGAATTCCTGCGGCGCCACGGCGCCACCCTGCAGCACGTTAAGCCGCATGGGGCGCTCTACATGGAAATGGCGGCCAATCCTGAGTTGGCGCAGTCCTTCGTCCACTACATGCGCGTCGCGAGCCCCAATGCCTGCATTCTCTGCATGGCGGGATCGGCGACGGAAATCGCTGCCCGAGAAGCCGGCCAGCCGGTGGCAAGAGAGTTTTACGCCGACCGTGATTATGACGAGAGCGGCTCAATCGTCTTTACCCGCGATGCCGGCCGTCCGGACCCGGCAGCAATCGCCCGCAAGGTGCTACGCGCCTGCCTGGAAGGCCGGGTGACTGCCGTCACTGGCAAGGACATCGATATACCCTTCGAGACGATCTGCTTCCATTCCGACACCCTGGGCGCCTTCGATATCGCCCGCCATATGCGCGAGGCCCTGTCGGCCGAGGGCATCCGCATTTCTCCCCTGTCAGAGATCCTCAAGTAATCGGAGGCCGCCATGCCCGTTCATGAAATCCGCTCGCCACTGCCCGGCACGTTCTACCGCAAGCCTTCCCCCGATGCCGCAGCCTTCAAGAACGATGGCGATCCAATTGCCGCAGGCGAGGTGATCGGGCTGATCGAGGTGATGAAGACCTTTCACGAGGTCCACGCGGATGCGTCAGGCGCTGGCCTGCGCTTCCTCGCCGACGACAATGAACCGATCATGGCTGGCCAGGTAATTGCTGAAGTCGAGGTTGGCGCATGACCATTTCCGCGCTGCTCGTGGCCAACAGGGGCGAGATCGCCGTGCGGATCATCCGGGCGGCCAAGGCGCTGGGTATCCGCACCGTGCAGGTCCATTCTGCTGCCGATCGCGATATGCTTGCGGTTAAAATGGCCGACGCTGCCATCGAAATCGGTCCGCCCTCGGCAGCAAAATCCTATCTCAATATCGAGGCGGTGCTGAAGGCGGCGCTTGAAAGTGGCGTCGATGCTGTCCATCCAGGCTATGGCTTCCTGTCCGAGAATGCTGCCTTTGCCAAGGCGGTCACCGATGCGGGCCTGATTTTCATTGGCCCGAGCCATGAGGCGATTTCGCTGCTGGGCGACAAGGTCGAGGCCCGCAAGGTCGCAATGCAGGCCGGCGTGCCGACCGTGCCGGGTTCGAACGGCCGGGTGGACGATCTCGATGCTGGAAGGGCTGTCGTCGAGGAGATCGGCTTTCCCGTGATGATCAAGGCCGCTGCCGGCGGTGGCGGGCGCGGCATTCGTATTGCGGAAACGCTTGCCGATTTCGAGCGGCATTTCCCCCAGGCGTCCGCGGAAGCGCTCGCCGCCTTTGGCGACGGTGGGCTCTATATCGAGAAGGTCATCACCCGCGCTCGACATGTCGAAGTGCAAATCCTTGGTGATGGCGTTGACGCGATCCATTGTTTTGAGCGGGAATGTTCGCTGCAACGCCGCCGCCAGAAGGTCTGGGAGGAGGGGCCGTCCGTCAGCCTACCCGCCGATGTGCGCAGGGCGCTGTGCGACAGTGCCGTGGCGCTCGCCCGTTCGGTCGGCTATCGCGGCGCGGGCACGGTTGAATATCTCTATGACGAGCAGAGCGGCGAATTTTACTTCATCGAGGTCAATACCCGCATTCAGGTCGAGCACCCCGTCACGGAGATGATTACTGGCATCGATCTCGTCCAGGAAATGATCCGGATCGCCGGTGGCGCCCGCCTGTCGCTGCGTCAGGAAGATGTCCGGCTGAACGGCCATGCCATCGAATGCCGGATCAATGCCGAGGACCCGGCCAAGGGCTTTCTGCCTGGCCCGGGCACCATCTCGACGCTCAACATTCCGGAAGGCGAAGGCATCCGCTTCGATACGATGCTTTACGAGGGCTATCAGGTGCCGCCCTTTTACGACTCGCTGCTCGGCAAGCTGATCGTATGGGGTGAGAACCGGGATGCCTGCCTTGCGCGGTTGGCCGGCGCACTCGAGCATTTCGAAATCGGCGGGCTTGCCACGACCGTGCCGTTGCACCGCAAGCTGGCGGCTGATGCCTCGGTGAAGAGGGCAGACTTTCACACGCGGTTTCTTGAGCCATGGCTCGAGACCGCCTTTCCTGCGGCGTCTCCCGTGGCGTCAGTCGCACCTGTTTTAGCGAAGGAGAAGCACTGATGGCGATGCGCTATACATTTGGAGGCGATGAACATCTGTTCGTGGAATGCAGCGAGGCGATGTCGCTCCACGCCTTCTTCGCCTCGCTGTCGATGACCAAGGCAATCGGTGAGGCTGGCATCAAGGGCATAACCGAGATCTGCCCGGCCAATGCGTCCTTTCAAGTTAAATTCGATCCCGACATCATCCACCCCGACGATCTCCTGAAGGAGGTCAAGGCCATCGAGACGGCGGCCTCTGGCGCCGCGCCCGTAATTTCCACGCGTATCGTCGAAATCCCCGTCTTCTACGGCGACCCCTGGACGCATGAAACACTGATGCGGTTTCGCGAGCGCCATCAGGATCCCAGCGGGACTGATCTCGACTACGCTGCCCGGATCAATAATTACGCAACGGTGGAGGATTTCATTGCCGCCCATGCCGGCTCGCCCTGGTTTGTGTCCATGGTCGGCTTCGTCTCCGGCCTGCCGTTCATGTATCAGATGGTCGAGCGCCAGCGGCAGATTGAAGTGCCGAAATATCTGCGACCCCGCACCGATACGCCGCGCCTGACCGTTGGTCACGGTGGCTGCTTCGGCTGCATCTATTCGGTGCGCGGCGCCGGCGGCTATCAGATGTTCGGTATCACGCCGATGCCGATCTACGATCCGACCCAGACGACGTCTTACCTGCGCGACTTCATGGTGTTCTTCAGGCCCGGCGATATCGTCAAATTCAAGCCTGTTGACCGCGACGGCTACGACCAGGCGGTGGAAGAGGTCGACAAGGGGCTGTTCGTCCCGCCAATCCGTGAAGTGCGGTTCGATCTTGCCGAGTTCCAGAAGGATATTGACGGCTACAATGCCAAGCTGGAGGGGCTTCTCCATGGTCATTAAGGTTTTGCATCAGGGGCTTGCGACAACGGTTCAGGATCTCGGTCGCCCCGGCTATTTCCATCTCGGCATTCCGCTTGGCGGCGCTATGGACCGGCTGGCTCTCAGGGCCGCCAATCTGCTCGTCGGCAATGACGAGGGCGCGGCAGGGCTTGAAGCTGTGTTCATCGGTCCGAAGCTGGAGTTCGGTGCCGATACCATGGTCGCGGTGACCGGCGCCGACATGCCGGTGCGGCTCGATGGTGAGGAGCGGCCGGGCTGGACAAGTTTCAAGGTCAAAGCCGGTCAGGTGCTCAGCTTTGATTATCTGAAAAAGGGCGCCCGCATCTATATCGCCATTGCCGGTGGGATCGATGTGCCTCTGGCGCTCGGCTCGCGCTCCACCTATGCCATCGGTGCGCTGGGCGGCTTTCAAGGCAGGCCGCTGGCTGTCGGTGACGATTTGCCGATGGGGCAGGCGGCCATGGTTGCCGAAGGTCGCACCGTTCCCGAGCCTCTGCGGCGCGGCCCGGGCAAGCCTGCGCAGTTGCGGGTTCTGCCCGGCCTCTATTGGGACCGGCTGACGGAAGATGCCGGGCGCCAGTTCTTCGAGGATGAGTGGAAGGTCGCACCTGAGGCCGATCGCATGGGTTACCGGTTTCGCGGCGGACGAAAGCTGGATTTCGTGCCGCGCACGCCGCCTTTCGGTGCGGGTTCCGATCCGTCGAATATTGTTGATAGCTGCTATCCCTATGGCTCGATCCAGGTGCCCGGCGGCACGGAGCCGATCGTTCTTCATCGCGATGCAGTGTCGGGCGGCGGCTATTTCATGCTCGGCACGGTGATTTCGGCCGATATGGACCTGATCGGGCAGTTGCAGCCGCATATGCCTGCTCGGTTTGTCAAGGTCAGCATGGAGGAAGCGCTTGCGGCGCGACGCGAGCGGCAGGCCTTGCTGGCGCAGATCCGGACTGCTGTGGGGCGAAACCCATGACCAGACCAGCGGCCCATCTATTCCTGAACACGGGTAAGATAGGCCGCCGTCGCGCCCGGATCGGGAATGATCGCGACGATCTTCATTTGTGCGATCGTCCGGTTCAGCGCCGCATCCAGATGAGTTTCGTGCATGGCCGCGGCCGCCGTCGTCGCGCCCCGGCTCAGCAATTCTACGACCAGGCGGAGTTCTGTGATCGTCGTCAAATCCGCCGGCAGGCCGAGATGGGCCAGCAGGCTGGTGGTCGCCGTGACCGGAAGCAAGTTGTTACGGATCAGTTCCCGCAAACGCTCATTCGGTGTGGCGAGAATGCATGTGTCGATGAAGCATGCCTGCAGGTCGTCCATATCGGACAAACTGTCCTCGGGATGGTCCCGCTCCAGCCGTTGCAGGCGGGCGAGAAGCGCCTCAAGGGCGGCGCGGTCGATCTGCGCTGCCGCCGAAGTCAGGGCCTGCGGCTCCAGCATCGCGCGCAAGCCGAAATGATCCTTGACTGTCTGGGCCGTCAAAGGTCCGGCGATCCAGTGCGAACTCTGGTTCTTGCGCACCAGTCCGCGTTCGCTGAGCCGCGCCAGCACGTCGCGCACCACGGTGCGGCTGACGTTGAAATGGCTGGCAAGCTCGCTCTCGATGATGCGGTAGCGGCCAAAGACGACGCAGCCCGCGACGTCACGCTCGACGGTGTCGTAGATCCGCTCCCAAGAGGCGCGACTTTGCAGGGCAGTGTCGGCATGCTGGTTGATCGCAAGCCCGATCTGGCGGATGTCGGTGCGCAGCGGCTCGATGCCGCGTCCGGCAGCGCCAACCAGATAGCCGCGCCCCTGGAACCGATGCACCAACCCCTTGGCCTCCAGCGATTGCAGCGCATGCTGCACCGGCGCCCGCGACATTTGCAGCATATCGGCAATATGGCCTTCGAGCAGGACAAGTCCTTCAGGCAAAAGCCCTTCGGCAATGTTGGCGCGCAGAACCGTCTCGGCAATGTCGTAGCGGCGCTGGCCGGGCTGTGTGGTCATTTGGTTGCCGTCATGGTTTTGGCATCACGTTTTAATGGGACCTACTTGCTGTGTGTTCGCGAAGGCGGCAATGGCTGCGGGGCGGTGGAATTGCGTTAAAACAAGGAGATAACCTATTTCCGGTTTGCGATGAAATGTGAAATCGCCTCGATGGGATGATTGTCCACCAGCGCCTGGCGGATGATTATCTATTTTGTGAATATCGTGTGCAATAGGCATTTTATTGCAAGGTCAATTTAGTCAAGTGCGGCTACCGACTGTGGCTGATCGATATGTGACTTTGAGGCTTGAGGCTGTGGCATGCACTGTATAGAGCGCCTTCTGCCTGATACTTTGCGCACAATGCTGATGTTTTAGCGCTTGGGCTGGATGTGGATCAGCTCGAGAACCCCTAAAAATCAACTGAATTCAAAAAAGATAAAAAAGAACATTGAATACAAAAAACATCCATGCCATGCTCCGACATGATCGCGCCGTAGAAGCGCTGACGAGCGGAACTGATTAAAAAATGCCGTAATGCCCGATCCTGCAATGCGCCTTGTCGAAAGGCGCAAACACCTTCGGCTTGCCTGAAGGATCGCAGGCGAGTGTTCCGGCGCAACTGGCGAGAACCGATGTGACCCCCGTGCTCGAGCTCAACAATCTGGTCAAGACGTTTGGCGCCAGCCGCGCGCTGGATGGCCTCAGCCTGTCGCTGCCCGATAACAGTTATATTTCGCTGCTGGGGCCGAGTGGTTCCGGCAAGACGACGCTGCTCAGGGTCATCGCCGGTTTCGAGCGCTGCGAGGCGGGCTCGATCCGCTTTGGCGGGCGCTCGATGCAGGATGTGGCGCCGCACCGGCGCGGCATCGGCTTTGTCTTTCAGAATTTTGCGCTGTTTCCGCATTTGAGCGTGCGCGACAACATTGCCTTCGGCCTCACAAACCGCGAGCTTGCGCCTGTGACCAATGCTGGCGAGATCGCCGACCGGGTGCAGGCGATGATCGCGCTGGTCGGCCTGACCGGGCTTGAGGATCGCGCCGTCACCCAGATTTCCGGCGGCCAGAAACAGCGCGTGGCGCTGGCCCGCACCCTGGTGACCGAGCCGAAAATGGTGCTGCTGGACGAGCCGCTCGGCGCGCTCGATGCCAATCTGCGTGCCAGGATGCGCAATGAGTTGCGCGAGATCCGCGAGCGCTGCGGTGTCGCCTTTCTGCATGTCACCGGTAGCGAAACCGAGGCGCTCGCCATGGGTGATGTTGTTCTGGTGCTCGACCGCGGACGTATCGCCCAGACCGGCAATTCCGATAGTATCTACAATCGTCCGGCCTCATCAGACGTGGCCCGTTTTCTCAATTGCTACAATCTGTTTTCCGGCCGCATCGACGGCGAAAGCTTTGTCGCACCTGCCGGGCGTCTGCCCCTTGGCGGCTTGCGGCAGACAGCTGCGACACCCGCCTATGCCATTCGTCATGACCGTATTGCCATTCGTCCAACCGGAACTGGATTGGGAGGAGACGAGGCGGCCATCGAGGCACAGTTCCTGGCCGAGGAATATACAGGTTCTGCCGTCTACTCCTTCTTCACCACCGAAGACGGCACGCTTCTCGAAGTCGAAACGCATCTGAGCAAGGACACTCGCCCGGTGCTGGAGCCGCAGGGGCGCTATGCGCTGGTTTGGAACAAGGAGCACGCACTTGTCTATGCATAACCCTGTTCTCACCGAGGAAGTGACCGTGACGGAGCCAGCGGCCAAGCCCTCGCGGATGGCCTTCTGGCTGGTGCTCCCCGGCGTCGTCTGGATGCTGCTCTTCCTGGTCCTGCCGATCCTGATGATGGTCTATGTGTCCTTCTGGACGCAGACCACATTCACCATCAAGCCGGTGCTGACCCTGCAAAGCTGGATCACTTTCTTTTCCAGCGATACCTATCTCGGCGCGCTCTGGACCACAGTCCGCATTTGGCTGCTGGTGCTCGTTGCCACCGTCGTCGTCGGCTATCCCGCCGCGCTGTTCGTCGGCCTGTTCGTCAAGAACAAGACGCTGCAGACCGTGCTCCTCGTGCTCTGCGTCATCCCGTTCTGGACCTCCTTCCTGATCCGCGTTCTCGCCTGGCGGCCGATGCTCGGCAAGGAAGGTGCGATCAACATGATCCTGATGAAGCTTGGCCTCGTCACCCATCCAATTGAAGTGCTGCTGTTTTCCGAACTCTCGGTCATCATCGGCATGACCCAGATCTACTGCGTCTTCATGGTCGGTCCGATCGCTTTCATGCTGGGTCGGATCGAACCTGCGATCATCGAAGCCGCCCAGGATCTCGGCGCGGGCTTCTGGCGCATCTTCCGTACCATCATCCTGCCTATGTCGATGCCGGGTGTGGTCGTCGGCGCGATCTTCGTCTCCGTCATGGTGCTCGGGGAGTTCGCCACCTCCGCCGCTCTCTCCGGCCGCAAGGTCAATCTGCTCGGCAATATCATCGTAACCCAGGTCGGGTCGCTGAAGTGGGCCTTCGCCGCCGTGGCGGGTGTGGTGCTGACTCTGCTGATGGGCCTGGTCGTGGCAGCACTTCTCAGGGTCGTCGATCTCAGGAAGGAATTGTAGAATGAATTCCGGAGCCGTCAAATTCGGGCTTGGCGTCTATACCGCGCTGTTCCTGGTGTTTCTCTACGGGCCGCTGGTGGTACTCGCCATCCTCTCTTTCCAGACCGGACCGGAGGGCGGGCCGCAGTTTCCAATCATCGAGTGGTCGCTCTACTGGTACAAGCACCTGTTCGGCCTCACGCCGCCATCGCGCATTGCGCCGCTGCCGATCGATGATGCCCTGGTGCGCTCCATGGCGCTGGCCGTGATGACCATGATCGTCTCCACAGTGCTCGGTGTGGTCTCCGCCCAGGCCTTCCGCAGCCATTTCAAAGGGTCAGGGCTGGTGTTTTACCTGATCGTGTTGGGCATGATGGTGCCGGGCGTGCTGGTCGGGCTCGGCATGGCACTGGTGGCCAATACGCTTGGCATCGATCGGCATTGGTGGGGCACGGCCTTCGTGCTGCATGTCGTCTACACCTTCCCGTTTGCCTTCCTAGTCATGCTGGCGATCTTCAATCGCTTCGACCCCAGCGTTGAGGAGGCGGCATGGTCGCTTGGCGTCAGCCCGATCCGCACCTTCCGCAAGATCACTTTTCCCTTGATCTTTCCCGGGGTGCTCTCGGCCATGCTGTTTGCCTTCACGCTGTCCTATGACGAGTTTTCCCGCACGCTGTTTGCCTCCGGCCGCGACCTGACCTTGCCGCTGGCGATCTACGGCACGTTTTCCGTGGAAGTGCATCCGAATGTCTTTGCCTTCGGCGTGCTGACGACGCTGTTTTCCTTCGCGCTGCTCGGCACCTATGCCGTGCTGATGGGGCTTTCGGTGCGCCGCGCCCGGCGCATCGCCGTGCAGGAGGACGCATGATGGATAAACCCGCTCTTCCTTCCGCCATCGTCACAGGTGCTGGTTCCGGCATCGGTCGTGCCATCGCGCTCAGGCTTGCGAAAGACAGTTACGGCGTCCTGGTCAACGATCTCTCGCTTGAGCGGGCACAGTCAGTCGCCGATGAAATCGTTGCTGCGGGAGGTACGGCCACCGCCTATGCCGGCGATGTCTCAAAGGAAGCGGAAGTCGCAGCGATCTGTGCGGCTGCGGTCGTCGCCCACGGGCCGGTGGCGCTTCTGGTCAACAATGCCGGCATTGCCCATCAGGCGCTGTTCGAACATCTCGAAGTCGCCGATTTCGACCGAATGTTTGCTGTGCATGTGCGTGGCAATTTCCTGATGACCCGGGCGGTTCTGCCCTCGATGCTGGAGCGGGAAAACGGTGTGATTATCAATATCGCCTCGCAGCTCGGCCAGATCGGCGGTGTCGAGCTGGTGCATTATTCCGGTGCCAAGGCGGCGATAATCGGCATGACCAAAGCGCTCGCCCGTGAAGTCTCTTCGCGTGGCGTCCGGGTCAATGCCGTGGCGCCGGGGCCGATCAATACGCCTCTGGTCATGGGTCTTTCTGAGGATTGGCGCGCTGCCAAAAAGGCGCAACTGCCACTCGGCCGGTTCGGTGAGCCGGAGGAAGTGGCGGCTGCCGTCTCCTTCCTGGCCTCGACCGATGCTGGCCTTTTCGTCGGCCAGACGCTGGGGCCGAATTCCGGCGATGTGATGCTTTGATGCGAGGAAAGGGAGTGACACCATGAGCACAGCACGTCAGCGGATCGTTGTTATCACCGGCGCCGGGATCGGCATCGGCGCGGCCGCCGCAAAGGCCTTCGGCGCGCTTGGCGATCATGTCGTCGTCACCGATATCCTGGATGCCGAAGGCGAGGGCGTTGTGAAGGCCATCCGGGATGCTGGCGGGTCTGCCGAGTTTCACCATTACGATGTCCGTTCCGCCACGGCCGCCGACGCACTGGTGGCAGATCTCGAGGCCCGGCTTGGCCGGATCGACGTGATCGTCGCCAATGCTGGCATTGCCCATCGGGTGCCGCTGGCCGAGCTGACCGACGAAAAATGGGACCTGACCTTCGACATCGACCTCAAGGGAATTTTCCGTCTGGTGCGCGCGGCCGCTGCCGGTATGCGGGCGCGCAAGAGCGGCGCCATCGTTGCTTTGTCCTCGATCATGGGCATTGCCTATGGCTGGGACGAGCATGTGCATTATTCCTCGGCCAAGGCCGGGGTGATCGGTCTCGTGCGCGGACTTGCTGTGGAATTGGCTCGCGATGGCGTGCGGGTCAACGGTATCGCGCCCGGCTACATCAGGACCGCGCAATTGCTGTCCGAGGAAAACTCGCTTGGGCCTGTTGGGGCCGAAAAGGCTGCCGAATTTATCCCCATGGGCCGGCTCGGCACGCCTGAGGACATTGCCGATGTCATCGCCTTCCTTGCCTCCGACGCCGCCCGCTACATGACCGGCCAGGTGCTGGTCGTCGACGGTGGCCTGTTGGTCGGGCGCTACTGAGCAGACGAATTAACAAGAAAAACCGGCAAAGCCGGATCGGGAACTCAACGTAACTGGAGAACGGACATGTCCTTACTGGAATTGAACCGCAGATCGCTTCTCAAACGCTCCACCGGCATGATGGCGCTCGCCATGGGGGCGGGCACGCCGTTTTTGTCGTCGCGCGCTGCCTATGCCCAGGCCGCGAGCCTTGCCAGCCAGCAGCTGCGCACCATCGGCCTGTCGGTGACGGTGCAGGAACGCATTCTCAACGACTTCAAGAAGGCGTCGGGCGTCGGCGGCACATCAGGAACGGCGGCAACCTTCCCGGATGCGCAGACCAAGATCCTCTCCGGCTCCAAGGATTACGACTGCTGGGAAATCATCGCCGAGCGGCTGCCGGCCATCGTCATGACAAACAATGTCGAGCCGGTGCCGGCCTCTGGGCTGAAGAACTGGGCCAATATCCGCGACACCTTCACCAAGCCCTCGGACAAATGGGACCGGAAAGCGCAGATCGTCGGGCAGATCTGGGCCGATGAAGGCCAGACCACGCTGAACATGGTGCCCGCCGTCTATAACTACGATTCCATCGGCTACAATCCCGATGTGGTCTCCGCCGAGGAAGCCAATAGCTGGGCGGCGATCTTCGACAAGAAGTGGAAGGGCAAGTCGGGCCTCAACACCGACCCGCTGATTGCCTTCGGTCAGGCGATCATGGCGATGAATACGCTGGGGCTATTGAACGTCAAGAACCCGGGCAATCCGAGCGCCAAGGAAATCGACGAGGCCGCTGCCTTCCTGGTGTCGAAGAAGAAGGAAGGTCAGTTCCGGGCACTCTGGGGCGATTTCGGTGAGCTCGTCAACCTGATGGCGTCTGGCGAAATGGTGGTGTGCGACGCCTGGCAGCCGGCCGTCATGGCGGTCAAGGCGCAAGGGAAACCCTGCAAATATGCGGTACCAAAGGAAGGCTACCGCGCCTGGGCGATTGGCCCGTCGATGATTGCAGGCACGACCAACAAGGACGCCGTGATCGCCTATGCCGATTACTGGCTGTCGGGCGAGCCTGGCATCGCCGTCTCGGAACAGGGCTATTACTCCCCCTCGACCAATATCAAGAAGGTCATGGCCCCTGAGAAATATGCCTTCTGGTACGAAGGCAAGCCCTGGGCTGGCGCGGCGGAACGCGGCATCAAGGAAGGCGATCTGCGCGATGGCGGCTCGCTGGAAGAGCGCGCCAAGAACGTTGCCTACTGGCACCAGTGGCCGGACGAATACGATCATCTGATCCAGAAATGGGATGAGTTCCTCAACGCCTGACGAACGACGGGGAGGCAGGATAGCCCTGCCTCCCTTTGCGATGCCCTGACTGGAGAAAGCCGATGATTTACGACCTGGAACTGATCGATGTGGGCAAGGTCTATGACAATGGCACCACTGCCGTCAGCGCCTTCAGTCTGGCGGTGAACAAAGGCGAGTTCATCGCTTTCCTCGGCCCTTCCGGCTGCGGCAAGACAACCACGCTTAGAATGATCGCCGGCTTCGAAAGCATCTCCTCCGGCGACATGATGATCAAGGGCGTGCGGATGAACGACGTACCGCCGGAAAAGCGGCCAACGGCAACGATCTTCCAGAATTACGCGCTGTTTCCGCATATGACAGTCCGGCGCAACGTCGCCTATGGTCTTGAGGTCAAGGGCATGGCGAAAGCCGAGCGCGACCGCAAGGTGGACCGGATTATCGCCACGCTGGGTCTCGAAGACATTGCCGAGCGCAAGCCGGAAAAGCTGTCGGGTGGTCAGCGTCAGCGGGTGGCGCTGGCGCGCGGTCTTGTGATCGAGCCTGATATTCTGTTGCTCGACGAGCCGCTTGGCGCGCTCGACGCCAACTTGCGCAAGGCGATCCAAAACGAGCTGAAAATCCTGCAGCGGACGCTGGGCGTTACCTTCATCTTCGTCACCCATGCGCAGTCGGAAGCCCTGGCGCTGTCCGACCGCGTCGTGGTTATGAACCAGGGTCGGGTGGAGCAGGTCAGCCCGCCGCATCAGCTCTATACGCGGCCGGACACGCCTTTCGTGGCGCAGTTCATCGGTCGCAATGCGATATTCAAGGGGCAGGCGCGGGCTGATGGCGCCGGGGCATGGCGGGTCGAGACGCCGGCCGGTCTGTTGAGCGGCGCGGCGAATGGCGCAGTTGCCGATGGCGAGGCAGTCAGTATCGTCGTGCCGGCCGAAGCGATGGCGCTGCATGCGAGCGTCGGGCGGGGCCGGGAAGAGGTCGCCGCAGCCAATGGCGGCAATGCAGTGGATGCCCGCATTCTGCGCGCCGATGTCGTCGGCCATGTCTCGCATATCTCGGCCCAGTTGGCGGATGGGCGGTCGCTATCGCTCGAAGCCCATGTCGAGAAATACCGGCCGGATGATTTTCCCGTGGGCTCGGAGGTCTTCCTGTCGTGGAAGCCGTCAGACGCCACCGTCATCCCCGCCCATTGAGCTTAAAACCCCAGCCTAAGAAACTCAGTAAGGAGAAACACCATGGCCAAGGAAATCTTTTGCAGCTTCGGCATCGACGTCGATGCTGTCGCCGGTTGGCTCGGCTCTTACGGCGGCGAGGATTCGCCCGACGATATCTCCCGCGGCCTGTTTGCCGGGGAAGTCGGCGCACCGCGCCTGCTGAAACTGTTCGAACGCTTCGGCATCAAGACCACATGGTTCATCCCCGGCCATTCCATCGAGACCTTCCCGGAGCAGATGCAGGCGGTGGCCGATGCCGGGCATGAAATCGGCATTCACGGTTATACCCACGAAAACCCGATCGCTATGACCCGCGAGCAGGAAACCGAAGTGCTCGACAAGTGCATCGAGCTGGTCACCAAGCTCTCGGGCAAGCGCCCGACCGGCTATGTCGCGCCCTGGTGGGAGTTTTCCAATGTCACCAACGAATTGCTGCTGGAGCGCGGGATCAAATACGATCATTCGCTGATGCACAACGATTTTACGCCCTACTATGTGCGTGTCGGCGATAGCTGGACCAAGATCGACTATTCCAAGAAGCCGGCGGACTGGATGGTGCCTTTGAAGCGCGGCCACGAGACCGACCTCATCGAAATCCCGGCCTCTTGGTATCTCGACGACCTGCCGCCGATGATGTTCATCAAGAAGTCGCCCAACAGCCACGGCTTCGTCAATCCGCACGATATCGAGCAAATCTGGCGCGACCAGTTCGATTGGGTCTATCGGGAGATGGACTACGCGGTCTTCCCGATCACCATTCATCCCGACGTTGCGGGCCGCCCGCAGGTGCTGATGATGCTGGAACGCCTCTACGCCCACATGAGCAAGCATCCGGGCGTGAAATTCGTCACCATGAATGAGATCGCCGATGATTTCGCCAAGCGCTTCCCGCGCAAGAAATAAGCTAAGAATAGGGGTGGGTATGACCCGCCCCACTTTCTGAATAGGAGATGTGTATGTGTTCGCTCTGCGGCGTGATTGGCGGCAACGACCATTGGGCTGATGCGGTGGCCCGGCCGGGCGTCTATACCCGCAATGGCGAGCCGGTCGACCGTCGGCGTGAGCGGATGAACCGCGTCAGCGCTGCCAACCGCATCCTGAAGGCCTACGGTTTGACGGTGTCCGATTGGCAGGGCGCTTCTTATCTGCTCTCCAGCCTGACCGGGAAGACCGAAATTATCGAGGATCTCGGCCATCTCTGGCGGGCGGCGGAAGCTCTTTCCGGCCGGTTTTGCGATCCGCTGGACCCTTTAATGATCGCGCGGATGGAAGCGGAGAACCATGGCTGACATTCCGCAATTTACTCCAGTCAACCTGCTGACCGGCTTTCTCGGTTCGGGCAAGACGACGCTGCTGAAGCGGCTTCTTGCCGATCCAGCTCTTGCCGAAACGGCTGTGCTTATCAATGAATTCGGCGAAATCGGCCTCGACCATGATCTGGTGGAAACGGTCGATGGCGATACCGTATTGCTGCAATCCGGCTGCGTCTGCTGCACGATTAGAGGCGATCTCGCGGACGCTGTTCGCACCCTGCATGAGCGGCGCGAGCGCGGCGAGATCGCGCCCTTCCGCCGGGTGGTGATCGAAAGCACCGGCCTTGCCGATCCATTCCCGATCCTGTCGACGCTGAAGGCCGATCCGGTGCTGCGCCATCATTTCCGCCATGGCAATGTCATCACCACCGTCGATGCTGTGAACGGTCTGGCCCAACTCGATACCTATGGTGAATCGGCGCGCCAGGTGGCCATCGCCGACCGGCTGGTGGTGACCAAGACGGATATGGCGGAAGCGGCGGGGCAGGGGAATCTGGCAGCGCGCCTCTCCGCGATCAATCCCGATGCGGCGCTTGTGCTTGCTGCTGACGCGGATTTTGCGCCGGCCCGGCTGTTGGACGACGATGCCAGCCAACGCGGCGATATCCTGCAATCTGCCAGCGGTTTCTATTGCGAAAGCCCAGAGGAGACCGGACATAGCGGCGATTTCCGCTCCTTCGTCGTTACAGTCGACCGGCCCGTGGATTGGACAGGTTTCGGCCTCTGGCTGACCATGCTGCTCAACCGGCACGGCGCGCGGGTGATCCGCGTCAAGGGCATCCTCAATATTGCAGGCGAGGAACGGCCCGTTGCCATTCATGGCGTCCAGCATCTCGTGCATCCGCCGGTGCATATGGCAGGTTGGCCATCGGACGACCGGCGCTCGCGGCTGGTCTTCATCGTCGACGGGCTGGATACCGCGCTGATCCGCAGATCCTTCGAGGCCTTTGCGATAAAATGACATCAGGGCATGGCATTGCAGGCTTCGCGGTTTTACGCTCACGCGGGGCGCAGCACATGAAGAATCGACGGGTCCGCAATGAACACGCATAATCCGCCCAGCGCCTATCCGGCTCCTGCCGTGCATGCCAAGGGCAAGCCGCGTCTGCGGGTGCTGGGCACGGCGATTTCGCTGCTGGAACAGTTGCGGCTTCGGGCGGAGCAGGATCTCGGCATTGAGGTCGTGTTCGACAACAATGACTTCCTCACCACCCAGCATAAGGCAGCTCAAGGCCCCGAGCACTACGACATCTACGACCAGTGCTTTCATAACCTTGACATCGTTTGGTACTGGCGTGCGATTCAGCCGATCGATTTGAAACGCATCGCGCTCTGGGATGAAATTACCGATCTCACCAAGACCGGCAGGCTCGGGCCGAGCGCGGAACTCGGCAAGGGAGATGCGCCGGTGAAGAAACTGTTCGTGCAGCCGGACCTGTCGCTCGGGGGGCGTCCAACCGGGCAGATCTCCATGCTGCCCACCACCCATAATTTCGACAGTTTCGCCTATCGGTCCGATAAAATGGATTGCTCCAGCGTTTCCAGTTGGGCGAGCTTGCTGGACGAGCGCTGGTCCGGCCGCGTGGCACTGGTCGATGAGCCCGCCATCGGCATTTTCGACGCGGCCCTTGCCGCCGAAGCCGCCGGTCTGATGCGCTTTGACACGATCGGCAACATGACGACAGCTGAGATCGACCGCCTGATCGCCATTCTGGCAGAGAAGAAGAAGGCTGGTTTCTTCAAGGGCTTCTGGCGCACGGCCGAGGATGCCGCAGCGCTGATGGCGCAAGGTCAGACGGATATCCAGAGCATGTGGTCGACAGGGATCACCATCCTGACCGGCCAGGGCATGGCGGTGGAGCAGGCGGTGCCGGCGGAGGGCTACCGCGCCTGGCATGGGGGACTCTGCCTGTCGCGCAATCTCGATGGCCGGATGCTGGACGTGGCCTATGACTATCTCAACTGGTGGATTTCCGGCTGGCCGGGCGCTGTCGTGGCCCGCCAAGGCTATTACATGTCGACGCCGGAGCGTTCGCGCGCCTATCTGACCAAACCGGAATGGGACTACTGGTATGGCGGCCTTCCGGCTGAGACCGACCTGCCCGGACCCGATGGCGCCATCCGCATCAAGGCTGGCCAGCGCCGCAGTGGTGGCGATTACTGGCAGCGCGCCAACCGGATTGCCGTGTGGAACACGACGATGGACGAGCACAATTACCTGGTTCGCCGCTGGATGCAGTTGGTTGCGGACTGAAAGAACAATGGAGACTGATATGACCGCGAATTCCGGCAAGAGCATTGCTCAGCTTTCCGTGCTGATCCAATCAGGCGCGCTCGACCCGCGCGATCTGGCGCAGCAGACGCTTGATGCCGTCAACGGCTACGCCGACCAAACGGTCTTTACCCGGTTGACGGCAGAGCGGGCGCTGCGCGAGGCAGAGGCTTCGGCCGCGCGCATCCGCGATGGCCGGTCGCTTGGGATGTTGGATGGCATCCCTGTTGCCTGGAAGGATCTGTTCGATCTCGAAGGTGTGACGACGACCGCGGGTTCCGTCGTGCTGGCCACAGATCCGCCGGCGGAGCGCGATGCTGATGTGGTCTCAGCGCTTGCCAGCGTCGGTATGATCTCGATCGGCCAGGTGAATATGAGCGAATTTGCCTTTTCCGGACTCGGCGTCAATCCGCATTATGGCACCCCGCAAAATCCACATGGCAAGGATGCCGCACGGGTTCCCGGCGGTTCGTCTTCCGGGTCGGGCGTTGCTGTTGCAGCCGGACTGGTGCCAGTCGCGATGGGAACCGATACCGGCGGGTCGGTGCGCATCCCCGCCGCCTTCAACGGCATTGTCGGCTATAAGGCAACGCGGGGCCGTTATTCCATGCGCGGGGTCTTCCCGCTGTCGAAGAGCCTGGATTCGCTCGGGCCACTCTGCCGAACGGTGCAGGACGCTGTCTGGATCGACGCCGCCATGTGCGGCCTGACCCAGCCGCAGGTGGTGCGCCAGCCGCTCGCCGGTTGCCGCTTCGTCGTGCCGGAAACCATATTCTTCAATGGTGCCGAAACCGGGGTCGTCGTCGTTTTCGAGGCTGCCATCCGCCGGCTGGAAGAGGCAGGTGCCGTGGTGCGCCGTAAGGAATTTCCGGTGATGCAAGCCGTGCTCGATCTTCTGGCGGCGCATGGGCCGCTGGTGACAGCCGAGGCCTATGTCCTGCACCGCGAACGCCTGCATGGCGAAGCCGCCAGCCGCATGGATCACCGCGTCGCGACCCGCGCCAGGCTTGGCGAAGCCATCGGGCTTGGCGCCTACATCAACTTGCTGGAAGGGCGGGAAAGGCTGATCGCTGCTTTTGCCGAAGATCTTGGACCGGACGAGTTTATCCTGACGCCGACTGTGGCCCATGTCGCACCGCTGACGGCGCCGCTGGCTGTCGATGACGATCTGTTTGTTGCCACCAATGCCAAGACCCTGCGCAATACCATGCTGGGCAATTTCCTCGACTGGTGCGCCGTCTCCATCCCTTGCGGCACTGGTGACGCCGATATGCCGGTTGGCCTGCAGATCTCGGCACTGGCGCGGGATGATGAGAGGTTGCTGGGTCTTGCGCTTTCCGCTGAGGCGATTGTTCGCGGCTAAACCCTTAGGACTCTACATCGGAAACAGGCTGGTCAGCGGCATATGCGATTTGACGATCGGCGATTTCAGCACCACGAAGCTGAAATATTTGTCGATGCCGATATCCATATCGGTCAGACGTTCCATGATCGCCTGATATTCGCCGATCCCAGCGGTGACGAATTTCAGCATGTAATCGTAGCCGCCGGACACGAGATGGCATTCGATCACCTGATCGACCTTCTCGACGGCGGCAAGAAAGCGGGCGAAATCGATCTGTCGGTGGTTCTTGAGGGTGATCTCGGTAAAGACAGTCAGCGTCTGGCCAAGCTTGCTGACGTTGATCTGCGCGGAATAACCTTCGATGAAGCCTTCCGACTGCAGTTTTTTCACCCGCATCAGGCAGGGGCTTGGCGACAGGTTCACCAACTCAGCCAGTTCCACATTGGTGATCCGGCCATTCTTCTGCAATTCATAGAGAATCTTGATGTCGATCCTGTCGAGCTTCACGCGACTGCTTCCCTGTCTTGTTTTCAGCATAATATGCTTCGACCAGCAAAGAGCAAGCGATGAAAGGCCTTTCAACAGGCTGGAAAGCTTTGAAAAGCCTCGGCATCGGCGCAGCATCATCTCGGTTGAAAAACGGAAGGATATGCTGAATCTCGCGCAATCGCGGTGCTTTTCGCTGAGCGAAATCCCTATGCTGGCAGTCAACTAAGGAGCTTGCCATGCGCGCACCCCTCATGCGGATCGAAACCCATTCCAGCCTTCCGGCCTCGGCCGATGTCGTCGTTATCGGCGGCGGCATCGTCGGGACCTGCACGGCCTATTATCTGGCCAAGCGCGGCGTTGACGTGGTGCTGCTTGAAAAGGGACAGATCGGCGCCGAGCAATCGAGCCGCAATTGGGGCTGGTGCCGCCAGCAGAACCGCGATGCGCGCGAATTGCCGATGGCAACAAAGAGCCTTGATCTCTGGGATCGATTTGCCGAAGAGATTGGCGAGGATGTCGGCTTTCGCCGCTGCGGCCTGCTGTATCTCAGCAATAGCGAGGCCGAAATCGCCACTTGGGCAAAATGGCGCGACTTTGCCGCAACGGTTGGCGTCACCACCCATGTACTCTCCGCAAAGGAAGCATCAGAACGGGGCAGGGCGACGGGAAAATCCTGGCTCGGCGGTGTCTTTTCGCCAAGCGACGGCATCGCTGCGCCCAACAAGGCAGCACCGGTCATTGCTCGTGGTGTGGCGAAATTCGGCGGCACTGTGGTGCAGAACTGTGCTGCGCGCGGGCTGGAGACCGAGGCCGGCCGCGTTAGCGCCGTGGTGACGGAAAAAGGCACGATCCGCACCAAAACCGTCGTCATGGCGGGCGGGGCCTGGGCATCGTCCTTTTGCAACCAGCTCGATATCAGGTTTCCGCAGGCCTCGGTTCGGTCGTCGATCCTGGCTGTCGGACCTGGTATCGAAGGCTTACCGGATGCACTGCACACCGCCCGCGTCTCCGTGACGAAGCGCAGCGATGGCGGCTATACATTGGCGATCAGCGGCCGCGCCAGTGTTGACCTCACGCCGCAGCAGATCCGCTACGGCAAGGCATTTCTGCCTATGTTTCAGCGCCGCTGGAAGAGCCTGAAGCCGGGCACGACAGAGGGGCTGCGCAGCGGCCACGAGTCGCTTGCCAAATGGGCGCTCGACAAGGCAACGCCAATGGAGCGCAACCGGATACTCGATCCCAAGCCCGATGCCAGGCTGGTGGCGGAAACCTATCGCCGCGCCGGTGAATTGCTGCCGGCATTGGCCGGAAAGCCGATTGCAGCAAGCTGGGCCGGCTATATCGACAGCACGCCGGATGGTGTGCCTGCTATCGGCGAAATTCCAACGCTGCCTGGCTTCATCCTCGCCGCCGGCTTCAGCGGTCATGGCTTCGGCATCGGCCCGGGAGCCGGTCATCTGATTGCCGACCTGATCACGGGCGCCGAGCCGATTGTCGATCCCGAGGATTACCGGCCAGAGCGGCTGGCGACCTCCGCCTGGGGCAAGGTCGCCAGCTTCTGAAAGTTTCCGATCAGTGCACCTGAGGCAGGGCCATTCGGCAGGCCTGCTCGCAGCTCTGGCAAGCGTCGGCGCAGATGCGGCAATGTTCGTGCATCTCGGCATGGCCGCGGCATTCTGCGCCGCAAACCCTGCAGGCTTCTGCGCAAGCGTTAAGAGCGGCGCGTAGCACTTCAATGTTTGAACCGGTGCGGCGCGAGGCCATGGCGCCGGTTGCCATGCATAAATCTGCGCAGTCGAGATTGCGGCGAATGCACTGGACGAGCGGCGCTATCTCGGCTTCTCCCAGGCAGGCGTCGGCGCAGCTGGTGCAGGTTTGGGCGCAGGCATAACATTGCTCGATGCAGGCCAGCAGTGCATCGGCTGCTTTTCCCTGGAAATGCGGGTGGGTGGAAATCATTTCGCGGACATGCATAGCTCTCTCCATCAGTTCGAGTGTCTCGCTAAGCCCCAGCTTTGAGCTTTAACCGCACTGGGACACCGCTGTTCCAACTTTTCTGGCGAAAGCTCGACGTCGCGGATTGAACAATTCGCTGACAAGCCGTATAGACAAGGGCATTAACCCTGGACCCGGTGCAATTCCGGGTGGCTATTCTGGCCGCCGATCCGCCAGACAACGCACAACATTTTTGAAACATGTTGGACCGTTCATTCGGTCAGCGCTGAACCCTTGTGAAAAATCCATGAAAAAACTTGAACGTTACCAGCGAGACTGGTCCTCGAATATCCGTGGCGATATCCTCTCCGGCATTGTCGTGGCTCTCGCCCTTATTCCCGAAGCCATCGGCTTTTCGGTCATTGCCGGGGTCGATCCGAAGATCGGCCTATTTGCCTCCGTCATCATCGCCTGCGTTTCCGCCATTTGCGGCGGCCGCCCCGGCATGATTTCTGCCGCAACAGCGGCGACTGCGGTGCTGATTGGCGGCCTGGTCAAGGACCACGGCATTCAATATCTGTTTGCCGCGACAGTGCTGATGGGCCTTCTGCAGATCCTCGCGGGCTTCCTGAAACTCGGCCGGCTGATGCGCTTCGTGTCGCGCTCGGTCATGACCGGCTTCGTCAACTCGCTCGCCATCCTGATCTTCATGGCGCAATTGCCTGAATTGCTCGGACGGCCACCGTCGACCTTCGTGATGATCGCCATTGCGCTTGCCATCATCTATCTCTTCCCGCGCCTGACCAAGGCCGTCCCGTCGCCGCTGGTGGCGATTGCCGTGTTGACGGCGGCGACCTGGTGGTTCGGGTTTGATGTCCGCAGCGTCAGCGACCTCGGTGAATTGCCCTCCAGCCTGCCAATCTTTGGCTGGCCACAGGTGCCGCTGACGTTTGAGACGCTACAGATCATCTTTCCTTATTCCGTGGCGCTCGCCGCTGTCGGTCTGCTGGAATCGCTGCTGACCGCGCAAATCGTCGATGACATGACGGACACGCAGAGCAACAAGAGCCAGGAATGCATCGGGCAGGGCGCCAGCAATATCGCTGCTGGCCTGTTTGGCGGCATGGGGGGCTGCGCCATGATCGGCCAGTCCGTCATCAACATTTCCTCGGGCGGGCGCGGGCGTTTGTCCACTTTCGTTGCCGGGGTCTTCCTTCTGACATTGCTGCTAGTGCTGGACGATATCCTGCGCGTCGTGCCGATGGCGGCGCTGGTGGCCATCATGATCATGGTATCGATCGGCACCTTCTCCTGGCGCTCGATCCTCGATCTCAGGAAGAACCCGCCGTCGTCCTCGCTTGTCATGCTGGCAACTGTCGTCGTTGTGGTTGCAACGCATGATCTGTCGAAGGGCGTGCTGGTCGGTGTGCTGCTGTCAGGCGTGTTCTTTGCCGGAAAAGTGGCCCGCATGGTCCATGTGGCGGCGGAAGATCATGCAGACGGTTCGAGGCTATACCGAGTGGACGGCCAGATCTTCTTTGCCTCGTCGGAAGCCTTCATTGCGGCATTCGATTTTGATCACGAGGCAAAAGCCATCGTCATCGATGTCACCCAGGCCCATTTCTGGGATATCACGGCCGTGGGCGCCCTCGACAAGATCGTGCTGAAGCTGCGCGCCAAGGGAGCAACCGTTGACGTGAAGGGCCTGAATGTCGCAAGCGCACATATGATGGACCGCTTTGCCCTGCATCGTGACCCGGAGGCCATTCTATCGGTTGGGCATTGATTAACCATTTAGCAATTCGCTACGCGCATAGCGCATGGCAGACTTGCGTAAAACTGCCTCGAAATTGTGCTGATTTGAGGTATATATAATTCCATCGAAGCGACGCACTCCTCCTCCCGCCGAGCTTCGATTTACGGGCCAGCTTCTCCTCCTCCCAAAGCGGCCCGTCGGAATGACGACACTCCTCCTCCCAGTCGTCGTTCATTGTTTTCGAAAAGCCTGCCGCACCTCCTCCCGCGGCGGGCTTTTCGTATTTTAGAGCGCTGTGCGTTTTGTAAACCGCACTAATGACGCTGTAACACGTTAAATTCGCTGCGTAATTCTTATGCAGTAGGGCTTCGCTTTTACGCGCGCGCGCGGAAGTGTTCCTCGCTCCCATCTTCCTCAACCGACAAGATCCCCGGCTGCGCAAAGGCTGAGCCGACGCCAATCAGGATAGGGTTGTCGACGCCGATATCAGAGACGGCGGCACCGAGTTCCGCGAGACAGCCGCGCCAAGCGGTCTGATCTGCGCGGGTGATCGATGTCATCACCACAACAGGTGTTGCGGCGGCCATGCCGGCTGCCATCATATTTTGCGCGATACGCGCCGCCATGCGGCCGCCCATGTAGAAGACCGTCGTGACGGACGGGTTCGCCATGTCGTTCCAGTTCAGCCCTTCCGGCAGATCGCCATGGCGGGAATGGCCGGTTACCAGCCGCAGCGATTGGGCGTGGTCGCGGTGCGTCAGCGATATGCCGAGCGTGGCGGCCATGGCGCTAGCGGCGGTGATGCCGGGCACGACGTCGACGGCGATGCCTTCATCGGCAAGCCGTGCAATTTCTTCGCCGGCCCGCCCGAATATCATCGGATCGCCGGACTTCAGCCGCACGACCCGCTTCCCCGCCTTGGCAAACCGCACCATCATCTCGTTGATGTCGTCCTGTTTGCAGCTTTCCCGGCCGCCGCGTTTGCCAACCAGCATGCGCTTTGCCTCGCGCCGGGCCAGTTCCAGGACATCAGGCGACACCAGATCGTCGAATAGAATGACATCGGCCGATTGCAGCGCGCGAACGGCCTTGAGCGTCAGCAGTTCCGCGTCGCCAGGGCCAGCGCCGACCAGGGTCACGCGTCCATTCGATGCCGCTCCGCCGTTTGTGGCGGCGTGATGCAGGAGGGACTGCTCCTCTCCATCGGCGGGCGGCTGATTGCCGGAAAATGCTCTATTGACGAAGCGCTCCCAGAAACTGCGGCGCGCCGGGCCGGGGGCAAGCGTCTCGTTGACTCTTCCCCGAACGGACTGCGCTAACTCCGCCCATTGCTTCAGCGCCGGTGGCAGCAGCGTTTCGATGCGCCGGCGGATCGCCTGGCCGAGGATCGGCGCGGCGCCATCGGTGGAAATCGACACGATGACCGGTGAGCGATTGACGATGGAGCCGAACTGGAACTGGCAATAGGCCGGCTTGTCGATGACGTTATAGGGGACGCCGGCTGCCCGCGCAGCGCAGGCAAAGGCGAGTGCTTCCTCGTCCGTTTCGCAATCGGCAAGGGCGAGGGCGGCATGGTCGAATAGACCTATATGCCAGCAATGAGCGTAATGGCGAATGCGGTCGTCTGCGGCAACAAGCGTGCGGAAGGTGTCGCAGAGCTCTTCGTCCGGGCAGTAGACGTCGACATTGGCCCCGCAGGCTGCCAGCAGTTCGGCTTTCCAGGCGGCACCCTCCGAGCCGCCGGCGACGATGACCCGTTTTCCCTCCAGCCCCCAGAAGACCGGCAACTTTGCAAGCGGCGCGACGCGCTCTGTGCGGGATGGATCATTCTGCGGCAAGAATGGTGATGTCATCGATGATCCTCCTGATTTCGGCGCGGCAAGAGCCGCAATTGGTGCCGGCACTGAGACATTGGCCGATTTCTTCCGTCGTGCGGCAGCCGTCGGTCACGGCATTGGCGATCTGGTTAATGCCGACCGAAAAGCACGAGCAGACGATGGCGCCCGGATCGACTTCGCCTGCGCTTGGCCGCCCGGCGATCAGGCCATACCGGCTGCGACGATCCGAAAAATCACCGGCCAACTGTGCTGCTGCCCAATTGCGCGACACCGCGACCGGCTGGCGGGCGATGAACAGGGCGGCACAGAGCCTGTCGCCGTCAAAAAAGGCCAGCCGATGATCGCCGGTCGTGGCATCGCCGTAGCCGACCATATCGGCACTATCGGGCACGCCGAGGGTGGCGCGCGCCCAGCTTTCCCAGTCTTCGGCACTGTCAAACGCCAGTTCCAGACGCCAGCCATTGTCGGCCTTCGCAAGTGCCCAGTAGGTGGCATCGAGACCGATCGGCTTCTGCGCGGTAACGGCAAAGCCGTAGGCATGGGCGTTGTAAGGTTTGACCGAGACGCCGACATGTTTAAGGGCTGGTTGCCCGGATATTGGATCAGTAACAGAGGGAACCAAGGTGTCGACGCGTGCCAGTGAGGCGGTTTCACCCGTCCAGTGCATAGGCACGAAGATCGATCCCCGGCTTTGCCTCGCGGTGACTAGAGTGCGAACGAGGATCCGTGCCCCAGTCTCGCTCGTCAGTTCCACCAGCGCTGCATCGGCAAGGCCAAGACTGGCCGCGTCGAGCGGATGAATTTCCGCAAACGGTTCGGCGAGGTGCGCAGACAGCCGAGCGCTTTTCGCGGTGCGGGTCATCGTATGCCAATGATCTCGCACCCGGCCAGTGTTGAGCGTGAAGGGGAAATCGGCCTTCACCCGTTCCGGGGCGGCGGTGTCGCAGACGATGAAACGGGCCTTGCCATCGGCATGGTAGAAGCCACCATTGGCGAAGAACCGACTCTCGCTCGCCGTCTCGCCAGCCTGCTGCGGCCATTGGAAGGGGATGAGTGCCTCGTAATCGGCTTCCCTTGCCGTGGCATAGGCGCCGATATCGAAGTCGCGGCTGCCGTGATTTTCAAACGCAGAAAGGCTGGCGTGTTCGGCAAAAATCTCGGCGGGAGAACTGTAGGCGAAAGCCTCGGCAAAGCCCATGCGCCGACCGACCTCTGCCATCTGCCACCAGTCTGGCCGTGCTTCGCCGGGGGCGAGCTTGAAGGGCCGCTGGCGGGAGATGCGCCGTTCGGAATTGGTCACCGTGCCGCTCTTTTCGCCCCAGCCGGCGGCTGGCAGCAACACATGCGCCAGCTGCGCAGTGTCAGTGTCCGCCTGGATGTCGGAGACAACCACGAAGGGGCAGGCGGCAATCGCCGCCTTGACGGCATCGGCATCGGGCATGGAGACGACGGGATTGGTCGACATGATCCACAAGGCTTTGATCCGGCCATCTGCCACAGCCTGGAACATTTCGACTGCTTTCAGGCCCGGCTTCTCAGCAATCGACGGTGATGCCCAGAAACGCCGCACCCGGTCGCGATCATCAGGATTGGCGATTTCCATATGGGCGGCCAGCATATTGGCGAGGCCGCCGACTTCGCGCCCGCCCATGGCGTTGGGCTGGCCGGTAAGGGAGAATGGACCGCAGCCCGGCTTACCCACGCGGCCGGTGGCCAGATGGCAATTGATGATCGCATTGACCTTGTCGGTGCCAAGCGAGGACTGATTGACCCCCTGGCTGTAGCAGGTGACGCTCCGCTCCGTTGCGGCAAACATCTGGAAGAATTGCCTGATCTGCATGGCCGGCAAGCCGGTCGCGTCCAGCAGATCGGCAAAGGATTGGCTGGCGGCTGCCGAAAAGGTCTCGGCGAAACCTGTCGTATGGGCGGCAATATAGGATTGATCGATGGCGCCGGCTTCAACCAAATGGGCGAGCAGACCGTTGAACAGCGCCACATCGCCATCCGGCCGGATCGACAGATGCAGGTCGGCAATATCAGACGTTGCCGTGCGGCGCGGGTCGATGACCACGACCTTCAGTCCGGGCCGCTTGGCCTTTTCCGCCGCCAGCCGCTGATAAAGGACCGGATGGCACCAGCCCATGTTGGACCCGACAAGCACCACGAGATCGGCCAGTTCCAGATCCCGGTAATTGCCCGGCACGGTATCGGCGCCGAAAGCCCGCTTGTGGCCGGCAACAGAGGAAGCCATGCACAGGCGCGAATTGGTGTCGATATTGGCCGAGCCGATGAAGCCCTTCATCAGCTTGTTGGCGACGTAATAATCCTCGGTCAGCAATTGCCCTGAGAGATAGAAGGCGACGGAGTCAGGCCCTTGCTCGGATATGGTCCGCGAAAATGTCTCGGCCACGAGGTCAAGGGCTGCATCCCAGCTCTGGCGCTTGCCGTCGACGGTCGGGTAAAGCGCCCGGCCATCAAGGTCAAGCGTTTCTCCGAGCGCCGAACCCTTGGAGCAGAGCCGGCCGTAATTGGCTGGATGGTCCGGATCGCCCTTGATGCTGACGGCGCCATTCTCTTCCACTTTGGCGATCACGCCGCAGCCGACGCCGCAATAGGGGCAGGTGGTCTTGACCTCGTGCGCCATGATTTACTCCGCTGCCGCCATCATCTGGTGGGTGAGGCGGATGGACAGCGCGCCTGCCTCGTTGCGGATGTCGATGGTGGCAACCGCGCCCTCATCCGCGCCGAGTGCCTTGCCGCTTTCCAGCGAAATCACCCAGTTGTGCAGCGGGCAGGTGACGGCCTTGCCATGGACGATGCCTTGGCTAAGCGGGCCGCCCTTGTGGGGGCAATGGTCCTCGATGGCGAAGACTTCGTTTTCGGCGGTGCGAAACACGGCGATCTTGCCCTGAGGCGTCTTCACGCAGCGTGCGCCGCGCAGCGGGATGTCGTCGATATGGCCAATGGCGATCCAGTTGTTTTCCATGATCTCACTCCGCGGCTTGGGCATGGCCGATGGTCGCCATCGGCTTGAACTCATGCTTGTCCTTGCCGGAGACACGCTCCGACCAAGGGTCGACCTGAGCAAATTTCTGCGAAAAGACGAAGCGGTCGAAATAGGCGCGGCGCTTGTCGCCATCATCCATGATCTGGCGACGGACCTCGTCATAGCCGATGCGCTTGGCCCATTTGTAGATGCGCTCCAGATAGCGGGCCTGCTCGCGGTACATCTGCGTCAGCGCTACGATATGCTCCAGCGCTTCCTCCTCGGTCTTGACGAGGCCGAGAACTTCGGTGCCCTTGATGTCGAGGCCAGCAGCGCCGGCGAAATGAATTTCGAAGCCGCTATCGACGCAGATCACGCCGATGTCCTTGCAGGTCGCCTCCGCGCAATTGCGCGGGCAGCCGGAAACGGCCAGCTTTAGCTTGGCCGGCGTCCAGGAGCCCCACATGAATTTCTCGAGCTTGATGCCGAAGCCGGTGGAATCCTGCGTGCCGAAGCGGCACCATTGCTCGCCAACGCAGGTCTTTACTGTGCGCAGGCCCTTGGCATAGGCCTGGCCTGACACGAACCCGGCCTTGCCCAAATCGGCCCAGACGGCGGGCAGGTTTTCCTTCTCGATGCCGAGCAGGTCGATGCGCTGGCCACCGGTGACCTTCACCATTGGGATTTCGAACTTGTCGACCACATCGGCGATGGCGCGAAGCTCGGCCGCCGAGGTGACGCCGCCCCACATGCGCGGCACGACGGAATAGGTGCCGTCCTTCTGGATATTGGCATGCACCCGCTCGTTGATGAAACGCGACTGGTAGTCGTCGGCATATTCATCCGGCCAGTCGCAGACGAGATAGTAGTTGAGGGCGGGGCGGCATTTGGCGCAGCCGCAGGAGGTCTTCCATTCCAGCTCCTGCATAACGGCAGGGATCGTCTTCAGCCCCTTGGCCTTGATCAGCCGGCGCACGTCGTCGTGGCCAAGCTCTGTGCAGGTGCACATCGGCGTGACGGCGGCGGGGTTGTAAGCATCGCCCAGCGTCAGCGACATCAGCTGCTCGACAAGGCCGGTGCAGCTGCCGCAGGAGGCGGAAGCTTTCGTATGGGCACGAACTTCATCCAGCGCCGTCAGGCCCTTGGAGGTAATGGAGGTGACGATCTTGCCCTTGCAGACGCCGTTGCAGCCGCAGATTTCCGCATCATCCGGCAAGGCTGCAACGGCCGCCATAGGGTCCAGCGGGGTGCCCCCCTGGTAGGACTGGCCGAAGATCAACGTGTCGCGCATGGCGGAAATATCGGTGCCTTTTTTCTTCAGGTCGTTGAACCAGGCGCCGTCGGAGGTCTCGCCATAGAGAACCGTGCCGATAATGCGATTATCCTTGATAACGACGCGCTTGTAGATACCGGCCGTGGCATCGCGCAGCACGATTTCCTCCCGGTCGTCACCATCCGCGAAATCACCTAAAGAAAAGAGGTTGATGCCCGTGACCTTCAGTTTGGTCGGCGTGTCGGAATGGACAAAGGCCGGCTTGGTGTCGCCTGAAAGATGGGAGGCGGCGACGCGGGCCATTTCATAAAGCGGCGCCACGAGGCCATAGACCATGCCGTCCACTTCGGCGCATTCACCGACCGCGAAGATGTCGCCGTCCGATGTATGCATGCCGGCATCGACTACAATACCGCGATTGACGGCGAGGCCTGCCTCCTTGGCAAGACCCGCATTCGGACGGATGCCGACGGCCATAACGACGAGTGTGGCCGGAATGATAGTGCCATCGTCCAGCTCGATGCCTTCGACGCGATCGGTGCCTAGGATGCGCTTGGTATTGGCTTTGGTGATGACCTTGATGCCGCGCTCTTCCACGGCCTTTTGCAGCAGGTAACCTGCAGCGGGGTCGAGCTGGCGTTCCATCAGGGTCGGCATGACATGCAGCACGGTCACATCCATGCCGCGCAGCGCCAGGCCCGCAGCCGCTTCGAGCCCAAGCAGGCCGCCGCCGATGACGATGGCCTTTTCGCGCGATTGCGCGGCCAGCAGCATGGCGTCGACGTCATCGAGATCGCGATAGGTAATGACGCCGGGAAGATCCTTGCCCGGAACCGGGATGATGAACGGAACCGAGCCCGTGGCGATGACAAGCTTGTCGTAGCTTTCCGTCACGCCATGGTCGGAAGTTACGGTGCGGGCGTTACGATCAATGGCGGTGATCCGGTGGCCCTTGTAGAGGGTGACGTTGTTGGCGATGTACCAGCCATCGCCATGGATGATGATGTCCTCGAAGGTCTTTTCGCCTGAAAGAACCGGCGACAGCATGATGCGGTCATAGTTGACGCGTGGTTCGGCGTTGAAGATCGTGACGTCGTAAAGGCCTGGGGCCTGTTCGAAAAGGTGCTCCAGCATGCGGCCGGGGGCCATGCCGTTGCCGATAATGACGAGTTTCTGGGCCATGGTGGCTACTCCGCGGCTTCGACGAAGCGGTGACGTTCGTAAAGGAACTTCAGCACAGCTTCGCGGGATTTCAGATAGGTTCGGTCAGATGCCAGCGCGATACGGTCACGCGGGCGGGGGATCGGCACATCGAGCACTTCGCCGATTTTTGCGGCAGGGCCGTTGGTCATCATCACGATGCGGTCGGAGAGCAGCACGGCTTCGTCCACGTCATGAGTGATCATGATCATGGTATTCCCGAGCCGAGCATGGATCTCCATCACGGCATCCTGCAGATGGGCGCGGGTCAGAGCATCGAGCGCGCCAAAAGGCTCGTCGAGCAGCAGGATTTTGGGCTCCATGGCCAGCGCCCGGGCGATACCGACGCGTTGTTTCATGCCGCCGGAAATTTCCGAAGGCCGTTTGTCCTTGGCATGGCCCATCTGCACGAGGTCGAGATTGCGCATGACCCAGTCATGCTTTTCAGCCTTGGTCTTCTTGCCGGCAAATACTTTGGAGACGGCCAGGTTGACGTTTTCATAGACCGTCAGCCAGGGCAGCAGCGAATGGTTCTGGAACACCACGGCCCGCTCCGGTCCCGGAGCGTTGACTTCCTGGTTTTCCAAGAGCACGGCGCCTGACGAGACCCGGGTCAGACCGGCAATCAGGTTGAGCAGCGTGGACTTGCCACAGCCGGAATGGCCGATGATCGAGACGAACTCGCCCTTGTCGATGGTGAGCGATACATCCTTCAGCACATCGGTCTTGACGCCGCCGCGCTCGAAGCTTTTGTCGATATGGTCGATTTTCAGGTAAGCATTCATGGCCATCAACCTCAATTTTTCGCGGTGCCACGGGTGATGACGCTGCCCAGCAGTGCCACCAGCTTGTCGAGAATGAAGCCGGTGACGCCGATATAGGCGAGGGCCACGATGATGTCTGACAGGCGCGACGAGTTCCACGCATCCCAGATGAAGAAGCCGATGCCAACGCCGCCGGTCAGCATCTCAGCCGCAACGATCGCCAGCCACGAGAGGCCGACGCCGATGCGAAGTCCGGTGAAGATGTAAGGCGCTGCAGCCGGAACCATGATGCGGATAAAGAATTCGAGCGGGTTGAGACGCAGAACCCGGGCGATATTGCGATAATCGTCGGGAATATTGCGCACGCCGACGGCTGTGTTGATGATCACGGGCCAGATTGAGGTGATGAAGATCACGAAGATTGCCGAGGGGTTGGAGTTCTGGAAGGCAGCGAGCGATAGCGGCAGCCAGGCCAGCGGCGGCACGGTGCGCAAAATCTGGAAGATCGGGTCGAGACCCCGCATCGCCCAGACGCTCTGGCCGACGATGGCGCCGAGACAGACGCCGGCAATGGCGGCAAGGCCAAAGCCGATCGCCACCCGCTCCAGCGACACCAGCACCCGCAGCGCCAGCCCGATATCCTGAGGACCGTTGTTGAAGAAGGGCGCGGTGATCAGGTCGTGCGCCTCGCTCCACACCTGGCTCGGCGGTGGCAGAGTGGCGCCGGGATGCGAACAGGCGATCTGCCAGATGCCGAGCAGGATGGCGAGCACCACCAGCGGCGGCACGACATTGCGCAGGATGTTCAAGCCGATACGGCTGACGTTGAAGGTGGGAGCGGGGCGGCGGGCAAGCGATACGACCTTACCCCCGGTGGCCGGCAGCAATGCCGAGGCTGCGGCCTCAGTGTTGGTCTTGCGCAGAGTGGCGGACATTGGGTTTCTCCTCTTCTGCCGGTTCACGCCGTCGCCTTGATGGCAAGGCTGTCGAGATAGGCTTTCGGATTTTCAGGATCGAAGACCTTGCCGTCGAAAAAGGTCTCCTTGCCACGCGAGGTGGAGGTCGGAATATCGGCAGCGGCCACTGACAGCTCCTTGGCGGCAGCGCGCCAGATGTCTTCGCGGTTGACCTTGTCCACCAGCGTTTTCATGTCGGAATCGGCGGCGAACTTGCCCCAGCGCATATTTTCCGTGAGGAACCAGAGGTCATGGCTCTTGAAGGGATAGGAAGCGTGATCCTGCCAGAATTTCATCTGCAGGCCGGTATTTTCGACGAGGCGGCCATTGCCGTAATTGATCGTGCCCTTCAGGCGGCCGAGCACGTCTTTCGGCGGCACGTTGAACCATTGGCGCTTGCCGAGAATGTCGGCCATTTCGGCCTTGTTCTCCATCTTGTCGCACCACATCTGCGCTTCCATGATCGCCATAACAAGCGCCTTGGTGGCGTTGGGGTTCTTCTCGACCCAATCGGCGCGCATGGAAAACGCCTTCTCCGGATGACCCTTCCAAAGCTCGCCGGTGGTGCAGGCGGTAAAGCCGATGCCCTGGTTCACGAGCTGCTCGTTCCAAGGCTCGCCGACGCAAAAGGCGTCCATGGTGCCGACTTTCATGTTGGCAACCATCTGCGGCGGCGGCACGACGATGGTGGACACGTCCTTATCCGGATCGATGCCGCCTGCTGCCAGCCAGTAGCGGAGCCACAGATCATGGGTGCCGCCAGGGAAGGTCATGGCAACCTTGACCTCGCCGGCCTTGGCTTTCTTCTCGGCAAAGGCTTCCTTCAGCTTGCCGGCATCGAGCGCCACGCCCGTCGAGGCATATTCCTTGGCAACCGAAATGCCCTGGCTGTCGAGATTGAGGCGGGAGAGGATCGCCATCGGCACCGGTACATTGTTCTGCGTCACCTTGCCGGTCTGCATCAGGTAGGGCATCGGCGTCAGGATATGGGCGCCATCGATGCCGTTTGCCGCGCCGCCGAGCACCAGATTGTCGCGTGTCGCGCCCCACGATGCCTGCTTCGCCACCTCGACGCCGGTCATGCCATATTTTGCAAACAGGCCCTTTTCCTGGGCAATGATCAGCGGAGCAGCATCCGTCAGGGCGATGTAGCCCAGCTTTGCTGCGTTGACTTCCGGTGCCGCGGTGGCAGCCATCGCGCCGGAAGGCAGCAGAGCCCGGGCCGCGGCAAGCGTTGCGACGGTGCCGGTGGCTTTGAGAAGCGAGCGGCGGTTGAGGCCTTTGGTGATGATGCTGGGCATGGCGTGGCTCCTGTCGGTGCGGGCAAGGGACAAAACGCAAAAAGACGCCGCAAAGTGTTTCGTGCGGACCGGGAGGTGTCCGCTCAAAAAACCTTGCGACGTCGATGTCTCATGGAAGCGCAGAGAGCTGCGCTATTTCTGTGCGATCGCCGTTGACCGCCTGCAGATACTGAAGCAAGCGTCGTGCCAGTTAGTGGGGTGGGTCGGATATTTTTGCCGATTTCGACGAAATATATGCATTAGATCATTGAAAAGAATATATAAAAATAACGTAGACCAATCCGCAGCTGTTTGGGGCATCGGGAGCGAGCCGGCCATGGACCACGTTCCTGTGCTTCAAAATTTGTCTATTTATTGGTCGCTGCTCATTTAGGCGGCGAGAGTCGTGACCGAAATGCAATCAGATGTCGTCTGATCCTGCCGGCACTTCAGGCTCAGCACGCACGGGAAATCCGGCTACATAAGCGGCGATATCCGCGGGGTCGAAAATCATGCCGTCAATGAACCTGTCTCGCTCCATAGCACCTTCGACGCGCAGATCATCCGCAGCGAGCGTGTCGGGAAGGCCAAGCGCTGCGCGGTAGATGTCCGGCCGGAAAGCGGACGACGCCTTTGCCACCACCTCCGCGTCAAACCGCGTCTGCCCCCATCGGATCATCTGGCTGTAGATCCACAGTGCCTGGCTCGGTCGCGGGTAATTGGCTTGATCGGTGTGAAAGCGGAAATAATGGTCGACCACCCGCTGGTTGCCCTTGGCATCGAGATGGAAGACGCCATCAAGCACATGGCGGATGATGTCGCCGGGTGCCCCAATGTAGCGTGCTGAGGACAGGGCCTCGGTCAGGGCGTCGCGATTGCCGGGTTGGTCGCACCAGCGAGCGGCTTCGTCGAGCGCGGTGATTAGCCTGATAACCGTGTCCTGATTGCTCTCGGCCCAATCTGGCCGCATGCCCAGCACCTTTTCCGGGGCCGATGGCCAGATATCCTGTTTGGCGGCAACGATACGTCCGACACCGCGCTCGGAAGCCACCATGTTCCAGGGCGCGCCGACGCAAAAACCATCGATTGCACCGGCGGCCAGCGCATCCGAAGTCAGCGGTGGCGGCACCACAACAAGACGGACATCCCGGTCAGGATCGATACCGCCGGCGGCCAACCAATACCGAAACTCGTAATTATGCGAGGAAAACGGATAGGTCATGCCGAAGGTCGGCATCGGCTCGCCGGCACTGCGCATAGTCGAAAGAACTGCGGCCAGCGCCTTTGCATTGGCGAGGGCGTCGGAGCCGGCGGCAATCAGCCCGGTGTCTTCCATGCGCTGAAACAGCCGCACCGACAGCGTGATCGCGTTGCCGCCCTGGCCGAGCGAAAAGGGCGTGATGGTCGGCGAAGGGTTTGAGCCAAGCCCGAGCATGGAGGCAACCGGCATCGGCGACAGCATATGGGCAATATCGAACTGCTGGAACGCTAGCCGGTCGCGGACATTGGCCCAGGACACATCCTTGACCAGATCGATCGCCAAGCCCTGACGTGCGGCAAAGCCGAATTCGACGGCAGCGATCAGCACGGAGGCGTCGACGAGCGGAATGAAACCGGCGCGCAGATGCTTTGCTTCCATGCGGGTCGTCTGCGGCGCTGAAAGCGGTACTGTCTGACTGGTCTTCTGTGTGGCGGCCTCGGTCATGATCTGGCGTCCTCACATCAAAAGGCTTGCGGCAGTGACGACGCTCTGGGCGATCTCTGCCATTTTCTTTTTTTCGTTCATGGCACTCTGGCGCAGCAGCGCAAAAGCCTCTTCTTCTGAAAGCCCGCGCAGCTTCATCAGAATGCCCTTGGCTCGCTCGATGACTTTGCGTTCTTCGAGCGCGGTGCGCGCTTCCGTCAATTCCCGTTGCAGCCGGTCAAAGGCGCGAAAGCGGATGACGGCCATATCGAGAATCGGCTTGACCCGCTCCTTGCGCAGCCCGTCGACGATATAGGCGGAGACGCCGGCATCGACTGCTGCGGCAATCGACTCTGTATCTGCCCGGTCGACGAACATGGCGATCGGCCGGCTGACGCTGCGGCTGAGTTGAAACAGGTGTTCCAGCATATCCCGGTTCGGGCTCTCGAGATCGATGATGATCACGTCGGGCGCCAGTGTCTCGATGCTGCGAGCAATGCCATGCACTTCATTGATAATCGTGACATGCAGATGCCCTGCCTCCCGCAGGCCTTCCTCGATAATCGAGGCGCGGATGGCATTTTCATCGATGACAAGAATGGTCAGATCGCTATGGGTCACGCATCAGGCTTACCGCACTGCGAAAAGCTTGACAATTCCATTGCCGATGCGCGCAAGGGCAATTTGTTCTGCGAGCGTCGGCGCCATTTTTCGATCATCACGATTTTGCGCGCTGTCAGGTTTTTGTTGGTCATCATAATTTATTCTTGGCTAGATAAGCCAATGCGGAGGCTTGACGCTCGCTGTGGTTTCCATATGTCAATGGGGAACACCGGGGAGGGTGCATGGTTGTGGCAGTGCCGGATACCATGGATGGCCAAAAGGAGAGGTTGGGTTCGATCTGATGCGATGTGCTTTGTTTCAAGATACCAAAATTGCTGCATGGGCCGCAGCCTGCCTGACTGTCGCTACATTAAGCTTTTTGCCTGCGACAGCGCATGCGTCGGACTGCAGCAGCGGTCCGGTAAGCAAAGTGGACTGGTCGGAATGCCGCAAGCGCCAATTGATGCTGGGCGGTAGCGACTTAAGCGGAGCAAATCTTTATGACGCCGATGTGAGTTTTACGGACCTTGGTAATTCCAGTCTGAAAGGTGCCAACCTTGAAAAGGCGACGTTGATTCGCGCATCTCTCGCAAACACCAATGCCGATGGCGCCAAATTCGACCGCATCGAATCCTACCGCGCGGAAATGTCGAACCTGTCGGCGGTGGACGCCAGTTTCGTGTCGGCGGAAATGCAAAGGGTCAATCTCGGCGGCGCCAATCTTGCCGGTGCCGATTTTACCAAGGCCGAGCTCAGCCGTGTCAACTTTGAAAAATCGATCCTGATGGGAGCGAAATTCTCTCTCGCGAATCTATCGCGAGCAAGCCTCGTTGGCGCCCGCCTAGACGGGGGCGTGGATTTCGACGATGCCTTCCTGTTTCGCACGCGGATCGAAGGCGCGGATCTCTCCACGGCCACAGGCTTGAAGCAGGAACAGGTGAATTTGGCTTGCGGTGACGCCAAAACAAAGCTGCCGACGGGCCTGACCAATCCGGCGGATTGGCCATGCCCGGCCGATTGATGCGTTAAAGCATCAGCGCAAAATCGGCTCGCCGTGGAAGCGGCGCTTGGATGGTTTGGAGACGCCAAAGCCGACTTCCATCATCAGCCGAGGCCGTGCCGTTGGCACTGTTCCCATATGAAACCCAAAGGGATCTTCGACGAAACCGGAACCGGCCGGTCCTGTCAGCGTAACCCTGCTGTCCTTGCCATAATAGTCCAGCACATCCTCGGCGGGATGACCGACCAGAAGGGTCAGCTGGTGCTTCAGCCGCCGGCGGCGATGGCTCCCCTTCACGAAGACATGCGGCCCGGTTCCCTCATCGACACTGTTGATGTTGAAGAAGAATTTCAACATGCGCCAATCGTCGAGGTCGAAATGGAATTTGTCGAGGGAGGCCATGCTGCGGTCCTGCTCGGTGGCGGCTGTCGGAAAGCTCCACCAGACCCGCGTCGTGATGAGTTGCGCCTGGGCACCCAGATAGGATTTGGCGACATCGGTCAGCAACGGATCACGCTGGACGGCGCGAACCGCCTCACAATCTAGGCTGCGCTCAAACAAATGCCCGCTTAGGATGGTGCGACCAAAAGTTTTTTCGGCCTCGCCATGGTCGCCGGCTTTGAATTCCAGCTTTCGGCTGAAATTTCCAAACACGGGTGTCGAAAGGGCATGGTCTAAGATCGCCTCGTGAATCGGTTGCGGCAACTGCAGGCCGGTGAAAATTCCATCGTTGCGAAGCGCGCTGGTCGCTGTGGTGCTGTCAGCGGCGAACATGCTGCTTTCGGCACGCGGCATCGGCTTATGCTTGCGCGCTGTGAGCCAATGCAGATTACGGCCCGGCAGGGTCCTCGCCAGCATAAACATCGGCAACCAGGCCGGATTCTCTTTGACATCGGCTATGTAGGTGGGAATTCGTACCGCGATGCGGCGAAAAGCGCTCCCCTTGCGGGCAACAGATTCAAGGTCTTGCACGTTCGATCCAATCGTCTGCATAGCTTCCAGCTCCTGGCCACGGTGTTTGATATAAAACTTATTGATAATATTCCTATTTATTATATAACAATTTCAGTCGGGAAATATGGCGAAAACGAGACGATGTCGCTATTTCAGTTATTTACTGCTTCTTTTGCGACAAAGAGCAAATTGGCTTTGTCAAAAAAATCTAGGAAAACCTGCCGCTCTTTGGTGTAAATAAGGTCGCCTTGTCACAGGAACATGAACAGCCATGCCTTGCGTATCGACCGATCTCCGCAACCTCATGCGAATGACCATAGCACATTTAGCGGCGTTGACTGCAGTCACGGCAATTCTGTTTTCCGCCGTTCCCGCGCTGTCTGCCGATTGGCAGCCGCTCGAGAAAATTGCGCCCTATTCGATTGAGGGAAAAACCGGCCCGCAGCTCTACCAGTCCATTGGCGAGAAGGGGCCGGTTATCGGCACGGGTAAGTCGATGCATGTTATTGCGCACACCACGTTCAAGCTGACATGGACGCGGAAATATTTGCCGCAGCAGGATGGCGCTTGCGTGCTGGAGACCGCCGTGCCGAAGCTGACTGTCGTCTACACGCTGCCGCGCCCATCGGCATCGCTGCCAAGTCCGGTGCGGGAGAATTGGGCGAAATTCATTGCCGGTATCGAGACCCACGAACGGGGCCACGGCCGGCATATCATCGATATGGTCAAGGAGATCGAGGCTGCGAGCGTTGGCCTAAGGGTAGCCGATGACCCCGGCTGCAAGAAGATCCGAACCACCTTGACCGAGAAGCTGGGTGAAATCTCAGACCGTAAACGGGAGCGAGACCGGGTGTTCGAGCAGTCGGAAATGGCGCCGGGCGGGCCGATCCAGCAATTGATCCTGGCTCTGGTCAATGGTGGGTGAGGGTGAAGGGTGAACCGTTACTCGCTCTCCGCTGCGGCAAAGTTTTTAGCCTCTTTCAGCAGCCACTGTGAAAATGCCGCACGAGGTCGCGACGTCTGCCTGTTATCTGGTGCGACGAGATAGTAGCTGCTCTGGCTTTTGACGGTGTGATGGGAGGCCAGCACTAATTGCCCGCTTTCAAGCTCCGGGCCGATCAGAAACAGCGGCATCAATGCGATGCCGAGGCCGGCGATGCAGGCTTGTGCGACATTCATGAATTGCTCGAAACTCATGGCGGCATGGGGCGTTGCCTCAATCCCGGCGCTGGCAAACCAGTGCTCCCATGCAAAGGGCCGCGATTTCATCTGGATCAGCGGAAAGCTCGCAAGATCGGCGTCAGACAGGATTTTGTTAGCAGCCAGGAAGGCAGGGCTGCAAACCGGGGCTACGGTTTCATCCATTAAGAAGGTGCAGGAGGCGCGCGGCCAATTCGGCTTGCCGATATGAATGGCGGCGTCGAGTTGCTCGACATCGAAGTCGAACTGGCCGATGCGGGTCGCGAAATTCAGATTGATATGCGGATGCGCGGCAACGAAGCTGGAAATGCGCGGCAGAAGCCAGCGCGTTCCGAACGTAGGCAATATCGCGATATTCAGCGCGTTGTCCTTGGCGCCCGTGATGGCCTCCAGCGATGCATCTTGGATTAGAGTCAGCGCCGCCTGGATCGACTTGTGAAAATTTTCGCCTCGTTGCGTCGGGATCACGCCGCGACCGTTGCGCAGGAATAGCTGCGTGCCCAGCTGCTCTTCGAGCGACTGGATCTGTCGGCTGATCGCACCCTGGGTCAGGTTCAGTTCGTTGGCGGCAGCCGAAAAGCTGCCGAGCCGCGCCACGGCATCGAGCGTGACGAGGGCGCTGGTAGACGGCAGGAGGCGGCGAGGAATGAGCTTCATCAGATATGACTATAACTCATATCCGGTTTCGTAAACATGGTTTTGCAAACACGCGTCGATCTGCGACAGTAGCGCCAATCTGATTTTGACGCGAGGATGCCATGAGCTTTGCCTGGAACGACCCTTTTCTGCTTGAAGACCAGTTAAGCGAAGAAGAGCGGATGATCCGCGATGCCGCCGCCGCTTTCTCCGAGGCGGAATTGGCGCCCCGCGTAGCCGACATGTATCTCAACGAAACGACCGAACGCGGCCTGTTTCCGCTGATGGGCAAGGCCGGTCTGCTCGGGGTGACGCTGCCGGAAAAATACGGCGCAGCCGGCGCCAATTACGTTAGCTACGGCCTGGTGGCGCGGGAAGTTGAGCGGGTCGATTCCGGTTTTCGCTCGATGATGAGCGTGCAGTCCTCGCTGGTTATCTATCCTATCTTTGCCTATGGCTCGGAAGAGCAGAAGGACAAGTATCTGCCGGGTCTGGTGTCCGGCGAGCTCATCGGCTGCTTCGGCCTGACCGAGCCGGATGCCGGCTCCGATCCGGGCGGGATGAAGACCCGCGCTGAGAAGATCGAAGGCGGCTACCGGCTGCGCGGCTCGAAGATGTGGATTTCCAACGCGCCGATCGCCGATGTCTTCGTGGTCTGGGCGAAGTCGGAAGCTCATGGCGGCGAGATCCGCGGCTTCGTGCTGGAGAAGGGGATGAAGGGCCTGTCGGCGCCGAAGATCGGCGGCAAGCTGTCGCTGCGCGCTTCGATCACGGGTGAAATCGTCATGGACAGTGTCGAAGTTGGCGAGGATGCGCTGCTGCCTGGCGTGTCAGGCCTGAAGGGCCCGTTCGGCTGCCTCAACCGGGCACGTTACGGCATTTCCTGGGGCGTACTCGGCGCTGCCGAGGATTGCTGGCTGCGGGCGCGCCAATACGGTCTCGACCGGCACCAGTTCGGCAAGCCGCTGGCCGGCATGCAGCTGTTCCAGAAGAAGCTCGCGGACATGCAGACGGAAATCTCCCTTGGCCTCCAGGCCTCGCTGCGGGTCGGGCGTTTGATGGACGAGCACAAGATGGCGCCGGAGATGATCTCGATCGTCAAGCGCAACAATTGCGGGAAGGCGCTCGATATCGCCCGCATGGCCCGCGACATGCATGGCGGCAACGGCATCCAGATCGAATATCACGTCATGCGCCACGCGCAGAACCTGGAAACGGTCAATACCTACGAAGGCACCCATGATGTGCACGCGCTGATTCTTGGCCGCGCCCAGACCGGTATCCAGGCATTTTTCTGAGGTTTTACCCATGTCCAATGCGCCGCTGCACGGCCTGAAGGTCATTGAACTCGCACGGATTCTGGCCGGTCCCTGGATCGGCCAGACGCTGGCCGATCTCGGCGCCGATGTGATCAAGGTGGAAAGCCCGCAAGGCGACGATACCCGCACCTGGGGGCCTCCCTTCATTGATGATGGCGTTGAAAAGGCTGCGGCCTATTTCCATGCCTGCAATCGCGGCAAACGCTCGATTGCCGCCGATTTTACCCGGGCCGAGGATATCGAGATCGTCAAGGCGCTGATCGCGTCGGCGGATGTGGTGATCGAGAATTTCAAGGTCGGCGGGCTCGCCAAATATGGGCTCGACTACGATAGCCTGAAGGAGATCAACCCGCGCCTGATCTATTGCTCGGTTACCGGCTTCGGACAGGATGGACCTTACGCCCAACGCGCTGGCTATGACTTCATGATCCAGGGCATGAGCGGCATCATGGACCTCACAGGCGAGCCAGATGGCGCGCCGCAGAAGATCGGCGTCGCCTTTGCCGATATCTTCACCGGTCTTTACGGCGTTGTCGCCATCCAGGCGGCTTTGGCGCAGCGGGAGAAGACAGGCAGGGGCCAAGCCATAGACATGGCGCTGTTCGATTGCATGGGCGCTGTGCTCGCCAATCAGGCGATGAATTATGCCGCGTCGGGCGTGGTGCCGAAGCGCATGGGCAATGCCCATCCCAATATCGCGCCCTATCAGACCTTTCCGGTCTCGGACGGCCACATCATCATAGCCTGCGGCAACGATGGGCAGTTCGTGCGTCTCTGTGACCTGCTCGGTCTTTCTCCCCTGGCGCAGACGCCGGAATTTGCCACCAATTCCGCCCGGGTTGCCCATCGCGACCAGCTGACGACGGTTATGGAGGACCGGACGCGGCAGTTCTCCAGAGACGATCTGCTGCAGAAGCTCGAGGCAGCAACGGTGCCAGCCGGGCCGATCAACACCGTCGCCGATCTCTTCGCCGATCCGCAGTTTGCGTTCCGGGAGATGAAGATCACACCGGATGGCGTGCCTGGGCTTCGCACGCCGATCCGTTTTTCCGAAGCGGAACTCGCGACAGAGCGGCGCGCGCCACGTCTGGACGAGCATCGGCAGGATATCCTTGCCGAGATTGGCAAGCGAGCCTGAGTAGAACGGTTATGTTTTTCTGCCTATCGGCGGGAAAACTGCCGTCTTGCCTCTCAGGTCCCCATGAATAAGGTCTCGGCCTATCGCAACCTTATTTGGATCGCCTCATGAAATCTCTCTTCCTTGCCCTGACGGTGACAGCAGCTCTCGCGTCGCCTGTTTTGGTATCACCGGCTTTCGCCCAGGAGGCTGTGACCGCCGCAGCCGATACCGACGCACTGTTCACCAGCACCGATCCTGTGCTGAACCGCAACAAGCAGGCCGCCTATCATATCTTCAAGGATCTGCTGGAAGCCGGCCATTGGGAGCTAGCTGATCAATATCTCACCACTCGCTACATCCAGCACAATCCCAATGCCGTCTCCGGCATCCAGGGCGTGGTCGACTATTTCACCAAGGTGCTGAAGCAGACGCAGAAGCCTATTCCTGAAAAGATGGCTGCCAAGGTGGTTGCTGTCGTCGCCGAAGGTGATCTCGTCACGGTCGCCACCGTCCGCGACGTCAAAGACCCCAAGGATCCTACAAAGACCTATACGACAACCTGGTTCGACATGTGGCGGTTCGTCGACGGCAAGGCGGACGAGCACTGGGATGGCGCACTGAAACCATAACAACTGGGGGATATCTCCAGTTTTGCCGTGATGTTTGCCGATGTCGAGCCTATTGTGCCGCCTGATTTGAAAGGGCGCGCATGTGACGACATTCCGGCAAAAGCGGTTCAGGGATATCGGCGGGCCAGTCGGCCATTATCCGACCGGCCCGCTCAACGCGATGACAGATGTGGCGGGCGTGACAGTCGGCCATATTACCTTGATCGAGGGCGAGCGAACACGCACCGGCGCGACTGCCATTCTGCCTCATGGCGGCAATCTCTTTCAGGACAAGGTGCCGGCCGGCTTTGCGGTGTTCAACGGCTTCGGTAAGTTTGCCGGCAGCACGCAGATCAGCGAACTCGGCGAACTCGAAACGCCTATCGTGCTCACCAATACGCTGGCCGTCGGCCGTGCCATTGAGGCCGTCAATCGCTATACGCTGGCCCAACCCGGTGACGAGCGCGTGACATCGATCAATGCCGTGGTCGGCGAAACCAATGACGGTCGTCTCAATGACATCAGGGCCGCGCGTCCAGACACGGCGGAGATTGAGGCCGCGATCGATTCTGCTAGGCCAGGGCCGGTGGCGGAGGGAGCCGTCGGAGCTGGCACCGGAACCGTCGCCTTCGGCCTCAAGGGCGGCATCGGCACGAGTTCGCGGCAGATCAGCGTCAGTGGCACGGTCTATACAATAGGTGTTTTGGTCCAATCCAATTACGGCGGCCATCTGACACTTGCCGGACAGGCCTATGATACGAAAGCGCTGCACGACAAGGACGGCTCGATCGTCATGGTGGTTGCGACCGATGCGCCGCTCTGTTCCCGCAATCTGAAGCGGCTTGCCGAACGCTGCTTTGGCGGTCTTGCCCGCACAGGTGCGGCGCTCAGCAACGGGTCGGGCGATTATGCGCTCGCCTTTTCGACGGCGGAAAGCGTCAGGCTAACGCCGGCGCGCCGCAAAGGGCTGATGACCGTCGAATATCTCGCCAATGACGTCGTTTCGCCGCTTTTCGAAGCCGTTATCGAGGCAACGGAGGAGGCGATCCTCAATTCGCTGACCATGGGCTTGCCGATGACGGGGTATAATTGCACAACGGGCAAACCGTCTTCAGTTCAAGCCATTCATCTCGACGCCATCCGTCGGCCCTCACGACCAGATGACGGACTCGACCTGCGATAATCGGCTGAGGTCGTCGCTGTTGTAATCGTCGCCTGTCTTTTTGTCGCTTGTCTCTTCGGGAGGTCTGATTTCAGCTTCCCGGCTCATTCCAGGAGTTCGCATGTCCAGCCCCTCTCTTCGCACCGTTTATCTCAACGGCGCCTTCCTGCCCGAAAACGAAGCCCATATCTCGATTTTCGATCGTGGGTTCCTGTTCGGCGATGGCATCTATGAGGTGACGGCGGTGCTGGATGGCAAGCTGATCGACAGCGCCTTGCATATGGCGCGGCTGGAGCGCAGCGTCGGCGAAATCGGCGGCCGGCTGCCGGTCACCACGGACGAGATCGTCGCTGCCGAACGGCGGCTGATCGCGGATAACAATCTGCGGGAAGGCATGATCTATCTGCAATATACCCGCGGTGCCGAAGACCGTAACTTCCTCTATTCCGAAGATCTCGCGCCGACTCTGCTGATGTTTACCCAGGCAAAGTCGCTGGATCAGGGAAGCGTGATGGAAAAGGGCCTGAAGGTAAAGACTGTGCCCGACCAGCGCTGGGAGCGGCGCGATATCAAGAGCGTCTGCCTGCTGCCGCAGGTGCTGGCCAAGCGCGCCGCAAAGGCTGCCGGCTGCGACGAGGCCTGGATGATCGAAGACGGGATGATCACCGAAGGTGCGTCGTCGACCGCTTATATCGTCACGGCCGACAACAAGATCATTACCCGGGCCAACAGCAATGCGACACTGCCCGGCTGCACCCGCGCGGCGTTGCTGCAGCTGGCCGAAGAGCATGGCTTGACCATCGAGCAGCGGCCCTTCAGCCTGGAAGAGGCGTTGAACGCCCGTGAAGCCGCGCTTACCAGCGCCTCTAACTTCATCGTGCCGATCACTGTCATTGATGGCAAGCCTGTCGGAGACGGCAAGCCAGGTCCGGTCGTGACCCGCCTGCGGGCACTCTACATGGAAAACGCCCGCAAGACGGCCATTTAAATTCTAGAGCATCGTGCCGAAAATCGGAATCGGCACGATGCTCTAACTTTTTGTTTGCGCATCGGAGTTTTCCGAAAACCGGTTCCCACTTTTCGGCCGGTGCTCTATCGCGCCCGGTGATATTCGATCATCCGGGCGCGGGCCAGCACCAGTTCAACCCTGCCGTCATCAAGCCGGTTCAGGCAGATGCGCTTGGTCCAGGGACCGTCGCGCAAGGTAAAGAGGAAGCGTCCGCCACCCAGGCTGTGCAATGGCATGGCGGGGCGAGTCGGGCCGATGCCCATGATCAGCTGTCCGTCGTGGATATCGAACCGCGCACCTTCATGCGATTGCCAGCTGCCTGACAGATCCTCAGGCACACCTTCGTCCCGCGCTGGCCGATAGCGGCGCGGTGCATGGCCGACGTCACCAACGATGTCGTCGCCCTCCATCCGCAGCCTGATGGGCGATGTCGATGAGCGCGACGAGACCCATCCCTCACCATCATCATAGGCGGTGTCTTCCGCGTCGAGCGAAATAATGCTCGCACCTTTTACCTCTATCCAGTTCGGGCCGCTGTCTTCGACATAAAGCCCGTCGCGCAGCGCCCTCGATAGACGCGGCAGCGGCAGATCGAGCAGGGCCACCATCGCCGCCTGCGCAATCTTGGCGCCATTGGTGTCCTCGCGATTGGAGACGACGGCAAAGCCAACTCCGGTTTCGGGATCGAGCAGGAAATACGTCTTGTAGCCGGGATGCGATCCGCCATGGCCGATAAAAACCTTGTCGCCGAACTTCGTCTGGGCCAGTCCAAGCCCGTAGCCGCTTTCCCGCCCATCGGCGAGCAGGCGCGGTCCGCTCATCTCTTGCAGCCGGCCGGCAAGTCGACCATCACCCTTCAGGAGTGCCTGGAGCCATAAGGCCAGCGAACGGACGCTACCGGTCATGCTGCCGGAGGCCGAAATATGCAGACCGGCGGCGGCAAGCTGCCATTTCGCGTCGTCATGCCAATAGCCGGGGACAAGTCCAGCGACGACGTCGTTCCAGACGTCGGGTGCATCGAAGATTGCGCCCGCTTCCTGGCCCGCCGAGCGGATATAGTCGCGGAAATAGATCCCCTGCCGCTCAAGAGCAGCCTCGACCAGCCGGTAGCCGGTATTGGAATAGGAAACCTCCGTGCCTGCGGCGAAATTCAGCCGCGTCTGCCGGCTGAGAAAATCCAGCAAAGCGTCCTTCCTGGTTTCCGAGTAGACGGAAAACCCGAGCAGGCTCAGCATTTCTCTGACATCCGGCAGACCGCCGCTCATATCGAGTGCCCGGCCCACCGACACGCTGGCGAGTGGCTCTCGCAACTCGGGCAGATGCTCCCCGAGCCGGTCATCAAGGCGGATCCGATCGGGATGAGACAAGACCAGGGTGCAAAAGGCATGCTTGGTGACAGAGGCATAGCGCACAACCGTCTCTTCGGTGAAAGGAGTCCGGCTGCTGAGATCGGCAAGCCCACCGCAGGCGGTAAACCGGAACGCGTCTTTGTCAAAGCCGATCACCGCGCCGCCGGGGGTGACGGCCTGGGCGCCATGTCCCCAATCGGCCAGCATTGCTTCGATGGTGGCTTGCGCCTTATCCCAATTCATCATCTTTCATCCATTCTTCAGCTCTGCCGCGACATGCGCTGTGAGATATGCCCGGTGCCTGCATTGCCGCTGTTGAACGACAGCCCGGCGGAATGATAGCGTTATCTTTGCGCCCAAGGTTGGACTGGCAAAGACATCTGTCTGCTTCGCCGAGGTCGGGGCGCATCATAAGGGGTCAGCGTCTCGGTGCGGCGATGATGGGTGGCATTTGCGGTCGGGATATGTCAAGCCATTGACCTGTATCGACATTCACCAGACCGCGACGGCCGGTATAGAAGATAAGGAAGAGCGATGATGACGGCCACTCCGGTTTTTGATGGTCACAATGACGTTTTATTGCGGCTGAGGCGGTCGGGCCGGCCAGATCCGGTCACGGATTTTCTGGAAGGCGGGCAACCCGGCCATATCGACCTGCCGAAAGCACGCGAGGGTGGGCTTGCCGGCGGGCTTTGCGCCATTTTCATTCCATCGCCACACCATACTCCCGATGCCAATGGTGACTTTATCGCGCCGGCCCAACAGGATGCCTTGAGCGAAACGCTCGCCATGGCCAGGCTGCTGTTCGACATCGAGGCGAAGTCGCAAGGCGGCCTCAAAGTCTGCCGCAGCGGCGCGGATCTTCGCCATAGCATCGAAAACAATGTGTTTGCCGCTGTCTTTCATATCGAGGGTATCGAGGCGGTCGCTACAAATCTCGACGCACTTTACGTGCTGCATCAGGCCGGCCTGCGCTCGCTCGGTCCCGTCTGGAGCCGGCCCAATGCTTTTGCGCATGGTGTGCCATTTCGCTTTCCCTCGTCACCGGATATCGGGCCGGGGCTGACGCCTGCGGGATCAGACCTCGTGCGCGCTTGCAACGAGCTGAAGATCATGATCGATCTTTCGCATATGAACGAAAGAGGCTTCTGGGACATCGCCAGCCTGTCCAAGGCGCCGCTTGTCGCCTCCCATTCCAACGTGCATGCCCTTTGCCCTCATAGCCGCAATCTCACCGACCGGCAGCTGGATGCGATCCGTGACGCGGGTGGTCTCGTCGGCATCAATTTCGGGGTTATTTTCCTGCGCCAGGATGGCCAACGCAACGTCGATACGCCGCTTGATGTGCTGCTCGACCATATCGACTACATCGTGAACCGCATCGGCCTCGATCATGTCGCGCTTGGCTCCGATTTCGACGGCACCACCATTCCGGCAGCACTTAAAGACGCGACCGGCCTGCCGCGAATCGTTGAGGGGCTTGTCGGTCGTGGCTATGACGCGGAGGCTGTTGCCAAGATCTGCCACGGCAATTGGGTATCCGTTCTCGAGCGGACCTGGGGCCTGTAACGCAGGTCTTTACCCACTTGAACACTGCATTGACGTCGGCGTCTATTTGGCGTTAGACTCCAATCATTCACCAGGGGTGTCCCGCAAGGGGCTGAGATTCCGCTAGGCTTAAAAGCAGCGCGGTGACCCGTTGAACCTGATCCAGTTCATACTGGCGTAGGGACGGTGCAAGCGCTGTTATTCCATGCCCGCGATGGGTTTGGTGAAAGCGTCTTTCCATCATTCCGGCTGTCATGACTGGGTCTCCAACCTGAACACTTGGAGCCTCAAAAATGAATATCGCCCCGCAGTTTCCGACACCCGAAGTCACCACGGGCCCGTTGCCCGCTTCTACGAAAATCCACATTCCCGGTGAATTGCATCCCGAGATCCGTGTGCCCATGCGCCAGATCGCGCTGCACCCAACATCCGGCGAGCCACCGGTGAATGTCTACGATTCCTCCGGCCCTTACACCGATCCCAAAGCCACCATTGCCATTGATCAGGGCCTGCCGCGCATTCGTAGCCAATGGATCACCGCGCGCGGCAATGTGGAAGCTTATGATGGCCGCCATGTGAAGCCAGAAGATAACGGCTTTGCCACAGGCGAAAAGCTGACGCCGGAATTTCCGGTGCGCCACCAGCCTCTGAAGGCTAAGGACGGCAAGGCCGTAACCCAGCTTGCTTACGCCCGTGCAGGTATCATTACGCCAGAGATGGAATTCATTGCCATCCGCGAAAACATTGGCCGCAAAGCCGCGAAAGAAGCGCTGATCCGTGATGGCGAAAGCTTTGGTGCCGCCATTCCAGATTATGTGACGCCCGAATTTGTGCGGCAGGAAGTGGCCATGGGCCGCGCCATCATTCCGGCCAATATCAACCATCCGGAAGCTGAGCCAATGATTATTGGCCGGAATTTTCTGGTCAAGATCAACGCCAATATTGGCAATTCTGCTGTCACGTCGTCCATGGCCGAAGAAGTGGAAAAAATGGTCTGGGCCATCCGCTGGGGTGGCGATACGGTGATGGACCTGTCCACTGGCCGCAACATCCACAATATCCGCGATTGGATCATCCGCAATTCGCCAGTGCCGATTGGCACGGTGCCGCTCTATCAGGCGCTGGAAAAAGTCCACGGCATTGCCGAAAACCTCACATGGGAAGTCTTCCGCGATACGCTGATTGAGCAGGCCGAGCAGGGCGTGGATTATTTCACCATCCATGCCGGGGTGCGGCTGTCCTATATCCATCTCACCGTCAACCGTGTCACCGGCATTGTCTCGCGCGGCGGCTCCATTATGGCCAAGTGGTGTCTGCATCATCACAAGGAAAGCTTCCTCTACGAGCATTTTGATGAGATCTGCGACATCTGCCGCGCTTACGATGTGTCGTTTTCGCTCGGCGATGGCCTTCGCCCCGGCTCGATTGCCGACGCTAATGATGCCGCACAATTTGCCGAGCTGGAAACGCTGGGCGAGCTGACCAAGATCGCATGGGCCAAGGATTGTCAGGTGATGATTGAAGGCCCCGGCCATGTGCCAATGCACAAGATCAAGGCCAACATGGACAAGCAATTGGCTGTGTGCGGCGAAGCGCCCTTCTACACGCTTGGACCACTCACCACCGACATCGCTCCCGGCTATGACCATATCACCTCGGGCATTGGTGCCGCGATGATCGGCTGGTTTGGCACGGCCATGCTTTGTTATGTCACGCCGAAGGAGCATCTTGGCCTGCCGGATCGCAATGACGTCAAGGTCGGCGTGATTACTTACAAGATCGCTGCCCACGCCGCTGACCTCGCCAAGGGCCATCCGGCCGCACAGGTGCGGGACGATGCGCTGAGCCGCGCCCGTTTCGAATTCCGCTGGGAAGATCAGTTCAACCTATCGCTCGACCCGGACACGGCCCGCTCTTTCCACGACGAGACCTTGCCGAAAGACGCCCACAAGGTTGCGCATTTCTGCTCCATGTGCGGCCCGAAATTTTGCTCGATGAAAATCTCGCACGACATTCGCGCCGAAGCTCAGAAGGAAGGACTTGAGGCCATGGCCGCGAAATACCGCGAGGGCGGCGATCTCTATATGCCGGTTTCCAATCCGGGAGAGTGATATGCCTGTTCTGATCAAGGGGGCCGGCGTTGCCGGCCTCGCGTTGGCCTTTGAACTCACCCGGCGCGGCATCTCCGTTGCCGTGCATGACGTGAAGCCGCAGATCGGGCAGGGGGCGTCACACTATGCCGGCGGCATGTTCGCACCTTATTGTGAGCGCGAGGCTGCAGAAGAGCTGGTGCTGACGCTCGGCCTTACTGCAGCCGACTGGTGGGAAGACGCTTTGCCCGGCTCGGTGACCCGCGCCGGAACCCTGGTTCTCGCCCCGACCCGCGACCTGCAGGATCTCAACCGCTTTGCCAGCCGCACGCGTGGCCACCGCTGGCTCGATGCCGATGAGATCAGCGCCTTGGAGCCTGATCTCGCCGGCAGGTTCCGCAAGGGACTGTTTTTCGCGGATGAAGCCCATCTTGATCCGCGCCAGGCACTCGCCGGGCTCCACCGTGCTCTCGTTGAGCAAGGTGTCGCGTTCCATCTCGGTCCTGATACCGAGCCGGACCGCCATTCTTTTGATCAAGTTATTGACTGCACCGGCTCGGCCGCTATCGGCCGCATCGACACGCTTCGCGGCGTGCGCGGCGAGATGATCTACCTGCACAGCCCCGACATTCGGCTGCACCGGCCGATCCGCCTGCTGCATCCGCGCCATCCGATCTACATCGTCCCACGCGACAACAATATCTTCATGGTCGGCGCGACGATGATCGAGGCCGAAGATGGCGGCCCGATCAGTGCCCGCTCGCTGATGGAATTTCTCAATGCCGCCTATACGCTCAACAGCGCCTTTGGCGAAGCGCGGGTGATTGAGACCGGTGTCGGCATCCGCCCCGCCTTCGCCGACAATCTGCCACGGGTGCTCGACAACAGCGATGGTTTGGCCATCGCCGGCATGCATCGCCACGGTTTTCTGCTGGCGCCGGCCATGGCCCGCCAGGCTGCCGACCGCATTCAAATTGCCTTGGCTGGCGCACAAAGAAAGAGGGCGAGCTGATGCAGTTGATTGTTAATGGCGAAGCGCTGGAAAGTCCGGCTAAGACGCTGTCGGCTCTGCTCACCACCCTCGAGTATGAAGGTGAGTGGCTGGCCACGGCTGTGAATGGCGATCTCATTCACGCTGAAGACCGTTTGGATTGCTCGCTCAAAGACGGTGATAGGATCGAAATCCTTTCGCCCATGCAGGGAGGCTGACATGCTGACACTCTATGGCGTAGACCTATCCTCGCGTTTGTTGCTGGGTACGGCCCGCTATCCGTCTCCTGCCATTCTGGCAGAGGCCGTGCGACGGTCGAAAACCGAAATTGTGACCGTCTCCCTTCGGCGTGAAACCGCAGGCGGCAAGTCCGGCGGCGCCTTTTTTGAACTGATCCGCGATCTCGGCGTGCGCGTTCTGCCGAATACCGCCGGATGCCAAAGCGTCAAGGAGGCCGTGCTGACGGCCAATATGGCGCGGGAGGTGTTTCGAACCAACTGGATCAAGCTGGAATTGATCGGCCATCAAGACACGTTACAGCCCGACGTCTTTCAGCTGGTCGAAGCCGCCCGCATTCTGGCCGAAGATGGTTTCGAGGTCTTTCCTTATACCACAGACGATCTGGTGGTGGGCGAGCGGCTTTTGAATGCCGGCTGTCAATTGCTGATGCCCTGGTGCGCGCCAATCGGCAGCGCTATGGGACCGCAAAATATCCCGGGCCTGCGGGCCATGCGTGCCGAATTTCCTGAGGTGCCGCTGATCGTCGATGCAGGCATCGGCCGCCCCTCCCACGCAACGGCAGTGATGGAGCTTGGTTTTGATGCCGTGTTGCTCAATACGGCTGTCGCCGCCGCTGCCGACCCGGCCAGCATGGCCGAGGCCTTCGCAGGCGCCATCGAAGCCGGCCATATCGGCTATCTCTCCGGTCTGCTGGAACCGCGTGACATGGCCGTGCCATCCACTCCTGTTATCGGCAAAGGCGTATTTGCATGACACTCGATCCCTTCTACCTGATCGTCGACAGCGCAGACTGGATCGAACGTTTGGTCCCTCTTGGCGTCAAACTCGTGCAGTTGCGCATGAAGGATGTATCGGAGGCCGATTTGCGCTGCCATATCCGGCAGGGGAGGGAGGTCTGTCAGGCCCATGGCTGCCAGCTGATCATCAACGACTATTGGAAACCCGCCTTGGACGAGGGATGCGACTTCGTCCATCTCGGTCAGGAAGATTTGGTCGATGCAGATTTGAAAGCCATCCGGGCCGGCAATATGCGTCTCGGCCTCTCCACTCATGATGAAGCTGAACTGGAGACGGCACTGGCTGCGCAACCGGACTATGTTGCTCTAGGTCCTGTCTGGCCGACCATTCTCAAGCAGATGAAATGGGCACCCCAAGGCTTGGAAAGGCTTGCCGCTTGGAAAGCGCGTATCGGCGCTATCCCGCTCGTGGCTATCGGCGGGGTCACTGTCGAGCGTCTGGATGGGGTCTTCGCCGATGGAGCAAACAGTGCGGCAGTGGTGACGGACATTACCCGCAATGAAAATCCGGAAAATCGCACCAAACAATGGCTGGAAAAGACCTCTGCCTGGAGGAAAAGCTGACGCGGGGGCAGTCCAACTGGCTTCCGGCAAAAAGTTCCTTCGATATTCTGATTTAACATCAATGACTTACGAAAAACGTCATAAAACTTACAAAATGGGTTTGACATGATGAGGGTGTGGGCTTAGAACCCGGCT
>NZ_MKIN01000020.1 GCF_001938985.1 Gillisella taibaishanensis | reverse complement strand
CGGGCGACCCAGGTGCTGATCGTCAACATGGGGGTCAATATTGGACGCCGATAGGGGGTTAACTTTCCGCGCCGATTGACACTCAAGGCGTCAAGCTCGCTTAGAATAGGTTGTCTGTCCGAGCCTGTCGCTTCGCCGTATTCTTCCCAATAATGAAAATACGGGCGATTGGATTCAGCCAGCGCGACTTTCAAACGCTCAATCGGGTTGATGACGTTTATCTTGAGCCATTCGATCCGTTGGGTCAGGGAGGCATCAAACGGGGCGAGCTTGAAGCCGTTCGGACTGGTGATAACGCCCTGATGAATTTTCAGGCACTCCGTCCGAAGCTCGTTCCAGAAAGTCGGGAAATTGGGGTGGTCTAAGAGGCCAAGGATACGCCCGATTTCTGTTCGGCAGCTGTCGCCAAACCGTTCGTATTCACTAATTCCATCACCCGATCCGCCCATATCTGCAATGCCTCGCACTTCTCGTCCAAATAAGCGTGGCGATTGTAGATGGATGCAACGCCAGAGACTATCCCGGATTTGTGGTTCAATACAGCCTCAATGATGTGTGGCTGAACCTTGAGGATTGCCATGTTGGTTGCAGCGGTACGGCGGACATCGTGAAAGCGCCAGTCCTCAGCATCCAGTCCGACGAAGGTATCCAGTCGATCCTCGAAGCGACCGAAGCCAGAGATCGGTGTCTTGCCGGTTGAGGTGAACACATAGTCCGAGCCGAGGAAGTGGTGGATCGAACGGAGAATATCGAGCGCGTGCCCCGACAACGGGACGATATGCGCAGTGCTGTTTTTCGTCCGGTCGGCCTTAAGTGTGAATGTCTTCCGGTGCCGGTCCAGTTCCGACCAGCGCATGGATGCAATTTCATCACGGCGTTGTCCGGTCAAAAGCAAGAGCTTGCCGAACTGTTCGAAAGGATAACCTTCGTCCTCGCATCCCTTCCAATAGGCGACGATTTCATCATCGTTCAGGACACGGTCACGCGACTCCTCCTTGATTGGCGGCTTCAGACCGACCACGGGCGAGTTTTCGACAATGCGCTGATCAACGCACCAAGAATAGACTTTCTTGATCGCGGCCAGCCCACGGTTGGCCCGCGTGGCTTTGCCTCCCTTCGCGCCGATATCGCTGATCAGGCGCTCAAGTTCGCGCGTCACGTCGCGGCGTTTGATGGCATTGATCGGCATGGCATGCAGGCCGCTCATGCGTCGCAAAATGCTCTCGCTACCCTTCCAGTCCTTAGTTTGGCGCTGGGCGCATCGCGTGATGAACTGAGGATGACATCGCCAAGCGTCCAAACCGGCGGTGCTGGCTCAACGTCGTGCGGCTGGAAGGTGCCCAGCTGAATATCGCGCAGGATCGATTGCGCCCTTTCGCGAGCATCCTTGAGCGTCAGCACCGGGTAGGGTTCCCAGCTTGATGCGCCCTAGCACGCCATCAACGCGGGCCGCAAGATACCAGATCTTTCCGCCCGCAGTCGAGACGCGGATATGCAGTCCGGTGATAAGTTCGTCGCGGACCTCGTACCGCTTCCCTTGAGCGGGAGGGAGGTTGTCGAGGAGCTTGGGTGTGAGTTTCTTTCACATGCCGCAACAATAAGATTGCAGCTTCCGTGTGTCAGGGTACGATTTGGAGCGGTAGCTTAGTAGCTAACTGCAAACGAACAGAAATAAAATAGCCTGCCTAGCTATCTATATTTATATGCAACCCACGGCACGAGTTCCAATTCGCCGCGTAGGAAAGGCAGGTATGCGCTTTCATTTATGATGCGGAGCATCCTATGCCAAAGCAGCCATTATGAATATGTGCGAATATGCCAACCACCGAATCCTCTCCGACATCTTTGCCGCCTACAATTTCGGCCGCCGTTTGAAGACCGTCAAAGGCCTCACACCATACGAATTCATCGTAGACAATGGACTTCAGAGCCAGAAAAGTTCAGCCTCAATCCAATCCATAAATTCCCGGACTAAACAGCTAGAAGCAATGCAGAAGTGTTATCGGGCGACGGCCACATGATGGGGAAAGGGAAATAGGCAACAATCTTTCAGATGACCTACGAAATTTCCATCGGTGAAAACTTGGGGTCATTTGCAAAAAAATCACCCCGACGGGGGGAACGTATTCTGCCAACGCTTCGTCAAAGGCCTCGCAAATTTTCCCCAATTTTCGCTACCTGTGGGTGGCATTCTCAAAAGCCGACAACCCCATTTGCAAGCGCCGTAATTGTCGCTACCACTTCGATCAAAGAACTATTTTGGAGGGCGGATGTTTACGATCGCGGAGCACAACGGCAACTTACTTCGGAAGGCCATCACAGACGGCAACGCAGTTTTGTTGCTCGGGGCCGGAACGTCTGCCACATCGTTTAATGCGCAAGGCCAAAAGGTGAAATTGGGAAAGGCTCTGGCCGCTGAGCTAGCAGAAATGGCTGGACTTCCCTATGGGGGAGAAGATCTACCAGATGTGATCCAAGCCGTTCGCCCGAGAATAAGCGAAGTGCAGCTTCATCAGCTCTTCACAAAGGAGTTTACCCGCATTGTTCCGGCCGCCGAACTTAACGAGCTTTTTCAATACAGCTGGCGTCGTCTTTATACGTGGAATATTGACGATGCGGTTGAAAATGTTCGCTCTTCGGTCCAACTACGGCGATATTATAACGGATTAAAAGATCGAGTAGCTGTCGATGAAGGCATAGAGTTTCTCCATGTTATTCATCTTCACGGAGAGGCTTCTAAGCCCGAGCATGGGTTTATTTTTGGCCCATCAGAATATAATCGGCGGCTAAACGAAAACAAGCACGATTGGTACCGCCAAGCTGTCACCGACTATGCGGCGCATGTTCCAGTTTTTATCGGAAGCACCCTAAAGGAGCCCATCATCTCCGCGGAGCTTGACCGCGCTCGTACGAACGTTGATGCATCTCTGGGTACAGCCTTTCTAATAACGCCAGATGATTTTACGCCTTTGCAAATGGCGGCTTATGAGACACGCAATATCGTCGTCATTCAAGGAACTTTGGCTGACTTCATAGGCTGGCTGAATGGAAACGTCGGTCACGGCGTTACACCACTGCAAATTAGCAAAGAACAAAATTCGTTCACTAATGCACTGGCGTCTAAAATCGTCGCTACACGGTCGGAGATCACCACTGCAAACTCCATTTTGATCCAAACTTGGCAGGATGCTAAGAAAAGGGCGGACGAGCTGCAGGGGCTCAAGCTAAAACAGGCTGCGAGGGCCTTCCTTGAAGGAGAGCCACCAAGCTGGAAGCTTGCCGCCAGCAATATCCCTGTGTGGCTTAGCGCAACCAGTGAGCTTTATACTGCACTCTCTGCGTCGATCGCCGCAGAAGACCGGATGTTCCTCGTCTACGGCCAATCGGGAAGCGGGAAAACAACAGCTCTTTTGCAGTCTCTCCTACGTTATCTTAGCGAAAACAAAGAGTCGGCAGTCTATGAACTGAAAGGTGATGTGAAATCTCTGCGTGCCTCTCTTGAGCTGATCACTCGACTTCATCCCGACGAACACGTGGTGATCTACGTCGGCGACGCCTTCATTTATGGAGACGCTCTTAGCGAAGACGCACTTACTCTTCCTCGTGGGAAGTTCACTCTGGTCAGTAGCGCCCGATCCAATGAATGGCGGCAGCACATAGAGCGGCGAGTGGGTGATTTCACCACTCCATTCGAGTTTCAACGCTTCGTTAAAAAAGACTATCCCGCTCTAATAGAGAGGTTGTTGCAATACGTACCATCGCCGAAATTCCTAAAAATGACGCCAAACGAGCGGATTACGAAGCTCGCAGCCTCACAGGAGCAGCTCTTAATTGCCCTCAAGGAAGCAACAACATCTGAGAAATTTACAAAAGTTATTACCGACGAATACGAAAAGATCCCAGACGATGACGCAAAATCGCTTTTTCTAATTGTCGGTCTCGCCACCATCGCCCGAACCGGAATTTCCAAACCGGCAGCGCGAGAAGCTTATGAAAAGGTAAGAAAAGAGATTCCTTTTGACCGTGCGTTGGGCCAGCTCGAAGGAATTGTAAGCTCCAACAGCATTGGGCGTTTGGTCGCCAGACATGAGTTGTATGTCAGGCACATTGTAGATAACGTAGCGGGCTTTTCGGCCGTCGTAGACGGCGCCGTAGAGATCCTTCGAACCTATACAAAGTATGCACTCCCCATTGTTAAGAATGTAGATCGGCAAGACGCCCTTCTATTCAAATTCATTCTCAATCATAATTTCATTGGAGAACTAGCTCGTCGGAGAAATGCCGTTGAGGAGGCCCTTCGTATATTTGAGAGTTTTGAAATTGACTTCCAATTGGATGGGCACTTTTGGCTCCAATACGGTCAATATTTATCGATGTTCGGCGAACTTGAACCGGCAATGCGAGCCCTAGAAAAGTCAATCGCCGCGTACCCGGAAAACATCTTTGCGGTTCATGCTTTAGCCGATCTACGTCTTCGAGTAGCGCACGACCGCAGTACCTATGATGCGACTACTGTTGCTCTGATCGGTGACGCCGTGGAAACCTTGGAAGCGCTTCATGCCTCACAAAATCTGGAGACGGATTTTTATCCCATTGTGACCCTGTCCAGTAACCACATATCTGCGCTTATCAAGCATGGGCAGCAACAGCCCGCAAAGGCCGCCGCACAACGATACTTCCGAATGATCGCGGCAATGCACCGTACCGACATGCAGATAGAACGCGCGCGCGAACGTCTAGCACACTACTCAACTCACGGAACATGGGAGAAGGCACAGCCCACTCAAAATGGCCGATCAAAGCATCGCAATCGTAAGAGACGACGTTGATGGTTCTCGGTCGAGGTTGTCTGCATCGACGCCCAGGCACCGGTGTCTACTGTGCTGAGATATAAGAAGTGCTCTTACTTATGTACGATGGGTTAATTGCCGAAGGTCAGCTATCCAACGCTGTTTTCGTGCCGGACGGTTGGATTCCGGCACTCTTGAGTCATCGTCAATCACCATTCGAGATGACCATTTTCGGCCTGGACTTGTCTGATACGGTTTTCAAGTTCAGTCATTTGCTTGGAATTCTGGGTGCCTTATGGGAGTCAAATTCGATGATCTTGACTGCGTGACGCTGAAATCGGATGACGCGGATTGGCAGCTCTGGCTATAAGGCGCAAGACATCTTGTTGAAACCAATCGGCACAAGGCGAGCCAAGCTGTCATAGTTCCCAGTCCTGTTGAAAATCCGCGTGTCGGTGGTTCAAATCCGCCTCCGGGCACCATTTTTCCCAATGTCATAAACGATGTCATGCTGCGGCTTCAGAGGCTGCGATCATTTCTTTCAAGCCTCACTCCAGCTTGTGTCTCTATGCAATCATTTAGCTGCGTGCCATGCGCAAGCGACCTTTGCGATCTTCCTGGTGGGAGGTTGATGCTCCCATCTTTCAGATGCCTGGGGCGGAGGCACAGATCATGGCGCGTTTTGAGACGGGATCTTAGCGCTACGGGCGGGGTCTGAGATCGTGAGGGCCTATGCCGAAACTGTCGCTTTGCATTCCCGTTGAGCCTGGTCACATCCTACCGGCTTATCTGGTGACGGAACTGCTGAAGAATGCTGCTTCCGATTTGGAGATCATCCTGTCGTGTTTCGGCGATGCGGTGCATCGCGACGGGCAATTATCCGCTATTGCCGAGAGCGATCCGCGCTTGCGGATCCTGCCACCGGCGCCAGAGGGGCTTTCGGCGGCTGAGCTCTGGGTCGGCACCGTCAGAGCTGCTGAAGGCGATTGGATTTCTCTCGTCTATCCCGAAGACATGATCGAGCCGGATCTTCCAGACCTGCTTGCCTATCTCGAAGTGGAACACCCAGAAGCCGACGCCCTCGGCTGGAGTGCCTTCCAAATTGCCGCAGACGCGCCGCGCAACATCAAGAGCAATATCCCGGTACCGGTGCTTCACAATGTCTCCGAGTTCGACAAGCGGCCGATGCTGGAGGCCTTTTTTCATTGGAAAGGTGCCGCCCGGGTGCCGCGCATGCCTTTCGGGCTTTATCACGGCGCTATCAAGCGCAGCTTGCTTGACGGTATCATTGGCGCCTGCGGCGAGTTGAGCTGGCTGACGCTCGTACCCCAATATGAGTGGGCGGCGCGCGTGCTGCTGTTTTCCAACTGCCTGCTATTTTCCAATCGTCCGCTATCGGCTATGCATGAGCGGCGGTTTGAGACGCGCCCTGTCCCATCGGCAATCAAGAATTTTCCGCTGCATTCCGGCGTCGGCCTGACGGCTGCCATCGCCGAAGTCCAGGCCCGCGTACTGATGGAACTTGGCAGCGAATGGACCGGCTTCGGTGAGGATTTTGCCCGGGCCTGCCTCTACGACTGCGCATTGGACCACTCTCCCGAAGGTTTCAAAGCAAAATCCGAAGCCTATCGACGCGCCCTAAGCTCCATGCCAGGTGGGGCGGCGCTGGCGAACGGTTTTCATCCTCCTTACAGCGCACTGCCGCCCGAAGACCGGCGCCGGGGCCTGCATGGCATGGCCTTGATGGTCGATAGGTTCATCGGCAATGCCGTTACCGCGCAGCAATTCTATAGCGTGGTCAACAGCATGATGACGCCGGTCAAGCTAATGACCTCCCCCGCCGAACGGGCATCCGCCTGATCGGCCAACGGGACGTCGATCATCCCCTCGACAGGGCGTTGCAAACGCCGACAACCGCCAGCGGGTCTGACGGGTGGATCTCGGCACTGCCGAACTCCAGGAGGTCACGACGGCCATACTCGTCAGCGATGGCCTCGGCCAACGCACGAATGGTCACAGGCATGCCGGAGCAGATATTGATCGGACCGCACTGACCGCTGTCGATGACACCTGCAATCATCCGTCCGGCATCGGCGACATCCATGAAGTCACGCAATTGCGTTCCCTTGGAAAGCTTGGCTGTCTCACCCAGCGAGAGCTTTTGCCGTAGGTATGGCACGAGGCGGGAGGAATGCTCGCCCTCACCATGTAAATAAAACAGCCGGCACCAGGAAAAATTTGTCCATAATCCTGCAAAATAGCGATCGAGCATGTGATAGGTGGATAGCTTGGCGGCAGCATAAAGGGTCTTTGGCCCCAGAGGCGCATCGACCGTCAGATGCTCGGACGGCAGATGATATTCGACGCAGGTGCCTAGACCGACGAAGTGAGAAAGTTCAGCGCGAGCGGCCCCTTCCGCCATTACCAAGGTGCCAGTGACACACTGAAAATTACGCGGAGAGTCGAGATAGCGTCCCGGCTCGACATACCAGGCGGCATGGATTGCCGCGTCACAGTCCTGAAACGTCTCGGCCCACCAGTCGACCGGCAAGGCAAAGATATCCTCGACTTCCAGCAACCTCAGTTTCGGCTGTTGCCCATCCAGAACACCCATGGATGCCGGTCGAACTAATGCCACCACGCTATGGCCGGCGTTGAGCAAGGATCGCAGGATCTGTTTTCCGACGAAGCCCGTCGCTCCAGTCAACAGAATTGTCTTGCCCATGCCGAACCTCCTCCAACCGGCGGAGCCCGGCCGCACAGCTTTAAACGTAGAGCGCAAATCCGAGCCGTGCAACGTCGCGCTACCGGAAAGCGTCAGTCTCACACAGGCATACTAAACTAGGTTTGGTACCACAGGACACTACAGCGCCGCGCGTTTGCGAAACGCGCAAAGGACGCTGTAACAACTTAAATTTTCTGCATAATTCCCTAAATCGCCTCGGATTAAGGAGTTACGCAGTAACCGGACGGAAGCGCAATGAATGTAGTCAATGATTTCCAGGCCCTTGTCAGCCGGAACATTCAATCCATCGGCGAGAGCAAGGACTTTCTCGATCTGTCGAATCTCTGGATCGAAAAATGCATCCCACTCGGTTACATGTATAATTTCAGCTGGCTGGGCCGGCCCATCATCCAGATGCCGCAGGATAGCTATGCTATCCAGGAGATGATCTGGTCGGTGAAGCCGGATCTGGTGATCGAGACAGGCATTGCCCATGGCGGCTCGCTGGTCTTGAGCGCATCGATGCTGGCAATGCTGGATTACTGCGAAGCCGTGCAAAAGGGCGAAATGCTTGACCCTAAGGCGAGCCGTCGCAAAGTGCTGGGCATCGATATCGATATCCGCGCTCATAACCGTGCCGCCATCGAGGCGCATCCGCTGAGCCATAAGATCGAGATGATCGAGGGTTCCTCCGTTGCCCCAGACATCTTCGCTAAAGTCAAGGAGGCGGCCAAGGCTCATGAGACGATCATGGTCTTCCTCGATTCAAACCATACCCACGCGCATGTCCTTGAGGAACTAGAGCTCTATGCGCCGCTGACGTCAAAGGGCTCCTATTGCGCGGTCTGGGATACGCTTGTCGAAGATATGCCCGCGGATCTCTATCCTGACCGCCCTTGGGGCCCTGGCGACAACCCGAAAACCGCCGTATGGGAATATATGCGCCGACTGGCCGAGGAAGGACGGAACGGCGCCGATGGTGCACCCCTTCGATTCGACTATGACCGCACCCTGGAGCATAAGATCGCGATCACCGTCTCACGTGACGGGTTTTTGCGGCGGGTCTGAGCGCCAAGCACATCCCACTTCGATTGTTTTGAACGAGTTAAGGGCGCCCAGAGGCGCCCTTTTTTTTATCAACAACGTCACCGCCGGCCATTAGCTGTTGCGTCCGAAGGATGCTTCAGCCCCGGACCTCTTGCGCGTCAGCTTAGCGCCGACCGGCCGCCTTCTTAGGCGCCACCTTGGTAGCCCCCACAGCAGGTTTTCCACCAAACAGTCGTATAAGATCCGCTGAGGCGGAGGGTTCTTCCTGCAGCGATCGCAGACCCGTGGCGCGCACTTCGATATCATCGGGCGCAACCATCATGGCCGAGACTACATTCCAAAGCTCGGCTGGCGTCTGTGCTCCGGCAATGTCGGAACGTACCATCATACCTTGGGGGCTGGCACCGGTCACCACCATCTCGGGCAATTCGCCGCGCCAGACGGGTTTGTAGTCGGAGAGGAACCGACCCTTATGCCAGTTGCGGAAAGCGGTCTCGTAGCCCGCCTTGATCACGTCGAACGCTTGTCTGTCGCGATAGGCCTCGGTGTTGAGCGCGCAGGCCCTAGCGTAATTCTTTTCCCAGCCAGCAAAATCGACCTTGTAGGTCTTGCGGAACCATTGCTGGGTGACGCCGATCGTGGCTGTACATCCCAGGAATGAACTGAAGGGAAAATCACGAAGCGTCGAGTCATTCTCGAAATTGGTGCCGAATTCGTCCATGAAGATCTTTGCTCGCAGCTTGGTATCTTCAAGGCGGCCAATGGAGAAGGAATTGCTTTCCGGGCACGCGCCGAACATGGAAAACGACCGTTGAGAAAACGCAAAACCACGACCTTCGCAGATAACCTTCATGGCCATGTCGTAATCCACGACCGCATGTTCAAAATAGCGTTGGTGGTACTTGGCATAGATCCGGTCGAGTAATGGGCGCCGTATTGCGGAATGATAGATTGAAAATCCAGACGTCGGTACCGATGTGGAATCCTGCCAGCCGAACATTCTGCGCTGTAAATCCGCCTTGGGCACCCGCACGACACTGCTGTCAAACGGTATGTTGACGCTACCAGGCATCTCGCCCTCGACCGGCCAGAAATAGCTGAAGGTCCCCCAAGCAAGCGCCTCAATATCCGGATTGACCGCAGCGATGCGGGTCAGGAGCCCTGCCAGTTCCGGCTCAGCAAAATCGTCGTCACCGATGAAGAGGACCCATTCGCCACGGCTGGCATGGATGGTGCGCTCCCAATTGTCCATCATCGACAGGATACGCTCACTGGTCGGAAGATAGATGACACGGCGGTCAATAGCATACCTGGTCATGAAATCGTTCATGATCGAAGGATCGTCCGAATTGTCGGTGAAGATGAACTCGACATCGGCACGGGTATTGCGCAGCAACCCCTCAATGGTCTTCCGGAAATAAACCTGACGGTTTCGCGAGGGAACGCAAATTGACAGAGTTGGCGTGTCAGTCATCAGAGATCTCCTGGCGATTTCATCGGGAGCGGATATTCAATCGAAGGTTACTATTTCACGCGTACTGCGTTGTCTGGCGTCGGCGGCGCGATGGCAGCTGCCGCCGATCGATCCTCTAACGCTGGATCAGCCGTCATCGATGCACCGTCAGGATCGGGACCGCCGTCACGAATTTCCCACCCCAGTCGGCGATATACGAAAGTTGCTGTTTGATTTCCGCCGTCAGATTCCATGGGAGGATCACCAGTCTGTCAGGTTTGTGGAGTTTCAGAAGCTCTTCCGAAACGATCGGGATCCGGCTTCCTGGCAGGAGCATGTCCTGCTTTGCCGGGTTTTTGTCGACGACGAAGGCGATCTGGCCTGCCTTGACGCCGGCGAAATTCAACAGAGTATTGCCCTTGGCCGCCGCGCCATAGGCCGCGACAGAGAGGCCTTGGCGATTGCAATCGATCAGGAAGGCTAGGAAGTCGTCTCGCACTTTCACTGCCTTGGCTTGGAAGCCGTCATAGCCATCAGGACTGTCCAGCCCCGCCTGCCGCTCACGCTCCAGCATGGCTGCAACGGCCGGGCTGCGGGCATGGGTTGCGGCATAGGCCCGGCAGGCGAAAACCCTGAGGCTACCGCCATGCCAGGGCGTGGTTTCCACGTCGAAGACGGCAAGACCATTGGCGGCAAAGATCCGCTCCACGGCCAGAAGCGACAGATAGGAAAAATGCTCGTGATAGACCGTGTCGAACTGGTTCTCGGCAATCATGTTCATCAGATGCGGAAACTCGAAGGTGGCGACGCCTTCGGGTTTCAGCAGATGGGCAAAGCCGGCGACAAAGTCGTTAATGTCGGGCACATGCGCCAAGACATTGTTGGCGGCTGTCAGATCGGCAGACCAGCCGTCGGCGACAAGCTTTTGCGCCAGCGCCACGCCGAAGAAATTCTCGACGACGTCGAGGCCCTTTTCCCGGGCGGCGCGCGCCGTGCTTGCCGTTGGCTCCACGCCTAAGCAAGCGATGCCCCGCGCCTTCACATATTGCAGCAGATAGCCGTCATTGGCAGCGATTTCGACGACTTTTGAGGCTTCACCAAGCCCGAAACGATCGGCCATGGTCTCGACATAGGACTTCGCATGCGCGAGCCAGGATGAGGAAAAGGATGAGAAATAGGCATAGTCATGGGAAAAGAAGGTTTCCCGCGACGCGAAATCCTCGGTTTGCACCAGGAGGCAGTCCTCGCAAACGCGAATGACCAGCGGATACCACAGCTCCGGCTTCGCCAGATCCTCAGGCTTCACATAGGAATTGGACGGCGGTGCGGTGCCGAGATCGAGAAAGGGTCGCATCCTCTGCGATCCGCAATGGCGGCACGTCATACAATCAGCCCTTCGAATTCAGAGGTAACAAGCGGATGAGCCTGGTCGCGCGCAGACAGCCGCTCGACCGGAAGCGGCCAGGCAATGGCCAGACGCGGGTCTTCAGGGTTCAGTCCGCCCTCAGCTTCGGCGCGGTAGGGGGCCGAATGGGTATAGATCATCCGCACGTCGTCGCTCAGTGCCTGGAAGCCATGGGCGAAGCCTGGCGGGATCAGCAACGAGCGGCAATTATCGGCCGAGAGTTCGACGGCGACATGCCGCAGCAGGGTCGGCGAGCCCTGGCGCAAGTCCACCGCAACGTCGAGGATCCGGCCTTGCACGCAGGTCACCAATTTCCACTCGGCAAAGGGCGCGTGCTGGAAATGCATGCCGCGCACCGTGCCCTTCAAGGCTGTGCCGGTCTCATTGACCTGCAGCACCGGCCCCGGCCAGCCGAATGCCGCAAGCTCCTCGCCGCAAAACAGCCGGCTCAGAAAACCGCGTTCGTCCCCCAATCGGCTGCGGGTCAACAGCGTCAGGCCGGCAATGGCAGTGTGTTCGGCCTGGAAGCGGGCGCTCATACGGCAAGCCTCTGTTCGTAACCAAGACCGGCGCTGTAATCGGCTATGTCGGCAAGGCAGAGCGCGCGGGCCGATGCGCCGGCTGAAAGCTGCCGATACCAGTTCATGGTGCGCGCCACGGTTTCCTCAAGCGACCAGAGCGGGCGGTAGCCAAGCATGTCAGAGGCGAGAGAACTGTCCAGCATCAGATAGCCAGCCTCGTGCGGTCCGTCGCTGCCATCCCCCAGGCGAAGATCACCGCCGCCGAGACGTCCGGCTGCGAGCGCCAGAACATCGGCGACCGTGGCGGCGCTGGCGTGATCCGGGCCAAAATTGAGAGCTTGAACACCCGCCGGCTCGTGCCACAGGCGCTCGGCCAGGGCGATATAGCCGGCCAGCGGCTCAAGCACATGCTGCCAGGGCCGCACCGCCTGCGGGCGGCGCACATCGAGCGTTTCCCCCTGGCTCCAGGCGCGCACCGCGTCGGGGATCAGTCGGTCATCGGCCCAATCGCCGCCGCCGATGACATTGCCGGCCCGGGCCGTGGCTAGACCGATGCGACGGGCTGCGAAGAAGGAGGAACGGTAGCTGGCAACGACAATCTCGGCTGCCGCCTTGCTGGCGCTATAGGGATCGTGGCCGCCGAGCGGGTCGCTTTCGATGAAGGCCTTGCCAGTCTCGGCATTCTCGTAGACCTTGTCGGTGGTGACCACGACGATGGATTTGACATCCGGGCAGATCCGCAGCGCGTCGAGCAGATGCACGGTGCCCTGGACATTGGTCTCGAAGGTCAGGGCTGGGTCGCGGTAGCCCTGCCGCACCAAGGGTTGCGCCGCCAAATGAAAGACGATCTGCGGCTTGGCCCGTGCAACCACGGCGGCAACGGCAATCGGGTCACGCAGGTCGCAAATGCCTTGTCCTGGCTGATCATCACGGTCTTCAGCGAGAAGGTCGTGCAGATTGGGATCGGTCTGCGGTGCCAGTGACAGTCCCGAGACCTCGGCGCCCATCTCGCGCAGCCATAAGCCGAGCCAACTGCCCTTGAAACCGGTATGGCCGGTCAGCAGCACCCGTTTGCCGGCCCAGAATTGACGGTCGATCATCATCACCAGCTCTTCCACGGCGGTCGCCCGCTCGCCCATAAATCTTCGAGATGGTTCTTGTCGCGCAGCGTATCCATCGGCTGCCAGAAGCCGTTATGCAGATAGGCACAGAGTTCGCCCTCCGCGGCGAGGCTGCTCAGCGGCTCGGCTTCCCAAGGTGTGTCGTCGCTGGCGATCCGCTCGATGCATTTGGGCGAGAGGACGAAAAAGCCGCCATTGATATAGCCCGCCTCGCCGACAGGCTTTTCGACAAAGCCGCGCACGACAGCACCATCCAGCTTCAGCGCGCCGTAACGCGCCGGCGGCTGCACAGCGGTCACAGTGGCAAGCTTGCCATGCTCCTTGTGAAAGCGGAGCGTCGCCGAAATATCCAGATCCGACACGCCATCGCCATAGGTGAAGCAGAAGGCCTCTTCGTCCTTCAGATAATTCGCCACCCGCTTCAGCCTGCCGCCGGTCATTGAGCTTTCACCGGTATCGACGAGAGTGACGCGCCAGTTCTCGGCACTCTTGCGGTGAAATTCCAGGCGGTTTTCGGCAAGGTCGAAGGTGATATCCGACATGTGCAGGCCGTAATTGGCGAAATATTCCTTGATAATATAGCCCTTGAAGCCGCAGCAGACGATGAAATCGCGGATACCATGGGCATAGTAGAGCTTCATGATGTGCCAGAGAATCGGCCTGCCGCCGATCTCGATCATCGGCTTTGGACGCAGATGGGTCTCCTCGGAAATCCGGGTTCCAAGACCGCCGGCGAGTATCACCGCTTTCATTGCGTCCGCTCCATCCCGGCCAGATCGGGGCGCGCATCCAGCGCCTGCACAGTTCCTGCCATCATCCACCTGTCTGCTTGCAGCCGGCCCGACGACAGCGCGTCAGGCGGCAGAAGGGCGAGCGATCACAGCGATGGACGCTCCGCCCTGTCGACAAACTCTAGAGGGGGAAACTGTCGTCAAACTGGAGCATATAAGGTAGTCCCGATTTTAAGCCCGGGTTAAAGGCCGCCGGCCAATCGTCGCGCGGCCATGCCAAGCGGCGTCTCGCGAGCGCTGAGGCAGCGGCGCTCCCAATCGAGCGAAGTGCGCACAATCGCATCCAAGCCCGGATTTTCAGCCATCCAGCCCAGCTTATCTTGGGCAAGGCCGGGGTCGGCGATGACGCTGGCGGCGTCGCCGGGCCGTGGCGCTTCGATGGTAACAGGCAATCTACGCCCCGCGACCCTTTCTACCGCAGCAATCACCTCCCGAACGGAGGCACCGGCGCCATAGCCGCAATTGGCGGTCAGCGACGGCCCGCCATCGTCCAAATAGGCAAGCGCGCGGAGATGAGCACCGACGAGATCATCGACATGGATATAGTCGCGGATGCCAGTCCCATCAGGCGTGGGGTAATCGTCACCGAAGATTTGTAAACAGGGGCGCAGGCCGAGCGCCGTTTCGCAGGCGGCTTTGATCAGATGGGTGGCGCCGCGGGTGGATTGACCGGTGCGGCCCTTGGCGTCACAGCCGGCCACATTGAAATAGCGCAGGGCGACAAACCGAAAATCGGGATGGGCGCGGGCGGTATCGGCCAGCATCAGCTCGGTCATCAGCTTGGATTGGCCATAGGGGCTTTGAGGCCGCAGGGGGTCTGTCTCACGCACGGGACGGTCGTCCGCTGGCGGACCATAGACCGCGGCGGTCGAGGAAAACACCAGCTTACCGATGCCGGCCTGCACTGCCTCTTCGATCAAGATCGAAGAGTTGACGGTGTTGTTCGCGTAATAGTCCATCGGCGTGGCAATGGACTCGGACACGATCACCGAGCCGGCAAAATGAAAAATCGCGTCGATGGCATGACTGGCAAAAATCTTGCGCAGAAGATCGCGATCTGAGAGGTCGCCGAGATAAAAATGCGCCTGTGGTGCCACGGCACTGCGAAAGCCGGTGGAAAGGCGATCGAGCACGACCACGTCATGGCCGCTGTCCACCAGCGCCCAGACCATGTGACTGCCGATATATCCGGCGCCACCCGTGACCAAGATTGCCATGCCCATCCCCACAAGAAGCCCGCCCCACAAGAGATCATCTCTTGCCGCAGATAACAGCGGCAGGTTCTTTCGCCCGGTTAAAATCACAGGATCGAAGCGAAAAGCAATCGGTACTTTTATAGAAAGAGCTAAAGTGGCTTTAACGCAATTGCTCGATATCGAGCAATTACCCGGCTACAACCGCGCGATATAATCACTCAGGCGGGACGCTGCATCCGTGATCTGGCGAGGGTCGCGCAGGAAGCAAGCGCGCAGGAAAGACGACCCGCCGGCTCCGAAAGCCGATCCGGGTGCGAGTGCCACGCCTGTCTTGTCGACGATATCAATCGCCGCCGCCCTGCTGTCGGTAATACCGTCGATTTCCAGGAACGCATAGAGAGCGCCATCCGGCTTCACCGACCGCACCCGGTTGGTGGCAATCAGAGTATCAAGTAGAATATCGCGCGAGGTGCGGGCGCGGGCGATATTTTCAGCCACGAATCCGTCACCTTGCTCCAGCGCCGCCACAGCGCCGCGCTGCATGAATTGCGCCACGCCGGAGGTGGAATACTGGATCAGGTTTTCGATGACCTGACCAAGCTCCGGCGGCGCCACCAGCCAACCGACCCGCCAGCCGGTCATCGACCAGTTCTTGGAAAAGGAATTGGCAAACAACACCCGGTCGCCCTCTTCCATCACATCGAGGAAGGACGGCGCCCGCGCCGGCCCGGCGAAATAATAGAGCGCGTAGATTTCATCGGCGAGGATCCATAGCCCATGCTTGCGGGCCAGCGCGAGAATGGCGCGCAGATTGTCGAGGCTCGCGGTCCAGCCGGTAGGATTGGATGGCGTATTGATGAACAGCGCTTTGGTTTTCGGCGTAATCGCCTTCTCAAGCCGCTCGATATCGAGCTGCCAAGCGCCGTTTTCATAGCCGATCTCGACGCCGACGGCCTTTGCCCCGCCGATCTCGATGGCGGCAACGATGTTCGGCCAGCACGGCGATAGATAGATCATCTCATTGCCCGGTGCCGTCACGGCCTGCACCGCAAGCTGGATGGCCTGCATGCCGGACCCGGTGACGTAGAAATGCTCGCTCGACAGGCTGACGGCGAAGTGGCGGCGGTAATAATCCGAAAGAGCCTGGCGCAGCTCGGGAATGCCGCGCTGCCAAGTGTAAAATGTCTCGCCCGCCAACAAGGCATCGCTCGCTGCCCTGTTGATAAAGTCGGGGCTCGGCAGATCGCCCTCGCCGGCCCAGAGCGGCAGGAGATTGTCGCGTCCGCGCGCATAATTTATGATTTCCACGATCCCGCTTTCCGGCGCCGCGGTCGCGCGCGGGCTGAGGCTGGCGATCAGGGATGAACCGGCGGGCATGACCATGGGAAATCTCCTTTATTCGGCTTTGTTCATAACCGAAGCCCGGCGGAAAATCCCATGACAAAGCGTGGCAAACCGATCGATTCTTTTGATGGAAAAAGACACGGATAGAGCACTGTACCGGCTTTTCTTCCAGGCGCACAGCGGCCACGATCTCGCTGCCCCGTTTGACCAAAGGTAAGAGATGACGAAAGCTTGCGTTTCATTGGCGTTTTCATCACCGGCACCGGAGGCAGTCCTGGATCGGCTGAGACAGGAGCCGCTGAAGAACCTGATCATCCTGAAGTTTCTGCTCGGCCAGGCAGAAGGCGTGTGTGGCTGGCAAATCATGGAATGCGGCAAGACCGCCACGCTTCTCATGGTTGAAACCCGCTTCAGCGCTTTCGACATGGTCGCTTATCTGGATACCTTTGCTTCGATCATCATTGTCAGCGACGAGCCGCGTCTCACAGCATTGTTGCTGGAGCATGTTCCCCGTCATGCCAATCTTGTTTTCAAGCTCTCGTCGGAGCAGGACCAAGATGTTGTCGCACGGTATTTCCCCTTGGAGCGACAGATCGCCTACCTGTCTTACACAGTTCAAGGCAACGATCCGGTGACTGGGCCGGCCACGATAAGTCGGAGCGGCGATGACGATGCTTTTGCGCTGTTCAAGGCGCAGGGCCATGATCCGGCCTGGATCGGTCGTCTTCTCGCGGAAGATAAGGCGTTCCTGTCTGTCATCAGAGATATGGATGATCAGGGACGACCGGTCGTTCTTGCCACATGTTTCGCTTTCGAGATCGATGGAGCCCTATGGGAGATCGGCGGTGTCTACACCAGCCCGACAGCTCGCCGCAGAGGCTATGGCAGGCGGGTCGTCGATGCGGCAATACGGGAGCTCTCACGCTGTGCCCGCATCCCTCGTTATCAGGTTGCTGAAGACAACGTCGCCTCCATTAAGCTGGCGCAGGCATTGGGGATGAGCAGATTTCTCACCCTGACGCATTACAGGCACCGGGTTCTCGCAAAATGCCAGGCAGGTGACACCCCGCCTGGCGGCGTCTGACGTCCCCTTTATTCCTGCCGGGCCTTCAGCAGATCGCGGATCTCGGTCAGCAGCAGCACGTCCGCCGGCGGTGGCGGGGTGGGCTTGCCCTGCTTTTCATCGTGTTCGAGTTGCTTTCGCATCGTGTTGACGCCCTTGACCATCAGGAAAATGATGAAGGCGAGGATGACGAAATTGATAACGACCGTGAGGAAGTTGCCATAGGCGAAGACGGCACCCTGCTTGCGGGCTTCGGCCAGACTCACGGCCGTGACCTTGTCGCTGAGCGGCAGGAAATAGTTGGAAAAATCGAAGCCGCCGAACACCACGCCAACCAGGGGCATAACGATATCGTTGACCAGCGAGGTGACGATGAGACCAAAAGCGCCGCCGATGATGACGCCGACTGCAAGATCCATAACATTGCCGCGGGCAATGAATGATTTGAATTCGTTGAGCACACCTGTCCCCTTCATGACCGATCCATCTCCTTATTCCAACTTGGCTTATAAATGACTCATTAAGGCTCGGCTTAGAAGCCCCAATTCAATGATTGTCGTCACTAACCTTCGCAGTCACCGCAACATATCAAATGCCTAACGCATAAAATCCGCTTCGGTTTCGACTTATTGCCAAGGCGGCCCCGATTTCAAAAGCAACCGGCATGACTTAGAGTGGAGACGGCTTATCGTTGGCACGTGAATGGGAGGGGCAGGCGATGCTTCCGGCATGGCTGATCATCACGGCATCGATCCTGTATCTGTTGCTGCTGTTTGCCGTGGCAAGCTATGGCGATCGGCGCAGCCGATTGAAGGGCGTTCCCGCCAATGGCAGGCCATTGGTCTATGGCCTGTCGCTCGCCGTGTATTGCACGTCCTGGACCTATTTCGGTGGCGTCGGGCTGGCGGCAGACCGGGGCCTGGAATTCATGGGCATCTATATCGGGCCGATCCTGATGCTGACGCTCGGCCTGCCGCTGGTGCGCCGGATGATCGAAATCGCCAAGGTGGAAAAGCTTACCTCCGGCGCCGATTTCGTCGCCGCCCGCTATGGCAAGAACCCAATCGTCGGCATGCTGGTGACGGTGATTTCGCTGGCCGCCTCCATCCCCTACATCGCCCTGCAATTGAAAGCCGTGTCGAATTCGATGGGCGTGCTGGTCGACCCCACCAGCTATGGCATCGGCACCGGCAATCTCTATTTCGTCGATCTAGCGCTGATCGTCGCGCTGACGCTCGCTTGTTTCGCGGCGATCTTCGGCACGCGCCATACGGATGCGACCGAGCATCAGGACGGGTTGATCCTGGCCATTTCGATGGAGTCAGTGGTCAAGCTTCTGGCGTTTTGCACGCTCGGCGTTACCGTCGTGTTCTTCTTTTTCGACGGCCCCGCCGATCTGTGGCGCAAGGCTACCGAAAGCCCGCGGGTGATGGAGGCCCTTTCCTACCAGACCCCGATCAGCCGCTGGGTGCTGCTGACGGCGCTGTCGGCCTTCGCCATCCTGATGCTGCCGCGCCAGTTTCATGTCACCGTTGTCGAGAACCGCACCAACCGAGAACTGCGCCGCGCCGGGCTGCTGTTGCCGCTCTATCTTATCGCCATCAACCTCTTCGTGCTGCCGGCCGCCATCGGCGGGTTGCTCGCCTTCAACGGCACCGGCAATGCCGATCTTTACGTGCTATCGCTGCCGCTGAGCCTCGATTTGCCTGTCGTGACACTCGTCACCTTCATCGGTGGCTTTTCGGCCGCAACCGCCATGGTGATCGTCGAAACCGTGGCTCTGGCAATCATGATTTCCAACGATATCGTGCTGCCCGTGCTGCTGCGGCGCGGCTTCCGGCATGGGCAAGGCGCCTCGCAAAGCCTGGCAAAGACCGTGCTCCTGATCCGTCGGCTGGCGATTTTCGGCGTGCTGCTGCTAGGCTATGCCTATTTCCGGCTGGCCAGTGACGATCGTGGCCTGTCTTCCATCGGGTTGCTCGCCTTTGCCGCCATCGCCCAGATTGCGCCCTGCCTGCTCGGCGGGTTGATTTGGCGGCGCGCCAATGCCAGGGGCGCGATCCTCGGCCTGTCACTCGGGTTCATCACCTGGATCTATACGCTGCTGCTGCCAAGCTTCGGCCTCGATACCCATAAGGATCTGGCCCCGGACATCCTCTCCTTTCTGTTTCCGGGCATCGATGCTTTCACCCGGGCTGGCGCAGATCCGCTGCTGACGGCAACCGTGCTGTCGCTGCTGATCAACACGCTGGCCTTCGTGCTCGGCAGCCTCAGCCGCAACCCGCGTCCCGTGGAGCGCATCCAGTCCGGCATCTTCGTGCGCCGGCACCGACGCTCGCAATTTGCCACGCGCGGCTGGAAAACCAGGGTCAGCGTTGGTGATTTGAAGACCGCGATTGCCCGCTATCTCGGCCACGAGCGGATGGAACGCTCGCTGAAGAGCTATGAGCGCGAAGCTGGCCGCCGGCTTGAGGACGACAGCCCCGCCGATATGGCCTTCATACATTTCACCGAGCAATTGCTGGGCAGCGCCATCGGCTCGGCCTCGGCAAGGCTGGTCCTGTCGCTGGTGCTGCAAAAGGCGGAAGACACGTCCGCCGATACCGCATGGCTGCTCGACCAGGCGAGCGAGGCTCTGCAGTATAACCAGGACATGCTGCAGACAGCGCTTTCGCAAATGGACCAGGGCATTGCCGTTTTCGACAGCAGCAGCCGGCTGACAATCTGGAACCGGCGTTTCCGCAGCCTGCTCGACCTGCCAGACGAAATGGGCCAGGTCGGCGTGGCGCTTGCCGATATCGTCCATCGCCTGAGCGCGCGCGGGGCGATCGCCAAGCAGGACGAAGCCAAAGTCCTCGCCAATTTTCACCATATGGACGAGCCGTTTCAATTGGTCCTGAGCGAGGGTTCCCAGATCATCGAGGTGCGCTGCAACGCCCTGCCGGACAAGGGCCTGGTCGCGACCTTCACCGACATCACCCCGCAAGTCGCAGCTGACCGGGCCTTGAAACAGGCCTACGAGACCCTGGAACAGCGGGTGAGCGAGCGCACAGCGGAGCTGACTCGGGTCAATACTGCACTCGCCGAAGCGCGGGCCAGCGCCGACGAGGCCAATATCGGCAAGACAAGGTTCTTCGCCGCCGCCGGGCATGACATTCTCCAGCCGCTCAATGCCGCCAGGCTCTATTCCTCGGCATTGGTGGAGCGGCTTGGTCAATCGGACAATGCCGGGCTGGTGCGTAATATCGATTCGGCGCTCGAATCGGTCGAGCAGATCCTCGGTGCGGTTCTCGACCTGTCGCGGCTCGACACCGGTGCGATGAAACCGCGCTTCGCCACCGTGCCGTTGCAGGGTCTGCTGGAGCGGATCCGCACCGATTTCGAGCCAATGGCGCTGGAAAAGAACCTCAAGCTGGTGGTGCTGCCGACCTCGCTCAGCGTGCGCTCGGACGCCAATCTGCTGCGCCGGCTGGTGCAGAATCTGGTCTCCAACGCGATCAAATACACGCCATCAGGCAAGGTCGTGGTCGGCGCGCGGCGGCGGGGCGGGCAGGTCATCATCCAGGTCACGGATTCGGGCATCGGCATTCCCTCTTCGAAATTCCGCACCGTGTTCAAGGAATTCGCCCGGCTCGACGACGGCATCAAGACTGCCAGTGGCCTGGGTCTCGGCCTGTCGATCGTCGACCGCATCGCCCGGGTGCTGAAATCGACCGTGGCGCTCGAATCTCAGCCCGGGCGCGGCACGAGTTTTCGCGTCACCCTGCCGCTTGAAGAAAGTGTAAGGGCGCCGGTCCCGGTGGATGATCCGGCAATTGCCACGGCGCTCAGGGGCAATCTCAGCGGCTTGACGATTTTGTGCATCGACAACGAACCGGGTATTCTCGAGGGCATGCGGCTGCTGATCGGCGGCTGGGGATGCAGGGTGATCACGGCCGGTTCGGTCGAAGAACTCGACCGGGTTTTTGCTGATAATCCGCAGGTACCTGATGTGATCATTGCCGATTATCACCTGGGCGATGGCAGCGGCATCGGCGCTATCTTAAGGCTGCGCGCGCTCTACGGCCAGCCGGTGCCCGGCCTGCTGATCACCGCCGACCGGACGATCGAAGTCCGGACTGAGGCAGAAAAACAGGACATTGCCGTGCAGCACAAACCGGTACGACCGGCGGCCCTTCGCGCCTACATAACCCAGGCATCCAGCCCGCGCCGCAGCGCTGCGGAATAGGCGAAAAGGCAGACATTTACGTCTTTGCCGTTGATTTGCCGCGTTTCAGACCTACCTTAAGGATGCTTGCACCTTCGGGTGTGAACACTCCGATAGTCGTCATGCAACCCACGAATTTCCGTGTGTCGGCTGAATTGCTTCCGCGCCCGCCATCGGCAAGTCCGGTCACGCGATGCGCTTGAAGGAAGCTTCAAGGAGGTGATTGCCCTGCCCTATGGGCGGAGATCGCGCCTCCCTTGAGAGACGAAAGGACCCATCATGACGCAAGCAAAAAACGGCGATACCGTGCGCATCCATTATATCGGCCTGCTGCCTGACGGTACGCAGTTCGACACATCACGCGACCGCGACCCGCTGCAGTTCGAGATCGGCTCCGGCCAGATCATTTCCGGGCTGGAGCGGCAGGTCGACGGCATGGAAGTTGGCGGTAGCCAGCGTGTGACAGTGCCTGCGGCTGAGGCTTACGGCCCGCATGATCCGCGCAAGGTGCAGCAGGTGGCTCGCGAATTGATACCCGCCAATATCAATCTCGCCCCCGGCACACGACTTCAGGCACAAAGCGATAGCGGCGCACCGCTGATCGTGACCGTCACAGATATCGCCGAAGATGTCGTGACTATCGATGCCAACCACCCGCTTGCTGGGCAGGACCTGATTTTCGAGGTCGAACTGCTCGACATTGTCAGGGCAGCCTGACCGGCAACCTCCAGTTTGTCGAATTATCCCACCCTCCGGCCCTCCACCGGAGGGTTTTTCATATCTAACCGCTGAATGCCGCCCCCGTCTTCAGTAGGATAGAATAGCCCGCTCAATCCGCCTATCATCGCGCAGAAGACAAAGCGGCAACGGAGGATTGATGCGCATTGCCCTGTTCTCCGATATCCACGGCAATGCCCAGGCTTTCGAGGCGGCCTTGCAGGCCGCGAGCGAGGCGGGTGCCGAGCGCATCGTCATTCTCGGTGACATCGTCGGCTATGGCGGTGACCCAGGATTGTGCGTGGACAAGGTGCGGGCCCTTAAGGAGCAAGGCGCGCTTGTCGTGCGCGGCAATCACGATCAGGCCATCGGCGATCCCACGATATCTTTGAACGACACCGCCCGGTCTGCCATTCATTGGACGCGCGACGCACTGGACGACGATCAGAAAGCTTTTCTCGCCAATTTGCCTCTGATGCTGCGCGAGGAAGACCGGCTCTATGTCCATGCCGAGGCTGGCGCCCCACCGAGCTTTCACTACGTGACGGACGCGCAAGCGGCGGCAGAGCATTTTGCCGCCTGCGAGGCACGCGTCAGCTTTTGCGGCCATGTGCATCGCCCGGCGCTCTATGCCAGTGCGGCAGGCGGAAAGGTCATTACCTTTGTTCCGCATTCGCAGATCGCCATTCCGCTTCTGCCACAGCGGCGCTGGCTGGCGGTGATCGGCTCGGTCGGCCAGCCCCGCGACGGCGAGTCCGGGGCAGCCTTCGCACTGATGGACACGACAGCAGGTACGCTGTCCTTCCTGCGTGCCGAGTATGATATCGATGCTGCGGCCGCCGCCATTCGCGCTGCGGGCTTAAGCGAAACGCTGGCAACCCGGCTTTACAGGGGGCGCTGACATGGTGCGCAGCAAGCTCGAGCTCGGCAGCATCATCGACGGCTTTACAGTGGTGGAGCAGGCCCATAAGGGTGGTATGGCCCGGCTCTATGCCGTGACCCATCCCGACTATTACTTTCCGTTGCTGATGAAAGTGCCGGAAATGGGCGGCGGTATCGATCCGGCGATGATCGTCGGCTTTGAGATGGAGCAGATGATCCTGCCGCGCCTAGCAGGCCCGCATGTGCCGCGCTTCGTCGCCAGCGGCGATTTCTCCCGCCTGCCCTACCTCGTGTTCGAGCGCCTGCCCGGCAAATCGCTTTATCCGCTGCTCGATAGCCTGCCTATCGCGGTCGAGGAGGCGGTGCGGATCGGCGAGCGGGTTGCCACGGCACTTGCCGACCTACATCGCCAGCATGTGGTGCATCTCGACATCAAGCCCTCCAACATCCTGTTTCGTGAAAGTGGCGAGGCGGTGCTGGTCGATTACGGCTTGGCGCGGCATCTGGACCTGCCGGATCTTGTCGGCGAGGAACTGCGGCTACCATATGGCACCGCGCCTTATATGGCGCCGGAGCAGATCCTCGGCATCCGCTCGGATTTCCGCTCAGATCTGTTTGCGCTCGGCGTGCTCCTGTATTTCTTTGCGACCGGCAAGCGGCCTTTCGGCGATCCCCAGCGGCTGAAGGGATTGAAGCGTCGGCTCTGGCGCGATCCGGTCCCGCCGCGCGCGCTCAATCCGGCGATCTCGCCCGCCTTTCAGGAGGTGATTTTACGTTGCCTGGAGGTCAATCCGGCAAGGCGGGTGCCAACGGCGGCGCAACTGGCGCTCGACCTTAAGGATCTCGCCGCCGTGCCGCTGACAGCGCGGGCGCAGAAGCTGAAGCAGGACGGGCTTTCCGACGTGTTGAAACGCCGCTTCAATCCCGACCCAATCGAACTTTTGAAGCCGCAGGTGGCAACAGCGGCACTTGCCAATGCACCGATCATCGTCGTAGCGCTCGATCTTGGCGACACGAGCACCGAACTTGCCGATGCCATGCGGCTGACGGTGTCGCGCATCATGGCACGCTCTCCCGGCGCCCGCGTCGCCTGCCTGAATATCCTCAAGATCGCCCGGCTCAATCTCGACAGCGATCTGGACGAGGAAGGCAATAACAAGCATGTCATGCGGCTGGGCAAGCTGCGGCAATGGGCGGCGCCCTTGAAGGACCAGCCGCAGATCACCTGCCATGTGCTGGAAAGCACCTCGCCAGCCAATGCCATCCTAGACTATGCCCGCGACAACAGCGTCGACCATATCGTCATGGGCGCGCGCGCCAACTCGGCCAGACGGGCGCTTCTCGGCAGCGTTTCGGGCGAAGTCGCTTCTAAGGCACCGTGCACAGTCACCGTTGTGCGGCTGCGAGAGCGGCCAGAGTAACGTAAGTAAAAACTTACAGTACCGTGTTCTTAGCCGGTCAAGCCGTCGAAGCGGACGGAATAGAGCCGGTCGCGACCCAGCAGATGCGCCACCAGATTTTGCTGCGCAAACAATCCGGCAAAGGCCCGGTGCCGCAAGTCGAGACCGCCGGTGGTCACGCCGAAAGCCGGCATGATCAGGCGGGCGCCATCGGCAGCAAAGCAGGCACGGCGTACTGACTTATCGCGCCGGCGCACGGTGGCGGCAGGGTGGAGATGACCCGCGATTTCGCCACGGCCATGATTGCCGGGCAGCGGCTCATGGCGAAAGACCAGACCGCCATAGGCGAGTTCGTCCGCCACTGTACCAGCAAGGTTTTCGACGCCATCGGGGTCGTGATTGCCGTTGATCCAGATCCATTCGCGTTCCCGCGCAAGGCCTTCCAGCCGCTGCCGGAAAATCTCGGGCATCAGGGCCGAGCCCTGCCGGTCATGGAAATTGTCGCCGAGACTGATGACGATCGCCGGATCGAAACGCGCCAGCACCGCCTCAAGCTTGTTCAGCGTCGCCACCGTATCGTAAGGCGGCAGCAATTGACCGCGACGGGCAAAAGCCGCCCCCTTTTCCAGATGCAGGTCCGACACGACAAGCAGCCTCTCCGCAGGCAGGAACATCGCACCTGAGAGATCGCACAGTGCCTCAACGCCTGATATCTCGATCCTGACGGTCAGGTCCCTACCCTGCGGACGTTCTGCGAATGCTGCGGCCAATTGCGCCATATGCTTCCTACTTGACTTGCCGTCACCCCATCGCCTCGGCGATCAGATCGTCGGCGGCTTCCGCCAGCACGTCTTCCTGCGCCTCGCCGACCACGCTTTCACGGCCGATCTCCAGCATGACCGGCACGGCGAGCGGCGAGACATGCTCCAACGGCTTATGGACGATATGCCCGTTGATTCGCTTCAGCATATCGCCAAGCCGGGCAATATCCAAAAGACCGTTTGCCGCATCGGCCCGAGTGGCTTGCAACAGGATATGGTCAGGCTCATGCGCGCGCAGCACGTCATAGATCAAATCGGCAGACACCGTCACCTGCCGGCCGGATTTTTCTTTTCCAGGATGGCGTTTTTCGATCAATCCGGCGATGACTGCGCAGGTCCGGAAGGTGCGCTTCAGCATGTAGGATTCGGCAAGCCAGGCTTCGAGGTCGTCGCCCAGCATATCCTCCTCGAACAGTTCGGCCAGCGACAGCTTGCCCATGGTGACCAGCCAGCTCAGATCCTCCAGCCCCCAGATCGCCAAGGCATAGTCGGTGGCGACGAAGCCGAGCGGTTTGGCGCGCATCCGCTCCAACCGGCGGGTGAGCAGCATGCCAAGCGTCTGATGCGCCAGCCGCCCCTCAAAGGGATAGAGCACCATGTAAAAGCGCTGACCGCGCGGAAAGGTCTCGACCAGCAATTCGCCGCGTTTGGGCAGCACGGATTTCAGCTTCTGTATTTCCAGCCAGTCACGCACCTGATCGGGCAGGTTGCCGCGCCGGGCGGGATCGTCAAGCATGGCGCGCACCTGGTCTGCCAAATAGGTCGACAGCGGAAACTTGCCGCCGGCATAGGCTGGAATTTTCGGGTCCTGGGAAAAGGCGCTGGAGACCAGGCATTCGCTTTCCCGCAGCCCCTCGAAGCGCAGGACCTTGCCGGAAAACAGGAACGTATCGCCCTGGCTCAATTGCTCGACGAAGTATTCCTCGACCTTGCCGAGCGTCATGCCGCCCCGGCCGATGGAGCCGAGATGATTGCGCTTGACGAGACGGACATTCAGCATCGGCTCTTCGACGATGGTGCCGAGATTGAGCCTGTATTGCTGCGCCACCGCAGGATTGGCGATCCGCCAGGTGCCGTCCTTTGTCTGGCGGATGCGGGCATAACGCTCATAGGTCTTCAGCGCATAACCGCCGGTCGCGACAAAATCGACGATCCGGCCGAACGTGTCACGCGGCAGCGAGGCATAGGGCATGGCCGAGCGCACTTCCTCATAAAGCGTCTCCGCCTCGAAGGGCGCGGCGCAGGCCATGCCGAGCACATGCTGGGCCAGCACGTCGAGCGGTCCCTCGCCAACCGCCTGGGTGTCCTGAGCGCCGAGATAGTTGGCGTCGAGCGCGGCCTGGCATTCCATCACTTCGAAGCGATTAGCTGGCACCAGAATGGCACGGCTTGGTTCATCCATGCGGTGATTGGCGCGGCCGATGCGCTGGGCGAGCCGGCTGGCGCCCTTCGGTGCGCCGACATGGATGACGAGATCGACCTCGCCCCAGTCGATGCCGAGATCGAGCGTCGATGTCGCGACAACGGCGCGCAGCCGGTTGGCGGCCATTGCTTCTTCCACCTTGCGGCGCTGGCCGACATCGAGCGAGCCATGATGCAGCGCAATCGGCAGGTTGTCGTCATTGGCGGTCCACAGTTCCTGAAACAGCATTTCCGCCTGGGAGCGGGTATTGACGAAGATGATCGTCATGGCGAACTGTTTCAGCACCGCATAGATATCAGGAATGGCGTAGCGGGCCGAATGGCCGGACCAGGGAATGCGTTCCTCGGTGTCGAGAATGGTGATATGCGGCCGCGCACCGCCGGCGACGGTCACCAGCCCGGCTTGCGCCTGCTCTTCCGGCTTTTGTGCCACCAGCCAGCGCTGCAGCTCCGGCGGATCGGCGACGGTGGCGGAAAGGCCGATCGTTTGCAGATCCGGTGCCAGCCGGCGCAGCCGGGCAAGGCCCAGCGCCAGGAGATGGCCGCGCTTTGAGGTGACGAGCGAGTGCAATTCGTCGAAGATCACATAGCGCAGGTCCTTGAAGAAGCGCGGCGCTTCGCCATTGGCAATCAGCAGTGCCAGCTGTTCCGGCGTGGTCAGCAGAATATCCGGCGGATTGAGCTTCTGGCGCTGGCGCTTGGCCTGCGGCGTGTCGCCGGTGCGGGTCTCGATGGTGACGGGCAGCCCCATCTCCTCGACGGGCTTGACCAGATTGCGCTCGATATCGACGGCGAGCGCCTTCAGCGGTGAGATGTAGAGCGTGTGGATGCCGGTAAAGGCTTCGCCCGGCCGCTTACGGCCGCGCCTGGTGAGATCGACCAGCGATGGCAGGAAACCGGCGAGCGTCTTGCCCGCCCCTGTTGGTGCGATCAGCAGCGTGCTTTCGCCGCGCTGCGCCCGCTCCAGCAGGTCCAGCTGATGGGCACGCGGCTGCCAGCCCTTTTGCGCAAACCAGCGCAGGAACGGCGGGGGCAGACGGGAAAGGGCGGACGATGGATCTGACACGCCGATAAGATAGGCGAAAGCGCGTGAAAAAGAAGCAGGGCGTACATGATTATCCGGTTTGCGATTGGCTTTCGCTTCGCAAACCGGACAGCGTTCTAAATGTTACTGCATGGCGGCGTCGAGCTTGGCTTTCCAATCGCCATTCTCAAGCGCCTTGGCCATGAAGGCGTCGACGGCGCTTTTCAGGGCCGGGTCCTTACGCAGCAGATAGGCATTTTCAAAATGGGTGAAGGGTTCCTTGACCGCTGCCGGGCATAGCACGCCGGGATGCAGTTTCGACTGCAGATCGACCTCGACACCGTCGGTGACCATCACATCCGCCTTATTGGCGGCGATCTGGTCGAAAATCACCTTGTTATCGGGGAAAACCTCGATTGGCGCCTTGGTGAAATGCTCGTGGGCGAATTTGTCATTGGTGCCGCCGGGATTGACGATGACCCGCACCTGCGGCTGATCGATGGCCTCCAGCGTCGTCAGCTTGTCCTTGTCCTCGCAGCGCACGATCGGGCGTTTGCCGTCCTTGACATTGGGCAGCGAGAAATCGCCAACCTCGGCGCGGGCCGGGTTGACGGTGATGCCGCCCAGAACCACATCGAATTTGCCGGCCTTGAAGTCGTCGAGCATGGTCTTCCAGGTGGTCATCACGAAATCCGGCTTGACGCCGAGGTCTCCGGCCAGTTCCTTGCCCATGGCGATATCGGCACCGACAAGATCGCCATCCACGCCCTTGTAGCTGAAGGGCTTGTAGTCACCCGTGGTGCCGATGCGCAGCACGCCGGCCTGTTTGATGGCGGCAAGAGCGCCATCATCGGCACGGGCATCGACATTGGCAAGGCTGGTGGTGAGCAGCAGGGCCGCGGCAAGGGCGGAGTGGAAAAGTCGCATCGTCTGTCTCTTTCTTGAGCAATTGATAAATCTGGGCGCCAGTTTGCCCGAAACGACAACAGGGCAGCAAATTCCGTTCCAGATCGAAGAGCCTCAGCCCATCGCGAGGCTGTCAGCCTCACAGACTCTATCTGGCGATATAGCGGTCGCGACGATGGTTGATGGCCAGCGTCAGATTGACCACCACGGCGCCGATAATGGAGCAGGCAATCACGCCGGGCGTTGCCACGAAGAAGGAGGCCGCCAGAACCATGGCATCAAAGCACAGCTGAACGAGACCGGCCCGCCAGCCGAACCGGTCCTGCAGGAAGAGCGCCAGAATACCGAAGCCACCGAGACTGGCCTGATGGCGAAACAGGGCGAGCATGCCGGTACCGATCAACAGCCCGCCAAACAGGGCAGCAACAAGCGGATCGAGCATGGCAAAGCCGATGAACTTCGGCAGAAGCGCGCTCAAAACCGAGGTCAACAGCACCGCAATAAAGGTCTTCACCGTGAACGCGAGCCCCATGCGCCGGAAGGCGAAATAGTAGAAGGGCAGGTTGATGGCAAAAAAGATCGGACCAAAACCGACACCCAGGAGATAATGCAGCAGAAAACCGACGCCAGCCGTGCCACCGGACAGCAGTTTGGCATTCGACAGCATGACGACGCCCAAGGCTGCGAGCATGCTGCCGGCCAGAAGCCCTTGAATATCATCCAGCAGCGAATGCTGCTCCGGCCCCGCCGCGATTGGCTTTAGATCACTGGCGGCCTGCTCGTCTGCTACGGTCATGTCTTGCCCTATCCTGTCGTCACATGCGTCATCCGTAGACCCGACACGGCGCGTCCTCAAGGGCGATCAGGCGCAATTACAGGTTACGAACCGGCTTCCGCAAGCCAGGCCGCAAAACTCATATTGTCCATCGCGGGAGTTGCATCTCGAATTGGCACGAAAACATTATCAAGTTCGAAATTACAAATTAACGAAGGCCTTCTAGGATCATCTTCGCATGCTCTCTGAGGCGCCTTCGCGTCATGCTTGCATGCATCGCCAGGCCGTGGAGGAGACGACGGATCAGATGACCATGACGATGACGCAAACGCTCGTCAATATCGCCCTTGTCCTGCTGTTTTCCATGCTTTGGAGCCGGTTAGACGGATGGCTGGAGCGTCACAGCCCCGCACATCGGTTGGTCGGGCTTGGACTGATCGGCGGGCTGACGACAATTCTGCTGATGCTCTTTCCGCTTGCAGTGGCCCCCGGCGTGTTCCTCGATCTGCGGTCCAGCGCGATTGCCGTCTGCGGCCTGATGGGCGGTCCGATTTCAGCAGTGCTGTCGGCTGGCATGGCCGTAACTTGGCGGGTGTTTCAGGGTGGCTTAGGGGCCGGCGCCGGGGCGCTTGCCATTCTTCTTGCTGCCGCAGTCGGGATCTGCGCGGGATGGCGCGACGATCGCGCCATCCTCAGCATCAGGCGGATCGTGTTGATGAGCGTCGGCCTTGTCATCGTGCCGCAAATCACCATCCTCGTCCTGCCCCCGGAGACATGGCCGCTCGTGCTGAGCAGCTTGCCACTCATGTTGCCGATGCAATGTCTGGCAGCACTGCTCGCGGCCCTTATGATCCGTGCGGAATTGCTGCAACGGGCGAAACTGCAAGAGGCGGAGCTTTATCGAAGTATTATCGAGACCATGCCGGAAAACCTCACGGTCAAAGACCGGGAAGGCCGTTTCATCCTTGCTAATCCTGCCGCCGCCGATGTGCTTGGACTGGCGGACCCGCAGGACATGATCGGCAAGACCGATGCCGATTTTCATTCCCCTGCGCTGGCCAGCCAGTATCATAGCGACGAGCAGGCGGTGTACGATGCCGATAAGGCGCTCCTGCTTGAACAGAGCTATGAGACAAGCTTAGGTCTCAAGGGTTGGTATTCCACCCTCAAATACCCGATCAGAGAACCGAAGACCGACCGGATCGTCGGGCTCGTCACCCACAACAGGGATATCAGCAAGCAGAAAGAGCTGGAACGTCAATTGGCCGAAAGCCGGCAGCAGTTGACCGATGCACTCGCCAACATGGCCGACGGTCTCGTGATGTTCGACCGACAGGGCAAGCTGGTTTATTGCAACGAGCGCTACCGCGCGATGTTCTCAAAGACCGCGGACCTTAGGGTTCCCGGAGCCCATTTGCGCGACATCATCGCCGCATCACGCGCCAGGGGCGAAGAAGCTCTGCCCGCTGAAGCAGCAAGCGCGCCAGCCGCTTGCGACCGAGCCGACGATAAAATGCCCGCACTGCCCCTGCAACCGGGCAAGCGGGAGATCCAGCTCTGGGATGGACGCGCGCTGGAAGCGCAGACAAGAAGCGTCAGTGGCGGCGGTTCGCTGATCGTCTTTACCGACATTACCGTTGCAAAGCAGGCTGAGGAAATGCTGCGGCAAGCCAATCGCGCCTTGGAAAAGGCCGCCTTTACCGATGGCCTCACGGGTCTCTATAATCGCCGCGCATTCGACGTGCATATCCGCCACGAACTGGCGCGTTCGCGGCGCTCCGGATCGGGCGTCTGCCTGTTAATGATCGATATCGACCACTTCAAGCTGTTCAACGACCGCTACGGCCACCAGTCCGGCGACCAGTGCCTGCGCCAGGTTGCCTCAGCGTTACGCGCGACCGCAAAGCGTGGCACCGATATTGCAGCGCGCTATGGTGGCGAGGAAATGGCGCTTTTGCTGACCGACACCGACCTAGCTGGCGGCGAAATCGTTGCTCGTCACTATTGCCAAGCGGTGCGTGATTTGCGCATTGCCCATGAAGGCAGCCACAAGGGTTTCGTCACCGTCAGCATCGGCGTCGCGGCCGTTCCGGCAGATTCCATCCATGACAGCGACGACTTGATCGCAAGCGCTGATGCGGCTCTCTACCGCGCCAAACATGGCGGTCGCGACCAGCATGTCGCAGCCGAACTCCAGCTGGCGCCGGTTGATACATTAACCAGCAAAAGGGCAAAGCACGGTCGGTAACACTTGCGTAGCCCAGTCAATGCCTCACGAAGGCTTTCGTCTTATGACTTGAACGGTGACCGATAGTTTTGCGGCCCAACTGCAGTCATATCCAGCTTGGCGCGCGTAATGGCTAGAAACCGATCCAGCGGGCAAGCGCCCTTAATCGCCTGATCTTCACAGCCGGGCAAGGCTACGGCGCCCTGGAGCGGTGGATTGTTGCCGTCAAGCGGCGACGCCGCGCGAATCTGGTCAAGAGAAGGAGCAATGAAGGACATGCGCACGAATGCCTTGCCCGCTGCATCATGCAGCCGTTCGAAGGCCAGTGTGCCCGTCGGCGGCGTCTCGTCATCCACATACGGCGGAATATGCCAATGCAGGCCGAGAATGGCGCCGATTTCGGATTGCTGGGTATCGGAGCCGGTAAACAGCGTGTATTTCGCGTTCGGCGGCCCATCCGTCACGGCACCGGCGGCCGGATCTGCGGCGACCGCCAGAAGAAGCTGGTTGAGAATGTTGGAACCGTCGCGGGCAGCGAGATAGGGCACGCGCACGGAGACGTCGTATTTCATCTGGCGCAGTTCCGACAGGCGGATGATGTCATCGGCCTTCGGGGTCCGGCCAAAGCCGACCTGTTCAGCCGGAAAGCCATTGGCATATTGCAACAGGAAGACCTGAACGACCGTGCCCGCCTCCTTCAAGGGGCCGACCACTTCTACGCTGGCGGGCTTCTCGCCCTTGGCCTCCTTCACCTTGATCGCCCAAGGCCGCTCGGAGAGCGTGCAGGCCTTTGTGGGATCAGCCTTGTCACACAGCGAGACCGCGCAGCAGTCGAGGATGCCATCAAGTTCCTTCATCAGGCTGGCGGCGCGGGCGCGCGTCTTTTCAAGATCGCCACCAGCCGCGTCCAGAATGGCTGCCTTGGCCTTTTCAGTATCGATCGCACCAAGCTTGGTATCAGAGGGAGCATAGAGACTGTCGACGCCATCGGACTCGTCCACCTTGTTGAAGCCCACGGTCAGGCCGCAGCCTGGGAACATCGTCTCCAGCATGACATTGCCGGTGTCGATGGTGCGTTTGACCGAGCCATTCGCCCAGCCGAAGGCCGCACCGGGTGCCGGGCAACCCTTTTCCGGTAAAAGGCCGCGCTGGCGCAGCATGGAGCTTTCCCATTTGGCCAGTTGCGCCACAGCTTCCGCGCCATGCGGCGTCAGTTGACCGTCGGGCGTATTCCATTGCAGCCAGGGCTTGGAGGAGAGCGGTTCGATTTCCTTGAGGCTGGTTTGCGGTCGCACGCCATGGCGCATGAGCACCACGTATTTGTCGAGGACCATGCCATCCTGAGCCACGACCGGTTGAGCGATCCCGCCCAATCCGAAGCTGAAAGCTGCCAAAGTCAGACCCAGCACCACAGATAGCCGCTTGGTGAACACAAAACGCATTATTACCCCCTCAAGAGCCAAGGCCCGCCCCATGGGCAAACCGTCCGCGACTCAGCATATCGACACGGCTTCCATATCGCCGGGCAATGAAGGTTATGTGACGCAACAGAAACGTTTTTGCCGGTGCCTACAGCATAATTTGGAGCGCCACAGCATCGCTCGCTTGATGAAACGCGCGATGCTGTCCTGTCGTCACGAACGCAGGGCCGCCACCGGGGACTGGCGATAGGCAAGCCAGGCCGGCAGGGCGGAGAGCAGGGCGGCAAACATCAGCATGACGCCGATCTGCCAAGCGTCCTGATGGAGGAATTCCACAGGAAGATCAAAGCCATTGCCTTGCTTGACCGCCTGCGAAATTGCCCTTGCCGCGCCATAGCCAAGCCCGACGCCAAGACCGATACCGGTGAGAAACAGGCTGAACAGTTCCAGCCAGACGATCAGGAAGACCGACAGGCGAGGTGCGCCGAAGGCCCTGAGCGCGCCGATCTGCTTGCGGCGCTGGCCGATATGCACCACCGTCACCAGCAACAGTGCGCCTGCCACCAGCACCTGCGCACCAGCGGCAACGAGTGAGAGGACAAGTTTTGCATCGCCAAGCGTCGCATAAAGCTTGGTCAGGACCTCGCCGGGAAAGACGCCGAGCGTGCGATCGTTGCGATAGTCCTGGCGCAGCTTATAGGCGGCAGCAATGGTCTTGGGCTTGACGAGGATCGCCGGAACGCCTGGGTCTTGAGCGTCGAACTGCTCGCTGATCGGCGCATCCGGATCGATGTGACCATGATGATCGTGATCGTCATGGCCGTCATCATGTTCCTCATGCGCGGCGCCGTTCTGGGCGTGGTCATGATCGTCTTCATGCTCCTCGCCGAGACCGTGAATATGCCAGACCGCCTGTACCGGCACCAGAATGGCGCGGTCCCAAGCGGTGCCCGTTGCCTTCAGGCGACCGACGACATGATAAGCGAGTTCGCCATGGGTATGACCGCCTTCGGCTGCGGTGCCGTGCATGGGCTTGACCGTGTCGCCTGTCTTCAGCGCCACATCGGCACCAACAAGCGCCTCGCCTTCGTGGGTAAACATCTTCCCCTCGGCAAAGCCCGGAGTGGTCGCCGCAATCAGGCGGGTTGTCGTACCCACGATTGGATAACCGGCAAAGCTGTCACCGAAGGCGACCGGAGCCGCCCACTCAACCCGTGGATCGGTCTGCAGGCCCGCGAGAACCGTGCCCGGCAGGAGTGGCAAAGGCGAAGGCTGTAGAAAGACCGAGGACAGCACCAATTGGGTTTCCGAACCGGCCGCACCGATCACAAGATCAAACTTGTCAGCCGCCCGGGCACTGCCGAGGCGAAGCGCCCTCTCCTGCAATGTGACGGCAACGCCCAGTGCCGTCGACAATGCCACCAGAAGGCAGATCACCAGGGCTCCTGCCCAGAGACGGCGGAGATCGGCGAGAACGAAGCGGATCATGCATCACCTCCGGCAGGTTTGTGGCTCCCTGCGGTGTCATGCACAATCACGCCGTTCTTGAGTTCGATCCGCCGAGGCAAGCGCTCGACGAGACGGGCGTCGTGGGAGACGACGACAAGAGTGCTGCCTTCGGTCTCGGCAAGATCCAGCAGCAGATCGGCAACGGCGGCACCTGCCTCGACATCCAGGCTGGCGGTCGGCTCGTCCGCAATGATCACGCCCGGCTTTCTCAGCACAGCGCGGGCCACAGCGACGCGCTGCATCTCTCCGCGCGACATGGTCTCGACAGGCTGCTGCGACCGCTCAAGCCCGAAGCGGCCCATCAGGTCCTGCGCCCGCGCCACGCACTCGGTTGTAGCCACCCGGGAGAGCCGGGCGGGCAGCAGAATGTTGTCGAGAGCCGACAGGCCGGGGAAAAGATGAAAGTCTTGCATGACGAGGCCGATATGCGCCGCACGAAACCGGTCACGCGCGCCTTCGGACAGCGTTGCGAGATCCGTGCCGTTCCACCGCGCATGGCCTTGGCGCAAGCGCTCCAGGCCGGTGATGACATTGACGAGCGTGCTTTTGCCCGAGCCAGAGCCGCCGGTAATCGCAAGCTGCCCGCCGGCCGGGAGGTCGAGCGACGCTATCGTCAAAACCGGTTTCGCCGTGTCAGCATAACGGACGGAGACATCATCAAGAGTAAGCGCCATCATTGGCTCAGACCGTACCATAGGTGGCATTTTTAAGCCGCAACAGGCTCACGAAGCCGGTTTCCGGATCGGTCCAGGAGCCCATCTCCAAGGTGCCAACCACCTCGATCTGTGTGCCGGGCTGTACGAAGGTTTGCTTGGCATTGAGATAGACGACGACGATATTGTCCGGCCAGTCCGCATCTGACGAGCAGAAAGGGCACAGCGCCATCGGGATTTCGGTCAGCACGAAGAAAGTCGCTTCCGCCTTCAAAGGCGGCGCCATGAAGCCGCGCATCGCCACCTGCTTGCCGGCAGCCTGTTTGACGGTATCGGAAAACTCCAGGCCCAGCACGCCGACCTTGCCGTAGAGATGGTCAAAATCGATCAGCGGTCGTGCCGCCCGTGCCACGCCCGGCATCAGGCCCAGCGCCCCAAGGCCCAGGAGAGCAAGACTGTCTCGTCTGCGGAGAGATACGCTGGTGAATGTCCTCATGACCGGCCCGACACGCTAATAATCAATAATAAAATGCTCCGGGCGCAACATGCAGCGCCCGGAGCCGAGATAGAATGATTTAGTTGGTCGATTTCGGGCCAAGTGCGAAGGAGTCGACCAGGACCTTATAGACGTCGCTTTCTTCCATATAACCCTTGAAGCCTTCAGAACCGGCGCCGGTGGACTGCAGCACGACATCGTCGACGGCATGGACGGCGGTATCGGCCGAGCGCGGCAGGTTGCCTTCGCGCAGAACGGCGCCGGGCACGTTCTTATAGGCTTCGTTGGCGACGTATTGCTTCTTCTCGTTCTGGATCGAAGGCTCGAACGGGCCGTCCATCTTCGGGCGGAAGGTCTCGTAATAATCCGGGAAGTTGGACGAGAACACGGCCAGGCGGCGCGAAACGTCGACCTTGTCAGGGAAGCCGTCGCCGTCCTTGTCCTCATAGTTCGGGAAGCCGGCATCGGCGTAAACGCCAACCTTTTCACGCATCTCGGTGCCCGGCTTGTCGTCATCGATGGTGCCGATGACAGAAATGCCATGGGTGTGGTCGCCGGTAACGACGATCAGCGTGTCTGGGTGGGACTTCAGAAACTCGAGGCCAACGCCGACGGCCTGGTCGAATTCGATGGTTTCATACATCGCACGGTCCCAGTCCATCGGATGGGACATCTTGTCGATCGATGCGCCCTCGACCATCAGGAAGAAGCCTTCCGAGTTCTTGGACAGCTTGTCCAGCGCAACCTTGGTCATGTCGACCAGGCCCGGCTGGTCCGGGAATTTGTCGACCGTGCCCTTCTTCAGGAATTTGCGGTCGAGGATCGTGTCCATATTGCCCGTATGGAACAGGCCGAGCAGCTTGTCGGAATTGCCGGCGACGGTGCCAAGTTCGGTCTTGGAAGTCGCAAGCGTATAGCCGGCCTCCTTGAACAGCTTGATATAGTCCTTGTCGTCCTTGCGCTTGGAACCCGGAACTTCCTTGGCCAGGAAATAGGCCGATCCACCGCCGAGGATGACGTCCGGCTTAACAGCGTACATCATGCCAACGATTTCGGCCTTGTCGGCGCGGGCGCGGGTATGGGCAACGACGGCGGCCGGCGTTGCATCTTCGATTTCAGCCGGAGAAACGATGCCGATCGACTTCTTGGTCGTGCGGCGCAGCGCTTCGGCAATGGTCTCCACCTTGGGGTCGTCGAGCGTGTTCGGCGTACGGTCGGCATAGACGCCCAGCGCGTTAACGGCGGTCTTGTGGCCGGTCATGTAGGCCGACATGGTATTGGCGCTGTCGGTGGCGATCGCGTTGGTCGAGGACGTGCCGATAAAGGCCATCCGGTCGAGCGTGTCCATGTTGAGGTGACCGTTTGCCTTGCCCTCGGTCATACCCTTCGACATGATGCGGGCGCCGGTGCGATGGGCAACCGAAAGGCCATCGCCGAGGAAGAAGATGATGTTCTTGGCAACCGGCTTCTGAGCGGTTGCATAAACGTCCCAAGTAACCGACTTCTTCTCGTCGCCGGCGGCAACTTCGACCTTGTAGCTGCCGGCCGGCAGCTTGATGTCGCGCAGGATCAGGGCGGAGCCGAGAATCTTGTCTTCCTTGCCCTTTTCCTCGGCGACGAACTGCGCCTGATTGCCGAAGACCGCCTTATAGTCCTGTCCGTTGACGGTTACCTTGACGTCCTCCGGCTTGACCACGGATTTCAGCTCGACCTTGAAGTCGAAGGGCGAGCCGTTGAGAATGGTGGCGCGGTCCAGCGGATAGACCGTGGCTGCCTGGGCGCCGCCGACCAGAACCGTCGTGGCTAAAAGTGCTGCAAGGAAAGTGCGCATGATGAAATCCCCCGGTATGCGGAAATTGATGATGACGGGCAGGCCTACAAATCTGCCCGAGAACAACCGTCAACCGGCGAGAAATCGCGGATTACATGGCTCCTGAAGCCCGGTTTTTTCAAATCCGCGGCTCATTTGCTGAAAATTTCCGATTTCCGCTGCATCGACGGCGGGTCTTGGGGGGACTGTTAGGGGGCGGACATGACAAGCAGATGACAACGCACGATTGCGTGATCATTGCAGAAAACGGCCGTCAGTCCTTGCGGAACACCAGGCTTGCGGTCCAGCCGGTGATGAGGGCTAAAAGCACCGCGAATGCGCCGTAGGACAGAGGCTGATTGCGGGCGGCATCGGTGATCGCCTGTTCGACGCCGGTTTTAACGACGCGCAAACGAAGATCCTTTTGAGCAAGAAAGCCGCCGCTCTTGAAGAGATAGGCGTGCACGACATGGACGCCATCGGGGATATTGGCCGGCAACCGCAGACTGGCCCGAAACAGATTGGTGGAAACGAACCGGATGCCGGTATCGCCATCCTGATAAAGGCCGCTACCTTCCTGTAGCCGGCGGTAGGCACTGCGGAATTCGCCCATGTTGATATCGCCGATAAAATGGCCCGTCGGCGTCAGCGGCAGATGATCGACACCGATTCCCAGTTCGTTCAGCACCTCGGGCGGGGCGATCGCGTCCACTGGGCGCGTGCTGGCAACGGAATAGGAAGTCGGCACACGGTCGAAGGTCAGCGACTGACGGTTGACCCAGATACCGAGGAAACGTTCCTTGCGCCGCACGGTCGCGGCTTCCCTGGGACCTTCCAGCGTCACCACCACATCATACTGGCCGATGGCCAGCAGCAGCTGGTCGACATTGTTGAGCGCGCCGAACACGGTGAGGTCGGCACCGCGAAAATCCGAGGTGATGGCGATTTCGTTGGTCGAGGTGCCAATCTCCAGCGTTTCCTTGCCCGTACTGTCAGGCGTCAGAAACGGGATCTGCGCCAGCGCCGGGCCGATGCCAAGAGCGGCACCTGCAAGAACGGTGCAGATGGTCAGGACGAAGAGCCGGGGCAGCCTCATCGCCCGGAACTCCCGACTACGATGGAATAGGCGTCACCAGGCGTCATCACCAGTTCAATGGCAAGACGCAGGCCGACGGCCATGACCAGCAGGCCAAGCAGGGCCCGCAGCTGTTCGCCGCGCAGCTTCTGCCCAACGCGCACGCCATATTGCGCCCCGATCACACCGGCAATCATCAGCATGAAGGCGAGCACGATATCGACGGAGTAATTGGCCTTGGCCTGAGCAATGGTGGTGAAGGCGCTGACGAAAATGATCTGGAACAGCGACGTGCCGACCACGACATTGGTGGGGATGCGCAGCAGATAGATCATCGCCGGCACCAGAATGAAACCGCCGCCAATACCCATTGGCGTGAGCACGCCGACGAGAAAGCCGAGCGTCAGGATAGGCACCGCGCTCAGGTAGATCTTCGATTTCTTGAAGCGCATCTTGAAGGGCAGCCGATGCACCCAGTTGTGATGGCCGGGCCGACGCACCGCAATCGGCTGCTTGCGCGCCGCGCGCCGCAGCGCCCCAATGCTTTCCCAGAGCATCAGCGTGCCGATCGAGCCGAGCAGAACCACGTAGAGGATCGAGATGAACAGGTCGATCTGACCGAGCTTGCGCAAGGCAACAAAGATCCACATGCCGAGCGAGGCGCCGGCAAGACCGCCCGCCAGAAGCACGCAGCCGAGTTTCAGGTCGAGAGAACCTCGGCGGAAATGGCTCATCGCGCCCGATACGGACGAGGCAACCACCTGATTAGCGCCGGTGGCGACCGCGACGATCGGCGGAATATTATAGAAGATCAAAAGCGGGGTGATCAGAAAGCCGCCGCCGACGCCAAACATGCCCGAGAGAAAGCCGACAGCCGCGCCCATGCCGAGGATGATGAAAATATTCACCGACAGTTCCGCAATCGGCAGGTAAATCGTCACGGCCATCCCCACAAACGATAGAACCGCTCTTGGTTCGATAGGATCAAACCGTCGGTCCTAAGGTGTCTCTCTTGAAGCATAGTTTGGCCAATGCGCATGTCACTTCGGCAAAATCATGCTGTCAAAATACTCGATCGCGCCGCCATGGCCTCACACCATGCCAGCGGACTGTCACTGTTTACAGCATCATTCCTTAAATCCGGGTGGATTTAGGGGCAAAGCCCCCAGAAAATGTCGGATGCGCATCACCGTACCCATCATACTCGCCACAATGGGCAATGACGCAGGAGCGCAAGTCTCTCAGCCCGAGTTTAGAAGCAAATCCTGGCGCTGCAAGCAGAAGATCAAGATCTGCGCATTTGCTCATGCAGCTTAGAGCCTGCTTCGCGCCTGTTCACCACCGCAAAGGCCATTCGATGAGTTCGCGCCCAAGCCCGTCTGAAAGGCTCGGACGGAACCGTCAGCGGTTGTGGGCGAGCAGCGCCTTGACGAGCTCGTTGGAAACCTTGCCGTTCGGCTCCTGGCCGACGGAGCTTTGGAAGGACTTGATGGCGGCAACCGTGCGGGTACCGAGTTTGCCATCGGGCTCACCTGCATTGAAGCCGTTCTTGTTGAGAATGGCTTGGATATTGCGGATCGCCTTTTCCATGTCGACGCTGCCGGTCTTCAGGCCCTTGCCGACCCATTCGTCCGGCTGGTTGACGCTATTGGCATTGGCGTCGACAGGGGTGGGTTGCCACTGCTGGACGCTTGCTTTGGCGCGCTCCAAGGCGGCCGGCTGCAAGGCCTTGGCGACTTCCTCCTGCTTGGCGGCAGCATCCTTATCGCCGGCGCGGGCGGCAAGCGCAAACCACTTGTAGGACGCTTCGAGGTCAAGTTTCACACCGCTGCCACGGGCATAAAGCACGGCGAGATTGAACTGGCTGTCGGTAACGCCAAGCTCGGCGGCCTTCGAAAACCATTTCGCGGCGGCATCCATATCCGGCTTGCCATCACCACCCGATGCATAGAGCACGGCGAGATTATGCATGGCGCTGGCATTGCCGGCCTCTGCCGCTTGGCTGTAGAGCTGTCTTGCCTTGACCAGATCCCGCTGAACACCGGTACCTTTTTCGTAAAGCCCGGCAAGCCGGTACTGGGCCGGCGCGAGACCGAGGTCGGCAGCTCGCTGGAACCAGACGGCGGCCTGCGAGACATCGCCCGGCAGGCCCCGGGCTTCCATGTAGCGCGAGCCGATTTCAAACAGCGCAGCCGGATCGCCGGCCTTGGCTGCTGTGACGAGCGACGGCGGCGACAGATCGGCGGGAACATCGAACAGCGGCTTTGCAGCTGCATCTTGCGGCGGCGCAAAAGCGGCCTTGGCGGCATCCGGCTGGGCAGGTTGCGCCGAGAGATTCTGGACCGTGTTGCCGCCATCGATCGGAGCAGCCGAGAGGCTGGCCTGGCCGGGCGGCGAGGTCACCGGGATGACGGGTGCCGACCTGGTCTCGGTCTCGGCCTCGGTGCTTTCAGGGGCGGGCTGCGCCTGGGAAGGAAGCGTCTCGACAGCCTTGATCTGCTGCGGTGCCTGGGAGGGAAGCGCCTCGGCGGCCGGTGCTGCATTGTAAGGTGCTGCATTGGGCGGGGCTGGCGCGGCCGGTGCTTGAACCGCAGGTGTCGGTCCATCGCTATGGCGGGTGAGATTTTTCACAGCTGTTACGGCCAATGCGGCCAGAAGCAGCGCGCCGACAGCCATCAGGATCGGGCGACGGTAGCGCGAAAAGGCGGAAGCGCCCTTGACCTCGTCAGCGAGCGACATGCGACCGGGACGAGCGCTGCGCTCAGTCTCCTGGGCTGCGGCCTGGGCAGCGCGACGGGCGGCGGCAATGAAATCCATCCGATCATCGGCACCCGCCGGCTTGACCGTATCGGAAGCATGGCTGGATTCCGCCGATGTGCTACCATTAGCGGCCTGGCGGGCGCGTACCTTTTCAAGAATCTTGCGCACGTCAGGCTTGCCGGAGCCCGGCTCCAGCAGTTCATTGGCCTCTTCGGGCGGCAGAATATCGGCGGGATCTATCGACGGCGCATCCTCGACGCGCTGGCGTGTCGGCGTGGCCACTGCCGTCGGAGCTGATGCCGCGTCTGAGTTTTTACCTTGTTGCTTTGCGGGCTTCGCCTTCTTCGCCTGCGGCTTCAGACGGCGGCCAAGACCGGCGAGCAGGCTCGGCCTGCCGGCATCTGCATCCGCGTCCGGCAGGGGCTTATCAGGGTAGATAGCGGGAGCGCGATCGCCATCGTATGCCGTTTTGGCAGAGCCGAACTCCGAAGGAAGCGTATCATCACTGCCAGCTGTCTTGGCCTCTGCCGAGAAGATGCTCGCTGCCTCGGGCTGAGGCTCAACCACCGGCGTTGCGACGGTGGCGCGGCGATCCATCTGGTCGAGCTTTTCGGCGATCTGCACCAGGGTCTGGTGCAGGGCTTCGAAGGTGCGATGGCTGCGTTCTTCACCGCCTCGGCTGATGTCTTCGAGATGGCGCAGATGATCGGCCAGCACCGCCAGCGTTTCCGCAGTTTGGTCCGGCAACGCTTGCTGGTCTAGAAGCGGGTTTTTGCGGGAATAACTGTCCATGACAGCCTCGGCGGCCTGGCGGGCAGCCTCGACGATATATTCGTCGCTGGTGGCGAGATAGTCCTCGAGCGCGGCCATCCGGCCTTCGATCCGCTCGCCTTGATCCGTCAGCGGTGATGCGCTGATCAGGGCGGAGAGATGGGCGATCTGCTGTTCCAGCCCGGCAATTGCCGTGCCGTCACCCAAAGGGGCAGAGGCTGTTTCATCCAGGCGGGCTGCGATGGAATAAAGCCGATCGTCCAGGCTGCGCAGCAGGTTTTCATCGACGGGCGACGCAACCGGATGCTGATCGATTTCATCGATGCGCCGACCGATGACGGCAATCTGTTCGGCCAATTTGTCGGTCAGCGAGCCGTGGTCGAGCGCGTCGATCTTGCGGGAGATGTCGGAGAGATAGCCGGTCAGTTCCGGCTGCAGGCTGTCGCGCCGCGACAGATCCAGCATGCGCGCCAGATCGTCCAGCCGCTCTTCCAGCCGCTGGGTAGCCTGCTGATGGGCGAGATCCTCGATCTTATGCGACAGGGCTTCGATGCGCTCGCCAAGCTCTTGGCCAAGATCATTGGTCCCCAATCCGGCGGTCTGCTCGGAGATAAGCTCCAGATGATGGGCAATGGTGGCGATCCGGTCTTCCAGCCGCTCGATCAGGCGCGGATCGGTCGCGGCGCCATTGTGACGCCCAGTGACGGAAATGGCGCGGGAAATCTCATCCAGCCGGCGGTCGAGTTGGCCGAACTGGTCGAGCATCGCCTGGCTGTTGGGCTCCAGATGCTGGCCGATATGTTCGAGCGCCTTGGCAATGGCAATGAGTTTGTCTTCCAGAAGACGCACCGAGCGCACGTCTCCGATCGAGCCCAGCTGCTGCTTGATATCATCGAGCCGATAGGCGAGTTGCAGCAGGTCCTGCTGGATGCGCTCGGGGTCGATGGCATCAAGCCGGGTTTCCAGCGCGCTCCAACGCGCCTCGACGGCCGGCGTCGTGCCGCCACGGGCGAGCCCGTCAATCAGCGACCGCAGGTCTTCGAAATCGGCGCGCAAGGCATCGGTCTGCGCAGTCGCATCCGGGGTCACGGCATGACCGATGCGGTCGATACTGTCGGCCATGCGCACGAAGTCATCGCGCAATCCGGCTGCCTCGCGACCGTCTTCGGCCAACCGGCGGATATCGCGCATCTCGGCGCGCAAGGTACCGATCTCACCCGCCAGACTATCGCTGATATCCTGGCGCAGATCCGCCCGCAGCGTCGACAGAGCCGATTGGAAATCCATAGGTGTTGCCGCCGGACGGCTGGGCGCGGCCAGCTCAGGGGCAAGTTCGAGCACCGGCATACGGCGTGAGGATGTTTTTTCAAGTGGCCTGTCTTCGGCCGCAGCGGGCTGCGAACCGATAGTGCCTGCAGGCGTCGACGGACGAGAGGCCTCGAGAGCACGCTGTCTGGCGCGGATCTCGGCCAGCGGGTCGAACCGCTCGGGCGTCGGAGCAGGTTCGGCAAAAACAGGATCAGACGGGAGGCGGCTATCGCGCGGCGCGGCTGCCATACCATTCATTAAACCTTCGATGCGAGCTTCCAGCCCTTCGATTGTGCGGCTGAGAGCATCGAGCGAGGAGGCGCCGGCAGAGCGCGGCTCGCCAGGCCGGACCTCCGCCTGGCGAGGATCCGCATGACGGGACGCCATCTGGTCCGGAGCCCGGTAGCCCTGAGATGAAGACCGCTGTCCGTTCATATTTCCAAACTCGCTTCGTGTTTCGGCCCGATCTCAAGAACGACAGGCCCCGTCCATGCCCCGTTCAAGCGAACGTCGGGCGGGAGCAGATGCAATCTTGAGGCGACGCAAATCATTCCGCTGCAGAATCGGGTAAACGTGGTAAACAACCCGTTAAGAGGCGCAGGATTTTTTAACCTTTTGGTTCCAATCACCACGGTTTCTGCCATTTGCCCAAGATAGTTGGCGCTTTGGCTTTGCCGCGAAGACGACATGGGCAAAGTGCGCCTTCGCCATCTGTGTGGCCCCTTCTCATTTGCGGCCACCCCGGTCTTCTTGCCGCATGGGTTGCCGCAGAATTCACGTTTTTCCGTATTGACGTTTACGCGCACGTCAATATTTTGTAGAACAGTATCTGGTCGGGGAGGTAGCCGGCCGCAATCTGGAGGACATTGACCATGCCCGTCTACAAGGCCCCCGTCGCCGACACGCTTTTCATCCTGAACACCGTGCTGGGCCTGGAGCGCTTCAACAACCTTCCGGGTTTCGAGGACGCAACGCCCGACATGATCGAAGCGATCGTCGGCGAGGCTGCAAAGCTTGCGGAAGAACAGCTCTTCCCGCTTAACCTCTCTGGTGACCAGGAAGGCTGCACGCGTCATGACGACGGCACCGTCACTGTGCCGAAGGGCTTCAAGCAGGCCTATGACGCCTATTGCCAGGGCGGCTGGCTCGGCCTGTCCATTCCTGCCGAGTTCGGCGGACAGGGACTGCCTTACGTGCTGCACACCGCCGTTGGTGAATATATGTCGTCGGCCAATATGGCGCTGATGATGTATCCGGGCCTGACCCAGGGGGCGATTGCCGCCATTCTCGTGCATGGTTCCGACGCGCAGAAGCAGACTTATTTGCCGAAAATGGTCGAAGGCACCTGGTCCGGCACCATGAACCTGACGGAGCCGCATTGCGGCACCGATCTCGGCCTGCTGCGCACCAAGGCGGTCCCCACTGGCGATGGCGCCTACAAGATTTCCGGCCAGAAGATCTTCATCTCCGCCGGCGAACACACCATGTCGGACAATATCATCCATCTGGTCCTCGCCCGCATCGAAGGCGCGCCTGAAGGCACCAAAGGCATCTCGCTGTTCATCGTGCCGAAATTCTTGGTCAATGAGGATGGCTCGGTCGGCGCGCGCAATGGAGTCTCCTGCGGCGCCATCGAGCATAAGATGGGCATTCACGGCAATGCCACCTGCGTGATGAATTATGACGAGGCGACTGGCCATCTCATCGGTGCGGAAAACAAGGGCCTGTCGGCCATGTTCGTGATGATGAACGAAGCTCGCCTCGGCGTTGGCCTGCAAGGCTTGTCGATTGCGGAAATCGCTTATCAGAACGCCGCCAATTATGCGCGCGAGCGTATCCAGGGCCGGTCGCTGTCAGGCGCCAAGGCACCGGAAAAGAAGGCCGATCCGATCATCGTCCATCCCGATATTCGCCGCAGCCTGATGACCATCCGCGCCTTCAACGAAGCGGGCCGCGCCTTCACGCTGTGGACGGCGCTTAAATCCGACATTGCCCACCGCTCCGGCGACGCCGCTGAAAAACAGACATCCGACGACATTCTCGGACTAATGACGCCGATCCTCAAGGGCGTGTTGACCGACAAGGGCTTCGACCATGCGGTCATGGCCCAGCAGGTCTATGGCGGCCATGGCTATATCGAAGAATGGGGCATGAGCCAGTATGTGCGCGATGCCCGTATCGCGATGATCTATGAAGGTGCCAACGGCATCCAGGCGCTGGATCTGGTGGGCCGTAAGCTTGGCATGAATGGCGGCCGCGCTGTCATGGCGCTGTTCAACGAAATCGACACTTTCTGCGAGGAGAATCGCGACAACGAAAAGCTGTCCTTCTTCACCAAGCATCTTAAAAAGGGCCTGAACGACCTGCAGGCATCGACCATGTGGTTCATGCAGAACGCCATGGCAAAGCCGGACAATGCCGGCGCTGGCTCCACCGATTACATGCATCTCTTTGGTATCGTCGTGCTCGGTTACATGTGGGCAAAGATGGCCAAGGCCGCTGAAGAGGCGCTTGCGACAGGCACAGGCGACGCCGATTTCTACAAGAACAAACTGATCACCGGCCGGTTCTATATGGAAAAAATTATGCCCGAGACGGCAGTGCGCAAGATCCGCATCGAAGCAGGCGCCGACAGCGTGATGGAACTGGCCGCCGACGCCTTCTGATTTGGATTTGACGAAAAGATTTCGGGCGAAGCAAACGCCCAAGGGAGAGAGACATGAGTGACGTCTATATTTACGACCACGTGCGCACGCCGCGCGGGCGTGGCAAAAAGGACGGTTCCCTGCATGAGGTGCCGTCCGTTCGCCTCGCCGCCAAGGCGCTGGAAGCGATCCGCGACCGCAACGGGCTCGACACGGATACTGTCGACGATATCATCATGGGCTGCGTCGATCCGGTCATGGACGCCGGCGCCGTAATTGCCAAGGCCGCCGCCTTCGAGGCCGGCTATTCCACCAAAGCGCCTGGCATGCAGATCTCGCGCTTCTGCGCGTCTGGTCTCGATGCCATCAACTTTGCCGCCGGCAAGATTGCCCAGGGCGCCGATGACATCGTGATTGCCGGTGGCGTTGAAAGCATGTCGCGCGTCGGCCTCGGCATGTCCGGCGGTGCCTGGTTCATGGACCCCTCGGTTAACTTCCCTGCCTATTTCATGCCGCAGGGCGTGTCTGCCGATCTGATCGCTACAAAATACGGCTTTTCCCGCGATGACGTCGATGCCTATGCGGTCGAAAGCCAGAAACGGGCGGCCCATGCCTGGCAGAGCGGCTATTTCGACAAATCCGTCGTGCCGGTGAAGGACCAGAACGGGTTGACGATCCTCGACCGCGACGAGCACATGCGTCCCGGCACCGATATGCAGTCGTTGGCCGGCCTCAACCCGTCCTTCCAGATGCCCGGCGAAATGGGCGGCTTCGAAGCCGTTGGCATTCAGGCTCATCCGGAAATCGAAAAGATCAACTACGTCCATCACGCCGGCAATTCCTCCGGTATCGTCGACGGGTCCGGCGTCGTGCTGCTCGGTTCCAAGGCCGGTGGCGAGAGCATGGGGCTGAAGCCTCGCGCCCGCATCAGGGCCTTTGCCAATATTGGCTCCGATCCGGCACTGATGCTGACCGGTCCGGTCGATGTGACGGAAAAGCTGTTCAAGAAGTCAGGCATCTCGCTCGCCGATATCGATCTCTTCGAGCTCAACGAAGCCTTTGCCGCCGTGGTGCTGCGCTACATCCAGGCCTTCGATATTCCGACCGACAAGATCAACGTCAATGGCGGCGCGATCGCCATGGGCCATCCGCTGGGTGCCACCGGCGCGATGATCCTCGGCACCGTGCTGGACGAGTTGGAGCGGCGCGATCTCAACACAGCACTCGTCACGCTCTGCATCGGTGCAGGCATGGGCACTGCGACCGTAATTGAGCGCGTCTGATTGGGAGGGATGACAATGACCTACAAGAATTTCACCGTCGAAACCGACGCAGACGGCATTGCTCTCGTCACCTGGGACATGCCCGATAAAAGCATGAATGTCTTCACTGTCGGGGTGATGGACGAAATCGAAGCTATCGTCGATGCCGTGGTGGCCGATGAAGCCATCAAGGGCGTGGTCTTCACCTCGGGCAAGTCTTCTTTCTCTGGCGGCGCCGATCTCAGCATGATCCGTGGCATGTTCTCCATGGTCGAGGAAGAACGGACGAAAGACCCCGCCAATGCCGTGCAGAAGCTGTTCGACGGCGTCGGCCGCATGAGCTGGCTGTGGCGCAAGATCGAGACCTGCGGCAAGCCGTGGGTCTCGGCCATCAACGGCACCTGCATGGGCGGGGCCTTCGAATTGTCGCTCGCCTGCCATGGCCGCGTGGCCTCCAATGCCAAGTCGGTAAAAATCGGCCTGCCGGAAGTCAAGGTCGGCATCTTCCCAGGTGCGGGCGGTACCCAGCGCGTGCCGCGTCTTGCCAATGCGCAGGACGCCCTGCAGATGATGACAACAGGCCAGACGCTGGCGCCACAGCGCGCCAAGGCCATGAACCTCATACATCAGGTTGTCGAACCGGATCAGCTGATCCCCACCGCCAAGCAGATGATCAAGGATGGGTTGAAACCCGTCGCCCCCTGGGACGAGAAGGGCTTCAAGGCCCCCGGCGGCGGCATCTGGACGCCGGCCTCCGCCCAACTCTGGCCTGCGGCGCCCGCCGTGCTGCGTCGTGAAACCTCAGGCAATTATCCGGCAGCGCTCGCCATTCTGAAATGCGTCTATGAGGGCTTGCAAGTGCCCTTTGACACCGGCCTGCGCATCGAGCAGCGTTATTTTACTGAGATCGTCCAGACCAAGGAAGCCTTCTCGATGATCCGCTCGCTGTTCATCTCCATGCAGGAGTTGAACAAGGGCGCACGCCGCCCGGCGGGTCAGCCGAAGAGTGAGATCAAGAAGGTTGGCGTGGTCGGCGCCGGCTTCATGGGCGCCTCGATCGCTTATGTCACGGCTGCCGCCGGCATTCCCGTGGTGCTGATCGACCGCGACCAGGAAGCCGCTGACAAGGGTCTCGCCGTCTCGGCGAAGCTGGTGACAGACGCTGTCGGCAAGGGAAAGCTGACCAAGGAAGCTGGCGAGAAGCTGGTTGGCCTGATCACCGCCACGCCCGACTATTCCACACTTGCCGATGCCGATCTGGTCATCGAAGCCGTGTTCGAAGACCGCGACGTCAAGAAGGCTGTCATCGAAAAGGTCGAGGCCGTGCTGCCGGAAGGGGCGATCTTCGCCTCCAACACTTCGACGCTGCCCATCACAGGGCTTGCGAAGAACTCGAAGCGGCCGGCAGATTTCATCGGCATCCATTTCTTCTCGCCGGTCGAGAAGATGATGCTGACCGAAGTGATCCTAGGCAAGGAAACCGGCGACAAGGCGCTGGCCGTGGCACTGGATTACGTCGCAGCGATCAAGAAGACGCCTATCGTCGTCAACGACACGCGCGGCTTCTTCGTCAATCGTTGCGTTCTGCGCTACATGGCCGAGAGCTATGACATGCTGATCGAAGGCGTGCCGCCGGTCATGATCGAAAATGCCGCGAAATTCGCGGGCATGCCGGTCGGACCGCTGTCGCTCAACGATGAAGTGGCGATCGATCTGTCCTACAAGATCCTGAAGGCCACCGTTGCCGATCTCGGTGAAAAAGCCGTCAATCCGCGCCATATGGAGCTTGTCGCGCGCATGGTGGAGAAGGAAGAACGCTTCGGCCGTAAGAACGGCAAGGGCTTCTACGAGTATCCCGCCAAGCCCGCCAAGAAATTCATCTGGCCTGATTTGAAGGATCTCTACCCGCAGAAGAAGGCTGATGACGTTGACGTGAAGGTGCTGCAGCAGCGCTTTCTGGCAACCATTGCGCTCGAAGCTGCCCGCACCGTGGAAGAAGGCATCGTCATAGACCCGCGTGAAGCCGACGTCGGCTCCATCCTGGGCTTCGGCTTTGCGCCATATACCGGCGGTGCACTGTCCTATATCGACGGCATGGGCGTGAAGAATTTCGTGGCGCTCTGCGAAAAGCTGGCAGGAGAATACGGTCCGCATTTTGCACCGACACCGCTGCTGAAGGACATGGCCGAGAAGGGTGACACCTTCTATGGCCGGTTCGATCCCTATGGCGCGGTGAAGGCTGCTGCTTGATCCTTCACCAGGATTGGAAAGCGTCGGAATTGACTGGAAAAACCCGGCAAGGCCTTTGGCCCTGCCGGGTTTTTAATTGTCAGGGCTACGCGATGACGGGCCTTATCAGGCGCGGCTACTGCATAATTTCTTAAATCGGAATTGATTTGAGGAGAAAATTACGCAGCAGATTTAAAGTGTTACAGCACCGCCCAATCGCCCCTCACCGGTTTGGCCTGAGAAGCCAGAACGGCGATCAGGCAGATCTCAATCGATCCTGCCCAGTAGACATGGCCGAGCATCTCGCTGCACAGCTCATAAGCGTTTAGGTTCCAGAGCCACCCGACGGCCCCATTGGCATAGACGGGATGTCTGAAACCAAGCAGCGGGATCAGAAAGCCATGCATGGTGACGGTGATGACCAAGCCATAAAAGGCTCCGTACCATAGCCTGATTTTCGGCCAGTAGGCGGATAGCAGAACATAGACGAAGGCAAAAGCGAAGCTGAAAAGCCAGTGGTAAAGCGTGACGGCGCCGCCCACGGTCGCACCCTGATAGACATAATCGAGTGAATGCGAATTGATCCCGAACGGCCCGAGCCAGGCATCGATATGGGCGGCCGGCGGTGATACTTCGCCGGGAACGCGCGGCGGCACATTGACCTCCGACCCCCATTTGACGAGCGAACTGATGAAACCACCGATCACGGTCGCCCAGAATATGACTTTGCGATTATCCCTCGTTCCAAACATGACCAATATCCTTCCAGTGGAAGGCTCGATCAAACAAGACCTCCCGCAACAGCCACAGACATCTTATCAGACTGACATCACCACCAAGACTGTGGTGAAGCTGTGACGTTGGCAGGATTGCGGTCAGGAGACGATACGCCCCCTCGTATCAGGGCAACCATGGATGGCCCCGCCAAGTCACATGCAGTAAAAGGGCCGGAATGGGAGAGAGAGGAAACGACCGGCGACAGTGCTCACCGCAGCGCGATATACCGGTCTGAGCGGTGATTGATCAGCACGAAGAGATTGAGCACAACGGCGCCGATGACCGAGCAGCCGACCACCCAGGGGCTGACGACGGTGAAAGCAAGGGCCATGACGATGAGATCGAAGGCGAGCTGCACCAGTCCGGCCTGGATGCCGAACCGGTCCTGGACGAAGACGGCGAGGATGCCGATGCCACCGAGGCTGGCGCGGTGGCGATAGAGCGCAAGAAGGCCGAAACCGAGCAACAGGCCAGCCAGCACGGCGCCCCAGACCGGGTTGATGCTTTCAATGACGATGAAGCGGCTTTCGATTTCAACGAGGAAAGACGTCAATGCCACGGCAACGAAGGTCTTGATGGTGAAGTCCCAGCCGACGCGTTTGATGGAGAGGATGTAGAAGGGCATGTTGAGGAGGAAGAAGATCAGGCCGAAGCTCCAGCCGGTCCAGTAATGGATGACGAAGGAAAGCCCCGCCATGCCGCTGGTGACAAGCCCGATCTTGGCGATCAGAAACAGGCCGAGCGCCGAAATCATCGTGCCGCAAATGATGCCCTGCACATCCTCGGCGCGGTTATGACGGGTGGGATTGTCGTTCCAGATGCCGAAGAGATTGTTCATCAAGGCCATGGCCGTTCCCATCCCGTTGCCCGCGCGACCGCCAGTTTTGGTTGTCTATTGGCTATGAGAATGCCTGAAAATCCAAGGCTTTCAAGATAGTTTGGTCAGGATACCTGACCTATCGAGAAGATCGCAATTTTCGGTCTTTCAGGCGGGCTTGCGGGCAATAAACAGCAAGCCTTGAATGGGTTTTCCGCCATCAAGACGAATGATCTCCTGTTCGCTGGTCAGCAGTTCGAAGCCTTGCGCCCGAAGTTCGGCTTCCACATAGGCCTGCCCATGCTGGTAGCGCAGCGATGGCGCGAGAGAAAATCCCTCCTCGCCCTCGTGCCGCTCCACCGAAAAGGCGAAATATCCGCCCGGTCGCAACAGGTCGGCGGCAAGCGTAAAGACGCCGGTGAGGTTGCCGAGATACATCAGCACATCGGCTGCCGTGACCAGATCGGCGCGGGCGCTGCCCTTGTCCTTTGGAAACAGACCGCAGGTCTCGGGGGGTAGCGACAGGTCGGCCTCGCCAAGTGCGTCATAGATCTGCTTGTCGCGTGCCTTGGCCAGCATGGCGGCGGAGAGGTCGTAGCCCTCCAGATAGTCTGTCTGCGGCCGCAGTTCGGCGCCCATCAGGCCGGTGCCACAGCCGAGATCGACGGCATGGGCGTGGCGGCGGTCTGGGCCGGTGACCCGGGCAATAAGAGCCGCCAGCTTTTTCGGCACCCGGTAGTCGAGCCTTTCCACCAGGGCCGCGTCGAAACGGTCGGCATAATCATCGAACAACGCCTCGACATAACGGCTTGGCGGCTTTTCCGGCATGGCTTCCGCCCCGAGCAGCACGAGTTTCAGGCCAGCACCGAATATGTCCTGAGGGTCGAGCGCCAGCACCTGCCGGTAAGCGTCGGCGGCAGTCGGATCGGCGGCCTTCATCCGGTAGTCGCCAAGCAGAAACCAACCGGCCGCCCAGCCGGGAGCCAGTTCCAGCGCCTGTTCCATCAATTCGGCGGCAGCGGCGTGATCACCACTTTCTGCGAGCATGCGGGCATAATCGGCGCGGCGGTCGGCGGTTACGTCGCCTGAGGAGCGTGAACCGGGGGCATTTCTACCGGAAGGGGGCTGCGTGCGATGCATGGGACATGTCTGTGCTGAGGGACGATGCCGGAGCAATGGCGCAAGCCTTGAAAAACGCAAGTGAAATCTATCGGCGGCCTGCTTGTCGCCTTCATCGGAGCGTCATTGTGCTTGCGTCGCCATAATCCAATGCTTATGTGCGACTCATGCGCCAAGGGCGGATAACAGGAGACAGAGCCATGACCGATGGCGTCAACAGATTTCTGGGCGATTCGATCGGCCGAACCATCATCAAGCTGATCGTCGTTTCGGTGATCGTCGGCTTCGTGATGCGGATCTTCGGCATCTATCCCTATGACATTATCGAGGGCATCCGCCATTTCTTCCAGGATATCTGGCACAAGGGCTTTGCCGCGCTTGGCCAGTTCGGAGACTATCTGCTGCTCGGCGCCAGCGTGGTCATCCCGCTGTTCATCATCCTGCGCCTTCTCAACATGCGGAAATAACATGTACGTTCCTTGCCCAGAGACCGATCGTTCCGGCCGACGCGCCTTTATAGCCTCGGCTGGTCTTGGTCTTGCCGCCCTGCTTGCCGGCTGCGCCAGCCCCATCTCAAAGCCGACGGCGCCGTCCAACGTCACGGACGAGACAGCAGCCTTCCTGCCGATGGTGAACGCGCTGCGCCAGAAGAACGGCAAATCGACATTGGTGATCGATCCGCAGGCGGCAAAGGCGGCGATGTTCCAGGCCAATCGCATGGCCCAGGCCGAAACCATGTCGCATCTGATCGGCATGGGTGACAGTTTCGGTTCCCGCATGCGGGCCGGCAATGTCCAGCTTCCGGCGGCGGAAAATATCGCCATGCTGCAGCAGACCGACGAGGCCGCGATGCAGGCCTGGATCAACTCGCCGCACCATCTCGAAAATATGCTCGGCCCCTATCATGGGCTTGGCGTTGCCGTAGCGCGCATTCCCGCACGCGGCAACAAGCCCTATTGGGCCATGGTCCTCTCAGGCACGCCGCGTCCACAGACGGATATGGGTATTCTGCCGATGGGCGCCTCGCCGACTGGCATTCGCCTGAGAATCGGTTGATAACGAGCTTCCGGGCAGTGGTCTTTGCCCGCTGGAGCCTTTGATGACCATTGCCCCCACTCCCGGCGCACAAAACCGGGCTTTTATCGTGACCCATCGCGCCGTGCTCGCCATCGCCATCCCGATGACGCTTGGCTATATCACCACGCCGCTGCTCGGCATAACCGATACGGCTGTGATCGGGCGGACCGGTGAGGCTGCCGCGCTGGCCGGGCTTGCGATCGGCGCCGCCGTTTTCGACCTTGTCTTTGCCAGCCTGAATTTCCTGCGAGCCTCGACCACTGCGCTGGTTGCCCAGGCCCATGGCCGTCGGGATGAGCGTGAACAGATCGCAGTCTTCTGTCGCTCGATGATCCTGTCGCTCGGCATCGGCCTGCTGCTGCTGGCTCTATCTCCGGTTCTGCTGAAGGCGGGACTGGCGCTGATGGGCGCCGAAGGTCGGGTGGCGGAGGTCACGTCTATCTATTTCTCGACCCGCATTCTAGCCGGCCCGTTGACGCTATCGAATTTCACCATCATGGGCTTCATTCTCGGGCGGGGCAAAGGGTCTCTGGCACTCGCCCTGCAGATCCTTCTCAACGGCGTCAATATCCTGCTGTCGATCCTGCTCGGGCTGCATTTCGGCTGGGGTGTATCAGGCGTCGCCTGGGGAGCGGTTGCCGGCGAAGCTACAGCAGCCATTGTCGGCCTTGCCGTCATCCTTATCCGCACCGAGCGGTCATTGCTGCCGTCCATGGCCGAATTGCTCGATCGCCAGCAACTCGGCGAGCTGTTTGCCCTTAACCGCGACATCCTGATCCGCAGCTTCGTCCTGCTGGGCGCCTTCACGCTGCTGACCCGGATCGGCACCGGCTTTGGAGCGGTGACGCTGGCCGCCAACGCGCTGCTGATGAATTTCTTCATGGTCGCCTCATTCTATCTCGACGGCGTCGCCAATGCCGCAGAGCAGATCGTCGGCCGGGCCGTCGGCGCCCGCTATCGGCCTGCCTTTGATCAGGCTGTGCGGCTGACCACGGTCTGGTCCTTCGGGCTGGCGATCACCAGCATGGTATTCTTTCTTCTCGTCGGCGGAGCGATCATCGACGCCATGACCACAGCGGCAGACGTGCGCGAAGTGGCGCGGATCTTCCTGCCCTGGGCGGCGGTCACCGCGCTCACCGGTGCGCTCGCATTTCAGATGGATGGGGTCTTTATAGGTGCGGCCTGGTCAAGCGACATGCGCAACATGATGCTTGCCGCCTTTGTCGGCTATCTTATCGCACTTGCGATCTTCGTGCCGCTGTTGGGCAATCACGGCCTCTGGCTGGCGCTCAATCTGTTCCTGGCGTTTCGCGGCCTGTTTCTGGCTTTGCGGCTGAAAAGCCGCAGCCGTCAAACCTTTGCCGACAGCCAGTGTTGAAGCCGGCTATCGCGCAACTGCGAAATCGACGCCACGCCTTCGCGATCCAGCGCCTTTGACAGTCCCTGGACGATAGCAGCCGCAAGACCCGGCCCCTCATAGACCATGCAGGAATAGAGTTGCACCAGATCGGCACCCGCCTTGATCTTTTCCAGCGCGGTTTCCGCAGAAGACACGCCGCCAACGCCGATTAGCGGCAGGCCGGGGCCGACACGGTGGCGCATGCGGGCAAGCACCGCTGTGGATTTGGCAAACAGCGGTTTGCCGGACATGCCCCCGGCCTGGCTGGCCTGGCGCTGATCCATCAAGCCCTCGCGCGACAGGGTGGTGTTGGAGACGATCAGTCCGTCGAGATCGCGGGCCAGCACCACTTCAGCAATATCGTCCATGCCTTCTTCGGTCAGATCGGGCGCGATCTTCAGAAAGACCGGCACCCGACGGCCAGCCTTGACGGCCTCTTCGGCCCGGGCAGCGAGCACGGCATCCAGCAACTGACCGAGACTGTCCTTGGCCTGCAAGTCCCGCAGGCCGGGCGTATTTGGCGAGGAGATATTGGCGGTGAAATAGGTAGCAAGCGAATAGAAGCGGCGAATGCCGGCGACATAATCCGCAATCCGATCCTCGGCATCCTTATTGGCGCCGATATTAACCCCGACGATGCCGGGTTTGTTAGCCCGCGCCTGAAGACGCCGGAAGGCCGCCTCATGACCCTCATTGTTGAAGCCGAGCCGGTTGATGATCGCTTCGTCACGCACAAGGCGGAAAATGCGGGGCTTCGGATTTCCGTCCTGCTGCTTTGGCGTCAGTGTTCCCACTTCGGCAAAGCCGAAGCCGAGGCCGAGCAATTCATCCGGAACTTCCGCATTTTTGTCATAGCCGGCGGCCATGCCGACCGGATTGGGAAAATGCAGGCCTGCAATGGTCTGCGCCAGCCTGGCATCATCAGGCTGGCGGCATTTCGGCATCAGGCTCGTCTTGAGGCCCGCGATCGACAGGCCATGGGCGGTTTCAGGATCAAACAGGAACAGGCCCGGACGGGCAAAACGCTTGAAGGGATCTATCATGCCATATCCTCCGGAAACTGGTGCAGCCCATCCTCGCCCAAGGGCAAGGCCCATTCGGCAACGACGGCCGAGAGCGGCAAGGCTGCGTAAAGATGCGGAAACAGCGCCCCGCCACGCGACGCTTCGAACACCAGCTTCGCCCCCAGCGCCGCACCATCGACAGCGATCAGCAGCAGGCCTTCCTGCCCGGCAAAATGCAGTCTTGCCGTTTCCCGCGCCTGGGCAGCCGTTGAAAAGTGGATGAAGCCATCAGACAGATCAATGGCGGCGCCGGTAAATACGCCCTCTGCCCGCGCCTTTTGCCAGAGCGTTTCCGGCACGATTTTATAGACTGTCTCTGCTGCCATGATGCCATCCTTGCAGCCCTTAACGGGCGAAATCCCTGTCGGTTTGCCTGAACCGGCCCGACTTGTCCACGGTCGACAGCACGAGGCAATTGAACTGTGCAGTATTTTTAGGCTTGATTTCCTGTTCAACCTGCAGTGATCTACGATTTCACGGTGGCGTGAAGACTTGGTAGCGGTATCTATTCGCCGTATAGTGACGGTTGGAGACGCAAGACAGACGGCCAATGGCGTTGCTGCTTGCGCAGGAGGCACGACAACCGTTAATAACAAAGACCCGGCATCGCAGATGCGGGAACTGCTGCACAACGAAAGCTCTTGGGAGGGGGCAGACGATGGCTGAGCAAACAATCATTATCGTGGACGATCATCCCTTGTTTCGCGGCGCGCTGCGGCAAGCCGTAAGCGGCATGGACGGCAAGCAGGATATCGTCGAGGCGGGAGATTTCGAAGCGGCACGCCAGGCAGCGGCTGAGCATCCGGATGCCGATGTGCTTCTGCTCGACCTCGCCTTGCCCGGCGCCAGCGGCTTTTCCGGACTGATGGCACTGCGGGCAGAATTTTCCAGCCTACCGATCATCATTTGCTCGGCCACGGACGATTGCGCCACCATCCGGCGCGCGCTGGAACTCGGCGCATCCGGCTTCATTTCGAAATCGTCGGGCATCGAGGATATCAGGCTGGCGATCCAGACCGTGCTGAGCGGCGACATCTTCACGCCTTCGTCCTATATAGAGCAGCAGGAGCAGGATCCTGAACTGGCCGATATCATGGCGCGGCTGCGCACGCTCACCCCGCAGCAAAACCGGGTATTGGGCATGCTCTGCGAAGGTCTGCTGAACAAACAGATCGCCTACGAACTCGGCGTTTCGGAAGCGACGATCAAGGCGCATGTCTCCGCCATCCTGCTCAAGTTGAAGGTCGATAGCCGTACTCAGGCGGTCATTCAGCTCGGACGGCTCAACATGGCCATGGTCGCCTGACCATTTCCATACGAGCAACGGCTTGCTGATCGGCATGCGGTGCCCTGTGCCTTGATCTGGCTTGGGCAGCATGCCACCAGCAGGGCTACAAATTTCCCCTCCTAAAAATCAGGGATGTGACGATAGGGACAGGGAAAGCGTGGCGAATATCCGCGACGAATATCAAAAATAGAGGACTTTATTCCTCTTTCATCTTTACTCTCGACCTCTTCTGTTCGATATATGGCGGGGGTCTAAGCCGTGTGCCACGGCTTTATAATTGCCGGGGTTGGCGGGATATGCTTTCACATGAGACGATCTGGAATGCGATTGACCGACTGGCCGAACAGTATCATCTGACGCCATCGGGACTGGCGCGAAAAGCGGGGTTGGACCCCACATCCTTCAACAAGTCCAAGCGTGTCGGCCCGGATGGTCGGATGCGTTGGCCCTCGACGGAATCCATCGCCAAGGTTCTGGAAGCAACTGGGGCGAGGATCGACCAGTTCGTGACGCTGATCAGCAACGACAATCGCAGCGACGTGGTGCCGGAGGGTAATTTCCCACCACAAATTGGAGCTATCCCATTGCTAGGCCTGGCGCAGGCCGGGTCCGGCGGCTTTTTCGACGACGGCGGTTTTCCTGCCGGCCAGGGCTGGGATCTTGTGGATTTTCCAACGGCGGCCAAGCCGGGCGTCTATGCTCTGGAAGTTCAGGGCGACAGCATGAAGCCGCTCTACCGCGACGGCGACATCCTGATTGTCGAGCCTGGTGCGGCCGTGCGCCGTGGCGACCGGGTGGTCGTCAAGACCTGCAACGGCGAGGTCATGGCCAAGGTCCTTGGCCGCCAGACGGCACGGTCGGTCGACCTGATATCCATCAACGCGGACCACCCCAATCGGGTGCTCGACATGCAGGATGTCGAATGGATCGCCCGGATTATCTGGGTCAGCCAGTAGGAATATTTCCCATAGACTTAATCCTCTTTAGGCAGTCTGCGGCGACATTGACGCCTCTTGAAACCGCCTGCGGCAATCGCCATTCTTCATGGCGCGCGGCGGCTTAGCCGGAACTGAGAACCGATCCACTCGAAGACGATGACAGGAACACTACATCCATGACCTCCAAGGTGACCGTGCAGGATGCGATGATTTTCGCGATGGTGATGACGTCGGCGGTCGACAATGCCATGGATGACCGGGAATTGGAGCGGATCGGCAATCTCGTTTCCAATACGCCCGTTTTTGCCGGCTTCGATGAAGGTGCCGTGCTCGACGTTGCAAGGCGCTGCGCCACCATTCTGGCGGGGCCGGAAGGCCTCGACATCACGCTCGAAACGATCCGCGATGCCCTGCCTGAGCGGCTTTACGACACCGCCTATGCGCTGGCCGTCGAAGTCGCAGCCGTCGATCATACTGTGCGACCGGAGGAAATCCGCCTGCTGCAATTGCTGCGCGACCGCCTCGGCCTCGACAAGCTAACTTGCGCTGCCATCGAACGCAGCGCGATTGCCCGCTATCGCAAGGCTTAAGCCTTGTCTTCTAGAGCATTTCCGTGCGGAAAGGCGGTTTCCACTTTCCCTGGAATGCTCTAGCTCTCAATAAAAGCCTTCCGGGAAATAGCGGCGGGCGAGTTCGTCCAGCCGCCCCTTTCGCGACAGAGACACAAGAGCATAGTCGAAGGCGGCGCTTAGGAAGCCGTCTTCCTTGCGCACCATGATGGTCATTCCCTCCCCCAGGAACCCTTGAGAAAAATAAGGGCTGCCGAGATAGGCGCAGCACTGGCTAGAGGCTGGGCTCGCCAGCCAGAAGGATGATTGCAGGGAATCGGCGAACACGGCTGCGAGTTTTTTCTGCTTCAATGCCTCCATCAAGTCCGCCTGATTGGCGACCGGAACCGCAACAGTGGCCGGGAAAAACGCTTTCAGCATCGCCTCCTGTGCCGAGCCGGCGACAACGCCGACCTGTTTGCCAGAAAGCATCGCGGGCGTACCCGAAGCGCTGCCGCGCGCCACGACAAAACGGGCCGGTAGCATCAGGTAGGGTCGTGAAAACGCAAAATCGCGGCGCAGCCCCGCCGTCACGGCCATGCCCGCCACCGCAGCATCACCATGCTTGCTGAGCAGCGCGATTTCGATGTCGGAGAACGGTACAGACTGGACTTCGCATTTGGCCTCGACGTCCAGCTCCCGGCAGATCTCCCGCACCAGATCGATATTATAACCGGTCAAATGTCCAGTCTGATCCAGAAAGCTGAAGGGCGGAAAATCAACCGTCGTCAGAAACCGCAGCCGCAGCAAAACCGATAGATCCGGCTTCGGCAGCCTGGCCCGCACGTCAAACAGAATGGGCGGCGTGCCTGATACCGTTTCTTCCGCTCGCGCAACAGGCAGTGAAATCAACAGACTTGAGAGGCAGAGCGCTGCCCACCGCGCAATTGCCATGGTTCGCCCCTTGGTTTTCAGGGATGCAACTTTCAACCGGCGCATTATCATCTCTTTCGGGCAGGGATAGGGCGTGGGGTCGTGCCATTGTTTAGCAAAGGAATTGCGCCATGGAAACGCGCCTTGCCGTTTTCATCCCATTCCGGGCTTTTCTCTGCATCGAGCCAGCAGCGTTTGCGCGGTTCTGTGACGGCGGTGGCTTTTCCTGACATCCGCACTCGCTTCGGTCAGGAATTGCAGGTGCTGAGAGGGATTGGCCTGGAGAGGCCGTTGCTCGCAAGATTGTTGCGCCAAGCGATCGAGAATGGCTCCACGATGGAGCAGGAATTGTTGGTCTCGGGAAGTATGGAAGCGCAGGATTATTACTGCGCGCTCGCCGGTTATCTGGGACTGCCATTCTTGGCGACCCTGCCGATCGATCAGGTTCTCTATTCCGACCATATGGACAGCCAGTTGATCCGGCCAAGCCTGCTGCGGTTGCATGACAAGGTCCGTCCACCGATCACCGTCATTGTGCCGGAAGCCCGCCATATCGACGCCCTGCACAAACGGGTGACCGAAGCGCCAGACCTGAGAGCTTCGCTTGCGGTGACCACGCCACGCGCTTTGGCTGGAGCGGTCTGGCAGGCGGGCAGCTTGCAGCGAGTGGAAAAGACAACCAATCATCTCTTCGAGACCGCACCGCTGTCTTCCGCCCGCATGGTTCTGACCGGCCGGCAGGGCTTCTGGCTAGGTTCGCTGCTCACAGCAGCCATCACGGGCCTCGCCATCTTCGGATCGGGTGCGCTGGCTGTCGTCCACATCCTGACCTCGTTGCTTTATCTATGGATGCTCGCCTTTCGCGCCGTCACTCTCGCCTACCGGGTCACGGGCCTCGCGCAGCAGGTCTTCTTGCCGGCGACGGCGCAACTGCCGGTCTATACGGTTCTCGTGGCGCTCTACCGCGAAAGCGCCATGGTCCCACAACTGATCGAGAGCCTGCAAAGGCTGGACTGGCCGGCGGCTCGGCTGGATATCAAGCTGGTCTGCGAAGCGGACGATCTGGAGACGCTGGGCGCGCTGGCGTCGATGACGCTGCCCGCCCATATCGAAGTTATCGCGACGCCACCGGTCGGACCCCGGACCAAACCAAAGGCGCTGACCTACGCACTATCCGGCGCCCGCGGCGATTTTCTCGTGCTCTACGACGCCGAGGACCGGCCCCATCCCGCTCAACTCAAGCAGGCCTATGCCCATTTTCTGGCCAGCGCTCCTGAGGTTGCGTGCCTACAGGCGCCGCTGATCATCGCCAATGGCGATGAATCCTGGATCAGCGGGCTGTTTGCACTGGAATATGCGGCGCTATTTCGCGGAATATTACCGATGTTGGCCCTGCACCGCCTGCCGCTGCCACTGGGTGGGACATCCAATCATTTCCGGACCGAAGCCCTGAAGGATGTCGGAGCGTGGGATCCCTATAATGTCACGGAAGACGCCGATCTCGGCCTGCGGTTATTTCGAGCCGGCTATCGCTGCGAGACCATAACGCTGCATACGTTGGAGGATGCCCCCGTCAACGGCCGAATCTGGCTGGGACAGCGCAGTCGCTGGTTCAAGGGTTGGCTGCAGACCTGGCTGATCGTGATGCGCACGCCGCGTCGAGCCGTGGCAGAAATGGGCCCGATCGCCTTCGCCGTCTTTCACCTGATGATCGGCGGTATGCTCCTGTCATCGCTCAGCCACCCTGCCCTGTTGCTGTTCTTAGGCGTCACGCTGGCCAACATGATCGAGCCGCCCATCGGAGGCATCCCGATCCGCGATCTCGCGATGTTCTGGATTGATTTCGTCAATATCCTCGGCAGCTATCTGATCTTCCTTGCTCTTGGCCGAGCAGCAATGACCGAATTCGAACGCCGCCGCATCGGCCGCCGCTATCTATTCATTCCGATTTATTGGCTGATGACATCGGTTGCCGCCTGGAATGCAATGATCGAGCTCAAAACGAAACCATTCTTCTGGAACAAGACGCCGCACATGCCAAGGAGCAGGGCAAAGAGATCAGACACACCACCTCCAGAGAGAAGTTAGCCGCCGATCCTGAACGGACATCTCGACTGGACAGCGATCGGAGAAGCTTGCGGGATTGAAGACGAAATAACGATCGAACTGAAGAAACAACTGCCGCCGGCCTCGGATGCGATCGTCCGTTGCTGAAGGCACATCCCGCAGGCGAAAAACGTTGCGCCGACCGCGCGTTTTATAAACCGCTATCAGCCATCTGCACGAGGTGGCCGGCTGATACCTCACGATACGAGCGGTCAGGTACTGTGTAACCGACCGGTCTGACAGGACTTTTCAATTCGTCGTTGGAAATTCCCCGGCGAACACCGCGACGCGCCGGATCGGGAACCGGCACGGCAGCGATCAGCTTTTTTGTATAGGGATGCTGCGGGTTCTCGAAAACCGATGCGCGAGGTCCGATCTCGACGATTTCGCCGAGATACATAACCGCAACACGGTGGCTGACCCGCTCCACCACTGCCATGTCGTGGCTGATGAACAGGAAGGCGAGATCGAGACTTTCCTGCAGGTCGAGCAAAAGATTGCAGACCTGCGCCTTGATCGACACATCAAGGGCTGAAACGCTTTCATCGGCGACAATGACTTTCGGATCGAGCGAGAGCGCCCTGGCAATCGCGATACGCTGGCGCTGCCCGCCCGAAAACTCATGCGGATAGCGGTTCATCATCGCGCTGGACAGTCCGACGCGCTCAAGCAGGTCTGCGGCCTTTTCACGTGCCTGTTGGCGCGTCCCAAGCTTATGCTTGATGAAAGGCTCCGCCACCGCCGCACCAACAGTCATGCGCGGATTGAGGCTTGAGAACGGGTCCTGGAAGATCATCTGGATGCTCTTGCGCATCCGCCTGAGATCCGCCCCCCTCAGGCTGCGCACGTCGTAACCGTCAAGCATCACCTGACCGGCCATCGGCTCTATCAGCCGCATAATGGAGCGGCCGGTGGTGGACTTGCCGCAGCCGGACTCTCCGACCAGCGCCAGCGTCTCGCCTGCGCGCAGATCGAAAGACACATTTTCGACCGCGTGGACGGCGCCCGTCTGCCGGCTGAACAGCCCGGAGCGGATCGCAAAGCGCGTCACCAGGTTTTTCACCTCGAGGATCGGCCCCTTTTTTGCGACCGTATCCCGCTCTTCGGATGGCTCGACGGAAACACCCGTCGCAATATCCACGGTGGGAAAGCGCATTGGCAGCCGGCGGCCTGCCATAGACCCTAGTTTTGGCACCGCCGACAACAGCGCGCGCGTATAAGGGTGCTGACCGCGATTGAAAATTGCTTCCGTTGCCCCGGTTTCCACGGCTTCGCCCCGCAACATCACGATTGTGCGGTTGGAAATCTCGGCAACCACGCCCATGTCATGGGTGATGAACAGGACGGACATGCCCTCTTCTTGCTGCAGCACCTTGATCAGGTCGAGGATCTGGCCCTGGATCGTAACATCAAGGGCCGTGGTCGGCTCGTCAGCAATCAACAATTTCGGCTTTGACGCCAGCGCCATGGCGATCATCACCCGCTGACGCATGCCACCGGAAAACTGGTGCGGATAGTCGTCGAATCGACTTTTGGCGTTGGGAATGCGGACCTTCTCCAGAAGGCGGACCGTCTCGCTGCGCGCCTCGGCGGCGTTCATGCCTTTATGGCGTGTCAGCACTTCGGAAATCTGGCGGCCGATGGTGAAGATCGGATTGAGCGACGTCATCGGCTCCTGGAAAATCATCGCCATGTCGTTGCCGCGTACGCCACGCATCTCCTTTTCCGACAATGCAGCGAGATCGCGTCCGTCGAGGAGGATCTGGCCCTCCATACGGCTGGCATTGGCGGCCAGCAGCCGCATGATCGACAGCGATGTGACGCTTTTGCCGGAGCCGGATTCGCCGACGATTGCCACGGTTTCGCCGGCGGCAACATCGAAGGAAATGTTTCGCACCACGGGCTTCCAATGGCCGTCGACCAGAAAGGATGTCGTGAGATTTTTGACGGACAGGATCGGTCTGCTTGTCATGGGGTCACCGGTGGTGTTGCGTCTGATGCGGAGGGCCGGCCAGCGGCAATCCGTTCGGCCTCCAGTTCTGCGATTTTGCGGTCGATATGCGACCGATCGATCATGCCATGCGGGTTCTGCCGCGTCGGCATCGTCTCGGCCACATGCAGATACCGTTCCTGCGCCACGCTATAGAGCCGCCAGAGTTCCTGCAGCGGATCTGCGTGATCATCGGCATTGATCCGAAGCCACGGGTAATCCTGATCCCGATAGATCACCAAGGCTGCCGATTGCCTGCCGCGCTTGTCGCCGCCCGCCGCCTCCCCCGCTTCCATTGCACCGAGAAGTCGCTCGGCAAAGGGCGCCTCTGCCAGATCGTGATAGGCCCGCAACGTCTTTTCGATCACCTGCGGACCGGCCAGCATGTTACCGGCAACGGAAACGTTATCATCGACCAGATGGCCCGCCCAGTCGATGCATTTGTCTCCGGTAAAGGCGGCATTGCGCCCCTGCGCATCGATCAGATGCATCTGTCGTTGCTGGCTGCCGTCATCACGGCCGGTCAAGGTGGCAATGATCTCGTCCGGTGCCTTCCCCTCACTCAACAGGGCAAGACCGTCCGTCCCGTAAAGCGGACTGACAAAAGCCTGGGTGGCAATAGCGCCGACCCGGCCGCGCAAATGCGGCACAGCACAGCCGACGGCGAAAAAGCGGCTGGCAACCGCTACGGCCAGATGGCCGGTTTTGACGTCATGCGCAACGATCGACCAGGTCATGGCTCAGCGTCCTACGGCATAGGCCTGCATCAGGCGCGGCGTGGCAGCGGCGCGCAGCAGGCCATCGGCATCACGGCGGGCGGCGGTCAGGCGACCAACGCTCCAGTTTTCAGCAACCGTCACCTGATGACCACGGCGGCGCAACTCGGCGATGGTGGCATCGCCAAATCCGGCTTCGACCATGATATGGCCTGGCTCGGATGTGCGGGGATAGAAAGAGCCGGGGAAATGCGTCGTGTGAAACAGCGGCATGTCGATGGCGGCTTGCAGGTTCTTTCCGTGGTGCGCATAGCGCAGGAAAAAGGGCAACTGCCATTGATCCTGCTGATCGCCACCCGGCGTGCCGAAAGCAAGTGTCGGTTTGCCTTGATAGAGGGCCAGCGAAGGCGTGAGCGTCGTGCGGGGACGCTTGCCGGGCTCCAGCGAGGTCGGCAGCCCCGGCTTCAGCCAGAACATCTGCGCACGCGAATTCAACGGGAAGCCGAGACCGGGGATGACGGGTGACGATTGCAGCCATCCGCCGGACGGCGTGGTCGACACCATATTGCCCCAGCGGTCGATCACATCGATATGGACAGTATCGCCCTTCTTTTCCGACAGATGCGCCATGGTCGGTTCATAGACGGCACCCTTGCCGGAAAATTCCGAGAGCATCGCCATCGTCAGGGCATGCTGGTGTTCATAGCCCGGCAGCACGCCCGGCCGCAGCTCGAAGGATGCCTCAGCACCGATCAGCTTTCGGCGCTCGTCGTTATAGGCGTCACCCAGCAACGACTGCGTCGGGATCTGCGCAAATTCGGGATCGCCGTAGTAGACTTCCCGATCTGCGAAGGCGAGTTTCATCGCCTCGACGACGTGATGGACGAAATCCGGGCCGGACGGGTCCATCGCAGCAAGATCGAAGCCCTTCAGCAGCGCCAAGGATTGCAGCAGCACAGGACCCTGGCCCCAGGCAGGGGTCTTGGCCACCGTCCAGTCGTGATAATCATAGGTCTGCGGCGCTTCGACAGTTGCCTGCCAATTGGCCATGTCATCGGCGGTCAGCACACCCTTGTGGCGGCTTCCGCTCGCATCCATCACCTCTGCCGTCTTGAGGTAGCGCTCGATCGCTTCCGCCACGAAGCCACGATAAAAGGCATCGCGGGCCGCTTCGATCTGCTCGTCACGTCCCGACTTGGCTTCCGCTTCAGACACGATCCGCTTCCAGGTGTCCGCCAAAACAGGGTTTTTGAAATTGGCATGGGGTTCCGGGGCACTGCCGCCCGGCAACCAGGTCTCGAAGGATGTCGGCCATTCGGTCTCGAAGAAATGCTGGAGGCCCTTGATGGTCGCGGAAACCCGCGGCAGCACGGGATGCCCCTGTTCGGCATAATAGATGGCGGGCTCCAGAACCTCGCGCACGCTCATGGTGCCGTAGTCCCGCAGCATCAGCATCCAGCCGTCGAAGGCACCAGGAATGACGGTTGCCAGCAACCCGTCGCCTGGGATGAGCTTCAGCCCTTCCGCCGTGTAATGATCGATGGTGGCGCCTGCCGGTGCCGGCCCCTGGGCGCAGATAACTTCCACCTTGTCCTTCTTTACCGAATAAATCACCGCTGGCATGTCACCGCCCGGACCGCACAGATGCGGCTCGACGATCTGCAGCACGAAACCGGTCGCGACAGCGGCATCGAAGGCATTGCCGCCCTTTTCCAGAATGCTCATGCCAACGGCAGAGGCGATCCAATGCGTCGACGTAACGACACCGAAAGTGCCGAGGATTTCGGGACGAGTGGTAAAATCAGTCATGGTTCTCACCTTTGCAAATCAGTGCTCTCGCGGGTCCAGCGCATCGCGCAGGCCGTCTCCCAGCAAATTGAATCCGATAACGACGAGGAAAATCGCGGCACCGGGCCACATGGCCATCCAGGGCGCCTGGCTCAGGAAATTCTTCGCGACATTCAACATGGAACCCCAACTGGCGGCCGGTGGCTGTTGCCCCAAACCGAGGAAGGAAAGGCTGGCTTCAGCAATGATCGCCGTCGCCACAGTCAAGGTCGCCTGCACGATGATCGGAGCCATCACATTCGGCAGGATATAACGGGCCATGATATCGACATGCCCGAGCCCGACGGATCGCGCGCCCTCGACAAAATCCTCCTGCTTGACCGCCATCACTTGACCGCGCGTCAGCCGCACGAAGATGGGCATGGCCGATAGGCCGATCGAGATCATCGCATTGGTCAGGCTCGGCCCCAGAAAAGCGGCAAGCGCGATCGCCATGATCAGGAACGGCATGGCGAGCAGCGCTTCCGTGATCCGCGAGATCACCAGATCCACCCAGCCGCCGAAATAGCCGGCGAGGATGCCAAAGGGCACGCCGATGACGACGGCCAGGCTGACCGAGAAAATACCGGCCATCAGCGAGGCCCGCGCGCCCCAAATCATCCGCGACAGGATATCGCGTCCAAGATCGTCCGTGCCGAACCAATGGGCCGCAGACGGCGCCTTGCGAATGGCCGACCAGCTTGTCGCAACAGGATCCGGTATCGGCAGAAGCGGCGCAGATAAGGCAAGCGCCACGAAAAAGCCGATGATGACCAGACCCGCAAGCGCGCTGCGGCTGGCCTTTAGCTTGCGCCAGGCGCGGCTGTTCTGGCTGGTATCGGTTACACCTGAAATGGATGGATCGAGCGCACTCATAGGCTTGCCCTAAGGCGCGGATTGAGAAGCACATAAAGGACATCGGCAATCAGGTTCATGAGAATAAAGCCCACCGCCGTACACATGACAACGCCTTGAACGACGGCATAGTCGCGATTGAAGACGGCATCGACGATGAGTTTGCCGAAGCCGGGAATGGTGAAGATCTGTTCCGTCAGCACGGCACCGGCGAGCAGTTCCCCGAACAGCAGCGCAGTCAGCGTCACCACCGGCAGCAATGCATTGCGAAAACTGTGAGAAAGAACGACTTCGCTCGGCGACAGACCCTTGGCACGGGCCGTGCGGATATAGTCCGCAGACAAGACGCCCAACATCGCTGAGCGCGTGTGGCGCATGAGGGTCGCGGCCAACGCATTGCCCAACACGAAAGCCGGCATGACCATCGTCTGCAGCGAGCGGACGGGATCGACGAAAAACGACTCGTAGCCAGAGGCCGGCAGCCATCCGAGTTTGACTGAAACCAGCAGGATCAGCATGATCCCGAGCCAGAAATTTGGAACGGACAGACCCGACAGCGCCAGAATGCTGGCGATATAATCGATCGCCGTGTTCTTCTTGACAGCCGCAATGATGCCTGCGGGAATGCCGATCACGATGGCAAAGATCATCGCCATTATGGCAAGCTGGATCGTCACCGGCAGCTTCTCCGCGATCAGTTCCGTCACCGGCTGATTGGTGCGTAGCGAAATGCCGAGATCACCGGTGGCGACACCGCCAAGCCAGCGCACATATTGCAGCGGGATCGGATCGTTCAGATGGTATTTTTCCCTGAGCAACTCCAGCACGGCCGGATCGCGTTCCTCTCCCGCCATGGCAAGAATGGGATCTCCCGGCAGAAGTTTCTGCAAGGAAAACACGAAGATCGAGATGACCAGCAGGGTCGGGATCGCAACCAGCAGGCGTTTTCCGATATAGACAGACATTCCGCCATCCTCCTGGAGATAGAGAGGCGCCGCAGGACATTGCCCTGCGGCGGCGGGCATTAGCCCTGTTTTTTAACGGAGACGAGGCGGATCATGCCATCAGGGTTCGCAACGAACCCGGTGACGCCTTTCTTCATCGCCCATATCCAGGACTGATGGCCGATATAGATCATCGGCAAATCGTCGTTGAGGATCTTGGCGGCCGCATCATATTTCTGCTTGCGGACACTGTCGTCGGTCGAGGCGCGCGCTTCGTTCAGCAACGTATCCACTTCAGGATTGCAGTATTTGGTATCGTTCAGGCCACCCTTGCATGTGAGGAATTGGTGGATATTGCCGTCCGGATCGACCCGACCCGACCAGTCGGAGCGGCTCATCTGATAGTTGCCACGGGTCTGCTCATCGAGCAGCGTTGCAAATTCCGTCGACTTCAACGTCACATCGAAGCCGGCTTCTGCCACCATCGACTGGATGATCTGCATTGTCTGCTGCACGACAGGGCTGTTGGGGATCTGCATTTCCACCGGAACGCGGTCATAGCCCGCTGCCTTCACCAAGGCCTTGGCTTTTTCGACGTCGCGTGCGGGCACCGGAAGGGCCTTGTCATACCAAGGACTGCTGGGTGCGAAGGGCTGATTACCGCTGACGGCCGTGCCTTCGAACACGATCTGCATCAGCGCATCGCGGTCGATGGCAAGCGAGAAGGCTTGCCGCAACCGCTTGTCCTTACCGACAGGGTTGTCCGCCTTCGGTCCATTGCCGACATTGACATAGATCGAAAGGTTGCCGATCCCGACAATGTCAGCATAGGCCAGTTTGGCATCGGCCTTGATGGCCGGAGCATCGGTCGGCGCGACCCGCTCGATCAGATCGAGATCGCCCGCTTGAAGGTTCGCGAGCCGAACGGTGCTGTCGGGGATCGGCAGATAGGTCACCTTATCGATAAAGATCTGATCCTTGTTCCAGTAATCCTGAAACTTCTCGAGCACGATGCGGTCCTGCTGGACGCGCTCAACGAATTTAAATGGTCCGGCGCACACTGGCTTGGAGCCGAAATTGGCACCCAGTTCCTTGGCGGCCTTCGGGGAAACGATCATGCCTGCCCTGTCGGAAAGCTGCGCAAGCAAGGTAACATCCGGCTTTTTCAGCGTGAACTTCACTTCCAGCGGCGCCGACGCCTCGACCTTTTCGACCGAGGCCAACTCGCTCTTGCGGCGCGATTCAGGCAGCGTCATGTTGCGCTCAATCGTGGCAACCACCGCCGCGGCATCCATCGTGGTGCCATCGTGAAACTTCACGCCGTCGCGCAGCTTCATGGTCAGCACCTTCCCGTCCTCGGACCAGGCCCAGGATGTTGCAAGCTGCGGCACGAATTTCAGATCCGGCGAGACGTCAACGAGCTTGTCGCACATCGCGGTGTAGACGATGCGACCGACGAAAGTGCGCGACTGGGCGGGATCAAGGACATCGGCATCATCCTGAAGCCCGATGCGCAATTCGGTTGCCCCTGCCGGGAGAGCCGTCAAAACGCCGAATGTAAGCGCTGTCACCCAGTTAAAAATACCGGTCATACTTGTTCTCCTCTGAGCCAAAAGACTGCTTGTTCGATTGCCGGCTTATGCCGCCGGCTTTGTGTATCGTCGTTTTGGAAGGCTCAGCCTTCAGCCGCGTCGACCCTTGATCCAAACTCAGTCAACCAAATCGAGAGCATTGGCCTCACCGGCCATAGGATCCATTACTGTCGCACGCACCAATCGCTCCTGCAGCATCAGCAGATGCTGCAGCATGGCCTCGCCCGCCTTTGCGGGATCACGAGCGGCAATGGCGTCGATAATGCCGTCATGCTGGGCATAGGCCACACCCACTGCACCGTTGCTGCGCGCCCGTTCGCGAATCGCCTGCCAGGCTTCATCCTGACGGACATGGTTGATCATGTCGAAAATCGCCAGGAACAGCTGATTGCGCGCACTTTGGGCGATCTGCCTGTGCAATGCCCCATCCCATAACTCCCGGGCATCTGCGTCGTCGCTGTCTATGATCTTGCGGGCAAGGTCGCGCATCCTGGCGACTTCCGATGGCTTGGCCCGCATAGCTGCAAGCTGGGCAAGCTGTGGCTCGATGCGTAACCGCACCTCCATGATTTCCATGAAGTCCGTTCCGGCAACGATGGCATCCACACTGCCGGACCAATTTCCAGGACGCGGGCCGGCAAATGTGCCCGATCCCTGTCGTCGCCACACCTCGCCTTCAGCCTCAAGCACTTCCAAAGCCCGGCGGATAGCTCGACGTCCAACACCAAGATGCTCAGCCAAAGCCCGCTCGGTCGGTAGCTTTCCATCGTCACCAAATCCCCCCGCGCGCAGCATCTCCCGCAGCTTCTCAAGCGCGTAGTTGGCATTGTCAGGCGGATTTGAGGATTGCACCATTTTTTAAACCAATTCTCAATTGGTTCGAATATTGGCGAACAACGACGCGCTGTCAATTAAATTCTATGCAGTTCACTTCACTGCCCAAAATATGAGCTTCCGCTCTCCGCGTTACCCCGCCAACAAGGCGAGAGCCGCCGCCGATCACTACGATCTGAAGCCTGAGCATATGAATGAGTTTGGTTATGTCGCAGCCTACCGTTTCGGCTTCTCTGCTGCGGCTGACTATTGTCTCGCCATTTCTGCCAAGTCTCACAGGAAATGATCCGCCTGAAAAAGATCAGGCCGGTTCTTGACCTCTTCCATGCGACCGAGCCGGATCCACCGCAACAGAAAGAGTATCACTGGTGCGGAAAACGAGAGGCTATGACGTCTTGTAACGATGGACCTCGGTCGCTACAATTGAGACTTAGCCAATTAACGAGGACACTATGGCAACAGGTACCGTCAAATTTTTCGCGCAGGACAAGGGCTTCGGCTTCATCACCCCCGACCAGGGTGGTCCGGACGTTTTCGTCCACATCTCGGCTTTAGGTTACGGCGGTTCGCTGCAGGATGGTCAGAAAGTCGAGTATGACGTTGGACAGGACCGCAAGACCGGCAAGTCTAAGGCCGAGAACGTTACCGTTATTTGAGTTTTGTCCTGGCTCCGCGGTTGTCGCGGGGCCAGTTCATTCTTTCGTTTCATAAATGAAATGACGGCTATTTTTCTGTGGGCTTCCTGCAACCAGTTGGGCCGCTCCAGAAAGCCAGCGGAGTTTCACTTCGCGATATGCGATCTCTTGCGGAGTGCGGGGCCGCTGACTAGTTTATCAACAGTATTGCGTTCTTGGCTGCCCACACGACATGTGGCTACCCCCACCGCTGTGTCGGACATACAGCTTGAAACCTGGCCGGCTGCACTGCTCAAGCGCACGACACAAGAGGATATGACCATGGCAACACCCCGACGACCGTCCAATCCGAAAGACGCAGCCGAGGCGTTGTTCAAACCGGCAAAGAAGGTCGCAGCGCCGGCTGTTGAACGGCCTGCAATCCCCAACACAAAGGAGCTTGTATCGTTGAAGATCGACAGCGATGTCCTCGCTCATTTTCAGGCTGACGGTCCGGGCTGGCAAGAGCGCATAAACGATACCTTGCGAGCCGCGGTAAATGTGGCCAGTTAAGCTCTTGAGCTAAAACGAACCTGCGACCATGCTGAACTCTTCCGGAGAACGAGCGCAAACACCGTGAGGGCTCGAATCAAGGTGCATTCTTGTCGCAATATTCATGGCTCCTTAGATAAAACGCCTACTCTCTAAGCTCTGCCACGAAACCTTCATGCCACTTCAAGGTGCGAAGACTCAATACCTTTAGCCATAGCCGACCCTGCAGACTTCGACTGTGAATGGGAAGCGTTAAGTCGCCTAGCCACGATATCGTGGTTGAGCCACAGGACGGGACCGGACGGTTCGGAAGCTTCGCCGAAAATCAGCTGCCCGGTTGCCTCAACAACAAGACTGCTAAGAAGATCGCTGATCATCAGCTTGCTATTCCGATGCATGTGCGTGATCTTGCTGGATGTGCCGATGGTCAAATCGGCCTGTGCCTGGCTGTTTGCCATGGGCCATACCGAGAAGTCATAGAACGGGCGCATGACCTCGCTTGCTTGCATCTCGCTGATGGTCTCAAGTACATCGTTCATGGTTAAACCGTCGGCCAAAAGCTGCTCGCAGGCATGCCACTGCTCATCTGCCCATTGCCCGCCATTTTCTTTCTTCAATGCAAGCAGTAGCGGTATCAGGGGCAGCTCTATACCCGTGAATACATCGGAGGAATTGGTCCGTATTTCGGGGCAGTTATAGACAGTTGCCTTGACACCAGCCGCCCAAGCTTCCTGTGCAATGCTCTCAAGCCGCATCTTGGCGTAACCCTGGGTGTAATTGGTGTAGGTCTGCCAGCGATAGCTTCCGTCAATGAGAACTGCCGATCCGTGGTAACCATAGGCAGTATATCGAACTTGACCGCCCGAAGCTTCCACGCGCTCTCGGATCGCTGCGCTGAAATCAATAAGATGGCGAAAGGTGTTAGCGGAAACGTCGTCAAAATTTTGCAGGATGAGCTTTCCCAGGTCACTGTCGATCAGCCTCTGCGATGACATGTGCCGGGATCCGGTTCCCTTGTAGATCCGATTGGCGACGACGAGGAAAACCTTAGCCTTCGGAATGCCCCCGGCCATCGTGTGGGCGAAGAAAACATTGCGACCATCGGCGATCATCCCGTCCAGAACAGTCATGACCTTTGAAAGCGACTCGGTGAAACGCGCCGTGGCAAGGTCACGGCATTGCCCGACATAGTCCCAGTCGAGCTTGTCGTGTTCCCAGCTATCAAGCGTCATCTTTGCCAGAAGATCGGTTGGCGTTGGGCCATTTGCGGGTGCATCGAGATCGAAGCCCGCCATAAGAGGTATGTTGATGATCCTGCCACCCAATTGGGCTTCAGCCGACGACAACTCCTCTGAGTTGAGTGGCCGCAATGCGTTGTTCTCGTCGCGCCGCCCGACAGTAATCCCTACTATCTCCATTCCGGCCCGCTTGGCTTCGTCGAGCAAGCCTGTCGCGTACCCGCGACCGAACAGTTCGCCGAAAAGTACGAACACATCGCCCTTACGGAAAACTGTGTTATCGGAAAGACGATTCAGTGCGACCGGATTTTCCATACTGTCAACTCTTTACTTCGTGCTTCGTGGAGCGATGGCTCATACGAACTTTCACAAACACATGCCCGCGATGACACAAAATGGGAACTCATTTTCGGTGACCGTTCATTTCAAAACGTGAAGTCGGCTTCTGTTGGCCCTAAAGTACAGGGAAGGCTGCGGTTGCCGGGATAGGCTACCGACACCGAAACGAGTGCGCTCGAGAGGTTCCTCCACGGTCTATTACGAGGCTTTCAACCCGGTTAGAATCAACTCCAGGTGAGCCGGATATTGCGTAGCTGAATTCACCAGTCTGACTTGAGAAATCTAGCCTTCGCAATTTGACGGTGATACGCTGCCTCTATGAAGACACATCACATTGCGGCGCCCACATTCGGTCGACGAAACGCGCTGTTTGGTGGAACTGCGTTGCTAATTGCCGGCTGCCTGTCACGTGCGCTAGCAGATAAGACTAGCGCCAGTAAACTTCGCGAGCTTGAGCAGAAGGCGCACGGTCGCCTCGGGGCCTATGTTCTGGATCCCGTGAGGGGAACGGCATTTGGCTGGCGCGAGAACGAGCATTTCACTCATGCCAGTTCGTTTAAAATGTCCTTGGCTGCCATGCTGCTCGCCAAGGCAGACGCAGGGCAGATCGATCTGGATGAAATCCTGCATTGGACGAAGGATGACATGCTGCCTGTCAGTCCGTTGACGAAGGCCAATCTGGACAAGGGACTTTCGGTGCGGGATTTGGGGAGGGCAACGCTTGTCACCAGTGATAATACGGCGGCCAATGTCTTGATGCGACGGTTTGGCGGTCCTTCACAACTCACGGCGTTCTGGCGGTCCATTGGCGACACGGTGAGCCGGCTTGATAGATACGAGCCCGATCTGAACGATACCCCACCCGGGACCGATCTTGATACCACGACACCTGCCGCAATGGCGGCAACCACCGCTGCTTTTGTGCACGGAAATGTCCTTAGTGCGGGTAGTCGCGCGATGCTCCGTGCTTGGATGACAGACGTAAAAACCGGGCGCGACCGCATCCGATCGAGTTTCCCGGTCGATTGGGTTTCCGGCGACAAAACCGGCACCGGTATTGGCAAGACGAAACATACCTACGTCGACCTTGCCTTCGGTGGACCAGCCGGGCGCGGTCCGCTGATTGTCACGGCCTATTTTGAACCGATACGGCCTGCCAAGCCAATGGATAAAAACGCGGTGGCCGTGCTTGCGGCGGTCGGTCACATCGTCGCTGAAAGCCTATCAAGAAGCTGATAGCACTTTGATCATAAACGACATCTCCAGCGCGGCGATGCAGCGGCCGCCTTTCGTCAATGATGACGACCAGACATGGAGAGGCGATGAACCCGGCTCCCACCCATCTTCCGACATCCGCACGAAAAGGCCCTTACCCGCCGTCAGGCCGGTGCGGCTGTGGTCTGTCGCACACGCAGAACCGTCATCACCTGATGGGACTGGGGCGCTGCGTTTTCCTTACCAAGACAGAGAACAAGTTGCTGCGCAGCGATGGTGCCGATTTCCCTGTTGTCGACAAACATCGTTGTCAAGGCGGGAGAGAGTTTGGAGGCCAGTTCGATGTCGTCAAAACCAGTAATGGAAAAGTCGCCAGGAATATCTGCGCCTGCTTGGGTGAGGCCGATCTGCACACCCAGCGCCAAGGTATCATTGCCGCAAATGATGGCTGTAGGACGCGTCGCGGCCGGTTCCGCAATGAGTTGATGGGCAGAACTGATGCCGAAATCCAAGCTGGCCTTGCCGATGATTAAGTGCTTGGGTGCCAGTGTTAGACCTGCGTTCCTCAGGGCGATGTTGATCCCGCGCAACCGGGACAGCACACGGTCATTGTTGTCGCTCGGCTGCATGACGACGGCAAAACGCCGGTGGCCGAGCCCCAGAAGATAGTCTGTAATCTGAACGAATGCTGCCTCGTTGTCGAAACCGACCATGGCATGTGGGGCCCCGTCGCGGTAGGCATAAGTCAGGACATAGGGAATGCGGAGGGCATCAAGATTGTCGTAAAGCGCCTGAGGATGAGTTTCGCCAGCCAGCGCGAGCGCCTCAACGCCGCTTTCGATCATCGCTTTGGCCTGTAGGAAGCCGAGATCCGGATCGTAATTGGAACATGCGATCAGCAGGTTCAGTCCGTGTTCGGCAAAGACGCGCTGCATCGCACCGACCTGATGTGAGAAAATTTCGTTGTCCAGCGTCGGAATAATCACCCCCGCGATGTGAGTGCGGTTTGAGGCCAAGGCACGGCCCGCAGCATTTGGAACCCAGCCCAAGGCTTTGGCCGTCGAAAAAATCCGCTCTCGCGTTTCGGGGGAGACCCTGTCTGGCAGGTTGAATGCTCGGGACACCGTTGCCGTGGAAACGCCGGCACGGCGGGCAACTTCTTCCAACCGCGCCCTGCCACTGCCTTCACGGCTGCGCTTGATAGGTGATCCCGGCTCGCCAAGTTTTCCAGTCATTGCATCTCCGTTCAAGTAGCCAAGCCTAACGGATCTTGCCGAAGCATTGGTCGCAAAGCTGGACCTGTTTGCGGCAAAACCCAACGAAGAACAAGTTGCTAAGTCGGAGCAGCCGATCGGCTTGAAAAGAGTGCCGGATATCCGTGATCAATCTCACGAGGCTGCAAGCCGGAAATTGAAGATCACCCTCTCGGACTGCCCAAGCCCGTAGGTGCTCGAACAGAAATCGACCGTTGACAGCCCAGATAAATGAGATCATGTAAGCGCTTACATTTCGGTTGCGGGGAGGAGCTGCAATTGCCGTGTCGGCGTTTGATTTCGGCTCGGCAATCAGAAGGCCAAGGTCTCTCGCCCTTGGCCGCCGATGAGATCAAGGAGGAGAAACATGAGCACCATCGTTAATTCCAAGCCTGTCGTTCCCGTCGGAGCGGTGAGCACCAAGGCGCCACCACGTGTCAGGCGCATGCAAATCACCGCGCTTTGCCTTTTGGTTGTCGCTGGGGTCATCAACTACATGGACCGGGGCACACTTGCTGTCGCCAATCATCGCATCGCCGAGGACATGAATTTGTCTCTGGGTGAAATGGGGCTTCTGCTCTCGGCGTTTTCCTGGAGCTATGCACTGGCACAGCTGCCTGTCGGTGCCATGGTGGACCGGTTTGGCCCGCGCCGGCTGCTTGGCTTCGGCCTTGTTTTCTGGTCTCTGGCGCAAGCTGCTGGCGGCTTCGTTACCTCCTTTACCCAATTCGTTCTGAGCCGCATCGGCCTTGGCATTGGTGAAGCCCCGCAATTTCCGTCGGCAGCCCGCGTTGTCAGCAATTGGTTTCCAGTGAGCAAGCGTGGCGTGCCGACAGGCATCTTCAATTCAGCCTCGCCGCTTGGCACTGCTATTGCGCCCCTGTTACTGACACAGCTGCTGATCGTTCTCGACTGGCGCTGGGTTTTTATCATCACTGGTGCTGCCGGATTGATCATGGCTTGCCTCTGGTTCCTGCTCTACAGAGATCCGAAGACCATGGGGTTGAGCGCGCAAGAACAGGCCTACCTCACCTCCGAAACGGAGGAGACGCAGCAGAAGGTGACCCTCGCCGACTGGGGAAAGCTATTTTCCTATCGGGCGACCTGGGGCATGATCATCGGCTACTTCGGTAATGTCTATCTCAATTGGGTCTACCTAAGCTGGCTGCCGTCCTATTTGGTCAATGAGCGGCATATGACACTTGCCCGTACAGGCTTCATGGCTTCCGTGCCGTTCTTCTGCGGCTTCATTGGCTGCCTTGTCGCCGGTTGGCTTTCCGACAAGATCATCAAGCGTACCGAAGCATCTCCGGTTCGAGGCCGCCGAGTCCCTGTCGTGGTTGCCATGCTCGGCATGGCTGCCTTCACTGTGCCCGCCGCGCTGGTACAGGACAACAACATCGCCATCTTCTGCATTTCTGTCGTGATTTTTCTCACCAATGCCGCTTCAGCCTGCTCCTGGGCGCTGGTAACGGCGGTTGCTCCGAAAAACCGCGTCGCGTCACTTGGATCGCTCCAGAATTTTGGCGGCTTTCTTGGCGGTTCGCTGGCGCCAATCGCGACTGGATTCATCGCGCAATACTCCTCCTTCGTCCCAGCGCTGTTGACCGGTGCTGCAATCGCCTTCCTCGGCGCGACCAGCTATTTCCTGCTGGTGCGCGAACCAATGGACCAGGCGTAAGGGTCGTGAAAACTGATATGGCTTTCTGGGGTTTCCCGGAAAGCGCCATTCCAATCAAAAACGGATACTGATGATGACCAGCCAAGCCCCCGCCATCCACGGCGTCATTCCCGTCATGCTGACACCTTTTCTTGAGACCCGACAGATCGATTATCCCGGTCTGGAACGTCTGATCGAATGGTACATTTCCAATGGCTCGAGCGCCTTGTTTGCAGTTTGTCAGTCCAGCGAAATGATGTTTCTGTCGCTGGACGAGCGGGTGGCTCTCGGCCGCTTCGTTGTCGAAAAGACGGCAGGTCGTATCCCGGTCGTCGTGTCCGGCCATATCAGCGACAACCTCGACGCTCAGCTGGAAGAACTGCAGGCCATGAGCCGGGTCGGCGCAGACGCCCTGATCCTCGTGACCAATCATCTCGATTCCGATAACCAGGGGACTGGTACGTTCAAACAGACACTGGATGCGATCCTCGCCGCGCTGCCGCAGGATCTGCGACTCGGTCTCTACGAATGCCCAGCCCCCTATCGCCGCCTGTTGAGCGATGAAGAACTCAGCTACTGCGCAAACAGCGGCCGCTTCATCATGCTGAAAGACGTGAGCTGCGACCTCGATACCGTAAAGCGCCGGCTGAAGCTGACCGAGGGCACGCCACTGAAGATCCTCAACGCAAACGCGGCAATCGCCTGGGACGCGATGCAGGCGGGCGTACCTGGCTTCAACGGCGTCTTCACCAATTTCCATCCCGATCTCTACAACTGGCTCTGGCGGAAAGGTGAAAACCATCCGCAACTGGCCGAAGAATTGGCGACATTCCTGGTTCTCTCCGCCGTGTCGGAGGCGCTCGGCTATCCGGCGCTGGCGAAGCTCTATCATCAGCGCATCGGCACGTTCGACAGTATTCGCTGCCGCGTCATCGACTACGATATCCGCGAGCGCTTCTGGGCACTTGATGCCGTGCTCGACAAGATCGTCGCCGGCACGGAGCAGTTCCGCGCCCGGATCGCCAGCCTGTAGTCAATGCACTGCCGGGCAACTGCTATTCAAAAGTCTTTCAGGCGGAGGTCCGGCCTGGAAGGCTTCACAGTTTCATAGCTTTTGAGGCCTGAAACCTCCCTTCGTCTGGATATATATTATGATCACCGGCTCGCTTACGCATTGGCATCTCTACCAGAAAACGCTGCCCGGCTTGCTTGTCCAAGCAATCGAAAGCACATTGGCACTTGATCTCAACAACCTGCCGATCGGGCGCTATCCGATCAAGGGCGATGATATTTTCGTGCTCATCCAGGAAATGCCGACGCGGCCGGCGGACCAACTTCGCCCGGAAGCACACCGGCGTTATATTGACGTGCAAATCTTGCTTAACGGTCGCGAGGCTTACGGTTTTTCCTCTCCCAATCCCGACCTCCTGCCGATCGACGATCGCCTCGCGACACAGGATATCGCGTTCTACTCAGACCAGCCTCGTGAGAATTTCCTGAACCTTGTCGCCAGTGATTTCATCGTGTTTTTTCCAGGAGAATTCCATCGCCCGTGTTGCGAGGTCAATGGTAGCGAACCCATCCGTAAAGCCGTCATCAAAATCGACGCAAAGCTTCTGTAACGAAAAGAGCGCGGGGTAGCGGTCAAAATTGCTGATGTCCGGGAGCAAGTCGCAATCCATGAGATTGTCTGGCATTCAAGTTCAGCCTCGTTCGCAGCGCCGCTGGCGGCCCTGCGAACTTGGCCACTCATACCACCGCGAAGATGACGAAACGCTATGCCAGAGGCGATGGGCTGGAGATGAGTCGCAAAATATCCGCTGAGCGTGCTGAACAGCGCAAGTGGCACACACTGGCGGGAGTGACACGATTGGTCTTTAAGTATTGATTTTTTTGGAGCGGGTGAAGGGAATCGAACCCTCGTATTCAGCTTGGGAAGCTGCTGCTCTACCATTGAGCTACACCCGCGTTGGTACCGAGAGTTCCTACACTTGGGCGCGCATGTCAAGCTTGAAAGTCAGGCGTGAAAGCGTTGATCAGCCGGCGCGGAAATGCTTGGAAAGCTTCAGGCCCTGAGCCTGGTAATTGGAGCCGAGGCCGGTGCCGTAGAGGCCTTCTGGATGTTGCAGCATATGCTCGTAGACCAGGCGGCCGATGATCTGGCCGTGCTCGAGAATATAGGGCACTTCGTGGCTGCGCACTTCCAGAACGGCGCGGCTGCCGGTGCCGCCCGCTTCGGCATGGCCGAAACCGGGGTCGAAAAAGCCGGCGTAATGGACGCGGAATTCGCCGACCAGCGGGTCATAGGGTGTCATTTCGGCAGCATAGAGCGGCGGCACATGCACGGCCTCGCGCGACACCAGGATATAGAACTCATCGGGATCGAGGATCAGTTCTTCGCGGCCCCTGTTATAGAGTGGCTCCCAGAAATCCAGAACGTCATGGGCGGCCTTGCGGTCGACATCGATCACGGCCGTATGGTGCTTGCCACGGTAGCCGACCAGGCCTTCGGGGCCGGTTCCCTTCAGGTCGATGGAGAGCGCGATGCCGTTGTTGGAGACGTTCGGCGTCTCGCTCGCGACAAGCGTTTCGGCGCGGTGCAGGTCCAGCAATTCGCCATCGTTCAGCAGCGCATGGCCGATGCGGAAGCGGATCTGCGACAGGCGGGAGCCGCGCCGTACGATGATCGGAAAGGTGCGCGGGCTGATCTCCAGATAGAGTTGGCCCTTGTAGCCAGCAGGGATCTTGTCGAATTCCTGGGCGTAATCGACCATGACCCGGGTGAAGATATCAAGACGGCCGGTCGAGCTTTTCGGATTGGTCGAGGCCGACAGGTCTGCGGGCAGATCGAGGCTTTCCATCAGCGGCACGATGTAGACGCAGCCGGTTTCCAGCACAGCGCCATGTTCCAGGTCGATCTCGTGCAGCGTCAGACGCTGCAGCTTTTCGGCCACCGTGCTGTTGGGGCCGGGCATGAAGCTGGCCCGCACCCTGAGCGCCTTAGAGCCCAGACGCAGATCGAGGCTCGCCGGCTGGATCTGATCGCTGTCGAGCATGGCTTCGCTCAGCAAGCGGCCGGAGCCGAACAAGTCGCCGATGGCGCGATCCGCCAAGATGCCCGCATTCCGCTTCATTATATCTTCCTTGCCGTGCCGGTACTGGCCGTTGAGCAAACGCAAGGCTTTGCCAGCATAATCGCCAGACAAACCAAACTCCGGCAATTGACGCAAGCAAAAGAACGGCGTATGGCAATCTTATCCCGTGGTGATTTGGCCGGTCGGCTTGCAGCCACGTTAAACAATTGGCTAAAAAGATCGGACGCGTGCAAACCGGTCCGTATTCGAGACCGGTTTTTTTGTGTTCGAAAGGCTTTGATACCATGACCGACAACTGGCGCCCCGCAACCAAACTTGTTCACGGCGGCACGCTGCGTTCGCCTTATGGCGAAACTTCTGAGGCGATCTACCTCACCCAGGGTTTCGTCTATGAAAGCTCCGAGGCAGCCGAAGCCCGCTTCAAGGGCGAGACTGAGGGCTATATCTATGCCCGCTACGGCAGCCCGACCAATGACATGTTCGAAAAGCGCATGTGCTTGCTGGAAGGCGCCGAAGAGGGCCGCGCCATGGCCTCGGGCATGGCCGCCGTCGCCGCCGCCATTCTCTGCCAGGTCAAGGCGGGCGACCATATTCTTGCAGCCCGCGCACTTTTCGGCTCCTGCCGTTGGGTGATCGAGACACTAGCACCGAAATATGGCGTCGAATTCACGCTGGTCGACGGTCGCGACCTGAAGAACTGGGAAGAAGGCATCCGCCCGAACACCAAGGTCTTCTTCCTGGAAAGCCCGACCAATCCGACGCTTGAAGTCATCGATATCGCCGGCGTTGCCAAGCTTGCCAACCAGATCGGCGCCACCGTCGTGGTTGACAATGTGTTTGCAACGCCGCTGTTCCAGAACCCACTCGAACTTGGCGCCCATGTCGTCGTTTATTCGGCCACCAAGCATATCGATGGCCAGGGCCGTTGCCTCGGCGGCATCGTGCTGTCGTCCAAGCAGTGGATCGAAGAAAGCCTGCAGGACTATTTCCGCCATACCGGCCCGGCCATGTCGCCCTTCAATGCCTGGACGCTGCTCAAGGGTCTGGAAACATTGCCGTTGCGCGTCAAGCAGCAGACGGAAAATGCCTCGAAGGTCGCCGATTTCCTGGCCGATAGCGGCAAGATCGCCCGGGTGATCTATCCGGGACGCGCCGATCATCCGCAGGCGGACATCATCGCCAAGCAGATGAAGGGCGGCTCCACGCTCGTTGCCTTCGAATTGAAGGGCGGAAAGGAAGCAGCCTTCGCCCTGCAGAACGCTTTGAAGGTGGTGAAGATCTCCAACAATCTCGGCGATGCAAAGAGCCTCATCACCCATCCGGCCACGACCACCCACAAGAACCTCACCGACGAGGCGCGCGCAACGCTTGGCATGTCCGGCGGCACCCTGCGCCTGTCTTGCGGCATTGAGGACGCCCAGGACCTGGTCGAGGATTTTGCCCAGGCGCTGGCCGCCGTTTCGGCTTGATCATCAAGCCTGCGTGGGCATGTGCCTGCGCAGGCTCGGCAGCCGTGAGGTGATGGCTGCAGCGGCTGTCTACTCCAGTCATAGGTTCGGCCCCACGAACGCAATGATTTTATATAGACCCCTTAATTTTCATGAGAAATTAATTCTATTGATGATCTCTATTGAAGCAGGGCGATTTTACCTGCACAGTGATCTCGCCAACTCCAACAGTTCCGGCCGTTCAGAATGTATGCTTATCAAGGCGTCAAGAAGTCAGTCTTCGTCTACCGCGCCCTCACCCGCGATATCGAGGTCAGCGTCGAACCATTCTACTTGGCGGAACAGTCCGATCCGGAAGACAGTCGCTATGTCTGGGGCTATCGGGTCATCATCGTCAACCAGTCGAGTGTGGCCGTGCGGCTGATCAGCCGTTACTGGCACATTACCGATCAAAATGGCCAGGTCGACGAAGTTAGCGGCCCCGGGGTGATCGGCGAGCAGCCGCGGCTCGCGCCTGGCGAATCCTACGAGTATTCGTCGGGTTGTCCGCTCGACACGCCATCCGGCATCATGTTCGGCCATTACGAGATGGAAACCGACGATGCGGAGACCTTCGACGTCGCCATACCCGCCTTTTCCCTCGACACGCCCGATCTGCGCCGCGTGCTGAACTGATCCGTCAGCGATAGAGGTGTTGGCTCTCCTGTTGCGAGCCCGCGCAAAGGCCTCACCAGAACTCATTGTTCACATCTTCCGACGCTGGCCATAATCACGCAGCGGCTCCGCCACATTTTTTGATTTCCTTGAAAACCGGGATGGTTTATGGGGAGGGCCATGACGATAAAGCCCATTATTATTTTGCCCGACCCGCTGCTGCGCGAGGTCTCGAAACCCATCGAGCGGATCGACGCCGACCTGGAGCGGCTGATCGACGACATGCTCGAGACCATGTATGACGCGCCCGGCATCGGGCTCGCCGCCATTCAGGTTGCTGTGCCGCGTCGGCTGCTGGTCGTCGATGTCGCCAAGGAAGGCGATGAGCGGCAGCCACTTGTTTTCATCAATCCGGAAGTGGTCGTCTCATCGCAGGCGGTCTCCACCTATGAAGAAGGCTGCCTTTCCATTCCCGATTACTATGCGGAAGTGGAGCGCCCGGCAGCGGTCACGGTGAAATCCCTGGACCGCCACGGCAAGGAGCAACTGATCGAGGCCGACGGCCTGCTCGCCACCTGCCTGCAGCACGAAATCGACCATCTGAACGGCACGCTGTTCATCGACCATATTTCGCGGTTGAAGCGGGAAATGGTGATTAAGAAATTCACCAAGGCGGCCAAGTCGAAAGTGACGGTCTAACACCTTAGAAACACGCACATAGCGTTATTGTCGGGTAACGTCGGTTACATCAACGAGATCGGTTGTCACTCATGGCTCTGCGCATCATCTTCATGGGAACACCGGAGTTTTCGGTACCGACCCTGACGGCCTTGGCCGAAGCCGGGCATGAGATCATCGCGGTTTATAGCCAGCCGCCGCGTCCGGCCGGCCGTCGCGGCCTGGACCTGACCAAATCCCCCGTGCATCAGGCCGCCGAGCGGCTTGAAATACCGGTGCTGACCCCTACCAATTTCAAGGCGGAAGAAGACCGGGCGGCTTTTGCGGCGCATGGCGCCGACGTCGCTGTGGTCGTCGCTTACGGTCTGCTGCTGCCGGAAGCAATCCTGAACGGAACCAGGCTTGGCTGCTACAACGGCCACGCCTCGCTGCTGCCGCGCTGGCGCGGTGCTGCACCGATCCAGCGTGCCATCATGGCTGGCGATGCCGAGACCGGCATGATGGTGATGAAGATGGAAAAGGGCCTCGATACCGGTCCCGTGGCGCTTACGCGCCGGCTGGCGATTACAACAGAGATCACGGCAGGCGAGTTGCATGACGCCTTGAGCCTTGCCGGCGCCGAGGCCATGGTCGAGGCCATGTCAAAGCTCGAAGCCGGGTCGCTACCGCTTGTGCCGCAGAGCGAGGATGGCGTGCTCTACGCGGCCAAAATCGACAAGGGCGAAACACGAATCGATTTCCGTCGTGCGGCTGGCGCAGTGCATAATCATATCCGCGGTCTCTCGCCCTTTCCGGGCGCCTGGTTCGAAGCCGAGATCCACGGCAAGCCGGAACGGATCAAGGTTCTCGCGAGCCGCCTTGCCGATACCCCCTACCCTGCTGGAACGGCACCCGGCACCGTGCTGGACGGCGCGCTCACCATCGCCTGCGCTGACGGTGCAATCCAGCTCCTGAAGCTGCAAAAGGCCGGTGGCAAACCGTTGGACGCTATCGAGTTTCTGCGGGGAACGCCGATCGCATCCGGCACCGTCATTGCCTCGCCACCTGATGCTAAGGCCGCCTCCTGATGCCGCGCTACAAGCTGGTGCTTGAATATGACGGCACGGATTATGTCGGCTGGCAAAGACAGGACAATGGACCCTCGGTGCAGGGCGCCCTGGAAAAGGCCGTGCTTTCCCTGACCGGCGAGACGGTCACCATCCGTGGGGCGGGACGCACCGATTCCGGCGTACACGCCAGCGGTCAGGTGGCGCATGTCGATCTGTCGCGGGATTGGCAGGGCTACAAGCTGCGCAATGCCCTGAACGCGCATCTTGCGCAGGCGAAGGAAGCTGTCGCCATCCTGTCTGCCGAACCGATGCCCGATGCCTTCGATGCCCGGTTTTCCGCACTGAAGCGGCATTATCTCTACCGCATCCTTTGCCGTCCGGCCCGACTGGCGCTCGAAGCCAATCGCGCCTGGTGGGTGTCGAAGCCGCTTGACCATGAGGCCATGCATGCGGCGGCGCAGATGCTGGTCGGTCAGCATGACTTCACCACCTTCCGCTCGGCCCATTGTCAGGCAATCAGCCCGGTGCGCACGCTCGACCGGCTGGATGTCAGCCGTGACGGCGACCTCATTGAGATCCGCGCTTCGGCCCAGAGCTTTCTGCACAATCAGATCCGGTCCTTTGCCGGCACCTTGAAGCTGGCAGGCGAAGGCAAGATGACGCCGCAGGACGTGCGCGCAGCGCTTGAAGCCCGAGACCGCAAGGCCTGCGGCCCTGTCGCGCCGCCGGAAGGGCTATATTTCATGCAGGTGGATTACCCTGTCGACGGCAACTGGCGGCCCTATTCCAACCTGGAACAGGACGGACCGGCGAAGGCTGTTGCCGATATCGGCTAAACCGGACCGCATCAAAGCGGCGCCACATCCAGGAAGCGCTCGAGAAATTCCGACAGAAGCGTGGTCGGCACCAGCATCAGCAGGGTCACTGTCACCACCAGCAGGGTATGGCCGCCGATGACCGCCGATGCCAGACGGAAGACACCGCCGACGAGGCCCAGCAACAACAGCAGCCAGAGCAGGACGATCGCCTGCCCGAGGCTGGGAACAACCAAGAGCACGGCAATCAGCAGGGCATTGGCATAGGCAACCGGCAGGGCCAGCCAGTTGGACGTGATCACGAGCGCATTGAAGCGATCGGCAAGGGCAAAGAAACGGCAGAGAAAGCCGAGCAGCACCAGCGGCAGCATCCAGGTGGCGAGATCGATCATCGCCATGCGCAGGAAGAACAGCGCCCGCATCTCGCTATAAACAGGCATCTCGTCGATCAGCGCCCGGTACCAGTAAATCCAGGAAAAGATCATTGCTGGCATGGACCAGCCGATGGACCAGAAGGAGCGGCTGACGCCGCGTTCCGTCAGATCGAAGTAGTTGAAACCCTGACGGTCGCCCTTCAGCAGGAGCCAGAGGCCGGTCAGGTAGATTTCAACCTCCCTAAGCCCCGGCATGGGCAAACCAGATGCTGATGAATTCACTGTAGATGCCGGTCAACGTTTCGAGATCGCCGACGGCGACCCGCTCATCGACCATATGCATCGTCTGGCCCACGAGGCCGAATTCCACGACAGGGCAATAGTCCTTGATGAAGCGCGCATCCGACGTGCCGCCAGTGGTCGACAGAGCAGGAGTGCGCCCCGTAACCTTGGCGATAGCAGCCGTCAGCGAGCCAATCAGGGCATCATTGCGAGTGAGGAACACATGGCTTGGCCGATCGGCCCAGGTCAGCTCATACGGCATCGGTGCCCGGCCGGGCCGCAGCGTCTGATCGGCACTCGCCTTATCCAGACGGACAATGATTTCAGCGCGCAGCGTATCCGCCGTCCAAGTGTCGTTGAAGCGGATGTTGAACTTGGCGCTCGCCCGAGCCGGAATGACATTGGTGGCGGCATTGCCGACATCGATGGTCGTCACTTCCAGATTGGACGGCTGGAAATTGTCCGTGCCCTGATCGAAAGGCGGATGCATTAGCGCTTCGGCGAGCTTGATGACGCCGCGCACCGGGTTGTCTGCCAGATGCGGATAGGCAGCGTGACCCTGCACGCCCTTGACGACGATCTCGCCCGACAGCGACCCGCGCCGGCCGATCTTGATCATGTCGCCCAGTTGGTCCGGATTGGTCGGCTCGCCCACCAGGCAGGCATCCCAGCGCTCCCCCTTTTCCGCGGCCCATTGCAGCAGCTTGGTCGTGCCGTTGATCGAGGGACCTTCCTCGTCGCCGGTGATCAGGAAGGAGATAGACCCGGCAGGCGCGCCATGGGCTTCGATATGGCGGGCGACAGCGGCGATGAAGCAGGCGATGCCGCCTTTCATGTCGACCGCGCCGCGACCGTAAAGCTCGCCACCAGCAACTTCAGCGGCGAAGGGCGGATGGCTCCAGTCGCCCTCGTTGCCGACAGGCACCACATCCGTATGGCCGGCAAACATCAGATGCGGGCCATCCACTCCAAGCCTTGCGTAAAGATTCTCCACGTCGGGCGTGCCATCCTCGCGCGCCATCATGCGCTCGACGGTAAAGCCCAGGGGCTCCAGCATCGCGGTAATTGCCGATAGCGCTCCGCCTTCCGCAGGCGTCACGGACGGGCATCGGATCAGCGTGATGAGATTGGCGACGGGATCGATGGCGGGGGCGGAAGGCTTCGGCATGGCGATGTCAGACCAGTATAGGAGCTTAGGACCAGAAAAAGGCCCCGAAATTCAGGAAGCGCCGGGATGTCGTTTTATCGACCTGCCCAGGCGCTCAGGCATGACCTGGCGTCCAGACCGGGAACGGCCCGGACGCCGTGATAATCAATCCCGCAGCAGTTCGTTGATGCCGGTCTTCGAACGGGTCTGCGCATCGACCCGCTTGACGATGACGGCGCAGTAGAGGCTCGGTGCCGGCAGGCCATTCGGCATGGTGTTGGGCGACGGCATGGTGCCGGACACGACCACCGAATAGGGCGGCACTTCGCCATAGGTGACTTCGCCGGTAGCGCGGTCGACGATCTTCGTGGACTTGCCGATATAGACGCCCATCCCAAGCACCGCGCCCTCACGGATGATGCAGCCTTCGACGACTTCCGAACGGGCACCGATGAAGCAATTGTCTTCGATGATCGTCGGGCCGGCCTGCATCGGCTCCAGCACGCCACCGATGCCGACGCCGCCCGAGAGATGCACATGGCTGCCGATCTGGGCGCAGGAGCCAACCGTGGCCCAGGTATCAACCATGGTGCCCTCACCGACATAGGCGCCGAGATTGACGAAAGACGGCATCAGGATCGCATTGGGGGCGATGAAGGCGGAATGGCGCACCACGGCATTCGGTACAGCGCGGAAGCCGGCGGCACGGAACTGGTTCTCGCCCCAGCCTTCGAATTTGGACGGCACCTTGTCCCACCAGGTCGAGGCGCCGGGGCCGCCCTTGACGACTTCCATGTCGTTGAGGCGGAAGGACAGCAGCACGGCCTTCTTCAGCCACTGATGCACCGTCCACTGGCCGTCCTCGCCGCGGGTCGCAACCCGGACCTTGCCCTGGTCGAGCAGGGCGAGAGCTTCCGCGACGGCGTCGCGCACTTCACCCTTGGTGGAGAGGTTGATCGTGTCGCGGTTGTCGAAAGCGGTTTCGATGACTTGCTGCAACGAGGAGAGGTCCGGAGCGCTCATGAGGATTCCTTAAACTTCATTGGCTAACGTCAAGACCCGATCCGATCGGTCCTGCGTCGATAGACTGGCTGATGTCTCTAGCGCATTGGCTTGCCCTTGGGAACCATTCAGCAGCTGTCGCATGCCATGTTTTCTGCGCCGCTACCGGCGCGGGCATGGCGCGGACCTGAGCGCGATCGGCCTGCGGCACCGCGTTTGCCTTAAATCGTCCGGATTTGAGGAAACAGTCGGGTGCCAGAACCGAGATGACGAAAGGCAGCAAGATGGCGAAGATGCGCAATGGCAGGCGGCGGAAGAGCGACGGCAGCTGGGCACCGCTGAAGGACAATCAATCGGACCGCCAGAGCGCCCGCGTCGTGCCTGCGACACCGCAAACCCTGTCGCCCTCCTACCGGCTGGCCTATGCGGATGACGATTTCCTCTGCCGCGAGGAATTGCGCCCGGTGCGCCTGCAGCTGGAGCTGCTCAAGCCCGAAATGGTGCTGGCAGAACGCGGCATCAAATCCACCGTCGTGATGTTCGGTGGCGCGCGGATTCCCGCCCCCGGCCAGGCGGCCTGGGCGGCGCGCAACGACGTGCAGAAGCGCAATCTGGAAGCGGCTTCGGTCTTTTATGAGGAGGCGCGCGCCTTCGCCCGCCAGTGCAGCGAATATGCCGCTCGCTTCGATTATCAGGAATATGTCGTCGTCACCGGCGGCGGCCCTGGCGTCATGGAGGCCGGCAATCGCGGCGCCGCCGATGTCGGTGCGCCATCCATCGGGCTGAACATCGTGCTCCCGCACGAACAGGCGCCCAATGCCTTCGTCACGCCTGACCTGTCCTTCAACTTTCACTATTTCGCGATCCGCAAGATGCATTTCCTGATGCGCGCCAAGGCGATCGTGGTGTTTCCCGGCGGCTTTGGCACGCTGGACGAAATGTTCGAAGCCGTGACGCTGATCCAGACCAAGCGCATGGCGCCGATCCCGCTCATATTGTTTGGCCGGGAATTCTGGCATCGGATCATCGATTTCGACAGCCTCGCCGAATTCGGCACCATTGCGCCTGATGACGTCAAATTGCTGAGTTTTGTCGAAACAGCCGCCGAAGCCTGGGACATCGTTCGGCGGCACTATGAGATCGAGGCCGTCGAACCGGCCTGATACACTCTTGCTGAAACAAAGGGCAGCAAAGCCTGCCGTGCGGGCACACGGCAGGCTTTGCTGGGCGTCACCACCGAAATGGGCGGCGGCGACGAAAGCGTGAGTGTTGGACAGGGAATGGGACCTTCCAACGCTCGCGCAATTAGAGTGGACCGGCCACCGACCGGTCCATGCTTTAGCGAACCATATTGATGACGGTGTCGAGCATGTCGGCTGCGGTCTGGAAGACCTTGGAATTGGCGCTATAAGCGCGCTGGGACGCTATCATGTCTGACAATTCCGAGGCCAGATCAACGTTGGAGCTTTCCAGCGTGCTGGACTGGATAGTGCCGAAGCTGCCGGTGCCGGCAAAACCAACGACGACGGTGCCGGAATCGGCATCGACGCGGTAGGCCGTGCCGCCGACTTCTTCCATGTTGTCTGGGCTTGCTACCGTAGCAAGGGCGATCTTGTACATATTTGTCGTTGTGCCATCAGAGGAAACGGTGCTGATCACGCCATCGGAGCCGATCGTGTAATCTGAGGAACTGCTGGCCGCGCTGCCATTGACCGAGCCACTCATGGTGTTGCTGGTCGCGGTCTGGGTGATGGCGGAGAGGTCGAGCGCAACCGTCTGACCGGTGGTGGCATCTGTGAAAGTCACCGCACTCTCGCTGCCATCCGCAAGCGAGCCATCGCTGTCGAAGCTTAGCGTGGTCGACCCTAGTTCCCCATTTGTATAGGGGAAACTGCTGGTGTCGTTGTCGGTGCTTGCTTCGTCATTCCGGTAGACCGACACCTGCCACTCGTTGTCGGCAGTCTTGGTATAATAGAGGTCGTACTGGGTCGCAGACCCCTGGGCGTCATAGGCGACGACCGACGACTTGAATGTATAGGTGGAATCGGTCGCGTTAGACGACGGTGTGTCGCCCGTGACGATGTCGGAAGCCGAATCAAGATTACCCGTTAGCGTGCCTTTGGTTGTTGCAGAGGCCGTGACCGTATCGGTCGAAACCTTCACAGGCTCCAGCCCGTCGAAACCATTGATAACGGAGGCCGGCTCGCCATTGTCGTAGGAATAGCCCATCAGAGTATAACCGGACGAGTTGACCAGATAGCCGCTCTCGTCGACTGAAAAATCGCCCTGGCGGGTGAGGAAAATGTTGCCGCTATCGTCCTGCACGACGAAATAGCCGTCGCCGCTGATTGCCAGATCCGTTTCCGAAGATGTCGATGCCAGATCGCCGGATTGCGTCACCGATTGCGTGTTCGTCGCGGACGTGCCGCCGTTGACCAAGCTCGAGAATGCCGTTGTCGTCGCTTTATAGCCCGTCGTGCTGGAGTTGGAAATATTGTCGCCAATCGAGGAGAGCTTCGTGGCCTGTGCTGTCAGGCCCGAAACCGATGAATTCATTGCGGATGCAAGGGACATTACAACAGTCTTTCCTCATAATTGTTTTCTTATAAAACTGATGTACTTAAAAACTTGTGCGAGCCTTGCGACTGCATAAACCAATTGATTTCATTGATAAATATAGAACTCCACTCCCTCGACGGGCAGAAGATCTGCAATAACCGGGAGATGGGCAGATGATATTGCCGGTACACAGCGACACATCTTCCAAAACAGGAAGTTCCAAACAGCAAAGCGCCAGACCGGTTTCCGGTCTGGCGCTGTCAAAGATGTCACTGGCTTTTGTCCGCGTCCGTCAGCTGGCGCGACGCATGCTCGTCGCCTGATCGTCCTGGCGACGGCCAAGGTTTTCACCGCCCGACCGTTCCAGATCCCGCGTCTTGAAGCCCCGCAAGGAGGAGACCAACCGCTCAACCTCCTCGCGCAAGGTCGATGTCTGGGCCGAGGTCTCCTCGACCATGGCTGCATTCTGCTGGGTTATGCTGTCCATGCTGCCGATGGCGGCGCTGACTTCTTTCAGGCTGCCGGACTGGTCGGAGGCCGCGGCGGCAATCTTGCTGACAATGGTATTGATCTCGTCAATACGAGCAATGATGCTGTTCAAGGCATCGCCGGCGCTGTTGACCAGCCCGACACCCGACTGCACTTGGCTGGAACTCTGCGAAATCAGGCCCTTGATCTCTTTGGCTGCATTGGCGCATCGCTGTGCAAGTTCGCGCACTTCCTGGGCAACGACGGCAAATCCGCGCCCCGCCTCCCCGGCTCTTGCTGCCTCGACCCCGGCGTTCAAGGCCAGAAGATTGGTCTGGAAAGCGATCTCATCGATGACGCCGATGATCTTGGAAATCGCCTCGGAGGATTTCTCAATGGCTCCCATGGCGCTGACGGCCTTGGTGACGACATCACCAGAAGTGCGAGCCTCTTCAAGCGTGACTTGCACGACCTGCGACGCCTTCTGCGCGCCATCGGCTGCCCCGGAAACGCTGCCGGTCAATTCATGCAGTGCGGCGGTGCTTTCTTCAAGACCGGCGGCCTGCTGCTCTGTGCGATGGGCAAGATTGTTAGTCGCTTCGGCAATCGATGCGGAGGAGCGGAAGATCTCTTCACCCGCAGCCCGCACGGTGGTCAATGTCCCGGCCAGGCTCTTGATAGAACTGTTGTAATCCTGAGTGATTTTCTGGAAATTGGCTGGCATGGTCGATGGCAGGGTGTGCTCCAGATCGCCTGTCGCCAACCTTGCAAGCGCATCAGATAGAGCCGCCAACGCTTGCGCCTGCTCGTCCTCAGCCTTCTTCCGAGCAATTTCTGCCTGGTTGCGCTGATCCTCAAGGATGTCGAGATAGATAGAGATCGAATAATCCATATCCAGCAACGCGGCCTTGACGACGACGCCGATTTCATCCGCCAGCTTGTCCGATCCGCCCCTGCCGAACCTGCTCGGCCAGCGCTCACGTACCACGGCAGCGACAAGTTCGTTCAGCAGCACGGCATAGCCACCGATATACCAACGCGGCTCCAGGCCGATCCGGGCATGGGCTCGCCCAACCGACTGCACACCTTCGACATAGGTTTCGTCATACTTGGCGGTGCCGACCACGCCCCAATGCTCCTGCTGGCGGCGTTTGGCACCGGCCATGTGCTCGTCGCTGCGGAAGAACCGCGCGGTCTCCGGAAACATCCGCAATCGTTTGTAAAACGAGTCGAGGGCAGCGCTCATGTTGTCACGGATCGTCGGTCCGAGGTCCTTCAAGACTTTCCGCGCCCGCTCATCAAGACCGATAAAGTCCAGTCGCTTCGAAAGCGCCTGTTTTTCTTCGGATGAAATCATGTCCCGTCCTTCCCACTTTACCGTCGTCATCAATTAACCGGCATGCCGCCTGAATTGAAAAATAGCCGATCATCGAGTTCTGCTGATGCTTTGCCACTCGTTTCGGCAAGAACTGAAACAATGCCGGATACAAGTATAAGGCGAAGACTGGTAAATTTTAGGTTTATTTAATATAAAACGCGCCGCGATATTACTTGGCTCTCATTCACGGGTGATTTCAAAATGTTCTTGTTTTGATCTATTTTTTTCAAAACGATCTGCTAGGGTAATGGTATGATCCAGACGCTCCAGTTGTTTTCAAATCCCGCTTTTTCCGTGGACGGCATGTCTGTCAGCTTCGGCGCACTTGGCGCCAGCCTTGCAGCAATGGCACTGTTATTTGTGTCGCTCAGGCTTTGGGCGAAGTTGCGTATCCGACAGGAATTCGATCTTGCCGCGGAAGTGGCTGCCGAGCGACAGGCGACGGAAGACCGGCGCCTTGAGGCCTTGATGCAGGCACAGGCGGAAATGCAGGGGCGGCTGGCGACCATGGCCGAATTGTTCGGCTCGCGGCAATCGGAATTCAACCGCAGTATCAATGAGCGGCTGGATGGGATGACCCATCGGCTCGGCACGACGATCAGCGAGCAGACCAAATCAACCCATCACAATCTGCGCATCCTGCAGGAGCGCTTGGCCGTGATCGACGCGGCGCAGAACAATATCCAGTCGCTGGCCAAGGATGTTGTCGGGCTGCAGGCAATCCTGTCCAACAAGCAGACACGTGGCGCCTTCGGCCAGGCGCGGATGGAGACCATTATCGCCGATGGCCTGCCAATGGGCGCCTATGCCTTCCAGGATACGCTTTCGAATGGATCGCGGCCGGATTGCACCATCCGCATGCCGAACGGCCAGCCGCCGCTGGTGATCGATGCCAAGTTTCCTCTGGAGGCTTGGAACGCCATTCGCGATGCGACCACGCCGGAGCAGAAGAAGGCAGCTGGTCAACAGTTTCGCCGCGACATGGAGGTGCACCTCAAGGACATCTCTGAAAAATACCTGATGCATGGCGAGACGCAGGATACGGCCTTTCTTTTCGTGCCGTCCGAATCGATCTTTGCTGAAATCCACGAGAATTTCGAAGGTATCGTCCAGCGCGCCCACAAGCTGCGGGTGGTGATCGTTTCACCATCGCTGCTGATGTTGTCGATCCAGGTGATTCAAGCCGTGCTGAAGGACCAGCGGATGCGCGAACAGGCTCATCTAATCCAGGGCGAAGTCGTGCATCTAATGGAAGACCTGACGCGGCTCGACGACCGGACCCGCAAGCTCCAGAGCCATTTCCTGGCTGCCCAGAAGGATGTCGAGATGATCCTCACCTCGGCCGACAAGCTGAACCGTCGCGGCGCCAAAATCGAGGCGATGGATTTCGAAGGTCCGCAGGAGCCAGCGCCCAAATCGGAAACCGCGGCGGACCCGTCTGCCGAGAGCCGTACCGGCTTGCTCAAGCTGCGGCTTGTTGACGAAGACTGATCCCTGCCGCAAAACAGAGCCCGAATCGGTCGGTCCATTTCGCTTGGGCCGACGTGAGAGCATCGGCCGAAAAGTGGGAACCGGTTTTCGGGTAAGCTCGATGCGAAAACGAAAATTCGAAACATCGGACCGATACGAATTTCGGAACGATGCTCTTTCAGGAGTGCGCCCCATGATCACCGTTTTCGGCTCCATCAACATGGACCTTATCGCCAATACCGTCCGGCTGCCGAAGCCGGGCGAAACCGTTGCCGGTACCGGCTTTGCCACGGCCGCCGGCGGCAAGGGCGCCAACCAGGCGCTCGCCGCCCGTCGCGCCGGTGCTGAGGTAAAAATGGCCGGCGCTGTCGGCAAGGACGAGTTCGCCGCCCCTGCCCTCGCGCTGCTGGATGAAAGTGGTGCCAATCTCGAAGGCGTAAAAAAGGTACCCGGGCCGACCGGAACGGCGCTGATCCTGGTTGGCGGCGACGGCGAGAACATGATTGCCGTCGTACCCGGCGCCAATGGTACTCTCAGCAGCGCCGACGCCAGCGCTGCGATTAAGACCATGACCCGGGCCGACAGCCTGGTGCTGCAGTTGGAAATCCCGGCGGCCGCCGTCGAAACTGCGTTGCATGAGGCCAAGGCCGCAGGCGTCCGCACCATCCTCAATCTTGCCCCGCTCACCGAAGACGCCGCACGGCTTGGCCGGATGGCAGATATCGTCATCGCCAACGAAACCGAATTCGAGCTTCTGGCCGGCGAGAGCAATATGGGGCCAGCGGAGCGCGAAGCCGCGCTTCTGCGTCTGCATGGCGAAACCGGCCAGATCCTGATCGTCACGCTTGGCGCCGAAGGTGTGATCGCCATTCGCGACGGCCAGATTGAAAAAGCCAAGGGCCTGACCATCGAGCCAGTCGATACCGTCGGCGCCGGCGACACCTTCTGTGGCTATCTCGCCGCCAGCCTCGATGCAGGCGTCGCCTTTGACCAGGCCTTGCACCGCGCCGCCGTCGCCGGATCGCTCGCTTGCCTCAAGGCCGGCGCGCAGCCAGCCATTCCGCTCGCCGAAGCGGTGGATAGCCGGCTTTAAGCGAAAGGAAGCTTGGCGCAACGAACAGGGTCAAAAAGACCGGCTGGGTTGCGCTCGCATTCCTGTCCTGTCACCTCTTCGCCGTCTACACCTTTCTGCTGATTGCGGATTTCGGTGGACAATGGCGGGTATCCTGATGGTCTGGCCTGTCCTTTATCCCTGTCGTTGGCAGGGGGACCTTCAAACTGTTCCTGCGGACCTGAAACGCAAACGGACCAGACGCCTCCTGGCCTCTGGTCCGCTCATGCGATGATATAGCTGATGCGACGGATCAGGGAACGATCAGCGTACCGGCACCATGTTCGGTGAAGATCTCCAGCAGCACCGAATGGGCGGTCTTGCCATTGAGGATGACGACACCGTGAACGCCGGCATTGATGGCGTCGATGCACGTCTCGACCTTCGGGATCATGCCACCCGAAATCGTGCCGTCCTTGATCAGCGCACGCGCCTGGGCGACCGACAGCTCCTTGAACAATTCGCCGTTCTTGTCGAGTACACCGGGCACATCGGTGAGGAACAGCAGCCGATCGGCCCTGAGCGCACCGGCAATGGCGCCCGCAAAGGTATCGGCATTGATATTGTAGGTATGGCCGTCGCGGCCGGGCGCAACCGGGGCAATGACCGGGATCATCTCGGACTTCGCAAGTAAATCCAGCAGGGTACGATCGACTTCGACGACTTCGCCGACGAAGCCCAGGTCCAGCACCCGTTCGATGTGGGAATCAGGATCCACAAAGGTCTTGTTGGCTTTTTCGGCAAAGACCATATTGCCGTCCTTGCCACAAAGCCCGATCGCCCATTCGCCGGTCTGATTGATCAGGGCGACGATTTCCTTATTGATCGAGCCGGCCAGGACCATCTCGACGATCTCGACGGTCTTCTGGTCGGTGACACGCAGGCCGCCTTCGAATTTCGATTCGATCCCCATCTTGGTCAGCATTGCGCCGATCTGCGGCCCGCCGCCGTGAACGACGATCGGATTGACACCAGACTGCTTCAACAGCGCGACGTCAGCCGCGAAAGCCTTGCCCAGCTCGGCATTGCCCATGGCATGCCCGCCATATTTCACGACAATGGTTTTGTTTTCGTAGCGCTGCATGAAGGGCAGCGCCTGCGCGAGAAGGCGTGCCTGAGTCTGGCTTTCGGAGGCGCTCATGGAAGATCCCTTCGGTTGGTTCGGGGCCTTTTACCCTAAGAATTCGGCGGATGGAATAATCCAGATCGTCTTGCTGATCGAAATGATCATTGGCCCATCGCCTGGCGATGGGCGGGCACCAGATCAGAAGCGCGAAGTGGATGAGGAATGACCGACGAGATCGCAACCCTCCTGGGAAAGATCGCCCTGAAGGAGCGCCGCGCCCTTTCAGAGCTCTACCGGCTGACCAGCCCGAAACTTTTTGGCATTTGCCTGCGTCTGTTGAAGGACAGAGGCGAAGCGGAAGATGCGATGCAGGAAGTATACGTCAAGATATGGCAGCGATCGCAGAGTTTCGCCGCAACCGGCCACAGCGCCATGGCCTGGCTCGCCACCATCGCCCGCTACCACTGTATCGACCGGATGCGCAGCCGGGCACCTGCTGCCATCGAACTGGAGGAGGCCTGGCATATCGCCGACAGCGCTCCCGACCCAGAACAAAGCGCCACGTTGCGCAGTGAAGGAAAGCGGATTGACAGCTGCATGGAAGCGTTGGAAGCTGATCGTGCCGCCGCCGTGCGGCAAGCCTATGTGGAGGGGCTTAGTTACCGGGAGTTGGCGGATCAGTTCGATGTACCGTTAAACACGATGAGGACATGGCTGCGTCGCAGCCTTTTGGCATTGAGAGAGTGCTTGGGAAGATGACGACACCGGATCAGAGCAAGGGGGACCGTTCCAGGGACGAGGTTCTGGCGGGGGAATATGTGCTCGGCGTACTGTCTGCAGAGGGGCGGATGGAGGTCGAGGCTCGCTTGAGACGCGACAGGCCGTTTGCGGCCATCGTGCAGCGCTGGGAAGAGAATCTATCGAATTTCAACGACGACTATGGCGTGGACCTGCCACGCCCTGAAAATTTCCAGATGCTCGAGGCGCGGCTGTTCAACGGCCGCAGCGCGGGCCAAAGCGGCCCGATGACCCGTCTCTGGCATTCCGTCGCCCTCTGGCGCGGCCTGGCGCTGACCAGCATGATTGCCGTGGCCAGCCTCATCGGTGTCGAGCTTGGCATGTGGGAAGACCGCTATGGCGTGCGACCGCTTCTGGCGGACCTGCAGACCCATAATGCCGATCTCTCGTTGGTCGCCAGCTACGACCGCCAGAGCGGACGCCTTCGTGTGACACCCGTCGCTTCACGCACCGATGGTCAGAAGTCGCTGGAATTGTGGATGGTCGAAGGCAATAAGCCGCCACGCTCGCTTGGCGTCCTGCCGCAATCGGGAGAAGGCGAGGTGCTCGTGCCCGATACCATGCGACCACGTCTCAAGGATGGCGTCACGCTGGCCGTCAGCATCGAGCCTTTTGGCGGTTCGCCAACCGGGGTGGCAAGTGGTCCGGTCATCGCGTCGGGCGTGACGCACATTCCATAAATTAGCCTTCTTTAACAAAGGCCTACGTGGCGATATCATTTCTTTTCGCCGTTTCTGAAACTCTTTTCCCTGACCTTCCGTCCTTGTCAGTGTCATCGCAGTTCAGCGGTGACACTGCCGCCTTCTGTTTCATCAGAGCGGCACGGAATCAACCCGCTGCGCATGGCCGCCAAACGGACAGGCCATTGCCAGCCAAGCCCAGCATGACTGGGCATATTAACCGGGAAGAGGACCTAGACCCATGACCAAGACCACCCTTCGCCTGCTGGCCGCCGCATCGATCATCGCCGCCGGCAGCGCCGTGGCCTTCGCCAAGAACCCTATGGTCGGCGGCGCCGCCATGTACGAGAACAAGAACATCGTCGAAAATGCCGTCAATTCCAAGGATCATACCACTCTGGTTGCTGCCGTGAAGGCTGCCGGCCTGGTGGAGACCCTTGAAGGCAAGGGTCCGTTCACGGTCTTCGCGCCCACCAACGAAGCCTTCGAAAAGCTGCCAAAGGGCACGGTCGAAACGTTGCTGAAGCCGGAAAACAAAGAAAAGCTGACGAAGATCCTGACCTGCCACGTGGTGGCCGCCGATGCGATGTCGACCGCGATCGAAAAGATGATCAAGGACGATGGCGGCGAACATGACGTGAAGACGGTCGGCGGCTGCGTGCTGAAGGCCAAGGAATCCAAGGGCAAAATCACCCTCACCGACGAAAATGGCGGCGTTGCTCACGTAACCATCGCCGACGTTAAGCAGTCGAACGGCGTCATTCACGTCATCGACAAGGTTCTGCTGCCGAAGATGTAATCCCCACCACCCTCAACTTCGGCAGTGCCCGGCGATGGAGTGCCCCCATCGCCGGGCTTTTTCACGTGTAGCGGCGGCCGTCAGGGGGCGAGATATTGTGTTCGGCCGAAACGCCGACCGTCTCGCAAATCGCGGCACGCAAATCGTCCAGGCCCTTGCCCTTTTCGGATGAGGTCGACAGGACGAAAGGATAGGCGGCAGGGCGCTTCTTGATCTTCGCAAGTGTCTCCTCGATCAAGCGCGGAACGCCGGCTTCCTTGATCTTGTCCGTCTTGGTCAGCACGATCTGGTAGGACATCGCCGCCTTGTCGAGCAGGCCAAGCACATCCTCATCGTTCTTCTTGATGCCATGGCGGCTGTCGATCAGCACATAGACGCGCTTCAGCGTGGCGCGTCCGCGCAGATAATCGAAAACCAGCTTGGTCCAGGCATCGACCTGTTCCTTCGGCGCCTGCGCATAGCCATAGCCAGGCATGTCGACGAGCGCCATCGGCGGAAGGTCCGCACCTTCACCGCTGTAACCATCGGGCACGAAATAGTTCAGTTCCTGGGTGCGGCCAGGCGTATTGGAGGTGCGCGCCAGGCCCTTCTGACCAACCAGCGCATTGATCAGCGAGGACTTGCCGACATTGGAGCGCCCGGCAAAGGCTATCTCCAGGGGCCCTTCCGGCGGCAGGAATTTCATCGCCGGCACGCCCCGGATAAAAATCCATGGGCTGCCGAACAGCGGCTGGTCGCTCGACGCCTGTGTTGCGGTCATCGCATTGTCTCCTGAAGCAAAGCACCAACCTGATGGATGACGGTGCCACTGCATAATTTTCCACTCCAATCGCCACGGATTAAAGGGGAAAATTATGCGTCGAATTTAAACTATGACACCATCATGCGCCTTTGACGCATGATGGTGTAGGGCAGAAGCGTAGTGTGGGTTCGCCTGACTATTCCGCCTTAGCGGATTTTCGCCGGAAAAGCCCCTTGAGATTGTCGAACAGCTCAATCTTCACGCCGTGGCGCTTCATGATGATCGACTGCTGTACCACAGACAAGGTGTTGTTCCAGGCCCAGTAGATCACCAGACCAGCCGGGAAAGAACCGAGCATGAAGGTGAAGACCAGCGGCATCCAGTTGAACAGCATGGCCTGGGTCGGATCCGGAGGCGTCGGGTTCATGCGCATCTGCACAAACATGGTGATGCCCATGATGATCGGCCAGACGCCGAGATGCACGATGGCAGGTGCCTCGAACGGCAGCAGGCCGAACAGATTGACGAAGCTGGTCGGGTCGGGAGCGGAGAGATCGCGGATCCAGCCAAAGAACGGCGCATGGCGCATTTCGATGGTGATGTAGATTACCTTATAGAGCGAGAAGAACACGGGGATCTGGAACAGCAGCGGCCAGCAGCCGGCCACCGGATTGATCTTCTCGGTCTTGTACAGCTCCATCGTTGCCTGCTGCAGGGCCATGCGGTCGTCGCCATGCTTGGCCTTCAGTTCTTCCATCTTCGGCTGGACGCGCTTCATATTGGCCATCGAGGCATATTGCTTGCTGGCCAGCGGGAAGAACAGTGCCTTGACGACGATGGTCGTCAGCAGGATCGCCACACCAAAATTGCCGACCTGACGGAAGAAGAAGTCCATCAGCTTGAACATCGGCTTGGTGAGGAAGTAGAACCAGCCCCAATCGATCATCCGGTCGAAACCGGGGATGGAATAGGAGGTCTCGTAGCTGTCGATGACAGGCACTTCCTTGGCACCGGCAAACAGCAGGGTCTTCATCGTCTGCGACTGACCGGGCGCGACCGTTACCGCGTCATTCTTGTAGTCGGCCTGAAAACGAGCCTGGCCGTCGGTGAAATGCGAGAAGCGCGAATCGTAAGCCAGCGTCTGCGGCGGCACCAGGGCAGCGGCCCAGTACTTGTCGGTAATGCCGAGCCAGCCGCCGGTTGCCTTGGCGTTGGTCTCATTACCCTTTTCGATCGAGGCGTATTTGGCTTCGGTCAGGCTATTGCCAGTGCCGATCACGCCGAGGAAGCCTTCGTGCAGAACATAGGTCGAGGCGACAGCCGGCTTGTTGTAGCGGGTTATGCGGCCATAAGGCGCAACGCTTGCCTCGGCGCTGCCGCCATTGCTCACCGTGTCTTCGATGGTGAACATGTAATGCTTGTCCACCGAGATCTTGCGGCTGAAAGTGAGACCGGCATCATTGGTATAGGTGAGCGTGACCGGTGTCGTTTCTGTCAGCACCTGGCCGTCCTTGACGGTCCAGACGGTCGAGGGGCCGGGAACGCTGCCCGACTTTTCCGAGCCGATGAAACCGACTTCGGCAAAGTAACCGTCCTTGGTATCGGCCGGGTTGAGCAGGGTGATGATCGGGCTCGTCTTGTCGACGGTCTCGTGGTAGCCCTTCAACCGGAGATCGTCGAGGCGGCCGCCGGTCAGGTTGATCGAACCGGCAAGTGCCTCGGTGTTGATCTCGACGCGTGCCGTCTTGGCAACGGCTTCTTCACGGCTTTCCGTAGCGTTTGCCTGAGTCTGGCCGGGCAGCGCGCCATTGACGGCCGCGCCCTCTGCCGGCTTGGCAGCCGGATTTTTCGCCTGCTGGGCCAGTTCGGCCTGGCGCTGCGCTTCGATCCGCGGATTCATGTAGAAGAACTGCCAGCCCAGGACGACCATCACCGACAGTGCAATCGCGATGAGATAATTGCGGTTGTTTTGCATCATACTTTCCTGGACCGGGCCGCATCGGGACGCCGAACATTGGATTTTTCTAGAATGCGACGCTGCAGAACGGCCTGAAGCTCCGCGAAGGGGGCGGCCAGCACGTCACGTCGCGCCACGATCACATAGTCATGTCCGGGCTGCATTGCAAAGCCTGCTGCGGTGCGCACCGCTTCTTTCAACCGGCGGCGCATGCGATTGCGCGCGACGGCATTGCCGTGTTTCTTGGTAACGGTGAAACCAACGCGAGGCGGCGTATCGGGTTCGCCCCGATCCAGAACTTCCAGCAGGACATAGCGCCCCTTGCGCTGTTCGCCGGCACGAACGGCAAGAAACTGCGGGCGGCTTTTCAGCCGCCCGACAGTTTTGGATGTCTTCGGTGACGTCATAAGCCCGGCGCTTTCATCGGGCCGATCCGGTCTTAAGCCGAAAGGCTTGCGCGACCGCGAGCGCGGCGTGCATTGAGGACCTTGCGGCCACCCTTGGTTGCCATGCGAGCACGGAAGCCGTGACGGCGAGCGCGAACGAGCTTGGACGGTTGGTAGGTACGCTTCATTTATTTTAATACCGCGGTGTGCGGCCCTTCTTAGGTTTGCAACGAATTGCAAGAGCGTTGGGAATAAGCATGCAGTACGGGCCCGCAGAACGGGAAACCTGTGCAAGCCGCGCGGCTTATACGGAGGATAAGGCACAGAGTCAATCTTGCCGCCTCGAAACCACTCCCCAAAATTCGCGCAAACGAAGGATTACAAGCGTTTTCAGGTCGATATAGAGACCGACGAATACTGGCGATACCGCTATAAAATCTTTGCTGCGCCGCATTTTGCCAAACACGGCGATCATGATATGGTGCGGCGCGCATAAAACTGCTTCTTGAATTGCGTCGTAGTCTTCAATGGAACCCAAGCCAAGTGGAAATCCAGGGAGAAGCGATCAAATGGTTCGCGAAGCGGTGGCGCTATGGAATATCCGACCCAAAAAACGAGGCGAGTGGATGGGGATGCGAAGGGCACAGGACGCAAAGAGGCCCCCGGCCGTCGCGGCCATGCCCAGCCGGCTGCGTGGTCTCTCGGGTAAGCTTCTGGTCCTGACGGTGATTTTTGTGCTGGCGGCACAGGTCCTGATCTTCGCGCCCTCTATCGCCACCATGCGGCTGAACTGGCTGAAAAACCACATTAACAAGGCGGCAGCCGCCGCCGTGGTCATCGACGGGCTGCAGCCGCCGGAATTGCCGAAGGAAGTCCAGGCCGATACGCTGCTCGCCACCGGCACCAAGGCGATCGCTTTGCGCAAGGACGGAACCTCACGCCTGCTGGCCATGGCCGACATGCCGCAGGAAGTCGATGGGCAATACGATATATCCGATGTCGATACGCTGACAGCGATCAAGGACGCGCTGGACACGCTACTCTTTGGCGGCAACCGACTGATCAGCGTTTCCGGTCCGATCGGCGAAACCTCGATGCAGGTCGAGGTGGTGATGTCAGACGCCATGTTGCATCGCGGCCTGCTGGCCTTTGCGACACGCATTGCCTTCGTCTCGCTGTTTATTTCGGTCATAACAGGCCTGTTGCTGTTCGTGGCGCTGAACCGGATGCTGATCAACCCGATTCGCCGGCTGAGTCGCAACATCCAGGCCTTTGCAAGCGATCCTGAAAATCCCGAGCGGATTATGGAGACGGTCAGCGGGCGTGATGAGCTCGCCTTTGTCGCCCGCCATCTGGCGCAGATGCAAGAGGACCTGCAAAAGACACTGCGCCAACAGAAGAGCCTGGCGGATCTGGGCTTGGCCGTGTCCAAGATCAATCATGACATGCGCAATATCCTCGCCTCAGCGCAGCTGATGTCCGACCGGCTCGTGGACGTCGAGGATCCGATGGTGAAGAGCTTTGCGCCCAAGCTCGTGCGCACCATCGACCGGGCGGTCGGCTATACCAGCGAGGTGCTTGCCTATGGGCAGGCCTCGGAAGCGGAACCGCGCCGACGGCTATTTCCTCTCGTAACGCTCAGTCAGGACGTGCAGGACATTCTCGCCCTCGACAAGGGCATCGACTTCATCGATCAGATCTCTGCCGAAATCGAAATTGACGCCGACAGTGAACAGTTGTTTCGGGTGATCCACAATCTCTGCCGCAATGCCGCCCAGGCCCTGTCTGCCGCCCTGCCCGACATGACGACCGCTACACCGCGCATTACCCTTTCGGCCCACCGGATCGGCAGCGTGGTCGCCATAACTGTCGACGACAATGGCCCTGGTCTGCCGCGCAAGGCACGTGAGAACCTGTTTACACCGTTCAGAGGTTCTACAAGATCCGGCGGCACCGGGCTTGGGTTGGCCATTGCCCGTGAAATCGTTCTCGCGCATGGCGGCACCATTGCGCTGATGGAAAAACCCTCTCCCGGAACCCAGTTCCGGATCGAGATTCCCGATCGCCCCGTGGCGCTTGATGCGTTCCGGCGCCGGACCGGGGCAAAGCTCGAGCCTTAAATGCCATTGCCATCATGCATTTAGCGGCAAACTGAAAATCGACCTGATTTTTTTGATCGATTCTGCTTGCATTCAAACTCGTCTCGTTTTAGAGGATCGGCACGCCAACGGAAACACCGACGGCAGACGCACCCGTAGCTCAGCTGGATAGAGCACCAGACTACGAATCTGGGGGTCAGGAGTTCGAATCTCTTCGGGTGCGCCATTCCTCTTCCTTTTAAAATCAGTCATCATTTCAATCGAAGCGTTGCTACAATTGCTTCGTGCGCCTGATTTTCCAGCGATTTTCCTGGTCGTTAAAATTTTAACTATTGATTTAGCCGAATGCATACCGGGCTTTGTTAATATCCCGCTTGATACCGTGTGAGGCTCAAGCATGATTGTCCCGACAAATTCGTCAAATACTCCGCTTCCCGCATCCAAAGACGATACATTCTCCGCCCTGTCGGAGGGGGGGATATCGCTTGAGGGATTGAGTCTTGCTCAAAAGGAGACTTTCAATCTCGCGCGTGACGCCAGGCACGGTGACAATGTGCTCGACAAGGTGCTTTTAAACGTCGTTCAGCCGCCGGCACTGGTGTTGTTCACGCTGCTCGACACCGGCCGCATGTCGCCAGAAGTGCCCTTGCCCCACGCTCAGAATGCCTATGACACGATCGCGGACACTCGGGACACAGGCGCAGCAGATGGTCTGACGGGCAGTCCATCTGACCCCGGCAGCAAGTCCGTCAAACCTGTTTCAGGATTTGCGCAACACGATGGCGCGGTTGCCGCTGGCCATACAGCGGCGGCTGATGTGGCAACCTCTACTTCTGCGACCCAATCCTCCTCCGGTGCGGCCCCCGCCCCCACAGCCTGAGCGCGTTGACAGGCATCATAGCCTGAGTGATCACCCGGAAACCGATTTCCTCCCGCATCTTTTGGTAACCGCCTGCCTTTCCCGGTTCGCGCGGCGCACAATTTTCTTGACTTGAGTTATGTCAATGCTGCGCCGGCGGTGATCGCGTTTTATCGCGTCAGGTCCTCCCGGGATCGACGTGTGCGCGTATTTTTGAAAATAATATAATTCTCACAAATAGTTGCCGTCTCACGCACGTTCGGGATCAGGATAGAACCGTTAGACCGAACTGACAGATCCGCCGCTTTGCGGCGCCAGTCGACAGGAGATGGATTAAGATGTTGCGGGATCGTATTCGCCACAGACCCTTGATGGACAAACTGGTGACCGCCGATGAGGCCGCCGCGATGATAGAAGACGGAATGGTGATCGGCATGAGCGGCTTTACCCGCGCGGGAGAGGCCAAGGCCGTGCCGCTGGCGCTCGCCGAGCGCGCGCGCAAGCACCCCCTGAAGATTACCCTGATGACCGGCGCCTCGCTCGGCAACGATCTAGACAAGACGCTGGTTGATGCCCATGTCGTGGCGCGGCGCATGCCGTTCCAGTCTGACCCGGCGCTGCGCAAGGCGATCAATGCCGGTGAGGTGATGTTCATCGACCAGCATCTGTCGGAAACGGTCGAGCAATTGCGTACGGGCCAGATCGCGCCTGTCGACATCGCCATCATAGAGGCCGTGGCAATTACCGAGCATGGCGGCATCGTGCCGACCACATCCGTTGGTAATTCCGCCAGTTTTGCCATTCTGGCCAAGAAAGTAATTATCGAGCTGAACCTGTCGCAACCGACGACGCTGGAAGGCCTGCACGATATCTACATCCCCTCGAAGCGCCCGGCGCGGATGCCGATCCCGGTCGTCACCCCCGAAAGCCGGGTGGGCCTGCCCTACATCCCGATCCCACCAGAAAAGATTGCCGCCATCGTCGTTTCGGAAAAGCACGACAGTTCGGCCACCATCCAGCCGCCTGACAACGATACCAGGGCGATCGCAGGCCATCTGATCGAATTGCTGCTGGAAGAAGTGCGCCAGGGCCGGATGGGCCACGACCTCCTGCCCCTGCAGGCGGGGATCGGCACCATCGCCAACGCCGTGCTGCATGGCTTTATCGATACGCCGTTTCATGATCTGAAAATGTATTCGGAAGTGTTGCAGGACTCTACTTTTGAGCTGATCGATGCCGGCAAGATGAGCTTTGCCTCCGCATCATCGATCACGCTCTCGGCGGAGATGTACCAGAAAGTCCTGCCGAAATTGGCGGAATACAAGCACCACCTCGTGCTGCGGCCGCAGGAAATCAGCAATCATCCCGAGGTGATCCGCCGGCTCGGCCTGATCTGCATCAACACCGCGCTGGAATTCGACATCTACGGCAATGTGAATTCCACCCATGTCGGCGGGACCCAGATGATGAACGGCATCGGTGGCTCGGGCGATTTCGCCCGCAATGCCTATCTCTCGATCTTCGTCACCAAATCCATTGCCAAGAACGGGGCAATTTCCTCCGTGGTGCCGATGGTCAGCCATGTCGACCATACCGAACACGATGTCGACATTGTCGTGACCGAACAGGGGCTTGCCGACCTGCGCGGCCTGGCACCCCGGGAAAGGGCGCGATTGATCATCGACAGATGCGTGCATCCTAACTACCGCGAAGCGCTTGACGACTATTACCAGCGGGCAGTCAGCCGCGGCGGGCATACGCCGCATATTCTGGAGGAAGCCCTCTCTTGGCATCAGGCGCTGCGCGAGAAGGGCAGCATGCGCGGTTAAAATTGCGCTGGTCTTCGGCGGGTGATGACGGTAAACCGGTCTCGACACCTGTTCCGGTCTGCATGATGCGGACCTTGGGCGGACAAGTACCGGACCCGAGAATGACCAGATCGCATGCCGTACCGCCGTTCTCGACATGTGCTGTGACAAAAACGCTCGCAATGCTTATGCTCGGCCTGTTTCTGGCTGGTTGTGCCTCAAGGGCGGTCGGCGTGATGAAGCCGTTTGGCCCGGTCGCAGCGCCCCATGTCAGCGAAGTCAGCCTGCTGGCGGCCACCACCCGCGCGCCGGCGACCGACAAATCGATCCTGTTCAGCGGCGAGCGCGGCACCGGCTTGATGGTCGATGCAGTCACCATTTCGATTCCACCCGATGCCAGCCGTAAGGTCGGTGAAGTGCAGTGGCCAAAGCGCCTGCCGCCGGATCCGCGCAAGGACTTTACCACCGTTTCCGTCGAGCCTATCCAGAACGACCAGCAGCGCCGGGCCTGGCTCAATACCCATGAACGCGGCAAGCGCCGCGTGCTGCTGTTCGTGCACGGCTTCAACAATACCTATGAGGATTCGGTCTATCGCTTCGCGCAGATCGTGCATGATTCGCGCACGGATGTGGTGCCGATCGTCTTCACCTGGCCGTCGCGCGCCAGCATCTTCGACTATAACTACGACAAGGAAAGCACCAATTATTCCCGCGACGCGCTGGAGGACATGCTGACCCGCATGACCAGCGATCCGCAGGTGGCTGACGTGACCATCATGGCCCATTCGATGGGCTCCTGGCTCGCGGTGGAAGCCTTGCGGCAGATGGCGATCCGCCACGGCAGCGTCAATCCAAAGATCAAGAACGTCATTCTGGCCTCGCCGGACCTGGATGTCGACGTCTTCGGCAAGCAGTTCCAGGCGCTTGGCAAAAAGCCGCCGCATTTCACGCTCTTCGTGTCGCGCGACGACCGAGCGCTCAGCATCTCCAGGCGTATTTCCGGCAATGTCGACCGACTCGGGCAGATCAATCCAACCGACGAGCCCTATCGCAGTGCGCTTGAGAAGGCGGGTATCACTGTTCTCGACCTCACCAAGCTGAAGACCGGCGACAAGCTGAATCACGGCAAGTTTGCCGAAAGCCCTGAAGTGGTGCGGCTGATCGGTGATCGGCTGATTGCCGGGCAGACCGTGACCGATTCGCAGGTCGGTGTCGGCGAAGCCATCGGTGCCGTTACGATTGGGGCCACCAACACGATCGGCCAGGCGGCGACGACAGCCATCAGCGCCCCGATCCTTATCTTCGACCCGCGCACACGGCGCAATTACGGCGACCAGTTGAAGCGGCTCGGGCAAAGCGCTGGCTCCACCGTGACCTCGGTGGGAGACACCGTGGCACAGTGATGCCTGCCGGATGATTACCACTTCGAATTGATTGGGATTTGCGAATTTATCCGGTACATCAGCCTTATCCAATAAAGCCGATGGGATCGGTAAACATACGAGCCGAACAGGGAGAGCCGCGATGCGATGGAAGCGGATGATGCAATTGCTCGACGTTCACTGCGAGGGCGAGATCGGCAAGGTCGCCATCGGCGGCGTTCCGACCATTCCTGGGCAGACCGTGGCCGACCAACTGCATTGGCTGAACACCGATCCGAAGGGCAAGGAACTCAGGCATTTCCTGGTTCTGGAGCCGCGCGGCGCGCCGATCGGTTCAGTCAATCTGCTGCTGCCGCCTAAGAACGCTGAAGCCGATGCGGCCTTCGTCATTCTCCAGCCTGACCAGGCGCATGCCAGTTCCGGCTCCAATTCGATCTGCGTAACGACGGCCCTGCTTGAAAGCGGCATGATCGAGATGCAGGAGCCGGAAACGGTCGTCATGCTGGATACCGCGGCTGGTCTGGTCAAGGCGGTCGCTGCCTGCAAGGACGGCCATTGCGACAGCGTGACGCTGACCATGGTCCCGTCCTTCGTGCATGAACTGGATGCGCATATCGAGACCGAAGCCTGGGGCAAGATCGGCTTCGACCTTGCCTATGGCGGCGTCTTCTACGCGCTGGTCGACGTGCGGCAACTGGGCCTGACCATTGAACCCGGCAATGCCCGGCGGCTGGTGGAAGCCGGCATGCTGCTGAAAAGCGAGATCAACCGTCGCCACACCATCGTCCATCCCGAGATCCCGGCGATTTCGGGGCTGGCCTATGTGATGTTCCGCGATGAAGACCCCGACGGCGCGGTGCGCACCTGCACCACCATGTGGCCGGGCCGGGTCGACCGCTCGCCGTGTGGCACCGGCAATTCCGCCAATCTCGCTACGCTTTATGCGCGCGGCCGCGTCAAGCCCGGCGATCGCTTCCTGTCGCGGTCGATCATCGGCTCCCAGTTCATGGTCGGGTTGCATGATGTTACGGAAATCGCCGGACGGCCGGCCGTCATCCCGGAAATAACCGGACGCGGCTTCACCTATGGCATCCACCAGGTTGCACTCGATGCCTTTGATCCGCTGTCGCGCGGGTTCGTGCTGACGGATGTCTGGGGGGCTGCAGCCGAATCGATCGAGATCTGAGGCTTTACGCCAGGCTGAAAGGCAAATGGCATCGTCACACCAGTTTTCGCCCAGAAATAGCGAATACCTGTCGAAATACAGGGTTGAACCGCTTCTCAGCTGCCCCTTATTACAGAGGGAGGGGCAGTTTTTGCATCTCGACATGAGATGAGGCGACGGCCTTGTCGAAGGGATGCGATGACAGACAGGATCACGCCAGAGACAAATGACACTGACATCGAGGCAAAGCTCGGCCAGGCGGAGATCTTTGCCGGCTTAACACCTGATGAAGACCGGGCGTGGTCGAAACAATGCACGATCGCCAAATATGCCGCCGGGGCTGTTCTTGGTGATTACGGAAAATGCCCAGAAACAGTCTTCATCGTGCAGTCGGGTCACCTTCGGGCAACAATGCGGGTTGGCTCCGGCAAGGAATTATTTCTCGACACCGCTGGCCCCGGCGCCACAGCCGCCGAAATCGTGGCTATTCATCCTTGGAATTATGATGTCTGCCTGATGGCAACGACAGATTCGGTTGTCGTGTTGATGCCGATCCCGGTTTTCCAGCGCCTTATCGCCGAAAACCACCATGTCTGTACCGCCCTGCTCTCAGTCCTTACCAAGCGGCTGCAGGTCCTTCACGCCCGCCTTTGCGAACTTTCCTATCTGGACGTCCGGCACCGGCTTTACACAACGCTTTTGCGACTGTCAGAGCCTCTGTGTCCGGATAAGCCGCGAGAACGATGGATCGCGCCACCGGTGATCCACTCGGCGCTTGCCGAACATATCGGCGCTCGCCGGGAAACCGTATCGCGGGAAATGTCGCGCCTGACCCAGGATGGCGTGATTGAGCGCGATCGGAAGGCGATTCTCATTCGCCAGCCGCATGAGTTGCTGCGCCGCCTGTCGCAGATCACCGGAGATTGAGGCATTCGTGGCATCGGCTCTGCCCGAAGAGGCCATTGCAAATCGTTGAAATGGAAAGGCTCGTGTCCCACAGCCTATCCAAATTTCCTCGCCGTCCCCGGAATGCCCTAAAACAAGAAAACCTAAAGTTTTAGACGATTGCTTCAGCTAGTTTCAGTACACCGCTGGTAGAAAGAACGCCTGAGCTGAGGTTCCGAGCGACAAGATGATCCTGCATGAAGCAGGCTGCTCCTCAAAAGACCCAGCATGCAATCCTGACACAACGGTTCTTGAAGCCGCCGACCATGTCCAGCGACCTGTAATATGCAAGGGCTGCCTCGGGGGGTCGAGAACTCGACTTCGGGAAGACTTAAGGCGGGAGAATGTCGCGATCGGAGCGAGAACAGGAACCGATGGCGAGATCAGTCCGATGCAAGACCTAGAGACGACAATACTGTGCCGATCGCACGTTTCTGGCTGGAAAGCGTCGGACAGCCCGCAGTGGAGGAAGTCATGAGCATTTTGATTGTTGAAGACAATGCAACCAACGCGATGATCCTGAAGCATCTGGCGCGCAAGGTAGCCGATGACGAAATCACCGTGGAGCCCGATGCGAACGAGGCTCTCGTCCTTTGTCACAACACTCTTTTCGATCTCCTGATCGTCGACCAAATCCTGCCGGGGATGAGCGGCCTCCAGTTTGTCAGGATGCTTCGCCAGCTTGGGCGCTATGACAAAGTGCCTATCATCATGGTCACGGCCGATAGCGAACCGGGCCTGCGCCAGGCTGCGCGCGATATCGGTATCACCGACTTCCTGACGAAACCGGTCGAGGCCCTGGCCTTCCGGCAGCTGATCGCAAACTATCGCGGCCGCAGCGCTGCTACCGCAAATTGAGGATCGAGATGCCGATGATCCGATATGCTGCTTCGCTTTTCGTTAGCCTCTGGATGGCATGTGTGGTGCTGGTGCCTGATGCCAGGGCACTAGACATGCCGAAGGGACCCGTTGTCCTGATCATCGAAGGCGAGCTTTCCCATTCAAACAGCGGCAAAAAGGCGGTGTTCGATCTTTCAATGCTGGAAATGCTGTCCGGGCGAAAGGTGACACTGGAAACGCCCTGGACCAAAGGTCCCACCACGTATTCAGGTCCGTATCTGCGTGCTGTATTGGCTGCGGCCGGTGCAAAAGCCGGTGCGGTGACCATTCGGGCTTTAAACGACTATTCCGCCGTCATTCCGGCCGAGGATGTCGCCAATCTAGACATCATTCTGGCGACGCGCACAGACGGCAAGGCCATGCAGGTGCGTGACAAGGGGCCACTCATGGTGATCTATCCCTTCGACAAGGATAGTGCGCTTTACACCGAGACCTATTTCGCCCGCTCCGTCTGGCAGATCAAATCGATCGAGGCCCAGTGATGCTGACCAGCCCGGTCATGGCCGACAAGCGCCAGTCGCAGCCGAAGACGACGATGATCCTGCTGATCCTGTCGGGGGTGCTGCTGCTGACCTTTCTGCTGTTGTTCAAAGATGTCTCAGACCGCTTTCGTCTGCTGTTCAACGACATCAGGGAAAACGCCGTCTGGTCGATGTATCAGTTGGACCGCGAGGCCCGCACGCTGGATTATGTCCTGGCGGAAGCGCGGCGCGACGACCGTGTAGGCGAAGAAACGACCGCGCAGCAGATCACCATGCGCTACGACATTCTTTATTCCCGCGTTGAAGTCGTAAAGGATTCGAAGTTCGGGACCTATTTCAACGAGGACAAGACGGTCGCAGACCACCTCAAAAAAATCGAGGGAATCGTTTCGGAGATCGGTCCTTTCTTCGATGCGCTCAAGAGTGGACGAGTACCAGGTGAGGCTGAAGTCGAGGCGGTAGACGACGAACTTGCCAAGCTTTCGACGCAGACCAATGACTTGTTGATCTACACCAACGCCTATGTCGGAACCGAGCGTGCGACGATCCGCAACGCGATGTTCGAGCTGGAAAAGACCTCGACCATCATGCTCGGCCTGCTGATGGCGTCCGTCACCTTTCTCGTCGTGACGCTACGCCGCCAGTTGAAGTCGGTGAGCGAGACAAGCCGGCGCCTGGAAGCGATGACCCGGGAACTGTCGGATGCCTATGAGGCCGCCGATTCCGGCAACCGAGCAAAATCGCAGTTTATGGCGACCATGGGCCATGAGATCCGTACGCCATTGAACGCCATTCTCGGCATGGCGGAATTGCTGGAATATTCCCAGTTGCCAACCGACGCGCTGCAAAGCGTCAAGACCATCCGCTCGTCGGGTGAAGCGCTGCTGGAAGTGATCAACGAAATCCTCGATTACTCCAAGATCGAGCACGGCAAACTGGAGCTCGAAGAGCGCGCCGTCGACATTTCAAGCCTTGCCGAAAGCACGATCAGCATCATGCGCGGCCGCGCCGACGACCAGAGCAACCAGCTTCTCCTCGATATTCCGCTGTCGCTCGACGCGCTATATGTACGCACCGATCCGACCCGGCTGCGCCAGGTACTGCTCAACCTGCTCAGCAATGCCATCAAATTCACCCAGAACGGCGTCGTTACGCTAAGATTGCGGGAATTCTATCGCGGTAGCGCCCTGATGCTACGGTTCGAAATCGAAGATACCGGCATCGGCATTGACGAGGCCGGGCTCGCCAAGCTGTTCAAGCCATTTTCCCAGGTAGATGCCAGCATCAGCCGTAAATACGGCGGTACAGGCCTTGGGCTGACGATCTGCAAGCAGATTGTCGAAAAGCTAGGCGGCGAACTGGGCATGAGCAGCACGGTCGGCGTCGGCAGTATTTTCTGGTTCGAACTACCCGTCATCGCCGCAGGCAAGGACGACGTTCGCCAGAATTCCAGACACCGTTCCATGGACCTGCCACGACTGAAGATCTTGCTTGTCGAGGACAACAGGGTCAACCAACAGGTCGCCAGTCGCTTCCTCTCCAAGCTTGGTCAGGACGTGGTGGTGGCCGGCGATGGCGCGGAGGCGGTCCAACAAACCGAAAGCGATGTTTTCGACTTGATCCTGATGGACATGCAAATGCCGGTCATGGATGGCATCGAGGCCACCCGCCATATCATTGAACGCGGTGGGGCCTCCGCGCTGACCCCGATCGTCGCCATGACCGCCAATGCCTCGGACGACGACCGCCGCCAATGCCGCGCCGCCGGCATGGTCGGCTTCGAATCGAAGCCGGTAACCATGGACCGCTTGCGTGACCTCATTCTCAGCTTTGCACCAGCGGAACGGACCATCGTAGCCGAACCAGCAGAAAGCGAAGCGCCGGTAGAGGCCATGCCGCATCGCACTGCCATCGCCGATCATTCAACGCTGACGCTGCAACAGCATCTCGATGAACTCAACGCGCTGGACGAAGCACGCCATGACGAACTGGTCGAAGCACTGGGCGAAGACATCTATCAGGAACTGATAGCGTCCTTCTTTGACGACGCCAGCCAATTGCTCGGCGATTTGCATCGGGCGATGGGCGAGAGCAATGCCCGGGAGATCGACCGCGTGCTGCACACGATCAAGGGAGCCGCCGTCAATGTGGGGCTGAACGATATTGCCGGCTTTGCCCACGCGCTTCGGGCACAACAACCAACACCTGATGCCGTGGCGCGGCTGTCGCAGCAGGTTCAATCCATGAAGCTGAGACTGGTGGGAAGTTGAAGCCGGTGTTTTTGACAAGGTGCGGGCGACCGGAGCCTGCGGATAATGAAACCGAGAGGCCTGACGGCCGCGGAGGCTGTAATGCGTATATTGCTTGTTGATGATAACAACACGAATTTGAAACTGCTGACGCGGCTGGTCAAAAAGATCGACCGATGCGAAGCCCTGCCCTTTCCGACCCCGGAGGAGGTACTCTCCGCTCTGCCGGACCTGGATTTCGATGTTGCCATTATCGACTATCAGATGCCCGTCTATAATGGCGTCGAACTCTATACGGAAATCGTGCGCTTTGAAAAATATGCACAAGTGCCGGTCGTGTTCATCACTGCCGATCTGGACATGACGACCCGTATGGCTGCGCTCAATGCCGGTGCCATCGATTTCCTCACCAAACCGGTTAATCCGGTCGAGTTCCAGGCCCGCATCCAGAATATCGTCAGCCTCACGGTCGCCCGTCGTCAGCTTGCCGAACAAGCCGAATGGCTGCGTCGGGAAGTGGATAAGGCCGTGAGCGAACTGCGGCAGCGCGAACAGGAGATCATCGAGCGCCTCACCCTGGCGGCAGGTTACAAGGATCCCGAGGCATCCCGGCATACGCTCAGGGTCGCGGCCTATTCCCACGCCATCGCCAGGGAAATGGGGCTTCCTGAGCAATTTTGCATCGACCTGAAGCTGGCCGCGCCCATGCATGACATCGGCAAGGTCGCCATGCCTGATACAGTCCTGCTGAAACAGGGCCGGCTGACAGAATCCGAATACCGTCAGATGCAGTCCCACGCCCAGATCGGCAGCGATATCCTCGCCCAGTCCCATTCCTCGCTGCTACAGCTTGCCTCCGAAATCGCCGCCAGCCACCACGAACGATGGGACGGCCAGGGATATCCAAACCGCCTTGCCGGCGATGCCATCCCGCTATCCGGCCGCATCATCTGCATTGCCGACAATTTCGATGCGCTGACTTCCGAGCGGCCCTACAAGCAGGCCTGGTCTTATGAACGGACAGTGGAACATGTTCTGTCGCGGGCGGGGACCCAGTTCGATCCGGATTGCGTCGCGGCCTTCGAGCGTGCCCTGCCGGCCATCCGTGAGATGATGGAAGCGGACCGCCGCGAACAGGCCGAAGAAGCCGCTCGAAAGACTGCGGCTCCGCCGCTTGGAAAAATCGCCTAAAGTGTCTCGGGTTCTGATTGAACCAGATATAGTCCACAGTGCCGTGCGCCAGATATGGCGCGCAAAGGCTGCATGCAGCAAATTAATTATATTTTATCATGAATAAGATCGCAATTTCGGGAATCAAGCCGTATACCGATATGGCCCTTGCCTCGAGCGAGGAACGTGATATCGACAAATCGGCTTGAGAGGCACAGCCGCTCCAGCCTTTTGTCTGTGTGCATTTCCGAACGGGAAACCGGTTCCTAGTTCCCCTGGAAATGCGAGAGATCGCGTCTAAGCCCCGCTGGAGATCCGCCATGACCTCGCTCACCATCCGCCGCCCCGATGACTGGCATCTGCACCTGCGCGACGGCGCCATGCTGGAAGGGGTGATCGCAGATACCAGCCGGCATTTCGCCCGCGCCATTATCATGCCCAATCTGGTGCCGCCTGTGGTGACGGTGGCGGACGCAGAGGCCTACCGCGAGCGGATCTTAGCCGCCCTGCCGAAAGGCGACCGCTTTCAGCCGCTGATGACGCTTTATCTCACCGAGCATACTGACCCTGACGACGTCGAAAAAGGCAAGACGAGCGGCCTGATTACCGCCGTAAAGCTCTATCCGGCCGGGGCTACGACCAATTCCCACGGCGGCGTGCGCGATCTCGACAAGGCCATGCCGGTGCTGGAGCGCATGGCAAAGATCGGTCTGCCGCTTTGCGTCCACGGGGAAGTAACGACGCCTGAGGTGGATATTTTCGACCGCGAAGCCATCTTCATCGATACTGTGCTCGACCCGCTGCGCCGTCGCCTGCCGGAATTGAAGGTGACGATGGAGCATGTCACCACCTCCGACGGCATCGATTACATCAGAGGAGCCAAGAGCAATCTGGCGGGGTCGATCACCACCCATCACCTGATCATCAACCGCAATGCCATTCTGGTCGGCGGCATCAAGCCCCACTATTACTGCCTGCCGGTCGCCAAGCGCGAAAGCCATCGGCTGGCGCTACGGGCGGCGGCAACCTCGGGCGACAGCAGGTTTTTCCTCGGCACGGATTCTGCACCCCACGTCGATCCATTAAAGGAATGCGGCTGCGGCTGCGCCGGCATCTACACCTCGATCAACACGATGAGCTGCCTTGCTCATGTATTCGAAGAGGATGGCGCTCTCGATACGCTCGAAGCCTTTGCTTCACTGAACGGCCCAGCCTGGTATGGAATGGCGCCGAACGAGGATACCATCACCCTCGTCAAGCGCGAGACACCGGTTGCATACCCCGCCAAAATCGAGACTGGCGCCGGCCCGGTCACCGTATTCGATCCGATGTTTCCGCTCCACTGGGCGGTCGACAACGACGGTTTCTGATAGGTTGCCGATCAAAGCTGAGGAAGCGTTGGATAAATGGCACCTCCAATGCCTCCAATGATCCTGCGGCAACCTTTTGGTAGTCATTCTCCTAGAGAACAGAAATACTACCAAACAGCAGGCGCGTATGCTTGGAAATTTGACCGTCATTTTGTGACGATCGGAGTGGCATGCTGCAGCGCGGTAGAAAAAGTTTGACTTTCACAACCCGTTGTCGCACGCTGCAATCAGAAGTGCTTGGAAGGAAGTACCAGTAAAAACATTGCGTTGCAGGTAATATTGGATTTTCGATCTTTCCCGGGAGTATGCGATGACTGCATTACTGGGATCCATTCATTCTTCTCTAGGGTAAGCATGATGCTGGACATCAGTTCTCTCCTACTTGCCTTGGGCGTTTCCACTTTCTGCCTTCTCTTCACGTTCCTTGGGACCTGGATTGCGCGCCGGGAAGTCTCGTTTCTCCTGAGCTGGGCCGTTGGGCTTTCTCTCACCATGCTCGGCATCATCTGCTACAGTGTGTTTACGGCATCACCTTCAAGAGGCATGGCGGCATTGGCCTGCTCATTGATGACGTCAGGTTTCCTGACATTGCATGCCGCCGCCCGGCAGTTTCGCACGGGTCATTTCCCGGTTCCGCGTCTGATCGTCTTCTGTGCTTCTGCCGCCATTCTGCTCGCGGGCGCGTTTCTGTCGGGCTATGGCGGCATCGGCTTCATTCTGCTCAACACCATCACGGCCGTCATCATGCTGGCAATCGCCCGCCAATACTGGCTCGCACGTGCTGAATCGCCCGGCGTCCTGAGCAGCATGGCCGCCCTTTACGGCATCACCAGCGCCTCCTTCCTGTCCTGCGCGCTGGCTCTGATCCATAAGGGCGTATGGGACCTCGCTGTTGCGCCGTCAGGCTGGACGGAAGATCTGAACATGGCTGTCTGCATCGGCGGCATGACCGGCATAGGCGCTCTGTCCCTGACGATGCATCAAGCGCGGATCACCGCGCGCCACAGGCGCGATGCGCTGACGGACGCCCTGACCGGCCTTGGCAACCGCCGCGCCCTTTTCGACGCCTACGGATCGAAAACCTTCCATGAAGACATGGCCGTGCTGGTGTTCGACATCGACCGCTTCAAGTCGATCAACGACCGCTATGGTCATGCCGCTGGCGATGACGTGATCCGCAACATCGCCATGGAGCTGAAATCGGCGACGGGTCTTTCCAGCATAACCAGGATGGGTGGCGAGGAATTTGCAGCCGTCCTGGAAAACGCAGCACCCGGCCGCGCCGAATGGATTGCCGAAAAGGTGCGCCGCCAGTTCCAGGACCGCGAAATCAACGTCAATGGCGAAAGCATCTCTGCGACAACAAGCATCGGCATCGCTTACGGCATAGCCTCCGGCCTGACGTTCGAGGCAATCCTCAGTCTTGCCGACGACGCACTTTACGCGGCGAAGCGGCAGGGTCGCAACCGGACGGAACTGGCGCTTGCGAGCTGGCATGACGACAGTGCTACCGGCGCAGATCGGGCTTGAGCGTCCCTGTTGGCATAGGCGGCATTTCCTGTCCGACCGTCAAGCTTCTCCTCTGGCCTGCCCCGTCGCTTCCTGCTATGGGCATGACGATCAGTCGCTGGAAGGGTGAGATGTAGATGTCGCCTGCGGCGACGGATCATTCGCCAACGCCGGAAGAGCCAGATTTTGAGCAATTCCAAGGCTACCAGATAGGAGCGCCGATGATCCAGACTTCCTTTTCCGATCCCGCCATCATGGCGGAACTGCTCGCAAAAATGCTCTGGGAAATCAAGGCGGTGCATTTCAACGCAAGCGAGCCTTACAAGCTGGCATCAGGCATGCGCAGCCCCGTTTATATCGACTGCCGCAAGCTGCTGTCCTATCCGCGTATCCGCTCCACAGTGATAGATTTCGCAGCTGCGACGCTGCTCAGCAACGCCGGCTTCGAGCAGTTCGATTGTATTGCCGGCGGTGAGACAGCCGGCATTCCCTTCGCAGCCCTTCTCGCCGACCGCCTGTCGCTGCCGATGATCTATGTGCGCAAGCAGCCCAAGGGCCACGGTCGTAATGCCCAGATCGAAGGCCACATGCCTGATGGCGCGCGGGTACTCGTCATTGAGGATCTGACCACGGCCGGCGGCAGCATGTTCACCTTCATCGATGCCGTGCGGGCCGCCGGCGGTGTGGTCGATCATGGCATCGCCCTGTTCTTTTACGGCATCTTCCCGGAAGCGCATCAGCGCTTCGAGAAGGGCAACGTCAGGCTTCACTACATCGCTACCTGGCGCAATGTCCTTGAAGTGGCCAAGCAGCAGAAGCTGTTCGACGACAAGACCCTGTCGGAAGTCGAATCCTTCCTGGATGCCCCGCTCGAATGGTCTGGCCGCAATGGCGGCGTCACCACGCTCGGCTGAGAGGTAGCGAAGAATTGCCACAAGGGCTGGCAATTCTTCGCTCAATGATTTAAATCGATTGAAGTTTATCTGAAGATCCGGATTGGGAGGTCAGAATGATCCTGTGTTGCGGTGAAGCCCTGATTGACATGCTGCCGCGCGAAACCACGCTCGGCGAGCGAGGCTTTTCGCCCTATGCCGGCGGTGCGGTCTTCAATACCGGCATTGCGCTTGGCCGGCTCGGCGTTGCAGCAGGCTTTTTCACCGGCCTGTCCGACGATATGATGGGCGACATCCTGCGCGAGACACTGCGGGCGAGCCATGTGGATTTCAGCTACTGCGCCACCCTGTCGCGGCCAACGACGATTGCTTTCGTCAAGCTGGTCGACGGCCACGCCTCCTACGCATTCTACGATGAAAACACCGCCGGCCGGATGATCACCGAAGCCGATCTGCCAACGCTTGGCGACGATTGCGAAGCGCTGCATTTCGGCGCCATCAGCCTGATCCCCGAACCCTGTGGTTCCACCTATGAGGCGCTGCTTAACCGCGAGCACGCCACCCGGGTGATCTCCCTCGACCCCAATATTCGCCCCGGCTTCATCAAGGATAAGGCCGCCCATATGGCCCGCATCCGCCGCATGGCCGCATTGTCCGATATCGTCAAATTTTCCGATGAGGATCTGGCATGGTTCGGGCTTGAGGGCGACGAGGACACGCTTGCCCGCCACTGGCTGCATCACGGCGCCAAGCTTGTTGTCGTAACGCGTGGGGCCGACGGTGCCGTTGGCTATACCGCGGAGCACAAGGTGGAAGTGCCAAGCGAAAAGGTAACTGTTGTCGATACGGTCGGCGCCGGCGACACGTTCGATGCTGGCGTGCTCGCCTCGCTGAAGATGCAGAACCTGCTCACCAAGCAGCAAGTGGCCAAGCTGTCTGAGGACCAGATCGCCAAGGCGCTGGCACTCGGTTCCAAGGCTGCGGCTGTTACCGTATCCCGCGCCGGCGCCAATCCGCCTTTCGCGCATGAGATCGGCCTTTAAGGTCGATCATTTTCCCGAAACCTTAGAGCGCTTTGCCACATATTTGATTGGCACCGAAGCGCTCTAACTTTTTATTTTTACGCATTTCCGAACGGAAAACTGCTACGCACTTTTCCTGGAAGTGCTATATCACCCCGCCATTGGCGTGGATGGTCTGGCCGTTGATCCAGCCGCCCTCAGGGCCTGCCAGGAAGGCAACGGCCGCAGCGATCTCTTCCGGCGTGCCGATCCGCTCCAGCGGTGCCAACTTGGCAAAGGCTCCAACCGCATCAGGCGTCTTCCCATCCAGAAACAGGTCCGTTGCCGTCGCGCCGGGCGCGATGGCATTGACTGTAATGGTTCGGCCACGCAATTCCTTGGCAAGGATAGAGGTCATGGTCTCGATTGCCGATTTGGTCGCGGCATAGATGCTGTAATTGGCGGTCCGCATTGCCGCGACACTGCTGGAAATGTTGACGACCCGGCCACCCTCGCGCATCCGTCTGGCCGCCTCGCGCATGCCGAAAAATGTGCCGTTCAGGTTGACGGCAATTTGGCGTTCAAACATGGCATCGTCGATCTCAGCCATTGGCCGGCGCACCATGATGCCAGCATTGTTGACGAGGATATCGACGCCGCCGGCAATCGCCTCGGCCTTGTCGAACAACAGCGGAAACGTAGCCGGATCGGCAATGTCGGCCTGTGCGGCAAAGGCGGCACCGCCCGATGTCAAGATTTCGCCAGCCAGAAGCTCAGCCCCGTCCCCATCGAGATCGCTGACGAGGACGGTGCAGCCGTCTGAGGCGAGACGCCGGGCAATGGCGGCGCCGATGCCGCGTGCGGCGCCCGTCACGATCGCCAGTCTTTGCCCGGTCAATTGCTGTTTTCCTTATCCGGCCAAATGGCTCAAGGCGCCCACAAGGCCAGTCGTCGAGGCATCCTGGCCGTCAGTGCCGGCCTTGCCCTGCACCACCGGCAGCAGGCCGGTCGCCAGTTCCTTGCCCAGTTCCACGCCCCATTGGTCGAAGGAATTGATGCCGAACAACACGCCTTCGACAAAGACGCGGTGTTCATAGAGCGCGATCAGCCGACCGAGCGCGAACGGCGTCAATTGCTCGTAGACGAAGGTGATCGATGGGCGGTTGCCGGTGAAGACCCGGTGCGGGGCGATGTGGTCGGCCTTGGCCGCGTCCATGCCGGATTTCAGAAGCTGACCCTTTGCTTCTTCCAGAGTCCTGCCCTTCATCAGCGCCGCCGATTGCGCCAGGCAATTGGCGATCAGCAACTCGTGCTGGTGGCGCAGTTCGGGCTCGAACCCCTTGGCTGCGATCATGAATTCAGCCGGAATGACGCTCGTGCCTTGGTGGATCAGCTGGTAGAAAGCGTGCTGGCCATTGGTGCCGGGCTCGCCCCAGACGACGGGGCCAGAATTGCCCTTGACCGGCGTGCCGTCCAGTGTGACGCCCTTGCCGTTCGATTCCATATCGAGCTGCTGCAGATAGGCCGGGAAGCGCGACAGGCGCTGATCGTAGGGCAGGATGGCACGGGTCGGATAGTCGAGCACATTGCGGTGGAAATAACCGATGGCGCCCAGCAGCATCGGCAGGTTTTCGCGGAAAGGCGCCGTGCGGAAATGGTTGTCGATCGCATGAGCGCCCGACAGGAATTCGGTGAAGTTATCGGCACCGACGGCAATCATCAGTGGCAGGCCGATCGCCGACCAGATGGAGTAGCGGCCGCCGACCCAGTCCCAGAAGCCAAAGACGCGCTCGGAACCGATGCCGAAGGCGCCGACCTTGTCCAGCGCAGTCGAGACGGCGGCAAAGTGATCACCGACCGCCTTTTCGCCCAGAGCGTCAGCAATGAAGGTGCGGGCCGTAGCGGCATTGGTCATGGTTTCGATGGTCGTGAAGGTCTTGGACGCCACGATGAACAGCGTCGTTTCTGGCTGCAGCAGCTTTAGCGTGTCGGCGATATGAGCACCGTCGACATTGGAAACGAAATGCAGGCGCGGACCATCATGGAAGGGCGCCAGCGCCAAAGTCGCCATGGCCGGACCAAGGTCTGAGCCGCCGATGCCGATATTGACGACATCGGTGATCTGCTTGCCGGTCGAACCAGTTATCGTGCCCTGACGCACACCTTCGGCAAAGCCGGACATGGCATGCAGGACAGCGTTGACATCAGGCATGACATTCTTGCCGTCAACGACGACAGGGGTGTTGGCGCGGTTGCGCAGCGCCGTGTGCAGCACGGCGCGACCTTCAGTGAAATTGATTGCTTCGCCGGCAAACATTGCCTCGCGCTTGGCCGCCACGCCACCCTCGGCGCAGAGCTTTTCCAGTTGCACCATGATCTCATCATTGACGGCACATTTGGAGTAATCCATCAGCAGATCGTCCATGCGGGCGGAAAACCGCTCGAAACGTTTGGGATCGCTTGCAAATGCGGCGCGAATATCAGTGGCGGCAGTGGCCGCAACGGTGGACTTCAGCTGTTCGACGATGGCGTGCATGAGCATACTCCAATCCAATGACGGACGGGAAACTAGCGCATAAAGTTGAAATTCCAAATCGCTTTGATAGAAAAATCGCGACCTCACCCCTTGGTCATGGTCGCAAATCCTTGCGCAGGATTTTTCCGACATTGGATTTGGGCAATTCATCGATGAAAGCAACGTGGCGCGGGCGCTTGTAATTGGTCAAATTAGCCGCGCAATGATCCTTCACCTGCTGCTCCGTCAACGTCTCGTCCTTACGCACCACAAAGAGTTTGACCGCTTCGCCCGAATGCGGGTCCGGCACGCCTATGGCTGCTGCCTCATGGATGCCAGGATGCATGACCGCGACTTCCTCGATCTCGTTTGGATAGACATTGAAGCCCGAGACCAGGATCATATCCTTCTTGCGGTCGACGATCTTGGTAAAGCCCCGCGCGTCCATAAAGCCCACGTCACCGGTCCGGAAGAAGCCGTCCGGCGTCATGACGCGTGCGGTTTCTTCCGGACGCTGCCAGTAGCCGGCCATGACCTGCGGTCCGCGGATGCAGATCTCGCCGACCTCGCCCAGCGGCATGCTGCGACCTTCCTCATCTCGGATATCCACATCCGTAGAGGAAATCGGCATACCGATACAGCCGCTGAACTCTGCGGCATTCATCGGATTGGCCGTCGCCACCGGGGAGGTTTCCGACAGGCCGTAGCCCTCGATGATCGGGCAGCCGGTGATCTGCTGCCAGCGTTCGGCAACCGGCCTCTGCACCGACATGCCGCCACCAAAGGTCAATTGCAGGTGGGAAAAATCGAGCTTGCGGAAGGCCTCATTGTTCATCAACGCGTTAAAAAGCGTATTGAGGCCGATGATGATGTTGAAATCGTAGCGCGACAGCTCCTTGGCAAAACCCGGAATGTCGCGTGGATTGGCGATCAGCACGTTATGACCGCCGCAGGCGATACCCATCAGCGCGTTCACGGTCAGCGCGAAGATATGGTACAGCGGCAGAGCGCAGACAAACAGCAACGGGTCCGGCCGTGGACGATTGTCAAAAGCCGAGCCGAGCCAGAAGGACATCTGCATCGTATTGGCAATAAGATTGCCATGGGTCAGAACCGCGCCCTTGGACACACCCGTCGTGCCGCCGGTATATTGCAGAAAAGCGATATCGCCGCGTGTCAACGCCTCTGGCCGGAAACTGACTTTACCGCCATCGGCAAGCACACTCACGTAGCTCCGGGCATGGGGAATGGACCAGGCCGGTACGAGTTTCTTGACCTTGCGAACGATAAAATTCACCAGGTGACCTTTCAGCCCGAGCATGTCCCCCATACTGGTCACGACCACCCGCCGCAGCGCCACCTTGTCCAGCACTGCCTGCACCGTGTGGGCGAAATTCTCGAGTACAAAAATCCCGACTGCGCCCGAATCCTTCAGCTGATGCGTCAGCTCGCGCGGCGTGTAGAGCGGATTGACGTTGACGACGATCATGCCGGCCTTGACGATACCGAAGACGATGATCGGGTTCTGCAGGATATTGGGCATCATCACGGCGATCCGGTCGCCCTTGTTGAAACCTTCCGCCTGTAGCCAAGCGGCGATCTTCGTCGCCTGCTCCCCCAGTTCATGAAATGTCAGGGAGCGACCCATACTGGTAAAGGCCTTGCGATCCGCATAGCGCGAGCAGCTGTCATCGAACAGTTCAGGCAGCGTCTCGTGATCGAGTGGCGGCAAGGTTGCGGGCACCGAGGCCGCATAGGATTCAAGCCAGATGCGTCGAGACGCGAAATCGCTTTCAGGCGCTGACAGCGTAGTCATTCCTCACTCCCTTGCTCATCGGTTCCGCCCGCCCTCCTCAAGGCTGCAACGGTCCGTTTTCTCATTCTCTCTCCCGGTCCAATTATATGGTGCGGCGTAGCAGGAGAGCGCAAGAGCAAAGCTATAATAACCTTGACGTAAACGTCAATTATGACTTTGCAGAAAAGCGATTCCCGCCGCAACTCCTGGTCGATTTTTTTGAAGACCACCTGCAGATCCATATCGGATTGAACCAAGGCCGCTGTCGTGCGTTGAAAGATCGAGGTTCGAGACAAAGGAGAGTGTCATGGTTTTCAAACCTGCCAAAACCTTCGGTGAGACGCCTGAAATCATCGAAGAAAATCCGGCACAGGCCGAGCTTGAAGTCGCCGTTGCCGCATTGCTGGCGGAATCCGACGGAATCGACGCGACTGAAGTCGAGGTCACCTCGATTGGTGACGAAATTTGCCTGATGGGGAGCGTGCTGACGGAAGCTGAAGTTGACCGCGCCGTCGAAGTCGCCCTCTCCGTTCCCGGCGTCTACAAGGTCTCTGTCGATCTCGAGATCGTCAACCGCACCCTGCATTAAGGCCGCCAAGAGATATCACACAAAAGCCCGGGATTTTTCCCGGGCTTTTGTGTTTGTCGTTTTTATCTTGGAGGCAGTTAAAGGCGGTTAGCCGACTCGACAGGCGTGAAACCGGCGCGCCATCATCGGCGACACCGGCTTTTCCACTTGCCTTATGCTAGCGACCTCAGCAGCGCCATGCTTCTCGGTAACAGCTTGAAGCTTTCGCCTTGCCTGACCTTTTCGCCCTGGCGGTCAGGATCGCCGGTGATCAGCTCCAAAATTCGCTCACCGCCGCTTTCCTTGGGGATGGTGAAAGTCGTTTCTTCATCAGCCGGATTGAACAGCATCATGATATCCGACCAGATGCCTTCCTCAGCTTGCAGATCATCCCGGTGAATACGGGCAATGAGGGCATTGTTATTTTCCCATGCTTCAGGGGTTTGCCGTCCACCGCTGACGCTGTACCAATCAATCACAAGGCCATCGCGCCAGTTTTCACGGCGCAGCAGCGGCTGCTGTTTACGCAGTGCAATCACCCGGCGGGTAAACTCACGCAATTCATCGGCGCTGTCAGGGAGGTTTTCCCAGTGGACCCAGCTGATTTCGCTGTCCTGGCAGTAACCGTTATTATTACCCATCTGCGAGCGACCGAATTCATCGCCAGCGAGAATCATCGGTGTTCCGTGGGAAAACAGGAGCGTAGCGAGAAAATTGCGCTTCTGGCGCTCGCGCACTGCGTTGATGCCCTCGTCGTCGGTCGGGCCTTCGTGGCCATAGTTATGGCTGCGATTGTCGTTGTGACCGTCGTTATTGTCCTCGCCATTGTCCTCGTTGTGCTTGCTGTCATAGGACACGACATCATTCAGCGTGAAACCATCATGGGCGGTGATGAAGTTGACGCTAGCCCAAGGGCGGCGACCGCGCTGATCGTAGAGATCACCGGAGCCGAGAAGGCGAGCCGCAAAGTCGGGCGCACAATTGTCGCCGTTCAGCCAGAATTCGCGGCAGCTGTCGCGGTATTTGTCGTTCCACTCGGCCCAGCCTGGCGGAAAGCTGCCAACCTGATAGCCGCCCGGCCCGATATCCCAGGGCTCGCCGATCAGCTTAACGCCGGCAAGTGTCGGGTCCTGCGTAACCGCATCGAAAAAGCCGCCACGCTGGTCGAAGCCTTCAGGCTCGCGGCCAAGGATGGTGCCGAGATCGAAGCGGAAGCCGTCGACATGCATGTCCTCGCTCCAATAGCGCAGTGAGTCCATCACCATCTGCAGCACGCGCGGATGGGAGGTGTTGACCGTATTACCGGTGCCGGTGTCGTTGATATAGTAGCGGTGATTGTCCGGCAGCGTGCGATAATAGGAGAAATTATCGATGCCCTTGAACGACAGCGTCGAGCCGAGTTCGTTGCCTTCAGCCGTGTGGTTATAGACAACGTCGAGAATGACTTCGATACCGCCATCGTGGAAGGCGCGCACCATATCGCGGAAGCCCTGAACGCCCTTTGGACCGTAGTAGCGGTGCGCCGGCGAGAAGAAGCCGATCGTGTTGTAGCCCCAATAGTTCTTCAGACCCTTGTCGAGAAGTGGACCGTCATCGGGGAAGGCATGGATCGGCAGCAACTCGACCGAGGTGATGCCGAGGCTTTTAATATAATCGACAGCGGCCTTGTGGCCGAGACCTTCGAAGGTGCCGCGCAGGTTTTCGGGAATGGCGGGATTGAGCTGGGTGAAGCCTTTGACATGGGTCTCATAGACGATCGTATCGGCCCAGCTGATACCTGGTCGGCGGTCACCGCCCCAATCGGCCTCGTTGGGATCGACAACCCGGCATTTCGGCATAAACGCGGCGCTGTCGAGATCGTTGAAAGACAGATCCTTGTCCGGATCGTCGAAATGATAACCGAAGACGTTGGGCGACCACTTGATGTCGCCGACCAGTTCGCGGGCGTAAGGGTCGAGCAACAACTTGTTATGATTGAACCGATGACCATTCTCCGGCTCGAACGGCCCGTGAACACGGTAGCCGTAAAGAGCTCCCGGCTTTAGCCCGGGAACGAAGCCATGCCAGATCTCATTGGTATATTCTGGCAGGTCCATCCTGGCGATTTCGTGGGTGCCAGACGAATCGTAAAGACATAGTTCGACCCTGGCGGCATGGGCGGAAAACAGAGCGAAATTGACACCCTCGCCGGTATAGCGAGCGCCCAATCGCTCCCATTCGCCCGGAAGGATGTCGAAACTGGTCTTGATCATATCCATTGTGCTCTCGTCTTTCCGGCCGACCCCATGGCCAGCCTGCCCCTTAAAGTAGGGCTAAGGTCGCACCAGTAATTCCTCCGGGATTGCTTTGTTCCTTTCACAAACGACGGAACTTTTTAACCGTGCAACTGTTCGTGCCCGTGGGCCCGCGCAGATCTCCTCAATCGTGCGGGCGATTTTTCTTTCACATCTGAAGGAGGCCTTATGGGCAAGGATAGAAGCGTGGCGCTTATCACCGGCGCCGGCTCAGGCATTGGCCGAGCGACAGCCCTGAAGTTGGCAGAGGACGGATGCGCGGTAGCACTGCTTGGGCGCACAAAGGATGAGCTGGATAAGGTTGCCGGGGAGATCAGCAGCAACGGCGGCGAGACGCTGGTGCTGGTGGCTGACATCGCTGACCATGCCTCCATGCAAGCCGCCGTTGAGATGCTGCTCACCTGGAAGAACAGGTTGGACATCGTCGTGGCCAACGCTGGCGTCAACGGTGTCTGGGCACCGATCGACGCTCTGCAGCCGGACGAATGGGACCGGACGATGGCGATCAACCTCAGGGGAACCTACCTGACGCTCCATTTAACCGTGCCGCATCTGCGCCGCAACGGCGGCGGCAGCATTATCGTCGTCTCGTCCATCAACGGTACGCGCACCTTCACAACGGCGGGCGCCACCGCCTACAGCGCCACCAAGGCCGGGCAATTGGCCATGGTGCAGCAGCTCGCCGTGGAACTGGGGCAGGATCGCATCCGCATCAACGCTGTGTGCCCCGGCGCGATCGATACTGAGATCGACGACAACACCAGCACACGCGACCTCGATAGGCTCGATATTGTGCAGCCACCGCAGCGCCAGCAGATCCCACTTACCGGCGGCACACCCGGCACGGCCCAGGAAGTCGCCGCTGTGATCGGCTTTTTGGCCAGTGATGCGGCACGCCATATCACCGGTACCCCCGTTTGGATCGATGGCGCACAAAGCCTCATTCGATAAAATGCGAGGACTTACCTTAAACAGACCCTAGTAAAAAAGGAGGACAACATGAAATCTGGGCGTGCAGGTGCAAATATCGATGGATTTTAACCTTTCGTTAAGCATGAAATACTGTTTTTGGCCCAAAGTTGAACAAAGGTCGACGTGGCGCGTTAGCCGCTCAGACAAGGAGACGATGTCATGAAGCCAGAGCCAGAAACGATCTTGATTGTGGAAGACGATGCGTTCATTTCGATGGACGCGGCTGACAGCGTTGCCCATGCCGGCGCCAATGTCGTGACAACGGAAACGGTGAGTGACGCGCTTCTATGTCTTGAAGCAAACCGCATCACCGCAGCCATTCTGGATTTCCAAGTTCTTGACGGCAAGATAACGCCCGTGGTCGAGCGGCTATGCCGGTCGGGCATTCCCTATCGCGTCGTTTCAGGCTCGCCCCTCCAGGAAATCGTCGCCTGCGGCATCCCAGCCGACAGGATCATTCCCAAGCCCGCCGATTACACCAATGTGATGGTTGAATTGGTTCGGGAGCGGCCGTGGTCCACACTGCGGGCGACCAGCCATGGAGCTGTTCCTGTCAGCCCTTGAGATAATCGAAGCCATCGGATCAAACACATAAATTTTTCTATCGCTTCGTCGGCCACATGATAATCTGGCTGCGCTGCTCAGCAGATGACGAAGAGACCGCCTTCCGGTTCGGTGCGAACTTGCGGGCCTGATGGAAGATTTCACCAATGATCACCCGCCGAGGCCTCGTTGCCGCCGCTGCCTTGTCTATTGCGGCACCCAGCCTGTCCAGAGCGGCAGAGCCCAGCCAGCAGGACATCTTTTTCGATAAAGACATTCCTGTCCTCGGCAATCCCAAGGGCGATGTGACCATCGCCGAATATTTCGATTACCAATGCAGCTTCTGCAAAACCTACCACCCTGTTGTGAGCAAGGTGGTGAAGGATGACGGCAATGTGCGGCTGGTGATGAAGGACTGGCCGGTTTTTGGCTCGGCATCCGTCTATGCTGCCCAGGCGGTACTGGCCAGCGCCGCCCTTGGCCGCTACCGGGAAGCCCAGGACGCCCTTCTTGATCTCAAGGGTCGCATGACGCCCGATGCGGCCGCCCAGGCGTTCAAGGACATCGGCCTCGACATGACTGCCGTGACATTAGCCGTCAACAAGAACAGCAAGACCATATCGAGGGTGCTGGACCGCAACTGGCTGCAGGCGGAAGCGCTGAAGTTCCGCGGCACGCCCTCCTTCGTGATCGGTAAGACGCTCTATCCCGGTGCGCTTGATGAAGCAGCATTGAAAGAGGCCATAGCCAAAGCCCGCGCGGCCTGAGGTTTCCGGTCATGACCTCATCGTCGCTTGCTCCCCGCCCATTTCTTGCCTCGCTGTTTGCCGCTGCGGTCGCGGCGGCCGATCCGCTGCAAGGTATCCGCGCCCATCTACCGGCAAGACCGAAAGGCCGCACTGTCGTGGTGGGAGCCGGAAAGGGCGCGGCCCAAATGGCCGCAGCCCTGGAGTGCCTCTGGGATGGCCCGCTGGAAGGCGTGGTGGTGACCCGGTACGGCTATGGCTGCTCCCTCAATCGCGTAGAGCTTCTCGAAGCCGCCCATCCTGTGCCTGACGCCAATGGGCTCGCGGCCTCGGCGCGGCTGAAACAGGCGGTTGCACCGCTTGGTCCCGAGGATCTGGTGATAGCATTGATCTGCGGCGGCGGTTCGGCTTTGCTTCCCGCTCCTCCCTCCGGACTGACGCTCGAAGACGAAATCGAGTTGAACAACCAGCTTCTCGCCTGCGGCGCGCCGATCTCGGCTATGAACGTGGTGCGCAAGCATCTGTCTACCATCAAAGGCGGCCGGTTGGCGGCACTGACCAAGGCTCCAGTCGTCAGCCTGATCGTGTCGGACATTCCCGGCGACAATCCCGCCCATGTCGCCTCAGGCCCGACCGTGCCGGATCGCTCAACCCGATATCAGGCGCTAGAGATCGTCAGCAGCTATGGCCTTAATTTGCCCCAGGCAGCACTCAACTATCTGCAAACACCGGCGGCCGATGCGCCCTTGCCAGACGATCCGGCATTCGCGCGCAATCGGCATCATGTCATCGCCTCGGCCGGTGTCTCTCTTGAGGCGGCAGCAAGATTGGCGGAGGCGGCAGGCGTCAAAGCCGCAATCCTGTCGGACAGTGTGGAGGGAGAAGCCCGCGACGTCGCATCCGTCCATGCCGCACTCGCCCGTGAAATCGCCTCGAAGAACCGGCCTTTTGCAAAGCCGGTGGTCCTGCTGTCGGGCGGCGAAACCACCGTTACGATCCGCCAGGGCGGACCTCTCGGCCGTGGCGGGCGCAACAGCGCCTTTGCTCTTGCGGCGGCGCTTGGCATTGCCGGGCATGACGTCGATATTCTCGCAGCAGACACAGACGGTATCGACGGCACAGAAAACAATGCCGGTGCCTTTGCCGATGGCACCAGCATACTGCGGCTAAAACAACTGGGGTTGGATGGCGCAGATATGCTTGCCGGCCATGACAGCTACAGCGCTTTTAACGCCTTGGGCGACCTGTTCATGACAGGCCCGACGGGCACCAACGTCAACGATTTCAGGGCGATCCTGATCCGCTGACGTGCGCCCGCCGCACCGACAACACGCTCCAGCAGCCGTTAAGCCTTACGCCGGAGTGAGTTCGTCAACCTCGTAGCGATAGGTGGTCGAGCAGAACTCACAGGTAACAGAGACGGCGCCGTCTTCTTCACTGGCGGCGATTTCTTCGGCACTGAAACCCTTCAGCACGCCCTTGATCTTATCACGCGAGCAGCTGCAACGGTCATGGACCGGCTGGGGTTCGTACACGCGGACGCCACGCTCGTGGAACAGGCGAAACAGCAGCCGTTCCGCGCCGATTTGCGGATCGGTCAGTTCGTCGCCATCGATCGTTTCGACCAGCATGCGCGCTTCTGCCCAGTTGTCGTCTTCGGGTCGGTCATACTGGCTGTCATCGCCGTCGCCACCCGGCAGATCGCCTTGATGCATACGCTCAGGCGCTTCCGGCAGGAATTGCGCGATCAGGCCACCGGCCCGCCAGGTATGGCGCGGCTTTCCGGCCTCGTCGCGGTCGAACAGTTCGGCCACGGCAAGCCGCACCCGGGTCGGGATCTGTTCCGACTGCCTGAAGTAGAAACCGGCGATATCTTCGAGCGACGACCCATCGAGCGGCACGATGCCCTGATAAGGCTGCATGTAGTTACCCTGGTCGATGGTAAAGGCGAGCACACCTTTGCCCAGAAGATCGGTCGGTGACGATTTGCCCTCGGCGAGCGACTGGGTAAGCCGCTCTTCATCGAAGCGGGCATAAGCACGGACATTTTCAGGCGTGGCGAAGTCGCAAACCAGCAGATCCACCGGGCCATCGCTCTTGGTCTGAACGACAAACTTGCCTTCGAATTTCAGCGAGGTGCCGATCAGCACCGTCAGCGCCATCGCCTCGGCCAGCAAACGGGCAACTGCCGGCGGATAATCATGGCGATCAAGGATGGTATTGAGCAACGGCCCAAGCTGCACGGCGCGGCCGCGCACGTCCAGATCCTCGACCTGGAAAGGCACGACCCGATCGTCGCCGGCAAAGCCGAACTCACCCAACTGGCTCGATTTGTCTGACATAACAACACTCCTGGCACGAAAGCATGGCTCAGCCTTTGCAGCAGCAAAGGCGCGCTGCAATCTGAGACGACCGCCTGACAACGATTATTAGACCATTTCATCATTTCGATGAAATGGTCGAGACTGTTCTTCACGTTTCCGGATGGAAAACCGTCAAAAGGCAAAGTGGAACCGTCATACGGATTTGCAACGATACGACGGCACCAAACCTTAAAACTAAGCGGTGAGATGGGGACTTGCCGCCGAAAGATCAAGCGGCAAATCTGCGTATCAGCCATTCGTTGCTGATGTGACGCTGATGGCACAGATCAAGGCTCCTCGCCTTCCCAGGGGGCTCTTTGCCGTCAGACTGCGCCGAAGCACCAGGCAAGAATGGATTTCTGGGCATGCAGCCGGTTTTCCGCCTCGTCGAACACGACCGATTGCGGCCCGTCGATCACGTCGTCGGTCACTTCCTCGCCACGGTGCGCTGGCAGGCAATGCATGAACAGCGCGTCGGACTTGGCCTGTTTCATCAGTGCCGAATTGACTTGAAACGGCTGGAACACATTGTGGCCGCGCGCCTTGTGCTCGAGGTTCATCGACACCCAGGTATCGGTGATCACGGCATCGGCGCCAGCCACGGCCCGGTCGGCATCATGGCAAAGCATGATTTCGCCGCCATTGTTGCGCGCCCAGTTGAGGATCTGGTCTTCCGGCTCGGAACCGAGCGGCACGGCCATGTTCATGCGGTAGCCGAAGCGGGCAGCGCCTTCTACCAGCGAATGCAGCACGTTGTTGCCGTCACCGGTCCAGGCCAGCGTCTTACCCTTGATCGGGCCGCGATGTTCCTCGATGGTCATGATATCAGCCATGATCTGGCAAGGATGGGTCAGATCGGTCAACGCATTGATGACGGGAACGGTAGCGTGCTCGGCCAATTCCAGCAGGCGATTGTGGTCCGTGGTGCGGATCATGATCGCGTCGACATAGCGTGACAGAACACGAGCCGTATCGCCGATGGTTTCAGCGCGGCCAAGCTGCATTTCCGTGCCCGACAGGAACAGCGTTTCGCCACCGAGTTGGCGCATGCCGACATCGAATGACACACGGGTGCGGGTCGACGGTTTTTCGAAGATCATCGCCAGCATCTTGCCGGCGAGCGGCTTGTCGGCCACGCCGGCGCGGGTTTTGGTCTTGCGATCATGGGCGTCGGAAAGAATGGTTTGCAGGTCCTCGGCGGTCACGGCCGAAAGATCGAGAAAGTGCTTAGGGGATGCCATTGTCTTACCTGTGGTTCAAGCCTTGGCCTGTGTTTCAAGCCTGGCCCGTGGTTCAAGCCTGAGCAGCCTGCGGGGCGGCCTTTGCGGTCACGGCCTCGGCGGCCTGCTCAATGCGCTTCAAGCCTTCGCGGGCCTCCTCGGCCGTCAGCGTCAGCGGCGGCAGCAGACGAATGACGTTGTCACCGGCGGGCACACCGAGAATCTGCTCCTGACGCATGGCCTGCAGCAGTTCAGCCGATGGCAGCGCCGCCTTGATACCCATCATCAGCCCTTCGCCGCGGATTTCGGCAATCACACCGGGAAAGCGATCCTTCAGGCCGGCAAGACCTTGGCGCATGACGAGCGCGACATCGCGGACATTCTGCAGGAAGCCGTCACCCAGCACGATATCAAGCACGGCATTGCCGACTGCCATGGCCAGCGGATTGCCGCCATAGGTCGTGCCATGCACGCCCGCCGTCATGCCAGAGGCTGCCTCTTCGGTCGCAAGGCAAGCGCCGAACGGGAAACCGCCGCCAATGCCCTTGGCCACGGCCATGATATCAGGCGTGACGCCAGCCCATTCATGGGCGAAAAACTTGCCGGTGCGGCCGACGCCGGACTGGACTTCATCGAGAATGAGCAGCAGGCCCTTCTCATCGCAGATCGTCCGCAATTCGCGCAGGAACTCATTGGGCACGGTGCGGATGCCGCCCTCTCCCTGGATCGGCTCGATCAGCAGCGCTGCCGTTGCATCCGTGATTGCCGCCTTCAGCGCATCGAGATCGCCGAAGGGTACCTGGTCGAAGCCAGCTGCCTTGGGGCCGAAACCTTCGAGATATTTTTCCTGCCCGCCAGCCGCAATCGTCGCGATGGTCCGGCCGTGGAAAGCGCCTTCGAAGGTGATGATGTGGAATTTTTCCGGATGGCCCTTGCTGTAGTGGTAGCGCCGGGCAGTCTTGATCGCACATTCCAGCGCTTCCGCACCCGAATTGGTGAAGAACACCTTATCGGCAAAAGTCGCCTCGACCAGCCGGGCCGCCAGACGCTCCTGGCCGGGAATTTCATAGAGATTGGAGAGATGCCAGACCTTTTCCGCCTGACTCTTCAGCGCCTCGACCAGATGCGGGTGGGAATGACCGCAGGAGGTTACGGCAACGCCGCCGGCGAAATCGAGATACCGCTCGCCGCTTTCGGTGATAAGCCAAGGGCCCTCGCCTCGCTCGAAACGCAGCGGCGCACGTGAAAACGTGTTGAACAGCGGCGTTGATGTCTGAGCCATGACGGGCAATCCTTTCGAGCGGCTTTTAGAAGTCTGCGAGATGTTACGGTCATCCACCTTAAAAACCGGTGGAAAAAATTAAAAATGCCGCCTTTCGGCGGCGTTTGCACTATTCCGGCTTCCGCCTCCAATGTCAACAAAACATCGGCGCGCAGGCCTTCGACAGCAAAGCCGCCACACTCTTTCCGCGAGTACCGGCCAATAAAAAAACCGGTGGATAGCAAGTTGGGGAAAAGCCTGAAATTCGATTCATGATGATTCGGCGACTCTTGTCAGGGAGTCAGGCTCACACTAGGTTAATGACGAATTACTACACTGCATGCGGCGGAAAAAGTCTCCAACAACACGAGGGAAGTTGGGGCTCCGGAGTCTTCCGGGGTAAGGATGATGGATTCTGCGCCAAACGCGTGCAAAAGGCGGAGATTGCGGCATGAACTGGACGGACGAGCGCGTCGAAAGACTTACGAAATTATGGGCGGAAGGACTGAGCGCCAGCCAGATCGCCACGCAGTTGGGCGGCGTTAGCCGCAATGCTGTGATTGGCAAGGTGCATCGACTGTGCCTGCCCGGACGCGCCAAGGCAGGTGGCCCTGCAGCAACGCCGGCCCGCACACCGAAGCGTCCCGCGCCATCTGCGCCACGGCCTTCGAACTTTGCCGCCCGTCCCTCGGCTCCCGCTCCGCGGGCCGCGTCCCGCCCGGTTGCCGCGACCGCGCTGAACGACGATCTCGCGCTTGATATGGCCGAAAATCTGGCGCCGATGCCGGTTCTCAACAACACCATTCTGCCGACCTCGCGTCGCCTGTCTCTGACGGATCTGACCGAGCGCACCTGCAAATGGCCGGTCGGCGACCCGATGACCGACGAATTCCATTTCTGCGGCTGCGACAGTCAGGACAATTCGCCTTACTGCAAATACCACGCAAAGCTCGCCTATCAGCCGGTTAACGAACGCCGCCGGGCAGCAGCCAACGCCCGCTAAAGCGTTTTTAGGGAGGGCGGGACCGGTTTCCCTTCCTGAAAATGCGCGAAAGCAAAAGGTTAGCGGCCGCCTGCCGGCCTCCGACATTCGAAAATGTAAAAAGCGGGCCAACAGGCTCGCTTTTTACGTTGAACCATAGCCGACAAGCGTTTGGCTGCCGGCAGATCAGAGACTTCATTCAAGCCCGCAAAGACTAAGTAACCTATCAGGCTTCCATCGAATAGCCGGCGCCGCGCACCGTGCGGATCACGTCCTGCATGTTGGAAAAATTCAGTGCCTTGCGCAGACGTCCCACATGCACATCCACCGTGCGCTCATCGACATAGATGTCGTGACCCCAGACGCCGTCGAGCAGTTGCGAGCGGGAAAACACACGGCCGGGTGAGGTCATCAGGAATTCCAGCAGCCGGAATTCGGTCGGGCCGAGACGCACTTCGCGGCTTTTCCGGTGAACGCGATGGGTTTCGCGGTCTAGCTCGATATCGCCGCAGCGCAGCAGGCTGGAGAGCACCTCGGGCTTTGCCCGGCGCAGCATCGCCTTGACCCGAGCCATCAGTTCCGGCGTCGAGAACGGCTTGACCACATAATCGTCGGCGCCGGTGGCAAGACCGCGTACCCGCTCGCTTTCCTCGCCGCGCGCCGTCAGCATGATGATCGGCAGGCGTTCGGTGTCGGGGCGCATCCGCAGCCGACGACACAGCTCAATGCCGGAAACGCCTGGCAGCATCCAATCGAGGATCAGCAGGTCGGGCACCCGCTCCTGCAGGCGCAGTTCGGCCTCGTCGCCCCTCAGAATAGTTTCGACCTCGTAGCCTTCCGATTCCAGATTATACCGCAGCAATACGCTGAGGGCCTCTTCATCTTCAACGACAGCAATTTTCGGCAGCATTTCGATCCCACACCTTCAATGAGAGAGCCGTTCCGCACGCTACGTCTCGTCCGCTCAGGCGAACCAAGGCAAATCGCATGGAATGACGTTGGTACAGCATGTCTGCGTCTCACAGGACGCTTGCACTGCGACTGAAAGCCGGCCCGATGCCAGGGCCGACCTTCGGGTGATGCCCCCTCACCCCATTTCCGCCTCCGACGCTGGCAGCGCCGGAGTTCCGTATCCAGTCTCGTCTTACTCGGACGCGCCGAACGCGGCCGTTGTGTCGTCCTTCGGACGCTCGCCTTCGGGCTGCGAGCCCGTTGCCATATAATAGATGGTTTCGGCGATATTGGTCGCGTGATCACCGATACGCTCGATGTTCTTGGCGCAGAACAACAGATGCGTGCAGCTGGTGATATTGCGCGGATCTTCCATCATATAGGTCAACAGTTCGCGAAACAGCGACGTATAGATCGCATCGATTTCCTCGTCGCGGTCGCGGATCGACTTGGCCTTTTCGGCTGAACGGGTGGTGTAGACGTCGAGCACTTCCTTGAGCTGGGTCATGGCCAGTTCCGAGAGATGCTCGATGCCGCGCGCCAGCTTGCGCGGTACGCCGGTGCCCTGCACGGCCATGACGCGCTTGGCGTTGTTCTTGCCGAGATCGCCGACCCGCTCCAGATCAGACGCGATGCGCAACGCACCAATGATTTCGCGCAGGTCGGCAGCCATCGGCTGGCGCTTGGCGATGGTGACGATCGCCTTGTCACCGACTTCGCGCTCTGCGGTATCCATGATCACGTCGTCGGAAATCACCTTCTGCGCGAGCGCTGCATCGGAATTGACCAAGGCGCGTACGGATTCACCAACCATCTGCTCTGCCAGACCACCCATCTCGGAAATGCGGCGCATCAGGTATTTCAGTTCGTCGTCAAAGGCAGTGTAGATATGGGCTGTCATGTTCTGATCCTTTTAAAGATGCATTTCAAACGCGGCGGAGCAAAAACAGGTCACTGTCCTCGCTCCCCCCTCTGCGGACCGGCGTTCGATCAGCCGAAACGGCCCATGATATAGTCCTGGGTGCGCTGGTCATCCGGATTGGTGAACATCTTGTCGGTGTCGTTTTCCTCGACCAGCTGGCCGAGATGGAACATGGCCGTACGCTGCGATACGCGGGCGGCCTGCTGCATCGAGTGGGTGACGATTACGATGGTGAAATTGGCGCGCAATTCGTGGATCAGCTCTTCCACCTTGGCCGTTGCGATCGGGTCCAGTGCCGAGCAGGGCTCGTCCATCAGGATCACTTCCGGGCTGACCGCAATGGCGCGGGCAATGCACAGGCGCTGCTGCTGACCGCCGGAAAGACCCGTTCCCGGCTCCTGCAGGCGATCCTTGACTTCGTTCCAGAGGCCGGCGCGCTGTAGGCTCTTCTCAACGATCTGATCCATATCCGCCTTGTTGCGGGCCAGGCCATGGATGCGTGGACCATAGGCAATGTTCTCGTAGATCGACTTCGGGAACGGGTTCGGCTTCTGGAAGACCATGCCGACCCGGGCACGCAGCTCGACCACATCGATCGACGGATCGTAGATATCCATCTCGTCAAGGGTGATGCGGCCGGTGACCCGGCAATGGTCGATCGTGTCGTTCATGCGGTTCAGTGTCCGCAGGAAGGTGGACTTGCCGCAGCCGGAAGGACCGATCAGCGCCGTAACCGTGTTTTCGCGGACATTGAGGTTCACGTCGAACAAAGCGCGCTTCTCGCCGTAGTAAACGGACACGTCCTTGCCGACCATCTTGGTGTTCAGTTCGCTCATCTTCTGATCCACGGCCTTTTCAACTGCTGCTTCAGACATCATGTTCATGTTCTTAACTCCCCGGCCTCTCTTGCCGCAATCGCTTGCGGAAAACCGCGATGAACTTTGCTGGAATTCTGATTTTCTACAGCGCAGCTCCAGCGGAACCGCGCTGCAGGCGATGCCGCTACCACCGACGCTCGAACCGCCTGCGCAGCAGGATGGCTCCAACATTCATGATCAGCAGGAACAGCAGCAGAATGATGATCGCGCCGGACGTACGCTCAACGAAGGCGCGTTCGGCTTCATTGGCCCACATGTAGATCTGCACCGGCAGGGCCGTCGACGGATCGAGCGGCGTGCCCGGATAGTCGGCGACGAAGGCGACCATGCCGATCAACAGGAGCGGCGCGGTCTCGCCCAAAGCATGGGCAAGGCCGATGATCGTGCCGGTGAGCACGCCGGGCATGGCGAGCGGCAGGACGTGATGGAACACGGTCTGCATTTTCGAGGCGCCGAGGCCGAGGGCCGCCGCGCGGATCGACGGCGGGACGGCTTTCAGGGCTGCGCGGGTGGCAATGATAATGGTCGGCAGGGTCATCAAGGTCAGGACCAGGCCGCCGACCAGCGAGGCCGAGCGCGGCAGGCCCGCGAAATTGATGAATACGGCCAGGCCAAGCAGACCGAAGACGATCGAGGGAACGGCGGCGAGATTGTTGATATTGACCTCGATCAGGTCGGTCCAACGGTTCTTCGGCGCGAATTCCTCAAGATAGATCGAAGCGGCAACCCCGATCGGCAGCGACAGCACCAACACGATCAGCATCATATAGGCCGAGCCGATCAGCGCGACGCCAACACCTGCCGCTTCCGGACGGCTGGATGCGCCGTTCAGGAAAATGCCGGTGTTGAAGGTCTTGGCAAGCGCGCCGCTATCGGCCAGCTGCTTCATCCAGCCGAGCTGCTGATCGGAGATCTTGCGGCTCTTTTCATCGACCGTTAGGTCGAACTGGCCCTTGAAAGCAGTGTCGACGGTGGCGCTGGCGAGAACCGAAACCGGCACGGTCTTACCGATCAGCGACGGATCGCCGGCGACCATGTTGCGCAACTGAACGCGCACGCTGTCGGAGACCATTTCCGTCAACGCCTTCATGGCCGGACGGTTGGAGGTCTCGAGCTTCAGTTGTGCCGCCAGTGCATTGCGCACCAGAAGCGGATAATTGGCAGCAACCAGGACATCGGGATTGCTGGCGCGCTGGTTGCTCGGATCAATGATCTTTTCGCTGAACTCGACCGGCACGGTGATCGTCGTCTGCAGGAAGGCGGTATAGCCCTTGGAGACCACGGAGGAGAGCAACAGCAGCAGGAACAGCAGGCCGAAGCTGATGGCGGCTATGCCATAGGCGCGGAACCGGCGCTCGGCGGCGTAGCGACGCTTGATACCGATATCGCGGCGGGGACGGGCGGCGGTGCCGATCGTGGCAGCGGCCGACCCTTGAGAGACGATCTCGCTCATTCGTACTGCTCCCGGTATTTGCGCACGATGTAGAGTGCATAGATATTGAGGCAAAGCGTGATGACGAACAGGGTAATGCCCAGCGCGAAGGCCACCAGCGTCTGCGGCGAAGTGAATTCAAGGTCGCCGGTCAGCTGATTGACGATCTTGACGGTCACTGTCGTCATCGGCTCGAAGGGGTTGAACTGGATGCGAGCGGCAACGCCGGCGGCCAGAACCACGATCATCGTCTCGCCGATGGCACGCGAGGCGGTCATCAGCAACGCGCCGACGATGCCGGGAAGTGCTGCCGGCAGGATGACCCGCTTGACAGTTTCAGAGCGCGTCGCACCAAGGCCGAGCGAACCGTCGCGCAGCGAGCGCGGCACGGCGGTGATAATGTCGTCCGACAGAGAGGAAACGTAAGGGATCAGCATGATGCCCATGACGAAACCTGCGGTCAGCACGCTCTGCGCCTGAATGAAGCTGGTGAAATCGCCCGTGGCAATGCCACTGATCTTGGCCGAGATATCACGCAGGAACGGTCCGACCGAGGTCAGGGCGAAGAAGCCGTAGACGATGGTGGGAATGCCGGCCAGCACTTCCAGCATCGGCTTGATGATCGAGCGCATCCGCGGCGAGGCATATTCGGCCATGTAGATGGCAGCGAACAGGCCGACCGGCACGGCAAACAGCATGGCGACCACGCCGATATACATGGTGCCGAGCAGCAGCGGGATGAGACCGAACTGACCTCCGGTATCGGTGGCGCCAGCAGCAGAAAAGCGCGGATCCCAGACCGTGCCGAAGAAGAAGCGCCAGGCTGGAACCGCCTGGAAGAAATGCACGGCCTCGCTCAGCATCGACAGGATGATACCGATCGTGGTGAGGATCGCGATGGAAGAGCAGATGATCAGCGCCGCCAGCATAGCCTGCTCGACCCGGTTGCGGGCCCGGAAACGCGGAGCGATCATGCGCAAACCAAGCAGCGCGCCAGCAAGCGAAACGGCAATCACGACGACGGCGAGTGCCAGATCGTTGATCCCGCGCATGCCGTTCAAGCTCTCGGCAGCCGTAATCATGTAGGGTTCGGGATCGCTGGCAAGCGGTACGCCCTGTTCGGCCAGCAGGGTCCTCGCAGTCGGACCGTCGGCTCCCTTGAGCTTGGCCAGCTCAGCCTCGTCCATGACCTTCATGCCGCGGGCGATTGCATTGACCGTACCGTAATTCAAATTCTGTGTCGCGCCAGCCTGGGCCTTGACCTCGTCGGGCATAGCATCGCGCACCCGGGTCTCGATCAAAGCGGGGGCGACAGACATCCAGACGCCGAGCAGCAGCAAAGCCGGAACTGCCGCCAAAATGGAAACAAAACTACCGTGATAACCATAGCGCGAATGCAGAGCGGATGCCCGGCCCTGCGCAAGCGCCACTGCCCGCGACGAGCCCATCAGATACCCGATGATCGCGATGGCAATGACGATAAAAATCAGAATTGATGTACTCATCCTATCATCCCCGGCCTCTCCATGCCCTGCCAGCCAAGGGCTGGACCGCATGTCCTGTCGTCAATTGGCGCAAGGTTGCGCAACACCCAAAAGTGCCATCTATGCAGCAATTTTCCCAAACTCGGCTGAAGCCTCCGTTTGGATCGCTGCACTCGCGCCGCCTTGCTGCCGCGTGCCGCATCGTGATGACGAAGCCGGCGCGGAGTAACTCCGCGCCGGCCCCGAACCGATTACTTGCCGGCCGTGAACTTGGCGCGGAACTCTTCACGCTCCTTGTCGGGAGCAGGAACCAAGCCGTAGTTGGCCAGCGGGCCATCAGGGCCGATCATCTGCTCGGACAGGAAGAAGTCGACATATTCCTTCATGCCCGGGATAACGCCGAGGTGGGCCTTCTTGACGTAGAAGAACAGCGGACGCGATACCGGATACTTGCCGGAGGCGACGGTTTCAACCGAAGGCTTGACGCCGGAAACCGTGGCAACTTTCAGCTTATCGGCATTGTTTTCATAGAAGGACAAGCCGAACACGCCAAAGGCGGTCTTGTTGGCGGAGATGCGGGCGAGCGTCTCGCTGTAATCGCCGTCGATATCGACAGCCTTGCCGTCCTTGCGCACGGCGATGCACTTCTTGGAGGCATCCTTTTCACCAACGGCGGCCTTGATCACGTCGATCGCCTTGGTGTCCTTGCAGCCCTGCTCGAGAACCTTGGTTTCGAACACTTCGCGGGTACCGTGCTTTTCGCCCGGGATGAACGCCATGATGTCGGTGTCCGGCAGGTCCTTGTTGACTTCCGACCACTTCTTGTAGGGGTTGGCGACCAGCTTGCCATCAACGACGACTTCAGCGGCGAGCGCCTTGTAGAGGTCGGAGGGAACCAGGGCCAGATCCTTGTTGGAGCTGTCGACAGCAAAGACGATGCCGTCATAACCGAACTTGACTTCCTGAACGTCGGTCACGCCGGCAGCCTGGCAGGCTTCCTGCTCGGACTTGTTGATCGGGCGCGAAGCATTGGCAATGTCGATGGTCTCAGGGCCGACGCCCTTGCAGAATTCCTTGAGGCCGGCGCCGGTGCCGCCAGATTCGACAACCGGGGTCTTGAACTTCGTGAAGGTCTCGCCAAACGTTTCGGCAACGATCTTGGCATAGGGAAGAACGGTGGAGGAACCAGCGATCTGGACCTGATCACGCGCAGCGGCGGCGCCAGCAAAGGCGACTGAGGCGACCAGAGCCGCTACGGACAGTTTCAGCATATTCATTTATCTCTCCCGAGAATGAGCTTTCGTTTGGGCTGCAGGCGTCCCCCGCCTACAATCGCCGTGCTCCGGCGGCTTGTTCTTAAGCCCCGACAAGCCCAGGTTTTATGTCAGTTCAATGAAACATTTGTGACAGTTCAAGTATTTGAATTTATGAGCATTTTAGATTCGATGCTTTTCCCGTTTTACGAGTCTGTCAAAAACGGACCGTGAAGTCCGTTCCCTGCCCGAGCTCCGAGCGGATGATCAGCCGAGCGCGGTGGCGCGTCAGGATATGCTTGACGATGGCAAGCCCAAGGCCCGTGCCTTTCTTGGACCGGCTATCGGCGACGCTGACCCGGTAGAAGCGCTCCGTCAGGCGCGGCACGTCCTCGGCGGGCACGCCTGGGCCTTTGTCGATAACGCTGACTTCGACAGCCCCGGCGTTCTGGCGCAGGAAAACATCGACCCGCTTGCCCTCCTGGCCGTATTTGCAGGCGTTTTCAATAAGGTTTTCGAACACCTGCACCAGTTCGTCACGGTCGCCGGTCACTTCGACATTGGTTTCGGGCAGGTGCAGGCAAAGGTCCACGTCGAGTTCGGCGGCAAGCGGGCTAAGGCTGTCGCGCACATGGCTCAATACTGGCTGCAGCGCCACTTTCTGGTCGGGCGCCAGATGCGCCTTCAATTCGAGCCGCGACAGGGACAGGAGATCGTCGACGAGCCGGCTCATGCGGTTGGCCTGGTCGAGCATAATGCCGAGGAAGCGTTCCTGAGCTTTCGTGTCGTTGCGGGCCGGTCCGAGAAGCGTCTCGATGAAGCCACGCAATGAGGCGAGCGGCGTGCGCAACTCGTGGCTGGCATTGGCGACGAAATCCGAGCGCATCCGGTCGATGCGCCGCAATTCGGAAATATCGCGGAAGGTCATGACGAACAGAGCAGCGCCGCGCTTCAACTGATGCAGCGACAAAGGCGCGACCCGCACCACGAAGACCCGCTCGGAGGGCAGGACCTCGGAATGCTCGATCTGGTTCGGCAGACCGTTGGCGACGGTCTCACGTACCATGTCGAGAATACCAGGCGAGCGCCAGCGGGCGGAAATATGCATGCCGGTCTCCAGCGTGCCGAAGGCTTTTTCCGCCGCCGCATTCTGGAACAGGACGACGCCGTCGGAGCCGAAGGTGACGCAGGGCAAGTCGATGGCATTGAAGTTTGCCCGCACCAGACCTTCGATATCGTCGACGTCAGTCTGCACGGACATCAAAGTGCCTGACGATACTGCCGGCAGCGCCTTCTCCTCGGTGCTGTTGTACAACAGGATCACCATCAGCGAAAACACGAGGAGAATCACACCAAACACGCTGTCGGCGCCCGCCAGCACCGAGGCGCCCGACACCAGCAGCGCGAGAAGAATGAAATCCCAGCGGTGACGAAGACGCTGACCTAAATCCCGCCAGGATGGAAAGAACTGCTTCAACGAAAACCTCCGGGAGGGCAGAATGATAACAGGCTGAGAGACCATATTAATCCTGTTGCATGACAGGATTGTACCGGCAAGGCCTGAAGAGGCGTCAACTTTAGGGCAGGAACGAAGCGCCAAGCCAGAGCGTTGCAGACAGCTTGTTGCGAATGTCGACCGTTTGATGATCATATCGCCGCATAACATACCAGGAGGACCGGATGGAGAGTGGTAAAAGTGCAGGATCGGGTGAGGTGACAAACGGTGCGGCAACGTCGAGCCGTGCCGTCAGCCTGCGTATCCGAGGCGAGTTGCGCGCCTTCGACATTGACGATCCCGTGCTGCCGGACTGGGTGGAAAACCAGGCGCTCGCCTCAAACGGCCATCCCTATGACAAGAAAATGAAGAAGGAAGCTTACGAGGAGGAGCTGAAGACGCTGCAGATCGAACTGGTCAAGGTGCAGTTCTGGCTACAGGCGACCGGCAAGCGGGTGATGGCGCTGTTCGAGGGCCGCGATGCGGCGGGAAAAGGCGGCACGATTCACTCCATCCTCGAATACATGAACCCTCGTCTCGCCCATAATATCGCGCTGACCAAGCCGACGGAGACCGAGAGCGGTCAATGGTATTTCCAGCGCTACATCGCCCACTTCCCCAGCGCGGGCAACATGTCGCTGTTCGACCGATCCTGGTACAACCGCGCCATTGTCGAACCGGTCATGGGCTTTTGCACGCAAGAGCAATACGATGCCTTCATGGAGCAGGTGCCGCGTTTTGAAAAGCTGATCCACCAGGAGGGAATCCACTTCTTCAAGTTCTGGCTTGAAATCGGCCAGGAAATGCAGATCAAACGTTTCCACGATCGCCGCCACGACCCGCTGAAGGTCTGGAAACTCTCGACCATGGATATCGCCGCCCTCGACAAATGGAGCGACTATACCGACAAGCGCGACAGGATGCTGAAGCAGACCCATACCAAGGATGCGCCCTGGATGGTCGCGAGAGCCAATGACAAGCGTCGCGCCCATTTGAACGTCATTCGCCACATCCTGATGTCGCTGAACTACGAGGGCCGTGACCTGAAGGCGATCGGCGAGATCGACAAGAAAATCATCGGAGAAGCTCCCGACATGATCTGACGTGCATGCCCGCCTCCTTGGTTTAGACGGGCGCATCAACGAACGCGCGTTCAGAGCATCGGACCGATTTCTGTTTTCGGTGTGATGTTCTAGCGACCTGGCAACAGGCGGATGGCGTAAAGATTGATGCCACTGCCCTCGCCGCCGATATCGGAATTGATAAACAGTTTGCCGGGCGTGTTGGCGACGACCGTGTTGGGCAGGGTCACCCGGAAAAGCAAGTCCGCCTTTTCAGGATTGGCGGTGAACCTGTGACGGGCGCAATCGCCCAACCGGTCAAAGGCGCAGGTCAATGCAAACTGAATGGGCTTTTCGCTGGATGACTGCACAGTGATAGCAAGGGTTGAGGTCTGGCCGACCATTTGGCGCAGCAGATCCGCAGGCACCTCGATGGAGGCAGCACCCGTTACGTCAGAACTGCGGGACACGATATGGATGGCACGGCCATCGCTGGCGCCGATCACGTCAACCGTCGCATTAGGACCTGCGGCAATTTTCGAGACATCGCTCGGCTGGAAAAATTCAATCCAGTCACTCGAAAAACCGCGTTGCGGATCGATGGTTTTCGGCTGGTTGGCTGCATCGCCGGCTGGCTGGGCGCCCTGCGGGTCACTCGGCTGGTCTGCAGGTTGATCGCCGGTATAATCCTCAGACGAGGCGCTTGGCACGGGTGACGGCAAGCCGGTTTCACGCTGAGCCGGCGTCAGCAACAGACCGGTGGAATAGACCCACCAGGCACCGATGCCGATTGAGGACAGTATCGTCACGAAAATCAGAATGCGCGACAGAAACCCTCGGCGGCGGCGCGGCTTTGCAACGGGCTCGGCCCTGATATTGACCGGCTCGCGGGCAAAACCGTCCTCGTCATAGCTGTCATCCGTCTCGACGGCCGCTGGGGATTTCGTCGAAAATTCGTCGAGACGCGAGAGATCGTCTGCTTCAGCGCGGTCTGCACGAACGTCATCAAGGCTCGGGCTCGGGCTTGGAACCGGCTCCTGACGACGGTCATGGTCGCGGCCTACACCGAAAGAAAGCGAGGCCGCATCATCACCCGATGCTCTTGCATTTGCGGGCGGCCGCAGGTCCCGACTTTCACCGGCCACGGAAAGGTCCGGCTCCTGATGTACTGCCGGCGCGCGCGGTGTTGTCGGTGCTGGCGGCGGCGTTGCAGCTCGCACTGGCGGCTCCACAGTAACCTCGGCCTTCAGGCGCGCCCGCTCCTCCTGCTCTATGGCATGGATCGTTGCTTCCAGCCGATGCCGTTGCTCGGCCACCGTCTCGGGATCGTTGACGTTCTGCTTCTTGAGGCCGGCTTCCAAAGCCTGGCGCGCCGATTGGTAGATCCTGGCCCGAACTTCGGCCCGCGACCGTTCCGACCGGTCGAGGGCGCTTCTGATGGCCGTTTCCAATCCGCTCACGCGAGACCTTTCCATAATTCAAAGCCGCAGGCTGATGCGGCAGCAGTTCTTCATCCGGTGAATCGGTAATGGTAGACCAAACAAACCGCAAGCCCGCAGCCTGGTTCCCGGCCGATCGGCGGTGGAAAAAGGAGCAGTGGCGGCAATATGAGCCCCTTTCACAACACCTGGTTTCAGCCATTGCTTCATCCGGAACATTTCCGGCGCCCCTTTTCAACCGTCTAGAGGTCTGCTATTTTTTGACGTTTACGCGAACGTCAATTTATCGAGGCCCATCATGGCTCTTCCAGATCTTCTTTCCCGCAATCTGCGCCTTCCAGTCATCGCGTCGCCGTTGTTCATTATTTCCCATCCGCGCCTTACACTTGCGCAATGCAAGGCCGGAATCATCGGCGCCTTCCCGGCTCTGAATGCGAGACCCGAAGCCCAGCTTGACGAGTGGCTGGCGCAAATCACGGAAGAGCTTGCTGCCCATGACCGGGCGCATCCGGAGCGGCCGTCGGCGCCCTTCGCCGTCAATCAAATTGTCCACACCTCCAACAAGCGGCTGGAACACGACCTCTCCATGTGCGTGAAGTACAAGGTGCCGATCGTGATTTCTTCGCTCGGCGCGGTTCCCGAGGTCAATGCCGCCATCCATTCCTATGGCGGGATCGTGCTACATGACGTCATCAACAACCGCCACGCCCATTCCGCGATCAGGAAGGGTGCGGACGGGCTGATTGCCGTTGCTGCGGGCGCTGGCGGGCATGCTGGCACCCTGTCACCCTTCGCGCTGCTGCAGGAAATCCGCGACTGGTTTGACGGCCCGCTACTGCTCGCAGGCTCGATCGCCACCGGCGGCGCCATCCTCGCCGCTCAGGCCGCTGGTGCCGATATGGCGTATATTGGCTCCCCATTTATCGCCACCGAGGAGGCACGCGCCGCAGACGGCTACAAGCAGGCGATCGTCGATGCAACCGCGTCCGACATCGTGTATTCCAACTTCTTCACTGGTGTGCACGGCAACTATCTGCGCTCATCGATCATTGCCGCCGGCATGGATCCCGATGCACTGCCAAATGCCGATCCGAGCCAGATGGATTTCGACAGCGCCGTCACCGGTGCCAAGGCCTGGAAAGACATCTGGGGCTGCGGCCAGGGCATTGGCGTCATAAAATCGGTGCAGCCGGTCGCCCAGCTGATCGAGCGGCTGGAGCAAGAATATCACGCCTCGAAAGCCAGGATCTGCGGAAAAATGTAAACCAGCGCAAAACGCATCTTGAAATCGGCAATGTTTGCCTGTATCCACCCGCTCACATCCAAAGGCCGTTCACCGGCCTTCGTGCCGCTTTAGCTCAGGTGGTAGAGCACATCATTCGTAATGATGGGGTCGCAGGTTCGAGTCCTGCAAGCGGCACCACTTCCTTAAAATATTGCAGACATCCGACCTTTTACTTGTGAGCCTTCTCGGCGAACGAGCGCGTGCCTTATCGCGGAACCAGACATTTATTTTCTACTATAAGTCGCATTTTTGATTCAGATTTTCATCTAACAGGCTACCTAAAGAGGTCTGCATATTAGCAACCTTCACTATTAATTTATGATTCTGCGTCACTTTCTTCGCCGGAGACATAGGGTTTTTGGCCTTTAAAGGGATGCGATAATGAGCCTGCGAATTTCAACGAGACTTATGGCCATGGCGGGGGCAGCCCTGATGCTGATCATCGCGCTCGGCCTTTTCAGTTACAAGCAAACCTCTGTCGTTTTTTCGGCAGCCTCTGACACGCGCCAGGTCTGGATGCCGCGTATGGCCAAGCTGGATGCTATCCAGTTCACCATGCTGCGCTACCACACGACAACAATCCGCAAGACAATTGCCGTCGACCCCGCGGAAATCAAAGGTTTGGACGACGAGTTCGTGGAAATGGATGCTTCCATTCCGAAATCCTATGCCGACTTCCGTGTAACGCTGCGCAATGATGCCGAAAAGAAGCTCTGGAGCGATTTCGAGGCCAAGTGGACGCGTTATCTCGAATTCCAGAAAAAGATCATCAGCGCCGTGACCGCCAAGGATCAGGCTGCAGCAACAGCCGCCATCGCTCCGGCCCGGCAGCCTCTGGTCGACAGCTTTATCGCTCTCGGCGAGATCATCAAGTTGAACGACAGCGGTGCTGCAGCCTCGGGCACAGCGGCCGAGTCGGCCTATAACCAATCGACCTATGTCACTATTGGCGTCATTGTCTTTGCCGTGGTCCTGATGGCACTGCTGACAGCCTGGATCATCACAGGCGTCTCGCTTCCCGTCACGCGCATGGCCAAGGTCATGCTGCATATCGCCGATGGTAAGCTTGATGTGACCGTACCGGACGCACAGCGCAAAGACGAGATCGGCGAAATGGCCGGTGCCGTCGAAGTCATGCGCCAATCGGCCGTGGCTAAGGTGCAACTCGAGGCCGGGGCTGAACAGAGCCGTATCAACGCCGAGCAGGAGCGCCTGGAAGTGCAGCGCCGTGCCGAGGAAGATGCAGAACGGCGCCTGAACGAAGCGACCGGTGCTCTCGCCGCCGGCCTGAAACGCCTGGCCGCCTGCGATCTTCTGTGCGAAATCGACCATGAATTCGCCGCCCAGTTCGAACCGCTGCGGCATGACTTCAATGCCTCCGTCAACCAGCTTCGTTCGGTTCTTGTGGCCGTCGGCCAAGTTGGCAAGGGTGTCACGAACGGCAGCGGCGAAATCTCGCAGGCTTCCGACACGCTGGCCAAGCGTACCGAGCAGCAGGCCGCCTCACTCGAAGAAACGGCTGCGGCTCTCGAGCAAATCACGTCCAACGTTCAAGCTACCTCCAAGCGGACGGGCGAAGCACGCAATCTGGTGCGCAATGCCCGTCAGCATGCCGAGCATTCTGCCACCGTGGTCAACAATGCCGTATCGGCCATGGAGCGGATTGAGGATGCCTCGCGCAAGATCACCCAGATCATCAGCGTGATCGATGAGATCGCCTTCCAGACCAACCTCCTCGCCCTGAATGCCGGCGTCGAGGCGGCCCGGGCTGGCGAAGCCGGCAAGGGCTTTGCAGTCGTTGCCCAGGAAGTGCGCGAACTCGCTCAGCGCTCGGCCAATGCAGCCAAGGAAATCAAGTCACTGATCGGCAATTCGGAAGCTGCTGTCAGTGAAGGCGTCAAGCTGGTCAACGACACCGGAGAAGGTCTGACAACCATTTCCAAGGTGGTCGAGGACATGAACCTGCATATGGACGCAATTGCTACTGCGGCCCACGAGCAGGCCAGCGGCCTGGCCGAGGTCAACACTGCGGTCAACCATATGGACCAGGCGACCCAGCAGAATGCGGCCATGGTCGAGGAAATGAATGCAGCTGGAGCAGGGCTTGCCCAGGAGAGCCGCCGTCTGTCGGAACTGCTATCGCAATTCCGTACCGGCAACGAGTCCAATCAACCGACCCGTGCGGCAGCACCGGCCCACCAATCGGCTCCGGTAACTCGGGCTCAGCCGGCACCGCGCCGCGCCACCCAGTCCATGCCGGTCAGCCACGGCAACGCCGCGGTCAGCCGCGACAACTGGGAGGAGTTTTGATCAGCTTCCTAAGTCGGACTGATTTAGGTTGATTTCTTTCCGAGCACGACGGCTTCGGTCAGTACGCTCTCTTAAAAAGCCGTGTGTCAGAGTAATCTGACACACGGCTTTTGCTTTGGGAGGTCCGCCGCATCATCAGCTTTATGCACGAAAGATGCGGCAGCAATTCTTACGATCGCACAGACCGCGAACGGCCTTCGGCAGAGCCTACCTTAGGGCAGAAGCGGCGGTGCCGCAGGGAAGTCGTCAGCCGAGATGAAGCCATCCTTGTTCTTGTCAAGGCGGTCGAACAGCTTGTCGAGCGCAGCATCGGCTTCGGCCTTGCTGATTTGACCATTCTCGTCGGTGTCGATCTTCTCGAACATCCGCATCGGACCAGCCATTTCCATCATGCGGGCCATCATCTTATGGCGGTCGTGCGGGCCGTGGGGGCCGCGCATGCCATCGCCATCTGGACCGTGATCCATTGCCCATTGATGATGGCCAACGCCGTTATCCATATGGTGCCTAATCGGATGTGGGCCGCACCCTGCCATGCCGTCATCCGGGCCATCCATAGCTTCGTCATCGCCAGGAGGCGGCGGTGGCGCCTTGCCGGCCTCATCACCAGGCTTTTGACTATTTGGATCGGCCGGAGCCGAGGCATCAGGCGCGGGCGGCTTCGGCATGGCCGCGCGGATCGCTTCCATGCGAGCCTCGTGGAACTTTCGCATTTCACCTGGCGTGATCACGCCATCCTTATTGGTGTCGATAGCCGCAAACAGTTTGTCCTCGGCGGCCTTCGCCTCTTCCTTAGAAATCTTGCCATCCTTGTTGGCGTCGAACTGCTGCAGAGCATAGATGAACATCGCAGCCGGACCGTGCATCATCATCGGCCGCGGACCGCAGGCTTCGGCAACCGCATCAGGCTTCGGCGGCGGTGCCTTGGCATCCTTGGCAAAAACAGCGGCGGATGAAGCGCTGACAAGCAGCGTGGCAGCCAGCGCGGCGATGGTTGTCTTTTTGGCACTCATGATGTTTCCTTTCCTCGGGGCAGCATCAGTTTCGAGCCTGGCGAACCAGGAACTCGATTGCAGCTCTACGGCTGTTGCTGACGCCACCGCTTCAGGTCAGGTGGCGCATGCAATATCCCGAAAGTAAGGGCTTACCTCAGCATCGACCACTTAAGGTTCGGTAATGCTGGTTACATTTTTGTAATTTTATAATTTATAACTATTTTGACTGGGATGTGACGGGCGACATCACTGCCCTGCAAGAATGGCGCTGAGGAAGCTTGAGAGATCGTCGGTGACGAAGTCGACATGGGCTTTGCCAGTCTCGCCGTCTACCCGCTCCCAGCTCTCCAGCACGACGCCTTCGAGGTTGCGTGGCACCAGAAGCACGGTTTTCATGCCAAGCGCCTTTGGCACCAGGAGATTGCGCGGCAGGTCCTCGAACATCGCCGCCTGCTCGGTGCGGATCTGTTTCAGCTGGGTGAACTTGTCATAGGTCTGGCTGGCCGGCTTCGGCAGATATGCCGCTGCAACGATATCGAAGATATCATCGAAATGGTCGAGAATACCAAGCGCTCTTGCTGCTGCCTGCGCGTGCTCGACGGTACCATTGGTGAAAATGAATTTGCGGCCCGGCAGTGCCTTGATCGCCTCTCCGAGCGCCTCATCCGGCAGCAGGGCGGAATAGTCGATGGCATGGGCCTTTTCGAGAAAATCGTTCGGGTCGACGCCGTGATGAGCCATCAGACCCGCCAGCGTGGTGCCGTGCTCGTGATAATAGCGCTTCTGCAGGACCCGTGCCTCGTCCGGCTCCATCTGCAGCAGTTCGGCCACATAGGCCGTCATGTTACGATCGATCTGCGCAAAGAGGTTGATGTGATGCGGATAAAGCGTGTTGTCGAGATCGAAGACCCAGTCTCGGACATGGACAAACTCGGCGGGCGACGGTATTGTTTTGGGCGTGTTCATGGGGTCAGGTGTGCCACAGGCGAGGCCCTTGCGCCATCAAAAACGCAAGGACCGCACGCCGTTTATCAGGCATCAAAGCCGAGCCAGCCGCTCCGTCAGCAGCGCGAAGAAGCCATCGGCGTCGACATCGCGCAAAACCTTGGCATTGGGCTTGCGTCCGGTCACGCGCCACCAGTCGATGACGCTCATGCCAACGGTCAGCTCGGACGCAGTTTCAATCTCGACGTTGCAATCGCGGCCTGAAAATAGTTCTGGCTTCAAGAGATAAGCGATGACGCTCGGATCATGCAGCGGGCCGCCGTCAGAGCCGTATTTCTCGATATCGAACCGCTCGAAGAATTCCAGCCAGTCGACCATCACCTTCGCCGGCCGGGAGCCGATGGCGGCGATGCGGGCAACGCGGGCCTTTGTCGTCAGCAATTGATGGGTCACGTCGAGTGGCAGCATCACGATCGGAATACCGGACGCGAACACGATCTTGGAGGCCTGGGGATCCACATAGATGTTGAATTCGGCGGCAGGCGTAATGTTGCCGCCTTCGAAAAAGCCGCCGCCCATCATCACCAGTTCACGCACGCGCGGCGCAATGTCGGGTGCCTTCTGAAGCGCAAGCGCGATATTGGTCTGCGGGCCAAGCGTGCAAAGCGTCACTGTCCCAGCAGGTTCGCGGCGGATCGTCTCGATGATGAAATCCACTGCGTGCTGGTCCTTGACCGGCATGACAGGCTCATCGACGACAGCGCCATCGAGCCCGGTCTTACCGTGCACATGTTCCGCCGTCACCTGGGGCCGCTCCAACGGCTTCAGAGCGCCTTCATAGACCGGGAGATCCGGCCGTCCTGCCAGCTCGCAGACGATCCGCGCATTGCGGCTGGTCATGCTCAGCGGCACGTTGCCGGCAACAACCGTCAAACCGAGAACGTCGAGCTCCGCAGGGCTCGCCAGTGCCAGCATGATGGCGGCGGCGTCGTCCTGACCGGGATCGGTGTCGATAATGATTTTTCTCGGCTGGTCCATGGCTGTTTCCCTGTGATTGACGCGATTTGATGGACGCCGAGCCCGCGAATTGTCAAGCGCTATCGCGCTGCTGCATAATTCCTTAAATCGGAATCGATCTAAGCAGAAATTCATGCAGCATATTTAAAGTGCTACAGCGAACCTTTGTGCGGCATGCCTGGCGAGGGGCGCTGCAGTCAACCGCTTGTTTCCGGCCTGCCGATCCCCATATGCTGCCTCAGGCCACAAGCCGCAAAATGGCTGCGGAGCCCCGAGAAAAGATGCCGCCGGACCAGGGCAGAGGCTAGGCGGACGGAGAGACGAGGACAGAATGCGCCGGACCAAATCCATCACCACGCCCCTGCTGCTGGGTTTCGACATTACCGATGCCGTGCTGAGCCAGCTGGCTCGGGCCAGCGACGGATATCCGCCCTACAATATCGAGCTGATCCGGCGCGGCGGAGAGCATGACGGCGACCGGCTGCGGATCACGCTTGCGGTGGCAGGATTTGCCGAAGGCGATCTGGATGTGACTGTCGAGGGCAACCAGTTGATCATTCGTGGTCGCCAGAGCGAAAGGCCGGATGCGGATTATCTCTTTCGAGGTATCGCGGCACGGAACTTTCAGCGTAGTTTTCTGTTAACGGATGGCATGGACGTGTCGCGTGCGGCACTTCGCAACGGCTTGCTGGTGGTGGAACTAATTCGTCCAGATCCTCAGCAAGTGGTAAGGAAAATTAACATTTCCGCCTCAGACTAGGAATATGGCGCCGCGGTGAATGTGGAAGGCCGGATCTGATCCTGCAGGATATTTCACCACGGAACAACGCGCCGCAGCCGCCGTCCCGCATCTCTGGGCCAGCGCGTTGTCGTGCAGCCGCTCCCTCAATGACGGAGAACCGGAATGTTGATTAAAGAAGCCTCCTCCAAGCTCTCGAAAAACGAGCTGGCGCATCTTGGGTCCGGCGAAGTGGGCTATATCCGCAAGATCCGTTACGACGAAGTCTCTCGCTGCTTCCCCGATGCCCCGGAGATCGACCCGCGCACAGATCTTTGGGCGCTGTTTGCCGCCGACGGCACGCCGATCCTGCTGACCGATAACCGCTCCTCGACCTTCTTCAAGGCCGCTGAAGACGAATTGAAGACTGTCAGCCTCCACTGACGGGCAACACCTGCATTATTCAAAACAAAACCCCGCGCTGAGACCAGCGCGGGGTTTTGTCGTCTTGCAGTGTCATAAGCTGTAAGCGTCAGCGCCTGCGGAACGTCAGATAGGCTGACGAGCGGCCCTCGCGGCGTGCCTTGGCCTCATAGCGCGTGCCCGGCCAGCCGTCGTAGGGCGTCAGCCAATCGGCCGAACTGTCGGCCAACCACTCGAAGCCGCCGTGATCGCGGCAATGCAGCAGCGTCCAGTTGACATAGGTATCAATATCAGAGGCAAAGCAGAAGATCGCGCCGGGCTTCAGCACCCGGTGAAACCGCTCCAGATTGACCTGTGAGACGAAGCGTCGCTTCCAGTGCTTACGCTTGGGCCAGGGATCGGCGTAGAGCAGATCGATTTGGTCGATCAAAGCCGGCGGCAGCCAGTCCAACAATTGCGTGGCATCATCGTCATAAACGCGGATGTTTGGAAGGCCCTCGTCTTCAATCACGGCCAACAGCTTGGCCATGGAATTGACGAAGGGCTCGACGCCGATAAAGCCGGTCGCCGCGTCGTTTCTGGCGCGGTGCGCCAGATGCTCGCCGCCGCCGAAGCCGATTTCAAGACGAATGCGCTCGACAGGAATGGGATAAAGACTTTTCAGATCCGCAGGCGCTGCCGTGCTCAAGTCCAATTTGCGCTCCGGCAGGAGCTGGGTCATCCGCTCGACCTGCTGGTCGCGAAGCGGCTTACCCTTGCGGCGACCGAAAAAGGCTTCGGTCGCCCGGCTGCGGCGTTCTGTTGTCATCATCTTAAGCCTTCAAGGCGTCCTTGAGCGGCTTGACCAGATCGAGCTTCTCCCAGGCGAAGGAGCCGTCACGGCCGGCCTTGCGGCCAAAATGGCCATAGGCCGAGGTCTTGGCATAAATCGGCTTGTTGAGATCGAGATGGCGGCGAATACCCGTCGGGGACAGGTCCATGACGCTGCGGACAGCCGCTTCGACCTGATCCTCGGTATATTTGCCGGTGCCATGCAGGTCGACATAGATCGACAGCGGCTGGGCGATACCGATGGCATAGGAGATCTGGATGGTGCAGCGGTCGGCGAGACCGGCGGACACCACGTTCTTGGCGAGATAGCGAGCCGCATAGGCTGCCGAACGGTCGACCTTTGTCGTGTCCTTGCCGGAGAACGCGCCGCCACCATGAGGGGCCGCCCCACCATAGGTGTCGACGATGATCTTGCGGCCGGTCAGGCCTGCATCGCCGTCAGGGCCGCCGATCACGAATTTACCGGTAGGGTTGATATACCACTTGCAATCGTCGGCAACCTTGAGGTCGCCGAGCGCTTCAAGGATATAGGGCTCGACGACGGAGCGAACCTTGGCCGAATCCCAGCTTTCGTCGAGATGCTGAGTGGACAGGACGATAGATGCAACGTCGAAGGGCTTGCCGTCGACATAGCGAACCGTAACCTGGCTCTTGGCGTCAGGACCGAGCTTTGCCACCTCACCCTCGCCCTTCTTGCGGGCGGCGGAGAGAAGCTGCAGGATCTTGTGGGAATAATAGATTGGGGCCGGCATCAGGTCCGGGGTTTCGCGGCAGGCATAACCAAACATGATGCCTTGGTCGCCCGCGCCTTCGCTCCCTTCATGGTCCGCAGACTTGTCGACGCCTTGGGCGATATGAGCGGACTGCGAATGCAGGAGAACGTCGATCTTGGCGGTCTTCCAGTGGAAGCCGTCCTGTTCGTAGCCGATGTCGCGGATAGCCTTGCGCGCCGCAGCCTTGAACTTGGCAGGGTTGATGACCTCGTTGCCGTTCTTGTCTGTCTTCATGAGGCTCGGGGGAAGGCGGACCTCGCCGGCGATCACGACCCGATTGGTGGTTGCCAGCGTTTCGCAGGCAATGCGCACCGTCCAGGGATCGACCCCAGTCCGTGCGGCTTCCCGATACACCAGGTCGACGATTTCATCGGAAATACGGTCGCAGACCTTGTCCGGATGACCTTCAGAAACGGACTCACTCGTAAACAGATAGTTTGAGCGCATGCGGGATTCCCCTCAATGAACCAGATGCCATTGTGATAAAGGCTCCATGCCTCAAAAACAAGGACACAACGACATAAATATATCTTTATGTCAGTAGGCTTTCTCAAACGTCACCAGCGCATAAAAAAAGCGGCTCACGCGCCGCTTTTTTTTCGGGGCCTTGATGAAGGGATCCCGGTTATTCCGCGTCGGCGTCTGCTGCCAGAGCCTTGACCAGATCGACGACCTTGCGGCGTACTTTCGGATCATTGATCTTCACAAAGGCACGGTTCAGCTGCAGGCCTTCCGAGGAGGACAGGAAGTCTACAACGTAGTTGGAGCTGGCGGCTTCCGAGAAACCGTTGGTGCCGGCAACCACCTGCTCGCCTGGAGCATCTTCGAAGAAGAAGGACACCGGTACATTCAAGATGCTTGAAATATTCTGCAAGCGGCTGGCGCCGACCCGATTTGTGCCTTTTTCGTACTTTTGAATTTGCTGGAATGTAATGCCCAGGCTCTCGCCCAGCTTTTCCTGGCTCATTCCGAGCATTGTGCGGCGAAGGCGAATCCGGCTACCGACATGAATGTCGATAGGGTTCGGCTTCTTTTTGTTTTCGAGCATGTCACGATCCTGACAGTGGTTTGAATTGGTTATCACCCATAATGCTTGCAACTGACCATAACGTTACGTTGTACCCGTCCGCGCTTCAAGCGCCAGATCACAAGCATCATCGAGCCAGACCACTATGCATTTTTAGGGGTTTTCCGTCAATTCAATCTCTTTATTAAACCTAAACGAGAAATTACAGCCATAGATAATAACAAAGCAGTTACCGTCCAAAAGTTGTATTTACTACGGTTTGCATCGATTCCCAATGGCATACCTACCGTTAAGGTTGCGGTTTCCACGCCTTCAGCGTTCAATCGCAAACCCGAAAACACGCGGCCGCGACTATCAATTGTGGCAGAAATGCCATTATTGGCGTCGCGAATAATGGGGAGACCCGTCTCCACTGCACGCAATCTGGCCTGCTGAAAGTGCTGATATGGACCTGGCGTATTGCCGAACCACGCGTCGTTGGTAACGTTAATGATGGCATCGGCCCCCGCTAAACCCTTAACCATCTCGTCCGGGAAGATGACTTCATAGCAGATCAAAGGATATAGCTTGAGCCCGCCTGGAATATCCATCAAGTGTCGTGAAGCTCCCTCAGAAAAGCCGCCAGGCATATCGACGATATTGGAAATGCCGAGTTTGGAGAGAATGTCCTCCCATGGGACGTATTCCCCAAATGGCACAAGATGGACCTTGTCGGCCGCGGCTACGATTTGCCCCTGGCTGTCGATGGCGTAGATGGAATTGTAGTAGCGAGGCGCCGTCCCGGCCCCCTGCTCTTCCGAGCGCACCGTACCGGTCAGCAGTATCTGGCCCGGCCGCAGCACGCCGGCAATCTGGCGCAAGGCATCGGGATTTTCAGTGAGGATAAAGGGAATAGTGGTCTCGGGCCAAACGACGATGTCTGCGGGCTGTTCACCTGGCGCCAGAGGCAAGGCGGTCAGGCGCAAATGCTTCTCGAAAGTTGCGACCCTGTCGGTATCGCTCATCTTCGCTGCTTGGTCGATATTCGGCTGCACGAGACGAACCGTCACCTTGCGGCCATCCGGCTCCGGCTGTGCGAGGCGATAAGCGCCGTAACCGAGATGGCAGGCGATCAGTAGGGCGGCAATTCCCAGACCGACACCGGCACCGCGGCGGGTACCGAGAAGAGCGGGGGCAGAAAAGACGAAGACGGCAAGAGCTGAGACCCCGAACAGCCCAAGCACAGCCGCCGACTGCATCATCAACGGGATCGGCATGGCACCGTAACCGATCGCATTCCAGGGAAAGCCGGTTGCGACAAAGCTGCGCAGCCATTCGGTGAGACCGAACATGGCGGCGAGCGCGGCGATGCGGCCGACGCCTTCGGACCACAAAAGGCGTGCGGCAAGACAGGCAAGGCCGTAGAACAGCGCCAAAACCGACGGCAGCCCCAGAACCGCGAGCGGCAAGGCCCAGGCGAATTCGTCGGCTTCGACCAGCAGCGCATTGCCCAGCCACCAGAGACCGGCGACAAAATAGCCAAGACCGAACAGCCAGCCGATCCAGAACGCAGTGCGCAGTCCCTTCGAGCCGGCACGGTCCGGGTTGCCGCTCACCCCATCGAGCAGCCAGACCAGCAGAGTGAACGACGCAAACAGCGCGGCAAAGAAGCCAACAGGCGGCAGCGACAGCGCCCCGACAGCGCCCGCCCCAATGGCCAGCAATGCACGCCGCCAGCCCGCCAGAAGCATTACCCTTGCCGCCAACCGTTCCATGCATCTTCTCCAGTCATTCTTCCAGGATGAGCCGAGCGCTATCAAACAGGCGCGCTCACGCCCGCCCACAGCCCCCACAAATCAACAGGGCGGCAGTTTTTCAAAAAACTGCCGCCCTGTCTTGGGTCGTTCGGGATATTCGAATGAAATCGACAGCTCGCAATGAGGAGCGCGCCGGATGTTCATCAATCGCCGTCGTGCGGCGTTACTTGGAGATCACCACTCTGAATGCGTTTGGCGATCGGCGCCATCCGGGTGATGCGAACCTTTTTCACACGACGTGGGTCGGCATCGAGAATGTGTAGTTCAAACCCCGGAACCGCCTGCACCACTTCGCCACGCTGCGGCACCCGCCCAACAGCCGTGGACAGCAATCCGCCCAAGGTATCGACTTCATCCATTTCAGCGCTGACGTCGAAATCCGAGCCGATTGCCTCAGCGATCTCCTCGAGTTCGATCCTCGCATCGGCCAAATAGACATCGTCGGACACCCGAGTGACCAGCGCCTCTTCCTTGTCGTGCTCGTCTTCGATATCGCCGACGACCATTTCGACGATGTCTTCGTGAGAAACGAGACCGTCGGTGCCGCCATATTCGTCGATAACAAGCGCCATCTGGGTTCTGGCTGCCTGCATGCGCGCCAGGAGATCCGACGCCTGCATGGAGGGTGGAACGAACAGGATGGACCGGATAATGCCCGCCGCCTCGAGCGTCACGCCGAGATCGACGCAGGCGAGGTCGAGCCCGTTGCCGTTCAGCGCCTTCAGGGTAATATAGGAAAGGAGATCGCGGATATGCACCATGCCGCGGGGATCATCCAGCGTGTCGCAATAGACGGGCATGCGCGAATGGCCGGTCTCCTGGAACAGCGTCATCAGTTCGCCGATGGTGGTTTCGACATCGACAGCGTGGATGTCGGAGCGCGGCACCATCACATCCTCGACGCGAACTTCGCGGAACCTCAGAATATTATGCAGCATGGCCCGCTCTTCGGCGGAAAAGGCCTCTTCAGCGGCCCTGTCGGACATCAGCGCATCGGCGATGTCCTCGCGCAGGCTGGCGCCTGCAGGCTTCAAGATCCGGGCGGCGCGCGCCCAGAAAGAGGATTGCGGCTTGTGGGCCGCGGAACTTCGCTGCGGACTGGAACCCTCTTCAGAGGAGGAGCCGTCCTGCTCCTTTGTGGCCTCACCGGCCGTACGTGTCGAAAAATCGCTCATCTTACCGTTCTATCAAACCGGGACTTGACCCGCATAGGGATCTGATAGGCCAAGACCGGCCAAAATGCGAGTCTCAAGTCCCTCCATTTCCTCCGCCTCTTCCTCGGTCATGTGATCATAACCGAAAAGATGGAGAAATCCATGAACCATCAAATGCGTCAGATGATCCGAAAAACTTTTCTCAAGCTCGTCGGCTTCGCGCTCCACCGTCTCACGGGCAATGACGATATCGCCCAGCATCGGGCCAGGCTTATGACCGGGCTTCAGCGGATAAGCAGGAAAGGATAGCACGTTTGTTGGCTTATCCTTGGCGCGCCATTCGCTGTTGATCGCCTGGATTTCGGCGTCATCGGTAAAGACCAGCGACACTTCGCTTGGCATCGGAGTAAAAGGCTGGCCCTGCGCTTCCAGAAAATCTGCCGCATGAACCAAAATTTTTGCGCTCAAGGCTTCGAGTTCGGCCTCTTCAGGCCAACCCTCGGCCTCGACTGCAATCTGAATATCGAGTTTCTGCATGGCTCAAGAGACGGAGTATATCACTCCGCCGTTTCGCTTTCTCCTGCCTGAGGCGAGGCTTGCATTGCCGGAGCCTGATAAGGAGCCGGCTGGGTATATTGCGCGTCATAGGCCCGGACGATACGACCGACGAGCGGATGGCGGACCACATCGACATCCTTGAAGCGGACGAAGGACACGCCTTCGACATCGTTTAGGATTTCGAGGGCTTCGACCAGACCGGATTTGACGCCGCGCGGCAGGTCCACCTGGCTCGGATCGCCGGTGATGATCATCCGGGAATTTTCGCCAAGACGGGTCAGGAACATCTTCATCTGCATCTGCGTGGTGTTCTGCGCCTCGTCGAGAATGATCGCCGCGTTGGCAAGCGTGCGTCCGCGCATGAAGGCCAGCGGTGCGATTTCGATGACACCCGCAGTGATAGCCCGCTCGACCTTGTCGCCCGGCATCATGTCATAGAGCGCGTCGTAAAGCGGCCGCAGATAGGGATCGACCTTCTCCTTCATATCGCCAGGCAGAAAGCCCAGGCGCTCGCCCGCTTCAACGGCCGGGCGCGACAGGATGATCTTGTCGACGGCGCCGCGCTCCAGCAGTTGTGCCGCCTGCGCTACGGCCAGATAGGTCTTGCCCGTGCCGGCAGGCCCGGTGCCGAACACCAGTTCAGCGCGCTCAAGAGCCCGCATATAGGCATCTTGCGTTGGCGTACGGGCGACGATGGTCTTCTTGCGGGTGGAAATCTGCGCCATGCTGAGCTTGGCCTTGCGTTCCATCGTTGGCAGGGTCAACTGGTCGTCGGCCGCAACTGCCATGCGGATGGCGCCCTCGACATCGGAGGCATCGACGCTGCCACCGCTCTGAAGGCGTGCATAAAGGAAATCCAGTGCCCGGCGCGCCTGGTTGGTCGCCATGATATCGCCTGATATCGACACCGAATTGCCACGCGCACTGGCCTTGATCTGTAGCCGCTGCTCGAGAAGTTTCAGATTCTGTTCGAACTGGCCGAAAAGCTCGCTAGCGTGCCGGTTGTTCTCGAACGTCAAGATGAAGTGATTGGCGTCGGTCGCCACCGTTTTGGCACTGCGCGAGGATGAGGTTACCACTTCTGGTGCGTTCAAGCGATCAGGCTCCCTGTCGGAATTCAGTTCCGGCCCCTACACTAGAGCAATTCTGCATTTCACGGAAACGCAAAAATGCTCCAGCTTCTTGTTTCAACCGCATTTCCGAACGCAAAACCGGTTTCCAGTTTTGCTAGAAATGCTCGCTAACTCTCTACCACTTCGCCAAACAAGCTGTTTGGGCCGATATCCGTGATTCGTACCTGAATAATGTCACCTATTTGCGATGCTTTTGCATCAACATTCACAGACTGCAACCAAGGCGAACGGCCAATAATCTGTCCGGGCATGCGGCCGGGCTTTTCCAGCAACAGGTCCATGGTCTGGCCGATCAGCGAGCGGGCAAAATCATGCTGTTGTTTCAACAGCAATTCCTGCAACCGCGCCAATCGCTCGGTCTTGACGTCTTCGCTGACATGGTCGGGCAAATCGGCACCTGGTGTGCCCGGACGTGGTGAGTATTTGAACGAAAAGGCCTGGGCATAGCCAATATGCTCCACCAGTCGGATCGTATCCTCGAAGTCTTCGTCCGTCTCGCCGGGAAAGCCGACGATGAAATCGCCAGACAGGGCAATGTCTGGCCGCACTTGGCGGATGCGCTCGACAAGGGCAATGTAGTCGGCAGCCTTGTGCCTGCGGTTCATCGCCTTCAGGATCCGGTCAGACCCGGACTGAACAGGCAGATGCAGGTAGGGCATCAGCATGCGCAGGTCGCGATGCGCCTCGATCAGCCGGTCGTCCATGTCGCGCGGGTGGCTGGTCGTGTAGCGAAGCCGGGCAAGGCCGGGAATTTCAGCGAGCTTGTAGAGGAGATCGCCGAGCCCCATCGTGCCCCCATCAGGGGCTTTGCCATGCCAGGCATTGACGTTCTGGCCCAGCAGGGTGATCTCCCGCACGCCGCCGTCGACCAGGCGTTTCGCCTCATCAAGCAACTGAGACAGCGACCGCGACACTTCCGCGCCACGCGTATAGGGCACCACGCAGAAGGTGCAGAACTTGTCGCAGCCTTCCTGCACGGTAAGAAAGGCCGTCACCACCCGGCGCTTGCCGGCAATCTTGGTCGGATCGGGCAGATGCTCGAATTTGTCCTCAACGGCGTAGTCGGTATCGACGACCCGTGTGCCGCTGCGCGCCCTCTTCAGCGCCTGCGGCAAGCGGTGATAGGTCTGCGGGCCAACCACGACATCCACGCCCGGCTCACGGCGGACGATTTCCTCCCCCTCGGCCTGGGCGACGCAGCCAGCGACGCCGATCATGAATTCCTCGCCCTTTGCGGTGCGGGTCTTTTTCATTTCCCGCAGGCGACCAAGGGCGGAATAGACCTTATCGGCTGCCTTTTCTCTGATGTGACAGGTGTTGAGCAGGACGAGGTTCGCCTCTTCCATATCCTCGGTCTGCTGATAGCCATCCGCCGCCAGCGCATCGGCCATGCGGCTGCTGTCATAGACATTCATCTGACAGCCATAGGTCTTGATGAACACCTTCTTCTGCGCAGCAGAGGCGTGTTCAACCATGGCGGACACCGGCTCTGCCGATGGGGAAAGGCTTGAAATTTCCTGGGTCATGGCGCGCCTTTTATACCAATGCTTGCCATTAGCAAAGAGCGCCGAAGCCTTGGAACTGAAAGGATCGGCCGGGACGGCTACTCGATGGTGCGCCCCAGCAGCTTCGACAGCAGCATGCGGCGGATATCGCTCTCGACCGTGGCGCTGACCCGCTTGCGATTGCTATCCTTCGTATACGCGATGGGGGTGCCGAAGCAGACATCGACATCAATGGCCGCCACTTTCAGCAACCCAGCCAGATGCGGCCCAAGCGTCACATCGCCCGGCCAGCTCACGAGCGGGCGATGAAACCGCCCCATCGGCATGCCGTGAATGCCGGTATAGGCGATAGCCACCGGCTGCACATGCACCACGCCTTCAGGCGCCAGCGGCACCGCCATGGCGGCAGCGCCAAACAGCGAGGACTTGATCGGCAACAGCCTGTTGCCATCAGACGTCGTGCCTTCGGGAAAGAGTACGACGATTTCACCAGCCGCCATGCGGGCGGCGATATCATTGACCTGTTCGCCCGAGGAGCGCTTTTCCTCGCGGCGGATGAAGATGCTCTTCTGAAGCTTAGCCAGCGTGCCGAAAATCGGCCATTCCGACACTTCCATCTTGGCGATGAAGGCGACATCGGCCACCGAACTCAGCACCAGGATATCCGTCCAGGAACAGTGGTTGACAGCCAGCATTAGCGGGCGCTTGCCCTCCAGCCGACCATGCACCCTCACCCGGATGCCGAGCGCGAAGCAGGCAACCTTGTGCCAGTAGCGCGGCAGGTAACGGCGCAGCTTCAGATCGAATGCCAAGCCCAGCAATTGCAGGGGCAGCATGATAAGCGTGACGATAATCAGCAGGGAGAGCAGCAGGACGGTGCGAATGGCGATCATGAGGCCCACCCCGTCCCCGCAACGGTAGAAGCACTCACGTCTCGTCCTTTTTCAAAGGCACGCCATAGAGTTCCAGCCGGTGATCCACCAACCGAAAACCGAGCTCACGGGCAATACGCTCTTGCAATGCCTCGATCTCCGCCGAACGGAATTCGATCACCCGACCGGTTTTCAGATCGATCAGATGGTCGTGATGCTCTTCCGGCATCGTCTCGTAGCGGGAGCGTCCGTCGCGAAAATCGTGGCGGGCGATGATGCCGGCATCCTCGAACAGCTTGACGGTGCGATAGACGGTCGAAATAGAGATCTTTGCATCGACCGCCGAGGAGCGTCGGTATAATTCCTCGACATCGGGATGATCGTCGCAGCTTTCAAGGATGCGGGCGATGATCCGGCGCTGTTCGGTCATACGCATGCCACGCTCGGCGCAGAGTTCCTCCAGCGATTTCGGCGTTTCCGTCATAGGGCTCCGGCATGCTCGTGAAATGCAACAGTCACGAGTTAGCGAAGATCGCGCCGCATGACAAGCGCTGCGCTGCGACGGCCATTGGTATCGGCATAGTAAGCCGGCCTTTCACCAACGGTCTCGAAGCCAAGCTTGCGATAGAGATTGATGGCGGAATGATTGCCATCATCGACCTCAAGGAACATGATTTCACCGCCGCGCACCCGCGATTCGCGCATGGCGGCCTGCATCAGGCGCCAGCCAAGACCGTTGCGGGCCGACTTTTCATGGACAGCAATCGTCAGAATTTCAGCTTCACCAGCCACTTCACGGGCGAGAACGAAACCGCTCAATTGTGGCTTGAACATCAGCGTGTTGGTCTGACGGATGACGAAACCAAAGGAATTGGGCTGTAAAAGCAGGCTCTCGAACTCGCCGTCGTTCCATGGACGCGAAAAACGCTGGCCATGGAGGTCCGAGACATCGTGGCAATCGTCAAGCCCCATGGCGACGACTTCGAATTCGGCTTTGCGGGCAAAAATGGCTTCAAGCATGAGACCCTCCCCAGAGTCAGGACAATGAAAACATGTTCATTCCGACGCGACTCATACTCTAGCTGAAAATCCCTAAGATCGCGTGGGATTTATACTGAAAAACTGCTGCAATTTTAACCAGTTGCGTCACAACGGGCCGTCGTCAAAAGCAATTCAAGCCCGCGCCACGGCAAAGCCGGCCTGAGGCTTCACATCAGGACCACGCAAGTAGAGCGGCTTCGGCTTGCCCGAAGCCTGCGCCACCGCTGCCAGCCGGGCAATATCTTCGATTGGAAAGTGATCCGCCTCCCCTGCCGCAACCGCTGTCTCGCCAACGCCGGGAGCGGCAGCATCAAGAAAACGGCGTGCCGAGCCGGTCACCCGCGCATCGGACTGCGTCAGAAAGGTCTCCGCCAGATCGACGAAAGCCTCTATCGGCAAAACCTGCGCCTCACCCAACGGCGTGGCGTCGGCAGCAAATGACTGGACATAGACTTCATCACGCTTGGCATCCATGGCGGCCAAAACCGGGACGGCACCTGACTTACGCCGTTCCGCTGCAGCAAGCGCTGCCAGCGTGGTGACGCCAACAATCTCCGCACCAAGAGCAAGAGCCAAGCCGCGTGCCGCCGACAGACCCACCCGGATACCGGTAAAGGAGCCTGGACCAATGGTCACTGCCACTCTCTGCACGTCGGACAGCGCAACGCCCGCCTGATCCAGCACCTCGTCGATCATGCCCATCAGCTTTTCAGCATGGCCACGACCGATAGTCTCGCAGGCTTGGGCAAGCATCTGATCCTTGCCACTATCGTAAAGGCCCACAGCACAATCAATGCCCGCGGTGTCGACTGCCAAAAGCATCATCGTCTGCCTGTCTTCCACACCAAACCGCGCATGCCTGTCATACTTGAAGCCGTACTATCGTCAGACAGCTTCGACTTCCTGAACTTCGGGTATGAAGTGGCGCAGCAGGTTCTGCACACCGTGCTTCAGCGTCGCCGTCGACGACGGGCAGCCTGCACAGGAGCCCTTCATATTGAGGAAGACCTTGCCGTCGCGGAAGCCACGGAACGTGATATCGCCGCCATCCTGCGCGACCGCAGGACGAACCCGGGTTTCCAGCAGTTCCTTGATGGTCGCAACGATCGACTCGTCGCCTTCGTTGAAGAATTCGCCGTCCGGGTCCTCATCACTGGTTGCGCCGCCGCCCATGATTGGCGCGCCGCTCATGAAATGCTCCATGATCGAGCCGAGGATCGCTGGCTTCAAATGCGGCCATTCGGCGCTGTCCTTGGTGACCGTGACGAAATCGTAGCCGAAGAAGACGCTGGTGACGCCGGGAATGGCGAACAGCTTTTCGGCAAGCGGCGAGGCCATGGCTGCATCGCGGTCGCGAAACTCCGCCGTCCCATTTTCCATAACAACCTTGCCCGGCAGAAACTTAAGCGTGGCCGGATTGGGCGTGGACTCGGTCTGAATGAACATGAAAAGCTCCTTGCGGACCGGCCATCCGATCCGATTTGAAGCGCGCCGCAGCATTACACACGCGCGTCTCGCTTCAAGATTTGTTTTGGCATGCCGTCATCGCAAGGCAGTTCAGCAGCTTTGCGCGGCATGTATCCGTTGCTGGAAAATAAACCCTCGAGCCACCCGCTTCAAGCGCCGCTGACAAATAAACCTTGCCCCAACGGGATACCGCGCGAGCCAGATCTTGAGGGTAAAGGCCGCTCAACACAAAGCGTCGATTTCCTCGTTGCTCAGCGCATCCGGCAGCACCGTTACGGGGATCGGGAAGGCTTGCGCACGACCGGCAATCATCGACACCAGCGGCCCCGGCCCGTCCTTGGCAGAACCAGCCGCGAGAACCAGGATTGCGATATCGCGATCATCCTCGATCACTGCCTTGATTTCTTCGGCAGCACTGCCTTCGCGGATGACGATTTCAGGCTCCAGCCCGATGGTCTCGCGCACCGTTTGAGCTGATTTGGCCATGACGGCCTCGGCGGCTTCACGGGCCTCGGCACGCATGATCTCCTCGACGCCCAGCCATTGCTGGAAATCACCCTCGGGGATCACATAGAGCAGCACCAAGCCGCCATTGGAGTTTTTGGCGCGCCGGCCGGCATAATGCACGGCCCGCGAACATTCCGGAGTATCGTCGATAACGGCGAGAAACTTTCGCCGATGTCCTTCGAGACGCGATAGACGCTTGGATACCATGGCCAGCCTTGCTTCGTAGAATTCTGCCGTGGCGGCGCAAAAGCGTGTTCACGCCGCCACTGACAGAACTTAGCGCACGAAGCCGATAATGTCGCGGATTTCCGTCATGGTTTTTTCAGCGCGCGCCCGCGCACGCGCACCACCGTCCCGCAGCACGGCATCGATGTGGCCGGGATCGTCCATCAGACGGCGCATTTCGCCGTTGATCGGCGCGAGCACCTCGACAGCAAGGTCGATCAGTGCAGGTTTGAACACCGAGAACTGCTGGCCGCCGAATTCGGCAAGCACATCCGTCTTGGTCTTGTCGGCCAGCGCTGCATAGATGCCGGTGAGATTGTCGGCCTCGGGGCGGCCCTTCAGCCCATCCACTTCGCTCGGCAACGCGTCGGGATCCGTCTTCGCTTTGCGGATCTTCTTCGCGATCCCTTCGGCATCGTCCATAAGGTTGATGCGCGACAAGTCCGACGGATCGGATTTAGACATCTTCTTGGTGCCGTCCTTCAGGCTCATCACGCGGGGCGCCGGCCCGTCGATCAGCGGCTCGACCATCGGGAAATAGGCATGCACCGGCTGATCGCCAACGGTGATATCGACACCAAAACCGCTCGGCCGGATCTGTTGCTCAAAATCAAGGTTGAACTTCATGGCGATGTCGCGGGTCAACTCAAGGTGCTGCTTCTGGTCTTCGCCAACAGGCACATGGGTGGCGCGGTAGACGAGAATGTCGGCTGCCATCAGGCTCGGATAGGCAAACAGCCCGAGCGAGGCACGTTCGCGGTCCTTGCCGGCCTTGTCCTTGAACTGCGTCATCCGCTCCATCCAGCCCATGCGGGCGACGCAGTTGAAGATCCAGGCAAGTTCGGCGTGCTGCGGCACCTGGCTCTGGTTGAAGACGATATGCTTTACCGGATCGATGCCGGCCGCCAGAAACGCCGCCGTGATCGAGCGGATCTGGCTGCGCATGTCGTCATGCACCAGTTGCGCGGTCAGCGCATGCAGGTCGACGACGCAATACATGCAGTCGTTATTATCCTGGAGCGCGACGAATTTGCGGATCGCGCCGAGGTAATTGCCAAGATGAAGATTGCCGGTAGGCTGAACGCCGGAGAAAACCAGCGGCTTGAATTCGCTCATGATCGACCTCAGCAGGCTTGTGGAGGGCCTGGTACCTCGTGATGGATTATCTTGGCGCTTATGCACATCGCCGCCGCACCAATCAAGCGGGCACGGGGTGAGCGCGGCTTATAATTTTCGCTCGATCAGATCCCAGAGATTGCCGTAGAGATCTTCGAACACGGCAACCGTCCCATAGGGCTCGTGGCGCGGGTCCTCGCGGAAGGTAACGCCGGCTGCGATAAAGGCGGCATGATCGCGAGCGAAATCGTCGGTTTCCAGAAAGAAAGCCACGCGGCCGCCGGTCTGATGGCCGATTGCGACCCGCTGCATCTCGCCTTCTGCCAAGGCGAGGAGCAACCCTGCCCCATTGCCGGGCGAGACGACCACCCAGCGCTTGCCGCCACCGAGACCGATATCGGCTTCGCAGGCAAAGCCGAGCTTGCCGCAATAGAAGGCGAGTGCGCGGTCGTAATCATCAACCACCAGGGTCACGGTGGCAATGCGCTTGGTGGGCTTATTCTGCATCACTGTTATCCTTGGCAGCGGCCGTATCGCCAGCGCTTGCCTTGCCCCTGCGCTTCAGATTGCGTCTGAGCATGCCGATATCTGCGCCGCCGATCAAAAAGGCGAGTGTGAAGTAGACAACCATGGCCACACCGATCTGAGCAAACAGCGCCAGGACCTTGTGGAGGAAGGGCGCCCCCACGCCGCCATAGGGCGCGAAAAAGCCTGACAGGGCCATCAGCGCCGCGCCCATGGCCAGTGCTGCGAGCAGCAATCGAAGCGCACGCGACACCAGCGCCCATTCCACCTGCAGATGACCGCGCCTTACCAGCATGGTGAAGAGCAGCACGGTATTGATCGCGCCAGCACTTGCCTCGGCAATGGCGATACCGCGTTCCTGCAAAATCGGAAACAGCGAGATCGCAAGGCCTGAGTTGACGACGACGGAGATGCCGGTAAAACGCATCGGCGTCTTGGTATCCTCGCGGGCATAAAAACCGGGCTGCAGCGCCTTGATCATCACAAAGCCGGGGAGGCCCAGACCGTACCAGGCCAGGATTGCACCGACGATACTGGTGTTGTGGGCCGTGAAAGCACCACGCTCGTAAAGCACCCGGATAATATCGTCAGATAGGACCCAGAGGCCGACGGCAGCCGGCAGCGTCAGGAACAGCACGAACTCAATCGAGCGGTTCTGGATAGTCGAAGCCTCGCGCTGATGGTCGGATTTCAGCGCCCGCGCCAATTCCGGCAAAAGCACCACGCCAACGGCAACGCCGACAACGCCGAGCGGCAGTTGATAGATACGGTCGGCATATTGCAGGGCGGCAATCGCGCCTTCCTTGGAGGACGCAATCGCCTGGCCGATCAACTGGTTGATCTGGGTAATACCTCCAGTCACCGCCGCCGGCACCGCCAGCACCAGCAGCCGTTTCACATTAGGCGTGATCCTTGGCCATTTGAAGCCGAGCCGGATGCCGGCATGACGCACGCCGATATAGACGACCAGCAATTGCAAGAGCCCCGCCACCAGCACCGACCAGGAGAGATACCAGGCAGTCACAACAGGCTCGACGCCGTAGTACAGCGCATAAAACAGCGCGCTGATCATCACCACATTGAGGAAGATCGGCGCGACTGCGGCGGCGAAGAAATGGTGCAGCGAATTCAGCATGCCGCTCAGCATCGCCGTCAGCGACATGCACATCAGATAGGGAAACATCACCGCCGCCAGCCGAACTGTCAGTGAAAATTTCTCGGCATCATCGGCAAAGCCCGGCGCGATGACGAAGCGCACCAGCAGCGGCATGGAAAGCTCCATGACGATGGTAATCAGCAGCAGGACCGTGAAGAGAACGCCGAAAACTTCTTCCGAAAAGCGCTTGGCGCCATCCAGCCCGTTCGCCTCGATTTCCTTGGAAAACAACGGCACGAAGGCGGCGTTGAAGGCACCTTCGGCAAACAGCCGGCGAAAGAGATTGGGAAAGCGGAAGGCGGCATAAAAGACGTCCGCCATCGGCCCGGTGCCAAGGGCTGCTGCCATCAGGGTTTCGCGGGCAAACCCGAACAGCCGGCTGCCGAGCGTGGCACCGCCAACGGTCATGAACTTCTTGACGAGTGACATCTCAGGCGCGGACTTTCTTCGGGGCAGCCGGCGACCGGGTCGCGGCGGGAGCGATAATGCCTGAGGGCATCTGCTCGCGCAACTCGTCCGGCTGCTCGCTCATAACCGCCTTCAGGCGGGCGGCAATCGAGCCCTGGCGGTTTTCATTGGTAATCTTCTGGCCAACGAGATCGGTGACATAGAAGGTATCGATGACCTTTTCGCCGAAGGTGGTGATGCGGGCCGAGTGAATGTCGAGCGACAGATCCGACAGCACGGCCGTCACCTCCGCCAGCAAGCCGATGCGGTCGAGGCATTCGATCTCGATAACCGTGAACTTGTTTGAGAGCGTGTTGGAAATCGTCACATAGGGTTTGACGATAAAGGTCTTGTTGCGCTTGCGGCCCTTGGCGCGGGTGGCAATCACTTCAGGCAGGCGTTTTTTGCCGGCCAGCACATCCTCGATCATCTTGCTGATCGTATTGCCGCGGCGCATCTCGTCCTCATCCACGGGAAATTCCCTGTTGACGAGGATTGTGTCCAGCGCCCGGCCATCGGACGTGGTGAAGATCTGCGCGTCGGCGATGTTGGCGCCTGCCGCAGCACATGCGCCGGCAATGATCGACAACAGGCGCGGATGGTCGGGCGCCAATACGGTGATCTCGGTGATCGCGTGAAAGGAATGGGTGCGCACCATGGTCGCCAGCGCCTGGTTGGCCTTGTCTGCCTGGCGGATGAACTGGGCGTGGCGGACCTGGTCCTCAAGCGGCACCGTCAGCAGATAGGGCTGGTAATGCAGCTTGCTATAGGTCTTCTGGTCCTTCTGGCTCCAGTCGGATAGGGCTGCTGCCAATTGCTCGGCGGCATGTTTGGCGCGCTCCTTGCGCGGGCTTTCGGAAAAGCCGCCCGAAAGTAGCAGTTCGGTCTCGTAGTAGAGAGTGCGCAGCAACTGGCCTTTCCAGCCGTTCCACACACCAGGGCCAACGGCGCGGATATCGCAGACCGTCAGCACCAGCAGCATCCGCAAGCGGTCGAGTGACTGCACCTTTTCGGCAAAATCGGTGATGGTCTTGCGGTCGTGAAGGTCGCGGGTCTGGGCAACCATGGACATCAGCAGGTGCTGTTCGATCAGCCATACGACCAGTTCGGTCTGTTTGTCGTTGAGGCCAAGGCGCGGTCCCAGACGTCGCGCTACTTTGGCGCCGGCAATCGAATGGTCTTCCTGGCGACCCTTGGCAATGTCATGCAGCAGCACCGCCACGAACAGCACGGTGCGCTCCTCGATATTCGGCATCAACTTGACGGCAAGCGGATGAATGTCGTCATGCTTGCCTTGGTCGACTTCCGCAAGGATGCCGACGGAGCGGATCAGATGCTCATCAACGGTGTAGTGATGATACATGTTGAACTGCATCATTGAGACGATGCGGCCGAAATCCGGGATAAACTTGCCGAGCACGCCCGCCTCGTTCATCCGCGTCAGCATCAGGGCCGGATCGCGCTTCGAGGTCAGGATCGACAGAAACAGTCGGTTGGCCTCTTCGCTTTCGCGGAAATAATGATCGATCAGCGGCAGCGACCGGGTGATCGCCTTCAGCGCATCGGGATGAAATTCCAGCCCATGTAGATCGGCGACATGGAAGAAGCGCATGATATTGATCGGGTCGCGCTTGAACACGTCGGCACTGGCGAGCGCGATCCGGCCGCGATCCTCGATGAATTCGGGCGTGCCGGGAATGCGTCGTGGCCGATGGGCGAAACGGCCGATCGCAGCCGTCAGGCCAGGGGCCGCCTTGGCCTGCTTATCTTCGAGGCTGGCGCAGATGATACGCGTGAGGTCACCGACATTCTTTGCGACATGAAAATAATGCTTCATGAAGCGCTCGACCTCAGACAGGCCTGGCCGGGCGCTATAGCCGAGATTGCGGGCGATTTCCGGCTGGAGGTCGAAAGACAGGCGCTCTTCCGGCTTCCCGGTGGCAAAATGCATGTGACAGCGCACTGCCCAGAGGAAATCGTCGGATTTCTGGAACATCCGCCATTCCTGGCGCGACAGCACCCCAAGCTTGACCAGATCGGCCGGATCGGAAATCCGGTAGTAATATTTGGCGATCCAGAACAGCGTATGCAGGTCGCGTAGCCCGCCTTTGCCTTCCTTGACATTCGGCTCGACCAGATAGCGCGTGTCGCCCGCCTTGCGGTGGCGCTCGTCGCGTTCGGCAAGCTTGGCGGCGATGAATTCGGGCGCGGTTTTTTCCACCACTTCCGCGTTGAAGCGCTTCTCCAGTTCGGCGACCAGCGTCGTCTCGCCGCAGATGAAGCGGGTTTCGAGGATCGCGGTGCGGATGGTCATGTCGGTGCGCGCCAGCCGGATGCATTCCTCGACCGTGCGGGTGGCGTGGCCGACCTTGAAGCCGAGATCCCACAGAATGTAGAGCAGGAACTCCACTGCCTTGCGGGCGTCGGCACCGGCCTTGACCGATAGAAGAAACAGCAGATCGATATCCGAGCCCGGCGCCAGCGTGCTGCGGCCATAACCGCCAACGGCTGCCACCGCGAATTCCGACCCGGTCGTGGGATAGACAGCCTGCGAAACGATCCGGTGCACCAGCGAAATCAGCCGGTCCTGCACGTTGGAAATCATGCCGGCGCATTCGAGACCGCTACCGTGGGCAATCAGGTGACGCAGTGCGGCATCCCGGCCATCGGCGCTTGCCTTTTTGAGCAGCGGCAGGATGGCGGCGCGCATGTCCAGCGCCTTGCCGTTCTGCTGCACGATAGCCATGCATTCCGCTTCCAGGGCCGTGAAATCGGGGAGCGTCGCGTCTGTGAGGTCGTGCTGTGCCATGATCGTCCGGATATCTGTTCCCTGCCGTTTGCAAGTCGACGGCTTTTTCTGTGACGGGTTTAGCGTTTTTAAGGCGCTGCGGGCAACAGGATAGCGGAGGATTCCTTAAATCCTTATGTTTCGTTTTTCGACCAAACGAAAACAGATCGGTTTCAGGTTTTCGACAGCTTGCCTTTCAGTCCATAAAGGGCGTCCAGGGCCTGGCGTGGCGTCAGGTCGTCGAGGTTGAGCCCCCGAAGCGCCTCCTCCACTGCAGATGCCGCAGCATCGGCAGCTCTGGCTTCCCGGCGCTGACTGACCTGAAACAGCGGCAGATCGTCGATCAGTTGGCTGGCCGGGTTCTTGCGGTCTGTCTCCTCGAGCTGCGACAGCACCGCCCGCGCCCGCTCGACTACCGTCGAGGGCAAACCTGCCAGTCGGGCCACTTGAATGCCGTAGGAGCGGTCGGCGGCACCGGCGCCCACCTCATGCAGGAAGATTACATCGCCATGCCATTCCTTGACCTTCATCGTCACATTGGACAGACGGCCCAGCTTTTCCGACAGTGCCGTCAGCTCATGGAAATGGGTGGCAAACAGCGAACGGCAGCGGTTGACCTCATGCAGATGCTCGACCGTCGCCCAGGCGATGGAGAGACCATCGAAGGTTGCCGTTCCACGACCGATCTCGTCAAGAATAACCAGCGACCGTTCGCCGGCCTGGTTGAGGATCGCCGCCGTCTCGACCATTTCCACCATGAAGGTCGAGCGGCCACGCGCTAGGTCGTCTGAGGCACCGACGCGGGAAAACAGCCGGTCGACGATACCGATATGGGCCGATCCGGCCGGCACGAAAGAACCCATCTGCGCGAGAATAGCGATCAGCGCGTTCTGGCGCAGGAAGGTAGACTTACCGCCCATGTTCGGGCCGGTCAGCATCCAGATTGCGCCGTGCTTCTGTTCGCCTTTCGGAGAAAGATCACAATTGTTGGCAATGAAGGGGCTTGCCGCCTGCTTGCGCAGCGCCTGCTCGACAACGGGATGGCGGCCGGCAACGATGTTGAACATTCTGCTGTCATCGACCAGCGGTCGGCAATAGCCCTGTTCCTCGGCCAGAACCGCAAGGCCGGCGGCAACGTCGATCACGGCAAGCGCGCGGGCCGCCTTCTTGATAGCTTCGGCCTCGGCAACGACGGCCAGCCGCATGCGCTCGAAGGCGGCCAGTTCAATCTCCAGCGCTTGACCGGCGGCATTGGCGATCCGGCTTTCGAGATCGGCGAGCTCGGTCGTGGTGAAGCGCATGGCATTGGCCATGGACTGACGATGGATGTAGCGCGCCTTGGCCTCCCCCTCTGTCAGCGGCCCGGCATTGCCCGCCGTCACCTCGATGAAATAGCCCAGCACATTGTTATGCTTGATCTTCAGCGACTTGATGCCGGTTTCCTCGGCATATTGCAGTTGCAGCCCGGCGATGACCCGACGCGACTGATCGCGCAGCGCGCGGACCTCGTCCAGCGCCTCGTCGGCCCCCTCCCTCAAAAACCCACCATCACGCTTCAACAGCGGCAGGTCTTCGGCAAGCTGCGAGGCCAGCAGATGCTCCAGCGTCGGCGACAGCATTTCGAGATCGGTCAGAGCACCCGCAAGCTCATCCGGCAGGACCGCTCCACGCAGCAGGCCGGCGACATCGCCCGAGGTGGAAAGGCCATAGCGGATCGCGGCCAAGTCGCGCGGGCCGCCACGGTCGAGCGCCAGCCGCGACAGGGCACGCGGCATGTCAGGCGCGCGCTTCAAGATCTCGCGCAGCCGCTCGCACAGGAACCCATCGGTCAGCAGATAGGCAACCGCATCCTGACGCTCGCCGATTGCGACAACCTCCGTCAGCGGTGACATCAGCCGTTCGGCAAGAAGACGGGCGCCGCCGCCCGTCACCGTCCGATCGATGGTGGTGAGCAGCGAGCCCTGCTTCTGGCCGGACAGGGTTTTCACCAGTTCCAGATTGGCGCGGGTGGCGGCATCGATAAACAGGGTCGAGGACGAGGATTGCCTCTCCGGCAGGCCGAGCGGCGGGCGCTCGGATATTTGCGTCTTTTCGACATAGGAGATGGCAGCGGACGCGGCAGCCATTTCAGGCCTTGAAAACCCGCCGAAGCCGTCCAGCGTCTTGACGTTGAAATAGCGGGTGATGCGGCCTTCCGCCGACGAACTGTCGAACAGCACCGCCGGCTGCGGCACGACCACACGACCAAGGACATCGAAAGCTGGCTTCAGGTCCGGGTCCTGCATCAGCGTGTCTGACACGATGACTTCACGCGGATCGATGCGGAAAATGTCGGCGAGCAGCCGGGTCGGATTGGTTTCAGCCAGGCGAAACACGCCGGTGGAAATGTCGATCCAGGCCAGCGCCAGTTCCTCGGTGCCGCCGCGCACCCGTGCCAGCGCCATCAGGTAATTGGTCTCAGACGGCGACAGCAACTTTTCTTCCGTCAGCGTGCCGGGCGTGACCAGCCGCACGACGTCGCGCTTGACTACGGATTTCGAGCCGCGCTTCTTGGCTTCCGCAGGGTCTTCGACCTGCTCGCAGACGGCAACACGAAAGCCGAGCGTGATCAGCTTTTGCAGATAATCGTCGGAGGCATGGACAGGCACACCACACATCGGAATGTCCTGGCCCAGATGCTGGCCGCGCCGTGTGAGGGTAATGCCGAGCGCCCGCGAAGCCTCGACGGCATCCTCGAAAAACAACTCGTAGAAATCGCCCATCCGGTAAAACAGCAGAGACCCCGGATTGTTGGCCTTGATTTCGATATACTGCTCCATCATCGGCGTCGCTGTCGCGCGGCTTGCGTCCGAAGTCAGGGTGGCGGCGTTGAGCACGTCCGGCCCGGCGGTACTTTCGATGGTCAACATGTCGGTTTTTTCAATCTTGAGTCAGCAAATTGCTGGCAATGGGTCTGTATCCGGATTTCACAAACTGTAGCCATGTTCCGGCCAAGAGGAAACAGAGGCAGCCGACAAGGCGCTCGCTGCCCACAAAAAGCTGAGGCGCCTCTCTCTCAGGCGATATCTTCGCGAAGAAAGGGAACCGCATCTCCAAGACGCGCCATATCCGCCTCAAGCGCATGGCGAAGCCATCGTTTGAAGGCCTCTACTTTGCCGCTACGGGGCGCGCCCTCGCGGCTGACGAGATAATGGCCAAGGCCGGTCTTCACCGCCGGCCCGAAGGGTGCCACCAATTGCCCCTGCTGCAAATGGTGCGCGGCAATCGTCTGCCAGGCCAGGAAGACCCCCTGCCCGGCCAATGCCGCATCAAGGCAGAGCGAGGCCTCGCTGAAGGCATGCCGCGTGCAGACTTGGCCGGCAAGCCCTGCCGCCGATAGCCACAGATCCCACGTAAACATGGCGCGCGCGTCTTCCACGACAGGCATATCGATGAGATCGGCGGGCGATTGCAGCCGAGCCGCAAGCGCCGGCGCGCAGACGGGATAGACGCGCTGTTCCAGCAGAAGCTCTGCGCGCAGCCCCGGCCAGTGGCCGCGACCGACGCGAATGCAGAGATCAACATCGGAAGCGGAGGGATCGATCAGCCGGTCGGTCGCCTCCATCCGCAGGCGAATATCCGGGAAACGCTCGGAAAAGGTGCCGATACGCTGCACCAGCCAACGCGCGGCAAAAACCGGGGCAACGGAAATCGTCAGAACGGTCTCATCGCTCCGCAGGGCCTGCGCCACGGCATCGTTCAAATGCTGGAAGCCTGCCGTAAGTCGCGCGAGCACCGGCACGGCCCCATCGGTTGCGACCATGCCCCGGCTGGTCCGCTCGAAACAGTGCAGCTGTAGCTGCTCCTCTGCCTTGATCACCTGCTGGCTGACCGCGCCGACAGATACGCCAAGCTCGTTGGCCGCGGCCTGAAGCGAGCCAAGCCGCCCAACGGCCTCAAGAGCCCGCAACCCATTGAGATGCACAAGATTGAGTTTCATCATATAGAAAAGCTATAGGCAAAGACACGTAAACTCAATTGCTTTCAAACTTACGTCCTTTAGAAAATCAGGAGAAACCTTCTCGGTTTGAGCCGTCTTCACTCGCCGCTCAAGCACGCTCTCTGCCGCCCGCCTACTTAAACCGGTCAAACCACTGCGATCGAGGCAAAGTTCATGATCATGCTCAGATGCGTCGTTTCGAGATTGCTGCCTTGGCGCGCTCGCCAGCGCTTGACGCCGCCAGATCCCCTGCTGCATCCGGATCTCGCACGCCTGTCGCAACGCGAACTCGCCGATCTCGTCATCCCTCCGGAGGAACCGGCCGGGCGATCTATTGCCAGCAAGACAAAAGCGGGTGACATCAACGAAACGTGAGTCAGCGTGCATTTTAATAGATTTTTAAGCCAAATTAACTAGCCGGTTACCTCTGCAATACGGGGCTGAGTTGGATGTCGACTCTTCATTATTTTAGTTCGAAGGCTGGGCGCATTGTTGAGCTTCGACTGCGCGGGCTTTCCCGACATCGCGGGCGCGGCAATCCTCACGCCCGCCACCAAAGAACAAAGCCGCGCATTGCACTTCTGTCCGCAATGATAGCGCTGTTTTACGTCGCCATCGTCATCAAGCTGGTTTATCTCGGCACAGAAAAGCTCAACGATACGGCGATCGGCCCTGCGCCACCACAGATCGCATGGCGCCCCGACATTCTCGACCGCAATGGCGAAATCCTGGCAACAGATATTCGCACGGTGTCGATGTTTGCCGATCCGCACCGCATTGTCGACGTCGATGAAGCAGTGGAAAAGCTTGCGACGCTTTTTCCCGATATCGATAGAAAGAGCCTCTATAAAAAGCTTTCGGATCGCAAATCGCACTTTGCCTGGCTGGAGCGCCAGTTGACGCCGAGCCAGCAGAACCAGGTGATGAAGCTTGGCATTCCCGCCGTCGGCTTTCGCCCGGAGGTCAAGCGCTTCTATCCGGGCGGGCGCACCGCAGCCCATATTCTGGGCTATGTCGATGTCGACAACCGCGGCGTCGCCGGCATGGAGAAATACATTGATGCCCAGGGCTTATCAGAACTGGCCGCTACCGGGCTCGCCACCCGCAGCGAATTGGAACCGCTGCATCTATCCATAGATCTGCGCGTCCAGAACATCGTCCACGACGTCGTCTCGGATGCGCTGACAACCTATAAAAGCAAGGCTGCCGGTGCCGTCGTTCTGGACATCCATACTGGCGAAGTACTGGCCATGGCCTCGGTGCCCGACTTTGACCCCAACGACCCCCAGGCGACGGGTGGCGATGGCTGGCTGAACCGGATGTCGAACGGCACGTTCGAAATGGGATCGACCTTCAAGACCTTCTCCATGGCAACGGCAATCGATACCAATTCGGTGAAGCTTACCGACACTTTCGACGCCAGGGATTCTCTCCATATCGGCCGTTTCACCATTCATGACGACCGCGATGTGCCACGCCGATTCCTGACCGTTCCTGAAGTTTTCCGTTACTCCTCGAATATCGGTACGGCGAAGATGATGCAGGTGGTGGGCGTCGATGCGCAGCGGGACTATCTGACCCGATTCGGACTGCTGACGAAATTGCAGACGGAACTGCCCGAGGTGAAGGCGCCGACGCAGCCCAGGGTCTGGAGCAAGATCAGCTCGATCACGATCTCCTTCGGCCATGGCGTTGCGACGACACCGCTGCAGACGGCCGTTGCCGGTGCTGCCCTTGTCGATGGTGGAGAGCTTATCGAGCCGACCTTCCTGCCCCGCACCGCGAAGGAGGCTGAAAAGGCGGGCCATATGGTCGTCAAGAAGACCACCAGCGACACCATTCGTGCCCTGTTCAAGCTGAACGGTGAACAGGGATCTGGCAAAAGCGCCGATGTGCCCGGCTTCCACGTCGGCGGAAAAACGGGAACGGCCAACAAGGTCATCCACGGCGTCTACTCGCACGTCCTCAGCTTCAACGCCTATCTGGCGGCCTTTCCCATCGACAAGCCGAAATATGTGATCCTCTCCTTCTGCGATGAACCGCTGACAGGAGAACACGGCCTGACATTTGCAACCAATACAGCAGCCCCGATGGTGCGCGACATCATCCGCCGCGCAGCACCGCTGCTGGGTGTCCAACAGGACTTCGGCAGCAACATGCTGGTGAATTATTGATGGAAGGAATGTCCTGAAAAGGATCGATGGTTCGCTATTAAGCGAATGGCGAACTCACGCGCTCGCCATTCGAGACCCATTTGGATCATTGCCAAACACAGATACTGCATCCGGCTTGGAAGCACCTTAGCTCGCGAACCGTCCGGCATCGGCGCCGTAATAATTCACGTAGCGATCGGAAATGCTGGTGATGGGCAGCACGATCAGCACGTCGGTCGTGTTGAACGCATGGTCGATCACGGCACCGGTGCCGATCATGGCGCCAAGGCGAAGATATCCCTTGACCAGCGGCGGCATTGCCGAGAGCGCCTTGCGGGCATTGACCACTTCCGACGGCATCAGATCCATGGGGCAGAACAATTCCGGACGAGCACGAACGGCCCATTCGCCACGCGCTTCGGCATTCTGCGCCAGGAAAGACAATGCCAGGGCATGCTGCTCCGGCTGCACACCCGGGAAGGAGGCGCAACCGATCATGGCGCTCATATTGTGGCGCAGCGCATAGGCCCAATTGCCCTGCCACAGCAGCTCAACCGTCCGCTTGGTGCGGTAGTTGGGCAGCACGCAGGAACGGCCAAGCTCCATGAACCGCTTGTCAGGGTGGCGGGCTACCAGTTCGTCGATTGCAAATTCGGATGCGGAGTAGAAGCCGAAATTGGCCATGGCCACTTCATGGCGCAGCAAACGATAGGTGCCGACGATCTGGTCTTCCGGATCGCCTTCAATCGCGTGGTCGAGCACCAGCAGATGGTCGCAGATTTCATCGAAGGCATCGAAATCGCGCTTCAGCCGCATCGGCTCCGGTGGCAACGTCGCATTCATTTCCTCGACGAAGACACGGTAGCGCACAGCCTGGGCCGCGTCGATCTCGCGCGCGTTGCGCGCCAGCCGCGTTTCCAAGGTGCCGATCCTGCCAAGTACATCGCCAAGGGCGCCGGAAGCCGGAGCAGAGCGGTGGTCTGCTTCCGCTGGGCCTGTGCGATCAAGAACTTCGACTGTCATGGCGTCTCATCCGAATCTATTCAAATACGATCTGTAAAACATGGTTATGCGACAATAAGTTGACATACCCTCGATCGTCTCTGTCATTTACGGCAACAGTCAGCGCAAAATCAAGGCGGAGACCTGAGGAATGCTCTCGCAACGCAGCAAAATTTAACCGTACATCCGAGTACGGTAGGTTTTCATCAACGAAGAGATCTCGTTGAGCAGGCGCTCAGGATTGACAGGCTTCTGGAGCACGAGATCTGCGCCACTGGCAAGCGCCTCGGCTCGGGCCGCATCGCGCAGATCACCGGTCAGAACGAGGATGGGGCAGCGCGGCCGTCGTTTCAATTGCTCGATCATCCTGACATAGCGCAGCACCGAGCTACCCTCGCCTCCAGGCATGCCCAGATCAGTGATGATCAAGTCCAGCTTCACGGCCTCTTCCAGGGCCACTTCCCGCCGCAAGGCGTCAAAGTCATTGACAACGCCGACCATGTGGCCGGCCTTCTGCAGCACGGCGCGCAGCAAGGTTGCATTGACGAAATCGTCTTCGCCAACCAACACATTCAAGATCTTCGGGATCACGGGCGCTTCCGAGCCGGTTTCCTCGGCGTCCGGACCATCGCCTGCGTCGGCAGCGGGATCAAACGTCTTCTCGCTATCACCGACATGAGCTGCATCGACACCGCTCATCAATCCGCGCAGAACGTCGCTCAGGGTCTGTTCGCGCAGCGGCCGGATCAACCAAGCATCAAACCCGGTCAGCGGCCGCACTGGGCGTTCCTCGGGATTGACGAGATAGATTCGCCTGATTTTGCCGAGACCGGCCAGCCGCGGAGCGAGATGAGCGTCGTAATCGGAGATGCAGCGGTGGTCGATGATTAGGTCCGTCAGCACGGCCTGCCCTTCCTCGACCTTCTGCAGCAGCATCGCAGCATCGCTGGTCTTGCGTGCCCAGTGGCAAAAGCCACCAAGCGTGCGGATCGTCATGGCAGCACCTTCTGCGGCCGGCCCCTCTGGAGCCAACAAAAGAACGCTCGACCCTGACAACAGCGCGTTACGTTGGATACCTGTCCGGTCGAGTGCGATCGCCTTGGTCGGCAAGCGGATCTCGAAGGAGGTTCCCTGGCCCGGCGCGGTCTCGATAATCGATAGCGAACCGCCGAGCGCCATCATCAGGCGCTGAGAAATAAACAGGCCAAGCCCCGTGCCGCCGCTGCGCTGCACGGGGTCGCCGCCTTGGGAAAATTCAACGAAAAGCCGGGTGCGTTCCTCTTCGGTCATGCCAGGACCAGTATCGCGGACGCGAACCGCCAACTCGTCACCGACACAGCTGGCCGAGACAAGCACGCCGCCTTCCGCCGTGAATTTCACGGCATTACCGATAACATTGAATAGAACCTGCCGCAGGCGGGCGACATCGACATCGACCTCCTCATGCACGCAGGCATCCGTGGTCGCCGAAATCTCGATGCCCTTGGCATGAGCCCGTGGCGACAGCATTTCCACGACACCTTCGATCAGCCGACGCGGCGACACCCGCTGGTTATGCAGTTCGAAGTGACCGGTTTCCAGCGTGGTATAATCCAGAAGGTCGGCGATCAGTTGCTGAAGGGATTCGCCGGCTTGAACGATGCCGGCCAGATAATTGCGCTGTTCGGGGGACAGATCGGTACGGCCAAGCAGATGGCTCATTCCGAGAATACCGTTGAGGGGCGTGCGCATTTCGTGGCTGACCGTGGCAAGCAGCCGGGTACGCACCACTTCGGCCGTGGCGATGGATGAGACAGGGCTTTGCGTCTTCGATAGCATCTGCGCCACCTCCGGCTGAAGGTCGGCATCAACAGAGACATTGGACGACGCTCGCCCGGTTTTATCGGTGCTGCATCATCCATCGTCCGGCCTGATCGCCGACGTCGGGACTTCATGTCGCCATTCACGGCATCGCGCCCATCAAGACGCTAAACACGCCGCATCCTACATCTACTGCATAACTTTTTTCTTAAATCATATCGACTTAACCGACGACGGCATACACAGAACCCGATGCACTGGCGCTGCCTACCGCTCTCGTACCCGTCGGACAGATCATTTCGAACGCAGGCCTTAGGCCGGGAATGAAATGCTTACGCCTTAGCCGAGTTGGCAGAACAACGCATGCTGGACATTAGAAATCGACATGTTCCAACCGATGATACAACATACGATCAGAATTTCCATCGCTACTTCGGGTAGGTCGGCCAAAAAGTGCCGGATGCGGACCTTCTTGCCGCTGCTCCTGAGTGCGCTCACGGACGCAGAAATGCCGCGCTCACATAGAACCTCGAACTATCCTACTGGATTTCCGTGGTATTTATCATATTCCCCCCGTTGGGGATGCAGGAGTGACGATGCTATCTCCAGCTATTAGACTTTCGGTCGTCGAAGCAACAACAGTTCTTCGAGCAGAATAAACCCTGCGCCAACGCTGATCAGGCTGTCAGCGAGATTGAAGACGGCGAACGACCATGTCTCGGTATGAAACAGAATATAGTCGACAACGTAGCCGTAGGTGAATCTGTCGATGATATTGCCGAAAGCGCCGGCGATAATCAGACAGTAGCCAAGATGCGCAAAATGATGATCGCGGCTGGTGTTGCGCCAGAGCCAGGTGACGAACACGACGATCGCCAGCCGCATGGCGACGATCATCCAGGCATCGAGGTGGGAGAGCATGGAAAAGGCGACGCCTAGATTGTGGGTGCGGTAAAGCCCCAGCATCGGCGCCACGGAGATGAGCTCCTGCATCGGCAGCGTGACCTCAACCGCGTATTTGATCGCCTGATCCAGCAGCAGAAGGGAGAGGATGAACAGGATGGCCGGGACAGGCCGGCAAAACAGGGCAGCGGAAGGCATTATTTGGCCTCGTCGAGCTTCAAAAGGTGGCGTCGGGCCTCAAACAGCATCACTGCCGTGGCTACTGCCAGATTAAGGGAGTCGGCAAGACCTGCCTGAGGAATCCGCGCCAGCATGTCGGCACGGCTGGCCAGTTCTTCTGGCAGGCCGGACTGTTCGTTACCCATCAGCACCACGACCGGACGACGCTTGTAATCGACGGTACGGTAGTCCACCGCACCGGCCAGATGAGTGGCGACAACGCTAACGCCAGCCTTGGACTTCCAGGAGAGGAAGTCACTGACAGTCGTCTTGACCAGCGGCAGTGCGAAAATCGAGCCCATGGTCGCGCGGACCGTTTCCATTGCAAACGGATCGGTGCTGTCGCCGATCAGCATGACGCCCGATGCGCCTGCGGCGTCTGCAGTGCGGATGATCGTGCCGAGATTGCCGGGATCGCGCACGCGGTCAAGCGCCACCCAGGTTTCGCCTTCCTTGAGACTGACATCCCGAAGCGTTGTCCAGCGCTGGTCGAAGACGCCAGCCACCATCTGCGGGTTATCCTTGCGAGTAATGGAGGCCATCACCTTTTCGCTGACTTCCAGCACCATGCCACCGTGCGCGACGGTGCGGGCTGCAATGCGTTCGACCTGGGGCTTGCCCTTGGCGGCCTTGGAATAGATCAGGTAGCGCAGCGTCCAGCCAAGCTCGACCGCGTCGATCACCAGTTTCAGGCCTTCTGCCAAAAAGGTCCGCGTTTCATCGCGGGTCTTTTTCTGCGACAGCGCCTTGATGTCCTTGACGATGGGATTGGCGAGGCTGGTAATGTCCTTCACCTGCCCGACCCGCGTCTGGCCAGTTCTGTCTCTGGCCCCGTTTTCGTTAGCGTCCGTCATTTCGGAACCCATCTGCTGAACAGCGAAGTGGAAAGGGCGCGGCCATGCGTCTTGCCGTCGAGGCCGGCCTCGCGCAGGACCAGTTCGCCCGACTCGACCAGACCGCCCTTGCCGCGCATGGTTTCGCGCATCAATTCATGAATGGCATAGAAGCTCGCCCGGATCGAATAGGCCGTCAGCACTAGGCCTTCAGCCTTGGGCGACAGGATTTCGCGGCAGAGCGACAGCATCAGCGGCAGATGCTCGAATAGATGCCAGACCTCGCCATTCGGACCGCGACCGAATTTCGGCGGGTCGGTGAGGATGATATCATAGCGGCTACCACGCCGCTCCTCCCGCTGAATAAACTTCATCGCGTCCTCGCAGATCCAACGGATCGGCGCCCGGTCGAGCCGGCTCAACGTTTGGTTTTCCCGCGCCCAGCCAATGGCTTTCTTGGACGCATCGACATGGGTTACTTCTGCGCCGGCGGCCGCCGCCACGAGAGATGCGACACCGGTATAACCGAAGAGATTGAGCACCTTCAAAGGGCGGCCGGCCTTCTCGAGCGTCTCCTTCATCCAGCGCCAATGGGCGATCTGCTCGGGAAAGACGCCGACATGGCGGAAGGATGTAAAGCGACCCAGAAAGTCGACGTCAAGCAGCGCGAGCGGCCAGGTTTCACCCAGCGCCTCCCGCGGAAAACGCCAGCGACCCATGCCGTCCTCATCCGTGTCGCCGGTAAAAATCGCATCTGCCTTTTCCCACACATGGGCAGGCAGGCTGGGCGGCCAAAGCGCCTGTGCTTCTGGCCGGACGATCCGATAAGGCCCGTATTGCTCAAGTTTCAGACCATGACCGCTATCGATCAGATGGAAATCGCCGGCGCCAAGAGATTCCAGGATAAGCGGCAGGTTTTCGCGCGGCATCGCGCCCGTCCGCAAGGCCAGCGGCAAAGACGTTGATGCTTCAGCCGTCTGATCTTTATCCTGCCGTTGCTGCACGGCAGGCTCTGCGGCTCGGTCTGCCCTGCCAGCCTGATTTCTTGGCGACTTTACCGCATTGCCAGCCGGCCGGGTCTTGACGTCATCCCGACGCGCCGGGCGCGAGGCCGCATCTGCCGGTCTGCCTGATGGCCTTGCGGTATCGTCGCGCTTGGTTGTCGCACCCCGGTTGGGAGTGCTCCGGCTTGAACCGCGCTTGCTGGGCGGGCGGGATTTGTCTTTCACGATCGGTCAGGCTTTCCGAAATCAGCGCCGCCAATGCGCGATGGCAGATACGGGCTGCAATATTAAATTCAGATGTGGCGGATCGGCACATCAACCGCTTGACTAAGCATGCGCCTGCTCAGCCAAAGTTCGAGCGCCCATATCATTCAAATGACCGACAATAAAGAGCTCTCCGGCGCAGACGACTGCAAACAAAGGCAGTATCGATGTCGGCCGCCGGAATCAGTGGGCAACATTCAGGGAGATGGCAGTTGGTTTAAGCTGCCGGTAGCCATCTGCTCAGCGCGCTTCTTGTGCTGGTCGGCTTCACCACGCCATTTCACCGCAGCGCGCGCCTCATGACGGGCACGCTTGCGATGTTTGCCCTGCGTTAGCCAAGTGGCAAAACTGCCGACAATGGCCCCAACCAGGAACGCAGACAGGAGAAATACGAAAAAGGGCGCACCGGCCGACAGCATCTGATCATCGGGACGGAAGGGATTGAGCGCCAGCGTCACCCATTGCCGGTTGGCAACGCACAGCACGATCAGAACCACCGCCAAGGGCACGAGGATGACAATATTGATAATTTTTTTCATCACCACTTGCATCTCCTTTCGGCTCGACCGGCGGTCGACCCTCTGGCCGTTGTTAGCGGCTGAACGCTTCCGTACCGCAAACCGTCCATCCGCCCGCAAACGACCGGCCTAAACTTCGATTGCGGCATCATATGGAGGAGAAACAGAAAGGCGCAAGACCCCGCTGGAGATTTCAAAGGGGCACGCCTCCAGCGTATATCCTAAGCCGAGATTTGAAAACCGGATCGGCAACACAGCCCAAAGAGCGGTTCGTCAGTCGGATAAAGGCTTTAGGTCAGTCGGCGTCGCCATCGTCCTCATCGTCCATGCCGGGATTAAGCCGCTCGCGGAGTTCTTTACCCGTCTTAAAGAAGGGAACCCACTTTTCCTCGACGAAAACCGTATCACCCGTACGGGGATTGCGGCCGGTGCGCGAAGGGCGATTCTTGACCGAAAAGGCGCCGAAACCGCGCAACTCGACCCGATTGCCCGAGGCCAGAGCATCGGTGATTTCATCCAGAACAGCGTTGACGATGTTTTCCACGTCGCGGTGATAAAGATGCGGATTTCGTGCCGCAACGATTTGCACCAGCTCGGATTTGATCACGTTAACCCCCTGTTCGGTCTAGGATATTCAGGACTCGCCTGCCAAGCCTCAGCCACCTGAGGATGACAAAGGCGCATCCGGATGCGTTTTCCAGGCCGTAAAACATCATAAAAAATTGGAATAATCAATCGCTTAAGCCCGAAGACAGGCGAGGAAACACGCGCAGCTGCCGCAATGACCGGAAATTGACTGCGAGAACGCTCGCCGATCAACCCTTCCCGCCTGCTTAAGGACAAGCCCCTTACCGACGACCAGACACAAGATCGGGGACCACGAATGTGGATGGCTTTCAGCTTAGCCGATTTCGCGCATGCGAAAAGACGTCGCGGCATGCTTGTAAGAGACTTGAAAAAATCCATATTTGCAGCCAGTAACAGTATCGAAAAGAAGCTGGAAGCGGTTTACCTGCCGAGCGGGTGACGAAATAACCGATCGGCTCTACGGATTGTCGAGCATGCTCAAGCGTTTAGACAAAGGTGCCTCCGCCCCGCACCCATCGGAGCCGCGTCCCGCCGCGTCGTCAGAACCGGTTTCGGGCGGAGCGTCGCTCGACGCTTCCTACCGCAAGGCAATCGGTCATTCCAACCGCGTTCGGCGCCTGCGCATCGTCCTTCCCGCTCTTGCCGTGGTGCTGACGCTCGGCTTCGTCGCCGTATCTGTCGTACGCGCTTATTTGCCCGAGAATATCAAAATCGAGGGTGCCAAAATCGAGGATGGCAAGGTGGTCATGGCCAAGCCGGCCATTTCTGGGCGCAACTCCAATGGCTCACCATATTCGCTGAACGCCGTGCGGGCGCTTCAGGACATCAAGAACCCCAACCTCATCACGCTTGAGACGATCACGGCGACCATGCCAGTCAATGACGATACGTCCGCTGATATCAAAGCGCAGCGTGGCACTTACGACCGCTCTTCAGACAAGATGGTGCTGGACGAGCCCTTCACGATTCATTTGTCCAGCGGCGTGGATGCACAGTTTCAATCCGCCGACCTTGACGTGAAAGCCGGAAAGCTTAAGACAAATCAACCCGTCGCTATCCAGACGAAAGACTCATCAGTCGTTGCACAGTCGATGGATATGACCGATAAGGGACAGACAATCACGCTGACCGGCGCGGTGCGGTTGAATATCGCGCCGACAGCCGTTCAGAAACCGGGCAACTGAGAACAGATCATGACGCAAAGCCATCGTCGCCTTCCCCTTAGCGTGGCTCGCGCCGCGTTGATCGCAGGCCTTGCTGCGACTGCCGTAGCGACCGGCGCATTTGCGCAGTCGACCACTGCCAATATGAATGGGCTCAAATTGTCCGGCGACAAGCCGATTCAGATCGAAAGCGATGCGCTTGAAGTGCATCAGCAGGAAAATCTCGCCAATTTCGACGGCAATGTGAAAGTCGTGCAGGGCACGACAACCATGCGGTCCGGCAATATGGTGGTGAAATATAAGGGTCAGGGCGCTGCGGTGACCAGCGGCGACGCCAAGATCGATACGATCGATGTGATGAACAACGTGGTCATCAATACCGATACCCAGCAGGCGACCGCCGACAAAGGTCACTTCGACATGAACACCCAGATCTTTACGCTTGATGGCGACAAGGTCATTTTATCAGAGGGTGGCAATGTTTTTGTCGGCTGCAAGCTCACTGTCCATATGACGACCGGAGAAGCCAAGCTCGATAGCTGCGGCAAGCGCGTGCAGATTCAGCTGGATCCGAAGTCCAAACAGCAGCCGCAACAGCAAAAACCCTGATTGCGAACGCAGACGTGAAGGTTCCAGGTTTGACCTCCCAACAACAGGACGCGAGTCCGGCCAGCGCGGCCTCGAATGGGCGCGAGAAGAACAAGTACGAAGGTACTCTGATCGCGCATGGGCTGACGAAGACCTATAATACACGACGTGTCGTGAACGGCGCTTCGCTGGTCGTGCGCCGCGGTGAAGCCGTTGGTCTGCTTGGCCCCAACGGTGCTGGCAAGACCACCTGTTTCTATATGATAACAGGGCTCGTGCCTGTCGATATGGGCACAATCGCCATCAACGGCAATGATGTCACCTCGATGCCGATGTACCGCCGCTCAAGACTCGGTGTCGGCTATCTGCCGCAGGAAGCCTCTATTTTCCGTGGCCTGTCCGTGGAAGACAATATCCGGGCTGTCCTGGAACTGCATGAAAGCAATAAGGACAAGCGCGAGCAGAAGCTGAACGAGCTGCTTGCCGAGTTCAACATTGAAAAACTGCGCAAGGCGGCGGCGGTGTCGCTCTCCGGCGGTGAGCGGCGACGTCTGGAAATCGCCCGCGCCCTGGCCACCGATCCGACTTTCATGCTGCTGGACGAACCCTTCGCAGGCGTAGACCCAATTTCAGTTTCCGATATCCAGAACCTGGTGCGGCACCTGACGGCTCGCGGCATCGGCGTGCTCATCACTGATCATAATGTGCGTGAAACGCTCGGGCTGATCGACCGCGCCTATATCATCCATGCCGGCGAGGTGCTGACCCATGGACGAGCTGAGGACATTGTAAACAATTCCGATGTTCGGCGCCTTTATCTCGGCGAAAAATTTAGCCTCTGACACGTCAGAGGCGCAATTCCTGATGAAAATCGGCAATCCTGGGTGAAGACGCTCCCAGATTATAGGATATTTGCGCCGCAAGCCGCTCTGCCGCTTGACCAAACCTCATAAAAAAGCAATTTTTGGGCCACTTGGGACTTCAGAAAATCCATAACAGAAACAAAAGGGGTCCAAGAGGGAATAGTAGGGGAGTTTTTCGTCCGCCATGGCCCTGTCAGCCAATCTCTTCCTTCGCCAAAACCAGTCACTGGTGATGACGCCGCAGCTGATGCAATCGATTCAGCTGCTTCAGATGACCCATTTTGAGCTTGTGCAATTCATTGCGCAGGAAGTCGAAAAGAATCCTCTGCTTGAATTTGCGCCAAATGACGAAGGAACGAGCGGCGGCGAGGCTGGCCCGGAAGCAGAAGCACCGCCCGCCGCCGCCGAGGGATTGCAGAGCGATTGGTATGAGCAGGGCAGCAACAACGATCTGAATGAGCAGCTGGATGCCAATTTCGGCACGGCCTTTTCCGACGATGGTGCAACACCAAAGACCGACGTGCCGGAAATGCTTGGCCAATGGAAATCCATGCCAGGCGGCCAGGGGGACGGCGAAGGCTACGACCTGGACGATTTCGTCGCCGGAAAAATATCCTTGCGCGAGCACCTTGGCCAGCAACTGCCCTTTGTATTGTCCTCCGCATCAGACCGGATGATTGCGCTTGCCCTGATCGATCAGCTCGACGAGGCCGGCTATCTCCGAATTGATCTCGGCGATGTCGCCACGCAGATGGGCGCCTCTCCTGCCGATGTCGAGCGGATTTTGGCTGCGTTGCAGACAATGGAACCTGCTGGTCTTTTTGCGCGCAATCTCGGCGAATGCCTGGCGATCCAGCTGCGTCAGCGCGACAGGCTCGATCCGGCCATGGCAGCGCTGATTGATAATCTCGACTATCTGGCCAAACGGGATTTCGCGACGCTGAAGCGGCTCTGCGGCGTCGATGAGGAGGACCTCATCGACATGCTGGCGGAAATTCGCAAGCTCAACCCCAAGCCTGGCGCTGGCTTCGAGACGGATGCGCTGGAAACTGTCGTGCCCGACATTCTTGTTCTGCCCTCTTCCGAGGGCGGCTGGCTGGTCGAGCTCAACCCGGAGACCTTGCCGCGCGTCCTCGTCAACAACAGCTATTTTGCCGAAATTCGCCGCAGCAGCCTGCGCCAAGTGGGAACCAAGGCGGCCGCCAAGGGCAGCGATGGAAAAGTCGAAGGCGAACAGGCCTTTCTCACCGAATGCCTGCAGACAGCCAACTGGCTGACCCGCAGCCTTGACCAGCGCGCCAAGACGATCATGAAAGTGGCCACCGAGATCATCCGCCAGCAGGATGCGTTCCTGCGCCACGGTGTCGATCATTTGCGCCCGCTGAACCTGAAGACCGTGGCCGAAGCCATCAAGATGCATGAATCGACCGTCAGCCGGGTGACCTCGAACAAATACATGCTGACGCCGCGCGGCCTGTTCGAGCTGAAATATTTTTTCAGCGTTTCGATCAGTTCGGCCGAAGGTGGCGACAGCCATTCGGCTGAGGCCGTGCGCCATCGGATCCGCATGCTGATCACCCAGGAAAGCCCTGATAATATCCTCTCCGACGACGATATCGTCGAGAGCCTGAAGATAACAGGTGTGGAACTGGCGCGTCGCACCGTGGCAAAGTACCGCGAGGCCATGAACATTGCCTCTTCCGTGCAGCGCCGACGGGAAAAACGTGCACTGGCCAAGCAGACAACATGAGCGGAAATCACGTTTCTGCAATATTCGTTAACAGAATATTGACATTACCCCCCGTGCCATCTAGAGCATAGCGCCAAAACACGGGAACGATTTTGGAATAGTGACATGTACAAAATCAGACACTTAGTCTCATCCTGGGTAGTGTTAGACGACCGTTCAGTCCTTGACATGCTGAACAACCCTTCTTGCGGCGACCGCGCATCGCCATCCGGCCGGTTCCTGTAACCGTTCATACACCGGTCCTTAGCACAGCTTTCGCCTTGGACTATGGAAACGCTTGGATGCGCCCCGCGCTTGGCGTAAACTCACCCTGCAAATCACGATAAGAAGGGAAACTCCATGAGTGTACGCGTAACCGGCAAACATATGGAAATCGGCGAGTCGTTCCGCACGAAGATCGACGGCCAGATCACAGACGCGGTAAGCAAATACTTTGACGGAGGGTATTCCAGTCAGGTCACAGTGACGAAGTCGGCTTCGCGCTTTTCCGCAGACTGCGCCGTGCATCTCGACACCGGCATCAACCTGCATGCGACCGGCGAGGCTGCCGATCCGCAGGTGGCCTTCGATACCGCTGCAGAACGGATTGAAAAGCGCCTGCGACGCTATAAGCGCAAGCTCAAGGATCACCACGCACCGGCCAACAATATCGAAATCAGCTATACGGTAATGGATCCCGTCTCCGATGAAGACGAGGATGTGGCGGAGGATTTCGCCCCCACCATCGTTGCTGAAAGCACCAAGAAGGTCAGAACCATGTCCGTCGCCACCGCCGTCATGGCGCTCGACATGACGGACGAGCCCATCGTGCTGTTCCGCAGCCCGGGCAAGGATGATCTCAACATTGTCTACCGCCGCACGGACGGCAATATCGGGTGGATCGATTCTGCCGCAATCAAGGGCTGACAAGCTCTCGGAAAGCGGTGGCCGACCACCGCTTTCCCCGTTCATGGCGTCGGCGGGTATAAGGATTTTTTGAAATGGCCTTGGCAGATTTGCTGCATCAAGATGCGATATTACCCGCCCTGAGGGTCAATTCCAAAAAACAGCTTCTTCAGGAACTGGCCGCCAAAGCCTCTAAACTGATCGGCATCCCCGAGCGTGAAATTTTCGATGTGATCCTGCAGCGCGAAAAGCTCGGCTCTACCGGGGTCGGCAATGGCATCGCTATTCCTCATGGCAAATTGACCAGCATTTCCAGTATTCAAGGCGTCTTCGCCCGTCTGGAAGTGCCTATCGATTTCGAAGCACTCGACGAACAACCAGTAGACCTGGTGTTTCTGCTGCTGGCGCCTGAAGGTGCCGGCGCCGATCACCTGAAGGCGCTTTCCCGCATCGCCCGTGTGCTTCGCGACCAGGATCTGGTGGCAAAGTTGCGCGCCAGCGACAGCGCCACCGCGATCTATACCTTCCTGAATCAGGATCAGTCTTCGAATGCGGCTTGACCAGCCTTAATTTGCTTCGCAGAGCCTTCGACTAACTGACTAACGCAAAAAGCGCCGCGCATCTCTGCGCAGCGCTTTTTTTTGTTTGCGACGGCACCAGATCGCCAAAACGGCGACGATGCCGATCTCAGGTCAAGCCTTGCCGTCCGCTTCAGCGGTCGCCGCCTCAGCCTTGGGACCACCCTTGGCAACGCCGACCATAGCCGGACGAAGAACACGATCGCCAATTGTGTAGCCCGGCTGAACAACCTGAACAACGGTATTGTTTGGAACCTGCGGGTTGGGGATTTCGAACATCGCCTGATGGAAATTCGGATCGAATTTCTGGCCTTCCGGCTCGATCTTGCGCACGCCGTGGCGCTCCAGGGTCGTCAGCATGGCCCGCTCAGTCATCTCAACGCCTTCGATCAGCGCCGTCAGGCCCGCCTCAGCCGCTTCCTTGGCTTCTGCGGGGACAGCATCGATGGCACGGCGAAGATTGTCGGACACGGCCAGCATATCACGGGCAAAGGCGGTCACCGCGTAAGACTTGGCATCCTTGACGTCGCGCTCGGTGCGGCGGCGCAGATTGTCCATTTCGGCGGCAAGTCGCAGAAAGCGATCGCGCAATTCGGAATTTTCGGCCTGCAGGGCTGCAAGCGGATCGTTATCCTGCGAAGGCTCTTGCCCGGCGGCAATGGTTTCGTCCTGCACCTGGGATTCAGTCTGCGCGTCAGCGGCAGCGTCAGGTCCGTTTTTGGCTGTTTCGTCGGTCATGACGTTCTCCGGAATACTGTTTCTCGTCCGGCCCCGATATCATGGTTCGGCGCCGAAAAATCAAGGGTAGAGTGATGAACTCCTGCCACTGCGTACTATGGCAGGCTTACGGTTGGCCGAATTTCTCCCTGTCGCGCACGTTACCATCTAAATTGATCTGACCCCGGGCGGATAGTCCAGCTGATGATCAGGATCGCTCGCGGCGCGGCTATATCCGTCTTCAAGATCATCTTTCTGCCGGGATATTTAGCAAGCCGCGCGCCAGTTCGACTGCATCGATCGGCCAATAGACTTGCGGCCTCGGGCGCTTCACACGCGGCAGGCCCGCTTGCGGTCTGCAATTCAGCAGGGTCTGACGCCATTGCCCAGGAATTGCGGACTCTCCATGAACAGCGCCCAGCAGCGCACCTGCTATCGCGGCATTCGTATCGGTATCACCACCCCTTGAAACGGTATCGGCCACTCCATCTTCGAGCGAGGCCGCATGCAAGATTTGAAAGAGCGCGTTCTGGAAGGCAATGATCACCCACCCCTGTTGATGCATGAAATCCCAGGCCGGCACCGTCTTCGCATCGAGAATAGCTCTGTGAACTATTGGGTCGACATTTAATTCCTCAGCCCAACGCGCAACCAGGTCGTAGAGATCTGAAGGTGATGGCCCCACAGCAACAGCATGCGCAACCGCGCGAGCAAAGAGATTGTTGATCTGCCGGCAAATAGGATTGGGATGGGTAATGACCGCATCTTCCTCGGCCCATGTCCCAACCAAAGTGATCGAGTGGCGTGCGCCGAATATTCCAAGGGGTGCGATCCGCATCAGGGCGCCATTTGCCTGGCTCTCGCCATTTGGCTTTCCCTGGATGCCCCCAAGAACCGTCATGCCAACATCGAATGGCTGCGATGCCAGCCAATCTCCGTAGGCCTTTCGTGCTGCGGCTTGCTGGAAGCCTTTTCCTGCAATGATCGATCGTGCGAGGCCCAAAGCCATTTCAGAGTCGTCAGTGGGTTGGCCGGCGATCGTATCCCAGGTGCCGCCGTCGTGCATTTCTCGAACGCCGAGAGGATATCGCCCTCGGATTTCCTCTGGTGACCGGAATTCCACAAGCGACCCGAGCGCATCACCCGCGAGTTGGCCAAGCAGGCAACCTATGGCCCGAGCTTCCATATCCATCATCCGCGTTACTCCAATCTTGAGCGACCCGCAAAACCGGCAACCCAATCGATTTTTTGCTTTCGGACCCTAAACCTGCCGGCTGAACGAGCTTCGCCCTCATGTGGCTTATATGGGCGCTCAATGCCCACTGCGGGTGATCTTGGCCATGACCTGAGCGGTGTAATCCACCATCGGTACGATGCGGGAATAGTTGAGCCGGGTCGGGCCAATGACCCCGACGGCGCCCACGATCCGGTCGTCGCCATCGCGGTAGGGTGCGACGATTAGCGAAGAGCCGGACAGCGAAAACAGCTTGTTTTCGGACCCGATAAAGATCCTCACGCCCGGACCAGTCTCGGCAAGGTTGAGGATTTCGATCAGGCTTTCCTTGCGCTCGAGATCGTCGAACAACAGGCGCAGGCGGTCGATGTCCTCGACGCCAGCGAGCCCCTCAAGCAGGTTGGCGCGGCCGCGCACGATCAGCCGCGTCGGCTTGTCTCCCTCACCGCCGGACCAGACGGCAAGCCCGCGCTCGACCAGATCCTGTGAGAGCACGTCGAGCTCGCTTGATACCTGATCCTTAAGGGTAACAAGTTGGCCGCGCAGTTCCTGCAAGGTCTGCCCGGTGAGATGAGCGTTGAGGAAATTGGCGGCCTCGGTCAGCTGCGAAGCAGTAATGCCGGCTGGCAGCTCAATGATCCGGTTTTCGACCTGGTTGAACTCGCCGACAAGCACGGCGAGCGCCTTGGTAGGCTCCAGCCGGATGAATTCGACATGCTTCAGGACCGGATCGGATTTGGCGGCGACGACAAGGCCAGCACCGCGTGACAAGCCGGACAGCATGCGGCTCGCCTCGTTATATAGCGTTTCGACCGGCTGAGCTTCCGAGGATCGCATCTGCCGCTCAATTGAGCCTCGCTCTTCCTCCGACAGCCGGCCCACTTGCATGAAGGCATCGACGAAGAAGCGCAGGCCCGTCTGGGTTGGCAGGCGCCCGGCGCTGATATGCGGCGAATAGATCAGGCCAAGCTCTTCCAGATCGCTCATCACATTGCGCACGGAGGCTGGCGACAGCGACATAGGCAGGATGCGCGACAGATTGCGCGAGCCGAGCGGTTCACCGGATTCCAGATAGGTCTCGACAATACGCCTGAAAATTTCCCTGGATCGTTCGTCCAGAGCCATCGACACATCGCCTGCTGTAATCGGGCTTTTCCCCATTGCGCTCATGTTTGCTGCTACACCTTGATTTAATATAATCGTTGATTGACCAATCACAACGGCTTTCGGTGAGGAAGCGCCGGTTTGATCGCCCGATCCCGGCTTTTCCTTTGCAAAAGATCCGAACCGCCCGTAGAAGGCAGCCTGAAGCTTTACCGAGGAGATGGACATGCGGCCTTCAGGCAGAAAAACCGATCAGATGCGCAAGATTTCCTTCGAGCGCAATTTTTCCAAGCATGCCGAAGGCTCCTGTCTCGTCAAGTTTGGCGATACCCATGTGCTGTGCACGGCAAGCCTTGAAGACCGCACGCCGCCGTGGCTGCGCAATACCGGCAAAGGCTGGGTCACCGCAGAATACGGCATGCTGCCGCGCGCCACAGGCGAGCGGATGAAGCGCGAGGCATCCTCCGGCAAGCAGAGCGGCCGCACCCAGGAAATTCAACGATTGATCGGCCGCTCGTTGCGTGCCGTGGTCGATCTCGAAGCGCTTGGCGAACGTCAGATCTCGCTCGATTGCGACGTGATCCAGGCCGATGGCGGTACCCGCACCGCCTCGATCACCGGCGCCTGGATTGCCCTGCACGACTGCCTGAAATGGATGGAAGCCCGCAATATCATCAAGGTCGACCGGGTGCTGAAGGACCATGTCGCGGCCATATCCTGCGGCATTTTCGCCGCCCAGCCGGTAATCGACCTCGACTATCTCGAGGATTCGGCCGCCGAAACTGACGCCAATTTCGTCATGACCGGCACCGGCGGCATCGTCGAAATCCAGGGCACGGCGGAAGGCAAGCCCTTCAGCCAGGACGAATTCCTGACCCTGCTCGGCCTTGCCCAGACCGGCATTGCCGAACTGGTCGAACTGCAGAAGCAGGCGATTGCCGGCTAAAACGGCGCGGTAGCAGGGAGGCCGGCATGGCTGAGGGCATCGAAGGCATTCTGGAGACGGCGCTCTATGTCGATGATCTCGATGCGGCAGAGCGTTTCTATGCCGAGGTGCTGGGTCTTGCCGTCATCACCCGCCAACCGGGCCGGCATGTCTTCCTGCGCTGCGGCCCTGGCGTACTCCTGCTGTTTGATGCGGCAGAAACCGTCAAGCCGGCAGAACCTGGCGCCCTGCCCGTGCCACCCCATGGCGCGACCGGGCCGGGTCATGCCTGCTTCCGGGTCAAGGGAGCGGATCTCGACGCCATGGCAGCACGGCTTCGTGCCCATGGCGTGGCGATCGAAGCGGATTTTCACTGGCCGAATGGCGCGCGTTCGATTTATTTCCGCGATCCCGCGGGCAATAGTCTGGAATGCGCCGAAGCTCGGCTTTGGCAGATAGAATAGGATTGGACCCATGCGCAAATTGGACACCCGGACCATCGTCGTTGCCAGCCACAATGCCGGCAAGATCGCCGAGATCGCCGACCTGATCGGTCCGTTCGGCTTTGCCGCCAAATCCGCCAAGGAACTCGGCTTTATCGAGCCTGATGAAACCGGAACCACATTCGAGGAAAATGCCGCGATCAAGGCGCTTGCCTCGGCTAAAGCCTCCGGCTTGCCGGCATTGTCTGATGATTCCGGCCTTGTCGTCGATGCGCTGGATGGCGCGCCCGGTGTCTATACCGCCAACTGGGCCGAGCGCGAGGATGGCAGCCGCGATTTCGCCATGGCGATGGAGAAAGTGGAGCAGGCGCTTCAGGACAAGGGCGCTACCGAACAGAAGAGCCGCACCGCCCGCTTCGTCAGCGTGCTCTGCCTCGGCTGGCCGGACGGCCATACGGAATTCTTCCGAGGCGAGGTCGAAGGCACAGTTGCCTGGCCGCCCCGCGGTACAGCCGGTTTCGGCTATGATCCGATTTTTCAGCCTGCGGGCTATGACACGACATTTGGCGAGATGAGTGCGCAAGAGAAGCACGGCTGGAAGCCCGGTGACGCGCAGGCGCTGTCGCACCGGGCGCGGGCGTTCAAGCTCTTCGTCGAAACCTGCCTGAACGCCTGAGGATCTATGGCCGAGCCGACTTCGCTTCTCCTTCCAGACACCGGCGAACCGGGCTTTGGCGTTTATATCCACTGGCCGTTCTGCGCGGCCAAATGCCCTTACTGTGACTTCAACAGCCATGTCCGCCACCAGAAGATCGACCAGCCGCGCTTTACCCAGGCGTTTCTGAAGGAGATGGAAACGGTGCGCGCCTTGAGCGGGCCGAAGACCGTGACCAGCATATTCCTCGGCGGCGGCACACCGTCGCTGATGGATCCGGCCACCGTGGGTGCCATTCTCGATGGCATTGCCAAGCACTGGACCGTGCCGCGCGGCATCGAGATTACCATGGAAGCCAATCCGACCAGCGTCGAGGCGGAACGGTTTCGCGGTTATCGCTCAGCCGGCGTCAACCGCGTGTCGCTTGGCGTGCAGGCGCTGAACGATGCCGACCTGAAATTCCTGGGCCGGCTGCATTCGGTTGAGGACGCGCTGAAGGCTGTGCGGCTGGCGCGAGAGATTTTCCCGCGCATGTCCTTCGACCTGATCTATGCCCGGCCCGGCCAGACCATAGCCGCCTGGGAAGCCGAGTTGAAACAGGCGATTTCCTATGCGGTCGATCACCTGTCGCTCTATCAATTGACCATTGAGGAAGGCACGCCCTTCTTCGGGCTGCACAAGGCCGGCAAGATCGTCACGCCCGATGAGGAACACGCCGCCCAGCTTTACGAGGCGACCCAGGAGATTACAGCCCGCGAAGGCTTGCCGGCCTATGAGGTGTCCAATCATGCCCGCCCGGGTGCAGAAAGCCGCCATAACCTCACCTATTGGCGTTACGGCGACTACGCCGGCATTGGCCCAGGCGCTCATGGACGGCTTTCCCAGGGCCATGAAAAGCTCGCCACCGCCACGGAAAAGCATCCGGAAACCTGGCTTACCGCTGTCGAAGCGAATGGCCATGGCATGGTGGACCAGGAAAGTCTCGGACCGGAAGAACAGTCCGACGAATTGCTGTTGATGGGCCTCAGATTGCGCGAAGGCGTCGATCTCGCCCGCTGGCAGATGCTATCAGGCCGCGACCCCGATCCGGCGCGCGAAGAATTTTTACTGGGACACGGGTTTATCGAAAGGCTCGGCAATTCCAGACTGCGCTGCACGCCGAAGGGCATGTTGGTGCTGGATGCTGTTGTGGCGGATCTCGCCTGCTGAAAAAGGGGAATGCCGATGCCAGTGGATGACGCATTTGCCCGCCACGACATGGCCATTCTCTACGACAGCTTCAACATTCACCGCGAAGACGGCGATTTCTACGAGACCTTTCCTGATCGCCCCTGCCGTATCCTCGATATCGGCTGCGGCACCGGTTCTGTTACGCTGAGGTTGGCGAGACGCGGCAATCAGGTTACCGGGCTCGATCCTGCAGCTGGCATGCTGGCGGTGGCGCGCACCAAGGATGACGATGGATTGGTCGAATGGGTGGCCAGCAATGCCTTCGATTTCGATCTCGGCCAGCGCTTCGACCTGATCATCATGACCGGCCATGTCTTCCAGGTGTTTCTGACCGACGAAGAGTGCGTCCTCGCCCTTGCCAATGCCAGACGGCATCTGGCGCCGGGCGGGCAGATGATCATCGAGAGCCGCAATCCGCTGCTGCGGGCCTGGGACGGCTGGAAAGAAGAGCTGACACGGGCGCGGGCGGATGTGCCGAACATTGGACCGGTCGACGTTTACTACCAGGTCCGTGAGGTCGATGGCGAGCATGTGACCTTCGACGCTGTCTTTACCCTGCTGGAGACAGGAGAGCAGCGCATCAGCCGCAGCTGTCTCCGCTTTCCGGACCGCGATCGGATCGGGCAGCTGTTCAGGCAGGCCGGCTTTGCGAACCTCGATATGATTGGCTGGTGGGATGGGCGCCGCTTCGATGCAACCAGCCCCGAAATTATCGTGATCGCCAGCGCCTGACCGAGATCAGGCTGACCTCACTGCCCTGCTGCGCAAGCGCCGCCACATGCGGCCATCAATTGCGGCGAGGCCGAGCGCAATCAGCACCATGCCGAGAAGATGGCGCGGGGCGACCTGATCGCCCAATACGAGCGCACCCAAGAGAATGGCACTGGGTGGGATTAGAATGGTCACCAGCATGATATTGGTAGCCCCAGCGGATGCCAGGATGCGGAAGAACAGCACGTAGCCCACGGCAGTCGATAGCAGGGCAAGGCCCAGCAAGGCCGCAACCGTCTCAGCATTTGGCGCCGGCAGCGTCCATGGCGCATCGACCATCATCGTGATCGGCAGGAGAATGATCGTGGCGGCTGTGACCTGGCCCGCAGCCGGAAGAAGCGGTGGCAGACCCATGGCCTTGAAACGGCGGCCAAACAGGCCGGCAAAGGCATAGGACAGCGCCGCCAACATTACGGCCAGTTCGCCCCAGAGATCGCCGGAGATATGGCTGAAGACAGACGGCCCGATCATGACCGCGACGCCAAAGACGCCGATCAGCACGCCGGTCAGCCGGTTGGCCGTCAGCTTCTCGTCTGCTGTCAACACATGAGCAATCAACACCCCGAACAGCGGCGTCGTGGCATTGAAGATTGCCGCCAGCCCGACCGGAATATGGGTCTGGCCCCAGACGATCAGCGTGAAGGGGATGACATTGTTGAGGAGGCCCATGCCGAAAAACGCAAGCCAGACCTTGCCGCTGCGCGGCACCGGCTGCCCGGATAGACCCACGATCAGCCAGAGCGCGATCGCCGCAATAGCAACACGGGCAGTCACGATGGTGAGCGGCGGCCAGACCTTGACCAGAATGCCGATGAACAGAAACGAGCCACCCCAGAGAACCGAGAGGGTGAGCAACATGGCCCATTCCCGAGCGCCCATCTGTTTCGCCATCGTCGATCCCCCTCACCGCGCCATTATGACTGCCAGTATCATCACCATTATAGTGATGGCGGTTATCGCCGTTTCACATCCGCAGCGCCACCCGTTTCTTGCGACCACGGACCGCAACCGGAAATCAGGTACGAGCTGTGATTTCCTTGCGTCGGATGATCATCGGGCCCATGAAACGACAGCAGCGCCCTCGCGTTTCACGGCGAGAGCGCTGCAGGTAAGGGAATGTTTGGATTACTCGTTGATCAGGCGGCGCAGCAACTCGATCTCCTGCGACAGCTTCTGGTCGCCCGAGATCAGTTCCTCAATCTTGCGCACGGCATGCAGAACCGTGGTGTGATCACGACCACCGAAACGACGACCGATTTCCGGGAAGGAGCGCGGCGTGAGCGTCTTCGACAGGTACATGGCGATCTGGCGCGGCTTGACGATCACCCGCGTGCGGCGGTTGGAGACCAGCTCCTGGCGCGACACGTTATAATGGCGGGCAACAACGCGCTGGATGTCTTCGATGCGCACACGCTTCTGTTCGGCGGCACCAACCAGATGGGCGAGCAGTTCATCGACCCGCTCGATGGTCATGTTGGCTTCGAAGGAGCGGCGGAACAGCAGCTGGTTGAAGGCGCCTTCCAGATCGCGGCCGGAGCTTGCGACATTGCGGGCGACATGGGCGATGATCTCTTCTGGAATCTCCAGGCTCGGATCTTCCTTCTTGGCCAGCGCCAGCCGGGTCTTCAGCATGTCGAGGCGCATGTCGTAGTCGGGCGCTTCCATTTCGATGGCAACACCACCCTGCAGGCGCGAGCGCACCCGCTGGTCGAGCGATTCCAGCTCCCAGGGCGCACGGTCGGCGGCCACAACGACTTGCTTGGCGCTGTCGAGCAGCATGTTCAGCAGATGGCAGAATTCATGCTGGATGGTCTTGCCCTGCAGGAACTGCATGTCGTCGATGATCAGCAGGTCGATATTGCGCAGCGAGTCCTTCAGCGTCAGGGCATCGTTGTCGCGGATCGCGGTCGCAAAACGCCACATGAAATATTCGGCTGTCAGATAGACGACGCGCGGGGCGCGCGGGCTATGGATCGCAGCATTGGCGATCGCCTGCAGCAGATGGGTTTTGCCGAGACCGACCGAGGAATGAATGAACAGGGGATTGAAACGCACGGCGCCAGCGCCGGCTTCGGCAATGGTCTTGGCAGCGGCAACAGCCACCCGGTTCGATGCGCCCTCGACGAAACCATCGAAGGTGTAGCGGCTATCGAGCGGCGAACCGAACAACGGACCCTGAGCGGGCCGCTGGGACGCAGCAGGGGCTGCAATAGCCGGAGCGACCTGACCGATGCTCTGCGGCATCTGGCGCTTCTGTGCGGGGGCAAGAGCAGGTTCGGCCCGATCTTCGACGACTGGGGCGCGAACATTGCGGCTGGCGCTGCGCACCAAGATTTCGACTTTGAGAACACCGGGATTTTCCGCCTGGAAAATCGAAGTGATCAGGTCGAGATAACGGTTGTTGATCCAGGACTTGAGGAATGTGGTCGGCACGCTCAGGCGGACAACGCTTTTCGACAGGGAATGGAGCTTCAGCCGGCCAAACCAGCTTGCAAAGACATCCGGGCCAACCTGGGCCCTCAGCCGGGCACTGAACCGCTCAAACAGCGCCGCATGCGCAACTTCACCGTCCTCTACCACCGCTTCATCTAGATTTACCGCGTTCGGGCCGCCTGTCGCGTCAGGGCAAACGGCCTGATTGATCGTGCGCGCCTCGTCCCCACCGGCTGCCGCACTTGCCGTTACCAATTTCATCTGCATCTCGCCGCCTTCCAAATTGTCTAAATGTGCCGGCCAGCCGCCATTGCTGCCCGACGCTTTAATTTTTGCCCCGGAAATCGATTGTCCCGACCAGCGCCCCTCGCGACGATATCGTTCAAACCGATTTCACCCGTCCTTGTTTCCGAACATCCATGCGACACATTCGCATCGCCTTTTTCGGAAACCGCCCCTCTGCCTGATCAACCTCGACCTCCGCAGCAATTCATTGCTTTAGAGATGTTCGATCCAACCTGGAGATGGCTCGGAAGAGTTCATGCCATGCTTTAATGTCGACCCCACATCCTCGTTCATGTCGGGCCGAACAGCGCGCTCCTTTTCCTGTCTCTATCCTTTATCGATATCCGCGCACCCCATCTAGGGCAGGCACGCAGAGGCAAAAACGTACGCCCTATACAGGCGGTACGATCGTCACCAAAAACCAATGTGTGATGAAACGAAACTGATCGGTTCCGCCTGGAGAAGCGTCTTCGGAAAAACCGGCGTTAAGGCCATTATCTTCCTGGCAGGAGCTAAATCCGCGCCTCTCTTGGGATGCATTTAGGCAGGATCGATTGGAGAGATCAACAATGAATTTTACCTAAAATTAAGACGGCGGCATTGACTCCGGCGACGAAGTTTCACCACGCCGCAGTGGCAAAAAAGAATCGCTTTTGAATCAAGGAGTTTGGCAGGGGCAGAAAATGCAAGCCCTCGGAATGGCCGAAAATAAAAAAATCACTTGACTCAAAATCGGACAGTCCTGCCGTAAAGGAAAGACCAAGCCAACAAGTCAACCTCCAGCAAATATTTGATTTTCAAAGGTTTTTCATGTCACTCGAGTGACATGAAACCGTAACGTGCGTAAGTGATGAAAAACAAAAAATGTCAAAACACGAAAAGCCCGGCTAATAAGCCAGGCTGATCAAAACGTTAATTTTTGGCGAAAATTAAGCGGCCAAAGCCTTTACCCGGCTTGCGAGACGCGAGATCTTCCGCGAAGCCGTGTTGGCGTGCAGAACGCCCTTGGTAGCAGCGCGGTGAAGTTCCGGCTGAGCAGCCTTCAGGGCTGCAGCGGCAACTGCCTGATCGCCGGAAGCGATAGCTTCTTCAACCTTGCGAACAAAGTTGCGAACGCGTGTACGGCGGCTCTTGTTGATTGCAGTGCGGCGAGCGATCTTGCGGGTCGCCTTCTTCGCCGATGTAGTATTGGCCATGGATGCCTCTCTCGAATACGAACCAAAACTCCACCTTCGCCGCCAAGTCGTCGCGACCTGCACTATCAGCAATTCGGGAGCAATCGTGAAAAGCGATAAGCTTTCCTAACTGTGGGCGGGCATATAGCGGGAAAGAGGAGCGGCGTCAACGCGCTTTCTCAACCTTTGTGCCGAGACCAGCCCCTGACCCTCAACGGTTCTTGAACGCGGGCGGGCGTTTTTCGACAAAGGCGGCCATGCCTTCCTTCTGGTCTTCTGTGGCAAATAGGGCCTGAAACAGCCGGCGCTCGAAACGAAGGCCTTCGGCAAGCGTCAGCTCGAAGGCGCGATTGACCGCTTCCTTGGCCATGAGCACGGAAGGTCCGGACAGGCCTGCAATCCGCTCGGCAGCAGCCAAGGCCTCATCGATCAATTTCCCCGGCTCGACCACCCGCGCCACCAGGCCGGAGCGTTCCGCCTCTTCGGCATCCATCATCCTGCCTGTCAGGCAGAGGTCCATGGCCTTCGCCTTGCCGATGGCGCGCACCAGGCGTTGGGTGCCGCCCATGCCGGGGATGATGCCCAGGGTGATTTCCGGCTGGCCAAAGCGCGCCGTCTTCGAGGCGATGATGAAGTCACACATCATCGCCAATTCGCAGCCGCCGCCAAGCGCAAAGCCGGACACAGCCGCAATCAGCGGCTTGCGGAAGTTAGGAAGTTCCGCCCAGCCCGCCAGGAAATCGCTGCTGTAAGCCTCGGCAAACTCGACATGCTGCATCTCCTTTATATCGGCACCGGCCGCAAAGGCCTTTTCGCTACCGGTCAGGACCACGGCACGCACGGCCGGATCGGTGTCGAAGGTTTTGAAGGCCTCGCTCAACTCCCGCATGACCACGCTATTAAGGGCATTGAGCGCCTGCGGGCGGTTTAGCGTCACAAGCGCAACAGCACCGCGGATCTCGACAATCAAAGTTTCAAACGTCATTTTATTCCTCCGGCGGATAATGCTTGCTGTTCAACACATCGGGTCTTTTGTCTCAGACCTGACAAACAGAACAATAGAAAGTCGATCGCCCGGCCTGGGTCATGCGTTGAACCGTGCCGTGGCAGCCGGGCGTGCGGCAAGGTTCGTCTTCCCGGTCATAGACATTGAAACTATGCTGGAAGTAACCGAGCGAGCCGTCGGCCTGTATGTGGTCGCGCAGCGACGAGCCGCCAGCTTCGATTGCCTCAGCAATCACGGTGCGAATAGCGAAAGTCAGGTCTTCCAGTGCCGCCGCCGGCCGTCCCTCGGCGGAAACAAGGGCGCCAGCCGGCTTTGCCGGCGACAGATGCGCCCGCCACAGCGCCTCGCAGACATAGATATTGCCAAGCCCGGCGATGACCCGCTGATCGAGCAGCGTCGATTTCAACGGCTGTGCTTTGCCCTTGAAGCGGCTGGCAAGGTAATCCGCATCGAGCGCATTGCCGACCGGCTCTGGTCCCAGCCCGGCAAAGGCGGCGTGCTGGTCCATATTGCGCCTCTCGACCAAATCCATAAAGCCGAACCGGCGTGGATCGTTGTAGATTATCCTGGCACTGTCACCATCAGGCCCATCTAGGTGAAAGATCACGTGGTCGTGCTTCTCGTCGCGCGAGCGCGCCATATGAAACTGGCCAGGCAAGCCAGTCTCGTCCTGCCGCTCGATGCGGTAGGAGCCGGACATGCCAAGGTGGGACAGGACTGAAAGCCCATCCTCAAGGTCGATCAGGAGATATTTGGCGCGGCGTGACAGGGAAACGATGCGGCGCCCCTCGACGCGGGCGGCGAAGTCGGCAGGCAAGGGAAAGCGTAGATCAGGCCGACGCAATTCGAGCCGGGTCAGCAGCCTGCCTTCCATCGATGGCGCCAGTCCCCGTTTTACCGTCTCCACCTCTGGTAATTCAGGCATGAAGGCTCCATGTTTCTATTTCAGTGGCAGGCATCATGGTTTAAGGACGAGACAACCTGCCATGGTCACTGCCCTGCGCGCGAAGACGACGCGCCAGTGCGACCGTATCGCAGACATAATGCAAGGGGCCGGGCTTCGCCATGGTCCCCCGTTTGTTTTTGAGAGAATGGAGCTGAACCGATGGTCGCAAGCCGCACCTCCGCCGATGGCGGCATGGAAACCTCCTACGGCTTCCGCGATGTGGCGGAAGGCGAAAAGCAGGGCCTGGTCAACGAAGTGTTCCACAAGGTCGCCAAGCGCTACGACATCATGAATGACGTGATGTCGGCCGGCATGCACCGGGTGTGGAAGGATGCGATGATCGCAGCCCTCAATCCCCGCAAGGATCCCAGCTACAAGACCCTTGATGTGGCCGGCGGCACCGGCGACATTGCGTTTCGCATCGTCGAGGCGTCGCGCCGACAAGCCCACGCAACGGTGCTCGACATCAACGGCTCGATGCTTGGCGTCGGGCGCGAGCGTGCCGAAAAGAAGGGGCTGGCGCAGAACCTGACTTTCGTCGAGGCCAATGCCGAGGAACTGCCATTCGAGGCCAACACGTTCGATGCCTATACGATTGCGTTTGGCATCCGCAACGTACCGCGGATTGATGTAGCGCTGTCGGAAGCCTATCGGGTGCTGAAGCGCGGCGGGCGACTGCTGGTGCTGGAATTTTCCGAGGTGCAGATGCCGCTTCTCGACCGTTTCTATGACGAATGGTCCTTCAAGGCGATCCCGCGCTTTGGCAAGATGATCACCGGCGAGGCAGAGCCCTATCAATATCTCGTGGAGTCGATCCGCAAATTCCCCAGTCAGGCAGATTTTGCGGCGATGATTACCAAGGCTGGCTTCGCCAAGGTCTCCTTCACCAATTACACCGGCGGTATTGCCGCGCTACATTCCGGCTGGAAGATCTGATGCCGGGTCGACCGATGGCTGCCATAATCGCCGAATTGAAGACGTTTTGATGAGCACAATCAGCGCCTATTTTCGCCTGGCCCGCGTCGGCTGGATCCTGGTCCGCGAGGGCGTCGTTTCGGCGCTGCCTGCCGATGGCCTGCCGCCGTCCGTCCGTTTCGCCAAGAAAGTTGCTGCCGCCCTCGAGCGCAAGCGGGCACGCGGCACGCTCAGGTCCGATCGGTTATCCCAGGCGGTCGAGCGGCTTGGTCCGTCTTATGCAAAGATCGGCCAGTTCCTGGCGACCCGGCCCGATGTCGTCGGCGCCGAACTTGCCTATGACCTCACGGGATTGCAGGACCGCATGGCCTTCTTTCCGACCGAGGAGGCAAAATCATCGATCGAACTGTCGCTGGGACGGTCAGTAGGCGAACTTTACACCGAATTCGGCGCACCGATTGCCGCCGCCTCGATTGCCCAGGTGCATCCCTGCCGGGTGACGACGCCGGCCGGCGAAAAGAAGGTGGCTGTAAAAGTCATCCGCCCCGGCGTGCGCCGCCGCTTCGCTGCTGATCTCGAGGTCATGTATCTCGTGTCGCACCTGCAGGAGATGCTGCTGCCACAGACGCGCCGCCTGCGGCCGGTCGAGGTAACGAAGACGCTGGAGCAGACCACGAAAGTGGAGATGGATCTGCGGCTCGAAGCTGCCGCCCTGTCGGAGCTTGGCGAAAATACTGCTGGCGATCCCGGCTTTCGGGTGCCACAGGTGGACTGGGAACGCACCGGCCGCGACGTCATCACCATGGAATGGATCGACGGCGTCAAGATGTCTGATGTGGAAGGCCTGAAGGCCGCAGGCCACGACCTGAACGCCCTTGCCGATACGCTCATCCAGTCCTTCCTGCGCCATACCTTGCGGGACGGCTTTTTCCATGCCGACATGCACCCCGGCAACCTGTTCGTGGATCCCGCCGGCATGATCGTTGCGGTCGACATGGGTATTTGCGGGCGGCTGGGAAAGAAGGAACGGCGCTTTCTTGCCGAGATCCTCTTCGGCTTCATTACCCGGGATTACATGCGGGTGGCGGAAGTGCATTTCGAAGCCGGCTACGTGCCCTCCCATCACAATATGGCAAGCTTTGCCCAGGCGATCCGTGCGATTGGCGAGCCGATCCACGGTCAGCCAGCGGAAACCATTTCGATGGCGCGGCTGCTGACGCTGCTGTTCGAGGTCACCGAACTGTTCGACATGCAGACGCGGCCGGAACTGGTCATGCTGCAAAAAACAATGGTCGTCGTCGAAGGCGTGTCGCGCATGCTCAATCCGCGCTTCAACATGTGGAAAGCATCCGAGCCCGTCGTTGCAGACTGGATCAAGGCCAATCTCGGTCCAAGGCGGATCGTGACAGACATGAAGGACGGGTTGCGCGCTGCGGTGCGCGTGGCCGAGGCCCTGCCGGAAATTGCCGCCAAAACCGAGAAATTCCACAGCGAGCTCATGCAGATGAGCGAACACGGTCTGAGAGTCGACGCCGGTACGGCCGACGCGATCGGCAAGGCGCAGGCACGCCATAGCCGCACCGGACGGCTGGCGCTTTGGGTGATAGCGTTCAGCCTTCTGTTCATCGCGTTCCATCTCGGCCACAGCGGATAGTTCATCATGTCAGCAACCAATGCCGGGTTTGTCCGGTCCAGCCTTCTCGTCCTCGGCATCGGCTGCCTCATCCTTATCTGTCTGGTGGGATCGACACTTTGGCTGGCGGAAAGAACGCGGAATACTTTCGGCACGGTTGTCGATGAACGGGCGCTGCGGCGCGCCAGTGCCGATCTGATGCAAACGCTGACCGACGCGGAGACAGGGCAGAGAGGCTTTATCATTACCCGCGATACAAGCTTCCTGACGCCTTACAGCGACGCCATAACCGATGTTGCAAACGAGGTAGACAATCTCACCAATCTTCTGAAGCCCCATCCTGATCGAGGCGCCGACGTCCAGCGGCTGCGTGGCCTGGTCAATGCCAAGCTGGGTGAACTGGCGCGGACCGTGGAACTGACCCGGACCGGCAATGGCGACAAGGCCGTCGATCTCGTGCGCGACGGTTATGGCAAGCGGCTGATGGATCAGATCCGGGCTATTCTGGATGATGTCCGCGATCAGTCCGACGCCCGGATCGATCAGGGCATCGCCAATCAGGTTCTCGCCGTCGGATGGCTGCAGATCTTCACCATCGGCGGGGCTGTCGCGATCTTCATCGTTATCGGTGGCGCCATCGGCATCATCATCCAGCATGTGCGCGATCTTCAGAAGGCGCGCCAGGAGGTGGAAGTCCTTAATGAAGGGCTGGAAGAGCGTGTAAGAGAACGCACAGAGGATCTGATCCAGGCCAACCAGGAAATCCAGCGCTTCGCCTATATCATCACCCATGACCTGAGGGCTCCACTCGTCAATATCATGGGTTTCACTTCTGAACTGGACACGGCGCTTCAGACCTTGAAGGCTTACGTGCTGGCCGACGGCCAGCCACTGACACCGCAACAGATAGAAGATGCGCGCCTTGCTGCCTCGGAAGACTTGCCGGAAGCGATTTCGTTCATTCGCTCCTCGACCCGTAAAATGGATGCATTGATTAACGCTATTTTGAAGATTTCCCGCGACGGGCGTCGCCAACTCAAGCCGGAAATTGTGGATTTGAAGGCCCTGATCGAGACAACGGCGGCCAGCGTCCATCACCAAATCGCCGATACCGGCGGCCAGACGGAGATTTCTGCTGAAGCGGCCAGCATCGTCAGCGACAAGTTGTCCCTCGAACAAATTCTCGGTAACCTTTTTGATAACGCTATCAAATACAAGTCTCCCGACCGTCCGCTCTCTCTTTCCATCCGGACGGTTGCAGATGGACGCCATTTCATTTGCCTGGAGATCGAGGATAATGGCCGCGGCATCGCCGAACAGGATCATGAGCGGATTTTCGAACTTTTCCGCCGATCCGGACAGCAGAACCAGGTGGGGGAAGGCATTGGCCTCGCCCATGTGCGCTCCTTGACGCGCAACCTGGGAGGTGAAATTACGGTCCGATCGAAAATTGGCGTCGGATCGACCTTCGTGTTGCGCCTTCCGCGCGATCTTTCAAAACTGGTAGGGACGTGAGCATGAAAGCAGTGGCCAAGGAAGTGACCATCGTCATGGTCGAAGACGACGAAGGCCATGCGCGCCTGATCGAGAAGAATGTTCGCCGCGCCGGCGTTCACAACGAGATCGTGCCCTTCACCAACGGCAACGATGCTCTCGACTATATCCTGGGAACAGACCGCTCCGGCGAGACCTCCGCAGACCGCTACCTGCTGATTCTGCTGGATCTTAACTTGCCGGACATGTCGGGCACCGATATACTCGATAAAGTAAAAAATAATCCGCATACACGTCGGCTGCCAGTCGTCATCCTCACCACAACGGACGATCAACGGGAAATCCAGCGCTGCTATGACCTTGGCGCCAATGTCTACATCACCAAACCGGTTGATTATGACAATTTTGCCAATGCCATCCGTCAGCTTGGTCTGTTCTTTTCCGTGATGCAGATTCCGTAAACGAGCCGACCGCATCATGAATGTCCGAATTCTCTATCTCGATGACGACCCGGCCATTGCGCGGCTGGTGCAGAAGGCGCTTGGCCGCCACGGGCATTCCGTCAGCCATGCCGAGGATTTGGAGCGGGCTCTGGGCCTGCTGGCGAGCGAGACCTTCGACGTCATCGTGCTCGATCATTATCTGAGCAACATGACCGGCCATGATGTGCTCACGCATCTGCGTGGCCGACACATCATGACACCTGTTGTCTACGTCACCGGCTCCAACGAGGCGCGCATCGCTATCGAAGCGATCAAAGCGGGCGCATCCGACTATGTGATCAAGACTACCAGCGAGGACTTCCTCTCACTTTTGGAAAGCGCAATCCGCCAGTCGGTGGAAAATGCCCGCTTGCGCGAAGCCAAGGTGAAGGCGGAAGAGGAAATTCGGCTTGGCAAGGAACGGGCGGAAGCCCTCCTGAGCGAAGTCAATCATCGTGTCGCCAACAGCCTCGCGCTTGTCGCTAGCCTGCTGCGGCTGCAGATCGCCAACGCCCGCAGCGACGAGGTCAAAGCGGAGCTGACCGAGACCCAAGCGCGCATAACAGCGATCGCCGGCATGCATCGCAGCCTGTACACGTCGGAAGACGTCAGCCGCGTCGATATGAAGATCTATATCGCCAATCTGGTGCGGGAGATTGGCGGGTCGCTCGCCAATCCGGATCGGCCGATTGCCCTTTCCGTCGACGCCGAGCCGATCTCGCTGAGCGCCGACCGGGCTGTCTCGATCGGCATGATCGTCACCGAACTCGTCACCAATGCCGTCAAATACGCCTATCCTGAGCGCGGCGACGGCGAAATCCGGGTGCGGCTGCGCCATACCGAGCCCGGTCATGCGTTGCTGACGGTGGAGGATGACGGCATCGGCATCAGTCCCGATGCCGCACCGAAGGGCACAGGTCTTGGCAGCCGGATCATCAAGTCCATGGCCGCAACGCTTGGCGATGGGCTTGCCTATGAAGATGTGGCCGCCGGCACTGTCGCCCGCGTGCCGATTGACCTCAGCCGCTAGAGTTTGTCAGGGACCGCTTATCGGTTCCTCTTTCCTGAAATTATGCGATAAGGTCGGACATATCAGTTCATTCATGGCAGGCCGTTCATGACGCTGGCGAACAAGCGTATTCTTCTGATCATCAGCGGTGGCATCGCCGCCTATAAAAGCCTCGACCTGATCCGGCGGCTGCGCGAGCGCGGCGCCTCGGTGCGGCCGATCATGACCCGGGCGGCGCAGGAATTCGTGACGCCGCTGGCCGTCGGTGCGCTATCAGCCTCCCATGTCTATAGCGAGTTGTTTTCCCGCGAGGATGAGCAGGATGTCGGCCATATCAGGCTGGCGCGTGACTGCGACCTGATCGTTGTAGCCCCTGCCAGCGCCGATCTGATGGCGAAAATGGCGCATGGACTGGCCGACGACCTCGCCTCTGCCGTATTGCTTGCCGCCGACCGGCCGGTGCTTGTGGCGCCCGCCATGAACCCGAAAATGTGGAATAATCCCGCGACGTTGCGCAATGTGGCGCAACTCAAGGCCGACGGTATCCGCTTCATCGGCCCAATGGCCGGCGAAATGGCCGAAAGCGGCGAAGCCGGCACCGGCCGAATGGCTGAACCGCTCGACATCGTCGCCGCTGTCGAAGCCTGTCTTTCCGACCGCTCCCAAAAGCCGCTCGCGTGCCGCAAGGCCATTGTGACGTCAGGGCCGACCCATGAGCCGATCGATCCGGTGCGCTACATCGCCAACCGGTCGTCGGGCAAACAGGGCCATGCGATTGCAGCAGCCCTTGCCCAGCTTGGCGCCGAGGTGACGCTGATTTCCGGCCCCGTGACGATCGCCGATCCTGCCGGGGTAACCGTGATCCACGTGGAGCGCGCCGAGGAGATGCGCGATGCCGTGCTGGCACACCTGCCGGCCGATCTGGCGGTCATGGTGGCTGCGGTTGCCGATTGGCGGGTCGAAACGGCCTCCGACCAGAAGATAAAAAAGCAGCCGGGTGATGCACCGCCCGCTCTGCGGCTCGCCGAAAACCCAGACATCTTGAAAACCGTTGGCCATCACGCACAGCGCCCCAAACTGGTCATCGGCTTTGCCGCCGAAACTAGTGATGTCGAGACCAACGGCCGCGCCAAGCTGGAGCGCAAGGGCGCCGACGTGATCGTCGCCAATGACGTGTCGCCGCAGACCGGCATCATGGGCGGCGACCGCAATCGGGTGAAGTTGATCTTCAAGGACCGGATCGAGGACTGGCCCGAGATGGACAAGGATGCCGTTGGCGAAAAACTGGCGCTGATGCTGGCCGAGATGCTCGCCTCGGCCTGAATCTTAAAGACCTATCATCCCAACCAAAGCGCCAGCGCCGAGCACCAGCAAGGGATGGATTTTCGTGCGCGCCGTCACGAGGGCGGTGACGACGGTGATCGCGATCAGCAAAGGTCCTGTGGCCGAGGCCTGCGTGATGACGGCAGCGCTGGCGGTGACCAGGCCTGCGGTCATCGGTGCCAGACCACCTTGGACGACCCGACGCCAAGGCCGGTCCTTGAACCGTTCCCACAGCGTGAAGGCGCCCGCCGTGATCAGCGAGGACGGAACGAATTTAGCAATTGAGGTAACGACAAGGCCGGAGAGGCCCGCCACATGCCAGCCTATCAGCGGCACGATCATCATATTTGGTCCGGGAGCGGCTTGGGCTAGTGCGAAGAGTGCACTGAACTCGCTGGCGCTCATCCAGTGCTGCACCTCCACCACGCGGCGCTGCATTTCCGGCAGGACGGCATTGCCACCGCCAAAGGCGATCAGCGAAAGTTCGACGAAGATCAGGGTAAGCGATATAAGCGTGGCGGTCATTTCGGCAATTTCCAGCTTAAAGCGATGGAGATCGGGGCCAGAACCAGCATGGTCGCCAGCAATGGCAGGCGGAAGACGGCAATGGCGATGAAGCACAAGGCGACTATGGCCAATGCCCAGAGCTTTGACTTTAGCGGCTGCAGCAGTTTCCAGGCGAGCGAGATCAGCAGACCGGCGGCGGCGGCGGCAAGGCCCGCAAACAGATGCTCGACCTGGGGATTGTCGCGATAACGATCATAGATCACACCAAGACAGAGAACGATCGCCGTGGGCGCCGCGATCAATCCGAAGGGGGCCGCGATTGCCCCTCTCCATCCCCGGAATTTCAGCCCGACCGCCACCGACATGTTGATGATATTGCCGCCGGGCAGGAATTGGCAGAGGCCGAGAAGATCGATGAATTCGCCTTCGGACAGCCAGTGCCGCTTATCCACCATCATCCGCCGCGCCATGGGCAATACGCCGCCAAAGCCCATCAGGCCGAGGGTGAGGAAGCCGGAAAACAACTCGCCTACCCCGGGGTGATGTAGCCCTGCTTGCGTCTGCTGCACGTCAATTGTCCTCGTGCTTTCGATCTCTGCCATGATTTTCTTCCAGCTAATTTTGCCTCGTCATACGCCTCTCCAGATTCCGTGTCCAATATATGGATTAAGGTTCTGCCATATGTTATAAATATGGGATGATAGAGCTTCGCCATCTCCGCTATGCCATTGCCGTTGCCGATGAGGCCCATCTGACCCGTGCTGCCGAGCGCCTCGGTTTGCAGCAACCGCCACTTAGCCAACAGATCAAGGCGCTGGAGCAGGCGGTGGGCGTGGCGCTGTTTCATCGCCAGCCGCGCGGTATGAGCATGACGGTCGCGGGCGAGGTCTTCATGGCCCGTGCTCGGCAGATCCTGGCCGATGTCGACGGTGCCGTTGAGGAGGCGCAACGGGCAGCCCGGGGCGAGACCGGTCAACTCTCCATCGGCTTCACCACCTCGGCCGCTTTCCATCCGCTCGTCACAAGCGTGGTGCGCGCCACAAGGCTGACGGCACCGGCTTTGAAACTGCGGCTGGACGAAGGCTCAACGGCCGAATTGCTGGCAGATCTGACGGCTGGTCGGCTTGATGCCGCCTTCATTCGCACCACGCCGGGCGCGATGACCGAGTTGAGGCCGTTGCTGACGGTCGAGACCGTGGATGTCGAGGACATGGTTCTCGCGCTGCCTGACACCCACCCCCTGGCCCTTCATACGGCGAAAGCGGATGATGCGCGCGTGGTGCTGGCGACCCTGGCCGAAGAAACCTTCGTGTTGTATCGCCGGCCGCTGGCGCAAGGGCTCTATGACCGGATCATTGCCGCGTGCCAGGCGGCAGGCTTCAGCCCCCGGGTGGCGCAGGAAGCGCCGCGGCTGGTGTCCACCCTCAGCCTCGTCGCAGCCGGCCTCGGCGTCTCGATCATTCCCCACTCCATGGCGCGGCTGGAAACGTCAGGCGTGGCCTATCGGCGGTTTGCGGCCGGTTCGGGGCTTGAGGCGCCGCTGTCGCTCGCCTATCGCAGCGAGGCTTATCATGGCGCGCTCGAACGTTTCGTCAGGGAAGTCAAAGACCAAGTCGCCAAGCCCTGAGGGCGCGAGATTCAGCCGGCCATCTCTGCGATGCCAACGGAGGCTTCGCGGGCTACATCCAGCTTTGACTGCGGCTGAAAAACAGTGACCGTCAGGCCCTTGTCGTTCAGCATCACGGCACTGCCCGGTGGAATTTCCGTCCAGGCATCACCGTCGTCGGTCAAGGGTTCGGAGACCAGGCAATGGCCCCCACTCGTTCCCATCGGCCCGGCATAGAGGGTGGGGGCAAAGGCGTCGGTGGAATAACGCACCGCATAGAGCGTATTGCCATCGGAAAAGGCGGCGGTGAAGCGAACCCGGGCGGTACCGACAAGCTCAAGGCTGAGCCGCTCGGCAAAGCCCACCGCCTCGGCCATAGCCGCAACAGGCCGCTGCTTCATCCCGAACTGCATCGCGAGCAGGAACAGCAATTCGGAATCCGTCGAGCCGGTCCGGGCATTGAAATATTCGTCATCCAGCATGCCCTCCATCGCCCGGCGGAGACGATCGAAATGATCGATCTGACCGTTATGCATGAAGGACCATGTGCCATGCACAAAAGGATGGCAATTGTCGCGCCGGGTGGCGCCATGGGTGGCGGCGCGCACATGGGCCAGAAACAGCGGCGAGCGAATCTGCCGTGCGATGCTCTTCAAATTGCAATCGGACCAGGCGGGCAAGACATCGCGAAAACGGCCCGGTTCAGGCCTGTCACCGTACCAGGCGATGCCGAACCCATCGGCATTGGTGGAGGTTTTGGCACGGGTTGCGCAGACGGATTGCTCGATTAGTGAATGAGCGGGCGAAGACACAAGCTCCTCGATGAAGAGGGGTTCTCCGCGATAGGCTGCCCAACGACACATGGCACTTATGCTCCGGCATTGCCGCTCCGTTGCGAAGACGGCAAAGCCAAGTTTGAAGGAAGGTATATAACGAAGCGTAAAACTTGGCTTTCTTCATGACAGATTCTTGACGTGGCCGACAATCACATTTTGCAGTGCGACAATGCATTTTTGTGAAGTTTATCCGGTGAACACTGCGTCGCCAGTCGATCTCTTCGCGCGCCTTCGAAAATGCTTATATTGGCGCCAACCCCATTTTGCCTGAAAGGAAGTTTCTCATGTCCATTCGCCCCGTCAAACACCAGAGCCAAGCCACCCCCGCCATGGAAGGTGCTGGCGTGCGGCTGCACCGCGTCTTCGGTTTCGGCGATCCGTCGATGACCGATCCCTTCCTGATGATGGACGATTTCCGCAACGACGACCCCAAAGATTATATCCGCGGGTTTCCCTGGCATCCGCATCGCGGCATCGAGACCATTACCTATGTGCTCGCCGGAACGGTGGAGCACGGTGACAGCCTTGGCAATCAGGGCCTGCTTGGTGCCGGCGATATCCAATGGATGACAGCTGGCAGCGGCATCATGCACCAGGAAATGCCCAAGGGCGATTTTTCCGGCAAGATGCACGGCTTCCAGCTCTGGGCCAACCTGCCCTCCTCGCTGAAAATGACCGCGCCGCGCTACCAGGACATCAAATCCGGCGACATTCCCGTCGTTATCGATGATGACGGCACCGCTGTCCGGGTGATCTCTGGCGAATTCTGGGGCAAGAGCGGCCCGGTCGATGGCATTGCCGCCGAGCCTGTCTATCTCGACATTTCAGTGCCGCCGGGCAAGACCAAGCGCTTTCCTATAGACACCTATCGCTCGGCCTTTGCCTATATCTTCGCCGGGTCCGGCTCGTTCCGGGATGCGTCCAAACCCTTTGGCGTCAAGGTTGAGAAGGAGTATCAGGGCGAAGAACTGAACATCCGCGACCTCTCCGGCGATCGCACCCTTGTCGTGTTCGACACGGGCGACGAGATCACGGTGCAGGCCGGCGAAAAGGGCATCCGCTTTCTGCTCGTCACCGGCAAGCCGATCAAGGAACCCGTTGCCTGGCATGGTCCGATCGTGATGAACAGCCGCGAGGAACTGATGCAGGCGATGCGGGAATTGCAGAACGGCACCTTCATCAAGGCCGATCACTGACAAAAACGTGAAGCGGTAAGGCGCGGCTCCCAGCCACGCCTTTCAGCGTCCTGTCAGACAGAAGGTCCAGTGACGGGCGAGTATATTCTCGACCCGCCTGGACCTCATGATGATATTTCTGGCTAAAACCCTTCGCCATTTCGCACTCACCTGCCTTGCGGCTCTTCTGTGCTGCGGCGCCTATCTCGGCTATCTCAGGCTATCCGGCAATTTTCACGAGGTCATTCCTGGTGAACTATATCGGTCCGCTCAGCCAAGTGCTGCCGATATCACCGATTATGCCAAACGCTACGGCATCAAGACCATCGTCAATCTGAGAGGTCCATCGCCCTCTCCGTGGTATCAGCAGGAACTGGGCGTTTCGCAGCAGCTCGGTATAGAGCATGTTGATTTTCGAATGTCCGCTGGACGGGACCTGACGATCGACAAGGCCGAGCGGCTGATCGCATTGCTGAAGTCCGCTCCGAAACCAATTCTGATCCACTGCGAAGGTGGCGCCGACCGCAGCGGCCTTGCCTCGGTCCTCTATCTCCAACAGGTTGCCGGAGTGAACGAAGAACAGGCCGAACAGCAGCTCTGGCCGGTGCTCTATGGTCACGTTGGCATTCCCTATGTCACCCGTGCCTATGCCATGGACCGAAGCTGGTTGGTCTTTGAAAAGGCATTCGGGATCGAAAGTTAACTTCCTGAGTTAGGCAGGTCATGCCGAAGCGCTATGGTCTTGAGCATTTCCAGCAAAAGTCCGCCGCAGCTTTGGGTCCTGAAATGCTCAACGGGAGGTTCCAGTCATGCATATCGACGGTCAATGCCATTGCGGTCATGTGACGTACAAGGCCGAAATCGATCCTGAAAATGTCGGCATATGCCATTGCACCGATTGCCAGCGCCTGAGTGGATCGCCTTTCCGGGTTACGGTGTCTGCACCGCGTGACAAGCTCCAGTTCACCGGCAACCCGCCTCAGTCCTACACGAAACATGGCGACAACGGGCGGATCCGGTATCAATTTTTCTGCTCGAAATGCGGCTCCCAGCTACTGACCACCGGAGACGGAGAGGATGCAGGCGTATGGGGCATCCGTTGGGGCAGCATCAATCAGCGGGACAAGCTAGTACCGAACCATCAGATCTGGCGGCGGTCTGCCGTCCACTGGCTCGACAGTATAAGCGGCCTGCCGGGACCTGACACGGAATAGCGGTGATCTGTGTCCACCGCATCATCTCACACCCAAAGATTATGGAAATGATGCACCGGACCATGGCCCGAGCCGACTGAAAGCTGGCCTGCCGCCCGCACAGCGCCCGTGAGCCAAGTCTTTGCTCGCGCTACTGCGCCGGCCAAAGCGTCCTCTCTGTTAGCACCGCCAGCCTTGGCCAGTTCAGCGGCAATGGCGCTGGACAGCGAGCAGCCGGTGCCATGGGTGTTGGCGGTGGCAATCCTTTCGCCTTCCAGCCAAACCCCGCTGTGAGCGGTCAGCAAAAGATCCGGGCTCTGATCGCCCGGCAGATGTCCGCCCTTCAGCAGCACCGCCTTAGCCCCGAGCGCCAGCAGCGCCTTTGCCTGCCGCTCCATCCCGGCCCGATCCGTCGCTTCGTCCTCACCCAGCAGCGCCGCCGCCTCCGGCAGATTAGGCGTGATAAGGCGCGCTAGGGGCAAGAGTTGACCGACCAGCGCCCCGACCGCCGCCTCATCGAGCAACGAGGCGCCGCCTTTGGCGACCATGACAGGATCGAGCACGATGGGAATGCCAGGATGAGGCGCCAGTACAGCGGCGATAGCTTGGGCAATTCCCGCATTGGCAATCATCCCGATCTTCACTGCATCGACCCTGACGTCGGCAAAAACAGTTTCGATCTGACGCGCGACAAAGGCCGGGTCGAGCACTTCGACCGCAGCAACGCCCAGCGTGTTTTGCGCGGTCAATGCCGTCATTGCCGCCATGCCATAGACGCCAAGTGCTGAAAACGCCTTCAGATCCGCCTGGACGCCCGCGCCGCCAGAGGGATCGGAGCCGGCAATCGACAGGACATTGGCAACCCGGTTTACTGGCCTTTCGGCCTCATTGTCGTTCATGGTGGAGGGGTCTCTCACAGTCTGCTCGCAACATGCCAGGCTGCAGCCAGGCAGCCGGCTACCGCTTAAACTCCATTGCTCTATCGCAGCTTTCCGGGGCTCTGTCACCTTTGCTGCAGTGCGCAAGTTCACTCATAAAGCCCGGAACCAAACGGCATTTCTATCGTTATCCTGCATGAACAGGTCGTGTGAGACGAGGCAGGATATGGAAAACCAGCAATCGGCAATCAAGCGCTCACCCTTCGTTTCGGGACAAAAAGATGCAGCGGGGCTGCTCCTCGAACTCGTCGACAGGGAGCCTGAGCGCTACGCCCTTTTTCTCGACATTGACGGCACATTGCTCGATTTGGCGGAGAGCCCTGACGGCATCCGCGTTCCGAGCGGACTTGCCGACGACCTTGCCACAGTTTCGGCGAGAATGGGCGGCGCCCTGGCGCTGGTGACCGGGCGAGCGCTTACCTATGCGGATCGGTTGTTTGCGCCCCATCGGTTTCCGATCGCCGGTCTCCATGGCACTGAGCGGCGAGACGCGTCTGGCGCGATAATCCGAAGCGAGTCGAGTGCGGCCTTTCTGGCCGTCAAGGAAGACCTGCCGCGCCTGCAGCAGGCATGGCCGGGCGTCCTCGTCGAGGACAAAGGTGCCGCGATTGCCGTGCATTACCGTCAGGCACCCGATTGTGCCGACGTCGTACAGCAAGCCATGGCCGATGCCATGGCTGCGGTAGGACCCGGATACGAGCTACAGACCGGCAAGATGGTGGTCGAGATTCGCCCGGATAGCGCAGACAAGGGTCGGGCGCTGCAGGCTTATCTCTCCGAACCGACGTTTCGCGATCGCGTTGCCATCGCCATCGGTGACGATGTCACTGACGAGGCGATGTTCGAATGCGTCAACCGCCTTGGCGGGCTGTCGTTTCGGGTTGGAGATCTCGATGGCAGTCTCGCGCGCCAGAGCCTGAACAATCCGCAAGTGCTGCGCGACACGCTGTCGACGCTGGCGCGCCGGGGACAATAATTAAAGATGACGAAAGGGATTTTCAGATGAGCAGACTTGTTGTCGTTTCGAACCGGGTTCCCGTGCCTGATAAGAGCAACAAGGCGCCCGCCGGTGGCTTGGCCGTGGCGCTTCGCGCCGCGCTCGAGGAAAAGGGCGGCATCTGGATGGGCTGGTCCGGCAAATCGAGCGGAGAGGAAGAAACCGGAGAATTGACGTCGATCCAGGACGGCAAGATCACCTATGCCCTAACCGATCTCACCGACAGGGATGTCGACGAATATTATCACGGTTTTGCCAACCGCGTGCTGTGGCCGACCTTTCATTACCGTCTCGACCTGACGGATTACGCCCGCAAGGAAATGACTGGTTATTTCCGGGTCAACCGCTTCTTTGCTGAGCGGCTGGTTCCGCTATTGAAGCCCGATGACACCATCTGGATCCAGGATTATCACCTGATCCCGCTTGCCAAAGAACTCAGACAGATGGGCGTGAAGAACCGGATCGGCTTCTTCCTGCATATTCCGCTGCCGCCAGCCGACGTGTTGTTTGCAATGCCGGTCTATGAAACGCTGATTGAAAGCCTCGCCCATTATGATCTCGTCGGGTTCCAGACGGATTTCGACCATGCGAATTTCGTTGGCGCCCTGGTGCGCGAGGGTATTGGCGAAGCGCTCTCCGGGGGCAAGATCAAGTCACATAACCGGATCTTCAAGGCAGGCTATTATCCAATCGGCATCGAGACGGCAGCCTTCGCCACTTATGCCCGCCGCGCCATCAAGAACGGCATGGTCAAGCGCGCTGCCCAGAGTCTTGAAGGCAAAGCGCTGGTCATCGGCGTTGACCGGCTGGATTACTCCAAGGGACTGACACAGCGGCTCGACGCTTACGAGCATTTCATCACCGCCAATCCCGACTACCAGGGCAAGGTGACCTATCTGCAGATCACGCCAAAATCGCGCTCGGAAGTGCCGGAATATGAGGCCATGCAGCGCACCGTTGCCGAACAGGCCGGCCGGGTCAACGGCGAACTCGGCACCGTCGACTGGGTGCCGATCCGCTACATGACCCGCTCCGTGGCCCGGCCTGTGCTGGCCGGTCTTTACCGGATGGCCAAGGTTGGTCTGGTCACACCGTTGCGCGACGGTATGAACCTAGTTGCCAAGGAATATATTGCCGCTCAGGACCCAGATGATCCGGGCGTGCTGGTTCTCTCACGTTTTGCCGGCGCCGCTCGTGAAATGAAGGGGGCATTGCTGGTCAATCCCTACGATACCGAAGGAACGAGCAATGCGATTGCCAAGGCGCTGGCTATGCCGCTTGCCGAGCGCCAGCAACGCTGGCAGCAGATGATGGACCATCTGCTCGTCCACGACGTCAATCACTGGTGCGACACGTTCCTGCAGGATCTGATGCAGATGCCGGGATATCAGGCGGCCGAAGCCGCCTGATAGAGCTGAGGACCAGGTTTTCGGAGATCCGATGCTCCAGCAGATCACGCCGCCTTGTCACGCCGCCTTGGCGACGTGATATTCCTTGATCGCGACCATCTTGATGGCCGGATATCGTTCGGCCTCGTAGCGCAGGGAAAAGGCGTCCTGCGCCATGAACACGGGATCGCCGTCTAGATCCCGGCAGATATCGCCACGTCTTGCGGTCATAAACTTGTCGAGATCGGCGGCATTGTCGGCGGAAATCCAGCGGCAGACGGAAAAACGCGACATCTCGAACGAGACCGGCAGGGTATATTCGCCCGACAGCCGCTCCTTCAAGACGTCGAGCTGCAGCGCACCGACCACACCGACAATGGCGGGCGAGCCATCTTCCGGCGAAAACAGCTGCACGACACCCTCTTCGGCCATCTGCTGCAGGGCTTCCTTCAGCTTCTTCGCCTTCATGGCATCTTCAAGCCGCACGCGGCGCAGGATTTCCGGCGAGAAGTTCGGCACGCCCTGAAAGACCAGCGCCTCGCCTTCGGTCAGGGTATCGCCGATGCGTAGCGTGCCGTGGTTGGGAATACCGACCACATCGCCGGCAAAGGCGGTGTCGGCCAATTGGCGCTGAGAGGCGAAAAAGAATTGCGGCGCCGTAAGGCCCATCAGCTTGCCGGTGCGAGCCAGCCGCGCCTTCATGCCGCGCTCCAGCTTGCCGGAGCAGATGCGGGCAAAGGCGATACGGTCGCGGTGATTGGGGTCCATATTGGCTTGGATCTTGAAGACGAAGGCCGTCATCTTGTCCTCTGCCGCATGCACCTTGCGGATATCCGCCACCTGGTCACGCGGCGGCGGCGCAAAATCGCCCAGAGCATTGATCAGATCGCGCACACCAAAATTACGCAGCGCAGAGCCAAAGAACACCGGCGTCATATGCCCTTCGAGAAACGCCTGTTTGTCAAACGGGCGGCAGGCTTCCTGCGCCAGTTCCAGCTCTTCGATAAAGGTCTGACGCTCGTTTTCCGGCAGGTTTTCCGCAACGTTTTTAGGGCTGTTCACAGCAAGTGCTTCCACCTGCTTGTCGGACCCACGGAAGGTGTTGTCGACAAGATTGTAAGAGCCGCAGAAGCTCTTGGAGCGCCCGACCGGCCAGGTGATCGGGGCCGTGTCCAGCGCCAGCTTTTCTTCGACCTCATCGAGAATCTCGAAAATGTCCCGGCTTTCGCGGTCCATCTTGTTGACGAAGGTGATGATCGGAATGTCGCGCATGCGGCAGACCTCGAACAGCTTCAGCGTCCGAGGCTCGATACCCTTGGCGGCGTCGATGACCATGACGGCCGCATCGACCGCCGTCAGCGTGCGATAGGTATCGTCCGCGAAGTCTTCATGGCCGGGCGTATCGAGGATGTTGAAGACATTGCCTTCATATTCGAAGGTCATGACCGAGGTGACGACGGAGATGCCGCGCTCGCGCTCGATCTTCATCCAGTCCGAGCGGGTCTGGATGCGATCCTTCTTGGCTTTCACTTCACCGGCCAGCTGAATGGCACCGCCGAACAGCAGCAGCTTTTCGGTCAGCGTTGTTTTACCGGCGTCCGGGTGAGCGATAATAGCGAAGGTGCGGCGGCGGGACACCGCCTCTGCGAGCGTTTCGGCCATGCGAGGAATTCCTTTTGACTGGCCGGTTATCTAGCGTTTCGGCGCCCGATATGCAATTGACCGCCGCAAACAAAGGATGTTGCCCCTATGCCAGACATGAAGCCTGCCACAACAGCCCCCCGCCTCGCGCTCCAGCGCCTGCCCCATGGTGAAGGTATCGACCTGCCCGCCTACGAAACCGCAGGGGCCGCCGGCATGGACCTGCGCGCCGCCTTGGAGGAGATCGAACCTCTGGTACTGGCGCCGGGCGAACGCGCATTGGTGCCGACAGGCTTTATCTTCGAGATCCCCGAAGGGTTTGAAGCGCAAATCCGCCCCCGCTCCGGCCTTGCCTTCAAGAACGGCATCACCTGCCTCAACACGCCGGGTACAATCGACAGCGACTATCGTGGCGAAGTGAAAGTGCTGCTGATCAATCTCGGCCATGAGGATTTTACCGTCAGCCGTGGTATGCGCATTGCACAGATGGTGATCGCACCTGTCACGCAGGCCCAGGTCATTGAGGTGACCGAGACGTCGGAGACGACACGCGGCGCAGGCGGTTTTGGATCGACAGGGGTGTAAAGACGATGGCGCCGGCCGGCCTGACATTAAGACAGGGCTATTTCGAAGACCCCCGGTCCTTCCAAGGGCTTGTCGATCTGCTGCAAGATGTGTTCGGCATCGATATCGGCGCGCAAAACCTGCTCGGCGGGCCGGACCCGACCTGCATGCCTTTCGGGTATTTCGATACAGACGGCCGTTGCGTTGCCAATTTTTCCGTCTTTCCATGCCGCTGATGGTGAATGGCGATATTATCAAGGCCGCAGGCTACCAATCTGGTGCTGTCCGTCCCGAATATCGAGGACGAGGGCTTTATCGCGACCTGATGCAGCGAGCCTATGCCTGGGCCGAACAAGCGGGATATGAGACTGGAATTCTGCTGACAGACAAGCCTTCGCTCTATCAGGCCTATGGTTTCAGCGTGATCCCGCAATTCAAGTTTAGCGGCCCGCCGCCGGTCTTCAAGCCGAAGTCTGACAGCAATCGCCGCCAGCTCGACGTGGCAACCGCCGAGGACGTCGGCCTGCTGCGCGATAGGCTCGCAACCCGTCAGCCAGTCTCGGAGCAGTTTGCCGTTGTTCGTCAGATAGAGATGTTCCTGCTCAACGCTCATTTCGACGCTTCAGTTCATCTGACGTATTTGGCGGAAATTGATGCTGTTGTTGCCTGGACGTGGGGCAACGATGGCTGTTTCAAGCTTCTAGATATCGTAGCGCGAGAGATGCCGCATCTGGACACCGTGCTGTCAAACCTTGCAATCGAGCCTGAGCATGTCGAGGTTTACGTCACACCGGATTGCCTCGCCTGGCAGGGACGCCCCGTTGCCTATGAAGGGTCCTGCGCCCTGATGATGACCGGTACCAGGTTCGAGGCGCGGGAAGCATTTGCCATGCTGTCGCCTATGGCCGATTTTTAGGTCAATGCTGTGCCTGCGTTGCCATCCGCACCGCCAGGGCTGCCAGCACAGTGCCCATCAGCCAGCGCTGCACGAGCATCCAGAGAGGGCGGCGGCCGAGGAACAGGGCGATGGAGCCGGCGGTGATTGCGACCGTGCCGTTGATGGTCATGCTGATGGCGATCTGGGTGATGCCGAGGACGACCGATTGCATCAGCACGCCGCCACGGTACGGGTCGATGAATTGCGGCAGCAGCGAGAGGTAGAGAACCGCAGCCTTCGGATTGAGGAAGTTGGTGATCAACCCCATCATGAACAGCCGTTTCGGGCTATCCTTCGGCAGTTCCCGGACCTGGAACGGCGAGCGGCCACCGGGCCTGATCGCTTGCCAGGCAAGATAGGCAAGATAGACGGCGCCGGCGATTTTAAGCGCGTCATAGGCATAGGGCACCGCCATGACGAGCACAGTAATGCCCAGCGCTGACGCCAGCATATAGAAGAGAAAACCGACAGCGACACCGCCGAGCGAGATCAGGCCCGCCATCGGCCCCTGGGAAATCGACCGGGAGACGAGATAAATCATATTGGGACCCGGTGTCAGCGCCATGCCGAGACAGACGAAGGCAAAGGCAATCAGCGAGGCAGTAGCGGGCATGGCGGGGACCTTGAATGGCGGTGACACCGTCAAACCAGAAAATCGTGTGGCCTTCAAATTCAATCGTGTCACCGTTGCAAGTTGCAACCGAGCGATCTAGCAATACATCTTCCCTGGAGATTTGCCATGACGCTTGCCAGCCTGTTTGCCTATGCCGCCGCTCTGTTCATTGCCGCTGCGATCCCCGGCCCGGGCATGACGGCGATTGTGGCGCGGGCACTCGGCTCCGGCTTCCGACCGACCTTCTTCATGGGGCTTGGCCTGATCCTCGGCGATCTCTGCTATCTGACGGCTGTGGTTCTCGGCCTGGCCTATATCGCCCAAACCTTCGTCACCCCCTTCCTCGTGATCAAGCTCCTCGGTACGCTCTATCTCGCCTATATCGCCTGGAAACTCTGGACCGCAGGGCTCTTGCCGCAGAATATCGAGGCGCGCAGAGCCTCCGGCCTGATGGCGTCCTTCCTGTCCGGCTTGTTCGTGACGCTCGGCAATCCCAAGACCATGCTGTTCTACGTGGCGCTGGTGCCGACGCTGATCCCGCTTGCCGCTATCGGCCCCGCCGATTACGGCTTGTTGGTGGGAACCACTTTCATCGTGCTGATGGCGGTGCTGATCCCCTATATTCTGCTAGCCGCCAAGGCACGGCTGCTGCTGAAACAGCCCTCGGCGCTGAAGCTGCTTAACCGCACTGCCGCCAGCATTCTGGCCGCGACCGCCGCCTATATCGCCGCCCGGGCAGCGTGAAATAAACATTTGCCCGAAAGGACTTGGCAGTGGGTTTTTTCTCCCTTGATGCAAGCGGATAGGCAAAGGGTTCTGGTCGGACAGGCGATTTGATCCTATTGTCTCGGCCAAACACTTTTTTATCTGGAGGAAGAAACATGTCGCAGACCAAGAAGCCGGGCCGCGGCCGCGTCTATGGGTCGATCACCGAGACCATCGGCGATACCCCGATCGTGCGGCTGGACAAGCTGGCAAAGGAAAAGGGCGTGAAGGCCCATCTTCTCGCCAAGCTCGAATTCTTCAACCCGATCGCCTCGGTCAAGGACCGTATCGGCGTCGCCATGATCGAGAGCCTCGAAAGCCAGGGGACCATCACGCCCGGCAAGACGGTTCTGATCGAGCCGACCTCCGGCAACACGGGCATTGCGCTTGCCTTTGCTGCCGCCGCCAAGGGCTATCGGCTGATCCTGACCATGCCCGAGACCATGTCGATCGAGCGGCGCAAGATGCTGGCTCTGCTCGGCGCGGAACTGGTGCTGACCGAGGGACCGAAGGGCATGAAGGGCGCCATCGCCAAGGCCGAGGAACTGGCAGCCAGCACGCCCAACGCCATCATTCCCCAGCAGTTCGAAAACCCCGCCAATCCGGAAATCCATCGCAAGACAACAGCCGAGGAAATCTGGAACGATACCGACGGCACTATTGATATCTTCGTCTCCGGCATCGGCACTGGCGGCACGATCACCGGCACCGGCCAGGTGCTGAAGGCAAAGAAGCCATCGATCCAGGTGGTCGCGGTCGAGCCGGCCGATAGCCCGGTCCTGTCGGGTGGCGCTCCCGGTCCGCACAAGATCCAGGGCATTGGCGCCGGCTTTGCTCCTGCCATTCTCGACACCGGGATCTATGACGAAGTCATCACCGTCACCAATGACGAAGCCTTCGAACAGGCCCGCCTAGTGGCCCGGCTTGAGGGCGTGCCGGTCGGCATTTCATCGGGCGCCGCTTTGACCGCTGCCATCAAACTCGGCCAGCGACCGGAAAACGAAGGCAAGACCATCGTGGTGATCATTCCGTCCTTCGCAGAACGCTATCTGTCGACGGCCTTGTTTGCCGGTCTCGGCGAATAACGTCGCCACGACCACAGCTCGGATGACCAAGGCTCGGCTATCCGTTTCGGATCGCTGCCGAACACCAAGAACGTGATTCACTTACTGCGAAGGGCTGCTCACGCAGCCCTTTTGCATTATGCCGCCGCCGTTAGCCGCTCTGAGGGTATGCGATAGGAAATTGCCTCGGCCAGGTGAATGCGGCCAAGCGCTTCCGATCCGTCGAGATCAGCAAGCGTACGCGCCACTTTCAGCACGCGGTGATAGGCACGGGCGGAAAATTTGAACTTTTCGGCCGCGTCGCGCAGAAGCTGCAAGCCTGCCGCATCCGGGGCCGCGAGCTTCTCGATCCAAGACGTCGAGCATCGCGCATTGGTGCGGACTTCGGGAATACCGGCGTCAACGAAACGCTGCGTCTGCCGCTCCCGGGCCAAAGCGACGCGACGGGCGACATCCGCACTCTTTTCCGCCGCCATCGGCTTGATCAGATCCATCGCCGAAACGGCCGGTACATCGATCCTGATGTCTATGCGATCCAGCAGCGGCCCGGAAATCCGCCCCTGATATTCGGTCAGGCAGCGGATGCCGCGCGCGCAGGTATGGCCGGGCTCGCCCGCCATGCCGCAGCGGCAGGGGTTCATCGCCGCCACAAGCTGGAAGTTGGCAGGATAGGTCACACGGTGATTGGCACGGGCAATGACGCATTCGGCGCTTTCCAGCGGCTGGCGCAGAGCGTCAAGCACCTGCGGCGAAAACTCCGGGAATTCATCGAGAAACAGCACACCGTTATGGGCAAGTGAGGCTTCGCCCGGACGGGCACGCAGCCCACCGCCAACCAACGCGGCCATGGTGGCGGAATGATGCGGCGTGCGGAACGGCCGCCGGTCGGACAGACGGCCGCCCGCCAATTGGCCGGCGATGGAATGGATCATCGACACGTCAAGCAGTTCCGGCGCCGACAGAGGCGGCAGGATCGACGGCAGCCTTGCTGCGAGCATGGATTTGCCGGAGCCGGGTGGGCCGACCATCAACAGATTATGGCCACCAGCCGCCGCCACTTCCAGCGCCCGCTTGGCGCTTTCCTGACCACGGATATCGGCAAGATCAGGCAGATTGCCCGCCACCGCACGGCTGGCCGGGGTCGGACGGGTTAGAACCTGGGTTCCCCGGAAATGGTTGGCGAGTGCAATCAGACTGCGAGGCGCGAGAATGTCGATATCCTCCCCAGCCCAGGCCGCCTCCGGCCCACTGTCGGCCGGGCAAATCAAGCCCTTGCCGAGTGCGTTGGCCGCCATGGCAGCCGGCAGTGCACCGGCCACGGCGGCGATCGTTCCGTCAAGGCTGAGTTCACCGACCACGAGATAATCACCCAGCACATCCGCCGGAATGGCGCCGAGCGCCGCCATCAACCCAAGGGCAATGGCGAGGTCGAAATGCGAGCCTTCCTTGGGCAGATCGGCCGGGGCGAGGTTGATCGTTATCCGCTTTGGCGGCAGGGCAAGGCCTGAGGCATGCAGGGCCGCCTGAACGCGCTCGCGGCTCTCGGCCACTGCCTTGTCCGGCAGGCCGACAATCTGCACACCGATCTTGCCGGGTGCCACCATGACCTGAACATCAACAGGTACGCCGTCAATTCCTTGAAAGGCAACCGTGCCCACCCTTGCAACCATAACCCAGCCCCCTTGCCGGCAGCGGATGATCCGCCAATGTCGCAATTTCCAGGATCGTCGGTAACGAAGAAAGAAACTGCTTTAATATCAAACTCATAAAATATGCGGCTCTTGAAATGGGAAGTCCGGTGAGGACAATTCACCACAACCTTACTGTTACACAAGAGATTAAAGACAGCAAGAACATTATATGAACAAACACCCGCAAAAGCAGCATTTTGGTTGTATGCGGTTGCAACCCGTGAACAAAACGAGACGTGGGTGCCAGACAGACGAAATCCGCCGCAGGGGGTCGCGGCGGATTGATCATAAGGCGAGTGGATGAAGGTCAGCTACGCTTCTTTTCGATCGCGTCCCAAAGCAGCGCGGCAATATCGGCGCCGCCGAATTTCTTCACCTCCCGCAGGCCGGTCGGGGACGTCACGTTGATTTCGGTCATGTAGTCGCCGATCACGTCGATGCCTACAAGCAGGAAGCCGCGCTCGCGCAGGGCAGGACCGATGCGGGCGCAGATTTCGTGCTCGCGCGCTGTCAGTTCCGTCGGTTCCGGCTTGCCGCCGGCATGCATGTTGGAACGGGCATCATGCTCGGCCGGTACGCGGTTGATGGCGCCGACCGGCTCGCCGTCGACGAGAATGATCCGCTTGTCACCCTTGCGCACCGCCGGCAGATAACCTTGGGCGATAAAAGGCTCGCGGAACATCTGGCCGAACATCTCCATCAGCGAGGAGAAATTGCGGTCGTCACGGGTGGAGTGGAACACGCCGGCGCCGCCATTGCCGTAAAGCGGCTTCAGGATGATATCGCCCTGCTCAGCGCGGAAGGCAGCAATTTCTGCCGGATCGCGGGTGATCAGCGTCGGCGGCATCAGATCTGCAAATTCGGTGACGAAGATCTTTTCCGGCGAATTGCGCACCCATGCCGGATCGTTGACGACGAGCGTCTTCGGATGAATGCGCTCCAGCAGATGGGTGGCCGTGATATAGGCCATGTCGAAAGGCGGATCCTGGCGCAGCAGCACCACATCCATGGTCGAGAGATCAATACGCTCAGGGCTGCCGAGCGTGAAATGGTCGCCCTTGACGTCGCGCAGTTCCATCGGCTCGACGGTGGCGTAGATCTTGCCATCGCGCATGGTCAGCCGGTCAGGCGTATAGTGGAAAAGCTTGTAGCCGCGGGCTTGAGCCTCCAGGCTCATGGCAAAGGTGGAATCTCCGCCGATATTGATCGACGAGACATGGTCCATCTGGACGGCGACGTTGCGGATCTGAGCCATAATCTTTCTCGCGTTAAACCGGAGAGAGATTTAGGCTGCGCAGTCTGTGAACGCAACGCCGGCTGGACGCAAATTTTCCGCGAGGTCAGAGGCCGGATCGTCCGCCTCCGCGCAGAGCATTGCGCAAGCGGTAGAGGGTGGCGATAGGCTCGGGAAAGGGCTTGCGCAGAAAAGCGATCTTGCGGACATAGGTCTCGATCCGCCATGTTGCCCAGGTGCCGCCCTTGAAATAGGCGATATCGCCAGCCTTCAAAACGCGCTCCGAGCCGTCCTGCGCCGTCACATGCACCTCGCCTTCCTGGATCACCACCGTTTCATCCCAGCCGAAATACCAGCGAAAGGTGCCTGCTGTGCAATCCCACAGGGCCGTAGAGCTGGCCTCGTCCTCGCTTTGCGAGTGGTTTGCCATGCGCGCCTGCGGATCGCCCTCGACAATCCAGTCAGGATTGATCGGCGCCGGCTTCAGATTGAGATGATCGGCATTGGCCGTGACGAGGGCAGGCACGTCCTGCATCTTCAGGCGCGGCCGCATAATCGCAACACCGGCCATGGCTGCGAACAAGAGTTTGACTGGCATGGATACCCCCCATGATGACCAGACTTCGGTTTAGCGCGAGCCGGTCAAATCCGAGTTAATCCCAGCCTTACAATTTTATCGAATCCCTATCAGGCACTCACCGTTGCCGCTTCCGCGCCGAAAGTCATCCGCGCCTTGGCAAAGGGCAGCGCCAGCCGTCGACCCTCGCGGTCGAAAAAGTGGAATTTCTGCGGATCGACGCCAAGGCGCATTTCGCCAGACAAGGCCGTCGCGACAGGCAGCGAGGCGCAGAGTGCCTGATCGCCCACGAAGCCGTGGACGAGCCGCACGGCGCCAAGCTCCTCGACATAATCGACTCGGAACGGCAGATAGGGTTGGCCGGGTGCTGCCACCGTCAGGTCTTCGGCGCGCAGGCCCACCGTCACCTCGCCGCGATAGGCGGCTTCGTCATCGAAAGTGAAACCTACCGGCCAGATCGCCAGGCGATTGCCATCGATATGGCCGGTGATCAGGTTCATGGCAGGCGAGCCGATGAAGCTGGCGACAAAGGTCGAGGCGGGGGCGTGATAAACTTCGAGCGGCGTGCCGATCTGCTCGATCCGGCCACCGTTCAGCACCACCAGCCGGTCGGCCAATGTCATCGCTTCCAGCTGGTCGTGGGTGACATAGATCGATGTCGTGCCAAGCCGGCGCTGTAGCTTGCGGATTTCGACGCGCATGGAAACGCGCAGCTTGGCATCGAGATTGGACAGCGGCTCGTCAAACAGGAAAGCGGCCGGCTTGCGCACGATGGCGCGGCCCATGGCAACACGCTGACGCTGACCGCCGGAGAGAGCCCTCGGCCTACGGTCGAGATAAGGCTGCAGCTCCAGCATCCGGGCCGCCTCATCCACCCGGGCGTCGATCTCTGCCTTGGGGGTTTTGCGGTTCTTCAGGCCGTAGGCCATGTTCTGCCGCACCGTCATATGCGGATAAAGCGCGTAGTTTTGAAAGACCATGGCGATGTCGCGATCCGCCGGCTCGACGGTGTTGACCACCCGATCGCCGATCCTGACGACGCCCTCGGAAATGCTCTCGAGCCCGGCCACCATGCGCAGCAGCGTAGACTTGCCGCAGCCGGACGGTCCGACCAACACGATGAATTCGCCATCAGCAATCTGAATGTCGACCGCGTTGACCGCTTTTACGCCGCCATCATAGAGTTTCGAGACCTGGTTGATGTCAATGGACGCCATCGGACGACCCCTTACTTATCGGTTTCGGTGAGACCCTTGATGAACCAGCTCTGGAACACCACGACGATCAGGACGGGAGGCAGCATGGCGAGAACAGCCATGGCAAAAGCCTCGTTATAGTCAGGGATCTGGGCGCCAACCCAGACCTGGAGAATCTGCTTAATGCCGCGCATCAGCGTGAAGAAGCTCTCGTCCGTGGTCATCAGGATGGGCCAGAGATACTGGTTCCAGCCGTAGACGAACATGATGATGAACACGGCGGCGATCATGCTGCGCGACAGCGGCAGCAGAATATCAATGAAGAACTTGACCGGTCCGGCGCCGTCGATGCGCGCCGCCTCCAGCAATTCCTCCGGCACGGACTTGAAGAACTGCCTGAAAAAGAAGGTGCCGGTGGCCGACGCGAGCAGCGGGAGGATCAGGCCGGTATAGGTGTTCAGAAGATGCAGCTCGCTCATCACCTGATAGGAAGGCATGATGCGCACTTCGAGCGGCAACAGTAGCGTTGTGAAGATCATCCAGAAGGCGAGCGTTGCAAACCGAAAACGGAAATAGACGATGGCATAGGCCGCCAGCATCGACAGCACGATCTTCCCACAGGCAAAGCCCAGGCCTAGGATCAGCGAATTCAGCATCATGCTGAGGCCGGTGACCGTGCCGTTGAAGCCGGTCTGGGCAAACAGGACCTTATGGTAGGTCTCGCCAAAATTATCGCCCAGGGAAAGCATCAGCCCCTTCTGGTGGATTTCAGGCGCCGAATGGGTCGAGGTGGTGAAGGCCACGATGATCGGCGCCAGCATCAGCAGGCAGCCGGCGATCAGGATGACGTGGTCGAAGAATTTCGTCTTGTACATGGCATCACCCGTAGTGAACGCGACGTTCGATGAAGCGGAACTGGATCAGGGTCAGCACCAGCACGACCACCATCAAGATGACCGATTGTGCCGAAGACGAGCCGATATCATTGCCTCTGAACCCATCGGCATAGACCTTGTAGACCAGCGTGATCGGGTTATCGGCCGGCTTGTCCTTCACGATCACGTCGATCAGCGCAAAGGTGTCGAACAGCGAATAGGTCATGTTGATGACCAGCAGAAAGAAGGCTGTCGGTGTCAGCAGCGGCAGAATGACCGTGAAGAACCGGCGGGGGCCCGACCGGCAATCCAGTACCGCCGCTTCGCGCACCGAAGTCGGAATGCCTTGAAGGCCGGAGAGGAAGAAGATGAAATTATAGGGGATCTGGTTCCAGACCGCGATGACCGTCAGCGCAAACGCGGTGTCGTAGTAGTTCAGCCCAACCTTCATGTCCCAGCCGAACAGCGCGACGAATTTGACGAAGGGGCCGATGTGCTGGTCGAAGAACATCGAGCCGATCAGCCCCGCCACTGGCGGTGCGATGGCATAGACCACGATCAGGATTGTCTTGTAGGCCGATTGCCCGCGGATCACCGCGTCCGCCTTGACGGCGAGTGTCAGACCAATCGCCAGAACCAAGAAGGTCACGACCAGGGCAAATCCAAAGGTGAACAGGGCTACGCGCTGATATTCGGGCGATGTCAGAATATCGGTATAGTTCGACAGCCCGGCGAAACTCGCGCCGAAGCCGAAGGGATCTTCGATATAGAAAGAAGACCTGATGGCCTGAGCCGCCGGCCAGTAGAAAAAGATCGCGACGATGCTCAACTGCGGCAGCAGCAATAGATAAGGCAGAAATCGCGAATCGAACTGGACGCGCTTCATGGCGTAGACCTCGTGGCGGGAAATCGGGTGCGGTCCTGTCTCATTTCCTGTTCAGCCCTCCCGAAGCGAAGGCATCAGGAGGACTGAGCAGGAAAGAGACTGACATTCCTGAACGTGGTGCCCCGGAGACAAGGGGGGCAAGCCCCCGGGGCCGTTCATCCAGGACGGGTCGGAGATCAGCCCGCTGTCTTGGAGAACCTGACGAGCAGCTCGTCCGCTTCTTTCTTGATGGTCTCCATGGCGGCCTTAGGCGTGGTCTCGCCGGAGAAGATCTTGTTGTATTCACGCTCCATGATCGAGCGGATCTGAGGGTAGAAACCGAGGCGGTAGCCCTTGTCCCACTCGCCGCCTGGCAGCGACAGCTGCTTGATGCCGACTTCGGCAACCGGCTCCTTCTCGTAATAGCCTTCCTTCTTGGCCAGTTCGTAAGCCGCCTTGGTGATCGCGACATAACCGGTAGCCTGATGGTAGAACTTCTGGATCTCAGGCGAGGTCAGGAAGTTGAAGAAGGCGGCCGTGCACTTGTTCTCAGCTTCGGTCTTGCCGGACATGGCAAACAGCGAAGCGCCACCGATGAAGGAGTGGACGCCAGCGCCCTTGATCGAGCCCCAGTAAGGCAGGAAATCAGCCGAAAACGGCATGGATGCGGTCTTCTTCAAGCCGCCGAAGGAGCCGGACGAGCCGATCCAGAGCGCGGCCTTGCCTTCTTCGAAAACCTTCTGGTTGTCATTCCAGGCAGCACCGTAATAGGCGAAATAGCCCTGGTCCTTCCAGGCCTTCAGCTTGTCATACATCATGACATGGTTCGGATCGGTGACATTGATCACCGTGTCCTTGATGCTGTCATAGCCGTTGTTGTTGGAAGCGAACTGGATATTGTTGCGCGAGAAGAAATTCTCGGTGAATTCCCAGGTCAGCTGCGACTGGACGAGCGGGATGTAACCGGCTTCCTTCAGCTTCGGCGCGATCTTCTCGAACTCTTCCCAGGTCTTCGGCGCCTCGACGCCGGCCTTTTTCAGGGCTTCGGTGTTGATATACATGATCGGCGCCGAGGAGTTGAACGGCATGCCGACGAACTTGCCGCTGGAGTCGGCGTAGAAGTACTTCACGCCTTCGATAAAGGCATCGCGATCGAACTTGTAGCCGGCCTTGGTGATCAGGTCCTCAGCGGGGATGACAGCACCCTTGGCGTTGATGATCGTGGCGGCACCGGCATCGAAGACCTGCAGGATATTCGGCTGCTGGCCGGAGCGGAAAGCGGCGATGCCGGCGGCGAGCGCCTCTTCATACGACCCCTTCGACGTAGGTGTGAGCACGCATTCGCTCTGCGCTGCGTTGAACTTCTGGGAGATTTCGTTGATCACTTCGCCATTGCGCCCGCCCATGCCGTGCCACCAGGAAATATTGGTGGCTGCATAAGACGAGGTTGCCGAAACGGTCACGGCCAGAGCCGCCATCGAAAGCTTCTTGAACATGGTAGATCCCTCTCCGCCAGTATTGGGGTGAGCAAGCCATTAGTGAGCCTTCATGACAGCGACTTGAATGTTTTATGACAGCAATGTCACAAAGATCGTCAAAGTAGAACGGCGAAAAATACTAGCTATATTAATGGGCAAAACCGGTTCAAAAGGCGCCTTTAAAATGCCGTGGCAAGCGCCAGGGCAAGACGGCGATAATATCGCAACGGATGGAGAGACGGGTGGCGTCCGGCTGGCGAGCGAGCCAGAAATCGCCGCTAGCGCGAATGCGGCGCTGGCTGTCGCCGCTGACCGCATCTATGGCGGCAGCTTCGCTGGCGCGGGCCTTGACCTCGACCAGCACGACCAGATCGCCGCGCCTGACGATCAGATCGACCTCGCCGGCCCTTGTCTTGTAGCGCAATGCGGCTATGCGGTAACCCTTCAGCATCAGATAGGCGGCGGCCACATATTCCGCCCATCGGCCTCTCCGCTCGGCTCGCTGGCGACTGGGGTCGGACGGTGGTTTGCGCCTTTTGGTCTGTGGTTTCATGCTTTGCTTCCGGTTACCGCCGTCTCGGACGGGATCCTTCGCCCGCAGACCTCACGGGCACTCAGTTTCCGAGTGATAATTGCCGGGCAACGAAAACCGATCCGTCATAGGTAAAGTGACCCAGATCCATTGTCACCAATGCTCTGCGACCGAGCGTGTTCACCCAGCTTCGGCACACGTTGCCATGACAAAGCATATCCTTCAAGGATATGAATCGAAGGCCGTTCCGCTCCGCAACGGCTTTGAGGTCCGCATCAGAGGCTGCAACTTCGCCGAGAGACCGGTTTTCCAGATCGTCCTGCTCAAGCGGGACATTATTTCGCAAGATCAGCCGTGACAGATTCGGTCGCCAGATCGGGGGACTGCCGACCAGGATGATTTCGGTCTGTGGCGATTTGGCTTTGATCTCCAGGACAGTCTTCTCAACGGCAAGCGATGCATTGAAGTTCTCGGCATGCGACCAGTAAGCGGTTAGAATGACGCGTGCCGGGTGGGCACGTGCGATCTCGGCAATGGCCTGATCGTTAAGGCCTTCACATCGAGGGTTTCCGCGAAAAAATATATGCACCGTCGGTGGACAGACTGCCGCACTCAATTCTTCGATATCAGGCCTGACAGTGCGCAGGCCCATGGCAAGGTGGTGGGCAAAGCTGTCACCCCAGACCAAAGTGGATTGCGGACCGATGGCGCTTTTGCAGTCTTGCGGAAAGGACGCGATACCGCTCTTTCCTTCCAAGAAGCAATGCGACGAAAATTCAGCCGGAACGGGGGTCTGTGCCTCCTCCAGAACCAATTTCGCCCGCGCATCAAATCGGAAGCCACCGGTGGCGAGATAGCCGGGCACGCTGATCAGCAGCAGGATCAGCAAGGCCCCAACGAGGGACGACGACAGAGCCTGGCTGGCAGTCGTTGCCCCTCCCAGTCGCCGCCACGGATTTTCAATCAGGGTATAGCTGATGACCGCCAGGACGACAGAAAGACAGACCGTCAGGATGACGACAATAGGTGTCGAGGGCCGAAAGAGTTGAAGGCTGAGCAAGGCGAGCAGCGGATTGTGCCAGAGGTAAAGGCTGTAGCTGATCTTTCCGAGCCCGCGCAGCGGCGCAATCCGAGCCAAAGACATCTTGTGATCGCCCCTGCCAAACAAGGCGAGATAGGCGGCTGCGAGCAAGACGGCGATCAATCGCCCGATGGTCTGGACCGTGTATTCCTCGCCAAAGGACATGAAAAGAACCAGCATTAGAACGAGCAGAACAGCCCCCCCGAGGCTCGCCAACTGATTGCCGGGCCTGATGCCCCCGGGCAGGGGCAGGAAGGCGACCACAGCGCCGGCCGCCAATTCCCAAAAGCGGGAGGGCATGAGGAAAAATCCAGCATCCGGAGCAAAGCGATCCAGGACGAAACTGAGGATCAGGCTGCTAAGGATCAATGCGGCGGCCAAAAGCCCCCGCATCGAACGGAAGCGCCGGAAGTAGAAGAGGATGAGCGGCGCGACAAGATAGAACTGCTCTTCGACGGAAAGGCTCCAGACATGCAGCAGCGGCACTTCATCATTGGTCGGACCGAAATAATCGACATGGTTCCAGAAGTCGAAATTGGCTACGAACAGCAAGGAATAGAGTGCGTTGCGCAGATACTGGCTGAAAACTGCTCCGTAGCGGACGAGCCAGACGAAGGGCAGGACCAGAAGAATCATTGCGATCAAAGCCGGAATGATTCTCAGGAACCGCCTGCGATAAAAGGCAAGAGCTGAATAATTTACGCCGCTTGTGGCGTAGATTCGGGCAATCAGAAAGCCGCTGATGACGAAAAAGACGTCAACACCGAGAAAACCGCCTTTAAAGAATGGCAGGCCCGCGTGAAACAGTACGACTGCGGCCACGGCAACGGCGCGCAGCACATCGATTTCGGGAATGTAATTGCCTGTGTGCACACCGCTGTCCGACCAGCGGCCCAAAAGGCCCCTCATAACCCGCGATAACGTCGTTGCCTGCCCCTGCCCTTTCGTCTTCGTCCCCAAAATCACGTCCCGTCTTTGAGTTCCAGCAGTCTTTGATAGAGGTCCTTGCGCGGCAGACCGGTCTGGCGGGCCGCTTCGGTTGCTGCGCCTGAGGTGGGCAAGGTCGCAGCGAGTTGCATGAGCAGGCGGTCGACATCGGCGGCCTCGGGCGGCGCAGCGGCGTCCGGCGGGGCGATGACGAGGACGATCTCGCCCTTGACCTGGCGCTCGTCGTCGTACCAGGCAGAAAGCTCGGCGAGCGTGCCGCGCCGGAACTCCTCGAAGGTCTTGGTCAGTTCGCGACAAACGCAGGCTGTACGATCAGCGCCCAGCACGTCCACTGCAGCGGCAAGCGTTGCCCCGATGCGGTGCGGCGATTCGAAGAAGATGATGGTTGCCGGCACCGTTGCCCATTGCGCCAGCCGGTCTCGGCGGGCCTTGTCCTTGGTGGGCAGAAACCCTGCAAATAGGAAAGCATCGCTTGGCAGGCCTGAACCGACCAGTGCCGCGAGCGGCGCGGACGGACCTGGAACCGGCACGACGCGAAAGCCCGCATCGATGGCAAGACGCCCCAGCCGATAGCCGGGATCGGAGACCAGCGGCGTGCCGGCATCCGACACCAGTGCTACCGATTTGCCGGCAGCGAGCGCCTCGATCAGCTTCGGCCCGACCTCGGCGGCATTGTGTTCATGATAGGCATAGGGGCGTGTAGTAATGCCGTAGCGATCCAGCAACACGCGGGTGACGCGGGTATCTTCGCAGGCCAGAACATCGGCGCCAGCCAGGATTTCCAAGGCCCGCAAGGTAATGTCGGAGAGATTGCCGATCGGCGTCGCCACCAGATAAAGCGCCGGCTCGACCGGGCGAGCACTGACCGCACGGTCATGCAGCCGGAAGGTCTTCTGTCCGTCATCCGGCTTGATGTCAGTTTCCGCCACGCTTGCTTTCCCACTCACCACGCCCGGACGCCTCAGAAGGGTGCCCCGCCAAGCACGGTACCCTCCTGTTATGGGCGAGGCGCTGCGTCATCGCAAGCGCAAGGGCGCGATCTGTGGTGGAAAGCGGCGACCAAGCCTTGGCAAAAGCCACCAGCCCCTTGCATTCTGATCGGTTTTACTGCCATTTTGCCGGTCCCAATCAAGCCGGACATCCACCGTCCGGACCAAGGCAAGCCGATCCGCGGCCAAGATTGCTGGCCGGATCGCACAGGTCGAAAGTGGCAGCGTCGATGCGTATTACTCTTGAACGGTCCAATCTTCTAAAGTCCCTGAACCATGTTCATCGGGTGGTCGAGCGGCGCAACACCATTCCTATCCTCTCGAACGTGTTGCTGCGTGCCGAGGGCCAGAGCCTGTCGATGAAGGCGACCGATCTCGATCTGGAAATCACCGAGGGTACGCCCGCAAACATCGAACAAGCCGGCGCCACCACGGTTCCTGCCCATCTTCTGTATGAAATCGTCCGCAAGCTGTCCGATGGCGCCGAGGTGCTGCTGTCCACCAATCCTGACGGCGCCAGCATGACCGTGGCCTCGGGCCGCTCGAAATTCTCGCTACAATGCTTGCCGGAACAGGATTTTCCTGACCTGACCACCGGCAGCTTCAGCCATTCGTTCAAGCTAAAGGCGTCGGACCTGAAGATGCTGATCGATCGCACCCAGTTTGCGATTTCGACCGAGGAAACCCGCTATTACCTCAACGGCATTTATCTGCACACGATCGAAGCGGACGGCAAGCTGAAGCTCAGGGCCGTTGCAACCGACGGCCACCGTCTCGCCCGGGCCGACGTCGAGGCACCGTCCGGCTCCGAAGGCATGCCGGGCATCATCATTCCCCGCAAGACGGTCGGCGAATTGCAGAAGCTGGTCGACAATCCCGACCTGATCGTCACGCTCGAAGTATCGGACGCCAAGATCCGCTTCAACATCGGCGAGATCGTCATGACCTCCAAGCTGATCGACGGGACCTTCCCTGACTATCAGCGGGTCATTCCGCAGGCTAATGACAAGGAAATGCGGGTCGATTGCCAAAGCTTTGCCCGCGCCGTGGACCGCGTCTCGACCATTTCCTCGGAACGCGGCCGGGCGGTGAAGCTCGCCATCGGCGACGGGCATCTGCTGTTGACGGTCAACAACCCCGATTCCGGCAGCGCCACCGAAGAAGTGGCCGTGGGCTATGATAGCGACGCGATGGAAATCGGCTTCAATGCCAAATATCTGCTCGACATCACCGCGCAGCTGTCCGGCGAGGAAGCCATCTTCCTTCTCGCCGACGCCGGTTCGCCGACGCTGATCCGCGACACCGCCGGCGATGACGCGCTCTATGTCCTGATGCCGATGCGCGTTTAAAATCCGCCATCGCACTGCCGCTTTTAACGCCGTCCTGGGGGCTCTCGGGGCGGCGTTTGCATGTTTGCACAATCGGTTTAGGCAGGCGAAACCGGGCTTGGCTGAGCGGCCGCTAAAGTGATTCTCGACACAAAATTTTCACATGTGCGCCATTTTGTCTTGTTTTCGCGACAAATCACATCAACATGCCGCTCGTGCGCCCATGACAGGCAAAGCATGTCTTATTAGGAGATGACTTGGAATGAAGCTCAACCTGAAGCAACGGCTGGAGAAGAAGTTCGACGAGGAAATCCGTTTCTTCAAGGGCATGATGCAGGGGCCGAAGCTTGTCGGCGCCATCGTTCCGACATCGACCATAACAGCGCGCCGCATGGCCAGCATCGTCAGGCCGGAAAGCGGGCTACCGGTTCTGGAACTCGGTCCGGGCACCGGCGTCATCACCAAGGCGATCCTAGCGCGTGGTATTACCTCGGACAAACTGGTCTCGGTCGAATATTCCGCCGAGTTTCACCGGCATCTGACAGAGACTATTCCCGGCGTGAATTTCGTCCATGGCGATGCCTTCGATTTGCAAAAGACGCTGGGGCCGCTATCCGGCCTCTCGTTCGATTGTGTCATCTCCGCCGTTCCCATGCTGAATTTCCCGATGCAGGACAGAATTCGACTGCTGGAAGACCTGCTCGACCGCGTGCCGCATGGTCGCCCTGTCATCCAGATTTCCTACGGACCGATGTCGCCGATCATCGCCAAAGGCGGCAGCTATTTCATCGAGCATTTCGATTTCGTGGTCCGCAATATTCCGCCGGCCCAGCTCTGGCTTTATCGCCGCCGCTGATAGGAACGAGACGTGTTTGCCGTCTACATCACCCATCCGCAGGTGCAGATAGATCCTGATGTGCCCGTGCCGCAATGGGGGCTGTCGGCACACGGGCGGGCGCGCACCGAAGCGACCGCCAAGGCAGAATGGGTCGGACGCCTCGGCCGGGTCATCAGCAGCGCAGAGGTGAAGGCGGTGGAAACCGCCGCTATCCTGGCGCAGCCTGCTGGCCTCGATGTTGAAACGGTAGAGGCCATGCATGAAAACGACCGCTCCGCCACCGGCTTCCTTGCGCCGCCGGACTTTGAAAAGGCGGCGGATTGGTTCTTCGCCCATCCGCAGGAGAGCTTTCATGGTTGGGAGCGAGCGGTGGATGCGCAGACGCGCATCCACCGCGCCATCGAAGAGGCCTTGGCCAATCACGATCCATCGGTCCCGATTGCCTTTATTGGCCATGGCGGCGTCGGCACGCTGCTGAAATGCCATCTTCAGGGACGCGCGATCGGCAGAGATGCCGATCAGCCTGGGGGTGGCGGTAATCTCTTCTGCTTTAGCCTTGCGGATCGACGCGTTGCATGCGACTGGACCGCGATGGAAACCTGGCAGGGAGATTGGTCATGAATCCGCGCAGCCGCCTGATCGTGGGCCTTGATGTCGCAACCGTGGCGAACGCCGAAAAGCTGGTGTCAACGCTGGGCGATACCGTGGCTTTCTACAAGATCGGCTACCAGCTGGCCTTTGCCGGCGGATTGGAATTTGCCCGCGATCTCGCCCGCAGCGGCAAGCAGGTCTTCCTCGACATGAAGTTGCTCGACATCGACAACACCGTTGCCTCGGCGGTGGAGAATATCGTCAAGATGGGCATGACGATGCTGACGCTGCATGCCTATCCAAAAGCAATGCAGGCCGCCGTCGCTGCGGCCGATGGCTCTGGACTTTGCCTGCTTGGCGTGACCGTACTGACCTCTATGGATGACGGCGATCTCTCCGATGCCGGCTATCAGGTCAATGCCAGGGATCTCGTGCTCAAGCGCGCCGCGCAGGCAAAGGCAGCCGGCATGGGCGGGATCGTCTGCTCGGCGCAGGAGGCAGAAGCAGTGCGCGCCATTCTCGGTCCTGGCATGGCCGTGGTCACGCCGGGCATTCGCCCTGCCGGCGCCGATGCCGGAGACCAGAAACGGGTGATGACACCTGCGCAAGCGCTTGGCGCCGGCGCAAGCCATCTGGTCGTTGCCCGGCCGATCGTGCGCGCTGCCGATCCGAAGGCTGCCGCCGAAGCCATTCTGTCGGATATGAAGACCGCCCTGGCCTGAACCTCGCGGCTCAGAGCACTTCCCCGTTTCATGGAAACGCATAAATACTCTGACCTTTTTTACCGTATTTCCAGACACAAAACCGCTACGCACTTTTGTTGGAAATGCTCAATGCGGCTTGGCACTGTTGTCACTCAGGACGTTGTTGTCGCCCTTGTCGCGGATCAGGTCGATATCGCCGCCGGTAATCCTGTTACCGGTGACGGTGTTGAAATCGGCAAAGCTGCGGTTGTCGGCGCCGCTGCCGAAAGGTGCCGGCGGGTCCTGATAGCAATAGAGATTGCGCCAGGCTTCTCGCGCATTGAGCCAGATCGCCGGGCGCGGGCGAACGGCGTCCTCATAGACAAAGCTGTTACCGGCAATTTTGTTGTGCTGGGGCGTCTGATGACGGATCGTGCCGCCCTCCCCGCAATTGCGATAGAGAAAGATGCCGCCATGCACGGCATTCAGGAAACTGTTAGCCTCTATGACGTTGTGAGCCGATCCATCCACCGCAATCATCTCGCGACTGCGGGTGCCAAGCTCGAACCGGTCGCCGGAAATGGTGTTATAGGCGCTTTCAGCATCGAGATAGATGGCCGAGCCCTTTGTCTGCCCCTGAATGACCGAATGGGACAGGGTCACATGGGTGACGCCGGGAGCCACATAAAGCGGAATCGGTCCGTCCGCAACAATGGTCAGATTATCAAGCACCACGCCTGACGGCGCGGCCGATTGGGCATATTCGGTGTGATTGCGGTTAAGGGAGGATTGGCGCACCAGTTCAGCCTCGCCATTGGCGCCGAGCCCCATGATGTGGATCGAGCCATAGATCTTGCAATTGCGGATGACGATGTCGCGCGGAACGCTCCAGCTGCCATCCTCCTTGCGCAGCGATGCGATGCGGATCGTGGGAGGCGCGCCTTTCGGCACCTGCCCAGGCAGACCGATGACGCCGCCATGGCAATCAATACTGACGCCGCTGGCTTCCGCGCCAGAGAGTTCCAGGTTCTGCATGACGAGATCGTCGTGCTTCAACTCGACCTTGCAGGCGATGCGCAACACGCTGTCGGCCTCGATCGGCGCATTGCGCAGATCGTCGTAAACGGAGGATGCGCAGGGTTTGGCGACGGCTCCATGGCCCGGCGGCGGCGCGGTAGACGCGCCGGTTTGCGCCTCAACGGGCATTGCCACAAGCAAGGGAAGGACGGCCAGCAAGGGCCATGCCGATGCCGATACCTTGCCTGGTCTTGATGATTGCCGTGTCGGCTTGCGAATAATGTCCACCTTGACCCCGCCTTCAACTGCGCCCGGACGGGCTTGACACCACTCTGGCCTGACCATGCATCGATATCGCCGTGAGAACCAGCGAGATAAATCACGATCAGCCCCGCAATCTCGCCGCTTGACCTTGCCGCAAATTTCGCCGATCACCAGAAAGAAACCGAAAGAGGTGTTTTGATGGCAAAGGGTTACTGGATTGCTCGCGTCGACGTCCGCGACGCTGAACGTTACAAGGATTACGTCTCGACGGCAAAGCCTGCCTTCGAACGTTTCGGTGCCGTATTCCTTGCCCGTGGCGGCAAAACCGACGCCGTGGAAGGCCCCGGCCGTGCCCGCAACGTCATCATTGAATTCCCCTCGTTCCAGGCCGCCTATGACTGCTACCACTCGCCTGAATACCAGGCGGCCGTCAAGATCCGCCAGGAAGTGGCCGATGGTGAGATCGTGCTCGTCGAAGGTGCTCTTTAGAGTGTTTACGTGTTTCCGGACGGAAAACCGGTTTCCACTTTTCCCGGAAACACTCTGAGCCACCGGCAAACCTCATTCTGGCGCCTCGCGTTCAGCAATTTTCGCGGGCGCGCCACTCGATCTTTGATGTGCTGCACTATCTTATTTGTATCTCCTTAATCCAGGCGACGCCGCATGGCCGCGCCCGGATGATTCCGCTTCACCTTCAAAGGCAATAGCGATATGAGACAGCAGACGACTTGGTCCGATATTCCGATCCGCAGGAGCTCTCTATGACACTCGCAAATCTTCCGCCGCTCGTGACCGTTTTCGGAGGCTCAGGGTTCGTGGGCAGGCACGTGGTGCGGGTGCTGGCGCAACGTGGCTACCGCGTGCGCGTCGCCGTGCGCCGCCCGGATCTCGCCGGCTTCGTGCTGCCCTTTGGCAATGTCGGGCAGATCTCGCTGGCCCAGGCCAATCTGCGCTACCGCGATAGCGTCGCCAAAGCCGTGGAAGGCGCATCCGTCGTCATCAACTGCGTCGGCCTCCTGATGGAAGCCGGCCGAAACAAGTTCGACGCCGTCCAGGATTTCGGCGCGCGTGCCGTCGCTGAAGCCGCCACTGCGGCAGGCGCTCGCCTGGTACATGTCTCGGCCATCGGCGCCGATTCCAAATCCGCCTCCGCCTATGCCGCCAGCAAAGGGCGGGGCGAAGAAGCCATTCTGAAGGTCGCGCCCGGCGCCGTCATCCTGCGCCCCTCCATCGTGTTTGGTCCGGAAGACGGTTTCTTCAACAAGTTCGCAGGCATGGCCCGCCTTCTCCCATGCCTCCCGCTGATCGGGGGCGGCAAGACCAAGTTCCAGCCCGTCTTCGTCGAGGACGTGGCCGAGGCCGTCGCACTTGCCGCCAATGGCAAGGCTGCGCCCGGCATCTACGAGCTTGGCGGTCCTGAAGTGCTGACTTTCCGTCAATGTCTTGAGGAAATGCTGCGCGTTATCGATCGCAGCAATCCGCTCGTTTCGATCCCCTTCGGCGTTGCCTCGCTGATGGCCTCCGTCGCCTCGTTGATCCCGCTCGTTGCGCCGCCACTGACCAACGACCAGCTGACGCTGCTGAAAAGCGACAACGTCGTTTCGGAAGCCGCCAAGAAGGATGGTCGCACGCTAACCGGCCTCGGTATCCAGCCACGCGCCCTTGCCGCCGTCCTGCCGTCGTATTTGGTGCATTTCCGCCCGCACGGCCAGTATACGCGCACGGGCAAGGCTGCCTGAAGCGACAGGTTTTAGAGCAAGATAGCCAGAGCGGCGCCTTTACCAGAGGCGCCGTTCGGCTGTTTTGGCGTTGCACAAAAGTCGCAGCAATTAATTTGTTTTATTAACCGCTGGTTCAGCACATTCGGCTATTGATGTTGCGGTAGCCCGTGCGTAAAGACGGGTCAGCGCATGGGACCGGCGATCTTCGCGCCCCGCCACATCACAGACTTCTGAGGTTCTCATTTCATGGGCAAATCTATCGCACTGTTTTTTGCGTGTGCGGCATTGGTTGTCATCGCAGGTTCGTTCATCGCCCCGTCGACGGTCGCAGCCCGCAAAGGCAATTGCGCCCCCGCCTATGGCGTTGATCCCTGCAGCACTGCTTCGATCGCCCGCTAACAGCAGCTGATCGCAGCACCTTCTCTCTTACTTTCCGGACTCTTGGCTCTGCGCGGTTCTGCTGCGTCGTCGCCTGGTGCTGTCAGATTGGGTAAGAAGGTTTGACGCGCGACGCTCACTTTGGCCAACGCATCGCGAACCGCGACAGCGGTCCGCATCGGCTTTTCAAACCTTATGCGTTTCACCGAACGCCTAAAGCGTGTCGCCGTGAGTAGGATTCACGGCGACACGCTTTAGGTCTTCTTTTGTCGCATGTACGTTATCGTTTAATTGCAGGCAATTAAACGCGACAGGCTTTATGGCACGAAAAAAGCGCCGCGCTGTTCACGCGACGCCTCAAGCATGGCTATATCACTCGCCTTATCCGCGAACGAGCAGGCCGATTAGACCAGCAATGCCGATAGCGATCCGCCACCAGGCGAAAGGCGCGTAGCCCCGGCGCGAGACGAAGTCCAACAGGCCGCGCACCACGAACAGGGCAGAGATGAAGGCGGCGATGAAGCCGACGCCGATCAACATGCCATCGTCGAAGCTCAGCGCATTGCGGTTCTTGTAGAGATCGAGCACGAAAGCGCCGAGCATGGTCGGCATGGCAAGGAAGAAGGAAAACTCGGCGGCGGAGCGCTTGTCGGTACCCATCAGCAGCGAGCCGACGATGGTAGCGCCAGAGCGCGAGGTGCCGGGGATCATTGCCAGGCATTGGAAGAAGCCGATCTTCAAAGCGAGCGACAGGGGATAGTCCATCACGTCGGTATAGCGCGGCTTGAAGGTCATCTTGTCGACCACGAGAAGAATGACACCGCCGACGATCAGCATGACGCAGATCAGCATCGGCGTTTCAAACAGCACGGCCTTGATGAAATCATGGGCGATCGCCCCTATGATGGCGGCGGGCAGGAAGGCGACCAGCACGGCCAGCACGAAATGGCGGCTTCTGGGATCGCTGGGCAGGGCGGTGGCGATGGCAAGCAGTTTGTGGAAATAGACGGTCAGGATGGCGAGGATCGCACCGAGCTGGATCAGCACGGCAAAGGTATTGCCCGGCGAGTTGAACCCCAGAAAATGACCGGCCAGCAACACATGCGCCGTCGAGGAGACTGGGATGAATTCCGTGAGCCCTTCGATGAGGCCGAGAAGAACTGCGCTGACGATCGATTGATCTTCCATGGATTGTCCTTTGATAGGCGTGACAAGGAAAGCGATTCGCTTGTATGACGGAATGAAATTCCTATAGACGCAAGGTTGGCTCCCTGACCAGCGAGAATGCCCAGCAAGAATGCCCCCGCAAGGATGGTCGCTGAACAAGCCGCCGAGACAGCCAGACGACAACCGATAACCGCCCCAACCGGAACAGTATCCCAGCAATGCCCACTTTGTATCATCATCCCATGTCGACCACCTCCCGTTTCGTCCGGCTGATCCTGTCGGAATACGGGTTCCAGGCAGATCTGGTCGAGGAGCAGACCTGGGAAAAGCGGCGGGAATTCCTAAACCTCAATCCCGCCGGCACGCTGCCCGTCTATGTCGATGACAACATGCGCACGCTCTGCGGCGGCACGGTAATTTCTGAATTCCTCGACGAAACCCATGGCGTGCTAAAGCGCGACCGCCGGCTTCTGGCCGAAGACCCGTTCCAGCGCGCCGAGATCCGCCGCCTGGTCGACTGGTTCCTGCAGAAGATGGAACAGGACGTGACACGGCCCCTGGCGCGCGAACGGGTGTTCAAGCTGCAGATCCCGAATGGGCTTGGCGGCGGCGCTCCGGATTCCAAGGTACTGCGCACCGCGCGGGGCAATATCCGTCAGCACATGAAGTATCTGAGCTGGCTGGCTGGCTCGCGCACCTGGCTTGCCGGCGACCGGCTGAGCTACGGCGATCTTGCTGCGGGCGCGGCGGTTTCCGTCTTGGATTATCTTGGAGAAATCGACTGGGCAGAATCGCCTGTTGCCAAGGACTGGTATCAGCGGCTGAAATCGCGGCCTTCCTTCCGCCCGCTTCTTGCCGAGCGGGTGCGCGGCCTCACCCCGGTTTCGCATTATGCGGATCTGGATTTCTGACGGGACGGATGATGGCTGAGGCGGACAAGCCCGGGCGAGAGGCGGAAAAGGCCAGAATACGCGCTGGCAAGCTGACCGCCTTCCTCAAGCAGGAAGCCGCAGACAAGGGCTTCGATCTCTGTCGCATCACCGGGCCTGACAGCATTCCCCAGGCACCGGCACGGCTGTCTGCCTTCATAAAGGCCGGCCATCACGGCACCATGGCCTGGATGGAAGAGACGCGCGAGCGGCGCGGCGATCCAAAGGTGCTCTGGCCGGAGGTACGTTCCGTTGTGATGTTCGGGCTGAATTACGGTCCTGACAGTGATCCGCGCCTGTTGCAGGCCGAGCCGGAAAAGGCAGCAATTTCGGTCTATGCCCGCAACCGCGACTATCACGATGTCATCAAGGGCAAGCTCAAGGAAGTGGCGACCCGCTTTGCGGCACGGGCAGGCGAGGATGTGAAAGTCTTTGTCGACACCGCTCCCGTTATGGAAAAGCCGCTTGCCGCCGCCGCCGGGCTTGGCTGGCAAGGCAAGCATACCAACCTGGTCAGCCGAGACTTCGGCTCCTGGCTGTTTCTCGGCAGCATGTTCACCACGGCGGATCTCGAACTGGACGCGCCGGAACGCGACCGTTGCGGCTCCTGCCGCGCCTGTCTCGATGCCTGTCCGACCGCAGCTTTTCCGGCCCCCTACGAGATCGACGCGCGACGCTGTATTTCCTATCTGACCATCGAGCATAAAGGCGTGATCGACCGGGACCTGCGCCCCGCCTTCGGCAATCGCATCTATGGCTGCGACGATTGCCTGGCTGCCTGCCCCTGGAACAAGTTTGCCGCGACGGCCCGCGAGATCAAGCTTCAGGCCCGCGAGGATCTGCAGGCGCCCGAGATCGCCGCCTTCCTTGCTCTCGACGACACGGGCTTTCGCAGCCATTTCAGCGGCTCGCCGGTGAAGCGTATCGGGCGTGACCGTTTCGTGCGCAACGTGCTGATCGCCGCTGGCAATTCCGGCTCCGGCGAGTTGATTGCGCCATGCAAGGCGCTGCTGGACGATGCGTCGCCGGATGTACGCGGCATGGCCGTCTGGGCTCTATCGCGGCTAATGACGTCGGCCGATTTTTCCACCCTCGCTTCTTATAAAGACAAAGAGCCCGACGAAGACGTTCGGGCCGAATGGCTAGCTGTTGGAGTGACCTCATGAACCTGATGATTTTCGGTGCCGGCTTTTCCGGCAAGGCCATTGGCCAGCGCTTTGCCGAAGCTGGCTTTTCCGTAAACGGCACCAGCCGTTCGCTAGCAAAGGCAGAAGCGCTCGCCGGCCTCGGCATCACACCGCTGGTCTTTGATGGAAACGCGTTCTCCGCGCCGCTTCTGGCTGCGATGGCGCAGACCACACATCTGGTGCAGTCCATCGCTCCCGGCCGCGACGGCGATCCGCTGCTGCGGCTGACCGGCGGAAATTTGAAAACCGTGATGCCCAAGCTGCAATGGATCGCCTATCTGTCGACCGTCGGCGTCTATGGCGACCACCAGGGCGCCTGGGTGGATGAGGAGACGGATTGCAAGCCGGTCTCGGACCGCTCGGTGGAGCGGGTGGAGGCCGAGCAGGCCTGGGCAGAAGTGTCAGCCGCTTGCTCTCTGCCGCTGGCGGTGCTGCGGCTCTCGGGCATTTACGGGCCGGGCCGCAATGGCTTCGTCAATCTTGCCGAGGGCAATGCCCGCCGTCTGGTCAAGAAGGATCAGGTGTTCAACCGCATCCGTGTCGAAGATATCGCTGCGGCCACTCTGTTTTTGGCCGATCGCCTGGAGAGCGGCATCTTCAACATCACCGATCATGAGCCGGCACCGCCGCAGGATGTGGTCGCCGAGGCCGCACGGTTGATGGCGGCGGAGCCACCGCCGGAACAGGCATTCGAGACCGCCGAACTGTCGCCCATGGCCCGCTCCTTTTACGGCGAGAGCAAACGGGTGAGGAATGAGAAGATAAGGGCGCTGGGCTTCTCCTTTACCTATCCCGATTACCGGGTATCGCTCTCGCAGCTCTGGACCTCAGGGCGCTGGCGCGGATAGCACCTGAACATTCATTCCTAAAACACCCTCGATTTCGCTCAGAAATTGCGCCAATTTCGCCTCATTCTCCCGAGCGAGGCTGCTTTCCCGACGTCTTTTTTCAAAACTTCGGAAAAAAATTTCGTGATCGATTCACAAACATATAGTACGCAATATTTTTCTGTTTTTAGGCTGATTTTAAACAGTTTTTCTAAAAACTTACCAAATCATTAATTCAGCAGGTCGATCACGAATATATCTTAATGTAACATTCCGTGATTGATTGGGGCACTTTTTTGCCATTTTTGACCACGCTTAAGCCTCCCTACGCAAATTTCGTCTCAGAAACAGCAAAGGGAAACGAAGATTTTGGTGCCTTTCAGTCGATCCATTCTCGTCACAGCAGCTATTACCTCTCTTGTTGCTTTCAGCCCTATCAAGGCCTTTGCAGCAAATGGCTGCGGTGGTGCTTCCTGGTACGCGGTATACTCCAAGACTGCTTCCGGCGAACGCATGAATCCTTCGACCTTCACGGCCGCCCACAAGTCGCTGCCCTTCGGCTCCAAGGTCAAGGTCACGAACCGCAACAATGGCAAGACCGTCGTTGTGCGCATCAACGATCGCGGCCCCTTCATCAAGGGTCGAGTCCTCGATCTTTCCAAGGCAGCCGCCGCCGATATCGGCATGGTGAGCAGCGGCACCGCCAAGGTTTGCTACGAACTGGTGGGATAAGTCTGCGGCTTGATGCCATGATACGTGCTTGCCCCGACCGGGTTTCATCGCTACCACGCAAGGTCTGATGGATCACCAAGGAGACGATCATGCGTTTGGGCGGACGGCTTGCCGGAGCAATCGAGGTTTTAAGCGATATCGAGACACGTCGCAGGCCGGTGGCCGATGCGCTGAAAGATTGGGGCCTCGCCCATCGTTTTGCCGGGTCCGGTGATCGCGCCGCTATCGGCAATATCGTCTACGACGCGCTTCGGATGAAACTCTCCCACGCCTATCTGATGGACGATGATAGCCCGGCCGCCCTGGCCTACGCGGTTCTGCTGCGGCAATGGGGGCTTGCAGCGGACGCCCTTGCTGCCGATCTCGATGGCGACAGCTTTGCCCCTGCCCCGCTCAGCGACGCTCAGAAGCATGCCTTCACCAGCCGTAATCTTGAGGACGCGCCATTTTTCGTCCAGGGCGACATCCCCGAATGGATCGTACCATCCTTCGAAGCCGTGTTCGGCGCCGACTGGCTGCGCGAGGCGCAGGCGCTGACCGTGCGCCCCAGCCTCGATCTGCGCGCCAACACCCTGAAGGCCAACCGTGAAAAGGTAGTCAAGGCGCTGTCTCACGCAGATGCCAAGCCGGCGGCGATCTCGCCGATCGGCATTCGCATCGAGCCCGGCGAAGGTCCGTCGCGACTGCCGAACGTGACTGCCGAACTTGGCTTCCAAAAGGGCTGGTTCGAGGTTCAGGATGAGGGGTCGCAGATCGTCTCCGCCCTGGTGGAAGCGACCGGGGGCCAGCAGGTCCTGGATTTCTGCGCCGGCGGTGGTGGCAAGACGCTCGCCATGGCGGCTGCTATGGGCAATAAGGGCCAGGTCCACGCCTATGACAGTGACCGCAAACGGCTGGCACCCATCATCGAACGGCTGAAACGGGCTGGTACGCATAACGTCCAGGTGCACGACCGGGTTGCCGCGCTGCAGGCGCTTGCCGGCCGCTTCGACAAGGTTCTGGTCGATGCGCCCTGCACCGGCACCGGTACCTGGCGCCGCCGCCCCGATACCAAATGGCGGCTGACGGACCGCAATCTCCAGGAACGGATCGACCAGCAGCGGCAGGCGCTGACAGAGGCCGCGACCTATGTGAAGCCCGGCGGCGAACTGATCTATGTCACCTGCTCGGTGCTGCCGGAGGAAAATCATCGGCAGATCGAAGCATTCATTGCCGATCATCCGCAGTTTTCGCCAAAGCCTATGCTGGAGCGCTGGACAGCGCTGTTTGGTCCCGCCGCTGCCCGTCCGACGACGGCCGATGGTGCCGGCCTGACGCTTAGCCCAGGTACAACTGATACCGATGGGTTCTTTTTCTGTCGGATGGTTCGGGCCTAATTTAAGGCCCGACTTCTACAACAATCGGTCAGCTAGCCCCTATTTTTCAGGGGCTATTCCTGATTGTTTGACACTAGTTTAATTTTGTTCCATGACAGGCCATCGACGAAGAACGACGCTGACAGCGTCAAAGGAGAGGGCATGTCTCGACCATTCATGATCGGCGCCGGACTGGCGCTTTTCATCGCCTCCACCGCGTTTGCCGCGCCGGCCGCCAAGGCGCCTGAGCCCGATGCGGTGCTGAAGCATTACGCTGACCTGGCAGAGGCGAAATACGAGGATTCGCTGACCACGGCAAAGACGCTCGATGCCGCCATCGATGCGCTTCTCGCCAAGCCCAGCAAATCGACGCTCAACAAGGCTCGCTCCGCCTGGATCAAGGCGCGCGTTCCCTATCAGCAGTCGGAAGTCTATCGCTTCGGCAACAAGATCGTCGACGACTGGGAAGGCAAGGTCAATGCCTGGCCGCTGGACGAAGGCCTGATCGACTATGTCGACAAGTCCTACGGGACCGAGAGCGACACCAACGCGCTCTTTACTGCCAATGTGATCGCCAATACCAAGATCAAGATCAATGGCGAAGAAGTCGATGCCACCAATCTGACGCCCGATTTCCTGGCAAACAAGCTGCATCAGGCGGGTGGAGTCGAGGCCAATGTCGCGACTGGCTACCACGCCATCGAATTCCTGCTCTGGGGCCAGGATCTGAACGGCACTGGTCCTGGCGCCGGCAACCGTCCCTATACCGATTACGACCTGAAGAATTGCACCGGCGGCAATTGCGACCGTCGCGCTCAATATCTGAAGTCGGCCTCTACGCTGCTGGTGTCCGACCTGCAGGAAATGGTTGACGCCTGGAAGCCGGAAGGCGAAGCCACCAAGACGCTGCTGGCCGATCCTAAGTCGGGCTTGAAGGCCATCCTCACCGGCATGGGCTCGCTGTCTTACGGCGAACTGGCCGGTGAGCGGATGAAGCTTGGGCTGTTGCTGCACGATCCGGAAGAAGAGCATGACTGCTTCTCCGACAACACGCATAACTCCCATTACTACGACGCGCTTGGCATCCGTTCGGCCTACACAGGCAAATACACCCGCGTTGACGGCACCAAGATGACCGGTCCGTCGCTGTCCGATCTGGTGGCCGCCAAGGACAAGGCGCTGGACAAGGAAATGAAGTCCAAGCTCAACACCACGATGAAGGCTATGACCGCCTTGGTGAAGCGCGCCAAGACCGTCGAGCACTATGACCAGATGATTGCCGAGAACAACAAGGAAGGCAATGCGACGGTCCAGGCCGGCATCGATGGCCTGATCGACCAGACCAAATCGATCCAGCGCGTCGTCGCTGACCTCGACCTTGGCGAAGTCAAGCTGGAAGGCTCCGACAGCCTCGACAACCCGAGCGCCGTCTTCAAGTAAGATCATGCATCTTCGAATGGCCGCTGCCTTCATGGTCGCGGCCATTCGTTTGCCGAGGTAGCGCCTTTGCGTATCATTTCAACGACCCTGGTCATGCTGACCGCTTTGGTAGCGAACGCCACAGCAGAGCCGCGTGCGGATCTTTCTCCCGCGGACCGAGCAAGGGTCGAGACCGTTACCGCTCCGACCGGTGATTTTTCCAAGCCGGAAGCTTTCGAAGTGATGAGTGCGGGGGCTGCGACTTTTACCGGCACCGCAGACGCCAAGGCCTTCACCCATCCGCTTGCCACCTTGAGTTTCGACCAGCAGCAGCAATTTTCGCTGGGCGAGGCGCTATTTCAAAAGCTCTGGGTTTCCGCCCCCTCCTCCACCCAGGCCTCCGATGGACTGGGGCCGCTGTTTAACGCGCGCTCCTGCGAAAGCTGCCATCAGCGCGGCGGACGTGGCCATCCACCCGGCCCAAATGGCGATGCCACCTCGATGTTTCTGCGGCTTGCCCGCCCCGCCCATACGGACACGGAAAAGGCGGAGATCGCTGCCCTGAAGGCGCTGAATTTCGGCGACGAAACCTATGGCCGGCAATTGCAGGATCGCGCCGTGCCCGGCCTTGCTGCCGAAGGGCAGATGGCTGTGACCTATCAGCCAAAGACCGTGAGCCTGTCCGGTGGCGAGACCGAGGTGCTGCAGGTTCCCGCCTACCGGATCGACAAGCTGGCTTACGGACCGCTTGGAGCCGACACCATTCTGTCGCCGCGCATCGCCAATCCGATGATCGGTATGGGCCTGATCGAGGCAATCGCCGACGAGGATATTCTTGGCAATGCCGAGGCTCAGGCTCAAGCCGGGCAAGGCATATCTGGCACCGTTGCCAAGGTGCGGGACCACAGGACCGGCGATGTCAGGATCGGCCGGTTTGGCTGGAAGGCGGAGAATGCCGGCGTCCGCGACCAGTCCGCAAGCGCGCTTGCCGGCGATATCGGTATCTCCTCACCCGACGATCCGCGCCATGCCGGCGATTGCACGGCGGCAGAAAAGGTCTGTCTTGCCATGCCGAATGGCGTGCAAAAGCGGCTTGGAACTGTCGAGGCACCGCCGCCGGTTCTCGATCTTATGACCTTCTACAGCGAGACGCTCGCGCCGCCGAAACGCCGGGATGTGGCAAAGGCCGAGGTTCTCTCGGGCAAGGCGCTGTTTTATGCCTCTGGCTGCGCCACCTGCCACAGGCCGAAATATGTGACGCGCCGCGATGCCGCCAATCCGGCGCTCTCCTTCCAGCTGATCTGGCCCTATTCCGATTTCCTGCTGCATGATATGGGACCGGAACTTGCCGACGGGCAGCAGGTGGGCCTGGCCACAGGCCGGCAATGGCGCACGCCGCCGCTCTGGGGGCTTGGGCTGACGGGCAAGGTCGGTAGACAAGCCTATCTGCACGACGGGCGAGCATCGTCCTTGCCGCAAGCCATCCTCTGGCATGGTGGCGAGGCCGAGCAGGCCCGCCAAGCTTTCGCATCCATGACGCCTGTTAACCGCAAGGCGTTGATCACGTTTCTGGAGTCTCTCTGATGCCGAACCCGCGTTCCCTGACCTTGAGCCTGATCCTCGCCCTCTCCGCCGCTTTACCGGCTTTTGCGCAAGAGGCCGCACCTCATGCGACGGCGCTACAGACCGATGCCGTTCCCGCCGTCATGGAAAAGGCAGTAGACGGCTTTATCCGCCCCGGCTACCGCCAGTTCGTGGACAAGGCCAAGGCGCTGCATGCAGGCATGGACAGTCTTTGCGCAACGCCGTCAGACGCAACGCTTAAGGCGGCCAGGCAAGGATTTGGGGATGCCGTGCGCGCCTGGGCGCGGATCGAGATTATCAGGGTCGGACCGGTGATCGAGGAGAACCGCTTCGAGCACATCCTGTTTTATCCCGACCGCAAGGGCCTGGCGCTGAAGCAGATCCAGGGCGCGATTGCCTCCAACGACAAGAGCTTTGCCGATCCCCAGTCGCTGCACGAGAAAAGCGTGGCAATCCAGGGCCTCGGCGCGCTGGAATATGTGCTCTACGGCACCGGCGCGGAGACCCTGGCTCAGAAGGACGGCGACTTCCGCTGCCGCTATGGCGCAGCGATCGCAGGCAATGTCGAAAACATGGCCGGTGAACTGTCGAGCCTCTGGGAAGCCCCCGGTGGCGTACAGGCGGCGTGGAAGCAGCCGGGCCCCGACAATGACGTGTTCCGCACGCCATCAGAAGCCGTGACCGGCCTGCTTGGTGTTCTCGTCCATGGCACGGAAACGGTGCGCGACGAGCGGATCGAAACCTTCTTCAAGGGCGCCGATGGCCGGATTGCGCCGAAACAGGCGATTTTCTGGCGCTCGGGCCTGACCTTCGCCAGCATGCAGGAAAATCTCACCGGCCTCAAAGACCTGCTGAACGGCACCAATGCCGCTAGCCTGCTGCCACCGGCAAAGCGCGGTGTTATCGACGCCATCAACGCCCGCGCCGACAAGCTGATCGAAACCACCAAGACGATAACACCTGACGTCGAAGCGGCGGTATCGAAGCCCGACGAGCGCCAAAAGCTTGTCAGCCTGCTCGACAACAGCCGCAGCATGATCACCGACCTCAGCGACGGCCTGGGCGGCGGCGTCGGTCTCAGCGCGGGCTTCTCCTTCGCGGACGGAGACTGATCGCCATGCGCGGCGCGCTGATCGACCGTCGAGATTTCCTGAAAGCTGCCGGCGCCATCTATCTCGCCAGCCTGACGCCTGCCGCAGCCGAGATGCTGGTGCAGGCCGATGCCGTCTATGCCTCGGGCTTTCGCGCGCCGGACGGCAGTTTTGGCGCAGCTCTGCTGGCAGAAGATGGCCGTATCGTCTCGCGCGTTGCGCTGCCCGGCCGTGCTCACGGGCTTGCCTCCTCGGCCAAAAAAGTCGCCGCCTTTGCCCGTCGCCCCGGCACGTTTATCTTCATCTTCGACCGGCAGAACCTGATAGCACCCGTGGTGGTCAATGCCCCGGCCGGGCGGCATTTCTACGGCCACGGCCATTTCTCGCCGGATGGCAGGTTGCTGTATGCCTCAGAAAACGATTTTGACAACAACAGGGGCATGATCGGGCTTTACGATGCGACCGACGGCTTTCGCCGGATCGGCGAATTTTCCGCCCATGGCATCGGCACCCATGACATGAGCGTCAGCGACGATGGAAAGTTGCTGATCATCGCCAATGGCGGCATCGAGACCAATCCGGATTTCGGTCGCACCAAGCTCAATCTCGACCATATGGAACCCTCACTGGTCCTGACAGATGCCGCAACCGGCGACCTCGTCGAAAAGCACGAGCTGCCCGAAGTGCTGCGCCAAGTCTCGACCCGCCATATCGATCTCGATGCCGATGGCCGTATCTGGTTCGCCTGCCAGTACGAAGGGCCGCGCCGCGACCTGCCGCCCCTGATCGGCCATTTCGGCAAAGGCGAGGCGCTGACCTGGATCGACCTGCCGCCTGAGGTCACCCGCAGCCTTGGCAATTATGTCGGAGCTATCGCCGTTAACAGGCGCGATGGACTGGTCGGCGTAACCTCTCCTGCCGGCGGCGTCTCGGTGGTGCTTGACGCGGCCAGCGGCAAGGTCAAAGCGACCGGCATCCTTAATGAAGCCGCGGGCATAGCCTCGGCTCGGCACGGCTTTGCCACCTCTTCCTACGACGGCCGCTTTCTCGACAGCCAGGAGGCGGTGAACTGGGACCAGCACATCATCCGGCTCTCGTGAATATTCGTGGCGCGAATTCTTAGACTTTCGCACTCTTCCAAAAAACGCGACAGCCACTAAATTCGAGCGTCATGCGCAACGCCCTTACCAACCTCATTTTCATGATCGCCGTTACCGGCATCGGCATCCTGATCGGCCTCTCCAACCTGCCAGGCGACTGGTATGACGGATTGGTGAAGCCGAGCTTCAATCCACCCGCCTGGCTGTTCGGGCCGGTCTGGACCGTACTCTACGTGCTGATCGGCCTTGCCGGCGCGCGGATCTGGCGCCGCGCGCGGCGTTCAAAGGCCATGACGCTGTGGTTCGGCCAGATGATCCTCAATTTCCTGTGGTCGCCGGCCTTTTTCGGCCAGCAAAGCACCGGGCTCGGGCTGATCGTCATCCTGCCGATGCTGGCGCTGATCCTCGCCTTTCTCTGGCAGGTACGCAGGTTCGACAAGGTGGCCCTCGCCTGTTTCATTCCTTATGCAGCCTGGGTCGGGTTCGCCAGCGTGCTCAATGGAGCCCTGTTCCTGCTCAACTGATCCCTGACCCGCCGGTCATGTTGCGCCGCAAGGGCTTGCCCAAGCGGCCGTCTCGTGCCAAATGGCTGCGCAAGCGAGGGATGAAGGGCGGCAGCCAGATGGATGCGGAAATCCAGCAGCGGATCGAGGCGAGTTTTGCGCGTCAGGGCGCCATGCAGACCATGGGTGCCGAACTGACCCGGGTCAGCCACAAGCTTGTCGAAATCGAGCTTCCCTTTCACGAAAAGCTCACCCAGCAGCATGGGTTTCTGCATGCCGGCGTGATTTCGGCAGCCCTGGACACGGCCTGCGGCTATGCCGCTTATACCGTGATCGAGCCCGATACTTCGGTGCTGACAATCGAATTCAAGGTCAACATGATGTCGCCCGGACGCGGAGAGCGCTTTCTGTTTCGAGGCGAAATCATCAAGCCCGGCTCCACCATCATCGTCGCCGATGGCCGTGGCTATGCGCTCGGCGACGGTCCAGCCAAATTGATCGCCTCCATGACCAGCACCATGATGGTGATGCGGGGCCGTGAGGATATCCGGGAATGACATTCGAATTGAAATCCGTCTGTGGCAAATCCGTGTTGTTCGTCATGGCGGTCGACGCGGAATATGGCCCTTTCCTTCGGCTGCGCATCCAGCCTCTGATGACCGGCGTCGGCCCGGTCGAGGCGGCCATCGTGCTGACGGCGGCGCTGAAAGACCTGCAGGTTCAAAATGCCCTGCCGGATCTGGTCGTGTCGCTCGGCTCGGCCGGATCGGCCAGGCTGGAGCAGACGGAGGTCTATCAGGTCTCTTCGGTTGCCTATCGCGACATGGATGCCTCGCCGCTCGGCTTCGAGAAGGGCCGCACGCCGTTTCTCGATCTGCCGGCAGCCATAGACCTGCCACTGCGCATTCCGGGCGTCGCAACCGCCAGCCTGTCGACCGGCGGCAATATCGTGTCTGGCACCGTCTATGACGGTATCGACGCAGACATGGTCGATATGGAAACCTACGCCGTGCTGCGGGCGTGCCAGAGCTTCAATCTGCCCCTCATCGGCCTGCGCGGCATTTCCGATGGCAAGGCGGAGCTGAACCATGTCAGCGACTGGACGGAATATCTCCACGTGGTCGATCGCAATCTCGCCCAGGCTGTCGACGCGCTGGTGAAGGCGCTGGAAGATGGCACCTTCTGGTTTTGAGCCGGCTGGTTTTAAGCCGGCTGGTTCTGATCCGGTCCACCGGGTCACGCATTGGTTTTTTCATGCTTCCGGCATTTCCCGGATTGCCAGCAGCATCGCTTTTCATTAAAGGCTCGACATGACCCAGATAGCACATCCCGACAGCGTTCTCATCATCGATTTCGGCAGCCAGGTGACGCAGCTGATTGCGCGGCGCGTTCGCGAAACCGGCGTCTACTGCGAAATCGTTCCCTTCCAGTCATCAGAAGAGGGTTTCGCCCGGCTCAGGCCGAAAGCGATCATTCTGTCCGGAAGCCCCGCCTCAACACTGGATGACAACAGCCCACGCGTTCCCCAGGCGATCTTCGACAGCGGCCTGCCGATCTTCGGCATCTGTTATGGCCAGCAGAGCATGTGCGCTCAGCTCGGTGGCAAGGTCGAAGGCGGCCACCACCGCGAATTCGGCCGCGCCTTCCTCGACATCGAGCAGGATTGCAAGCTGTTCGAAGGCCTCTGGTCAGTCGGCTCGCGCCATCAGGTCTGGATGTCCCATGGCGACCGCGTTACCGCGATTCCGCCGGGCTTCCGCGTACTTGCCACTTCGTCTAACGCGCCTTTCGCCTTCATTGCCGACGAAGCGCGCAAATATTACGCCGTGCAGTTCCACCCAGAAGTGGTGCATACGCCTGACGGCGCCAAGCTGATCCAGAATTTCGTGCACAATATCGCCGGCATTTCCGGTGACTGGAGCATGTCGGCCTACCGCGCCAAGGCGGTCGAACAAATCCGCGCCCAGGTCGGCGACAAGCGCGTCATCTGCGCGCTGTCCGGCGGCGTCGATAGTTCGGTTGCGGCCCTGCTGATCCATGAAGCGGTCGGCGACCAGCTGACTTGCATTCTTGTCGACCACGGCCTGATGCGCAAGAACGAGGCGGCCGATGTCGTCGCCATGTTCAAGGAACATTACAATCTGCACCTGATCCATGTCGACGCGATCGACCGTTTTGTCGGCGAGCTGGAAGGCGTGTCCGATCCGGAAACCAAGCGCAAGATCATCGGCCGGCTGTTTATCGAGACCTTCGAAGACGAAGCCAAGAAGCTCGGCGGCGCCGATTTCCTCGGCCAGGGCACGCTCTATCCCGATGTCATCGAAAGCGTTTCCTTCTCCGGCGGTCCGTCCGTGACCATCAAGAGCCACCACAATGTCGGTGGCCTTCCTGAGCGGATGAACATGCAGCTGGTGGAACCGCTGCGCGAATTGTTCAAGGATGAAGTGCGCGTGCTGGGCAAAGAGCTCGGCCTGCCAGACAGCTTCATCGGCCGCCATCCCTTCCCCGGTCCGGGCCTTGCCATCCGCTGCCCCGGCGGCGTGACCCGCGAGAAGCTCGATATCCTGCGCGAAGCAGACGCTATCTATCTCGATGAAATCCGCAAGGCTGGCCTCTACGACGCCATCTGGCAGGCTTTTGCCGTGCTGCTGCCGGTCCAGACCGTCGGCGTCATGGGCGACGGGCGTACTTACGAATTCGTCTGCGCGCTGCGCGCCGTCACCTCGGTCGACGGCATGACAGCGGATTTCTATCATTACGACATGGAATTCCTCGGTCGCGCCGCCACCCGCATCATCAACGAAGTCCGCGGCATCAACCGCGTGGTTTATGACGTGACGTCGAAACCACCAGGCACGATCGAGTGGGAATGATCGGACCACTCACGGAGAAAGCTGGGCATTGCAATTGCCCAGCATCTGCTCTCTAGGCCCGCCATATATAATATTGCTCCTCCCAACGGACCTGGGCGAAGAGCGTGGTTCTCACGCTGCGCGCAGAATCTCTGCCGCAAAGTTGCGATAGTTGTGAAGCGGACGTCCTAGCATTCGCGTCAGACGCTCGACATCTCCGGCTTCCGGAATCATCCCGTCGCTGACATATCGCTCGGCCATCAACCGCATCTCGTAGGCCGTCCATTTCGGCATGAACGTTGCCATGTTCTGCTCGAAGCCGCTCGGATCATCACCACCATAAACGACCAGCCGGCTGAGCAAATCCGACCAGATAGCGGCCACCTGCGGGCCCGTCAGAGTGTCTGGACCAACAAGATTGATGGTCTCGATTGGAAGAGTGCCCGGCGCCTGGTCACGGCGGATCAGTTCGATCGCAGCAATTTCGGCGATATCCCGGGCATCGACCATTGCAACACCCTTGGAGCCGATCGGCATCGGATAAACGCCATGATTAAGGATAACGTCCTTGATCATCAACTCGTTGTCGATGAAGTAGGACGGGCGCAGGATGGTAGCGCTGAATCCCATCTGCCGCAGCATACGCTCGGCGCCCGATTTTACGGCGAAATGCGGCACATTTACCGCGCCCTCGGCATCGAAGACCGACTGATAGACGACCCGTTCGACACCGGCTTCCCGAGCAATGTTCAAGGTAATGATCGCCTGGGTGAATTCATCGCCGGTCACGGCATTGAGCAGGAACAACGTGCGCACTCCCTGAAAGGCACGGCGCAAGGCATCGATATCGAGCAAGTCGCCTTGGGCAATTTCGACATCAGCGGGAAAGTCAGCCTTTGCGGGGTCACGGGTCAAGACGCGCACCTTGGCGCCGCGACGAATGAGTTGATCGACGACATGGCGGCCAACACGGCCGGTGGCACCAGTAACGAGAATAGTCATGGTCTCTACTCCTATTGGGTCGGATAAGTTTGCTTGCGTTGACACACGTGAATTTAGTGATCCATATTCTTTCCGATAGACGCAGTATTTGGACAGATCGTCTCACAGGTGGAACATATGGATCTACTGGCGCTGGCAGATTTCAATCTGGTTGCTCGTCATGGCGGGTTTGGCAAAGCGGCTCGCGCGGCTGGCCGGCCAAAGGCGACGCTCTCGCGGCGCGTTAGCGAACTCGAGGCGAGCCTTGAGCTACGTCTTTTCGAGCGCGGCGCGCGGGTGCTGAGGCTGACACAGGAAGGGCGGGCGCTGTTCGAGCGGACAGCGACGCTTTTGACCGAGTTAGACGAGACGGCCAAAGCAATCGCATCCGGCGGGCATAGCCCTCGCGGCCGGTTGAGGATCAGCGCGCCGCTATTATTTTCCCAGACGGCGATGGGCAAGCTCGCCGCCGGCTTCGTGCGGAAATATCCGGAGGTTCAGCTGGAGATCACCACGGAAGATCGAGCTGTCGACATGATCGAAGACGCCTATGACCTGGTCATTCGCGTCAATCCGGAACCGGATGAAAGTCTGGTCGGTCGCGTGTTTCTGCACGACCGCATGGTCGTTGTCGCGAGCCCGGACCTGCCGCGACCCGCCGATCAGGAAACCGTTCCTGCCATCATTCGTGGGCCAATGGTTCAAGGCGATGTTTGGGAGATCACGACGGCGGACGGACAATCGCGCCTGATGGTGAGGCCGGTTCTTAGCCTCTCTTCCTTCATCATGATCCGCGATGCGGTGCGCACTGGCCTCGGCGCAGCACGTCTCCCTCTGTCACTGGCGAGTTCAGACCTAGCGGTAGGCGCCTTGGTCAGTTGGGGAGATGTGGAAGGATTTGAAACGGCACTTTGGGCGCTATATCCGACACGACGGCTGCTTAGCACGCGGGTGTCGGCCTTCCTGGAGTATCTGAAGGCCACCTTTCCAAAGGGAACGCCAGATGAGCTTGCCCGCTTTATTGATTGATAACCGGGCATCATGCGTTGGCGATGGCGTCCGGAGGTCACTCCACCCCGCCGACGGTTTCGCCCCGGGCCAACAATTCGCTTAGCAAAGCGTTCGGAAAGCGGCGTTTCTGGATGATGGCATAGAAGCTCTCGGTCACTTCAGGGATGCGGCAATGCTCAACAAGAATGCCCGATTCCAGCTCGTCACGCACAACGATAGGCGGCACGAGGGCAACACCTTCGCGTTCGCGTGCCATCAGACGCAACATCGCCATGTCGTCGACTTCGGCGAGGATGACAGGCCTTATACCGGCCATTTCCAGGATGCGGTCGAAGGCGACGCGAATGTCGCTGTCGAGGCTCGGTAGCAGCAGCGGCTCGCTGCGAAGGTCATCGGGAAAATTCAGGACCCGCCCATCAGAGCGCGGCCGGCCGACGAGGCTGACCGGCTGTGCATTCAGCAGATGGTTGCGCAGCGCAGACCGCGCATCGCGGGGGGCAGCGCTATTGGCGAGCACCACATCGATGGCATGCGCTTCAAGTTGCGCCAGGAGATCGCGCATATTGCCGGAGCGGACGATCAACTCGACATCGGAACGCCCGACGAGGGGGCGCAGGAATTCCAGCTGGAAATTGCGCGACAGCGTCGTCAGCGCCCCAACCCTGAGCACTTGGCGGCTGGCCGTCGGCCGACCGCGCAATGTGCTCATCAACTCGTCACCCGCCTTGAACACCGTATCGGCGTAATCGAGCGCGATCTGGCCCGCTTCCGTCAACACGAGTTTCTTGCCCACCCGCTCGAACAGCGGATGCCCCATCTGATGCTCGAGTTTCTGGATCTGCACCGACAGCGCCGATTGCGACAGATTCATGTGCTGGGCAGCCCGCGTCAGGCTGCCTTCATGGGCGACAGCCCAGAAATATCGCAGATGGTTGAAGTTCAGATCTCTCATATCGTTCTTTTAAAACGAACGATAACAACAAAACAATGAATTTTTATTGGAGACCCGCCTCGACTAACAGTGTCCGCAACGGATCGATTGAGGGGTTTTGCCGTGCTTATCCACTTCCTGCCCTTGCTGGCACCCATACCACTGCTCGCCGCTGCCGCAGTCGGCTTTTCCGAACCCGGCATCAGGCCCAAGCGCGCGCCGAAGCTCGCAGAAGGTGCCGCATTGCTAGCGCTTTGCGCGGCGCTCGCCTGTCTTGCGAGCTTGATCCTTGCCGGCCCCGGCACCAGCCCGCTGCTTGGCGTGGCCTCGGCTGGGTTTTCCGTCCGGCTCGATGCGGTCAGCGTCACTATGCTTGTTCTTGTCACCTTCATCGGCTGGGTGGTGATCCGCTACGCCGCCACCTATCTTGACGGCGAGGACCGGCAAGGGCCGTTCACAGGCTGGCTCTGCGCCACTTTGGTCGCCGTGCTGCTTCTGGTCACGGCCGGCAATCTTCTGCAACTCGTTCTCGCCTGGATCGCCACCAGCCTGTTTCTGCACCGGCTGCTGCTGTTTTACCCGCAGCGGATTGCCGCCCAGCGCGCGGCGCGCAAGAAGTTCATCACTGCCCGGCTCGGTGATGCCGCTCTTGCGGTAGCAGCTATCCTGCTGGCCCATGCCTATAACAGCGCCGATATCGCCACGATCCTTGAAGCCGCGCGCCACGGCCAAGGCGGTAGTGCGGCGATGGTCGCAACCGGCTTCCTTGCACTCGCTGCCATGCTGAAATCCGCGCAGTTTCCGACCCATGGCTGGCTGACGGAGGTGATGGAAACCCCGACACCGGTTTCTGCCCTGCTGCATGCCGGGGTGATCAATGCCGGCGGCTTCCTGCTGATCCGGTTTGCCGATGTCATGCTGCTCAGCCCTGGCGTGCTTGCCGTACTGGTCATGGTCGGGGGATTTACTGCCCTGTTCGGCAGCCTCGTCATGCTGACCCAACCGGCGGTGAAGACGTCGCTGGCCTGGTCGACCGTCGCGCAGATGGGCTTCATGGTGTTTGAATGCGGGCTGGCGCTGTTTCCGCTGGCGCTTCTGCATATCGTCGCCCATTCACTCTACAAGGCCCATTCCTTCCTCGCCTCAGGCGGCGCGGTGGAGCGGGTGGCGGCCATTCGCCGGCCCGGCCCGGTTGCCGTGCCCGATGCCGGCGCGGTTGGGCGGGCTTTTCTCTCGGCACTGGCAATCTATGTGCTCGTCGGGCTCTGCTTTGGCCTGACGCATAAGTCGCCGCAGGCGATTGCGCTCGGTGCCATCCTGATCTTCGGCGTCGCCTATATGTTGGCCCAGGGCCTCGCCGACGCCGCGCCCAAGGCGCTGACCCGCAGCACAGCGGTCTATGCGGTCGCGACCTCGGTCAGCTATTTCGCCCTGCAGACGGTGACGAACCTGCTGATGGCAGGCACCCTGCCGCCAACCCCGGCACCGGCGCCGCTGGAATGGGCGCTGCTGGTTCTGGCCGTCGTCAGCTTCGCGGCTGTTGCGGTCGTTCAGGCCATGTTTCCGCTCTGGGCCTATCATCCTGCTGCCGCCGGTCTGCGGGTGCATCTTTCCAACGGCTTTTACGTCAATGCCGTCTTCGACCGGTTGGTCGGCGGCTGGTCGACATCCAAGCTGACCGCCAGCAAGCAGAACTGAGGAGTTCGCCATGTCTCTTGAAACCAAAGACACCATGATCGATGCGGCCCTGTTCCACGCTGCTGCGGACCGCGCCGCCCGGGCCATTCCCCCGGCCTGGCCGCTGATGGCTAGCGTCGCTGTCAATCCGTTTCTCGGCCAGACCGGCGAGACCCTGGCCGAGGTCGGCGCACGGTTGGCCCGGGTCGCAGGCGTGTCCGTCACCATGGCGAGGCAATGGTATCGGACAAAAATCGCCACCGGTGAGATTGGCGATGATGACCTGCTGGCCGCGCTCGATGCCTGCGCTTCCACGCTGAAGCCGGTCAATCTGGCAGATCTCAAGGCGCGGAAGGCTGAAGACCCGGAAAAGCCGGTAGCCTTGGCAACGGTAGCGGATCTGGCTGCCGAGGCCTCCGGCACCGACTGGCCCGGCCTCATCGCCGAGCGGCTGGGCGCCTGGATGGCCGGCTACTTTGACGAAGGCCAAGCTCTGTGGGCTGCCCCGCGCGCAAAGGGCGCTTACGGCGCCTGGCGGGCGGTGGCCACCCACGACCTCACGCCCGAGATCGCCGGCCTCTCCGGCTTTGCCCGGCATGTCTCGGACGCACCTGAGAGCGCAGAGGCGGTCATCGTCAGGGTCAGCGAGCGGCTGGGCCTCAAGCCCGAGGCACTCGATAGCTACTATCACCAGATGCTGATGACGCTGGGTGGCTGGGCGCAATATGGGCGCTACAAGCTGTGGCAGGCGGAACTGGCCGGCGGCACAGACCAGACGATCACCGATCTCCTCGCGATCCGGCTGATCTGGGAAGAAGCACTGTTTATTCGCTACGAGGAGGCGATCGCCGAGCCATGGAAAAAGGTCCGGGATGCCCACAGCCTGCCGCTCACACCGACTGCCGATCTCGTCCTCGACGCTCTTTTGCAGGAAGCAGCAGAACGGGCGGCGCAAAGAGGGCTGGCGCAGATCTTTGCCTCGGAAAGTCCCAGAGCCTCCCAGGATCGGCCCCTGTTGCAGGCGGCCTTCTGTATCGATGTCCGGTCGGAAGTCTTCCGGCGGGCGCTGGAAAGCCTCGATCCTGATATCCGCACGCTTGGCTTTGCGGGCTTCTTCGGCCTTAGAACCGCCCATCATCGATTTGCCTCCGATGTCGAGGAGGCGCGGTTTCCGGTATTGCTCAATCCGGCGCTGACCTCGCGGGCCGGCGGCGCCTACCGCGCTGAGGAAGTGGAGCCGGTGCGGGTCAAGGCCCGGGCCAAGCGCGCCTGGGGGCGGTTCAAGCTCGCGGCCGTCTCCTCCTTCGCCTTCGTCGAGGCAACCGGGCCGGTTTATGTCGCAAAGCTGCTCGGCGATGCGCTGGGCCTGCATCATGGCAAGCCGTCCGTCGAGCCGGCACCGCAGATGCTTCCGGCTCTGTCTCTGCCAGAGCGGATCACGGCGGCGACAGCCGTGCTGACGGCGATGTCGCTGACATCAGGCTTTGCGCGGCTGGTGTTGCTGGTCGGGCACGGTGCAAATGTTGTCAACAATCCCCATGCCAGCGCGCTTCACTGCGGCGCTTGCGGTGGCTACGCGGGCGATGTCAATGCCCGGCTGCTGGCAGCGCTGCTGAACGACCGGGATGTCAGGGCGGGTCTGACTGAGGCCGGCATCGAGATCCCCGATGATACGGTTTTCCTCGGCGCGCTGCATGATACCACCACCGACGGGGTGCAGCTTTTCACCGGCGATTATCCGGCTGATGCTCACGCGGGAGACATCGCCCGTGCTATGGCGTGGCTCGATAGTGCAGGCCAGCTAGCCAGAAGCGAACGGGCTCTGCGGTTGCCGCGGGCGGCCAATGAGGCTTCGGTTGCCGCACGCAGCCATGACTGGGCGGAAACACGGCCGGAATGGGCGCTTGCCGGCTGTAAGGCGTTTGTCGCCGCACCCCGGTCGCGCACATCAGGCCGCAATCTGCAGGGACGCGCCTTCCTACACGATTACGACTGGAAGGCGGATCAGGGTTTTGGCACCCTGGAATTGATCCTGACGGCGCCTGTGATCGTCGCCAGCTGGATCAGCCTGCAATATTACGGCTCGACCGTGGCACCCGAGGTATTCGGCGGCGGCAACAAGCTCTTGCACAATGTCACCGGTGGCATCGGTGTCATCGAGGGTAATGGCGGACCGCTGCGGGCCGGGCTTCCCTGGCAATCTGTCCATGACGGCGAGCGCTTCGTGCATGAACCGCTGCGGCTATCGGTCTGCATCGAGGCGCCGACCGAGGCGATGACCGAGATCCTGGCGCGCCATGACGGCGTGCGCGCCCTGTTCGACAACAGTTGGCTGCATCTTTTCGCCCTCGACGATCAGGGCCGGATGGCCTGGCGGTATACCGGTGGTTTGAGCTGGCAGCCGTTCGAGGAAGTTTGCGCGCCGGCGCCGATGAAGATCGCCGTCTGACATCAATGATCCCGGCGGGTGCAGATGGTTTTGCATCCGCCGGCAACGATCCATCGGATCGTGCGCGGCGTATCTGAGACATTACTTGTCTCTGTAGGTCTCAAATGGTCGCTGTGCGCAATCTCATTCCGGTTCTTGGCGACCAACTGACGCCAACGCTGACAAGCCTTGCAGCTGGAGATCCCAAACAGGATGTCGTGCTGATGGCCGAGCTTCACGACGAAGCCACCTATGTGCGCCATCACAAGAAAAAGATCGCCTTCCTGTTTTCAGCCATGCGGCACTTCGCCGAGGAATTGCGCGCCGCGGGTTGGACCGTCGACTATGTAACGCTTGATGCCGCTGAAAACGGCGGCGGATTTACCGAGCAGCTGCGACAGGCGGTGAAGACACATCGTCCCCAGCGCATCGTGGTGACCGAGCCGGGCGAATGGCGCGTGGGCCAGATGATGGCAGGGTGGGAGGAGCAACTGTCGCTTCCGGTCGACATTCTCCCCGATACGCGGTTCCTCTGCACTCCCGACGAATTCGCAGCCTGGGCCAGAGGGCGCAAGCAATTGCGCATGGAATATTTCTATCGCGAGATGCGCCGGAAAACCGGCCTGCTGATGGAGGGAGACACGCCCGAGGGCGGGCGCTGGAACTATGATACAGAGAACCGCAAGCCGGCGGCGCTCGATCTCTTCATGCCAAAGCCGAAGACCTGCAAACCCGATGCCATCACCAAGGAGGTTCTGGCGCTGGTTGAGGCGCGCTTCGGCAATCATTTCGGCGATCTCGAGCCTTTCTGGTTTGCGGTGACGCGGGCCGATGCACAAGCGGCGTTTACGGCCTTCGTCGACCACGCCCTGCCCTTCTTCGGCGATTATCAGGACGCGATGCTCACGGGCGAGCCTTTTCTCTATCATGCAGTCATCTCGCAATATTTGAATTGCGGCCTTCTTGACCCGCTCACGGTTTGCCGCGCGGTCGAGGCTGCCTATCATTCAGGAAAGGTGCCCCTCAATGCGGCGGAAGGCTTCATCCGCCAAATCATCGGCTGGCGTGAATATGTGCGCGGCATCTACTGGCTCAAGATGCCCGGTTACGTGTCGTTGAACGCCCTCGATCACCACCGCCCCTTGCCGGATTTCTACTGGACGGCAGAGACCGACATGGCCTGCGTCAAGGCCGCCGTGACCCAGACGAAGCAGCAGGCCTATGCCCACCATATCCAGCGCCTGATGGTGACGGGCAATTTCGCGCTGCTTGCCGGCATCGATCCGCATGCGCTGCATGAATGGTATCTCAGTGTCTATGCCGATGCCTATGAGTGGGTGGAGCTGCCCAACACGCTCGGTATGAGCCAGTTTGCCGACGGTGGTCTATTGGCCTCAAAGCCATATGCAGCGAGCGGCGCCTATATCAACCGTATGTCCAATTACTGCGGCTCGTGCCGCTACGATGTAAAGCAGCGCACGGGCGCAAAGGCCTGTCCCTTCAACGCACTATATTGGGACTTCATCGCCCGGCACCGGGACCGGCTGGCCAAGAACCCGCGCATGGCGCAGATGTTGCGCAGCTACGACAATTTCGACGCGGCAGAACGCGAGCGGATTGCCGACAGTGCAGCAGGCTTCCTGGCCAGCCTGGACTGACCGCCCCAACATGGGACATCTATCATCTCGCGTACCAGTAATCGCTAATACTATTTATGCGGGTGAATTATATTTAAGGAATGTTTTTAACGGCAATTTCACAATGACCATGCTTTTGTCAGGAAGGCGGGCGGTTCGGCAGCCGTTCAGAGGGGTCGCAGCGTGAAGATATTAGAGATCGTCCAAAACAAGACCACCAAGGACGCTGTGCTTTTAACAAGCATTGCGCTGGTTCTTTGGCCGATCGCAATTCTATACAATTTTCATGAAAATCTCGATGCCTTCATGGATGCGAACGAATCGCTTCAGCTCGACGAACTTTTTACCGCCCTTTGCATTGTCGGCTTGTTAAGTCTGGTCTTCGCGGCAAGGCGGATCAGAGAGTTGCAGTCGGAAATCCGCCTTCGCAATGTGGCCGAACAGAACATGGACTGGCTTGCCCATCACGATCCGCTAACCGGCCTGCCGAACCGTCGAGCGCTTGCCGAGCGACAGGCGGACGCGGATCCTTTCCGGGAGGGTCGTTGGGTAATCTACTCGATTGATCTCGACGGCTTCAAGAAGGTCAACGACCTCGTCGGTCACCAGGGCGGCGACCTGCTTTTGAAAGACGTGGCGCATCGGCTGCGCAATGCGCTTCCAGGCGCCGAAGTCTATCGCATGGGCGGCGATGAATTTCTGCTTGTCAGCCCCCGCTCGGAACATATGGATTATGCCCATGCGGGCCAGCACATTGCCCGGCTGCTGTGCAATCCCTACGATGTCGGAGGCATGACCAGCGAGATCGGCGCCAGCGTCGGCTTTGCTCTCTTCCCGGAAGACGGCAGCGATTTCAAGGACGCCACCCATTGCGCCGACGTCGCCATGTATGTCGCCAAGAAGGCTGGCCATAACAGTGTCTACGGCTTCGACCGGATCATGGAAGACCGGGCCCTGCGCCGCGCAGAAACGGAAATGGCGTTGAAGTCGGCGATCCGCGACAACCAGATCGTGCCATATTACCAGCCGTTGATCGATCTGAAGACGGGCGAGTTGCGCGGCTTCGAAGCATTGGCGCGGTGGAAGACCGGCCCTGGCCAGTATATCTTGCCCAGCGACTTTATCGAACTCGCCGAAAAAGCCGGGCTGATCGTCGAACTTTCGGACAGCCTGCTGCGCCAGGCCTGCCGTGACGCGTTGCAATGGCCGCCAACCGTGCGGCTCGCCTTCAACATTTCACCAACGCAATTCGTTGACCGGCAGTTGAGCCTCAGGATCATAGCTATCCTGATGGAAACTGGCCTGCCGCCCAGCCAGCTGGAAATCGAGATCACCGAAACGGCGCTTGTCCAGGACATCGAGCAGGCCAGCCAGATCCTGGCCGATCTGCGAAAGAGCGGGATCCGCATTGCTCTCGACGATTTCGGTACCGGCTATTCCAATCTGTCGCAACTGTCCAAATTCACATTCGACAAGATCAAGATCGACCGCAGCTTCGTGATGGCATACGACACCGACAAGAAGCAGGAAGATATCGTGCGGGCCATTCTCGGTCTCGGCCAGGGTCTCGGCATCGCCACCACAGCCGAAGGCATCGAGGACGAGAGCCAACTCGCCTTCCTTAAAAGCATCGGCTGCGATTTCGGCCAAGGCTTCCTGTTTAGCAAGGCGCTGCCGGCGCAAGAGGCTCTGTCGTTGATCGCAGGACGTGGCGAAAGGGATGCTCTCGCCTCCTGAAGATGAAAATCCAATGTTCTTTGACGGGCCGCGGGCAGAGCTTGTCTGCCGGTGCCTTTTTCATCTTTTCTGCCCGTCAAAATCCGCTATGAGTTTATCCCAACATCAATGGACGGACCAAGCCTCCCATGACGCAATTCGACGTGCTGACCATCGGCAATGCAATCGTTGACATCATCTCACGATGCGAAGATCGCTTCCTTGAGGAAAACGCCATCGTCAAAGGCGCCATGAACCTGATCGACGCGGAGCGCGCCACGAAGCTCTACGATATGATGGGACCGGCCGTCGAAGCTTCCGGCGGCAGCGCCGGAAACACGGCGGCAGGCATCGCCAGTTTCGGCGGCAAGGCCGCCTATTTCGGCAAGGTTGCTGAAGATCAATTGGGCACCATCTTTGCCCACGACATTCGTGCCCAGGGCGTTCATTACAAGACCATGGCGAAGGGAACCGAGCCACCGACGGCGCGCTGCATGATTTTCGTGACCGACGATAGCGAGCGGTCGATGAACACCTATCTCGGCGCCTGCGTCGAATTCGGCCCTGAAGATGTCGAGCCCGAAGTCGTTGCCGAAGCCAAGGTCACCTATTTCGAAGGCTATCTCTGGGATCCGCCGCGCGCCAAGCAGGCGATCGTCGAGTGTGCCCGCATTGCCCATGAGCACGGCCGCGAAATGTCGATGACATTGTCCGACAGTTTCTGCGTGCACCGCTACCGGGCGGAATTCCTTGACCTGATGCGCTCCGGCACAGTCGACATCGTCTTTGCCAATCGCCAGGAGGCGCTTGCTCTTTACGAGACCGAGGATTTCGAGCTGGCCTTGGACCAGATCGCCAAGGACTGCAAACTCGCCGCCGTGACGATGAGCGAAGATGGCGCGATGATCGTCAAGGGCTCCGAGCGCATCCATGTGCCGGCGACCGCCATTGCTGAACTGGTTGACACGACAGGCGCCGGCGATCTCTTCGCCTCAGGCTTCCTCTATGGCTATACCCAGGGCCGGTCTCTGGAAGACTGCGGCAAGCTCGGCTGCCTGGCCGCAGGTCTTGTCATTCAGCAGATCGGACCGCGTCCGCTGGCATCGCTCAAGGATGCCGCAGCGGAAGCCGGGCTGGCTTGAAGCCGCTTCGGCTGAAGGCATCTACTTGAAAGCTTCTCCGGGATAGGCGCCCCAGATTTCACCTTGGGCGACCCAGCCCTTGGTGCCGTCGACTTCCGCGCGGCACCAGGTGCCGTTGCATTCCAGCAACCGCATCAGCACGCCCGGCTGAAGCTTGGCAATGACTGCAGAGCCGGCCTGGCCGTCACGGCGCATGTTGACATAGACATCGTCGCCCTTGCCCTTCATCCACGGGGCGGCGAGCGCACTGCGTTCGCCCGACAGCAGGGTCTGGTTGACCCAGCCTTCGGTACCATCAGTATCGCGGATCCGCCGCCAATTGTCGTATTCCTGGATGATCTCGACCGGCAGGCCGGCGCGGGTATACATCCAGGACGTCGCGTAATCGGTGCTGGGGCCGATGCGCAGATTGACGCGCGCCGATTTCAAGGTGACGAACCGTGGCAAGGGCAAGCCGCTGGTACCCTTGGTCGCACCTTGCGCGGCGGCAGCGCCAGCCCATAGAGCGAACAGCGTGGAGACGAAAAGCGTGAGACAGGAGCGTTTGAACCCGTTGGGCATGGCATTTCCGTTGTCGATGGATCGATCGGAACCCGAAGCCCCCGCCAGCGGTTCCGTCGCCTGTATGTGATCCTGCAAGCGAAGATACAATTGTCTTCCCGGACAGGTTTGATAGAAATGAACCTGACTGCGCAACAGGTTTTTCGATCCGATTGATCAAGCTCCATTGCGCAGCAGGCGAAACCTCTTAAAACGTCCGTGCGTGTCGAGGACGCGCTGCGATTAGCGGAATCATCGCCTGCGTTTGGTTAAGGACCTGTTTACAAGGCATCGAAAGTCTTCATGACCCAGCGGAAAAAGACCAAGGTTTACATTACCCGCAAGCTGCCGGACGCAGTGGAAACCCGCATGCGCGAGCTGTTTGACGCGGAGTTGAACATCGATGACGCGCCGCGCACCCGTGCTGACCTGGAACGCGCGATGCAGACCAGCGACGTGCTGGTGCCGACCGTGACGGACCGGATCGACGCCGGGCTGATCGAATCCGCCGGGCCGCAATTGAAGCTGATCGCCAGCTTTTCCAATGGCACCGACCATATCGACGTCGATGCTGCTGCCCGCAAGGGCATTACGGTGACCAACACGCCGAATGTGCTGAGTGAAGACACGGCCGACATGACGATGGCGCTGATTCTGGCCGGGCCGCGCCGCCTGGCCGAGGGATCTCGCATCCTGACCGAACGGCCAGGAGAATGGGCTGGATGGTCGCCGACCTGGATGCTGGGGCGGCGCATCTGGGGCAAGCGGATCGGCATTGTCGGCATGGGGCGAATCGGTACGGCCGTTGCCCGCCGGGCTAAGGCCTTTGGACTCTCGATCCATTATCATAACCGTAAAAAGGTCAGCCCGCAGACGGAAGACGAGTTGGAGGCAACCTATTGGGACAGCCTCGACCAAATGCTGGCGCGGGTGGATATCGTCTCGGTCAACTGCCCGTCGACACCGGCTACCTACCATCTTCTGTCTGCACGGCGTTTGGCGCTGATGCAGCCGACCAGCTATATCGTCAATACCGCGCGCGGCGGCATTATCGACGAGGCTGCGCTCATTCAATGTATCCGCGAGGGCAAGATTGCTGGCGCAGGTCTCGACGTGTTCGAAAACGAACCGGCAGTCAATCCGAAGCTGCTGAAACTGGCAGAAGAGGGCAAGGTCGTGCTGCTGCCGCATATGGGCTCGGCGACGCTGGAAGGCCGCATCGACATGGGCGACAAGGTCATCATCAATATCCGCACCTATTTCGACGGCCATCGACCGCCAAACCGGGTCCTGCCCGGGCGCGATTAAGCCCTACAGTGCCGTGCTGCATCTAGGGCGCACACTTCAACTCAGCGGTTCACCCTAGCGACTTTTCCATCTGTACGAAGGTCGTCCGGTCATAGCCCGGATGGCTTTTTTCCGCGACGATATGGAAGCCCCATTTTTCGAAGCGCTTGTGATTGTTGTTGAGCTCGATGCGGGTTTCAAGTTCAAGATATCTGACGCCGCAGGCATGGCCGAGGCCTTCCGCCGCCTTCAGCATCGCCCGGCCAATGCCCTGACCCTGGAGATCGGGCAGCACGGCTACCTTGCCCATGTAGAGCCGGTCCGGCGCGCTCTGCCGACAGAACAGACAGCCGACGAGCTTCCCGTCTATCAGCGCCGCATAGCCGATTTCCTCATGCGCTTTAGCCTTCAACGCTTCCGGTGTCAGCTTTAAAGCCGAAGATGGCGGGTCGATCAGCGGATGCATATAGTCGAAAGCATCCAGCACCAGGGCCAGAAGCGCATCCCAGTCTTCAAAATGCTCGTCGATCTGAACGATTTCCACCATGGTCAAACCTTCGTGTTTCTGTTTCGGCGCCGGTATCGCACCGTTTCGAAGCGGGCGGACAAGGCGTCGTACATTAGCAAACGTCCTACTAATGGTTCACCAATGCCAGCGATAATTTTGATCGCTTCCATCGCCATCATTGTGCCGATCACCCCGGTCAAGGCACCGACGATGCCGGTTTCAGCACAGGTCGGGATGAGACCCGCCGGCGGCTTTTCCGGAAACAGATCGCGATAAGCAGGATAGAGGTTTCCCTCGGCATCCGCCGCATAGGGTTTCAGCACCGTCAGAGAGCCTTCGAACCGGCCGACAGCGCCCGTGACCAAGGGACGGTGGTGCCGTTCGGCCGCATCGGCGGCATTGTAACGCGTATCGAAATTGTCGGAACCGTCGATCAGCAGATCGAAGCCACGCAAATGCGTATCCGCAAATTCAGCATCGAACCGCTCTTCGAAGCGTACGACCCGCACATGCGGATTGAGCCTTGCTATAGCCTGGGCAGCGCTTTCAGTTTTCAATTCATTGAGGGTACCGCTGTCATGGATCACCTGCCGCTGCAGATTGGACAGCGACACGTGGTCGTCATCGGCAATGCCAAGCGTGCCGACACCGGCTGCTGCAAGATATTGCAGCACGGGCGCGCCGAGCCCTCCCGCGCCAATAACCATGACGCGCGCCGCCTTCAGCTTCTGCTGGCCGGCGCCGCCGATTTCAGGCAGCAGGATATGGCGCTGGTAGCGCTGGATTTCTTCTGGCGAAAGCGGTTCCATGTCTTGTTGTTGCATGTCTTTGCCTCTGCGAACAGTCAGGTTAGAGCATTTCCAGGAAAAGTGGGAACCGGTTTTCCCTCCGGAAATCCGTAAAAACAGAGAGTTAGAGCGTTGCGGTGCTTCTATGAAACACTGAAACGCTATGACAACTGTCCATCGTCGACGGTCACGAATTGTGCCCGCTCGCCAAGGCTTTCGAACATATGGGTGTCGGTTCCGGTCATGAAAGCCTGCCCGCCCAGCACGTCGATTCTGTCGAACAGCGCCGCACGGCGGCCTTGGTCCAAGTGGGCGGCGATTTCATCGAGCAGCAGGATCGGCGCGAAACCAGTCATCGTCGCGACAAGTTCGGCATGGGCGAGCACGAGACCGATCAGCAGAGCCTTCTGCTCGCCGGTCGAACAGCGCTCCGCCTCCATGTCCTTTTCCCGGTGGCGCACCAGAAGATCGCTGCGATGCGGCCCCTCCAGCGTGCGCCCTGCCGCCGCATCCCGCCCGCGCGACTGGGCAAGCAGGTCGCGATAGCGGTCTTCAAGATCGATCGCCGCGGCTCCCGCCTCGTCGTCAAGGAAGCCTGAGAGCATCAGATCGGCGCCTGGGAAGCTGCCGGGATCGCGACGCTGCTCGATCAGGGTGGCCAGCAGTCGCATCATTTCCTGGCGGGCCAGCGCCATGGCAATGCCGAGTGCGGCCATCTGCTGTTCAATGCCGGACAGCCAGCTCGCGTCGAAACGTCCGTCTGACAGAAGCTTATTGCGGCTGCGCATGGCACGCTCGAAATCGCTGGCGCGGCGGCCGTGCTGCGGGTCGATCGACAACACAAGGCGGTCGAGAAAGCGCCGGCGTTCAGACGAGGCCCCTGTAAATAGACCGTCCATGGCTGGCGTCAGCCACAGCACGCGCAGATGATCGGTAAGCTCATCGACAGAGCGCACCGGAGAGCCGTTAATGCGCAGGCGGCGCACCGCAGTCTCTTCCTGGATTTCCGAGCCTGTGCCGAGATCCGCCTCCCCGGCCATGCCCTCGACGCTGGCAAAAATCGAAAATCCGTTCTCAGCGCCTGCTCTTGCAACATCCGACAGTACCGCCCGGCGCAAACCGCGCCCCGGCGACAGGAACGACACAGCCTCCATCAGGTTGGTCTTGCCGGAGCCGTTGCGCCCGGTCAGCACCACATGCCGCCCATCAAGCCGCAGGGAAGCCGCAGCATAATTGCGAAAATCCGTCAATTGCAGCCGGTTGATGAAGGTTTTTTCAGCCATGGGATCCAGAAAACGAGATTATGTGCAGTTAGGGGCAAAGCCATGCCGAGACAAGCTGCCTCATGGCTTTTTCCGCCCGCTCGGCGATAATGGAACGGTTCGAGCGCTCCGTTCGTACCATCTGGAACCGAGGCGGAGTCAGGAGGGGCTTTGCATGGCGCATGACAGTTACAAGCAATCACCCGGCGACGCGCAGCTGGATCACCGGCGCATGCTTGGCTTTCTCGCCGGCAACGCCGCCTGTGGCGCCGCCCTCGGCGCCGGTACCGCAATCTTGCTAATCTGGCTCGACATCGGCGGACTGAGTGGTTTGCTTGGTCACGCCGCCCACCCGTTTATCGCCTTGGCGATGCTGGCCTTTCCCATGGCTCTGCTGTTTGGCGCGTCTGCGGCAGCCTCGGCTGTCATACTCATGCCCTATGATGACCCGGACCCGCCTGAGGCATGATGGAATCCGCGAAAACGGTTCCAGTCTGGCAAATTATCGGGTAGCTCCTGTTCCACTGCAAAATTCCTTAAATCGGAATCGATTTAAGGAATTTTGCAGCAGGTATAAAACGCTACAGCGAACCTTTGTGCGCCATATATGGCGCACGGCGCTGTAATGTGCAAAGCATCATTGCCAGGAGAAAAGCATGGCCGATACCGAAGACAGGCTGATCCGGCTTGAAGAAACGGTCGCCTATCAGGCGAAAACTATCGAGGAACTTTCAGATCAGCTCACTGAGCAGTGGAAAGTGGTGGAGCAGACTCGTGCCAAGCTCGACCGTTTGACCGAGAGGTTTCTAAGCCTGGAAGAGCAATCGCACGATGCCGTGCCAATCACCAAGCCGCCGCATTACTAAACTTAAAAAGGCCGGCGCTTACGCACCGGCCTTTTTCTATCTCAACCCTCGAAGAATTCCTTCATCCGGGCGAAGAACCCGGTCGATTCCGGATTGTTCTCCTTGGAGGAAATCTGGTCGAACTCCTGCAGCAGTTCACGCTGGCGCTTGGTCAGCTTCTGCGGGGTTTCGATCTGGATCTGGATATAGAGATCGCCCATCTGCGCGGAGCGCAGCACCGGCATGCCCTTACCCTTCAGACGGAACTGCTTGCCCGGCTGGGTGCCCTCAGGCACCGTTACCCGCGACTTGGTTCCGTCAAGCGTTGTGACGTCGAAGGTGCCGCCAAGGGCGGCTGTCGTCATCGAAATCGGGACCGAGCAATAGAGATCGGCGCCTTCTCGCTGGAAGAACTGGTGCGGCTTCACCGACAGGAAGATGTAGAGATCACCCGAAGGCCCACCGCGCAGACCGGCCTCTCCTTCGCCTTGCAGGCGAATGCGGGTACCGTCTTCGATACCGGCGGGAATGCTGACCGACAGCTGACGCTCTTCCGTGACGCGGCCCTGGCCATGGCACTTGCCGCAGGGATCGCTGATCGTCTGGCCACGACCCTGACAGGTCGGGCATGTCCGCTCGATGGAGAAGAACCCTTGCGCAGCACGCACGCGGCCAGAACCCTGGCAGGTGGCGCAGGTGGTCGGCTTGGTACCCGGCTTGGCACCCGAGCCCGAACAGACCTCACAGGTGATCGAGGTCGGAACCCGGATCTGCGCCGTCTTGCCGCTATAGGCCTCCTCCAGGGAGATTTCCATGTTGTAGCGAAGATCGGCGCCACGTTCGCGACCACCGGTCGAGCGTGCGCGACCGCCACGGCCGCCGCCCATCATTTCGCCGAAAATGTCCTCGAAAATATCCGAGAAGCCACCGCCGGCAAAACCGCCGCCACCCCCGCCGCCCATGCCGCCCTGCTCGAAGGCAGCATGGCCGAAACGGTCATAGGCCGCGCGCTTTTGCGGGTCCTTCAGCGTTTCATAGGCCTCGTTGATTTCCTTGAACTTCCGCTCCGACTCGTCGTCCCCGGGGTTTTTGTCCGGATGGTACTTCATCGCCAACTTGCGGAAGGCGCTTTTCAGCTCTTTTTCGTCTGCGGTCTTGGAGACACCGAGGGTCTCGTAGAAATCTGCCTTTGCCATCGTCCTACAAAGCTCTCAAAGCTTTTTCCACGCCCGCGTGGTTGCCTGTCTTCTGCCCGACCTGCGCATCGCAAGCCGACATATCCCTGTTGAAGTCCGCTGCTGCCTGACGGGCATCATCCATCAGCAGCTTGCGCGCCTCACCCTTCTGAGCGATCGCTTCCGACAGCGCCGTTCCGGCGAACCCGAGCGAATGGGCCGCCAAATCGCAAGACGAAACCTGTGCGCCCGACTTCTTGCGCTTCAACGCATCCTCGATCAGCGGGCCAAGCCCACCGATCGTACGCCGCAGCAGTGCGGTATCGTGCTTGGCAATCGCCTGCAGCATGGCGGCTTCCGCAGAACTGACTTTCTGTCGGACATCAGCCCCCGACGCTGCCGCAGCGGGGCCTGCCAAGACGGCAAGGCTGGCCGCCAAAGCAAACGCGGCTGGCCCGAAGGCCAGCCATCTCGAGAAGGTATGATGCCGTGAAATCCGCATCAAGCAGACTTCTTCGTGTTGTCATCCTTCACTTCTTCATAGTCGGCATCGACGATGCCGTCATCATGATGACCACCGGCCGCACCTTCGGCGCCGCCTTCAGCCTGCTGGGCCTCGTAGATGGCCTGACCAAGCTTCATGGAAACCTCCATCAGCGTCTGCGTCTTGGCCTGGATGTCATCAGCGTCAGGCTCGGAAGCTTCGACCGAGGCCTTCAGCGCTGCGATGCCATCTTCGATAGCCTTGCGGTCGGCCTCGGAGACCTTGTCGCCGTAATCCTTCACCGACTTCTCGGTGGAGTGAATCAGGCTTTCGGCCTGGTTCTTGGCTTCGACCACTGCACGGCGCTTCCGGTCAGCCTCGGCATTGGCCTCGGCATCCTTGACCATTTTCTCGATGTCGGCGTCAGACAGACCACCAGATGCCTGGATGCGGATCTGCTGTTCCTTGCCGGTGCCCTTGTCCTTTGCCGAGACCTGAACGATGCCGTTGGCGTCGATGTCGAAGGTGACTTCGATCTGCGGCACGCCGCGCGGAGCCGGTGGCAGGCCGACGAGGTCGAACTGGCCGAGCAGCTTGTTGTCTGCCGCCATTTCTCGCTCACCCTGGGAAACACGGATGGTAACGGCCTGCTGGTTGTCGTCAGCGGTCGAGAACACCTGGCTCTTCTTGGTCGGGATCGTCGTGTTGCGATCGATCAGACGAGTGAAGACGCCACCGAGCGTTTCGATGCCGAGCGACAGAGGCGTAACGTCGAGCAGCAGAACATCCTTGACGTCGCCCTGGAGAACGCCGGCCTGGATGGCAGCACCCATGGCAACGACTTCATCCGGGTTGACGCCCTTGTGCGGCTCCTTGCCGAACAGCTGCTTGACGACTTCCTGCACCTTCGGCATGCGGCTCATGCCGCCAACCAGAACCACTTCATCGATATCGGCCGCAGTAACGCCGGCATCCTTGAGGGCTGCCTTGCAAGGTGCGACCGTGCGCTGGACGAGATCGTCGACCAGGCTTTCGAACTTGGAGCGGGTCAGCTTCATCGTCAGATGCTTCGGACCGGAAGCGTCTGCCGTGATGAAAGGCAGGTTGATTTCGGTCTGCTGCGAAGACGACAGTTCAATCTTTGCCTTTTCGGCAGCTTCTTTCAGGCGCTGCAGGGCGAGCTTGTCGTTCTTCAGCTCGATGCCCTGTTCCTTCTTGAATTCAGCAGCCAGATACTCGACCAGGCGCATGTCGAAGTCTTCGCCACCGAGGAAGGTGTCGCCATTGGTGGACTTCACTTCGAAGACGCCATCGCCGATTTCCAGAACGGAAATATCGAAGGTACCGCCACCCAAGTCGTAAACGGCGATCGTCTTGCCGTCCTTCTTGTCCAGGCCGTAGGCCAGAGCAGCGGCCGTCGGTTCGTTGATGATGCGCAGCACCTCGAGACCGGCGATGCGTCCGGCATCCTTGGTGGCCTGACGCTGAGCGTCATTGAAGTAGGCGGGAACCGTGATGACGGCCTTTTCAACCTTTTCGCCGAGATAGGCTTCCGCCGTTTCCTTCATCTTCTGCAGGATCATCGCGGAGATCTGGGCAGGCGAATAGCCCTTGCCCTGTGCCTCAACCCAAGCATCGCCATTGTCGCCCTTGACGATCGGGAAAGGCACCAGGCCCTTGTCCTTCTCGACGGTCGGGTCCTCGTAGCGGCGACCGATCAGGCGCTTGACCGCAAACAGCGTATTGGTGGGGTTGGTGACCGCCTGGCGCTTGGCCGGCTGGCCGACAAGGCGCTCGCCGTCGTCCGAAAAGGCAACCATGGACGGCGTGGTGCGTGCGCCTTCCGAATTCTCAATGACCTTCGCATCTTTGCCGTCCATGACGGAGACGCAGGAATTGGTCGTTCCAAGGTCGATACCGATTACTTTTGCCATTTTATACTCTCCTTGAAGCAGACTGTCCGAACCCCCGACAGGCATTCCGGTGACAGCCCCTCGACGTGGATTGGGTCTACGGGATTGCGCAGCGACGCTGGCTTATGCGGGCTATATAAGAACCGAAATTTGCGACTGCAAGGCACCAAATTCACGGCGGGCACCAAGTTTGCGCATTTCCGGCAAAACCGGGCTTTATCCAGAAACCCGCCGAAACCAGCGGGTAAACAGGTCCAAATCCCGACAGATGTGACAGGCCGGACTTGCCCCAACCTGTGGCACGAAACTGCATGTCAATGAAGCGCCTATACTAGCGCCCCATGATCACATCAAGCAATGTCGTTTTGCCGCTGACGCGACCCTCGGGTTGCGGACGAACCGGCGTTCCAACATCTGCGGGCGGCGCGTACCCGTCATCCTGACCATATGCCGGCTCGGGCGGCGCCGCGCCTGGCGGGCCGTAAGGCTGACGCGCGCGCGGATCATAGGGATTACCATCCGGATCGAGATAGGGATCGCCATCTTCGACAGGGCCCTTGCGGCGCGCAGCACCCGGTGGCACCCGACCTTCCAGCACAGCTCCCTGACGCGGATCGCCCGGCTGGTATTGCGGCACCTGCCGTCCAGCCGGCATTGGTTGGCCTTGTGGCGGCATCTGGCGCGGCTGCGACGGATTGGCCGGATACGGCTGATTGCCTGGATAGGCCTGATCACGCTGCGGATAGGCGGTCACAGCACCCGGAGAAACTCTGGGATTAACCCCTTGCTGGTTGGCGGCAGGAGGCTGCCCCTGCTGCGCATCCGGTGCTGGCGGCGCCGGCGGAAACGCATCGACGGGATCGGAGCCCTGCTGATCGGAACCCGCAGGCGTCGATGGCGTGCCGGACAGAACCTGCTGGATCATCGTCGTCAGCGATGGGCTGTCATCCGGCTGCTGCGGTGTCGGATCGCCAAACAGCGGTACCGGCGTCAGCCCCTTGTGCGCGACAGTCATGAAGTCCTTCCAGGTCTTGGCCGGCAGCCCGCCGCCGGTGACCTTCTTCATCGGGGTGCCGTCGTCATTGCCGAACCAGACGCCTGTTGTCAGGTTGCTGGTAAAGCCGACGAACAGGGCGTCGCGGAAAGACTGTGTCGTGCCGGTCTTGCCGGCCGCCTGCCAGTTTTTCAGCCGGGCGGCCTTGCCGGTACCCTCGGTCATCACCCCTTCCATCATCTGGGTCATCTCGGTCACGACCTGCTGGTTCAGCACCCGCGGCGGCTCGCCGTAATCGGCGGTATAGAGCACCTTGCCGTTGGCATCGGCGATCTGGCTCACCACATGCGGCGTCGCCTTGTAGCCGCCATTCATAAAGGGTGCGTAGGCCGAGGTCAGCTCCAGCAGCGAGACTTCCGATGTGCCAAGCGCAATCGAGGCATTGCTCTGCAGGTCCGACTCGATGCCAAGCCGATGGGCGAGTTTGATCACCTGGTCCGGGCCAACTTCCACCACCAGCTGCGCGGCGACCGTGTTCAGCGAATGGGCCAGCGCATAGGCAAGCGTCACCGGCCCATTGTATTTCTGCTCGTAATTTTCAGGCGTCCAATTGCCAATCTTGACCGGCCCATCATTGCGGATCGTGCCGGGCGTATCGCCGATCTCCATCGCGGTCGCATAGACAAAGGGTTTGAAGGCCGAGCCTGGCTGGCGCTTGGCGGTTACCGCACGGTTGAACTGGCTGGTGGCATAATCGCGGCCGCCGATAAGAGCGCGCACCGCGCCATTGCCGTCAACGGCCACAAGGGCGGCCTGCGAGGCATTGGATTTCTTGCCGTCCTTGTCGAGCGTTGCCGTGATTGCCGCTTGCGCGGCATCTTCCAGGCTCGGATCGATGGTGGTGGTGACAACAATATCCTGCTTGACCTCGCCGATCAGACCCTTCAGCTGGCCGGCAACAATGTCGGCCACATATTGGCCGGCGCCATCGGCCTGCCGCTTGGCATGGTCGGGGCTCTGCTTCATAGCGCGGTCGAAGTCGCTATCGGTAATGTATCCCTGCTCGCGCATGGCGCCCAGCACCACCTTGGCCCGCTCCTGGGCAGGCTTGGGATCGTTGACCGGCGACAGCCGTGACGGCGCCTGCACCAGACCAGCGAGAAGTGCCGCCTGGCCAAGATTGATATCGCGGGCCGAGGTATTGAAATAGCGCCGGGAGGCGGCTTCGACGCCGTACGCATTATCGCCGAAATAAACGCGGTTCAGATACATCGCAAGGATCTGGTCCTTGGTGTATTTCTGTTCCAACCACAGCGACAGCAGCACTTCCTGCACCTTGCGCTCGAAGGTCTTCTTCGGCGACAGAAACAGGTTTCGGGCCAATTGCTGGGTAATGGTCGATCCGCCCTGGGCCTTGTGACCGAGCAGAATATTGGTGACGAAAGCACGGCCGACGCCGATGAAATCCACGCCGAAATGATGGTAGAAGCGCTTATCCTCGATCGCCACGATTGCTTCCGGCATATAGGGCGACATCTCGTCCAGCGATAGCGCTTCGCCGCCGGTAACGCCGCGATTGGCAATCAGCGTTCCATCGACGGCGACGATCTTGATATTCGGGGCGCGGGCCGGCACGGTCCAGGAACTGGCGCTTGGCATTTGAGCGGCGAAATAGGCGACCACGCCGCCGACCGCGATCGTGCTCCAGATGCAAAGCACGATGCACCAGTAAAACAGTCGCCTGATGAGACCGAGAAAGCCGCCAGAGCGGGCCTTTTCTCGCTTGACGCTGCGTGTGTGTCCTTTTGCAGACGTGCTGGAACTGGAGAGCGATGACCGTTTCGAAGCCTGCCGTCCGCCGGTCACGCGATCGCTGCTATCGAGCCTGATCTCGTTTTCATCCTCGTCCTCGGTTTCCCCGAGTCTCGGCTCGATGCGGTTTCGTGACTTCTTCATGCCTGCCATTTCGTGCTGGCCGTCTCCGGATGGTGGATCTGCTGGCCGTGTCAACCCCTGCTTATAATGTCTTGGGCAGAGAGGGAAGACGAGGCAGACTGGGTGATCTCAGCTCTTTGCGGTGTTTTCGAGGGCAAAATGGAACCAAACGGACATGGGACCGTTTGTCCCCCGAAAACAAAACAGGGAGTTAGTCATGGTTGAGAACATGCGTATGCAAGCGGAAATGCGCGAACTTCAGGCTCAGGTTGCCCAACTGAAGGATCGGTTGGCAGAACAGAGCTATTCGGTTGCCAATCAGGTGCGCGGCTCCACGTCGCATGCCCTCAACAACGCTGCCCGCAGCGCCCAGGACGTCGCGCGCTACGCAAAGGAAGAAGCCTCTTCCGTTGCCGGCATCGTGCGAGAACATCCGACGGCAACATCGACAGCTCTGCTCGGCATTGCTTTGGTCGGCGCCTTTGTTGGTTATTTGGTCGCCACGCAGTCGCAGCCGGAACCGCGCCGCCGCTGGTACTAAAGTTTGTCAGGGAAAAGTGGAGCCCGGTTTTCCCGAAAAGACAAACGAAAACAAAACAATCTAGAGTCTGTCTGGTTCAGTCTGAACCTGACAGACTCTAATCCATTCAGTTGGAGCGAGGAGGAAGGCGGCGCATTCGTGCGTCGCCTTTTTTCATGCTCACACTTTCTTTACTGGAAGACGTCCACCCACTCGGCACCCGTTAGTTCGGCCATGCGCTGCGGCGTTATCTTCACTGCCGAATTGGTGGCGCCGGCTGCGGGCACGACAATGTCATAATCCTGCAGCGACAGATCGCAGAAAACCGCAAGCGGGGTCGCAAGCCCAAATGGACAAACGCCACCAACTGGATGGCCGGTCAGTTCCACCACATCTTCGGTGCCCAGCATGCGGGGCTTACCGCCGAACCTCTCACGAAACTTTTTATTATCCAGCCGCCGCATACCTGCGGCGACCACCAGCATGGTGGTATCGCCCACCCTGAGACACAGGGTCTTGGCGATTTGGTCCGGGGCGACCCCATGGGCTTCAGCGGCCAGCGCAACGGTCGCGGAACTCTCTGCCGTTTCAATCACGGCAATCTCTGGCGCATGCACTGAAAAGAAGTCTTGAACAGATTTAAGGCTCATGGCTCGGTTTTAGAAAGATTGGCCCGTCCCGGCAAGACATCGCAGCGCAAATCGAAAAGATCCTACTAAATATCATTGGGCCCTTGAATTGCCGTTTTGGTACACCATTTAGGGATCAGACGTGAGAGACGAGGCTAGCCGCCAGTCTTTTTGCCGGCGTCGCTGACAACGCTTAATTCTAAATTAGGTATTTGGCGCGACACTGGTGGCAAGGCGGCATCAAGGGCGAAAGTCCGGTCCGCTCTCAGGTTGAAGCCTCGCGCTTCGTTGACCACGGATGTACTGGCAGCGATGGAAGCGAGTTTTGGAAAGGTCGGGTTCACTCCCCGGCCTTTTTGCTTTTCAGGACACTGTCCAAGGAGAAGCGTCCGGTATGAGGCATACCGGACGCTGTCAAACTCACTTCGCCAGAGCGTCAATGATCCTGATCCACGAGCGAATGCCTTTGTGGAAGGAGTTGAGCTCGTATTTCTCATTGGGCGAGTGAATCCGGTCATCCACCAAGCCGAAACCAACCAGCAGCGAGTCCATGCCGAGGAAGGTCTGGAAATCGCCGACGATCGGTATCGAGCCGCCCATGCCAATCACTTCTGCTGGTTTTGGCCACTCATCCGACAGGGCGGATTTCGCCTTGGTCAGGAATGCAGAGTCATAGGGTAGCTGAATAGCCGGCGATGCACCGTGTTCATGAAACTCCACCGAGCAATCGGCCGGGATACGAGCACGGACAAAGGCCCGGAAGTTTTCGCGGATCTTGTCTGGGTTCTGGTCGCCGACCAGACGGAACGACACTTTGGCCGAGGCCTTGGATGCAATCACCGTCTTGAAGCCTTCGCCGGTATAGCCACCGGTGATGCCGTTGACTTCGGCGGTCGGCCGCGCCCAAGTCAGTTCCAGCACGCTACGGCCCTGTTCGCCTGATGGAACCGACAGGCCGACATCGCGCAGGAAGGTATCGGCCGTGCGGCCAAGCGTTTCCCAGGAGGCCTTGATATTGGCTGGCGTCTCTTCCACGCCTTCATAGAAGCCGTCGATGGTAACGCGACCGGTCTCGTCGTGCAGATCCGCCAGCACCTTGGCCAGGATATGGATGGGATTGGCCGCAGCACCGCCAAACAGACCGGAATGCAGATCGCGGTCCGCGGCTGTCACTGTGATTTCCTCCCCGACCAGGCCGCGCAGAGCAGCGGCGATCGCGGGTGTTTCGCGGTCCCACATGCCGGTGTCGCAGACCAGGGCAAAGTCGCATTTCAGTTCGGCGGCATTGGCCTCTAGGAACGGCTTCAGCGATGGCGAGCCGGATTCTTCCTCACCCTCGAACAAAATCGTGATCTTGATCGGGAAGCCGCCGTGGACGGCCTTATAGGCTCGGCAGGCTTCGACGAAGGTCATCAGCTGGCCCTTATCATCGGCGGTGCCGCGCCCGGTGATGACCTTGCGGCCGGGCTCGATTTCCTTGATTGCCGGAGCGAAGGGATCGTTTTCCCAAAGCTCCAGCGGATCGACCGGCTGCACATCATAATGACCGTAGAATAGAACATGCGGAGCATTGGCAGCGAGCGCGTCGTGATGGCCGACTACCATGGGGTGGCCGGGCGTATCGCGCACAGAGGCGGTAAAACCGAGGTCGTTTAATTCTTTCGACAGCCATTCTGCCGCCTTGCGGCAGTCGGCCTTATAGGCCGGATCGGTGGAAATCGATGGAATACGCACGAGGTCGAAAAGCCGATCGAGGCTTTGCGGCAGCGCCTTGTCGGCCTCGGCGAGAATGGGGGCAAGATCGGTCATGGGCTCTTCCTGGATTATTCAAATCGGCAGGGACGATAGACCATCAGGCTGACGGTTTCGAGACGAAAACCTAACTATTTACCGCACTGCCACCCGTGTCGGCCCGGCGCGCATTGTCCAGCGCCTGGCGAATGAATTCGAGCAGCAATTCGCGCTCGAAGCGGCGGAACCCATGAAATAGCGCGTCATCGGCCTCGCAGGCGGCAGAAATTGCCTGATCGCGCAGCCCCTCGCCTCTTGGCGTCAGAAAGATCAGCTGGGCGCGGCGATCCGTGGGATGCGGCTTGCGATCAATCAGCCCATCACGCTCCATGCGAGACAGCGTATTGGCCATAGTGGCCTGCTCGACATCGACCCGTTCGAGCAATTGCTTCTGCGTTAAGCCCTGCTCCTGCCACAGCTCCAGCAGGATCGGAAACTGACCGGCGGAAAAGCCCAGACCTTCAGCACGGGCTTGCAAAGCGCGGCCAAATTCCTTGGCGAGCTGGCTAACGAGATAGGTTGGTGATTGCCGGCGATCAAAGACCATGGCGGAATGATAGGCCGGTTTCTGAAATGAGGCAATCCGGCCGCCGTCCCGGCGACAGCCTTTGGGAGGCACCACCCAAAAAAGAAAAGTCGCCACGGCCGGAGGCGGCGCCGTGACGACTTTCGTAACAGGGGACAAAGGCCCGGAGAGGGGGGATAAGGCCTTTGTCCTGAAGTCTGAAGCGGCGGGGGACGAGCCGGCTTTCAGACCGCGGCGCCAATCATGCGCCGGTGACTAGTAAATGCGCCAGCAAATGTGTCTTTTCAAGGGAGCAAGGATTACAATCCGGTAAGCTTTTCGTGATGACACAGGAAAATCGTCACTTGATGATGCGGCGATTACGCAGAAGCGCCAAACCGAGAGAAAAAATGAGGAATAACAGGAGCGTCAGCGCGAACCCTTCCAGACTTTCGATGAAAGACCGACCGGCATGATAGGTCAAAAGGGTCGCTTCGAGGGCGATCAACAATCCGAGAGCGGCGGTATAACCGATGCTGAATGTTTCGCCCTTCACCCACTTTGCCCACGGCCATCGACGCTCTACCCAAAAAACGGCCAGGAGAATAGCGAGAAAGCCTAACAATTTGATCGCGAATAGGCTCCCTGAATCGTTCCTGGAGCTAAGAGCGACCACGAGAAATACGATACTTGCGGAAACAAGCTCCTTGCGGCGCATTGGTCAATCCTCCGATCAGACAGAAAGTCACCATCATCAAAAGACGCTCTATGGCACGACGGTAAAACAGCGGGCAAACCGTGACGGAAGCATGGACCTTTTCGGGCCGGCGCGCTATCCCTTTGCCCATGAAAAAAGGCGATCATCTCTTTCTTGTCGACGGCTCCGGCTTCATCTTCCGGGCTTTCCATGCGCTTCCGGCGCTGACCCGCAAATCCGACGGCTTGCCGGTCGGCGCAGTCTCCGGTTTCTGCAACATGATGTGGAAACTGTTGACCGAGGCGCGCGACACCTCCGTCGGCGTGACGCCCACCCATCTGGCTGTGATCTTCGACTATTCGTCGAAGACCTTCCGCAAGGATATCTACCCGGAATACAAGGCCAATCGCTCTGCTCCGCCGGAAGAACTGGTGCCGCAGTTCGGGCTGATCCGCCAAGCCACCCGCGCCTTTAACCTGCCCTGTATCGAGACTGAAGGCTTCGAGGCCGACGATATTATCGCAACATATGCAAGGGCGGCGGAAGCCATCGGCGCAGACGTCACCATCGTCTCGTCGGACAAGGACCTGATGCAGCTCGTCACCGCCAATGTCCATATGTATGACAGTATGAAGGACAAGCAGATCGGCATTCCCGACGTGATCGAGAAATGGGGCGTGCCGCCGGAAAAAATGATCGACCTGCAATCCCTGACCGGCGACAGCACCGACAATATTCCCGGCATTCCCGGCATTGGACCGAAGACGGCGGCGCAATTGCTGGAGGAATATGGCGATCTGGACACGTTGATGGCCCGCGCCGCTGAGATCAAGCAGAACAAGCGGCGCGAAAACATCCTGGCTGGCGCCGAACTCGTCAAGCTGTCGCGGCAATTGGTAACGCTGCGCACCGATGTGCCGCTCGACATGCCGCTTGACGCGCTGATGCTGGAAAAGCAGGACGGGCCAAAGCTCGTCGCCTTCCTCAAGACCATGGAATTCACCTCGCTGACGCGCCGCGTTGCCGACAGCTGCGATTGCGATGCCAGCGTCATCGAGCCGGCCGTCGTGCCTGTGGAATGGGGTGCAGCCGCCCACGGACCAGATCTCGACAGCGATACATCGGCTCCTGGGCAACCGACTGCCTCAGGCGAGGCCGCAGCCTCGTCTGCAGCGCCGGTGAAAGCCACAGCTGGTAGCGCAACGCCTGCAGATCTTGCCGCAGCCCGGCAATCCGCCTTTGGCAGCCAGCCCATCGACCATTCCACATACGTGACGATCCGCGACCTCACCACACTCCAGGGCTGGATTACCGCCGCAAGAGAGACCGGCGTCGTTGCCTTCGACACCGAGACCACCTCTCTCGATCCGATGCAGGCCGATCTCGTCGGCCTGTCGCTGGCCATCCAGGAAAACGGTCCATCGCCTGGGGCTGCGGCCATTCGCGCCGCCTATCTGCCGCTCGCCCACAAGACCGGCCGTGACGACCTGTTCAGCGACGGGCTGAAGCTGGCGGAAAATCAGGTGCCGATGGATGCGGCGCTTGCCGCGCTGAAGCCGCTCTTGGAAGACCCATCGGTCCTCAAAGTGGCTCAGAACCTGAAATACGATTACCTCGTGATGAAACGGCATGGCGTTACCATCAAGGGCTTCGACGACACGATGCTGATCTCATACGTGCTGGAGGCCGGTGTCGGCGCCCACGGCATGGACAGTCTGTCGGAGCGCTGGCTTGGCCACAAGCCGATCCCCTACAAAGAGGTGGCCGGATCGGGCAAATCGCTCGTTACCTTCGATCTCGTCGACATCGACAAGGCAACGGCCTATGCCGCCGAGGATGCCGATGTGACGCTGCGTCTTTGGCTAGTGCTGAAGCCAAGGCTTGCCGCTGCCGGCCTTGCCCGCGTCTATGAGCGGCTGGAAAGGCCGCTGGTGCCGGTTCTGGCTGAAATGGAAGAGCGCGGCATCACCATCGACCGCCAGATTCTGTCGCGCCTGTCGGGCGAACTCGCCCAGAAGGCAGCTGCCTTCGAAGACGAGATCTACGAACTGGCCAGCGAACGCTTCAACATCGGCTCGCCGAAGCAATTGGGCGATATCCTGTTCGGCCGCATGGGCCTGCCCGGCGGCACCAAGACCAAGACCGGACAATGGTCGACCTCGGCACAGGTGCTGGAAGACCTTGCCGCTCAGGGCGAACCGCTGCCACGCAAGATCGTTGACTGGCGCCAGCTGACCAAGCTGAAATCGACCTATACCGATGCCCTGCCCGGCTATGTGCATCCGCAGACAAAGCGCGTGCATACATCCTATTCCATGGCGGCAACCACCACCGGGCGCTTGTCGTCTTCGGAACCGAACCTGCAGAACATTCCGGTGCGCACCGCCGAAGGCCGCAAGATCCGCACCGCCTTCATTTCCACGCCGGGTCATAAACTGCTATCGGCGGACTATAGCCAGATCGAACTGCGCGTGCTTGCCCATGTCGCAGACATTCCGCAGCTGCGCCAGGCCTTCGCCGATGGCGTCGACATCCACGCGATGACGGCCTCGGAAATGTTCGGCGTGCCCGTAGACGGCATGCCCTCGGAAGTGCGTCGCCGTGCCAAAGCAATCAATTTCGGGATCATCTACGGCATTTCCGCATTCGGTCTTGCCAACCAGCTTAGCATCGAGCGGTCGGAAGCCGGCGAATATATCAAGAAGTATTTCGAGCGCTTCCCCGGCATAAAGGACTATATGGAAGCCACCAAGGCCTTTGCCCGCGAGCATGGCTATGTCGAGACGATTTTCGGCCGGCGCGCCCATTATCCCGAGATCAAATCGTCCAATCCGTCGATGCGCGCCTTCAACGAGCGGGCGGCGATCAACGCACCGATCCAAGGCTCGGCCGCAGACGTCATCCGCCGCGCCATGGTTCAGGTCGAGCCAGCGCTTGCCAAGGCCGGCCTTGGTGAGAAGACGCGGATGCTTTTGCAGGTGCATGACGAACTGATATTCGAGGTCGAAGACGAGGCCATCGAGGCGGCCATGCCCGTGATCGTCTCGACCATGGAAAACGCCGCCATGCCGGCGATCGCCATGCGCGTGCCGCTGAAGGTTGACGCCCGCGCTGCCCTTAACTGGGACGAGGCGCATTAATGCGCCTCGTCTAGCTAGTTACGGTTGCTAGCTTTTAAGCAATCCGCTCCGGCCGGCGATAGCCGGTCGGCTGCTCGTAGAGCCAGCCGATCCGGGCAATGGCCGCATCCACATCTTCGCGGGCCACGCTCATCGTGTGGCCGTTGGCGTGCAGTAGCGTGCGTTCGTCTTCCATGATACCGGCATGGCCTTTCCAGAAGATCAGGTCGCCGCGACGAAGATCGCTTCTATCGATGGGGTTACCGAGACCTGCGGCCTGCATGTCGCTGTCGCGCGGCGCCTGAAGTCCGCACATCAGCATGGAAAGCTGCACGAGGCCGGAGCAGTCGATGCCGTGACCGCTGCGACCGCCCCAGAGATAGGGCGTTTCCAGGAATCGGGCGGCAACGGCGACGTAATCCACGCCGGCAGGGGTGCCGATGGAGCGGCAATGATCGGCGATCACGGCACGACCGTCATCCAGCAGAAAATAGCGCGTGCCGCGGGTTTCGGCTTCGCCCGTCACCGTCAGGCGACTGCCCATGGAGATCGCCAGCTGGTTGGGAAAGCGCAGATCCGGGCCAGTATAGAGAAAGCTGCGTGGCACCGTCACCCAATGGGTCGGAGGCGCTTCGATAGGGCCGAGCGCAGTCTCCGGGAGATAGCCGACATAGCCATCGGACACAGCCTTGACCCAGGCCCAGCCGTCGGCACGATCGAAGACTTTGACCTCCTCGCCCAGAAGCAATTCCGTATCGATGCCGCTGGCAAGGTCGGGACGCGGACGCAAGGCTGCGACCGGCACCGTAACGCGCGCAGGAATGCCCTCGACGAAGCGCTCAGCCTCAACAAGGCTGGCGAGAGCCGCATCGGCCAGATCGGGTCTATAGGCGTTCAGCCTGCGGTCAAGCTTGTGATCCGGCGCCATCGTCACGTCCTTACGGTTCGCGCCTGATCGATGATCAGGTCGCCCAGTTTTTCCAGATAGAGCGCGCCGCCGACCGTTCGCTTGATGATGACGTTGCGCTTGTCCATGTCGTCGCGCACCCGGTCCACCAGGCCCATCTCGCCCATTGTGTTGAGCGCGCGGGTGATGACCGGCTTCGTCACCTTGAGCGTCGCGGCAAGGCCCCGCACCGTGTGCGGCGGCGGCACGAGATATATATGCAAGAGAATCGACAACTGGCGCAGCGTCAGATCGCGACCATCGCCCTGCACCTGGCGCAGCGTCACATGATGCCACAGGCCCAGGGCCGCCGTCGCCGTCAGGTCAAGGCTCATTGCCGGCTCCGCTCTCGTTTCGCTTCCGTTCCATATCACACAAAAAACCCGGGCGCTGCAAGCAGGCCCGGGTGTTTTCATTCAAATTGGAACGGTCACAAATCGACTTATTTCAGCGAACCGATATAGCGGTAGAGTGCCCGGATCGCCTGGGCTTCACCGCCAACAGGACTATGAGGCCGGTCCTGCGAGGCCCAGCCGAAGATGTCGAAATGCGCCCAGCTTGCCGTGCGGGTGACGAAGCGCTTGAGGAACAGCGCTGCCGTGATAGCGCCCGCCATGCCGCCGGCCGGCGCATTGGTGAGATCAGCGATCTGCGAGCGGACCAGTTTCTCGTAGCCGGGAAACAGCGGCAGGCGCCAGAAGGGATCGTCTGTCTCCAGGCTTGCATCGGCCAGATCATAGGCCAGACCATCGTCATTGCTGAAGAAGGCCGGGACATCCGGGCCGAGTGCCACCCGCGCAGCGCCCGTCAGCGTCGCCATGTCGATCAGCAGATCGGGCTCCTCCTCATCGGCGTAGGTCAGGGCATCCGCGAGAATCAGCCGGCCTTCCGCATCGGTATTGTCGATCTGCACCGTCAGGCCCTGACGGCTGGTATAGACATCGCCTGGGCGGAAGGCGTTGGCGGAAATCGAGTTTTCAACGGCCGGCACGATGACGCGCAGATCGACCTTCAACTTGGCATCCATGATCATCAGCGCCAGGCCGAGCACATTCGCGGCACCGCCCATGTCCTTCTTCATCAGCAACATGGAGGAGGAAGGCTTGATGTCGAGACCGCCGGTATCGAAGCAGACGCCCTTGCCAACCAAAGTGACCTTCTTATGGCCCTTCTTGCCCCAGCGCATCTCCAACAGCCGCGGCGCCTGGGCACTGGCCCGGCCGACAGTGTGTACCAGCGGAAAATTGCGGTGCAGTAGTTCATCGCCCACGACGACGCTGACCTCTGCCTTGTAGTGACTGGCAAGATCGCGGAAGGCCTTTTCCAAGTCCGCCGGTCCCATGTCGTTGGTCGGCGTGTTGATCAGGTCGCGCGCCAGGAAAACGCCGGCGAGTTGGCGGGCGATGTCACCAGCGTCAGCATCCTGCGGCATCAGCAGTTTCGGATGATCCGACTTGTCGGCTTTGTAGCGCTCGAACCGGTAGCTGCCGAGACCATAGCCCATAACCAGGCGGTTAGCGGTCAAGGGCGCGGTTTCGATGTGCCAATCGCCGCCGGGCAGTGAACGCGCCAGTTTGCCGGTCAGGAAGGGATTTTCGCCGGGTGACGTGCCAAGCCCGAACAGGGCTCCGCCCAACTGGCCATCGCTGGTCGGAATCAGCAGCAGCGACCCCACGTCAGCCTTGTATCCGGCCTTTTTCGCCCAATCCAGCGCGACGGGGTCGATGGCGCCCGTTTCGATATGAGCCGGCGTCACCGCGAAGATCGGCAGGGATTTTCCGCCCTTGGTCAGGAATGGGGTGGGTCTTTCGATATATTGATAGGGTGCCATGATTGCCCTTTAGCGGTTCCACGTCTTCTCGGAGCGAGAATTTACAGCAAAATCCTTTAGAACCGGTTCTTTTGATCCTGCTGATTTTGCTGGATGACCAGCCAGTCGGCGCCTCCCGCCCAAAGACCTTCACACAGCGGAAATTAACAATCCATTAGGGTTAACAGATTATTGCTTTTGCCAGAGTTGCGAGGAAGAGAACGAATCATTCGCCCCGTAACCATAGGCTTTTGGGGGTATACATGGCCATGTGGCGTTCATGCGTTCAGGTTCCAGAGCAGGTTCAAGGGCAGGTCCGCAAAGGGCTTGGTCGTCCGGCTCTGACGGCGCTTGTCTTGGCGCTGACCCTTTGCGGCTGCGCAACCACATCGCAGAACGGCTCCAAGACCGACAACATGTCGACCGGCTCTATCCCTGCCATGACCAAGCCGGTCGAGCAGATGACGCCTGGTGAAATTGCCGTGGCCACGGATACCATGGGCCGAGCCTATGAAAAGAACCGCAAGAACGCCCAGATCGGCATTGCCTATGCCAATCTGCTGCAGATGAGCGGCCGGGCGCCGCAGGCGCTGTCCGTCATGCAGCAAGTTGTTATTGCCAATCCGTCCGACCGCACAGTGCTTGCGGCCTACGGCAAAGCGCAAGCAGCAGCTGGCCAGTTGGAACAGGCGCTGACCACCATTACCCGTGCCCAGACGCCAGATCGGCCCGATTGGCGGCTCTATTCGGCCCAGGGCGCCGTCCTCGACCAACTCGGTCGCACCCAGGAAGCCCGCGCCGCCTATCAGCAGGCCCTACAGATCCAGCCGAACGAGCCCTCAGTCCTGTCGAATATGGGCATGTCCTACCTGCTCGGCGGCGACCTGAAGACGGCGGAAACCTATCTTCGCACCGCAGCCCAGCAGCCCGGCGCAGATAGCCGCATCCGCCAAAACCTTGCTCTTGTCGTCGGCCTGCAAGGACGCTTCGACGAAGCAGACCGGATCGCCCGGGCCGAGCTTTCGCCCGACCAGGCTCAGGCCAATCTCGCCTATCTCCGCACGATGATGAACCAGCAGAACACCTGGAAGCAGCTGGCGGCAAAGGATACGGGTGCCACCAACAGCGCGGCAAAGACCCCGCTTCGCTAGAGTTTGTCAGGGAAAAGTGGAACCCGGTTTTCCCGAAATGACAACCGAAAACAGAGAAAAGAGTGTCTGTCTGGTTCGATCTGAACCTGACAGACTCAAAATGCAGATCAGGTTCTCACGCCCTCGATGACCAGCCGCAGTCCGAGACCTGCGAGCACCAGGGCCGCCAGACGATCCAGCGGCTTCCTGGCTGCCAGATAGGCACGGCGGGGCATCGGCGCCGAGAACACCAGCGCGACCAGCGCATACCATCCCGCCTCCACCAGAAAAACCACGCCCGGTAACAGCAGAACGAGCATCTGATCTGGCCGGAACGGCAGCAGGGCCGCGAAAATGCTGGCATAAACAATAGCGGTTTTGGGATTGCTGATCTGCGTCAGGCAGGCGGTGCCATAGGTCCGGGCCAGAGACGCGGGCATTTCACCTTGCATCTGCTGCTCGATTGGTTGTGAAGCACCGCGCCACAGCCTCCACGCCATGGAGACGAGATAAAGGCCACCAGCGATCTGCAACAGCCGGTGCAACCAACCGAATTGGGTGATCAAGGTCGCCAATCCGGCAAGCGCCAGCAGCGCAAACACCAGTCCGCCTGTGCCCATGCCCAGCGCCGCCATCAGGCCGGCCTTCCTGGATCGGGTCATGGCTAGATGGCTGACGAGAAGAAAGCTCGGCCCAGGGCTTGCTGCGCCGACCAGAAGGGCGGTGGCTATGGCAAATAAAGTTGCAAGCATCGTCATACGGCATCTCCATCAAAAGAGGAAATTGCCCAGGCGTACGGCCGCGGACATCCGCTGATCGCTTGCTCATGAAAACACAAGCGCCGCGCTTCCCGATGGTGCTCCATCTTCAAGTGTGCAGTGGGATCAAGAGCGCCACAAAACTGCTGGCCACGCCATCCTTCCCATCACGCTTTTATTCGCCAGTAACGCGGATAAGGGATCTATCACGCCTTCAGCAGGGCTTCAATCGCGCCGACAAAATGCCGTCCGGCCTCATCGAGCGCGCCCGAATTGTCGATGGTAACAACGGGATAGTCACCGCTGATATCGGGCGAGCCGCGCTGCAACCGCTGCAGGATATCTTCGCGGCTCTCCCGCCCCCGCGCTTCCAGCCGATCGGCCAGAACCTCAGGGCGCGCGGTGATATTGACCACCGTCAGCTGCGGAAACACCTCGCGGAACTGCGGCAGGACCGAGCGTGAGCCGTTGGCAATCACCACTCCACCATCCGATAGCCAGCTATGCACCTCTTCCGGAATGCCGTAGCTCAGACCATGGGCATCCCAATCGATGGCAAAGCGGCCGGCGGCCCTCATATCGTCGAATTGGGTCGGTGTGGCGGGAAGGTGGTCCTCACCGCCGGCATCGGCGGGTCGGGTGATCACGCGCTGCACGAAATGCACGGCCCTGTTTTCGGCGGTGGTGACCCCGGCAAAATGGTGCCGGGCATAGGCCATCAGGCTGTCCTTTCCGGCACCGCTTGGGCCGACCACGACGACCATTCGGCCTTGAGCCGGAAGGCTGTCGGCTTTGGCAGGAGATTGCGCCATTACGCCACCCGTCTGCCCTGGCGCCAGACCGAGCGCACGACAGGCACGCCGCCCTGGTTTTCGCTGTAGCGCACCCGAACCAGGTCGGCACGTAGGGCAGGCGCGATCCGACCCCGGTCATCGAGACCAACGGTGCGGGCGGGCGTCGAGGTGACCATGGCCAGTGCCTGCGGCAGGCTGATCGCCTCGTAGCGATGGGCCAGCACAAAAGGTGCGTGCAACAGGCTGAGCGGGATATAGTCCGACGAGAGAACGTCGAGCACGCCGCGTTCCGCCAGATCGGTGGCGGCGATGTTTCCGGAATGGGAGCCGCCGCGCACCACGTTCGGCGCGCCCATCAGCACACTCATGCCGGCCTGATGCGAGGCATCAGCAGCTTCGAGACTGGTCGGAAACTCCGCCAGCCGCACGCCATGGCCCTTGGCCTCCTCGACATGAGCCAGCGTCGCGTCGTCATGGCTGGCGACAGTGATGCCGCGCTCGGCGCAGATGCGGGCGAGCGTGTCACGATGCTCGCCGGAATATTGCGCCGAAGCCTCCAGCCGCTTTGCAACGAAACGGGCAAAAGCCTCGTCGGTCAAACCCTTCTTGGTCTTATAATAGAGCGTGTATTGATCCATGGTCTGAAACTGGCGCTGGCCCGGGGAATGGTCCATCAGCGAGACCAGCCGCACATGCGGGTCCTGTTCGAAATCCGAAAAATGATCCAGCACATTGTCAGAGGCTACTTCGCAGCGCAGATGCAGGAGATGCTCGGCACGCAACCGGTCGTCCTTCTCGGCGGCCTGGATGGCATCGGCCATGTCGCGCATTTCGCCCTTTTCAAAGCCGCCATCTTCATCCGAGCCCATGCGCAGACAATCGAAGACGGTGGTAATGCCTGACGTGACGACCTGGGCATCATGGGCCTGGATCGCAGCCGTCTTGTTCCAGCGCACGCCGGGGCGTGGCGAATAGTGGGATTCGAGATGGTCGGTATGGAGCTCGACCAGGCCGGGGATAAGGTAATCGCCACCGAAGTCCTCGCCCACGCTGCTGGCACCCTCGGAGATTTCGGCGATCAGGCCGTCACGGATCACGACGGTTCCCTTGAGCAGCAATCCGCTTTCAAGCACCACGGTGGCATTCGAGAAGACAGTTTCATTCGACATCAGAGATTTCCTTCACGCCTGCGAGCGTCTGTCTGGTTTTCGTTTGTCTTTTCGGGAAAACCGGTTCCCACTTTTCCCTGACAAACTTTAAGGGGCAACCAGCGGTGAACGATAAAAGGAGCGCCACGGTTCGGCTCAATGAAAAGGCCAAGGCCGGTAACGGGTAGCGGTCGGCGATTAAAATCGGCAAAGCGGGCTTCGAGAGCGGCGCGCATGGCAGGACTTTGCTCCGGCCCTACCGGTCCAGTCAGGGTCATGTGAAAGCGGAATTCCTCGAACACATAGGGATAGCCCCATTTTGTCAGCATCGCGCGCTGGCCCTCACTCAGCTTTTCCGGCTTGCGCCTGGCGATATCGGCTTCGCTCAAGGGTGCGCGGAACGGTTCGAAGGCCTCCACCACAGAGGCGGCGAAATCCTGCAGGGGCTGATGGCGATGCTCGGGAACGAGGGCAAAGAAAGGACCGAGCTGATCGACCACCGCGCTCGGGATCTCAAACGCGGGTACTGTTTCGCAGAAGCGCTCGAAAGCCTCGATCAGGTCCGCTTCGCTCGCGCCTTCCTTCAGGGAAAACGGCGCCTTCAGCGTCGCATGAAAGCCATAGCGGCGCGGATCGGCGGTCAGTGCAGCGATCTCCTCGGCGGAAAAGCCTTCGACCGGCGCCTGCTCGCCCAGCGCACCATTGAAGGCATCCCGGCCAAGCCAGTGTCTTGCGACGAGAGTCAGCGGATCATCGGCGGGCGGCGTGAAATAAATGGCGTAACGCAAGGCATCAACCCTAAGAATCAGCATGAGGAAGCGTCATTTGACCTTTCTCACGCCTATGAAACAAGCTCCGCCCGACCAATGCGCGCGAATATGGAGGAATAATCGGATCAGCGCTGCGCGCCGATCAGTTTGGAACGCAGCAGATTGGAAATCGCGTCGAAGACGAACACGACCAGCAGGATCAGCAGCACCATATAGCAGACATTTTCCCAGTTCTGGTTGGTGCGCATTGCCTCCCAGAGTTTGAGACCAATGCCGCCGGCACCAACCGCGCCGATGATCGTCGCCGAACGGGTATTGGATTCCCAGAAATACAAAGCCTGCGATGCAAATACCGGCAGAACCTGCGGCAGGATGCCAAAGCGCTGCACCGCGAGCGGCGAGGCGCCGACCGATTTCACGCCCTCGCGCTGCTTGTCGTCGATATTCTCCAATGCCTCGGAATAGAGCTTTCCAAAGGTGCCGGTATCGGTGAAGAAAATCGCCGAAATGCCAGCAAGCGGCCCCGGCCCAAAAGCGCGGGTGAAAAACAACGCCCAGATCAGCATGTCCACCGAGCGCAGGAAATCGAAGAAACGCTTGGTGATCTGATTGACTGGCCGGTTGCGGGTGATGTTGCGCGCCGCGATGAAAGATAGGGGAAAGGCGACCAGCGAGGCGAAGACCGTGCCGACAAAGGCCATGACAAGCGTCTGCGCCAGCTTGGTCCAGACATCGAGATGCTGCCAGGATGGATTGTAGAGAATGTCGTTCCAGGCGAGCGACAGGTTGGATTGGGCCGGATCGAGCCTGGCGCCCGATGTCACCAGGCTGATCACCTCACCGGTCGATTTGCCGAAGAAAGCGGAATTGGTGTCAAAGAAGAAATTGGCCCAGCCAAAGAAGCGGTTGCGCACACGCACCCGGTCGGCGCTGATGTCGACCCAGCCGTCGAAACCGAAATAGGCCATGACGCGGCCGCCGCGCTCCCGCTGCTCCACCCAGGTCGGCAGTGGGCCATCGGCAAGCACAGTGCCGGCCTTGCGGTCGAGCATCAGGGTGACGCTTTCGGCTCCGCGCGTAAGTTCGACACTGGCAGGATCAACCAGCAGCGAGGAATGAGCGCCGAGCCGTACATCGGCCTTGGTGATCACTTCCTCCTGCCGCGTGGTCGGCGCTGCCACCTCGACGGGTGCCTGCTGCGTCGCGGCGCCCATGAAATTGAAGCTGGAGGGTTTTGGAGCCGGCGCGGCTGCGGCCGGTGCATCTGCTGCACCCGTCGTGCGCGTCATCATCGCCTTCTGGGTGACCAGCCAGTTCGGGTTCGGGTTGGGGCCGATAGGATCGAAGCGCGAATAGGCGATCGAGATGGCGCCGTCGCCGGCAATATTGATTTCCGGACGGATTTCGTAGGAAACCCAATCGGCCAGGTAGTTGCCGGCAATCGACCAGTTGGCGGTGGAGATCACCTTGCCAACGGCAAAAAACCACCAGGAAAAGGCAAAATAGAGCGCCAGAACCGAGACGGTGATAGGCACCTTGTAGCGCTGCAATAGGCTGCGGCGGAAGATCTCGGGATGGCGAGCGGCGATCTTGTCCATGTCGGCAGCGGAGAGATGGGTCATGACAAATCCTCAGGCGACCACATGGAAGGCCTGTTCGCCGACCAATTTGCGGCGCAGCCAGGCGGAGAATTGATCGACGGCAATCACCGTCGTCAGCAGCAGCATGACGATGGCGACAGTTTTCGCCGCATGGCCCTGGCTGATCGACAGACGCAAGGGTTCACCGATGCCGCCACCGCCGACCGCACCGATAATGGTGGAGGCGCGCACGTTGATTTCCATGCGCAGCAGGGCGTAGCTGATGAAATTTGGCATGACCTGCGGCACCATGCCGAACCACAGCCGCTCCAGCCAATTGCCGCCAACGGCGTGCAGGCCCTCGTCCGGCTTCATATCGGCATTCTCAACCACTTCGAAAAACAGCTTGCCGAGCGCGCCCACCGTATGGACGGACACAGCAATCATCGCCGGGATCGGCCCGAGCGAGAGGATGGCGAGGAAGAAACCAGCCAGGACCACTTCCGGAAAGGCGCGAAGCACTTCCATGAACCGCCGTGCCGGCCAGCGCACCCACTTGCTCGGCATCATGTTGCGCGCAGCCATGAAGGACAGGCAGAAGCCGAGCATGCCACCCAGCAGCGTCGAGACCAGTGCAATGTTCAGCGTCTCGATCATCTTGTAGAAATATTCAGGGATGTAGAGCGTCTGGGTAATGTAGAAGCGCCCTTCCGGATAATTGTATTTCAGGCTGCCATCGTCATAGGGCGACGGCAGGTCGAACATCGCCCGCCAGATCTCGCGGCCATCGCGGGGAATGAGCGTCTCCACGAAATCGAACAGATGCGGCAGCCGGTCGAGGAACTTCCCCGAATTGGTGTCGTTGGCAAACCAGAGCGATCCCGACAGCGCCAGAAGCAGTACGGCAAGGCCGGCCAGCGTATAGAGGCGACGGGTTCTGGCAAGCGCGTTCCAGTGGCTTTCGATCACGCGGCCCTGATCGCTCAGCAGGGACAATCCGGCGGTATGGCTCATCGGACACTTTCCGAAATGGGTAAAATGGAGAAGCCGCCGGCATCATGCCGGCGGCTCGTCTTTAAGCGGAGCTATCAGCCGCCGATGGTGGCCTTGCGGGCATCGATGACAGGCTTGTAGAAATCGACATTCACCTCTGCGAAGCCCTTGAAATCGCCGCCTTCGATGGCGGCGAAGCAGGCTGCGTCGGTCTTCGGCAGGGCCATCATATAGGCCTTGATCTTGGTCTTCATGTCATCGCTCATGGACGAGCGAACAACGATCGGGCCGTTCGGGATCAGCGGCGACTTCCACAGTTCGACCAGGTCGTCCATGTTGAGAACGCCCTTGTCGACCATCTTGCGCAGGTTGCCCGACGTATAGCCGTCCTTGAAGTTGCCGACGCCGGAACCGAAGGTCGTACCGGCATCGAAGGTGCCCTTCAGCACTTCGAGAACCAGATTTTCATGACCGCCGCCGAAGCCGGTCGACGCGACGTAATCCTTGACTGGCTTGCCGCCGAGCGCGTCGGGCAGGGTCACGGTCGGGATCAGGTAGCCGGAGGTGCTATCGGGATCGGCAAAGCCGAGCTTCTTGCCCTTGATGTCGGTGACCTTGGTCATGCCGCTGTCCTTGCGGGCAACCATGATCGAGTAATAGCCCATGGAGCCGTCGGTCTGCACGGTGGTCAGGATCGGCTCGACAGCCTTGGGATTGGCCAGATAGGCCTTGGCGTAGCCGGAGGCGCCAAGCTCGGCATAATCGAGCGTGCCGCCGAGCAGGCCCTGAATGACGCCGTCATAGTCGGAGGCCGGGAAGAGCGAAACCTTGGTGAAGCCGAACTGCTTCTTCAGGCCGTCCGACAGGCAGTTATAGTTGCGCAGACGGTCGGCTTCGTTTTCGCCGCCGAGGATGCCGATGCGGAATTCCTTCAGGTCTTCCGCAGCAGCTACGCCGGCCAGCGACAGAAGCGTCACCGATGCAAGCAGGATTTTCTTCAACATGGTCTCTCTCCTGGTTTTCCGGCCTGGTTTTCCGCCAAATCCGGATCTGTCCCTGTGATGTCAGAAAGTGCCTTTGACGCGGGCAAGCGAAGGCAGCACCGGAAGACCGAAGCCTTCAGGCGAAGTCGATTGATGTCATGGCTTCGCGATTGATCCCGTTATCTTCACGCATTTCCGAACGGGAAACCGCTTCACACTTTTCCTGGAAATGCTCAGTTTACCGGAACCGCCATCGATAAAGGCGCATGGGACGACAGGGCCAGATCCGGCTTCGGCAGCCGAATGGTCGTCGAGGTCATGCTTTCGTCGATGGCCGATCCGTCCTGGCCGGTGCCGTAGATCGCCTCCACCGCGTCAGCCGTCAGCGCCTCGGGCGGACCGTCGAACACCACCCGTCCCGCCGCCATGCCGATGATCCGCTCGCAATAGGCGCGCGCCGTATCCAGCGTGTGCAGATTGGTGATCACCGTAATGCCTTCGCGCTCGTTGATGTCGCGCAGCGCATCCATGACGATCTTGGCATTCAGCGGGTCCAGCGAAGCAATCGGCTCGTCGGCGAGCACCATTTTCGGGGCCTGCATCAAGGCGCGGGCGATGGCGACACGCTGCTGCTGGCCACCCGACAAGGTGCCCGCCGGCTGCATCGCCGTCTGTTCGATACCCAGACGCTCCAGCGCCGCGATCGCCATGATCCGCTCTTCGCGGGTGAACACATTGAGCAGGCTCAGCACCGTCGAGCGATGGTTGAGACGCCCCAGCATAACATTGGTGAGCACATCCAGACGCGGCACCAGATTGAACTGCTGGAAGATCATCGCGCAATCGCGCTGCCAGTTGCGCAGGGCAGCACCCTTGAGCCGCGACACATCCTGATCGCCAAACCGCATGGAGCCGGAGGTGGGATCAGCAAGCCGGTTGATCATCCTAAGCAAGGTCGATTTTCCGGCACCGGACCGACCGATGATGCCGACCATCTGACCATGCGGAATGGACAGGGTCACGGCTTCGACGGCAGTCTTCTTGCCGAAACGTCGCGTTACCTCGGTCAGTTCAAAATTCATGCGCCCCGTCCGACCTCATGTCCAAATTGAAGCGAGCTATAGACCAAGCAAGTGAAGCACCAATGTCAGTTTCATGACATTTTTGTTAAATCATTCAGGGGCACTCCTATACTGGAAACGATACTTCGTGTCGGGTCAAAAACTCTTCCGCAGACATGGATCTGAAATCAGCCAAGGCCGCATGCAGCCGCTCGTGGTCCCAATCCCACCAGGCAAGCCGGTCCATGCGCTCGCCGATGCCAGGCGCGAAGCGCGGCTTGATCGGCTTGGCCGGCACACCGCCGACGATGGTGTAAGGCGCAACGGGTTTCGAGACGACCGCGCCGGCGCCGATCACCGCACCATTGCCGATCGTCACGCCCGGCAAAATGGTAACGCCATGGCCGATCCAGACGTCGTGGCCGATCATCACCCGGTTTTCCCGCCGCCAGGCGAAGAAGTCCGCGTCCATGTCAGCGCGCTCGAAATAGTCGGCGGCGCGATAGGTGAAATGATGCAGCGTCGCCCGCCAAGTCGGATGATTGGGCGCATTGATGCGGGCGCTGGCGGCGATATTGGCAAATTTGCCGATCGTCGCGCACCAGACCGACCCATCCTGCATGATATAGGAATAGTCGCCCATCTCGACTTCATCCAGCCGGGTGCGCTCCGCCACTTCGCAGTAGCGGCCGAGCGTGCTGTCTTTTACGCTGGCGCTCGGATGGATAACAGGCTCGATGCCAAGACGGGTGCTCATGCGGCAATACTCCGGGGCGAAAACTGCGAGACGTCGAGAATGTTGTCGGCAACGGCCTCGCGCACTTCCTCATCGTGGAAAATACCGAGCATCGCCACGCCAGCAGCCTTCTTCGCGGCAATCAATTCGATCACCACCGCCCGGTTCTTCGCGTCGAGCGACGCGGTCGGCTCATCGAGCAGCAGGATCTTGTGATCGGTGATGAAGCCGCGAGCGATGTTGACGCGCTGCTGTTCGCCACCGGAGAAGGTGGCGGGCGGCAATTGCCAGAGCGCCTGTGGCAGGTTCAGCTTGGCCAGGAGATCGCTCGCCACCGCCCTCGCCTCCTCGACGGAGGCGCCACGCGCTGTCAGCGGCTGCGCAACGACATCAAGCGCCGACACACGCGGCACGGTGCGCAAGAACTGGCTGACATAGCCCATCGTGTCCCGGCGGATGTCCAGCACCATACGCGGCGCGGCCGAAGCGAGATCGACTACCGCATCGTGATGGCGCACCAGGATCTGGCCGCTATCGACGGCATAGTTGCCGTAGAGCATTTTCAGGATCGAGCTTTTGCCAATGCCGGACGGTCCGCCCAGCACGCTGCAGGTGCCGCTTTCGACGGAAAAACTGACATTGCGCACGACAGGCAGAACCAGTCCACCGCGCAGATGCATCGTGAAGCTTTTGGCGACATCGGAAACGATAAGAGGCGTGGGCATGGGTGCTCCAATCACACTTGCAGGATCGAGGAAACGAGCAACTGGGTGTAAGGCTCGCGCGGATCGTCCAGCACCCGGTCGGTCAGGCCCTGCTCGATGACATGGCCATCCTTCATCACCATCATCCGGTGCGACAGCAATCTTGCGACGGCGAGATCGTGGGTGACGACGATGACCGACAGGCCAAGATCGGCGACCAGACCACGTACCAGGTCGAGAAGCCGGGCCTGAACTGACACATCCAGGCCGCCGGTCGGCTCATCCATGAAGACCAGACGAGGATTGGTCACGAGATTGCGGGCGATCTGCAGGCGCTGGCGCATGCCGCCCGAAAAGGCGCGCGGTTGGTCGTCGATGCGGTCTGACGCAATTTCCACCCGCTCCAGCCAGTCGGTGGCGGTGGCGCGGATATTGCCGTAATGCCGCTCGCCCACGGCCATCAGCCGCTCGCCGACATTGGCGCCGGCCGACACGGTCATGCGCAGGCCATCGGCGGGGTTCTGATGGACGAAGCCCCAATCGGTGCGCATCAGGAAGCGGCGCTCGGCCTCGCTCATGTGATAGAGTTCGCGATAGGCGCCGTCACGCATACGGTAGTCGACGCTGCCTGTCGTCGGCATCAGCCGGGTCGAGAGGCAGGAAAGCAGCGTAGTCTTGCCGGAGCCGGATTCGCCCACCACGGCCAGCACTTCACCGGGCCAGAGATCGAAGGAGACATTGGCACAGCCGATCCGCCGGCCATAGAATTTCGAGAGGTCGCGGACCTTCAGAAGCGGTTGCTCGCTCATTGCTTGTTCACTCATGGCGCGGCCTCCTCATGGGTGGGATCAGTGTCGGGATCGGCAAGCATCTCGCCGCGATGGCCATGCGCCCGGCGGTCCTCGCAATGGTCGGTATCGGAGCAGACAAACATCCGCCCGCCCTTGTCGTCGAGGATCACCTCGTCGAGATAAACATGCTCGGCGCCGCACAGGGCGCAGGGCTTGTCGAAGCGCTGGATTTCGAATGGATGGTCCTCGAAATCGAGGCTGACGACATCGGTAAAGGGCGGCACGGCATAAATCCGCTTTTCCCGGCCGGCACCGAACAATTGCAGGGCCTCAGACCGGTGCATTTTCGGATTGTCGAATTTCGGGGTCGGCGACGGGTCCATCACATAGCGACCGGCGACCTTGACCGGATAGGCATAGGTCGTGGCGATGCGGCCGTTGCGGGCGATGTCCTCGTAGAGCTTCACATGCATCAAGCCGTATTCCTCGAGCGCGTGCATCTTGCGGGTCTCTGTCTCGCGCGGCTCGAGGAAGCGCAGCGGCTCGGGGATCGGCACCTGATAGACCAGGACCTGGCCGGCATGCAGCCTTTCCTCGGGGATACGGTGGCGGGTCTGGATGATCGAGGCTTCGCTGGTATGGGTGGTGACCGCGACATTGGCGACCTTCTGGAAGAAGGCGCGGATGGAGACGGCATTGGTGGTGTCGTCAGCCCCCTGGTCGATGACCTTCAGCACATCGTCCGGCCCGAGAATTGCCGCCGTCACCTGCACGCCGCCGGTGCCCCAGCCGTAAGGCATAGGCATTTCGCGCGAGGCAAACGGCACCTGATAGCCGGGAATGGCGATGGCCTTCAGGATGGCCCGGCGGATCATCCGCTTGGTCTGCTCATCGAGATAGGCAAAATTATAGGAGGCTAATTCATCCATCGGTGAAACTTCCGTAATCATTCTGCGTTACCCTCCAAGACAACATGCTTTTCAATCAAAGAGTGCAGGGAGACAGAGACATGGAAATCGAAATGATGTTCGCCATCTTTGTGACGCTCATGCTGGGCATGTCGACGCTCTGCGCCTTCTGGTATTCCGAACACGATTGAGTTGCCGGTCATTCTGCCGCCTCGCTGAGGCCGAGCCCCTGTTGGCGCGCCTGTTCGTGCTCGGCACGCATGCGGCGAACCAGATCCAGTTCCGCCTGAAAATCCACGTAATGCGGCAGCTTCAGATGTTCGACGAAACCGGTCGCCTGCACATTGTCGCAATGGGACAGAACGAATTCCTGATCCTGGGCTGGTGCCACGATATCTTCGCCAAGCTCAGAGGCGCGTAAGGACCGATCGACGAGAGCCATTGCCATGGCTTTGCGCTCGCTTTGGCCGAAAACCAGGCCATAACCACGGGTGAACTGCGGCGGCGCCTTGGATGACCCTTTGAACTGATTGACCATCTGGCATTCCGTCACCTGAACACGCCCGAGCGACACGGCAAAGCCGAGTTCCGGCACATCCAACTCCACCTCGACCTCGCCCAGGCGGATTTCACCGGCAAAGGGATGGCTGCGGCCATAGCCGCGCTGGGTGGAATAGGCGAGCGCCAGCAGGAAGCCTTCATCACCGCGCGCCAGCGATTGCAAGCGCAGATCGCGGGCCATCGGGAACTCGATAGGCTCGCGGGTGATGTCACCGGCCAGATGATCTTCAGGCATGTCGCCATCCGGCTCGATCAGTCCTTCGCCGGAAAGAATATCCGAGACCCGCATGGCCGGCTCACCGAGATCGGGCTTGCGCAATGGTTGCTCGGTCTCCTCTTCATCCAGCAGCGCGGGGTCGAGCAGACGATGGGTATAATCGAAGGTCGACCCCAACAACTGGCCGCCGGGCAGATCCTTATAGGTCGCGGAAATGCGTCGCTCGATCCGCATGGCACCAGTATCGACAGGCTCCGACAGGCCGAAACGCGGCAGAGTGGTGCGATAGGCGCGCAGCAGGAAGATCGCTTCGATCATGTCGCCCCGGGCCTGCTTGATGGCAAGCGCCGCCAGCTTGCGGTCATAGAGCGAGGCCTCGGCCATGACGCGACCGACGGCCAGTGCCAACTGCTCGACGATCTGTTCGACGGTCATGGCAGGAAGTGTGCGGTCACCGCGACGGCGGTCGGCCAGCAGGCGGTGAGCATTGGCGATGGCGGCTTCGCCACCCTTTACGGCAACATACATTCACGCCTCCTTAAGAGCGATTGCGCAGCTGCGCGGCAGGCAAAGGAAATCCCGGCCGGCGGTGAGGACGACATCCACCCCACGCGGAAACAGGGCGCGATTGTCTTGCCACTGGCGCAGGAAACCCTCAGGCAGATGATGCGGCGCGACAGTCGCCTTATCCTCGATGCCGGGACCCGTCAGAACCAGCACATCACCGCCATCAAGGCTCGGCAGTTCGTAGACGAGGGTGGCGGAGCGGTCGGGATAGTCCTGAGTGCCGCCCGAGAATTGTCCGAAGGCGGGCAGCGGACTGCCACCTTCGAAGAAGGCGAAATGCGCATCGGCCTTTTGCGGCACCGTCACGGCACCGGTGTAAAAACTCAGCCAGTTCGGCACCGCTCCTTTGGCGAGGCCTGTGCTTAACCAGACGGGCGTGTCGACATCGCAAAGCGTCAGCGCAATCGCGGCCTGCGCCAAGCCAAACGGCGCCGGCGGCTGCAGCCCGAGCCCTATCGTCTGGCGGCTACCCGGACGAGCCATGCCATCCATGACGGCACGAAATACCGTCTGCGCATCGAAGACCGGGTTCGAAAAGCCGCCGATCAAGCTATCTGCGTCCAGCATCAGTCTTCTCCTCTGACCATGGTGAAGAAATCGACCTTGGTTGCCGCTACCTCTTCCGCCTTGCGGCGGTCGGCCTCCTCAATGCGGCGCTCGACAGAGACCAGCAGCGCCTCGACACGGTCGCGGTATGCTTCATCCTGCCAAAGCGCATCTGATATTGCCGACAGCCTGGCCTTTTCCTTGGACGTGCCGAGCGCCTGGGCGTGACCGACCTGGCCTGAGGCCAATCGGCACGTTGCACGGGTCACCGTGACTTCACCGAGATTGAACGGCGCGCCACCGCCGCCGATGCGCCCGCGCACCATCACCAAGCCCGTTTCCGGTCCGCGCAGGAACTGCGCCTGTGGTGGCTCCGGCAGTTCGGCCCAGAGCGCCTTTAGCTCCGACAGACTTGCAGCCGCCAAGAGATCCACGACCCGTTTTCGAGCACTGTGATCAGGACCCGCATTTTGCGCTTGCGCCGCCATTGCCTTCTCCTGTTTCAAAGTAATTTGTCTATTTATATAGACAACCATACAAATTCATCCTATAAATATCCAGCTTGAATGACAAGCATGTGACATGAGGGGAAAAAGCGGGTGGGGCCAAAAACGATCGAAAGACAGACCGGCGTTGCGCTATGGCGTCAGATTGCCGATCGCATCCGCGTATCGATCAGTGACGGCGCCTATGACGCCACGGGGATGGTGCCGCCGGAGGCGGTTCTGGCGGCGGAATTCGGGGTCAATCGCCATACGGTGCGCAGCGCTCTGGCAGCCCTTGCCCAGGAAGGCATCGTGCGTGCGATGCAGGGTCGCGGCACGCTGATCGAGCGACGAGACCGGATCAATTTTCCGATATCAAAGCGCACTCGCTTTACGCCTGGGATTGGCGACCAGGCCCGAGCCGTGGAAGGCCTGCTGCTCGACAGTGCTATCGAACCTGCCGATGCTGACATCGCCAATCATTTGCGCCTGGAGGCTGGCACTCCAGTCATGCGCCTCGAAGCGTTGCGCAAGGCCGATGGCCAGGCTGTCTCGCGGTCGACCAGTTGGTTTCCGCTACCCCGTTTCGAGGGCATCGATGCTGCCTATCGCAAGAGCGGCTCAATCACCGCAGCCTTTGCCGCCTGTGGTCTTGGCGATTATCTCCGGCTGCGCACCGAAATCAGCGCCGTGCATGCCGATCCCGGCGACCGCGACGTACTCGGCCTGTCGCCCGGGGCGATCGTCATGATCGCCAAGGCGCTGAATACGGATATTGATGGCGTGCCGGTGCAATATGCCGTGACGCGCTTTCCCGCCGACCGGGTGCAATTCACGATCGAGAACTGATCCGCTCGGCGATATCTTCCCGTCGCGCCGGCTGGTCTTCCCCGATGACGAAGCTGCTGGCAATCACCTGCGCGGCACGAGTCGCGCTAACCTCGTCATTGGCATGGACAAGTGCAAGCACATCCCCTCTGGCAATAGGGGTGCCGACCGGCAGGAAGTCACTGAAGCCGACGGCATGATCGATGCGGTCAGTGGCGCGGCGGCGGCCACCGCCAAGGTCGATGACGGCCATGCCGATGTCGCGGCTGGCAACGCTGGAGAGGAAGCCGGAAGCCGTGGCAAGGACCGGAATAACCAGCGGGGCCTTTGGCAGATAATGCTCCGCTCGCTCAAGGAAATCCGCCGGCCCGCCGAGGGCATGGACCATCTGCCCGAAACGCTCGGCGGCAGCACCGTTCGTAAGCACTTGGCGGCAGCGCGCCAGCGCCTGGTCAAGATCCGTCTCCGCGCCCGCATTGACCAGCATCTCGGCACCGAGCGCGAGCGTCACCGTCTCCAACCGGCGGCCCGCCTTTTCGCCTTTAAGGAAAGCCACGGCATTGGCGATTTCGACGGCGTTACCTGCGGCATCGGCCAGCGGTTGGTTCATATCGGTCAACAGCGCCGTGGTCTTGACCCCAGCACCATTGGCAACCGCGACCAGGCTGCGCGCCAAAATGCTCGCCTCTTCGGCGCTGTCCATGAAGGCACCATTGCCGAACTTCACATCCATCACGAGGCTTTCGAGCCCCGCTGCCAGTTTCTTCGACAGAATAGAGGCAGTGATCAGCGGAATGGATTCGACTGTAGCGGTGACGTCGCGCACGGCATAAAGCCGCTTGTCGGCGGGTGCGAGATCGGCAGTCTGGCCGATGATGGCGCAGCCGACTGTATCGACCAGCCTGCGAAATTCCTCGGCGGAAGGCGCGATATTGTAGCCCGGGATCGATTCGAGCTTATCGAGCGTACCGCCGGTATGGCCGAGGCCCCGGCCGGAAATCATCGGCACGGCTAGGCCGCAGGCGGCGACGATCGGCGCCAGCATCAGCGAGACGTTGTCGCCGACCCCACCGGTGGAATGCTTGTCGGTGACCGGTCGCCCCAGCCCTTTCCAAGAGAGCACCGTGCCGCTGTCGCGCATGGCAAGCGTGAGCGCCACGGTCTCAGCGTCGCTCATGCCGCGCAGAAAAACGGCCATGGCAAAGGCCGCGATCTGACCTTCCGACAATTCGTCCCGGCCAAGCGCACGAATGAAGGCCTGCAGTTCGCTATCGGAGAGTTCGGCACCGTCGCGTTTGCGACGAATGATCTCCACGGGCTGCATGATCAATAGCTGCTCGTCTGGCTGTCTGCCTTTTGTCCGGTGGCCTTTTCGCCGGTCATGATTGCCTGGATATCGTTGAACAGGCCAGATGCGCCAAACCGGAAGGTCGACGGCATCACCCAATCCTCACCCATGATTGCACTGGCATGGCGGAAATAAAGGCTTGCATCCTTGACCGTGGAAATACCGCCGGCTGGTTTGAAGCCAACCTTGCGGCCGCTGGCGCGGATTTCCTGCAGCATGAGATCGGCTGCCTCCAGCGTCGCATTGACCGAGACCTTGCCGGTCGAGGTCTTGATGAAATCGGCGCCGCCGGCAATGGCGATCTGCGACGCACGTGATACCAGGCTGGCGCTTTTCAGCTCGCCGGTTTCCAGAATGGTCTTCAAAAGCGCAGGAGCAGCAATCTCGGCTCTCACGGCCGCAATCATCCGTTCCACTGCTGCTTCATCACCGGCCATGAATGCCCGGTAGGGAATGACCAGATCGATTTCGTCGGCACCATCGGCGAGCGCTGCCCGCGTCTCGGCGACAACGGTTGCGACATCGAGATCGCCGGAGGGGAAATTCACGACGGTCGCGATCCGCACCGGGCTTTCAGTGCCCAGAATGGCGCGCGCCTGGGCGATGAACCGCGGCCAGATGCAGATTGCCGCGGTATGACCGAGCGGGCTGGTGGCGCGCGCGCAGAGATCTTCGATTTCGGCGCTGGTACAATCATCCTTGAGATTGGTGAGATCCAGCACCGACAGGGCGACGGCTGCGCATTCGCGCAATTCACGACTATCCAAGATCCGCTCCTCCATTGGCGATCATCCGCTTCAGGATGACGGCAAGTCTGCTGCCACCGATTGGAGCCATATCCTTGGTCTCCTCGTGGCTAAGTTCGGCACCGGTCATCCCGGCCCCATAATTGGTGATAACCGAGGCGGCCGCAACCTTGAGACCGAAATATCGTGCCAGGATTACCTCCGGCACGGTGGACATGCCCACCGCATCGGCTCCCAACAGCCGCGCCATGCGGATTTCCGCCGGCGTTTCGAAACTCGGGCCGGAGAACCACATATAGACGCCGGATGACAAGGGAATGTCTTCATCCTTTGCCGCCTGATACATCGCCGCCGCGAGATCGGCATCATAGGCGGCTGTCATCCCGACGAAGCGGCCATCGCCACTTTCGCCGATCAGCGGGTTTAGCCCCGAGAAATTGATGTGATCGGTGATCTGCATCACCGATCCCGGCGGCATGTCGTGCCGGAGCGATCCGGCCGCATTGGTCAGGATCAGCGTCTTGACCCCAAGCGCCGAAAGCGCCTCGATCGGCAGGCGCATGGCGCTGGCATCACCTTTTTCGTAGTAATGCACGCGGCCGGCCACCATGATGACGGGCAGGCCTGCGAAAAAGCCGGCGACCAGTTCCTTGGCATGGCCGGAAACACCCCCCTCGGGGAAGCCTGGAATATCGGCAAAGGGAATGCGCACGGCATTCTCTACCTCGTCCACCAGCCCGCCAAGGCCTGAGCCGAGCACGATGGCGATGCGCGGCAGAAGCCCATTCAGCCGGTCGATCAAGAGGTCGACGGCGGGGATCATCCGAGCGTGTCCGTCTCGAAGCTGAAGGGCAGAAGCTCATCCATGCTCATCACCTTCTGCACGCCGACTTCATCACACAGATAGATCTTGGTCTCGGCCGAGGCGAATTCGCGGATTTTCTGGCGGCAGCCGCCGCAGGGCGGGCACAGCGCCAGCTTCTCGGCAATGACAGCAAGCTCAACGATCTTGCGACCGCCGCCCATGATCATGCAGCCGATAGCCGTCGGCTCGGCGCACCACCCTTGGGGAAAGGACAGGTTCTCGATATTGGCGCCCGTATAGATCTTGCCGTCATCGGCCCGGATCGCCGCGCCAACAGGAAACTTGGAATAAGGCGCATGCGCATGGCGCATCGCATCCTTGGCCGCCTCGAACAGGTCATGAGACATGGTTGTTACCGCTCCTTCACATAGGGCACACCGCCCGCCTTAGGACCATTGGCGGCACCGATAAAGCCTGCCAGCAGAATACAGGTCAGGATATAGGGCAGCGCCTGGAAGATCTGTACCGGCACTTCGCCGATGCCAGGCACAGCCTTGCCCTGCATGAAATTGGACATCGCATCGAGGAAGCCGAACAGCAGGCAGGCGAACATCACAGGCACCGGCTTCCATTTGGCAAAGATCAGCGCGGCAAGCGCGATATAACCCTTGCCCGCCGACATGTCGCGAATGAAGGCCGCCGACTGGGCAATGGCGAGATAAGCGCCGGAAAAGCCGCAGAGAAAGCCCGCGACAATCACCGCCCGGTAGCGCAGCCAGGCGACCGAAATGCCTGCCGTATCGACAGCACCTGGATTTTCGCCCACCGCGCGCAAACGCAGACCGAACCGGGTACGATAAAGCACCCACCAGCTCAAGGGGACGGCGAGGAAGGCGAGATAGGTCAAAATATTGTTGCCGGAGATGACGTTGACATAGAGCGGACCGAGAAACGGCACGTCCTTGATAGCATCGACGCCTGGCAGCACGATCGGCTGGAAACGGGCGTCGCTCGGCAATTGCGGCGTGCGGCCGCCCTGGCTGAACCAGGCCTGGCCCAGCACCGCCGTCAGGCCGGCGGCGACGAAATTCAGTGCGACGCCTGAAATGATCTGGTTGCCGCGATTGGTGATCGAGGCAAAGCCGTGCACCAGCGAAAAGCCGATGGAAACGACAATGCCGCCGGCCAATCCGGCCCAGGCCGAACCGGTGAGATAGGCGATGCAGGCAGCAGCGAAGGCGCCAGCCAGCATCTTACCTTCAAGCCCGATGTCGAACACGCCGGCACGCTCGGAAAACAGCCCGGCCAGTGCGGTAAAGATCAGCGGGATCGACAGGCGGATAGTCGAGCCGAGGATGCTGAGGATCATTTCAAAATTGTCCATGCCGTCAGCTCCTTACTTTTCCGAAATCTTCTGGCCCGAAACTGTCTGGCGCGACATCGTCTGGTAGAGGCGCACCAGAGCCGGGCGGAACATGAATTCCAGCGCACCGGCAAACAGGATGACCAGGCCCTGGATGACCACGATCATGTCACGGGTGATGTTGGGCATGTCGAAGGACAGCTCTGCCCCGCCCTGATAGAGCACGCCGAACAGGATGGCGGCTATGACGATGCCAAGTGGATGGCTGCGGCCCATCAGGCTGACAGCGATGCCGACAAAGCCAGCGCCGCCGACAAACTCCACCTGCAAACGGGCGGAAGCGCCCATGACCGTGTTGAGCGACATCATGCCTGCCAGGCCGCCCGAGATCAGCATGGTGATGATGACGATCTTCACATAGGGAATGCCGGCATAGGCCGCCGCCGACCGGCTGATGCCGAGCGTGCGCATTTCATAGCCAAGCTTGGTGCGCCAGATCAGCACCCAGACGGCTGCCGCAGCGACCAGTGCAATCAGGAAGGATACGTTGAAGGGGGCAGGCCCGAGTTTCAGGCCGAACATGGCCATAAGCCAGTCCAGCTTCGGCAACTGGCCACCCTCGAGAAAGGTGCGGGTTTCCGGCGCCATCTTGCCCGGCACGATCAGCACATGCACCAGGAGATAGACCATCAGCGCTGCGCCGATGAAATTGAACATGATGGTGGTGATGACGATATGGCTGCCGCGCTTGGCCTGCAGCCAGGCCGGGATCAGCGCCCAGGCAGCGCCGAACACGGCAGCACCGATCACCGCAAAGGGCATGGTCACATACCAGGGGCAGTAATGGTCGAGCGCCAGCGCCACCAGGGCAGCACCGAGCCCACCGACATAGGCCTGGCCTTCCGAGCCGATATTGAACAGGCCGGCATGATAGGCAACGGCAACCGACAGGCCGGTGAAAATGAAATTGGTGGCATAATACAGCGTAAAGCCGATGCCCTCGCCCCGGCCAAGCGCGCCCTGCAGCATCAAAACCAGCGCATCCCAGGGATTTTCGCCGATGATCCAGACCACCAGGCCGGAAATCAGGAAGGCGAGCAGCAGGTTGATCAGCGGCAAAAGCCCGTAGGTGATCCAGTTCGGCAGCGGAATGGAAGCGGTGCTCATCAAAACCTCAAGCGGCAATGCCGGCCATCATCAGGCCCAGCGTCTGTTCATCGGCATCTGCCGTCTTTTCACCCACGACCTTCCCGGCAAACATCACCAGGATACGGTCGGACAGGGCGCGGATTTCATCCAGTTCCACCGAAACCAGCAGCAGCGCCTTGCCGGCATCGCGAGTTTCGACAATTCGCCGGTGGATGAATTCGATCGCGCCGATATCGACGCCACGGGTCGGCTGACCAATGATCAGCACGGTCGGATCGCGCTCGATTTCGCGAGCAACGACGATTTTCTGCTGGTTGCCGCCGGAGAAATTCGCGGTCTTCAGCCGCGGATTGGGCGGCCTGATATCATATTTGGCAATCTCGGCTTCAGCAGCAGTGCGGATCGCCTTCGGGTCAAGGAAGGGTCCTTTGCCGTAACGCTGATCGCGGTGATAGCCGAGAATGGCATTCTGGCTTTCCTCGAAGGCGAGGACGAGGCCCATGTGATGGCGGTCTTCCGGGATATGACCAAGGCCGATCCGACGCAGCCGGGCTGGGTCGTAACCAGTGACTGGCGCCCCCTCGATCAGGATTTCGCCGGACACCGGCTTGCGGATGCCTGCAATTGCTTCCAACAACTCGCTCTGACCATTGCCGGCGACGCCGGCAATGCCGACGATTTCGCCGGCGCGCACATCGAAGGACACGTTGTCGACCATGACGACGCCACGGCTGTCCTTGACGGTAAGGTTCTTGACTGAAAGCAGCACGTCGCGCGGGCTTGCCGGCTGCTTGTCCACCCGCAGCAGCACGCGGCGGCCAACCATCAGTTCCGCCAGCTCCTCGACCGTGGTCTCTGCCGTCTTGCGGGTCGCGACCATCTCGCCACGCCGCATGACCGAGACCGTATCGGTGATCGCCATGATCTCGCGCAGCTTGTGGGTGATGAGGATGACGGTCTTGCCCTGATCACGCAACACGCGAAGGATCTTGAACAGGTGATCGGCCTCGGCCGGCGTCAGCACCCCGGTCGGCTCGTCGAGAATGAGAATATCGGCGCCGCGATAGAGCGCTTTTAGAATTTCCACCCGCTGCTGGCGGCCGACCGGAAGCTCCTCGACAACAGCATCCGGATCAACGTCAAGGCCGTAATCTGTTTCCAGCTGCTTCAGGGTGGCGCGCGCCGCAGCCGTCCCCTTAGCCAGGAGAGCGCCGCCTTCAGCGCCCAACATGATATTTTCCAGAACGGTAAAATTCTCGACCAGCATGAAGTGCTGGTGCACCATGCCGATGCCACAGGAAATCGCCGTCTGGCTGTCCTTGATGACAGTGCTCTGGCCGCCGACTTTGATGTCGCCGCTGTCGGCCTGATAGAAGCCATAGAGGATCGACATCAGCGTCGATTTCCCGGCACCGTTTTCACCGATAATGCCATGGATCGAGCCCTTGGCGACGGTCAGATTGATATTTTTATTGGCGTGAACCGGACCGAATTTCTTGTCGATCCCGATGAGTTCGATCGCAGGGACATTGGTCGCAGGGACTTCGATCGCGGGGATTGGGGCCACGTGCAAAACTCCGGATGGCGGACACAAAAAGGGCGCGAGACGGAAAACCGCTCGCGCCCTTGGCTACTAGATTACTTCGGGCAGGAATTGTCCTTCATGTAATCATGGACCTTGATAGTGCCGGCAATGATGTCAGCCTTGGCCTTGTCGACAGCCGCCTTCATCTCAGGCGTGACCAGAGCCTTGTTGTTGTCGTCGATGGCGGCGGAGACGCCGTCTTCCTTGACGCCGAGCACTTCGAGGCCTGGCTTGAACTTGTCAGCCTTGGCATCGGCATAGGCGTTGTAGACGGCGAGGTCGACGCGCTTGACCATCGAGGTCAGAACCGAACCCGGATGCAGGTAGTTCTGGTTGGAATCGACGCCAATCGAGAACTTCTTGGCGTCAGCAGCCGTCTGCAACACACCCATGCCGGATGCACCGGCCGCCGCGTAGATCACGTCGGAACCCTGGTCCATCTGGTTCTTCGTCAATTCGCCGGCACGAACCGGGTCATTCCAGGCCGCACCCGTGGTGCCGACCATGTTCTGCAGCACTTCGATCTTCGGATTGGCCGCGCGTGCGCCCTGCTCATAGCCGCACTCGAACTTGCGGATCAGCGGAATGTCCATGCCGCCGACGAAGCTGACCTTGCCGGACTTGGACGCCATGCCAGCCATCAGACCGACCAGATACGAGCCTTCTTCTTCCTTGAAGACGACGGAACGAACATTGGGCTTGTCGACGACGGAATCGACGATCACGAACTTGGTATCAGGAAATTCGGCCGCGACCTTTTCCATAGCCGAGGTCCAGGCGAAGGATACGGCGACGATCGGGCTGAAACCCTTGGAGGCGAAGTTGCGGATTGCCTGCTCACCCTGGGTGTCGCTGGTAGGTTCGAAATCCCGGAACTTGATGCCGGTTTCCTTTTCGAACTTATCGGCGCCATGGAAGGCTGCTTCGTTGAAGGACTTGTCGAACTTGCCGCCGGTGCCATAGACGAGCGCCGGCTTGATGTCGGCCGCAAGCGCCGAGGCCGACATAGCGGCCATGGCAAACAGCGTGATAAGGGATTTCTTCATGATGCAGCCCTGATGTTGCTTGTGTTGTTCTTGAAAGGCTTTCTGTCGATCGCCGAAATATCGGCGCGACAAACCCGCCCGCCCCCTCTTAGGATTGGCTGGGCCTTATCCTTGCACGGCTTTCCAAAAAATTCACCAGATTTTTTTCAACTGGTAAATATTAACAGGGCTGCTGCTTTTTGAAGCCGAAAGGCGAAAAAACAAGCCGCATCAACGGCTTGTTTGCTTGATTTTTAACCCGATCTCGCGATCAGGCGATTGGGCAACTGACGCCGGTGCCGCGTAGACCGCAGTAACCGTTGGGATTCTTGGCCAGATATTGCTGGTGATAATCCTCGGCATAATAGAAGGAACCGGCTGGCGCGATCTCCGTCGTGATCTTTTCACCGTGGCCCGCCTTTGAAAGCGCATCCTGGAAACGGGCCGCCACCTGCCGCGCTGAGGCAAGATCCTCGTCGTTTTCAGTATAGATCGCGGACCGGTAGGTGCTACCGATATCGTTGCCCTGGCGCATGCCCTGCGTCGGATCATGCGCTTCGAAGAAGATCTTCAACAGGTCCTCGAGCGTTACCTTTGTCGGATCATAAACGGTCTTGACCACTTCCGCGTGGCCGGTCTGGCCGGTGCAGGTCTCCTCATAGGTCGGATTGGGCGTAAATCCGCCCTGATAGCCTGCCGCGGTCACCCAAACACCTGGCGTGTTCCACAGCAATCGCTCGGCACCCCAGAAGCAGCCCATGCCGAGATAGACGGTCTTCGTCCCCTCGGGATAAGGACCTTTCAGCGGACGACCGCTGACGAAATGGAGCGCGGCGGTGGGCATTTCCCGGTCACGCCCCGGTAGAGCTGTGTCCGGCGTGGGCATAACGGTCTTTTTCGAAAATAGGGCATTCAACAGCATGGCGCGTCTCCCTTTGCATGGGTCCAAGGATTGGGGCGGGCAAGAACTGAATTTCAGGCTGCAAAACGACCGGCTGCGGCGCGTCGCTTGTATCCGGCGATCCATAACAGCAGGGCAATCACGAGGAAAACCGCAAATGCCGGTTGTCGCAACAACAAGTCATCTGCCAATTGCAACCCGTTGTCCCCTATATGGGTGGTGAGAGCCTGTTTGACCAGAGCAAGGCTGGCAGGCCCGACATCGGCCCAGAGCGATCCAAAGGGCGTGGTGACGACATCTGACAAGGCAACCGATTCAATCGCATCGGTCGTGCCGGCGATGACGGCCAGCACCAGGGCCAGGAAGCTGAAAAGCCGCAACAGAAACCGCATCACCTTCATATCCTCACCATGCATTTCGCCAGACTGTGTCAGCCTCGTCAGCCTCAAATTGAGCCGAACAGACTTTCGATTTCCGCGCCTGCGTCCGTTTTGTCGGGAAAACCGGAGGCAACTTTTCTCTCACAAACACGACGCTTTTACAGGATCGGCGATCGAAGCCCAACGGCCGAAGTCGGTGCCGCGCGAAAGTTTTCCGAGGCTTTGTCGAAAAACTGTCAGATTTGGGTTGATCGCCGCCGAATCCTTGATATATGTCCCGCCCGAACGGCCAAGCTGCCCCGCAGCAAGCTCTTCGAAAAACGGACAGGTGGCCGAGTGGTTTAAGGCGCACGCCTGGAACGCGTGTGTGCGTGAAAGCGTACCGAGGGTTCGAATCCCTCCCTGTCCGCCATTATATCCAAAACTTTGATTTAACTAAATTGGCTGGGCCAGAGCCCTTTCCGTATGCAGGCGCTGTTTCGTGGCCTGGCATAGCAACCTACTCAGCTCGATAACGTCGCTGCGATGCTTGGGGCCCCAAAATCCAGTCAGGATGCGCTAGGTGTTTAAGCCTCTTGTCTCGTCGGGCTTGTTCGCGTTTATAACGCTGGGCAATTCATACGGAGCGTAATCGCGTGAGTGCATCCACCACCCCGCCTATCATTGAGCGCATCTCCATTGCCGTCATTGTCGCGCTTATCTATGCACTTTTGCTGTATGGTCTGATTTGGACAGATAAAAATTCCGGCCTGCCCTTTGTTGGCGGGCTTGTGCTTATGCCGATGGCGATCTCTAGCCTTGCCACAAGCATTGCTGATCCGCGCGGCAAAAGCACGGCTTGGCGGCAGATTAAACTGGGTTGGATGGTCATCGGTATCGGCCTCGCTTTGACCGTGCTCTTTTTCAACGAGAGCATAATCTGCGTGGTGATGGGGCTTCCGATCTTCGCCTTGGCATCCTGCCTCGGCTCTCTCCTGACATTGACACTGATCCGCAAATTCCGGTCTCCTGGTCGTGCCACCTTTCTTATCGTCCTGCCCCTCGTTGGGCTGCCGATTGAGCCTCACCTGATCTATGCCGACCATCTTTCTGATATAACGACGGTCATCGAGATTGCGGCACCGGCCGAGACTGTCTGGCGAAACACGGTGGAAATTCGCAACATCGATCCAAGCGAGCTGAAGTTTACGTTCAGCCACGGCGTCTTGGGCATGCCGCAGCCGCAGGACGCTCTGCTGACTGACGAGGGAACCAGTGCTGTCCGTCACCTCAAATGGACGAAGAATATCCGGTTTGAAGAGGTCATAACCGGCTGGGAAACCAATCGCTTCCTTTCATGGAATTTCCGTTTTTCACCCGACTCCATTCCTTCGGCTATTGAAGGCCATATCGACGTCAACAGCACGTATCTCACGCTCACCAATGGCGACTACCGTCTGGAGCCTTTGGCCAATGGCAATACGCGGTTGACGCTGACAAGCCGCTATCGGATCAGAACGCCTATCAATGCCTACTGCGATTTGTGGGGCAGGATCTTTTTCAAAGACTTCCATAGCGTCGTATTGAACGTGATTAAAGATAGATCAGAAGCCGCGCAGCGGGCCTCTGCTAATGGGTAACGATGTCCAAAAAAGAAAAAACAACAAAAGCAGCGGATTCAGAGTGTTTCCAGGAAAAGTGGGAGCCGGTTTTCCGTCCGGAAACACGTAAAAACAAGGATCTAGAGCGTCTTCGCGTTCGATGCCCTGGCGTCTACAGTGATTTCATCGCCGGACGGATTGGTTCGTTGCGGGCGGCGCTCGAGCTTGTCGAGCTGCGGCCAGAGCGAACTCGTGTGCAAAAGCTGAAAAACTCCTGGAAAAAAGCCTCCCCCAAGGAACGGCAGGAGTTTGCCACATGGCTAACGTTGGCGGGAGACATCGCTCTGCCCACGCAGGACTCGCATTCAGCGTTTTCGAATGCTCCAATTGCCAATGGCCGCTATCTGTTGCCACAGACAATATCACGCATGGAAGCCATCATGACAGCGCAGGGCATGACACCAGCGGATGTCATGCAGGATATGGGCTTCGGGGCCAATGATCGCACCTTGCTGCGCGCCATGGCCCGCAAGACCTGTTTACGCCTCAAAGTCATTGAAGCGCTGGCACGCTGGCTCCGATCGCATGAGGCGGACGCGCTTACACTTTAACTGCGTGCTCGACTCGATCTTCCGAACCGAAAAACTTCAGATAGCGCTGCACCTCCGCCGGCTCACCGGTCGCCTTCAGGGGATTATCCGAGAGCTTCACGGCGGGATGGCCATTGGCCTCCGTGATCTTGCAGACGATCGAGATCGGCTTCAGGCCGGCGATGTCATGCGGCGCGCAGCCGATGAAATCATTGGTGAGATTGGTGCCCCAACCGAAGCTCATCCGCACACGGCCTTCGAAATGACGGTACGTGTCGATGATCGCGTCGACATCCAATCCGTCGGAAAAGATCAGCAGTTTCTGGCTTGGGTCGCGGCCCATCTTTTCCCACCAGGCGATGATCTTTTCGCCGCCTTCGATGGGCGGGGCGCTGTCGGGACGGAAACCGGTCCAATCCGCTACCCAGGAAGGCGCATTGCGCAGGAAGGCCGTTGTGCCAAAGGCGTCCGGCAGCACAATCAGCAGGTTGCCGTTATAGAGCGTGTTCCAGTCCTGCAGCACCTTGTAGGGCGCATTGGCGAGATCGGAATCGGTCTTTGCCAAAGCCGCCGCCACCATCGGCAATTCGTGGGCATTGGTGCCGACGGCCTCAAGATCGGAATCCATCGCCAGCAAGACGTTGCTAGTGCCGGTAAAGGCTTCTCCTATTCCTTCCTTGAGCGCTTCAACGCACCACCTCTGCCAGAGAAAGCTGTGGCGGCGACGCGTGCCGAAATCGGAAATGCGCAGACCCGGCAATTGCTTTAGCCGCTCGACCTTTTCCCACATCTTGGCCTTTGCACGCGCATAGACCACGTCCAGCGAGAAATAGCCGAGGGATTTCAGGGCAGCGCGGGAGCGCAGCTCATTGATGATCGCGAGCGCCGGGATTTCCCAAAGCGTCGTTTCCGTCCAGCGGCCACGGAAGGTCAGCTCATATTGGCCATCACGCTTGGATAGCTCATAAGCCGGTAGGCGGATGGTGGAAAGCCAGGCCAGGAACTCCGGCTCGAAAATCTGGGTACGGCCATAGAATGTGTTACCGGCCAGCCAGATCAATTCTTTCTTGCTGATACCGAGCGTTCGCACGTGATCGAGTTGGGCGCGCAGTTCCGCCTCATCGATTTCTTCGGCGAGCCTCACCTTTGTCGTCCGATTTATCAGCGTGAAGGTGACATCGACATCCGGATAGAGTTTCCAGATCATCTGCAACATCAGCAGCTTGTAGAAATCGGTATCGAGCAGGCTGCGCACGATGGGGTCGAGCTTCCAGGCATGGTTATAGACCCGCCTTGCAATATCCGTCTTGGCCATTCGTCCTCGCCGCCCGTCATCGGCCGTGGTGCGGCCGCTTCAATGCCATCACACTACGACGTGCAATGATTCAGGCCCTCTTATCGAAAAAACTGCAGCCAAAGTCTAGGGGCGGGGCAAACTCCAGGCAATTAGCTGCATGCAAAGGTGCCCTACCTCATTGATTTCCCAAATCTTCGAGAAACCAGGATCGCTATTTTCCTTGTCATGCCCGCTCAGGGCGTTGTTGTCGGCTGACTATTCTGCGGTTGCTGGGGGGCGGTGGTCGGACGCGTGGTTTCCGTTGCCGGATCCTTTGACGGCGCGATTTTCTGGCCCCACCATTCAGCCGGAATCCATGCGACCAGCGCAAGAACAAGACCGGCCAGCAACACGATCAGCACCGGCTTGCCGCGAAAACCCTGGCGGGCCTCTGTTGGCTCGAGTGGGCGCTCGGCCGCCGTGTTGCGCTCATCATTCCCATTGAAATTACCTGGCCCGGCCATCGGATAACCCTCCCCTACAACAGGCGCAGGATGCGCCTCCTGGTTTGCCAACGAACCGGCAGCAGGAAAAGTTCCCGATTGGCGCGAAGCAGCAGCGGGCGCCTGATCGGTGTGTCAGTGAGCGCTGATCAATAACCCGACCGGCGGTCCACGACATGTTGCAGCGGCTCGCCGGCTTCGAACCGGGCGATCTGCTTCTCGACATGGGCAAATAGCGCCCGCACATCAGAGGCGGCCGCTGAATGCGGGGTGATCACGACGTTTTCCATAGTCCATAGCGGGCTATCGGTGCCAAGCGGCTCCTTCTCGAAAACATCGAGCGATGCGCCGCCGAGTACACCCTTCTGCAGGGCGGTGATGACATCGGCTTCCACCTGGCTCCCACCACGGCCCGCGTTGAGAAAGACCGGCTTGCCCAGTGCCCCGCCTTGGCGCAGCCGTGAAAACAGGCTGCTATCGAACAGTCCCCGCGTTTCCGGGGTCAATGGCAACAGGCCGACGAGAATATCGGTCTGGGCAAGGAACTGGTCGATGTGGTCTTCGTCAAAGGTCTCGACGCCGTCGACCTGCTTGCTGCGGCGCGACCAGCCGATGACGTTAAAGCCCATGATTTTGAGCTTGCGCACCGCATCCTGACCGAGAACGCCAAGCCCCATCACGCCGACGGTGACATCTCGCGCCTCAGGCTGCAGGGCAAGTTCGTGCCATTGTTTGTCCCGCTGCTGCTGCTGGTAGGTCGTCATGTGGCGCAGGTGATAAAGACACTGCAGCACTACCCATTCGCTCATCCGGTCGGTCAGACTGCGGTCGACGAAACGGACGATAGGAAGATCCGGTAAATCAGGCAGCGTCAGAACGTGATCGACACCGGCACCGCCGGAAAACAGTACGGACAGGCCGCTTGCACGGGTAAACAGCGTCGGCTCCGGCTTCCACAGCACCGCATAAGCAGCTGTCGAGAGATCACGGTCGGCATTGGCGGGATCACCGAGGTCGATCACCTCCCGATCCTGGAAAGCGCCTGACAGCGCTGTCTCCATGGCGGCGCGCGAAAACTTGAGGTCGATCACCACGGCAGGCTTGGCAGACATTGGAAATCCTTGAGGCGGTTATGGATGCAGAACGAGAGTGGGCAGTTCAAGAAAAACCGATGCGCTTTCCCTTGATTGCCTATTGGCTGACGCCGCCGATGTTCATCGCCTTGATGTCGAAAGCAGCGGCAAGAAGAGCCTTGGTATAATCCTGTTTCGGCGCGGCGAAAACCTCTTGCGCCGGTCCCTGCTCCACAACTTTTCCGGAGCGCATGACGATGATGTCATTGGCGAGCGCCCGTACCACTTTCAAATCATGGCTGATGAACAGGTAAGCAAGATCGTGGCGGCTTTGCAGATCGCGCAGCAGATCAACCACCTGGGCCTGCACGGTCATATCGAGAGCCGAGGTCGGCTCGTCCAGCATGACGAAACGCGGTTTCAGCACCATGGCGCGGGCGATGGCGATGCGCTGGCGTTGGCCACCGGAAAATTCATGCGGATAGCGCCAGCGGGTCGCGGCATCGAGCCCAACCTCGTCCAGTGCCCAGCAGACCCGGCTGTCGCGCTCTTCAGCCGACAATGCACGCTCATGCACTTTCAGGCCTTCGGCAATGATATCGCCCACGGACATGCGCGGGCTGAGCGCGCCGAACGGGTCCTGAAAGACGACCTGCAGCCTGTCGCGCAGCGGCCGCATCTGCTTGAATGAATAGCCGTCTATATTCTGGCCGATAAAGCCTATCCGCCCTTTTGAAGAGATAAGCCGGGCCAGCGCCAGGCCAAGCGTGGTCTTGCCCGAGCCGGATTCGCCGACAACACCCAGCGTTTGCCCGGCCCGCAGGGTGAGGTCCACCCCATCGACGGCCTTCACCTGATCGACCACCCGGCGCAGGAAGCCGGCCTTGATCGGAAACCAAACGCGGATGTCCTGGCCTTCCATGACCACGGGCTTGGCGGTATCGGTGGCCGGCGGCACGCCGCGCGGCTCAGATGCCAGCAATTTCTTCGTATAAGCATGCTGCGGATCGGCAAAGATGGTCTCGACCGGGCCGGCTTCAACGATCTTGCCGCCGGTCATCACGCAGACCCTGTCAGCAAATTTGCGCACGATGCCGAGGTCATGAGTAATGAACAGCATGGACATGCCATGCTCGCGCTTCAGCCCGGCCAGCAGCGCCAGAATCTGGGCCTGGACCGTGACGTCGAGGGCCGTGGTCGGCTCATCGGCGATCAGCAGCTTCGGCCGGTTGGCAAGCGCCATGGCGATCATCACGCGCTGGCGCTGGCCGCCTGAGAGTTCATGCGGAAACGCCGACAGACGCTTTTCCGGATCGCGGATGCCGACCTGGCGCAGCAGGTCCAGGATGTGTGTCTTAGCAGCATCGCCTGACGTCGATTGGTGCAATTCCAGGATCTCGCCGATCTGCCGCTCGATGGTGTGCAGCGGATTGAGCGAGGTCATCGGCTCCTGGAAAATCATGGTGATGTCGTTGCCGCGCACGGCGCGCAAAGCCGGCTCCGACAGGCGCAGCAGGTCCTTGCCGTCGAAGAGGATCTCGCCCGACGGATGCGACGCGGCGGGATAAGGCAGAAGCCTCAGGATCGAAGCGGCCGACACGGATTTTCCCGAGCCGGATTCGCCGACCAAGGCCAGGATCTCGCCCGGCGCGATGTCGAAGCTGACGTGATCGACGGCGAGGCTCTGGCGATCTCCCTGATTGAAGGCTACCGACAGATCGCGGACGGATAAAAGCGGCGCGGTCATTTGAAGGTCTTCCTGGGATCGAAGGCATCGCGCACGGCTTCGCCAATGAAAATCAGCAGCGACAGCATGATGGCCATGGTGAAGAAGGCCGTCAGCCCCAGCCAGGGCGCCTGCAGATTGCGCTTGCCCTGGGCGATCAGCTCGCCGAGCGACGGCGAGCCGGGCGGCATGCCAAGACCGAGAAAGTCGAGCGAGGTCAGGGTGGTGATCGAGCCGGACAGAATGAAGGGCAGGAAAGTCAGGGTCGCCACCATGGCATTGGGCAGGAGATGGCGGCGCATGATCGTCCAGTTGCCGACGCCCAGCGCCCGGGCGGCATTGACATATTCGAAATTGCGGGCCCGCAGGAATTCCGCCCGGACGATGCCGACGAAATGCACCCAGGTAAACAGCATCATGATGCCGAGCAGCACGAAGAAGCCGGGCGGCAGAAGGGATGCAATGATCAGCAGGATGTAGAGGAGCGGAATCGATGACCAGATCTCGATGAAGCGCTGCATCAACAGGTCGGTTCTGCCGCCGAAATAGCCCTGGATCGCACCGGCGGTAACGCCGATGACGGCGGAAACCAGCGTCAGCGCCAGGCCGAACAGCACGGAAATCCTGAAACCGTAGATCATCCGGGCGGCAACGTCGCGCGCCTGGTCGTCGGTGCCGAGCCAGTTCATGTTGCCGATAATGCAGTTCGGATCGTCGGCGCCCTTGGGATAGGCCTTGCACCGCTGCTGCTTATCCATCAGCCAGAAGGGCGGAGTCGGGGCCGATTGCGGGATGTCCGAATTGACGGTGCTGTAGGAATAGCGGATCGGCGGCCAGATCATCCAGCCATGAGCATTGATCTCGTCGGAGACGAAGTTTGAGCGATAATCGGTGACGGCGAGAAAGCCACCGAATTTCTCCTCTGGGTAGTTCACCACGACCGGAAACAGGATCTCGCCTTTGTAGGAGGCAATGATTGGTCGGTCATTGGCGATCAGCTCGGCAAACAGGCTGAGGACGAACAGGACCATGAAGATCCAGAAGGACCAGTAACCACGGCGATTGGCCTTGAAATTCTCCAGCCGGCGCCAGTTGATCGGTGTGAGAAACGGCTTTTTCGGCGGCTTGGCCAAGTGTTCGGGAACGGCTGCCATCAGACATCCCTCCGGTCGAAGTCGATTCGCGGGTCGATCCAGGTGTAGATCAGGTCGGACACCAGGCTGACGACGAGACCCAGCAACGAAAAGATATAGAGCGTGGCAAACACAATCGGGTAATCGCGATTGATGATCGAGAGATAGCCGAGCCGGCCGAGACCATCGAGAGAGAAGATATTCTCGATCATCAACGAGCCCGTGAAGAAGGCCGAGACGAAAGCGCCGGGAATACCGGCAATGACGATCAGCATGGCATTGCGAAACACATGGCCGTAAAGCACCCGGTGCTCGCTCAGACCCTTGGCCCGCGCCGTCACCACATATTGCTTCTTGATCTCGTCGATGAAGGAATTCTTGGTGAGCAGCGTCGTCGTGGCAAAGGCAGACAGGAGCAGCGCCGTCAGCGGCAGGGTCAGGTGCCAGAAATAATCAAGGATCTTCTGCCACCAGACAAGCTGGGTAAAATTATCCGATGTCAGGCCACGCAAAGGGAACCAGTTGTAAAAAGAGCCACCAGCAAACAGCACGATCAGGAGGATACCGAACAGGAAGCCCGGCACGGCGTAGCCGACGACGATGATGCCTGAGGTCCAGACGTCGAAAGTCGAGCCATCCTTGACCGCCTTGCGGATGCCGAGCGGGATGGAAATCGCATAGGACAGCAAGAGGACCCAGACGCCAAGCGAGATCGATACGGGCATTTTCTCCAGGATCAGATCAATCACCGACGTGTTGCGGAAGAAACTCTCGCCAAAATCGAAGCGAATGTAATTCCACATCATCTCGACAAAGCGGGTGAGCGGCGGCTTGTCGAAGCCAAACTGTTTTTCCAGCTTCTTGATCAGTTCAGGATCAAGCCCCTGGGCACCGCGGTAGCTGGAGCCGGCATCGGCACCGCCCTGAGCCACAAGATCACCGCCGCCCGACAGGCGCTGATCGGCGCTGTCGCCCTGGCCGCTCAGTTGCGCCACGACCTGCTCGACCGGACCGCCCGGAGCAAACTGGATGACCAGGAAGGATATGCCCATGATGCCGACAATGGTCGGGATCATCAGCAGCAGGCGGCGCAGGATATAGGCGCCCATTAGCGGACCGTCCCCGTTTTTACCGTGCCATCTCGCTTTGCCAATCCATCCGTCCTTTGTGGTTTCAGTTTTCTATCGGGTGCTGATTCGCGGTGCCTATTGGTAGCTGCTGAAATGCGGCCTGCAAAGCAGGCGGTGCATGACGGTCTATTCGGGAAGGCGTGATACGATCATTTTGCCCACCAGATATCGGGGAAGCCGAGCGAAAAGGTGGGCAGTTCGGCCGGATGCGCTAGCTTCGACCAATAGGCAATACGCGCGGTATTTCCATAGTACATGGGAATGACATAGTGATGCGCCAGCAAGACCCGGTCGAGCGCCCGAGTGGCGGCGACAAGTTCGTCCCGGCTCTTCGCAAAGACCACCTGATTGATCAATTTATCGATCGCCGGATCGGCAATGCCCGCATAGTTGCGCGATCCCTGTCGGTTGGCGGAGGCCGATCCCCAATAATTCCGTTGCTCGTTGCCGGGGTTTCTCGTCTGGCCCCAGACCGTCCAAGTCATGTCATAGTCGAAATTGCGCAGCCGGTTGATATATTGTGACGAGTCTACCGTGCGGATGTTAGCCTCAATACCAATCTTGCGCAGCATGTTGGCATAGGGAACCGCCACCACTTCCAAGATCGGACTGCTGAGCAGAATTTCGAATTTCAACGGCTCACCGGTCGCGACTTTGACCATTTTGTTTCCGCGAATTTCATATCCTGCCTGCGTCAGAAGGCTTATCGCCTTGCGAAGATTATCGCGTTGCTTTTCCGGCGTTCCCCCAACAGGATTTGTGTAAGGCTCGGTGAAAATCTCCGACGGCACCTCATCCTTCAGTGCCTTTAAAATCTCGAGCTCCCGGCCTTGCGGCAGGCCGGACGAGGCCAGTTCCGTGCCCCAGAAGAAGCTGTCGACGCGCTTGTAGCTATTGAAAAACACCGTCCTGTTCAGTTCTTCGAAATCGAAAACATAAGCCAATGCCTCCCGGACCCGCTGATCCCGGAAGATATCCCGGCGAAGGTTGGGAACCATGGCTTGCATAATCCCCGTCGCACGGTACGGATTAGGCAGCTCTTCCCGCAGCACCCGCCCTTCCTTGACAGCAGGGAAGTCAAATGCTGTCGCCCAATGCGCGGCCTTGGTTTCAAGCCAATAATCGACGTTGCCGGCTCGGAAGGCCTCAAACTCGACATTCTGATCACTGAAAAACGTGAAGGTGACGGATTTGAAGTTGTTGTCACCGATATTGACCGGCAGATCCTTGCCCCAGTAATCGTCGCGACGCTCATAGCGCACCGAGCCTCCCGGCGTGAACGCAGCAATTCGATAGGGTCCAGATCCAAGGATCGGCTCGAGCGTGGTCTTAGCAATATCTCGCGGCTTGCCGTCCGGCCCCTGCCCTTCCCACCAATGTTTCGGCACAATGTCCAGCTCACCGACAATGCTAGGGAGCTCCTTATTACCCTTCTCATCGAAGGTGAAAGTCACCTCGCGCTCGCCGGTCTTTTCCACCTTTAAGACGTGGGAGTAGTAGGAACTATAGAGAGGGTTGAGCTCCTTGAATTTGTCGAAGCTGAAAACGACATCTTCCGGCGTGACTGGCTGGCCATCCGCCCATTTCGCTTCGGGTCTTAACCGAAATTTGACGAAGGAAAAATCGTCAGGATAGGCGAGCGCTTCGGCCAGTAGCCCGTAACTCGTGCCGTCCTCGTCAAGCGACGGCTTCAACAGCGTCTCGGTCACCATCGACAGACGCGGGATGAGACCGGCGGCTATTTGCCCCTTATCGAGAACCGGGTTGAATGTATCAAAGGTGCCATCGGCCGACAACTTCAACTCGCCCGCCTTGGGCGCGTCGGGATTGACGTAATTGAAGCGCTTGAAGCCTTGAGGATATTTCGGCGGATCAATGACGCCAATGGCGTGGCGCCATTGCAGTTCCTGCGCAGCGGCCGGGCCAGCGAAGGCGGTCATGGCGAGAAAGGACAGACATAGCAGCACAATCCGCATGCCAGCGTGGATCACAGCCATAGATACCCCCGAACGTCTACTGACAGGCCGTAAAGCCTGCATTCACTGCATGATACCGCCGGGCGTATCCCGTCTGTGGGGAGAATCAACCGGCGCGCTTTGCCGACAGGTTACGGCAAAACCGGGCGAAAGACAGGCGTCCTCTGCGCGAAATTGAGATCGCCGGGAAGGCCTTGCCTGGACGATCTTTATCAATGGGCCGTTTGGCCTATCCAAGGGCAGTTACGTTTTGCGCTACATGCTTTAGATTGCAGGCAGGTACGATCTAAGTGATTCTCCGGGACGAGGTGACATTTGACGAGACGACAGGGGCTTTTTCGCATGCTGGCCGGCGGGCTGGTTCTCGTGGCGATGGGACAGCAGGCTGCGATGGCCGAACCGGACCAGCCGGCGAAAGTCGCGTTCTCCCAGCCGACGCTTCCAAACAGCGGTCCAGCCATGCCCTACGGTTCCTATGCTCGCGGCTGCATGAGCGGCGCCGTTGCCTTGCCGACCGATGGGCCGACCTGGCAGGCCATGCGGCTGTCGCGCAACCGTCGCTGGGGAAATCCGGCCATGATCAAGACCATCGAGCAACTGTCGCGGGATGCCACGGCAATCGGTTGGCCGGGGCTGCTGGTCGGCGACATCGCCCAGCCACGCGGCGGGCCAATGGCCAATGGCCATGCCTCGCATCAGGTCGGGCTCGATGCCGATATCTGGCTGACGCCGATGCCGAGCAAGCGGCTGACGGCGCAGCAGCGTGAAGACCTGCCCTTCACCTCGATGATCCTTAAGGACAAGTTCCTGACGATCAATCCGCAGACCTGGACCCCAACCCATGCCAAGCTGCTGATGCTGGCGGCGCGCTATCCGCAGGTCGAGCGGATTTTCGTTAATCCGACGATCAAGAAGAAGCTCTGCGAGAGCTGGACGGGCGACCGTACAGATATGGGCAAGATCCGGCCGATCTACGGTCACGACGCGCATTTCCATATCCGGCTATCCTGCCCGCCGGGTGCCGCAGGCTGCAAGCCGCAGGCGAAGGTGCCGGCCGGCGATGGGTGCGATAAGTCGCTCGCTTGGTGGTTCACCAAAGAGCCCTGGGAGCAGAAGAAAAGAGATCCCAACGCCAAGCCACCGCCGCCGCCGCGGCCGGTCATGGTCTCGGATTTGCCGAAAGCCTGTGCCGCCATTCTGGAGGCACCCGCCGTCGCCAGCGAGAAGCAGGCCACCTATGGCGGAGCGAAGGCCTTTACAAATGCCGGTGGCGCTGCAGTTCGGTCCTCGGCAGCAGGCGATGATGGCCCGCAGCCAAGCGAAGACGTGCCGGCCGCCGCCCCACCGCCTTGAAGCGTTGCACATTTCAAGTATTCGGTTTGACGCATGTCGTTCCCGCAAAACTGCCGCGCACTTTTGCGCGACATGCTTGCGATCGGGACAGTTCACCGCGACCGCTTTTCAAGCGCCCTGCCCTTAGTGTAAGACGCTTTTCAAATCGATTAAATCGCTCGGGGGAGGACCCATGGCTGAGCGCCAGAAGATTGCTTTGATCGCCCATGACAAGATGAAGGACGAGATGGCGGCTTTTGCCCGTCGCCACCAGACCTATCTTGCGGGGTGGCAGATCGTCGCCACAGGCACGACCGGCGGTCGGGTGCAGGAGGCCTGTCCGACACTTGACGTTATCAGGATGAAGAGCGGCCCCTTGGGCGGCGACCAGCAGATCGGCGCGATGATTGCGCAGGAAGAGGTTGCCATGCTGATCTTCTTCGTCGATCCCCTCACCCCGATGCCGCACGATGTCGACGTCAAGGCGCTGATGCGGCTCGCCATACTCTATGATACGCCGATGGCGCTGAACCGGGCGACGGCCGACCGGCTTTTGCCTGTCATTGCCGAATGATATGACGTCGTTCTTCAAGACGCCGTAAGACCAAAAAGGGATGTTCCGATGCCAAAATCTCCTGAAAACGATCACATGCCCTTTCCGGTCCTTGTCGGCGACATCGGCGGCACCAATGCCCGCTTCTGGATCCTGACCGACGCCCATGGCGCGCCGAAGGAATTTCCGACAATCCAGACTGCAGATTTCCCAACCATCGACCAGGCCATTCAGGACCGTATCCTGGATAAGTCAGGCGTGCAGCCGCGCTCAGCCATCCTGGCCGTGGCCGGTCCGATCAAGGACGACGAAATTCCGCTGACCAATTGTCCCTGGGTCATCCGCCCGAAGGCGATGATCTCAGAACTCGGTTTCGACGACGTACTCGTCGTCAACGATTTCGAGGCGCAGGCACTGGCCGCCGCATCGCTTGGGCGTGACGATCGCCAGCCGATTGGCGCGCTTAGTGAAAACTCGCTCGGATCGCGGGTCATTCTCGGCCCAGGCACCGGCCTTGGCGTCGGCGGCCTGCTGTATACGCAGCATACATGGTTTCCGGTCCCCGGCGAAGGCGGACACGTGGATCTTGGGCCGCGTAGCGAGCGTGACTGGCAGATTTTCCCGCATGTCGAACAGATCGACGGACGGATTTCCGGCGAACAAATCCTGTGCGGACGCGGTATCGTCCATCTCTACAAGGCAATCTGCGCCGCCGATGGCATTGAGGCCGTCTGGACCGACCCTGCCGAAGTGACGCAGCATGCGCTCGCCGGCAGCGATCCGGTCTGCGTCGAGACCATGACGCTGTTCGTCACTTATCTTGGCCGTCTGGCCGGCGATATGGCTCTGGTGTTCATGGCCCGGGGCGGCGTCTTCCTGTCGGGCGGCATTTCGCAAAGGATCATCCCTCTGTTGCACAAGCCGGAGTTCCGGGCCGCGTTCGAGGACAAGGCACCGCATTCGGCGATGATGAAGACTATTCCTACCTTCGTCGTCACTCATCCGCAGGCTGCTCTCTCAGGGCTCTCGGCCTATGCCCGCACGCCTTCGAGTTATGGCGTAAAGCATGAAGGTCGGCGCTGGCAGCGCTGACCCCACTTCGGAAGGTCTATGGTCAAAAGCAACCGGACTGGGTATAGACCGGGCTGACGACGGCCATGATGGCCGCTAGAGTACTGTTGCCGCTGACGCATTTCCAGGAAAAGTGGAACCGGTTTTCCGCCTGGACATGCGTAAGGACAAACAGCAGGCGAACCGAACGGGAAAGACATTTCTTGCGCGACACTATCAAGACCTCCCTGCCAGAGTCGTCGGAAAGCATCACGGCCGTCCTGAAGCGGGTCGTTGCCGAGAATGGCCGCGACCATATCCGCGGTTACATTTTTGCCATCATCTGCCTGGCAACCGTCGCACTGACCACCGCCTTCACCGCCTGGATCATGGAAACCGTGATCAACGAGGCCTTCGCCAACAAGCGTGCTGATCTGGTCTGGATCATCTGCTTGTCGATCTTCATTGCCTTTTCACTGCGCGGCCTTGCGAGCTACGGTCAGGCTGTGGCGCTGTCGAAAATCGGCAACAATATCGTGGCGCGCTATCAGAAGCGGTTGTTCAACCACCTGATGACGCTGTCGATGGGCTATTTCAACGAAGCCCGTTCAGCGCATCTCGCAGCCCAGGTCAGCCAGAACGTCAACGGTATCAGAGACGTGCTGAACCTGACGATCACCTCGACGGCCCGCGATCTGCTCAGCCTGATCGGCTTGGTCGGCGTGATGCTCGCCAAGGACTGGGTCCTGACACTGATCGTCTTCGTGGTCGCGCCGCCGGTACTGTATTCTCTACGCTATATATCGAAGCGCCTGCGCAAGGCGACGACGGATTCCGTGCTGCTCAACAGCCGGGTTCTCGGCGCCATGCAGGAAAGCGTGCAGGGCATTGCCGTGGTCAAGGCTTTCACCATGGAAGCCGAGCTTGGCCGCAAGGTGGAAGGCATCATCGAAAGCGCCGAAAGCCGCGCCAACCGCATCGCCCGCCTCAGCGAGCGCACCTCGCCGATCACCGAGAGCTTTGCAGGCCTCGCGATTTCAGCCGTCATCGCCTACGCCTCCTATCGCACCATTGCCGGCGGCATGCTGCCGGGCGCCTTCTTCTCCTTCATCGCCGCCCTGCTGATGGCCTATGAACCGGCCAAGCGGCTGGCGAAACTGCAGATCCAGATGGAGCGGGCCGTGGTCAACGCCCGGATGATCTACGCCATTCTGGATACCCAGCCGCATCAGCGCGACAAGCCCAATGCCACCGAATTGACGGTGACCGAAGCCCGGATCGAGTTGCGCGACATTCATTTCGCCTATGGCAATGGTCCGGAAATTCTCAAAGGCGTCAGTATCATTGCCGAAGGCGGTAAGACGACGGCGCTGGTCGGGCCATCGGGCGCTGGCAAATCGACGATCATCACGCTGATCCCGCGCTTCTACGATCCGCCGCAGGGCCAGATCCTGATCGATGGACAGGACATCGCAGATGTCACCAAGGCCTCACTGCGCAAGCATATCGCCTATGTCTCGCAGCACCCTTACCTGTTTGAAGGCACGATCCGCGACAATATCCGCTATGGCCGTCCCGATGCCACCGATGCTGAGGTGGAAGAGGCAGCGCGTCTTGCCCATGCCCATGATTTCATCCTGGCGCAGCCGCAGGGCTACGAGACGCCTGTTGGCGAAAACGGCCTGACATTGTCCGGTGGCCAGCGCCAGCGCCTGTCGATCGCCCGTGCCCTGGTACGTAACGCGCCGATCCTGCTGCTCGACGAGGCAACCTCGGCGCTCGACACGGAATCGGAAGCCGCCGTGCAGAAAGCGCTCGATGAAGCCATGAATGGCCGCACCGTCGTTGTCATCGCCCATCGGCTGTCCACCGTCGTCAAGGCCGACAAGATCGTCGTCATGCAGGACGGTCGGGTGGTCGAGGAAGGCAATCACAGAACGCTGACGCAAAGTCCTGATGGGCTTTATGCACGGCTCAACAACATGCAGGCAACCAACGGAAGCCCGGCGCTGTAAACCACCGAGGCGGCCGAGGGCCAGGGTTGATGGGCGAATGATGACGGAGACCAAGGCATGACAGAGACGGCAACCAGTGCACCGATGAAGCTTGTGGTGGTTGGCGCCAGCGGCCGCATGGGGCAGGCGCTGATCCGGATCATCAGCCAGACTGATGGTGCGGTGCTGCATGGGGCCGTCAGCCGGCCTGGCTCGTCTGCTCTCGGGAAGGACGCTGGCGAACTCGCTGGTGTCGGCCAGCTCGGAGTGCCTGTGACCGACGACGCGCTCGCCGCCTTTGTCCATGCGGATGGCGTCATTGATTTTACTCGCCCGGAAACCTCGGTTGAGTTTGCCGCCCTCGCCGCCCAGGCCAGGATCGTTCATATCATCGGCACGACCGGCTGCTCTGCCACTGACGAGGCAAAATTCGAGGCCGCATCCCGGCATGCCCGGCTGGTCAAGTCGGGCAATATGAGCCTCGGCGTCAATCTGTTGTCGGTTTTGGTCGCCCAGGCAGCCAAGGCGCTGGAAGCCTCCGGCTGGGATATCGAGGTGCTTGAAATGCATCACAAGCACAAGGTCGACGCTCCCTCCGGCACCGCTCTGCTTTTGGGCGAAGCGGCCGCGCAAGGCCGTGGCATCGATCTCAACGACAAGGCCGCCAAAGTACGCGACGGCCATACCGGCCCGCGCGAGCAGGGCTCGATCGGTTTTGCCACAATGCGCGGCGGCTCCGTCATCGGCGAGCATTCGGTGCTCTTTGCCGGCGAAGGCGAACTCGTTACCCTGTCGCACAGTGCTGGCGACCGTTCTATCTTTGCGCGCGGCGCCGTCAAGGCAGCGCTCTGGGCTCGGGACAAGAAGCCCGGCCTTTACTCCATGCTCGATGTTCTCGGGCTTTCGTCTCAACTGTGATCTAAAAGAGGAATTCGTCGATGACCGGTACCCTCGTGCTCGTACGCCATGGCCAGAGCGATTGGAATTTGAAGAACCTGTTTACCGGCTGGCGGGATCCTGACCTGACCGAGCTTGGCGTGCAGGAAGCCAATGCCGGCGGCAAGGCGCTGAAGGATTACGGCATGACCTTCGACATCGCCTTTACCTCCGACCTCTCCCGCGCCCAGAAGACCTGCGCGATCATTCTCGACAATCTCGGTCAGTCCGGGCTTGAAACCATCCGCGATCAGGCGCTCAACGAGCGCGATTATGGCGATCTGTCCGGTCTCAACAAGGACGATGCCCGCGCCAAATGGGGCGAGGAGCAGGTCCATATCTGGCGCCGGTCCTATGATGTACCGCCGCCGGGCGGCGAAAGCCTGCGCGATACCGGCGCCCGCGTCTGGCCCTATTACCTCACCGAAATCCTGCCGCGCGTACTGCGTGGCGAAAAGGTTCTGGTGGCCGCTCACGGCAACTCGCTGCGCTCGCTGGTCATGGTTCTGGACAAGCTCACCAAGGAACAGATCCTCAGCGTCAATCTCGCGACCGGCGTTCCGATGGTCTATAAGCTCAATGCCGATGCCACAGTGGCCTCCAAGGACGTGCTCGGCGACATGTCCGGCGCTCACTGAGCGCCATCAGCCATCCAGTGACGGATGTGGGGCTCCTCTTTCGAGGGGCCCTTTATTTTTGGCTGAGTTTCAGCCGCCCTGCCTCGACCTTGTAACTGCCGAGCCTCGACAGGAAGCTCATGCCGATCAGCGTGTCTGATAGAGCCTTGTCGCGCAAAACCATGGCCTCGACATCCTCGACCCGCACGCTGCCAAGCTCGACGCGATCCAGCACGACCCGGGCCGCAGCAGTGGTGCCATTGGCGGTGGTGACCTTGTATTTGAAATCGAGCCCCTGGCCGCCAAAGCCGAGCCTGCGAGCCGTAGTCTCGTTGATGGCCACTGATGTAGCGCCCGTGTCAATCATGGCCTCGACGGACTTGCCGTTGATGCGGAAGGACGCGGTAAAATGACCACGATTGTCAGCGTTGAGAATTGCCTGGCCCGGCATAGATGCCATCGGTGGCGCAAGATTGGCGGGTTGCGCCACGGCGGCAGCAGGTTCCTGTCGCGCCATGCTTTGCAGATAGGCTGGCACCTGCGTCGCAACGACGGCAGTCAAGCCGGCAAAGACCAGAACCCGCATCAGCATGCCATTCACCCTTGAGAGTTTATCCGGGACAAGACGACACCGGTTCCCCGTCCGGAAATGCACAAGCCTTGATGCAGATAGAAAGAGGGCTGACCGTTTCATCCCGGTTAAGAGGATTGCTCAAATGCAAAACCCGGCGCTGGTAACGCCGGGCTTCGATCTCTTTTTGGTAAATGGGCTGTTACTTTGTACCGTACATCCGGTCCCCGGCATCGCCGAGGCCAGGAACGATATAGCCTTGCTCGTTCAGATGGCTGTCGATCGAGGCGGTGTAAATCGGCACATCAGGATGCGCTTCACGGAAATGCTTGAGGCCTTCGGGTGCGGCGAGCAGGCAGACGAAGCGCAGGTTCTTCGCGCCGCGCTCTTTCAGCTTGTCGACGGCGGCGATGGAGGAGTTGCCGGTTGCCAGCATGGGATCGACGACAATCACCAGCCGCTCCGACAGGCTTTCCGGTGCCTTGAAGTAGTATTCCACCGGCTGCAGGGTCTCATGGTCGCGGTAGACGCCGATATGCGAGACGCGGGCCGAGGGGACAAGATCGAGCATGCCTTCCAGCAGGCCATTGCCAGCGCGCAGGATCGACGCGAAGACCAGCTTCTTGCCTTCCAGAACAGGCGCTTCCATCTCTTCCATCGGGGTCTCGATGGTTTCGACCGTCAGCTCAAGATCCCGGGTGACTTCGTAGCAGAGCAGCGTCGAAATTTCCCGCAGCAGCCGGCGAAAGCCAGCCGTGGAGGTTTCCTTGCGGCGCATGAAGGTCAGCTTGTGCTGCACCAGGGGGTGATTGATGACTGTGACGCCGTCCATGGGAACCTCTTGTCTTTTCCGCTTTCGTCTCGATTGAACTGTTCTTCCAACGAATCGCCGTGCTGAGCAAGGGTTGCAGCGGCTAAATCGCCGTCTCATCCCCAGAACCGGCCTTTTGCAGCCTTTGCAGCAGGGCTTTCCGGGTTACCTCATCCACGAAAGCCGCCTCGATAGCGGTGCGGGTCATGGCATTGATCTGCGCCTCGGAGAAGCCCATGCCGGCCACCAAGGCATAATCATTGGCAAGCGAGGTATGGAAAAACGGCGGATCATCGGAATTGATGCAGAGCCGCACGCCAGCATCCGCCAAGGCCCTCATGGGATGGCTCGGGTAATCATCGAAAACCTTAAGCGCGATATTGGAGGCTGGGCAGACTTCCAACACCACGCCCTCATCTGCCAGCCGCTTCACCAGATCGGGATCTTCAATGGCGCGCACGCCATGGCCGATCCGGCTCGGGCGCACCAGATCCAGCGCATCACGAACGCTAAAGGCACCGCACAATTCGCCGGCATGGATGGTGATGCCGTAGCCGGCCTCGCGGGCGATATCGAAGGCCGGTGCATAATCGGCAACCCGGTTCATTCGCTCTTCGCCGGCCATGTTGAAGCCGGTGACCAGCGGATGACTATAACCGGCCAGCCATTTCGCCCGGCGCAGCACGTTGTCCGGGCCGAGATGCCGCTCGCCGATGATCACCATCCGGCATTCGATCCCTGTCTTGTCGCGAGCCGCGAGGATGCCGGCTGCCAGCCCCTCGATATAGGCTTCCGCCGATAGGCCCACCGCCTCACCGTGATCGGGAGAGACGAATAGCTCGCTATAGATCGTGTTGACGCTTGCCAATTCGCAGAGATAGGCCTCCGCCAGGGCGGCGTAATCTTCCTCTGTGCGGAAAACCGAGGCAACAAAATCATAGGCGGCTATGAAACTGGTAAAGTCCTCCCAGACATACCCGTTGTCACGGATGAACGGGTGCCAGTCGATACCGTATTTGTCTGCCTGGGCGGCAACGAGGGCCGGCGGTGCGGCCCCTTCGACATGGCAATGCAGTTCGGCTTTGAGCAGAGAGGCCGTCATAGAAAACTCCGTCCGTAGCGGCCCGGCTCAAGACCGAGATGGGCGGCGATGGTTTCACCGATATCGGCATAGCTGTCGCGAATACCGATCGAACGTGCCCGGATGCCGGGGCCGAAGGCCATGACCGGCACGCGTTCACGCGTATGATCGGTGCCCCGCCAGGTGGGGTCGCAGCCGTGATCGGCTGTCAGGATCACCATGTCGCCAGGCTCCAGCTTGCGGTAGACATCCGGCAGCCAGAGATCGAAAGCCTCCAGAGCCGCAGCATAGCCCGGCACGTCACGCCGATGGCCATAGAGCATGTCGAAATCAACGAAATTGGTGAAGACGAGGTCGCCGTCCTCGGCCTCTTCCACGGCCTTCAGGGTTGCCTCCATCAGAGCGGCATTGCCATTGGCCTTGATTTCGCGTCCCGTGCCCTGGTGGGCGAAGATATCGCCGATCTTGCCGATCGCATGCACGGTGCGGCCCGCCTCGCTCAATCGGTCGAGCAGCGTCGGTTCCGGCGGCAGAACCGAGTAATCGCGGCGATTGCCGGTGCGCTCGAATGTCGAGGCGCTGGTGCCGACGAAGGGGCGGGCAATGACCCGGCCGATGCGGTAGGGATCGAGCAGTTCCCGGACGATCTCGCAGAGCCGCAGCAGACGCTCCAGGCCGAACGCCTGTTCATGGGCTGCGATCTGGAAGACGCTGTCTGAGGAAGTGTAGCAGATCGGCTTGCCGGTGCGGCAATGCTCCTCCCCAAGCCGGGCGATGATATCGGTGCCAGAGGCATGACAATTGCCGAGAATGCCGGGAAGATCGGCCTTTTCGCAGATGGCAGCCACGAGTTCGGGGGGAAAAGCCTCTCCTTCTGTTGGAAAATAACCCCAGTCGAAGCGAACAGGCGTTCCGGCGATTTCCCAGTGACCCGAAGGCGTGTCCTTGCCCTTCGACACCTCGCTTGCCGCGCCATGCAGGCCAAACACCCGCTCCGGCAGGTCCATGCCGGCCGGCAGGCTGCCGCTTGCCATCTGGGCTATCTGCATCAGGCCGAGCGCCGACATATTGGGCAGCAGCAAGGGCCCGGCTCGCAGACCTTCACGGTCGCCGACGCCAGCCGCACAGAATTCGGCAATATGGCCAAGCGTATCGGCCCCCTCATCACCATAGGCCGTTGCATCCGGGGCGCCGCCGACGCCGAAGGAATCCAGAACGAACAGAAAGGCGCGCGCCATGTTTTATCCATCCCACCCAAAGGGCATGTCACAATCGATTGAACCGATTGCATAGCCATTCAGGCGAATGAAGGCAAATCGTCGTGGAGACATGATCTCGGCGGAAAACCGCTACGCACTTTCCTGGGAATAGCTTCACCTCGCGCATTCCCGATTGGCAAAACCGCTACGCACTTTTCCTGGGAATAGCTTTCCTCACGCATTCCCGGACGGAAAACCGCTACGCACTTTTCCTGGGAATGCTTTCAACAATCCGAGCAGGCGATCTCGCCATTTTCGCGCTGTCGAAAGTAATAATCACGGGCGAGAGTGATCGTACTGACACTCGATCCGGTAAAACCGGTCATGTAGGTCACGAGTTGATGCGGCATCGTCAGTTCCGCATGCACAAAAAACGCGTTGGCGGCGGCCATGCTGTTTGGAAGTGTCACCGTGGCACCCGTCGCGTAGGGTTTTGAGCCGTCCTGGGCCCAGGACCATGCTACCGTCGCCTTGACATTGGCGTCGACTTTGATGCCGGTGATTTTTAGCGTGTAGCCTGTCGTGGCCGTCGGGGCAAAAATTGCGTTCATCACGTCAGGCATTGTCTTCAAAAAGGCCTTCGTGACAGTCTTTTGCTGGCGCGCAACGATATCGGCAATGGCGCCGGCGCTGGAGGTCGTACGCTGTGAGACACCGAGCGCCATCGTCAGTTCGAAAGCACCGAGATAAAGCACCAGAAGCAGGGGCACGATGAGGGCGAATTCGACAGCACCGACGCCAGAGCGATCTCGCACCATTTGTGCCAAGCATCTATGAGCCGAGCCAAAACATGCGATCATGGCGGGTGGCCGGCTCATGGATAATTCTCGTTCTGGAACGCCGTGGTCGAGACGATCAGGTAGTCCGAGTTACTCGATACCCCCGGGCGATGGATGGTGGCGATATAGGGCCGCACGAGATCAGTGGTGACAGGCCAGTAATAGAAGGCCCGCAGCATGTTGATCGAACTTGCGCCGCCGGGTGTAAAGGCAAAGCTCGACGTATCGAGGCTGCCCGAGGTCGTGGCAATCGTCGTCGGCATGGCCGAAAATGTGGAAAAACTGCGAACGTCGAGCCAAAGTCGATTTGGCGTCGCCACTTCATTCGCATCGCAAGTCAAAAGGAAGGAGATCTCGTTGCAGAAAAGCTGGCGGAACTGCACCGCGGTCTTATCGGTGCTGCGGCTTAACTGGTAGGTGATGTTGCCGGTCCGCAACTGCCGGCTCAGCGTATCGACCGCAGCATTGACGGTCTGTTCCGCAATGAAGGCTACAAAAGTTTCGAGAATGGCGAAAATGATCAAGAAATACGGGATAGCGAGGATCGCAAACTCGATGGCGGCCGAGCCGTCACGGGAGCGCCGAAACCGCAGGGCCGCGATTTTCCATCGCCGCCACGGTCCGTCGTCGCGCTCACTGCGCAAGCCATCTGAAAACGTCATCTCAGAATACCAGTTGTTGTATCCGAGCGAAGACTAGGGCCGTATCTGTTTAATTTTCGTTTCCGAATTATGTCAGTTTGCACGCGAAGCGGCAAAAACAGCCAAACAGTACACGTTAGAGAAACTGAATGAACTCAGACGTTTAGTTTGTGCAGACGTCGCTTCGCATGCTGCGCACCGACCTACTGGTTGACCGTGGCGCTCGAGGTGCCGCCCGTGGAAGAGGTGTCGCCCGAGGAGGACCCGGACTGGGTGTGTTGCTCACAGCTCGGCGTGCATGAAAGCACTGTCCGTTGCGTCTGCTTGTACAGGCGCACGGTATTGGCTTCGTCAATCGAAACGAGAATTCGTTCATCTACGATGGCGTTGCCCTGACTGTCCAACAAAACCAGATTGGTCGTGCCGAAGCTGCGGCCGGTCAAGACGATGGTCTTCGGATCGGCCACCGTTGCGTCTGCCACCTTTTCGTTGCCGATGATGACCTTGCTGACCGGGCGGTCGAGCTTCAGAATTCGCGCCTGGTTCATAAAGACGCGCATCATCGGGTCCTCGGCGCAAGCCGGACTACCCCCGAATGCCGTTGCGGCAAGCAGCAGGCCAAGGCAACAGCGAATTGGCAAGGGCAGTATCATAAAAGAACATTTCCCGGCTGGAGAACAGAACTCAAGCCTGAGGTAAAATGGTAAATGAAGCGTGAAACTGCTGCCTGTTCAGGACAAGGAAGACAAAAACACTGGCGACTGTCTCGCAACCGGCCAGCTGCGCGCAGAGAAAAAGGCACAATTATGGATTGGAAAGCTACATAACGAAAGTTGATCAGCTAGAAAGCAAGGATTGTAGAGATTTGTTTTATTTTGCATTTACCACAACAAAATCAACGGCCTGTTCAGTGTTAATTAACTCGTTTTTTTAAGCCGATAGCAATAGCCGGACCTGTAATTTCTGCTCAACCGATCGACGGGAACAGTTGACGGACGAGATCAAACCCTTGTGGAGCAGGAAGAGAACATGACCAAGATTTTCGCACGTCTCATGAAAGACGAATCCGGCGCAACCGCGATCGAATACGGCCTGATTGCCGCCCTGATTTCCGTGGCCCTGGTTGCAGGCGCAACCTCGCTCGGTACCAGCATCAGCAGCACATTCACCAATCTGACAACGCAGATGAACAAGGGCGTTACGAAGAGCCAGTAAGCTTTGGTCGCCGGGAAGCGACCTCGTAGCGGGTCGATTGTTTAACTTGAGTTCTAGCAAATGACGGGGACAGTCGGCAGGCGATCGAACCCTTTGGATCAGGAGAAAAGCATGAAGACTTTTTCACGTTTCTTGAAAAACGAATCCGGCGCAACCGCCATCGAATACGGCTTGATAGCTGCGCTGATTTCCGTTGCTCTCGTTGCAGGTGCGACCTCGCTCGGAACGAGCATCGGAACCACCTTTAACAATGTGGGAACGCAGATGGATAAGGGCGTCACCAAGAGCCAGTAAGCTTTGTCAGCCGCAAGGCAGCCTGACATGGCATGATAACAGCGGTCTTAGTGTTCATGCAAAAGAGCCGCCTGTTCAAGGCGGCTTTTTCATTTCCACGGTCGGCATACCGCTTCTTTACTTATTTTTGCTAACTCAGTTTTACACGGGCCGTGTGGCGCGTCCTCTTCTTTTGGATATCTAACGCGATGCTGGCTATTACGCTATCTCTGGTCTTTCCACTTTGCATGGCAATGGCAGCGTTTACCGACCTGTTCGAAATGAAAATCCCAAACAAGATTCCGCTGTCGCTGCTGCTCGGCTTTGCCGCGCTTGCCATTGCGCTCGGACTGCCGCTGACGCTGATCGGCATGCAGATCTTTGGGGGACTCATCGTATTCATGGGTTGCTTCACACTGTTTGCATTCAACGTCATGGGCGGCGGCGATGCCAAGCTCCTGACGGCGGCGGCGGTCTGGTACGGTTTCAATATTAGCCTCGTCGAGTTCTTAATCGAAGTCGCTTTGTTCGGCGGTGTCCTGACCGTGATGATCGTTTTGTTGCGCAGCCAGGCCAATACCGTCATGGCGCTCGGCCTGCGTCTGCCGCGCTCGCTGATCGTCGAGAAGAAGATCCCCTATGGCATTGCCATTGCAGTCGGTGGCTTCTGCAGCTTTCTCAGCGCACCGTTGATCGCGATAGCGCTTTCGCGCGCCGCCCAATAACGTCCGGTGGCAGCCGGTTCGGCGACGAATGTTGACAAATTTTTACCTCGGCCAAACAGAAATTACGCCGGGTTTTTCTTTGAAACCTAGCAAAGTTTGGTTACTTTTATGATCTGTTAACCAAACCAATAAGGTCATTGTTAACTATAATTACACCAATTTCTGGTCATCTCAGCCTCACGATCGCGTTCGCCGCCTTGAGGACAGACCATGAAACCCGCCCGAATTCTAATTCTCTTTGTCGCAGTGGTCGCGGCCGGCTTGGCCGGGCTGCTGGCCATGGGGCTGAGCGGGCAGAAGCGCGTCGTTGTCCAGCAGTCGGAGCCTGTTGTCACCAAGGAGCCGACGACGAAGGTCCTTGTCTCGTCTTCGAGTCTGCCTGTTGGTGCGCGGTTGAGCGACAAGGCGATGCGCTGGATGGAGTGGCCGAAATCCGACCTGGTCGACGGCTTCATCACCGAAGAAAACCGTCCGCAGGCGTTGACCGATCTCGCTGGCCTCGTGGTGCGCCTGCCGATTTTCGAAGGTGAGCCGATCCGGATCGAAAAGATTGCCGATGCCTCCAACAAGACGCTCTCAGCGCTGCTTCCTGCCGGAAAGCGGGCAATTTCTACTGAAATCTCCGTGGCGACCGGCGCTGGTGGCTTCATCCTGCCCAATGACCGGGTGGACGTCATCATGGTCCGCAAGGGCGACAACGATAATCACCTGACAGAAACCGTTCTGTCCAATGTCCGTGTTCTCGCCATCGATCAGCAGATTGAAGAGAAGAACGACGGAACCAAGTCGGTCATCGGCACGACAGCCACGCTGGAACTCACGCCAGAGCAGACAAAGGTGCTCACCGTCGCACAGCAGATGGCCGAGCGGCTGTCACTGGCGCTGCGCTCCGTGGCCGACGCGCAGGAGCAGGACAATACCGCAGCCAGTTACCTGCTCAGCGGCGACGGCGGCGGTCCACAAGTTCAGGTCATCAAATCAGGACAGATCGTCAAGTCCACGGGAGCTGTAAAACAATGATCAGACGGTTTCCCAAAAGCATGTCCACGCAGCGCCTGCTGCGCATCGCCCTGACGGGCACGTTGTCGCTCGGTCTTTCGATTATTGGCGTACCCGGTGCTGGTCCGCTTGCCTGGCAGGTGGAAGCCCTTGCTGGCGGCGCCCAGAGCCTGGTGCGTATCGCCCAGACCGGTCCAGGCGCGCGGCGCGACCTGAAGCTTGGTTTGAATAAGGCCATTGTCGTCGACTTGCCGGAAGATGCCCACGATATCCTGGTGGCCGATCCTGAACTGGCCGATGCCGTCACTCGCACGTCGCGGCGCATCTATCTGTTCGGCAAGAAGGTCGGACAGACCAATATCTTCATCTTCGGCGCCGATGGCCGCGAAATCGTCAGCCTCGATCTGCAGATCGAGCGCGATATCGAGGGTCTTCAGGCCAATATTGCCCGGTTCATTCCAGACTCCAATATCAAGGTCGAGATCATCTCCGACAACGTCGTGCTGAGCGGCACCGTGCGCACCCCGCAGGATTCCTCTCGCGCCATCAGTCTCGCCAAGGCTTTCCTTCAGGGCGGTGAAGCCACCACCCGCGGGGAGACGGCAACCAGCAACAGCAGCGGTGACGGCGCGGTGGCCATCTATGCGGAAGACCGCCAGACCTCGCAGATCGTCAACATGTTGACGATCGAAGGCGATGACCAGGTGACGCTGAAGGTGACCGTCGCCGAAGTCAGCCGCCAGGTTCTGAAACAGCTCGGCGTCAGTGCCAGCGCCACGGATGGCACCAGCGGCATCAGCTATGCCAATCCGGCCAATCTCGGCAATGCCGTCGATGTCGGCGGCACCGCAGCAATTTCGAAATCGATCGGCAGTTTCGGCATCAGCGCCTATGTCAACGCCATGGAACAGGCCGGCGTGATGCGTACACTGGCCGAGCCCAGCCTGACGGCCATTTCTGGCGAGCAGGCAAAATTTTACGTCGGTGGCGAATATCGTCTGGCTGCAGGCCAGGAAATCTCCACCGACAGCACCACCGGCCAAAAGACAGTGTCGCGAACCACGTCGACGGTCGACTATGGCATCCAGCTGAATTTCCGCCCCGTGGTTCTCTCTCCGGGCCGCATTAGCCTGGCGATCGAGACCAACGTCTCAGAGCCAACGTATGAAGGCAATGTCGTTACCGGAAATACCGACGCTTCCATTCCAGGCTCGACATATATGTCGATCCGCAAGCGCGAGGCATCCACTACGGTGGAACTGCCGTCCGGCGGCTCGATCGTGATTGCCGGCCTGGTGCAGGACAATGTGCGCCAAGCAATGTCGGGCCTGCCCGGCATTTCGAAAATCCCAATTCTCGGCACCCTGTTCCGCAGCAAGGATTTCGTGCGCAACGAGACCGAACTGGTGATCATTGCCACGCCTTATCTCGTCCGTCCCGTCGCGCGCAACGCGCTGTCGCGCCCCGACGACAATTTCAACCCGGCCGGCGACGGCGCCATGTATTTCCTGAACCGAGTCAACAAAGTCTATGGCCGCAAAGAAGCGACAGCGAACGGCGGCGCCTATCATGGCAACGTCGGCTATATCTACAAGTGAGGGCGGACAGATGAGATTTTACCCGGCATATCGCCTAAATACCGTCTCTGCCCACCAGCTCGCCCGCATTGCAGCTCTTTCGGTCGGCTTTGCCGCAGCGCTTGCGCTCTCCGGCTGCGGCGGCATGAGAGACGACATGAAGACCGGTTCTATTCCGGATGATTATCGCACCCGCCATCCCATCGTCGTTACCGATGTGGAGCATTCGCTGGATCTGCCGGTGGCGCAGGGATCCAGCCGTCTGACCATCGGCATGAGCGATTCCATAATTGGCTTTGCCCAGGATTACCGCAATGCCTCGACCGGCTACGTGCAGATCATGGTGCCGCGCGGCTCGCCAAATGCGGCAGCGGCGTCCACCCTCGCCCGCCAAGTGCATAGCCTGCTGATCGCCAAGGGCATTGCCGCACCAAAGATCATCGAGCGGCCGTACTCGGCCGAAGCGACGGGCGATGCAGCACCGATCCGCCTGAGCTATGTCGCCACGACGGCGGTCGCCGGTCCCTGCGGACAGTGGCCGGAGGATCTGTCGAACGACACGTCTCAGAACCGGAACTGGCAGAATTTCGGCTGCTCTTCGCAGGCCAATCTGGCCGCGCAGATCGCCAGTCCGACCGACCTGATCGCCCCGCGCGGCACAACGCCGATCGATGCCGAACGGCGCGCGACCGTGATCGACAACTATCGCAAGGGTAAAGATACCTCGACCACGACATCCACGACGAACTGATCGAGAGGATCGCGGGGGACAGGCAGATGAATACGATCAAATACGACATTGCCGGATCGAGTGACGAGGATATGGCTCCGGAGCCGGTTCGCGCCAGCAATCTTGAACAGTTTCGGCCCTTGCCGCGCATTTCCGTGCACGCCTTCTGTATCACGGATACTGTGCTTGCCGTCATGGAAGAGGTTTCGCGCGACCGCCGTATGGCAAAGGTCAGCACGCGCATCACCAGCGGCGGCATTTCTGCAGCCGTAAACATGTTTGCGGGCGCGCCGACACCCAATCTTGTCATCCTGGAAACCGATTCCAAACCGGAAGATCTGCTAGGCGATCTCGCGCCACTCGCGGAGGTTTGCGATCCATCGACACGCGTGATCGTTGTCGGGCGCTATAACGACATCGCGCTTTATCGCGAACTGATGCGCAACGGCGTGTCGGACTATATCGTCGCGCCAGTCAGCATGGCCGATATCATCGGCGCCTTGTCCTCGATCTTCATCGATCCCGATGCCGAGCCGCTCGGGCGCAGCGTCGCCTTCATGGGTGCCAAAGGCGGTGTCGGTTCCTCGACCATTGCCCATAACGCCGCCTTCATGATCGCTTCGCTGTTTGCTTCGCAGACCATCCTGGCCGATCTGGATCTGCCATACGGCACAGCCAATATCGACTTCGACCAGGATCCGGCTCAAGGCATTGCCGAGGCCGTGTTTGCCCCGGAGCGGCTGGACGAAGTGTTTCTCGACCGTCTGCTGACCTCCTGCTCGCAAAACCTTTCACTGCTGGCCGCCCCCTCACTGCTTGACCGAACCTATGACTTCGATCGCGGCGCGTTCCTACCGCTTCTGGAGACCTTACAACGCAGCGCTCCGATCACGGTTCTCGACGTCCCGCACGGCTGGAGCGAGTGGACGCTCGCCCTGTTGGCTGAAGTCGACGAGATCGTCCTGACTTGCGTGCCCGACCTTGCCAATCTGCGCAACGTCAAGAACCTGCTGGACGCGCTGAGACGGCTGCGCCCCAATGACAAGATCCCTCACTTGATCCTCAACCAGGCAGGCATGCCGAAGCGGCCGGAGATTTCGCCGGGCGATTTCTTTGAGCCGCTGGAGATGCAGCCGGCAGCCATCATTCCCTTCGATACGCAGCTTTTTGGCAATGCGGCCAATAGCGGGAGAATGATTGCCGAGATCGACGCGAAGAGCCCGACGGCTGAGACATTTTCCCAGATCGCTCATCTCGTCACAGGACGGGTGAGCGCAAAGAAGCAGAAGAAGTCTGGACTTGGCACGATCTTCGGCCTGCTCGGCCGCAAATGAACATGACCAAGTAGACAGGCATGACAAGAATGCCTTTTGACGAGGGCCAACTGGAACGAGACGATGTTCGGTAAACGTGGAAATGAAGGGTCTGGAAAGTCCGGTGCCGGCGTGCCGCTGCCGGTCTCGACGCTGTCATCGCCCAATCCGGCAACCACCGCACCGTCGGGCCGGCTCGATGCCGCGCGCGCTGAAGCACCAAGACCGGCGCCAGCCGCCGATCAAGCTTCGCGACGTCGTCAGAACCGCACCGAAGACTATTACGACGTCAAGAGCCAGGTATTCTCGGCGCTGATCGATACGATCGATCTGTCACAGCTTGCCAAGCTGGATGCGGAAAGCGCGCGCGAGGAAATTCGCGATATCGTCAACGATATCATTTCCATCAAGAATTTCGCCATGTCGATTTCCGAGCAGGAAGAACTGCTCGACGACATCTGCAACGATGTGCTCGGCTATGGCCCGCTGGAGCCGCTTCTGGCGCGCGACGATATTTCCGACATCATGGTCAATGGCGCCGGCCAGACCTTTATCGAAGTCGGCGGCAAGACCATCGAATCCGAGATTCGCTTCCGCGACAATGCCCAGCTTCTCTCCATCTGCCAGCGCATCGTCAGCCAGGTCGGCCGCCGGGTCGACGAATCGAGCCCGATCTGCGACGCGCGCCTGCCGGACGGATCGCGCGTCAACGTCATCGCTCCGCCGCTGTCGATCGACGGCCCCGCGCTGACCATCCGTAAATTCAAGAAGGACAAGCTCAATCTCGACCAGTTGGTCAAGTTCGGCGCGATCACACCCGAGGGCGCGCAAGTGCTGCAGATCATCGGTCGTGTCCGCTGCAATGTGGTGATTTCAGGTGGCACGGGCTCGGGTAAGACAACGCTTCTCAACTGTCTGACACGCTATATCGACCCAGACGAGCGCGTCATCACCTGCGAGGATACGGCCGAACTGCAATTGCAACAGCCGCATGTGGTGCGCCTCGAAACCCGCCCGCCGAATATCGAGGGCGAAGGCGAGATCACCATGCGCGATCTCGTCAAAAACTGCCTGCGTATGCGGCCGGAGCGGATCATCGTCGGCGAAGTGCGCGGATCCGAGGTCTTCGACCTGTTGCAGGCGATGAATACCGGCCATGACGGCTCCATGGGCACGATCCACGCCAATACGCCGCGCGAATGCCTCAGCCGTATGGAATCGATGATCGCCATGGGCGGCTATTCGCTGCCGGCAAAGACGGTGCGTGAAATCATTTCCGGTTCGGTCGACGTCATTATTCAGGCGGCCCGCCTGCGCGACGGCTCGCGCCGCATAACCCACATTACCGAGGTTGTGGGGATGGAAGGCGATGTAATCATCACCCAGGACCTGATGCGCTACGAGATGGACGGCGAAGACCTGACCGGCAAGATCATCGGTCGGCATATCTCCACCGGCATCGGCAAGCCGCATTTCTGGGAACGGGCGCGCTATTACAATGAAGAACGGCGCCTGGCGACGGCGCTGGACGCGATGGAACAGAAAACCGGTATGGCATAAGGCGGAACAGCCATGAACCTGAATGTGCTTGCGATTGTCATTCTCGCCGCTCTTGCGGCAGGGTCGCTGGCCTATGTCTTCCTGTTTTCACGGGTCGAAGCCGACAAAAAGACTGCGAGCCGACTTGCAAGGGTTAAGAACGCAGAGGCAGACACCGTCAAGAAGCAAGTGACCCGTGATCGGGTCCAGGAGCTCTCTAAGCGCCGCAAGTCGGTGCAGGACACGCTGAAGGAAATCGAGCGCAAGCAGAACGAGAAAAACAAGAAGATCTCCGGCCAGTCGCTCAAGCAGCGGCTTGGCCAGACCGGACTGAACCTCAGCCTTCCCCAGTTCATCATCGCCTCGACGACGCTTAGCCTCGTCTTCTTCTGCATCTGCTTCGTACTTGGCCTGTCGCTGCTGGTGGCTGCAGGTATCGGCTTTACGGCGGGCGCCGGTTTGCCGCGATGGATAGTCAATTTTCTGATCAAGCGGCGCCAGGAAAAATTCCTCACCGAGTTTCCCAATGCGCTCGACGTAATGGTGCGCTCGATCAAGTCGGGCCTGCCACTCAACGACGCGATCCGGATGATTGCGGTCGATGCGCAGGAGCCGGTCAAGACCGAGTTCCGCCGCGTCGTCGATAGTCAGCAATTGGGGATCACGGTGCCGGAGGCCTGCGCCCGCATGTTCGCTTCCATGCCGCTGCAGGAAGTCAGTTTTTTCGCCATTGTCATAGCCATCCAGTCGCAAGCAGGCGGCAATCTTTCGGAAGCTCTCGCCAACCTGTCGAAAGTACTGCGCGAGCGGCGCAAGATGAAGGCCAAGGTCAGCGCGCTGTCAATGGAGGCCAAAGCCTCTGCCGTTATCATCGGGGCGCTGCCCTTCATCGTCGCCTTTCTCGTCTATATCTCGTCGCCGGCTTATATCATGGTGCTTTTCACTGACCCACGTGGCCACATGATTCTCGGCTTTTCGGCGGTGTGGATGTCGATCGGCATTCTCGTCATGCGCAACATGATCAACTTCGATATCTGAGGGCTCGCCATGTCTGCCGATCTCGCCGCCAAGCTCACCAATCCGGCTCTGCTGATTGCGGTCCTGGTGGCCATTGCTGTCCTTGCCACGCTTTACACGCTGATTTCGCCGCTGCTGGAGCGCAACGACCTCAATCAGCGAATGAAGGCCGTGTCTTCGGAACGAGACCTGATCCGCGCCCGAGAGCGCGCCCGGATGAACGGCGAGGGCAGCCGCGGTAGCCTGCGCAGCACCGAGAACAGTTCGGCCCGCAAGATCGTAGAGCGTTTCAACCTGCGCAAGGCGCTGGTGGATGAAAAGACCGTGGACCGGCTGAAGGCTGCGGGACTTCGGTCACAAAACGCGCTCAACACCTTCCTGGCGGCTCGCTTTTTGTTGCCCTTTCTGTTCCTGGCGCTGGCGACTGTCTGGATCTTCGTACTGAACAACCTGCAATCTCGCCCCTTCGCCATGCGCTTTCTGGCTGTCATCGTGGCGGGCTATATCGGCTTTTACCTGCCTAACATCTATATCTCCAATCGGATAACCAAACGGCAACATTCGATTAGACGTGCCTGGCCCGATGCTTTGGACCTGATGCTGATCTGCGTTGAATCCGGCATGTCGATGGAAGCGAGCATGCGTCGCGTCGCCGACGAGATGGCATCTCAATCACCGGCTCTGGCCGAGGAAATGGTGCTGACCACCGCAGAGCTGTCCTTCCTGCAGGACCGGCGCACGGCCTATGAAAATCTGGGAAATCGTACGCAGCTGGAAATCGTCAAATCCGTATGCCAGGCCCTGATCCAGGCGGAACGCTACGGCACGCCGATCGGTCAGGCTCTGCGCGTGCTCGCTCAGGAAGGCCGCGACGAGCGGATGAACGCTGCCGAAAAGAAGGCGGCCGCGCTACCCCCGAAGCTCACCGTACCGATGATCCTGTTCTTTCTGCCAGTTCTGGTAGCCGTTATTCTCGGCCCGGCCGGCATTCGCGTTTCCGACCGCTTCTGATCCGACACGGTAGCGGCCGAGTCGGTTTATTTCCTCTTATGGGCCACGCGCTTGCAAAACCGTGATGGGCCGCAACGCCTCCTGACCTTTCATCGGCGGCCCACATTTCCTATATCTGCTCAAGATGGCAACGAAGGGAGATCTCCATGCAAACGGTCGCAGCATATGGCATGGCAGCCTTGTTGGCGGCAGGCATGCTGATGGCTGGGCCAAGCCTGGCCGACCAGAACAAGTCCAGCCTGAACAAGACGCCAGCAGCGGAAAATTGGGCCCGGCCGGTTGAGGGCTATAAGGATTTGCCTGGCGTTAAGACGCAGGCGGAAATCGACAAACAGAATCTTGCAGCCAGCTATAACTGCAAGACGGAAACCGTGCTGATGGAAGGGCGCGGTACGCGCGATTTCCACTTCCTGGGATCCGGCATGCCGCGCACCGTCTATCACTGCACGACAGACAGCGGCGTGAGCTACACGGGAAGCGAGCCGCCACGCAGCGGCGCATGGGTACCAGGCATCGATCCGCGCGATGTCGGAGAGTAGCGTCCACGGTCATTGTCGACCAGTCCGAACGATATTTTTTTAATTTGAAGACCGCTGAAAAAACAAAAAAGCCCGGCAATGCCGGGCTCTTTGTTTCTTAAACCAAACCATTGATCTGGTTTAGGAATTGGTGCCCAGAAGAGGACTCGAACCTCCACACCCTTTCGAGTACCAGCACCTGAAGCTGGCGCGTCTACCAATTCCGCCATCTGGGCGACGAGGAGGGATTTAGTCGGCTGGGTGGCCCCTGTCAACACGGTTTTTGAACTTTTCATGTCATCGGCGATTTTTTTCGGGGACCACCTATCCCTTTCATTTTGCAGCATCATTCAACATTGACGCAAGCAACTGAAATCAGGGCTTTTAATTGGCGCAACGGCTGGAGCCAAAAAAACTGCTGCGAAGCTCTGCATCATCTCCTATAAAAATTCGGCTATGCCTGATACGCTTTTCAGCCGCGATACCAGGCGGTTAGAATCACCGGGGCAGAAGCATCACGGTGTTTTGCTTGGGGCTCCATAGGACGGCTTCCCAACGGATGACCCTGATTGAGAAAGCGAAGAAGCGATCCGGCCCGGCCGGAGTTTTTGAGGAGGCATTGAATGCCCTTTTTCCGCAATACCCTGATGGGGGTTGCACTATCCGTCGCGGGACTGATGCCAAGCCTGGCCTCGGCTGCCATGCCCCGGCCAGCAGAACCGTCCGCCACGGCAGCATCCGAGATCGTCGACATCCGCTATGTCTGCGATTCCTATGGCTGCTATGACAGACCGGATTACGGCCGTCCGCCGCCGCCGCCCCCGCCGCCAGGCTACTACCGGCCAGCACCGCCTCCACCGCCACCGGGTTACTATCGTCCAGCACCGCCACCGCCGCCCGGCTGGGGCCGCCATGTCCGCTGGTGCATGGACCGTCACCGGGCCTATAATCCGGACACAAACCGCTTTATCGGCGGCGATGGCCGTCCGCATGTCTGCCGCTCGCCGTTCTATTGAGGGCGAAGGCACCGCATTGTGAGCCGGTGAAGCGTTGATTTTGCCAAGAGCCGGGAGGCTGGCTTTTGGTGGAAAGAAATTGCTGTCCAGCAATCTCGCTTTCTTGATGCGCTTTCTGAGCGCCAAACTCATAAAAAATGCCGCGCAGTCCTTCCGGAATGCGCGGCAAACTTTTGTTCAGGCAGTCAAATCAGGCCCGCAGCGTTCCACCGGTCGTCTTCTCGACATTGCCGACGATCTTCTTCGTCAGGGCGTCGAAATCCTCGTCCGTGAGGGTTTTTTCCACCGGCTGGATCAGCACTTCGATGGCCACAGACTTCTTGCCTTCGCCGACGCTTGCACCTTCGAAGATATCGAAGACGTTGACGCCCGAGATCAGCTTACGGTCGGCGCTGGTGGCAGCCTTGATCAGGCTGCCGGCTTCCACCGTGCTGTCCACCACGAAGGCGAAGTCGCGCTTGACCATCTGGAAGGGCGAAAGCTCCAGCGCGGGCTTGGTGCGGGTCGCCTTCTTCTTCGGCTCCTGCAGGGCGTCGAGATAGATTTCAAAGCCGCAGAGCGCGCCTGACACATCAAGAGCACTCAAGGTCTTCGGGTGGAACTCGCCGAAATGGCCGAGCACGACCTTAGGGCCCATCTTGATCGTGCCGGAACGACCGGGGTGATACCAATCCGGCCCGCCCTGTTCGATCTGCACATTGGCCATGGGCAGGCCGCAGGCTTCCAGAACGGCCATGGCATCGGCCTTGGCGTCATAGACATCCACCGGCTTGCCGCCACCCTTTGCAGCGTTGGACCACATACGGCCGGCGCCGGCAAGCGATGCCGTGCCACGGCGAATGCCACCGGCCACCCGGCGCTGACCTTCCGGCGTGTCGCCTTCATAAGTGCCGGACACTTCGAAGATCGCCACATCGCCAAAACCACGGTCTGCATTGCGCTGCGCGGCTGTCAGCAGCCCCGGCAACAGCGAAGGCCGCATGTCGGACATATCGGCGGCAATCGGGTTCGCAAGCTTCAGCGCAGCACTGCCGCCGCCAAATAGCTTCGCCTGATCTTCCGGAATGAAGGACCATGTCACAGCTTCCAGCATGCCGCGTGCGGCAAGCGCACGGCGCGCCGTGCGGGTGCGGATTTGCAGCGTCGTCAGAATGCGGCCATTGACGCTGCCGGTCGGCGGCAGCGGCTCAGGTTTGATATTGTCGACGCCGTGAATGCGCATGACCTCTTCAACAAGATCGGCCTTGCCATCCACATCGGGACGCCAGGAGGGAACGGCAACCGTCACCACCTCGCCTTCGCCTTCAACCTCGAAGCCAAGACCGGTGAGGATCGCGCGGGCTTCTGCGTTTGACACGGTGAGGCCCGTGAGGCGCTTCACTTCCGAGAAGGGGAAGGTGACGCGCTTCTTCTCGTGGCCCTTATAGCCCACAACCTTGGAGGCCGCTGCCGTACCGCCGCACATGTCGACGATAAGCTGCGTGGTGCGCTCCAGGCCTGGGATCATGTACTCAGGATCAACGCCACGCTCAAACCGATAGCGGGCATCGGTGATGATGCCGAGGCCGCGGCCGCTCTTGGCAATGTTGATCGGATCCCAGAGAGCCGATTCCACCAGCACGTTGACGGTGTTTTCATCGCAGCCGGAGTGCTCGCCGCCCATGATGCCGCCGATGGATTCGACTCCATTGTCATCAGCGATGACGACCGTATTGGCGCTAAGCTTATAGGTGCGGGTATCCAGCGCCAGGATGTCTTCGCCGTCCTTGGCGCGGCGTACGGTCAGCACGCCCTTGACCTTGTCCGCATCGAAAACGTGCATCGGACGGCCCTGGTCGAAGGTCATGTAGTTGGTGACGTCAACAAGCGCCGAGATCGGGCGCAGACCGATGGCCTTCAGCCGCTGCTGCATCCATTTCGGGCTCGGGCCGTTCTTGACGCCGCGAACCAACCGATAGGCAAAACCGGGGCAAAGGTTGCTGTCATCCAGTTCGAGGCGGACCTCCTGCGGTGTCTCGCCATCCACGGCGAAGGACGGAGCCTTCGGCTGCTTCAGCGTGCCGAGGCCTGAGGCGGCCAGATCGCGTGCGATGCCGTAGATGCTGGTGCAGTCGGGACGGTTCGGCGTCAGATTGATCTCGATGACCGGATCATCCAGCCCGATATAGGAGGCAAACGGTGTCCCGACCGGTGCATCATCAGGCAGGTCGATGATGCCGTTGTGGTCCTCGGAGACGTTCAACTCCTTTTCAGAGCACATCATGCCATGGCTTTCGACGCCGCGGATCTTGCCAACCGACAGTGTCACATCGATGCCGGGAACATAGGTGCCTGGCCGCGCCAGCGCCCCGATCAGGCCCGCACGGGCATTCGGTGCGCCACAGACGATCTGTACCGGCTTTCCGTCACCGGCATCGACCGTGAGAACCTTCAGGCGGTCTGCTTCCGGGTGCTTTTCGGCCGTCAGGATCTTGGCGATGGTGAATGGCTTATAGGCCGCACGATCATCGACGTCCTCGACCTCGAGGCCGATTGCCGTCAGCCGCTCGCAGATCTCATCAAGCGTGGCGTCGGTGTCCAGATGATCTTTCAGCCAGGAGAGGGTGAATTTCATTGTAACAATCTCTTCTTCCGCAGCGGGCGTCAGCCCTGATCCTGATTCAGTCGTTCCACGAGGCGAAACCGCTCGCAGACCAATTCCATGTCCGGCGAAAAGCCGCCATTGCGCCGAAAGTATTTTTCATGCTCTCGCCGCCAGCTTGTCAGTGACCGATCGTCTTCACCCTCTTCAAAGGCAAATTCCGCATCGACATCTTCAAACCGGCGAACAGTAACCTCGACCGTCTCGATCACCGCCGCCGGACGACCACTCCCATCCAGCACTATATCCTGCCGACCCACCTGAGGAAGCACTTCACCGCCCGGCGTGTAATCCCTGAGCGCCCCGCATGTTGCTGTCTTCGTGCCGATCAAAACCAGGCTGAGCAGTTCATCTGCCAGTTCAGGCGAATCGCCGAAGGCAAATTGCACCGCACCGGCATATTTTCCGCTCAGCATGCCATCACACGCTCAGACCACCAAACAGTGTCGGCACGTCCAATGGACGAAAACCGTAATGGCTCATCCAGCGGACATCGGCGTTGAAGAAGTCGCGCAGGTCGGGCATGCCGTATTTCAGCATGGCGATGCGGTCCAGCCCCATGCCCCAGGCGAAGCCCTGGTACTCATCGGGATCGAGTCCGCCGGCGCGCAGCACGTTGGGGTGCACCATGCCGCAGCCGAGGATTTCCATCCAGTCCGTTCCCTCGCCGAACTTAACGATTGGGCCAGAGGAGCGGTCGCACTGGATATCGACCTCGAAGCTCGGCTCCGTGAACGGGAAGAAGGAGGGGCGGAAGCGCATGGTGACGTTGTCGACTTCGAAGAAGGCCTTGCAGAATTCTTCGAGGATCCAGCGCATGTGGCCAACATTGGCGGTCTTGTCGATGACCAGACCTTCGACCTGATGGAACATCGGCGAATGCGTCGCATCGCTGTCCTGGCGGTAGGTCTTGCCGGGAATGACGATGCGAATTGGCGGCTTTTGCGCTTCCATGGTGCGGATCTGCACCGGCGAAGTATGAGTGCGCAGCACCTTGCGCTCACCATTTGCGTCCGGCTGCAGGAAGAAGGTGTCGTGCATTTCCCGCGCCGGGTGACCCTCGGGGAAGTTCAACGCCGTGAAGTTATAATAGTCGGTTTCGATATCCGGGCCTTCGGCAATGGAGAAACCCATGTCGGCGAAAATCGCGGTAATTTCATCGATGATCTGGCTGATCGGATGGATGCGGCCACGTTCGGCGGGCGAGGAGCGCACCGGCAGCGAGACATCAAGCTTTTCGGCGGCAAGGCGGGCTTCGATCGCAGCATCCTTCAACGCCGTCTTCTTGGCGTTCAGCGCCTCAGTGATCTCGTTCTTCAGTGCATTGATCGCAGCACCCCGCGTCTGACGATCTTCAGGCGTCATGGCGCCCAGCGTCTTCAACAGTTCAGACACGGAGCCCTTCTTGCCCATGGCTCCGACGCGCACGGCCTCGATGGCGGCTTCATCGGATGCGGCGGCGATATCGGCCAGAATCGCGCTTTTCAAACTTTCGAGATCGGACATGTCGTCTTTCCTGCCCCTGTTGCGCCATCGGCGTCATGCGGCATCCACACCAGCGGACGCAAGCACCATGCTGTAAATTTTGTCATCGCACCGAAGTGCTTGCCAAACCGCCTGCGGTTTGTCGAGCCAATGCGTCAAATACAAAAGAAAAACCCGCGCCAGTTTGCCCAGCGCGGGTTTCCCAATACCAATTCAGTCTGGGACGCGCTGATTACTTAACAGCGGTCTCAAACTCGTTCTTCGTGCCGGCGTCCTTGAGGTACACGAGAGCCTTCTTGGAGGCTTCGACCAGAGCACCGAAAGCTGCCGGCTCATGGATGGCCATGTCGGACAGAACCTTACGGTCCACTTCGATGCCAGCCTTGTTCAGGCCGTCGATGAAGCGGCCATAGGTCAGGCCAGATTCGCGAACGGCAGCATTGATACGCTGGATCCACAGAGCGCGGAAGTTGCGCTTGTTGACCTTGCGGTCGCGGTAAGCGTACTGCTTGGAACGGTCCACTGCAGCCTTAGCGGCGCGGATGGTGTTCTTACGGCGGCCGTAAAAGCCCTTTGCGGCCTTCAGAACCTTCTTGTGCTTGGCATGAGCGGCAACGCCGCGTTTTACGCGTGACATATCATGATCTCCTTATTGATCCAGAAGCGAGTGGTCTCAGAGACCGTTCGGCAGGTAGTTCTTGATGACCTTCTTGCCGTCTGCTTCGGCGAGGACCATCGTTCCGCGTGCGTCGCGGATGAACTTATTGGACCGCTTGATCATGCCATGACGCTTGCCAGCGGCGGCGGCCAGAACCTTGCCGGAGGCAGTGATCTTGAACCGCTTCTTGGCGGAGGATTTCGTCTTCATCTTGGGCATTTTGCTACTCCATTGTTCTTGTATCGAAACAGGCAGACGAAGCCTGTTTTCAAGCATAAAGAACGGCCACGGCATGCCCTGCCGGACCGTTCGGACGGGGGCTTATAACCGCGGGTCTGAAAAAGCGCAACGGGATTCGAGACCGCAGCGCAAAAATCGCCTGATCCGCCTGCATTTGAGGCTCCCAAGCCGCGATATCGGTCAGATCGGATGGACCGGAACCTTCCGCCCGCCATTGCGAGGAAAGCGCAAGGTCACCTGCAGGCCACCGATATCGGCCTGATCCAGGCTGAGACTGCCACCATAGGCGGTCATGATATCGGCGCAGATTGCCAGGCCGAGACCCGAACTTCCCTGTTTGTCATCAAGAAACTCGCCGCGGCGCAGAACCTGCTGCCGGTCTTCAGGCCGCACGCCCGGGCCGTCATCGCCGATCACGATGGTGGCCATATCCCGCTCAGCATAAGCCCTGATCTGGATGGTCGATACGGCCCACTTGACGGCATTATCAAGAATATTGCCGATCGCCTCGGCAAGATCGCCCGCATCGGCCTCTATGGTCAGGCCCTGCTCCACGTCGGCATTCCAATGGAGGTCTCTCGCCTTGGCAATCGGATCGAGAACCTTGATCAGTTTGCCGATCAGGCTCTGCATGTCGGTCGCCTGCATCTGCTCGACCCCGAGCCGCGCCGCCTGCAATTGCCGATCAGCGCGCTGGCGTACCAGATCGATCTGTTCGAAGGCCGCCTCGCGCTCGGCGGGCGGCAGGTGCTGAACCAGTTGCGCCAGAACCGTAAGCGGCGTCTTCAGCCCATGCGCCAGGTCGCTTGCCCGACCTCTGGCCTTCTCGATTGCCAGTTGCCGCTCACTCAGCAAAAGATTGATTTCATCGACAAGCGGCATCACTTCGAGCGGCACACTATCGTCCATGACCCGCAACTGACCGCCACGAACGAGAGACACTTCGTTGCGCAGCCCCGTCAGAGGCTTGAGCACGACCCTTGCCTGCAGAAGCGCCGTACAGACGAGAACGAAGGCCGTCACCAGCATGACGATACGCGATCGTTCCCGATGCTGATCGAGAGGCTTGATCAGATCCGCCAGCGGAAAGCCGGCATAGATGATGACGGGATAGTCCTTGCCATTGTCGGAAATACTGATTTCACTGCGCAGCAGCAAAATATCTTCTCCACCTGGTCCCTCAGCCCTGCTGAAGTTGAACGGACCTTCGGTGCGAAGACCTGTCGGCGGCAATTCCACGTCCCAGAGCGATCGCGACCGCAGGCTCCGGCCATCCGGCGTCGAGACCTGCCAATACCGACCGCCGCTGACGGTGGAAAAGCGGGGATCTGAGGGCGGCGACACGATCTCAAGCCGACCATTTTCCACCTTCAGGCGAGAGGCAATGGTGTCGATGATCGCGCCCATCTCCGTACTGAACTGCTGGCCGACATAATTGATAAACAGAAAGCCGACTGCGAACCAAAACACCAGCAGGGCAAGACCGATTGCGAGGAAGGAACCGACTGCTAGTCTGAAGCGCAGAGATTTCAGCATCAGCCTTCTTCCGGCACGACATAACCGAAGCCACGGCGGGTCTCTATGGCGCTGCCATCGGTCTTTTTGCGAATGCGCGCTACCATGGCCTCGACGGCATTCTTCGATGCATCATCGTCTCGGCCCTGGATCTGGTTGGCAATCTCGTAGGCCGAAAACACCCGTCCCTTGTTCTGCACGAGCAGTTGGATCAGCCGGAACTCCAGCGGGCTCACATCGAGCGGCACACCATTGAAGGTGACGATTCGCCCGGCCTCGTCCACCTGGAAACGCCCGGCCGAAAACAGCGTATGACTGACCTTGCCGGCGCGCCGCAACAGGGCGCGCAAACGCGCGAGCAATTCCTCGGTGCGGAAAGGCTTGGGAAGATAGTCGTCTGCGCCGGCATCGAAGCCGTCCACTCGTTCCATCCATGAACCGCGTGCCGTCAGCACCAGGACAGGCGTTTGAATACGATCCTTGCGCCAGCGACGCAAAATGGAAAGCCCGTCCAGTCCCGGTAGACCGAGGTCCAGAATAATAGCGCTCAGTCCGCTATCCTCCCCCGCTTCCCAGACCTCCGGGCCCTCGCTGATGACCATAACTTCATAGCCCTCCGCCCTCAGCGATTCCGCGACATGGCGGCCGATATTGACGTCGTCTTCAGCCAGTAAGATACGCAAGGTCTCGTGTTCTCCGCATAATCGCCGGGAATGTGGAACATGACGCGCGATGAGGCCCTTCGGCTTGGCCCGCGCGTTAATCTATTGCCTGGCATGTCGCTGCCGCAAGTGTTCGACCGTCGTTGCTCGGGTCACGCACTTCAACAACCCAGACCCTCACGGCGGCTTTCCGGTGCGTGCATCCACTTTCAAAGTGCGGAATCGGCCGGAGACATCCTTGATAGTCAACAGATAGAAGTCGCCGCCTGTCATGTGACGCAGATCAACGTCGATCAGGCGTGAGCCCTCCGGCATGTTCACATTGGCGAGAACTTCGCGCAAGGAGCGATAGCGCCCACTCTTGACGCCGTCCAACACCTGAGGTCGGACCATATTCAAGTCATTTTCCGGTGAACTGTCCGGCGCGGTGGGCGGATCAGAGCGCCAGGACGGCACGTTTCCGCTTGGCGAATGACCCGAACTGTCGCGGCCCGGAGCACCACCATTGAAACCAAAGCCTCCTGGTGGTCCACCAGGAGGTCCGCCCATTCCGCCACCAGGGCCGCCGCCCGGCTGGCCACCTGTTGGTGGATCGCCGCCCCGCCCGCCCGGAGGTCCTCCGTGACCATCCGCAAAGGCGTCTTGAACGACAAGAGCCGAACAGGAGAGGCTCAAAGCCATGATCATGAGCAGCCTGAGAGGCGATCGGGAGCGGTGATAAGAGCGGGAACGCATGCAACGGACACGGCCACGCTCGGACGCAGGCGCGACCTCGCATCTCTCGACCTCCGTTGAGCCGTTTCTCATAGCGCTTCCGGTTTCATCGAACGAATAGGCTCCAGCACGACCAAGCCGCCCTGCGTATGAGGCTGCAACTCGAATCAGATGGCTTTCCTTTTCATAGATACGTGAAAATGGCGTGTAAAGTTTTATGGCTGCTGTCTTTAGTAAATTCGCCGCATTGCGAAATACAAAAGACAAAGCTTGGATAATTACAAAACAAAAAACAATAACTCCGCCGATACTAACGTATACGGCGGAGTTTTTGATAGGCTTAGGAGCCTTATCGCCATCCAGGGGCACAGGATGGCTAACAGAACAGGGAACGTTGTGGGGACGTGGGGTAAATCCCGTCTGTTGATTTGGACAATGCCAAATCGCCGCTGACACGGCGCTGACGGCGCTGTCAAGATTTTGTCAGCTTTGAGTTCGGCCACGCCCGGCCCGGCGCCCTATTAGTCCGGCGGCTACCAACGCAAAAAAACGACGCGCGCCCTGCGGCGCACGTCGTTTTTTATCCGGAGGATTAAGATGCTAGGCAAGCCAGCAGGATCCATCCATCAGTGGACAGGTTACTTCGGGGCGAGAACCATCATCATCTGACGGCCTTCGAGCTTTGGCTCGGCCTCGACCTTAGCCACTTCGAGAGTGTCTTCCTTAACCTGCATCAGCAGCTTCATGCCGAGTTCCTGGTGAGCCATTTCGCGGCCACGGAACTTCAGCGTGACCTTGACCTTGTCACCTTCTTCAAAGAAACGGGACATCGACTTCATCTTCACTTCATAGTCATGAGTGTCGATGTTCGGACGCATCTTGATTTCTTTGACTTCGACGATCTTCTGCTTCTTGCGTGCTTCGGCCGCCTTCTTCTGGTTGGCGTATTTCAGCTTGCCAAGATCCAGAATCTTGCACACGGGCGGTTCGGCATTCGGCGAAATTTCGACCAGATCGAGGCCGGCTTCTTCCGCCATGCGGAGCGCCTGGTCCGTCGGCACAGCGCCGAGGTTCTGGCCTTCTTCGTTAATCAACTGGACCTTTGGAACCCGGATCTCCCGGTTGGAGCGCGGCCCGTCCTTAACGGGGGCATCGGCTTTGAACGGTCTGCGAATGGTCGTATTCTCCTCAATAGTTTCGGACAGAGAAAGAGTGGATTTCGAAACGTCAGATAGGCCCGATTCACCCGCCTTGCAAGGCTGAGCTTTGTTTCGGACCGCTGTTCGCAACCTGATAGCATAGATTTTTAAAAAAATCACCTGCTGTCGTGCGAAGAAGAATCTGTTTTATACCAGCCAAGCATTTCAGGAGACCAGCATGACCGACAGCGCAACCCCATCCCTTGCCCATACCATCACCGTTGGCGAGGCAGGCGAGGCCCGCGACATCGCAGTGATCCTTCGGCCGGGCACGGTGGCTGGGCTACCTGCCTGCGTCTGGCTGGGGGGCTATCGGTCGGACATGACAGGCACCAAGGCAATGGAGATGGAGGATTTGGCGGCCTCTCTCGGGGCTCCCGCCATCCGCTTTGATTATTCAGGGCATGGCGCGTCGGGCGGCGCTTTCCGCGACGGCACGATTTCCCGCTGGCTGGAAGAGGCGCTGGCCGTCCTCGACCACGTCAAACAGGATCAGGTCGTGCTGGTGGGCTCATCCATGGGTGGCTGGATCGCGCTTCGCTTGATCCAGGAACTGAGCAAGCGAAAGGCAGTTGTCAAGGTGGCGGGGCTGGTCCTGATTGCCCCAGCGCCGGACTTCACCAGCGAATTGATAGAGCCGCAGTTGAGTGAGAACGAGCGCACGCAATTAGCAGAGAAGGGCTATTTTGAAGAAGTATCCGCCTATAGTCCTGAGCCCAACATCTTTACTCGCGCGTTGATCGAGGATGGGCGGGGAAATCGGGTCCTGACCGGATTGATCGAAACCGGATGCCCAGTTCATATTCTCCAGGGCATGGTCGACCCTGATGTGCCCTATTCCCATGCGCTGAAGCTGGTCGAGCATCTGCCCGCCGACGATGTGGTGCTGACCCTGGTGCGCGATGGCGACCACAGGCTTTCCCGACCCCAAGACATAGAGAGAATGAAGAGCGCGATAAAGGCCCTCATCACGCCAGCGGCGTGACCCGGCGCCTGCAAATGCGACATAAACTCCACATTCCTTAACGGATTTTAACCATATTGGCCGATAGCCCCCTCCCCCGAACGCCGGGAGATTGACTCTGCGCCCCTGGTAATCTTAACTCTTTGTTAAGAATTTAAGGGACGTCCAATGACTTTCAGGCTTTCGGCACTGGCTGCTTTTCTGGCGCTTCCGCTGTTTCTGGCGGGCAATGCGGCTGCCGACATGGCGTCGTTCGCTCCTGCTTCCATGGTCACTGGCGGCATCACCTCGCAGCCGATCGGTCATTACGAATTCTGCCTGCGCTACAAGGCAGAGTGCCAGGTGCGCAGCAAGCCGGCCCCGGCCCGTCTGGTCACCGATCATGGCTGGGACGTCGTGCGTGCCATCAACGTCGATGTCAACAAGACGATTACGCCGATGACCGACATGGAAGTCTATGGTCGCGAGGAATGGTGGGAATATCCTGTCGATGCCGGCGACTGTGAAGATTTCGTGCTGTTGAAGCGCAAGCGCCTGCTGCAGGCTGGCTTTTCTGAATCGGATCTGCTGATCACCGTCGTTCGCAAGGCGGATGGCGAAGGCCACGCTGTACTGACTCTGCGTACCTCGACAGGCGACTATATTCTCGACAACCTCGTCGATGACGTCAAGCTTTGGAACGAGACGCCCTATACCTACCTGAAGCGCCAGGCGACGTTCGACACGGGCCGCTGGGTGACGATCGAAAGCGGCAAGGACGTTCCGGTTGCTGCGCTGAAGTAACTGCCCGATTTACAGCTCAAACACAAAGCCCGGATGGACGACATCCGGGCTTTGTTGCGTAATGGCCTGAGCGTCCTCGGAGATCACACGCCCAGTGTCATTTCTGCGTCACGGCGCGGGTACGTCTCAGCCGTTACCGATCAAAATGCCCGCAGCAAGCACCAACGAACCACCGAAGACGACCTGAAGGACCGCCCGCCAGAACGGCGTTTCCATATATTTGTTCTGAATGAAGGCGATAGCCCAGAGCTCGATGAAGACGACGATTCCGGCAATTGCCGTCGCGGTCCAGAAATGCGGGATGAGATATGGCAGAGCGTGTCCAAGACCGCCAAGGGCAGTCATGATCCCGCAGGCGAGGCCACGTTTGATCGGGGAACCTCGACCGGAAATCTTGCCGTCATCGTGAGACGCTTCTGTGAACCCCATCGAAATGCCGGCACCCACTGACGCGGAAAGGCCAACGAGGAAGGTTTGCCAGGTATCGCCCGTTGCAAAGGCTGCGGCAAAAATCGGCGCCAGGGTCGAGACCGAGCCGTCCATCAATCCCGCAAGTCCCGGCTGCACATAGGTGAGAACGAATTGGCGGCGAGCGGTTTCCTGCTCATGCTCCTTGACGTCTGCAGGACGATGCTTCTCGCCCAGCATATGCGCGACGTCTTCATGCCCCTGCTCTGCCATGGCAAGGTCGCCGAGCAATGTCCTGATCCGCGCATCCGAGACGTGCTTCTGCGCTTCGACGTAGAAATTATAGGCCGAGCGTTCCATGGCCTCTGCCTCATCGCGCACCTGATCCACAGTCAATTGCGCCTGCAGCCAGTCAGGTTTGCGGCTAAGAAACCCCTGTACATGGTCGCGCCGGATAATAGGAATCTGATCGCCGAACCGCTGACGGTGCATCTCGATCAGCATGTTGCGGTGGGCGTGCTCCACCTCCGCCATGTCGGAAAATACCTTGGCCGACTGCGGGTACTGCTCTTTCAACCGATCGGCATAGGCGAGGTAGATTCGGGCATCGTCCTCCTCGGAGGAAATCGCAAGCGCCAGAATTTCCTGCTCCGAGAGACTGTCAAGGCGACGCTTAGCTGGGGCGAACATGGAACGAAACATGATGCCGGATCTCCAATTTAGAATTGTTCTAAATTTAGAGCATGACGATCCTGACATCAAGTCGGTCGATACCATTTTTGCTGCAAATGCAGCGCCTTCACAGCATCAAACGATGCTGCGGCCTGCGCTTGCGCCTCGCGCGCAAACAAAAGCCGCCGGACATTGCTGTCCGGCGGCCTGATATCAACGGTCAAAGACCAGCGATTAGTCGTTGCTGCGGTTCTTCAGGGCTGCGCCCAGGATGTCACCAAGCGAAGCGCCGCTATCGGAAGAACCGAACTGAGCGACGGCTTCCTTCTCTTCAGCGATCTCCAGAGCCTTGATCGACAGCATGACCTTGCGATCCTTCTTGGAGAAGTTGGTGACGCGAGCGTCAAAAACCTGGCCAACGGAGAAACGCTCAGGGCGCTGATCGTCACGGTCACGAGCGAGGTCGGCACGACGGATGAAGGACGAGATGTCTTCATGGTTGACGAGCTTCACTTCGACGCCACCGTCATTGACGGCAGTCACTTCGCAGGACACGACGGCGTTCTTGCGCAGGTCGCCAGAAGCGGCGGCATCACCGACCGAATCCTTGCCGAGCTGCTTGATGCCGAGCGAGATGCGTTCCTTTTCGACGTCTACATCGAGAACGACGGCGCGAACGACGTCACCCTTGTTGTATTCTTCGATGACCTGCTCGCCCGGACGGTTCCAGTCGAGATCCGACAGGTGAACCATGCCGTCAACATCGCCTTCGAGGCCAATGAACAGGCCGAATTCGGTCTTGTTCTTGACTTCGCCTTCGACTTCAGCGCCAGCCGGATGGCTGTAGGCAAATGCCTGCCACGGATTTTCGAGCGTCTGCTTCAGGCCAAGCGAGATACGACGCTTGGACGGATCGACTTCGAGAACGACCACGTCAACTTCCTGGCTGGTGGACAGGATCTTGCCGGGATGTACGTTCTTCTTGGTCCAGGACATTTCCGAGATGTGGATCAGGCCTTCGATGCCCGGCTCCAGCTCGACGAATGCACCGTAGTCGGTGATGTTCGTGACGGTACCGGAGATCTTCTTGCCAACCGGGTACTTGGCAGCAATGCCATCCCACGGATCCGACTCGAGCTGCTTCATGCCTAGCGAGATACGGTGGGTTTCCTGGTTGATGCGGATGATCTGAACCTTGACCGACTGGCCAATGGACAGGATTTCCGAAGGATGGTTGACGCGACGCCATGCCATGTCGGTGACGTGCAGCAGACCGTCGATGCCGCCGAGGTCGACGAACGCACCGTAATCGGTGATGTTCTTGACGACGCCTTCGACAACCTGGCCTTCTTCGAGGTTCTGAACGATTTCAGAACGCTGCTCGGCGCGGGATTCTTCCAGAACCGTACGACGCGATACAACGATGTTGCCGCGACGCTTGTCCATCTTGAGGATTTCGAAGGGCTGCGGGTTGTGCATCAGCGGGGTTACGTCGCGGATCGGACGAATGTCGACCTGCGAACGCGGCAGGAAGGCAACGGCGCCGTCCAGATCGACGGTGAAACCACCCTTGACCTGGTTGAAGATAACGCCTTCGACGCGCTCGCCGGCTTCGAACTTGGCTTCGAGCTTGATCCAGCTTTCTTCGCGGCGAGCCTTTTCGCGCGAAAGAACAGCTTCGCCCAGCGCGTTTTCGATGCGCTCGACGTAAACTTCAACTTCGTCGCCAACCTTGAGCTGGCCGTCCTTGGCGCGAGCGCCAAATTCCTTCAGCGGAACGCGACCTTCGACCTTGAGGCCGACGTCAACGATAGCGACGTCCTTCTCGATGGCCGTTACGATGCCCTTGGCAACATAGCCTTCGGCCAGATCGGTCTTGGCAAAGGACTCTTCCAGCAGGGCCGCGAAATCGTCCCGTGTCGGGGTAGAAACAGACATGAAATCTCCTAATCGCATTCACTTGGAATGCGCAGTGCGCCGGTGGGTTGGTGTTGATAACGGCCGATCCCGCATCCGCCCTTTAAAAGGACAATCCGGCGCAAGGACACTGGTTTCGGCTGGTTCAGATGACGACCGGACGGCCTCCATCTGCTAAATGCATGCTATCTGCTCTTCAAGGCTGCATCGATCACAGAACGCGCAGCTTGAAACGCCGCCTCTATACTCATTTCGGACGTATCTAGCAAGTGCGCGTCTTCAGCCGGTTTCAAAGGGCTGTCGGCCCGCCCCATGTCGCGCGCATCGCGGCGTTTGACGTCCTCGAACACAGCCTGATAATCGGCAGGCTCGCCACGGGCCGCGATTTCATCAAAACGGCGCCGGGCACGCACGTCCGGCGAGGCCGTGACATAGAGTTTTACCGCAGCATCCGGGCACACCACAGTGCCGATATCGCGCCCATCGAGCACGGTTCCGGGTTCTTTCGACGCAAATCGCCGTTGCGCTTCCACCAAAGCCCGGCGCACCGCCGGCATCACGGCAATCTTCGAGGCTGCCTCACCGATTGCGTGGTCAGAGAGCACGTTACGGTCGAGGCCGGCCAGATCGAGGTCCAGCGCCGTTTGCTCCGCAACTGCCTCGTCATCCAGCGGCATGCCGGCATCCAGCAGCGCTTTCGCTGTAGCTCGGTAGGTTAGGCCCGTATCGAGGTGGTGGAATCCATAGCTGTCGGCGATGCGCCGCGACAGCGTGCCCTTGCCTGCTGCGGCCGGACCGTCGATGGCAATTACAAAGGTGGTTTTCGTCGCCCCGGTCAAACGATTTCCTCTTCCTGTCTCGTCGGTCCCTCTTGGTCTCGGCCCCTAACATAATGAAACCGTGCGGTCATCCCCGCATGTGTCGCCCGACGCTGCCGAGCGTGTTATCGGCAGGCATACCAGGCATACTGGGCGCCAAAGGCTAGTTTGCCTTTGACAGACGACACCGCAACGATTAAGGGGACCGACTACGATTGGACCGACCCCAAGGGTTCGGGTCCTTGGCGCATGCCCTCTTTTCCAACGACTTCATGAGGCTTTGACAGTGGCGAAGGCAGAACTTGGAACCAAACGCACTTGCCCCGACACCGGCAAGAAATTCTACGATCTGAACAATGATCCGGTCGTATCCCCTTATACGAAAAAATCCTGGCCGCTCTCTTACTTCGAAGAGACCTCTGTTGCCGCCATCATGGAAAAGGCTGAAGAGGAAGAGGTCGCGGAAGTCGATACCGAAAACACTGATGTCGAACTGGTGTCTCTGGAAGATGCCGACGACGCAGCAAGCGGCGACGACATTCCTGATATCGGCGATGACGATGTCGAAATCGGCGACGATGACGACGACACCTTCCTGGAAGCCGACGAAGATGACGAAGACGATGATATGTCGGGCATTATCGGCGTGACCGGCGACGACGACGAAGTGTAATTTCAGCCGTCGCGACCCCGGATTAAAAAAAATCGCCGGGGTCGCATTTTTTGGCTTGTCACGGGCAATAGCAGCACGTATTAAGCCGCCACACCGAACGAAGCACTGCTTCACACGGTTCCCGGACCCGGCAATTGCCGGACCCTTATGGGGCTATAGCTCAGCTGGGAGAGCGCTTGCATGGCATGCAAGAGGTCAGCGGTTCGATCCCGCTTAGCTCCACCAAACCTTCCAAAACGAGTTAAATTCTGGCGTTTTCCGTGTAGGACAAGAGGCGTACCAACGATCGTTGGATCGGCTTGCACCACGTGTTTGCGCTGACTATCGTCCTTACACGGCAACAACAAACAACAAAAGTTTCCATCTTTGGCTGCCAAAGCTGAATGGCCCGAATTGTCGGCAGAGGAATGACGATCCGGTGTCTGCTTTGTTTCCCCGCTGATGGAATAGTCATTGGGAGGAAAAAACATGTCATCAGATCGGGATGCGGCGCAGGGGCAATCCCGTGCCGCCACGGCCAGCGGCTGGATCGGTTCGGCGCTGGAATATTATGACTTTTTCATCTACGCGACTGCCGCAGCGCTGGTGTTTCCGCAGCTGTTCTTTCCCTCGGCAGATCCCACCACCGCCATCATCGCGTCGCTGACGACCTATGGCGTCGGCTATGTCAGCCGCCCACTCGGCGCCTTCGTGCTTGGCCATATCGGTGATGTCTACGGCCGCAAGAAAATGATGCTGACCTGCTTGTTTCTGATGGGCTTTTCGACGCTGGCGGTCGGTCTGCTCCCGACCTATGCACAAATCGGCATCTGGGCTCCCGTTCTCCTGATCGTGCTTCGCCTGATCCAGGGCTTTGCCGTGGCTGGCGAGATATCCGGCGCATCATCGATGATTCTCGAGCACGCTCCTGCCGGCCGACGCGGGTTCTTCGCCTCCTTTGCGCTTCAGGGTGTGCAAGCGGGCCAGATTTTTGCCGCCGCCGTCTTCCTGCCGCTTGCCCATTACATGGACCCGGCAGCCTTCATCGCATGGGGCTGGCGCATTCCCTTCCTGTTGTCGATCCTCGTCGTCATCGTCGGCTTCATCATCCGCCGCAAGGTCGAGGAAACGCCGACCTTCGTCACCGCCAGTGAGAGAGGCGAAGTTTCGAAGGCGCCTGTTATCGAGGCGTTTCGCGAAGGCTGGGCAGATATCATCCGCGTCATGTGCATGGCACTCATGAATGTCATACCGACAGTCACGACAGTGTTCGGCGCGGCCTATGCGGTGCAGCCGGCTTACGGGATAGGCTTCAGCAAGGATGTCTACCTCTGGATTCCGGTTCTCGGCAACGTCGTCGCCGTGTTGGTCATCCCATTTGTCGGCGGATTGTCCGATCGCATTGGCCGCAAGCCGCCGCTCGTGGTCGGTTCGCTGCTCGCCGGGGCTCTGTCCTTCGGCTATCTCTACGCGATCAGCATCCATAACGTGCCGATGGCGATTGCCATGTCGCTGCTGATGTGGGGCGTCTGCTACCAGGGCTATAACGCGGTCTTCCCATCATTCTATCCGGAATTGTTCAAGAGCCGCATCCGCGTCTCCTCAATGGCCATCGCCCAAAATGTCGGTACCGCCCTCACCGCCCTGTTTCCGGCACTGTTTACGGCTGTGGCTCCGCCCGGCTCCGCCAATATCCCCGTGGTCATTGGCTGCTGGACGCTCGGGATTACCGTGATTTCAGCTCTCGCAGCGCTATCTGCGCGCGAAACCTACCGCATCGGGATCGACGACCTCGGCCTCAAGACCGCAGTACCTATCGCGAAGGAAGAGTATCATCGTCTCCGATCAGCCTCTGTGGCGAAGATCTAAGGCTAACGCTCGCTTCGAGGGACGCGGGACATGCGACAGGCTTCGGTCTTCGCATGTCCCGTTCCGGCCCGTGCACCCTATTTTTTGAATATCGTCACGAACATTACACCGCGTACCCGCACGGTCATTTCGCATTGTGGCCCGTCGGTCCGATCACAAAAGTGTGGCGGCATCTTCAAAACGAAGACCTTGTTACCGAAGCGCTGGATAAAGTCGTAGCCATAGATCTTGGCGGTCGCGATCATCAGGTAACCGCCCTCCTTGACCTGGACATAGAAATTGTAGGGGCAACCGTCGGCATCGCAATCGGGACCGTGCTTGCCGTCGCAGGTCAGCGCGCCTTCGTTGACAACGGCATCAATGAGACCGTCGTTGTTAATGTCGAGCCGGGTAACATAGTTGTCGTCGAATTCGGCCTTGTCGCAAACTTTGCGGAAATGATCCTTCTCGTAGATCTCGGGATCGCTGACCAATTGCTGCTGGCTGAAGGTGACGGAAGCCGGCATGACAAAAAGCAGGCACAGAAGGAGACGAGCGAGGAATTTCACGGGCAGGAACCTTCGGCAGGATTGCGGCTCCCCGCCTGGTGCGCAGAGCCTTTCCATTTTTCGGGGCGGAGCATTATCTGTTGCCATATCCCATCCAGCTTGCGCGGCCCTTGTCTTGGAAGAAAGAAGATGCGAGGCCGAATGCCTTGGGTAAGGCCTTGCGGTATAAGCTTGCAGGCGATTCTTCACCAACCGTACGATGTCAGGACCGTCATGTCGTTGCTGCTCTATCTCGATTATGCCGGCGTCGCGCTGTTTGCCGCAACCGGCGCGCTTGCCGCCTCGCGCAAGCAGCTGGATCTGATCGGCTTCCTGTTTCTGGCAACGGTAACAGGCACGGGCGGCGGCACGGTGCGCGATATCATTCTTGGCCGCCTGCCGGTATTTTGGGTGGTCAATCCGAGCTATATCCTGATCTGCTGCACGATTGCGGTGCTGGTGTTTTTCACGGCCCATCTGGTGGAATCACGCTACAAGCTATTGATCTGGCTCGATGCAGTTGGCCTTGCCGCCTATTGCGTCATGGGAGCGGCCAAGGGCTTGGCCGCAACGGGATCACCAACCATCGCCATCGTGACCGGCGTGATGACCGCGACGCTTGGCGGTGTCTTGCGTGATATTGTCGCCAACGAACCTTCGGTTCTGCTGCGGCCGGAAATCTACATCACTGCAGCCCTGATCGGGGCCTGCGTGTTCACCGGAGCATTCATCGTCGGAGCGCCGCTTTACTGGGCTTCCGCAGGTGGTGTTCTCGCAGCATTTCTAGTCCGTGCCGGCGCGATTTTCTTTGGCTGGACATTTCCCCGCTACGGCCATCAGGCCGGCAGACATCCTGACGACGTCATGTGAGGGTTAGGAGATCAAATAAATCAGTGACCGGAAATGATTGGCTAGCAAGCCGTCAACCGAGAGCTCAAGCCTTGGGACGCAGGCGAATAACCACGTCGATATGGGATATTTCCATGCCTTCAGGCGGCTCCGGCAGATTGCCGATCTCGATATTGCTGACGGGAATGTCGAGCACTTCGTTGCGACCTTCCACGAAGAAGTGGTGATGATCGGAAACATTGGTATCGAAATAGGTCTTGTTGCTTTCGACCGCGAGAACCCGGATCATGCCGGCTTCCGTGAACTGGTGCAGCGTGTTGTAAACGGTGGCAAGCGAAACGGGCACATCCGCGGAAACCGCTTCTTCGTGCAGCTCTTCCACAGTCAAATGTCGGTCGCCCTTGGCAAAAAGAAGAGAAGCCAAGGCAACACGTTGCCGTGTCGGCCGAAGGCCGGACCGACGCAGTTTTGCTTCTACTTCCCGAGAGGCTTGCGCCACCATGCCGACGATCTCCGCTTCGTCCCTTGAAATTACACCATTGCCGTACTGATATATCCGGTAAGGTCCGGTCTTTCAATAGTTTCACCTAGGGTAAATCCAGTGAAAGCCCTGATGTTGGGGCGATTGACCGATTTTACCACTGGTGGAGGATGGGCGCTTCCTGTATGCGGACGACAGAAAGCGACCGGAACCGAGGCCAAACACATCCGCGCAAAGCGTTGGAATGAACTGGCATCGGCTTCAATTCGTCGCCATCTTGCTTTAAGTCTCCTAATGCGGAACGCCTAAAGGGGGGAATTGAAAGACCGATGAACGAAAGACAAACGAGCTACAATTACGAGGAAATTCTCTCCTGCGGTCGCGGCGAGCTGTTCGGCCAGGGTAACGCCCAGCTGCCGTTGCCGCCAATGCTGATGTTCAACCGCATCACTGATATTTCCGAGACCGGTGGCCCTCATGACAAGGGTTATATTCGCGCCGAGTTTGATATCACTCCCGACCTCTGGTTCTTCCCTTGCCATTTTCAGGGCGATCCGGTCATGCCGGGCTGCCTGGGCCTGGACGCCATGTGGCAGTTGACGGGTTTTTATCTCGGCTGGCTCGGCGAGCCTGGCAAGGGCCGGGCCATTTCCACCGGCGAAGTAAAATTTACCGGCATGGTCACCCCTTCCACGAAACTCGTGGAATACGGCATCGACTTCAAACGCGTCATGCGCGGCCGCCTCGTTCTTGGCATCGCCGATGGCTGGATGAAGGCCGATGGCGAGGTCATCTACAAGGCGACCGACCTGCGGGTCGGCCTGTTCAAGGATAAGGCCGACTGAGCGCCTCTCCCCAATCAAGCAAAAGGTCTATTACATGAGACGGGTAGTAGTTACGGGTCTGGGCATCGTGTCCTCCATCGGCAATAACGCCGCAGAGGTGACGGCATCGCTACGCGACGCCCGGTCCGGCATTTCCTTTTCTCCCGATTTTGCCGAACATGGTTTCAAATGCCAGGTCTGGGGCCAGCCTACGCTGGACACGAGCGACCTCGTCGACCGACGCGCTATGCGCTTCCTGTCGCAGGGCGGTGCCTGGAACCACGTGGCCATGAAGCAGGCAATCGCCGATTCTGGCCTTGAGGAAAAGGATTATGCCGCCAACGAGCGCACCGGCATCATCATGGGTTCCGGCGGTCCGTCGACCCGGCAGATCGTCGAGGCGGCCGATATTACCCGTCAGAACAAGAGCCCGAAGCGAATCGGCCCGTTTGCCGTGCCGAAAGCCATGTCTTCGACCGCATCCGCGACGCTCGCGACCTGGTTCAAGATCCACGGCGTCAACTATTCGATCTCGTCTGCCTGCTCGACCTCGGCTCATTGCATCGGAAATGCTGCAGAAATGATCCAGTGGGGCAAGCAGGACATCATGTTCGCTGGTGGTCACGAAGATCTTGACTGGTCGATGTCCGACCTGTTCGACGCCATGGGCGCCATGTCGACCAAGTATAACGACACGCCGGCCCTGGCTTCGCGCGCCTATGATGTCGACCGCGATGGCTTCGTCATCGCTGGCGGTGCTGGCGTGCTGGTTCTCGAAGAGCTGGAGCATGCTAAGGCCCGTGGCGCGAAAATTTATGCCGAACTCACCGGCTATGGCGCGACTTCGGATGGCTACGATATGGTTGCGCCTTCAGGTGAAGGTGCGATCCGTTGCATGCGTCAGGCGATGTCGACCGTCAAGGGCGATATCGACTACATCAATACGCATGGCACCTCGACGCCGGTCGGCGACAGCAAGGAAATCGGTGCCATCCGCGCCGTGTTCGGTGACAAGATCCCGCATGTCCAGTCCACGAAGTCGCTGACAGGACATTCGCTCGGCGCTGCCGGCGTGCAGGAATCGATCTATGGCCTGTTGATGATGCAGGAGCGTTTCATCGGCGAAAGCGCTCATATCACCACGCTCGATCCGGAATTCGAAGGCGTGCCTGTCGTGCGCCAGCGCATCGACAATGCCAAGATTGACACTGTCCTTTCTAACTCCTTCGGTTTTGGCGGCACCAACGCAACACTGGTGTTTCAGCGCCATAACGGATGACATTGATGATCGCTTCCATGCAAGGTAAACGCGGGCTCATTATGGGCGTCGCGAATAACCACTCGATCGCCTGGGGTATTTCCCAGGCACTTTCGTCTGCCGGTGCTGAGCTTGCCTTTACCTATCAGGGCGAAGCCTTGGGAAAGCGCGTTAAACCGCTAGCCAGCCAGCTCGGTTCAGACTTCATTCTGCCCTGCGACGTCGAAGATCTGGCATCCGTCGATGCAACCATTGCTGCTATCAAGGAGCGTTGGGGCAAGCTCGATTTCGTCGTACATGCCATCGGCTTTTCCGACAAGAACGAGCTAAAAGGCCTCTACGCCGACACATCTAGGGAAAACTTCACCCGTACCATGGTGATTTCCTGCTTCTCGTTTACCGAAATTGCACGGCGCGCGGCAGACCTGATGACCGATGGTGGCGCAATGTTGACGCTGACCTATGGCGGCTCGATGCGCGTTATCCCGAACTATAATGTCATGGGTGTCGCCAAGGCCGCGCTGGAATCCTCCATGCGCTACCTCGCCTGCGATTACGGTCCGCGCGGCATCCGCGTCAATGCCATCTCGGCTGGCCCGGTGCGCACGCTGGCAGGCGCCGGCATCTCCGACGCACGCGCCATCCTGAACTGGAACCAGAAGAACGCACCGCTACGCCGGACGCCGACTATTGAAGATATTGGTGGCTCGGCGCTGTATCTCCTGTCGGATCTTTCCGCTGGCGTAACCGGCGAAGTGCATTACGTCGACAGCGGCTATAACGTTACCTCATTGCCGGCCCTTGATGTGCTGCGCTCATCGGACGCGGAATAACCGAGGTCCACTCGATCAACAAAAAAGGCGCCTGGATTTCCCGGCGCTTTTTTGTTGAATAGTCTGAGACTTATTTCTTCGCCCACAGCACCTTGTAGCGCGCATTGCGGCAGGTTTCACCGTGTTGGCGGAAATGGGCGGCCAAGACCGGCTCATAGGCCAAGCCGCGATTGGCGACCATCAGCAGATCACCGCCGCCGCGCAGTGCATCGGATGCCGCCTTGATCATGGCTTCCCCGATTGACGGTTCGGCTGCATGCCCCTCGTGGAACGGAGGGTTCATGACGACCAGATCGTATTTCTCCTTGGCAGGTTCGGTGCCGAGATCCTGCCAGAAGAAACGGGTAGCCAAAGTAGGGCAATTGCGCGCCAGGTTCTTCTTCGCCTGCTCCAGGGCCTCGTAATTGGCTTCGAACAAGTCGATGCGGTTGGTGCGGCGTGCCTTTTCGGCAAGCATGACGGAGAGATAGCCCCAGCCAGCACCAAAATCTGCAGCATTGCCATCGAAGTCCTCCGGCAAACGGCTTGCCAGCAGCTCCGAGCCTGGATCGGCATGCAGATGCGAAAATTGGCCGGCAAAGGTCTCAAACCGACCGTCGATCATCACGGGCTTGGAAGCTAGCGCAGAGATGGCTGCGGATGCATCGGCGGGAGCCGTGAACCAGACGGCGATCCCGTGGTATTTCGGCAGGGATTGTGGCTCAAAGCCGAGTCGGTCGATCTGCTTGCGTAGCGGCTGGATGCCGTCTTCCTTCGTACCAGCAACGACAATAATGCCGCCTGCCTTGACCCGCGTCAGCGCCCCAGCGACGCGGTTTTCGTTCAGCCCCTTGTGCTTGCCAGCCAACACCAAGGCGCCGTCATAAGCCTCGCCAGCCGCAATAGGAACGGGTGCCTGCCGGGCCGCTTCCAATCGGCGGAAGTCGGGCCGGAAGCCCTGAACGACCGTCAGTTCCGCACCAAAGCCCTCCGGCTTTACGAAGCCGGCTTCCGCACCGAGAAACAGGAAGCGCTCGCCTTCACCCGGCAAGGCAACGGCGTCGGTGACGAAGGGATGAAAAATGGTCTTCAGGGTCTCGCGGCTCATGGCTCGTCAATCTCGTCGTGGCTGTATAATTCCTTAAATCAGAATCGATCTAAGGAATTATACAGTAGATTTAAGGTGTTACAGCGTCCTTTGCGCGTTTTACAAAACGCGCGGCGCTGTCGGATAAAAAAAGGCGCGGAAAATCTTCCGCGCCTTCAAAGACAATCGGCTGCGCTTATTCAGCGGCAGCGTCGCCCTCGGCCTTCTTCTCGCCAGCGAGTTCCTTGCCGGTGGCCTGATCGACGACCTTCATCGACAGACGAACCTTGCCGCGCTCGTCGAAGCCCATCAGCTTGACCCATACCTTGTCGCCTTCCTTGACGACGTCCTGGGTCTTGGCGACACGGTCGACAGCCAGCTGGCTGATATGGACCAGGCCATCGCGTGAACCGAAGAAGTTGACGAAAGCACCGAAATCTGCGGTTTTGACGACCGTACCTTCGTAAACCAAGCCGACTTCCGGCTCGGCAACGATGGAATGGATCCACTTACGGGCAGCTTCGATTTCCTTACCGGAGGCAGAGGCGATCTTGACGGTGCCATCATCTTCGATGTTGATCTTGGCGCCGGTCTTTTCGACGATTTCGCGGATGACCTTGCCGCCGGAGCCGATGACTTCACGGATCTTGTCGACCGGGATGTTCATGACTTCGATGCGCGGTGCGAATTCGCCAAGCTGCGAGCGTCCTTCGGTAATGGCATTGGCCATTTCGCCAAGAATATGCTTGCGGCCGCCCTGCGCTTGAGCCAACGCGACCTTCATGATCTCTTCGGTGATACCGGCGATCTTGATGTCCATCTGCAGCGAGGTGATGCCGTCAGCGGTACCGGCAACCTTGAAGTCCATGTCACCGAGGTGATCTTCGTCGCCGAGGATGTCGGAGAGAACGGCGAAACGCTCGCCTTCAAGGATCAGACCCATGGCAATGCCGGCAACCGGCTTGGCCAGCGGTACGCCGGCATCCATCAATGCCAGCGAGGTGCCGCAAACGGTTGCCATCGAGGACGAGCCGTTGGACTCGGTGATCTCGGAGACGACACGCAACGTGTAGGGGAACTGGTCAGCCGATGGTAGCATCGGACGGATAGCGCGCCATGCGAGCTTGCCATGACCGATTTCGCGACGGCCCGGGGAGCCCATGCGGCCAGTTTCACCGACCGAGTAGGGCGGGAAGTTGTAATGCAGCAGGAAGCGTTCCTTGTACATGCCCGTCAGGCTGTCGACATACTGTTCGTCTTCGCCGGTACCGAGCGTCGCAACAACGATCGCCTGGGTTTCACCGCGGGTGAACAGGGCCGAGCCATGGGTGCGCGGCAGAATGCCGACTTCCGACACGATAGCGCGAACCGTTTCCAGGTCACGACCGTCGATACGGCTCTTGGTGTCGAGGATGTTCCAGCGAACGATCTTCGCCTGCAGGTGCTTGAACACCGCGCCGATGACTTCGGCGGTGTACTTCGGCTCTACGCCTTCCGGGAAGAAATGCGCCTTCACCTTGGCCTTGACGGCGTCGACCGCTGCGTAGCGCTCGGCCTTCTGGGTGATCTTGTAGGCGGCGCGCAATTCGGTTTCGGCGATACCAAGCATTTCGGCTTCGAGAGCGGAATGATCTTCCGGTTCGAATTCGCGGGGTTCCTTGGCGGCGACTTCAGCGAGCTTGATGATCGCGTCGATAACCGGCTGGAAGCCCTTGTGGCCGAACATGACGGCGCCGAGCATGATGTCTTCGTTCAGTTCCTTGGCTTCCGACTCGACCATCAGGACGGCGTCCTGGGTGCCGGCAACCACGAGATCGAGAACCGACTCATCCATCTCGTCGAGATGCGGGTTGAGGACGTATTCGCCATTGATGTAGCCGACGCGAGCGCCGCCGACCGGACCCATGAAGGGCACGCCCGACAGCGTCAGGGCCGCCGATGCGGCAACCATCGACAGTACGTCAGGATCGTTTTCAAGGTCGTGCTGGACAACGGTGACGACAACCTGGGTGTCGTTCTTGTAACCTTCAGGGAAGAGCGGGCGGATCGGGCGGTCAATCAGGCGGGAAACCAAGGTTTCCTTTTCGCTCGGACGGCCTTCGCGCTTGAAATAGCCGCCTGGGATCTTACCGGCAGCATAGGTCTTTTCCTGGTAATTTACGGTGAGCGGGAAGAAATCCTGGCCTGGCTTCGGCGACTTGGCGGAAACCACGGTGGCGAGAACAACAGTTTCGCCATAAGTGGCGAGAACGGCGCCGTCGGCCTGGCGGGCGATCTTGCCCGTTTCCAGCTTCAACGGCCGGCCGGCCCACTCGATCTCAACGCTGTGAACATCAAACATATCTTGTCCTTCATATGCGCTGGCGGCTCGGATGCCTAAGCATCAAAGCCATGATCAGACGCATCGTGCTGAACCATCACGGGCAAGACAGCGGGAGGCTTCGAACCGCACTTGGCGGAAGCATCCAACAATCCTGCCCCATGACAGGCCATCGGTTGTCATCGGCAGCACCGGCCCATCCGGCCTGCCGTTTGCAGCACCCGGCGTTGGTCAACGCAAGGCAGGCCGCAAAATTCTCGGTCACATGCGACGCGCCTTCAGCCGTAAGCAGCCAGAGGGTCGTTGCGACCATGTTTCCTGGCAGGATTGCCATGGAAACGATTTATACGAAGCGCAACACGCTCCGGAAAAGCGACCGGCGGGTCCTTCCTCTCGGAAGCCCGCCGGTCCATTGCTTAGCGGCGAATGCCGAGGCTCGCAATCAGCTTGCTGTACCGGCCTTCGTCCTTCTTCTTGAGATAATCAAGAAGCGAACGACGGGTGGATACGAGCGTCAGAAGGCCACGACGCGAGTGGTTGTCCTTCTTGTGACCCTTGAAATGCTCGGTCAGATTGGTGATCCGCTCAGTCAGGATAGCAACCTGGACTTCCGGCGAACCGGTGTCGCCTTCGTTGGTTGCATATTCCTTGATGAGGGCTGCCTTGCGTTCTGCGGTGATCGACATCGTGGTTCCTTTCTTGAATGGAGGAATTGGGTCGCCTGCGGCCGGGATGTCGTCCAGCGGAGGCCATGAATGCACGCATATCTGCAATGCTGGTGCGCCTATATACTATTCCGCCCTGCATGGGAAGGGGCGGCAAAACGTCGCCCTCGCCCACACGATGCGGTAGAGCTCAGGCAAAGACCCGCTTCGGACGGAACTCGCCTTCACCGATCTCGCCGATCGCGATAAGCTTGCCGCCAGCAAAGGCGACGGCTTCCGGCTCTGCAAGCGGTGCATCGCGCCCGCGCACGATGATCGGGTTACCCATGCGCAGCCGATGCGCCTGATCGTCGCTGATGCGGATCTGCGGCAGCGCCATCAGCGCTTCGCCGGTGTCGACCAGGAACGCGTCGAGGGCTGCAAGCCGCTCGTCCCGGTCCTCGATCTTTTCGAGCTCAATCAGGTCCTCGAGCGGCACCATCATGTCTTCGGCAAAGGGAGCGACAAAGGAGCGGCGCAGTTCGGAAATATGGCCGTAACAGCCGAGATCGCGGCCCATGTCGCGGGCGAGCGAGCGGACATAGGTGCCTTTGCCGCATTCGACTTCGAAATAGGCGCAGTCGCGATCCGCCTTCAGCAGGGTCAGCCGGTGAACTTCCACTTCGCGCGAAGGGATGTCGACCACTTCGCCTTCGCGGGCGAGATCATAGGCGCGCTCGCCGGCGATCTTGATTGCCGAGAACTGCGGCGGGATCTGCTCGATGACGCCGGTGTAATCAGGCAGCAGGGCGCGGATCTGCTCTTCGCTCGGACGCTGGTCGGAGGTTTGCGTCGCCTCGCCTTCCAGGTCGTCCGTCGAGCGCTCTTCGCCCCAGGTCACGGTGAATTCGTAGATCTTGCGGCCGTCCATGACGTAGGGCACGGTCTTGGTAGCATCGCCGAGCGCGATCGGCAGCATGCCTGATGCCAACGGATCGAGCGTGCCGGCGTGGCCGGCCTTCTGAGCGTTGAACAGCCACTTGATTTTGCCGACAGCTTCGGTCGAGCCGTAATCCACCGGCTTGTCGAGGATAAGCCAGCCGGAAATCGGCCGGCCCTTGGGTTTTCTGGGTTTGGACATTGCGTCTTATTCTTCTTCTTTGGTGTCTGTATCGGGTCCAAGGTCGCGCGCGACTTCCGGCGAGCGCAGCAATTCGTCGATTTTCCGATAATTGTCGAAGCTGGTATCGTCGCGGAATCGCACTTCCGGCATATATTTCATCTGCCGGAGTTGGCCGCCGATCCGCCCGCGAATGAACTTTGCGTGGCGGTTGAGTGCGGCGATGACGGTGTCATGATCGCTGACGCCAAGCGGCGAGACAAAGGCGGTCGCGACCTTGAGGTCGGTGGACATACGCACTTCGGAAATCGAGATGACCGTCTTTTCAAGCAGGTCGTCGCGCACTTCGCCGCGCTGCAGGACCTGGGTAATGGCGGCGCGGACCTGTTCGCCAACACGCAGCATGCGCTGCGATGGCGCGGAATTGGTAGGTTTGCTCATTGTCGTTTCTCATTGGCCTTCAAGAGGCGGGTGGGGATCGAACCCTGGAGCTGGAGCGCCTCTTCATAGGAAGACCGGCACTAGCAGCGAAAGTGTCATGCAAGTTCGAAAGAAGGCCGCCCGGGAGCGGCCTTCCTGATCTGAACCGACGCTTACAGCGTGCGGGTGATATGCTCGACGCGGAAGCACTCGATGGTGTCGCCGGCGCGGATGTCTTCGTAGTTTTCGAAGGCCATACCGCATTCCTGACCCATCGGCACTTCGGAGACTTCGTCCTTGAAGCGCTTGAGCGTCTTGAGCTTGCCTTCGTGGATGACCACGTTGTCGCGCACCAGACGGACGCCTGCGCCACGCTCGACCTTGCCCTCGATGACACGGCAACCCGCGACCTTGCCGGTCTTGGTGATGTTGAACACTTCGAGGATCTCGGCATTGCCGAGGAAGGTTTCGCGCCGTTCCGGCGACAGCAGACCCGACATCGCTGCCTTAACGTCATCCACCAGATCGTAGATGATGTTGTAGTAGCGGATCTCGGTGCCAGAGCGCTCGGCTGCGGTGCGTGCCTGAACATTGGCGCGCACATTGAAGCCGATGATCGCGGCATTGGATGCCTCGGCAAGCGAGATATCCGATTCCGTGATGGCGCCGGCGCCGGCATGAACGATCCGGGCCCTGACTTCGTCGGTTCCAAGCTTGTCGAGCGCTGCAACGATCGCTTCGACAGAACCCTGCACGTCGGCCTTGATGACCAGCGGGAATTCCTTGAAGCCGGTGTCCTGCAGCTTGCTCATCATCTGCTCGAGCGAACCGCGCTGACCGGACTGGCGGGCAGCGGCCTTGTCACGAGCCAGACGCTGACGATACTCGGAGATCTCGCGAGCGCGACCTTCGTTTTCGACCACAGCGAACTTGTCGCCGGCGGCCGGCGTACCGGACAGGCCGAGGATTTCGACCGGCATTGCCGGTCCTGCTTCCTTGACATGCTCACCCTTGTCGTTGACCAGGGCACGCACACGGCCCCACTGGTCGCCGGCAACGATGATCTGACCAGGACGCAGCGTCCCCTTCTGCACCAACACGGTCGCAACCGCACCGCGGCCACGATCTAGCTGCGCTTCGATGACTGTGCCTTCGGCGGTCCGCGTCGGATCTGCCTTCAGGTCGAGGATTTCGGCCTGCAGCAGCACGGCTTCGAGCAGCTTGTCGAGGTTGAGCTTGGCCTTGGCCGACACTTCGACGTCGAGCACTTCACCGCCCATGGATTCCACGAAGACTTCGTGCTGCAGAAGCTGCTGGCGAACCTTTTCAGGGTTTGCCTCATGCTTGTCGATCTTGTTGATCGCCACGATGATCGGCACACCTGCCGCCTTGGCGTGGTTGATCGATTCGATCGTCTGCGGCATCACGCTGTCGTCGGCCGCAACCACCAGGATCGCGATGTCGGTCGCCTGGGCGCCACGGGCACGCATGGCGGTAAACGCCGCGTGGCCGGGGGTGTCGATGAAGGTGATCTTCTGACCGTTCTGTTCGACCTGATAGGCACCGATATGCTGGGTGATGCCGCCGGCTTCGCCCGACACGACCGAAGTCTTGCGGATAGCGTCCAGCAACGAGGTCTTGCCGTGGTCGACGTGACCCATGATGGTGACAACAGGGGGACGCGATACCAATTCGCCTTCGTCGTCCTTTATGTTGAAGATGCCTTCCTCAACGTCGGATTCCGAAACGCGCTTGACGGTGTGACCGAATTCGGTGGCGATCAGTTCAGCCAGATCGGCGTCGATGACGTCGCCTGGCTTCATCATCTGGCCTTCCTTCATCAGGTACTTAATCACGTCGACGGCCCGTTCGGACATACGCTGCGACAGTTCCTGAATGGTGATGGTTTCCGGCAGCACGACTTCGCGCATGACCTTTTCGCGCGGTTCCTGCATCTGGCTGCGGCGGAACTTCTCCTGGCGGCGACGCATGGCCGACAGCGACCGACCACGGCTTGCACCGTCTTCGTCTACAGCAGCCGTGGTGACCGTGAGCTTGCCGCGGCGACGCTCGTCTTCGGTCTTCGGACGGGCTGGAACCTTTGCAGGCTCCGGACGCACGACCTTGCCGCGTACCGGGCTGCCACGGGCTGGGCCGCGAGCATCGTCTTCTTCGCCTTCCGGCTTGCGACCGCGCACAAAACCAGGCGCCGGCGTTGCCGCAGCACCCGGCTTGGCGGGAGCTGCAGACGGTGAGCGACCAGCAGCGTCTGCCGGACGGGTTGCTTCAACAGCCGGAGCCGGAGCTTCCGGAGCGGGTTCAGGCGCGTTCTTGGCTTCCAGAGCGCGCAGCTTGTCTTCTTCCGCCTGGCGGGCGGCCTCGATCACGGCCAAACGCTGACGCTCGACCTCTTCGGCCTGACGGCGAACTTCTTCCTCGGCGCGACGCTTGGCGTCTTCGACTTCGCGAACCTGCGCTTCGGCAAGCGCCCGGCGACGGGCATCCATCTCGCTGGCCGACAGATCGTGCAGCACGGCGCCACGCGGACGCTCAGGCTGACGGTTCTGCTGGCTCGGGGACGAACCCTGCGGCCGGTTCTGCTGGCCGGGATGGCGCTGCTGCGAATATTGATTGGTCTGCTGCACACGCGGCTGCGGTGCTGCGGCAGGGCGAGGTGCCTGCGGTGCTGCTGCAACCGGAGCCGGTGCCTGAACCGGCGCTGCTGGCGCAGGAGCGTCCTCGCTCCGGCCCTGCGGCTGGCCTGCACGCTCGTCTTCAGGACGGGTCGGGCGACGCTTGCGCGTTTCGACCACAACGGCCTTCGTGCGACCGCGACCCATATCCTGGCGCACGGTACCTTGGTTCACTCCCGTCGGCTTGAGCGTGAGTGTCTTCTTGCCCGTAACGCTGAGTGTCTTGTCGTCTTTGCTGTCGGTCATTCCGTTCCCGTTCCTTCGAGCGAGGCCGGATGACTATCGCATCAGACCACGCCGTTCACATACTGTCCTACACCACGGAGGCCGGTTTTCACCGGTGACCGCGTCATTGTGGTTTACGGCCAGCGCTACTTGCCTGACGCGACGAGACGCCGCGATAGGTTTCAAGCAGAGTTGCGCGTTTCACTACACCTTCACCCGCCTGTCCTGCAAGCGCGCAGGCATGGATAAAAGCGTTCTGGCCCATCAGGTCCTGCATTTCAGCCTCGGAGAAGAGACGGAAAGAAGGGACCTCTTCGTCCGTTTCCATTCCCAGGTGCCAGGCCTTGCGGGCCTGGTCCAATTTTCGAACGCCATCGGCTGCAGCGTCGGTGGCATGGAACACGCCGAGTGCCGAGCCGCTGCGAATAGCGAGATCGACCTTGGCCGATCCGGTTACAAACTGGCCCGCTTTGCGTGCCAGGTTCATCATGCCCGCCACCTGCTGCGCGAGCAGCCGGTCGACGCGCGATCCCATCTCGGGATCAACAGTGACATCGGCCTTCAAGGCACGGGCAAAGAGTTTCTTTGCCACTGCCTTGTCGATAGCCTCGCGGGATACGGACACCCAGCAGCCACGGCCAGGCAGTTCCCGCTTCAGATCCGGCACGACGGCCCCATCGGGACCGGCAACGAAACGGATCAGCGTTTCAGGCGTTCCCGGCTGGCGGGTGACGATGCAGGTCCGGTCGTTCTGACCGTCCTTCACCGCCTTGACCGGCTTTGCCGGACGCCCGTCCAAGGACTGATCGGCGGTCATCACGAGCCCTGCTCGGCCTCTTCCGGCTCTCCCTCTTCCGCTTCTGCTTCAGCGGCGATATCCGCTTCGGTGATCCAGCCGGCCGCCAGGCGGGCCTGCACAATCATCTGTTCCGCTTCGGTGCGCGAGATGTCGAACTTCGCGAACAGACCCTCAAACTTCTTGGTCTCGCCGTCCTTACGCTCGCTCCAGCCGACCAGATCGTCGGCAGCACAGCCGGCGAAGTCTTCGATCGTCTTGATGCCGTCTTCACCGAGAGCAACCATCATCTGCGAGGTGATGCCATCGATGCTGCGCAACTCGTCGGCAACGCCGAGTGCCTTGCGCTTGGCATCCATTTCGGCTTCCAGCTTTTCCAGATATTCGCGGGCGCGGGTCTGGATTTCTTCGGCGGTATCGCCGTCAAAACCGTCGATGGAGGCAATTTCCTCCAGATCGACATAGGCCAGCTCCTCGACCTGGGCAAAGCCTTCCGATGCCAGAACCTGACCGACCATTTCGTCGACGTCGAGCGCGTCCATGAACAGGTTTGTGCGCTCGTTGAATTCTTTCTGGCGGCGTTCCGATTCCTCGGCTTCCGTCATGATGTCGATGTCCCAGCCGGTCAGCTGCGACGCCAGACGCACGTTCTGACCGCGACGGCCGATGGCCAGCGACAGCTGCTCATCCGGCACCACAACTTCGATGCGCTCGGCATCTTCATCGAGCACGACCTTGGCGACTTCCGCTGGCTGCAGTGCATTGACGATGAAGGAGGCCGGATCGGCCGACCACGGAATGATGTCGATCTTTTCGCCCTGAAGCTCGCCGACAACGGCCTGAACGCGCGAACCACGCATACCGACGCAGGCGCCGACAGGATCGATCGAGCTATCGTTGGAAATAACGGCGATCTTGGCGCGCGAACCCGGATCGCGGGCAACCGACTTGATCTGGATGACGCCGTCGTAGATTTCAGGCACTTCCATGGTGAACAGCTTCACCATGAACTGCGGATGGGTACGCGACAGGAAAATCTGCGGGCCACGCTGCTCGCGGCGCACGTCGTAGACATAGGCGCGGACGCGGTCGCCGTAGCGCATGGTTTCACGCGGGATCATCTCATCGCGACGGATGATGCCTTCGCCACGGCCGAGATCGACAATGACGTTGCCGTATTCGACGCGCTTGACCGTGCCGTTGATGATTTCGCCGACGCGATCCTTGAATTCGTCGAACTGGCGGTCGCGCTCGGCTTCACGTACCTTCTGCACGATGACCTGCTTGGCCGACTGGGCGGCGATACGGCCGAAATCCATCGGCGGCAGCGGATCGGCAATAAAATCGCCAAGCTTGGCATCGACATTGCGGTCGCGGGCCAGCGGCAGAGCGATCTGGGTGGAATAGTCCTCGACAGTCTCGACCACTTCCAGAAGACGTTGCAGGCGGATTTCGCCGGTCTTGGAATTGATGTCGGCGCGGATATTGGTCTCGGAGCCGTAACGCGACCGGGCGGCCTTCTGGATGGCGTCGGCCATCGCAGCAAGCACGATTTCGCGGTCGATGACCTTTTCGCGTGCGACCGCATCCGCGATCTGCAATAGCTCGAGCCGGTTAGCACTGACTGCCATTGTCTAAAGTCTCCGTCTTCCAGCCTGAGGCATAGTCACCTCCAGGCGCGTTATCGGTTATTGGTCTTCGCCCGACCCATCGTTCTGATCGGCATCGTCGTCCTGGTCCGCTTCATCGTTCTGATTGGCGGCCTGCGCCTTGGCCAGCTTGTCGGCCCGCAAAGCGTCGCGGATCAACTCATCCGTCAGGATCAGCTTGGCCTCGGCCAGCGCCGTAAACGGAATGGTCACGCGCGGATCCTCGCCAGCGGCGACCTGGTCGCGTTCCAGAACGAAATCATTGGCGCCCACTTCGGCAATCGTGCCGCGAAACCGCTTGCGGCCGCCGACGAGAATGGACGTTTCGCATTTCAAAAGGTTGCCCTGCCAGCGCGTGAAATCGGACGCGCGCACCATCGGGCGATCAATGCCCGGCGACGAAACCTCGAGATGATACTCCTTATCGATCGGATCTTCTACATCCAGAACGGGAGAAATCGCCATCGACAGGGTTTCGCAATCTTCGACATTCATTGTGCCATCGAGACGCTCGGCCATGACCTGCAGGGTCATGCCATTCTGGTTCATGATCCGCACCCGCACGAGCTTGAAGCCCAATTCGACAATCACGGGCTCGATAATCTCGGCGACACGGCGGTCAATCCCGGTTTCGATAATCAGGCGCGGCTCGAGGGCCGCCTCGGCTGGCACGTGTTCGGACAAACCTGTCCTCCTAGCAATGGAGCCCGTGAGCTCGATATGGAGTTTCTGGTGCATCGCCAACAAAAAAGAGCGGGTCCTTCCGGGCCCACTCTTCATCTGGCGATCAAGAATTTGAAGCCGATATACGCCGTCTGCCACGTGAATGCAAGCTTTTCGAATTTTGCGTGCCTTGACCATACCCCCGCATCGCGCAACACCCGCCCCCGGAAGCGCAGAACGCAGGCCAGCCTTCGCGCCCCCCCCCCGCCGGGAGCCATCCGGCACGTGACCGCCATTATCCATTTTTATTGTTGCAGCAAGGCAGTATCGCCGAAGCGCATAGCCATACCCGACAAAAGGAACTGCTGTATTATAATATTAACCCGCGTTAATTGACTCGTCTTCAGATTTCGATAGGGTTTCAAGATCAGCAAAAGGGCTGCCGTTACCCTATGCAATTCCTGCTATATTTATTTCTTTTGTCAGTATTCTGCCTCGTGTCGGATCAATCGTCAGCGGCCGACAGCACGCAGCCTTCTCGATGGATCGGAGTTGTCGACAAACAGACCTCCAGTTTCGGCTGGCCGGGCAGCGGGTTTACCGTGAGGTTTTCCGGCGCAGCACTTTCGGTGACGCTGGAGAATTCCGGCCGCATGAGCATGATCGTCGATATCGACGGCAGCAAAACTCGGCTCGACCTTGGCGCTGGCCGGCAATCATACCAAGTGGCCTCCGGCCTGCCGCAGGGGATGCACCTGGCAAGGCTCACGCGCCGCGCCGAAAACATCTCCGGCGATACCACCTTCGTGTCCGCATCGACGGACGGCGCTTTTATGCCGGATAGACCTGCGGATCGGAAGTTGCTGATCGTCGGCGATTCCATTTCCGTCGGCTATGGCCTTGAGGGTCAAGGCGTCGCATGCCCACCAAACGCTGATCTCACAAATAGCGATCTGACCTATGGGGCGCTTACGGCCAGGCATTTCAATGCCGATTTAGCGACGATCGCTGTTTCCGGCATCGGCATTTCGAAAAACGATCCTGGTCTTGCGACGCCGACCATGATCAGAATGCTCGACAAACCAACGCCGTCGACACCACAAGACGCGGGCGCGGCGATCAAGGATGCCGGTCCGTTCCAGATCGTCGTGGTCAATCTTGGCACCAATGATTTCGGCGGCGGAAAGCGACCTGTTTCTTTCGTCGCCGACGACCGCACATTGCTTGAGAGAATTCGCGCCCTGCAACCGCAGGCGCTTATTTATGCCGTCTTGGGACCGATGCTCGACACGGCCGACTTTGCCGCCGCGGAACAGGCCATCAATGATGCCGTAAGGCTGCGTCAACAAGACGGCGACCGTAACATCCAATATCTGCGGCTGAAGAACAGGCTTGCGACAGGGCTGGGATGCGATTGGCACCCCAGTACCGAGGCTCATCGCGTTCTCGCCGATATTCTTACCAATGCAATCCGTCACAACACCGGTTGGAGTTTTCCATGACGCATCAAGAAGGACATGTTCGACCGCAAATCGGAATGTTGCCGTCCTTGCAGATCTTACGCTTCATCGCAGCCTTCTCCGTGGTGCTCTATCACGCCGGCAGCGGGCTTGCGGTCGAATACGGTGGGATCAATAATCCCTTCTTTTTCGGCACCATGGGTGTCGACATCTTCTTCATCCTCAGCGGCTTCATCATCAGCTACAGCACCGATGCCAGTCGCGGCATCGGCCACTTCCTGCATCGGCGCTTCGCCCGTGTCGTGCCGCTCTACTGGCTGCTGACGCTGGCGATCATTCTGGTCGCGCTCATCAAGCCCAACATGCTCAACTCGACGGTGGTGACGGTCGAGACGGTCGTCAAATCCTTTCTGTTCATTCCATTTCCCAAGCCAAACGGGACGCTACAACCGCTTCTGTTCCTGGGCTGGACGCTCTGCTACGAAATCTTCTTCTACTGCCTTTACGCGCTCTGCATGCTGTGGCGCGGTAAGGCGGACATCCTCTGCCCGCTCATTCTTGTCGCCCTGGTGACGATGCACGAGATCTGGCCGCATGGGTCGATGCTTTGGCACTTCTATTTCAATCCGGTTTTGATCGAGTTCGCGCTGGGAATTGCGCTCTGCCAAATTTATCGCCGCTCCGCCTTCTTCCAGGCCGGCTCCGATGCGATCGCCGTGCTTTTAGTCGGCGCGGCCTGCCTGCTCTACTGGTTGGTGAGCAATCTTCCGGTACATCAGGTCGTGGCACCCAGCATATTTTCCACCCTCGTTGTCAGCGGCTTCCTGTTCTGGCGCAGCCCCAAGGGCGCGATTGCGTCGCTGCTGGTGATGCTCGGCAATGCCTCCTACTCCCTCTATCTCATCCATCCCTATTTCATTCAGGCCGCTATCAAAATCTTCGGTAAAATGATGGGAACGGTCGCCCTCACCGCCGCCGTCGCTGTAACCGTAGCGCTGACGATCCTGCTTTCTGTCTTGATATTCCGGCTAATCGAAAAGCCCTTGCAAAAAGTGGTCCTGAAGATCGGCAAGACACCTATGACGAAGCCCGAAATGGGCACGGCGACAGGAATTTAGTCAGCTATGATTTCAAGGATCGGCGTGCTTTGTCGCGCGCCGATCACAACCGCGCTTCAATACCGTTGACGGCACATTTTTGCCTCTATCTTTTGGGAGGGGTCGAACCATATTAGAAATTCTCTGTACTGGCACCCAGCTGCCAGCGGCTAGAGAATCGCTTTGCAGGTAGGCGCAACCGTGCCTCGCTTCGACAGACATCCCGATACCAGGCGGAAATCCAGTGCCGGACAGACAATCATCTTTGGCGCCGTTCAAGAATAAGGTCTTCCTAACGATCTGGCTTGCCAGCATTACCTCGAATTTCGGCGGGCTGATTCAGGACGTTGGTGCGGCCTGGATGATGACCTCGATCTCGAAGTCGGAAAGCATGGTGGCTCTGGTACAGGCCTCCAACACGGCGCCGATTATGCTGTTTTCGCTTGTGGCGGGCGCCATTGCTGATGGATTCGACCGGCGGCGGGTCATGCTGTTTGCCCAGGCCTTTCTGCTGATCGTCTCGGCGCTGCTCTCGGTCTTTACCTGGTTCGGCCTGCTCACCCCATGGTCGCTTTTGGCCTTCACCTTCCTGATCGGCTGCGGCACCGCCCTCAACAGCCCATCCTGGCAGGCTTCGGTCGGTGATATCGTCGGCCGTGAAGACCTGCCCTCAGCCGTGTCGCTCAACAGCATGGGGTTCAACATCACCCGCAGCGTTGGCCCGGCCATCGGTGGCCTGATCGTGGCGCTGGCAGGGGCCGCGACTGCATTTGCGATCAATGCCGTCAGCTATCTCTCGATGATCTATGCGCTGTTTCGCTGGAAGCCGGTCTACCCAAAGGCGACGCTTCCAAGAGAGAATCTCGGCCACGCGATTGCAGCCGGCTTGCGCTATATGGCGATGTCGCCAAATCTGATGAAAGTGCTTTTTCGCGGCTTCTTCTTTGGCTTCTGTGCCACTGCGATCCTCTCGCTGCTGCCACTTGTCGTGAAGGACAATCTTGCCGGTGGGCCGCTGGCCTTTGGCGGATTGCTCGGGGCCTTCGGCATCGGCGCTATCGGCGGGGCGATATCCAATGCAAGGATCCGGGAAAAGCTTAGCAGCGAACAGATCGTAAGCTGTTCCTTCGCCGGCTTTGCACTGGCCTTGGCGCTGACCGGCATCAGCCACTCCTTCTTTATCACCGCGCCTGCCCTGGTTCTCGCCGGCGCATGCTGGGTTCTATCGCTCTCGCTGTTCAACACCGTGGTGCAATTATCGACGCCACGCTGGGTCGTCGGCCGCGCGCTTTCGCTTTACCAGACAGCGACCTTCGGAGGCATGGCCGGCGGCGCATGGATCTGGGGCCTTCTGGCTGAATCGGGCTCCTCCGAGCAGGCGCTTGTCGCCGCCGCCGTGCTGATGGCGCTCGGCGTCGGCATCGGCCTTGCGCTACCGATGCCTGCCTTCGCGGCCCTCGACCTCAACCCGCTCAACCGCTTCAACGAGCCGCCGCTGCGCCTCGACATCCGCCCACGCAGCGGCCCGATCGTCGTGCAGATCGACTTTGAGATCGACGACAAGGATGTGCCGGAATTCTTGAAGGTCATGGTCGAGCGCCGTCGTATTCGCCTCAGAGACGGGGCACAGAACTGGGCGCTGATGCGCGATCTCGAGAACCCCGATATCTGGACCGAGACCTACCACACCCCGACTTGGGTCGATTACGTCCGCCACAACCACCGCCGCACCAAGGCCGACGCCGAGATCACCGACCGGCTGGGAGACCTGCATAAAGGCATCAACCCGCCGCGCGTCCACCGGATGATCGAACGCCAGACCATCCCGCCGGCGGATGACGTTTTTCATAAGCCGCATATCGATCATCACTGATCCGATAAATAAGGTTACGCGGAGAGTACCTTTTCAAGCAGGCCAATATCGACGATCTGCCACATATCGTTTTGGGTCCTGACGTCCTTGAGTGTCCCGTCCGGCTCTAGGCCAACGCGGTCGGGATTGACGATGGCGGTATAGTTCATGCCTTTTGCCTGGCAGATTTTCGCGTAGCAGGTGTTCAGGCAGCTGGCCTGAAACAGTTCGATCATTCTGGTTCCTGTGCCTGAGGGGCAAAAGACGAGATTGGCAAGACCTGCTCCGTGCGGCGCAACGATAATGTCGGCATCGCGAAAGGCGAGCGCCTGGTCCTCTACGGAGAGCTCGGCCGGGGTGATGATCTCGAATCCACAGCTTGCCAGGAACTCGCAGACGGCGTCCTCGTTCACGACTCGCCTGACATCGCCGGCATCCAGCCGGGAGACATAGATCTTGCGGCCGCTTTGCTGCTGATCTTCCAGTCCTGCAGCAACCGCTTCGAACTCGGCCAGCATGGCCGGATGGGGCAAGTGGGCGAAGGTGCCGCCAGTCAGATTGCTGGTGATGCAGTCGCCGACATCGAGAACATCCTTGTAGTCCATTTCGATCACCCGCCCGTCGAACTCGATAAGAGCAAGGGTTTGCTGCCTCCAGCCGTTGAGGCTCGGGGTCGCGATCGTTACATCGAGATCCCCGCTATGCTTGCGAAATAGAAGAAGCGTAGAAAGCGCCTGAAGCATCCAATGATAATAGTTTTTGTACCAGCCATTACCGATCACCAGCGGCACGATCCCTTCCAGCCGCTGAACTTCGAATCCCTTGGGAACGATATCGTCGAACCGTGGAGGCTGAATGCCATGCAAGGTATCCTCAATATCGCCGTGCGGGCCCGACCTGATCGCTGCGCACCAACCGAGGATGTAGGAATCGCCAACATTGCGAAAGGTAATGTCAGGACTCGTGTATCCCGTCGGAAGTGAGCGACAAAACTCCTCGAACGTATCGTCCGTCTCCGCGTCCGCCGCAATTTCGAGACGTGGTAGCCAAGATTCAACCTGAAATTGCGGAATTTTGAAATTCATGAACGCGCCGCTGACATGGGGGTGGCCTCACTGAATTGGGTCAATACGCTAGAGTTTGTCGGGGAAAAGTGGAACCCGGTTTTCCCGAAAAGACAAACGAACACAAAAGAATCGAAAGGCTGCATCGTTCGATCTGAACCTGACTGACTCTAGAGAGCTTCGAGCATCTCTGGCTTCCCATTTTCTCTACCGCAATTTCGCCTTGAGATCCTCATCCGGAAAACATGTCGGCTTCAGCCCGTTCTTTGCCTGCCAGTCGCCCAGCGACCTACGGGTTTTGAAGCCGGCGAGGCCGTCTGGTTTGCCGACATCATAGTTCTTCTTCATCAGCGCCTGCTGCATGGCCTGCACATCGGAGCGCAGCATATGGCCAACATCGCCCCAGGGCGCCGAAAAGCCTTGCGCGCCATAGGCGATCCGGTCGGCGAGATTGCCGATGAACAGGGCGTAGAGATCGGAATTGTTATACTCCTTCAGCACATAAAAGTTCGGGGTCACCAGGAATTCCGGCCCATGCGTGCCGGCGGGCACCAACATCATGGTGGACGCCGATAGATCCTGTTTCGGAAAGGCCTTGCCGCCGACGCGGGCAATGCCGGTCGCAGCCCAGGCCGACATCGGCTTGGCGAGATCAGGTCCTTCCTGAGCACAGGAAACACTTGATGGGATCGTTACTTCGAAGCCCCAGTCGCGCCCGCGCTGCCATCCCTTCTGAACCAGGAAATTGGCCATGGACGCCAGGCTGTCAGGCACAGAGGTCCAGATATTGCGGTGGCCGTCACCGTCGAAATCCACTGCATATTGCAGGAAGCTCGACGGCATGAACTGCGGCTGGCCAAGGGCGCCGGCACTGGAACTCGTCATCACATCTGGCGTGACATCCTTGCCGTCGATGATGCGCAACGCATCGATCAACTCGCGGGTGAACAGGTCTTGTCGTGTCGACATGAAGGCGCTGGTGGCCAGCACATCGATCGCCTCGTAGGGCAGTTTCGCCTTGCCGTAGCCGGTTTCACGGCCCCAGAGCGCCAGCAGGATCGGCCCGGGAACGCCATATTTCGCCTCGATCTTTTTCAATGTCGAGGCATATTGCTCGGCAAGCGCCCGACCGCTGGCTGCCAGCGCCTGCATTCGCGCCTCGCGAAAATAGGGACCGGGCGAGGAAAATTCCGCCTGGCTCTGCGGACGCTGCTTTGGCGGAGGAAAGCCTGGTGGCGCCAGATCCGGCAGCGTCCAATTGAGCTTGGCCGTCTTCATGGTCGCGGTAAAAGTGGCTTGGGAAATGCCGGCCTTTTTCGCTTCCGGCCAGAGGGTCCGATTGACCCAGGTCTGGAACTGACTTTCGACATCCGCCTTGGTTGGCTCGGCCCGGGCCGGAGCGAGGCTCAGGAGCACGGCGGCCACGGCTGCAAGCAGAGTGCGATAAGGCTGCATACCATCAAAAAGGGCCATGTGGTCTCCCATTGAGCAACAATCTTAGATTGAGCGCCTCTAAAAACATCGTTTCGAATATTGAAGTCGGCACGAACTCTAGAGTTTTATTCTTGCGTTGGTGTCGTCACCCGAAAACCGGTTCCCACTTTCCGGGCGATGCTCTAAATCGCGGCTCAGATCACTGTGCGGGCGCGCAGTGCCGCCGACAGAGTGCCTTCGTCAAGATAGTCAAGCTCGCCGCCAACAGGCACCCCATGGGCAAGGCGGGTGATCTTGACGTCAAGACCGGCCAGATGATCGGTTATGTAATGAGCGGTGGTCTGGCCCTCAACGGTGGCATTGACCGCGATGATGATTTCACGCACGCCGCCAACGGCCACGCGGTCGATCAGCCCCTTGATGTTGAGATCATCGGGTCCGACGCCGTCTAGCGGCGACAGCGTGCCGCCGAGCACGTGATAGGCGGCATTCATCGCGCCGGCGCGTTCAAGGGCCCATAGGTCCGACACGTCTTCGACGACGATGATCATCGACTGGTCGCGCCTGACATCCGTGCAGACCGTGCAGGGATCGATGGTGTCGACATTGCCGCAGCAGGAGCAGATTTTTACCTTGGCATGGGCATCGCCCATGGCCGTCGCCAGCGGCCCCATCAATTGCTCACGCTTCTTGATCAGGTGTAGCGCCGCCCGGCGTGCCGAGCGCGGTCCCAATCCCGGTACTTTCGCCAGGAGCTGGATCAATTTTTCGATTTCGGGGCCGGTGACTCGCTTTGCCATGGCGTGTTCTTAGAGCATCGGGCGAAAAAGTGGAATCCGGTTTTTCGTTAACCCGGTGCGTCAAAAAAGAAGTAACCCTTGTTCGTGTGAAATGGAATTCCGCAAGGAGATGATCCGCATGAAAATCCTGAGCGTCTGTCGCGGCCAACCGCAGAGACTTGATGGCAGCAACACCAAGACCGGAATTGTCAAGGAACCGCTATCTGGCCCTGTCATGGTGGATGCCGAGGGCTTGGTCGGCGATGCTATTCTCAACCGCAAATATCATGGCGGCCCTGACCAAGCGATCTATCTTGAAGGAGCCCTCACCCTGCGATGGTGGGAGGAAGAGTTGGGCCGGCCAATTCCGCCTGGATTGTTTGGCGAAAACATTGTGATTGACGGACTTGATAACCGCGACCTCGCCGTTGGCGACCGGTTGATGCTGGGCGAGGTCCTGCTCGAAGTCACGGCGCCCCGCACTCCTTGCTCAACCTTCAATGCCCGCATGGAAGATAGGTTTTTTGCCAAACGTTACACCAAGGCCAAAAGGCCGGGCGGCTATTGCCGGGTCTTGCAGGGCGGTCTTGTCGAGACGGGGTTGAGGGTTGAACACCGCCTTGCCGCAAGCGACCGGCTGATGCTGGCCGAGCTCTTGGGCGTATCGTTTAAATCAATCGATCCGCAGCAGCGGGCGCGCTTCCTTGCAGCACCAATTGCGCAGCGGCTGAGGCAGCAAATCGGCGACCTGTTTTGAGACAAGATCACCGGCTTGATCTCGCTTTGCTCACAAAGGCTTGACAGTCTTGACGAATGCCAGGGGTGGAACAAAATTTTACGGCATGAATTCTAAGAAAGGCACGATCTCGCCTAAATTGTAACCTTAGGCTCGATCAGCAATTATCCATGAAGGAGAACACCATGTCATTGCTCGCTCCATCGAAGGCCGCACGGCTGTCCGCCGTAGCCCTCGCCGCTGCCATTGCCCTGCCGCTCGGCGCCACGGGCGCCAAGGCTGCCGTGCAGGTTGGCATGCTCACCTGCGAAATGAGTCCCGGCATCAGCGCCGTCGTCGGCTCCAGCCGCGACCTGACCTGCGAATTCAAGCCGACGAGTTCGGCCCCTGTCGAATATTACCAGGGAAAGCTCAGCAAGTTCGGCGTTGACCTCGGCTATGTCCAGGGCGGCAAGATGGCCTGGGCCGTTTACGCTCCCGGTCACCTCGTCGAAGGCGCATTGCAGGGCAGCTACGGCGGCACCAGCGCAAATGTGGCCGTCGGCTTTGGCGGCGCGGTCAATGTGCTGATGGGCGGTTTCGAAGGTTCGGTAGCGCTGCAGCCTATCGCGCTTGAAAGCACGCTCGGCATCAATCTCGGTGCAACGCTTGCTTCGTTGAAGCTTTCCTATATGCCGCCATCGACGCCGAAGTCGCTTGATAACGGCCCGCCGATCCGGCACGGCAAGCACTATCGCGGCTAATATTTATTGCTGATTTCTCCCCGGCGAAGGCCGGGGAGAAATCATACTTGCATTGCAGCGATCGCGGCTCACTTATTAGCCATCGCCGCCATGGCGTCGGGATAACGCCCGCCCGCCACTTTCTGCGGTGACAGCAGATCCCCCAGCGCCTTAGCCTCTTCGGCGCTCAAGCTGATATCCACGGCACCGACATTCTTTTCCAGATTGGCAATCTTGGTGGTCCCCGGGATTGGCACGATGAAATCGCCCAGCGCCAAAACCCAGGCCAGCGCCAGCTGGGCAGCCGTTGTGTTCTTAGATGCGGCCATGGCTTCCAAGGCTTCGATCAGCGCCAGATTGGCCTCGAAATTCTCTTGCTGGAAGCGCGGCAGACCTCGGCGAAAGTCGTTGTCAGACAGACCTTCCAGGTTCTTCAAGGCTCCGGTCAAAGCACCTCGTCCAAGCGGGCTGAAGGGCACAAAGCCGATGCCGAGTTCGCGGCACGTATCCAGCACACCATTTTCTTCGGGATCGCGCGTCCAGAGCGAATATTCGCTTTGAATGGCAGCAATCGGATGCACCGCATGGGCGCGGCGCAGGGTATCGGCGCTGGCCTCGGAAAGACCGAGCGCCCTCACCTTGCCTTCCCGTACCAGATCGGCCATGGCCCCTACGGTCTCTTCGATCGGCACCTGCGGATCCACGCGGTGCTGGTAAAAGAGGTCGATGACCTCGATGCCGAGCCGCTTCAATGAGGCCTCTGCCACCGCCTTGACATGTTCCGGCCGGCTGTCGAGACCGACCATGGCGCTCTGCGAGGATTTCGACGCGTCGATCTTGAAGCCGAACTTCGTGGCGATCACCACCTGATCGCGATAGGGCTTCAGGCCCTTGCCGACCAGGACTTCATTGGTAAAAGGGCCGTAGACCTCCGCCGTATCGAAGAAGGTGACGCCGAGTTCGACGGCCCGTGCCAGCGTGGCGAGCGAGGCGGATTCATCCGCCGATGGGCTATAGGCATGGCTCATACCCATGCAGCCAAGGCCGATGGCGGAAACGGAAAGCGTGGAGCCGAGTTTTCGTGTGTGCATGATGGATCTCCAGATCGAATTGGCTTGAGCAAAGATACAGCGCAGTGCTCAGAAGATAATGCATGCAATTGCGCGAGGACTGTTCTAACAAATAGAACAATGAATCGAATCCAATTGTCGCAACTGGCGGTGCTTGCCACCGTCGCCGAGACCGCCAGCTTTCGTAAGGCCGCGGAAGAACGGGGTATTGCTCCGTCGGCCGTCAGCCATGCGGTCTCGGCGCTTGAGGCAAGCCTTGGCGTGCGCCTACTCGCCCGCACCACCCGCAGCGTCGCGCCAACGCAGGAAGGACGGCAATTGCTGGAAAAGCTGGCGCCAGCGCTGGCCGATATCGGCATGGCACTGGACACGCTGACGGAAAACAAAACGCATCCGGCCGGTCCCTTGCGGATCACCCTGCCGCATCTTGCCGCCGAAGACCTGATCGTACCGAAGCTTGGCGCGTTTCTCGCACTTTATCCCGATATCCGGCTCGAACTGATCACCAATGATCTGTTCGAGGATATCGTCGAGAAGGGATTTCACGCGGGCCTGCGGCTGGGTGAGCATCTGGAAGCCGACATGGTGGCGGTCCGCGCGAGCGCACCCATTCGTGGCACCATCGTCGGCGCACCACAGTATTTCGAGCGCTATCCACCGCCGTACCATCCTCATGACCTGATGCAGCACCGCTGTATCCGCCGTCGGTTTTCCAGCGGTCGGATCTATCGATGGGAGTTGGAGCGGGACGGACAAGCCGTCGTGGTCGACGTGCCTGGTATCCTGACGCTTGCCGACCAGAGGTTGATCCGACTGGCCGCACTCGGCGGCGCTGGTCTCGCCTTCGTCTTCGATCAAAGGGTGGAGCAGGATGTGGCAGAAGGCCGGCTGGTGCGCGTACTTGAAGACTGGTGCCCACCCTTCGACGGCTTCCATATCTACTATCCGACCCGCCGGCAGATGCGCCCGGCGCTACGGGCTTTCGTAGACTTTTTCCGGTACCGCAGTTGATGCATCATCGCCCGCGGACAACCGCGATCATGGCGGGAGTGGCTTGGCCACGACCGCCACTGTTATAATCATGCACGGTCAGTTTGCCTTTGGCGATCCTGGCGATGACGCGGGTGCATAAGACCTCTGGCGAAAGCTGGACGCCCGCCGCCCGCATGATCGCATCGGCGCTATGGCGCTCGGACGGATTGGAGCGATAGTCGGCCTCGCAAGTCTTGATGACGTGCTGCACCAGACCTGGACTGCCTTCGAGCGCGGTACGGGTGGCCTCGAATTTTTCCGGCGTCATGTCACAACCGCCAAGCAGCAGCAGTCCGGCGGCAAGAATGCCGCGTTTTCCCGTTACAAAATGCATGGTCCTATCGGCCCTGGATGACTTTGATGACCTCAGGCGGCGGAGCGTCGCTGGTTATCGTCTTCCTGTAATCCTCATAGGTCAGCCGACCAGATACAAGCCCGTTCATCAGCCGCGAACAAATGACATAGGGCATCTTATCAGGGGTGGTGTTGGCCACCAACGCCACATTTCTGATCGTCTTTGGAGACATCTTTGACTCATGCAATTCGCATTCCGCCACCGCCTTCTGACGCAGCTTCGGGCTACCTTCGAATGCGGTTTTCATGGCCATATAGCGCTCCTGTGACATGGCGCAGCCGGACAGCAATGCAATAGTGGCAAGAGCCGAAATCGTCTTGGTGATTTTCATATTTTTGCCCCACGTTTTCCCCGGGCCATTGGTAGGCCCGGGGCACGACAAAGGCAATAGAAATTTTCACGCTAAGCTGTTATATTTACGTCATGATTTCAAATCTCGCGCGTCTCTGTGGCGCCATGGCTTTGGCCGTGCGCGGCGGAGCAAAACGCTCCGTCATGCTTCAGCGCCAGCCTCTGTCAGTCGGGCCATTTGCTCCGGCGACAGAACAAGCGTTCCTGCCTTGATCATCGCCTCGAGCTGCGACAGGCTCGTGGCAGAGGCAATCGGTGCTGTAATGCCTGGCCGGGCCGCGACCCAGGCAATGGCCACGGTCGCCGGCGTCGTGCCGGTTTCAGCTGCGACCGCATCGAGCGCGTCGAGAATGCGAAAGCCCTTGTCATTCATGTAGTCATTGACCCGGTAGGATCGCGCCTTGCCCGCGCTGTCTTCAGGCTGACGGTATTTGCCGGTGAGGAAGCCTGCGGCGAGTGCGTAATAGCTGATCACGCCGATCTCTTCGCGGATGCAGAGATTGGCCAGCGGACCTTCGAACCGATTGCGGCTATAGAGATTGTATTCCGGTTGGATCACGTCATAGCGCGGCAAGCCGGCCTTGGCTGCGGCGTCAAACGAGGCCTGCAACTGATCGGCATCGAAATTCGAGCAGCCGAGAGAACGGATCTTGCCCTGTTCCTTCAGCCGGGCATAGGCGCCCAGCGTTTCCTCATGCGGCGTGTCCTTGTCGAAGGTATGGGACAGGTAGAGATCGATATAATCGGTCTGCAGTCGCTTGAGCGAATTTTCCACCTCTTCGATAATCCATTTGGCCGACAGATCAGGCTTGCCCTGGCCCATATCCATGCCGACCTTGGTGACAATCACCGCCTTGTCACGGCTGATATGGCCGCGCTTCAGCCATTTGCCGATCACCGTCTCGGATTCGCCACCGGAATGGCCATCGATCCAGCGCGAATAGACATCCGCGGTATCGATGGCATTGTAACCGGCGTCGAAGAAGGCATCGAGCAGCTTGAAGGATGTGGCTTCATCCGCGGTCCAGCCGAAGACGTTGCCGCCAAACACGACCGGGGCGATAGCAAGGCCCGAGCGACCAAGATTGCGTTTCTGCATGGTTGATCTCCAAAGTTCTAAAAATGGAAAAAGTGAAAAGAAACTAACGTTTGCGATCCCGATGGCAACCGGCCACCATTCACATTCCCGGGACAGAACCTGCCGCATTCACGCATCTCCGGACGGGAAACCGGTTTCCACTTTCCCAGGAAATGCTCTATATCCCCTGTGCTTAAGAATGGTTTTGCGGAGGAAACTATGCTGCGATTTGGAATCTTGTCCACGGCGAAGATCGGCCGGGAACTGGTCGTTCCCGCCATTCAGGATGCGGAAGGTGCCGTCGTCACGGCCATTGCCAGCCGCGACTTGGACAGGGCCCGCGCCATGGCCGACCGGTTTTCCGTGCCTCACGCCTTCGGCTCCTACGAGGAGATGCTGGCTTCCGACGTGATCGACGCCGTCTATATTCCGCTGCCGACCGCCCAGCACGTGGAATGGAGCATCAAGGCCGCCGATGCCGGCAAGCATGTTCTCTGCGAAAAACCGATTGCCTTGAAAGCGCAGGAGATCGACAGCCTGATCGCCGCGCGCGACCTTAACAAGGTGCTGGTTTCGGAAGCCTTCATGGTGACCTATACGCCCGTCTGGCATAAGGTGCGGGCGCTTCTTGCCGAAGGTGCCATAGGCCGGCTGAGGCATGTGCAGGGCTCGTTTACCTATTTCAACCGCGATCCCGGCAACATGCGCAATATCCCGGAGCTTGGCGGCGGAGCACTGCCAGATATCGGCGTCTATCCGACCATCACCACCCGGTTCGTCACCGGGCAGGAGCCTGTACGGGTGCAGGCCGTGACGGAGCGTGATCCGGAGTTCGGCACCGATATCTATTCCAGCGTCAAAGCCGATTTCGGCTCTTTCGAGATGAGCTTCTACATCGCAACCCAGATGGCAGCACGCCAGACCATGGTGTTTCACGGCACCGAAGGTTTCATCGAGGTGAAGTCACCGTTCAATGCGGACCGCTGGGGCGCCGAAGAGGTGGAGTTGACGACGCGCAACCATCAGGAATCGCGCATTTTCCGCTTTCCCGATAGTCGCCAGTACCGGCTGGAGGTCGAGGCCTTCGCGAAGGCCGCCGCGGGTGAGGTGAGCGAAGTGGTAACCCTCGAAAACTCCCGCGCCAACCAGCGCTTCATCGACGCCATCTACCGGGCCAGCGAAAAGGATGGCTGGGAACCGGTTTGACCCTGCGGCTCAGCGTCGAAATACGAAGCGGGAATAGCCGAAGAAGCTGAAGGCCATGGCTGATGCCGAGGCGAAGACCAGGGCCGCGTAGGGATTGAGGGCCGGGACTGCAAGCAGCAGCCCGGCATAAAGCCCGTAGTTGACGAGCGACGAGACCAGGCCGACGGAACCGTAGCGAAAGCCTTCCAGGGCAAGACCGTGGCGAGACGCGCCGAAGGTGACGGCGCGGTTGAGTTGCCAGGTACAGATCAGCGCAATGGCGATTGCCAGCGCCCGCGCTGCTAGAGGTCCAAGCGGCGTCACGGATAACAACAGCCATAGCATACCGGCATCTATCAGAAACCCGGCAGCGCCGACCAAGGCGAAGCGCAGTAGCCTTTTCATGCCGCATCCACGGACAGAGGCTCGGTTCTCGGATCGCGTTCGGCCGTTACAGCATGGTGATCGCGGAAGGCCGGCAGAGCGATGTAGGAGAGCCGCAGATGCTCGGCCCGCGCCCGCGATAGCGAATCGAGGATCAGCCCGGCGGTCAGCAAAAGCTGGCTCATCAACAGCAGCGCCACAGAAAGCACCCAGGTCGGCAGGCGCGATACAAGGCCCGTCTTGAAATATTCGGCAAGGACTGGCGCCATCAAGCCGAGGCTAACCGCCAGCACCAGGCCGGCAAGAGCGCTGAACACCGCGAAGGGCCGTGTCTCCTTGGCCAGCATTGCAAACATCCAAAGAATCTTTGCCCCATCGCGCAATGTCGACAGCTTGGAATGAGAGCCTTCCGGACGACGGCCGTAATCCAATTCCAGCTCGACGACGGGCAACTTCAGCCGCGAGGCGTGCACCGACATTTCCGTCTCGATCTCGAACCCGGCCGAGACAGCCGGAAAGGTTTTGACGAAGCGGCGCGAGAAGGCTCGATAGCCGGAAAAGATGTCGGTGAAGCCGGGTCCGAACAAAAACCGATAGAGGCCATTGAACAGCCGATTGCCCAGCGCATGCCCCTGACGACCGGCATCTTGGCGCACATTGCGGCGGGTGGCGACCACCATGTCGGCGCGCTCGTCCAGAAGCGCGCGGATTAAGGCGCCAGCGTCCATCGGATCATAAGTTCCATCGCCATCGGCCATGACGTAGAGATCGGCCTCGATATCGGCAAACATTCGGCGCACGACATGGCCCTTGCCCTGGCGGCGCTCCTGCAGCACCTCGGCGCCAGCCAACATGGCGGCAAGCGGCGTGCCGTCGGTGGAATTGTTATCGTAGACATAAATCCGCGCCTGCGGCAGGACCGAGCGAAAGCCCCGCACCACCGAAGCTATCGTGCCGGCTTCATTGTAACAGGGAATGAGGACCGCCACGTCCGGTGTTGATGTCTCGCCCATGAACTTACTCGATACGCTGTCCGGGCAGCCAAAACGCGGCTCCGTCAAGATTTTACTATTTCTTGATAAGGTTAAGGCTAGGTTTCGCCAGCGCTAAATTCTAGACGCGCACCTATCTGCGGGTAGGTCTTCTCGTTTCATCCCGGACAGATCATGACCGCAGAGCCCGTTTCTTCCGCGCCTTCCGCGACGTCTGCATCAAGTGGCGTCCGCCCGTTCGCAGTGATGATCGGCTATTGCCTTCTGGTCGTGATCGGCCTGTGCGCCGGCAGCCTTCCCTTTGCCACTGATTATGTCGGCGCAGACAATGACGATGCCATGCGGCTTGTCGAGGTGCGCGACTATCTCTCCGGCCAAGGGTGGTTCGACATGATGCAGTATCGGCTGGGGCTTTTACCCGGCACGCTGATGCATTGGTCGCGGCTGATCGACTGGCCGATAGCCACCTTGATCCGCCTGGCTGGGCTATGGTTTCCACAACAGGCAGCAGAGGCGATTGCGCTGGCGATCTGGCCGCTTGCCTGGACCGTGCCGGTACTCTTGTCATCAGGTTACGCTGGGCTCCGGCTTGGCGGGCGGGTCGCGATGCATATCGTGCTCGGCCTGACGGCGCTTTATCTGCTGGCATCCAACCGGTTCCTGCCCGGCGCCATTGATCACCATAACGTTCAGATCGCGATCATTGTTTTTCTCACTGCCATTCTGGCAACGGCTCGTACCTGGCCATGGTTCGGCCTCGCAGGAATAGCCGCAGCGCTGGCCTTAGCGATTGGCGCCGAAACGACGCCGCTGATTGCCGTGGCTTGCGTAATCGTCGCCCTGCTCTGGGCTTATCATGGCGCGTCGATGCGTGCCTGCGCCATGGCCTATTGCCTCAGCCTGGCGCTGATGGTGACGCTGCTGTTTGCGGCAACCGTTCCGCAGCAATCCTATCGGGTTGTGACCTGCGACAACCTGTCTTTCGGTTACTATTCGCTGACGGCCATCGGTGGCGGGCTGCTGTTTTCCGCCGCCGCCTTTGCCAGCCGGCTCGTAATTGGCCTGCGATTTGTTCTGCTGGCAGTAATCGGCGGCAGCGTCGGCCTCTCCGCTCTCATTCTGGCGCCGCAATGCCTCGGCAACCCACTCTCCAATCTCGACCCGATGCTGGTGACGCTCTGGCTGGACAATGTCGGCGAGGCCCGTTCCGTGTTTGCCGTGGCGCGCCAGGAACCCGGGACGGTCGCCGGCTTCTACGTCGTCGGCGTGATCGGCCTTATCGTCTGTGGTGCCAGGATCTGGCGCCGGGAACAGGTCGAAGCGCATCTGGTCTTCGGTCTGCTTTTGGCAACGAGCTTTGCGGTTGCCTTGATCCAAGTGCGCGGCGCCATGTTTTCCAACCTCATTACGATCCTGCCGCTGGCGCTGCTGATCGCTGATCTTCGCAAGAGAACGCAGAGGCCCGCAGCAGGCATCAAGGAAAGCCTTGTCTATATCGCTGCCATTCTCGTGTCGGTACCGTCCCTCTGGGCTGTCGTGGGGACGGCAATCGTGCAGGGTTCGCTGCGACTGAAGCCGCAGATTGCCAGCGGAACGGGTTCGACAGCGGGCTCAAGCCCAGCATCAGGTGTCAATTGCGCGACGCCGCAGGCTCTGGCACCGCTTGCAGCGCTACCGCCAGCAACCGTTGCCGCATCCTCGGAACTCGGAACCGCCATACTGCGCTTCACCCATCATCGGGTGCTAACGGCGCCTTATCACCGCAACCAGGCTGGCATGTTGACGGAGCTGCATATTGGCCTGTCGATCCCCGAGGATGCCCGTGCATTTCTGGCTGGGGCCAAAGCTGGACTGGTTGCTTTTTGCCCCTCCGATCCGCAGACCCGGGAATTGATCCAGCTGAAGCCTGATGGCCTGTACGGGGCGCTCGATCGAGGCAATCTGCCGGATTATCTGGAATTGTTAGCGAGCGGTACCGAGACAGGCCTTTGGGTCTACCGCGTCAAATAAGACTGGAGCAAGCGGCAAAGCCCGGTCGCTTCAGGCGATCTTGCGGCTGGACAGGGCGAGCGACACCATCAGGCAATCAATCAGGCCAACATTATAGGCGATCAGTGCCGTCAGCAGGTCCATGGCCGACATGGCAGGCGTCATGGCCAACATAAAGAGCCCGGCCACCAACAACACCAGCGACACGGCGACGATGGCCGTGATGCTTCTGGTGGCTCCGGTGACGATGCCGATGGTCATGGCGATGAGAAAGGTCATGGACGGTGTTCCGTAGGACGAACTATCTTTGCCTGACATTCTGCCACCCGAGGGTTAACGATTGACCTATAGCGACAGGTTTTAACCGGCATGAGTCGGCTGATTTTCCGAAAAAGAGATGCGTTTTTTCGTAAGCTTGAGTAAAACCGGCCATGGCCAATTTCTTCAGCGACGACCAACCCAGCAATCTGACCGAATTTTCCGTTTCGGAACTATCCGGCTCGATCAAGCGCACGATCGAGACAGCCTTCGATCAGGTGCGGGTGCGCGGCGAAATCTCCGGTTTTCGTGGCCAACACTCCTCCGGCCATGCCTATTTTTCGCTGAAGGACGACAAGGCGCGGATCGATGCGGTCATCTGGAAAGGGTCTTTTTCCAAGCTGAAATACCGGCCCGAAGAGGGGATGGAAGTTATCGCCACCGGCCGAATCACCACCTTCCCGGGGTCGAGCAAGTACCAGATCGTCATAGAGCAGATGGAGCCGGCAGGGGCTGGCGCGCTGATGGCGCTGATCGAGGAGCGCAAGCGCCGCTTTACCGCTGAAGGCCTGTTCGATCCGTCCCGCAAGCGGCCTTTGCCCTTCATGCCTAAAGTGATCGGTGTCGTCACCTCGCCGACCGGCGCCGTTATCCGCGATATCCTGCACCGGATATCGGATCGGTTTCCGGTCCATGTCCTGGTCTGGCCCGTGAAAGTGCAGGGCGAAGGCTCCGGTGACGAGGTCGCCAACGCCATCAACGGCTTCAACGCGCTGCAGCCGGGCGGCGCCATGCCTCGGCCGGACGTGCTGATCGTAGCGCGCGGCGGCGGCAGCCTGGAAGATCTCTGGAGTTTCAACGACGAGGCTGTAGTCCGGGCCGCTGCGGAGAGCACCATTCCGCTGATTTCCGCTGTGGGCCACGAGACGGACTGGACACTGATCGACTACGCAGCAGACGTGCGCGCGCCAACGCCGACCGGGGCCGCCGAAATGGCCGTTCCCGTCAAGGCGGATCTCGAGGCGCAGATGGCAGGCCTTGCCGCGCGCCTTTCCGGTGCCGCCAGCCGACAGATGGACCAACGCCGGCAGAACTTGCGCGCGCTTGCCCGCGCCCTGCCCTCGCTCGACCAATTGCTCGCCTTGCCGCGCCGGCGGTTCGACGAGGCTGCAAGCGCCCTTGGCCGCAGCCTCGAACTCAATACGATGGCGAAACGGCGCATCTTCGAGCGCGCTGCCGCAAAACTCTCGCCCGATATGCTGGTGCGCCGGCTGGTGGAAAGCCGGCAGCGTGTCAGTGAGCGCGCCGCACTGGCCGAACGCATCGTCGAACGGCTGATCGAGCGGCAGAAGGCACGTCTTGGGCGGATCGACGCAACCTTGACCTCCATGCCGGGACGGCTGACGGCACAGACCGCGCGGCTCGCGGATCGGCTGGAAAGCCTATCGCGGCGTGCTGACAGTGCCGTCGTCAACGATCTGCGCCGTGCCCGTTCGGCGCTCACCGCCCATGACCGGATGTTGCAGTCACTGTCTTACAAGAATGTGCTGATGCGCGGTTATGCCGTGATTCGCGACGAGATGGACCGGCCGGTCTCGCGAGCCGCAGATCTCAGCGAGGGGCGCGCCGTGGCCATCGAATTTGCCGATGGCCGGATCGCAGCGGTCACCGGAGGCGATGTGACCGCCGCGCTCGGAACCGGTGACGAGGCTCACGCGAGCCAGACCGCACGCAAATCTGCAGCGAGCCCGTCCGTAAAACCGGCAGCAACTGGCAAATCAGCCAAAAAGTCAGACCCGCCGGCCGGACAAGGTAGCCTTTTCTAACCGTTAAGCACCATTTTCAGCGTCCGAATGACCGCCGAAAACCCAGGAAACCCTCAAAAAGAATAATCAGTGATTAAGAAGTGGTTACAAGGTGTTGCCGCAGATCGCGCCGGTCGTCATCCGACCCCTAATCCAATAAATTCAAAGATTTGTTTGACATTCCGGTCTCAGCCGTCTATCTATTGGTCATCGATATTTGCTTGCTGAGCTTTGGTTACCGCGTGATTAGCACCACGCCCTGAACGAACCTTCCTTTCAAAAATCGCTATCATCATCCGCAATGCGTCGCATTGTGGTTTCTCAATATGCTATGAAAGGGTTCATCATGACCACTGGCACAGTTAAATGGTTTAATTCCACCAAGGGCTTCGGCTTCATTCAGCCTGACAACGGCGGCCCGGATGCATTCGTGCACATTTCCGCTGTCGAGCGCGCTGGTATGCGCGAAATCGTAGAAGGTCAGAAGATCTCCTACGACATGGAACGCGACAACAAGTCCGGCAAGATGTCGGCCTGCAACCTTCAGGCTGCTTAATATATCGGGTTCTGCTTTCCTTTGACCACGGATGTACTGGCACTGTCGAAAGCATGATCCAACCGAGGTCAGGCAAGTTTGCCTGGCCTTTTTTATTATCTGTCGCAGGTAACCCTATTGCTTGCGATAAGATGAAGGCGCCTTTGTCGTGGACTTCCAGAGTCATGCTCTATTGAGCACTCATATGATCCTGCAAGTCCCCCACCCGAATGCATCATTCCTTAGATCGATAACGCTTTAAGGTATGATGCAAGAGGCGCATGTCGACCGGTCTTGTGCTTGGACGCCTGCCAGAAGCGGGCCGCGACAGACGAGACCACAGCAACGACGCCAACGTCCCGGCATCCATGCCAATCACCCGGCATGGCCAATGACGGTGCGTCGAATGCGCAGAACGGTAGCGTCGAGGATGCTACCGCAGCTATCACAGCGTTATCCGCGCGCCACGCCTGGCATGCGACGCTGCCGCCCAGAAAGGCGAAATCATGACGGAAATCTACAGCAAGTCGCGTCAGCAGGCGGAAATCGCCTTCGGTAAGGAGCAGTCCCAGTTTTTTGCCAAGGCGCGCGCCGCCGAAGAGCAGGATTCGATTGCCATGGCCCGCAACGAAAAGACGTCGCGCCTACGCGAAGCCCGGCTTGCAAAGGAATCGATGGCAGGGACTTCGCAGTCGCATGCCGGAGAGGACAAGGCGGACGCACAAGTGGCGTCCGAACCGGCACCGAAAGCCTGAGAGGCTCGAAGCCTCGACAGCTTGACACCACGGCATGACACCGTCGCGCGCTTCATCAAACGCACATACGATGGTGTAACACTCCAATCTACCGAAGAACGTCCTCTGATCGATCTCGATCAAAGGAATGACACGGTGGGCAGACACCCTCAATCTGGATCTACTCTTTGAAAAACAATCGTAAAAACGAAATCGTCGACCGTCGCGGCAATGCTGCCGATGCCAAGGCTGCCCTGCTCCAGGCCTATAAGGCTGCGCAGGAAGCGTCCGAGCCGACCCGCCTTGCGCGCCAAGCCGAGCGCTTGGCAATTGCGGAAGCCCGCGAAGCGCGCCGTGTCGAACGCGAACAGGCAAAGCTCGAGGAGCAGGAACGCATCCGCACCGAGACAGCCGAGCGCGAGGCCGCCATTGCGGCGCTTGCGACAGCCGAAGCCGACGCCCGCGAGGCCAACGAAAAGGCACGGATTTCCCGCCTGCTCGAAGACGAAGCGACCCGCAAGGCACAGCGCGATCTGCGATATGCCAACCGCAAGGCGCGGCAGGGCTGAGCGCTATCTGCACAACTCCTCAAGTCGCAGTCGATTTGGGGAGAAATTATGCAGCACATTTAAAGTGTTACAGCAACTTATGGCGTTTGGTAAAACGCATGACGCTGTAACAAGAACCCGCACTGATGTGCGGGTTCAAAGCGGTATTCGACAGACAGAAAACGGCGGAGCATGGCTCCGCCGTTTTCGTGTTTATTTACGCCCATTCGCCCTTGCGCATGACGGGCACCGTCGTGCCATCGGCTTTGACACCGTCGATGTCGACCTTGTCGGAGCCGATCATCCAGTCGATGTGAATCAGCGAGGAATTGCCGCCCTGGGCTTTGATCTGCTCAGGCGTCAAGGAAGCGCCGTCAAGGAAGCATTTCGAATAGCATTGGCCGAGCGCAATATGGCAGGAAGCGTTTTCGTCAAACAGCGTGTTGTAGAACAGGATGCCCGAAGCCGAAATCGGCGAGGAATGCGGCACCAGCGCCACTTCACCAAGCCGCCTTGCACCCTCATCGGTGTCGAGCACCTTGTTCAGCACTTCTTCACCGCGCGAGGCCTTGGCTTCGACGATCCGGCCGGCTTCGAACCGTACCTGGATGTTATCAATCAGCGTGCCCTGATGCGAAAGCGGCTTAGTCGAGGACACCGTACCCTCCACCTTCAGCGCATGTGGCGTCGTGAAGACTTCTTCCGTCGGGATATTCGGATTGCAGGTAATGCCGTTCTTGGCGGTGGAAGCACCTCCGTGCCACTCATGGCCGTCGGCTAAGCCAACCGTCAGATCCGTGCCGGGACCTGTGAAATGCAGGGAGGAAAATCGCTCCCCGTTTAGCCAGGCCGACCGCTTTGCAAGCTCACCGTTATGAGCCGCCCAGGCAGCTACCGGATCAGGCTCGTTGACGCGCGAGGCGGCAAAGATCGCCTCTGCAAGCTTTTTGACGGCTTCATCGAGCGGCAGGTCCGGGAAGACCTGGGCGGCCCAGGATGGATTGGGAAAAGAAGAGATGTTCCAGTTGATGTCGAAATTGGAAATCGGCTCCAGGGCGGGTTTATAGGCCATTGAATTGGCCTTGTTGGCGCGCGCCACCTTGGCCGGATCCTGACCGGCGAGCAGCATAGGATTGTCGCCGGAAATAGCCAGTCGTGCCGCCCCGCCGGCGTAGGCCTTTGCCATGCCTTCATACAGCCAGCCTGCGGCACGGTCGAAGCTGGCATCCGCGCCGTTGACGTAGCGGGCAAGCGTCGCTTCCTCATCGGCGTAGAAGGTGGTGACGATACCAGCACCTGCCTGATAGGCGTGGCGGGTAATAGCCCGCACCAGCGACAAGGCGTTTAGCGGCGCGGTAATGACCAGATCCTGACCCGGCACGAGCCGCAGGCCGACCTTCACGGCCACTTCCGCCAGCTTGTCGAGCTTGACCGGATCGATGGAATGAGAAAAATCGGGCAGAGTCATGGGTGGTATCCTGGTTTTTAAAGCGGAAGACACGGGATTGCAGCAACGGTGACAGCAAATCGCCGCTCGTCAAGAAATAGGCTTTTCTGGACGAAAATGAAGTGGAAACACTCTTACGCTCTGTTCAAGACTGATCGGCCACGGCAGCGATCAGGCTATCACCGCTGCGGCGACGGCGTTGAGCGCTGCCTGTGCCGCTTTCGGTTCCAGCCGCACCTGCAGCCCGCGCTGACCACCGTTGATATATATGTGCGGCTCGTCAAGGGCCGAGATCTCGATGACGGTCGGCACCACTTTCTTCTGGCCGAAGGGGCTGATGCCGCCAACGACGAAACCGGTCAGCTTTTCGGCGATCGCCGGCTTCATCATCGCAGCATGTTTGCCGCCCACTGCAGCCGCCAGCTTTTTCATGCTGACTTCCTGATCGGAGGGCAGCACAACGCATACAGGCTTACCATCCACTTCGGCCATCAGGGTCTTCAGCACCCGGCGCGGCTCTTCGCCAATGGCTTCCGCCGCCTGAAGGCCGATCCGCTCGGCACTAGGATCGTAGTCATAGTGATGGACGCTGAAGGCAAGGCCCGCCTTTTCCATGGCTAGCGTCGCGCGCGTGGATTTCGACATGGCGGCCTCAGTTGGAAAACATCGCCTGATACTGATCCGGCTTGAAGCCGACCTGGAGCTCGCCGTCCCTGTCCAGGACAGGACGCTTGATCATGGAAGGTTGCGCCAGCATCAGATCGAGTGCCTTTTGCTCGGTGAGATCGGCACGCGCCTCCTCCGGGAGCTTCTTGAAGGTCGTTCCGGCCCGGTTCAGCAGCACTTCCCAGCCGACCTTGCCTGCCCAGGATTCGAGCTTGTCGCGATCAATGCCCTTCGTCTTGTAATCATGAAAGGCATAGTCGATTTCGGCCGCTTCCAGCCAGGTGCGGGCCTTCTTCATAGTGTCGCAGTTCTTGATGCCGTAAAGCGTGATCGTCATGGATAGGGTCCGTTTCTCACTGCTCCCATGCCTATCAAAAAATCCAGCGCTTGCAAGCTCAGGCCACCTCGCTGACCGGCTCCGGCGGATAAAGCTCAACCGGGAAGGCGCGGTGAGCATCGGTTGGTTTCGAGTAAAACAAATGTTTCGAGCTCACCCGGTTTCATCAGTAGTTCCTTAAAGATTTCGGCCTAGCTTTTCCCCCGGTGACGCGGCGGACCTTAAAGCCCAGCCCGTTGCTTAAGATCGACGAGCAGGACCAGGCAACGTTTCGACGGGACCTTCCGACGCCCAAGGTGAAGCCATAGCGGACATGGATGAAGCCATATCCGCTCGACCAGTGTGACCATGATGGATATTGCATCAATGACCAAAGACGGTGTTGCGCTTTCCACGGCGCCTGCCGCACCGGCGTTTCCCGTTGAACGAACGATCCGCCTCGGGGCCGCTCATGACGATAGTGACCAAATCGGCTTGCTGTTTTCAAGCCCGCAGCGCCAGCCACCGAGCGAAGAGATTCCACAGCTCTCGCCTGAGATGATCGAGGACCTCGCCGAGATCAAGGCCCAAGCCCCGCCGGAGGAAAGCCGGTTGCCGGCCAGCTGGCTGGACGCGATGACGGCAGGCGAAGACAAGGCAGGCCCTGTGATCGAGCGTGCCACGTCCTATCTTTCCGACGACAATGGCCTTTACCGCATGTTCCTGGCGGATGTCGCCTGATCGATAGACAAGCGCCGTTTTGCCGATCCGTTCATTGATCCATGCGGTGTGGTGTTCGGGCCCGGGCCCGGATTTCGTCGAATGTCAGATCCTGAAGCAGACGTCCATTTTCCCATACGGGTTGGAGATAGTTGGTGCGCCGCCCAAGGCTGTCCAAGGCAACGGAGGCCAGCTCTCCGCCTTCAAGTACGACGGCGCGGCGGCCAGGTTCAGGCATACGCTCTTGCAAGGTGACGGGACGGCGGGAAATATCGCGCCACTTGCCCTGGCCATCCATGATGGCGCTACATTTCATCGTAAAGGAATAGGTGGAGCGGCTGACCTTCTGCAATTGCGAGGCGCCGATACCAAAGGAAATGTTTTCGGCCGAAAAGCCCATCGCCTCGAGCCGGCCGAGGATCATGGTGATGTCGCGCAGAGAGACGCCATCGGCCTGCAGCACCCGCACCTTGTCGTCCAACACCTTGTAACCCTTGCCGTTCAGACGTGTGCCGAACTGATAGGCGAGCTGCGCCACGGTCTGCACGGGCACATCGATAGGGTCGCCGCTATCGGGCCGCACGATCAGCATGCCAGGCTTGGAGCGAACCTTCTGCTGCAGGGTCTTGCCCCAGATTTCTGAAAGCGCATTGTGAATGTCATAGCTGTCGGAGACGACGGAATAGGCGGGATAATCGCCGAAGCGGTCAACCATATTGGCGAAGGACTGCGCTTCCTGGTCCTGGCCCCAGGCAATCATTGTCGTATGTTCTGAAGCCGGCACCGAAAAGCCGGCCATCTCGGCACCGTAATAGCGGCGGGCATAGAGCACGGCCTCAAGCGTATCGGTATTGTCGAAATGCAGGAGATTGGCGACACCGCCAAGGCCAGCTTGTTCCAGACTGGAGGCGCCACGCGCGCCATACTCGAATAGCCGTGAAGCAATGATATCGGCAGGCTCGTCGCAGCTTTTGTCCAGGAAGGGCTTTAGCGTCTGCTTGACGTGGCGCAGCGAACTGGCAACCGTCGACGGATACCAGACCGCCCGCAAAAGCGCCGTCTCGACATAGGAGGTGAGCCAGAAGCAGGCTGGATCAGTATTTACGATTTGCACGACAGGCACGCCGCGATGAACGAAACTACCTTCCGGCAGGGCCTCGATCCTGAGCGGCAGGAAGCCGCCATGGGCGGTGAGAATGTAATGCCAGCCATCGCGATCGAAAGGCTGGCCGTGGAGGGCTGCTATCTCCTGCGCCTCCTCGATATCGGCCTTGGTTATCGGGCGCGACAAATATTCCTTAAGGAACATCTGGAGACCGAAGAACACGATTTCGGGCTGCATCGATGCGCCGCGCGTGGTGATATAGCCGCTGACAGCCTGGGTGCCGGGTGGATATTGCAGAAAATGCCCCAGCTTGTAACTGTCTGTATTCAGGATCGGATTGACACGGCTCATCAGCTACTCACGACAGGTTGCGATTACCGACAGCATTGTGACGTCAGGGCCGAAATGCTGTCGTATTTTTTAAACTGCATAATGCCCGGAACCTGATCCGGTTCAAGGTGAAGATTTTTTCCGGGTACCTGTCGGCCGGTTTCGCCGAGGCTCAGGGTCGTTCGGCCACCGATCCGGCACAGGAGACGACCGCAAGGAGTATTAATAGATTGTTAACCAGGCGCGCTTTATTCTAATATTATTCAGTGATTCGTATATGACCTGCTCGCTGATCGACATGCCCTAAGCCTTGGCGAGGGTCCGAGATCACGCGGACCGCTCTGGATAGTCGTTTTTCAAGCCTGTCGTTACCGCAGTGCCTGTCCCTGCTTTTGCGCGACATGTTTTATGGAAAGCGGACGGCTCTCCATTATGGCAGAGCAAGGACAAGCGATATCCCAGGCCGCATGAGCGGCTTTTCAGCACACCCTGCCTTTGAACCCAGGATTGCGCCGCCAGATTTCGATGTCTGGCCGATTGTCGAAGGGATATGCCATGCTGCCTCCCGTCCAAGCCTTGTCCCGCAGCGCGACGAGCTATCAGGACAGCGCCAACGACGCCACGCCGTCGGGAACGGCGGCCGTCGCTACTGACAGCGATGCCATGGTTCGGGTCGACCGGGAGGGCGGTTCGGCGATTGCCGGGCGAATCAACAATCTCCTTCTCAGTGGCCGTGAGGGCATGCAGACCAACCTGGCTGATATTGCGGACCTGGTTGGCGGCGCAATCGGCCTGACGCGAAATGACGGCGAGAGCGACGCAGCCTTTGCGCAACGCTTCGCCAACGCCCTCGGCACGCTCGACGATAGCCAGCGGATGCGCCTGCAAACGCAATTGAACCACGCGCTGAAGGGCTTGCAGCTCGACGTTCTCCTCCGGGTTCTACAAAATACCGATGGTCCCGAAGCAGCCCTGCTTTCGGCCTATATGGAGATACAGCGCAACAACGACGGTGACCTGAAGGCACGCACGGTCGTATCATCCTATAGCCAAAATGGCGCCAGCGCTTCGCCGCCGCTGCTCGCCCCGGTCCGGCCAACACCGGCACCGGTGGCAATTCAGGCGGCGGGCGCGAATGCGACACCGCATACCGAGAGCGCTCTGGGTGCAGCGATGGCGGATGAGGCCAGCGCGCCGGCGGCGGCAGTCGCTACTGTCGCAGCAAAAACCTCAGTCCCTGCAAGCCAGTCGCCACAAGTACCATCGGGATCGGCTACAAACCCCCAGTCTTCCGCTGCCTATCAAACCGAGGGTGACGGCACAGCCAGTGAGACCGCCCAAGCCGGAGCGTTTGCCAGCGAGACTACCGAAGCTCAAGTTGAGGCTCAAGACCAGTCCGCCATCCGACAAAGCCTAGCGGATACATCCCGGGCAGCAGCAAGTGCTGCCGTTATGGCAGGCCAGACAGAAGCGGTTCGGTCGCAGGAAATCGCGAGCATTGGAGCCGGTACCAACACCGTTGGCCCCCTTGATCAGGCAGACGAGAGCGCGATGGACGGTGCAGATGTTGGTCAGGCCCCTGGCGAGCTTGATCTGCCTGGTAAGGCGCCGGCCGGTTCGGATACGCCCGGCACTATCGTAGGCGCCAAGCAGACGGTCCCCAGTGCCGCTTCCCGAACTGCCTTGGCTGACGACGCGCTGCGGGCCGGTCTGAACACAGGTTCTGCAGCCACCGAGCCGGACCAGCCGACCGAAAGCACGACAATGCGGACGGCGAACCGGGCCTATGAAGTCATCACCGGCATGGCGTCTGGCAAGGAAGAGCCGGTAGCTCGTCCTCGGGGACGCGATGATGCCCTTGAACGGCTGTCGACAAGCGTTCTCGCTCTGAAGGGCTGGATGGAGATCGTCGTCGCAGGTCCCCACGCCGTGGCTGAGGCGGATAAGGCTGAGGAAAACGATCTTCTACGACAGATATTCTTCCAGGTGACGGAAGAACCAGAGCATTCAGGCGATGACTTGCTCGACAGAGCCAACACCGGTCAAACTTTGCGTCAAGCCATGCTTGGGACACCGGCCCCCGCGCGCCAGCAGACGAATGATGCGGTTCCTGCCAGCCGGATCAAGGCCGCTCCAGCGACGGGAAATCTGGCAAGCAACGAGGTAGCACGCGCCGGTGGTACACCTGCCAGCGAAGCCGAGGCGCAACTTGCAATCGCGCAGCAGGAGAAAATTGTCCGCGAGCCGGCCGTCCTGTCACTGACCGGGGCTCAGGCCATGGCCCATGCTATCCCGGTTCAGGTGCCGCAATTCGTCCCCTTGCCGATCGTCAGCTATCTCGCCATGCAGGATGAGGCAGACGCTAACAAGACCGAATCCGTCGATGCCGTCGAGGCTCTGAACGAAGACGATCCGCATCAGGGCAATAGCGGTCAGCAGAACCGGGAGAGAGGCGAGGACAAGCCTCCAGAGGAGGCCGAAGACGATGCGGACGCACTGTCAAGCGACCATGGGACTCATGGCGCCATCAGCAACGACGCCGACCTAGAGATGGAGTGGGACCACCGGCAAGAGCCTGCATCGGCCCCGACTGCATCAATCCTAACTCTCCCGGCACCCTCAGAGGAGGATTTCCAGGCGGAATCGCTTTATTGGCGGATAGCCGATCTGGCCTAGGACGATCTGAGACGTCAAAGCTGCTAACGTCGTTTTTCTTGACCGCCTCTGGCGACAGGACCATCACGCTCCAAGAAGCCAGGCCCAAAAGGTCACGGAGAGCACGCCGAGCGCCGTGGTTATGGTGATGGTCGAGGCGGCAAGGGCGTGGCCAACGCCGAAGCGATTGGCGATCAGCCAAGCATTGACGCCTGTTGGTACCGAAGAGGTGAGCACCAATGCCATGGTCCAGTCGGGCGGCAAGAGGAGGGCCTGGCAGGCAAGCCAGACGCAGGCGGGCATCAACATCAGCTTGAGGCCTGATGTGACGCTGGCAATTCCAACATTGCCGGAGACGCGATATTTGGTAAGTGCCATGCCAAGCGAGATCAGGGCTGCCGGCCCCGCCATCGCGGAAATCTGAGCCAGAACCGTCTCGATCATTGGCGGAATCTGTAGCCCGCTGCCATGGATAACGAGCCCTACCGCCAGCCCGACGACCAGCGGATTGGTGACGAGGTTGCGACCGACCTGACGCAGGATATTGGCCATGCCGCGCATTTCAACGCCGCTTTCCCGTCGTTCGGCCTGTTCCATCAGCACCGTTCCAACCACCATCATCAGCGGCAGATGCACCGCCAGCAGAATGGACAGGGCGACGATGCCGTCATTGCCAAGCAGACGACTGACCAGCGGCAGTCCGATGAAGACGTTGTTGGCGAAGGCCGAGGACACACCTGCAAGCACGCCGATCCGCTGATCACGGCCGAAAACACGGGTAGCCATGAGATGGCCGATGGTCCAGGTCACGCCAACGCCCGCGAAATAGGCGACCCAGAGACGAAAGGGCGACGCGCCTTGGAAATCCGCCTGGGTAATCGTGTGCAACAGCAGCACCGGCACCGCGACCTTGAAAACGAACTCGCTCAGCGCATCGCCAATGTCAGCGTGCAAAAACCGGCTGCGCACCAGGCTCCAGCCGAGAAAGATCAGCAGGAAAATCGGCAGAACATCAGCGGTAATTTCCGTCATGAAGCAATCGTTTGCTGAACAATTAAAAGACAGGGTGCGGTCCGCCGGACGGCGATCCTGCAGCAAGGGGCCAAAGGACGATCAGACAAGGCCGGATGCCTTGACCTGCTTGAATCGCGCCTCGAATTCGTGGCGCAGGGCCCGGCGTTCGCGTGCGGCTTTTTCCCTGCGGATTTTGGTTTCGCTCTGGGGACAGAGCGGCGGAACGGTGGTTGGCTTGCCCTCGGCATCGACGGCGACCATGGTGAAATAGCAGGAATTGGTGTGGCGGCGCTCACCGGTGCGGATTTCCTCGGCTTCCACCCGAATGCCGATTTCCATCGAGGTCCGCCCGGCATAGTTGACGCAAGCGCGAAAAGTGACGAGTTCGCCGACATGGATCGGCTGGCGGAATACGACCTGATCGACCGACAGCGTCACAGCATATTGCTGCGAAAAGCGCGAGGCGCAGGAATAGGCGACGCGGTCGAGCAGGTTCAACAGCGCACCGCCATGCACCTTGCCGGAAAAATTCGCCATATCAGGCGTCATCAGCACCACCATTTCAAGCTCGCTGGGGTCGTGGGCTCGGTCCATTGCCTGTCCTTTACGTAAAATCGATCCTTCATTCGGGTGTAGCCGCAGGTGCCGTACAGCGGAAGCAAAAAAGCCACTTTGCAATCTGCACGCACCGGACGGATGTCGCCATGCAGCCGTCAGAGCTTAAAGCACCCGTGCCGGGATCAAGCCCCCCAGTTTTCCAGAAGACCTAGCCCCTCGCGGAGCGTTTGGGCGGCGAGATCAGCATCGGCAGCCTCGACATAGCAGCGCATTTCCGGCGCGTTGCCTGAGGGACGGAAATGGATAACTTGTCCATCCTCAAGCGTAACCCGCAATCCGTCGATATCAGTGATCGCGCGCACTTCGCCAACAGGCGCCAGGAAGGCGGCAAGTTGCTCACGATCGGCGCGCAGATGCGCCATCAGCGCACTGCTCTTCTCGAGCGGATAATTTTCAAGCCGGTCGGAGAGGGCGACAGGCAAGGCATGCTCCGCCACGACTGTAGACATCGGTCGGCCAGCGGCGGCGGCGTCAAGCGCCGCCAGAATCGGCAACAGACAATCCCGGGTCGGCAAGGCTGCGAGCGTCCGGCCACCAATAGCGACATCCGAGCCCAGCATGAAACCACCATTGGCCTCGAAACCGACGACCGCAGTTTTGCCCTCGGAAAGGGCCGCATTCATCGCAGCAATCACATAGGGAGATCCGACCTTGGTGCGCCTGACATCCAGGCCGCTTGCCGCCTCAAGGCCTGAATTCGACGTGACGGGCGTGACGATCACGTCCGCGCCCAGCAGTTTGGCAACGATAAGCCCGAGGAGATCGCCGCGCAGCGGTGATCCGGTCTCATCCGCCACCAGCGGGCGATCGGCATCGCCATCGGTGGAAACGATCGCATCCAGACGGTGCTCCCGTGTCCAAGCTGCAAGCATCTGCGCAGTCTCCGGCGCAACCGCCTCTGTATCGACAGGCACAAAACGTTCCGAGCGCCCAAGCGGCACGGTCTCGGCGCCGTAATGGTCGAGGATCGTCACCAGTAGATCGCGCGCAACGCTGCTGTGCTGGTAGACACCGATCCGCAGCCCGGCGAGCCGGCCCGGTGCCAGCAGGGCCTTGTTGCGGGCGAGAAACAGGGCAGTAGCCTCCGCGCTGCGGTCTTCGCAACTGGCATGTTCGACGCTATTGGCGCTTTCATCCGTGACAAGAGCCGCCGCAAAGCCAGTGATCGCTTCTTCATCAGCTTTGTCGATTTCACCATCCGGCCGATAGAACTTGATGCCGTTGCGGTCTGCTGGAATATGAGAGCCGGTGACCATCATGGAGGCGGCGCCGATGCGGCTGCCATAGAGCGCCAAGGCCGGGGTCGGAATGGCGCCACAGTCGACGGGATGGAAACCTTCGCGTTTAAGCGCGGCCATGCAGGTCGCTGCAATCTCAGGACTGGAGGGGCGAAAATCCTGGCCAATCAGTACGATTGACCCGGCCTCAGCATTAATTTTGGCTTTGAGGAACCGGGCGAAGGCCGTGGCGTAGAGAGCAGAGACGCTGCCCACCAGATCAACCGACAGGCCGCGCAAGCCGCTGGTGCCAAATTTTACCGCCATATGTCGAAAGCCTCCGTCGTGCCCTGCAGCCAAGCCCGTCGCCGATGGGTGAATGCTACCAGGCTCTGATCCATCAGGACTGTTTAAACGAATTCACAGCAGGGAAAAGAGCCGCTGCATACGCGTGCGCCAAATGTATCGACACCTTGACCGGATTAACGTTGTGCAGCAGGGGCCAAAACGCAAAAGAGCCCGACGCGGGAGGAGGATGCGTCGGGCTCTTGAACTTGATCGGCAATTGGGAGGAGGAGTATCGCCGATCCCCTCGAAGCAACACTGGGAGGAGGAGTGCGTCGCTTCGATGAAGTTAAATATAGGGGATTCGGAGAAAATGAACATCATTAATAGTGCATCGCAGCAATGAATTTGGCGCATAGCTTATGGCGTGCACATTGCGGAAACACTGCTTTATCGGCCAGTTCGATCTTGTCTAACAGCGTCACATCGAATCACGTGACCCGATTCGGTTATAATTTGTGCAGTGGATTGTTGCGTAACGCATATCCGTCGAAGGCCTAAGGCACCACACGTGCTTGAACATGGCTTCAATATCCATTGAAAAGCCCTTCCTTTTGAAGGTGATCGTTCGGACGCACCCAAAATCCGGCATAGGACACTTATTATCTTCCCGATATATAAACGGACTTCATGCCCCCAATCGATAAGCGAAGCCGTGCCATGCCATCCAAGCCCAACATCCTGCTGATTACCGCTGACCAGTGGCGCGGAGACTGTCTATCCGCCACCGGACACCCGGTCGTTAAAACCCCAAATGTGGATGCATTGGCTGCTGAAGGCCTGCTGTTTCGCCAGCATTTTGCGGCTACGGCACCGTGTTCGCCGGCGCGGGCGGCGATCTACACTGGCCTCTACCAGATGAACAATCGGGTCTGCCGCAACGGCACGCCTTTGGACGCACGATTTGACACGATTGCGCTCGCCGCCCGCCGGGCCGGTTATGACCCAACTCTGTTTGGCTACACGGACGTTTCACCCGATCCGCGCAGCCTTGATCCCGCCGATCCGCATCTGACCAGTTATGAAGGTGTATTGCCGGGCTTTACCGTCGGCCAATTACTCCTGGAAGACGACCGGCAATGGCTGAGTTGGCTGAAAATGAAACGCGGCGGCAAACGGCCGGTCACGACCATTCACAGGACTTCGCAAGAGGGCCCGACAGGGCCAAGCCAGGAGCCGCCGGCCTACAGCGGCGAGGAAACCCAGACCGCCTTTTTGACCGAAGCTTTTCTCAACTGGCGCGAGGAGCAGACGCGGCCGTGGTTCGCGCATATTTCCTTTCTGCGCCCGCATCCGCCCTTCTGTGCTCCTGAACCATATAATAGAATGTTTGCGCCCGGTGAGGGTCCAAAGCCTAATCGCCATCCATCGCTCGAGGCCGAGATGGCCGTGCATCCGCTGGCGGCGCTGATGTTGCCGATGCTGCCGCAATCCGCCTTCGTCGCTGGTGCCGAGGGCCGGGTCTGCGACTGGACACCTGACGAGATCGACATCATCCGCGCCACCTATTATGGCATGATCGCCGAGGTCGATGCGCAATTCGGCCGGATCGTTACGGCCCTGAAGGAAAGTGGGGACTGGGACCGGACCGTGATCGTCTTCACGTCGGATCATGCTGAAATGCTGGGCGACCACTGGATGCTCGGCAAGGGTGGCGTCTACGACGGCAGCTACCATGTGCCTCTTGTGATCCGCGACCCGCAGGCAAAGCTTAGCCACGGCAGGACTGTCGAGGCCTTTACCAGTGCCACAGACCTGATGCCAACCCTGACGGAGCGGATGGGCGTGACCGCGCTCAACCACCAGGATGGCGCCTCATTGGCGCCGTGGCTGGCCGGAGAGACGCCCGCTGACTGGCGAGATCATGCCTTTTTCGAATTTGATTTCCGCGATGTGGTCGGCAACAGCGTCGAGACGGCGTTTGGGCTGAAATCCAGCCAGTGCAATCTCTCCGTCATCCGCGATCAGAACTTCAAATATGTACATTTTGCCGGTCTGCCGCCGCTTTTGTTCGATCTCAAGGCCGACCCGGGCGAACTCGTCAATCTTGCCGAAGACCCTGCCTATCTCTCGACCCGGCTGCACTATGCCGAAAAACTGCTGTCGTTGCGGGCCGAGCATCTGGACCAGACCCTGGCCTATACCGAACTTTGCGATACCGGGCCGGTCAGCAATCCGAAACTGTGATGCGATGATTTAAGACCCAAGGGCCATAGCCGGTATCGCTGACGGCAGGTTTCCTGCTATAGGCGGCGCCAAGGTTAAAGACAGAGCAGGAGACAGGCATGGCTTCCACCATTCGCTATCACGAAGGCGACATCAGCAGTGAAGATGCAGCGCGCTACACCCGCGCCATCGCCATCGACACCGAAACCCTCGGGCTGATCCCGCGCCGCGATCGGCTCTGCGTTGTGCAGCTATCGCCGGGCGACGGCACGGCAGACGTTATTCGCATCGCACCCGGCCAGCGCCAGGCGCCGAACCTCACCGCCATGCTGGAAGACCCGATCCGCGAGAAGATCTTTCACTACGGCCGCTTCGACATCGCCGTGCTGTTTCACACCTTCGGCGTCACCTCGGCACCGGTTTTCTGCACCAAGATCGCGTCACGGCTGGTTCGCACCTATACGGATCGTCACGGCCTGAAGGACAATCTCAAGGAAATGCTCGATGTTGACGTGTCGAAGGCGCAGCAGTCCTCGGATTGGGCCGCGGAAACCCTGTCTCCGGCGCAGCTCGAATATGCCGCGTCCGACGTGCTCTATCTGCATGCACTGCGCGACAAGCTGACGGCGCGACTGGCGCGCGATGGGCGCATGGATCATGCCGCCGCCTGCTTCGCATTCCTGCCGACCCGCGCCAAGCTCGACCTGCTCGGCTGGGAAGAGACCGACATCTTCGCCCATAGCTGAGAGAGCGGCCTCAGCTTGACTGAAAAAGGCGGAAAACCTCCCGGTTTTCCGCCTTTCTTTTAAACTCAATCTGAAGCGAAGGTCTATTCGTCGCTCATCTTCAGGGCCGCGATGAAGGCTTCCTGCGGAATCTCGACCTTGCCGAACTGGCGCATGCGCTTCTTACCGGCCTTCTGCTTGTCCAGCAGCTTGCGCTTACGGCTGGCGTCGCCGCCGTAGCACTTGGCGGTAACGTCCTTGCGCAGCGCCGAAATGGTTTCGCGGGCAATGACATTGCTGCCGATGGCGGCCTGGATCGGGATCTTGAACATGTGCTTCGGGATCAGGTCCTTCAGCTTCTCGCACATATCGCGGCCACGCTTTTCGGCGGCCATGCGATGGACCATCATCGACAGGGCATCGACCGGCTCACCGTTGACGAGGATCGACATCTTGACGAGATTGCCTTCCTTATGTCCGTCCAAATGGTAGTCGAACGAGGCGTAGCCCTTGGAAATCGACTTCAACCGGTCATAGAAATCGAATACGACTTCGTTGAGCGGCAGTTCATAGGTCAGCATCGCACGCTTGCCGACATAGGTCAGCTCGGTCTGGATGCCGCGCCGGTCCTGGCAAAGCTTGAGGATACCGCCGAGATAATCGTCTGGCGTCAGGATCGTCGCCTTGATCCAGGGCTCGTGGATCTCGGAGATCTTCACCACATCGGGCATGTCGGCCGGATTGTGCAGTTCGCGCTCGCTGCCATCGGTCATGAACAGCTTGTAGACAACAGAAGGAGCCGTCGCGATCAGATCGAGATCGAATTCGCGCTCCAGCCGTTCCTGGATGATTTCCAGGTGCAACAGGCCGAGGAAGCCGCAGCGGAAGCCGAAGCCCAGCGCCGCCGAGCTTTCCATCTCAAAAGAGAAGCTCGCATCGTTGAGGCGCAGCTTGCCCATGGCAGCGCGCAGATCTTCGAAATCCGCGGCATCGACCGGGAAGAGGCCGCAGAACACCACCGGTTGGGCCGGCTTGAAGCCGGGCAGCATTGTCTCGGTAGGGCGCTTGTCTTCGGTAATGGTATCGCCGACGCGGGTATCCGCCACTTCCTTGATCGAGCCGGTGAAAAAGCCGATCTCGCCAGGGCCGAGACTGTCCATCGCGACCATTTTCGGCGTCAGCACACCAACGCGCTCCACCTGATATTTGGCGTCCGTGCCCATCATGCGGATGGTCTGGCCCTTGGTCAGCACGCCGTCGATGACGCGGACCAGAACCATGACGCCGAGATAGGTATCGTACCAGCTATCGACCAGCAGCGCCTTCAGCGGGCCTTTGTCGCCCAGCGGGCTTTTCGGCGCCGGCAGCTTGTGGACAATGGCCTCGAGCACATCGGGAATGCCGAGTCCGGTCTTTGCCGAGATCAGCACGGCTTCAGAGGCGTCGATGCCGATGACTTCCTCGATCTGCTCCTTGATCCGGTCCGGCTCTGCGGCGGGCAGGTCGATCTTGTTGAGAACCGTGACGATCTCGTGGTTGTTGTCGATGGCCTGATAGACATTGGCAAGGGTCTGGGCTTCGACGCCCTGACTCGCATCGACCACCAGCAGCGAGCCTTCGCAGGCGCTGAGCGAGCGCGACACTTCGTAGGCGAAGTCGACGTGACCGGGCGTATCGATCAGGTTCAGCACATAGGTTTCGCCATTATTGGCCTTGTAGTGCAGACGCACCGTCTGGGCCTTGATGGTGATGCCGCGCTCACGCTCGATATCCATGCTGTCGAGCACCTGCTCAGACATTTCCCGTTCTGCAAGGCCGCCGGTATTCTGGATCAGGCGGTCGGCCAGCGTCGATTTTCCATGGTCGATATGGGCGACGATGGAAAAGTTGCGGATATGGTCGAGAGGCGTGCGGTTCTGTGTGCTCATGGCCTGCGCATATAGCAGTGCGCCCGCATGCCGCAAAGCGGAAATGCGGGGCATTTGAAGGATAATTTAACCCCGCGAACGGGTGAAATCAGCGCTGCGGCTGTTGGTGGCCTTCTTCGCCGAGACCCGTCGCCACGACGGAGACGCGGAAGGTGCCGTCCAGTTCCTTGTCGAAGATCGCGCCGACGACGATATCGGCTTCGTCATAGACCTCATCGCGGATGCGGGTGGCAGCTTCGTCGACCTCGAACAGGGTCATGTCCATGCCGCCGGAGATGGAGATCAGCACGCCGCGCGCACCGCGCATCGACACTTCGTCCAGCAGCGGGTTGGCAATTGCCGCTTCTGCCGCCGTTATGGCGCGGCTGTCGCCGGTTGCCTCGCCCGTGCCCATCATTGCCCGGCCCATGCCCTTCATGACGGATTTCACGTCGGCGAAGTCGAGGTTGATCAGGCCTTCCTTGACGATCAGATCGGTGATGCAGGACACGCCCGAGAACAGAACCTTGTCGGCGATGACGAAGGCGTCAGCAAAGGTGGTCTTGGCATCGGCAATGCGAAACAGGTTCTGGTTCGGAATGACGATCACGGTATCGGCGGCCTCGCGCAGACGCTCGATGCCCTCTTCGGCAGCCATCATCCGGCGGCGGCCTTCGAAGCTGAAGGGCTTGGTAACGACGCCGACCGTGAGAATGCCGGCCTCGCGGGCCGCCCTGGCGATGACAGGAGCCGCACCCGTTCCGGTGCCCCCGCCCATGCCGGCGGTAACGAAGCACATATGGGTGCCAGCGAGATGATCCATCACCTCGTGCAGCGATTCTTCGGCCGCCATCCGTCCGGTTTCCGGCACGGAGCCGGCACCGAGACCTTCGGTCATTTCAGCGCCGAGCTGGATCAGGCGCGGGGCCTTGGACATGGTCAGCGCCTGGGCATCGGTATTGGCGGCAATGAAATCGACGCCTTGCAGGCCTTCGCTGATCATGTTGTTGACGGCGTTGCCGCCACCACCACCAACCCCGATGACGGTAATCTTCGGCCGCATTTCCTCGATTTGCGGTTTTCTGATCTCTATCACGTCTGTCTCCTTGGGGTTGTGCCCGACTCGTCCTGTCGTGCGAATCATACGCTCTCTTGGCACGCGAAAAAGGCCGGGAGTTGGGCGACTTGCAAGAGGCTTGTTGATAAAACATGATTTTGCCCGCCCCGGCACAGACAGAATGCGGCTTGACTCCAATAAAATATCTTTTAATTCTCCTATAATGGAATCAGACGACAAAGACCTTAATCTCATGATCGCCGCAAGGTTGAAAGCCGCCCGCAACGCAAGGGGCATGACGCTTGACCAACTGGCGCAATCATCAGGCGTCAGCCGGGCAATGATTTCGAAGATTGAACGAGCCGAAGCCAGCCCGACGGCGGCTCTGCTGGCGCGGCTCTGCGCAACACTCGGCCAGTCACTGTCGATGTTCTTCGCAAAGGCCGATGCCAGTGCGCCGCTGATGCGCAGGGCCGATCAGCCGGTCTGGCGCGACCCCCAAACCGGATATCTGCGCCGTGCAGTCTCCAGCCCCGGCACCGGTTCTCGGATCGACCTGGTGGAAGTGGAGCTTCCCGCCGGTGCCCTGGTGGAGTTTCCCACCCAACCCGTCCAGCGTGAACAATGGCAATATCTCTGGCTGTTTGACGGCTTGATCGAACTGACAGTCGGCGAAACAGTGTATCGGCTCGCGCCCGGCGATTGCCTTTATATGACCGTTGGTGACGTGCGCGCCTTCCGCAACCCGACTGACAGACCAGCTCGTTATGCCGTGATCATTGATCTCGGATGACATGCGCTACCGAGGAATCAACGATGCCCAATATCAAGGCCCTGACCGGTGACGAGTCTATCAAGGCAATTCCAGTCCTGGCAGACATTCTCTGCGACTGCGTTGAGGGTGGCGCCTCGGTGGGCTTCATGATGCCTTTTGACACGGCAACCGGCAGGCTCTTCTGGGAACGCGTCGCAAAGGCAGTGGAATCAGGCGACCTCCTGCTTCTGGTGGCCGAAGACCAGAACAAGATCGTCGGCACCGTCCAGGTCGGCCTGAAACAGCCACCCAACCAGCCACATCGCGCCGATATCAAGAAACTGCTGATCCATCGCAGCGCCCGCGGCAAAGGTCTGTCACGCCTGCTGATGGCGGCGGCAGAAACACATGCCGCGGCGGCCGGCAAATCACTGCTGGTGCTGGACACCGCAAGTGGCGAACCAGCCGAGGCGATCTACGAAAGGCTCGGCTGGACCCGCGCTGGCCTGGTGCCCGATTATGCGCTGTTTCCGGATGGCCGCTTCTGCGATACGACGATTTTCTATAAAAGGGTCTCTGCCACCAGATAAACCAGCGGCCGTGCCTTCTTTTAGGATCTAAGATCGCCATGACAGACAAGCCGAAAATCACCATTCTCTATTGCACCCAATGCAACTGGCTTTTGCGGGCGGCCTGGATGGCGCAGGAATTGTTGCAGACCTTCGGCGACAGTCTGGGTGAAGTTGGGCTGATTCCCGGCACCGGCGGCAATTTTGAGATCCGCATCAATGGCGATCTGATCTGGGAGCGCAAGCGCGATGGCGGCTTTCCCGGGCCGAAGGAGTTGAAGCAGAAGGTGCGCGACGTGATCGAGCCTGAACGGGACCTGGGCCATGTCGACCGCTCCCATCCTGCAAACGAAAAGGGCGAGGATTGACCTCGCCCGCTCGTCATCAATGAGGTCGAAGAGCCTCAGAAGGGCAGCTTGAAGCCGGGCGGAATCGGCAGGCCAGCGGTCATGTCCTTGGTCTTTTCAGCGGCGATGGCCTCAGCCTTATCCTTAGCATCCTTGTGAGCGGCGACGATCAGGTCTTCGAGTATTTCGACATCGTCTTCCTTGAAAAGCGACGGGTCGATCTTCAGGCCCTTCAATTCGCCCTTGCCGGTCATGGTCACGGTCACCAGTCCGCCACCGGACTTGCCCTCGACCTGAAGCGATGCAATCTCCTCCTGCATCTTCTCCATTTTGGCCTGCATTTCCTTGACCTTGCCCATCATGCCCATGATGTCGCGCATCGTCTGTCACTCCTGTTTATACAGCAATCTATCAAAATTCGATGTCGTCGCCCGGCAGGATGTCGCCTTCGGCCGATTCGGCCACGGCTGGCGCCGGCAGAACGTCGTCCTCTTCCTCGGCGACAGTACGGATACGCACATCCATGATCTTGGCACCGGGGAAACGCGAGAGGATCGCCATGACATCGGGATCAGCAGCGGCATCGGTCATCCGCGCTTCGTGATCGCTCTTTTCCTGCTCGGCCAGCGTCTTCGCGCCCGGCTCGCGGCTGAGGATCACCATCCAGCGGATTTCGGTCCATTCCTCCAGCCGCTTCTGCAGATCGGCGACCAGGGATTTCGGAGCTTCTGGAGGAAGGTTGATTTCGAGCCGGCCGTTTTCGAGCTTGACCAGCCGCACATAGGCGCGGGTCAGCGCCTTCAGCTTCGGATCGCGGTTCGCTGTGCAGAGATTGACGATATCCTCCAGCGACCGGACCGGAACCTTTGGCTCTGGCACGTTAGGCTGAATCTCGGGTTTAACGTCAGGCCGTACCGCCATTTCAGGCGACGCATCAGCCTTGGGCACCACCTGCAAATGCGCGGTCGGCTGCGGCTGGCTCATTGCGCGCGGGGCCGGATCGCTGGACGCCCGCGCTACCGCCTGGCCGCCATAGCTGCCGGAGGCACCACCACCATTACCGCCGCTATGACCGCCGCGCGAACCTGCACCTTGGGGCGCTCCGCCGCTATCCTGCGCCATATCCAGCAGCCGACGGGCCGCCTCTTCCGGCGAGGGAAGATGCGCCGCATGAGCAAGCCGGATCAGCACCATTTCGGCGGCACCAGCCTGGCGAGCGGCATTTTCCACTTCGGGAATGCCCTTCAGAAGCATCTGCCAGATGCGCGACAACGTCGTTACCGCAACGCTTTCGGCGTAATCGGCACCACGGACGCGCTCGACTTCGCTCAGCGACGGATCGTTGCTGCCATTGGGTACATATTTCAGGCGGGTGACGAGATGGGTGAAATCGGCAAGGTCGGTCAGCACCACGCTCGGGCTGGCGCCGGCTTCATACTGGCTGTTGAACTCAGATAGGGCTTCGGCCACGTCGCCCTTGATGACATGGCCGAACAAATCGACCACCCGGGCGCGGTCGGCAAGGCCGAGCATGCCGCGCACGGCATCGGCCTCGACCCGGCCTGCGCCATGGGCAATCGCCTGGTCGAGCAGGGAAAGGCCGTCGCGGGCCGAGCCTTCGGCGGCACGGGCAATCATAGCCAGCGCCTCGCCTTCGGCCTCGATGCCTTCCTTGGACAGAATGGTCGAAAACAGCCCGACCAGATCGCCGGCGCTGATACGGCGCAGGTCGAAGCGCTGACAGCGCGACAGGACCGTGATCGGGACCTTGCGGATTTCAGTGGTGGCAAAGATGAATTTGACGTGCTCCGGCGGCTCTTCCAGCGTCTTCAGCAGTCCGTTGAAGGCTGCCGTCGAAAGCATATGCACTTCGTCGATGATATAGACTTTGTAGCGGGCCGAGACCGGGCGGTAGCGCACCTGCTCGATGATTTCCCTGATATCGTCGATGCCGGTATGGGAGGCGGCGTCCATTTCGATCACGTCGACGTGACGGCCCTCCATGATTGCCTGGCAATGCTCGCCGGGAATCTTGAGGTCGATGGTCGGGCGGTCGACTTCGGCGGTCTTGTAGTTCAAGGCGCGGGCGAGAATGCGCGCCGTCGTGGTCTTGCCCACCCCGCGCACGCCGGTCAGCATATAGGCTTGCGCGATGCGGCCGGTCTCAAACGCGTTGGTGAGGGTGCGGACCATCGGCTCCTGGCCGACCATCAGGTCCGTGAAATCCTTGGGGCGATATTTACGGGCGAGAACCCGATAGGCCGCTGCGGGTTGACCGGAGGCAGGCGCAGCATGGGCTGTGGGTTCCAGATCGGACATCGCGCGGCCAGTCTCCCCTGTGAGGGCGGAATACGGCCATGCTCGACAGGGACTGGCCATAAACAGAAGGGTGGGAGGCTGGCACGATGACCCGTGCCGCGCTCGTTAGGGCTGCTTCCTTCCGGACCTGACCCGGTTGGCGAGTGGCTCGTCCACCACCAACCTCCCGAGCGACATATCGGCAATTCCGACGGCAAATGCAAGCCAAGCGCCAAAAAAACTGTTAGAGCTTCGCCAAAACCGTCAGGAGGCTCCGAATTGACCACCTTCCGTCTTGATGAAAGATTGGCGCGCGATAGCCAGTCGATCCTTGAATTGCCGCTCTGCGATGTCAGGCTGTCGCGGGACAGCCGCTGGCCGTGGTTGATCCTTGTGCCCCGGCGCGCCGACGTGAGCGAGATTTTCGAGCTTTCCGAGGACGATCAGCTACAGCTGCTGCGCGAGCAGACCATGGTCAGCGTCGCCCTGAAAGGCGCCACCGACGCTGCGAAAATCAATGTCGCGGCCATTGGCAATATCGTGCGGCAACTCCATGTTCATGTCGTCGCGCGATTCGAAGGCGATCCCAATTGGCCGGGGCCGATCTGGGGCTTTGGGGCGCCGGAACCTTATACGGACGAGGCCTTTTCGGCCATGACACAGACGATTTTGGATGCATTGACATGAGCTATACCTCCTCCCTGTTCGACCAGAGCACGCCGCATCCGGAGGCAAGTGCCCTCACCGCCTTTGCCGGCAACGGGCTGGAACGCTATGCCGAGCATCGGTCCGATGAGAGCCTGCCGGAGGCCTTCAAGGCCGAGGGCATGCATGTGCTGGCCTTCGCCGGCAATCGCCTGCTGTTCAAGCATGAGGGACAGGTTCTCGACCCGCTGTTTGCGCCCTATGAGCTGACCGCCCTGGAGCCGGATCTTGATAATGCCGTGCTTCTTGGCCGGCGTCCCAGCGGCGAGCCGCGCATCGCCGTTTCCGTGACGATCGGCGAGGAGCAGCTTGCCAAGGGCTACAAAGCCCTGACCGCGCGCGAACTGTTTCGCGATCCCAACCTTGATGCCGAATTGGTTGGTGAGGCAGCCCAAGGGTTCAGCCTGCTGCATTGGGCCAGTGAAAACCGGTTTTGTGGCACCTGTAGCAAACCGATGGAGCCACGGCTGGGTGGCTACAAGCGCGAATGCCCGGCCTGCGGCCGCCAGGCCTTTCCACGTACCGATCCTGTGGTGATAATGATGGCGGTCGATGAGAAAAACGACCGTTGCCTGCTCGGTCGTGGAGCGCATTTTCCAGAAGGCATGTATTCGTGCCTGGCCGGCTTCATGGAGCCGGCCGAAACCATCGAGAATGCCGTGCGCCGCGAGACCTACGAGGAGTCGGCCATCACCATCGGCCGGGTTCGCTACCACGCCTCCCAGCCTTGGCCCGTACCGCACCAGCTGATGATCGGCTGCTATGCGGAGGCGCTGAGTTTCGACATCTCCCGAGACGAAAATGAATTGGCCGACTGCCGCTGGTTCAGCCGGGCCGAAGTCCAGGCGATGATCGACCTCGAGACTGAGACCGTCAAAGCTCCCGCCCCCGGCACCATCGCCCACCGGCTGATGAGCGATTGGCTCGATTGGGGCAAGGCTTCCTGAGCCTCTACCACTCCGCAGTCCGTTAGAGCATCGTGCCGAAAATCAGAGTCGGCGCGATGCTCTAACGTTTTGTTTGCGCATCGGATTATTCCGAAAACCAGTTCCCACTGTTCGGTCCAGTGCTTTAGCGCCGTTTACGCGGGAAGCGTGTGTCGCTATGGTGACCACGTGTAATCGTCATGGTCTGGTGGGAGGAGCCCCTGACCATGACGATCAGCGAAGCATAACAGGGAGGATTATCATGGTTTCAAGATCCATTGCCGTAACCACACGGCAGGCGGCGCGTCGATAGACCGACGCGCTTCGGCCTTTCGGCTGTCCGCTTTTCAGCACAAATCCATAGATTCAGGATCATATCGATGAAGTTTCTTAGTCTGGCGTCCTGCGCCGTTCTGATGGCATCCGTTGCCCATGCCCAAAACCAGCCCGTCATCATCACGCACTCCGCCCCGCTTCTGACTGTCGACGGGCTACGGTTCAGGGATTTGAACCGCAACGGCCGTCTCGACATCTACGAGGACTGGCGCCGCACCCCGGCAGAGCGGGCCAAGGATCTGGTGGGCCAGATGACCCTGACGGAAAAGGCCGGGTTGATGATGCATGGCACAGCGCCGGCCATATCCGCCGGAGCCGAGGCCGGTCAGGGGCGCGGCAGCGGTTACGATCTGGAGCGAATGAAGGGCCTGATCAACGATGCCAAGGTTGCCACCTACATCACCCGCCTCTCCTTGCCGCCCGAGCAATTGGCAGAGGAAAACAACAAGCTGCAGGACATTGCCGAGGCGAGCCGGCTCGGCATTCCGCTGACCATCAGCACCGACCCGCGCAATCATTTCCAATATGTGCTCGGCGCGTCGGCTCAGAACGGCGGCTTTTCCAAATGGCCGGAAAGCCTGGGCTTCGGTGCGCTTGACGATGCCAGGCTGACGCGCCGCTTTGCCGATATCGCCCGCCAGGAATATCTCGCCGTCGGCATCCAGCAGGCGCTGTCGCCGCAGATCGACCTTGCCAGTGAGCCGCGCTGGCCGCGCGCAACCGGCACCTTTGGCGAAGATGCGCAGATTTCCCGGAGGATGGCGCAGGCCTATGTCGCAGGCTTCCAGAATGGCACGACAGGGCTCAAACCCGGCAGCGTCAGCGCCGTTGCCAAGCATTGGGTCGGCTACGGCGCCACACCCAACGGTTTCGATGGGCACAATTCCTATGGCCGGCGCGTCGTGTTCAAGGGCAAGGATTTCGAGCAGCATGTCACGCCGTTCAAGGGCGCCTTTGCCGCCAAGGTGGCGGGCATCATGCCGACCTATTCGATCGTCGAAGGCGTGACGCTGGATGGCAAGCCGCTGGAACCGGTGGCGGCCGGCTACAGCAAGCAACTGCTGACGGATCTCTTGCGCAAGCGCTATAAATTCGATGGCGTCGTGGTCAGCGACTGGCTGATCACCAATGATTGCAAGAACGAGTGCCTTGATGGTGAAAAGCCCGGCGACACGCCGATCATCCGCCCGGACACCTTCGGCATGCCCTGGGGCGTCGAAGACCTGAGCCGCGAGGACCGCTTTGCCAAGGCTGTCAATGCCGGGATCGACCAGTTTGGTGGCGTCGCTAATTCAGACGTGCTGGTCAAGGCAGTCGAAGACAAGAAGATCGATGAAAAGCGCATTGATCAGTCCGCGCAGCGCCTGCTGGTCCAGAAATTCGAACAGGGCCTCTTCGAAAATCCCTATGCCGACCCGCAGAAGGCAAAGTCCATCGTCGGCAATGCAAAATTTATCGCCGAGGGCGAGAAGGCTCAGGCGAGAGCAATGGTTCTCTTGCAGAACAAGAGCAAGACACTCCCCATGAAGCCGGGCAAGAAGGTCTATCTTCTCAACGTCGATGCAGCCGTTGCCAAGAAGCGCGGCTATCAGGTGGTGGACAAGCCGGAAGAGGCCGATTTTGCGCTCGCGCGGCTGATGACGCCGTTCGAGCGGCTGCATCCCAACTATTTCTTCGGCGCACGCCAGGAAGAAGGTGACCTGTCCTTCAAACCGGGCAATGCCGATTACGACAAGCTGGTCGCGATCTCTGGCAAGACCAAGATCATCGCGACCATCTTCCTGTCGCGCCCGGCGATCCTGACCAATATCAAGGACAAGACAGCAGCGCTGATCGGCAATTTCGGCGCCAGCGACGACGCGCTGTTCAATGTCATCGAGGGCAAGGAAAAGGCGCGCGGCAAGCTGCCCTTTGAACTCCCCTCCTCCATGCAGGCGGTCGAGGCGCAGTCTCCGAGCACGCCGCATGATTCCAAGCAACCGCTCTACAAAATCGGCTACGGCATCAAATATTGAGATTAAAACAGCGAATGGTGGCTTCTTGCCGCCATTCGCTTGTCACGTTCTAATGTTTTCAAAAGGTTAGAATTTGCCGCGCATGGCATGCGCCTTGTAGACGCCGAGAATATGGACTTTTTCCGAGAAGAAGCGCAGCTCTTCCAGAGCCCGCTTCACCGGCGCGTCCTCAGGATGACCTTCGATATCGGCATAGAACTGGGTGGCGATGAATTTGCCGCCGATCTGGTAGCTTTCCAGCTTCGTCATGTTGACGCCATTGGTGGCAAAGCCTCCCATGGCCTTGTAAAGCGCTGCCGGAATGTTGCGGACATTGAAGACGAATGTGGTGATGAAATGCTCGTCATCGCTGGTGCGCTTCAGATCGACGGCGTCGCGCGACAAGACGACGAAGCGGGTGACGTTATCCTCGGAATCCTCGACATTTTCGGCAATGATGTCGAGGCCATAGAGCGAGGCGGCAAGCCGGGGCGCGAGCGCCGCCATGGAGCGGTCGCCCTTTTCCGAAACGAGCTTTGCAGCGCCAGCCGTATCGCCTGCCACCACCGCTTTCCAGCCATTGCTGCGGATGATCTTGCGGCATTGGCCAAGCGCGTGGATATGGCTATGCACGGTGCGGATTTCTTCGGCCTTCACACCTGGCATCACCATCAGCTGAAACCGAATCGGCATAAAATATTCGCCGATGATCTTCAGACGCGACAGCGGCAAAAGATAATGGATGTCGGCAACCCGGCCGGCCAGCGTATTTTCGATCGGGATCATCGCCAGATCGGCATCACCGTTTTCCAGAGCCGTAAATGCATCCTCGAAAGTTGGACACGGCAGCGGCTCCATGGACGAAAACATGTCACGGCAGGCCATATCGGAATTGGCGCCGAAATCGCCCTGGAAGGAAATCTTGTTGGTCAGCGTTGCCACGGCAGTTATCCTTGCTTTGCAGAGAGAATGACGCGGGCCTTTTCAAGGTCCGCAGCCGTATCGACGCCGAGCGGTACCGTCTCGACAATCTCGACATCGATGCGCATGCCGGCTTCCAGCGCCCGCAGCTGTTCAAGTGATTCGCGCTTTTCCAGGGTCGAGGGAGATAGCGCCACGAACCGCTCCAGGGCGGCCCTGCGATAGGCGTAGAGGCCGATATGGTGATAAAGCGGCCCCTTGCCATGAGGCGCGGTCGCGCGGGTAAAATAGAGCGCATGCAGCCGGTTTTCGGTCAGCGGCGAGCCAACCACCTTCACTACGTTCGGATTGGTCTTTTCCGCTTCGTCCTCGATCTCAACCGTCAGCGTCGCGATATCGACGGCCGGATCCTCCAGCGGCCGCAATGCGGCGCGGATGGTTGCGGGGTCGATGGTCGGCAGGTCGCCCTGCACATTTATGATGATCTCTGCCTCGCCCTGCGGGTCGATCTTCAGCAGTGCTTCATGGATGCGGTCCGAGCCGGACTGATGTTGCTCGCCGGTCATCACAGCCTCGAAACCGGCTGCGGTTACCGTGTCGAAGACATCGGGATGATCGACGGCAACGACGATCCGCCCGACATTGGCCTCAAGCGCGCGCTTGGCCACCTGCACGATCATCGGCAGGCCGGCAATGTCGGCCAGCGGCTTGCCCGGCAGGCGTGTAGAGGCCATGCGGGCGGGAATGAGAACCAGAGTTTTGGTGCCTGTCGGGTCGGACATCGGGATTCGCCTTTGAAAGCAAGGGGGGTAGGTGGCAAAACGTCTCAGGGCGGCGGAGCATAATCGGGTTGCAACTGTCAAGCAAAAGTCTTAGCCTTTTCATAGATGGAGGCTTGTCCGATTTCTACTGCGCGGACTGCATGGGGAGCGATAACCAATGAATTCCTACATGAATATGGGAGCAGGCGCACTGCTTGGCACGATCTTCGTGCTGATGTCGGTGTCCATTGCGTCGGAGGGGATTTTCCACGCACCAAAGCCTGAAAAGGAAGGCTATGCCATCGTGGCCGCCGAAGCGCCGGCTGCTGGCGGAGCCGAAGGGGCTGCTCCGGCCGCCGCCGAAAAGCCGATCGCCCAGCTGCTGGCATCGGCCGATGTGAAGGCTGGCGAAGCGATTTTCAAGAAATGCACGGCCTGTCATAACGCCGATAAGGGCGGTCCCAACAAGGTCGGACCGAACCTTTGGGGCGTCGTCGACCGGCCTGTCGCCAGCCACGAAGGCTTTGCCTATTCGGCTGGCATGAAGGATTTCTCCAAGGGCAGTTCTGAACACTGGACCTTCGAAAACCTCAACCACTTCCTGACCGCGCCGAAGAAATTCGTGCCTGGCACGGCCATGGGCTTTGCCGGCCTGCCGAAGGAAGAAGACCGTGCTAACCTCATCGTTTATCTGCACAATCAGTCCGACAGCCCGGTACCGCTGCCGACCAACTGATCGACCGGTCATTGCGAATCAGTGCTTGCTGCGCGTGATCGAGGCTGGAATGCTGGAGCAGTTTAGGCTTTGAGCGGATCGAAGCTGTTACAGTTGATGGATAAATACGAAAAACGCCCGGTGCTTGCGCCGGGCGTTTTTCGTTTCCGCTGCATATGTCAGGCCGATCTGAAGCCGACGCAAAAAGAAGCCGGGCTTGCGCCCGGCTTCGGTTGTTGCAGACCGTAGTGTCTTACTTCTGCCAGCTCTTGACCAGTTCGTCGTAGTTGACGGTAACCGGCTTTTCCTTTTCGTTGGCAAGCTTGGGCTGCGGCGCCAGAGAGCCATGCTCCTTGGCGTATTTCTCCCAATAGGCGGCATCCTTCGGCTCGTTGAGCTTGGGGCCGAACTCGCCCTGCACCTTGGCGCGTTCCAGACGCTGCAGAATGCCTTCCTGAGCCTTGCAGAGCGCGTCCATGGCTTCCTGCGGGGTCTTGGCGCCTGAGGCCGCGTCACCGATATTCTGCCACCACAGCTGTGCCAGCTTCGGATAGTCGGGCACGTTGGTACCGGTCGGTGTCCACTGCACGCGGGCTGGCGAGCGGTAGAATTCCACGAGACCACCGAGTTTCGGGGCGCGGTCGGTGAAGGTCTTATCCATTATCGAGGACTGGCGGATGAAGGTGAGGCCGGTCTGGCTCTTCTTCACGTCGACGGTCTTAGACGTCACGAACTGCGCATAGAGCCAGGCGGCCTTAGCGCGATCGGTGGGAGTGGACTTCATCAGCGTCCAGGAACCGACGTCCTGATAGCCGAGCTTCTGGCCTTCGTGCCAGTAGGAGCCGTGCGGAGACGGCGCCACGCGCCATTTCGGCGAGCCATCGTCGTTGACGACCGGCAGGCCGGGCTTGGCCATATCGGCGGTAAACGCCGTGTACCAGAAGATCTGCTGGGCGATGTTGCCTTGAGCTGGCACCGGACCCGATTCGGAGAAGGTCATGCCCTGCGCTTCCGGCGGCGCATATTTCTTCAGCCATTCCAGATACTTGGTAACGGCATAGACCGAAGCCGCGCCGTTGGTGTCGCCGCCGCGATCGACGCAGGAGCCGGTCGGCTGATCCTTTTCGTTGACGCGAATGCCCCATTCGTCGACCGGCTTGCCGTTAGGCAGGCCCTTGTCGCCGTTGCCGGCCATGGACAGCCAAGCATCGGTGAAGCGCCAGCCCAGCGACGGGTCCTTCTTGCCGTAGTCCATGCTGCCGTAGATCTTCTTGCCGCCGATCTCGCGACCGGTGAAGAACTTGGCGATGTCTTCATAAGCAGACCAGTTGACGGGAACGCCGAGGTCGTAGCCGTATTCTTTCTTGAACTCTTCCTTGATCTTCGGATCGTTGAACCAGTCGTAGCGGAACCAATAGAGGTTTGCGAACTGCTGGTCGGGCAGCTGATAAAGCTTGCCATCCGGCGCAGTCGTGAAGGAAAGGCCGATGAAGTCCTTCAAATCAAGCATCGGGTCGGTGACGTCCTTGCCCTCGCCGGCCATCCAGTCGGTGAGGTTGCGGACTTGGCCATAGCGCCAATGGGTACCGATGAAGTCGGAATCGTTGACCCAGCCGTCATAAAGGTTCTGGCCGGTCTGCATCTGGGTCTGGATCTTTTCGACGACATCGCCTTCCTGGATGACGTCGTGGATGACCTTGATGCCTGTTATCTTGCTGAACCAGGGGGCGAGAACCTTGGATTCATAGGCGTGGGTCGTCAGCGATTCGGAAACGACATGGATTTCCATCCCGGCAAAGGGCTTGGCCGCATCCATGAACCATTGCATCTGCTTTTCCTGATCAGCCCGCGAGAGCGAAGATTCGCCCTTGATCTCCTGATCGAGAAACTGCTTGGCGTCATCCATCCCCGCATAGGCTGCGCCGGTCATAGCCAGCAGCATGGCTGCTGTTGTCGTCATTAAGTGCTTTCGCATCTTGTCCTCCCAGAGTTTGCGATTGCAGGCGTATTCTCAAAGTATGTCAGCGTTTCCCGGAAACCCTGACATGCTCTAACTCTTTGTTTTCATGCATTTCCGGACGGAAATTGCTTCCCATTCTTCCTGGAAACGCTTTGACGCTTCACACCGTCCGGAAAACGCCTATGGCGTAGATCACCGAAAGGCCGAGAGCCCACCACAGGCTGGCGCTTGCAAGCCCCAGCCATGCGAGATGAATAAAGGCGGCGCCGAGCAGCGAGATGAACAGCCGGTCCCCACGCGTGGTCTCGAAGCGCAGGATACCGACGCGCGGGTTGCCGCCGGGCGAGACATATTCCCAGACAGACATCGCAATCAGCAGCGCCAGAATGGCGATGAAGAACAGGGCGGTCGGCATCGTCCAGGCCATCCATGACAGGGTCATTCGCTCTCCTCCTCAGACGCGGCCCAGGGCAAAGCCCTTGGCGATGTAGTTGCGCACGAAATAGATCACCACGGCACCGGGGATCAGCGTCAGCACGCCTGCCGCAGCAAGCAGACCCCAGTCGACCCCCGAGGCCGAAACGGTGCGGGTCATGACGGCAGCGATCGGCTTGGCATCGACCGTGGTCAGCGTGCGGGCAATCAGCAGCTCCACCCATGAGAACATGAAGCAGAAGAAGGCGGCCACACCGATGCCCGAGGCGATCAGCGGAATGAAGATCTTCACGAAGAAATGCGGGAATGAATAGCCGTCGATATAAGCCGTTTCATCGATTTCCTTCGGCACGCCGGACATGAAGCCTTCGAGAATCCAGACCGCCAACGGCACGTTGAACAGGCAGTGCGCAAGTGCGACGGCGATATGGGTGTCGATCATGCCGAACGCAGAATAGAGCTGGAAGAAGGGCAATGCAAAGACCGCCGGCGGCGCCATGCGATTGGTCAGCAACCAGAAGAACAGATGCTTGTCGCCCAAAAAGCGATAGCGCGAGAATGCATAAGCGGCCGGTAGCGCGCAGGCGACAGAGATCACCATGTTCTGTACGACATAGATGATCGAGTTGATATAGCCCGAATACCAGGACGGGTCGGTGAAGATGGTAATGTAGTTCTTCAGCGTCGGCTCGTGCGGATAAAGGGTCAGCGAGCTCAGAATCTCCTGGTTGCTCTTGAAGCTCATGTTGACGAGCCAATAGATCGGCAGCAGCAGGAACAGGATATAGAGGCTGACGACCAGCACGGGGCGGAGGGAAGAGCGGTTCTGCATGATCATTCTCCCTTCGGTGCGGTTGCGCTCTGTGCGTCGCCGCTGGTCATGACCGTGTAGAAGATCCAGGACAGCAGCAGGACGATCAGGAAATAGATGATGGACATGGCCGCAGCCGGACCGAGGTCGAACTGGCCGAGCGCCATTTTGACGAGGTCGATCGACAGGAAGGTGGTTGAATTGCCTGGCCCACCGCCGGTGACGACAAAAGGCTCGGTATAGATCATGAAACTGTCCATGAACCGCAGCAGCACGGCAATCAGCAGCACCTGCTTCATCTTCGGCAGCTGAATGTAGCGGAACACCGACCAGCGTGAGGCTCCGTCAATGCGGGCCGCCTGATAATAGGCGTCGGGAATGGAGACCAGGCCAGCATAGCAAAGCAGCACCACGAGGCTCGTCCAGTGCCAGACATCCATGACGATGATGGTCGCCCAGGCGTCGAATGTATTGGCCACGTAATTATAGTCGATGCCAATGGCGTTGAGCGTGTAGCCGAGCAGGCCGATATCGCTGCGGCCGAACACCTGCCAGATGGTGCCGACCACGTTCCACGGGATCAGCAATGGCAAGGCCATCAGCACCAGGCAAACCGGCACACCAAGCCCGGTTTTCGGCATGTTGAGCGCGATCAGAATGCCCAGTGGCACTTCGATGGCGAGAATGATCATCGAGAAGATCAGGTTGCGCCAGAGGGCGTCCCAAAATCGCTGTGACTGCAGCGTCTGGGTGAACCAGTCCGAGCCTGCCCAGAAGAAATCATTGTTGCCGAACGTGTCCTGCACTGAATAATTGACGACCGTCATCAGTGGAATGACGGCGGAAAAGGCGACCAGCAGCAGCACCGGCAGCACCAGAAACCAAGCCTTGTTGTTCCAGGTCTTGTTCATCGCCTCAGCCTCCCAATCCAGCGCCGGCATAATCGGCACGCCAGGAATTTGCGTAGATATTGATGGCGGCAGTATCGAAGCTCAGCTTCGGCTCGGCGGGCACGTCCGCATCCTCGCGCAGCACGACGGCAATCGGCTGCCCGGCAAAGCGGGCGCGCACGATCTTCTGGCGGCCGATATCCTCGATCTTCAGGATCTCTACCGGCAAGCCATCGCGGGTGAGACGGATGAATTCCGGGCGAATGCCAAGCTCGGTCAATGCCTCGCCGGGGATTACCGGCCGGCCTGGAAGGGCAATCCGCTCGCCACCGACAATGGCCGTATCGCCATCGATGCCGGCCTGCAGGACATTCATGCCGGGCGAACCGATGAAATAGCCGACGAACGTATGTTTTGGCCGGTCGAAGAGTTCGGCAGGCGTGCCGATCTGCACGATCTGGCCGTCATACATCACCACGACCTTATCGGCGAAGGTCAGGGCCTCCGTCTGGTCATGGGTGACATAGACCATGGTAAAGCCGAACTGCCGGTGCAACTGCTTCAGCTGGGCGCGCAATATCCATTTCATATGCGGATCGATGACAGTCAGCGGCTCATCGAACAGGATGGCATTGACGTCTGATCGTACCAGACCACGGCCAAGCGAAATCTTCTGCTTCTGGTCGGCCGTCAGCCCCTGTGCCTTGCGCTTTGCCCAGCTTTCGAGGTCGATCATCTTAAGGATGGTACGCACCCGCGCATCGACCTCCGCCTCCGGCACGCGCCGATTGCGCAGCGGAAAAGCGAGATTGTCGTAGACGGTCATGGTGTCGTAGACGACCGGGAACTGGAAGACCTGGGCGATGTTGCGCGCTTCGGTAGACAGTTCAGTCACGTCCTTGCCGCCAAACAGGATGCGGCCATGCGACGGCTGCAGCAGGCCGGACATGATATTGAGCAACGTGGTCTTGCCGCAGCCGGAGGGGCCAAGCAGAGCATAGGCGCCGCCATCGTCGAAATCGTGATGCACTTCCTTTAGCGCATAGAGCGGATTGGCGAGCCCTTTCGGGCCATAGGCGTGACGGATGTGATCAAGGGAAATGCGGGCCATGGGCTTACTCTCCCCCCAGATCTTTGTGTTTAAGCATTTCCGGACGAGAAACCGGTGTCCACTTTTCCTGGACATGCTCTGAGCCAAGGGCACGGCCCTCGGTATCGAAAGCCATCAGATGGCGGGTGTCGAGCTGAACCTGAAGATCGCGACCAGGCTCGATATCGTGGATGCCATGTTCCAGCATGACCCAGCGCTCGCCTGCATACTCAAGATGGATGAAGCTCTCGGAGCCTGAAATTTCCGAAATCATCGTGCGAGCCGTCAGCACGCCGTCAGAAGATGTCGAATCCGCAGACAACGACAGATGATGCGGCTGGAAGGCAAGCGTCAGAGGTCCCTCCGGTACATGCATCAAGTGCGGGGGAACGGTGAGAACCGGGATACCGCCGATCATGAAATGCATGTCCCGCCGCACGGCCTGAACGGTGTTCAGTGGCGGATCGGCAAAGGTCTTGGCGGAGACGAGATCGGCCGGACGACGATAAACTTCGATAGTCGGGCCATATTGGGTGATGCGGCCCTCGCAGAGCGTCGCGGTATTACCGCCGAGCAACAGGGCTTCCGATGGCTCGGTGGTCGCATAGACGAAAATAGCCCCGAATTCGGCAAAGATCTTCGGCAGCTCCTCGCGTAACTCCTCACGCAGCTTGTAATCCAGATTGGCCAGCGGCTCATCGAGAAGGACCAGGCTCGCCTGCTTGACGATGGCGCGAGCCAGTGCGGTACGTTGCTGCTGGCCGCCGGACAGGTTAAGCGGCGTGCGCTCCAGATACGGGGTGAGCTTCAGGAGATCGGCGGCCTTCTTGACCTCGCGGTCGATGGTCGCCTTGTCGGCCTTGCGCAGTCTGAGCGGCGAGGCAATGTTTTCGTAGACGCTGAGCGCGGGATAATTGATGAACTGCTGGTAGACCATGGCAACCGAGCGATCCTGCACCCGCACGCCGGTTACATCCTTGCCGTCGAACACGATGGAGCCAGATGTGGGCTTATCCAGCCCCGCCATCAGGCGCATCAGAGATGTCTTGCCCGACAGGGTCGGGCCGAGCAGGACGTTGAGCGACCCGCGCTGCAGGGTCAGGTCGACGGGATGGATATGAACATCCCCCGCTACCACCTTCGACAGGTTTCGCAATTCCAGCATTGTTTGTCAGGCCTCCTCCGCCCGCCGACGACAGTAACAGATGCGCCGCATGGCCCATCGCACTCCCTCATCGGTACCGATACGAATCTTCAACTCCTCAGGTCGAAGCCCCGAACCGGCATTTCCTCCATCGCTTTTGGCCGATCAGGCCGCCCGCGCTTCCTCGATATAATCTTCCAGTGCCCTCGCCTGCTCCGCACTCAAATACAGGCCCTGCTTGGTGCGGCGCCAGAGAATGTCCTCGGCGCTTCTCGCCCATTCACGGGCAATCAGCCAATCGACTTCCGCCTGATACAGCGTTCCGCCGAAATGACGCCCGAGCCCATCAGGCCCCTTGGCGCCACCCAGCATGGCATGGGCAAGCGAGCCATAGCAGCGAACCAGACGGCGGGCGCACCGCTCCTCCAGAAACGGGAAAGCCCTTTTCAGCCGGCCGACTTCGGCATCGTAACCCGTAGGCGGAAAATCGCCGCCCGGCAGATGGCTCTGCGCGGTCCAAGGCTTGCCTTTGACGCCGATCGCTTCGCCGATCTTTTCCAGCGCATGTTCGCCAAGCCGGCGGTAGGTGGTCAGCTTGCCGCCGAACACGTTCAACAACGGCGCCTGACCTTCGGGCACCTCGAGCTTCAGCACGTAATCGCGGGTCGCTTCCTGCGCCTTGGAGGCACCATCGTCGTAGAGCGGGCGCACGGCGGAATAGGACCAGACGATGTCTTCCGGGCGAACCGGCTCGGCGAAATATTCGCTAGCGGCGCTGCAGAGATAGTCGATCTCGCCCTGCGTGATCTTCACATCCTTCGGATCGCCCTGATAATCCTGATCAGTCGTGCCGATCAGGGTGAAATCCGTCTCATAGGGAATGGCAAAGATGATGCGATTATCGGGATTCTGGAAGAAATAGGCCCTGGGGTCGTCAAACTTCTTTTTCACGATGATATGGCTGCCCTGCACGAGGCGGACATTGTGAACATTATTGCGGCCGACGGCGTTGGATAGCACGCTATCCACCCACGGGCCACCAGCATTGACCAACATACGGGCGCGAACGGTGCTGCGGCTACGGCTAGCGCGGTCCTCGACGTCGATCTCCCAGATGCCTTTATCGCGGCGCGCCGAAAGTACCCGGCTCCGGCTGAGGATCAGGGCACCGCGATCGGCTGCATCCCGCGCGTTCAACACGACGAAACGGGCATCATCCACCCAGCCGTCAGAATATTCAAAGGCGCGCGTGAACAGCGGCTTCAATGGCTTTCCGGCGGGGTCCTTGCGCATATCGAGCGTTTTGGTGGCGGGAAGAAGCTTGCGACCGCCAAGGTGGTCATAAAGGAAAAGCCCGAGCCGGATCAGCCAGGCCGGCCGGATGCCACCCTTGTGGAACGGAAGAACGAAGCGCATCGGCCAGATGATATGCGGTGCCATGGCCCAGAGCACTTCCCGTTCCATCAGCGCTTCGCGCACCAGCCGGAATTCGTAATGCTCGAGATATCGCAAACCGCCATGGATCAGCTTGGTGGCACCAGATGATGTGCCTGAAGCAAAATCATTCATTTCCGCCAAAGCGACCGAATATCCGCGACCCACGGCGTCGCGTGCAATACCGCAGCCGTTGATGCCACCACCGATGACAAAGAGGTCGAAGACTTGATCGCCGGACACGGTTGTTTCCTTTTAGTCGTCCCTTTCGCAATGCAGCATTTCATTGCTCATGCGAAACTTTCAGCAGCTAAAGCGAACTCAAAACGAATGTCAAATGAAAATTTAGCGGTAACTGTTAACCATCCTGCCGTGCGACCCTGAAGGCCTCGATCAAACGCACATCGTGATCGCGGCAAATGCTTGCCAGTTCTGTGATATCGCAGACATCGGTGATGAAGGTGTGAACCTGACTGAGATGGCCAATGCGCACGGGGGCAGCGCGCTCGAACTTCGAGGAATCGGCAACGAGAATCACGTGGCGGGCATTGGCGATGATTGCCTGTGCCACTTTCACTTCGCGGTAGTCGTAGTCGAGCAACGCCCCATCTGGGTCGATAGCCGACGTGCCAATGACAGCATAATCGACCTTGAACTGGCGAATGAAATCGACCGCCGCCTCGCCGACGATCCCGCCGTCTGAGCCACGCACCACGCCGCCGGCAATCACCACCTCAATGGCGGGAAAAACCCTTAGTCGGTTGGCAACGTTGATGTTGTTGGTGATGACCATCAAGTCCTTGTGGTCCAGCAAAGCTTCACCGACGGCTTCCGTCGTGGTGCCGATATTGATAAACAGAGAAGCATTGTTGGGGATCAGATCGGCCGCCGCCCGTCCGATCGCCTGTTTTTCGGGAGCCGCCATTGAGCGGCGTGCCTCATAGCGAACGTTTTCGGCGCCGCTTGGAAAAATCGCTCCGCCATGCACCCGCGTCAGCCGCCGGGTTTCGCACAAGTCATTGAGATCCTTGCGAATGGTCTGTGGCGTTACGGAAAATCGCGATGCAAGATCGTCTACCTGCACCCGGCCTTCGGACTTGGCGATATCGAGGATTTCAGATTGCCGGGCCGACAGAAACATCTGCGCCTCCCCCCTTTTTCGTTTTTTCTTTCATCATAGTGAAAAACGAAAATGGCGCAACGCAGACTTCAGCTTTGTCTCACGTGAAACCAATCAGAGCAGCCGGCTGGTAACGAAATATCCCGCACCGGCTGCAACAGACGTCAACACCATGCCCCAGGCCATATCGACGAGGCTGAGCGATAGCGACCAAGCCTTCAAGGTTGCAAGATTGGTCATATCATAAGTGCCGTAGGCAATCAGTCCCAGGATGGCCCCGCTCACCAATGCGGTCACCAGGCTCCCGCTCTGTAGAGCCGGAGCCACGGCGAAATAAACGATGCCGCCGATGTAAACCAAGTAGAACAGACCGGCGGCAGTGAAATTCGGCTGATCCCGCATCAATTCGCCGATCCGCGATTTGTAGAAACCGAGCGCGACCTTGCTCAACCAGACAAAATCCAGGCCGAAAAACACCGCAGCCGTAGCACAATAGGCGATTACATAGCTGCGCATGTAATTCTCAATCCTTGTATTCGGCTGCGCCCGCGACGCAAAAAACCGGTAAACACTTTTTCAGAAACGTACCTGCGTGACCGCATAACCGAACGGGAAACTGATCAGCAGCTTTCCTGAAATTCTGTTTCAAATCCCCAAAATCGGCTGCACCAACCGCACAAGGCGGCTCTTGAAACGCAAAGGAGCATCCGTCACGGCAAGGCAGATACAGTCTTCACCCTCATCAGCGATCGGCTGATGCTCTACATCTTGGTCGGCCTCTTCCAGATCGCCACGGGCAAACCGACCCTGGCCATCGTAGAAGCTACCTTTGAGCACCAGCGTCAGCTCTCGGCCGCCGTGGCTATGTTCCGGCACCGGCTTTCCAGCCGGTATCCGCAACAGACGCACGCTCGTATCCGCATCGCCAGTCTTGATCTTGATGTGATAGGCGCCACGTCCAAGCGGCTTCCATTTCAAACCATCGATGTCCTTACCAAGATAGGAGCGCAATGGTTCCGGCAGAACCGGAACTTCAGCAAAATTGGGGGCCGCCGAAGCTGGTTTGTCAGCAACACTCTGGCCTTTGTTGCCGACTTTATCCGCCTCAAGCCGGGCCCGCATCGCCTGCCAAGATGTATCGGCATTCGAGGCTTGCGCCGGTTCCAGCTCGAGCGACTCGATCATCGCGCCAGCAGTTGCTTCCATAGCGGACAGGCGTTTACGGCAGTGGGGACACAGCGCGAGATGCGTGGCAACGGCAATGCTCCAGCCTTCGGACAGGCTGCCATTAGCATAGTCGAGCAATAATTCATCGCTGACATGATGGTGCACGGACATCAACGGTCCCCTCCTTGGCTATCGTCCAAAGCGGCACGGAGTTTTGCGAAAGCCATCCTGATCCTTGATTTCACGGTTCCGAGCGGCAGGTCGAATTCCTTGGCAAGCGCGCTGTGAGGGATCTCGTGAAAAAACGAACGCTGTAACAAATCGAGTTGTTCCTTGGGCAATTGCCGCATGGCCTTGTGCAACCGGTCTGCCTCTTGCCGGCTTTCCAGTTCCTGGTCGGCTGGCATTACGTCTTCGGGCACGAAAGCAGGGTCGTTCGGGTCGAATTCCGGACGGTTCTGCTTGCGATAGGCGGAAACGCGAAGGTTTCTCGCTATCGTGAAAATCCAGGCGGAGACATTGCCTCTGCTCGGATCGAAAAGTGCGGCCTTGTTCCAGACCACCATCATGGTTTCCTGCATCAATTCCTCTGCCGCCTGCTGGTCTCGCGTCTGGCGAGCCATGTAGGCTTTCACGCGCGGACCATAGTGACGGAACAATGTTTCGAATGCCTCCACATCACGCTCACGGGCCACCGCAGCGAGAAAGCAGGACATATCTTCCGTTTCAGACTTCATAATCATCCCGTTCGCGCCCCCAGGAGGCACGGATTTCCCACGTGGCCGGTTACGCCTGAAGGGGCGTGGGGCCGTCATTCTACCATTGTGGCATTCCAGAGCCGCTTGGGAAATGATTATTGTCATGGCAGTCTTTACGCCCGCCCTGCTACGGTGGATCACCGACCCAAAAAAAATCCGACGTTGGCAATCCAGCCCATAGTGCCGGTCGTAGTCCTTGTAAAACATGGTGAAAAGGCGATTGCGATCATGAATATCGGATTGGACAAGGGATTCGCTGCCGGCACACGTCGGATTGCGGTAGTGGGATCCGGCATTTCCGGCTTGTCTTGTGCCTGGCTGCTGGCCAAGCGATTCGATGTCACGGTGTTTGAGGCCGCAGATCGACTTGGCGGTCATGCCAATACAGTCGACGTGGATGGCCCGAAAGGCAAGGTTGCGGTCGATACCGGCTTCATCGTCTACAACGACCGCAACTATCTCAATCTGGTCGCTTTATTCGAGCATTTGGGCGTGCCCACGCAGGCGTCTGACATGTCGTTTGCCGCCTCCTTGGACCAGGGTCGTTTCGAGTATTCCGGTTCCGGGCTGTCTGGCTTGTTAGGTCAGCGCCGGAACGCACTTCGTCCGCGATTCTGGCGGATGGTCGCCGACATCATGCGGTTCTATCGCGCGGCCCCTCACCTGCTGGAGCGTTCAGATCTTGCTGCCGCAACGCTCGGCGATTATCTCGATCTCGAAGCCTATAGTGCGGCATTCATAGAAGATCATCTTCTGCCGATGGGGGCTGCGATCTGGTCGACAACAGTTGCCGACATGCGGGCCTACCCGCTCACTGCATTTATCAGGTTCTTCATCAATCACGGCCTCGTCACCATCAACGATCGTCCTCAATGGCGCACTGTCATCGGCGGTAGCCGTGAATATGTCAGCAGGCTTAAGGCGGCAACGCCAGCGCAGTTTCGCAGCGGCGATCCTGTCAAAAGTATTATCCGCAGCACGCTCGGCGTAAAAATCGTGACCGAAAGCGGCCATCAGGACCGTTTCGACCAGGTCGTTGTCGCCACCCATGCGAATGAAGCGCTGGCGCTTCTGGATGAGGCTCAGGGGCTGGAACGGGCGCTGCTCAGCTGTTTTGATTACACGAGCAATGTCGCCGTTCTGCATTCAGATCCAAGCGTCATGCCGAAGCGCCAGCGGGTCTGGGCAAGCTGGAACTATATCGGGGAGCAGCGCAAGGCTGGCGAAGGCGCACTTTGCGTAACCTATTGGATGAACAAGTTGCAGAACCTCGATTCGTCCCTGCCGCTGTTCGTGACGCTCAATCCGTCGCGAGAGATCGATAGGTCCAAGGTGCACCAGGTATTCGACTATGCCCATCCGCTGTTCGACAGCAAGGCGATCGCCGCGCAGCGACAGCTCTGGCAATTGCAGGGCCGTAACCGCACCTGGTTCTGCGGCGCCCATTTCGGCAGCGGCTTCCATGAAGACGGTATTCAGTCCGGTCTCGCGGTGGCCGAACAATTGGGAGGCCTGTCGCGCCCGTGGACGGTGGACAATCCTTCCGGGCGGATTTTCGCTGAACAGGTGCTGGCGGCCGCGCAATGAACTGGACGTCGGCAATCTTCACCGGTGATGTTGTTCACGAAAGGCATAGGCCGAAGAAACATCGGTTGCGATATAGCGTGTTTTGCCTGCTGGTTGACCTTGATGAATTGCCGGCTATCGATGCGACATTCAAGCTTCTCGGCTACAACAGGCGAGCGGTACTGCGGATCGACGATCGAGACCATGGTCTGGGTGTATCTGGCGGGCTGAAAGCGTGGGTGGCGCAGCATCTTCAGCAGGCGGGACTTGGCACTGCGGACCTCAAAGTATCCATGCTCTGCTATCCCCGTATGTTCGGTTATGTCTTTAATCCGCTGACCGTCTACTATTGCTATGACGGCGCAGGCGGGTTGATCGCCATCCTCTACGAAGTGGAAAATACCTTCCACGAACGGCATACCTATGTGATTCCGGTGGGCAATCAGGAAGATGGTAGCATTCGACACGCCTGCGCCAAGCAGATGTATGTCTCTCCTTTCATGCCGATGGAATGCCAGTACCGGTTCAAGATCACGACGCCAGACGAGCGGGTTTTGATCGCTATTAATGAAGCAGATGCCGAAGGGCCTTTGCTTTACGCTGCGTTCGAGGGCAAGCGCCAAGCCCTGACAGACGGCGCGCTTCTTTCCGCCCTGCTCCGCTATCCGCTGATGACCTTCAAAGTCATGGGCGCGATTCATTGGGAAGCGCTGAAGCTGTGGCTGAAGGGCGTGCCGATCCATCGGCACCGCAAGGCCACTGAGCCGATCGCCAGTTCCATCATTTTACCTGAAGCTGCAAACGCAAGGAGCCCGTCATGACCCATGCCGACCAGCAAACCGCAGCAATGACCTCGTTTTCCAAACAGAAGAGTGTAGGCCTGAATACGGAACAGGACGCCTGCCAATGGTCGCTTCATGGCGCGCCGATCTGGCAGCGGATGATTTGTAACTGGGCAAGTCGGTTGACTCATGGTCACCTCACCCTGCTGTTTCCCGGCGGTGAGGAGCATCACGTGGTCGGGCCCGAGCTCGGACCATCCGCAGTGCTGAAGTTCAACAATGCCCGCCCGGTCTGGAGGCTGCTGTCTTCGGGTACGCTCGGCTTTTCCCGGTCCTATATGGACGGCGATTGGGACAGCCCCGATATCGCCGGCTTTCTGGAACTAGCCATCGCCAACGAAGGCAACTGGGAAGGGTTGATGTCGCCCTCCGCCCTGCTTGGCAAACTGGCCCTGCTGCGCCACAAGCTGCGGCGCAATTCCAAGGCCGGCAGCCGCCGTAACATCGCCTTCCATTACGATCTCGGCAACGATTTCTATCGTCAATGGCTGGATACGACGATGACTTATTCGTCGGCGCTCTACGCGCATCCGAGCCAGCCACTGGCCGAGGCGCAGGCCGCCAAATATCAGCGGATTGTCGAGCAATTGGCGCTTGGGCCTGGCGATCATGTTCTGGAGATCGGTTGCGGCTGGGGCGGCTTTGCCGAGCACGCGATCCGCGCCAGCGGCTGCCGGGTGACCGGCCTGACGCTGTCGAAGGAACAAGCCGCTTACGCGCGCGCACGGCTGGAGGCAGCTGATCTAAGCGAGCGCTGCGACATCCGGCTGGAAGATTACCGCGACGTGAAGGGGCACTTCACCAAGATCGTGTCGATCGAGATGTTCGAAGCGGTCGGTGAAGAGAATTGGCCGGTTTACTTCAACCGCGTGCGCGACCTGCTGGTGGAGGGTGGTCGGGCAATTGTCCAGGTCATCACCATCGATGAGAACCGGTTTGAGCAATATCAGCGTGAAGCCGATTTCATTCAGACCTATATTTTTCCGGGAGGCATGCTGCCATCGGTCGAGCGGTTCGAGGAATCGGCACAGAAAGCTGGCCTGCAGACACGCGACGCGTTTCGCTTCGGCCTCGATTATGAGCGGACCCTGCTGACCTGGGACCGCAGCTTCATCGCCCATTGGTCGACCATCGCGCCGCTCGGATTTGATGAGCGTTTCTTCCGGATGTGGCGCTACTACCTGCATTATTGCGCTGCCGGCTTCCGGACAGGCCGGTTGGATGTCGTGCAATTCGAACTGGCAAAATGAAAATGGGGGCGAAAGCCCCCATTTTCATGTCTGGCTCTCTGTAAGAGCTCAGGATTTGCGCAGCATCCTGCGGGTCAGCGCAAAATAGAGGGGATAGGGCAACAGTCGCAGCGCCTTCAGCAGCAAGACCATCTGCCAAGGAAAAGCGATCTCAAATTTTCCGATCTTCATGCCGTTGAATATTTTGTCGGCCGCATCTTCTGCGGTGACAATGAACGGCATCGGGAAATCGTTCTTGTCAGTCAGCGGTGTTTTGACAAAGCCAGGATTGATAATGCTAATAGACACACCCTTGCTCTGAAGACCGGGGCGCATCGCCTCCGCCAGCGTAATCAGCGCCGATTTGGTGGCGCCGTATATGCCACCGCCAGGCAGGCCTGTATAGCCGGAGACAGAAGCGACGAGGCCGATTCCGCCTCGGCCGCGTGCCACCATGGGCGCAATCACAGCCTCCAGGCAATGGCCGGTTCCAACGAGGTTGAGATCGACCATCTGGCGGAACTGCTCTGCCTGGAACCGATGCGGCGTTTCGCGGATGTAGGAGCCGGCGGAAAAAACCGCCATGTCGATCGGGCCGAGCTTATCTTCGATCTCGGCCACGACACGCCCAACGGCGGCACCATCGGTAATATCAAGCGGGAAGGCATGGATACTGCCCATGCTTTCCTTGGCCAATACGTCCAGATCCTCGGCCCGCCTGGCGCTGACACCGACCTGATACCCTTCGCGCGCAAACTTTAGCGCCAGCGCACGGCCGATACCGGAGCTGGCGCCTGTAATCCAGGCCACCCGGCCGCGGCTCGTGGCGGACATAACCATCACCGATTTACCCTTTCGTGCCGTTTGGCCTTGTGCCTGATTTCATGATCGACTTTGCGAAAGTTCACCGTGGTCTTGGCCACAGGGAAACCAAACTTCGTGACCCAGGCGGTGTTGAGAACTGTTCCGTCCGGCTTCAACACCATCTTGTCATAGAAGCGCACCTTGTTGCCCTTTGTTTCGGGCGAGAGATAAACGAGGTAATTGAAGCGTGCGGTATCACCGGACATGTGCACCATCGCATTACCGATGACATCCTCGCGCGTGCCGGTATAGGTGGTCGGCCCGGTCTTGACGAAACGCCAGGTCTTGGTGTCTCGAGTGCCATCCTCGAAGCGGAAGTCTTCGCGCAGGGTCAGGACATGGCCGTCCCATTTGCCCGTCAAATCGACGGTAAACTTGCGGTTTACACCATTTATTGCTGCGAAATGGCCGTCAGCAACAGTCTTGCCGACGAAATAGTCTTCAAACGCGAAATTGGCGGCATGGGCATAGCCTGTAGAGGCGACAAGGCCAAGGCCGAGGCCCGCAAGCGCAGATTTCAGTCCCGACATGTTCAGATCTCCGTTCGTCGCGATTTCTATAGTTGATACGCGCTGCGGAGGCGGGTGGATTTGCCGCTACCACTCGATCACGGAACCGTCATAGGCAAAAAAGCCGCCATTGCTTTCAGGTGAGAGACGATCGAGCGTGGAAAGCAACAGCCCGGCGCTTTCTTCAGGTGCGAACCGTTCGTGAGCAGCGGCAAAATTGGCCGACAGCGACGTGGCGACGCTACCCGGATGCAGACTTACAACGACCGACTGCGGACGCGTCCGGGCGATCTCGATCGCGCCGGTGCGGATGATCTGGTTCAGTGCCGCCTTCGAGGCGCGGTAGGAGATCCAGCCGCCCAGCCGGTTATCACCGATCGAGCCCACGCGTGCAGACAGGAAGCCCATCAGCGACCGGCGGTTTTTGACGAGAAGCGGCGAAAAATACTTCATTACCAGGGCCGGGCCGATGGCGTTCAGAGCGAATTGTGCGGCCATTGCCTCGCTGGTTACGGCTCTCATGGCCTTTTCCGGTCCAATGCCGTTAATCGTCAGCGCTCCCGTGGCGCAGATAACAAGATCGAAGAACTGGCCTTCGGCGGAAAGTCGCTCGGCGGCAGCAGCGATCATCTTCTCCTCGGTCACGTCCAGGCCATCAGTGCTGCGTGACAGGGCGACGACCTCAAGGCATACCGGGTCATTGCGCAGCAGATCACAAAAGGCCGAGCCGATACCACCGGAAGCGCCAACGACAAGCGCACGATAACCCTGATCGAGGGAGGTCATTGATGTAAAGCGACTCATTTCTCACCTCTTTGCGACATTTTTTACGGCTGCGATCATCCATTTCGCAACCGCTTGCGTAAGCAGTTACGACTGAACCAAGCAATATGGATCACAGGAGGATTGGCAGAATGCTGTTTCGACGCTCGTTACTTTGCATCGCCGTCATGGCCACAACGACAGCCAGCCTGCAGGCCGCAGAAGAAAGCCGCTATACGTCAAGCGATATCAAATCCGAGATCATCGGCAAACGGATCTATCTCGCGACCCCGATGGGCGGCGAGTTTCCACTGAACTATCGCAGGAGCGGCGTCGTTGACGGTTCGGGAGAGGCGCTCGGCCTTGGCCGCTTCGTCAAGCCGAACGATACGGGCAAGTGGTGGATCGACGGTGACCGGCTCTGTCAGCGCTTCACTACCTGGTACAAAGGCACGCCGATGTGTTTCGAGCTTTACAAGACCGGTGCGACCAATCTGAAATGGATTCGCAACAACGGTCAGGTCGGGACGGCGCGTATCGGGCGGTCTTTGTGACTGCCCGATACGATTATACAGTTATGGGTTATCTCGTTTGAAAATCCAGTCATGGTCGGGATGGTTCTGGAAGCGCCATTTGCGCATCGGGCCAGCCATGACATTGAGATAATACATCTCATAGCCATAGGGCGCGCCACAGGGGTGGTGGCCCTTCGGCACCAGCACCACATCACCGTCAGAGACCGCCATCGTCTCATCCAGCGATCCGTCTTCGGTAAAGACACGCTGGAAGCCAAAACCCGTCGCCGGATTGAGCCGATGATAATAGGTCTCTTCCAGATAGGTCATATTAGGGAAGTTGTCCTCGTCATGACGGTGCGGCGGATAGGACGACCAATTGCCCTGGGGCGTGAAGACTTCCGTCACCAACAGACTGTCAGCGACATCCCGGTCTTCCATCGCGATCGGGAAAATATAGCGTGTGTTGGCGCCCTTGCCGCGTTCGGTCAGCGCGATTCCGGCCGGCCCGATGATCTGCGCCTCGCGGCTGGGTTTGGCCGGCGCCGTGCAGATGGCGAGCGTCAACTCGGTGGTGGCGGTGGCCGACCACTCCGATCCAGCAGGAACGTAGAGGCAATGGGGCGGCTTCTTTTCGAAGACATTCATCCGATCGCCAAGTTCGCCAAAGTTTTTGCCCGCAGCCGAAATCTCCGCCTTGCCCTCAACCAGAACAAGGATAACCTCTGTGTCGCCGGTCTTTTCCGCCGCCTGCTCTCCCGGCTTCAGCTTGTAAAGGCCAAAGCCGACATAACCCCAATGGGCCGTTTGCGGGGTGATGTCATGCACTTTGCCGCTCTCGGCAACGGGCTTGCGCAACAGATCGCTCATTTCTCGTCATCCTTTTTGGCAGGCGGCTTTTCAGTCTTGTTAAAGGTCCAGAACAGCTGCAACCCGGCATAGACCCCGAGCGCCAGCGAGATCATCGCCCAGGTCGGGCTCCCCCCATATAATTCGACCCCCGCCCATGCCAGCGGCACTAAGGTAACGAGAATTCGTACCCAGAGCGGCTTGAAAAAAGGATGGTGGGGATCGAGAAAATTCATCGGCCTGCTTTCAATTTCATGACAGGCCGAAGCCTCGCTTAGAGCATCGCGACGAAAATCGTAATCGGCACGATGCTCTAACCTTTTTGTATGACCATCGGATTTTTCCGAAAACCGGTTCCCACTTTTCGGTCCGATGCTCAGTCCTTCTTATCCAATCCTGCGGCCTTGGCCATGGCTTTTAGGGAGGCAAGGCCGAGGCTCTGGTAATCGTAGGGATTGCGGACATCCGGATCCTGTTCGGCCTCGATCACCAGCCAACCTTGATAACCGTGTTCGGCGGCGATTTTAAGCACCGGCGGGAAATTGACGCCCCCTTCGCTATCGCCGGGCACCGTGAACACGCCACGTCGCACACCTTCAAGGAAGGACAGCTTTTCGTCGCGCACCTGTTTGGCAATGATCGGGCGAATATTCTTCGCGTGGATATGGCCGACGCGGCTCATGTATTTCGTGGCCACCCGCTCCGGATCGCCGCCGCCGAACAGGCAATGGCCGGTATCGAGCAGCAGTTTCGCATGCGGACCGGTATTGGCCATCAACGCATCGATTTCTTCTTCGCTTTCGACGATCGTGCCCATGTGGTGATGGTAGGCCAGAGCGATGCCCTGCGCCGCGGCAAACTCACCGAGCGCTTCGACGCCAGCGCCAAAGCTCTTCCACTCTGCGTCGGCAAGCTTCGGGCGATCGTTGACAGGCGTGCCGTCATCGCCATGGATCGCGTTCGATGTTTCGCAAACGATGATTACCTTGCTACCCATGGCCTTCAGCAGGTCGAGCGCCGGCTGCATCGCCGCCTTCTCTTCCTCGATCGTGTTGGTCAGCAGGTTCAGCGAATGCCAACCGGAAACATAGCGCAAACCGCGCGGCTCCAGCACGGCTTTGAGGGCTGCCGGCTCCTGCGGGAATTTGTGGCCCTTCTCAATGCCGTCAAAACCGATCTTAGAGGTTTCGTCCAAGCACTGGTCGAGGCTGATATGGGCGCCGAGCGTGCGGTCATCGTCATTGGACCAGGCAATCGGGTTGGTTCCGTAGAGGATCATGTTAGTTTCTTTCCTTGAGCGCTGCCTCGTAGCGGGCGCGAGCCTGTTTTACTTCCGAGCGGTCCGAAACTTCGGGAACCGCAACATCCCACCAATAACCACCGGCGTCTGGCGTCGGATATGGATCGGTATCGATGACGACGACGGTTGGCCTGGTGGCACTTCTTGCCTGCTCCAAGGCCTTTTCCAGCTCGGCAATGCTTGTGACCTTGCTGGCGTCGGCGCCCATGGCCGCGGCATGGGCGGCAAAATCGATCTGCGGCGCATGCACATGGGAGGTATGGGCGTAGAGATTGTTGAACTCGGCGCCGCCGGTGCCCATCTGCAGCCGGTTGATGCAGCCATAGCCCCTGTTATCCGTGATAACGACAGTGATTTTGACGCCAAGCGCGCAGGCCGTCACCAGTTCGGAATTCATCATCATGTAGGAGCCGTCACCAACCATGACGATGACGTCACGCTCCGGCTCGGCCATCTTGATCCCGAGACCGCCGGCGATCTCATAACCCATGCAGGAAAAGCCGTATTCCATGTGATAGGACAGCGGCAGTTCCGACTTCCACAGCTGGTGCAACTCGCCCGGCATGGTGCCCGCCGCGCACATGACCACGGTATTGTCGCGCGCAGTGCGCTGGACGGCGCCAATCACCTGCATATCGGTCGGCAGGCTATTGCCATCCTTCGGCGCGGCGGTCACCGCATCGGCCTTGGCGAACCAATCAGCCTTGAGGCCTGCATCCGGCGCAGCAAAGCGGTGATCGCCAAGTGCCTTGGAGATCAGTTCGAGGCCGATCTTTGCGTCAGCAACCAGCGGCAGCGCATCATGCTTGGCGCTGTCGTAAGGCTGGACATTAAGGGCAAGGATCTTGCGGCCAGGGTTCTTGAACAGCGCCCAGGACCCGGTGGTGAAATCCTGGAAACGCGTGCCGACCCCAATGACCAGATCGGCTGTCTCGCAGACCGCATTGGCGCTTGATGCGCCGGTAACGCCGACGGGGCCAAAATTCAGAGCGTCATCCCAAGGCAGCGCCGATTTGCCGGCCTGGGTTTCGACAACAGCGATCTGATGCCTGGCTGCAAAATCGGCGAGAGTCTTGGTCGCGCCAGAGAAATGGACACCACCGCCCGCAACGATGACAGGATTTTTGGCAGATTTGATCGCAGCAATGGCGCGATCAAGCTCATCGGCGTCGGGCTGAGGACGCCTGATGTTCCAGACCTTCGGTGCAAAGAAGCTCTCGGGATAATCATAGGCCTCCGCCTGGGTATCCTGACAAAATGCCAAAGTCACCGGACCGCAATCGGCCGGATCTGTCATGGTGCGAAAAGCACGCGGCAGCGCTGTCAGCAGATGTTCCGGCCGGGAAATTCGGTCGAAATAGCGGCTGACCGGGCGGAAACAATCGTTGGCCGACATGATCCCGTCGTTAAAGTCCTCGATCTGCTGCAGCACCGGATCGGGACCACGATTGGCGAACACATCGCCCGGCAGAAGCAGGACCGGCAAGCGATTGACATGCGCCAGCGCCGCCGCCGTCACCATATTCAGCGCGCCCGGACCGATAGACGAGGTTACCGCCATCGCGCGGCGGCGGCCGAGTTGCTTGGCATAGGCAATCGCCGCATGGGCCATCGACTGTTCATTCTGACCGCGCCAGGTGGTGACGCTATCCTTCGCTCCCTGCAGGGCCTCGCCAAGACCCGCGACATTGCCATGGCCGAAGATTGCCCAGACGCCCGAAATGAACGGTACGCCCTCCGGGGTCATCTGATTGGCAAGGTAGCGCACCAAGGCTTGTGCAGCCGTCAAACGCACCGTTTTCATCGTCTCTCTCCCTTCAGCAGCGCTCCCATGGTGCCGCTGGCATATTTTTCGTTATGTTCAGCGCCGCCTCAGGCCGGCACAGCCACAGCCTGGCGCGACCGATCCCAGACCTGACAAAGGCCTTGATACCGTGAAACCATATCGGCAATCGCCTCTTCGTCGGAACTATGGCCAGCCAGCCACTTGCGCGCTGCATCGCCAAAAATCGTGCGACCGACGGCAAAGCCTTTGACCAAATCAAAGCTTGCCGCCGTCTTGAAGCTTTCCTCCAGTTCGGCCGCGGGCGCATCCAGGCCGAGTACGACAATACCGCGCGTATAGGGATCGTTGCGCGAAATGGCATCGCAGGCCTTGGCCCAGGCACCCGCCGTTTTCATTGGCTCCAACTTCCACCAGTCGGGATAGACGCCGATATCGTAGAAGCGCTGAATGATCGTCGCGGCCGTCTCGTCGTTGGTAGGGCCGACTTTCGAGGGAATGATTTCCAGCAGGAATTCAAGCCGGTTACGCCGAGAAGCCGTAAAGAGGCGTTTTACCGTAGCTTCCTGCTCCTGCTTCAGGGCCGCATCGTCACCAGGATGATAGAAGCAGAGAACCTTGACCGTGTTTTCGACAGGCCATTCGCTCAAGCCGCCGAAATCCTCGCCCAGTTCAGGCTCCAGCACCAGCGGCCGTGACCCCGGCCATTCCACTGGCCGTCCGATCCAGAGCCCGGTGCCCGCAGCGCGGTAGAGCGCTTCACGCCCCAGGCGGCTGTCACAAAGGATGCCGTAGCCGGCCTGCCCATTGCTGACCTGCAAAGCGGCTTTCAGGCAGAGCTGTTTGAAAACACCGATCCGCTCGTGCGGCACGCCAGCCTCGTCGCACATCGCCTCCAACTGCATGCGGTGGTCGAAGGCAAAGACACGCATTTGCGGCCACTCGCCATCGCGATTGGTGGACCAATGCACCTGTTCCAGCGCCGCATCCTTGCGCAGCGCCTTGTTGCGAATGCCGGTCTTGAAGAAATAGTCCAGCTCTTCCAGGCTCGGATAGGCGGGCGTGCAGCCGTGTCGCGACACCGCAAAGGCACCGCAAGCATTGGCAAATTTCAGCGCCGTCGGCCAATCCTCGCCGGTCAGCCAGCCCTTCAGCAGGCCGGACATGAAGCCGTCGCCGGCCCCCAGCACGTTGAAGACTTCGATCGGGAAGCCCTGGCCGGTCTGACCCTCGTCAAGGCTGGACGGGATCTCTCCATCAAAGACAACGGCCCCAAGGGCACCGCGCTTGCACACCAGCACGGCCTTCGACACGCCGTGCACCGCCTTTAGTGCCGCGACCGTGTCAGTCGTGCCGCCAGCAATGTGGAACTCCTCTTCCGTGCCGACGATCAGGTCGAACCAATGCAGGGTCGATTGCAGCTTGGCCGTCACCGCCTGCGATTCGATGAACCGGCTTTCGCCGTCGCCATGGCCTGCAAGACCCCAGAGGTTTGGGCGATAATCAATATCGAGCGCAGTGCGCCCGCCATGTTCACGCGCCAGCCGCAAGGCCTTCAACACAGCCGCTTCGGTATTGGGGTGGGACAAATGCGTGCCAGTCACGCAAACGCAGGCCGACTCAGCGATAAAGTCTGGATCGATGTCATCTTCGCACAGCGCCATGTCGGCGCAGTTTTCCCGATAGAAGATCAGAGGAAACTGCTCCTCATCCCGGATGCCGAGCAAAACCAGAGCCGTCAGCCGCTTCAGGTCAGTTTTTACACCGCGCACATCGACGCCTTCGCGGACCAGTTGTTCGCGGATGAATCGACCCATATGCTCATCGCCAACCCTGGTGATCAGTGCCGACTTCAGGCCGAGCCGTGCGGTTCCGGCGGCGATATTGGTGGGCGAGCCGCCAATATATTTATTGAATGAGGCCATGTCTTCCAATCGGCCGCCAATTTGGGCGCCGTATAGGTCCACAGAAGACCGGCCAATGGTGATCAGGTCAAGTTTTGCCACATCGTCCTCCCGATCCGTCGCCATACTCCTCGATGCCGCCGGAGGATACGGCAGCTAAAGCTACCGTTCCATTTTTTGATTTATTTGGACTATATATTCTATTTTTTCTTCCAGCAATATAAATATTCAATTCCGTTGCCGAGCGGTGCCAACGGCAACCGAAAGAGCGATCGCCAAGCAAAGGGTCGCGGACAAGGAACGGAAAGCGCCGAAATCCACCTCCGCAACGGGCAGCGTCAACACGTCGAGTTTGCGCAAGGGATTAACGACCGCATCGGTGATGGCAACCACTGGAATTCCACGCCGCGATACCTGCTCGACGAGATCGAGGGTTTCAGTTGAATAGGGTGAGAAGGTAATAGCGAGAAGCACATCGCCTTCGCGGATCGCGTGGTGGTTGTCGAGCTTGCCGACGCCGCTGTGCAGCATGGCCGCAACGCCCATTTTCTCAAAGGCATAGACCATATAACTGGCGACAGGAAACGACCGGCGCAGACCGACGATATGGATGACGCCAGCGCCAGCAAGCGCTTCGACCGCCAGTTCCAACGCCTGCGAATCCACAGATTGCACTAGTCCTTCCAGCGAAATCCGCCCGGCCTCGGCAAATTCCGCCAGCAGGGCAGATGGACTACCCGAGGCAGTCTCGCGCAAATGATGCAGGCGGGTGGAATAGTCGGGCCAGCCGCCAACATAGGATTCGCGAAACAGCCGCTGCATTTCAGAAAAGCCGGAAAAACCCAGTATCTGGCAAAATCGCATGAATGCGGAGGGTTGGACGCCGGCGCCATCAGCCATTTCGGCCACAGTCGATACTGCGATCCGATCTTTGTTGGCAGCCACGTAATCAGCACATTGCCGTAGACGCTTTGGTAGGCCCTCCGAGACATCCAGGAGACGTTCCTCAAACGACCTGATCGTATCAGGCGCCCGCGCCATTGCCTCCGGCATTTAGTACCCCTTCCTGAGCGTGACCGTATTCATATCGTCATCGGCTTCGCGTCCGACAGGACGGATGCGGCTCTTGACATGATTGCTAGCACGAACTAGCAAAATAGAACATATATTCCAAAACTGAGTGACTGCAAAGAGGTTGCGGTTCCTCTGCTTGGTACTGAACAAAAAGCGTTAGCAGGCCCGCTAAGCAAGCGGAGCCGGGAGGAGATGACGATGGTAAAGAAATTGGCGCTACTTGGCGCAGGTCGAATCGGCAAAGTGCATGCCAAGGCGATCGGTGAAGACAAACGGGCTCAACTGGTCGCCGTGGCCGATCCGTTTCCGCAGGCTGCCCAGGCCATCGCCGAGGCAACCGGCGCCGCAGTCAAGACAATTGAAGAAATTGAGGCTGACACATCAATTGATGCCGTGCTGATCTGCACGCCGACCAATACCCATTCCGACCTGATCGAGCGCTTCAGCCGGGCAGGCAAGGCCGTGTTCTGCGAAAAGCCGGTCGATCTCGATGTTGCCAGAGCGGAAGCCTGCGCCGAAGTCGTGCGCAGCGTCGGTGGCCGGGTCATGCTCGGCTTCAACCGTCGCTTCGATCCGCATTTCCAGGCGGTGCGCAAGGCAATCGACGACGGTCGTATTGGCAAGGTCGAAATGGTGACGATTACCAGCCGCGATCCGGGCGCACCTCCACCAGAATATATCAAAGTCTCCGGTGGCATTTTCCGCGATATGACCATCCATGACTTCGACATCGCCCGCTTTCTGCTCGGTGAGGAAATCACCTCAGTCATGGCCTCAGCTGCGGTTTTGGTCGATCCTGAAATCGGCAAACTCGGCGACTACGACAGCGCCAGCCTAATCCTGACAACGGCCTCCGGCCGCCAGGCGATCATCTCCAACTCACGCCGCGCAACGTACGGCTATGATCAGCGTATTGAGGTTCACGGTTCTGAAGGTTCTGTTGCTGCGGAAAACCAGCGCCCAGTCTCGATCGAAGTCGCAACCAAAGACGGCTACACCCGCCCACCGCTGCACGACTTCTTCATGACGCGCTATACGGCGGCCTATGCTGCTGAAATCTCTGCGTTTCTTGATTTCATTGAGACCGGCAAGGCACCATCGCCATCGATTGAAGACGGCCTGATTGCGCTGAAGCTGGCCGACGCTGCGGCGAGATCGGCACGGGACAAGGTTGTCGTCACTCTTTGATCGAGAGCGACTAACCACAGGATGCGGGGAGGGTCTAGCGGGCCCTCCTTTTTTTTATCCTGGCTACGCCATGAACGACCGACATGTTTACGTCAGACGTCGACCCATTTTGTAAATCATGACGCGCAGCGGTGCGGTGGAGGCCGCCCTTCGGGAAGGAGTAAGTGGGGGTATTGCCCAAAACGAACGGTCTTGGCTTATTTTTGAATCGATATCACGCCTGCAGCATCCAGTAGGGTGTCAGTCGTTTTTCACGGTTTTTGATCGCCAATTGGGTTCTATGTGTTTTTACGTTGATGTTTTTGGAACGCAAAGAACCCGCCAGACTGACTGACGGGGTGAGTTTGATTTGATTTTTTTGATTTGGTTGCG
>NZ_MKIN01000019.1 GCF_001938985.1 Gillisella taibaishanensis | reverse complement strand
TCCGCGTTGCGGCGCAAAGCAGCCGGAACCGCATGAGGTGCGCGGACAAAACAGGCGGATAATCCTCGTCATGGCGTTATCCTTGGCGGTGATTTTGCTTTACTCTGTATTGCATCAATACCTGCGCTAAGGGTTCCGACTGGTTGTCGGAAACTGAGGGGGAGGAACTGGCCGAGATTGGGAGCCACGCTTCCCAACAGCCTTTCTCCGATCCTACCTTTAGGAGAGCATCGCGAACTTGATCATCGGGTTGCTGGAACGCGCTTGAGGCGCGCGCGCCAATAATCGTTCGTGAAACGCTGTTCGTTTTTCCGACCGTAAGTGTCGGCAGACAGAGAGCCTTAGGAAAGGAAACCCTGTCTAGGCTATGGAACTTCGTTCACGAGCAGTTGGCTAGCGCACGTGCGCCGTGCCCCCTTAGGCGGCCCAACCGTGCACGGTGGTTACAGCGTCAGCGAACTCCTCTGGCGCTTCCCACGGCAAATTGTGTCCGCAGTCAACAACCCGATGCGCGTGTCTGGCTTGGAACATGGGGGCATGATCTGCCGTTCCGCCCGGCTTCAGTGGGTCCTGCCTGCCGTCAATGGTGATCGCGGGAACGGTGATGGGTGGTTTTGCGGCGAGCCGGGCTTCCAGTTTAGCCAGGACGGGATCTCCTGAAGCCTTACCGAAGTCGAAGCGATAGGAATGGATGACGACTTCCACGAAGTCCGGGTTGTCGAATGACGCCGCTGTCCGCTGGAACGTCTCGTCGTCGAACGCCCAGTTTGGAGACCACTGTTGCCATAGAATCCGGCACAAATCGCGGCGGTGGAGAGACAAGCATTCGCGGCCGCGCTCGTGCTGAAACAGGTGTTGATACCAGACAGCCTGTTCCAGGCTTGGCTCGTAGGCGTGGGTAAGCCTTTCTACATCGATGATGTCGTAGCCCGCATAGGAGACCAGCCCGGCCACTCGTTCAGGCCATAACGCCGTTGCAACACATGAGGCAAGGCCACCCCAATCGTATCCGGCCAGAATGGCCTTTTCGATGCCAAGAGCATCGAGCAATCCGATGACGTCCTTGCCAAGAGCTGCCTGCTGACCGCTGCGCATTGTGGAACTCGACAAAAAGCGCGTCGGGCCAAAGCCACGCAGGTAAGGTACGATCACCCGCGCACCCGCTTCCGACAGGCGAGGCGCGACCTCATCATAGGCGTGGATGTCGTAAGGGAATCCATGGCAGAGCACCACCGGCCAGCCTTCGGGCGAACCATGCTCAAAATACGCAATTTCAAGAGTATCGGTTTTGATTGTTCGCATGCGGATCCTCGCACTCGGAAGCTTGCGGCGGCTCGGGTCCGCTCTCGACTATTAAAAAATCCCTTCGACTGCCAATTTCAAGGCTCTTCGGCTGAATTCAAGCTTCGTCGAACCCATGTTCCAGCCGTCACGTATTGGCTGGAGCGCCCGCCGGTATGGGGTCCTGTCGGCAAATCGATTGCGTAAAAAGGGGCCCCGATTCGAATCCTTTCAAGGTATAAGACTAAGCCCAGTTAGTCTGTTGTTGTCCCGTAGGTGCCATTCCTGACCAAATGAAATTGTTTCCCTAGCAATGCGCTGCGCTCGTAACTCGGCATTTCCGAACTAACGATGCCGGCCTGCGGAGCCACTCTTGACTTTTGATTATGGTCGTCATATTTAATGATGATGAACGTAATCAAAATCTGGTTGCCCTGAGGCCGGCCAGCGTAAACCAAGAGGCAAGCCGCATGAGCAGGCAACAGAAGACAGCATTCTTGACAGGCGCATCGAGCGGGATTGGCAAGGCCACGGCCGCATCGCTCATTAAGGCTGGATATCGGGTCATCGGCACGAGCCGGACCGCAGAGCCTGGCGAAATCCGAGATGGGATCCGTCTGATCGCTTGCGACGTGACTTCGGAAGCTTCTGTTGCAGAGGCGGTGGCAGCAGCGCATGCTGAGCTTGGACGTATCGATCTTCTCATCAACAATGCCGGTTTCGGGATCGTTGGTGCCGCAGAAGAGAGTTCGATTGAGCAGGTGCGCGCGCTCTACGACACTAACGTCCTCGGTGTCGTGCGTGTGACCAACGCTGTGCTCCCGATCATGCGTGCGCAAGGCAGTGGTCGCATTCTGAACGTCGGGTCGGGCCTTGGTTTCATCCCCGCACCGTTCAACACGCATTATTCTGCCACCAAACACGCGCTGGAAGGCTATTCAGAATCGCTCGATCACGAAGTCCGGGGCTTTGGCATTCGTGTGCTGGTGATCGAGCCGGGTACGACGGCCACGTCCTTCGAGGCAAGCTCTGTCCCCGCAGACGCTCCGCTCAGAGACTACGATCGTCTGCGTGTCGGCTACAACGTCGCCTATGCCAAGGCGATGGCGGCGGCGGATACGGCACAAAGCGTTGCCGACACCATTGTCCGGGCCGCGACCGACAAGGCGCCGAAGCTCCGCTATCCCTCCGGCAACGTGGCGCGGCAAGGCGCTTTTGCACGCCGCTTCCTGCCGCGTGGCCTCTTCGACAAGGTGCTGCACAAGCAGTTTGGTCTCGGCTAGGGGCTGCCCCAAGGCGTCCGCGGCCGGTTTCATGAAATTGGAGAACAAGCCCATGAAGGCTTTTACTGTCGAAAAATACAAAAAGAACGGTCCGCTGCGCATGGTCGATGCGGCCGAGCCCGTGCCTGGGTCGAATGATGTCGTGGTCGAGATCAAGGCGACCGCTGTCAATCTGCTGGATTCCAAGATCAGGGATGGCGAGTTCAAGCCGCTTCTGGCCTACAAGCCGCCGTTCATCCTTGGCCACGATTTCGCAGGCACAGTCATCGCGCTGGGTTCAAATGTCCGTCGCTTCAAGGTCGGCGATGAGGTCTATGCGCGCCCCCGAGACCACCGAATTGGTACCTTCGCAGAGCGCATTGCAGTGCATGAGGCAGATCTTGCGCTGAAACCTAAGAACCTCTCCTGGGTCGAGGCTGCTTCCATTCCTCTGGTTGGTTTGACGGTCTGGCAGGCGTTTGTGGAACTTGCCAAGCTCCGCAAGGGGCAGAAGGTGTTTATTCAGGCGGGATCTGGCGGCGTGGGTACGTTTGCCATCCAGCTCGCCAAGCATCTGGGTGCGTTTGTTGCCACCACCACCAGCGCGAAGAACATCGAACTGATCAAGAGCCTCGGCGCTGACGTAGTGATCGACTACAAGACGCAGGATTTCGAGGCGGTCTTGTCCGGTTATGACCTTGTGCTCCACAGCCAGGATCAGAAGGCATTGCAGAAATCGCTTCGGATCCTCAAGCCAGGCGGCCATCTTATCTCGATCTCGGGGCCGCCGGACCAGCGATTTGCAAAGACACTGGGCTTGAATGTCGTGCTGAAACTTCTCTTCACCGTGCTCAGCAGAGGCGTGCGCAAAGAGGCACGGAAGCGTGGCCTGCGCTACGACTTTCTGTTCATGCGTGGCGATGGTCAGCAACTCTCCGAGATTGCCTCGCTCATTGAGAATGGGGTGATCAAACCTGTCGTGGACAGGGTCTTCCCGTTTGAAAAAACCGCTGACGCTCTGGCCTATGTCGAGACAGGGCGCGCCAAGGGCAAAGTCGTTATCGAGGTGCAATAGCAAGCCATGAGCAACAACACGGAACCACTATTCGGCATCGCGACGCTGGAACAGGTCTCGGACATGTCCGGCAAGCAGCATCTGCAGGCGATCATCGACGGAGCTTTGCCGGCCCCGCCGATTGCCAGAACCATGTCGTTCAGGATGGTGGAGGTCGGCGACGGCGAGGTTTTGTTCGAAGCCACTCCGGGGCCCGAGCTTCTCAATCCAATGGGCGGTGTGCATGGCGGCTGGGCGCTGACGCTGATCGACACGGTGACGGGATGTGCCGCGCATTCAACGCTGCCTGCGGGTGTCGGCTACGCCAGCATCGAGACCAAGGCCAATTTCTCACGTCCGATTAAGGCGGATACGGGGCTGGTTCGCGCCGAGGGGCGTGTGGTCAGCAAAGGCCGCACGATCATCTCTGCCGAAGGCAAGATCATCGATCGTGAGGGCCGCGTGCTGGCCCACGGAACGTCGACGGTGATGGTTCTGCCGCGTTGACTGTCCTGCCTCGCCGTTGGAGCAATTTCCTTCAGACAGGTTCTTGACATCAAATATGACGGTCATCATCTATTATTTTAGATTGCAATCATAATTATTGCGATCAGTCAACAAACGAAAGAAATGATACATGTCTTCCAAAGTCAAAGTTCTCATCACCGGTGCATCGACAGGGATCGGCGCCACCTATGCAAAGCGGTTCGCCGAGCGCGGCCACGATCTGGTGCTTGTGGCGCGTTCGGTCGAAAAGCTTGAGGCGAATGCCGTTGAACTGCGCCAGGAGACGGGCGTGTCCGTCGAACTTCTGCCGGCAGATCTGACGACTGAGGCAGGCTTGCTCGCTGTGGAAGCACGACTGCGCGATGACTCGTCGATCGGTATTCTCGTCAACAATGCAGGCAGCAATGTCGGTGGCACCTTCGTCACGCAGCGCATCGATGACCTGACAAAGCTGGTAACCCTCAACGCAACGAGCGTTCTGCGTCTCTCGCATGCGGTCGCCCCGCGGTTCGCAGAAAAGGGCGAAGGTTCGATCATCAACATCAGCTCCGTGCTGGCCTTTGCCCCGGAATGGCAAACCTCTGTTTACACGGCGACAAAATCGTTCGTTCTGTTGCTGTCCCAGGCCCTGCAGGCGGAACTTGGCCAGAAGGGCGTCTATATCCAGGCCGTCCTTCCTGCGGCCACACGCACCGAGATCTGGAACTTCGTCGATGAAGACAAGCGTCCGCCCTTGATGGAAGTGGCCGAACTGGTCGATGCCGCGCTTGTTGGCTTCGATCGTCGTGAGGCCGTAACGATTCCTCATCTGCATGAGGAACTGCGCTGGCAGACGCTGGAAACCGCGCGCCAGGCACTTTTGCAGGATACCGGACATACAACTGCCGCCAGCCGTTACCTCGAAGCGAAATAACCCATCGCCACCAGAATTTTCCTGATTGAAGGATCGACAAGATGACTTTCAAAGCGCTGCTGGCGACCAAGGCCGGTGATGTGATGTCCGCAGATGTGGTCGATTTCGACGAGAAAGACCTGATGCCGGGTGATGTGACCGTGGCCGTGGAATACTCCACGGTCAACTACAAGGACGGCATGGCCTTGACGGGATTTGCACCGATCATCCAGACTTTTCCGCTGATTGCGGGTGTAGATTTCTCAGGCGTCGTTGAAACGTCCATCTATCCCGGCCTCAATGCCGGTGACCGCGTCGTTGCTAATAGCTGGGGCCTGAGCCAAACCCATCACGGTGGTTATGCGCAAAAGGCGCGGGTCAGCGGCGACTGGCTCGTCAAGCTGCCGGAGAATATCTCGACCAAGGATGCGATGGCGCTCGGCACGGCAGGCTACACGGCCATGCTTTGTGTTCTTGCGCTCGAACATGGTGGTGTGACGCCTGACAAGGGCGACATTCTCGTGACGGGAGCCAACGGTGGCGTCGGTTCGATCGCGATTGCGCTCCTGTCCGGTCTCGGTTACCGCGTCGTTGCCTCAACCGGGCGACCCCAGGAAGCAGACTATCTGCGCGAACTCGGCACCGCCGAAATCATTGATCGCAAAGAGCTCTCGGAACCTGCCAAGGGCCCGATCAGATCTGAGCGCTGGGCAGGCGCTGTCGATTCCGTTGGTAGCCATACGCTGGTCAACGTGTTGGCACAGACAAAGTATCGCGGTGTCGTGGCGGCTTGTGGATTGGCTCAGGGCATGGACCTACCGGGCACGGTGCTCCCCTTCATTTTGAGAAACGTCACGTTGGCCGGGATTGATTCTGTCAACGCTCCTCAGTCGGTGCGTCTTGAGGCGTGGAAGCGCCTGTCGACAGATCTCGATTTTGCCAAGCTGGCAAGGACGGTCAGCACAGTTGGACTGACTGACGTTGCAGCGATTGCTCCGAAAATTCTCAAAGGCGAGATCCAGGGTCGCACCGTTGTCGACGTGAACGCATGAAGTTGCTCACTGCATGAAGCGCTTAACGCGAAGTGATTGAGTGGCCTAGCCAGGGGGCACCACGTGCCCTCTGCCGTTCATAGAGGTCTGTTCTTCCGGCAAGGACGCGAAACCACTCTTTGTCGCAGCCAACGAACCGAGGGATGAGACGAAAGTCACGCGCGAACAGGTCACCGAAAACAGAGGTCGGATTCTCGATGCGGCAAGCCGGCTCTTCCGTGCCAAAGGCTTTGATAGCGTCACGGTCGCTGAGATCATGCAAGGCGCCGGATTGACCCATGGCGGATTTTACGGGCACTTCTCGTCGAAGGATGATCTGATCGAACAGACGCTCGCGCATTGCCTGACGATGGGAAGCGATGAGCCCTTCGATCTACAGGCCTATGTGGCGCATTACCTTTCGCCCGAGCACCGTGACAATCCAGCCGATGGCTGTCCGTTTGCCGCGCTTGCGGCCTATGTCCAGAGGCAGGGGCGTGATGCGCGGATGGTAATGTCCGATGGCGCCCGGACACTCGTCAGCCGGATGGCCGGCGATCAGGATACACGGGCTGGTACAGGACCTTCCATCATTGGTAGCTGGGCGGCCATGGTCGGAGCCATGATCCTTGCCCGAGCTGTCGATGACCCAGATCTCTCGGACCGAATCCTTGAGGAAACGCGCAGTCTTGTGGCTTTAACTCTGGCGCGGCCTAATACCGAAGACACTGCTCTAACGGGCGTATAGATCTCGCGTTCAAAGGTGTCCCGATTGTCGCGTCGTTTCACTTCTGAAGAATGGAGTGGGCCGCTGCTTCGAGGATTTCGCTGGAAAGCGCTGTGTCTTCCACTGCACGTGCCATGACCAAGGCGCCCACCATTGTCGCCATGGTCGCAATCGCTTCCTCCCGATTGGAACCCTTTCCTTCGGTTTCAACCAGCGATTCCAGGAGTGCGATCTGGTCCTCGATGCCCCGTTGCATCACACGACGGGCCTCCGGACCATGGCGTGCAACATCGGGGCCGAGTGCTGCAAAAGCACAGCCCTCTGCAACACCATTACGGTGCTGGCTGGAAAGATAAAGCCCGACAGCCTTTTCCAACGATGCATGCTTGTCCTTGCCGACCAACGCCGCCATGCGCTGGGCTATCTGATCCTGCGCGGCTTTCGTGGCTTTTACGATGAGGTCGTCCTTGGATTCGAACTGCTTGTAAAAGCCACCATGGGTCAGCCCCGCAGCCTGCATGAGCGTGCTCACACCGACGCCATCGAAACCCTTTTCGCGAAACAGACGGCTGGAGGTTTCGATCACCTGCTGTCGGTTTTCCTCAGCCTTTTCCTTGGTCACTTTCATGGCATTCGTCTCAGTTGGTTGCGTGATAGTTATATATGATGAATAGCATCTTACTCAATGGCCGACTTCAAGAGACTTGGTTTGTCGGGGCTGCTTCCTGCCACTTCTGACCCGTCAAGAGACGTGGACATGCTGAAAATAGGGGTATATACCCACTATCATGACCAGATGTTATTCGATGATACTGCGCGAAGCGGCCCGAAAGGTGTCGACCCTTTATGACGAAGCGCTGGCTCCGTTTGGAATCAACATTGCCCAATTTTCGTTGCTTCGGCGAATCGAGCGGCTTCAGCCTGTCAGTATGACGGATCTCGCCCGCAACGCACAACTGGATCGGTCGACGATCGGACGCAATATTCGGGTGCTGGAACGCATTGAACTTGTGCAGTCTGGCCATGGCGATGTCGACCAACGCGAGACGATGATCACGCTCTCCGCTCGAGGTGTCGAAATGCTCAATAAGGCCGGTCCGATCTGGGAGGACTGCCAAAGCGAGATGGAGGCCCGGCTTGGGCCAGTCAAGATCACGGCGTTGCAGGACATTCTTCGTTCCCTCTGATTCTTTTGGCATTATGTGGGTATATACCCGCATATTTGGGAGATTTTGGATGCCAGAACTGCATATATCACCGGACGCGAAATATCTCTCGCAAAGGGGTATCCATTACGGTTGGGTCGTCGTCGCGACAACCTTCCTCACCATGATGGTGGGAGCCAGTGCCGTTGGCGCGCCCGGGGTTCTGATTGGTCCCCTGCAGAAGGAGTTCGGCTGGAGCGTGGCCGAGATCTCTGCGGCTTTTGCCATTCGCTTCCTTCTGTTCGGTGCTGTCGGTCCATTTGCGGCAGCATTCCTCGGTCGTTTTGGCGTCAAACGTGTCTCCCTGTTTGCACTCCTGCTTATCGCTGCCGGTGTGGTCGGTTCGTTTACGATGACGACTTTGACGGAGCTTTTTCTGTTCTGGGGTGTCGTCGTCGGGTTGGGAACTGGCTTTACGGCTATGGTATTAGGCGCGACCGTTGCAACACGATGGTTCGTTGCCAAGCGCGGTCTGGTCATTGGCTTGCTCAGTGCAAGCGTCGCCACAGGACAGGTGCTCTTTCTCCCCGCCTTTGCCGCACTTTCCGAGGCCTGGGGTTGGCGCATTGCTCTTGGCCTGCTGCTGGCGATGCTTGCCGTGAGTTCCGTCGTCGTTCTTCTGTTGATGCGTGACCGGCCTGCGGATGTCGGTCTGCTGCCTTACGGCGCAACAGAGGTACCGAAGCCAGAGCCGGAGGCTCCTTCGTTGTTGGCCACGCTCGTCGCTCCACTCCGGGTGCTGGGCCGAGCTGTTCGATCCGGATCCTTCTGGATCCTGTTTGGAACGTTCTTCATTTGCGGAGCGACCACCACGGGACTCGTTCAGACCCATCTGGTGGCGATCTGCGGCGATTTCGGTATTGCGCCGGTCACTGCGGCCGGGATGCTTGCGGCGATCGGCGCGTTCAACTTCATCGGCACGATCGGTTCAGGTTGGCTCTCTGATCGCTTCGATAGCCGATGGCTGCTCTTCTGGTACTACGGGCTGCGCGGCCTCTCGCTTCTCTACCTGCCCTATACGGATTTCGGGTTCTACGAGTTGAGCCTCTTCACGCTGTTTTATGGTCTTGACTGGCTGGCGACCGTTCCCCCCACAGTCAAGCTCACATCCGAGAAGTTCGGGGCCAACGCCACCATCGTCTTCGGCTGGGTCTTTCTTGGCCATCAGATCGGCGCAGCAATGGCCGCCTGGGGCACCGGTATGGCTCGGAGCTCTACGCCACTTATCTGCCCGCCTTCTACATCGCCGGGGCCATTTGCCTGGCCGCTGCGATTGCAGTGTTTGCGCTCCAGAAATCCTCAACAGTCAATCAGCCGCAACTGGCTTGATCCTCTCGCAGGAAGGAAACACCATGAATTACACCCTCTTTGGAAACACCGGTCTTCGCGTCTCGCAGATCGCGCTTGGAACTGCGAACTTTGGAATGCGCTGGGGGCATGGGGCCACAGCGGAGGAAAGCGCAAGCATCTTCAATGCCTATGCTGAGGCCGGTGGCAACTTCATCGATACCGCCGACATCTATCAATTCGGACAGTCGGAAGAGATCGTCGGTGACCTATTGGCCGGCCGGCGCGAACGCTTTTTGCTGGCGACGAAATACACCAGCGGAGCCGTCCCCGATGCGGATCGTCTGATAACCGGCAATAGCCGCAAGGCCATGGTGGACTCGCTCGAAGCGAGCTTGAAGCGTCTTAAGACTGACCGCATCGATCTCTTCTGGGTCCACCATCCCGATGGGTTGACGCCTTCTGAAGAAATTGTCCGTGGACTGGATGATCTCGCGCGCGCCGGCAAGATCCTTTACGCGGGTCTCTCAAACTTTCCTGCATGGCGGCTTTCGCGTGCCGTCACTATTGCCGAGTTCACGCGCGCGGTTCCGATTTCCGCCGTACAGTTTGAGCATAGCCTCGTGCGTCGTGAACCTGAGGTTGATCTGTTCCCGCCGCCAAAGCGCTTGGTCTCGGTGTTGTGACATGGTCTCCGCTCGGCGGCGGTGTTTTGACAGGCAAATATCGCAAGGGCGAAACGGGCCGCGCCGAAAAGATGGGTGGACGCGTGTTCCAGGCGGAAAACAGCGAGCAGCGAACCCGCATTCTCGACACCGTTCTCGACATTGCTGAGGAACTCGAAACGAGCCCGGATCGTGTGGCGATCGCCTGGTCGATCAGTCATGGCAGCATTCCGCTGATCGGTCCGCGATCCCTCGATCAACTGAAGGCCAATATTGGTGCAGTCTCCATCAGCCTCTCGGAAGATCAGATCCGTCGCCTCAACGAAGTCAGCAGTCTTACACGTGCTGTGGCGACCCAGGCTGTAAGTTCGCAGGACTATGGCGTGGCAGTCAACAAGGTCGTTGCATGAACGGCGATCTCATCACCCAATGACCAACCAAGGGGAAAAATCCGATGCGAAGCAAAGAGATCATTCTAGCGAAGCCGGTGCGCACGGCGATCGGCACATTCAACGGCGCATTGAAAGCAGTGGCTGCCACTGAACTCGGCGCTATCTTGGTGAGAGAGACCTTACGGCGCGCCGGCCTTGCTGGCGACGCTATCGGTTCGGTCGTCATGGGTAATGTCATTCAGGCAGGAAATCGCATGAATCCTGCCCGGCAGGCCGCCATTCATGGCGGCCTGCCGGTATCCGTCCCAGCTTTGACGGTAAACCGGGTGTGCGGTTCCGGCGCTCAGGCCATCGTCAGTGCTGCCCAGGAGATTGCCAGTGGCGATATCAATGCGGCTGTTGCGGGCGGCATGGAGAACATGGATCGCGCTCCGTATCTGATGGATGGCGGACGTTGGGGATATCGCATGGGGCCGGCGCAGATTCTCGACAGTATGCTGACTGATGGACTGCACGACGCTTTCTCCGGCGAGCATTCCGGCTGGCACACTGAGGATCTGGTCAAGAACCTCCAGATCACACGCGAGGCGCAAGACGCATTCGCTGCGCGCTCGCAGCAGCGCTTTGCCGCAGCGCAGGCTGCCGGTCATTTCGACGCCGAGATTGTGCCAGTTGAAATCAAGGATCGCAACGGCGTATCGACCTTCGCTGCCGATGAGGCGGTGCGACCTGAGACGACGTTCGAGACACTGTCCCGGCTCAAGCCTGCCTTCCGCAAGGAGGGGACGATCACAGCTGGGAATGCGCCGGGCCTCAACAGCGGCGCGGCGGCTATGGTTGTCGCCGAACGGGGATTTGCGGACAGGACGGGTATCGAACCTGTTGCACGTCTGGCAGGCTATGGCGTCGGCGCCGTTGAACCAGGCATGTTCGGACTTGGGCCCGTGCCCGCAGTGCGTCGTGCTCTGGAACGCGCGGGATGGTCGCTCGGTGATATCGAGCGCATCGAGATCAATGAGGCTTTTGCCGTCGTTCCACTTGCCGTCATTCGGGAACTCGGATTACCGGAAGACATCGTCAATGTCGATGGTGGCGCCATCGCCCATGGCCACGCGATCGGCGCGACAGGTGCCGTTCTGGTGACGCGCCTCATTCATTCCATGCAAAGGGACGGGCTGAAAAAGGGTATGGTGACGCTTTGTATCGGTGGAGGGCAGGGGATCGCTCTCGCTCTTGAGACGCTGTAGACCGCCAAGACACGGGGAGAGCCGCATGTTCGATGATTTCGAAGCGGGCCGCTTGGCGGCCAATGGCATAGAGATCCCCTACGTCGCAGCCGGGGAGGAGGAGCCTGTGCTTTTGCTGCACGGCTTTTTGCAGAACAAGGCGCTTTGGGTGAAAATCGCTCCGGCTTTCGTCACGCGTGGCTATCGCGTCATTTGCTCAGACCTTCGCGGCTACGGGCAATCTTCCAAACCATTCGCCGGAGCGGACGTCCGGAGCCCAACCAATCGTATTGGCCCAATGAACAGCTTCAAGGCCATGCTTGCGTGGTGCATAATGCGTAAAGAACTGGGTACGCCTCGCAATGCAGTCATGACCTGACGACAGTGCCGACAACTGCGCTACGGATGAGCGGTTTCGTCGTTGTCCAAAAAAAATGGGATGCCGTTGGCACCCCATTTATTGTGTCGAGCAGTGATTAGCCGCGTGAGATTAATAGGTCTTCTTCGTCGTCACGCTGTCTGCCGCCGAGAGCCGCCGCGGCCGAAGCGATGAACGCTCCAACCAGCAGCGATATTGCCCCAACAAGTGCAGTGGTCGCGGCAGCTTTTCGAGCGGTGTCAGCGGCTTCTTTTGCTTTAGCCTTTGCAGCATCAATTTGTCCCAGAACTGCATCTACACGAGCGCGGGCGTCCGCTTCATTTAGACCTGTTCGCGCCGAGACTATATTGGCGACGTAGGCGCGATCGGGTTCTGGAACTTCGCCATTTACAGCGCCGTGGAGAAGAATGCGGGATACTTCGGACGTTGCAGCTGCATCATTTGTTCTTGCTTCTGCCGATACACGTTCAGGCCGCAATAGTGCGTCTGTAAAATAAGACGTCGACAGATCAGAGGAATTGGTCGAACCCGCGGACGACGCCGCTCCGGCCATGGTCGTCACAGATGCTGCAGATCCCACAGCGGATGCACCAGCACCTGCAAGGGACGTCAGAGATGAAGCAAGGAAACCCATAACCAGTATAGTAGCGAGTGCCCAGCTTAAGAAACCGTGTGCGGTGTCACGGAAAAACACCTCGTCAGTATGGACCGCCGCCCACTTCGTTCGCAGACGTCCGGTCAGATAGCCACCGAGGGCGGAAGACAACCACTGAACCGCGACTAGCCAGATCGCTGCCGTAACGCCAAGAGTGGCAGCTGAACTGCTCTCTCCCGACCACGGAGAGACCATGGTGAGACCAAATCCGGAGCCGAGAAGGAGCAGGATCAGCGTGATCCCTGTTGCCGCAACCGCGCCACCAATGATCGGCCCCCAAGCCATTGCCGTTTTTGAGGATTCAACAGGCATTACGCCTGCGTTGTTCGTTAAGGACATCACCATTCCTATCGTAAAAAGATAGCGAGGAGGACGATGATTGGAAGGGGAACACCTAGCATCCAGAGTAATATGCCGCGGCCCATTGGAGGTCTCCTCATAATTTCGGTTATAGAGACCCTCTAACTACATCTGCGTGTATTAGTTCCTTCGCAATGCGGCGAGTGTCGATGGCTTAGCCGTCTTGCGGCCCGGCAACCGATCTCGGTTGTGAACGCTTCTCGTCAATTGAACCTGAGAGAAGCTAGATCCACGGGTCCAGTTGCTCATTGTCTGACTTTCTATCCTAGCTTTCAAAAGCCGAGACCGAGCTGCGGGAGTCGCCATGCCAATATGCGCTGACTTAGTGAAAGGTCAGGTTCCGTTGGGCCTCGGTGCACTGCTGATCGCCGCACGGGGAGTGCAGAGAGCTCCACAAATTTGTGCGTTTTCTGCCAATACGGCCGGAAAAATTGATGTATCGTGCTGTCAATAACAGGAACCGGAAAGCCGGGCCATCAGGGGAATGTCGAGGCATGAGATACACAGTCGACTCTATTGGAGGCCGTGCCGGGGGTGACGCTTGGCAGGCTGCGGTAACCGAAACATATTTCCCGCTCGATACCGAGTATCGCAACCGGTGCGAATTCAGCGGTGAACTGGAAACGTGGTCCCTCGGTCTGATCGGGGTCTCGAGAATGACATGCGACGCGGTTAGTTATAAACGCCACCGACGGCATTTCGTGAACGAACGTCACGCCAGCCTTCTGATCTCAGTGCCTGAGTTGAGCGAAGTCAATTTTTCGCAGGGCTCCCGCAGCGTTAAGTGCAAGCCTGGTGGCTTCATCCTGGAGCGCGGCGATGCACCTTATGAATTCTGGCATAGCCAGCGAAATGCCCTCTGGGTCCTGAAGGTTCCCTCTTCTGGTGTGCGGTCACGCATAGGCTCGACCGACCGCTTCAGCGCCCTGAGTTTCGATGCGACACGCGGCATTGCGGCACTTTTCCTCGACACCGTCCGCACCACGATCGGTCGCGTTGGCGAGATTGATGAGGCAGCCCGGGAAATGACCGGTCGCTATATTCTCGAAATGTTGTGCCTGTCGATCGTCAGCGACGACCGTGTACTCGACAGCAACGTCTCCTCGATCAGGGCTGGGCATCTCCATCGCGCTGAGCAGTATATCCGCGACAACATCAAGAACCACGGGCTCGGTCCGCAGGCAGTCGCGGATCATGGCGGCATCTCGCTTCGCTACCTTCAGGGACTTTTCCAGGAAAACAAGAAGTCCATCAATGGCTTTATTCGCGACAGTCGACTTGACCACTGCGCCGAAGAACTAATGTCTGTGACGTCGACAGCGACGATCGCGGAAATCGCCTATCGGTGGGGTTTTGCCGACCAGTCGCAATTTTCCCGACATTATCGCACGCGTTTTGGCTGCTCTCCGGGGGACACCCGTCGGGAAGCCGCACTGCGAGCAAGAGCGGCGGGAATATCGCTCCGGCACTGACGTTGCTGAAGCCGTAATTCATTGAACATCCGAGAACCTTGGGGGCCGTCGTCTTATCGTTGACGACGAGCGTGAACATCTGCGCGTCTGCGGATAGTTCGACATCCCTCCTAAGCTAACAACAAAAGACACGACGCCCTGTGACGGGGCTGGCCACGGCGAATTGTGCCTGGCCGACCGGGCCGAGAGGATTGAGCATGACAAAGACTAGAGTGGCCGTGGATGTCGGCGGAACCTTCACCGACATCTGCATCATGGACGAGGAAACCGGGGCGATCCGCATCGAGAAGACTGGATCGACGCCCGACGACCCGATGCGCGCAATTCTAAACGGGATCGAGCAGGCAAAGATCGACCTCTCCAAGGTGACAATGTTCTCCCATGGCACGACCGTTGCGACCAATGCCCTGATCACCCGCCGTCTGCCGCGAGCGGCGATGATCTGCACCGAGGGATTCCGCGACGTCGTGGAGATCCGTCGCGCCAATAAGGAAGACCTCTGGGATACCTATAAGGACGTCGCCAAACCCTACATCCCCCGCCGCGACCGCCTGACCGTCGGCGAACGCGTCGATGCCGAAGGCGTCGTGTTGCAGCCGTTGGATGAAACGGAAGCCTACCGGGTGGCGGGTATCCTTAAAAGGCGCGAGGTAAAGTCGATCGCAGTCTGCTTCATGAATTCCTATGTCAATGGCGTCAATGAGCGCCGCATGCGGGAGATCATCAAGGAAGTGATGCCAGGCCTGCCGGTCTCGATCTCGTCAGAGGTTATGCCGGAGATTTTCGAGCATGAGCGGTTTTCGACCACCATGGCAAATGCCGTCTGCGCGCCGGTCGTGGTCGATTATGTGTCTCATCTCAGCGAAAAACTGGCAGCCGGCGGCTACCAACGCGACCTGTTGCTGCTGCATTCGGGCGGAGGCGTCATGACCCCGACCAGCGTCAGGGACTTTTCGGCGCGGCTCGCCGGTTCCGGTATTGCTGCAGGTGCCATTGCCAGTCGCTTCATCGGCAATCTTTGCGGCTTTCCCAATTCCATCGGGTTCGACATGGGTGGAACCAGTACCGACGTGTCGCTGGCATGGAACGGTCAATCACGCATCACCAAGGACTGGTATATAGAGTTTGGCTACCCCATACGCTTCCCCTCGATCGAGGTGTTGACCATTGGCGCCGGTGGCGGTTCACTGGCCTGGCAGGACGAGGGTGGCTCGCTGCGTAACGGCCCCCAGTCTGCAGGCGCTTATCCAGGGCCAGCGTGCTATCGCAACGGTAACAGTGTGGCGACGAACACAGATGCCAATGTGGTGCTCGGCCGCCTCGGCAACAGCCTTGCAGGTGGCAAGATCACGCTTGATCCCGCTCTTGCATCGCAAGCAGTCCAGGAAACGGTTGCCGTGCCGTTCGGCATGGAATTGCACAAGGCTGCCGAAGCCATCGTATACGTCGCCAATGCCAATATGGCGAATGCGGTACGGCTGCTTTCAATCAGCCGAGGCTACGACCCGCGCGATTTCGCGTTGGTCGCTTTCGGCGGTGCGGGCGCCTTGCACGGTGCAGCGGTAGCAAAGGAGCTTTCGATTCCAACGGTTATCGTTCCGCCCAATCCAGGGGTTACCTCAGCACTCGGCTGCCTGCTTGTGGATGTGCAGCACGATTTTTCCGAAAGTTTTATGACAGACGCTTCCATCGTGTCGGCGGAGGAGATGGAGATCGCGTTCGTCCGCATGGAAACGCAGGCCGCCGAGCGACTTGCCCACGAGGGTATCGCGGCGGCAGACATGGCGATGCAGCGCACGGTCGAGATGATGTACCAGGGCCAGTGGCGTTCGCTTGGCGTCAACGCCCCTGCCAGGATCGAAAGCGTCGGCATGTTGATCGAGGCGTTCCATGCCGAACACGAGCGCGAATTCAACTATCGCCGTGATGAGGCGCCAGTCTCCATCTTCCGCATCGCCATCAAGGCCATCGGCATCGTTCCGAAGGCGGAACTCCCGAAATACGAAATCCGCGAGCATGCTCCAGACCCCGTAGGACGCCGACCTGTTTGGTTTGACGGAGTTGCTTACGAGGCAGCCGTCTATCAGCGCGAAACACTCACAGCAGGGGCGAACTTTCGTGGTCCGGCCATCGTGGAACAGTTCGATTCCACCACGGTCATCCCGCCGGACATGAGCGCCCGCATTGATGGATACCTGAATATTCTAATCGGAACGAAAGGCTAAGAGATGACCAATCCTATGGAACCCGAACAGAGCCTCGATCCAGTCACCTTTGAAGTCCTCAAGAACTCCTTCATCACCACCGTCGATCAGATGGCCGAGCAGATGCTGCGTACCTGCTATTCCTTTGTCATCTACAATCGCGATTTCTCCAACGCGCTGCATGATGCCGACGGCAATTCCGTGGCGCAGGGCAACTACGACATCGCCGTCCACGTCGGTACGCTGCACAATACCTGCAAAGAGGTGATCCGCGTTTTCGAAAATGACATGGCGCCTGGGGATGTTTATGCAATTAACGACCCTTATGCTGGCGGCACCCATTTCAGCGACGTCCGCCTCGTTCGCCCGATCTTCGATGAGGACGTGCTGATCGGCTTTTCACAATCCAACGGGCACTGGTCGGACCTCGGCGGCTCTGTGCCCGGCTCGTTTGATGTCACGGCGCGCGATATGTTCCGGGAAGGCATGCGCATTACCCCGGTTCGGCTGTTCCAGGCCGGCCGTTTCTGCTCGGATGTTGCCAATCTGATTGCTGCCAATACCCGTGATCCTGCCTCGATCATCGGCGACATCCATTCACAGGCGCAAGCGACACAGGCCGCCGAGCGTGAACTCCTGCGGCTGGTCAAGAAGTATGGCCGCGGCAAGGTCACCCGCGGAATGGAGGAAGTGCAGGACTATGTAGAGCGCGCCGTGCGCAAGCGTCTGGCCGAATTGCCCGATGGCACTTGGGAGACTGTCGATTACATCGACCGTGATCTGGGGGCAGGAGAGGGAATGATCCCGATCCGCATCAAGATGACGATCAAGGGCGACGCTGTGCATTACGACTTCACAGGCAGTCATTCGACGATCGCTTCCATGTACAACTCCGCGCCAGGAGCGACATTTTCCGCTGTTGTCGCTGGCATGAAAACCTTCTTCCCGGATCTGCCGCTCAACAGCGGCTTTTACCGGATGATCCAATTGACGGCACCGAACAATAGCGTCGTCAGCGCCGAGTGGCCGGTTGCGGTCACCGGCTTTCTCATGCCATTTGAGAAGATCATGAACGCGATTTTTGAGATGTGGTCGCAGATCATGCCTGAACGGGCGATCGCCTGCGCTTTCAATCTCGAGTATCTGCTGGCCGGTGGCCGCGATGCGCGCAAGCCAGAAAAGCCGATCTTCATGTTTTATGAGTGGCTGCCGGGCGGCTGGGGCGGACGCAACGGCAAGGACGGTGCCGACGTGACCACCGCTTGCTTCGGCACAGGTCTCATGTCCCAGCCGAACGAAGGCAATGAACGCGTCAATCCCACAAGAACTGTCGAATTCCAGATCAAGCAGGATTCGGCCGGTCCGGGCAAGTGGCGCGGCGGCGTGGGCGTTCAGAAGACGTCCGTGCTGCTGGAAGCCGAGAACGCTGTCATGTCCTACATCTGCGACCGAGAGCGTGCAGTGGTTTGGGGCGTCGAGGGTGGGCTCCCGTCCATGCCCCACGGCCTGACAATTCGCCGCGCCGGTGAAGAGACCGATACATGGCTCGGCTCGGTATTCTCCGACTATCCAGTCTTTACAGGTGATGAATTCGCCCGCCCGACGGCTGGCGGGGGAGGCTTTGGCGATCCGCTGGAGCGTGATCCGCGGCAAGTGCTGGAGGATGTCATCGACGATTACGTTTCGATCGAACGGGCGGTCGTCGATTATGGGGTGGTGCTGGTGGTGATAGACCGCGACATCTGCGCATACGAGATCGACTTGCCCGCTACGGAAGCAGTCCGGGCCGACATCCGCCGCCAGCGGAAGGAATGGGCTAGAATGGACCCGACCGAGGTTTCGTTGCGTTACAAGGCTGGCGAGATAAACGCCCTCGATGCTGTTCGCCGCTTTGCCGTCATCCTCGAATGGGAAAGCGGAGACGTGCTGGAAAAGACGACGGCCCAGTTCCGGGAAAGCTTCGAGAAGCGCAGTGTAGCCCACTGGACGTGAACCAGATGCTGGCGATTGGCGCTCGCTTAGGTCGCGCCCGCCGGTCTCTTGTCGGTTTACCGATATCAAATTCAAGAGAGACTCCTATTTCACATGAGCGCTTAACTGAGACAGTAGGCTGCAACGCCGCACAAGACGGCATTTGAGGTTACTAGAGGATGTTCGATAATCGGGACCGGTCGTTGATCGTTGCGGGCAGTATCGAAGAAGCGCTTGCCGCAGTTGGGCAGGGCGCAAAGATTCTGGCTGGCGGTACATGGCTGATGCGCGATCCGCGGCGTGGCCGTCCGCTTCCCAGCGCTTTGGTCTCTCTGCACAAGCTAGCCGGCTTTAACACTGTCGATATTGAAGCAGATCGCATCGTGATCGGCGCGGCGGTGAGCCATCAGGAACTGGGTCGGTCTCTGGCAGGCTTCGCCGGGCTGGAGGCTGTGGCTGCTGCTGCAGCGAGCGCAGCCAACCCTGCGGTGCGTCGAGTCGCGACCATTGGCGGCAATCTTTGCACGCAGGATTTCTCCGCTGCGGACCTCGTACCAGCGCTTTTGGCGGTAGAGGCGACAGTCGAACTGCAAGGCGTGGACGGCACCTTGGTCATTCCATTCTTTTCATTTCTTGCGGACCGCAAGAGGCTCCTGACCGATATGATGTTATCCAAAGTGTTCCTCCGCCGCGATATCCTTGCCAGTGCCCACGCGCGGTTGCCTTTGCGCCGGGCTGGCGATTATCCTGTAGCCATCGTTTCACTCGCGCTTTGTGCCGACGGAAAAATCTGCGCGGCGGTCGGGTCTGTCGAAGATGTCGGGCGCCGCTGGACAGCCCTTGAAAAGGCGTTTGCCGCACAGCCCGGCGGCAGGCCTGCTGACGCCAAAAGTGCCGAAGCGCTGGCTGTGGAGAGCAATGACTTCAAAGGCCGGGACGGTATCGAGGCGGATGGCTGGTATCGCAGGCAGGTACTCCCGGCCCTTGTCCGTCGCAGTATGTCGGTCCTTTTAAACAGGGAGGTCGGTCGATGACCGTGTCACTTCGTATCAATGGCTCCTCCTACCGCTTCAGCGGCGATCCGATGACGCCGCTGGTGGATGTTCTGCGGAGTGAACGTTTCCTGACGGGCACCAAGGCTGTATGTCGTGAGGGCTTCTGCGGGGCCTGCACTGTCGATATCGATGGACAGGCGGTCATGTCCTGCCTCAGGCCCATAGGCCTGCTGGATGGGGCGATCGTGAACTCGATAGAGTCGATGGCGACGGGCGACGGTCCGCTTCATTCACTCCAGGCCGCCTTCCTGGCCGCCGATGTTGTCCAGTGCGGCATGTGCTTCCCTGGAATGATCATGAGCCTTTCTCCATTCCTAAGGGAAAATCCATCTGCGACCCGGACAGAAGTGAAAGCGGCGATGGTGGGCAACATCTGTCGGTGCACGGGCTACGAGCGCATCATCGATGCGATCATGGATTTCCTCGCCATGCCGAAAGAAGGACCAGTCCATGGATGATGTTTCGGCGACCGTTATGGATCTTCCGCGCCGCGATGCGCGTGACAAGCTGCGTGGACGGACCAAATATACAAACGACCGCACCAGCCCGGACATGCTGCATGCCGTTCTACTGCGCTCGAACGTACCATCCGGACGCATCGTGCGGCTGGATGTGTCGGCAGCCTTAGTTTGCCCCGGTGTTCTGGGCATTGCGACAGGCTTGGATGCGCCCGGTAACTACGGCATAGGTATCGCCGATCATCCTTTGTTTGCGACCGACGTCATCCGATATAATGGAGAGCCGATTGCCGCGATTGCAGCCGAAACCGAAGCAGAGGCCCGGGCCGCTCTTGCGGCAATCATCCTCGAAGTAGAGCCGCTGGCACCGATCCTGACGATGGCCGAGGCGCTGGCTCCAGGTGCGCGCCTCCTGCACGAGGACTGGCGCAGCTACGACGTGCTCTCAGAGGGGGGCGCTCGTGCCGGCAACATTGCCTGGGAGGCGAAGTCGGTCCGCGGGGATGTCGATGCCGCCTTCGCGCGTGATGACGTAACCATCATCGAAAGCTGCTTCACGGTGGGCAGGCAGAGCCATGTTCCCTTTGAACCCCGCGTGGCGATTGGCAGTTGGGAGGATGGGCGTGCCCATATAGAGGCGTCCACTCAGGTGCCATGGACCGTGCGCAACGTCACCGGTCGGGTGATGCAGCTGCCGCCCGGCCGCGTGCGGGTCACCGTCCCGCCTGTGGGCGGCGCGTTTGGGCTTAAATTTGATGCCTCCATCGAACCGATCGCAGCGCTTCTTGCCCGGTTGACGGGCCGCAAGGTTATGATCGAGAACAGCCGGCAGGAGGAGATGGCCACATGCTTGTGTCGCGAGAACGCGGAAATTGCCATCCGGTCAGCCTTGACGGCCGATGGCGAGATCGTCGGACGCGAGGCGGTCGTGCTGATGGACTGTGGTGCCTATGGCGGTGAGCAGATTTTTCTCACCACCATGACATCGCATACGCTTGGCGGCAGCTATCGGCTGGGCGCCGTGCGGCTGGTCAGCCGCGCGGTCTATACGAACACGCCACCCAATGGTGCTTTTCGCGCCTGTAATGGTGTCTACAACGGCTTCGCGTTGGAACGGCATACAGATGAAATCTGCGCCGCGCTCGACATAGACCCTCTGGAATTCCGCAAACGCAATGTCTTAGGCAATGGCGACCTGGGGCCGACGGGCCAGGTCTTCGAAGGCAGCGTTCTACGTCCGATGCTGGAGCGCATGGAGGTGTTGCGGGCAACGACTGGTACGGTTGAGGAAAAGGCGGATCGCCGTCTTTACGGTCGCGCAACGACAGTCGGCACTTGGTTCATCTTCGTCGGGCCCTCTGCCGCAACAATCAACCTGAATGCCGACGGCAGCGCGACGCTGGTAACGTCAGGTGTCGAAATCGGTTCTGGCACGATGATGCAGTCGCTGCCTCAGATCGTCGCCGGACAGCTTGGACTGCGGCCGGAGCAGGTCGTGGTCCGCGAGGCCGACACGGACGCCGCAGGACTCGACGCGGGCGTCGGAGGCGGTCGCACCACGGTTTCCATCGGTGCGGCAAGCATCGATGCCTCTGCGGAAGTTAGGGAAAAGCTGTTGCGTACCGCAAGCGAGATGTTGCAAACCGCGCCAGAAAGGCTCGTCTTGCGAGAGGGCCGGGTGGAAATCGTTGACCGCCCCGGTTCCGGAATATCAATTCCAACAGTGGTCGCCCATGCGCAGGCGACAACAGGGCCGATCAGCGGCACAGGCAGCTTCACTGCTAAGAATACGCCGGCCATGTCCGGTTGCGCGATGGGCCATTTCATCGATGCTCTGGATATCCCGGTCTTTGTCGTTCACGAGGCGGAGGTGGCAGTCGATGCGGATACCGGGCACGTCGAAGTGCTCGCCTACCGAGTCGTGCAGGATGTCGGCCGCGCCCTCAACCGACGCGCCATCATGGGCCAGATCCAGGGTGGCGTTGTGCAGGGGCTTGGTTACGCGCTCCACGAGGAGATCACGATCACGGATGATGGCCGCATCGCCCAGGATAGTTTCGAAACCTATCGCTTGCCGCTCGCTCAGGATGTCGTTCCCGTTGTCGCCGACCTCTATGAGGGGGCACCGTCGATGGGGCCGCTCGGCACCAAGGGGGCTGGCGAGGTTCCGATCCTCGCTGTCGGCTCGGCCATCGCCTGCGCCGTTGCCCGCGCGATCGGCAAGCCTGTATCGCAGCTGCCGCTTACACCACCGCGGGTACTGCAGTTGATACATGACCGCGAACCCGCTCCCGTCCATCCACATATCGCGGTGAGCTGGGCGGCCAATACGCTGGGCTGAGATAAACTGCGGGGCGGGTGACGTCAGTACAAGAAGTAAAGGTTCTGATGAGGTGGCACTGCGACATATGCGAGAGCTACGGCAACTCGCGCTTCGGCAACGATGCGGAGATCATGCCACAGTGCACCTGTCCAACATTGCCCATGGCTTCCATGCGTTCGACGGGCGTGAGCGGTATCGATGACGACCTGATCCAACGCGATCTCGCCGTTTGGCGGCGCCAAACAAACCTGCTTGGTCGCGACGTCTGGACGTAGATTATCGAAGAACTCTTGAATGCAAACCATCACCACTATCAGCTCCAGCCTGTGAGATCTTGAGATGACCGTTCTTTCCAATTCACTTGCCGCCGCAGACATTGCTACGACCCTGCATCCAAACACGAACCTGCGCCAGCACGAGCGCACCGGTCCGCTCGTTATCGATCGCGGGGAAGGCATCCGCGTCTATGACGAGCGGGGCAAGGAGTATATCGAGGGGCTCGCTGGCCTTTGGTCCGTCGCCGTCGGCTTTTCCGAACCACGGCTGGCAGAGGCTGCGTACAAGCAGATGCTAAAGCTGCCGTACTATCACACCTTCTCCTCCAAGTCGCACGAACCATCAATCCGCCTTGCCGAGAAGTTGGTGGAAATGACCCCGCCGAACATCAATCGCGTGTTCTGCACCTCCTCCGGCTCGGAAGCCAACGACACTATCGTCAAGATGGTCTGGTACATGAACAATGCGCTCGGCCGCCCTAACAAAAAGAAGTTCCTGTCACGCATCAAGGGCTATCACGGCATTACCATAGCTTCGGGTAGCCTTACCGGGCTGCCGGTGAACCATCGCGACTTCGATTTGCCGGCCATTCCGGTTCATCATCTGACATGCCCCCATTTCTACCGCTTCGGTGCCGAAGGCGAAGACGAGGCAGCATTTACCGCGCGCCTGCTTGCCGAGCTGGAAACCGTCATCTCGACAGAGGGGGCCGACACCATTGCCGCGTTCATCGGGGAGCCGCTGATGGCGGCGGGCGGCGTGCTGCCACCTCCGGCCGGCTATTGGGAAGGCGTTGAGCGCATCTGCCGGGCCAACGACATTCTCATCGTTTCCGACGAAGTCATCTGCGGCTTCGGCCGCCTTGGTAAGTCGTTCGGCTGCCAGAAATACGGTTTCACGCCCGATATCATGACGTTGTCGAAGCAGATCACGTCATCCTACATGCCGTTTGCCGCCGTCATGTTTTCCGACGCTATCTATCAGGCGATTGCAGACAATTCGGAAAAGATCGGTGTCTTCGGCCATGGCTTCACCGCCTCCGGTCATCCCGTAGCCTCGGCGGTTGCGCTCGAAAACCTTGCGATCATTGAGGAACGCGACCTGATCGGCAGTGCGGCGCGGCTCGAAGCGCAGTTTCAGGCCGGCCTTCAGGCCTTCGCTCACCATCCGCTCGTGGGTGAGGCCCGCGGCGCGGGCTTGATCGGCGCGGTTGAGCTCGTTTCCAACAAGGCCACGCGCAAGCCATTCGAAAAGATCGGCAGGGCAGGAGCCATCGCTTCAGCCATCGGGCATGAAGAAGGGCTTATATTCCGCGCCATCGGCGACCAGCTGGCGCTTTGCCCGCCGCTGATCGTCACGTCGGACGACATCACTGAGATCATGGCGCGCATGGGCAGGACACTTGATCGACTTCCGGCTGCCGTCGCTGCAGAAGGCCTGGCTTGAGCGGCGGCGAGATGATGCCCCGGTCAAGGAAACCCTAACCGCCGACGGCTCGACATTCTTCACCAGTTACTCGTGCGCGGGACATCGGCGCCCTGATGGGCTGCATGACCGAGGAATGCACCTTCCGCGGTTTGGCGGGGATGGACGCCGAAGTAAGCCTGCATATCGGCAGGGACGCGGTTTATTCGCTTTATGCCGCACTTCTCGCTCCGCAGTGCAGAGATAGCCAATTCCTGCGTCTATCTGGTCGGCAGTTCGTGCGGCCGTCAAGCGATGAACGCGAACGCAAAGGTGGTCCAACCGTCTGAGGCGCTCGGTACGGCTCCGGCGGGGGCGGAGACGCGGAGAGGGGCGATCGGCCAACTGCGGCTCTTCTTAACGCTGAATGACAAAGTCCGGCACGCGCAGCGACAAGACGAAGCAGTAAAACGGCGTGAAGTTGGGCGGCAAGTGATCCGAAGAGATCGCCGGAACCGATGGGGAACATTGTCGAGATTTAAAGGCCGAATACGGCCCGTCTCCGCATGCCCATTCCGTCACAATACAAGGAACTGGGCCTTATGAATCAATTAAGTACGCACAATGTTTCCGTTACCTTTGCCGGGCTCAAGGCGCTGTCATCGGTGACGCTCGACATTACGCCGGGACACATCAGCGGTTTGATCGGTCCGAACGGAGCCGGCAAGACCACGCTGGTCAATGTGTTGACGGGATTTCAGGCGCCGACCGAGGGTGCAATCAAGCTTGACGGATCGTCGCTCGCAGGCCTCAAACCTCATCAGGTGCGGCGCCGAGGGATTGCAAGAACTTTTCAGGGCGGACGGCTTTTCCGCGATCTGCCGGTCATCGACAATCTGGAAGTGACCGGCGTCGGATTGGGTATGAGCCGACGCACCGCCGTTGCGGAAGCCGAAGCCATGCTCGAGTGGATCGGCATCGGCGCGCTCGGCTCGCGCATCGCTGGGACCTTGCCCTACACCGACGAGCGGCGGGTTGCCATCGGACGCGCCCTGATAGGCCGCCCGGCCTATATTCTTCTCGACGAGCCTGCCGCCGGCATGAGCAGTCACGAAGCGGCTGAATTGTCGGCGCTGGTGCGTCGGATCGCCCGCGAGCTTCGCTGCGGTGTGCTGATCATTGAACACAATGTCGGCCTCGTCCTCGGGCTCTGCGACCATATCGTCGTGCTGGATTCCGGCGCGGTCATTGAGGAGGGAACGGCAGCCGCCATCCGTGCCAGCGAAAAAGTGCGGCATGCATACATGGGCACTGCCGCCACCAACGATTTGCCCGTCGCGGAGACGCTCCAATGAGCATAATTGCTGTCTCAGATCTCGCCATCCGCTATGGGCGGCTCACCGCCGTACGCGACGTGTCGTTTGCAATGCAGGAAGGGGAAATCCTCTTCATTACCGGCCCGAATGGTGCAGGTAAATCGTCGCTGATGCGCGCCATCGCAGGCGTGACGCCCACGGCAGCGGGAAGAATAGAGTTCGCGGGACAAGATATCACCGGCATGGCGCCGGAAGACATCGCCCGCCTTGGCTTTTCCATGGTGCCGGAGGGCCGCGAGGTCTTCGGTTCTCTGACAATTGAGGAGAACCTTATGGTCGGCACAGGCATGCGCGCTCGCGAAAGCGGCTGGCGCGGTCGTGCCGCCACCGAACTCGAAGCTGTCTATGATATCTTCCCGATCCTGAAGGAGCGCCGCAACGGCCAGGCCGGCCTACTTTCGGGCGGCCAGCAGCAGATGCTCGTCATCGGCCGCGCGCTGATGACCAATCCCCGCCTGATCGCGATTGACGAGCCATCGCTCGGGCTAGCTCCGAACATCACCGATCAAGTCTATGAGCGGCTGATCGCGCTGCAAGCGCAGCGTAACCTGACGCTGCTGATCGTCGAGCAAAGCTTCGCCCGTGCACTCATGGTTGGCGGTCGCATGATCCTCATGCGCGGCGGCGAGATAGTGCTCGACGGAGACGCGCGCGTCCTCGGCAATAGCGAAGCCGTTCAGGCCGCATATTTCGGCTACGAGGAACACTGAGATGCTCCAAATTATCTTCGATTCATTGTCTTTTGGATCTCTATATGCTCTTGGCGCGCTAGGCATCGCGCTGATCTTTGGCGTCATGCGGCTGGTCAATTTTGCCCATGGCGATGTCATCGCTTTTTGCATCTTTGCGCTGCTATGGCCTTCCACGGACGCGATAGCCCTTGTCTTTGCCGGCAACCTGCCATGGTTCCTGCTGATCCCGCTGATTCTCGCCGTCGGGGCAGGGCTGTCTGTGCTCTGCGAGATCGTCGTCTTCCGTCACTTCCGCCGCGCCAATCCGGCGACGATGATGATCGCCTCCTTCGCGCTCGGCTTTGTCATCCGCTACTTCCTGCTGATGCTGTTCACAAGCCGACCCAAGTCCATCTCACTACTGCCTGCGCTTTCGCAGCCGGTGCAGATCTTCGGAGCCCGGCTTCCGCTGCTGCAGTTAATGACCATCGTTGCGACGGTGCTTATCCTGATTGGTCTCTCGCTGTTCCTGCGGCGGACCCGCTTCGGCCTTGAAATGCGGGCCGCAGCAGAAAATTTCTCCATGGCCCGTATGCTTGGCGTCCGAGCCAATCGCGTGATTATGGCCGCTTTTGCCCTTTCCGGAGCGCTTGCTGGCGCTATTGCAATGATCTTTGGCAGCCAGACCGGGACGGCCGACATCCAGATGGGCGCTTCGATCATGCTGATGGCTTTCATCGCCACCGTGATCGGCGGTCTCGGCAGCCTGGCTGGCGCAGTCCTTGCCGGCTTCCTGCTCGGCGCTGCGTCCGTCGTCATGCAGGTCGTGTTGCCGGTGGATGCACGTCCGTTTCGTGATGCCTTTGTATACGGCGCCGTTATCCTCATCCTCCTCTTCCGTCCGCAAGGTTTGATCGCCGCGCGCGGCACCAAGGAAAGGGTCTGATCCCATGACAACAGTCACTGTTCCCACCTTGCCGGACGAACTCGCTCCACGGAAAAAGCCGCCGCGCTTCTGGCTTGCGCGCAAGACAATAATGACGCCGATCCTGCTTTCACTGCTGATTGTGGTGATAGCCTGTCTGACTGTCATGACCGGCTCCAGGCCCCTCAACCAGGCGGTGATCGACGTTTTCGTCCGAGTGACGCTCGTTGTGGGCCTCTATATCTTCATCGGCAACTCCGGTGTGCTCAGTTTCGGCCACATTGGCTTCACCTGTCTGGGCGCCTATGCCGCTGCATGGCTGACCATCAGCCCTATGATGAAAAAGAGTGCTTTGCCGGGATTGCCGGCTTGGTTGCTGGACACCAAGCTACCCTATTGGGAATCCGCTGTATTTGCTGCGCTATTTGCCGGGTTGGCGGCGCTGATACTGGGAAAAGTCCTGATGCGCCTATCCGGCATCGCAGCGTCAATCGCCACCTTCGCCGTACTTGCCATGATCAACACCGTCTATTCCAACTGGGAAAATGTGACGGGCGCCACGTCGTCGGTCGTCGGCATTCCGATCGTTCGAGCCATCTGGCCTTACGTCATCGCCGCCGTCGTCGCAATCTTCATCGCCTGGGCACATGCTATTTCACGTGCCGGCCTTGCTCTGCGCGCCGCCCGTGACGAGCCGACGGCCGCTGCGGCCTCCGGCGTCGATATTCCCAAAGAGCGCTTGGTTGCCTTCACCATATCCGGTGCAGTCACAGGCCTCGGCGGAGCAATGATGGCCCATTCCATCGGTGTCGTCACACCAGATACCTTCTACCTCGGTCTTACCTTCATCACGCTGTCGATGCTCGTCGTCGGTGGCATGAGCAGCCTGTCGGGTGCGGTGATTGGGGTCGTCCTGCTTTCCGCTCTCATCCAAGCTTTGCGCTGGTTTGAGGCGGGCGTGCCTATCGGCTCAATCACTCTTGCGCTTCCAAAGGGGCTTCAGGAAATCGCCCTCGGCGTCATCATGATCGTGATTCTCGCGCTTCGACCGGCCGGTCTGATCGGTAATCGCGAGATCACGTTCTTCAATCGCAATCGCCATAAATAGCCGGCGGAAATCCCTCTGGTGATAAAAAAGGAACAGCTAATGGCATACCTGAGAAGTTTTATCGCGTCAGCTTTCGCCCTGGTATTCGCCATCGGCGCCCATCCCGCAATGGCCGACGACAGTGAAATCGTGGTCGGCTTCGCCACCGCCTCTTCCGGCTTCATGGAAGCCTACGACAAGCCTGCAGAGGACGCTGCGATGATCCGTATCGACGAGATCAACGCGGCCGGCGGCCTGCTCGGCAAGAAGATTAAAGTGGTTTCGGCCGACACCAAGTCTGACCGTGCCGAAGGTGCAAAGGCCGGCCTGTCGGTCATCGACCAAGGTGCTAAGCTGGTTGTGGTCTCCTGCGACTACGATTTCGGCGCGCCGGCTGCGCTCGCAGCCGAAGATGCCGGCCTTATATCCTTCTTCCTATGCGCTGAATCGGTCAAGGCGGGCATACAGGGTGTCGGCCCGCATAGCTTCTCGGCGTCAGTTCTTGCCGCAGTGCAGGGTGCGACGATGGCGGAATGGGCATTCAAGGATAAAAAGGCGAAGACCTTCTATCGCCTGCTCGACACCTGGACGGAATACAACAAGGGCATCTGCGACGGCTTCGACTGGATGATGCCGAAACTTGAAGCTCAGGGCGCCAAGCTCGTGGGCCAGGACACGTTCAAGAACGACGATGCCTCGATTGCCGCACAGATCACACGCATCAAATCGCTGCCCCAGGAACCTGACGCGATCATGCTATGCACGATGATGCCGGGCGCTGTCTCGGCCATCAAACAGATCCGTGCCGCCGGCATCAACTCGATGATCCTCAACGGTTCAGGGGTCGATGGCAGCTACTGGCTATCGGCTGTGCCTGACCTGTCGAACTTCTACACCCCGGTCCAGGGCTCCATCTACGGTGACGACCCCAACCCGGAAGTCCAAAAATTCAACGCAGCATACAAGAAAAAGACCGGCACGGATCCATCCAGCCAATACGTTTATCCGGGTTATTCGATGATCGATGTGTGGGCAAAGGCAGTCGAACGAGCCAAGACAACGGACGCCGACGCCGTTGTGAGTGAGCTTGAAAAAATGAATGCCGAACCGACGCTCTTCGGGCCACGCACTTTTACCAAGGAACTGCATCATCAGAACCAGGCCCGCTACCTGATTGTCGAAACAAAGAACGGCAAGCCGAGTGTCGTTGGCAACTGGACCATTTCAGAGCCAGTCCCCATGGATGCGCTCGTCAAAAAATAGAAATCAGGTGCGGATCTGCAGACTGAAGAGGCCTCGCCGCTATTGCGGCGGGGTATATTGCGTTCAGACAAGTCGTAACGTCTTTGTAGCCGTCAACCGCAGAAAACGCGTATCACAGTCGACTTTGGATCCGTCACAGCTTCCGTTGCCGTGCCGCTATGAACAAAATTCAGGCGCGAGGGGGTATCAGTAGCGACACGTTCATTCCGACCGTAGTGCCGTGACTCGTCGGGAATCTTTAAGCCTGCCGTCGCTGAAGATGGGCCTCCGACGTATTTCTGATATCGGGAGGCACCGCAAGCATCAGCAGCCTTTACGGAACCTTGCGGGGACTGTGGCACAGTAGTGCATCCGCTGAGGGAAATGACTGCCAGAGAAAAGGGCACCATGAGGATTAGTTTCATGTTCTTTCTTTCGGTCGGTTCACTTGGAATACCAAGCATCAATACGCATTTGCGACTTTGATGTACGTTCCGAAATTGCAACTTTCGGCAAATTTTTTACGTATAAATTGAAATTAAGTGACTGAAAGAGATGTCAATTTCGGTTTTCGATGCAGAGATAATCCGGCTGCTTCCAACATGAGACTCCGGACTCTCGCCAGATTTTGGGTGGTCCGTCACTTCAGGGAAACGGACGCACCTTATCCGCTCCGCATTCCTCCATCCGAACGCTCTAGAGCATTGCGGTGAGAACGGTTGGAGATCTAAAACAGCAAATTGAACCGCTGCGGTCATGGCCCGCAACGAGAACCTGATTCTGAACAGGGCCGCGAAACTGCGGTCTTAAATGCAGTTTCGCGCTTCCTAGATGCCGGCCATTCAGCTCGCTTTTGCGTATCCGCCGCTAGTCTGTGTCCAGTCCGGCAGCCAAGCCCGATGGGCGACAAGAAGATCATCGACAAGCGACCAGATCTGATCGAGGTCGAGTTCGGCGGCCGTGTGAGGATCCATCATGGCAGCATGATAGATGTGCTCGCGGTTTTCGCTCATGAGTGCACGCACTGTCAGTTCCTGCACGTTGATGTTGGTGCGCATCAAGGCCGTCAGCTGCGGGGGCAGATCGCCGATGAAGGTGGGCTGAATGCCGTTATGGTCGACCAGGCATGGCACTTCCGCAGCGCAATCGGCCGGCAGAGAGGTGATGCAGCCATTGTTGCGCTGGTTGCCGTAAATGACGGACGGCTCGCCGGTCCAGACCGAATTGATGATGGAGGACGCGTATTCCTTCGATTGCTGCACCTCGATCCGCTCCGCAGAGCGGTATTCGGCAGCCTGCGCCTTCCATCTGTCGATCTGCTCGATGCAGCGCTTGGGATATTCATCGAGCGGAATGCCGAATTTTTCGATCAGGTCTTCCCGACCTTCTTTGATGAAATAGGGCGTGTATTCGGCAAAATGCTCCGAGCTTTCAGTCACGAAATAGCCAAGGCGTGTCAGCATTTCATAGCGCACCTTGTTGGGGCAGCGCGGGTTCCAGCCGGGCTTGGGGGCGCGGCCCTCGCGGTAGCCACGCACGAGATCCGGATAGAGGTTACGGTAGCTGCCGTCCTTCTGGCGATGCTCGAACTCCAGAAAGAAAGCCATGTGATTGATACCGGCGGAGCGGTAGCGAATTTCTTCGTATGGAATATCAAGATCGTGCGCCAGTTCCATCGCCGTGCCCTGCACCGAGTGGCAGAGCCCGACCTGCCGGATGGCAGGATATTTTTCCGCAATGGCCCATGTGTTGATCGCCATCGGGTTCACATATTGCAGCATAATGGCGTTGGGGCAGACCGCCATCATGTCCTCGCAGATCTTCCAGAGATGCGGCACGGTGCGAAGCCCCCGCATGATGCCACCCACACCGAGCGTATCGGCAATCGTCTGGCGTAGACCATATTTCTTCGGCAGCTCAAAATCGGTCACCGTGCAAGGCTCATAGCCGCCGATCTGGAAGGCAACAACGACGAAATCCGCATCTTGAAGCGCGCGACGTTGGTCGGTGTAGGTCTCGGCCGTTGCATTTACGCCAAGTGTGGCAATCAGCTTATTGACGACGATGGCACTCTCTTCCAGGCGCTGCGTATTGATATCCATCAACGCAATGGTGGCCTCTGAAAGAGCTGGCCTTTGCAATACGTCGCCGACGATGTTCTTCATGAACACCGTAGAACCTGCGCCGATGAATGTAATTCTGGGATGTCTTGCCATGTCAGTCCTCCTGCAATCAGGCGATTTCGAAGGCGGCCTTTACAAGCCGCTGGGTGTATTCGGTCTTGGGATTGGACAGCACGTCGGCTACGGGACCCTCATCAACGATCCGGCCATGCTGCATGACGATAACGCGGTGGCAGAGCGCCCGCACCACTTTGAGGTCGTGGGAAATGAAGAGGTAGCTAAGCCCACGTTCATCTTGCAGCTTACGCAGCAATTCGATGATCTGCGCCTGCACCGACAGATCGAGTGCCGAGGTCGGCTCGTCCAGCAGAATGAATTCAGGATCCAGTGCAACGGCCCGCGCAATAGCGATGCGTTGACGTTGGCCGCCGGAAAACTCGTGTGGGAAGCGAGAAAGGATATTACCCGGCATGCCGGCAGCCTCAAGGGCATCCTGAACCCGGTCCAACCGTTCTGCCCGGGTTTTACCGATGCCGTTGACGATCAAGCCCTCTTCGATGATCTGGCCGATGGTCATGCGCGGATTGAGCGAGGCGAACGGGTCCTGGAAGACGATCTGCATGCGGGCGCGTAAAGGCTGCATTTGCTTGCGTGTGCGGCCATCGACCCGCTCTCCGTCAAACAGGATCTCGGCGGCTGCCGGCTCGTTGAGGCGCAGGAGCGATTGTCCGAAGGTCGTCTTGCCGGAACCGGATTCCCCGACGATCCCAAGAGTTTCATGGCGGCAAAGGGTCAATCCCAAGCTGTCGACAGCCACCAGTTCGCGCATGTCCGGCTTGAAGAAGCCGCCGTGTTGCATCATGAAGGACACCCTCACGCCGCGGGCAATCAGAAGCGGCGAAGCCCCGTTCGGTAGCGGCCGCGCACGGCCCTGCGGTTCCGATGCAAGCAGCTTCTGAGTGTAGGGATGGCGAGGATCGGCAAATATAGCCTGCGTCGTGTTGTGCTCGCGCATTTCGCCATGCTGCATCACATAGACATAGTCGGAGAACTTACGCACGATGGTGAGGTCGTGTGTGATCAGCACCACCGCCATGCCGCGCGCCTGCTGGAGATCACGGATCAGGTTGAGGATCTGAGCTTGCACCGTGACATCAAGCGCGGTGGTTGGTTCGTCGGCGATTAGCACATCAGGGTCATTGGACAGCGCCATGGCGATCATCACGCGCTGCCGCTGGCCGCCGGAAAGCTGATGCGGATACTGTTTCAAACGCGCCTCGGGTTCAGGGATCTGAACCTGCCGCAGCAGTTCAAGGGCACGCGCTTCTGCTTCTGTGCGGCTGATCCTTGAATGCACTCGGATTGCCTCGACGATCTGGCTGCCGATCGTGTAAAGCGGGTTCAGCGAGCTCATCGGCTCCTGGAAAATCATCGAGATCCGGTTGCCGCGCAGCGCGCGACGGGCCTTTGGAGAAAATTTCAGGATATTCTGCCCGTTGAAAGTGATCGTCGCATCAGCCGAAACCCGCGCGCGTTTGGTCAAGAGCCCCATTACCGTGCGGGCCGTGACCGACTTGCCTGAACCGGATTCGCCAACGATGGCAATGGTTTCACCTTGATACAGCTGAAACGAGATGTCCTTCACGGCCTCGACCTGCCCATGCTCCACCTTGAATGTCACAGCGACGTGCCGTGCATCCAGAATGGGATCTCCATTTCTATTTGCGTGATCGAACCGCGTTTCGGGCGCAAAGGCGTTCAGTCTTGCAAGAGCCATAGGGCAATTTCCTCAATATGGATCGACGGCATCACGCAAACCATCGCCCAGCGCATTAAAGGCGAAGACGGCGACGAGCACGAACGCGACGGGTGAGAGAATCCAGGGATAGGAACCGATGACTGAATAGGTGGCCGTGTCCTGTAGCATCAGGCCCCATGAGATCAGCGGCGGCTTCACAGCAAAGCCTAGGAAGCCAAGAAAGGATTCCAACAGGATGACTGTCGGTATTTGCAGGGACACCGCCACGATGACGTGGCTCATCACATTCGGTAGAATATGCTGGAAAATGATCCGCCGATCGCTGGCACCGACGGCGATTGCTGCCCGCACATATTCTATTCGGGCAAGCGCCAGAGTCTTGCCGCGCACCTCACGCGACATCTGGGCCCAACCGAGCGCCGACATGACGACGACCACGAAGGTGAGAAACACGTTGGTCGGGGCCGTGACCGGAATTAGCGAAGTCAGCGCCAGGTAAAGCGGCAATTGCGGAAAAGCCAGAACTATGTCCACGAAACGCTGTATCCAGGCATCTGCTGCGCCACCGAAATAGCCGGAAACCAGGCCGACGCTGGTTCCGACCACCGTGACGACCGTGACAACGCTCAGCGCGATTGCCAGCGAGATGCGCGCCCCATGAATGGCACGGGACAGCACATCACGACCGAATTTATCGGTGCCGAGCAGATGCACCGGCTGGCCATCCGTTGATCCGAAGAAATGACGGTCCATGCTGATGAAGCCAAACAAGCGGTATTCCGCTCCCTTCACTAAGAAGCCGAGTAGGCGCGGATGCTCGAGATCAGGTCCGACGACTGGCTGGAAGGTGACGGGGTCGAGTTCCCCCGTTTCGGCCGTGGCATAGACCCGCGGCGTGAGCGTGAGGTTTCCGTCCTTATCGTGAAAGCTTATCGCTTGCGGGGGCGAAAAGCTTTCATGCGTTTCCATCGGGTTCATCGGTGCAAAAAAGTCAGCGAATACCGCCATCAGTACCAGCATGACGATAAGAATGAGCCCGATCATGCCAGTAATGGAGCGGCGAAAACGTCGCCATACCAGCGCGGCGTATCTCTCGTTGCTGTGGGCCTTCTGCCGGTTGTCCACAACGGTCGCTTCGGTCTCGGATCCGTGTACAGCCACCATCCTACGCCCTCCCGAATTCGCGAACCCTTGGGTCCAACAGTGCCAGCAGCATGTCGGCGATGATATTGCCAACCACAAGCGTTGCGGCCAGCACCATCATGAATGTTGCGGTGACATAGACATCGCCAACCGCCATAGATCCGACGATCGCGGGCCCAACGGTCGGCAGCGCAAAGATAATCGCGGTTTCGATTTCGCCGCTCAGCATGTACGGCAGTACGACCCCCTGATACATAACGAGAGGGTGCAGCGCATTCGGCACGGCATGGCGCAGGATGACGGAGCCTTCCGACAGACCCTTGGCTCGGGCGGTTTCGATATACTGCGCGTTCAGAGTATCAAGGAGATTGCCGCGCATCACCCGCATATTGTAGGCGAGCCCGCCGAAGACGGCGATGGCGACCACCGGCCAGATGTGATGGATCAGATCCGCGATCTTCGCGAATGACCAGGGGGCTCCCCCATATTGCGGCGAGAAGAAGCTGCCGATCTCCGACACTTCAAAATGAAATACCATCAGGTAAACAAGCACGAGCGCCATCAGAAAGCGCGGAATGGTCATCCCCAGAAACGAGACCGCCGACAGAACATTATCTATCCAGGAATACTGGCGGGTTGCGGCCCAGATGCCGAAAGTGATGCCAAAGACCGATGCCAGGATATGGCACACAAGAGCAAGCGCCAGCGTGCGCGGCAATCTTTCGCCCACGACCTCCGCCACTGGCTTGTTATAATAGAAGCTGTAGCCGAAGTCGCCGCGGGTCACGATACCGGTGATCCAATTGGCATATTGCACGACCATCGGCTTATCGAGCCCGTGCTCTACCCGGTAGGCCTGTGCTTCTGCTTGCGCCTGCTCGAAGGAAGCGCCACCCTGGTTCATGAGTTGCGAGCGGATGTAGTCTGCATAGTCGCCGGGTGGGGCCTGAATGATCGCAAACGTAACGATGCTGAGGATCAACAGCACCGGCACAGCCGATGCGATCCGCGTCAGGAGAAATCTCAACATGGCATTATCTCCACCGTCGAAAGCCGCTTTGGCCATCTGTCCGCTTGTCCGGCCGCGTTTTCCACGCGGCCGGCGTTTTTCATAAGGGAGGAGATCATTTGGTCGGGCCGGGATCGCCCGGCTTTCCGGGAAGCTGCTGCGGGAAGAGTTCATACTTGCCCTGCTTGCCGGCAGCGACCCAGACCCGTTCGCGCATAATCGCGTCTTCAGCCCAGTTGAACATGTAGATCGGCGTGCCCGGCGGAATGTTGGAGAAACGCTTGTTGATGATCAACGCGCCAGGATATTCCGTCAGACCGACCGTATAGAGGTTCTGGGTGTAGAGCTTCTGGTACTGTTTCATCAGATCGGCACGCTCGGCATTATCCTGCGAGGCGATGAAACGTTTGACCAGATCGGCCATTTGCTGCTCGAAAGGAAGGATGTCCAGTTCCTTGCCCTCGGGCGCGCGATGGTTCCAACTCGTGCGTGGGCCGACAGGTGCCAGCTGCTCTGTATTCTGCACTACCGACGACAGTTCGGTGGAATTACGCCGCACGGCCCAGTCGAACCGTCCCGAGTAATGAGCAGCGTCACGTTGATTGGAGTCGAGGGCGTTTATCACCACGCGCAGCCCAAGCTTTGCCATCTGGCCGACAAGACCTTCGGCAAGGCTCTTGTCCGTCGCGTAGCCATTGTTGACGAGAAGGACGATCTCGACATCCTTGCCGCCTGCCGTCCCCTTGGGAAAGTTGACGAAGCCGTCGTTATCCGTGTCGACCAAGCCCAGCTTCTTCAACGTCGCCTTGGCTGCTTCGAGATCGTAGGGATAATAGACCGTCGATTGGCGATCGTAGAAGCTGGTGCCCGAGGACAGGCCGCCAGGATAGATTGCTGTAAAGGGACCCTTGACGAGACTGTCTCCAACAGCCTTTCGGTCGATGGCGGAGGTCACGGCCTGGCGGAATTCCAAATTGCGGTTCAGCTCGCGCACCGCCTGTTCGCGCTCATCGGGAGTGCCCCAGCCATTGGCGGAAAAGTTCATCAGAAGATTATAGCCAATCAGGCGCGGCCCGAAAGCAAGGCGTGCCGGCGCATTTGGCTCGGCCGCACGCTTCAGCGATGCGACGAAGTTTTCCGGCTGCTCGAGGTTCGAGAAATCGCCTGACCCTGCCACCGCTTGCACGTCTCGGTCGGCCCAGGTCGACAGCTTGTATTGTATCTCGTCGAGATAGGGCAGCTGCTGCCCTTTTTCATCGACCTTCCAGTAGTAGGGATTACGACGCAGAACGATGATGTCATCTGGCCGGTATGCAACCGGTACCCAAGCGCCCATGACCGGCATGTTCATATATTCCGGAGGAAAGGCATTCCTGAACTGCTCGTAGGTGTTCTTGGAGTATTTTGGATGCTTCGGCTTCAACATATGCGCCGGACCCGGGCAAAAGTTGGGGTAGGCCATGGTGTAGAGATACTGCTTGGGGAACGCAGCCTTGAAGGTCCATTCCACCGTATAGTCGTCCACCTTGCGCAGCGTCGTGCCTTCCCCAAAGGCTTCAGGCGACGCACCGCCGCCGAGCGGCGAAACATTGGGATCAATCACCGCGTCTTCCCAATAGAAGATCACGTCATCGGCCGTGAAGGGAACGCCGTCAGACCATTTCGCACCCTTGACCAGATGCATGGTCAACTTGTGGCCATCGGTCGACCAATCCCAACTCTTGGCGAGGTTCGGCAGGGGCTCGGTATCCTTGGCATCGACTTGGAACAATGGTGCCGTGCGCGTCAGGCATTCCGAGAGAGCGATGTCGATACCGCCCCAGCCTTGGCTTTGTCCTGCGATATAGTTCCAGCCTTCGGGGCGCCCACCGATCACGTGGCGCATAGTGTCGCCATAGACGCCCACGCCATCCGGCATGTTGCCTGTCTTGTACACGAGCGGCTCCTCCGGCAGACGATCCTTCAAAGGTGGCAACTTGCCAGCTTTCTCGAATTTGTCTGCCATCCAGTCAGGCTCGCTATAGGAGGGCAAAGCCTTGAACTCCAGGATGGAATCACGCGCCACGTAGGTGATCTTGCCCTGGGCTGGAAGAGGCGGTGGCTCAGGGGGAGTGCTGGTCTCGAAGGCCTGAGCCTGAAGCGCAAAGATTGAAACGCTGAGACTAAGCGCCACAATTCTGCTGATCTTTCGGTGATGAAGCATACCAATTCCTCCCTTTCGACGTCACCCCCCGGTGCGCCGCTCCTCGTCATCTTATGATTGCAGAACTCCTCTTTCCGCAATCCTGATCTCGCTTGGTAGGCGGCCTCAGGTCGTCAGCCGGTAGCCTTCAGTGCGGCCTTTTCCGCCCGTAGTTCCTCAATTGATCTGACCTGGCGGCGCGCAGCACCCGCCCAATCGCGGGTCTTCACCTTCGCTTTCGACAGGCGTTCCTGGGCGCCAGGCACCGCATCGGCGTATTGCGGCAGCCAACGAGCCTGGGCCACGACCATCTCGTCCACCATTTGCCAAACTTCCTCTGGCGTGCAGACGGCGCCGACGAGCGGATCGTGCAGAACGGCGAGTTTCAGTAAATCGATGTTACCCGTCACAGCGGCATGAACCGACATGCGCTGCACGTTGATCGATGCAATGCAGGTTGCGGCAGAGGCTTCCGGTAGCGTGATGCCGGACACCATATTGATGCCGAAGCGGTCGACGAATCCTGGCGACTCGATGATCGCATCTGTCGGAAGATTGGTGATTACGCCTGTGTTCTTGACGTTGAAGTGGCCGCGATAGACCCGACCGGTCTCCAGCGCCTCCAAAATATGGCTCGCATGCTCGTTTGAGCGACGCGCCGGATCGATGGGTTTCTTGGCCTGCTCCAGAAACTGCGGAAATTCAGTTTCGAACCAGTTGCGCGTTTCGGTGGAGTACCGCAGATAGCCGCCCGTTTCTCCATGGATCCAGTCGGACATGTCGATCCAGCGGGTAATCTCGTCTGGCCGCTTGCGGTACCAGGGTAGATATTCCGAAAGATGGCCGTTGCTTTCGGTGGAATAGACACCGAAGCGTTTCAGCACGTCAATGCGCAGCTTTTCCTGCTGTGAATAGACCGGATGCGCCTCAAAGGCGGCAATCAGCTCATCCTTGCCAATTTTACGACCGTTTAGCCTGAGATCGACAAACCATGTCTGATGGTTGATGCCGGAGCAGACATAATCAAGTTCCTTGACAGACGAAGCGCCCAGCACTTCGGCAATCTGTTCCGCCCCATGCTGAACTCCGTGGCAAAGGCCGATCGTGTCGACTTTGCCATACTCGATCGCCGCCCAGGTGTTCATGGCCATCGGGTTGGCATAATTCAGAAATTTGGCGCCCGGAGCTGCCACTTCGCGGATGTCCTTGCAGAAGTCGAGGATGACAGGAATATTGCGCTGGCCGTAGAGGATGCCGCCTGCGCAGATCGTATCGCCGACGCATTGATCGATGCCGTATTTCAGCGGAATGCGAATGTCATCGGCATAAGCCTCCAGCCCGCCAACCCGCACGCAGCTGATAATATAGCGCGCACCTTCCAGTGCACGGCGCCGATCCGTAGTGGCCGTCACTTTGGTCGGCAAATTGTTGGATTTGACAATCTGCTCCAGGATCTCACGGATCATGCCCAGATTGTGCTCGCTGATATCAGTGAGTGCGAATTCGATGTCCTGAAATTCCGGTACGCAGAGGATATCGGTAAAGAGCTTCTTGGTGAAGCCAACACTGCCGGCGCCGATAATAGCAATTTTGAAACTCATTCGTCCTCTCCTCCTCTTAAAATCGGATCCAACAGAAATGCGACGCATCTTGCACGTATGGCGCGCAAATTTGCGCCGAAAATCGACTAAAGGCTCGGCCTTTATGACGATTCCAGACCTCTTCTCTCCGTTGGGCTTCTCCTTGAAAAGCGATTATGCGTATATTTCTAAACGGGAACAGAGAAGGATTATGCTTTAATGGGTAATTTTGTGCTCGATGATCTGGTGAAAGCCGGCCCGGCCATGCGCACGGTTTCCCTGCCGCGAGGGCGTCAGTCACTGCACACGATGCCGACCAGTAGTGGCTACGAAATTCGTGAGAACTGCCTGTATGATTGGGACGGCCGCAAGCGCGGGCTGGCGCCATTCACGGTCCTGCAGCACACGATCGGCGGGCGCGGTAACCTTCACTACGAGAGCCGCGCCATGCAGGTAAAACCAGGAGAAACGCTTCTGGTGGTCGTGCCGCACAATCACCGCTATTGGTTGGAAAACGGCGACCATTGGGAGTTTTTCTGGATCTCAATGAATGGTGAGGAAGCTTTGCGGATCCATCGTTCGATCCTCGCCATTACCGGCCCTGTGCTGAAACTGCAGCCGGCAACGATCGACCATCTGGCTTTTTGCTGCCACCGGCTGGTCACCGGCGGTGAGACGCCTGGAGCAGCCTCCGCTATCGCTTACGAGGCGGCTATGGCTCTCTATGACGATGTGTTTGGTTCACATCCGACCTTCGCCCAGGAATATCGCTCATTGCAGCATGTGCTCAGCCATATCGAGAACAATCTCGATCAGCGATTATCCGTAGCGGATCTCGCAAAAGTGGCAGGTCTCAGCCGGGCGCATTTTTCGCGCATCTTTGCGGCCAGCGAAGGTCTGCCGCCTGCCGAATTCGTTTTGCAAAAACGCCTACGGCGTGCCGCGAAATTGCTGACAAAGACCGCAGACTTGCCCATCAAGGAAGTCTCGGCCCTCTGCGGCTTCGACGATCCCAATTACTTTTCCAAAGTTTTCCGCCGACTTTACGGGACCAACCCAAGCGATTTTCGCACCAGCGGAATGTATGCAAGCATCAGCAGTCCGCAGCGCATTCTGGAGTGATGCCAGACAGGAGGATAGCAATGCCCTAAGATGCGAATGAGGGTGCATTGCTTTCCTTTCAGCGTATCGACCTTGCGATCACCTTCAAAGGTCGGAGCTCTTGCTGCACCACCACCCAGAGATTGGCTGCTTTTGTAATCAGCATCCGTGCCCATCGCAGATCTGCGACTGGATGAGGTTCAAATTCGTTTCTCGGAAAGCGAATGCTTTACATCGCTAACGGATGGCCCGCGCACGATGCGGTACCGTGCTTCAACAAGATTATAGATCCCGAAAGCTGCCAGTCCTGCTGCAACGACAATGTATATGGCAGCACCGAACGGGAGTTGTCTTAGCGATAATAGAGCGTCCGACATACCTCCTGCCTGCTCGGCATCAACGGTAAATCCTGCATAGGCAAAGAGAACGCCGGTGATGGCGAAAACGAACCCGCGTGCCACAAGTCCGTAGACACAGACCATGCCGAGGATCCCTTTGGTATCGGGAAGGTGCAGATATCTCTCGAATTTGCGCGTCAAACCCTTCGCGGAGGTCACGACACCGCCAACGATGAGGCCGAAGCCGATTGCCATTGCGATATAGGGTCCGAAAGGTTGCGACATAACCCACTGCGCCACGCCCTTCTCTCCGCCCCCTTCGCTACCCCTTATGCCCGAAAATGCTTGGTTGAGCGCGAAGAATGCCAGGAAGATGTAGGTGACCGCACTTCCGAGCAACGCAAGTCGGATAGCGATTGCTTTTTTGTCTCGTCCGTGGCCATCGCTGTCTGCGAGTGACTGGGCAAGACGCCAGGCAACGAAGCCGAGAAGGCCAAGCCCAATAAGACCTACCCATATTCGCCCGAACGGCTGCTGAAGCAGTTCCGAAACCGCCGATTTGGTATCTGCTTTTCCTCCCGCAACGCCGGAGAGGAGCGCTAAGCCAGCGACAAGCAAGAAGACTATGCCGCGCGCGACATAGCCTGATCTGGCAAGAAGTTCGAACTTTGACCCTTGGGGCATGGTGGCATCCTTTGAAAGATCTCAAGTGTCTAAGAACGCGCGATGCTACAAAAAGTTGTCATCGATTTCCCAAAGAGGTTCTTGTGCCAATCATTATCGGCCATCAGACCTCACGCAGGCACAGCATTGAGCCAGCTTCGTTTCATTGGCGGCCCCTTTTTTGCTGAAAGCTGCAAGGCCCCTGGGTGACTACTCCCCCAGCGCCGGCCGCTGAACGGTTGCCGAAACGCCGGATACAGCGCTCCGGCTGCAGTTTGAGAATATTTTTGAGAAAACGTTTTCTCATATTGACTAGTGCCATGGAAAAAGGTTTTCTCACGTCATAAAGCGATGGGAGGCAACGCTGGCGCAGGAACAGAAAAGTTCTCGGACGACGATCCACGACTTAGCTCGTGTTGCTGGCGTCAGCGTATCGACTGTCTCGAAAGCGTTGAACGATACCGGTCGTATGGGAGAAGACACACGGGCGCGGATCAAGCGGATTGCCGAAGAAATCGGTTTTCGTCCGAATGCGTTGGCAAGAGGTCTTTTGTCTCGCCGTTCCTTTACGATCGGATTGTTGACGAATGACACCTATGGCCGCTTTACGCTGCCGCTGATGGCGGGCGTTTCAGAGGCCTTGGTGGATAAGGGCGTGTCGGTATTTTTGTGTGCCATCGAAGATGATCCAGAGCGCGCACGCGTTCATGTGGAGGCGATGCTCGACAAGCAGGTGGATGGCATCATTGCGACCGGCAAGCGGATCGATCGGGCTTTGCCAGTCGACCTATCCAACCTTCCTGTTCCGGTCGTCTATGCTTTTACGGCAGGGCCTCCAAATAGCATCACCTATGCATCTGACGATGCGCAGGGTGCGGAACTGGCCGTGGCTTACCTTCTGTCGCTCGGTCGTACACGGCTCGTGCATATCACCGGTCCGGATATGTTCATCGCTGCGGTCGAGCGCGCTGAAGCATTCCGGAAACTCGCGGGGGAGGGGGCGCCGGTTCTGTACGGGCAATGGACGGAATCGTCAGGGCGGGAGGCTGTCCTCGATCTCTGGCGGCAAGGCGGCAGGCCCGATGGAATTTTCTGCGGCAACGACATGATTGCTCGCGGCGTGATCGACGGTTTGCGTGAATTGGGCGTGTCGGTTCCTGGCGATGTTTCTGTGGTCGGCTTCGACAATTGGGAAATCGTGGCATCCCAGTCCCGACCGCCACTGACGACGGTTGATATGAACCTGAAAGAGCTCGGCCGGCAGGCGGGGCTGACGGTACTGGCTCTCGGCGAGGGTCAGATATTGGAGCCCGGGCTCCGCAAGCTTGGCTGTTCGCTGGTGGTACGCGGCTCCTGCAGCCACGCGCCAATCGATGAATAAACAGAACATTTCCGGGACTGAGAGGGAACCGGTTTCCCGCCCGGATATGCGCAAGAACAAGACGTCAATGTTTCCGGGCTGAGGAGAGCCCGTCAAGGGAGGAAATATCATGAAGAAATTGCTTGCCACGACAGCGTTGGCAGCCCTGCTGTTCGCGCCCGCCGCATGGGCTGATACCATTCAAATGTGGGTCCGCTCCGGTATCGGTGACAGCTTCAAGGAGACGGTGAAAGCCTTCAATTCCGGCCACAAGGACAAGGTTGAACTCACCGAGGTGCCTTTTTCCGAATTGGTGCAAAAATACGCTACCGCCATTGCCGGTGGACAGGCCCCCGACGCGCTGTCGCTCGACCTTATCTACACTCCATCCTTTGCGGCATCGGGGCAGCTGGAGGACCTGACGGATTGGGCTCGGTCACTGCCTTATTTCAAGTCGCTCCCGCCGTCACATGTCCGCCTCGGCACATATCAAGATCATGTTTACGGCATGCCGCTGTCCGTCGAGACATCGATCTTCGCGTGGAACAAGGATCTCTATAAGAAAGCGGGCCTCGATCCGGAAAAGGCACCGAAAACCTGGGAAGAAATCACCGCGAATGCGGAAAAAATTCGTGCGTTGGGCAAGGATACCTATGGTTTCTACTTCTCCGGCGGCAGCTGTGGCGGATGCATGATTTTCACCTTCACCCCCCTCGTCTGGGGCGCGGGTGCAGATATCCTGTCGCAGGACGGCAAGAAGGCGACGCTTGATACGCCGCAGATGCACAAGGCTGTCGAAATCTATCGCAACATGGTCAAGAAGGATCTGGTGCCGCAGGGCGCGGCAACGGACAGCGGGACCAATTTCCTGTCGATCACCAGTGGCAAGATCGGTCAGCAGTCGCTAGGCGCGTTTTCTATCGGCACGCTTATCACCCAGCACCCAGACATTAATTTCGGCGTGACGACAATCCCGAGTGTCGATGGCAAACCCTCTTCCTTTGCGGGTGGGGACAATTTTGTCGTGACCAAGGGTACGAAGAAGTTGGAGGCGGTCAAAGGCTTCCTCGAATATGTCTATTCGCTCGAAGGTCAGAAGATCATGGCGAAGTATGGCAGCCTGCCAACTCGCGGGGATCTCGCCCAGGAAGTGCTCGCCGATCTTGATCCGCGCATGAAAGTTGGCGTCGATGCCATTGCTGTAGCCAAGACGCCCTATACCTTGCAGTTCAATGACCTGATCAACAGCGCCAACGGTCCTTGGGCCGCCTTCACGCACGCCGCAATCTTTGGCGATGAGACCAAAGCATTCTCGGATGCACAGGAACAGATGCAGCAAATCATCGACGACGCGCAGTAAACCCCCGATCCTCTCTCCCTCTCCCCGGGGGCGACTTGCGCCTCATCGGGAACCGGTCTCTGGGACCGGTTCCCGACCCTCATCCCGACGATATATGAGCTCCATGACCATGACAGTTAACCGCAAAACCGTCGAAGGACGGATGCGCCCGCCGAACAGGCGCAGGAAAGAAGCCTTAAAGGGCATGATTTTCATCGCGCCCGCCATGATCCTTGTCCTGATGTTTTTTGTGTTCCCCGTCGGGTTCACCGTCTGGATGAGCTTCCATAAATGGCCGCTACTCGGCACGCCGCAATGGATCGGGATACGCAACTACACGCGGATGTTCTCTGACCAGCGCTTCTTCGACGCTCTTGGCTTCACCGCCTATTATACGATTGTGGTGACCGTCGTGATCTTTACCTTCGCCTTTCCTATGGCGATGCTGGTTGAGCAGAAGCGGCGCGCGGTACCGGTTTACCGCACCTTCTTCTTTCTTCCAGTGGTCGTGGGTCTTGCCTCGGCATCGCTGCTTTGGACATGGCTTTCCAACGTCGATAGCGGTTTTTTCTCTCCGCTGATGGAAATGCTGGGACTGACAAGCGGTCGGGTCAATCTGCTGGCGACCTTCGATCTCGCTTTCTGGACGATCATCGCCATGGTGGTTTGGAAAATTGCAGGTTTCACCATGATCATCCTTCTGACCGGGCTGCAGTCTATCCCCACTGAACTCGTCGAAGCGAGCCGCATCGACGGCGCCAAGCGCTGGCAGCGATTCCGCCATCTAACGCTGCCGCTCATCCGCAAGACGCTGGCGCTGGCCCTGGTGTTTTCTGTCACGGGATCGATCCTCGCCTTCGACCAGTTCTACATTATGACCAGCGGTGGACCTCAGAACCGTATGATCTCAATCGTCTATTACATCGTCAATCAGTCCTTCGTGTCCTTCAATCTCGGCTATGGCGCAGCTCTGTCCATCGTGGTGCTTGTCATTCTTCTAATCTTGAGTGTCGCCCAGCTTTGGCTGTTGCGTGATAAGGGAGAGCGCGCATGACCAATGCCCGTCAAAGCTTCAAGCGTCGGCGTTTCTTCGGGAACGTCGCCTTCCACGGCAGCGCTTCCGTCCTCTCACTACTGTTTGTAGCGCCTTTCATCATAGCCTTCCTGGGCTCATTCCGGCGCGGGCAGGAGGCGTCGAACCCGCCAATTCCACCTTGGCCGACAAGCGGTTTTTCGTTGGACGCCTATCGCGCGCTTGACTCCTTCGGTGCCGGGATCTGGCAGCACACCTTTAATTCGCTCATCGTGTCGCTCGCCACGGTGGTCATTACAGTCGTCGTCAGCCTGTTTGCCGGCTACGGCTTCTCTCGCTACCGCTTTCCGTTGAAGAACGCGCTGTTCGTACTGCTGATGGCAACCTTGATGATCCCGTTTCAGTCGATCCTGACGCCGCTCTTCATCATGCTGGCGAAGCTTGGGCTCAACAATTCGCTGGTTGGCCTTGTCCTCGTCTATGTGACGCTGCAGCTGCCATTTTCCGTGTTCATGATGCGCAATGCGTTCGACGCTGTGCCGAAGGAGATCGAGGAGGCGGCGCGTGTCGACGGCGTTCGCGATCTCAGGCTCCTGACGCGGGTGCTTCTGCCGCTCGTCATGCCGGGCGCTGCGACCGTGGCGATCTTCGCCTTCCTCAACGCGTGGAACGAGTTTCTCGCGGCTCTCATCTTTCTCTCCAGCAATGACCAATACACGCTGCCCGTTTTGATGACGGCGGTGCGTGTCGGCCGGCTGGGCTCGATCAACTGGGGAGCGGTTCAGGCCGGCGTGGTGGTGATGATCATCCCCTGCCTGATCGTTTTCCTGCTCCTGCAACGCTACTACATGCGCGGCCTGACGGCCGGCGCGGTGAAATAACCTGAAGGATGTTTCGATGACTTCGAGTGACAAGCAATTTCGCCCTCTGGCCGTTCCGGCCGTAACCGTCGGTGGCTTCTGGGGCAAGTGGCAAGATGCCGTCTGCGACGAGACCGCCTCGATCCTGCTCGACCGCTGCATCGCAGCGGGCATGCTGCAGGCGATCGACGTGACGCAACCGAGCCCGGGCGTCGTCATCCCTTTTCACAGCATGAGCCCGACCATGCCGGAAACCGAGGAGAAGGCGCGGGTTTCGACGCAGATGTTCTGGGATAGCGACTTCGCAAAATCCATCGAGACCATCGCCTACGCGCTTTATCGCAAACCCAATGCCGAGCTTGAAAAGCGCGCCGATGACATCATCGATCTCTATGAGAAGCTGCAGCAGGAAGATGGTTATGTAAATTCCTGGTTCCAGCGCATCAGGCCTGGCCGCCGCTGGACCAATCTGCGGGACCATCATGAGCTTTACTGCGCCGGCCACATGATTGAGGCCGCAGTGGCCTATTTCCAGGCGACCGGCAAACGCAAATTCCTCGACATCATGTGCCGCTATGTCGACTATATGCTGACGGTTTTCGGCCATGGTGAGGATCAGTTGCCCGGCTATTGCGGCCATCCGGAAATCGAACTGGCGCTGGTCAAGCTAGCCCGTGTCACGGGCAACCAGAAATACCTGGATTTGTCGAAGTTCTTTGTCGACGAGCGTGGCACCGAACCGCATTTCTTCGATGAGGAGGCACGGCGTGACGGGCGCGAACCCAAAGCCTATGTTTTTGGCAATTATGAATACAGCCAGTCCCACCTTCCTGTCCGGGAGCAGAAGAAGGTCGTCGGCCACGCCGTACGGGCCATGTATCTTTATTCCGGCATGGCGGATCTCGCGACCGAATATCAGGACGACAGCCTGACCTCGGCGCTGGAAACCCTCTGGGACGACCTTACCACCAAGCAGATGTATATCACGGGCGGCATCGGTCCCTCTGCCAGCAATGAAGGCTTTACCGACTACTATGACCTGCCCAACGACACTGCCTATGCCGAGACCTGCGCCTCCGTCGCGCTGGTCTTCTGGGCGAGCCGCATGCTGGGCCGCGGCCCCAACCGCCGCTTTGCCGACATCATGGAGCAGGCTCTATACAACGGTGCGCTGACCGGCCTTTCGATGGATGGTAAGACATTCTTCTATGACAATCCGCTGGAATCGACGGGCAAGCATCACAGATGGAAATGGCACCATTGCCCCTGCTGCCCGCCGAATATTGCCCGCCTTGTCGCCTCCGTCGGCTCCTATATGTACGCGGGTTCCGATAAGGAGATTGCAGTCCATCTCTATGGTGAGAGTTCCGCCAGTTTTGAACTTGCGGGTGGTGCTAAGGTTCAGCTGAGCCAAAAGACGGCCTATCCGTATGACGGCGCCATCGCTCTGTCGCTTGGTCTTGCAGCGCCAGCACGGTTCACACTGTCGTTACGCATCCCCGAATGGGCGGCTGGCGCCAAGCTCGCGGTCAATGGCGAGCCACTTGATCTCTCATCGGTCGAGATTGACGGCTATGCGCGGATCGAGCGGGAATGGAAGGATGGCGATGCCGTCCTTCTGGAACTGCCGTTGGAATTGCGGCCTCTCTACGCCAATCCAAAGGTGCGCCAGGATGCCGGCCGCGTGTCTTTGATGCGCGGCCCGCTCGTCTATTGCGCCGAAGAAGTAGACAATGGCGCAGACCTCAGCGCGGTTCGCGTTGTTGATACGCCAGCAATTGCAGGCACGGCGGTTCTGAACGATCTCAATGGAGCGCTTGCGGTTGATATCGAAGTCCAGCGCAATAAGATTGAGGACTGGGGCACGACGCTTTACCGTAGCGCCCCACCCAAGGCGGAGCCCGCTAAGGTTAGGCTTGTACCTTATCATCTGTGGGACAACCGCGCGCCAGGTGCGATGCTCGTCTGGTTTCAGGCGCAATGACGGAGGCAGCCATGAAAGCCTTGGATCGGGCCAGTGCGGGCGTTCGGCTTGAAAATGTCCGCAAGTCATTCGGATCGCTCGATGTCATCCACGGTATCGACCTGGACATCAAGGGCGGCGAGTTCATCGTCTTTGTCGGTCCGTCCGGCTGTGGGAAATCGACGCTTCTGCGCATGATTGCGGGCCTTGAGGACGTGAGCGACGGCGAGGTTTCCATCGGAAACCGTGATGTGACGTATCTCGATCCTTCGGATCGCGGCATTGCTATGGTTTTTCAGTCATATGCGCTTTATCCGCATATGACAGTGCTGGAAAATCTCGGCTTTGGCCTGAAGATGGCGGGCACTCCGGCAGATGAGGTTTCCCGGCGGGTGGAGGCTGCGGCATCCATCCTCAAGATCACCCATCTACAAGATCGCCGACCGGGTCAGTTGTCAGGTGGGCAGCGGCAGCGCGTCGCCATCGGCCGCGCTATCGTGCGCGAGCCGGACGTGTTCCTTTTTGACGAGCCGCTTTCCAACCTCGATGCGGAACTGCGCGTTTCAATGCGTGTCGAAATTGCCAAGTTGCATCGTACGCTTGGCAATACGATGATCTATGTCACGCATGATCAGACCGAGGCGATGACCCTCGCTAGCCGCATCGTCATCTTGCGCGACGGCGGGATCGAGCAAGTCGGCACGCCGCGTGAGGTTTACGAAGATCCCGACAATGTCTTCGTCGCGGGTTTCATTGGCTCGCCGCGCATCAATCTCATCGAAGGAAAGTGGCTTGCCGACGGCAAAGCCCAGTTCGGAGAGGCCATTGTCACACCGGGCCTTGCTGGAGCCGTTGAAACCGCCGGACAGAAGGTCGTGCTCGGCGTCCGCGCCGAGAACATCCAGGTGTCGGATAAGCCCGGCAACACATTGAAGGCGGTGATTGATTTTGCAGAATATCTCGGTGGCACGCGTTATCTCTACTGCTTCCTGCAGGATGGCCAGGCGCTTGTCGTCGAGCAACGGGGCGGCCACGACTATTCGAGCGGCCAGACGATTTATCTCACCTTCCAGCAGGACAAGAGCTTCTTCTTTGACGGGAATGGCGCACGGCTTAGATAGGGATAGCAAAGGTTGCGCTTTCGCGGAGCCTTGGTTGATCGTGAGCCGCGCTTAGGATCAGGTGAGTTTAAGTCTAATCATTATCCGTGATTTTAATTCACTCATGGCAGGCACGCTGCCATGAGTCATCTATCCGATATGTCGCGGGAGCAGATCGCCTCGCGACTCCAGCGGCTCAGGGGGCCGCCGTGTCATTGACCGGTGTAAGGGCTTCGCCGCCGTCCGTCCCTATGGTCGCCATTCCTGCGGGCTTCTGCCGTCAAGCTCACGGTCGAGGTAGAAAGCTGCACTGATCAGTGCCAGATGGGTGAAGGCCTGGGGGAAATTGCCCATCAGGTCGGCGCGAGCGTCGAACTCCTCGGCATAGAGGCCTAGGTGATTTGCGTAGCCCAGGACTGCTTCGAATACGCGTCGTGCCTTCTTCAGATCTCCGGCCCGCGCCAGGCACTCTGCATACCAGAAGGAGCAGGCGGAGAAAGAACCTTCCTCACCGCTCAAGCCATCGTCGCTCTTGTAGCGGTAGACAAGCCCGTCGTCGGCCAGCGTCTTGCCGATTGCGTCGAGCGTCGCCAGCCATCTGGGATCAGTAGCGCTGACGAAGCGTACCAGCGGCATCAACAGAAGAGAGGCATCGAGCGTATCTCCGCCCTTGGTCTGCACGAAATGACCTTTTTCCTCATTCCAGAAATTGGTCCAGATATCGTCGTAAATCTGGTTTCGCACATCGACCCATCGGCCAAATGGAGCGGCCAGCGAGCGCTTTTGCGCGAGACGGATGGCCCTGTCGACAGCGACCCAGCACATCAGGCGGGAGTGCAGGAAGTGCTGCGGCTCGCGGCGCATTTCCCATATTCCCGCATCTGGCTTATCCCAGTGATTGCAGAGATAGTCGATGACATCACGAACGCCGTTCCAGCCGTCATGCGATATGGCATGGCCATATTTGTTGCTGAGATAGACCGCGTCCATCAACTCGCCATAGATATCGAGCTGGATCTGATCGACAGCAGCATTGCCAATCCGCACTGGACGCGCGCCGCCATAGCCTCTGAGGTGTTCGAGAGTTACCTCGTCGGGCACTTTGCCGCCATCGACGGCATACATCACGTTGAGCTGGCCGTTTGCCCCGCACTTGGTTGCCCGCTTGCCGATCCACCGCGTGAATTCCTGTGCCTCCTGCTGATAGCCCAGCCGCATCAATGCGTAGACCGTGAAGGAGGCGTCGCGGATCCAGGTGGCACGATAATCCCAATTGCGTGCGCCGCCGGCTGTCTCGGGCAATCCAAACGTTCCGGCTGCCACGATCGATCCATGGCGGCGGGAGGTCATCAGCTTCAGCGTCAATGCCGAGCGGCTAACCATGTCACGCCAGCGGCCGCGATAGGTCGATTTGGCCGCCCAGTCCTGCCAGTAGACAATGGTGGCGGCCTCGAATTCATCCATCTCCTCTATTTCGATCTGCGCATCGTCCAGCCCGGATAGAAGAAAATCCGCAGTTTCACCGGCCTTCAGGGAGGCCCGGCATTGGACGTCGTCACCGTGGGCGAGAAGCGGCATGTTGGACAGCAGCCGGATACCTTGTGCCCCCGTCGGTCTCCAGGTCGCCGCCTTGGCTTCCATCTCGGGCGCCAAGGTCTCTCGTGCGTAGTCGAAGCGCGGCGCGCAACGCATGATGAAGGAGACCTCGCCGCGCGTCACCTTCAACCGTCTGGCAACTGTGGTCGGCGTATCCGTATTGCCTTCCTTGACTGCCATGAAATCCATCAGCTCTGCGCTGGCTTTTGCGCCCATCCACCGCGTCAGGAGCACGTTGGTGTCAGGCAGATACTGCTGCACAATTCGGGCATCGGGAATGTCGGGCGCCAGTTCGAAGACACCGCCTCTTTCCGGGTCGAGCAGTGCTGCGAAAATGCTGGGACTATCGAAGCTCGGCCAACACATGAAGTCTATAGCGCCGTCCTTGGCCACCAGCGCCAATGTGGCGAGGTCGCCGATGATGCCGTGATCCGCAATACGGCGGGGCACGTGATGATCATCCTTCGGCGCATCCGCACCAGACTTGGCTTCCACTCGACGATCCATGGGATAATCCCTCAATCTGCGCTTTCGGCGGCGCCAGAAAGCATCTTTGATTTTGCGTCTATTCGTGCGCTACGGCCGGTATTGAACCAACGCCGACGCTCCGGTGAACAAGCGCCGCAGCCTCGTTGAGTTCCGTGCCGGAAATCGCGAACTAGTTGATGATGAATTTGCCCTGCCAGAGCCGGAAGCCACCCTCAAAGGCAAGGGCATTGTCGCCGCGCCGGCAGTTGTCGGGAAGGTCGTGCAGCTTTTCGACATTGCCGCCGCCGATGACGATATAGTCGGGAAGCATGGCGGCCATCAGCCGGTCGGCAACGTCAGCAACGCTTTTGCGCCATTTCTTTTTGCCGCGGCGCTCCATGCCGTCTTCGCCGACGTAGTCTTCGATGGTCTTCTTATGCCGGTAGGGCAGATGTGCAATTTCCAACGGCTGTGCGACGTTTTCGAGGATGAGCGCTGCGCCAAGACCCGTTCCCAGCCCCAGGAACAGCATGCGTCCGCCTTCGTAGCTGCCGACCGCCTGCATCAACGCATCATTCACCAGGGTGATCGGCTTTCCGAAACTGCTGGCGAAGTCGTAATCGGTCCAGCCTTTTCCCAGATGCACCGGTTCGCGCAGGATCCGGTTCGCACGCACAGGGCCGGGAAAACCGATCGATATCACATCGTAGTCGATATCCTTCGCCAACGTCTTCACGGCGTCCACCATATCGTCCGGCGTCATGGCCGGTCCGGACTCGACGCGGAGAGGCTCTTCTCCGGGCCGGTTCGTCAGGATCTTCACATGCGAGCCGCCGACGTCGATACTCAGCACGGTTTTCTTTGCGTGCTCATCTGGAGCAGCGTTGGCGTTACTGGAATGCATGTCCGTCATGCCCCCGGTCCGATCCACCCGCCTGCGGGCCCGAAACCGTCGACCGCTTCCTTCGGACCCCAAGTGCCGGGCGCGTAGGAGAAGGGTCGTGATTTATCATCGAGAACCGGCGCGACGATCTGCCAGGCCAGTTCACTGGCATCCTGCCGGGTGAAGAGTTGGGCGTTGCCGTCCATGGCGTCGCTGATCAGCCGCTCGTAGGGCTCCATCTCGCCCTTGGCGTCGTCTACGGCAGAGAGTTCTGTCTTTTCTCCGACCATAGCTTCGCCAGCGGCCTTGCGCCGGGCGCCGATTGCAATTGAGACCTCCGGCGAAATGCGGAAACGGATGTAATTCGCCTCGTTGGGCTTGATCTCATCGAAGACATTAAGCGGCGGCGGCTTCAACTGCACGACCACCTCCGTCACATGAACCGGCAGGTTCTTTCCTGCCCGGATGAAGAACGGCACACCCTTCCAACGCCAGGTGTCGACAAACAGTCGTACGGCGGCGAAGGTCTCGACAGCAGAATCCGGCTGCACCCCTGGCTCCTGCAGATAGCCGTCGAACTGTCCGCGAATGACGTCTGCTTTGGTCAGGGGTCGGATTGATTTCAGAACCTGAACTTTCTCATCGATCAGGTCATCCGCCGAGTGGCCGGAGGGCGGCTCCATGGCGAGTAGCAGCATGATGTTGAGGAGATGGTTCTGGATGACGTCCCTGATACAGCCGACTTCGTCGTAGAAGCGCCCCCGACCCTGGATGCCGAAATCTTCGGCCATGGTGATCTGCACGCTCTCCACATAATTGCGGTTCCAGATCGGCTCCAGAAATGAATTTGCGAACCGGAAATAAAGGAGGTTCTGGATCGGCTCCTTGCCGAGGTAATGATCGATACGGAATATCGATTTTTCATCGAAGGCGATGTGCAAAATCCGGTTCAGCCAACGAGCGGATTGCAGATCGCGCCCGAACGGTTTTTCGACCATCAGCCGCCCGGCCGTTGCGCTGCCGGATTGCTCCAGTCCTTGAACGACAGGCTCGAACATGCTGGGCGGTATGGCGAGATAGTAAAGCGGGCTGCGGCCGGTGCCGATCGCCTGCTTCAGCTTGTCGAAGGTGGACTGGTCTTTGTAGTCGCCGCTGACATAGGAGAGAAGCGACGCGAGCTTGGCAAAGACCTGTTCGTCAATGCTGCCGGCTGCCTTTTCAATCCCGTCCCGAGCGCGCTCGAGCAGCTTGTCCTTATCCCAATCATCGAAGGCAATTCCGATGATCGGTTCGTGCAGCATGTTGCGCGCAACGAGGGTGTAGAGCGCCGGAAAGATCTTCTTGTGGGCGAGATCGCCTGTCGCGCCAAACAGCACGAACGTATCAGATCTGGTATTGGTCATCTGTATCCTCGATCCGCTCAAGCGCCGGTCTTTGGCTTTTCGTGATGGCCGCCAAAGGCGAGGCGCATGGCGGACAGCAGCTTGTCGGCATATTCAGCCTCTCCACGCGAGGAGAACCGCTGGAACAGCGCTGAAGACAGGACGGGGGCGGGGACGCCGGTGTCGATGGCAGCCTGAAGTGTCCAGCGTCCTTCACCGGAGTCCGACACCCGGCCAGAAAAGCCGGCCAGATCGGGGTCGCGGCCAAGCGCATCTGCCGTGAGATCGAGCAGCCATGAGCTAATTACGCTGCCGTGCCGCCACACCTCGGAGACGGCGGCCATGTCGATATCAAACTTGTAATATTGGGGGCTGCGCAATGGGCTGGTTTCGGCATCGACGTCATGGGTCCGGTTGCCGGCATTTGCTGCTTTGAGAATATTCATCCCCTCGGCATAGGCAGCCATCATGCCATATTCGATGCCGTTATGGACCATCTTGACGAAATGTCCGGCACCACTTGGGCCGCAATGAAGATAGCCTTGCCTTGCCGTACGCAGATGCTCGGTATCAGACGGCGTTGAAGCCCCTGCGTCGCCAGCACCGGGCGCGAGCGTCGCAAATATCGGGTCAAGACGCTGGACGGCAGCGTCGGGTCCACCGATCATCAAGCAAAAGCCGCGCTCAAAGCCCCAGACGCCGCCGCTCGTGCCGACGTCGACAAAGGAAATGCCCTTTGATGCCAGCATTTCCGCCAAATCGACGCCATCCTGATAGTAGGAATTGCCACCATCGATAATGACGTCGCCAGCGGACATCAGCCCGCTTAGCTTCTCCACATTCGTGCCGGTGATCGCAGCGGGCAGCATCAGCCAGGCGCAGGCGGGTTTGGATAGTTTGCTGACGAAGTCTTCCATCGACGCGGCACCGACGGCACCTTCCGCGACGAGGTCGGCGACATTCTTGGGATTGATGTCATAAACAACGCATTCATGACCGCCACACATAAGCCGACGGACCATGTTTGCGCCCATCCTGCCCAATCCCATCATTCCAATCTGCATCAGTCTGTCCCTTCAAAGGTCGATAACGGCACGGTACTGAGAAAGTACCTAGGGGAGCCGTGCCGTTAATGAAGGGACTTTGTGGCCAGATATGTGGTGATTGGCTTCACATTCTCGGGACTTGATGTCCTTGGTGGTGGCTGTCCGCGTTGGCCCAAGACGAACAGGCCAATACTTTCGAATGGGGGGCCGGCATCAGCCGGCACCCCGTAGCAGCGCTTATCAGGAAGCCTTGGCTGCCTTTAACGTGTTGATGAGAATGCCGGCGGTCTCGACCGATGAGCCAGGGTTCTGGCCTGTGATCAAAAGACCATCCTTTACGGCATAGGAGCCCCAATCCGGACCGCTGGAATAGAGACCGCCATTCTGCTTGAGCATGTCTTCAACAAGGAAGGGCACGATGTTGGTAAGGCCAACGGCTTCTTCTTCGGTATTGGTGAAACCGGCCACTTTCTTGCCCTTGACCAACGGTGTGCCATCGGCAGCCTTGACGTGGCGCAACACGCCAGGAGCATGGCAGACGAAGGCAACCGGCTTGCCGGACTGGTAAAGGGTTTCGATGAGACTGATCGAGGTCTTGTCTTCAGCGAGATCCCAAAGCGGGCCATGGCCGCCGGGATAGAAGACGGCGTCATAGTCATCCGCCGAGACGGATGCGAGCGGGATCGTCGAAGCAAGAACGGCCTGAGCTGCCGGGTCCGCCTTGAAGCGCTGCGTCTCCGCAGTCTGGAAGCTTGGATCGTCGCTTTTCGGATCAAGCGGTGGCTGTCCGCCCTTCGTCGATGCCACGGTGATATTGGCGCCTGCTTCAAGGAATGCGTAATAGGGCGCGGCAAACTCTTCGAGCCAGAAGCCAGTCTTGTGGCCGGTATCGCCGAGCTTATCGTGCGAAGTGAGAACCATCAAAATGTTCATGAGCGTGATCCTTTGCAATCTGCTGCCTGTTTCGATGAACTGATTATGCCTTGCTGTGCATCATTTCGGAAATTTATCTCCTTGATTTCAGATATACGCTCAGCAATATGACTGGATGAAGTATGATCTAAACCTTATGCCCGTCTTTCTAGCATTGATGGATGAGCGCAATGTGACCCGCGCTGCCGAGCGGCTCGGTATGACCCAGCCATCGTTGTCCAATGCGCTGAACCGGCTGCGCGACACGTTGCGTGATCCGCTTTTCATTCGCGAGCGCTACGGCATGAAGCCGACGCAGATGGCAGAGGAGCTGGCGCCCGTGGTACGCGCGGCGCTTTCGAGCCTGGACGAGGTGATCGGCGGCCAGCAGCAATTCGATCCTGCCTTGACAACACGGCAGTTTACGCTCGCGCCCAATAGCTATGTGGAATTCGTGCTGATGCCGGTGATCGTTGCCCGGCTGCGGGAGGTTGCGCCTGACATAAGGCTGCGCCTCACGCCTTTCGGAAATGACCTGGTCGAGACCGGTGCCGTCTCGGGTGCAACGGAAATGGTGCTCGGCAGGATCGTCGATCCGCCTGATAATATGGTGGTCCAGCATCTTATGGATGATGGTCTTGCCTGCGTGGTGCGCAAGGATCATCCCGATGTCGGCGATAGTCTTTCTCAAGAGCAGTATGAGCGGATGAAGCATGTCAACGTCCTGCCGCCAGGCCGGATGCGCGTTGGGCTATTCCAGGCGCTGCAGCAACGTGGCCTAAAGCGGGATGTCGCGGTTTCCGTCACCCATTTTCTTGCGGTGCCGGAAATGGTTGCGGTCAGCGATTATTGCGCAACACTGCCACGCCTGATCTGCAAGCGGCTGGCCCGGGACGAAAGGCTTAAGGTGCTGCCGGCACCTGTCGATCTCGGCAGCTTTCCCGTCGAAATCGCCTGGCATGTCCGCTATCGCACCGATCCGGCCCATCGCTGGCTGCGGTCGCTGATCGCAGATATCGCGAAGGAGGAAGGGTTTCAGGAAGAGGCTACCCGTCAATTGGGGATGCAAGTCGAATGATCGCGCTTGTTTTGAGATACTCAATAGCCGTGGTGATGAGCTTTCTCGGCTTGGCCGAGCCGTTGTTCGCGCAAACTGCCGATCTCCCGCAGGAGGTACGCGCCTTCATCAGCCGCCGAGATAATTGCGACCATTTCCGCGGTGAAGCATCTGATGATGCCAACCGCCGGGCCGAAATCGACAGAGAGTTACGGCGCTTGTGTTCCGGGAGCGACGCAGAACTTGCCCGCCTGATGAGGCGCTACGCGGGCAACAAGGTGATCCTCGATCTTCTGAACCAGTACGATCCCGATATAGAGGGCGAAGGGTCAGCCGAGTAAGGGCCGATGACGTCGCTGAAATGCCCTTCATTATCAAATAACAACGTCCGTGGTCGCATGACGTCCACACGACCACGCGATATGGAAGCCCTCGCGGTATTTCATCCGCGAGGGCAGCACATGTCATTTACCGATTGAAGCCTTGATCTTGCCGACCTCTTCGGCGCTCATTTCGCCCGTCGTGGTGACCTCACCGTCCTTCAGCTTCCACAGGCGGAAGGGGCCGGTGATGTCGCCGACGCTGTCGAAACTGACCGGGCCGATGACGCCTTCATACTTGATCGGCTTGCCGTCCTTGATCAGTTTCAGCGCCTTTTCAAATTCCGCCTTGCCGGCATGGATCGGCTCTCCGCCTTCCGCCACCACCTGCGGAATGGCGGCCTTGATGGCAGCTTTGTCAGCCTTTCCGGCCTTGGCGATGGCCAGCGCAACGATTGCGCCTGCATCGTAGGACCTGTCGGCAGCCGGTGCTGATGGTGAGATGCCGCCGGAGAATTTCTCATACTGGCTGTTGAAATATTCGGTCGAAGCCGTTGGGCTGGTGCCGGACGATGTGCCATAGGCGTCGTTCAGGTACTGCGCGCCGACGCTGTCGATGAAGTCCTTCGAATTCATCCCGTCGTTCAGCAGGAACTTTGCCGGTCCGCCTCCTGATATCCAGGCGCGGGCAATCGTCGCCCCGTCGACCGGCGTGCTGACAAGATAGAGCGCATCCGGGTCGCCATTCATCGCGGCGCTGGCTTCGGAGGAATAGCTGGCCTGCTTCTCGTTATACGGCGTTGTCGAGGTGATCACGCCGCCAAGCTTGGCATACGCCGCCGAAAACTCACGCACCATGTTGACGCCGAAGTCGTTGTTGACATGGATGATGGCGATTTTCTTCAGGCCCTGGTCGATAGCGTATTTCGCGGCCGCAGTTCCCTGCAGGGCGTCCGACGTGATGGTGCGGAAGAACACGCCGTTGGTCTTGCCGTCGCGGCCAAGTGCGGTCAGCGTCGGCGATGACGAGGCGGGCGAAACCTGCACGACACCGGCAGGCGCCGTGACCGATGTGAGGATTGGGATCGAGACGGAGGAAATGATGCCACCGATGATGACCGGCACCTTCTTAATATTGACCAATTGCGTTGCCTGATCGACGGCAACCGTGCCCTGGCTCTGGCTATCGCGGGTGTCCATTAGCAATTTGCAGCCGTTGACACCGCCGGCGTCGTTGAAATCGCGAAATGCCATCTCCACGGATTTGGCGCCAGCCTTGCCGTATTCGCCGGCCGGGCCGGTCAGTTCCATTACCAAGCCGACTGTGATGTCGCAATCGGCGGAAAAGGCTGGTGTTGTCGCCATCAGGCCGGCCAGCATTGTGGATGCCAGGATCAGTGTCTTCATCTCATTCCCCTTTGTTGAGATTATATTTCATGATGCTACCGTGACGGCCATTGCGGTCACGTTCCTGAGTGTAGACATCGCCATCCAACTCGCGTGCCTGCGCCATAACAGACTCGATCATCGCGAGGTCCTCAGTGGATAGCGGCACATCTGAAATGGCCAGGTTGGACGCGAGGTGGCTTCGGTTGCGCGCGCCCACGATCACAGCTGCCACGGCAGGCCGCCGCAGCATGGCGGCGCTGGCAATGGTGGCGATATCGGTTTCATGCCGGTCGGCAATCTGCCTGAGGGTGCGCAGCAGCGCCTGGAACAGATCCCAGCCGCCGAGATCGTCGATAACAAGCTTGTACTTGGTCAGAGAGCGGTTTTCGAGCGGATGCTCGGGCTCCGCGACGCCAAGCCAGCGATCGCTGAGAAAGCCGCCGGCCACGGTGCCATAGCAGAAGAGCGCAAAATTCTTGTCCTCGGCGAGCCGCACCATCTGCTTTTCCGGTCGGCGGTCCAGCAGCGAATACTGCAGTTGCAGGGATGCAACGGGAATGCCCGCGTCGAAAAATGCTTGGATGTGCTCGCTATCGAAATTCGTGGTGCCGATCCGGCCGATCTTGCCTGCCGTCTGCAATTCTTTCAGCCAGCCCGCCGTCTCCAGCCACCCGGGAATGTCATAGGCCCACCAATGGAACTGTACAATATCGAGTTGCTCGAGCTTCAAGCGCTTCAGCGACGTGTCGATGACACCTTCGACATAGGCCTTGCTGATCGTGGGCAGAACGGCCAAATCCGGCACGAACTTGGTGTGAACGCGAATGCGTTTCAAAGCCTCTTCGCCGCGTGACGCTCCATATTTCAGGCGAAATGCGCCGATTAGTTCCTCGACGCCGGTGTAGATGTCGGCGCAGTCGAAGGTGGTGATACCGGCATCGGCAAAGGCAATCATGTCTTCGATCGCGGTCTCGGTATCGACAGGTCCGTGCCCGCCCGCCAATTGCCAGCCGCCACGGATGACACGTGAGATTTCGTAGCCGGGCTGGATGCTGATGCGCTGCATGAGATGACTTTCTTCAGGCTTTCTTCAAGGGAACGGCGGTGGTCTGAGCATGGCTGAACCGGCGAAGGCCGGTGCGGGTGATGCGCAGCCGCGTGGAGCAATTGGGGTCGGGACAGGCAATTTCTGCGTCCGTCGTCATCCAATCGTGCGGATGGGTCGGCCTTTGCTTTGCGGCCAGCAGAGGCAGGACAGAGGCAAGCGAATATATCGACAGCCCCTGTTCCGGCGGCAAATGCAGCATTTCGCCTTTGAGTTCGAAATAGTCGCCGGGCTTTGCCCCGCAATAGACAGGGCCGTTTTCCGGAACGATTACCTCTACCCGCAGGTCGAAAAGTTCGAAGAAATCATCGCTCGACATGGTCAGGTCTCCTCACACAGCCGCATCGTCGGCGCCAAGACGCGACCGCACGAGATCAAAGGACCGGCCGATGTCGTCGGATAGCGCCCGCAGGCAGGCCTGCTGATCCTGGCGGGCGAGGGCATCGATCAAGGCCCAATGGTGATGGGTTGCCGCAAGTCCACCCTGCTCGTCATGGATTTGGGCGGCGGCGCGCACGACCGGGCCGGATTGCAGCCAGAGGCTTTCAACGATGGGGATCAGCACCTGCGATCCGGCCGCCTGGTAGATGTGGAAGTGAAAGCGCTGGTTATATTGCGAGGTGACGGGGCCGATGTCCTGTCCATGGGTCTCGAAGGCCTGGTCGCAGTCGCGGTTGATCTGACGCAGGGCTGCGAAATCCTCCTGTGTCAGACGGGAAATCGCCAGTTCCACGAGACGGCCCTCGATCAGCAGCCGTGCGCGTTCCAGATCGTCGAGACGTTGGCGCGTGATCAGGGGCACGCGGACCGTCCGGTTTGGCATCGCCTCAAGCGCCTTTTCCGAAACGAGCCGGCCAAGTGCTTCGCGCACCGGCATAGTGCTGGTCTGCAGGCGCTCGGCGAGATCGACGATCCGCAGCGCATCGCCGGCTTCGAACCCGCCAATGATCAGCGTTTGCCGCAACTGCGCATAAACCCGGTCCTGCACCGTTTCACGACCGACCGGCGCAAGACTGACAACGCGGCTATTTGCGGTTTCACTCATCCCTGCCTCGTCCCAACCTTCGCACAAATTTCCGATTGATTTTCCGCCCACCATAAAGTTTGATCAAACATCACAAATCAAATCAAGATCGAATTTGCATGAACCCCGCTCCTTCAACCGCTGCCGAGACCGAAGACGTCGTTGAGGCGATAGACCTCACGCGCCGGTTCAGCGGCATGGTGGCGGTGTCGGGCATGTCGCTGACATTGGGTGCTGGCGAAATGCTGGGGTTGATCGGCCCGAACGGCGCAGGCAAGACCACGATGTTCAACATGATCGCCGGCAGCCTTCGGCCTAGCGCCGGACAGCTGCTGATCAGCGGCCATGATGTGACGACGGCGCCGCCGGAAGACCGGATCGGCTACGGACTGGCTCGGACCTTCCAGATCCCACGCCCCTTTTCAGAGATGACGCTTATCGACAACCTTCTGGTGGGAGGGCAGGCCCAGGTGGGAGAAAGCCTGATCGCCAATTTTCTGCGACCGGGCATTGTGTGCGCCCAGGAGCGGCGTTTGCGTGAGAAGGCGCGGTCCATTCTGGATTTCGTCACCCTCTCTCATCTGGAGACGCAGCCGGCCCGGGTGTTGTCCGGTGGCCAGCGCAAGCTGCTGGAACTTGCCCGGGTGCTGATGGCGGATCCCCGCGTGATCCTGCTCGATGAACCCGCAGCCGGCGTCAATCCGTCGCTTCTGGAAGTCATCATCTCCCGGATCGTCGAACTCAATCGCTCGGGCACGGCAATCCTGCTGATCGAGCACAACATGGACATGGTCAGCCGCCTCTGCTCCCGCGTTATTGCCATGGCGGGTGGCAAGCATCTTGCCGAGGGCTCCCCGGCCGACGTGGCGGCCAATCCTGACGTGATCGAGGCCTATCTCGGGGGCACGCCATGAGCCGCAGCGTGTTAAAAACCAGCGCCCTGGTCGCGGGCTACGAGCCAGACCTGCCGATCGTTCAGGGTGTCGATCTTGATGTCAGAGCAGGCGAATTGCTGGTTTTGCTCGGCCCAAACGGGGCGGGGAAATCGACTTTCGTCAAGGCGATTGCAGGGGTGGTTCCGGTTTTTTCCGGCCGCATTGAGCTGGAAGGCCGCGATATCACCCATGTCGCGCCGCATCGCAAAGTCGCCGAGGGTTTGGCTTTCGTGCCGCAGACGGAAAATGTTTTCGCCGGCATGAGCATCCATGAAAACCTGCAGATTGCCGTCGCGCATCTGCCGCGCTCTGAGCGGGCAGGGCGTATCGATGCGCTTTACGCCCGCTTCTCGGATCTTGCCGTCAAGCCGACGCGGCTTGCGGGCGCGCTCTCCGGCGGTCAACGGCAGATGCTGGCCGTCGCGCGGGCGCTTGCGCTCAATCCGCCTGTCATCATCCTCGATGAGCCCTCGGCCGGCCTGTCTCCGAAACTGGTGAGCGAGGTGTTTTCCATGCTGAAAACGATCAACGCCGACGGCGTGACGGTCATTCTGGTGGAGCAGAACGTCAAGGCAGCGCTTGCCATTGCCGACCGCGCCGTGATTCTGGCCGAAGGCCGGATCAGGCATGAAGGAAGCCCGACAGGCCTCGCGGACGACCCGCTGATCGCGGGCATCTATCTCGGCCGCCGCGAGCAGGAAAGGGCTGCACCATGACGGCGCAATTCCTGATGGACGGACTTGTGGCGGGCGCCATCATCGGGCTCGGCGCTGTAGGTGTGACCCTGACCTATTCCATCCTGCGCTTTGCCAACTTCGCCCATGGCGAATTGCTGTCCTGGGGCGCGTATTTTGCCATGGCCGTCAGCGGCGCGCTGGGCGCTATGGCATCCGGCCTATCGCGTCCGATTGCGCCATTTTCCTTTGGCTGGTCGCTGCCGCTTGCGCTCGTCGTTGCGATGCTGATGACTGGACTTCTCGCGCTTATTGTCGATGCGCTTCTGTTTGCCAGCTTTCGCCGGCGCGGCAGCGCTGTGATCATCATGGTCATGGCAAGCTTTGGCGCGTCGCTTGCGCTTCGAAGCCTGCTGGAATTCCTCTTCACCTCCCGCCCGGCCTATTTTACCCGGGCCCTACAGATGGCCATGAAGCTCGGCGGCGGGTTGCGTGCCACGCCGGACCAATTGCTCATGCTGGTGCTGGCGCTGCTGACGGTGATTGTTACGCATCTGGTGATGACGCGCACGGATATGGGCCGATCGATGCGTGCCGTCAGCGAAAATCCCGCTCTTGCCGGTATCGCCGGGATCGATGTACGCAAGGTTATCCGTATGGTCTGGTTCCTGGGCGCGGCCTTGGCTTGCGTGGCGGGGGTCATGAGCGGTCTTCTGGTGCAGATCCGTCCCTATCTTGGCCACGATCTGCTGTTGCCTCTGTTTGCCGCAGCCATTCTTGGCGGTATCGGCAGCGTTCCCGGCGCTGTTCTTGCCGGGTTGATCATCGGGATCTGCGAGGCTTTCGCTGTTCAGGTCGTCGGTGCCGAATGGCGCGCGGCGGTGTCCTTTATCATCCTGATCGCGGTGCTCTTGCTTCGCCCGCGCGGCCTGTTTGGAAAAGCCGCATGACGCTCGATATTCTCGCCTACGGCGCCTTCTTCCTGTCGATGGCGCTGACCTATGCCATCATCAGCCTCGGCCTTAACGTCCAATGGGGCATGACCGGCCTCTTCAACGTCGGCATCGCGGGTTTCGTGGCGGTTGGCGCCTATACATCGGCACTGCTGACAACGCCCCCGGTTGCAGACCGGTTCGGCGGCTTTGATTTGCCCGTCATCATCGGTTGGCTTGGCGCAGCACTCGTCGCGGGCCTGCTGTCTTTTGCCATCGGTGCGCTGACCATCCGGCTACGCTCGGATTATCTCGCAATCGCCACCTTCGGCGTCGCCGTTACCGTGCAGCTCTGCATGCTCAACCTACAAGGTGTGACCGGCGGTGCCTTCGGTATCGGCTTCATTCCCCGGCCTTTCGCGAGCCTGCAAGGCAATAGCCTGCTATTCAGTCTTGCCAATCTCGCCGTCATCGCACTGGTCGTCGTGCTCCTGCATGTCGCCTTGCAGCATCTGGCCAAAAGCCCCTGGGGCCGCGTGCTGCGCGCCATCCGTGAAGACGAGATAGCGGCGCAGACCCTGGGTAAACGCGCCATTCGCTTCCGCCTTCAAGCCTTCACGCTCGGTGGCGCCATCATGGGGCTGGCGGGCGCGTGCCAGGCGCATTTCATCGGCTTCATCGCACCTGACAATTACATGCCAATCCTGACCTTTCAGGTCTGGGCAATGTTGATCGTCGGCGGCTCCGGCAGCAACCGTGGCGCCATCGCAGGCGCCGTCCTTGTCTGGGGTCTCTGGGCCCTCAGCGCTGCGGCCGTCTCTGCCTTTATTCCCGCCGATCAGCAGGCGCGTGCCGCCTCGCTGCAAATCGTCGCCATCGGTGTCGGCCTGTGCCTCGTGCTGCTTTGGCGGCCGCAAGGCCTGTTTGGCGAAACCGCCGCCTCCATTCGATTGGCGCTCAAGCGTTCCACAGCCCGCAAGGAATAGCCGCATGACCAACACACCCGAACGCATCGTCCTGGCCCCCGGACTGGAGATCAGCCGGCTCGTCTGCGGTCTGTGGCAAGTTGCCGACATCGAGAAGGACGGCAGTACTGTTGACCCGGAGCAGGGGGCAGATGCCCTCCAGGCCTACGCGGCAGCGGGCTTTGATAGTTTCGATATGGCCGATCACTACGGCTCGGCGGAAATTATCACCGGCCACCTGCTGAAGCGATATGACCGCAAAAGCGGACCCCGCGCATTTACAAAATGGTGCCCGGAACCTGGCCCGATGACGGCTGCGATCGTGCGGCGCGGCGTTGAGGAGCGTTTGGAACGGCTGGGCGTCGATACGATTGATCTTCTGCAGTTTCATTGGTGGACGTTTGAACATCCCGCCTGGCTCGATGCCTTGCATGAGATGCAGGCTCTGAAGCAGGAAGGATTGATTGGCCATCTCGGATTGACCAATTTCGATGCGGCTCATCTGGCGCTTGCCGTTGCGGATGGAATCGAGATTGCCAGCAATCAGGTCTCCTTCTCGCTGATCGACCGGCGCGCCGCTGGCGACCTTGCGCAGCTCTGCGCAAGAACGGGTGTCAAACTGCTGGCCTACGGCACCTTGTGTGGCGGCTTTCTTTCCGAAAAGTGGCTGGACAAGCCTGAACCAACCGAAATCGCGGACTGGAGCCGGTCGAAATACAAGCGGTTCATCGATGCCGCCGGCGGTTGGGAGCCTTATCAGGCAATCCTCAGGGCAGCACGGGACATTGCCGCCAAACATGGCGTCTCCCTCTCGAATGTCGCCAGCCGCTGGGTGCTTGAACATCCCGCCGTGGCCGCCACGATCATTGGCGCGAGACTGGGGGAGAGCGAGCATCGCAACGACAATCTCAACGTCTTCCGATTTGCACTCGATACCGAAGATCATGACAGACTGGCAACCGCCTTTGCCTTGACCAACCCGATCCCCGGCGATTGCGGGGACGAATATCGAAAGCCGCCTTTTCTGACTGCATCGGGTGACCTTAGCCATCATCTCGACGCCATTCCGTCCGTCTACACGGCTGAGCCGGTTCCGGGGCGGCCCGGACGGCTGCGGGTGTCGTCCGGCAGCATTTGGGAGCCGATTGCCGGCTATAGCCGCGCGGTGAGGGTTGGCAATCGGGTTCTCGTGTCAGGAACGACCGCGACGCACGGGACGGACCGATGTGTGGCGCCGGGCGATGCCGGCGCGCAAGCGACCTACATTCTCGACAAGATCGCCGCAGCCCTGCAGCCGCTTGGGGCGCGCATGGCCGACGTAGTTCGCAGCCGCGTCTATCTGCGCGACGCTAAAAAATGGGAGCCGGTTTCCCGCGCCCATGGCCGGGTCTTCGGCGACGTGCTGCCTGCCAACACACTGATCCAGGCCGGCAGCCTCATAGGCGATTACGAAGTCGAGATCGAAGTGGAGGCCGAGGTCGACGGGTAACCGAGGAAATCGTCTGACTGAAAAAACGGCATGCCCAGCACGGTTTTGCTGCCGCTTTCCAGAGCTAGTCCCGGCCTCCTTCTTACGGACGGCGGATGGGCAGTCAGGAAAAAAAGCGGTTCTTCGGCCTCGGCAAGCCAAGGTGCTCTCTCAATGTCGAGCCTTCATATTCGGTGCGGAAAAGGCCACGACGTTGTAATTCCGGAACCAGCTTTTCCGCAACATCGTCAAGGCCCTGCGGCAGGAACGGAAAGACGCAGGTGAAGCCGTCGGCGCCTTTTTCTTGCAGCCAACGCTCCATCTCGTCGGCAATCGTTTTGGCCGTGCCGACGAAGGCAAGGCCCGCATAACCACCATACCTCTGTGCCAACTGCCTGACGGTCAGGTTTTCCTGATGCGCCAACCGAAGAACCTCGGCGCGGCCGCTTTTGCTGGCATTGGTGTCCGGAATGTCGGGCAGAGGCGCATCGGGATCGAAGCCGGAAGCGTCATGGCCAAGGGCAATCGAGAGGGAGGCTATCGCGCTGTCATAATGCACGAGGCTGTCCAATGTGGCGCGCTTGGCCTTTGCGTCCTCCACCGTGTCACCGACAACGATCATTGCTGCTGGCAGGATCTTCAGATGGCCAGGGTCTCGACCGATTGCCTGCATGCGACCCTTGACATCTGCATAAAGCGCTTTGGCGGTGGCAAGTTCGCGGGGAGCGGCAAAAACGACTTCGGCTGTTTCCGCTGCCAGTTGTTTTCCCGGCTCGGATTGCCCCGCCTGCACGATAACAGGCCAGCCCTGAACCGGGCGGGCAATGTTAAGAGGTCCTTTTACGTCGAAGTCTAGCCCCTTGTGGTCGAGCACATGGAGCTTTTCAGGATCGAAGAAAATGCCGGTTTCCTGATCGCGTATAAAGGCGTCGTCGGCAAAGCTATCCCAAAGCCCGGTCACGACATCGAAGAATTCCCTTGCCCGTTTGTAACGCTCTCCATGCTCTACATGATCGGCAAGACCGAAATTTCGGGCCGCGTCCGGGTTGGACGTGGTGACAATGTTCCATGCCGCACGGCCGCCGCTGATGTGATCCAGCGAGGCAAACCGGCGGGCCACATGGTAGGGCTCGTCAAATGTCGTGGAGGCGGTCGCGGCAAGGCCAATCTTATCGGTAACGGCTGCGAGGGCCGACAGCAGCGTAAAGGGCTCGAAGGAGGTAACGGTATGGCTGCGCTTCAACGCTTCGACCGGCATATTGAGCACGGCGAGATGGTCGGCCATGAAGAACGCATCGAACTTGGCCTGCTCGAGCTTTTGAGCAAAGGCTTTCAGATGCCTGAAACTGAAATTGGCATCGGCGATCGCGCCCGGATAGCGCCAGGCGCCGGTATGCAAGCTGACGGGACGCATGAAGGCGGTAAGGTGAAGTGTTTTGGGCATGAAGAAAATCCGCTTTTACGACTAGAGGCTTCGGCCGGGAAATGAGCTGGCATGGACTGATATCGCGTCGCCGCTGCTGCGGTGCAAGGGGAGTGATCGCGCGCTATCCGTTATGTGATTGCTTGCCTAGCGTTTGCAGTTATCAGGTTGGCCGACGCGATGGTCGCTCAGATAGCGAGATGTGCAGTTGGCAGCCCACGATGATAACCCACCGGGATGTTCATTCGCTGCGGACATTTTAGTTCATCCTTTAAGTGAGCCGAAGCCGGGCAATAATTTCTCGACCTGTGCGTGCAAAGAGAAAACCGTGCCTCATTAATCCACTAAATTTATGGAGAATATAATCCATAGATCGAAGAGGTGATGCGACATGACCTACAGGTTGAGTCTTTTGGATAAGAGCCCGATCCCCCAAGGGCACACGGCAACGCAGGCTTTGGGGCAGACAGTGCGTCTTGCTCGCCGGGCCGAGGAATTAGGCTACCATCGATTCTGGGTGGCGGAGCACCACAATAGCCCGGAACTGGCGATTTCCGCTCCCGAAGTCGTCATCGCTTTCATCCTCGCCAATACCTCGCGCATTCGCGTTGGCTCTGGCGGCGTGATGCTCCAGCACTATAGTCCCTACAAGGTGGCGGAGGTCTTTGGCGTTTTGGCGTCGCTTGCCCCGGGCCGCGTTGATCTCGGCGTCGGTAAGACGCCAGGGGGCCTGCCGCTGGCGACGTCTGCGCTCCAGGCGGCTTTCGATCAGGGCAAGAAGCCTGACTTCGCGACGCAATTCTCTGCGCTGTCGACTTTTCTGAACGGCCCGGTGCCTGAGGATCAACCATTTGCCGGATTAGCGGCGACGCCTGTGCCGCCGGTTCCTGCGGGACGCTTCCTGCTTGGGGCAAGCCCTGGCAGTGCCACACTCGCCGCCCGCCACGGCTGGGGCTATGTCCATGCCGGACATCTCAATGGCGACACGGATAATCTGAAAGCTTCTTTCGAGGCTTATCGCGCGCAGGGCGGACAGACCCCTGTTCTTGCTCTCTCCGCATATGTTGCACTCGATCAAGCCCAGGCGGCGGAACGTGTCGCCGGCTTGAAGATTTTCAGAATTTTCCTGTCGAATGGTTCCGAATTCAATCTCGGCCGGCGCGAACACGCCGAGGAATTTGCCCGCCAGGTCGGTGACGTCAATTACCGAATCGAGGAACGCAAGCCCAGCATTCTCTCAGGCACCCCCGAAGAGGTGCACGCAGAACTGGATCGTCTGTCGCGAACCTACGGCATCGAAGAATTCATCATAGAGCCACCGCCGGTTGCAGCCGACGAGCGCTTGGCGACAATCGAGCTCCTGGCCCGCCGCGCCATATCCGTTGCCGCCTGACCATGACAAATAAGGAAAATTCCATGGCCCCGACCAAACAGAAGATCACCTTTGGTATTATGCTTCAGGGCGCAGGCGGACATATGCATGCCTGGCGCCATCCTTCGAGCCCCTCAGATGCAAGCGTGAACATCGACTTTTTCAAGAAGACGGCACTCAGGGCCGAGGCTGCCGGCATTGCCTTTGGGTTCGTGGCCGATGGGCTCTACATCAATGAAAAGTCGATCCCGCATTTCCTGAACCGCTTCGAGCCGTTGACGGTGCTTTCGGCCCTGGCCTCCGTCACATCTCGGATCGGTCTGGCTGGAACCGTTTCGACCTCCTATAGCGATCCTTTCACTGTGGCGCGGCAATTTGCTTCCCTTGATCTCTTGAGCGGTGGCCGCGCGGGCTGGAATGCGGTGACAACGCCGCTTGAAGGCACCGCGCGCAACTACAGCCGCCAGCACCCGGAGCACGCGCTGCGCTACGAGATCGCCCAGGAATATCTCGATGTGGTGAAAGGCCTATGGGATAGCTGGGACGACGACGCATTCCTGCGAAATCAGCAGACCGGGCAGTTCTTCGATCCCGCCAAGCTGCATCGCCTCGATCACAAGGGCCGGTTCTTCCAGGTGGAAGGACCTCTCAACATTCAACGCTCGCCGCAGGGCCAGCCGGTCGTCTTCCAGGCTGGGTCGTCTGATGCTGGCATCGGGCTTGCCGGCCGCCATGCCGACGCTGTCTTCACGCACGCCGTATCGGTGGAGGAAAACAAGACCTTCCTTACTCGGGTCAAGCACGCGGCGGTCGCCCACGGTCGCAGCGCCGACGACGTCAAAATCTTTCCCGGCATAGGGCCAATCGTTGGCCGCACGCAGGAAGAGGCGGAAGAAAAATATCGCGTCATCTGCAATCTCATTACCATTGAGGATGCGCTTGCCTATCTCGGTCGGTTCTTCGATCACCACGACTTCAGCCAGTATGATCTAGATGCGCCCTTTCCAGAACTCGGTGACATCGGCAAGAACTCGTTCCGCTCGACCACTGACCGTATCAAGCAGGTGGCGCGGGAAAAGGGCCAGACCCTGCGGGAGGTCGCTCTGGCCGCCGCCTCGCCGCGCGATCAGTTCATTGGGACACCGGACACGATCGCGGACGAATTGATCCGCTGGTTCGATGCCGGTGCGGCTGACGGGTTCATCCTCGGCTTTCCCGTGATCGCCGAAGGTCTGGACGACTTCGTCACCCTCGTGCTGCCGATCCTGGAGCAGCGTGGCTATTTTGATGGCACCCTGAAGGCAACGACATTGCGCGAGAATCTCGGGCTGCCCTACAGGGCGAGCCGCTATAGCCAGGAGGCCGTGCCGGAAAAGGCGCGTGCCTGACAAGACCTCACCGACGCGCAATCCGCGCTGACGGCAAGGAGAAACAAACTCCATGAACATCCATATTGACGGCGGCTATCGCGACGATGCCGCCGCACGGGAGATCCGTGCCTTCATTCCAGAGATCATCGCGCTGCGCCAAGACCTCCACCGGCACCCTGAACTGTCTTTCGAGGAGAGGCGGACGGCGGCCATCATAGCCCGCTACCTGCTATCCTACGGCTATAACGTGCATGAAGGGGTCGGCGGCAACGGCGTTGTCGCGACGCTGAAACGGGGGCAGGGCAGCCGGCGGCTGGGCCTGCGCGCCGATTTCGATGCGCTGCCGATCGATGAGCAGACTGGTTTGCCTTATGCGTCGGAAAAGTCGGGCGTGATGCATGCCTGTGGCCACGATGGTCACACAGCGATCTTACTTGCCGCCGCGCGTTATCTGGCGGAATCTGGTCGCTTCGACGGAATCTTGACGTTGATCTTCCAGCCGGCAGAAGAGGTCGGCGCCGGGGCCAAGGCCATGATCCGGGACGGGTTATTCGACCGATTTCCGGTCGATGCCGTCTTTGGTTTGCATAACTGGCCCGGCGTGCCGGCAGGCGCTTTCGGTTTTGTCGAAGGACCGGCCATGGCCTCTGTCGATAAGGCGGTCGTGCGCGTTATCGGCAAAGGCGGACATGGTGCCGAGCCCCAGCAGGCCATCGATCCGGTCTTGGCGGCTGCGAGCATCGTGACAGCTCTTCAAAGTATCGTCTCGCGCAACGTCGATCCGCGCGACATGGGCGTCGTCACGGTTGGCTCAATCCACGGAGGCACGGCCTCCAATGTCATTCCCGAAAGCGTAGAATTGCAGATTACCTGCCGCGCTTTCCGGCCGGAGGTGCGGCTGCTTCTCGAAGAGAGATTAATCCGCCTTGCCCAGGCACAGGCTGAGAGCTTCGGCGCCAGCGCCATCGTAGATTTCCGCTGCGGTTTCCCGCCGGTCATCAACCATGCTGACCAGACCGAATTCGTACGGGAAGTTGCACAGCGCCATTTTCCAGAAGCCAGCATTCTCGACAATTTCCAACCCCGCACCGCCAGCGAGGACTTCGCTTTCATGCTCGAGGAACGCCCCGGTTCCTATTTTTTCGTGGGCAATGGGGACGGCGCCCCGCTGCACAGCCCGCACTACCGTTTCAATGACGCCATCATCGAGCCAGCCGCCCGTCTGTGGGTGAAACTCGCTGAAAGCTTTCTCTCCCCAACCTTCGAAAAGGAAACACCACAGCCATGAGCGACAGTTTTCTTTACACGTCACCGGCCGATCCGCGCGCCAGACCGCTTCTTGACGAGCTGTTGAGTGAATACCAGAGCCGCTACGGCACGTTCTTCGATGCCGAAGGGCCGAAAGCCGAGATGAACCGCTATGCACCGGAGGCGTTCCAGCCGCCGCATGGCAATTTTCTTCTGCTTATCCGTGATGGTGTCGCGATCGCGGGCGGCGCCTTCATGCGTCACGGACCTGACACCGCCGAGCTCAAGAGGATCTGGACCGACGGGCGTTTGCGGCGTCAAGGCCTCGCCCGCAAGGTTCTTCAAGAGCTTGAAGACCAGGCGGCAAGACAGGGCTATACGAAAGCTTTCCTTACGACCGGTTTTCGCCAGCCTGAAGCTGTCGGCCTTTATCTGACCTCTGGCTATACGCCGCTGTTCGATACCAGCATCGATCCTGAAACGCTGCGCCAAACGCTTCCCTTCGAAAAATATCTCGATCTGCCGGCCGCCGCGCTAGCCGCGCGTGGATCGCATGCAAGCCAACTCCAGAACACGAGGAGTGCTCATCCGTGACCATTGCTTCCGATTTTCCTGGCGAACTCGCAGTTCGCAATCGTGCTCGCACGACCGGTGACTACTCTCAGTTCAGGATCGTGCCTGCCCGCTATCTAGGGCGGACGATCGGCTCGGTCTTTGCCATTTTGCTGATCGCCGCGATCCTTCATTCCGTGCTGGGCAATCCACGTTGGGGCTGGGATGTCTTTGCTCAATGGTTCTTTGCCGAGCCGGTTCTCGTAGGACTTGGCAGAACCCTACTATTGACGGCGCTCGGTGCGGTGCTTGGCTTTTCGCTCGGAACCGCCATTGCGCTGGCACGGGTTTCCCGCTCTCCGCTTCTCGTTGCCGTATCGTGGGCCTTCGTCTGGCTGTTTCGCTCGATCCCGCTCGTCGTTCTGTTGTTGCTGATTAATAATCTCGGCTATCTCTATGAAACAATTACACTTGGTGTGCCCTATACCGGTATCAGCTTCATCAGCTGGAACACGACACAGCTCGTGACGCCCTTTGCTGCCGGTGTGATTGGCTTGACCCTCAACCAGGCCGCTTTCGCAGCTGAAATCATCCGTGGCGGTATTTTGTCGGTGGACCAGGGGCAGGTCGAGGCTGCAGCTGCGCTGGGCCTTCCCCGGGGCCATCAGGCGCGGCGCATCATCCTGCCGCAAGCCATGCGCTCCATTCTGCCGACTGCCTTCAACGACATCATCGGTCTCGCGAAGGGGACGTCACAGGTATACATCCTCGCCTTGCCGGAGCTGTTCTACACCATCCAGATCATCTACCGCCGCAATCTCGAAGTCGTGCCGTTGCTGATGGTTGCGACCGTTTGGTATCTTGTCATCCTCACCGTATTGTCGATCGTGCAACACCATATCGAGCGGCATTATGCGCGCGGCGCGTTGCGCAATCTGCCACCATCGATCTTCGCCCGGTTCTATCGGCGTGCCGCGCAAGCACCAGCGTCACCCCCCGCAGTCGCCGATGCGTCCAAGCCGAAGATTATAAAAGCGGAGCAGGCGCCGGTACGCGCGCGCGCAGGCACCGTCACCATCCATGGCGTGTCCAAGAGCTACGGCACGTTGAAAGTTCTCGATCACGTCACGCTGACGGTTCCGGCGGGCAGCGTGACTGTCATCCTTGGCCAATCCGGTTCAGGCAAATCGACGCTGCTGCGTTCGATCAATCATCTCGAGCGCGTGGACGGCGGCTTCATCGCTATTGATGGCGAGCTGATCGGTTACCGGCAGGACGGCGACAAGCTGTTCGAGTTGAAGGAGAAGGACATCCTTCGCCGTCGCGTCGAAGTCGGCATGGTCTTCCAGAACTTCAATCTGTTCCCGCATCTTTCCGTGCTTGAAAACATCGTTGAGGCACCGGTGACCGTGCGTGGCACGCCGCGCAAGGAAGCTGAGGCCGAGGCGCTCGATCTTCTGGCGCGGGTCGGGTTGGCCGACAAGGCGCAAGCTTATCCGCGCCAGCTCTCCGGCGGCCAGCAGCAGCGTGTTGCCATCGCCCGGGCCCTGGCGCTCAAGCCCAAGGTGCTGTTGTTCGACGAACCGACCTCGGCGCTTGATCCCGAACTTGTCAACGAAGTCCTCGATGTCATCAAGGAACTGGCTAGCTCCGGCACGACGTTGATCATCGTCACCCATGAAATCGGCTTTGCCCGCGAAGTCGCTGACCAGGTGGTGTTCATGGAGCGCGGCAAAATCCTGGAGACGGGCCGTCCTGACCAAATCTTCAATGCGCCCGAACATCTGCGCACCGCCGAATTTCTCGCAAAAGTCCTTTAAACATCGACACCTATAGGAAACTCTTCATGTATCGCAAATCTCGTCTGCTCCGACTCGCCCTAGCCGGCCTGTTCTCCCTCGTCGTGTCAGGTGCAAGCGCCCAGGATGCCGATCTTAACCCAGACCAAAATGATCGGATCCGCGTCGAAAAGGTCGATGCCGCAATCAAGCTGATCCCGGCCGATTACAAGTTCGTCACACCTGGGAAACTGACCGTCGCGACCAATCCTGGCCGTCTTCCGTTTGCCGCCTATGCCAGCGACACCAAGACCGCCATTGGTAGCGAGCCGGATCTTGCCCAGCTGGTCGCAGACAGCTTGGGTTTGCAGCTGGAACTCGTGCCGATCGCCTGGGCCGACTGGCCACTGGGCGTCACCTCCGGTCGTTTCGATGCCGCTGTCACCAACATCACAGTCACGGAAGAGCGAAAGCTCAAATTCGACTTCTCGTCCTATCGTAATGATCTGCTTGGCTTTTACGTGCCGGTGGCCAGCAAGATTACAAGCATTTCCAAGCCGGAAGACGTGGCCGGACTAAGGGTGATCGTCGCATCCGGCACAAATCAGGAGCAGATCTTGTTGCGCTGGATCGAGGCCAACAAGGCCAAGGGTTTGGCTGCGACCGATGTTCAATATTACGACGACGAAGCCGTACTGGACGTCGCGCTACAGTCCGGACGTGCTGACGCCTATCTGGGACCGAACGCGACCTCAGCCTACAAATCTGCGAAGGAAAAGAAGACCAGGCTTGTCGGCACATTCTCCGGCGGCTGGCCCCAAACCGCGGAAATAGCCGTTGCGACCAAAAAAGGTGCGGGCCTTGCCGATGCGGTTACCGCTGCGGTGAATGAGCAGATCAAAAATGGCAATTATGCCAAGGTCCTTGCCCGCTGGAACCTCTCGGCTGAAGCGGTGACACAATCGCGCACCAACCCGCCCGGCCTTCCGAAATCCTAAGCCGAACCCCGCATGCGCGGCGCCGCCCGCGCATGTCTTCCCACGTCAAAGGCGGATGACAATCATGATGAAATTCAGATCTCTTGCGATCAGCGCTCTTGCCACTATCGCCGCGGCACTTGCGTTGCCGGCTCTGGCCGCCGACGGTTACGACCTGTCGCCGGAGCAGAATGGCCGTGTTCATGCGACAAGAAATGCGGAGGCAATCGGCGCCATTCCTGAGAATTTCAGGTTTGCGACGCCCGGTAAATTCACCGTGGCGTCTGCGGTTGGCGGGCCGCCGCTGAATACATACGCCACGGACGCTCAGACGGTGGTTGGCTCCGATCCCGACTATGCGTCGGCGATTGCCGAGAGCCTCGGGTTGCAGCTGCAGATCATTCCAGTTGCCTGGGCGGATTGGCCACTGGGGCTGACATCGGGCAAGTATGACGCCGTCATCTCCAATGTCGGGGTCACGGAGCAACGCAAGGAGAAGTTCGACTTCTCTACCTATCGCCGTGGCGGCCACGGCTTTTTCGTGCGGTTGGATAGTGCGGTGAAAGCTATTTCCGAGCCAAAGGATGCAGCCGGGCTCCGGGTAATCGTGGGGGCCGGTACCAATCAGGAGCGCATCCTGTTGCGGTGGAGCGAGGAAAACCGCAAGGCAGGTCTGAAGCCGCTTGAACTGCAATATTATGATGATGAGGCCACTCAACTCATTGCGCTACAGTCAGGCCGAGCGGACGTGATCGTGCAGCCATATTCGACGCTCGTCTTCATTAGCAAACGTGACAAGAACATCCGCGCTGTCGGATTGTTGTCTGCCGGATGGCCTGAGCGTTCGGACGTAGCGATCGTCACCCGCAAAGGCTCGGGGCTGGCCAATGCCCTGACGATAGCCACAAACGGACTGATCGCGGATGGCACCTATGCCAAAATTCTGGATCGGTGGGGGCTGGCTGATGAGAGATTGGCAAAGTCTGAGACCAATCCGCCGGGCTTGCCGAAATATTGATCGTACGCTCGCCTGCTGCATTTACGGATCTTTTGTAGCTGCTGTAGCGGGCGTCCTTCCCAGCGACACTCTTTCAACGGAGACAGATATGACCGAAACCGTCATTCTTCGTTCCTCGCCTCACTCCGAGATCGCCCGTCCTCTCATCGACGCGCTGATCAAGGACTATGATAGTCGATACGGACATGTGAACCAGCGCCCCGGCAGCGCTCGGGCCGAAGTCGAGCGTTATCCGGCGCAAGCATTCGCGCCGCCTTTCGGCGACTTTCTGTTGCTTCAGCGTGATGGGGAGACTGTTGCCGGTGGCGCCTTCATGAGCCATGACAATGACGTCGCCGAGATCAAGCGGGTCTGGACCCATCCCGCGCTGCGCCGGCAAGGACTCGCCCGCCAGGTGATGATCGCACTGGAGGAAAGTGCCGCGACCCTTGGCTATAGCCGTGCATATCTGACAACCGGATTTCTGCAGCCGGAAGCCGTTTCTCTTTATCTCTCGCTTGGCTACCGGCCACTCTTTGACCTTGAAGCCGATCCCGCGCTGTACCGCTCTCTGCCATTCGAAAAAATGATCGGCCGCCGAGCCGGCGAGGTGAGCCAGACGCCTGTCGCGCAACCCGCCGCGTCGTTTGATGCTGCAACAGATCGGGTCAACAGCATCAAGGCAGAGCAAGCACGGAAGATCGAAGCGCGGCTCGCGCTCCATCAGGCAGCGGAATAAGGACGGGATCATCCAGCATGCCCTTTGCCCATCTTCGCAACATTGCATTCCTTGTGCCCGGCAACTATCGCGACGACGATCCATTCTCCGGCCTGGAAGAGACGCTTCGCCTGATCGAGCTTGGCGAACGTCTTGGCTATCACAGCGCTTGGGTGCGACAGCGGCATCTGGAACGTGGCATTTCGTCTGCGGCCACCTTTCTTGCAGCGGCAACCCAGCGCACTCGACACATAGAGCTTGGGACCGCTGTGATCCAACTGGGTTACGAAAATCCATTTCGCCTTGCGGAGGACCTTGCTACGGTTGACGTGCTCTCCAGAGGCCGGCTGAATGTCGGCGTTTCAGCCGGGCCGCCGCCCTTCTCCAAATTGCTTGGCGATCTCATCGATCCGGTCGAGGAACTGGACTTCAGCTATGCGCGTGCAGAGCGTCTGGCGAGAGCTCTCTCGAGCGCGCCACTTGCAAATGAAGCGATCGCGGGCAATGCCGCGGGTTCACAAGTGCCCCGCCTGCGGCCGTTCGCCAGTGGTCTGACCCAACGCCTGTGGTATGGCGGCGGCTCGCTTGCCTCGGCCACCTGGGCGGGGAGGGCAGGCTTCCATCTTTTGACAGGTAACATTATCACCGGCGAAGGGACCGACGATTTTCTGACTGCCCAGCAACGGCTGATAGACAGGTTTCTGGAGAACTGGACGCAGGAGACGCTGCCACGCATTGGGCTAGGACGGGTCATTCTTCCCACTGACGGTGCGGATGCGGTGACCCGGAGGCGTTATGCGGACTTTGTCGAACGCCGAACCGCGCGTACCCTAGCGCCTAACGGCCCTAAGCAGACGCTGTTTCTTCCTGATATCATTGGCTCGATCGAAGAAATTGCCGAGATCCTGTCGCAAGATCCCGTGCTGCCACGAGTTTCGGAACTGCGCCTGGAACTGCCTTACGAATTCGAAGTCGAGGACTACCAGCAGATCCTGACGGATTTCGCATCCGCGCTGCAACTCGGTCAGGATGCGCAAAAAGCGAGGTGACAGCCCGTGGTGATCTGACTCGGTCGTCTGTTCTGCCTGCGACGGTTGCCGTAGCAGTGAAAATGAGTTGGTCGTTTTGCAGACGTCAAAATTTCGACTTCCCCAGCCATCGCAGCCTTCAAGTCTTTCGGTTTCTCCTCCATAACAGCTGTTCGCAGCGGGATTTTCGGGTAGGTATTTACCCGCTTTCTCGCGGCAGAATGTGGAGGTTGTGCAATGAAAGCGATGCTTTTCGAACTGTTCGAAAAGGCCCCTGAAATTCTCGAGGTGCCGGATCCGACCCCGACGCAAAACGGCGTGGTCATCAAGGTTGGGGCGACAGGGCTCTGCCGCAGTGACTGGCATGGCTGGATGGGGCATGACACCGATATCAGCCTGCCGCATGTTCCAGGCCATGAATTTGCCGGCGAAATTGTTGCGGTCGGAAAGCTGGTGTCGCGTTTCAAGATAGGCGACCGCGTGACGGTGCCCTTCGTGTCCGGTTGCGGCCATTGCGCAGAATGCCACTCCGGCAACCAGCAAGTCTGCCCAAACCAGTTCCAGCCCGGTTTCACCAACTGGGGGTCCTTCGCTGAATATGTCGCAATCGATTATGCCGAAACCAATCTGGTGACGTTGCCCGATGGTGTCGACGATGCCACGGCGGCGAGCCTCGGCTGCCGCTTTGCCACGTCTTTCCGCGCTGTCGTTGATCAGGCTCGGACCCGTCCAGGAGACTGGGTGGCAGTGCATGGCTGCGGTGGCGTCGGGCTTTCGGCGATCATGATCGCCACGGCGCTAGGCGCAAATGTTGTTGCGGTAGACATTTTTGATGACAAACTCGCTTTCGCGAGAGAATGCGGAGCCGTTGCGACGGTGAATTCGCTTGCAGTTGCCGATACGGTAGAGGCCATCAGAGAAATCACGAAGGGCGGCGCCCACGTCTCCATCGATGCGCTCGGCAATCCGACCACCAGCTTCAACTCGATCAGCAATCTCAGACGGCGCGGGCGGCATGTTCAGGTCGGCCTGATGCTTGGCGAGCACGCGACGGCAAAAATACCGATGGCGCAGGTCATTGCTCACGAACTCGAGATCTACGGCAGCCACGGCATGCAGGCCTGGCGCTACGATGCGATGATGGCGATGATCGAGACCGGCCAGATTAGTCCACAAAAGCTTATAGGCAACCGGGTGAGCCTCTCCGAAGCAGTGCCGATCCTCATGGCGATGGACCAATCACGCGATATTGGTATCAGCGTCATCGACCGGTTCTGACGCAATATATTAAGACCCTCGCGGAATATTAAGACCCTCCCGGACGCGGCGTTCGCCGCGCCCGGGAAGATGAATTGGATTAGACCAGATCGAAACGATCGGCGTTCATCACCTTGGTCCAAGCAGCCACGAAGTCCTTGACGAATTTCGTTTTGATATCGGACTGGGCGTAGACTTCAGCAAGCGCACGCAGCTGCGAATGCGCACCGAAGATCAGATCGACGCGGGTGCCGGTCCAGCGACGTTCGCCGGTCTTGCGATCCTTGCCTTCATAGACGCCATCTTCGCCTTCGACCGGCGCCCATTGATTGCGCATGTCGAGCAGGTTGACGAAGAAGTCGTTGGTCAGCGCTTCCGGGGTGTGGGTCAGCACGCCATGCTTTGGATCGCCAGCCTTGAGAACCCGCAGACCGCCAACGAGAACCGTCATTTCAGGCGCCGTCAGGGTCAGCAACTGGGCGCGGTCGACCAGGGATTCCTCGGGCTTCATGAACTGACGGCCGCTCAGGTAGTTGCGGAACCCATCGGCACGCGGCTTCAGCGCTTCGAAGGAGGTGACATCCGTCTGCTCCTGCGAGGCATCGGCCCGACCAGGCGTAAACGGAACGACGATGTCGTTGCCGCCAGCCTTTGCCGCCTTTTCAACGGCAGCGCCACCGGCCAGAACAATAAGGTCGGCCAGCGAGATCTTCTTGCCGCCAGTCTGGGCAGCATTGAAATCCTTCTGAATGCCTTCAAGCACCGAAAGCACCTTGGCGAGCTGAGCCGGCTGGTTGACTTCCCAGTCCTTCTGCGGGGCAAGGCGGATACGGGCGCCATTTGCACCGCCGCGCTTGTCGGAACCGCGGAAGGTCGAGGCCGAAGCCCAGGCGGTCGACACCAGTTCCTGCACCGAGAGGCCGGACGCGAGAACCTTGGCTTTCAGGTCGGCCACGTCCTTGTCGTCGACGACAGGATGATCGGCGGCGGGCACGACGTCCTGCCATACCAGATCTTCGGCAGGGACTTCCGGACCGAGGTAGCGGACCTTCGGACCCATGTCGCGGTGGGTCAGCTTGAACCATGCGCGGGCAAAGGCATCAGCGAACTCAGCGGGATTTTCGAGGAAACGGCGCGAGATCTTCTCGTAAGCCGGGTCGAAGCGCAGCGCGAGGTCGCTGGTCAGCATGGTCGGAAGCTTTTTCTTGGACGGGTCATGTGCGTCCGGAATCGTTGCTTCCGCATTCTTCGCCTGCCATTGCTTCGCGCCGGCCGGGCTCGTCGTCAGTTCCCATTCGAAGCCGAACAGGTTTTCGAAGAAGAAGTTGCTCCACTGGGTCGGCGTCTGCGTCCAGGTGACTTCAGGGCCGCCGGTGATCGTGTCCGCGCCAAAGCCTGTCCCGAACTTGCTCTTCCAGCCGAGGCCCTGGTCTTCCAGCGCGCCGCCTTCCGGATCGGCACCAATCAGCGACGGGTCACCGGCGCCGTGGGTCTTGCCGAAGGTATGACCGCCGGCAATCAGGGCGACGGTTTCTTCGTCGTTCATGGCCATGCGGCGGAACGTCTCGCGGATGTCGCGGGCCGACGCGAGCGGATCGGGATTGCCATTCGGGCCTTCCGGGTTGACGTAGATCAGGCCCATCTGCACGGCGCCGAGCGGCTCGGAAAGTTCACGCTCGCCACTGTAGCGCTCATCGCCCAGCCAGGTGCCTTCCGGCCCCCAGAACAGCTCTTCCGGCTCCCAGGTGTCAGCGCGGCCGCCAGCAAAGCCGAACGTCTTAAAGCCCATCGATTCCAGCGCGACATTGCCGGTCAGAATGAATAGGTCGGCCCAGGAAATCTTGTTGCCGTATTTCTGCTTGATCGGCCACAGCAGGCGACGGGCCTTGTCGAGGTTGGCATTGTCAGGCCAGCTGTTGAGCGGAGCAAACCGCTGCTGGCCGGCGCCGGCGCCACCACGGCCGTCGGTGATGCGATAAGTGCCGGCGCTGTGCCAGGCCATCCGGATAAACAGGCCGCCGTAATGACCAAAGTCTGCCGGCCACCAATCCTGCGAATCGGTCATCAGCGCGTGCAGGTCCTGCTTCAGCGCCTGATAGTCGAGCGATTTGAATTCTTCAGCGTAATCAAAGTCGGGACCCATTGGATCGGCGATCTTGTTTTTCTGGTGCAGGATCTGCACGTCCAGCTGCTCGGGCCACCAGTCCTTGTTGCCCCGACCCTTGGCACTGCCCTGGCCATGATCAACAGGACATTTTCCGCCAGTTTCAACCTTAGTATCCATAGGAGTCTCCTTGAATAATGTTTGTCCAAAAGGGGCCCGCTCCGTCGACCGTTCAAGAGTGTACCGCCAACAATCGACTCGTGTGTGACGGTTCATCCTTTTGAGCGGGACGCGGCTTCAATGGCCTGACGGACGTCCTCCCAACTCCTTCTTAAAGGAGGTTGATGTTAATTTTAAGTTGGATTTATTGATCGCATCGATAAGACATTCCTATCGAACTATGGTGCGAGACCCAAAATATGCCGATTAAAATGACATTCGATAAGTCTTATCTATTCTGACGCGAGGCAAGCCTCTGTGCCGCCTCTAAGCGCACGCCCTTCATGAGGAACCGGTCGGTGGATGAATTTCATAGGCCCATAGAAGTCCGCAAGGCCGCGATTACGCTGACGGGGCAAACGATTGTCTGCGGTATCTGAACGTCAAGCAATTTGACGGTGAGCCGACGCCACCGGCTTCGTCCAACACCATAAAAGTGAAACAGTGAATGTCACCTCGCTGCTGGCACCGCTCGTTGCATTTAAAGCGACTTTTACCGCGCCTCCATTGCCGTCATTCCCGGTGCGATATTTGGTTTTGCTGTTCATCAAGACCAGGCGCATAAGGCGCTTCTTGCGCAAGGGTTGCGGAAAAGCCACATGTGTCTTTTGAATGTCGTTTTTGCGGCATGTCGCCGTTTTTACAATTGTTCGTTAGCGCATCACTGCTATCTATTTTCCGATATTGATTCTTAGATTGGAGCATTGAATGCGCAAGCTATTGCCAGTCCTTCTGATCGCGGTTTTGTCGAGCTGCGCAAGACCATCGGATGGGCCGAGCGCCAGTGCTATCCGCTCCACGACGTTTCCAGGCAGCAACAGCAAGGTGCCTGTGATCGAGCTGTCGAAGGCGCCGGCCGTTACGGCGGCTCCGCCACAAATGGCGGCTAACGATGCCGGCTTAACCGCGCTGCGTGGCGTTTATAACCAGCAAAGATTGCGGCCGGGCGATGTCATCGATGTGACGCTGCTCGATACCGGTGAGGAGGGACTGTTCTCCTCCACCCATAGCAGCACCCTGAACCTGGGTCGCTTCACCGTTGATCAGCAGGGCTATGTGACGATGCCCTTCGTTGGCAAGCAACGCGTTACGGATTCCACACCCGAAGGCCTGCAGAACCGTGTCGTTCAGGGTATGAAAGGCTCGGCGGTCAATCCTCAGGCCGTTGTCACTGTTGTCGACAAGCCTTCCAGCGCCGTGATCGTCAGCGGCGGCGTCAAAACACCTGGCAAGGTTCCTCTGACAGCTCGCCGCGAGCGCGTGCTTGACGTAATTGCTCAGTCGGGCGGCGCCTCAGTTGCGCCGCAGGCTGCCAAGGTCACGGTGATCAGAGGCCGGGAGCGCGCCACGACGACGCTTGAGCGGGTCATGAACGATGACAAGCAGAATATCATGCTTATGCCGGGTGATCAGTTGATCGTCGATGGCGACGCGGCGAGCTATACCGCGCTCGGCGCCTTCAAGAGCACGGGTGAATTCCAGTTCGAAACCGGCAAGTTGACGCTTGCCCAGGCTGTCGGACGAGCCGGCGGCTTGCTCGACGACCGTGCCGATGCTCGCAATGTCTATGTCTTCCGCAATCAGTTGATCCAGGTGCCGACCTCGACGACGATGGCGGGTGGTGCCAAGGGTCCCGTGACCATGGTCACGACTAGCAAGCCTGTCATCTACCACGTCAATATGAAGGACGCATCGAGCATCATGCTGATGCAGCTGTTCCAGATGCAGAAGGGCGACGTGCTCTATGCCAACAATTCCGGCATGGTCGATGCGGCAAAACTGCTGACGGTTTATCAGAAGGTTCCGTCAACCTCTGCAGCACCGCTGCCGGGCTCTTCCGCAAACTAAAGCGACAGCCTCTAGATTGTTGATCGTTCTTGTAAAAGCGCCAGAGCTTCTCTGGCGCTTTTTGGTCTCGCGGCAGGATCGGCGGCCGTTAATTCAGCAGAGATAGCAACGAGTCTATCGCGGTCGCTTGAGGGGCTAAACTGGTCACCAAGCGCGTCAAGAATTCGCTGTAGCACGCGGCCAGCCGAAAAGAGATCCATTGCTGGTGTCGCCGGTGTATCGGCGCTCTGTTCCGGCGCGCTGTAATCAGGTGTCCCGATCGATGCGAGACCAAGATCTCTCCATCGGCGCCCGATTTCTATCGTCAGGCCAAAATCTGCCAGGGTGATTGCCGGTGACGCGCTGTCGACTGTCTCGTTGATTAGGATATTTGCAGGGCTGATATCACCATGGACCAAGCCTTTGTTATGCAAGGCATCAACGCTGCACAACAGAGCGGTGAGGATCTGGCGGGGATCGGGAGGCCCATCCGCCTTATCTAGCCTGGATTGTTCCGTCGTGCCCGTAGCTGAACCAGTCTGTTGCCGTGACTGAGCGAGACCCAGAGCATTCCTGCGCCGCACCTCAAGATGGTGTAGCAGCGAATGCCCTCCCCACGGCTGAAGGAGGCCGGGACTGCCATCCGGTAGCCGTAGCAGCATCGTGCATGCCGTCAGCGTAGGGTGGTTCAAGCTGAGTCCAATTTTCGCCTCGCCGATCAACCGCTCGACCTCGCTCGGTCCAGCCATCGCGGCGCTTGTTGCCAAGGTTTTCAAGACATGCAGCGTACCGATATCGCGATGGCGCAGCTTCAAGATCCGGCTATGCTGACCCTGATGCATTAGGTCTTCGACGGAAAACGTGCCAGCGATAAAGCCGGGCTCGGAAGGGAATAGTGCTTCTGCCTGTCGGTCAAGGGCGTTGCGCAATTGGTCAATCGCGAGACGTCGACCCTCTCCTTCCAAACCGCGGACCGCATGCATCAGCGTCGTGAAGCGGGCCGCGATCTCGGCGAATTCCTCAGCTGCCAGCATGTTGCGGCGCCGGGTCTATGAGGATTGCGCTGACATTTTCGCGGACATTGGCAATCAATGCTTCTTGCACCAATTGCTCGGCGCCGTCGCTCCCATGACAGTCCTGCAGAATTTCCGCAACCGTACGCTCGGAGAGGACCTGCACCAGCGGGTAACTGCAGAGCAGCAGGCGATCACCCGGCGAAACAGCGCTCACCGATGTCTCCGGCAGAAATTGCTGCTCCAAACCGACGCCACGGCGCAGGCGTTTTTGCAGTCCCACCGACACATGATCACGGGTAAGGGGCACCATCGTTCCGTCGCGCAGCAAATAGGCACGCGCGTCGCCAGCCCAGACCAGCACGAGCTGATCCGCAACGACAGATGCGACTACGACGCTTGCGGCCGGCGCGCTTCCGTCGGTTCTCTGGCTGCGGGCGAGAAGCAGGCTATTTGCGCGACCAAGTTTGCCCTTGATGGCCTGCAGCATGCCCTCGGGATCGCCAGCATCATCGATACCCGCAAATTGACCGGCGGTATGGCGGGCAGCCTCTTGGGCAGCGGTGTCGTCGCCCACGCCGTCGGCAATCGCGAATACGGCTGGCTTGTCACATAAAAACAGTCCGTCCGCATTGATGGAAAAGCGTGTACCGGCGTGGCTGGCGTAGCTGTAGCGGGCCGTGACTGGGCGAGAGGTGGTGGCCGCCCGCTGCGGTGGCGGCACAGGTGCGGCGGCCGTGGCCGCACGCGCCGGAACGGGGGACGCAGGTGAGGGAGCTTGCGGCGCTGCTGGTGCTGGCTGCCGCGCTGCGGTGCTCTGCCGGAAAAGCCTGAGGAAGTCTTCAGGCTTTGGCTGGCCCGATAACCGGAGTCCCTGAGGCTTTGCAGTCTGCGGATCGATATACCACCACAGGGCCGTGCCATCCTTGCTGGCGGTGGCGGCACCTTCATCTTCCTGCGGACGCGGCAGCCGCATGCGTTTCAGGTTTTCGGTAAAGCGACCGAGATCGAACTCCCTCGTCAGCGTCGACTCTGCGAGGCCTTCGGCGGCCATGAACCAGGTATGGTCAAGAAACAGCGTGCGGGGGTGATAGCTGAACCGATGCATCTGCGCCATGACGATGAGTGGAAAACTGCGCCCGACCCTGTCGCGGCTCGGGACCATCACCCCGGCATGAGCGGCACCGTCCCACACGCCTTTCTCGACGATAAACCGCCATGGCGGTGAGGCGGCAAAGAGTTCGGCCCAAGCCGCGCCGAACTCCTGCTCGCAGGCGTAGAGACCGCCTCTGATCCAAGCGTCCAGCGTCGCGACCATATCGCGCTCCAGCCCTTCGGACAGGAAGTCGCCATGGCTCGGCAATTTACCGAAAAAGCCGATCCGGTCGGCGACGGGTGCCTTTTCTGTCGGGGCAGGTCGCAATGCCATGGATTGCCTCTTTTTTCCTAACGGTGCAGCCCGCAGCTTCGCTACGGGCTATCGTTTGCCGGCCCCTGATCGCTTGGGATCAGAGGCGCAACATCAGAACTGGGTCGGGCAGGCAAATTCGTTCAGTGCCTTCAGCCTATAGGCATTCAGCACCGAGCCGAATTGTACGTCGAACTCGGCTACCTGATTGTCGTTGGTGAACTTCGCCCGGAACAGGTCGTCACTCTGATTTTCGACCTGCGCGTCGTCGAACAACCGGAACGCCGACCAGTCACCGTTTTCCGTCTTCGCCTGCTGCCAGCCGCCTGGCTGGAAGGCGATGCGGGACATGCTTGCGGCATCCTTTGAGGGCCAGGTAATGGTCTTTGCCTGCACCGGACCATGGAAATACACCACCCGCTCTCCCTGGATTTCAAGCATGACAGCTGTCGAGGAGTCCCCAAGCGATACCGGCTTTACGTTGATGGCGATCGACGGCGTTTCGCTGCCATTGGGGAAAAAGGCGCGGGTGATCTGGTCGGCCCGCTCAAACTGCGCAACGCCATCGCTTGCCATCCCGGCTGCGCCAAACGTGCCCTTCCATGCCCACGGCGAGACGGTTTGATCGACAAAAGCCTCCATTCGCTGTTTGAAGAAGCTCTGGAACAGCCCCTTCGGCCCGAACAGCCGGATAAAGTCGTTCATCGCAACATCGCGGCTGGACGATCGGTCGAAAGGATAGCGTCCGGTGACGATCGACGAGCAAAGGCTTGCTCCTTCCGTGGACCACAGATCGGAAATCCGGCCGCGTGCCGATTTGACGGCCAGCGAACCGGTATCGGCGGCAAGGCCAGCCATCCACACATCCAGCGGCCCGGGCAGGCGGCGGGCGTCCTGCAACAGGTCCTGGTTGGCGCGGGTCAATTGGCTGTCGACGTCGAAGACCTTTGCCACTTCAGCGGAGGTGGTCACAGCTCGGGCGAGTTGGTCATGCAAGGCTGTGATGACAGGCAGCACTGCATCGACCTGAGAAGCCGGCTTGTCGCTCCCGCTCTTGGACGTCGTCGCAGCTTTTCGGCCATCATCCGCTGCCGGCGTATCCAGCGCCTCGCGTAGCCGGCCGAACGGATCAGGCGCGGCCATCGAGGAACTGAGCATGGCCGCAACCGTGTCACCGCTCGCAGACGATACCAGAACCGACATGCCTGACGTATCGCCCTTCGGGCGAAGATCCGTGGCGTCGGCAATCGAGCGCGCTGCCTGGGCAACGATATTACGTTCATTGGACAGAATGCGGGTGGTTTCGACGGCATCGCTGAGGTTTTGAGATGGGCGCACAGCGACATCCCCCAGCACCGAGGTCCAGCGTTGTTCGAACCGATCATAATAGATCTGCATCGCAGCCTGGGCGACCGATTCCAGAGTCTGGCCACGCAACTGCGCATTGGAGCCGCGCACCCATTCTTCCTGCAGGGCTTCCCGTGCCGCATCGGCAAGACGCGGAAGAACCACGGTCCGGTAACCTGTCGAGGTGAACAGGCCTTCCACACCATCGGTTAGTGGCGCACCGGTTTTGCGGATGAAGGCTTTTTCGCCAAGGCCACCGAATGCCAGCGACGGCTGCCAGGGCATCAATGCCCGGGCCGCGCGTGAGCCCGCCAAAATGTCGAAGGCGCGCTCGGCAACAGTTTGATTTTGGATCGTTTCCCGCGCCTTGTCGATCAGCCGCTTGTCGAGTTCGACCGGCGGTAGCACACCGCCCGCCATGGCGCTTGCATGCTGGATCAAAGCGTTACGAGCCATCGCCCGGCCTTCGCCGGGGTAGAGCGCATTAAACATCTGCGCCGCTTGAGCGGAGACAAAATCGCGATCCAGCCGTCCAAGGCCGCCGAGCATTTCATAAAGCTTCAGGGCGTTGAAGGTGCGCGTCACGTCATGTTCGACCGTTAGGTCTTTCTGCAACTGCACCAGCATACGCGGCAACAGCAAACCGTTCAGAGCCCGCTGGTAGGCATCACGCTGGCGGCCAGCGATCTTGTCGCCTTGGCTCAGACCGAAACTCGCGGCCCAAACTGGACGATTTTCAAAGCCCGCCGGCACGGCACGCAGATTATCCAGCGCCGGGAGTACGCGCAGAAAATCCGCATCGGAGACATTACGGACCTGTACGTCCTGGATCAGCTTGTCATAGGCGTCGAGATGCTCTTCCGCCTGGGCAAGGGCTGCCCGGTTCTGGAAGAAGGTGACTGTCCAGCCGGCAAAGACGATGACGACGGCCGCAACTGCCAGACCCCAGACGGACTGACGCAAAAGAACCTGGCGAGAGGATAGCCGCTTGTCACGGGCAACCAGCGCCGCTTCGTTGAAGATTACTTCGCTGAACAGACGCGGCAGGAAATAACTGCGCCGCGTGCGGCTGACGATGGCGCGCGACAGGCTCTCGTCCGGCTGGGTGGCCGAGACGAAATAGATGCCACGGATCAGCGGCGCTTCAACGAGGGAGGAGCCGGTGCAGAGCTCACTGATCGCTTCGCCAAGCTTTTCCTGGAGGCCCGCCAGTTCGGCCGGAAAGCGGAAGATCCGGCCGCGCAGGTCGGCGCTCTGCTCCTGCTGCAGTCGCTCGATCAACATCGCGTCGACACGCTGCTGCAGCAGGGCAAATTCTTCACCGAACCGCTCGGGCAGCGTTTTGGCGCCGTAGCTTTCCTCAAGCCCGAAGGTCATGCCCCAGACCTGTTCGCGATCGCTCTTATTGAAGCTGTCGAAGAACTCGACAAACCCGGTCAGAAGATCGGCTTTGGTCAACAGGACGTAGACCGGCACCCTGGCGCCCAGACGCTCATCCAATTCCGCAAGGCGTTTGCGGATTGCCCTTAATTCCTCGCGCTGGGCTTCCGGATCGCGGGTCATGAGATCGCCGATCGAGAGCGTCAGCAAGGCACCATTGACCGGCTGCGAGCGGCGGTAACGGCGCAGCAGGCTGAGAAATCCTTCCCAACCAGCCTTGGATGAGCCATCAAGGTCGTCTTGGGTGGTGTAGCGTCCGGCGGTGTCGATCAGGATTGCCTGGTCGGCGAACCACCAATTGCAATTGCGCGTGCCGCCGATGCCTTTCACCGCATCGCTGCCGAGCGCATCTCCAAGCGGAAATTGCAGGCCTGAATTGGTGAGCGCCGTCGTTTTACCGGAGCCGGGAGCGCCGAAGATCACGTACCAGGGAAGTTCGTAGATATAGCCGAACCGGCGCTTGGTGATGCGCCGCAGCAGCGCCAGCGCTTCCTGCAAGCGATTGCGGATTTCGCTGACTTCTGCCTCGCGGTTGGCGAAGGCCTGCGCCTCGATATCGTCGACCAGTTCCTTGTCCTGCCGCTTGGCGCGCACCAGGGTAACGATCATATAAGCGGCCCAGATGGCAAAGATCGCCACCATGGTCCAGATGCGAGCCGATACGCTGGCCAGCGGCTTGAAGCTGCCGAAGGCGGCGAGATAGCCGTAGAACCAGATGAGGACGCAGAGCGCGATGACCCAGATCAGCGAAATGAACCGCCGCCCGAGCACACCGGCATAGGAATCCACATAGGAGCGGATCGTATAGAACCAGCTGAGTGGATTGATCACGGCTTGCCTCCCTGCGGCGCTCCGGCACCCGTGCCCGGAGCCTGATTATTGTCGTTGGGGTCTTTGCTTTCGATGGCTGGCGTCAGAATGCCGGCATCGGTGATCCTTTCGTCCGGGTTGGTCAGCACCAGAATTTCGGTGCGCCGGTTCTTTTCACGGCCTTCCGGCGTGTCGTTACTGGCTATCGGATCGCTGTCTGCCCGACCTTCGGTCAGGATCGCATCAGGACCGGTAAAGGCAGAGAGAATATCACCAACGGCCTTGGCGCGGGCCTGCGACAGATGCCAATTCGACGGGAACTGGATCGTCTTGATCGGAACATTATCGGTGTAACCAATGACCACGGCACGGAATTTCTCTGCCGCCAAGGCGCCACCGATCCGTTGCAGTAGATCCTTGAACTGGTCTTTCACATCGGCACTGCCGACGTCGAACAGACCCGAATTGTTGATGCGCACCCTGAGCCGCCCATTTGCGTCGGAGAGCGAAACGAGGTTCTTCTGCACCTCCGGCTGGAGGAAGGTTATGAGATTTTGCAGCCGGCTTGGCTGCGGCGGCGTCTGCTTTATCGGTGGGACCACCAGAGGTGGTGGCTCTTGAGCCTTAACCGGCTCCTCCCGCACGGGAACGGTGATCAGAACGCCGGGCGTGTCGGTTGGGCCAAGCTTTGCCAGCCGCTCGAAGGTCCGATCGGAACTGTCGTTGAGCGTCAGCGTGAAGAATAGGTAGCCAAGCCCGAGCGCCAAGGCCAGCAGCGACAGCACCGTCCAGAGCGCCGCCATAGTGCGGAGCGGCTTATGGCGGGCGTTGACACCTTTCCAATGCGGCGACAGTTCCCGCTCGAACACGCCATATTGGCCAAGCAAGGTTTTGTAGAGACTGTCGCGGATACGGGCGAGTTCCAGCGCACCCTTGGACGAAACCCTGGTGCGGCCTTCAAAGGCGAGCGACAGGCAAAGGTAAATCAGCAGCAGAAGGTCCTTAGAGGCGCCTGGCGACTGGTGGAAATGGTCTAGGATGTCAAACACCCGGTCGCCGCCGGTTACGTCATTATGGAAGGTCGAGACCAGGCCCGAGCGCGCCCAACCGGCTCGCACTCCCCAGGGGGTGGAGAGAACCACATCATCGATGGTGGCGCAGACCACGTAATGGGCGGCGCGCGCCCGCTCCGGGCTGATGCGGGCGCTGGCGAGATCGCGCTCATAGCGGTTGACAGCGTTGATGCACACCTGACGCAACTCGGCGATATCGGGCTGCTCGGCCCGAAGCCGCAGTTCATGCGCGACATTGAGCAGCGGTGCAGCCGATCGCACCATAACGGGCATCTCGTTGCTGCCGAAGCGGAAATCGTCGATCAAATGGGCGACCGCCAAACGCGGACCGCTTTCGGCGGCCGCCGCAGGTGCTGTTTCACCGTCGAGCAGGTCAGCGACTTTGCGCGCGGTGTCGTCCTGGAGGCGCTTTTCCTCCGTTACTTCCACCACGGTCGGCAGATCCTGCCAAGAAGAAGGCCGGTCGTTGCTCATTCTCTCAAGGCCCACATTTCGAGTTCAAGGCCAGGGAAATCGCCGGCAAGATGCAGGGCGATAGCTCCTGATGTTTCCAGCTGTTTCCACAGCGGTGTCTTGGTATCGAGTTCGAAATAGATCGTGCCTGCGCGGTAAGGCAACTGGCGCGGGAGAACAGGGAGTGGTCGGACCGGAATGCCCGGCAGCGCGACGTTGACGAGTTCGGCGATGCGCTCGACCGGACCGATCTTGATGCGGGCTGGAAGGGTGCGGCGCACGTCTTCCGCCGACATGTCGGCGCGAACCGCCAGTACGAAGCCGGCATCGCGCAGAAGAGTGCGGTCGTTGATGGTGCCGACACGCACGCCGTGGCGACGTTCGACCAGTTCGATGGCAACCGCCGACTGGGCCAATACCGAAGAGAGCGATGTACGCAGATCCTCGAACACGGCGCCGAAGGTCGCCTTCAGGTCGTCATGACGGTAGGCAGGGAAATCCGTCGCCCGCTTGCTGTCCATAGTGAAGGTTGCGAGCTCACCGGCCAGCTGAATGCACAGCTCGTAAAAGCTCATGGGATGCAGCCGCGTCGCATTGGCGAGCGCATGTTTCAGCATCGGGTCAGCCCGGTTGAGGATCTGCAGCAAGAAATAATCGCCAACTTCAGCCGTGCCGCGAATAGTGGGATCGCCGATCCGCTCGGCAATTGCCTCGGCCCGGTGACGCACGATGCCAAGCAATTCGGTCATCAATTCGTTGAGGCGGGACGATGCCATACAGTTGAGGCTCGGCGGAATGAAATCCGGGTCGAGCAGCACCGCTTTGTCGGAGCGCACTTCCGTCACCCGCGCAAGACCCAGCAGCTCGTATCCAGCCAGATCGTCGCCGGTCTTCAAAAGCCGCAGATTGAGCCTCGCAACATCGATAGGGGCGATGAAGTCGGTTTCGACATTGGCATCCGGGGCCTCATAGGGCGAGCCGAGAAGGCGTACGCTGTTTGCCGCTGCGGCTCCCGTCTGGGCCATGTCGGCTTTCCCGGGCTGACGGGCCGGCAGCGCCAGGTAAACGATGGCGTTCTTGACGGATTCGTCGAGTTCGAGTGCTGCCGGCAGATCGGTATCTTCGGGCGCATCGAAGGGCGTGCCATCGGGCAGGATGCCGCGCAGGCCGGACAGGGCAAATTGGCCGATGGCGAGCGCGCTGCGATCGAGACCGATCTCAAGAATGCCCCAGGGATAGGGTGAGAGGCTGCGCGACACCGAGCGCACCAGCCGCTCCGTCCATCGATCCGATTGCTGGAAATGCTGCACGCGAAGGAACATGCCCTCGCTCCAGGCAACCCTGTTTTCATGTCTCATTTGACGGTTCTACCCCCATTACGTGTTCCGTCGGCGCCTGTTCGGCTGGTTCCGCAGCCGTCTCCGGTGCGGTTTCGCCGGTTGCGGCGCGACGCATGAAATCTCTGAATGACAAAATTCGACCTTCGGCTTCAAACATCTGCCGATAGGCGGCCCAGTAATCGCGCCCGGCCAGGAAAGGTAGCCGCACCGGCATTGCCGCATCCACCCGCGCCTCCAGGAGGCGCGGATCGAAAACCCGTCCCGCCACCTGCATCATTGTTTGCAGCAGGGCGGCCAGAGCCTCCTGCCGTTCGGCTATTGCCTCGAGGCGGTCGGCAATCCCACCACCCGTCGCAACGGAGAGAGAGGGCAGGGCGTCCGATGGCAGATCGAAGGCCGCCATGCTGTCGCCCAGTGCCTCCTCAATTCGCACAAGCGCAGCACCCATCCGCTCCGCCTGGAGATCAGCTGGCGATATCCCGGCGGGACGCGCAGCCGCCGCTTCTTGCCGATCGGCGAATACGGCATCGAAATCGTCGACGGCTGGAGGCTCGCGCGGTTCTTGTGGCGCAGGCTGGCTTTCCCGGCGCAGCGGCGGTGCAATGGTCACAAAGGTCTTCGGAGCTGCAAGATGCTCCATGCTGCTGCCATCGGCATCGTCGTCGAGCCAGTTTTCAGGCAGCACAGGCTGCAAACCGTCGACCTGAGGCGGGCCGCTCCAGCCGATATCAACATTACGGCTTATGCTTTTTTCCTTCTGCGGTCCTGCCTTCCCGATAATGGAGCTAACCGAGAAATGACTGTCTCCCTGCGCGGGCCGCTTCCAGGGCTCTTCCACCTGACGTTCGCCAAGCAGGCTGCGCGCCGTCGTTCCGTTCGGTGCGATATCAGCCAGAATGGACGAAATAGTCGGCGTCTCATTGCTAAGCGGTACGGCGGGATCGGCATCAGCGGAATCGGGCAATGGCTCGCCGACGATCGACACGGTAAAGCGGTGGCCGCGCAGATCGATGACAGCCCCGTGGCGCAGGCGGATCTTGTCGCCTTCCAGCAGGAGCTTTCCGTCAACCAGCGTGCCGTTGGCACTTTGGTCGCTCAGCTCATAGCCGTCGCGGTCCCGGGCAATCGTGCAATGCAATTTGGAGACACGGCACTGATCGTCGGCCACCTGCCAGTCGCAGTTCGGCGAGCGGCCAATGGTGCGGCGACCATAATCCAGCGACCAGATTGACTGGCCCTTGACGGTGTTGGCAACTTGAGGGCGCAGTTCCAACTTCATGGGCGCCCTCCTGCCTGCAGAGCCGCCGGCATGGCTTGATGCTCACTGACGATAGCGTCCCGGCTGTCGACAAGCGCTTCGCCAAGCCGTGCCCAACTGTTCCAGCCGAGCCGCGCCGGCATGGTAGCCGAGCCCATCTGGCAGAAGGGGATATCTTCCTTCTTCAGCACCACTTGCGCGTCAATATCGAAACCATTGCCGATGAAAAGCCGAGTCAGGGCGAAGATTTCGGCAAGCCGAGCCGTGCCCGGCGACAGGCTGATATAGTCGTCGTAGCCGACCGGCCCGATGACGATCCTGAGTGCGCCGCTTCTGTCGAGCACTGCCGCGCCCGCCATGGCGTTGACGCCAAGCCTTGGACCCGAGCCGAGACCGCCTCCACCTCCGGCGGCTTTGCCCATACGGCTACGATCTTCTGGCGGGATCGACACCCAACGCGGCCGAAACTGCTCGATTTCAACCGGCAGGCCGCAATATTCCTCCAGCATGGCCCGGAGGTTCGTCGCATTGCGGGTGCGGTCGGCGAAAAAGCCTGAGAACCGCAGGATGACGTCCTCGTCAATCCCGGCGCGCTCGACCAGACCGGCAGTCCCAAAACCTGTCAGCGACAGCAGCACCTTGCGGAAGGTGTTGTCCTTGCGGTTCGCCGTCCAGCGCAGCCGACGCGCCAGACGGTACTTCTCGCAGGCCGCAACGAATAGTTCCGAAAAGCGGATGGCGAACAGATTGAGGAAGCTGATCAGCGCGCGAGAGCGCCGACGCTCCTCACGCAGCAGCAATTCGTTATATTCCGGCGGCAATGCGCCAAGCGGGCCGACCAGCGGTGCAAAGGCGGATTTGACGACTGTGCCTTGCAGCTTGCGGCGGAAACCGCTGACAGCTAGCGGGGCCGGTTGAATGCCGGTATGAGGACCAACATCCAGTCCCGCCTCTCCAGCCAAGTGCTGAGCGATGCGAAATGCTGTGGTGGGCTCGAAATGGCCGGGGTCTTTCTCCAGCAGTCGAGCTACGGTCTCGTCGTCGCTGTTCTCTTGCGGTTTGATTTGAATATTCATCGCCACCACCCCTACAGCAAAGGCCGCTCTGCCGCGCGAGCGGGCCAGCGGACAATGGGTTCGGACTGGCCACGCATAGTCAGCGTCAGCCGGGTGAAGCTGTTGACGGAAGTGTAGAGCCCGCAAAAATGATCGAGAACGCTGCCAAAAATAAAGGCGGCTGGTCGGTCGATCATCGCAGGGTCGAATTCAATGGTAACCTCCGTGCCCGGCACCATGGCGGAACCAAGCCGGGCAAGAGTATGGCGCGCCTCCACTCGGCTGATCGCCTCCACCAACTGACGGGTTTCAGGCGCATCGCGCAGCGCATAAAGCGACAGGATGTCCTTCAGCGCCGAGCCGTCATTGTCGAACAGCGAAAGATGGTTGAGCAACAGATGCGAAACGAGCCGCCACTGCCGCGCGACCTTTTCGTGAACGCGAATGGTCGGTGTGGACGGCAGCAGCGCCTTGATCGTGTCGATTGCCTCGTTGCGCTTGACGAATTGCAGATGGGGATGGCCACCGCCAAAGGGAAGCTGGCCAACAAGATCACGGTTGAGGCAAAGCGTGTCGACGCTCGCCGTCATGCCAACTGGCTCGAGCGGCCCCTTGTCGCGATCGACGAAAGCGATCTGTGTGTCGGAAGACCCATCGTCTTCGTCGAAACGGCGGATCGCCTGCCAGAAGACGCTGTTATTGGCGCCTTTCTGGCTGCGCCCGAAGAAAGGCCGGGCGGTCTGCTCCTCGCCAGACGGAGTGGAGAGCCGAACCTGCTCAATGGTATAGATCTCCCGGGTATGTTGACGGCGACTATCCGGGAGCAATGGATATTCCGTGCGGCTGCCATCGAGCGTCATCGGCTCGGAGCTCTGCTGAAAGAGATTGATGACAGGGGAGGCGTTAAGTGCGATGTCGCTGGCAGACACCATGCGCTCCAGACGGGCATCACTGCTGTCGAGGTAGATGTAAAGCTCGACATCGTCGCCAGGCCAGCGGTCCATACCGTTGACGCTCAGAAACAGGAACTTCTGCGGCAGGGTAAAAAATTCGGTGAGCAGCCGATAACCGGCGAAGCTGCCTGACGCCGTCGGTAGCATGGCCTGTTCAGGATCAAAGCCCATGGGCTTCAGATTTTCCGCAGGCAGAAAGATCGCATTGCGGTCCTCAGAATGACGGGCGAGTGCCATGCCAATGCAATGGTTGGCCAGAAGCTCAAACAAGGTTGCAGCTTGCGCCCAGGCAGAAGCAATGAAAAAGCTCAGCCGCTTTATCCCTAGCCCAGCCATCGTCGCCTGGGTGGGCGCGGTCGAGCGCAATGACAGACGCAGCACGCCGGCCGCGCCTGCGAAGGGTGCCGGCGGGGCATCCAGCGGCAGACCCGTGAGGGTCGCCGCGCTGACCGTCAGCGGCACCACTTCCACATCCTGCGTGGTACGGAACTGGCAGGGATCGCCACCAACCGGCTCGCTGACGATATCGGTATGGCGCGGCAGCAATTGCATGGCCGACAGAGTCGCACCCGGTGCGAACTGCACGATACTCATGGGCGGCACCGGCGCCAGATAATGCGGGTAGAGCGTCTCCAAGAGGCTGTCAGTCAGCTCGGGAAACTCATCATCGAGCTTCTGGCGTACCCGGGCGGCGGAATAGGCAAAACTCTGGATGATCCGCTCCACATGGGGATCGTCGGCTACGTCGCCCGACAGCCTCAACCGTCCTGCAATCTTCGGAAAGGCACGGGCGAATTTTTCGGCGCGCCGGCGCAGCGAAAAAAGCTCGTCATTATAGCGCTCGAGAAAGGTCTCAGCCATTCGACGCCTCTATGCGAAATGCCTGGGTGGATGGATCGATGCGCGACTCAAAACTAACCGGCGGCATGCCGTCATGCAGGCGAAACGACGCCTGGATGCGCATGCGCAGCGCCCGGTCGCCTTCGTTGCTGCCCTTCAGGATCGTCACTTTGACATCGGTGAGACGCGTCTCGAACAGCGCAATGCGACGCTCGACCAACCGGGCGAGGCGAAGCTTCGACTCGTCGGTGACGAGGCTTGCCGAGAGAATTCCGTCTACGCCGTAGGACACGAGAGCATCCTGCAACTCGCCCAGCTTTTCCGGCGGCGCCTGCGGGCAGCGCCGGGTATTCAGAAGTGCCTCCAGGTCACGACGGATCAGTTCGCGCATTTCGCGCACCTGTTCGCTCGGGCTGATCTGCTGGTCAGTCTCCAGATCGGGCGTGTCGTCCAACAACCGGTCGAGCACGGAGCGGCTGTAGACTCGATCCGACGGCCTGAAACGCTGTAGCGGATCAACCATGGGCAGCCTGCTTTTCAGCCGCGCTCTGTGCCTCAAGGCGCTCGATGTCGTGGAATGACACGAGGTCCTCGCCGGCAAGAAGGCAGCGCTGGCCAAGTCCGGCGACGAGACCGCCCGGCAAATCGAGCCACTCAGTCTCATGACCGAGCTTCAGGGCAGCGCTAGCGTCTGCACCATAGTAGAGTGCCGGCAACAGGACGGCTGCCTCGGCGCCGCTTTCGAGCGTCAGTTCGGCCGGACGGAAAGCCATATCGCGAGGCCTGCGGATAGGCTGTACGGCAATTGCCGCAACCCGCGCGAAATCCACCCAGAGATAGGCGCCGCCATCGGTGAGAACCTCGAGCGCGTGCGGAATACGGTCATCGAGATCACGCACGTCAGATACTGACTTGCCGTTGAACGAAACCGGCACTTCCCCGCGTTGTTCATCGAGTTCGGCCAGAAGGGCGGTCGCTTCCGCGCCAGCACCCTCTTTCAGGGCCAGGTTGAGCTTAAGCGCAATGGTGTCGCATTGCGTCGGTCCACCCGGAAAATCCGGCACCGCACCGGTCTCAAACCAAGCCTTGCGGGCTTCCATTGCCCGGATCTGCCTGCGCAACAGGGCAAAGCCCAGAGCGTCCTCGGGCTGGAACCTTACGGCTAATTCGCACTGGCTGTCGGCCTTCTGGTAGTCGCCATCAAGGATCAAAAGATCGATATAGAGGTGGCGCAGATCGTGATCGGCAGCGCCGGTCTTCAGCGCGGCCTTGACGGCATCCAGCGCTCCGGGAAGATCGGCATTGTCAAGCAGATCGGCGATGCGGCGGGAAGCGATGCTCATGCAAAAATCCTTTTCGTGTCCGTCGCGCCGGCCGATGCGCCTAGGGCCGCATTCGAGGTTTCGGCGACGAGGTGGAAGCTGGTGGAGATATCGTCGAGCTGGAAATGCGGCTGTAGCCGCACGGTGCAGGAAAACGCGCCCGGCTTGCCGGGAATTTCGGTGACGCGTATACCAGCCGAGCGCAGCGGATAGCGACCTCTGAGCGATACTTCGGCATCGTCATTGCCGAGCGTATAGCCGGACAGCCAATCTTCCAGCCGGCGCTGAATGACGTTGGCGGTCGACAACTGGCCGATATTGTCGCGCATGATGACCTTCAGGTAATGCGAGAAGCGTGAGGCGCAAAGGACGTATTGCAGCATTGCCGCAAGCTTCGCATTCTGCCGCGCCGTTTCGCTGGAATAATGGCCCGGCGCATGCAGCGATTGATTGGCGTTGAAAATTGCGTTCGACGACAGATAGGTCGTAGAGACGGGAACCAGACCAAGTTCCGAAAATTGCAGTTCCTGCATTCGGGTCAGACGCACTTCGACCGGCGGCTGCGCCGACAGCCCGTGACTTTCGATGCCGGTATCGAGGCCAGGTAATTCCCAGGGCGCCAGCATGCCACCGTCGATCTCGTCCTGGGTCACGCCACGCATATCGGCAAACCAGCCGCTATCGATAAAGGTGCGCAAAATCACAGTGGCGAAGGCAAAGGCGCCATTGCCCCAAAGCAGCGTTTCGCCACTCTCTGCAATGTGCTCACGGAACGGGAAGCCGTCATTGCGCTTGCGCCAAAAGGGTTTGTGGGGACGGCGCATCAGCACGCGCGGTGCCACGAGTCCGATGAAGCGGGAATCCTCGTTGCCTCGCAGGCTGTTCCAGCGAAGGCGACCTTTATCCTGCTGCAGCCAGGAGAAATCGAGCACGCGGTTGAGTTCGCGGAAGCTTTCAAGCCCAACAGAAGCAGGCGACGCGCCTGATATGAACGGGCAGAAGGCGGCAGCCGCAACTGTGCCCAACCGGGCCAGCGTGCTGATCGTGTCGGTACTCTCGAGATCCTGCGGCGAGAGGTCGTAATCACCAACCAACAAGCCGAACGGCTCTCCACCGGGCATGCCAAATTCACGGTTATAAACCAGCTCAAAAAGGTGGCTCTGGTCGAAATCGGTGGCGCGCTCCATGCTGCGCGCCAATTCCTTCCAGCTGGCGCTGATCACCCGGATCTTCACATCGGGGCTGCTGCTTGCTTCGCGCACCAGCATGGCAAGGCCCAGCCACCGCGCTTCCATTGCCTGGAAGTCGGTATGATGCAGGATGGCATTGACCTGCCGGTTCAGCACCGCATCGATTTCAGCGATCAGCCGATCCGCCAGCACTCGCGACGATATCCTCACTGTTTCCCCCGATGGACACCTGGCTATTGCCCTGTCCCGCCGACCCTTAACCCTTGCGCCTGATAGCGCGCCTGCGCGGAGCGTTCCCCGCGCAGGCGTGGCTCCTCGTTAATTCTTCGATGGGATACGAGCGACCATGCGCAGCGAGGTCGTGAGTTCCTCCATCTGCAGCCAGGGACGCAGCCAGGCTACGGCGTTGTAGGAGCCCGGCTTTCCGGGGATTTCCTGCACCGTCACCTTGGCATCGCGCAGCGGATAACGGGCGCGGGAATCTTCACCGGCATCGTCATTGGCGTTGACGTAGTTGGCGATCCAGCGGTTCAGCCAGACTTCGCAATCGTCCGCTTCCATGAAGGAACCGATCTTGTCGCGACCCATCACCTTCAGATAATGAGCGAAACGCGAAGTCGCCATCATATAGGGCAGGCGTGCCGACACGGCTGCATTGGCGGTGGCTTCCGGCTTGTCATAGAGCTTTGGCTTATGGGCAGTTTGCGCGCCGAAGAAGACGGCATAGTCGGTGTTCTTGTAGTGGCAGAGCGGCAGGAAGCCGAGCTTGCCGAGTTCGGCGTCGCGCCGGTCGGTAATGCCGACTTCGGTCGGGCATTTCAGGTCAAGATCACCGTCATCGCTGGAGAACACATGCATCGGCAGGTTTTCGACCTTACCGCCATTTTCAGCACCACGGATTGCCGTGCACCAGCCGTTTTTGGCAAAAGCTTCCGTCAGTCGCGTGCCCATCACGTAAGACGCGTTCATCCAGCAATAGCTGTCGTGATGCAGTTCACCGCTGGTCTCGCCCTGCGTCTCGTCGAAGTTGAATTCGTCGATTTGGCTGGTCTTCGGGCTATAGGGCATGCGGGCGAGAACGCGCGGCAGCGCGAGCGTTACGAAACGCGAATCGTCGCTTTCGCGGAAGCTGCGCCATTTCGCGTATTCGACCGTTTCGAAGATCTTCTCGAGATCCCGCGGGCGCGACAGCTCGCGGAAATCGTCGAAGCCAAACATGCGTGGGCTCGCGGCTGAAATGAACGGTGCGAACGCTGCTGCGGCAATCGACGAGACACCCTGAAGGGTCTGCACGTCCTCAAACGAGTTGTCGAACTCGTAGTCGCCGACGATTGCGCCCATCGGTTCGCCACCAGGCGTGCCGAACTCATCTTCGTAAATCGACTTGAACAGCCGCGACTGGTCGAATTCAACTGCCTTTGCGAGGTCTTTCGAGATTTCGCGCTTGGATGCGTTGAGCACACGGATCTTCAGATTGACGCTGGTCTCGGAGTTTTTGACCAGATAGTGCAACCCGCGCCAGCTACCCTCGAGCTTGGTAAATTCCGGCGATTGCATGATCGCGGCGAGCTGAGTGGAAATCACCCGGTCCAGCTCAGCAATAGCATTGTTCAGAGTGACCGTCAGGTTGCGGTCATATTTCACGGTGCCCTTGAGGGCCTGGTCGGTCAGCGTGTTGAGCAGGCTGCGGGCGCGGTCAGGCTCGGTCTGACGGGTGGCGGCGACGACTTTCGAGAGAAGCCCTTGCTCCTCGGTGGTCGATGCCGCTTCATTCGACTTCAAAACGCTTTCAGCGCTCATCTCTTCAATCCTTCCAATGCGGCGTCACATCCGGGCCGCCAGAAAAAGAGGTTGGGGTTAAAGCATCGGACCGAAACATGGGAACCGGTTTTCGGAAAATCCGATGCAAAAACATAAATCTAGAGCATCGGACCGATGCTCTATGCGGCTGGTCTCAGCTCTGGCCATTGCTGTCGGGTCGGTCTTTCAGCTCGGCAACGAGTTTGGAAAGATCACCACGGTTCTGCAGAATGTCTTCAAGCAGCCGCTCCAGGTCTTCCGAGCGGTCGGCCTTGCTCAGCAGGTCGCGCAATTCGTTGCGAGCATCGAGGAGCGCCTTCAGCGCGGGAACCTGCTGCACAACAGAGCCAGGCAGGAAGTCGTCCATGCTTTCAAATTTCAAATTGACTGCAATGTCGGTCCCGTCATTCTCGATCGTATTCTTGACCTGCAGATTGAGGCCAGGCGTCATACGCCGCATCACGTCGTCGAAATTGTCCCGATCGATCTGGACGAACTTGCGCTCGTTGAAAGGCTTCAGCGGCTGGGTCGGATTACCCGAGAAATCACCGAGGACACCCACGACGAAGGGCAGCTCCTTGACCACCATCGCACCTTCGGTTTCAACCTCGTACTTGATGTGAACTCTCGGCTTGCGCACCCGCTCAAGCTTCTCATGTACACTTGCCATAACTCACCCTCCTAAATAGCCCCTGGGCATCGAAAGATTGCAGATCGACGCAGCAAGTCCTGCCGCGCCACTAAGTTCCATTCTCCCGCGCCGGCTTGATGCCGGCTGCGATGAGAACGGCGTTTCGGGTCTGTGCCTCCGGCAGCAATTCCGTCAGCAATTCGGAAAAATCCATGCGCCCACGGCGCACCAATGTCTCGATCGCGAGTGAAATCGGCGAGTGCGGCTCGGTGCGTCGGAAATAACGGGCGACATTCATCAGGAGATCGAAGGCTTCCTCACGGGAGGCGATTCCCTCTGGCGTGCGGGCCGGCTGCGGCGCCGCAATCGGCATCGCATCGTCCGAAACTGACGCGACCTTCTCTGGCGAGATTGTTTCGGACGACGAAGCGCCATCGTCGCGACCGCCAAGTGCACGGATAGCTGCGGCAATCTCTTCCAGCACGTTGCGGATATTAGATGCTGGTGGCGCGAGCTGACCGTAACGCTCCGTAACCAGCGCATTAAAGGCGTTGAAGGCAGCAAGGCAAGCACTCACCTCGGCAAGATGCGCGGACATAGCTGCAATTCCGGCCTCCGCGGCAGCCTGATGCAACTCGTCGCGCCGGCCAGCCTCATCATTGCGCTGAGCAAGCTGGAAATCCCAAAGTGTAAATTCACCGAATTTACCGCCTGGCAGCAACGATGACAGACGAAGGGGCTGAATCAATGTTCCTTCGGCGCCGAAACCGTTCAAACCCGCAAACGGAGCGAACTTTTCTTCAGCATCTTCATCGTCGATGGAATGAAGCTCGTCGGCATGTCGTTCTATAAGCGACGCTGTCGCTTCATAGACATCTTTCAAGCCGCCAAAACCTTCAAGTCGCAAACGGGATTCTGCAAGCCAAGCCAATACTTCGATGTCTTTGCTGATCGAAGAAATAATCTGCAACCCGAGATTGCTGACAACGTTCCAATTCTGGGAAACTTTGATCACCTCACCGGGTGATGCAGCTCTTTCCTCAGTCCTTGCTTGGTTCCTGGCGTCCTTAATTCTATAGTATACATCACGAAAATTCGCATCCACGCGAATATTATTTCCGCACGGTCCATTTTCTACTAACGCTTTAGCCAAATCATTGTCACTCAACGATAGACTAGCTCCGTTTTGAATTAACTAATATATCCCGCTTGCTAATGTGGAGCGCAGTTATATTTTTGTCAACCTGAGGTCAATTGTTTGAAGCTAAGCAGATCGGCAGTCTTTGCATTTCTTAAAAAATTTGCGCGCCGGTCTGGACAGGTCGCATTTAGCGCCTTAGTTGTTCATTCCAACGAGGGTAAGGTCGTTGCTGGGGAGGCGTTCCGGATGTCGCATATTGACGTCAATCGGTTGATCGAATCGTTTGAGCCAAATTTGCGTGTCGCACTTGAGACGGCCGCATCCACGGCGGCTAGCCGTAATCACGGCCAGGTTGATATCGCCCATTTTTTAGCAGCCATTCTTGATGCCGCGATTTTTCAGGAAACGCTCGATAAATTGGGCTTGCCGCTCGCTGCGCTCCGTCGTGAAGTCAATGACACCCTCGACGACACAGCCGTTACCGGCTCCGATCAGCTGGCACTATCTCAGAACATTCTCACCCTTGGCCGCGAGGCATGGATTTGCGCCTCGCTGCAATCTGGTCGGAACGCGATAATGCTTTCCGACATCTTTGTGGCGATGGATGATGAGCCGTCGTTGCGGACGCTTACTCGCGGCCGTTTCCCATCGCTGCGCATGGTCGACCGAAGCGCGTTGCAGGCATTGCTGCAGGCGGAGGATACAGGCGAGGCGGCGGCTTCAACCCTGTCGACGGCGCCTGTTCGCAACGACGAGTTCCTCAGACTCTATACACATGACCTGACGGAAGACGCTAAAACTGGCCGTCTCGACCCTGTGGTCGGTCGCGATGGCGAGTTGCGGCAGATGATTGATATTCTGCTGCGCCGGCGCCAGAACAATCCAATCCTCGTCGGAGAAGCCGGGGTCGGCAAGACGGCCGTTGCCGAAGCGCTTGCGCTGGAAATTGCAGCCGGTCGCGTGCCGGAAAAACTGCGGGATGTACGGCTGCTGATGCTTGACCTTACACTCCTGCAAGCCGGAGCCGGCGTGAAGGGCGAGTTCGAGCGGCGACTGACCGGCGTGATCGAAGCGGTAAAGCGCTCGCCTGAACCAATCATATTGTTTATTGACGAAGCCCACGGACTGATCGGCGCTGGTGGTGCAAGCGGGCAGGGCGACGCTGCCAACATTCTGAAGCCTGCTTTGGCGCGTGGCGAAGTTCGAACAATCGCCGCTACGACCTGGAGCGAATACAAGCGCTACTTCGAAAAGGACGCCGCACTAACCCGTCGTTTCCAGCCGGTACAGGTGCGTGAGCCGGATGAAGAGACGGCTATTCGCATGTTGCGCGGTGTCGCGGGCACCTTCATGTCTCACCACGGCGTGGCAATCCGCGACGAGGCGATCGTTGCTGCCGTGCAGCTTTCAGCGCGGTTCCTCCCCGCCCGGCAATTGCCTGACAAGGCCGTGAGCCTGATCGATACCGCCGCGGCGGCCGTGTCGCTCGCACGCCAGACCGTGCCGGAACAGTTGCTGCTCATGCAAAGCGAGCTTGCGCATCTGAACGTCGAGGCCGAATGGCTGGCACGCGAGGCCGATGACGCTGAGCTTGACGAGCGGCGCGCTGCGGTCCAAGCCGAAATAGAGCGTCTCACTGGAGAAATAGAGGCCTTGCAAGCCCGATACGACGCGGAAATTGCTGCCCTTGCGGCTACTGAAGCCACGCCGCCTGCAACGTCCGATGTTGTGCCTGCTTTAGCAGAGCCCGTTGCTAACATCACCCCGCTGCGCAGCCGTGGCCTGACCCGCCGTGCCGCATCGCTGGCGCCAACCGCCGCCGGCGAAGAAAGACTGGTGCCGCGCGTGGTCGATCGCAACGTGATTGCCTCGGTCCTGTCCCGTTGGACCGGCATTCCGCTCGGCAAGCTGCTGGCTGACCAGATCGAAAGCGCAAAGAGCCTCGACAAGCGTCTGAAGGACAAGGTGATCGGCCAAGATGCTGCTCTTGAGCGAATTGCCGATGCAATGCGCGCGGCACGGGCCGGTCTTTCCGATCCGCGCCGTCCGCCGGCTGTCTTCATGCTGGTCGGCATGTCTGGTACCGGCAAGACTGAGACTGCCCTGACGCTTGCCGATCTTCTCTACGGCGGCAGTCAGCATCTGACGGTCATCAACATGTCAGAGTTCAAGGAGGAGCATAAGGTGTCGATGCTTCTCGGCGCACCTCCCGGCTATGTCGGTTATGGCGAAGGTGGTGTTTTGACCGAGGCCGTCCGCCGCCGGCCTTACGGCGTGCTGCTGCTCGATGAAATCGACAAGGCACATCCTGGTGTGCAGGACATTTTCTACCAGGTGTTCGACAAGGGCATGCTGCGCGACGGCGAAGGCCGCGATGTCGACTTCCGCAACACCACGATTTTCATGACGGCCAATACCGGCTCGGAGTTGCTTGCATCGCTTGCCGCCGATCCGGAAACCATGCCCGAAGGCGAGGCGCTGGAAGCGCTGCTGATGCCGGAGCTGCAAAAGCAATTCAAGCCTGCTTTCCTCGGCCGGACCGTGCTTCTGCCCTTCATGCCGCTCGACAGGCCGGCGCTGGCACGGATCGTCGACATCCAGATTGACAAAATTCGCGAGCGGATTTTCTCCGCTTACGGAACGGAGCTGACCTTGTCCGAAGCGGCGCGTGAGGCGCTGGTCGCAAGGGCAGCTGCAAGCGAAATCGGGGCTCGAGCCATAGAAATCATGATTGGCCGGGACTTGTTGCCACCGCTCTCCAGTTTCTTCCTGGAACTGGTCGCATCGGGGGCAAAACTTGCGCATGCGCAGGTGACACATGACGAAAATGGGTTCGGCGTTCGCGCCGAGGCCGCTGGGGAACAAGAGGAATTCGTCGATGCCTCTGCCGCATCGATGGATAAGGACGCCGCGTCGGAAGGGGTATCCAGACGCATGCGGCAGTGAGTGAAAGGTGAACCATGCCTCGCTGTGAACGAGGTTCTTTCAATTTTTATAGGAGAGTTATATGCCGATTTATCTGAAGATCGACGGTATCCAGGGTGATGCTACTCACGAAGAACATCGCAACTGGATGGATATCGAAGCCATCCACTGGAATGTCAGCCGCGCCATGAACACCACGGCCGGTTCGACCGCTAACCGCGAAGCTTCCGAGCCAGCGGTTTCCGAAGTGATCCTGACCAAAGTGAGCGATTCGTCCTCCACCAAGCTGTTCCAGGAAGCCTGCGCAGGCCGCACTGGTAAGCAGGCGGTGATCCACATGGTCACGACCGGCAATCCCGGCAATACCTATATCGAATACACGCTCACCAACACGCTGATCGCCAATTATTCCGTCGATTCCAGCGGTGACCGCCCGGTCGAAACCATCAAGCTGAACTTCACCAAGATCGAAGTGAAGTATACGCCTTACGACGACCAGAACAACCCGAAGTCGCCGATGATCGCTTCTTACGATCTGTCGACTACCAAGGCGGCTTAACGGTCATCTGGCACCGCCTTCGGGCGGTGCCGTTTTCACACGATGTCGGAGCAACCAGGACCCAAGGCAATTGGGTGCTAGAGACGGCTGCCGTCTTTGTAAGGGCATGTGGCTCAAAATCAACCGGACGATCTTCTAATACCTCGTCCACCGTCTGCTCATGCCATCAACTCGTTTTGTTTAAAGGAAATGGCTATGCCCGATTTTGATGTTTCTTCGTCTCGCCTCAAGATGAAACCGTTCAATGGTGACGGCGCATCTCAGCCAATGAGTCGTATGGGGCGTGGTCCGTCGCTGGACTATATCACCTACGCACCTGGCCCGCGGGAAGTTGGGACGCGCAATGCAGTTGGCGGTGCAGCCGCATCTGCTTTGCGAATGGGATCGGAAGCGCTCAACAGCTACGCGTTGACCCATTGGGCAACAAAATGGTTGGAAAATAACGAGGCGAAGATCCTCTCAAAGATGATGGAGAAAGGTGACGGCGCATTTGTCGTTCAGGTCAACTATATGGAGTCCGATGCATTTGAAACTCGGACATATCTTAGTCGGGACATTTATTTACTTGGAACTGTGCCAAAGGTTTCAGACGCCAGCAAGATTTTGACGCCTGAACTCATGTATGGACCCAAAATGGATATCCAGCGGCCCAACAACTCTATCAAGCTCCGTTATGCCTATCTGGTCGGCGAACGCGCGTAATGCGTGACTAATGACGCCAAGTAAGCGCCAGATGGCTTACAATTTCTGTCCTTGCCGTTAGGCGAGGAGATTTTGTTGCCAGCTGGCGCTTTAGCCAATGCACCACACTTTTGTCGGGCAGGCGATCAGAATTCTTCCCAATTGTCGGTCTTTGCTGCGCTGTTCAAGCCCAAAGCTTTTGCGACCTGTCCCACCATTTTGCGGGCAGGGGACGCGACGGCCCGCTGACCGCTTTGCGCGGGAGCAGGTGACGCATAGGCCGGCCTGGCCTGGGACGAGGTGCCGGCCATCCCGGTATTGCCGAGCTGGAATTGGCCGATCAATTGGCGAAGCTTTTCGGCTTCTCCGGCAAGTGAGCTGCTTGCCGCTGTGGCTTCTTCCACCATTGCGGCATTCTGCTGGGTCACTTGGTCCATTTGATTGATCGCGGTATTGACCTCTGCAAGACCGACAGATTGTTCGCGGGCAGATGTGGCGATCGCATCAAGCTGCCCATTGATCGCAACAACGTGACCTTCGATCACTTTCAGCACTTCACCAGTTGCAGAGACAAGTTTGACGCCGTTCTCCACCTCGTCAGCCGAATTGCGGATCAGGTCCTTGATTTCCTTGGCTGCCTGGGCGGAACGCTGTGCCAGTTCTCGAACTTCCTGAGCAACGACGGCAAAGCCTTTGCCTGCTTCACCCGCGCGAGCAGCTTCGACCCCAGCGTTCAGCGCCAGAAGATTGGTCTGGAACGCAATTTCATCGATAACGCCGATGATATTGGAGATTTTCGAGGAGCTGTCCTCAATCCGTTGCATGGCATTGACAGCGTTGGCAACGACGTCACCCGATTGCTGGGCGGAGCGGTTCGCTTCCATAGCAACGGAGCGGGCCTCTTCGGTTCTCTTCGCCGAATTAGAGACATTCGTCGTGATCTCGTTCAAAGCGGCTGCCGTTTGCTCGAGGGCGGCAGCTTGCTGCTCTGTGCGCTTGGACAAATCGTTGGCGCTGGTGCTGAGTTCTCGCGAGCCACCGTCGATCGAGCTCGTCGCATGGCTGACGGATCCCAACGTATCGCGCAGCTTCGAGACAGTCGCATTGAAATCTGCGCGCAACCCTTCGAATTCGCCGGAGAAGGGCTCCTGGAGGTGGAACGTCAGATCGCCATTGGCCATGTGCTGCAAGCCCTTTGCAAGGCCGGAGGTGGCCTGCGCCATCTCTGTGTTGCGCTTGCGGTCGGCCTCGGCAACCCGCTCGCGTTCAGCTTCACTGAGATCGCGCGTTTTGGCGGCTTCCTGCTCCAACGCCTTGGCGCGCAGACCGTTTTCCTTGAAGATCATCACGGCCTTCGCCATCGTGCCGACCTCATCTCGGCGATCAGCGCCATCGACAGGAGCGTCGAAGTTGCCGCCGGCCAGTATCTCCATGGTCCCGGCAATCTCTTTGATCGGCTGGACCAAGGATGAGCGGATGGTGAAGAAGCCAATCAGCAACACCACAAGCAACCCGCCGATGACACCTACGAGTGTCAGAACGGCGGTATAGTTGCTGTTATCGCTGAGATTGTCGCTACCCTTATTTGCGGCATCACTCGACGCGTTGATCATCTGAGAAAACTTCGCGGACAGTGCCGTAAAGCTTGGCTGACAATCCGCCAAATAGACGGTCTGGCTCGCGGCAATCTCGTCTGGCGTTATTGATTTTTTTGCGAGTTCGATCGTCTGGACGCAGGTCTTTTCAAGCAAGGTCACACCCTGCTCTTTCATCGTGCGAGCTTCGGCATAAGACGGAAGCGCGGCAATGGCCGTGTCCATATATTTTATGAAATTATCATGCTGAGTGGTAAATTCCTTTAGCGCGACATCGTTGCTTTGATCGTTTCTGGCCATCAGGAGGTCACCGAGTGCGGCGCGAGAGCCTTGCAGGGCTCTGTTGGCGCGCGAGGCATAAAGCGCAGCCTTGGTTTCCTGGTCGATCAGATTGCTGTAGCTGGTATCGGTCGCTTTGATCTGGTAGGCGGCATATCCGGCAACGCTAACTGCGAAGACGCCGAACAGGGCCATTATGAGCAGGAATTTTCCAATGATCGGGATGTTCCGCATGATGGTTGTGTCCGTAAAAGGAGTGTTTCAATTTCCCCTGTATTTATAGTTGCTATATAAATAAACTCTTTATTATTTAGAATTTTGCGTTTTTCTGTTTAAATTTAGGGAATGGCGTTGCCAGCTGTGAGCAGCGGTCTTCTCCCTTTTGCTGCTTGCGCCTCGACAGCCTGGCCCCCTTCTGATAGGCAGATCCCATGGCGATGCAACGCGAAGCGACATCCCGCGAGACGATCGCCTCCTCAGCACCTGCCTTCAGGCCAGCTCTGCTCGTTGCCTTTCTGGCACTAGCAATTGCCTATCTCGGCTGGTCTTTCCATGGGCCGCGACCTGTTCTGACACCGCATGGTGCCATTGCCGTATCGCACGGCCAGCCGTCACAGCACCTTGCTGCACGCGATCCGATTGGACGCGCGTTTGCCGTTTCGGCAAGACCCGATCCACGTGTTCCGCCGCCTCCGCCGGGCATCAGCTTCTCGATTGCCGCATGGACTGTACCCGGCCACTTCATTGCCGCACAATCTCTACCAACTGCACCGGTGGATGGCGTCACCGATAGGCCAAATAGGGCCAATCCACCCCGCGCCCCGCCTTGCCTCACCGTCTGATCTAACTTTTCCGATCAACGTGCGTCCGCGCCGTCGCCTCTGCTAGCCCTTCGCCAGCGGGGGTGACGAGGCCGGTGCAGGCATGGATAGACATCATGAAAACATCTCCCTGGCTGGTGGCCACCTACGTGGTTATCATCGCCCTTGGCATTCTCACGGCTCTGCCAAACATTCTTTCACCTGCTGCTCTGAACGCTCTCCCGTCCTGGTTTCCAAAAGACAGAGTCTCGCTTGGCCTGGACCTGAGAGGTGGCTCCCATCTCGTGCTCGAAGTCGATAGCGCCGACCTCGTGCAGGAGCGTCTGCAAGGCCTTATCCAGGACTCGCGCAAAGCCCTCCGTGAGGCCGGTATTGATGGCGCTACGGCCCGCAAAAGCGGATCACAACTTATCGTCACACTGCCAAACGCGGACCTACGGCCTGTGGCCCTAAAGGCGCTTGATACGCTCGCGCATCCGGTCGGCCTGTCGTCGACGCCCGATCTCGCCTTTGCCGGCAGTGGTGCGACGATTTCCGTCACCATGACCGAGGCCGGGATCACCGATCGGGCCAATGCCGGCGTCGAGCAGAGCTTGGAAATCATCCGTCAGCGCATCGATCAGGTCGGCGTGGCCGAGCCAACGATCCAGCGGATTGGCGGAGACCGTATCCTGGTGCAATTGCCGGGCACTCAAGACCCTGCCCGTATCCGGGAATTGCTCGGCTCCACCGCGAAAATGAGCTTTCACATGCTGTCGGATACGGCAACCGATGGCAGCGCCGTGCCGCGTGGCGTAACGCTGCTGAAGGATGACGAAGGCCGAACCTATCCCGTCGAGGATCGCGTGAAACTGGCCGGCGACCGGTTGACAGATGCCCGCGTCAGCTTCGATCAAAATACCAATGAGCCGCTGGTCAGTTTCCGCTTCGATACGGCAGGCGCGGCACGCTTCGCCGACATCACCCGCACCAATGTCGGCAAGCCCTTTGCCATCGTGCTCGATGACAAGGTTCTGTCGGCACCGGTGATCCGAGAGCCGATCACTGGCGGCTCCGGCCAAATATCGGGCAATTTCACTGTTGAAAGCGCCACTGATCTCGCGGCCCTGCTGCGGGCGGGGGCGTTGCCGGTCAAACTGACGGTCATCGAGGAACGCACGGTCGGAGCCGATCTCGGGGCCGACGCTATCAAGATGGGCGTCTATACCGGTCTGATCGGCTTTGGCCTCGTCGTCGGTTTCATGATCGTCCTCTATGGCCGCTGGGGCGTCCTTGCCAATCTGGCGCTGGGCTTGAACGTCATCCTGACGTTTGCCGCCTTGTCCTGGCTCGGGGCAACGCTGACACTGCCGGGCATTGCCGGCATCGTGCTCGGCATAGGCCTCGCAGTCGACGCCAACGTGCTCATCAATGAGCGTATCCGCGAAGAAAGCCGTAAGGGCCGCAGCGCCATAGCGGCGCTCGATGCCGGCTTTCAGCGGGCCTATTCCACAATTATTGACAGCAATGTTACTGCGCTGATCGCAACGCTGCTGCTGTTCTGGTTCGGCTCCGGCCCTGTACGGGGCTTTGCCATCACCATGGGGTTGGGCATTGCCATTTCCATGTTTACGGCAGTTTCCGTCGTGCGCGTTGTGATGCTGGCCATCGTGCGACGATTCAAACTGAAGCGGTTGGAGATCAAGCCGCTGTTTCCAATCCAACTCATTCCCGATGGCACCAAGATTCGCTTCATGCGGGCGCGGTTCTTTGGCATTGGCGTTTCGGCTCTGCTATCGATTGCTTCGCTTGTCCTGTTTTTCGCACCAGGCCTTAATTACGGCGTCGATTTCCGCGGTGGCATTCAGCTTGAAGTGGTGACGGATGGGCCGGCTGACCTCGCTGCGTTTCGTTCCGGCCTCGATGGGCTGGGATTGGGCGACGTCACCCTGCAGGAATTCGGCGATACAAGGCACCTCCTGGTTCGCGTCGAGCGCCAGCCGGGCGGCGAGGAGGCCCAGACGGCGGCAGTCGAACGTTTGCGCACGGAAGTCAAAGCCGTCGACGCTACGGCGACTGTCGCCCGTACCGAAGTTGTCGGCCCGAAGATATCAGGGGAACTGGCGACCGCTGGCATCCTGTCCGTCGTGCTCGCCAGCCTTGCCATGCTCGCCTATATCTGGTTCCGCTTTGAATGGCCTTTCGCCGTCGGAGCGATTGCAACGCTGGTGCTGGATGTGACAAAAACCATCGGCTTCTTCGCGTTGACCGGGCTCGACTTCAACCTGACGGCCATTGCCGCACTGCTGACGCTGGTCGGCTATTCCGTCAACGACAAGGTGGTGGTCTATGATCGGATGCGCGAAAACATGCGGCTCTACAAGAGCATGCCACTGCGCGACCTGATCGATCTATCGATCAACGAAACGCTGGCCCGCAGCCTCTACACGTCCGCCACCGCTTTTCTATCGCTGCTGCCGATGGCGATCTGGGGTGGTAGCGCTGTGGAAAGCTTCGCTGTGCCGATGATCTTCGGTATTTTGATTGCCGCCTCGTCCTCGGTCTTTATCGCCGCACCAATCCTGCTCTTCCTCGGCGATTGGCGGCGCAAGCGCTCGGGCGGATCAGAGGCTGAAAAAACGGCTGTGACGGTTGCCGCATAAGTCAGCGGCGGCACGAGGGATGCTCTCGGCGATATCAAGCGGCGTTTTCCGTCGCTTGATGACCGCCCTCAGCAAGCCCCAAGGTGGCGACGAGATGATCGGCAACCTGCCTGGCATGTTCGGAAACCTGCGGCAGGCCCATCAATTCTCCGAAGGTACCGCGTGCCAGAGGACCGGCGACGAGCAGGCGAGGGGTGGCGTTTCCGTGCTCATCGAGTAGCCGGGATTGCCGGTCGCAAGCAAGGCCGAGACCGGTCGGGTCGAGCGCGACAAGCCCTTTCGCCGCCAGATCCCGAAGGAAGGGCTGGTTTCCAATAATGCCACCATGGGCCGGGCCGGTAGCAATGACCACGGCGTCAAAATGGTGATTGATAACCCTGCGGCTGCGCGTCTCGCGCAGCGTGATGGCGATTTCCTCGCCGGATTGCGAGGCATCCTGAACGGAGGCCGCGAGGACCCGCATTTGTCCTGAGGCAACTGCCTGATCGATAGCGGCCTCAATCTGCGGCGCGATCCTGAAGCGATGCACGTCCCAAAAAGGCCTGAGATGGCGCACCAGCCGCCGCCGCTCCTCGATCGACAGTTGGGGCCAAATCGCCTGAGCCTGGCTGCGTACGCTGTCGAGAACCGCATGCCAGCTGGTACCCTCGGCCGCTGCGCGACCGATCTCCTCGCGGATTTGCCGCGTCAATTGTCGAACCGACGTGACCGGCCGGCTCGAAAAATCCCCAAACGGCTCCTGCGGCATCTGGGCATGTCCCCTTGATCGCAGGCCGCGCCGTGAAATGCTGATGATCGGCCCAGTATGGCCAGCGTCCAGCAGGGTCGCGGCGATATCCGCACCGGTCAACCCATTGCCGACGATCAGAACCCGGTGGTGTGGGCGGATCGTGCTCAATGCATCCGCCTGAGTGGCGTCAGCCACGAAGCCAGGATGGCCGCCAAGGGCGACGGCCAGCGCTTTCGGTGGTGACGGGGAGGGATGGCTGGTCGCGATCACCACGGCATCCGCATCTTGCACAGTGCCATCGGCGCCGGTGATACGCCAGCGTGATGCGTCGCGCTCGATATGCTCTATCTTCGCGCGCGCATGTTCAACGCGTCCCTCGGTGAGATACGGTGCCAGCCTTGCCGTGACATACGTCCCAAAATCCCGCCGGCGCGGGAAGACCCGACCGTCATCAAGCACCGCCTGGCGGTCTTGTCGGTCAAGGCCCTGTTGCTTCACCCAGCTGAGGAAATCGTCCATCACATCAGGATCGAGGCTCATCCGGTCTGCCGGCACATTGATGCGGTGCGACGGATTGCTTGTGTCGTAAGCCAGCCCTGCGCCAATGATGGCGCGCGGCTCGTATACGACGATGCGGACGGTACCCGGCCGACTTTTGCGGGCAAGGTTCCACGCCACGGCAGCCCCGGTAAAGCCGCCGCCGATAATGGCGACGGTTGGACGATGGTTGACGTCGGACATGAATTTCTCCGTCTCTTAAACCAGATGGCCTGACTCTCAGCTCCAGGCGTGAAGCGGCGGCTTCTCGCCATTCAGGTAATATCTGCCGAGAATGGCATATTTCCAGCGCACTGGATCATGCAAAGTATGGGTGCGGGCATTGCGCCAATGCCGGTCGAGATTGTGCTCCGCCAGCGTCGAGCGCGTTCCTGCCAGTTCAAATAGCTTGTTGGTCGCCTCGATGGCAATTTCCGTCGAGAGAATTTTGGCTTCGGCAGTGATGATCTGTGCTTCGGCAACGGTTTCCGCGTTCGGGTTTGCGACAGCGACATCAATTGCCCGCCCAGCCTTTTCAAGCAGAGCCTGAGCTGCGTGCAGCCGAAGCGATAGGCCACCTACAGCCTGGATCGTATAGGGATCATCGCTCGCCCGCTCCAGTCCGGAATCTACCCACGGGCGGGACTTGGTGCGCACGAAATCCACGGTCTCCGTGATTGCCGCTTGAGCGATCCCTGTGTCGACAGCCACCTGGATGATCTGGAAGATCGCACCATCGGCCGTTGGCGTCTCATAGCCCTTGTAGCCTGGCACCAGCCAGGCCTTGTCGACCTTGACGTGATCGAGAATGACCGTGCCAGACAGCGTGGTGCGCTGACCGAAGCTCGACCAATCGTCGATGACGGTCAGGCCTGGCGCATCGCGGTCCGCGATTGCATACCAGGCACGGCCTTCGTCATCCAGCGCGACAATCGGTACCTTGTGGGCGAGCAAGGCACCGGAAGAATAAAATTTCTTGCCCGTCACGATGACATGATCGCCATGGTCGGTGAACTTCGTCTCGAAATCCACGGCTCGCTTGGAGCCGAATTCGGAAAAGGCGTTGCCCAGACGCAGGCCCTTCAGCACTTCGCCGAAGATCAACTGCTGCTGCGCCTTGTCAGAGACGGTGCGGATCGCGGCAACGACGCCGAGATGGTTCTGCGCGACCTGGCCGATGGAGGAATCGGCCTCGGAAATGATCTCGATGACCTTGGCCAACGTCGCATAGGAAACCTCAGGGCCGCCGAATTCCCTGGGAACATTGATGGACCAGAGCCCGCTCTGCGAGAATGCGTCCAGTTCAGCCGCTGGCCAGATCCGCTCGCGGTCGCGAAGGGCCGCGCCCTTGGCGAACTCCTTGGCCAGTGCCCGCGCCACCTCGATGGCTTCAGCGTCTGTCTTGATGATATGGGCCGGTTCGCTTGGACGAGCGACTGCCGGTACGCCGGTCTGTTCAGGCTTGGCAATGATGTTCATGGCACTCTCCTAGAAAATCTTGAAAGGGTTGATCAGGCGGCCGGTCTCGCCTGGGACGATTTTTCGCCCAGGTAGAAGGCCTTGATGTCGGCACGGCTGCGCAGGTCTGCTGCGGAGCCGGTAAGGACCGACACGCCGTTTTCGATGACGATGGCAGTGTCGGCATAGGCAAGGGCAATCGATGAATTCTGCTCAGCAACGAGAATGGTCAGACCATGCTCTGCGCTGAGACGCTTCAGCGCCTCGAATATCCCTCGGATCACCAGGGGTGCGAGCCCCATCGAGGGTTCATCGAGAACCAGCAATCGTGGCCGTGACATCAGCGCCCGGCCGATAGCTGTCATTTGCTGTTCCCCACCCGAAGTGAGGCCTGCCGCCAGTCGTCGCCGCTCCCGCAAGCGTGGGAAAATCTCGTAGATACGCTCGAGATCATCGGCTACTTCACGGCGGGAACTGCTGCGGCCGAGACCGCCGGTGATCAGGTTTTCCTCGACTGTGAGGCTTTTGAAGCAGTGTCGCCCTTCGAGCACCTGCACCAGCCCGGCCCTCACCAGATCGGCAGGGGCGCGGTTCAGTGTCGAGACACCATCGAACCGTACCGAACCGGATGCAACCTGGCCGCGCTCTGCCGGTAGCAGGTTTGATACGGCTTTCAGCACCGTTGTCTTGCCGGCGCCGTTCGAGCCGAGCACGGCGAGAATGGAGCCAGACCGTAGTGAAAACGAGACGTCAGTGAGCGCACGGATTGCGCCGCCATAGACGGCACTGATGGAGCGGACATCGAGAATGACAGGTTTTTCTGACATTGCGTTTCCTTTGGGCGCTAACCAAGATGAACGGGGCGGAGCTGGCGTGATGGATTCCGCCCCGATTGCATCAGTTGGTGCGGGCGGCGACCGTTTCGGCGTCAGCCGCAGTGCGCAGCGTGATACCCTTGTCCTTGGCATAGGTTTCGGCGGACTTTTCGATGATCGGCCGCAGCAGCGCCCAATCAGGTGCGATCCAGTCGGAGACCACTTTCCATTTTTTGCCATCCCACTGTTGGAAGGTGACGTAGCCCTCGCCCTCGTGATTGTCCCAGCTGACATTGATCGAGTGGAACAGTCCCTTGGCGCCCAGTGCCTCAACCTTGGCTTCGTCGAGTTTCAGATGTTCGAAACCCCAGCGCACTTCGTCGCCGCTCAGCGTCCGCTTGCCGAATTTCTCCTGGGCAATGCGGATCGCTTCGACATTGAGGATGCCGTTGACGATGCCGAGATTGTGGTAGACCGAACCAATCCGCTGCTTGTCCTCAAGGTTGCCCTTGCCCTGATCGTAGAGGGTTTTGACGATGTCCTTGACGATTGGGTAATCGGTGCCGGAGGCTTGGGTGGTAATCGCGGTATAGCCGATTGCAGCATCGCCGGCGGGGATGACGTCTTCTTCGGAATTGGACCAGACATTGCCAACGATCTTGGTGGCGGGGTAACCCACCTTCTGCGCCGTCTTCAGCGCCACCGGGTTCATCACGCCCCAGCCGCGCAGCACCACGTAATCCGGCTTGGCGCGTCGGATGGTCAGCCACTGGCTCTGCTGCTCGTTGCCGGGATGCGGCACCTCAATCTGCTGTACTTCAAACCCGTATTTTTGCGCCAGCAATTCATAGATCGGGATGGTTTCCTTGCCGTAGGGCGAGCCGTGGTAGAGCACGACGATCTTCTTGCCCTTCAACTTCTCAAGCCCGCCTTCACGCGAGGCGAGGTAATTCACGATACCCGAGGTCTCCGAATAGGGATTGAGCAGCAGCGGGAAGACGAACGGGAAAACGCGACCATCGGTCGAGTCCGTGCGGCCGTGATTGACTGTTATCAGCGGCACCTTGTCGGTGGTGATACGATCGATCATTGCATAGGCGATGCCAACCGACAGGGGGTTCCAGGCGGCAGCTCCCGGATGGCTCTTCTGCCGCTCGTAGCACTCGACGCCGCGTTCGACCTCGTACTGGGTTTCGCATTCGTCCCAGGTCAGCTTAACGCCATTGACGCCGCCGTCGCGGGTGTTGATTAGGTTCAGGTAATCGATGAAGCCGCCGAAAAAGCCGGTGCCGCCTGCCGCATAGGGGCCGACCCGGTAGCTCTGCAGCGGAAAATACTGCTCGTCGGCATGCGCAGCCGAGACGAAATTGGTGGCCGGCGCGAGGCTGGCTGCCCCTGCCAGGGCAAGTGCGACAAGCGCCGTTTTCGTGACGGTCTTGATGGTCTTCATGGATAGAGTCCCTCCGTGTACCGGCGCGGCCGGTATGATGAATGATCAATGGTTTGATGGTGCGTGGTGGTCAGCTTGCCGGGGCAGGAGCCTGCCGCCAGAGCCTCAGCCGGTGGCTGAGCGCGGCAAGTCCATCCGGCTCCAGGATCAGAAAGGTGATAATCAGAGCGCCGAGTACGATCCTTTGGGTCATATCCAGCGTGCCGGAGTCGAACATCGACCCGAAGACAAGACTGCCGACCCGCGACAGCACCACGGGAAAGACTACGATCAAGGCCGCGCCTAGGAAGGCGCCCCTGATGGTGGCAAGCCCGCCGATGATGACGATGAACAGGATCTGGAACGACCGGTCGAGGTTGAACCCGGCAGGCTCGACGGTGCGCAGATAGGCAAACGCCCAGAGCGCCCCGGCGATCCCGATGATAAAAGACGACAGGCCGAACGCCAGCAGCTTGGTCTTCAGCACGGGAACACCGATGAAATTCGCTGCCGTCTCGTTGTCGCGCACGGCGATGAAATTGCGGCCGGTCTGGGATGTCGCCACCCGCCAGGCAAAAAGGGTCAGCAGAGAGACGACGATCAACGCAAAGTAGTAGCGACCGAGTGACGACGTCATATCGATCCCGGCCAGTCGGATCGCCGGCGCGTCGATGACGCCGGACGGATTGTTGTTGGAAAACCAGCTGAACTTTGTCAGTGCCCATTGCACGAAGAACTGAGCAGCCAGTGTCGATACGGCGAGGTAGAAGCCGCGCAGCCTCAAGCTGGGCAGGCCGAAGACGATGCCAACGGCAGCCGCCGTCAATCCAGCGGCGACGAGACTGACCAGAAGCGGCAATCCGTCGACGCGCAGGTTGAAATTGAAGGCCGCGAAGGCGCCGACCGCCATGAAGGCGGCACTGCCGAGCGAGACCTGTCCGGCATAGCCCGTCAAGAGGTTGAGGCCGACGCCTGCAAGCGACAGTGCCAGGAAGGGCAGCATGATCGCTTCGATCAGATAGCCGGTGCCGAAGAGCGGGATGATTGCATAGGCAAGGGCGAGGACCAGAGCGAGCAAGAGCCAAGAGGACGGGGTGTTCGGGCGCAATGCGTTCGTCGTCATCACACTCTCTCCACTCGATTTTGGCCGAACAGGCCGGACGGCCGGACCAGGAGAAAGGCAAGCGCCAGCACATAGGCAAACCAGCCTTCGATGCCCCCACCGATGAAGGCACCCAGATAGACTTCAGCAAGCTTTTCGCTGGCGCCGACGATCAGGCCGCCGACGATGGCGCCCGCGATGGAGTCAAAGCCACCAAGCACCAGCACGGGCAGCGCCTTGAGGACGACGAGCGACAGGGAAAACTGAACGCCGCTGCGTGCCCCCCACAGTAGGCCCGCCACGAGAGCGACGAGGCCTGAGGCCGCCCAGACGGTTGGCCAGATGCGCGGCAGTCTCAGCCCGACCGCGAGCGCCGCGAACTGGTCATCGGCGACCGCCCGGAAGCTTAGCCCGACCCTGCTATAGCGGAAGAACAAGAGAAGGCCGGCGACCATCACAGCCGCAACGCCTGATGCAAAGAGGTCGAAGGTCGAAATCAGGATGCCGTGAAATTCGAACGGGATATCCTCGATGCCAAGATCCAGCCCATGCACCTGCGTTCCCCACAGCAGCTGGGCCGCTCCTTCGATGACATAGGACAGCCCGAGCGTGGCCATGAACAGCGTGATCGGCGGCTTATTGACCAACGGGCGCAGCACGACGCGCTCCACGGCGACGCCAATCACGACCATGGCCGCGAAGGTTACAGCAAGCGCCAGCGCGAAAGGTACGCCCTTTTCCGTCAGTGACACGAAGGTCAGCGCGGCAAACAGCAGGATTGATCCTTGCGCGAAATTGAGGACGCCCGAGGTCTTGTAGATCAGCACAAAGCCGATTGCGACCAAGGAATACATCACACCCGACAACAGCCCGCCGGTCAGCACTTCCAGGAAGAAGAGATAATCGAAGTCAGCCATCAGATGCCGGCTCCCTGTTCGTTGTCGTGGGGAACGCCGAGATAGGCATCGATCACCGCCTGGTTGTTGCGGACCTCTTCCGGCGTGCCATCGGCAATCTTGCGGCCGTAGTCGAGCACCGCGATCCGGTCCGACAGGTCCATCACCAACCCGACATCGTGCTCGACAAGGACGATGGTCGTCCCGTAACGTGTGCGGGCCGCTCTGACATAGTCGGCCATTTCCAACTTCTCGGTCGCGGTCATGCCGGCCATCGGCTCGTCAAGCAGCAACACTTTCGGATTGGGCGCCAGGGCGCGGGCAAGTTCGGTGCGCTTCTGCAGGCCGTAGGGCAGGGCGCCGGTCAGATGGTTGGCGTAGCGTTCAAGCCGCAGCAGTGTCATCACCTCTTCCCCCCGTTGGCGGGCCTCGGCCTGTTCACGGCGCGACAGCGGCAGGCCGAGAGCCTGACCTAGGAAATTCGACCGATTACGATAGGCGAGGCCGGTGACAATATTATCCGCGACAGAGAGCCCCTTGAACAGCGCCGGCGTCTGGAAGGTCCGGGACAGACCAAGCCGAGCCGCCCGATGGGCGGGCACGCCGGCATAGCTGACACCATCAACCCAGACCCGACCACTGCTCGGGCGATACAAGCCGCTGATCACATTGATTAGCGAACTCTTGCCAGCCCCGTTTGGCCCGATGACTGCATGAATTTCACCCGGTGCGATGGTGAGATCAACAGCCGCAAGCGCGGTGACGCCACCAAAGGAAAGCGTAACGTTTTCCAGCGCGAGCAGCGGTCCCTGCGATGCGGCAATATCTGCCTGCTGGCGCTCCTGCGCCCGCACAGACGGCCCAACGTAGTCGTCGCCGTACATTTCGGCCGCCTCAAGGGCCGAGAAAAAATAGTTGACGTAGACCATGTCTTTCCTCAACGGCTCGCCCAGTCCCGGGCAAAGTCCACCCCTCGCAGCCCCGCCTAGCGGGACTGCGTCACATCAAGATTTGAAAATGTTGCTGTAAGCTTTGGCCGTTATTCGGCCGCTTCGAGCGCTCCGTCCTCGCGCGCTTCCAACTCGCGCACCAGCGGTAGAACATTCTTGCCAAAGAACTCGACCTCTTCCTGGAAGTGCAGGAAGCCCAGGAGGATCAGGTCGGCGCCAGCGCGTTTGTGCTCGATGATCCGCTCGGCCACCTGTTCAGGCGTGCCGATCAGGTTTGAGCGGAAGCCGTCATTGTACTGGACGAGGTCCTGGAAGGTCGATTTTGCCCAATTGCCCTCCCGCTCAGGCGAAGCATTGCCGGCATTCTGAACCTCGTGGTGGAAACCCTTGACGGCGTCGGGGATCGCCTTGTCGATGATCTCCTTCAGCACATCCTGCGCTTCCTTTTCCGTTTCGCGCACGATGCCGAAAGCGTTCATGCCGATCTTGGTGCGCCAGGTCTTGCCGAACAGCTTTTCCTTCGTCCTGATATCGTCGACCTGGGCCTTGAGGCCGTCGGGCGTGTTGCCATTGGTGAAGTACCAGTCGGACACCCGGGCCGCCATGTCGCGGGCCGCGCGCGACGAGCCCCCCTGGAATACCTGCGGAACTCCCCCAAGCGGCTTCGGCTTCATTGAGTAATCCGTAAAGCGGTAGAAATCGCCGCGCAGATTGTAGCTGTCTTCGGTCCAGACGCCTCTGATGGCGCGGATGAACTCTTCCGAGCGGCGGTAACGTTCATCGTGATCCAGCCACGGTTCGCCGATGGATGTGAACTCACCCCGGAACCAGCCCGAAACGATATTGACGTCGACACGGCCGTTGGTGAGGTGGCTGATCGTGGCGATCTGCTTGGCAAGCAATGCCGGATGCCAGGGGCCAGGGAGAACGGCAGCGATAACGCGCAGCCGCTCCGTTGCAGCCAGCAACGCATGACTGAAGGACACGGATTCGTGCTGGTTGTCAGCGCCGTAGCCAGCCGTGAAGCGGATCTGGCTCAAGGCATAATCAAACCCGCTCTGTTCGGCGATCTGCGCCAGCTTCCTGTTATAGTCGATGCCCCAATGGGTGCGTTGTTCTATCGTGCTGATCACCAACCCGCCTGATACATTGGGCACCCAATAGGCGAATTTGAGCGGCTCTCTCTTCTGGCTCGACATATCCGTTTCCTTCCACACGGTTGGCTGCTTGCCATCAAGCCCGGCGCTGCTATCCTCAGGATGAAAACTGCGGCAGGCATTTGAAGTTCTGCATAAACTATAGAAATAATGGATTATTTTATAAAGCATGCCCCTTGCTTCTCGTGGGTACTGAGGGGGAATAAATTGCTCTAATATGGATGACGCAGAAGGCGGATTTGCCGTTCGCCGCTAAAAGCCATGCTTTGCAGTCCGGGTTTGCAAACACGTTATTTCTTCTGGCAGCCCCTCCGGAAGAGGGCTGCACGTCACTCCAAAGCGCAATTTCGTGAACAGCGGCAAGCTCTGGTTAGCGGAACCCGATGGTGTCTCCAGGCGTTTGGGCCGCGAGCAAATACAGTCCTGTATCCGCTCCCCAATCGTCAGAAGGAGACCCACTATGGCCGATAAAGACCAGACGCTGCATTACGATGGTCCGGTCGGTGGATGGGGCTCGGTGCGTGGCATCGTTGAAATCGCCGGGATGGAAAGACCATCCCCGATGGCTCTTGAGACTCTATACCGGCAGAACAAGCCGGGCGGTTTCATGTGCGTTTCCTGCGCGTGGACGAAACCGGCCGGTCATAACGCGCTAGAGTTTTGCGAGAACGGCGCCAAGGCGACGCTGTGGGAGCTGACGACACGCCGCTGCACGCCGGATTTTTTTGCCAAGCACACGGTCGAAGAACTCAAGACCTGGAGCGACCACGATCTGGAGCAGCAAGGGCGCCTGACGCATCCTATGCGCTATGATCGGGAGACGGACCGCTACGTCCCCTGCAGCTGGTATGAGGCCTATTCCGCTATCGGGCAGGAGCTCAAAGGACTTGATCCGAAATCCGTCGTCTTTTACGCGTCCGGGCGCGCCAGCTTGGAAACGGCTTATTGCTACGCGCTCTTCGCGCGCCTTTATGGCAACAACAATCTGCCCGACAGTTCCAATATGTGCCACGAAACCACCTCGGTTACGCTGAAGAAGGTGATCGGCTCACCAGTTGGCACGACTGTTTTTGAAGACTTCTCCACCTGCGACGCGATCTTCTTTTTCGGCCAGAATACCGGCTCCAATAGCCCCCGTTTTCTACACCCATTGCAGGAGGCCGTGCGGCGTGGCTGCAAGATTGTCACCTTCAATCCGGTGCGGGAAAAGGGCCTGATCTCGATGATCAACCCGCAAAGCCCGACGGAAATGCTGACGGGTAAGGAAACGGAACTCTCCTGCCAGTACCATCAGGTCAAAACGGGCGGCGACATCGCGGCGATTATGGGCCTGTGCAAGCACGTACTCGCAAAAGATGACGAGGCGCAAGCGCGTGGCCTCAGCGTGCTCGACCGCGACTTCATCACTCAGCACACCGATGGCTTCGAAGCTTTCGAGCAGAAGGTTCGCGCCACCGAGTGGGACGATATCGAACGCGAATCCGGTCTCACCCGGTCAGCGCTGGAATTGGCCGGCCAGATTTATGTCGAGGCCGACAAGACGATTGCCATCTACGGCATGGGCCTGACCCAGCATGTGCACGGATTTGAAAACATCGCCACTCTCGTCAATCTGATGTTGATGAAGGGCAATATCGGTCGTGATGGAACGGGTGTTTCGCCAGTGCGCGGCCATTCCAATGTCCAGGGTCAGCGTACCGTCGGTATTACTGAAAAGCCGGAACTCGCACCGCTCGACAAGCTGGAACAGCTTTACGGGTTCACCCCGCCGAAGGAAAAGGGTGTGACGACAGTCGAGGCCTGTGAAGGCATAATTTCCGGTGACATCAAGGCGTTTATCGGCCTCGGAGGCAACTTCCTAAGGGCGGTGCCGGAGCAGGGGGCGATGGAACAGGCTTGGCCGACCATGCGGCTCACCGTGCAGATTGCCACCAAGCTCAATCGCAACCATCTCTTCAATGGAGAGGTCGCCTATCTTCTGCCCTGTCTCGGTCGCACTGAGGAGGACATGCAGGCAGGCGGTCCGCAAACTGTGACCATGGAGGATAGCCTGAGCTGCATCCACGGATCGATCGGCAAGCGCAAGCCGGCAAGCCAGGACTTGAGATCGGAACTCGCCATCGTCGCGGGCATCGCCCAGGAAACATTGGAGCCAAACCCTAACGTGCCCTGGGAGGAATGGCTGGGCGATTACGGCAAGGTGCGTGACGCCATCGAGGCGACCTATCCGGAGCAGTTCCGGGACTTCAACAAGCGGATGTTTACGCCCGGCGGCTTTTACCGTGGCAACAGCGCCCGCGAACGGATCTGGAAGACCGAGAGCGGCAAGGCCGAATTCACCGTGCCTGATATGCTCTCAGCTGCCGGCTTTTCAGATAAGGCGGGCCGGTTCCGTCTCATGACCCTGCGCAGCAACGATCAGTTCAATACGACAATCTACGGCTATAGCGACCGATTGCGCGGCGTGGAGGGAACGCGATCGGTTTTGCTGATCAACCCGAAGGATATCGAAAAGGCGGGGCTGCGGGCGGGGCAAGTGGTGGGATTGGCTGCCGATGCGGAAGACGGCAAGGACCGCCGCGTTATGGGCCTGACGGTCACACCATTCGACCTGCCGGATGGTTGCGTGGGTGGCTACTATCCCGAACTCAATCCGCTGGTGCCGCTCGATCATCACGACAAGCACTCAAAGACACCGGCCTACAAGGGCGTGCCTGTAAGGATCATCCCAGACGCCTGATCCTCGACGCAAAAAAGGAGATAGCTCATGCCTGCCAAATCCAAGGCTCAGCAGATGGCCGCCGGCGCGGCCCTCGCTGCCAAGCGCGGTGAGACAAAGAAAAGCAAACTCAAAGGCGCCTCGAAATCAATGGCGGAGAGTATGAGCGAGAAGGAACTGCACGACATGGCCTCAACCAAGCAGGAGGGCAAGCCGAAGCACGCTTCGTCTTAAACCACAACAAATCGATAGCCCACCCCGGGCTCGGTCAGGATAATCGCCGGGGCACTCTCGTCCGTCTCGATCTTGGCGCGGATCTGGCGAATGAAGACCCTGAGGTATTGGAGATCCTGCGCATGGGCGGGGCCCCAGACATCCTTCAATAGCGTGCCATGGGTTAGAACCCGGCCTGCATGGGTGGCGAGCAGCCGCAGGAGGTCATATTCCTTTCGCGTGAGTTTCACCGGCTGGCCCGCCTTGGTGACGAGGCGATGGTCGAGATCGATGCGCAGATCGCCGCTCTCGATGGTTGTTGGCACCTGTTCTGCCTTGGGCTTGTGGCGCAAGGCGACCCGGATGCGGGCGGTGAGTTCGCCAATGCCGAAGGGCTTTTCCAGGTAGTCGTCAGCGCCAAGATCGAGTGCGGCAATCTTTTCGACCTCTCGGTCGCGGGCAGAGAGAATGATGATCGGGATTGGGTTCCAGCTGCGCAGTTGCGTCAGCACGTCCTTGCCGTCCATATCAGGCAAGCCAAGGTCGAGGATCAGCAGGTCGGGAACGGCTGTTGCTACCAGCGCCAGGGCCTGCTTACCGGTCTCTGCTTCAATAATCTCGTAACCGGCTGCCGTCAGGGCGGGTCGCAAAAAGCGCAGGATCTGCGGTTCGTCGTCAACGATCAGAATGCGTTGGCCTGTCATGCCGGCTGCCGGTCCCTTTCATCTTTCTCTCGTGCAAAGCGCAGCGTGAACCTTGTTCCCAGCCGCTTGACGGCAGGACTTTCGACAGCAATAGAACCGCCCATCGCCTCGACAAAGCCTTTGGCGATTGCGAGACCCAGGCCGGTTCCAGGTTTGCGCCCATCGGCTTTCTTGCCGCGACGGTAGAATTTTTCAAAGATGCGGTCGAGATCGTTTTCGGAAATTCCTTTACCCAGATCAGTGACGGACAGCGAGATCGCTGCATCGTCTGCCTTCGCATAAACAGTAACAGGCGTGCCACCGCCATGTTTGCATGCATTGTCGATCAAGTTGAACAGGGCTTGGCCGAGCAACATGCTGTCTGCCCGCAGCAGCGGCAGATCACGGGCGATACTGGCATTGATTTCGGTCGATGGCGCCAGGCGCCGCGCGCGACCAATCGCATCGGCAACCACATCATTGAGATCGACCCAATCCCGCTTCGGCTCCACGGCGCCGGCCTCGATCCGGGTCATGTCAAGGAGATTGCCAACGAAGCGGGACAGCCTCTCGCCTTCCTCTTCGATCGATTGCAACAGGTCGCGCCGGCTTTCAGCCGGCATCCGGTCGCCGAACTCCTTCAGGCTCGTTACAGCACCGGTAATGGTCGCGAGTGGGGTGCGCAGGTCGTGGGAAATCGACGATAGCAGTGTCGATTGAAACCGTTCACGCTCCAAGCGCGCCTGATCCTCGACGCTGCGGACCGTCAGATGAGCTCGGTCGAGCGCAATGGTAACTTGATCGAGGATGGCCAGAAGTGCGCGCTCCTCCATGGGATCAAGCGGTTCTCCGCTCAACTGGTATCCGCAAACCGATAAAATGCCGGCTGGGCCACGCAGCGGTCGGAACTGCAATGTCGAATTCGGCAATGTTCCGGTGCCGGCACCAGCTGCCTCGCCCTTCTCGAAAGCAAAGCGCGCCGCTGCCATTTCGGGTACGCCGAGTTCCGTGTCCGGCGGCCAGCAGGAGCGCAACGCGAGGACACCGTCCTGCGGTGATAGCAGTGCGATCGGCCGCTTGATGATGCCGTTCAACTGGCTGACAGCCGTCCAAACCACGGCGTCGGCGTCGACCGTGCCGGCGAGTTTTGAAGAGACATCATAGAGGATCTGCGTCTGTGCCGCCCGCCGCGCCGCGACTTGGCCCTGCTCCCTGATTCTTGAGGCGATGCCGCCGGCAAGCAGGGCTGCAGCAATGAAGATCACGAACGCGAAGACCTCATGCGGCGCTGCAATGGTCAGCGTGTAGAGCGGCTTGATGAAGAAGAAATTATAAGCGAGCGCTGAAAAAATGGAGGTCATGAACGCCGCTGCATAGCCTTGGCGCAGCGCCGACACGAGGACAGCGAGCAGAAACAGCATCGATAAATTCGGCAGCGCCACCAGTTCTACAATGCTCGCTGCCAAGACGGCGGCTGCCGCAGTGGTCACGATGGCTGTTGCAATATCCGGCAGATTGACCGGCAAGCTTGCGAAAGGTGATCGCTCGAGGCCGGATTGTCGGGGTGTCTTACTTGGCGGAGCGTCATCGGTGATGAGATGAATTCCCATGCCCGACTGTTCTTCAAGCAAAGCGTCAGGCAGGGCACGGCGAAACAATCTTTGCAGGCGCGAGCGCTGCGGCGCACCGATGACGATCTGCGTGACATGTTCCTTGCGGCAGAGCCTCAGGATCTCGTGCACGAAATCTTTGCCCTGGATGCGCTTGGTCTCGCCACCAAGCCGTTCCGCAAGGCGGAAAAGTTCATCTATCCGGGTCTGGAGTTCGGGGCTATCGCCGCCCTGGTCTGTTCGCTCGAGCGAAACGACCAGCCAGCGGGCATTCATGCCGGACGCAAGATGGCTGGCGGTGAGCACGACTTTCTCCGATAGCGCATCCGGGCCAATGCACACCAGAAGTCGCTCGCCGGTGCGCCATGGGCCTTCGATGGCATTTTGCTTGAGGTAGTCGACCATCTGGTCGTCAACCCGGTCGGCGGTGCGGCGCAGCGCCAGTTCGCGCAGCGCGGTCAGATTGCCAAGCCGGAAGAAGCTCTCGGTCGCGCGCCTGGCATTGTCAGGCATATAGACCTTGCCTTCCCGCAGGCGGTTGATCAGCTCCTCCGGTGGCAGATCGATCAGCACGACGACATCGGCCTGCTTCAACACCCGGTCCGGCACGGTCTCGCGGACCACGACGCCGGTGATCTGGCTGACGATGCCGGACAGGCTTTCGAGATGCTGGATGTTCAGCGCCGTCCAGACGTCGATGCCGGCAGCCAGCAATTCCTCGATATCCTGGTAGCGCTTGGGATGCCGGCTTTCGGGCGCGTTGGAATGGGCGAGTTCGTCCACGACAATCACCCGTGGACGGCGGGCAAGCGCTGCGTCGAGGTCGAATTCGTCGAGAACCCACTCCTTGTAGGCGATCTTGCGGCGGGGCAGGGTCTCCAACCCCTCGACCAGCCGCTCGGTCTCGCTGCGGCCATGGGTCTCGACCAAACCCAACACGATATCCGTGCCCGCAGTCATCTGAACGCGGGCACGCGCGAGCATGGCATAGGTTTTGCCGACACCCGGCGCTGCGCCTAAGAAAATTGTCAGTTTTCCACGGCCATCCTTGCTGGCGAGGCCCAGGAGGGCATCGGGATCGGGACGGCGGTCGGTATCGCGCAGGGCATCGGACATTCAGCAACCTTATCGAGCGGGTCCGGCCTGATCGAGTGCCAGATTGAGGCTCAGCACATTCACCCTGGGCTCGCCGATCACACCGAAAAGTCTCGGCTGGATCTGGCTTTCCACCAGCGCGGCCACTTCCTTTTCGGACAAGTTCCGAGCTTTGGCAACAGAGGCAACTTGCACGCGCGCGTTTTGCGGCGAAATCTCAGGATCAAGTCCTGAACCTGACGAGGTAACGGCATCTGATGGCACCGGCCCTCCACGCCCGGCTGCGTGCCAGGCCGCAACGGCTGCGGCGATCTGGTCCTTCAGCTTTTGCGAGGTGGCACCGAGATTGGTGCCACCGGAGCCGAGCGGATTGTAAGGCGACGTCGCTGTTGCCGACGGGCGCGGAGCGAAATAGCGCGACGATGTAAAGGCCTGGCCGATCAGTGCTGACCCGACAACCGTGTCGCCCTTTTTGATGACACTGCCATTGGCTTGTTGCGGCATCAAGGCTTGGGCAGCTCCGGTGATGGCCAGCGGGTAGGCAAGGCCGCAGAGACCGGTGAACAGCACAACCAGGGTGGCGGCGGGACGAAGATGAGACAGCATGATTACACCCAATGCAGTGTGGTGATGGCGAGGTCGACGACCTTGATGCCGATGAAGGGTAGGACGATGCCACCGACCCCGTAGACAAGCAGGTTACGGCGCAGGAGTGCCGCCGCCCCGACCGGCCGATAGGCCACGCCTTTCAGCGCCAGCGGAATAAGCGCGATAATGATCAGCGCGTTGAAGATCACCGCCGAGAGAATGGCCGACTGCGGTGAGGCGAGCTGCATGACGTTGAGCGCGGCAAGCCCAGGATAGGCCGTAACGAACAGCGCCGGGATGATCGCAAAGTATTTGGCGACGTCATTGGCAATCGAGAACGTGGTCAGCGAACCGCGGGTCATCAGCAATTGCTTGCCGATTTCGACAATCTCGATCAGCTTGGTCGGGCTGGAGTCGAGATCGACCATGTTGGCGGCTTCGCGGGCGGCCTGGGTGCCGGTCTGCATGGCAACGCCGACATCGGCCTGCGCAAGGGCGGGCGCGTCATTGGTGCCGTCGCCGCACATGGCGATCAGCCGGTTGCCCTGTTGCGCCTTGCGGATATAGGCGAGCTTGTCTTCCGGTGTTGCCTGGGCGAGGAAATCGTCGACGCCGGCTTCAGATGCAATGGCTGCCGCTGTTACTGGATTGTCGCCGGTGACCATGACGGTGCGGATGCCCATGGCGCGAAGGGCTGCAAACCGCTCCTTTATGCCAGGCTTGATGACATCCTTCAGATGAATCACGCCGAGCAGACGACTGCCATCAGCCACCGCAAGCGGCGTGCCGCCTGATTGGGCAATCCGGGCAACCGCATCGTTGAAGGCGCGGGGCGCCGTCGTCACATCGAGACCGGCAAAGGCCAGCACGGAGTCCACCGCGCCCTTACGCAACCGCTGTCCCTGGATATCGACGCCCGAGAGCCGGGTTTCGGCGGTGAAGGGAATGACGGCATCGGGAGCCGAAGACGGCAGGCTCTGGCTGAATTCCCCCATGGCAAGCGCCACAATGGATCGCCCTTCCGGCGTCTCGTCCGACTGGCTCGACAAGAGAGCGGCATTGGCGAGATCGCTGGCGCTGACGCCGGGCACGGGCAGGAAGTCGCTGGCCATGCGGTTGCCGAAGGTAATGGTGCCGGTCTTGTCGAGCAGCAGCGTATCGACATCCCCCGCAGCCTCGACCGCGCGGCCAGAGGTGGCGATGACATTGAAACGCACGAGGCGATCCATGCCGGCAATGCCGATGGCCGAGAGCAATCCGCCGATCGTGGTCGGGATCAAGGTCACCAGCAGTGCCGCCATGACGGTAACCGACAGGACAAGGCCGGAATAGCTCGCAAGACCATAGAGTGTCACGACAGCAATCACGAAGATCAGCGTCAGCCCTGACAGCAGGATCGACAGGGCGATCTCGTTCGGCGTCTTCTGCCGTTCTGCACCTTCGATCAGCGCGATCATTCGGTCGACAAAGGACGAGCCAGGGGCGGTGGTGATGCGGATGCGGATTTCATCTGACAGGACCTGGGTGCCGCCCGTTACCGCCGAGCGGTCGCCGCCTGCCTCGCGGATCACGGGCGCGGATTCACCGGTAATCGCGCTTTCATTGACCGAGGCGACGCCTTCGATCACTTCGCCATCGCCGGGGATCAACTCGCCGGCAGCAACGAGGACGATATCGCCGATCTTCAGCGTGCTCGCGGCAATGTTGACGGTCTCACGGCTGTTGACGCCATTACCGGAGACCTTCCGAGCGGAAAGCTCGCTTTTGGTGCGCCGCAGGCTCTCGGCCTGCGCCTTGCCGCGACCTTCGGCGACGGCCTCGGCAAACGTGGCAAACAGTACGGTAAACCAGAGCCATGCGGCGATCTGGCCGGAAAAGCTTGCCGAGCCGCCGGTGGCGAGATCGCGAACGGCCAGAATGGTGACGACTGCGGCAACGATCTCGGTGACGAACATCACGGGGTTGCTGATCAGCTTGCGGGGATCGAGTTTCAGCACCGCGTCCTTGAGGGCGATCTTGATGATTGCGGGTTCAAACAGCCGTTGCGCCGGCCTGGCTTCGGAGGTGGAATGTGACTGTGTCATGGTAACAGCCTCTTTCAATAAAGGGTGCCGGAGAGCATGCCGACATGCTCAGCAATGGGACCAAGGGCGAGCGCCGGAAAATATTGCAGGCCGCCGATGATGAGGATGATGGCAACGAGAAGCACGACGAACAGCGGCGTGTGGGTGGGGAAAGTGCCTGCCGATGCCGTGCCGCGGGTTTTTGCCGCAATCGAGCCTGCAATCGCCATGACGGGTACGGCATAGGCGAAGCGGCCGAGCGCCATGGAAATGCCAAGCGTGGTATTGTACCAGACCGTATTGGCAGACAGCCCGCCGAAAGCAGAGCCGTTGTTGCCGGCAGCCGAGGTATAGGCGTAGAGGATTTCAGACAGGCCGTGTGGGCCGGCATTGCCAAGGGCGGCTAGTGCCGAGGGCAGCACGGCTGAAATGGCGGAAAAGCCGAGGATGGCAAAAGGTAGTACCAGCACCGCCAGCATCGCATATTTCATCTCGCGGGCTTCGATCTTCTTGCCCAGGAATTCCGGCGTGCGCCCAACCATCAGGCCGGCGACAAACACGGTCAGCACGCAAAAGACGATCAGGCCGTATAGCCCGGAGCCGACACCGCCCGGCAGGATCTCGCCAAGCTGGATCAGGAACAGCGGCACCAACCCGCCAAGCGGTGTGAGCGAGCCGTGCATGGCATTGACACCGCCATTGGAAATGCCCGTGGTGATCGCGACATAAGCAGCGCTCATCGCCTGGCCGAAGCGGACTTCCTTGCCCTCCATATTGCCAAACGACGGATCAAGGCCAAGCGCCAAATGGATCGGGTTGCCGGCCGTCTCAAAACAATAGACCGCAGCGATTGCACCGATGAGCAGTACAGCGACGCTGGCAATCAGCGCCCAGCCCTGACGCAGGTCACCGACCATTTTGCCGAAGGCGTAAATGAGGGCCGTGGTGATCAACATCATCGCGAGAATGTTGAGGTAGTCGCTGACTGCAGAGGGATTTTCAAACGGGTGAGCGGCATTGGCATTGAAGAAACCGCCGCCATTCGTGCCGAGCTGCTTAATCGCTTCCTGGCTAGCAATCGGGCCAAGCGCAATGGTCTGTTGCGCGCCATCGAGCGTCGAGGCGAGAACTGAGCCCGCGAGCGTCTGCGGCGAGCCGAGCCAGACGAAGACAAGCGCCAGCACGATGGACAGGGGCAGCAGCAGGTAGAGCGTCGAGCGGGTCATATCGACCCAGAAGTTGCCGAGCGTCTGGGCGCTGGAGCGTGCAAAAGCGCGGGTCATCGCCAAGGCGATTGCGATGCCGGTTGCGGCAGACAGAAAATTCTGCACCGTCAGCCCGGCCATCTGCGAAAAGTGGCTCGCGGCCTGTTCACCGGAATAGGCCTGCCAATTGGTATTGGTGACGAAGCTGATCGCGGTGTTGAAGGCAAGATCCGGCGACATGCCGGCAAAGCCCTGCGGATTGTAGGGCAGATAGGCCTGCAGCCTCAGGATGGCATAAAGGGCGAGAAAGCCCATGCCGTTGAAGGCGAGCATCGCCAGCGTATAGGCAAGCCAACCCTGCTCGCGGCGGCTATCGACGCCAGATAGCCGCAGGATTACGCCCTCGACGGGCGCGATAATTGGGGAGAGGAAAGTCCGCTGTCCCTCAAACACCTTGGCGATATAGAGGCCAAGCGGTTTGATGGTGACGAGGACGAGAACAAGCAGCAAGCCGATTTGCAGCCAACCGTTGGAAGACATGATGTTCTCCGAAATGAGGATTGCGCCCCGGGAGCGCCGGCGGTGGCTAGACCACTACGGCTGATGCGGGACGTCGGGTAGGCGATGGGGAAAGCGGGTGTTTCAGAAGCGCTCTGGCATGATCAGCGTCACCAGCAGGTAGACGCAAATGAACAGCGCGGCGGCGAGACCGAGAATGGGTTCGAACATGGCAGCTCTCACAACCTGTTCAGAGCTTGCGCATAGACGGCAAGCGCCGCAAAGCACGCAAGACCTACGGCAATGAAGACGATATCGGTCACGATGGTTCTCCTGTCTGTGATCAGGAGTTCATGATCGCGCAAAGCCGCATTAAATCTCGAGAGGGAATGACGGGTCTGGACATAAGGATTTCATAAAGATCGGCGGGTTGCTTCCGAAGAAACCGCCGGATGTCACAGGTTTTGCTTCCGAAGATACTTTAACGGCTATGCCAAAGCACGGCCGCTTCTCCGGCGAGCCGTCTTGCCTTTGCGAGCGCCTCGACATCGGTTGGTGAGGGTCGCTTGCCAAGATATCGATCCGGGGCATGGAAGGCCACTTCGGCCTGCGTGCTGGCGAGGCCAGCGGCGCGGCGCGCCACCGCAATTTCCGCCTCGTCGCCACGTTCGACAGCGGCGAGATAGTGCCGGTTTGCTTCGACGGCCCGCACGGCGAGATCCGAAATCGACGGGCTTCGCTCCGGCCAGATCGCGAAGGTTACGAGCATGGCCGCCAGGCAGCCGATGACATTGTCGAGCATCCGCGCCGAAGCAATGCCGGCACCGGGATGCAGCATGTCCATGGCCAGCACGAACAACAGCGTCACGGCGGTGACGAATAGCGTGTAGCTGACAGAGCGTAGCGCGATGGTGAGCGCGGAGAGGGGGATGACTATTGCCGTGATGAGCCACGGCGAGCCGACGACTGCCAGGACAGCGAGCGCCAGCGTGCTGCCGGCAACTGAGCCCACAATCCTTTCCAGCGCCCGGCTCCAACTCATGCGCCGATCCGGTTGCAGCACCACGATAACGGCCATGGCAGCCCAATAGGGGTAGGTCAGGCCGAAGAGATGTGCCGCGACAGTCACGAATGTCACACCCACAGCGCTTCTCACTGCGCCCTGCAGGATCGTCCGGGCCGGCAGTGCCTGCGCGGCATAGGTGGAGACATCGAGCGCGGCAGGGTTTTCGCTCCAACGCAGCGCCGCTGCGATCCGTCGCGCGGCACCTGCAACTGCGTCACGGCGCCCCGCGATGCTGCGGTCGATCACAGCAAGGCTCGCTTCTATTTCGGCCTTGCGGCTTTCGCCTTTCGCCAAATCTCTTGCCGCCAGCAGCAGGCATGGCCGGATGGCACCTGTCAGCAGCCGGCTGATATCGGCTTGCCGATCGCGGGACCGCAGATGATCCAGGGCAAGAAGCGCGTGAAAGACATCGTCGGCAGCAAGGATTGCCGCCTGCAGCGGGGCAGTGATGGCTCCATCATCCGGCCCTGAGGTTCGGGCGAGATGGGCCTTTGCCCGTTCCAGCGAATTGCGCACCGCCCGGCGATGCTGGCTGCTCTTGAAGGTCCAGATCGGCCCGCCAACGCTTGGATGGCCTTGCGGGGCGGCGAGATCGGCTGCCATATCCGCAAGCCTGGCATGGACGGCTGCAACAGAGCGGCGCACCGGCGACCAGGGGTCGGTCCGCCAGAGCAGAGTCAGCACCAGCACCGCCCAGGCACTTCCGATGAGAAACGATCCCGCGAGCGGCAGAGCGTCTGCAGCGGCATGTGGGTAGCCGGCAGCCACCACCCCGACAACGCCGAGCAACGCCGCGGCCAGTGGAGAAATACTTGAACCGAGAGGCAACAGCGCGTTGATGGCAACGAGGAAAGCGCCAACGGCAACGCCTGCCACCGGTCCATAGCCCGCAAGCCAGGAGCCAAAAAAGGCCGTGATGCTGCCGAGCACTGCGAAGCTCAACAGCAACCGGCGCCGAAACGCTTGCGTGCCGCCGGAATCGGCAAGACAGGTCCAGAAGGCGGCGAAGATCGCCCAGCCAAATTCAGGATGGCCGGCTGCAACAAGCAGAAGCGGTCCGCCGACGATCAGCGCCGACCGCAAGCCGTCAGACATATCGAGATGCTCAGGCGTCAGTCCGATGGCGCGCAATTCCAGCCAGCGGGCCAAGCGTCGGACCCACTGCCCGGACGGGCTTTCCGGTCGGAATCCACTGTCCATCATCGCAAACCTCATGATCGTCCTTCCGGTCAGTTTCGGCCTCTCAGGGGCATGGCTTTCAAACCGCCGAGGCTTTCGACGTTACGGCAACTGACTGACGGTAACAGCAAGAGCCACCGCACCGGCAGGATTGGAATATCGCTGGCTGCATCCACCGCAGTCGCCTTGAATATGGGCGATTACGGGCATAATATCCAATATATCGTGGAGTATAAATCGATATATGAATATGGATGACATTGACCTCCGGCACTTGCGCTATTTTCTGTTGCTGGCGGATGAGCTGCATTTCACCCGAGCAGCTGAGAAGATCGGTATTCGCCAGCCGCCGCTCAGCATGCTGATCCGCAAGCTGGAAGACGCTGTTGGCGCGCAACTGTTCCACCGCCGCAGCCGGGGTGTCGAATTGACGGAAGCGGGCGAGCGACTGAAGACGGCAGCGGTGGCCGTGCTCGCAGACTTGCAAAGTGCGGTCACTGACGCTCGCCGGATTGCCGAGGGCCAGAGCGGACGGCTAAGGGTCGGTTTTGCCGGCGCCACTTATTTCCACCCAGCCATTCCCGCCGCCATCCGGGCCTATCGCGCTGCCCATCCAGATGTCGTGCTTTCGCCGGAACAGAGCAATACGCCCGCGCTGCTGGCCGGGCTGCACGAGAAGCGATTGGACATAGCCTTCATCCGCCCGCCGGTCAGCGAAAGCGACCGGCTGAAAATCCGGCCCTTCGTCGAGGAGGACATGGTGATTGCGGTGCCGGCAGGTCACGCCCTTGATGGAACTGAGCCGCTACCACTCTCTGAGGCCGCGGGCGAAACCTTCATTTTGTTTCCGCGTGCTATCGGCCCGGGACTTTATGACACGATCATCTCGGCCTGTAGCGCGGCTGGTTTCAGTCCTCGGCTGGGGCAAGAGGCTTCGCAAATCGCCTCGATCGTGCCTTTGGTCGCGGCGGGCTTCGGCGTTTCCGTTATTCCCCGCTCAGTGAGTTTCATCCAGAGCAAGGGCGTCGTTTACCGGTCGCTGGCTGGCGAGACGCCCCGCGCACCGATTGCTTTTGCCTGTCGGGCTGACGAAACTTCGGCGCTGGTTGCCGGCTTTGCCGCCGCCATCCAAGTGGCGAGGCGCCAGATTTGAGCGCGCGACCGCCGACATCGGCTGCAAAGCCGGGGACACTTCAGCCGCACGCTGTTCATTCGTTCCAACCTCCGGTATTCGATTGCGGGGCTCAGGTTCGATCCCCGATAGATTTTGGAAGGCGACACCATGGCGCAACATCGCTCCAGTCTTGACCCGCTCTTCGACGAGACCGGCGATAGAACGCCGCTGGCGATCCTCAACCGCATCTACGGCTATCCTGCCTTTCGCGGTCGGCAGGCCGAAGTCGTCGAGCAGGTCGTTTCCGGCGGAGACGCCGTGGTACTCTTTCCGACAGGAGCGGGAAAATCCCTGTGCTTCCAGATCCCAGCGCTCTGCCGCGACGGGGTCGGAATCGTGGTATCCCCGCTGATTGCCCTGATGCGCGACCAGGTCGAGGCGCTGACCCAGCTTGGCATCAGAGCCGCAGCCCTGAATTCCTCGCTCAGCCGGGATGAATATGCGCAGGTGCGCCGCGATTTTGCGTCTGGCGCGCTCGATCTTCTCTACGTGACGCCGGAGCGAATCGTCACGCCAGCCTTCCGCGAATTAGTCGGCGATGCGAAAATCGCGCTGTTTGCCATCGACGAGGCTCATTGCGTATCGCAATGGGGCCATGATTTCCGGCCTGAATATCGCGAGCTCGGAAAACTGGCGGAAGCCTTCCCGGGCGTGCCTCGCATGGCGCTGACGGCGACCGCCGATCCGCATACGCGTGACGACATCATCGACAAGCTTGGTCTGCATGCGGCAGAAATCTATTCCACCTCCTTCGACCGACCGAACATCAATTACGAGATTGTCGAGCGCGATCAGCCGCGCCAGCAATTGCTGCGCTTTCTCTCCCGCCACGAAGGCTCGAGCGGCATCGTCTATTGCTTGTCGCGGGCGAAGGTCGAGGAAACAGCGGAATGGCTGGGCACCCAGGGCATCCGCGCGCTGCCTTACCACGCCGGCATGGAGCGAGCAGACCGTGACGCCAACCAGGATGCCTTCCTGAAAGAGGAAGACCTCTGCTTGGTTGCGACAGTCGCCTTCGGCATGGGCATCGACAAGCCGAATGTGCGCTATGTCGCCCATCTCGATCTGCCCGGCTCTGTCGAGGCCTATTACCAGGAAACCGGCCGTGCCGGCCGCGACGGTCTGCCGTCGGAGGTATGGATGGCCTATGGTATGGCTGATGTGATCCAGCGCGGCCGGATGATCGATGGCGGCAATTCGACCGACGATGTGAAACGGGTAGAGCGCGCCAAGCTCAACGCGCTTCTCGCCATCTGCGAGACGCCGGGTTGCCGGCGCCAGGCGATCCTCGCCCATTTCGGCGAAGCGCATCCGGGCGGTTGCGGCAATTGCGACACCTGCCTGAAGCCGGTCGAGACCTGGGACGGAACCGACGCCGCGATCAAGGCGCTGGCCGCCGTTTACCGCACCGGCGAGCGCTTCGGCACCGGCCATTTGATTGATGTCCTGCAAGGCAATGAAAATGAGCGGACCATTCGTTTCGGCCATGCGGATATGCCGGTCTTCGGCGCCGGCAAGGATCTGCCGCTTAAAACTTGGCAATCGGTCTATCGGCAATTGCTGGCTGCCGGTCTGGTCCGGGTTGATCACGAGGGTTTCGGCGCGCTGAAACTGGAGCCAGACGCGCGCGCCGTGTTCAAGCGCGAGCGCGAAGTCCGTTTCCGCAAGGACCGGCCCACCAAGGGCAAGGCGGCGCGTGGCAGCTCTCCGGCAGCGGCAAAGGCTAAGTCGGCATTGGATATCGCCGATAGCGAACTGTTCGAAGCCTTGCGGCGTCAGCGCATGGCGATCGCAAAGGAACTCGAGGTTCCGCCCTATGTGGTGTTTCCAGATACGACGCTGGTTGCCTTTGCCACGGAAAGGCCGAACAGCCGACAGGCCCTGCTTGGCATTTCCGGTGTCGGCCAATCGAAACTAGAGCGCTATGGCGATGCCTTTCTTGAGGTTATTCTCGCCCATGAGCGATGAAAATGGTGGAGAGCGATCGATTACTGATGTGAGCGATCCAGTTGCGTCTGAGACCATCGAGACCGCATGCGCCATCGTCGGTGCCGGTCCGGCCGGGTTGATGCTGGGCCTGATGTTGGCGCGGGCCGGTGTCGATGTCACCGTGCTGGAAAAGCATGGCGACTTCCTGCGCGATTTTCGCGGTGACACGCTGCACCCCTCGACGCTGGAAGTGATGCACGAACTCGGTCTTCTCGATGAACTCCTGAAACTGCCGCATGTTCAGGCACCAACACTGCATGCGGAGATCGGTGGGCGCGACATCACGCTTGCCAATTTCTCACGTCTTCCCACTCGCTGCCGCTTCATTGCTTTCATGCCACAATGGGATTTTCTCGACTTTCTTGCCAAAGAGGCGGGTAAATATCCGAACTTCCAGCTTGTCATGAATGCTCGTGTCGAGAGCTTGATCGAGGAGGGGGATGCGATTACGGGACTAACGGCGACGACGCCTGAACGGCATTTGAAGATCCGCTCTCGGCTGATCGTCGGCGCAGACGGTCGCCATTCCGTGACCCGCGCTAAGGCCGGGCTGGAGGTTGAAAGTTTCGGCAGCCCCAGCGACGTGCTTTGGTTCAAGCTGTCCCACCAGCCCAACGATCCGCCCTACACGATGGGACACGGCGGCCCGCGCCAGGGCTTCGTGATGATCGATCGTGGAGATTACTGGCAATGCGGCTATATCGTGCGCAAGGGAAGCTATGACGACGTTAAGGCGCAAGGCATCGAGGCCTTCAGAAAGGCCGCCGCTGCCATTTCGCCGTTGCCGGCAGAGCGTATGGACGAAGTGACGTCGTTTGATGATCTCTATCTGCTCAGCATCCGCATCGACCGGCTGAAGCGCTGGTGGCGGCCGGGACTGCTCTGCATCGGCGATGCTGCCCATGCCATGTCGCCGATCGGCGGCGTCGGCGTCAATCTTGCCATTCAGGATGCGGTAGCGGCGGCCAACCGGCTGGCCAAACCGCTTCTGTCAGGCGCGCCGCTGGAGCCGCACCTGGCCGCCATCGAAAAGCGGCGGCTGTTTCCGACCAAGGCGACGCAGAAACTGCAATTGATGATGCGGCGCAAGCGCAAGACCAATGATGACAAGGCCCCTGACGATACCAGCGCGCGCCGCGCCGGCCCGCCTGGCTTTATGAAGACCATTGCCCGTTTTCCGCTGCTTGCCCATCTCGCCGGTCGGTTGATCGGGCTCGGTTTCCGGCCGGAGCATGTCAGGGGTGAGGAGACGGCCGGATTTGGCAAAATTCTGAGTTGGGCGTGGCGAAAACGGTGATTGGTGAGAACCGGAGCGGAGTGTACTTATTGTACATGAGCACCGGAAGCGCAGCCAATCGCCGTTTGCAGGCCGTCCAAGTCTGAATATTGCCAAATCTTAAGCGGCGTAGCGGCTTAGTGCCAAATCCGCGTTGTCAATCTCTGTCTTGCGGCCGCTGACGATGTCGGCGAGCAGGCGACCGGAACCGCAGCTCATCGTCCAGCCCAGCGTTCCGTGGCCACTGTTGATGTAGAGATTGGACAGCGTGGTCGCGCCGATCACAGGTGTGCCATCCGGTGTCATCGGCCGCAGCCCGGACCAGAAATTCGCCTTAGCCATATCGCCACCCGGAAACAGGTCGGTGACCGAATGTTCGAGTGTGCGACGGCGGGCTTCGCCGAGGTCATTGGTATAACCCGAGATTTCCGCCATGCCGCCGACGCGGATGCGATCGCCAAGCCGCGTGATCGCGATCTTGTAGGTCTCATCCATCACAGTCGACTCCGGCGACTTGGCGAGGTCGATAATCGGGATGGTCAGCGAATACCCCTTGACCGGATAGATCGGCAGCTTGATGCCGAGGGGCTTCAAAAGCAGTGGCGTATAGCTGCCGAGCGCAACGACATAGGCATCAGACGTCACGGTGCCACGGTCAGTGACGACACCGGTGATCTTGCCGCCCGATGTCTCCAGCCGCTCAATCTGCCGGCCATAATCGAAGATGACGCCAAGCGAGGCCGCTTTATCCGCAAGCTGATTGGTGAATTTGAAACAGTCACCGGTCTCATCCTTCGGCGTCAGCAACCCGCCGACGATCTTGTGGCGGGAGGCGGCGAGAGCCGGCTCGACTTTGATGCAGCCATTTGGGTCGAGAACCTGATAGGGAATGCCGTCCGCGGCCAGCGCCTTCACGTCCTTGGCGGAAGCATCAAGCTGCGCCTGGGTGCGAAACAGCTGCAGCGTACCCTGCATGCGCTGGTCATAATCGATATTGGTTTCGACCCTCAAGTCTGCAAGCGCGACGCGGCTGTAATCCGCCAGCCTCAGCATACGGCTCTTGTTGATCGCATAGCGGCCGGAGGTGCAGTTGGAGAGCATCTTCAGCATCCAGCCCAGCATGGCGGCGTCAATCTTCGGTCGCAGGATCAGCGGCGCGTGCTCCATGAACAGCCATTTCAGCGCCTTTTGCGGAATGCCGGGTGCCGCCCAGGGCGAGCAATAACCGAAGGACACTTCACCGGCATTGGCAAAGCTGGTTTCCAGTGCCGGACCGGTCTGGCGATCGATGACTGTGACTTCGTGGCCGGCCTTGGCGAGATAATAGGCTGATGTGACGCCGATGACACCCGCGCCGAGAACTGTGACTTTCATGCCGATTCCCCAGATTTGCTATTGTTTATATAGTCACGGCGATAGCGGTGGCCGAGGCTCGTCAGGATTTCGTAGGCAATCGTTCCTGCGTCTGCCGCTACATCGTCCAGCGACTGATGTGCACCGATGATTTCGACCAGGCTGCCCAACGTCAGCGTACCCTGCGGCAGGGCCGAGACATCGATTATAATACTGTCCATCGACACCCGGCCGACGATCGGCAGGCGGGTTGCGCCGAAATAGGCGGCGCCACGATTGCTGAGGCAGCGTGGCAAACCATCGGCATAACCCACGGCAATCGTTGCAAGCTCCATTTCTACTGGTGCAATGAAACTCGCACTGTAGCCGACCTTGGTTCCAGCAGGCACGATCCGGGTCTGAATGACCTTCGCCTCCAGCCGCACCACCGACTTCATCGGGCTTGCAGCGCGATCGGATGGCGTCACGCCGTAAAGTGCCACGCCCGGCCGCACCAATGCACCGTGAAAGCTCTTGTCGAAAAAGATGCCCCCGGAATTGGCAAAGCACAAGGGAATGCCGGGAAATTGCGCGACCCGTTCGCGCATGACGGCAAACTGCGCGTCGTTTTCGGGGCTTTCGCTGTCATCGGCGCAGGCGAGGTGGCTCATGATATAGCGGATCGACAGGCCGGACAGGAGATCCGGCTCCGCTAGAAGGCGGGCAGTCTCTTCGGGAGAAAGACCGAGGCGCGACATGCCGGTATCAAATTGCAGGAGCGCCGGGAGATCCCGGTGAAGCGCACCGGCCGCCCGCCGCCATGCAGCCACCTGCTCAAGCGAGTTTAAAACCGGCACGAAACCATTGGCCGCCGCATAGGTTTCAGCGCCGGGCTGGAGGCCATTGAGGATGTAAAGCGTCGCGTCTCTAGGCAGATGTGGGCGAAGGTTCGCAGCCTCCTGCAGGTGAGCAACGAAAAAGGATCGGCATCCAGCACTATAAAGCACTGGCGCGACACGGTCGGCCCCCACCCCATAGGCATCGGCCTTGACCACGGCCGAGGTTTCGGCGGGTGCTGCCTCAGCAGCCAATCGGCGGTAGTTATCTGCGAGAGCATCGAGATCGATCACGAGGCGGGCGGAATAAGCGTCGGCGCTCAGATCCTGGGCAATAGACATGTCCATTATAGTTCCCCGTTCTTTTTGAAGATGATATTGAAACTATCGCGCAATGTTCGCGCACTTCGTCATTGTCTCTTGCGCCGAAGGCTCATTTGCGCAATTTTCTACGAATACGAGAAGGATTGTTGCGTGAACGGAATCGACGCCATAGACCGGGCTATCATGCGCCAGTTGCAGCTCAACGCGCGCATCAGCAATGCCGGGCTTGCGGCCGCTGTCGGCCTGTCCGCTTCAGCCTGCCTGCGCCGCGTCGCCCAGTTGGAAAAGCAGGGCTATATCAGGGGCTATACCGCCATCCTTGGCCAATCTGAGAAGGATGACGGCATTGCCGTGATCATCAACATCACCCTCGACCGGCAGACCGAGCATCATCTCGACCGGTTCGAGGCAGCGATCCGCAAATACCCTGAGATCCAGGAATGTTTCCTGATGACTGGCGGCTCTGACTACCTGTTGAAGCTTGAAGTCGACAACGCGCACGATTTCGAGCGAATCCATAAGGAGATTCTCGCGAAACTTCCTGGCGTGGCGCGCATTCATTCCAGCTTCTCGATCCGCAACGTGCTGAAAACCCGAAATGCTAAGTCGAAGGCGTGATGGCAGCTTGCCATTTCGGTTCTTGGTAGACCATAATACCAGATCGATTTCGTCTTGCAGCCCCGGAGCGGAGGTTTCCAATATGACAGAGACAGCCACGATCAAAGTCGAGCGTCCGTCGAAGACCCTCCGGGAGCTTGCGCTGGAAAAAGTCCGCGACGCTATCATCAGCGGCCATTTCAGGCCGGGAGACCGATTGGTTGAACGTGATCTCTGCGCCCAACTCGGCGTCAGCCGTACCGTTGTCCGAGAGGTGCTGCGGCATCTGGAATCCGAAGGCTTGGTCAATAATCCGCTCGGGAAGGGGCCGATGGTCGCGTTGCTTGACGTCAGCGAGGCGCGGCAGATTTACGAGATCCGTGGCGCGCTAGAGGGTATGGCAGCACGGCTGGCCGCAGAGGCCGCTCATCCTGCCATGATTGCCAATCTCGCCGAAGCGCTGGCCGGCATTCGCGCATGCTATGCACAAAATGACATGCCTGGCGTGCTGACGGAAACGACACGATTTTACGAGGCACTGTTTACCGGCATCGAGCGGCGGATCGCCTGGGATGTCGTCAAGCAGATGACGGTCCGGATCAATCATCTGCGCTCGATGACGATCAAGACCACAGCGCGTTCCGTCGAAGGGCCGGCCCAAATGGAAAAGATCGTTGAGGCAATAAAGGCCGGTGACGGTCAAGCCGCAGAGCAGGCCGCCATGGAGCATGTCAGGCGAGCCTCCGCGATTGCCGAGGCTGTGCTGGCGCAGCAGGCGCGCGCAACAGACAACCCCTGAAATACAATTCTCAAGAGGAATAATTATTTCTTAAGCGACAAGGCGCTTGACTCCGAAGACGCTTGGCATACCATAATACCAGATTAGATGTTTGAGGTAGGTTATGGCTCTCCAAATCCGCAAGACGCTGCTGCAGGTGGAAAACACCCTGATTGAAGGCGGCAAAGCTGCGCCAGTGCCGCTGAAGCTTTTTGCTGCCTTCGCTGTGGTGAAAAATCCGTGGGCTGGGCGCGGTTTTGTCGAGGATCTGAAACCCGAGATCCACAAGGCAGCGCCCGTTCTGGGCGCACTGCTGACGGGTATGATCCTTGACGCCGTCGGTTCCGGCGAGGCGGTTGAGGCTTATGGCAAGACTGCCGTGGTTGGTCTCGATGGTGAAATCGAACACGCTTCTGCGCTTATCCACACGCTGCGCTTCGGCAACCACTACCGCACAGCCGTTGGAGCGAAGTCCTATCTCGCCTTCTGCAATACCCGCGGCCCGGCCAATGCGCCGATCATGATCCCGCTGATGGATAAAAACGACGAAGGCCGTCGCTCTCACTATCTGACGATCCAGACTTCAATTGCCGATGCGCCAGCCGCGGACGAGATTGTCGTTGGTCTCGGTGCGTCCGTTGGCGGACGCCCACATCACCGGATCGGTGACCGCTATCAGGATCTGAGGGATCTCGACCAAGACGTCTCCAACCCGGCAGGTGTGTGACCGAGAACAGAACGGGGAGGGGCCGAGATGAGTGAACCTGTCGCATCGTCATCGGCCTCGCCGTTACATGCCGTTTCGTCTGCAAGTAGTTGGCCAACCTTCGTTCGGCGTGTCACCGCTCGCGGCACAGCCTACGTGGCTAAGGGAAGCGGCGAACCGGTTGTTCTCATTCATGGCGTGGGTATGCGGCTCGAAGCTTGGTGGCCGCAAATAGAAAGCCTTTCCGCAGGTCACCGGGTTGTTGCCGTCGACATGCCTGGCCACGGCCAAACTGAACCCCTTCCAAAGGGTAGCGCGCTACCGGCTTTTGTCTCCTGGCTCGAAGCCTTTCTTGATGAGATGCAACTCGGTCCCGTCAATCTCGCGGGCCATTCCATGGGTGCGCTGATTGCGAGTGGCGCTGTGGCGAGTTTTCCAGAGAAAATCCGCCGGGTGGCGTTGGTAAATGGCGTTTTCCGCCGCGATCCCAGTGCCAAGGCTGCGGTCCTTGCGCGAGCCGCATCAATTGAAGTCGACGGCATCGACATCCACGGGCCGCTGAAGCGCTGGTTTGGCGAGGATGCCGCAAGCGTGGCCGCGCGGGATCTGACCGAACGTTGCCTCCTGGCGATGAAGACAGATGCCTATGCCACGGCCTACCGCGCTTTTGCCGGCGGTGACGAGACCTATGCCGATTGCTGGCCAAGCGTAACCTGTCCGGCGCTATTCCTGACAGGTGCCGACGATCCCAATTCCACGGCTGCGATGGCACAGGCCATGGCGGCGTTGACGCCGAAGGGCGTGGCGAAAGTGGTCTCCGATCATCGTCACATGGTCAATCTCACGGCACCTGACGTGGTGCATGCCATCATGGCCGAGTGGCTTGATGTTGCGGAGGATCAACAATGAGCAGTAGTCAAAACCCAATTGATCCGCGCAGTCTGCGCGACGCCTTCGGGACCTTTGCGACCGGCGTAACTGTCGTTACGGCAATAGGAGCTGATGGTGCGCCCATCGGCTTTACCGCCAATTCCTTCACGTCGGTCTCGCTCGACCCGCCGCTGCTGCTGGTGTGCCTGGCAAAGACGTCACGCAATTTCGAAGCAATGACCTCCGCCAGCGGCTTTGCCATCAATATTCTCTCGGACAGCCAAAAGGATGTCTCCAACACTTTTGCGCGGCCGGTGGAAGATCGATTTGCTGTCGTCGACTGGCAGCTAGGCCCGCATGGCTCGCCTGTCTTCGCTGACGTCTCGGCATGGTTCGACTGCAGTCTGGAGCAGATGATCGAGGCCGGTGACCATGTGGTGCTGCTTGGCCGCGTTCAGGCTTTCGAAAAAAGCGACCGTAATGGTCTTGGTTATGTCAGAGGCAGTTATTTCACACCGGCGCTTGCCGAAAAGGCTGTATCGGCCGCGAGTGACGGACCGCTGCATCTGAGCGCCGTTATCGAGCGAGACGGCTGCGTGTTGCTGGTCGGCGATAACATCAGCGATTTGCCCGGCTGCCACGCCGTTAGCGGTGAACCACTGCAGGACCTGAAGGCACATCTGGAAGCCTCGACCGGCCTCGCCATCACCATCGGCTTTCTCTACTCCGTTTATGAGGATCGAAAGGCCGGCTGCCAGCATATCGTCTACCGCGCCTTTGCCGGTGCGGGTACGCCTGCCGCCGGCCGTTTCGTGCCGGTCTCTGATCTATCAGGTCTTTCCGGTTCGGCGACGGCGGATATCCTGAGCCGGTTTGCGGCCGAAAGCTCGCTCGGCAACTTCGGCGTTTATGTCGGCAGCGAAGCAGCTGGCCGGGTCCACTCGATTGCCAGGAAGGCTTGATCCATGAAGTTCTCACTCTTCGTCCATATGGAACGGCTCGACGCCAGCCAGAGCCATAAGAGCCTTTATGAGGAATTCATCCAGCTTTGCGAAATCGCCGACCGCGGCGGCATGCATGCGATCTGGACTGGCGAGCATCATGGTATGGATTTCACCATAGCGCCGAATCCATTCGTGACCATTGCCGATCTCGCTAACAGGGTGAAGAACGTACGGCTCGGCACCGGAACCGTGATTGCGCCGTTCTGGCATCCGATCAAGCTCGCCGGTGAAGCGGCAATGACCGATCTGATCACCGATGGCCGGTTGGACATCGGTATTGCCCGTGGCGCCTATTCCTTCGAATACGAGCGATTGATGCCGGGCCTGGATGCCTGGACCGCTGGTCAACGCATGCGCGAATTGATACCGGCGATAAAGGGCATTTGGGAGGGCGATTATGCCCATCAGGGCGAGTTCTGGTCGTTCCCGGCCACGACATCAGCTCCGAAACCGCTGCAGGAGCCGATCCCGCTCTGGGTAGCGGCGCGCGATCCCAATTCTCACGAATTTGCCGTGGCCAACGGCTGCAATGTGCAGGTGACGCCGCTTTGGAACGGCGATACGGAAATCGAAAGCCTGATGCAGCGCTTCAATACCGCCTGCGAAAAAGCGCCTGATGTGCCGCGCCCGAAAATCATGCTCCTGCTGCACAGCTATGTTGGCGCCGACGAGGCCGATGTCGCGCAGGGCGCAAGGGAACTGAGCACTTACTACAACTACTTCTTCGCCTGGTTCAAGAACGAGAAGCCTATCAGCCAAGGCCTGATTGAACGGCTGAGCGAAGAGGAGATGGCCTCCAATGCAATGCTGTCTCCCGATGTGATGCGGGCAAATGTGGCAGTCGGTACGGCGCCCGAGGTGATCGAACGGCTGAAGCGCTACGAAGCGCTGGGCTATGACGAATTTTCCTTCTGGGTCGACACGGGCGTCAGCTTCGAGCGCAAGAAGGCTTCGCTGGAGCGGTTTATTGCCGATGTCATGCCGGCATTTGCGGAGTAGGAATATGCAGCGTTTCCAGCTATATATCGACGGTTCCTTCAGTGATGGCGAGGCGCGCTTCGACAGCCTTGATCCCGCGTCAGGCGCTGTTTGGGCCGAGATGCCGGAAGCGCGGGAAGCAGACGTGGATCGCGCGGTCGAGGCTGCTCACGCTGCACTCTATGATGGTCCTTGGGCGAAGATGACCGCGACCCAGCGTGGCAAACTAATCTACAAGCTTGCCGACCTGATTGCCGCCAATGCCGCGAGACTTGCCGAGCTTGAAACCCGCGACACCGGTAAGATTATCCGCGAAACCTCATCGCAGATCGCCTATGTAGCGGACTACTATCGGTATTATGCTGGTCTTGCCGACAAGATCGAGGGCTCGACCCTGCCGATCGACAAGCCCGACATGGATGTCTGGCTGCGGCGCGAGCCTGTGGGCGTTGTAGCGATGGTGGTGCCATGGAACAGCCAGTTGTTCCTGTCGGCGGTCAAGATAGGACCGGCGCTTGCTGCTGGCTGCACCATGGTGGTCAAGGCCTCCGAAGACGGGCCGGCGCCGCTGCTGGAATTTGCCCGGCTTGTGCATGAGGCGGGTTTTCCGCCCGGCGTCATCAACATTATCACCGGTTTTGGTCCCTCCTGCGGCGCTGCTCTTACCCGCCATCCGAAAGTCGCCCACGTCGCTTTCACCGGTGGCCCGGAAGCGGCCCGGCATGTCGTGCGCAATTCGGCGGAAAATCTTGCTTCCACCTCGTTGGAACTGGGGGGCAAATCACCATTCATCGTCTTTGCCGATGCCGATCTCGAAAGCGCAGCCAATGCTCAGGTTGCCGGCATCTTTGCTGCGACAGGCCAGTCCTGCGTGGCAGGCTCGCGGCTTATTGTCGAGCGCTCGGTCAAATCAGAGTTTCTGGCCCGTCTGAAAGCCAAGGCCGAAGCCATCAGGATCGGCAGCCCGCTGGACATGGCGACCGAAGTCGGCCCACTCGCCACTCGTCGCCAGCAGGATCATGTCCATGCGCTGGTCCAGGCTTCTGTGAGCGCGGGCGCAAAGCTCATTACCGGCGGCGTGCTTCCTGACGGACCCGGCAATTTCTATCCGCCAACCATTCTCGGTTGCGACGGCACGACGGCGCCGGCGCTTAGTCAGGAATTCTTCGGCCCGGTTCTCTCGGTTTTGTCCTTTGAGACGGAAGCCGAAGCGCTGCGTCTCGCCAATGACACTGCCTATGGCCTTGCTTCTGGTGTCTTCACCCAAAATCTCGGCCGAGCGCATCGGATGATCAGGGGAATTCGCGCGGGAGTGGTCTGGATTAACACCTATCGCGCGGTGTCTCCCATTGCGCCTTTCGGCGGCTTCGGACTTTCCGGCCACGGCCGCGAAGGCGGCATGGCGGCGGTGCTCGATTATACCAGGACCAAAACCGTCTGGCTCAAGACTTCCGATGACCCGTTTCCCGACCCGTTCGTGATGCGGTGACATGAACATGCCCCGGATGGATGGACCATAAGAAGCAACCGGCATCCGGGTAAGCACACTCAAACAAGGATAAGGGAACATGAAGAACAGGACCATTCTCGCCTCGCTGGCTTTGGTGCTCAGCGTATCCAGCCAGTCCATAGCCGCCGATATGGTGTTCACCAGTTGGGGCGGCACCACCCAGGATGTGCAGAAGTCCGCCTGGGCCGATAAATTCACTGCCAAGTCAGGCATCAACGTGCTGCAGGACGGCCCGACAGACTATGGCAAGATCAAAGCCATGGTCGAGGCCAAGGGCGTGAACTGGGATGTCGTCGATGTCGAAGGCGACTATGCAATTCAGGCCGGCGACAAGGGCATGCTCGAAAAGCTCGACTTCAAGACTATCGACAAGTCCTCGCTCGACCCACGCTTTGTCACCGACTATTCCGTCGGCAGCTTCTATTATTCCTTCGTGATCGGCTGCAACAAGGATGCCGTCGCCGCTTGCCCGAAAAGCTGGGCCGAACTGTTCGATACCAAGAAATTCCCTGGCAAGCGCACCTTCTACAAATGGTCGGCGCCCGGTGTCATCGAGGCCGCCTTGCTGGCTGACGGCGTGACGCCGGATAAGCTCTATCCGCTCGATCTCGATCGCGCATTCAAGAAGCTGGACACCATCAAGTCCGACATCGTCTGGTGGTCGGGCGGCGCGCAGTCTCAGCAATTGCTTGCCTCCGCCGAAGCCCCGTTCGGCTCCTTCTGGAACGGCCGCCTTACTGCGCTTGCTGCAACCGGTGTGACTGTCGAAACCTCTTGGGCTCAGAATATCACGGCCGCTGACGCTCTGGTCGTGCCGAAGGGTACCAAAAACAAGGAAGCCGCGATGAAATTCATCGCCTTCGCCACGTCTCCTGAAGGGCAGGCCGAAATGGCGGCGGGCACCGGTTACGCACCCGTCAACACCAAGTCGCCCGCTTTGATGGACCCGGCAATCGCCAAAACCCTGCCGGACCAGCAGACGTCTTCCCAGGTCAACGCCGATATGGCCTATTGGGCCAAGCATCGTGATGAAATCGGCGAGCGTTGGTACGCCTGGCAGTCGAAGTAACCCTTTGGCGCTGATCGCGTGACACAGCGATGCCCCGGTCTTCACCGGGACATCGCCTCCAGCGGAAAGGAAACGGCATGGCGTCCCCGACATCGGCTCTCAACGAGCAGACCACGACACGGTTTCGTCTCGGCGACAGGTCCTCGACGCTTCCAGCGCTAGTGTTGATCCTGATCTTTTTTGTGCTGCCGGTCCTGGCGCTTTTGGCGCGTTCCGTCACTGAGCCTGTTCTTGGCCTTGGGAATTATGTCGAATTGCTAGGCAGCTCCACCTATATCAAAATCTTCTTCAACACCTTCTTCGTCTCGGCTCTGGTCACGGTCATCTCACTGCTGATCGGCTTTCCCGTGGCCTGGGCGCTGGCGATCATGCCGCAGCGGCTGGCCTCCGTCATCTTCGCCATTGTGCTTCTGTCGATGTGGACCAATCTTTTGGCACGTACCTATGCCTGGATGGTTCTGCTTCAGCGTACCGGGGTGATCAACAAGGCACTGCTCGGCCTTGGCGTCATCGACAAGCCACTGATTATGGTCAACAATCTCACCGGCGTCACCATCGGCATGACCTATATCATGCTCCCTTTCATCATTATTCCGCTCTATGGCGTGATCCGCAAGATCGACCCGGCGCTGCTGCAAGCCGCAGCGCTCTGCGGTGCCAACCGGCGCCAGGCGCTGACCTCCGTGTTGATCCCGCTAGCCATGCCGGGCATGGCCGCAGGCGGGCTGATGGTATTCGTAATGTCGCTTGGTTATTTCGTCACGCCATCGCTGCTTGGCGGTACGTCAAATATGATGCTGGCGGAACTGATCGCCCAGTTCGTCCAATCGCTGGTTAATTGGGGCATGGGCGGAGCTGCCGCCTTTGTCCTATTGGTGGTGACCCTCAGCCTCTATGCCCTGCAGTTGCGGTTGTTTGGCGCTGCCGGCGAAGGAGGGCGCTGACATGCTCCTGAATTTCAACAGCCTCGGCTCATGGAAATGGGCGCTACTCGCCATCACCTTTCTGACGGCTGCTTTCCTGTTGCTGCCGATCTTGTTCATTGCCGCATTGTCCTTCGGGTCGTCGCAGTGGTTGATCTTCCCGCCACCAGCCTGGACGACCAAGTGGTACAGCCAGTTGTTTGCCGATCCGCGTTGGCTCGACGCAGCCTGGACGAGTTTCCGCATCGCTGTCATGGTCACGTTGCTTTCTGTCGTGATAGGCTTGTTTGCCGCCTTTGGGCTCGTGCGTGGCCGCTTCTTCGGCCGCACCCTGCTGCGGGCGCTGTTCATGACACCGATGATCCTGCCGGTCGTGGTGCTGGCCGTTGCGCTTTACGCCTTCTTCCTGCGTATCGGGCTGAATGGCACGACGACTGGCTTCGTCATCGCCCATCTCATCGTCGCCCTTCCGTTTTCCATTCTGGCCCTCACCAATGCGCTTGAGGGCTTCGACAAATCCATAGAGGACGCCGCCGTGCTTTGCGGTGCATCGCCGCTGAAGGCGCGGCTTTTGATCACACTGCCGTCGATCAGCCATGGCCTGTTTTCGGCAGCGGTATTTTCCTTCCTCACCTCCTGGGATGAAGTTGTGCTGGCAATTTTCATGGCAAGTCCAACGCTTCAAACCCTGCCCGTGAAAATCTGGGCGACGCTGCGCCAGGATTTGACGCCCGTGATTGCCGCCGCCTCGACCCTTCTTATCGTCGTCACCATCGCGCTGATGCTCGTTACCGCCTTCGTGCGCAAAGGACTGAAAGCATGACGCCATTTCTTGAAATCCGCGGCATTCGCAAGCAGTATGGGCCTGTTGTGGCCGTGCAGGATGTAAACCTGACGGTCGGTCGCGGCGAGTTCATGACCTTCCTTGGCCCCTCCGGTTCCGGCAAGAGCACGACGCTCTATATCCTGGCAGGTTTCGAGCAACCAAGCGCTGGCGATATGCTGCTGTCAGGCAAAACCGTGCTGAACACACCATCGCACCAGCGCAATATCGGCATGGTTTTCCAGCGCTACACGCTGTTTCCGCATCTCTCGGTCGGTGACAACATCGCCTTTCCCTTGAAAATGCGCGGCTGGTCGAAAGCCGACATCACCGAGCGGGTTCGCAAGATGCTGAAACTTGTGCGGCTCGAAGGCTTCGAGGACCGCAAGCCTGCAGCCATGTCCGGCGGCCAGCAGCAGCGCGTCGCCCTTGCACGGGCGCTGGCCTATGATCCGCCGGTTCTGCTGATGGACGAGCCGCTTTCGGCGCTGGACAAGAAACTACGTGAGGAGATCCAGCATGAAATTCGCCGCATTCACCACGAAACCGATGTCACCATTCTCTACGTCACGCACGACCAGGAAGAGGCGTTGCGTCTGTCTGACCGGATCGCTGTCTTCTCCAAGGGTGTGATTGACCAGATTGGGATGGGTGCCGAACTTTACGCCAATCCGGCCACCAGGTTCGTAGCTGAGTTTATCGGTGACAGCGATTTTCTGCCGTGCGTTGTGACGGATGTTGTCGGAGGGAAGGCCGCTATCCGTATTGGCGATGGCATTTGCGTCGGCGCAATTCCGCTGCATGGCAAAGCGATGACGGGCGGCGCCGCAATGCTGATGCTGCGGCCCGAACGGCTGACGCTGCTACCTGAGGAAACGCCGCACACTCTCGCCGCCAGGATCGACGATATCACCTTCCTCGGCAATACGATCGATATCGCCGCAACGACCGGTGACGGTAATCGGCTTTCGGTGCGCCTTCCTTTTGGCCATCAGGCTCTGCAAGGCCTTCAGGTCGGCGCGCAGGTGCGGCTCGGTTTCGATCCCGCTGCGGCCCATGTTTTTGCCGTATAGCAAATAGCCTTTCGACCTTGATCCGGATCAACGTCCTTTGCCCCGCTAGCGCTAGCATGATGCCAACACGCGACCGATGACCGGTGACGCGCGGCGCTGCAATCAAGGCAAAGGACAGTTCCATGGCTTACGCAACGACCAATCCCTACACTGGCGAAACCCTTCAGACCTTCCCAGAGGCAACCGACGCTGCCGTCGAGGCTGCGATCACGGCGGCCCATGGCGCGTTTCAACACTGGCGCCACGCGACATTCGCGGAGCGCGCCAAGGTCATGCACGCTGCCGCAGAGATCCTGAGGCAGCAAACCGACGATTATGCGAAGCTGCTGACCCTCGAAATGGGCAAGTTGATTTCCGAGGCGCGAGCCGAAGTAGCTTTATCTGCCGATATTCTCGATTATTATGCGGTCAATGCCGAGCGCCTGTTGCAAGCTGAAAACCTGCCGGTCGCCGACAAGGCCGAAGGCGAAGCGATGCTGGTGCATGAGCCGCTGGGAGTGCTTCTCGCCATCGAGCCCTGGAATTTCCCATATTACCAGATTGCCCGGATCATTGCCCCGCAGCTTTCCGCTGGCAATACAATGCTGCTGAAACACGCTTCCAACGTGCCGCAATGCGCGAGCGCTTTTGAGACGCTGATGCTGGAGGCAGGTTTGCCAAAGGGCGCTTTCACTAATCTTTTCGCCACCCGCAGCCAGGTGGAAATGATCCTCAACGATCCGCGTGTGCATGGCGTGGCGCTGACGGGATCGGAAGGGGCAGGGGCAATCATCGCCGCCCAGGCGGGAAAGGCCTTGAAGAAATCCGCCATGGAGCTTGGCGGCGCCGATGCTTTCGTGGTTCTTGCCGATGCCGATCTGGAAAAGACGGTGAAATGGGCCGTTTTCGGTCGCCACTGGAATGGCGGACAGGTCTGCGTGTCGTCGAAGAGGATGATCATTGTGGATGCCGTCTACGATGCCTTCCTGGAGAACTACAAGACCGGCGTGGCTGGCCTGAAGGCAGGCGACCCCTTCGATCCACAGACGACGCTCGCGCCACTTTCCTCGCAAGCCGCAGCCGACGAAATCAAGCAGAAGATCGCCGAGGCTGTTGCCCATGGCGCGACCGCGACGGAAGTCGGCCCACCGGTCCCCAACCAGGGTGCCTTTGTACAGCCGACTATTCTTACTGATCTCGCCGATGACAATCCGGCCCGCTACTGGGAATTCTTCGGCCCGGTTTCCATGCTGTTTCGCGCCCGCGACGAGGACGATGCGATCCGCATTGCCAATGATACGCCTTTCGGTCTCGGCGGTTCGATCTTCACCCGTGACACGAAGCGAGGCGTGGAGGTTGCCCGGCGGATCGAAACCGGCATGGTGTTCATCAACCATCCGACCATGGTCAAGGCGGACCTGCCCTTCGGCGGTGTCAAACGCTCAGGTTATGGCCGGGAACTGCTCGGCCTCGGCATAAAGGAGTTCGTCAATCACAAGCTGATCGACGTGGTCGATATCGATGCGCCGTTTTGAGTGAAGTTGGGCCGGCGGCAGTTCGCCGGCCCTTTTTTGAAAGCCCCCAGTCTCAAGGTCAAGCAGAGTTGATTTGTTCTGCTTGACCCCCGCGATAAGTTCTCATGGGAATTGAGGGCTCGTTTTGAAAAAATTGATTGTTTCCAGCGTGATCGCCGTTGCACTTGCCGCCGCTCCTGCCGTGGGCAGAGACAGATCGCAAGGGTCAGACACAGGCCATAACGCCTCTAGCGACCACGGAGCAGCCAAAGGTGAGGGGATTTTCACCCTTCTTCCGCCGGATGCGGTGACGGATCATGTGCTGAAAACGGAGCAAGGACCACTGCAATATACTGCGACGGCTGGAACGCTTGACCTGCATGGGCAGGACGGCGCGCTTGTTGCAAAGGTGTTCTACACGGCCTACCGCGCGAAAGAGAGGGCCGCAAACCGGCCTGTTACTTTTGTTTTCAACGGCGGTCCCGGCGCCGCATCGGCCTATCTGCATCTCGGGCTCTTGGGGCCAAAGATCGTGCATTTTGCGGGCGACAATCAGAATGGAACAGAACCCGCACTGCAAGACAATCCGCAAAGCTGGTTAGCCCTTACCGATCTGGTTCTAGTTGATCCTGTTGGGACAGGGTGGAGCCGCGCTGTGAGCGAAGACGAAAGCCGAAATTTTTGGAGCGTCCGTCAGGATGCGGCTTCTCTTGCAAAGGTGATTGCGCTCTACGTACAGAACAACAATCTCGCGGCTGCTCCGAAATATTTACTTGGAGAAAGCTACGGCGGGTTCAGGGCTGCGAAGGTGGCCCGCGCGCTAAAGGACGAGCAAGGCATTCTGGTCAGCGGAATTACCATGATATCGCCGCTGCTGGATGGCCGGTATCTCGCAGGCGGAGGAGAGGACCCACTGGCGGCCGCCTTGCAATTCCCGTCGCTGGTTGCTGCTACCATGGAGCGCCACAATGGCTTTGACGCGGCGGCCTTGGCCGACGCGGAGAGGTTCGCCATGACCGATTATCTCGTTGCGCTCGCTGGGCCGCCTTTGACCGGCAAACAGGGTGACGATTTTTTTGCCAAGATTGCTCAGATGACGGGGCTTTCGGAAGAGGTGGTGCGGCGGACACGCGGCTTTGCCGGCATGGCGTATGGCAAGGAGGCGCTTCCCGCCGGGCAAGTTTTAAGCCCCTACGATTCCAGCGTTTCGCAGGCCGACCCGTATCCGGAATATAGTTATCTGCGAAATGACGATGCAATTCTTGACGGATATACCAGGGCATATGGCGGAGCCTTCGCCAGCTATGCACGCGATGATCTCAACTTCAAGACGGAGATGACCTATTCGCTATTGAACGAAGAGGTGAACCGTCATTGGAAATGGGACGATAGTCGTGGTGGAGAAAGCCGCGTCACGGCCACTGTCGGCGATGACCTGCGCGACCTGCTGTCAACGATACCTTCGATGAAACTGATGATTGCCCAGGGCTATAGCGACACCTTGTGCCCCTACAGCGTGGCCCGTTACATGATTGATCGCTTGCCACCCGCTCTCAGCAAAGATCGTGTGCACCTCAATCTCTATCATGGCGGCCATATGTTCTACACGCATGACGAGGCGCGCAAAGCGATAACGGGGGACATGGCCAGCTTCTATCACTAGCGTTTCAGGGCTAGTTGATCGCCCATTTTTCGAAAAGACAAATGTAAACAAGAAGAACGAGAGTCTGTCTGGTTTAATCTAAACCTGACAGACTCTCGGGGCAAACAAAACCGCAATCAGACCCGCTCAAGCGCGATCGCAATGCCCTGACCAACGCCGATACACATGGTCGATAATGAATAGCGGCCACCGGTCAGCGCCAGTTCCAAAGCAGCAGTCCCGGTAATGCGTGCGCCAGACATGCCGAGCGGATGTCCGAGCGCGATCGCTCCACCGTTGCGGTTCACGCGCGGATCATCGTCGGCAATGCCAAGCTGGCGCAGCGTCGCAAGGCCTTGGGAGGCAAAGGCTTCGTTGAGTTCGATGACGTCGAACTGGTCTTGGGTGAGGCCGAGCCGGTCGAGCAACTTCTGACTTGCGGGGGCCGGGCCGATGCCCATGACCCGCGGCGGGACGCCAGCAGTGGCACCACCGAGAATGCGAGCGATCGGTGTCAGACCATGCTTCTTCGCCGCTGCTTCCGAAGCGATGATCAGCGCAGCAGCACCGTCATTGACTCCAGAAGCATTGCCGGCTGTTACCGTGCCGCCTTCCTTCTTGAAGGGCGTGCCGAGCTTGGCGAGCGTTTCAATGGTCGTCGCGCGCGGATGCTCATCCTTGTAGACGACGATAGCATCGCCCTTGCGCTGTGGGATCGTGACCGGAGTAATTTCCTGTCCCAACCGGCCATTTGCCTGTGCTGCTGCTGCCTTGTTCTGGCTCCGCACCGCAAAAGCGTCCTGGTCTTCGCGGGAGACCTTGTAGTCCTCAGCGACGTTCTCGCCCGTCTCAGGCATCGAATCGACACCGTATTGCTTCTTCATCAGTGGATTGACGAAGCGCCAGCCGATGGTGGTATCGTAGATTTCGGCATTGCGGGAAAAGGCGCTTTCCGCCTTCGGCAACACGAAGGGCGCCCGGCTCATGCTTTCGACACCGCCGGCTATCATCAGTTCGGATTCACCCGATTTCACGGCGCGTGCGGCAGCGATAACTGCATCCATGCCCGAGCCGCAAAGGCGGTTGATCGTCGTGCCCGTGACGGAGACCGGAAGCCCGGCCAGCAGCAGGGACATGCGTGCAACGTTACGGTTGTCCTCGCCGGCCTGATTGGCGCAGCCATAGATGACGTCGTCAACCGCCTGCCAGTCGATGCCTGCATGTTTTGCCATCAGTGCTTTCAGCGGAACGGCGCCGAGATCATCGGCCCGCACGGAAGAAAGCGAACCGCCGAAGCGACCGATGGGCGTCCGGATATAGTCGCAGATAAAAGCTTCAGTCATCGTGATGTCCTCAAAGTGCCGGCACGATCAGGTCGGCCACCGGGCCGTCGATATGCAGTTTTGCGCCAGTCATCGCCTGCAATTCGTCGAACGTCATAGCGGCAAGCTTTTCGCGCAGCACGAATTTCTTGTCGACGATGTCGATGACGGCATGGCTGGTATAGACGCGGGTGATGCAGCCGACGCCCGTCAGCGGGAAGGTGCATTTCTCCACCAGTTTCGGCTCACCGGTCTTGGTGACATGCTCGGTGATGACGCAGACTTGTTTTGCGCCATGCACCAGATCCATGGCGCCGCCGACAGCGGGAACGCCCTTGGAGCCGACCCGCCAATTGGCGAGATCGCCGCTTTCCGCTACCTGGTAGGCACCGAGGATGGCCACATCGAGATGGCCGCCACGCACCATGGCGAAGCTGTCGGCATGGTGGAAGAAAGCTGCACCCGGTTTCAATGTTACGGCCTTCTTGCCGGCATTGATCAGGTCCCAGTCTTCCTCGCCGGCCGGCGGGGCTTCACCGAAGTTGAGGACGCCGTTTTCAGTATGGAAAATTGCTTCGCGGCCGGGCGGCTGGTAGCGCGCGACCATTTCCGGAAAGCCAATGCCGAGGTTGACGTAGGCGCCATCGGCGATGTCCTGCGCGGCGCGCCAGGCTATCTGGGCATTGCTGAGCTTAATGTCTTCGCGGGTGTCGATCGAGGTCGTCATGCGTAGGCCACTCCGGCGCGAATGAGCGCTTCTTCCTGTTGCGGATTGGCAATCTCGACGACGCCATCGACGAAAATGCCAGGGGTGACGATGACTTCTGGATCGATCTCGCCCGGCTGCACGATCTTAGAGACCTGCACGATGGTTTTGGCCGCAGCCATACACATCAACGGATTGAAGTTGCGGCCGGCCTTGCTGTAGGTGAGGTTGCCGTGGAGGTCGCCGACCAGCCCCTTGACGATCGCAAAATCCGCCTTCAGCCAACGCTCCTGCACATAGTGACGACCGTCGAACTCGGCAATTACCTTGCCTTCGGCCAGTTCCGTGCCATAGCCGGTCGGCGTGTAAAAGGCGGGGATGCCGGCGCCACCGGCGCGGATCCGCTCGGCCAGCGTGCCTTGCGGCACTAGCTCCAGCTCAATCTCGCCAGCCAGATACCGGTCATTGAAGGCACGGGCATCGGAAGAGCGCGGGAAGGAGCAAATCATCTTCTTCACAAGGCCCGCATCGATCATCGCGGCGATGCCGATCCGGCCATTGCCGGCATTGTTGTTGATCACGGTCAGATTCTTCGGCCCCTTATCGATCAGGGCGTGAATGAGCTCAATCGGCGCGCCGGAGCCGCCGAAGCCGCCGATCATCACGATGGCGCCGTCGTCTATGCCTGCAACGGCCTCTGCCGCGCTGGCAATTCTCTTGTCCATGGGGAACTCCCGTTCATCACTGCGTTCGGACATGTCTGTCCGGTCCGCCTCCAGGCAAAAAGATAGGCTCGTCATTGATGTCCTGCAATCATTTTGTGCGTTATTTGACTTTTGTTCGATTATCGCACAACCTGACAAAGCAAGGGGAGACGTCGATGCGCGAAACAGACAGAATGGGCGGCTTTGCCAAAGGCCTTAAAATCATCGAAGCGTTCGATGAAGAGGCCCCTCGCTTGTCAATTGCTGAGGCAGCCAACCGTACCGGACTCGACCGCGCCACGGCCCGCCGCTGTCTGTTGACGCTGTCTGAACTTGGCTACGCTGATTACGACGGAAAATTCTTCGCGCTGACGCCGAAGATCCTCCGGCTCGGACACGCCTGGCTATCCGCAACGCCGCTACCGGCCATTCTGCAGCCGCATCTAGACCGATTGAGTGAAAAGGTCGGGCAAAGCGCGTCCGCTTCAGTGCTGGATGGGACGGAGGTTGTCTATATCGCCCGCGCGTCGCAGCGCCGGGTAATGTCGATCAATCTCATGCCCGGAAGCCGGCTGCCCGCATATTGCGCATCTATGGGCCGCGTGCTGCTCGCCGGGTTGACTGACGACGAGGTTCGCGATGCCCTTGCCGCCTCTCCCCTGAAAGCAAATACTGCCTTTACCCTGACCGATCCCAAAGACCTTCTTGCGGAAATTGCAAAGGTCCGCACATCCGGTTACGCCATCATCGATCAGGAATTGGAAGTCGGTCTTTGTTCGATCGCAGTGCCGGTCAAAGACAGCCGGGGACGATTGGTCGCGGCGATCAACATCGGGGCCCCGGCAGGCCAGATTTCAGCCACGGACATGGCTGCCCGTTTCCTGCCGGCTCTAACGGAAACCCAGTCTATTCTGAGACCCCTGCTGCGCTGACTTCGGCCTGCGACCGTTCATTGAGGTCCTGCAGCTTGCGCCGTTCGGCAACTCGCCACGCTTTTGGTGTAAGGCCGGTCTGGCGGGTAAAGAACCGCGTAAAATAGGCAGGATCGGCAAAGCCGAGATTGAGCGCGATCGCCTGTATGCTGCTGTGGCTGAAGATCAGTTCCTGCTGCGCGGTTTCCAACTGCTTTTTTGCGATCACATGCTGCAAGCTAAGGCCCGTTCCAGCCTTAATAATCCGGTTGAGATGGGTCGCGGAGAGGCCCATCTCCCGGGCATAGAAGCTTGCCGTCTGGTGATCGCGAAAATGTGCAGCGATCAATGCCAACAGCTTTTCCATCCGCCGGTCTTCCGCCACTGCAACCGGTTTGGCAGGGGGTGAATTCGCGCTGGCGCGGCGCGACAAAAGCAGGGCAATGGTTGCTAGATAGGCTTCGAGCAAGGCATTGCGGTCTGGCTGCGTGCCCGCATATTCCTCGGCAATCCGCTCCATCACTGCAGCAATTTCGCGATCATCGTTTTTGTCTCCGACTGGCATCATCAAGGGCAGGGGAAAGGCCTGCTTCAGCCCAGCGCGAGCCGCAAGCGGCAAAGCCGCAGGCAGCACAGTGGCAATCATACCCTTAATGGTGCGCGAAAAGCGGAAGCCATGCACGAAGCCAGCGGGAACGACGACGATTGAAGGCGGGGTTATACTGAAAGAGCGCCCATTCAGCATCGCATCGCCCTGTCCCTCTGTGATGTAAAGAATTTGCAGGAAATTCTCATGGAAGTGCAGGTCGATCTCGAAGCGATGCAGGCTGCTGCGTGAAAAGAGCGTCTCGCAATGCAACCAGAACTCACCTGATCCGGGATTTTTTTCACCGTAGAGACGGTAGACCGGTATTGAACTCATGCGACCCTTGCCTCCAAGTGATGGTCGGATAGTGCAATTTTAAGGATGAAAAGTCCATTGAGATGGCAGGCCGAACCGGTCAGATTTTGACTAGGAGCAAATTCGGGAGGCTTTTTATGCGTACTCAAGTCGTTATTATTGGTTCAGGTCCTTCGGGGCTTCTGCTCGGGCAATTGCTGCACCGGAAAGGCATCGACACGGTTATTATCGACCGCGTAGGCCGTGATTATATTCTCGGGCGCGTCCGCGCTGGCGTACTTGAACAGGGCACAGTGCGAATGCTCGAACAAGCAGGCGCTGCGGATCGTCTGCACCGAGAAGGCCTGCCGCACGACGGATTTTCGCTTGCCTTCGACGGTCGCGATCACCGCATCGATCTGTTCGACTTGACCGGCGGCGACCGGGTCATGGTCTACGGCCAGACGGAAGTCACTCGCGACCTGATGGATCAGCGTGACGCAGCCGGCGCCGTTACCATCTATGACGCCGCCAACGTACAGCCACATGATTTCGATGGCGAAAAGCCCTATGTCACCTATGAAAAGGATGGCGTTTCCCACCGTATCGATTGCGATTTTATCGCTGGCTGTGACGGGTTCCATGGCGTCAGCCGCAAAGCTGTGCCGCAGGGCTCCATCAAAGAATTCGAGCGCATCTATCCATTCGGCTGGCTCGGCATCATGGCGGAAGTGCCGCCAGTTGCACATGAGCTGATTTACGCAAATCATCCCCGCGGTTTTGCACTGTGTTCAATGCGTTCCACCACTCGTAGCCGCTACTATGTGCAGTGCTCGCTCGACGATAAGGTCGAGGAGTGGAGCGACGACCGCTTCTGGGACGAGTTGCGCCGCCGCCTTCCGGCAGAACATGCCGAGGGGATGGTGACTGGTCCGTCATTTGAAAAATCCATCGCACCGTTGCGCTCCTTCGTGGCGGAGCCAATGCGGTTCGGGCGACTGTTCCTCGCCGGTGATGCCGCCCATATCGTCCCACCGACCGGGGCGAAAGGCCTGAACTTAGCGGCCAGCGACGTCTTCTATCTCAGCGAAGCACTAATCGAATTCTACGGAGAAAAGTCGAAGGCCGGTATCGACGGCTATTCGGCCCGCGCCCTGGCAAGAGTTTGGAAAGCGGTGCGCTTCTCCTGGTGGATGACGACGATGATGCACCGTTTTCAGGATACGGGCGATTTCGGCCAGCGCATCCAGGAAGCGGAACTGGATTATCTCGTCCACTCCCGGGCCGCCGCCACATCGCTTGCCGAAAACTACGTCGGCCTGCCTTACTAGACATGCTCACGTCTTAGGTTCCTCCCGGGACCGTCGCCTTCGCTGCCGCATTACGGATCGCTTGCATCAGAAGCGATTGCGGCAGCGAGGCGATGGCATCGGTTCTTTGTGTTAGCCCCACTGGACCGCGTGTCGCCGAACAATCGATCGGTAGCGCAGCCAGCGTTCCCTCACCAATGTCGCCGGCAACCACCCCCTCCGAAATCACCCAAATCGCATCACTTATCTTTGCAAATGCCCGACCGAATGCGTCTGAAATCGTTTCAATCTGGTTGGGGAAGGCCGGGATGCCATTCGCGATCAGGAAATGATCGACCAGCGGCCGTATGATGGAATTGTGTGTTGGCATGAGGACCGGAAATTCGCGCATGCGCTCCACCAGCTTCTCGCCCGATAGCAGCGGATGGCCCACCCGGACAGTGAACACGACCTGCTCGGAATAGAGATGCTCAAATGAAAATCCCGCCATCTTCTCCGGTGCTGCCAACCTTCCTAGGACAAGGTCCAGTTCGCCAAGACGCAATTGCTCCAAGAGAACCGCATTGTCGCCGGTTACGATCTTTACCGGGCTGCCGGTGTTTTCCAACAGAAACGTCTTCATTGCGACGGGCATGATACGGGTTGAGACTGTCGGCAAAGCCCCGACGCGGACCGGTGGACCGGACCGAATGGCCTCCTGCGATACTGAATCAACTGCGTGGTTCAGTGCCGCGAGCGTTGCGCCGGCATGGCGCAGGAACACCTCGCCGTAGCGGGTGATGCGAATGCCTCGGCCGTCGCGCTCGATCAGGCCTACGCTCAAGACCTCCTCGAGTTCGCGTATCGTCTTGGTTACGGCCGGCTGGCTGACATGCAGGATTTCGGCGGCCTTGATAACGCTTTTCTGCCGTGCGACCTCCACGAAAGCTTGGAGATGGCGAAATTTGATCCGATGATCTATCATCTTCCCATAACCTCTAGGTTATCGTTTTCGGCAAAAAAGTCATTTTACTTAGCATTATCGCTCGGACAAGATTATCGCAGGAGGAAAGATTCATGAAATTTTTGAAGACCGCGGATGCGGTTATCCACTACCGCACCCACGGACTTGAGACCGGAAAGCCGGTAATAGCCTTTGCCAATTCGCTCGGCACGGATTTTCGCATCTGGGACGAGGTAATCGAGCGTCTTCAGGACCGTTTCGCCTTCGTGCTACATGACAAACGCGGGCACGGTCTGTCCGATCTCGCATCTGCGCCCTATACGATGGATGACCACGTCAAGGACATGGCGGCCTTGCTCGACCATCTGGCGCTGAAGCAGGTGATCGTCTGCGGCCTCTCCGTTGGCGGCATGATCGCGCAAGGCCTCTATGCAAGCCGGCCTGACCTGGTGCGGGCGCTGATCCTGAGCAATACTGCCCACAAGATCGGCACGCCGGAGATGTGGAATAGCCGTATAGACGCAATCCGCAAGGGCGGTATCGCCGCACTGCTGGAACCGATCATGGAGCGCTGGTTCACACCCCCATTTCGGGTCGAGAGCAACTCCCTCTATGCGGGCTGCTGCACCATGTTGCTGCGACAATCGGCGGAAGGCTATTCCGGTACCTGTGCGGCGCTTCGTGATGCGGATTTTACCGCCCAGGCACCCGCTATCGCAGTTCCAACACTATGCATCGTGGGCGATCAGGATGGCTCGACGCCACCTGCGCTCGTGCAGTCGCTGGCGGACCTCATACCCGGGGGCCGTTTTGCTGTCGTGGAGGGAGCCGGCCACATTCCCTGCCTTGAACAGCCGGACGCCTATGTGGCGGCATTGCGCCCCTTCCTGGCGGAGTCGGCCTGACGTTCATTTTGGCCCCCGGCCTTCAATCGACATATTTTGCGGAGACATCAAGACATGACTGACAAGACGGAAACGCCGTCCGAGGCCTATGGCCGCGGCATGAAGACCAGGCGGTCGGTGCTGGGTGATGCCCATGTCAACCGGGCCTCGTCCGCGGCAACGCCTTTCGATCAGCCGTTCCAGACGCTGATCACCGAGTCCGCCTGGGGCACGGTCTGGTCGGGCGATCACTGGACCAAGCGCGAGCGGTCGATGGTTACCATCGCGCTGCTGGCCGCCCTCGGTCACCACGAGGAAGTGGCGATGCATATTCGCGCCACTGCCAATACCGGTGCCAGCCGCGAGGATATTCGCGAAGCACTGATGCATGTCGCCATCTATGCCGGCGTGCCGGCCGCCAACCACGCTTTCAAAGTCGCGAAGGGCGTCTTTGCGGAAATGGATGCCGAGAAAGCCTGAGCCAGATCTGCTCCGCGCTTATTCGGTAAAACCCTGAGGAGGATGAAGATGAAAAACACACCGCCGGAAACCGGGGCGTTCTTTGCCCGCGACCGGGACATGCATCCACCGGCCTACGCGCCTTGGTATAAAACGTCTGTTCTGCGGTCGCCGCAGCGGGCGCTAATCTCCCTCGAAGGCACCAAGAGCGAAATCACTGGCCCGGTCTTCGGTCACGGCCTGCTGAACGAACTCGATAACGACCTGATCATGAACTATGCAAAGCCAGGCGAAATGGCCGTCGGCCAGCGCATCCTCGTGCATGGCCAGGTTCTGGATGAGCGCGGCATCGGTGTTCACGGCGCGCTGGTCGAATTCTGGCAGGCCAATGCCGGCGGGCGCTACCGCCACAAGAAGGAAACCTATCTCGCGGCGCTTGATCCTAATTTCGGTGGTGTCGGCCGCGCGATCACCGACGAGAACGGCTATTACTGGTTCAAGACCATCAAGCCAGGCCCGTATCCGTGGCCGAATGGTGTCAACGACTGGCGGCCGGCCCATATACATTTTTCAATTTTCGGCCATGGCTTTGCCCAGCGCCTTATCACCCAGATGTATTTCGAAGGCGACCCGCTGATCTGGAAATGTCCGATCGTGAAAACGATCCCGGATGAAGATGCGATCAAGCGCCTCGTCGCGCCGCTCGACATGAACGCCACCATTCCGATGGATATGCGCGCCTACAAGTTCGATATTGTGTTGCGCGGTCGTCGCTCGACGCTGTTTGAAAACCGCAAGGAGGGCAACTGACATGGTACAGCCGCTCGGTTATCTCAAGGAATCCGCCTCGCAAACGGCAGGCCCGTATGTGCACATTGGCTGCACGCCTAATTTCGTCGGCATCGAAGGGATCTTTGATCAGGATCTCGGCTCCGGCCCCCTCTATAATGATAAGACGCGGGGTGAGCGCATCACCATTCGCGGCCACGTCTATGACGGGGGTGGAAATACGCTGAAGGACGGGCTCGTCGAAATCTGGCAGGCCGACACCGACGGATTCTACAATAGCCCGTCCGAAACGCGCGGAAAAGCCGATCCCAACTTCCTCGGCTGGGCCCGTTGCCCAGGCGACATGGCCACCGGCGAATTCGTGTTCCACACGATCAAGCCCGGCAAGGTGCCTTTCGATGGCACCAGGTGGATGGCGCCGCATATCACCTTCTGGGTGGTGGCCCGCGGTATCAATATCGGTCTGCAGACACGGATGTATTTTCCTGACGAAGAGGACGCAAATGCCGCCGATCCGGTTCTGGCCCGCATCGAGCACAAGGTGCGGATACCGACCTTGATTGCCAACCGACAGGGAGACGATTACGTCTTCGATATCCGCCTGCAGGGCGAAAACGAAACCGTCTTCTTCGACATCTGATCGGCAGTCATGAGCACATCCTCCTTCGACCACCCTTATCTCTCCGGCCTGTTCGGCGACGAGGCTTTTGCCGCTTTGTTTACGGCCAAAGCTGATATCGATGCCATGCTCGCCTTCGAAGCGGCATTGGCAAAGGCGCAGGCAGAGCATGGGGTGATCGAGCATGGCGATGCCGAGGCAATCGAGGCCGGGCTCGCGACATTCACGCCCGACCTCGACGCCTTGAAAACGGCCACGGCGCGCGACGGCGTGGTCATTCCCGACCTGGTAAAGCAGATGCGGGCAGCTGTCGGTGGGGCCGGGCAAGCCAAACTTCATTTCGGCGCCACCAGCCAGGACGTGATCGACACCAGCCTGGTTCTGCGGCTGAAGGCTGCGGCCCAGCTCTTGGAAAAACGGCTTGCGGCGTTGGCCACTGCCTTTGCGCGACTTGATACCGCTTTCGGCAAAAAACCTTTGATGGGTCACACCCGTATGCAGGCCGCAATTCCCATAACCGTCTCAGACCGGATCGCCGCCTGGGCCGGGCCGCTTGCCCGGTCGCATGACCGGCTGCGGCTGCTGTTGGCAGATGGCTTTGCAGTTCAATTCGGCGGTGCGGCTGGTACTCTGGAAAAGCTTGGTGACAAGGGTCCGGCCGTGCGCGCCAGCCTGGCACACATTCTCGGCCTTGCCGATGCACCGCAATGGCATAGCCAACGCGACCGGATCGTCGCCTTTGCCGATCTTTTGTCGCTGATCTCCGGCGCTCTCGGCAAATTCGGCCAGGACGTTGCGCTTTTGGCCGAAATGGGCAAGGAAATTCAGCTGACCGGCGGCGGCGGCTCCTCCGCCATGCCGCACAAGCAGAATCCGGTCGGCGCCGAAACGCTGGTTACGATTGCCCGCTTCAATGCCGTGCAGGTGTCTGGCCTGCATCAGAGCCTGGTGCATGAACAGGAGCGTTCTGGTGCTGCCTGGGCGCTGGAATGGTTACTGCTACCGCAACTGGTCGTGGCGACAGGGGCCGCAACCCGGACAGGGCTGCAATTGATTGAGGCCATCGCTCGTCTTGGACCCGCCTCGGAACAGTTATAACGGAACAAGCAGGGGATTCCCCTGGCGCTATTTCGTGACGTCGATCACCACCCGGCCGCGCGTCTGACCGGCAAGAATGGCCTCGGCCAGCGCCGGCAGGTTGGACATCGGCTCTACCGTAGTCATCGCGGCGAGATGGTCGCGGTTGAGGACCTTGTCCAGAAACTCCCAGGCGCGGACGCGCTTTGGCATTGGCGTCATTACAGAATCAATCCCGAGCAGCGTGACGCCGCGCAGGATAAAAGGCATCACCGTCGTCGGCAGATCGGCGCCACCTGCAAGGCCGCAAGCCGCGACACCACCACCATACACGGTCTGTGCAAGCACATTGGCGAGAACGCTCGAGCCGACGCTGTCGACGGCGCCGGTCCAGCGCTCCTTCTGCAACGGGTTCGCCTTTTCCGCCAGTTCCTCCCGGGTCACGAAAGCGCTCGCACCGAGGCCGCGTAGATACTCCTGTACCTCCGGCCGGCCTGTGCCTGCCGTGACGTTATACCCGCGCGAAGCAAGCAAGCTGACGGCAATCGAGCCGACGCCGCCGCCGGCGCCGGTAACCAGCACTTCGCCGCTACCGACTTCGATCTTGCCCCAATCTTCAAGCGCAAGGACCGAGAGCGCCGCCGTATAGCCGGCAGTCCCGATTGCCATGGCCTGCTCGAGAGAGAAGCCGTCGGGTAGGCGCAGCAGCCATTCCGGCTTCACACGCTGGTAGCGGGTGTAGCCGCCGCCTTCCGTCTCGGTCATGCCGAAGCCGTTGACCACGACCCGGTCGCCCGGCTTCCAGTCCGGCACGCGCGAGGAAATGACTGTTCCAGCTAGATCGGCGCCAGCGATAACAGGCGTGCGACGCGCGATCCGGCCTTTTCCGGTAAATGCGAGGCCGTCCTTGTAGTTCAGTGTGGAATAGGCCACCTCGACCAGCACCTCATGATCGGTAAGATCGGCGAGCGTCAACTCCCGAAACAAGCCCTTCGGCTTGCCATCGACGTTATCGAGAACAACGGCGGTGAAACTCTCGGACATGCTGGCCTCCTCTGCGCATTTGCCTGCAACCTGCCATGGCTGCGCTCTGCTGACTACCCACGATTCGTCTAAGGTCGAATGCCATGGCGCCAAATTTCTTCTGGTGGATGATGCTCACGCCGCCACCGGATTCAACCTGATTGCGGCCTAAAAGATGGATCTGCGTCCAAAAAATTTGCCGTTTCGATTATCTCTTGTTTTCAAGGCGCTGCAGCCTCTGCTTGATCTGAGGGCTTTCCGGCCAATCATGAAAAAACAATGGGTTAAAGTGGAGCCTTCCGGCACTTTGTGCCCGTTTCGCGACGCCGGTGAAAGGAGTGATTAACCTTTATTTTTTACTTCTATAGGGGACCAAGAGCAATTCCCAATGAACTGTTAGGCACCATGCGCTTTCCAACACAGAATACGTCACGTTCTTCCGAGCCGTCAGGTCATGACGATCCGCAGGCTGCCGCCACACCTTCGAATGGTCAGACTGCTCAGGGCGGGCCGCTGGAGCCTTGGCAATCTGCTTTCGTGCTGGGGCCGAATGTGCGTTTCACGCGCACGCCGGAAGCTGCGATCAATAAGCGTCGCGAAGCGGAAGCTGCCGCCGAACAGGCCGCCATTGTCGCTGCCTTGCAAAAGGCTGTCGATCAGGCGCGTGCCGTCGAAGCTGCGCCAGTTGCTGAGCAAGGGGCAGCCCCAGCGGCCGTCGCCCCTGTGCAGCCGCAACCGGGTTCGCCCTCTTTCTTCGGCCTGCCAAAGACAGGCAGCCCGTTGATCGTGCCACGCCGCGCGCCGCCGCCACGCCCGGTTAGCCCGCGTCCTGTGGAGGCTTCGGCAGAGCCCGCTATCGAGGCGGCCGTCGAAGAAGCCGCGCCACAAGTTCTAGAGCAGTGTTCTATGCCGCCAGTTATCATTGCCCCGCAGTTTTCGACCGACACCTTTCTCTATCGAGAAGCCAAGACTGAGGCTGTCGCTGAGGCACAGGCCGTCACTCCGGCTCACCTTCCTGAGGCTCTGCGCCTGCGCCAAGCCGCGGCTGCTATGCGAATGGCTGAACATATCGACGTCCATCTGCGCCAGGACGCTGCTCCGGTCGAGGCTCCAACCGTTGTTGCGCAACAGTATGCGATCACACCCGCAACGTTGCCGCTTTCCGATTTCGCATTCTTCGAGATGATGTCCGAGCCCTTCGACATGGAAGAGGAAACGCCTGTATCTGTCACCTCCTTCGTCGCCCAGCCAAAGCCAATGTTGTTTGTGCCAGCGCCGGAGCCTGCACCGCTCGCACCGACCATTTCCACGCCATCTGTCGGGTCTGTTGCTGCGCTTTACCGCGAGATCCGTATGCGCCATGGTTTGGAAGCCCAAGCGCCGGTTGCTATTAGCGTTCCAGAAGCGGTTGCCGAGGTGTCGGCTGCGGTGGTTGAACCCGCAGGCGTCGACGAAGCTGCGCCTGTTGTTGCGGAGCCGGTTGCTGAGGTAGAGACCGCAGTCGTTGATGCCGCCATTGATGTGGCCCCATGGGATGAAGTGGTTGCCGAGCCCGACGTTTCCACCGCCGAAGTTGTCGCGGAAGCTGTGGAAACTGTTGAGCCGATGCGTAGCTTCAATGTAGCCCGGCCTGTTGTGGAAACTATCCGCGCCAACCGCGCCATTGGTGGCCTGGAAATGAACCGTAGCCATCCTTTCGATGGCGATTTCGTCTTCCCGTCGATCAGCCTTCTGCAGGAGCCGCCGGCGGTCCGTGCGGAAGCAATGCAGCCGGAAGCGCTGGAGCAGAGCGCCGGCCTTCTCGAAAGCGTGCTCGAAGATTTCGGCATTCGCGGTGAAGTCATTGATGTCCGCCCCGGTCCGGTCGTGACGCTCTATGAATTCGAGCCGGCGCCTGGCATCAAGTCCTCGCGCATTATCGGTCTTGCCGACGACATCGCCCGGTCGATGTCGGCGCTGTCCGCCCGCGTTGCCGTTGTGCCCGGCCGCAATGTCATCGGCATCGAATTGCCGAACGCCGTGCGCGAAACCGTCTATTTGCGCGAATTGATCGAATGCGAAGATTATTGGGAGAGCCGCTTCAAGCTCGCGCTTTGCCTCGGTAAATCGATCGGCGGCGAGCCTGTGATTGCTGAGCTGGCAAAGATGCCGCATCTGCTAGTTGCCGGCACCACCGGTTCCGGTAAGTCGGTTGCGATCAACACGATGATCCTGTCGCTGCTCTACCGGTTGAAGCCGGAAGAATGCCGCCTGATCATGGTCGATCCGAAGATGTTGGAGCTTTCCGTCTATGACGGCATCCCGCACCTGCTGACCCCTGTCGTAACCGACTCGAAGAAGGCCGTGATGGCTCTGAAATGGGCGGTGCGCGAGATGGAAGACCGGTACCGCAAGATGTCGCGGCTCGGCGTGCGCAATATCGACGGGTATAATGCTCGTGCGGCCCAGGCCCGCGAAAAGGGTGAGGTCATCACCGTTAGCGTTCAGGTCGGGTTCGACCGCCATTCCGGCGAGATCCTCTATGAGGATCAAGATCTCGACATGTCACACATGCCCTATATCGTCATCATCGTCGATGAAATGGCCGACCTGATGATGGTGGCCGGCAAGGAAATCGAAGGTGCCATCCAGCGTCTGGCCCAGATGGCTCGCGCTGCCGGTATCCACTTGATTATGGCAACGCAGCGGCCTTCCGTCGATGTCATCACCGGCACGATCAAGGCCAATTTCCCGACCCGGATCTCCTTCCAGGTTACCTCGAAGATCGACAGCCGCACCATTCTGGGCGAGCAGGGTGCCGAACATCTGCTCGGCCAGGGCGATATGCTCCACATGATCGGCGGCGGCCGCGTCTGCCGTGTCCATGGTCCATTCGTATCGGATGCGGAAGTCGAGCAGGTCGTCGCCCACCTGAAGACCCAGGGCCGGCCGGAATATCTCGGCACGGTGACCGAGGAAGATGGTGGCGAACCCGCCTCGGCGACGCCCGCTGCCGTTGACGAAGCCTATGAGCGCGTTGCCGTCAACGCCAGTGGCGAGGAAAGCGACGAGGTTTACGAAAAGGCGGTCAAGGTTGTGCTGCGCGACCAGAAATGCTCGACCTCTTACATCCAGCGTCGCCTGTCAATCGGCTATAATCGTGCTGCCTCGCTTGTCGAGCGCATGGAGCGGGAAGGTCTGGTAGGCCCGGCCAACCATGTCGGCAAGCGTGAAATCATCGTCGGCGGTGGAGCTGAGCCCTCCGGCATCGGCTTTGACGACGCAGACTGAACGACATAAACACAAAAAACGCCGCGCGGCCAATAAGCTGCGCGGCGTTTTCTATTTTGATTTTGTCGCTTACGGCGTTGGAAGTCTGTGGACTTCGCCATTCACGCTGAGATAGACGACGTCGCCGGGAACAGGCAAATTAAGCCGTGACATTCGCACGGACAGGGGTGCGACAGTGCTGCTGGCTTGCGTCAGTTGCAGTGTCACCGTGCCACTCGCCCCGGAAAATTCCACGTCGAGAACGCGCGCGGCACAGCTTCCCTCCTGTGCCGAACTGACCACGGAGATCTGCTCTGGCCGCACCATAACATCGCCCAGACCAGTACCGGCTTCACAAATCGTGAGACTGCCCAAAGCGCATTGCACTTTATCATGTGAAAACTCGGCGGGCAGAATGATGGCCTCGCCCAGAAACAGCGCCGTTTGCCGGTCGATCGGGCGTTCGTAAAGGTCCTTTGGAGCGCCGGACTGGACCAGACGGCCATCGCGCAGCACGGCGAGTTGGTCGGCGAAAGACAGCGCTTCTGTCTGGTCGTGTGTCACCAGAATGGTCGTAATCCCAGCCGACGCGAGCAGCTTCGAAACAGCCTTGCGCATCGCTTCGCGCAAGCCCGTGTCCAGAGCGGAAAACGGCTCGTCGAGCAGCATCAGCCTTGGCTGGCGGCCGAGGGCACGAGCAAGCGCAACGCGCTGTTGCTGGCCGCCGGAGAGTTGATGCGGCCGGCGCGCCAGCATGACAGGATCAAGCTCGACCATTTCAGCCAGCGATTTTATGCGCTCGTCTCGGTCGTTTAGACCGCGCTCGAAGCCGAAGGCGATGTTGTCGGCAACGCTTAGATGAGGAAACAGCGCGCCATCCTGGGATACGATGCCGATGCCGCGCTTATGCGCTGGCAGCATGAAGCCGGGCTCCGCCTGCAGCGCACCGCCAAGGCTGACACGCCCCGCATCCGGCATCTCGAACCCGGCGATCAGCCGCAGCAGCGTCGTCTTTCCCGAACCCGACGGGCCGACAATCGCCGTTCGGCTCCCGGCTGGCACATTCAACGTGACATCATCAAGCGCTGCCACGGAGCCATAGTGCTTGGAGACAGATTGGATTTCCAGAAAACTCATTGGCCGGCCGTGCGTTTGGATTGCGACTGCAAGAGCAGGGTGAGTGGCAGCGATAGCACCACCATCAACAGCGCATAGGGCGCCGCTGCCACATAGTCGATTTCGCTGGTCAGAGACCAGAATTTGGTAGCGAGTGTGTCGACGCCGTTTGGCGCCAGCATCAATGTCGCAGTCAGTTCATTGGTGATGCCCATAGCCACCAGCGCGATACTGGCTGCCGCACCCGGAGCGGCAAGCCGCATCGTCGTCAACCAGACGGCACGTCCAGGGCTTTTGCCAAGGCTCATCGCCGCCCGTTCCAACTCTACCGGTGCCTGGGAAATGCTGGCGCGCAAGCCAACCATGGCGCGGGGCAGGAACAGCAGGATGTAAGCGGCGATCAGCGTCGCAAATGTCTGATAGAAGGGCAGAGCCACACGCACAGTAATCGTCACGAGCGCGAGAGCCACCACGACTCCTGGCAGCGAACCGACGTAGTAATGGCAGGCTTCGAGCAGTTTCTGCAATCGCCCCGGAGCGCGGACTGAAAGCCAGGCCATTGGCGCGGCGACAAGCATTGAGAGAATACCACCGGCAAGGGCAAGAACGATCGTTTCACCGAAAGCCGTACCGAGAATTTCGTTTTGCCAGACTTTGATGCCACCAATCATCAGCCAGCGTAGCAGCGTAAAGACCGGTACACCCAGCGCCAGCACGGTGACAACAAGCGGCAGCAGAAGGGCGGGTGCCATAAAGACCCCAAGCCGGTGACGCTGGACTGGCCGAATGGCGCCAGAGCCAACCCGCGCATAACGTTCCGAGCCGCGAAGCAGGCCATCGAGGCCGAGCAGCAAGATGCAACACAAGACCAGCACGCCGCTGAGCATATTCGATGCAGGGCTGTTATAAGATGACTGGAACTGATCGACGATCGCGGTGGCAAACGTATCGAAGCGGATCATCACGAATAGACCGTATTCCGACAGCAGGTGCAAAGCCACTAGCAATGCACCACCGAGGATCGCCGGGCGCAACTGCGGCAGCACAACGCGCCAGAACACACGCCATGGGTTGAGCCCCAGGGACGCTGCCGCGTCCTCTATGGCAGGATCGAGCCGGCGCAGCGTCGCGGCAATCGGCAGATAGATAAACGGGAAATAGGCGAGAACCGAGATAAAAACAGCGCTCCAGAGCCCGTGCATGTCGGGGGCAATGCCGATCCAGGCATAGCTGTGCACGAAGGCAGGAACGGCAAGCGGTGTTACCATCAGCCAGGACCAGACGCCGGCGGCCGGCAGGCGAGTCCGCTCGATCAGCCACGCGAGGGCAATGGAAAGGGCAGTGGTGATTGGAAGCGTCGCGGTTTCCAGAAGAACAGTATTGATCAGGAGGTCACCGACCCGGCCGCGAAACACCAGGGTCCGCACCGTATCCCAACCAACATCGACGGTTACCCAGGCGATAAAACCGAGCGGTACGAGGCTGAAGAGTGCAACGAGGCCGGCAATGACGATGAGACCCAAATGGCCGGCAGGTCGATGCGCACGGCCAATCCGCTTTACTGCCTGCGCCCGGGGCGCTGTTCGCCTGTTATCCTGCAGCAAGGGGTTCTGATCTTCTTGGTTGAAGCCGGTCGGGAAAGCCGGCCAAGCCCTTGAAACAAGGGCAACCGCCGTTCGGCGATTGCCCTAAGCCTTTCTTGAGCGAAAGACAATAGTTTGCGATGACGCAGTGTCTCAGCGGGATCCTTAAAGGATGCCAGCCGCAGTCATCATCTCGGTGACCTTCTTGCTGTTCAGCTTGGTAGGCTCGACTTTGGGAGCATCGAGTTCCTTGATCGGGACGAGCTTGGCGTTGGACTCGGCGCCGTTACCGACAGCATACTCATAAGACGTCCCGGCCTTCAGGATTTCTTGGCCGGCCTTGCTGGTGACGAATTTGAGGAACGCCTGGGCATCCTTCATATGCTGGCTGGACTTGACGATGCCGCCACCGGAAATGCTGAAGAACGCACCCGGATCCTGATGCTTGAAGTAATGCAGGGCAACATTGCTGCTGTTTTCACCGGTCCTCGCCTGATCGCCGAACCAGTAGTAATGGTAGATGATCGCGCCTTCGACTTCACCGGCATTGACGGCCTTCATGGCAACGCTGTTACCCTTGTAGAAAGTCGCATTTTCCTTCAACGCCTTGAGCCACTTGGCCGTGGCTTCTTCACCCTTCAGTTCAAGCAGAGCGGCAACGATGGCCTGGAAATCGGCTCCGGACGGCGAAGCTGCCCAGCGGCCCTTCCACGCGGCATCTGCAAGGTCGAGCATCGACTTCGGCAGCTTGTCTTCGGTGAGTTTTCTCTTGTCATAGGCAAAAACGGTCGAGCGGGCGGCAATGCCGATCCACTTGCCATTGGCCGGGCGGAATTCCGCCGGTACCTGTGCCAGGGTGTCAGCATCGACAGGGGCAAACAGGCCGGCCTGATCAACCAGCGTCATGGCCGGCGAATTTTCCGTGAGGAAGACGTCAGCCGGCGAAGCTTCGCCTTCCTGGAGCAGTTGATTGGCAAACTGCATGTCGCTGCCCTGGCGCATGGTCACCTTGATGCCGGTGGCCTTGGTAAAGGCGTCGACCCATTCCCGGCCGAGGCTTTCGTGTTGGGCGTTATAGACCACAATGCCGTCGCCATCGGCAGCAAGCACAGGCGCAACCGCAGTCGAGGTAAATAGCGCGGACAGAACAGCCACAACACTCAGGCCGGAAATACGAGCAGTTTTCAAGTCAGTCTCCTTGTCAAAGGCGGAAGGAAGGAAGGAAGGAAGAACGATGCCTTTGACTAGGTAAGGTGACAATTGAAGTCAAGTTACTATTGGTGGCAGCGCCGAGCGACTTTGAACGGCTGGCTTGCAGTTCAAGCTTTCATTCGTGCCGAAATGCAGTCCAACCTAGCCCGATGTGTCCGACTTCATCGTGCGGGACATCAGTTGCGACGCCATCACAATCAAGTGTAGATTTGAACGCGCTTATGGGGCGTTGGCCGCCATGGTCGGAACCGACGCGGACGCAGCGGCAGCTGCACCTGCGCCCATTGGAGACTGCTCGCTTGAGCGAACCACCACGGCATTGGACGCCAGATTGAGCCCCGCCGCCTTGAAGGCCGCCAACAACCGCTTAATTCCCTCACGTTTGATCAGGCTTGGATTGCCAGGCCGGCTGGTGAACTTGAAGCGGATGACCATGGAGTTTTCGTTGACTTCCTGAATGCCCTGCATCTTCAGAGGAATAAGGAAATCGCCCGCAAATTCCGGCTCTTCCAACAAGGCGAGGCCGACTTTCTTCGCCGTCTTGCGGATCAGTTCAAGATCGGCATCGCGGTCGAAGCGCAATTCGAATTTAATCGTGCCCCAGTCGCGGCTGTAATTGGTCACGGCGGCGATCTGGCCGAAAGGCACGGTATGCACTGGGCCGTTATGGTGGCGAAGCCGCACCGAGCGCAACGAAATCTGTTCGACCGTACCCTGCAGCTTGCCGGCATCGATATATTCGTCGATCCGGAACGCATCCTCCGCGAGGAAGAAGATACCGGAGACCACATCCTTGACCAGCGTCTGCGAGCCGAAGGAGACGGCAAGGCCGAGTACGCCGAAACCGGCCAGCAGTGGTGCAACGTCAACGCCGAGCGAAGACAAGATGACAAGCATCGCCACCGCCAGCACCGCGCCCATGACCAGATTGCGGATCACCGGCAGGACCGTTGACAAGCGGCTCGTGGTCTTGGGCAGCCCATCATCTTCATGGCCTGGCAGTTTAACAGCGTTGGTTGGCGCGACCGTATCAAAGAACTTCCAGAGAAGACTGCAGACGAAGCCGCTGCAAACCACGGTTATGCCAAACTGCTGTACATGGGTCAGCCAGTAGGAGGCATCGACGCCGGCGCCTGCCAGCAAGGGTTCCCAAAGAATGACAATGATATGCATACCTAGCAGCCAGATGGCTCCGGCAAAGGGAATGCGCAGCGCCCATAATAGAACCGATGGAAAGGCCGGTCCGAAAGCTACTTCGCGTCGGGCTGCCATCGTGCGGAAGAGACCTGAGACGCCACGGTGCAGGATCGGGATGAGAATCAACAAGATCTGGCTGATGCCGGACACTCTCAGCCAAAGCACGTTCTGTGCCGTACCCGCGACCATCAGGCCCAGCAGCCAGAGCAAGACGGCAGACACGATATAAAAATCAGCGATCAGGTTACCAGTAAACCGGCGCCAGCCGCGCCCGTGACCAGCATAGGAATCGACGATGTCCTTGCGTCCGAGCAGAAACCAGACGAGCAGGTAGGCGTTGACGACGCTGGAGCTCAAAAACAGCCAGCCGTCGGCTGCCATAGGGTCGAGGCCCTTTGCGTCCGCGAGCCTCAAACTTCCGTTGACGAGGCCAGACAATGTGCCAAAGCCGATCATCATTTTCAGATGCCACTGCGGATGGGCGATATCGAACAGTGGATCGGCGCCTTTGATCCTTGAAAACAACATTCGACCAAAGGCCGCGAAGAGGCCGGCAGTCATCACGGCCCTGATAATACCGTAGGTGACCTCCTTGCCGAATGAGCCGGAAACGTAGCCCATGTGGGTGCCGCTGCGCGCAAGACTGACGAAAATCGCAACCGCCAAGAGATCTCCCAGGAGCCGGATGCCCGCCGCAAATGCCTTGGTCAAAGGCCCGTTGTCGACCCTCGGGCTAGGTACGAATCTCTGGAATAGCAAAATAAACAGGACGGCTGAGGCGAGCCCTGCAAGGAGGGCACCAGTGGCCGTCAGGCTTAGCGCCTTCATCCCAGTCTGCTCCGCTTTCAGCGATTGCATGCTGTTGTCAAAACCCGTCGGCAGGCTTTCTATGCCGGCCAAGGCAACCGCTCCACCGCGTTTGAGCGCAGCGACGAACGTGCCATAGGCCGTTGTCATCATGTCTGCTTCCATCGATACCGCCGGAGACACGGCGCTTGGAGCGGAGGCTTTTGCAGCCGCAGTAGGCACGGCGGCAGACGCAGGTTTGGCAGGAGCCGTTTGGGCGGGGGCAGTGGGTGTCTGAGGCGCTGTTGAGGAGACGGTTAAAGGAGCGGACAGCTCGATAGTGATGTTCTTCACGCCTTGGCCAGCCGCCTGACTTGCGGCGCGCACCGCATTTTCCACGGCGCCCATGTCTTGGCCGGACGGTACCTTTATGGTGATCGAGCCATCGTCAGCGATTGCTGCGGTCGGGACTACTGCCGTTGCTCCTGCAAAAAATAGAAACAAGCCTGCGCAGCAATGTAAAAAGCGCCGTAGAATATTCTTTTCCATCTGCTCCCCTTCCGCGCGAGCCAGCAAGGCGCACAACGCATCGGAAAGAGAGTAGGCCGATTTTCTTGAAAAATCATCTAGGCCGTTAACATGACCCAAATTGGAAAAACAATGGCGCCAGTAAAAGCGCCATTGTCACTGAACTCTAATTTGAGTTTTCTAACCGCATTACGGGGAAACGCACTGGCGGCGAGGGCCGTAGTTGGGCTGATAGGTATTATCGGAAGCCCTGTAAGAGCGATAACGATTAGAGCACCACTGGCTGTGCGAATCGCCACGATGAGCGCCAGCGCTTAGTGCGCCACCAATAATTGCACCTGCCGCAAGACCGCCAATGATCGCACCGGCATTGTTATGGTGGTGACGACGATCGTAGCGCCCGTCATAACGGTCACGGTAATCGCTTCGGCGGTCGCGCCAACGCCGATCTTCCCAATGACGGTCGCGGTGCTGCATCATGTAGCGGCGCTGCCTGCGGTCGTCTGCCCAGCTGTTTTCAGCCACCTGGACCCCATCTACCGCAACCGAAGTTCCTTGCCGCTGCACAGGCTGAATTACAGAGTTGGCCATTGCGCTTGTTGCGGCAGAGGCGCTCACCGCCGGTGTCAGGCTGGTCACAAGTGTCGCAGCAGACAGAAAAATAGCAGCAAATGTCTTCATTTCCTCACCTCATACCTTTTTTATTCTCAGGCCCTTAAATGATTCAGTCCCGCATAAAGTTCCAATTCGCCGGGAAGGTAGAATAGTCGCGCTGTTCATAATTCATAAATAGGGAACAAAAACCGCGCTCCGTAGCTTTATTGCCGACTTCATCAACGAGAGCGTTTTCGATGAAATATGTTTTACCGATCCTGCTTGCCACCGCCATGCCGGCTATGGCGCAGTCGCCCGAGCTTGAACAAGCGTGCCGTAGCGTGTTGCAGAATTTCCTAATGAAACCCGATGTGAAGCTTGGCCAAGCCCAAAGCTTCCCGGAATTGCAGCCGCCCGGTGCCCGCATCAGCTTCTCCGAACGCGCCGACACCGACGCATCCAAAATGGACGACGTCATCGACTGCGAATTCCAAAATGCGAAGCCTCCGTATGGCCTGACCAAATTCTGCATCTCCAGCACATGTTATTCGGAGGGAGAGCGCGCAGACGATCGTCGGCGGCGCTTTGAAGAAATGCGGGCGCTGATGACCCGCAAATAACTCCTGCCGGTCAGTTGACCTGGCACTTTAAGCAAAACCACCACCTAGAGGTGACATGAAACATCACGCACAGAAGCCCAAGCGTCGCATGCAGATCTTTGTCGGCGCGCTTTTCATCATCGCATGCCTGATCGGCGCATTCTACGTTGTCGGTTATCATCCAGGCGCGACACAGCCAGAAAATCCGTTGGCAGCCGACGACAAGACCCACTCCTGAAAATAAATGCTTTTCATATAACAAAAACATGCGGCGAACTCGCATTCGCCGCATCTGGAACTCAAGGGAGCTGTGGCAGGATTACCGCATAGCTGATGTTTCGGCCAGAATCTGACATTTCAGTATTGGCATCGAAAACAAGTGCCGTTAAAAATCACACATCTTCAACACCAGTCAGGGAGGCATTATGGCATATTTTTCCACCTCCCCGGTGGCCAGCGCCGATCCACTATCGGCCAGCGCCCGACGCAGCTGATCTGCGTTTCAACGGTCTAGCCGTTGCACTGTGTTGAATCCGGCGCGTCCGGGTTTCTGATTTTCCACTCTAACGCCGCTTTATCGCGCCTCGCGCGGTTTTCGTTGTTTTCATAGTGTCGGAGCCGGTTTGCGCCGGGATTTCCTATGGCTTTGGGTTATAAATCACGCTCCAACGGAGCATTTCGCATTGTTTTTCGCTTCTGCGCAGTCCATTGGCGCCGCCAGCCGGTGCGCGCCGGCTTCATGCTCTGCGCCGTGCTTCTCTCAACACTGGCGGATGTGCTGACACCGCTCTTCTCCGGTCGACTGGTCGATGCGGTTGTCTCTGGTCGGGCCGATGATGCCGCAGCCTGGGGCAATGCCGTGGCTGCATTTATCTGGCTGATGGCACTGTCTGCAAGCGCAGTCGTTTTACGGCACGCGACGTTTACGGCCATCATCGGGTTCACGCTTCGGTCGATGTCCGACATTGCGGCGGACGCCTTCGCACGTATCCAGCGGTTTTCAAGCGACTGGCATGCCAACAGCTTTGCTGGCTCCACCGTCCGTAAAGTGACCCGTGGTATGTGGGCGCTTGATCTCTTGAACGACACGGTGTTCGTCGCGCTGTTCCCGTCGCTGGTCATGCTGATTGGCTCTACGGCGCTCATGGCGTGGCACTGGCCGATGATGGGCTTGCTGGTCGGAACCGGCTCGGTCTGCTTCGTCCTCTTCACTGCCACGATGGCGCTGCGCTACGTCGCGCCGCTGGCCAGCATGGCAAACGGCTGGGACACGAAACTCGGCGGCTCCTTGGCCGATGCCGTGACCTGCAACGCCGTGGTCAAGGCGTTTGGGGCGGAAAGCCGTGAAGAACACCGGCTGAGCTGGGTTCTTCGCCGCTGGCAGGATCGCACCCGGCGGACTTGGACGCGCGGTACGTTGAACGGCAGCTTGCAAGCATTGTTGCTGATGGTGCTGCGCGGCGGTGTGCTCGGCCTTGCACTCTGGCTGTGGAGTACGGGCAAGGCCAGCCCTGGTGACATCACCTTCGTGCTGACTGCTTTCTTCATTCTCCAAGGCTATCTGCGGGAAATTGGGATGCATATCCGCAACCTGCAGCGCTCTGTGAATGACATGGAAGAGCTCGTCGTTCTCCAGCAGCAGCCGTTAGGGGTTGAAGACATACCGGGTGCTAAGCCAATCCAGATCGACCGCGGCAGGATCGAGTTCGACCGGGTGAGTTTCCATTACGGCAGCCATTTTGCGCCGCTGTATAAGGACTTCTCCGTGGTGATCCAGCCCGGCGAGCGCGTCGGTCTGGTCGGTCATTCCGGCTCCGGAAAGACGACGTTCATCAAGCTGATCCAGCGGCTGCACGACGTAAATGGCGGGGCGATCCGCATCGACGGCCAAGACATTGCTCATGTCGCGCAGACGTCACTGCGCCGGCAGATCGCGATTGTCCAACAGGAGCCAATCCTGTTTCACCGGTCGCTGGCGGAAAACATCGCCTATGCTCGGCCTTCCGCGAGTCAGGAAGAAGTCGAGACGGCAGCGAAGCTTGCCAGCGCTCACGGCTTCATCCAGGCTCTGCCCAAGGGCTACGGAACGCTTGTCGGCGAACGCGGCATCAAACTGTCCGGTGGTGAACGCCAGCGCATCGCCATCGCCCGCGCCTTCCTGGCGGATGCGCCGATCCTGATCCTCGACGAGGCCACATCCAGCCTCGACTCGGAATCGGAAATGCTGATTCAGCATGCCATGGAACGGTTGATGCAGGGCAGGACGACACTTGTCGTGGCGCATCGACTGTCCACGGTCAGGGCACTCGACCGGCTGCTGGTATTCGATCACGGTAAGATTGCGGAGGAGGGCACTCATGAAAGCCTGATCCGGATGAAGGCCGGGATCTATCGCGGCCTGTTCGAACGCCAGGCGCTGGAACTGACGAAAGGCCTCGTAATCGGCGAATAACCGCCATGCCGGTCACACAGCCTCTGCGAGAAAAACACCCTGCGTCATCCCTGGCGCAGGGTGTTGTAGTTCTCGGGCCTGCTATTCTGATCGGCGGGGAACATCATCGTGACCTTTAGTCCATGCGGGACGATGTTGACCGCAAAGACCCGGCCGCCATGCCGCTCCACCGCCGTCTTGGCAATGGCGAGACCTAGACCGTAGCCTGACGTGCTACTGCTGCTGCCCGTGCTACCGGAACTCATGAAGGGCCGAAAAATGCTTTCTAGATCCTCTTCCCTTACGCCGGGCCCTTCGTCCGCAATGCATAGTGTCAGGCCATCGAGCCCGACCTTGGTCTTGATGCGGACCGTAGTGCCTGCACCGGTATATTTTATTGCATTGCGCAGCACATTTTCGATTGCGCGGTAAACCAGTTCGCCGTTTACGGCGGCGACAAAGGTGCCGCTGCGGGAGAACTCGATCGTCACCGCCTTTTCCTGCGCCTCGAAGGTGGCATCCTGAACGATGTCATCTAGAATATCGAGAAGGTCGATGATCTGAAGCGGCGTCTCCTCGTCCGTCTTCGACGAAAGCCTTGCCAGTGCCAGGATCTCGCCAACTAGCCGGTCCAGTCGTTCGATTTCATGATCCATGCGGTCCAGCAGATCAGGCAATCGACCTGGGTTCTTACGCAGGATTCCCGTGACGGCCTGGAGACGGGACAGGGGAGAGCGAAGCTCATGAGAGACATCATGAAACAGCCGCTCCCTGCCTTCATGCAGTTCCTGCAGGCGAAGGGCACTGATATCGAAATGCTGGGTAAGCACCCCGATTTCGTCCTTACGGTTCTTCAATTGATCGTGGATGCGGACACTAAAATGGCCCTCGGCCAGAGCCTTCAACCCGTGACGCAAGCGTTCCATCGGCGTCAGCAGATACTTCGTCAACAGATAAGCCGAAAACAGGCTAGCTACGAAGCCCGTGAGCCACGGTAGGAGAAAGGGCCAATTATCCCGGAGTTTTCGCTCGCCGATACCCAAGGTATAACATTTGCCATCCACGGACATTACAATCCGTCCCGGGTACGATGCTTCAGTGCAGGGCAGCTGTTGGTCAGTAGCAAGGACGAGCCGGGGTGGAAGTGCATCGCTGTCGCGTGGCAGGTGATCGATGAAGGCTTGCGTCTGGACAAGGCCCTGCCTTTGTAGCATGTCGGCCATTTGCGCGGCTATCAGCCGGTTTTGAATATTGGCCATGCGGATATGGGGTGGGAGTTGGCCACCGAGCATAGGCAGAGATATGCCCATCATGGTCGTGAGCGTAATCGTCAGCCAGACAATGAAGAAAAAACGCCAAAATAAACGGGGCATCAGGCATCCCGCAACAGAATGTAACCCTGGCCACGCACCGACTGAATCCAGCTCTGCCCGTCAGCGCGGAGCCCAAGTTTCTGGCGGACACTGCTCAGGTGCACGTCGATCCGCCGATCGAACGGCGTCAAAGGTCGGCCAAACACACTCTGCGAGATGTCTTGCTTGGAAACCACCCGGCCGCCATTGCGCACCAAAAGCTCCAGCAAATTGTACTCCGTGCCTGTCAATGTCAGCGCTACGCCCTCAAACTGGGCCTGCCTACTGGTAGGATTAAGGACGAGGTTACCGCTCTTCAATGGTAGCAGGGATTGATCCTGAGCAGGCCTGCCGGTGCGGCGCAAAATGGCACGCAATCGGGCGACAAGTTCGCCTGGAGAGCAAGGCTTTGAGACATAATCGTCAGCGCCGAGGTCCAACCCGGTGATGCGGTCCTTGTCGTCGCCCCGCGCAGTCAGCATCATGATCGGGATTTCGCTTGATTTTCTGATTTTCTGCAACAGGTCAACGCCGTTCATGATCGGCATCATGACATCGAGCACGATAATATCCGTCAGGCCTGCCTCAACCATGGCAATGCCTTTCTTGCCATCATCCGTGGCATCAGCCTGAAAGCCTTCTTCCGTCAGGTATTCGCAGAGTAAACCCGTAAATTCCAGGTCGTCGTCAATCAGGAGAACGCGCGTCATTGTCCTATTCTTTCCAATCGCGCTCGGTTATAGGGCCAAACGGACAAGGCTGCCGAGATTTTACATAAATTTACGTTTGCACGATATGAAAAATCCGCGAGATAGCCCGCGCAGCCACTTTGGAATGGCTTGCAAACGGATTGAGCGAGGCGGAATATTCCGGTCGATCCGTCAAGCCCGGCGAGTCCACCTTTGGTTTACCGATGAAACGCCATTTTCAAAGTCTTGCCCATCGCGATCGCACCGAAACAACCGACCGCCACCTTGCATTTTATCTCACATTCATTGCCGGCGCCGCCAATGCCGGGGGATTTATGGCGATTGGGCAATACACGTCACACATGTCGGGCATCGTATCGTCCATGGCAGACAATTTGGTGCTGGGCGAGGTGAAATTGCTTCTGGTGGGAATGCTGGCGCTCGGTTTCTTTCTGTCCGGCGCAGGATGCTCCGCTATTTTGATCAATTGGGGCCGCAGACGCGACTTACGTTCGGTATACGCTCTGCCGCTGGCGGTCGAGGCTTGGCTGATGGGCCTGTTTGCGCTTAGCGGCTCGATAGGCTTCGGCAGCAAGGCAGCCGCCACGGTTTTTATCGTTGCCCTGCTTTGCTTCATCATGGGCCTCCAGAACGCCATTATCACAAAGCTGTCGGGTGCGAGGATCAGAACGACGCATGTGACGGGTCTCGTCACGGATACAGGCATCGAACTCGGCAAATTGTTCTATTGGAACGGCCATTCGGCCCGCCATAGCGCCTATCCTCCCGTCAAAGCCGACCTTGAAAAACTCTGGCTTTTGTCACGTATGGTCGGCCTGTTTTTCGGCGGCGGCGTCATCGGCGCCCTGCTTTTCCAACGGCTCGGCGTTCCCGCTGCCGCGTTCCTCGCGCTCCCACTCGCCGTTGCGTCGTTTGGACCGTTGCTCGAGGACTACCACCAACGACGCCGCGGCTAGGCAGCTGTCAATCAACAGGATATGCCAAAACTGTTGACCTTCCCGACCGGCTCATTATAAGGCCGTTTCTAGGATCTTTGTGAACCGAAAGATTCTAGGTGTCGTTAGCGACCGCCTATGCGGAAGAGTGTCCGAGTGGTTTAAGGAACCGGTCTTGAAAACCGGCGTGCGGGAGACCGTACCGTGGGTTCGAATCCCACCTCTTCCGCCATGAGGCCAACGGCCAGCCATCCTTTTTAAAAAAATACTATCAAAGGTAAAGCGCCTTTGTCGGAACTATCTCGTGCTGTTGCGATTTGAAGCAGGTAAGCATAAAACACGAGGAGACATCCATGACCATGAAATTGATCGCGGTATCGCTTTTAACCCTTGGAATGGCGACATCGGCTTTTGCACAATCGGCTGGCGGCAGCGGTGGCGGTGCGAATGGAGGTTCGGGAACATCGTCGAGCGGCTCCAGCAGCGGCGCTTCGTCCAATAGCGGCAGCGGCTCAGCCGGAAATAATTCCTCTGGCGGCGGTTCGGGCTCCATGTCCAATGGCAGCAAGAACGGCGGCGCGGATAATGACGACTGCCGTCATATGAGCGACGCGAAGACCCAGACGAACACTCAGCAGGCCGCTCCATCAGCTAGCCCGAATGCCAAGGAAACCTGCAAGTAATCACATTGATCGGCCGCAATTATCGTTGCGGACAATCATCAATCGCCCCGGCCGCTTTATTGCTCCGGGGCGATTTGCGTTTGCTTGTGGGTGATGAGAAACCAGAGAAAGACGACGCTCATCGCCGCCATGACAAACCAAGTGATTGCATATTGAAGATGGCTGTTTGGAAACTTGACCTGCGTGAGACCGCCAACAGGATAGCCACCGGGATTGTCAGTCTTATCGGCATCGATGAAGAAGGGCGCCACTGTACCGAGGTCACGCTTTTGCGCAATCGCCTGAACATCACGTGAGTACCAGCGGTCCGCTCCAGGATCATTCGAGCGCAGCAGCGTTCCGTTCGGCTCTGAGATCCGCAGTAGTCCGGACACACTGACAGGCGTGGAAATCTGCCCTGCGCTGCGGCTTGCGGAATCCTTCCGCTCAATCGGTACAAACCCTCGATTGATGAGGACCGTACCGTCATTGACCGTCTTCAGCGGGGTGATAACCCAGTAGCCTGCCCCAAGCTCGGTCGAAGCATAAACCAGCGTTTCCTTGTCGTTCTGGAATACACCCTCGGCGCGGATATGGCGGTATTCGTCATCGTCGCGGTTGATGGCTTGCCATTGCGGCGGTGCGGGCATTTCCACCGGCTCGGCATGAACCCTTGCGTCGACGCGGGCGATCAGCGCTCGCTTCCAACCCAGCCGTTCGATCTGCCAGATTCCAAGAGCGATGAACGCGGCTGTGGCCAAAAGCAGGAAACCGCACAGGGCGAGTTTCTTTGCCGTGAATTGGCGTTCGGGTTGCTGCGCAGCCATTTCATGCTCCTCAAACGGATCGGGCGGCATTTTCATGCCGCCCGCCTTTATTTTTTGCCTTAGGGCACGTTTCGCATCATGTCCGGGCTCATCGGCATCATGTTGGTGTTCAAATGATGCATGACCCAAAGCGAACCGGACAGCGCGATGACGACGACGATGATCGTGAAGATCAGCGCCATCATGTTCCAGCCGCCTTCGGACTTGGTGTTCATGTGCAGGAAGTAAATCATGTGAACTACGACCTGAATGCCGCCGAGACCCATGACGATGCCAGCCAGAAGAGCCTTGTTGTCGATCACGCCGGTCATCACGAGATAGAAGGGGATGGCCGTCAGGATCACCGACAGGATGAAGCCGATCATGTAGGTCTTCATCGAGCCGTGGCTGGCCTCATGGCCGCCATGGTGGTGACCATGGCCGTGGCCATGGGGATGTGCGTGCGTTTGGTCGTTCATCCGATCACTCCCAGCAGGTAGACGTAGGAGAATACGCCGATCCAGATAACGTCGAGGAAGTGCCAGAACATCGACAGGCACATCAGGCGACGACGGTTTGCTTCGATAAGGCCATGCTTGGCGACCTGGGACATCAGCGTGACCAACCAGACGATACCGAAGGTAACGTGCAGGCCGTGGGTACCCACCAGGGTGAAGAAGGACGACAGGAAGGCGCTGCGCTGCGGACCTGCTCCTTCATGGATCAGGTGGATGAACTCATAGAGTTCGAGCGTGATGAACACCGCGCCGAACAGGCCTGTCACGGCCAGCCACAACAGCGTCGCGGTCTTGTTGTTCTTTTCCATCGACAGCATGGCAAAGCCATAGGTGATCGAGGAGAACAGCAGCATCGCGGTGTTGATAGCAACCAGCTTCAGGTCGAACAGGTCAGCCGGGGCCGGACCGGCCGCATAATTGCGGCCGAGAACGGCATAGGTGGCAAACAGCATCGCGAAGATCAGGCAGTCGCTCATCAGATACAGCCAGAACCCAAGGTTCGTGCTGCTTTCCGGATGATGCTCCTCCGTCAGGTAGAATTCCGGCTTTGCGGTTTTTAAAGTTCTGGGATCCATCAGATCATCCCTTCCTTGCCAGAAGCGCGGTCCGCGTAGCCTCGGTATTCACCACCTCTTCGGCGGAGATGTAGAAGTCGCGGTTGTAGTTGAAGGTGTGCGAGATCGAGACCGCAACGATGGCCACGAAGGACGCAATGGCGAGCCACCACATGTACCAGATCAGACCGAATGCCATGGCGACGCTGAGACCCGCCAGGATGACACCCGTTCCGGTGTTCTTCGGCATGTGGATCGGCTTGAAGCCAAGCAGCGGACGGCTATAGCCACGCTTCTTCATGTCGTCCCAGGCATCCGTATCGTGGACAACTGGGGTGAAGGCGAAGTTATAGGCCGGCGGCGGCGAGGAAATCGACCATTCCAGCGTACGGCCGTTCCACGGATCGCCCGTCAGGTCAGCCAGTTCTGCACGTCGCAAGTAGCTGACGACGAGCTGGATGATGAACGAGGCGATGCCAAGTGCGATCAGGCAGGCGCCGAAGGCGGCGATGATGAACCAGATCTGCAAAGACGGATCGTCGAACTGGCTCATGCGGCGGGTTACGCCCATCAGGCCGAGAACGTAGAGCGGCATGAAGGCGAAGTAGAAACCGACCAGCCAGAACCAGAAGGACATCTTGCCCCAGAACGGATCGAGCTTGTAGCCGAATGCCTTTGGAAACCAGAAGGTTACGCCAGCCATCAGACCGAAGACCACGCCGCCGATGATGACATTATGGAAGTGGGCGATCAGGAACAGCGAGTTGTGCAGCACGAAGTCAGCCGGGGGAACGGCCAGCAGAACGCCGGTCATACCGCCGATGACGAAGGTCACCATGAAGCCCATGGTCCAGAGCATAGGAACTTCGAACCGGATGCGGCCACGATACATCGTGAACAGCCAGTTGAAGATCTTGGCGCCTGTCGGAACCGAGATGATCATCGTGGTGATGCCGAAGAACGAGTTTACGCTGGCGCCGGAACCCATGGTGAAGAAGTGGTGCAGCCAGACCAGATAAGACAGGACCGTGATGCAGACCGTTGCATAAACCATGGACGTGTAGCCGAACAGGCGCTTGCCCGAGAAGGTCGAAACCACTTCGGAGAAGATGCCGAAGGCCGGCAGAACCAGGATATAGACTTCCGGGTGACCCCAGATCCAGATCAGGTTCACATACATCATCGGATTGCCGCCGAGATCATTGGTGAAGAAGTTGGTGCCGACATAACGGTCGAGCGTCAACAGAGCCAAAGTCGCGGTCAGGATCGGGAAGCTGGCAACGATCAGCACGTTGGTGCAGAGCGAGGTCCAGGTGAAGATAGGCATCTTCATCATGGTCATGCCGGGAGCGCGCATCTTGACGATCGTCGCAATCAGATTGATGCCTGACAACGTCGTACCAACACCCGCGACCTGTAGGCCCCAGATATAATAGTCGACACCGACGCCAGGGCTGTAGTCACCACCCGACAGCGGCGGATAGGCCAGCCAGCCCGTGCGGGCGAATTCGCCGACGAACAGCGAAATCATCACAATCACAGCACCGGCAACCGTCATCCAGAAGGAGAAGTTGTTGAGGAACGGGAAGGACACGTCGCGCGCGCCGATCTGAAGCGGAACCACAAGGTTCATCAGGCCGGTCACGAAAGGCATCGCCATGAAGAAGATCATGATAACGCCGTGCGCGGTAAAGACCTGGTCATAGTGGTGCGGCGGCAGGAAGCCTTCGTTTCCGTTGAACGCCATGGCCTGCTGGCCACGCATCATCAACGCGTCGGCAAAGCCGCGCAGCAACATGATGAGCGCCAGGATGACGTACATGACGCCGATCTTCTTGTGATCGACGCTGGTGAACCATTCCTTCCAGAGATAGCCCCAAAGGCGGAAATAGGTCACGGCGCCCAGCACGGCACCACCGCCGAGCGCAACGGCCACGAATGTCATGATCAGAATGGGCTCATGATACGGGATCGCATCGAGCGTCAGCCGGCCGAAGATAAACTTCATAAGGTCTGGGTTAGAAAACATGGGAAGCCCCGTTTATGTTGAATCTCGCGGTGTCGCCTGCTCAGTTTTTCGGCTGAGCGGGCGCGGTCGCGCCGTTGTCGGTGGCCGGCATGTCCATCCCGGACATGTCCATTCCAGGCATGGAGTGCCCGGCCATGGAATGGGTCGCATGATTGCCAGCATCCTTTGCGGCAGCGTCGGTGGTCGAAGCAACCGGCATGCTGTCTGTCGCAGGGGCGGCTTCAGAATGCTTGGAAGCATCTGCATCCGCACCGTGGCTAGGGCTGACACTGAGATCGACGCCGCGGTTGTCGTACTGCAGCTTTTCGCGGTTCTCTGCGCTTTCCTTGCCGGCGCCGCCCATCATGTCGATATGCATCATGTTGCTCGCGCACATTTTCGCAGGGTCGACACACATGTTGATGATGGCGTTGAAAAGGTCCTTGTCAGCCGAAGCGAAGTAGCGAACAGGATCCTTTTCGCTCGGCTTTTCGAGCTTCATGTAGGCGTCTCGGTTGAGGGCGGTACCATTGGCTTTCACCTGGGCAACCCAATCGGCGAAGCCCTTGTCGCTCATACCATGGAACTTGAAGCGCATATGCGAGAAGCCGGCGCCCGAATAGTTCGCGGAAAAGCCGTCATAGACGCCTTCCTTATTGATCACGCCGTGCAGGCTGGTCTGCATACCAGGCATGGCATAGATCTGGCCGGCGAGGGCAGGGATGTAGAAGGAGTTCATCACCGACTGGGCCGTGATCTTGAAATTGATCGGCACATCGACCGGCGCCGCCAGCTCGTTAACCGTGGCGATCCCCAGATCCGGATAGATGAACATCCACTTCCAGTCGAGCGCGACGACTTCCACCGTCAGCGGCTTTACGTCTGCGGGAATAGCGCGTTCGGCGTCAATCCGCTCAAGCGGGCGATAAGGATCGAGCTTGTGGGTGGAGATCCAGGTGACCGATGCCAGAACGACGATGATGGCAATTGGCGCGGACCACACCAATATTTCGATCTTGGTCGAGTGGTTCCAGTCTGGCAGATAGATCGCCGATTTATTCGATGCGCGGTATTTCCACGCGAAAAACAGGGTGAGCAGGATCACCGGAATAATGATGAGCAGCATCAAAGCGGTCGAGAAAACCACGAGATCGCGTTGCTGCGCTGCAATATCGCCAGCAGGCGACATAACGACCAGATTGCAGCCCGAAAGCAGCAACAGGGGCAAAAGCATTAGGGAGGATAAGATCGGGAATTTTTTCATTACTTTGACTCTCATCAAGCGCATGAGGGCGAATTAATCCTTTTCCGCGCAGATTAAATGCGCGTTTTGTCGCAGGCGCTGTTGCTAATGTAGGAATGGTGTCCTGACATCGAGTGCGTGTCATTCTTTGAGACCAATCGATCGCGAACGGAAAACCCTTGTGATTCAGTGGGTTCTAATGACGTGTTTCTTCGCAGTTGCGAGATGGGATCGGCACAATTTCGCGCTTTGGCACATCCGAAAATGCCAATAATCAAATTGTCGCACCCTTGAAATTTTCGTGATGGATGAGCCGCGCGCTCAATGTTGCCCGGTCTACCTTTTTTGCAAAAAAAGTTTCGTGCCCTGGAATAGGGTGAGGGACGGCTGCGTATATAGGGCATGAACACGAAAAACGGCTCATTCGATGTGATCGGACAATTGGCAGCGCTCCGGCGCTACGCCTTGTCACTGGTGCGCAACGCGGATGATGCCGAAGACCTCGTCAATGATGCCTTGGTAAAGGCTTACGAGCATCAGCAGAGCTTCCGCAGCGGCGGCAATATCCGTTCCTGGCTGTTTTCCATTCTGCACAATGCTCATGTCGACGCCCTGCGCAGGAAGAAGTCGGGCGCCCGGCGCGATGCCGCCGCTGCTGATCTTGTCGATCCCGTGATCGATGGCGGGCAGGAGCAGACAGTGCGGCTCACACAATTGCGGCGCGCTTTCATGGATCTGCCCGAAGAGCAGCGGCAGGCTCTGCATCTCGTTGCGATCGAGGAGCTCTCCTACCAGGAGGCGGCAGAGGTGCTGGGAATTCCAGTGGGCACACTGATGTCACGGCTGTCGAGGGCGAGGGGCCGTCTGCGGGAGTTTGAGGCGACGGACGCAAAGCAAAGCCGCAAGGCACTGCCAGCACCCGTCGCGCAGGACAAAAACGACGGGCCGGTCAATGGTCAGGCTATGGGCCATTCCACGGGAACGTCCAAAGGCAAGGATCGCCCCCACGCGACTGGCCCTGTCAATCTGCGTATCGTCGGAGGTAACGATGACAAAACACCATGATCCGATCCAGGATTGCGATCTGCAGGCCTATATCGACGATCAGTTGACCGCCCAACGGCGGATCGAAGTCGAGGCACATCTGTCTGCCAAGCCCGATGCGGCGGCGCGGATGATGGCGGATCTGCGGGTGCGCGACGAGTTGCGGCTTGCACTTTCAGCAAAAGGTGACGACGTCCCGAGGCTGCAGACAAGGGCTGCGGCGCGGAGACTGGAGCAGGCCCTTCAACAACGCGGGCGCTCGGTGGTGCTTCGGCGCGTGGCTTCTGTCGTGCTGCTGATCGGGGCGGGATGGGTTGGCCATTCTCTCATCAATCCATTCGGTGCTACCCCGGTTGTCGCTTCTGTCCCGACACCAGCCTTTGTGCGCGAGGCGTTGCAGGCCCACGATGCCACGGTGCTGCGCGAAAGCCTGCATCCGCAACAGCCAGCAGATGCGTCGGCAAAGTCTGCAACCATGCAGTTCGATCCCAAGGATATTCGTGCCGCCACTGGCATTGTCATCCCGCAGTTGCCGGGGGGCTGGAGCGTGGCGGACAGCCAGATATTCCCCTCCGATTTCGGCCCAAGCGTCGAAATGGCGTTGAAGCCGAAGCGCGGCGCGGAGGTAACCCTATTTGCCGCCCGGACGGGGTCGTTCGCCGTCCAAAATGTGACGGTTGCCCAAGCCGATGGCGCGAAAGCCGCTTACTGGCAAATCGGCGAAGTTGCTTATGCCCTGGTCTCGAAGGACCGTCAGGCTGATGAGTTGCAGGACGCCGCCAATCAGCTCGCACGCAGCCTCTATTAAAGGCGCAAGCGCCGGAAACTCGCATGATTTCCGGCGCCTGCCGCTGGCTACCAAGTTTTAACATTATCAAGAGGAGATCCAAATATGGAACCCGTCAATAGAGAACAAATCGGCTGGGGTGCGCAGGCACAGGCTGGCGCACAGTTCGATCAGGGACTGCGCCAGCACATGCTGCGCGTCTATAATTATATGGGCCTCGGCCTCGTCATCACCGGCATTGTCGCCCTGATCGTCGGCACGACACCGGCGCTCTACGTGCCGATTTTCCAGTCGCCGCTGAAGTGGGTGGTGATGCTTGCGCCTCTGGCCTTCGTATTCTTCTTCTCGTTCCGCCTTCAGACCATGTCGGCCAGTGCTGCGCAAATGGCGTTCTGGGCGTTCTGCGCGGTCATGGGTCTCTCGATGGCCTCGGTTTTCCTTGTGTTTACCGGCACCAGCATCGCCCGAACCTTCTTCATTGCCGCGACGATGTTTGGCGCCATGAGCCTGTACGGCTACACGACGAAGCGTGATCTGTCGAAATTCGGTTCCTTCATGATGATGGGCCTGATCGGCGTGGTTATCGCGTCGGTTGTCAATATCTTCCTGGGCTCAAGCGCGTTGCAGTTTGCCATTTCGGTCATCGGCATTCTGGTGTTCGTTGGCCTGACGGCCTGGGATACCCAGAACATCAAGGAACAGTATGCCGAGAATATCGGCCAGGCATCCCAGCAGAAGCTCGCCGTGTTCGGAGCTCTTTCGCTTTACCTGAATTTCGTCAACATCTTCCAGCTGCTGCTGAATTTTACGGGCGAACGCGAATAACCACACTCACTGACATCAGATAGGGAAAGCCGCCGGTCATGACGACCGGCGGCTTTTCCATCTCCGGCGATCAGTTCCGGCTGGTTTAATGCAAAGAGTCGAGTTCGGCCTGTAGCTTGTCCTTTGCCTTCTTCGGAAGGGTGGAAGCGGCAAATGCAGCGGCATTTGCTGCAGGCACGTCACCGACCACAACCACGGCAACCATGCCCATAGCCATATGCGGCGCGCATTTCACGCCATAGGCGCCAGACTGCGTGAAGGTCACCTTCACGGGATCATTGATCTTGCCTTTGAACAGTTCTGCACCTTCAGGTACCAGACCAGCAATCGCCTCTGCGCTATGGGACTTGTCGGTGGGAATGAAGGTGACCGTATCGCCGGGCGCAATTTTTAACGCCGAAGGTTCAAATACCATCGTCGAACCGTCAGCTCCCTTATTCAACATGTGAATTTCAAAATCGGCAGCGAAGGTCGGAACGGTAGCGACGGCGCTGAGCAGGGCAACGGCGGCGAGATGTTTCAGGGCGAGATTCATGATTTTCACTTTCGTCTGTATTTATCGAGCGTGTCTGTATGTAGGTCGTCTGTGAGTGTCTGGGTCAGCTTTTAAAGCACGAGTGAGGACATCGCTTTGATCTTGCGCAAATCGCGCATTCGTGAATGGGCGGATAGATGGTTTCGATAGAGCCGCGTGGTAAAGCCGCCTTGATGACGGCGCCGCACCTCTTACCTCTTCCTGGACTGACGCATGGTTGATCTTTTTCTCGCCTTTTTCTGCTTCCTGGCGCTCCATTCCCTGCCGGCCCTGCCTGCGGTCAAGCAGAGGCTGATCGGCCTCATCGGACGGCCCGTCTACATGGCACTCTATTCGCTGCTGTCGCTCGCCACCCTCGTCTGGGTCTTTTACGCTTTCATGGAGGCTGATGATGTTGCTCTATGGCTGGATCGGGCATGGCAGGCCTGGATCACGCTGGCGCTGGCGCCGATAGGCCTTTTCCTCGTCATCTGCGGCCTGAGCAGCCCTAATCCTGCGTCAATTACCTTCCGCAAGAACCAGCAGCCGGGGGCAATCGTGGCACTGACCCGCCACCCTGTCCTCTGGGGATTTTTCCTCTGGGCATTCGGCCATATCTTCCCAAACGGTGAGTTGCGTGGCGTTGTCCTGTTCGGTGGCTTTGCGATCTTCTCACTTGTCGGGATCATCATTCTGGAGCGGCGCAGCAGCCGCAAGCTCGGTACCGCCTGGAATGACTTTGCGGGCAAAACCTCAATCGTGCCCTTTGCCGCCTTTGTTGCAGGCCGCACCCGGCTCGGCGTCGACCGCGACATGGTATTTGCTCTGGCGATCACCGTTATCGGCACGTTCGCTTTGTTATTCGCCTTCCATGAAGTCCTATTCGGCGTGGACCCACTGCTGCTTGCGCTCTACGGCGTGTGATTTGATGGACCATTTTTGATCAATTTGTTCCGAAGTGGAGCAACTTTATAGAGTGAGCCTGCCCGACCTCCAAAAACCTTGCCATTATGGGAAAGATCGTTTGGCCAAATGCGAATAAACTCCTATAGTCCCGTTATCGGCATGACGGCAACGGGACGAGGTTCGCATGGCCAGCAAATATCTTCTCAACGCATTGGGTGAGGCGCTCTATTACAGCGGCGATCCGAACCATTGGTATTCCGCGACGGGCAGCGGTCTGACACTCAACGGCTCGAGTGGCAATGACGCGATGTATGGCGACAGCTCCGTCAATGTCACCATGAATGGCGGTGCGGGCGATGACGTCTACTACCTCTATTCCACGCTCAATCACGCCAGCGAGGCCGGCGGCTCCGGCATCGACACGGTCAATACCTGGATGAGCTATACGCTCGGAGATGGTATCGAAAATCTCGTGGTGACGGGTGACAACCGCTACGCTTTCGGCAACGGCCTCAACAACATCATCACCGGGGGCACCGGCAGCCAGACAATCGACGGTTATGGCGGCAACGACATCCTGATCGGCGGCGGCGGGGCAGACACGTTCGTGTTCAGCATGGGCAATGGCAGCGACCGGATCACCGATTTTTCCAGTGACGACAAGATCCGCCTGCAAAACTACGACTACTCGTCCTTCGATCAGGTGGTCAGCCACATGACGCAGAAGGGCAGCGATGTTTCGCTCGATCTTGGGCATGGCGAAAGCATCCTGTTCAGCGGGACGAACATTTCCAATTTCACCTCGGATCAGTTCCAGCTGACACTCGATCGGACGCATCTAACCCAGACATTCTCCGACGACTTCAACAGCCTCTCCCTCCATCATGGCACAAGCGGCACCTGGGATACCGGCTATAGCTGGTTCGCGGCCAATGGCGGCACGCTGACGGATAACAGCGAACTCGAATGGTACGTCAATCCCTCCTATGCGGGCACATCGTCGGTCAATCCGTTCTCAGTATCCAATGGCGTTCTGACGATTACCGCCGCCAACGCATCGAGCAGCGTTCAGAGCGAAATCAACGGCTATAAATACACCTCGGGCATGTTGACGACTGAATCTACCTTTGGCCAGACCTATGGCTATTTCGAAATGCGTGCCGACGTGCCGAACGATCAGGGCGCGTGGCCGGCTTTCTGGTTATTGCCGACCAACGGCAACTGGCCGCCGGAACTCGATGTGATGGAAATGCGCGGACAGAAGCAGGGAGAAATTTTCGTTACCGCGCATAGCGCCTCTTCAGGCACCAATGTCGCCAATGCTGGGACGATTTACACCGACACCGAAGGCTATCACACCTACGGCGTCTTGTGGACGGAGTCGAAGCTGACCTGGTATGTCGACGATGTCGCGGTCCGCCAGATCGACACGCCGGCGGACATGCATCAGTCCATGTATATGGTTGTCAACCTGGCAGTTGGCGGCATGGCTGGCACACCAAGCGCCACTGACTTCGCTGATGGCTCGCAATTGAAGATCGACTATATCAAGGCCTATTCGCTGGATGAGCATACGGCCAGTGCCGCGACCACGACGACAGCCGATCATCTTCTGTAAGACTTTCCTCCCTCGATAAAAACGCCAAAGCCCCGGCAAGACCGGGGCTTTGCGTATTCCGGAAGACGGCACCGAAAGAGCTTATGCAGCAGCCGCTACGGGTGTCGCCACCACGTCGATTTCCTCTGGCAATTCTCCGGCCATGGCGGCCTTGAACTGCGTCTCGTCCAATTCATTTTCCCAACGAGCGACAACCACGGTCGCAACGGCATTGCCGATGAAGTTGGTCAGCGCCCGGCATTCCGACATGAAGCGGTCGATGCCGAGGATTAGCGCCATGCCAGCAACCGGCACGGAAGGAACAACCGAGAGAGTAGCAGCCAGCGTGATGAAGCCGGCACCGGTGATGCCGGCAGCACCCTTCGAGCTCAGCATCGCCACCAGCAGCAGCAGGATCTGGTCGCCGAGCGACAGCTGAATGTCCGTCGCCTGGGCAATGAACAGAGCGGCCAGCGTCATGTAGATATTGGTACCGTCAAGGTTGAAGGAGTAACCGGTCGGAATAACCAGACCGACGACCGAGCGCTTGCAGCCGGCGCGTTCCATCTTCGCCATCAGACCGGGCAGGGCGGCTTCCGAAGAGGAAGTGCCGAGCACGAGCAGCAGTTCTTCTTTCACATAGCGGATCAGCGCCAGAATGGAGAAGCCGTTATAGCGGGCGACAGCGCCCAGCACGACCAGGACGAACAGCGCCGAGGTCAGGTAGAATGTACCGATCAGGTAAGCGAGATTAGCGACAGAGCCGATGCCGTATTTGCCAATGGTGAATGCCATGGCGCCGAAGGCACCGATCGGTGCGGCCTTCATCAGGATAGCCACCAGCTTGAACACCGGTGCCATCAGTGCCTGAAGAAAATTGGTGACAGGCTTGCCGAGATCGCCAACCATGGCCAGCGCCACGCCGAACAGCACTGAGAAGAACAGGACCTGGAGAATATCGCCTTTGGCGAAAGCGCCGACGATCGTGTCCGGAATGATGTTCATCAGGAAGCCGGTGATGGTCGAATCATGCGCCTGCTGCGCATAGCTCGCAACGGCCTTTCCATCCAACGTCGCCGGATTGATGTGCATGCCCGTGCCGGGCTGCAAGACATTCGAGACAATCATGCCGACGATCAAGGCGAGCGTCGAAAAGCACAGGAAGTAAATCATCGCCTTGCCAGCAACGCGACCGACCTTCTTAAGATCAGACATGCCGGCAATACCGGTCGCTACGGTCAGGAAGATGACCGGCGCGATCACCATCTTCACCAGCTTGATGAAGGCGTCGCCGAGCGGCTTAAGCGCCTCGCCGGTCTGCGGGTAAAAATGGCCAAGTGCAATGCCGGCGATAATCGCGACGACAACCTGGAAATAAAGGTGACGGTAGAATGGAAGCTTGCCGCCGTGCGAGGCGGTCGGGGTCGAAATCTGCATCGGATCCTCCGGTAGGCGCTCCCAACCGAACATCGGCCTCCCGGGAGCTTATGCAATTTGCCAACATCAACAGCGATGTTGGCATAGGCTAGGCAATCGCCGTGCCAGGATGCTGAGCGTCGTTAAGTCGTTGAAAAGCCATATTGGAGCCATGATTGCAGAGGCCAACTTGAGCGAAAAACCGCCCGCACTCTTGCGTTGTGTGCGGAAAAGTGCACAAAGTTATTAATGATGATAATGGCTCGTAGTCCCGCTCAGACCGCTGCTTATGCAAAGGCGCCTCGCAAGCCCTGGCTTTTACTTGCGGTCATGGCCTGCGTCATAACTGTGCTGTCGCTTACGCTTGTTGGCTATTATGCGCGTCACGCAGCCCTTGACGATCTCTCGGACCAGGCACGCATCAGCGCGAATCTGAAGGTCGCGTTCCTTCGGGCAGTGCTGGAGCGACCGCGCTCTTTGCCGCTGCTCCTGTCGGAGGATCAGCAGGTCGTCGATGCTCTCAGCCAGCACACGGCCTCAGCCGTTGATCGCTTGAACGATAAGCTGGAAAGATTGGTCGCGGGGACGAGTGCGTCGGTTCTCTATGTTACAGATGCGACAGGCCGCGCCATCGCCTCCAGCAACTGGCGCGAGCCTGTGAGCTTCGTCGGCGTCGACTATTCCTTCCGTGATTATTTCCGCCGGTCGATGACGGACGGTACGGCCGAACATTTCGCCCTTGGAAGCATCAGCAAACGACCCGGGCTGTATATTTCTCGACGTGTCGGGCCAACTAACGCGCCTTTGGGTGTCGTCGTGGTCAAGGCGGAATTCGATCAATTGGAAACCGATTGGCGCGAGGAGGGCCGGGCGGCTTTCGTCACGGACAGCCGCGGCGTCGTGCTGATTTCGAGCCTGTCCTCCTGGCGGTTCATGACCCTGCAGGCACTACCGCCAGATGAGCTTGACCAGATCCGTACCAGTCTGCAGTTTGGTGATGCGCCGCTGCGTGCCTTGCCGATCAATCGCGCCGAGCCATTCGGGCCAGAGACCCGGCCCGACGAAATGTTGGTTCGTTCGGTCTTTCCAGGCGGGACACCGGCCGATTATCTCGACCTCTCAATTGCAGTCCCGAGCACTGGCTGGCACCTGAACTACCTCGTTCCAACAGAGCCTGCGATAGCCGCTACCGTGCGCGAATGGCGACTTTTGACGCTTGCCGTACTCGCACCGTTCTTCCTGCTCGTCGCGCTGATCCTCTGGCGAAGACAGGCGACCGTCATAAGGCTGGCCCGTGCCCAGGCCGACCAGTTGGAGCTTGAAAGGCGGGTCGACGAGCGCACAAGTGACCTATCGCAGGCACGCGACCGATTGGAAGCGGAAATTGCCGGCCACAAGGCGACGGAGCAGCGGCTGCAAGGCGTACAGCAGGAGCTTGTGCAGGCAAACCGATTGGCTATCCTTGGCCAGGTCGCGGCCGGTGTCGCCCATGAGATAAACCAGCCGGTCGCCACAATCCGCGCTTATGCCGATAATGCCCGCGTCTTTCTCGCCAGGGCTCAGCCTGAACAGGCCACGGGCAATCTCACTGCCATTGCAAATCTGACAGAACGGATCGGCACCATAACCGAGGAGTTGAAGGCCTTTGCGCGCAAGGGCCGCACCCCGCCGGAGCCGGTTCCGCTCGGCGCTGCCATCGAAGGCGCCGTCATGCTGTTGCGCAGCCGCTTTGCCGGGCGGCTGGACGCCTTGGCCATTGGCGCGATCGACCCTGATCTCACCGTCAAGGGCAATCGTGTCCGCCTGGAGCAAGTGTTGATCAACCTCTTCCAGAACGCGATCGAGGCCTTGGAATATCGCAACGACGCTAAAGTGGACGTTCAGGTGGAGGAGGGGCTGGAAGATGTCGTTGTAACTGTCGAAGACAACGGTCCGGGTATCCCGGAAGACATTCGTCGGTTGTTGTTTACACCCTTTACCACATCGAAGGCGCAAGGCCTTGGGCTTGGGCTGGTGATCTCGCGCGACATTATCAGCGACTATGGCGGACGGATCGACGTGACCAGCACTGCGTCTGGTACCCGCTTCAGCATTCACCTTTTGAAGGCAGATCAATCATGAGTTCGACAGAGCCGGATAGGGGCGCCAGAGTCATCCTGATCGACAACGATCGCGATCTTCTGGCGGCAACGACCCAAACCCTGGAACTTGCCGGATTTTCCGTCACCGCCTTTTCGAGCCCTGTTGAAGCCCTGCGGTCAATCTCCGGTGACTTCGGCGGGGTTGTCGTTACCGACATCCGCATGCCTGATATCGACGGGCTGGAATTGTTTCGCCGGATTAGAGTGCTCGACCACGATCTGCCTGTCATTCTGGTAACAGGGCATGGCGACATTGCCATGGCAGTACAGGCGATCAAGGACGGTGCCTATGACTTCATCACCAAGCCTTTCGCTACGGACAGGTTGCAACAAAGCGTGCATCGTGCGGCTGAGATGCGCCGGCTGGTGCTGGAAAACCGCAAGCTCCGCCTGGTCGCCGATGCCGCCCAGGATGGACTGCCGCTGATCGGCCAGACACCGGCGATGGAGCGGCTAAGGCGAACACTCAGGCAAATCGCCGATACCGATGTCGACGTTCTCGTGACCGGGGAAACCGGTAGCGGCAAGGAAGTGGTGGCCAGCCTGCTGCACAGCTGGAGCCGGCGGGCAAAAGGCAACTTCGTCGCGCTCAACTGCGGTACGCTTCCGGAAAGTATGATTGAAAGCGAGTTGTTCGGCCACGAAGCCGGCGCCTTCACCGGTGCGCAAAAGCGGCGCATCGGCCGTATCGAGCATTCGAGTGGCGGCACCTTATTTCTCGACGAAATCGAGAGTATGCCAGCCTCCACCCAGGTGCAGATGTTGCGCGTTCTTGAAATGCGCGAGGTGTCGCCACTCGGCATCAATGACGTGCGTCCAGTCGATCTGAGGGTGGTTGCGGCGGCGAAAGTCGATCTCGGCGATCCGGCCCAGCGCGGGGGATTCCGTGAAGATCTGTATTACCGCCTGAATGTGGTCACGTTGACGATACCGCCTCTCAGAGAGCGGCGGCCCGACGTACCGCTACTCTTCGCCCATTTTATCGAACGCGCCGCCGCACGATTTCGGCGGGAGCCGCCGCCGGTCTCGGCGTGGGTCGAGCGCTATCTGCGCGATCATGACTGGCCGGGGAATGTGCGGGAACTCACCCATTTTGCCGAAAGGTTCGTGCTGGGTCTGGAAGACGTCGAGCCGTCGAATAATCAAGTTTTGTCAGCGAAGATCAGCGATCTTTCACTTCCTGAACGCGTCGATCAATTCGAGGCGGAGGTCATGCGTGAGGCCCTCAGCCGCTATGATGGCGATGTACGCAAAACCATTGAGGCACTGAAAATTCCTCGCAAGACCTTTTACGACAAGCTGCAGCGTCACGGTATCGTTCGCAAGACTTTTGCGGGCAGCGAGGAGGGGTGACGCGGAAGATGCATCGGCAACGCCTGAGATCTGCTATTTCTAAACGGATGTCGAGTTCGCGCCCGTCCTAAGAAAGGCAAGGGTGACGGCAACTATATGTTCACCCCAGGCTTCGATCGAGCCGCAGGTCCAGACGTCGGGATTAAGATTCGTCTCCACCGTGTGGCGGTTGCTGATATAGAAGAACCCCAGACCAGCATAAGTCATATAAACCGTGGTTGGGCTAATCCCTTCTCGAAATACGCCTTGCGCAGCACCGCGTTGCAGCAAATTTTCGATTTTCGCAAAAACGGGACCATGTAGCGACGAGATCATGTTCGAGCGCTTAGAATACTCGCCCTTCAGAAGATTTTCGCCCGCCAGGAGACTAACAAACTCAGGATGGGCAAGAAGATAGTGCCAATTATGCAAGACAAGCGCGCGGATGCCGTCGACGGGATCGCGGTTGGCAAGGTTTAGCCCCCGCATGGATGAAGTGACATGGGTGACGACGGCCTCCAGCACTGCGATGTAGAGCCCAGTCTTGTCTCCAAAGAAATGGTAGAGCATACGTTTGTTGGTTTTAGACCGCAGCGCAATGGCGTCCACCCTTGCCCCAGCTAAGCCCTTGGCAGCAAATTCCTGGATCGCAGCCTCCAGGATCATCGCCCTTGTGCTGTCGGGATGGCGGACGGGACGGCAGGTGCGGGGCGCAGACGAACACGTTGCGGCGTCGGGTCCTTCGCCCTCGGCCGTCATCTGCTCCAATTCCGCTGTCAGGCGGGAACGCGTCATCGTGATCTTTCCGTGCTGCAGTGATATGAAAATTAGATCTGTTGAAAATACATCGACCGGATTAACCGTGTCGCTCCAAAATGGGTAAATTGCGATTGGACGCTAAAGATGCGTTTATCAAACGCAACATCACACTCTCTCCTTTGAAGAATGATTTGCAGTCTCGGGCTTTTTCAAGATGAAATTGCTCCTTTTCCTGTTTCATATAGAATACTAATTTTATAGACAATATTGACGTGAGCCACACCGCCTGTCACCATAATCAGGCGAAACAATGAAAAGCTTTCGCAAGGCCGACCGATAATTTTCAGGAGGAAGAAAATGCCGATTGCTGCCAGCATGTTCTCTTTCGACCTTTTTGGTTTGACCAGGCATCGCGCCAATCAAGCGGACACTCAGCCGTTAAAGGCATCGCAAGCTACACCAAGAGATGACGCGAAAATCTGCAAGGACTCCGCTGTTGAAGACAATGATCGAAACCGGTTCGATTATCACGCTGTCATTCTCGGCGGCTTCTTTCCTATTCTTTGAGGGTTGATCATGACTGTTATCGAACGCTTGATCCCTTCAATCGGGTTGCGGCAGGCTGAATTACCCCGGCCGTTCATGGGCTCGGTTTACGATCTGCGCCAGCGCGTTTTTTCAGCACTTCCTATCATGACTTGCGCTGCTGCCTTTGTGTTCGTCGCAGCCCTGATCATCATGATCTAAGGGAAGAAATGCAGCAACAGTCGACAGCGGAGCGTCAAGACATTGCTGCCAAACCGAGCAGCGCCGCGCCAATCAAGCCCGGCTCTATCCTGCATTGAGCCGGGACGATGATTGGCCGTTGGAACTTTCGTAAGATCCGCTGTCGAACGGCTTTGTCGATTGCTGCAATCAGTGCCGATACGTTGGAGAGACCGCCACCAACCGGCAGTATTGTTGCTCCCGTCATATTGATGACAAGCGCCAACGGCCCGGCGAGCAGTTCAACATAAACGCCGATCGTGCGGCTGGCATTTGCCTCACCCTTCCCCCAGGCATCTACAATCATTTCACTCGTGCTACTCTCGCTAGTGAGGTGCGCATGCAGCTTCTCGAGTCCACGGGCGCTGCAGGTGGCATCAATGCAGCCTTTTTGGCCGCAACCACACTGAAAGCGCGGAATAGAAACCGGGGGATCGCCGACTTCGGTTGCGGCAATTGGGCCGTGGCCCCATTCCCCGGCAAAGCCGCCGTCGCTGTTGATCAGTTTGCCGTCGATCACCAACCCGCCGCCGACGCCAGTGCCAAGAATAATACCGAAAACCACCCGATGGCCACGCCCTGCGCCGAGCCCTGCTTCGGCAATTACAAAACAGTCGGCATCATTGGCGATCAAAACGGGCAGACCCAGTGCGGTCTCCAGATCTTGCTGCAACAGGCGACCATGAATGCAGGGAATGTTGGCAACAATGGCCCGCCTTGTATCGGGATCTATGACACCGCAAATCGATAGCGAAACACACAAGGGTGCGTCCTCTGCCTCCGATATCACGGAGCGCAAAACGTCGACGAACGCTTCGAAATCATCACCAGGTGTCGGCTGCCGTGGAACCGGACGGATGTCCTCTGGAGAATAAGCAATAGCACCTTTGATGGTGGTGCCTCCGATGTCGAAACAGACAATCATGCCCGCGCCCCCTGACGTGTTTCGCTCGCCTGGTACATGCATGTCCCGCCGATCCAGGTCGACAGAAGATCGAGCGTCGGCGTCAACAGCAGGAAATCTGCGTCCGCACCAGGCGCAAGGCGTCCCTTTGCTGCTGCGCCAATGGCATCTGCCGGATAGAGCGAGGCCATGTTCAGCGCCTCTTCAAGCGATAGACCGATCTTGTCCCGAACGAAACGCACGCAGGACAGCATGTCGATGTCAGCACCGGCAAGCGTACCATCCGCAAGTGTCAAGCGGCCGTCGCGGCGGTAGACCTGGCGGCCGTTCAGCATGAAGCCGGTTTCGTTGGTGCCTATGCTCGACATGGCGTCCGTGACCAAAAAAATCCGGCCCGGGCCACGCTTCGCCCGCAAGGCCACCTGCATCGATACCGGGTCGACATGGAAGCCGTCGGCAATCAGCCCGCAATGCAGCGCTCCAGAATTCAGCGCAGCACCAACCAGGCCCGGTTCTCGATTGCCCATTTGGCTCATAGCGTTGAAAAGGTGCGTGACCAGTGTCACGCCGGCATCGACATAGTCGCTGACCTTGCTGCAACTCGTGTCGGTATGGCCAAGGCTGACATGGTAGCCAGCGGCGACCAACGCTAGAACCTGCTGCACGGTCACGCTTTCAGGTGCAACAGTAATCAGCGCCTGGCCGAACGTGCCAGCCGACGCCACCAACCTTGCCAAATCTTCATCCCGCATCGGACGAATCAGCGATGGATCATGCGTGCCTTTGCGTGCCAGCGACAGATGTGGCCCTTCGAGATGCAAACCGAGATAGCCCGGAATCATGGCGGCAACGGCATCACGGCCGAGCGCCAGCACATCGTCGCGTAACTCCGATCTATCGGTGATCAGCGTCGGCAGCAGGGCGGTGGTGCCGAAGCGTGCGTGAGCGGCGCAGATCGTCCGGATTCCATCCAGGTCAGGCTGGTTGTTGAGCAGGACGCCACCGCCGCCATTCACCTGCAGATCGACAAAGCCGGGGACCACCAGCGTGCCGGCAGCATCGACGCGGGGTAGGTCAGAGGAAACCGCCCGCAGGTCAGCCACCTCTACAATCCGACCATCGGCAATGATCAGCGCTTTACCGTCATGAAACTGCGCCCCATCGAAGACCTTCCCTCCCGTGACGGCAAAGGAAAAAGAGGCGGGCAGGGAAGGGATCATCGCGTTTCAGTTACTTTCTTGAGGGCAACGGGTTTATCCGGATTAAGCCCCCGGGCCCGCGACAGTGATTCCACCATGCCATAATAGGGAACAATCAGCGCGAGCGCATCGGTTAGCGCATGGCCTGTTTCAACGAAGGGCAGGCGGCTCGCCTCCTTTGCTGACGCTGATGTCAGGAATACTGAGGCGTTTTTTGCAGCGAGCCCGTTGGCCGTTGCCGCAATAGAAGACTCAGCCTTATCGCGGGCGGCGAAGGCAATGATTGGGAAATGAGCTGACACCAGCGACACCGGACCATGCAGCACCTCGGCGGAGGAATAGGCCTCGGCATGCAGTTCCGACGTTTCCTTGCATTTCAAGGCGGCTTCGCAGGCGATGGCGAGCGACGGCCCGCGGCCAAGCATATAAAGCGAATCGGCGCCGTGTAGCGTCTCGACCAAACCGCTCCAATCCAGGGAAAGCGCCTGCTCCAGATGATCAGGCAAAGCCTCGACTGCCGCCACGAGGGCGGCATTGCCGCTCCAGATGCTTAGCAGCGAAAGCCCAGCCGCAATCGAGTTGACGAAGGATTTGGTAGCGGCAACGGCAATTTCTGGCCCGGCGTGAATATCGACGGCTACGTCACAGGCCGCTGCCAAGGGCGAGGAAATCGTATTGACCAGGCAGACGGTCTTAGCACCACCGGTTTTTGCCGTATTGGCCAAAGCCAGCAGATCAGGGCTGGCGCCTGACTGCGAAATCGCCAAAGCCGCGGCGCGATCAAGCTTCAGCGGTGCCTGATAGATCGAGGCAAGCGAAGGGCCGATGGAGGCGACCACAAGTCCCAGTTCTAGCTCGAAGGCATATTTGAGGAAATGCGCCGCATGATCGGAAGAGCCGCGGGCAATGCTGACGAGGACGGCAGGATCTCGCTTACGCAGCATGGAGCCGGCTTCATTGATGCTGTCTCGGCTGTCGCGCAGCATGCGGCGTACGGCTGCGGGAATCTCGTCGATTTCCCGGCGCATTGTCGTGATCATTGTCATTTCCCTTCCTGTTCGGCCATGAAGCGCGGCTCGATAACCCCTCAAGCAACACCGCTTCTTCTTTCAATGCATCTTGCGAAACGACCGCAGAGACCTGCGACTATGAGCCGATCGTCAGTTCCGCGACCAAATCATAGGCGTCGCTTCGATAAAGCGCGCGTGACACTTCCATGACCCGCCCCGTTTCCAGATAAGCGATGCGCTGTACCGACAGCGCCGCAGAACCGGGGGGCATGCCGAGCAATTTCGCATCTTCGTCACTCAAGATGACCGCCGAGATCCGCTGGTTGGCGCGCACGGGCCTTATGCCGGCGCTGCCGAGTGCAGCGTAAAGGGAATTTTCGACGCTGCCTGGATCCGGTAGTAGATCCTCCGGCAGGTTGGTGCGCTCCAGCGCGATCGGCATGCTGCTCGCCGTCCGCAGCCGCACAAGACGGGCGACGCGCGCGCTGCCTGACAAGCCCAGCGCCATGGTTTCCTCAGGTGTAGGCAAGAACAGTCCGCGCTCGAGCCATTGCGAACCGCTGACCATGCCGCGCCGGGCCATATCTTCAGTAAATGACGTCAGTCGCGTCAGCGGCTGCTGCATGCGCGGGACCGGTTTCACCACAAATGTTCCAGCGCCACGACGGCGTACCAACAAGCCTTCGGCCACCAGCTCGTCGATCGCCTTGCGAACCGTTACACGGCTAATCCCAGCCACTTCGGCTATATCCCGTTCGGCAGGAAGGGCATCGCCATTTTTCAGCCGCCCGGCTTGTATCGCCTCTTCGATCAAACCCTTCAGCTTGACATAGAGCGGACCGCCGCCGCGCGATTGCAAATTGGCAAAGGCAAGCACATCCGTCTGCATGTCATGTCCCCTGCGCGTTGGCGATTTATGAATTTACGATACCAAGGCAATACCAATTATGCAATCGTCTTTGATTGGACTTTTCATTAACAGTCTGCAGAGACGATTTACGTTGATATTTCAGCTAGTTCCCCCGAAAATTAGGGGATTAGACAATTTCATCTAGACGATTGGCATTTTTTTGGTATGGTTCATTAACAAAAAAACAAGCGGGAATGAACAAGCGCCCTCTCAGGCAATTGCGACTTCGACAATGCAGCACTGATCGGAATTCGCCAGAAGGTTTTTTCTGGAGTTGAGCAGCTGTGAAAATAGTTTTCACAGATTGTCGGGCGAACGGTTTCTCTATTGACGAATTATCTAAAACTCCGCAGTCTTAAGAAAATAAATTACGTAACGGGGATGATTGTAGCATGAAAGTCGCCATTATCGGGCTCGGTTTCCGGCTTGGTTATCTGGGTCGTGTGTTCAGTGAGATCGACCCGACCTTCGAGATTGTCGGCTACGTCGATCCTGCGCCCGCCGGCCTGCCTGGGCTGCAGGCGGCAGGGGTGTCCGTAGGTGTATCCTACGAGACCCCGGAGCAACTGATTGCCGCCGGCGGCTTCGACCTGCTGATGATCGGCTCGCCTAACCATCTGCATCTAGACCATATTCGCCTCGGGCTGCAGGCTGGGCTGACGGTCTTTACCGAAAAGCCAATCGTCATTTCCATCGAAGAGAGCCTAGAGCTTGCCTCGCTTCTCCACACTTACGGGCACGACAGACTCCTTGTTGGTCTGGTCCTGCGCTATTCGCCGCTTTATCGCGACTTGCGCAAGGCACAGGAGGAGGGTCTTCTCGGCAACGTCGTCTCCATCGAGGCGTCGGAGCATATCGAGCCCTATCACGGCGCCTTCTTCATGCGCGACTGGCGTCGCTATGGCCGCTACACCGGCGGCTTCATGCTGGAAAAGTGCTGCCATGATCTTGATCTGTACAATGGCGTCGTCGGCGCCCGCCCGCGCTTTGTCGCAAGCTTTGGCGGACGCAAGAGCTTCGTGCCCGACAATGCGCCGGAGCAGGACGGCGTCAACGATATGGAGCTCTATCATCGCAAGCCAAGCGGCTGGCAGGGTTCCGACAAGGTTTTCGACAGCGATGCCGATATCATCGACTATCAGACCGCGATCATCGAATATGAGAATGGCGTTGCGATGACCTTCCATACCAATCTCAACGTGCCAGACCAGTTTAGGCGGTTCTGCGTGATCGGCTCGAAGGGCATGGCTGAGGGTGATTTCGTCCGCGGTTTCCTTGACGTGCACAACGCCCGCAACAATGAGAAACTGGTCGCCAACACCTACAGCGCGCCCTCTGAGAAATCGCAGCATTACGGCGCTGACGAGCAGATGGCAGCCGATGTCTTGGCCTTCATCCAGACAGGTGCAAAACAGCCCGTCTCGGCATTGGACGCCATAGAGGCTGGAATCCTTGCCCTTGCGCTCGACCAGGCCAGGATTGATCGAAAGGTCGTGGATCTCGCCCCAGTCTGGAGCCGTTACGACGCTTGCCTTCATGGCACGGCACCGGCACCGGCGCTGGCGGCAAAGGCGTGAGGAGCTGATCATGGAGGCGAAGCGTCAGACCGTCATTTTCGCCTGGTGCCTGCTTCTGCCGGCGACCATTTACATCGCCATCATTGTTGCCTATCCGCTGGTCGACACCTTCATTCTCTCCTTCACCGATGCCTCGCTGAAGCGGGTGACCAACTGGGTCGGCTGGGAGAATTACAACAAGATCTTCAACGCCACCTTTGCCGATGTCATCGTCCGTACCTTTGTCTGGACCTTCTTTTCTGTCCTGTTCAAGATGATCATCGGCACGTTTGGTGCAAGTTTGCTCAATAGCGCCGTTCCCGGACGTACGCTGTTTCGCATCCTCACGATGCCGCCATGGATCGTGCCAATGGCTATCGGCATCTTCATGTGGGGCTGGATGTATAACGGTCAGTTCGGGATGATTTCCGGGATGCTACAGCGCTTCGGCCTGGTGGATGGCCCGGTTGCCTTCCTGGCCTACGGTTCGACGGCTTTCTGGGCGACAATCTTTACCGATGTGTGGATTGGCGTGCCCATGGTCACGCTTTATCTCCTGGCCGCCATCCAGTCGATCCCACAGGACCTGCACGAAGCTGCATGGACGGATGGGGCAGGGCGTTTCTACCGCTTCCGCCGCATCACCTTGCCGCTGCTGATGCCTGCGATGATCACCATGTCGATGATTTCGCTGATTTCGACATTCAACTCTTTCGACATCATCTGGATCCTGACCCGCGGCGGCCCGAGCGGCAGCACGACAACGATGATCATCGATACCTACAAGACCGCAATCGGCTCTTACAAATATGGTGAGGGCGCCGCCCGCGCCGTGCTGATCTGCATCTTCCTGTCGATCTTCAGCTACTTCTATTTCCGCGTCACCAGCCGCCTCTCGCAGGAGCAGTCCCGATGAGCACCAATAAGCACGCGATGATCAATCGCTACAAGTGGTACGAAATCATCGGCATCTATTGTGGCATTGCGGTGTTTCTGACCTTCGTACTGGCGCCGTTCGTCGAGGGGTTTCTGGTCTCGCTGAAACCGCTGAGCCAGCTGTTTTCCTCGCCCTACCGCTTCTGGCCCGAAAACGGCTCCTTCGAGGCCTACCGAACGATGTGGGAGCATGTGCCAGGTTTTGGCCGCTACATCTTCAATTCGTTCTTCATCTCGATTACGGCAACCATCGTGGTGCTGTTGCTTGTGGTGCCGGCCGCTTACGCCTTTGCCCGGTTCGAGTTCAAGGGCCGGGGCGTGTTGCTCGGCGTCTTTCTCGCGGTCAACATGTTCTCGGGCGCTGTGCTGCTGATCCCGATCTTCCGGCTGATGCGGGTTTCGGGCATGCTCAACACGTATTTCGCGCTGATCGTGCCGCTGATCGCCTTTCTGATCCCGACCGCCATCTGGTTGTTGCGCACGTACATGATGCGCATCCCGCGGGAACTGGAAGAAGCTGCCTATGTCGATGGCGCCAGCCATTTCTACACCTTTCGTCGCGTGATCCTGCCGCTTGCCATGCCCGGCATATCAGTCGTCGGTATCACCACCTTCATCACGGCTTATGCCCAGCACTTCATCTTTGCGCTGACCTTCAACTCCAAGACGGAATACATGCCGCTGCCGATCGGCCTCTTCGCCTATTTCGGGCGTCAGGAAGTGGTCTGGAACGAGTTGATGGCCGCCAGTTTCGTCGGCATTGCGCCGGCAATGATCGTGATCTTCTTCCTGCAACGCTATCTGGTCAGCGGTCTGACGGCAGGGGCAGTGAAATAGCAGAGACCGGGTTTCAGGACTAACAGGCAACCAGGACTGTCAAAGACAGGACTGTCAACAAAGGGGGACCACCGATGAAAAGAACTTTGACCATCATGGCCGGTACGCTGGCCCTGCTGGCAAGCTCGGCGCTTTCGAGCTTTGCAGCAGATAAGGAAATCAGCTGGATCTATTGTGGCGACAAGATCGACCCGATCCATGAAAAGTACATCAAAGTCTGGGAAGAGAAGAACCCTGGCTGGAAGGTAGCGCCCGAAGTCGTCGGCTGGGAACAGTGCCAGGACAAGGCGACGACCCTTGCTGCCGCCGGCACCCCCGTTGCAATGGCTTATGTCGGCTCGCGCACATTGAAGGAATTCGCTGAGAACGATCTGATCGTCAAGGTGCCGATGACGGATGAGGAAAAGAAGAGCTATTATCCTCACATCGTCGACACCGTCACTTTCGACGGCACTCAGTGGGGTGTTCCGATCGCTTTCTCGACCAAGGCGCTCTACTGGAACAAGGACCTGTTCAAGAAGGCCGGTCTCGATCCGGAAACCCCGCCAAAGACCTGGGCTGAAGAAATCGCCTTTGCCAAGCAGATCAAGGAAAAGACCGGCATCGCTGGTTACGGCCTGCCTGCAAAGACCTTCGACAACACAATGCACCAGTTCATGCATTGGGTTTACACCAACAATGGCAAGGTCATCGATGGCGACAAGATCGTCATGGATAGCCCGGAAGTGCTGGCTGCATTGAAGGCCTATAAGGACATCACGCCTTATTCCGTCGAAGGCGCAACCGCTTACGAGCAGAACGAAATCCGTGCCATCTTCCTCGACGGCAAGGCCGGCATGATCCAGAACAGCTCTGGTGCCGCTTACCGCCTGCTGAAGACCGACATGCATTGGGGTGTCACCACGCTGCCGCTCGGCCCAGAAGCCAAGGGTCCGGGCACGCTGTTGATCACCGACAGCCTGGCCATCTTCAAGGGCTCCGGCGTCGAGGACAAGGCAACGGAATTTGCGAAATACATCACTTCGGCCGGTCCGCAGGAAGAATACGAACTCACGACAGATTCCGGCCTTACGCCGCTGCGGCCTTCGCCGAAGGTTGACCAGTTGATCAAGGACAAGCCGTATTGGAAACCGTTCATCGACGGTATCGCCTATGGCGGTCCTGAGCCCTTGTTCAAGGATTACAAGGGCTTCCAGAACGTGATGATCGAGATGGTTCAGTCCGTCGTCACTGGCAAAGCCGAGCCTGAAGCAGCCCTGAAAAAGGCCGCTGCCGGCATCGATCAGTACAAGTAACAGCAATAATACCGGCTGCGGATCATCAGGTTCGCAGCCGGATTTGTTCGATAATTTACCCGGCCGCCTTTCGGCAGCCGTTGGTCTGGAGACGCCGCGCCGTGGGTCAGCTTTATCTCAACAAGGTCGTCAAATCCTTCGGTCATTTCGATGTGATCAAGGGCGTGTCGCTCGATATCCGCGACGGAGAATTCATGGTTTTCGTAGGCCCATCCGGCTGCGGAAAATCCACTCTGTTGCGAATGATCGCCGGTCTGGACGATACCACCAGTGGCGACATCGTTATCGATGGCGAAAGGGTCAACGCACTGCCCCCTGTGGAACGTGGCATTGCCATGGTCTTCCAATCCTATGCGCTATACCCGCATATGTCCGTCTTTGAAAACATAGCCTTTCCGCTGCGCGTGGAAAAAATGCCGGAAGCAAAGATCCGCGAGAAGATCGATGCCGTCGCGAAGGTTCTCCAGCTCGATCAACGTTTGCAGCAGCGACCGGGCCAGTTGTCTGGCGGGCAGCGCCAGCGCGTCGCCATCGGCCGGGCGATCGTGCGCGAACCGAAGATTTTCCTGTTTGACGAGCCGCTTTCCAACCTCGACGCTGCTCTGCGCGCAGACATGCGCATCGAGTTGACCCGGCTGCACCGCCAGCTAAAGGCGACGATGATCTACGTCACCCACGACCAGATTGAAGCCATGACCATGGCAGACCGGATCGTGGTGCTGCATGCCGGCCTGGTCGCCCAGGTCGGCGCGCCGCTGGAGCTCTATCACAAGCCGCAAAATCTCTTTGTGGCAGGCTTCATCGGCAATCCCAAGATGAATTTCGTGCCGGTCACCTGCAAAGGCGTCGGCCCCGAGGGCGTAACCGTAGCCTATGACGGTCAAACGGTGACCATCCCGGTCACGGGACGCCCCGAGTTGCTCGGCCAGGACCTCACGCTCGGCATTCGGCCAGAGCATTTGGCGCTCGGCAACGGCGATTTCTCGATTAAGGTGACCCCAACCGTCATAGAACGGCTCGGCGCCAGCACCATCGCCTACGCCAATTTACCGAACGGCGAACCCTATTGTGCGGTCTTCCCGGGATCCGCTCCGATCCAGGCCGAGATGCCAATGGCAACCGCCATCAAGGCGGGTGACTGCCATCTGTTTGACGCAGATGGCCAAGCTTTGGAACGTCATATCGATTGGCAGGCCGAAACTTTGCCTGACGCGCTAAAAACGGTAAAGGCCGGATGAGACAAACGTTACGGCGACATCGTGGAGAATTACGATGTCGCCGTAACCTCAATCTCTTGATTTTCAGGAGGCGGTCAGCAGCGCGCTTACCAGACCAGGCCGCGTGCAGCGACGCTTTCCACCCGTGTGACCACACCGTCGCGGTGAAAGGTCATGATGTCGAACAGGTTCGACACGACGCAGGTGTGGTTAGGGATAATTCTGACCTTGTCGCCGATATTGGGTCGTGGTCCCTCGACCTTCGACAAGTCAACGGTGCCATGCTCCTCGGACAATCCAGTGATGACGGCATCGGGATAATCAACAATCAAGCCATAATCCGCAAAGCCGAGCAGGTCGGATGTCAAAGCCTTCGATCCGGCATCGATGATGGCGCGGTCCGGCGTCGGGCGCGACACCACCGTCGCGAGGATATGCATGGCGCAGTCATCGAGACTTCCATGGCCGGCGCGCGCCATGGCCCGGTCGCTGTAGATATAGGTTCCCGCCCGATGCTCGGTGGCGGAAGGGACGAGATGCGCATGAAACAGGCTCGGCGTGCCACCGTTCGAGACGATGTCGCATCCGATGCCCTTGGCGGCGAGGGCGGCAATTGCAGTTGCAAAAAACTCCTCGACCTCAGCCTCGCCATGGGCTTTGGGATAGGTCATCAGCCCGGCAAAATGCAGGTTATCATCACCCGCAATCATTTCAGCCAAGGCCACGGCTTCGTCCGGAGTCTGTACGCCGCAACGTCCGGCGCCGGTGTCACATTCAACGAGGACCGACAGAAATTTTCGGCCAGCAAAATGGGCCGAAAGACCTTCTACCGTCACCCGACTATCGGCCACCACTTTCAAACCCGAAATGCGCTCGTTGAGCGCTGCAAGCCGCGCCAGCTTTTCAGGCCCGAGAATGTTGAAGGTGATCAGGATGTCGTTAAAGCCAGCATCGGCAAAAACTTCCGCCTCGGTGATTTTCTGGCAGTTGATGCCGCTCGCGCCGGCCTCTACCTGCTGGCGCGCCAGCGCCGGTATCTTGTGCGTCTTGATATGCGGGCGAAAGCTGAGACCGTGGGCGTTCATATAGCCCTGAACTCGCACAATATTGGCAGCAAGTCTGTCTTCGTCGATCACGGGCAGCGGGGTCGATAATGACAGCAGGGCATCGCCGGGTTTCGGGGTCGGTCGTTCCATGTCGTGCAGTCTCCGTGTCCGCTCAAGCCGTGAAGGGATCGGCCATGATCGGCCAGATATCCCGGCGCACCCGCCGATAGGCCGTCACCGCCGGATTGTTGGGATAAGGCGATCCCGCCGAGCAGTAAAGGATTTCAGCTGATATCTTCGAGAAGGCGGCATAGAAATGATTGGTGGATTTGACGACGAGTATTTGTTTTGCGGTCGGATCGATGCCAAGTGCAGTGAATAGCGACGGGTCGTAGCTTTGCACACGAACCGAACTCAACACGATGTCTATTTCCTTGAGCCGTATATGGGCGGCATCGCCGAAGGGCGCGATGCTCTCGCCAAACCGCATTTCCGCATTGGGCACGACCTTCATCACCTTGACGAGACCATCGATCGGATTGCCGGTTCCGGGCGCCGATTTCGCTCCGAAGCGCAGCGGGATTTCAGCCCCTTCGCCAGCCGCCATGCAGATCTGCACGGCAATCGGGTCCCAGATCATTCCAACCGCCGCATCGCTCACGCCCTGTGCCAGCAACTCTGCCAGCAGCACAGTCGCATCACCCGCCGTACCGCCGCCCGGATTGTCCCAGACATCGGCAATCACGACTGGGCGATTTGCACTGGCTAGCGCCTGGGAAACCGCCTGCTTTTCGTCGATCTGCGGCATCATGAAGGTGCCACGCTTGGCAAACAGTTCCATGCCGAGGCTTTTGGCTAGCGCCTGGCCTTTTTCAGGTCTGCCATTGGTGACGGCGATCACTTTCGTGCCCATTTCCGGCACATCGCCCGCCATGAAGCCATGGATGACGGAAAGCGACAGCACATCGGCATCATCGGCTTCGATCTGCATCAGCTTGTCGACAAAGCCCCGCATCGGCTGGCGCGATGTCGGGAACACGTCGATCATGCGACAGTCGAACACCGACATGGCAGGCACAACACGCCCCTCCAGCGTGTCGACCACAATGCGCCACAGGTCGCGGGCGCGGTCGACGAAGTCGGTATGCGGAAATTCCTTGAAGGCGACGAAAACATCGGCCGCCTCGACGCGTTTGGCGGTGAGATGGCTATGCGGATCGAGCTCGGCGGCCAGCAGCACATCCGGACCGATCATAGCGCGGATGCGGCTCAGCAGATCGCCTTCCGGGTCCAAATAGCCGTCCGCGACCATGGCGCCATGAAGGCCGAGCACGACGGCATCGACGGGCATGGCGGCCGCCAATTGCCCGAGAATTTCATCGCGCAGCCCTTCATAGGTCTCGCGACTGATGAGGCCGGCGGGGTCGGCCCAAGTCGCGGTGCCCTCAACCAATTCCCATCCCTTATCTGAGCAAACTTCCCGGCCAACCGTCAGCGGCGCGGTACAAAGCGTCGGTGTCGCCGGATGCTGACCTGGAGCAGCATAGAGCGAGGCTTCGAACGCCCGCCGGTCGATGCAGATCGGGGAGAAGGTATTGGTTTCGGTTGCGAGAGCTGCGGTGAAAATGCGCAATGGTTCTGCTTCCAATCGCGGTTGATGGGCGAAAAGGCGAGAAATCGCCTGACTTACAGCATCGGACCGAAAAGTTAGAACCGGTTTTCGGACACATCCGATGCGCAAACAAAAAGTTAGAGCATCATGCCGATTCCAGTTTTCGGCGCGATGCTCTAGGCGGCGCCCATCGGATTGGGCAGATAGCCGGTAAAGCCTGATATTTTCCAGCGTCCTTCATGCAGACGGCAATAATAGAGTGTCTGCCATCGCATCGTATCGAAGCCGCCATCGGCATTCTTGATGCCGCCATCGAATTTCTTGCGCACTAGGGCGGTTTCACCCTGGATCTCGATCTCTTCAAGCGTCGTGGTGAAGAAAATCGCGGTGCGCGGATCTTCGCCATGGCTCAGCTGGGCAAAATCCTGCGCCTGCCGCAGCCACTCGTCGCGATAGGCCGTGAGATTTGGAAAGCCAAGCCGCCAATTGTCCGGATTCGGATCGCGGTTTCCATTGACGCCAATAAAGCCGTCTTCGATGAAATCGTGCTCGACCATCGACCAATCCGCCGCCAGGAAGGCATCGATATCGCGCGGGACCAGCATTTCCCAGATGGCGTGACGCGCCGCGTCGCTGGCAGGGAAGGGGTTCTTGAAGGGATCGCGCATTTCAGCACCCTTTATATCTAAATCAGGTTCGGAGTCTAAATTATTTTCAGAAACCGTCAAAACTCCTAGGCAAAATCGGTTTTATATGGTCAATTGTCAATCGAATAAGAAAATAATTTGCATGAGGGTTGCGATGACGATCAAGCGCTACGGGGCAGAAAAAGCCGGCGCCGGTGGCCAGAAGCTGCCGTTCGCCAGGGCTGTCGAGGCTGATGGCTGGCTGCACGTGTCCGGCCAGGTGGCAATGCAGGATGGCGAGATCATTTCCGGCGGCATCGTTGAGCAGACTCATAAGGCGATCACCAATCTGATCGAGATTTTGCATGAAGCCGGCTACGGTGTCGAGCATGTCATACGCTGTGGTGTTTGGCTGGACGACCCGCGTGACTTCTGGAGCTTCAACAAGATCTATCAAGGCTATTTCGGCGAGCATCCGCCGGCGCGCGCCTGTGTTCAGGCGTCCATGATGGTTGATTGCAAGGTCGAGATCGACTGCATCGCCTATAAATCTCCTAAGTAATCGGCCGGCGGGGCGCATGGACATTTTCGCCACCATCCAGGAGGACAGAGCGCAGTTTTCGCCTTCGGAACAGCGCATCGCCGATATCTTGCTGAGCGAACTGGAATTCGCCGTCGGCGCCTCTATTATCGAGCTCGCCGCGCGGGCAGAAGTCTCGCCGCCCACGGTGACGCGGTTCTGTCGGCGGCTCGGCTGCCAGAGTTTTTCCGATTTCAAAGTTAACCTCGCCAAGACGGCCTATGTCGGCGTGCGCTATCTAAACCCAGAGGCAAAAAGCACAGAGCCGCAGGATGTTGCCGAGGATGTCATCACCAAGGCGCAGAATGCGCTGTTCATGATGCATCGCGCGCTCGATGCTGACGTCATCGAAAAGGCGGCGGACCGGATTTCCCGCGCCGAAATGGTCTATGCCTTCGGTTCCGGCGGAAATTCGTCGATGATTGCCACGGAATTGCAGAACCGGCTGTTCCGGCTGGGCTCGCGGGTTACCGCCAGCAACGACCACAATATGCAACTGATGCTGACGGCAGCGGCCCGCAGCAATGACGTGATCGTCGGATCGTCCTTTTCGGGACGCAATCAGGAACTGGTCCGCTGCTTCGATCTTGCGCGAGACAATGGCATCACGACAATTGCGCTGACGCAGAGCGACAGCGTGGTTGCCCAGGCCGCCGAAATCGTCGTTGGGATAGATCTGCCTGAAGGCGACAATATCTTTCGTCCGACCTCGACGCGCTTTGCCTATCTGGCCATGGTCGATGTCATCGCCAGCCTGGTGGCCTACCGAAACCGTAAACTGTCCACTGTGACGCTGCGCCATATCAAGCAGCAATTGGTCGAGCATCGCGATGGCGACGACCGACAGATCCTTGGAGACTAGCATGACCAAATCCATCGCTGTCGTGACCGGCGCCGCCGGCGATATCGGCCGCGCGATTGCAGCAAGGCTTGCTGATAGCCATGACATCGTCGTGCTGGCCGATATTGATCCGGCATCGCTCGACAAGGCCGTGGCTTCGCTTGGCAACACCGGAACCTTCCGAGCGATCGTCTGCGATGTCACCAATGAGGCGAGCATCACGGCTATGGCATCGGATATTGGCAAGCTCGGCCTCGCCAAAACCCTGGTCAACAATGCCGGCGCCGCACGGGCCGTCAGCCTGCATGATACGGATGCGGCGATCTGGCGCCAGGACAACGCGCTTAATCTTGAGGCGGCGTTTCTGACCTTCAGGGCGCTCGAAGAACAGTTGAAGCAAACACGCGGCGCCCTCGTCAACATTGCCTCGGTCAATGGCATGGCCGTGTTCGGCCACCCCGCCTACAGCGCCGCCAAGGCCGGTCTGATCCATTTGACCAGGCTGATCGCCGTTGAATATGGCAAATTCGGTATCCGCGCCAATGCGGTCGCGCCCGGCACCGTGCGCACCCAGGCCTGGGAAGCCCGCGCCGCCGCCAATCCCGCGGTGTTTGAAGAGGCAAAGCGCTGGTATGCGCTACAGCGGATTGCCACCGCCGAGGATGTCGCCAATGCGGTGTTCTTCCTGGCCAGCGATCAGGCCGCCGCCATCACAGGCACCTGCCTTCCCGTCGATTGCGGGCTAACGGCTGGGCAAGCCGAGCTCGCCCGGACTTTTTCGCAATCCGAGCATTACTAAGCTTAAAAATCAAAGCGCGAGGACACCGTCATGACAGAAACAGCTTTTCGTCTCGACAATGCGTGGCACCCGGTCGAGGCCGATGCCGGCGGGGCCTTCGTCTTCACCCTCACCAATCTCTCTGAGGAGCCAGTCGAGGGTTTCAAACTTGCCTATACATCGCTGACTCGGGTGAAGGATGCGCCGGCCTGCGAAAACGCGCAGTTCCTGATGCGCAATGCTAATTTCCACCAATTCGCCCCGCCGCAAAGCTTTGTGTTGCAGCCTGGCGCCTCCTGGCGCTTTACGGTGCAGGGCCTATGGCGGCCGGCCCGACATCGCACGGATGGCGCAAAATCGGCCTATCTCACCCTTGCCAGCGGCCAGCATGTTGCGGTTGATGTCGATGATCTGCTTCTTGAGGGTCGGTTCAGCGAGCCGGCGCCAGTTCTGCTGCCCGAAGGTAAAGTGACAGAGCCCTTTTCTCTACTCCCCTGGCCAGCGCAGGCGGTGCTGACGCCCGGTGATAGCGTGCCCGTCACGCTCTGTCCAGCCGATGGAACTGCTCTTGCCGATTTGCAAGCGATGCAGCAGGTAAACGGCCTCTACCGTCGGCTGTTTGCCGTGGCCCATATTCCATTTTCGCTTTCTCCTACCGCGCAAGGCAAGGCTCTGCAGTTTGCTGCAAACCCCGCACTTGGCGCCTCTGCCTACCGGATTGATTTCGCGGCCAACATCGCACTCTCGTATGGCGATGCTGCCGGCCGGCAATACGGCCTGACGGCCTTGGCGCAGATGCTGCACGGCGCAAGGACTGCGCCCGCCCAATTCCGCTTCCCTGCAGCAGGCCATATTGAGGATGCTCCGCGCTATGGCTGGCGAGGTTGCCATCTGGATGTCTCCCGGCAGTTCTACCCAACGGACGACGTCATCAGGCTGATTGATATTCTCGCCTGGCTGAAGCTCAACATCTTCCATTGGCACCTGACCGATGACGAAGCCTGGCGGCTGGAGATAAAGGCCTATCCGCAACTGACCACAGTGGGCGTGCTGCGCGGCCCTGACGAGCCGATGTTGCCGCAGCTCGGCAATGGCGCGGAACCCGTCGGCGGTTTCTACAGCCAGGATGACGTCCACAAAATCGTCGCGCATGCTGCCTCGCTACAGATCGAAGTGGTGCCGGAAATCGATATTCCCGGCCACAGCACCGCCATTCTCACTGCCTTGCCTGACTTGGTCGACGGTCAGGAGGCGCCGGACAGCTATCGATCCGTACAGGGCTTCCCCAACAACGCGCTGAACCCGGCGATCGAGCGGACCTATGAGTTCCTCGGCACCGTCTTCGATGAAATGGCGACGCTGTTTCCAAGCCCGCTCGTGCATGTCGGTGGCGATGAGGTCGCGGCCAATACCTGGATGGCTTCGCCGCTCGCAAAAAGGCTGATGGAAGAGCAGGGGCTTGACGGCACATTCGGCCTGCAGAGCCATTTCATGAAGCGTATCCAGCAGATGCTGAAGGCACGCGGCAAGACCGTGGCCGGATGGGATGAGGTCAGCCATGGCGGTGGTGTCGATCCAGAGGGCACATTGCTGATGGCCTGGCAGAAGCCGGAGGTTGGGTTAGACCTTGCGCGGCAAGGCTACGATGTGGTGATGACGCCGGGCCAGGCCTATTATCTCGATATGGTTCAGGATGAAGCCTGGCAGGAGCCAGGGGCAAGCTGGGCCGGCACCGTGCCGCCGCACCATACCTATACCTATGAGGCAGTCGCCGACTTCCCCGAAGACTTGCGTCCGCGTATGCGGGGCGTGCAGACCTGTATCTGGTCCGAGCATTTTCTGAACCGGGCCTATTTCAACCATCTGGTCTTCCCGCGTCTTCCAGCTGTTGCCGAAGCGGCCTGGACGCCGAAAGATAACAAGGACTGGCTGCGGTTTGCTGCACTCGCTCCCCTGATGCCGCGTCTCTAGATTTTTCGTTTGTCAGGGAAACCTGTTTTGAGTTTCCTCTGAGCTCCAAGGAGTTATCCGCATGAGTTTTCGCATCGCCGTCGGCGGCATTCACACGGAATGCAGCACATCGTCACCCGTCCTCATGAAGCCGGAGGACTTTCGGGTGGTGCGCGGCCCCGACCTGCTGAAAGCTGACTATTTCAGCTTTATCGATGCGGAGGATGTCACGCCGCTACCCCTGCTGCATGCTCGCGCCGTGCCGGGCGGACCTGTGGCGCGCGCCACTTATGAAGCTTTCAAGGCTGAATTTCTTGAGCGGTTGCAGGCGGCGCTGCCGCTCGACGGTCTCTATCTCGCCATGCACGGCGCGATGAATGTCGAGGGCATGGACGATGCAGAAGGCGACTGGATTTCTGCTGCCCGCGCCATCGTCGGTCCCGACTGCCCAGTTGCGGCGAGCTACGATCTTCACGGCAACGTCACCCAGAAAATCGTCGACCAGCTGGATATCTTCGCTGGCTACCGGACAGCGCCGCATATCGACGTGCGCGAAACCATGGTGCGCGCGTGGTCCATGCTGCTGCGTACGCTGCGCAACGGCGAGAAGCCTGGCGTGGCCTGGGCGCCGGTTCCGGTTCTGCTGCCGGGTGAACGGACCTCGACTGAAGACGAACCGGCGAAAAGCCTTTATCTGAAACTGCCTGATCATGACCGCCGACCGGGCATCTGGGATGCCAACCTGATGGTTGGTTATGTCTGGGCCGATGAGCCTCGCGCGACCGCCTGCGCTGTGGTCACTGCCACCGACCGTGAAGAAGCAAAACGCGTCGCTGATGAGATTGCTCTGTCCTACTGGCAGGCGCGCACGGATTTCCGTTTTGGCCCCGTGACCGGCCCGTTAGAGGATATGCTTGATCTTGCCGAAAAAGCTGAAACGCGCCCTGTGATCCTGGCCGATTCCGGCGACAATCCGACCGGTGGCGGGGTCGGTGACCGAGCCGATGTGCTGGCGGCTTTGATTGCCAGGAATTTCGACGGTGCCGTGATTGGCGGCATCACCGACAGGCCCGCGGTCGACGCCTGTTTCGTAGCTGGCCTAGGCAGCCGGCCACGTTTGAAAGTTGGTGGCGCTCTCGATCCGGCGAGCCCTTCGGTTGATGTCGAGGCCGAAGTGCTGCGGCTGGATGATACCGGTGTGCCAGAGGAACGTCAGGCCGTTGTGCAAATCGACGGCATCACACTTATTCTCGCCAGCCGGCGTCGGCCCTATCACAATATCGCCGACTTCACCCGGCATGGCATCGACCCAAAGACGGTGCGCCTGCTTGTCGTTAAGTCTGGCTACCTGTCTCCCGAACTTCAGCCGATCTCAAACCCGAACCTGATGGCTTTGACCGACGGGGTCATCAATCAGGATATCGAACAGTTGCCAAATCGGCGTCGCAAGCAGCCGACCTATCCTTTCGTCAGGGATTTCGACTATCACCCCGCGGCCAAGGTCTCTGCGCGCTGGTCGTGAGTCCACGCGAAAGCACGCTCAATCATCCCCTAAGGCCTTCGGCGCTGCCGAAGGCCTGTCTTTAGTCAGAACGCTCATGCCGCCCATTATCACCAGTATCCTCGGCAATCCGGGGATCAGGATCAGCGCCATTGCCATTTTCTTCTTTGGCCTGTCAGGTGCGACCACAGCGCCTTACATGTCGATCATCGGCATTCGCGAACTCGGCCTGAGCGATACCCATTATTCGCTGCTGATCTTCGTCGCGTCCTGCGTCAATGTCGTCGCCAGCGTCGCCGTCGGCATCCTCGCTGACCGCCTCGGCCATTTCCGCATGCCGATGATCGTCGTCAGCCTGTTCGGCATTGTCGGCTACGGTCTTGTCTTCGTCGTGCCGGAGCAGATTGTCTTCGTCAGCTGCGCGCTCTTGCTGTTGCCGGTCTACAACGCGCTGAACTCGCTGATTTTTGCCAATGTTCGCGCGGCATCCAAAGACATGCCAGTGCGCGAACTGGTGGCTGTCAATTCCGGCGTCAGGGCCGTCATCTCCGCATCCTGGGTCGTCGTCCCGGGCCTCGTTGGCTTTTTCCTGGCCGGGCAAAAAAGCATGCTACCCGCATTCCTGTTTGCAAGCCTTGGCGGGGTCGTCTGCTTTTTCCTCTTTTCAATCTGGCTGCCGAGGGCGGAAAACCGTGCGGAAGCCGCCACCAATCTTGCCTTCCTGTCTTCGCTATCGAAAATTCTATCAAAACATCTGCTGCTGCGACTTACGGCCATCGGGCTGATCACCGCTATGCTGCAGATGAACGGTGTGGTGCTGCCGCTTGTCATGACTGGTCCGGCGCATGGCACCACAGCAGATGTCGGCATTGTCGTTGGTATTGTTGCCTTTCTGGAGATCGTCTTCATCCTGTTCTGGGGCTATGTCGAGCGCAAGACATCCAGCGTCGCGACGCTGACGGTGGGCGGGCTGATCTATTGCGCCTATCTCTTTGGTCTCGGACTGGCGTCGCGGCCGGAACATGTGTTTCTGCTGTCGCTCGTCGCCGGTCTGGGTGCAGCTGCGATCATCAGCGTACCGATCACCTATCTGCAAAACCTGATTGCTGACCGGGCCGGCCTCGGCAGCTCGCTGATCGCCGTCAATATTTTCCTGAGCGGCGGCTTGAACTCGCTGCTGTTTGCCTTTGGCACCGGGGTCAGTAACTATTCCGGAACTGCCCTTTTAGGCGCCGTTGCTGGCTTCGGCGGGATCATCTTGCTTTTGGTGCTGGAAAAGCCGCATGCCTTGAAGTGGCGGCGTGGATAAGACATGGGGAACGAGATGAATGGGAAATCCTTGGGACCTGCGCCGCAGACAGTGCTGGAAGTCTGCGTTGACAATGTCGCGGGGCTCGAGGCGGCAATAGCTGGCGGTGCCGACCGGGTGGAACTGTGTGCGGCCCTCGATTGCGGTGGCCTGACTCCTTCCCATGGATTGATGCGTGCGGCAGCTCAGGCGCCGATCCCGGTCTATGCGATGATCCGCCCACGCTCAGGCAGCTTCGTCTTCTCAGGCGAGGAAGCAGCTGTCATGGCCGCAGATATCGCCGCCGCCCGTGAGACCCGCCTTGCTGGTGTGGTGCTAGGCGCTTGCCTGCCAGACGGGCAGTTGGATTGCGAATTGCTGCGGAAACTGTGCGATGCTGCATCTGGGCTTCAAAAAACTCTGCACCGGGCTTTCGACCTTGTCCCAGATCACGCGGCAGCTCTGGAGCAAGCCGTGACGCTCGGCTTTGGCCGTATACTCACGTCCGGTGGCGCTCTGTCCGCTATCGCAGGTCTCGAGCAACTGACAAACCTGGTGCAGGTGGCAAACGGTCGAATTGCCATCATGCCGGGTGGGGGTGTGCGTCCGGAGCTGGTTGCATCCTTCTGGCAGGCTGGCATCCGCGAATTTCACGCCTCTTGTAGCGCCGTCATGGAGGAAGTTCCACGTCTCGTCTCCTTCGGCTTTCAAAGAAGTGGGCAATCACAGACCAGCGTGGACGCCGTGCGCAAACTTGCACTCACGATCCGTGATCTTCGCGACGCTATGTGAACCGTTATCGCCTGCAATTCAAAGCATCATGGATCAACGACGCGCGGGGAGCCCGCACCATCCAGGGCCACCATGATGAAATGAGCGTCTGTAACTTTCTGACGCTCTTGTGAAAATTGCCGCCGAACCCAGCATTCGACATAAAGCATCATGGATGTACGCCCGACCTGCTCGACCGATGTATAGATACAGACGGTATCGCCAACCTTGACCGGGCGCTTGAAGCTGACTTCCTTGACCGCTGCCGTCACCGTGCGGCCCTTTGCCCGCTCGGAGGAGCGAATACCCGCCGCCGCATCCATCTGCGCCAGCACCCAGCCGCCGAAAATATCGCCAGCGGGATTGGTATCGGCCGGCATGGCCAGGGTCCGCAATGTCAGTTCGCCTTTCGGCTCTTCCAAATCGGTCACGATTATTCACCTCTTAAAATACGGGCGAAGAGGCGCGCATGGCGTCTCCTAGGTCGATGCCCAGACATAAGCACCCTGATGTCAAAGATCGAGAGTAAAGGTGCGATGAAAAGCAGCCCCACGATCAAGACGCATTACGTCTTCGTGAAGACACGCCTAAACGCACTGAAATGTCGCAGGTTTCCAGCCGATGTAGATGCGGTGAAACGGACCCTTCCAAATCCGTGCCGACGACCGGTCACCGGCCTGCATCGATCTCGATCGAGCGGATCAGCCGGGCAACATAGTCCGAGAAGATCGCGTGCATGTCAGTGCTTTCAGCAAGTCGCAGCCAGATCATTTGCAAGCCGTCCATCAACCCGATGATTTCGGTTGCCAGCGCTTGCGGGTCGATATCCGGGCTGAGTTCATGCGCCAGCATGCCCCGTGCGAAGGAAGAGGCGAGTTCGTGACGGAATCGCAGGCTGCGCTTGTGGAACCACGTCTGCGCAGGATGGCCGTTCAAGAGGCTTTCCGCATTGAGGATTGCAAACGCCCGCACCACGCCGTCCGTTTCCATATTCTGACGGGTGACATCGACCAAAAGGGCCAAAAAGTCGCGCCAGTGCGGATTATCGTCCTTGAGCATCGTGGAGGCAGAGCGATCTCGCCGTTCCAGTATGGTTAAAAGCAGATCTACCTTCGTTGGAAAGTAATGCAATAACCCGGGAAGCGTCAGGCCGACATCCTGAGCGATGTCAGCGATTGCCGCATTCTGATAGCCATCGGATGCGAACCGCGCCAATGCCGCTTGCAAAATAGCCTCACGCCGCGCCGCGCCCTTCGTTGAGTTGCGGCGGCGAATGGTCGGCTCATCGCCCGACCCATAGTCAAGCCCTGGTGGAATCTCCTCAGTCATAGGCGCACACCGTCTCCTCCTTCGGGCTCGCATCTCCGGTTAATGGCGAGATGCTGAAATGACGTCAAGTGCACTTCAGTCACTTGCAGGCTTAAATTAAACCGATTAGTCAGTAGGTTTATTGATGATGAGCTAATCCTGGGGAAGGAAAATCGTCCGTGACAGGCAGCCCGCCCTTTGTCACGACTAGCTCTGTAAGCAATTTTGGAGGAGCCAATGAATATTGAAGCAATGCTCGATCTCATGAGCCTGGAGGAGCAGGTCTCATTGCTCGCAGGGGAAGATTTTTGGACGACTGTTGCCATCGACAGGCTTAATATCCCGAAGATCAAAGTGACTGATGGCCCGAACGGAGCCCGTGGCGGCGGTTCACTGGTCGGAGGCGTCAAGGCGACCTGCTATCCGGTCGCGATCGCGCTTGGAGCAACCTGGAATCCTGATCTTGTCGCGGAAATGGGCGTGTCGCTTGCCGGGCAAGTGAAGAGCAAAGGCGCCAGCGTTCTCCTGGCTCCAACCGTCAATATCCATCGGTCGGGCCTGAACGGGCGCAATTTTGAATGTTATTCGGAAGATCCAATGCTGACGGCAAGTCTCGCCGTCGCCTACATCAAGGGCGTCCAGAGCCAAGGTGTGGCCGCCGCCATCAAACATTTTGCCGGCAACGAATCCGAGATCGAGCGGCAGACGATGTCTTCTGATATCGACGAGCGAGCATTGCGGGAAATCTATCTGCCACCATTCGAGCAGGCGGTAAAAAAGGCGGGGGTCATGGCAGTCATGTCCTCCTACAATCGCTTGAACGGGACCTATACCAGTGAGCATAGCTGGCTGTTGACCCAGGTTCTTCGCGAGCAATGGGGCTTTGATGGCATCGTCATGTCCGATTGGTTCGGCTCGCATTCCACCGCCGAAACGGTCAATGCCGGGCTCGACCTTGAGATGCCAGGCCCCAGCCGCGACCGAGGAGCCAAGCTGGTCGAAGCTGTGCGGCAGGGCCAGGTAGATCCCGGAACGGTTAGGGCTGCGGCCGGCCGTATCCTGACCCTACTGCAGCGCGTCGGCGCCTTCGACGCGGCACCGGATCTATCGGAACATGCGCACGATCTGCCGCAGGACCGAGCGCTGATCCGCAGGCTCGGTGCAGAAGGCGCGGTTCTGCTGAAAAACGAAGACGATGTTCTGCCGCTGGCGAAGTCCGGTCTTCGTCGAGTTGCTGTCATCGGACCCAATTCAGCCCAGGCGCGGGTAATGGGCGGCGGCAGCGCCCAGATCAACGCGCATTATACCATAAGTCCGCTGGATGGCTTGCGGGCGGCGCTGCAGGGCACGGCAGACATTGCCCATGCAGTCGGGTGCAGCAATGGTCGGTTGGCGCAGTTGTTCGAAGGGGCTGTCGAAGCCCGCTACTACAAGGGCGTTGGATGCCAAGGTGAGCCGGTGATTGTGGTGACCGAGCAGAATGGGGAATTCTTCTGGTTCGATCTGCCGTCATCCGAGCTGTCGCTGAAAGATTTTTCGGTGCGCATGACCGGCGCTTTTACTCCCAAAGAAAACGGACAGCATTTTTTCGGCATGACCAATGCAGGTCTTGCAAAGCTGTATGTCGATGGCGAACTGGTGATCGACGGAGCGACAGATTGGACGAAGGGTGAGAATTTCTTCGGCACCGCCAACAGCGAAATCCGAGAGGTACGCGATCTCCGAGCGGGCCGCAGCTACACGATCACCGTCGAATATCTGTCCCCACCGCCGGCCGACTATGGCATCAACCTCACCGCAATCCGGTTCGGTGTCGAGAAGGTTCTGGGCGATGAGGCCATTCAGGAGGCTGTGGACACAGCCCGTGCGGCCGATGTCGCGCTGGTCTTCGTCGGACGTAACGGCCAATGGGATACTGAAGGTCAAGACCTGCCCGATATGCGCCTACCAGGGCGCCAGGAAGAGTTGATCGAACGCGTCAGCGCCGCCAACCCTAACTGCATCGTCGTTCTGCAGACCGGCGGGCCGGTGGAAATGCCCTGGCTGGATAAGGTGAGGGCGGTTCTACAGGTCTGGTATCCCGGTCAGGAACTCGGCCATGTCGTTGCCGATTTGCTGTTAGGCGACCAGGAACCGGGAGGCCGGCTGCCGCAGACATTCCCGAGGAGGTTGACGGACAATGCTGCGATCACCGGCGATCCCTCTGTCTACCCCGGCAAGGATGGTCATGTTCGCTACGCGGAAAGCGTGTTCGTCGGTTACCGCCATCATGATGCACGCGGCGTAGAACCACTGTTTCCATTCGGTTTCGGACTTGGCTATACCAGCTTCCGCTTGGATGCCGCCGAGGCGAGCACCACCATTATGGCGGATAGTGGCATCGAAGTCAGTGTTCGCGTCGCCAATACTGGAGCCCGTGCGGGTGCGGACGTCATACAGCTTTACGTCGAGCCGACGGCTTCGGACATTGAACGACCGGTGAAAGAATTGCGGGCGTTCGCGAAGATTGCTTTGCAGTCTGGTGAGAGTGGCACGGTGAGCCTATCGATAACACCTCGTGACCTGAGTTACTACGACGTGGAACTCGGCGCTTTCCGCTCTCTTCCCGGCCGCTACCGCCTGGTGATCGGCAGCCATGCGCAAGACCGTCGCAGCACGATCGACATAGAACTGCCGCAGGAATGGCGCGGCGCAGTGGACGACCGCACGATCTGACGGGTCGATGAATGGCGGCTGGTCAGATGACCAGCCGCGCCTCGAAACCGTCCTTGCGATGGCTGGCTGGCGAAAGGATCTCGAAGCGTGCGCTCATTTGATCGGCCAAGCGTTCAATGATCGAGAGGCCGAGGCCGGAGCCAGGCGTTGTGGCGCTCGCCCGCTGGAACCGCTTGCGGATCATGATCAGCTGTTCGGGCGAAAGGACGGGGGCGCCGTTGACAACACTGATCGTACCGTCTTCCTTGACAGCAACGGTCACCGGTTCGTCTGGTCTTCCGTGGCGGGTGGCATTTTCGATCATATTGCGCACGACGATTGCGAAGGCATCCTCGCTTACTGCACGGGGAAGGCTGACCTCCAGCGGGCGGTCATAGACGAGCGACCGCGCGCCTGAACGCTGAAAATCCTCGACTACGAGATCCAAAACCGGCACGAGATCGACTGGCGCGTCGGTCGAGCCAATGCCTGCCTCGGCGCGCGACAGCTGCAGTAGCTTTTCCGATAGGCTCGCCAGTTTTTGCAGCGAGGTTTCCACCTGTATTGCCCGGGCACGGGCGTCAGGCTCTTGCAATCTGGCGAGCAGCAATTGCGTCTGGGCAAGAGCGCCTGCTATTGGGGTGCGCAACTCATGGGCGCTATTGGCGGTAAATTCACGCTCTGCATCGAGCGCCGAACGCAGTCGGTTCAGCAGAAGATTGACGGAGCGACCAATCGGCTGCAATTCCTTAGGCAGAGGTGTCAGATCGATTTCGGCGAGGTTGCCATGGTCCTTCTCGCTGATCTCCTGACGAAAGTGCTCAACCGGCGTCAGGGAGCGGCGGATGATCAGCCAGGCGGCAATCACGCAAATCGGCACAAGCCCGATGACGGGAAGCAACATAGCAAGTCCGGCTTCTAAGGCCGATAAATGCCGGTGAACCATGGAATCGGCGACCTGCACTACAATGGAATTGCTAACGGCGGTGGTCGTGTAAATGCGATATTTGTCATTCTGCCAGAATCCGGGGGTAAGCGGAGCCGGGAGAGGTGCCGCCGCCTCTGCATGGGAATGCATCAGCACGCGGCCACTTCCATCCCGCACTTGATAGATCAGATAGCCATCGGAATCCGGGTTGATGGCGCTCAAGATCTGCATCGGACTTTGCAGTGGGTCGCGCTGCATGATGTCATCGACCACCAGCGGCAGTAACCGGTCGCCGGTTTCCTGCAGGGCGCTATCGAAAATCTCACCGAATTCGGTCTGCATGACGATGGCGCCGCAAGCCGCAGCCACCAGCCAGAGCACAGTGATGACAGCTGAAAGCCAAAGCAGCAGGCGCCGGGTTATGCTTGGCATCGGCCCGATGGAGACAGACTTCGCATTGCCACTCATGCCGCACCTCCGATGGAGTAACCGACGCCCCGGATTGTCAGCAGCCGGTCCTTGCCAATCTTCTTGCGCAACCTGCTAACATAGACTTCAACTGTATTGCTCTCGATTTCGGAGCCAAAGGCATAGAGCGCCTCCTCAATCCGAGCCTTGGACACGACAGCACCGGGCCGAGCGAGCAGCGTATCGAGTACTGCCCATTCGCGGCTGGAGAGTATGATCGCGTCCGTCCCGTCCATAATCCGCCGCTCTGCTGGATTGATTTCCAGTGCACCGAGCCGGATCACGGGGTTGGGCTTTGCAGCGTAACGCCGGGCAACAGCAAGCATTCGCGCCGTCAGCTCATCGAGATTGAAGGGCTTGACGAGATAATCGTCTGCACCGGAATTGAGGCCTTCAATCCGATCGGAAATCTGGTCATGGGCGGTCAGAATGATGACCGGGGTAACGTCGCCGCGCTCGCGCAACCGCTTTAAGAAATCGATGCCGCTTCCATCCGGCAGGCGCAAATCGAGCAGAATCAGGCCATAGCCAACCGCCCGGGTGCAGGCTTCGCCATCCTGCAGGTTCTGCATCCAGTCTACCGCGTGGTTGGCGCCGGCGACATGATCGCGGATCGCCTGGCCTAGAACGGTGTCGTCTTCTATCAGCAAAACTCGCATGTGTTCTCCGATCACGCCAGCAAACGGGCGCATGCCTGTGCATTCTCTTCTAAAAAGCCTTCGGCTGCGTTGCTGACATCAAGCTGAAGTCCGCAATTGCCAGGCGATCCACGAGGGTTAGCGACGACGCTATTCAGCTTACTGTCAGCGCCTTTGTCCATAAAACAATTCCGTTCATCCAACGCTGCTTATTTAAGGCCTTGCCCGCGGCTAATATCTTTGCCGGCAATATAGGCGCTAATTCCGGGAGGACACCCGCCATGAAACCCGTGCTTCTCGCACTCGCCATTGGATATGCAGTGATGGGGTCCGCCTTGGCTGGCGAAAGATGCGCCGTGCCGCTGAAAGACTGGCAGCCACGTGAGAGCCTGCAGAGGAAGCTGGAAAGCGAAGGCTGGAAGGTTCGTTCAATCCGAAGCGGCGACGGTTGCTATCAGGCTCACGCTATCGACGCTGACGGTCAATCCGTTGAAGTTTATTTCGATCCTAGAACCTTTGACCTTGTGGCCAAGAGCGACTGAAAGTCACCGAGGTCCAGTGTGTGGCGATACCCGAAATTATTGGGCAAAAAAAACACCGCGTTTTTAAGCGCGGTGTTAAGTCAACTCCCGAAGTCGAGGGGACGCCTTCGGGCGGCCACAGGTGAGTGAAAGGATCAGCGGAATGGCAGAGGGGACGCCGGAGGAAGATCCTTTCCCTGTAAGACCATCTATAACGGGCGTTTATTACTCTAATATTAATATAAGCTAATAAATATGAGTCTTACATGCTATTTTTGCCGTTCTTTCCCTCGAGCAGGTCGATTTGGATCTGCTGAAGCTCGGCCAAGCGTTCCCATTGCCGTGCCATCTGGTGATCGATCTTCTCGTGCAACTGCCGGATTTCCAGCTCGGCGCGCAGGTTGATCATGTAATCGCTCTCGGCGCGTTCGCGGTCCTTCTCCTCCTGGCGCTTCTGGCTCATCATGATGATCGGCGCCTGCATGGCCGCGACGCAGGAAAGGGCGAGATTGAGCAGGATATAGGGATACGGATCGAACGGTTGGCGCAGCAGGCCGATGGAGTTGATCGCCATCCAACCGATCAGAATGACCGCGAAGATGATGATGAACCGCCAGGAGCCGCCAAACGTCGCAACGGCATCAGAAGCACGGTCGCCAAAACTCATTGGCCTGTCCACGTCTGACGAGGCAGCCTGCACGGTCGAGACATCGCGGCCGAGATCGGCGATGACCCGGCGGTCGAGTTCGGATAGTTCGCCGCGTTCCTCTTCCAGTAGTTCTTCGACATGCCGACGCCGCAGGGCCGACAAATCGTCATCGCAGATCTCGGCGTCGGGCGGCAGCGGCCCCGCCTGTTGCTCAATCAGCATGACCAGCGCCGAGCGCATGGTGCTGAGCGGGTGAAGTCGGCGGGCAGGCATGGTTTTATGGCAGATACAGCATTGACGCGTCGTAAGGCGCTGCGGCTGGCGAGGGGTTTGGTTCGACACGGGGGGCTCCGATGGAAGTTTAGTCCGGCACGAGAGGTGTGCCATTCCACCAGCTCGATGCATAGCCCCAGAATTCGCCGGAGAGAGTTCGAATCGCACCGTTAGACTGGAGCGGCCACGTGCCGCCCCAGTCTAACTGGCTCGTTTCAGATAATACCGCCAGAACCGCCTTTGACGGCGGGTCGATCGGCGGCGACCTTCGCACGATAGCCGGAGGCCCTGTATGCGCCGACCGGGTCAATGGCGCCACCGGCATTCAGCCGCGCCTGAGCCAGGATCGGCTCGACATCGGTGCGATAGGCGCGCTTCAAAGTTTCCGTTGCCATTAGGGCGTCATTGTCGTCCTGGAAGCCGTCAAGCGCCGTGCGGTCTACGATCAGCGCCTGAGCATAGGCCCGGCGGATTTCATTGGCGCTGGAAATCAGGCTCTCAATCGGGTCGGTGACATTGTGCGACTGGTCGATCATATGCGCGGGGTGGAAGCCCTGCACACCACGATGATCGGCATCCACCAATTCGTTGAACACCAGGAACAGCCGGTAGGGCTCGATCGAACCGGCATCGAGATCGTCATCACCGTATTTCGAGTCGTTGAAATGGAAGCCGCCGAGCTTGCCGAACTGGATCAGCCGGGCAACGATCATTTCAATATTGGTATTGGGCGCATGGTGGCCGAGATCGACCAGGCACTGCGCTTTCGGGCCGAGCGTCTGGGCAATCAGGTAATTGGTGCCCCAGTCCTGCACGATCGTCGAGTAGAAAGCCGGCTCGTACATCTTGTGTTCGGAAAACAGCCGCCAATCATCGGGCAGTTTCTTGTAGATCTCGGCCATGGAGGCGAGATAACGCTCGAAGGCGCGGGTGAAATTGCTCTGGCCGGGGAAATTCGAGCCATCGCCGACCCAGACGGTCAGGGCTTTCGAGCCGAGCGCATCGCCGATTTCGATACATTCGATATTGTGCTCGATGGCCTGCCGCCGCGTGGCGGCATCCACATGGCTGAGCGATCCATATTTGTACGAATGGGTCTGATCGGCAGCATCTGAAAATGTGTTGGAGTTCATCGCGTCGAAGCCGAGACCCAGCGTTGCCGCCTTTGCGGTCAATTCCTTTGGGTCCGCCTTATCCCAGGGGATATGCAGCGACACCTTCGGCGTAGCGCGGGTCAATTGCTGAATGACACCGCAGTCGTCGAGCTTGTCGAAGATGTGACGTGGCTCGCCAAGGCCAGGGAAACGGGCAAACCGGGTGCCGCCTGTGCCGACGCCCCACGAGGGAACGGCAACGAAGAACTCACTCACTTTGCGGGTAATTGCATCGATATCGATGCCTGTGCGCGCGAGCTTTTCGCCCATCGCCTGATAATCAGCGGCTAGGCCTGCGGCTCGCTTGTCATTGTCGGCAGCGATTACATCCGCGCCGATTTTCATATCCGTCATGGTTTCCTCCCGATGATGCGGCATTTTTCACGATCAATGATCAGAGAAGGGCATCCCGCCGCAAATGGGGCGGGATGAGGTTGCCGTTACCGCGTAAAGCTCTGGGCGTTGCCGGCATCGACATTGATGATGTTGCCGGTCGATTTCGCCGAGGCATCCGAGGCCAGGAAGTAGATCGCTTCGGCAATATCTTCAGGGAAGACGTTCAGCTTCAGCATCGACCGTTTGCGGTAATGTTCCTCGAGATCATCAACCTCGATCTTGGAGGACGCTGCACGCTGCTCGCGCCATTCGCCGTTCCAGATCTTGGAGCCGCGCAGGACCGCATCCGGATTGACGGTGTTGACGCGGATGCCGGCATCTGCCCCTTCCAGCGCCAGGCAACGGGCAAGATGAATTTCCGCAGCCTTTGCCGTGCAATAGGCCGATGCATTCGGGGAGGAGGCAAGGCCGTTCTTCGAGGCAACGAAGACGACATTGCCCCCGAGTGCCTGACGCCGGAACAGCCGGAAGGCTTCGCGCGACACGAGGAAATAGCCGGTCGCGAGAATGTCGATATTCTTGTTCCACATCGCAAGTGTCGTGTCTTCGACCGGTGCTGACGAGGCGATGCCAGCGTTGGAGACGAGGATATCCACCCCACCGAACTCAACAGCCGCTTCGGCAAAAGCCGAAATCACACCGTCTTCCTTTGTGACATCAAGCTGAACCGAGCGCACGGCGTCGGCGCCAAACCGCTTGATGAAATCGGCAGCCGTCTCCGACAGCGCGCCTGAGTCAATATCGGCCAGCACGACACAGGCACCTTCGCCAACCAACCGTGCTGCCGTCGCTCGACCAATTCCACCGGCACCGCCTGTGACGAAGGCTACTTTGCCGGCAAGGCTCTTTGACTTCGGCATACGCTGCAGCTTGGCTTCCTCGAGCAGCCAGTACTCGATATCGAACGCCTCCTGCTCCGGCAGGCCCTGATAGGTCGAAACCGTAGAAGCACCACGCATGACGTTAATAGCGTTGACGTAGAACTCGCCAGCGATGCGGGCAGTGGCCTTGTCCTTGGCGAAGGACAGCATGCCGACGCCGGGGATGAGGAAAATCACCGGATTGGGATCGCGGATGGCAGGCGAATTGTCGTGCTTGCAGGTCTCGTAGTAGCGCGTGTAATCGGCACGGTAGGCTTCGAGTGCAGCATCGAGGCCGGCCAGGACGGCATCGACATCAGGCTTTGCCGGATCGAAATCGACGATCAGCGGCCGGATTTTCGTGCGCAGGAAATGGTCGGGGCAGGAGGTGCCGAGCGCGCCAAGTGGATGCAAGTCCTTGGAGTTGACGAATTCCAGCACAGCATCCTGATCGTCGAAATGGCCCAGCTTGCGCTCAGCCTTGCCGATCCGCCCACGAATTTCCGGCATTAGCCGGGCGGCAATGGCGCGGCGCTCTGCTACCGGAAGGCTCTGCGTTACCGCACCACCGAAAATTACCTTGCCTTCGGTCTGCTTGGCAAACCATTCGATCGCTTTGTTAATGATTGCAAGCGTCAGCTCGTAGCAGGCCTTTGCATCATTATCCCAGGTGAACAGGCCGTGGCTTTCGAGCACGACGCCCTTGGCCTGAGGATTGGCCTTCACGAAAGCTTCGAGATCAAGACCGAGCTGGAAGCCTGGACGGCGCCAGGGCAGCCAGCCAATCTCATCGCCGAAGATCGTCTGCGTCAGTTCCCGCGAATTCGTCGAGGCGGCAATGGCGATGATCGCATCGGGATGCATGTGATCGACATGAGTAAATGGCACAAAGCCATGCAACGGTGTATCGATCGAGGCCGCGCGCGGATTGAGGTTGAAGGTGCAGTGGGGCAGGAAGCCGACCATGCGGTCTTCATCGTGAACACCCTTATAGATGCCCTTCAGCGCTTCGAGCTTTTCCTGGTAGAGTGTCGAAAAACCATCGAGCTTGATGGTGCCGACATCGCCGCCGGATCCCTTGACCCAGAGCACCTTGACCTTTTCACCCGTCAACGGGTCGGTTTCCATGACCTTGGCCGAGGTATTGCCGCCGCCGTAATTGGTGATGCGCTTATCTGCTCCAAGCAGATTGGAACGATAAAGCAGCTTGCCGGGCTCATCGAGCGTGGCAGCGTAAGCATCATCCCATCTGTTATCGAGAAGGCGGGTCTTGCCCGCAGCGGCTTGGTCCGTCATGGAAGTCCTCCCAAGGTGTTATCAAGGCCCGTCCATTCCGGTGGGCGCTCCATCCTGCCCTTGGTATTGCGCAGTTTAATCACCAATGTCAATCATAAACGATCATAATTGTTCATTGTGCGGCGCAATATAATCTTTTTTGATCGTTTTTGATTGACATTATTTTTCCATTAAGTCTAAATCACCGTCAGGAGGACACCATGCACGAACGCGAACGCCATCGCATCATTCTCAGCGCCATACAGGAAAAGCCTGTGGTGACGGTGCAGGATATTGCCGAATTGACGGATGCGTCCGAAGCAACCATCCGCAGAGACATCGCATCGCTGCATATCCAGGGAAAACTGCGGCGGGTACGCGGTGGCGCCGAAGCGGTGCATCCGCCGCAGCAGGGCAATCTGGCGGCACGGCCGTTTCGGGTGTCAGAATCGGTCAATATCGATAAAAAGCGCGCAATTGCGCGTGCAGCTGTCGGATTATGCGCGGAAGGTGACTCAATCATCATCAACGGCGGGACAACGACGTTCCAGATGGTGCACTTTCTGTCAGCCCATCGCCTGCAGGTGATGACCAACTCGTTTGCGATCGCCGAGCATCTGATCAAGCATTCGAAATGCACGGTGAATGTGCCCGGCGGCGCGATCTATCGCGACCAGAGCCTGATCCTGTCGCCCTTCGAGAATGACGCGATCCGTAATTTTTATGCCCGGCGGATGTTCATCGGCGCTCAGGGTATCTCGGCGCTTGGCGTCATGGAGCCTGACGCGCTTGTCATTCAGAGCGAGCAGCGGCTGATGCGCCAGGCTGACGAGCTGATCGTCATGGTCGATTCGTCTAAATTCACCCGCCGTTCCAGCATGATTCTGTGCGGTTTGGAGGCTGTATCTACCATCATCACTGACGATGCGGTGCCAGATGAGGCCGCGCATATGGTGGAGGCAGCAGGAATAAAGCTTGTGACGGTCAAGGTATCCGCCTCGACCGACAGGGAGGGTACCCCTTCGGTCGCTTAGGGAAGCGACACGACCGTTTCGGGGGCCGTTTGGGGGATTGACGGTCTTTAACACTGGGAGGAAGACAATATGAAAATTTCAAGACGGATGTTCGGGGCGGCGGCAATTGCTTTCGTAGCGACCACGGGCATGGCCCAGGCCGCCGAGATGAAGATCGCCATCGTGGTGAAGTCGCTCGGCAACGGCTTTTTCGAAGCCGCCAACAAGGGCGCTGAAGAGGCCGCCAAGGAACTCGGCGGCGTCAAGATCATCTACACTGGCCCGACCTCGACGACGGCGGAAGGCCAGATCGAAGTGATCAATTCGTTGATCGCTCAGGGCGTTGACGCCATCGCCATCTCCGCAAACGATCCCGATGCAGTCGTTCCGGCCCTGAAGAAGGCAGCACAGCGCGGCATCAAGGTCATTTCCTGGGATTCCGGTGTCGCACCTGCCGGCCGGATCATGCATCTCAACCCCTCTTCCAACGAGTTGATCGGCAAGATGTGCCTGAAGTTGGCCGCCGATCATCTGCCTGACGGCACGGGTGACTTTGCCATTCTGTCTGCCACCACCACCTCGACCAACCAGAATATCTGGATTGCCGAGATGAAGAAGCAGCTGAAGGACTTCCCTGGGCTGAACCTGAAGACCACTGTTTATGGTGACGACCTCGCCGACAAGAGCTACCGCGAAGCCAACGGCATCCTGACCTCCCATCCCGATGTAAAGGTCATCGTTGCTCCGACCACCGTCGGCGTGCTTGCGGCATCGCAGGCCGTGAAGGATGCCGGCAAGATCGGTCAGGTCTATGTGACGGGTCTTGGCCTTCCCTCGGAAATGGCTGGCGCCATTAAGTCGGGTGCGACGAAGGAATTCGCCATCTGGAACCCGATCGACCTCGGTTACTCCGCCACCCAGATCGCTTATCACCTGGTCAAGGGTGACGCCTCCGGCAAGCCGGGCACGGAAGTTCCCGCTGGCCGCATGGGCAAGATCAAGATCGGCGACAACGGCGAAGCTGCGATGGCCGATCCCTTTGTCTACGACGCCAAGAACATCGATCAGTTCTCGAAGATCTTCTAATTTCCAAACATCCCGCTTTCGGGACAACAATCGATATGAGAACCCGGCGGCACTGCCGCCGGGAACCCTTTTCCGTTCCTGGCCGCACAGGCCCGCTCTGGTGCAGATGATAATGAGTGTTCAAACCAAAAGCCTAGACGCAATACCGCTTGACGCCGGCGCGCCCATTCTCGAGATGCGTGGCATTTCGCAGATCTTTCCCGGCGTTAAGGCACTTGATCGCGTCGATATCGCCCTCTATCCGGGGCAGGTTACTGCCTTGATCGGCGAGAATGGGGCGGGCAAATCGACGCTGGTCAAGATCCTCACCGGCATTTACCGTCCGAATGAAGGCGAGATCGTCATTGATGGCAAGACCGTCAGCTTCGCCAATGCCCAGGCAGCCATTGACGCCGGCGTCACGGCTATTCACCAGGAAACCGTGCTGTTCGATGAATTGACGGTGGCGGAGAACATTTTCCTTGGTCATGCGCCGAGAACCCGGTTCGGCTTCATTGACTGGAGGAGCATCAACACTCAAGCAAGCGCCTTGATGGAGCAGCTGGAAAGCAAGATCGATCCGACTATCAAGCTCAAGGATCTCTCAATCGCCCAGCGACATCTCGTGGCGATAGCAAGGGCCCTGTCGGTAGAGGCGCGCATCGTTATCATGGACGAGCCCACGGCAGCTCTGTCGCGAAAGGAGATCGACGATCTCTTCCGGATCGTCGAGGGCCTGAAACGGTCTGGCAAGGCAATCCTGTTCATCAGCCATAAATTCGATGAAGTCTACGAAATCGCTGAAAATTATGCCGTCTTCCGTGATGGCAAGATGGTCGGGGCCGGAAACTTGCAGCAGACGCCGCAGGATGAAATCGTCCGTCTCATGGTCGGTCGCGATGTGCATGACGCCTTTCCGAAAATCGACGTGGCGATCGGCGCACCTGTTCTCACCGTGTCCAACTACTGCCACGAGACGGAATTCCGCGACATTTCCTTTGATCTGCGTAAGGGCGAAATTCTGGGCGTCTACGGCCTGATCGGCGCAGGACGCTCGGAACTATGCCAATCGCTGTTCGGCATCACCCGGCCAGCGTCGGGCACTGTCGTACTGGAGGGCAGGGCGCTCGACATCCGGTCGCCTGCCGATGCCATTGCCGCCGGGATCGTCTACGTCCCCGAAGAGCGCGGCCGCCATGGTCTGGCGCTGCAAATGCCGATCTACCAGAATATGTCGCTGCCATCTCTGGTCAGGACCTCAGCGCGCGGCTTCCTGCGGGCCGCCAACGAATTTTCGCTGGCGCGTCATTATGCCGAACGGCTGGATCTGCGGGCAGCAGCCCTCTCAGTGCCGGTCGGGACGCTTTCGGGCGGCAACCAGCAGAAAGTGGTAATCGGCAAATGGCTGGCCACCAAGCCCAAGGTGATCATTCTCGATGAGCCGACAAAGGGCATCGACATCGGCTCCAAGGCGGCCGTGCATGGCTTCATCTCGCAACTGGCCGCAGAAGGCCTGTCGATCATCATGATTTCCTCCGAACTCCCCGAAATCATCGGCATGTCGGACCGGGTCATGGTGATGCGCGAGGGCCTGCAGGCCGGCCTGTTCGAGCGGGCGACGCTGACGCCGGAGACCCTGGTGCGCGCCGCGACCGGAAATGCGTGAGGACATGACCATGAAGAGCCTGCTGAAACATCGCGAACTGGCGCTGGCGGCGATTATCGTGCTGCTGATCGTCGGTTTTTCAACCCGGGCCGATGGCTTTGCGTCGCCCGGCAATCTCGCGACCATCTTCAACGATACGTCGATCCTGATCATCCTTGCCCTTGCGCAGATGACCGTGATCCTCACTAAATCCATCGACCTGTCGGTAGCAGCCAATCTCGCCTTTTCCGGCATGGCCGTCGCCATGCTCGATGCGAGCTTTCCCGGCCTGCCGCTACCGCTTTTGATCGTTGCTGCGATCACGATTGGCGCTACCCTTGGCGCCATCAACGGCTATCTCGTCTGGTTGCTGCAGATTCCGCCCATCGTCGTAACACTTGGCACGCTGACCATCTATCGCGGCATGGCCTTTGTTCTATCAGGCGGGGCCTGGGTCAATGCCCACCAGATGACGCCTGACTTTCTCAACTTGCCACGCATCGTGGTGGCAGGACTGCCGGTGCTAGCCTGGGTCGGCGTCGCTGTGATGATAGCCATGTGGGTCGTGCTGGGCCGCACGCCCTTTGGCCGCTCCGCCTATGCCTCCGGCGGCAACGCGACCGCTGCCGTCTACGCTGGCATCGACATTGGCCGGACCCGGTTCTTTGCCTTCATGCTGTCGGGTGGCCTTGCCGGGCTCTGCGGTTACCTCTGGGTCTCCCGCTATGCGGTGGCCTATGTCGATATCGCCAATGGTTTTGAACTCGATAGCGTCGCCGCCTGCGTGATCGGCGGCATATCGATAGCCGGCGGCATCGGCTCCGTTGCCGGCACCGTGCTAGGCGCACTGTTTCTCGGCGTCATCAAGAATGCCCTGCCTGTGATCGGTATTTCACCCTTTGCGCAGATGGCGATTTCAGGCGTGGTTATCGTGCTCGCCGTCGTCTTCAACGCCCGGGCCGAGCGTAAGAAGGGCCGGATCATCCTGCGCGACCGCGCAGCAGGTAGTGCCAAGCAAGAGGTAACGGCATGACAATCTCTCCCGTTGAATCGAACGTCTCCCGGCGCAGCATTCCCGATACGCTCGGAACCCCATTGCGCCGTCTTTTGGCAAGCTGGGAAGTGCTGCTGTTTGGCGTCGCTATTGTCATCTTCGTCGCCAATTCCCTCGCTTCCACTTATTTTCTCGATGCCTGGAACCTGTCGGACGCCACGTTCAATTTTACTGAAAAGGCGATGATTGCCTTTGCGATGGCGCTGCTGGTGATCGCGGGGGAAATCGATCTTTCCGTGGCCGCCATTATTGCGCTGGCCTCCACCGCCATGGGTGCCGCTGCCCAATTTGGGATCGACACACCAGGATTGGTGGCCATCGGCATCGGCGTCGGCCTTGTCTGCGGCGTCTTCAATGGCCTGCTGGTTGCCGGGTTGAAACTGCCGTCTATCGTGGTGACAATCGGCACGATGAGCCTGTTTCGGGGCATTTCCTATATCGTGCTGGGCGATCAGGCCTATGGCAAATACCCTGATAGTTTTGCCTATTTCGGCCAGGGCTATGTCGTCTGGGTATTTTCCTTCGAATTCGCGCTCTTCCTAGGCTTCGCCGCACTGTTCGCAGTTCTGCTGCACGCCACCAATTTCGGTCGTCAGGTCTATGTAATCGGCAATAATCCTCTCGCCGCCCGCTTCTCCGGCATTCCCGTCGACCGGGTAAAGTTCATCCTGTTCCTGCTGACCGGTCTGATGAGCGGTATCGCCGCCGTCTGCCTCACATCGCGGCTTGGCTCTACCCGACCGTCTATTGCCCAGGGCTGGGAACTGGAGGCTGTCACCATGGTTGTGCTGGGCGGCGTGTCGATCGTCGGCGGCGCCGGTACCATTGGTGGCGTGGTGATTGCGGCCTTTGTCATGGGTCTCGTGACCTTCGGCCTTGGCCTCCTGAACGTGCCAGGCATCGTCATGTCGATCTTCATCGGCCTGCTACTGATCATCACCATCGCCCTGCCGATCCTGGCGCGCAGAATGCGGGACATGAGGAACTGACTATGGCCGATCTGGAAAAATACGCTTTCAAGATGCAGCTCAACCCCGGCATGGAAGCTGAATATCGCCGCCGCCATGACGAGATCTGGCCGGAACTGGTTGATCTTCTGCACGAGGCGGGTGTCAGCGACTATTCCATCCACCTCGACCGCGACACCAATACGTTGTTTGGCCTTTTGACCCGTCGTCGGGACCACGGCATGGCTGACCTTCCTGACCATCCGGTCATGCAGCGCTGGTGGGCGCATATGGCGGATATCATGGCGACCAACCCCGACCGATCTCCAGTCGCTGTCGAACTCGAGCCGGTTTTCCATCTGCCATGACACGTGTGTTTGAGCGAATTGCCGTCATCGACATTGGCAAGACCAATGCCAAGGTGGTCGTACTTCAAGCCTCCTCAGGCTTGGAATTGGCTGCGCGCCGGATGGCCAATGCCGTTATAAACACCGGGCCATATCCGCATTTCGACATCGAAAGCCTTTGGGCCTTCATTCTGGACTCGCTTCGCGCTTTCGCGCGCGGCCCCGGCTTCGATGCCGTTTCAATCACCACTCACGGAGCGAGCGCTGTCTTGCTGAACGGGCAGGGCGGTCTTGCCATGCCTGTCCTCGATTACGAGCACCGCTATCCGGAAACCGTCTGCGCCGCCTATGATGGACTGCGACCGCCCTTCAGCGAAACCCAATCGCCTGCCTTGCCCGGCGGGCTCAATCTCGGCGCACAACTACACTTTCAGAAGACGGCCTTTCCGGAGCTGTTTTCGGATGTAAAGACGATCGTGACCTATCCGCAATACTGGGCTTTCCGGTTGACCGGCGTCGCCGCGAACGAAGCGACATCACTTGGGTGTCATACGGATCTGTGGCGACCGCAGGAGGGCACCTATTCCACTCTGATCGAAAGCCTTGGAATATCCAGCTTGATCGCTCCACTTCGCTCCGCCTTCGATGTGCTGGGGCCAATCTTGCCCGATTTGGCTGAGCATATCGGCCTCTCGCATCCGATCCCCGTCTATTGCGGCATTCACGATAGCAATGCCTCGCTGCTGCCGCACCTCCTGCGCCGCAAACCGCCGTTTTCCGTTGTGTCTACCGGTACTTGGATTATCGGCTTTGCTGTCGGTGGCACAGCGTCAGGCCTGGATCCGGCCCGCGATACGCTTGCCAATGTCGACGCGCATGGCCATGCCGTCCCCTCCTGCCGCTACATGGGCGGCCGCGAGTTCGAGCTTCTGACGCAGGGGACACAGCCCCCCGAGGAGCTCGAGATCGAGGGAGCGCTGAGCGACGTGCTGGCACGCGACATCATGCGCCTTCCATCAGTCGTCGAAGGGTCCGGACCTTTTCCAAACCGTCGTGGCCGCTGGACGAACGAGCCCCAAAGCGCGGCACAAACCCACGCTGCCGCAAGCCTCTATGCTGCGATGATGACCGCCTGGTCGCTTGAACTCGTCGGGGCCGACGGTCCCATTCTGGTCGAAGGGCCTTTTGCCCGAAACAAGCTTTATTTGCGCGCGCTCGCAAACTGCGCCGGACGCGATGTGCATATCGCCGAAGGCGGCACCCCGACCGGCACGGCCGAAGGTGCTGCCCTTCTGACCGGTATGTCTTTGCCTAATGTCGAGGAGACCAGATTCTCGCAGGAGAGCCTCGACATCCGGCACTATTTCCGAACGTTCCGCGATCGGTGTGGCGAAAGTGCGCTTTCCGCGTAAGCTGAGACGATCTCACTTTTTTCCTTTGCTCATCCGTCACATCGATCCAGAGCCGTATGAGGCTCGGCAGTGTTGCAGCTGCTTGGCGACGACCGAATTCGAGCGGAAATATTTTTCAATTGTAAATCATCCTCACGGATTGCGTCTTTCTGCGGCCTTCTCAGAGAGTTTTTCAACGTTACATCATATACAAGAGATTTCGAATATTTGTAACTGCCCTTTAATGCCTGGAGGCTAGATTGAGGCGGTTCACGGGAATGGCGACATATGCTCATCAAGCTGCAGAACAAAATTTTGGAGAAGATAGCCAAGGGGGAGCCCCTGGCGGAAACCGTGGATTATTTGTGCCGGACCGTTGAGGCCATGGTTGATGATACCGTGTGTTCGGTGTTGACGCTTGATGATTTCGGTCGGCTGCACCACTTGTCGGGCCCTTCCATCCCAAAACATTATGCCCAAGCGATCGACGGCCTTTGCTCCGGCGAGGGCGTCGGGTCGTGTGGCACTGCCGCGCACCGCGGTGAACCTGTTATCGTGACTGATATCGAAACCCATCCCTACTGGGCAGCCTTCAAGGGCCTAGCCTTGCCCCTTGGCTTTCTGGCGTGTTGGTCGACTCCAATTATTTCCGGCGGCAAGGTACTCGGCACATTCGCCTTCTATTTCCGCAAAAAGCGGGGCCCCAGCGAAGTCGAGCAAAGCATTGTCTCAGCTTGCGTCCATCTTTGCGCGATTGGGCTGGAGCGAGAAATGCGGCTGGAAGAACGTCGGCGCCTTGCTTTTACCGATGTGCTGACCGGTCTGCCAAACCGTACCGGTTTTAACGAGACCGTGATCAATGAAGATGTCACCCGCAATCCTTGGGGCTTGCTGTTGATCGACCTCGACAATCTCAAGCAGGTCAACGACACCTTTGGTCACCAGGCAGGTGATGACCTGATCCGCACCGTTGGCAAGCGCTTGCAGCGCATGTCGGGCTCGGATACCGCTTTTCGTCTGGGGGGCGATGAGTTCGCCGTCATCGTGCGAGGAACAGATTGCGTCGACCTGGGCTACCATGCCGCCTATGTACTCGCGGCCCTGAAAGAACCTTGTCTCTGCGCCGGCCAGACCGTCTATCCCGCTGGCACGATCGGTGGTGCCATCGCCCGGAAGGATCAAACCGTCGATGAAGTACGCCAAAACGCCGACTTCGCGCTATACGAAGCCAAGGAGCGCTGTCGCGGGCAGTTTATCGAATACACGGCGGGATCCGGATCCAAAATTGCAAAACGGTTTCGGTCGTTCCAGCAGGTGAGCGAAGCCTTGCGGGAGAGGCGCATAAAGACCCATTATCAACCTGTCGTCGACCTCGCCACGGGCACCCCTATCGGGTTTGAGGCGTTGAGCCGGCTGGCGACCCGCAACGGCGACATCGTTTCGGCCTCGCATTTCCACGAAGCCACGACCGACGTCCATCTTGCCTGCGCCCTGACTGCCTGCGTCCTGGACAATATCGCTCGTGATGCCCGAGACTGGCTGGACCGGGGCCTTGAATTTGGTAAGATTGGACTCAACGTCTCCGCTGGCGATTTTCTCGACGGCAATCTCGCGCAACGGATCGTAGGAGCGATGGAAGGCGCTGGCATTTCGCCGGACCGTATCGTTGTCGAACTGACGGAATCGATCTACCTCGGCAACCGCGAGCGAATGGTCATCGACCAGATCAAGCAAATTCGCGAGGCTGGAATGTTGGTGGCGCTGGATGATTTCGGTACCGGCTTTGCCTCCATGACCCATCTGCTCACGGTGCCTCTCGATATCATCAAGATTGACCGGTCCTTCATTGCACGGCTTCTGGTGGAGCAACCGGCGCTAGTTATCGTTGAGGGTTTGCTGGCAATGTCGAAAAGCCTCAATATCCGGGTTATCGCCGAGGGGATCGAAACCGAGGAACAGCGTAACCTCCTGATGGGAATGGGCTGTTCGCAGGGGCAAGGCTATCTGTTCTCAAAGGCCTTGAGCAGGGACCGAGTCACATCAATGATGAGCCATAGGCGATCCGGCCAAACGCATGGCTACGGCGCCGGCGAGTTACCCTTATTTTCCTTGTCGGCGTCTCAGTAATGCCTATGGCGACAAGAACAATGTCCGTGCCGGTCAATGATATCTAACAAAGAGCCTCAGGCGCAAAACCTTCAAGCAGGCCCTTATACGGTTTGCGAACTGGCGCTGCATAGGCATTGCCTTTCGCCGTCCGGACCCCGAGCCCCACTAATGCCTCAGCCTGCTTTACCGCACAGGCGACCCCGTCGATAACAGGAACCTGAAACTCCTGGCACAATTGCTCGGTTAGATCCGCCATGCCAGCGCAGCCAAGAATGATTGCATCCGCATCGTCCTGCTCGAGCGCCTTCGCGATTTCGGCCCGCAACCGCTCCCGCGCATTAGAGGAGGGATCCTCGAGCGACAGTACAGGAATGTCGGCGGCCCGCACCTTGCAGCGCGACGATGCGCCGTAGCGGTGAACGAGATGCTCAATTGGCAAACGTGAGCGGCCCATTGTCGTGACAATGCTGAATTTCTGGGCAATGAAGCTGGTTGTCGCAATCGCCGCTTCACAAATGCCGATCACCGGGATGGCCGCCAGCGCACGGGCTGCATCAAGCCCCGTGTCGTCAAAACAGGCAATGATCGCTGCGTCCACACCGTCTTTTTCTGCTGCGGCGAGTTCCATCAGCAGGCCTGGTACGGCCAGCGCTTCGTCATAATAGCCTTCGATGGACACTGGCCCCATTTTCGATGTCAGCGGTAGGATAACCGTACCTGTCGCAGCGACGCGCCGCGCTGCATCGGCCGCCGTGTCTGTCATGCTGGCGGTCGTATTGGGGTTGATGAGAGCAATGCGCATGAAAATCCGAGGAGAAGCTGGAGTGTATCAGGCCGTGCCACGCTGGCGGCTCAGGCGGCGAATGAGAAACAACGTCAAGGCGATGACGAAGAAGGAGAACACAGTGGTTACCGTGCCGAGCGCATAGAGCACCGGAGTGGTGACATTTGTGGTCATGCCGTAGATCTCGAGCGGCAGCGTGTTGAAACTGCCCGAGGTCATCAGGGTACGGGCAAATTCGTCATAGGAGAGCGAGAAGCCAAACAGCCCGACCCCGATCAGGCTTGGTGCAATCATCGGCAGGAGGACGTATCGGAAAGTCTGCCAGGAGGAGGCGCCAAGGTCCCGCGCGGCTTCCTCATAGGCTGGAGAGAACCGGTTAAACACAGCAAACATGATCAGCACGCCAAAGGGCAAGGTCCAGGTCAGATGTGCCCCAAACGCGGAACTATACCAACTGGGCTGAAAACCAAGCTCCTGAAACACAACACCGATCCCAAGGGAAATAATGATGGACGGCACGACGAGGCTTGCGACGGCAAGGTAGAATAGTGCGGTCGCGCCGTAAAACTTTCGCCGGAAGGCAAGCCCGGCCAGCAGCGACACCAGCACCGTAACGACCATCACCATAAGCCCGAGCGTTATAGAGCGCTGGATGGCACCACCGAAATCGCCGACGGCCTGCGTCTCGAACAGATTGGCGAACCAGTGCAGGGATACGCCGTTCAAAGGGAAGGTCAGACCGCCATTTTCGCCTTGGAATGACAGGATCAGGATGGCCGACAGCGGGCCGTATAGAAACAGCACGAACAGTGCAAAGAAAGCGGCGAGCAGGTAGAATTCGCGGCTGCGTTTTTCCCTGACCATGGCTTAGAGTTCCTTTCGGATATCGACGATGCGCAGGATGCCGGCCACCATCAGCAGCACGAGCACAAGCAGCACCACGGCGTTGGCGGCAGCGGCCGGATATTGCAGCAGCGACATCTGGTTCTTCATGATCAGCGCCACCGACGCGCTCTGACCACCGGACATGACCTGAACCGTCGAAAAATCTGCCATGGTCAGCGTCACGACAAAGATCGTGCCGATTGCCATGCCGGGCTTGGCAAGCGGCAAAATGACGTTGGTCAGGATCTGCCAACTGGAGGCGCCGGCATCCCGCGCCGCCTCGACAAGGGCTTTGTCGATCCGCATCAAGGTGTTGAAAATCGGCGTGACCATAAACAGCGTGTAGAGATGCACCATGGCAAGCACCACGGCGAAATCGGAATAGAGCAGCCATTCCAGCGGCTGCGGGATGATGCCCATGCCGACCAATGCCTGGTTGACCAGGCCGTTACGGCCAAGCACCGGGATCCAGGAAATCATCCGGATGATGTTCGACGTCAGGAACGGCACCGTGCAGACAAGAAATAGCACGGTTTGCATGGCAGCACTTCTGATGTGAAAAGCCAGGAAATAGGCGACCCAGAAGCCGATAAACAGCGTCAGCCCCCAAACGATGGCGGCGAATTTCAAGGTATTGAGATAGGTTTTCCAGGTTACCCAGGAGCCCAGGGTTTCTGTGTAGTTGAACGTGACGAAGCCGGGATACATCTGGGCGAAGTCATAGTCCCAGAAGCTCACGACGACGATCATCAGGATCGGAAGCAGCAGGAAACCGCCAAGGATCAAGGCAAGAGGTGCTGCCTGCAGATAAGCGGGAAGCCACGACGGCAGACGAATGTCGCGCTTCGGCTTCGGCTCACCGACACCCAAAAACCTCACTGTTGCCATCAATCGTCTCCCTAACTTCATCCGAGCAGCGCACAGGCGCCGGGTTTCTCGCCCCGGTGACCGGGGCGAGAGAGATTTCAAGCCCTTTGGTGTCAGGCAGCGATGAACTCGTTCCAGCGGCGAACCATGTAACGGTCTTCGTCCATGACGGAGTTCCAGCAAGCGACTTTGCCCATGCGCTCTTCGAAGGAGCCGCCGTCGCGCACGGCACCGGCCTTTTCCATCACCTTGCCTTCGGGTGACAGGATATCTCCCTGGGCTGGCTTGCCTTCGATCCAGTAGCCCCATTCGTCAGCCGACATGAAATTCTTCGCGGTTTCCATGCAGGCTGAATAGTAGCCCTGACGGTTGAGGTAGCCGCCGACCCAACCGGATGTATACCAGTTGATATACTCGTAGGCTGCGTCGAGCTGGGCACCCTTGAGATGCGATGCGAGGCCGAGACCGCCGCCCCAGGCGCGATAGCCTTCCTTCAGCGGCTGATATTTGCAGGCAATGCCCTTGGCGCGCACGGAGGCAACGGCCGGCGACCACATTGACTGGATAACAACTTCACCTGATGCCATCAGGTTGACGCTCTCGTCGAAGCTCTTCCAGAAGGCGCGGAACTGGCCGTCTTGCTTCGCCTTGATCATGAAATCGATCGTCTTGTCGATTTCGGCCTTGGTCATGTTGCCCTTGTCGGCATACTTAATCTTGCCCATGGCTTCCATGATCATCGCGGCATCCATGATGCCGATCGACGGAATATTCAGGATCGAGGTCTTGCCCTTGAAGGCCGGATCCATGATATCGGCCCAGCTGGTGATGTCGCGACCGACGAGATCAGGACGGATGCCAAGCGTATCGGCATTGTAGATTGTCGGCACCATGGTCATCCACTCGGTCGGTGCCTTGGCAAAGGTCTTGGCGCCCGGCTTTTCGACGAAGCCGACGGTGTGTGGAGCGGTGCCCTGGGCAATGGTGCTGTCTGACTTCAGCTTGCCGTCGATGAACAGCGGAACGATCTTGTCGTAATACTTGAGCTTCTTGACCTCCATCGGCTGCAAGACGCCTGCCGGGAAGACCTTCTTGGCGATCCAGTATTCGACATCGGCAATGTCATAGGAGTTCGGCTGGGTGACTGCGCGCTGAGCGGCGGCATCGGAATCCGTCGCCGTCATTTCGAGCGTGATACCGAGGTCGGCCTTGCACTTTTCGGCAATGGCGTTGATGTTCGACACGCCCGTGCCGAACTGGCGAAGCGTGATCTTGGTCTGCGCCCAGATGGTCGGGAAGCCGGTGATCGCGCCCGAACCGGCGGCCAGACCGGCAGCGGCAGCGCCCGTCTTCAACAGCGACCGGCGTGTCAGGCCGGATTTCGGCTGCTTGGTGTTGCTCATAAACGTTCTCCTCTGGTTTTTTTGTGGTGGTGGTTATTTCGCCGCTTTGCCAAGAATGATGGCATCATTGGCATCCCAGCAGACGGGAATGGCTTCGCCGACCTTGACTGGCCGAGCGTAGAAAGCGGTATCGGTTAGGATGGCGGTGAAATCTTCGATGCCGGCTCCACTCAGCATCAGCTTGATGGTGGAGCCGCGATATTCGACATTGGTAACGGACCCGGTAAAGCCGAAGCCTGGAACCGTGCTTTCGCCGATCCGGACATGGTCGGTCCGGACGGCCATGTCGGCCGGCGAGCCCATCTCAGCCTTGCCGGTCGCTGCAAAGTCTGCTCCGCCGGCGACAGAAATGACGGCAGTTTCACCTGAGATCGCAGTGACGCGCCCGGAAATTACATTGTGATCTCCCATGAAGCGGGCAACGAAGGCCGTCGCCGGTCGCTCAAACACCGTGCGAGGATCGGCAGCCTGTTCGATGCGACCGTCATTCATGATGACGATCAGGTCGGCCAGCGCCATTGCCTCTTCCTGGCTGTGCGTGACATGCACGAAGGTGATCCCGAGCGATGTCTGCAGCTTCTTCAGTTCAGCCCGCATGCGGATTTTCAGGAATGGATCGAGCGCTGAAAGCGGCTCGTCGAGCAGCAATGCTTCCGGGTCGGTAATCAGCGCTCTGGCCAGCGCCACACGCTGCTGCTGCCCACCGGAAAGCTGGGCCGGCCGCCGGTCGGCATAGGCCTGCAGCTGCATCAGTTCCAGCATCTCCATCGCCTTCGCACGCCGGAGCGTCTTGTCGACCCCCTTCATCTTCAGGCTGAAGGCGACGTTTTCGACGAGATCGAGATGCGGGAACAGTGCATAGGACTGGAACATCATTGCCGTGCCGCGCGCGGCTGGTGCAAGATCGGTAATGTTAGTGTTGCCAAGCAGAATGTCGCCAGTCGTTACGCTCTCGTGGCCGGCAATCATTCGCAACGTCGAAGTCTTGCCGCAGCCGGAAGGGCCGAGAAGGCAACAATAGGTTCCAGCCGGGATTTTCAGGCTGATGCTATGGACGGCGGTTGTTTGTCCGTAGACCTTGGTTACGGCGGCGATGTCTATGGCGGCGGCTTGGCTCATGCTGCGATCCCTTAATGACCGCTTTCCACCATGCATCTCGCGTGCCAGATTTCTCGGTGCCTTTCAAACCCTTGTTTTTCCTAGAGTGATCTTCAATCTGCGACCGTTGGGATATCGACTGAAAGCAAAGTTGCGCAAAATTCGAGCGATTGTCTGCGGCTCATGGCGAAATTGTACGCAATCGCTTTTTCGGCTTGTCTGCAATCGGCATCTTTCCGTCTCCGGCGGTTCGATGTACAACAGATGCATCAGCACGGGTGACGTTATGAAGCTTGATGAGAGACTCCATTTCCAAGAACAAAATCTGGAGGATCGCGCCTTCACCATCCGGGAATCGCTGCGTAATGCCATTATCGACCGCCGTTTGACCCCTGGAACGAAGCTTTCTGAGGCTGAAGTCGGACTGCTTTTCGATGTCAGCAGAACGGTGGTCCGCAGCGCGTTACAAATGCTTGCATTCGAAGGCTTGATAAAGACGGAACGAAATAGGGGTGCTTTTGTATCCAATCCGACCCCAGAAGAAGCCGTACAAGTCTTCGCCTGTCGTCGTATGATCGAGCCGGGCATCGTTACAGCGGCGGTAGAACGGTTGACAGATGAGGATCTGATAGCCTTCCGCAAGCAGCTAGAAGACGAACAGCACCATCTGCACCAGCGCGGGGCCGCTGCGCGGCGTGCCGAAATCAAGGCATCGGGAGATTTTCATCTGATGCTGGCCAAGGTCGCCGGCAACGCCATCCTGCAGAAATTCATGGATGAGTTGGTGGCAAGGTCCTCACTGGTCATTGCGCTCTACGGCGGCTCCGGCATTTCCAGTTGCGGTCATTCTGAGCATACGGATATCCTTGCGGCCCTGGAGCAGCGGGATGCCGCGAAGGCGAGCACCCTGATGCTGCATCACATCGACCATATCGAGGCGGATCTCGATTTGCGGGTTCGCGAAGGCTTGGCGCTCAAGGATGCCCTCGGCCTTTAAACCCATCAAATTCTGCTTCGATCTATATAAACTCTCTCAGGTTGCACTGTCTGCTGAAACGGCATGAGCGCGGGATGTAATTGTTAATTACGTCGTACTGCTCGCCGTTTGGACAGTTTCTCGCCATAATCATAGTGTCAGCCTATCAACAACTGCGTCATTCAGCTTACCGTCAGCCGACTATGAGAGCTATGAGCGTCAGTTCCTATCGATGAACGACAGGCTGGAGTGCTCTGCATGAATAGAGCGTATGATCAGACGAGGCGGCGGGCTTGATATGGTCTACCCTATAAGGTTCATATACCGCCGATCGTCATTGAAATTCGGCAGCACGACGATGCGGTCGTTCCAGTTGGCTCGGCTGGCTCAGCCCTATATCGGCGATAAATACAGGTTCAATATGGCAGCCCTGCCCAACCGGCGGATTCCGGGTTTGCAGATGATCTGGGCCAGCCTTCAGCCGAAGGACGCGATCTACGTTTTTACCAAGCGCGCAGCCATGTCGATTGGTGCGGCAGCGCTTGAGATCCTTCACAGCCGCAGCCGCGGAATTTGCTTCGACTATGTCGATCTTCCGCTGGACAGCATGGTCGCAAAGAATGTGGACATTCATCTGGCAAGTTCCTTCAGGGCGCGCGAAGCTATGCGTGCCCAGCTTGCTTCGATGCCTGAAGCACGAGGCGAGGTGAAGCTTTTGCTGCATGGTGCGGATGAACGCGTCTATGGCCTTCGCAACCGCAATCAGGATCATTACCGGGCCGGTTATTTCGGCTATATGCCGAACACGATCCGCACACCGCAAATCGAGCAGGCGGTCGATTTTCACGATGCTGCGGTCAGCAGCTCCATGAACTCCACCCTGGAACGGATGGGCGACTACAGCCTTCACTACTGTATTCGCGCCCTGAAGACCTCTGCGGATGACAAGCGGTTCAAGCCCTTCACCAAAGGTGTGATTGCGGCCGCCTGTGGGGCAAATGTTCTGGTTAACGACGCGCAGGACGACGCCATCGATCTGCTTGGTGAGGATTATCCTTACCTTGTCAAAGGTTTTCATGAGGCGGAGATCGTCGAAACACTCGCGCGTGCGCGCTCGACCCATGGTGGCAGCGACTGGATACGGGCACGCAAAGCAATGGATCGGTTGCTTGATCAGATAAGCCCTAAAGTCATGGCATCTCAAATGGACGAAATATTTACGACCTTGCTGCGATAATCCAAATCAAGCAGCCATCATCACAAATGACCAGCTGCGCAATACTGCCGAGGCGAGAGACACGGGGGTCAGAGATGGAGAACAACCGTAAGGATCAACGTATGCGTACGTTGAAAGCAGCACGCATCATCTTGAAGAGCGGCTTTTCGACCTTTAACTGCATAGTCAAAAACATTTCTGCCTCAGGCGCCAAGCTGACCGGCGATAACTTTTTGGAACTTCCCGATGAGTTCGACCTGCTGCTGGATGGCGGTAAGAAAGTTCACTGCGTCGTGCGCTGGCGAAAAATCTCCGAGATAGGTGTCGAATTTGCCTGACAGCTGTGTAAGATCCCGCTCATGGACTTTGCGAGATCTGCTGTTGATATTGCCGAGGAACTGATCGGCGTCGGACTGTATCTTGATGGCGTAGGCGGTGTGATCGTCGAAACCGAAGCCTACGAGCCTGACGATCCCGCCTCCCATAGCTTCCGTGGCCCTACTCAGCGCAACAGCGCTATGTTTGGCCCCGCCGGTCATGTCTATGTCTACCGCTCCTATGGCATTCACTGGTGCCTTAACATTGTCTGCCGATCCGGTAGCGCCGTGTTGATCCGTGCGCTGGCGCCGACCCGGGGGCTTGAGCGCATGCAGGCCCGGCGCGGCGCGGTAGATGCGCGGTTGCTCTGTTCCGGCCCCGGCCGTCTCGCCCAGGCATTGGGTGTAGACCTCAGCCATAACGGCTTGGCCGTAAACGTTCCTCCCTTTGAACTGACCTCCGCGAGCGGCTTACAGAGCATTGTCTCCGGACCCCGTATTGGCATTACCAAAGCGGTCGACCAGCCATGGCGTTTCGGACTGCTGGGATCAAAATTTCTGAGCAAGCCTTTCCCGCGCCTGCCATAAGACCATATGTGTGCGCATAGCGGATGATTTGGGCCGAGAAGCAGGGGCAGGATTTCGATGGTGCTGGTACTCGACGCGGTGACGAAGGTTTATCGCACATCGGAAGGTCCGCTCGAGGTTCTCAAAGGTGTCAGCCTAACGCTGGCGCCACAGCAAACCATGGCGCTGACCGGCGAATCCGGCAGTGGCAAAAGTACGCTTCTGCATCTGGCCGGCGGCCTCGACAGCGCCGACTCAGGCGTTGTTCATGTTGCAGGAGAAGATCTCGCCCATCTCGACGATAAGGGTAGGGCGCGTCTGCGGCGCGGCAGCGTCGGGCTAATTTTCCAGCAGTTCAATCTCATTCCCTCCCTCGATGTCCGCGCCAACCTTGCTTTTCATGCAAAACTGGCCGAACGCTATGATACCGCATGGCAAGCAGAATTGACCGAGCGACTGGGGCTGGGCGCCCTGCTGAACCGCTATCCCGAGCAGCTCTCCGGCGGCCAGCAGCAGCGCGTCGCGATCGGCCGCACGCTTGCAGTCCGCCCGAAGCTGGTTCTTGCGGACGAGCCGACCGGCAACCTCGACGAGGCGACAGGCGACGCAGTCATGGCGCTGATGCTGTCATTGGTGCGCGATACCGGTGCTGCGCTGCTGATGGTCACCCACTCACCGCGTCTGGCCGACATGCTGGATCAGCGGCTGCATTTGCGCGCCGGGCGGGTCGCCTGATGTTGAAGACTGCATTTCTTGCTCTTCTGTCCCATTGGCGCCGCAGACCATTGCAATTGGCTATGCTCCTGCTTGGCTTATCGCTGGCGACGGCGCTTTGGTCTGGCGTTCAGGCGATCAACGCCGAAGCGCGAGCCTCTTACGCTCGGGCGGCGGCGATGCTGGGCCAAAACCAGCTCACCGAAATCGTCAGCCGTGACGGATCACCGATCCCATTGACAACGTATATCAAGCTGCGGCGCGCCGGTTGGACAGTCTCTCCCGTCCTTGAAGGCGAAATGCGTGTAGGAACCCTGCGTCTACGCATTGTCGGCATAGATCCCCTGACGCTGCCGGCCGCAGCACAGCCGGTCGATCTGCGTGGGGATGGAAGCATCAGCCGGTTCCTTCTGCCGCCCGGCCAACTTGCTGTGTCGGAAGCGACGGCTCAGGCCTTGCAGGGCCAGGCCCTGCCGCCGCTGATCGTTGTAAAAGACCTGCCTTTTGCGACAGGCTTTATCGATATCGCACGGGCGCAAGCACTTTTGAACATCAAGGACACGGTGAGCCGGATGATCGTCTCGCCTGATCACCCCGTGACCCAGGATCAGCTGGCGAAGTTTGCACCCGATCTGCGCTTGAAGCTGCCGGACGGCGAGGGCGATCTGGCAAGGCTCACCGACAGCTTTCACCTCAATCTGACCGCCTTCGGTTTGCTGTCTTTTGTCGTCGGGCTATTCATCGTCTACGCCGCCGTCCGTCTTGCCTTCGAACAGCGCCGGGCAACATTTCGCACGCTGCGTTCCCTCGGGCTCTCGGCCCAAGCCTTGATGGGATTGCTGTTTCTGGAGCTAGTTGTCTTCGCACTCATCGCCGGAATTGCCGGTGTGGGGCTCGGCTATCTCGTCGCCTCCGCTTTGTTGCCAGATGTGGCGCTGACGCTGCGAGGTCTTTACGGGGCCGATGTGCCCGGTGTGCTCGCGTTTCGACCGCAATGGTGGGCAACCGGCATTGCTATCGCTGTTTTCGGCACTTTGGCTTCGGCTGCACACAGCCTTTGGCAGGTGTGGCGCATGCCGCTGCTTGCACCAGCGCAGCCAAGGGCTTGGGCCATGGCCTCGGAGCGGGCATGGCTGTTTCAAGCCTTGGCTTCGGCTATGCTGTTTTGCGCGACCATCGCGCTGATGGCCTTCGGCAAGGGACTGGTTGCCGGTTTTGCCATGCTCGGCGCGCTGCTGCTTGCCTCTGCGCTTGCCCTGCCGGTCGTGCTTGTGCCGCTGCTACGGTTGGCGGAACGGGCGGCGCGCGGCCCGATCCAGCAATGGTTTTTCGCCGATACCCGCCAGCAATTGCCGAGCCTGTCGCTCGCCTTGATGGCGCTGCTGCTGGCGCTTTCGGCCAATATTGGCGTCGGAACCATGGTCTCAAGCTTCCGGTTGACCTTTGTTGGCTGGCTTGACCAGCGACTGGCCGCCGAACTCTATGTTACAGCCCGCAACGATCAAGAAGCCGAGCATTTGCAGACTTGGCTGGCGCCACGCGTGCGCGCCATTTTACCGCTCTGGACGGTGCAAGGCGATGTCGACGGACGGCCCGCCACCATCCACGGCGTTGTTGACGACGCCACTTACCGCGATCATTGGCCGATGATTTCGGCTATGCCTGATGTGTGGGACAAGATGGCGCGCGGCGAGGGTGTGATCATCAATGAACAGATGATGCGCCGCGATGGGCTGACACCAGGCGCGCCGCTGACGCTTCCGGGCGGCTGGAAAACCAGGATCCTCGGGGTCTATTCCGACTACGGTAATCCGACCGGAGATGTCATGGTGCCGCAAGCAGACCTCGTGCGCCATTTCACCGACCTGTCGCGCTTGCGTTTCGGGCTTCGGGTGGCGCCAAGCGAGGTGCCGGCCCTGCGAGAAGCGCTGGTGACAGACTTCGGCTTGCCGGCAGAGAATGTGCTGGACCAGGCCAGCATCAAAACCCGCTCGCTGGCGATCTTCGAAAAGACCTTTGCCGTGACGGCTTCGCTGAATGTCTTGACGCTAGGCGTCGCCGGTATTGCGATGTTTGCCAGCCTTCTCACCCTGTCAGGCATGCGCCTCCCGCAAATAGCGCCGTTATGGGCCATGGGGCTGACCCGCTCTGCGCTGACGGGACTGGAACTACTCCGCACCATGGTGCTTGCCACCTTTACCCTTGTTGCGGCCCTGCCGGTTGGGCTTGGTCTCGCCTGGGTGCTGCTCGCCGTCGTCAATGTCGAAGCGTTCGGCTGGCGTCTGCCCATGCATGTGTTTCCGTGGCAATGGCTGTCGCTTGCCGGCTTTGCAGTGCTCGCCGCGTTCGTTGCCGCCTTGATACCGCTGGCCAGTATCGCCCGGCTGAAGCCCACGGATCTGTTGAAAGTGTTTGCCAATGAGCGCTGACATCCGCCGTTTCTGCCTGATTGTGCTCATGCTGGTTTTCACAACCCAATCGGTTATGGCACAGGGCTTTGCCGGTCTCGGCACCAAGGCTGATCAAGGCTTTGCGCTGCCGCAGCCGGGCAGGGCTCTTTCCTTTCCGCAGGATCACGGACCTCACCCCGATTACCGGATTGAATGGTGGTATGTGACCGCCAATCTCAGGGGTAGCGATGGCAGGGACTATGGCATTCAGTGGACGCTATTTCGCTCGGCGCTTGCCCCCGGCGATGTGAAGGGCTGGGACAGCCCGCAAATCTGGATGGCGCATGCGGCGCTGACAACGTCGGAGCATCAATATACCGCCGAAAAATTTGCGCGTGGCGGTATTGGCCAAGCCGGTGTGACCCTCGCGCCCTTCAAGGCCTGGATCGATGACTGGGGATTGACGGCGGAGGGGCCAGCCGATCCGTCAAAAGATGCAATGGCTGATCTGGCGGTTCGAGCCCATGGCAGCGATTTCGGCTATGATCTCGGCCTTAAAGCCACCGGCCCGTTGGTGCCGCAGGGGGATAATGGCTATTCGGTCAAATCGGCAGAAGGACAGGCGAGTTACTACTATTCGCAGCCTTTCTACACAGTCGACGGCGTGCTGCATTTGCCGTCCGGCGACGTTAGCGTCACCGGCAAGGCATGGCTCGACCGCGAATGGTCATCGCAACCGCTTTCCGCCGAGCAGAAGGGTTGGGACTGGTTTTCGCTGCATTTCGATGACGGCGCCAAGCTGATGGGCTATCACCTGCGCGGCAAGGCCGATGACTACACGGTCTCGACCTGGATCACACCCGACGGAAAGCCGGAACCGATGCCGCCGGGTGCCCTGAAGCTTACCCCGCTTAAACAGGCGCAGTTCGCTGGAAGGTCCTTGCCTGTCGAGTGGCAACTGGACCTACCGGCCAAAGGCCTATCGATCAAGACGACACCGCTCAATCCGCAAAGCTGGATGCCGATGACCTTTTCCTACTGGGAAGGGCCGATCCGCTTTTCCGGAAGCCAATCCGGCACCGGTTATCTGGAAATGACAGGCTATTGAACCAAGTCAGTCGGGCAGTGGAATGATTGGCCCTGTCGCCACTTGCTTAGCTGGCGGCGTTGCGGGCTTGGCTGCGGCAATTACGCGGTGTTTGATGGCCAGTTTCGGCTTCAGCTGCTCGGGCGCTGCGTCGGCATCTTGAGCTGCCACCTGCGCTTGGTTGATAGCCGCTTGGTTCATTGGCGCTTGGATCATCGGCGATGATTGGGCGGAGGCATAGCCATTGACCGGTGGTGCGTAGCTATAGCTGACTGCAGCCGCGCTTTGCCGCAGGATCAGACCATCCATCAATGAAGACAAGACTGTTTCATTCATCTGCGGGTCGCAGTAACGCAGACGCAGAATATGTGGTTTCGGGTCCTGCGCATTCGCCGGGATCAATTGCCACGCGAAGACACAGCGACTGCCGCCGCTCGACCGGCCCATCGCCAGACCATAGGGACCGTAAGCATTGGCCCGATTTGCAGGAAGTGGCTGCATGACAACGTCCGGGAACGCCGCGCGCAGTTCTCTCGCCAATTGGGCGACTGTTGGGCCATGGCGGAAGCGAATATTCCCAGGCTTCCCGGTTTCCAGCGTCAGGGCATTCTCGCCCGCGATGTCGCTGCCGTTGCGATAGAGGACCCTTTGTACAAGGGCATCGTCTTTCTCCGTCTCGCGGGTGCTGGCAACCTTCGCAGCAAGCGCCGGAATGGACGCGAGTGCCATAGCCTGCGGAATTTCGTGGGCCGACGCTTGTCCATACTTCGGCTTCCCGGTCGATGCAGTGAGGAAAGGGTCGTCGGCAACGGTGCAGCCCGAGGCCAACATCAGCGGCAGGAGGAGCAGATTGGATAGAAATTTCATCAGCGGTCTCCAAACCTGTTATCGATAGCGGCGATGCCTCGCATATTGCCGGGATCGCTGGTGGTTTGATTGAGTTGGGCAAAAATCGCGCGGGACTGCGCAAAATGCCCGAGGTGATAATGCGCCCAGGCACGCATCTGGCTGAGGTTCGCCGGCTCCGGTATCAGCTGCATGCGGATGTTGAGGGCATCAAGCGTCTCCTGATAGGCTTTGCGATCGAAGGCCGCCCGAGCTCGCTGCCAATAGATCTCACCGCGGATTTCCCGATCATGGGCCTGATTGAGGCGGTAGCGGCCAATCAGCTGATCAGCGTCATCAGCCAGATTGCTGCGCAACAGCGTCAGCGCCAGGCCGTAAGCCGCATCGTCGCCGCTATTGGCACCCGCTTCGAGGGCTGCAGTAAAGGCGGCTCTCGCCTCGACGAAATGGCCGAGCTGGTACTGGCACCATCCCCGGATCAGCAAAGCATCCTTGGAGAGCGCGCCCCGCGCTTCAAGCGACCGCAAATCGGCAAGGCAGGCGCCGTAGCGCTTCTGCTTGAAGCTTGTGAGATAGCTCGGCTCGACGTCATGGGCCGGCGGCGCGACGTCACGCCCGGCCTTGCCCTTCTGCACAGCAGCGATTGCCTTCAGATCGGCGAATGCATCCGGATAGGCCGTGGCATAGCTGGCTTTCAGCCTTTCGAGGCCGGCTTTATCCTCTTTGCGAAGCGCGGTCAGAACCAGGCCTTTCAGGCTGGCAGACGCCGGCTTCCATTCAAAGGCCTTGGCAAACCAGGCCTGGGCTGCCTCATATTGCTTCGTGTTAAAGGCATGCCAGGCCAGTTCTTCGGCATGGTCGGCATTGAGAGTCCGTTGGATTGCCGCCGAATAGGCTTTGACCACAGCCGGATCGATGTCGCCGGTCGCGTCAGATGCAAAAGGCCAAGACAGTGCCTCGACGAGGAACGGGCTATCATTGACCATGGCATCGATTTTTCCGGTCGCAAACAGATAGGCGTCCTGATCCTTTTTCTGCTTCTTGAGGCTTAGGAACAGCCCCTTGATGCCTTCGGGATCGTCGCCAACCTTGACGATTTGTCTGAACCAGGTTTCAGCCTCGACCGGCTTGCCGGTCTTCAGACTGTACCAGCCCACCAGCGCAAGATCCTTCGGACTTGCCGCTGTCGCCGCTTCGCGGCGCAAGGCATCGATCGCCGTCTGGCTCGGCGCTTTTTGCGGATTGTCATCAGCGACATAATCGCGGATTTCCCGGCGCATCAGATCGATGTGGAGGGCGTGCAGCTTGTCGCCAAGAGCCGGGTCCGTGGCAAACTTGGCGATGGTGAGGCGCAATTCATCGACCGGAAAATCATCCATCGCCTTTTGCAGCGTGATCAGGATCGCGTCATCGCTCGGCCTGTCATCGCCCTGGCGCAGCAAGATGCCGCGATAGACGGGGACGACGGCATCGGACATGCCATTGGCACGGTAGGCGTCGATCAACATCCAAAGCAGGTCGATATCCGGCTCCGTCTTCGGATCGATTGCGGCACCGGCGGCAATCACTTTCGGCCAGTCCTGAGCCTTAAAAGACTCAGTCAGGTCGAAGCGGAGCTTGCGGCGCTGGAGCTTTTCCTGGAAATCGTCGCTCGGTTCCCAGCCCGGAGTGGCCGCAGCCAGACGGCTGATTTCGGCTTCTATACCGGCGTAATCATCCTTTTCATAGAGCGCCCAAAGCGAACCCTCATCGATTTTGGGGGTCTCATCACGGTTGAAGAGATCGTCCGGTTGGATGAAATTCGGATATTTCAGCTGCAGCCGCCGGGTTTCGGAGGAGACCCTATCCATCTGGCCCTGTTTTGCGAAATAATAGAGACCGGCGAGCTCGACGGCATCGGGTGCCTCTTCCACTGCTTGCGCCTGGGCTGCAATGCGCGGTCGTGGCGCATGCTGCTCGGCATTGGCCGACAGTGCTGTCAGCGCGACGGCCCCGGCCAAAAGGCCAAGAGAGAATTTTATTACGTGGCTCATACGTCCGTCCTCACACCCTTGCGGGGAACCAGATTGCCCAGCCACCATCCGAAGGCACCGATGCACAGCACGACGGCAAGGACATAGATCTTGAAATTGTCGGACAGCCATGCCGCCGCCAGCCGCCGCAGGTTGGACAGACTGGTGTCTTCCAGCGGGAAAAAGCTGTAATCAGCCGGGGCAACGGTGACGAGGCCGAAATCGGACTTGCGCACCAGGCCACGGGCGCCGTTGAGAGCGTTCCAATTGTCGGCAGACGTGATGGCGCGGATGCCTGTCTCCAGATCCTGGCTGGTCTCAGCGCTCAGGGTCGTCCAGACCGCGTGACCGCCCGGCGCCTTGGTTTGCGCCATCTCCATCAGGACATCCGTTCGCTCCACAGTGACATTTGACGGCACCGGGCTGAGATAGGTCAGCCAACGCCTGATACCACCGAAGGTCGAAAAGAAGGTCGACACCGCCCGGGAGCGCCAGGACAGGCTATCCTCGTCCAAGGCCGTGCTGGCCTTGAAGGCGTTGAGCAAGGCGTCGGAATGATTGACGATTTCGCCTGACGTCGAGGCTGGGGTGTTGATACCTCCTGTCGTCAGGTTGTCGACGTCCTTGCTCTGGCCAGGCTTTGCCATGGCAAGTTGCGCGCCGTGGGTTTTGAAGATCAGCGCATTGCTGTCATCGGCATCATCGGGATTGCCGAGTTTCAGTGTCACCCCGATGGGCGCTTTGGCCGCCTGGGCAAGGCGCGCCATCATCGTCATGGCCGCACCAAGCGTGGCGTCGTCACCCGTTGCGACATAAAGCTCGAGAGCATTGCCCTTGGTGAAAGGGTAGGCGTCACCAGCGAAAGCAGCAAGATCGGGCATTCTGCCGATATGCGCGACCTCGGGGACGACGACCTCCGTACTGTCAAGCAGAAGAAAACGCGGCCGGCTCTCGTCCCGGCTGGCAGGATCGCATTTGGCGTCTGCGGCGATGGGCAGTTCCGCCAGGATTTCGATTTCGTTGCTGCCGGGGTGAAAGGCGCGAAGCGGCATCTCGATCATCTTGCCTTTGAACGTCGCCCCCTCCGGCGAATAGAGCGCATGGCTAGTGACCGCCTTCTGATTAACGCGGATCAGCAGTTGCGCATCGTCGGCCAATCCGGGTGCTGTTGCGGCATCCAGCTTCAGATCGATCCGGCCGTAGTCACCGGGATAGAAATCTGCCGGCATGTCCAGCTTGAAGGTGGTCTGGAACAGGCGCCCTGCAAACTGCGCGGTCCTATAGCCCGTTTTCGACAGCGGATAACGGCCGGCGCGGTCACCGGTGATGTGGCGCTCTGCCTCGGTGACCTTGCGCATATCGATCAGCGGCTTCAGAGATCCGTTCACGGCTGCGAGCAAAAGGCTTTCAAGCTGCGCAGGGCTATTTCCACGCATGGTAACTGTCAGCTGATCCGGGCTGCCATTTTGGCGAACGGAAAAGCCGGGCGGGGCGGCGGCCAGGACCTGCTTACCGGAATCGGTTTCAGGATAAGAGCGCGGATCGCCGAAATAGAGGTCGATACCGGGGCCCCCCGTCGCCTCTTCGGCAATCGACACCTTGATGTCCGTTCGGCCGAGCAGCAGTGCCAGGGTCTGGATTGTCGGCAGCGCATCGCGCACCAGCGTCAGCGCTTCCCGCGACGGCGCAATCAGCCGGATATCGGTGCTACCCTCGCCATTGCGCCCAACCGCCAGCAGCGAAGCCACATCGTTCGCCGGCAGGAGCCGATCGGTGATGAACCCGCTCAAGGCTGGATCGAGACGTGTCCAAAGCTCATAGACGGCTTTCAATGAGCAATCGACGCGGTGATGCTGGCGTGCCCGCACCCGGACGGTGTTTTCTCCGGCAACAAGATCGCGGGCAGCGATGGCCAGATTTTCCGTTACCATTCCATTCGGGCCGCGGATCGGGAAGGACCCCTGAGAGTGACCGTTGACCTCCACATCTATCACGGCATCGTCAGGCAAGACGGCTGCAGCATTGACGTAAGCGAGCCGCAAGGTGCCGCCGGCGCGGGCGGCGTCCGCCCCGAGATAGAAGGAGAGGATCCGGCTATCGTCCTCACCGACCAATTGCTGCTCGTCCCCCGACTGGTTGAACGGGATCAGCGCTTTCGCCGCAACTTGGGACGAAGCAGGCTTGCCGACAAGCGAGCCTGCCGTGGCTTGAACAGAGGCAGCGTCGCGCGGAAACAACGACAGGTCGGTGGCTTTGGCAATGTAGGGTAAAAGCAGCGCCGCAGCCAACGCGGTCAACGTAACGCTGCTTCTTGCGGCGAGAAGACGGTGCTTAAGCATAGGTCCGCTCCCCCATCAATGCTGACATGTCGGGTTGATTTTCCCGGACTTCGCCGCCGTCGCTGGTCATGTCGATCATCATGGGCGCGTCGTCGAAAGATTTCTCCTTCTGCTCGCTGACGAGGCCGCCGGTGTACTGGAAAAACCGCAACATGCCTGCAAATACCCAGACAAAGAAGGCGAGTGAGGCCTGCAAATAGCCTTGGCGTTTCTGGCGCCGGGTCAGCCGGTCCTGCAAGGTAGACTGCTCCGAGAACATCAGGTCAGCAATTGCCAGGAAGGTTTCAGGCGTGCGCTCCGCATAGGCAAACCCGAAGGACTTGCCGTCGTCGCGATCGCTGATACTGCGATGCACGACCTGGAAACTCCGGGCAATGCCGGCCCGGCGCAGCTCGACCGTGCCGACAGCGCCGTCAACCTTGTCGAGGCCCGGATCGCCTTCCATGAACTGAACCGCGATGCCACCGCTCGAGGCGTCTTCGATGAGGATCGAGTAGAGTTTACCAGCGATCCGCATCAGCGCGTGACGGCGCACCTGGAGGCGGTGGTTGCGGCGGCGTTCGCGCCGTTCGGATACGACACCGAGGGCTGCGGCAGCGATGCCGACATTGATGAAATTCCAGCCGGCAACAATCAGCAGCAGTTCCGATGACATCGGCTCGGTGAGATAGCGCCAGATAGCATAAAGACCACTGCCGAGCAGAACGGCGAAGATCACGAAATAGGGCCGGGCGAGGGGAGATAGCCGGCTTTCCTCCAGCGTCTGGCCCTTGGCGGTGACGTTGAATGTCGGTTTGCGCGGATTGCGGATCACGCTGATGATCGAGCCGAGCAACATCACCGACTGAACATATTCGTAGAGTTCGGAAACCCAGGGCCAGCGCACCCTGCCATAGAGGTAGCTCTGCATGGCAAAGGAAGAGACCAGATACATTGCCGTGTAGCAGGCAAATTCCAGAATATTGGCCTGAAAGATTTCAAGCGAGAAGAAGATGTAGAGGAGCGGCGCGAACATGAAGATCAGCCGCGTGACAGGAAACAGCCAGAACAGATTGGTGCCGGCGTAGCAGATGCGCTGGCCCATGGTCAGGCCGCGTGCCAGGAAAGGCCGGTTGAGAATGAGGATCTGCAACATGCCCTGGCACCAGCGGGCGCGCTGGCCAATGAAGGACACGAAGGTTTCAGGCTGCAACCCAGCGATCAGCGGACGGTCGACATAGACACTGTGCCAGCCACGGCTGTGCAGCGACAGCGCGGTTTCGCAATCCTCGGTGATGGACTGGCCGGAGAAGCCGTCTGTTTCCTTCAAAGCCGTTCGGCGCAGAACTGCCGCCGAGCCGCAGAAGAACGAGGCATCCCACTTGTCGAGACCGCATTGAACGACAGAATAGAACATCTCGTTTTCCGAGGGCATCCGCGCGAATGTCTCGAGGTTTTTCTCGAGCGGGTCCGGATTGAGAAACATATGCGGGGTCTGGACGAGGAATAGCTTTTCATCAGCCGTGAAGTAGCCAACTGTCTCGTGCAGGAATTCGCGCACTGGCGCGTGGTCGGCATCGAAGACGACCACGAGTTCCCCTGTCGAAACCTCAAGCCCGGCATTCAGATTGCCTGCCTTGGCATGGGAGTTTTCACGCCGGGCGTGGTATTTGACCCCAAGCGCTGCGCAGAGCGCCTTCAACTGCTCGCGGCGCTTCATCGCCTGCACGGCAACGCGCGGGTCCTTGTGACTGCACTTGGCGTCCGTCCCGCCGTCATCGAGCAGGTAAACGGTCAGTTTATCCTGCGGGTAGTTCATCGATCTCGCGGCCGCCAGCGTCAAGGCCAGCAGTTCGGGATCCTCGTTGTAACTGGGAACGAAGACATCCACCGTCGGGCATTCCGCGTCAGCGAGAATGGCGGGGCGGGCTCGCTTCAATGGATCCGCCACGATGAAGAAGCTAACCGCCATCATCAGCAACGAAAACATCTCGGCAATATAAAGGATGAAGCCGGGGATAAAATTGATCGGCTCTGAGATGTCAGGCAAAGTCTGCGTGGTTCGCCAGAAAGCATAACGCATGGCAAGAACTGTAGCGCAAACGAAAATAATCTGACGAAAGGTCTTGATATCGGGTCTGATCATGAGGGCAAGCATGATGCCCAAGATCGTAAGGCTCAGAACCAGCTGAGCCTGAAGGCTCATTGGGAGCCAAATCAGAAACAGTCCGACGGCGCCCGCAATGATCGCGGGCAACGAAAAGCACTTCATGTGCGCATTCCTCATTTTTCATTGCACCACAACTTCATGTGCGGAGGCTCCAGATCGGAGCGATGAGAAACTACGGCTTAATTTATCAAAAATTTCCTAAAATGCTTCGGATTGAGGCGCTTTCAACGCAATGGTTAACGACTTATGAATATATGTTTTTAATATTATTTCGGATTCCTCCATCTATTCTCTAACTTACTCAACTGGCTTGTCATTTATTGCGCAGCACACGTAAATTTTCGATACTATGTAAGTCATTTTGCCAACACCGTCGTCACGAAAATGGAGGCCGAGCGACACCAACAATCAAAAATATTTTTAGTATCGGCACTCCATCAGCGGGTGTCACGCTAATCTGGGCACTAAAAAAGGGAGGTAGGCCGGTTGCCTCGCTCCCTTTTCACGGTCTGCGCTTGGTCTTGTCTTGCTCGACGGTGGTTATGTTTGTCTTGCGACAGCACGCCGACAGAGAAATCGCATTTGCGACCACAACGCCGCAAATGCGATATCTGCTTCATCTTGGCTTTACTTATTCAGATCTTTTGCCATCTGCAAATGATGCTCGAGGGCAGGCCGAGTTGTCGCGGCCCAGGCCTTCAGCTGCGCGTTATCACCCTTGTCGCCGTAGCGCTGGAAGAGATCAACAGCGTCCTTGTGAACCTTTTCCTGGTCGGAATGATACTGCTTGGTGAAGTCTGCACCCTGCAAGCTGCTCAGCTTCGTCAGCATCTTCTTGTAAGGCGCTGCCATCGTGGTGGGGATCTTTGCCTTGACCTTACCGCTCGTCACGAAACCCTTCAACTCTGCCGAGGTCTTCTGGTGATCAGTCATCATTTGTTGGGCGAATGCCTTTGTGGCATCGTCAGAGCGCTGCATGGCGAGCTTGCTCGATTCAATTTCGAACATGTCGCTGCTTGCGGCTTCCTTGACGAAGTCAGCCGTTTTCGGAGCTACGCCCAACGCGGAATTGACGCCGGTCTTTTCCGTCACTGTCTGTGCAAACGCCGTCGAAGCGGCTGCTGCGACTGCTGCGAATACGGCTGCGAGGATAAACTTCTTCATAACGGTCTCCTTTTGATCATGATGTCGATCTCCGAACCGAACGTTGCGCCGAGAGTTCCGTCCGCATTCATGAAAACTGGGCGCACCGCATTCCAAAGGAGCGTTGGCATGCGCTTTGCTTCGTCGCATTTGACGTAGGTTCAAACCTGCGACCGTGTTAAAATAGATGAAAAGCGGGGAACGTTCGGGCCGGGATAAGCGCCTTGGCGCCGCACCATGTGAGAGGAGAGCGACGATGGCATCCTATTCGATCCTTTTGGGGCGCGAGCGCCATGTCTTCGAGGATCTCAAGAGCCTGATGGCTTGCGCCTCGCCGCCGAAATCGGGCGATCAATTGGCCGGTATCGCCGCCAGCAGCAACGAGCGCCGCGTTGCCGCGCGCTACGTTCTCGCCGATCTGCCGCTCAAGACCTTTCTAGAGGATGTGCTCATTCCGTATGAAGTGGACGAGGTGACCCGGCTGATCATCGATAGCCACGATGCACAGGCCTTTGCTCCGGTTTCGCATATGACGGTCGGGCAATTCCGCGACTGGCTGCTGTCCTACGAAGCGACCACGGAAGTCCTGGCGGCTCTCGCACCCGGTCTGACACCGGAAATGGTTGCTGCAGTGTCCAAGCTGATGCGTAATCACGATTTGATCACGGTTGCCGCTAAATGCAGCATCGTGACTGCGTTTCGCTCGACCATCGGCCTTTCCGGCCGGCTCTCCAGCCGGCTGCAGCCCAACCATCCGACCGACGATCCTGAAGGCGTTGCAGGGTCGACGCTTGACGGGCTGCTTTACGGCGTCGGCGACGCTGTGATCGGTATCAACCCAGCCACTGACAATCTCGACGCCTGCATTCGCCTGATGCATCTCTTCGACAGGCTCCGGGAGCGGTTCGACATTCCGACCCAATCCTGCGTCCTCACCCACGTCACCACCTCGATCCAGGCCATTGAAGCAGGGGCGCCGCTTGACCTGGTGTTCCAGTCCGTGGCCGGCACGGAAAGCGCCAATAAAGGCTTCGGTGTCAATCTTTCGATGCTGCGAGAGGGTCGTGAAGCCGCGCTGTCTCTGAAGCGCGGCACCGTCGGTGACAACGTCATGTATCTTGAAACGGGGCAGGGCAGTGCGCTTTCAGCCGATGCCCATCATGGCGTCGATGAGCAAACATTGGAGGTGCGTGCCTACGCGGTGGCGCGGGCCGTCAAGCCATTGTTGGTAAATACGGTCGTCGGCTTCATCGGCCCGGAATATCTTTACGACGCCAAACAGATCATTCGTGCAGGCCTGGAAGATCATTTCTGCGGCAAGCTGCTCGGCGTGCCCATGGGCGTAGATGTTTGCTACACCAACCATGCCGAAGCCGATCAGGACGACATGGACAATCTCATGGTGCTACTTACAGTGGCCGGCGTCAATTTCCTTATCGCGGTCCCTGGTGCCGACGACGTCATGCTCAACTATCAGAGCCTGTCTTATCACGACATTCTCGGCCTCCGTCATCAGTTCAACCGGCCACCGGCACCGGAATTCGAGGCTTGGCTGAAACGCATGGGCATGATCGACCGCTCTGGACGGCTGGCGCCGCTGCCGCAGTCCAACGCGTTTTCCCGTAATCTTCTTTCGTACAAGGCATCGGCATGAGCAATCCCGTCGATTTCGATCCCTTCGCCCGCTTCAGGAGCGCCACCCGTGCCCGCATTGGCCTCGGGCGAGCCGGTGATGCCCTGCCGACGGCTGCCGTCCTGGAATTTCAACTTGCTCATGCGAGGGCGAGGGATGCAGTACATGGCGACGTCGATTTCGATATCCTGTCGGCCGAACTGGCGCCAGCCAAAACCGTGCTTGTGCGCTCCTTGGCAAAAGACCGCGCCACATATCTCACCCGGCCCGACCTCGGCCGCACGCCTGATCATCAGGATCTGCCGCAGGGACAAGAAGCCTACGATGTCGCCTTCGTCATCGCCGATGGCCTATCGGCCGCCGCCGTACAAAGGCATGCCGCAGCAGTCTACCATGCCACAGCACGTCGGCTCGGTGGCTTTTCCATTGCGCCGGTCATTCTCGGTAGCCAAGCGCGCGTAGCCTTTGGCGACGAAGCGGCCGCCGCGTTCCAGGCACAAGTCGCGATCGTTCTCGTTGGCGAGCGGCCGGGCCTCAGCGTGCCCGACAGTCTTGGCGCCTATATCACGTTTGCGCCGCGCAAAGGGCGGCGCGATAGTGAGCGCAACTGCGTTTCCAATATCCACGACGACGGGCTCCCTTACGAACTCGCGGCCGAAAAAATCGCCTGGCTGGTTCGCGAGTCCCTTAGGTTGAAGCTGTCCGGCGTCGATTTGAAGGAAAATGCCGGCGAAGGCTATATTGGGACGGAAACGGTCGCTTCTCTTACATAACGTCCGGTCTCATCTGCTCCCTCATTTGCCGCCGTACGATCTGCGCTGCCGCTCTCCGATGCGGCAAAGGCGTCTTCGTGCCGTCTTGACGCGACTCGCTACCTGCGGCAAATTTACGTCAGATTGCTTGATAACGTTACATCTGCCGTTACAAGCTGTGTATGCTGTTAGTTTTTCCTCTGCGCGTATATCATGTCGAGAGAGAATCAGTCAGTTTGCCGGCTAGTGATCGGAGCTTGTGGGTGTGGCGACACATCGACCATTCGATGCAGAGCTGCGGTACTATCGGGAGAATGAGAATGGCGGTCGCGCCCAACACGGTAACGGAACAGCAGGAGACGATTTTGCGCCCCGCCGATGAAACCATTGCCGAAGATGCGCGTGCCCTTTCGGCCCAGCTGAAAGCCATGCGCGAGCGGCTGTTTGCACCTGCATCCGCCAAATCTCTTCGCACCTTCACATCGGGTGAGGCGGCCCGGCTTGTCGGCGTGTCCGATGGCTATCTCAGGCAATTGTCCTTGGCTGGCGAAGGCCCAGCACCGGTCGTAGGCGCGGGCGGCCGTCGTTATTATTCTCTGTCTGACATCGATGCTCTGCGCCATTATCTTGCAGATCAGGCGCTACAGAAAGGCAATGTCGCCAAGGCGCGCTCTTACGTAAAGTGGCGCGACCCTGAACGGGGCGAACATTTGCAGATCATTTCTGTCACCAATTTCAAGGGCGGCTCCGGCAAGACCACGTCTGCCGTGCACCTCGCCCAATATCTGGCTATGACCGGCCACCGGGTACTTGCTGTCGATCTTGATCCACAAGCGTCGCTCTCTGCCTTGTTCGGATACCAGCCGGAACTCGATCTCGTCGGTAATGACACGATCTACGGCGCCATTCGCTACGATGCCGAAGTTCGTCCGCTGCGCGAGATCATCCGCAAGACCTATTTTCACAATCTCGACCTGCTGCCGGGCAATCTTGAACTGCAGGAATTCGAACATGTGACGCCAAGGGCACTGGCCGAGCGCAAGTCGGGCGACGCAAAGAGCCTGTTCTTCGCGCGGGTCCAAGATGCCTTGCACAGCGTCGCCGACGATTACGATGTGGTCGTCATCGACTGCCCGCCGCAGCTCGGCTATCTCACTCTATCGGCGCTCTGCGCTTCGACATCAGTCATCGTCACCGTGCATCCGCAAATGCTCGATGTTGCCTCGATGAGCCAGTTCCTGTTCATGACCTCGGACCTGCTCGGCGTCGTCCGCGAAGCGGGCGGCACACTGAATTTCGACTTCCTGCGCTACCTAGTCACGCGATTTGAGCCGAACGATGGGCCGCAGGCGCAGATCGTCGGCTTTTTGCGCTCCCTCTTTGGCGGACGCGTGCTGACCTCACCGATGGTCAAATCGACGGCGATCTCCGATGCGGGCCTCACCAAGCAGACGCTGTATGAGGTCGGTCGCGAAAATTTCAGCCGCGGCACTTATGACCGCGCCATCGAGGCTCTCGAGTCTGTGAATGCAGAAATTGAACAGTTGATCCACACAGCGTGGGGACGAAAAGAATGATTGGAAAGAACCGCAAAAGCGAATTGCGCGCTCTGTTTTCCGATCCGGGATCAGTCGCGCGACCAGAAGCGGAAGAAGCGCCTTCTGCGCAACCGCTCGCACCAACGGAATCTGAGCCTGCGGCAGAGACGCAAAAGCCGGTTGCCGCACCGCCACAGCCGCCTGTCCAGCGCGCCGCCTCTGGCGCAATCAAGGCGATGGGCCTGACCCTATCCTCCATCACTCGTGAGGCCGAGGAAGCACGGGCGTTGCGCCAGGCGATCGACGAAGGCGAACGCGTAATTTCGCTCGCCACCGACAAGATCGACGCCTCCTTCGTCTCCGACCGTCTGAGCGATGAAGAACGGGACGATCCGGATTTCCTCGCTTTGGTCGACAGCGTCCGAGAAAGTGGCCAGCAGGTTCCGATCCTGGTGCGTCGTCATCCGACTGAGGCAGATCGCTATCAGGTGGCCTATGGCCACCGGCGTCTCAGCGCTGCCAAGCGGCTCGGGATCACGGTCAAAGCTCTCATCCGGCCCTTAAGCGACGACGAACTGGTGCTGGCGCAAGGCAAGGAAAATGCCGAGCGCCGCAATCTAACCTTCATCGAGCGCGCTCTGTTTGCCAAGGCCCTTGCTGACCGCGGCTTTGATCGCAAAGTTATCGGTGACGCCCTTTCCGTTCAGAAAAGCGAATTGTCCCGGCTGATCCAGGTGGCAGAAAGCGTTCCAGACCGCTTTGCCCGTGCCATCGGCCCAGCACCGAAGGCTGGACGCGAGCGGTGGATGGCCCTTGGCCAGCTGCTGTCCAGTGAACAAGGGCAGGGCAAAGCGGCAAGTCTGATCGCAAGCCAGGAATTCCGCATGGCGGCAACAGATGACCGCTTCCAGAAGCTGTTTGACAGGTTGTCAGGCAAAGCACCGGCCGAACGTCCAGAGCCGGACGATATTCGCGGGCCGGACGGTCGGGTGTTCGCGCGGATCAACCGTCAGGGACGCCGGCTCAGAGTAGAGTTTCTCGCTGAAGCAGATCCGGGGTTTGTCGATCATTTCGAGGCAAGGCTCGCCGCTGATTACGCAGCCTTTTTGGCTGGCGGAAAGACATAAGCTTAAAGTTCCGCAGCTTGCGGGACCATGTATGCCTGCTCTTGGCAGGTTAATTCTAACGAGAAGGACGTCAATCGAGACAAGAAAAAAGGCCCCCAAAACGTCGCCATTCCGGAAGCCCTCTTCTATGTAGCAATCCAAGAGAATCACTTTCGGGCTCAAAAGTCAACCCATGACCGCATGCCTGCGATCGTGAACGTTTTTTTGTGCTTTGGTCCGCGCTTTTATCAGCCGGTCCGTGGTGCCGTTATGGCTAAACGACAGCAAATCCCTCTAAAGCATGACCAGGATATATGTTCAGGTGTGTTCCTGGCATGTGGCGAAGCAAGATTTCACGCTATTTCAAAACTCAACGAGAGCGATGAATTGGCGAAGGATAATTGTTGCCTTTGAAAAGGTGACCATAGGCAACGCAATTGCCATGGATGAGAATTTCTTGGTTTTCGCTAGGCAAACCGAGACCTCAAATCCTTGGCATTGACGTATCTGTCAGCCGCGTGGTCCATCCGCACGGCCAGCAGATCTGCGTGCGTTCGCTTGTGTTGAGATCATCTCTGATGTCTTGCTTTGAGAGCATCTATCCTGTGTTCAGCTTCTCGCGTCTGCGGGAGAGCGCAGCTGTCTTTTACCATAGGGTCACTTGTCTCCTTGAGAGGGGACGTAACGCTATGGAAAGAATTGCAACATCGCCCTTTGGCGCTGGACGAATGTCTGGCCGCGTTCTGGCACGTCAGGCCCGGGTAGGGCAAAGGCAGGCCGAACTGCAGCAGGGCGACGGAACGAACAGTTCGGGTCGTGCCGAGAAGTGGCAATTGCTGCGGGCGCTGACGGAAGCCAGAAGCGTCTACGGGTTGGGCGACCGGACCATCTGCGTCCTTGAAGCCCTCGTCAGTTTCACAACTGAGCGTGAACTGGATGGCAGCCAGCCGATTATCGTCTTTCCATCCAATCGAGAACTTGCGTTTAGAGCCCGCGGCATGGCGCCGGCAACAATTCGGCGGCATCTCGCGTGCCTTGTCGAAAAGGGTATGATTTTCCGGCGCGACAGCGCAAATGGTAAGCGCTACTGCCGCAGAGCCGAAAGTGGAGAGATCGAAGACGCATTCGGCTTTGATCTCGCTCCGTTTGCCTTGAAGGCCGACGATATCTACACAGCCGCCGAAGAGGCACGGGCCGAAGCCAAGCGTAGCCGTGCACTGAGAGGCGAAATAACCGTGCTCTCGCGTGATATTTCAAAGGTCATTACCCTTGCTCTCGAAGAGCAGCGCGCGGGACAATGGGACACGTACCTTCTCGACTACCAAGCGCTTCGTGTGACATCTGGCCGTCAGATCCCGAGCCAGGAGCTGCAAGACCTTGCACTAAATCTTAACCATATGCTGGCAGAAGTAGAAAATGCTTATCTTTCAAGCCTTTCTGAACAAGAATTGAGCGGCAATGACGACCGATCTGAGCGCCTCTATCAGAATTCAAACACAGAACTACAATCTGATAAAAACGGCAAAGAACATATAACAGCGCCAGCCTCATCTGAGGCCGATACGCAAAAGCGTGCTGTTGCAGTTAGCCTCACCAAGTTTATGTCGCTCTGCCCACAGATCGCAGATTATGCGAAGGATGGCATTGGCGGGTGGCAGGATATTTTGCGAGCGGCTGATGTGGTGCGCACTATGCTCGGCGTTTCCCCAGACGCGTGGTTGAAGGCGCGGCAGGCAATGGGCGACCAGGCGGCAGCCATCGCAATAGCCGTAATGCTTGAACGTGCCGATACCATCCGTTCTGCAGGCGGATATCTCAGAACACTGACTGAAAAAGCAGAGCAAGGCCAATTCAGCGTCTATCCCATGCTGCAAGCACTTGAGAAAAGCCGCACCGGTGCGAGCCGTGATTAACGACACGGCCTGCACCGCGTCAGTGCTGAGTTAAAACAGCTGGAGGGGCGGAACAAATTTACCAGCGGATCGTTAAGTGATACGCGAATCCAAGGGTTCATTGCGTCTTCAATCAGGCCGGTGTTTTAGACATCGGGACAAGACGCGGGGCTAGGTAGAGCGGAACTGAAACGCGATCATCCAAGCCGGGATCAGACATCAATGCAACATTTCGAAACCGCTATCGGTCGTCATCGCAATGGGGCGGATTCTATTGTCAGACTTGGCCATAATGCCTGGAAATCGGGCGTCGCTTCGAACGCTGGTTTTCTGATCGATGGCGCCAATTATTATGCTGCGCTGACGACCGCCTTGAGGCAGGCACAGGAACAGGTTTTTATCATCGGTTGGGATTTCAATCCGGATATCCGGCTGACACCTGAAGATCATTCTTCCCCGATGCTTGGGGAATTTCTGTTGTCTCTCGTCGAAAATAACAGCCGTCTTTCAATTCATATTCTCGTATGGGCGATGGGTCCGATTTATTCCGGCAAATCCCTTCGCATGCTGGGCAAGACCGAGCTCAGCAGCCATCCACGGATTGACCTCCGCCTCGACACCCGCCATGCCGTTCGCGGGTCGCATCATCAGAAGATGGTCGTAATCGATGATGCTCTCGCCTTTATTGGCGGCATCGATTTGACTGCAAAAAGATGGGATACGCCGGAGCACCGCGCTGACCATCCACTGCGCCAGACTCCTAAGGGCGAGCGGTACGAACCCGTTCACGATTTGCAGATGGCAATGGATGGAGAAGCAGCAGAAGTTGCCGCTGAAATCGCCAGACGCCGCTGGTGGCAAGCCACAGGGGAGGACTTGGTGAGGCCGCGTTGCTACTCCCATTCCTTCCCAAAGTTTGCTCGCCACGTTTTCTCCGACTGCGAGGTCGCGTTTGCGCGGACCGAACCTGCGATCCGGCGCGGGGCATCCGTGCGCGAGACGTCTCAGTTGACGCTCGATTGTTTCGCGCGGGCACGAAAGCTGATTTATATCGAAAGCCAGTATTTCGCGTCCAAACAGGTGGCGGATGTGTTGGCAAAGCGGTTACAAGAGCCGGATGGCCCTGAAATTGTTTTGATCACCACGCTGAATTCCCACGGCTATCTGGAGCGAAAAGTGCTCGGTGAAAACCGAGATCGCATGATTCGGAAGTTGAGACAGGCAGATCGCTTTGGCCGATTCCGTGCGCTCTATCCGATCGTGCCGGCTGACGGCAGGGAAAAACGTCATGAGGAAGTGCTTGTCCATGCCAAGCTAATCATGATCGACGATCGATTTATCCGGGTTGGCTCGTCAAACCTCAATCACCGCTCGATCGGCCTTGATACGGAACTCGATGTTGCAATCGAAACGCGGGATGATAGAGAGCGGCAGGCGCTGACGGATATGCGCAACTGCTTGCTCGCTGAACATCTCGGCTTGGATAGTGCGGCAGTCGCCGCCGCATATCAGTCTGCCAATTCACTGGTTCATGCCCTGGACAACCTCAACATCGGCCTTCGAGGACTGCGCTCGTTTCCGGCGGAGCAGGGTAATGGCAAAACAGATCTGCATTTTTTAACAGGGCTTGTCGACCCACGCGAACCATGGTGGCCGTTGCATCTGCTGTTGGCCCCTTATGCTCTTGTCAAGAGAGCGAAGCGTGCTGCAATTTCGAAAGCTGCTGCAAAGCAGGACGGACGAGGGAGAAACACGCTCTCTGCCGGTAATCCATAAGCAGCACCGTTTGATCAAATGCGCATAAAAGAGGTCGGATTTCAAATCCAACCTCTTTTATTTAAGTGCGTGCGGCTTCTGCATGGAGTTGTCTGTCATTACGGGCGTTGCTCTTGTTTTTTGCCCGACTCCCGAACCATTCGCTGGCGGCAAAGATCGGTAAACCCAGGGCGAGGGGAATGAAGAAATAGACGACCCGGAAAGCTATCAACGCACCGATCGAGGCGTCTTTTCCCATGATGAAGGAAATCGTCGCTTCCATCACGCCCAGTCCACCCGGTACGTGAGCGACAAGGGCCGAGAGATTGGCCATCACGTAGGCGGTGGTGGTCTCGAAAAAGCCGGCCGATGACTTGGTGAGCCAAAACAGGCATGCCGCGACAGCGGTGAAGTTAGCAATACCCACGGCCACTTGGGCTATTGCGATCTGCCACGTCGGCAGCGAAAAACGCCACTTGTAAATACGGATCTCACCCCGGATCCTGGCGGCGGCGGCAAGATAGAGCGCGAGCGCTATAATACAGGCGACGCCAATCCAGCGGGCCGCGGTATCGCCCATGCCGCCGATCTTGGCTGCACTTTCAGGAAAGAGAGCAAGGCAAATTCCAGCAAGCCCGATAAGCCCGATACCAACTGTCGCGCCACAAAATAGAATGACTTTGGCTATCTCCTCGTTCTTCAGGCCCCATCGCCGATAGTAGCGGTAGCGAACTGCGCCGCTCGAAAGTGCAGCCAATCCAACATTGTGGCCGATAGAAAGACTGACAAACGACGCAACAGCAGCTTTGCGCCATGACAGGCGACAACCGGCATAGCGGACACCGAGATAATCGAAGCCGGAAAGGCAGAGATAGGAGAGGGCGCAAAAGAATAGTGAAAGCGCGAAACCGCTCAGCGGTATAGCAGTAAGAGACGTCTTGATATCATCGACGGAAAACTTGCTGAGCGCGCGGTAGCTAAGCCAAAGGGCGATTGCCGTCGCGATCAGAAATAGGCCATTGAGAAGTATCTTTTTTTTCATGTTATTCGTCCGCCGTGTGGTTCGAGCATACGGCTCGAAATCAGGGAACGATTTGCAGGCAAAGGTGTTCCCCCCGCATGACATCCATCTTTCGGCTTCTCACTTACAATATTCATAGCTGCATTGGCACAGACCGCCGTCTCGACCCAAAACGGATTGCCGACGTAATCGCCGCCACTGATGCGGACGTCGTTTGCCTCCAGGAGGTCGATGTCGGACGAAAAAGAACTGACGGTATAGACCAGGCTGAATGTATTGCCGGCCATCTCACTATGACGTCGCATTTCCATTCCGCATTGAACGTTGCCGAAGAACAGTATGGCGATGCACTCCTGACCGCGTTTCCGACGCGGGTTATCCACCAGGGCATGCTGCCGTCGCGGGGGGAGCAGAGAGGCGCGTTGCTTGCAGAAGTGATGGTCGACGGTCAAACGGTTCATATTTGTGTGACGCATTTTGGCCTTCGCGCCCGTGAAAGAGACGAGCAGGCGCGAGCGCTTCTAGGACCAGATTGGCTAGAGCCATCACTTTCTGCGAAGGCCAAGCTTGTGGTCGCGGCAGATTTGAACGCCGTTCCCAGCTCAAAGGCCTTCAGGCTTTTGACACGGCAGATGACTCATACTTCTTCGACATTGCCAGGCCGCCGGAAATCGACATTTCCATCACGGTTTCCATTTCTGCGTCTCGACCACGTTTTGATCTCTGGCGGATTAAAGGTTATCGAAACAGAGGTAGTCGATACAAAGCTGACAAGAATAGCCTCCGATCATTTGCCGGTGCTGGTTACCTTGGAAATCTGAGCGATCTTCAAGTGCCGCTGTCCAGCAATCTAACCGATGCAAGTTTGTCGGCTTCTTCGTTGCCAGTGCTTCCTGAGTGGCCTTTGCACCATCGAATGATTGTTGATGTGAGATCGGCGAGGGTGCGGTCTACAGCCTGCCACTCTTCCAGATCGGGAATTGCGCGCTTGCGCTCGCGTGGGTTTGCCACCACACGCTTCCACCCGTTGTTACGCCAGATTTTCAAAAGCCTGTTGCAGCCGTCAACGACGTAGTGAGAATCGGACCAGACCACAATGTCTTCTCCAGTCTTGGAGATAGCGATCCATTCCAACGCTCGTAAAAGAGCTAGGATTTCCGTATGCCCGTTACTGCGAGCATGAAGGCGTCCAGAAGCTGAGGCGATCTGAATTTCGTTGTGGTAGACCACGAATGCCCAGCCACCAGTTTGTGTGTCTGATGAAAAGGAGCCGTCGACATAGATGTGGAGGTTGTCATTCAACTGCTTCTCCGCCGATCTTGCCTCAATCAGTAGCACGATATCGATAAGTTCCATAATGTAGATTATCGCATTTCTGGACGCACTTAAATCGAGCGAATATGGTATGCTCCAAGACTCATGTTTCGTGGAGCATACCATATTAAACGGTCACCTCACCTACCAGAGTGAAACGTGGCGGTTGACGTCCTTGTAGAGCAGATAGCGGAAGCGACCGGGTCCGCCAGCGTAGCAAGCTTGCGGGCAAAAGGCGCGCAGCCACATGAAATCGCCAGCTTCGACTTCGACCCAGTCGTCATTCAGCCGGTAGACCGCTTTACCTTCGAGAACATAGAGCCCGTGTTCCATGACATGGGTTTCCATGAACGGTATGATCCCGCCCGGCTTGAAGGTGACGATGGTCACGTGAAAGTCGTATCTGACATCATTGGGATCAATGAATCGCGTCGTTCCCCAAGCCCCGTCCGTATCCGGCATCATCCCGATTTCGTGCTGGTCTTCATGGGTAAAGATCGCAGGCGGAGGCTCGACGCCTTCGACTGGTTGAAACGGCTTTCTGATCCAATGGAATTTTGCGGCTGCGTCGCTGCGGTTGCGAAGGGTCCATGCGGCGCCGGCTGGCAGGAAAGCGAAAGATCCAGCGCGCAGGTCATGGGCAACACCGTCGAGGGTAACTGTCAGCGAACCTTCGATAACGAAGATGGCGCCTTGGGCGCGGGCGTCCGGCTCCGGTCTGGCACTGCCTCCGCCCGCCTGCACTTCCATGACATATTGCGAGAAGGTTTCGGAAAAGCCGGTCATGGGTCGTGCAATGATCCAGGCGCGGGTCGCGTCCCAATGAGGAAGGAGGCTGGTGACGATGTCACTCATCACACCCTTGGGAATAATAGCGTAAGCCGTTTTGAACACGGCCTTGCCGGAGAGCAATTGCGTCTGAGGTGGGAGACCGCCATAGGCGGTAAAGTACTGGTTCTCGGTCATAGGGTCCCGGCTGTTCTTGGTAGGGTGAAGTGGTTCTACAACATATTGACCGACTATGTGCAGGGGTTTTCTGCTGCGGCGTGCCAGACTTGCACGATGCCGATTACCCAAAGCGGAGTGCCAACACGCCGATCTATTTTCGCCGAAACCTTTAGGTCATGCCTTGAAACGGTCGACATCACACATCATCTTCATCCTAACCCGTGGTCCGGGCCCCTCTGGCAGCAGCCGCCGGCGCTTCTGCGATGTCGGACCTTTATCGACATTCTCGCCGGCTAAGGATTGCTGCCATGATTGTGGTTCCAGTCGCCTCCGCCCCTCGTCTGCCAGTAGGGGAAGTGCGCTCATGATCGCTGATTTGTTCGCCTCCCTTATTGCTTTTTTTCTCGTTGACCCTGTTGAGGCGGAGCTTCGCGCTCGTTTCGCGTCGCTAAATGCGCCGCCCGCAATCATCGCGCAGATGCAAGCCTGTATGGTGGATGCCGGGGCGCAGATAGTACAACGAGCTGTCGATCAGCCAGTTTGGGCGGTTCGGTCCAGCGTCGCGGTTGGGCTTGGTTTGACCGATCCGGCTGACATCGTGATTGGTATCTCTCCGGCTTGCCAAGCCCCCCTCGCCTGGCTCTCAGCCCGAAATGGCGGTGAAAATGTCTGAGTTGCACGATGAGGAGCCTTTTATGCAGAAAACCGCGCTGGAAGAACACACCATTGTGGATAGCGTTGCGAGTGCCAACTGGTGCCCTAAGGATGACACCGCTTTTGCCATCCGTGCCCGGCGCAATATATTAGCGGGTTTCTGGGCGGGTGAACGCCTGGGTCTGCAAGGTCCGGATCTCGCCCGTTACGCCCAAGCCATACATGTTGAAGATTTCCGTCTGCGCGGCGACGAAGATGTAATTGGCAAGATGAAGCAGGATTTTTCCGAAGCCCGGATGTCGGTCAGTGATGCGGATCTATATCTCATGCTGCGCAAGTCACACCTTCGGGCGCTTGCTGAAACCGGGTGTACGGATTAATGGCAGCATCTTTCCAGCCAAGCCCTTCCGGCGGTGATGACACGTTGCGGGGCTCGGGCTTTCTTCTCGACGTTCTCGAAACCGCGCGCAAAAGCGACGGCATTTCGATTGGAGAGCTTGTCGGGCGCAAAGGACGGATCGGCATCGCCTTTACCTTGCTGGTGCTATGCCTGCCGACGCTCGTTCCCCTGCCCGGCCCTTTCGGTATGGTGTTCGGAACCTGTCTCGCTTTCGTTGCGGTGCAGATGCTTTGGGGTGCGGATCGCATCTGGATGCCGGGCTTCATTGCGCGGCGAAAGATATCGCTGAAGGTGGTGGAGACCATGGTTCGTCTCGGCCGCCCTTGGGTCTTGCGGCTTGAGAATTTTCTCATCGCTGGCCGTTTGCCGTTTTTGACCGGCAAGACGGCGAGGATGATTTTGGCTCTGCCGATCCTGATGCTTGCCGTACTGATTTCCCTGCCGATTCCGTTCGGCAACACAGTTCCGGCCCTTGCAATCATTCTGATTGCCATTGCCTTGGCCGAGCGCGACGGCGCGGTTGTTATCGCATCGCTGTTTGTCACTGTTGCGGCGGCTGTCGTCACCTATTACCTGGTGGAAGCCGCTGGCAATGTGCTTGCCTGGGCGTTCTGAACAAATGATGTCGGAGGCGGTTGGCCACTTTAGTTCGCGATAGGTACGAACAAGCCGAGCTTGATGTCCCGTAGCACGACATTGGTATGCATACGGCGGATCTGCGGATTCTCCGCCATGATCAGCGCGGCGATATCGTCATAATGCTCGACATCGCGGGCCGTGATGATTGCGATCAGATCCACTTGGCCGGTCACGTAATAGACCTGCTGTATATGATCCTGCCGCTCCGACCAGGCGCGGAACCGGGCGAGCGCGTCGTAATTGTCGCGCTCGATCTCCATTCCGACGATGAATACCATGGGGTGACCAGTCATCTTGCGATCGATCACGGCGACTTCGCTCTTGACGACGCCTTCTTCTCTAAGACGCTTAAGTCGTCTCTGAACCGCAGACAGCGACAATCCCACCTGTTCGGCTATCAATTCCGCTTTCAATTGACAGTTTCGCTGAATGATTTCGATGATCTGTCGGTCGAAGCGATCAAGCTGGCTCATTCTGATACCCCTTCAAGTGCGCGTCGATCTCGTCCTATTTTCCAGCGATTATTCGCTTGCTGCAAGGATTTTCTGCGGAATTTATGCAGCTTAGTTTCTATTTGCGCGCATAAACTGCAGATATAAGCGATTATGGTGGCGAACAATCCAGAGACTGGGACCTTGATGACAGACGGTGAGACATGCGCTCTACAGGTGGAGGATATCCACAAAAGCTTTGGCGCTCATGCTGTTCTGAAGGGCGTTTCGCTCAAAGCGAAAAAGGGCGACGTGATCTCGCTCATCGGCTCTTCCGGGTCCGGCAAAAGTACGTTCCTGCGCTGCATCAACTTCCTTGAGATTCCAGATAGCGGCCGGGTTCGCGTCAACGGCGAAGAAATAGCCCTCAAGACGGGGCGCCGTGGAGAGGTACGTCCTGTAAGTTGGCGTCAGGTGGAGCGTTTGCGCACCGGCCTCGGTATGGTTTTTCAGAACTTCAATCTTTGGCCGCATCGCACCGTGCTCGAAAATGTTATTGAGGCGCCCGTTCACGTCATGGGCGTTCCACGCGCGCAGGCCGTCGAGCGCGCCGAGGCTTTACTGCAAAAAGTCGGCCTTTACGAAAAGCGCGACGCCTATCCAGCCTTTTTGTCCGGCGGCCAGCAGCAGCGGGCGGCAATAGCGAGGGCTCTTTGTGTGGAGCCGGCCGTGATGCTGTTCGATGAGCCGACGTCGGCGCTTGACCCTGAATTGGTCGGGGAGGTCCTGAAGGTTATCAGGGACCTCGCCGAGGAAGGTCGCACGATGATTCTGGTCACCCACGAAATGCGCTTTGCCCGGGATGTCTCCAACACCGTTTTGTTTCTGCATCAGGGCTTGGTGGAGGAACAAGGTCCGCCAGAACAGGTCTTCGGCAATCCCGTAAGTGCGCGTTGCCGCGAATTTACCGGCGCCATTGGCGCCTGAACCACCATTCAACACATCCAACCAGAGAGACGTTTTTCATGAAGTTCATTCCCCTCCTCTTGGCCGGCGCCGCTTTCACGCTTTCGGCCTTTACCGCTCAAGCCGATGTCCGCTTCGGCATCATGAACGAGTCCTACCCGCCCTTCTTTGCCAAGGATGCCAGCGGCAAATGGCAGGGTTGGGAAATCGATCTCATGGATGCTGTGTGCGCCGAGATGAAGGAAAAGTGCTCGATCGTGGAGTTGTCTTGGGACGGGCTGATCCCTGCCCTCACCTCAAAGAAATTTGATGTGATCTGGTCGTCGATGTCGGTCACAGAAGAGCGCAAGAAGGTGATTGACTTCACCGACAAATATTACAACACCCCAAGCCGCTTGATTGGCTTAAAGGATATCAAGCCTGGCGCTGGCCCTGAAGACGTCAAGGGCAAGACAATCGGCATCCAGGTTTCGACCATCCAGTCCGAATATTACAAGAAGTATTTTGCCAAGGTGGCGACCGAAAAGACCTACCAGACGCTGGATGAAGCCTTCCAGGATCTTGCTTCCGGACGGATCGACTATGTCTTCGGCGATTCAATCGTGCTCGATGCATTCGTCAAGAGCGATGCCGGAAAGGATTGCTGCGCCAATATGGGCGATGTCGCCGATGATGTCGAAGTACTGGGCACCGGCGTCGGCGGCGGTCTGCGCAAGGAGGACACGCAGCTCAAGGAAAAGCTGAACGCTGCCATCGCCGCAGTGCGTGCCAATGGCAAGTATGACGAAATCACCAAGAAGTATTTCGATTTCGACATCTATGGCAAAAAGGTAAGCGGTAACTAACCTATGGCCAATGCACCCGGCATTTTGGAGCTGCTCTCCCCCTACCCTCCCGGGTGGGGAGGGACTTTGCTTTGGGGTGCCGGGGCGACGCTGGCGATCTCTGCTGGTGCTTTTGCCATCGGGTTGATCATCGGCATCGCCGGTGCGCTTGGGAAACTGAGTGGCAGTCGACTGTTGCTCGCCTTTCTCGAACTTTATACGACGGCGGTGCGCGCTGTGCCGGAACTGATCCTGATTGTCGGTCTCTATTATGCGGGTACGGATGGATTGAACCGATTGTTGCAGGCGGCTGGCCTGCCGCCGCTTGAGGTCAACGGATTTATTGCAGCGATTGCCGTTCTTGGTGTGGTGCAAGGTGCCTATATGACCGAGGTCTTGCGCGGCGCGATCCTCGCGGTTCCCGCCGGTCAGATCGAAGCTGCGAAGGCCTTCGGCATGGGACGAGGATTGCGATTTCGCCGAGTGACGCTGCCGGCGCTTTTGCCCAATGCCCTGCCCGGGTTAGCCAATCTCTGGCTGTCGGTCACCAAGGATAGCGCTCTTGTGGCCGTCGTCGGCTATCAGGAACTGGCGCTTGCCACCCGCCTTGCCGGGGCCAGCACCAAGCATTATTTCCTGTTTTTCCTGGCGGCGGCAATGTTGTACCTCGCCATCACGCTTGTCTCCAACCTGATCTTTTGGCTGCTCGAGCGCCGCGTGCGGCGTGGCCAGCCGAAACTGGCCTAGGAGGCAGAGATGGATTTTTCCTGGATAGCCAATTATTGGCCGCTGTTGTTGACCGGGGCTTGGCAAACGCTGGCCTTGCTGGTGATTTCCGTGAGCCTTGGGTTCCTGATGGCCATCGGTCTTGCCTTCGCGCAGGTGAGCGGTGGGCCATTTTTGCGCTATGCAGCACGCGGCTATTCGACATTCTTTCGCGGCACGCCGCTGTTGATACAGCTTTGGCTGCTCTACTACGGGGTCGGATCGTTGCTGCCGATGATCCCGGGTATTCGCCAGAGCCTGTTTTGGCCAATCCTGCGCGAAGGCTTTTTCTTCGCGGCCGTCAGTTTTACGCTGAATTATGCCGCTTACGAATCCGAGGTACTGCGGGGTGCGCTTCTGGCTGTGCCGAAAGGCGAGCTTGAGGCTGGGCGCGCCTTCGGTATGGGCAGGTTTACGCTTGTGCGCCGCGTTTGGTTGCCGCGCGCGCTTCGTATTGCGCTGCCAACCATAGCCGGTGAGGTGGTGATGCAGTTGAAGGCGACGCCTTTGGCCTTCACCGTAACGGTGATGGATCTCTACGCCGTCGCCTATAAGGTGCGGCAAGACACACTGCTTGTGTATGAACCGCTTATTGTCGTCACGGTCTTCTATCTCGTGCTGACCGCCATCATCGCCCGATGCTTCCGCATTGTCGAAGCACAGGTGCCGGTGCGCCGATGATGAAATAATGAATAGGAACAATAGAATGACGAAGACACGGATTCTCGATGGCGGCATGAGCCGCGAATTGCTGCGGCTTGGCGCTGAGTTGAAGCAGCCGGAATGGTCGGCGCTGGCGCTGATCGATGCGCCCGACATCGTCCGTCAAGTCCATGCCGAATTCATCGAAGCAGGTGCCGATGTGGTGACGACAAACAGCTATGCGCTGGTGCCGTTCCACATTGGCGAAGACCGGTTCCGCAATGAAGGACCTGATCTGATTGCGCTGTCTGGCAAGCTGGCACGCGAGGCGGCCGATGCATCGGGACGAGCGGTTACTGTTGCCGGCTCGTTGCCGCCGATCTTCGGTTCTTACGAGCCGCAAAATTTCGATCCGAGCCGTGTGCAGGACTATTTGCGCGTATTGGTGACCAATCTTGCACCGCATGTCGATGTCTGGCTCGGCGAAACGCTGAGCTTGATTGCCGAGGGCGAAGCGGTGCGGCAGGCGGTGACTGGTACCGGCAAGCCTTTCTGGATTTCCTTCACGCTGGCTGATGAACCGGCCCAGGTTGCCGGAGGCGCGCCAAAATTGCGCTCAGGCGAGTTGGTGCGTGACGCAGCACTTTGGGCAGCAGGGTCCGGTGCGGCAGCGCTTCTGTTCAATTGCAGCAAGCCTGAAGTGATGAAAGCGGCGGTCGAAACAGCGCGAGCAGTGTTTGCGGAGAAAGGCGTCGCGCTTGATATCGGTGTCTACGCCAATGCATTCGAAGGCGAACAGGGCGAGGCAGCGGCCAATGAAGGCCTGCACGGCACCCGCGCCGACTTGACCGACGATGCCTATTGCCGCTTTGCCTGCGACTGGGCCGATGCGGGAGCCACTCTTATCGGCGGCTGCTGCGGTATTGGTGCTGCCCATATTCATCAGGTGGCGAAGGCTCTTTCCGCCTGAAGATGTAGCGGTACCTAGAATCGGCCCTATCAGGGGCCGGTTCGGCTCTTGGTCATGATCCAGAGAAAGGCAAGGCAGCCGGCGAGCCCGGTGACGATGCCGATCGGCATATCCTCGGGCGCAACGGCAAGGCGCGCCACGAGGTCGGCCAGGATCAAGATCAACCCACCAGCCAGCGCCGATAGAGGCAGGACGCGGACATTGTCGGACCCGGCCAGCGCCCGCACCATATGCGGAACCATCAGCCCGACAAAGCCGATTGCGCCGGAAAAGGCGACCATTGTGCCGGTCATCAATGCCGAAACGACAAACAGGGTCAGTCGGAAGCGGACGACAGGCACGCCAAGCGTTGCGGCAGTTTCGTCGCCCATCGCCATCGCGTTCAGCAGCCGGGCGTTGGGCAGTAGATAACATAGTCCGCCCGCTAGAACGACGGCTGGATAAATCAGGTGCGACCATTGCGCGAGGCCAAGCCCGCCGAGCATCCAGAAGGTTACGGTCTGTGTGGCGCGCGGATCGCCGAGAAATACCAGAAGATTGCCAAGCCCAGTGAAGAAGAAGCCGACGATGACGCCGGTCAGCACCAAACGGTCGGCCTGAAGGCTGCGGGTCATGCTGGCGATCAGGCCGACCGTTGCGGTGGCCAAAAGCGCGCCGGCAAAGGCAAACAGCGGTACGGTCAACAATCCAAAGATCATGCCGGTATGCAGCAGTGCGATGATGGCGCCGAAAGCGGCACCTGAGGAGACGCCGAGCAAATGCGGATCGGCAAGCGGATTGCGGGTTGCCGGCTGCAGCACCGCGCCTGTCAGCGCCAGCCCTGCCCCCACCAGTCCTCCGAGCAGCACGCGGGGAAAGCGGACATTCCAGACAATGCTTTCCCGTCCGACAGGCCAATTGGCGGTAAAGCTTCCCGCAACTACATGATTTGCCAGGATTTTCCACACGGTTGCCAGCGGGATCGGCGCTGCCCCCAGCGAAATACCGGCACTGATGGCGGCAATGGCGGCCAAGACCAGTGCCAGCGGAATGACAAGTTTATTTATGTAACTCAAAACTTACATTCTCTGTGGGTGGAGGGCTTTCGCCAGACGGGCAATAGCATCGATGTTGCGCGGACCTGGTGTCGCTTCGACATAATCGAGCACGACGAACCTGTCGTTCTTAACCGCATCGATAGCTTTGAAGGCGGGGTTGTGCTTCATGAAATCGATCTTCTGCTGAGCGGTCACTTCGCCATAATTGACGATGACAATGACTTGCGGATTGCGCTCAATGACGGGCTCCCAGGATACTTCCGTCCAGCTCTTTTCGACATCGTCCATAATATTGACGCCGCCAGCCGCTTCGATCATGGCGGTTGGAATGCCGAAACGTCCAGATGTGAATGGCTTTTGCTCGCCGGAATCATATACGAAGACCGGAACCGGTTTGTCGGTGGTGCTGATTTTGGCGCGGATCGCGGCTAGCTGCGTTCGGTAGCCGGCAACCAAAGCTTCCGCCCGATCCTCTACGCGGAAAATCCGGCCGAGGTTGAGGATATCGACGAACATGTCATCCATGGTCGGCTTCGCCTTGGCCATGATGTGGATGCAGCTTTCGGTCAGTTCATAGACCTTGATGCCGAGCGGCGCGAGCGTCTCAGGCGTCACCTCGCCGCCGACTTTCATGCCGTAGTTCCAGCCGGCGAAATAGAAGTCGGCATTGGCATTGAGCAGAACTTCCTTGCTCGGGTATTTCGGCGACAATTCCGGCAATTGCTGGATGCCGGCCCGCAGCTTTTCATCCAGCGTCTTCCAACCGGAGACACCGGTATAGCCGACCATATGATCCTGCAGCTTCAGGGCCAGCATCATTTCGGTGAGATTGACATCGTTGGATACCGCGCGCTGCGGTGGGGCGTCAAAGGTAACCGCACGGTTACAGCTCTTGATGGCGACCGGCTCTGCCTGGGCAACGGTGAAAGTAGATGCAGCGAGAGCAGCTGCGAAAGCAAGCGTCTTGAAGGCTTTGTGCATGTGGATATCCATGGCTTTTCAGGCGCGAAGCGCGAAGGAGAAATTCGGGGCGCTACCATTGCCGGTGGCGTGGATATGGGCTTTGACGGAAAAAGTCGCGGAGAGATTGGCTTCCGTCAGCACGTCCTCGGGCAGGCCTTCTGCAATTGCCCTGCCCCCATGCAGCAGCAGTGCCCGTGTCGCAAAGCCGGCCGCGAGATTGATGTCGTGCAGGGTGGTGATGACCGTGATGCCAAGGCCGCGCAAAAGATCGAGTATTTCCAACTGGTTGCGAATATCGAGATGGTTCGACGGCTCGTCGAGGATCAGGACTTGCGGGTCCTGGGCCAGCGCCCGGGCGACCAGCACCCGTTGTTTTTCACCGCCAGACAGCGTGGCAAAGCCGCGCTTTGCGAGGTTGACGACGTTGAGATGCTCCATCGCATGCCAGACGGCGGCCTTTTCACTGGCGGCACAGGCCGATCTTTGCCCGATTGCAGGAAGCCAGCCGGACCGGCGCCAGGGGATGCGCCCCATAGTGACGATATCTTCGACCGTAAAGGAGAAATCCGCCGGCATTTCCTGCAGCACGACGGCCACCCGGCGTGCAAGATCGCGCGGATCGAGCGACCAGATATCGTATCCATCCAGCAGCACACTCCCCTGCCCCGGCTTTAAAGCGCGGTACAGGCAGCGCAGCAATGTTGTCTTGCCGGCGCCGTTCGGGCCGACGATGGCTAGCCGGTCGCCGGGATCGAGTTGAAAGCTGACACCGTCGATCAGCGGATCAATTCCAGCAGGACCGTAGCGCAGTCCCCTCACCTGCATAGAGGCGCCATGACCGTTGCAGCTCATGCAGATGCTCGGGGCCGAGAGCCCACGGCTAAGAGGCGGCCGCTGTAAAGCCGACCGAAAACCGACGCCGAGACGCCTAATAGAATGAAGAAAGGCAACGCCTTGCGGCGGCCCGTAGACCTTTTCGCTGCCATCGGAACACCCCGTCCGTTGCGGTTGACCTATGAAATGGCAGGTCTCCTGGCTTGCGGGTCGCTGTTGGCCTGCGCCTTCCCGGCTTATCGCCAGTGGCATGATGCAGGCCCACTCGCCGCTTACAGTTGCGGGGGCAGCCACGGTTTCGGTCCCTTTTGGGTAAGCCTCACCGTATTCCCTTTTCAGCCGCAGCCCTCGTTTCAAGGCCGCAGCACCATTTCGATTCATCAGTGGCATGGCTTGCCGCTCCGCACAAGGTCATTTCTGCATTCTCAGTTTCTGCGTTTTGTTATAACATTACGTAAGGGGGGTCAAGGTTCTCGTTGGCGTGTCGGATCAACGCCCATCTGCTTTGGGATCTGCGTCTTTATTTTCTTCCGCCCATCTCTGTTATAGGCGGCTCGGCCCCTTCGGGTAGCGGACTCTGGTACGGCTGCCCCTTGCGCCGCGCCACCAGATCAGCAAGCGCCGCTTCTCTGAGGCTCTCGCTCTCGAACGCGGCTCTGCCGGTTGCCGCCATCACCTTGGCGGTGGTGATCATGCCTTTATGGGCGAGCGCGCTCTTACCCTGAGCGACGAGTTGCCAGGTGTGGAAGGGTGTGCCGATCGCGCAAGTTGGCCCATCCGCCTGCACCGTGGGAACCACCCAGCTGACGTCGCCGACATCCGTAGATCCAGTCAGAAGTGGCGTGCGGTCATGGGCGGGTATGATAAAATCTGCGACCGGCGTGTCGCGCTCGGCGAGGCATTCGAACCGCCAGGGCGCTGACTTTTCTTCCGGCGTCAGAGTGGCGCGGATTCTTTCTGCAAAAGCCCGATCGGCATCGTCGAACGGCGGCGGGCCGAGCTCATCCCAGGCCGATTGCATCGCTGCCATCAGCGGGCCATTGGTCAAAACGTTGGAAACAGCGCTGATCACCTGGGTTTCCAGGCGAGTTTCGGTCATCAACGCTGCCCCCTCGCCGATCTTCTTGACCCGCTCCACAAGCGTCTTCATGCCCTGCAGCTCTGGCGCGCGGATCAGGTAGCGTACCTTGGCATAGGCCTGCACGACATTGGGCGAAATACCGCCGGCATCGAGAATGGCGGCATGCACCCGGCAGTCGGAAGGCATGTGTTCGCGCATGTAATTGACGCCAACGCTCATCAGTTCGACGGCATCAAGGGCGCTGCGACCGAGATCGGGATTGGAGCCGGCATGGGCCGCCCTGCCCCGAAAGGTAAAATCAACCCGCGAATTGGCGAGCGACGTGGTGCGCTGGACGCCGGCAAAGGAACTGGGATGCCAGCTGATGGCGATGTCGACGCCGTCAAAAGCCCCTGCCCTGACCATGAAGGCCTTGGCCGCTCCACCCTCTTCCGCCGGGCAGCCGTAATACCGCACCCGGCCTGGCATGCCTTGCTGCTTTAGCCAGTCTTTCAGGGCTGTTGCCGCGAGCAAGGCGGCCGAGCCAAGCAGGTTATGGCCACAGCCATGGCCGTTTCCACCAGGCGTTATCGGTCGATGTTCGGCAATGCCGGCTTCCTGGCTGAGGCCAGACAAGGCATCATATTCTCCAAGGAAAGCGATAACCGGGCCGCCCTCCCCGGCTTCGCCCATGACCGCAGTTGGAATATTGGCAAGGCCCCTGGTGACACGAAATCCCTCGGCCTCCAGCATGGCAGCATGTTCGGCAACCGACGCTTCTTCCATGTAGCAGGTCTCGGGCATGCCACAGATCCGGTCGCTCAGCGCGATAAAATCGGATGTTTTGGCGTCAATGATCGCCCATAGCGCAGATGAAGTATTGGAGGAAACGGTCACGGGGGCACCCTATATAAACTGGACTTGGCCAGCATAAGAGCTGATCCCTCCCCGGCAAGTCTAAATTGCCGTGATCCACCGGCGACACGGTTTCGTGACGCCGGCGGTTATGGGGTTCAGGCTTTGGGATCGCTCTGCCCTGCCCGAGCCCGGGCGGCGGCAAGAATGTCGCGTGTTTCGCGCTGGGCAGCGATAGCTTCGGCAAGGGCGCGGTTCGGAACAGCGCCGGGATCCTCCTGCCCGTCGCTCAGTTGCGCCTCCTGCTCGAGATCCTGAACGAGGTCTCTCACGGCGTCCGGACCCTTAAGGCCCGCCGTCATCAGGGCGATCAGCAATTCGCGATGGGCGTTGATCCGCCCAAGCAAGTCTTCCTGTGTGATGTCATGCGACGGTGCACTGTCGATCATGAATGAAGACTTCTTACAGGCTTGCTGCGCGCCGGCGAGCGCCGATGAGTCAGCATATTGTAAAGAGCGGCATACTGTTCAGCACTACGCTCCCAGCTGTAATGTGCCCGCATCGCTTGCAATTGCAGTCGGCGCCAGTGACGTGGCGAGGCATAGGCTTCGAGCGCGCGACGCAATGCATGACGCAGGCCGTCCGTGTTGACTGGGTCAAACTGAAAGCCGGTCGCTGCCTTAGCCGACATCGCGGCGTCATTGGCGTCGATGATGGTCTCGGCCAGACCGCCGGTGCGCGACACAACGGGGACGCAACCGTAACGAAGCGCATAAAGCTGCGTCAGCCCACAAGGCTCAAAGCGCGACGGTTGAATGACGGAGTCAGCGCCACCGTGAATGCGGTGGGCGGTTTCCTCGTCATAACCGATTTTAACCGCCATGCGACCGGGATAGCGCTGCGCCGTTTCGACCAGCGTCTGCTCCAGTGCCTTATCCCCCTGCCCCAGCACGATCAGCTTGCCACCGCCCTCGATGATTTCGCTTGCGGCCTCGGCCAGCATGTCCATGCCCTTTTGCCATGTAATGCGAGTGATCGCGGCAAAGAGTGGGCCATCGTCATTGTCGAGGCCGAACTGATTCTGCAGATCCGTCTTGTTCAAACGCTTGAGACCGATCGTCTTCTGATCGAACCGGGTGAAGAGGTGCGGATCCGTTGCAGGGTTCCAGATCTCGGAGTCGATGCCGTTGACGATGCCGCGCAGGATATGTTTGCGCTGGTTCAGCACGCCTTCCATCCCCATGCCGAAGCGTGGTGAAAGAATTTCGCGTGCATAGGTCGGGCTGACGGCGGTGATCATGTTCGAAGTCGTCAAACCACCCTTGAGGTAGCTGATGTCACCATAATATTCCATGCAGTCCGTCGACATGACGGTCGCGGGCAAGCCGATCAATGGCAGCAGTGCAGCGCTGAACTGGCCCTGGAACGCGATATTATGAATCGTTAAAACGACCGGCGTTTCACAATCCATGTGGCGGAGATAGACGGAGGTCAAAGCCGTCTGCCAGTCATGGGTATGAACGACATCGGGAACCCAGCCTGGTAAGCTGCCAACAGCGATTTCGGCGGCGGCCAGCGACAGCACGGCAAACCGCTTCCAGTTGTCGGGATGATCTTGGCCATGCTCATCGACATAGGGACCGCCGGGGCGGTCGAACAGTTGCGGAGCATCGAGCACGAAAAGGTCCAGTCCATGGACGCTGACGGCATAAAGGGCTGCCCATTCCCCAAGAAGATCTTCAAATACCAGAAGCGGAGGCTGATCCTTGATCAGGCGACGAATGTTACTGTAGCCGGGAACGAGCGTACGGGTGCTCACACCAAAGCTCGCCAAAGCTTTTGGCAGAGCGCCAGTCACGTCGCCCAGGCCCCCAGTCTTGACCAGAGGGAAAATTTCCGAGGTAACGGAAAGTGAAAGCATGGGCTGATCGATTGGGTTGCCTTTCTGGACGCGCTTGGGAAGGCAACGGACACCGGCTGCGGCTATCGCAAATTCCGGGCGCTCTGGGATAACAGGGGTCATCAGCTTGTCTTCCGCTTGCGTTTCGGTGCGGCTGCCGGCTTCGGATCCGCCGGCACATCGGCCATTTCTGCTTCAGGGCTTTGTCTGGTCTTGGCCGCCTGGTTTACCCGTTTGCGGGTGCTGCTCTTGGCTCTTTCAGCTGATTGCGACAGGGCGAGAAATTCGGCATAGGCCTGATCCCAGTGGGCATCGTCCTTCCCGTGCGGCTTGCCTTCTTCTTCCCAGAGGCTATATGCGCGTTTTTCGATCCACTCTCTGTCGGACGGCTTCATCGTATATCTCCCATTGACCGGTGACATAACGAGAAATCGACCCATTCTGTTCCCGTTCAGGAAGCATTCCCATAGGGAAATTTTCCGCAGGGTTACCAGTTAGTAACCCTCTTGCCCGTCGTCGATGGAAGTCTGGTCTGGCTCGGTCGCCGCTTTTTCAGGAACAATAGGCGCTTCAACCGGTTTTTCAGCCACCTGTTTCCACGCAAAGGAGAAGACAATGGAATTGATCGGTACGCTCGTACATCCCGAAAATGGTGGAGGAAACGGCTACATTGTCGAATTTGTCGCCGATACCGGCGATGTTGTCTCTGTGCAATTGCGCCAAACCGAGGACCGCTCGATCACGCGGACGAACGCTCCTGAGGTCGCGCGATCGCTGCTTCAAGATATCGGAACGAAAGATGTTTCAGAGGGTGGACATCGCCCGGAGGAAACGCGTTGGAGTAACGAAGACGGCGACTTGAACGACGCGCTGAAGGACACTTTTCCAGCAAGCGATCCCGTGTCGATGGCCTCAACCGTTACCGGTAGCGGAACGGCTAACGGACAAGAGTGACTTCTAAGGTCAATAAAAGTTGACAGGTTGACACCTGTCAACCCGCTGTTTGTACAGCGATTTGTTCCCTGATCAGCAGGAAAAAAAACGGCCGGTCGAAATCGCGGTGTTCCATCAGACCCAGACAGTGGTTGTCGTCGATGTGCCTAAAGTGATCAATGATTGGTTTTTCATCATAGATCATTGCAGCGCTGACAGTTCCGCCGAGTTCCACCGGTCTCAGTCGGGCCTTAGGTCTGGCCGAAGAGACCAGTCGGCCCAGATTGCGTACCGCGACCCGCCCAAGCACGTTGTTGAAAAGTTTAGGCCAGGCGAGCAATAGCTTCAGGGGAACGAAAAACGGGTTGAGAGGATAGGTGCCGAAGCGATCGCGCATGATCAGCGGATGCCCCTCATCGGCGGATACGAAATTCTTACCATGCCAGCCAAATGGCGGGAGCAATCCGTCTATTCGATGGTTGGTCGGCAATTCCTGGCCACGCCATAGGCCGATCATGTCATCGACTTCAACGGGCGCAAGCGCAAGAAATCGTGTGATCGCCTCCTCGCCGGTTACGCCGCTTTGGCGCCACTGCGCCAGCCAATCGACTTCTGTGAAAACCTGCATTGTCACGACAACGGGCTATTACGGTAAAGGTCGAGGCCTAGAGTCTTTGCCATCATGCCTCCTTCTTTTGTATCCGGTGGGATCCATGCTTCAACAACTTGCGGGTTGATATTGGGTCTATCAACATTACCTCGTTCCATTTGTTCCGTCGCCTTGTCTTGCGTCTTTGAAGTAGCAACACTCAGAAAAGTGATAGCTGCCTTGCAGGTCTGGCGTTTGCATCATCTTCTGCAATGGCCTAGTGGTCAGATCGTGATGGATGCCAGAGGGTGACGCTCTTCCTGGCAAAATTACGGGCATCGGCAAACTCATGCGCTGGTGGAATGGTCGGCATGTGATCCTCAAGCGCTATGCTGAATGGATTATTGGCGGTCAAAAATCACTCCAGTGCATCACTCATCAAGTCGAACCTGCCCTATGGAATTAGTAAGCGGATCGAGAGTACCGCAGCGCTCGAATGCGACCGATCGTTTGCATTCCGCTGCCGTGCTCTTTGAACTAGGACGAAATTGACAAAAGCCAATAGTCGATGATGCAAGCGCATCCTCCTCCTTTGGCTGGACAGGGAATTGCGGCGGTCATGATGCGTTTTCTACCCGATAAATTTACTGTGATGCTGGTTTGCACGGTGGCGCTCGCTTCGGTGTTGCCGATCAGCGGCGCCCCGGCTGGTTATTTTGCGCTGGCGACGAAAATCGCGATTGCGGCATTGTTCTTCCTGCATGGTGCGCGTCTGTCGCGTGATGTGGTGGTCGCAGGCTTCCTGCATTGGCGGCTGCATCTGACGATTCTGATCGTGACTTTTGCTATTTTCCCCCTTCTCGGTCTCGGCCTCGGCTTCTTCGTGAAGGGTTTCCTGCCGTCGGCGCTTTATCTTGGCATTCTCTATATCTGCGTCCTGCCCTCGACAGTGCAATCCTCCATCGCTTTCACGTCCATGGCAGGTGGCAATGTGCCGGCGGCGATTTGCTCGGCTTCTGCCTCCAATATTTTCGGCATGGTGCTGACGCCGTTATTGTGTGGGCTGATGCTGTCGGCTGGCGGCCATGGTGGGATCTCGCTCGACGCGGTGCTGCAGATTTTCGTGCAATTGCTGCTACCCTTCCTGGTTGGGCAAATCCTCCAGCCTTTCATCGGCAATTGGGTGCGGGCACGCAAGGCGCTGCTGTCGCCGATCGATCGCGGCTCTATCCTGATGGTCGTCTATTCAGCGTTTAGTGAAGCCGTCATCGAGGGGATCTGGAAGACCTTTTCGCTCAGCGATATCGGCGCCGTGGTCGTTGTCGATATGGTGCTTCTGGCGCTTGCCCTCCTGATAACCACCTATGGCAGCCGTCTCCTCGGCTTTTCCAAAGAAGACGAGATTGCCATCACCTTCTGCGGCTCAAAGAAGAGCCTGGCTTCCGGGGTGCCGATGGCGAGCGCGATCTTTGCGGGGCAAAGCATTGGCGCCATCGTCATGCCACTGATGCTGTTTCATCAGATCCAGTTGATGGCTTGCGCGGTGATTGCTCAGAGATATGCTGACAAGCGTAAGCGAAAGGAAGCAGAGTTAGCGCTCGCTTCTGCCTGACCCTGACAACGCCGCGCATTTTATGAAACCCGCGGCGTTGTAGCATCGATATCCGCAGTAAGCCTGGATCAGGAAAATTCGATCTGTGCTTTCATCGCCTGGCTTCGATCCGATGCAAGCGCGAAGGCTGACAGCGCTTCTTCCAGTGGAACCGTGTGCGTGATCAGCGGCTTGACGTCGATCAGGCCCTTGCGCATCAATTCGACACCCACCGCAAATTCGCTGTGGAAGCGAAACGAGCCGCGCAGGTCGAGTTCTTTCGACGTAATCGCCATCATCGGCAGGCTCATGTCGCCGCCGAGACCGAGTTGGAGAATGACGCCGCGCGGGCGCATGGTTGCAATGGCGGCAGTGAGCGCTGCAGCAACCCCCGTGCATTCGTAGAGGACATCGAACGTGCCTTTGCCGCTGGCATAGGCCGCAAGTGCCTCCGGCTCCGCGCCTGTATTGATTACCCGATCAGCGCCGGCTGATTTCGCCAGGTTCAAGGTGAAATCGGAGAGATCGGTGGCCACGATTTCGCGCGCCCCTGCCCTACGGGCTGATAGGATCGATAGCACGCCGATGGGGCCGCAGCCGGTCACGAGAACCCGCCTGCCCAGCATATCCCCAGCCCTGCGGGTGGCGTGCAACGTTACAGCCAGCGGTTCGGCCATAGCTGCTTCACCTGCCGTCAGCCCGTCGGCGACCACGCATTGGCTGGCATCGGCGACGAGGCTTTGCCGGAAGGCACCCTGGATATGGGGAAACGGCATGGCGCTGCCGTAAAACCGCATATTGATACAGTGATTGTGCAGGCCTTCCTGGCAATATTGGCAGGTGTGGCATGGCCTCGACGGCGAGACCGCAACCAATTGACCGATCTGCAAACCCGCCACACCGGGTCCGAGCGCGTCCACATACGCGGAAACTTCATGACCCAGGATCATCGGCTGTTTCAGCCGCACAGCACCAAAGCCGCCGTGATTGTAGTAATGCAGGTCGCTACCGCAAATGCCGCCGGTAGCGAGCTTCAGCTTGACTTCACCCGGTCCTGGCTCGGCCTCGTCCATCTCTTCAATGCGCACGTCCTTTGCCGCATGGGCAACAATGGCTCTCATGGTCAATCCTCACAAAACGGGAGTTAGAAGGTCGGCGCCAGCGAAATGGGCCGTCAGGTTATTGCGCAACAGCTTGCCCATGGCCTGCCGGGTCTCGACTGTGCCGGAGGCATGATGCGGTTGGAGCAGCACGTTGGGAAGGTCCAGGAAGCGGGGATTGAGATTTGGCTCGCCTTCGAACACGTCCAAGGCCGCCGAGCCGAGGCGGCCTGCCTCCAGCGCATCGAGAAGAGCGTCTTCATCAATATTGGAGGCGCGGGAAATATTGATCAGCATCCCCTTCGCTCCAAGCGCGTCGATGACTTCGCGCCCGACGATGTGGCGGGTTTCGATCGAGGCTGCGAGCGTCACGAACAGGAAATCGGATGTCCGGGCAAGCTCGACGGGATCGGCAATATAGGTCATGCCCTCGGCATAGGGTTTGGCCGATGTGTCGCTATAGGAAAGCTGCATGTCGAAGCCTTTGAGCCGCTTGGCGACTTCAAAGCCGATCCGGCCCAGCCCGAGGATCCCTGCTCTCTTACCCCAGACCTGCCGCTTCAACGGATAAAGTCCCTTCTGCGCCCAGCTTCCATCCTTGACCCAGGTCTCTGCACCAATCATTCCACGCGATTGGCAGAGCATCATCGCGACACCTAGATCGGCGACATCTTTCGTCAGCACGTCGGGCGTGTTGGTCACGCGGATGCCACGCTCGCGGCAGGTGTTGAGATCGACGGCATCGTAGCCTACGCCGTAAACCGAGATGATCTCAAGGTTCGGGCAGGCGTCGATCAATGCACTGTTTGCACCGAGTTCGCCCCGGGTCGCGATCGCACGAATATGGGCGCCGACGGACTGGAGCAGAGCCGTCTTGTCTTCGGCTTCGAAGTAGCGATGCATCTTGAAGGCTTGGTTGAGCGGCTCTTCATCCCACGGAGGGTAAGGTCCCAGCTGCAGGATTTCAGGCTTTTCCTCGGTCGCGGGCATTTTACTCTCCTCCCATTCCTGCATTTTTTGTGGTGCCATTTGTCTTTTCGGGATAATCGATTTCCACTTTTCCCTGACAAACGGCTAAATATCTTGACGTTATGTTATCGATAACATAAACAGATCGAACAGAACTTGTCGAGATAAAACTGGAGGATCTCATGTCGCTTGGGCTTTTCAATTTGACCGGACAGCGCGCCCTGGTGACGGGCTCCTCGCAGGGCATTGGCCTTGCCTTGGCGCGGGGATTGAAGGAGGCGGGCGCGAGTGTCGTGCTTAATGGCCGCGATGAGGCGAAACTCACTGCCGCCGCCGAACAGGTCGGTGAAGGCTGCGCAATGTTGCCCTTCGACGTCACCGATCATCAGGCGGCGCGCGAGGCGATTGACGCATTCGAGGCCGACAGTGGCGCCATCGACATTCTCGTCAACAATGCCGGCATGCAGTTTCGGGGGCCGCTGGAGGAGTTTCCGGCAGATGCTTTCGAGCGGCTGTTGCGGACCAATATTTCCAGCGTCTTCAATGTCGGTCAGGCCGTCGCCCGCCACATGATCGGGCGCGGCAAGGGTAAGATCGTCAATATCGCCAGTGTTCAGACCGCCCTCGCCCGCCCATCGATTGCGCCTTATACGGCGACAAAGGGTGCGGTCGGCAACCTGACAAAGGGCATGGCGACCGACTGGGCGAAATACGGTCTGCAATGTAATGCGATTGCACCTGGCTATTTCGATACGCCGCTCAACGCGGCCCTGGTGGCCGATCCCGATTTTACAACCTGGCTGGAAAAACGCACGCCGGCGGGTCGTTGGGGCAATGTCGAGGAATTGGTTGGGGCCTGCATCTTCCTTGCCTCCGACGCCTCGTCCTTTGTCAACGGCCATATTCTTTATGTCGATGGTGGTATCACCGTTTCGCTTTAGGATATTAGCGCCATGACAAAACTGGTGCTGATGGGTGTTTCCGGCTGCGGCAAGTCCTCAGTCGGTGCAGCGCTCGCTGCAAGGCTCGGATGTATTTATCTCGACGGCGACGATCTGCATCCGCCGGGCAATATCGCAAAGATGCGCAATGGCATTCCGCTAGAGGATGAGGATCGATGGCCCTGGCTGGATGCGGTGGCGCAGAGCCTGGTTCGGGCGGACGGTACAGTCATCATTGGCTGCTCGGCCCTGAAGCGTGCCTATCGCGACCGGATCAGAGACGGTGCGAGTTCTCCGGTATTCTTCGTCCATCTCGCCGGCAGCCGGGCGGTGATCGCTGGACGTGTCAGCAACAGGCCGGGACATTTCATGCCGGCCGCGTTGCTCGATAGCCAATTCGCTGCTCTCGAGCCGCCGCAACCGGATGAGCGGGCGGTGACCGTCGATTTCGATCAGCCGCTCGATGAGCTTGTCTCAGTGATCACAGCCGCATTTCGGGAGGAATTGGCATGACGAACAAAGTAGCGCTGATCGGCGCTGGCGCCATGGGTGGCGCTATAGGACGACGGCTGGTCGAGACTGGCAATGCACTCGTGGTTTTCGATCTGAATGCAGAGAAGGTTGCGGAATTGGTGGCAGTCGGCGCCGAGGCTGCACCGACGGCTGCTGCTGCTGCTCAAAAGTCCGACTATGTCATCCTCAGTCTCAATGCGCCGGCCATCGTGCGCGCCGCGGTGTTCGGCAAGGAGGGTGTGGCCGACGGTGCGCGGCCGGGAACGCTTATTATTGACATGTCGTCTATTGATCCGGAAGCGACACGACAACTGGCCAGTGACGCCGCCGAAAGAGGCTTGCGTTGGGTGGACAGCCCTCTGTCGGGCGGCGCGCCGAAGGCAGCGATCGGCGAATTGACGCTGATGGCCGGCGGCGCAGCACAGGATGTGGCCGATGCTCATAACGTTCTTCAGCATGTCGCATCGAACTATACCCATATGGGCCCTGCCGGTGCCGGCCAGACGACCAAGCTGATCAACCAGGTTCTGTGCGGGTTGAATTTTCTGGCCGTGGCCGAGGCAACCCAATTGGCGCTCGACGCTGGCGTTGATGCCGCGAAAATTCCGCAGGCGCTGAAGGGCGGTCGCGCCGATAGCGCGATCCTGCAGGAGTATATGCCGCGCTATGTCGCGAAGGATTATCGCCGGACCGGCCGGATCGACAACATGGTCAAGGATCTGAACGGCGCCCAGGATCTGGCGCGCCGAACCCATACCCCGATGCCGCTGACGGCGATTTGCGCCGAAGTGCACCGGATGCTGACGGCAGCAGGCCTTGGTGGTGAGGACCAGGCTATGCTGATGGAATTTTTCAAGGGAGCAAAAAGGGAGATCTCCTGATGATTACACGCTATGCTTTGTTCGAGGGCACGGTAAAGCCGGGACAGACCTTGGCTTTTCGAGCTGCCGTTCTCGAAACGATATTGCCGAAATGGAAGCAGTTCCCAGGTGCGCTCGATGTTCGCGTCTCCTTTGCGGAAAGCCGCGATGACGGTGCACCGGAATTTCCCATGATCCTTGCGATCAACTATCCCGACCTTGAGGCCGTTGACGCAGCTCTGAAAAGTCCTGTTCGGTCGGAGGCACGCGCGGCAACCGAGGCCGTGCTCTCCCAGTTCTTCGATGGCCGGATTCATCATCACGTGACTGTGGCGAACGAGTTTTCGCTCTGACGCAGCAGCCCCCTCCCCTTTCGAAATGGGTGGGGGCTGACCTTATGGGGAAATGGGGCATGTCTGCTTGCTTTGGCTTATCAAAGCCTGTGTAGTAGGCTGGTAACGATAACAGGGGGCGTTGTTGACCGATATCCGTAAACCGCCGACGATGGCCGACATTGCCCGCGTCACCGGTGTGTCGCCGATGACGGTGTCGCGCGCCTTCAAGACCGACAGCCTGATCAGCAAGGAAACCCGGGATGCCATTCTGATGGCGGCGGAAGATCTTGGTTATGTCTTCGATTCGACCGCCTCAAATCTGCGGTCGCAGCGATCGGATTTCGTGGCGGTGACGATCCCGTCGATTAACAATGCCAATTTTGCCGATACCGTTGGCGGCCTTTCGGAGACGCTGGCCACTCGCAAGATGCAGATCCTGCTCGGCTATACCAATTATGACATGCAGGAAGAGGAGCGGCTGATCGAGCAATTGCTGCGGCGCAAGCCGCAGGCGATCGTCGTGACCGGAGGCAAGCATACGCCACGTGCTCGCAAGCTGCTGGCCAATGCCCATATTCCGGTTATCGAAACATGGGATGTGCCGCCTGATCCGATTGGACATTTCGTCGGCTTTTCCAATGCCGGTGCCGTCTGCGGCATGGTCGATCATTTCGTTGACGTCGGTTACCAGCGATTGGCATTTATCGGCGGCGATGTCGGCCGCGACACTCGCGGCAGCGATCGCCGCAACGGCTTTGTTGCGGCCATGAACCGGCATGGGTTGGACCCGTCCCGGTTGATTGCCGCAGGTCCGCCACCGATCTCGATGCGCGAAGGCGCCAATGCGATGGCACGGTTGCTCGAAACGCTGCCCGATACCGAGGCGGTCATCTGCGTTTCCGACCTTTCGGCCTTTGGGGCTCTGACGGAATGTCAGCGGCGGGGTATTCCGGTGCCCGACGGTATCGCGATTGCCGGGTTCGGCAATTACGAAATCGGCGCGATTTCCGTGCCGACGATCACCACGATCAACGCTTTTTCCCGGGATATCGGCGAGAAGGCGGCGCGGCTTATTCTGGATCTCCTCGATGGACAGGCGCTGGCGGATAATATCACCATTCAACCCGAGCTGATCCTGCGTGACAGCAGCCGATAACGCCAGCCCGGGGGCGCTTGGTTTGCTTGCCGTGCGACAGGGAACTGGCCACGCCCCATAAGATCTTGCCATACAATTTGGGCCATGCATCCATTTCGATGCATGGCCCAAGATTTTTTCGTCTGGATCGCTAGAGTCTGTTTTCGTTTATCTTTTCGGGAAAACCGGGTTTTGCTCTTCCCTGACAAACTCTAAAGCGGCAGCTCACTTGCCCCAGATCTTTTTATAGGCGTCGCGGTAGCCATTGTCGGGGTCGAACGAGTTTTTCGGACCGCCGTCGAATTCGACATTGTCAGCGGTCACCACGTGCAGCGGTGACATATAACCTGACCATTTTTCACCGTTCAGCGCCCGGTTCAATTCATCCACCAACTGCCAGCCCTGGAGGTTCAGCGGTTCAGCAACCGTCACCTTCTGATATTGGCCGGCACGAATACGCTGATAGGCGGATTCGGATCCATCACCGGCGGCGACATTGATCGGCGCATCAGTGCCCCCCTTCCCTGCTGAGGCAAGCGACGGACCCATGAAGTCGAAATATAGGTCGTTGATGGCAAGTGAATGGGTCCAGCTGTCACCATATTTTTGCAGCAGCGATGTCGTGAGCTGCGGCATGCGCTGTGATGTCTCGGCAATCGGGGTATCGACATAGGCGAGAACCTTACCGCCGAGCCGTTCTATTTCTTCCTTCATCTTATCGGCCTTGGCAATCGCGATCGCATAGGTCGAGTCCGTGAAGATGATCACGCCCGGCTTGCCCTTGGCATCGACATAGGCCCAATCTGCTGCGGCCTTCGATACTTCCATGGCATCGGTGCTGATATTGGCAAACAGGCCGTTCTTTTCATCCGGGCCGATAGTGGGGCCGGCGTGCCAGGCAACGAGCGGGATCTTGGCGGCTTTCGCCTGTTCCAGTGCCGGGGCCTGTTCGACCGCATCGAAGCCATCGATGATAATCGCATCCGGCTTCAATGCCATGGCCTGACCGAAGGCGGAGGTACGTCCGCCGATCGAGCCTGCGCCGTCCAGCACCTTGACTTGCCAACCGATGGCTTTGGCTGCTTCCTGCACGCCATTGCTGACGCCGAGGATGCCGCCGTTTTTCAGGTCGCCGGCCAGGACGACAATGGTCTTGCCGGGTTGCGGCTTCGGGGCAGTTGTTGGGCCGTCCCAGGTCGTGACCTTGCTGGCATATTTGTCGACAACGGCCTTGGCGTCTGCCATTGGATCGGCCAGAGCCTGATTAGCTGCCAGCAACATGATGACGCTGGTCGCCTGCAAAAGATATCTGCGCTTCATATCCATTCCTCCCTCTGGAAATGTTGATTTCGAAATTTGTTAGGCTTGTTGTTTTTCGGCCTGGGGCTTTGGCACGGGCGCCATTCGGCCTGACAGGCTGCGGCGGCGCTGCGCATATCCGGCAATGCCGATTGCGACCAGAAGCGTGACGCCATTGAACAGCGGTTCGACATAGAAAGAGCCGCCGATCTGCTGGATGCCGGCGATACCAACCGCAAGGATGATCACCCCAATCATCGTGCCCCAGACATTGACCCGTCCGGGCTTGATCGTGGTTGAACCCAGGAAGGCACCGACGAGAGCGGGCAGCAGATATTCGAGGCCGACGCTGGCCTGGCCGATCCGCAGCTTCGACGCCAGCAGGACGCCTGCAACCGCGGCCAAAGTGCCTGATGTCACGAAAGCGCCGATAACAAAGCGGCGAACCGGAATGCCGTTCAGGGCTGCAGCCTTTGGATTGGCGCCGATAGCGTAAACGTAGCGGCCAAGCGGTGTGTATTCCAGCACCAGCCACATCACGACCGCGAGAACGAGCACGTAGATGCCTGTGATCGGCAAACCGAAGACCATCGTGCCGTTCAGATTATAGAAGCCCTGCGGCAGCATGCCGACGACCTGACGGCCGCCGGTGTGCCAGAGCGCTATGGCGTAAAGCACGGTTCCGGTGCCGAGGGTTGCGATAAAGCTGTCGATCTTCGCAACTTCGACCAACAAGCCATTGAGAAAGCCGGTCATGGCTCCAAGCGCAATGACGATCAGCACGGCGACAGGCCATGGCAGGCCGAACATTGTTTGCAGGCTAATGGCGAGAACGTGCCAGAGCACGATGCCATAGCCGATGGTGAGATCAATGCGGCCGGCAGCCATCGGGATCATCGCTGCAAGCGACAGGATGGCGATGATTGTCTTGTCGGAGATGATCGAGCGGAGATTGAGCACCGTCGGAAAGGTCTGCGGCAAGAGCAGCGAAAACAGCAGGATCAGGCCGACAGTCAAAAATACCAGGCCGTAGACAGGTAGCAGGCGCTGGATTTTTTGACCGAGCGTCATTCCTGCCAATTCGGCGCGGGTGGGTTCCAGTGCATTGGATTCGATGGATTGCATTGTTTCTCTCCCAAAGTCACGCCGCGTCAGAGGCGGAGGCTGCGGCAATCACCGCTTCTGTCGTCAAATCCGTGCCGCTCAGTTCCCTCAGGATCTGGCCACGGGAAAATACCAGCGCTCGCTGGCAGATATGAGCGATCTCTTCGAAATCGGTCGAGACGACCAACACGGCCAACCCGCCTTCGACCGCTTGGGCGATCAGACGATAGATGTCGGCCTTGGCGCCGACATCGACGCCGGCGGTTGGGTCCTCCGCTACCAGAAGTTTACGATCGGTTGCGAGCCAACGGCCGACGACAACTTTTTGCTGGTTTCCGCCCGATAGTGCTTCGATTGCGAGGCTCTGGTCATTTGGCCTGAGCCCAACGCGCGTGCCGATGGCATGGGCTTCTGCGGCTTCCCGGTCTGGAGTCTTGAAGGAAAAGAGACGCCGGCCGGAGGCGCCGGGATTGATGAAGGTGTTTTCCCTCAGGCTAAGAGACATGGCGACCGATTCTTCCGTTCGGTCGCGTGCGATCAGCCCTACGCCACTCGTCATGGCCGTCGTAGGATTGGTGAGATCGACTTTTTGGTCCGCTATGGTGACGGTGCCGGAGGCGGGTTCTGCGCCAAATAAAGCGCGGCCCACCAGTTCGTGGCCTGCGCCGCGCAGGCCGACAAGCCCGAGCAGTTCGCCCTGGCGAATATCGAAGGAAACTGGTCCCGCTCCACGGCAGGCGAGGTCCCTTACCTTCACAATGGCAGGGCCAGCGGGTGCGTTGCTCTTGGTGAAGAGTTGGTCGGCTTTACGGCCAACGATCATGCGGATTAACTCGTCTGGCGTGGTCTCTTTGACGGGCTTCTCGCCGACCAACTGCCCGTCGCGCAATACTGCGACCCGATCTGCGATGCGAAAAATTTCGTCCAGGCGGTGTGATACATAGATCATTACAACGCCACGTTGCTTTAACGGTCTGATCGCGGCGAATAGTTTTTCCACTTCATCAGCCGGAAGGCTGGCGGTAGGCTCATCGAGAACAAGCACATCGGCTTCTACAGCAAGAGCGCGGGCGATAGCGACCAATGATTTTTCGGTCCGCGTCAGGTTTTGGACGCGAGTTGACGGGTCGAAGTCGCAGCCCACCAACCGTAGTGCCTCTGCTGTGCGTGCTTCCGTGGCGCGCCAGTTGATCAATTTGTTCCTAAGCGAATAACCCTGGGCGAGACCAACATTTTCTGCAACGGTCATCCATTCAATCAGTCCGAGATCTTGATGGATAAACGCCACCGGTTGGCGTTGATTTGGTTTTGGAGGACGATGGTGATAGCCCTCACCTTTAAAACGAATTTCGCCTTGATCGGGCTTGTAAATGCCTGCCAGCGTCTTGATCAGCGTTGATTTTCCGGCGCCATTTTCGCCAAGCAGCGCTAAAATTTCGCCTGGACGGAGATCAATCGAGACATCAGAAAGAGCGCGGGTTCCACCGAATGTTTTGGTGATTCCTCGAAATTCCAGGATCCTTGTATCGACCATTGTTACTCCTCCCAAAGTGACGTTCGTAAACCTATGTTATCGATAACATAACGTCAAGTGGGTGAAATGAAATCGAACTGACGATTTGTTGAGACGGTGTGTAGGCGAGGGCTTATCTCCAGCGGAGGCATGGATCCTGGTGGATTTGGAGGTATGTTGAAGTTGGTCCCGATGCTGATGGCGTTGAAGAGGAAGTTTTGCTTTGCTGGAAGAGCGTTGCCTTCTTGTTAGCGGGTAGCCAGCCCTCCCCTCCCCTCCCCTCCCCTCCCCTCCCTCTTCTCTCTTCGGCCAGTAGTTGAACTGGAGGTAATTCTGCTGCCACATCATGGCCTTCTTGCTTGTCTTCTGCTGACGGCGGCTGTGCGTTGCTGAACTCGACTGTCCTAACTCTGACCCCGGCTCTGGCCCCTAGTATGGTTGTTCTGGTTTTTGCTGTGTTTATCTTGCTACGTATTTTCCGAGGACCGCTTGTAAGAGCTCGCTTTCAGAAGGACGGCTTTGGCGGTTCTGAGATCAATAAATGAAGTACGTTACGTTACCGTCGGGCAATTCTGCAGCTCAGTAGCCCAGGGCTTCCTCCCCATCATTTCATCGGCCTCTTGGAGTAGCTTTGCTTCTTGATGGGGCTGCGGCGGTTGTTCCAGCCGCTCCCGCGACATAGGATCTGCACAGCTTGAAGTGGCTTGACTTGGGCAGCCTGCCGAACGACAGAAAGAAGCGGTTAGCTCGTCGCCGGTAATCGCTGCGTGAATCGGGCGACGGTGACGTTCACCTTGTCGACTTGTTGGTCCATGTGCGGACGGCGGGTGGGGGGCTTTAGACATGAAGTCTTGGCTGGCTTGAACTTCAACTGCTAGACGGCGCCTTCGCTTTGAGCGTTGACAGCTGTCAACCGGAATTAGCTTCGCACCATCATTCGTGTTGACAGCTGTCAACGAAGGAGGGCGGGCGCGTGATCTCTACAGCGCTAGCTACCAATGTCGTCGACACGAAATTCGGCGCCGCCAATGCTGAACTCATTGGGCTATAGAAGAAAGCTTCGAGATCTTCATGACTTCTTTACTCCTGCGCGGGCATAACAGCTTCAAGCGCGAAATGTATTGCGTACGCGCGGCTTCCTCACTCTTTCCGGCGACAGTTTCTGGATGAATTTATCCAGTGATTTTTAGGGCTTTTGCCTCGACTTCGCCATGCGAATCGTGTCTGCGCACTCCTTCAATAGAAGCATAGGAGTGTCTCATGGCCCGCCCCGACCATGATTTCCCATTAGTCGACGTTATGCGTCTGTATTTCGAGACGCGGGATGCCGCGCGGGCCTTGCGTTTGCGCCTGGAAACTCAGAGGCGGGAGATGGGCGTTCCTGTCGCCGAATTCTATGATCCCCGAGCCAATCCCGTCTATGCGGCAGATATCCTGCGACATCTCGATCTCAGGCAAAAGCAGGCGGACCTTCTGGCTCTGGCCGAGCACAAAGTCATCGAAGAAGCTGCGCCGCCAAATGCAGACGCTGAGGATGAAACACTTATGGCTCCAGCATTCTTTTTATCTGCTGAAGACCTCAACCCGGATTGATCAGGGTTCTTGCTCCTCCAGGCTTATGGCTTGGACCCGGAGCATCAGCATGGCGCCATCGGTGAGGTGATCTACGGCTCCAAAGTCGCTTTTCACCGCGCGACATGGTCTCTTAGTGACAATGTAAATTCTACTTGCGGCGATGGTAACTTAAGGATGCCAGTTTTGATGAGGCTGCGTCCCCACATTTGAGTGTTCGGACGTCGTGCGTAAAAAAGCAAAACGGCGCCAACGAAGCCGATCATTAGTCGCTCCGATGTCAGCTCCACTTTCGCAGACAGTTTCCATGCAGCGACCGCAGGCCCCCGGAACATTGCCAGGTCGCTAGCTTTAAACGAGCCTAAGGTAGTTCGCGAAAAACCGGTTTGTCAGCAGGTGATGTACGGTGACTGATCTCGTGGTCATATACGCTTGTCACGTCGACGCGTCGGTCAGCCCGTAGCCACAGCCATGCGCCGTAAAGATACCGTTTTAACCATTCTTGCGAATAAAGCGAAAATAAGCTTCTAATCCGACGCGCTTTGTGGCATTTTACCTGAAAGATCGGTCCAATTTTCCCCAGATCTTGACGAATAAGCTTTTCGCACGCGATATCGTTGATGAAAGCTAACGCCCTCTTCTCTTTCATATAGAAACTGGAGTAACGTGTTTTCAATGCGTTACTCAGTTGAAAAATTGCCTTGGCAAAGCTTGCTCGCTCCTGTCTCAGCGGCGGCAGAAGCGATCGTACGGCTTGATGAGCGTGCGGCGCGATCTCCTGTTGGCGCTGGTTTGCGGGAGCGTCAGCATTATGCCGATGCGATCTCGTCGCTCTGGGTGGATGGCGAACTGGTACATATGGAAGATCTTGTTTTCCACGATGCGAGGATGGACACCCGGACGCCTACGCATGAACTGACCATCGCCCATCTCATCCTGCGCAGCCGCCGCGAAATTGTGCAGCATCCACCTGCGTGGGCCTTCAGCGATCAGGGACTTCTGCGATTGCGCGGACGTGAAAGTGGGATAGGCGGTGACCGGCCCACCGGGACGGCCGGTTCATCTCAGGACGCAGACTTTGCGGAAGACGGCCAGACAGGCGATAGCTCGGCAGATGAGTTTCAAGCAGAACTCGACCGCTTTGATGCTATCCTCAAGCGCAGCGCATCTGTACTCGACGATGTCTCAACTCGTCGGTTCCAATCCCGCGCCGACGATCCGCGCGCCATTGTTTACGACCCTGACTGGAACGAAGAGGAGAGGCTGTCCGATTGGAGGGCATTGGTCGAAGACGTCCAAAATCTCCCCCCGGTTCTTGCTGCCGCCTGTTTGCTCGACGCCTGGCAAAGCCATGACGTGAGCGAGCACAGCCCATGGCTAGGCCGGCTGCTCGCCGCAGCCTACCTGCACAAAACCGGCTTGGTCCAGTTCCATCTGCCTGCGGTTTCTATTGGCTTGAGGGCCGTTCCGCGAGAACAACGCCAAGCGCATCAGCGGAGCCAGAGGCTGCTTGCGATTATCGACGGTTTCGAGAAGGGGGCTAGGCTCGGGCTGAAGGAGCACGACCGGCTATCTCTTGCCCGCACGACGCTCGAGCGCCGCACCGTGGGTCGGCGCGGTTCGTCCAAGCTGTCAGACCTCGTTGATCTGGTGTTATCGCGACCGCTGGTCTCGGCGGGCCTTGTCGCCAAACAACTTGATTTGACGCCTCAAGGCGCGCTCGGACTACTCAAGCAATTACCGTTGCGCGAGTTGACCGGCCGTGGTCGTTACCGGGCCTGGGGCATTCTATAAAGGGCTCTTGAGGACATCATTTCCGCTATGCTGCAGTGCAGCACATATAATACTACTAATCATCTTTACAACCCTAATATTTGTGCCTATGAATTGCCGCAGACGTCATGGAGGTGACGTTTTTTTTGGGAGGACATCCATGAATATGCTTTGCAAATTCGCGCTTGGCGTGAGCATGACCGCGCTCGCCTGCTCTTCGGCCATGGCGGCCAATCTGACGGTCGGCTTCTCGCAGATCGGTTCTGAATCCGGCTGGCGCGCGGCTGAAACTTCGGTCACCAAGATGGAAGCCGAAAAGCGCAAGATTACTCTGAAGTTTGCTGATGCCCAGCAGAAGCAGGAAAACCAGATCAAGGCGATCCGCGGCTTTATTGCCCAGGGCGTAGACGCCATTCTTGTCGCGCCTGTCGTTGCGACCGGCTGGGAAGATGTGCTGACGGAAGCCAAGGAAGCCAAGATCCCGGTCATCCTGCTCGACCGCGGTATCGATGCTCCGCAGGATCTGTACCTGACCTCAGTCGCCTCCGACCAGGTCAAGGAAGGCAAGGTTGCCGGCGACTGGCTGGTCAAGTCCGTCGGCGACAAGCCATGCAAGGTCGTGGAACTTCAGGGCACGGTTGGCTCCACACCGGCGATCAACCGCAAGAAGGGCTTCGAGGACGCGATCAAGGGCCATTCCAACATCTCTATCATCCGCAGTCAGACCGGCGACTTTACCCGTGCAAAGGGCAAGGAAGTCATGGAAGGCTTCCTAAAGGCTGAAAATGGCGGCAAAGACATCTGCGCCATGTATGCCCACAATGACGATATGGCTGTCGGCGGCATCCAGGCTATCAAGGACGCTGGCCTCAAGCCAGGTAAGGACATCAAGGTCGTCTCGATTGACGGCGTTCCTGATATCTTCCAGGCGATGATGGCGGGTGAGTCCAATGCTTCGGTCGAACTGACGCCGAACATGGCTGGTCCGGCGTTCGATGCACTTGCCGCCTATCTCAAGGACGGCAAGAAGCCTGAGAAGTTCATCATCACCGAATCCAAGCTCTATACGCCTGCAGATGACCCGAAGGGTGAGTACGAGCGCCGCAAGGGTCTTGGCTACTAAGACTGTTGCCGCATCCGCGCCTGGCAGGACGTCTGTCGGGCGCGGCTCCATATACTCAAGCGTTTCCGCGTTTCATGGAAACCCGGAAACGCTCTGATCTTTTGTGTTGTGCATTGCTGAACCGGAAGCATGTCCCGCTTTCTGTCGGAATGCGCTGAGAGGCAGCAGCCGGGTGACACGATGACGAGCAGCCAACAGGCCGTGCTGGCCGCAACAGCCATTACCAAGACTTTCGGCGCCCATGTCGCCTTGCAAAATATAGACATCACCTTCCGCCCAGGCGAAGTGCATGCACTTCTCGGCGAAAACGGTGCCGGTAAATCGACCCTCATCAAGATACTGACTGGCGCCTATACGCCCGACAGCGGCACTGTGCTGGTGGATGGCACGCCAATGAGCTTTGCCACACCGCTGCAGGCTCAGGCCGCTGGCATTGGCACGGTCTATCAAGAGGTCAATCTTCTGGCCAATATGACCGTGGCAGACAATCTTTTCATCGGCCGCCAGCCGCGTCGCTTCGGTCTCGTCGACCAGCGCGCCATGGCACGCGATGCCCGCCGCATTCTCGCAGGCTATGGCCTCGATATCGACGTGCATGCCGAGCTATCGACCTTTTCCGTCGCGGTCCAACAGATCATCGCCATTGCACGCGCCGTCGAGTTATCCGGCAAGGTGCTGATCCTCGATGAGCCCACCGCCAGCCTTGATCGCTCCGAAGTGCTCAAACTGTTTGAGGTGATCCGAGTGCTGAAGGCGAGGGGGCTCGCCATCGTCTTCATTACCCATTTCCTCGATCAGGTATTCGAGCTTTGCGATCACGCGACAGTGCTACGCAATGGACGCCTGGTTGGCAGCCAGCCGATCGACGATCTCAACCGCACGACCTTGGTGCGAATGATGCTGGGCAAAGACCTCTCGCTTCACGAGGATGCCGTTGCTGGCATCGAGGCAGAAGTTGGCGAGAGCCTCATGCAGTTTTCGGCCTACGGGCTTGGCGGCAAGGTCCAGCCCTTTACCTTGAACATCCACAAGGGTGAAGTTATCGGCGTTGCTGGCCTTCTCGGTTCCGGCCGCACGGAAATGGCGCGGCTGATGTTCGGCATCGACGCCGCCGATCAGGGCGAACTCGTCCTAGACGGCAAATCGCGAAAAATCCGCTCGCCACGCGATGCAATAGATCTGGGTTTCGGCTTTTGCCCTGAAGACCGCAAGGCCGACGGCATTTTCGGTGATCTCTCCGTGCGAGAAAACATCATCATTGCGATGCAGGCAAAACTTGGCTGGTTCCGCACGCTGAGTCGTGACGAGCAGATGGAGATTGCCGGTCACTTTATCGAGGCGCTGGATATTCGCACCGCGTCTGCTGAATTGCCGATCAAGCTTTTGTCCGGTGGCAATCAGCAAAAGGCAATCCTTGCCCGCTGGCTTGCGACCGATCCGCGCTTTCTAATCCTCGATGAACCGACGCGCGGTATCGACGTCGGTGCGCATGCCGAAATCGTACGGATGATCAGTCGGCTGCGGGAAGACGGATTGGCGCTGATTGTCATTTCCTCCGAGCTTGACGAAGTCGTCAGCTATTCCTCGCGTATCGTGGTCATGCGTGACCGGGCAATGGTGGCAGAATTGCATGGGGCCGATATCGCGCCTGACGTGATTGTACAGACCATTGCGGCCCAACCCACATCTTCCGCCCCGTTCGAAGGCGCTGCACCATGAAAATCCGCTTGGGTTCCGCATTTATGAAACCGCAATTCGCAGCACTTCTTGCTGTTCTGCTCTTGAACTGGCTGGTCTTTCCAGGCTTCTTCGACATTGCCTGGCGTGATGGTCGGCTGTTCGGCAGCTTGATAGACGTGCTCAATCGCGGCGCGCCGGTTGCCATTCTGGCGGTCGGCATGACCGCAATCATTGCCACACGCGGTGTTGACCTGTCGGTCGGTGCAGTGATGGCGGTTGCCGGTGCCGTAGCCGCCACCTGCGCGGTGGCTGGCCAGCCCTTAATCGTCACCTTAGCCGCAGCCCTTGGCATCGGCCTGGCCTGTGGGCTCTGGAACGGTCTGCTGGTTGCCTATCTCGGCATCCAGCCGTTCGTCGCCACGCTTGTGCTGATGGTCGCGGGCAGGGGACTGGCGCAATTGGTCACGTCGGGTACCATCGTGACATTTAGCGACCCGGCCTTGGTTTTCGTCGGTACCGGCTCGCTGTTCGGCTTTCCGATGCCGGTCGTAATCGCTCTTGTGCTGATGCTTGCTGCTCATGCTCTCATGCGCCGGACTGCCATCGGCCTGTTCATTGAGGCGATCGGCACAAACCTGTCTGCCGCCAATTACACCGGTCTTCGCAGCCGCTCTCTTATCCTTGCCGTCTACGGGTTCGGGGGGCTTTGCGCGGCCATCGCCGGCACCATTGCCGCCGCTGACATTCGCGGTGCTGATGCGAACAATGCCGGCCTTTGGCTGGAACTCGATGCGATCCTTGCAGTCGTGATCGGTGGCACCTCGCTGCTCGGTGGTCGGTTCTCCATTCCAATGTCCGTACTCGGCGCCGTTATCATCCAGGCGATGAATACCGGCATTCTGGTCTCGGGCCTACCGCCGGAATTCAACCTGATCGTCAAAGCCAGCGTCATCATCGTTATCCTGATCCTACAGTCCGACAGGGTCGGGGAGCTCGTCGCCGGCTGGAAGCGCCGCTCCACCGTGTTGCCGCAGGCCGATCAGGCCAAATCCAAAACACAAGTCAATATTCAGGCTCCGGAGAAAATGGGATGAACCCGCGCTATCGGCCATTGGTCGCCACAACCCTGATCTTCGTTGTCGCCTATACGCTCTGCGTCATTAGCTATCCCGGAATGTTCTCGACCCGGGTGCTCGGCAACTTTCTGACAGACAACGCCTTTCTGGGTATTGCCGCCGTCGGCGCGACCTTCGTCATTCTCTCTGGCGGCATAGACCTGTCGGTCGGTGCCATTATCGGTCTGACTGGCGTGTTGACAGCCTTATTGATTAGCCATGTCGGGCTTGATCCAATCGTGGTGTTTCCGATCGTGCTGGCGGCCGCGGCTTGTTTCGGGGCGGTCATGGGGGCGGTCATTCACTTCCTCAAGGTACCGTCATTTATCGTGACGCTTGCTGGCATGTTCCTGGCGCGTGGCATCGCCTCGGTGCTGACGCAGGACAGTATTCCGATCGATAACCCGGTCTACAGGGCGATCTCGCAGGCATATCTTCGCCTGCCGGGCGGGGGCCGTCTCAGCGCAATCGGTTTGCTGATGCTCGGCGCATTTCTGGTCTGCGGCTTTATCGCTCATCGCACTCGGTTTGGTTCCTATGTCTATGCACTCGGCGGCAATCCGGTGTCGGCGGCGCTGATGGGTGTGCCAACCGGGCCGGTAACAATTGGCATCTATGCTCTCTCGGCATTTCTCTCGGGTGTGGCCGGTATCGTCTATTCCCTCTACACGTCCGCCGGCTACCCGCTCGCCGCCGTCGGCATCGAGCTTGACGCCATCGCTGCGGTGGTGATAGGCGGCACGTTGCTGACCGGAGGTTACGGTTTCATATTTGGAACCCTGATCGGCGTGATGCTGCAAGGACTGGTGCAGACCTATATCGTCTTTGAAGGCACGCTCTCGAGTTGGTGGACGAAAATCGCCATCGGGGCTTTGCTGTTGATGTTCATCCTGTTGCAGAAGCTGGTGTTTCATGCTGGAAATGGACGCACGAGGATGAAAAAGGCTACCGTATGATCGACCCGGGGAGCCTGCTTCGCTCCCTTTCCGGGCGGGCCACGGCGCGCAACTTCCATTCCCACGTGATCAACGAAATCGGCGCCGGAGTAATTTCCGGCCGCTTTCCTGTGGGCTCGATCCTGCCCAACGATGCCGCCTTGATGGACGAGTTCAGCGTGTCCCGCACGGTGTTACGCGAGGCGCTGAAGACCCTCGAAGCCAAGGGACTGGTGGAAGCGCGCCCGAAAGTAGGCACTAAGGTCGCGAAGAAGAGTCGCTGGAACCTCTATGATCCACAGGTATTGGCCTGGTGTCTGGAAGCTGAGCCTGATGAAGAGTTTCTCGCCGGTCTCTGGCAGGTGCGCCATGCGCTTGAACCCTTGGCCGCGGCAGATGCAGCACGTGACCGCACCGGCGATCAAATCCGCCTGATGCATTACTGGCTGAGGCAGATGGAAGTGGCCCTGTCAGAGCCGCAAAGCTTCTGTCTCGCCGACTTCGAACTGCATCGAATTATTGCTGAAGCGGCCAGTAATCCCTTTATCCGGGCGCTGCAGGGCGTGATAGAATTGTCGCATGCGTTAGCCTATCGATCTGTAATCGCATACGAACTTCCTTACGATCTTGCGCCGGTTCTACAAAGCCACCGGGCCTTGGTGACGGCGATTGAGCGTGGACTTACCAGCGATGCCGCATTGGCGATGGTAGAGACGATCGAATACGATCGTCTCCAGGCGCTTTAGGTATATGATTACGCCTTGGGGCAGGGCCGACGTCATGGCTTTTAGAGCACTTCAGTGTTTCGGAAACAGTGAAGTGCTCTAGCCTTTTATTCTGCATTTCCTAGGGCGAAAGCGGTCCTTGCAATTGCTCTACATCCGCTGTTCGGATTTAGCCCATCGCTCAGAATGGGTAGTGCTGGCCCGGATCTTCGATAGTGATCCAGCGCAGATCGGTAAACTCGTTGATCCCTGCCTTACCGCCGAACCGGCCGTAGCCCGAACTTTTCACACCGCCGAACGGCATCTGTGCTTCATCGGCAACCGTCGGGCCGTTGATGTGGCAAATGCCGGCTTCGATCCGGGCGGCAATCGCCATGGCGCGCTGGATATCGCGGCTGAAAATGGCCGAAGACAGGCCGTATTCGCTGTCATTGGCAATACGGATCGCCTCTTCCTCATCCTTGACGCGGATGACGGGCTTGACGGGGCCGAAGCTTTCCTCGTCAAAGCTGCGCATGCCTGCCTTGACGTGGTCCAGCAGGGTGGCCTCGACCACGCTGCCCGTGACCTTGCCGCCAGCAGCCAGTGTTGCCCCCTTGGAGACGGCGTCGTCGATGAAAGCCTGCATTTTAGCGGCTGCCTCCGGATTGACTAGCGAGCCGAGCACCACATGGCCGCGCGGATCTCCGGCCGGCAGCGAGGCGGCGCGGGCGGAGAGCTTGGCGACGAATTCGTCAGCCACCTTTTCATGGACGATGAGTCGCTCGGTCGACATGCAGATCTGGCCCATGTTCATGTAGCAGCCGAAGACGGCGGCGTTGACGGCGGCGTCAATATCGGCATCTTCGAGCACCAGGAAGGGGGCCTTGCCGCCGAGTTCCAGCAGGGCCGGCTTCAAATGGCGGCCGCACAATTCGCCGATGATCCGGCCAACCTTGGTCGAGCCGGTGAAGTTGACGCGGCGCACTTCCGGAGCGCTGATCAAGGCAGCAACGACGTCAGCCGCGTCTTCAGGGGCATTGGTGATGACGTTGACGACCCCGTCCGGCAGACCGGCTTCCACCAGAACCTGGCCAATCAGCACATGTACGCCGGGGCAGGCTTCGGAGGCTTTCAGGATGATGCTGTTGCCGCAGGCAATCGCCATGGCGATGGCGCGAGTGCCAAGAATGATGGGCGCATTCCAGGGTGCGATGCCGAGGCATACCCCTGCCGCCTGGCGCACGGCCATGGCAAGTGTGCCGGGCTTGTCGGACGGAATGACTTCACCCTGAATCTGGGTGGTCATGCTGGCAGCCTCGCGCAGGATGCCGGCGGCGAGCATGGTGTTGAAACCGGCCCAGGGCGCGGTTGCGCCGGTTTCGGCAATCATCAGCGCGGTAAATTCCGGTGCCTTCGACGCCATGATATCGGCGGCCTTCAGCAGCAATGCGCGCCGCTCGCCGGGACCGGTGCGTGACCACGCGGGGAAAGCGGCCTGGGCTGCGGCAACCGTGGCTTTGACGTCGTCTACGCCCGATGCCGGCGCGCGCGAGGCGATTTCGCCGTTGAACGGGTCGATGCGGTCGAATGTCCGCCCGGACAGAGCGCCGGTCTTCTTGCCGCCGATAATCTGTTGGATCTCTTGCATGTCACTTTCCTCCACTTGATCTTAAACCCTTGCGGGCCATTGCGTGATGTTTTGAACTGGTTGGCGGGGTCAATCCGGCTGCGTCAGCGGACCGGATGACGGCCCGCTTGCGAGGCTGACCCACCTTATTTCGGTAAATTCGTCCAGTGCCGCTTCGCCGCCGAACCGGCCGTAGCCGGAAGCCTTGACCCCGCCAAAGGGCATGGCCGGATCGTCAGCCACCGTCGCTCCGTTGATGTGAATGATGCCAGTCTCCACGCGCCGTGCGACCTCGAGCGCACGGCGGAGGTCCCGGCTGAACACAGCACCTGAAAGGCCATATTCGCAGTCATTGGCAATGCTGATGGCTTCATCGGCATCACCGGCCCGCACGATCGAGGCTACTGGCCCAAAACTCTCCTCGCGGTAAAGCCGCATGCCCGGCAGAACCCGGTCGACGACTGTCGCATCCATCAGCGTGTCATGGACGCGCCCGCCCGTTAGCACCTGCGCGCCCTTGGCAACGGCGTCGTCGATCATCGCGGCGACCCGACGGCCGGATTCCTGTGAGATCAAGGCCCCAAGCGGCGTCAGGTCCAGGGCGGGATCGCTCGCCTTGAATTGTTTGGCCCGCTCGGTGAACAGGGCTAGAAACGCTTCGGCCACCGCCTCGACGACAATGATCCGTTCGGTCGACATGCAGATCTGACCCTGGTTGAAAAACGCGCCGAAAGCAGCGGCCTCCGCAGCCTGATGCAGATCGGCGTCCTCAAGGACGATCAGCGGTGCCTTGCCGCCAAGCTCCAACAGGCAGCGCTTCAAATGCCGGGCGGCCATCTGCGCGACAATCCGCCCAACCCGGGTCGATCCGGTAAAATTCACGCGCCGAACAACAGGATGGGCAATCAGCGCCTCGACAATTGCCGAAGCATCGGCAGGTGCATTCGAGATAATGTTGAGCACGCCATCGGGCAGGCCTGCATCCTGCAGGACGTCGCCGAGTAACCTCTGGGTGGCGGGCGCCAGTTCCGAGCTTTTCAGGATGACGGTGTTGCCGCAGGCAAGCGCCAGCCCAATCGAGCGCACCGCGAGCAGAACCGGCGCGTTCCAGGGCGCAATGGCGAGGCATACGCCAGCCGGCTGGCGCAGCGCGAAGGATGCCCCCGGTTTTAACTCGGCGAGTGCTGCCGGTTCCCGGACATGGTCGGCCATCCCGGCGGCATCGCGCAAGATCCGGGCGCCGTGCTCAATGTTGAATCGGCTCCAGGCAAGTGTCGCCCCCGTCTCGGCCATCATCACGTGGATTAAGAATTCGCTTCTGTCGAGCAGGAGATCGGCGGCTTTCATCAAGATCGACCGGCGTGTCTTCGGCGGTGAGGAGGACCAGTCCGGAAACGCTGCCGCGGCGGCAAGAGCCGCCCGTTCGGCATCCCCGAGACTTGCTGCTGCGGCCACTGTGACGGTCTGGCCGGTCAAGGGATTGGCGCGGGTAAACTGAGCACCCTGGCTTGCTTCGGCCGCCATGCCGCCGATCAACAATGGGGCTGTGAAGGGTTGATAGGGAGAGGTTTGTTTGCGCACGAGATCAGCCAATCCGTCTGAGACGGAGCCATTTCGGCCCACCACTGCGGAGCGCTTGCTGACCATCGATAGAGCCTCCTCCCAAAGGCGCTTCAGTAATACGAGCCGGATTCGATACCGGCGGCACTTTCTATCTTTGGGGTTTTATCCCTTTTGTCTCGGCAACTTTATAGGTTTGCGCGCCAAGAAGAATGTATATATCTGGGCTACGTTTGTATTTTTCTGGCATTTCGTATCCCATGGAGACGGTGGTTGGTCGAGGAATTCGCACTGATGCGGCGCTTGAGAGCGCAAAGCTTGGAGCCGACTCTTTCCGAACGTTTCCTGCGCATCGGAGACCATCCCTATCGTTGGTTCACTCATTTGATCTTTGTCGCTGCTGGTACAATACGTGCTGCGTCAGGCGAGACCTCCAGAACCATACCTGGTCCCTGTCTTTTGCTTCTGCCGGCATCGGAACTGGTGAGATTGCGGCTTTCCGCCGGCTCGCGCGGCTATCTCTTTGGCGCGGCACTCGACATAATCGCGGATGCGATTGGCGATTATCCGGAATCAGAGCCAATCTCTCGCCTCATTGGTATCAGGACCATTATGAGCGGTCTCACCGGCGCGCAGGCACATGTGTTGGATCAGTCGCTGGCGGGTCTCGTCGAGGAAATCAATGGGGATGGCCAACCATCGAGCATGGCGGTTTCGGCCCGTCTGCGCCTGCTGCTTCACTGGGTCTGGCGGGAGAACACGCCGGACGAACCCGCGACATCATTGTCATCAGGTGGCAGTGTCCCGTTGCTGCAGCGTTTCCGGCAGTTGGTCGAGGCCGATTATCGGCAGCATTTGGCGATTTCGATCTACGCAACCAGGCTCGGCGTCACCACTGATCGTCTTCACGATCTTTGCAGGCGCAATCTCGGCCGCTCGCCGCTCGAACTTTTGCATGAACGGTTGTGCCAGGAGGCGCGTATCAGGCTTGAACGATCCGACGCCAGCGTGCGCGATCTTTCGGAGACGCTTGGCTTTCGGGATCCCGCTCATTTCAGCCATTTTTTCAAAAATAAGACGGGGCTGTCGCCCGCCTCATACCGGCGTATGGTCCGGCAATCGTCTGCCATGCCGGGCCTCGGCGCCAACCTGGAATACCACGATTGGCCATGACACTCAGATAAGAGTGGCGCCGGCCGCTGGGCCGGCGCCTGTTGCTCAGGCCGTCTGCTTGGAGCCGATGAGGCCGTAAAAGGCGATATAGACGTAGCAGAGAATCGGCATCAGGAAGGCAAGGTGGATGCCAACGCTATCGGCAAGACCGCCCTGCACCAGCGGCAGCAAAGCGCCGCCGACGATTGCCAGGCACAAGATGCCCGAGCCCTGACTGGTGTGGTGGCCAAGGCCCTTCAGGGCCAGGCTGAAGATCGTCGGGAACATGATCGAGTTGAAGAAGCCGATCGACAATACGCACCACATCGCCACATGGCCTGTTGTCAGCACGGTGGCGAGCAGAAGGATGCCAGCGGCAACGGCATTGAAGGCCAGTGCCTTGCCGTCGTCGACATAACGCATCACCGCTGAACCGACGAAGCGGCCAATCATGGCGCCACCCCAGAAAAAGGAGACGTAATGTGCGGCACTCTGCTCCGACAGACCGGCGATGCTGGGATCACCAACGAAGTTGACGAGGAAGCTGCCGATGCTGACTTCTGCGCCGACATAAAGAAAAATGCCAACGGCGCCGAGCACGAGGTGCCGGTAGCCCCAGGCCGATCCGCTTGCTTCGCCGGGCTTGGGGGCAGCCTCTTCGTCCTCGATGGCAGGCAGTTTCAGCGCAGCAAAGATTGCGGCGAGGATGAGGAAGGTTGCCGCAAGCAGCAGATAGGGAAATTTGACGGCGCCTGCTTCGGTCGTCCTGAGAGCATCGAGCTGATCCGGTGTCAACGTATCCATGGCAACCGTGGCTGAAGACAGGATGAGGAGCGCGCCGAAGGACGGTGCGACCGTCGTGCCAAGCGAGTTGAATGCCTGGGTCAGCGTCAGCCGGCTTGAGGCGGTTTCGGGTGCGCCAAGCGCGGTGACATAAGGATTGGCGGCAACCTGGAGAATGGTGACGCCGGCGGCCAGCACGAACAAGGCGCCGAGAAACAGTTCATAGACGCGGAGGTTTGCGGCGGGAATAAACAGGGCGCAACCGATTGCCGCAACGACAAGGCCGGTGACGATGCCCCATTTGTAGCTGATGCGCTTGACGAGCGCGCCGGCCGGCAAAGACACAATGAAATAGGCGCCGAAAAAGCACAGCTGGATCAGCATCGTCTGCGTGTAGTTCAGCTGGAAGACGTTTTTCAGGTGCGGGATGAGAATGTCATTGAGGCAGGTAATAAAGCCCCAGAGAAAGAAGAGAGACGTCAGCGCGATCAACGGGCCGGTATAGGAGCGACCAGCATGACCAGCTCCTTCATGGGCGGCCTGCGGCACGCCAGTTTGAATTCCTGCCATTTTCGGTTCTTTTTTCTTGATGCTACGCAGGTGACCTGCGGCATGGGTTAACGTTCAGGCGGAGCGACTGCTGCGCCGACAGGCGCCTGCCGGCTGGCAACGCCGAGGAGGGCGTGATTGTTCCTGGACCAGCCGGAGATGCGCGCGCCAGCGAACGCAGCCACGGCTTGCTGTGGCACTTGGGAGAATACACAGCGAAAGCAGGCTTCGCTTAACGCTCCATACCAAAGTCCGCAAGCTTTGAAGGAATAAATGCCTGTGCATCAAAAAAGGCCGCATCATGAGACGCGGCCTTCAAAATCCCTTGAAAAGCGAAAGTGGCGAGCCGGTCAGGTGCCGCTCGGGTAGACTTTCCAGCGCCTGGGGCGGAAGGAAATGCCTGACCGGGTCGCGGCGGGATGATCGACGGGGACGTCGATTTCCACCAGATGTCGGCTGCCGCCAAGTTCCAGTTCCAGGCGTCGCGTTCCTGATAGTCGCCGGCTGCCGGTAACGGTTCCGGCGATACAACCGCCACAACCGTCAAGGATATCAACCTCTTGCGGGCGGAAAAACAGGGTGGCTGGACCTTGTCCTTCGGCCTTCAATCCCGTCGGCCAGTCATCGATCCAGACCTGGCCGGAATCGAGGCGAACGGGAACGGCCGAGGACTCGCCGATGAAGCGGTGCACGAAGGGAGCTGCCGGATTGTCATAGACATCATCGGCGGTGCCGACCTGTTCGATCCGTCCCTGGCTCATCACCACGACCCTGTCGGCCAGTTCCAGTGCTTCCTCCTGGTCATGGGTGACGAAAACCGTTGTGTGGCCGGTCCGGTCATGGATTTCGCGCAGCCAGCGGCGCAGATCCTTGCGTACTTGGGCGTCAAGGGCGCCGAAGGGTTCGTCGAGCAGCAGGACCTTCGGCTCGATCGCCATGGCGCGAGCCAAAGCCACGCGCTGGCGCTGGCCGCCGGAGAGCTGGGCCGGATAGCGCTTTTCAAGGCCCGAGAGCTGGACGAAGTCGAGCAGTTCGAGCGCGCGTTTGCGGATCTCAGCCTTGGGCGGACGTGTTGCGCGCGGCCTAACAGCAAGGCCGAAGCCGACATTTTCCAGCACGGTCATATGCTTGAACAGGGCATAATGCTGGAAGACGAAGCCGACCTGGCGCTCCTGGACAGTCTTGCGCGATGCATCGTCCTCGCCAAAGAAGATCTGGCCGGCCGTCGGCCGTTCCAGGCCGGCGATCAGCCGCAGAAGGGTGGTCTTGCCTGAGCCGGAAGGGCCGAGCAGCGCGATCAATTCGCCTGAGCGGATGTCCAGAGACAGGTCATGCAGGGCGGCGGTCGAGTTGAAGTCCTTGCGGATGTTGCGAATATTCAGTTCCATGAGCGGACTCCTGATCAATGCCCACGGACAGCCGACAATTGGTCGGCGTAACGCAGTTCGATTGCTGTCTTGAGAACAAGGGTGACGAGGGCGAGACCTGCCAGAAGCGATGCGACGGCAAAGGCGGCGGCGAAGTTATATTCGTTGTAGAGGATTTCGATATGCAGCGGCATCGTGTTGGTGACGCCGCGGATGTGGCCGGACACGACGGAGACGGCGCCGAATTCTCCCATGGCGCGGGCATTGCAGAGCAGCACGCCGTAAAGCAGGCCCCAGCGGATATTCGGCAGGGTCACGCGCCAGAAGGTCTGCCAGCCGCTTGCACCCAGGCTGATGGCGGCCTCCTCGTCGCCCGAGCCCTGTTCCTGCATGACCGGGATCAGTTCGCGCGCGACGAAGGGGAAGGTTACGAAGATCGTGGCGAGCACGATGCCCGGCACGGCAAACAGGATCTCGATGCCCATCGACTTGAACCAGGGGCCAAGCAGGCTGTTGGAGCCGAACAGCAACACATAGACCAAGCCGGAGATGACTGGCGAGACCGAAAACGGAAGGTCGATCAGCGTGATCAGGAAGGCCTTGCCGCGAAACTCGAATTTCGCGATCGCCCAGGCGGCGGCAATGCCAAATACCATATTGGCGGGTACGGCGATGACGGCAACCAAGAGCGTCAGGCGCATGGCCGACAGGGCATCGGGTTCGATCAGTGCTTCGAACCAAGCAGAAGCGCCGTTGCGAAAGGCTTCAGAAAACACTGCGATCAGCGGCAGCAGCAGGAAGATCGACAAAAACACCAGCGACAAGCCAATGATCAGCGCCTGGACCAGCGGCGTCTCGGTCGTCGCCCGGCGAAAACGAGGGGATCGTTGCTCAGTCATGGCCGTATTTTCTCCGGCTTGCAGCCTGTATGAGATTGATCAGCAGAAGCATGGCAAAGGAAATGACCAGCATCATCGTTCCAACGGCGGTGGCGCCGGCATAGTTGAACTCTTCCAGTCGGATGACGATCAGGAGCGGCGCGATTTCCGACACGAAGGGAACGTTGCCGGCGACGAAAATAACCGAGCCATATTCACCCACCCCACGTGCCAGCGCCAAGGCAAAGCCGGTAAGGATTGCAGGTGCCAGACCGGGCAACAGAACCTTGAAGATCGTCGCAAAGCGGGTAGCGCCCAGCGTAGCTGCGGCTTCTTCCACTTCCCGGTCAATTTCCTCCATGACCGGCTGCACGGTGCGAACCACGAAAGGCAGGCCGATGAAGACCATGGCGACGACGATACCGGCTTGAGTGTAAGCAATTTTGACGCCAAGCGGTGCCAGCAGCGAACCGATCCAGCCGTTCGGAGCATAAAGCGAGGCAAGTGCAATACCGGCTACGGCGGTCGGCAGCGCGAAGGGGAGGTCGACCATGGCGTCGATGACGCGCCGGCCCCAAAAATTGTACCGCACCAGTACCCAGGCGACGAGCACGCCGAACACGACATTGACGGTTGCGGCCAGGAGGGCGGAGCCGAAGCTGATCTTCAAGGCCTGGAGGGTGCGCCGATCCAGCGCCAGCCGCCAGAAATCGGTCCAGCCGAGATCGGCGGAGCGCCACACGAGGCCGGCCAGCGGAATGAGAACGATGAGAGCGAGGTAAGACACCGTAAAGCCGAACGTCAACCCAAACCCGGGAAGAACGCTCGGCTCACGAAATCTCCACCTGCTTTGCGCAGGATTATGTGACATTCTGACTTTCTTATTTTCCCTGGTAGATCTGGTCGAACAGGCCGCCATCGGCAAAGAACTGGGGTTGCACCTTCGCCCAGCCGCCAAAGTCCTCAATGGTCACGAGATCGACCTTTGGGAACCGCTTCAGATCGGCGGGATCGACCAGTTCCGGCTTGGCGGGCCGATAGTAACGCTTGGCGGCAATCTTCTGGCCAGCATCCGAATAGAGATATTCGAGATAGGCCTTGGCCACGGCCTCGGTGCCATTTGCCTTGGCATTGGCTTCCACGACGGCGACAGGCGGCTCGGCCTTGATCGATACGGAAGGCACCACGATGTCGAACTTGTCAGGGCCGAGTTCGTCGATGGACAGAAAAGCTTCGTTTTCCCAGGCGAGCAGGACATCGCCGATGCCACGCTGGACAAAGGTGGTGGTCGAGCCGCGCGCACCGGTATCGAGCACAGGGACATGCTTGAACAGCGCGGCCAGATAATCCTTAGCCTTCTGTTCGTCGCCATTGTTGGCCTTCAGCGCCCAGCCCCACGCAGCCAGTACGTTCCAGCGAGCCCCGCCCGAAGTTTTAGGGTTTGGCGTGATGACGTCGACACCATCTTTGGTCAGGTCTGCCCAGTCCTTGATGCCCTTGGGATTGCCCTTGCGCACCAGAAAGACGATCGTCGAGGTGTAGGGCGCGCTGTTGCTTGGGAGTTTGGTCTTCCAATCTGACGGGATCTTGCCAGTCTTTTCAGCAATGGCGCTGATATCGGCCTCAAGCGCCAGCGTCACGACATCGGCCGCGAGACCATCAATGACGGAGCGCGCCTGGGCGCCGGAACCGCCATGAGACATGCGCACGGAGACGGTGTCGCCGGTCTTCTGCTTCCAGTATGCAGCAAAGGCGGGATTGAAGTCCTTATACAATTCGCGCGTCGGGTCATAACTGACATTCAACAACGTCACGTTTGCCGCTGATGCCGGCATTGAAAGCCCGGCTGCGATGGCAAATGCAGCAAGAGTTTTTATGTTTAGAAACCGGGACATTGCGTGCTCCTCACCCTTTAGACCTTAAAATCTATTGAGGTTATAGGGTATGTCAACGATCATCGGTAATTCGAGAGACAAACGCCTTTCTACCGCAGCAGAAAGAGTATTTTAAATTGGCATTCGGTTCGGCAGCGGCGTATTTTTTTCAGGCGATGCCGCTTCTACCGGATTGAAGCGGTGCTCAGCTGTTATGGCGCGAGCTCAAAGGCATCGCTCTCGCCGGGCACCAGGTCCAGCGGCCAGAGCCGATTGCAGGCATGGCTGGAGTAGATCTCGGCATAGTCAGGCATTGAAGATAACAGGGTTTCGGCAAGTTCCGTGCCCAGATCCTGCAGCGACAAGCGGTAACAGGTCAGGGCAGGTTGCAGAAAGCGGGCCCGCGGCGCTTCGCGAAAGCCGATGACGGCAATATCGCAGCCAGGTTTTACGCCCGCCTCCATCAACCGCCTGTAAAGGCCTATGGCCATCAATTCGTAGATCAGGATGATTGCGGTCGGGCGTGGGGCGAGGGCTAGAAGATCGCCGCCGACGCTGTAGCCGCCGTCTTCGCTGGATCGTGCCCGCAGGACAAGAGCTGGATCGTAGGTCAGACCGTGCCGTTCCAGTGCTGCTCGGTAGGCGTCGACAAAGACGAAGCCGAGATTGATATCGGTCGTCGGAGCGGCGATAGCGATGCGCCTGTGGCCCTTTGAGATGAGCCGGTCGACGGCGGAATTAGCGACGCCAGCAAAGTCGAGGTCTATCCAGGTATGGCTGCCGCCCGAGTGGCTGCGCCCGAGTGCGACGAAAGGAACGCGCTTTTCAATCAGGAGATCGATTCGCTTGTCGATCTTTTGGGTCGCGGAAATGATCATTGCATCGACCAGCCGCCGGGCGACCATACGCTGGAGATATTCCAGCGGATCTTCTTCGCTAGGGCAGGGGAGAATGGCGAGGTCGAGATTGTGGCGGGCAAAGACTGTCTGCAATCCGCCGATGACGCCGAAAAAGAAGTTGTCGCTGTTGTCGACATTGTCCTTGCCGGACTCGATCATTAGCCCGATGACATTCGTCGATCCCTTGCGCAGGCTGCGGCCGGACTGGTTGGCGACATAGCCCAACTGCTCGGCCGCTTCCAGCACGCGCCGGCGTGTTTCGGCATTGACATCCGGCCGGCCGTTCAGCGCGCGCGATACAGTCCCGATCGAAATATCGAGATGCTTTGCCAGCTGGTGTATGCCCTTCATGCGCTGCTTTCTCCCCCGCAAGCTGTCCGTTTCGTCGGCTCGCCTTTTTGGTTTACTGCAAAATTCTTGAAATCGGAATCCCTCGCGTCGACCGCGTTCACCGAGAGCGGACTGAGAGATCTGCACGCCAGCCGACGAAGATATTAGCCCCGACTTGACAGGTAGCAAGAATTGGAATTAGGATCGTAAACGTTTACGGAGCATGTGCAAGTGAGGAGTTTGCGCAGGCAGAGGACAGCTGGAGGACTCTGGCAGAGGTGCTAGGTCGGAAGGTGGTTACCGAAACGTAGGGAGGATATTTTGCCGTTCAAAGCCGTTTTATGCGGATGCGGAGCTATGGCCAAGGGCTGGGTGCGCGCCGTGACCGAGACCCCCGATCTCGCTGATAAGATCAATATTGTCGGAATGGTCGATCTCAATCCAGCGGCCGCTCAAGCGCTGGCAGAGGAATTCGGCCTGCGTGACGCCGTGGTTGCAACCAGTCTCTCTGATATCTTAAACACAGTTCAAGCGGATCTCGTCTTTGACGTTGTCATCCCGGTTGCCCGTTTCGATGTTGTGTCGACGGCACTACGCGCTGGTTGCCACGTGCTCAGCGAAAAGCCGATGGCCAACACGCTTGATGAGGCCAAGGCTCTTGTTAGCCTTGCGTCCGAGACCGGCCGCGTTCATGCCGTGGTGCAGAACCGTCGTTTCATTGAAGGTATAAGGCGTATGCGCGCCTTCATTGACAGCGGCGCGATCGGCGATTTGACGGCGGTCCACTGCGACTTCTTCCTGGCCCCGCATTTCGGTGGCTTCCGTGACGAGATGCAGCATGTGCTGCTGCTAGATATGGCGATCCATACCTTCGACGCGGCCCGCTTTGTCGCAAACCGCCAGCCGCTTTCCGTCTATTGCGTCGAGCGCAATCCACGCGGCTCCTGGTATGCCCATGGCGCCAGCGCCAACGCGATCTTCGAATTCAGCGACGACGTGGTCTTCACCTACAGGGGATCCTGGTGTGCCGAGGGCAGAAGGACCAGTTGGGAAAGCCAATGGCGGCTGGTCGGCAGCAAGGGCATGCTGACGTGGGATGGCGAAGAGGCATTCGAAGCGACCGTTGCCGGTGATGAACCAGGCCTGCTGCGCGGGTTTTCCACCGTAAACGTTTCCGGTGATATATTTCCGGGCGAGACCCACGGCCATGCAAGCGTGTTGCAAAGCTTCATCGCCGCTGTCGAGGGCGGCGGTGCGCCCGAAACCGTCGGTTCCGACAATATCAATAGCCTCGCCATGGTCTTTGCCGCGATTGAAAGCGCGCAAAGCGGCAAGCGCATCGACATTTCAGCTTCGCTATAAGGATAGTCATCGTGAGCAATCCCGCAAAATCCATTCGTATCGGCACCATGATCAGCGGCAACAAGGGCGATGCCGCCGCCCGCATTCGCGAAATCGCCGGCCTCGGTTTCGAGAGCTTCGAGCCTTTCTTCTGGCAGACTACCCAGGGTCAGAATCTGGCGGAACTGGGCAAGCGTTGCCTGGACGCGATCGGCGACCGCGACATCACCATTTCGACACTTGGCATGTTCGGCAATCCGCTCGAGGAGAGCGATATCGACCTGGAGACGCTCGAGGGCTGGAAACAGTGTATCGACAATGCCCATCACTTCGGCGCCACCTGCGTTGCCGGCTTTACCGGTCGGCTGCGCGGCAAGACCTTGACCGACAGCCTGCCGCGCTATCGGCAGATCTGGAGCGAACTTGCCAAGCGCGCCGCCGATAAGGGCATTCGTATCGCCTTTGAAAACTGCGCCATGGATGGCAATTGGCAGAGCGGTGACTGGAACATTGCCCATAATCCCGACGCTTGGGAGTTGATGTTCAACGAAACCCCTGACGACAATATCGGCCTCGAATGGGAGCCGTGCCATCAGATGGTCTATCTGATCGATCCGCTGCCGCAGATCCGCAAATGGGCGCAGAAGATTTTCCATGTGCACGGCAAGGATGCAACGATCCGTTGGGATGTAATCCGCGAGCACGGCATTTTTGGCAAGGAGCCCTTCGTCTTCATGCGCACGCCTGGTTTCGGCGATAGCAACTGGACCAACATTATCAGCGAACTCAGGCTTGCCGGCTATAGCGGCGCCATCGACATCGAGGGCTGGCACGATCCGGTCTATCGGGATGCGCTGGAAATGACCGGCCAGGTGCATGCGCTCAACTATCTGAAACAGGCTCGTGGTGGCGATTTCATCGATGAGGCCGCGGCCTATGGCGGCGGCGATCCCTCGTTGAACCAGACAGCAGCCTGAATAGGGGTAGAAGTGCCGCCCGGCATGGAGGTGCCGGCGGCTCTGATATGGGATTTATGGAGGAGGAAACCCATGACTATCAAGAGACTGGCATTTATTGGCCTGCTCGCCCTCGGTGGCGCATCCATCACCGCATTGGCCGCGAAGGCGGCCGACGTGACCCTGACGCTCTGGTCGCTCGATAAGGAAAATCAGCCGGCGCCCAATCTGGTCAAACAGTTCAACGCGCTGAACAATGGCATCAAGATCGAATATCGGTTGCTGCAGTTCGACGACGTCGTGACCGAGGCGATGCGGGCCTATTCCACAGGACAGGCGCCTGACATTATCGCTGTCGACAATCCCGAACATGCGTTGTTTGCCTCGCGTGGCGCCTTTCTCGATCTGACAGACATGATTGCCAAATCTGATGTCATCAAGCCGAAGAATTATTTCCCGGGGCCGTTGGCGTCCGCAACGTGGAAGGGGCACTATTACGGTGTGCCGAAGGCTACCAACACGATCGCGCTCTTCTATAATCGAGACATGTTCAAGGCCAAAGGCCTCGATCCGCTCAAGCCGCCGCAGACCTGGGACGAATTGGTGGCGGATGCGCGCAAGCTGACAGATCCTGCCAAGAACGTCTACGGCCTCGCTTTCTCTGCCAAGGGCAACGAGGAGGGGACCTTCCAGTTCCTGCCCTGGGCGCAGATGGGGGGCGGCGGCTATGACCATATCAATGCTCCGGGCGCGGTAAAGGCACTGGAAATCTGGAAGACCATTCTCGACGAGAAGCTGGCCTCTCCCGACAGTCTGACCCGCGGGCAATGGGATTCGACCGGCACCTTCAATTCCGGCAATGCCGCCATGGCGATTTCCGGTCCCTGGGAGCTGGACCGCATGATGGCGGAGGCGAAATTCGACTGGGGTGTTGCCCTGTTGCCTGTGCCTGCGGTTGGAGCCGAAAGGTCTTCGGCAATGGGCGATTACAACTGGGCGATCTTCTCCAGCAGCAAACATCCAGCTGAAGCCTTCAAGGCGATCGAATTCTTCGCCTCGCAGGACAAGGACATGTTCAAGAATTTCGGTCAGTTGCCGGCCCGCTCCGACATCACAATTCCGGCGACAGGCTCGCCCTTGAAGGATGCGGCGCTGCAGGTGTTTCTCGAGCAGATGAAATATGCAAAGCCGCGCGGGCCACACCCCGCCTGGCCGAAGATCTCCAAGGCAATCCAGGATGCCATCCAAGCGGCGCTGACCGGGCAGATGGCCCCGAAGGATGCCCTCGATCAGGCCGCCCAGAAGATCAAGGCCGTTCTCGGCTAAAGCATCGACCGAAAACCGCTTCGCCCTTTTCGGTCCCATGCTCTGCGTGAAGATCGCCGGCCATCATCCCCGCAATCGCGACGGGCACTGGCCGGCCCATCCTTCCTCCCGGAAGGGGCTGCATCCGGTGGCTTTAAGGATGCAGCCCCACTTCGGATAGCGCACAAGAGGTCTCATGAAACGGATAGTCTCCAGCTTTGTCGACGGGCGCGGTTTCGACCTGACGCTTGCCGGCGTGCCGCTCGCCTTTCTTCTGGTCCTTTCGGGCTTGCCGCTGATTTACAACGTCGTGATGAGCTTCCAGGAAGTCGACATGTTCAGCCTGGGAACCTTTTCGCGGCCCTTTGTCGGTTTCCATAATTACATCGAACTGTTCTCGCAGCCGGAGACCCTGCCGGTGTTTCGCAACACGGCAATTTTCGTGATTGCTTCGATTGCCGGTCAGTTTCTGCTGGGATTTGGCCTCGCGCTGTTCTTCGGCGTCAATTTTCCCGGCGCCTCCTGGTTCCGAGGCCTGTTTCTCGTCTCCTGGATCATGCCTGGCCTTGTCGTCGGCGCCACCTGGAACTGGATCCTTTCAGGGGATTTCGGAATATTCAATTACGTGCTGCGCGAGATCGGGCTGACCAACGCCAATATCTTCTGGCGCTCGGATCCGGCCCATTCGCTTTGGGCGGTTATCATTGCCAATATCTGGCTCGGCACGTCCTTCAACATGATCCTGCTCTCCGTCGGCCTGTCCGGCATTCCCAAGGATCTCTACGAGGCTGCCGAACTGGACGGGGCAACTGTGCTGCAACGCTTCTTCACGATCACCCTGCCGATGATGCGTTCCTCCATCGGTGCGCTGATCTCGCTCGGTCTGATCTTCACGCTGCAGCAATTCGACCTTTTCGCCGCCATTACCTCGGGTGGGCCGGCCAATTCGTCGAATGTCGCGCAATATTGGGCCTGGGATCTGTCCTTCCGGCAATATGACTTCGCCAAGGGCGCGACGGTGTCTGTCATCATGATCGTTTTCGTGATTTTCGCGGCTGTGGTCTATGTCCGCTCCACGCGTCATGAGGTGCGCGGATGAGCGAGACTTTGCGCAACCGTCTGATGTTGGCCATCGCCCTTGTTCTGGCGGCCATCTATCTCTTTCCGCTCTACTGGATGTATGTCACGGCGCTGAAGACCGGCTCTGCGATGTTCGCGACGCCGCCGCATTTCTGGCCGGACGAACCGCAATGGGGCGTTTACGCCGAGGTCTGGCGAAGCCGGAACATGGGTCAGTATCTCTGGAATTCGCTGGTGATCGCCTCAGGCGCCGTCAGTCTGGTCTGTGTGCTCGGCGTCGGCTGCGCCTATGTGCTGGCGCGCTACCGCAATGTCTGGATCGACATCGGTCTGTTCCTGATCCTGATGCTGCAAGTCTTGCCGGCTTCGCTGATGATCACCCCGATTTTCGTCGGCTTCTCGCAACTCGGCCTTCTGGACACGCCGCGCCTTGCCGTGGTGCTGGCGGTCGCGGCGAAAAGCATGCCCTTCTTCGTCGTGCTTGTGCGGGCAAGTTTCATGACGGTGCCGATCGAGTTGGAAGAGGCGGCCATGGTCGACGGCAATTCCCGGATTGGCGCCTTTTTCAGCATCGTCCTGCCGCTGGCGCGCAATGGCATTCTCGTCAGCGCCATCCTGATCTTCATGCAGGCCTTCGGTGAATTCGTCTATTCCAAGTCGATGATCCAGGCAGTTGACCTCCAGCCGGCCAGCGTCGGGCTCTACACCTTCATGGGTCCCAATACCAATGAATGGAACGGGATCATGGCCTATTCGACGATCTATGTGACGCCAATCCTCGCCCTCTTCGTTCTTTTGCAGCGCCGTATCGTCTCCGGCCTCACTTCGGGAGCCCTGAAATGACCATCCAGATCGAACTCAACGGCGTAAACAAGCACTACGGCGCCTTCCATGCCTTGAAAAACATCAATCTCGCCATCGAGAAGGGCAGTTTCGTCGCGCTAGTCGGGCCGTCCGGCTGCGGCAAGTCGACGTTGCTGCGTTCGCTGGCCGGATTGGAAAAGATCTCCGCCGGTGAACTCAAGATTGCCGGCGATCTGATGACCAATGTTCCGCCGCGCAAGCGCGACGTCGCCATGGTGTTTCAGTCCTACGCGCTTTATCCGCATATGACGGTCGAGGAAAACCTCACCTATAGTCTGCGTATCCGCGGGGTCGCCAAGGCCGAGGCCCGTAAGGCCGCGGAAGAGGTGGCGCAGACCACCGGCCTCTTGCCGCTCTTGAAGCGCTATCCGCGCGAACTGTCGGGCGGCCAGCGTCAGCGCGTTGCCATGAGCCGGGCGATCATCCGCAACCCCAAGGCCTTCCTGTTCGACGAGCCGCTGTCCAATCTCGACGCGTCGCTTCGGGTGCATATGCGCAAGGAGATCAGGCTGCTGCACGACCGGCTGAAGGCGACCTCCGTCTATGTCACCCACGATCAGGTCGAGGCGATGACCATGGCCGATCATGTCGTTGTCATGCGCGACGGCGTGATCGAACAGCAGGGCCGTCCACTCGACCTTTATGACCGGCCGGCCAATCGCTTCGTCGCCGGCTTCATCGGTTCGCCGGCCATGAATTTCATTCCCGGTCGCGTCGGTTGGGACGAAAGAGTACTCGAGTTGAATTTTGCAAGCGGGGTGGAGAGGCTGGCGCTGCCGCCGGAATTGGGGCAAGGGCTGTTGCCCGGCCAGTCGGTAACGGTCGGACTGCGGCCCGAGCACCTGTCGCTCATGCCGGCCGGAGAAGGGGCATTCGACATCACCATTGCCCTGGTGGAATCGACGGGATCGTCCACCTTCGTGGCGACAGTGAGTGAACCGGAACTGACCATCGTGACCGCCGGCGGTCGCGGTTTGCGCTCCGGCGACCGGTTAGGGGTCAGGATCGATGCTGCGAATATCCATCTGTTCGACGCTGAAAGCGGACTGCGGATCGAGCCGCGCTGATCCAGCCTCAGCCACGCGCCATCACGCCTTGATCGACGAGAGCAGGGTGGCGCGGGCCGTGTGCAAATGCAGGGCGCAGGCCTGGCGGGCCTGTTCCCCGTTGCCGCTCTTCATGCCCGCGATATAGGCGAGATGTTCGACAATGGCGACGCGATTGCGCTCCTTTTCGTCGCGCTTGTTCCATTGGTAGTGATAATGGAAAATGACTGACATCACGCCCTGGATATTGCCGAGAAAGCGGTTCGGCGCCACGCCATTGACCAGCCGGTGCAAGCGGTCGTCAAGTTCTGAGAAATCGCGGTAGCGCCGGTCGAAATCGTGCTGCAAGGCGTGATGCGCCTGCTCAATGTCGGAAAGAGCTGCCCAGGCCGGATGCTCTTTAGGCAGGGTCACGAAACGATCGACGGCCCGTAATTCCATCAGTTCGCGCATGTCGAACAACTCGCTGACGAAATCCACGGTCAGACCAAGCGCTGTCCAGCGGCCATTGCTCTGGCGCTCCAGTAGGCCGAAATGGCTGAAGCGGTTCAGGCAGTCGCGGATGGCTGACGTGGAAACGGCAAATTGCCGGGCCAGATCGAGACCGTTGATCGGTTTGCCCGGATGGCAATCAGGCCCCGCCATCCAGGCCATGAACTTGCGCTCGACCATGGCACTTAGCGGTTCGAGATCGATGCCGGCGAGATAGTCTTCCGGACAAGGGGCGCGCAATAGTCGCTTGATGCCAGCCTCAATCTGGATCAGCCCCTGCCGGTCCATTTCCGCAAGGACGGCGCGCAGCGTGGTGCGGCTGATGCCAAGTGCTTTGGCCAGGGCCGGCTCGGACGCGAGCCGCTCGCCTGGTGCTAGCGCCCCGATGAGATCAAGGCAGCTATTATAGCTGCGTTTATAGAGTGCATTGGACTTCATGACGCTTTTTCGACCACGCTGATATCCCTGTTTTTTACCTCTGCTTTTTTAACATAAAAAACAAATTGCGCCGCCGCCATGGCTCTTTTATCGATGGAGGAAAAGCTGGCGCCGCGAAAACCGCATTTGGTCTTTCCGCAAGACCGCCGTCGGCTTTGTGTGGAGGAAGAGACATGAAAGCGCTATTGTGTGAAGAGCCCGGCCGTCTGAGCCTGGTATCACGTCCCGATCCAGTTCGTGGCGAAGGCGACGTACTGGTGCGCATTCGCCATGTCGGCATCTGCGGTACGGATTTCCACATTTTCGCCGGCAAGCATCCCTTCCTGCAATATCCCAGGGTCATGGGCCACGAACTGTCGGGCACCGTGGTCGAAGCGCCCACCGGCAGTGCTCTCAAGAGCGGCCAGCCTGTTTATATCGTGCCTTATCTCTCCTGCGGCCGTTGTCATGCCTGTGCCAAGGGCCTGACCAATGCCTGCTACAATATTGAAGTTCTCGGCGTTCACTGCGATGGCGGCATGGCCGAATATGTCTCGGTGCCGCAGCAGAACGTGGTGCCAACCGGTGATATCGCCCTCGCCGATGCCGCGATGATCGAGTTTCTGGCGATCGGTGCGCATGGCATCAAGCGTGGTCATGTCGCGGCGCAGGATCGCGTGCTGGTCACCGGTTCCGGGCCGATCGGCATGTCGGCGATCATCTTTGCCAAGGCGCGCGGCGCCCACGTCACCGTCATGGATACCCGCAGGGACCGTCTGGATTTCGCCATCGAGCGGCTCGGTGCCGATGCCATTCTGTTGGCCGATGAGGCGGCGGAAACAAATGCCCTGGAGCAGACCGGCGGCAATGGTTTCGACGTCGTGGTCGATGCGACTGGCAATGCCATTCCCATGCAGCGCGGCTTCAATTTCCTTGCCCATGGCGCCCGTTATGTGCTGCTCAGCGTAGTGCGCCAGGATATTACCTTTGCCGATCCTGAGTTTCACAAGCGCGAGGCGACGCTTTATGCCAGCCGCAATGCTCAACCTGATGATTTTGCCGAGGTCGTCCGGCAGATTCAGGCCGGCAAGGTGCCTACCCGCGCGCTCAACACCCACAGCGGGCCGCTGACGGATGGCGTGGCGCTATTTTCCGAATGGGCAAAGCCCGAGGCCGGCGTGATTAAGGCGATTTTCGAGATCTGATGTCGGTGCCGGCGGCGGCATTGGTTGCCGTCGGCAAATCAGAATTTTCCGCTGCTTGTGTTCTATTTATTGCTACGCTCAAATTTTCATCTTCGCTGACTGCCGTCCAATAGAGGGTGGTTAATGCAGGCCATTGAAAAACATGGGCTCGGACGGGTGACGTCAATGCTCTCGCTTCAGCTTCTGCGTGGAATGCACAAAATATCATCATAAATATAGACTGTTTAATTTACTTGCAGCTTGTGATCTTCCGTGACAGGATTTCTGAGCGAGTAGAAGCGGTCTGAGCCTTAAGACATAGCGGGTTTCACCCATAAGATGTCAGGTGGCTCTGGGCATTGCTCGACGGTTCACCCTGTCGATGAGAAGCCTCATGCTGCGCCCTTTTCACCAATTCTTCTGGATCGCCAGTTCCTCGCAGGCGGAGCAGACAGCGCTGCTGCAATCCCTCGCCTTGCGCCAAATGCCCCGTTCGCGTGTCTCGTCACCAGAGCCGCCGCTGACTTCTCCCGTCCTTGAAAATCGAACACCACGCCCAGGAGACCTGTCCCATGTTTCGTCGTAAGCTTGCGTCTGCATTGTTCACTGTCGGCCTGTCTTCCCTGGCTGTCGCCTCTGGCCAGGCCCTAGCCGCCGACAAGGTCGTCTTCCAGCTGGACTGGTTGCCTGGCGGCGACAAGGCGCCGATCTATGTCTGCATTCACCACGGCTTCTGTCGTGACGCCGGTCTCGATGTGACGGTTGCTTCCGGCCGCGGTTCCACCGAGGCGATTTCAAAACTGGCGGCTGGCTCTTCGGATATCGGCGTCTCCGACATCGGTGCCCTGATGGCTGCAAAGGCCAATGAGGGCGTCAAGGTCACGGCGGTGCTCTCGGTGTTCAACAAGGGGCCGCACGCCTTCTACGTCTTGAAGGGTGGGCCGATTGCCAGTGTCGCCGACGTCAAGGGCAAGACCATCGCCACCTCGCCCTTCACCTCGTCCAACGTTTATCTGCCGCTGGTGCTGAAGGATCAGTCGATCGATCCGTCCGCTGTCAAGCTGATCAAGGCCGATCCCGGCGCGCTGGGGCCGATGCTGATGACCGGCAATGCCGATGGCATCATCGCCTGGATGACCGATTTCACCCGCTATTCCAATCAGGCCAAGCAGGCTGGAAAGGAAATCGTCGCACTTCCCTGGTCAGCGGCTGGTCTGGAACTTTATTCCGCATCCTTGATCGCTGGCGATGACTTTCTGGCCAAGCGGCCTGACGTCGCAAAGCGCTTTATCGAGGCCTATAAGAAGTCGATAGAGTTTACCCGCAGCAATCCGGACGCCGCCGCGACAGATGTGACGGCCGTGGTGCCGGAACTGGGATCCGAAGACGTCAAAGGCTCGATCAACGACACGCTGCCGCTGATCTTCAATGACGTTACCACCAAGGACGGCCTCGGTGTGTTTGAGCCGAAGCGGCTCGCCGAGACCTGGCGCCGCGTTGCTGCCGCGCAGGGCATTGACTCGGCCAAGCTTGATGCGGAAACCGTGGTCAACCGTAGCTTCACTCCGACGGAGTAAGGGCGATGACCGTTCCCGCCATTCGCTTCGATCGGCTCGGCCAGACCTTCATCACTCGGTCCGGACCGACCGAAGCGTTACGCAATGTCAGCTTCGAGGTCGGCCGGCACGAATTCCTGGCCATTCTCGGGCCATCTGGTTGCGGAAAATCGACGCTTCTGCGGATGATTGCCGGACTGCTCGCTCCGACCGTTGGCTCGCTTCAGGTCTTCGGCCATCCGGTTACCGAACCGCGTGACGATATCGGCATCGTCTTCCAGAAGCCGACGCTGCTGCCCTGGGCTGATGTGGAGGACAATGTGCTGTTTCCGGCCCGCCACAAGCACGGCAGGGTAAGTGCGCAGGAGCGGGAGAGGGCGCGTGATCTACTGGCCATGGTGGGGCTGGAAAGCTCTGCCCGCCGTATGCCGGACGAATTGTCCGGCGGCATGCAGCAGCGGGTCGGCATTGCCCGTGCTTTGTTGATGGACCCGGATATCCTGTTGATGGACGAGCCCTTTTCGGCGCTCGACGCCCTCACCCGGGAAGTGATGGGTTTCGATCTGCTGCGGATCTTTTCCGAGCGGCCGAAGACGGTTGTTTTCATCACTCATTCCGTCAGTGAGGCAGCCCTGCTGGCCGACCGTGTTCTCGTCATGACCGGCCGGCCAGGCACTGTTCTGACCGACGTGCCTGTGCCAGTTTGCCGCCCGCGTGGACCCGAAACCGCCAATGAGAGAGCCATCCATGAGCTTACCGCTTATCTCCGTGACCTCCTCCTCAACCGCCAGGCGGCCTAACGCGATGGTGGGCCTGCGGGCACTTTTGCGCTGGCTCATGGATGTACCGGGTGTTGCCGCCATCCTGTCGCTGGTGGTCGTCATCCTGCTGTGGGAATTGGCGGTGCGGCTGTTTGCTGTCCCGTCCTATCTGCTGCCCTCGCCGTCTTCGATCTTCAATGCCTTCTCCGGCATCGGGCTGGGACGCTGGAGCGGGCATCTCTGGGCAACGCTGCGGGTGGCGATGATCGGCTATGTCCTGTCGATCCTGATCGCCATACCCTTGGCCATTGTGATGATGCGCTCGCCGCTTCTATCGAAGACGCTCTATCCGCTGCTGGTTATCATCCAGTCCACCCCGGTCGTGGCGGTGGCGCCGATCATCATTGTCGTGCTTGGTGCGGGCGACGCGCCGCGCGTGGTGATCACCTGTCTCATCACCTTCTTTCCGCTTGTCGTGTCGACCGCGACCGGGCTTGCCGCGACGCCGCCGGAGTTGATCGAGCTGTCGCGCAGCCTGAGGGCGCCGGCTTTTCGCGAGATGACCCAGATCCGGCTGCCCTTCGCCGTGCCTTATATCTTCTCGGCCCTGAAGATTTCGGTGACGCTTTCGGTGATCGGTGCCGTCGTTGCCGAATTCTGCGCCTCGGAAGCAGGTATCGGCTATTTCATCCAGTTTTCGACATCGCTGTTCAAACTGCCGCAGGCCTGGGCCGGGCTGTTCGTGCTGGCGGCGCTGTCGCTCATCCTGTTTCAGGCGGTTCTGCTGGTGCAGAAACTGCTGTTTCCCTGGAGTTTACCGAAATGAGCCTGCTGAAAAGCGGCTGAGCTCATGATTTCCCGGAGTAGAAGCAGTCGGGTGTTCCCGGACATTGCTCCTCAACGGCCGTAACGGCCCAACCTCAAGGAGAATGCCATGACCATGCAGACCTATAGTCTTGCCGAGTTGAACAAGGAAACCACCATCGGCGGCGTCGGCAAGACCGTCGAGCGCGAAGTGCCGGTTATCGATCTCGCCGATTTCGACAACCGAAAGGGCGAGATTGCTGATCAATTGTGGGAGGCTTCCATCGATATCGGCTTTTTCCAGGTCTATAACCACGGCATTGCCCAGGCCGATATCGACGCGGCTTTCGACACCGCTTGGTCCTTCTTCGAATTACCTGCAGAGGTGAAGAGCCAATACCCGATGCCGAAGGGCACTAATGCCGGCTGGGAATTCAAGGCGCAGGTGCGGCCTTCGACCGGTACGCCTGACAACAAGGAAAGCTATCAGATCACCCGTCCGATGATGGACGGCCTGTGGCCGAGCGAGGCGGAACTGCCTGACTTCAAGGAAAAGATGCTGCGGTTCGAGCGCCAGAACTGGGAACTCGGCATGCGCATCCTCTCCTGCTTTGCAATCAAGATGGGCTTCGCGAAGGACTTCTTCACCAAGGCTCATGATCAGGCCTCCGACCAGTATCAGTCCACCCAGCGGTTGATCCATTATATGTCTATGGAAAATGCCAAGCCGGAGGATTTCGAATTCTGGCGGGCGGGCGCCCATTCGGACTTCGACTGCCTGACCATTCTGCATCAGAAGGAAGGTGAAGGCGGCCTGCAGGTTTGCCCCGGCAAGGATGCCGCATCGGGCGAATGGACTGATGTGCCGCCGCAGAACGGCTATATCACCTGCAATATCGGCGACATGCTGATGCGCTGGTCCGACGATCAGTTGCAATCGACGCTGCACCGTGTGCGCATGCCTCGTCCGGGCGAATATCTTGGCCGGCGGTTGTCGCTGCCCTTCTTCTGCCAGGCCAACCGTGATGCTGTCATGCAAGGGCCGCTCGGCAAATATGAGCCGATCACCGCTGGCGATTACCTGACCCAGCGCATCAACGCCAATTTTGCCCGAAAATAATTTTGGACCGAATGATGTTGAACCGGCTGAACCGCAATGTCATCCTGGCCCCGGAACAGCCCCGACCGCACGGCGTTCGCAAGAATGCCGTCCGGCCGGACATCGGAGAAAGGGGCGAGCGCCCCTTTCCCTCGACGGGGACGATGATGCTACATGGCCGCGCCTTGCGCTATATCGACGAAACGGCCCGGCAGGGCTCGATCCGCAAGGCAGCCAAGGTGCTGAATGTGGCGGCCTCTGCCATCAACCGCTATATTCTGGAGCTCGAGCAGGAGCTGAATGCGCCGATCTTCGAGCGGCTGTCGCGCGGGCTGAAACTGACCAGTTCCGGCGAAATCCTGATTGCCCATATCCGCGAAACGCTGAAGGCACACGAGGCAATGCGGCTTCAAATTCAGTCGCTGCGCGGCCTCAGCCGTGGACATGTGGTAATTGCCACCATGGCGACGCTGGCGGCCGGCCGGCTGGCCGACATTCTTGCCGGCTATCGGGCAGACGTGCCGCAGGTCAGCCTGCGGATTATGGTCGGTGATCGCGCATCCGTCTGCGACATGGTGGCAACGGGTGCCGCTGATTTGGCCGTCGCCTATAACATGCCTGACGATAACCGGCTGCAAAGAGCGGCCGAGTTCATGCATCCGCTTGGTGCGGTCGTGGCACCCGACCATCCGCTTGCCACTCGCAAGAGCGTGCGCATTGCCGATTGCCTTTCCTATCCGCTGGTTCTCGCGGATCGGAGCCTGTCGCTGCGCGACGTCGTTGAAAACCTGACGCCCGTGCAGGCCGAACTCACGCCTGTCGTCGAAACCAATTCGATGGAACTGATGAAGCGGCTGGTGCAGACCGCGCCGCATGTGACGTTCTTGAACAGGGTCGATGTCGGCAGGGAGTTGCAAAGCGGAGACCTGGTTTTCATCCCCTTGAGTGGATCGGCAGGCCTACAAAGGCTGAATGTTCTTCACCGGGCACGCGGCTCGCTTTCGCCGGCTGTCAGCCACTTTATGCATTATGTTCAGGAGAAGCTGAGCGGCGGAGAGGAAATTAGCTGATTCTGCCGCCTGACCCATCCTGTGCTTACCCCGAAATCGAGATCTGCAATGAGTGACACAGCCTTTCGCGCCAGGGCGCGTTCCGTTTTGACTGGTTATGGTCGCGCTTGGCTCAGCCGCGCCCGTGTTCCGCTCGTCTGCCTGGTGGATGGTCTTCCCAAGGGGACTTCGCTGGACCGCGACGGCTGCGCTATGATCGATCTCCTGATAGACAATGGCCAGATCGCGGGCGTGCGACCGGCCGGGTCCGGTCCTGCTGATGATGGACTAGATCTGGAAGGACGCCATCTGTGGCCACTGTTGATCGACATGCATGTCCATCTCGACAAAGGCCATACAGTCGGTCGCGCTCCGGTTTCCGGTGGCACCCATCCGAGTGCGCGGGCCGCGACGACGGCCGACCGGCTTGCCCACTGGCGACACGACGATCTCATTCGACGCATGGAATTTGGCCTGGCATGTGCCGAAGCCCATGGTGTCGCAGCAATCCGCACCCATCTCGACAGCCATGCGGGGCAGGCTGAGACTACCTGGACCGCGTTTTCTGAAATTCAGGCGCGTTGGGCCAAACGGATCGCGCTGCAGGCGGTCGGTCTCGTGCCGCTTGATGCCTATCGCACTGATCATGGCCGTGAATTGGCCGATCTAATCGCTAAGCAGGGCGGATTGCTTGGTGGCGTTACTCGTGCATCAGGCGGCACCCATGGCAGTGGGCTCGAGGATATCGATGTACTGCTCGATGCCTTGTTTCTGTTGGCGCGGGAGCGGGATCTTGATATCGATCTGCATGTTGATGAAGCCGCCAGGGCGGATGCGCTGCCCCATGTCGCACGCGCCGCAATCCGCCACAACTACGAGGGTAGGGTCACCTGCGGCCATTGCTGTTCGCTGGCGCTGATGAGTGACGCCGAAATCCGCGAACGTATCGCGCTGCTCGCAGATGCCGGAATCGGCATCGTGACGCTACCGACCGTCAACCTCTATCTCCAGGGCCGGGAACAGGGTGTGACCCCGCGCTGGCGCGGCGTAACGCCGGTCAAGGAACTGCGGGCCGCTGGCGTTGGCGTCGCTGTCGCCGGCGACAATTGCCGCGATCCGTTCTTCGCCTATGGCGATCATGACATGGTCGATACTTGGCGCCAATCGGTGCGCATCCTGCATCTCGACCATCCCTATGACGATGCCGTCGCGCTGGCGACGATTGAACCGGCCGCGATGACGGGACTTGAGGCCGGCACGATCGGCGCGGGATGCCGCGCCGATCTGATGATCTTTGAAGCCTGGAGCATGGACCAGGTCATCGCCCGGCCGCAATCCGACCGGACGATTGTGCGGGCCGGCAAGATCAGCGATGTGGCGCTGCCTTCCTACCGGGAGATCGAACTAACGTCCGCGCAGCTCACTCCATCAACCTGATCCTTACGCTCAGCGTCAGCGCTTCGCCCGGCTCGATCATATAGGCTGGGTGTGGTAGCGCGCCCCAGCTGTCGTCGCCGCCGACGCCCATCTGCCGGGCCATCAGCGTCACGATGGTACGGTTTGCGGCCGGCAGGTCGTAAGGCCGGGCCGCCGCCTCCAGCTGGAAGGCGGTGTAAGGCGATACGCCCAGCTCGAACGGCATATCCACCGCCTCGAAACGCAGCCGGTTGCCTTGGGCGTCGAACAGCTCTGCCCAGCGCACGCCGGTCCGGTTGCCGGATTCCTGCGGGATGACATAGGGCGTGACATTGTCCGCCACCGCCCGCTCATAAATCCCCAGCCGGGCGCCATGGAGACGGTCGGCATGGTTTTCTTCCGGCCCCAGCCCGTAATAGCGGAACCGGTCGAAGGTCTTCGGCATGGGAATGGCAAGGCCGAACAGCGGCGGCGAAGGCAGCTTGCTGTCGCCTGGCCAATGGGCGGTCACCAGAATGGCGCCATCTGCTTCGTATCGATAGGAGACGCTGACCTGCTCGGAGCCGTCAGGGATGGCAAAGCGATAGTCGATGCCGGTGTCGCGATAGGCGTAGGATGCCTGGGTATGATCGAGGCTTGCCCGACGCCATGTGCCGAATTTGGCGCCGAAGCCAGCACCTCGATCGTTGTCCGTTGGTGCCCGCCAGAAGGTCGGCTGCGGGGGCCGTTCAAGGAATTCGACGCCAGCCGCATTGACCAGCGAAACCGGGCCGCCAAAACGGCGGCAGAACAGGGTACGGCTCTCGCCATCGGAAATCCCGAGATTGTAACCGCCTTCCACCCGCGTCAGCGGTCGTGCAACCGGCTTCGGCTGTTCGCCTGTGATGGTCCAGACATGTTCACCGAAGGCGACTTCATGACCTGCAGGCGCCCAGGCCCGGTCGTGACGTTCGCGCAGCGAGCATTGCAGGCTATATTCGCCAGCGGCTTCCGTTGCCGGCAGCGACAGGCGCAGCGTGGCCTGATCCTGGGGCGCGACATCCACATCTTCACGGCCGGAGGCGACAACAACGCCGTCCTTCAGTAATTGATAATCGAGGTAGAGCGCCTCAAGCGAGACGAATAGGTTGTCGTTGAGGATCTTGACGCCGTGGCGATCCGGCAGCAGTCGGGCCGGTTGGTAGAGCGCTTTGATTTCCTGCACTTTCGGCGTCAACTGCCTGTCGGCAGTAACGATGCCGTCGCAGCAGAAGCTGTAATCGGTCGGCCGGTCGCCGAAATCGCCGCCAAACAGCAAGCCTTCGCTGCCATCGGGTCGGGGGCCATAGAAGGCCTGCTCGATATATTCCCAGATGAAGCCGCCCTGGCACTGCTCATAACGGTAGGTGAGGTCGGTATAGAGATGCATGCCGCCGCAGGAATTGCCCATGGCATGGGTATATTCGCAGGAGACGAACGGCTTGGACGGATTGCTGCGCAGATAGTCCTCGACCGCCTGCGGTCGCGCATACATGCGGCTTTCCATATCGCTTGAGCGCGCATCGTAGCGGCGGTCATTGAACACGCCCTCGTAATGCACGAGGCGTGAGGGATCACGATTGCGGAACCAGTCGGCCATGTCGGCAATAACGCTGCCGCCGAAGCTTTCGTTGCCGCAGGACCAGATCAGCACACACGGATGATTCTTGTCGCGCTCCAGCATATTGGTGGCACGGTCGAGAACGGCGGGACGCCATTCAGCCCGGTCGCCAGGCAGAACCTTGTCCAAGTCCCGCTCTTCTACAGCCCAGGTGCCGTGGGTCTCGAGGTTCGTCTCGTCGATCACATAGAGGCCATGCTCGTCGCAGAGCGCGTAGAATTCGCTGCGGTTCGGGTAGTGGCTGGTGCGAACTGCATTGAAATTGTTGCGCTTGAAGAACAGCACGTCCCAGAGCATGTCTTCCACGGTCACGGAGCGGCCGCGCCGGGGGTGGAAATCGTGGCGGTTGATGCCCTTGAACACGATGCGCTCGCCATTGAGGCGCATCAGTCCGTCGCGCATTTCGAACCGGCGGAAGCCGACGGTCTGCGGCACGGCTTCGACCGTCTTGCCGGTGCCGTCATTGAGCGTCAGCAGCAAGCGGTAGAGATGCGGCGCTTCGGCGCTCCACAGATGCGGCGCATCGACGGCGAGCGCGACATCCATCTCACCGGCGGCATCAAAGGTGGCCGAGACGACTTCCGTCCCATCAGGGGCGTAGAGCGTGGCGGCGAGAGTGGCTTTCGCCGCTTCGGGCAGGTCGAGTGCCAAGCGCAAGCGCAGCGAGGCGCTTTTGAAGTCATCGGCAAGATCCGTGGTAACGAACAGGTCGCGGATATGCAGCGCCGGCCAGGCTTCGAGCCGTACTGGCCGCATGATGCCGGACAGGCGCCAAAAATCCTGATCTTCCAGCCAGGCGCCGGACGAGCGATGATAGACTTCGACGGCAAGCAGGTTTTCGCCGTTCACGAGGGCATCGGTCACGTCGAAGCGCGAGGGGGTAAAGCTGTCTTCGGCATAACCGATAAAGCGGCCGTTTAGCCAGACATAGAAGGCAGTTTCTACACCTTCGAAGGTCAGGATGGTCCGATGGCCGGCAAGCTCGGGCGCCAGCGTAAAGGTCCTGATATAGCAGCCGACCCGATTGGCTTTCGCGGCTTCGCCAAGATCGAGTGCCTCATGGCCGTCCCAGGGATATTGGATATTGACGTATTGCGGGTGGCCGTGGCCCTGCAACTGCATCGCGCCGGGGACGTCAATCGTACCGAAACCGCTGCGGTCGAAATCTGGGCGATGGAAGCCCTCTGGCCGCTCGGCTGCTGACAGCGCTGACACGAATTGCCAGGTTCCGTCGAGGCTCTGGCGCAGCGGTGAGGCTATGCCGGCCAGGGCTGAGCTGGCATCTGGAAAGACGACATGATCTGAGATGGCGGGAAGACGGCCGATGGCAAAGATTTGCGGATCGGAAAGCCAGGTGAGATCGGCTGCGGCGGGTAAAGATTCGGTCGTCACATGTCCCTCCCGGACGTTTACTCTGAACGAAGAATGCGCGTGTTTCTTACCCTATTATTTCCGCCACAGGAATCGGGTTTCTGCAGAATATTCAACATCTATAACGTGTTATGCCGAAGGGCGGCTCTGTGGCCGGCGAGGATACCTATATGAGAGGTATGATCCAACCAAATGACGGGCGCATTCTTCAACGCGAGGCTGCGTTAGCATCTTCGACGCCTACCGCATAAATCCTTGGATCGGAATCGATTGAAGGAGAAATGATGTGCATATATCCGTAACGAAGTGCGCATGAACCTTTTAGCAGGTGCTTACGGTTGCTGAATTTACAGCTTGTATCGCCTGAGGAGAGGCATGCCGATCCGATGAGCAACGGTACGCAGGACGTCGAGTGGCAGGCGCCGCCTTGCTGGGAGATGTCGAAAATGGAATGCCGAAAACTCCATCTCGGCGGTCGCGCCGCGGGCAATCTTGAAGCTGGAAGCCCCGGAAGACATGTTTAAAGCGAGATTGTGGCGGGCTGCAAACCGGCTGCCGGCATGAAAACCCAGGCGATATAGCCCCACGCGCTGATCGATGCCGGTGTTATAGCCCATCAGCGGAATTGTCGCGTGACCAGCGAAATGGTGCATGCCACCAAAACACTGGATGATGCCATCCGCGTCCCGCAATACCAGGTAGCGGATCATGCCGATCGCATGCGTCATGGTGACAAAGGCGGGCGTGAAGCTCGGGTTCAACTGCGAATACTTGTCGAGATAGAGCATCGCATAAAGCGCGGCGATGCGTTCGGCATCCGGCAAAGTCATCGTCTGCAAGTCTTCGTAACGAAGGGACGTATTTTGCCAGAGACGCTCGTCTCGTTTCAGGTCACGGCGCCGTGTCATCTGGCTGGGGACATCATCTACCAGAAACACTTGCCTGCTCGGCAACAAAACCCAGCCGGCCGCTTCAAGCGCTCCTATCAACCGGCTGTTATGCCGCCAGGTGAGCGAGCGCATCGCCAGGATATGCGAGGGAAACCGCGCGGTGAGTTCCTCGGTTTGTGAAGCGACCAGACCGGGATCGATGGCGGCCAGAAGATTGGTGGACATCATCCAGTTGTTGATATGCACGATCCGGTCCAGATCGGAAAAGCGCAAAACCCCCGCCACGCCGCTCACAACGGCATGCAGTGCTGGCGTAAGTGCCCTGTTGGGAAAGCGGGAAAGCTCCTCCCGCGTATAATCGACATAACCGACCCATGGCGAACAGACGAAGGTCGCAGCCTTGTTACCGTGGTTGATGGTCATCGGCAGGTCTTGCTCACCCCAGCGGTGCACATCCACCTGCGTTTGCAGGTTGCGGATATAGGTCGATGAACCATCGCGCATGAAGGCGCTGGTAAAGTCCTCGACCATCCGGTTCCGGCATCCGTTATCCATGGGCCGCCCGACGGATGACCCCGGCACGCACGCGGTAGATGATCGCCTTGTCCGAGACCGAGAGTTTTTGCGACAGTGCTTCATCAACGTCGACGGTTTCGAACGGCACTGCCATATCGTTCATGAAGATGCGCTCGCAGAATTTCGCATCGGCTGCCGCGACAGCCAGGATACCCTTCCAGCAATCGGCATAGAATTCGGGGCCACAATAGGAGCCGAAATCGGAGAGCGAAAAGCCATCGATCTCGCCAAGTTCAAGTCGCGGCAAATCGCTGATCCCGCCTTCGACGATGTGCAGCCGCCCAAGGCGGCTCTTCACCAGATCATAGTTCTGCGGCTGCAGATGGACGGGCAGCGCCCCTTGCGCATCATGCCGTCCGCGAAAGACGAGCATGGCGAAATCGCTATCGCGAAACAGGAAGGTTCGAGCCGTCGCTTCGAAATCGTCATCGAGCCGTTTGCCCACTTCCTGCGGTTTGGGCAGAAATTCGCCGGCCGGCTCACGCATCACCCAGCGCCATATCCAGTCGCGCCCTATCATTTCGATGGCGGTTCTGAGTGCGCTATGGGCGAACTTGTCCTGCCAGATCTTCGTCTGCGCCTGAACGTCTGGTGCCGCCAGCAGCGCATTGATGTGCCGGCCGCGGAAGAGTTTCAGACATCGTGCGTTCCACAGCAGCAGCTTTTCCCATTTGCCGGCGTGCCATACGCCGCCCTCGATCTTGCGCAGATGCCTGTCCCAGTGATCCTGCACGGCTGGCGACAAGTACTGGCGGATATGCTGGTATATGCCGGTACGCGAATGACTTTCGGCGATGCCGACAAATGCCAGAAATGCATCCCGATCCAGTCTCTCCATCGCCGCCATTTTCAGCGCCAGCAGCGCGTTCTGCGTCGGGTTTACATCAAGCGCGATGATCTCCTCAGCGTCCGACAGGAGCATGTCGAGCGGTCGGGTGCCTGAGCCGGTCAGGCAGACGATCCGCGCGGCGCCCGCAAGTGCCGCAAGCTCGCTTTCCCCATCCTCGTTTGCTGACGAAAAATTCAAATTCTCAAAGAAACCCAACTTATCCCCCCTTTGTCGACATGTGTCGTTCTGAGTTGATTTGCTCAATCGTTTGGCTGCCAGGCGCGTCTTATGCGCCTCAGCTTACCTTTCGAATGTAGTGCGAGATCCACGCTCTTCACATGGCAATCCGGTGAAACGCCATGCCGTGCCATAAGCGCGGCAAGATTTGCCTGCACCGCCTGGCGAATTGGCAAGGGGCAATCGGCATGCAGCTGCAATTCCAGTATTGCTGCATCGGTCTGAACCAAGCCGAAATCCAGAATGCTGCGATCAGTGTCCACTATGGCGTTGCGCAGAATGTCCGGTGTCAGTTCGACAATTTCTCCATCGCGCGATGGCAGGAGAAATACGTCGTCTTCACGTCCGACGACCTCCTGGACCACCTGCAGGGGAGAACCGCAGGGACAGAGCCTGTCATCCAGGCGCAACAGATCGTTCAGACGATAACGCGCCATAATCTGCGTGCGGCGGTTGAAATCGGAAAGCACTGGCCTCACCAGCCCTTCACCTGCTTCCTCGAAGGCAAAGTGCATGCAGTCTTCAGCCAGGTGCAGCCGGCCATGGGTGCAGGTCACGCCCAGCAGGCCCTCGGTTGCCATATAGATTTCGCCAAGGCGCAGACCGAACCCCGCTTCGATGATCGAGCGATCTGCCTCTTCCAGCTTTTCTGCCGCGGAAAAGACCCGTCTCAGCATCGGGCGGCGAGGTGCCTGGGCCAGCCGGCGCAGGATACGCGGAGGCGCGATCACAACGGTTGGATCGAAGGCCGTTAATTCAGCCGCGTATGTTTCGAGCGGGTTCGTGATGTTGAAGAATCGCACCTTTAGGTTACGAGTTCGGTTGGCGCTGGCGTAAAGCGGTGTATCGATTGGCAGAAGCACGGCCACGCGATCCCTGTGCCGCCAAAAATCCGGAAGGGCCTTTGCCAGCATGGCGCCCAGCCAGGCAAATTGTTCGGCCTGCGATATGACGAAAAGGCCGCGATTGCCGCTCGTGCCGGTGCTGGCACCAACAATAAAATCGCCGATGCGTTTTTCGCCTTCGAAGGCGCGCCACCCGATCGCATTGGTGATGCCGGCGATATTGAAACGGGAAAAATCGGCCATCAGGTCCGATTTTTCCATGACCGGCAGATCGGTGAGCACGGTCTCGCGTCCGGCCCATTCCCTAAAGGCCGCAACTTTGGGAACGTCGTTTTCCAGCCATGCCGAAAGTTTCGCCGACTGCCAATCTTGCAGGCGGGCACGGTCGCGCATCCGGTAAGGCAGCGTGCGGATGCGCAGATATGATGAAAGGGCGGCCAGAAGGCTCAAGAGCTGTCTTTCACGCCGTTATCCATATCCAGCCGGTGGCCCTCCGGATCATGGCAAAGCATAATATCGCCTCCCTGTTCAAAAAAAGCCCTGACCTTCTCAGCGCTTGATTGCATGGCCGGGCGATCGTGGCAGACGAGACCTGCCGGAAATCCTGGAAGTCTATCCTCAATGATCGCCCTTATCAGCCACTGAGCGTCCGTGGCGTAGAGCAGCGGTGCGTCCGTGCCGGGGAAGCACAGACCAACATGGCCATCGAGATGCCCAGGCAGATCAATGGCAAGAACGGAGCCGTCCGCAGCGATGTCCCAGCCGGTGCCGAGCCCGCCCGGTGCCGGGACCGTGTGAAAATCCTCGAAAAAGTGCAGCCGGTTTTCGATATCGTCGGGCATTAGCCCGGCGAAGACACCGCTCATCGCATTTTTGGTGGCGCTGTTGTTTCGATAGGCGTTCCAGGCCTGTCGCGCGCAAAGGAGCTGCGCACCTGGCAGGTCCCTCAAGCCACCGATATGATCGGCATGAAAATGGGTGATGATGATCGTCTCTATGTCCTGCTTGCGCAGGTCAAGCAGGCTCAATCCGGCACCAAGTGGATCGTTGCTCAGTGTGCTTGGCCGCAAGAACAAACGATAAGCGGCAAGCAGCGGGTCCTGCGGCAGGCGCCGTAGCGCGTCTGCATTGCAATAACCGGTGTCGATCAGCGTATGGCCGAGCTGCGGATGGTGGAAATAACCGACGCGCACGCGCAATGGCAATCTTTTGAAACTGCCGTGCCGGAGCAAAAGCCATTCGCGGACTGGAAGAATGGAAGTTGTGAAAAAGCGCGGTTCCACCATCATTATCGCGCTCCTGGCCGGTTCGCGCTGAACGTGAGCTTAAGCCCTTCTGGGAAAGAAACTTTTGGGCGCCAATTGAGGTGGTGGCGGGCATTGGAGAGATCGAGCGTCTGCGAAAAGGCGAAGATGCCGAGGCCGTAGGCCGTGACGCTCGGCTCGGGTCTGGCCGGGTGAAGCCGAGCCGCAAGTTCTCCTGCCCGCACCGCCACCAGAACCGGCATGACCGGAAGATCGCGCCAGCGTGGGACGATACCGCTTGCCGCCGCCGCCTGGTCGACGATCTGCGAGATCGGCAGGGCCTCGCCGCCCGATATGTTGAAGATCCTGCCAATCGCCTGCGCCGGTTGCCGCATGACAGAGAGAATAGCCTCAACGACGTCACTGACATGGGTGACGTCGGTCACGGCCCTGCCGCGACGAAACCTTGGCAGGGCACCTGTCTTTGCCGCTCGAAGCAGTCGGGGAAGCAATGCGTTGTCTCCCGCCCCATAAATCCCTCGTGGCCGGATGATCGTATAGGGAAGGCCACTGGCGAGCACATGTCCGTCGGCGACGGCCTTGGTGCGCGCATAATCATTGACCGGTTTGGGTAAGGCCATATCCTCTGCGATATTAAACTGGTCCTCAAAGCGGAAATAGACGGCTGGTGTCGAGATGTGGACAAGGTGCTGCACCTGCAACATCTTGGCCAGTGCGATGACATTGTTCGTCACCACGACATTCGCCCGCTCGAAACAGGTCCTTCGTCCCCAGGGGGAGGACAGCGCTGCACAATGGATGATGTGCGTCACGCCATTGAACTGCTGACGCAGATCGCCGGGCTCCATCGTGCTCAGGTCCAGCGCCAGCTTGTTTTTGTCGGCAAGCGGTAGAGCGCTGAGCTTCGTGTGGTCGCGTCCCGTAGCGATGACGTTGCAATCTTCAGCATGAAGCCGGCGTACCAGTTCGCCGCCGAGAAAGCCTGTCGCACCGGTTACGAGGTAGCGGGCCATGGGTCAAAGGTCCATGACAAGTCCGCCGAAGGACACGCCAGCCGATGTGCCGAGCATCATGATCCGGTCTCCCTGGTGAACCAGCCCTTGCTCAAGCGCATAGTCAAGCACGAAAGGAATGGAGGCTGCGATCTGGTTGCCGAACTGTGCGGAAATATCGATCACCTGTTGCGACTCGAACTCACAGATCCGTGTTATATGCGCAAGTGCGCCCGGGCTGGCTTGGTGGGCGATGACCCGTACGATCTCGTCACGGCGGGTGTTTGCCGCAGCAAGAAGCGTGTCGACAAAGCTTCCGAAATCCCGTGCGGTCAGGCGAAAGAGTTCCTTGCCATCCATAGAAAACAGACTATGTGCGGCAAACTGTTCCGGCTCTCGCTGGAAATCGAAGCGGGTGCCGCCAGCGCCGATCTGGCAAGCATTGTAGCCCGATGGCAGGGTTGTGAAATGCGCAGCCAGGATGCCGGCGTGAACGTCAGCGCGGACAATAGCGGCACCGGCGCCATCCCCGAAAAGACCCGCCACCGCGGGCTGCGTCTTCCACGGCAGGGCACGGGAAGCGATATCCGAGGAAACGATCAGGATGGTGCGGTAAGTGCCGGCCTGCAACAGGCTGGATGCAAAATGCAGGGCGACCGGAAAACTCAGGCATGTGCTGTTGATGTCGGTGGAAAAACAACCGCCATCAGCGATGCCCAGAGCCCGCTGGATGGCCGGCGCCGTTCCCGGTATCGGCTGATATGCGACCGCCGAGGCGCTGATGATCATATCGAGATCTTGCGGCCGCAGGCCGGCCGCCTCCAGCGCCTTGCGCGCGGCGTCACAGGCGAGATCGATCTGGTTCTCACCGTCGCAAACATGGCGCGTGCGCACACCGGTTACGGATTGCACGTAGCCGGTCGGGAAGCCATGCAGCTCATCAAACTCGGATGAGGCAATGGCGCGGTGTGGAACGGATCGGCCGGTTCCTAAGATGCTCATGCCGGAGACGCGCCGCTCTTCACTTGCCCTGTGCGTCTCCATTCTTTACCTGTCGATCGTGTCGGTTCGGTTCTCTTTATAGAAAGGCACCTGAAGTGACCGAGGCCCCGTCATTAGCTTGGGAGCCTCGCCACATTCGACGCCGGGACCGCGATTACAGGACGGTGACGTTTTCTGCCTTGGACTTGCCGGTCTTGCGGTCCTGGCCGACGTCGTAACTGACCTTCTGGCCATCCTGCAACGCGCCACCAAATCCAACGGCCGAAATGTGGACGAATACGTCAGGACCACCGTTGTCCGGGGTGATAAAGCCGAAGCCTTTATCCTGAGCGAAGAATTTCACAATACCAGTTGCCATCAGGCCCTCGTTTTTTTGACATGCACTTCAATCAAATAGCGGCCGCAATGGTGAGCATCAAGACCTTCGGCTCGCAATAACTAAAGACCGGTTCGCACCCGTGGGCGATGTAGTTCCGCCACCGTCATGACGAAGCGCACTTCATCGGCTCCGCAATTCATGTAGGCATGCTTATCTTCCGTTCGCGCCAGGACGGATGACCCGGCCTCCACCACATATTCACTTTCGCCAAGCTTCAGGGTGAGCTTGCCGGCTTCGACATTGAGAAGCTCCAGTGTACCGGGCGAATGGCCGGGCGACTCGAAAATCTCGCCTGGGAACAGCGTCCAGCGCCATAGTTCGATTTCATCCGGCCCATTGGTTCCCACGAGAAGCGTGGCGCTGCCACCTTTTGGTCCTCGCCATAAAGTCGATGCATCTTGGGGTGGGACGATACGAACGGGAACGTTCGAGGCAACGCCGACAACATCTGCGACCGATACGCCAAGCGCCGTTGCGGCCCGGCACAGCGTAGCGATACTTGGATTGGCGGTCCCCTTTTCGATTTCGACCAGCATGCCCTTGCTCACGCCTGACTTTCGAGAGAGCTCGTCAAGCGTCATGCCGCTCTGACGCCTGAAGGTTTTCATGTTCTGGGAGACAGTTGCGCTGACGCGCTCAACGTCAGCGACCGTTTCGGTCGATATATTGACTTTCTTGCTCATGGTCGGTATTGTAGACTAAACTGGTCAATGGGAGCTAGAGGGCATGTTGGATTTTCCGGTGATCGACACCGATATCAAAAAAATTGCACCGGACTTTCGAGCGATCAGCATTCTGGTTGACGCCAAAGATGCCCCGCGCGGCAAAATCAGCAACGACTTTCTCGGGGAAGCCTGTGATTTCGTTCGCACCGGCGGACCGCAATGGGCGGATGCACATCTTGCCTCCTGGGCCGAAGTTTATACCCGCTTTGGCGCAAAGCCCAACCGGACGCCCTGTTCTGCTCAGGCGCTGAAAAAGCGGGTGGAAAAAGACGGTCGTCTTCCATCGATCAACCCACTCGTTGATCTTTATAACGCTGTGAGCTTAAGATTTGCAGTTCCGGTCGGCGGCGAAAATTTCGACGCTTATGTGGGTCGGCCACGGCTGTCAGTTGCCGCGGGCACGGAAGCCTTTGATACGGTTGCAAACGGCGACGCGATCGTTGAACACCCGTCTACAGGTGAAGTGGTCTGGCGCGATGACATCGGTGTGACGTGCCGTCGTTGGAACTGGAGGCAGGGAACGCGCACACGCCTCGATTCAATCGGGGGCCGGATGTGGTTCATTCTCGAGAGCTTGGCGACCATGCCGGAAGAGGCGCTGGAAGAGGCCGCCAACATGCTGGTGAGTGGGCTTCAGCAGCTGGCGCCTGGCTGCGAAGTCTATAGACAGAAACTCGTCGTGGCATAGGAGACGACGCCGGACTCGGCGGTGGAAGTCAATATTGCATGATGGAGGGATGTCACCGTCGAAGGGCGACTGACAAACCGGACCCCTGACATTAAACCGACGATTTCCGTCGTGGCGGCGCGGCAGCAGCGAAGCTTCGCCCGGAGAAACGGGTGTTGGTCGCGTCGCAAAGGAGGAACAATGCATCCTGACCTACGCGTGCCATAGGGATCGGCTTCCTACCTTCGCCGGAGAAGGGGTGCTTCAACTCTAAGCCATACCGATCGTCTTTTCAGTGACGGTGATGGACATTTATGGCGCGGCCTACAAGATCCGACAGGATACTCGGCTTGTCTGCAAACCAATGCTTCTCGTCACCCTCTTCTATGTCGTAGTGACTTTCTTCATCGCTAGGGCTTTCCAGAAACTTGAAAATGCCGTGCCGTCGCGTCGATAGAGCCGGTCACGACTGAGACCAAAACCAGAGGCAACGACATGTCCAGACCAAACAAGCATGAGCTTTCAACGCTCGCCTTCGAAACGCTTTCGGTGCATGGCGGCAACGAGATTGACCAGACGTCAGGTGCGATACGCACGCCCATCGTCATGGCGAATTCGTATCTTCTTCCCTACGATCCCTCGACCATGGACTGGTCAGATACCGAGGCGCCCTCCTACACCCGAAATTCCGGGCACAATCAGATCTGCTTGCAGCGTAAGCTCGCGGCCATGGAAGGCGGCGAGGACGCAGCCGTCTTCGCAACCGGTGTCGCCGCGCTTCATGCTGTGTTCTTCACATTCCTGAAGAGCGGCGATCATGTAATCGTCGGCGACGTGACTTATGAAGCGGTTTGGCGGCTTTTTGCCGAACTCCTGCCGCAACGCTACAATATCGAGGCCACTTTCGTCGATATGGGCGATATGGATGCGGTCAGGGCCGCCGTCCGGCCTAACACCAAGCTGATCCACACCGAGACGATTGCGAACCCGACCACAAAGGTCGCTGATATCGCGACGCTTGCTTCCATCGCCAAGAGTGCCGGTGCCCTTCTGTCTGTGGATTCAACCTTTACCCCTCCACCGTTCTTCCGGCCGCTGGCACTTGGGGCTGATCTTGTCATCCATTCCCTGACCAAATACATCAATGGCCATGGTGACGCGATGGGTGGGGCGGTGATTGCGTCCAAGGATCTGATCCATCATGTGAAGGCGGATGCCCTCGTCGATCTCGGCGGAACTATTTCGCCCTTCAATGCCTGGCTCATCACCCGTGGGTCGGTCACCCTGCCTTTGCGCCTCAAGCAGCAGTTCGCCACCGCACAGACCATTGCAACTTATCTCTCTGGTGAGAAGCATGTTGCCTATGTCACCTATCCCGGACTTGAGAGCCACGACCAGCATCAGCTGGCAAAGGCGCAGTTTCACGGCAAAGGTTATGGTGCAGTGATGGCCTTCGCCGTGGACGGTGATCCAGACGCTCAGAACCGCTTTGTCGCCAATCTCCAGGTTATAACTTCGGCTGTTTCACTCGGTCATGATGAAACGCTGATTGTCCATGTTGGAGGAAGCGGCCGCGGCGGGGCCGAACGCTATCCACTAAACTTTCAGAAGTATGGTCACCTGCGTCTTTCCATTGGCCTTGAGGACCCGCAGGACCTAATCGCGGATATCAAGCACGCGCTTGATGAGACCTTCAACCGGTCCTGAAGACGCCAGTTTGGCACTCAGTGTAGCGGAAGTATCTTTTGAAGATGGTCTCGCTACCTGACCGCTGCTGCCGGTTCGTTTTGATGTTTCAAGGAGCATTTTTAATTCTCCCTACCAAATCTTACGAATGAAACTGAGTTGCAGATAGTCGCCTTCAAAGGCATTACGGGTGTAAACGTCAGTCAAATATTTCAAGCTGACGGTCGTGCGATACTCAGGGAAATCGACTGCAATAATCGGGCCAAGGCGGATTGATTTATGGCGTCGTCCGTCAGTGGGCGAGACTGCGGGTGAACCCTCGTCGTCTTCAATTTGCCATTTGATGTTTCCGGCAAGACCGAACTGGTAGCGGTTATAGCGTTCCGTGACGGCGAAATCAGCAGAGATGTAGTCGCCGTCACGATAGGTGAAGCCACCGGTGGAGTCGTCACGGTCGAAGTTGTGGTTGTAAAAGACCCGCGCCGAAAATTCAGTGGCATCGAGCAGGATTGGTTTGGTGCGATAGGTCACTGCGGCGTTTGGGGAGAGAACCCAATTATGGAAGCCGGGATTGCCGACGGCCGCGTTGTCGAACTTGCCGATCGGTGCCGTGACGCCGAGACCAAACCCGAGGGTTAGACCAACAGGCATGGGGGGCACGAAATCAGGGCTCGGCTGGGGTTGACCCGCGGCTGTCGGAGGTGGACCATCATACCAGCTCTTCGACCAGAAGAAGAGATCAGAATAGGCATCGAAAAGGCCAGTGTTTTTGTTACTCAGCCGCGCCGGCGTGGTTTTGGTAATCGTCAGGTCGTGCTCGCCATAGATGAAGATCAAGGAAGAGGCGACGCGCCCACCCAATATTTCACCGGGATAGACGTACATCCCACCCAACTGACCCTGGAAGAGACGTTCGCTGGTATCAGGAAATATTTCATTGCCACTGCCGTCGTTCAACCGGTTGCGCCAATTGCCCCAAACACCGCCGATGGCGTAGAAACCTGATTCCGGCGGCAGTTCGGCTGCGCGGATGTCCGAGGTCGCGCCAGGTGTCGAGGTCTGATAAAACTCGGCTGCGGATGCTTCAGCCCCGAACAGGCCGAAAAGTAGACAATATTCGGCAAGGCGCCTCGCCATGGTTGTTGTCTTCACTGTATGTACCCCCCTTATCTCTCGTTTAATGCATTGGTATTGGAGCTGCACCCGTCGTGACCGGCTGCCGTAGCGACCTTCCGAAGATCGATGTCGCCAGCAGAAGAAGGGCGGCGACGCCGGTAATGCTGGCCAAGACGCCCATAGTTGCGACCATGCCACCGGCTGCGGCGGAGGCCACACCGATCATCAGCGGGCAGGAAAACTGACCGATGAAGAACATCGACGTCCAGATCCCCGAGGCACGCCCGCGATAAGCGTCAGGCAGCTTGCTCATGGTCAACGCAAGAACCAACGGCAGGGAAATGCCGCATCCAATATTGTTGACGAACATGCCGATGACCGTGCCGGACAGGGAGGGCTGAGTGTACAACAGGCCGTAACCAGCTGCCTGAAGCGCCATTGCGCCGGTCAGGAGCGCGCCGATTGCGCGCCGCGACAGCAGGCGAAACAAAGCTGCTCCGGCGACCGCACCCATGGCGCCGATGGCGCTGGCAAGTCCCAATATTTGCGGATCGGAAATGCCGCGCTCGCTCAGGACCAAAGAAATGTGCACCGGCGTTACATAGAACAATGCGCCACAGATAAGCGTAAGCGCAAGGCAACCGACAACGCGCGCGCTCAGGAGCCGTACCGTCTCCACTGCGGCCCTTTGTTCCGGTTCGGCGGCACGGGCTGGCTCAAACAAGACGGCGAGCGCCAGCGGGATAAACAGGGCCGTGCCGCCGTAGACCAGAAAGGGGGCACGCCAGTCAAAGGATCCCAGAAAACCGGCCAGCGCGAAACAGAAAATGGCGACGAGTGACGCCGAACCAAATTGAACGGAGAGCCAATGCGCCCGTCGGTCGCCGGTGAAGTAATCGCAGATCAGCGCTGTGCTAACGGTCATAACGCCAGCCTCGGCAACGCCGACCACCATGCGTGTGAGGATGATGACATAGAGGTTGTCGATCCAGTAAGGCAACACGCCGGCAACAGCGTAAAGGGCGAGCGCCACCATCAGCAGGCGCCTGCGACCAAAGCGGTCAGCCAATAAGCCTGCGACTGGAGCCAGCAGAGCGACGAGCAGCGCAGGTGTGACCAGTGCCACCGGCGCCAGCAGAGCCGCATGAGGCACGGCTGAAAAATGGTCGATCATGTGCGGCAGGACTGGCGCGAAAAGCGTCGATCCGATGGGTGCCAACCACGCGATTGCCACCAAAAGCAGCCCCTGACGGATTCCTGCTATTCTTTGTTGCATATTCTCCTCCTGGCGGCACACGATCGCATTCCGGACCAGCGTGCCGTGCCGCTCCCGGTGGTTATGACGATCCAGGTGCCACTCTCCTCAAGCGACACCCGACAACGCTGGCCTCAGCCCTACCGCTGAACTGTAATGAGATGGTCCGTCGTGAACTCTTCGATGATCCATTTGCCGTTGAAACGGCCGAGGCCAGAGTTCTTTTCACCCCCGAACATCACATGGGGAAAATCGTGGACGGTGATGTCGTTTATATGTGTCATGCCCGCTTCGATGCGCTGGGCGAAGCCCAGGCCGCGGGCCTCGTTCTGCGTGAAGACAGCGCTTGAGAGGCCGAATTCGGTATCATTGGCAAAGGCGAGCGCCTCTTCCTCATTGGCGGCACGAATGAGCGGGGCCACTGGGCCAAAGATCTCATTGCGGGCAAATTCGGAATGGTTGGTCACGTCCGCAAACACGTGCGGCGGCACGACCCGGCCTTCGATGGCACCGGACACACATTCGCGGAAGCCGCTGGCTCGGGCGAGTTCGATAGATGATTGAACGCTGCGCAGTTGGTTGTCGTTGCAAAGAGGGCCAATCAGGGTGTCTGGCGCATTGGGATCGCCGTATTTCACCGCTCTCGCTGCTTCCGTGTAAGCGTCTACGAAGCGGTCATAGAGCGAGGCATCAACGATGATGCGGTTGGTGCTCATGCAAATCTGGCCTTGATGCAGGAAGCGACCGATCAAGGCAGATTGTACAGCCTTTTCAAGATCAGCATCGTCCAGAACCACCAGCGGGGCGTTGCCGCCAAGTTCAAGGCCGATGCGCTTGAGCAAGGGTGAGTCGCCTGCAACCCTCGCAATATGGCGGCCGACCGGCGTGGAGCCGGTGAAGGTCAAAACACGCGGCACGGCGTGGCGTACGAAGGCGTCGCCAATGATTGCAGAACTGCCGACCACGACATTTAACACGCCGGGCGGCAGGCCAGCTTCTTCATAAATCTTTGCCAACAGCAATCCGCCGGTAATAGGCGTGTCGTTTGAAGGCTTGAGGACGACAGAATTGCCAAGCGCAAGCGCTGGTGCAATGGAACGGTTCGACAGATGCAGAGGGAAATTCCAAGGGCTGATCACGCCGATAACGCCGACCGGCTTTTTGTAAACCCGCGCTTCCTTGCCAGGTTTGTCGACAGGCATGAGATAGCCATGGGCCGCGTTGGGAATGGTTGTGGCCTCTAACATGCCGGAGCGCACAGCGCTCCACTCGATGCCAGCCTTAATCCGCGTGCTGCCGCTCTCACGGATCAGCCAGTCGATAATCTCTTCCTTGCGGTTTTCAAGGATAGACACGGCCTGCATAAACACCGCTGCCCGCTCTGCCGGAGTCGAGCGCGCCCAATCGAGCTGCGCCTTCTTAGCGGCATCGAACGCCCGATCGAGATCCGCCAGACTGGCCTGGCCAATTTCGGCCAAGACAGTGTCATCAAAAGGATTGCGATCAAGAAGCGTGGTGCCTTGGCTTCCAGCAATCCACTGGCCAGCGATGTACTGGCCGTAGAAGTCTTCGTACGTCTGAACAAAGCGCACGGGTGGATTGACGTTTTGCTGCAAGGCATCCTCCTCTGTGTTGCTGTCAGACACGGCTAAGCGGTCGCGTTAACGGGCGCGGTCAATATGCTAAGTCGGTATGAAGCAGTCTCCTCTGGTGAACCAAGATACAGGAGCAACCTGAGAAAAGTCAATTATTATTATTAAAAAATGATAATCTGATTAGTTTGTACTGCAAAAATTTTCTTCAGGAGAGATTTTAGAAAGTCGGATATCAAGTGCAAAGACGCATGCCCTGGAAGGGGTTGCGCATTAAAAGAAGAATAGTGGTGGCGGAGTAATCGGCGACCCGGATTTTGCAATTAATGGTCGGGACGTTGATGCGGATTAACTGGTCGCAGGACCGAAGGGATGTCTGCGACGCTTTTGAAATCAAGCGATTCAGTTCGCCAGACCGGTAGGATCGGCACGCAGCTTTTGCGCCAGCAGATCGGCTGCGGGCATCAGGGTCATCAGCAAGCGGCGTTCAATGGCTCCGCTGCTGGCTTGCCCCTTGATGATGAGGCTCATGCTGGCGTTGATGGCAACCTCTGGACAGGAGATCGCAACTGAAATGCCGACAAGGCCGGAATCGACCTCGCCTCGAGTGATGGCATAACCCTGACGACGAATGGCGGTCAGGGCAGCAATATTATCCTGCTGCAGCGCATGGTCTTCAGCCGACGCGCTGAGAATCTTGTTAAGACGGGCGCGTGGCAGTTGGGCAAGAATGGCCTTGGAAGTTGCACCACGCATCATCGGCATCGGACGGCCGCGCTCGTAACTTGTTTCGATATGCGCTCCGGGGGACCGGGCTTCGGCAACGCAGATGACTTGGCCGCGATAAAGCCGCGCAATGATGGCGACACCAGCAATCTCGGATTTTTGCAGTACATCGGCAAGGATTGGTTCGCCTTCCCGGATCAGTGGATCGCATATTCTCAAACGTCGGTCGAATTCGATAAAGGCGGCTCCCAGTCGATAATGAGCCTCCAACGATGGGTCTAGAAAACCTTGCCCGACCAATTCGCGCACCGTGCGATAAACGGTGCTAGCGGGGACATCCACGGCTACCGCCATTTCCTGAATTGTCCAATGCGGCTTGCGCTCGTCGAAAAGCCGCAAGATTTCGACAAACCGTTCAAGTCCAGCCATTCATGCCTCAGATATTCGCTTCAATAACGGTTTGAAGGGTTGGAGAACACCAACGCGATCTGCGTTTACGATCATCCAAAGCTTGCTATTCAACGAACAAATTAGAAAGTGTCCGTTGAACCCGCTGGATTATTCCTCCTAAAGCATTTTCCACAAAACGGAAATAATGAAAACACTGCCACAGGCGCTTACGGTTGAAATGAGAACGGCCGAGTCAAAGTTGTGATGTCCGCTCGGCTCATGAGGCATTCGCGAATGACGCCTCGGCCAATTGCTCGGGGAACGGCGCGAGGGCAGCAGCTTTGTCGATCAACTCTCCGATCCGCGTGACGGGAACGGCTGCGGCAATATAGCGATCCCGCCGTAAAAGCAGGGCATGACCAAGATAGGGTCGCATCTGTTCGGTGCTGAACAGCCGGCTGCTATCGCGATAGACAGGAATGTCTCCGTCGATCGGGTTCATCCATTCCGGCGTCAGGCCAATCACATGCAAGCCGGCATCCGTAAGAGCCTCCACCTCTGATTTGGCAAGGGCGCGGTCGGGGAATTCATCGAAGATGACAACTGTTGGCCGATCTGGCAGGATTTCATCCAACAGCACCCGGTTGCGGCTTGTGTCTTCCACAACAGGTTGCGGGACAAGGCGACCTACCATGGTCTCCTTCTCCGAGCGTCCGTCCGGCCAGAGCAGCCCCTTGCGGAATCTTGGCTTCGGCTTGTAACGCATCTGGGCGAAATAATCGCGGGCAGGGGCGTAGAGGCCAAGAGCACGAAACGCGAGACGGGTGAGCGACGCCGTGAGATGATTGGTGGGCATCATGACCTGCCCCATCTTCAGCGCCAGTTCGATCATTTCCCAGGCATGCGGCCGACGTTCGATTTCATAGCTCTCAAGCAGATCCTCAGGCACGGTGTCGCCCTTGACGGCTTCGGCCAGTTTCCAGGCCAGATTGTGTGCGTCGCGCAGTCCACTGTTCATGCCCTGTCCTGCAAATGGCGGCGTGAGATGGGCAGCGTCGCCCGCAAGCAGAATGCGACCATCCCGCCAGCGATCCGCAAGCCTGGCGTGAAATGTATAGACCCTGACGCGCTTGAATTCGCAATTCCGATCGGGACCAACGCGGGCGAGCAGATCTCGCACAAAGGTTTCATCCGTCACGGCCTTGTCGTCTTCGCCGGCATGTAGCATGAACTCATACCGGCGAATGTTGTTGGGGCCGGGCAGGGAAATGCAGGGACGCGCGGGATCGCAATGAACCTGGGTGTGGCGGAAGCGATTTTCTGTCCTTACCAGATCGACAATCAGCCACCGTTCCGCAAAGGTCGAGCCAACCAGGGAAATACCGAGCTTGCTTCGGGTCGGCGAGCGCCCACCATCGGCTGCCGCCATATAACCTGCGGTGACGGTGCGGCCTGCGCCCGATGCATTGGCCAACTCCACCTGAACGCCGCGGTCGTCCTGAGAAAATGACTGCATGTCCCAGCCAAACAGCTGGATCACATTGGGGAAGCGAGAAAGGCCATCGCGCAGCAATGCTTCAAGCTCCGGCTGCTGAAAGGCGTTGCGCTTATCGAAACCATAATCACGCGAGGTTGGCTCAACCGTCAGAAAAAGGTCACCGTCCGGGGACAGGTAGCGTGAGCCATAGCCGCGCGCCACAATTTTCTCCACGGCCTTGTCCAGGCCAATTGCCTGAATAGTGCGCATCGATTCGTCGTCGATGGACACGGCTCTAGGCTCCTGCACTGTCGTAACATTCCGCTCGATAAGCGCGACCGAAACTCCCATGCCGCCCAGGAGATTGGCCAGCGTAAGACCCGTGGGTCCAGCGCCGACGATGGCTATATCGACCTGCAGGACGGGTGCGACGGCGTTCATGGGGTTCTCCTCAACTTGATTTGACTTCCTTTTCAGTGGCGATCGCGGTGCTCCCTTCACCGCAACCGTTCACCGCACGCCACACGGTGGGCGGCGCGCGCCGCAACATTACGAGCGCAGGATCGCTTCGCCCCATTTATTGAGTGTGCGCGGATGCTGCGGCCAATCAACCGTGTCACGGTCGTAGATCACTTCCAGTTCCGCAGAAATTTCAATCCAGTTTCCATCGGGGTCAGTGATGAAGATGAAGATGTTGTTGCCGGGACCATGACGGCCAGGGCCCCAGGTCAGCTGGATGTCGTGGGCGGCGAGATGGTCGCACCAGTCGCGGATATAAGTCCATTCACCGGCTTCATAGGAGTGGTGGTCAACGCCGACACGGCCGGGCGTATAGAAGCAGGCAATGGTGTGATGCTCGTGGTTGGAGGTGGTAAATGCTGTCGCCAACCGTCCGTCTTCATGCAAAACCAGGTCCGTCAGCTGAAAGCCCAGCTTGCCGACGTAGAAATCGACGAAAGCTTGGACATTCTCTGAGGCATAGGTCAGATGCTGCGTCGGGCCTTGGATTCCGTTCAAGCCCGGTTTGTCAGCTTTGGCGACACCAAAGCAGACCAGCCGACCATCGGGATCACGCACGCCAAATGCACCGCCTTCGAAATAGGGCGAGGGACTCGGCAGGATTTCTATTCCTTCTGCCTCGACCCGAGCGCGCAAAAGAGCAAGCCCTTCGGCATTGCGGCAAGCAAGACCCGAATAGGCCAACGTCTTGTCAGTGCCAGCAACAGCGATAAAGCGGCGCTTCGGGCCTTCACAACGCCATTCGTCTCCAACCTGCGTCAACTCCATATCCATGGCATTGGAATAATAGCGCGCAAGGCGCTCCGGATTGGAGCTTTCGAAAGCAATGTGATGAAGATAAGCGCCAGCCCGAACAGCAGTGTCAGTCATTGGGTCCTCCCTAATGTTGTGCAACTAAATTATCGTTTTTTGATAATTTTGCAAGACAAGGAGGTGCATTATTTTCATAAATTTGGTTAGGATACGACTGAGTGATGTATTTGCAGCATGCAAAATTAGTTTGAAATCAAATGTGGAATGGCCGGTTAGCATGTGACTTTTAGCGTGAAGCGACCGTAGGTCGGTGCAATCATATGTCCGGCGCTATCAGCGCGGTCACTGACTGCTGGCCACGATGATATCCGCGTGCGGATCGCTTAATCACTGTCACGCGCGGATCGTGCCGATGTTCTGGGTCTCGTGGGTGGGATCAGCAATGGCGAGCGCGACTTTCGCGCCGATGGCCGAGAGCGGCTTACCGGTTTCGTGCTCGCCCGCCTTGACTGGCGGTGCCACCGACAGGCCGCTGGTCCCGATCGAGCCGTCAAGATTGGCGCGCAATTTCTACCTTTTGTTTGGTAGATAATTTCATCTCAGCGCAGCATTCCCAATATTATGTTTACAGTTTCGATCTTTAAATTTGAAATCTGCTATCTCGTCGTAGCTTTTCTAGCAATTCAGTCCACACTTTTCGAATCTTGGAAAAAAAGTTCAGCTTGAGCTGCGACGCTTGCTTTTATCACTGCTCTCGAGAAGATAAAAAGTCTTTAGGATTTAAGGGCTCGGCATCTATGAATGTCATAGCGCCTTCTTCCATTGATCGATATACTTCTTCCTTGATGTGAATATCGTTTTCAACAAATTGCGCGGCGACTCTTTCTGCTAAATATTCAAAAGTAACGCTGTTTATTGCTAAAATTTAAGCATCTGATATAATTATAATTCCTGCCACTGTTGCATCACTTAAATGTTAACACTTTTATTGCGTATTTTTAGGAATATTCCTAATTGTTTTCTCAAGTAGGGCTTTATTATTTTCTGAAAGGAACCTCGAGGCAATGGTACAAAATCAGCTGCATTTGCGTGATCTTCAAGCTGTTTTATGAATCTTACGGTGTTTTGCTCAAAAAATTGATTCGTTTTTTCAGCTTCCTTTAGAGTGTTTGGCGTCAGCATGAAGTCGACAGTTTTTGCCGCTGTACGGCCCCGAAATGAATACATAATCGCCGGATGTCCCCTCCGTTGCTCTCTCGAGAGCTCCGCCCACGTAATATTCAAGCTTCGCTGCAGATCCGACCTCACCGGACTTTAATTTCCAACGGCTTTATCAATGGTATTGCGTCGATCAAAATCATCAAGATCAACGGCCCGATGCGCAATAAATGTTGTCGACCCTGGTTCACCTGCTGCATCAAAGGTTTGACCCTCAAGGCGGGCAAGGTCGTCCGCAGCGCCTGCGGCGTCGGCTCTGTGGGTCGCGAAACGGACGCCGCCCTCGACGGTGGTGACCATGACGACACCGGCATAAGCCTGATAGGTCTCGGCGTCACTTTCCGACATGCCGGTTCCCACAAGCGCTAGGACGAGCGCGCTCTTGGCGTCTTTGTCAGTGATGATCTGGCTTACATCGCTGTAAAGATGATTGGCGCTCGCGGCACCGCCGATTACCAGGATAGCGCATGTCCCAGCCGAGAACGTGTTGCAAGCTGCGGCTCCTGCAATGACCAATACGTCGCCTGATGTGACAGGCTGGCCGGGACCTATAGTTTCTCAGACCAACGATAGGATCTAGGAATTGCGATATCTCCAATTATTTCCTTGTTAAAGTGCGATTTGAGGTGTTCTCGTGTGAGAAATCCTATAATCCCTTTTTTCAAAATAATCAGACATAGTAGCTAGATATCCCATGCATGCATTGTAGTCTGGATAGTGACTTACAGTATGTCTTACCTAACCTAGAATACTTACCACGACGGCGCCGTCTAAAAATGGGCGGTTTCTTGGCAATATCAAATTTTCATGTTTAAAAACCATCCACACCCTATTGTATTTTAGGAACTCACACATGAATATTTATTCGCTATTTACATCAGAAATGTATTCACGCCACATCTCTATTGCGGCATTATTTGCAGCCAGGAATCACTGTTAAATTCGGATTTAGTTCGAATATAGCGCCTAACTGTGGATCAACAAATTGAATATTTCCGCCCCCATTAACTCCTAAAATCGAATGCTCCACGCCATTTTTTGAGGAATGATTATAACCGCTACAGATCCCTCTCCCTCGCGAGCAAGCCTGGGGAGACAGCGTCAGCGGTCGTCTCTGAGGCGAAGCCAAATGGCGCGGACGTGTGTTGGAAGTGCGGTTTGGCAGGACCTCCTCTGCATCAAAGGTTTGACTCTCCAGGCGGGCCAGATCGTCCGCAGCGCCTGCGGCGGCTGCTCTGTTGATCGTGAACCGGACGCCGCCCTCCACTGTCTGTCGGCTCTGCATCGACCAGCCGATGACCCGGCGGGAATAAAGATCCATCATTACCGCGATATAGGCGAAGCCTTGGTTGGTTCAGATGTAGGTGATATCAGTGACCCAGGCCTTGTTCGGGGTCGCGACGTCGAATTGCCGATCCAGCGTGTTGTCGATGACAATGGAAGGCCTGCCGCCGTAAATTCCAGGACGAAGTTTGTATCCGATCTGAGCCTTTATCCCGGCGATCCGCGTCAGGCGGGCAACCCGGTTGGGGCAGGATGTCTCGCCGTGGTCGAGCAGCTTGTGGTAACCTTAGGCAATGTTCGCCCCCAGGAGATTACCGAGCAATTGCCCGTCTATCAGTGTTTCCTCAAGATAGTCGGCAGCAAGTATCCCGAGCGGCTCGAACAGCTCGCTTGAATGAAGATCGGGTCCATCGAGGACCAGCGCTGCTTTCAGCCCATATTTCAGCCGCAGCTTTTCCGCCAGTTCTGTATTCATATCCCCCTGGTCATTGATTTCGATCTTGACGATCCCATCCGTGAGAGCTGTATCCAACAGCCTCGCCACCTTGAATCGCGAAATCCCGAATTCGTCTGCAATCTGGGATTTCGTTTTTTGTTCGACGTAGAAGCGGCGGGCAACGAGCGAGGCCTGGAGCTTCTGTAGTGGACGCCTTGTCATCTGAGAGCACCTCTGCTCATCTTGTAGTTTTGAAATGCAGTGACAGATCGTGGTCGACTCGGCGACGGCGAACCAATGGTGGCCACGCCGCCAGCACGCCCAGGGGCTTGATCCATCGTCGTTACGACGGCGCTACTGCCCCGGCGAATGCGACACTTCTTGTTTGAAGTGAAGCGGGTATTCCGCTGATCATTTTTTCAAATGACCAGCACTAAGCGCCCAGGCGCGATAAAGGTTTTCTTCGTCGTATGCGAAGAAGTTCTCGTTTGCGACGGTCGCCTTGACGCCTCACATCTAAGCCCAGCGCGGCTTCGAACTTCAAAGTCGCCGAAGCCACGCGATAGTTTATCTTCCAATCTCTGTATCAAGCGTTGTTTGTATAGATCTTGGGGAACTCAACAAGGAAATCCGATATGCGCTTTGCAGACAAAGTCGTTGCCATCACGGGCGGTGGTTCCGGGATAGGGAAAGAAACAGCCGCCCGCTTCGTTGCCGAAGGCGCGAAAGTAGCCATCAATGGTAGGGATGCAGGTAAACTGGAGGCGACAGCGCGAGAAATAGACCCTTCCGGTCAGAAGGTCATCATTTCTGCTGGCGACATTTCTGATCCGGCGGTCGGCGCTGCCCTTGTGGACGCGGCCATAGCAAAATTCGGAAAACTCGACGTTCTCGTCAATAATGCGGGTGTCTTCAACCCTAAACCCTTTCTCGAGCTGACCGAGAAGGACTATGACTGGTACCTCGATACGATCCTGAAGGGGAAGTTCTTCACCGCCCAGGCTGCCGCTAAAGCAATGAAGGAGAAAGGCGGCGCTATCGTTCAGACCGGCTCGATGTGGGCTATTCAGGCAATCGGTGCGACGCCTTCGGCAGCATATTCCGCCGCCAATGCGGGCGTTCATGCCATGGTCCGCAATCTCGCGATAGAGCTTGCGCCCTACAAAATCCGTATCAACGCCGTCGCTCCGGCGGTGGTCGAAACCCCTGTTTACAATACGTTTATGTCAGCCGAGCAGGTCAAGGAAGTGCTGCCGGGCTTTGATGCCTTCCACCCGTTGGGCCGTAACGGCCAGCCCCGCGATGTCGCAGAAGCGATCCTCTTTCTAGCTTCCGAGCATGCATCGTGGATCACGGGAACCGTCCTTCCCGTCGACGGCGGCGTGACCGCCGGTCGTCAGTAAACAGTAAGTGTGGCGCTCCCTGTCGGAGCGCCGCACCTGTCATGCGATTATCGTCGCAGCGCGACATACAGTCGTTCAATCGCCTCATCCACCAGGCTGCGCGGGCAGGCGAGATTAATGCGCATGAATCCTTCGCCACCGGGTCCGAACTTCGTTCCGGGGTCTAGCCAGAGCCGGGCCTGCCGCAGCAGAAAGTCGTGAAGCTCGTCGGTGGGCTTTGCAAGGTCGCGAAAATCGATCCAGGCAAGATAGAGCGCGTCGGCTGGTGTGGCGCGGATCGGCAAGTCAAGCGCTTGAATGCGAGATGCAAAGTGTAGTTGGTTTGCGCGGACATAGTCCAGCATTGCGTCGGCCCAGGGCTCGCAATGTTGATATGCCGCCTCGCAGGCGGCGACACCCATTGTATTCATGACAATTAAACCGTTCTTCTCGCATCGTGCGCGGAACTCCGCCCGCCGCCTTGCATTCGGGATGAAGACATTGGCGCATTGCAGGCCGGCTATATTGAACGTCTTGCTGGGTGCGGTGCATATGATCGCAATGTCGGCCGCCGCCTCGCTTACCATGGCAAACGGGACGTGACGCTTTTCCGGGTCCAAAATTAAATCCTCATGGATCTCGTCGGACAAAACAAGGATGCCGTGACGCTCGCATATGGCGGCCATGGCTTCCAGCTCTTCCCGTCCGAAGACCTTGCCCGTCGGGTTATGTGGGTTGCATAGAATAAAAAGTTTGGTTCCGGGCTTGATCGCCGCCTCGAATGCCACCGGGTCGAACCTGTATTGATCACCCTCGAGCGTTAAAGGCGCGTGGATGACCCGGCGCCCATTGACCATGACGTCGTGATGAATGTGAAAATAGACTGGCGACTGTACTAGAACAAAGTCCCCTGGCTGTGTGAATGCCTGAATCGTCGCGCTGAGGGCGCTGACGACCCCGGGCGTCTGCACGACCCACTCCGCCTTCGGCTGCCATCCGAACCGCCGAGTTTGCCAGTCAACGACCGCTTCGATACAGGAGGCCGGAATCTCGCCGTAGCCGAAGATACCGAACGCCACCTCTTCCTGCAGTGCGTCAAGGATTGGCTGTGCCACGCGGAAATCCATATCCGCGACCCACATTGGTAATGGATCGGCCTGACGCTGTTCGGCACTCAAGAAGGAGTTGTTCTGCGACCACTTCATGCAATTGGATCGGCGTCGATCAAAAATTTCGTCGAAATTGTACACTGTAGGTCTTTCATGGGTGGATGTGAAACTGGCCGTGCAAGCGATTGAAACGAGTTCCTCCCGGGCCAAAGCCGGGGCGGAGAAACCGCCATGATTGACAGGGGGGCGGAAATTAGCAAATGTGAAGATCTTCCTTCCCTTAAAAGAAAAACTTTATCTCATGCGATCACCTATTTATCTGAACGCGCTGCGCGCCTTCGAGGCAAGCGCCAGGCATGAGAGTTTTTCTGCTGCTGCGGAGGAGCTGAACGTAACGCCGGCGGCCGTTGGCCAACTCGTGCGCAGCCTTGAGGACTGGCTCGGCACGCCGCTGTTTCATCGCAGCGCCACCGGCAAGTCACGGCTCGTGGCAAACGAGACAGCGCTCAGAGCACTCCCTGATATCCGGTCTGGTCTCGACCGTTTAAGCATGGGGTTTGAGCGATTGAAGGAAGGCTCATCGAATGGGGTGCTGACTGTTACTGTCAGCCCGGCCTTTGCGGCGAAATGGCTGTTGCCCCGTATTGATCGATTTCAGATGAAGTGGCCGGATACCGATCTCCGCCTCGATACAAGCCTGAAACTGGTCGACTACATTGCTCAAGGTATCGACATCGGGGTCCGGTATGGAGCGGGGGACTGGCCCGGCCTCATGGCCGAGAAGCTCATGGATGAGGAAGTCTTTCCGGTTTGTTCCCCAAGGCTTCTGAAGGAGCACCCGATCGATAAACCTGCTGATCTCGTGGGGCAGACGCTCATTCACGATCTTTCTGTCGGTCCCCAAACCGGCTTCGCGACCTGGGAAAGTTGGTTGCAGAAGGCAGATGCATCTGAGGCTTCGAGCCAACGCGGTTTGCGGATAAACAACTCGGCCGGAGTGCTGCAAGCAGCTATAGACGGGCACGGCGTCGCACTGGCAAGAAGCATCATGGCGCGTGACGATCTCGCAGCAGGCAAACTCGTTCGCCTTTTTCCTCAGATTACCGTCGCATCCTCCCTGGCGTATTTCGTGGTTTACCGCCAGGAATGCGCGACGCTTCCTAAGCTCGCCGCCTTTCGCGACTGGCTTTTTGACGAGGCAACGGCGCAACAGGCCTAACGATAGCGTACACGCTGTTCCGTCCCTTCAGCCTCTGCCTGCTCAGTAAAGAATAACTTTACCGTCCTCCAAGATCTTCGCGTTTGCGAGCTGGCAATCTTTGCTCCATTTTCGTGCTCGAAAGATGACAATCAGCCGACCGATTGGCGCGGCGTGGCCGCTCCGTTTGCCTTGCTGCACGTCATCTTTCGCAAAATTGTCCTCGCCTTCGCTGACTGAATTTGAGCGAGCGACGCAAGCGTAACTGAAGGGATCAATTTTGGCTTATCTGCAAATTACACTGGAAATCACCGCGCCCAATCGGCCGGTCGCAGATGTCTACAAGCGTTTCAAGTCACCGTTCTTGAGACAAGCAAAGGCTCGAATTTAAAAAACTCCTGATCCGTGGCGAAGATGCACAGGTGCTGCATGGTTTCGACATGGTCGCGAAGGCTGAGGCTTATCTCGAACGTGAACTGTTAACCGACGATGTTGTTGTCGGCATAAAGCCTCTCAGGAATGCCGCCCCCGACATTCGCGTCTACGACGCGCGCTCTTTTCCGCCATTCAATTGATCACCGACCTCAAAGGAACGAATACATGTCCCACATGCAAGACTGGAATGCCTACCGCGATAATCTGCTTGGTCGCGTTGGCGATTTCGCAAAACTGAGCCCGGATGTTTTGCGCGGCCTTCACACAATCGAAAGCAGTGCCGTCAAGACGGGAAGACTCGAACCGAAGATCCACGAACTCATCGCGCTGGCGGTAGCGATTACTACGCGTTGTGACGGCTGTATTGCCGTTCATGCGAAGAAAGCCGTCGAGCTCGGCGCGTCTCAGGAAGAAATCGCCGAGGCGCTGGGTGTCGCGATCTCCCTCAACGCCGGGGCGGCTCTCACCTATACCGCACGCGTCTTCGACACGATCGCAGCCCTTCCAAAATAACTGGGTGTGGCCAGCTCCAGGCGAGCTGGCACCGCCTCTGCTTGAAGAGAAACACGATGCTGATAAATGCGGACTTTACACAGAGAGCAGAGCTCCTACCGGAGCAATATGAATGGGTCCCGTCGCCGCAGGGCGGTGTCGAACGCGTCATGCTCGACCGGATTGGTGCGGAGAAAGCAAGAGCTACCAGTATTGTGCGCTACGCGGAATCCTCCCGTTTTCCAGAGCATACGCATCCCGCCGGCGAAGAAATTCTAGTGCTTGAGGGTATCTTCTCGGAAGGCGAAACGGACTATCCTGCCGGCTGGTACATGCGAAACCCGCCGGGGTCTGAACATCAGCCGTCGAGCGGCCCAGGCGCCGCGATTTTCGTAAAGCTATGCCAGATGCCTTCCACGGAGGCAGACTTCGTGCGGGTCGATACCAACGATCCCACAAATTGGGTGGTCCAAGAGACACGCGAAATCTGCCCGCTCTTCGCCGGAAACGGTGAAGAAGTCATGCTGGTGCGGTTAGCAGCCGGCGAACGTTTGTTCGTTGAGCAGGCAGGCGGCGCCGAAATATTGGTAACCGACGGCAGCCTCAAGGAAGACACACGAACCTATGCCAAGGGCAGCTGGATCCGCCTGCCGCGAGGCGGCGGTGCCGCATTTGTCGTGAGCACCGCTGGCGCCACCATTTATTTGAAAACCGGGCATCTGCCGAACGCAGACACGGATCCGAGGCCGTTGCCATGACCGCCCACCAGGTAGCCATCGTCGGCGGTGGCCTTAGCGGGCTTTACGCAGCTTGGCTCCTTGAGCGCCAAGGCATCGACTACGCTCTTTTCGAGGCACGGACGCGGTTCGGCGGACGGATCATATCATTGCCGTCTGCGACCGATGAGGCACTGATCGGCGAGGAACGAATTGCCGGCCGCTTCGATCTTGGCCCGACATGGTTCTGGCCCGATATGCAGCCTGAACTGAGCCGCCTGCTCGGTGTGCTGGAACTGCCGGTTTCCCCGCAATTTGACACCGGCGACATGATGATCGAGCGGTCGATGCATAACAAGCCTGAGCGTATGCGCGGTTTTGCGTCGTCGCCACCGTCCATGAGAATCTCCGGCGGAATGGCTGCCTTGACCGATGCGCTGCGTCTGCGGCTGAGCCTTTCGAAGTTGGTCCTGGGCGAGACCGTGAAACAGATTTCCTTGGACTGCGAGTTGGTTGTACTGGAGACAGCGCAGAACACCTATCGTGCAGAACACGTTCTTCTTGCACTCCCGCCGCGGCTTGCCGCGGAAACCATCACATTTCAGCCGGCTCTTCCAGAACCTTTCGCCCGGTCTTGGCAGCAGACAGCGACGTGGATGGCGCCACATGCGAAGTATCTGGCGGTTTTTGAAAGGCCATTTTGGAGAGACGCGGGTCTCTCCGGTTCCGCACGAAGCGGGGTAGGACCCATGGCTGAAATTCACGATGCTTCCGACGAAAATGGGGACGCGGCTCTGTTTGGGTTCATCGGGGTTCCTGCAGACGCTCGCGAACAGCTTTCGACGCAGGACCTTAAACTTTATTGCCGAAATCAGCTCGTCCGCCTCTTCGGAGAGGCGGCAAGCGTCCCAAAGGCCGAATTCCTCAAGGACTGGGCGACCGACCCCTTAACCGCGACGCGCGCGGATCAAATCGGTTCCTCGCATCCGGTGGGAGCGCCACAACCAAGCCCCAAGTCCGGGCCGTGGCAGAACCGGGTGACCGGCATCGCCAGCGAATGGTCAGACGAATACCCCGGATATGTCGCGGGAGCCATCGACGCGGCTGCCAAGGGCGTAACCGCCCGCATTGCAATCCCGTTTCAACGCTAACAAGGAGTAAGATCATGAGACTCGAAGGTAAAACAGCACTGGTAACCGGAGCAACGAGTGGCATCGGTCTGGCGACTGCAAGGCTTCTCGCGAAGGAAGGTGCGCGTGTCGCGGTTACCGGTCGTGACAAAGCCCGGTTGAAGGAGGTTGAGGCCGAGTTGGGGCAGGGCGCTCTCGCGCTAAAGGTTGATGTGCGTTCGGCGGCCGACATGCAAGATATGAGCAGACGCATCCAGGCAGCATTCGACGGACTCGACATCTTCTTCGCAAATGCCGGCGTTGCGTTCGGAACGCCGCTCTCGGCCACTGATGAAGCACGTTACGATGAACTGATGGATACCAACGTCAAAGGCGTCTTCCTCTCCATGCAGGCGGTTTCACCAATCCTGCGGGAAGGTGCCTCGGTCATCCTGAGTACGTCCTGGCTGAACGAGGTTGGTACTCCCGGCCTTTCAATGCTGTCGGCATCGAAGGCCGCCGTCCGTTCACTGGCCCGGACTTGGTCGGCCGAATTGCTGGACCGCAAAATCCGCGTCAACGCCGTCAGCCCTGGCGCGATCGACACGCCAATTCACGGCCGTACCGTCACCGAAGAGGTGCAGGCGACAAAGGACCGTATTGCGGGGAATATTCCGCTGAAGCATTTGGGGCAGCCGGAAGATATCGCGCAAGCGGTCCTGTTCCTGGCAAGCGATGCATCCCGATACATGCTCGGTGCGGAACTCGTTGTCGATGGTGGTTTCGCACAGTTATGAAGTCTGGGACGTCAGCAGCTTACTGGCGCCCCATTCCTGAGGCGCGCGTTCCACGGCATTAGACAAATGGAATGGGCGCCGTGGCCTATACTTAGCCTCGCCCAACGGCGAGTCATGGCAGATAAACTTCAAGCGATGTCGTCCGCGCGCAGAGCACGTCGGATCGTTGACCACGTAGTACCCGCCTAACTAGGCCGCGACTTGGATGAAGCACAGGCCGCAGCCATTGGAATTGCAACCAACCCCAGGCGCGCGTCATCGGAGCCAGATAGGCCTTTGACCACCAAAGTTGTGTCAGAGCCAACATTCCGGGCCGATTGACATTAAGAGCGTCACCATGAACGGTCATCTCTACTTTGAGATTTTCAGCAATGACGCGCTCTTGATCGCGCCAAAAGTTCATCGCTGATAGGCTCCGATTGGCAGCACTTAGTCCCTTTATCTCACGAGTCTTCCTCTTGAGGTAATTGGGGAAGCCAAGACCGCGCAAAAGAAAGTTGGCTTCGGAGGTTGTTGTTTGAAGGTCGGAAACGGATGTCAGTGTCAAGATTTCAGGGTGTGTCTTTCTTGAAGTCTCCATGGTTCGCCCCTCCCTATTGGCAAGGATACTGGCGGCCGGCGAAGTCCGACCACCAGACAGGCCGGGTCAATCAGCTTTTGACAGCAATACGTTTGACCTGAGACTGCGCCTTCTCGGTCTTCGGCAAGGTCACGGTCAGGACGCCGTTCTTAAAGCGGGCATCGACCTGATCTTCCTTGACCTCGACACCGAGCGGGATGCGTCGCTCGAAACGACCGTAATATCGCTCGGAGAATTGACGATCCTTGTCTTCGGCCTCGGAGCGCTTTTCACCCTTAAGTGCCAGGACGCCGTCGTTGAGCAGGACCTCAATATCCTTCTCTTCAAGGCCTGGCACTTCGGCCGTCACCTTGATCTCCTTGTCGGTCTCGGAGATTTCGACACTCGGCCAACCGACGCCGAATGCGGTGCCGGTACCGAAGGCCGGCAGGCCGTAACCGGATCCGCGGAAGACGTCGTCGAACAGACGGTTCACCTCGCGATGCAGCAACATGAAAGGATCACGGTCATTGTCGCGCAGGACACTCGGAATCTGGTTGCCATTGTTGCGGCCCCAGGGAATCAGATCACGAACGCTCATAGTCTTCTCCTTTCCGTTGGTTTCAAAAGCAAAGCCTTTCCTGCGGCGCCAGACGATGTGTCCGGCGCCCTCTTTGCTGACTGTGCTGTTACTGATGGGCCTTAAGCTGCTTGCTTCTCGGCCGCGATCTGTTTGGTTTCGACCTTCGGCAGCGCCATGTCGGTCATAATCTAGATCTGGCGCGGCATCCGGCTTGCAGCTTCAAGCGCATTCAACATTCGATCGAAACCAATGCTCGACCGAAACAGGGGAGAAAAATCAAGGTTTGTCCTCATAGCCATATCCTCACAAGCAACATGGATACAAGGAGACGCCAAGAGAACATGGCGCCTCCTGGACTGCCTATTCCCATTGGGGAATCGAACAATAACGATATAATTCAGAGAGCTGGTGGTTCAAGAGTGTCAGATATCAGTAAAAGCGCACGTCCCTTTCAGCTGCTTCCGGTACACGTCTGACTAGCGGTTCGACTGACTGGCCCATTTCGCCGCGCTTAGGGACGACCGGACGTAAATACAGTTGCTAGCGCTGACTAGTTGCCCTCAAGCATAGGTGCTGCAAAGGCGGTTGGATACCTCACCACATTGATCCGGGTTTTCCGGAAAATTGAAATTCAAGCCTTGGATGATGAAATTGAATAGGTTCCGTCGGCTATGCGGAACGCATCGTGAGCCTTCTGCATTTGCTACAGCTTGGAGCGGAGTTCGTCTGATGTCCCAAAAGTACTATTCATTTTCTTGGTCTAGGGACATCCAGTCTCACTATAAGGCCGTGGGGGTGGTTGTCTTGCAATGTAAGGCTACCGCGGTGTGAATGGGCGATATCTGAGACAATCGACAGTCCAAGACCGAAACCAGGGCTATTGGTGCGGGATTGATCAGCCTTGAAGAAGGGCTCGAGTACCCGATGTTTCAAGTTCTCCGGAATTCCGGGACCGTCGTCTGACACGAGGATGGAGAAACCATTTTCACTGTTATTTAGCTCAATCGTTATTGTTGTTCCGAACTTCACCGCATTTTCGCAAAGATTGGTCACCGCACGAGTGATCGATAGTGGGCGACAGTTTGCGATGAGCTTGTTCGGTCCGTGGTACGTCACCTCGAACCCCACATCGGAAAAATCGCTGCAAACAGTTTGCAGAATGCTTGCAACGTCGACACGCTCCAGTCCTTCGGTCGCATAATCGTCGCGCAGATAGTTCAGGCTCTCAGCAAGCAAGCCGTCGATTTGATCAATGTCTATAAGCAACGCCTCCCGTAGAGCCTCGTCCTCCATGCGCTCCGTGCGGAGTCTGAGCCTGGTCAATGGAGTCCGGACATCGTGGCTGATACCCCGAAGCATGCGGGTTCGGCCTTCCACCATAAGATGAATGCGGTTGCGCATGCTATTGAGTGCGCGTGCAAGGGAGACGATCTCGATCGTACCGCGCTCCTCGAATATCTGAGAACTACTGTTGATGTCGGCCTCGATTGCGGCTTCCGATATCCTTTTGATCGGCTCGGTCACCGCCCTGATCGCGAAGATAAAGAAGAAGGCGATGAGTACGATGACCGCGATAAAATAATACGAACCCTGACTCAGGGATGAACTGGTGAGGATGGTGTCGGGGAAGCCAAAGAAGACGACCATCGTCTGAGCATCGACCCTTTCGGCAATGACACGCCGGCCGTCCAGGAACGCTCGCCAGCCACCAAGAGGCGGCTCCCCGTCTGGTGGAAACAGAAAGTCCACGACAGTTTCGGCAGCGCTCTGCATCTCAGGGGACGACTTGAATTTATCAACCAAGGATATGGGGGCCAGCGAGACATCCAGCCCCGCTCGCTGAGCATTCGCAAGAATGGATGCGCGCTCCGAGGGGGAGGCTTGCTTCATAAGAAGCGCGACGGTTTTGATCTGCTCTGCCGCATTCTCAAGATTTGGAATCGCATAATCACGTTTGGCAAAATTTTCCAAGGCCCGACCGGTGACGATCACGGTGATCAAAGCCAAAAGAATGATGACCATTATCTGGCCTCTAAGAGTGATCGGCCCCCTCAGAATATTTCTAGCCATCTGTCTCCTCCACGACGGCGGTGAAGATGTAGCCACCCAAGCGAACAGTCTTCAAAAGAACGGGATCTCGAGGATCGACCTCTAGCTTCTGCCTCAAGCGGCTGATGTGAACATCGATACTGCGCTCTATCGGGCCTGCTAAACCCGCATGGGTAACAGCCAGAAGCTGCTCCCTTGTGAGCACGCGGCCGGCATTTTGACAGAACGCCAGCAACAGATCGAACTCGTGGGTCGTCATCGCAATCCGAGCATGGCTGGGATCGTGAACCTGGCGCCGAATCGGGTCGACCCGCCATCCATCGAAGCGGAACAGCCGCTTTCGCGGGCTCTCCACCCGTGAGGAAGTCAACCTGGAGCGCCGAAGGAGACCCTTGATGCGAGCGATCAGTTCTCTGAGCACGAAAGGCTTGGTGACATAGTCGTCGGCGCCGATTTCCAATCCAACGACCCGATCAATATCGCTGCTGACAGAGGTCAGCATCAAGATCGGGATATCGCCGCTGCCGCGGAGCCGCCGACAGATGCTGAAGCCATCTTCACCTGGCAACATGACGTCCAGCACAATCAGGTCGAAGTCAAGCGCGCGCATCTTCGCATCCATGCCAATACCGTCGGCCGCGACTTCGACGAGCATTCCTTGCTCTCTGAGACTATCTCTTACGATATCCGCAATCTGCGCATCATCTTCTACAATCAGGATCTTCGGCTCATCTGACATTACTCGCCCACCGTTCTCCATCGGTTGGTTATCTCCCGAATTTTGAAGCTCCTCCTATCATAATCGAGCATCGCTAGGGGCGGCATAACATTAAGTTTTGTTGCAGGAATGATGAACAGACGCCGGGGCTGAAACAAAACTTAACATTAAGCAACACGTGACCAGCCAGTGGCGTGAGAGAGAACGGTGGTCCGATCTGCTGGCCTCTCGACCAAGAGGCGCGCCAGCCAACACTGGAGTGCTTATGGTTCACCCAACATTCGTCTGCCTCGCAGGTGCACTTGCGATTTTCTTAACTGGCTGCTCCGATGAAGATCCGTCCGATAATGCGCCACGCCCGATCAAGGGAGTAAAGGTAAAATCGGAGGTGCTCGGAGAGACCTTTAGCCAGACCGGCGAGATCCAGCCGCGGTATGAAACACCGATGAGCTTCAGGCTCGACGGATTGCTTGCCTTTCGCGTCGAAACAGGCACGACCGTGAAGAAGGGCGATGTCCTCGCAACAGTGGAAAAGACGCCATCCTTGATCAACGTCTCGTCTGCGTCCGCGCAAGTGGATGCCGCGAAATCGGATGTCGCGCTTGCAGATATGACTGCAGCGCGCAATTGGGAACTTCTCGCAAAGAATGCGGTGTCACGAGCACAGGTCCAGCAAAGCGACGCCAATCTCCGGTCGGCGAAAGCGAAGCTTGAGGTCGCCACGGCAGCGCTTGCAAGCGCAGAGCAGACCTTGTCCTATACGGATCTTAAGGCTGGCAGAGACGGCATCGTTTCAGCAGTGTCCGCCAACGTAGGTCAGGTCATCGCCACCGGACAAACGATCCTGACCCTTAGTTCGAACGACGAACTTGACGCGGTCTTTGACGTGCCCGAGCAAATGCTGAACGAAAAGCTGGATGACACTGAAGTCGAGGTCAGCCTGCTCTCCAACCCCGCCCTCGTCACCAAAGGAAGAGTGCGCGAGGTCACGCCGTCCGCCGACACTGCAACTCGAAGCTACCGCGTCAAGGTAGCACTAGAGGGCGCGGTGGATGGAGCCCCTTTTGGGGCTGCGGTCACCGGCAAGGTGATCCTTTCGCCCAAGCGGGTCTTCCGGGTACCGGCCTCAGCGCTGACCAGTCGGGGCAAGGACCAGGCCGTTTTCGTCTATGCACCTGAAACGAAGACGCTTCAGGCTCGCATCGTCAAGGTCGACCGATATGCCGACAACACCATGGTAATTTCCGGAGGCCTGAACGACGGCGATATCGTCGCGACAGCAGGGGTCACCAAGTTGCGCGACGGTGAAGCGGTTACTGTCGAAGAGGGCGAGCGTTCATGAGCGATCAAAAGCAGGATGACCGTGCCCGCTTCAATCTATCCAGGTGGGCCCTTGATCACCAGTCCGTCGTCATCTTCCTGATGCTTGCGACGCTGGTTGCTGGCTTCATGAGCTATGAGAGGCTTTCGCGAAATGAAGATCCACCCTTCACGATCAAAACCATGGTCGTCGGGGCACGTTGGCCGGGCGCCAGCGCCACGGACACGGTCAATTTCCTGACCGACAAGTTGGAGAAGAAGCTCTCCGAAACTCCGCATCTCGACTACACACAAAGCTACACGCGGCCTGGCCAGTCGGTGATCATGGTGAACCTTCGCGATGATACACCACCCGGCGACGTCGACGGCATTTGGTACACAGTTCGCAAGAAGATATCGGACATCGCCTCGACCTTGCCGGACGGTGTGCAGGGACCCTTTTTCGACGACGAGTTCGGCGACACCTTTGGCAGCATTTACGCGTTCCATGCGGAGGGTTTTAGCCAACGTGAGTTGCGTGACCAAGTCGAGGCGATCCGAGAGGAGGTTCTGTCTCTGCCCGATATCGGCAAGGTGAACATCCTTGGTGCCCAGGAAGAGCAGATCGTTGTTGAATTCTCTCCGGCCAAGCTTGCAAGCCTTGGAATCGATCCGTCCGCCGCCATCGAAGCCATGCGCGCGCAGAACGCCGTCAACCCCGTTGGAACTGTTCAAACCACCGAAGAAAAAATCTCCGTTCGCATCAGCGGCGCCTTTGGCTCTGAAAACGATCTGAAAGATTTGACCCTGAAGCTCGGCAGCCGGTACTTCAGGCTCGACTCGATTGCCAAGATTTCCCGACAGATCGTGGATCCGCCTGCACCATCGGTACGTGTCAACGGCAAGGACGTGATCGCTCTCGCCGTGTCAATGGCAAAGGATGGTAACCTTGTCGCCTTTGGCGAGGCCCTGAAGGCGCGCATGCACGCAATTTCCTCCAAGCTTCCTCACGGAATCGAGATGCTTCAGGTTGCCGACCAGTCGACGGTTGTCGAGGATGCTGTCGACGGCTTTACGAAAGTACTCATCGAAGCGATTGTCATCGTCCTTGCGGTTTCTTTCGTGTCATTGGGGATGAGAGCCGGGTTGGTTGTAACAGCCTCCATTCCTCTCGTCCTTGCATTGACGTTCCTGGGTATGGAACTGACGGGCATCGGGCTTCAACGCATTTCACTGGGCGCTTTGATCATCGCCTTAGGTCTTCTGGTCGACGACGCAATGATCACAGTCGAGAGCATGATTTCGTGCCTGGAAAAGGGAAAATCCCGTCTGGTCGCGGCCACCCACGCTTATGTGACCACCGCATTTCCCATGCTTACCGGCACTCTGGTCATGATCGCCGGGTTTATTCCCGTCGGCTTTGCTGCTTCTGGTGCAGGTGAATATACCTTCTCCCTCTTCATGGTGATCCTCATTGCCCTTTCGGCATCTTGGATCGTCGCGGTGCTATTTTCACCGATCCTCGGCACGTGGATGCTGCCCCGCAGCCTCGCCCGGGCGCACAAAGACAGAGGCATCATCATCTCCGCGTATCGTAAAATCCTCCATTGGAACCTCCAGAACCGCGGAGTGACGATCTTCTGTGCGGCCGCGGCGCTGCTCCTGTCTATGGCGGGCCTCGGCCGACTGAATGCGCAATTCTTTCCCGCCTCCGACAGGCCGGAGTTGCTGGTGAGCCTGACGCTCCCTCAAAACGCATCGCGCTTTGCGACAGATCTTCGGGCCCGCGAACTGGAAGCAATCCTAAGGGCCGATCACAACATCGATCATTTCACCACCTATGTGGGGTCCGGTTCCATTCGCTTCTACCTACCGATGGATCTTCAACTCGACAATGACAACATTACCGAAACCGTTGTGGTTGCCAAAAGCGTCGAGAAACGCGAGATCGTCCGTCGCAAGATTGAAGCCGTCCTCAATCAGCGGTTCTCGGATCTGGTCACGCGCGTTTCACCTCTCGAACTCGGGCCGCCTGTTGGCTGGCCGCTGAAGTTCCGGGTCTCTGGCCCTGACTACCAGGAGGTTCGTATGCTGGCAGCGAAAGTTTCGTCGATTATCGGAAAAAGTCCCGAAACTCGCGACGTCAATCTTACCGCCGGAGAGCCGCAAAAAAGCGTGTCAATCATGGTCAACCAGACCGAGGCGCGCGCCTTGGGTATGAGCTCTGAGTCCATCGCCAATGAGATCGCCTCGATCTTTTCAGGCTCAAAAGTAACAACGGCTCGGGATCGTGACAAGCTTGTCGACGTGGTGGTGAAAGGCATCGAAACCGACCGCACGTCTCTGTCAGCGATCGGCAACCTCGAGCTGAGAACCGGTGATGGAAAATACGTATCGATTCGCCAGGTTGCGACGATTGCTTACGGCATGGAAGATCCGATCATTTGGCGCCAGCAGGGGAAACCGATGATCATCGTCCAGGCTGACGTACAGAAAGGCGCACTAGCAGCGACAGTTGCAGAACAGGTCAATAAGGAATTCAACGGCTTGCGAGCGGGGCTTCCTACAGGATATTCCATCATTGCTGGAGGCATTACCGAAGAGGCGGAGAAGGGCAATTCTTCTATTTTCGCCGTCATTCCCGTGATGCTGTTCGTAATTGCAGTTCTCCTGATGGTCCAGCTGCAAAGCTTTTCCAGAATGGCATTAGCCCTACTGATGGCACCCTTCGGCCTCATAGGTGTCGTCGGGGCCATGTTGCCCACCGGCACGCCAATGGGCTTTGTCGCCCAGCTCGGCGTCATCGCTCTGTCCGGGATGATCATTCGCAACGCTGTCATTCTGATCCAGGAGATCGATCAGAACACCGAGCAGGGACAATCGATAAAGGACGCCATCACAGGCGCTGCAATCCATCGCGCCCGTCCAATCGTTCTGACGGCCTGTGCCGCAGTCCTTGGAATGATCCCGATCGCGTCTGAAATCTTTTGGGGACCTATGGCTTTCGCCATCATCGGCGGCCTGGCTGTTGCGACGGTGTTGACATTGACGCTCCTGCCCGCGGCCATGTCGTTGCTGTTAACCGCCGAAACCAGGCGACCGGTCCCCAAAAATTCGCTTCAACCCCTCGAACAGCTTTGAACGTCCATGCGAAGCGCGCCCAAGTGCCAGCCACCGGCGACGACAGTCGCGAGACAATCGATAAAAGGTAGATAGCTATGAACATTTTTCCTGCGGACTGCGAAGCTAAAACGAAAGCGAGCCCTTTACGCCGCAATGTGGCACTAAGAATTGCGCCACTTATCTTTGCCGTTGGTCTGGGCAGTTGCAGCTCAGTGCCTCTAACTGAAGCGGGATCCTTAAGATCCTACAGCAAGCTAGGTCCAGTCGAAGGACGCGTGAGCAAATCGCGCAGCTTTTTAGATACGTCTGCACTGGCTACCGCAACCTCCGTGGCCATCACACCCACCCGGTTGTCCCCTCTTGCCTATTCGCGGATACACGACGCGGGCAATGATAGGCTCGTTTCTAACGCTCTGGACCGCGCGTTGTGCGTTGACCTCAGTGATAAATTTCGGGTCGTTGGCCCGGGTGAACGTGCGGACATCACGGTGCAGGCTGTGATCACTGACATTGTGCCAACGAGCAAAACCGCTGCTGGCTTGTCTACAGTGGCAACTTTGGCGACATCCGTCGTTCTTCCTGTCGGTGTCCCGCGGCTCCCTGTTGGTCTTGGTGGTCTTGCAGTCGAAGCGGAGGCCATAGACGGAAGCGGGATACAACGGGCTGCTATCGTCTGGTCGCGTGGCGCGAACTCTATAACGAACGGAGCGCGCGTTTCTGAAGTCGGCGACGCCTACAGCCTTGCATCCTCATTTGCAGCACAGTTCTCGGACATGTTGGTGAAGAACCGTAAGCCATCAGGTCTTGATCTATCGCTGCCATCAGGACAGAAGCTGAAGTCCCAGTTGGGGGGCAAGCCAAAGAATGCTGCTTGCGAGGCCTTCGGACGAGCGCCGGGTATAGCGGGGGCGCTAGCAGGGGTCGTTGGGGCTCCACCGTCGTGGACCGATAAGGCATCCAAACGCTAAGCGTTTTATCTGAATCCGAAGCATGCTCAGCGCCGACGACATAGCGATGGCATTCGGCCGGGTGAACGCTCAAAAGAGAGAGGTGTCGGGCAAGAAAGGAGTGACAAGCTTGGTGGCTGGACAAGCGCCCCAGGCCAATCATTTTCCGGACCTTTCAGTCGATCTACCAGCGTGTTGAATATCAAACGGTATTTGGCGTTGCGCGCAGATCTTCATGAATGACAATCCAAAGATTGGCGTCCCACTCGAATTGGTTTGCAAGGACCCGGAGGAGGGGGCCTCCGCCTGATTGTTGGCTTGTCGCGCCAAAGTGACATCGAGTCTTGAACGTGCCAACGTGTTACACTCAAACCTTGAATGTCAGACCGGCTTGCGCTTGAGTACCTCGTCGAGGCAATGATGAGCTCCGGTCTATCTTGGAGCAAATATGAAAATAGATATTTTAGTCGATGATACGATTTTTGAAGGCGAAGTGGTGGAGATTTATAAAGCCAACAACTGGTCGTCCGCACACAAGCCAAAAGAATTGCTGGCTGCCCTTCAAAATTCGCACACGCTGATAACTGCGCGCTCCAATAACCGACTTCTCGGTCTAGCAAATTCCATTTCCGATGGGCACTTGGTAGTTTACTTTCCGCACCTGCTTGTACATCCTGACTACCATAGACTGGGGATTGGTCGTCAGTTGATGATGGCGATGCTAAAGAAATATGCTGACTTTCATCAAATAATGCTCACTGCGGACGGTAATTCCACGCAATTCTATGAGACCCTCGGCTTTTCCAAAGCTGGTAGCACTGTCCCCATGTGGATCTATGCTGGCAAAGATCATTGAGGAGCGACGGTCCGGTGCCTTCTACAAATAGGGAGCCACTGGAAGCGCCACTGGTTCAAGTCCAGTGGGGAACGCGAAGTATGGCGGCATGGACGTGTCCAACGTGGGCAAGCTAAGGCGCTTGAGGACGAGAATGCGAAGCCGAGGGCGATTGTCTCGGACAACGGCACGGACATGACCAGCATGGCCATCCTCAAGTGGTGCCAGGAAACAAAGGTCGAATGGCACTATATCGCCCCGGCCGAGTCCGACAGCCGTCAATGCGATAGATCGCGGTAAAGCGCTCCAAGCAAGGCTTCAACTGCCAGCCCCTCTGACAAAGGATTTTGAACAATCCCGATCTCCAAGTCATCGAGCTTTGGCAAACCTTCGCTTTCACCAATTATGCGAAGCGTGTCCGGTACGCTGCAAAGCGCCAAAGCGGCGACCGACAATCCGGTTTGAACGATTGTCACCAGCCCGAGCAGGCTTGGACTCGAGTAGGTGCACCGATAAGGCCGCTCACTCTCAGCCAGAGCCCGCAGAGTGTTGCCTCTCGCCATGCAGCTTTCAAACAGAGCGACAGGCAACGGATCGATCTCCCAGGCCATATGTGTGGGAGAAGCGACCCAAACCAGCCGCTCTCGTCTCAGTACCGCGATTTTCTGGTTCGTGACCCTGGTGACAATGGCGAGGTCAATCCGGTTCTCGTTGATCGCGAGGTTGAGCTTGTCCGTCGGTTCGCAAACTAGGTCGACGTCAATATGCGGATACTCGTTGGCAAAGCGTCTTAAAACCTGCGGTAATAGTGAGGCAGCATAGTCGTCCGGAACGCCGAGACGAACGCATCCCGCCTCCTCCTTTCCCGAGATACTGGTCAAGGCTTCGTCAGACAGCTTAAGCAGTCGACGTGCGTAAACGAGCAAATCACGTCCGACGGCATTGGGAATTACTGCCTTGGGTGTCCTCACCAGCAGCTGCTTGCCAACGCTTTGCTCAAGGCGTTGCATCTGCATGCTGACCGCCGATTGGGTGCGGCTGACTCGGGGTGCGGCATTGGTGAAGCTGCCGGTCTCCGCAACGGCGATGAAAGTGCGAAGAAGCTCAAGGTCAAGGATTTTTGTCATGGCTATCAGCATATCGAATAGCAACCAACAAATCTATTCGTTTGATTGCTGCCGCAGAGTTCGTAGAAGATAGGCGATCACATGAGTGTTTAATGCTGGCCCCAACCGACAGTCGATCACCGATAGCAGATCTGCCCTCCGGCATGCTGCTTAGCCAATCGGCCTGCCGTCGCGGGCTGCCTTCGAACTGGAACGAGGTTAGGTGATGACAGCGAGTTGGATCCTGTCCGTAATATTTTTCGCTGTCGCGTCATCGGGATCGCCGGGGCCGAACAATATGCTGTTGACAGCAACCGGCGCGAGCTACGGTTTTTCTCGGTCGCTGCCCCACATCCTGGGAACAGGCGTGGGCATCTGTCTTATCTTCCTCGGCCTCGCCTTTTTCGGAAGCCAGTTGCTGCAGAACGAAAGCTTCCGGAACGTGTTGAAATGGGCAGGTGTGCTCTACCTCGCATGGCTCGCTGTCAAAATCGCAACGGGCCGTCCTCAAGTGTCTGCAAGTGCTAAAACCAGCGGCAGACCGCTGAACTTTGTCCAGGCGGTATTTTTTCAGGCTCTCAATCCTAAGGTCTGGTTGGGCGGGGCGAGCGGTATCCTATCCTATGCCGCAGTTTCCAATGGATGGAGCGCTTTGGAAATGAGTGTTGCCTTCGCGATAATTTTTGCGACGGTGAGTATGCCTTGCGGTGCGAGCTGGGCACTGATGGGTGCGTCGGCGCGATACGTGCTACGATCAACTCGGGCGCTCAGAATTTTCAACGTTGTGATGGCGCTGCTGCTGCTAGCTTCTCTGATCCCCGTGGTCCTCAGTTGAAGCCTGAAATTGAAGTCAAAGCACCCACGGCGCTCTGCCAGAGCGTGGACAGGACTTTCCAATGAACATTCTTTTGATCTCGGGCTTCATGGCTTCCAATTCTCTCTGGGATGATGTCGTTTCTGATTTCGCCTCAATCGGGGCCGTCACGTATGCTGATCTCAGTGAAGGAAATTCGATTTCCGAGATGGCCGCGAAGGCCTTGATCAGCGCCCCTGACAAGTTTGTCGCGGTCGGGTTCTCGATGGGTGGCTATATCGCAAGAGAAATGGCCAGGATGGCTTCCCATCGCACCTCAGGGCTTGTGCTTATAGCGACTTCGGCTCGCTCTGACACACCGGAACAAGCCGCCGCCAAAGCGATGGCGGTGAACCAGCTTCAGGTTTCCCAATTCGCCGGCTTGAGCCGGACTGTCAATCGGCGCGGAAAGTTAACCCCCTATCGGCGTCCAATATTGACCCCCATGTTGACGATCAGCACCTGGGTCGCCCG
>NZ_MKIN01000018.1 GCF_001938985.1 Gillisella taibaishanensis | reverse complement strand
GCGGCATGGAGGACGGGCTGGCCGAGACCGATGAGGCATCGTCTTCGGTAGCCACGGTGGCGACGGGTGATTTGCAGGCCGCCGCAGCCGTCTGATCCACCCGCCTGTCGCATCGCTGACACAGATCTGCGCTTTGCTGATCTTCCCATGATGGCAGAGGAGGACAGCCGATGGCCTTGCAGCATTATCGCTATGTATCCGGCACGATTATCGTCATTGGCAAGCAGCCCGATGGCGATTCGGTGCGGTTTCGCCCTGACGACGAGAACGCGCTTGCCGATATCTACCGCGCCCATCTGCTGCGTCCGGCCAAGGATGGCAGTCACCAATTACGACTGGAGGGCATCGATACGCCCGAGACCCATTATGAGAGCAAGGCGCAGCCGCGCGGCGGCGTGGCGCGGGATTATTTGCTGAAAGATCTCATCGGCTTTTCGTCCTTCACACTCTCGAAGGAAACCGTGACGGCAGCGGTGCCGCAGACCATCCAGGCCGGCATCCTGACCGCTTCGGCCGATATTCACGGCCGGCCGATTTCCTATCTGACGCTTGATGGCAATCCCTTTGCATCCGGCGATACGGGGGCGATTGCGCCTGAAGTGCTGAAGAAAAGCGTCAATTACCGGCTGATCGAAACCGGCATGGCCTATCCCATGCTCTACAGTTCCGCCCCGGTCGACCAGCGCGAAGCGATCTCAGCTGCGGCAAGACAGGCGCGGGATGCGGGTCTCGGTGTGTGGGCGGCGGACAAGACCGAGCGCTTTGCCGTGACCACGCTTGCCGATCTCGGCTGGGCGAGCGGCAGCCATCCCGATGAAAACGAGGAAGCCGGCACCGGCAGGGCGCAGCTGATCTTCCCCAAACTCTTCCGCCGCGCCTGCGATTTCCTCAAATCCGGAGAGACCGATCTGGTGGAATGGCTGGCGAAGACCGAAGGCGAAAACGACAAGGTGATCGTCGATAACCGCGTGGAAGTGCCGCTGTCGCAATTGCTGCGCCGGGAAAACGACCGCTACCGCTTCGACGCCGATCTGACGCAGGCGGTGTTCGTCGAGAAATAGGTCTTGTGGGAGGAAAAATCCCCCTCTTCTCCAACCCCTCCCGCAAGTGGGAGGGGTTCGCCCGTTGCAAGCCGATGTCACCGCATTCAGCGCCGAATGGTGAACACTGCATTTCGTCATGCGGCGGTTGCCGCAGGGCGAAAGCCCGCCTACATGCGTCCCGCAACGTTTTCAATCAAGGATATTAGCGTGCTGCTTGAAAAGCTGAACTGGCGTTATGCCGCAAAGAAAATGGACCCGTCGAAAGTCGTGGCCGAGGATAAGGTCGAGCGGATCGTCGAGGCAGCGCGGCTTGCGCCGACCTCGAGCGGGTTGCAGCCCTTTAGCGTGCTTGTCGTGACCAACAAGGAGATCCGCGAGAAGATCCTGCCGATCGCCTGGAACCAGGCGCAGGTCACGGATTGCTCGCATCTGCTGGTGTTTGCCGCCTGGGACAATTACACGGCCGAGCGGATCAACACCATGTTCGATCTGGTCAATGCCGAGCGCAATTTCACCAGCGAAGGCTGGGAAAACTACCGCAAGATGCTGCTGGACACCTATCCGCCGCGCGACGCAGAAGTGAATTTCCAGCATGCTGCCCGCCAGGTCTATATCGCCCTTGGCCTGTCGCTCGCTGCCGCCGCCTTCGAGGAAGTCGATTCGACCCCGATGGAAGGCTTCGACCCCGCCGCGCTCGACGAAATTCTCGATCTGCGCGCTAAGGGCCTGCGCTCCGTCGCGATCATGCCGCTTGGCTACCGCGCCGAGGAAGGCGACTGGCTGGTCAACCTGAAGAAGGTGCGCCGCGCCCGCGAAGATTTCGTAATCGAGGTAAAGTGAGACTTAGGTCGCTCTGATCTGACGACAAAAGCCGCTCCTGATGTTCAGGGGCGGCTTTTTGTTGAGGTCAGGTTTTGTGCAGAAAGACGATCAGCTCCAGCCTGCTCAAATCACTCCGCCAGGGCTTCTGCCGATGGCTTGGCGGTGCCGCCGGTGGGCAGGCGAACATTTTTCAGAAGGCAGGCGGCGAGGCAGCCGCAGCCGATCATGACAGCCATGCTGATAAAAACCGGCGAGAAGGCGTGGGCATAGGTGGCCGAGACGGCGGCGCGGGTGGCTGGGTCGAGCGACGCCATGGCTGCCGGCGTCAGGCTTTCGATATTGTCGACGCCTGGAATGGCCGGGCCGCCGATCATGAAGGCCGAAAGCACGGCGCCGTAGACGGAGATGGCAATCGAGGCGCCTCCCATGCGGGTCAGGGTCACAGTGCCGGTGGCTGCCCCCACATCGCGCTGGGCGACAGCGTTCTGCACGCCGATAACAGGGACCTGCTGGCCGATGCCGACGCTGATACCATGCATCAGCATCAGCAAGCCGATCAGAGCAATCGGGGTGCCGATCGGCAACTGACTGAAAATCAGGAACACCGTGCAGCTGCCGGCAGCCCCGATGGCGCCGAAGATCTTGTAGCGGCCAGTCGAGGAAATCAGCCGGCCACTGCTGATCGAGCCGATGGCGATGCCGCCGGTAATTGCAATGAACAGCAGACCGGCCAAAGTTGGTGACAGACCGGTGGTGGTCTGCAGATAGAGCGCGACATAATTGACCGAGCCGATGCCGACCGCACCGCCGGCGAGCGACACGACCCAGAGCAGTCTCGCCGTGCCGTTGTGCAGCAGGCTGACCGGTATCATCGGCTCGGCGGCACGCTTTTCGACCTGATAGAAAATCACCGCGCAGATCACGCCGATGGCGACGACGCCAAGGCTTTCGGGCGCCACCAGCGAGCCAAACATCTGGCCGCTATCTGCCCAGAAGACGACGCTGGTGACGGCACCGGCCAAAAGCACTGCGCCGAGATAGTCGATCTTCGGGCGGCGTTGCGGCTTGCGATACGGCAGATAGAGCGCCAGGCCGACCAGAACCAGAATGCCGATCGGCAGGTTGACGAGGAAGATCGAGCGCCAGCCGAACAGCTCGCTCATCGTGCCGCCCAGTGTCGGACCGACGGCACCGGATGCCATCAGCACCAGGCTGGAATAGCTCTGGTAGCGGGCCCGCACGCGCGGCTCGAACAGGTCGGCATTGACGGAGAAGATCGAGACCATGATGCCGCCGCTGCCAAGCCCCTGCAGCACCCGGGCGGCAATCAGCGTATCCATCGACACGGCCATGCCGCAGATGACGGAGCCGAAGGTAAAGATTGCAATCGCCGTCATCATCACATGCTTGCGGCCGAACAGGTCGCCCAGCTTGCCATAGAGCGGCATGACCGCGCTCGTGGCGAGAAGATAGGCGGAACCGACCCAGCCGAACCGTTCCAGCTGGCCGAATTCGCCGACAATGGTCGGCAGCGCGGTCGAAACGATCTGATTGTCCAGCGTCGCCATGAACAGCGCCGTCATCAGGAACAGGAACAACATCATACGCAGACGCGGGTCCGGCACCAGCGACTGGAAAGCGGGAGCGGGCGCCGGCTGGGGCGGCGCCTTGGCGGATGCCGGTTGGCTCAGGGCATTGTCCATGCGGAATCTCTTTGGTTCTGAAGGCGGTGAAGGCGGCGGCATATGCGACGACTGAAGGGTAATGCGGATCGACGGCAATCGGATCGCCGCCCGGCGGGCAATGGTCTCAGCCAATGGAGCAGAGCTCGACGCTCTGTCCGAAAGCGGCAAAAGATCGTTGCCCTTGTCATATATGTGATAAAAGCATATATTGTGTTTTATTGTCAATCAGCACATATATGATAAAAGCACACATTTTCTTGAATAATCATCTTCCATCCTGACCGGCACTGGCTTGCGCTTCATGAAAACTGATAAAACCGCCCTTAATGACAGTGTTCCGGCCGACGACGCGGCGCCTAGCGCCATGGATGAAGCGCTGGACGGAATTTCCGGGACCATGGCGCGGATGCGGATGATGATGGGGCGCCGCTTCATGTCGCGCATTGCGCTCAGCCGCATGGAAAGCGGCCAGAGCATGGAGCTTTCGCATTTCGACGTCATCAAGATCGTCTCTCATGCCGGCCGCGATCAGGAAGTGACGGTGGGCGTGATTGCCGAGCAGATGCGCATCGATCCATCGAGGGCAAGCCGGGTCGTGGCCGATCTGGTGCGGCGGGGCGCGCTCCGGCGCGAAGCCTCGCAGGCCGATGCGCGGCGCACCATTGTGGCGTTGACGGAAAACGGCAGGCACGTTCTCCGCCATTTCGAAACCGTGCGCCGCGAGGTCATCAGCCAGACGCTGGCCAATTGGAACCCTGAAGACATCATCCTCTTCGAAACGCTGTTCGACCGCTTCATTTCCGGCCTGGAATGCCGCGGCCGCGATGTCGGCCTCGCCGACAAGGACGCTGCGGACGGCGAAAACTGACTGATTGGACTTTCCAGACTATCGCCTAGGCCTCTTCTCCCTAGCGGGGAGATGAGGGGGCGGCGAAGCCGGATGAGAGCCGCCTCATTGACGGCCTGAAGGCCCGGCAGATGATGCTATGGTTGCGCATCGGGAAAGCTCCTCCCCCAAAATGTTGATCCGTCATCTGCGCAGCAAATGGTTGCATCACTCGTTATCGGTGATAGCTTTTACGCTTCGTCCGCTCGGGTCTCGCCCCCGCATGCCAAAGGTGTTTTGATGATCCATTTCTCCTTCCGATCCCTTTTCAGACAATCGGCTTTCAGACAGTCGACCACGGCGCTGAGCGCGCTTGCCCTTGTGCTTTCACCTTTGAGCGCGGTTCAGGCCGCCTCGCCCGCCCCGGTCGAGGGCCGCAACGGCATGGTGGTCACGGCCCAGCATCTGGCGACTGATGTCGGCGTCGAGGTGCTGAAGTCTGGTGGCAATGCCGTCGATGCGGCGGTGGCGGTGGGTTATGCGCTCGCCGTCACCTATCCGACCGCCGGCAATATCGGCGGCGGCGGCTTCATGACCATAAGGCTCAAGGATGGGCGCACCGACTTCATCGATTTCCGCGAAAAGGCACCGCTCGCCGCCAAGAAGGACATGTATCTCGACGACAAGGGCGAGATCGTGCCGCGCGCCAGCCTGGACGGTTATCTCGCCGTCGGCGTACCCGGCACCGTCAAGGGCCTGGAACTGGCGCGGGAGAAATACGGCGCCAAGGACCGCGCCGCCCTGCTGGCCCCGGCGATTGCGCTGGCCCGCGACGGCTTTACCTTGAACCAAGGTGATGCCACCATTCTCGCCGGCGGCGCCAAGCGGCTGGCCAAGGACCCGGCGGCGGCCAAGATCTTCCTGAAAGCCGATGGCTCACCCTATGGCGCCGGCGAGGTTCTGAAACAGCCCGACCTCGCCGCTGTATTCCAAAGCATTGCCGACAAGGGTCCGGACGCCTTCTACAAGGGCATGCCGGCTGAGGCGATTGCCAAGGCGAGCGCCGATGGCAAAGGCATACTGACCACCGCCGATTTCGAAACCTATGCGGTGCGCGAATTGAAACCGGTGGAATGCGACTATCGCGGCTATCACATCATTTCCTCGCCGCCGCCATCGTCTGGCGGGGTGATCATCTGCGAGATCCTCAACATTCTCGAAGCCTATCCGCTGGCCGAGCAGGGTTATGGCGCAGCCTCGACCGTCAATCAGATGGTGGAAGCGATGCGCTATGCCTATGTCGACCGCAATGCGGCGCTGGGCGATCCTGACTTTGTCAAAAATCCGCTGCCGAAAATGCTGGATAAGGCCTATGCCGCCGAGATCCGCGCCAAGATAGTACCCGGCAAGGCCGGCACATCTGCCGACCTGAAGCCGTTTGGGGGCAAGGAAAGCACCGAAACGACGCAATATTCGATCATCGATAAAGACGGCAATGCCGCGTCCGTCACCTATACGCTGAACGGCTCCTTCGGCGCCGGTGTGGTGGCGCCGGGCACCGGTATTCTCCTTAATAACGAGATGGACGATTTCACCTCCAAGCCGGGTGTCGCCAATCTCTACGGCCTGGTGCAGGGCGAAGCCAATGCGATTGCGCCCAAGAAGACGCCACTGTCATCGATGAGCCCGACGGTGATCACCAAGGACGGCAAGCCCTTCATGGTGATCGGCAGCCCCGGCGGTTCGCGTATTATCACCATCACGCTCGAAGCGATCCTGAACGTGGTCGATTTCGGCATGGATATTTCCGCCGCCGTCAACGCGCCGCGCATCCACCATCAATGGCAGCCGGACAAGATCTACTACGAGCCCTATGCGCTGTCGCCGGATACGCTGAAACTGCTGAAAGACATGGGCTATACGCTCGACGGCGGCAATGACGGCCCGGTCTGGGGCCAGGCCGCCGGCATCCTTGTGGGCGGCAAAAGCATCGCCGACATCGCCAAAGCCGGCGATAAGGCATCCGGCTATTTCGGTGCCATCGACACCCGCGCCGTTGCGGGATCTGCCAAGGGCTATTGAGGTTTTGAGGGCGGCGGAGCAATCCGCCGTTCTTGCTGCGCCGGTTTAACTTTGGGAACAGCCCCGGCCTTTGCGGGTTCGGCATGCGGCTCTGACGAACTGTTAAGCCTGGTTGCGGCAAAATCGTCTGCCTATCAATCACCTGCTTCCCAAGCCCGGCTTCGGAGGCTAGCCTGTGGCCCAAAATGATCCTGGGAGAAACTTCATGCTGAAAGTCTATGGCTGCTACAAATCGCGCGCGACACGCGTGCTTTGGCTGGCGGAAGAGTTGGAATTGGCCTTCGACCACGTGCCGGTTTTGCAGGCGGTGAAGCTGGACAATCCGCTGGCCCCGGATGCGCCGCTGAACACACATTCTCCTGAATTTCTGGCGATCAATCCGTTTGGCGCCATTCCTGTGATCGAAGATGATGGGCTGGTCCTGTCGGAATCGCTGGCCATCACCCTCTACCTCGCCAAGCAATATGGCGGCGAAATCGGGCCGAAGGACTTGGAAGAAGACGCGCAGATGATGCAGTGGTCGTTGTTTGCCGCCACCGAAATCGAGCAGAATGCCCTGAAGATCTCGCGCATTGCCAATGACGACCGGTTGGACAGCGAGGCCGGCCAATCGGAAGCCGCCGCCGCCGCCCGGCTGCTGAAGCGGCCACTGTCCGTGCTGGAAAAGCATTTCGCTGCGCATGACTATGCCGTGGGCGATCGCTTTACCGTCGCCGACATCAATATTGCGGAAATCGTTCGCTATGCCCAGGCCTATCAGCCGCTGATGGAGGCCAATCCCAGCCTCAGCGCCTGGCTGACGCGCTGCCAGAGCCGCCCGGCCTTCCAGGCCATGTGGGAAAGGCGCAGCGCCGAATGAGCGAGCCGGCGCACCTTGCGCCTTCCGCCCTGACCTTGGCCCCGTTGGCGCGACACGACCGCGCCCGGGTGCTGCACCTGACGCTGCCGCAACAGCAGCAGATGTTCGCTGGCCCGATCGACGCCGTTGTAGAAGACGCCGATCCGGCGGTCGATTTCCACATGGGACTCGTGGGCGAAGAGCCGGTTTGCTTTTTCAAGATCGATCGCGCCTATGATACCAGGTTGGCCGACTTCGATTTGACGTCTGCCGGCTTCAAGACCGGTGACCTTGGCCTGCGCGCCCTGATCGTCGGCAGCCAGTACCAGGGCAAAGGCTATGGCAAGGCGGCGATGCTCGCACTTCCCGCCTATCTCGCCCATCACTACCCACCCCAGCACTATACGGGCGCCCGGGCCTTCCTGACCGTCAACCTGCGCAACCCGGCAGCAATCGGTCTCTACCTCGCGACCGGCTGGGAGGATACCGGCCAACGCTTTCTCGGCGGCAAAGCCGGACCGCAGCATCTTTTCCGACTTGGCTTCTAGCAAGCTGCGGCTCGCAGACGGCCAGACGTCAGCGGCCTCATTTTCCCCTTACAATCAATGGGTTCCTATCTGTATCCACCACCGATCCTGTGGAAAAAGAACATAAATATAAGAATATCCGAAAATAGTTATTTTCCGGCATTCAGCTGACTGTCAGGACTGAGTGACATGCGCTCACGCTGTCACACAACTGTCATGCAGGACGACGCCGATGGATCATCGAGCAAACCAAAATTCCGAACGCGGCCGAGGTACGATCTTTCCGCGCCGACCGCAGATCGGCAGCGTCACGCTGTGCCTGCTGACCGCGCTCTATCTGCTTGGTGTCACCAACCATACATTCTGGATCAAGGCGTATGGCTATCTCGTGGATATCTCGCCGCTGACATTCGCCCTGTTCGTGATCGGCATCTCGGCGATGGTTTTTGCTGTTCTCGTGCTGTTTTCCGCGCAGTATGTCACCAAGCCGGTGCTGATCCTGCTGGTGATCATTGCCTCCGCCTCGTCCTGGTTTACAGACCAGTTCGGCACGATCATCGATCGGGAGATGATCCGCAATGCCGCCGTTTCGACCGGGGCGGAGACCGCGCATCTGATCACGCCCCGCTTCGTCGTCCACATCCTGCTGACCGCCGTTCTGCCGTCACTGCTGATTGCCTGGGTGCGGATCCGCCATCGGCCGTTCTTCAGCAAGGTCCTGCACAATGCCGGCATCATTGTCGCCTGCGTCGCCGTCTTCGCGAGCTGCGCCTTTGCCGATTACCGCACCTTTGCCGGCGTCGGGCGCGCCCATAACGACATTCTCGACCGGCTGAACCCGTTCCTGCCGATCGTCAGCGCCGCCCGCTATACGATCGACGCCCATCGCGATCGCAATATCGTCGCAGCCCCGATCGGCACCGATGCACACCGGGTCAATCTTGCCGCCACGCACAAGCCGCGCGTGACCATCATCATCGCCGGCGAAACGGCTCGGGCCCCCAACTTTTCGCTGGGCGGTTATGCGCGCGAAACAAATCCTGAAATGAAGGCGCGCGGCGTCACCTATTTCAAGAACGCCACGAGTTGCGGCACGGCGACGGCCGTCTCCATCCCCTGCATGTTTTCCGACCTGACCCGGGCCGGCTATAGCCACCGCAAGGCGGCCGAACGGCAGAACCTTCTCGACGTGCTCGGTTATGCGAAAATCGCCGTCACCTGGCTCGACAACGATACCGGCCATTACAATGTCGCCGACCGGGTGCCCTATACTTTCCTGCCGTCCACGGCCGATCCGCGCTTTTGCAAGGATGGCGAATGCCTTGATGGCATACTCACGGACAAGATCGATGGCTGGCTTAATGGCGTAAAGGGTGACAGCGTGCTGGTGCTGCATCAACTCGGCAGTCATGGCCCGGCCTATTTCGCCCGCTATCCCGAGGAATTCCGCAGATTCCAGCCAGATTGCCGCGCCAATGACTTCGGCAAATGCAGTGCGCAGGAAATCCGCAACGCCTACGATAACAGCATTCTCTATACCGACCATATCGTTGGCGAAGCCATCGACAAGCTGAAGCAGCGCTCCGACACGCTGGCCGGTGCCGTCGTCTATCTCTCCGACCATGGCGAGTCCCTGGGCGAAAACGGCATCTATCTGCATGGCATGCCCTATGTCGTGGCGCCCGCCGAGCAGACGCATGTGCCGCTGGCGTTCTGGCTTTCCGACGATCTCGCGGAAGATGCCGGCTATGACCTGACATGCCTGGCGAAGACGACCGGGGAACCGCGCTCGCACGACAATCTGTTCCACAGCATCCTCGGCCTGATGGACGTGTCGACATCGGTTTACAATCCCGCGCTCGACGTGTTCTCCGGCTGCCGCCGGGCTCCGAAAACCGTGGCCCGAGCCGATTGAATAGGCATCTCGCCCTTCAACTGTTCGTGTCTCCAGGCTTTGCGGACTTGAAAGACGGCCGCCAGCGGACAAGTCTGCTTGGATGATGCGGCCGATGAGCGGCCTCATCAAGCCAGCCCATTGCAATGGGCTTCCCAAGGGAAGAAGAACAGCCGATGACCGGACGACATCAACGATTTGCGCTTCTTGCAGGCGCACTGCTCACCGCCAGCCTCGCCGCCCCGCTTCTGCCCGCCCAGGCGGCCGAACAGCTGCGGCTGCGCGGCACGGTGGAGGCTTTCGAAGGCAAGCAGCTGACGATCAAGACCCGCGAGGGCGAGACGGCCAAGGTGAAGCTCGCCGAAGGCTGGAAGATTTCCAGCGTCGCCAAGGCTGAAGCCGACGCGATCAAGCCCGGCGATTTCGTCGGTATTGCCTCGGCCCCGGGCACCAATGGCGGCAATAATGCGCTGGAAGTGGTGATCTTCCCCGCCGCCATGAAGGGCACCGGCGAAGGCAGCCGCCCCTGGGACCTGCAGCCGGGCAGCACCATGACCAACGCCACCGTCGCCAATGCCGTCAAATCGGTCGGCAGTTCCGGCACCGGCCCGACCCTGACGCTTGAATACAAGGGCGGCGAAAAGACCATCTCCATTCCTGAGGGCACCCCGGTCGTCACCTTCGCACCCGCGATCGAATCCGACCTGAAAGCCGGCGCCGTGGTCTTCGTGCCCGCCGAAAAGGCCGAAGACGGCACCCTGACCTCCAGCCGCGTTGTCGTCGGCACCAAGGGCGTCGTACCGCCGATGTAAAAGGAAGGCTTGCGGTCAGGGGCAAGCTTGCCCCGACCGCCTTGACCGGGCCGTGCCCCGTCCTATCTCCTGCGGATTGCCGTGGGAGATTGTTTTGATGTTGCAGCCAAAAGCCTTTGCCCTCTCCCTTTTCTATGCGGCCTGCGTGACCAGCTCGCTGCTTTGCCATTCGGCGCTCGCGGACAATTACAAGGCGGAACAGGCCTACAAGGCAGGTGATTTCGAAGAGGCTGTCGCCCAATGGCAGCGCTCCGTCACCGCCGATGACGGTGCGCCCGAGGCCTATTTCCAGCTTGGCCAGATGACGGCCATGGGCCTTGGAACCCATAAGAGCCTGAGCGACGCCGTTCAGTTCTATAAAACCGCCGCATTGCAAGGCAGCGCAAAGGCGGATCTTCGGCTCGGGCTTCTTTATCTCGACGGTCTTGGCCCCGACAACGATCAAGCCGAGGCCGAGCGCTATCTGCGGGCCGCCGCAGAAAAAGCGGAGGCCAGCGCCGACGATGAGGACTCTATAGCCGCCGCCCGGGTGAAGCTCGGGGATATGCTGCTGACCGGCCTCTCCGGCAGGCAGGACCCGAAAGAGGCCGCGCACTGGTATCGCCAGGCGGGCATCGATCACGGCGTCAGCGCCCAGGCTCGCTACAAGCTGGCACAACTCTACGAGCTCGGAAACGGTGTTGAGAAAGACGGCTGCATGGCGCGGCAATTGTATAAGATGGCCGTCGACGGCCATCCCGACGCAACGATGACCTCCACCGATGACCTGAAAAAGCTGACGCAGCAACATCTGGACGCCATCACCACGTCAGGGCGCTGCGCCTCGGCGGATTTCAACACGGCACTGCCCAATCTTGCCACAGCGATCGCCAGTCACGACGAGGTGCGCAAGGACGCGAATGCCGAAGCGCTGTGCCAATCGGCGGAAAATGCTGATATTCCGGCTGCGGATCAGCCAAGGCCGGAGCAACTGGCCGAGTTGAAGGGTTGCCAATCCGACGCGCTCTACTACGACTATCAAGGCAAGGGAGTGGACTATCGCCGAGCCCGCCTTTGCGCCTTCGGCGAAATGTCCGACACGAATGCCACACCCATCCAGGGACACGCCATCCTGATGATGCTGTATGCCAATGGCCAGGGCGTTGACCGCAACTGGCCGCTCGCCTTCCGCTTTGCCTGCGAGGCAGGTGGGGCTGGGGCTGAGATCAGCGGCCGCCTGAAGCATCTCGTCGAAATGACGCAGACGCCGAAACCCGATCCGATCGATTTCTGCGACGACATCACCAGTGGCTTTATGATGGGCTTCTGCTCCAGCATCGGCACTGAAAAGGTGACACACCAGCGCCAGGTCGAGCTCGACACGCTGATGAAGGCCGCGCCCAAGGCCGTGCAGGCACGCTACAAGAAACTCTATACTGCCGCTTCGGCCTTCATCACCGGACAGTCGCGTGAGGAAATCGACACAACAGGCACGGCTCGCTCCTCTATGGTCCAGGATCAGGAAGATGTGGACTGGACAGATTTCATGGAGATTATGCGCGCCGTCATGTCCAAAACATTGCCGCAGGATGGAAAAGCGGACCCGAAAGCCGAGGACAAGGCGCTCAACGAGGCGTATCGCAGGGTCATGGCCGTTCCCGACTACCAGCCTGATGCTGATGATCCGGATGGCACCCGTTCGCCCGGATTGGTAAAGGTGGCGGGCATTCGCACCGTACAGCGGCTCTGGATCACCTATCGCGACGCCTGGGTGGAATTTGCCAAGGCCGTTGATCCTGAAATGGCTGATCCTACCCTTGCTCTGGTAACCGCCAAGCGGAAGGACAATCTTTCCGTCCTGCTGGGCGAAGGCGACGATACCGTCCAGTAGAGGCAAGAGATATCCCGAAGATTGCGGGCCTGAGGTAGGCTTAATGGGTTGCGGAGGGCACGGCCGATTGCCGGCCGCCCCTGGACCACAACGCCTCTGGCGCGAGACGGGTATGATGCTTCTCAGGAATGTCTGGGGCGAACCCCCGGGGTGAAAAACAAAAGGCCCGCCCGCTTCATGACGAAGCGAGCGGGCCTTTGGCTATCCTGATCTGGCTCGGCCCGATCCGATGAGATCAGTAATAGCAGCCCCACGGCCCGCAACGGTGATAGTAATGGGGATGCCGGTCGAGGCTCGCGCCGAGCACGGCGCCCCCGAGAACGCCGATGGCAGCACCGGCGGCGACATTGCTTTCGGCTTGCTTGGCCTGCTGGCGATTGCTGTTATAGGTCGCGCCGACGCATCGGCGATAACGCGCGGTCCCCGGCTTGAAGCCTTGCGCGCTGCAGGTCATTTCCGCGTTCTGAGCCGATTCCTGCGGCGTCTGGCAGGAGGCCAGACCTGACAGCAGGACCAGTCCCGCAAGCCCGTGGATCAACAATTTCATATGTGCCACCCCTTTTCACCTCTCGCACGCCGGCCGTTTCTAGCCGGTTGCTCCACTCCATCGTCGCAATTGCGCAAAACCGATGTCGCTTATGGCAATGGCACGGGAGATGCAGGGAATCCATTAGCTCACATGTGCTAGAGCATCGTGCCGGAAACTGAACCGGTACGATGCTCTAGCCTTTCAGTCTGGCATCGGAGTGACCCGAAAACCGGCTCCTCCTTTTCGGCCGATGCTCTATTGCTCCTGCAGACGAGCAGATAGATCACGTTGAACATGTCGGGCGGCGGACGCCCCTAGGCCACTCCAGGAACATCCTCAAGCCGGGTCCAGACGGGAATGCCGCGCTCGCGCGCGATCCGCACGTCATTGTCGGCCCCTTTCGACGCGCCGGGCAGGCGCAGCACGCCATCGCACAGCGCCAGAAGCCGGCCGGCGACCGGATGAAAGATCTCTTCGTAAAGCCCATCGCCGACGTGGCTGCCGCCGGCGGCATGCCAGACCGGCAACGCCACCCATTCACCGATCATGGGCACATGCCCCGCCTTGAACAGCGCATAGGACGGTGCCTCCAGCACCTTCAGGTTGGCGGCCATCTTTTCCGGGTCATCGCCTGTGCCGGACCGATAGGGACCCGCGATCAAAATCAGCATTCTTCTCTCCTTAAAATTGCACGAATGTCCTTAAATCTGCACGAAATTGCTTGAGAGTCGAGTCTTTTTCGTCTAAATATTCAGTATCGTGGAATAACAGGTGATTTCGTGCAATGCTGACAGGTCAACGAAAGTCTCTCATTCTGGCGCGGCTGCAGCGGGACGGGCGGGTAATCGCCAAGGATTTTGCGGGGGAACTCGACGTATCCGAGGACACGATCCGGCGTGATATGCGGGAAATGGCAGCCGCTGGCCTGTTGACGCGGGTGCATGGCGGCGCGCTGCCGATCTCGCCCGACCTGCCCGATTTTTCGGCCCGCAAGAGCCGGGCCAGCACTGAAAAGCAGGCGCTTGCGGCGCGGGCGGTCGAGATCGTGAAACCGGGCCAGATGGTTTTTCTCGACGGCGGTACCACCAATACGGAAATCGCCCGGCTTCTGCCGCAAAATCTTGGCCTTGTTGTCGTCACCCATAGCCCGACCATTGCGGTCGACCTGGAACAGCGGGGGGATATCGAGGTGCTGCTGATCGGCGGGCGTCTCTATCGCCATTCCATGGTGGCGGTCGGCGCTATCGCCGCCGAAGCGATCGGCCGGCTGCGGCCCGACCTGTTCTTCCTCGGCGCCACCGCCCTGCACGCCCAGCACGGCGCCACGACCGGTGACCCCGAAGAAGCCGCGATCAAGCGGCTGATCGCCTCGGTCAGCGCCGAAACTTTTCTGTGCGTAACGGCAGACAAGCTGGATGCGCTCTCACCCTGCCAGATCCTGCCGCTGTCAGATCTCTCCGGCGTGGTTGTGGGCAGGGATGTGGAGGCCGAAAGGCTGGCGCCCTATCGAACAGCAGGGGTTTCGCTGATGGTAGCGTGAAGTGGGTGGAGCACGCTGCGATTTTTCTGGATATAACCGGTAGACCGACGCAGATCTTGATTTGGCTCCGCCCCCCTCATCCGCCTGCCGGCACCTTCTCCCCGCTGGGGAGAAGAGACAGAGACGAAAGCGTCATACACCCGACAGAACACGCACGCCCGTCCGTTAAATCCGTCTCTGCGCCTTAGCGTTCTATCGATGCGCCCCAGCGGCATTACCCGAACAACACGTCCGTCACCCTGACATCGCCAACATGGCGGCCGTTCCAGTTGTGCATGGGCTTGTTGGCCATGGCGAGAAGACCCGCCTGTTCGGCGCTGTCCTTTTCGAAATATCGGGCCAGCAGGGCGCAGATCATGGCTTCGGCGGCGCGGCTGGCGCCGTCTTCGGCTTTGACGGCAATCGACAGGCCCTGCTCTGGCAGCACAGCGCAGAACACGCCTTCCGCACCCGTCTTGGCAAAGATCTTGGCCGGCGCGATCTCCATCATTTTCGTGCAGGCCCGGCCGGTGCCGGCCACGTAGAAGGGCTCTGCCATGCAGGCGTCGATCAGGCGTCTTGACGCCTTGGCACGCACGGGTTCAAGCCCCTGCCCTGTCGCCATCTTGGCAAAGCCGTGGGCAAGGCCCTTCAATGGCACGGCATAGGTGGGGATAGAGCAGCCGTCGGTGCCGCAATGATCGGCGTCGAGCACCGCCCCGGTCAGTCCCTCCATGATAGCGCGGATGTCGCGCTGCAGCGGGTGATCGTATTCGACATATCCTTCGACGGCGTAGCCGGTATGGACGCAGGTGCAGACGAAGCCCGAATGCTTGCCGGAGCAATTGTTGTGCAGCGAAATCGGCACCTGCAGTGTACGGGCCTGGTGAATCAGGGTCTTCTGATCGGCCGACCAGTGGGCGCCGCATTCCAGCGCATCGGAATCGGTATCGGCCCGCGCCAGCATCAGGGCCGCCAGCACCACATGCTCGTCCTCGCCGGAATGGGAGGAGCAGGCCAGCGCCAGTTCCTTGTCGCCAAAGCCAAAGGCATCCGCCGCGCCGCTTTCAATCAGCGGCAGCGCCTGCATGGCCTTGCAGGCCGAGCGCGGGAAGGTGGCCGCCTCGATATCGCCGGCGGAAAAGACAACCTTGCCATCGCCATCGACCACCACGGCCATGCCACGGTGGCGGCTCTCGACGCGGTTGCCACGGGTGACTTCAACGGTAATGGGATTGGTCATTATGGAGGCCTTGATCTCTAACGATTTAAATCGATTCCGGTTTAAGGAATTGTGCAGCACAATGCGACGGCATGCTTGAAGAGACAAGCCTTTATGCCTGTTCGCTTTCAAACGAAATCTCTAAAGGGCCGGCACATCGATATGATCGGGCGCAAGCCCAGCCCTTGCCCGCGCCACCATCATCTCGAAACCGCGCTCCAGATGCCGGACGGATCGCCCGATATCAAACAGCGGCGCCACGGCGCGCCCAGCCGCCAGCCTTGAGCGCAGCGCAGCCAGTGCGTCCGGCGCCCGCGCCAGATGCACGGCAAGCTCGACGTAATCCTGCGCGGTCTGCGCTACGAGATCAGGCAGCCCCGCCGCGTTGAGCAAGCTCTCGCTGGTGCGCGAGGCGAAATGCGTACCCTTCAGGGTCAGCACCGGCAGGCCGGCAAAGAGCATGTCGGCACTCGAGGCATGACCGTTATAAGGCGTGCTGTCGAGACCGAGATCGCAGACGGCCATCCGCGCCAGTTCACCCGCCTCATCAAGGCGGGCGCCGAACACGATCCGGTCTGCACCGATGCCATTGCGAGCAAAACTGCCCAGAAGATTGCGCTCCTGCAGTGGATTGGCACGGGTCAGCAGCAGCTTTGCCTCGGGCACGCGGGCCAGAACCGCCGACCAGAGATCGATACTCTCAGGCGAGAGCTTGCGCAGATCGGTGAAGGCGCCAAACAGCAAACCATCCGCAAGCCCGAGATCGGCACGGCTCAGCACGGGCGGCTTCAACCGATCGCTGCCATCGATGAGCCAGTAGCTTTCCGGCAGGCGGCAGAACGCCTCGTGGTAGTGGACGGCGCTAGCAGGCGGTGTGACGAAATGGTCGCCGATGACATAATCGCAATCAATGCCGAGGCCGGAGCCGGAAAAGCCCATATAGGCCACCTGCACCGGCGCCGGGCCGCTATTGACCAGTTCCGGCCAGCCGCCCGATGTCGGGCCGCTGAGATCGATGAGCACATCGACGCCTTCAGCCCGGATTGCCTTGACGGCAGCGCCGAGCGGCAGATGGCCGAGCGGAATAAGCCTTCCGAGCCCTTCGCGCACCAATCCCTCAGACCATTGCATTTCCTGCGGCGTCAACGGTCGGCGGGCGATGCTGAACAGCATCACCTCGAACCGCGCGGGATCGTGCCGGGCACAAACGCTGCGCAGCGCCCGTGCCAAAGGCTGATCTGCATGGAGATCCGGGAGGAGATAGCCGAGCCTGATCCTGTCGCCGTAGAGATGCGGGCGGGCACGACGCGTGTCGCGCATCGCCGCGTCGAAGGGCTGGTAGAGGCGGCTGACATCGATCGTCGCACTGACGGCCTCGTCTGCGCACCAGACGACAGTATCGACCAATAGCTCGTTGCGACGGAAGAAGCCGTCGCCGGCGCAGAGTTTGTCGAAAGCGAGCGCGTTGGCGGTCCTGAGGTCTTCTATGGCAGCCATCTGCCGCATGGCGTGGCGCTGGTAGAGATAGGCGCGCTGATGATCGGGCTTTGCGGCAAACAGCCGGCGCGCCACCTCATAGCCGGTGAGGTGGATGGCCCCGCCTTCGGCCAGCTTCCGGTCATAGAGCTGCATGGCCCGCTCGAGCAGCAGCAGGCGGGCCGGCTCCGGCACGCCGTCGCCGGGCGCCATGGCGGCGGCGGCATAGAGGGCGGCGGCCTTCTCGGCTTGGCTGCTTTGCTGCGGCCCCACCTCTCTTTGCTTTGCCGCGCCCTGCTTTGCCGCCCAGTCATGGGCTTCGGCCATCATGGCGGCAATCGCCACCGGCACGTCGTCCATCTGTCCGCCCGCTTCCAGCTGCGACATCAACGTCAGGATCCCGGCATGGTCGCGGTGACGATAGGCGGCGGCGATGGCGGTTAAGGCCGATGCCGGGTCTAGTGTGGCAGCCATCGACAGCAGTTGCTCCGGCAGGCTCTCTGCCAGGAACGGCGTCTGCCTCGGCGGCAGTGCCGGCACGTCGATATGATCTGGAGCGAGCCCTGCCCGCGACCGCTCGGCCATCATGTCGTAGGCGCGTTCGAGATGGCGCGTGAAGCGGTCGGTGTCGAACAGTGGCGCGATGCGGCGGTTTTCGGCCAACCGCTGTTTCAGCGCTGCAATCTTGTGCGGATGCGCGGCGAAATCTACGGCTTTCGCGACAAAATCGTCTTCGTCCTCAGCCACCAGATCCGGCAGGCCGATGGCGGTGAGCAGGCTTTCGGAGACGCGCGAGGCAAATGTTTGACCGCGCTTGGTCAAAACAGGCAAGCCGCCCCAGAGCAGGTCGGACGTCGTCGTATGGCCGTTGTAGGGAAAGGTATCGAGCGCGAGATCGGCAAGTCCCACCCGGCTGACGTGATCAGGGTAATCGGCACCTTCGGCAAAGATCACGCGCTCCCGGTCAATGCCGAGCCGTACGCATTCGGTGGCGAAATTCTCCTGGAGCAGCGGACCCGAGGCCAGGATCCAGAGCAAGCTCTCGGGCACGGCCTTCAGCACCCGCACCCAGAGATCCACCGTCTGCGGGCTGATCTTGGCCGGAGAGTTGAAGGAGGCGAAGACGAAGGCGTCCTGCGGCAGCCCCTGATCGGCGCGGCTGACCGGCTTCAGCTGCGGCTTGGTGCGGCTGCAGTTGCCTTGATAGGTGTCCGGCAACCGGCAGAGCTTTTCCTCGAACCAGGGCCTGGCGCTATCAGGCGTCACGATCGGATCGGTGATGTGATAATCGAGATCAGCACCGCGCACCGAGCCGGGATAGCCGATCCAGGTGGCCTTGACCGGCGCATCCGAGAGAACTGTCGCTCCAAGCAGATGGCCGGCGGTATGGCCCTTCAAGTCGACGAGAATATCAATGCCGCGCCGGCTGATTTCCTGCGCGACCTCTTCATGGCTCATGCCGCGTACCGGCACGATTTCCGCCTGCAGCTGGGCATCCCAGGTCTTCTGCACCTGCGCCTGGCCGGCAGGCGTCTGGCAGAAAAAGGTGATGTCGTAGCGGCTGCGGTCATGGGCAACGAAGACATCGTAGAGCAGATACATCGTCGCGTGGACGGTATAATCCGACGAGAGATAGCCGATCCGCAGCCGCTCACCGGCCGGGCGGATGCCGCGGCGAGGCGTGTCGCCGCTGGGAACGGCCGTGCCGAGCTTGTTGCGGAAATTGTCGATGGCGCCGGAAGGGCCGTTCAACACAGCCGGATCGTCGCTCCAGTAGCAGCGCGACAGCGGCTGGTCGCGGTAGAGGATTTCGGCGACCAGCCTATTTTCGGGGTCGCTGACGATCTCCTGCCATTGCCGCGTTGCAGGCAGATAAAGGCTGGAGCGGCAGAACAGGAAATAATTGGTGGCGACAAAACTGTCTTCCGGCGTCTCGCGGTAACGCGCCTCGATCAACGGCTTCAGTTTGCCGGGTTTGCGCGTCAGCTGGTAGTGATTGATGATCACCTGGAAATGCCAGTTATTGCTGAGATCGAGCAGCGGCACCAGAGCGTCGAGAACGGGATGCAAGCCGGCGCCGAGCAGCATCTGCGCCATGTCGAGGATCAAGGCGGCATCGCCGGCATTGGCGTGGCCGACTTCAACGGCAATATCTGCCAGCCGGTCGGCGCGTCGCTCGGTGAGGTAAAGCCGAGCGGCGAAGGTCAGGAATTCGGCTCGCTTTTCCGCAATATGCTCGGCGGCGCGGGTAAAGGCCTCGGCAGCGGCGAGCTTCTGGCCGAGCTTCAGATGGATGTTGGCGCTCAGCATTTCCGCCTTGCCGGCCTCGTCGATCGACGTGGCTGCGGCCCGGGCGTGATGCAGCGCTTCTTCAAAGGCGCCGCGCTTGTAGGCATCGAGCGCCAGATTGATATTGTCAGCCATGCCGTGCCGCGCCACCTGTCTCTGTCATCAAAGGTGACATGTCAGCCACCATGATTGCCCGAGCCTTGTCTGCAGCAATCTCATCCCGCATCGATGGCCTCGACGTCGATATGATCAGGAGCCAGACCGGCGCGGGCGCGGGCAGCCATCGCCTGATAGGCTCGTTCCAGATGGCGCGTGAAGCGCGTGCTGTCAAACAGCGGCGCGGTGCCGCGTGCCGCAACGAGATGGCGTTTCAGCGCGGCCATGCGGGCCGGTTCGCCGGCAAGTTTGGCGGCCAGACGCACGAAATCCGCCTCGTCTTCAGCCACCAGTTCGGGCAGGCCAACAGCCGTCAGCAGGCTCTGTGACACCCGCGCCGCAAAGCAGGTGCCGCGCTTGGTCAGCACGGGCAGGCCGGTCCAGAGCATGTCCGATGTCGTGGTGTGGCCGTTATAAGGAAAGGTGTCGAGTGCGAGATCGGCAAGCGGCAGGCGGTGGACATGCTCGCCGTAATCCGTCCGTCCCGCAAACACCATCCGGGCGGGATCGATGCCGCCTTTGGCCAAGGCTGCACGCAAGTTGTCGCGGGCGAAAAGCTCCGGGCAGAGGACCCAGATCAGGCTGCCGGGAACGGCATGCAGCACCCGCAGCCAGAGCGCCAGCGTTTGCGGCGTGATCTTCTGAACACCGTTGAAGGAGGCAAAAACAAAGGCATCATCATGCAGGCCGTGATCGCTGCGGCGGGCGGGCTTCGGCTGTGGCCGGCTGGCAGCGCTATTGGCCTGATAGCTGTCCGGCAGGCGGCAGAATTTCTCGGTGTAGAAGTCAGCCGCGCTGTCTGGCGTGACGATCCGGTCGCTCAACACATAGTCGAGATCGACGCCGGAGACCGGGCCGGGAAAACCGAGATAGGTGGCCTTGACCGGTGCAGACGAGAGATTGACGATGCCGAGCCGCGCGCCCGGCGTATGGCCCTTGAGGTCGACGAGGATATCGACGCCGCGCGTATCGATCTCGGCAGCAGCCTCTGCGTCCGACAGGTTGCGCAAGCCGACGAGTTCGCCGCGCAACACGGGTGGCATAGCCTGCTGATCGGCAAGATGAGCTTCGGCCGTGTGGCAGAACAGGCTGATGCGGAAACGGTCACGGTCATGGGCGACAAGGCTGTCGAGAAACAGCGTCATCGTCGCATGCGCGTGGAAATCACTGGAGAGATAGCCGATATGCAGGCGCTCATCCTGCGCCGACATGCGCCGGCGCGGCGGCCGGGCCGCATAACTTTCGACGAGTGCCAGATGCTCGCGCACAGGCTTTGCCTGCAACGCCTCGTCCTCGCACCACAGCAGCCGCACCAGCGCCGGTTCATGGGCGAGAAGGGCTACAGTATAGGGATCGTCAGGGTTTTGGGCGAGCGCCTGATGTCGGCTGATCGTCTCGAGATCGACCATATCGTGGGCGGCATGAAAGCGCAGGCCCTCGAGACCGACATCATCCGGCAGCGTCTGCCGGCATTCGTCCAGCAGTGCTTTCAGCGGCTCCAGCTGCCAATTGGCCCGCAGCAAGCCGGCGGCAAAGACCATCGCCGGAGCGCTCGACCGATCGAGATAAGGGATCAGCTGCACCACCGCTGCGCGGGCGGCTTTGTCCCAGGGTGCGATCAGCGCTTGCGCCATGGTAAAGACGAACGCCTTGTCCCCATGGTTGAGCAGTGCAGCCTGAAGGCCGATGCGGCTGATCTCGTCCATCTCGCCAGCCTGGGAAAACAAGGCAGCGGCGAGCTTTAGAAAGGTCGCGGCCTCACTTGGGTTGGCATTGGCTGCCTGCTCAAAGGCTTTCGCGGCGGCTTTCTTGTCGCCCAGCTTGACCAGAATATTGCCGGCGAGCGCATGGGCCATGGCGCGCTGCGGCGTCAGGCGGGCGGCGACAGCCTGTGCCGTAGCCAGCGCCGCCTGGAGATCGCCGGCCTTGTAGGCCGCAATCGCTGCCTCAAGGCTTGTTGCGGGGCCTGTCATAGGGCCAGTCATGGATCGGCTCCATCAGCAACAAAAAACGGCTCCGTGCGCGACGGCAGGGCCGGCACGTCGATATGATCAGGGCCAAGCCCAGCCCTCGCCCGCTCGGCCATCATCTCATAGGCGTGTTCCAGATGGCGGGTAAAACGCTCGCTGTCGAACAGCGGCGCGATCGGCAATTGCTCGCCAAGCCTCGCCTTCAGCGCCGCAAGCTTGTCTGGATGGTGGGCGAGATCGACGGCCCGGGCGACGAAATCGTCGCCATCATCAGCGACAAGCTCAGGCAAACCAACCGCGCCAAGCAGGCTTTCCGAGACCCGACCGGCAAAGGCCCTGCCCTTTTTTGTCAGCACCGGAACGCCTGCCCAGAGCGCGTCAGACGTCGTGGTATGGCCGTTGTAGATGAAGGTATCGAGCACCAGATCGGTCGCCGACATCCGGGCGAGAAAGGTTGGATGGTCGCAGTTGCCAAAAAATACCAGCCGATCGGCAGCGATGCCCTGGCGCTTGAAGGCGAAGCGGAGATTGTCGGCCGTGACAGGGCGGGCGCAATGGATGGCGAGCAGCGAGCCCGGCACACCATCGAGGACCCGAGACCAGAGGATCACGGCCTGTCGGTCGATCTTCTGCGTGGCATTGAAGGAGCCAAACAGGAAACAGTCCTGCGGCAGGCCCACCGCCGCGCGCGCTGCCGGCCTCTGCCAGGTGCGGCCGGAGAGGCTGTTGGCCTGATAGGTTTCGGGCAGCCGGCAGAGCTTTTCGTGAAAGTGCGGCTTGCTGCTATCGGGCGTGACGATCCGGTCGGTGATGGCGTAATCGAGATCGACGCCAGCGACCGTGCCGGGAAAGCCGAGATAGGTTACCTTGATCGGCGCGTCGCAGCGGTCGACGACGTCGAGCCGCGCCCGCGCCGTATGTCCGTGCAGGTCGACAAGAATATCCACGTTGCGGGTGCGGATCGTTTCCTGGATCGCCTCGCTCGTCATGTCGCGCACGCGAATGACGCAAGACCGCAGCGCTTCCGGCCAGTTTTCCTGATAGATCTCCGCCCCCTCGGGCGAGTAGCAAAGCAGGATGATCTCGAACCGGCTGCGGTCATGGCGCAGCAGCACGTCCTCAAACAGGGTCATGGTTGCATGCAAACGAAAATCGCTGGAAAAATAGGCGATGCACAGACGGCCGTCAGGTCGGACCGGGCGGCGGCGGACCCGCTCGCCCGATAGCGCGGCATGACGCATCACCTCGAGTGCGGCGAAAGACGGCGCAGCCAGCTCGCGCTCGTCATCCGAGCGCACCAATCGCGCCCAGCCCATTTCGAATCTCGCCAGGCGCTCGCCGAAGCCTGGCTCGCGCAGCCGGGCCGCGAAATGATCCTGCACGAGAAAATCGCAGCGCTCCATGGCGCGCATCGACAGCGCCGAGAGCACGAAAGCATTGTCGGGATAGCGCGCCGCATTGGCGAGCAGGATGGCATATTGCCGGTCGACATCGTCCTTGGTCGCCTGCAGGAAGCCGATCAGCAGATCGAGATGCGGGCGCTGGTCGCAATCGAGCCCGCCGATAATGGCATGCGCTTGCGGCAACCGGCCAAGCTCGGCCAACGATTTCACCAGTTTGAAAACCACACCGGCATCGGTCGAGAGCCGGCTTTCGACATCATCGAGCAGGTCGGCGACACGCTCGAAGGCGCGTTCGGAAAACAGCAGCGTCACGGCAATCGCCAGGCACTCATCCGCCTTTGGCGACACACTGCGTCCGACCTTCGCAAAGGCCTCCGCGGCCTCACGCAGGCGCCCAAGCTTCAGCAGTGCGGAGGCGGTGATGAAATCAAGATGGCTGATACGCAGCGGATCGTGTTCGACAGCCTTTCCGGCCAGAACGAGGACCTCGCTGGGATCGCCGTTCTGATAGGCCGATATAACCGTTTCCAAGCTGGTCAAGCGATCACTCCCACGCCACAGGTTCGAATTGCCGCCCCTGGCTCACGGTCGCGCCCTGCAAACGCCCGAAGCGGAACCCAATATCGCGACGAACCCGGCCCGCTACAGCGCGCCGCAAGACCTAAGACCGGGGTCATACGCCAAGCTGTTCGGTCGCATGTGTTCCCAAACCAAAACCCTCGGCCACGGCCACGGCACAGCTCAGGCAGCATGCGCCTTGCTCCTACTGCATAAATCCTAAATCGAAATCGATTTGAGGAGAAAATCATGCCGCAAATGTAAATTGCTACAGCATCTTATGTGCGTTCGATAAAACGCACGATACCGTAGGTCCGGGAGTTTGCGCGGAACTGGAGCGAAGTTCGGATAGAGCAAAGAGTGGCGGAAAACAGGCAACAAAAAAGGGTCGCTCTCGCGACCCTTCCATGAGACCAAGTCTCATAAGCAAACCCGGTAGCAACACGCCACCGAAGGAAGACGGGATCAGATCGAGGGCTGCCCCTTTCCGATCATCACCTTACCAAAGCCTGCCGTAGAGACCATAAGCTCACTAGACATTGGATCACCTTCCTTTCGTTACGTTGAACATGCTTATAAGGTAATCGAGATTTTCATAAATTCAAGCGGGAACTGAAAGATCTCGAATTTTTTCCGAGACCGGTCCTTTTGTGGCCTCCGCCTCAAAACTCTTCCCAGTCGCTGCGCACCGCAACGGCTGCACTGCCCTGACCTGCCAATGCCGGTCTGCGGCCGCCGCGTGGACTTGCCCGGTCTGCCGGCCGGGCCGCCGAAGAAGGACGCGCTGACGCCCGAGACGGAAGATCCGTGCCGGCCTGCAGCCGGAAGCGCGACAGCAGATTGGCAAGGTTGCTCGCCTCGTCGGCCAGCTTGCTGGTGGCGGCGGTGGTTTCCTCCACCATGGCGGCATTCTGCTGGGTGGTCTGATCCATCTCGTTGACGGCGGAATTGACTTCGGAGAGGCCGGTTGCCTGTTCTGTCGCGGCAAGCGCAATCGACTTGATATGTTCGTTGAGCTTGACGACATGACCGCCGATCGTGCCGAGCACATCGCCGGTCTCGGTGACCAGCGCCACGCCGCCGGCCACTTCGGTGCGCGAGCGGGTGATCAGCGTCTTGATGTCCTTGGCCGCCGTTGCCGAACGCTGGGCCAGTTCGCGCACTTCCTGGGCGACAACGGCAAAGCCCTTGCCGGCTTCGCCCGCGCGCGCCGCTTCAACGCCCGCATTCAAGGCAAGAAGGTTGGTTTGGAAGGCGATCTCGTCGATGACGTTGATGATATTGCCGATCTCGTTGGAGGCCTGCTCGATGCGTTCCATGGCAGACACGGTGTTCTTGACCACTTCATGCGAATGGTCGGTGCTCTGGCGCGCCTGCGACACCATAGTCGCCGCCTCGGCCGAGCGATCGGTGGAGCTTTTCACCGCAGACGTGATTTCCTCGAGCGCTGCTGCCGTTTCCTCGAGCGAGGCCGCCTGCTGTTCCGTGCGTTTGGAAAGGTCTGAGGAGGCGTGGCGCAACTCGCCGGCGCCAGAATTGATCGTGTCGATGGCAGCACGGACTTCCAGCATGACGGCCCGCAGGCTTGCCATCGTCGCGTTCATATTGGTCTGAAGATTGAAGAAGACGCCCTTGAACTCACCGCGCATTTCCTCGGTGAGGTCGCCTTGGGCCAGCGCGGCGACGACGCGGTTGGTCTCGGCCACACCGAGATCGACGGAGGTCACCAGTTCGTTGACGCCTGCGGCAAAGCGGTTCAGGTCCTCGTTTTCATAGTTCTTGCGAATGCGGGCGGAGAAATCGCCGGCAACGGCGGCCGAAACCACTTGAGAAATATTGCTCTGCAGATCGGCGTTCTGCTCCTGCAGCGCCGCCTCCTGGGCATTGAGGTCGCGGACCTTCTCGGCATTCTGCTTGAAAACCAGAACGGCGCGGGCCATGTCGCCGATCTCATCCTTGTTGTCGGCATAGGGGATGGTGCGCAACAGGTCGCCCTTAGCAAGGTCTTCCATGCAATCGGTAATGCGCCCGATGGGCGCGGCAATCGCCCGGCGTCCGAAAATCGCCGAGCCGATCATCAGCAGCACGAGCAAGCCGGACAGACACAGCGTGATGGTCGAGGCGGTATTCTGTAGGGAGAGACGCTCCTGGTTGGCGTCTTCGACCTTCTGCTTGACGACAACCACGGTCTCGTCGACCAGAGACGCCAGTTCATCGCTCATCTTCTTCATAGGCCCGATGATCGGCGCCAGATCCTTGGGGGGATTGGCGGAGGCCGATTTGAGCTGCTGCACAGCCGTCGCGTAATTGGCAATCAGTTCGGCGGTCCGTGCGGCGCGTTGCTGATTGGCGGGCAGGCGCATATCGGCCTTGGCCAGGGCCAGATATTTCTCGGCGGAGTCGCGTCTCTTCTGGAAGTAATCAAGCGCATCCTGCCGCTGCTGATCGTCGGTGGCAAGACGCATGTCGGCGACGGCGGTATCCATGCCGCGCAACGAAGCCTTCATATCAACGATGTTGCGGGCGATGGCCGACTGAACCTGCCCTTGAATCACAGCGTCGTCCACCGACCGACCCAGCAACCAGCTGGCCAGCGAAGCGACAAGCACAAGCGAAATGCCCGCGCCGGACATAACGGATAATTTGCTACCGATGCGGGTAATGCCGAACACCATAAACGGGATCCTTGCCTGGAGTAGAGATCGATGCCCTATTGAGATCGGTCTGCACGGCTAACCGACTGAATCCCGAGAAAACTTCAATACAAGCAAGTGGATAGTGCGTAACTTTATTTAAGGAGTTCTTAAAAAACGACATGGGATGACGCAGATTGTGTTTGACTTATATGAATTTCGACCCGGCCCCTGCTTTTCCCCAGGGTGTAGCGCAGCCTGTTTTCGCGCGAAGAGAAACCTAGCCTTTTGGTTGCATTTCTCTGGCAATACATTGCGCGGACGGTGATTGGCGCCTTACGCATAGGCAGGACCTCGAACGTGAACCGCCAGGCAGCCGCGTTCAACCCAGCCTTCGTCGCAGGCCATGGTGGAACAATGACGGATATCGTGCGTTAGGAGGTCGTTTTAGGATTTGTATGTTGCATCAATGATTTCAGGCTGACTGCCTTGAACGCGAGGCGTCATTCGCGCTGTGGGGGACAGGCATTTGAAACTTCCGCAAATTTCCCGAAGCCGCGAATCCGGCCCGCCCCTCGATGATGAAATTCAGGCGCTCGACGTAACCATCCCATTGAAATCAGCCGATCTCGTCGAGAAGATTCGGACCGAGATGAGCTCCGTCGGCTTGGTCGATAAGCCCGTTCTGTTGAAATTCGGCTTGCCCGCGATCTGGATCGTGACCGTGATCGGGTATGTCTCGCTTTGGCATGACAATACGAATGAGCCCAATATCTTCACCTTCTTCGATACACTCAGCCTGCAGGCGGTTCTGCCAACTGTCTTGTTTCTGCTGCTGGTCTCCGCCCTGATCGTCATCCGCCACGTCATGGCGCCCATCCGGCAGGCTTGGCGTCTGAGGCTGCTTGTCGCGCGTACCATCCTCAACCATCGTCCGGAAGCACGATATCGGCTCGAAACAGGCGGCATTGCCTTCCATTTCGGGTCGCTTGCCAGTCTGAGAGACTGGTCCCAGATCGACACGATCGAGATCGACGAGCGCTATGCCAAGTTCATCACCTCAATGACATCAGGTCAAATCGTGCTGCCTCTGCGGGATTTGAACGCCGGGGAGCGTCAACTTCTCAAGACCTGGATCGATGCGAAAAAGGCCGGTATCGGCCGGGACGACCGGCTGACCACGCCCCGCTACATGCCATTGACCGCGGCTTTTGCCGCCGAGGTCGGAGCGGAGATCGATTCTGCCGCAGGCCAGACCGAACTGGATGATTTCATCGTGCGTATCAAACGGCTCAGCCGCACACCTGTTATCATCCGCTTTACCCTGGCGATTACACTGATCGCCTGCCTTCGCTGGTTCTTGATGATACCGGCCGTCACGGCCTTCTATTGGGTCATCGACCCCTTCCGTCTGCCGCTCTCGGTGGCCTGGCCGCTCTATGTCGATATCGTCAGCAACACAATCTCGTTCTCGGTAGGGATGGCCGTGATACTGCTGCTGATCAACCTCGTCTTCTACTGGCCGGCGCAAACAATCCATGCCAAGAGGCTCAGCAAGAAATATCTGGCCCGGCAAAAGGCCCTCGCCTTGAAGATAACCTGGACGGAAAACGGTATTCTGCTTCAGGAAAAATATGAGGCGACATTCTGCCCATGGGCCGGCATGAGCAAGGTTGAAGAGACGCGCGATTATTGGCTGTTCATGACACGTGACAACAATGTCTTTGCCATCCCGAAGCGGATGATCCCAGCGTATCAGCACGAAGCCTTCAACGTCTTTCTCCATCAAAAACAGGGCGAAAAGGGAGCGCAAAGATGATTCGCATAGGCATCATTATGTCCATTGCTCTTTTTGCGCAGACCGCCGTTGCGCAGGAGCAGCAGTCGCAATCTCGCCCGCTTGATATCGGTCACGGCATCACTGCGACACTGTCCGACGACTGGCAGGAGGAAAGCCGCGAGGAGGATAACGGCAACCAGTATATTGCACTTGAATGCATATCGCCGGACTGTGAGCGCAGCCTCGAAACCTGCCATATCGTTGCCTTCGGCAAGCCGATCGAAGGGCCCGACGATGCAGCGCGCCTTGCCAGTCTGTACGACAGCCCGACCAGTCAATATTTTCGCATGCGGGCGGCGCTGATTTCAACCAGCCAGGATGCGCAGTTGCTCCAAACCCTTAAATTGCAGCGCATAGGCCCTCGCGATTGGTGGATCATCGAAACCGATGCGCACCATAACATGAAATCGGGTCTCTTCGCCGATACCGTAATCGACGGCTGGCGTGTGCGCTTTACCTGCAAGACCTGCGAACGCGGCAGCGTCCGCTATCAGAAGGCCATGCAGATCCTCGAAAGCGTCCGCATGGCCAACCCGTCCTGATCTGTAAGCACGTAAGATCGTGGCTGCTCGGCAGTCTCAATCCGGCTGAATGCCGAGCAGAACCAGATCACAACGTCAGCACGATCTTACCGATATGGCTGCTGTCTTCCATCAGCCGATGCGCGTCCGCGACCTTGTCGATCGGGAAGACGCCGTGGATGACGGGCGCGACCGTGCCTGCGTCGAGCAGCGGCCAGGCGCTGGCCACGAGGTCGTCGCGGATCGCACGCTTTTCGCTTGCCGTGCGCGGGCGCATGGTCGAACCCGTCACCGTCAGGCGCTTGACCATGATGGGCGCGAGGTTGAGTTTCTCGACCGTGGAGCCGCCGAGAAAGGCGATGATCGACAGGCAGCCGTCCTTGGCAAGGCTGGCGATGTTCTTCTCGAAATAGGCCGCACCGATCATGTCGAGAATGATGTCGACACCCTTGCCGTCGGTCTCGGCCTTGACCACCTCGGCGAAATCCTCGGTTTTGTAATTGATCGACCGGCGCGCGCCGAGCTTGACACAGGCCTCGGCCTTCGCCTGCGATCCGACCGTGGTCAGCACATCGGCACCAAAGGCTTTGGCAAGCTGAATGGCCGTCGTGCCGATGCCGGACGAGCCGCCATGGATCAACACGGTCTCGCCTTCGGTCAACCCGGCCATCTGGAACAGATTGGCCCAGACGGTGAAGAAGGTTTCCGGCAGCGCCGCCGCCTTTACCGCGTCATAGCCTTTCGGCCAAGGCAGGACCTGACCCTGCGGAAGGGTGCAGAATTCGGCGTAACCGCCGCCATTGGCAAGACCGCAGACCTTGTCGCCGACGGCATAATCCGTCTCGCCTTCGCCGATGGCAACCACCGTGCCGGCCACTTCAAGACCGAGAATGGGACTTGCGTCCTTCGGCGGCGGATAGCTGCCCTGGCGCTGGGCCACATCGGGCCGGTTGACACCTGCTGCTTCGACCTTGACGAGCACCTCGCCGGCCTTTGGCGCAGGCACCGGCCCGCTTGCCATGGTCATCACGTCAGGTCCGCCGAAGGACGGAAGATCGACGTAGCGCATCGTAGTGGGAAGCGTCATTGTTTGCCCCTGGACTAACTCTACCTCAGCCTTATCTAGTGATCGGCAGGCAAAAAGAAAAGAAGACGGATCGACGCGGGATCATTGACGGCACGTGAAGCCAAGTCCAGCGCCGATGCGGATTTTTGTTCATATCCGGGATGGCTCGATGGATCGGAAACTTGACGCCCCGCGCGGCCTTAGCCGCCGCAGTCTATTGATCGGCACCGCCTGCATGGCAACGGCCTTTACGTCAGGCGCGCTGGCGGAAACACCGAAGATGGCGGAATTTTTCAAGACGAAGGATGAGCTCGACGCCTCCCTGAAGAGCTTTGGCGTCGGGCCGCTCGACCGGGTAACCCTGCTGCATCTGGCGCGTCCCACCACGATGCTGATTACGAAGGCCTCTGCCGATTCAGAGATTCCGGTCGGCGCCAGCAAGATCGGCGGTGCACCCGATCTGCCCGAGGCGCTGGCTTGGCCGATGCGCCAACCGTCGGCCTCCGGGAAGCGGGATGTGGAGGTGCTGCGCAAGCTCGACGCGGAAAAGCCCAGCGACTATTACAAAAAAGAAATTGCTGAGAAGGAGCCGCTGGCCAATCGAGAGGCACCGCTCGCCTTCATGCTGCAGGTCGATTTTGCCGCCGCAGCTGCAGCCGGGCCGCTCGATCCCGATCTGCCGACCAGCGGCCGGCTGCTGGTGTTCTACGATCTGGTGATGCTGCCCTGGTTCGGTGAGCAGGAAAAGGAAAAGTCCCTGGCGCTGATCTATCTCGACGATCCGCAGGTCGAGTTGAAGCGCCGCCCGATTCCCGATCTCGGCATGCCGACCTGGGGCGAGCGGCGAGAGGGCGAAAGTGACGAAGAGGCGATGCGCCTGCCGCCCGCCCGGATCGAGCCACGCTTTTCCTATACGTTACCGGGCAGCGGGACCTACCCGATGATGACCCGCTTTGCCTATCCGCAGGAGCCGCCGCATAACGCTTGGCTCGAGGCGCGCACCGCCAGTCCGGGCGCTGGTTGCCAGCTTCTCGGCTGGCCGGACCTCGTCCAATATGACCCGGCCATCGATCTCGGCGCCGCGGACATTCACTACGATTTGCCGCACAACGATAGTTTCATTCCGACCATTCGGGGGCTGGCCGGGCCGATCGAAAACTGGATCCCGCTTTTGTCGATCACCGGTTACGATACCGATGCCGTCGATTTCAATGGCGGCTACTATATCATGATCCGCCGCACGGACCTGAAAAAGCGCGATTTCTCGAAGGCCGTCATCGTCTATCAGACCGATTGATGGGGTTCTTCATGCTTCTATCAACCGACTGGCCAAGGCGAGCGCAGGCCTGAGACGTGGAGGCCGCTCTCGCTGTCCTTGGCGCTTTTCTTGACGCTGGCGATTTCCGAGGAGAGGCGGCCGATATCGTCGATGACAAGGCCCTTGGGCAATTGCAGCACCCCGATCGAGCAGCGCATCAGCGGAAAATCGCGGGCAACGCCGTGGCGGTCAGTGCCGCGGATCCGGCCCTGCGCCCGATCCTCAGGTGAATAGAGCGCGACGACGTCGGCGTGGAAATCGGACAGCAGCCGGTCGAGGATTTCGCCAAGTTCCTCAGCGGTCCAGTCGGTCAGGCCGATGAAGAAATCGTCGCCGCCGACATGGCCGAGAAACACGCCCTCGGAGAAGAAATAGCGACGCATCAGCGCGGCAAACAGCGAGATCGCGTGGTCGCCGAGATGGAAGCCATAGTGGTCGTTGAAAGGCTTGAAGCTGTCGAAATCGCAGTAGCAGAAATGCCTGAGACCGTCGCTGTCACGGCCGCTGTCGCGCATGAAGTCGCGGATGGCGCGGTTGCCCGGCAAGCCGGTCAGCGGGTTCTGTTCCTGGGCGGTCTTCAGCTGTTTTTCGTTGATGATGCGCACCAGGGAGGCCGCCGAAACCACGCCGGCATAGCGCAGATTTTCGGTCAAAAGCACGCAGTCGCTGCCTTCGGTATTGGAAAAGATCGCCATCAGCCGGTCGGCATCGGCATCGAGCCCGACGACCGGGGCATGGTCGACGAATTGCGAAATGGTCCGCTCATAGACCTTGTTCTTCAACAGGTCGCGGCCGAAAGGCTGATAGATATATTCCTTCAGATGCACTTCATGGATGATGCCGCGCGGCTCGCCATTGGCGTTGAGCACCGGAAAGAACGACTGGCGCGGATTGCGGCGGAAGAGATCGAAAACGCTGTCGACGCTATCATTTTCATAGACGGTCGGCAGGCGCTCGATCTGCTTGCGGATCAGGATTTCGTCGAGCGACTGGCTGGAGCGGCGCGAAGGGCCGATATCCTTCAGATGCGGATAGGCGGCCTGCAACTCGGCGACATGGGTGGTGGGCCGGGCAATGTACCAGCCCTGGACCAGATCGACGCCAAGCTCCCGGCAGGCAATGAATTCGGCCTCCGTCTCGATGCCCTCGGCAATCACCCTGACGCCCAGCACATGCGCGGTCTGAACGATGTTCTTGACCAGATGGCGCTTGCGCGAATGGCCATCGAGACCGGCGATGAAGTGCCTGTCGATTTTCAGATAATCGATCGGGTAATCGCAAAGCAGTTTCATCTCGGCATGGCCGACGCCGAAATCGTCGATGGCGAGCTTGAAGCCGGCATAGCGCAGCTTTGCGATCAGGCCGGCAAACTCGGGCACTTCGGTATTGTCGAACCGTTCCGACAGCTCGAAGCAGACAGAGGATGGGGCGATGCCGGCGGCACGCAGATGCGCCAGGAGACCATCGACCACGACATCGAAGGAGGCGATCAGCCGCACATCCAGATTGAGAAACAGCGTATAGGCGGCGTGGTCGGGAAGGCTTGCGAACTTGGCCAGTGCCCGGCTGGCGACCATCTGTTCCAGCGCCAGCAATTGTCCGGCCTGATGGGCCTGATCGAGGATTTCAAGCGGGCTTTCAAAGCCGAGCCGCTCCTGGCCTCGCATCAACGTCTCATAGCCGAAGACCGTGCCCGTCTGGACTTCCACGATCGGCTGCATGGCATTTTCCATCACGACCTTTGCCAGGGTGAGCAGCTGATCGCTGGCATAACGGCGCAATACTCCGCGTTCCGTCGCAATCGCCGCCATCGCAATAATCCCTTGTCTAAACCTATAAAATCAAGGGGACCGTGAACCGAAAGCCTGAAGGAAATCTTTATCGGGCGTGAAACTTTTGTGACACCTGAGCTGGCAATTATTGGGTGGAATTTTTATTGATTGATGGATCAATCAAGAATAGATTGACTGACATCAAGAGGGACATCCAATGCCGAAACTGGGAATGGAGCCGGTCAGACGAAAGGCCTTGGTCGACGCCGCGCTGAAAGCGATTGGGGAGCACGGCTCGCTGACCGTGACAATGTCGCAAATCGCCCGCAATGCCGGCGTGTCGCCAGCGCTTGCCCATCACTATTTCGGCTCCAAGGAACAGTTGCTGATCGAGACGATCCGCTCGCTGCTCAGACAATTGCGCGACGATACAGCTGCCGCCCTCGCCCGCGCGACAACGCCGGCGGAGCGGATTTCCGCCGTGATCCGGGTCAGCTTTCAGGCCGATCAATTCACGCCAGAGACGGTGGCGGCGTGGCTTGCCTTCTACTCAGAGGCGCAGCGCTCGGAGGCGACCCGCCGGTTGCTGATCGTCTACGCCCGCCGGCTGCGCTCCAACCTGGTCGACGCGCTCACTGCGCTGACGGATCGCACCAATGCCGAACGGATTGCCGAGGGCACGGCGGCGATGATCGACGGTCTTTACATTCGCCAGAGCCTGAAGGCCGCGCCGCTCTCGATTGATGCCTCTGTCACACTGGTCGAGGATTATGTCGCCGGACAGCTGAACAATCACAGGAAGCCTTGACCATGACCAAGCCCAATATCCTGATCATCATGGTCGACCAGCTGAACGGCACGCTGTTTCCAGACGGCCCGGCAGACTGGCTGCATGCCCCACATCTGAAGGCGCTGGCGGCGCGCTCGGCCCGCTTCATCAACAATTACACGTCTTCGCCACTCTGCGCACCGGCACGGGCCTCTTTCATGGCGGGGCAGTTGCCGAGCCGCACGCAGGTCTATGACAACGCGGCGGAATATGTGTCGTCCATTCCGACCTATGCGCATCATCTGCGCCGCGCCGGCTATTACACGGCGTTATCTGGCAAGATGCATTTCGTCGGGCCGGACCAGCTGCACGGCTTCGAGGAACGGCTGACCACCGACATCTACCCCGCCGATTTCGGCTGGACGCCCGATTACCGCAAGCCCGGCGAGCGGATCGACTGGTGGTATCACAATCTGGGCTCGGTAACGGGCGCGGGCGTGGCCGAAATCACCAACCAGATGGAATACGACGACGAAGTCGCCTTTCTGGCCGAGCAGAAGCTCTATCATCTCGCCCGCGAAAGCGACGATCCGGCCCGCCGCCCCTGGTGCCTGACGGTGTCCTTCACCCACCCGCACGACCCCTATGTGGCGCGCAAGAAACACTGGGATCTCTACGAGGATTGCGAGCATCTCCTGCCCGAGGTCGGCGACATCCCCTTTGACGCGCAGGACCCGCATTCCAAGCGGCTGATCCATGCCTGCGACTACGACAATTTCACGGTCACCGAAGAGGATGTCCGCCGTTCGCGCCGGGCCTATTTCGCCAATATCTCCTATATCGACGACAAGGTCGGGGCGCTGATCGATACGCTGACGCGCACCCGAATGCTCGACAATACGCTGATCCTGTTCTGCTCCGACCATGGCGATATGCTGGGCGAGCGCGGTCTGTGGTTCAAGATGAACTTCTTCGAGGGCTCGGCCCGAGTGCCGCTGATGGTGGCCGGTCCCGGCATCGCTCCCGGCCAGCATCTGACCCCAACCTCCAATCTCGATGTGACGCCGACGCTCTGCGATCTCGCGGGCATTTCCATGGACGCGGTCATGCCCTGGACCGACGGCATCAGCCTGACCGGCATGATCGGCGGTGAAGCGCGTAGCGCGCCCGTGCTGATGGAATATGCCGCCGAAGGCTCCTTTGCGCCGCTGGTCGCGATCCGCGAGGGCAAGTGGAAATATGTGCATTGCGCGCTCGACCCTGACCAGCTGTTCGACCTCGACGCCGACCCGCGCGAACTGACCAATCTCGCCGCCGACCCGGCTTATACGGAGGTGCTGCTCGGCTTCATCGCCAAGCGCAAGGCCCGCTGGGACATGGCCCGCTTCGACGAGGCCGTGCGCGAAAGCCAGGCGCGGCGCTGGGTGGTCTACGAGGCACTGCGCAACGGCGCCTATTACCCCTGGGACCACCAGCCGCTGCAAAAGGCTTCCGAGCGCTACATGCGCAACCATATGGACCTGAACGTGCTCGAAGAGAGCAAACGCTACCCCCGGGGAGAGTGATCATGCTGACCATCTGGGGCAGACAGTCTTCTTCCAATGTGCAGGCCTTGATGTGGTGCGTCGGCGAGCTTGGTCTCGATTATCAGCGCCATGACGTCGGCCATCGCTATGGCGGCAACGACACACCGGACTTTCTGGCGATGAACCCGAATGGCACGGTGCCGGTCCTAAAAGATGGCGATGGCGAGGCCCTGTTCGAGACCGGCGCCATCCTGCGCTATCTCGCCAGCCGCTATGCCTCTTCGCCATTCTGGCCGGACGATATGGCGGCGCGCGCACAGGTCGACATGTGGGCCGAATGGTCGAAGATCAATATTGCCCTTGAATTCACCTCGCCAATTTTTTGGCGCGTCGTGCGGACGGCGCCCAAAGACAGAGATCCCGCCGCCATTGCAAAGGCCTTGGATGTGCTCGGCGCAAAGCTCGACATTGCCGAACAGCGGCTGGAGCAGCACGCCTTTCTGGTCGGTGACGACCTGACCCTGGCCGATATTCAGTTCGGCCATGTGCTGTTTCGCTATTTCGATATCGACATCATGCGCCCCGAGCGCCCTGCCCTTCACCGCTATTACCAGAACCTGACCACGCGCCCGGCCTTTCGCGAGCATGTGATGGTTTCCTACGAAGAATTGCGAGTTTTATGATGAAAGCCCAACCGACAGCCTCCCATTTCATCGACGGCGCCTATGTCGAAGATACATCAGGCACCGTGATCGAGAGCGTCTATCCCGCCACCGGCGAAGTGATCGCACGCCTGCATGCCGCAACACCTGCGATCGTCGAAAAGGCCATTGCGTCTGCCAAGCGGGCGCAGAAGGAATGGGCGGCGCTGTCGCCCACCGCACGCGGCCGGGTGCTCAAAAAAGCTGCCGAAATCATGCGGGAGCGCAACCGCGAACTATCTGAGCTGGAAACGCTCGACACCGGCAAGCCTATCCAGGAAACCATCGTGGCCGACCCGACATCGGGCGCCGACAGTTTCGAGTTCTTCGGCGGCATCGCTGCGGCAGGATTGAACGGCAGCCACATTCCGCTGGGCAATGATTTTGCCTATACGAAGCGCGTTCCACTTGGCGTCTGCGTCGGCATAGGCGCCTGGAACTATCCGCAGCAGATCGCCTGCTGGAAATCGGCCCCGGCGCTGGCCGCCGGCAATGCCATGGTGTTCAAACCCTCGGAAATGACGCCGCTCGGCGCTCTGAAAATCGCCGAAATCCTGATCGAGGCGGGTGCGCCCAAGGGCGTGTTCAACGTCATCCAGGGCGATCGCGACACCGGGCCCTTGCTGGTCAACCACCCTGACGTCGCCAAGGTATCGCTGACCGGCTCGGTGCCGACAGGCCGCAAGGTGGCGGCAGCGGCTGCGGGGCATCTGAAGCACGTGACCATGGAGCTTGGCGGCAAATCACCGCTGATCGTGTTCGATGATGCCGATATCGACAGCGCGATCTCGGGCGCGATGCTGGCGAATTTCTATTCGACCGGCCAGGTCTGCTCCAATGGCACGCGGGTCTTCGTGCATCGCGCGATCAAGGCCACGTTCCTGGAGCGCCTGAAGGCCCGCACCGAGGCGATCGTCATCGGCGATCCCCAGGATGAGGTGACCCAGATGGGGCCGCTGGTCTCGATGGCGCAGCGGGAAAAGGTTCTCTCTTATATCGACAAGGGCAAGGCTGAGGGCGCGACGCTGGTAACGGGCGGCGGCATTCCCAACAGCGCTTCCGGCACTGGCGCCTTCATCCAGCCGACCGTGTTTGCCGATGTCACCGACGACATGACCATCGCGCGGGAGGAAATCTTCGGCCCCGTGATGTGCGTGCTGGATTTCGACGACGAGACAGACGTGATCGCCCGCGCCAATGCCACAGAATTCGGCCTCGCCGGTGGCGTGTTTACATCAGACATCAGCCGCGCCCACCGTGTCGTGGACCAGCTGGAAGCCGGTACGCTGTGGATCAACACCTACAATCTCTGCCCGGTGGAAATGCCCTTCGGCGGCTCCAAGCAATCCGGCTTCGGCCGCGAGAATTCGTTGGCCGCGCTGGAGCATTATTCGGAGTTGAAGACTGTTTATGTCGGCATGGGCAAGTGTGAAGCGCCGTATTGAACGGAGTTTAGTCCTTGCCAAGCCCCAACCGCCAAGAACGCCGGATACGCTGATGCTCAAAGAATTCCGACAACGGCAGATCCGAACTTTTCCTTTTTTGGGGATGCAGTGCCAAATGCTCAGCGATTGCAAGTTTGTTCATTTCGTCGACCGAGTCATCGTCAACGAGCGAGACGATAGCGACCTTGGCCGCGTGACGGCCCCGTCGATTGGATTGCGCTTTGAAAAGAGGAATGGCTTTGCGCTTGGACTTGTTGTTTTCGCCATAACCATCGCGGCAGTCGCGTTCGAGCGAATGCTTTTTATCTTCCGGCGGAGACCGTGTCTCCCGCGCTTTCTGATTACCCATGACATCATCTCCGGTCGACATCGGCACAAGTGGCAGTTGCTGGAATAACAAATGATTGATCAAGCAGATTTCGTCAACATCGGCTCCAACTCGGCTTCAAATGCCGATAGCCAATTTTTGCGCCCAAAGCCGTATAATCCGTCACACGACAATATCGTCGAGATCGACCTTGAGCGCGGTGGCGATGCGTTTCAGCACGTCGACGGAGCCGGTCTTCTTGCCGCTTTCGATTTCCGACAGATAGGGCTGGGAAATGCCGGCGGCCGCGGCAAGGTCAGAAACGGAGAGGTTGCGGTAAGTGCGGAAGGTGCGGATGCGGCTGTCGGTTTCCCACAATTCGTAGACGAGTTCAGATGGCCAGGTTTCTTCGCCCGCCCGGACACGGGCCATCACTCGCTCGGCCTTGATCGTATCGATCAGGTCTTCGTAGTCATCCTCGGGGATAAGAACATAGGTCTCGCCGTCGATGACCGTCTTGCGCAGTTCGCCCATGGTTCACTCCTTGTAGATACCGCCGCGCGGCCCGACTTCGACGACAATGACCAACATCGTTTGCTCATCGAGGATTACCCGGTCATCACCGACGCGAATTCTGAGCAGTGGGCTGCCCTTCAGCTTTTTCACATCGACACGCTCGCCCCGCGCGAAGGCATCGACTTTCAGCCGTATAGCATCCCGGCGCTTGGGCTGCATCCGGTCCATCACTTTGGTGGCAGCCTTGGTGTACTCCACTCTCTTCATGTTGCGAGTATAGCAAATAGCTATAGTTTTTCAACCTATCGGACCTGACACCATGCAAAATGCAGATTTCGTCATCATCGGTTCCGGCTCGGCAGGCTCGGCCATGGCTTACCGTCTGTCGGAGGATGGCAAGCACACGGTCATCGTGCTGGAATTCGGCGGCTCCGACATCGGCCCTTTCGTGCAGATGCCGGCGGCGCTGGCCTTTCCCATGAATATGGATCGCTATAACTGGGGCTACTTGTCGGAACCCGAGCCGCATCTCAACAATCGCCGGATGATTGCGCCACGCGGCAAGGTGGTGGGCGGGTCTTCGTCCATCAATGGCATGGTCTACGTGCGCGGCCATGCCGAGGATTTCAACCGTTGGGATGAGCTGGGCGCCACCGGCTGGGCCTATGCCGACGTGCTGCCCTATTTCAAGCGCATGGAACATTCCCACGGCGGCGAGGATGGCTGGCGTGGCACCGATGGCCCGCTGCATGTGCGGCGTGGAGAGGTGAAGAACCCGCTCTACAAGGCGTTTATCGACGCGGGGCGGCAGGCGGGTTTTCCGGTCACCGAGGACTATAACGGCCGCCAACAGGAAGGCTTCGGCCTGATGGAGCAGACGAGCTGGGCCGGCCGCCGCTGGTCTGCTGCCAATGCTTACCTCAAGCCCGCGCTGAAGCGTGAAAACTGCCGTCTGATCCGCTGCTATGCCAGGCGCGTGGTGTTCGAGGGGTTGAAGGCCGTCGGCGTTGAAGTGGAGATCGGCGGCAAGATCGAGGTGATCCGCGCCAACCGCGAAGTCATCGTCGCAGCCTCGACCTTCAACTCACCGAAAATCCTGATGCTGTCAGGCGTAGGCCCAGCGGCGCATCTGCGCGACATGGGCATCGACGTCGTGGCGGATCGGCCAGGCGTGGGCCAGAACATGCAGGACCATCTCGAATATTACCATCAGTTCAAATCGAAACTGCCGATCACCCTGCATTCCCGGAACAACTGGTTCTGGAAGGGCGTGGTGGGGGCGCAATGGCTATTCTTCAAGACGGGGCTTGGCACGTCCAACCAGTTCGAGGCGGCCGCCTTCATTCGCTCGGCACCGGGCGTAAAATGGCCTGACATCCAGTATCACTTCCTGCCGATTGCGGTGTCTTACGATGGCAAATCGGCAGCGGAGGGCCATGGGTTTCAGGCGCATGTCGGCTACAACATGTCGAAATCGCGCGGCTCCGTGACCCTACGCTCGCCTGACGTGAAAGACGCGCCGGTGCTGCGCTTCAACTATATGAGCGACCCTGAGGACTGGGTGAAATTCCGCCATGCGGTGAGGATCACCCGCGAGATTTTCGCTCAACCCGCCTTCACGCCTTACATGGGCGGCGAGATCGCGCCGGGACCGAAGGCGCAAACGGACGACGAAATCGACTCCTTCCTGCGCGAGCATCTGGAGGGGGCCTATCACCCCTGCGGCACCTGCAAAATGGGCCGCGCCGATGATCCGATGGCGGTTGTCGATCCCGCGACCAAAGTGATCGGCGTCGAAGGCCTGCGCGTGGCGGATAGCTCGATCTTCCCGCATGTGACCTATGGCAATCTCAACGGTCCCTCGATCATGACCGGCGAGAAGGCGTCAGACCATATTCTCGGCAAGCAGCCCCTGCCCCGCAGCAATCAGGAGCCTTGGATCAATCCGGATTGGCAGTTGAGTGATCGGTGAGCATCAAAGGCGATAGGGAAATACGGATGCCAGGTTGATCAGCCTGGATGCCCTTGGCATCGCGGGCGACCAGCAGTTGGTCATGTGCCATTGCCCTGGCCCAGATGATGGCATCGGGGAGTTTCAGCGGTTATGCGCGGCGCAGATCGCGCTGGTAGGCCACGCCATCACGCTCGTCGGTCCACAGACCGAAAGCGCGCTCCAGATCAGACCGTTTGCGCTCCTGCAACAACAGCGCAATACCCGTTAGGATAAGCACCGCCCGTAAAGTTTTTTCTGCCTTGGCGATACGGTCGAGTTCCAAGGCTACCGCGTCATCAAGATTTACCAGCGTTCGCATCACGCACCGACCCAATCACTTTCTATGCAATGTAGCGGATCAGTCGGATCAGAAAAAGTGGGCCTAACCCTACCGCCTCATCAACCGCCGTACACCGCCGCTGATCAGGAGTGCGGTGTCGACCACCGCGGGCAAGGCTTCGCTTTTGCGGCTGACGGCGAGATAGCGGGGTTGCCAGTCCGGGTCGAATTTGGCCTTGAAGGCGTGGACACCCTTGAAATTGTAGAGCCGTTCGCCGTTTTCATAGATGAGACGGCCGAGGCGGTGCCAAAGCGGGGCACTCTCCCGGCTGGAGAGGCCCGACAGGGGCGCCATGCCGAGATCGAGGCGGCTATAACCTTCGGCTTTCAGATGCAGCATGATTTTGACGAACAGCAGGTCCATCATACCGCGATGGGTGCCGGGCAGATGCCGCATCAGGTCGATGAAGGCCTCCTCACGGTCGTCAGTGGTCAGAATATTGGCAAAGGCCACGATGCGGCCATGCAGCCGGATCACCGCGACCGGATGCGCGGCAACATAGCTGCGCTGGAAAGTGCCGAGCGAAAAGCCCTTCTCGCCAGCCTGATGATGGGCAAGCCAGACATCGGAGACATAGCCCAGTTCATCGATCACATCAGGCACGGCCTCGGGTGCGATCACCGAAAATTCCAGCCCGTCGCGTTCGGCACGGTTGATCGAGCGGCGCAGTTTTAGCCAGTCGCCACCTTTGAGATCGAAGCGGGTGAGGTCAACGATTGCCTGATCACCGAGTTTGAACAGCCGCAGGCCGGCATCTGCCGCCACAGGCAGAAAGTCTGCAGAGACCTGGTAGAAAGCGACACGGCAGCCGGAGGCCTTCGCCTGTCGCAGCAAGGCCATGACCAGTCCCGGCCAGGCGGAACGCGGGCCGACCGGATCGAACAACACGATGAAGCGGCGGCCGCGGCGTGCATACATCAGGAAGGCATCGCCGGCCTGGGAAAACAGGATTTGCTTGTCACCGAGCGCCACAAGACCGGCAGCGGCGTGCGAGTGGGCATAGACTATTTGGCTGGCCTGCTGCAACGCGCAGGGTGTCGGCCCGGGACGCTGGGGTCGGATCTGGCGCTGCATCGCCCGTCCTGCCGCCATGGCTCCCAGCAATGACAGGCTCGCCAGACTGGCGCCGCCAAGACCGGTATGGAGCTTGTAGACAAGGCCGAGTTCCGCCAGCGGCTCAAACAGGAATTCGACAGAGATCAGCGAGAGGGCTGCAAGCCCCAGTCCCGCCGCCAGGCGCATCAGCTTCACGGATGCCGTCCCTGAGGCGCCAGCATCTCTGGGCAAGGGCACCACATCGCGCGCGACATCGAGGCCGGTCACTATCGCATCCGTCATCCGCCCTGCGTCTCCCAGCCGAATATTAGAGGTTTTTCACAGACCACTGCTTATGGCAGTGGCCGGTAAAAATGTTGTGAAGTCGGATCGTGAACAAGAAGTAAGCGACGAAAGCAAGGGCGCTGCCATCAGCCGCTCCTTCGTGCCGCATTTCGGATTCCTCGCGTGGCCCATATGCGACAGGCCTTGAATTTTCGCCCCTCTGCATTGGTATCTGCGGCATTATCCCGTAGACCCAAAGCTTCACCACCTGCCGGGAGATTGATCATGCCGCGTTCCACGCCCTCGAAAATGCTTCGGCGCTCAAAAGCGCTGGGCGGTTCCTGGCGGATGTGGAAGATGCGGCTGGTGTTCTGGGCCGGTGCCGGTGCCATCGGCGTGGTCAGCGTCGGCTTTGCCTGGCTGGCTGACCGGGCGCAGGCGCTGTTTCATGCCCTCACCCATGCCGGCAGCTGGAATTTCCTGATCCCACTACTGCTGACGCCTGCTGGTTTCGCCCTTTGCGCACTTCTGGCGGCGCGGGTGTTTCCGGCCTCGCAAGGTTCCGGCATTCCGCAGGCGATCGCCGCGCGTCATGTCGACAGTCCCGCCGGACGGTCTCGGCTGCTGTCGATGCGGATCGCGGTCGGCAAGATCCTGCTGACGGTCATCGGTCTGTTTTGCGGCGGTTCGATCGGCCGCGAAGGACCGACGGTCCAGGTCGGCGCCTCGATCATGCTGTTTTGCGCGCGGCTTGGCGGGATGGCGCGCGCCGATGGGCTGATCCTGGCGGGCTCGGCTGCCGGCATCGCCGCCGCCTTCAACACACCGCTGGCCGGGATCGTGTTTGCCATCGAGGAGATGAGCAAGACCTATCATTCCCGCGTCAACAGCCTCGTGCTGATCGCCGTCATCGTATCCGGTCTGGCAGCGCTCGGCATGGTCGGCAGCTATACCTATTTCGGCACCGCCAATCCTGTTCTGTCGGGCATGAAGGACTGGTTGCTGGTCGGCGTCTGCGGCATTGGCGGCGGCGCTTTCGGGGCGCTGTTCAGCGCCGGCGCCCTCTCTCTCGCGCGCCGCATTCGCCGCTGGACGCAAGTGTCGGCCAAGCCGTTGCTGCGTGCGGTCGTGCTGGCCGCTCTTTGCGGCCTCGGCGTGGCCCTGATCGGTATCAGCACCCACGGCGCCACCTACGGCACCGGCTATGAACAGGCGCGCGGCGCGGTCGAGGGGCAGGCCCTGCCGCTATTCTACTTCGTGGAAAAGCTGGCCGCATCGTTCCTGACGATGATCTCGGGCATTCCCGGCGGCATCTTTGCACCATCGCTGTCGGTCGGCGCCGGCCTTGGCAGCACCGCCGCCAGCCTGACCGGTTCCAGCATCGCGCTTGGCGCCATCCTCGGCATGGCCGGCTATTTCGCTGGCGTCGTGCAGGCCCCGATGACCGCCTTCGTCATCATCATGGAAATGACCGCCAGCCATGACAGCGCCATTGCCATCATGGCCACCGCCATGCTCGGCTATGCCACCTCGCGGCTCCTGGCCCGCGAGCCGCTTTATCACGGCCTATCGCGGCCCTTCCTGGCCGAAGCGATCCGCGCCGGCCGGGCCGCCGACCGCGAACAGGGGTGATAGGGCAGCCGGCGTTCTGCCTGCCCTCAACCCGCCTATTGCAAGAGCTGCGACAGGGATTGCACGCTGGTATTGACGATCGACAGAGAATTGACGTTCAGCTGCTCGCGGGTCTGCAGCGCTTTCAGCCGGCTGGATTCCAGGTCCATGTCGGCATCGACCATATTGCCGACGCCCTTGCTGAGCGAGCCCTGCAGGTCCTTGGAAAATTCGTATTGCATGTCGACCCGGTTTCCCATCGCACCGAGCGTGCTGGCCACGCCGTTCATACGCTCCGCCATGGCATCGACAACCTTGATCATGTCGTCGATATCGGCATTCGTCGACGATGAATCGAGCCGGATCACGTCATAGTTGGTAGACGCCTTCGCGCCGTTGAACATTACCCAGGTCTTGGCTGTGCCGAGGTCCTTGGCAAAGCCCGACCCAGTCAGAATACCACCCTCCCCGTCGACATCGTCAATCAGGTAATTGACCTCGGATGTCCCCGGCTTGCCACCGATATGGTAATCGATGGTGTTGACGCTCACCATGCCGGAACGGTCGCGCACGAAGGAGCCGACGAGATTGCGGTCGTCACGGTCGCTGGTCTCGGAGCGCAACAGCCAGTTTTCCTGGGAGAAAGTCGAGGACTCGGCAATCGAGCGAAACTGATCGCGGATTTCGTTGAGCTCCGTATTGATCTTGTCGCGCGAAACGCCGCTCTCGCGCGCCATCACAAGCCGCGCCTTGACCTGCATCATCAGATCCGTGGATGTGGTCATGCCACTCGAAGCCGTGTCGAGCACGCCAGCGGCCATGGAGAGCGAATCCTGTACCGCAGACAGCGACCGGTTGTCGGAGCGCATGGTCGTGGCGATCGACCAGTAGGCGGCGTCGTCTGCCGCGGTTGCCACCCGGTAACCCGAGGTGACCCGGCCCAAGCTGCTGTTACGGCTGGCCTCGGTATGGCGCAGGCTCTGAAGAGCCGTAAGAGCAGCAACATTAGTATTCTTACTCGTCATACACTTACTCACATGCTGAACATACACTGCATTCTTGCCTGTTCCGACAGGCAGTCGGCTTATGCCTTCCGTCAGCCAACGGATCACGGCACCGGGTCGCAAGCGGCACAGCACTCCCAACCCGGTAAAATCATCTGTCTCAGGCCCTTCATGGACGTGAGATCGGCGATAGACACAGCGTGGCCTCAGCCCCGCGCGACAATGACGCCCGCGATGCTTCAACCCATTAGATATATTGGATAATGTCTCGAACCCAGCCCAGCCTCGAGACCTTATACCGTCACTGCGCACGCCTGAGTCTCGGAGCCAAAGGCACGACAAAGGGTAGCCCTGGCGCGGTGGCGGCACCTGGCTGCTTTGTTCGATCCTGACAACGGTCCCCAGACGATCCGGAGCGGCTCCACAGCCCCCCAAATCCGCCTTTCGGCGCATGAGCAATTTATAGGGCCGTTAAGGTTAAGTCGCACCCAAGGAAGATGGTGAACGGAACATGAAATAGACATTTCCGGGATTAACTATAGCGACTCCTCGTCTGCCCGAAGATCATTTGCCCGGTCCTGCAATAAGAGCCCAAGTGGCATCCTTGACTTTTGCAGGTACCCGCGCTTAGTAATCGGCAACGGTAATGGATTCTGCCGGGCATTAAGCCGAACCGCTTCCCCGATGAAGCTGATGACTCCTACTCAACGCACACCACGCGAAGGAGTAGAGTCGTGCCAAGAATTCAGTTCCGATTTTTCCTGATAGCAGGCGAGTCAGCGGGAGTGTCCAAGTGATGGCGCGCTCGGCATTTTCAGGTCTTCACGTCATCCAGATCCGCAGCCTGACAAAGTGGATTTTGGTCACCGTGCCCATGGCTGCCACGGTCGGATCTTTCGTCGCCCTTTTCCTGTGGAGCCTCGATAAGGCAACGGCGCTGCGCTTTGATTTTCCCTGGCTGATCTACACCATGCCGGTCGCCGGCTTTGCGATGGTCTGGGCTTATCAGCGCTTTGGTAAATCGGCTGAAGGCGGCAACAATCTGATTGTCGATCAGATCCACGAGCCGGGCGGCGGTGTGCCGTTGCGCATGGCGCCGTTCATTGTCGTCACCACGGTACTGACCCATCTCGTCGGTGGCTCCGCGGGGCGCGAAGGCACGGCGGTGCAACTCGGCGGCAGTCTCGCCAGCGCCTTCGGGCGGCTGTTCAGATTGACAGCAGGTGACGTGCGCATTCTGCTGATGGCCGGGATTGCCGCAGGTTTTGGCGCCGTGTTCGGCACGCCGATTGCCGGCGCCGTCTTTGCGCTCGAAGTGCTCACCATCGGCCGGATGCAATACGAAGCGCTGCTCCCTGCCCTGCTCGCCGCCATCGTTGCCGACTGGACCTGCCATGCCTGGGGCGCAAGCCATGTCCATTACGTCATCGCCTATCTGCACGGGATCGATGAGGCCGGCGGTTTTCACCTCGATCTCGTCCTGCTGCTAAAGGTGGTGGTGGCGGGCGCAGTGTTCGGGTTGGCCGCCCACGCCTTTGCCGAGCTGTCGCATCTGGCATCCGCGACCTACAAGAAGGTGCTGCCGTATGCGCCGCTGCGCCCGGTTCTCGCCAGCGCCATCCTGCTCGGCCTCGTATACCTGCTTGGCACTCGCGACTATCTCGGCCTTGGTGTCTGGTCGCCCAATCCTGGCGACATCACCATTCTCAGCTTCTTCCGGCCCGATCATGTCGACTATGTCAGCTGGGCCTGGAAGGCGCTGTTTACCATCGTCACACTCAGCGCCGGCTTCAAGGGTGGCGAAGTCACGCCACTGTTTTACATCGGTGCCGGGCTTGGCGGCGCGCTGGCGGGTATTCTCGGCGCTCCCGTTGATCTGTTTGCCGGGTTGGGTTTCGTCGCGGTCTTTGCCGGGGCGACCAATACGCCGCTGGCCTGCATGATCATGGGGCTCGAACTGTTCGGCGCAACGCACGCGGTCTATCTCGCCACTGCCTGCTTCGTCGCCTATCTCTGCAGCGGCCATTCCAGCATCTATATCTCGCAGCGGCTCGGCGTGCCGAAGACGGCGGCCGCTAGGCATATTCCGGCCGGAGTATCGGTTCGCCATATGCGGGACCTTTCCCGCCAGAACCCTGGCACACAGGGCGGCAGCGTCCAGCTCCAGCCGCCGTCCCCATCCGCTGATCAAAACAGGAGGCCCATCACCGTGACCCAGCACAGCCTTCACGCCAAGGACATCGGCATGGTGCGGATCTATATGAAGCCTCGCGAGAAAATGGCGGGCAAAGGCGGCTGGTTCGGCACCAAGCCGCTCTACCGAGAACTTGTGCTGCAGGCCAAGGCCGCCGGTGTCATCAATGCCGTCGCCCACCATACCCATTTCGGCTATTCCAATAGTGGCAAGCTGCAGGACGAGGGCTTCGAAATTCCCAATCCCGACCTGACCATGTGCGTGGAAATGATCGCCGAGCGTGACGTTCTCGAAAGCTTCTGCCGCACCCATGGTGCGCTCCTCAAAAACAAGGTGATTGTTTACAAACACCTGGAACAGTGGGCCTTGGACCATGGGGATTTGGTCAACGAGGATGTCACGGCGCAGGACGCGTTGACGGACAGGGCATCCTGAAGGAGACGAACATGATCTATCTGGTGGTTTTTCTCGGCGCCGGGCTTGGCGGCGTGTTGCGCCAGGCCGTCAATGTCGGGGCGGCGCGCCTGCTCGGCTTCGGCTTCCCCTGGGGCACGCTTACCGTCAACATCGCAGGCTCGATTGCCATGGGTCTGCTCGCCGAGTTCTTCGTGGTGCGCTCCGGCCTGCCGCAAGAACTGCGGTTGTTTCTGACGACAGGCATCCTCGGCGGCTTCACCACGTTTTCAACCTTTACCCTGGACGCCGTCACCCTCTGGGACCGCGGCCAATGGGGCCTCGCCGTGGGCTATGTCAGTCTTTCGCTGATTCTGTCTTTGGTAGGCCTCGTCGCCGGGATTACCTTGATCAGGCTGATCGGTCAGGGACAGGCCGGGTAAGCGCTTCACACTCCGGGTGGAGGCGCGTGTTCCGGCAAAACGACCGGCTTGATCTCCATGATCAGCTTTTTCACGATCTCGCGCTTGACCTGTGTGCGCTTACCGCTGGCATCGATCAATTGCTTCAAATACTCGGAAAACAATGGGGCACGTTGCAGTACCATGGGATGGTTGCTGGAAGCCGCCATGAACACGTCGATGGAAGGCACCAGCGCAAGCTTTGCCATATGCAGGTGGTCCATCCAGAAGTAGCTGTAGCTCGGGTTGAGGTGTTCCGAAACCGAAAACAGTGCCGCCGCAAATCCGGTGCGGTACGAGTTATCATAGACGGCCTGCAGATCCAGCAGATAGTTTGGCGTCGACTGGACGTTGATCCAGGACGAAATATTCAAGCTTTTCTTGACGTCCGCATCCGAGAAGGCCTGCGGCGAACAGGCCAGCACATCATAATGCGGATTGAGCGCACCAACGGCAAGCGCTGCGTAACCGCCCGAGGACTGGCCGAAAGCCAGACAGTGGCGACTGCCGATCTGATGGTGCAGGAAAGTGGCAATGCCCTTGATATCCGGCAGCAATTCAGAGCCGCCATACCACCAGCTCTTGGTATCCTGGAAGTAAAACACCCGTGCATCGAGCCCGCGCGCCACCGACAGCATCGAAAACCGCTCTAGATTGCCGCCGAAAATCACCAGATCGGACTTGGAGCGGCCATTGGCCTCGAACACCACGCAGCCGAGCTGTTCGGATAGATTGTTCAAATCGCCGATAATATGGCGCAGCTCCTCAAGACTGAGGTCTGAAAGCGGGGTCGAGCAATGTTTGAAAGCTATTCCGTGCGTCACTAAATCCTGAAATTCTACCGGCACCGGAACAAACCTTCACATTCTATAGTCAGTGGCCATTGGTAATGGATCCCACCATGCTTGGCAAACCGGCCAAGCCTTTATCAACGTTAATTGAAGGCAAGGTGGATCCAAGCGCATCGATGAACATCGCGCCCGACCTGCTTGCTGAACAAAATAGACTTTTTGAAGAAAAACTGTGGCTGGGGCGCCTGGATTCGAACCAGGGATGGCGGTACCAAAAACCACTGCCTTACCGCTTGGCTACGCCCCAACACGACCATGCAGAGCCGGTGATCCAGCCCATTGGTCTTGCCGGTCATTAGCAAAAGCCGCGAGCCGCTGCAATCGCTGATTTGATATTTTTCGTGGATCGATAAACGTGTCTCGGAAAGGTTCCACAATCCTGGGGAGTAAAATTCGTTAAAATTTTCGGAACGATCCCCGGCTCCAGCTGTTGTCCCGCCGAGACCAACGAACAGGAAAGGACTGAGACTGATGACCAAGATCAATGACGCTAAGATCCTTATTCTGGCCACAGATGGCTATGAACGCTCTGAACTGCGGGTTCCGCTCGAGCAACTCAAGGCAAAGGGTGCCGATGTTTCGATCGCATCCCTGAAGAAGCAGCCGATCAAGAGCTGGGCCGAGAAGAACTGGGGCGACACTGTCGATGTCGACCTTACCGTGGAAGAAGCCTCGGCTAGCAACTATGATGCGCTGGTCATTCCAGGCGGTCAGATCAACCCTGATATCCTGCGTGCCGATGCGAAGGCTGTGCAACTGGTGCGCGATTTCGTCGCGTCCGGCAAGGTGGTCGCCGCCGTTTGCCACGGTCCGTGGCTGCTGGTCGAAGCCGATGCGCTGCGCGGCCGTCAGGCAACCTCCTATGCCTCAATTCGCACCGACGTGAAGAATGCAGGCGCCCGCTGGGTAGACCAGACCGTGGTCGCCGATCAGGGCATTATCACCTCGCGCAATCCCGGTGATCTCGATGCCTTCGTGGCCAAGATCGTCGAGGAAGTCGAAGAAGGTCGCCACGACCGCCAGGCTGCATAACGCCGTTTCCACGTCTGATGATCTCAACACCCTTTCCTCGCGAAAGGGTGTTTTCTTTTGTGCAGCGGCGGCTTTACCCGCTCCCGGTTTTGCCTATCATGCAGGCATTGTTATAGGAGTCATCATGCCCGGATATTCCGCCCGCCCGCCCGCCATTGCCACCGTGCTGATCGATGATGCCGTGGTGCGCGTGACTCGCTGGGACTTTGAGCCGGGAGCTGCGACCGGCCACCACGTGCACGGGCTCGGCTATGTCGTTATCCCCATGACCGATTGCCATTTCCTGATCGAAGACAGCGCCGGCGAGCGCCGCGTGACCAGCCGCACGGGCGAGGCCTATCGGCGTGATGCCGGTGTCGAGCACAACGTCATCAATGGCGGCAGCGAACCGATGAGCTTCATCGAAATCGAATACAAATGACCGCTTGCCGGACTTGAAGCGCCTACTCGACTCCCCCATGGCGCCCTGCCATCATCCCGAGATCTTCCCGCATGAGCGAAAACCTGTCTGTCAGTGCCGATTATCAGGCCGAATACGGCCGTCGCGTGCCCATCCTGCCCGGCGTCGAACGCATCACCGCCAACAATGCCTCCGTCATGACCTACAAGGGCACTAACAGCTATATTGTCGGCGAGCGCTCGGTCTGCGTGATAGATCCCGGTCCTGACAACGAGGCGCATTTCCACGCGCTGCAACTGGCGCTGCGTGGCCGCGAGCTCACCCATATCGTGCTCACCCATACCCACCGGGATCATTCGGGCCTGGCGCTCCGGCTGAAAGCGCTGACCGGGGCGCTGCTGGTGGCCGAAGGTCCTCACCGATTGGCGCGGGCGCTGCATCCGGGCGAAGCGGCGGCCTTTGGCGAAAGCAGCGACATCGACCTGCTGCCGGATGTCACGCTTGCCGATGGCGAGCTGCTTGAAGGCAACGGCTGGGCGCTGGAAACGGTGCTGACGCCGGGCCATGCCGCCAACCACGCGGCCTTTGCCCTGAAGGGGCCAGCTGCCGGCGACGGCGTGCTGTTTTCCGGAGATCACGTGATGGGCTGGGCTTCAACGGTAATTGCCCCGCCCGATGGCTCGATGCGCGATTACATGGCCTCGCTCGACCGGTTGCTCGCGCGGGTCGACCGCGTCTATCTGCCTGGCCATGGCGGCCCGGTTCTGTCACCGCTTGCGCATGTGGCGGTCCTGAAGCAGCACCGGTTGAACCGCGAGCAAGCGATCCTTGCCAGGGTGCAGGCCGGGGACCGAACCCTGGACGACCTCCTGGCCGCAATCTACCGCGATATCAGCCCGGATCTTTACAAGGCGGCAGCGCTGTCCCTGCTTGCGCATCTGGAAGATCTGGCAGAGCGTGGCGCGGTCAGAACCGATGGCCCGGTGCTGGCAGGTTCGCGGTTTCATCCCGGTTGAAGTAACCGCGTTACCGGCTGGCGATGCCAAGCAATTCACCGTCCAGCGCTGTCAGATAGGCATTTGCGATGGAAGCGGATACGCCGAGGTCGTGCGGCGTGTCCCGGCTGGCCACACGGATATCGACCAGAACAGTCTCTTCCTCTTCCCGCAGCCGGATCAGGATATCCCAGGGAAAACCAAGGATCCCATTACGGGCGGTGGCCTGAATGCGGATGATCCCCGGCGGCTCGTTGTCGGGACGCAGATCTTCCGGTTGCGGCTCCGGACGCGGCATAGGCACGGGGACAGGCGGCATGGCAGGCCCAACGGCAGGCCCTTGCGCCAGCCCGCCGGTTGCTGTCCCCGCCGCTGCAGGCGGCTGAAAATCCGGCCGGGCATAGGCGGCACCGCGCGTGCTGGTGACGGTAAACCGCTGATCTGCGGCCACCTTGCGCACGGCCTGATAAACACGGTCAAGGGCGCCGTCATAGCGGCGCACTGTCAATGTCGGGTAGGCGCCGGCCTGCAGATCGGCCTGCGTCGCGGCGTCAATGCCCGGGCGCGCCAGCCAGCTTCGCCGATGCGGCGGCGGCACGATCCAGGCGGGCGGATCACTGGGATCGCTGACGATTTCAAAAAGCGGCGGCAGCGAACGGTAACGTTCTGCGCCGAGCATCAGGACCGCAAGCGGCAGGATGGCGAGCACCAGCGCCCGGCTGGAAGCAAGGCCTCCCTTGGCGCCGATCTGCCAGAGCCGCCACAGACCCCAAAGGGAAAACAGGACAGACAAGGCCGCAAGCGCCCCTGAGACCAGCACGGCGAGCACGAAACTGGGCAGTTGCAAGGGACCGAACCGGGCGCCGAGCCACGCGCCGACCAGGAGCAGGAAGGCCAGCATGGACAATCGCCAGGCCCAGCGGGCGGCTGATGACACAGGGCGGATGAAGCGGATGGTCATGCGGACGCGCCGTCTCCAAAGTGATAGCCCGCCGTTGGTTCCAGACCCGACACCTGATCGGTTCCCATATGACCGACCCTTGAGAAGACGGCTTTGCCGGCAGGCAAAATTATGTGCCAGGACACGATGAGGCTGTGGCGCAAAGCGCGTGTCTTCACCATGCACCTGGGCATGTCTGCCTTCCATAGCTGATTACGTCGTCGCCCGGTATCGTCAGTGCAAAAAAATCCACGGAAGCAAAAACCAGTCGCGGCTATATTTCGTAAACTATGGTGAAAAAAGCAATTTCAAGTTGTCTTCTCCGTCTGCCTTTATTAGCATGAGAAAACTCTTAAGGAAGATAGTTTTCAACTATAGCGATAGGAAGGCAGAGTAAGACGGCATAGTTTTCTGTAGAAGTGGCTGCCGACCTTGGCAGCGGGAGCCAATGACCGGGGGAAGAGTGGGGAAGAAGAGCAGGACGGCAGGCAATCGCCTGACACTGAATGAAGTTGCGGAGAAGGTCGGCGTCAGTCCGATTACCATTTCCCGGGCGCTCAACAAGCCCGAAAAAGTGTCTCCGGGCTTGCGTGAAACCATCTTAAAAATTGTCGAGGAACTGGGCTACGTGCCCGATTACGCCGCGCGCGCGCTGGCCAGCCGCTCCGGCAACACGATCGGGGTTTTGTCTTCGCTGCTGGGCAGCAACATCTTTCCAAGGGTCATGAAGGGTATCGAGGATCGCGCATGGGGCTCTGGCCTGCGTATACAGTATGTCAACACCCGCTACGATCCTGCCGAGGAAGTGCATCAGCTCAAGCAGTTTTTCGGGCAAAAGCCATCCGGCATCATCATCGGCGGCGTGCAGATCGACCCGCGTGTGACCGACCTTCTGAAGGATGCACCCTGCCCCGTCGTGCAGCTACTCGATATCAGCTATCCGCCGGTCGACATGGCTGTGGGTATCAATAATCGAGCCGCAACCGAGGCGGCGCTGCGCCATCTGCTCGACGTAGGTTATCGGCGTATCGGTTTTTGCGCCAGCCGCTCGGACATTCCGGTACAGATGCGGCTGGAGGCCTATCGCAGGTTCATGACTGCGGAGGGGCTCTATAACCCTGCTCTCGAAGTCAGCGTCGACAGCACCGATACGATCGGCTCTGGCGGCAATACACTCGATCAGCTGTTTGCTGCAGACCCCGAGATCGACGCAATCCTCTGCGACCACGACGACCTGTCGCTCGGCCTGCTTTTCGAGTGTCAGCGGCGCGGTATTGCCGTGCCCGATCGGCTCGGGTTGTGCAGTTTTACCGATCTCGACTACTGCGCCCATACGGTACCGCCGCTGACCACGGTGCGCACGCCGCTCTATCAACTCGGCTACCGCGCCGTCGACATGATCATCCGCGGTCAGGACAAACGACGCCAGGAGCAGACGATCGATCTCGGCTTCGAACTGATCGCCCGCGGCTCCACCCGCCGCAGCGTCCAGATGGAGGTGTCCGACACTTGCCTTGGCGCCAAAACCCTGTAGAGAAGTCCCAGAACGCGACTGCCGTTATCTATAGAACGGGGTCGGGCGGCCGATTGACGTCACGCTGCTGCCACGAGATCACGTGGCCGTTCTTTAAGATGTCCTGAGGTTTCAGAATGTCTTGCAGGACCGAACCGCGCAGGCTTCGACGACTGAAATTTTCCTGCGCGGCATCATTTTTCGAACAAACGTGCGATCAGGGAATTCGGGAAACGGTTTTCGAGAAATCGAGATTGTTAGGCACCAACCAGTTCAACTCTCGCCGATTTGCGCCCGCCGGCTCTTTCGTCAGAGAAACGTCGCTATCAACGATCGAAACGCTGAAATCGGCGGCCCAGACGCTGCCTGAGCCTTTCAGGAAGAAGCCGAAGAAGAGCTCTCGGCTACCCTCGCCGGGCACGTCGATCACGATGCTGCGCCTCGTCCAGTCATTGTCGCCGAACAGCCATCCATTGGCATGATGCTGCAGATTGTCGAATGCCAGGACATGTCCAGGCGATTGATCGACGCGGACCCAAATGGTTGCGCCAAGCGAGACGGCCTGCGTGGCAAGATCCGCACTCACCCTCAGCCGTTTTCCGGCAAAGGGAACTGCCGACACAGTTTGCATGAGTGTCGCAAACACCCGCTGCGGCGTTCGATATCGACTGGATGCAGTTCTGGTGTAATGGATCAGGGCAGCATGACGACCGCAGCCAAACGGATTGACATCGCCACCGTAATCGAATTCTTCTGGATATTCCGCGAGAAAATACCAGGATTGAAGCTCCTGCAAACGGCGCTCGTCCGCCGCTTCCTGCCGCTTCAGACGGGCAGACAGAATATTCCAATCGGCCATCCCAAACTGTCTTGCGATCAGATCGAGGCTCTCGCCATGGGAGATAGTAAGATTCTTTTCGCGCAAAGAGTTTTCGAGGATTTTCGCCATGCGCTTGGCATCACGGTAGCTATGCATTGAGTTTTCCCTGTGATGGGTCAATCCCAAAAGCCAGTGCCCACATTGCTGACGGATCGACCCTTCGCAAGGACATTGATCGCCTCTGGATGCTTTCACCATTCCCTAGACGGCGTGAGCGGCAGGCAGCATCAGCCTTGCCGGAAAGATGATGGCTCGGTCGCGCCCTGTCAAGCTTTTCGAGCGAGCGGAGGCCTACCCATAGCGGCGCTTGCGGGGGATTGACGCCGCCCGCACCCGGTCTGTAGTACCACGCCTTGCTGGACTCAGAGGAAATAAGTCCATATAGTATTACCAGGTATCACCGGGTAATAAGAGGCTCCGCATTGGCGACATCTCTCAAGATCGATGATGGGCTGAAAGCGCGCGTCCAGCAGCTTGCCAACCAGCAGCGGCGGTCGTCGCACTGGATCATGCTGGAAGCCGTCAGGCAATATGTGGAACGCGAAGAGGCGCGCGAGAGTTTCAAGCAGGAAGCCATGGCATCCTGGGCAGAGCACCAGGAAACCGGTCGGCACCTGAGCGGCGCTGAAGTGCGTGGCTGGCTGAACGGCTGGGGAACGGATAACGAAACGGCAGCGCCCGAGTGCCACGAGTAATCGTCACCCGACCCGCTCTGGAAGGCATGGAGCGCTGCAGGCGTTTCCTCGCGACCAAGACACCGGACGCGGCGAAACGCGCCGGTCAAGCCATCGAACGACACTTTCTGCTCTTGGAACAGACACCCGATATCGGCCGCCCGCTTACTGATATGCCTGACATGCGGGTGTTGATTATCCCCTTTGGCGAAAGCGGCTATGTCGCATTATTTCGCTACGAACCTGCCGAGGATACGGTCTATGTTTTGGCATTCAAGCATCAGAGGGAAACGAAATTTTGATACTCAGACCAGTTCGAAACGAGAGGCTGTTAATTGCAACATAAATTTCAGAAATAATTTCTCAAAATACCAAAATCAACACGATGACTTTATATTATTAAACATCGCAGATATTCTTTAATAAAATTAAACAATTCATGTCTACTTACGGATAATTACGTTCCCTGTAATTTATTATTTTTTTTCATTTCCCGGAGACCCTACAATCACAACAGAGCGGTAACCAACACCAGGGCCGGTTTGTCTCACAACCAGTCCAACACCTGGACCTGATTGGACAACTCTGGTTCCAATAGCGCTTTGGCCAGCTTCGACATGAACGACTGATTCAGCTCCCACTGAGGGGACAGTACCATTACTGTGGGAATCGACCATCATGCCGACGCCTCCGCCCGAGTTATTGATATCAGTCCCGACAATTATCCCGTTGGATTTTGTCGGTCTGTCATCGCTCTGATCCATTTTGTGTGCTCCTGTTGAATCTTTTAGTATTGTTCTCGGCTTGATGTCATCTTCCAGATTGGAAAGCTGGGACACTAATGTCGCAACAAAAATCGCGACCGAAACCGCATAAGCAGAAACCTGAAACAGCGTGGGTTGCAACCTATCGGGTAAAAGGGCCGTCCCTATAATGACGACACCCAAAGCAACACCAGACATCGATATAGACGTGGGCATTGACTTCACCGCATATGGCAGCAAAAACGAAACGAGAGCAGTTCCTATACCGAAAAGGACGCTCTTATCCACGTCAACCTCCAAAGCAGCTTCATATTTTATATAGTTGGGATATATAAATGCCGCTTACAAGGTTTTCATTTTCTTTTCTGCAAATTTATCGACAAATTACGCGAACTAAACAAGGTCGAGCAAAGGTCGTTAAAGTTATCGTCTCTTGACTTCTAGATACCATCGAAACCGGGCAAACAAAAAGCCGCTACACGTTCCCCAACGCGCGGCGGCTTCGATGCATTTAGTTCATCAACCGATGAAATTTACCCCTCGATCCCATCCAGCAGATCCCTTGCCTGCCCCGTGGTCACGCGGCGCAGTTCGACTTCGTCGCGACGGGCGGCCATGAGTTCGGTGGCCATGATCTGGTCTGCGAGATCGGCGGGCAGCGACAGCAGCACGCGGGCTTCGCCCTTGTTGAGGTCATCGACATCGGCGCGCTTGGCAGTGATCATGCCGCCGGCCACCGTATTGTTGGTGTCGGGGTCGATCAGGATGAAGGCGCCGGTGGAGCGGTTCTGTTCATAGGGGTCGAAAACCGCCTTTTCGTCGAAGGCGAGCTGCACCTTGCCGATGGCGTTCATGGCCAGCGCATCGGCCGGGTTCCACTTGCCGTTCTTCAGGTCGAGCGCCAGCACCGGCTTGACCTGGACGCGCTGGCGGCGCGAACCGCTTTTCAGCCAATAGCGCTTGTTGGGCTGGATGCCGTCGGGCTGCAGTGCCACAAGCTGCGCGTCGAAAGCAAGACCAACCTGCGGCTCGGCGTCGAGCGAGACGATCATGTCGCCGCGCGACACATCCACCTGGCGGTCGAGCACCAGCGTGATAGCGTCGCCGGCAACAGCGGCATTGCGCACCAGATCGAAGGTGACGATCTGCTTGACATTGGCCACCGCGCCAGACGGCAGGATGGCGACGCTGTCGCCCGGCTTGACTGCGCCACCGGCAACCGTGCCCTGATAGCCGCGGAAGCTTTCGCCAGGGCGCGAGACGCGCTGCACCGGCAGGCGGAAACCTGTCGATTGGGCCGAGCGCGAGGTGGCGCGTTCCAGCGTTTCCACCAGCGTCGGGCCATCGTACCACGGCATGGCGTCCTTACCGGAATAGACGACGTTTTCGCCCTTCAGCGCCGACATCGGAATGGCAGTGACCTGGCGCACGCCAAGCGTCAGGGCGATTTCCTTGAAGGCATGGACGATGGCGTCGAAACCAGCCTTGTCATAGCCGGTAAGGTCGATCTTGTTGATCGCCAGCACGAACTGCTTGATGCCCATCAGCGACGCGATGGTGGCGTGGCGGCGGGTCTGTTCGAGAATGCCGGCGCGGGCATCGACCAGCAGCACGGCGAGATCAGCGGTCGAAGCGCCGGTTGCCATGTTGCGGGTATATTGCTCATGGCCGGGGGTGTCGGCGACGATGAAGGAGCGCTTGTCGGTGGCGAAATAGCGATAGGCGACATCGATGGTGATGCCCTGTTCGCGCTCGGCCTGCAGACCGTCGAGCAGCAGGGCGAAGTCCGGCAGGCCGAGGTCGTTCTGCTTGCCGCTGTCGCGGCGCAGCGTCGCGGCCTGATCTTCCTTCACGGCCTTGGTGTCCCAGAGCAGCCGACCGATCAGCGTCGACTTGCCGTCATCGACGGAGCCGCAGGTGATCAGCCGCAGCGGGCGAGAATCGCGGCCGGTATAGGCAGCTTCGGACTGGGGAACAGCGTTTGCCAAGGAGAGCCCTTCTGATGTCTGTGCGGAAGGCGCGTTTGCGGCGAGTGCGGTGGCGCTAGCGGTCATATCAGAAATATCCTTCGCGTTTTTTCTTTTCCATCGAGCCGGACTGGTCGCGGTCGATGGCGCGGCCCTGACGTTCGGAGACGGTGGCGATTTCAAGCTCGGCGATCACTTCGTCGAGCGTACGGGCTTCAGACCGCAGCGCACCGGTCAGCGGGAAGCAGCCGAGCGTGCGGAAGCGGATCGAGCCATGCTGGATCTTTTCGCCGGGCAACAGTTCCAGACGTTCGTCCTCGGCCAGGATCATCATGCCGTCACGTTCGATAAAGGGCCGGTTTTCGGCGAAATAGAGCGGCACCAGCGGAATGTTTTCCGCCTGGATGTAGCGCCAGATATCGACCTCGGTCCAGTTGGACAGTGGGAAGGCGCGCACGCTTTCGCCCCGCTTAATCATGCCGTTATAGACGTTCCACAGTTCCGGACGCTGGTTGCGCGGGTCCCATTTATGGTCGGGCGTGCGGAAGGAATAGATCCGCTCCTTGGCGCGCGAGGCTTCTTCGTCGCGCCGCGCACCGCCGAAGGCCGCGTCATACTTGCCAGCATCCAGCGCCTGGCGCAGGGCTTCGGTCTTCATGATATCGGTGTAGAGCGCCGAGCCGTGGGTGAAAGGCGTGACATTTTCAGCCTTGCCGCGCGGATTGGTATGAACGACCAGATCGAGATCGAAACGGCGAGCCATTTCATCACGAAAGGCGATCATTTCCCGGAATTTCCAGCCGGTATCGATATGCAGCAGCGGAAACGGCACCCGGCCCGGATAGAACGCCTTGCGCGCCAGATGCAGCAGCACGGACGAATCCTTGCCGATCGAATAGAGCATCACAGGGTTTTCGAATTCACCAGCCACTTCGCGGAAGATGTGGATCGCCTCGTTTTCCAGCGCCTTCAAATGCGGGTCGAGCGGCGCGCGCGTAACCGTCTCCTTGGAATGCGGGTCGAACTCGGACTGGTGCAGATGCATGATCTGGTTCCCGGATTGGGGCGCTGTCGGCTGAGTCTGTGCAGACATGAATTTCTTATCCTACTGGCCGAAGATGGTTTCTGGCTAGCCTTGCGCGGCAGATTGCAGCAAGGCGCAGACGGCGGCGGTTTAAAGAGAACTTGAATTGAGTGACGGGATGGCGGCTTCGGGCACATGCAAGCCGCATTCGCGCTTCTCGTCGTTTTCCCACCACCAGCGGCCGGCGCGTTCCGGCTCGCCGGGCTTGATGGCGCGGGTGCAGGGCTCGCAGCCGATGGAGGGATAACCGCGCGCATGCAGCGGATTGACCGGCACCGCTTCGCGCTCGACATAGGCGTCGATGGCATCCAGCGACCAATCGGCCAGCGGGTTGATCTTGATCAGATTGCGCTCGGCGTCATATTCGGCGAAGGGCGTGGCGGCCCGGTTGCCTGACTGGCTGCGGCGCAAACCGGTGACCCAGACCGAAGCGCCTTCCAGCGCCTTGGCCAGAGGCACCAGCTTGCGCACATGACAGCAAGCGTGGCGGGCTTCAACGCTCTCGTAAAAGCCATTAAGGCCGTATTTGGCGGCGTAAGCGTCGATATCGTCCTGCGCCGGGCGGTAGCGCTTGATGGCAATGCCGAAACGCTCTTCGGTTTCGGCGATCAGGTCCACCGTTTCCTTGAACAGGCGGCCAGTTTCCAGCGTCGCCACCTCAATGGAGAGGCCGGCAAGGCCGATGGCCGCCGTGATGACCTGATCCTCGATGCCGAGGCTGGTGGTGAAAACGGCGCGGCCGCCGAGTTCTTCAACCAGACGAAGGCGGGCCGTGAGATCGAGATCGACGAAGGCCGCATCAAGCGAGGCAGCAGCTTCAATATGGGGGAGCGATGTCATGAACTCTTTCCTATCAGTTGACGGCAGTATCGGGGTTTTTGCCGCCAAAGGACAGAAATCGCCTTTTAAGGCTCCATGGATGATGAGCAAAATTCACTAAAAGCCGGGGGGAATACGCAATTCCTGCCGGGCTTCGCCAGCGGTAGGCAAAGTGAACAGTCGATGCCAATGTAAAGAGACATCGAGGAGCACATATCAGACGGATTAAATCTATAATAATTGTAGATTTACTTGTCAAACTCCGTTCGCGCGATTTTTGTCGGTCCCGGCAGCCCCTTGCACCAACGAAAAGGCCGCACCCTTTCGGGCACGACCTTCTTTATAATATGCGCACCATAGAGGTGTGCACCATCGACCGGCTTAGTTGCCGCCGAGGAATTCCTCGCACCAGGTCTTGCCGCCTTCGACGGGCCTGTCGGAGATCGGCTTGATCGAGCGGATCACGTAATCGGAGGAGACGGTGATGCGGACTTCGCAGCGCAGGTATTCGGTGCGGCCGGCCTTGGAAACCTTGCCGCGCTTGCCATCGGGACCCTGGGCATAGGTCGGAGCGACCGTGCGGGTGCGGAAGCCGCCGCGCCAGCTATAGACAGTGCCGCCACCGGCCTGCTCGTCGTTGAAGGGCGGGCCGTATTTGGCAAAGAATGCACCGGCGGGCTGGTTGACCCAGCGCTCTTCCACCAGGTTCTTCTTCTCCATCGGCACGATGCCGGATGCCGTTGTACATCCAGCCAGCGCCAAGGCGAGAGAAGCCGTCAGCATGATCCGAAATTTCATATCCTATCCCTCAGTCATCCGCTTGCAGGGATTGCCGCACCGCGCGCCAGAAACCCTGCGTGTTTGAGAGCGGCCAGCCCCGGCAGAGCCCCTGCCAAGCACCCTGTTGCCACCTTATGTTCCGCCTTTATCGCCAAAACTTTCCATTGGAAATCACCAAGTTGCAGGATAACGCCAACTTGTCTCAAAACGGTGCTGGCTGCGGCTTTCCAGCCACTGTCGCGAGGCTGTCATTTTTTTAAGAACCCCCGCTTGTCTATCCCGAAAGCTTGGTCTATACGGGCGCCACTGGTCACGGAGTGTAGCGCAGTCTGGTAGCGCACCACGTTCGGGACGTGGGGGTCGGAGGTTCGAATCCTCTCACTCCGACCAGTTTGAAAAGGCCCGCAACAGCGGGCTTTTTTCGTTTTTGGCGCCGGCTTAAAAGGGCTGGTGCCGAACCTACACACTCGCACCTTATATCGCAGCGGCGGCAATTATTCCTGCCCTCTGGATTTCCCCCTCCCATCAGCGCATACTCCCATCATATCCGCCACGCTGTCGCGGCGGATCTCGTCTTTGACCGGTGTGGGGCCGGGGGCGAGAATGGATATGAAGTTAGCGATATTTAAAAATTAAACGGTCATGATGGCCGGGTAGGCTTCAGGGCGGCCCGGTTACAGGGTGGTCTTTGCCTACTGCATAATTCCTTAAGCCGGGTCGGATTTAAGGAGAAAATTATGCAGCAGATTTAAGGTGTTACAGCGTGCTTTGCGCGGTTTATAAAACGCGCGGCGCTGTAATGACATTTTGAAAACCGATTGATCAGGAAGCGTGGATGATCCGGAAACAGGGTGCGCCCAGCGGCGCGGATGAATTGCGGGCGGCGCTGGCGCGTAGCCGGGCTGGATTTTTGTCGATCGCGCTGTTCAGCTTCTTCGTCAACCTGCTTGTGCTGACCGGGCCCTTGTTCATGCTGCAGGTCTATGACCGGGTGCTGGCGGCGCGCTCGGAGGCGACACTGCTGGTGCTGTTCCTGCTGGTCGTGCTGCTTTATGCGATCATGGGCATTCTCGATCACGTCCGCTCGCGCATTGCCGCGCGCATCGGGGCGCGGTTCCAGAGCGAATTCGATCTCAGGGTGTTTCGCGCCCTGCTCGACCGCTCGGCGCTGGCATCGCGGGGCGTGGCCGGGCCGCGCGGCATGCGCGATCTCGACGCGCTGCAGAAGATGCTTGCCTCGCCGGCAGTGTTTGCCGTGTTCGACATTCCCTGGACGCCTGTGTTTCTGTTCGTGATCTTCGTCTTCCATCCCTGGATGGGTTATCTGGCGCTGGCCGGCGGGCTGGTGCTGATCGGGCTGACGCTGATGAACCAGCTCGGCACCAAGCGCTATCAGGCCAAGGCAACCGAGGCCGGCCGGGTGAGCGACGAGATGACCCTGGCACTCGCCCGCGACGCCGAGACCGTGCAGGCGCTGGGCATGCGCCGCAGTGCGGCCTCGCGCTGGCAGGCGGCGCGGTTCCAATCGCTATCGGCCAGCATCGCCTATTCCGATGCCAATGGGTTTTATACCGCCGCCTCGAAAACCTTCCGCATCTTTCTCCAATCGGCGATCCTTGCGCTCGGCGCCTGGCTGGTGCTGCGCGGCGAGATCAAGGCCGGTGCGATGATTGCAGGCTCGATCCTGATCGGTCGGGCGCTCGCGCCGATCGAAACCGCGATTGCCCAATGGGGCCTGATGCAGCGCGCGATGGAGGGTTGGCGCAATCTCGGCGCCCTGCTCGATCAGGTGCCTGATGCCGACACCCGCACCGCCCTGCCCCGGCCACGCGCGCTTTTGCAGGTGCAGCAGGTGACATCCGTCCCGCCTGGCGAAACGGTGGCGACGCTCAGGATGATGAGTTTCGAGCTCGCCCCCGGCCAGGCGCTGGGTGTGATCGGCGAAAGCGGTTCCGGCAAATCGACGCTGGCGCGGCTCCTGACCGGGGTCTGGCCACCGATGGCCGGGAAAATCCGGCTGGATGGGGCAACGCTCGACCAATATGGCACGGATGATCTCTCCGAGCATGTCGGCTATCTGCCGCAGGATGTGGTGCTGTTTGAGGGCACCATTGCCGAAAACATCGCCCGGCTGACCGCCGATCCCGACCCGGAGAAGGTGATTGCCGCCGCACGCAAGGCCGCCGCCCACGAGATGATCCTGAAACTGCCGAACGGTTACGACACCCGCCTGCCGGCCAGCGGTCAGCGGCTGTCCGGCGGGCAGAAGCAGCGGATTGGCCTGGCACGGGCGCTCTATGGCGATCCGGTGCTGCTGGTGCTGGACGAGCCGAATTCCAATCTCGACGCCGAGGGCTCGACAGCGCTCAACAGTGCGATCCGTAACCTGAAGGCTGCCGGTGGTGCCGCCGTGATCATGGCGCATCGCCCGGCGGCCATCGAAGAATGCGACCTGGTGCTGATCATGGACAACGGTGCGCGTGTGGCCTTCGGCCCGCGTGACGAAGTGCTGCGCGCGCATTTGCGCAATGCCGCTCAGGTGGTGGGCGCCGCTCAAGGGGGCCAGCAGGGTCCTGCTAAACCGGGCGTGACGCTGACCGGCTTTGGCCCCGGCGCGCCTCGTAAGCAATAGGAGAGCGACGATGAGCCTTGTCTCCCAACCCGTATCTTCCTCGACACCGGCAGCCCTTGCGCGCCCGCCACACCTGCCACCGAGCCAGATCTGGCAGAGCCGTGGCCATATGCTTGTCGGTTTCGGCGCGCTATCGGTGCTCGTGCTCGGGCTTGGTGCCTGGAGCACGCTCACCACGATCAAGGGTGCCGTGGTCGGCAGCGGCACGGTCGAGGTGGAAACCAACCGCCAGGTGGTGCAGCATCAGGCCGGCGGCATCGTTCAGGAATTGCTGGTCAAAGAAGGCGATGTGGTGCAGCCCGGCCAGGTGCTGCTGCGCATGGACGAAAAACTCGACCAGTCGGAACTGGCGATCATCGAGAACCAGCTGTTTTCTCTGCTCGGCAATGCCGGCCGGCTGCTGGCCGAGCAGAATGGCAAGAGCGAGATCGATTTTGATCCTGAACTCACCGAGCGGGCCAAGACCGATCCGCATGTGCGCGCCATCATGGAAGGCCAGCGCAATCTGTTGCAGGCACGCCAGGAAAACCGCGACAAGCAGGTCGGGCAATTGCAGGAGCGCAAACACCAGACGGCCCAGCAGATCGAGGGGCTGAATGCCAAGCTTGCGGCGCTGACCCAGCAGCGGCAACTTATCGGCGAGGAACTGGCCGTGCAGCAAAAGCTGCTGAAGGACGGCCTGACCCAGACCAGCAAGGTGATGACCCTCCAGCGCTCCGCGGTCGAGGCCGATGGCGAGATCGCCACCACACAATCGAGCATTGCCGAGGCCCGCGCCAAGATCGCCGAAATCGAGATCGCCATCCTCAATGTGAGCGGCCAGCTGCGCGAACAGGCGATCACCGATCTGCGCAATGCCGAGGCGCAGATTGCAGAACTGCGTCAGAAGCGGGTGTCCTCGCTGGAAACGCTCGGTCGCACCGAAGTGACGGCGCCGACCGGCGGTGTGGTCTTCGGGCTGACCGTGCACGCGCTGCGCACCGTGGTGAAGGCAGCCGAGCCGATCCTCTATATCATCCCGCAGGATGTCGGCCTGGTCATCACCACCAACCTGCCGCCCAATGAAATCGATCAGGTGCATGTCGGCCAGCCGGCCGATCTGGTGTTTGCCGCCTTCGACCGACGCCAGACGCCCGATATTCACGGGACGGTCATAGAAGTGTCGGCTGACGTCTTCAACGATGAGAAGACCGGCAACAGCTTCTACAAGGCAAAGATCCGGCCCGATAAGGACGAGATCGCCAAGCTGGGCGATATCAAGGTCCTGCCGGGCATGCCCGTCGAAACCTTCATCCAGACCGCCGAACGCTCGCCCTTTGCCTATCTCACCAAGCCGCTCGCCGGCTATTTCGCCAAGGCGTTTCGCGAGCGGTAACGGCTAGGGAAGATCTTGCGCCGGTTTGCGATCATTTGAGGGTTGCGAAAATGGGCCGGGATTATCGGACAGCAAAGCCGAAAGGATACGCGAAGCGAGCATCGCCGTGATGATTTCACCGCGATGCTATGGCCCACCCCTCCCTGGCAACGTCTTCGGGATCAACCGAAGGCGCTGCGCAGGAAGGTCTTCGCGGGGGCGGGAGACATCAGAGTGTCGGCTGCAGTGACCTCATCGAGATAGGCGAGGACCTCGGCATAAGAAGAGGTCGGCGGCAGGTCGGGAGCGGCCAGCAGGGTAGCCATCGACGGCTGGAACAGAACGCCGTGGGTGGCGGCGCGGATCATGGTGATGTCGTTCAGGGCATCGCCGATCGCGAAGGTGGCGGCCTCGCCGGTATCGACCGCGTCGAAGCAGAGGTGCTTGCCGGCAAGACCGTTCCAGAATTCGAAGCCGGTGATGATATCGCGCTCGTCGGTCTTGAAGCGGTGGCAGAAGACCTCGTCCGCACCGATCTTCTCCAGGAAATGCCGGTTCATCGGCAGGAACGAGTCCGACACCAGCACGACGCGGCCGCGTTCTTTCAGCGCCGCGATAAAGTCGACCGCACCATGAAACAGGTCGAGCGTGGCGATGGTGTCGCAGATCTGGGTGAGCGTAATGCCCTTACGGGCAAGATGGCCGATGCGCTCGTCGAGCAACTGGCGATAATCGGGGATTTCCCGCGTGGTCGCCTGCAACTCGGGAACGCCGAAGACGTCAGCCAGATGCGGCCACATTTCCGGCGCCAGCACGCCTTCCAGATCGACGAAGGAAAAGATGGATGCGGTCATTATGCGCCACTCCCCAATGTGCCCGCGGTGAACAGGACGGCGCCCAATGAGGCGAGCACGACCCCAATCAGGATATTGAACAGGCGCTGACGGCGCAGCACGACCGTTCGAATGGCCGGGTTGGACAGGAATGTCGAGACGGCAGCAAACCACAGAAGGTGTGACAGGGAGATGAAAAGCCCCCATGCAAGCTGATGAGACAGCGGCGTGTCCTTGCCGATAAACTGCGTGTAGAGGCTGATGACGAAGATCGAGGTCTTCGGGTTGAGGCCATTGGTAAGAATGCCCGTCATCATCTCGCGGCCGACCGAGCGGTCGTTCGGCACCAGGCTGCCTTCGATATCGCGCACCTTGCTGAGGGCGGTGGAAATCCCAGCATAGACGAGGTAGGCGGCACCGATGATCTTGATGACGTCGAGGATGTTGGGAAAGATGTGCTGGACAATGGCGATCCCGAACATCGCGTAGATCACATGAAACCAGCAGGCAATGGCGATGCCGGCGGAAGCCGCCAGGCCCGAGCGGCGGCCATAGAGGAAGCTGTTGCGCGATACCATGGCAAAATCCGCGCCCGGGCTGAGCACGGCGAGCCAGGTGATCGAGGCGATGAGAAGCGTTTGTTCCATCAAGGCAGGGGTTCCATCAAAGCGTTTGGGCCATCATGCAGGCAAGCGGGGGCGAGCATCGGCCGCGCAAGGCGCGCGGCTGTTGCGGAATGTGAGGTTCAGGCCGCACTTAACTTGCGGCAGTCGGTTATTTGTGACGGAAGGTGATGACCAGCACGTCACGCAGGCCCCGATCCTCGGGGTCGACAGGCAGGATCGGCGTCACCCCGTGGGCGACACGCTCGTCATTGACCAGGGCGGCATCGAAGGGATCGGCGAGCGTGAACTCAGCCAGCGTGCGGCCATCACGGTCGAGGATCGAGGTTTGTCCGCCTTCGATATTGTGGCGCTTGACCAGCACCATCAGCACATAGTCGACACCATCGCGATGCACGCCCTCAGGCGTGGGCTTGCCGCCGGTCTGGACGGCTTCGATGCGGAACTGGTGCATTTCGATATGCCAGGTCGAAAACGGCGACAGCGACCCAAACGTGTTCGAGGCAAAATCCAAAATGGCCTTCATCACGGGATTGTCGTGGGTCGCGGGCAAGACCGGCTCGAAATGGCGCTCAATGCCGCCGTTCAAGTGGTTGTAATGGGTCGTCTGGTAATGCGGCTGGTGCTTTTCCAGGTGGACAGGCCCGCCCTGGGGCGCGCCCGTCAGCGTTGCGTGCCGGCGCAGGCGATATTTGCCGCCGTCGGCCATATATGTATCCGGCTTGAGATCGTCCCAGGATGCCTGGAAATCGGCAATGTCCTGGCTGCTAAAATGGCTTTGGTCGATAACGTCGAGGAAAGTCTTGCCGTCGAGAAACAAGAAATCGAAGTCATGCAACTGGCGGCAGACATCGATAGTGGTCGTGGTGGCCGGATCGCTGTGCTTTAAAACTGAAATATTGCCTTGCATTGAAAATTGCTCCGATTTTCCCGGCGGATCCCGCCGGTTAGAAATATCAATCATATGTTGTGTTTCGTGAAAATCGATATATTTTCGACCAAATCCGTGAGGAAAATTCACATATCATGGTCGAAGGTTTCGATTACAAAACGAAGATGTCCCGGCTACCGCAATTGGGGTCTCTCAAGGCCTTTGCGGCGGCGGCGCGCCACGAGAGTTTTGTGCTTGCGGCGCAGGAATTGCACGTTACCCACGGCGCGATAAGCAAGCAGATCAAAAACCTTGAAGAAAATCTCGGCGAATCTTTGTTTTCCCGGCGTAACCGAGCCGTTTTCCTCACCGATCGCGGTCGTCAGCTTGCCGAGCGGCTGGCGCTGGTCTTCGAGGACCTGGATCAGGTCCTTTCCGATTTCCGCAGCAGGACGCAAGCACAACCCTTGATCGTATCCTGCGAACCGACGCTCTGCCTGAAATTTTTGATCCACAATCTGAGTGACCTCAAGAATTGCACGGGTCTCGACGTCAAGGTTCTGGCCGCCGGCGGCAAGGTCGACTTTCGCCGCGATCATGTGGATCTCGCGGTGCGGCGCAATGATTTCGCTATCGATCCTCGTCTATACGTGCGCGATCTGGCGCCCGAAGCCATGGTGATGGTTTCGACGCCGGAGGTGGCCGCAGTGCTGAGGCAGGCCGGCCAGGATGACGCGCGCGATGCGAAACGTCGGGCCGCAGCCATTCCGGCCCTGCACACGCGCTCGCGGCCGGATGCCTGGCTGACCTGGCGCAAGGGGCAGGTTCAAAACCAGGCCCAGCATCTGACCCAGCCCCTGCCCTACCACTTTGGCTCCGATATATTCTACGAACATTTCTACCTGGCGATCGAAGCAGCGACAGCCGGCCAGGGCGTGGCGCTTGCTTCCATCCACATGGTGGCCTCGGATCTCGCCGCCGGACGGCTGGTGACACTGAGCCCGGTCCAGCAGGACGGAACGCAGTATCTGGCGGTCTCCAATAGCGATTTTGCCAGCGATCCCCGCCGGACACTGTTTGCCGACTGGCTGTCGCGGCGCATGCAGGCGCATCTTAGCGCGGCGCCAGAGCCGCCCGCCATGCAGACCGCAGGCGCTCGTCCGCGGTTTTATCCATAATCGCCGGTTCTACTTGCCGATCTTCGGCGTCTTCAGCCCTTCGAAAACCGAAGGTGCGTTGGGATCGGGCTTCGGCTCTTCCTGCAGGAAGTCAGGCACTTCAGTGCCATCGCTCTGCATAGACCCATAGGCGCCCTTGTCCTGAAGGGCGGGGTCTTGAAGGGCGGGGTCTTGAAGGGCCGGCGATGTACCGTCAGGCAGCGGCGCCGTGCCCGGATCCTCGCCATCGACCGAAAGGTCCGGCTGGCCGAGATTGATCTGCGGCTGGGTCCTGATCGGCAGCGGCACATAAAGCGAGACCGTGACAATGACGGCAATTACCAGCAGCCAACTGCCGAGAATGCGCGAGGGAATGGCAAGCCACGCTCCCTTGAAACAGCGCAACAGGAAGGCCGGCGCCAGAACGATCCACAACGCCGACAGCACCGAGGCGACGGCGAAGGACGGAATGCCGACGCCGAAATCGTCGAGCCCTACAAACAGCGAAAAGGAAAAGCCGAGCACGGCGGCGGCCACCGGAAGCGCCCGGTCGCGCCAACGGTCGGGCAGCCAGAGGCTGGCACCTGTCAGCGCCACCGCGATGGGAGCGATCAGGTACAGAACCTGACCGAGCGCGCTGTCGCGGATCGTAACGAAGATCGGATCGAAGAATAGCAACATGACCGAGACGACGGCAAAGAACACGCCGACCGTCAGTGCGAATTGCCGGCGTGTCTTCATCATGGCGCAAGCGACCGCCATGCCCAGCATGGCAAGAACCAAGTCATAGACGGAGAAGGTGAAGAGCGCGCCAAGCTCGGTGAAGCCATATTCATGCGGCAGGCTCTGGGAGACCGCCAGCAGAAACAGGCCGAAGCCGGCCAGCAGCGCGCTGGCGCGAAACCGGTCAGTCTTGGTGACCGCTCTCAGCCGCTCCCGGCGCGTCTCGGTCGCAACCTCGGCCGGCCTGCGCTTTGCCGGCGCGGTGCCCGCACCAGGTACGACTTTGCCGGCAGCGTCTTCAGGTCTGGAGACGTCCTGGCCCTTGCGGCGGCGCTTGCGGGACGGAGTTGCCGTCGATTGGGTCCGGCGGGGGTCGCTCATCGGCATTGGCCTCTCGAGCAGGTCCGCTGAAGCGCCAAGCGCCCCTGTGGACCCGCGTCAAAAATAGAGCATTTCCAGGGAAAGTGGGAACGGATTTCCCGTCCGAAAATGCGCAACACAGAAGGCTAGAGCGGCCGATCGACCTGGTGATCGCGACGCGCTACAAGCGTTTCTGATCCCGGCCTATCTCACAATCTGGGCGATTTGTCACCCGCAGGACAGCGAAAGCCGCCGCCCTGTTGTCTTCAGTGCCTTTTCGGCTGCGGCCCCATCACTGGGTCAGCCGCACCGTACTGCCGATGATGTTCTTGGAAATCGCGCTGTAGACGTCCTTGATGTTGGTGGTCGAGGCGCTGAAATAATATTTGGCGCCACTCGAGCAGGTCTGCAGGTTCTGGACATCGGCTTCCGAGCTATAGGAAATCGCGTAGATATCGATGCCGTTGGATTTCATCGAGCCGCAGGTGGTCAGCAGCGCATCCGTGGCGATGTCGTTGCAGTCCTTGGTGCGCGTCTTGTTGCAGATCCAGTCGAGCTTATCGTCATTTGCCGGTCCGAATTTGACGTTCATCTCGCCATCGGTCATGAAGACAACGACCTTCTTGACCTTTTCGGAATAGTCGGCCGGCGCCACGCCGCCAAGCACCCCGCGCCATTTCGGCGACAGCGTATACCAGCCGGCGACCATGCCTGCATCGAGGCGGGTCGAGCCTTCAGACGTCATGTTGGTGATGGCGCTCTGCAAGGTGGAGAAATTCGAGGTGAGCGGCACGATCGGCGGCGGGCAGAAGCTGGTCGATGAGCCGGAGTTGGAATCCTGCGCCACGAAGGCTTCGGTGGTCGGCGGCGCGTCATTCAGGCCATTGGTGCCGATGGCGCCGTTGTCCTTCATTTCCACGTCGGCGCGCGGCTCGACGCAGCCCATCCAGTAATAGTTCTTGGAGTTATAGGCGAGCGGCGTGACGTTATCGACCCAGTTTGTGAAACTGTAGCTTGACGACGAGTAATAGGACTTCGGATCGGTCCAGCGGCTTGGCACGGCGCCATTGCCGCCATAGGCTTTCAGCCAGTCCTTGTGGGTCAGGCCGATGTTGAAGCGGCTGGAAAACGGCACGATGGCGATCTTGGTGCGCTTGGCGACATCGGCATTGTTGGCAAAGGCGGTCAGGAAGGTCTTCACCGCCGTCTGCATCGGCGCGAAGCGGCCCTCTTCGATCATCGAGCTGGAGACGTCGAGCACAAGCGAGACTTCCAGATTGATATCGCCCGGCAGAGCTGCGCAGGAGGTGACGGCAACATCGACCGTCTTATAGCCAGCCAATTGCATGAAACTCGTCGGCACGCCCTCGCCGACGGTAACGCAGATTTCCTTGCCGTCGGCAGACAGCGTCGGGCCGCTCAGCCGCCGCAGCACGTTGGCGCTGTCGATATTCTGCATGTCGGTCTGCTTGGATGCGTCTGCGGCAAGATAGCTGTCTATGCCCGACTCCAGCGCCGACGTGCCCGACGACGTGGAATAGGTCGAGGCCGCCGCCAGGATCGCCGCATCGGCAATGGACTGGATATCGTTGCGGTGATCACGGGCATTGCTGTAATCAATGGCTGCGCCGATCGCCAGCAAGAGCGGCATGAGCAAGATGGCCGACATGATGGCAAAATTGCCTTGGCGATCATCGACAAAGGTCGACAGCAGAGCTTTCAGACGCATAATAACCAACCCTTTGCTGAAACGTTTCGGCCTCACGCCGCCGCTTCAATCCTGTTGGTTTGAACACTTACCAAATTGTTAGTAACAGCCCGCAAACGAAATTGATAAAATTCAAAATATCGAGCATATCTGTATCGAACTGAGCAACTTGCGCAGTATATTTTGTTGATCTACTTCAACCATGACTGATGAGCAGTCCCCGCCAATGCTTTAGCCGAGATTTGTGCGTCGCTGCTTGATCGTCGCCTGGGCTGCCGACAGACGGGCAATCGGCACGCGGAAGGGCGAGCAGGAGACGTAATCCAGCCCGACATCCTCGCAGAAATGGATCGAGGCCGGGTCGCCGCCATGTTCGCCGCAGATGCCAAGCTTCATGTCCGGCCGGGTCTGGCGGCCGCGCTCGGCGGCGATGCGGATCAGCTCGCCCACACCATCGAAATCGAGCGAGATGAACGGATCGCGCTCGATAATGCCCTTACGCTGATAGGTCGGCAGGAAGGCCGAGGCATCGTCGCGCGACATGCCGAAGGTGGTCTGGGTCAGGTCGTTGGTGCCGAAGGAGAAGAATTCGGCAGCCTCGGCAATCACGTGGGCGCGGATGGCAGCGCGCGGCAGCTCGATCATGGTGCCGACCAGATAGGAAATTTCCAGAGCGCCCTCGCGCATGACCTCGGAGGCAACGCGGTCGATGACGCCCTTGACGTAATCGAGCTCGGAGCGCAGCCCGACCAGCGGCACCATGATCTCGGGCACGACGGGCGCACCGGTCTCAAGCCCCGCCGCCACCGCCGCCTCGAAGATCGCCCGCGCCTGCATCTCGGCGATTTCAGGGTACGAGATCGCCAGCCGGCAGCCGCGATGGCCAAGCATGGGGTTGAACTCGTGCAGCGCCTCGATGCGTTGCGCCAGCGCCCGCGGCTCCAGGCCCATGGCGGTCGCGACCTCGGCGATTTCCTTGGCCGTCTTCGGCAGGAATTCGTGCAGCGGCGGATCGAGCAAGCGGATCGTCACCGGCAGGCCGTGCATGATGGTGAAAAGCTCGGTGAAGTCGGAGCGCTGCATCGGCAGCAGCTTGTCGAGCGCGGCACGGCGCCCGGCCTCGTCTTCGGCCAAAATCATCTCGCGCATCACATGGATGCGCTCGCCTTCAAAGAACATGTGCTCGGTACGGCACAGCCCGATGCCCTCCGCCCCAAAGGAGCGGGCGGCGCGGGCATCGCCCGGCGTGTCGGCATTGGTGCGCACCGTCATGCGGCGGGTGCGGTCGGCCCATTGCATCAGCTTTGCGAAATCGCCCGACAGTTCCGGCTGCAGCATCGGCACCGCGCCCTGCAAAACCTGGCCGGAAGAGCCGTCGATGGTGATGATGTCGCCCTTCTTCAGCTTGACGCCGATGCCGAGCAGCACGCCATTGCGCAGATCGACCCGCATGCTGCCAGCCCCTGTCACGCAGGGAATGCCCATGCCGCGCGCCACGACAGCCGCATGGCTGGTCATGCCGCCGCGCGTGGTCAATATGGCTTCGGCCGCGTGCATGCCGTGAATGTCTTCCGGGCTCGTCTCCATCCTGACCAGGATGACCTTGCGGCCTTCTTCACGGGCCGTCACCGCATCTTCGGCGGTAAACACGATTTCGCCCGTGGCCGCTCCCGGCGACGCCGGCAGGCCGGAGCCGATCACCTCTCGGGCCATGCGGGGATCGATGGTCGGATGCAGCAGCTGGTCGAGCGACGACGGCTCGATGCGCGACACCGCGTCATCCTCGTCGATCAGCCCTTCGGCCACCATGTCGACTGCAATCTTCATGGCAGCCTTGGTGGTGCGCTTGCCCGAGCGGGTCTGCAGCATCCACAGCTTGCCGCGCTCGATGGTGAATTCCACATCCTGCATGTCGCGGTAATGGGTTTCCAGCCTGTCGCAGATCGCCGTAAACTCGGCAAAGGCCTTCGGCATCAGCTTTTCCATCGACGGCTTGTCGGAGCCGCTTTCCAGACGCGCCTTTTCACTTAAGGACTGCGGCGTGCGAATGCCCGCCACCACGTCCTCGCCTTGCGCATTGACCAGGAATTCGCCGTAAAGCGCGCGCTCACCCGTCGAGGGGTTGCGGGTGAAGGCAACGCCGGTCGCAGAACTGGAGCCGAGATTGCCGAACACCATGGCCTGGATATTGACCGCCGTGCCCCAGTGGCCGGGAATATTGTGTAGCTGACGATAGGTGATGGCGCGGGCATTCATCCAGCTGGCAAACACCGCCGCCACCGCGCCCCAGAGCTGCACTTCCGGCTCCTGCGGAAATGGTTCGCCGAGTTCGTCCTCGATCAGCTGCTTGTAGAGTGCTGTCACATGCTTCCACTCGTCTGCCGTCAGTTCGGTATCGAGTTCGTGACCGAAACGGCCTTTTTCGTGGTCGAGGATTTCCTCGAACATTTCATGCTCGATCCCCAGCACCACATCGCCATACATCTGGATGAAGCGGCGATAGCTGTCCCAGGCAAAGCGGGCGTCACCGGCGCTATGGGCAAGGCCGACCACCGTTTCGTCGTTGAGACCGAGATTGAGAACCGTGTCCATCATGCCCGGCATGGAGGTGCGCGCACCGGAGCGCACCGACAGCAGCAGCGGGTTTTTGGCACTGCCGAAATAACGGCCGGTTTCGGACTCGATCCTGTTGAGGCCGGCGAGAACCTCGCCCTTCATTTCCTCGGGCAGCGTGCGGCCATGGGCGTAGAAATGGGTGCAGGCGTCGGTAACGATCGTCAATCCCGGCGGAACCGGCAGACCAAGGCCTGCCATCTCAGCAAGATTGGCCCCTTTGCCGCCGAGATGCTCGACATCGCCAGCGCCCCCCTCCGCCTTGCCGGCGCCGAAGCTGTAGACCCACTTCCCCATTGCGTCGTCTCTCTCCACCGACATCACATTCGCTGATCGATCAAGCGCCTCTCACGATCAGCCGATCACATTTTTGCGCATCAGATGATCCGAAAACCGCTTCGCACTTTTCGGTCCGATGCTGTGCCTCAGCAAAAGGTTTAGCGCATTCCCGCGCCGTTGAAAATCTCATAATATCAAACGTATCCCGCATTGCAGCATAATTGCGGCACAAGCCCGCTAAGATCGTCTTGCAGCGCAATTTCCCTGAGAGGACGCATAAGCGCCCGCTGGAGGCGCCATCCTCGTTTTCACGACCCAAGCCTTTGAATCTTCGAAGATTTGCGACGTCCTGTCGCAAATTGGCTCAACCAATTGTGAAGAGAAATTAACGCTTGGGTAACCTCCATGGCTGCCGATTGGGGTAGAAGACCGCTTCGACCAATACAACCAAAGGAGATTGCAAGACATGACGTCGTTACAAACCGTTGCATTGATGCTCGCCATTATCGGCTTTTCAGCAAGCTTTGCATCGGCAGCACCTCGGATGATCAAGCAGTTCGATCATTGGGGCCTGTTTTCCTACAAGGATGGCGGCAAGACCGTCTGTTACGTTCTATCGGTCCCCTCGAAGGAAGATCCTGTCGGTATCGACCACGGCAAGAATTTCTTCCTTGTCGCCCCGAAGAAGACCGGCGGTGCCAATTACTATCCGCAGGCGGTGATGGGCTATGAGGTCGCCAAGGGCTCGACGATAGACGTCGGTGTCGACGGCACGACCTTCCAGATGGTGCCGAAGGGTAACGTCGGCTGGACCCGTCTGGAATCCCAGGATGCCCAAGTGATTTCAGCGATGAAACAGGGGCATAACATGACGGTGAAGGCCACATCGAAGCGCGGCACCCACACGACCTATACCTATTCGCTGCAGGGTATTTCGGCTGCGCTGAAACAGGCGATGGCCTGCCGGTAAGGGCGCGCGCCATGCCCGGCCCCGCCCCTCGCAAACCCAATCCCGCATCGGCCGAAGACACACGTCCCTATACCCGCTCATCTCGGGTCCTGGCTCTTCTTGCCATCCCGGCCCTGCTGATCCTCACCGGATCGGCAGCGGCCACCCCCGCTGCTGCAAGCCTGGCAAACTCGAGCGCTGCGGTGCCGTCCGCATCGGATGCGCCATCTTCTAACCTCTCACATCTGGCCAAAGAGGTTGCTTCCGCATCCGATATGGCAACGCCATCAGGCATGCCGCTGCTGAGGCAGAAAGGGCGGGTGACCGGCTACCCCTTGCCACGCTTTGCCTCGCTGAAATCCGACAAGGTGCGGATGCGGGCCGGCCCTTCGACCGATTACCCTATCCGCTACGTCTACGAGGCGCGGGGGCTGCCGGTGGAAATCATCGAGGAGTATGACAGCTGGCGCCAGGTGCGTGACAGCGACGGCACCAGCGGCTGGATGTCGGCGGTGATGCTGAGCGGCACCCGCACCGGGCTGGCCGCGCCGTGGCACGGCACCAAAGGTGATCTGGTGGTCCTGCATGACCGGCCGATTGGCACATCAGGGGTCCGAGCCCAGCTGCAACCCCGAGTGCGCCTGCAAATCAACAGCTGCGACGGCCACTGGTGTTCCGTTGCCGTGCAACATGGCGGCCCATCCGGCTACATCAAGCAGGGTCTGATCTGGGGCGTCTATCCCGGCGAGATCATCGGGCGCTAAAGGTTTTCAGGGAAAAGTAGAAACGGTCTTCCAGAAAAGACAATTGATATCAGGCAAAGCGAGTGCCTGTCAGGTTCAATCTGAACCCTGACAGACTCCAGAGCTTCATCCAACCGCTTCAACGGCAATGGGCCCGGCTCGATTGAACCAGGCCCATTCCGTGCTTTTATTGCGTTTGCCTGTCGCCGTTACGGCTTCACCATCGAAGCTGCGGCAGGCATGGGCTTATCTTGCGGCAGGCCGCGCAGCCGGGCCAGCAACATTACCGTCGCCACACCGCCGATCAAGGCGATCGGCACGATGGCCATCAGCACTTCGCTTGGCGAGCGCCCTGCAGCCACCAGACCACCAGCCATCAGCGGGCCGACGACCGAGCCGGCTCGACCAACTGCAACAGCCAGACCGACACCAGTGCCGCGCACATCGGCAAGGTAGCACTGTGGGGCAATGCCGTAGAGCAGCGCCTGTGCCGCCATGATGCTCACGCCAACCAGACCGCCAGCCACAGCATTGACCAGGAAGCTTGCCGGCGCGATGCCCAGCAGAACCAGTGCCGCCGCCAGCAGGCCGAAGCAAATCGCGCCATTCATCACCTTGCGCTCGCCATCGAGCAACCAGCCGCCAAGCAGACTGCCGGCCGCGCCTGCGACGTTGAAGATCAGCTGGATGATGCCTGCCTGGCTGCGGTCGAGACCGCGGGTCACGAGCAGGGTCGGCAGCCAGTTCAAGAGCAGGTACAGCACGAGAATGCTGAAGAAGAAGCCCGACCAGAGGAGGACGCTGCGCAATGCAGTATCGGCCGACAGAACCTGGCGCCAGGCGCCTTCCTTCGCGGTCTTCTGAGTTTTTTCGATCTTCAACTGCGGCAGCAGCAGGAACAGCGGCACGACCAGCACCATCGGCATGACACCGCCGGCAATGAAGATCGTGCGCCAGTCGTCATGCAGCCCGGCCATGGCCACAAGGCTGGCGACGGCGCCGCCGAGCGGCACCCCGGCATACATGATCGACACAGCCCGACCGCGGCGATCCGGCGTGGTCGCTTCGGCAGCGATCGCCACCAGATTGGGCAGCGCGCCGCCGAGACCAACGCCGGTCATGAAGCGCATGGCAATCAGCCCTTCGACCGAGCCGACACCGGCCGTGGCCAGCGAAAACACGCCGAAGACGAACAGGGATACGCAGAGGCCAAGCCGCCGCCCGTATCGGTCTGAAATGATGCCGCCGACGATGGCGCCGAAAATCAGGCCGAAGGTCGCCGATGAAAAGAACAGGCCCATCTGGGCGGGCGTCAGTCCGAAGACGGGCACCAGTTTCGGTGCAGCCACGCCTGCGGCCTGAAGGTCGAAGCCTTCAATGATCGCCGCCAGAAAAATAAGAAAGAAAATCCGGGCCGAGCCCGAGCGCGTTGTTGTCGACAGCATAATGCCTCCCATTCATGCCGATAACCATCCCCCGTCCGCCTCCTCGCGTCCGGTCTAAGTGCCGCAGCGCCGCGCGTTTTACAAAACACGCAAGCCATGCACGAACACTTGAAGTATGCAGTGCAGTCTCGCCTAAGACCGAATCCTTGGTTCAAGGACACCGCACCGACATGACGGGGCGCAGCACCTAAAATCCGATCCCGGCTTTCGGGCAACCGTAAAGTATGTGCAGCATACTATTTGATTTGCGTTTTAGCAATCTGCCGGGTTGGGGAAAACAAGATTCCTTTGTTTTGCGTTCCTGCAAAGCGGGAATGACATGACCGCGCCTGTCAAGGAATGGACGCGGCACGGGTTGGACCCTGCCTCAACCCGGATCGCGAGCGAGTGCCGCCGTCTCGGCTTCACTGGGTGTGCCGAGAAAAACCTGGCCTTGCTGCTTGTCGTTCACCCGCATCACCACATGCTTGCCGTCGGCGGAAAACAGCACCCGCACGGCACTCTCGGCGCAACGCTTTGGCTGGCAGGCGTAAAACAGCTGCATCGGCTTGCCCTCGACCGGCACTTCTACCGAGGCCAGCCCGACATAATCGTTCTTGGTGACCATGTTGAGCACCCAGACTGGAATGCCTTGCCGCCCCCGCACCAGCGCCGCCAAGGCATCGCGATGCGGCTTCGACGTCTTGACGGTCATGGCCAGAAAATTGCCCGACAGATTTTCGGCCGCCGCCGCGCCCGCCAGGGAAAGGCACAGGAGAGCAACAAAACCGGCGAAGAAGGAGCGGAGGAACATGACGATCCTTGCGAAATCAAAGGAGGGGTGCAGACGCAGATGGCGATAACTCATAAACTTTCCAAGGCCTATATTGAAGCCATCGAACGCCGTCCTCTGTTGCCGGCTTCGGCCCCGTTGTCGTCAGTTGTCTTCAGTGCGGATCTGATAGTCCCTTGCGATCCCCTGCGTTGCCGCAAACCAGGCTGAGGCTTTGGTGCGGGCTTGGTGGGCCTCGAAACTCGTCTGATCGGCAAAGCTTTCGGCAACGAGAAACCGCCCGGGAACGTCCGGGCATGGCGTGACCTGGAAGGACAGACAGCCAGGCTCGGCCCGGGTCAGCTCGATATGCAGCGGCAGGGCGGCCTCGACCTCAGCCAGCCGCTCTTGCGGCACATCGATATGGCCGTTCAAAAATACCTATCGATATGGCCGTTCAAAAATACCTTGGGCATCACAATATTTCCAGGGAAAGTGGGAACCGGTTTCCCGTTCGAAACTGCGTAAAAACACCCATCAGAGCACGCCGAGGCTTTTGAGATCGGCTTTCAGCTTTTCGGGATTTTCGAAATGCACCGCCTGCCAGCCGGCGGCCTTGGCACCTTCGACATTGGCCGGGGCATCGTCGATGAAAATCGTATGGGCCGGGTCGAGGCCGAAATCAGCAGCATGGCGCTGATAGATAGCGATGTCGGGCTTGATCAGCCCGATTTCGCCCGAAACAGTGACGCCGCGCGGCAGGGTGAGGAATGGGAAGATCTGCTGCGCCTGTTTGAACGTGTCGGCGGCGAAATTGGTCAGCATGGTCACGTCGCGGCCCTCGTCGATCAGGCCTTTGAAGATCTCCACCGTGCCCTCATAGGCATGGGAGACCATTTCGTGCCAGTGGATACGGAAGGCGCGGATCTGCGCTTCCCGCTCGGGATAGTCGGCAATCAGCAGTGCCTCGGCATCCGTCCAGGTCCGGCCACGGTCTTGTTCGAGGTTCCAGTCATGGGTGCAGACATTGGCAAAAAACCAGGCGCGCTCCTCGGCATCCGGAATGATCCGGCTGAAGGGAATATTGGGATCGTAATGGATCAGCACCTTGCCGATGTCGAAAACGATATGCCTGATCTCAGTCATGCTGGTCTTATCTCCTTGCTGCGAAGGCCTCGGGTATAGCTTGGGTGATGACCTTTTTCATCACCGTCGGCAGCGCCTGGGCTTCAAGATTGATGAGCGGTTCCCACCATCCGTGATCAGCACCTGACGGCTGCACCTTGATACTCTGCGCAAGAAACACCGTGAGCCGCAGTTCGAAATGCGTGAAGACATGGGTGATGACACCCTTCGGCTGCCAGTGTGCCGAGAGTGGCGCGCTCGCCTCGGTGTCGTCGCCGTCGATCCTTGCTGTCCACTCCGTCGTCGGGACCTCGGTCATGCCGCCGAGCAGGCCCTTGTCGCCGCGCTTGCGCAGCAGAATGCGGTTTTGTTGATCGAGCGCCACGAAGGCAGCACCGAGCCGCACCGGCTTGGCCTTCTTCGCGGCCTTGACCGGAAACTGCTCCGGATCATGGTCACGCAGCGCCAGACAATGGCCGTTGAACGGACAGAGCGCGCAGGCCGGCCGTTTCGGCGTGCAGATCGTCGCGCCGAGATCCATCATGGCTTGAGCAAAGTCGCCAGGCCGGCCGGCGGGCGTCAGATCGGCGACCCTCGCCTTAATGAGAGGCTTGGCGCCCGGCAGCGGCTCGTCGATGGCGTAAAGCCTTGAGACAACCCGCTCGACATTGCCGTCCATCACGGCGGCCTGCCGGTTGAAGGCGATGGCGGCAATTGCAGCCGAAGTATAATCGCCGATGCCGGGCAGAGATTGCAGCCCTTCCTGGGTATCGGGAAAGATGCCACCGTGCAGATCGGCCACCGCTTCCGCGCATTTCTTCAGGTTGCGCGCCCGCGCATAATAGCCAAGACCGGCCCAGGCGGCCATGACGTCTTCGGTCGGGGCGCGGGCGAGATCGATAACTGTGGGCCAGCGCTCGAGGAATTTGAGGAAATACGGTTTGACCGCCTGCACCGTCGTCTGCTGCAGCATCACTTCCGACAGCCAGACGTGATAGGGATTGGCTCGCAGGCCCTTTGCCGCCATCGGCGGCGAGGTCCGCCAAGGCAGATCGCGGTGATGGCGATCGTACCAGGCCAGCAGTTCGCCAGCGCTGGGCTGAGGCTCGGCATATATTCGGGATTTTACATTCATCCTGTATATATGGTGGCGAATCAGGGCGTGTAGCAAGCAGACCCTGTTGCAATCATGAGGCAGCAGCACGCCATGGCCTTCAAGAAACGCGGTGAAGCGCAGATTGCCGAATTGGCCAATGGCCTGATCGACCCTGTCATCGCGCGGCGCGCCGGTATTTCCACATCGCTTCTGTCGTCCTGGGACGAGATCGTCGGCGCAGACTTTGCCGATTGCACGCGGCCGGAAAAGATTGCCTGGCCAAGGCGCGATTATGCCGGCCAGGATGCGGGCGGGCCCAGGACCGGCAAAGGCAACGGGTCCAGTGCCGGTGTGCTGACCATTGCCTGCGAGGGCGCGCGCGCGCTGTTCCTCAATCATGCCCAGGGCGAGCTGATCGCCCGCATCAACGGCTTCTTCGGCTATCCCGCCATCGGCCAGATCCGCATCGTGCAAAAGCCGGTCTCCAATACCGCCAGACACAAGCGCGGCCCCGGCCCGCTGGATGCGGTGCAGGCGAAACGGCTGGCGGAGATGACCGAGGGCCTCGAAAGCGATAACCTGAAAAAAGCGGTCGAGCGGCTGGGCCGGGCGGTCTTGTCGCGGAAAAAGCCGAAATGACAGTATTGTAATTTGTATTAAGCGCGAAAATCCTCACATAGAACAAGCAATGTGCGGAAGCCGATCTCCGGTCGAACTGCCCTGATCGGCTTGCCAGACCGGGAGGGAGCGCTATAACCGGGGCGAACTTCAGCCTGATCGTTACTCTATGTGGGTGAAACAATGTCGAATTTTGAACTGACCAAGCGCCATCTCCTGGCCGGTATCGCCACCGCTGCCACCGGCCTTGCCCTCACCGGTGTTGCCAGCCCGGCCTTTGCCGCAGCCGCCGAGATTCCGAAGTCCGACCGCGATGTCGACATGGCCGAAGTGCTCAAGCCCGGCGCGCTGCCGGATATGGCATTGGGCAAGGCCGATGCGCCGGTCAAGATCGTCGAATATTTCTCGATGACCTGCCCGCATTGCGCCCATTTCCACGCCACGACCTTCGATACGATCAAGCAGAAATACATCGATACCGGCAAGGTCTACTTCGTCTTCCGCGAATTCCCTTTCGACCCCGCCGCGACCGCCGCCTTCATGCTGGCCCGTTGCGCACCGCCGGAACAGTATTATCCCTTCATCACCATGTTCCTGAAGCAGCAGCGCTCCTGGGCCGCGCCTGACAATGGCGATGTGCGCGGCGCCATGCTGCAAATGTCGAAAATGGCCGGTTTCACACAGGAAAGCTTCCAGGCCTGCTTGACGAACACGAAGCTTGCCGGTGATGTGACCGCAATACGGGACCGCGGCGCCAAGGAATTCGGCGTCAACGCCACCCCGACCTTCCTGATCAACGGCAAGAGCTATTCTGGAGATATGTCGGTTGAAACCATGTCGGCCCTCATCGACAGCCTTCTCTGACACTGCATTTCCGATGAAGACGGGCGGTGGCGAAAGCCATGCGCCCGTTTTTTTGTGGCTGCGAGATGGGGTTGAGGTTGCTGGGAGCCGGATATATTTGGCTACGGCCCCGAAAAAGAGCCCCTCCCCAACCCCTCCCCACAAGGGGGAGGGGCTAAACCGGCCGCGTCGTCCCTGCCCTGATTGTCGCGGGGCGGTGCCGCTGGTCTTCTCCCCCCTTGTGGGGGAGATGCCCGGCAGGGCAGAGGGGGTAGTTCTGGCTAAAACGGCGCTGCCATACCCTTGCCAAGCCCCTGCCCCCGAGGCCCACCCATGAAGTTCACCAAGCTTCGGGTCGTCGGCTTCAAGTCCTTCGTCGAGCCCACCGAATTCATCATCGAGCGCGGATTGACCGGTGTCGTCGGGCCGAACGGCTGCGGCAAGTCCAATCTGGTCGAGGCGCTGCGCTGGGTGATGGGGGAAAACTCCTATAAGAACATGCGCGCGTCGGGCATGGACGACGTGATCTTTTCCGGCTCCGGCAACCGCCCCGCCCGCAATTCGGCGGAAGTTGGGCTTTATCTCGATAATTCAGACCGCACCGCGCCCGCCGCCTTCAATGACGCGGACGAAATCCAGGTCAGCCGCCGCATCGAGCGGGAAAACGGCTCGGTCTATCGCATCAATGGCAAGGAAGCCCGCGCCAAGGATGTGCAATTGCTGTTTGCCGACGCCTCGACGGGCGCGCGCTCACCCTCCATGGTCGGCCAGGGCCGCATCGGCGAGCTGATCCAGGCAAAGCCGCAGGCCCGCCGGCAATTGCTGGAAGAGGCCGCCGGCATTTCCGGCCTGCATTCGCGCCGCCATGAGGCGGAACTGAGGCTGCGTGCCGCCGAAACCAATCTGGAGCGGCTGGAGGATATCGTCGCCCAGCTGGAAAGCCAGATCGAAAGCCTGAAGCGCCAGGCCAGGCAGGCCAACCGCTTCAAAATGCTGTCGGCCGATATCCGCTCTCGCGATGCCATGCTGCTGCATATTCGCTGGACGGAAGCGCGCAGCGCCGAGGCCGAGGCCGAGGCGGCACTGACCGAGACGACATCGCTGGTGGCCGAGCGTGCCCAGGAACAGATGGAAGCCGCCAAGGCGCAAGCCATCGCCAGCCTGCAACTGCCTGAATTGCGTGACGAGGAAGTCAAGGCGGCCGCCTCGCTGCAACGGCTGCAGATTGCCCGCAGCCAGCTGGAAGAGGACGCCGGACGGCTGTTCAAGCGCCGCGACGAGCTGACCCGGCGGCTGATGCAATTGGCGGAAGACATTGCCCGAGAACAGCGGCTGGTCGATGACAATGCCGAGATCCTCGAGCGGCTGGCGAGCGAAGAAGCCGAGCTGGAAGAGGTTCTTTCCGAAAGCGGCGAGCAGGCCGAGGAGCTGCGCATCGCCTTCGAGGACGCCTCGGCCACCCTTGCCGACAGCGAAGCCCGCTTCACATCCGTCACCGCCGAGCGTGCCGAAGCCGCTGCCGGTCGCAACCAGCTGGAACGGGCACTGCGCGACCTCGCCGACAAGCGGCTGCGGCTGGAGCGTCAGGCCGAGGATGCCAGCCGCGATCTAGCCGCCGTTGCCGAAAAGCTGGCGGCTTTGCCGGATCCGGAGGAAAAGCGCGAGGCGGTCGAAGCCGGTGAATATGCCGTGGAAGAGGCCGAAACCGCCGTTGCCGAGGCTGAGGATGGGTTGGCGCAGGCGCGCCGGGCCGAGACGCTGGCGCGCGGCCCGGTTGACACTGCTCGCTCTGCTTTGGCCGCGCTTGAAACCGAGGCCAAGACCATTGCCCGGATGCTGGCGGCCTCAGCCAGCGGCAGCGCGTTTTCGCCTGTTGCCGAGGCGCTGACGGTGGCGCGTGGCTTTGAGACGGCGCTGGGTGCAGCACTTGGCGACGATCTGGAAAGCCCTCTCGACCCCGATGCGCCTGCCCATTGGGCCATGCCCGGTCCCGACGGCGGTGATCCTGATCTGCCTGAGGGTATCGAGCCGCTGTCCGCCCATGTCTCCACCCCGGCAGCCCTTGCCCGGCGGCTGAAGCAGATCGGCGTCACCGATGCCGACACGGCCAAGGCGCTGCAAGCATCACTGAAGCCCGGCCAGCGGCTGGTGACCACAGATGGCGCGGTCTATCGCTGGGATGGCCATGTCACCGGCTCGGAAGCGCCGAGTGCGGCGGCGCTGCGGCTTGCCCAGAAGAACCGGCTAAAGGCGCTGGAAGACCAGACTGAGGACGCGCGGATCACGCTCGAAGACGCCGAAGAGCAGCTCTCGGCGGTCCGTGAGGCACTGGCCCGGGCGGAAGCGCGCCTGACCGAAGCCCGCGAGCGCCAAAGGCTGGTGCTGCGCCAATTGACTGACGCCCGCGATGCCCTGACATCAGCCGAACGCGCCAGCGGCGAGCTGTTGCGCCGACGCGCCGTGGTGGAAGAGGCCGTCAGTGGCCTTCGCGCCCAGATCGAAGAAGCCGAAAGCCTGATGGAGGAAGCGCAGATTGCGCTTTCCGACCAGGCGGACCTGACCGCGCTCGACGAACAGTTGCGGCAGTTGCAGATGGAGGTCGCGACCGGTCGCGGACTGGTGGCCGAGGCCCGCGCCCGCCACGAAGGCTTTGCCCGCGAAAACGACCAGCGCCGCCGCCGGATCATGGCGATCCGCCAGGAGCGGCAGAGCTGGGAAGAGCGCGCTGCCAGCGCCGGCGCCCATATCGCCACGCTGCAGGCGCGCGAGGAAGAAGCCCGTGACGAAATGGCCGAGCTTGAGGCCGCACCCGATGAATTCGACGAGAAGCGGCGCCTGCTGATCGCCGAACTCGACAAGGCCGAGGCGACCCGCAAGGCCGCCGCCGACCGGCTGGTGGAGGCGGAAGCCCGCCAGCGCCAGGCCGACCAGGCCGCCGCCGCCGCCCTCTCTGCACTGGCCGAAGCGCGCGAGCGCCGTGGCCGGGCGGAAGAGCGGGTCTTGTCCGGCCGCGAGCGGCGCAAGGATGCCGAGGCGCGCATTCAGGAGGCACTGAATGTCGGCCCGCACGAGGCCTTCCGCCTGACTGGCTTGAAGCCCGACGATGCGCTGCCGGACCTGCGCGAGGTCGAGCGCGAGCTGGACCGGCTGAAGATGGAGCGCGAACGGCTCGGCGCCGTCAACCTGCGCGCCGATGAGGAGCAGAAGGAACTGTCCGACAAACTCGCCGCCCTGATCAAGGAGCGCGACGACGTGATCGATGCGATCCGCAAGCTGCGCGGCGCCATCCAGAGCCTCAACCGCGAAGGCCGCGAGCGCCTGATTGCCGCCTTCGACGTGGTCAATGCCCAGTTCCAGCGGCTGTTCACCCATCTGTTCAACGGCGGCACGGCGGAATTGCAGCTGATCGAAAGCGACGATCCGCTGGATGCGGGCCTCGAAATCCTTGCCCGCCCGCCGGGCAAGAAGCCGCAGACCATGACGCTTTTGTCGGGCGGCGAGCAGGCGCTGACGGCCATGGCGCTGATCTTCGCCGTCTTCCTCACCAATCCCGCGCCGATCTGCGTTCTCGACGAAGTGGACGCGCCGCTCGACGACCACAATGTCGAGCGCTATTGCAATCTGATGGATGAAATGGCGGCCTCGACCCAGACCCGTTTCGTGATCATCACCCACAACCCCATCACCATGGCCCGCATGAACCGTCTCTTCGGTGTCACCATGGCCGAACAGGGCGTTAGCCAGCTGGTCTCCGTGGATCTGCAAACGGCGGAGCAACTGCGCGAGGCGGTGTGAAGGATCTGCCCAGCACCCTGTCGAAGAATGATGTTGCAGATAGGCGTAAAATCATTTTATTGCGAAAATGAACCGTATACGGTACAAGGCTTTTCGATGAAGCGTATCATTGCCAAATTCTTCATGACTGAAGAGGGCGCGGAACCCGTGAAGGACTGGCTGAAATCGCTAGAGAAAGTGGATCGGCATCGCGTTGGAGCCGATATTGCGACCGTCGAATACGGTTGGCCGGTCGGAATGCCGATTAGCAGGGCGATCAGGGACGGCGTGCGCGAAGTGCGGTCGACCATAAAAAATGGTAGAGTCGAAGCCAGAACCTATTTCGGAATTGATAATGGCCTGATGCTCCTTCTGCATGGCGAAGAAGGCAAGGATTGTCAGCAGGAGGCGATCAACCTCGCTGTTCGGCGTTGGAAGGACTACCTCGAGAGGTCCAAGCGGTTGAAGAAGAGCGAAAAGAGGAAGAAAACATGACTGAACATCAGTCCTGTGTTGGCGGTAGCCTTGAAGATTTCCTCGATGAGATCGGTGAGAGGCAAGAAGTTTACGGCGAAGCGATCAAGAGAGTTTTGAGCTGGCAGATCGAGGAGGCGCGCAAAGAGCAATCCATCAGCAAGTCAGACATGGCCTCGAAAATGGGCACCAGTCGAACGCAGGTTAAACGGGTTCTCGATCCGCACAACGTGGCGGTGTCGCTCGATACGCTCGACAGAGCTGCCCGTTCCGTGGGAAAACGGCTGAAGATTGAGTTGATCGATATATGATTGGCGTCAGATGCAGGGGAAAGCGCTGGGTATAATTTCAATCAGCTGGAGCTGTGTGCCAAGGAGCTCATCAAGGCGGGCCGGAGCGCGGATGCGATCAAGATCTATCTGTTCATGGCCGATGGCGATCAGTCTCTCGATGCTGGATATCTTGGGGAGCGGCTCGGAGCCTGTTACGAGACGATCGGTGACCTGCATGCTGCCAAATACTGGTATGGGCGTGCGGTTGAAGAAAATCCCGAAGTGAGGCTGGCCTCTGCAAGCGCGTTGCAGCGGCTTGCCTGCGTCGATATCCGTGATCTCGTTGATGCGTCATTCTAGATCGTTTTTGTTGTCGTTTGTCTTTTCGGGAAAACCGGATTCCGCTTTTCCCTGACAAATTCGAGCTTGTGAGAAGACATTGCTCTGACGACGCAGGGTGACGTTACATCTAAACCCGGGCCGGAACATCGATATGGTCAGGCTCCAGCCCTGCCCGCGCCCGCTCGACCATCATCGCATAGGCGTCTTCGAGATGCCGGGTAAAGCGGTCGGTATCGAAGAGCGGCGTCGTGTGCCTGTTCGCGGCAATCCGCGCGCGCAGAGCCGCGAGGCGGGATCGGTCACGGGCAAGATCCAGCGCCTGGGAAATATAGTCCTCGACGGTCGGCGCTACGAGTTCGGGAATGTCGAGCGCCCTCAGCAGACTTTCCGACACTCTGGATGCGAAACTGCGGCCTCTCAACGCCAGCACCGGCACGCCGGCCCAGAGGCAGTCGGATGTGGTGGTGTGGCCGCAATAGGGAAAGCTGTCGAGCACGAGGTCAACGGCCTGCACGCGGCCCAGATGTTGAGCGTAATTGAGCGGCGGCACGAAGATCAGCCGGTCGGCGGCAATCCCCTGCCGCCCGAAATAGCCGCGTAGATTGTCGCGGGCACGCTCGGGCTCGCACAGCAGACACATCACGCTGTCTGGCTGCGCTTGCATGATGGTTGCCCAAGCCTCGGCGGTCTGCGGGCTGAGCTTCCTGATATTGTTGAACGAGGCAAAGACGAATTTATCGTCCGGCAGCCCCAGCGCCGTTCGCGGCGCAGGCGGCGGCAAGGGCCGGTTGATGTTGTCGTTGGGCTCGTAAGTCTCTGGCAGGCGGCAGAATTTTTCGTGATAGAAGGGCTTGCTGCTGTCTGGCGTCACGACCCTGTCGCCGATGATGTAATCGCAGTCGATGCCCGTACCGCTGCCGGGAAAGCCCAGCCAGTTCACCTGGATCGGCGCCAGACCCGAATTGATCAAATCGATCCTGGCATCCTGGGTATGCCCTTGCAGATCGATAAGGATGTCGACACCGTCGCCCCTGATCAGTTCGGCGGCTGCGTGGGTTGAGAGGTCGGCGATCCGCTTGATCGTGCCCATCCGCGCCCGCGCGCCATTGTCCCGGTCGATCTTCGCCTGCGTGGTGTTGCAATAGAGGATGATCTCGAAGCGATCCCGATCATGGCGCTCAAGGACACCCTGCAGATTGACTATAACGGCGTGATTGCTGGTAAAATCGCCGGAGAGATAGCCGACCCGGATCTTCTCGCCATAGATATGCGGCCGGGTGCGGCGCGCCTGCCTGACCTCTGGAGAAATGGTCGATTTTTCCTGGTCCGATAGTCGGGCAAGCAGGCTCTCGTCATCGCACCAGTACAGCGCGTTCAGCGGAATTTCGCAGGAAATGGCAAAGTCGTCGCCCGCAGCAATCCCTTTCGCTGCGGCCTCATTGTCCCGTTTGAGTTCGTCGAGCATCGCGAACTCGAAAAGCCGACTGCGACACAAAAGCGCTGCCTCGAGATGGCGGGGATTATCCTTCAGGATCGGCTCGGCGAGCGCCACGGCTTTTTCCCGCCGCCCGTTGTTCTTGTAGAGGTCGTAGGCCAACAAGCGCAATTGTGCACCATTGCCGCCAAGATGCTCCGCCGCCCGCACGTAATGGTCTGCGGCCGCTTCGGCATGGCCGAGCTTGTAAAGGCATTGACCGGCAATCACCACCATGACGGGATCATCGGCAAGCTCCGGCGGCAGAGCCTTCGCTTCGTCAAGCGCCAACTGGAATTGCCCCTGCGAATAGAGCGATCGGATCCGTCCGGTCACATCAACAGTCATGATGTCTAAAATGTCCTACCATTCAATAGAGGCTCTTCCTCGCCCGCTCCGGCAATTCCTGGTCATAGGCCTCGCCGTCGAAACCGTTGACGATGTTTTTCAGGATCTGGCCCGCCGAGGGCAGGCTGGAGCGCTCGACATGGCCCGCCGGATCCCACAGCTTGGAGCGCATGATCGACTTGGCGCAGTGGAAATAGACGCTGTCGATGGCCAGCAGAATGACGGTCTTCGGCAGTTTGCCGTCGACGGCAAAGCGCGCCAGGAGGTCAGGCTCAGCGCTGATCCTGGCGCGGCCATTGACACGCAGCGTCTCGCCGACACCGGGAATGAGAAACAGCACCGAGGCGCGGCCGTCGTTGATGATATTCTTCAGATTGTCGATGCGGTTATTGCCCGGGCGGTCGGGGATGGCGAGCGTGCGGTCGTCGAGGATGTCGACGAAGCCGGGGGCATCGCCCTTGGGCGAGCAATCTGTGCCGTCAGGGCCGATAGTCGCCAACAAGATGAAGGGCGAGGCTTTGACAAAGGCGGCATAGTCGGCGTTGAGGTGGTCGATTTCCTTGGCAAGCGAGGTTTCCCGAGGGGAGCCATAGAGCTCCACCAGTTGCTGCACCGTCGTGATCTCCATTCTATCCTCCCGAAACGCCTGAGCTTCCCTATGCTTCTCCAGAAAAAGCCGTTTTCACTTTTCCTGGAAGCGCCAGAGGCTCCGTCAACCCAGAGTTAAAATCAAGCCCTTTCGGCATCAGAACAGATTGCCTCGAGCGCAGTCTCGAAATCGCGGGTAAAGCGTGGCGTGTCGAACAGCGGCGCGGTGTCGCGCGCGCGAATGAGATGCTGGCGCAGGTGAGATTGGCGGACCTCATCCTGCGCCAGTTCGACCGCCAGGCAGCCGAATTCGTCGAGACCGTCTGCCACCAATTCTTGGAGGCCAACGGCATTCAAAAGACTTTCGCTGACACGGCTGGCAAAACTAGAGCCTTTCCAGGTCAGAACGGGCACAGCGGCCCAAAGCGCGTCGGCCGTCGTCGTATGGCCATTACACGGCGACGTGTCGAGCGCGATATCGACATGCGCCAGCCGGCGAAGATGATCTGCCACCACAATCCTCGGGGCAAAAATCAAACGATCCGGTTCCACCCCAAGTCGGGCAGCGGCGTCACGCAAGTTGTTCCGTGCCACCGGCGGCATATCAAGCAGCCAAAGCACCGAGCGATCAACCGATTTCAGGATCTGCATCCAGGTTGTGAACACCTGATCGCGTATCTTCACGGCCTGATTGAAGGATGAGAAGACTACACCCTCTTCCGGCAAGCCATAACGGCTACGCGAGCCTTCCCGCGCCACCCGTTCACGGTTGTTGTCGTTGCACTGATAGCTGTTTGGCAGCCGGATGATTCTTTCGGCGTAGAACTGCTCGGACGACGGCGGAGCGACGAAGGCATCTGCGATGGCGTAATCGATACCCACCCCGGCGACGCTGCCGGGAAAGCCGAGATAGCTCACCTGCACCGGTGCCGGTCTGCGGCAGAAGATTCCCAGCCTGTTGTCGAATGTAAATCCCTTGAGGTCGACCAATATGTCGAGATCCAGCCGCCGTATGGCGGCAGCGGCCTGATCGTCGGTGAGATCGAGGATGTCGACATAATGTTCGATAGCCTCAAGGAAACGGTGACGCAGCGGACCTTTTCGGTTTACTGCTGCGGTATGGCAGATGCCAAAGACCTCGAACCGGTCACGGTCGTGATGCTCCAGCATGCCAGTCAAAAGAACCAGCGTCGCCTGCTGATAGAAATCGGAAGAGACGTAACCGACCCGCAGCCGGCGCCCGGGCTGGCGGCGATAAGCCTGCCTCGGCACTACCCTGCCCATGTGCTGCTCGGCCGTCTTCAAAGCGCTCAACACATGATAAGCCTCGTCGCCGGACCAGTGCAGCGAACGAAACACGTTTTCGCGGATATCCAGCTGCATGCCGTCAGCCTCATAGGCGGCTTCCAGCTTCGCCTGCAGCTCGCGGCTCAAATCGAAATCACACAGAGCGGTGGCACACCAGAACAGTTCTGTCAGCGCCAAGCGCTCATCCGGGCGGGCGGCGTGTGCGGCCTTCAGCACCGGCAGCGCCTTGTCCGGATGCCCCGTTCCAACCATGATCATCCCGGCATTCAGCCAGTGATCGAAATCGCGGCCAAGCGTGAGCAGCTTTTCGGCGTAGGGAACCGCATCTGGATATCGCCCGGCATCGCGGTAGAGGCTGCAGATGGAATGATTGATCTCGACATCATCTGGGCAATGCGGATAGAGCGCCAGCAGCGCGCGCAGCGCGAGATCCGCCCGACCGCCCTCCAGGTAATGGGAGCAGGCGCGAAAACCGAGCTCGCGGCGGCGCACCGGATCGAGAGCGATCGCCCGCTCAAACAGATCAGCGGCTTCCAACCGACTGCCGAGCCGCTCATGCACCGAGGCCGCCAGGATCAGCGCATCGGCATTCTCGCCACCATCCTGCAGCAGACGCGAAGCGGTCGAAAGGGCCGCGTCATAGGCGCCTTCCCTAAACTGCTCCAGTGCCTGTCTGTAAAGAATGGTCAATGCTTGCCCTCGATAAATGTCGAAGACAGCAAATAAAGCGGCAGACTTGTCCGAACCTGTTTAGCACCGATAAAAAAGGCGGCTAAGTGACTATTAATAAATATCTAATTTAAAGAATGAATAGAATTCGCAACCCAGGCGATAGACTTGGAGAAACATGTATTGTTGTACAACACAGCAGCCAAACCATAGCGGCGCAAGATGTCGATGATCGGATCAACAAGCCCGTCAGGCGATGCCCGGTCTGTGGTCCGGGCATCGCCATGCTCATCGGGACTGAATACAAACACCGATGAATTCGGTTGAACGGGTCGCCGGCCAGTGGCAACTGCGAATTATTCGGCAAGCTTGCCCATGCTGGCGCGCACGCGGCTGCGCAATTCGTCGATCGGCTTTAAAGCGCCGCGCTCCTCGTAGTGCCAGAAGGTCCAGCCGTTGCAGGCGTCAAGGCCGCGCACGCGGGCACCGACCCGGTGGATGGAGCCGGCTTCCGTGCCTGAGACCAGTGTGCCATCGGCGCGGACCACCGCCTGGTGACGGCGCTTTTCGCAGGACAGAACCTGGCCGGGTTGCAGCAGACCGGCATCCAGCAGCGTGTTGAAGGCGACGCGCGGTTCGGCCTTCTTGCCGGTCAGCACGGTCAGTTCCACTTTGCCCAGTGGCTCGACGGCGTCGATCCGGGCCGATGCCGCATCGATATAGTCCTGCTCGCGCTCGATACCGACGAAGTTTCGGCCAAGCCGCTTGGCGACGGCGCCTGTGGTGCCGGAACCGAAGAAGGGATCGAGCACGACATCGCCGGGCTTGGTCGAGGCAAGTATGACGCGCGCCAGCAGGGCTTCCGGCTTCTGGGTTGGATGGATCTTTTTGCCGTCCTCACCCTTCAGGCGTTCGCCGCCCGAGCAGATTGGGAACAGCCAGTCGGAGCGCATCTGCACGTCGTCGTTAGACGCCTTCAGCGCATCGTAGTTGAAAGTGTAGCCCTTGGCCTTGGCGTCACGCGAAGCCCAGATCATGGTTTCATGGGCGTTCTGGAAACGGCGACCCTTGAAATTGGGCATGGGATTGGTCTTGCGCCAGACGATGTCGTTCAAGATCCAGAAATTCAGATCCTGCAGCGTCGCGCCGACCCGGAAGATATTATGGTAAGAGCCGATCACCCAGATCGTGCCATGCGGCTTCAACACGCGCCGGCAAGCAAGCAGCCAGGCGCGTGTGAAGGCATCATAGACCTCGAAAGAGGCGAACTGGTCCCAGGCATCGTCCACGGCGTCGACAACAGACTGATCCGGCCGGTGGAGCATGCCTCCCAACTGCAGGTTATACGGCGGATCCGCAAAAATCGCATCCACCGATTGGTCCGGCAGTGCCTCCAAGGCCGCAACACAATCGCCCTTGATGATACTGTTCATCCAGGCGAAGGGATCGTTGGAGCGACGAAGGTCGGCGAGCGGGAAAACAGAGGCCATGAAATACTCACTGGTTACGCTGACGCAGCACTGAATTAACAGTGCCTATGGTTACCGAACTTGGTTACCAAATGCTGAACGGTGAGCGTAAATTTCCATGCAATTTCAGGCGGTCGCTTGCGGGAACCGAGAAACGTCATGGATACGGCGCCTGCTTGGCGGGCTGAACCAGCACGCCGCCATAGCCGTCGGCTGCAATTTTGTCGCAAAGCGGTACCCATTCGCAGGCCACGCAGGCATCGCGCACGACCCCTGATGCAAAGGCTGCTCTCATCTGCTCCAGGAAAGCCGCATCCGGCACGATCACCGTACCTGTCGCAACCGGGCGCGCCAGCAGGGCAGACACGGCAGCGAGCGCCTTGGCGTCGCGCTCAAGCACGCTGTCTTGTCGACAATGGGCCGTCGGCTCAGTCAGAAGCGGCTGACAGATATCGTCGGGACCATCGACGATCTCGATCGCCTCACCGTCACTCAGGCGGGCGGCAATCAGCCGATATTTGGCGGTAAAATCAGCCGTATAGCCCTTGCCGACAAAGGTCAGCATGCAGAGAAGATGATGGCCGCGCAGCCTGATCGTCATGACCGGTCCTCCTGAATTGGCCGGGTCCGACTGGGACCCGGTGCGGCCCGAGTTTTACCGCGTTTCGTCTCCAGCAGAACCCGGAACTTATCCGACGATCGCAAACCGATCCGGTTGCGGCTCGCCACGGCGGGCGGCAGGCGCGCGGCCGATCCATTGCACATGGCGCTCGAGAATGGTGGCGGCCTCGGCAACGGCGTGACGACGCAGGGCATCGAGAATGGCGCGGTGATCGTGATCGGTACGGCGCTCCCAGCCACTTTGCCAACCGGCGAGCAGGAAATGCGCGCTGACGGCATGCAGGTCGTCGATGGCAGCCAAAAGCCTTGGCATGTCGCAGGTGGAGACGATCAGCCGGTGAAACCGGCGATTGGCTGCCTCCCAGTCCTCGACATTATCAGCGCTGTCGCAGGCGACGGTGGCGGCTTCCGCTTCATCTAAAATGGCGGATGTCAGATGAGGTGCTGCGTGTTTCAGGGCGAGCACCTCAAGAGCCGCCCGCATTTCGGCGACTTCGCGCACCTGCTTCAGGTCGAAACTCGCCACCCGCACGCCCCGGCGCGGCAGGCTGATCACCAGGCCCTGCGCCTCCAGCCGGCGAAAGGCCTCGCGCACCGGCACCTGGCTTACCGAAAATTCCTCGGCGATATGGTCCTGCGCCAGACGCATGCCGGGCTGCAATTGACCATGCACGATGCGTGTGGCCAACGCGCGGGCAATTCTTGCAGCGATCGTGTCATCCTTGGCTTTGCTCATGCCCACTTGATTAGAGCATCGGACAAAAAAGTGGAAACCGGTTTTCGGATAATCCGATGCAAAAACGAAAAGGCCGGTGCGGTCATTTGTCGAGAGCGGCGCAAGGCAGCCATGAGCATTCAACAGCGCTTGCGCGATTGTTCTTTGCGGCCGCATCGTGTAGGCAGGGCGCGTTTCCCACGACAGGACAGGATCATGGCTGGTTTCGACCTTACCCTTTTCGATTGCGACGGCGTGCTCGTCGATTCCGAGATTATCGCCGCCAAGGTGGAATCGAAGCTTCTGACCGAGGCCGGCTATCCGATTTCCGTCGAGGAAATGGGCGAGCGTTTCGCCGGCATGACCTGGAAGAACATCCTGCTGTCGATCGAAAAGGAAGTCGATATTCCGCTTTCGGCCAGCCTGCTCGACAAATCGGAAACGCTGCTCGACCAGAAACTCACCCGCGAAGTCAAGCTGGTGGAAGGCGTGATCTATGCGCTGTCACGGCTTGCCGGGCCGCGCTGCATCTGCTCGAACTCCTCCTTGCCCCGGCTGGAGATGATGCTGACCAAGGTCGGGCTGAAAGACCATTTCGCGCCGCATATCTATTCGGCCAAGGATCTGGGTGCAGACCGGGTGAAGCCGAAGCCGGATATCTATCTGCATGGCGCTGCCCAGTTCAACGTCCAGCCAAGGAATTGCGTCGTTGTCGAAGACAGCGTGCACGGCGTGCATGCTGCGCGTGAGGCCGGCATGCGGGTGATCGGCTTTACCGGGGCATCCCACACCTATCCCTCCCATGCCGACAAGCTGACGGAAGCCGGCGCGGAAACGGTGATTTCCCGCATGGTCGATCTGCCGGCCGTGATTGCCGCCATGGCCGAATGGGAAGGCGCGCTTTAAATAGAGCATCGGACCGAAAAGTGGGAACCGGTTTTCGGAAAAATCCGATGCAAAAACAAAAATCTAGAGCATTGTTCCGATTTCGATTTTCGGCACGATGCTCTAGTGCGGGCCGCATCCATCAGAACGGCCTAACCGCCTGCGGCAGCCTGACCGTGAGCGCCTTTGGCAGAACGGTGATCCGCAACGCCCCCGGCTGGATCACCTCTCCATCCGCCTCCGCCGACAAAGCTGGCACCGTCGTCGGTTCGATCTCGATCACCGTGCCACGATCCATGACCGTTGCCGGCCGATCGCCCTTGCCGGCTCCTGAAAAGGCGGCAAAGGTCGAGAGATTGCCGAGCAGGCCGCGATGGCGGCAAATAACGACCTCAAGCAGGCCGTCATCGAGCATCGCATCGGGCGCTGCCGCAACGCCGGCGCCAAACCAGCCGCCATTGCAGAAAGCCGCAACCAGAACCGGACCGTCATGGATACTGCGGCCGTCGACCGATATCCGCAGGCTGCCACCACGATAGCCGAAAATGCGCTGGAGCGCGATCAACCGGTAGCGCAGCGATGCCGGCAGGCGGGACTTGCCGCGTGAGGCTTCGACGGCCTCGACCATTTCCCCGGACACGCCCGCGCTGGCGATATTGATGAAATGACTGGCGCTGACCGTGCCATCCTGGCCCCGACACTGCAAAAGGCCGACATCGATACGGCGCGGGGTGGCCGTGGAAATCGCCTGCAGGCGCTGTTCGACACTGTCCGGCCAGCGAAAATTACGGGAGAAATCCGATCCGGTGCCGCCGGGCAGGAATGTGAACGGCGTCTGCGGAAAGGACGAGGTCAGCACACCCTCGACCACCTGCCCCACGGTGCCGTCGCCGCCGACCGCCAACACAAGATCGGTGGCGTCAGTGACCGCAGCCCGCGCCTGGGCTGCCGTGCGGCCGCGCTCGGTTTCGACGAGGGCATAGCCGGGAAATACCCGTGCCAGCGCCTCGGCGATCTGCGGCCATGCGCCAGCACCGCCCGCAACAGGATTGCGAATGACCGTGACCTTCACCCCAGACCCCTTACGCCTGCCCTACCCTGCTACAGCGCCGTGCGTTTTATAAAACGCACGAAGGACGCTGTAACACTTTAAATCTGCTGCATAATTTTCTCCATAAATCGATTCCGATTTAAGGAATTATGCAGCAGAACCCGCCCAAGCCCAGATGCGCAAGTCGGCTTTACTTATGCTTCTTAGGCTTGGCAGCGGCCTTCGGCGGGCCTTCATCGAAACCGACGAAGATCTGGGTCGAGGTCGACGGATTGGCGGCTATGCTCACTTCATGGGTGAAGAGGAACTGTGCCGGCTGGTCGGCGCTGGCCAGGTTTGCGGTAAACGGCACCAGTTGCGAGGACACGACCGTGTCGCCGTTCATAACGGCCACCCGGATTGGCAGCGACAGCGAGCCGGCATGACCCTGCGGACCGGCGACAAGCCGGCCGGCCACCTGGACCTTGACGGTCATCGTGCTCTCGTTCTGGGTGCAGGCGCGGGTTGTTTCGGCAAGCGACGCCTGGAACACCACGTCCTGTGGGTCCTTGGAGCCCGGCTTGGCATAGGTGCGATAGTAGGCCGTGCCGTCGCGCAGCGAGATCTGCGGGCATGTCCCCTGCACGACCGCGCCACCCGATGCGGCGGGCGCATTGGCGGTGTTGGCGCCGGACACGGGGGCCGTGGCATTGGAACTGAACAGGCTGCCGCCGGTTGAAGGGCCTGAACCGCTGGTGCTGCAACCAGCCAGAATGACAGCCAGGGAAACAGCGGCCGTGCCGCGCATTAGAGATTGAAACACCAGGTCACACCTTCTGCATCATGACGTCGAACCGCTTGGGCACCGTTGTAGCACCGTTTGGTCATCGGCTGGCCATCGCTGGCTTACTGCCGGATTTCCTGTCGAAAAACTGCTGTAATCAGCCTTTCCTTATCGGTTGGCGATGGTCTATACCAGCGCCGTGGCAAAAAATCGATGCACTGGCGTGGGCTTTGTTGCAATTTTCAGCAAAGCAGCGTCAAGACTTGGGATCATCGATGGCCGCGACCTGTTGCAAGACCGAGGATATTGGCATGGACTTTATTTCCACTCGCGGCGAAGCGCCCGCTCTGACATTCTGCGATGCGCTTCTGGCCGGACTTGCTCGGGACGGCGGTCTTTACCTGCCCCGCGAATGGCCGAAAATGACCAAGCGCGATATCCGGGCGCTGCGCGGCAAGACCTATCAGGAGGTCGCCTTTGCCGTATTGAAACCCTTTGTCGATGGCGAAATCGAAGACGCCGCGTTGAAGGCGATGATCGACGGGGCCTATGCCACTTTCCGCCATCCGGCCGTGGCACCGCTGGTGCAAACCGGGCCGAATGCCTTCATTCTCGAACTGTTCCACGGCACGACGCTGGCCTTCAAAGACGTGGCGATGCAATTGCTCGGCCGGCTGATGGATCATGTGCTGAAAGCCCGTGGCGAACGCGCCACCATCGTCGGCGCCACCTCGGGCGACACAGGCGGTGCCGCCATCGACGCCTTTGCCGGGCTGGACAATGTCGATATCTTCATCCTGTTTCCCAAGGGCAAGGTCTCGCCGGTGCAGCAGCGTCAGATGACCTCGAGCACAGCCGCAAACGTGCGGGCAGTCGCTATCGAAGGCAATTTCGACGATTGCCAGGATCTGGTCAAAGCGATGTTCAACCATGTCAGCTTCCGCGACAGCGTGAAGCTGTCGGGCGTCAATTCGATCAACTGGGCGCGAATCATGGCCCAGGTTGTCTATTATTTCACGGCGGCGCTGGCGCTGGGCGGCCCTGACAGGAAGATCTCGTTCACCGTGCCCACAGGCAATTTCGGCGATATTTTCGCCGGTTACGTCGCGCGCGAAATGGGTCTGCCGATCGACAAGCTGGTCATTGCCACCAATGACAACGACATTCTCGCCCGCACGCTGAAGACCGGGCGCTACGAGATGCGCGGCGTCAAGGCCACCACCTCGCCGTCGATGGATATCCAGATCTCGTCCAATTTCGAGCGGCTGCTGTTTGAAGCCTGCGGCCGCGATGCCGGTGAGATCCGCCGGCAGATGGCCTCGCTGAAGCAGTCGAGCGCCTTCGACATCGGGCCGGAGACGCTGAAAAACATCCGCAAGGTGTTCCGCGCCGGCCGTGCCACCGAAAAGGATGTGGCGAAAACCATCCGCACGACTTTGGCCGAAACCGGCTATCTGCTTGATCCGCATACGGCCTGCGGCGTGGCCGTCGCGGCCAAGTTTGAAAAGCCGCAAAGCCCGATGGTGACGCTGGCGACCGCGCATCCCGCCAAATTCCCGGCAGCGGTAAAATCGGCATCGGGTATTGACCCCGCGCTTCCGACGTGGCTTGCTGATCTTATGGACAGGGAGGAGCGTTTCGACGTCCTGGCCGGCGAGCTCGACGTGGTGGAGGCTTTCATCTCCGCTCATTCGCGCGCTCGTGCATAAGTCCTGAAATCGTTCGCGATTTGAGTGAACATTATGCAGCCGACGAAAGGACGCTATGGGAAACGCGGAAAGACGGACCATGAATGTTGAGTGCACCCGCCTGCCTTCGGGGCTGACGGTCGTTACCGAGAAAATGCCGCATCTGGAAAGCGTCGCGCTGGGTGTCTGGGTCAAGTCAGGCTCGCGCGATGAGACCGCCGAGGAGCATGGCATTGCCCATCTTCTCGAACATATGGCCTTCAAGGGCACCAGGCGGCGCAGCGCTCGCGCGATCGCCGAGGAAATCGAGAATGTCGGCGGCGAGCTGAATGCCGCGACCTCGACGGAGACCACCTCCTATTACGCCCGGGTGCTCAAGGATGACGTGCCGCTGGCCGTCGATATTCTTGCTGACATCCTGACCGATTCGGCCTTTGCCGATGAAGAACTGATACGCGAAAAGCATGTAATTCTGCAGGAAATCGGCGCGGCCTGCGACACGCCTGACGATGTCGTGTTCGACCGCTTTGCCGAAACTGCGTTTCGCGACCAGACGGTCGGGCGCGGCATTCTGGGCACGCCTGAGACCGTCGACGGTTTCACCAGCGACCAGATCCGCTCCTATATGGCGCGCAACTACACCACCGACCGCATGTTCGTGGTGGCCGCCGGCGCCGTCGATCACGACAGTTTCGTGCGCCAGGTCGAAGACCGGTTTTCGACGCTGCGCACCAAGCCAGATGTCTCGCCGCTCGTCACCCCTGCCCGCTATACCGGCGGCGAGGTGCGCGAAAGCCGCGACCTGATGGATACGCAGCTGCTGCTCGGTTTTGAAGGCCGCGCCTATCACGCGCGCGATTTCTATGCCTCGCAGGTCCTGGCCAATATTCTGGGCGGCGGCATGTCGTCCCGGCTGTTCCAGGAAGTGCGCGAATTCCGCGGTCTGTGCTATTCGGTCTATGCCTTCCACTGGGGCTTTTCCGATACCGGTATTTTCGGCATTCATGCCGCCACCGGCGGCGAAAACCTGCCGGAACTGGTGCCTGTGATCATTGAGGAACTGCGCAAGGCTGCTGTCTCGATCGACCAGCAGGAAATCGACCGCTCGCGCGCCCAGATCCGCGCGCAATTGCTGATGGGCCAGGAAAGCCCTGCCGCCCGCGCCGGCCAGATCGCCCGGCAGATGATGCTCTACGGCCGGCCGATCTCCAATCCGGAGCTGATGGAACGGCTGGAAGGCATTACCGTCGAGCGGCTGACCGATCTTGCCGGCCGGCTGTTCTTTGATGGTGGTCCGCCGACTCTGTCGGCTATCGGCCCGCTGGAGCAGTTGGCGCCGATGGACGATATCGTGTCGGCCCTGTCAGGTTCCGGTCTGACGGTGCCAAAGGCGGCACGGCGCTGACGCAGCAAGCGCATTGGGGCTGAGGGTCGAGGCCACTCGGTTGGGGCCATTTGGTGGGGATGACGAATGACGCGGTCAGTGTTCGGGTTTCTCTCGCGTCAGCCGGATCGTCCGGAACTGCGTGATGGCACCCGGCTGCTGCGCCTGCCCCGCAATAGCGATTATAACCAATGGTATCGGCTGCGCTCGGAAAGCCGCGCCTTTCTTCAGCCGTGGGAACCGCTCTGGCGCCCGGACGAGCTGACGGAAAGCGCCTTTCGCGCAAGGGTCATGCGCAATACCCAGGAATATGCCTGCGGGCTGGCGGTGCCGTTTTTTCTGATCCATGAAGCCGACAACCAGCTGATGGGCGGGCTCACCATCGGCCTCATCAGGCGTGGCGTCTCGCAGGCCTGCATGATTGGATATTGGATGGGCGAGCGATTTGCCGGCCAAGGCCATATGTTTGCCGCACTTCAAATGGCAAAACCGTATATCTTCAAGGAACTTGAGTTGCATCGTATCGAGGCGGCCTGTATTCCTGACAATGATAAAAGCATTCGGCTGCTGGAACGGGCAGGTTTTGAACGGGAAGGTCTGTTGCGCGGTTATTTGAACATCAACGGGCAGTGGAGAGATCACGCGATCTACTCGCTTTTGGCAGACGTCGGTCCTACTGCCGGCAAAAATTTCTATTCATGATTATTGTCACATCATCATCCTCTACCGACGCCGCTCCGTTGGTCCGACGCCAGCCGGTATCGTCAGCTTCCGGCGTTGCGCGTTGCGCCGCCATGCTACGACCGCTTCTGATGCTGATTGCGCTGCTGATCGTTGCACCGGTACTGGCCTCCCGCCCGGCGCTGGCAGCAGAGCCGGTGAAGATCTCCCGCGACGACACGGCGCTCGACCTCACTGCAACGACGGAAATTCATCTCAATCAAGGTGAGGCGTTCCAGGTCTCGACCGCCGCTGGTGCCGATGGCATCCGCCGGCGCATTGAAGTGCGCGCTACCTCGCCACAGCACCAGGGCGATTGGGCGGTATTCGCGCTCGCCAATGTCTCGGACGAACAGCTGGAGCGGGTGATCGTCGCGCCGCATTACCGCCTAGTCAATTCCAAGGTGTTCTGGCCGGATCTCGGCTCGCAGCGGATCATTTCGATCACGCCCAGCGAAGGCTTTTCGCTGGACCGGGTGCCGAGCGACGACGCCGACGTGTTCCGCATCACCCTCAATCCGGGCGCTGTCGTGACCTTCGTTGCCGAACTGGCAACCCCGAACCTGCCGCAGATCTATCTGTGGGAGCCGGACGCCTACAAGGACACGATCAATTCCTTCACGCTCTATCGCGGCATCGTGCTCGGTATCTCCGGCCTGCTCGCGGTGTTTCTGACCATTCTCTTCGTAGTGCGCGGCACCTCGATGCTGCCGGCCGCAGCCTCGCTTGCCTGGGCGGTACTGGCCTATATCTGCGTCGATTTCGGCTTTCTCGGCAAGCTGATCAGCATTACCACGACCAGTGAACAGATATGGCGAGCGGGCGCCGAAGTCGGACTTGCCTCCGGCTTCGTGATCTTCCTGTTTACCTATCTCAATCTCAACCGATGGCATGTGCATCTGGGCTATGCGACCTTCGCCTGGATTCTTGGTCTGGCGCTGCTGTTCGGCGTGGCGATCTACGATCCCTCCATTGCCGCCGGTATCGCCCGCCTGTCCTTTGCGCTGACGGCGACCGCCGGTATCGCGCTGATCATCTATCTCGGCTTCAACCGCTACGACCGCGCCATTCTGCTGGTGCCGACCTGGACGCTGATCATCGTCTGGCTGATCGCGGGGTGGATGACCGTGACCGGGCGTCTCTCGAACGACATCATCCAGCCTGCCCATGGCGGCGCGCTGGTGCTGATCGTGCTCTTGATCGGCTTTACCGTCATGCAGCACGCCTTTGCCGGCGGCGGCTATAACCAAGGCCTGTTTTCAGACCTTGAGCGGCAATCGCTGGCGCTGACCGGGGCCGGCGACATCGTTTGGGACTGGGACGTGACCCGCGACCGTGTCGTGACCATGCCCGACATTTCCACCCGTCTCGGTCTGAGCCAGGGCGCCCTGCATGGTGCGGCCCGCAACTGGATTCCGAGCCTGCATCCCGATGACCGCGACCGGTTCCGCGCCACGCTCGACGTGCTCCTGGAGCACAAGCGCGGTCGGCTCAACCACGAATTCCGCATTCGCGCCGATGACGGCCATTTCCACTGGCTGCATATCCGCGCCCGGCCGGTTTTGGGCGCAAATGGCGAAATCATCCGCTGCATCGGCACCATCGCCGATGTGACCGAGCAGAAAAACACCGTCGACCGGCTGTTGCAGGATGCGATCAACGACAACCTGACCGGCCTGCCCAACCGCGAAGTGTTTCTCGACCGGCTGCAGACGCTGCTCACCGTGACCGCCACCGCCGACAGCGTGCGTCCGACTGTCATGATCGTCGACATCGACAATTTCGGCCGGGTCAACGACATGCTCGGCATATCGGCCGGTGACAATATCCTGATCGCGCTGACGCGCCGGCTGCGGCGGCTTTTGAAGCCGCAGGATACGCTGGCGCGGCTGTCCGGCGACCAGTTCGGGTTGATCCTGATTTCCGAGCGCGATCCGGCAAAGGTCGGCGACTTCGCCGATGCGATCAGCAAGGCGATCAAGGTGCCGATCAATTTCGCCAATCGCGAGATCGAACTGACTGCCTCGATCGGCCTCGTCTCCTGGGTCGATCAGCAGGAAAGTGCGGCCGGCCTGCTGTCGGATGCCGAGCTTGCGATGTATAGGGCCAAGCGCGGCGGCGGCAACAAGGTCGAGCCTTTCCGCCCGGCCTTCCGCGGTACCGTGTCTGAAAAGCTGCAGCTGGAAACAGAGCTGGCGCGCGCCGTCGAGCGCGGCGAACTGACCATGGTCTATCAGCCGATCGTAAGGCTGGAAGACGAGGAACTGGCCGGTTTCGAAGCCCTTATGCGCTGGGAACATCCCAAGCGCGGCACGATCTCGCCCAACGAATTCATACCGCTTGCTGAAAGCTGCGACCTGATCATGCCGCTTGGCATGTTCGCGCTCGAGCGGGCCGCCACCGATCTGGTGGAATGGGAAAAGCAGACTGGGGAGGCGCCGATCTTCGTCTCGGTCAACCTGTCGAGCGCCCAGTTGATCAACAACACGCTCTATACCGACATCCGCAGTCTGCTCACGCGCGTGAACTGCAATCCGTCACGGCTGAAACTGGAACTGACGGAATCGGTGGTGGTCGAAAACCCCGAACAGGCGCGTCTGGTGCTGGAAAAACTGAAGGATATCGGGCTTAGCCTCGCACTCGACGATTTCGGCACCGGCTATTCCTCGCTGTCTTACCTCACCCGCTTCCCCTTCGACACGCTGAAGCTCGACCGCGAATTGGTCGCTGGCGACAGCGAAAAGCGCTCGATCCTGCTGCGGTCGGTGATCGCAATGGCCAATGAAATGGGCATGGACGTCGTCGCAGAAGGCGTGGCAACCGAACAGGATGGCGACGACCTTGCCGCAATGGGCTGCCAATTCGGCCAGAGCTTCCTTTATGGCGCTCCAATCGGCCCGGAAGCGGTGCTGCGACTGCTGAAGGATCAGCAGCAGCGGGCGCGGCGGGCGTAAACCGTTACGCCATCCAGTCGCTTGAAAAGCCGAATTGCTCCTGAAGACCGGCCTCGCCGGCGCGGGTGATCCGTAATGCCCGGCTTTGCGGCTGTCGCGACACCCAGGAGAGCGACAGCATGCGCTCCATCAGGGCTGCACCGAGATGGCCTGCCAGATGCGGTCGGCGTTCGCTCCAGTCGAGACAGGTGCGGCACAACGGGCGGCCACGCGGTGACGTCGCAGACAGATCGATGCCGAAATCGCAAAAGAAGCGCTGGCCGGAAGATGTCACGGTCACGGCACCCTCGCCGATAGCGATATGGGCCATGGTCTGCAAACGGTCAGCCAGGGTCACGCCGAGGCGCCCGGCAATGTGGTCGTAACAACTGCGGGCCGAGCGCAATGCCAGATCTTTCGGCCCCACCCTATGCCGCCTTGGCGGTCCATCGGCAGCAAGGGCCATGACGCTTTCGAGTGCTGCGGCCGTGGAAGGACCGGCCAGCCGGAAATAGCGATGTCGGCCCTGCTTTTCGACGGACAGCAGCCGGCCGTCGACCATTTTTGCGAGATGGCCGCTGGCGGTCTGGGCGGTGATCCCGGAATGCCGGGCCAGTTCGCCCGCCGTCAGCGCCTGACCGGCCATCAGGGCAATCAGCATATTGGCGCGGGCGGGATCGCCGATCAGGGCGGCAATTTCGGCCAGGGTATTTGCAGAAGCGATGTTCGACATGAGAAGAGGATAGGCCGATCACTGCGCCCTGTCATCCCGCGACACTTCGGTAAAGGCCGAAGCATCGGTCGCGGCAATCGGTCTAACAGAGGCAGCGATCCCATCATTTTCAGAAAGCCCGCCATGACCTCGCCGACCCTTGCCAAAGACCTCGCCTTGCTGCTGCTGCTCGCCACCGTCTGGGGCGCCGCCTATAGTTTTATCCGTGTCGGGGTCGAGACAATTCCACCGATCACCCTGATTGCGGCCCGTACCCTGCTGGCTGGGGCGCTTCTGCTGGCGATCCTGAAAGGGCGCGGTCTGCGGCTGCCAAGAGACATGGCCACCTGGCGGCGCTTCCTCATCCAGGCCTGCCTGAACAGCGCCCTGCCCTTCACGCTGATCGCCTGGGCGGAATTGCATGTCGAGGCGGGTCTTGCGGTCATCCTCAATGCGCTAACGCCGATCTTCACCTTCTTGATCACCGCCGGTATCACCCGGCATGAAAGCCTCGGCCCCCGCAAGCTGATCGGCGTGGTGCTCGGCATTTCCGGCACCTGCCTGATCATCGGCTTCAACGCCTTCCATTCCGCCGGCACCGACCTCATCGCTCAGCTCGCCGTGGTGCTGGCCTCGGTCTGCTATGCGATGGCCGCGATTTTCGGGCGCAATTTTAGGGGGCTCGATCCGATGATGCCCGCAGCCGGTTCGCTGATCTCAGGCGCGGCGATCCTCATTCCCTTCAGTCTTGTCATCGACAGACCATGGACGCTCTCGGTCTCATTCGCCTCTATTGCCGCCCTGCTGGCGCTATCCGTCTTTTCCACGGCGCTGGCGTTCGTGATCTATTTCAGGCTCGTGCACCGGTTGGGCTCCGTCGCCACCACGTCGCAGGCCTATCTGCGGGTGCCGATCGGGGTCGGAATCGGCGCGGTGTTCCTCGGGGAACGCTTCAGCCCGACCGTTCTCGCCGGTCTGCTGCTGGTCGTCGCAGGCGTCTTTGCCATGAGCGTGCCGGCACCGGTGCGGCTTTCGCAACCTTTGGACTGGCTGCGCGCAAGACGGCACCCTGCCCCCTGATCAACCCCGACCGAAGCCAAGCCCAGATCAGGCGTGGCCAGCTTCCGGCGACAGTGTCGCGGGGCTGATGCCGATAAGAGCCAGCGCCCGGTCGTATTTGTCGTCGAGAACAGGGTCAAAAATCAGGTCTTCCGAAGCCGGGCAGTTCAGCCAGCCGTTATTGGCGATCTCAGCTTCAAGCTGACCGGGTCCCCAGCCGGCATAGCCGAGCAACATGGTAGCGCGGGCCGGGCCGCGTCCGTCGGAAATGGCGCGCACGATATCGAGCGTTGCGGTCAGCGAAATGTCGTCGGTGATCGGGATGCTGCTATCGCTGAGGTAATCGTCGGAATGCAGCACAAAGCCGCGCCCTGTTTCGACCGGACCGCCGGACTGGATGGGAAAGTTGCGGGCGTGGTCCGGCAGCATGATCGCGTCGTTCTGGTCGATCAGGTCGAGATGTAGCAGGATATCGGCGAATTTCACCGGCTGGGTACGGTTGATGATAAAGCCCATGGCGCCAGCACCCGTATGGGCGCAGACATAGACGACACTGCGGGCAAAATTGCCGTCTGCCATGCCAGGCATGGCGATCAGAAACTGGCCGTCGAGGAATCCCCGCTCCCGACCGGAATTCAAAGTCGAAAATGCCATGCTGCCTCCGTTCTGTTCGCTCTGCCGATCGATCGGAAAAGAACATCACACGCCGCGCGCACCGATACCGACACTGTTTGGACGCTTCCGGCTGCGCTGCACATTATCATTTTGCTGTTGTGTCATTCTGCTGCCGGCGCAAGTCAGATGAATAAGATGAGCCATCACCGCCGATCAATCAACCGAAAATGATAAAACTGTAAAAAGCGTGATTGGCAGCGCCCTTACGGCCTGTCTAAATAGCGGGATGATCCAAGCTGTCCTCTCCTTCCGCTCCGGTCCAGCGCTGCGCCCGGCCTTTTGCGCCCTGGCGCTGCTGATTGCAGGCCTCGTGTCGGTGCTTGCGCCCGATGGCGCCCATGCGGCCACCTCGGCCTGGGCGGTGAGCGATGGCGGCCGGATGCGGCTGGTGGTGCTGCCGCCAGCACCCGACGGCAGCCGCCAGGCCGGTTTGCAGATCGAGCCGAACGATGGATGGTTCACCTATTGGCGCGAGCCTGGCGACAGTGGCATCCCACCGCAACTGACCGTCTCCGACGATGCAGGCTTTACCGCTTCGCCGCTGACCTTTCCGGTGCCCAAGCGCATGGATATCGGCAGCGTGCGCGATGTCGGCTACGACCATGCCGTGGTCTTTCCCTTCACCTTGCGCAGCCATGGCGAGACCTGGCAGAACCCGCTGAGGCTGATGGCCTTCATCGGCATGTGCCGCAATATCTGTATTCCGTTCCAGGCCGAACTCAACATCGATCTCGGACACGAGGAAACCACCGATGTCAGCGAAGTGAAGCTGATCGAAAAGGCGAAGTCCAAGCTTCCGGCCTCGGCATCGGACGATTTTCATGTCGATGATTTTCACATGGCCCAAGACCTCTCCAGCCTCGATGTCTCGCTTGTCGTGCCCGATGGCTCCAAGGACGAACCGCGCATTCTGGTGACCGGGCCGGAAGGCTATTTGTTTACGGAATACACCGTGCTGTCGAACAAGGGCAATCAGCGGTCGCTGCGCGTTACCCTGCCGAAACTGCCGCGCAATTATACCGTGGATGGCAAGACCTGGCATATTCTTGTCGCCGCCGGCAACAAGCGGGCGATGGAAGCACCGCTTGCCTTCGCAACAAGCCGCCCTATAGTGCAGCCCTGACAGCCTCCCCCTCCCAGACCGCTGGCGGCCCCTGGGATTCGAGGAGGCTTCGACAGGATCCATCAGGAGGACGATTTTATGACGATTGCAATTGGCGAGACAATTCCGGCTGCCACGTTCAAAGAAAAGACGGCCGACGGCCCAGTAGAAATTTCCACCGAAACCCTGTTCAAAGGCAAGAAGGTCGTCTTGTTTGCCGTACCTGGCGCCTTTACGCCCACCTGCACGCTCAACCACCTGCCCGGCTACCTCGAACACCGTGATGCGCTCCTCGCCAAGGGTGTGGACGACGTTGCCGTCGTCTCCGTCAACGACTGGCACGTCATGGGCGCCTGGGCGCAGCAGAGCGGCGGCATGGGCAAGATCCATTTCCTCGCCGACTGGGATGCGAGCTTCTCCAAGGCGCTCGGCCTCGACATGGACCTGTCCGCCGGCGGTCTCGGCGTGCGCTCCAAGCGCTATTCCATGCTGGTCGAAGACGGCGTGGTGAAGAGCCTTGATATCGAGGAAAACCCCGGCCAGGCGACCGTATCTTCGGCCGAAGCCATGCTGGAACGGCTGTAAGCTTTTCTTCATCGCCGGCATTACCCGCCCCGGAGGCTAGAGTCTGTCAGGTTCATATTGAACCACACAGACTCTAGCTTCTTTTGTTTTCGTTTGTCTTTTCGGGAAAACCGGTTTCCACTTTTCCCTGACAAACTCCAGGCTTCCGGGGCTTTTTGTTGCCGATCATTATTGCATGCACCCTTTCAAGAAGCCCTTGCCATCGTTTCGCCGTTATTGTTATATCGTTACACGTAACGTTATTACATATGAACTTGATGGAGTGAGGTCTTGCAGGATGACGATCCGATCTTTCCAAGTTTGCTGGCGCGGTCTGCCGCCATGCGTCTTGGTTTTGCCGTCGTGCTGATCGGCGGTACCTGGCTTGCCATCCAATGGGCGGTGGCGCTGCCATGACGGCCAAGACAGCGAGCGGCGACATGACCGGCTCGATCATCCGACTCGACAATCTGACCGTGGCCTATGACCGGCACCCGGCCGTGCATCACGTCAACGGCGTGATTGCGCCCGGCAGCCTGACGGCGATTGCCGGACCAAACGGTGCGGGAAAATCGACCCTGCTGAAGACGATCATCGGCGAGTTGCGCCCGGCCGAGGGCAGTGTCCAACATCAGTTGAAGCGAACAGAGTTCGGCTATCTGCCGCAGGCGGCCGAGATCAACCGGCGCTTTCCAATCAGCGTGTTCGACACCGTATTGCTCGGCGCCTGGAGCCGCAGCGGCGCATTCGGCAGCGTCTCCAAAGCCGATCGGGAGCGCGCCCGTGAGGCGCTGCAGACGGTCGGGCTCGAAGGCTTCGAAAAGCGCTCCATCGGCGCGCTGTCGGCTGGCCAGTTCCAGCGGGTGCTGTTTGCCCGGCTGCTGCTACAGGATGCCAAGGTGATCCTGCTCGATGAACCCTTCACCGCCATCGACGCCCGCACCACCCGCGACCTGATCGACATTGTCGGCACCTGGCACGGCGACGGCCGCACTGTGATTGCCGTGTTGCATGATTTCGATCAGGTGCGCAGTCATTTCCCGCAGACCCTGCTGCTGGCCCGTGAGCTGGTCAGTTGGGGTCCGACCGAAGAGGCGCTGTCGCCCGCCAATCTGCTGAAGGCGCGGGCCATGGCCGAGCGCTGGGACGAGGATGCAGAGACCTGCCAGCCTGCGGATCGCAAGACGGCGAGGCCAGCGGCATGACAGCCTATGACCTGCTGATTGCACCCTTTGCCGATTACGGCTTTATGCGCCGGGCGCTTGTCGCTGCCGTTTGCCTTGGTCTCGGCTCCGGCCCGATCGGCGTGTTCCTGATGCTGCGGCGCATGAGCCTGATGGGCGATGCCATGAGCCACGCGGTCTTGCCGGGAGCTGCCATCGGCTACCTCGTCGCGGGATCGCTGTCTCTCACCGCCATGGGGCTCGGCGGGCTGATCGCCGGCCTGTCCGTCGCGCTGCTTTCAGGCTTTGTCAGCCGCTCCACCGTGCTGCAGGAAGACGCGAGCTTTGCCAGCTTCTACCTCACGTCACTGGCGCTTGGCGTGCTGATCGTATCGCTGCGCGGTTCCAATATCGACCTTCTGCATGTGCTGTTCGGCACTATACTCGCCATCGACGGCGATTCCCTCGTGCAGATCGGCGCGATTGCGTCCTTCTCCCTGCTGGCGCTTGCCGTGATCTACCGACCTCTCGTTGCGGAATGCCTCGACCCGGGCTTCTTACGCGCCATCGGCGGGCGCGGGCCGGTCTATCATTTCCTCTTCCTGTTTCTGGTCGTGCTCAATCTGGTCGCCAGCTTCCAGGCGCTCGGCACTCTCATGGCCGTCGGGCTGATGATGCTGCCAGCGGCGATTGCCCAGCTTTGGTGCCGCAGCCTGCCCGGCATGATGGTTGTGTCTGCGGCGAGCGGCATTGTCGCCAGCTATCTCGGCCTGATCGGCTCCTACCATCTGGAGCTTGCCTCCGGTCCGACGATCATTCTCGTTGCCGCGATCTTTTACGGCCTTTCCATTCTGTTTTCCCCGTCCGGACTTATCCGGCAGCTTCTTCCCAGCCCCCATCTCAAAGCCTGATTCAAAGCTTTCTTCCCAGGAGACACGCATGAACCGCAAACTACTGTTTTCCGCCGCCCTGCCGCTGCTGATGGCCGTCACGTCCGCCCCGGCCTTTGCCGAAACGCTGAAGGTGGTCGCCTCCTTCACGGTTCTGGCCGATGTCGTCAAGCAGGTTGGCGGCGACCATGTCACCGTCTCCAGCCTGGTCGGACCTGATGGCGACCCCCATGAATTCGAGCCGTCGCCTGCCAATGCCAAGGCGCTGAAGGCAGCCGATGTCACCTTCGTATCCGGCGAAGGCCTGGAAGGCTGGATGGACCGGCTGATCACCGCGTCGGGCTACAAGGGCAAGCCGGTCGTTGCCTCCGAGGACATCAGCACACGCACCATGGAAGAGGACGGCAAGACCGTTACCGATCCGCATGTCTGGAACAGCCCGGTCAATGTGAAGGTCTGGGTCGGCAATATCGAAAAGGCGCTTGCGGCCGCAGATCCCGCCGATGCCGAAGCCTTTAAGGCCAATGCGGCGGCCTATGACAAGAAGCTCGACGAGCTGAATGCCTATGCCCACTCGAAATTCGATGCCATTCCGGAAGCCGACCGCAAGGTCCTGACCAGCCACGACGCCTTTGGCTATTTCGGCCGCGAATACAAGGTCAGCTTCCTGTCGCCGCTGGGTCTCTCGACCGAGAGCGAAGCCTCGGCTGCCGATGTCGGCAAGCTGATCGAGCAGATCAAGGCCGAGAAGGTGAAGACCTATTTCTTCGAAAATTCCAACGATCCGCGTCTGGTCAAGCAGATCGCCAAGGCGACCGGCGCAACCTCGGGCGGTGAGCTGTATGTCGAGGCGCTGTCCAAGGCCAAGGGCCCGGCCGCGACCTATGAGAAGATGTTCCGCTACAACGTCGACAAGCTGGCTGATGCCATGCGCAAATCAAGCTGACCTCACCACAGTCAGTCTTGACGGGCCGCCTCAGACCCGTCGCCGGCAGGGAGCTCCCCCAGTTACCAGCCCGGCGGCAGGATCTGAACGGACCGTGGGCCGCCCCGATACCCTACAATATCCGGGGCGGCCCGCCTCCTATTCCTGTCAATCACGATTCCAGGTTGAAAATTAAAACGCCCGACAAGCCGCCATCGACGGCGGCGATGATGCGATCTGCAACCGACACATGGTCCGGATGCTTGATGTAGTAATCGCGCACTTGGGGATTTTCAAAGGTGATGATGATCCCGTCGGCAAAGCCACCATTCAGCCCCTCGGGCGAAACATCCGGACCGCAATTCACATCCAGCATGCCCGGCACGACATCTTTCAGGGCGGCAATCGCGTCATAGATCGACTGCTTTTCAGCGTCGGTGACAGAGGCCTTGAAACGCAGCAAAACGCAGTGATGGATCATCGGGAGACTCCTGTTTTCCGCATTTCCACGCGGAAACCCTGTTCCCACTTGCCTTGGAAATGCTCTGGTCGTGTTGGTCTATTTCATTTGCCGCGAAACCGCGATGCGTCTGCGGCAGATATCACCATCTATCACAGCCGGTCGCTCGCTAATGTCAGGGATCAGGCGCGCAGGCTGGCGCCGAGACTGCCCTTTTTGAAGGGCTCCATGCCCTTGCGCGCCAGTTCGTCGGCCCGCTCGTTTTCGGGATGACCAGCATGGCCCTTGACCCAGTGCCAGGTCACCTTGTGACGCTGGTTGGCGGCATCGAGCTGCTGCCAAAGCTCGCCATTCTTGACCGGCTTCTTGTCGGCAGTCTTCCAGCCGTTTTTCTTCCAGCCGAAGATCCACTTGGAAATGCCGTCCATCACATATTTGCTGTCGGTGTGCAGATCCACTTCGCAGGGGCTCTTCAAAGCATTCAGCGCCGTGATCGCAGCCAACAGTTCCATGCGGTTGTTGGTGGTATCCGCCTCGCCGCCGCAGAGTTCCTTTTCCGTCTCGCCATAGCGCAGCACCGCGCCCCAGCCGCCGGGACCGGGATTGCCGGAACAGGCGCCGTCGGTGAAGATGTCGACATGTTTCATTGCGGCCATCCGTATTCACCCGCCGTGATCACGGCCTGGTGGAAGCGCAGCTTGCGCAGATATTCGAGCGGGTCTTTCTTGACCACAAGGGCACCGGCTGGCGTTGTCAGCCAGTCATACAGCCGGGTCAGCAGGAAGCGTAGCGCCGAACCGCGGCAGAGCACCGGCAGAGCCGCGACTTCCGCCTCCGACAGGGACCGCACCGAGAGATAGCCCTCGATCATCGCCTTGCCCTTGGTGATGTTGTAGCTGCCGTCCTTCTCGAAGCACCATGCATTAAGGCAGATCGACAGGTCATAGGCATAGGCGTCATTGCAGGCGAAATAGAAATCGATCAGGCCCGAGACGGCATCGCCGAGAAAGAAGACATTGTCGGGAAACAGATCGGCATGAATGACGCCTTCCGGCAGATGCTGCGGCCAGCAAGTGACGAGATGCGCAAGCTCGGCGTCGATCTCGGCCTGCAGACCGGGGGAGACCTCGTCGGCACGCGCGCGCGCCTTGGCCCAAAGCGACTGCCAGCCAGGGAGATCGAGCGCGTTGCGGCGGGTGAGTTCGAAGCCCTCGCCAGCAAGATGCAGCGCCGCCGCCGCTTCGCCCACGGCCCGGCAATGCACCGCCTCCGGCTTGCGCAGCCACATGCCTTCCAGAAAGGAAATCAGTGCCGCCGGCCGGCCAGCGAGTTCGCCCAGCAAGGCGCCATCCTTGCGCGGCAGCGGCAGCGGGCAGCTCAGCCCCTTATCAGAGAGATGATGCATCAAGCCGAGGAAAAACGGCAGATCGCCCTTCTCCACCCGTTTCTCGTAGAGCGTCAGGATCAGCGCGCCCTTGTCGGTATGCAGCAGAAAATTGGAGTTTTCCACCCCCTCGGCAATGCCCTTGAAGGACAACAGCGCGCCGGTGTCGTACTCGGCCAGAAAGGCCTTCAGCTCGACCTCGTTGATATCGGTATAGACTGCCACAGATCAGGTCCGCGTTGGGTGAATGGTTCCGCAGGGATACAATGGCAAGCCAGCCAGTGCCAGCCCCGGAATGGGGCGAGGCACAGAAATTCGGTAGCACCGATAAACGGGTTATGCCACGTTGTGGGGTGTCAGAGGACCATGGGCGGGACGTTTGACAAACGCCAACAACACAAGACCAAACAGCGCAGCATAAAAAGTAAGCCAGAAGCCATCGATATAGGACAGCACATTGGCTTGCGCCTGAACGCGCTGGGTAAGCGACGTCAAGCCTCTCATCTGGGCCGTCGCCTGCCCAAAGGCCTGAAATTTATGGGTCAAGGCCGCCAGTGCCGATGTTGTGGTCTCTGTTCCGCGCTCGACGTTGAGGCCGGTCAAAAACGAGTGCAGTTGCTCGCGCTTTCGCAGGAAGGTCGTCATCAGCGCATTGGCCACTTCGCTCCCCAACAGGCGCACCACTTGGATATAGGCAGCAAGGGCTGCGGCCTGCTTGGGGTCGCCGCTGGCAACGATCATGGTGATGATCGGCAGGAATGTTAGAATATGGCCAGCCCCCTGCAACACAGCAATGGTATGGAAATCGTCACCGCTCCATTGAGAGGTCAAGCTGGTCCCCAGCAGAGCCGCAATTGCAAAGCAGCAGAGACCTATCATCAACACCCACCGGCCATCAGTTCGGTGCAATGCCCAGACGGCAACCGGGGTGATGATGATCAAGGGAACACAGCACCAGAGCACCAATGTCGCACCAATCTGCTCCGGCCGCAAAGCGACAATATTGGTCAGGTAATTCGGAATCAGCGCGCTGTTGGATTGGGAGGTGAACAGATAGAAACAGGCGATCAACAGCAGCAGCACAACATTGCGTGCACCAATGGCACTGACATGCGCCCAAGGAAACTCCACCCGGTATTCATTGATCACGAAGGCGACCAGCAAGACACCGCCGCCCACAAGGCATGAGACCACAAAACTGCTCGCCATCCAATCAAGACGATTGCCCTGATCGATGCCCGTAAACAGCATAGCCATGCCACAGCCCAAGAGCAGCATGCCGCCCCAATCGGCTCGACGCACGAAATCCTGATTGACGCGCTCATGCGGTGCGCCAAGGATGGCAAACACCGCCATCAGCGGAGCCAGCACCACATCCTGCCAGTATAGAAATTCCCAACCGACATGCTGAACATAAAAATCCAGCAATGCCGTTCCGGAATTGACCGTGAACGCCGAGCGGAACGCATAGACGGCAATGGCAGAAATCCACCATTTGGGGGGCAGATTGCGAAAGATAATCATCAAGGTGGCAGGCACGAAAATGCCCAACAGCGTCCCGTGGATGATATGCAGCACGGCCAGCACATCCAGCGACAGCTGAAACGGGATGATCAAAGACACACCGGCATAAATCAGGGCAGGCACCACAGTCACCCGGCGAACACCATAGGTTGCAACCAGCCAGGCAACGCAGGGAGCCACAAGAATTTGCGGCGCGGTGGACAGTGTATTGATCCAGGAGGATTCATCCACGCTCAAGCCAAAAGCCCCACGCAGATCAACCAAGCCAATACCAAACATGCGGCTGTGAAAGCCAACAATAAAGGGGCCAAGCAGCACCGCGAATACCGCGAAAATCGGATGATGACTGCGCCTGCCTGTGCCCTGCAGCGAGAAATCGGCGGTAGCGGTGTTCATGGTTATTCTTTCCCGGCGCCCGAAGCCGACACAGAAACAGACACCACGGCCGACATGCCCGCAACCAGATCATCAAGAGCGTTGCGATCATCAAAATCCAGCCGAATGGGAACCCGCTGGACAACCTTGGTGAAATTGCCCGTGGCGTTATCAGCTGGCAGCAAAGCAAATTGTGAGCCGGAAGCAGGCGCTAGGCGGCTCAAATGGGCTTTGAAGGCTCTGCCGGGCAGAGCATCAACCGTTACCGTTGCGCTCTGGCCTTCCTTCATCCGACCAATCTGCGTCTCCTTGAAATTGGCGATCATGTAAACGTCGGGCAGCGGCACAATGGTAATCACATTGGTGCCGGTCGTGACGTAATCACCCGCCTGCACCTGTCTCTCACTGACCACACCATCAAAAGGTGCCAGAATTTTCGTATAGGATACCGACAAATCGGCAGATTCCAGTGCAGCCTTTGCTGAGGCGACATTGGCAGCCAATTGATCCACCTGCCCATCGACAACATCCAGCTGCGCTCTGGCCGAGTTGGCAGCCGCCTGAGCAGACTGAAGCGACGCAGCCGTGGTTCTGACCTGAGAAACGGCCTGATCGTATTTCTGCGCCGTTGTACTGCCCGAGGTGAGGAGCGATTGTTGGCGCGTCACTTCCTGGGTGGCCAGCAAGGCATTGGCTTCGGCAACTGCAGTTTGCGCATCAGCCTGACGGATGGAAGCCTGCTGCGCTTTTTGCTGATTGGAGACATTGACCAATTGCGCCACGGCATACCGAAGCGATGCCGCAGCCTGGGCCTGCTTTGCCAGATAATCGGCCTGTTCGATCTCCACCAGCTCTTGCCCGGCTTTTACCCGTTGAAAATCATTGACCATGACTTTGCTGATATTGCCCGCAACTCTGGCGCTGAGGCGGCTGATATTAGCGCGGATATAGGCATTGTTGGTGGTTTGTAAATCCGCACCCGCCTGCCATTCGTCCCACCGGCTCGAGCTGATGCCCACAAGGACACAAACGGCACCAACCACCATGATCGGCACCAAAAGCTTGGTATAATCACGGTTTCTTGTCTCCATCCCTTCGCCAAGCTTATCCTTGAGGGCGGCGGTATCATGAACAGTGGGGAGGGTTTTGTGCAACATGTCTCTCAATCCTTTTGCAGACACAAAACCACGGACTGTGTTATCATTTCCAATCGTTTGTTTTTCTCTATTAATCACCAGGAATGATTAGTGTGACCACTAACTCCCGTCGACCGCCGATTGAGCTTCGCCATCTGCGCTATTTTATTGCGGTGGCGGAAGAGCTACACTTTGGGCGCGCGGCGTTGCGGCTCAATATTGTGCAGCCGGCATTGACGGCACAGATCAAGTCGCTGGAGCAATTGATCGGCGTGACCCTGCTGGAGCGCACAAAGCGCCGGGTGGAACTGACCGATGCCGGTCATCAACTGCTGCTGGAAAGCCTCAATGCGCTTGGCCAGATCGACATCGCTATCGAGACTGTCAAGGATGTCGCCGAAGGTATCACCGGCACACTGCGGTTAGGATATGGTGCCAACGCCGCCGCAACCGGGGTCATCCCAGCAGATGTACGCCGGTTCAAGGCCAATTGGCCAACGGTGAATGTGGAACTGAAAGAAATGGCCGGAAGCGAAGTTTCTACAGCATTGGTCAAAGGCGAGATTGACGTCGGCTATGCCGCCGCAACATCCATCACAGCGCAGGATGCTTTGCACATTCGCCTGATTGGCGCGTGGCCCTGGATGGTGAGTGTCTCAGACGATCACCCTTTGGCAGAAGCAAAATCTGCCACGTTTGAAGACATTGCGCGTGACCGCCTTGCGGTTTACGCAGAAGCCGAAGGTCGCCTGGATATGTCCAGCCTGATGGCCGCCGTTCCAAATCTGACTCCACATCGCGTGCATCAAAGCAGCCATATCGTTAATTTGATGACCTATGTGGCAACCGGGCTTGCCGTTGCCTTCGTGCCTGCGCCTATTGCCAAACTGGCGTTTCCGGGGGTGCGCTTCCTCACTGTAGACGGAAGTATGCCCGACTTGCAGATGAACATGCTTTGGCCCAAACGGACCACCTCACCCGTCGTACGGAACTTCCTGGCCAGCGTTGAGCAATGACCCGTTGCGTTTCACCCGTTCACAAACGCCATGTCCTCGGCGGTCAGCTCAATGCTGCGCAACTCCCTGTTGACCAGGAAATTCTCGTTTTCGATGGAGAATTCCGCAAGCTCGATCGTGGCGTCGAAGCGGGTCTTGAAGGCTTCGATGATCTCGTTGACCACCACTTCAGGAGCGGAGGCGCCGGCGGACAGGCCGAGCGTGCCGATATCGCCAATAGCGTCCCAGTCGAGTTCGCTGGCGCGCTGCACGAGGATGGAGCGTTTGGCGCCGGCCTTCAGCGCCACTTCCACCAGGCGCTTGGAATTTGACGAATTCGGCGCTCCCACCGTGACGAACAGGTCACAGCCGGGTGCTGCCTGCTTGACGGCTTCCTGGCGGTTGGTGGTGGCGTAGCAGATGCTGTCGGCAGCCGGTGCCTTCAGCTCTGGAAAGCGCTCCTGCAGCCTGGCGATCACGCCGGCGGTATCATCCACCGACAGCGTCGTCTGGGTGACGAAGCCGAGATTGTTGGGATCTTCAGGCTCGTAACGACCGGCATCTTCGACCGTCTCGATCAGCGATACCGTACCTTCGGGCAATTGCCCCATGGTGCCGATCACTTCCGGATGGCCGGCATGGCCGATGAGGATCACATGGCGGCCAAGGCGCTGATGGCGCATTGCCTGCTTGTGAACCTTGGAGACCAGCGGACAGGTGGCGTCGAGATAGAAGAGATTGCGCTTTTCGGCATCCTCGGGCACGGATTTCGGCACACCATGGGCGGAAAACACCACGGGCTGCTGGCGGTGCTCGGCGGGGATTTCATCGAGTTCCTCGACAAAGACGGCACCCTTGGCCTCCAGCCCCTCAACGACGAAGCGATTGTGGACGATTTCGTGGCGGACGTAGACCGGCGCGCCGTAACCTTTGAGTGCGAGCACGACGATCTGGATGGCCCGATCAACGCCAGCGCAGAAACCACGTGGGCCGCAGAGCCGGATCGTCAGTTTCGGCCGGCTCTCCAAGACCGTCTCGTCCATCGCAATCGTCATGTTCATCCCGAAAATAGCACCAGAACCAGGGCCGTTGCCGCCGGAGCGGCTTGCGCGAAGAAGATCTTTCGCGACACGGTCTTGCCTCCATATAGGCCAGCAAGCACGACAGCGCCAAGAAAAAATACCTGCAGCTGCAGCGCCACGCCTGGCTGCGGATGAACAAGACCCCAAAACAGGCCGGCCGCCAGAAAGCCGTTATAGAGGCCCTGGTTGGCAGCCATCACGCGGGTCATCTCTGCGCCCTGCAGGCTCTTGCGGAAGATCCTGCGGCTGCGCGGCGTGGTCCACAAGAACATTTCCAGCGCCAATATATAGACATGTTCAAGCATGACCAAAGCAACCGCTATGGTCGCGATCACGGATATCGTCATATCTCTCACCCCCGTTCGAGATCGTGATAGTGGTAAAATCCGGTAAGCGGAGACAGGAAACCGGGACTATAACGCCTGATATACTCGAGTTAAAATTGTAAACTCGTCGGCTTACGCATACCATTACGATAGATTCTTGCCTTTATCGAGTGGCAAAACACCTGCGGCATCTTATGGCTGCATATGCTGTCCTTAAACCGATTCGAGTTTAAGGAATACTGCAAGTATTAACCGGAAAGACGATTCTGGGAATAAGCTCAATTCTTCTTTCTGAAGAACGAGAACAGCACAACGCCACAGAGCGCGAGCGCCAAACCATACCAGGTCAGGGCATATTGCAGGTGGTTGTTGGGCAGGTCGATGATTGTCACGCCGCCCACCGGCAGACCGCCGGGCACTGGCGCCGGGCCGGCATCGAGGAAGAAAGGCAGTACGCCAGCCGGATCGAGGCCGGTGCTTGTCGCCATGGCGTCGAGGTCCTTCCAGTAGAAGATATTTTTTGCCACGTCGTTTTCGGGCACGATCCAGGATGGTTTTTCCGGCAGTTTCGCGCGGGCGAGCCCCGTGACCTGCTGGGGTCCCGGCACTTCGCCGGCAGCACGCGTCGACGGGTCTTTCTTCGCCTCAGGCACGAAGCCGCGATTGACAAGCAGGATGCGGCCATCGGCAAGCTGCAGCGGCGTATAAATGTTGAAGCCAGCATCGCCATCATGGGTGGCGAGGAAGCGGCGCTCCTTGTCATGCAGGAATGTGCCGGAGGCGGTCATGGCGCGGTAGTCGACATCGCCGCCGCTTCTTGCCAGGGCGTCGATCTCGGCCACGCTTGCCGGGGCCTGGTTCCGGCGCGCCTCGATTTCGGCGATCAGGCCCTCTTTCCAGGCCAGCCGCTGCATCTGCCAGGTGCCGAGCCCCACCAGCAAGACCAGCGCCACCAGCGTCAGAACACCACCCGCGATACGCCGCACCCGAATAGCCATTACCGTCCCCACGGCCCTATCCACGGTCGATCTGACCTTGATGGGCGTTATGGCGATATTGCAGGGCGATCAGCAGCGCCTTGATGGTGCGCAGCAGCCAGAGCGATAGGCCGATGGCGAGCGGCCCGAAGACCAGGAAATGCACCCAGAGCCCGGGCGAATAGACAACCTGCACATAGAGCGCCAAACCGATTACCAGGAAGTCGGCAATCAGGATCACGAAGATGGAGGCACCATCGCCGGGGTCCATCTTCGAATAATCGAAGCCGCAGGCGCTACAGGCCGGCTTCAGCTTGGTCAGGCCTTGAAACAGCTTGCCGTTGCCGCAGCGTGGGCAGGAGGCCGATAGCGCTACGCGCACGGGCTCAACTGGTGGAAAATCGGCATTGCTGGCCATGGCATCGATCCTTCCCATCATCGTCTTCGCCGGTTCCGCTATTGCGGCCCCGCTGCAAATGACAAAGCGGCGCTCTCACGCCGCTTTGCCTTTTTCATTGAACGAGTGCATCAACCATGCGCCAAGGGCGCGCCCCATCCACCCCAGATATAGATGGTGAAGAACAGGAACAGCCAGACCACGTCCACGAAGTGCCAGTACCAAGCCGCCGCCTCAAAGCCGAAATGCTGCTTCGAGGTGAAATCGCCCTTCAGCGACCGGAACAGGCAGACCAGCAGGAAGATCGTGCCGACGAGAACGTGGAAGCCGTGGAAGCCCGTCGCCATGAAGAAGGTGGCGCCATAGATCGAGCTTTTGAACGCGAAAGGCGCGTGCATATACTCGTAGCCCTGGACGAAAGAGAACAGCGCGCCGAGCAGAACCGTCAGCGTCAGGCCAGTGATCAGGCCCTTGCGGTCATTGTGCAGGAGGGCATGATGCGCCCAGGTGACGCAGGTGCCGGACAGCAGCAGAATAACGGTGTTGTAGAGCGGCAGATGCCAGGGATCGAGGACCTCGATGCCCTTCGGCGGCCATTGCCCGCCGGTAAATTCAACGCGCGAGGCCTGGATGGCTTCATGCGGAAACAGGCTGGCATCGAAGAAGGCCCAGAACCAGGCGACGAAGAACATCACTTCCGACGCGATGAACATGATCATGCCATAGCGCAGATGCAGCGACACGACGCGGGTATGGTTGCCCTCGTGAGCTTCCTTGATCGTATCCGCCCACCAGCCGAACATGGTGAACAGGATGATCGCCAGGCCAATGAAGAACAGCCACGGATGCGCCAACTCCATGCCGAACAGCTTGAACGAGCCGCCATGCAGGTAGCGCATATAGCCCACCCCGCCGAAGGTCAGGATGAATGCGCCGATTGACGCCAGGATCGGCCATGGGCTCGGGTCGATGATGTGATAGTCGTGATGTTTCTGATGGGCGTCGGCCATGTCAGCAATCCCCGCTTGAAAACTCTCCTCAAGTGATCCGCAGCGTGGCCGCGAACCCCCTTATCCCTTTTTCTGTCCGCTTCCTTGCGCCGGATGGCCGGTGGAACGGTGGCGGCAGCGCCGCCTCATTTCAAACTTGCATTTACAGCTTCGGCTGAGCCGATGTCTTGTCCGGCGCAATGCCTGCCACCGGCTTTTCGTCGCCATGCGGATAGAATGTATAGGACAGGGTCACCGTTCCGATATTCTTCGTTTCCGGCTGCTTGGTAATGTCAGGGTCGATATAGAAGACGACAGGCATTTCCAGCGTCTGGCCCGGCTGCAATACGGTCTCGGTAAAGCAGAAGCATTCGATCTTGTTGAAGTAGACGGCGGCTTCCATTGGCGTCACATTGAAGACCGCCTGGCCCTTGGTCGGATAGGGCGAGCGGTTGGTCACCTTGTAATTCGCCTGGATGGCTTCACCGATCCGGGGCGACATGGATGCCTGCATCGGCTTGAAGTCCCAATTCAGCCCGGTCGACACATTTGCGTCGAAGGTGACGGTCATCTTGCGATCGAGAATGACGGACGAAGGCTGCTCGGCCCGCTGGGTGGTGCCGTTATAGCCAGTCAGCTGGCAATACATCCGGTAGAAGGGGGCTGCCGCAAAGCTCATGGCCGTCACACCGCCCACAAAAGCCAGGCAGGCGAAGAAGACGCTGAAATCCTTGACCCTGCGGCGCCGTGGCACCGACGGACCGGCTGCGGCACCCATTTCGGCCGGACCGGCAACACCGTGATCCGTCACGGTGTGACCCGTTGCGTCCCGGTCTGCTCCTCCCTGGTCTGCCATGGCTCGTTCCTCCCGTGCCGTGTCTTGCCTGTCTCTAAATCAGTCTGCGTCTGCCAGTCCCGATACCTAATATATTCTGCTCACTGGCCCATGCCGCTGATCTTCACCAGCGTAATGGCATAAAACAGCACCACCAACCCGGCCAGCACCAGGCCAAGCGCGATATTGCGGCCGCGGCGCGACTTCTTCTGGGCGTCCGTCAGTTTCACCGTTTCCATCACAGGCCTCCTGCAACGGTCATCAGGGCCGTGACATAATGATCGACCAGCAAAGCCGAGAAAATTGCAAAGAGATAGAAGATCGAATATGCGAACATCTTGCGGGCCGGCGCCATGCGCTCGTCACCATCAGGCATGCGCCAAACTGCCACTGACGAAGCGATGAAGCCGATGCTCAGCACCGCCGCAACGAGGCCGTAGCCGACGGAAGCAAGACCGGTGAAGGCCGGCGCGACGGCCGAAAGGCCAGTCAGCACGGCATAGACGAACATCTGGCGCTTGGTGGAGGTCTCGCCGGCGACATTCGGCATCATAGGCACGCCGACGGAACCGTAGTCGCGCATCTTGTAGAGGGCCAGCGCCCAGAAATGCGCCGGCGTCCACATGAAGATCACCAGAAACAGGATGACGCTGTCCAGCGACACGCCGCCGGTCACGCAGGCCCAACCAATCATCGGCGGGAACGCGCCGGACGCGCCGCCGATGACGATGTTCTGCGGGGTCGAGCGCTTCAGCCACATCGTGTAGACGACGGCATAGAAAAGGATGGTGAAGGCCAGAAAGCCGGCCGCGAACCAGTTGACCGCAAGGCCGAGAATGGCAACCGAAAACACCGAGAGCGTGATGCCGAAGGCCAGCGCTTCCTGCGGCCGGATGCGCCCGGCAGGAATGGGGCGGCGCGCAGTGCGGGTCATGACCGCATCGATATCGGCATCGTACCACATGTTGAGCGCGCCGGACGCACCTGCCCCAACTGCGATGCAGAGCACGGCGATGACGCCGAGAACCGGATTGATCGTGCCCGGTGCGAGCACCATACCGGCAAAGGCGGTGAAGACCACAAGCGACATCACCCGCGGCTTCAACAGCGCGAAGAAATCCTTCGCGCCCGCTTCGGACAGACAGATCTCTCCGTCGTGACCGATGATGTTGCTCGTCTCTATGGCTGCCATCTGCTGTCCTGACTTTTCATTTTCCCAACGCCGCAGCGGCTTCATCTGCGGCGTTGATGGCTTTTTTGTATCTTATTTGATGCGCGGGAGCTGTTCCCACTGGTGGTATGGCGGCGGCGAAGACAGCTGCCATTCCAGCGTGGTTGCACCCTCGCCCCAGGGATTATCGCCGGCCACGCGCTTCTTGGCGAAGGCTTCGAACACGCCGACCAGGAAGATCAGCACGGCGACAGCCGAGATATAGGAGCCATAGGACGAGATCCGGTTCCAGTCGGCGAACGCATCGGGATAATCGATGTAGCGACGCGGCATGCCGGCGAGCCCGAGGAAATGCTGCGGGAAGAACACCATGTTCACGCCGACGAACATGACCCAGAAATGCAGCTTACCGATGAACTCGTTATACATATAGCCCGACATTTTCGGGAACCAGTAATACCAGGCCGCGAAAATTGCAAACACGGCACCCAGCGACAGCACGTAGTGGAAATGGGCCACGACGTAATAGGTGTCATGCAGCGAACGGTCGAGACCGGCATTGGCGAGTTGCACGCCGGTGACGCCACCGACGGTGAACAGGAAGATGAAGCCGATTGCCCAGACCATCGGAGTGCGGAACGATAGCGATCCGCCCCACATCGTCGCGATCCAGGAGAAGATCTTGATGCCTGTCGGCACTGCGATGACCATGGTTGCGAAAACGAAGTAACGCTGGGCGGCCAAGGACAGACCGACCGTATACATGTGATGCGCCCAGACCACGAAGCCGACGGCGCCGATGGCGACCATGGCATAGGCCATGCCGAGATAGCCGAAGACCGGCTTTTTCGAGAAGGTCGAGATGATGTGGCTGACGATGCCGAAGCCGGGCAGGATCAGAATATAGACTTCCGGGTGGCCGAAGAACCAGAACAGGTGCTGGTAGAGGATCGGGTCGCCGCCGCCTTCAGGCGCGAAGAAGGTCGTGCCGAAATTGCGGTCGGTGAGCAGCATGGTAATGCCGCCGGCCAGAACCGGGAGCGACAGCAGCAGCAGGAAGGCAGTGACCAGCACCGACCAGGCAAACAGCGGCATCTTGTGCAGGGTCATGCCCGGCGCGCGCATGTTGAGGATGGTGGTGATGAAGTTGATCGCACCCAGGATCGACGATGCGCCAGAGACGTGCAGCGCAAAGATCGCGAGATCCACCGCCGGTCCGGGTTGGCCCGAGGTCGATAGCGGCGGATACATCGTCCAGCCGCCGCCCACACCGTAGGCACCCGCCGGACCCTCGACGAACATCGACAGGATCAGCAGCAGGAAGGCCGGAACGATCAGCCAGAAGCTGATGTTGTTGAGGCGCGGGAAGGCCATGTCGGGCGCGCCGATCATGATCGGGATCATCCAGTTGGCGAAACCGCCGATCAATGCCGGCATGACCATGAAGAAGATCATGATCAGAGCATGCGCGGTGGTGAACACGTTATACATGTGCTTGCCACCGTCGATGGCAGCGTCACCTTCGAAACCGTAGACCATGGCGGCCAGACCGTGGAAGATCTGGATGCCCGGTTCCTGCAGTTCCATGCGCATGGCGACCGATAGTGCGCCGCCGACGATGCCCGCGATGATCGCGAAGATCAGATAAAGCGTGCCGATGTCCTTGTGATTGGTCGAAAACAGCCAGCGGGCGGCGAAGCCCGGCTTATGGTCGTGTGAATGATGTGCATGTTCGGGTGCATGAGTGCCCCCGGCGGTAGGTCCGGCCATTGTCCTCACTCCCCTCAGTTCGAAACGGTCTTCAACGAAATATTCTGCGCCAGCTGATTGTCAGCCGACGGGCGGTCCGTCGCGGCCATCAGCGCCTTGTTGGCAGCGCCGAGATCGCCGGTCGCAGCCGCCATCCAGGACTTGTACTTGTCCTCGGACACTACGCGGATGGCGATCGGCATGAAACCGTGATCCTTGCCGCAGAGTTCCGAGCACTGACCATAGAACAGGCCTTCGCGATCGACGCGGAACCAGGTTTCGTTCAAGCGGCCCGGCACGGCATCGATCTTGACGCCGAAGGAGGGCATGGCAAACGAATGAATCACGTCGGTCGGCGCTGACGTCACCAGCACGCGCACCGTCTTGCCGACGGGCAGAACCAGTTCATTATCCACGGCCAGCAGGCGCGGATAGATCTTGCGATCTTCCTTGCCGGCAGCAGCCCGGTCCTGGTCCTTCAGCAAATAGCTGTCGAAGGCCAGCTGCTTTTCGCCGCCCTCATATTCGTAGTTCCACTGCCACTGAGTCGCGGTCGCCTTGATGGTCATGTCAGGCTTTTCCGGGATGGTCAGTTCGTAGGTCAGCAAGTTGAAGGACGGGATGGCGAGGAAGAACAGGATCAGCACAGGGCCGAGCGTCCATACGATCTCGATAACCGTATTGTGACTGGTGCGCGACGGCACCGGATTGGCGCTGGCGCGAAACCGCACGACCACGATGACCAGCAAAGCCAGAACCAGCAGCGTCACCGGCACAATGAACCACAATGTATAGTGGTTGAACCAGCGGATCTGCTCCATGACGGGACTGGCATGGGGCTGAAGATCCATCTGCCATTCCTGCGGCTGGTCAGCCAGCGCACCGGTGGCTGCCATCAAACAGAGAGCCATTGCCGTCGACGCCATGCCTGCCAGCGCAGCGGCCCGATCAGCCATAGCCTTGAAAAGAGTTGTTATCACGGTTGCCTCTCCCTCCCGCGTTTGACCCAAATCAATGGCAAACGCACAATCCCTGATATGATACTAATTTAAAATCACAATTTTGCCAATTTCGCAACAACCGTGCGTGGATGACGCTGCGGCATTTTTGCTCATCCACACTCCATAGTCTCAAACTCACGCACCGCAACCGAAGCATAGCTGCGGGCCAGGGGCATCTTCATTGCGGGCAGGCCAACCCCAATTATGCCGCACTCAGCTGGGAAGGAAGCAATTCTCGGGCGCATGCGCTGGTGAAAGCGGCATTCACCGCAGATTGGATTTGTTTCGAGGATCGTCGCGGGCTACAGGAAGCTATGCGGCGGGGTCGGTAACCAGTCCAGGTCTTCGATCGATCCCTTGCCCTCAACCTTCTTGATCCTTTGATCTTGATCGCGGGGCGAGCGCAGGCGAGAATGTACAGAGTGAACAGAATTCCAGAGGTTTCCATGGGTTTCCAGAGAATGTTGCGGGCTCGGTTTGTCGCGGCGGGGCTCGTTGCGGCAGGGTTTGCAACAGCATTGCAGGCAGGCACGGCCTTGGCACAGCAGCCGCAGCCCGGCACGGTGCGGTCCAATCACGGCGCCTGGTCGATCATTTGCGATACGCCAGCCGGCACGTCGCAGGAGCAATGCGCCCTGATGCAGAACGTGATCGCCGAGGACCGTCCCGAAGTCGGGCTATCGGTCGTCGTGCTGAAAACCGCCGATCGCAAGGCTCGTATTCTGCGCATCCTGGCGCCGCTCGGCGTTCTCCTCAAGGACGGGATGGAGCTTTACGTCGATAACAACAATGTCGGCCGCGCTTTCTTCACCCGCTGCTTTGCCGAGGGCTGCTATGTGGAAGTCGAAATCGACGATCAGCTGATGAAGGTGCTGCGCTCGGGCAAAAGCGCCGTCTTTGCCGTGCGCGAGTCCTCCGATCAGGACCGGGTCGGCATCCCCGTCGAGCTGAACGGCTTTGCCGAGGGCTATGACGCCCTGCCCTGATGGCTTGGGGGACGGCTCGGCCTCACGGCAATAGCTGCTCCCCTTGTTCCATCGACCGCGCCCGATTACATGATCCTGGCCACGTCCAAGGAGAAACCGATGACATCAGATCTCAGCAGCCTGTTCGATTGCGACGAGCGCACCCTGTCGAAAGCCGTGGCTGAGGCGCTGGCCGGCTCCGACGATGGCGAGCTTTATATCGAACATGCCCAGGCCGAATCACTGGCCTTCGACAATGGCCGCCTGAAGGGCGGCAGTTTCAACACCGACCAGGGTTTTGGCCTGCGCGCCGTGGCCGGCGAGGCTGTCGGCTATGCCCATTCCGGCGAATTGTCACTCGCCGCCCTCAACCGCGCTGCCGATGCCGTCAAGGCCGTCACCCATGGCTATAGCGGCTCCTATGCCAGCGCGCCGCAGCGCACCAATGCCAAGCTTTACGGCGACGACAACCCTATCGGCAGCCCGAGCTTTGAAGAAAAAGTGACGTTGCTGTCTGAGATCGACGCCTATCTGCGCGCCAAGGACGCCAAAGTGCGGCAGGTTTCCGCGTCGATCGCCGCCAGCTGGCAGGTCGTGGAAATCCTGCGCGCCGATGGTCACCGCGTGCGCGACGTGCGGCCGATGACCCGCATGAATATATCCGTGATCACCGGCCAGGGCGAACGCCAGGAGTCCGGCTCCTTTGGTGTCGGCGGGCGGATGTCATTTACCGATTTTCTCAGCGAAGACAGCTGGAAGGCAGGCGCCGACGAGGCACTGCGGCAGGCGCTGGTCAATCTGGAAGCCATTGAAGCGCCGGCGGGCAGCATGGACGTGGTGCTCGGCAATGGCTGGCCGGGCGTGATGCTGCATGAGGCCGTCGGCCATGGGCTGGAAGGCGATTTCAACCGTAAGAAGACCTCGGCCTTTGCCGGCCTGCTCGGCGAAATGGTCGCAGCGCCCGGCGTGACCGTAGTCGACGACGGCACGATCAACAACCGCCGAGGCTCGATCACCGTCGATGACGAAGGCACGCCATCCGCCTATAACGTGCTGATCGAAAACGGCAAACTGGTCGGCTATATGCAGGACCGACAGAATGCCCGGCTGATGGGCATGGCACCAACAGGCAATGGCAGGCGCCAGGGCTATGCCCACCAGCCGATGCCGCGCATGACCAATACCTATATGCTCTCGGGCGACAAAAGCCCCGAGGAAATCATCGCTTCGGTGAAGCGCGGCATCTATGCCGTCTCCTTCGGCGGCGGTCAGGTGGATATCACCTCGGGCAAATTCGTGTTCGGCTGCACCGAGGCCTACATGATCGAGGACGGCAAGATCGGCGCGCCGGTCAAGGGCGCCATGCTGATCGGCAACGGCCCCGAGGCCATGAAGCGCGTGTCGATGATCGGCAACGACATGAAGCTCGACACCGGCATCGGCAATTGCGGCAAGGCCGGCCAATGGGTCCCGGTCGGTGTCGGCCAACCGCATCTGCGGATGGACCAGGTGACTGTCGGCGGTACGCGGACTTGATGCGATATGCCGACGCCGGTGCTGCTCGAAGGCTATGATACAGCCTGGCCTCGTCATTTCGAAAAGGCCGCAGATGAGCTGTGCCAGCTTCTCGGGCTTCCAGTCTCGGCGGTGGAGCATGTGGGAAGCACTGCTGTTGCGGGCCTCAATGCCAAGCCGCTTATCGATATCGACATAACCCTTCCAGAGGGCGTTGACATCACTGGGATGGCTGCTCTGCTAGAAAGCGCCGGCTACACGCCGCGCGGGTCGCGCCATGGCGACGGCGTGTTTGCCTTTGTCATGCGCGGCAATCCAGGCAGGCGGGTTTATCTTTGCCCTAAAGGGAGCCAAACTCACGCTGACCGTATCGCGTTTCGCAATGCCTTGCGGCAGAACGCGGATCTCTCTTTCGCCTACGGCTTGCTAAAGCAGGAATTGGCCGCGCTTTATCCTCAGGACGGGGATAGATATACCCAGGCGAAGGGCCGGTTCATTCAAAGCGTTACGCGCGCCCACGTCACAAAGGACGTTGCGCTTGTTCCGGAATTCGCTGTGACCGATTGGCAGATAAGCCGGGCTTTCTATACGTGGCTGCTCGGTTTCTCCATTGCCTATGAGCGGCCCGAAGAAGGCTTCAGCTATCTGACATTGGGCAGCGCCGAACTTATGATCGACCAGATCGGTATTGGCCGCACATTCGAGATCGCAGGCGCAGCAATGGAACGACCGTTCGGGCGCGGGTTGAATGTCCAGATCCTCGTCGAGGATGTCGACGCTATTCTGCAGCGGCTTGCGGAAGCTGGCATTGCGCTTTATCTGCCGCTCGAAGAAAAATGGTATCGCAAGGATGGTATGGAGCTCGGCAACCGGCAATTTGTCGTGGCCGATCCCGATGGTTATCTGTTGCGCCTCTTCGAGGATCTTGGCGCACGGCCGGTGGGATCCGCATGAGGCTGCGGATGTTTTCCCTCAGCATCTGCGCCAGGACTGGCGAAGTTCCTGTAATTGAGACGACATAAGAAATGGACCAGATGCTCATGCTTCCCCGCCGACCCAAAGCCGTTGTCTTCGACATGGACGGAATCATTCTCGACAGCGAGATCCTCTATCGCAAGTCGGTGATTTCCGCCGGCGTTGCGGCGGGGCTTGTGGTCGGCCCCTCGGTCTATGAAGGCATGCTGGGCAGGCCCTGGGACGGGATTGTCGGGCTGCTGAAGGATCATTATGGCCAGGATTTCGACACGGACGCCTTCCGCAAGGTCTGGCTCGAGCATTTCGACCTGCTGATCGCGCTGGAGCTGAAGCTGAAGACGGGTGTCGTGGCCCTGCTCGACACGCTCGATGCCCACAATATCCCTCGCGCCATCTGCACCTCGTCAGATCATTCGCAAGTCGAGGATCATCTTGCCGGCTTTGGCATCCGCGAGCGCTTCCATGAGGTGATTGCCAAGGGCGACTATGTCAACGGCAAGCCGGCGCCGGACCCCTATCTTCTGGCCGCTAGACGGCTCGGTATCGATCCTGCCGACTGTCTGGCCCTGGAAGATTCCCACAATGGCATCCGCTCGGCCGCAGGTGCCGGCATGATGGCCGTCATGGTGCCCGATCTCCTACCGCCGAACGATGAGATCCGCTCGATTGCAACGCTTGTCATCGACGATCTGCATCAATGTCAGGCGTTCTTTTCGTAAGTCTTGCACGGATATTGGCAAGACGTTTGCGCCGATCCGAGAGACTTTGCTGTCGCAACTGTCTAACGGCATTGATTGCGGCAACCTCGCGAAGCGTAACTGCTTGATAGCTCTGGGCGATACTTTGCAACTGTCTTTTTGGAGCCGAAAATCTTCAAGCCACAGACAAGCTTCTCACTTTAGACAACTGGCAATAGCATCGGGCTTTCGCGCGGTGCGATTACGGCTTTTCTCTTGCCAGGAGTTCAATCTGTGCACACCGTCGTTCTTGCCCGCTACCAGGAAGACTTGGACTGGATCGTCCAGATCCCCAGCCAGTTTGAGATTTTTATCTACAACAAGGGCGACGAGATCACCTCGCCGGCGGTGCTGGAGCGCGCCAACCACATCATCGCACGCCCGAATGTCGGACGAGAGTCAGAGACCTATCTCTACCACATGATGAACCAGCGCCAGCGCGACCACAGTTTTACTGTGTTTTCGCAAGGCGATCCCTTCAGTCACAGCCCTGACTTCATCCACCTTCTCCACGACTGGATCGACTGGAAAAAAATTCAGCCGCTGTCCTGGCAATGGCTCGAAGACAAAAATACGCCGCCGCAGCTGTTCCTGGACCAGTACAAGCCACAGCTGAAGGGCCGCCCGCGGGTGCGCCCCGAATTCTTCTCGCTCAATACCTGGGGACCGATCGACTTTATCGATCCTGGCGCGATGGGCATGGGCACGGTCTACCGCATCGTCAGCGGCGGGCTGCCGGATCACTGCAATATCGCAGCACACCTCCTGCGGCGCGTACGGCTTGATACTTACGCCGAGGAAGCCGAACAGCACATGCTGGGCACCTTCTCCTATGGTGCGATCTTCGCGGTGCGCAACGATCTTGTCGCCTCCGTGTCACCCGATACCTATGCCCGGCTCTACGACTTCGCCACGACGCCGATCGCTGCCCATGGCTATATCCTGGAGCGCATGTGGCTGCATTTCTTCGGTGAGCCCTTTACGCTTCGCCGGCCGTAAACCAAGCAGACATACGTCGCAATGATTTTACCGCAGCCGGTCCGTCTCAAGGATCGGCTGTGACTTTTCGGGGATCGAACCGCCACTTGCGGGCAATCGCCTCCTCCAGGTCCAGGCTGTGATGCCGGGCAAACAGCAGGACATGGCCGAGAAGATCGGCGGTTTCGTCGGCAAGCAGCTGCCGGCGCTCCGCCTCGCCCATCCCCTTGGCCCGGCTTCGGCCGCTCAACCGATTGGCTGCCTGCGTCACCTCTCCCGCCTCTTCGATCAGCTTCAGCAGGAACCAGTCAGGGTCGCGCGTGATGCCGTTTGCGTTAGCGTAGACGGCCGATGCGGCCTCGAACTGCTCCATCAATTTTGAAAACATAGAGTTCTCCTTTTGTTCTTGACTTTGTCGCCCGAATTGGCAAGATTGTCCAGACGGAAACAAGAGATCACGAGCATAGACATGAGAATCCGGCCATCGGGTTTGCAGGCGAGAAAGATAGAGGACTGAGGCACCGTGACCATACGGACGTTCGCCGGACCGTATAAAACAAAACGCCGCCCCTCTTTCGAGGAACGGCGTGAGATATGATAGTTATTAAATCCCAGGCCAGTTCGGCCAGGAACACTTAGCTGCGGGCGGGCATCAGGACGCAGTCATAGCTGCTTTTGACCAAGCGTTCGCAGGCATTCTGTGCATCGTCCTTGCTCGGAAAGCCGGTGAAGCGAGCGCGGTAGACGGTCGAGCCATTGCGGGTGACGGCTTCGGTATAGATGTCGCGGTCAGCCAGGGGGCCGCCGATCTTGTCGCGCACCATTTGCAACAGGCTCATGGCTTCCTCGGCGCTGGCAGCGGCAGCGATCTGGATCTGCCAGGTTCCATCGCGATGCAACGGAATTGGCTTCAATGGCCGGGGATGGGCGCCCGCAATCAGGGCTTCGGTAGCAGCAGCCGCATTGTTTGCGCCGCCGCCGGCATAGGCATTGCCGAAGCGAGCGCCGAGCACTGGCACGTCGGGCGAAGCGCTGGCGGTGTCGACCTGGCCGGGAACCTTGGCACCCGGTGCACTGCTGCGGCCAAGCGGCTCGCTGCGGTCGGTCGGCAGCGGAATGCTGCCGGTGGTTTCGGCAACGACGATCGGGGCCGTCGGAGCAGCGCTGGCGATCAGCGAATTGCCGTCGGAGGCCTTGCCGATATTTCTGGTGATCAGTTGCGCCATCAGATTGTCACGGCTGGCGCCGCTGCGACCGCCCATGATCACGCCGATCACGCGGCGCTTTCCATCGGCGACGGCGCTGACGAGATTATAGCCGGAGGCGTCGGTATAGCCGGTCTTGATGCCGTCCATGCCCTTGAACCGGTACATGAGATTGTTGTGGCCATTGATGGTGCGGCCACGAAAGGCAAAGCTACGGGTGGAAAACAGCTGGTAGTCGCGCGGGAAGTCGCGCAGCAGGGCAACGCCGAGGGTCGACATGTCACGCGCCGTGGTGATCTGGCGGTCGTCGGGCAGGCCCGAGGCATTGACGAATGTCGTGTTAGGCATGCCGAGCTGGCGGGCCTTGGCGGTCATCATCGCCGCGAAATTCTGCTCGGTGCCACCGATCTTTTCCGCAATGGCGGCGGCGGCATCATTGGCCGACAGCGTGACCATGCCCAGCACGGCTTCGCGCACGGTGATCTGTTCGCCGGGCTTCAGGCGCAGCTTGGTCGGTGGGCGCGACGAGGCATATTTGGAAAAGGGAACAGGGCTGTCCCAGCTGAGCGTGCCACGACGGATCGCGTCGAAGGTCATGTAGATGGTCATCATCTTGGTCAGCGACGCCGGATGATTCGGGGCGTCCGGATTTTCCGAAGCGATGACCCTGCCGCTGCGCGCATCCAGAAGAAGCTGGGCGCTGCCTGCAAAAGCCGAGTTTGCCGTCATGCTGATCGTCACAAATAACGCAAGCGCGATCAGGATCCTGCTCATTCGGCCTCCATACTGGTTACAATGCAAGTTCAGATGCCGGTCACGCGGCAAATTCACGGGCAAATTCACGAAAACGTCCTCGAAGACTTCACCTGTCGACGCGAGGACGCGTCGGCAGTAGCCCCAAAATGAGGCAGGAAATTGTGCAACGCCTTCATCTTGCCCAATATTGTTAACGAAGCGTTGCTCAATTATGGCAAACCTGTGGATTCTGCAGGATTGCTCGCAGAATTGATAACAGTTTCATGAAGGAGTACAGCCCCCTCCCCCCGCTCTGCCGCTATATCCTGGGGATTGAAGATGCTGCAATGCGTCATCGACAGGCAACCGCAGCCGATACAGCCGTCCAGATCGTCCCGCAGTTTGGTCAGCATCGCGATTCGCCGATCAAGAGTTTCGGCCCAGCGCGCGCCGATCTGCCGCCAGTCTTCGCGGGTGGGAACATGTCCGTGCGGCAGATCCGCCAACAGCGCACCGACCTCCTTGAGGGGGATACCGAGCGCCAGCGCCGCGCGGATAATCGCTACCCGGCGCAACACGTCGCGGTCGTAGCGCCGCTGATTGCCGCCGGTGCGGTGAGACCGGATCAGACCCTTGCGTTCGTAGAAATGGAGCGCCGAGACAGCAATGCCGCTGCGACCGGCCAATTCGCCGACAGAAAGATCGCCCATCTTCGATTTTCCCTCTTTACCTCAACTTTGGTTGAGGTTGTAGCGTCCCCGCCATCGATTGACCAGCAGCAAAGCATGAGGACGAAAAAATGAGCGAAATTCAAAGCGTTGATCTGGACGTGCCCACAGATCCCGAACCCTCCGTAGCTTCGTCCGATGATGCCGGCTGGGGAGAGCTGCTGGCACCTGGCCTGCGCGCGCCGCTGGCGATGGTCAGCCTTGGCATCGGCTTGCATGCTTTCAATGCGTTTCTCGCTGCAACAGCACTGCCCTTTGCCGTCAGTGAACTTGGCGGCGCGCAATGGTTGCCATGGTCAAGCACGCTTTATCTTACCGGCTCAATCGTGGCCGGGGCGAGCACGGCGGGGTTCAAGGCGCGGTTCGGCATGCGCCTTGCTCTTGTTCTTGCAACACTCGTCTTTCTCCTGGGCAGCACGATGGCTGGTCTGGCCGGGACCATGGGCGGCGTCATCTTCGGCAGACTGCTGCAGGGGTTGAGCGAAGGTGCGGTGCTGGCGCTCTGCTATATGCTGATCTCGACGTTTTTCCCCCAGAGGTTGATGGCGCGGGTGTTTGGCATAGAGGCTGCCGTCTGGGCGGTTTCTGCCTTTGGAGGCCCGGTTCTTGCGGGTCTGGTGACTGAGGCAATTTCGTGGCGGGCGGCCTTCCTGATCAATATTCCAGCAGGTCTGGTCTTCCTGCTCCTGGCTGTTCTCACCCTCGGATCCGGGCAGGAAAATGGCGATCTCGGGGCAGGCGCAGGCAGCGTCCCAGCCGGGCGGCTAACGCTGCTGATCTTTGGTCTCGTCATGCTTTTGGCCACCAATCTGACGACACTCGACCTGGCGCGCCACACGATGATCGGCCTTGCGTTCGTCGCTTTCCTGCTGTTTGCCACAGTCGATCGGCAAAGCCTGCAGCCCATCCTGCCAAGCGGTGCCTTTTCTATCACAAGCCCCGTGGGGCTCGGCCTGTGGCTCGTCCTGCTGATGCCGCTCTGCCAGGCGGCCAGTGGCGTCTATCTCGTCTATGCGCTGAAACATGTCTGGAACATGGGGCCGCTCACCGCCAGCGCCATCGGCGCACTCACAGCCGTCAGTTGGAGCCTCGTGGCCGTCACCAGCGCCCATGTCTCGACGGCCAGCGCCCGCAAATGGCTGATCATGACGGGGGTGTTGATGGAGACCTGCGGGCTCGGCGGCATTGCCCTTGCCATATCCCATGGCTCGCTGCCAGGGCTGATGCTGGCGCTTGTGATGACTGGCGCCGCCTTCGGCCTTGCCTGGGCAGCGATAAACCAGATGGTGCTTGTGGCAAGCTCGGATGAGGATCGCGACAGAAGTTCGGCGCTGCTGCCGACGCTGCAGTCCTTCGGCTATGGCATGGGTGCGGCCTTGGCCGGGCTGGTCGCCAATCAGGCGGGATTTTCCAGCACGGCCTCGTCCGACGTGATCGGCAAGGCAGTCGCCTCAAGCTTTCTGTTCGGCTTTGCAGTCATGCTGGTGGCCGTCGTCATCGCTTTCGGCCTGATGAGACGCCTACGGGCGCTGCAATAATCCAGAAGCGCGCCCGCGTTGTCCACAGCCTGCTGTTCCAAATAGATACACTGGATAATTCGTTAAATCGGTGCGATTAAAATGGAACATGCCAGGCCGGTCTCCGGCTCTGGATGGATGGCGTGCGGCTTACCGGCCAGCTCCATCTAAAGTGTTACGGCGTCTGATGCGTGTTCTATAAGACGCGGGGCGCTGTATCCCCTCTGGATGTCGATGCGGGAACGCGGCGCATGAATGGCAAGAGTTTCAGGCATGGGCTGATTGCGGCCGGGCTAACCGCAGCCGAAGTATTGCGGCGGCTTGGCGTGATGCCCGACGCGCGCGGCCTCGGCGCGATTTTCACGCTGCACCAAGTCCGGCCCTATCGTCCATGCGCGCCTGATCCCAACCGTCATCTGGAGATCACGCCCAAATTTCTTGATACGGCGCTCAGGGCACTGTGGCGGGAAAACTACGAGTTCGTTCGACTGGAGGACGTGCCGGACCGGCTGATGAGACCCACGGGACGGCCCTTTGCTGCCTTTACCCTCGATGACGCCTATCGCAACAGCCGCGATTTTGCGCTGCCGGTGTTCGAGCGCTTCGAGGCGCCCTTCACCGTCTTCGTCTGCCAGGGCCTTAGCGAGCGCAGCCATGGCCTGTGGTGGGAGACGCTGGCCGCGCTGGTGCGAAAGGTCGACCGGCTGGAATTTGAAATCGACGGTCGCCAGCATGTTCTGCCGGCCGATACCGTTGCCCGCAAGGCGTCGATCTTTGCGCGGATCGCAAGCCGCATCGCCGCTGGCGACGAGACGGCGGCCATCGCCTGGCTGGACCGGGTGGCGCTTGGCGAAGGCATCGACAGCGCGCATCTGGTTGACGATGCAATTTTATCATCCAGCGAGCTTGCGGACTTTGCCGCCCATCCGCTGGTCAGCCTCGGAGCCCATACGATCAGCCATCGCGGGCTGGTGCGGCTCAGTCCTTTCACCGTGCGCCAGGAACTGGAGCAGCCGGCCGATTATCTGGAAAAACTGACCGGCCGACGCCCGGTGACTTTCGCCTATCCCTATGGCGATCATCGCAGCGTCGACGAACGGATCGTCGCGCAGGTGGGCGAAGCTGGCTTTCGCGTCGCTGTCACCACCCGGCCCTCGACACTCTTTCCCGGGCATGGCGGGGCGCTGCACGCCCTGCCGCGGATTTCTTTGAACGGTCACTTCCAGACGGCGACGGCGGTGCGCACGCTCGCATCCGGCATTCCCTTCCGGCTGTCTTCCCGGCATCCGGCCTGAACGACCGGACACCTGCTATACATCAGGGATACATGCGTACCTTGGACCAGGTTTCGCCGACCGCGCTCCTGCGGAACTCCATGCGGTCATGCAGGCGGAACTTGCCGTCCCGCCAGAATTCGATGGTCAGCGGCTTGATGCGGAAGCCGGACCAGTGGTCCGGGCGCGGAATGGTGCCGATCGCATAGCGCGCCGTATATTCCGCCACTGCTTTTTCAAGCGCAAACCGGCTTTCCAGCGGCCGCGACTGTTTCGAGGCCCAGGCGCCGATGCGGCTGCCGAGCGGCCGTGTCTGGTAATAGGCGTCGGCTTCGGCGTCGGATACCACCTCCACTTCACCGCGCAGCCTGACCTGCCGGCGCAAGGATTTCCAATGGAAGCACATGGCGGCTTTCTTTTGGGAGAGAATCTCCGTACCCTTCTGGCTCTCGAAGTTCGTATAGAAGACGAAGCCGTTTTGATCGAAATCCTTCAACAGCACCATACGCACGTTCGGCATGCCACTTTCGTCGACTGTCGCCAATGCGACAGCATTGGGATCGTTGATCTCGGACGCCTTTGCCTCGCTCAGCCACGTTTCGAACAAGCCAAAGGGTTCATGCTCTTCGGTAAAGTCACCGGTTGTTAACTCATTTTGCGACATATTATGTTAAATGCTCCGCATATTGGCGCGTCTCAACCGACGCCTGAAGGACAGGACAGGTCTTGACAGACATAGCAAAGCCGGATCGATGCAGAAAGGGACGCGGGCGCGCCAGCGGTCGTTTTGTCGCAATGGCGGCGCTTTGTCTCATGCCCGGCTTCATGCTCACCGGCTGCGTTGGTGGTGTCATGGACTTCAGCGGCCAGTCGCCGAAGGTGGATCGGTCGATTTCCACAGGTACCATTCAGACGGAGCCTGAAAAGCGCTCCGACCAGGATACGGTGCGCAATGCGGTATCCTCCGCCGATCTGCAGAAAGTCGGCCAAAGCCCCATTCCCTGGGCCAATACCTCCACCGGAAGCGCCGGCGTGATCAGCTCGATATCTGAAGACCGCAGCAACGGCACCGTCTGCCGCATCTTCACCACAAGCCGCCATGCCTATGACGGAGTGGCCAAGTTCTACGGCCGCACCTGCCTGGCCGGCGACGGCCAGTGGCAGCTGGTGAATTTCGACCAGCAGAGCTGACAATCCACCTCCGCATGTTGCTCAAGATAGAGCGCAACGGCACGGCTAGTGTCCTGGCGGCACAGCGCCTAACGGCGTAATTCCATAATCGACTGGAATTTCAGGGCTAAGCCGTAGGCGCAGGCTGTGTACTAAAATCGTACATTTCTTGAATTGCTTGTAAGGGGTAACCTCTGGTTAGCATCTCGTTCTTAATATAGCGATGTCCCACGGCAGTTTGGATAGCAACAATTCTTGCCGCTGATGTTTGTGAATGATTCACCTTTCTGCGGAGATTCTCAGGCAGCCCTCTTTTGCCTTGAATGATCTGCATCAGATTGGAAGTGTTACGGCAGTTCGCGAACCGTTTTGGCCGCATATCCGTTTCCCGGACAGATCTCTGTTGAACCGCTTTTGTATTTGGTTGGTGGTAAAATGCGTGATCCCTACTCCATTCTCGGCGTCCAGCGCGATGCCGGCGCCGAAGAAATCAAGGCAGCCTGGCGCGCCAAGGCGAAGTCCTCCCATCCCGACCAGAACCGGGAGGACCCGACCGCGACTCAGAGGTTTGCCGAGATCGGTCAGGCCTATGACCTGCTGAAGGATCCCAGCAAGCGCAGCCGCTATGACCAGCAACGCTCGAAAATGGACGCCATGAAACGCGAACAGACGATTATGCAGCAGCGCGAAGAAGCCCGTGCCGCCGCCGAACGCGCCCGCCAGGCCAAAGCGAATGCCGAGCGGGTCATGGCTGAACTAGCCCGGATCGAAGCGGAAAAGGCCAAGGCGGAAAAAGCTGCGGAAGTGCTGAACACCAAGGTGGAGGCGGCGCGCGCGCGGGCCAAATCGGCCGAAGCCCAGGCCGCTGACGCCTCTGCGGACGCAACCAAGGCGCAGGCGAGCACAAGGCCGGCTTCGGCTTCCACGTCTCCTTCCGCCAGACCGGATCAGACCAAGACTGCGCCCGAGAGCAGCGGTCAGGCCCAAAGCCAAGCTCAGACTCAAAACCAAAGTCAGCCGCAGAGCCAACCTCAAGCTCAGCCGGCTGGTCCTGACGCGGCCGAAGACGCGGCCGCCAAGATTTTTGCCGCCCAGGAGGCGCGGCGCGAGGAAGAGCATGCAGATGAAGGCAATCGCTCTCGGGGCTTTGCCATTCCGGTTCTCGGTCTGATCAGTTCGCTGGTGCGACGCATCCGCAAGCCGGCGCCTGTCCTGGAGAAGGCGCCCGACATCATGGTGGAAGCCACCATCGCCATCGATGACCTTTTGCAGCAAAATATCATTACGGTGCAGCTCAGCGACGGACGCGAAGTGCGCGTGTGGCTGGAACCGGGCCATACCGATGGCAGCATTGCCCGGCTATCCGGCAAGGGGCTGAAAGTGCCGAACATGCAGACCGGCGATGTGCTGGTAACGCTGCGCGTTTTGAAAAGCCCCACATTCAGCGTGGACGGCTACGACATTCATTGTGTGGCGCCGGTCAAGCTGGAAGATGCCGTGCTCGGCTGCGAAACCACGATCGAGGGGCCGCGCGGGCCGCTGACCTTCACGGTCCCAGCCTGGACCGGCTCGGACCAGAGCATCCGAATCGAGGGCGAAGGCCTGCCGAGCGGGCCAGACGAGTGCGGCGCGCTTGTGGTGGAAATTCGCGTCGTGCTCTGGGAAAAACCAGACGAAAAGGTCACCGATCTGATGAAAGTCATGAAGCACGGGCTTTTCCTGTAGCGCTTGAAGCACTGACAGAGGCAGGCTTGCCAGGACGCTGACATGCTGGCGCGACGCAGCAAGACCGGTCAATGTCGGAAGTGAACCGAAAGGCCTGAGGATTTCGCCCCCCGGAAAATTGACGGGGAAAGCCAATTTCTCCAGCAATCACACGGCGATAGCCACACCCTTTGTTACGGTTCCTAACAGTATTTGTTGCCCTGCACCCACCAAGACAGGTGGGGCACAGCTTGAACCGCGCATCGGCCTATGCGATAGGCAGGTTCAAGTTAAGTCTCAGGGAGCAAATAATGGCTCATATTTCGGGCCTCATGGCAGGCAAACGTGGCATCATCATGGGTGTTGCCAACAATCGTTCGATCGCATGGGGTATTGCGAAGGCCTGCCGGGATGCCGGGGCCGAAATCGCGCTGACATGGCAGGGTGACGCGTTGAAGAAGCGGGTCGAACCGCTGGTGCAGGAACTCGACGGCTTTTTGGCTGGCGATTGCGACGTCACCGATCTCGACAGCGTCGACGCCGTTTTCAAGAATGTCGAGGACAAGTGGGGCAAGATCGACTTCGTCGTGCATGCCATCGCCTTCTCGGACAAGGATGAGCTGACCGGCCGCTATCTCGACACCACCCGCGAAAATTTCGCCCGGACCATGGATATCTCGGTCTACTCGTTCACTGCGATCGCCAAGCGCGCGGAAGCCATCCTGAACGACGGCGGATCGCTGCTGACCCTGACCTATTACGGCGCTGAAAAGGTCATGCCGAATTACAACGTCATGGGCGTGGCCAAGGCAGCGCTCGAAGCGAGCGTTCGTTACCTCGCCGTCGACATGGGCAAGCGCGGCATCCGCGTCAATGCCATCTCGGCCGGTCCGGTCAAGACGCTGGCCGCCTCCGGCATCGGCGATTTCCGCTATATCCTGAAGTGGAACGAGTATAACTCGCCGCTGAAGCGCAACGTATCGATCGGTGAAGTCGGCACATCCGGCCTCTATCTGCTGTCGGACCTGTCCAGCGGCGTCACCGGCGAAGTTCATCATGTCGATTGCGGTTATCACACCGTCGGCATGAAGTCCGTCGACGCCCCCGATATTTCGGTGGTCAAGGACTAAATCGCATTCAGGAGGGTTCGTCTGCCGTGGTGTTATACGTCATTCGTCACGGGCAGACGGACTGGAATGCCGAAGGCCGCTTCCAGGGCCAGACTGACATTCCCCTGAACGCAACTGGCCGTGGCCAGGCGATGCGCAATGGCGAAACGCTTGCCCATGTGCTCGGGGATACCGTTTCCAGCTTCGACTTTGTCGCCTCCCCGCTTGGGCGGACCCGCGAAACCATGCAGCGGGTGCGCACAGAAATGGGTCTCGATCCCGAGGCTTACCGGACCGACGATCGGCTGAAGGAAATCTGTTTCGGCGACTGGGAAGGTCATACCACCGCGGAGTTGAAACAACTGTTTCCCGACCGGGTCAAGCAACGCTCCAGGGGCAAGTGGGATTTCATCGCTCCCGGGCAAAATGCAGAAAGCTACGAGATTTTGTCCTGGCGCACTGGCGCCTGGCTTGCTTCGGTCAATCGGCCGACCGTTGCCGTCACCCATGGCGGCATCATTCGCAGCCTGTTTCGTCTGGTCGGCAATGTCGACGTAGAGGAGGCTGCAACCATGGGCGTTCCGCAAGACCGCATTCTGCTCGTCGATGTCGAGAACAATCAACTGACGTGGCTGTAAGCCTTTCCCATCATGATATGAAACACAGATCCGCGCGTTTTTGCTGTGGCGAAGCGTTCAGGCAGCACAGCCGCGAAGCAATCTTGCCAGAACCGTCTAGTTGACGACCTGTAGATCGTCCACCACCCGCTTGCCATCGACAACCGTGTAATAAACGACGACCTTTACGCCCGGGGTCAAACCATCGAAGTTGAACTCGGCGGGAACCGAGTAGGTTTTACCATCGTCAAGCGTCACGGTCAGCTTTTCCGTGCTGACGGCCTTGATGGTCGACTCGACGTCGTCGCTCTGGGCAAAGGCATTGATCGGCGCAAACAGGCTGATTGCCGTCATCAGCATTGCGATCAGGAAACCCATGATTCCTACCCTCATTCTCGTTCCAGAATCGACACCTGTCTGCAAGTAAGCCTCCGAATGTGGCGGAATTTTCCCCGCACACCTCATTTCCATCGATAACGTCGATGTTGGCCGGTTTCCCCCCGCCGATCAAGACGCACCGAGGCAGAATCGGCCCTCTCTTCCCAGCCTTAAGTGGGTCATCCCCGTTAAACGGCAGGTTAGATCCCTTCGTCATCCTTTGTTGACGATATCGACCGAAAACGGGACCGCCACGAAGTGCATAAATGCTAAATTAATATGCACAAGAATAACTTGGGCTCGGGGTATTGCATCCGGCTCCGGCAAAAAGACGCCGGATTGGGCGGTTGTCGGAGCACGTGGCCCCATTATCGCGTTCGTCCGGCAACCTCGCTCCATCATTGGGGCGACTGGCGGCTGATGATCGCGATGGGGATTTTGGCGGGGACGGGTAAACGTGCTGAAACAGATGACATTGGACGTGATGGGACACGCAACCGGCCAAGCGGGCCGACCGCATCGATGGCTTGTCACTCTTTTGAGCCTGGCCTTCGTGTTTTTGACCTGCCTGTTTGCCTATATCGGCTATCTCAATTTCGCCAACCACCGCGTTGCGCTGCGCCAGGAGGTGCGGGCGGATCTGCAGGAACTGCGGGTGTTGATGGCCCACAGAACCCAGGAGGATTTCCAGACATTGCGCCATCTGGCCGATGCACTGAGGCCAATGCCCAACGCGCTTGCCTCGGCCCAGACGGAAGGGCTGATCCGCGGCATTCTGCAGGAAAAGCCGGAATTCAAATCCATTGCCTTGGCGCGCGGTGCTGCCGTCGAACAGGTCTGGACGCCGCAGGGACTTTCAGCCTCAAGCGGCATGTCCATCGATCTCGATGGCGAAACCCAGGTAAAATTGCTCGATAACGGCCATTTACAGCTGGACCTGGAAGTTCATGATGCGGCCGGACCGGAGCCGATCCAGGTTCATGCCGTGCTCGACACCGGCAAATTCATCGAGTCGGCCCTCTCCGACAGTCTGAACCTTCCGAAGGCGGCGGGTTCTACCACCGATTTCTTCGTCACCGCCAAGACCGCAACCGGCAGCTATCCGATCTTCGGCAATCCCGGCGTCATCCGTTACGGGCCGGAAATATCGACGCTTGCATTCGATTCCGGCTCGCTGCAAATTTTCGGCCATCCGAAGGCGGGTTGGCGGCAATTGCCGCCGGATTTCGGCAGTTTCGTCCTGGCTCTCGTGGCTGCCGATCTGGCTTTTGCGGCGCCGCTTGCCGGCATGGCAGTGCTGGTCCTGTCACGGGCACGGCGGCTGCGGCAATTGCGGGCGAGCGAGGACAAATATCAGGCGCTGACGCGGCGTTTCCAACTGGCAATGGACAATTCCAAGATCGGCATGTGGGAGCTGGAAGACAGCGACGACAGGATCAAGCTGGACGGACGCGCAGCACGGTTGCACGGATCATACCAGCGAGACACCCTTGACCAGTCCGTCGAGGATTGGCTGGCGTCTATCCATCCTGATGACCGAGCCAGTGTTGTCGCACATATCGACGCATGCCGGCAGGGCGAGCACAGCCATGATTATCGGGTGATGATCGAAGGCGGCGCGGTACGTCACGTACGCTCGGTCGGCAGCAGGCTGGATGGAGCGGCAAACGAAGGCGACGAGGCCCAGCCATTGCCGGGAAGCCCCGTGATCGGCCTGGTCTGGAACATCACCGCTGACATCGCCATGCGGGACGATCTGCGTGCCGCCAAGGAAAGTTCCGACATCAAGAATGCCGAACTGGAACTGGCGCTGGACGAACTTTCGACCCGCGAACAGCAGCTGGAAAGCCTGTCCTACCGGTTTGAACTGGCACTCGATTCCTATGGATGCGGCATTTGGGAGCATGATTTCGTCACTGGCAGGACGATTTGGGATGAGCGCATGCGCCAGCTCTACAACGTGCATGATCTAAGCGAAGGCGAAGCTGGCTTGAAGTTGATGAGCCACGTTCACGACGACGATCGCGCTCTTGTCATCGCCGCATCCCGGGAGGCAATCGAGCAGCAAACCCGGCTGAACGTCACCGTCAGGGTTCTGCTGGAAAATGGCACCTTCCGCTGGGTGCGCTCTGTCGGCCAGGTTCATAGCGACCGGTCCGGGCAGAAGAAACTGGTCGGTGTCAGCTTCGACGTAACGGCCGATGTGTTGATGACCGAGGAATTGCGCAAGGCGAAAGCCGAGGCCGAAGCACGCAATATCGAGTTGGAATTGACCAAGAACCGCGTCGAGTTCAACGCCCTGCACGACCCGTTGACCGGCCTTGCCAACCGGCGCCAGCTGGATGTGGCGCTGGATGGATTGACCGTACTGGCGCAAACCAGCCGGCCGCTTTTCACCATACTGCATCTCGACCTCGACCGTTTCAAGGAGATCAACGATACGCTCGGCCACGCGGCAGGCGATGCCATGCTGGAGCATGTCGCGCGGGTGCTGAAACGCCGTGTCGGGATCGACGATCTCGTGGCGCGGATCGGTGGAGACGAGTTCGTCGTGCTGCTGCGCGATTACGCCGACACGGGTACGATCGCCGCGCTGGCCGATGCGATCATCCGCGATGTCAATGTTCCCGTCGCGTTCGAGGGCACGGTCTGCCGCTGTGGCGTTTCGATCGGCATTGCCAAAGCGCGCGAAACCGGCACCGATGCGCGCAAGCTGCTGATCAATGCCGACCTGGCGCTCTACGAGGCAAAGCGCCAGGGCCGCAACTGTTTCGAATTCTTTACCGACAAACTGCAGGCCAATATCCTCAGATCCAAACGCACCGCCGACGAATTGCTCAACGCACTCGACAACGACGAGATCACCGCCTGGTATCAGCCGCAGTTCTGTGCCAATAGCATGGAGCTTGTTGGCGCAGAGGCGCTGGTGCGCTGGCAGCATCCGGTTCACGGCGTCTTGCCCTCCAACAGCTTCCTGAAAGTGGCCGAAGATCTCAACGTCATGGCGCGGATCGACCAGATCGTCCTGGAACAGGCGCTGAAGGACAAGATGCGCTGGGCGGCGATCGGCCTCAAGATCCCGAAGATCTCGGTCAATGTATCCTCGCGCCGGCTGCATGATACGGGTTTGATCAACACGCTGGAAAGCCTCAGTATTTCGCCCGGCGAAATCTCGTTCGAGCTGGTCGAATCGATCTTCCTCGACGAAAGCGAGGAAATTGCCACCAGCAATATCGAACGTATCAAGGCGCTCGGCATCGAGATCGAAATCGACGATTTCGGCACCGGTCATACGTCGATCATAAGCCTCTTGAAATTGCAGCCCAAGCGACTGAAGATCGACCGGCAGCTGGTCATGCCCATTCTCGAATCCAATCGGGAACGGGCCATGGTGCGCTCGATCATCGACATCGCCCGCTCGCTTGGTGTCGCCACCGTCGCCGAAGGTGTGGAAAGTGCCGCCCATGCCCAAATCCTGCGCGATCTCGGCTGTGACCTGCTGCAGGGCTATGCCTTCGCCAAGCCCCTGCCCTTCGACGAATTCAGCCGCTTCGCCCTCGATCGCCGGCAGCAGATGGCGGGGTAACGCCACAGCGCGCACGTCTTAAAAACCGCGCAACACACACGGTAACAACTCAATCCGAGGTATAATCCTATCTGGCTTTCAGGATGATCCCTTGTAGAGGCTCATCGAAAAAAGTGATGCCGGTTCCATTGAGCGGTGAGACATTATAGGCTTATGTCTGCGGTCACGGCGGCACGGCTGTAAGGGGTCGCGCATGTCGCGACGCAAGGTCGCTGCTGTATCCGAGCTTTTGAAGAGCCAGGCAATCGGACTTTGCCGCACGCCAACCTGCATGGACGTTCACCTGGATCAGGTAGAGAACAATGTATGTGAACAGCAATGCCCTTGCCCAGGTACTTCTGGTGCTGATGATCCTGCTGACGGTCGGCGTCATCGGCCTGATCTCTCATGCCGTCTGGATCGCCCGGCTGTCACTATCGCTCGAACTTGAAGCCCTCCCTCCATTGAAACGGACTCTGCTGGTGCTTGCTGCACTGCTCACGCCCTTCGTGAGCTTCTATGCCGTGCAGATATACCTTTTGGTCAAGCAACCGCAAACGGGCAGTCGTCCCGCCATCAAAGGACCTATCATTGCGCTTGTGACCGGAGTGCTCTGCCTATGTCTCTCCAGTGCCCTTCGGGTTGAAATGAGCAGTGAACAAGGGGCGTTTCACTGGTCACATTTCCTCGAGCTTTTTAAGGGTCAGTTGATGATTTTAACGATCGGTTTCGCTCTGATCATCATGACCGTACACGTCTTCGGCGGCCGTCATCTCTGGCTCTATGGCGTCGCCATTCTCGCTTTTATCCTCGCTATCGTCTGTCTGACCTTATAACGGCGGCGACATCAACTTTGCCGCCGGGGACTTCTCCCGCCTCAGCAGTGCAAAACAACGAAACATGCGCCGGCCGCCTCTCAGCAAAGCTTTTCCCGATTTCGCCGCCTTGCCGCAAAGAAAGGCTTTTCAGCTCCAAGGCTTTTCCACTAAGAGTGGGCCTGAAAGGCGGGGTTGCCCCGCGCGCAAGCAAACCGGTTTCAGCCTATGTCGCATAACAGTTTCGGTCACCTTTTCCGCGTCACCACCTGGGGCGAAAGCCATGGGCCGGCGCTTGGCGCTGTGGTGGATGGCTGCCCGCCCGGGCTGCGCTTTACCCTCGAGGACATCCAGGTGTGGCTCGACAAGCGCAAGCCGGGCCAGTCCCGCTTCGTCACCCAGCGCCGCGAGGACGATCTGGTCAAGGTTCTCTCCGGCGTCATGCCGCAGGAGGACGGGTCGATGATCACCACAGGCACGCCGATTTCGCTGATGATCGAAAACACCGACCAGCGCTCGAAGGATTACGGCGAAATCGCCCATCAATACCGGCCCGGTCATGCCGATTATACCTATGACGTCAAATACGGCATTCGCGACTATCGCGGCGGCGGGCGCTCCTCGGCACGCGAGACGGCGGCCCGGGTTGCGGCCGGCGGCATTGCCCGGCTCGTCATGCCCGGCGTGACCATTCGTGGCGCGCTGGTGCAGATCGGCACCCACAAGATCGACCGCAACAATTGGGACTGGGCCGAGGTCGGCAACAATCCGTTCTTTGCGCCCGACCCGAAGATCGTGCCTGTCTGGGAAGAGTATCTCGACGGCATCCGCAAGGCCGGTTCATCGGTCGGCGCCGTGGTGGAAGTGGTCGCCGAAGGCGTGCCTGCCGGGCTCGGCGCTCCCATCTATGCCAAGCTCGACCAGGACATCGCCTCGCTGCTGATGTCGATCAATGCCGTCAAGGGCGTGGAAATCGGCAATGGTTTCGGCGCTGCCGAAATCACCGGCGAGGAAAATGCCGACCAGATGCGGATGGGCAATGACGGCAAGCCGCTGTTTCTCTCCAACCATGCCGGCGGCATTCTCGGTGGCATTTCCACTGGCGAGCCGATCGTGGCGCGCTTTGCCATCAAGCCGACATCGTCGATCCTGACCGAGCGTCAGTCAATCGACGCCGAAGGCCGCAATGTCGATATCCGCACCAAGGGCCGTCACGACCCCTGCGTCGGCATTCGCGCCGTGCCTGTTGGCGAAGCCATGCTGGCCTGCGCGCTGGCCGATCACTATCTGCGCGACCGGGGCCAGACCGGACGCCAGAGGGAACGTTGAAGTAAGGGATTTTATCATGACCTATGACCAGAGCCGCGTCGTTGACGCCATCAGGGCTTTCGAGGCCGGCGAAATCGTCATCGTCACCGATGACGACGACCGCGAGAACGAAGGCGACCTGATCGTTGCCGCCGTGCACTGCACGCCGGAAAAGATGGCCTTCATCATCCGCCACACCTCGGGCATCGTCTGCGCGCCCATGCCGAAGGAAGAGGCCAAGCGCCTCAATCTCTCGGCCATGGTTGCCGAAAACGACAGCGCTCATACGACGGCCTTCACCGTCAGCGTCGATTTCAAGCATGGCACCACGACCGGCATTTCGTCCGACGACCGCAATCTGACAGTGCGCAATCTCGCCAACCCAAATGTCGGCGCTGCCGATTTCGTCCGTCCCGGCCACATCTTCCCGCTGGTCGCGCGCGAAGGCGGTGTCCTGATGCGCTCGGGCCATACGGAAGCCGCGGTCGATCTCTGCCGCCTGGCCAATCTACCGCCCATTGGCGTGATCTCAGAAATGGTCAATGACGACGGCACCGTCATGCGCGGCCCGCAGGTCGCGACCTTTGCGCAGCAGCACAATCTCAAGCAGATTTCGGTAGCCGACCTGATCGCTTACCGCCAGCGCAAGGAAACGCTGATCCAGTCGATGTCGACTTTCGACATTCAGACCCCCTACGGCCCGGCCAAGGCGCATGCCTATTCCCTGCCCTGGGACCCGATGCAGCATCTCGCCGTGGTCTTCGGCGATATCCGCGACGGCGTCGATATCCCGGTGCGCCTGCATCTGGAAAATGTCGGATCTGACGTCTTCGGCGGCGCGCGCCACATCGACACGCTGATGAAGCGGATCTCCGAAAAGGGCCGCGGCGTGATCGTCTATCTGCGCGAGGGATCTGTTGGGGTCGGAGCCTCCACCACGGCACGCGCCGGCAAACAAGACCGCGAAGCCCATCAGGAAGCACAGGCCCGCGACAGCGAATGGCTGGAAATCGGCCTGGGTGCCCAGATCCTGAAGGACCTCGGCGTCACCTCGATCCGCCTGCTGGCCTCGCGCGAGCGCCACTATGTCGGGCTCGAAGGTTTTGGGATCAAGATTTCGCAGACAGAGATCGTTTAGAGCATTTTCACGAAAAGTGGGAAACGGTTTTGCCTCGGGGAATGCGTAGAAACAAAGAACTGAGGCTTCTAAGCGCTCAATCCTTTGGATAGACGCAGAAACCGGCTACCGTTTCACACCATTTTGGTGACAGGTAAGAGTTAGGGCCGTTGGTATAAAGCCTGCGGCCCTTTTTCTTGCCCGGAGCCCATCATGCCGCTGAAACTCTATCTTGCCGGTCCCGAAGTGTTTCTGCCCGACGCCCGCGAGGTGCTGGACACCAAGGCCGAGATGACCCGTGCCTATGGGTTCGAGCCGATCTGCCCGGGTGACATCTCCATCGAGCCGGCCCCGACCCTGCATGAATTCGGGCTGAAAATCAGCGGCGTCGACGAGGACATGATGAACCGGGCGGATGGCGTGATTGCCAATCTCACCCCATTTCGCGGCATTGCCGCCGATCCCGGCACCGCCTTCGAGCTTGGCTATATGTGCGCCCAGGGCAAGCTGGTCGCCGCCTATACCAATATCGTCGACAATCACTTCGCCCGCACATCCGACTTCTATCAGGGCCAGGTGACGGAAGGCGAGGACGGGCGCAAGCGCGGACCGGATGGATTGTCGCTCGAGGACTTCGACATGATCGAGAACCTGATGCTGCATGGCGGCGTCGAACGGCGCGGCGGGCCGATTTTTGCCCATAGGGCACCAGCAGACCGGCTTTATTCCGATCTCACCGCCTTCGAACAGTGCCTGAAGGCTTTGGCCAGCAAAGCTTGATACGACGATCATTTAAAAAAGAGGCGAGTCCTGGTGCCGGCTGAGCTGTCAACCAAGGTCTGCCTTCTCACGGGCCATGGATTTTCTTTGTTTAGACGTCCAGTAACCTTTGTGCTTTGTCATTTTGCACCGCAAACTACTGACCCTCCCGAAAAATTCACTTATTCTTCAGTAGAAATAATTGATAAAACTACATCTAGAGATTTCGGCCACCCACCCCACTATTGCTCGCCAGACCTTAAAAACACGCAAGCCTCGCGCAAGCTTCAATGGTTAAAAATACCTTAACGAAGCGAACAGAAAGGGCCTGCGATGAGGATCGACAGCAGCCTTGGCAATTCACAGTATCAGAACCGGTATGTCTACGGCACCTCAAGTGTCGAGGACGTTGCCGTAGAGCCTGCGACCACGCCCCGTTCGCGCTCTGCCGGAGGAAATTCTACCAGCACGCTATTGTCCGCCTCCCTGGCCAATGCGCTCTGGAGCCTGGATTCCACCAAAAAGACCGCGGCCCTGAAGACTAGCCCCTCCTCCACATCAGTGGACGAGGCCCAGGCAGCATCTCCGACCCAGCAGGTCGAGGCACGCTACATGGAATATATGGATACGGACGAGGAGTAGCCACAGCCAGCCTGTGACTACGCGAAAGAGGGGCGTGTGGCGGCACGCCCCTTTTTGCGTTTCTGGTCTTTCCGGCCATTCGGCCTCGGCCTCTAATGCCCCATCGACACCTTGCCACCCAATTTGACATTGCGCAGCGTCAGGGCCAGCGGGATGGCGCAGAGCGAAATCAGCGTCAGCACCCAGAAGGCATCCATATAGGCGAGGAATGACGCCTGGCTTTGCACCTGGTTGTTGATCCAGGCCAGCGCCTGCTGCTGGGCCGTGCCCTGGGAACTGCCCTGCCCCATGAAATAATTGGTCACCTGGCTCAAGGTCTGCTGATACGCCTGGCTGGAGGGGATGACATGTTCGATCAGGCGGCTTTGATGGGTCTGTTCGTGGTGGCTGATGATGTTTGAAATCAGCGAAACCCCAATCGACCCGCCGGTATTGCGGGCAGCATTGAGCAGTGCAGACGCCTGGTCGGTCTTGCTGGGCGGCAGGCCATAGTAGGAAGCCGAGGTGATCGGCAGGAAGATCAGCGGCAGGCCGAGCCCCTGCACCATGCGAGCCTTGGCCAGATACCAGAAACCGGTATCGCCATAGGCTTTCGTGACCAGATACATGGCGAGTGCCACGAAACCGGCACCTGCGGCAATCAGATATTTCGGCTGGACCCGCGATGACAGCATACCAACGACGAACATCATCGACATCGTGACCATGCCGCCCGGCGACAGCATCAACCCGGCCCAGGTGGCGGTATAGCCCAGATTTTCCTGTACGAATTGCGGCAGATACTGGGTGGTGGCCAGAAGCAGCGCGCCCGTTGCCATCATCACCAAGAAACAGGCCCCGAATTGCCGGCTTGCCAACATACGGACGTCAACCGCCGGGTTCTTGTGCTTGAGCTCCCAGGGAATGGTCAGCGCAAAGGCAAGTACGCAGATGACGCTGGCGATAATAATGAAGTCGGAGGCGAACCAATCGTCTTCCAGGCCCCGGTCGAGCACCAGTTCCAGCGTGCCGAGAAAGGTGGCGACGAGGCCAAAGCCGATCCAGTCAAAACCGCCATGCTCCTTACGGGCCTTGGCGCGTTCATCGGCGCTGCCTTCGGGATCGCGGATCAGCATGGCCACGGCAAACAGCGTTAGCGCGCCGACCGGGCCGTTGATCAGGAAGCACCAGTGCCAGGAGAAATTATCCGAAAGCCAACCGCCCAGCGTCGGGCCGACCACCGGCGCCACCACGACGGCGACGCCGAAAAGGGCAAAGCCCTGGCCGCGTTTTTCCGGTGGAAAGCTGTCGGCCAGGATAGACTGCGCCACCGGCACCATGCCGCCGCCACCGATGCCCTGCAGAACACGCGCAATCAACAGGACCTGCAGATTGGGTGCAAAGCCGCACAGCACGGAACTGACGGTAAACAGCGCCAGACAGCCGAGGAAGAAGGTCTTGCGGCCAAGCACCCGCACCATATAGCTGGTTGCCGTAACGATGACGGCGTTGGCGACGAGATAGGTGGTTACCACCCAGGATGCCTCGTCCTGACTGACGCCGAGGCCGCCCGAAATATAGTTCAAGGCAACATTGGCAATGGTTGTGTCAAGCACTTCCATGAAACTGGCAAGCGCCACGACCACGGCAATGATCCAGGGATTGACCGCAGGGCGGCCAGCCGGCCGGGCGTTCATAACTTGCTCCTCATGCGTTCATAGAGCGAGGGGCTGGGGTCGACGCGCACGGTAGGCTCCACCGACATGCCGGGGCCGAGCGTCACATCACTGGGCACATCGTCAAGCACGATCTTGACCGGCACGCGCTGGACGATCTTCACGTAATTGCCCGTAGCGTTTTCGGCCGGCAGCAGCGAGAAAGCCGTGCCGGAGCCGGGCTGGACGCTATCGACATGGCCGCGGATTTCCCGGCCCGGGTAAGCGTCAAAAGTGACGGTCACAGGCTGGCCAGGCCGCATCAGGTTCAGCTGGGTTTCCTTGAAGTTGGCGGTGATCCACAGCTTGTCGGGCACGAACATCGCCACATTGGTGCCGGCCTGAACGTACTGGCCCTCACCGGAAGACAGCTGCACGACGCGGCCCGGCTGGACGGCCGAGATGACAGTGTAAGACAAGTTGAGCTTTGCCTGCTCAAGCGCCGCCTCGTCCTGCTTCACCGTTGCCTGCGCGCTGGAGATCTGGAACTGATAGGCATCGAGCTGCCGCTGGGCGGCAACCAAGGCGGCCTGGTCTGTGGTCAGCGTCGCCTGCTGCTGATGCAATTGCGATTCATATTGTTGGGCGCTCTGCGTGGTGCCGGACCCGTTCTGCATCAAGGTCTGATACCGGTCATACTGCTGCTGGGCGAAAATCAGGTTGGCCTTGGCCTGTTCGATCTGGGCTTTTTCCTCTTCCACCGTCGCCTGCTGCACGGTCCTCTGCGCCTCGGTATTCTGCAAACTGGCGCGAGCCTGCTCGACCTGCGCCTGCGATTGGGCAAGCGATGTCTGGTAGTCGCGGTCATCGATGCGGGCGATGACGTCCCCGGGCTTCACATGCTGATTGTCGGTGACGGGAACGGCGGTGACATAGCCCGCAACCCGCGTGGCAATGGCGAATTGCCGAGCGGCGATGAAGGCATCATCAGTGCTTTCATAGCGGTTGCTGTCATCCCAATAAATATAAGCGCCGACGGCGACGACAGCGAGCAGGCTGGCGCCGATCAGCAAGCGGCGCCGGCGGCGCGACTTGCGGCCGGGTTTGTCTTCACTCTGGGCATGGCCTTTATCCTGCTGGTCAGCACCTGGTTCGGCCTGCTGCGTCTCAGCGGGTTCGGTCTTTGGAGCGTCCTCCTGGTCGTGGCGTGCCGTCTCCGCTGACTGGTCATCCTCTCCCACTGATCTTCCCACTGGCCCTCCCGCTGGTCTTCCCGCATGGCCGCCGGGCCTGGTGTCGAGAAGGATGACCTTTCCTGAATTCCCGTCCTGAGGCGCCTTCATGACCTGACCTCTCTCCTGTTTCCTGAATAAAAGAAACGAAACGTTTCATTTTTTATTGACCTAGATCTGGAGCCGGTGGTAGTCAAGACTGACGGGCACAAAAGAATCACCTGTAACGAAAGAGTGAGGGCGAGTTTTGAGTACCGAGACGCGAAAGCGACAGCCGACGGCGAAGAAGCTGCAACCAAACCATTCCCTGCCCAGCAAACCGCGACGCGGCAGGCCGCCGCGCGAGATGGCGGGAGAGGTAGAAGATAGGATTGTCGAAGCAGCTCTCAAGGTCTTCATCGCACGCGGCTATGAAGGCGCCAGCATCGACGAGATCGCCGAAGTGGCACGGGCCGGTAAACCAAGCATCTATGCGCGCTTCACCAACAAGGAGACGCTGTTTCGGGACGTCGTGCTACGCTGGTCGCAAAAATCGACGGCAAACCTGCTGGTCTGCAGCGGCGGCGATATCGAAAAGCGTTTTCAATCGATGGCGCTGACCATCGTGCGCAACGTCATCAAGGAAGAGACCGTCGGTCTGATGCGCAGCGTCATTGCCGAAGTCACGCGCCATCCGGAACTGGCGACGACGATCCACTACGCGCTGCGCGAACATACGGTCAAACTGGTGACATCGCTTATCCTGGATATGGTGGACGCAGAGGAAACCCGTGACCTGACCGCGTTTGCCCCCGACAACCTCGCGGCAACCGCCCGCCGCTTCATCGATACCGTGCTTTTGCCACAGATGGTCTCCGCGCTGTTTCACGCTGACCTGACGCCGGTGCGCGAGCAGATGGAAGACAACGTCCGTAAAACCGCGTCCTTCTTTCTGCGCGGCTGCGGTTTCGAGCCGAAAGCCCCGGTCCAGACCTCGGCAGACGGTAAGGCGAACGGCTAACAGTTAGCCCATGATGCAGAGCCATGGCCATCTGGCCTTGTAGTCCTGACATTTGCTCAGAAATCGATCCGGCTGAACATTGTTTGGATTGGTGCGCAGATGGCCGTTTTCCATGTCTTCAAATCCGTTGGGCGCATAGACTGTGCCGGTCTCAATGCAGATGCCGAGCTTGGTGCAGGCAATCAGGAAGCGGTCGATTCCATCCGTGGCGGATGTCAGCGGCGGACAGGTCCTGCCAAATTTTTGTAAATACCAGAGATGGACACGCGCCTGATTTCTGATCTGAACCTTGTCTGCCAGCGGACCGAGCAGGTCTTTCGCCCGCTGAATGACCGCATTTTCCGCCTCCCAGGACAGATCGTCGTCACAGAAATAGAAGAGGTCATAATCCCTGATCGCCCAATCCGGCGGGTTGTTGCTTCTCAGGTTCCAGACGGTCTGAAACAGGCAACCCGCCGTCAGCATGGCCTGCGGCAGGTGCAGGTCCGGGAGCATATCGAGCAAGCGGCGGTTGGTGTCGTTGCGCTTGATTTGCTCGATGAACTGTTGCGACGATAAAGACATCATTGATCGCCTCTCTGGTTTCCGGCTGGTTTCGACAATGCCCGTAATGCGGGTCTTGTCCGAAAGCTCCTTGTGCCATGTCCTGTCCTTCCATAAGCAATGGATATTCCCTGACAACAACCCGTGCGCCGGAAGAGTGAGACGATGCCGATCATCAAAACCGAAGACGCACCGCTCGATATCGGCACCGCAGAAGGCCTCCACGCCGAGCTCGGTCCCTATGGCGCCAGGCGTTTAAGCGATGCCGGCGGGCTGACGCAGTTTGGAGTGCTTCTCGAAACCCTGCCGCCGGGTTCTCGCTCCTCCCACAAACATTGGCACGAGCAGGAAGACGAGTTCATCTACATGCTCTCGGGAACCGCCACCTTGCTCGAAGGCGAAGCCGTGAACGAACTACATCCGGGCGATGCCGCCACCTTCAAAGCCGGTACGCCGCTCGGCCATTGCCTAGAAAACCGCAGCAGCGAGAATTGCGTCTATCTCGTCGTCGGCAGCCGCTCTCCCAATGAAACCGTCCATTACAGCGATAAGGACATGATCCTCACCAAGGTGAATTTCGTCAAAAGCCTGACGGACCGGGCGGGCAAGCCGCTTACGGATTGAGCCACCCCTCCCCGTAAACCACCCGCTCCACTCCGGTAAACCGCGCCAGTCGCCCCAGTTCCTGATCGAGTTTCTCCAGCCGTCCGGTCGACGGTCGCACGCCTTTTTCCAGCCAGAGCCGTTTGACGTCGAGCGTGCCGGCTTTGCGATTGGCCTTCATGTCGATCCGGCCGATCAGCCGGTCGCCCTCCAGGAGCGGAAAGACGTAGTAGCCGTATTGGCGCTTCGGCTCGGGCACGAAAACCTCAATGCGGTAGAAGAAGCCGAACAGGCGCTCGGTGCGAGCCCGGTCGCGGATCAGCGGATCAAAGGGGCTGAGCACGCGGACACGCCCGGGCGGTTCCGGCGGCGCCAAGAGCATGGGCAGCCGATCGGCCAGCGTCAGCGACAGACGCGGCTTGCCGCCATCGGCGGGTGCAATTTCCACCTCTTGCAGTTCGGCGCGATGGGCATCTACCCAATGCTTCGCCTCCTGCGATGTCACCAGATTCCAGAAGGCCGCGATTTCGCCTGATGTGGCAAAGCCCAACCGGATCAGCGCCTCGCGGCAGGCCCAGTCGATAAAGGCCTCTTGGCTGACCTCGACCTCAGCATGATCAGAGGCGATGCAGCGTTCGGTGAGATCATAGATCTTCTGGAAATTGTCGCGTCCCGATATCGCCAGCTTGCCGGTGCGCCAGAGAAATTCCAGCGCGGTCTTTGACGGATGCCAGTTCCACCAGCCGCCGGACTTGTGATCGCCCTCTTTCAATTCACGCGATAGGGCCGGCCCGTGCTCGGCAATCCGCCGATAGGTTTCCTCGAAGGCATCTTCAAAGCCCGGCTCGCGCCAATTGCGCCAGCGCTCCAGAATCCGGCTTTCCTCGCGGCGGAACCGGTGCTTCCAATAGGGAAAGAAGGCGGCGGGCAGGATCGAGGCATCGTGGGTCCAGTGCTCGAACAGCAGCCGGTCCTGCTCCAGCAGCGCCGTCAGATCCTCACGCCGATAGGTCTGGTTGCGCGAAAACAGGATCTGGTGATGGGCGCGCTCTACCGTGCCGATGCTATCGACCTGCACGAAGCCGAGATCGGTGATCAGCGCCAGCAACCCGTCACGCCCCAGCGCCCGTCCCATTGCCCGCCCAGGCGGCCGCGACAGCGCCTGCCGCTCCAGAAAAATCCGCCTTGCGGTGGGATTGTCGATCCTGATCGTCATGGGACGACGATCACAGCAGAGGGCGGAATGAAAAGATGGCCGCTCCCCAACCCTCCCCACAAGGGGGAGGGAGCAGGTTGAGGACAGCTCCAGCCTTGTGCCTCTTGAAGATTTGCAATGAAAACCATCGGCTTACCAGACATACGACCGGCCCCCTCCCCCTTGTGGGGAGGGTTGGGGGAGGGGTTTTCCTGACGCACAGTCCTGCGCGTCGTGTATTGTGACCGACGATAGGATATGTTCTCTTTTTGTTCAAGACGAAATCCGCCTTGAATGCGGGTTCACCTTCTCTCCGCAACACCTTTCGCCATCACGCAGAGCAGTTCGAACAGCATGGTGGCGCCAGCGAGCGCGGTCATGCCGCCGACATCGAAAGGGGGTGCGACTTCGACCACGTCGGCGCCGACGATATTGACGCCGTCGAGCCGCCGCACCATGGCCTGGGCCTCGCGGGTCAGGAAGCCGCCGATCTCGGGCGTGCCGGTGCCAGGCGCCATCGACGGATCGATGCAGTCGATATCGAAGCTGACATAGGTCGGGCCAGTGCCAGCAATGGCGCGGGCTTCCGCCATCACATCGTCGACGCTGCGGGCGCAAAACTCTTCCATGTAGATGATGCGGATGCCCTGATCCTTCGCCCATTGATGTTCGTCGAGTTCGTAATTGGAGCCGCGAATGCCGATCTGCACCATGCGTTTCGGGTCGAGCAGACCTTCTTCGATGGCGCGACGAAACGGCGTGCCGTGGGTAAAGCGCTGGCCGCCGAAATAGCTGTCATTGGTATCGGAATGGGCGTCGAAATGGATGAGGCCAACGGGCCGGGACTTGGCGACGGCCCGCAGCACCGGCAGCGTCGTCAGATGATCGCCGCCAGCCGACAGCGGCAGCGCACCGGCGGCCACAACAGCCGCAACGCCATCCTCTATCTGTTGCAGCGCCATCATCAGGTCGATGGGGTTGACGGCGAGGTCGCCGGCATCGGCAATATTGGCGAGATTGAACGGCTCGATCTTGGAGACGTGATGCACCCGGCGCATCAGGCTCGACTGGTTGCGGATTTCGCGCGGCCCATGGCGGGCGCCGGCCCGGTTGGTGGTGCCGCCATCCCAGGGAATGCCGATCAGCGCAATATCCAGCCCCTTGGCCGAGGTCACCGCCGGCAAGCGCATGAAGGTGGCATGGCCTGCAAAACGCGGCACTTCAGCGGCATCGATGGGCTGGTGGAAGGATGAGGTCACGGGCGCGGTCCTTGCGGTCATGGAGTTTGTCAGGGAAAAGTGGAACCCGGTTTTCCCGCAAAGACAAACGAAAAAAAGAATCTAGAGGCTGCCTGGTTCAATCTGAACCTGGCAGCCTCTAAGAGAAGGAACCGGCATCGGAGCAAATAGCAGGGCGGCTGTAAACGGAAAAATCCCGGATTTGCCTTTGCGGCTGCAGAGGTTATAGATCCCAGCACTGATGACGGGGTGACGTTTGTGCTGATCCAATTCGACCGGGCTACGGCCATATTCGATGGTCATGTGGCGCTGGAGCCTTTGACGCTGACGCTGACCGAGACGCGGATCGGCGTGATCGGCCTGAACGGCTCGGGCAAATCCACCTTCGCCCGGCTGATCAACGGCCTGGTCAAGCCGAGTGCCGGCTGCGTGACGCTTGATGGCCTGGATACGGCCAGGGATGCCAAAGCGGTGCTGGCGCTGACCGGCTTCATCTTTCAAAACCCAGCCAACCAGATCATTCTGCCCGTTGTCGGCGAAGATATCGCCATGGGGCCGCGCGCGCGGGGCCTAAAGGGCAAGGCGCTGGATGAGGCGGTCGGCGCGGTCGCGGAACGGCTCGGCATCGCCCATCTGCTGCTGCGCCGCCCTCATGAACTGTCGGGCGGTGAGTTGCAGCTGGCGGCGCTGGCCGCCGTGCTGGTCAACCGACCGAAACTCGTGATTTTCGACGAGCCAACCAACCAGCTCGACCTGAAAAACCGGAAACGGGTGGCTGCCACCATCCATGGGCTCGAAGAACAGGCGCTTGTCATCAGCCATGATCTGGAACTGATTGCCGATTTTCCCCGCGTACTCGTCTTCGATCGGGGCCGGCTAGCCTTCGACGGCGCAGCCGAGGATGCCATCGTCCGCTACAGGGAGATCGCCGCATGCTGACCAGCCTGCATGTCGAGGGCAATACCTGGCTGCATCGCCTGCCGGTGCGGCTGAAACTTGGCGGGCTGCTGGTCTTCGGTCTCGGTCTTGCCTTCAGCCTGTCCATGCCTTTGCAGGCGGCAGCCGCCGTTCTAACGGGCGGCCTCTATTTCAGCCTTGGCCTCGGGTTGCGCCCGGCGCTGCGGCGTATCCGGCCGATGCTGGTTAGCATTGCCGCGCTAGGCCTCTTCAATATCTACGCGCTCGACCTCGCGACATCGGTGACGCTGACGCTGCGGCTGGTCGCCATCCTGTTTCTCGCCTCGGCGATCACGGCCACCACTTCACTCGCGCAGTTCATGGCCGTTCTGGAGGAGGTACTGGCGCCGCTCGACCGGCTGGGTCTGGTGCGCGCCGCCGATGTCAGCCTGGCGCTTGGCCTCACCTTGCGCTTCGTGCCTGAGATCGCCAGCCAATACGAAGCGCTGAAGGCAGCGCACCAAGCGCGTGGCCTGCCGGTGCGGCTCCACCGGCTGTTGGGGCCGCTGTTCATCCTGGCGCTGAAACAGGCTGATTCGATTGCCGAGGCCATTGACGCGCGCGGCATTCGCGGCCACGAAAAGACACGCTGATTTTTTGGAGCATGGCGTTAACGTCATGCCGTCATGATTGGGAGATCACCATGACCACGCGAGATCTGGTTCTGATTGCCTTGTTTGCCGCCATCGTCGTGGTGCTCGGCCTCATTCCGCCGGTGCCGCTCGGCTTCATTCCGGTGCCGATCACCGCCCAGTCCATGGGCGTGATGCTGGCCGGCTGCATTCTCGGCGCCAAGCGCGGCGCGCTCGCCTATGCGCTGTTCGTGCTGCTGGTGGCCATGGGTCTGCCGGTTCTGTCAGGCGGACACGGCGGGCTGAATGCGCTGTTCGGCGCCACCGGCGGCTATATCTTCGGCTGGATTCTTGGCGCCTTCGTCACCGGCCTTGCGGCGGAACGCTTTATCCGCAATTCCTCGACCGCCAGCGGCCAGACCATCGGCTTCTTCGCCGCCAGCATCATCGGCGGCATCGGCGTGGTCTATGCCTGCGGCATGCCCTGGTGGAGCTTCGTGGCGGGCACCCCGATCGACAAGGTGCTGATCGGCTCGCTGGCCTTCCTGCCCGGCGACCTGATCAAGGCCGCCATCGCGGCGCTTGCCGCCCGCGCCGTCATGGTCGGCTATCCGCTACTGCCGAAGCGGGCCTGAATTTCTGTCACCATTCCCGCGTATAGCAGCTGCAGAACAAGAGGGCTGCCGCAGACATGGATGACAGATTGACGATCCCGACGGATCTGGTCGAGCGGCTGATCGCCGACCACTTTCCACAGTTTTCATCGCTGGCCGTCCAGCCGCTCGTCCCGGGCGGCTGGGACAACAGAAGTTTTCGCCTTGGCTTACAGATGATCATTCGTTTGCCAAGCGCCCAAAGTTACGAAGCGCAGGTGGCAAAGGAACAGCGCTTCCTGCCACTCCTGGCGCCGCATCTGCCGCTTCCCATTCCAGAGCCTGTCGCGATGGGGCGTCCGGGCCATGGCTATCCATTCTGCTGGGGCATCTATCGGTGGATCTCCGGCGAAACGGCCCTTTCGGCTGATATCACCGACCGCGATCAGTTTGCAGTTGATCTCGCAGGCTTCCTCAAAATCCTGCACAGAATGGATGGCGGGGATGGCCCGCCGGCTGGGGCACATAATTTCTATCGCGGCGGCTCACTCGCCACCTATGACCAGGAAAGCCGCGCAGCGATCGACCAGCTCGGCGAAGACATCGATGCTGATCGCGCATTATCACTTTGGGAGCAGGCCCTTGCCAGCCAGTGGCAGAAGCCGCCGGTCTGGCTGCATGGCGATATCGCGCCCGGAAATCTGCTTGTCGACAATGGCCGCCTCGCCGCCATAATCGATTTCGGTTGTTGTGGCACAGGCGACCCCGCCTGCGATCTCGCCATCGCCTGGACCTTCATGGATCGAGCGATCGCCGCGCGTTTTCGCGCCACACTCGACCACGACGAAGCGACCTGGACCCGTGCACGCGGCTGGGCCTTGTGGAAGACGCTGATCACCCTGCAAAAGCAGGTGGAAACCGGCGCCCCGGAGGCGACGGAAAGCCGGATCGTGCTTGAGCGCATCCTCGCAGAAGATCACGCCAACAAAGCCTAGATTTTGAAACCCGGCTGTTGGCTTCGCCTCAGAAAATCCAATCGACCCTGCACGGCAGGATTTGGGTCGTTGGCAAGATCGACGAGAGTCTTTTGTACCAAAGGCTTGAGCTCGTCCTCGTCGCGGCGCCTGGTCAGCAGATCAAGGGCGCGCCGACGGACCAAGCTTGAGCGGTCGTGCAGGGATGCAGTCAGAATCGGAACGATATCAACGTCTAACGTCAAAGGGCGTGTGCGCCATATCTCTTTGTCTTGATAACGCCCGAAAACCTTGTCGTGCCAAACTCTCTCGAACTTTCCAGTAGACCATCGTGCCTCTCGTTCCATGATGGAAACAAGAGCAAGCGTTCGAACGTGAGGCTGGCAGGCTCCAAGAGCCAAGTCAGGTAGGAAGCGATCAAAATTTGGACTGCGTGCGAGCAATCGAAACATCGTGGTTGAGCCGGATGACCGGCTCGCCGCCAATCTCGAAACAAGACCTTGCAGTTGCTCCTGTCTATTGGCGGCCGCACTGTAGAGAACCTCCTCGTGTTTCTGCTGCATGAACCACCGCCGCCATTCGGTGGATCGGGGCAGCAGATGCCAAAGCGCCTCCTCCCAAATTTCCGGTGGCGTTGACGCATAGCATCTATCAAATGTTATCTTCGCAACCCGCCTGATTTCGGGAACCCAATCGTTCAGCCTTAGCCCAAGGCCATAAGCTACAAAGGGATGATTCAGGGGTGAGGCCAGTCTTTCAAGTGCCATTTGCCGGAGAAACCCGTCATCATGGAAGAGGAAGATCTGGCTCAATGCCTGGCAAGCATTCAACTGCCTTTCGTGTTGCTTAACCCACTGCGTATTAAATGATTCGCTCCACCATGAGGGATCGTAACGGAGCGCGGCTTTGACAACCTTTTGAGTCTTTTGAAAATCGTACGAACTTTCAACGTCGTCGAGGATAGCCAACAGGGTCGAGGATGACGCGAAGTGGTATTTCGTTGAGGTCTGATCATCCAATCGCATCTCGGCCCGCGGCTCATCGGCAACGAATGGCGGCGGTTGTTCACTCTTATGAGCCCGATTGGGCGTAGGGGCCCGATTACGAGGATGCTTAAGCTTCAACCTGAAGATCTGAACCAGCTTTCTAACAAACTTTGCCAGGCGATGTGCCATCACGGCAGCCACTGATAGAGCCAGTCGCGCAGGGCTTCCGGCAGCGCTACCGGTTCGGCGCTATCCTTGTTGACGGCGGTCCAGGTGATTTCGACGTCGGCGGCGCGGGTTTTGGCGCTTTCGACCGAGATGGCGAAGCCGACGGATTTGCCGCCGATCTTGTCGACCTGCACGGTGAAGCGTAGCGGGTCGCCGGGGCCGAGGGCTTCATAGAGGCGGGCCTCGAATTTGGTGGTACGGAATTCCGGCTCGGTGCTGCCATCCTCCTGGCTCGGCCTTGCCTGCCAGAAGCGATGCAGCGCTTCCTCGGCAAGCGCCATCAGCGCGCTGGTGTTGAGCCGGCCGTTTAAGCCGACGTCGCGCAGGCCGACCGCCGTATCGGTAATGTCAAGCCGTTCTCTTTTCGCCATGGCCCTTGCCCTCCCTGCCGTGATCGCTCATGTAATGGCAAACAGATTTGTCGTGCAAGGTGACTGGATCATGACAACCCGGCTCTACGAAAATCCGATCTTCCTCGAGCACAATACGCCGGAGGGTCATCCTGAACGGGCCGACCGGCTGCGTTCGCTGAATATTGCGCTCAACCATCCGAATTTTTCGGCGCTGGAGCGGCGCGAGGCCCAACAGGCCAATGAGGACGCGGTCATGCTGGCCCATCCGGAAGAGCATTTCATCGCCGTGATGCGTCAGGTGCCCGAGGAAGAGGACCGGATCAACCAGCTGGAAGCCGATACCTACGCCTCGCAAAAGAGCCTGCAATGCGCGCTGACCGCCATTGGCGGGGCCATGGCCGCCGTGGATGACGTGATGACCGGGGCGGCCGACAATGTTTTCGTTGCCGGACGTCCGCCCGGCCACCACGCGGAAAAGACCAAGGCCATGGGCTTTTGCCTGTTCAACACGGTTGCCATTGCGGCCCGGCATGCGCAGCAGGCCTATGGCGTAGAGCGGGTGGCGATCGTGGATTGGGACGTGCATCACGGCAATGGCACGCAGGACATTTTTTGGGATGATAGTTCCGTGCTGTTCTGTTCCACCCACCAGATGCCGCTTTATCCCTGGACGGGCAAGAAGGACGAGGTCGGCCCGCACAAGACCATCGTCAACGCGCCTTTGTCGGCCAATAGCGGTTCGGATCATTTCCGCGAGGCGTTCAAGTCGCGGGTGCTGCCGGCGCTTCATGATTTTGCCCCCGACCTGATCCTGATTTCCGCTGGCTTCGATGCACATCACCGCGATCCGCTGGCGCAGATCAATCTGGTCGGCGAGGATTTCGATTGGGCGACCGGGCGACTAATGGAAGTGGCCGACCGCTTCGCCAAAAACCGGGTCGTCAGTCTGCTGGAAGGCGGCTATGATCTTGAAGGTTTGGCCGAATCGGCCGGAATGCATATCCTGCGACTGATGAAGGGTTGAGTATGAGTGACACCGCGACCGCCGATCTCTCCGGCTATTCCTTCGAAAAGGCCGTGGCCGAGCTAGAAAGTATCGTTGCCCGGCTGGAGCGGGGCGATGTGGCGCTCGACGAATCCATCGCTATTTATGAGCGCGGCGAACTGTTGAAGAAACATTGCGAGGCGCTACTGTCAGCTGCGGAAAACCGCATCGAAAAGATCCGCCTCGACCGCGCCGGCAAGCCTGCGGGCGCAGAGCCGCTCGACCGGGAGTAATATTGCTGACGATCACTCCATGGCGATGGAGTGATCGACCTGTGCCGGACCTTTTTTCCTCAGCAGCAACAGCAGCGGCATCACCAGCAGCGACATCACCATCAAAGCCCGGAAATCGTCGATATAGGCGATAATGGAGGACTGCGTTTGGATGACGCTGTCCAGCGCTGCCCGGCCGGCCGGGGTATAGGGGCTGAGACTCTGCGCCGCTGTTGCTTGGAAGGCGTGGTTATAGGGCGTCACCTGGGCGGCAATCTCGGCGTGATTGACCTGTCCGTTGCGCACCAGCAGCGCCGCCATCACCGAGATGCCGACGCTGGAGCCGATATTGCGCGACAGATTGTAAAGCCCGGTGCCATCGCCGCGCATCGAAGCCGGCAGGGTGGAAAAGGCGACTGTGGTCAGCGGCACGAACAGGAAGCCGAGGCCTGCACCCTGGATGAAGCCGACATAGACGATGGTCCATTGCGACACGGCGGGCGTCCAGCCGCTCATGGCATCCATGGCCCAGGCGGTCAGTCCAAGGCCCGTCGCCAGCAGCAGGCGGGTATCGACCTTGCCGATCAGCCGGCCGACCAGGAACATGCAGACCATGGTGCCGACACCGCGCGGGCCCATGACGATGCCGGCTGTGACGACGGGATAGCCCATCAGCGTTTGCAGATAGGGGGTCATCAGCGCCAGCGACGAGAAATAGGTGATGCCGACCACGAAAATGAACAGGAAGGACACCGCGAAATTGCGGTCGAGAAACAGGCGCGGATTGATGAAGGGCTTGTCGCGCGTGAAGGTGTGGACCATCAGCATGTAGAAGGCCACGCCGCAAACCAGCGCCTCGATGATGATTTCGCCTGATGAAAACCAGTCGAGCTGCTCGCCGCGATCCAGAAACAGCTGTAGCGCGCCGATCGATATGCTGGTCAGGGCAAAGCCCAGCCCGTCAAGCCGGGCGTTCCAGTCGATCTTGGTTTCGGTAACGAAGGCGGTGATGCCGATGAAGGCAAGCAGGCCGATCGGCACGTTGATGTAGAAGACCCAGCGCCAGCTGAGATGATCGGTCAGCCAGCCGCCCAGGACAGGCCCAAGCACCGGCCCGACCATGACGGACACGCCGAACAGCGCCATGGCGGCACCGCGCTCCTCCACCGAGTAGATATCGAGAAGAATGCCTTGCGACAGCGGCACCAGTGCCGCGCCGAAAAAGCCCTGCAACAGGCGAAAGCCGACGATCTGGTTCAGCGATTGCGCCAGGCCGCAGAGCACGGAGGCAAAGACGAAGCCGCAAATCGCCACCAGCAGCACGCGCTTGCGCCCGAAGCGGGCAGAGAGGAAGCCAGACGGCGGCGTCATGATCGCGGCGGCGACGATATAGGAGGTCAGCACCCAATTGATTTGGTCGGCGCTGGCGGAAACGCTGCCCTGGATATAGGGCAGCGCCACATTGGCGATGGTGCTGTCCAGCGCCTGCATGATCACGGCCAGGATGACGCAGGCCGTGATCGCACCGCGGTTGGCAATGACGGGTGCCGGCTTAGCGGCAGCGGCCGGCGTGCTCATCTGGCCGGCTCCGAAGCATAGGCGGTCTCCTGCCCGATCAGCGCCCTAACGAAATGCGGCAGGCCGTTGCGATGGCCGGTATCGATAGAGACTTCCGTGCTCATGCCGACCCGGAGCGGCGGCTTGTTTGCGCTGTCATCAACGGTAACGCGCATTGGAATGCGCTGCACCACCTTCACCCAGTTGCCCGAGGAATTCTGGGCTGGCAGCAGCGAGAAGCTGGAGGCCGAGGCCGGGCTGACGCTTTCGACCTTGCCATGCCATTCGACGCCCGGATAGCTGTCGACGGTGATGACCGCATCCTGGCCGGGCCGGACATAGGTGAGTTCGGTTTCCTTGGGGCTGGCGTCGATCCACAGATGTGTGTCGGAGACCAGCTGGAAACCGGCCTGTGCCGCCGCCATATAGCTGCCGGCCTGAAGGCTGCTGACATTGGTGACGATACCGCCGAATGGCGCACGCACCACGGTATGATCAAGCTCGCGACGGGCTTCATCCAGGGCGGCCTTGGCTTCCTGATAGGCCGGGTAAGTTTCGACCGGGGCATCGGGACGATTGCCGAGTTGCGCCAGCGTCACCTTGACGCCCGCCTCGGCTACGTCGACCTTCTGCTTGGCTGATATCAGCGCATGCTCGGCATCGTCGAGATTGGCCTGGCTGGCGACGGACGTGGTCTGCAGCTTCTGCTGGCGGTCGACGTTGGTCTGGTAATAGGGCAGATCGGCCTTGGCCTGGGCCAGTTCAGCCAGGCTTTGGCGATAGCTTTCCTGCAGGTTGAGGATCTGGTTCTTTGCCGCATCCAGCCGCGCTTCGTCGCCATCGACAGCTGCCTTGAAGGCGCGCTGGTCCAGGGTAAACAATACCTGGCCCGGCTTGACCGCCTCGCCTTCATGAACATCGACGCTTTTGACGATGCCGGAAATATCCGTGGTGACGCCGACCATGTCGGCTTGGATATAGGCATTATCAGTGGTCATCACCTGGCCGCCATTGACGTAGAAATAGCCGCCGGCAATCAGAACGACGGGTACAAGCCCAAAGAGGATGAGCCGCGTACGGGCCTTGCGACTGCGCTTTGGCTTGGTGGCAGCGTCGGAACTGGCGGTATCAGTGGTTTCAGGCTGCTTTTCAGGATTAGAGGACATATCGGACATATTATTCGCAAGCCGTCGACCGGCAGGCTCCCACAAGATTGGTCTTCATTGCCAAGAGAATTTCAAAGAAGCGGGCGAGATCCTCGGCGGAAATCCCCTCCAGCGCTTCGGCGCGGGTGGCGTCGCCACGCGCGTGCAACTCGCTGATCAGCGGCCGCGACAGATCGGTCAGGTGCAGGCGGTTGATCCGGCGGTCGGTCTCATCCGGCCGCCGCTCGATCAACCCCTTTTCACAGAGCTTGTCGGCGACGCGGGCGAGCGTGATCGGCTCGACCTCCATCATCTCGGCCAGTTGCTTCTGGCTCGCACCCTCAAGCCGGGCCAGATAGACCAGCGTCTGCCACTGCGTGCGCGTCAGACCAATGTCACGGGTGCGCTGCTCGAACCGCTTGCGCAGCAGACGGGCGACGTCGTGGAGGAGAAAACCGAGAGTAGGATTTTGCGGCATGGCGCGCCTTGATCGATAAGCACCCATATGATGAGCATGCTTATTATATAAATTGCAAGACTTGAATAGCAATACCTGTTTTAGATTTTATCCATGATAAAAAAGGCGCGCTCGCGTGCCTGTTAACAGGCCTTTTTGAGGCGCTTGTCCGGCTTTTCTCTTTCTCTCTTTGCCGCGGCACGGTTAAGGCCTATATAAATCATTACCTCCCCGCGCATGGATGCACCTCCGTCTGGCGCGCGGCGGTGCAGAGCATAATTCGACCGGAGTGAAACGAGATCGAGCGGTTATGCTTCAAAAATAAAACTTGGAGCGGCGAGCCCATTCGTCCAGCTTGCGCTCTGAAGACAGAAAAAGGCAGACTCCGTGACACCGAAGCTTGATACCCCTCTGCTCGATCAGATCGCCTATCCGGCGGATCTCAGAGATCTCGACGATCGCGTTCTGCCGCAACTGGCCCGTGAACTGCGCGACGAGATGATCGACGCCGTATCGGTAACCGGCGGCCATCTCGGGGCAGGTCTTGGCGTGGTCGAGCTGACCATCGCCATCCACAAGGTGTTCAACACGCCCGAAGACCGGCTGATCTTCGATGTCGGCCATCAATGCTATCCGCACAAGATCCTGACCGGCCGGCGCGACCGCATCCGCACGCTGCGCCAGGAGCACGGTCTTTCCGGCTTCACCAAGCGGGCCGAAAGCGAATACGACCCCTTTGGCGCCGCCCACTCCTCCACGTCGATTTCTGCCGGTCTCGGCATGGCCGTGGCTGCCGAGTTGGGACAGACCGACCGCAAGGTGCTGGCCGTGATTGGCGATGGCGCGATGTCGGCGGGTATGGCGTTTGAGGCGCTCAACAATGCGGGGGCGCTCGATGCGCGGCTGATCGTCATTCTCAACGACAACGACATGTCGATCGCGCCACCGACCGGCGCGATGAGTGCCTATCTGGCGCGGCTTGCCTCCGGGCGCACCTATATGGGCATGCGCGAGATCGGCAAGAAACTCACTGCCTATCTCGGCAAGAATATCGATCGGGCGATCACCCGCGCCGTCGAGCATGCGCGCGGCTATGTGACTGGCGGCACGATGTTCGAGGAAATGGGCTTCTACCATATCGGCCCTATCGACGGTCATTCCTTCGACCACCTGCTGCCTGTGCTGCGCAATGTGCGCGACAATGCCAAGGGGCCGGTGCTGATCCATGTGGTTACGCAAAAGGGCAAGGGCTATGCGCCTGCCGAAGCGGCGGCCGACAAGTATCATGCCGTCAACAAATTCGATGTTATCGACGGCACCCAAGCCAAGGCGAAGCCGAACGCGCCGAGCTATACCGCCGTTTTCGCCGAGGCGCTGGTCGAGGAAGCCCGCCACGATGAGAAGATCGTCGGCATCACTGCCGCCATGCCATCAGGCACCGGGCTCGACAAGTTGCAGGCGCTTTATCCAGAGCGCACCTTCGATGTCGGCATTGCCGAACAGCATGCGGTCACCTTTGCAGCAGGACTTGCCGCCGAGGGCTACAAGCCGTTCTGCGCGCTCTACTCCACCTTCCTGCAACGCGGCTATGACCAGGTCGTGCATGACGTCGCCATCCAGGGACTGCCGGTGCGCTTTCCCATCGACCGGGCCGGCTTCGTCGGCGCCGACGGGCCGACCCATGCCGGGTCCTTCGATACCGGTTTCCTGGCAAGTCTGCCCGGTTTCGTGGTGATGGCTGCGGCTGATGAGGCGGAATTGAAACATATGGTGCGCACCGCCGCCGCCTATGACGCTGGTCCCATCTCCTTCCGCTACCCGCGTGGCGAAGGCGTGGGCGTGCAGATGCCGGAGCGCGGCGAGATCCTTGAGATCGGCAAGGGCCGGATCATCAAGGAAGGCACCAAGGTGGCGCTGCTCTCCTTCGGCACACGGCTTGCCGAATGTCTCGTTGCGGCCGAAGATCTCGATGCCGCCGGGTTGTCGACCACGGTTGCCGATGCGCGCTTTGCCAAGCCGCTCGATGTCGAGATGATCCGCCAGCTCGCCCGCCATCACGCCGTCCTGATCACCGTCGAGGAAGGCGCCGTCGGCGGCTTCGGATCGCAGGTGCTGCATATGCTCGCCAATGAGGGCCTGCTCGATACCGGCCTGAAGGTCCGCAGCCTGGCGCTGCCGGATCTGTGGATGGATCAGGCCAAGCCCGAGGTGATGTATGAAAAGGCCGGCCTCGACGCCAAGGGCATCGTCGCCACTGTCTTTGCCGCTCTCTCCTGCGATACGCTGCCCCAGGATGGTCGCCTGCGCTGAGGGTGAACGAGAGTGACGAACTCACTCTCCTGGAATGCTCTAGCGCTCTCCGATAACAAGGCCGAAAAACGACAATGCCGCCGGCTCCAGCCGGCGGCATTGTCGTTTCACGCACTATGTCTGGGGTGGGATCAGCTCAGAATTCCGACCATTCCTGTTTCACCTGTGCCGAACCGCCGGCACCGAAGGCCTTGCCGATCTTCGCGGCCAGCGTCCTGGCCGGAGAGGCCACGGGGCGGTGCGAGGATTGAGCCGTGGCCGGGTGCGCGGCGCCAGCATTGAAGGACGTGCGGCTGGCCAGAGTGAACTGGCTGACGAGCATTTTCAGCCGGTTGGCTTCGTTGGCCAGCGCGCCGGCGGCGGCCGTCGACTGTTCTACCATCGCGGCGTTCTGCTGGGTGGTCTGGTCCATCTGGTTGACGGCAGAATTGACTTCCGCAAGACCGGTGGACTGTTCGCGGGCCGAGGTGGCAATCGCTTCCATCAGCTGGTTGATCTGCACCACATGGTCGCCGATCGACTTGAGCGCGACGCCGGTTTCGCGCACCAGGCGCACGCCGTTGTCGACTTCTGCAGAGGAATTATGGATGAGACCCTTGATCTCCTTGGCGGCATTGGCCGAGCGCTGGGCAAGCTCGCGGACTTCCTGAGCCACGACCGCAAAGCCCTTGCCGGCTTCGCCTGCGCGGGCGGCTTCGACACCGGCATTCAGCGCCAGCAAGTTGGTCTGGAAGGCGATCTCGTCGATGACGCCGATGATGTTGGAAATCTGCTGTGAACTTTCCTCGATCCGGCGCATCGCGTCTTCGGCCTGGTTGACGACCTGCGACGAGTGGACGGCGCTGTGGCTGGCGGTAACGGCCACCGAGCGGGCCTCCTCTGTGCGCTTGGAGGAATTGCTGACATTGACGGTGATCTCGTCCAGGGCAGCGGCCGTCTGCTCCAGCGCTGCGGCCTGCTGTTCGGTGCGCTTCGAAAGGTCGTTGGCGCCATCGGCAATTTCGCGGGTGCCGTTTTCCATGCCTTCGACTGTTGTGAGAACCGAGCCGATCGTGGTGCCGAGCTGTTGCAGCGAGGCGTTGAAGTCCTGGCGCAATGGCTCGTATTCGGCGGCGAAGGGCTCGTTGAGCTGGAACGAGACATCACCACCGGCCAGGCGCTTCAAGCCTTCGCCGAGCGTCTGGGTAGCGAAGCGCAGATTGGCGGCTTCCTGTTCGGCCTGCTTCTGGTGGGCGGCCTGGGTGCGGGCCGTCTCGTCGCGGGCGGTGGTGGCCTGGTCTTCCAGCTGGCGATTGGCGATCGCATTCTTGCGGAACACTTCGACGGCATCGGCCATGTGACCGACTTCGTCCTTGCGGCCGATGCCGGGGATATCGACTGTGGTATCGCCGGTGGCAAGGCTGCGCATCGACTGAGTAATGCGTACAAGCGGAGCAATCAGGCTCTTGTTGAGCAGGAGCAAGGCGAAACCGACAACCGCGAACAGCATGACGCTGCCAATGATGATGTTATTGCGGGCATCGTCAGCGGCGGCCTGCGCCTCGTCCGAACGGAGGGTCAGCAGCTTGCTTTCTTCGTCGGAGATTTCCTTGGCCTTGGCGCGGACGCCGTCCATATACTGCTTGCCGGCACCGGACACTTCAAGCGCCCGGCCCTGTTCCACGGTCGCAGGGTTTCTCGTCAGGGCGATTTCCTGGGCGACGACCTTGGTCTGCCAATCCTTGACTGTCGCGTCCAGTTCGGCGAGCCGCTTTTGCTGCACGGCATTATCCGCGGTCAGCTGGCGCACCGCCGCGTAGGCATCGGCGTAATGCTGCATGCCAGCCTTCTGTGGATCGAGAAACTTCTCGTCACCACCCGACAGGAGATAGGCACGAATGCCGGTTTCCTGATCGACCATGGCGCCGATGATGGCATCCATCTTCTGCAGAACGATATAGGTGTGAACCGTCATATCAGACGCTTCTTCCTGGTGGTTGAGCGAACGCCAGCTCACCAGACTGATCAAAAGGCTCACGACCAGCAAGGCCGCAAAGGTCAAACCGACCTTCGCCACGATGCGCATGTTGTCCAGCAGTCCCATTTTTCAAACCCTTAATACAGCCTAGCAGATCGCATCGCGACTTCGGCCATCGTTCCCAAAGCCCGATATGGGCGAATAAGCCGGCTCTCCCCGGCGGGAGGCAGCAACGGCAGCGGGGTCAAACAATGGTTAATATTGTATTTGCCCTTGAGAAGGGTTTATCTCTTATATGCCTTAAAGAATTTATAATCATGCACATGAATATCTCTTATCAAACATGGCAACGACAATATTTTCGGTGCAATGCTAACGCTAAACGGAAGTATACTCTACCTAAGCGCGCCGAATTTCGAGGCTGTTGCCGCTCTCAAACAATTAGAAGGCCGGATTTGCGACATTCTCAACAACCGTTGCTCCGGTCGATTTTTTGTTTGCTTCTATGCGATAAATTCACAAGAACAATACTTAAGGTAGAATTCTTGAAAATTGCAATTCGTCAAATCCGCGTGCCGATGCGTCATGATGCGCCCATAGCTCAGGCATCTATGGAACCTCAGCGTGAACGCCGTTGGTCCGGTCAGAGGTGAAGAACGATGTCAGCGTCCTTGATGAGCGGAACGCGATAGCACAATCGCGCTATCGCCAAACGACGTGCGCGCGCCACCTATCCCGGGTTTTATGGCTATTGGAGGAATTGATGATCCAAGTCTATTTCTGGCCCTACAGGTCGACTAAAATTGTCGGACATGCCGCGTTGCGGATCAGTGTCGGTCAGGGAAATGGTCTCGATACCTATGTGAGTTGGTGGCCCAGTCCGGATGGCAGCGGGCCAGTTGCTCCAAACTCCTATGAAACAGATGTATCCTGGGAAGGTCCTCCAAAAGGGATCGTTTCCATTTCGGGTCTTGATGAGGCTGCCATGCGGCGGACATGGCAAACGATGCTCGCTCGCGACCCGAAATATAATGTCCTACGCAAAAACTGTGCATGGGCTGTCAAGACGATCCTCGATGCCGGAACTGGCTACGACTTTGTCGCCGCCATTGCAGACCTCGGGAACTTGAATTTGGCACCCCAGTCCGTGTGGACGCCGCGGAAGGTCTTCGACTATGCGGGTATTGTCAAAATGCGGTTTCAAAGAAAGGACCCCTCAACAGGCCCGTTCAAGGACGCCTCTCATAGGTCCAGTCACCTACGGCTAAGTTGAACAAGCCCGGCTTTCTCCAGGCGAAACGATGGGAAAGCCAGGCTTGATAGGGTCGCAAAGGCAGAGGTAACGCCAATCTGCGTCTTAGAACTCCGACCATTCCTGCTTGACGGCCGCCGAAGCCGAGCCTCCTCCGAAGGCCTTGCCGAGCTTGGATGCGAGCGCCCGGGCGGGAGAAGCAACAGGAGGCTTTCCTGCGGCCTGTGTCGGGCGGGCGCCGGCGCTCATGGCCGAGCCTGCAGGGGCTCTTGAACCCGTGGCGGGACCGTCTTCCAGCTTGAACTGGCGCAGCAGATCCATCAGCGCATCGGCCTCGGAGGCCAATGTGTGGCTGGCCGCAGTCTGCTCTTCCACCATGGCGGCATTTTGCTGGGTGCCCTGGTCCATGGCGGTTACGGCGGTGTTGATCTCGGACAGACCGGTCGACTGTTCGCGCGCGGCCGTCACAATCGCCGTGACGTTTTCGCTGATTTCCTGCACGGCCTTGACGATCTGCTCCAGTTCGCGGCCGGTTTCGCCGACCAGCGACACGCCTGACCCGACCTGGGCCGAGGAAGCGCTGATCAGGACCTTGATTTCCTTGGCGGCCTTGGCCGAACGCTCGGCCAGCGCCCGCACTTCCTGGGCAACGACGGCAAACCCCTTGCCGGCCTCACCGGCACGCGCCGCCTCGACGCCTGCATTCAGCGCCAGGAGATTGGTCTGGAACGCAATGTCTTCGATGACGCCGATGATGCTGCCGATCTCGCCGGAGGACTTCTCGATCTCGGTCATGGCGGCCACCGCATTGCGCACCACTTCACCGGAGCGTTCGGCACCGGTGCGTGTGGTCGCGACCAGTTGACCGACATCTTCGGCGCGGCGCGCGCTGTCGTTGACCGTGCGGGTCACCTGCTCAAGTGCTGCCGCGGTTTCCTCGACCGAAGCGGCCTGCTGTTCAGTCCGTTTTGCCAGATCGTCAGCGGAGGCGCGGATTTCCGCTGCACCCGCGTTGATCGCCTGAGCATTGGCGCCGACCGTCTTCAGCGCCGCCTGCAGCTTGGAAAGCGACTCGTTGAAATTGACCCTGAGGCCATCCAGGCGCTCGACGAAGGGCTCTGTCAGGCGATAGGCGACATTGCCGTTGGCAAGCGCCGAAAGCCCCTGCGCCAGTTGCACGACAACGAAGGAGATCTCGTCGGCCTCCTGCTGCTTCTGGGCCTGAGCCGCCTGCTGCTCGGCCTCGACGCGGCGGCGCATGGTTTCGGTTTCACCAGTCAGCCGTAGCTTTTCGATGGCCGCATCCTTGAAGACCAGCACGGCCTTCGCCATGCGGCCGACTTCGTCGGCGCGGTTTACAGCGGGAACGTCAACGCCATGATCACCTTCGGCAAGCCTGGTCATAGCAACCGTCATGCCGGTGATCGGATTGACGATCGAGCGGGCCAGCAGCCAGATCAACAGGATCGCCAGCGCGCCCGCAAGTGCTGCACCGAGAAACAGTGCCATTTCCAGCCGGGCCTGGGCCTGGCTCTGGATCTGTCGCTGCTCGTCGCTCAGCGAAATCACCGCCGTCTTCGCCTTGGCCGCCGCATCGCGGAAGGCATCGAGTTCACCCTTGGCGGCATAGAGTGTGGACACCTCTTCCGCCGTCTTGCCAGCCTTGCGGGCTTCAACCTGCGGCAGAACCAGTTGGGTGTGGAACGTGTCTGCCGTGCGCTTGATATCATCGAGTAGTGCCAGCACGGCCGGCTTGCCTGCGGCGGCAATGCGGGCATCGCCGAGATATCTCACCACCTTGTCGCGATTGTCGAACAGCGCCTTGTAGGTGGTGTCCGACCCCAGCAGCAGATAACCACGGTGATTGACGGCCTCTTCCAGCATGGCCTGCAAGGTCAGATCCAGCGCATAGCCGACCTGCTCGATCTGCGCATGCTCTTCCAGGGCGGCCTTGACCTGTCTGCCCTGCAGAAACACCACCGCTGAGGCGATGAAGCAGCCGGCCATGATGGCAACGAAGGTCAGATAGAGTTTCTTGCTGAGGGATAAATCCTGAAACGACATGGGGCTGCTTTCTTTCTTTATACGTCTGCGGCGCGGTGCCCGGCACCCGCCATGAAAGCCAAGCCACGTCAGCCTTTGCAGGCAACGCGGGAACACCCTTTGGCGGCCTGCCCAGAGAACCGCAACCGGTTTCGGATGGCGCTATCAGGGCACTCGACAAGGGCCGGACCGCGCTTTTCAGGGCGCAGTTCGGCATCCATGACTTTCCTTCTTCGCAATTATGGCCGTAGCCGCTCTAAAAAAGCGTTACAGCCTTACGTGGAATTCACGAGTTTACACGCTGGCAATGGACGATTTTTCTCTGACGCATCATGGACATGACTTTTGTCAAAATCTCTTCCCGTAAAGTTCTAGAAGGCGATGCGATCTCCTGCCGCGCAGGCAAGAGGCTTGCAAGTGCGGGCGGAAACCGGCATTGACGGACCATGACCCAAACGCCAGAACCTCAACGTCTCGACCAGCTGCTGGTTGCCCTCAATCTTTTTGCCAGCCGGTCGCGGGCGCGCGATGCCGTGCAGCGCGGCGGCGTCAAGGTGAATGGCCGGACCGTCACCAAGCCGAGCCTGACCTTCAGCCCCGATGTCACCATCGAGATCGATGATCCCGCCCAGGATTACGTGTCGCGCGCGGCGCTGAAGCTGGTGGCGGGGCTCGACCATTTCGGCCTCGATCCCAAGGACCAGGTCTGTCTCGATGTCGGCGCCTCCACAGGCGGCTTTACGGAAGTGCTGCTGCATCGCGGTGCAGCGCATGTGATTGCCATCGATGTCGGCCACGAGCAGTTTCACCCCCGGCTGGACAGCGATCCGCGCACCACCAATATCGAAGGGCTGAATGCCCGCTATCTGGAGCCCGAGGATATCGACAACCAGGCCTTTACCTTCCTGGTGTCGGATGTGTCCTTCATCTCGCTGAAGCTGGCGCTGGTGCCGGCGCTTGATATGGCCGAACCCGGCAGCCACTGTCTGCTGCTGGTCAAGCCGCAGTTCGAGGCGGGCCGCGAGGCGATCAGCAAGGCTGGCCTGTTGAAGGAACCGGAAACCGCGCCGGCCGTTGCCGCCGAGCTGGAACGCTGGCTAAGCGAAGAGATGGGCTGGGAAAGCCTTGGGCTGATCCCCTCGCCGATTGCCGGCGGCGACGGCAATGTCGAGTTCCTCCTGGCTGGCCGCAAGCCTGAGGATGCCGACGACGGCGGCGATGAAGACAGCGACGAAGATGAGGATCGCGCCGGCGACGATAAGGATCGCGCCGGCGACGACGAGGGCGACGCATGAGCACGGAAACCCTTGTGATCAACGCGCTGGGTGCCCAGGGTGACGGCATTGCCAATGGTGCTGACGGCCCGATCTACGTGCCGTTTTCGCTGCCCGGCGAAAAGCTGGCTGTGGCCCGCGTCAAGGACCAGGCGACGATCATGTCGATTGCCACCCCCTCGCCCGACCGGATCGAGCCGGCCTGCCGGCATTTCGGCCCAGACGGGGTTGGCGGCACCTGCGGCGGCTGTTCGCTGCAGCATATGGAAAAGCAGGCCTATAACGCCTTCAAGCGCTCGACGCTGATCGCGGCCTTGAAATCCAAGGGCATTGAAACTGAGATCGCGCCGCTGATCGAGGCCCACCCGGGCGAGCGGCGCCGGCTGGTGTTTACTGCCCGCAAGCGCGAAAAGGGCCTGCTGATCGGCTTCAACCAGCCTGCCTCGCGCCACATCGTCGAGCTGGAGGAATGTCCCGTCACGTCAGCAGGCATTCTCGCCCGGCTGGACGACCTGCGCGGAATTGGGGCGGCGATTGCCACGGGCTCGGACCATTTCCGCATGACGGTGACGGAAACCACGACCGGGCTAGACGTATCGCTTGACGGCGTGCGCGGCGGCCTGCCGGACCGCGAGCGCCGCGCCATTACCGAAACCGTGCTGAAGATGCGCGGCATCGCCCGCGTCTCGGTCAATGGCGAGATTGTCATCGAGCCGGCAAAGCCGCTGCTGGATTTTGGAGGCGCGCTCGTCTCGATGCCGCCGGGAGCCTTTACCCAGGCGACGCGGCCAGCCGAAGACGCGATGTCGGCGCTGGTGCTTACCCATGTCGGCAAGGCGAAAAAGGTTGCGGACCTGTTTTCCGGCATCGGCACCTTTGCGCTCAGGCTGGCGCGCCAGGCCCAGGTTCTGGCCGTGGAGTCCGACGAAAAGGCCGTGAAGGCGCTGGATCTCGCCGCGCGCGGCACCCAAGGCCTGAAACCGATCAAGACCGAACGGCGCGACCTGTTTCGCCGGCCGCTGATGACCTCGGAGCTGAAGGGCATCGATGCTGTCGTCTTCGACCCGCCACGGGCTGGCGCCGAGGCGCAATGCGCCGAACTGGCGCGCTCGCAGGTTAAGACCGTCGTCGCCGTCAGCTGCAATCCGCTGACGCTGGCACGCGACCTGTCGATCCTGATCGATGGCGGCTACAAGATCACGTCGATGACGCCGGTCGACCAGTTCCTCTGGTCGCCGCATCTGGAAGTCGTGGCAGCATTGAGCAAGGGCTAATCAGCCTTTGCCAATTGCCTGATCTTGTTAGTATTGCCGTAATTTGCCGCTGCCAACCGTGTTGGGGCAGCGGCAGCTTTCACCGACGCGGCCGGGGCTGGCCGGGCAGGAATAGCGGCCGGCGCCGGCATCACTCGATGGCGGCCTGATGATGCAGACATAACGCGGCGGCCGCATGCCCTGACCCGGCGCCGGCAAATTGCGATTGATCACATCCGGCTGCGCCTGGGCGATTTCGAAAGGAACCGGGGAGAAAGCGCCCTCGGCCGCATATCCATCCGCTGCGACCGTCACAAGAGCCAATGCAAGAAGCAGACCGCGCATATTTACCTCCCAGCCATCAAAGATGCGGCAAGATAGACGGCAAGATCTGAAGATCCGCTGAACGAAAGCCGACAGCAATGATGCTCTTTACAGCGCCGTGCGTTTTATAAAACGCACTAAGGACGCTGTAACGCTTTAAATCTGCTGCATAATTTTCTCCTTAAATCGATTCCGATTTCAGGAATTATGCAGTAGTGCTCGTTCGGCTGCTTAAATCGTCTTCTTTGCAAGGAAGGTCTCAAAGGCTGCGCGGGCTTCCGCGCTCTTCAACCGTTCCTTGAAATGCGCCAATTCCTCATCGATGCGGGCCAGAACCAGGTTGCGGTCGCCGCGCAGGAGATCGCGGGCGATCTTGAGGGCCTGCGGCGGCTTTTTGGCGAGATTGGCGGCGATTGCCAGGGTTTCGCTCTCTACCGCATCCGGCTCGACCACTTTCCAGATCAGGCCGGCCTCGCGCGCCGCTTCGGCCGAAAAGCCCTCCCCCATTGCCAGCAGCGCGAAAGCACGCTGGTGGCCCATGGACAGCGGCGCCAGTAGGCTGGATGCCGCTTCCGGCACCAGCGCCAGATCGACGAAGGGCGTCTTGAACAGGCTGCGGCTGGAGGCGACCGTCAGGTCGCAATGCATGTTGAGCGTCGTTCCGATGCCGATCGCCAAGCCATCGATGCCTGACACCAGCGGCTTGGAAGCAGCAACCAGCGCCTTCAACAGCACGGCGGCGGCGGGAAGCTTGGAGCCATCGGACAGGGCATAGGCAAGGAAGTCGCCCATGTCATTGCCGGCGGTGAAGCAGCCTTCCGTGCCGAGGAAGGCGATTGCCCGGACCGTCTCGTCGGCTTCTGCCAATTCCAGTGCGGCCACGATGCGAAGATACATCGCCTCGGTCAGCGCGTTCTTCTTTTCCGGCCGGTTGAACCGAATGACGAGAACGCCGGGATGGGCCTGCGGCCGCTCGGTCAGAACATGCTCGTTTGCGCTTGGCTCTGTCATGGTTTTGCTCCTCAGGCCAGAACGGCGCGGGCAGCGGCCAGGCTTGCAGCGCCGCCTGTCACTGTCGATTTCAGCGCAGCCGTCTCTGCCAAAAGGTTTTCGGCGGCAAAGCGGGCGAGCGCAGCACGCTTGTCCTCACCATCGGCAAGAGCGGCCTTGGCGAGGTAGCTGCCGGTCAGGGTGAGGCCAAACAGGCGCTGATAGGGCGTGGCGCCCGACAGCGCTTCGGTCATCGCGCCTTCGCCAAGCTTGGCGAGCAGCCATTCGGTCGCCTCTTCCAGATCCTTGATCGCTGTCAGCAGCCGGGTTGCCGTATCGCCGAAGTCCGGCCGGTTGGAAGCATCGACGGCGACGGCGATCGCCTTCAACTCCCCGATAAAGCCACGCACCTGGCCGCCGCCCGACAACGGCAGTTTGCGGGTGACAAGATCGATGGCCTGAATGCCGTTGGTGCCTTCATAGATCGGGGCGATGCGGGCGTCGCGCAGCAGGCGGGCAGCGCCGGTTTCCTCGATATAGCCCATGCCACCATGCACCTGGATGCCGAGCGAGGCGACCTCGACACCGATATCGGTGGCAAAGCTCTTGGCAATGGGGGTCAGCAGCGCGCCGCGTTCGGCGAAATGCCGGGCCTCGTCACCATCAAGGTGATGGCTCATGTCGATGGCATGGGCGCAAGAATAGCAGATGGCGCGCGCGCCTTGCGTCAGCGCCTTCATCGTCACCAGCATACGGGCAACATCGGGATGCTCGACAATCGGGCTCATCGTCGCTTCCGTCCAGCCGGGCGCCTTGCCCTGGCGGCGCTCCTGAGCATAGGCAAGCGCTTTCTGGGTGGCGGCCTCGGCGATGGCAACGCCCTGCATGCCGACGGCAAGGCGGGCATTGTTCATCATCGTGAACATGCAGGCGAGACCCTTGTTTTCCTCGCCGATCAGATACCCGATGGCACCCGGCATATCGCCGAATTTGCCGTCGCCATAGATCATCGTGCAGGTCGGTGAGCCATGGATGCCGAGCTTGTGCTCCAGGGAATGGCAATGCAGATCGTTGCGGGCGCCAAGCGAGCCGTCGTCATTGATCAGGAATTTCGGCACCAGAAACAGCGAGATGCCGCGCGAGCCGGCCGGCGCATCCGGCAGGCGGGCGAGCACGAGATGCACGATATTATCCGTGGCGTCGTGATCGCCCCAGGTGATGTAGATCTTCTGGCCGAAAATCCGGTAGCTGCCATCTTGGTTGCGTTCGGCGCGGGTGCGCAAGCCGCCGAGATCAGATCCGGCGCTCGGCTCGGTCAGGTTCATGGTGGCCATCCACTCACCTGAAATCATCTTGGTAAGATAGCGTTGCTTCAGGGCGTCGGAACCGTGCGCGTCGAGCGCTTCGGCAGCCCCCATGGTGAGCACTGGACCGAGGGCAAACCCCATCGAGCCGCCGTTCCACATTTCGAGCGCCGCGACATTGAGCATATGCGGCAGGCCCTGGCCGCCGAAATCCTGCGACAAAGCCAGGCTGTTCCAGCCGCCTTCGGCCCAGCGCCGGTAGAGGTCGGCCCAGCCCTCAGGCAGCACAACGCCGGCTTCGGTTAGCTTGGCGCCCTGACGGTCGCCAGCCTCGGACAGCGGCGCGATCTCATCTGCGGCAAACCGGCCGGCCTCTTCCAGAATGGCATCCACCAGATCTTCAGAAAGATCGCCCATCTGGCCGGCTTCGAGCGCCTTGGCCATGCCGGCAACCTGCTTCAGGGTAAAGGCAATCTCCTCCACAGGGGCCTTGTACATCGCGTCTCCTCCTCCGCCTTAACTCGTCTCGATGCGCCACTGCGGCATGCTTTATAAATGTCGCCGGGCGCCGATCGTCCTCAACCAGACCCGCGCGCAGTCGACATCACATGCAGCGGTGCGTTCACGTCAGCTAATTGATTTTTACGTAAACGTCAATCAAACGCAAGTCCGTTTGCGCTCTGCGACCGATCACGCCGACCAATTTCCGTGTGTTGATCGCACCGTCACAATCGGCGCATATAGGGACAAGATGCGCAGGCCGCGCCAAACCGGCGACCCGAGGACAGCTATGGATATCTTGAGATCGACCACCCCCATTCCCGGTCTGGTCTGGGCCTATCACATCGATGCCCGCAGGCAGAGCGCCACGCGCCTGCCGATGGAGGCATCGGCGGCTGACCTGATGCCGGCAGAAGGGTTTTTATGGCTGCATCTGAACCTTGCCGACACCAGGGTTCCCGCGTTTATCGAGCAGTTCGAAGGACTCGTCGAAGCGGCGCGCGCAGCTCTGATCAATCACGAGCACCACGCCGCTCTCTCCGTCGATGAGCAACTGATCTATGGCACGCTCGTTGATTTCCAGCGGGAATTCGCTGCTGCCACCCGCGATATCGGCTGGCTGCATTTTGCCCTGTCGGACCGGTTCATCATCACCACGCGGCTACAGCCGATCCGCTCCGTCGACCTGCTGCGCGTTGCCATCGAAAAAAACCCGGCCAAATTTGCCTCGCCGATGCAGGTCTATGAAGTGCTCGTGGCGGAATTCCAGCGCGGCATCATGGCGCTGGTGCTCGAACTGATGGACGAGATCAACCGCATCGAAGACGTGGTCTATGACGCCGACATGCGCGACGAGCGCACGCAATTGGCGCCGCTCCGGCGGATCATCGTGCGGCTGCACCGGCATTTGCGCGGCATGCTGTCGATGATGCGCCGCGCCAACGCCGCCGACGAGGATGAAATGCCTGTAGGATTCGAGGATGTCTCGGGCCGGCTGATCAACCGGCTGGAGGCGGCCGACCACGACGTCTATGCGCTGCACGAACGCGCCCGGCTGCTGCATGAAGAGATCGACAGCAAGCTCTCCTCCGAGACCAACCGCCATCTCTACATCCTGTCGCTGATGACCGCTTTCCTGCTGCCGCCCTCGCTGGTCACGGGGTTTTTCGGCATGAATACGTCGCATCTGCCCTTTACCAGCGGGCCCGAGGGATCGGCCTATGCGATCGCTTTCATCATCGGCTCGATCCTGCTGGCCTGGTTTATCCTGAAGCGGGCGCGGATTCTTTGAAGGCTACAAACGCAAAACGCCCGGCACGAGGCCGGGCGTCTGTTAAATGGAAGACCTATCAATAGTAGGGCGAATAGCACTGCTGGCGGGTGCCGTTATAGGTCACGAAAGTGTTGCTGTAGGAATCGTAGCTGCGGTAGCGGCCCGAGCACCATTCGTAGTGGCGCGGGTTGACACCATTGCTATAGGTCGGCTCCACCGGAGCCGGGCGCGGCTGCGAGGCAATTGCCCCCCCAATTAGCGCACCGGCGGCAAAGGCGGCCAGCGGGTACCAGTTGCCGTCGTGATGACGGCGATAGCCTGGACGCGGGCCACCGTAGCCGCGATAGCCATTGTAATAGCCCGGGCCTGGGCGATAATAGCCACCACCGTGGCCGTAGCCGTCATAACCGCGCCATTGCACCTGTTCGACCGGAAGCGTCGGTGCCTGTACGGATGTCGGCGCGCCAAGCGGCATGGCATCGGCGCTGATGAAGGAAGTCGCCAGAACGGCCAAAGCCGTGCCAGCCACTGCAAAACGCTTGATAAGGCTCATGATCGTCGTCTCCACATGATCTTTAGAGATAGGTCTGCAAGGCGCTGTCTTCCAGATCCGCTTCGATCACGCTTGCCTGATGCGGGAGCGGAGTGCCTTTGCTGCCTTTCTTATCTGACAATTTAGCGAATGCTGGATGAACTGGCGATTAATGCAAATTCGGCCACTCGCGCGCCAGGCAAGGGCGAAACGACAAGCCTCGCGTAACGCAGCCGGCCTAGAACGCTATAAAGTTTCTATTAACAAGCATCCGCTAAAATTTTTGGGCGACAGCCAGTGCGACGGTCCGTCATCCCATCCGTGGAGAGTGCGTTCGATGTCCAAACTGCGATATTATGCGGCCCCCAAGCTGCCGGTGGCAGAAGCAAAGCCACCCAAGGCCATTCACAGCGAATTCCTGCGGACCGGCAAAATCATCCGCGACGAGGATGACTGGGTGGCCGATGAAAAGCGCTACCTCTCCTACGAGGAAGTAGCGGAACGCACCGGTCGGCGCCTACAGGCAGCAGCCGACACCACCCATCAGCGCATCAACGGCGTTCACAAGGCCATCCGCTTTCCAAAATTGCTGTTTCACCAGACGCTCTCGGACATCCCGCATCTCGGCTACTGCCACGTCACGGCGTCACGCGCGAATTTCGCCGATTATGCCGATGTGAAATGGGCCTTTTACTTCGCCAATTTCAACGCCGAGATCGGCGGCGAGGAAAGCTTCTTCAAGCGCATCACCCCGCAATATGGCCGGATGTATTTTGCCGTGGCGCTGAAGCCGGATCGGGTGAAGCGCGAGATGGTCGTCGACCGCTCGATCCGCGAGGATGGGCTGCTGTTTCGCACCAGTGATCCGAAAGTGGCGCTGAAAAACGTGCTGCTGCTCGGCGCCCGCACCTCGGCCCTGCGCAAGATCATTGCCAGCATGTAAGCCTTACCGCCCAGAGTTTGTCAGGGAAAAGTGGGCCCCGTTTTTCCCGAACAGACTCTCGACGCGGCAAGGCGTTATTTTAAAACAGACGTTTCAGGCTCGATCAAACCTCGATCTCGACATCGCCCTTCGGGCGCGAGCAGCAGGCGAGAATATAGCCTTCCTCGATCTCGTCATCGAGAATGCCGCCATTGTGGTTCATCTCGACTTCGCCCGAGAGTTTCATGACCCGGCAGGTGCCGCAGAGGCCGGATTCACAGGCCGCACCAATGCGCACGCCGATGGAGCGGGCGGCCTGCAGCACGGTAAAGCCCGGTTCGCACAAAGCCTCCTTGCCAGCCAACGTGAAAGATACCTTGTTCGGCTTCACCTCGCCCGAGGGATCGGCGACCACGACCAGCGGCTCCGGGGCCACCGGCTGGAAGGTTTCCTCGTGATAACGGCTCATATCGAAACCGGCACCGGCCAGCGATTCCCTGACCGTTGCCATGAACGGTTCCGGGCCGCAGCAGAACACCGTGCGATCAAGGAAATCGGGCGCCAGCAACCCGATCTTTGCCTTGTCGATAAAGCCGCGCAGGCCCGACCAGAGCTGCGAGCGCTGCAATTGCTCGACGATAAAGCCGAGCTGGAAGAAGGGCAGATGCCGCGCCTTATATTCCAGCTCCCACCGAAAGATGATGTCGTCGGGCGAGCGGGCGCAGTGGATGAAGGCAATATCGCTGTCGGGCTGGCGGTCGGCCATATCCCGGGTCATCGACATCATCGGGGTGATGCCGGAGCCGGCCGAGATGAACAGGTATTTCTCGCCGGGATGTTTCACATAGGAAAAATCGCCGAGCGGGCCGAAGGCCTTGATCTTCATGCCCGGCTTCAGATTGTTAAACATCCAGCGGGTGCCGATGCTGTCTTTCTGCGCCTTGACCGTGACCGCCACCGTATAGGGCCGCGACGGGCTCGACGACAGCGTGTAGGTGCGCATGACCGGCTCGGGGCCAACCGGCAGTTCCAGCGTCACGAACTGGCCGGGCAGATACCGGAACCAATGGCCCGGTCGGTCCGGCTTGAAGGTGAAGGTCATTACATCGGGCGCCTCAGGCGTCCAGGCAACGCATTCCAGCAGATGCTCCCGGTCGGACCAGGGGCGCATCTCGTCGACATGGCGGTAGATCTTATCCGCCATGATCAGGCGACGACCGAGAGAGGGGCTTTTTCGCCCTGAAGACGGTCAACCATGAAATTGGCATACCATTCTACGAACTGCATGACGCCCCCTTCGTGATCGGGCGAGTAAGGACCGGGCTCATAGGCCGGCGAGCGGATGCCGAAGGCGTTTTCCTCGACGATCGACCGGTCCTGGTCATTGGTCATGTTCCAGACATGGGTGAGGTCGTGGAGATTGTAATCCACGCCTTCGACCGCATCCTTGTGCACCAGCCAGGTGGTGGTGACCGCCGTTTCCTCGGCGCTCAAGGGCAGCACGCGGAAGGTGATGGCGTGGTCGCCAAGCAGATGGTTCCAGGTGGTGGGGTAATGGAACATCAGCATCGTGCCGATATGAGAAATGGTGACATCATCAGACAGAGGCCGCTTTACGGCACGCTTGCCGTCCATCGTATAGCTCTCGGCATCCTCAATCAGCGGCATGCGGGCAACGCGGAACTGGCCGCTTTCATGCATGGTGAAGGCGCTGGGCAGGCCGGCGGCCTCGCAGCGCTGCCAATGCTCTGTTATCACAGGATCTTCGCCGGCACCCTGCACGCCAGTCGCGCTCGGCGCTTCCGGATAGGTGCGGCACAGTTCCGGGTGATTGCCGGCGCAGTGGTAGCATTCGCGGTTGTTTTCCCAGACGAGCTTCCAATTGCCCTTCTCGACGATCGTATTGCGATGGGCGATCTTGGACTCCGACAGCCGATGCGGCTGCAGATAAGGCAGAGCGGTCGCACGGAAGCTGGCGAAATCCTGCGGGGCCTGCGCCAGACAGATGAAGATATAGCCGCCGAAACTTTCGCAAGCGACCGGCTTCATGCCGTGCTCGGCCTTGTCGAAATCCTCGCCCATCTGGCGGGCAAAGACCAGCGATCCATCGAGATCGTAGGTCCACTGGTGATAGGGACAGACGAGCTTTGCCGAGGCGCCGCGCTCCTGGGTGCAGACCCGGTGGCCGCGATGACGACAGGTATTGTGGAAGGCGCGGATCACACCATCGCGCCCACGCACGATGACGACAGGGTAATCGCCGATCTGGACGGTGAAATAGTTGCCAGCGCGCGGGATCTCGCAGTCATGGCCGATGAACAGCCAGTCGCGATACCAGATCATCTCCATATCGAGCTTGAAATAGTCCTTGTCGATATAGAAGGGCTGCTCAAGGCTATAGCCTTCGCGGCGATTTTTCAGCTGGCGCAAGACGGCAGATTGAAAATCCATGACATCCTCTCATTCTTAATCACGCGGCTTAATCATGCGGCCTTCATCGCGCGAGACCATTGAAAGCCAGGGCGGCGAAAGGAAGGGCGTCGCGGCCGCAGCCTTGACTGTTTCAATCGGTTCCGGCTTTTCCCCATCTAGCCACAAGCGCCTCCCCCACGCCGCCTTGGCCTACGACATCGCCCCGATGGATTGCGACATAGAGGCGTTTGCATGTCGCGAATGAGGGGATGATAGCGCCGTTTGGTTCAAACTCAAAGGGTAGTAGAAACATCCGACGGAATGCACACCATTTACATTTCACTTTTCGATTGAATTTTTCAGACCTCTATGCTCTCCTAAAGTTGCTTGGGAAGGGATTGAACACTGGAGCATGAATCACTTACGCGAAGAGCAGTTTTTCTGCTTGGTCGGGCGCTTCGCCGGACCTCATAATATTGGTAACTCTTTTGTTGCGCGGAAGGTTTCGACGTCTCGTCGTCTTCAGACCGCTTCCGCTCGACAAGACGTCGAAACCTTCCACGTCTTAGGTAAGTGCTAACAGATCCCTCCATTCCTGAGTTGCTTGAGCGAGTGGACATGACAACAGTTCGTGTCCACTCGCCCACATCTCTTTTATTCTTATGCGGCGGACCTATCGACATTCATGCCGTAAAACCTCCGTCGCTACGCGAAGCGTTCACGCGAGTTCTCAACCAAAAGCCTTTTAAAAAATACACAATGCTCTTAGCAGAGCAGCTAAATGCTTTTTTTCCAAAAGGAAACTATCAAGACATCCTTACTTTTGAGGCCCATATCGCACAAATATCTGAACTCATCGTGCTATTTTCGGAGAGCTTCGGAAGCGCTGCCGAACTAGGCGCTTTTTCTATGGTGCCCGACATCGCCCACCGGCTTTTGGTTGTGATTGATGACGACCACTACAATGCCAATTCATTTATATCGCTCGGACCAATTCGCGCCCTCGAAAACAAATTTGACTCATCAGTATGCGTTCTACATCGCCAAGACATTGGAATCCAAAATATTCGCAATGTGGCGGATGTCAAAATTGACGTGCTTTCAGAGCAAATGGAAGCGGCAATCGGAGCAAGAGAACGATCGTCAAAGGAACACACAACCTTTGACGCGACGAGGCCAGGGCACATTATCAAGTTCATTGTCGGTCTTATTCAGAGCTATGGCGCTCTGACGATCGATGAAATTGAAGCGCATTTATTTAGCGTGGATCTTAATACGTCAGTCGATACATTAAAGAATTACCTTCTTTGCGCCGAATTTGCGGACTGGATTATGCAGGACAAGCGAGGCACTAAGACTTATTTCTCTGCTCTAGATCGAAAAAGAGCGGTCCAATTTGAATCTCGTAAAGATCGGGAAAAGTTTGATAAAATTCGATGGCATGCATCTGTAATGGAGCACTGGAAGGCAACCGATTCGATCCGTTTCAGCAGCATTCAAGCTGCGATGAAGAGAGGACGGCATGACTAACTTGCTTAGATCAATGGCAATTGAGACCGGCCTGTCTGAAGTCATTGTTCAGCGTATTATGCAGTCCGCACCCAATAGGTATAAGCATTATAGTATAGAAAAGCGAAGCGGCGGGAAAAGACTAATATCACAACCTGCAATTGAAGTTAAGCTTCTACAGCGCGCATTCGTCAGCCTGTACCTTAGCAAGCTTCCAGTGCATGCTGCAGCAATCGCCTACCGCCCCAACAAATCTATTTTGGACAATGCACTTCCACATGTGAGTTCAGGCTCTATTCTAAAAATGGATTTTAAGGATTTTTTCCCTTCCATCCGAAAAGCACATTGGATGAATTACTGCGCGGAGTTTGGTATTTTCGAAACCCAATCCGAACGCGAACTGGCGGCGTCTTTGCTATTTCACCGCCCAAAAGGTTCTAGCGTCATGCAGCTCGCAATCGGAGCACCCTCTTCGCCGACGCTATCCAATGTTTTGATGTACAAATTTGATGAGATCATTAGTTCCGAGGTAGCAACTGATAAAGTAATATACACCCGTTATGCTGACGACCTCACTTTTTCAGCAGATCGATCCTGGAACTTAGTTGACGTCGAAAGGATAGTTAAAAAAACACTTCAAAATATCTCCTACCCGAAGCTCCAGCTGCATCCAAGCAAAACCATTCATGTCACCAAGAAATTTAGCAGAAGCGTAACCGGCCTTATTCTTGCGAACGATGGACGCGTAACAATTGGTAAAAAAAGAAAGCGTATTATTCACGCTGCAACTCACGCTGCATCGTTAGGGCGCTTGGACGATAGACAGCTTCAAAAACTTGCTGGAATGCTTGCGTTCGTTCACTCTGTTGAACCTAGTTTCATCGCTTTGCTTGAACGTAAGTATGGATTTGAGACAATTAAGGGATTGCAAAAGATCGGCGCAAACGATCGTCGGAACCTGCGTGCCGCAGTGGGAGAAGCCGATTTCGGGACATGATCACATCGACCAGCCATAAATTCACTCGACGCTCCAGCCTATGCAGGAATTGTTGATGACGTGGCGAAAATGGTGATGTCGAGAACCGGAGCACAGCGTACTTCAGTACGTGAGCACCGGAAGCGCAGATAGCGCCATTTGGAGCCCGTCAGCAGCAATTCATGTGTAGGCTGGCCCCTCACACCACATGCGGCTTGTAGATCAGCCAATCCTTCGGAACGTAGCTGTTGTCGGTCGCGCCGTAGATGGTGACGGTGTCGCCGCCGGCGGATTTGGAGGAGGCAAGTGCCCGCTCGGAAAAGCTCATCAGGTCGAAGGCATTGGGGGCCTGCTGTGACAGGCAGATACCGAAGGACATGGTGAGCGCCGCCAGCGAGCCGTTGGAGCCGGCATTGACCACCGCCGTCGCCTTCAGCTTGACGCGCACGGCGTTGACGATGCGGCTGATTTCTTCCTGATCCGACGTGTAGAACAGCAGGCCGAAGCGGCTGCCGTCGAAGCGGCAGGCGAGATCGTCCTTGCCGGCCACGGCCTTTACCACCTTGGCGATCTGCTTGATGAAGCGTTCGGTGACCGTCGGGCCGAGATGGTCGGCGAGCTTGCCAAATTCATCGATCTCACCCACTGCCAGGCCGCACAGCGTCGGCAATTCCGGATTGGCATAGACTTTTGCGAGCGCTTTGTTGAAAGCGCGGCGGCTGCCCATGCCAGTCAGCGGATCGATGAATTTCGCCTGTTCGACCTGGTCGGCCTCGCGCTGAACGTCGGCGAGTTGCTCGGTCTTTTCCACGACGGTTTTCACGACATTGCTGTTTTCGGCAACGCGCTGGTCGGTGGCGGCCTTCAGTGCCTGGATAGAGCGGCTCAGCTCCGGATTGCCAAGATCAGTGTCGGTCAGAATGCCTTTGGTGGCATCGCCGATCAGCCGACCGTAATCGGTCAGCGACAGCTTTTCCTGATTGAGCAGGCTGATGAAGCTGCTCATCTCTGCACGCACCTTGTTATTGTGGCGCGCCAGAAGCCCGTCTTCGTGATGGTGGGGAAGATATTTACGGCCGAGCGCATCCAGCGCTTCCTGGGTCTTGACCTTGCCCAGCGCGATGAACTCGCGCACCAGATCCGGATTGCTGCCGGAATAGGCCTCGTAAACCAGTTCATAGTTGCGTGGCAGGCCCTCGATTCCCATCTGATGCATGGCAGTCGCAACACGCAACGCAATGCTGGAAGCCGGATTTTTCATAGGCTGCATCGGATGTATTCCCCACATCGAGTCATTGTTTGCGTAAGATTAGCGCGACACTTCTTTCTTTCGGTTACAGGGGTATTTAAAATTTTATCGATTGATGTGGACAGGGAAAAACACTGGGGCGCGACCGGAAAGCTGCGCTGCATAAAAGTCTTTGCCCCTACAGCGCCGTGCGCCATATATGGCGCACAAAGGTTCGCTGTAGCACTTTAAATCTGCTGCATAATTTCCTCCTTAAATCGATTCCGATTTAAGGAATTATGCAGTAGGCCTGCAGCAGGTTATTTCACCGGGAACACAGCGACAGGCAAGCATGGCACAGCACCTTTCAGTCATCACCTACCCAGATCAGGCAATTGCGAGCGCCTTGCCGCTGCTCCATGCTGGCGCGGTGATCGCCATGCCGACCGAGACCGTCTATGGCCTGGCGGCGGATGCCACCAATCCGCAAGCGATCACCCGGATCTATGAGACCAAGGGCCGACCGCGCTTCAACCCTTTGATCTGCCATGTCAGCGATCTCGCCATGGCCGAGCGCTACGGCCGCTTTGATCCGCTGTCGCGGCAGCTGGCCGAACAGTTTTGGCCGGGGCCGCTGACGCTGGTCGTGCCGGTCAAACCGGGCTGCGGTCTTCACGATCTCGCGACCGCCGGGCTCGACACGGTCGGGCTCAGGGCACCGCGTGGTTTTGCATCGGAGCTGATTGCCGCTTTCGGAAAGCCGCTTGCCGCCCCCAGCGCCAATACATCGGGCCGGATCAGCCCAACCACGGCCGCCCATGTCGAAGAGGATCTGGGCGGAAAAATCCCGCTGATCCTTGATGCCGATGCGGCAGCCGTCGGGGTAGAATCCACCATTCTCAAGGTCGAAGACGGCCAGATCCGGCTTTTGCGCCCGGGTGGGCTTTCCGTCGAGGATATCGAGGCGGCAACAGGCCTGACGGTGATCCGTTCGGAAAAGGCAGGCGCAATCATCGAGGCGCCCGGCATGCTCGCCTCCCATTATGCGCCAAATGCCAGCGTGCGGCTGAATGCGACGGTGGTCCATCCGGGCGAAGCGGCGATCACCTTTGGCTCTGCGGCACCCGAAGGGCTTGAAAAAGCTGTGGCGGTGCTCAATTTGAGCGCGAGTGGCGATCTTGCCGAGGCGGCGGCCAATCTGTTCAGCTTCATGAAACAGGCCGATGCCAGCGGCGCAGCGTCGATCGCCTTTACCGCCATTCCAGCCCATGGGCTCGGCGAGGCGATCAATGACCGGCTGGAGCGGGCCGCCGCGCCGCGGTAAGCAGCGCCCTTGTAAGCAGCGCGCCCGTGACCAGCGCAGAATATCAAAGGATGGATCGATGACCGATATGCCCATTTCTCAAAAGCCTTCGGCTTCGCTCGCTCCTGATACTGCATTGATCGAGCGGTTCATTGCTATCGTCGGCACGACTCACGCCCTGACCGAACCAGCCGATATCACACCCTATCTCACGGAAAATCGCGGGCTTTATCACGGCGCCTCGCCGCTGGTGCTGAAACCCGGCTCTACGGAAGAAGTGTCGAAAATCCTGGCGCTGGCCAGCGAAACGAACAGCCCGATCGTCCCGGTCAGCGGCCGGACCGGCCTTGTCGGTGGCCAGGTGCCGCGCGATGGATCGAGCGATATCCTGCTGTCGCTGGAGCGGATGAACCGGGTGCGCGAAGTCGATCCGGTCGGCAATGTCATCGTCGCCGATGCTGGCTGCATCCTTGCCGATATCCAGAAGGCGGCCGAAGAGGTCAACCGGCTGTTTCCGCTGTCGCTCGGCTCGGAAGGCTCCTGCCGCATCGGCGGCAATCTCGCCACCAATGCCGGCGGCACCGCCGTGTTGGTATATGGCAATATGCGCCAGCTCTGCCTCGGCCTCGAAGTGGTGCTGCCGACCGGCGAGATCTGGAACGGGCTGCGCCGGTTGAAGAAAGACAATAGTGGCTACGACCTGCGCGACTTGTTCATCGGTGCGGAAGGCACGCTTGGCGTCATTACAGGCGCGGTTCTGAAACTCTATCCGCGTCCGCTTGGCCATGAAGTGGCATTTGTCGGGCTGAAATCACCAGCGGAGGCGCTTTCGCTGTTCGAAAAGGCCGGCGCGCTCTGCGGCCCGGCGCTAACCGGCTTCGAGCTGATGCCGCGCATCGGCGTTGATTTCACCAGCCGGCATATTCCCGGCGTGCGCGATCCGCTCTCGACCCGGCACGACTGGTATGTGCTGATCGACATTTCCACATCCGATGCTGTCGAGACGGCGAAGACGATGATGCAGGATATGCTGGAACAGGGGCTGGAGGCCGGCCTGATCGACGATGCCGTGGTGGCCGGATCGGAGGCGCAGCGCAAGGCGATCTGGCACATGCGCGAAAGCATGTCGGACGCGCAAAAGCCGGAAGGCGGTTCGATCAAGCACGATGTGTCCGTGCCGATCGCCAGTATTCCCGTGTTCATGAAAGAGGCGGAAGATGCCGTGCTTGCCGCCATGCCAGGCGCCCGGGTCTGCGCCTTCGGCCATCTCGGCGACGGCAATATCCATTATAATATCAGCCAGCCCATCGGCGCCGACAAGGCAGAGTTCATTGGCCGCTGGCGCGAGATCAACAAGGTGGTGCACGACATCGTGCGCGCCCATGGCGGCTCGATTTCCGCCGAGCATGGCGTCGGCCAGTTGAAGCGCGCGGAATTGGCCGAGACGCGGCCGCCGATTGAAACCGTGCTGATGCAACGCATCAAGCAGGCTTTCGACCCCACCGGCATCATGAACCCAGGCAAGGTGGTGCCCAACGGATGACCACGCCCGGCGACCCCGAGAGCGGCCTTGAGGCCGCGCCGCAGAAGGTGCTGTTTCGCATCGATCTCGCCAATGGGGCGCGGCTCGGTCCCGGCAAGGTGGAACTGCTGCGGCTGATCGGCCAGCATGGCTCGATCCGCTCGGCCGGCGCTGCCATGGGCATGTCCTATCGCCGCGCTTGGCTGCTGGCCGACGAGATCAACCGCATGTTCCGTGAGCCGGCCATCGCCACCCGCCACGGCGGCAAAAGCGGCGGAGGCGCCTATTTGACCGCATTCGGCGAGGCCCTGCTGCAGCGCTCGATGGCGATGGATGAAAAGATGCGCCATGTGGTGGGTGACGATATCGCTTGGCTTGAGAGCGTCGCGGCTCAAAGAAACGCACCAGCCGAAGAGCAAAATCCATAACCGAATTAAAGTTATAATATATAATTAAATACAAATCAGTCCTATCCTTGCCGCCAACTGGGCCTGAAGGTTCTGGTTCTAGAGTTTTTTTATGCGGCCTCCTTCACCGGATGCCGTCGCGGTGATAAGTCTCGCGGCCGTAAAAGGAGATGCTCATGGGATTGCTCAAATCGGTGACCGACAAGGTCCGTCAAGTCAGCAGTTTCGGCCGATCGATACCTTCGGTCCCGAAGACCCTGCGTGACGCGGGTTGGGACGACGAAATGTCCTTCTGGCGAGAATTTTGCCAGAGTGAGCGCTTCATCGAAAATTTCTGCGTTCGCGCCCCGAATCCGGAAATGGACCAGGACATCGAACTGTTTATCAAGGGCTATGCGGTGGCCCAGAATGCTCATGGTCAGGTACCAAGAGTGCTGGATATCGGCTCGGAGCCGGTCAGCATGCTGTCGCATAGCTTCGACGGTGAGAAGGTGGAATTGCATGCCGCCGATCCCTTGGCCGACGACTACCGAAAGCTCTGGGATCCCAGCAAGTACAAGAACCTGGTCCTGCCTGTTGCCTGTCCGGTCGAGGAACTCAGCCAACGGTTCGAGCACAATTCTTTCGACGTCACACATATTCGCAACGCGCTCGACCATGTCACCAATCCGCTGGATGGGCTTGAGCAGATGCTCACGGTCACCAAGCCGGGCGGTTTCCTGATCGTGCATGGCTTTGCCAATGAAGCCGTTTCTGAAAACTGGCAGGGTTTTCATCAATGGAACCTGTGCTGGGCGGAAGACAATGATTTTACCGTCAGCGGCAAGGATGGCTCCGTTCGCAGCCTGAGGAAATTCTTCGGTAAACGCGCCAGGATCATGCGTCCGTGGATGCGCTACCCCCAGGACTCAAAGGCGTGGTGCGGCTTTATCGCCCAAAAGGCGCCGCTGATCTAATACAGGTCGGCGCTACCGGGCGGCGCCGCCAATATGACATGCCATTATGCGCCCGGCTTGACCGCTTGCCGATAAACCCCGCCAGCCTCGACCGAGACGGCCTTGAACAGCACCGAAACCGGTTTGCCGGGTTCGAGATCGAGCGTGGCGCGGGAGCGGCGGGTTATCTCTGCATCGAGAACCTCGCCGCCGCAATCCACCCGCACCAGTACCGTCGTACCGGATTCGAAAATCGCGCTGACGCGTCCGCTGAGGCTGTTCAGCGTCGAGAGCGAGCCTGTTTCGCCGGTGGCCAGTACCAGATCACTGGCCGGCACGAAGACGCGGATCGAGGTGCCCACAGGCAGGTCGGCCTGCTTCAGAAAGAGCGAACCGGCCGGACCGGTGGCCAACGTCAACCCGTTTTCCGGATCATGGCCGGTCACGCGAGCGCGCAAAAAGCTGCCGGCGCGGCTCTGGCCAAGACGTGGCAAGTGCTGCAGCGTATCTTCGACCGCGTCAGCCATGGCCGCCCGTCCCTGGTTCAGCGTCACCACCCGGGTCGCGAGCCGGGTGACTTCCTCGACGGCGTGACTAACATAGAGGATCGGCACGCCGGCCTCGTCGCGGATGCGCTCGATATAGGGCAGGATCTGCGCCTTCAGCCCGACATCGAGCGCCGAGAGCGGCTCGTCCATCAGCAGCAATTTCGGGCTGGTCATCAGGGCGCGGGCAATTGCCACCCTTTGCTTTTCCCCGCCTGACAGCCGGTTGGGCGCGCGGTCCAACAGGGTATCGATGCCAAGCAGAGCGCTCACCCGATCCAAGTTTTCGCGCCGCTCGGGTTTCGGCGTAAAATGGCGACCGTAGGTCAGGTTGGCGCGCACGCTTAAGTGCGGAAACAGCCTTGGCTCCTGGAAAACATAACCGATCCGGCGGCGATGGGTCGGTAGGAAGGTGCCGGTGGCGGCATCGCTCCAGGACTGGTCCGAGAAGGCGATCCGGCCGTGATCGGGGCGGATCAACCCGGCGACTGCGTTGATCAGCGTAGTCTTGCCGGAGCCGGACGGGCCAAACAGCGCCGTCAGCCCCTGCCCCAGGCGCAGATCGGCCTGCAATTCGAAGCCCCCCTGACGGTGGCGGATATCGATCTCCAGCATCAGCCCACCAGCCGCGCGGACAGCCGGCGCGTCAAGAGTTCGGAAGCAAGCAGCGCCGTAAGCGATAGGGCAACCGAGACCAGTGTCAGTCGCAGTGCGCCGGCATCGCCGCCCGGCACCTGGGTAAAGGTATAGATTGCCGCCGACAGGGTTTGGGTTTCGCCGGGAATGTTGGAAACAAAGGTGATCGTCGCGCCGAACTCGCCCATGGCCTTGGCAAAGGCCAGCACGGCGCCTGCGGCGATGCCGGGCAGGATCAGCGGCAAGGTGACGGTGAAAAATACCATTGGCGGCGAAGCGCCAAGCGTGGCGGCAGCGGTTTCGAGCTTGCGATCCACCCCGTCCAACGACAAGCGGATGGCGCGCACCATCAGCGGAAAACCCATGATACCTGACGCAAGCGCCGCGCCGGTCCAGCGGAAGGAAAACACCAGGCCGAACCACTGATCGAGAAAGGCGCCGACCGCCCCCCGCCTGCCGAAAGTGATCAACAGCAGATAGCCCGTGACGACAGGCGGCAGGATCAGCGGCAGATGCACGAGGCCATCAAGGAGCCCGCGACCGAAAAAGGTGGTGCGCGACAGGACCCAGGCCATCGCCACGCCAAGCGGCAAGGAGACCGCCACGGCGGTCAAGGCCACCTTGAGGGTGAGGAGAACGGCAGTAATTTCTTCCGGTGACAGAAAATCGCTCATGCGTTCAAGGTCCACGCTCGCACGGGGCGTGTCAATTGCTCTTTGCCAAAGCCGTGAAACCGGCTGCCTTGAAGACTTCTGATGCTTTTGGCGCCTGCAGATAAGCAAGGAAGGCCTTTGCCTGAGGGTTGGCAGAAGATTTCAGCACGGCCGCCGGGTAAACGATCGGCGGATGCGACGTTTCAGGAAAGCGGTCGAGGATACGGACGCCCGGATCGATCTTGGCGTCCGTCTCGTAGACGATGCCAAGTGCCGCTTCCTGGCGCGACACCAGGGCCAGCGCGGCACGAACATTGTCCGCCTGCGCGACCCTCTCCTTGACGCTATCCCAGATGCCAAGCTTTTCCAGCGCTGCCTTGCCGTAAACACCAGCCGGAACGGCCGCGACATTGCCCATGGCAAGCCGTTCCTTGCCGAGCAATCCTGCCAGATCGAAGTTTGGAGCAATGCTGATCTTGAGCGTCGAGGCGGCGGGCGCCACCAGCACGATGCGATTGCCAAGCAAATCGACACGGCTGCCCGGTGCCAATTCGCCTGCCTTGTCGAGATGATCCATCCAGGCAAGATCCGCGGAGATGAAGAGATCGGCAGGTGCACCCTCGTCGATCTGCTTGGCAAGCGCCGAAGACGCGGCAAAGGAGAGCTTGACCTCCTGACCAGTCTCCTTTTTCCAGCTATCGGCCAAGGTACTCAAGGTTTCCTTGAGGCTCGCGGCGGCAAAGACAGTGAGGCTATCTCCAGCCATCGAGGCTTGCGGCTGGGCGACAAAAACACCCACCAGCACGGCGACCAGTAACTGCGCCTTGCCGCCCGCCTTAACGGCCCGCGCCACTTTACCCCGTATCCGCCCAAACCAAGCCTGCATCATGCCTCTCCATGCCTATCGATATATATCATCGGATATATCGATAGGCATGGAGAGGTGCAAGCCGGATCTGCAGGAGGGCACGAAGCCCGCCTCTGCAAATCTGGAGCTTATACTTTGCTTGCTTCGATCAGCGGCTATTGAGCGATTCCAGCAGGCTGGCGCTGATGCCGCCTGAGGAGGAACCGCCGCCAAGGATTGTCAGGGCCGCATTGGCGGAGGAACCATTATCGTTCTGAAGATCGTACATGGCGGTAAACCGCTGCAGGAATTTCTTTTCCTTGTTCGGGTCCTTCAGATCGTTCAGATCCATCTTCTTCTCGATCACCTTCTTCTGCTGATCGATATCCATGTTGCTCATGTCTGACGGCAGGCTGTAGGCGGTGCGGAACACTTCCAGCAGAGCGGAGTCCGCGAGGATGTCGTAAGCAGAAGTGATGGTCGGCGCCTGGCGCTGCCAGTAAAGCGCCAGGCGCACGCCCTGGTCGCTCTGGCCCTGCTCGGTTTCCAGGGACTGGTGCAGGTAGAGATTTTCCGTGCTCTGGACTTCGCCGCGGTTCTGCACGCCCTTGGCATAATTCTTGTCGAGCTTGCCGCTGGTGTCGAAATTGAAGGAGGCGACGAATTGCGCGTAGCGCTCGTCCGATTGGGCATTGGCAAAGCTTTTGGGGTCGGTGAGATCGGACGAGAACAGCTGCTTGAGCATGTCATCGGTGACCTTGGTCGCATCGAGCCCATTTGCGGTCAGCGCGAAATCCACCAGCTTGCGGTCCTTCAGAAGGTCGGTGACCGAGGTGACCTTGACGATATTGTCCTGGTAATATTTGGCATCGGTCTGGGCCGCAGTCTTGGCATCGGTCTGCGCCTTGCCGCTAAGGAACCGGGTCTTCTGAACGATATAATCCTTGGCAGTTTCGGTAATCGTGCGCTCCGACTGCGCGAGCAGCGGCACGTCGGGTGTGCCATCGGACTTGAAGTTGAAGGCCGAGGCAAGGCTAATCAGCCGCTTGTCATTGGTCTTGTTGGCATAGCTCTTCGGATCGGTCATGTCGCTGGTGAGAACCTTCTTGAGGTTCGCCTTGGAAAACTCGTCCTCGCCGATGCCATAGGCCTTCATCAGCATGTCATAGACACGGCTGTTGTTGAGCAGATCGTCAACCTTGGTGAAGGACTTCATCTGGGTGGTGTAATAGGTCGTCAAACTGTCGAGACTGGCCTGGTCGGCATCGTCGTAATTGGTGTTGTAGCCCGTTGTGGTCTGGGAGAGCTGGGCGGCGCTCTGGGCATCGCCGGCGGTGGTGTTGCCGCTGGTGTCGAAGTTGAACATGGCGGCGATCTTGGCGTAATCACCCTTCACCTTGCCCTGGGTATTGGCATAGCTGGTAGGGTCCGAGAGATCGCTGGTAACGATGTTCTCGAAGGTCGACTTCAGCATGTTCTTGTCCATGCCGAGCGCCGTCTTGACGTAATCGAACAACCGCGAATCGCCTGTAATGTCGGAGACCTTGGTGACGGCGGCGATTTTTGTCCGGTAATTGGTTGTTTCTCGCTCGGCTCGAAAGGCGGTTTCCGTGCTGGGAACCTCCTCCAGGTAGAGATCTTCCATCGCCGTCTTCTGGTCGGCGGTCTGCGCGGTTGCGTTCTTCAGTGAGCCATCAGTGTCGAAGCTGAAGGCGTTGGCGATTTTCAGATAGTCCGATTTGTTGGTCGTCAGCGTATTGGCATAGCTGGTGGGATCGGAGAGATCGCTGGTCAGGATCTTCTTCAGATGGTCGGTTGAATAGTATTTGGTGTCCAGACCATAGGAATTCAGCACGAACTTCGTCAGGCGGCTATTCTTCAGGAGATCGTCGACGTTTTTGACGCCGTCGATAGCTGTGTCGTAATACTGAACCTCGGCCTTGGCATCGTCTCCTTCGGTAACAAGCGACTGCTTGTAGAGCCCAATGACGTCATCTTCCTGCTTCTCGGTCTGCATATCAGCCGTTTCGGAGGAAAAGTTGAAGGAGCGGGCGAAATTACGGTAGCGGTCGTCGGCTAGCTTGTTGGCATAGCTGTTTTCGTCATTGAGGTCGCTTTCCAGCACCTTTTTCATGAAGGCCTTGGCATAGGTCATGTCCTCAAGACCATGCGCCTTCATCGCATAGGTATAGAGCCGGTCGTCCTTCATGAAGTCGTCGACGGTTTTGACCTTGCCGATATTGTCCTGATAATATTTTAGCTCGCGCGCAACTTCAGGCTCCTGAGCGACCCGTTTCAGGCTCGTCTTCATATCGCGATTGACGAGATCATAGCCAATGTAAGTAGAAACCATGGCAGTGCATTCCTCGATAAGCTCCGAAAGCACTGCCTGCCACGTCCTGCAAGCACCGCTTTCAATCACCGCATGATCCTGCCCCTGGCCACCCCTGGCCTGTTGCATCATACGGATGTCGGGTAACCCATCATGGTCTACCTGCCTTGCTCCTGGCTTTTGCCGCAAAACAGAATGGCCCTTGAGTTTGAAGCGGGACAGATAACCGCCGCCGCCAAGAGGACCCACCGCAATACACATTCGCGGCGTCTATACACGTTTTGATCAATTCGCCCCAATAAAGGTCGCGGAAACGCATCGATCACGCATAGCATTATCTCCCTAACATAGTAGGATACACTTAACTAATCCTTCACAATTTTAAAAAAGCGGTTCACGAAAATGAAACCGTTAGCGCTTGCAATTCGATAACCATCTGGAACGTCAGGATTTTCTTAACCGCGATTTTTAAGCGCTCCGGAACACACGAAGGCTATCTTTGGCCTCAGAGGACGAAAAGTCCCAAAAAAGAAGAGTACGGCAACGAACGGCTCTCAGGTAAAACAAGGGTAGTAAGATGACGAACACGGTTATGAAGCCCGTCTGGGCCGGCGCGACCTTCCGATTGGAGCCATCGCGATTCCCGCAGCATGTAACCTATGCGATGCGTGATGCCTCCGGCCAGAGCGCGTCAGGCAATGTCTCCATTACGCTCGACGAACGCGGCGCCGTGTTGCGCAAGATCCTGCCGTCCAGCGGGCTGCCGATGTCTTTTGCCTTACCGGCCCGGGCCTTCAAGGGGATAGCTGCCCGCGCCATCGACCATGGCAATGGCGAAGTGACCGTGACGCTGGAACTGCATCACACCGATCCCGAGCTTTGCATTCCGCTGCTCGTCGCTCATGACCTTTGCGACATCGCCGCCGACTGGCGCAGCTGGGCCGAAACCTTCCGTATTCCCATGCTGATGGTCGAGGCCGATGGCGTTGCCCGTCCTCTGGAAGAGCATTTGGGCGAACTCCGAGCCGCTCCGACGCGCAGCCGCCGCCGTCATTCCTATTTTGCAGACCGCCGCCCACGCTTCCTCGTGCGCCGCACGACAGGCAATCTCGGCGTCTCCATGAAGATTTCGGGCAAGGAAATCATCGCCCGCCGTTAAAATCTTCGGACGCGCCAAGCGTCAAAATCTTACCATGGCTCGCCCAAACCGGCGGGCCATGTGTCGTTTCTGGGCAAGCGCCCTGCCCGACGCCGCCGGCCTCAGGCCGCTTTAGCCCGCTCGACTTCCACCGTCACATGCGACAGGGCAGCAATATGGGACAGTTTTTCGCGGTACCAGGCGCTTGGTTGCGGATTGGATGCGACCAGCGAGACGATAGCGCCGTGGTGGCCGGGTCCCAATTGCCAGACATGCAGGTCGGAAATATCAGCCCCTTCGGCCTCGATCGTCCGGCGGATCTCCCCGGAAAGATCTTGCGTTTCGGGGACATGATCAAGCAGGACCATGGCGCTATCGCGCATCAGCCCGAAAGCCCAGCTGCCAATCACCAGCGCGCCGGCGACGCCGATCAACGGATCGAGCCAGAGCCAACCAAACACACTGCCGAGCAACAGAGCCCCGATGGCCATGACCGAGGTCAGGGCATCCGCAAGCACATGGATATAGGCAGCACGCAGGTTGCGGTCGCCACCATGGTGGCTGGAGGCATGGTCGTGATGATCATGATGATGGCCGTGCCCGTGATGATGATCTTCCTGCAACAGTAGCGCGCAGACCAGATTGACGACGAGACCGATGGCGGCGATCACGATGGCCTCGAAAAAGTCGATCGGCACCGGATCGACGATACGCCATAGGCTTTCCCAGGCGATGATCACTGCGACAAACCCAAGAAAAATAGCGCTGGAGAAGGCGGCGAGATCGCCAAATTTGCCGGTGCCGAAGGTGAATTGGGGGTTGCCGGCATGGCGGCGGGCAAGACTGTAAGCCAGCGCCGAGACCAGAATGGCGCCGGCATGGGTGGCCATGTGCCAGCCGTCGGCCGTCAGCGCCATGGAACCGAACAAATGGCCGGCGGTAATTTCCACCACCATCATGACCGTGGTGACGGCGATGACCGCCCAGGTGCGACGCTCGTTGCGCTGGTGGTCGCGGCCGAGAAAGACGTGATCATGCCGGCTGGCGAGGCGATCGGCGTGGTCATGGTTGTGGTTATGGTTATGGCTATGACCGTGCTCATGATCATGGTCGTGATGATCATGAGTGTGCGGATGGGGATGCGAGTGGTGGCCCTCGTCGTGCCCGCTTTCCCCGTGCCCGACTTTCCCGTGCCCGCTTTCGCCATGGGTGTGCGATGTCATTTGAGATAGCTCCTGATCACCTCGATGAGATCTTCAGCGCCCTTGTTGCGGTCGGAAGAATCCAGTCCCTCGGCAACGACATGCTCGCGGATATGCTCCTCGATCAATTCTGCCATCAGCCCGGTCAGCGCGCCGCGCACCGAGGCCGTCAGGTTCATGATGTCTTCGCAGGGCTTCTCGGCGAGAAGGGCGGTTTCGATGGCCTCCATCTGCCCTTTCATCCGCCTGATGCGGGCGAGCAGCTTGGCCTGGTGTTTGATTGTATGGCTCATGCCATAGGGGGGTACCCTATATGGCATTAGAATACAAGATCTCTCTTATATGAGAGCTATGCGATCACGCGAATGGGATGGCGCAGACGAGGCCGAGGAACAGGATCAATCCGACCTTGCCATTCAGTTTGAACAGCGCGTGGCACTGGAGGGGATTGTTGATATCCAACACTTTGATCTGGTAGCCGAGAAGGACAAGCGCGGCGATCAGGCCGAGATAGGCCGGGAAACCGGCGCCGGCGAGGAGGAAAGAGACAAACAGCAGCAGGCCCATGGCGACATAGAAGCCCGACAGCCAAATCTTGGTATCGTCGGCAAACAGCCGTGCGGTGGAGCGCACGCCGACCAGGGCGTCGTCCTCCCTGTCCTGATGGGCATAGATCGTGTCATAGCCGATGGTCCAGACGATGGCAGCGCCGTACATCAGCACGGCGGCCAGCGACAGCGAGCCGGTGAGCGCGGCCCAGCCCATCAAGCCGCCCCAGGAAAAGGCAAGGCCAAGGAAGAACTGCGGCCAGTCGGTAAAGCGCTTGGCAAAGGGATAGACGGCGACGATGACCAGCGAGGACAAGCCCAGCAGGATGGAAAAGCCGTTGAAGCAGAACAGCACCACGGCGCCGACCAGGGCTTGGCCAAGAATGAAGAGCTTCGCCTGGCGTCGCGTCACCCGGCCCGATGGCAGCGGCCGCGAGCGCGTGCGGGCGACTGAACCGTCGATTTCTTCGTCGACAAGATCGTTATAGGTGCAGCCCGCGCCGCGCATGGCGACCGAGCCGATGAAGAACAGGATGAGATGTGCAACAAAGGTCCAGACCGGCAGGGCATTCTCGCCTGCGAGGTAATTGGCCGCCAGCGCCGACGACCAGAGGCAGGGCCACATCAGCAATTCCCAGCCGATCGGCCGGTCCCAGCGGGCCAGCTGCGCATAGGGCCAGACAGGCCGCGGCAGATGCCGGTAGACCCAGTTATCGGGGGTCGCGTCGTGGACGCGGGCGGTGGTGTCACTGGCGGTGCTCATGGCATGATCTATAGAGCATTTCCAGGGAAAGGGGAAAGCGGTTTCCCCTCTGAAAATGCGCAGGAACATAAGCGTGTGTCGGCGCGCGACACACCTCCCCCACAGTACACGACGCAGAGGATTTGCGGATTTAGGTAGCAACTGCCACCAGCTTTGAATTCCAGGCTTCGGGGCGCATGTCAGGCAATCAGCCGCTTGAACTACCGAGCGTCCAATGCCTCAGCCGATCGACGCCATTCCATCGATCCTGATTTCAACCGAGCTTCCGTCTGGAATGTCGCTTTTTTCAAGACCGACCAAGAGAAAACCCTCGACCTCGTGGACTGCTGGTGTTCGACGGAGAAGCCAATCCTTATAGGCGACCGTCTCCGTAGTCGATCCGTCAGGCCTGCGCACAATCGCCGTAAGCTTTCTGCTCACAGGCAAATCCGAGATACCCGCCACCAGAACCATCGTTCCCGGACGACTTTCAACAGAAAATACGTCTTTGATTTCACGCAAATCCGTCATTCCTTCGCTCCGGCCCAACTCGGAAGGTCGCTCCAGCTCGCTCGCGAACTCGGCTGCCAGTACAAAACAGCATGGGTGCTGCTCATTAACATGCGCGAGGCCATCTTGACGCGGCGTTTCCGGATGATGCTCGAAGGCGAGATCCACACCGACGGCGAGTATGCGGGCGGCCACATCAAAACAGCACTTTTTCCAACGGCGCTCTGGACGCCTCCTTCCCCTTCAATGCCTCTTCGCGGCCGGCGATATAGTCGCGATTGTTTGGCACGCTCATCCGCTTCTTGGTGATCTGCAGCTGGAAGATGAAAAAATCCTCATGGGTGAAGGCCATTTCCGAGCCGGCGAGATAAAACTCCCACATGCGCACGAAGGCCTCGTCATAGAGTTTCGCAGCCTCCTCTTTGCGCGCCATGAAACGCTCGCGCCAATGGCGCAGCGTATGGCCGTAATGCATCGGCAGGATCTCGCAATCGGCAACGAGCAGACCCGACTTCTCGACATCTGGCAGCACCTCGGCCAGAGACGGAATATAGCCACCGGGAAAAATGTATTTCTCGAAGAAGGGATTGTTGTAGAGCGCCGGATAGGGCTGGCCGATCGAATGCAGGATCATCACCCCGTCATCGTCCATCAACTCGTGCACCTTGCGAAAGAAGCGCCGGTAATTGGCGACGCCGACATGCTCGAACATGCCGACCGAGACGATCCGGTCGAAGGGCCCTCCGAAGGATTGCGCCTTCATCGTGCGGTAATCCTGAAGGTCGAAACGGACCCGGTCGGTCAGGCCTCGCTTGGCGGCCCGGTCGCGCGAGACCTTCAACTGCTCTTCGCTCAGCGTGATGCCGCTGACATCGACGCCGCAGGTTTCCGCCAGATAGATCGCCATGCCACCCCAGCCGGAGCCGATTTCCAGCACGCGCTGGCGCGGTTCCGGCATCAGCTTGGCGGCGATGTGACGCTTCTTGGCAAGCTGCGCCTCCTCCAGCGAAATGCCTGGCGGATTGAAATAGGCGCAGGAATATTGCCAGTCCTCGTCGAGAAACAGATCGAACAGCTTGGCGCTGAGGTCATAGTGATGCGCAACATTGCGTCTGTTATGGTTGACGGGCAGCAGTCCACGCGCTCGCGCTGCGGCGATGCGCAGCAACCCGCGCCAGATCATCGGGAACGTCAGGTCTGCCACCAGCGTGTTGGTTTTGACCAGCGCCAGGAGATCGTAGATATCGCCTTTTTCGAAGGCCATGCGGCCCTGCATATAGACTTCGCCCAGCTTCAGCTGCGCATCGCGGTAGATTTCCTCTTCCGCCCGCTCGTCGAAGAAATGGATGGTGATCGGCGTACCAGACCCGTCGCCGAAGCGCTGGACCTGTCCATCTGCCCCGATAACATCAAGGGTGCCTTTTCGGATGATCTTCGCCAACATGCCACGAAGAGATGAAGCCATTGACACCTCCAGAGAAGAAAGAGATTGCCCATTCACCGAATGGCTAACCCTATCGTCTCTGATGGCGCTGACAAGTGTGCTTTTGTCACATAATTTTCAAAAATCGATGGAACATTCTGCAAAATCAAACGGCCATGCACCGGAAAGCGCATGGCCATTTGCTATCTCTACTTTGGGTTTTATTTCTACTTCTTGCGCATTGCCTCGGCCAGCGCGGCACCCAACCCGCCAAGCGCAGGCTTTTCCTCGCGTCCAGCAGATTTAGGATTGGCATGGCGCATGACCGCAGGCCCTCGGTTGTCGCGGGCCGAAGGCGGCGGCGCTTCGCCACCATCCTTGCGCATGGTCAGCGCAATGCGTTTGCGCTTCACATCCACCTCGACCACGCGGACCTTGACCACATCGCCGGCCTTGACCACTTCATGCGGGTCTTTGACGAACCGGTCGGCCAGTTGCGACACATGCACCAGCCCGTCCTGATGGACGCCGATATCGACGAAGGCGCCGAAGGCCGCGACATTGGTGACCGTGCCTTCCAGCAGCATCCCCGGCTTCAGGTCGGTGATCTCATCGACGCCATCGGCGAAGGTCGCGGTCTTGAAGCTCGGGCGCGGATCGCGGCCCGGCTTTTCCATTTCCGCCAGAATGTCCTTGACCGTCGGCAGGCCGAATTGCTCGTCGACAAACTGGCGCGGATCGAGGCCCTTCAGCAGACTGCTGTCGCCCATGATGGTGCGCAGGTCGCGGCCGCAGGCGGCAACGATCTTCTTGGCCACGCCATAGGCTTCAGGATGCACGGCGGATGCGTCGAGCGGCTCCTTGCCATCGGGAATGCGTAGGAAGCCGGCGCATTGCTCAAAAGTGCGCGCACCGAGCCTCGGCACCTTCATCAGGTCCTTGCGGGTGGAAAACGGCCCGGTCTGATCGCGATGGGCAACGATGGCCTCCGCAATCGAGCCGCCAAGGCCGGACACCCGGGCAAGCAGCGGCGCAGACGCCGTATTGAGATCGACACCGACAGCATTCACGGCGTCTTCGACCACGCCGTCCAGCGAGCGACCAAGCTTGCCCTGGTCGACATCGTGCTGGTACTGGCCGACGCCGATCGACTTCGGATCGATCTTGACGAGTTCGGCCAGCGGGTCCTGCAGGCGCCGGGCAATCGAGACGGCACCGCGCAGTGACACATCAAGATTGGGAAATTCCTTGGCAGCCAGCTCAGAGGCCGAATAGACCGAAGCACCGGCCTCCGACACGATCACCTTGGTCGGCTTCTGGCCTCCCCCGTTTTGCGAGGATGCTGGTAGGTTCGCCAGCATGTCAGCCACCAGCTTTTCGGTCTCGCGGCTGCCGGTACCATTGCCGATGGCAATGAGATCGACACCATGCTTGCGGATCAGGCTGGCCAGTTCCGCCTGAGTGCCGCGGATATCGTTTTTCGGCGGGAAAGGATAGACGGTCGTAGTCTCCAGCACCTTGCCGGTACCATCGACGACAGCCACTTTGACGCCGGTGCGGATGCCCGGATCAAGCCCCATGGTCGGGCGTGAGCCGGCCGGTGCGGCGAGCAGTAGGTCCTTGAGATTGCGGGCAAAGACATGGATCGCCTCTTCCTCGGCGCGTTCGCGAAGCTCGCGCATCAGGTCGAGCGATAGCGACATCGACAGCTTCACCCGCCAGGTCCAGCCAGCAACCTCCATCAGCCACTTGTCGGCCGGGCCTTTGTTGCTGATGCCGAAAGCCAGCGCCATCGTCTGCTGGGCCGGCTTGACCGGCGAGACATCGTCCCGGTCAGCCTCTATGGTCAGCGTCAGCACTTCCTCGTTCCAGCCGCGCAGCATGGCCAGCGCCCGGTGGCCCGGCACCGTCGCCCAACGCTCGGAATGATCGAAATAATCGGCGAATTTTTCGCCTGTCGCCTGCTTGCCGTCGACCACCTTCGAATAGAGGATCGCCTTATCCTTCAGATAGTTGCGCAGGCTCTTCAGGAGATCGGCATTTTCCGCCATGGTCTCGGCGACGATGTCGCGCGCGCCTTCGAGAGCGGCCTTCACATCGGCAACCTCACCCTTCACATAAGCCTCCGCCAACTTGGCCGGATCGACCGTTCGGTCGGCCCAGATCGCCTCGGCCAAAGGTCCCAGCCCCTTTTCGCGGGCGATTTCAGCGCGGGTGCGGCGCTTCGGCTTATAGGGCAGATAGAGATCTTCCAGCTCGGCCTTGGTCGTGGCGCGGGCGATCTTCAAGGCAAGATCGTCGCTCATCTTATCCTGGGAGACAATGCTGTCGACGATGGCTTTGCGCCGCGCACCGAGCTCGCGCAGATAGGTCAGCCGTTCGGCCAGGTTGCGCAATTGCGTATCGTCGAGGCCGCCGGTGACTTCCTTGCGGTAACGGGCGATGAAGGGAACGGTAGCGCCGCCATCCAAGAGATCCACGGCGGAAACGACCTGGTCCGGCCTGGCATTGATCTCGCCCGCGATGATTGCGGCGATGGATTTGATGTCGTCGGCCATGGGTCTTCCTTCTGAAATTTGCCGCGCGACTGTAGTCGGCCAATCGGGCAAGACAACAGCCAAGCACCGGGTTCCACAGGAAAGCAAGCCGCAATCTAGGGTCTGTCAGGTTCAGATTGAACCTGACAGACCCTAGATTCTTCTGTTTTCGTTTGTCTTTTCGGGAAAACCGGATTCCACTTTTCCCTGACAAACTCTAGCCTTGCCGGTTAACCATCGAACCGGGAAATCAGCCCTCTGACAGGGTTAACCATTTATGAGCATTCTCTTTTGACCGGCCCCGTCTATAGTTCGAAACGAGACGGGGCTTATCGGGGACGACTGTTAATATGGACCAGAAGCAAGGCGGCAAAGGCCAGTATATCGAAAGCCTGGACGGATTGCGCGGCTTTGCCGCCTTTGCGGTGGTCATTTCACATATGCCGCTGCTCACAGGCATCAGCATGCCCGCCCTTCTGGTCGGCGATCCCTCGGTGGCGCTGTTCTTTTCGCTGAGCGGCTTCCTGATGGCGCATCTTTATGGCGGCAAAGCCTTCACCCGCGCTGCCGTTGCCGATTATCTCGTGCATCGCTTCGTGCGGATCTATCCGGTCTATCTGGTGGCTGTGCTGCTGGTGATCGCGCTCTCGCACCTGCCGGCACTCGGCTATATCCAACCAGTGCTGGGTGCCGTCGAGATCGTCAGGCATCTCGTCATGCTGGGCTCGACCGGCGTGTTCTGGTCGGTGCCGCCGGAAATCCAGTTTTACCTTTTCTTCCTGATCCTCTGGCTGTGTGTCGAACATCCGGCCCGTCGAAAGGGCCTGATTGGCCTGCTGGTCCTCGCTTTCGCAGTCGCCTTTTATTTCGGCTTTCCCGGCCCCGGCATCGTGCTGCTGTCGAAAATCCCCTATTTCCTGTTTGGTGCGCTGGCAGGCAGGCTGTTTGCGACAGGCATTCTACGGCCCGCAAATGCCCTCACGGGTCTTGCGGTGCTCGCCCTTCTCGCGCTGTTCTTTGTCGGCAAAGACCTCTTTCTGAGCGCGTCCGCCACTGCGGTTCAGGTGGACACGTTCTGGGGTGTGTCGACGGCGCTCGTTGCCACCGTCATCGTCTATCTCGCCGCCTGCGAAGCGCCCGTGTCCAGGGCTGTGCTCGCCGCCTCACCGCTCAGGTTTCTCGGCCGCATCAGTTTCTCGCTCTATCTCTTCCACATGCCCGTGAGCTTCCTGACGCTCACCCTGATCCGCGCGGGCTTCGGCACCGCCCTCCCCGGCTGGCTCTCCGCCCTCCTGATGATCGTGGCAAGCCTGATTGCGGCAACGCTGAGCTACCACCTGATCGAAAAGCCGTCGCGCCGGTGGCTTATCGGCGCTTGGAAAGCCCGCCATCCCCAAGCAAAGCTCGTTCAACCGCTTTCCTCTTGACCTTTGCATCCACCTACCCTAACCGCCGGGCAGGTTTTCTGGAGAGGCGCGCGATGAATATTCTGCTGATCGGTTCGGGTGGACGCGAACATGCCCTGGCGTGGAAGCTGGCACAATCGCCGCTGATCGGCGCCTTCTACGCCGCGCCCGGCAATCCCGGCATCGGTGAACATGCCGAGCTGGTCAGCCTCGATATCGACGATCACCAAGCAGTCGTAGGTTTCTGCAAGGACAAGGCGGTCGATTTCGTCGTGGTCGGGCCGGAAGCACCCTTGGTTGCAGGCCTTGCCGATGCGCTGCGCGCCGCTGGCCTTGCGGTCTTCGGCCCTTCTGCGGCCGCTGCCCAGCTGGAGGGTTCCAAGGGCTTCACCAAGGATATCTGCGCCCGCTTCAACATTCCGACCGGCGCCTATCAGCGCTTCAACAATGCACCGAAGGCCAAGGCCTATATTCGCGAGCAGGGCGCACCGATCGTCATCAAGGCCGATGGGCTGGCCGCTGGCAAAGGCGTGACCGTGGCGATGACGCTGGATGAGGCGCTTTCTGCTGTCGACGATTGTTTCGAAGGCGCCTTCGGCGCTGCCGGTGCCGAAGTGGTGGTCGAGGCCTTCCTCGATGGCGAGGAAGCGAGCTTCTTCTGCCTCTGCGACGGCAAAACGCTTTTGCCGCTCGCCACCGCCCAGGACCACAAGCGGGTCGGCGATGGCGATACCGGCCCGAACACCGGCGGTATGGGCGCCTATTCGCCCGCCCCCGTGATGACGCCCGATCTGGTCGAGCGGACGCTGAGCGAGATCATAGAGCCGACCATGCGCGGCATGGCAGAGCTCGGCATGCCCTTTTCCGGCGTGTTCTTCGCCGGCCTGATGATCACGGAGAAGGGCCCGGAACTGATCGAATACAATGTCCGCTTCGGCGATCCCGAATGCCAGGTGCTGATGATGCGGCTGAAAAGCGATCTGCTGCCGCTGCTGCATGCCTGCGCCACCGGCACGCTCGATCAGGTCAAGGCGGAATGGCACGACGATCCGGCCCTGACGGTGGTTCTCGCTTCCAAGGGCTATCCCGGCAGCTATGAGAAGAACACGCCGATATCAGCCCTGCCCGCCGCAACCAGTGAAGCCAAGGTCTTTCATGCCGGCACGGCCCTCAAGGATGGGCAGCTGGTTGCGACCGGCGGGCGCGTGCTGAACGTTACCGCCCGCGGCACGACCGTAGCCGAAGCGCAGAAGGCCGCTTATGCTCTGGCAGGCCAGGTCGACTGGAGCAACGGCTTTTGCCGCAGCGATATCGGCTGGCGGGCGATTGCCCGGGAAACCGGCTCTCAATCCTGATCCAAATCCTGACCCAAAACGGGTAATTGTTAAAATTCGAGCTTTGCCGCTCACCGCGTGGCAATCTTCCCGGACTAATCTCCTCGCAGATTATCCGAGGAGCCGTCATGCGTGTCGTCATCGCCCTTTCCGTTGCCCTCCTTTCCGTTGCTCCTGCGCTACCGGGTCTCGCCGCGACTGCTGCAGCGTCGTCAATCGAACGGATCGGCGGTGGCGAGCGGCCAACGCCGAGCGTCACCATCGTAACCTGCGCCGATTGCCCTGCTGAGGCGAAGGCAGCCGAGCCGACAAAGACCCTGCCGCAGGTGCAAGCCGAGGCCCTGCCCGAGGGGACGCAGCGCATCGAACTGCGCGATACGAACGGCCGCAAACAGTTATTGCGCACCGAAGCCTGGCGGGGTGGCTCGCCGGTCACCTTCGTCAACAAAGCCGATGGCTGGCTCGATCACGGCGACCAGCTGGTCGGCCTTGCCGGAGACGGCGTCGATCCAGCGGCCACGACCGCAGCCGTCGACAAGCCGGTTCCACTCGATGGAAATAGCCTGCAGCTGCGCCTGAAATAAGTGGGCCATCGCTCCAGCTTTCCATCAGCGACATCAGTACCGCAACTTTAACGCGATAATTCTTGGTTTTCAGCTCTCATAGAGAGCAATAAGTCTTTGTGTTCACTCTTTTTTTAGCAGATACAACTATAGTCTGATGAAAATAGATGGCTACGGGATAGACCCATGAAAAACCTCAGGATTTCGCTGCAATTGTTTCTGTTGGTCGGCGGACTGATGGCGGCTTTCGCCGTTGCGACATATTTCCAGATCCGCTCTTCGACCGAAACGATCTACACTCAGCGCTACGAGATGCTGCGCACCGAGGTCGAAACCGCGATTTCGGTGATGAAGCTCTACAACGAAAAGGAGAAAGCCGGTCTCCTGTCTCGAGCCGATGCTCAAAAGCAGGCTTATGAGACGATCAATGCGATGAAATTCGATCCTGACGGCTATTTCTTCGGCTATGACTATGACGTCACCATGCTGTTTCACCCTGATCCGAAGCGCGTCGGGCAGAATTTCAAGGGCAAGGCCGACAGCAAGGGCTATGCGTACCGTGACGAGTTGGTGAAACTAGCCCGCGCCGGCGGTGGCCGTACCGACTTCTATGGCCCGAAGCCCGGTGAGGAAGGCAATGACTTCCGCAAGACGTCCTATGCCAAAGCTTTCGAGCCTTGGGGCGTGGTAGTAGTGACCGGCCTTTACATGGACGATCTCGATGCAGAGGTGAATGCCGCGATCTTCAAGGCGATCTCGATTGGCCTCATTGTCTTCGTCATTGGCCTTGGCGCCGCCTATCTGGTCATTCGCGGTATTTCCCGACCGCTGACCGCGATCCACGATGCGTTGCGCGCCGTGGCCGACGAGAATGTGACTCTGGCCATTCCCCATACGGATATGGCCAATGAAGTCGGCATGATGGCCAAGGCCACCCAGGAGCTGCAGGAAAAGGTTCGCGAGCGCCATGCCATGGCCGCGCGCGAGGAGGAGCAGAGCCGGGCGCTGGACAGCGAGCGTCAGCAAAATGCCGAGCGTCAGGCCGCCGAAGCCCGCGAACAAGCCCATGCGGTCGCAACCATTGGCTCGGCGCTGGAAATGCTGGCAACCGGCGATCTCACCGTGCGTTGCGGTGATCTCGGCCGCCAATACGAGGCCCTGCGCGACAATTTCAACGATGCCCTGACCCGCCTTGAACAGGCCATGGCCCGCGTCAATCTGAAGGGCACCGATATCAGCGTCAGCAAGGAAGAGATCCGACGCGCCTCGGGCGAGCTTGCCACCCGGACCGAGCGGCAGGCTGCCAATCTCGAGGAAACCTCGGCGGCGCTCGACGAGTTGACCGTTGCCATTCGCCAGACCGCAGATGGCGCCCGCGAGGCGGCAAGCCGGGTGAAATCGGTCAGCCAGGAAGCCCAGCAGAGCGACGGCATCGTCAACCATGCCATCGAGGCTATGAGCAGCATCGAGAAATCTTCGGAAGAAATCACCAAGATCATTGGCGTGATCGACGAGATCGCCTTCCAGACAAATCTTCTGGCGCTGAATGCCGGCGTCGAGGCCGCCCGCGCCGGCGAAAGCGGCAAGGGCTTTGCCGTCGTCGCCCAGGAAGTGCGTGAACTTGCGCAGCGGTCGGCGGCAGCCGCCAAGGAAATAAAGGAGCAGATCGCCCGCTCCTCGGCCCAGGTCAATCAAGGTGTGCAACTGGTTGGCCGCACCGGCGAGGCGCTGCGGCGGATTTCCACCCAGATAACCGAGGCCAATGACGTCGTGGCACGGATCGCCGCCAGCGCTGCCGAACAGGACACGACCATGCGGTCGATTTCGTCAGCCCTCAACCAGCTCGACACGGCCACCCAGCAGAACGCTGCCATGGCCGAGGAAACCACCGCCTCTGCAGAAGTGCTCGCCAACGATACCGGCGATCTCCTGAACCTGATCCAGGGTTTCCGCGTCAGCCAGCAGGCTGACGGAGCCACACTTGCTGGCATGGCCCAGCAGATGCGCCGGGCGGGCTAAAGCACATCACTCCCAAAACAAAAGCCGCCGGAGAAATCCGGCGGCTTTTGTGTGTGGTTGTCAGTAGAGCCTGATTTTCTCGAAAAGCAGACGAAGACGAGAGAATATCGTGTCGTCTGGCTTAATCTGAACCTTACAAACACCAATCAAGACCCGTTTGAAAGCTCTGCCTCCAAAGCGTCAATTCCATCAGGGCTGAACACCGCGATCCCCGCCCGCTTCAGCAGCGCGGCCGTGACGCCGAAGCCGGAGCCGCAGGAGGGGCTGCCGGCGATCAAGAGGGCAAAGCGGCAGTTCTGTTGCCTCGCCAGCTCGACGGCCTTGTTCCCGCCAGCGATAAACTCAGCGCTGGCATCACGCCCCGTGTTTTCCATGACACGGGCACGACCCGCCAGCACATCCTCGCCAGTGCCGCCCTGCTCGATTTCCGCCGGTGGACGTGGGGTTGGCAGGCCGCCGGCCTGTTCCGGACAGAACACCACCAGCCGGCCTTCATCACGCCAGCGGGCGATCAACGCATGGGAAAGCGGTTTGCCCTTGCCATCGTAGCGGACCGGCAGGCCCATCAGACAGGCGCTGATCAGGATTTTGTCCATATCGCGCCCGCCATCCGGTTAACCCGCGATTTTCGAGAAGTCCGCGACCGTGCCGGTTGCCTCGCGGATCGCCTTCAACAGCGCCAGACGATTGGCGCGGATCGCGGCGTCCTCGTCATTGACAAGTACATCCTCGAAGAATGTGTCGACGGGTGCACGCAGCGTCGAGAGCGCCTGCATGGCGGAGCGGAAGTCTTCCTGCGCGACGGCCTCGGCCGCTGCCTTGGTGGCCTGCACGATGGCAGCATGGAGCGCCTTCTCGGCGTCGAGCTTCAACAGCTGCTCGGAGACGCTATCAGCGACGACGGTCCCCTTCTTTTCCTCGGCGGCCAGCAGCTGGGTGGCGCGCTTGGTGCCGGCCAGCAGGTTCTTGCCGTCTTCAGACGTGATGAAGGCCGTGAGGGCTTCGGCGCGGCGGGCGACCATCAGCAGATCGTCGGCGGCAGAGAAAGCCCCCTCACCCTGCGCTGCTGGCGACTGCCGCACCGCATCGCTTCCCTCTCCCCGCTGGGGAGAGGAGGCCGATACCGCAGCACTTTGCTCCCTCTTCTCCCCAGCGGGGAGAAGGTGGCCCGCAGGGCCGGCTGAGGGGGCGGCGAGCACAGCGTCGATGATATCATGGCGAGCGCCCTGGTCGCGGAGATAGACTTTCAGGCGGTCGTGGAAGAAGGAGAGGAGCGATATCGAGATATCCCATGCCATCGGACCGGTTGCATCAACCAGAGCTTCAAACCCAGACCCGCCAACAAGGCGCTCGTAGACTTCTTTTCTCGAATTTTCTTCCAACAAACCAATGCTGGCTAATTTATCTGCGGCGGCAAGATGTTCACCAGAAGACTGGATTTGCTGCGCGACGAAGAAATCGACCAACGGACTTGTGAACGCCCTTATTAAGCTAAGCCGAATTCCCTTCTCCAGCAGAATTCGCACCACACCCAGCGCCGCACGTCTCAGCGCAAACGGGTCCTTCGACCCTGTCGGCTTCTCATCGATGGCCCAGAATCCAACCAGCGTATCCAGCTTGTCGGCCAGGGCCACGGTGATCGCCACCTTGTCCGAGGGCAGGCGGTCGGAGGGGCCTTGCGGCTTGTAGTGATCCTCGATGGCGGCAGCAACGCTGGCATCCTCGCCCTGAAGCGCTGCATATTTGCGGCCCATCAGGCCTTGAAGCTCGGGGAATTCGCCAACGGCTTCGGTGCGCAGATCGGCCTTGGCGAGAACCACGGCGCGATCGACCAGTGCCTCGTCAGCGCCAACAATGGGAGCCAGAACCTTAGCCAGCGCCCGGATGCGCGTGACCCGCTCGCCCTGGGTGCCGAGCTTGGCGTGGAAGGTGACATTCAGCGCGTCGAGCTTGGCCATGCGCTGGTCGAGCGGCTTTTTCACGTCGAGGTCGAATTTTGCGGCAGACGCAGTCAGCGTTTCCAGATCCGGCAGGTTGCCCTGGTCACGTTTCCAGAAATGCAGGGCATCCGACAGGCGGGCACGCACGACCTTGCCATTACCATGGATGATTTCCTTGCCGCCGTCATGGGCAGCGATGTTGGAAATCAGGATGAAATGGTTCGACAGCTTTTCCGTGTCGCCAACCGGACGGGTGACGAAACACTTCTGGTTGGTCTTGATGGTCAGGCGGATGATTTCGGCCGGGATCGACAGATAGTCGTCCTCGAACGTGCCGAGCAGCACCTGCGGATATTCGACCAGGCCCGAGACTTCTTCCAGCAGGCCCTCGTCCTCGACCAGATCGAGACCATTGGCAAAGGCGACATCGCGGGCGTCGTGCAGGATGATGTCCTTGCGGCGCTCGGCGTCGAGGATCACCTTGGCCTTTTCCAGGTTCGAGACGTAATCGTCGAAGCGGCGCACGGTGATGGCATCAGGCGCGTGGAAGCGATGGCCATAGGTGATGTTGGACGCAGTAATCCCGTCGATCTCGAAGGGAATGACCACGACCTCGTCATGTTCGGAGCCGAAGGTGCAGACGATCGATTGCAGCGGCCTCACCCAGCGCAGGCTTTCCGAGCCCTTGCCCTCGATGCCGGCAAAGCGGGAGCCCTTTGGCATGGAGGCCGGGCCGGAGCGCATGCTCTTTGGCCAGGGGAAAGTGCGGATGATGCCGGGCATGACATCGGTGATGATTTCCTCGGCCGAGCGGCCGGGCTTGTCGATCATCGCGACGTAGAAATCACCCTTCTTCGGGTCGCTCTTCACCACGGCCTGATCGATGGAGGCAAGCCCTGCCCCGCGCAAAAAGCCTTCGATGGCCTTTTCCGGCGCCGAAACGCTCGGGCCCTTGCGCTCTTCCTTGACATCGGCAGAGCGGGCCGTAAGCCCCCTGATATCGAGGGTCAGCCGGCGCGGCGTCCAGTATTCGCGCGCACCTTCATAGGTCAGGCCCGCATCAACCAGCGCATCGGTCACCAGCTTTTTCAGATCGCCCGCCGCCTTGCGCTGCATGCGGGCGGGGATTTCCTCGGAGCGGAGTTCAAGCAGAAGATCGGGCATCGGACTGACTTTACGTTGGTTTTATCGTGACGCGGACTTAGCAAGCCCGGAGCGAAAAGTCATCCATGCAGTAGCAGCAAAACGCCGTCCTTTGGATGGCATTTTGCACTTTCGTCTTAATGGGCCGAGAGCAAGGCCTGCTGGAGCAGTTCGTTGCGGACCTTATTCTTATGCTCGGCAACCATCCCCGGAATAAGAAACGCATCGATCAGCAACCATAGGCCAACAGCCGCAAGCAAAATCAACCCAACGCCGACAACTGCCAATAACCATCCTACAATCGTCATCAGCAGCATAGTAATCGCCGAGCCTTTGCGCCCGAGATAAAATCGATGTCCACCGAGATAACCGACGAAAAACCAGAGCGCATAACTACCGCCCATTGATTTTGCTTCGTTAGTTACTCGTTGCTCTATTAGAATTTGTTGTTCCGTAGATACAGCCATAATTGCCCCCATTCAACTGAAGCAATCTATTGCCTACCTCCAGAAATCGCAACCTAAGTATGCGTGAAACACGAAAATACAATCATTCAATTGAGGAAAACCTTGCTCAGTCAGTGAGCCACATACTCAACCCCGAGCGAGGCCAGCGCATCCCAATAGCCGGGATAGGTTTTGGCCACGCAGCCGGGATCGAGAATGGTGATGCCACCCATCTTCAGCCCCGCAAGCGCAAAGCTCATGGCGATGCGGTGATCGGCGAAGGTGTCGATGCTGGCCGCCACGGTCTGGCCCGCGAGAGCGGGATCCGCAGCGACGATCAGGTCGTCGCCTTCTTCCGTCGCAAGACCGGCGCGGATGTTATTGAGGCCGGTCGACAGCGCCCGGATACGGTCGCATTCCTTGACGCGGAGGTTGGCGATGCCGGTGAAACGCACCGGCGTCCGGTTGAAGGCGGCGAGCACGGCGATGGTCGGGATCGCATCCTGCATCTGGCTGCCATCGATCACCTCGGGCATGTCAGGAAAGGCAGCGATGACCGCATGGGCCTTGGCGTCGGGCTGGGTAAAGGCGTTGGCGGTCGTACCGATGTCGATCTTGCCGCCTGTCAGCACTTGCGCCGCCCAAAGATAGGTGGCGGCGGAGGCGTCAGGCTCGATGTGAAAATCGGTGGCCTTGTAGCCTGTCGGCTCAACCCGCCAGACGGTGTCGCTGGGTTGCTCGATGCGGGCGCCGAAGGCGCGCATGGCCGACAGCGTCAGATCGATATAGCCGCGCGCACCGATCTCGCTGCCGGCAAGCTCGACCTCGAAGGACGTGCCAGCCATGGGAGCGGCCATCAGCAGCGCCGAAACATATTGGCTGGACAGACCGGCATCGATCACCACCCGATCCTTGTTAAAGGCACCCTTGGCATCGATGGCCACCGGCGGGCAGCCGCTGGGCGCAGCGATGGCAACGCCGAGCGATTGCAGGGCATCGACCAGCGGCTGGATCGGCCGCTTGCGCATATGCTCGTCGCCATCGACGGTGAAACGGCCGGTCGCCAGCGCCACGGCAGCGGTCAGAAACCGGGTCGCCGTGCCGGCATTGCCGAGAAACAGCGGCTTTTCAGGTGCCGTCCAGATGCCGGTGCCTGTGACGACGAAGGTGGTGTCGTCAGGCTCTTCGACGGTGACGCCCATGGCGCGCAGGGCTTCCGCCATATAGCGGGTATCGTCGCTTTTCAGCGCGCCGGTCAGCCGGCTGGTGCCAACGCCAAGGCCCGCCAGCAGCAGCACCCGATTGGTAATCGATTTCGAGCCGGGCGGGCTGACATGTCCGGTCAACGGCTTTTCCGGCGGCAAAATAGTGAGGGCGTCGGCGGTCTGGGCGGCAAGGGTCATGAACATATCCGTGTGTTAGGCGGGTTTTGCGTAGCGCGGCGTCGTTGCCATTGCAATCGTCAAAACTTTCGGCGAGGCCATGTGGTCAAAGGCTATCGGCTGGCAAACCGCTTGGAGGACCATCGAGAAACAGGCGCGCCGCGCGGGTTTCCTGGGCCTTGGCCACGGTGCGCATATAGGCATCGACACAGAGAAGCAGGAGCAGGCCGACAACGCCAGCGGCCGCAGCAAGATGCAGGATGTGCTGGCCATGGGTCGAAAACGTCAATCCGCCGCTCATCGCTTCGCCGATGACTTTCATCAGACCGAGGCTGACAAGATTGCAGACCAGGATCGCGGGCGTCAGCCAAAACAGGTCTCGGCTGTCGAGGTTGGGCAGAGCCTCACCATCGCCCTCGTCAGGCGGGCTACGATCATCACGAACGGTGATCCGGGCGATGTCGATCATCACCACCTGCGGCAGGATATATTGGACGACGGGCACGAACCAGCAGAGCACCGAGATCCATGGTCCGTAGCGCGGCGGTGCATCGGGCGAAAGCCGGATGGCGAAACAGACGGCGTACCAGAGCCAGGCGAGCCAGAAACAGGCGCCCAATACCCTGAAGGCGATGGACAAGACCTCGAGCCTGCCGGCGGAATGGGCAACGACCTGCACCAGCCAGCTGTTGACCCCCGTACGGGTGGCAACGCCGGTTGCCGCCATCACATATTCCACCCAGGCGGTGTAGAGATAGAACGGCACCAGGATAAGGTAGGTCAGCCCACACAGGACAGCGAGGATCAACCAGCCACGGCGCATCAAGGTCAGCCGCCACAGCAGGGTTTCCAGCGTCATCCCCTCGCCCTTCCTCTCCCCATGGCCCCAACCCGGTCCATAGTGTTAAGCAGCCTTGACGAAATTGGCACCGCCAGCATCGGTATCAAGGAAGGCCTCGCCACAGGCCTTGGCCAGCGTGCGCACCCGCAGGATATAGCTCTGCCGTTCGGTCACCGAAATCACCCCGCGCGCATCGAGCAGGTTGAAGACATGGCTGGCCTTGATGCACTGGTCATAGGCCGGGAAGACGCATTTGTGCAGGCGCTGATTGTCGTTTTCACCTGGCGCACCAGCCTTCAGCAGCGCCTGGCATTCGGCCTCGGCATCGGTGAAGTGGCGCAGCAACATCTCGGTATTGGCGAATTCGAAATTATGGCGGGAATATTCCTGCTCGGCCTGCAGGAAAACATCGCCATAGGAGATCTTTTCTTCGCCCTCGCGGCCGTTGAAGTTCAGGTCATAGACATTGTCGACGCCCTGGACATACATGGCCAGCCGCTCCAGACCGTAGGTCAATTCCCCGGCAACAGGCGAGCATTCGATGCCGCAGACCTGCTGGAAGTACGTGAACTGGCTGACTTCCATGCCGTCGCACCAGCATTCCCAGCCGAGACCCCAGGCGCCGAGCGTCGGGCTTTCCCAGTCGTCCTCGACGAAGCGCACATCGTGCAGCAGCGGATCGAGCCCGATCGCCTTCAGCGAGCCGAGATAGAGTTCCTGCAGGTTGGACGGGTTCGGCTTCAGGATCACCTGATACTGATAGTAATGCTGGAGGCGATTGGGGTTTTCGCCATAGCGGCCATCGGACGGACGGCGCGAGGGCTGCACATAGGCGGCCTTCCATGGCTTTGGCCCGAGTGCGCGCAGCGTGGTGGCCGGGTGAAAGGTGCCAGCGCCCACTTCCATGTCATAGGGTTGCAGCACGGCACAGCCTTTATCGGCCCAGTAATTATGCAGCGTCAGGATCAGCGCCTGGAAGGAGCGCTTCGGGTCCATATGCGGGGCGGGAGAGAGGGTCATGGCAGGCTTGCATCCTATCGAAGTCGAACAGTCTGCTTGACCTGCCACGCGCCGCCGTTGCGGTCAAGACGTGCCACCATCTGGCTCGCTATCGGCAGCGGGCCGCAGCGGCGATAACGGGTCAAGCTGGCCGCGCAGCTTGAACACCACGCCATCAGGCTCAAAGCCGATTTTCGCCTCGCCGCGAAACAGGTCGGCCACCACCCGCTCGGTCAGTTTCGAGCCGAAGCCGCGCCGCTGCGGCTGGGGCACGGGAGGGCCGCCGCTTTCGGTCCAGGTCAGAAAAAAACCATCTGTCGTCTCGCCCCATTCCACCCGCACCGTACCGCCTACCGAGGAAAGCGAGCCGTATTTGGTGGCATTGGTGGCAAGCTCATGCAGGGCGAGCGACAGGCCGAGCGCCTGGCGCGACGAAGCCTTTAGCGATGGCCCGGCGAGAGTGAAACGGTCCGGTCGGTCGCAATGCGGGCCGATGGCGTTTTCGACGATCTCGCGCATCTCGGCCGAGGCAACGCTCTTGCCGGTCAGGAGATCTTGCGCCTTGGCAAGCGCCTGGATGCGGGCAGAGACCTGGCTTGCCGCCTCGCTCAAGGACGCCGCGCCGCGAATGGTCTGGCTGGCGATAGACTGCACCATGGCCAGCGTATTCTTCATACGATGCGCCAATTCGCCGTTCAGCAGCCGCAATTCCTGCTGATAGGCTTCCTTGTTGTGCAGATGCCGGCGAGCATCCTCGATGCTGGCCTGAAGGGCCATGCGATCGGCAACGGCCTGCGTCTTTTCGGTGACAATGTTGAGAAGACCACAGATGGCGCCATCGTCGCCATAGATCGGGCTATAGGAGAAGGTCCAGTAGGTCTGCTCCTCGAAACCATTGCGAAACATCACCAGGGGCAGCTCTTCTGCCCAGGTCCCCTCGCCGGCCAATGCTTTCTGGGCGTAAGGGAGAATGCCCTCCCAGATGTCGGCCCACACATTGGCAAAAGGCTGACCCAGTGCGGTGTCCTTACGCAAACCGAGCATCGGCAGATAGGCATCGTTATGAACTTGCAGGAGATTGCGGCCCCACCAGAAACACATGGGCTGGCGCGAGGCGAGCACCAGCCGCATCGTGGTTTTCAATGAAACCGGCCAGGTCTTGATCGGCCCAAGCTCGGTCGAGGCCCAGTCAAAGGTGCGGATCGCCTCGGCCATCTCGCCGCCGCCGGCTAGAAAATCATCGGTGCTGATGCGAGTGGGAGCGGATGGCCAGGCCTGAGTCGCATCCGGAAAAGACAATCTTACGTTCCCCCACGCTTTTCCCGTTGAGAGCATTTCCGCGCTTCATGGAGACGCACAATACTCTAACTGTTTGTTTTAATGCATTTCCGAACGCAAAACCGTTATAGAATTTTGCTGGAAATGCTCTCTGTCTTAACGCATTCCCGGACGCAAAACCGCTGCGCACTTTTGCTGGAAATGCTCTAACGACCGTCGCGCACCACGCAACTCGCGCCTTTTCGGTAGCTCATCATTTTGTCGGAAACAGGTTGTCCCCGTCGCTTGTTCCAGGACGCTGCGGGATTATTTCCACGCATTTGATCGCGAAACGTCAATCTTCCTTCTCGACCCGGTATTCGCCGGTCTTTGGGTCCTTCACAAGGGTCGTCACAGCCTCGCGGCGCGTGCGGTAAGGGTCCGTGCTGTGAGGGTCTTGAGCAGGCCGGCGGGTGGTGGGGCGCGGCGTCGTCCAGCGCCTGTAGTACCAGACGGCAATACCGATCAGGATCAGAAAAAAGAGTATGCGCGTCATGCTGCCTGCTCGCCAAAGGATGACAGGCCCCGCCATGCGTCGGCGCCTGTCCTTATCTCAAGCCTTAGTGCATATCAGGTCGCCGACCGGTTCGAAAGCCCAAACCATGGAGCGTCCGGTAACGGCGTCATCGAAACGTCACAACCCGTAGCGGGCCCAAAGCGCCCTGTCTTCAAGGGTTTCGGCAAGGCCGGAGGCGGCCGCACCGGCGATATCGGCAGGTTGGCTCAGAAATGTGCCGACACCGGGTTGACGGCGACCGAACAGGCCACGGCCGCCGGACACCAGTTCCAGCCGCGCCGTCCTGCCATAGCGCGCCATGATCTCCTCGCGCATGCTGGCGAGCTTGTCGACCAGGCCAAGCTCGAAGCCCTTGCGTCCGGTCCAGAACTTGCCGGAAAACAGATCGGGATCATCGCCCAGCCGGATGCCGCGCCGTTCCTTGACCATAGTGATGAAGACATCGTGGATGTCGAGCTGCAGGGTCTTCAGATACTCGATATCGCTCTGTTTTTCCGGCTGGAACGGGTCGAGCATCACCTTGTTTTCGCCAGCCGTATAGACACGCCGCTCGATGCCGATCTTCTTCAGCAGATCGGGAAAGCCGAAGCCGCCGGAGACGACGCCAATCGAACCGACGATGGAGGTGGGATCAGCGATGATCTCATCTCCGGCAACGGCAATCATATAGCCACCGGATGCCGCGACATCTTCGACGAAGACCAGCACCGTCTTGCTGTTTTCCTCGGCGAGCGTGCGGATGCGCTGGTAAATCATCCGCGACTGAACGGGAGAGCCGCCCGGCGAGTTGATCGACAAAGCCACCGCCGGGCTGTCCTTCATCTTGAAGGCCTTTTCGAGCAGCGGCGCCACGGAGGCCAGATTGAGGGCCGGACGAAACCGGCTGCCGCCGCTCATGATCGCCCCATGCAGCCGCACCACGGGAATGACGATCTCCTGCTTGCGAAACCGCTTCGGCACCAACCGCTTCAACAGACCTGCCATGCCCGATCATCCCTTTGTTCTTGAACCTGAAACCTCATGTAAGTCCTGCCAGAACAAACGCAATGGTCAGCGGCATTTTTGCCGCCGATGCCTGCGACATCACATGGCTTTGACGTCGAGCCGCGGATAGGCCATCCGGCCATTGTTGAGGCTGTCGACCTCGGGCAGGAAGGCGTGGCCATCGGGACCGTGCATGGTCAGCGGGCTACGGAAGGCGAGCCTGGCGCGCGAACCCTTGATGGCCGTGAGCAGCAGGCGGATGGCACTTTCGCCGGGTCTTGGATGGAGCAGCGTGATCTCGATACCGCCGAAGCGCTTGCCGCAGGCGGCGATGATTTCGGCCACCGATTGCGGCCGGGCGATCAGCGACAATTGCCCGCCGGGCTTCATGATCGCGCCCGCCGTTCTGATCCAGCTCTCGAACAGATCCTCGTCCATGGCATGGGCCTCGGCCTTCAGCCGATCAGGTGTCAGCCGGTCGCGGCCGTCGTTGAAGGGGGGATTCATGATCACATGATCGAACGAACCATCCGCGAGCCCCGCCGCCCGTCGCGCCCGGCCGGTCAGCGTCACGTCGGCCTCGATCAGGTTGATGCGATCAGCAAGATGGGCGTTTTCGGATAAAGCCAACGTCTTTTCAGCGAAACTCAGCATCTCGCCCGACCGCTCGACCAGCGTCACCTGCGCCTGTGGCAGCCGCGAGGCAACCGCCAGGCCAGCACCACCGGCGCCGGCTCCGAGATCGGCCAGCAGCAAGGGCCGCGCATCGGCCACCAAGGCCGCCAGCAGCATGGCGTCCATGCCCGTGCGATGGCCGCGCCCCTTGGGCTGGACCAGAAAGAAACCGCCACGGTGAAAGGCGTCGACTGTCTCTGTCACGGCTGGCTCTTGCATATCATCCGCGACCGCGCCAAGCGGCTCGCCGACCTTGCTCATTGAGATGCCTCACGCAGCTCATGGCCGAGGCCAGCATCGATCAGAATGCGGCGCGCCTCCTGCGCCCGGTCGCTCTCCACCAGAAAGCGGCGTGGCAAAAGCCCGAGCGAACCTTCGAGAATGCTCATCGACTGATCGGCAATCAGGCTCTCGATCCCGGCATCCTTCATCAGGCTTTGCGCGAAAGACAGCAGAACGGCGTCATTGGTGCGAATGAGCTCATGCATGCGATCTCTGATCCTTCTTTCTTTGTCTTTGTCTCATCCGAAAACCGCTACGCACTTTTCGGGCCGGTGCTTCTCTTGCGCATCGGCTTATCCGAAAACCGCTACGCACTTTTCGGGCCGGTGCGACATCAAATTTCCGGGACAGCAGAATTACGCTCTTGCCGCCTTGCCAAGGGCTTTTTATGGTCTGCCCAGCATTATGTCCCGATTTTTTGCGAAAGGCCCGCTTGATTGCGCGACAGGCCGAAAAAAACACCGTAAGTTGGGGCAGCGCTGCGGCATGACAGTTCGGACCGGTCGGGATCGGAATTTCGTCGTGCCGCGGGATGGAGGAGGCAAGAGCCGCCGTGCAACGCCCTGATCAAACCAGGGCCGGCAGGAGCAGCGGGCCGCCTTTAAGACAGGAAGAGACAGGAGTCCGGACAGTTGGGCGCAGTGATACCGCTTGGTGATAAAAAGAACAGACAGGCCTCGGTGCAGCCGCTGGTGGACCTGACCCGAAGCGGCATGGAACGGGTCAACCAGTTGATCCTGTCCAAGGCCGGATCCGACGTCCAGATGATTCCGGAAGTCGCCAACCATCTGATTTCATCGGGTGGCAAGCGGCTGCGGCCAATGCTGACGCTCGCCTCTGCCGCCATGTTCGGCTATGAAGGCGAAGGCCATATCAAGCTCGCCACCAGCGTAGAGTTCATGCATACCGCCACGCTTCTGCATGACGACGTCGTCGACGAAAGCGATCTCAGGCGCGGCAAATCCACCGCCCGGATGATCTGGGGCAATCAGGCGAGCGTGCTGGTTGGCGACTTCCTGCTCGGCCAGGCCTTCCGGATGATGGTCGAGGTCGGCTCGCTCGAAGCGCTCGACGTGTTGTCGTCCGCCGCCTCCGTGATTGCCGAAGGCGAAGTACTGCAGCTGTCCGTCGCCAAGAACATGGAAACAACCGAAGACGATTACCAGTCGGTGATCCGCGCCAAGACGGCCGCCCTGTTTGCCGCCGCCGCCGAAGTCGGCCCGATCGTGGCCGGCACGGACAAGGCAGCCCGTAATGCGCTGAAATCCTACGGGATGAATCTTGGTCTCGCCTTCCAGCTGGTCGACGATGCCCTGGATTATGGCGGCAAGGTTGCCGATCTCGGCAAGAATACCGGCGACGATTTCCGCGAAGGCAAGATCACGCTGCCCGTCATTCTCGCTTACCGGCGCGGCAACGAGGCCGAGCGCACCTTCTGGCGCGAAGCGATCGAGGGCGGCAAGAGCGACGACGCCAATCTGGAAAAGGCCATGGGCCTGATCACCAAATACAATGGCCTGTCCGATACCGTGGCCCGGGCCGTGCACTATGGCGATGTCGCGCGCGATGCGCTGGCCTCCGTTCCCGGTGGCGAATGGAAGGATGCGCTGATGGACGTGATCGATTTCTGCATCGAGCGGGTCAGCTGAAATTTTTATGCCATTCACGCAAAAAAGCCATGCTGTTGCCATCAGATCGACTGGTCACGTGGGGGCAAGGCTCTTACATCTAGGCTTCGGTGTCAGCGAATCGGCAGCGGCAATCGCTGCCGAGTCGAATGGCCGGCTGCTGACGTTTCCGATCCGGCCTTGAGCCGGTCACTCTGGTTGCCCGATCCGGCCCTGATGGCCGGTGACATTGGTTGAAAGGCTTCTTCATGCGGCAGATCTTTGCCAAACGCTTCCTCTCGGGCACCGCGCTCCTGCTTCTGGTGTCTTTTGGCGGCAGCGTCCTCCCGTCTCCTCTGATGTCCTCGGTGGTGATGGCGGCAGAACCGGCCAAACCCATGGTCGAAGGCTTCGATATCGACGACGTCGATACGATTTCAGGCGCTTATCTGGCAGCCCGCACGGCCAATACCGACCGGGACTTCTCGATGGCGGTGGCGCTCTACCAGAAGGCGCTGCGCTTCGAGCCACAGGACCTGGAAATCCGCGAAAGCCTGATGCTGTCGCTGCTGATGGCTGGCCGCTTTGAAGAAGGCGCGAAATTTGCCACCGAGTTGCGCAAGGATCAGGCTGTCGAGCGGGTCACCGCCATCGTGCGCGGGCTCGATGCCATCAAATCCAAGAATTACCGCGCCGCCGAAAAGATCCTGGCCTATAAGGGTCCTAACGATCTCGACCGTCTCACCAACGCGCTCCTGACCGCCTGGGCAAAGATGGGCGCCGGCCGCGGCAAGGAAGCGCTGTCCGATCTGGACAAGCTGAAGGGTCCGGCCTGGTACGGGATCTTCAAGAATTACAATTCCGGCGTCATGGCTGCCGCTATCGGCGATCAAGCCCGGGCGCGCAGCTATCTGAGCAACGTGATCACCGACCGCGAAGGCGGTGCGACCGCGCCCGATACCTTCCTGCGCTCTGTCATGGCGCTCGCCACACTGGAAGCCAAGGCCGGCAACAAGCGCCAGGCGCTCGATGCTCTGGCAGCAGGCGATGAAGTGCTGAACAATTACCCCCCCTTCAAGGCGATGCGCGAGCGCGTCGAAAAGGGCGAAGACATCAAGCCACAGGTAGCGACCGCCAATGAAGGTGCTGCCTCCGTGCTGTTTTCCATCGGTGGTGCGCTGAACCGCCAGGGCGCCCAGGACACCGTTGCGCTCTACCTTCAGCTGTCGCGCGCGCTCGACCCCGACAGCGCCGATGCATTGATCATGCTCGGCGGCATCGCCGAGGGCAACAAGCAGAACGATCTCGCCATTTCGCTCTACAAGCAGGTGCCCGCCGATTCGCCGATGCGGCGGATTTCGGAAATGCAGCTGGGCCTTGCGCTGGCAGAAGCCGGCAAGGTGGAGGAATCGAAGGCGCATCTGAAGTCGCTGATCGCCTCCGACCCGCAGGATATCAGAAGCTATCTCGCCTATGGCAGCGTCCTGTCCGACGCCAAGGACTACGCTGAGATGGCTGCTAATTACGACAAGGCAGCCGAGATCATCGGCCCTGCGCCGGGCAAGAACCAGTGGCCTGTGTTCTTCCAGCGCGGCATTGCCTATGAGCGACTGAAGAAGTGGGACCAGGCCGAGCCCAATTTCCGCAAGGCGCTGGAACTCAATCCGCAGCAGCCGCAGGTTCTCAACTATCTCGGCTATTCCTGGGTGGACATGAACCGCAATCTCCAGGAAGGCCTTGATATGATCAAGAAGGCCGTGGAGCTGAAGCCTGATGACGGCTACATCGTCGATTCGCTCGGCTGGGCCTATTACCGGCTCGGCAGGTTCGACGACGCGGTCGAAGAACTGGAACGCGCCGTGCAGCTGAAGGCGGGCGACGCCACCATCAACGACCATCTCGGCGATGCCTATTGGCGCGTCGGCCGCAAGCTGGAAGCCACCTTCCAGTGGCGCCAGGTTCTGGCCTTCAAGCCGGAGCCGGAACTGATCACTGCCGTCCAGGAAAAGCTGGAAAAGGGTCTGCCGGATCTGCCGGCAACATCGGCCGCCGATGCGACCCCGCCGGCAGCACCTGCGCCTTCGGCACCCGCCCAGACGACAGCACCGGCTCAACCTGCCCCACCGGCAACGCCACCTGCTGCTCCGGCCGAGCCACCAGCTCCGGGTGCGGAGACGCCGAAGGCTCCGACAACGACGCCTGCACCTGCACCTGCGGAAATTCCGGCAAAGCCACCGGCAGATTCTCCGGTTCAGCCGCAGGCTCCGGAGCCGAACAAGCCGATGGACAAGGCCCCAGAACCCGCTCCAGCACCGGCTCCCGCCACGCCGCCGGCCTCCGATCAGCCCGAGAAGAAATCCTGATCCGCGCTCGCCCCTGACAAACCAAGCCAGGGGCGAGACGCTATCGGCAGGAGCAAGAGGGCGAAGACGTCATGCAGGCGACGGCATATCGAGAGATGGCGGCGGCAAAGCTTAATCTTGCACTGCATGTCACCGGTCGCAGGGCCGACGGCTATCACCTCCTCGACAGTCTGGTGACTTTCGCTGACTATGGCGACACGATCACCGTGGAGTCGGCCGCCCAGGATGCTTTTACGCTTGTCGGGCGGTTTGCCCCGCTATTGGCGAACGACAATCCGTCCGGCAACCTCGTGCTCAAGGCGCGCGACCTGCTGCGGGCTGCTTGCCTTGGGGCTGGTCAGGCCGCGCCACCGGTGGCGATTACCCTTGATAAAACTTTGCCGGTTGCCGCCGGCATCGGTGGCGGCTCTGCCGATGCCGCCGCGACGCTGCGGGTCCTGCTGAAGCTTTGGGACGTGACCCTTGCGCCGCATACCCTTCAGGATCTCGCGCTATCGCTTGGGGCCGACGTGCCCATGTGCCTCGCCGGCGTGCCGCTCAGGGCGCAAGGGATAGGCGAAGACCTCACGCCTTTGGCGACCATGCCGCACTTTGGCCTGGTCATCGGCAATCCGCTGAAGAGCGTCTCGACGCCGGCGATCTTCAAGGCCCTGACCCGGCGTGACAATCCACCAATCGGCGCACTGCCAGCAGGTCATGATCCAGCCGAATGGATCGCAACACTGAAAAGTCTGCGCAACGACTTGCAGCCCGTTGCCGAAAGCCTCTGCCCCGAGATCGGTGACCTCTGCCAGATGATCGCCCGGACCGGGCCGCTGATGGTGCGGATGTCCGGGTCAGGTGCGAGCTGCTTCGGCCTTTATGCAAACAGGGCAGCCGCGTTGGCCGCCGAAAAGACGCTTCTTTCTGAAAAGCCGGACTGGTATTTTCAGGCTGGCCAGACCATTTCAGCATCATCAGTGACGAAACCAACTGCACAATTTCTAGCGGAGACCTGACATGTCCGGAGCTTCCGATACTCGAGCGTTCATCCCCCTCGGCATTGCCGTGATGACCGTGTCCGACACCCGCACGCTCGCCGACGACAAATCCGGCGATGTGCTGACTGACCGGATCTCTACCGCAGGGCACAGGCTGATCGACCGCGCCATCGTCACCGACGATGCCGAGCGGATCGCCAATCAGGTGCGCGCCTGGAGCCTGTCGCAGGATGTCGATGTCGTCATCACCACAGGAGGGACCGGCTTTACCGGCCGCGATGTCACGCCTGAGGCATTGGAACCGCTGTTTGAAAAGCGGATGGACGGATTTTCCGCCATCTTCCACCGGATCTCCTATGACAAGATCGGCACCTCGACTATCCAGTCACGGGCCACGGCCGGGCTCATGAACGGCACTTTTGTGTTCGTGCTGCCGGGCTCTCCCGGCGCCTGCAAGGACGCCTGGGACGGCATTCTCGGCCAGCAACTCGACTATCGCCACCAGCCCTGCAACTTCGTGGAAATCATGCCGCGGCTCGACGAGCATCTCAAGCGCGGCAAAAGCTGAACCCGTTAGTATCCTCAGACTTTCTGCTCGGCCCTTGCCGCCCGCGCGGCCCAGGCCGGCACGATTTCGCTTGTCAGTACCTTCATCCGCAGGCCCGCGACCAGATCCGCCAACGTCGTATCCGGCTTGGCGAGAGCCTGCGCCTGGCTTTTGCGCAACAGCAGCCCGCGTTCCAGCGGCGGATAGCGGCGGATGATCCGGCGCAGCAGCGACGGCTTATGATGCCGCGACGGCACGAAGCGAGCGGGCGCGGTGTTGAGCGCGATATATTCGGCGGTTTCCTCGATCCAGCCGAGAGAGGGGCGCGCGCCCGGCTCGATCAGCAGCAGCCATTCGCCGCGGGCCGCAGCGACGATGTCACGTAGATCCCAATCACGATGAAACCGGCAGCCGGCGGCGTCGGCTAACCGTGCGGTGCCATCATTCGAGCCATGGTCGAGAATAACCACGTCGCAAATCAGACCTTCCACCGCCCCGGCGACAAGGGTGGTCAAGGTCTGCGCCAATTCGCTTTCCTGGTCACGGCATTCGATAAGAACTGTCAACATGCTCCTGTCTTATCGCAAGGCCTCATGCTTTACCACGGCCGAACCATGCTTGACCGCAATTTGATCTGAGGGCCGGCAACCTCTTGGGCGTCTTTGGAAATCGGTGTTTTACTTGAGGCCATTGCAGCCTCCGCACGCGGTATCGAATTGCTGGGATCAGCACGTTTCCGGATTTTGTTCTTGCATTGTTCTCTTTGGCGCGCTAAATCTAAGCCCATGAGAGGGCTCGTTGGCCCGTCAGGAGTTTCACATGACCGCACTGTACGATGTGGGGCAGGCTGCCTTCCAGCCTGCCAATACGGCTGACATTGCCGATGCCTTGCTGACGGCCTCCGGGCTGCGGGTTGACGGTGGCCGCAGACGCGGGCGCGGCGCCGGCCTCAATCCGTCCGGCCGGTTCGAGGTGCTGGAACGCGAACTGGTCGATGACGGCTGGGCAAGCCTTGAAGACCTGCCGCCGTTTCGCACCGAAGTGCAGGTGGAAAAGCCGAAGACGGCAATCACCCGCAACGATTCCCCCGACATTCCCTTCGACCGCTCGGTCAATCCTTATCGCGGCTGCGAGCATGGCTGCATCTATTGCTTCGCGCGGCCCAGCCACAGCTATATGGGGCTTTCGCCGGGGCTGGACTTCGAGGCAAAGCTATTTGCCAAGCCGGATGCGCCAAAGCTGCTGGAACGGGAATTGTCGAAGCCCGGCTACAAGCCACGGACGCTGGCGATCGGCACCAATACCGATCCCTATCAGCCGATCGAAAAGGATTGGCGGATCATGCGGCAATTGCTTGAGGTGTTGAAGGCCGCCAACCATCCGGTTGCGATCGTCACCAAATCGGCGCTTGTCACCCGCGACATCGATATTCTTGCGGAGATGGCCGACAAGGGCTTGGCGAAAGTCGGCATGTCGGTGACGACGCTGGACCGCAAGCTGGCACGGGTGATGGAACCGCGTGCCGCAACGCCATCAAAGCGGCTGGAGGCGATCAAGAAGCTTACCGAGGCGGGCATTCCGACCAGCGTGCTGGTGTCGCCGATCATCCCGGCGCTCAACGATCATGAGATCGAGCGGATACTCGATGCCGCCAAGGCGGCTGGTGCCAGCGAAGCCAGCTATGTGCTGCTGCGTCTGCCGCTGGAAGTGAGCCCGCTGTTTCGCGATTGGCTGCTGCAGCATTATCCCGACCGCTACCGGCATGTGATGTCGCTGATACGGTCGATGCGCGACGGCAAGGATTATGACGCGGAGTTCGGCAAGCGGATGAAAGGCACAGGCCCTTATGCCTGGCAGATCAGCCGCCGTTTCGAGATTGCCACGAAGCGGCTCGGCATGGGCCGCCGCAGCATGCAATTGCGCGACGACCTGTTCACCCCACCCTTCGGCAGCGGCGTGCAGCTGTCGCTGCTGTAGTGGGTGTGCCGGAAGCTGGCCCCAGCACATTTTGTCCAGCACTGTGACGACAATAGCGGCAAGAGGCCAATGGACGTTCGGATGATTGAGGCCATGGGCTAAAGATCGTTCAGCTAGCCGGAAGCCCTCCTTGCGACACTCGCTGCGTAGTTTCCTCAATTGACGTCATTCCGGGGCGTCGCCCGCCGCAAGGCGTGTCCCGGATAGGCCGGGACGGCTTTCCTTGGCCGTCCGTCCGGCGCGGCGTCACCTTCTTGCCCGCAACAGCCGACCCCTTTCGGTTCCTGCGGCAAGACGACGCCGAAGCCTGCCGCCTGCCTTCGTCTTGACCTGTCGTTTGCCGCCGCAGACAGGGCAAGACCATGGACCGACAAAGGATGTAACTGGCATCCTTTGTCGACAGGAAGCAGACAATGCCGGAAGGGCTTGCAGCAAGTCGGGTGGTGTGCGAGGTCTGCCGCATGCCCAAACGTTCACCACCCGACATGCCTGATCTCTTCGACATCAACAGGGGCCTGCTGCGGCCGACAGAGGCCGAGCTTCTGACAGGTCCGGATTTTGCCTTGGAACTCGCTGCCCGGGGCAAAGGGGTCTGGCCGGTGGCGGGTACGGACGAGGCTGGGCGAGGGCCACTCGCCGGGCCGGTTGTTGCGGCCGCCGTCATCCTTGATCCCGATGCCATTCCTGATGGTCTGAACGATTCGAAGAAACTGACCGCCGCCCGACGCGAAGCGCTGTTTGCCGAGATCATAGCGACGGCCACCATATCGATCGCCTCATCCGGGGCCGCTCACATCGACCGACGTGACATCCGCAAGGCAAGCCTCGACGCCATGCGCCGCGCCGCAGCCGGTCTCGCCGTCACACCCGCCCATCTTTTTTGCGATGGCCGCGACATACCGCCGGGACTAGAGTGCACGGCGACCGCCGTCATCAAAGGCGATGCCCGCTCGCTCTCTATCGCCGCCGCCTCTATCATCGCCAAGGTGACGCGGGACCGGATGATGGCGCGGGCCGGGCTGGTGTTTCCCGCCTATGGTTTCGAAATCCATGCGGGCTATGGCACAGCGATCCACCGTAAGGCCATCGACGACCATGGCCCCTGCCCGCTGCATCGCATGAGTTTCGGCTCGTTAAAGGCCGTGGAATAGCGCAGTCCGCGGTCAACCAACCTAATTATCAGAACATGTCCGGACTGCCGTCCTCCGCCAGTGCCGCCATCTCAGAAAGCTCCAGACACAAAAAAGCCGGGCAGAACCCGGCTTTATTTTCTAAACGACGCTATTTTACAAACCGCGTAGTGCGTTAGTTCAGGCGGCCTTTGACTTCACCGATCGAAGCGGCAAACAGGCTAGACTGCAGTTGGGCATCAGCCTTCTGCTTCAGGATTGTTTCAGCGGCAGATACGGCGAGATCAACGGCAGCGGAACGCACGGCATTGATGGCGTCAGTTTCGGCCTGCTTGATCTTCTGTTCCGACAGCGCATTGCGGCGCTGGACGAATTCCTCGGTCTTCTGACGAGCTTCCTCCGTCAAGGCAGCGGCTTCGCGTTCGGCGGCGGCAACGATGGCCTGCGCCTCGGCTTCGGCTTCCTTACGCTTGGCGCGATATTCGGCCAGCAGCTGCTGGGCTTCTTCGCGCAGGCGCTTGGCTTCAGCCAGTTCGTCGCGGATGTTGGCAGCGCGCTCGTCGAGCGACTTCGCCATCATGCCTGGAACCTTCAAATAGGCGATCAGGCCAAGAAAGATAATGAGGCCGACGAAGGCGAAAAATGTTGCATCATACTCCATCGTTTCAACCCCTCTTGCCGGCGACAACAGCCGATTGTGCTTCGGCCGCCGATACATTGGCGCCGGTGAGCTGTTCGACGATGGCAGCCACGGTTTCGGTGGCGATGGCGTCGACCTCGGCAAAGGCCTTGGTCTTCAGGGCAGCGATGCCGGCTTCGGCAGCAGCGATCTTCTGCGCCAGTTCGGCCTCGACGGCAGCGCGGTCGGCAGCAGCCTTGGCCTTCGCGGCTTCGCGGGCTTCAGATGCAATCTGATGACCCTTGGCCTTGGCGGCACTCAATTCTTTTTCATAGGTCTCGACTTCGGCATCGGCTTCAGCCTTCAGGCGGCTCGCCTCGTCGACATCCTGTGCGATACGATCATGACGATTCTTCAGGATACCGCCAACACGCGGCACGATGACCCGCTGCATCACGATGTAGAACAGGCCAAAACTGATGACCAGCCACAGCAGCTGCGATGCGAATGTGGAGTGGTCGAAAGGCGGGAAAACGCCCTTGACGTGGCCCGCGTCATGGGGAACGCCGGTCTCCGTGTGAGTCTCAGCCGCTGCCGGAACATCCTCGGCATAGGCGGGGGTAACGAACATACTCGCCTCCAGTATCCTGCACATACAAAAGATCACGGCCGACTGCGACAGTTGGCCGTGATCCAGAATTCCGCTGAAATCAGACAGCGAACAGGAGCAGGAGGGCTACGAGCAGCGAGAAGATGCCCAGAGCTTCCGTAACGGCGAAGCCGAATACCAGACGGCCGAACTGGCTGTCAGCGGCAGACGGGTTGCGCAGTGCGCCCGACAGGTAGCTGCCGAAGATGTTGCCGAGGCCGAGAGCCGTGCCGGCCATGCCAAAGCAAGCCAGACCTGCGCCGATGAACTTTGCTGCTTCCGCTTCCATGAGAGTACTCCTTTGAAATGGTTATTGCGGCGAATGACTGACGCTTGTTACGCCAATGTCGATATCCTTAGTGCCCGCCCGGATGGATTGCGTCGTTCAGGTACATGCAAGTCAGTACCGCAAAGACGTAAGCCTGAAGGAAGGCAACGAGGAACTCCAGACCGGTCAGAGCGACGGTCATAGCGAGGGGAAGGATGGCGCCACCGACGCCGAGAGCGCCGAGGCTGCCAAGCGAGGCAACGAAGCCCGCAAACACCTTCAATGTGATATGGCCTGCCAGCATGTTGGCAAACAATCGGATCGACAGAGAGATCGGGCGCGACAGAAACGAGATGATCTCGATCGGCACCACGAGGAACAACAAAGCGAAAGGTACGCCAGAGGGCACGAACAAATTGAGGAAGCCAAGGCCGTGCTTATAGAAACCATAGACCAGCACCGTGCCGATCACAAAAATCGCCAACGCAAAGGTGACGATGATCTGGCTGGTGACAGTGAAGAAGTAGGGCATCATGCCGAGAAGGTTCGCGGTCAACACGAACATGAACAGCGAGAATACCATGGGGAAGAATTTCATCCCGTGGCTGCCCGCCCCTTCCCGCAGCATCGACGCCACGAATTCGTAGGACATTTCAGCCACCGACTGCGCACGACCAGGGATCAGGCCGCGGTTAGACGTGGCAAAATACAGGAAGCCGGCGGCGCAAGCCACCGTCGCGACCATGAACAAGGAGGCATTGGTGAACGAGAAATCCATGCCACCAATTTCGATCGGAACAATCTTGTGGATCTGGAACTGATGGGTCGGATCGTTTGACACCTGGTGATCTCTCTCGCTTTTGCCACCCTTGAGTGGCGTTCCTTACCTCGTCCGTCGGATGCAAAGCATCCGCCGTGTCATTTCGTCTTGCCGTCCGGCCTGCGATCGGCTGGATGCGGCGAAGCCACCTTGCCTGCCGCGCGCAGCACGTTCAGCACACCGGCACAGAAACCAAGCATCAGGAACACAATAAGCCCCCAAGGCGAAGTCCCAGCAAAATGGTCAATCAGAAAGCCGAGAATGATACCGACGATAATCGCGGAAAGGAATTCGCTGGAGAGCTTCATCGCCTGAGCATAGCCCTTTCGGCCTACCTCCGCCCGCTCATCCCTTGCGGCATCTTCCCCCGTTCGCACCTCTTTTGCCGCCAGTTTGGCTGCAAGTTCGCTGCGACGCCGTTCCAATTCTCTTTCCTGATCGTCCATACGCCCTCCCCGTCCGAACCCGAGCCACCTGTTAAGGCCTTGCTCCGGTATGCAAACGGCTCGGATATTACATGGTCCGGCCGGTCTTGAATTTGGCCGCACCATAATTTTGCAAGCTTTGATAGTCAAGGCATTGCCGGGGGTTGCTTCACGACAAATTAACCGAGAAAAATCAGGGTCTTGCACGATTTTTTGTAATTCCCCACAGAAACCGGCACGAAAAAGCCGCCTTCACGGCGGAAAAATCGCCGTTTAGCCCGAAGCAGTTACGGCCAAAGCATCATCAGGTGCGACTGCTCAGAGCTTGAGAATCACGGGCCCAGCAGGCCCGTTCAATCCTGTTATCCCTGGAGTTGGAGCGGCGCTATCAGGCCGCCTCTGTCAGATAATGACATGCGAACCGAGTTCGACGACGCGGTTGGCCGGCAGACGGAAATAATCCGAGGGGTCAGTTGCGGAATTGGCCAGCGCGATGAACAACCGGTCCTGCCAGTTCGGCATACCAGCCTTGGCGTCGGGCACCAGCTTGCGGCGGCCGAGATAGAACGAGGTCGACATGATGTCGAACTTCAAGCCGCCCTTGCGCAGCTTGGCTAGCGCCTGCGACACATTCTGCTGCTCCATATAACCGAAGCGGATTTCAACCCGGCTAAACCGTTCCGACAGGCTCTCGGCCACGAAGCGCTCCGCCTCGCTGGCGCGTGGCCGGTTGACGGTCTTGATGGTGAGAATGATGTTCTTCTCGTGCAGAACGTGATTGTGCTTCAAGTTATGCAGCAGGGCGGCAGGCGCGGTTTCCGGGTCGCTGGTCAGGAAGATCGCGGTGCCAGGCACGCAGACTGGAGCATGCTCGCTCTTGCGCTCCACGGACGAGATGAAAGACGACAGCGGAATGTCGGCATGACGGGTTTTGGCAAACAGGATCGCCGTGCCGCGCCGCCAGGTCCACATGACGATGGTAAAGCCTGCCGCAAACAGCACAGGGATGTAGCCGCCGTCATGGATCTTCAGGAGATTGGCGCCGAGGAAGACCATTTCCAGCGCCAAAAGCGGTACAATCACGGCAAGCGCGACGATGACCGACCATTTCCACTTCTTGCGGACGAATTCAAAGGCCATGATCGTGGTCACGACCATGGCGCCCGTGACGGAAATACCATAGGCGGTGGCCAACGCATCCGAGCTTTCAAACAGCAGCACGAGGCTGAGCACGCCGAGCAGCAGCAGCGTATTGACCGCCGGCAGATAGATCTGCCCGGTATTGGTCTCCGAGGTGAAGAGGATTTCCATGCGCGGCAGGAAGCCAAGGTGAATTGCCTGGCGCACCATCGAGAAAGCGCCTGTGATCACCGCCTGGCTGGCGATGACGGTGGCCGCCGTTGCCAGAATGATGACCGGCAGAATCGCCCAGCTCGGAAACATCAGGAAGAATGGATCGGACGCCATGGCCGGATCCTTTAGAACCAGCGCGCCCTGGCCGAGATAGTTCAGCACCAGAGCCGGAAACACCAGAGCGAACCAGGCCCACTGGATCGGCCGGCGGCCGAAATGGCCAAGGTCGGCATAGAGCGCTTCGGCGCCGGTCACCGTCAGGAAGACGGCGCCGAGGACGACGAAGCCGAGAAACTTTTCCTGGAACAGGAAGGTCACGGCGTGAATCGGGTTGAAGGCCCTGAAAATCGCCGGATCGTCGAAGATATGGCCGATGCCGCCCGCGGCCATGACCACGAACCAGACCACAGTGATCGGTCCGAAGAAATTGGCGACCGCGCCTGTCCCGCGCGACTGCACGGCAAACAGCACGATCAGGATCACCACCGAGATCGGCACGATGAAGCTCGAAGATTGCGGCGCGACCAGTTTCAGACCTTCGACGGCCGAGAGAACCGAGAGCGCCGGCGTGATCATCGCATCGCCCAGGAACAGCGCTGCGCCAACCAGACCGAGCACCATCAGCACCATGGTATGGCGGCCAGCTGATTTGCTGAGCAGGGCCAGAAGCGACAGGGTTCCGCCTTCGCCGTCATTGTCGGCGCGCAGCAGGAACAGAACGTATTTCAACGTGACGATGATCGTCAGCGTCCAGACGATCAGCGAGGTCAGGCCGATCACCTCGAAACGGGTGATGCCGTCATGGGCAATCGGCTTCAGCGCCTCGCGAAATGCGTAGAGCGGGCTTGTGCCGATATCGCCATAGACCACGCCGACCGAACCGAGAGCCAGCAGCAGCAGGCTGCGCAGATCTTTCTTTTCGGCTGGAGCTGCATGGGGAGTTTCCTGGGACATCAATTGTTACAGGCTCTCAGAGCCAGCCTTTCGAGCGGAAAAACAGGAAGGGAATGATCGCGGACAAAACCATGACGATGAGAGCAAATGGGTAGCCGAAGACCCACGTCAACTCCGGCATGATCTGAAAGTTCATTCCGTAGATGGAGGCGACCAGCGTCGGCGGCAGGAACACCACCGAGGCAATAGAGAAAATCTTGATGATAGCGTTCTGCTCGACATTGATCAGGCCAAGAGAGGCATCGAGCATGAAGCTGATATTGCTTGCGATGAACCCAGCATGCTCCGACAGCGACTGGATGTCATGGGCGACGACCTGACAGAGGTCGCGCGCCTCGGTGTTATCCTTGACCAAGCCAACCGACAGAAGAAAGGAAACCAGCCTGGAGAGCGATGCCAGGCTATCGCGGGTCTTGCTGACCAGCCGGTGATGGGCGGCGATGTCGAACAGGCGATCTTCAAGAAAGCGCGCCTGACGACGCTTGGCATGACTGCGGTCGACAAAAACCTGTCCGGACAGGTTTTCGAGCCGCATGCCGGCAATCTCAAGCACTTCGGCGGTACGGTCGACCACGGTTTCGAGAAGGCGCGCCAGCATCACGGCATTGGACGTGCATTGGGCATGGCTGCGGCCAAGGGCTGCGGTGAACAGGCCGAAGGCACGCGGCTCGGTATAGCGCACAGTGACGAGGCGGCCGGCTCCCAGAATGAAGCCAACATCACCCAGCAGCGGAGCGTCGGATTCGGCTTTGCAGATCAGTGAGGCGGTCATGTAAACGCCATGATCGTCCATGTACAATCTGCTTGAAGGCTCGATATCCTTGAGGTCTTCGCGGGTGGGAAGCGGCAGGCCCAGCAATCGCTCCGCCAGCGCTTCCTCCTCCCGGTCAGGGCTGAGAAGATCGAGCCATAGAACATCCTTGTCCAGTAGCGATGGCGCTTCGCTGGGCAGAATCAGTTCTGCCGTCCCGTCACACCTGTAAGCTTTGATCAAATGTTCGATACCTTTGCCCGATAACGGAGCCCGCTTGTCCGCGATCCGCCAGCTAATCTACTCACGGAACATCCGCGAGCACTTGAAACGACTGTTTACAGCATCGCACAGAAAACTGAAATCGGCTTTCCGCTGTCAATTTGCGCTCTGCTCCACGTGACCAAGCCCCATCCTCAACTGCGAAGCTTTAGCACCTGCCGTGCGGATGGCAAGGCCAATTGCGCGTGAGGTGTTGATCCTTATCAAAGCAACCCTAAGCATTGTTTGTCACTATGCTTGCGCCAGGGTAGCGAAACCTTGTTGTAAGAGCGCTGGACCCTACAACCGCGCGACCAGCCGTTGCAGAGACGATCTGCAACGGCTTTTTTGACTGTTCGACCGACGATCCTAGAGGATCAGAACTTACTCGAAAGTGATGGTCGGGGCCTGACGGGCCGAATGACGGCCAACCTCGCTCCAGACGCGGGTTGCGATCTCCCGGTAAACCTTGGCCTGCGGCCCGTCGGGCTCGGCAACGACGATCGGCGTGCCGGCATCGGAATGTTCGCGAATGGAGATGGTCAGAGGCACCTCGCCCAGGAAAGGCGCGCCGATCGCCTCCGCTTCGGCTCTCGCACCGCCATGGCCGAAGATGTCGTAGCGGGCACCGGTGTCGGGCGCGATGAAATAGCTCATGTTCTCGACGACACCGAGAACAGGCACCTCGACCTTGTTGAACATGCTGATGCCCTTGCGGGCATCGATCAGCGCCAAGTCCTGCGGGGTGGACACGATGACCGCGCCTGTCAGCGGTACCTGCTGGGCCATGGTCAGCTGCGCATCACCCGTGCCGGGCGGCATGTCGACGACGAGCACATCCAACTCACCCCAGGCCACTTCGCGCAGCATCTGCATCAGCGCCGACTGCACCATCGGCCCGCGCCAGATCATCGCCGTACCCTCGTCGACCAGGAAACCGATCGACATGGCTTTCAGTCCGTAATTCTCCATAGGCACGATGATGCGCCCGTCGATCTGCTGTGGTCGACCGGTGATGCCGAGCAGGCGCGGCATCGAAGGGCCGTAGACGTCGGCATCGAGAATGCCGACCTTCAAACCGTTTGCCTGCAGCGCCAGCGCCAGATTGACGGCGGTGGTCGATTTGCCAACTCCGCCCTTGCCCGAAGCGACAGCAATGATCGCACCGATGCCGGGAATACCTGCCTTGGCCGGCCGGGCCGGTTGGCCGGGGGCAGCTGTCGCATGGGAATGCCCGTGAGAATGGTCGTGGCCATGGGAATGGGTATGTTGAGGCGGTGGTGGCGGCGCGGATCCTGCCTTGCGCTCTGCGGTCAGGCTGACCAGAGCGCCCTTGACGCCGGCCATGGCCTTGACCACCCGCTCGGCTGCCTGGCGCATGGGCTCCAGCTCGCGCGCCCGCTCGGCGGGAACATTGATCGACAGATAGACTTTGGCATCGGAGATGAATACGTCGGAGACCATGCCGAGATCGACGATATTGCCGTCCAGATCCGGCCCCCGCACTGTCTTCAGGGCTTCGAGAACGGTGTTTTTATCAAGCGCCATGGATCCGCTTCCTAGATTGTGCCTGCTCGGGCAGACGCGACGACATCGCCGCGATGCAAAAAGGATAAGCTGCTGACATAGGGAGGAATCGGGGCAAACGGAAGAGCAAATCCGGTCAAACCGCATCGGACGAAAGAGCGGGAACCAATTTCCAGGACAAATCCGGCACGAAACAAAAGCAGAGCGACGAACCACAGAGGAGCGCGTCCGACGAACAATATAAAAAAGCCGCCAAACCCAGGTCTTGACGACCGGTTTCGGCGGCTTTTGCGAGAGCGGTTTCGAGACCGTTCTTCTCCAAGTCCCCTCTGGACCCTGTTTGATCTCTTAGAAAGCACGAACCGTGCCAGATTGAAAACCTCCCGGCTTTTCCACGATGTGACGCAGAAAAGCCTCGCGAGCCTTTCGGAAATCCGCATTTTTCGGCAGCAGGTGATCACGCATGCTCAAAAAACCATCAGGGAAGCAATCCGTTTACCAAACCCCTTATGGGATAACCGCTGGTGCAAGATAGTCGTCCAGACATTCTGGATCGAAGACCCGGCTGTCGAAGAACATGTCCGGGCCGAGCAGCAATTTGCCCGTGGTGGCTCCGACATACTGGGCAGCAGCCAGTGCGCCTTCCAGTTTGGTTGAAGCACTGGGTATGGGAGCGAAGACCGGCTTCAGCGCGCGCCGAAACAGGTCGGGCCGGTAGGTGTCGAGTACGATCTGACGGCTTTCGTCGCTGGGAGATAGCTGCCGACAGAGCATCATCTGGCTGTAGAACCAGAGAGCCTGACTGACCCAGGGAAAGTTGGCCGCCTTGCGATCGAGCAGCAAGAAGTCGGCGAAGGGCTCCACCTGTCCCGGAGCGGTGATCAGGTCTCCCGTCAGCGCCGGCAAAAGCAAGCTACCGTCAACGCCGAGATAGCGGGGAGCCGCCAGAATGCCGGCCAGTTCTTCGGTATTGCCGGGATGACTACACCACTGCGCTGCGCGGTAGAGCGCGCGAATCAGCGCATCCAGCTCGCCCTGCTGGCGCTCTTCCCACGAGCGGGTCATTGCCAAAACCTTGTCAGGCCCGCCGCGCCAGATCGCGGCGGTGGCGGCGATCATGCAGCCCACCCCCCGGTCGACCGCTACGCTGCTCCAAGGTTCGGCGGCACAGAATCCGTCGATTGCGCCCGTTGCCAAGCCATCGGCCATCAGCGGCGAAGGCAGCGCCACGATGCCGATGTCGCAAGGCGACACCTCACTTGTTTTAGAGTTTTCAAAGCGCGCATGGAGGCCGCTTGCGGCAAGCCAATAGCGCAGATGATAGGCCTGGCTTGAATAGTCGTGGCCAACCGCAAATTTGAGCGGCAACAAGCCTCGGCTGCAGCGTTGCTGCGCGACCTGTTTGAGTGCTTGCCCGGCGCTGAGTGGATCGGCCAGCCGCAGCGGCCCGAGTGCCCGCATGGCATCGGCCAACGCAGGCGAAACGGTAACGGCTCCTCCGCCGAGTGACAGCGTCATCGGCACGATCAGGCTTGGCGACAGGGGAAAGAGTGCAAGGCTGGATGCCAGCGCGAAAGGCGCCGGGAGATGCGCCCCGTCAAATTGACCGACAGCCAGGCGATTGCCGATCTGTCCCCAGGAGGTTTCGCGCACCAGCCTGAGGACAATGCCCTCATCCCCGGCAAAGCCTTTTTCCACCGCCGCCACCAAGGGTGCGCAATCGAGAAACGGCATGTAGCCGAGCGTGATCTGCGTTGAGAACTGCTTGCCCATCAGATCATTCATGCCGCAAACGACGGTACCCGGCAAGCCGAAGCACAGGAGCATTCGTCCTGCCGGGATCCTCTATTTTATCAGATTGAGACGCAGTGCCTTGGCGACCGCCTGGGTGCGGTTGACCGTATCCAGCTTGCGGGTGGCGCGATTGAGGTAGTGATTGATCGTATGCTCCGACAAGCTCATGATTTCGGCAATTTCCACCGAGGTCTTGCCGGCTGCCGTCCATGTCAAACACTCGATCTCGCGCTCGGTCAGCGTTTCCGTGACCCGCGCATCGAGATCGCGGATTTCCGCCAACCGGTTAAACACATGGCTCGACAAATACTGCAGCAGCACCATGTCCTGGAAGGAAAAGGCCGGCATTTCGCCGCAAAGGCACACGGCGCCGCGATTGCCGGCAGCGTCATGCACGGGAAAACAGGCGCCGCGCGGCATGCCGAAGCGGATGAACAGATCGCTCGCCAACTGCACGGTCTTCGGGTCGCGTTCGCGGGCCACAATATGAACGTCATAAAAGACAGGCACGGCCGCATTGCGCAGGCGCTCGAAGACCGGGCTCGTGGTCAGCAATGACGCCATATCGTACTCGGTCAGGAAATCTGCTGGCCAGTTGGTGATGACAGAGCTGCCGATCAGGGTTTTTGCCCCCGCCGACGGCACGTTCATCACAAGGAATCCCTTGGCTGCAAAAAATTCAGTGACGCGCTTCATCAGCCTGAAGACATCGAACTGCGTCTTATAGGTGCTCACTTCCCGGATATAGCGTTCGACCATGGCTAATTTCGATGCCGTATCTTCGGCAGCCGAGACCATGTGGACGAGATCGTCACCCATTTTATAAAAGGTCCTGTTGTTGATATATCGTCACGACTGAACCGTGACCGCATGCCATGGTTATCGCAAACGAATTACGCGGTCTGAAACACCAGTCGCCCGAATGAGTTACAACTAAAATATTTCGAACTAAAAAAGCCGTTCCTCAAAATTTAATGAAACCCTGTATCTCCTCATTTCTTGCGTCCCACAACAGATTTCCGACCCATCGAGGCGCTTTTCTCCAGAGAATTTCAGTCTGTATGCTTATGCGACAAAGGTTTAAGTGACCATCATGACGTTAGACTAAGAGACCTACCTTGCTCCAGCATCAAGGCGATAGGGTGGACATTGGCCATATTACGCAAGCTGGAGCTATTCGGATTGGGTACGGCCCGGTTTTTCTGCACGCACCGCACTCACGTCAGCTCGAAGCCGAGGCTGCCCGGTCTTTACACCATGGGAATTCGCGGGTTTATGGAGCACCGTATCGTTTCGCACCGGCCGAATCGAAGCTAGGCCGTCTCAGTCCTGCTTCTCGCGCCTTCAATTGCCATGACACATTGCGAAATCTTTGGGCGAAATCTTTAGGAGAGCACCGTGGAAACAGCCTATAGCGGCACCATCCTTGTCGAAAACCGCCTGACGCTGGGCGAAGGCCCGACCTATGATCCATCGACCGATACGGCCTGGTGGTTCGACATTCTCGGCAAAGGCCTGATCGAGCACCGGTTCGCCACCGGCGAAACCATTACCCATGCCCTGCCCGTGATGGGCAGCGTTCTGGCCAAGATCGATGCCGACAGGCAAATGCTCGCCACAGAAAAAGGCATTTTCATTCGTGAGGTCAGCACCGGCGCGCTGACACTGTTGACCGAGCTTGAACCGGAACGGCCCGGCAATCGCTCCAATGACGGTCGGGTGCATCAGAGCGGTGCGCTCTGGGTCGGCACCATGGGCAAGACCGCGGCCGACGGTGCGGGTGCGATTTATCACGTTGCTGGCAAGACCGTGACCCGGCTCTACGACGGGATCAGCATTCCCAACTCGATCTGCTTTTCCCCTGACGGTAGCCTCGCCTATTTCGTCGATACCCGCGTCAACCAGATGATGAAGGTGAGCGTCGACCCCGCCACAGGTCTGCCGACGGGAACCCCAAGCCTCCATATCGATGGTCGTGAACGCAAAGGGGGGATCGATGGATCAGTCTGCGATGCCGAGGGCGACATCTGGAACGCCTGCTGGGGCGTGGGCGCGGTTGACCATTATAATAAGGATGGAAAGCACCTTGCCCGCTACCGCCTGCCGGCGGCGCAGACCACTTGCCCGGCCTTTATCGGCGCCAAGGCCGACCGCCTGCTGGTGACGACGGCAACCGAGGGTCTCGATGCGGAGGGCCTTGCTGCCGACCCTGAAGGCGGAAAGATCTTCCTGCTGGATGTGACCGTCAATGGCCGGCACGAGCCTAGCTTCCGCTTATAAAGCCAACCCTTCAATTCCTCAACCGGAGGTCTTCAAAGCGAAGGCCTCGAACTGACGATTCTGCCTAAAGTTCCATCAGTATGCAAAAATAAAATGCAGGCAACTATCGGAACTGACTTGTGTTTCGGGCATTTCCCTACCGAGCCGAGCAGAGAGCGACATGATTGTTCTCAACTCAGTCCGACACGAAACAAAGACCGAAAGGCAGGTTCAAAATGAACAAGACCCTTACCATCGTAGCAGCAACCGTTTTCATGGGTTCTACTGCTGTCGCGCCCATGGCCTTTGCGCAGAGTGCCACGACACCAGCAACGCCCGGCGCGACCACAACCGCTCCTGCTACTGCCCCAGCAACCGCGGCTGGCGGCATGTCCGAGACCTATCTGACGCAGCAGGGCAGTGATCAGCTGTCGGCCTCCAACTACATTGGCCAGAACGTCTATGCCGGTGACAAGAGCATCGGCGAGATCAAGGACCTGATCATGCAGCAGAATGGCGGCCTCGTCGCAGCTGTGATCGGCGTTGGCGGCTTCCTGGGCATGGGCGAAAAGAATGTCGCCGTCCCGGTCAGCAAGATCACCGTCACCCGCGATGCGCAGAACCCCGACAAGCTGCGTCTGACCACGACGGAAACCGCCGATACCCTGAAGTCGGCTCCGGAATTCAAGACGCTGTCGGATCAGAAGTCCAACGCGGCTTCGACGACGACAACGACGCCGGCTGCGCCGTCCAAGTAAGACAGTCAGCTGATCATCGTCCGGCATGATGCCGGATCAGCATTCTCAGGGAAAATGGTTTCCAGTTTCCCGTAAGGGCATGCTTGAAAAGCGAGATCAGACCGAAGCGGAGCCGCAAGGCTCCGCTTTTTTTGTGTGTGCATGCCGTGTTGACGCCGGGAAGCGTTATTTCGCGGGTACGTTTTCCGGCGTGACTTCAGCTGCTGCCACAGTGGCAACGAGCCGGCGGCGATGGCCGGAAACGTCAGCACCGGCATTCTTATCCATGAAGATATACGGTACGACCGCCGCCAGCGACAACAGCGCGACAATGGCAAAAGCCGCATGAAAATCGGCAAGATCCAGATGGCCGCCTGTCATCATAGTGCTGATTTCAAGCACGAAGGCAGCGCAGGCGACGCCGAGCGCCAAGCTGACCTGCTGCAAGACCGAAGCGATTGACGTGGCCTGACTTGCTTCGTTGTTGTCGATATCGGCATAACCCAACGCATTGGTCCCGGTAAAGAAGAAGGACCGGCAGAAACCGGCGAGCAGCAGGAAGAACATCAGCAGCGCATGCGGGGTCTGCGGCGTGAAGAAAGCGTTGAGCATGGTGGTTGCCGCGCCACAGACGCCGGCGATGATCAGCACACTGCGGAAACCGGCAGCGGCAAATACGCGGCGCGCCAGGAACTTGGTGGTGATGGCGCCGATGGCGCCGACAAAGGTGGTCATCCCGGATTCGAAAGGGCTCATGCCGAAACCGAGCTGCAGCATCAGTGGCATCAGGAAGGGAATGGCGCCAGCCGAAATCCGAAACGCCGTGCCACCGATCTGGGCGGCCCGAAATGCCGGCTTGCGAAACAGGGTGAGATCGAGCAGCGGCGCGGGATGCCGCTTGGCGTGGACTATGTAAAGGGCGCCACACAGCACGCCCAGCACCGCCGTGCCAATGCCAACCACCGGCGGCAGGGCCGGCAGGCTGATGACGGACAGGCCGAAGACGATGCCGGCTGCCGACAGCGAGGTCAGCGCAAACCCGCTCCAGTCGATCGGCGCGGTCTTTAGCCGCTCGATGTCAGGCAAAAAGATCGTCGACAGGATCAGGCCGAGCACACTGATCGGCACGTTGATGAGAAAAATCCAGTGCCAGGTGAAATAGGTGGTGATGAACCCCCCGACCGGCGGACCGGCGAGCGGGCCGACAAGGCCGGGAATGGTCAGGAGCGCCATGGCTGAGACCAGTTCTTCGCGCTTGGTGGTGCGCAGCAAAACCAGACGGCCGACGGGCGTCATCATCGCGCCGCCCATGCCTTGCAGGAAGCGAGCGGCCACGAATTCGAACAGCGAGCTGGACATGGCGCAGAACACCGATCCGACGATGAACACCGCCATCGCGGCACGGAAAATCTGCTTGGCGCCGAATTTATCGGCCATCCAGCCACTGACCGGGATGAAGATGGCGAGTGCCACCATGTAGGAAGTCAGCGCCAGCTTGAGCGTGATCGGCCCGACGCCGAGATCATGGGCGATAGCCGGAAGTGCCGTGGCAATCACGGTCGAGTCCATGTTTTCCATGAACAAGGCGACGGCCAGGATGAGCGGGACGATGCGATTCATAGCAGCACTCTTCAATCAGTCGGCAGCGAAACCTGCAGATCATGGCCGGGAGCAACACCAACAGGAGTGAAACCGGCGGCCGGTAAGCATAGCATCGAGACGCCCTCGATCGCCCATAAGGGCTTGCTTTCGGACACCTGATTAGTCCCCTCCCCTCTATCTTACAATCGTTATCGTCCCGATAAGAGTAGCGATCACGTACACGTTATGGGCATTGACAGACCCGCCCCTACCCCTACCTCTTGGGGCTGTACGGGGAGTTTTACCATTGAGGGAGGTTGCAATGGTTTCAATAGACAGACGAACACTGATCGTGGGGTCGGCTCTGTCAGCACTGGCCGCGCCAGCGTTGATAACACGGGCTGCCTTTGCGCAAGCGGAGACATCGATGGATATCAATCACGCCATGCCACCTGAGACGAACCGGTTCCAACTCGGCGATTTCGAAGTCGTCGTCATCAAGGACGGCGCACGCGTCTCTGACAAGCCGGGCGAAACCTTCGGTACCGACCAGAAGCCGGAGACGGTGTCGGCGCTGCTGACCCAGAATTTCCTGCCAGCCGATAAATTCGTCAACGGCTTCTCGCCCGTGCTGATCAACACCGGAAAAGACGTGATCCTATTCGATACCGGCATGGGCGAACAGGGCCGCCCCAATGGCATGGGCCGTCTTTCCGAAGGCATGATGGCCGCCGGCTATTCGCCTGAAGACGTGACCATCGTCGTACTGACCCATATGCATGGCGATCATATTGGCGGGCTGATGGAGAAGGGCAAACCGGCCTTTACCAAGGCGCGCTACATCGCCGGCCAGCGCGAATATGATTTCTGGACCGATCCGGCACGGGCCGGAACCCCGGCAGAGGCCGGACAAAAAGGCGTGCTGGCCAATGTGAAGCCGCTGGCCGAGAAGACCACCTTCCTCAGCGACCAGGGCGGCGATGTCGTCTCAGGCATTCGGGGCGAGGCAGCGTTTGGCCATTCGCCCGGCCATATGATCTTCCACGTCGAATCCAAGGGCAAGCGCCTGCTGCTGACTGCCGATACCGCCAACCATTTCGTGCTGTCGCTGCAGCGGCCGGATTGGGAAGTGAAATTCGACATGGACAAGGCCAATGCTGCCGCTACCCGCAAGCGGGTGTTCGATATGGCCGCCACCGAGCGTGTCGCCTTCCTCGGCTATCACATGCCCTTCCCCTCGGTCGGCTATGTCGAAAAGCTCGATACCGGCTATCGCTTCGTGCCGAAGAGCTACCAGTTCGATCTGTAAGCGGCTCCGTCCGTCAGTTATTTTCAGGCCGTGCGCATCCGCGTGCGGCCTATCTTTTTTGTGAGAAGAAGTCCTTGAGAAGCGCCGCCGCATCCGCCTCGCCGATGCCGGAATACACATCCGGCGCGTGATGGCAGGTGGGCTGGGCATAAAAGCGTGCGCCGTGCTCGACGCCGCCGCCCTTTTCATCGGATGCGCCATAATAGAGACGGCGGATGCGGGCAAAGGATATCGCCGCCGCGCACATGGTGCAGGGCTCCAGCGTCACATAGAGGTCGGCCCCGGCCAGCCGCTCATCGGAAAGCACGGCAGAAGCGCGGCGGATGGCGAGGATTTCCGCATGCGCTGAAATGTCGTTCAGCGCCCGGGTCTCGTTGCCGGCGCGCGCAATGATCGCGCCGTCCTTGACCACGACCGCGCCGATAGGCACTTCCCCGCGCGCGCCGGCAAGCCGGGCCTCTTCGAGGGCCACATCCATGAAACGAGTCGTCGGCATCACAATGGGCGAACTTTCCACTTAACCAAGCCTTCGCGAACTGATAGGACACAGCAAACGACAGGCAAGCAAAAAATGACCGATAAAGAAAAGTTCAAGCGGCCGGGCAGCAAGCCCGCAGGCCGCCCCTTCAAGGCATCCGCCGACAAAGCCGGCAAAACCGGACCGAAAAAGCCTGATTTCGCACAGAAATCAGCCGCGAAATCCGAGGCAGCACCGCGCAAGAGCGCGGCACCGGCATCCGCCGGCGAGGACGTGCTGAAGCCCGAGCGGATCTCCAAGCTTCTGGCGCGCGCCGGCATCGCCTCGCGTCGCGACGTGGAGCGGATGATCATGGAAGGCCGCGTTGCGGTCAATGGCAAGGTGCTTGATAGCCCGGTGCTGAACGCGACACTCGCCGACAGAATAGAAGTCGATGGCGAGCCGATCCGTGGCATCGAGCGCACAAGGCTCTGGCTCTATCACAAGCCATCAGGCCTGGTGACCACCAATTCCGATCCCGAGGGTCGCCCGACCGTGTTCGAAAACCTGCCGGCAGATCTGCCGCGGGTCATGTCGATCGGCCGGCTCGACATCAATACCGAGGGCCTGCTGCTCCTGACCAATGACGGCGGCCTCGCCCGGGTGCTGGAACTGCCGACCACGGGCTGGCTGCGCCGGTACCGCGTGCGCGCCTATGGCGAAATCGATCAGGTCAAGCTCGACACGCTGAAGGACGGCATTGCCGTCGACGGCGTGCTCTACGGCGCCATCGACGCCGTGCTCGACCGCGCCCAGGGCCACAATGTGTGGATCACCATGGGCCTGCGCGAAGGCAAGAACCGCGAAATCAAGAACGTGCTGGGTGCGCTTGGCCTCGAGGTCAACCGGTTGATCCGGATTTCCTATGGTCCGTTCCAGCTCGGCGACCTGCCGGAAAGCCAGGTGCAGGAAGTGCGCGGCCGCATGCTGCGCGACCAGCTCGGCCCGCGCCTGATCGAAGAATCCAAGGCCAATTTCGACGCGCCGCTCTATTCCAACGCCCCTGGCGAGGATGACGAAGCCCCGGTCGCCAAGCCGAAGGCCAAGGCTGACGAAGGCAATTGGAAGAAAGAAACCCGTGCGCCCAAGCCACGTGGCTTCGATAACCGCGAGGATGCCCGCGAAAAAGCGTTGAGCCGGCTCGATACCCGCCGCGACGGCGCCAAGCCCAGCTTTGGCAACAAAAGCGGTGGCAAGCCAGGCTTTGGCAGCAAACCCGGCTTTGGCCGCGATGACGATGCCGGCAGCCGCGATGGCAAGCCGAAGCGCATGCCGCTTGGCCAGAGCCGCACCGCCAATGTCTGGATGGCGCCCGGCGCCCGTCCCGTTTCGGAAAAGAAGGCAGCCAGCGAGGAGGCCAAGAAGAGCGGCGGTCGTGGCCGTCCCGATGGCGCGCCTCAGTCCAAGCGCTATGGCCGCACCAAGGATGGCGCGCCGACCAAGGCGCTGACGCGTCACGATCCAGACCGGGCACGCGCGGCCTATAGTGATGACAATGCTCTGCGCGTCCAGGTCAGCCGTGCTCGCGACGCCGAGGGCGAATGGATTCGTGCTGAAGGCCCGGACACCAAGCCGCAGGGCGGCCGTGGCAGTCGGGATGGCGGGCGTGATGGTGGTTTCGGTGGCAAGCGCGACGGTGCAGGTTTTGCCGGAAAGCGCGATGGCGCAGGCTTTGGCGGCAAGCGGGACTTTTCCGCAAAGCGCGAAGGCGGCGAACGCAGCGCGCCTTCCGACCGTCCATCGCGTGGCCAATGGCCTTCTGACCGCGAACGGGGTGACCGGGACCGTGGAGGCGATCGCGCAGATCGTCCGGCCCGCAGCGACCGGCCCTATTCCGGCCGGCCAGCCGGCGAAAGAGCCGAGCGGCCAACCGGTGACCGTCCCTATGACGGCCGGCCGAAATCGCGTGCTCCGTCTGGAGACAAACCTTCTTTCGGCGGCAAGCCTTCCTTTGGTGGCAAGCCGGCGGGTAAGTCCTCGTTCGGTGGTAAGCCGTCTGCGGGTGGAAAGCCGGCCTTTGGTGGCAAGCCATCCTTCGGCGGTAAGCCGGGTGGTAAGCCCAGCACCGGTCGCGGCCCCTCGCGTGGTCCGTCTTCGGGTCCGCGTGGCCCGTCTTCGGGTCCAAAAGGCAAGAGGTAAGCCGGCATGCGCATCGTCGGTGGAGAATTTCGCGGGCGAAGCCTTGCCACGCCGAAAACTGACGCGATCCGGCCGACCATCGACCGGACCCGCGAAAGCCTGTTCAACATCCTGATGCATGCGCATCCCGACTGCCTTGATGGCACAAGGGTGCTCGACCTGTTCGCCGGCACCGGTGCCGTCGGGCTCGAAGCCCTGTCGCGCGGCTGCCGCTCGGCGCTTTTCGTTGAAAACAGCGTCGAGGGCCGTGGCCTGCTCTGGCAGAATATCGACACACTCGGCCTGCATGGCCGCGCCAAAATCCTGCGCCGTGATGCCACCGATCTCGGCTCGGTCGCCAATATGGAGCCGTTCCACCTGCTGTTTGCCGATCCGCCTTATGGCAAGGGTCTTGGCGAAAAGGCCCTTGCCGCCGCCCACCAGGGCGGCTGGCTGATGCCCGGCGCGCTGGCGCTGCTCGAAGAGCGCGCCGATGTGATGGTTCAGGTGCCCGAACCGTTCACGCTGCTCGAAGAACGTATCTTCGGCGATACGCGCATGTCGTTCTTTGCTTACAAGCCGGCTTGAAACGGCGATGCAATATCTTAAATGCGGTGCGGTATAAGCGATCCGGAAAGCCAAAATTTGCTTTCCCGTTGTTATAGAAGAACAGAGTCAGCATGTGCCGGTAGCGATGTCCCATTGCCCGGCAAACAGATCTTATAAAGCACCCACTTGCCCGTTTTACCGAATGGCGGGCTTGGAGAAGAAGGTTCGTTTTCCATCATGCCGCAGGAAGCCCCAGCCCATCAATCCCTCGTCGAGGCGCGGTCAGCCACGCCCACGGTCGCCGTAGCGCTTGGCGCCGGTGGTGCGCGCGGGCTCGCGCATATCCATGTGCTGGAAGCGCTTGAGGAACTCGGCATCGAGCCTGTCGCCATCGCTGGGTCCTCGATCGGCGCGATCATCGGCGCCGGCAAGGCGGCCGGCATGTCGGCGGCGGAAATGCGCGACCACGCGCTGGAAACGGTCGGCAAGCGCAATGAAGTGTTCAAGCGGATCTGGGGCCTGCGCCCGCCGACCATGCGCCACGCTATCGGCGGCTTCCGGCTTGGCCAGTTCAATCTCGAACGCATCCTGCGCGCCTTCCTGCCGGACCGGATTCCCGACGATTTTTCGGCGCTCGGCATACCGCTGAAGGTTATCACGACAGATTATTACGGTCATTGCGAGCAGCTTTGCGAAGAAGGCGACCTCTATCAGGCGCTTGCCGCCTCCGCCGCCATCCCGGCGCTGTTCATGCCTGTGATGCTGAATGGCCGGCTGATGATCGATGGCGGCATCTTCAACCCGGTGCCCTATGAACATCTGCTCGGCCTTGCCGATATCGTCATCGGCGTGGATATCGTCGGAGGACCTGTCGGGACCGACGACGTGCCGAACCGAATCGACAGCCTGTTCGGCGCTTCGCAATTGATGATGCAATCGCATCTCGCGCTCAAACTCAAGCTCGGCCCGCCCGCGATCTTCCTGCGTCCGCCAGTCAACGGCTTCGGCGTCATGGACTTCATGAAGGCAAGGCAGATTTTCGAAGTGTCGGAGCCCGTCAAGGACGAGGTCAAGCGGGCACTCGACGCGCAGTTCGCGCTGCTTACGGCCTAAATAGAAATCGCCGCCCTAAGCCGCGTCGTCCCGCTCCTTCACCTCATCCCGCTCCGCATCGTGGCCGCGCTTGGGCTTGACCAGCGGCTCCGGCTGAACAGGCCGGTTATAGAGCATATGCGACCCGGCCCTGATACCTTCGACCGCCTGGATGCGCAGTCGCTCCTCGTCACGGCGGCGGATGTCGGCTTCGATATCGGCGGCCATATCCTCGGCAACGCCAAGCGCCTCGATGGTCTTGCGCCCGAAGGTCAGGCCTGACTCCACCGTTTCGCGCAATTCGTATTCGACATTGCGAGCCCGAAGCGACAGGCTGTGGATGCGGTCATAGGAGCGCACGAACAGCCGCGCCTGCGGGAACTCGGCCGCCACGAGATCGACGATCCGGTCGGTGACCTCGCGTTTTTGCGTACAGATCGCCACGACCTTGGCTTTTTCGATGCCGGCGGCGCGCAACATATCCAACCTTGTGCCGTCCCCGAAATAGATACGGAAACCGAAGGAGGCTGCCTGGCGGATACGGTCAGCGGAATCGTCGATGATCGTCACGTCGCGGCCGCTGGCCAGCAGAACCTGGGCGGCGATCTGGCCGAAACGGGAAAAGCCGATCATCAGCACATCGGAACCGGCTCCGTCGAAATCCTCGTCGAGTTCTTCATGCTGGTCGCGGCGCGTCAGCAGCCGTGACGATAGTGCGGCAACGACGGGCGTCAGCGCCATGGTCAGCGTCACGATCGAAATCATCAGCGATGCCGTGGCGCTGGAAAACAGTCCGGCAGAAACCGCCGTGGTAAACAGCACAAAGCCGAATTCGCCCCCCTGCGGCAGGATCGCGGCAATGCGGATCGCATCGTCATGGTCGGACCCCGCCAGCCGGCAAAGCCCGTAGATGCTGCCTGCCTTGATCAGCATGATCAACGGAACTGCGGCAGCCAGCAGCCAGAGATTGTCAAGAATTACGTCGAACTGCACCGACAGGCCGACGGCCATGAAAAACAGCGCCTGGAGAATGCCGCGGAACGGTTCGATATCCGCTTCCAGTTCATGGCGATACGACGATTCGGCCAGCATGACGCCAGCGAGGAAGGCGCCCATGGCCATGGAGAGGCCAACAGCCTGCATCAACATGGCCGACCCGAGCACGATGAACAGCGCGGCGGCAATCATCACTTCGCGGGCGCCGGTGCGGGCCATGATCTGGAACAGCGGGTTCAGCACATAGCGGCCGGCAAAAATCATCGCCAGCGTCGCGGCGACAGCCACGCCGATATCGATCCACAGGGAGCCGGGCGCCGGGGCTGCCTGGGCACCCAGAATGGAAATCAGCGCCAGCAGCGGCACGATAGCGAGATCCTGGAACAGCAGCACCGAGAAGGTGCGTTGGCCGTAACGGCTGTTCATGTCACTGCGGTCATTGAGGATCTGCAGGGCAAAGGCGGTTGACGATAGCGACAGGCCGAAGCCGGCCACCACGGCGGCGCGCCAGTCCATCAGGTTGAAAGCAAGCGCTGCCCCGGTCAGCAAGGCGCCGCCGACGAGGACCTGGGCCGTGCCGAGGCCAAAGATATCGGCACGCATCTTCCACAGCGTCGAAGGTTTCAGTTCCAGCCCGATGACGAACAGCAGGAAGACGATGCCAAGTTCGGCAACCGAAAGGATTTCCTCCGCACCCGTTATGATATGGGCAAGCGGTCCGATCACAGCGCCGGCGGCCAGATAACCCAGCACCGTGCCAAGGCTCAGCTTTCGGAAAATCGGGGCGGCAACGACAGCACCGCCCAGAAGAACCAGGGCCTCGGTAAACAGCAGGGTTGGTGCGGTGCTCATGCGGGGTCTTTCCTTTGCAGAGCTTTGATCGCAGATATCAGCGTCAAGCTCATTTCATTCCACGACCTTGGTGGCCGTCTCTATGTTCGCCCTGTTTATGTCCGAACGACAATCATTCAAACACAGCCGATTGTCGGGGTCTTGCACAGATCGACCGCTGCGCCCTTGATGCCTGACGTAATGCACAATAAATGGAGGTGACGAGAAAGGCCAAGCCATGTCATCTGAAAATTCTTCCGAACATCTGCTGTCGCGTGCCCACCAGCTGGTCGAACTGGCCAAAAAGGCTGGTGCCGATCAGGCGGATGCCGTCGTGGTGCGTTCGCGTGCCCGCGCTGTCAGCGTCCGTCTCGGCAAGGTCGAGGATACGGAAGCCTCCGAAAGCGACGATTTTTCGCTGCGGGTTTTCATCGGCAAGCGGGTCGCCTCGGTCTCGGCCAATCCCGGCTTCGACTTGAAGGCCTTGGCCGAACGGGCCGTGGCCATGGCGAAAGTCTCGCCGGAAGATCCCTTTACAGGCTTAGCCGACGAGGCCGATCTTGCCCGCTCCTATCCGGATCTCGAGCTTTATGACGCAAGCGAAGTGTCCACGGAGACGCTGCGCGAGACGGCGCTGGCCATGGAAGAGGCAGGGCTTGCGGTCAAGGGCGTGAGCAATTCGCTCGGCGCCAGCGCCTCTGCCGGCATGGGCGGGCTGGTGCTCGTGACATCGCATGGCTTTTCCGGCAGCTACCAGGGCTCGCGCTTTTCGCGCTCGGTCGGGCTCATCGCCGGCGAAGGCACCGGCATGGAGCGCGATCACGATTTCGACAGCCATCTCTATTTTGCCGACCTGGATAGCCCGGAAGAGATCGGCCGGCGCGCGGGTGAGCGCACGGTGCGCAAGATCAGTCCCCGCAAAGCCGAAACGGCCAAGAATGTCACCGTGGTCTTCGATCCACGCGTGGCCCGCGGCTTCGTCGGCCATATCGCTGGTGCCATCAATGGTGCAGCGGTCGGCCGCAAGACCTCCTTCTTGCGCGACAGGATGGACCAGCAGGTGCTGAAATCAGGCCTCAACATCACCGACAACCCGACCGTAGTGCGCGGCTCGTCGTCCCGTCCCTTCGACGGTGAAGGCGTGACGGGCCAGCCGCTTGTGATGATCGAGGACGGCGTGCTGCGCCACTGGTTCCTGTCGACATCGGCGGCTCGAGAGTTGGGCCTGAAAACCAATGGCCGTGGCGCGCGCGGCGGCACCTCCGTCTCGCCCTCCTCGTCCAACCTGGCGCTGGAGCCGGGCACGATAGCGCCGAAGGATCTGATCGCCAGTATCGGCACCGGTTTTTACATCACCGACATGATCGGCCATGGGGTTGACATGATTACCGGGGATTACAGCCGTGGCGCGTCCGGCTTCTGGATCGAAAACGGTGAGTTGACCTATCCGGTTTCAGAAGTGACGATCGCCTCGAACCTGAAAGACATGTTCATGGCAATGACGCCAGCCAGCGACATCGACCGCAAATTTGGCGTGGCCGCGCCGACGCTTGCCATCGAAGGCATGACGATTGCCGGCAAATGAAATGCAAGCAAGTGAACCGAACCAGGGACCATAAAGGGTGAGCAGCGCAAGCGACATGCCGGATATCAAGGCCGATCTCGACCTCATCGCCGAGGCCGCACGGCTGGCCGGTCAGATTGCGCTCGGCTTCTTCGGTGCCGATCCGGATGTCTGGTGGAAGAACGAGGGCCGTTCGCCGGTCAGCGCCGCCGATTATGCGGCAAACAGCCTGTTGGAAAAGCTCCTGCGCAGCGCCCGCCCCGACTACGGCTGGTTGTCGGAAGAGACCGATGACGATGAAAGCAGGCTGTCCCGCGACAATGTCTTCGTGATCGACCCGATAGACGGCACCCGCGCCTTCCTGGCCGGTGAGAAGACCTGGTGCGTATCCGTCGCCGTCGTGCACAAGGGCCGGCCCGTCGCAGCCGTCCTGGAAGCGCCGGCGCTGGGCGAGACCTTCCTGGCTACGGCGGGTGGCGCCGCACTTTTGAACGGCGCGCCGATCGCTGTCGCGGACCGCCTGCCCCATGAAAGCCTGCGGGTGGCAACGCCAGCCGAATTGCTGAAAGCCTTCCGCGACGGCATCCGCGACCGGCTGGAGCGGGTGGCGCATATTCCTTCGCTCGCTTATCGGCTGGCGCTGGTGGCCGATGGACGGATCGATGCGACGCTGGTCATGAAGAATTCCCACGACTGGGATCTTGCCGCTGCCGACCTGATCCTGGAGCGCGCCGGCGGGGCGCTCACCGACATCCACGGGCGGCCGCTGATGTATAATCGTCCGCAGGTGCGCCACGGCCATCTGCTGGCCGGATCGAACGCCGTGCTGCCGGAACTTTTGGCTACCTTTTCGACCGGGCCGGACACGGCGCGCTAGAATGTACCAAGCCCAATTCCCGGCTGCCGCCAAAGCAGGACCGGATCGGCCAGACCGGTTGACCTTGCTGTGAAAATCAAGCAGATGACTTAGGCGGGAGGAACAGGATGGGAAAGACAAGATGACCGAGACAAGCGACAAGAAACAGCTTCTGCATCTGGTATTCGGCGGCGAACTCAGCAGCCTTACCGATGTTCAATTCCGCAATTTGCAAGAATTGGACATTGTCGGGATCTTCCCGGACTATGCAAGCGCGCTGACGGCTTGGAAAAGCAAGGCACAGCAGACGGTCGACAATGCCCATATGCGTTATTTTATTGTGCATATGCATCGGTTGCTGACGCCCGGCGAGCAATAAGCGTAATATGGTGTGGTGCCGTCGGTGCTGGCCCCGCACCATGATGGTATGCGCATAAGCACGCTGAATGAACGGCCCAAGCCAGATGGCAAGGTGCCGGCAGCGTATTTCAAGGTTGGAGATGGATGAGCGCACTGGCACGCATCGCACTGACCGCCTATCGCTGGGCAGGGGTCGCAGCCTTTCCCTGTGCAGGGCTGTTTTTGTCCATCCGCGCCGCCAAGGGCAAGGAAGATCGCACGCGCAAGCTTGAGCGGGTCGGCTATGCCAGCGCCGACCGCCCGCGCGGACCGCTCGTCTGGGTCCATGCCGCCAGCGTCGGCGAGATGATGGCGGTGACGGCGCTTATGCGCGAATTGCGCCGCTGCGACATCAACGTGCTGCTGACCACGGGCACCACGACCTCCGCCCAGATTGCCGGCGACCGGCTGCAGGACGGCGTCATCCATCAATATGTGCCTGTTGACGCGCTGCCTGGCGTGCGTCGTTTTCTCGATTACTGGCATCCTGACCTGATGATCGGGGTGGAATCGGAGATTTGGCCGACGACGCTGCAGGAATTGCACGACCGGCAGATCCCGCAAATCCTGGTCAATGCCCGGCTGTCCGACCGCTCCTTTGCCCGCTGGCAGCGCCATCCGACGGTTGCCGCCTCGCTGTTTTCAAAGCTGGCGATGGTGGTGGCGCAATCGGATCTCGATGCCGAGCGGTTTCGCGATCTCGGCGCCTGGCCTGTCAGCATGTCCGGCAATATCAAGGTCGACACTGATGCGCCGGCCTGCGACAGCGCTCTGCTGGCCAGCTATGAGCGGCAGATCGGCCATCGCAAGGCCTGGGCGGCAATCTCCACCGCCGAGGGCGAAGAGAAGATCGCCGCCATGGTGCATCGGGCTCTGAAGGCCCATATGGGCCAGCTGACCGTCGTCGTGCCGCGCCATCCAGACCGCGCCGATGCGATCGAGGCGATGCTGATCGAGCAGGGCCTTGTCGTCGCCCGCCGCAGCCGGGACGACCGGATCACGCCTGAAACTGATGTGTTTCTCGGCGATTCCATCGGTGAGATGGGGCTCTATCTGCGGCTGACCGACATAGCCTTTGCCGGCCGCTCGCTCATCAAGGATGGCGGAGGCAGCAATCCACTGGAGCCGGCGGTGCTGGGTTGCGCCGTTCTCAGCGGCCCGCATGTGGAAAATTTCCGCGAAAGCTACCAGAAACTGGTGCGCCACGGCGCAGCGAGGGTAGTGCGCGATGCCGAAACGTTGGCAAAGGCCGTGCATTTCCTGATGAACAATCACGTCGTACGCCACAAGATGGCCGATTCCGGCATGGAGGCGGTACAGGATATGCGCGGTGCACTGACCTCCACCATCAAAGCGATGGAGCCCTATATCAATCCGCTGACCGTCAAGGCACGTCTCGAACCGAAGAAAGCGGCCGGCGAATGACGGATGTGATCATGCCAGGACAAATAAAGGGTATTTTGTTCGATAAGGACGGCACGCTGCTGGACTATGATGCCAGCTGGGCGCCGGTAAACCGGCAATTGGCACTGATGGCAGCCGATGGCGATGCCGTGCTTGCCGAGCAATTGCTGTCCGCCTGCGGCATGGACCCGGAAAGCGGCTATGTGGTGCCTGACAGTCTTCTAGCCGCCGGCAATGCCCGCGAGATTGCCGAGGGTCTGGCGCAGGCCGGCTCGCCCTTCCCTGTCGAGCATCTGACGGTGGAACTGGACACGATCTTTGCCAATGCCGCTGCTCTCTCCGTGCCGGTTACCGATCTCTTGGCGCTGTTTACCCGGCTGAAGGCGTGCGGCCTGAAGCTCGGCATCGCCTCCTCCGACAACGAGCGGTCGATTCGGGCCATCGTTTCCCGCTTCGGGCTTGAAGGTCATGTGGATTACGTCGCCGGCTATGACACAGGCTTCGGCTGCAAGCCGGAACCCGGCATGGTGCACGGCTTTTGCGACGCGACCGGGCTTGCGCCGCATGAAGTGGCGGTGGTTGGCGACAACAATCACGACCTGATGATGGGCCGCAATGCAGGCGCCGGGCTTGCCGTGGCGGTGCTGACCGGCACCGGATCACGGCTGACGCTGGAAGCCGGCAGTGATTACTGCCTCAACGATATCACCGAACTGGAACGGATTCTGGCGTGAAGTTGCAGGCGCCTGCTTTCTGGTGGGAAAAGCCGGGTTTCAAAGCCTGGGCCTTGTGGCCGCTGTCCTGCCTCTATGGCAGCATTGCCGGCCGGCGCATGCGCGGCACCGGCGCCTATCGCCCTACAATACCTGTCATCTGCGTCGGCAATGTCACGCTTGGCGGCGCCGGCAAGACGCCGACGGCGCTGGCATTGGCCGAGGCCGCCAAGGCCATGGGTCTGATCCCCGGCTTTCTCAGTCGTGGCTATGGCGGCAAGATCCGCAAGGCGACAAGGGTCGATCCCTCAAAGCATGGCGCTGATGATGTCGGTGACGAACCGCTGCTGCTGGCTGAACAGGCCATCACTGTCGTTGCCAGACGCCGCGCCGAGGGCGCGCGCGAACTGGAGCGCCAGGGCGTCAATCTGATCATTATGGATGACGGATTTCAAAGTGCCCAGATCCGCGTGGATTGCGCCGTTGTTGTCACCGACAGCTACAAAGGCGCCGGCAATGGCATGACATTCCCGGCAGGGCCGCTGCGGGCGCCACTGAAGCTCCAGGTGCAGGCGCTCGACGTCATTCTGTTGGTCGGCGATGGCGATGGTGCGACGCCGCTGGTGCGCCAGGCGGCGCGGATGGGCAAGCCGGTGCTGAATGCACGCCTAAGCCCCCTGCCCTCAGCCGATGTGCCGGATGGTAGCCTCAAGGGCCGTGCCGTGCTTGCCTATGCCGGCATTGCCGATCCGGAAAAATTCTTCCGCACGGTGCGCGAGGTCGGTGCTGAAATCGCTATCGCCAGAGGATTTGGCGATCATCAGGCGCTGTCGCGCCAGGAGATCGACGATCTCATCGCCACCGCGCAAGCCCGGAATTTGCGGCTGGTCACCACCGCCAAGGACCGGGCGCGGCTGCGCGGCAACCCACTGCCTGCGGCTCAGACCCTGCTTGCGCAGTCGAGCGTTATCGACGTGGCGATGCGATTCAACGACCCCGCGGCCGGACAATGGCTAATCCGGCAGGCACAGGACCGGTTTGCAAAAACGAGATAGCCTGCTTTAACGCTTCTGGTTGGGCAGATTGCCGGCGCGCTTTTCTGCCTCCAGAGAGGCTGCGGCATCGACATAGGCCTCCTGGCGGTCGACGCTCCAGTATTTCAGCTCGTCGATGGTGATCGGTCGGCCGGTGATGGCGCAGACGACATAGGATCCCGGGAAGGTGATCTGAAAATCCGCATCCAGATATTTGACCGTGGCCTCGCGATTCCCACGGCTTTCGAACCTGTTCATGGACGTGATCCTAACTCTTTTCTTGGTCTTGCTGCGAAACATACCGCTGCCTATCAATGCCCCTAAAGCCTACCGCATAAATCCTTAAATCGGAATCGATTTACGGGTAAATTATGCAGCAGATTTTAAGTGCGACAGCAGCGTCTATAAAACGCACGGCTGTCACTCGATCAAGCATCAACTACGGCCGAACAACCGCTCTATATCCGATAGTTTCAACTCAATATAGGTAGGCCGGCCGTGATTGCACTGGCCGGACCCCGGGGTATCCTCCATTTTGCGCAGCAGCGCATTCATTTCCTCGACGCGCAGCAGCCGACCGGAGCGAACAGAGCCGTGGCAGGCCATGGTGGCAGCCACATGTTCCAGCCGGGCAAACAGGCTGTCGGCGGTCTGCCACTCCGCGATCTCGTCGGCCAATTGTCTGACGAGGCCCGACACATCGACTTCACCAAGCATGGCCGGCGTTTCGCGCACGGCAACGGCCCCCGGACCGAAACGCTCGATGGCCAGCCCCAGCCGGTCCAAGGCTTCGGCATGCTCCATCAGCCGGTCGCAATCTTCTTCCGGCAGGCTGATGATTTCAGGAATGAGCAGGCCCTGGCTCGGCAACCGCCGACCGGTCAGCGCCTTGCGCATGTCCTCGAACACCAACCGTTCATGGGCGGCGTGCTGGTCGACGATCACAAGCCCATCGCCGGTCTGGGCGACGATGTAATTGGCATGCACCTGCGCGCGGGCAGCACCGAGCCGGAAGGCACCACTTTCCGTTGGTACGGCCACGGGCTCCGCAATCTCCGACACAGTGGCATGCCCATCGGCGCGGGCCGCAGGCATGGCCAGGGTATCGAACCGGGCCTGACCGCCCTCAAGCGGCCGGTTTGGCGATCTGTCGAAGCTCCAGTCTGCCGATGGGCCCGGTCTTGCACCATAGGGTCTTGCGCCATAGGGCGGCGCTGGATGGCTGGCGCCGGATGATCCGCCTCGTTCGCTGAAGCCATCGGCAAAGCCACCACCACCAAAGCCCGGCCGGAAGGCGCGCAGCATGGCGCCAGCGCCCGCCGTGGATGCCCGGTCACCTTCGCGGGCAAGCGCCTGCCTGACAGCACCGACAATCAAGCCGCGCACCAGACCCGGATCGCGAAAGCGCACATCCGATTTGGCAGGGTGGACATTGACGTCTACAAGTGCCGGATCCACCGTCAGCGACAGCACCGCCACCGGGTAACGGCCATGCGGTACGGTTTCGGCGTAAGCGCCACGGATGGCCGAAAGGATCAGCTTGTCCTGCACCGGCCGACCGTTGACGAAGGCGTATTGATGAGCGGAATTGCCGCGATTGAAGGTGGGAATACCGGCAAAGCCGCCGAGATGCACATCCTCACGTTCCGCATCGAGCGCAATGGCATTGTCTCGAAATTCAGCGCCGAGCACCTGGGCGATGCGGGCGAGATGGTCATCACCGGTCGAGGGCAATTCCAGCGTCGAGCGGTCGGAACCTGACAGCACGAAACGGATCTGCGGAAACGCAATCGCCAGCCGCTTGACCATTTCGGTGATCGCGGCAGCCTCTGCACGCTCGGTCTTCAGAAATTTCAGCCGGGCCGGCGTTGCAAAGAACAGATCGCGCACCTCGACGACCGTGCCGGGATTGCCGGGTGCCGGCCGTACCTCGCCGACCTTGCCGCCTTCGATCGCGATCTGGTAGGCGCTGGCGCTGTCAGCCCTGCGGCTGGTGATGGAAAGCCGCGCCACCGAGCCGATCGAGGGCAGCGCCTCACCGCGAAAGCCGAGGCTTTTGATATCCATCAGCGGATTGGAGTCCAGCGCCGCACTCAGCTTGGATGTGCAGTGACGGCGCACGGCAAGCGCCAGGTCCTGATCGCTCATGCCGCAGCCATTGTCGGTGATGCGCAGCAACGCCTTGCCGCCGCCTGCCGTGGCGATCTCGATGCGGGTTGCTCCGGCATCGATGGCGTTTTCGATCAACTCCTTGGCGGCGCTGGCCGGCCGTTCGATCACTTCGCCGGCGGCGATCTGATTGATCAAGGTTTCCGGAAGCTGCTTAATGGTCATCTGCACATTGTCGCCAATTGTCGTTCCAGAGAAAAGCCCTGCCGTCGGTTCTCAACGGCGATCTTTCCGGCATTGAGGCTCCCGTCATTAAGGGGGCATTAATCGAATACCAATAGGTTTAATTCAACTTTAATCGTTTTTTGATCCTGTCTTGCATACGACAAGATCGAGCTCAATTGTTCTGCTTGCGCCTGGGCAACCTGTTACGGGCCGCGCGTACAAGAGATGGTCGATCGGCTTGGCGGGATCGAGCGCATACGCCGACATGAAAGCGGGATGCGGGCAAGGCAGTGAAGACGGAGACCGGTGGCGATGGAGGAAACCACCTGTCTCAGCGGTGACCGAGGGCATGACAGCCCAATGTCAGCGTAAACATCAAAAAGTTAAAGTGGCTGCATAATACTACCGCCGGTCGATTCCAGTCCGGAAGATCATGCAGTAGGGTTTCCTGCATAGTTCCTTAAATCAAAATCGATTTAAGGCAAAAATTATGCAGCAGATTTGAAGTTTTACAGCGTCCCGACTGCGTTTTATGAACACTGTGGGGCTGCGGTAATGTCGGTAGAACGATGCGGCCGATGCTGATCTTGAACGAGATGCAACGCCTTGGAGGCGACCATGCACAAGCAGCCGGGCGATAGGCCAGCTTCGGACAGGACAAGAGCCAGCGCGCTTGTTCTGGAACATAGTCTTCTAGACGCGGTCTGCGATGCGCAGGGCAGCGCTCTTATGGTTGTCGACCGCGACGACCTGCTGGTCTATGCCAGCCCTCAGCTTTTGCATTTCTTTGAAATTCCGGACTTTTATTTGCAGGCCGGCACCCGGTTGCGAGACTGCCTGGGCGCGATTTACGACCATTGCATCCGCTCGCTTCTGGCGCCGAACCCGCCATCGCGCGAGGAATGGCTGGCCGAACGGGTCGCTGCCCACTGGCGCGAACGGTTCGAAGCCTTCGACCGCACGTCGAAGAAGCGCATCGTCAGGCTTCTCAACCGTCGCCTGCCCAATGGTTTCGGCATCTGCGCGATTTCCGATGTCACCGAGCAGAAGAAGCGCGAAGAACAGTGGCGCTCGGATCTTGAACGCGTCGAGGTCACCGAGGACATTCTCGATAACCTGCCGCAACCGATCATGGTCTGGGACGAGCGTAACATCGTCGTCGGCATCAACAAAGCCTTCGCCGCCATGACGGGTCGCAGCGAAGAAGCCATCCTGGGCTGCCCGGCCGCAGAGGTACTGGAAGGCCGGTTCCTGACGAGCCTTAGGCAGGCCGAACAGCAATTGGGCTGCAAGCGTTTCGTGCGGATTGCCGACCCTGCTTCGTCAGATGCGACGACCGCTGCCTACATCAACCGGATAGGAAAGGCCGAGCGTCCGTTCACCGCGGTAACCTTCGTTCATATCGACGGCGCCCCACATCTGCTGCGTGGCATCATGCCAGCCTCGACCCACGAGACCAGCAAATCGCCTGTCGTCGGACATGCTGATCACAGCAGGCATGCCAGCCGGATCGTAGATACCGATCTCGTGGCCATTCCGGCATCGTCAGTATCGCCGATTGGCGCTGCAGATCGGCGCATGCGGGTTGCGATTGCAAGCAGCGATACGGTTTTCGTGGCCAATGCGTTGAGCGTCCTGCCGCGGCAGGCAAGCGATCACTGCATTGTCGAAAGCCCGTATGAATTGCAGGCGCTGATTGAACTTGCCCGATCTGCATCACTGTCGATCGATCTGATTGTCAGCGACGGAGTGTTTTTCTCCGGCAGGCGGGACTGGGACAGCATCGCGACCCTTATAGCCGACCGTGGAACCGTCGCGCATCGGCTGGACCGCCATCTCAGAGCGACACCAGGGGTGCCGGCAACTGCGGATCGCAGCGTCCGCGAACCTGAAGCCGCGGGCCGCGCCAATGCCGAAATTCTCGTCGTTGAAGACAATGAAGTCAATCAGATCGTCTTCTCCCAAATTCTCGAAGGGCTTGGCCGCAGCTACAAGCTGGCGGTAAACGGTGCAGAAGCACTTGCGATCTGGCAGGCCGACCGCCCAGCCATCGTGCTGATGGATATTTCGTTGCCTGATATCAACGGCATGGATGTCTGCCGGCTTATGCGGCAAAGGCAAAAGCAAGGCGAACCACGCGCCGCCATCGTCGGCGTGTTGGTGCCTGCTTTCGATCACGACCGCGAGCGTTGCATGGAAGCGGGCATGGACGACGTCATCGTCAAGCCGCTGAGCCCCGACATGATCGAGACCCTGCTCGACCGGCACTTGGGCCTGCGGCCTACCGCAGACGCGCGACGTTTCTGAAGCTGGCTCCGCGGAGAATCGACGGAGATTACATTTACCCACAAGCTCGGGTACACTTATCCCTTCACCAGAAGCCTTACCGCGAACTCGGATAAAATATGCAGTAAATCACGGGTGAGAATCCACAGTCATGCAGTAGCCAACCGCTAGAAATTTATTAATTTTTGATGCCCATGGTGATCGCGTGAAGCATGACTTTTTTTGGGATAATGAATGGGTGCGGCCAACACCATAACGCCTGAGGTCGAGCACGGAGAGGCCAAGGGCTTCACCGATTTGCTGACGGGGCTGGGCAACCGTTACCGGTTGCAGGATAGGTTCCGTAGCCTGTCGTCGGAGCGTGCGCTCGACCCTGCGCCTTTTTCGGTGGCACTGGTCAATCTCGACGGCTTCAAGCCGATCAACGACCTGTTCGGCTCGGAAGCGGGCGATGAAATTCTGTGCCAGGTGGCGCATCGGCTCAAGGCCTGCATTCCCGACGGCGCCATGGTCACCCGTCATGACGGGGACGAATTCGCCGTGGTCCTGCCGCTCGTCTTCGAACAGATCGGCGCAGAGCGGATCGGCAATCTCATCAAGGACGTTTTGTCGGCTCCATACGATCTCGGCGACCGCAATGTGCGGCTGTCGGCTTCGCTCGGCTTTGCCATCTATCCTTTTGCCGGCAGCGATTTTGAAACGCTGATGAAAAGTGCGGAAACCGCGCTTTATCGCTCCAAACGACGCGGGCGCGGCCAGATTACCGTCTATTCCCGCGAAATCGCCCAGGAAATGCGCCGCTCCACCCAGCTGGAGCAGGCACTGCGCAACGCTATCATCAACGACGCCGTCGATACGCATTTCCAGCCGATCGTGTCGCTTGCCGATGGCAAGGTGCTGGGCTTCGAGGCTTTGGCGCGCTGGATCGATCCCGATCTCGGCTTCGTTTCGCCGGCGATCTTCGTACCATTGGCCGAAGACAGAGGCTTTATCGACACGCTGTCGGAAACGCTGCTGCGCAAGGCGGCGGAAGCTGCCCTTACCTGGCCGCGCGAGCTGTTCCTGTCCTTCAATCTCTCCTCGGTACAGTTGACCGATTCCAGCACGGCGGCGCGCACGCTCTCGATCGTCAACAGCGTCGGGCTCGACCCCTCGCGGCTGGAACTTGAAATTACCGAAACCGCCGTGATGAGTTCCGCCGACATGGCCGGCCGGATCATCGCCGAGCTGCGCCAGGCCGGCGTGCGCATCTCGCTCGACGATTTCGGCACCGGGCAATCGAGCCTCGGCCGGCTTCGCGAATTCACCTTCGACAAGGTGAAGATCGACCGCGCCTTCGTCTCTGCGATCACCACCGACACCACATCAGAACATATCGTGCGAGCGATCATCACTATGTGCGAAGGCCTAAAGCTGCATGTGGTGGCCGAAGGCATCGAAACGCTGGCGGAAGCAACCCGGCTGCAGGCGCTAGGCTGCACCATGGGACAGGGCTACTATTTTGGCCGCCCGGCGGACGCCATGGCGACGCTGCGTTATTTGTCGCGTCAATATTCCGACTTCGCCGGCCGCCGCCAGTCGTCACCGTTTTCCAGCTACTAATCCTGACAGATTCCCTGGCTATTGCGGCCGCTCGCAAACCGCCGAGAGCTTATTGCCGTCGGGATCTCTGACATAGCAAGCATAGAAGTGAGCGTGAAACGGCCGCAAGCCCGGCGCACCTTCATCCGAGCCGCCATTCGCCAAGGCCGCCGCGTAAAAAGCAGCGACATCAGCCCGGCTTGCTGCCTCAAGCGCAATCATCGATCCATTGCCGACGGTGGCCCCGGGCGGCCGTCATACGGCGTGACGACCCAGAGACGGCAACGTGCGTCAGATGCCGCCGCATAGCCGATTTCGTCTTCTTTGGTGACGCGGCGGCTCAAGCCGAGCACGCCTAGGCAGGCGTCGTAGAAGCGCAAGGACCGCTGCAAATCACTGGAGCCGAGGGTGATATAGAGCAGCATTGACCGTCCCTTTCATGCCATTCCGAGCCCCCCAGGTTTTTAGTCCTGATCCTCGTCTGCCGTCGCATCCTCGCGCGGATCGTAAGGCATCGGGCCTTCATCCTCCGCCTCATGACCAAGCGGTCGATCGCTGCGCCGGCCCTTGAAGCCCTTAGCAAGCAGGAACATCTCCACCGATTCCTGACGCGATGACGCGGGCTTGATATGGATGACCTGCTTGAAATTCTGCTTGAGCATATTCAGCAAGTCTTTTTCCGTCCCGCCCTGGAAGGTTTTCGCCAGGAAATGTCCGCCCTCGGCCAGCACTTCCACGGCAAAATAGGCGGCGACCTCGCAGAGATGCATAGTGCGCAAGTGGTCGGTCTTCTGATGGCCGGTCGTCGGCGCCGCCATGTCTGAAATCACCAGGTCGGGCACGCCGCCGACTGCTTCCATCAGCATCGAAGGTGCCTGCGGATCGAGAAAGTCGAGCTGCAGGATTTTAACCCCCGGCAGCCGGTCCATCTCCAGAAAGTCGATGGCGGCAACCCGGACGTCCTCATCCGTCGATCCCGTGACATTGGCGGCGATCTGCGACCAGCTGCCAGGGGCGGCGCCAAGGTCGATGATGCGGCGGGCGCCTTTCAGGATGCTATGCTTCTCGTCGATCTCCAGCAGCTTGAATGCGGCGCGCGCGCGGTAGCCTTCAAGCTTCGCCCGCTGCACATAGGGATCGTTGATATGCCGCTCCAGCCAGCGCCGTGACGAGGCCTTCAGCTTGCCCTTCTTGACCTTCTGGCCGAGTTTGCGCCCGGTGCGGTTACCGCCGACAGGTGGTTTGGTCATCTTCTGCTCAACTTTGCTTGGCGGACCGGCCGGCAAATTTGCCTGGCTCGACCGCCCTTTTACGTAAAAGCACTCCTAAAGGAAATGCTCTCTATCACTTCGCCACATTCCCGATTGGCAAAACCGCTACGCACTTTTCCTGGGAATGCACTTATCTGTCACCGTTTTCCCGGTTGGCAAAACCGCTACGCACTTTTCCTGGGAATGCACTTATCTGCCACCGCATTCCCGGACGGAAAACCGCTACGCACTTTTCCTGGGAATGCTTATCCCTTCCCCGGTCCAGGCTTTGCCTGATGCCGGCGGCCGCGATTGCGTCGCCAGACGCCGTCATCGGCCATCATGTCCGTCAACAGCCCTTCCCTCAAGCCTCGATCCGCCACTCGCATGCGGCTCGACGGCCAGCGCCGGCGGATCGCTTCGAGAATGGCGCAACCGGCCAAAACCAGATCCGCACGATCAGGCCCGATGCAGGGATTGGCCGCCCGGCTTTGATAATCCCAGGACAGCAGCTTGGCCTGCATGGCCGAGACCTCGTCATCGCTGAGCCAGAGCCCATCGACCCGGCGCCGATCATAGCGCGGCAGATCGAGATGCACGCCGGCGAGCGTGGTGACCGTGCCCGAGGTGCCGATCAGATGGAAATCGACATCAGCAGGCGAATGGCCGAGTGCTTCGACGGAGGGGCAGTCGAACTTGTCGAGCATGCCTGCCACTTCGGCAATCATCGCCTCGAACACGGCAGGCGAAACATCGCGACCGCCGTGGCGTTCCGACAGGGTGACGACCCCGACCGGCAGCGAAGTCCAGTGGGTGATATGGTTGGCGAGCCGGCTGGACCTGTTATCACCGATGCGGATAACAGCGATTTCAGACGAGCCGCCGCCGATATCAAACAACACGACGGAACGGGTCTCGCGCCCAACCAGCGACGAGCAGCCGGACACAGCGAGCCGGGCTTCCGTCTCGCGGTTGATGATTTCAAGTTCGAGACCGGTCTCGGCACGCACCCGCTGCAAGAATTCTTCGCCGTTTTCCGCCGCTCGGCAGGCTTCGGTTGCAATCAGCCGCTTGCCGCGCAATTCCAAACCATGCAGCTTGCTGGCGCAGACTTTCAGCGCCTCGACCGCGCGGTCCATCGCGTCCTGCGACAGCCGGCCAGTGGCGGCCAGCCCTTCGCCCAGACGCACGATGCGCGAGAAGGCATCGACGACACGGAACTGCCCGGGCCGGGTCGGCTGGGCAATCAGCAGTCGGCAATTGTTGGTTCCGAGATCGAGCGCCGCATAGAAATCAGCGGGATGATCCTCCCAGGCCCCCTGCCCGGCCGGATGGGCTTGCGCCGGACCATGATGGCGGGCCGGATGATGGCCACGCCCACTCCCGTGCGCCCCATGGCCATGGTGGCCCGTGTGGTGGCCGGCATGATTGTTTGGATGATGGCCGGACTGAACACCGTTCTGCCCGTGCCCCCCTTGGCCATGTCCCCCTTGGCCGTGACGGCCGCGGCCCTGAGACGGCGACACCGCGCTCGCGTTCTGGCCGTCACCGGCAGGAGGGCAATAGCTGGCCGATGGCGGCCGGGCATCGACGCTACGGCCAGGCTGAAGAGGACGCACCTGCGCGCTCTGCTTGCCACGGTTCTTGCGGCGTTTTCGACCCGGCTTCTTGGCGCCTGGAAACAGACCTTGCGGATTGTCGGCATCATGGCCCTGACCGGAGATGTTCCGATTCGAGCGTTGCTCGCTCCCCTCGGCCTCAGCAGACAGGGCAGATAACCCATCATGCACACCACGACTGCCAGCAGAGGCAGCCGTATCACGCCGGCTCTCATCCGTTGTAAGACCTGATTGCGAAGAAGCCGATCGAAGCCCGCCATCGGGCCGCAAATCAGACCCCTCAGGCCCCGGCTTGCTGCCATGGCCCTTCCTGCGACGCTTACGCTTGCGGCCCGCAGTCTGCGGAGCCGGGTGCTGATTTGAGCTTATGGAACGTCGATCCGGCGCGGCCTCAGCCGTCCGGTCCTTCGCCACGGGATCAAGCGTTGTGGGATCGGCCGCTACGGCACCAGGACCTGGCCCGGCTTTCCGCCCCTTACGCTTGCCCCTGCCGCGCCTGGAGGACTTGGCCTCGGCACGGTTAGACGTCGACGCCCCGTTTGCCGGCGGAAATCCGCCATTGCCAGGGTCTACCACTGATGTCTTCCATAGCGCCGCGCAAGATCCGGTCTGGCCTGAGACAGAGCTCCGTCCCGGCATGCCGCTGGCGATCCTTAGATTTTCGTTGGTAAAATTGTAGCAGGCCCCGCAAGCTTCTCCAAACGGTTTTTAACCACACCGCCCACAGCAACCCGCACCAACCTCACGCCAACTCAAACATCCACCTACGGTCCCGAGAGGGACACAGCCAAAAACCTGCTAAAGCCTTTCCATTCAACGCTTATTTTCAAGTCTACATTTTTTTGGAAAAAGGGTGTTGCAATCACCCGGCATTTGTTTATAAGCCGCATCCATCAGACGGCAACACGCCGCCCCTGCTGGGGAATAGTTCAACGGTAGAACGACGGACTCTGACTCCGTTAATCTTGGTTCGAATCCAGGTTCCCCAGCCAATTCTCTCTAAAAGCCCTGAATTCCTTGATTTTCCAGTCGTGCCGGATAGTGTTTTGGCATCATTGGCGACCTGATGCCCAGAACTGTAGCCCACAGGTGATGCCCACGCGAGTTGCGCGCGGCGGCAACGCCGGTGGCAGGCATGGGCAACAACCTCATGGCGGTCTGCCACGACGTCGAAAACCTCACCCGCTGCGGCAATATCTTCTATTGGCGCGCGCGCCTCAAACGCTTTCCAGCAACCCGATGATCAAGTTCGCGATGCTCTCCTAAAGGTAGGATCGGAGAAAGGCTGTTGGGCAGCGCGGCTCCCAATCTCGGCCAGTTCCCCCCCCTCAGCTTCCGACAACCAGTCGGAACCCTTAGCGCAGGTATTGATGCAATACAGAGTAAAGCAAAATCACCGCCAACGATAACGCCATGACGAGGATTATCCGCCTGTTTTGTCCGCGCACCTCATGCGGTTCCGGCTGCTTTGCGCCGCAACGCGGA
>NZ_MKIN01000017.1 GCF_001938985.1 Gillisella taibaishanensis | reverse complement strand
GGTCAGATAAATCCGAAGGGGGTCAAAATTGGACGCCGATCACCCCGCTAATGGGGTCAATTTTGCACGCCGAAACACAGCGATATGGTCCATCCGTACTTGCGCCGCCGCGAAGGGAAGGAGCCTGTCGAATATCCGACAGAGGAACTTTGAGAGGTGCTCGGCAAGACCCTCGGTGTGCCGCTCTTCCAGGAGTCAGCGGTGAAGGTCGCGATGGTCTGTGCAGGCTTCACCGCAGGCGAGGCTGATCAGCTACGCAAGTCCATGGCTACCTTCAAGTTCACAGGCGGCGTGTCCAGATTCCAGACCAAGCTGATCGATGGAATGGTCAACAAAGGCTACAGCAGGGAGTTCGCCGAGAAGACATTCAAGCAACTGGAAGGCTTCGGCAGCTACGGTTTCCCTGAAAGCCATGCAGCGTCGTTCGCGCTGATCGCCTATGCCTCCTGCTTCATCAAATGTCATTACCCTGAAGCCTTCGCCGCTGCGCTGATGAACTCGTTGCCGATGGGGTTCTATGCCCCGGCGCAGATCATCGGCGATGCTCAGAAGCACGGTGTCGAGGTTCGCCCGATCTCCGTTGCGCATTCGAGATGGGACTGCACACTGGAAGAGATCCCCGGTACCGACCGCCACGCGATCCGCCTCGGCATGCGACAGGTTGCGGGACTGGCGGCTGCCGATGTTGCCAGGATCGTCGTTGCGCGCATCGAGCGGCCGTTCGAGTCCGTGGACGATGTCTGGCGGCGATCGGAGGTTCCATCGGAAGCCCTCGTCCAACTAGCGGAAGCTGATGCCTTCAGACCAGCGTTCGGTCTCGAACGGAGGGACGCGCTGTGGGCGATCAAGGCCCTTCGCGACGAGCCGCTTCCGCTGTTCGTTGCCGCAGCGGCGCGGGAGGAGAGGGCGGTTGCCGAGCAGCAGGAGCCCGAAGTCGTCCTCCGGCAGATGACCGAAGGCCACAACGTCGTCGAGGATTACGCGCACGTCGGCCTGACGCTTCGAGCGCACCCGATATCGTTTCTGCGTCGAGATCTGACAGCCCGGCGGATCGTGACCTGCGCCGATGCCATGAATGCCCGCGACAAGAGCTGGCTGTGCGTCGCCGGACTTGTGCTCGTCCGGCAGAAGCCGGGTAGTGCGAAGGGCGTGATGTTCATTACCTTAGAGGACGAGACCGGCATTGCCAACATCGTCGTCTGGCCGTCGCTGTTCGAGAAGAGGCGACGGGTCGTCCTCGGAGCAAGCATGATGGCGATTCAAGGCAAGATCCAGCGTGAGGGCGACGTAGTTCATCTCATTGCTCGACAGCTAGAGGACTTGTCTGGAGACCTGTCGGCGCTGGCGGACCGCGATACCGAGTTCAAGAACCCAAGTGGCCGTGGCGACGAGTTCGCTCATGGCTCACCCGGAGGTGGTGATGCGCGGGATCGCCCGAAGTCTATCCCCGAAGCGAGGGAAATTTACGTCAGGGATTTGCATATCGATACGCTGAAGGTGAAGTCGCGAAATTTCCAGTGATCGGCAGCCTTCTCTGCTCCCGGCGCACGCAGAGCGGAGCCGGAATCATTTAAAGCTTCACTCATGGGAATTTCTCATCAACGGCATCGGCACGGACTTAGCTTTGATCGGTTCCTGGTCTGCACTGCCTTCTTTATCTATGATCCATAGACGGCGAATGCTCCTCCCGCGACGACAGGCAAAGAGCGCACTGTAAGGTGCGTTGCAACCTGATGTTAGGCCATTCCTGATAATGATGGCGGGTTGCACACCGACCGAATTAGCGCGCGGAGCCTTGCGGTGCGGTGAAAGTACACGGATCATCGGTCCTGGATCACTTCGGCGGTGCCGATCAGTTCCCGTGTGACATCAGTAAAGATGTGTTTCACGCCTGCCACGGCCGTCATCGATGACCTCGTTGCCGCCGTCAAGAACGAAGCGTGAGATGCAACGGCGATCTTGATTGACTGTTTACCTGTTCGCTTTATGTTCGACAATGTAACCGGGAGGCACCCATGGCGACCGCGATTCTCTTTAAGACCTGCAAACACTGCGGCGGCTCGCACGAGCGCGACGGTCCAGACTTCTCGGCTGACAGATTCTGCAACAACTGCAGCGGCGACAGGAGAGAAATTGCGGCTGCGGTCTTCAAGGCACGTCCAGTGACAAGGGACGAAATCGTCGCCTCGGGCAGGTATCTAAAGCGCTCATCTAGCCGCGCTAGCCTCCGAAATACTTCCTGAGTTGGCTGTCGGCCAGGCTCTTGGCAACGGGGCCGCCAGAACTTCCCAAAGTCTTTTTCGCGCCTTTGCCAATGGGGTGGCTGACCGCCGTCCAGCTACACAGTTTGCCGTGCCTTACGAGATCAACCTCTATCCTGCGGCCCTTGATCTCCCGGGTCCAGCGGACGCCGTCGCAGTTGAGGGCGCAGTCCCACGCGGCTTCTCCTGCAATATCGGCAAGCGCATCCAATGCTCGTCGGCTTGTCGCCAGACGTGTCGCGCTGTCGTCCGCGAGCATCGCCCGGATGAGGCGCCGCCATCTGCCGGAGACATGGGGAAGCCACGTCAGCCTGTCAGCGTAGCCGCCGTCCGCCACGCTGAAACGGGGAAGGGGACTCTGCCTGTACCATTCGTCTCCATGAAGAAGGCGGTAGAGCGTCATCCCGAGCGCCCAGAAGTCGGTTTTCTTGCTGGAGAGTCCCGTCTCATGCGATTCCGGTGCCAGGTGATCGGTGTACGAGTAGCCGAGTTCCGCGTAACCCAGCAACATGTCGTCGGTTACGAGGCCGAAGTCGCCGAGCTTCACGGTGCCGTTCTTGGTGACAAGAATATTACCCGGCTTGAGGTCGCGGTGGAGCATCTCGCGATCATGCAGGGAGCCGAGGCCATGGCAGATGTGCGTTGCCACACGATGAACCTCGGTCGAGGGCATCGGCCCCGCCTCGTAAGGCTTCTGAAGGGAACCCCGCTCGCACAGCTCCATTGCTAGGTATATAGCGTCTTCGGTCGTCGAGCCGTTGACGTAGTAGACCTGGACGACGTTGTCGTGGGTCGCCTTCTTCAGGTTGGCGCCCTCCTTCACGAGGTTCCCCTTGCGCTCCTCCCACTTCTCGGGAGTGTCGGTGTTCTTCGGGCGGATTACCTTAATGGCGAGTTGCTCGTGTATGTCGTCGCTTCCCAAGTGAACGTCGCCGAAATGACCGTTGCCGAGCTTGGGCCCGATCTTAAGATTGGAGGAAAACTCGCTCATGTCAGCGGGTCGCCAGTATCAGGAGAGCCGCCTCGCGGCTGCCGCTGCGCATGGCGACACCATCGACGTTTTCCTTCCAGAAGTCGTTGTCCTTCAGATAGTCGTCGGCCTTGCGTTTTCCGAAACCTTTACTGATGCGAGCCTTTGAAACCTGCTCGACCGGGCAACCGCAGGCGAGAGCGCATATGGCGACACCACGTAGCTCCGCTGCCTGGAGATGCGCAAGGCCCATGCCGCGCGCGTTCGCGGCGCTCTCCTTGATGACTGCCTTCACTACGCCTTTGTCCCGGACATAGTCCGAGAGGCGCCTGTAGATCGTCTGGAAGGCCTCGGGGCGATCACCCTTTTCTAGCTTCCATGATTCGTCCGCCACGATGACGATGGGGCCGTCGTCAGGAACCTCGGCGTCGACTACGATCAGTCCGTCACCAGAGACATGCACACCCAGCCACCTGTCCGTCACTGTTTTCCGAGTCCTTCGCGGCACCCGGATATCGAACTGCGTCGGCAAACGCATGGGTGCTTTAGATGATTGAAACTAGCGGGATAGTTGATGATCGAGACGATTCGGTCAAGGAGCGGGTAGTCTCGGTTTGGTGGAGATCATCGCGTCGGAACACCGGATTTTCGCTTTCTCTGCTTCGCTCGGCGGAGCAGTTCGGCGAGACCGAGCGTAACCGCTGTCCTGATTCTACCTTCCGCGTCATCGTTTGATAGCTGATGTTCATCCTCAGCTCGAAATCAGTGCTCCCGTTACCAAGGCAAAACCTCATTTGAACCGAAGTCTTTTGACTAACTGTGCCCACCTCATTCGAAGGGAATTTGGCTCAAGTTCAGACCAGGTTGCCAGCATGAAATCAGGCAACGGTACGTTTGGCATGTTGTCATAGGCTTTAAGGATGGTCTCCAGTGGCGTCAGGGTCTGGTCGCGGTCCCAATAGACGATCTTCAACCATGTGGCCGCACGCTTATATTGGCCGCCTCCCAACCACCCCTCGAGGTTGGCCCGCAACATTCGCTGCCCGGCCTCCAACAGGTCATTTTCGCCAAACCGCGCCCGTCCTAATTTCTTTAGACAAAGCGCATAGGCAAACGCTCGTGGTTTTAACGTTGTTTTGATCGATGGGTTTTTCGGCTTTAAGTGTCGCTCATATTCCTCGACTGCGGTGTCGTATTGACCAGCCTGGAGGCTGAACGCCATGAAATCGTCAAGAGTTCCGTCGACGAGCAGTCTCCGTGAGCTATACGGCAGGCCCTTGACTTCCTGAGGAACGAAACGTTGGTGCTTGTAATCAAACTTGTCGACACCGAGTACTTTGGTAAAGCCGGTTCGCATGTATTCAATTTCTGCATCCTGAGCGGTTTTCCACGATGCTTCGTCGTTTCCTTCACCGTGCATCCAGTGGCCAAGGGCCTTAGCCCAGTGCAAAGTCCTGCGGTGGGAACAGGGAAAAGGACCAAACCTTTCCTCTTCTTTTCCCTCGATGGCCTTGTCCAACCATTGGAGCGCACGTGGAAGAACGGGTGTTATTTCCTTGTCATGACGCACCAGCCAAGCAGAGATAACATCGTTGATGTCATGCACCGCAAAATTCCCCATCGGCCTCGCGGGATCATATTCGGTACGAAGTACGCGGGCTGTAGTCTCACCAATCACCTCCCGCGTTCGAATGGGATTGAATTTTTTCAAAGCTGTCTCCGCCTATTGGGAACGAAATTCGAAACCTTCGCTGGCACCGAGTTCTTGGGGTAAGCGGTGCCCCGATCCCATACTGACGAGGTTTCTCGCCTGATGTCGAGGACCGGAGCCGCGACGACGACGTCTCTTCGCCGTGCGCACCAGGCCAATAAACCTTGACGAGTTAAAGCGCTCAACGGCAACCTCGCGCGGTACTTGAGACATCTATAGACGCCGGTCGTTTTTGGCGGGTTAAAACGACGGATCAAATGTCGGGAGAAGTCCGCAATGTGCCGGATAGAAGGCTTTATGTCCGTCACCGTTTTCGAGTCCTTCGCGGCACCCGGATATCGAACTGTGTCGGCAAACGCATGAACGCATGGGTCTTTAGATGGTTGAAACTAGCGGGATAGTTGATGACTGGGACGATTCGGCAAATGAGCGAGTGATTAGGATCCGGCGAGGCGATAGGTGTTATACGCACCCACACCTTGCCTAAGCTCCTCTGAAATCATTGGGTAATCGCCCGTCGTCCGCACGGCATTTTGCCGACCCACACTGAAATCTTGCCAAAAGCGGTCACCGGCGGGTTGTTTGAGCCAATAATGATTTCTTTATCGGAGGATCAGGTGCCGAGACCAAGCCGTTATTCCTGCGGTGCAACGATGCTCGCCGCCCCCGATTCGTACTGACCGTCCAATTTGGTCATTTCCACAACGTTGTCCTAACGACGTGTTGAAAAGGTTTCCGGATCAGCTATCGATGGATTGGTTCAATCTGGAGTACCACCATGCGATCTCAGTCCTCAGCAGTTGCGGATCAATGGCAAACTTGGTGGATCATCACAGGACCGAAGCTCCCTGCTGACGAGTTCAGATTTTCGGATCGCATCGTTCTGGCTCCTCTATCGGATGCCGCCTTCGAAGACTCGAAAAAGGTTCGGCCACCTGTGATGAAGATGGAGGCTTCTTTAGACTCCCAAGTCGTCTGCTATCCTCCGCGGGATGAGGTGCAAAGTCGGCACCGCCTCCAGATCGATGTCCAAGCATCTAATGCCGACGAAGCTTCCGACACCGCACAGCGTATAGCTGACCGGCTGCTTCTGTCACTGAGCCTTTCGATTGCTGGCAGGAGGTATCACGCCGAGCTTCGCCGTCTGCGACGAGTAGGCGAGCAACAAGAGATCACGGCTTGGTCGCAGTCGGCTACCATAGCGATATTTGAAGAGCCGGACCCGTTGTTTGAAGCCGATTTGACGGAAGTCCGGGCGCTATTTTCGGAGATCGACAAGGACTCTGTTGCCGAAAACGCCTACATCCATCTGCTGACCGCCTGGCAGCTACAAAGCACTGCAGGGGCGAAACCGCTCCAGCGTTCGATCCTCCAGCATTACGTTCTCTGCGTCGAGGCGATCGTCAATGGCGTGATGACCTCGGTGCGGAAAGACCGAGCGGACAGCATCCGGCAGGAAGAACGTCAGTTTGCAGCAGGCTTTGCGGAGAGTTTTTCCAAGCGCGCAAACAAGCCGGAAGCGATCCGTGAAGCGTCGACCGAACTCCGGAAGATAGGTCTCATAAATATGCTGCCGTCAATCGCGACGGTATCTTCAATCTTACGGATATCCGATGATGTGAAGGATCATGCCATAAATCTATATCGATTTCGTTCGAGCAATCTCAGCCATCCCGGTCGAGATAAGCCGGATGCTTTCCGAGAATGGTTAACTGGCGGATCAACCGTTGATAAATTCTGTCTGGCGGATGTCGTCGCGCGAAATTTCTTGGCTGCGTATTGCAGACATAATGCCGGGATTGAGTAGCGGCAGGCAACCCCGGAGAGATTTAGATGACCCTGAAGTGGACTGCACTTGGTGTCTTGCCCAACGTTGATATTGTTTCGAACGTCTTCGGCGGCGAACACATGGCGTTGGTCGGCACCCACGATTCTCGCTACAAGATGCTCTAGCCAACGGTCCAAATCTCCAGACCTTCCTGTCGAAGTTCGAAAGCAATCACCGTCAGCGGCTGAGGCTGCTTATCTGGCTCCGAGGAGCCGTTCCACTACGTTGGAAAATCCAGCCTAGTTGAGCGGTCGCTCAAGTTTGGTCGGACGCGACAGTGGTTTCTCAGCTACTCTGTCTTGTTTTCACTGTTTGTTCTAAAGGGCATTTTCCGGGCAATTTTAGGTGCCCGGAGATAGTCGTTTGAGGCGTTGGCCAGTTTCAGTTTCCAAAATGGCCAGTACTAGGGCTGTTTGGCCAGTACTAGGGTTGGTTTCTCACCTCAAATATCCAGATTATCCGCAAAGGCGGCCCGTTCCTGAATGAAGCGGAAGCGGGCTTCCGGCTTGGTGCCCATCAGCGCGTCGACGGCGTCGCGGGTGCCTTCGAAATCCACCTCGTCGATTTCGACTTTCAGGAGCAAGCGCTTGGCCGGGTCCATGGTGGTTTCCTTCAACTGCGCCGGCATCATTTCACCGAGGCCTTTGAAGCGGCCGATTTCGACCTTTTTGCCCTTGAAGACGGTGTCCATCAGCTCGGCGCGGTGCGCGTCGTCGCGGGCATAGACGGTCTTCGCGCCCTGCCGGATCACGTAGAGCGGCGGCACGGCGAGAAAGAGGTGATTGCCTCGGATCAATTCGGGCATTTCCTGGTAGAAAAAGGTGATCAGTAGCGAGGCGATATGGGCGCCGTCGACGTCGGCATCTGTCATGATGACGATGCGCTCGTAGCGGAGGTCTTCGTCGCGATACTTGGTGCGTGTGCCACAGCCGAGCGCCTGGATCAGGTCGGCGATCTGCTGGTTGGCCATCAGCTTTTCGCGGCTGGCGCTGCCGACATTGAGGATCTTGCCGCGCAAGGGCAGGATCGCCTGATTGGCGCGGTTGCGCGCCTGCTTGGCCGAGCCACCGGCCGAATCCCCTTCGACGATGAACAGTTCGGCACCTTCCGCGGTGTTTTGCGCGCAATCTGCCAGTTTGCCAGGCAGCCGCAGCTTGCGCACCGCCGTCTTGCGGTTGACTTCCTTTTCCTTGCGCCGCCGCAGGCGCTCTTCGGCACGCTCGATCACCCAATCCAGCAGCTTTGCTGCCTCATTCGGGTTATCGGCGAGATAGTGGTCGAAGGGATCGCGCAGGGCGTTCTCGACCAGCCGCTGCGCCTCGACCGTTGCCAGTTTGTCCTTGGTCTGACCGACGAATTCCGGCTCCCGGATGAAGACCGAGAGCATGCCGACCGCCGAGATCATCACGTCATCGGTGCTGATCTGCTGGGCACGCTTGTTCTGGGTCAGTTCGGCATAGTTTTTCAGGCCCCGGGTCAGTGCGATGCGCAGGCCGGCTTCATGGGTGCCGCCTTCAGGGGTCGGAATGGTATTACAGTAGGAATGTACCTGCGGATCGCCGCCATACCAGGTGATTGCCCATTCCATCGCCCCGTGGCCGCCGGTCTTGTCGGTCTTGCCGGCGAAGATTTCTCGGGTGACGGTGAAATCCTTGCCGAGTGTCGCCGCCAGATAGTCCTTCAACCCGCCCGGGAAATGGAACACGGCCTTATCAGGGATTTCGCCGCCGGCGATGACAACGCCCGGATCGCAGGACCAGCGGATCTCTACGCCGCCGAACAAATATGCCTTGGAGCGCGCCATTCGGAAGATCCGGCCGGCATCGAATTTGGCGTGGTCGCCGAAAATCTGCGGATCGGGGTGGAAGCGCACCCGCGTGCCGCGCCTGTTGTGCACGTCGCCGAGTTCCTCCAGCCCGCCGAGCGGCACGCCTCTGGAAAAACGCTGGCGATAGAGCTTGCGATTGCGCGCCACTTCCACTTCCAGCAGATCGGATAGGGCGTTGACGACGGAAACGCCGACGCCGTGCAGACCGCCCGACGTCTCATAGGCCTTGCCGTCGAATTTGCCGCCGGCATGCAGCTTGGTCATGATCACTTCAAGCGTCGACTTGCCCGGTACTTGCGGATGCAGCTCGACGGGAATGCCGCGACCGTTATCGGAAACGGTGAGGAAGCCCTCCGCATCCAGATGCACGTCGATGAAGTTGGCATGCCCGGCAACCGCCTCGTCCATCGAGTTGTCGATGACTTCGGCAAACAGGTGATGTAGCGCCTTTTCATCCGTGCCACCGATATACATGCCCGGACGCATGCGTACCGGCTCAAGACCCTCGAGCACGCGAATGGAAGACGCGCCGTAGTCATCGGGATTGTTGGCGGAGATCGGCGCTGGCCTGGACGAAGCCCCGGTGCGGGCAGGGGTGTCGCTGGCAGCCGGCACAGGGGTCGCACTCGCTGTCTGTGCCTTGGCGGCCTTGGCAGGCGGCGTCGGCAGGGCGGCGAAGAGATCGTTTTTGTCGTCCATGATCTTGTCTGTCACTTGCTTCAAGCTTTGCTTGCATCGAATGTTTCCGATGCGGTGGGTCTTCATCGGTTAATCGTTGAAGACCGATGTCTGGTGATGCTCAGGCTGTAGTTTCCGGTTTGTTCCCGTTCTAACTCAATACCGCCGCAGAAATCAATCGGCTGTAAAACAGGGACGAGCCCTCTACACTGGCGTCGAACATTGTGCGAGAGCCACATGCCCGGCACGGTCAGGTTCACATCCCGCATCATTTTACGGAAAACTTTTGCGTTTCTCGCAGCGGCGTGGCAAGGCTGCGCCGTCAAGGAGACCTGATCCCGATGCGGATGTCCACAGTTCATTTCTTCGCCTCTGCTGTTCTAAGCTTCTCTGCCGCTTTTGCCTGCACTGCCAGCGCCGCCGGCGTCGAGTTGAAACCGTTCAAGGACGAGCTGTTTGCCGGTCAGACGGTTATGGAAAGCCGTGACAAGGGTGACTTCCAGACCATCGATTACCAGGAAATGCGCGACATCAACGGCCGCGATGAAATTCCTGAGCGCCGGGTCAAGGCGCCGTATGTCTCGCTCGGCGTTCGGCATTTTCAAAAGGACGAGACGCTCGATCTGGGCGATGCCGGCAAGATGGAGGTGACCCGCACTGGCCCTATCGATGGCGCCGCCTTCACGGTCATCTTCATTCACGGTCGCGGTGGCGATCGGCGCCTCGGGGCAGATGATTACAAGTTTGGCGGAAACTTCAATCGGCTGAAGAACCTCGCGACCGACAATGGCGGCACCTATTACGCGCCGACGGTCCGGTCCTTCGACCAGGCCGGCGTCACCCAGGTATCGGCGCTGATCGACTATGCCTCAGCCCATTCCGGCGGGAAACCGGTGGTTCTCTCTTGCGCCTCGATGGGCAGTTTCGTCTGCTGGGGTATTACCCGCAACGACAAGATCGTCTCCAAACTGTCAGGCATGGCAATCCTCGGCGGCGCCACCGATCCCGATTTTGGCAACAGCGCCGCCTTCAAACGAAAGCTGCCGATCTGGTTCACCCATGGCAGCCGCGATAGCGTCTACGCCGCTGGCGACCAGATCGCGCTCTACGATCGGCTGCACCGCGCCGGCTACCCGACCCGCTTCACGCTGTTTCTCACGGGATCGCACGGTACGCCAGTGCGGATGACAGATTGGCGCGCGGTTCTCAACTGGCTGATTCGTTAGCAGTGGTCGAGGTCGCAGCTGCGCTTTAACCCCGCTAAACGAGGGGTGAAAGCCGATGCTCTGCTTGAATTAGCGGCATGCTGCATTGCACCTTGCCTTTTTTGCCGTCACGCCCTTTTATAGAGCGTCGAGGTATGAAACAGATGATTTATGCTGTTCCGAAGGGCATCTTCAGCAGAATTGCTGGGGCTGGTGTTCTTTCGGACAAAGAGGGTGGGTTGGAGCGATATGACACCAGATGTTCGTCCGCTTGTCGCGGGCAATTGGAAGATGAACGGAACCCGTGAGTCGCTGGACCAAATCAAGGCCATGGCGGAAGGCGTCAAGGGGCCGCTCAGCGAGAAGGTCGAAAGCCTGATCTGCCCGCCCGCAACGCTGCTCTATGTGGCGACCGCGCTGTGCGATGACAGCCCGCTTTTGATCGGCGCTCAGGATTGCCACCAGAATGCATCTGGCGCCCATACCGGCGATATCTCGGCCGAAATGGTCGCGGATTGCTTCGGGACCCACGTCATCGTCGGCCATTCCGAACGCCGCACCGATCATGCCGAGACGGATCATCTCGTGCGCGCCAAGGCTTCTGCCGCTCATGCCGCCGAGCTAACCGCGATCGTCTGCATCGGTGAGACCGCCGACCAGCGCAAGGCTGGCCAGACGCTCGATATTCTCAAGCGCCAACTGGCCGGCTCGATCCCGGATGATGCCCGCGCAGACAATACCGTGATTGCCTATGAGCCGGTTTGGGCTATTGGCACAGGCCTGACACCGACAGTATCCGATGTCGCCGAGGCCCATGCCTTCATGCGCTCGGAACTGACGCGGCGCTTCGGCGGCGAGGGCGCAAAGATGCGCATTCTCTATGGCGGCTCCGTCAAGCCGTCCAATGCACGAGAATTGATGGGCGTGGCCAATGTAGACGGTGCGCTGATCGGTGGCGCCAGCTTGAAAGCTGCTGATTTCCTTGCCATATACGGCGCGTACTCCGATTTGACTGCCTGATCTTTTGAGATTTAGGGCTTTCTTTGCGGCGGCTCCTCGTGTAGAGAGCCGCCGAATGTTGTTTTGACTTGGCCCCAAGCGGGCAGGATGGATCGTCCATGCAGACCGTACTGATCGTCATTCACCTGATTATCGTGATCGCACTCGTCGGCGTCGTGCTGATTCAGCGGTCCGAAGGCGGCGGGCTTGGCATCGGCGGCGGTTCCGGCTTCATGTCGGCGCGCGGTGCGGCCAACGCCCTGACCCGCACGACGGCGATCCTCGCGGCCCTGTTTTTCCTCACGTCTCTTGGTCTTGGCATCCTGTCGCGCTTCGAGGCAAAGCCGACCGATATCCTGAACCGGATACCAGCAGGCCAGCAGGCTCCATCCGGCAATATCCTCGACCAGCTACCTGGCACGCCGGCAGCTCCGGCCAACAACGGCGCACCCGCATCTTCGACCAATGGAGCTGCCGCACCGGCAGCCGGCGGTGCTCAGGCACCTGCCACGGGCGCAGCCCCGGCTCCGGCACAGCCCGGCGCGGTTCCGACCGGCAACTGATCGGTCTGGTTCTGACTTCGCTCCGGCGGGCTTTTCCAAGTCCGCCGGTTTTTCTTTGTGTGTATTGTCGTCAGCTTTGAAAATAATGCTGGCGGAATCGAAATCGAAACGGTATCCGGTGAAGCCCATGGCGCGATATGTATTCATCACAGGCGGCGTGGTTTCCTCTCTTGGCAAGGGAATAGCGGCCGCGGCACTCGGAGCATTGTTGCAGGCGCGGGGCTACCGCGTGCGCCTGCGCAAATTGGACCCCTATCTCAACGTCGATCCCGGCACGATGAGCCCGACTCAGCACGGCGAAGTCTTCGTGACCGACGACGGTGCAGAGACGGACCTCGACCTTGGTCATTACGAGCGCTTCACAGGGCGTTCGGCCACCAAGACCGACAACATCACCACCGGCCGGATCTACAAGAACATTATCGACAAGGAACGGCGCGGCGATTATCTCGGCGCCACCGTTCAGGTCATTCCGCATGTGACCAACGAGATCAAGGACTTCATCGTCGAAGGCAATAGCGACTATGATTTCGTGATCTGCGAAATTGGCGGCACGGTCGGCGACATCGAGGCCATGCCTTTTGTCGAGGCCATCCGCCAGCTGGGCAACGAATTGCCGCGCGGCACGGCGGTCTATCTGCATCTCACGCTGATGCCCTATATCCCGGCCGCAGGCGAGCTGAAGACCAAGCCGACGCAGCATTCGGTCAAGGAGCTGCAGGCGCTCGGCATTCACCCAGATATCCTGCTGGTGCGGGCAGACCGGGAGATCCCGGAACCCGAGCGGCGCAAGCTGTCGCTGTTCTGTAACGTGCGGCCGTCTGCTGTTATTCAGGCGCTCGACGTTGCCAATATCTACGACGTACCGATGGCCTATCACAAGGAAGGCCTCGATAACGAGGTCCTGGCCGCCTTTGGCATCGAACCGGCGCCCAAGCCGCGTCTGGAAGCCTGGGATGAGGTTTCCAACCGCATCCGTACGCCGGAAGGCGAGGTGACCATCGCCATCGTCGGCAAATATACCGGCCTCAAGGACGCCTATAAGTCGTTGATCGAGGCGCTTTATCATGGTGGCATCGCGAACCGGGTGAAGGTCAAGCTCGAATGGATCGAGTCGGAGGTCTTCGAAAAGGAAGATCCGGCACCCTATCTTGAAAAGGTCAACGGCATCCTGGTGCCCGGCGGCTTCGGTGAGCGCGGCTCCGAGGGCAAGATTCTCGCGGCGCAATTCGCTCGCGAGCGCAAGGTTCCCTATTTCGGCATCTGCTTCGGCATGCAGATGGCTGTCGTTGAGGCTGCTCGCCATCTCGCAGGCATCGAAAACGCCTCCTCTACGGAATTCGGTAAAACGCCGGAGCCTGTCGTTGGTTTGATGACCGAGTGGATGAAGGGCAATGAGCTGGAAAAGCGCTCGTCTGCCGGTGATCTCGGCGGAACCATGCGTCTCGGTGCCTATAAAGCGGCGCTGAAGAAGGATTCGCGGATTGCCGACATCTACGGCTCGAGCGAGATTTCCGAGCGCCACCGCCACCGCTACGAAGTCAATGTCGACTACAAGCAGCGGCTGGAAGACTGCGGCCTGGTCTTCGCAGGCATGTCGCCCGATGGCCTGCTGCCGGAGACTGTCGAGTATCCTGACCACCCGTGGTTCATTGGCGTCCAGTACCATCCGGAACTGAAGTCCCGCCCGCTTGACCCGCACCCTCTGTTCAAGAGCTTCGTGGAAGCGGCGCTGGAGCAGAGCCGGCTGGTGTAATCACTGCCATCGATCGAATGATAGAAACAGAACCCGCCTTCGAGGCGGGTTTTGAGTATTTGGACATCGGTTGCGCCGGCTATGGCGAATGATACCCGGAGGCTGTTTACGACTTTAAGCAGGATTCCGTCTCATGACATTTGCGTTCTTCGAGATTTGGTTCTTATCTCTGCCCTCAAGATCGGTTTTCAGGGAGAGCAAAGGCAGCTGATCCCTGGCAATGTCATTTCGTCCTCTGCTGGGATCGACCCCGACTAGAGCTTTTGCCACCGGGCGATATCTGCTGGCTCCCGACTTTCATTTTGATGAGCAGACCAAGCCCAGGCCATTGCGGTGATCACGCAAAACATCTTGTGGTCGTATATTTCTGAACCCGGAGCGAATTTCTAAAGGGCCGATGATGAGGCAATTCGTCAATTTGCATCAAACAATTGCCGGCTCCGCTGATTAGGAAGTAGTTTAGAAGGCAGTTGTTCCTGGAGAGCTTTGGTGGAAATAATGGCCGAATCTTCCTTTCTTCATCTCCCAAAGGCTCTTGCCGACGGCCGGAAGCCTGCAATCGTGATATTCGGAGCTGGCCACGGCACCACTTATCCTGCCAAGGATAGTGGCGGACATGCTCTTGCCCCCGCCGCCTTACGTGCCGCCAGCCATGAGGACGCAGGCCTTATCGATCATTGGGATTTTGATCTTGGCGGTCCGCTGTTCGCCGGAGGTCCCCATTGTTGCGTCGACATTGGCGACATCCCCACTGCAATGCATGACAATCGCGGCAACCGAACGCGTGTCGAGACAAAGACACACGACATTGTATCGGCATCAGCCGTCCCCATTCTGCTCGGCGGTGATGACTCCCTCGTCATTCCATTTCTCAACGGCTTTGCCGATCAGGAGCCGGTCTGGATCTTGCAGATTGATGCCCATATCGACTGGCGCGACGAGGTAGATGGCGAGCATTACGGCTATTCCAGTACGATGCGCAGGATTAGCGAAATGCCGCACGTCGCGGGCATGGTGCAGGTGGGGATGCCGGAGTGTCGGTAGTGCGAGTCTGTCCGAACTCGACGCGGCTCAACGCTATGGCAGCCATATCGTCACGGCGCGTGCAGTTCACACAGACGGTATCCAATCAGCTCTACGGCACATACCCGAGGGCGCAAGAGTGGCTATCACGTTGGACTGCGACGGTCTTGATCCAAGTCTGTTTCCGGGTGTTGCAGCGCGGGCCCCGGGTGGCCTCACATACACTCAGGTGATCGACTTGATAGCAGGTGTCGGAAACCGCGGAAGGATCGTGGGTTTCGATCTCGTTGAATTCTACCCTCCAGCCGATATCGATGGGCTATCGGCCCTGACCGCTGCCCGCATCCTCATCAACGTGATCGGCACCATCGTCCGCCAAAGCTAAGTGACAGCAGGATACCTCCCCGAACGCAAAACCCCGGCCTAGGCCGGGGTTTTGTCTGAGTCAGAACATGTCTTATCGATCAGCTGAACCGGCCGGCCGCGTGGGCCAGCATGGTGTAAACCTTGCCCGTATCCGACGTCAGATAGGACTGGGTGATCGACTTGTCGCGGTCGGTGCGGGCAACGTCGGAGAGCAGCTTTTCGAAGTCAGCGATGTAGCGATCGACAGCGGTGCGGAATTCCGGTTCGCGGTCGTACTTGCGCTTGATCTCGTCAAAGGTCTGCTGGCCCTTCAGCGTGTAGAGCCGGCGGGTGAAGACATCGCGCTCGCCCCGCTGGTAGCGGCGCCAGAGATCCACCGACGCATCGTGATCGATGGCGCGGGCGATGTCGACCGACAGCGAGTTCAATGATTCCACCATGTGGCGGGGATTGCGGCTGTCATTGCTGCGCGGCGCTTCAGTCGGGGCCGGGCGGGCGCGGGCAGGCGAGGTGATCGTCTGCTCCTCACGCGAGGCACCGCGCAAGAGATCGCTGATCCAGCCACCAGAGGCCTCACCCTGGGCCGGAGCGGCTTGGTCGCCCTGCAGGCTGCCACGCAGGCCGAGCGAGCCGGCGGTGGTGCGTGGAGCGGCCTGCGCCGGGGACTGTGCCGGGCCAGCGGAAATCACTGGACGGTTCTGGACCGGTGCGGGCGGAGCCGACTGCACAGGCTGGGTCGGACGCTGTGGCTGCTGGCTATAAGCCTGCGGCGCCAAGACTGCGGGAGCAGGCTGGACCGGCGCGGGTGCGGGGGCCGGAGCCGGTGCAGGTTGCGCCGCACGTGGAGCAGGCGTGGCGATTTCCAACTGCTGGGCGCTGCGGCCGACGAGCTGGGAAATGTCCTGCAAGGCCTTGATCTGTTCGGCGACAGCACGACGCATGGCGCCAGCACTTTCCTTGGCTTCTTCCGGCAGGTCGAAGGCGCCGCGCTTCAGTTCGTTGCGGGTCAGATCCAGTTCCTGGCGGATTTCCTGGGCGGAGCGACGGATCTCGTCGGTCGCGCCCGAGAACCGGCCGAGAGCATCCTCAACGGCAGAGCGTACCGCTTCGCGCATCTGGTTGGCAGTGCCGTCCGATTTCTGGCCAGCCTCGGCAAGAATACGGTCGACATCGGCAAGCGAGGACGACAGGCCACCGCGCAGGCGGTTGGCCAGTTCGCCAGAGCGCTTTTCGGCTTCGCCCAGCGTACGTTCGATAGAGCGGGTCGCGTCCTCACCAGCAGACAGGAGCGCTTCGCGCATGGAGCCGGCTGCCGAGCGCGCCTTTTCTTCGGTATCGCCGAGGATCTGGCCGATATCGGCAAACGAGGTCTCGATACCCTGGCGCAGATTGCCAGCCACTTGACTGGAGCGCTGTTCGGCTTGCGAGAAGGCACCGTCGACCATGCCGGCCAGCGACTTCATCGTGTTTTCAATTTCTTCTGACCGTTTGACGATGCCGATAGACAGATCGCGAAGGGCCTGCTGGCGCTCTTCGAGCGTGCCGGCGAGATTTGACTGAGCAGCACCGAGCAGTTCAGAGGCCTGGCCCAGAACCTTGGCGTGCTCGCCGAACCGGCCAACAATGCCAGTGACCTGCGACAGCGCCTGGTTTGAGACGTTCGACAGCCGCTCGAGATTGCTCTCAAGCAGGCGGCCGGAAGTGGCCAGGACATCAGCAGCGCGGTCGGTGGTCGAGGCAAGCCTTTCGGTTGTTGCGCCGAACTGACGGTCGGCATCTGCCATGGATTGTGCTGCCTGCTCGACAACCGAATGCAGGACCTGATTGGTCTCACTGATCCGGTCGATCATTTGGCCGGCGCTGGATGTGAGACTGTCTTCAGCTGCACTCATCTGGCGGGCGGCTTCGGCAGCGCGGGTGGCCAGCGCATCGGCCAGCTTGGCGTTTTCACGGCGCAGGCTGTCGGCGCTCTGGTCGGCAGCGTGAGCGATACGCTCCGCGGCTTCGCGGCCAACCTGGGCATATTGCTCGACGGTCGGCTTCGCCTTTTCCTCGATCAGGCGGGCGAGCTCCGAGGTGCGGCCCGACAGCATGGAGTTAAGTTCGCGGGTGCGCTCGTCCAGCGTCGTACGGATGGCATTGCCGCGAGCGTCGAGCGCCTTGTCGACATTGTCGAGAGCAGTCGTCATGTCGCCGGTCGTTGCCGAAAGCGCGGCGCGGATCGCTTCTGCGCGTTCTTCCAGAGCCTTCTCGGCATCGGTCAGCGTGCCGGCAATTGCGCCGGCCTTGGCAGTAATCGTGGCTTCCGCAGCCGAAACCTTGCCGACGATAGCGTCGCCAGCGTCGGAGAAGCTCTGGGCAATCTGAGCACCCTGGCCAGCGAGACGGTTCTGGGTCTCGGAAATACGGCGGGTCAAGTCTTCTGCCTGGTCGCGCACCGAGCGAGTGAATTCCTCGTTGCGGGCCGTCATTGCGTCGGTGAATTCCTGGCCGGTGCGGCTCAGCAATTCAGCGGACTTCTGCGCCTCGCTGTCGATTTCCCGGGTCGCGTCGACCACGGCTTCGCGCAACGAAGAAGCAAGCCCTGCGGCCTTGCCTTCGATCGTGTTGTTGACGTTCTGCAGGCCGATGTTGAGGGCGCGGTCCATGGTGGACAGGCGCTCGTCGATCTGGGACGTGCGGCTGTCGAAGGTCTCGGCCACGCGCTGAGTAGCTTCGCCCAGGGTCTGTTCAATCCGCTGGGTCGCATCGCTGGTGACGCGCTCAAGGTCGGAGACCTTCTCGGTCAGCTTGGCAGCGACATTGTCACCGGCATTGCTGACCTTGAGATCGACACCTTCCAGGCTGCCCTGAATGCGTTGCTCGAGGCTGCCGAGGCTGGTCTCGATCCGTGTGCCGGTTTCCGACAGGCGAGTTGCAACGCCATCGAGCGAGCCTTCGACACGAGTAGAGAACTCCTCAGCCGTGCGGCTGATTTCACGCGCAGCCTGGCCGAATTCGCCAGCAATAGCACCAGCTGATCCACGCAGCCGGTCCTGCAGCTCGCGGCTGGAGGCATCGATCGTGGTGCGCAGATGGTCCTGTTGCTCTTCGAGCGACATTTCAAGCATGCCGGCGCTGGCAGCAATCGAGGCACCGATCGCCATACCCTGGTCTGCAAGCGTTTCTTCTAGACCCGTGCGCGCCTGTTCCAGAGCCGTGGTGATCGCGTTGCCGCGTTCATCAAGCGTCTGGCGCAGACGATTGTGATTGTCTTCGAAGGACGTTTCCAGTCGCGATACGCTGCCGGTGAGGTCGGTTTCGATACGCGACACGCCGGAACCAAGGACTTGTTCCACCCGGTCCGTCGACTGGGCAAATACCCGCTCGACCCGCTCAGTGGACTGGCCAAGCGTTTCGGTGAGCCGGCCGGAATGGGATTCGAGTGTCTGTTCCAGACGGCCCTGATTTTCCTCGTAGGCGGCGCGGATGTCGTCTGCCTTGTTGCCGAAAGCGAGCGCCATGCGCAGATCTGCTTCCGTCGCGGTGTCGAGAACCTGATTGATGCGGCTGTCGAGCATTTCCTCTAAGCGGCCATGATTGGCCTCATAGGCCTGGCGGATCTGGTCGGCCTTTGCGCCCAGCGCTTGTTCCACGCGGCTGTCGGCAAAGCCAACGGTCTCGATCAACTGGCCAAGCTTGGCATCGATTGTGCCGGCAAGACGCGCTTCGCTGTCTTCGTAGACGGAGCGGATTTGGTCGACTTTGCTGCCGAGCGCGAATTCGATGCGCATGTCGGCCTCTGCAGCGACGTCCGTCAACTGCTCGACCTTGCTGTCGAGCGTTTGGGTGAGGCGGGCCTGCCCTTCTTCATAGACGGCACGCATCTGGTCAGCCTTCGAGCCAAACGCCTGTTCGATCCTGCTATCGGCATGACCGAGCGTATCGGTCAGGGCATTAAGCTTTTCGTCAATCGTGCCGGCGAGGCGGGTTTCGCTCTCTTCGTAGACGGCCCTGATCGTGTCCATGCGGTTGCCGAGTGCAAGCTCGATACGCATGTCGGCATCGGACGCGGCGTCGCTGATCTGCTCGATCTTGGTGTCGAGTGTCTGGGCAAGCCGAGCTTCGCTTTGTTCATAGGCGGACAGCACCTGATCGGCCTTGGTGCCGAATGCCTGTTCAATGCGAGTGTCTGCCTGGCCGAGCGTTTCGGTCAGCGCGCCGAGCTTGGCATCGATCGTGCCAGCCAATCGGCTTTCGCTCTCTTCATAGACGGCCCTGATCGTATCCATGCGGTTGCCGAGCGCAAGCTCGATACGCATGTCGGCATCGGAAGCGGCATCGCTGATCTGCTCGATCTTGGTGTCGAGCGTCCGGGCAAGCCGTGCTTCGCTTTGTTCATAGGCGGACAGGACCTGATCGGCCTTGGTGCCAAATGCCTGTTCGATGCGCGTGTCTGCCTGTCCGAGCGTTTCGGTGAGCGCGCCGAGCTTGGCATCGATCGTGCCGGCCAGCCGATTCTCGCTCTCTTCGTAGACGCTGCGGATGGTGTCCATGCGGTTGCCAAGAGCAAGCTCGATGCGCATATCGGCTTCGGTTGCGGCATCCGATATCTGGTCGACCTTGCTATCCAGCGTGCGGGTAAGGCGGACTTCGCTCTCCTCATAGGCCGCACGAATGGCGTCGGCCTTGTTGGCGAAAGCGGCTTCAACGCGGCTGTCGACAGCGATTGCGGTCTGCTCGAGTTGCTCGACCTTGGCATCCAGAACAGACGTCAGGCGCTCGTGATTGGTTTCATAGGCGGCGCGGATGGCATCTGCCTTGTCGCTCAGTGCAGCTTCGATGCGGGCATCAGCGCCATCAGCCGCGTCGATGATTGTCTGCGCCTTGCGGTCGAGTGTTTCGGCGAGACGGCCTTCGCTGGAAGATACCGCCTCGATGATGCCAGAGGAAGCATTCTGCAACAGGTCGGAAATTCGCTCGTGGCTGCCGGTCAGCTGATTGATGACGGCTTCGGAACGGCTGCCCAGGGTTTCGTCGAAACGGTTCTGGCTGACGGCCAGCGCTTCGGTGAGGGCAGAGCCGCGCTCTGCCATGATCTGGTCGATCCGGCTCTGGGCGTTGGTAATGGTCTCGTCCAGTTCGCGACGGCGGCGTTCCAATGCCTCGGCCAGTTCGCGGGAATGGCTCGACAGAGCTTCGCTCAGCACTTCCTGGCTGCCGCCCAGCGTTGCAGCGAGCGCGAAGGACTGGTCGGTCATGGTGTTGCCGAGGCGATCGATCGACGACGAGAGAATGCCCTCGATAGACTCGGAACCTCCAGCCATCGACTCGTTGATCCGCATCAGGCTCTCGCTGAGCTTGCTGTCCAGCGTGCCGGCGCGCTGATCGAAGGCGGTGGCGAATTCGGTCATCCGGTCGTCGAAGGTGGCGTTGATCTGGCCGATCGTTGCCTGCATCCGATCCTCGAACAGGCCTGAGCGCAGGTCGATATCGACAAGCGCATCTTCGGCGTTGGTCTGCAGGCTCTGGCGGAAGGAAACGGACTTCTCTTCCAGCGACGCATTGAGGCGGCTGAGCGCACTTTCCAGGCTACCGCTGATCGAGGCCTCGCCCTGCGTAAAGCTCTGAGCAATTTCCCGGGTGCGGGCGACAAGAGTTTCGTTAAGCTGGCGGGCGCGATCGTTCAGCGCTGCGTTAAGCTTTTCGGTGTTTGCGTCGAGTGTGGAGGCTCGGGTCTCGAACTGGCGCAAAATCTCGTCGCCATGGCTCGACATCGAGCTAGTCAGCGTCTGCAGCCGGTTGTCGAACTCACTCGACAGCGAGAAGCCGGCAGCGCCGAGCGTCTGGACCATCTCGTCGGTCTTGGCGGTCAACAACGAGCCGAGCGTCGTGGCGGCCGTATTCGACTTTTCCATGATCGATGCGGCACGCATGTCGATCATCGAGGCGAAGGCTTCACCAGAGGTGGCCAGACGGATGCCGATTTCCTCTGTCGCAAGCGACAGGTCTTCCTTCAACTGGTCATGGGCGCCGACAATGGAGGAGCGAATGCGGTCGGCGTGGTTGACGATAGCGTCACGCTCAGCCGACAGTTCCTGCACCAGGCTGCGTACCCGCAGTTCGTTGTCCGTATAGCTGCGTTCCAGCGCCGTCACTTCAGAGTGAACGAGTGTCTCGAGCTCGGTGGCACGGGCAATGGTGCGCTCGATGCCTTCGTTCATGGCAGAGACTTCGCGGCGAACAGCCTGCCCAACGGACATGATCCGCTCGGAGGCCACCGTTTCCGGCTCTGACAGCCGCAGCGCCACTTCCGCCATGGACCGGGCGGCATTGCGCATGTCCTGCGCCCGCGACATCATGATTGCGAAGGAGAAAAATACAAAAATCGGCAGAACAGTGCCGACGAGGATTGCGATGATACCGGGGTTGGCGAAAATCACGCCGGCGCCACCGCTCCAGATCTGCGAACCATAAAGCAGTTGTGACAGGACCACGCCTCCAGCCGCCCAAAGCAGCGAGACGATTGTGGCGTTGCGCACGGCACCACCCATCGAGCCATTGTCCAGCGACTTCAGGATCGCGGAGGAAGTACGGCGGGAGGCATCATTGGCAGGCGCAAAGGCAGGGGATTTCGGAGCCGAGTCAGCGGATGGTGTTGCGGATTTCTGAGACTTGGCGGCTTTCGCTTGGGCAGCGGCGCGGGCGCGCTCCCTCTCTGCGGCCGCAGCATCCGCTTTAGGCGCGGCTTGCGGGGCGGGTGCGCGGGCTGCGGGCCGCGTCTGTCTCGGTGTGTCGGACATTCTTGCCTCCGCTGCAGGCGCGGGGCTTGGCACTGGCGTATCGTCTTCTTCCTCGAAGTCGATCCTCAGGGCTGCCTCGAGGGCCTGGAAAGCGCTATCGTCAATCGACTCGCTTGTCTTTTTGGTCGCCATAGGTACGCCTCGCTTACGCCTACTCAGGCCGTCCTGCCTGACCGGATCGCTGCTGAGGCCCGGCAAACACGGCTAACACCTTGATCATCCAGTCCCGTACCCCCGCTAAGATCGGCTTGCCGATCATCGGGCTGGATTTCTGGCAGACTTGGTCCGAACTTGCTTCATACCCCGCATTGCAACGGTCATCCATAGCACTACAGAAGCGAGCAGCAAAGCCTTGGGCCCAATCCGCCTTTCTTACCGTTCCGTAGTGACACATTCCAGGTAGCGTTACAATTAACGCCTTGGCTTATCCTAAGGAGATCGCAGGCTTATTAACACAATTTAAAGGATCTGCGGCTTCGAAAACACGTAATCTGTCGCCCTTTAACGGAAATTAACCATAACGCGAAATTTCCGCAGGCTCCCAGCCCGAATTTAACCCCAATCCCACTGTTGACAAGCATGCTCTAAAACGAGAACCGTACCAAAACAAAAAAGGATTTACAGGGTCATGGCTGCCGTCAACATCGCTTTCGAAGCTCCAGAAGTGCAATCCGGGCTGACTCCCTCGAAGGAAAGACCGATCGACCTCGTGCATCTGGCCACCCAGACCATGGGCGACAAGGCGCTTGAAATCGAAGTTCTGCAGATGTTTGCCAAGCAGGCCCGCAGTTGTCTCCAGGGGCTTGCCGCTGCGACGGCCGATCCGGTTGCGATTGCCCATCGCCTAAAGGGTGCTGCGAGCGCCGTCGGCGCATTCAAGGTTGCGCATGCGGCCGGCGAAGTCGAGAGCAAGGGCGCCGATGCCGCTCGCATTGCAGCGATCACCGCAACCGTTGTCGAAGCTGAGCATTTCATTCTCAAGCTCTGCCGGATCTGAAAAAGAACCATTTAGCTCACCGCACCAGCATCTGCATCATACAGGTCGACTTACACGAGGGGTTGACCTGGGCGCGGAGTTGACTGGCCGACGGAATTGAAAGAAGACTGCCGTCGTTTGTTTTCCCGCATTGCTATGGGCAAAGCCGCAGCGCCGGTCTTGCCGCAATGCCCTTAAGCCTCGGATAGATCTCATGACCAAGTTGACCATCGTCGCCTTTGACGGCACCCGCTTTGACCTCGATGCCGCCGACGGCTCCACCGTGATGGAAAATGCCGTCCGCAACTCGGTTCCGGGCATTGATGCGGAATGCGGCGGCGCCTGTGCCTGTGCCACCTGTCATGTCTATGTCGATGATGCCTGGGCGGAAAAGACCGGCGGTCCGGCACCGATGGAAGAGGACATGCTGGATTTCGCCTCGGATGTCCGGCCAAATTCCAGGCTTTCCTGTCAGATCAAGATCGGCCCGGCGCTTGACGGGCTGGTCGTGCATGTGCCGGAACGCCAAGGCTGAACCGGTATCCGGCGCCTCGGTCGAAGTCTCTGCCAATTTTTGCTTGAACAGAAAAAAGCCCCGCTCTTCTCAAGGACGAGCGAGGCAAGAGGGTGCGCTATCGGCTGGCATGGGAGAAGACGCCAGCGATGTTTGGACGCACCGGGGGAAGAACCAGGCTGGAATTACGCATCAGCACCAATCAATAACGCCATTTTATTTTAGGATTTGCAAAAATTCTATACCAAGAAATTACGGGTGATTTCCGGTTGTATTCACCGGAAAGTTCTCGCAAGCCCGATGGGTCTGCTTTTGCGCCTGCTGGAGGATCCCGTTGATTTTCTGCGGGGATTGGCAGCCAGGTCAGGGCTTTTGCGTTTTGTGATACCGATATGTCAGCAGCCGCATGATCCGATTGTTAAAATTGACGGCCTCAATCCTGTCGAATCGGATCTGGTCTGCATCATGTTCTCGTGTCACCTGGTCGGTGAGCTCCGATACGGTCTGCTGCAGGGCTTCGCAGGAACTGGCGCTGGGCAGAGCTTTTAGTTTTTCGTCGAGATCACGAGCGTGCTGCACCGCGATTTCCGCGTGGCGGGCCTCATGGCGATTGATATCGGCGGACAAGGTATCCCAGATCAAGCCGAGTTCGGGATCGGCTTTGGACCGGTTTTTCCAACTTGGCACGATAATTTTGATCGATACCGTCACTTTGACGTTGCCTATCGAGCAGTGGCCGGGGCGCCGCAGATAATCCATCGTGCCACCGAAGCGGATACGGGTGGCGCCCGGGTGACGCAAGCCGCTTCCCGACGTGTGGGGGCCTTTGCGTTCCAATTCGCCGTCGAGGTCCTTCGCCGAATGCCCGCCGATTACGAAGGTGCTTGTCGATTTGCGCACGATGGTTTCCGCGCTGGCATTATCGGTCAGGGCAGGGGCCGCAACGCCAAAGCTCGCCAGCACCAGCATGAGGCCTGTGAAGCCTCTGGTTTCCATCTTTCCACGCATCCACGACATTGAACTTCATCCCGGTTTGGGGCATACAGCGCCGCACGTCGTTTCATGACGCACCAGTCGCTGCGAGCAACCGTTTCCTTGAGGCGTTATCTTCGGTTTGAATTTTAGCCCTTTCAAGGAGGTAGCAGTTGTTTGGCGCGTTGCAATATCGGCAGTGGCGTTTTTCTGTTGGCAAGAACTCTTAGGCGTCGGATTGCGGAGCGGGTTTCCTCAGCGCCCGAAGATCGCGCGACGACAATACCGCTGATGAAGCACCATCCATTTGCCTGATAGCGGCAGAGATCCCGAGGAAAAGCCTGTGAAAATTGTGAACCGGGAATGGCATTTGGCCCATGGCCGCCGCCTCACACTTGGACCAGAGGCGCGGCTGATGGCGATTGTCAATGTGACGCCGGATTCCTTTTCCGATGGCGGCGTCCATATGGGTCGTGAGTCGGCTCTGCACCACGCATTTACCTGTCTCGAAGAGGGTGCCGATATCGTCGATATCGGCGGTGAATCGACCCGTCCCGGGGCAGCGCCAGTGTCTGCAGCGCAGGAGCAGGATCGCGTTTTGCCTGTCATCGAAGCGCTGGCGCGCCAGACGGACGCGCTGATTTCCGTCGACACCTACCGCGCTGAAACCGCACGGCTGGCGCTCGCAGCAGGTGCCCACATCGTCAACGACGTCCATGGCCTGCAGCGCGAGCCTGAGATCGCAAACGTTGCCGCGCAAGCCGGAGCCGGGCTCTGCATCATGCATACCGGTCGTGGTCGCACCGTGCTTGCCGATCCGATCGAAGACCAGCGCCAGTTTTTCAAACTCTCGCTCGACATTGCCGCAAGGGCCGGCGTCACGCCCGAAACCATCGTTCTTGATCCGGGCTTTGGCTTTGCAAAGGAAACCGTGGAAGCCAATATCGGCTTGATAGCCCGCTGCAGCGAGCTTCTGGCTTTGGGCTTCCCGCTTCTGGTCGGCACGTCGCGCAAGCGGTTTCTCGGCACACTGACCGGTCGCGACGCCCAAGGGCGCGATGTGGCAACAGCCGCGACATCCGTCCTGTTAAGGCAGCAGGGCGCTTCCATATTTAGAGTGCATGATATAAAGGCCAATCGCGACGCCCTTGCGGTTGCCGACGCCATGCTGGCCTTGGCCCAAGATGATGGCACAGGCGTAGACCACAAGCCGCGGGGAGACGAGATCGATGGCTGATACCTACAGGATCACCCTGAAGAATTGCGGATTTTTCGCCCGTCATGGCCTGCATGAGCAGGAAGAGTTTCTCGGCCAGCGGTTTTTCGTCGATGCCGAGTTGGAGGTGCAGTTTTCTTCAGCACTGGAAACCGACGACTTGACCGGCACCGTCGATTACGGAACCGCCTTCAACGTTATTGAGGAAATCGTCACGGGAAAGCGGCGCTATCTGATCGAAGCGCTGGCGCTCGATATTGCGAAGTCGCTCTGTGAGAGGTTCGAATCGATCGTGCGAGCAAAGATCACCGTCAGAAAGCCAAGTGCGCCGATTACCGGCATGCTGGACTATGTTGAGGTCTCCGTTGACCATCATCGATAAGGTGGGCGATCAGCAGGGTGCGGTCGTCGCAGCGCTCGGACTTGGCGGTAATATCGGCGACCCCGCCGCCGCCATGGCATCCGCGCTGCAGGCGCTCGACGCCCGCGAGGATTGCGATGTAATGGCCGTGTCCAGGCTCTACCGCACGCCTCCTTGGGGGAAGCTCGACCAGGCGGATTTCTTCAACAGTTGTGCGCTGGTGCGCACCACGCTTGCGCCATCGTCACTGCTGTCCGTCTGTCTCGATCTCGAGCGGGCGATGAAACGAGAGCGGCGCGAGCGCTGGGGGCCGCGTACCCTCGATATCGATATCCTTCTCTACGGCAACTGCCGGATCGAGGAGGATCATTTATCGGTTCCGCATCCGCGCATGACCCAGCGCGCTTTCGTGCTGCAACCGCTGAGCGATATTGCCGATGGATTTACCGTCGACGATCGCAGTATCGGCGACTGGCTGGCGGATGCCGATGCGCATGACATTACACTCGCCGATAGCGACGTGAACTGGTGGAAGAAAAGATAAAACCCGGCGGTCTTTCGACCCCGGGTTCCTGTCTTCAAATGCCTTAATAAGGGCCGTATCGTTACTTCTTGATGGAGCCGACGGCGACGTCATCGACCTGGCGGTTCAGCCGCAGCCCGATGACAGGGATCATCCGATCCTCTACCTTTACGGAAATTGTTACGTTCATGGCCTTGTCGTTGTCCATGCTCGCGACCATCGCGCCGTTCAACTTAGCGCGGTTGATGCCCATGACGACCTTGTCGCCGTTGACCTGCCCGGAAATGATGTCGAGGCCCTTGCCATCGGCGCCGTCGAGAAACTGGCCGGTATAGGTGCCGCCCTTCATCGAAATCACGGCATTCATGGGCTGGGAGAACACGCCGACCCGGCAGGTGCCGCCGAGCTTTATGCCGGCTTCGGCACCCTCGACAGGCTCACCCGTCAAATTACAACTGAACTTGGTGCCTTTGTATTTGCCCGCGACAATTTCGCCCGGACCACTCCAGACGCCGGAGACAGATTCGAAGAACTGGCGATCCTTCTGGGCGGCGTCAGCAAAACCCGCTGGAAGAGCCACAGCGCAGACGATGGCAAAACTGCCGAGAAGCGAAGAGAAACGGTGCGGCATCGGCTTTCCTTGGGCGCAATCGACGAACACTTGTTGGGTGTTTTATACCGTCGGGATGGTTAATATTTTATTAGCTCAGGGGAAATCGCGCCGACGATCGTTATATGGCTAATAATTGACATTCAATGTCATCAGCCAATTTATCTGTTTTTATTACAAAGTGTTAGCATCGGAATTGCTCGCCGGTTTCAGTGCGGGCATGAAGTCGCCGATGCCCGGACGTCTTAACGCTTTGAAGCTGAGAGGGCGGCAGAGGTCCATAGCGGCTATACCGATTCTTGCCGTCATCAAGCCATTGATCACACCTTCGCCGAGTCGCGCCGACAGGCGGGAGGCAATCCCGTGGCCCAGCACCTGTTGCGCCAACCCGTCGCCGATGGCGATCGATCCTGTAACGGCGAGATGGGCAAAGACATCCCGCAGCAACCGCAGCATACCGATCGAGCCGGGTCTTCCACCGTAAAGTTCCGCCATGCCCCGCACCAGGCGCACGACTTCAAACAATACATAGGCGAGATCGACTAGCGCGCGGGGGCTGACGGCCGTTACGACAGAAACTCGTTTTGAGGCATTGACGATCAGGGCCCGTGCTTTTGCGTCCAGCGGGCCGAGCAACTCTCGCTCGGCAAGGTCAATCAGATGCGGTGCATCGATGATATCGCCTTCCGCGGCCTTCAACACGTCACGCCCGCGTGCAGTCTCGGCTCGATGCCCCGTCAGCGCCTCGACCTCCTTCACCAGCTTGCGCGCTTCGCTCGCCGTGCCCTGAAGGCTCAGCGCTGCAGCCCGCTGCTTGACGGTCTGCACCGCATCCAGCCGATAGATGCCGGCAACCTCGCGCAGTACGACGACGCCGAGCGCCGCAAGGCCAATGCCGAGCAAACCGAGCGCGGTATAACCGAGCCAATCGGCGCGGGTGAAGAGGTCGCGGACCAAGTCATCGATCCAGAGACCAATTGCAAAGGAAGCAAGCGCGCCGAAGGCAGCGCCGGCGAGCTTGCCGAAGGAAAACCGCCGCCGGCGTGGCCGGGCGATCGGCACGGTCGCGTCGGTGCCTTCTAGGCCTGCAAGGAGTGGATCGGCCAGAAACGGATCTTCGGCATCGGGCGTGATCGTCACGTCGGCATCGAAGCTTTGGGGCGCGCGGCGTACCGGTTCTGGCGCTGTCGTAAAAGGCGGGCGGGCAGGGGAAGCCTCGGGCTCGTCTAGGGAAAATGCAGCCGGGCGGCGTGGCATAGGCCTGATATCGTCGGGTGTCTTGCTCATGCCAGCCGATCTCCGAGAAGAAATTGCAGGGCGCGGTCGAGGCGGATATGGGGGATGGACAGCTTGATACTGCCGTTGGCGCCTTGGCTCACCTCTTCCAGTTCCGGCGGACGAAACCTGACGATGTTGAGGTCCAGCCCAGTATCTGTCTGGTCGGGGTGAAACAGACCTTCGATATTTTTCGGCAGATCGCCCGGAAAGACGGCGGTCTTGCGCGTGCCATCGAAGCGCTCGCCGCCAATGGTCTCGCCCTGCATCGGTGTGCCGACCACGACAGGCAGCACATGCCCGTCCTGCTTCACCGTCGCCTCCCGTGTGGCCCGCACCGAAGCCAGAGCCAAGACATCAATGCCGGCGCCAGCCATACCGATCCGGGTGATGGCGCCGTCCACCAGCCGTCTGGTCACGGCCTGTAACTGATCATGGCTTTCATGGTGCAGGTGATCGGCTTTGGTGGCGGCGACGAGCACCTTGTCGATTCGTCTTCCGACCAGACCACGCAGCCAGCTGGAACTGCCGGGGCGAAAACAAGCAAGCACATCGGCCAGTGCCCTTTCCAGATCCTGAACCGCTTCCGGCCCGCGATTGATGGCCTGCAAGGCATCAATCAGCACGATCTGCCGGTCAAGTCGCGCGAAATGCTCACGGAAGAACGGTTTGACCACAACGCTCTTATAGGATTCGAACCGTCGCTCCATCATCGCCCGCAGCGAACCCCGGACAGGTTTCATGTCGGGCGCGAGGACAAGCGGCGCAAAGGTCAGCGCCGGCGAGCCTTCAAGATCTCCCGGCATCAGGAAGCGCCCGGGCGGCAAGGTAGACAGCGACCGCTCATCGGCTTTGCATGCTTTCAAATAGTCGGCAAATGCCTCCGCCAGTTGCCGCGCCGTGGTCTCATCGGCCGGCGCATCGGGATCGACGGCACTGGCAAGCCTCAGCCACCGTGCCGACAACTCCTGGCGAATACCGGTTTGGGCGAGCTCCACCGTATTGCGGCTGAATGTCTGGTAATCCTGCGACATAAGCGGCAGATCCAGCAGCCATTCACCCGGATAATCGACGATATCGATCGCCAGTTTGCCGGACGAAAACAGCCTGTTCCAGCCGCTGGCGCTCTTGTATTCGACCACGAGCCGCAATTCGGAAATCGCTCTCGTCGATCCCGGCCAGACGCGATCGCGCACAAGAGCACGAATGTGATCCTCATATTGAAACCGTGGCACCGCGTCATCCGGCTGCGGTTCAAGCGTCACGCGCGCAATACGGCCCGATTGCAGAGGCTCGAACAGCGGCAGCCGGCCACCGTTCAGCAGATTATGCACGAGAGACGAAATGAACACTGTCTTGCCCGCGCGCGACAGGCCGGTGACGCCAAGCCGGATCGTCGGATAGATCAGGTTCGAGGCCCGGTCCGCGAGATTGTCGAGCGCGATGCGGGTCTCATCGGTAAAGCTGGTCATGGATGGCGGCACGTCGCAAGGATCCTGTTGTTTGCCTGCATATAGGTCTTACCGCGCCCGATTGAAGGCCACCGCTGCGCTTGCCCGCACCGCCGCCGCAAATGTGCCACCCGCTCAGGGCGGATAATGCACTCTGACCGGAATATAGAAAGGTGGAATCAGGCTTCCAGAAAATCCGTAAGTTGCCAACGGCTGACGGTATCGGCGGGATCGATCACGGCTAGCCCACAAGTTGGGTAGCCGCGCGGGATGGCTTGGGCGAGAACCTGCTCTCCGACCAGAACATGCAAGCACTCCTCGATCGACGGATTATGGCCAATCAGCATGACAGACGTCTGCTCCACCGACGTGCGCAGAATTTCCAGATAGGTATCCGCAGCGCCATTGTAGAGGGAGTCGACGAAACGGATCTCGACTTCGTCTGCCCCCATGCTGCGCCTGACGGCATCTGCCGTCTGCCTGCAACGCAGTGCGGTGGAGCAAATCACAAGATCCGGACGATAGCCCTTGTCTGCCGCGCGGTCGATGACCAGTTCGGCCTGGGCATAGCCTTCATTGCTCAAGGGACGATCGAAATCTTTCTGGCCGGCAGCAGGCCAGTCGGCAGCAGCATGGCGCAGCAAGAATGTGCGAAAGGGCTTTGAGAGAATGACTGTCATGCGGCTGATGTCCGTTTCGGGAATTCTAACTATCGCGCAGGCCGACGTGCCGTCAACCATGGCTAAGGAAGCCAGTTTCTATCGTATCCTAACGAGGCAACCGCTGACGCAGCGCCGCTGTCAACCCCTAACGTGAAGTTGACGACTGTCGGATGCTCCGACACAAAAAGGGGTGAAAAAATAGCCGTTTAGCCGATTTTTGTGACAGATTTAAAAATCAAGGAAAGCCTTGAGTAAGGCTTGAATGCGACCTTTCCAAAGTATATACGTCCGCCATTGAGATGTTCTTCAGGAGAATCGCGTTGAGTGAGAAGATCAATCTTAGCGACTATGTGCTCTCGGATGACGACGAGTTCATGAACGCGAACCAGCGAGCTTATTTTCGTGCCAAGTTGATCGCTTGGAAAAACGATATCCTTCGTGAGGCAAGGGAGACATTGGGTCACCTCGCGGAAGAAAGCGCAAATCATCCGGACCTAGCTGACCGGGCATCTTCCGAAACCGACCGCGCCATCGAGCTTCGTGCCCGTGACCGGCAGCGCAAGTTGATCTCCAAGATCGACGCGGCTCTGCAGCGTATCGACGACGGAACCTACGGCTATTGCGAAGAGACCGGCGAGCCGATCGGCTTGAAGCGTCTCGATGCTCGGCCGATTGCTACCCTGTCGATCGAAGCCCAGGAGCGGCACGAGCGGCGTGAAAAGGTCTATCGCGACGAATGAGACGGAGGCTGCTATAAGGCGGCCTATCGGCTCGAGTTTTAAGAAGATCAGCCAATGCGCGGTTTGTTCTGGGCATTGGAAGACTTGCGATTAAGTGAGAGACGCCTGTTCGGCTGGTTATCTCAGACTTGCATCGTCATGATCGATGCAAAGCAGCCCATAGGCTTGCGCCATGCTTCTAGCGAAGCGTCGTACTTACCGGGCAAGTTATGGCAATGTAATCCACGGCCAAAGACACTTGAATGGCAGGAACCACGTCCACAGCCAGCATGGGACTGTGAGCATTCGTCCATAATTGCCCTGTGGCCCGGCTTGCTTTTTACGATCGCCACAACATGACGATGGCTGCTCGCGACAGACGAGGCCATGGCGCTGCACCTGCACTATTCGGGAACGTATGCGGCGGCGCAGTTGTGATCCGGCATCCGGCCGTCAGATCGCCAACAGCGACCGCACCTTACGTCTTATTCTCCGCAACTGATCCCGGTTCTGCAAAAGACGCTCATCGCTGCGCCTTCAAATGCGCAGACCATGACGAAGCCCGCTGGGGCGCAATTAAGTCAATGGTTGGCCGCATAGCGAACGCTCACATCACGACGTGATATGGAACCGGGCGATCAGTCCTTCCGCGGAGCTCCCATATCCCCGAAAATACGGGCGATTTCGTCCTGGAGATTTCCTTCCGGTTTGGCGGCTTCTCCGGTTGCAGCGGCGGATTGCGGCCTGGCGGCGGGCGGAACATTCATCGGCGGGATGGCGCGGGCAACCGGTGGCTCGACGGTTGGGCGCGGCCGGGCGGAAGGTTGGGTAAGCACTTCTCCATCCAGGATCTTTTCAAACTCGCTTTTAAGCGCCTCGATATCAGGCTCAGGTTTTGCTGAAGGCTCATGACGGGGCGTCGAGGTCGGTTCGGTCAGAAGGTCGATGTCGTCTTCCGGAGCGGGTGCCTTGTAGCGCTCAGCTGAGAATGGTTCGACGCGAGACTTCAGCACACGGTCGCGCGCCGCATCCAACAGAGCGCCAGCCTCCTGCGGAGTCGTTGCCGGGCGGCGCTCAACGGGCGGCGGCGTGGGGCTTGTTGCTCCGTCGCCAGCAACCGGTGCTGCAGGCCGAGCAGGAGATGGAGATGCCGTTTCGGCGGCGGCTGGTGGCCGGGACGTTGCAGGAGCCGCTGGCGTCACGGCCGGCGCAGGGTTGGAAATTCGGTCAGCGCGGATGTCGAGAGTGGGCTTCTCAGCCGGCTCATGAGCGCGCACTGTTTCACTTCTGCTCGCAGCAGCTCGATCGGCTGAAGCGGGAGGCTCTATCTCAGGAACGGCTTGGGCGGGCGCCGAAGAGACTTGTGCGGGGGAGGCGACCTCAGCACGAACAGCTCGTTCCTCAACAGGCGCAGCGGGAGGCGCTACTGGCTCAGGCTGGCGGGGTGCAGGTGCCGGAACCGGGCGCGGAGCAACTGTCTGAGGAGCTTGCGGCTGAACGTTCAAGGCCGCCGGCTGCTTCTCCTCTGGCGCTGCCGGCTCCTCCCTGTCTACGCCGCCAGGCGTAACGGCCCGTACCACAGGCTGCGGCTTTACGTCAGATGCACTCCGGGCTTCCTGCTCAACCACTTGGGCTGCAGGACGCTCAGCAACGGGACGTACAACCGGCGCTGGCTGCGGCACCGCTTGTGGAGATGGCTGTTGCCTTGACGGGCTCTGCGCGGCGGGCCGCTCGGCGGATGAAACGTCAGGAGCAGCAACGGGCGGCGTGGCGGTGGAGGCTGACACTGCAGCTTCGGCAGGCTGCGACACAGGCACAGGCCGACGCGGCGTCGCTACTGTTGGCGTGGGTATCTCCCGCCGCTCAGGTTGGATCTCACTTCGTGCGGTTGGCGCTTCCAAGGCCGAGGGTGCTGCTGACACCGGTGCATCTTCGTCTGCATTACGGCTTGCTAGCGCATTCGGCTCCTGGGTCTTCGGTAGGTCCTGCATGCGCGCAAGCGCCTGGCTCCTGGCCAGCGCTTCCTGGGCGGCAAGTTCGCCAGTTAAATAGGCTTTCGGCTCACCGATGCCGCTTTCCACGACGACGTCTGTCGGGCCGCCGATCAGGATGAGGTGTTCGATGTTGTCGCGACGCACCAGCACTAGGCGACGGCGAGCGTCGACGGCGGCGGCGTCCAGGACTTGCAGGCGTGGCTGGCGGTTGCGCCCGCCACGCACAAACGGCGACGGCGCGCGGTTTTTCAAGATCCAGAGAACCACGACCAGCACGGCGAGGGCAAGAAACACCCCGCCAGCGGCTATCAGGAAGCGGCTGCCATAGGCGTTCAAAACATCGTCCATCATGGTGGCTGTCTCCGTCGCGGTCTCGGTGGTCGTTCAAAGCACACTGCCCTGAAAGGGGCGAGGATGCATGCGAGATCTGTCCTATATGACGCGGTGCGCATCTGCCAAGCAACCGCGCTCCTTTGTCCGAAGCCTATTTATTGCGCTTTTACGATAAGGAAAGGGGCAATCGGCTGCTTGACCGCATTCCAGCCCCGATAGTCTGTGCATGGCGGATTTTCCGGGGATCACAGTGCTTTTTGCCGCCCACACTAGTTGGTAAAGATGTTGCTAACCGTGATTCCCGCCAAAGCCTGGGGGACACGGTGCAGCAGACGGGCTATCGTTGGGCGACAGCTGCCGGACGACAAGGCGGGAATCAGCGCCGAAATGAGGAAAGAATGACAAACCAGCAGCAGATCGAGGAAAGCGCAGGGCCGCTTGTGGATCGCCGGCCCAATAGCGGCGCGGCCTTTCGCATCGTCATTATGGCCTTTGTGCTGCTCGCCGTCGCGGCCGCCTTCGTCGTCTTCAAGAACTCGCTCGACAATCAGATCGTGCTCGGGGTTCTCGGCGTGCTGGCCATTGTCGGCATCTTCTTCCTCGTTTCCGCCGTCATCGGCTTCATTGAAGTTCTGCCGCAAGCGCCGTCCGATGGTCTCGGCCGCGCCTTTCTCGATACGCAGAGCGAAGGCACACTGGTCACCGATCCGCGCGGCCATATCATTTATGCCAATGCCGCCTATGGCCGCATGACCGGCGCGCGCCGGGCAACCGACGTCCAGACGCTGGAAGCCCTGCTATCACGGCACCGCGAGGCTGGCGAAGCGCTCTACCGGCTGATCAACGGGTTGCGCGAAGGCCGCGATGGCCAGGAAGAATTCCGCCTGCTGAAGCCGCTCGGCCCGTTTTCCGACAATGGCTCGGGCGCCCATTGGTACCGGCTGCGGGCGCGACGCTTGGTGGAGCAGGGGCCGCATAAAGGGTTGCAGATCTGGCAGATTGCCGACATCACTGCCGACCGCGACGATCAGGAGCGGTTCTTCAAGGAATTGCAGAACGCAATCGATTATCTCGACCACGCGCCGGCCGGCTTCTTCTCAGCCGGGCGCAAGGGCGAGATCTTTTATCTCAATGCCACACTCTCCGAATGGCTGGGCATCGATCTCACCCAGTTTTCGCCGGGTTCCATCTATCTGAAAGACCTGGTTGCCGGCGAAGGCATGGCGTTGATCCAGTCCGTCCAGGCCGAACCAGGCCTGTCGAAGACCGCGACGCTCGACCTCGACCTGCGGCGCGCCGATGGTCGCAGCTTCCCGGCGCGACTGGTGCACCGCGTTCGCTCAGCTCGTGATGGTGCCCCAGGCGAAAGCCGCACGATCGTACTGGCCCGTCAGGAAGTGATCGCCGGCGACCGCTCGGATTCGTCCGCGTCGATGCGTTTTACCCGCTTCTTCAACAATACGCCGATGGCGATTGCCTCGGTGGACGGACAGGGGCGCATCCTGCGCACCAACGCGCCTTTCCTGAAATTCTTTGCTGATGTGGTGTCCCGCGACGATATCGACCGCAAGGTGCGGCTCGATCTCGTGCTGCATGACAATGAGCGTCCGGTCTTTGCCGAGGCCCTGTCCCAGGCGCGAGACCGGCAGGTCGACATTGCCCCGATCGATTCTCGCCACCCGATCGACGACATGCGGCATTTCCGCTTCTACGTGAATGCGGTCATCGATCAGAGCGACGAGGCGCCGGAGGAGGCGGCTATCGTCTACGCGGTCGATGTCACCGACCAGAAGGCCCTGGAAACCCAGATGGCCCAGACGCAGAAGATGAACGCGGTCGGCACGCTCGCCGGCGGCATCGCACATGACTTCAACAATGTGCTGACCGCGATCCTGCTGTCGTCGGACCATCTGCTTCTGCAGGCGCGTCCGTCCGATTCCAGCTTCGCCGATCTGATGGAAATCAAGCGCAACGCCAATCGCGCCGCAGTCCTGGTGCGCCAGCTCCTGGCCTTCTCGCGCAAGCAGACGATGCGCCCGACGGTGTTGAACCTCACCGACGTGATCGGCGATCTGCGCATGCTGGTCGACCGGCTGATCTCGGGCACCAATGTCAAGCTGCATGTGGATTATGGCCGCGACCTCTGGCCGGTGAAGGCCGATCTGTCGCAGTTCGAGCAGGTGCTGATCAATCTCTGCGTCAACGCACGCGATGCTATGCCTCAGGGCGGCAATATCACAATCAGCACTCGCAACGTCACCGATGTCGAAGCGGCGGCCTACAATCATCGAGGCCTGCCGCACGAGGATTTCGTGCTGATCGAAGTCGCCGACAGCGGCACGGGTATCGCCCCTGAAATCATCGACAAGATATTCGAACCTTTCTTCACGACAAAGGACGTCGGGAAGGGCACGGGTCTTGGCCTGGCGATGGTCTACGGTATCGTCAAGCAGTCCGGCGGTTACATTTATCTGGAATCGGAAGTAGGCGAGGGCACGACCTTTCGGATCTTCCTGCCTCGCCATATTTCCGAGCCTGTCACCATCGACGTCACTCCGATAACCGAGTCCCAAGCCAGCAATGGCCGCGTTCTGGCCGGCACGGATGCCGATACAGCCAAGGAGCCGGATGACCTTACCGGCAAATCCGCCGTTGTCTTGCTCGTCGAGGATGAGGATGCCGTACGGCGCGGCGGCAAACGAATGCTGGAAACCCGAGGGTATACCGTCCACGAGGCTTGCTCCGGCGTCGAAGCGCTCGAAATCATGGAAGAACTGGAAGGCAAGGTCGATATCGTCGTTTCCGACGTGGTCATGCCAGAGATGGACGGGCCATCGCTGCTCAAGGAATTGCGCAAGAACTATCCCGATATGAAATTTATCTTCGTGTCCGGTTACGCCGAGGATGCCTTCGCCCGCAACCTGCCGGCTGAAGCGAAATTCGGCTTCCTGCCAAAACCTTTCTCGTTGAAGCAATTGGCCATTGCGGTGCGCGAAATGCTCGACGCATAAGCTGCTGCCCGCAAGGGCAGCGGCATATTTTCAAAACATAACAATTATTCTGGATATCTGTCCTGAAAATTGCCTTGAATGGTCAAGTACTGCTGACCTCGGATCGCGAAGCTGTAATCGTGTTTTGAGCATCATGCCAAAGCCCGTCCAGCGTTTCGGCCAGATATTTCCGAGCCAGACATCCTGCATCACGTCAGGACTTTTCCGACAGGTTATTTTTCATGATTTCTCGCATCGTATTCGCCTGCACCGCGGGCGCCCGGCACTCGACGCGGCGTGCTGGCGTCCCCGCTATCTTGCCGCTTAGTTTGGTGCTCGGCATTGCCGGCTGCGGTTCGGTGCCCATGCCCTCGCCGGGCGCATTGAGTTCCTATAGCAAGCTTGGTCCGACAGAAGGGCAGCTCGCAAAATCGAGGGTCTTTGTGGACAGGCAGGCCCTGCTCGCAGCAAATACGGTGGCGATCGCGCCCACAAAACTGTCGCCGCTGGCGCGCTCCCGACTGCATGAGCCTGATAGCGAGAGGCTAGTCGCCAATGCGCTCGACCGTGCCTTGTGCATCGACCTCAGTGATCGTTTCCGGGTCGTGCCGCCCGGGCAGCGTGCAGATATGACGGTGCAGGCAACGATTGCCGATATCGTGCCGACCGGCAAGGTCGCGGCCGGCGTATCCAAGGTTGCGACGCTCGGCTCGTCGGCCGTCTTACCGGTTGGCGTACCACGCCTGCCGATCGGGCTTGGGGGACTTGCCGTCGAAGCGGAGGCTCTCAATCCGCAAGGCGCTCAAGTGGCCGCGATTGTCTGGGCGAGGGGAGCAAATTCGATTACCAACGGGCCGCGCGTTTCCGAAGTCGGCGACGCCTATGGCCTGGCGTCCTCGTTCGCAAGCCAATTTGCGAAAATGCTGCAGAAGGGCGAAAAGCCTCCCGGCCTCGACCTGTCGCTCCCATCAGGCCAGAAGATCAAGTCGGAGTTGGGCGGTGCGCCCAAGAACGCTGCTTGCGAAGCATTCGGGCGCGCGCCAGGTGTCGGCGGATTTATCGGCTCGGCTGTTGGTGCACCACCTTCTTGGTCCGACACGGCCGGCAAGCAGTAAAATGCGACGAGGCCTGCCTGGATGATCTTATCAGGAAGCGGGAGTGCGGCTTTTGCTGCGCAAACCGTCCATCAGCAGGCCAATCAGCCGGTGGGCGCGCTCGCGCCACTCCGGCGTGTCCGGCATCGAATAGATGCTGGATATAGCATGCAGCAAATCAGTCTCGCCGATGTCATCTCGGATCAGATCTTCATCGCGAGCCTTGTTCATCAACAGGCTTACGGCGTCGCGAATCATGCCTGAGCCTTCGGCAAACAGCGCCGAATTGCTGGTCATCAGCAGTTTCAGGCTGTTGGCCATGCCGCGCTTTGTGGCGATATAGCCCACAAAGCGGCGCATCCACTCCTCCAGGGCCCTGTCACCGGGAAGGGCAGCGGCGAGTTCCCGGGCCGCTTCGGCAAGCCCGGCCAGTTCACGCCGATATACCGCTTCCACCAGATGCTCACGTGTCGGAAAATGACGGTAAAGCGTACCGATGCCAACGCCAGCTTGGCGGGCAATGTCCTCGAGTGAGGCTTCAACGCCGCGATCGCTGAACGCTATTGCCGCCGTCTCCAGCAATTTCTCACGGTTACGCTGGGCGTCTGCCCGAAGTTTCGTGGGCTTGGCTGCATCTGTTTTGGACCCGGCCTCTGCCAAAATCATTCCCCGGCATGATTCAGGGCTTGACGAAAGCTCGCAAGCCACTAATTTAAACGGAGGCGCCTCCGTTTAGAAGGCCCTTCCTTTTCATAATCCAGAAGCGGGGAGGAGTCATGCCTAAAGACAGACGCGGGCCAAAAGACAGACTCTAGTCTAAGTAGAAATAGAGCGAACGTCTCAGCCTTCCAGTCAAAGCCTTAAGCCTTTCCGGGAACTTGGCCCTCCGAAATCTCTTTATGCCTGACCTCGTGACGATAGCAGGGAGCTTGTCATGCCACCAACCATTCATCTGAGCCTGAACGTCAATGGCGCGATGCACGAATGCGATGTCGAGCCACGGGTAACCCTGCTCGACGCGTTGCGCGACCATCTGCACCTGACAGGAACCAAGAAGGGCTGCGATCAGGGCCAGTGCGGCGCCTGTACCTGTCATGTCGACGGTAAGCGCGTTCTCTCCTGTCTGATGCTTGCGGCCCAGGCCGAAGGGCGCGAGATCGCCACCATCGAAGGGCTTGCCGCTGAAAATGGCGACCTTCACCCGGTCCAGGCAGCGTTCCTCGAACACGATGCCTTTCAGTGCGGTTATTGCACACCAGGGCAGATCATGTCGGCCGTTGCCTGTATCCGCGAGGGCCACACCGGATCGGACGATGAGATCCGCGAATATATGTCCGGCAACCTCTGTCGGTGCGGGGCCTATAACAGCATCGTTTCGGCGGTGCGCGAAGCGGCGGAGGCCAGCCGATGAAGAATTTTTCCTATAGCCGCGCCCAGTCCATCGACGATGCACGCGAAGCGGCCCGAAAGGCCGGCGTTGCCCTGTTGGCAGGTGGCACCAGTCTGCTGGATCTTGCCAAATCTGCAGTGGAAGCCCCTGACGATGTGATCGACATCAGCAGGATTCCGGGGCTGGACGCAATTACCGTAAACGACACCGGCGCCGAAATCGGCGCGCTGGCGAAAATGGCCGCTGTGGCAGACCATCCCGATATCAAGGCGCGCTTTCCGGCAATTGCCCAATCACTGGCGCTGTCTGCCTCGGCACAGTTGCGCAACATGGCAAGCCTCGGCGGAAACCTGATGCAGCGCACCCGCTGCACCTATTTCCGTGACCCCGCAAATTTCGCTGCCTGTAACAAACGGACCCCTGGTTCTGGCTGCTCGGCCATCGGCGGCGTGACCCGCAATCATGCCATTCTCGGCACAAGCGAGGAATGCATTGCCAGCTACCCTGGTGACTTGGCCGTGGCACTGACGGCCTTCGATGCCGTCGTCGAACTTGGCAGCCGCAAGGTTGCCATCGATGATTTCTTCCTGCCCTACGGTGCGGCGCCACATCTGGAAACAGTGTTGCAGCCAGGCGAAATTATCACGGCCATCACGATACCGGCAAGCAAGGCTGCAACCCATTCGATATATCTCAAGGTCCGTGATCGCCAATCCTATGAATTTGCCGCTGCAAGCGCTGCTGTTGGCCTCGACTTCGAGGAGGACGGGCACACGGTTAGGGATATCAGGGTGGCGATCGGTGGTGTCGCCAGCAAGCCTTGGCGCGCACGCGCCGTCGAGCAGGCGCTGATCGGCAAGACCCTTGATGCACGTGCCGTAGAACGGGCGAGCCGGCTCGCCGTCGAAGGCGCCGTCACCCAGGGCGATAATCACTACAAGGTTCATTTGGCGCCGCGCACCATTGCCCGCGCCATCCTCACGCTTGGAGGCATCGCATGACGATCGTAACAGCGCGCAAACATGGGAATGCCGCAGATGGCGCGGTTGGCGGCCGGTTGTCTCGGTTCGAAGGCCAGATGAAGGTCACGGGTGCCGCCACCTACGCGCTCGAATATCCGGCCGAAAATCTCGTGCATGGAGTCTTGGTTCAGGCGACAATTGCCAGTGGCCGCATTGTTTCCATCGACACAGCCGCAGCCGAGGCCGCACCCGGCGTGGTGGCGGTGCTGACACCAAAGGATGATCTTGGGCTGATGACCGCGTCCGACTGGCACGGCAATCGTCCAGACGACACGCCCTATCAGCCTTTCACCGAAGAAGTCGTCTATAACGGCCAGTCCATCGCAGCCGTATTCGCCGCCAGTCGCGAGCAGGCTGCGGAGGCGGCGCGCTTGGTGCGGGTGACCTATGAGGAAAAGCCCGGCGTCTCCAGCCTTGACGACCCGAGAGCGGGCGAGGGCAAGGTTATGGAGAACCTGAATGCCGACTGGGGCGATGCCGAAGCAGCCCTTGCCGCCTCGCCCGTGCGCATCGAGGCGGAATATCGTACACCGCGCGAATATCACGTCGCGATGGAGCCGCATGGCTTGACTGCCCATTGGGAGGGCGATCAACTGACGCTTTGGGAGCCCAGCCAGTGGACCCATGGCATGGCCCGTTCCTATGCGGAGTGGTTCGGCTTGCCGCTGGAAAATGTCCGGATTGTTTCGCCCTTCATCGGCGGCGGTTTCGGTTCCAAGGGCGGCGCGCTCTCCTACGGTGCGGTGGCAGCGGCAGCGGCAAGGCGGCTGGGCCGGCCAGTGCGGCTGGCTGTCACCCGGCCGCAGAATTTTACCAGCTATGGCGGACGTGCCGCCACGCGCCAGACGCTGGCACTGGGCGCAACTAAAGACGGTATTCTCCAAGCCATCGTCCATCGCGGTGCCAGCGAAACCTCAGTCTATATGGATTACCCAGAGCAGACCGGCGCCGCGACACCGATCCTCTACAAGGTCGAGAATTTCAGCTCGCAGCATCGCGTCGTACCGGTCAACACCGTCACACCAGGCGCTTTGCGTGGTCCAGGCAAGAACCCGAGCGCCTATGGAATCGAATGTGCGATCGACGAATTGGCTGTCGCTCTCAACATGGACCCGCTGGAGCTGCGTCTGAAAAATCAGCCCGATCGCGACTATCAGTCCGGGAAACCCTGGTCGACCCGGCATATGCGCGAGGCATTGGTGAAAGGCGCCGAAGCCTTCGGCTGGTCTAAGCGTTCGGCTGCGCCGCGCTCCATGCGGGATGGCCGGCAGTTGATCGGCTGGGGCATCGGCTGCGGCACCTTTCCGGTGATTAGGGCACCCAGCGAAGCGATGATCCGCATCCGCGCCAACGGTCGGGTCGAAGTGGTCAGCGGGGCCATCGACATGGGGCAGGGTACCTATACGATCCTCGCCCAGACGGCGGCGGAAGCGCTGGGCGTACCGGTCGAGCAAATCGATATCGTGCTTGGCGATTCCAACCTGCCGGGATCGGCCATCGCCGGCGGCTCAATGCTGGCGGGCTCGATCACAGGCGCCGTGCACAAGGCAGCACTCGCTGCCCGCGACGAGGTGTTGGCGCTAGCCATCAATGATCCGCAATCGCCGCTGCGCGAAACCGGTGCCAATATCCTGACGCTGAGTGATGGTCGGATCTCGACCACCAGAGGTGAGGGGGGCTCCCTGCCCCTGCCCGAACTGTTGGCGGCGCTGGGCCGCGATGTCATCGAAGTCAGGCGCAACACCCTGCCCGATGACGCTCAGAGCGCTGCCGATCATAAGGGCGCCTGGACCAGTATGGCCCGTGTGCAAGGCCCAACCATGGGCGATCACTCCATGCACAGTTGGAGCGCCCATTTCGTCGAGGTCCGCGTCGACGAGGATTTCGGCACGGTCCGGGTGTCGAGAATGGTCTCGGCCTTCGATTGCGGCCGGCTCTATAATCCGAAGATGGTCGAAAGCCAGTGGCGCGGCGGCATCATCATGGGCATCGGTCAGGCGCTGTTGGAGGAAGGTCTGGTCGACAATCGAAATGGCCGGACCGTCAACGCCAACATGGCCGATTATCTGGTGCCGACCAATGCCGACATTCCTGATATCCAGGTCATTTCGGTCGGCGAGCCCGACTACAATGCCTCAGCACTCGGCGGTAAGGGCGTGGGCGAGGTGGGTATCGTCGGCGTGGCGCCTGCGATCGCCAATGCTGTTTTCCATGCCACCGGCAAGCGCGTACGTGACCTGCCGATTACCCTGGAAAAGCTGATCTGAGGTTATGCCGTGGCGGTGCGCAGAGCAGAAATGTCTTATGCGCATCGCCGCCGCATCGGATGAACAACAGGAAAAACCATGGACAGCCCAGCTTCAAGATTACCGTTGCTGGCGCCGGAACCAGCCTTCATCAGCGACGATCCGGTGGCCGCGCTGCAATTTGCAGCTGACAGCTTTGCTGCAGGACAAGGTGCAGCCATCGCGACGCTGGTGGAGATCCGTGGCGGCTCAGCTCGGGCGCTCGGCGCAATCATGACGATACGGGCCGATGGTCGCTACTGCGGCTTCCTGTCAGGCGGCTGCATTGAGGCCGCCGTCGCAAGCGAAGCGTTGGACGCAATAGACAAGGGCAGGGATCGCCAGGTCCTGTTCGGCGATGGCTCGCCCTTCTTCGACATCACGCTACCCTGTGGTGGCGGCATCACCGTCGCCATCCATGTTCTGCGCGATGCCAACGCCGTGCGCGGCATGCTGGAACGGCTCCGGACCCGCATACCATCAGGCTTGCGTTACGACAGCAACATCGAGACGCTGAGTGTAGTGGCACCACCCGCCCGCAATGGCTGGCAGGACAATGCATTCACCACCATCTACCGGCCGACAATGCGGATAGTCTTGTCCGGACGGACTATCGAGGCCGATATGACAGCGAGACTGGCGGAGGCCGCAGGATACGAACTAAAACGCTACTACGCTGGCCAAACTCAGCCGGACGCTACCCACATCGACGCCGACACCGCCGTAGTGCTGCTGCATCACGACATCGACCTCGAACTGCCCGTGCTCGAAGCAGCGCTTTTGGCTACACCATTCTACATCGGCGCTTTGGGAAGCAAGCGCACCCATGAACGACGCATGCTGAGGCTGCGCGAGCGCGGTCACAGCGAAACCGACATCGCCCGGATCAAGTCGCCTATAGGCCTGTTCAACCGGGCGCGCGACGCAAGGTCGCTGGCACTGTCCGTGCTGGCCGATCTTGCTGCTAGCCGACTGGATCGGTTTGGGTAAGGGCTAGAGGCCGGCTTTATTGTCCGATTCTGGCGTGTGCCCGGGCGCTTGCCTGAGCATGATCCACCCGAGCTAGATATCGTTCCGCGCGCGCTATCGGGTTGTGGAGATACTGATCCGGCCCAAGCATCTTGTTGTCATTGAGGTCGCGTCCATCGAGCAAATCAAACGTTACTTTTTCCAGACGGCAATTCCATCCCGAACCAGATCGTTTTCTCCAACCATTGGTATGGTAGGTTAGCAATCGGTTTCGCAGCGAGTAACCGTGATGATCGAATGCGAGAATACCGTCAGTTACAAAGATATGGTTGCCAGCGAATCCATCACCGGGAATGACTCGCTCGGCGTAAAAATCGTCAAGCACTGCGTCCCGCAAAAACACGCCAGCTAAGATGGCGCAGGCACCATGTCCAAAGAAGATACGATCAGGCAGCGCCCATCGCCGTACGGGATCTCTTTTTATGCCAGGCTTCAGGATGTACAAGGTAGCGTGCCGTTTCGATCGAATTGGTCACCCGATCGTCGGCGATGAACATCTAGAGGTCAAGTGAAGGAAGCGCTGCCAAGCCTGAACCGACCATCATATCAGGCGCTTACACTAATCCCTTAGTTCCATAATCTATCTTATCGCATTTGTGGATTACCCAAATCCATGGCTCCCCATATCACCCTTCACCCGCTATGAATGCCATTAAGATGCGGTGGTCCGAAAAATCCCCTCGCCGGCGCTCCCACGCGCTTCGAAAGGTTGGGTTGTTGTTGAGCTTCGCGAATTCGTCGACGAGGTTTGGAAACTCACGCGGACCGCGCACGGGACTTTTGACCGGATTGTCCGGCTCGAATTGTGAATAGGCAACCCGTGCTCCCGCAAGCAGCAGCGCGGTATAGGCACCGGCCGAAAAACCTGCGACCGACGCCTCACGGCTGATGTTGCCCCCAAGAGCCTGCCGCCAAGAGGTGTCGTTGAGAATGGCGGTGAAATCTGCAGCCCGTTCCCAGAGACAAAGGAAACCCTCGGCTCGGTAAGGTTCGGAACCGGTATTGCCATGATGAACCGGTATTGCCATGATGATTGACTGCCAGAGCGACGTAGCCATGCTGCGCCAGGCGAAAGCCTAGCCATTCTAAGGCTGCGGCCGTTGCGCCCGTCCCGTGCGACAAAAGCACCAGATCCAGAGCTTGGTCGCGCTCCAAGAGATCTGCCTCTGCAACGACGGCCTCTCTCCTGAACCAGGATCCTGACTGGGTAGCGACAGGTGGGGATGGATCGGCCGTGGGATACCATACAGTCCAGGCGAGCGGTCGAGGCCGCGTCCCGTCCCAATTCGGTCTTGTCTCGTCGAAGCTCAGTCCGGTCCTGAAGCCTACCCGCATACAAACCTCCGAGGTCAAGGACGTCGGAACCGCGTCTAATCCTGCGAAGACCGATGGCCAAGAGAACCCTAGATCTTCATCCTGCCATACGCCTTAAACATCCGCCACATGCACCAGCATTCGTGCCGCAATATCGCGCTCCGAGGGATAGCCGAAAGCGTTGTTGATATAGGTGCGCCCGTCTCGCACCAGGCGGCGGTTGAGGTGGCTGTGACCATAGATATGGGTGTGGGCACCGAGCGCCGCGATGCGGCTTTCCAGACGGCTGGAGCCGAGGACGGGATAAAGGAAACGGTATTTTTCCGGCATGCGCTCCGGCATCAGGTCTATCCGCGGCAGGAAGTGCGAGAAAGACAGGACCGAGCTGTAATATCCGGTATCAAGCGTCGGGTTGGCGGCATCGAAGAATTGGCTGACCTCTTCATCGCTGGCGCCGTCCCAGTCGCAGCGGCGATAATCCATCCAGGCCTGCTTGAGGATCGAACCCGGTTCGCCAAACGAATAATCATACCAGCCGAGCAGAGGAACGATGAGCGTGTTGTTGAGTGCTAGAGGCTGCATGCTGATCCCAGCGCGGTGCAGACCTCCTGAATCCGGCTGAACTTGTCGAAAGATGTGCCCTGCCCCTTTTCATCGACCCAGAGATCGTGATTGCCAGGCACGTAAAGGACCTTGGAAAACCGGTTCGCGAACAGTGCCATCACGGTCTCGAAGAGCGCAAGGCCGTTGGCCACATCGCCGGCGACCACAAGAATGTCCTGACGATAGTCTTCGCTGGAGATCTGCCGAAGCCAATCCATGTTCTCGCGATGATCTGCATGGAAGTCTGATCCGACGAAAATGCGCATACGCTCTCCGGGTGGTTCTGTGTTCCTGGAATGAAGTCCAAGGCGGCAAAATTGCGAGTGCCGCCTATACTCACCCCCTAAGATAATCTTTGAAAGGCGAAGCCGGGCAAATCACCAGTTTAACTTGTCCGATTTTAAGTCTTTGAAAAAGTTCCATGCTTTAACCAAAAAAAGTGCCTTATCCGACGTTTTTGTTTTTTAGCGAATCATAAGCTTTGGTATCTTCATCCAGCGAATGAATCGCGGGGTAACGGACATGTTTCCGGGGGCAGATGCTATGTCTATTGATCACTTTCTCAACGAGGATTGGGAAACCTGGGCGCTGGAGCGGGCGCACCGCATCATGGTTCAGGAAGGCGCGAACCTGATGAACGCGGCACAGTGGCTCGACAAGAAGCAGACGATCAAATCCTCTCAGCAATTGCGCAACGCGATCCAGCAGTCCCTGATCGAAGCTCTCGCCTTGCAGGCCTCGTTTGCCTCGCAGGCTGCTTCGTCTCTCGGCCTCTCGTCAGCAATGGTCGACCATCACTGACGTTAGAGAGCCTGCTTGCAATCGCCCGGCATGTCGCGCCGCCGGACGGGTGAGATGCGGGCAGAGGCGTATATTGATCATGCGGGATCGATATCGCCCCTCGCCCAGCACTCCATCGTCTCGGCCATGAAATCCTCAAAACGGCCTTCGGCGATCGATTGGCGAATGCCCTGCATCAGTTCCTGATAGTAGGAAAGGTTGTTCCAGGACAGAAGCATGCCGCCCAGCGCTTCGTTGGAGCGCACCAGATGATGCAGATAGGCGCGGGAATAGTCCCGGGCCGCCGGGCAGGATGACTGTTCATCCAGAGGCCGCATATCTTCGGCATGACGGGCATTGCGGATATTGACCTTGCCGCGTCGGGTGAAGGCAAGGCCGTGACGGCCCGAGCGGGTCGGCATCACGCAATCGAACATGTCGATGCCGCGCGCCACCGATTTCAGGATATCGTCAGGCGTGCCGACGCCCATCAGGTAGCGCGGCTTTTCGCTTGGAAGCACCGGCAGGGTAATGTCGAGCATCGACAGCATCACGTCCTGAGGCTCACCGACCGCGAGGCCACCCACCGCATAACCCTTCAAATCCAGCTGTTTCAGGCCTTCTGCCGAACGGATTCGCAAGGCCGGCTGGTCGCCGCCCTGGACGATGCCGAACATCGCCTTGCCCGGCTGCTCGCCAAAAGCGACTCGGCAGCGCTCTGCCCAGCGCAGTGACATTTCCATGGCGCGCTCGATCTCGCGCGGCTCGGCCGGCAGCGCCACGCATTCGTCGAGTTGCATCTGGATATCGCTGTCGAGCAGGCCCTGGATCTCGATCGACCGCTCCGGCGACATATGGTGCAGGGAGCCATCGATATGGCTCTTGAAGGTTACGCCCTGTTCGTCGAGCTTGCGCAGACCAGACAGCGACATGACCTGAAACCCGCCGCTGTCGGTCAGGATCGGCTGCGGCCAGCGGATCAGTTCGTGCAATCCGCCGAGGCGCGCGACGCGCTCCGGGCCGGGGCGCAGCATCAGGTGGTAGGTATTGCCAAGAATAATATCGGCACCCCCTTCCCTGACCTGATCCAAATACATGGCCTTGACCGTGCCGACCGTGCCGACCGGCATGAAGGCCGGCGTGCGGATCGTGCCGCGCGGCATAGAGACCTCGCCGAGCCGGGCTTTGCCGCTGGTGGCCTTGAGGGTAAAGGTGAACTGCTCGCTCATTATTGTTTGTCTTTCCGGAAGAGCAGGCTGGAATCGCCGTAGGAGTAAAAACGGTAGCCGGTTTCAATCGCATGGGCATAGGCCGCCCGCATGGTCTCAAAACCCGCAAAGGCCGAAACCAGCATGAACAGCGTCGATTTCGGCAGATGGAAATTGGTCATCAGCACATCCACCGCCTTGAAGCGATAGCCGGGGGTGATGAAAATGCCTGTCGCGTCGGACCAGGGATGGATGAGGCCGTCGTCTCCTGCAGCGCTTTCCAGCAGCCGCAGCGAGGTGGTGCCGACGCTGACGATCCGCCCGCCCCGAGCCTTGACCGCGTTCAGGGCAGCGGCCGTTTCGGCTGATACATGGCCGATTTCCTGGTGCATCTTATGGTCATCGGTATCATCGGCCTTCACAGGCAGGAAGGTGCCGGCGCCGACATGCAGCGTCACGAAATGTCGCTCGATGCCAGCCTTGTCCAGCGCCTCGAATAGGGCGGGTGTGAAATGCAGACCGGCGGTCGGAGCGGCCACGGCCCCCTCCTCGCGCGCATAAATCGTCTGGTAATCCATGCGGTCCTGGCCGTCTTCCGGCCGCTTGGCGGCGATATACGGCGGTAGCGGAATATGGCCGACGGTGGCGATCGCCTGATCAAGATCAGGCCCAGACAGATCGAAGGCGAGATCGATTTCGCCCGCCTCGCCCTTCTCGGCCACGGTGGCAACCAGCTCGCCCAGCATGCAGGCATTGTTGTCGGAACCGCCAAAGGTGATGCGGTCGCCTTGCTTGATGCGCTTGCCCGGCCGAGCAAACGCCTTCCAGCGGTTGGCGGCCACCCGCATATGCAGCGTGCACGAGACCGCCGTGCGCTCGGCGCCGTCGCGCAGGCGAAAGCCCTCGAGTTGCGCCGGGATCACCTTGGTGTCGTTGAAAACCAACGCATCGCCAGCCTTCAGGAAGGACGGGAGATCGTAGACATGCGCCTCCTGCAATTGCGGATCCTCATCCGGGCGCACCACGAGAAACCGCGCATGATCGCGCGGATTGGCCGGGCGCAGCGCAATGTTTTCCTCGGGAAGATCGAAATCGAACAGGTCTACACGCATGATTTTTTGCTGGGGACTCGTATGGGATGGAAACGCGAAAACCCGCCCCGTCGCGAAAGCGCCGGAGCGGGCTGATAAAAGCGCCGAAATCAGACGTCGGCAGCGACCTTCATCGAGACGATCGAATCGGGATCGGTAACCGGCTCGCCCTTCTTGACGGCGTCGATCACGTCCATGCCTTCGATGACCTGACCCCAGACGGAGTACTGCTTGTTCAGCCAAGGGGCATCGGTGAAGCAGACAAAGAACTGCGAGTTGGCCGAGTTAGGGCTCTGCGAACGAGCCATGGAGCAGGTGCCGCGCACATGCGGGGTAGCCGAAAATTCAGCCTGCAGGTCCGGCTTGTCGGAACCACCCATGCCGGCCCTTCCAGGGTTGAAGCTTTCGCCGCCCTTCTTGCCGAACTTGACGTCACCGGTCTGAGCCATGAAATCGGGAATGACGCGGTGGAAGACGACGCCGTCATAGGCACCTTCGCGCGACAGTTCCTTGATACGGGCGACATGGCCGGGGGCCAGGTCCGGGAAAAGGCTGATGACAACCTTGCCCTTGGTGGTTTCCATGATGATGGTGTTTTCCGGATCCTTGATCTCAGCCATGGTCTTCTCCTTGGTCGCTATTTTCTAGGTTATTGTGTACTGGCGCGGACTGTTATTTCTTTCCGAGGCTGACCTTAATCATCCGGTCGGGATCGCTGACTTCGCCATTCGAGCCCTGCCCGCGCTTGATCTTATCGACAAATTCCATGCCCGAGACAACCTTGCCGACTGCCGTATACTGGCCGTTCAGGAAGCTGCCATCGGCAAACATGATGAAAAACTGCGAATTGGCCGAGTTCGGATCCTGCGAGCGGGCCATACCGACTGTGCCCCGCACGAAAGGCGTCTTGGAAAATTCGGCCGGGATATTCGGCAGCTTGGAGGCGCCGGTACCAGCGCGGCTCTTGTCGAAGCCGTTCTTCATGTTGCCATACTGCACGTCACCGGTCTGAGCCATGAAGCCTTCGATAACACGGTGAAAGGCGACATTGTCATACTGGCCCTGCTGTACCAGCGTCTTGATCTGCGCAACATGCTTGGGTGCAACTTCAGGCATCAACTGCACGACGACAGGGCCGTCCTTCAGCTGGATGGTAATGAAATTATCACCAGACGCTGCAGATTGCGCCATGGCGCTGCCGGCGAGGGTGGAAAGTGCGAGCAGGCCCGCGAAAGCAAGAGACATGAGTTTCATGGAGACTCCGTAATTTCTCGGATCGGCTCAGGCTTTGAGCCGGGATTGCAAGGCCCGCGACACAGGCGCGGGAACAAAGGCGCTGACATCACCGCCCATAGCGGCGATTTGCCGGACCAATGTGGCCGTTATAGGCCGCGAGGCGGAGCCGGCGGGCAGGAAAACGGTTTGCAAATCGGGCGCCATCTGTCGGTTCATACCGGCAAGCTGCATTTCATAATCAAGATCCGACCCATCGCGCAGACCGCGCACCAAAAGCGTGGCGCCGTGATCGCGGGCGGCATCGACAGCGAGACCATCGAAGGCCACCACTGAGATATCCCCTGCCCGCTCCGGCAGCGTGTCGCCAAGACTGGCAGCAATCAATTCCGCGCGCTCGTCAAAGCTGAACATCGGCACCTTACCCGGATGAATGCCCACCCCGACCACGACCTTTGGCGCAACATTCAGGGCCTGGACCAGAACATCCAGATGACCATTGGTCATGGGATCGAAAGATCCCGGATAAAAAGCAATCGTCATCGTCATGCCCCAGACCGTCACGCCCCAAATCGTCCCACAAGCCGCGCGCCGACATTAATTGGCCAGCAAGGACTGATGGTGGCCTTTTGTCACGGACGGCTCTGATCCGCAAGCGCTTCCGCGGTCTGTGAAGCCGCCCCGCCGGACTGGCTCAAGCTTTTTGTTTCTGCGCATCTCCGGACGGAAAGCCAGTCCCACCTTCCCTGGAAATGCTGTGGCTTTGTTCATCTTTAAGGCAGGCTTGCCCCATGAACGGCGTATGAACGTCGCATTCAGACCAGCTTCAAGGCGGCGGGTTTATACAGAGGTCATGTTCAACGACGAGGCAGAAAGAACAGACAATGCTTGCAGTTCTTTTAGTCGTCGCAAGTGTAGCCGGTTTCTTTCTTGAAAAACTATTCGCCTGGTTCGAAGAACATAACGAGGAGTGCTTCGCCTATCTCGCCCAACAGATGAACGGCAGATGAACGGAGTGTTAAGGGCAGCTTCAGCACCACTTTTATAGAAAGAGTGCACTGCTCACTGGAACAAGACGCAGTTGCAGCCATTACCGCTGCAACTCACCCGTCAAAACGAAGGACGAATTCAATGGTTGACAAAGTTACGATGATTAACCTGGTTTGGACTGCCCTGATCGGCGCTATGCTGGCTACGAGCATCGGCTTTCACATGAATGAAGACCAGAAGACGGCGTCCAACTTCCGCTCCTCGATTTCGCAGCCCTACCACAGCGCCAGCCGCTGATAGGGAACTAAAGCGCGGGATGATTCGTTGAGGTGTGGAAGTGACGATTAAGCACAAAGGAAGACAAGATGTTCTTGGTTCTCTGCGTGTTCTCGGCTGCTACCAGCGCGATGTTTGTCCAGTCTGTCGTTTCGACGATCTCTGCGCTTCGCCGTGAGCAAGACGATTTAAAGTCCCTGCTGAAATATTCGGTTTGATTGGGACTTCTCATGAAAAACGCCTCGCCTTCCGATAAGAAGGCGAGGCGTTTTGCGTTTGATGAAAAAATGATTTATCGGCAGACATCAAGGAAACAGCTGAAACAAATCCTCAGACGTGGACAGACGTCTCACGCTGCTTGGCAAGTTCAGCCAGATCGGCCGCCTTCAGCTCTACCGATTCCCCGCAGCCACAGGCCGAGGTCTGGTTCGGGTTGCGGAAGGTGAAACCAGAGCGCAGGGTCGTGTTTTCGAAATCGATCTCCGTGCCCAGCAGATAAAGCACAGCAGCCGGCTCGAGCCAGACAACGGCGCCGTCGCGCTCGATCCGATCATCCCTAGCGTTAGGTTCGGTCACGAGGTCGATGGTATATTCCATCCCCGCACAGCCGCCCTTCTTGATGCCAACGCGAATGCCCTTCGCATCGGGACCGGAATTTTCAACGATTTCCTTAACACGAGCGGCGGCCGCATCGGTCATGGTCATGATTGCAAAGCCCATGGGCTTGCCTCCTTTTCACATCCGGGTTCAAGGTCCGGAGCTTTACAAAGCAGTTCACTTTTACTGTAGTCGGCAGCCCGTCTTTCGACAAGCCGCTGTATTAAAAGGTCAGTACCAGCCGATGGCGACCTGCGCCTCTTCGGACATGCGATCAGGGGTCCATGGCGGGTCGAAGGTCATTTCGACCTGAACGCCCGAAACACCTTCGACGGCGCCCACGGCATTTTCCACCCAGCTCGGCATTTCGCCAGCAACAGGGCAACCTGGCGCCGTCAACGTCATCATGATCTTCACCATGCGGTCATCCTCGATGTCGATCTTGTAGATCAGGCCGAGTTCGAAAATATCCGCTGGGATTTCCGGGTCATAGACCGTCTTCAGAGCTGAGATGATGTCGTCGGAAAGACGCGCCACTTCCTCTGGCGGAATGGCGGTATGGACGATGCCCTCGCGCACATCAGGCTTTTCCTCGGTCTTGCTCACACTGTTATCGCTGGCACTCATGATGTCATCCTCAGCCGAAGAAGCTCTTGGCATAGTCAAGCGCTTCTACCAGCGCATCGATCTCTTCACGGGTATTATATAGGCCAAATGAGGCCCGGCAGGTAGAGGTCACGCCAAAGCGTGACAGCAAAGGTTGCGCACAATGGGTGCCGGCCCGCACCGCGACGCCGCGGCGATCAATGACCATCGATACGTCATGGGCATGAATGCCCTTGAGTTCGAAGGAGAAAATCGCCCCCTTACCCGGCGCATTGCCGTAAATCTTCAGAGAATTGATCGCCGAAAGCTGCTGATGCGCATAGGCCGTCAAATCCGCCTCATGGGCAGCAATCGCGTCCCGCCCAAGACCTTCGATATAGTCAAGGGCATAGCCAAGCCCGATCGCCTGGACGATCGGCGGCGTTCCCGCCTCGAAACGATGCGGCGGCTCGTTATAGGTGACGATATCCTCTGTCACGTCGACGATCATCTCGCCGCCGCCCATGAAAGGCTGCATTTCTTTCAGCCGCTCCATCTTGCCGTAGAGCACGCCGATGCCGGACGGACCATAAAGCTTATGGCCAGTCATCACATACCAGTCGCAATCGATGTCTCGGACATCGACCGGCATATGCACCGCGCCCTGGCTGCCATCGACCAGAACGGGAATGCCGCGTTCGCGAGCGATTCTGCAAATTTCTTTGACCGGAATCACCGTGCCGAGCGCGTTCGACATGTGGGTCACGGCGATCAGCTTGGTCTTCTCCGTTAGCCGCTTTTCGAATTCTTCGATGTGGAAGGCGCCATCGTCGTCGACGGGCACCCAGACCAGCTTGGCGCCCTTGCGCTCACGCAGGAAATGCCACGGCACGATATTGGAGTGATGCTCCATGATCGTCAGCAGGATTTCGTCATCTTCGCCGATTTCCTTCATGCCGTAGCCATAGGCGACCGTGTTGATCGCCTCGGTCGAGGACTTGGTGAAGACCACCTCGTCTACCGATCCGGCATTCAGAAAGCGCCGCACCTTCTCACGGGCACCTTCATAGGCATCGGTGGCGGCATTCGACAGGAAATGCAGGCCGCGATGCACATTGGCATATTCGTTGGCATAGGCATGGCTGATCGCATCGATCACCGCCTGAGGCTTCTGCGCAGAAGCGCCATTGTCGAGATAGACCAGCGGCTTGTCGCCATGCACCTTGCGCGACAGAATCGGGAAATCCCGGCGCACCGCCTGCACGTCATAGGCCGGAACCGGCCGTGCCACATCAATCGTCATAGCTGATAAACTCCATGAGCGAGCCGTCAGGATCGCGGAAATAGAGGCTGGTGCCCTCGCCCTTGGCACCGAAGCGGCGGACCGGACCCAATTCGATGGCGACCCCAGCCGACTCGAGATGAGCCTTTGCCGCTTCAATTGGCCCGAGCCAGCGAAAGCAGAGATCGCTATTGCCCGGCATGACCGGATTGCGAGCAACGGGCGCCCCGATGGCGCCCGGTCCGTGCACATTCAGCTGTTGTTCGCCAAAGCGAAAAATATAGGCACCATTCGGTCGAGCAATCGCCTCAGCCCCGATCACTTTGGTGTAGAAGTCGCGCGCCCGTTCCCAGTCGGAAACATGGATCACGGCGTGATCGAGACTGACGGGAAGATCAGCCATGGGCCTCCAGCCAGTTGGAAATCACCCCTTCGAGCGCGGCGACCAGCGCCTCGTCTTCGAGCTCTTCCACAAGTTCGGCGACGAAAGCCTGGATCAGCAGGCCACGGGCCGGCTTCTGCGGGATGCCGCGCGCCATCAGATAGTAGAGATGGGTGTGGTCGATGTCGGCAACCGTCGCACCATGGGCGCACTGGACGTCATCGGCGAAGATTTCCAGCTCCGGCTTCACCGAAAACTCGGCGTCGTCAGACATCAGCAGCGTATTGCAGGCCATGCGTGCATCGGTCTTCTGAGCATCGGGCGCAACCCGGATCTGGCCCTGAAACACGCCGCGTGCGCGGTCGAACACCACATTGCGGATCACTTCCGTCGAGGTCGTGTTCGGCACATCGTGGCCAAGCGTCATCGTCACGTCAGTATGGGTCTCGCCACCCAACAAATTGACGCCGCGCAGCGTGAAGTCCGAACCCTCGCCTGCCGTGCGCACATGAATTTCCTGGCGCACCAGCTTGCCGCCGGCATTGATGATGAACAGTCGCAGCTTGGCATCAGCACCGAGCACAACCTTTATCTGGCCGAGATGGGTGTCGGCCGGGCCCTGCTCCTGCACGATGACCCAGGTCACCTCTGCACCATCGGCAAGGGTGAGGTCGCTGACGCTGGAGATGAGACCGGCCGTCTTGCCGGAGTTGCGGTGCCGCTCGACAACCGTCGCCTTCGATGCTGCGCCGAACGTTGCAATGAACCGGCCGTGGCTTTGACCGCCGCCCTGATGGGCCTGCAGCTCGATGATCCGATCCAGTGTGGCATTATCAGCCACGCTGAGGCGATAGCCGTCACGCACGAAGCTGCCATTGACACGACCAATCGCATCGTCTTTAGAAAAAGCCAGGAGATCGGCCGCAGCCGTTCCGTCCTTCAGGCTCTCGCCGTAAGCCTTGATCGTCACTCCCTGCAGCGCGCTGACATCCCGGCTGACGCCCTGGCGCAGTTCAAGCACCCTCGCCGTCTCGACCAGCGGGGCAATAGCTTTTGACGGCGTAACCGTCTCGGCCTCGGGAATGGCCCGCAGCAGCGTCTTAAGGTCGGTATAATGCCAAGCCTCGACCCGGCGGGTCGGCAGGCCTGCCCGCTTCAATTCGTCGAATAGCACATCACGGGCGCCGAGAACGGCTCCGTCACCTGGCAGATCGCCAAGTTGTGCCGTATAGGCTTCGACCAGCGCAGCCTCGGCCGCGCTCGGCCGATTGGCAGCTTGAATGTTCATGGCAAGACTCCTCTTCCCAGCCGATCAGGCCGCTTCGCCGATGATATCGGCATAGCCATTGGCTTCCAGGTCGAGCGCCAGGCTCTTGTCGCCGGTCTTGATGATCTGGCCCTTGTAGAGCACGTGAACCGTATCCGGCACGATATAATCGAGCAGGCGCTGGTAATGGGTAATGACAATCACTGCCCGGTCCGGCGACTTCAGCGCGTTGACGCCATCGGCAACGATCTTTAGCGCGTCGATGTCGAGGCCGCTATCGGTTTCGTCGAGAACGCAAAGCTTCGGCTCGAGCAGCGCCATCTGCAGGATCTCGGCGCGCTTCTTTTCACCACCGGAAAAGCCGACATTGAGCGGACGCTTCAGCATGTCAGGATTGATCTTCAGTTCGGCGGCCGCTTCCTTGACCCGACGCATGAAATCAGGCGTCGTCAGTTCCGCTTCGCCGCGCGCCTTGCGCTGCTCGTTCATCGCCACCTTCAGGAACTGCATGGTGGCAACGCCGGGAATTTCGACCGGATACTGGAAGGCGAGGAAAATGCCCTTGGCAGCGCGCTCTGCCGGATCCAGTTCCAGGATGCTTTCGCCGTTATAGAGGATCTCGCCCTCGGTCACTTCATAGTCAGAGCGGCCCGACAGAATGTAGGACAGCGTGGACTTGCCCGAGCCGTTCGGGCCCATGATCGCAGCCACTTCGCCGGCCTTGACCGTCAGGTTCAGGCCACGAATGATTTCCGTGCCATCTTCCGCGATCCGGGCGTGCAGGTTTCTGATTTCAAGCATGTTCCGTTCCTTCATATGGCGGGTTTCAAGGACCCGCATATTCAATCTTGTTTCGACAAAGCATGCGCTACTCTCAAGGCACGAAGCGCTGCGTCACCACGATATTGCCGACAATGTGCCGGTTGAATTCTTCCAATTCCTCAGCAGGAACCCAAAGCTCCTCATGCTCGCGACCGCCGACGACCTGCTTTTCGAATTTCGACACATAGACAGCATCAACTTCGAATTTCGTCACAAACCCCTGCCGCGAACCAGTCTTTGTGTTCCAATCCCGTGCAATCTGGGCTGCATAGTCCTCGTTGGTCACCGGATAAAATATCTGCTGATCCGGGAGGCGGGGTGGAAACGCTTTCCACCCGCTCTCCTCGATAAGTTTCAATTCTTCCAGTCCGACAGGACGAAACAGCACGACCGTTCGGGTCATTACCCCACAGACCCCTCCAGCGAAATCCCGATTAGCTTTTGCGCTTCGACCGCAAATTCCATCGGCAGTTCCTGGATGACTTCGCGCACGAAACCGTTGACGATCAGGGCAATCGCCGCCTCCTGCGGAATGCCGCGCTGCAGGCAATAGAACAGCTGGTCCTCCGAGATCTTCGACGTCGTCGCTTCATGCTCAAACTGAGCAGAAGAATTCTTCGCCTCGATATAGGGCACGGTATGGGCGCCGCATTTGTCGCCGATCAGCAGGCTGTCGCACTGGGTGAAATTGCGGGCGTTCTCCGCCTTGCGATGGGCCGAGACCTGACCGCGATAGGTATTGCTGGAAAAGCCGGCCGAGATGCCCTTGGAGATGATCCGGCTCGATGTATTCTTGCCGAGATGGATCATCTTTGTGCCGCTATCGACCTGCTGATAGCCGTTGGAGACGGCAATCGAGTAAAACTCGCCGCGCGAGCCATCGCCGCGCAGAATGCAGGATGGATATTTCCAGGTAATCGCCGAGCCGGTCTCGACCTGCGTCCAGGAGATCTTGGAGTTCTTGCCGCGGCAATCGCCACGCTTGGTCACGAAGTTGTAGATGCCGCCCTTGCCGTTCTTATCACCCGGATACCAGTTCTGGACGGTGGAATATTTGATTTCGGCATCGTCCAAGGCAACGAGTTCGACCACGGCGGCATGCAGCTGGTTTTCATCGCGTTGCGGCGCGGTGCAACCTTCCAGATAGGAGACGTAAGCTCCTTCTTCAGCAATGATCAGCGTGCGCTCGAACTGGCCGGTGTTCTTTTCGTTGATCCGGAAATAGGTGGACAATTCCATCGGGCAGCGAACGCCCTTCGGGATGAACACGAAGGACCCATCCGTAAAGACGGCCGAATTCAGCGTGGCATAGTAGTTGTCGGTCACAGGAACGACCGAGCCGAGATACTTCTGCACCAGATCGGGATATTCGCGCACAGCTTCCGAGATCGACATAAAGATCACGCCGGCCTTCATGAGTTCGGCTTTGAAGGTTGTAACGACGGAAACCGAGTCAAACACGGCATCAACGGCGATCTTCGACGTCTGGACACCGGCCAGAATCTCCTGCTCGCGCAGGGGTATACCGAGTTTTTCGTAGACCTTCAGAAGCTCCGGATCGACATCATCAATCGACGTTGGGCCTGCCGTACTTTTCGGCGCCGCATAATAATAGATGTCGTTGAAGTCGATCTTCGGATAGTCGACGCGGGCCCAGGTGGGCTCCTCCATCGTGAGCCAACGCTTATAGGCGTCGAGACGCCATTGCAGCATCCAGTCCGGTTCGTTCTTTTTCGCGGAGATGAAACGGACGATATCTTCCGACAGACCCTTCGGGGCCTTGTCGACTTCGATCATCGTTTCAAAACCGTACTTGTACTGATCGACGTCGATCTGGCGGACCTGATCGATCGTTTCTTGTACAGCAGCCATGTCGTTCTCCAATCTCGCCGGGTCCAAGGTCCGGCAGCTTGTCAACGTTTAGCGGGGATCCGCTCTCATATAGGAATTAGGGAGGAATATTCATCCCCAACCCGGGTTTATTGCGCCTATTCAGGCGATATTCTTAAGCGGCACGGCCGCCTGCCGCTGCACTTGCCTGCCGGCGTCCGGCAATCTTGCCAAAAACCGCGACGACCCGCTCGATCTCGGCCAATGTCGTGGCCGTTCCGATCGATAGTCGCAGACCACCAACGCCTGCATCAAGCCCCATGGCCGTCAGCACATGGCTTTGCCCGACCTTGCCCGAAGAACAAGCCGCACCAGCCGAAAGAGCGACACCTTCGAGGTCGAAAGCAATCTGTCCGGTCTCGGCTTTCAACCTCGGCAGCGTAAAGAAACTCGTATTCCCGATACGACGTTCCCCCGCGCCATGGATCACCAGATCGTCAGCCATGCTGCGCATGCCTTTTTCCAGAGCATCCCGCAAGGCCGCAATCTCTAAATTGCGATTTATCAAGTCGTTTGTCGCATATTCTGCGGCTGCGCCAAAGCCGGCAATCGCGGCCAGATTTTCCGTGCCGCCGCGATGACCCTTTTCCTGGCCGCCGCCCTTCACGAGCGGCTCCGGCATCAGCGCTTCGCCACGAGCGATCACCGCACCAGCGCCTTTCGGACCACCAAGCTTATGGGCCGACAGGATCAGGAAATCCACATCGAGCGCTGCCATGTCGATGGCAATGCGGCCAGCAGCCTGCACGGCATCGACCAGCAGCAAGCCACCCTTCTGCCGCACCAGTTTCGCCACGGCCTCGACCGGTTGAATGATTCCCGTCTCGTTATTCGCCAGCATGACGGCGACCAGCGGCATACCAAGCTCTGCTGGATGATCGGCCAGCAAAGCGCCGAGCGCGTCGAGATCGACGACGCCCGCCCGCGTTACAGGAATTTCGACGATGCAGTCGGGCGCAAACCGGCCGCCCTGACGCACTGCCGGATGCTCGATAGCGGACACATAAACCCGCCCGATGGTGAGCAGCGACCGCCCCATCCGGTAACGCGGCGACAGCACGAAATTGGCGGCCTCGGTTGCTGTCGCTGTAAAGATGACATGCGCAGGATCAGCACCCACCAGGCCGGCGACCTGGCGTCTCGCCTTTTCCACCAGCGTTCGAGCGGCTCTGCCCTCACCATGAACAGACGACGGATTGCCCGGCATTGACAGAGCGGCCAGCATGGCATCGCGCGCTTCTTCGAGCAGCGGCGCCGTAGCGTTCCAGTCCATGTAGATGCGGTCGATCATCGTCTTTTCGGTTTGCCTTCCTGGCTATTTCTAGTGGTTTCGGCAGCGCTCTGCTCGTTCGGATCCGTCAGCGAGCGCATGAAACGCATGGCGCGACGAGGCAAGGTGCATTTTCCTTGAAATTTCGACCTCGCCTGTCCTATGACACTTTCAACGACGGAACGATCCATAATTTTCGAATGGTTCTAAACTGGGTTTTAGGAAAGCTGAGTACTGCCGTCAAGTCATCTTGCGACGGGCCACGGGTACGAACGCAAAAAAACACACCCAAAAACACACCAAAACCGGAGTATTCATGCCCGAAGTGATTTTCAATGGACCTGCAGGTCGCCTGGAAGGCCGCTACCAGCCCTCGAAGGAAAAGAGCGCGCCGATCGCGATCATCCTGCATCCGCATCCGCAATTCGGCGGCACGATGAACAACCAGATCGTCTACCAGCTCTTCTACATGTTCCAGAAGCGCGGCTTCACCACCTTGCGATTCAACTTCCGCAGCATTGGCCGCAGCCAGGGCGAATTCGACCACGGCGCTGGCGAACTGTCGGATGCGGCGTCCGCGCTTGATTGGGTGCAGAGCCTGCATCCCGATTCGAAGAGCTGCTGGGTGGCCGGCTATTCCTTCGGTTCCTGGATCGGCATGCAGCTCTTGATGCGCCGGCCTGAAATCGAAGGCTTCATTTCGGTCGCGCCGCAGCCGAATACCTATGACTTCTCCTTCCTCGCCCCCTGCCCCTCGTCCGGCCTGATCATCCATGGCGATTCCGATAAGGTCGCACCGGAAAAGGACGTACAGGGCCTGGTCGACAAGCTGAAGACCCAGAAGGGCATTCTGATCACCCAGAAGACCATCCCCGGCGCAAACCACTTCTTCAACGGCCATGTCGAGACGCTTATGGCGGAATGCGAAGACTATCTCGACCGCCGCCTGGAAGGCGAACTGGTACCGGAACCGGCCGCAAAACGCCTGCGCTGAGCCTGCGTTTTCACACTTGAAATCCTTTGCGCCGGCTGTTTCAGCCGGCGTTTTTTTGTGTCATTCTCTGCGGAATGCCTATCGCGGAGACAGACATGGACCTGCATGCGGTCATTGCCTTCACGCTTGCCTTTTTCGTGTTCGCGGCAAGTCCAGGACCTGATAATATCACCATTATGGCCCGCACCCTTTCGCATGGCCCTGCCTCGGGCGTGGCCTATGGCCTGGGCACCGTCAGCGGCATTCTTATCTATCTGACACTGGCGTTTTTCGGCCTATCCGTTCTCGCGCATTCTATGGGCTGGCTGATGCAGATCTTGCGCTATGGCGGGGCGCTGTACTTGATCTGGATGGCCTATCGCCTATGGGCGGCGCCTGCTGTGCTGCCGCAGATGCAGCAAGGCGAAAATGGCAGAGCATTGTTTTCGGTTTACATGACCGGCTTTGCCTTAAACCTTGGCAATCCCAAAATGCCGCTTTTCTATTTGGCGCTGCTACCGAATTTCGTGCCGCACACCTTTGACACGACTGCGCTTTTCACCATCGTCGCCATCATTCTTGCTGTCGAAACCGTGGTCATCGGCGGTCATGTTTTCCTGGCAGGTCGGGCAAAACGGGTGCTCAAGACGCCCCGCAGCATCAAACTGATCAACCGCGCAACGGGAGGTTTTCTTGGCGTGGCCGGCTTGGTTATATTGACGTCGGGACGCAGCAATTGAAGCTTTGTTAAGCTTTATGGCGGCGCTGTGGGCGAATTCCTTGACTTTAGGGCTTTTTGGGCCTATTCCGCGCTGGCGTTAACGCCCGTTGCGGGCGATTCATCTCGAGTTCGCAAGAACGGAACGGAAAACATTTCCCTTTGACCACATTTGCTGACCTTGGCCTGAGCCAAAAAGTTCTTTCTGCTGTCACGGATGCCGGCTACACAGTGCCGACACCGATCCAGGCTGGCGCTATTCCGCCAGCGCTGATGCGCCGCGATATCTGCGGCATTGCCCAGACGGGCACCGGCAAGACGGCATCCTTCGTGCTACCGATGCTGACCCTGCTCGAAAAGGGTCGCGCCCGCGCCCGCATGCCGCGCACGCTGATCATGGAACCGACGCGCGAACTCGCTGCACAGGTCGCGGAAAACTTCGAAAAATACGGTAAGAATCACAAGCTCAACATCGCGCTTCTCATCGGCGGCGTGTCCTTCGATGAACAGGATCGCAAGCTGGAGCGTGGCGCCGACGTGCTGATCTGCACGCCCGGTCGCTTGCTCGACCATTGCGAGCGCGGCAAGCTGCTGATGACCGGCGTCGAAATTCTCGTCATCGACGAAGCCGACCGCATGCTCGATATGGGCTTCATTCCCGATATCGAGCGCATCGCCAAGCTTATTCCTTTTACCCGTCAGACCCTGTTCTTCTCGGCCACCATGCCGCCGGAAATCCAGAAGCTGGCCGACAAGTTCCTGCAGAACCCGGAACGCATTGAAGTGGCAAAGCCCTCTTCGACTGCAACGACCGTGACGCAGCGACTGGTCGCATGCCAGAACAAGGATTATGAAAAGCGTTCGGCCCTGCGCGATGTCATTCGCGCCCAGGAAGACCTGAAGAACGCCATCATCTTCTGCAATCGCAAGAAGGATGTCGCTGACCTGTTCCGCTCGCTGGAGCGCCACGGCTTTTCGGTTGGCGCCCTGCATGGCGACATGGATCAGCGCTCACGCACCAATATGCTCGCCGGCTTCAAGGACAATCAGATCACTCTTCTGGTCGCCTCCGACGTCGCCGCGCGTGGCCTCGACATCCCCGACGTTAGTCATGTCTTCAATTTTGACGTGCCAATCCATGCAGAAGACTATGTTCACCGCATCGGCCGCACCGGTCGTGCCGGTCGTTCCGGCCGTGCCTTTACACTGGTGACCAAGTCGGACGCCAAGTATCTCGACGCTATCGAAAAGCTGATCGGCCAGAAGATCGAATGGTTGGACGGCGATGTCGCTTCCCTGCCGCCGATGGCCGAAAGCGATAGCGATGCACGTCGTGGCCGTGGCAAGGGCCGTGATGGCGAAAAGGGTCGTGGCAGGGATCGTGACCGTGCCAGCCGCAATGGCGACCGTGATGGTGCGCCGCGCGAGCGCCGCAGCAGTCATAAGGTTGACACGACCGAAGAGCAGATTGTCACCGAAGCGGCCATCGAGGTCGTCGAACCTAAGGTGGAAAGCGTGAAGCAAGAGCGCAAGACAGACAGACGGCCAGCCCAGGGCAATCGCGAATACCGCAACCCGAACCCGGCTAATGACGATCAGCGCGAACGCCGCCGCAATCACTACCGCGACCACGATGACGGCCCGACTCCCGTCGGTTTCGGCGATGATATCCCTGCCTTCATGTTGATCGTTGCCAACGCCAAGGCATAATGTGAAGACACACGATGTGAAGCCGGGTATTGATTTCCCCGGCGTCGGTGTCGGCCTTGCCATTCTGCGGGATGGCAAGCTTTTGCTCTATAAACGCATGCGTCCGCCGGAAGTCGGCTTCTGGAACATCGTTGGTGGCAAAGTTGACGTACTTGAGCCAGCCGAACAGGCTGCCCGGCGCGAGGCTGAAGAAGAAACCGGTCTGACAATCGGCAAGGTCGAATTCGTCTCTGTGACAGAGCAAATCGTTGCCGCCGACCGCCAGCATTGGGTGTCCCTGCTCTACAAGACCACAGATATTTCAGGCGAGGCCTCGCTGACCGAACCGGACAAGCTCTCGGACTTTGGTTGGTTCGAGTTAGACAACCTGCCGCAGCCGCTCTCTGCTTTTACGAAGGCTATTCTGCCGCATCTTCCGTGATTAATCGTTCGATCTTAATCCGCCTGGCTACGTGGTCAAAAACGTTGCCGGGCAACACAGTCACTCGAATGCTTCAATTTTTACTCGCATAGCACGGCCCCAGATCATGTCTATAAGACACGAATAACGTTGCGAAACGTCAGGGAGACCCGGCGTGATCTTTCAACCTTGCATCCATCTAAGAGGTCACTTTTTCGGGCTGGAATTTCATGGGTCCATGCGTAGCGCGCGGCATCCTTCAGAATGACCAGAGACCGGGGGGCAAGAACGGTGCTCAATTTTGTTCCGCTTTCCTTTTCTCTGAAAACCATCTCACAGGAAGAAAGCAGACTGAGCGAGACGATTGTGTCACCAAAGCACGGCTCACAATCGATATGCGCGCTTATCCCCTGGCCCGGTAAATACTCATTCGCAATGACTTGATCTGGCAGACTGTCAAAACAGCCAGCCTCGACTAATCGATGCGCTAGAGATTGAAGCCAATCCGGCAAACTGCCAAGATAGGCATCGGACGTGACGGAACGCGACTTGTAGTCATACCGATATCCGAAGTGCTGCACGCGGCGTTTAAGCTCACAACTCCAGACGCTAACGTCAAGCAACGTAATGAACTCGCTCTCTTCCACCGCCGAAACAAACCCAGGCACATAACGAGCACCCGCAGGCAGGTGCGTTGCCGTAGCTTTCAACCGAGTATCCATTTCTGACCAGCTGACCGTTCCCGAGCAAATACGTAGGTAACACCCTTAGCCGGAGACCTCTCTAAAGATCACGCAATGGCGTCTTGGCCGGTCGCCCTCTACCGTTTGGCTTCTGCGTTCGCACGCCAGCCTCATAGGCCAGCCTCGCCCAGCGCGCCATCTCGTCGGGATCGTCGAAGGCATCGTCGGGCACGGACCAATAGGGCATGGCGACGGGCTTCTTGCCCTCGCGTTGATAAACCCACTGCCGGGCGCCGGCCTGCTCGAACTGCGGCGCAGTCTCAGCATCGGCCTTAAGCATAATCTCGTCGAACAGGTAGAGCGCAAAGATCACGCCGTGATGATAGATGCCCTTACCGCCGAACATCCTGCGGATGCTGACCGGCCCTAGAGACTGAAACATCTCTTCAATGGCAGCATTGTCCATGATGCGACCTTATCCGATCGTCCGGAAGCCTCGGTTCAAATAGAGGAGAGAATCGACGGCTTCGCCAAGCTTCAGCCCCACGACCTCGCCAAACAGCACGGTATGGGTAGCAGTGATCTTGCGGTCAACGATGCGGCAATCGTAGGCGGCAATGGCATCGGTCAGAACGGGCGCGCCGGTCACCATGTCTTCCCATCGGCCAAGCGCAAAACGATCCTCGCTGCTCAGCTTGCCAAAGCCGGCAAAGGCACCGGCTAGATCCTGGTGCTGGATGCCGAGCGTGTTCAGTGCAAAGCAATCGCTCTCGAAAAACGGCCTGTTATTGTCGTTCTGATTGTTAATGCAGGCCAGCACCATCGGCGGCTGGTCAGAGACCGAGCAGGCGGCCGTAATCGTCGTGCCACGTACAATCTCGCCGAAGCGGGTGGTAACGATCTGCACATGGCCTGCATAGCGGCTCATCGCCTCTCGGTAATCCATAGGGTCGATAGCCACGCACGTACTCCTGCCTGTTTCTCTGCCACTGGCTATAAGCATGATGGGCAGGACTGTGAAGCGATTTTGGACATGAAACGCAAAAAGCAATGGCTCACCAGTTATTGCGCCAGAGTGTTAAAGGCACAGTCCAGCCCATGGAAACGTCCGTTCCCTTGTCAGTTGCCTGCCGCTAGGGTAACTGAAAATTCATGATGATCCTGAAGACCATGATCCTGCGCCTGGTTCCCGCAATCGCAGCCACCGCTGCGGCGCTGCTAGCGCCGAGCGCCTATGCGCTGACCATCGGACTGGTTGCGCCGCAGGGTGGCCCCTATGATTTGCTCGGCCAGCAGATGCGCGTCGGTGCCGAGGCCGCAGCCAAGGCCAGCGGCGATACGATCCTCGTTGTCGATGAGCCCTGCGCCGCAGGCTCCGGTCCTGCCATTGCCGATAAGCTGACAGCGGCCAGGGTCGATGCCGCCATCGGCTTTCTCTGCAGCGAGAGCCTCGATGGCGCGCTTCCTAAACTTGCCGATGCCGGTATTCCCGCACTGACGCTGTCCGTTCGCTGGCCAACCGTGATGGAAGACGCCCTGAAGCAGCAATGGCCGCTCTATCGGCTTGCTCCCAGCAACAAGGCCGAAAACGAGCAGGTGGTGCAAGCCATTGTCAGCCAATGGGCAGGCGCCGCCTTTGCCCTGCTGGATGACGGCACGATCCGCAGCCGCGAACTTGTCGAGGCAATCCGCGAACCGCTTGAGGCGCGTGGCATGAAGCCGGTATTCACTGACACTTATCGCCCCGGGCAGGAGCAGCAGATCGCGCTTGTACGCCGTTTGAAAAAGACCGGTGCAACCAATGTCTTCATCGGCGGCGACCGCAGCGATGTCGCCATCATTGCCCGCGATGCAAAGGCCGAAAACATCCCGCTGACTGTCATGGGCGGCGAAGCGATGAAGGCCGTGGACCGCCCAGTACCGCTGCAGGACGGCGTTCTTGCCGTCATCACCCCTGACTATGTCGGGTTTCCGTCGGCTCAAAAGGCGGTGGAAGCGCTGCACCAGCAAGGCAGCGATGCCGATGGCTATACCCTGCCCGCCTATGGGGCTGTGCAATTTCTCGATACGGCCGCAACACTCGATCAGCCGACCCTCGACAAGGCGGTGGCAGTGGCGAAGGTCGACACCGTCATCGGCCCGATCGCCTTCACATCGGGCCATGAACTGACGGTCAATCCATTCCAGCTGCAGGAATGGCGCGACGGCGCCTTCCGGCTGCCGCGTCCGCTCAGCGAATAGATGATGCTTTCTATTCGTAGGGCCAGACCGGCCGGGTAAACAGACCACCATCGACCCAGAGCGTCTGCCCGGTGACAAAGGCGGCGGCATCGCTGGAGAGATAGAGTACAGGCCCGGCAATATCCTGTGGCGTGCCCACCCGGCGCAGCGGCGTCACCTTGCCCCAGACCTCGCCATAGTCAGGCGCCTCTTCATACGTGCGCTCGGTGGCAATCGCGCCGGGCGCAACGCAATTGACGCGGATGCCGTGCGGCCCAAGCTCGACCGCAGCGACTTTGGTGAACTGTTCGACACCGCCCTTTGAAGCGGTGTAATCGACGAGTTTTGGAAAGGCGAGTTTGTTGCAGCCGGAGCCGATATTGACAATCGCTCCGCCCTTGCCGGCCTCTACCATGCGCCGGGCAGCGGCCTTGGTGTTGAGAAAGCAGCCCGTCAGGTTGGTGCGGATCACCCGGTTCCAATCCTCTTCCGACAGATCCAGCAGGCCGGCCCAGGTCTGCACACCGGCATTGTTGACGAGGATATGGGGGCTTTGACCGGACCAGGCGCCGGCCTCTTCAAAAAATCGCTCCACGGCTTGGCCGTCACCAACGTCAGAGGAAAGCCCCAGCGCACGGCCACCTCGCTCGCTAACCGCCTGCACGAGGCTATCTGCCGGGCCGGGATTGCCGAGATAGCTGAAGGCGACTGTATCGCCCAGTCCAGCGAAAGCCAGCACCAGTTGGCGCCCTATGCCGGTGCTGCCACCGGTGATGATCACAAACCTGCCCATATTTCCTCCCATAGGTCTTTCGCATCCTTCATAATCCGCTCCGCGGACATGTCCAAGGCTCCGGAACGTTTCCGCGCAAAGCAGCTGTAAAATCAGCCAAACTTGGCGCTACAGGCTGCAGGAAAGGTTGTCGCGCCCGGGCGGGAATGCTATTGAGCGGCACGACATCCGGCTATTTCGAAAGTATGAGTTACATGACCCTTCCGCTGCTGATCGCCCCTTCGATCCTCGCCGCCAATTTTTCCCGGCTGGGTGAGGAAGTGGTCGATGTGGTGGAAGCCGGCGCCGACTGGATTCATCTCGATGTGATGGACGGTCATTTCGTGCCGAACATCTCTTTCGGACCCGCTGTGATCAAAGCGCTCAGGCCGCTGACCAAGGCGATATTCGATTGCCACTTGATGATTGCGCCTGCCGATCCCTTCCTGCCTGCCTTTGCCGATGCCGGCTGCGATTACATTACCGTTCATGCCGAAGCCGGCCCGCATCTGCACCGCTCGCTGCAGACCATCCGTGGGCTCGGGAAGAAGGCCGGCGTGTCGATCAACCCGGCTACACCTGTCTCTAGCCTAGAAAACGTCATTGACGATGTCGACCTGATCCTGATCATGAGCGTCAATCCCGGCTTTGGCGGCCAGAGCTTCATTCCAGCCGCTGCAGACAAGATAGCCCAGGCCCGCGCGCTGATCAGCAATCGGCCAGTCGCGCTCGAAGTCGATGGCGGCATTACCGTGGAGACTGCGCCACTCGTGACGAAGGCCGGCGCCAATGTTCTGGTAGCCGGCTCCGCCGTCTACAAGGGCCAGGGCGTGGAGGCCTATCGCCAGACGGTGACCGCTCTGCGTGCTGCCGCCGAAGGAGGTCGCTCTTGAATAGTCGTTGGCTTACGGCCTCTCTGGCCGCAGCTCTTTCCGGCATTGTCGGCCTTACGGCCTTGCCCGCGCTGGCCGGCGACATTGCCGCCGTGCGACCGATCGGGTTTTCCGGTGACGGTTCGGTTTTTGCTTTCGAAGAATATGGCGTGCAGACGGGGGCGAACACGCCCTATTCCAACATCTACGCCATCGACCTCAACAACAATACGTTCCTGCCCGACACGCCGGTGCGGCTACGCGGCGATGACGACAAGGCCAGCATGGCCGCCATCCGCAAGCAGACCATGGATCAGGTCGCAAAGATCGTTCAGGATCGCGGGTTGCTCGATCATCCGGGCGAAATCGTCGCTTTCAATCCCCTGAGCGAAGTCGGAACCGATCCGCATGCTCTCAGCTACCGGGTACACGCCTCCCAGCCGACCGTAGGCGAACCCAATACGCTGACGCTGGAAGAGCTTGACGAAGGCGCACCTGCCGCCTGCAAGGATCAGGTGCAGACCATCAAGGGTTTCCGCCTGAAGATGACCCAGATCAACGGCGCCAAGCAGGACAAGGTCGTCTATGAAGACGGCCATGTGCCCGCGAGCCGCCGCTGTCCGACCGGCTACCGGCTGGGCGGCGTCGTCACCTATCAGATCCCCGGCGGTGCCGTTGTGCAGATCGCTCTGGTGCTTGTCATGAACCCGTCGTCCGAAGGGTCGGACGGGCGCTGGCTGGCCGTCCCGATCAAGCCCTGAAAACAGCGTAAACTGGCGGCTTTTTCGGTCCTGCCGTTGAGATCGGCGGCCAGGTTTGCTATGGGGCGCCATCATCCAATCCTGCAAGAAAGATCCCGCCGATGATCCCGCGTTATTCCCGCCCGGAAATGGTCGCCATCTGGTCGCCCGAGACCAAATTCCGCATCTGGTTCGAGATCGAGGCCCATGCCTGCGACGCGCTGGCCGAGCTCGGCGTGATCCCGAAGGACGCAGCGAAAACCATCTGGGAAAAAGGCGGCGCAGCCGAATTCGATGTTGCGCGCATCGACGAGATCGAAGCCGTCACCAAGCATGACGTCATCGCTTTCCTCACCCATCTCGCCGAATTCATCGGCCCCGACAGCCGCTTCGTCCACCAGGGCATGACGTCTTCTGACGTGCTCGACACCACACTGAACATCCAATTGGTGCGCGCCGCTGATCTGCTGCTGGCCGACATGGACCGGGTACTGGCTGCACTGAAGGCCCGCGCTTTCGAGCATAAAGATTCGGTTCGCATCGGCCGCAGCCATGGCATCCACGCCGAGCCGACCACCATGGGCCTGACCTTCGCCCGCTTCTACGCCGAAATGGAGCGCAACCGCGCCCGTCTGGTCAATGCCCGCGCCGAAATCGCCACTGGCGCCATCTCGGGTGCCGTTGGCACCTTCGCCAATATCGATCCGCGCGTTGAAGAACATGTCTGCGAAAAGCTCGGCTTGATGCCAGAGCCGGTCTCGACCCAGGTCATCCCGCGCGACCGCCATGCCATGTTCTTTGCAACATTGGGCGTCATCGCGTCGTCCATCGAAAACGTCGCCATCGAAATTCGTCACATGCAGCGCACCGAAGTGCTGGAAGCCGAAGAGTTCTTCTCGCCGGGGCAGAAGGGCTCGTCGGCCATGCCGCACAAGCGTAACCCAGTGCTGACCGAAAACCTCACCGGCCTCGCCCGCCTCGTGCGCATGTCTGTCGTGCCAGCCATGGAAAACGTCGCCCTCTGGCACGAGCGCGACATCAGCCATTCCAGCGTCGAACGCGCCATCGGCCCCGACACGACAATCACCCTCGATTTCGCGCTGAACCGTCTGGCCGGCGTTGTTGAAAAGCTGGTGATCTACCCGGAAAACATGTTGAAGAACATGAACAAGTTCCGCGGGCTGGTCATGAGCCAGCGCGTGCTACTGGCCCTCACCCAAGCCGGCGTCTCCCGCGAAGACAGCTACCGCCTGGTCCAGCGCAACGCCATGAAGGTCTGGGAACAGGGCAAGGATTTTCTCGAAGAACTGCTCGGTGATGCCGAAGTTCGGGCTGCGCTTTCCGAAGAGCAGATCCGCGAGAAGTTCGATCTTGGGTATCATACCAAGCACGTCGATACGATTTTCAAGCGGGTTTTTGGGTAATTTAGATCAAAATGCGCCACCGAAAGTGGCGCATTTTCCTCAGAACCAGTCTATTTAATATACGCGAACGATTGCGGAGCAACATTACGACCCAAAATTTCGTGTATAGTTTTTGGTTTATCGAATATTTTACGCTCACCGACCTCTATGGCGTAAGCTGTTTTTCGGCCACTAAAATAGCGGGAGAAGAAATCGCTCGTTATGCCTGAACGGTGTTTGGTTTTTTTCCAAATATCATCCGGAGAGCCAGAATGGACTTTTGCGATTTTGAATTCTCCAATAACTTTCCCAACTGGCATCGTCGCATAAACGACAATAGTATCAACATCAACAGATGAGAATATTGACTTTCGAAACTCAAATGCCTTGTCGCCGCTGAATATTTTATCTGCATACTCAGGCTTGATCGATAACAACACTTTTGTCGACATTTCCCAATTCCATTATCTTGAGGAGTTGTCGCTTACTCAATTCCATAAAGCCTGGGTAAGCATTTCGGTCGATACCTACATCATCAATCAGCGTTTTTCGATTCGGACGTTTTTTAAAGCTGATATTGTACGTAAATCGGACAATCTTGGGATATCTACGATTTCGCCAAAAATTCCTCAGTTCTGCTTCAGTGAAGACGCTATACGGTAACGCATAAGCCAAGAAATCGCTTTCCGTAGCGAAACTATCAATCAAACGTAGCTCTTCCACGATTCCCACCGTCGTTGCAACAGCCGTGTACTCCGCTGGTCCATTATCTTTAGTTCGGTAAATCACCAGTACGTCTCCCGGCTGCAGCAACTCAATGCCCTTCATGTTGCAGAGATATATTTTGTGAATGCTGTTACTATGGGATACGTCTTCAATTATGTCGGGATTCTCATTTCTCAGTATAGAGTCCGGAAAGAGCTTGGTATGAAAAGCTGGATATATCGAGAGCATAAACGCACGTCTTGAGGCATTTATGACTGGATAGTCGCGATAGACGCCACCGGTATAGTTGCCGATTTTTTTTACAAAAACAGATTCGATGCCCGAGACTGATGTCTTGCTACCCCACTTCACAAAACCATATTTTTCTAGCAGGCTTATGAGATGATCATGCTTATCGAATACGGTGACATAAATTTCGAAAACGGAGTGAGAGATGGACCAGTCTACTATTTTTTTAATAAATCTCTGCCCTAATTTCGTTCCGTGTGCATTTATTTTAAGAGTACCAACTTTAACCCGCTTAATATTAGGAACGGCCGGATCAACGTCATTTAACGCTTCATTTTCTATTTTTAAATACAGGAACCCTAAAATAGCGCCGGATTCCTCCCGCATAAGATAAGCACTTTCATCTTCACTGGCCTTTTTATTAAACCAATTGTCGAACCCTTTATAATCTGCACGAAGGCTGTCAAAAAACTCGTCAGACAATTTGATTTCACGAAACGATGTATAACTAAAATCCATACCCTGCCCACCCGGCGAATCGCTTTGACACTCAATTTCAATCTTGGATTGTATTTTTTTATGAAAAAATAGAAGCGAATAATGACGCTTCTAATACAGAAGTGAGATAAGGCTTCAAAAGAATGACTTTACATTTTCCAAGCGCATTCGATGAGGACATGCCGCACTTGCAGCTCGGTAATTTGGCTTTTTTTAGTAGGTAAATGCCACAACACGACCCATGTTAACTTTATTACGGAGATTATCTTTTATCGGCAATAATCGTCAGTGCTACCGTCGATAAATATTTGTTATATATCAAGGACCTACGCATGACCCCACTCCTGCGCATCATCGGCGTAATCCTCCTCACCGTGCTGGCGCTCGCCGCATTGATCGCAACAGGCTGGGTTACGCTTGCGCTCTGGTATCGCATCCCCGGCCCGGACGCGATCCGTGGAGCCGCAGCGGGCTTATGGCTCGTCTTCGTCCTTGCCACAGTATCGTTTGGGCGCAAAATGCCACTGGCCGGGCTTGGGCTTTTTCTCGTCAGCCTGATTGCCGTTGGCATCTGGTGGCAGTCTATCAAGCCCAGCCTGGACCGGGACTGGGCGACCGACGTGTCGAGGACGGTGACGGGCACGGTCGACAACAATATCGTCACGCTTCACGATGTGAGAAACTTCAACTGGTCCAGCGCCACCACAGCCGATGCGAGATGGGATATCAGGCAATACGACCTCAACAAGCTGGATGAGGCAGATATCGTGCTGTCCTATTGGGGCATGGATGCCATTGCCCACACGCTGATCAGTTTCGGCTTCAACGATGGCCAGCGCGTGGTGTTTTCAGTCGAGACGCGGCGGGAGAAGACAGAATCCTATTCGTCGGTCGCCGGTTTCTTCAAGACCTATGAGCTTGCCTTCATCGCCGCAGACGAGCGGGATATTCTCTACCTGCGCACCAATATGCGCAAGGAGGACACCTATCTCTACCCGCTCGACCTACCGAAGGAGGCGATGCGGGCGCTGTTTTTGAGTTATGTCGCCTCCGCCGACCAACTGGCTAAGAAGCCGGCCTTTTACGACACGCTGAGCACCAATTGCACCACCGTTGTCTTCGACCTCGCCCGCAAGATCGAGCCCGGCATTCCTATGGATTACCGCATTATCCTGTCGGGCTACCTGCCCGGCTATCTCGTCGATCATGATGCGACGCTTTGGAAATTACCGGAGGCGCAACTGCGCGCCCGCGCCGCCATCAGCGCCAAGGCCCAAGCTGCTGGTGATAGTCCGCCTGACTATTCCGCCACCATTCGACAGCAATGACGTCCTAAAGTATTCCGTGTTTCCGGGCGGAAAACCGGTTTCCAGTTTACCTGGACACTCTGACGCAAAAGGCCGCCTTCCTTTCGGAAAGCGGCCTTTTGATTGATAGCGACAGATGTCAGTCCGGCAGCTTACGCACCGCACCCTTGTCGGCGCTGGTTGCAAAGGCGGCATAGGCCTTCAGCGCGGTGGTGACATTGCGCTTGCGGTGTTCGGCAGGCTTCCAGCCAGCGGCATCCTGAGCAACGCGACGGGCGGCGAGTTCGCCTTCCGACAGCATCAGCTCGATGGTGCGGTTCGGAATGTCGATAGCGATGGTGTCGCCGTTGCGAACGAGGCCAATCGTGCCGCCGTTTGCTGCTTCTGGCGAAACATGACCGATAGAGAGGCCTGACGTGCCGCCCGAGAAGCGGCCGTCGGTGATCAGCGCGCAGGCCTTGCCGAGGCCCTTCGACTTCAGATAGCTGGTTGGGTAAAGCATTTCCTGCATGCCCGGGCCGCCCTTCGGGCCTTCGTAGCGGATAACGACGACATCGCCGGCCACAACTTCATTGCTGAGAATTGCCTTTACCGCCGCATCCTGGCTTTCATAGACCTTGGCAGGACCGGTGAATTTCAGAATGCTTTCGTCGACGCCAGCGGTTTTGACGATGCAGCCGTCAAGGGCGATATTGCCCTTCAGCACGGCCAGACCACCATCCTTGGAGAACGGCTTTTCGACCGAGCGGATGACGCCGTCCTCGCGGTCCATGTCCAGCTCATCCCAACGCGATGACTGCGAGAAGGCGACCTGGGTCGGCACGCCGCCAGGCGCAGCGCGGAAGAATTCGCGCACGCTCTCGGAATTGGTGCGGGTGATGTCCCAACGGTCGATAGCATCGCCGAGGGTCGGGGCATGAACAGTGGGGCAATCGCGATTGATCAGGCCGCCACGCTCCAGCTCGCCCAGGATACGCATGATGCCGCCGGCGCGGTGGACATCTTCCATATGCACGTCCTGCTTTGCAGGCGCGACCTTGGAAAGGCACGGCACGCGGCGTGACAGCTGGTCGATATCATCGAGGTTGAAGTCAATCTCACCTTCATGAGCGGCGGCAAGAATATGCAGCACGGTATTGGTGGAGCCGCCCATGGCAATATCCAGCGCCATGGCGTTTTCAAAGGCCTGCTTGGAGGCGATCTTGCGCGGCAGCACGCTGTCATCGTCCTGCTCATAGTAGCGGCGGGCGAGATCGACGATGAGATGACCTGCCTCGACGAACAACCGCTTGCGGTCTGAGTGCGTGGCGAGCGTCGAGCCATTGCCGGGCAGCGACAGGCCCAAGGCTTCCGTCAGACAGTTCATCGAATTGGCGGTGAACATGCCGGAACAAGAGCCGCAGGTAGGACAGGCCGAGCGCTCGATGGTGGCAACGTCTTCATCCGAGATTTTATCGTCGGCAGCAGCAACCATGGCATCGACCAGGTCGAGCGCGACCTTCTTGCCATGCATGACCACCTTGCCGGCTTCCATCGGGCCGCCGGAGACGAAGACGGCCGGGATGTTCAACCGCAGCGCCGCCATCAACATGCCGGGGGTGATCTTGTCGCAGTTGGAAATGCAGACCATGGCATCGGCGCAATGGGCATTGACCATATATTCGACGCTATCGGCAATGATTTCACGCGACGGCAGTGAATAGAGCATGCCGTCATGGCCCATGGCGATGCCGTCATCGACAGCGATGGTGTTAAATTCCTTGGCAACGCCGCCAGCCGCTTCGATTTCGCGAGCAACGAGCTGGCCAAGGTCCTTCAAGTGCACATGGCCGGGCACGAACTGCGTAAAGGAATTGACGACGGCAATGATCGGCTTGCCGAAATCGCCATCCTTCATGCCGGTGGCGCGCCAGAGGCCGCGCGCGCCTGCCATGTTGCGGCCATGGGTCGTGGTTCTTGAGCGATAGACGGGCATGGGTGCTTCCTCGAACTGTGGTCTGCGCTGGATGAAATCCAGCTGATTTTGGGCAGATATTTAGGCCAGTCAGACGTCAGTGTCACTATCAGCATGCCGGAAAACGGTACGCTGCAACTGCGCGTTACGTCTGCGCACGCGAGGTGCACAGAAAAGTGAAACAATAAAACGGCAAAAAAACTGCCTCGCCCTGTAACTTTCCCGATCTATTTTACGTAATCAAACGTAGACTATACGCAATCGACAGGGAGTAGATCACCATGGCAGCCTTTCGCCCACCGCATATTCCAGCCTCGGAGATCACACCGCACGGCGTCTATCTCTCCCGCCGCAGCCTGATTGGCGGAGCGGCAGGCACTTTGGCACTGGCCGCAGCCGGCGAAGCACTCGGCGCGCCGCTGACAGCCAAGCCGACTGATTATAAGGTCGACGAAAAGCTGACGCCAAAAAAGGACGTTACCACTTATAACAATTTCTACGAATTCGGCACGGACAAATCCGATCCCGCCGCCAATTCCGGCAAATTTAAGCCGACGCCCTGGACGGTGGAAGTCGGCGGTCTAGTCGCCAAGCCGCAGAAGATCGCCATCGAGGACATCATGAAGTCCTTCACCGTGGAAGAGCGGATCTACCGCATGCGCTGCGTTGAGGCCTGGTCCATGGTCATCCCCTGGGATGGCTTTCCGCTGTCGGCCCTGCTCGACAGGGTGGAGCCACTCGGCAACGCCAAATATGTTGCCTTCGAAACCGTCGTTCGCCCTGAGGAAATGCCCGGCCAGAGCGGCTTTTTCCAGTCGATCAACTGGCCCTATGTCGATGGCCTGCGGCTGGATGAGGCCCGCAATCCACTTACCATTCTCGCCACGGGTCTTTACGGTGAAACCCTGCCGAACCAGAATGGCGCGCCGCTGCGTCTGGTCGTGCCGTGGAAATATGGGTTCAAGGGCATCAAATCCATCGTCAAGATCACGTTGACCGAAAAGCAGCCGCCCTGCACCTGGAACATCATTGCCTCAAACGAATACGGCTTCTACGCCAATGTGAACCCGAAGGTTGACCATCCGCGCTGGAGCCAGGCAACGGAACGGCGTATCGGCGACGGAGGCGGTTTGTTCGGCGGCTCGCGCAAGGAAACCCTGCCCTTCAACGGTTATGGAGATCAGGTTGCCAGCCTCTATGCCGGCATGGACCTGACGAAGAATTTCTGACCATGGCAGGTTTCACTCTCTCTGCCCGGCAGAAATCCCTCTCCGTCTGGGCGCTCTATGTCGTCGGCTTGTTGCCGGGGCTCTATGCTTTCTATCTCGGGATATTCGGCGATCTCGGCGCCGATCCCGTGCGCGAGTTCGAGCATCGGCTCGGCATCTGGGCGCTGCGCTTCCTCTGTCTGGGGCTGGCGATTACGCCGCTGCGCGACCTCGCCAAGGTCAATCTCATCGGCTACCGCCGGGCATTGGGCCTGATCGCCTTCTATTATGTGCTGGCACATTTCGCGGTCTATCTGACACTTGACCGGGGCTTGATCCTGTCCTCGATCCTCGGCGATATCCTGAAGCGTCCCTATATCATGCTCGGCATGCTTGGGCTGATTCTGCTGATACCGTTGGCGGTCACCTCCAACCGCTGGTCAATCCGCAAACTCGGCAGCCGCTGGAACACGCTGCACAAGGCGAGCTACATCATCCTTGCCGCCGGCCTCTTGCATTTCGTGCTGTCGCGCAAGGCCTATACGCTGGAGCCTGCGATCTATACCGGCATCGTCATCCTTCTGCTCGGCTACCGGATCATCCGGCCAAAGCTGATGGCGGCCCGGCGCAAGAAGGCAGCGGCTTTGAAGGCATCCGCCAAGGCTTGAGGTTCAGGCAAGCCACGAGCCCTAGCGTCCTATCCACCCATGCAGGAGGATAGGACAATCGTGTTGAATGCGGCGCTCGATCTGCAGCAGGCCAGGAGCCTTTTCGACCGCGGTGATTTTCAGGCAGCGCTCGAATCCGTTTCAGCGCTTGTTGGTAGCCATCCGGGTCCTGAGGCCGCAAGCCTGCTTGCAGAGGTGCTGCTGAACCTTGGCGCGGTCGATGGCGCTGTCGAGGCTTTCGAATTTGCCGCCAAACGGATGCAGGAGCAGGAAGCATCAGCCACGCGTGCGCGCGCCGCCTCACTGGCGCTAATGTCGGCAACCTCCTACCCTCAGGACAGATTGGATGGCTTTCTGGCGGCGTTGGTTGCCAGCGACAGGCCAGAGCATTGGCAACAGGCCGGCGAAATTCTCTCAGGCGATACCCGCAATCCGCTCACGCTCACCGTCTTGCAGAAACTGCGGCAATGGCAGCCGCAAGACAATGCAATCCGCATGCTGCTGCTACGCACAGCGCGCGAACAATGTCATTACCCGGTCCTTGCCGCCGAGGAACCTGCCCTGCGCGCTGAACTAGCACAAGGCGGGACCGCCTGTCTCACCCATGAGCCGCCACACGCCAGCCTGATGTGGGAACCGGACGAAGCTCTCAACCGCCTTGCCTCGCTGGTCCCCGGCTTTTCCCTTACGCCAGCGATGCCGGCATTGCGGCGCAGACAGCCGCATATTTGGGGCGATAAGATCCGTATCGGCTATCTCAGCTGTGATCTCTGGGACGATCACGCCACCATGCGGCTGTTGCGTACGGTGATTGCCAGTCATGACCCTGGCCGTTTCGAGATCACCTTGTTCTGCTATACGCCGGAGCAGTTCCTGGCCTTCGATCATGGTGGCCGCAATGAATGGGGCACCATCGTCTCGATTACCGAGATGACCGACAACGAGGCCGCGGCTGCGATCAAGGCGCGCGGCATTGACATACTCGTCGATATCAAAGGCCACACGCGGGGCACACGCTCGCAGTTGATGAACCGGCCATTGGCTCCCATCCATGTGCAATGGCTCGGCTTTCCCGGCACCTGCATTGAGATCGATTGCGATTATGTGATCGGCGACCGCTTCGTGTTGCCGGAGATCTCGAAACCGCATTACCACGAGAAATTCTGCCGGTTGCCCGAATGCTACCAGCCGAACGATCCCGTCCATCGGCCGCTGCCGGAGCCGGCCAGCCGGCTGGCGCTTGGCTTGCCTAGTGATCGCGTGGTGATCGGCGCCTTCAACAGCCAGCGCAAGAACTCCCTCGAAACCATGGCGCTTTGGGCCGAAATACTGAAGGCCAATCCAAAGGCATTGCTCTGGCTGATGGTCGACGGCAACGGCGCACGTCAGGCGACATCAGCGCATTTCAAGAGCCTCGGCGTCAAACAATCGCAACTGCTGTTTGCGCCGAAAATGGCCTATGCCGGTCACCTCGCGCGGGTGCAAGCGGCAGATTTCGCCATCGACACCTTTCCCTGCAACGGCCATACGACCACCTCGGATATGCTCTGGGCCGGTCTGCCGGTCCTGACGAAAAGGGGCAGCAATTTTGCCTCCCGGGTCTCGGAAAGCCTGCTGAACGCCATTGGCCTGCCGGAACTTGTCGCGCAAGACGATAAGGCGCTGATCGACTTGGTGACTGGTCTGGTCAACGATCCGCTTAAGGTCAAGAGCCTGAAACAGCATCTCGCCGACCAGCGTTTCAAGGCACCATTGTTTAACTCCAAACGGTTCTGCCGACATCTGGAGGCGGCCTATACAATGATGGCCGCGCGCGCCCGGGCAGGGCTGGAGCCTGACCATTTCGACGTGCCGCTCGCACCTAAAGGAATTCCAGCGTGACTGTACGGCCCATTAACCTGGAACAAGCCCGGCTCTGCTTTGCCAAGGGTGATCACGACGGCGTCTTGAGGCTGATCGGTGACGCGCTTTCATCCGGCATGGGGGAAGGTTCACCAAATCTCGAATTGCAGGCCATGGCGGCGCAAAGCCTTCAGGCGGTAGGACAGGTCACAAAGGCCGCTGAACTGTTTGTCGGCTTGGCAAAGTCCATGGCGGCGTCGGACATATCAGGGGCTGCGGCAATCCGGGCGGATTTCCTCGCGCGTGCGGCACGTCTTTTTCTGACCTCTGGCGATGAAGTGCAAGCAAAAGTGCTGGTCGTTGACAGCCTGACACTGGCGACAGCGACACCCGATGCAGCCTATGTGGCCCTGAAGACCGGCATGTCCGCCCTGCCCGGCATAACCAAAGATAGCTTGATTGCCGCGCTAGCCGGAAGCGATAACTTCGACGATCTGCTACTGGCGGCACTCACCGTCGGCGACGATATCCACCACCCTCTCTGCCTGCCGATCTATAGCCGGATGCGGCAGTTGCGCCCGGATCTGCCGAAGGTGCGCATGGCGCTGGTGCAGATCGCGCGGATGCACTGCAATTACGAGATCCTTGCCGTCGAGGAGCCGCTGCTGCATCAGGATATCGCCGCCGGCAGGCTGGATTTTCTGGCGATGGAAACGCCCCATGCCAATCTGATGTGGCTGGCGGATGAGCGCTTGAACCGGCTGGCCGGCTATATCGCCGTCAGGACGCCGATGTCGCCAGAGGTCCGCGCGAAGCGGCACGCGATCCCGCATGCCTGGGGCCAGAGATTGCGGATCGGCTATCTCTCGGGTGATTTCTGGGACAACCACGCTACCATGCGCCTGCTGCGCAGCGTGCTGGCAAGCCATGACAAAAGCCGGTTAGACATCCAGCTGTTCTGCCACACGCCACCGGGCCTCGCCGAAATAGACGGCGGCGGGCGCAGCGAATGGGGTGAGATCACTTCTATCGTCGGATGCAGCGATGAAGAGGCCGAATCTGTCATCCGCGCCAAAGGCGTCGATATCCTTGTGGATCTAAAAGGCCACACCCGCGACAGCCGGTCGGGGCTGATGAACCGGCCGATCGCGCCTGTGCATGTCGCCTGGCTGGGTTTTCCCGGCAGCTGCGTTGCCGTCGATTGCGACTATGTGATTGGCGATCCCGTCGTATTGCCTGATAGCTCAAAGCCGCATTACCACGAGAAATTCTGCCGCCTGCCGGAAAGCTATCAGCCGAATGACTCTATCCATCGCCCGCTGCCCCCGGCATCAGGGCGGATGGTGCTTGGCCTGCCATCTGACAGGATCATCATCGGCGCCTTCAACAGTCAGTCGAAGAATACGCCGGAGACCCTTGGAATCTGGGCACGAATCCTCAAAGCCAATCCCAAGGCATTGCTGTGGATGATGATTGATGGCCATGCGGCGCGTCAGTCCACGGTGCGCTTCTTCAAGTCGCTCGGCGTCAAGCAGTCGCAATTGCTGTTTGCCCCGAAAATGCTCTACGAGAACCATATCGCCCGCGTCCAAGCCGCCGATTTTGCGATCGACAGCTTTCCCTACAACGGCCACACCACCACCTCGGACATGCTTTGGGCCGGCCTGCCCGTCATTACCAAGCGCGGTAGCAATTTTGCCTCGCGCGTCTCCGAAAGCCTGCTGAAGGCTATCGGTCTCGACGAATTGGTGGCGATGGATGAGGACGGCCTGGTGGCACTCGCGACGGACCTCGTCAACAACCCCGCTCGGGTTGCCCAGCTGAAAAACCACATTGCCGACCAGCGCTTCAAGGCGCCGCTGTTCGACGCCAGCCGCTTCTGCCGACATCTGGAGATTGCCTACGAGATGATGGCCGAGCGGGCCAAGGCGGGACTGGAGCCCGATCATTTCGACGTTCCAGCCCTGCCCCTCGATGTCACCGGATTTCAGCGCGCCTCGTAGACGAAATACTCGAAATCTGCCGGTTGCCCCTGACCCGTGATGTCGAAGGCAAACAGCCCGGCAAAGGCACCGGTAAAGGATGCATCCACCCCGCGCCCGCCTTCGTCGGAGATGACGCCAGCGTCGAGAATCGGACCGACAGCCTGCCAAGGCTGTGACGCATCTCCGGCTGCCCGCCAGAAGAAATGCAGGTCGTTGTCAGTGACTTCAAGGGCAAGATCAATGGCGCCATCCGGCAGCGACAGACCCGCATCAATCGGGAAGACCAGCTTTCCGCCGGGATAATCGCCCGGGCAGGACAGGATCGTCAGCGCCCGCCCCAGCGTCTCATGCCAGGTGACCGCGAGAGCGTGGAATTTGTACCTGTTATAGTAATGGGTCAGCCCCGCCACCTGCTGATAGGTCTCAGGCGCAAACTCGATGCGGGTCTCGGCGCGGAAGCGATGATGCTGCTGTCGACGCGCTACCAGCGCCTGTTCGAACCAACTGCCTATGCTTTCCCGACCGTAGAGCCGCAAAAAGTCCGGACGGGCGGTTACGCTGAAAATTCGCTGCGGCTCCGGCGTGCGCAGCCATTGGAAGTCCATGGGCAGACCGGCGGAATCGAAACTATATTCACGGCGTGCGGCAAGATCCTGCCGCGCGGCCGGCGCCGGCGGAGCAACCTCAACAGCCGGCACCTGGCCGCCCTGCTCGAGATAAAGCCAGTCGTCGCGCCACACACATTTCTGCAAGCTGGTTTCTCGGCCGAGCGTGCAGCGCCGATAAGGAGCAAGCGGGCGGCCGCAGAGATGGGTATGATAGGCCTGGCCATCAGGCGTCTCCACATATTGGCCGTGGCCCGCCTTCTGCAAAGGCGCCTTCGGGCTGTCCTTAGAGGTCATCAGATGCCGGTCGGGATGTGTCTCATATGGCCCTTCGATCTGCCTGGAACGCGCCATGGTCACGGCATGGTCATAGCCGGTGCCGCCCTCGGCGACGGTCAGATAATACCAGCCATTGCGCTTGAACAGATGCGGGCCTTCGACAAGGCCGCGCTCGGTGCCCGGATAGATATTGCGCACGGGCCCCGTCAGCTTGCGGGCAATCGGGTCCCATTCCTGCAATAGGATTCCGTCAAAGGCTGGATGCGGACCGACAGCGTTGAAGGCTTCCAGCCGGTGGTTCCAATGCATGTTGACGAACCATTTACGGCCGTCATCGTCATGAAACAGCGACGGGTCGAAGCCGGAGGAATTGACATAGACAGGATCGGACCATTCCCCTTCGACGCTCTCAGCCGTGACGATGTAGTTCGGCGCGTCCTTGAAGCTGCCGTCCAGCCGCTTCACATCCGTATAGACGAGCCAGAACAAACCGTTGGCATAGGACAGGCACGGCGCCCAGATGCCACAGCTATCGGGATTGCCCCGCATGTCGAGCTGGCTTTTGCGCTCCAGCGGCCGGCGCACCAGCGTCCAGTTGACGAGATCGCGGGAGTGATGGATCTGCACGCCCGGATACCATTCGAAGGTGGAGGTGGCGATGTAGTAGTCATCGCCGACACGGCATATCGACGGATCCGGATTGAAACCCGGTAGAATGGGATTGATGATCATGCGTGCTCCTCCCTCAAACGAATTGCCCCGCGCACCGCCGCGCGCGAGGCAGTGTCACGATCAATCTCGCTCGGCGGATTTCGCCCAGAGATTGATGTCGGCTTCCTTGGCGTAGACATTGATCTCGGCCAGTTCCCCCTCGGTAAAGTCAGGCTTGTCCAGCGCGGCAACGCAGTCCTCGATCTGCGACACGCGGCTGGCGCCGATCAGGGCCGATGTGACGCGGCCGCCGCGCAGCACCCAGGAAATCGCCATCTGTGCCAGCGTCTGGCCGCGCTTTTCAGCGATACCGTTCAGCTTGCGGATGTTGTCGATGATCTCCGGGCGGATAAAGTCACGCTTCAGGAAGTGGTCCTGAGCGGCGCGGCTGTCCTCGGGAATGCCGGAGAGGTATTTGGTGGTCAGCATGCCCTGGGCGAGCGGCGAGAACACGATGGAGCCCATGCCGACATCGTCGAGCGTATCGAGCAGCTTGTCGTCCTCGACCCAGCGGTTGAGCATCGAATAGCTCGGCTGATGGATCAGAAGCGGCGTGCCGAGGCCCTTCATGATTTCTACGGCTTCGCGGGTGCGCTGCGAATTGTAGGAGGAAATCCCGACGTAGAGTGCCCGGCCGGAGCGGACGATGTGGTCGAGTGCGCCGCAGGTCTCTTCAAGAGGCGTATCGGGATCGAAACGATGCGAATAGAAGATATCGACATAGTCGAGGCCCATCCGCTTCAGGCTTTGATCGCAGGAGGCAATTAGATATTTGCGGCTGCCCCATTCACCATACGGGCCGGGCCACATATTATAGCCAGCCTTGGACGATATGATCAGCTCGTCGCGCAGCCCGTGAAAATCTGTCTTCAGGATTTCGCCGAAGGCCAGTTCCGCAGCACCCGGCAATGGACCATAGTTGTTGGCGAGGTCGAAATGGGTGATGCCGAGATCGAACGCGCGGCGGCACATATCGCGCTTTAGCTGATGCGGCGTCACATCGCCGAAATTGTGCCAGAGGCCGAGCGAAATCGCCGGCAGTTTCAGGCCGCTTTTGCCGCAGCGATTATAAGTCATCCGCTCATAGCGGTTTTCAGCCGGTTGCCAACTCATGGACATGCTCCTTGGAATGGGAGACGGCAAACCGCCGTCCCCGGGGGTCTCTTCCCAGATCGTCGTGCCTCGCCGGTGGTTCAAACCGTCGCGCCAAAGGCGACCGTTTCTGACCGCTACCGAAGCAGGGCACGTGCCTCTTCTATCCCAAGTGCAGCGGGTTGGGTACAGGTGGTGGACAGCGAGATGAATTCGCCGGTCTCACCTGATTTCAGGATTGCGGTCATCACGTCGACGCCGTGTAGTACCCGATCGAGCGAGCAACGGGCATCGCGCCCTTCCAAAATCGCCTGTGCCATGTCGGCCAGGCCCGCCGTGCGATAGTTGGCCCGCGGTCCCTGCGCGCTTTCCTGGTTGTTGATGCCGAACGGATGATCCCAGCCCTCAAGCGCATTGATCTCCTTGTTACGACCGGTCGCCTCGACGACGCCACCGAAGAAATTCGGATCCGGCACGAATAGCGAGCCCTCGGTGCCGTAAAGCTCCATATTGGCATGGCGGTGGCACCAGACATCCCAGCTGGCAGAGAGCGTGATCGTCGCGCCGTTCACGAATTCCAGCAGTGCGTGGATATTGGTGGGCGTCTTCACCGGAATGACCTCACCATTGCGCGGCTCGCTGGTGATGGTGCGGGTCTCGCTTGCCATCGTGGTCAGCGCTGCTACCCGCTTCACCGGCCCGATCAGGTTGATCAGGTTGGCGATGTAGTAGGGGCCGAGATCGAGGATCGGGCCGCCGCCCGGCAGGAAGAAGAAATCCGGGTTCGGGTGCCACATTTCCATGCCGGGGCTCATCACATGGCAGGTGCCTGACGTGATGCGCCCAATGCCGCCCTCATCGATATATTTGCGAGCCAGTTGGTGCGCGCCGCCAAGGAACGTGTCGGGCGCACAGCCGACAGACAGCCCCTTTTCGCGAGCGATCCGCCTCAGATCCTCGCCCTCGTCCAGGCTCAGAACCAGTGGCTTTTCCGAATAGACATGCTTGCCCGCCTCAAGAATCTGCTTGGAGACGGTGTAATGCACCGCCGGAATGGTGAGATTGACCACCACATCGATCTCTGGATTGGCGAGCAGTTCCTCGACCGTCTGGGCCGTCACGCCGAATTCCTCGGCGCGCAGTTCAGCGGCATTCATGTTGATATCGGCGCAGGCGACGATCTTGATGCCTTTGAACAGCGGCGCCAGCGTGAAATAGGCCGAAGAGATATTACCGCATCCGATAATGCCGACTGAAAGTTCGCGTGTCATATGAGATTATCCTGACAAGTCTTTGAATCAAAATGAATGGAAGGACGCGGCCGAGCGAGTGATGAGCCGATCTATATCACTAGGATTGTCATGCTCCACCACGTAATACTGGACATTGTAGCGTTCCAAAGCGGCGACCAGCCCCTTCCAGTCGACGGTGCCGTGCCCGACATCGGCCCAGCCATCCTCGTCCTTGTTTTCGCCGACAGGCGCGATGTCCTTGACGTGGACGGCGGTAATGCGCTTGCCGTAGCTTTCCACCCAGGCCAGCGGATCGGCTTTGCCGCGCACCACCCAGGCCAAGTCCGCTTCCCAGGTCAGGCTCGGGCCACCGGCGAAGATCTGCTCCTGCGGCGTCGAGCCATCAGGCAATGTGGCAAATTCGAAATCATGATTGTGCCAACCGAACAGCAGACCGGCATCGACGAAGGGCTTGCCGGCATTTTCCAGCCGCTGCCCGAAGGCGAACCAACCGGCGGCATCGCTAGGACGCTGATCCGGCAGCAGATAGGGGCAGTAGATCGCCTTGACGCCGAGGGTTCTGGCGATGCTCAGCGCCTTCTGCGGATCGCTTTCCAGGAGATCCAGTCCAAAATGTCCCGTTGGCATGGTCAGGTCATTGGCGTCGAGATCATCGCGCAGCGCCTTCAGCGCCGCGTCGTCAGCGCTGGCATACATGGCGCCATAACCCTCGACATGGGTATAGCCCGCTGCCTTCAGTTTCGGAAAAATCAGCGAGAACGGTTGAAAATTGCGGGCGCTGTAAAGCTGGAAGCCGAGATCGGTCATGGTCATTTCCTCCTGAATGAATGGGCCGCGCCTCCCATGACGCGGGTCGAACGAATTACTGGATGGCCTGGCAGGAATAGAGATCGTAAAGGGTGAACTGCGGCACCTCGCCAGCGGCCAGTGCCTGCGTCGGCGTGAAGGTCACTCGCCGGCTTTCGCCGGCGGCAAGATCGAAAGCATTGTCGCTGTAGCGGCCATCCGTGCGGCTCTCGATCATCACGAAGAGCGCAAGACCGGTGGCGCTGACCGTCAGTTCGACAGAGCCATCGGCCTGCGGCACGGTCTGAAGGCTCAGGCCTGAGGCTAAGAGATCGAGGGTCTTATAAGCCCCGCCGGCCATGAAATGCCCCTCGCCCTCCATACCGTTGGACGCCTTGAAGTGCCATGCAATCAATGTGTTCTGTGGTATGTCTGACAAATCGATGGAAGTGAGGATTTCAGCCCGATCGGCGGAGCAGTCGCCGCGCGCAGTGGTCAGCAACTGGCGCTCGCCGGCCACTGTCAGCGCAAACACCTCAAGCTCAAGACCGACGCTGTCCGCGGTATCGTTGACCATCGAGAATTGCAGGCTCGCACCAGCCTCGTCGGGAATGGCGGCAATGGCGACCGGCTGGAAGAAGCGCTTGACCATGTAATGCATGGCCTTCCAGCGCCCGCCATAGTCGAGGCTCGCCCAGGAGGCGACCGGCCACGTATCGTTGAGCTGCCAATAGAGCGTCCCCATGCAGTGGGGCTTCAACGAGCGCCAATATTCCACGGCCGTCTTGATCGCCAGGCCCTGCTGGATCTGGCTGAGATAGACGAAATTGGCGAAGTCCTTGGGAAAGCGGAAATAGCGGAACATGGTGCCGGCAATCCGCTCATTGCCGCCGGCATTCTTCTGGTGCAGTTCGATAACCGGCGAAGCGATGTTGAAATCCTTCGCCTCGGCGAAGCTCTCGATCACAGGCAGCGACGTATAGGACTGGAAGCCGAATTCCGAGCAGAAGCGCGGCTTGACCTTGCGGTAGTCGTCAAAGCTTTTATTCTCGTGCCAGACCGACCAGTAATGCATGTCGCCAGAGCCATCGGCATGCCAGGCATCGCCGTAATCGAGATAGCCGGACGCCGGGCTGGACGGCCACCAGATGCCTTGAGGAAAGGCGCGCTTGACGCCCTGCTCGATCACCCGGTTCAGACGGTCATAGGCGACCAGATAGCGATCGCGGTTGTTGCGGCTTTCCTCGAACCAGGTGAGCGCACCCACCAATTCGTTATCACCGCACCAGAGCGCAATGGACGGATGCGATTGCAGGCGGCGGACCTGATAATCCACCTCGGCCGCAACATTCTCCAGAAAGTCCTCGGTGCAGGGATAGAGATTGCAGGAGAACATGAAGTCCTGCCAGACCATCAGACCCAGCCGGTCGCAGAGATCATAGAACCAGTCGGCCTCGTAAAAGCCGCCGCCCCAGACGCGGATCATATTCATATGCGCGTCGGCAGCCGATTGCAGCAAATCCTCGGTCTTTGCCGGAGACGACTTGGAAAACAGAGCGTCGGCAGGAATCCAGTTGGCGCCCCGGCAGAAGATTTCCCTTCCATTGACCTTCAGCGCAAATCGGCTTCCGGCTTCATCGGCATCGGTTATAAGTTCGACGGTCCGCAGCCCGATCTGCTTTTCCAGCCTTTCGCCGGGCACCTCGACGGTGAGCGGATACAGCGCCTGCTCGCCGCTGCCAGCAGGCCACCACAGCTTCGGCTGCTCAACCTCAAAGACATGGGTGATCACCGTTTCGCCGGCAGCAATGCCGCAATCCAACCGTACCCGCTCGCCGTCCAGTTGGAGATGGACCGGGACGACGGACGGCGTTTTGGCAAACAACGTCACCTTCACCGTCAACTCCACCCGGCCGCCGGCCTGGTGCAACTGGCTGGTTTCGACCTGCTCGATCCGGGCCGGGTCAAGCTTTCTCAGCGCCAGCGTGCCATAGACCCCAAGTGGCGCGATGGCGATATTCCAGTCCCAGCCGAAATGACATTGCGGCTTGCGCAGCATATTGCCGTGTGGGATCGGCGAATTGCCGGGATGATAGGGCACATAAAAGGGTTGGCGCACTTGGCGCTCGGCCCCCGCCGCAATGCTGGAATGGATGACGATGCGAATGGTATTTTCGCCCGGCTGAAGCGCGTCGGTCACGTCAGGCCGGTAGCGCCGGAAGCAATTGTCGGCAGACAGAACCGGCACGTCATTGATGAAGACCACCGCCACCGTATCGAGATTGTCGATATCGAGATACCAATCGGCCCCGCCGGGATCAAGCGCAAAGTGTCGGACCAGAACCCAATCCTGATGCGCGACCCATTGCACCGCCTCTTCGTTACGGCCGAAATAGGGATCGGGAATGATATCAGCCGCGTGGAGCGCGCTGTGCACGTCGCCGGGCAGGTTGATGGAGCAGGCATGCTCATCGCCCGTTGTCGAAAGCTGCCAGGCGCCTGAGAGGTCATGAATATCGGTCATCGGTCAACTCAACAATGCGGGCGGCATACCGCCCTCTGCAAACAGGCCTGCTCAAAAGCTTGCAGCTCTCGCGCGAGCGGAGGGATCAGAGACGCATCTCCGTTTCGGCATCGAACAGCGAGGCCACGGACATGTCGAAGGCGAGCCGCACCTGGCTGCCCGGCGCGTAGCGCCGCGTGCCGGCAATACGCACCGACAGAACCTGACCCGCCAGCTTCAGCCAAAGCAGATTGTCAGCGCCCATCGGCTCCTCGATATCGACCACGGCGGCATGCGCCTCCTCTCCAGGTCCGATATCGCCATCGACAGCAATATGTTCCGGGCGTGCGCCAAGCACTACCTTGCGGCCTGCCGTCAGTACGGTATCGGCCTGATATCCGGTCAGACCGAAATCGACGCCACCAGAGGTAAACACCACCGATCCGCCCTTTTCCTTCAGTTCACCCTTGAAGAAATTCATCGATGGCGAGCCGATGAAGCCAGCCACGAACAGATTACGAGGCCTGTTATAGATCGTCATGGGATCGTCCAGCTGCTGGATGACGCCGCTTTTCATGATGGCGATCCGGTCAGCCAGCGTCAGCGCTTCGATCTGATCATGGGTGACGTAGATCATCGTGTTCTTCAGCGACTGATGCAGCCGCTTGATTTCGACGCGCAACTCGGCGCGCAATTTGGCATCGAGATTGGACAGCGGCTCGTCGAACAGGAAGACATCGACATCGCGCACCAGCGCCCGGCCGATGGCGACGCGCTGGCGCTGGCCACCGGAAAGCTCCGCCGGCTTGCGCTTCAACAGCGGGCCGATCTGCAGGATCTCGGCGGCGCGCGCCACACGCTTGTCGATCTCGGCTTTCGGCATTTTCGCCACCTGCAGGCCGAAGGACAGGTTTTTTTCGACCGTCATCTGCGGATAGAGCGCGTAGGATTGGAACACCATGCCGATGCCGCGGTCCTTCGGCTCTTCCCAGGTGACGTTCTTGTCCTTGATGAAGATCTGTCCTTCGGACACGTCAAGCAGCCCGGCAATGCAGTTCAGCAGCGTAGACTTGCCGCAACCGGAAGAGCCAAGCAGCACGAGAAACTCACCATCGGCAATATCGAGGTTGAGATCCTTCAGCACGGTCACCGCGCCGAAGCTGAGGGAAAGATCGCGTATGGAGACACTTGTATTCATAAGCATTATCCCTTCACGGCGCCGGCGGCGATGCCGCGTACGAACAGGCGTCCGGAGATGAAATAGATGATCAGGGGAACGGCGCCGGTCAGGATCGTGGCGGCCATGTTGACGTTATACTCCTTCACGCCCTGCACCGAATTGACGATATTGTTGAGCTGCACCGTCATCGGGTAATATTCCGGGCGGGTGAAGACGACGCCGAACAGGAAGTCGTTCCAGATACCGGTGACCTGCAGGATCATCGCCACGACAAAGATCGGCAGCGACATCGGCAGCATGATCCGCAGATAGATCTGCCAGAACCCTGCCCCGTCGATGCGAGCCGCCTTGAACAATTCCTCCGGCAGCGAGGCGAAGTAATTGCGAAACAGCAGGGTCAGGATCGGCATGCCGAAGATGGTGTGGACGACAATCAGCCCGGTCAGGGTGCCGTAAATGCCGATTTCTCTCAGCACGATGACGATCGGATAGATCATCACCTGGTATGGAATGAAGGCGCCGATGACGAGGATGGAGAAGAACAGTTCCGACCCCTTGAACCGCCAGTTGGCCAGCGCATAACCGCTGACGGAGGCAATCGCGATCGACACCACGACCGATGGCACCATGATGCGCACCGAATTCCAGAAGCCGCGCGACAGGCCATCGCAGTTCAGGCCGGTGCATGCCTGGCTCCAGGCTTTCACCCATGGCTCGAACGTGATTTCCATCGGTGGGGCAAAGATATTGCCCATACGGATCTCGGGCATGCCCTTCAGGGATGTCACGACCATCACGTAAAGCGGCAGCAGATAATAGGCCGCAGCAACGAACAGGATGCCGTAGAGCATGATGTTGCGGCGCGACAGGACAGGCTTGGGCTTGCGGCCCGCAGGTCCCTCGCCGAGCCGCGAGGCGATAGGTTGCACGGCAGCGGCCGGCACGTTGAGAGCGGAATGGTCAGCCACGCTTGCGCCCTCCAAATTCCAGATAAGCCCAGGGAACGATGATGATCGCGACAGTGACCAGCATCATGGTCGAGGCGGCAAAGCCCTGCCCCAGGTTCTGCGCCTGGAACATGTAGTCGTAGACATATTTGGCAGGCACTTCCGAGGCTATGCCGGGGCCGCCGCTGGTCTGGGCGACCACGAGGTCGTAGACCTTGACGATGCCGCTGGCGATGATGACAAGCGTGGTGATGAACACCGGCCGCATCATGGGAATGACGATCATCAGATAGGTCTTCCAGGTCGGGATGCCGTCAACGCGGGCAGCCTTCCAGATATCTTCGTCGATGCCGCGCAGACCGGCGAGCATCATGCACATGACCAGGCCCGTGCCCTGCCAGAGACCGGCAATCAGAATGCCGTAGATAACCAGTTGCGGATTGTAGAGCGGGTCGAAATTGAAGGTGGTAAAGCCCAGCGACCGGATAACGGACTGAATGCCGAGTTCAGGATTGAGTACCCATTGCCAGACCAGACCGGTGACGATGAAGGACAGGGCAAAGGGATAGAGAAAGATCGTGCGGAACAGGTTTTCGAAACGGATTTTCTGGTCCATCAGCGCGGCCAGCAGAAAGCCGATCACCAGGCTGAAGATCAAAGAGAGCACGCCGTAAATCGCAAGATTTTCGATCGAAATGATCCAGCGGGCCGAGCCCCAGAGCCTGTCATATTGGTCGAGCCCGACGAATTTCAGCCGCGGCAGCAATTTCGAATTGGTAAAGGAATAAACGACCGTCCAGACACTGCCGCCCAGGAAGACAACGAGGGCAACCAGGATCATCGGAATGGAAGCAATCTTCGCATTGAGATTGCGCAACCACCGGGTGGGTCTTTTGCTTTGGCCTTTTTGATTTTGGCCCGTCTTTTGTTGGGCTATCGCCGTCATGATCTGTCTCCCCTCAAACTGAAACAGCATTCGGAAACGGGCGTCTCACACACGGCGCCAATGGCTGCCGTGTTGGCAATCTCCGGTTACAGCCGATGCGCTGGCGTCATCACGCCCCACATCGGCCGCAACCGGGCTTGCTCAGAAGACGCGGATCAGTCTGCGTCAGCCATGATGTCGGCAAAGCGCTTCTGGGCGTCAGCAGCGCTGATCGACGGATTTGCAAAGAATTGGGAGAATAGATCCTCCTTCTGCTTTTGCGTATCGGCCGACAAGAGCTGGTCGGTGCTTTGCAGCACGTTACCCTTGCCGAGGATCGCCAGGCCCTTCTTCATGCAGTCATTGGCGGACGCGAGATCAACATCGCCGCGGATCGGCAGCGAGCCTTTCTTCAGATTGAACGCAACCTGGGTCTTCGGATCGACAATGGTTTCAGCCAGTACGTCCTGAGCCTTTGATTTTGCGTCATCTTTCAGCTTCGGGAAGTAGAAGGCGTCGCCACCGGCGGTCAGATATTCGTTGAGACCCAAACCAGGCAAACATGAATAGTCCTTGCCGGCCACTTGGCCCGCCAGCTGGAATTCGCCCTGAGCCCAGTCACCCATAACTTGGCCAGCAGCCTTGCCTGTTATCACCATATTGGTGGCCTGGTTCCAATCCTGGACATTGGTGCCCTTGGCTAGCTTGCGGGCATCGTCGACAGCCTGGAAGATCTTGGTCATCTCAGGACCGGAGATCGTTTTGGCGTCCTTGTCCTTGAAAACCTTCATGTAAAGGTCTTTGCCGCCGAGCGAGATGATCAGCGTATCGACCAGACCCGTGGTCTGCCATGGCTGACCGCCGACGGCGAGCGGCTGGATACCGGCCTTCTGCAATGCCGGGCCGGCGGCGACAAATTCGTTCCAGTTCTTCGGCATTGCGACGCCGGCCTTCTTGAAGGCGGCATCCGACAGCCAGAGCCATTGCCAACTGTGGATGTTAACAGGCGCGCAATAGATCTTGCCGTCGATCGTGCAGCTGTCGAGCAGACTTGCCGGCTTGATCACGTCTTTCCAGTGGCCCTTGGTGGCCACGTCGGTCAGATCGCGCATCAAGCCGGCCTCCACCAACTCCTGCGCCTGCCGTCCATGGTTGAACTGGGTTGCCCCCATAGGATCGCCGCCGGTGATGCGGCTGATCATGATCGGTCGGGCGGTGCCGCCAGAACCGGCGATGGCGCCGTCGACCCAATGGTTGCCTGTTGCGTCAAAAGCTTTGGCAAGCTCGGCGACGGCCGCAGCCTCTCCCCCCGATGTCCACCAATGCGTTACTTCCAAGTCGGTCGCGCTCGCCATGCCGATCGGCAAGGCTACGGTGGCTGCCAATGCAGCCGCGATGCACCGAATTATCATTGAGTCTCCTCCCTCACTGAAACGTTGCCGGAAAAACCTAAGTCAAGTTTTTGAGGTACGCAACCGGAAATTAGAAATTTTTATCCGAATTATTTTCGATCATTGGCAGCATCTAACATGCACGGGAATAAATTCCTCTTTAAGCCACTTCCTTCGCGATGCAACAGATTAAATTGACTGATTTATCGACATAATTAGATTTCCGTTCGCTTATATCTCGCATTTGCAAATAACCGGCCATATCCGCCGACACCTCTATTGATTGCATTTTATCGAAAAAAACTGGTCGAACTGCTCTCGACATTTCTACTGTATCGTTTCAGAATTTCCGCTTTCCTTCGCCGGTGAGGCGTAAATCGAGACCTTGCGGTAACGCGCTGTTGGAGTGTAGGAAAATGGCTTTGCTGGCGGGTAGTTCATGGACGATGACAGACGACCGGGCCTGACGGCTTCAGGACAGATAGGCGGGGGCGAGCGTCCGACGCTGAAGACAATTGCCTTCCTGACCGGGCTCGGCATCACAACCGTATCGCGTGCCTTGAAGGATGCGCCCGATATCGGCGCCGAAACCAAGGAGCGGGTGCGCATGGTGGCGCGGCAGTTGGGCTACCAGCCCAACAGAGCCGGCGTGCGGCTGCGCACGGGAAAGACCAATGTCATTGCACTGGTGCTGAGCATCGATGAAGAAATCATGGGCTTCAGTAGCCAGCTGGTTTTCGGCATATCGGAAGTCCTGTCCGGCACGCCCTACCACATCGTCGTAACGCCGCATTCCCACAGCAAGGATCCGATGCAGCCGGTGCGCTACATTCTCGACACCGGCTCGGCCGATGGCGTCATCATATCGCGCACGGAGCCTGATGATCCGCGCATCAAGCTTTTGACCGAGCGGGGCATGCCTTTTGCCGCCCATGGCCGCACAGCCTCAGGCCTCGTCCATCCATTCCACGATTTCGACAACGAGGCTTTTGCCCGCCAGGCAGTCGAACGCCTCGCTGCCCGAGGCCGCAGTCGCATCGCTCTTCTGCCGCCGCCCGACAAGCTGACCTACTATCGCCATACCCGCGACGGCTTCCTCGCCGGCATCGGCAAGGCTGGCGCTACAGAGGTGCCGATGCCGATCGATATCGATGCCCCTCTCGAGCAGATCCGCAATGCAGTTGAAGCCGTGATGCGGTCCAACAATCCGCCAGATGGCATCGTCTGCTCGTCCAGCAGCGCTGCAATTGCCGTCAATGCCGGCATAGATGCTGCTCACAAAAAGCTCGGGCAGGATGTGGACTTGGTCTCAAAACAGTCCGTCCAGATCCTGAAATGGATCCGCCCCGAAATCATCGGGGCGCATGAAGATGTGCTGCTGGCAGGCCGCGAACTCGCCAAAGCTGTCATCGCCAGTATCGACGGCATCGAGCCGCATCTGCTGCAAAGCGTCAGCCAGCCGGTGTGGGAATAGCGTTTAAAACGGAATGGCTAAGCCATCTTGGGCAACCACCAACGGCCCGCTCCAGACCGACGCAAGGGCCTGCCGCCAGTCCGCCTCTGTAAAGGCGGGGTCATCGGCCGGAATGAGATGGTTCAGCACCAGCTTTTTAACCCGTGCCTGCGTCGCCAGCCGTCCCGCATCTGCCGCCAGCGTGTGCGAGGCGTAGAGATGCTCCCGCAGCCGTGCGCCATTGCCGGTGCGCCGAATGATGCTTTCAACACCCTCAGGCAGCATGGCCTCGTGCACGAGAAGATCGGCGCCGGCAGCGAAATCCGAGAGCGGCGGGAAATAGGCCGTATCCGAAGACAGGACGACTGTTTTGCCGGCTTGAACAAATTTGAGAGCAAAGCAATCTGTCACCGGAGGATGATCGACCCGCAGCGCCGAGACGATCATAGTACCCTCCTCCAGAACCGGGCCTTCGCCATATTCACGGACGATCACCAGACCGGCCAGATCCGGTCTCCCCTCATCTGCGATCCGGGTGCGGATGTCGAAGTCGAGCGAGACAAGGAAGTTATGCCAGAGAAGGGCTGTTCCTTCCGGTCCGTAGACGGTCACCGGCTTTGAAAGCCCCGTCGTCCAGGCGGTGTGCAGCAGCGGCCCGAGTTCCAGCACATGATCGGAATGGAGGTGAGTAATGAAGACCAGATCAAGGTCCTTCAGCGACAAGCCCGTTTCGACCAAGCCGCGCGTGACGCCGAGCCCGCAGTCGATAACAATGTGCCGACCGCCGAGTGTCAGCAGCATGGAGGTTGGATTGGGGCCGCCGGGACGGATAGCCGGCCCACCCTTGCTGCCGAGAATGACAAGACGATCGTCCATAAAACACACTTCTCAAAAAAGCCTCGCCACTGGATGCGGCGAGGCCAATGATATTTCTGATTTGCTGGCGATCAGTAGATCGAAGCGCCGCTGCCCCAAGGACCGTGGTGATATTCCTTGCCGTCGACCCGCTCAAAGCCATGGGCGCCAAAGAAGTCGCGCTGGGCCTGGATGAGATTGGCGGTGCCGCGACCGCGCCGATAGCTGTCGAAATAGGACAGGGCCGAGGCGAGCGCGGGAACCGGCAGGCCGGACAGAGCAGCATAAGAGACCACGCGACGCAGGGCTGCATCGGTGTCTTTGACCATCTGCGAGAAGGCTGGCGTGACGATCAGGTTAGCGACATCGGGCTCCTTGGTGAAGGCCGAGGTGATCTCGTCGAGGAACTGCGAGCGAATGATGCAGCCCTCGCGCCAGATCTTGGCAATGGTCGGCATGGGCAGCGACCAGCCGAATTCCTTGGACGCGGCTGCCATCACAGCAAAGCCCTGGGCATAGGCAGCGATCTTGGCGGCCAGCAGCGCGCTTTCGAGATCGGCCAGGAACGCCATGCCGTCATGCGGCTTTTCAGCGGGCTTAGGCAGGCCGAAGATCTTTTCAGCCGCTTCACGTTCTTTCTTCTGCGAAGACAGGACACGACCAGCCACTGCGGCTTCAATGCCGGTGGCGGCGATGCCGAGGTTCTGCGCCTCGATGACCGACCATTTGCCGGTGCCCTTCTGGCCGGCGGCATCGACGATCACGTCGACCATCGGCTGGCCCGTGATCGGGTCCGTCGCCTTCAGCACCTTTTCGCTGATTTCGATCAGGTAGGAATTCAAGCGACCCTTGTTCCATTGGCCAAAGACGTCGCCGATTTCAGCTGCCGACATGCCAAGGCCATCGCGCAGGATGCCGTAGATTTCGGCGATCATCTGCATATCGGCATATTCGATGCCATTATGGATGGTCTTGACGAAATGGCCGGCGCCATCGGTGCCGAGCCAGGCAACGCATGGGTCGTCGTTGAACTTGGCGGAGATCGAGGTCAGCACCTTCTCGACGCGTTTCCAGCTGTCTTCCGTGCCGCCGACCATGATCGAGGGACCGTGACGCGCCCCTTCCTCGCCGCCGGACACGCCCATGCCGATAAAGGTCAGGCCGCTGTCCTTGAGATTGTCGAACCGACGAATCGTGTCATGGAAATTGGCATTGCCGGCGTCGATCATGATGTCATTGGCCGACAGATGCGGTTTCAGCAATTCCATCTGCTGATCGACGGCGTCGCCGGCCTTTATCATGATGATGATCGGTCGCGGCGGACGGATCGCTGCAACAAATTCTTCGATGGTTTCGCAGCCGATGATATTGCCGGCGAGATCGCCGGCTTCCGCGACGAATTCCTTGGTGCGTGCGGGCGTCCGGTTAAAGACCGCGATGCGGTTGCCCTTCTCGGCGATATTCAGCGCCAGGTTCGATCCCATGACGCCGAGACCGATCAGTCCGATTTCCGCCTGCTCCATGTCAATGCTCCAATTCATTACCAGATGTGAAGGTGGTGATGTTTTGGCACTCCTTTGCAATGGGAGCAAGACGCAACGGAGAAGGACGGCGACAAGTTTTCATAGCCTACCGTAATCGGTTAAAACGTGGCTTAGCTTGATGGATGATCATCGTCGTCGGTGATGACCCTCCAGGCCGCGCCATCCATATCGTCGTATTGCCCTGATTTCAGCGACCAGAGAAAGGCCGCCAAACCGATGCCTCCCATCAGAAGTGCGATGGGAATGAGATAGACCAGCATGTTCATATGGCAAGTCCTGGAACGTCGCGCAGAACGACCGGCGGCACAGCGCCCTTGCCTTTGCGGCGGACCAGGCCGGAAGCGCCATTGAGGCGCAAGGCATTGGCAACGACGATCAGCGAGGAGGTCGACATGGCGACTGCGGCAATCAGCGGCGTCGCATAGCCGAGCAGCGCAACCGGCACTGCAAACACGTTATAACCGATGGCGAGCGCGAAATTCTCGCGGATCAATTGCCCCGCCTTTTTCGACACATCGATGGCGAAAGGCACTGCATCCAGCCCGTCATGCATGAATACGAAATCCGCAGCCTGACGTCCGACATCGGCGGCGGTCGCCGGCGCCATGGACACGTAAGCAGCCGACAGCGCCGGGGCATCATTGATGCCATCGCCCACCATCAGCAAATGCCTGCCGGCCTGCTGCTCGCTGGCGCAGAATTGGGCCTTATCGGCTGGCGAAAGCTCGGCCTTGTCTTGATCGATCCCTAGTCGGGCAGCAAGAGCACTGACGACGGGGCTGCGGTCGCCTGAGAGCACGGCAAGCCTCAGTCCCTCGCCTCGCAGATCGGCGATCACGGCTTCAGCGCCTGGGCGCAAGCTGTCTTCAAAGCGGAAGCAGGCAAGACCATAGCCATTCAGCGACAACAGCACTTCCGACAATGCCGGGCCGTCTGCTTCGGTGGCGTTCAGTCCAAGCGCAAAGCGGCGATTGCCCAAACGATAGCGACCTTCCGGCGCCTCTGCCTCCACGCCGCTGCCCGGGATTTCCTGGACGCCTGCGAAACTGCGGACAGGTCCGCGCAACAGATTGCCAGTGGCAGCCCGCCAAAGGGACTGGGACAGCGGATGCCGAGAATGGGCGGCAAGCCCTGCAGCGATGGCAACCATATCCGGATTGACCTTGCCGATATCGACTGGCACGGGCCGGCCAAGCGTCAGCGTGCCTGTCTTATCGAAAGCGATGGCATCGACCAGGGCCAGCCGCTCCATGGCCGATCCATCCTTGACCATGATGCCACGCTGGAACAGCTTGCCTGCGGCCACCACCTGCACAACAGGCACTGCCAGCCCCAGCGCACAGGGGCAGGTTATGATCAGCACGGCGATTGCCACCATGAGCGCATGTTTCCAGTCGCCGTCGTAAAGACCCCAGACAATGAAGGAGCTGAGCGCCAGGAGATGCACGACCGGCGCATAGAGCTGAGCGGCCCTATCGGCGATGCGCCGATAGCGCGCCTTGCCGCCTTCCGCCGCTTCCATCAAACGGATGATTTCCGAGAGGAAGGAATCGCGTGCCTGGGCGGTGGCCCGCACGGCGAGCGAGCCGGTCAGGCTGAGCGTGCCCGCCTGCACGGCGTCGCCGGGGCCAACGGTGCGCGGTGCGCTTTCGCCATTGACAATTGAGACATCGAGATCGCTGGCGCCATCGACTACGACACCATCGAGCGGAATGCGCTCACCGGCCGAGATCGCGACGACTTCGCCGATCTTGATGTCATCCACCAGCCGGTAGTCACGGCCTCCATCGGCGCCGACCACGGTGGCGCCCCGCGGATTGAGCCGCGCCAGCCCGCTGATCGCCGAGCGCGCCCGGTCCCGCATCATATGGTCGAGGGCGCGGCCGATCAGCAGGAAGAACAGCAGCGATGCTGTTGCATCGAAATAGGCATGTTCGCCGTGGTGAATGGTTTCCCAGAGCGACGAAAAATAGGATAGCGTGATGCCGATGGCGATCGGAACATCCATGTTCGAACGGCCATGTCTCAGCACGGCCCAGGCCGATTGATAAAAGAACCGGCCGCCATAGATCAGAGCGGGTGCAGCGATCAGCGCAGAGATCCAGTGAAACAGATCCCGTGTCGAGGCATCCGCTCCCGACCAGACCGAGACAGACAGCAGCATGATATTGGCGGCGGCAAAGCCGGAAACGGCAACGGCGCGGATCAATTGCTTGAGCAGCAGATCTGAGGCCGCATCTTGCGGTGTGAACAGGTGGCAACTGTAGCCGGTCGAGGCAATCGCCCGCGCCAGCTCCACCGGATCGAGTCCGGTGTCCTCGAAGACAGGGCCGGCATCCGCGTCAATCAGCGGCCCTTCCGCAGGCCGCTTTGCCCGCCAAACAACGCCGACGCGCCGGGTCGAGAGATTGACCCTGGCCCGTTCCACGGCCGGCACCCGCTTCAGTGCCGTTTCAATCGAGGTGATGCAGGTGCCGCAGTGGACGCCGGGCACGCTGAAATCCACCTGAAACAGCCCCTCGCCCAGATCACGGCTTGCCAGCCGGATCTCTTCCGATGACGGCAGCAAAGCCGCAGAGCGCTCAAGGTCCAGGGCCGCCTCGGAGCCCGCTGCGCAGCAGCTCATTTTTCGCCTCCGATAACGGCAATGCGATTGGCCTCGTGCATGACGATTTTCCCCTCGCGGGTGGCAATGGTCTCGACGATCCAGTGACCGTCCTCCACGACATGTTCACCAGTGAAATGGCCGGGGCCAAGGGGCATCAACGTCACGCTGAAATCCTGGTGCTCTCCCACCGGCCGCTTGAAGTTGGCAACGACCTGATCGGCAATCACAGGTCCTTTTTCGGGAATGGAAAGATCATAGGCAATCGCCCCCTGCTTGATCGCAAGGGTGCCCTGAACGCCCGTATCGAGGATCTGGCGAATTTGCGCCGTCGTATCGTTGAATTTCTGGCTGGCGACGTAGGTGTTTTCCACCACCATGCCGCTCCAGCTATGCCCGGCATACCAGGCCATGGTCAGGTTGACGGCAATAATCACGCTGAAAAAGGAGCAAATCGTTGCCAGCATATGCCAGCCGGTGAAGGTAAAGGTCTTTTGGGTTTTGACACTCATTTCTTGTCTCCCGACTTGTCGCTGGGACCATTGAACGTGGCTTTGTAGATGGCTTGCTCGCCGGATACAGGGTCGAGCACGATGAAACGGAAGGGCTCCGCGCTCTCCGTGATGTCACGACCTGCCAGCGTCACGTAAATTTTAAGCGTCGTGGCTTCGTCCGGCTCAGCCGTCACGGTTATCGACCGGGTCGGCTCTTCCTGCATGCCGTTGACCTTCATGGTCGCCTCCGGCAGGCCGTCGAGGGTCACGGTCAGGTCGCGCGGTTTCGGCACCATGTTGAGCAGCCGCACGGTATAGCCATTGCGGATCGAGCCATTCGATTCCAGTACATATTGCGGATTGCGGTCATGCAGGACATTGACGTCCAGCCGCCCGCGGGTCATCAGCGCAAACAATAGCGCGATGCCAATAGCGGACCAAACACCCATGTAGATGAGGCTGCGCGGTCGGAAGATGACCCGCCAGTTGAAATGCCTGATCGTCTCGACAAAGGCGCCATCCGCAGTCCTGACCTTGGTCGGATCAACCGGCCCGGTGCCATTGCCGGTGGCAAGCGCCATGTTCGACTGATATTCCTGCAGCGTTGCATAGGCAATCAGGCCACCCGGCTTGCCGATTTTGTCCATCACGCCATTGCAGGCATCAATGCACAGCGCGCAGGTGATGCATTCCAGCTGCTGGCCGTCACGGATATCGATGCCCATGGGACAGACGACGACGCAGGCATTGCAATCAACGCAGTCGCCCACCGACTCCCCAGCCGCAACCGCCTTCTTGGCGTGGCGGGTGCGCGGCTCGCCGCGCCAGTCGTTATAGGTCACGACCAGCGAATTCTCATCCAGCATCGCGCCCTGGATACGCGGCCAAGGGCACATATAGATGCAGACCTGCTCGCGCATCAGCCCGCCGAAGACATAGGTGGTGGCCGTCAGGATCGCGACAGTCGCATAGGCGACGCCGGCGGCCTGACCTGTGACGAACTCGTGCAGCAGGCTTGGTGCATCGGCAAAATAGAAGATCCAGGCACCGCCGGTGAGAACGCCGATCACTAGCCAGCTGGCATGTTTCGTTACCCGCTTCCAAACCTTGTCGAAGCTCCAGGGCGCGCCATCCAGCTTGATGCGGGCATTGCGATCGCCTTCGATGAAACGCTCGACCACCAGGAACAGATCGACCCAGACCGTCTGCGGACAGGTATAGCCGCACCAGGCGCGTCCGACCACCGACGTGACCAGAAACAGCCCGAGACCAGCCATGACCAGCAGGCCAGCAACGAAAAAGAATTCCTGCGGCCAGATTTCAATGAAGAAGAAATAGAATCGGCGATGCGCGAGGTCGATCAGCACCGCTTGGTCAGGCGCATAAATTCCACGGTCCCAGCGCAGCCAGGGCGTGAGGTAATAAATGCCGAGCGTGATGGCCATGACCAGCCACTTGAACTGCCGGAAACTGCCGGATGCCCGTTTTGGAAAGATCTTCTTGCGCGCCTCGTATAGCGGCCGGCGCGTTTTCGCCGAATTGACCGGCTCAGCGATAAACCGCTCGACATCAGGCCGTGTTTCCATTCCACTACTGCTCATTGCCACACCTCTCGTTATCAGAGGTTTTTCACGTCTTGCCGATGGAAGCCTTGACTTAAGTCAAGCTGCGGCGAAGCGTCTCAAAGGCAGTATCTCCGTTTGTATGAGAGACATTTTTTCGGGCTGACGCCTTGACCTTCCCACTGTTGGAAGCCTTATCTATGGGTGGCAGCCGGATAGGAACGATGCCATGAATGCCGTAAATTCCCCCGAAACCACCACTGAAACCACGATTGCCATTGATGGCATGCACTGCGCTTCCTGCGTGCGACGGGTCGAGAAGGCCATTGCGTCAGTGCAGGGCGTCACCTCCGCCTCCGTCAATCTCGCAACCGAAAAGGCCAGCGTGCAGTTTGCCGAAAAGCCCGATCTGGGTGCCGTTATCGCGGCAATCGAGCAGGCCGGATACGCACCACGTCTTGAGAGCCGTGAGCTTGATATCGACGGCATGCATTGTGCCTCCTGCGTGCGCAGGGTGGAGACCGCGCTATCAGGCGTGCCAGGCGTTCGCACCGCCGCCGTCAACCTGGCAACGGAACGGGCGACGGTGACCGCAACTGATGGCGTTGACGAGACGGCTCTGATCGCTGCCGTCGAAGGGGCAGGCTTTCATCTGCGCCAACCGGCAGCACAGGCAAGCGCTGCCTCCCCGCAACCGGATCGCCGGGCGCAGGAAACCGATCGGCTGACACGGCTGACCCTGATCTCCCTCCTTCTCACGCTCCCCGTCTTCATCCTGGAAATGGGCTCGCACCTCATCCCGGCCATGCATGGCTGGGTCATGACTGTGCTTGGCATGCAGACGAGCTGGCTGCTGCAATGCGCCCTGACCGGGCTCGTGCTGCTCGGCCCGGGTCTGATGTTTTTCCGTCACGGCGTTCCGAACCTGATCAAGTTGCATCCGGACATGAACTCGCTGGTAGCCCTTGGCGCCTCCGCCGCCTATGGCTATTCGCTGGTGGCCACCTTCGCGCCGGGCTGGATGCCTGCGGGCACGGTCAATGTCTATTACGAGGCCGCCGCCGTCATCGTCACTCTGGTTCTGCTGGGTCGCACGCTGGAAAGCCGGGCCAAGGGCCGCACCAGCGACGCTATAAAGCGGCTGGTGCGCCTTGCCCCGAAGACGGCGCGAGTGATCCGGGATGGCAAGCGGCTCGATATCGACATCGCCAAAGTCGTTGTTGGCGATATCCTGGATATCCGCCCCGGCGACAAGATCCCGGTCGACGGCGTCGTCACCGAGGGCCAATCCTTTGTCGACGAATCCATGCTGACGGGCGAGCCGGCGCCGGTGGAAAAGACCAAAACGGCAACGCTGACCGGCGGCACGATCAATGGCAATGGTGCGCTGACCATGCGGGCGACGAAGGTCGGCTCCGACATGCTGCTCTCCCAGATCGTGCGCATGGTCGAGACTGCCCAGGGCGCAAAGCTGCCGATCCAGTCCATGGTCGACCGCGTCACGGGCTGGTTCGTGCCGGCGGTGATTGCAGCCGCCCTGCTTACCTTTGCCGCATGGCTGCTGCTTGGCCCTGAGCCGGCGTTGAGTTATGCGCTGGTCAATGCAGTGGCAGTATTGATTGTCGCCTGCCCCTGCGCCATGGGACTTGCGACGCCAACCTCGATCATGGTGGGCACCGGCCGGGCGGCAGAGCTTGGCGTGCTGTTTCGCAAGGGTGATGCCCTGCAAAACCTGCGCGACGTGACCCTCGTCGCCCTCGACAAGACGGGCACTCTGACCGAGGGCCGGCCCGAACTGACCGATCTCGTTACAGCGGAGGGCTTCTCGCGAAGCGACATTCTCTCTTACGCCGCAAGTCTGGAAGCGCGGTCGGAGCATCCGATTGCCAAGGCCATTCTTGCCGCCGCAGAAGCCGAGCAAGTCACGCTGCAACCGGTCGACGGGTTCAAGGCCGAGCCCGGCATGGGAGTTTCCGGCGAAGTTGCAGGCCGCAAGGTCGTGATCGGCGCGGACCGGGCTCTCGTGCGCCACGGCATGGATCTCTCGACCTTTGCGGAAGAGGCCGCTCAACTCGCGCAGCAGGCCAAGACCCCGCTCTATCTCGCCATCGACGGCAAACCCGCCGCCTTGCTGGCCGTTGCGGATCCGATCAAGCCCACAACACCAGCCGCCATCCGCGCCCTCCACGACCTCGGACTGAAAGTCGCAATGATCAGCGGCGACAACAAACGCACGGCGGACGCGATTGCCGCTCGCTTGGGCATAGACACCGTCATTGCCGAAGTCCTGCCTGGCGGCAAGGTCGACGCTCTCGCAAACCTACGGCGAACCAATAATAAAATCGCCTTCGTCGGCGACGGTATCAACGACGCCCCGGCCCTTTCCGCCGCAGATGTCGGCATTGCTGTCGGGACCGGCTCTGATATCGCCATAGAAAGTGCCGATGTCGTGCTGATGTCAGGCGACCTCGCTGGCGTGGCGCGCGCGATTGCCGTCAGCAAGGCGGTGATCGGCAATATTGGCCAGAACCTGTTCTGGGCCTTTGCCTATAACGTGCTGCTGATCCCGCTTGCCGCCGGCCTGCTCTATCCTGTCAATGGCACGTTATTGTCGCCAATCTTCGCTGCTGGCGCGATGGGTCTCTCCAGCGTCTTTGTTCTCAGCAACGCCCTGCGCCTGCGCCGGCTAAGGCCGGCGTGACGCTGCACGTCTACCATCTTTTCTTGCCATTGCTCAGGCGTCGAGCGGCTGGGCCAGTTCGAACAGATTGCCCCAGGGATCGGCAAAGAATGCGAAGCGAACGCTGAGAGCGGGGACATCCATGGGATCGCTGACCATGGTAATGCCCTTGCTTTTCAGCGCCTCGATACTCGCGGCCAGATCCGGGGTGCTGAACGAGATGTGGTGCCAACCCATCAGATTGTGGCTTCCGGGCAGATCGGCATAGTGCGGCCGCTGCATGCCGTCAGGATTGGCAAGCAGTTCCAGGCAGAAGCTGTCATCGCCAGCCAGCGCCAACATACCGAAACTGGTGGCGCCATAGGTCAAGTGTCCCACCAGCCTGAACCCGAGATTGCTTTCATACCAGGCGACTGCGGCATCGAAATCAGGCACGCGAATGCCGATATGATGTGGCCTCCAGGACGAAAAAATGCTGTTGGCGAGCGCGGTCTGTGTCTGTTCTGTCATTATTTTTCTCCTGCTCTCAATTCGCAATTGGTCTTCGTGCCCTGTCGGCGGCGGTGTCCCCCGCGCAAAAGCAAAACCATGTCTCTGTCTAGCTTTAGCTCCAGTGATTGATAATCACCCTCAATACGGATAGGTTGATCGCCATGGCGAACAATATCGATGATCTCTCCTGGGATGACCTGACGGTATTTCTAGCCGTCTGCGATACCGGCGGCTTTCGAACGGCAGCAAAACGGCTTGGCCTGTCGCCCTCGACGGTCAGCGACAAGGTTGCGCTTCTGGAAAAACGGCTACAGGCGCCGCTGCTGAATCGAACCACCCGCTCCGTCGTCCCGACTGAGGCCGGACGGGCGCTGGCAGATCGATTATCGCCGCTGTTTCGGGAGACCCGAGCTGCGCTTCAGGAGGCTATGGGCAGTCAGGACGAGGTGCGAGGCCTGCTGAAGCTGAACGTCACCGGCGCCGTGATGGTCGATATCCTGCCGCCGCTGATCGACCGCTTTCTGCAGCGCCATCCCGATGTGCGGCTGGAAATCATGGTCGACGACCAGCTGGTCGATATCACCGCCGCCGGCTGCGATGCCGGCATCCGCTACGGCGAACACATGGCGCAGGACATGATTGCGGTACCCATCGGGCCAAGGCAGCAAAGGGTCGTGCTGGCCGCTTCCCCATCCTATCTGAGCCGGCGCGGCACGCCCGACCACCCGCGCAACCTCATCGCCCACGACTGTATTCGGCTGCGCTTTTCAAGCGGCGCCCTTGTTGTCTGGGAGTTCGAGAAGGGCGAAGAAGCAATCACCGTCGATCCGCCTGGCCGTATCACCCTCGGCGTCGATGCCGCACAGGCCGCGATAGCGCTTGCCTGCGCCGGGCACGGCATCATCGGCACATTCGAGAACTGGCTGCAGCCCCATCTCGACAGCGGCGCGCTGACGCCAGTCCTGCTCGACTGGTCGGCACCCTTCGACGGGCCGCAGCTTTATTTTTCCAGCCGCTTCATGCCAAGACCGCTGCGGGCCTTTATCGACCTGATCGGCGAATCCCGAAGCAAAGCCTGAGGTCAACCTAATCTTGCCGAAGACTGCATCAGTCTGCTGCCACCTAACGCAAAAGGCCGCGGCATCAATCGATGCCGCGGCCTCTAAACATTCACTCACCTAAATGGATCAGTTTGCACCTTCGTCAGGCGTACCTGGATCGATAGCGACGCCCTCTTCGGCAACGCCCTCGACCTCATCCTCGCCTTCCGGCTCGTTGATGCGCTCGACGGAGACGACCTTTTCATCCTTGGCGGTGTTGAAGATCGTTACACCCTTGGTGGCGCGGCTGGCGATACGAATGCCGTCAACCGGCACGCGGATCAACTGACCGCCGTCAGAAACGAGCATGATCTGGTCCTTGTCCTCGACCGGGAAGGCCGCGACCAGCTGGCCAATTTCCGCCGTCTTCGACGTATCAGTGGCGCGAATACCCTTGCCGCCACGGCCGGAGGTGCGGAAATCGTAAGACGAGGAGCGCTTGCCGATGCCGCGTTCTGAAATCGTCAGCACGAACTGTTCGCGCGCCTTCAATTCCTGATAACGGTCTTCCGGCAGATCGCCAACTTCACCGACATCCTCGCCGACCAGCGCAATATCTTCCTCATCCACACCGCTCGCCCGCCGTTCGGCGGCCGACCGCTTCAGATAGGCCGCACGCTGCCATGGCTCGGCATCAACATGGCTGAGAATGGTCATCGAAATGATCCGGTCATTCGGCTGCAACGAAATACCGCGTACACCGATCGAATTGCGTCCGGCAAAGACGCGCACTTCATCGACCGGGAACCGGATCGCCTGGCCAAGCGCCGTAGTCAGCAACACGTCGTCATGGATCGTGCATGTCTCGACCGAGAGGATTTCGTCGCCCTCTTCCTCGAGCTTCATGGCGATCTTGCCGTTGCGGTTAACCTGGACGAAGTCGCTCAGCTTGTTGCGCCGCACGGTGCCGCGGGTCGTCGAGAACATCACATCCAGATTATCCCAGCTTGCCTCATCCTCAGGCAGCGGCATGATCGTGGTAATCCGTTCGCCCGGCTCCAGCGGCAGCATGTTGATCAGCGCCTTGCCGCGTGACTGCGGTGTGCCGATCGGAAGGCGCCAGACCTTCTCCTTGTAGACGATCCCACGCGAGGAGAAGAACAGAACCGGGGTATGGGTATTGGCAACGAATAGCCGGGTAACGAAATCTTCGTCGCGGGTCGCCATGCCCGAGCGACCCTTGCCGCCGCGGCGCTGAGCCCGATAGGTCGTCAGCGGCACGCGCTTGATATAGCCGAGATGCGAGACCGTCACCACCATGTCCTCACGGGCGATGAGATCCTCATCGTCCATGTCAGGACCGCCTTCCATGATCTGGCTGCGGCGCGGCGTGCCAAACTCGTCGCGAACGGCAATCAGTTCTTCGACGACGATCGACTGGATGCGGGTGCGCGACGACAAAATATCGAGGTAATCGGTGATTTCAGCACCGATTTTGTTCAATTCTTCGTCTATTTCGTCGCGACCAAGGGCGGTCAGGCGGGCAAGGCGCAGTTCGAGAATGGCCCGGGCCTGCTCTTCCGAGAGGTTATAGGTATTGTCTTCGTTGATCCGGTGACGCGGATCATCGATCAGCCGGATCAGGCTCTCGACGTCTGACGCCGGCCAGCGGCGCGTCATCAACTGTTCGCGCGCCGTCTGCGGATCGGGCGCATTGCGGATCAGCTTGATGACTTCATCGATATTGGCAACGGCAATCGCCAAGCCAACAAGCACGTGGGCACGATCACGGGCCTTGCGCAGCAGGTACTTGGTTCGCCGGCTAATGACTTCTTCGCGGAAGCTGACGAAGGCGCGCAGCATGTCGAGCAGCGTCAGCTGCTCCGGCTTGCCGCCGTTCAGCGCCACCATGTTGCAGCCGAACGAGCTTTGCAGCGGCGTGTAGCGATAGAGCTGGTTGAGGATGACGTCAGCATTGGCGTCGCGCTTCAACTCGACCACAACGCGGTAGCCCTGGCGGTCGGACTCGTCGCGCAGATCGGAAATGCCCTCGATGCGCTTGTCGCGCACCAGTTCGGCCATTTTCTCTATCATCGTCGACTTGTTCACCTGATAGGGAATCTCGGTGATAATGATCTGCTCGCGGTCGCCCCGCATCGGCTCGATCCGGGCAACCCCGCGCATGATGACGGAACCACGGCCGGTCTCGTAGGCGGAACGAATGCCGCTGCGGCCAAGGATAAGCGCGCCGGTCGGGAAGTCTGGCCCCGGGATGATCTGCATCAGTTCCGGCAGCTCGATGGCCGGGTTTTCGATCAGCGCGATACAGCCATTGATGACTTCGACCAGATTATGCGGCGGAATATTCGTCGCCATGCCGACGGCGATACCGCCAGCGCCATTGACGAGAAGATTGGGGAATTTCGCCGGAACGACAACAGGCTCGGACAGCGTGCCGTCATAGTTATCGCGAAAATCGACGGTGTCCTTATCGAGATCGTCGAGCAGCGAATGAGCAGCCTTCTGCAGCCGGCACTCGGTGTAACGCTCGGCAGCCGGCGGATCGCCATCGATGGAGCCGAAATTGCCCTGGCCATCGATCAACGGCAGCCGCAACGACCAATCCTGCGCCATACGGGCAAGCGCGTCATAAATCGCCGAATTGCCGTGCGGATGGAACTTACCCATCACGTCACCGGTGACGCGGGCGCATTTGACGTATTTCTTGTTCCAGTCGATGCCCAGTTCGGACATGCCAAACAGGATGCGTCGATGAACGGGCTTCAAACCATCGCGGACGTCGGGAAGCGCGCGGCTGACGATAACGCTCATCGCGTAATCGAGATACGACCGCTGCATCTCCGTCATGATCGAAATGGGTTCGATATCGGACGGCATTTTGCCGCCGGGTGTGCTTTGCTCAGTCAAAACGGGTCACGCCTGTTAGAATCACTAGGGATTTTATAGCGGAAAGCCCCTTTCCGCGCCAATTTGCTGGGAGGTTTTGAACAGGCTTTTGCGGCCATGACAAGGCATTTCTTGCCCAGGTCCCGCCCGCTAGCGGCGATTGCGGGTTCTATCGTCTTCCGCACAGACATATAAGGAGGTGACGGGGTGGATCAACGTCCCGGTTTCTTGTAGAGCGCGGGACGTCGCCAAGGTTGAAATGCCTGCCGGCAAGCCGGTGCCATAGGCTCGCGCAACGCAGACAGGCTACTCCATAGCAAACCGGGAATGGATCATGACCACTGTCGAACTTCTCCTCAACGCCTTCACGACCTTGCTGGTAACGCTCGATCCGCCCGGCCTGGCGCCGCTGTTTCTCGGCCTGACGCGCGGCATGAACCGGCAGCAGCGCAAGCAGGTAGCGCTGCGCGGCTCTATCATCGCCTTTTGCATTCTTGCGGTCTTTGCGGTGTTTGGCGCCAGCATTCTCGAAACGCTCGGCATTTCCATCGGCGCCTTCCGCATTGCCGGCGGCCTGATGCTGTTTGCCATCGCTTTCGAGATGATTTTCGAAAAGCGCCAGGAGCGGAAGGAAAAGACTTCTGAAGACGCGATTACCCGCGATCACATGCACAATATCGCCGTCTTCCCGCTCGCGCTGCCGCTGATTGCCGGCCCTGGCGCGATTTCCGCCACCATCCTGCTGGCAGGCTCCCTGCCCGGCCCGGTGGAGCGCACGGAGCTGATCCTCGTCATCGGCCTCTGCATCGGCGTGGTGCTGCTGGCCCTGCTTATCGCCGACCGTCTCGACCGGCTGCTCGGCGTTACCGGACGGGCAATCCTGACCCGCCTGCTCGGCGTAATCCTAGCTGCGCTGTCCGTGCAATTCGTCGTCGACGGCATCAAGGCAGCATTTAAGATTTAGACGCCCCAAACACATCAGGAGGGGCGCACCAAAAGGCGCGCGCCCTTCAAGACATGGCCCTGAATTAGTTTGCCTTCAATATCCGCTTCCAGATCGTGCCGCCCAGAAAGCGATTGAACACGACAAAATAAGCGATGACCAAAGCAAACAGGACCAAGGCAGGCAAGCCGTTCAGCTGGAACCCTTCAGGCGTCAAGCCTCCACTGAGGTAGCCGACGACATAGCCCAGCACAAAAAACGATGTGAAGAGATCCAGGATAAAGGCAAGAATGATCCGCCAGCTTGACGGTCTTCCTTTGGTTTCAGTATCAGCCATCGACCCCTCCTCATGTCACCAATAACGGTTTTGAAAATTCCAGATCAGAACGGAATATCGTCATCCATGTCGCGGGAGAAGCCGCCCGAAGGAGCGCTTGCGCCGCGGCCGCCGGTGGCTGCGCCGCCGCTGCGGGCAGGAGCTGGCGCCGAACCGTAATCGTCGTAGCCGCCACCGCCGCCGCCGAAGTCGCTGCCGCCGCGCGACGCACCGCCGCCGTCGCCACGACCACCGATCATGGTCAAGGTCGAGTTGAAGCCCTGCAAAACCACTTCGGTCGAGTAACGGTCATTGCCGTTCTGGTCCTGCCACTTGCGGGTCTGAAGCTGGCCTTCGATATAAACAGTCGAGCCCTTCTTCAGATATTGTTCGGCAACCTTGCACAAGCCTTCGTTGAAGATCACGACGGTATGCCATTCAGTCTTTTCCTTGCGCTCGCCGGAATTGCGATCGCGCCAGGTTTCAGACGTGGCAATGCGCAGATTGGCGATCGGCCTGCCGTCCTGGGTGCGGCGAATTTCCGGATCCGCGCCCAGATTGCCGACCAAAATAACCTTGTTGACGCTTCCAGCCATGATACTCACCTCACTGCCACCACCGGTAGGCGGCTTATACATCTCAATCAATCTTAACCTTATCCTACCCCGACACCATACGGCAGGCAGATCGCCGTTAATCCACAGCAATAACCCATAAAACGGAGGGACAAAAAATGTTCTTTATTTGTTCTAACAATTCCGTATGCTTTTGTCAACCTCAACCGAATCCCCTGCGGAATCGACCGTTCCGTCTCGACAGAGTGACAGCAGTGACTACATAAGGAGCGGCAAGTTGCCTGCGGCTCTCTCCCAAATCGAGTTTTGTTATGAGCGAATTGAAGACGATTTCCATCCGTGGCGCGCGCGAGCATAATCTGAAGGGCATCGACCTCGATTTGCCGCGCAATAGCCTGATCGTCATGACCGGCCTATCCGGCTCGGGTAAATCCTCGCTGGCGTTCGACACGATCTATGCCGAGGGCCAGCGCCGCTATGTCGAGAGCCTGTCGGCCTATGCACGCCAGTTCCTAGAAATGATGCAGAAGCCCGATGTCGATCTGATAGAAGGCCTTTCACCGGCGATCTCGATCGAGCAGAAGACCACCTCGCGCAATCCGCGCTCGACGGTTGGTACTGTCACCGAAATCTACGATTATATGCGTCTGCTGTTTGCTCGCGTCGGCATTCCCTATTCGCCGGCAACGGGCCTACCGATCGAGAGCCAGACGGTGAGCCAGATGGTCGATCGCATCCTGGCCTTCGAGGAAGGCACCCGTCTTTATATCCTGGCACCGATGATCCGTGGGCGCAAAGGCGAGTACAAGAAGGAACTCGCCGAGCTGATGAAGAAGGGCTTCCAGCGCGTCAAGATCGACGGCCAGTTCTATGAAATCGCCGAGGCCCCGGCCCTGGACAAGAAATACAAGCACGACATCGACATCGTCGTTGACCGCGTCGTCGTGCGCCCGGATATGGCTTCGCGCCTGGCCGACAGCCTGGAAACTTGCCTTCGGCTGGCCGATGGCCTGGCGGTCGCGGAATTTGCCGACAAGCCTTTGCCGGCCAATGAAACCGCTGCCGGTGGCTCTGCTAACAAGTCCCTGAACGAGACCCATGAGCGGGTTCTGTTTTCGGAAAAATTCGCCTGCCCGGTTTCCGGTTTCACCATTCCGGAAATCGAGCCGCGCCTCTTCTCCTTCAACAATCCTTTCGGCGCCTGTCCGACCTGTGATGGGCTCGGCTTCCAGCAGAAAATCGATGAAGCGCTGATTATTCCGGAAACCGACAAACGGCTGAAAGAAGGCGCGATTGCGCCCTGGGCCAAGTCTTCCTCGCCGTATTACGATCAGACGCTGGAGGGCCTCGGCAAGGCCTATGGCTTCAAGCTGACCAGCAAATGGTCGGAACTGTCGGCTGCTGCGCAGAAGGCAATCCTCCACGGAACAGAGGAGAAGATCGAATTCCATTATGCCGATGGCGCGCGCTCCTACAGCGCGACGAAGACCTTCGAAGGCATTGTGCCCAATCTCGAGCGCCGCTGGAAAGAGACTGACAGCGCCTGGGCACGCGAGGAAATCGAGCGCTACATGTCGGCCGCTCCCTGCCCGGCTTGCAATGGCTTCAGGCTGAAGCCGGAAGCGCTGGCCGTGAAGATCAACGGCCTGCATATCGGTCAGGTCACTGAGATGTCGATCCGGATCGCTGGTGGCTGGTTTACAGAATTGCCTGCTCTGCTCACCGACAAGCAGAACGAGATCGCCACGCGCATCCTCAAGGAAATCCGCGAGCGCCTGACCTTCCTCAACGATGTCGGGCTCGACTATCTCAGCCTGTCGCGCAATTCAGGCACGCTTTCGGGCGGCGAAAGCCAGCGCATCCGGCTGGCCTCCCAGATCGGCTCGGGCCTGACAGGCGTGCTTTATGTGCTCGACGAGCCGTCCATCGGCCTGCACCAGCGCGACAATGCCCGGCTGCTCGACACGCTCAAGCATTTGCGCGACATCGGCAATACCGTGATCGTCGTTGAACATGACGAGGACGCTATTCTGTCCGCCGATTATGTCGTGGATATCGGTCCGGCCGCCGGCGTGCATGGCGGCCAAGTTATTGCCAAGGGTAGCCCGCAGGAAATCATGGCCAGCAAGAAGTCGCTGACCGGCAAATACCTGACCGGCGAGCTTGGCGTGAAAGTACCGCCAAACCGGCGCAAGCCGAAAAAGGGCCAGCAGATCAAGGTTATCGGCGCGCGCGGCAATAATCTGAAGAATGTCACCGCCGCCATTCCGCTCGGTGTCTTCACCGCCGTGACCGGCGTGTCGGGCGGCGGCAAGTCGACCTTCCTGATCGAGACGCTTTATAAGGCAGCGGCACGCCGGGTCATGGGCGCACGCGAAAATCCCTCCGATCACGACCGGATCGACGGCTTCGAATTCATCGACAAGGTGATCGACATCGACCAGTCGCCGATTGGCCGCACACCGCGCTCCAACCCGGCCACCTATACCGGCGCCTTCACTCCGATCCGCGACTGGTTTGCCGGCTTGCCGGAAGCCAAGGCACGCGGCTATCAGCCCGGGCGGTTTTCATTCAACGTCAAGGGCGGTCGCTGCGAGGCCTGCCAGGGCGACGGCGTCATCAAGATCGAAATGCACTTCCTGCCTGACGTCTATGTCACCTGCGACGTCTGCCACGGCAAGCGCTACAATCGCGAAACGCTCGATGTGACCTTCAAGACCAAGTCCATTGCCGACGTGCTGGACATGACCGTCGAGGAAGGCGTCGAATTCTTCTCGGCCGTGCCGGCTGTCCGTGACAAGCTGCAGGCGCTCTTCGATGTCGGGCTCGGCTATATCAAGGTCGGCCAGCAGGCCAATACGCTCTCGGGCGGCGAGGCGCAGCGCATCAAGCTCGCCAAGGAATTGTCGAAGAAGTCGACGGGCCGCACGCTCTACATCCTGGATGAGCCGACCACCGGCCTGCATTTTCACGACGTCGCCAAGCTGCTGGAGATGCTGCAGGAGCTGGTGGATCAGGGCAATTCGGTCGTGGTGATCGAGCACAATCTCGAAGTGATCAAGACCGCAGACCATATCATCGACTTCGGCCCCGAAGGCGGCGATGGCGGCGGGCAGATCGTCGCCCAGGGCACGCCGGAAGAGGTCGTCAAAGTCGAGGCCTCCTACACCGGCCAGTTCTTGAAAGAACTGCTGGAGCGACGGCCGGTGAAAAAGACACAAGCGGCGGAATAATCGATGAACACGGGAGCAGAGCGATGACCGCAGGCACAATTCGAACTGGCATCGGCGGCTGGACCTTTGAGCCGTGGGAAGGCACGTTTTATCCGGAAAAGCTCGCAAAGAAGCGGCAGCTGGAGCATGCCAGCCGTGAATTGACCGCCATAGAGGTGAACGGCACCTATTATTCCAGTCAGAAGCCGGCGACCTTTGCCAAATGGGCCTCCGAAGTGCCTGAAGATTTCGTGTTTTCGCTGAAGGCCAGCCGCTATTGCACCAATCGCAAGGTGCTGGCTGAGGCGGGGCCGTCGGTAGAGAAATTTCTGACTCAAGGCATCGCCGAGCTTGGGGACCATCTTGGACCGATCCTCTGGCAATTCATGGCGACGAAGAAATTCGAGCCCGATGATTTCGAAGCCTTTCTGGCGCTCTTGCCGAAGACACTGGACGGCCTGCCACTGCGTCATGTGGTCGAGCCGCGACATCCATCGTTCCAGACGCCAGACTTCATCGCCATGCTGGAGCGCCACGAGGTTGCAGCCGTGTGTGCCGATCACCACGATTATCCAATGTTTGCCGATGTCACTGCCGATTTCGTTTATGCCCGGCTGCAAAAGGGCACCGACGACGTGAAGACCTGCTATCCGCAGGACGAAGTCGGGCATTGGGCGGAGCGGTTCAAGACCTATGCTCAGGGCGGCGTGCCAACCGATCTGCCGTTGATCGCCAAAGATCGCACCGTGCCGAAAAAGCCGCGCGACGTTTTTGCCTTCTTCATATCAGGCGGCAAGGTCAATGCGCCGAACGGCGCAAAGCTGCTTCAGCAATCCGTTTCAGCTTGAAATGGCTGCACGGCGGAGGCCAGATCCTCGGCCGTTAGCCCAGGCCCAAGGCGAGTCGCGGCTTTCGCGTGCAGCCAGACCCCAGCTGCAGCAGCCTCGAAAGCCGCAGTACCCTGCGCCAGAAGACCACCGATAATGCCGGCCAACACGTCGCCGGAGCCGGCCGTTGCGAGCCAGGGTGGTGCATTGGCATTGACGAGCGCCCGGCCATCTGGTGCGGCAATCACGGTATCGGCACCCTTGTAGACCAAGACGGCATGCGCCCTTGTGGCAGCGGCCCGCGCCTTCTCCACTTTGCCCAGACTGTCGTCTCCGGCTAAATCAGGAAACAGCCGGGCGAATTCGCCCTCATGCGGCGTCAAGACGAGGCGGGTTTCGCCTGAAGCAAACGCATCGAACAAGCTTTCGGGCGCCTCCTTGAACGACGAAATCCCGTCAGCGTCGAGCACCAGGCGGCGCTCGGCCAAAGCCAGAGCGAATGCCCTGGCCTTTTCTCCAATGCCGAAACCGGGACCAAGCACAAAGGCGCCCATACGCTTGTCGGTCAAATAGTCTTGCAGGGAATCGATGTCATCGACTGTCCGGATCATGATCGCGGTGGTCTGACTGACGTTGACAAGAACCGCGCTGCCAGGCGAGGCGAGCGTTACCAGCCCTGCCCCGGCCTTCAAACCAGCCAATCCTGACAGTCGAGCCGCACCTGTCGCGCTGGCCTTGCCGGAAAACACCGTCAAATGCCCACGGGTGAATTTATGGCTGGCGTCGCTGAGACGCGGCAGCATGGCGGCCCAATGCGCGAGATCATTGATTCCAACAATACCGGCATGACGTTCGACGATCCGGCGGGGAATGCCGATATCGAAAACCTCCACCTCGCCGCACAGGCCACGCCCAGGCAGCAGCACATGCCCCGGCTTTCGCGCCACGAAGGTCACCGTATGCTGTGCCTGAAACGCCTTCGGTCGTGGCTTGCCCGTTGCGCCATCAAGGCCGGACGGCAGATCGACCGCCAGCACAGGCACATCAACCTCCGCCAGGCGGTCGATGATATCGGTGACCGATGGTGGCAGGTCACGGCTAAGACCGGCGCCAAACAGCGCGTCAATGACGAGGTCGCCTTGCTCCTGCCGGTAAGCCTCCAATGGCTCTACAGCGCCGTCAAAATCCGCAAAGGCTTTCGCCGCATCGCCTCGCAGCTGGCCGGGATCGCCGAGACTGAAAACCCGCACATTGCCCCCCGCCTCCCGCAGCGCGGCCGCCGCGACAAAGCCATCGCCGCCATTATTCCCTGGTCCGCACAGCACCACAAAGCGCACCGCCTCTGGATAGTGCCGAAGGGCGGCGGCAGCGACAGCAAAGCCTGCCCTGCGCATAAGGCCGTAGCTGTCGAGGCCGGACAAGGCAGCGTCACGATCGACCTTAGCCATTGAGGCTGGGGAAATCAGCACGGAGGGAAATTTATCTGTCATGGCCCTATCAAAGCGGAAGAGAAGGCAAACGGCAACGGCAAATGCAATTCAAAAATGGCGATATATTATGCATTTGCATCTATAATATGCATACACTTGTGCAAAAAATCTGCGCAAGAGACGGAATCGCGAAAAAATTCGATCATCCTAATTCTCACAAAAAATAGGCACCTAGCACTGGTATTTTGTCTGGGTTTAAGCAAAAGTAGCTTGGCAATGCGGGTGATATTCTGTTTTTTTCGCAATTCGCGGACCAAATTGGCACGGTAAGTGCATCAACGCAGGGCAAACAGGTGTTACCTGCATCAATGAGGGAAGCGGAGAGACATTTTCTCATGAAAAAGATCGAAGCGATCATAAAGCCTTTCAAGCTGGACGAAGTGAAGGAAGCCCTTCAGGAGGTTGGTTTGCAGGGCATAACGGTCACGGAAGCCAAGGGCTTTGGGCGTCAGAAAGGCCATACGGAACTCTATCGTGGTGCCGAATATGTGGTTGATTTTCTGCCCAAAGTGAAAGTTGAAGTCGTGCTGGCCGATGAAAACGTGGAGGCGGTCATCGACGCAATTCGCAATGCGGCACAGACGGGACGCATTGGCGACGGAAAGATTTTCGTCTCCAACGTCGAGGAAGTCGTCCGGATCAGAACCGGCGAAACCGGCGTCGACGCCATTTGAATGCGACCCGGCTGAGGGAGGCCGGGTCTGGTTATCGTCATCCAATCGAGGAAAAAAGCCAAATGACGACCGCACAAGATATTCTTAAGCAAATCAAAGACAACGACGTTAAATTTGTCGACCTTCGTTTCACCGACCCAAAGGGTAAACTGCAGCACGTGACGATGGACATCGTTTGCGTCGACGAAGACATGTTCGCCGATGGCGTCATGTTCGACGGCTCGTCCATCGCCGGCTGGAAGGCCATCAACGAATCCGACATGGTACTGATGCCTGACGTCGAAACGGTTCACATGGACCCGTTCTTTGCTCAGTCCACCATGGTCATTCTCTGCGACATTCTCGACCCGGTTTCCGGCGAAGCCTATAACCGCGACCCGCGCGGAACGGCCAAGAAGGCCGAAGCCTATCTGAAGGCGTCGGGCATCGGCGACACCGCTTTCTTCGGCCCTGAAGCTGAATTCTTCATCTTCGACGACGTCAAGTACAAGGCCGATCCCTACAATACCGGCTTCAAGCTCGATTCGACCGAACTGCCGTCGAACGACGACACCGATTACGAGACCGGCAACCTTGGCCACCGTCCGCGTGTCAAGGGCGGCTATTTCCCGGTTCCGCCGATCGATAGCTGCCAGGACATGCGCTCGGAAATGCTGACGGTTCTGTCCGAAATGGGCGTAACCGTTGAAAAGCATCACCACGAAGTCGCCGCTGCCCAGCACGAGCTCGGCATCAAGTTCGACACGCTGGTGCGCAATGCCGACAAGATGCAGATTTACAAATATGTCGTGCATCAGGTTGCGAATGCCTATGGCAAGACCGCGACCTTCATGCCGAAGCCGATCTTCGGCGATAACGGTTCGGGCATGCACGTTCACCAGTCGATCTGGAAGGATGGCAAACCGACTTTCGCCGGTGACGAATATGCTGGCCTGTCGGAAAGCTGCCTCTACTATATCGGCGGCATTATCAAGCATGCCAAGGCGCTGAACGCCTTCACCAACCCATCGACCAACTCCTACAAGCGCCTCGTCCCGGGCTATGAAGCGCCTGTTCTGCTGGCCTACTCGGCCCGTAACCGCTCGGCCTCGTGCCGCATCCCCTTCGGCACCAATCCGAAGGCAAAGCGCGTCGAAGTCCGCTTCCCCGATCCGACCGCCAATCCCTATCTCGGCTTTGCTGCGATGCTGATGGCCGGCCTCGACGGCATCAAGAACAAGATCCATCCTGGCAAGGCCATGGACAAGGATCTCTACGACCTGCCGCCGAAGGAGTTGAAGAAGATCCCGACAGTCTGCGGCTCGCTGCGCGAAGCGCTTGAGAGCCTCGACAAGGATCGCAAGTTCCTGACCGCAGGTGGCGTATTCGACGACGACCAGATCGATGCCTTCATCGAGATCAAGATGCAGGAAGTCATGCGCTACGACATGACCCCTCACCCGGTCGAATACGACATGTATTACTCGGTCTGATCCGAGCGAAACCAAAAGCCGGCAGCCACCCTGCCGGCTTTTTTATTACCACCAAAAATTTTATTTCATTCATTGCATGCGATTTTTCCGCCGCCAGACACGAGTTTAGCGAGCAGCGGCGCAAAATTGACAGTTTTGTGACAAAACCATGTTATACGTCTTGATGTTAGGCGTCTCGTTTCCCAAATAATTGATGAAAGGAAACACAGCCATGAAACAGCGCATCGCAAAGTTTGGAATCGGTGACATCGTCCGTCACAAGATTTTCCCGTTCCGCGGCGTCGTTTTCGACGTCGATCCGGAATTCGCCAATACGGAAGAATGGTGGAATGCGATCCCCGCAGAATTGCGGCCGAGCAAGGATCAGCCTTTCTATCACCTGCTGGCCGAAAATGCCGAGACGGAATATGTAGCCTATGTCTCGGAGCAGAACCTCGAAACAGACGAAAGCGGAGAGCCGCTTCGCAACCCGCACGTCGCTCAGATTTTCGAGCAAGAAAATGCTGGTCATTACAAACCACGCATGAACCTCGCCCACTGATAAAGAACTGTCCGCATCCTCCCAGCGGATGGCCATAAAAAAAGGCCCGGAAGAACCGGGCCTTTTTTGTGAGTATGCAGCAGCAAGAGAGCTTACTTGCTTTCCTTGGCAGCCTTCTGGGCGTCTTCCAGGGCCTTCTGCGATTCTTCGTTCTTCTTCTGCATGGCTTCTTCCAGGAGGCGCTGGCGCTCCTGAGCCTGCGACTGGCTGATTGCCGGACCGTCGTAGGAACCGGTGAAGCCATCGAGCGAGATCTTGATCGGGTTAGGCACGCGACGGAAATTCATCGAAGTGAATACGACGTCATGGCCCTTCTTCAGGCTGGCGATCATCGCATCCGTCAAAGGAATTTCGGCCGTGCAGCGATCCGGGAAGCAGACGGCGTAATCGATCTTCTGGCCCTTGCCGCCATCGATCTGCAGAACGACGCCTGGCGGAATCAGGCGAGCCGAAGGAACCGAAACCTGCATGAGCTTGCGGTTGGTCTTGCCTTCAAGCGAAATGATCGCAACGGCAATGATCATCTGGCGGTTCTGAGCCACCTGGATGTTCTGCACGGTGCAAATATCGGTATCTTCCTGCTTGGCACAGGTCTTGAACCAACCCTGCGGCGGCAAGCCGGCGTCGCCAGCGGGTTGCTGCTGGGCAAACGCTGCGCCAGCAAAGCCGGTGGAGAGTACGAGAGCGGAAAGAGCCGCGCGCGCGGTTTTGGTTGCTTTAAACGTCATAACGAGATCCGTCTCCTGAAAACTTGTGTCGAACCGAAGTTCTCACCCGATTAGATCGGCCTATTCGTCCATCCCCTGGGTTTTAAATGAGGCAAATAGATGACCCGATGTGTGTGGTCTTCCTGTTACAGCGCATCGGAGCGAATATCCAGTGCTTCTTTGGGCATTGCCACATCCGGCGCTGCATTTAGGGAACGATTGAACCTTAAGACAATTTATTTTACTGGACAATTCCGTGCCTAAGCCGCCATGCATGGAATTGGCCGGGGGCGGTTGGATTTACGGTCGTTCGTGCTAATTTGCAGCCGAACCTGATACGATGACTTTGAGAGGAAATGGTTTGCGGCGCCTTCTGTCGACCCTGCTGATGCTGCCGTTATGCTGGCTTTTTGCCGCGCCAATGGCCGTCGCCGAGCCGCTCCACGGCATCGCCATGTTTGGAAAACCGGCCCTGTCAGCTGACTACAAGCACTTTCCTTACGTCAATCCTGATGTGAAGAAGGGCGGCCGCATTTCCTATGGTGTGGTTGGCACGTTTGACGCTCTCAATCCCTTCGTGATCAAGGGTATGCGCACCACCGCTCGGGGCATTTGGGACCCGGAATACGGCAACCTGTTTTACGAGTCGCTGATGACGCGCTCGTCCGGTGAACCTTACAGTCTCTATGGGCTGCTGGCCGAAAGCGTCGAATGGGATGACGCCCGCAGCTTCATTCAGTTCAATCTCAATCCCAAGGCGCGATGGCACGATGGTCAGCCGGTGACGCCTGACGACGTGATTTTCACGTTGCAACTGCTGCAGCAAAAGGGCCGTGCGCCTTTCGACAAGCGGTTGGCGAGCCTCTCCAAGATGGAGAAAATAGGCGACCACAGCGTTCGCTTTACCTTCACGGACAAGGCCGACCGGGAAACACCGCTGCTTCTGGCTTTCGCTACGCCGATCTTGCCAAAGCACGCCATCAACCCCGAGACCTTCGAGCAGTCTTCACTCAATGTTCCCGTCGGCTCAGGTCCCTATAAAATCAAGGATATCCGGCCAGGCGAGCGGATTACCTATCAGCGCGATCCGAATTACTGGGGCAAGGACCTGCCGTCGAAAGCCGGTTTCGACAATTACAATGAGATCAGCGTCACCTACTTTCTGCAGGACAGTACGCTGTTCGAGGCGTTCAAGAAGGGCGACATCGACGTCTATCCGGATGGTGATTCGGCCCATTGGCAAAGAGCCTATAACTTTTCAGCCGTCGCCAATGGTGACGTCGTGCGCGAGACCTTTACCGTGCAAAGACCGACCGGCATGCTCGGCTTCGTCTTCAACACCCGCCGACCGATATTTGCCGATGTCAAAGTGCGCGAGGCCCTGACGCTGGCCTTCGACTTCGAATGGGTCAACAAGAACATCTATGGAAATGCCTTCAAGCGCATTCAGAGCTACTGGCAGAATTCGCCGCTCGGTGCCTATGGTCATGCTGCGGATGATCGCGAACTGGCTATTCTCGGCGACGCAAAGAATCGCATCGCGCCCGAAATTCTCGCCGGCACATATACGCTGCCAATTTCCGATGGCTCGGGCGCTGATCGCAATGTGCTACGGCAGGCGGTCGCGCTGCTCAGCCAGGCCGGCTATTCCATCAATGACGGCAAGATGGTCGATGCCAAGGGCAAGCCGCTGTCCTTCGAAGTCATGACGCAGAACGCCGGCCAGGAGAAAATGGCCCTCGCCTATCAGCGGACCCTGCGGTTGATCGGTATCAGCATGACAATCCGCACCGTCGATGACGCCCAGTACCAAGCCCGCTCCAACAGCTTCGATTACGACATGGTCGTCATGTCCTATCCATCTACTCTGGTCCCCGGCATCGAGCAATTCAATCGCTGGGGTTCGGTGTCGCGCGATAGACAGACAAGCTTCAATTACGCAGGGGTTGCCAATCCGGACGTCGACCGCGTGTTGACGACGATGGTGAATGCGCGCAGCCAGGAGGATTTCCAGGCAAGCGTTCGTGCGCTCGATCGGTTGCTGGTCGCCGGCCATTATGTCGTGCCGCTTTATTATAACGGTGACCAGTGGATAGCCCATTGGAAACACATTCGCCGCCCGGAACAAGTTCCTGTTCTTGGGCCACAATTGTCGACCTGGTGGGACGCGCGGGCGCAGTAAGGCGCCGCGATCCGTTCACTGCCAGAATGCCTCTATTACCGGAGTATCCGTCATGCAGCGCATTACCATCGATCTCGTTTCCGACGTCGTCTGCCCTTGGTGCTACCTTGGCAAGGCAAGGCTCGATCTCGCCATCGCAGAGGTTCAGGACGCAGTGAGCATCGACATCAACTGGCGGCCCTACCGGCTGAACCCGGACTACCCGCCTGAGGGTGTCGACCAGCAGGTGGAACTGGCCAAGAAGCTCGGCGGCAAGGAAAACATGGACCGTGGTCATCAGCAACTGACGGATCTCGGTCGTGAGGTCGGCATCGCCTTCGATTTCGATGCCATCAAGATCGGACCGAATACGCTCGATGCACACCGGCTTATCCACTGGGCGGGAACCGAAAGCCGCGAAATCCAGGAGGCCGTCGTGTCTGCCCTGTTCAAGGCCAATTTCGAAGAGGGCCGCAATGTCGGTGATCACGCGGTTCTGCTCGAGATAGCAGAGGCGGCCGGCCTGGAGAGCAAGGTCATCAAGACGCTGCTGGCGGGTGATGCAGACAAAGACCTGATTCTCGACGAGATCGATGCTGCCCAGAAAATGGGAGTAAACGGCGTGCCCTTCTTCATCATCGATCAAAAATACGCCGTCAGCGGCGCCCAGCCGAGCGACGTTCTGGCCAATGCGTTCAGAGAAATCGCTGCCGAAAAGGCTAGCGAGCAATCGAAACTGAATTGACGCAGGTCAGGTTCGGTCATAATCACGGCGCGTCTTCCTTTTACAGGTCGCTTCGTTCCCAGGATCGGTGACGCCTCCCTGCCTCCCATTTGCGGTAGGGAAAGACTGATGCGCTTCGCTGCGGCCAACCACAGGACCACCGGCTCGTGACTTCCGATACTACTTCCCGCGGCCTCGCGTTCGCCTTTGTCGCCTTTGCCGCCTATGCTGTCAGCGATGCGTCGGTCAAACTTGTCGAAGGCCGGGTAACACCGTTCGAATCCGCCTTCTTCGGCTCGTTGTTCGGCCTGGCTGCGCTGCCCTTTTTGCTGAAGAGGGGCGACAGGCTTACGGATGTGTTTCGGACTTCCAATCTGAAGCTTTGGCTGTTGCGCTTCGTCGCGTCAGGTACCAGTTCGATCGGCGCCGTCATCGCCTTCACTCATCTTTCCATGGCCGAGGCCTTCTGCCTCATCTTCCTGCTGCCTTCCTTCGTGACCATCATGTCGGTGATCTTTCTCAAGGAACAGGTCGGCATTCGACGCTGGAGCGCGGTCATCATCGGCTTTCTCGGCGTGCTTGTGGTGTTGCGCCCTGGCTTTCGCGAATTGTCGATCGGACATCTCGGCGCCGTCATCGGCGGCTTCGGCGGTGCAATCTCTATTGTCATTTACCGCGCCATCGGTCCGCGGGAGAAATCCACTTCGCTTTATGGCGCCGGCGCCTTCGGCACCATCGCCATTTCCGGGATCGCTATGATGCCATCCTTCGTTTGGCCTGAGGGCACAGACTGGCTCCTCTTGCTGAGCTACGGCCTGTTTGCCGCCTTTGCGACCGTCATGATGATGCTGGCGACCCGCCATGCGCCAGCCGCCATACTCGGGCCGATCCAGTATAGCCAGATGCTGTGGGCTATCCTGTTCGGCTACATGATCTTTGGCGACCACGTCGACCTGCCTATGCTTGTGGGAATCATGCTCATCATCGGTTCTGGCCTGATCACTGTCCTGCGCGAAAGGACGAAAGGCGTGCCGCTGCCACCTGCCGTTGCGTCAGGCCCGCAGGCCAATCTTGCCTTGGAAGACGACGGTCAAAATCGCTGACCGGTGCGTGAGTGCCAGCCGCAAGTTCAGTTGGCATGATTTCCGCGAAATTTGGCAATCGCATAGGTTGTTAAAATATTACACTACACCTATTGAAGTCTAGGGTTGAGATTGATTTGGCTCAACACTTCAACCCGTGCATAGCACCAGATTGTCAGCGATCATCCTAGGGCGGTAATTCTTGCCCCAGGGGAGGAAAATTCAAAGCACATTTTAGGGCCGCTTAAAACAAAGGGTACACAAGCCTTTGCGCACCGCCCCTTCTATTTCTTTCAGTACAAACCAACGAAATCCAACATAAACAGGCTGAATTTTCCCGAAAAAAATATTCAATGGAGCCACACAATGCTATTGAAGCAGGTCGATGCTTACATCATGGCCTTGCAGAACACCCCATATTCTTGGGCTGCTGAGCTTCTTTCTCAGCTGGAAATGAGATTTCGGCCCGGATCTGGTGAGCAAAGTCAATTTCCTTGCGTGTTTGCGCAGAATGCTTTTAATAGAAGCAATATTAACTTCCTACTTGTTCCTTTTGACCACGAGTCAGGCGGCTACCGCTACGATATCTTGCTGTCGGGTCTTCATTCTTATTTGCAAGATGCGGCAACCTGGGATGGCGACGTCAACACCGCAGAGCCTCTACTGGCGGTATTTGAGCCGATGGCCACACCGCAGCCGACATCCTTCTACGAGAAGACGTTTATCGACAGCCTGCAATATCTGATCGACGGTGACAGAGAGGAATGGATCGGCGACATACCGCTCGATCCTGCGTCGGACTTCTGGACCATGTGCTTTGCCGGCACCCAATTGTTCATCAATGTCAGTCACCCCAATAACGTCAACCGGCTCAGCCGCAATCTCTGCGATTCTCTGGTTTTCGTTATTAATCCGCGAGAGCGGTTCGACGCCGTGGCCGGTGATAACCGCAAAGGTCGGCTGATTCGCGAGCAGATCCGTCGCAACATCGATCTCTATGATCTGATTCCGCGCAGTCCCTATCTTGGTCACTATCAGCATGGTGACCTGGAATGGCCTCAATATATGCTTCCAGACGATAACGAAGCGAAGCCAATGACCTGTCCACTCCGTTTTCATAAAGCCAAAGGGCAATGATGACATGAACATGATGATGCCGCGCATAGCCGAACCGGAACGGATGACGGAAGAAGAGGAAATATTCTACGCCAAAGCAGATTACAGCGCGCCACATGAGGCCCTCGCCCGTGAAATCGCCTCCACCGTCGGCACGGGCGCGAAATGGGCGATCGACATTGGTTGCGGCCCCGGCGACGTTCTGCTGCGCTTGCGCAAGCTGGCGCCTGACTGGGTTCTGTTCGGCGCCGATATCTCGGCGCGCATGTTGTCACTGGCGAGCGAAGACCAGGAGCAGCGCCTGACGGCCGACGAAACACCGGTCAATTGGCTGCTGGGCAATGGCAAAGACCTTGCCCTGCCCGATACCCTGTTCGACGTGGCAATCAGCAACAGCGTCCTGCATCACGTCGCCGACCCAGTTGCCTTCTGGAAGCAGATCCGCCGCATTACAAAGTCCGGCGCCCATGTGTTCGTGCGCGACCTGCGCCGGCCCGATAGCGAAGCCGAGGCCCAGGCGATCATCGACAGAAACATTCCAAACGAGTCGGAGGTCGTCAGAACCCATTATTTCAGCTCGCTATTAAGTTCCTACACCGTTGCCGAGGTGCGGGCGCAATTGCAGGAGGCAAACCTCTCCAGCCTTGAAGTAATCGAATTGGCGGACCGCTATCTCTCGGTTCAGGGCAAAGTTGTAAAATAGGATCATGACCGTTGCCTGGCTGGAGACCTGCTCCCCACCAGGCAATGATGGCCTCGCGTGAGAACGACCGGCAAGGACGCCGCGCCAGCCATTTGAGAAGACATGGGGATGGAGCCTGCCGGTTGGGGGCGGCGTCATCCAAATTCGTCATGGTGACGCCATCACGGGTGAACCAACAGTGGCTTGCATGCCAGGAGGCTGCGGCCGAAAGAACTGGGATAGATATATGAGCTTGAAGAAAAACCTGTCGATTTCGCAAGGTGTGGTACTGGCGATCTGCACGATCGTCGGTTCGGGCCTGCTGGGCCTGCCCGGCCTCGCCATCGAAACGAGCGGCGGCAAAGTTGCCGCACTTGCCTGGCCGATCACGACGGTGATCTCCATCCCGCTTGTGCTGGTCTTCCTCAAGCTGTCTCTTGATGTGCAGGATTCCGGTGGCATTGCCCGCTATGCCAGCCTGGCGCTTGGCGAATGGGCCGGCACGGCCGCGACCTTCATCCTTGCTCTGACCTTCATGCTGTGCATTCCGATCGGCACCTATATGGGTAGCACCTATATCCAGAAGATCCTCGGCCTGCCAACGAGCCAGATCTTTACCATCTCGCTGTTGGTGCTGTCGGTTTCCACCCTGCTCAACTACTTCGGTGTGCGCCCATCGGCATGGATCAACAAGGCTTCGGCATTGTCGATGGTGCTGCTGGTCATCCTATTCGTCGTTGCCAAGCCCGGCCTGCTCGCCGATGGCTTGAGCGCTTACCAGACCTATATCTGGGATTGGCAGGATGTGTCGGTTTCCAGCATATGGGGGGCCTGCGCTATCCTGTTCTGGGCTTTTCTTGGCTGGGAAAACCTGAGCTTCGGCAGTGAAGAGGTCAAAGGCGGCTCCTTCGCCATCAAGCTCATCTTCCTGATCGGCTTCATCGCGGTGACGCTGATCTACGCCGCGCTGGCCCTGGTTGCCGCTGGCGCCGATGCAGAGGGCCTGAACATTGCTGGCGTTTCCGGCATGCTGGGCATTCTCGACGGCAGCCCGTTTGCGCCCTTTGCCGACGTGTTGATTGTGCTCATCGTCATTGCCAACGTCAATGCCTGGGTGTTTGCCGCCAGCCGCATGATGTATGCCGCCGGGCGCGAGCGGATCCTGCCAAATTTCCTCGGCACGCTGTCTAAATCAAGCATTCCGCAGGCCTCGCTGATTTTCATGCTGGCGGTCTATCTGCTGCTGAGTGCGGCAATCCACTTCCAGTTCATCCCACTCTCCAAGGGCCTGATGATCGCCAACCAGAATTTCATTTTCATCTATATCGCGGTCATCATCTGCTACGTAAAAAGCAACAGAAGTGCGGCATCACTGACAATCGCAGCGCTTTCCGCAGCATCCACGGCCTTCATCGTGTCTGGTTTCGGCTGGATGCTGGCTATCCCCCTAACGCTTACCCTTGTCGGCTATGGAATCCATCGTTTGCGCAACAGGCAGGTCGATCATCGAAAATGGGACGCAGCATTGGTCAAATCGAAAGCTGAAACGGGGAATTGAACAAGCTTGGCAGGACACTGCACCACCAAAACTCTCTCAATAGTTCGGAAAAAAGGCCGGTCGTGATCTGACCGGTCTTTATGTCCTCACTCCGGGGGCTTGCCGCTTAACCTCGGTTTGTCGGTGCGAAAACTGTTGCGGTAGGACACGGCTGAAATCCCGAACCGCTTGCGGAAATGATGGCGCAGCGCATCGGCCGAGGCAAAACCAACCTGCTCGGCGATGTGCTCGATCGGCATGATCGTTTCCTCCAGCAAATTGCGCGCCCGCGCCACCCGCTCGCGAATCAGCCATTCGCCCGGCGTCAGATCGGTCGCCACCTGAAAGCGGCGCAGAAACGTCCGGCGGCTCATGCACATCCGCTCTGCCATCTCATCGATATCTATCTTGCGGTCGAGATTGAGCAGCAACCATTCGCGCAGTTCGGCAAGACTATCGATCTGGGTCTGCGCTGAATGCGGAATATATTGCGTCTGACCACCCTCGCGGAAGGCCGGAATCACCATGCGCTGCGCCACGGAGCGAGCGATCTTGCCGCCACAGTCCTTGCGCACGATATGCAGGCAGAGATCGAGCCCGGCTGCACGTCCGGCCGAACTCATTACGTCACCATCATCAACATAAAGCACGTCAGCATCGACCTGCACCTTCGGATACCGCGCGGCCAGGATCTTTGCCTGCGACCAATGCACAGCCGCTCGCCGCCCATTGAGAAGGCCTGCGGCTGCCAGGAGAAATACGCCCGAACAAATCGAGACGATGCGCTTACCGGCCGCATGCGCACGTCTCAGATGCTCGAGCACATTGCCGGGTGGCACAGCATCGATATCGTTCCAGCCCGGCACGATCACCGTATCGGCCCGCTGCAGTTCTTCCAGGCCGAATTCCGTTACGAGAGAGAGGCCGCCAAGCTTGATCTTGGTGCCCGGCCGTTCCGAGCAAATCGTCACGTCATAGCAATCGTGAACGCTGCTGCAGATTTCGAAAATCTCATAGGCCGCACCAAGTTCAAATGTGTTCACGTACTCATAAGCAAATATTGCAACACGATGTGTCTCGACCACATTTCCCCCCTAATTTCGGAGATGGCATTTTCTTCACGATAAGTGTCACAATGCTGCGTTGCAACAATACCTTATAAAAAGTAGTATTAGCTCAATAAATACAAAAGGAAGAATACAGGAATTTCAAAAAGAATATTCATCACCTAATCTTACTTCATTTATTATCTTCTCAAGCAACGCACCGACCACACCAAAGACAAAATCTATATTGATTTACCCAGCAGGATCGTGGGGTTTTTTACCCTAGCACATCTATATGCGTCATTGGACAAAATCGAAAGCCTTAAGACGCTTTTCCGCAGATTAGCTACCGCGATCTGTGTCCTATTCGACCCAGCTGTCTCATTCCGGGAATCCGGTTCTCAAATCAATTCAGTCGATTTTTTTAGCCGAGATTGCTGATCTGGGTCTAAACGTAGCGCTGCGGACGCAGTTGCGCCACGGCTGGTCTCGTCGACGCAACCATGGCGCTTATACGTGCTACTTCTGTTTTGCCAGTTCGGCCAATTGAGCCATGATAGTGGCTGCACCGGCCAGCCGCTTTTCGGGTGTCGGCAGATCACGGGTGAGGAACACGCTGTGATCGGGGCGAATCTTCGCCATGCTGCCCTGCTTGGCAATAAAGCCGACCAATGCCGCAGGATTGGGGAATTCCCTGTTACGGAATTGCACGACGACACCCTTCGGCCCCGCCTCCAGCTTCTCGACATTGGCCTTACGGCACAGCGCCTTGACATAGACGACCTTGAGCAGGTTCTGGACCTCGGCCGGAAGCGGCCCAAAGCGGTCAATGAGTTCAGCACCAAAGCCGTCGATGTCGTTCAACTCGGTCAATTCGCCAAGCCGGCGATAGAGCCCGAGGCGCAAATGCAGATCCGGTACATACTCGTCGGGAATCATCACTGAGGTCCCGACCTGGATCTGCGGCGACCAGCCGCTATCGACAACATCGTCCTCGCCCTTTACCTCGGCCACCGCCTCTTCCAGCATCTGCTGGTAAAGCTCGAAACCGACTTCCTTGATATGGCCGGACTGTTCTTCACCGAGCAGATTGCCCGCGCCGCGGATGTCGAGGTCGTGGCTGGCAAGCTGGAAGCCGGCCCCTAGCGTATCGAGTGATTGCAGCACCTTCAGGCGCCGCTCGGCGCTTGTCGTCAGCACCTTGTTGACCGGCAGCGTCAACAGCGCAAAGGCACGCACCTTGGAGCGGCCGACGCGGCCGCGGATCTGGTAAAGCTGCGCCAGGCCGAACATGTCGGCGCGGTGGACAATAAGGGTGTTGGCAGTTGGCACGTCGAGGCCGGATTCGACGATCGTGGTCGAGAGCAACACGTCGTAGCGGCCTTCGTAGAAGGCATTCATGATGTCTTCGAGCTCGCCCGCCGCCATCTGGCCGTGGGCGATCGCCACTTTCAGTTCAGGCACATCCGAATCAAGGAAAGCCTTGATGTCTGCGAGGTCGGCCAGGCGCGGGCAGACGTAAAAACTCTGGCCGCCGCGATAATGCTCGCGCATCAGCGTTTCGCGGATCACCAGCGGATCGAACGGTGAAATGAAGGTGCGCACCGCCATGCGGTCGACCGGCGGCGTGGTGATCAGTGACAGTTCGCGCACGCCGGTCATCGCCAATTGCAGGGTGCGCGGGATCGGCGTTGCAGACAATGTCAGCACATGCACGTCGCTTTTCAGCTCCTTCAGCCGTTCCTTGTGCTTGACGCCGAAATGCTGCTCTTCATCGATGACGAGCATGCCGAGATTGGCAAATTTGATGCCAGAGCCGAGCAGCGCATGGGTGCCGACGACGATGTCGGTCTTGCCCTCGGCCACTTCCTTTTTGACGAGGTTCAGCTCCTTTGTTCCCACAAGCCTGGAGGCCTGCTGGATGCGGATCGGCAAGCCACGGAAGCGCTCTGTGAAGGTTTTGAAATGCTGGCGGGCAAGTAGCGTCGTCGGCACGACGACAGCCACCTGAATGCCGTTCATCGCGGCAATGAAAGCGGCGCGCAACGCCACTTCCGTCTTGCCGAAGCCGACATCGCCGCAGATGAGGCGGTCCATCGGCCTGCCGGCGGCGAGATCGCCGCGCACCGCCTCAATGGCGTTCATCTGATCCTCGGTTTCGTCATAAGGGAACCGGGCGGCAAACTCGTCGTAGAAGCCCTCGGTCGTCGCCAAAACCGGTGCGGAGCGCATCATCCGCTCGGCGGCAATGCGGATCAACCCGCCGGCCATGTCGAGCAGCCGCTTCTTCAGCTTGGCCTTGCGCATCTGCCAGGCGCCGCCACCCAACTTATCCAGCTGCGCCTCGCTGCCTTCAGAGCCGTAGCGCGACAGAAGCTCGATGTTTTCAACCGGCAGGAAAAGCTTTGCCTCGTCGGCATATTGCAGCTCAAGGCAGGCGTGCTGACTGCCCGCCGCCTGGATGGTGCGCAACCCGATGAACCGGCCAATGCCGTGTTCGGCATGAACAACGATCGAGCCTTCGTCGAGACCCGCCACTTCAGAGATGAAGTCGGCGGCCCGCTTGCGGCGCTTGGAGCGACGTACCATGCGGTCGCCGAGAATATCCTGCTCGCCGACCACGACCAGTTCGCCGGCCTCAAAACCACCTTCCAGCGACAGCACCGCCGTTGCCGCCTCGCCCTTGCCGAGCTTGTCGAGATCCTTCAGCACCGAGACCGGCTTTAGCCGCTCCAGCCCGTGCTCGTTCAGCACCTGCAACAACCGATCGAGCGAGCCTTCCGACCAGCCTGTTATCAGCACCTTGGCACCGGCAGCCCGCTTATCGGCAATGTATTTGACCGCCTGGGTAAAGACATTGACGCGCTGCGTCTCGCCGTCGCCCTCGGCCTTGCCCTCGCTCACATCCTGCGCCGCCTGCTTGGCCCAGCGTGGCCCAGACCTTGCCGACAGCTCGATCACCTTTCGTCCCTCGCCGTCAGGTTCGGCAAATGGCGTCAGGCGGATGGGATCGAAAGCCTCGAGTTTTTTCAGGAATTCCGTCGTGCCGAGATAGAGATATTCCGGCGGTACGGGCTTGTAGGGCGTGCCCTGAGCCAGATGCCCCTTGCCGGGCGTCGCACTGCTGAGCCGCGCCTCATAGTAATCGCGAATGAGCTTGCCGCGCTCTTCGGCGGCTTCCCGGACGCCGGGCCCAAGCACAACGCGGAAACCGGCGAGATAATCGAACACTGTCTCCAGCGTTTCATGAAACAACGGCATCCAATGTTCCATGCCCGCATAGCGTCGGCCTTCGGAGACAGCGGCATAAAGCGCGTCATCGCGGGTGGCGGCACCAAACAGAGAGAGATAATTCTTGCGAAACCGACTGATCGCGTCAGGCGTCAGGGTCACTTCGCTCATCGGGTTTAGATCGAGCGACCTCACCTGACCAATGGTGCGCTGGCTGGCCGGATCGAAACTGCGGATGCTTTCCAGCGTATCGCCAAAGAAATCCAGCCGCACCGGCTCTTCCGAGCCCGGGACGAAGACATCGAGAATGCCGCCGCGCACCGCATATTCACCGACTTCGCGCACCGTATCGACGCGCTCAAAGCCGTTGCGCGCCAATCGGCCGGCAATATCGTCCATCTTCACCTGATTGCCTGGGCGTGCCGAGAAGGACAGGCTTTCGATCACATCCGCCGGCGCCAGTTTCTGCAGCATGGCGTTAGCAGTGACCAGCACGATCGCCGGATGCGGCTTCTTGGCGTGGGCAATCAGACCCGAAAGCGCCGCCAGGCGCCGCGCTGAAACATCTGCGCTTGGTGACACCCGGTCGTAAGGAAGACAGTCCCAGGCCGGCAGGGTCAGAACCGGAATCTCGGGCGCGCAGAACGAGAGCATCTGCTCGATGTCATTCATCCGGCTGGAATCGGACAGGAGATAGGCGACGGGCTTCCCTTGGCGGGCCAGTTCGGCCACCAGAAAGGCATCCATGCCATCGGGCACCGGTGACAGCGTGACAGCAGTTTGCACTGCTGCCGTCTTCTTGGCATCGAACAGGGAAATCATTTGTCGGTCACAGCACTCAGGCCAGCAATTGAGGCCGCATCAACGGGAGAAAAATCAGGGCGGGTGGCGGCAATGCGCTCAAACAGCGGGATCTGCAAATGCGCGGGCACGGGAGCGGCCCCATTGATCCAGGAAATCAAGTCATTGTCTTCCTCGGCCATGATGAGCTCGAGATCATCAAGGTCGGAATCACCAAGCGTGGCAATCTCGGCTTCAGCAAACTGGCCAAGCATCAGGTCCATCTCCCTGATGCCCCGGTGCCAGCAGCGAAACAAAATGCGCCGACGGCGGGGATCGAGATCGGCGCTGCTGCGAACCAGACCAGTCATGTCATTCACCTTCCTGTTGATGCGGTGACCATGCCACCCCCATCGAAATATCTCGTCGTCGGCATTCACAATCCGTGACGCCACAAGGGGTTCCACAGCCCATCAGCCCCGCTTCCTACTTCCAGCGCAGAGAAGGCCGAGCGCTTTAACCTCTCGCCTCTTCTTCCCAGCGGGGAGAAAGTCCCGGCAGGCGGATGTGGGGGCGGCGAAGCCGAACCCAACCAAGCCGACCGGTTCCCACTTTTCAGTCCGCTGCTGTATAGCCGCTCACAAATGCCTTGTCAGCCTTGCAATGCGCTTCGCCACACGGCATTTTCACGCCATCATGCGCCCATCCCTGCTCGACCCCCTGTTCGCCTCCGTTTCCACCCTGCCGGGTGTCGGCCCAAAGCTGGCACAATTGCTGGCGAGCCTGCTTGGCCGCGAGGATGCCGAGGACGCGCGCGTCGTCGATCTCATGTTTCTGGCCCCACATCGGCTGATCGACCGGCGCAATCAGCCGGGCATTGCCCGCGCGCCGCAAGGCGCCATCGTCACCGTTACAGGCCGGGTCGACCGCCATATCCCACCGCCCCGCGAGAACCGCAGCGCGCCTTACCGGGTCTTTCTGCATGACGAGACCGGTGAATTGGCGCTGACTTTCTTCCGCGCCAAGGGCAACTGGTTGGAAAAAGCGCTGCCTGTCGATGAGATCATCACCGTTTCGGGTAAAATCGATTGGTTCAACGGCCGGCCGTCCATGGTCCACCCGGATTTCATGGTCAAGGCCAGCGAGGCTGCCACCATGCCGCTGGTGGAGCCCGTTTATCCGCTGACGGCCGGCCTCTCACCAAAGGTGTTGAAGAAAGCCATCGACCATGCTGTCGAGCGCCTGCCGGACTTTTCCGAATGGATCGATCCGGCGCTGGTAACCAAGCAGGGCTTCGCGAGTGTTCGCGAAAGCTTCCAGCAATTGCATGCGCCCCGGGACGAAAAGGATGTCGATCCGCAGGCGCCAGCGCGACGCAGGCTCGCCTATGACGAATTCCTGGCAGGCCAGATCTCGCTTGCTCTGGTGCGACAGCGGCTGCGTAAGGTCGCCGGCACGCCGGTCAAGGCGACCGGGGAACTGAGCCAAAAAATCCTCGCCGCCCTACCCTTCAGCCCGACCGCGAGCCAGACGGCCGCCGTTGCCGATGCGCTCAAGGACATGGCAAGCGACAGCCGGATGCTGCGGCTGGTACAAGGCGATGTCGGTGCCGGCAAGACGCTGGTGGCGCTGCTGGCCATGGCCGCGGTGGTCGAAAGCGGTGGTCAGGCCGTGCTGATGGCCCCGACTGAAATTCTCGCGCGCCAGCACCACGCGACCCTGTCGAAAATGGCTGCGAGTGCTGGCATATCCGTCGACGTCCTGACTGGCCGCACTAAGGGCCGCGAGCGCGAAGCCATCCTTGAGCGGATCGCCAGCGGCGCGGCGCAAATCGTCATCGGCACCCATGCGCTGTTCCAGGACACTGTCAGCTACCACAATCTGATGCTGGCTGTCGTCGACGAGCAGCACCGGTTCGGCGTGCATCAACGCCTGCGGCTGACGGCCAAAGGTATCTCGCCGCATATGCTGGTCATGACCGCCACGCCCATTCCCCGCACGCTCGTTCTCGCCGCCTTCGGCGACATGGACGTCTCCAAGCTCACCGAAAAACCGGCCGGCCGCAAGCCGATCCAGACCGTGACCGTGCCGACTGAGCGGATCGGCGATATCGTCGATCGGCTCCAGGCGGCCGTTGCGGCCGGCAAAAAGGCTTACTGGATTTGCCCACTGGTCGAGGAAACCGAGGAATCGGAGCTGATGTCAGTGGAGGAGCGCTTCGAGGTGCTGAAAATGTGCCTGAAGGCGCCAATCGGCCTCGTGCATGGCCGCATGAAAGGCGAGGAAAAAGATGCGGCCATGCTGGCCTTCAAGAGCGGAGATACCCGCCTACTCGTTGCGACAACCGTCGTCGAAGTCGGCGTCGACGTGCCTGACGCGACGATCATGGTCATCGAACATGCGGAACGCTTCGGCCTTGCCCAATTGCACCAGTTGCGCGGCCGGGTCGGTCGCGGGGCAGAAGCATCCTCCTGCATCCTGCTCTATAAGGGCCCCTTGAGCGAAAACGGCAAGGCGCGGCTGTCGATCCTGCGCGATAGCGAAGACGGCTTCCTAATTGCCGAGGAAGACCTGAAATTGCGCGGCGAAGGCGAATTGCTCGGCACCCGTCAATCCGGCACACCCGGCTTTCGCATCGCCAGCCTTGAACACCACGGCGACCTGCTGGAAATCGCCCGCAAAGACGCCGCCTATTTGTTGGACCGCGATCCGGACCTAAGCTCGGAGCGCGGCGAAGGCGTGCGCACCCTGCTCTATCTGCACCGCCGCGACGAAGCGGTGCGTTTCTTGCGGGCCGGTTAGGCGTTTGCTTCAACCCAGCGTCCGTCCGCGAGAAAACGAACAACGAACAACACACCAAACCCAAGATTTTGCTTGCTTTTTAAAGCCCTTCGGCGGCTAACTTGACAGGGAAATGGAATCTCGTTTTCTCCAAGACGACAATGCCAAGACCGAGAGCCGGTCCGGTTCGCCAAGGACCCAACCGCCGCTCCAATACTCCTATAACAGCGAGGAAATCACGATGGCCAAGGGTCAGGTACGCGGCAACAAAGAAGTCAGAAAGCCGAAAAAGGACAAGACTGCGGAAAAGTCAGCACCCGTTGCGCTCGGCTCGCAGGTAAAGAACAGCGAATCCACGACAAAAAAGAAGTAAGCGCAGGTTTTTTGGGCTTCGATGAGGGCGTGGCTACACAGCGCACGCCCTCACACGCTGATGGCGAGAATAGATTTTAATTTCTGAAATCAAGATAATTTCCGGCGGATAGCAACCCGCTATAATAAATTGGCGGCCAATTTTCTCCCGGCAGTGGAGTTGGCCACTGTCATCTCATTCTGGCTTTGAGTCACGAGACATTCTCAACCCTGTGATGAACAACACAAAATGGGATGAACTGCGGTTGCGGATGTATGCTCTCGCGCCGCCGCCAACATGGAGCACGCTCTCAACCACCGGCTACCGTTCGCAGCCTGACCGGGAATGGTTTTACCACTTCCGTGAAGGAGGATACGAAGACATTGTACATGTCGACATTCAGGTCGAAACACCCGTCGAACGGGAAATTGTCAGATCCGCCCTTGAGGCGATCCATGTACCCGGCGAGGAAACTCCCGGCGGATTCCGCGTGTTCGGGTATCTCCATGATGGTCAGGGTGCCGACTACATCTAAAGCCAATCACGCTGATTGAGTCTGGACCCTAAGCACCCGGATAAGAAGGTTCAATACCCTGGCTGGCTCGATAGCCTGATCAGGCTCCGCTCTCTGAAAGATCCAGCAACCCTCTCGGCAGACTATTCATGCATTCTGCTCCAGCCGGCGTGACCAGAAATTGGTCCTCGATCATCAATGCTCCAAAGTTTTGGCCATAGAATGGGGCTTCGAGCGCCACAACCATGTCTGCCTCGACGACCTCAGGATTGCCTGCCGAGAAGAATGGCCATTCCTCTATACCGACTCCCCCGCCGACGGAGTGGCCAAAATGGCCGCGGTAGTACTCGCCGAAACCATCGCGTCTCATGGACCCAAGCATGGCGTCATGGACAGCGCCAAAGCTGTTGCCCGGCTTGATCTGCTCAAGGCCTGCATGAAAGGCTGTTTCCAAGGCCTTGAAGATTTCCTGCGCCAATCGTGAGGCCGAACCATAGGAAAATGTTCGGGCACCATCGGAGGAATAGCCTTCGACAAGCGTTCCCACATCGGCCTTGATAAGGGCGCCTGGCATGACTTTGGCTGCCATATCCGAAAGCTCCGGCCCGACGGAAATGAAATCCCAATGGCTACTCAGTGCAAATCCACCTGCCTTCGCGGCATCGCTTGCTCCGGCCTTCCAGGCAGCCGAGAGATCGGTCACGGCGGCGCCTGGGCGGACAGCGTCCATCATGCGCAGCAGTCCGCCCTCAGCCGCTTTAGCAGCACGCCTCAACCTTTGGATTTCAACCGGAAGCTTGACTGCGCGCAAACGCCTCAGCACAAGCGATCCATCGACCCACCGAACGTTCGGGACAGCCAGCTTCAAGGCCTCGAAATCGGCTGCTGGCATGAATTCGAGGTCGATCCCGATCCTCCCGCTATCAAGTCGTTTGTCTCTCAACAGGTCGAACAAAAGGTTGAAGCACGTCGCTCGATCAAAGGTTTCAGGTCGCGGTCCAATTGAGCCAGCGCGTCTATAAGCGCCATCAATATCGGCAATAGCTGTCACTCCCGACAAATCAACCGCGTCTATCCATATCCGGTGAATGCGAAGATCGATTTCGGCCGCATTCTGTCTTAACATCCCTGCAGCATGATCGCTGATGACGGCGCCTAGGGACGAAAGAGCGTCTCCTGGCACAAGCGCGATGGCAGCTCCCGCCCTACCCCACATCGTGGCCACGCCAGCTGGAGCGCCAATTGCGTATTGAAAAGCTTCCGGCTGAAACAGAACCAAGGCATCCAGCCCTGCCTCCTCCATCAAGCGCTCCGCCCGCGTCCTGTCCATGTCGCTCACCACTACTGTCTGCATCAAACTCGTCGATGGCTTAGCCAATGTTCGAAACAAACGCCAGTAAACCGTATGTTCACCGGTCAGTCCCGATCGGGGACTTCGTCCTCATCTCTAACTGTCCGTGCTGATCGAACACGGCCTTCTCCGCTGGAAGGCCGTGTTCACGCCGGTGATTGCACCCATTAATGCGCCAGAGCACGAGCTGCATGGCGTTGCTCGTTACACGCCCCTAAGGACCGCTCTGCGCTGCTGAGGAACAGTTGCACATGCTCGGAGTTGGGTACCTGCGCCAAATTGGCGAAATAGCACACATGTACTAGTTCCCATTGCACAACGTTGTCGCCTATCAAATCGGCGCGGGGATCCTCTGACTTTGCTGCCGAAGATGGCGCATAACGAATAAAACTGGACCGGTCTTGCCACATTGTGGCCGCGCTATCCGGCAACTTTCGCCAGCCTCCTTTTTCTAACTTTGCCGGACTGAGAGCTAGAAAGGAAACAAACCATTGCCGAAAAAGTATATTTTTGCCGCTAAAAACCAATGCCAGCTGGAAGGGACCATCCGTCTGACGGATCGGCAATTCGAGGTGCACCGCCACACCGCTGCCTGCGAGAGCAACAGGAAAATCGGCAAGTTCTTTTCTCTCTTCCAGCGTAGCGTGAGTATCCACATCTACGCGGTCTTGCTTGAAATTGAAGCTTTTCCACGAGCAGCGTCCGTCGGAAAAGGCATGAAGCAACTGCCTATGACCGTGGGAGCCTGATCCATGTTGAGCGAACAGGCCAACAAGCTTACCGGCTATAAGAACGAGCAACACCATGCCGCGACCAGAGCCACAGTTATTGGCATTTGCTGCGTCTACATCGTCACCAGCACGGTCATCGGCCACCCGCTCCCTGGTGGTATCTACATTGCTTGCATGGTCACTATTCACTTGCTGATGTCCTGCAGCTTGCTGCTGTGGATCCGCCGCAGGCCTGGAGACAGCCGTCCTCGCCACTACATGATGATGGTTCTTGATATCAGCGGTATGACCTACATGATGGCAGTGGGTGGCGCTCTTTTTCTGCCGCTCTACATGGTAATGCAGCGGCTGGTGGTGGCCAACGGACTGACCTACGGGCCGACATCAATGAAAATTTCCACCTCAACTGCGCTGGCTTCCATCGCGACGGTGACATACTTCAACAGCTACTGGCGCGACAATCCGTTCATGGTCCTGACGCTTGCAAGCGGAATGATCATGATGCCTTCCCAGATCTACGTGATGCATAAACGTCTGGAGGAAGCCTACACACGTGAGCAGGAAGCGAGCCTGTCGAAATCCCGGTTCTTGGCCCAGGCCAGCCACGATCTACGCCAACCCGTACATGCCATCAGCCTCTTCACCGCATGCCTGCGCGATGCAAAACTGCGGGTCGAGGAGCTGAAGCTGGTGGATAATATTGACCGCTCGCTGCAGAGCGTTTCGCGACTGTTCAAGTCATTGCTGGACATATCCACCCTCGACAGCGGCAATGTCCAACCGAATATCGAGCCGGTGGCGATCAGAGACATCGTCGACGACGTCGTTCATCAAAACGCCGAAGCCGCCCAGCGCGTTGGCTCATCGCTACGCGTCATCGCCTGCGATGCCGTCGTGAAGACAGATCACACACTGTTTTCCACCATGCTCCAGAACATCGTCAATAACGCTGTCAAATATGCGCCAGGCGCTGAAATCCTGATCGCGTGCCGCCGGCGTGGCGGCACGCTTGCGGTCCAGGTGTACGACCGTGGCCCGGGGATCCCGGTAGAGCACCAAACCAAGGTCTTTGACGAGTTCCACCAGGTGCGTGGACGCGGCGACAAGGATGTGGAGGGTGTTGGTCTGGGCTTGGCCATCGTCCGGCGGCTTGGCACCATGCTCGACATTGAGGTCAGTCTACGCTCTACGCCAGGTCGAGGCACCTGCATCACCTTGGGCAACCTGCCGATCCACACAGAGGCCGTCCCGGCACCTCGCCCTGTGCCGCTGGCTGAACCCGGTCTTGCAGATGGCTTGCGCGTGCTTCTGGTGGAAGACGACGAGGCTGTCCTCACGGCAACAGCAATCTTGCTTCGCAAATGGGGTTGCGATGTCCAGACAGCCCTTACACCTCCGGACAAGGTCGGCACCCTGGATCTCCTCATTACCGACTTCGACCTCGGCAACGGCATCACGGGCAAAGAATGTATTGAACAGGTGCAACGGCTTGCCGGACGAACGGTGCCCACCGTCGTGATGACCGGGCATGATCGAGACAGAGTCCGTGAAGAGCTGGCAACCCCTGACGTCCCCATACTTGCCAAGCCGGTGCGGCCGGCAGAACTCCGTTCGCTCCTTCTGGCTCAGGCGGTCAATGCACGATCGCTCCGTTCGCCACAGCTGACAGACTGAGCCCGGGCTAGCTGCTTGAAGGATGGGAAAAGCCGAGGCGGATCCTGCTGACCATTTCCGCGGTCGCGACCGATCGATCAAAGGCAATCTCGTGGCAATAGTACAAGAACGCTAATTGCCATTGAGGAGGAGCAGTGTTGTATCGGCGGCGTGCTCATCAACGGATGTTCCCGACGTGCTGGGGAACAAGGTGGCATTCATAGCGCGCTAAAGTCATTCGTCTCACGTATCGGTCGCTGGTCGCTCAAGAAGGGATCTTAAAGTGGTTAAATCTCGAAAAAGCCTTTCGTCTCTGGCTCTGGCTGCCGCACTGCTCGCGCCGACATTCGCTGCTGCCGAAACCCCGTTGCACGACGTCAAAGGCAGCAAAGACAGTCCCATTGTCTCGAGATTTGGCGGTGCAACCATCATCGGCTATCAAAAACAGGATTATGCGGCACTCACCTTGCCATTAGGACCTTACGACGCCGATCAAAAGAGCCGGTTCGCCAAGAGCACGGTCGTGGAAGGCCGCCTGACAAAAATCGTCTATGCCATTCCGGAAGGAAAGACGGCGCTGGAAGTATACCGCAATTACGAGCAGTCATTGATGGCAGCCGGGTTCAAGACGGCATATCGCTGTGAAGGCGAGGCCTGCGGCGGGTATAACTTTGCCACGGCAGTTGCTGACCCGGTCAATCAGGCCATGAGCGGAGAAAATTCCAGTCTGAGAATCGATCTGTTGAGCGCAACCAACGGCAACGTGCGGGCGATGACAGCGCGATTGGACCGGCCCGAAGGGGCCGTCCATGTTTCATTGCTTGTCAGCCAGGACGATGGACGGCAGCCAGGGGTGCTGCTGCAAATCGTCGAAGGACGTCCTATGCAAACCGGACAAGTCACCGTCAATGCCAAGGCTATCGGCGACAGTCTGGCAGATACCGGTCACGTCGCGCTCTATGGCATCCAGTTCAAGTCCGACAGTGCCGTTTTGACGGCGACGTCAGACGAAACGCTTGCAGAGATGGCCAAATTTCTGAAGCAGGACACCGCGCGAAGCGTCTATGTCGTTGGTCATACCGACAATGTCGGTGAACTCGATCGCAATATCGAACTTTCACAAGCACGTGCTCTTGCTGTCGTAAAAGCTTTAACGGGAAGATTTGGAGTGACGCCTAGCCAGCTTCAGCCGAAGGGTGTGGGCCCATACGTACCCGTTGCCAGCAATGCAACAGATACTGGCCGGTCCAGGAACCGGCGCGTTGAATTGGTAGAGAGATAGTGGAACTCTCAAGCAGACGCGGCGGGTACACCGCAGCGTGACTACGACTCCCGCCCTAGAGAGCCGAGCGGCGCCGCAATCAGTCCGGTCGCAATACCTTTACTGACTGCACCGGCACGCGTCCCCACTCCAAGCGCGCGGAACACGGCCGACACATGGATCCTGACCGTAAATGGCGAAATGCCAAGAATGATGGCGATTTCCTTATTAGTCCTGCCTTTTGCGATGAGCTGCAAAACATCAATCTGCCGCTGACTGAGCGAGGGAGCGGACGGGTTACATATTGTCGTGGTTTGGACAGGTGACTGGACGACAACCTCGCCTTCCCGGACAGCCTCCAGGATACCCTTTATCTCATCTGGCGACGCGGCTTTGTTGATGAAACCGTTGATGCCAGCCGCCATGACAGCATCGATCAGCGGCCTGTCGCTGGCCATCGTGATCACCACGATCGACGCTAGCCGGAACTCATCGCGAAGTGCACGCAGGCTTGATGCGATGCTGACGCCATCGAAGAACAAGTCCAGAATGAACATGCTGGGCGGAGACGGGCTCAGACGCGCGATGTTCAGCGCTGAGGCAAAGGTATCGGCAGCTTCGACGCGTGAAAGCGGCAGGAGTTGCTGAACCAGAGCGAAAATGCCCTCCCGGAAAATAGGGTGGTCGTCAGCAATAATGATGAAGTCATCGGTCATATCAAATTCATTTTCCAATTTGGCTTTATCACGCCGTGCGCAGATCTAGAACTCCAGTTTGGATACCGCTTAAAGAGAAGCCGGCGCGTCAAAGACCAGGACAATCGTCATAGCTCAGCCTTGCGACACACCTTTCTTATTAAGTCCGCCAACGATCTTTATGGCGGACTTGACTGTCATTGTCATGTATTTCCGGGATCAATTTGAAAGGGTCACAATCCTGTCGAGCGCATTGCCCAACCCTTTGAGCGAGACCGAAAGCGGAATTTCAGGCCCGCCCTCATAGGCATGAACCGTAATTTTAAACGCTTTACCGCTTCTGAGCGCGACGGCTGCCTTATCGGTAAAGCTCAACGACACAAGGCAACCGACTGGAAGGCAGGTGGCGAACCGTGAAGGTTTGCCAGGCGCTGTATCATCGACCGCAAAGGCAACGCCCTTATCCAGATCGAGCCCGAAAGGCAGGATAAGTGTACCTGTCACACTCTTATTAGCGCCTGGCGTCAATTCGATTGCCAGAACCATCTGTCCGCCTTTGCGCGCCTGCCTTTGAAAGGTTGAGCAGATGCGTTTGTCGGATCGTGTCGAACAAGCGAGCGTCCAATCCTCATAGGTCTCTGAAAGAGACGTTGGTGCACTCGAGGGCGCAGTGTTGCTCTCGGCGAATGCTATGGTGGCCGTAAAGATTGCGGCCACCATCACCATTAGAACTCTGACGATGATCATCAGAACCGCACGTCGAGTTTGGCATTGACGCTGTTTGCCGTGTCATTGCTGCCGAACTCGCCGGAATATCCGATGCCGACGGTAGCCCTTTCGCTGATGTTTACATCCAGGCCGACTTCGACAACGGCGGCGTCCTTGGTGAGCGGCGTTCCCGACGCCATAAAGCTCTGGCTGCCGGCAAATCCGAACCGGGCAGACGGATCGGTGTCGCCAAAGGCATGCTGCCAACCGAGCATCCCGCGAGCCGTCGCGATATAGCTGCCCAACATGAAATCGGATGATGCGCGCAGGCCGAGCGTGGTCAGAGTGGTGTCGAGACTATCGCTCGGGCTGGACAGGGCAGCACTCCCACCCCGTTCGGTGAAGGCATCTCTCTGCACGTTGACGTGGGTCAGGTTGGCAAAGGGCTCGAAAGCAACGGAACGGAGATCGATGCGATAGCCAAGCTCGCCAAAGGCCTGGAAGCTGCCGGCATCATAATCGGCCTTGAGATGTTCGCTAAAGCCGGGAAATGCCACAGACCGGTTGGTAGAGACCTGATGCCACGTATAGGTGAGACCCGAGCGGAAGGAAAAACCGCCGTATTGGGCCCCAGCATACATGCCGAGATGGTAGTTGTCGCTATGACCGAAGGAAGAGCGATCCGTGGAGTCGAAGCTGGAATTGCTGTAGCCTCCAAGCACGCCCAGTCTCCACTCTGCAGAAATCGGAGCATCGAGGCCTGCGACAAAGCCCCCCGTCGATGAGTTGAGATCGCCTGAATTGGCATTGCCGTCGATGCTTTTCCAGGTGCCGAAGCCTTGGCCCCAGGCAGTGAACAGAGGCATGTCCTTATAGGCAGTATCGAACCTGTCATCGCCCTCTGCGTAGCCGAGGACTGGCGCCGGCCGGGAACCGACCGTGTTGAAAGATGCCCGCATTCTGTCATTGACCGAATTGCGGACCAACGTGTTGCTGCTGACCAGGGTGCCCATGGCCGAGGCATGGACTTCGCCGGACAGCGCTTCAAACGCGTGGCGTGCTTCGTCCGCGCTCAAAGGCAACAGGCTGTTGTAGAGCGCAAGCGATGGCCCGCTTTGCTGTAGTGTATTCAAAGCCTGAGCCACATGACGCTGGTTTTTGGTCACGGCGACCGAGTCGAACAGACCGGTTGGTGGATTAGTCGGGTTCGTCGGATTGGTTGGATTTGTAGGATTTGTAGGATTAGTCGGGTTCGTTGGCTCAGTAGGATTTGTCGGTTCCGTGGGATTTGTAGGATTGGTGGGGTTGGTGGGATTAGTAGGATTGGTCGGATTCGTTGGTGTTCCCGTATTCTTGACAGCGATGGTCAGATCGACCTCATTGGTCTTCTGAGCCAGCGCAACATCCAGAAACGCCGATTTCGAAACAGCCTGAGCGAAGGATCCGTAAATGCCGCCGGCGGACGTCAGGATCGTATAGGTTTGGCCGCTTTGATAGCTGGTTGCGGCATCGAGAGCCGTAACCTGCACAGATACGTTGTTTGCAATATGTGTCTGCCCCGCGCTATCGACGTAGGTCGGATTATTTTGGGCGTCTGTTCCTGACCATTGCTTCAGTGTCTTGACGACAATTTTGTCGCTTGCGCCATTTCCAGCAATGTCGACATCATAAGCCGACCCTTCGTCAAAATACATTTGGCCGTTCACTGTAAACGTTCCGATGGGATTGTCGGAATTTCCGGGTGAAATCAGCGCGCCCTTGTTCGCCAAGACGCTGCCGACAGCACCTGAACCGATAAGGCGTCCGAATGCGGCGCCGGCGTTGCGATCTCCCCAGATGCTGATATCTGAGGAAAAATACTCACTTCCGAGGAAGTTGTTTCGGATAGCGCCGGTATCCGCCTTCACGTTGAATGTACCGTTCTTGACGACGATATTCGTCTCGTATGCGTAGACCTTGTCGTAGTTGGTAACCCCGGTCCCTAGATTGCTCGCCAGTACCAGTGTGCTGCCACCATCGACAATGATTCCCCCAAGGCTATCGGTCGCTTCGAACTTGCTCAGGTCACCTGTCAGGATGGTTTCGCCCGACAGCGACTTGATGTTGCCGTCACCGGTCAGCGTATTGGCAAAAACATATCCCGACTGCGTGTGATTGAAATTCAGGTACGCCCCCTCGGACGATCCGAAGGAAATCACGGCATCAGGATTGATATAACCTGCCGCCGCAGCGGTTCCGGATCTGGGTTCGCCGCCAAGGGCCAGATCTCCCAGATCGAGCTTGCCACCGATGGTCAAATACCCACCGGACGCCATTGTGATGCCGTTCTTGACGTTCAGGTTAGCACTATCGGCAATGGATATATTCGAGTTCGGTGCGTATCCGCCGTTCACGGTCAACGTGCCATTGACGTCGACGCGGGACTGAGAGCCGGTGACCACGAAATTCTGAAAGCTGCCGGATGTACCGATGTCAAGATCCTGAGCGACGATGGCACCGCCGTCTTCGATACTCGTATTCGCGCCGACCGTTAAGGTGCCAGTGCTCGTTACCTTGGAACCAGCACCGCGAACAACAAATGTCGTATCTCCAGCGACCGTGGAATTTTTGATTTGGCTGGACGGAAGACCACTGAATTCTGCGTCGATCGTGTTGATCGAGCCACCGTTCTCGACAAGCACAGCTCCGGAGTTTGTCACCCGGTCCGCCGTCAAGGTCGAGCCATTTCCAGTCAGATACAGCTGGCTGGTCTCGCCGAAAGAGAAATATTTTGCGTCTACATTGCCGCCGTTCTCGATATTGAGCGTGCTTCCGTAGCCGACGTCTAGATGATTAGCCAATACGTAATTAACTCTAGGGATGATCCACGAAGAGCCGGGACCAGAAACCGTAACCGTACCAGTTCCGGTATTCCCGTGTCCGACATAGCCGTCGGTGCTGTGGACTTTGGCTCCATCAGAAATCGTCAAGCCGATATCTTTGTTATTGTACCCAACATAGAGATCGCCATTGATTGGCCTATCGCTCGTCCAGGTCGTGTTACCGCTATCAAGAACGACGTCTTGCGCCAAACTTACCCCCGAGCACGACACGACCACCGTTACTGCGAAAGACGACAAGGCAAGCGGTTTTGCAAATCGTGGGATGGCATTGGCGAGTATATTTTGCTGTATTAAAATGGCATTGCTGTAGGTCTTTCCAACGTACTTAATCATCGCGTCGCCCCATAATTCATTGAACATTTGGCGCAATATCGTTTTCCACAATAACAATATTGCGCTTACTCACTGTCGACATACTTATGTCGCATTCAGCATAGAATTCGGGGAGGTACCATTAGTGCAGATGTGCTATATACGACATCAGCACAGATAAAACGACACAATGGGTCGTCTCGCGCGCCCATTGGGCGCCCTTGAACAATCAAAAATCGCAGCTGATTGGAAAGACTAAACAGCAGGCGCAGCTATAGGCGTTCAAGAGCCTGCGCGCGTTTGCGAGTCGATATGACGGTATACATGTTGTGGATCACGATTGGCCTTCGTCTTCAAAGGTTGCGAGCCATTCAAGGGAAAATCCTCTAAAGAGCCCCGTTTGACTCTTTCCGCCGCAATGGACTTGAAGCGCTGCAGGAGCAGATGGATCACCCTAGTCGAAATCAAAATTCCGAGTTTCACTGCGACACGAAACAGACGAATTGCAGCGCAGCTATGCAAAAAATCAATATCGCGGCATGAAGCATGACGGCTCCAACCAAGTCGCTGCTTTGCATCAGACACAGAAACGCCCGCGTCATCAGCGGGCGCAAATCGTATTGGGTCTTATGCAGAAAGTGGCTTAACGAGCAACCGACTGGCGCGCGACGCTGTGGATGTCAGCGCGATTAATGCCAAGATCCTGCAGTTCACGGGTGCTCATGCGACCCAGTTCGGTAACGGTCTGACGATACTTGCGCCAGTTATTGAAAGAGCGTGCTACGTTCATGATGATCCCCTTTCCTGAGGTCTCTGGACGTTAGCAACCTTCTCGGTTCCAACGTCGTTTCGATGATTGGAATATAGGCTCTTTCCCATCGATCGATAAGCCACAAGGCATACCGCCTGCTATGCACGCAGAGCATAGGTATCACAACTGGGCGATTGAGCCCCGTGAATGGGTAACGATGCGATCATCCGTTTTGATGTTACGCCTCGTCGCCTTTTGTGTGGGCAAGTAGCCGGTCGCTCGCGTCGCGCAAATGCCTCAGAAAGGCGCGCACGGCGGGATTCGTGTTCCTGCTCGATGGCCAGAGCGCCGCAATAGTCTCGCGTGCCACGGCAAAATCGCTAAGTACCGGGATCAGGTCGCCACGCGCAACATAAGGCGCAGCGATAAAGGAGGCGCTGATGCCGATGCCGCCACCGGCAACCAGTGTTGCGACGACCGCCTCGCTGGAATCAACGACGATTCCCGACGCAGGTATGATTTCGATTTCACGGCCGCTGATCCGGAACGGCCAATGGAAGGCCTGACCACTGCTTTGATAGCGCAGGTTGACCGTGTCGTGCCCGGCTAGGTCGTCAGGATGCGTCGGTGCTCCGTGCTCGGCCAGATAGGTGGGCGAGGCATAGGCACAAAGCCGCAAGGTGCCGAGCCGGCGCGCGAGCAAGCGCGAATCGGCGAGTTCTCCGATCCGAACGGCAATATCGATACCCTCTTCAACGATATCGACCAGCTTGTCGTCGAGCCTGAGGTCGATCCTGACCTTCGGATATGCCGAACGAAACGCCGGCAAACTTGGGGCGATCAGGTGCAGCCCGACGGGAAGCGACGCGGCAACGCGCAAGGCGCCGGCAGGTTCGGCGCGGGCAGCCTTCGCCGCTTGCTCGATCTCTTCCGCATCTCGCAACAGCCTGACGGCGCGCTCATGCAACTCCCGTCCCTCCGGCGTCAGCGCCAGCGAGCGTGTTGTTCGGGTAAAGAGAGACAGCCCGAGCCGTTGCTCCAGGCGCTGAACGCTTTTACTCACAGCCGATGGCGAAATAGACAGCGATCTGGCAGCAGCCGTGAAGCTGCCGAGCGATCCCGCACGGGCAAAGGCGATCAGCCCCGTCAAACGCTCCAGCGCGACCTGTTCCTGCATGACCTTCCTACGTCGTTTGAGAAATTCTGACACAGAGAGCCCGACCGTTTGTGGGCTAGGAATGACTTCATCGCGATCCCCTGATCATGCTCGCACGCCCGGCAGTACCCTCGTCATGCGTGCCAAAGCCAACACATTCATTCCATGATGGCACAAGTAAAACAGCTTTAGGTCCGGTTATCAATCTGATGTGGCAGATCTATCTCGATATCCATTCGCGTCTAAACGATGGAGGTTCCCATGAGCACGATGATGAAAGCGGCCCGTATCCACGCCTTCGGTGGTCCCGAAGTGCTGGTTTACGAAGATGCGCCGAAGCCGGAAATGAAGACAGGTGAAGTGCTCGTCCGCGTTCACGCGATCGGCGTCAATCCTCCCGACTGGTATCTGCGAGACGGCTACAAGATGCTGCCGACGGAATGGCAGCCGAAGGTCACGTTCCCGATCATTCCCGGTACCGATGTCTCGGGCGTTGTCGAAGCTGTCGCAGACGACGTGCATGGCTTTGCCAAGGGGGACGAGGTCTATGCCATGGTCCGCTTTCCCATGGGCCTTGCCGGCGAGAGCAGAGCCTATGCCGAGTATGTTTGCGTTCCCGCAACCGAATTGGCCCTGAAGCCGGCTGGCATAGATCATGTTCATGCCGCCGCTGCGCCCATGTCTCTCCTTACGGCCTGGCAGTTCCTGATCAATCTCGGACATAACGAACCCAACCCGCTGCAGCCGAACCAGCATGTACCGGTGCCGCTCGCGGGCCGGACCGTTCTCGTCAATGGCGCGGCGGGCGGGGTCGGCCATCTTCTCGTGCAACTGGCGAAATGGCGCGGCGCGCATGTCATCGCGGTCGCTTCTGGAGGCCACGACGCCTTCTTGCGCGATCTCGGGGCCGATGACGTTATTGACTACGACAAGACCGCTCCTGAGGACGTCATGCGGGATATAGATCTGGTGGTCGATGCGGTCGGGGGCGCAAGGACAGGGCGGTTCCTCCGGACACTGAAGTCGGGCGGCGCACTTTTTCCAATCTTTCCGCTCGGTTTCGACAATCATGAGGAGGCAGCCAGACTCGGTGTCACCGTGTCGACAACTCAGGTACGGTCCAGCGGTGCGCAACTGGCTGAGATCGCTCCGCTCCTCAACAATGGCACCATTCGTGTCGCCATCGACAGTCGTTACGCACTCAGCGATGTTGGAAAAGCCCATGCGCGCGCTGCGGCTGGCCATATTCGCGGCAAGATCGTGCTCACCACGTTGCAAGAAATTGGCGATGAGCGCTTGGGAAAAAGCCCTTGAGTGCCAACGGTTCAGCCATGATATCAGGTGATCGGATCAATACCCGGCACGGTGGTAATCTCCACCCTGCCCTCATCGGAACAGCTGCGGTGGCGGGAAATCGCATGATCGATCAAGACGCATCAAACGTTCCGAAAGACGTTGGCGCGTCGCACAGGATGTGATGGCTATCGCGACCGGCGCTGGCATCATGGCATCACCCGGAGGCTCAAACCTCAGCCGTAAACATCCCAACGGTATGCTTTACACGCTCGCCGCGGAACGCCTCCCTGATCCGGCCATGACGCTCAAGCTCAGCCAGTCCGTGTAAAGCAGCCCAAAACGTTTCAGTCGCGATTTCAGGGTCGGCGCAGAACGGCTCAACAACTGCCATCATAGCTCCGAACGTGTCACGCAACACCTGCGGCGTGTCGGACTTTGCGAAACGAAGTCCACTTGGAAGAACAAACATTGCCTCATAGAGAGCTGGCCTTTCGAATGCGAAATTGAGGTACGCAGTGGCGACGGCTTCGATAGCCTCTGCTGGGCTGGCGTCCCGGCGCACTGCGGCCCGCAACATCGGCCCAAGTTCTCCAAATCCCTCGAGCGCGACTGCGCCGACAATCGCATCGCGATTTTCGAAATGGGTATACAGAACGGGCTGGCTGTATTCGATCTCCTGCGCAAGGCGTCGAACCGTAACCGAGGCCCAGCCATCACGTTCGGCAATCAGTCTTGCAGCGGCGATAATCCGCTGCTCCCGCTCAGCCCGTTCACGCTCTTTGCGCTCGTTGATACCCATCGTTCTGCCTTCGCTCCGCGATCCAGCGACACTAGCGATCAAGATTCTTCATTGCAATGCTTGACAATATAGCGTTGCTAGATTTAAGTTTGTCGCTATAGAAGTTATCGAAAACCACACTGTTGAGGTCTCTGGTGTCTCCCCTGATATCGTTCTCGCTGAACAATGCTGCGACGCTCGTCGCCGCTGCAGCGTTTCTCTTGGGCAGCGTTGTCAACGCTGCCGCTCGCGCGCCAATCCGTGACGAATTCGTCCGTTACGGGTTCCCATGGTGGTGGTGTTGGGTCACAGCCCTGCTCGAATTGATGACAGGTGCTCTTCTTGTTCTGCGTCCGACATTCGCGATTGGAGTGGCGCTCGGGGCTTGCATCATGGTGACCGCAATTGTCGCTATCATTCGAGCGAGAGACTTCCGTCATATCCCGCCGCCAGCAGCATTCCTGCTTGTTTTGCTGATCGCTGCTGCGGTCCAGTTCTCATAGCTTCGACCGCATAATCCGTCTCATCCATCAAACCGCAACACTCTGAACCACGTCGAATTTCGTCGACGCGGCGCAGAATCACGGCCCAAGGAGCCTATTATGACCACATCCAATCCATCCACAGACGTCGTCGTCGTATATCATTCAGGTTACGGCCATACCCACCGTATGGCGCAAGCCGTTGCCGAAGGAGCCAGAGGGGCGCTGCTCGCTATCGATGCGGAGGGCAACCTTTCCGAAGAGGCGTGGGCGGCGCTTGATGCTGCGGACGCTATCATCTTCGGTGCACCGACATACATGGGCGGACCGAGTTGGCAGTTTAAGAAGTTCGCCGACGCGTCCTCCAAACCATGGTTTTCGGCAAAATGGCAGGACAAAGTGTTCGGTGGCTTTACCAATAGCGCCAGCCTGAACGGCGACAAACTGAACACCTTGCAGTATTTCGCTCTTCTTGCAGGACAGCATGGCGGCCTTTGGGTCAGTCTGGCCATCAAACCATCGAATACGAAGTCGTCAATGCGGGACGATGTCAATCGAATGGGTTCGTATATCGGCCCGATGGCGCAGTCGGACGCCGACGCGGCACCTGAAGAGATGTCTGTTGGTGATCTTGAAACTGCCCGTCTCTACGGAGTGAGAGTTGCTGACATGGCGCGACCGCACAAATCAACTGAACGAGTATGATTTGCATGGCACGCTGATCTGAGAGCATCCTTCCGCGTCATGGCGCGGAAGGTTTTGACCTGTAGCGTCAGTGACCGCCAGGAGCCAATGCCCGGGTAGCATAACCGCGAAATTCGTTCAGGCACGTCACCAATAACGATAGAATGAATCATCGGACAGACTTGGAGATCAAAAGGGCGGCGGCCCATCTCATTAACGCGCTCCATTCTGCCACCGTTCTACGCTTTCTGCATTTGCCTGACAAAATCGATAAAGGCGCGCAAAGGTGCAGGTACCAGACGCCGACCGGGATAATAGAGGAACGGACCAGAAAACTGCTGCCACCATTCTTCCATCACCGGGACAAGATCTCCTTTATCGAAGTGCGGCCTTAGCCAGTCCTCGAACAGATATACCATTCCGGAACCAGCAATTGCAGCGTCGATGCCGAGATCGGTGCCTCCACCGAATTGCACGATGAGGCCGCCCTTGGGATTGATCACGACCTCTTCCCCATCACGCTCGAATTCCCAGGCCGGAACGGCGCGCCCCGAAAATCGCCCGAGAATGCAATCATGCGCGAGCAAGTCGCGCGGGTGTTTCGGGCTGCCCCTTGTCGCAAGGTAGGAAGGCGACGCGGCGAGAGCAAAGCGCTGCCGGCGTGGGCCGATCGGCAAAGCCACCATGTCCTGCTCGAGGCGCTCGTCGTAACGGATGCCGGCATCGCAACCGCTCTGGATAATGTCCACGAAATTCTCATCGGTCACGATTTCCAGTCTTATCTCGGGGTATGCCTTCAGAAATGGTGGCACGATCGGCGGCAGGATCAGCCGCGCCGCGCTCATTGGAACATTCAGTCGAAGTTCGCCTGCGGTGCGGCCGCGACTGCTTTTTACTTCATCGAGCGCCGATGCAACTTCGGCAAAGGCAGGCCCGAGACGCTCCAGCAATAGGCGCCCCGCGTCCGTCGGAAGCACGCTTCGGGTCGTTCTGTTCAGCAGTCTTACGCCGAGATCGTCCTCCAGCCGTTTGACGGCGTCGCTCAACGCCGACGAACTCAAGCCACTTGCGCGCGCTGCCTGCCGAAAACCTCTGGATCGAGCCACCAGCAAAAACGCATTAACATCGGTTAGATCCGACACCTTGCTCTCCAAATACTGAAACGACTGTCCGCTTTGACGGACAAGTTGTCCGGATTATAGGCGCTTGTGGCATATATGCCAGTCATCTACTTTTAGTGACAAAAGGAGATGAGCCATGAGAACTATTGAAAATTCGGGGACCTTCAAACTCGGCGATCGTGCAGTGCGCCGGTTGGGTTATGGCGCGATGCAGCTTGCTGGCAAGGGCGTATTTGGCCCACCGCGCGATCGTCCAGAGGCCATTGCGGTTTTACGCGAGGCAGTGGACAGCGGTGTTAATCACATCGACACCAGCGACTTCTACGGCCCGCATGTCACGAACGAAATCATACGTGAGGCGCTGCATCCCTACGGCAGCGAGTTGGTGATCGTCACAAAAGTCGGCGCGGTCAGGGGAGCCGACGCCTCGTGGAATCCTGCATTTTCGCGCGAGCAACTAACACAGGCTGTCCATGACAACCTCCGCAATCTCGGCCTCGATGTGCTCGAGGTGGTGAACCTACGCGCCATGTTCGATGTGCACGGTCCCGCGGAAGGCTCGCTGGACGAGCCGCTTCAGGTTCTGGCAGACTTGAAGCAGCAGGGTCTGATCCGGCATATAGGGCTTTCCAACGTCACTCGGAGGCAGATTGAAGATGCCGAGAAGATCACCGAAATCGCCTGCGTACAGAACCAGTACAATCTCGCTCATCGCGAAGATGATGCATTGATCGACGCACTTGCATCTCGAGGCGTTGCCTATGTGCCGTTCTTTCCTCTCGGCGGCTTCTCCCCACTGCAATCCTCAACCTTGTCGGGCGTGGCGGCGCAGCTTGGTGCCACGCCGATGCAGGTGGCGCTCGCTTGGCTTCTTCAGCGATCACCCAACATTCTTTTGATTCCCGGCACCTCGTCACGGGGCCATCTCAGGGAGAACCTCGCATCGGCCCAGATCGAGCTCTCCTCGCAAGCCCTGTCGGAGTTGGAGGAAGTCGCAGCTTGATGCCACTTGAAGTGCTGCCACGCCAGGACGAGCTATTCTCTTTCCGGCGTGGCAGCACAAGACGTTACCAATCCTCCCCCTAATCGTCGCCGCTTCCGGGAGACGCAGCAATTGCGCGCGATCTGTTCCTGAAAGATGCGCCATGGTAAGATCGCCACGACAAATCGATCCGCAGAATCGTCGTCGGCTGATGATGCCGTTGGTGGACACTTTGCTGGTGGGATGATCATGAAAAGGTCTGTCATCAAAGATCATAAGGCAACATACCCGGACCCAATCGCATTCAAAGCGGGCGACATCGTCACACTATCTGGAAGAACGGATATATGGGATGGACACACTTGGCTCTGGGCACAAGGCCCGGACGGCAAGGTTGGATGGATACCAGACTCTTTCCTAAGCTCCAGCGATGGGACAACGCGAGCCGTCCGCCAATACCAAGCCACCGAGCTTACATGCCGAAAAGGAGACATTCTGCTCGTCATCGAAGAAGCGCACGGATGGGCATGGTGCAAGGCAGACAATAACCAGCAAGGCTGGGTACCTTTGCAGAACCTTTCGCCCATAGAATCCGGCAAAGTATTCCCTCACCTAAAGCCCGAGGAATTATAGCCGGGTTTGACGCGATGCATGAGCGCTTCGCGACGGTATCCAGACAGACTTGCCTGCGAATGCCCGGCCACTATCTCAATTGTAGGCTTTGTAGAGGAGGTCGCCTACATGAAGATCGGTAGACGCATTTTTCTTGCAGGATCAGCAGTCTCAATCATGGCACCTGGTATCAGGGCCGCCGAGCCGGAAAACGCAGTGTTCTGGCGAGCGGTTTTCCCCAACCATGATCTCGCCCTCTTCGGCTATGTCCGTATCCGCGCTGATCTCGTCCCTGACATTTATAGCCAAGGTAAAACCCTTGTCTCCCAATCTAGCGCGCTGTTGCTCGATATGAGCCCGGACGTCAAAATGCCGACCGTCAACATCGAGCGGAACCAGACCGAGCCAGTGCTCAACAAACTCTCACCATCGACGCAGCCGGAATTTCGAGAAGTGATGAAGACATTGGTGCCTGAGGGTGAAATCGCACGGCTGGCAGGATTTACTGCCAGCATTTTTTTGTGTGGCGAAGGTCAACATCCATTTACGCCACAGGAGCCCAGTATCGGATTTGCACTCGTAAAATATGCGCAAGAAGCCGGGCGACCCATGACAACGCTTGCATCGGATCAGGAAGTTGTATCGTTGAGCAAGCCGATCACAACCGAAAAGTTTAATGCGGTGGGGCCATCAACCATCGAATATCTTCTTCAATTGCGGCGACGCATCGGTCCGATCGGAGCCCATTTCGATGAACTCTATCGCACCCGCCAAAGCGCCGAGATTGCCAGGCTGGCGCAGGAAATGACCAATAATGGTGTGCTTTCACCAACGAACTTTCTCGATCCACAGCCCCTGCGGAAGCTCCTCATAGATCGATTGGCCAACCAGGCATCAGGCACAAATGCTTTCGTGACGATGCCCCGTGGTCTTCTATCAGGCCCGATGAGTATTTTAGACGAACTTCGCAGTCGCGGTGCAACCGTGTCGGCCATGGCCTGAGGCGTATCGGGATCTGCGTGTCACTCCGCCGCAAACACCCTTCCAGCGGTCGGGCGCAGCGTCACCAGGCTGAACAGCACCACCATGATCGAACAGAGACCAATGCCAGCGATCATCGGCAGTGACGTGCCGTCAAAGAACAGCGACACCACTGCAGTCACTGCAGACGCAGCAACAAATTGTAGTGTTCCCATCAAAGCAGACGCAGTACCTGCGATGCGACCGTGTGCCTCGAGCGCGAGGACGGCTGAGGAGGGTACGACGAGGCCAAGAAAACCATAGCCCGCGAGAAGCAGCACCGTCATCACGACGAAATTGTCGATGCCGGCAAGACGCGTACCCAGAAGCATGACCATCATGGATGCATAGAGCAAGGCGGCAGTTCGAACGACCCGGCGCAGACCGTAGCGTTTCGCAAGCCTCGCATTCATCTGCGAGAAGACGAAAAACGGAATGGCATTCAAGGCAAACATGACGCCATAGGCCGAAGGCGACAGCTGGAAATGCTCGATGATCACGAAGGACGAGTTCGAGACATAAACCATGTAGCTCGACATGCCGAAGGCAGCAATGCCAACGATGCCCATGAAATACGTATCGGTCAGAAGATGGCCGTAGTTGCGGAACGCTCCTGACAGACTGCTTTCAAGCCTCTTCTCACGCGTGCGTGTCTCATTCAGAACAAATGTCACGAGGAAGACACCGAGTAGGCCGAACGCTGTCAGCACCCAGAAGATATCTCGCCAAGTTGCCACCGACACGATGAAACTGCCGGCCAGCGGAGCAAGCAGCGGCGAAATACTAAAGACAAGCATCAGAAGCGACATCAGCCGCGCAGCCTCTGGCCCTGTATGAAGGTCGCGAACGATAGCCCGAGCGATGACCGCGCCCGCCCCTGCTCCCAAGCCTTGGATGAAACGGAAGGCGATCAGAGCATGGACGCTCGGAGCAAGCGCGCAGCCGACCGCCCCAATCACGTAGATGGTCATCCCGGCAATCAGCGGCGGGCGACGACCGAACATGTCGGACATTGAGCCGTATACGATTTGAGCAATTGCCATGGCGACGAAATAGGAGGTGAGGCTCAACTGCATCGTGCTCCCATCCGTATGGAAGTCCTTCGCGATCGACGGCAGCGATGGCAGATATATATCCAGCGCCGACACGCCGACAGCTGATAAAAACCCCAGAATCAGCGCATAATAAAGCGTCGAGGACTTCATCTGATTTCTCCAATTCTTTGGGGGTAGACGGGCCGCATTGGGAAGACGCTGGCCAATGTGTTCATGCCGGGGATGCTTTTAGACACTAATGTCCAATTGGACAAGACTGTCCAACTTGAATTTTTTTGATGAAGGGATTACTTCGGATTTATGAGCAACCAAGTGACCGAACAGCCAGACCTTGCCAAATCCAAGCGCCAACGCATCATAGAGGCGGCTGCCACGGTCTTCTGTCAAGATGGCTACACCGGCGCGAGTATTGATGCTGTGGCAACGAAGGCTGGGGTATCGCGGCAGACGATCTACAATCATGTCGGAGACAAAGATGGTCTCTTCAAGGAGGTCGTTGCGGCTCTCACCGACAAAGCAGCGGCCAAGTTCAACGACCTGATGGAGACCTTTCCGACCAAACCGGTCGACCTCGAAGCAGAGGTGATCGCCTTCTCTGCCCGTTTCCTCAATCAGTTGACCCAGGACAAGACGAGCCGCTGGCTTCTGCGCCTGGCTGAAAATGAAGGTGGTCGCTATCCGGACTTGTTCACCGTCTGGCGCGAATACGGATCTGGCCGAAAGCGCTCGGTCGTCGCAGCGCATCTTTCTGAGCTGGCCCTTGAAGGGCATCTCGAATTTGACGATCCGGTTCTTGCTGCGCGTCAATATATGGCGCTTTTGACAGCCGAGTGGCGGGCGGAGTTTCAGCTGGGCCGATTCCCAAGCGAAGAAGAATGCGTCCGCATGGCAGAGCGGGCAGCAAAGACGTTCTTACGCGCCTTCGCTCGGCGGCGCTAAAAGCGCGGCTCAGTCCACACTACCAGTGGCGTCTACGGCGCATCAAGGCAGGTCAAGCGAAGGCTTCCACTGCACAATCGTGCGGATCACATGAAGGCCGATGGCGAGCGCCTCGACCACAGCATTGAAAATAGCGACCGCACCACAACCATACCAGTTCTCGCAGGCTTTGAGGCTATCGAATGGCTTCCGAGAAGCTCCCACCTCTCGTGCCAGGCTCGACTACCAGCCAACTATGCACCTTCAGCCCAATGTAGCCTATCAATATTTGAGAGACCAGCGTGTCGGCGCCACAGCCTCGAATCGAGCCGCGCTGAAATCATGCAGGCACTGGAAAACATCTTCACCCTTCCCGCAATAGTCTCGGGTACGGCTTTTCGACATTCGATAAAGGCACCCATGGCGCGCGAAGACGAGGTCGCCTCCGTCCCAATCTGCCCAGTTACACTCGGTCAGGTCCACGAGCACGAGCCCGTCCCGGTCAACGACCCGGTGATCGATGTCATACCATTGCCGATTTTGGCGACCGATAGCATTCAGTATCATTTGCAGCCGCCAGCCATTCGGACCAGGTTTTTCCGAGATCTGGGGTTTGCTGAAGTCAACGAGCGTCGTCGCATTCAAGCCACCAAGATGCCACTCACCTGGTTCGACCGACCGCCATCCGTCGCGCTCGCGCATCATTCCGTTGATGGGATCATCCTCTCCACGCCCCGATAGCTCGCCACAGGGTTTTACTCGTATGCTTGGCTTTAGCGAAAATCCATCAGCGAGTTCGACGTTGTCCCGTTCAAACGAGTGATTCAAAAGCAGGGTGTCTTCGCCCTCGAACACACCGCCGCCGCCCCAGGCATTGCCTTTCGGCCAAAGTGCCAATGCCGTGAAGAAAGGAGGTTTCGAGATGGCTGTCCAACTTCCATAAGGGGGACGGTTGGTCGCGGCGAAATAGACCAACAATCGCCCCGATGGCGAAAGGTCACAGCGTCGCTCGTAGACGCGTCCCTTCAACCACTGCCCGTGCTCAAAGGTATCGTCGCGCAGGTCCCAACGAATAAGCTGTACCTGCCTGCTCGGTCCCCGACGGAATATAACTCCCGTCCTCGCGTCCCGGGCGATGATACCATAGAGGCTTGTTGCTGAGGTCGTTTTGTCGTGAAGATCTTCACCCGTTGCGGAACTTCGTTCTTGCCCGGCCAATGAACGCGCTCCCTCGTACTTCCCGTCCAATGAGCAATTTTACGGACGTTAACCAATATATTGATAGCGACAACAGTTAAGCATCGATAAAGTCGCAAATCAAAGTCATCGGCAGATCGGCCGCAACCCTGCGCTGACGCATTGCCTCGGCCTTTCAAGCTTGCGGCTTACGGAGCATCCGCCATTCCAAACTATTTCTGTGACAGTGCGGAGGAACCTTTGCCCGACAAAGCAGTCACTCCGCTCTAATCTCCTAACCGAAAATCTCCGAGCATTAGGCTCAGGCGCGCGCCACGAAATCAGCTATTGAGACCTTGACCTTTCGGGAAGCCAACCTATTCTCGTCATCAATGGCGCGTTTGAGACATAATTCTCCGCCAAAGATATTGCTTTCGCATTTTATGACGTGATTTGGCGATTTTGTGGGGGGCATCCATGGACGACATTCTGTCGCCGACCGACTTCATCCAGGCGAGCCGTGTGTTGAGACTGTCGTCACCTC
>NZ_MKIN01000016.1 GCF_001938985.1 Gillisella taibaishanensis | reverse complement strand
CGTCGATGCCGACATGAACGAGGAATCGACCAAGCTGAAGGCCCTGCAGACCCAGCAGCAGCTCGGCATCCAGTCCCTCTCCATCGCCAACTCGGCTTCGGAAAACATCCTGTCGCTGTTCCGTTAATCGATTTTCGGTTCTACAGCAGCAAGCAAAGCGTAGCCGGGCCAAAAGCCCGGCTATTTCCATGGTGGGTTTGCAGCAAGCGAATCAGGTGGACTAGCGAATGAGCGCATAAAGCCTCGACGCCAACAATTAAAATGCACGAAAAGTGCGGCTTGCGATCTTTCGTCGGTTCTCGCGTCAGCGATGGTCAAGTTAATGATTTTTAACAATAAATTAATTTTAGTCCAATGGGCGCGCCAACACGGCTGCTCTCGTGCCCTAGCAAACGCAGTTAATTCTTCGTTTAAATTTAGACTTCATTAACCAACGTCATGTTTCCTGTGCTCACGAAAGCACTGGGCCGGACAAAGGAAACAAAGATCCGGCGGGCATGATGCCGACCGCTGTTGCCGGTTTAAACCCGGCCTGTCCCTTTCCAAGCAAGCACCTCGAGGGGCAATTATGACGAGCTTGATGACAAATACCGCTGCGACTGCAGCACTTTCCACCCTGCGGTCGATCAGCTCCGACATGGAGATGACGCAGAACCGGATCTCTTCCGGTTACAAGGTCGAGAATGCATCGGACAACGCAGCTTATTGGTCGATTGCCACCACGATGCGTTCCGACAACAAGGCGCTTAGCGCCGTGCAGGACGCCATCGGTCTAGGGTCCGCCAAGACGGACACCGCTTACACCGGCATGGAATCTGCGATTAACGTTGTTACCGACATCAAGGCCAAGCTGGTCGCCGCTCGCGAACCGGGCGTTGATAAGGAAAAGATCAACAAGGAACTGGTCGAACTGAAGAACCAGCTGGCATCTGTTGCCAAGTCTGCATCCTTCAACGGCGAAAACTGGCTTTACGACAACAGCGACATCGCTGGTACGACCCAGGAAATGATCGGTTCCTTCGTGCGCAGCAACGATGGTAACGTTTCTATCAAGACGATCACCTTCGATACCACCAACTCGATGCTGATCAACGATGCGGCTGCTGGCGGTGGTCTGTTGACCAAGGACACCGTCGCGACCTACGCCTATGGCACGACCACCTCGTCTGCGACCTACTACCTGATCTCGTCCACTGCCGGCGACGCGACAAGCAAGGAAGTCATCCTGACATCGTCTACGACATCAGACGAAATCGACGGCATGGTGTCTTCGGTTGACAAGATGCTTGCCAACATGACTGACGCCGCGGCGACCATCGGTGCGACGACCTCGCGTCTCAAATCGCAGGACAGCTTCATCAAAAGCCTCAGCGATACGATCGATAGCGGTGTCGGCCGCCTCGTCGATGCCGACATGAACGAAGAGTCGACCAAGCTGAAGGCTCTGCAGACCCAGCAGCAGCTCGGCATCCAGTCGCTCTCCATCGCCAATTCCAACTCCGAAAACATCCTGTCGCTGTTCAAGTAAGAACTATGCCAGATATCGATCACGCTTAACTGTCAAAATCGGAAAAGTGAATTTTTTCAGTTAATTGTATTGAGGTCGATGGCGACGGTGCGGGGCTTCTTTGACGGCCCCGCGTCAACGGAAAATTCCTGGGATTGTGCTGAGGCACGCCTCGGTCGGCATCAATCATCACTCACCATCGTCTCAAAGCCGCGGCAGTGCCGCGGCTTTTTTCGTTTCGTATCTTTCTCGTCTTGAAAAATTTAAGAATTCATTTAGGTGTATTAAAAATTACATAACCGCGTTAACCATTTGTTAACGAATTCAAGGTTAATAAAATGTAAATAACGTTGGGTTGGCTGCCAGGGCAAGAGCGCGGCCAGCGTGCATGATGCAGACCAGCGTTGCCGGTGCTCTCGATAAACCCGGCATGTCCCTTCACCTTCATGGGGCACTCTATGACCAGCATTATGACCAATACAGCCGCGATGGCGGCGCTGAAGACTCTCCGTGGCATCGACCAGAACATGGAGATGACGCAGAACAGAATTTCCTCGGGCTACAAGGTCGACAGCGCCGCGGACAATGCCGCCTATTGGTCGATTGCGACCACGATGCGCTCTGACAACAAGGCTCTCTCCACGGTTCAGGATGCTCTTGGTCTGGCTGCGTCTAAGTCCGACACCGCCTATACGGGTCTTGAATCCAGTATCGACGTCATCAGCACCATCAAGTCTAAGCTTGTCGCGGCGCGTGAACCAGGCGTCGATAAAGACAAGATCAACAAGGAAATCAACGAGCTGAAAAATCAGCTCCAGTCGATTGCCGAATCGGCCTCGTTCTCGGGCGAAAATTGGCTCTATAACGAGTCGATTACTCCCCCCGGCACCAAGGAAATGGTCGGTTCGTTCAACCGTGCCAGCGATGGTACCGTCTCCGTCACCACCTTGAAGTTCAATACAAGCGACTCGATGCTGATCGACACCAATGATCCCACGAACGGGATCCTGACGAATGCGACCACTGCGACCTGGAGCTACGGTACGACGACGACCACCGGCACCTACTATCTGCTCGATGCCCAATCATCGACCCCCCAGACGGGTACCGAAGTCACAATTTCGACCTCGACATCGAACGATGACCTCGACGGCATGATTTCCGCCGTCGATCTCATGTTGCAGAAACTGACTGATGCGGCATCCACTCTTGGCGCGATCAAAAGCCGTATCGATTTGCAGGATACGTTCGTCAAGAACCTCAGCGACACGATCGACAAGGGTGTCGGGCGTCTTGTCGACGCCGATATGAACGAGGAATCGACCAAGATGAAGGCGCTGCAGACGCAGCAGCAGCTTGGCATCCAGGCACTGTCGATCGCCAATACCAATGCCGAAAACATCCTGACGCTGTTCAAGTAACAGCAGCGCGGCGGGCCGGAGTTTCCGCTTACCCTTTCTACCGTGCCGCCGGTCATCGGCATTTGGTGGATGAGTTGGACCGCGCTACTGCCCTGGCGCGGTCCAACATTTTTTATGCCGAGTTGAGACGGACCAATCTGCCGTCGATTTTCCGGAGTGGCAGACAAAACCGGACAATTCGCCTTCGAGCCGCATGAGAAATCCTCGCGCAAGTTTGGCCGCCTAGCTTCGGAACGAATGAGACAGGTGTTTGCGTCGAATTGCTATGGCGTCGGACGCCTGTCTTGCCCTGTATCGACCGGATGCCTTCAACATTTTGCGGGATCAGCTTCGGTCTGATGGGATCTGAACGTGTCGTGATCGCATGTGACGCAGTTTGGCGTGCACGACATGAGCAAGAACAAGATGAAGCGTGCGTGGCGACTTTCACAGTCCCAGCATTGCTTCACGAATTAAGGGCCTTCGAGCTGACCGGCTCGCTGGGCATGACGCGTTGATGATGCGATGTTGTGCAGCATCGACGATTAGGGCCGCAAGGTCCGGGAGAAAATGACATGACGATGCCGCTCGCTCATTACCTGAAGGATTTCTCGGCGCCGCAACCGGCGCCGTCGGTCTCTGACGCCATGAGCTTCAACGACGACGCTCTGATGTTCCCGGACGAGCCGATGCTGCAACTGCCGCAGCCCGACCCGGTCGACGTGGGCAAGGAACGGCGCGAAGCCTATGCCGAAGGCCATGAAGCCGCGGCTGCAGAGGCAGACGAACGCCACGTTGAAGCCATTGCCAAGCTGAAGGAGGCGCATGCCGAAGCGCTGCAGGCACTGACGGAAAAGCACCAGGCCGAACTGGCACGGGTGATGTATCATGGGCTGCAGCAGATCGCAGCGGATGTCTCGATCACTGTCGGCGCCCAGTTCGTCGAGGCGCTGACGCCTCTTCTGAGTGATCTTCTGGTCAACAAGGCGCTTGATGATATGACCGCCCTGCTGAAAGCCGCGATCCTCGACGGCGCGGTTGGCCAGGTCACGGTGACGGGACCGGAGGCGTTGTTCAAAAAGCTGTCTGTCCGGATGAAGGCTCATAAAAACCTCCTCCGTCACGTTGAAGCCGATGACCTCGATCTGACGGTCGATGTCGGCAATGCCGCCCTCGTTACCCGGATTTCCGCCTGGACGGCGAGCCTGAAGAAAGTTCTGGCATGAGCGACGCCGAAAATCACCATCACGGCAAGAACGAAATTGTCGTCATTAAGCGGCATGGCGGCGGCGATCATGATGGCGCTCATGGTGGCGCCTGGAAGATCGCCTATGCGGACTTTATGACCGCGATGATGGCCTTCTTCCTCGTCATGTGGCTGGTCAATGCTGCCAACGAGCAGACGACCGCCTCTGTCGCGAGCTATTTCAACCCGATCAAGCTGGCCGACGAAAAGCCGACCGAAAAGGGTGTGAAAAAGCCGGTCGACCAGGCCGAGGGCGAGGAAAGCAAAGAACGCTCGAAGATCAAGGCCCAGGAAGAGACGATCGGCAAAGCCGCGGCGACTGGCGAGGATATGACCTCGACATCCGGCGACAAGCCCGTTTATTCCGAAGCTGATCTGTTTGAAAATCCGTATTCGGTCTTGGCCGAAATCGCTCAGGAAGTTGGCCAGCAGGCCAATGTCAGTGCCAAGGGCGAAGGCGGTGCGGGTGATTCTGGCCCTTCGACAGGCGCCTCGGGCGGCGAAGCTTATCGCGATCCATTCGATCCTGATTTCTGGAGCCAACAGGTCCAGACGGCAAAGGGTAAGCCAGGCGAAGCCAAGCCCGATGAGCAACCAGCCGCGTCCGTCGCGACAGCCAAGCCCGATCCGTTTGCGCCCAAGCCGATTGATGAGCAGGCCGCTGCAGGCGCCGAGGCGACTGATGCCGCAAAGCCTGCGCAAGATAATACGCAGCAGAAGCCGCAGGTTGAGATCAACGGCCAGCAGGTCGCCATCGCCGTGCCGAAGGCGCGACCCGATCCCAAGCAAGTCGCCAAGGAAGATCAGGCGGCCATGGCAGATGGCAAGGCCCAGGATGCTGCCGTCAATGGTGACCAGAGCAAGCAGGCCGAAAAATTGAAGCAGCAGATTGCAGCCGAAATTGGTGGCGTCGCCGGTAAATTGGCGGAAGGTTTGATTGTGCAGCCGGCCGAAGGTGGGTTGCTCGTCACTCTGACGGACCAGTCGCAGGCTCCTATGTTCGACGTTGGATCCGCCGTACCGCGCAAGGAAATGGTGCTGGCCATGGAGCGGATCGGCAAGTTGCTGGCGGCTCGCGAGGGCGCCGTTGTCATCCGCGGCCATACCGATGCCCGTCAATACAAGGGCCCGGACAACGATAACTGGGGCCTGTCGATGTCGCGCGCCCATTCCGCTTATTACATGCTGGTGCGGGGCGGTCTTTCGGAAAGCCGTATCACCCAGGTTTCGGGCTTTGCTGATCGCCGACTTCTGAAGCCGGAAGACCCTATGGCGCCAGCCAACAGACGCATCGAGATCCTCGTGCAGGGGGACCAGAGTTAAGGTGATGATCGCCGTGAGATCCCTGGCTTTGAGAAGCGGACGGCGCAAATCGGCTCTGCGGGCAACCGTTGTCGTCGATATGCTTCTGACGTTGGCCGTCGGAGGCCTGCTGGCGGCTACGATCGATGTTTCCGCACGCAAAGCCTTTGCTGCGGGGGCAGCTGCTCCGGCGGAAAAACCCTCGGTCGCGCCAGCGCCTGCAGTAACCCCGGCGCCATCAGCGGACCAGTCAACCGATCCAGCCAATGCTCTGGCTGCGGGGCAGGGCGACAATCTGCCGCCTTATATGATGCTGCGCTCTCTGCAATTCGTCCAGGATTCAGTCGTACGCGGCGATCATTCCGCTGCCGACATGCAGCGCTTCTTGTTGACGCGCATCGACAAGCGGCTGCGGACTGCATTGCCTGCGGATTACGAAGACCCTCGCAACGTTGACGCTGCACTGATCTATGCAATGAGCGGCGGCAATCCGGCAACGCTCGAATATCTTGTCGCCCGTGACATCAACGGTCATTTCGACAACCGTATCAGTGACATGTTGCGCAAGTATCTGAGCGGGAAAGGCGTCCTGATGGCAAATTCCATCGGTGACATGGTCCCGCTCTACAAAAATGGTCGGATCGGACCGTATATCGCGCTCGTCGCTGGCAATGTCACAGTGGTGAAAGACCCGGCAGCGGCGATGAAATTCTACGATATCGCACGGTTGCTGGCGCCTGGAACCATTGTCGAGGAAGCTGCCTTGCGGCGCTCCGTCCAGATCGCCATGGATACCAACCAGAATGCGCGGGCAATGTCCTACGCCAATCGTTACGCGCGGCGGTTCCTGCACTCGCCCTATGCCAGCCAGTTTGCCGATCTTCTGGTGCAGCTGATCGTTGATCATTTCAACGAACTCGAGCAGGACGACGTCACTGCGACGCTTGAGACCATGGAGCCGGACCGTCGGCGTGAGGTCTATCTGCGCATCGCACGTCGAGCGACGATCAATGGCAACCAAAGCCTGGCAAGGCTTGCCGCCGGCGAGGCGCAACGGCTGGCGGGCCTGCCTGACAATAACGATCCTAAAGCGCTGCTTTATGGCGGTGCGGCGCTTATTCCGACCACCGATGTCAAGGCGGCATTGAATACGATATCGCAATTGCCACAGGACCAGTTGTCGCCATCCGATCAGGCCCTGCTGGATGCTGCACGTGCGGTTGCCAAGGAAGTGCTGACGCTGCCGACCGGTCCTGCAAATGGTCTGGGTTCGGCAACTGACGGTCTGGCACCTGGCCCGATGGGAGCAGCAGATGCTGTGCCGGCGGCGGCTTCCACCAGTCAGGCGGCGGATCAACAGCAGGATCCGGGCGGCGCAGCACCCACTGCGAAGGCGCCACCCGCTGGCACCACGCGGGCTAAGGCCGGCATAGGTGCAGGAGGTGCCGCTCCTGTAGATAGAGCCACGGCGGATCCGCAACCACAACCCGACCCGGCCTTCCAGACCTTTATCAGCGGCAATCGGTCAAAACTCGCAGAAATAGACAAAATGTTGAAAGGGGAGGGTGTTAAGAAATGATCGACGCTACGACCAACGCAGCCGCATCGCCAGCCTATAGCTCCAGCCGCTCTGACCAGGGCAAGGGATCGGGCAAGGATTTTCTGACGGCTTTGGCCGACACGGCCGATCGCGGGCAGGGACAGGCGGCCGACGATAAAAGCGTCGATCAGGACACGCCCCAGGAGCAAGCGCCTTCGACCTCATCAACAAATTCACAAATCCGGACAGCTGGCTCTTCAACGGTGGCAAGTTCGTCCGCTTCAGCGGACGACGACGGTACGCTCGAAGAAGAAATGGTGTCTACGGCTACCGAGGAGCCGGTCGCTAAATCGGCCATCGATGCCAAGACTGCTGCCGCTTTGATTGCCAAGGCTCTCGCGTCTGCCGCCTCGACGGCAGGTAGCGCGCAGACGGCAACGGAACAGGCAGCCTCCGGACAGGATGGAGCAGTCGCCAATGGGCAGTCGGCAGACGTGACTGACGTCTTGGCCAAGCTTGTTGCCGCCTTGACTCAGCAGGACGCTGCCACCACGACTGAGGACCCTGTGTCCCAGAATACCGGCAAGATCGCAGCGAAAAAGACCGACAATCAGCTTCTGGCGGTTCTTGCAGCCCTGAAACAAGCGGCTGGCGGCGACGCAGCTTCTGAGACGACGGACGCGCAGGCGGACATTCCTGGCCAGACTGTTGCCGGGGATGCCACACAGACAAAGCCCGTAACCAAACAGGCAAAGCCCACTGCTGACGACACCAAAGACGCTGCCACTGCGCAGAGTGCTGCCGCAGGGGTTCAGGACGTTTTGAATCTGCTTGGCAATCCGACGGCCGGCCAGCTTCAGCAGATGGCACAGCAGGTCGTCAAGGCGGCAAGTGCTGCGTCGACAGATACCGCTGCAGCCTCGATCACTGATTCCAAGGCATTGACCGGACCGACGGGCCACGATGCTCTGCAGACCACAAAGCCCTCCAAAACCGGGATGGATCTTGTGGCCACTGACGTCTCGAAAGCGGTTAAACCCGGCCAAGCCGCATCAACTGATGCTGCCGGTCAGGCGGCACATGGATTGAAGGACAGCAGTGCTGCAGACGCCCTGCATTTGGTTACCAGTGGCGAAAGGGCGGTTGATGGAGCCGACGACGCGACCGGCCAGCAGGTAGCCACCGCAGATCCGCTGCAGAATGTCAGCGTGCTCGACAGCCGCCGGATCATAGCACCGGCCAGCACCAGCAACGGCGCCAATATCGCGGCGGCCATGGCCGGGGACAGTTCCTGGGCGCAGGCCATGCACAGCCATGCCGCGGATCGCCTGAGTTCCAGTGAACAGGCGAGCACCGACCGCACGATGAACACCCTGAAGCTGAAGATGACGCCGGAAAGCCTCGGCAACGTCACGGCGACACTGAAACTGACGAATGGAGAGCTGACAGTCAGCCTGGTGGTCGAAAACAGCGCGGCCTACCGCAAGCTGAACGAGGACCAGAGCGGCATGGTCAGCGCCTTGAAGAGCCAAGGCTTCTCCGTGGACCAGATCCAGATCAGCATCGCAAGCACCGAAAAGTCCAACAATGATTCCGCCCAGACCAATTCGCAGAGCCAGAACGGCAATCAGCAAGGCATGCAGCAGGGCAGTGGCAATTCCGGCCAGGGCGGCAATCGCTCGCAGCCGAATGTCGCTTTTGATCTATATGGACAGACATCCACGGGGACGGTCGATGATGCGGCACGGACTGCGCCGGTCGGCACAGGCAGCAACGCTTCTGGCGCTAGCGGTCAGCTTTACCTCTAGCGAGGCCAAAGCAGCTGCTTCCACGGGCCTCTGCGAGCGCGAAATCAGCAGCGCAGCTGCCAAGTATGGGATACCGGAAGGTATTCTCTACTCGGTCGGCCTGACGGAAACGGGACGAAAAGGGTCACTGCAGCCTTACGCTTTGAACGTCGAGGGCAAGGCGCTGTTTCCGGATTCGATGGCAGAGGCGATGCAAACCTTCGCGGCGGCAAAGCAGCAGGGTGCAAAACTGATCGATATTGGTTGCATGCAGATCAACCATTTTTTCCATCACGACAATTTTGCGTCGCTCCAGGACATGTTCGACCCTAAACGCAACGTCGAATATGCCGCAAAATTCCTCGTCGCGTTGCATGGAAGACACGAAACCTGGACCATGGCGGTAGCCCGCTATCATGCGGGTCCAAACAACGATCCGGCCCAGAAACAATATGTCTGTCGTGTGATCTCCAACCTCGTTGCAACCGGCTACGGCAACTGGACCGCGAATGCGCGGCAGTTTTGCGAACAATAACAACCTTAAAGTAGGTAAGACCGGATCAGTCTGTCATGATGGACCGAGGTATCCTGTCAGCAAAAACAATCTTTGGTTGATTGCATGCCTTGCTCCTGCCCATTTTAGCATCACATAAATTTTTCATGTGCAAAGCCTCGCGCAAGCCTTTTGTTAACCTTTTGCACAAGAAAATAGTGGGTGATTTAGCGGCGTCCTACTAGATATAGGTCAAATCACCGGTCAAATCTTAATCAACTATTAATAACTATCATTAACTTTCCACAGTTGAGGTTTTACCCCCCGATTCGTACCCATTGTCGTGTTGAAACACCACACTGATTCGGAGGCGGACGAATGATCGTAGTGGTTGATGAGCGCGAGCTCGTTAAGGATGGATACACGTCTTTATTTGGACGTGAAGGAATACCTTCGACCGGGTTCGACCCGATCGAATTTGGCGAATGGGTTGCCTCGGCAGCCGATAGTGACGTTGCAGCTGTAGAAGCATTTCTGCTGGGGCAGGGAGATCGCACTGGCGATCTGCCGCGCGCCATCCGGGATAGGACGATGGCGCCGGTGATTGCGGTCAGTGACCAGCCATCGCTTGAGGCGACGCTTGCTCTGTTCGACAGCGGCGTGGATGACGTGGTGCGCAAGCCGGTCCACCCTCGCGAGATCCTGGCAAGGGCGGCTGCCATCAGGCGGCGTCTGAAGGCCGTGGCCAATTACACCGAAATCGGCGCGATCCGCGTCTATTCGGATGGCCGCGATCCTGAAATCAATGGCGAAATCTTCCCCTTGCCGCGCCGCGAGCGCCGCATCCTGGAATATCTAGTCGCCAATCGCGGCCGACGCGTTTCCAAGTCTCAGATCTTCAATGCGATCTATGGGATTTTCGACGAGGAAGTCGAAGAGAATGTGGTCGAGAGCCACATCAGCAAGCTGCGCAAGAAACTGCGCAAGAAGCTCGGCGTCGATCCTGTCGATTCCAAGCGTTTCCTTGGCTATTGCATCGATTGGAAATAACCATCTGGCGGCTTTTGCCGCCAGTTTTCAGGGCCTTGCAGCCGATTGTGCTCCTAAGCGTTTTTTCAAACAGCTTCACGCAAGGCCCACTTCATAATCTTCTCACACGACGATCGAATGGGGACGTGGTATGAGCCTTTCAGGCAGCATGAATACAGCCGTATCCGGTTTGCAGGCTCAGGCCAGCAAATTGAGCACGGTCGGCGACAATGTCGCCAACTCGGACACGACGGGCTACAAGCGGGTCTCGACCGCTTTCTCAAGCCTGGTTGTCGGCTCTACCGGCAGCGGCACCTATAATTCCGGCGGCGTGCAGACGACCACCGTCAACAGCATTTCCGAAGACGGCTCCTATCAGTCAACGACGTCAGGCACGGACCTGGCCATCAAGGGCGACGGCTTTTTCGTGGTCAAGGATGCCTCAGGTAGCGTGTTCCTGACCCGGGCTGGTGATTTCCAGGCTGATCAGAGCGGCTATCTCGTCAATTCGGCCGGCTATACGCTGCTGGGCTATTCCTATGAGAATGGCGAACCGGCATCGGTTATCAATGGTTTCGAAGGGCTTGAGCCGGTCAAGATCCAGGATGACAGCATTTCGGCCAATGCCACGGCAAACGCGACGATTTCTGGCAACCTGAAATCTGGCGAAGCAGCAGTAACCGGTACGACTCCGGCAAGTGGCGGTTCTGATTATACTTTCAAGAGCTCGATGGTTGCCTACGACAGCCTCGGTAACGCCAATCAGTATGATATCTACTATACCAAGACGAATGACAACGAGTGGGAAGCGTCGGTCTTCCGCACAAGTGAAGCGACGGCGGGCACAAACTTCCCGTATACCAATGGTGTTCTCGGCTCAACGTCTCTGACCTTTGATGATAAAGGGAAGGTCAGCGGCGGCGATGCATTCACCTTCACTGACAACGCGACTAATCCCCCTCAGACGATCAATATCGACATGTCGAAGATGACGCAGCTTAGCGCTGCCAGCTCTTCGACCGGTACGGTCGACGGTAATGGTGCCAGCCCGGCCTCGTCTGTTGCAGTCGATAGTAGCGGCAACATCGTTGCGACCTACAAGGATGGCTCGACGTCCAATCTCTACAAGATTGCCATGGCAACGGTGGCGAGCCCAGACAATATGAAAGCTGTCAGCGGTACGGCTTTCCAGGTGACGGCGGATGCCGGCACTGTGGTGGTCGGCTTTGCCAATACCGGCAGCTTCGGCAGCATTCAGGCCAAGACGCTGGAAACCTCCAACGTCGATCTCGCGACCGAACTGACCAACATGATCCAGTCTCAGCGTAGCTATAGCGCCAATTCCAAGGTGTTCCAGACTGCGGCTGATATGCTGGACACGCTTATCAGTCTGAAGCGGTAATTCTGTTCCAATAAGGCGGTCCCATGTCCCTCTCGTCGACAATGTCTACGGCAACCAGTTCCCTCGGGAACACCAGCACGCAATCGCAGGTCTTGTCGAAGAACATTTCCAATTCCCAGACGGAAGGTTATGTAAAACGGGATGCCGTCACGATCACGAACAATACCGGAGGGGCACAGGTCCTTACGGTCCGCTCCGACGATCCGGTTCTGCAAAAGCAAATGCTCTCCGCCCAATCACAGGCGGAGGGCCAGGATACTCTGAATACTGGTCTCGATCAGCTCAAGTCTCTGTATGGCGGCAATAACTACGAGTCTGCGCCTTCCACTTACATTACTAAGCTACGCGATGCGATGCAGTCCTATGCGGCGCAACCGAGCGAACGGTCGCTGGCTGAAACGGCGGTCAGTGCTGCCCAGGACGTTGCCAACTCTATCTCCGCGACCACGCAGGGGATCAGCAAGGTTCGCGCCCAGGCCGATTCCGACATCAGCGATGATGTCAGCAAGCTCAACGATCTGTTGTCGCAATTCCAGACGGTCAACGAAGCCGTTACGAAGGCGACGGCCTCTGGCGGCGATCCGAACGATGCTCTCGACCAGCGCGACAAGATCGTCTCCGACATTTCCAAGCTCGTCGGCGTTTCCACGGTCAAACGTGGCAATAATGACATGGCGCTGTATACCAATGACGGCACTGTCCTGTTCGACAAACTGCCGCGTAAAGTCAGCTTTGAGTCGACCGGCGCTTTTGGTGCCACGACATCGGGCAACCCAGTCTATATCGACGGCGTGCCGCTGAAAGCTGGCACCGGCGGCAATACGAGTGCGCAGGGTTCGATCGCTGCCAGCCTTCAGATCCGCGATACCATTGCGCCGCAGATGCAGCAGCAACTTGACGAGACCGCGCGCTCGCTGGTGACGACTTTTTCGGAAACCGATGCCACGAGCGGCGACAGCCCGCTGCCAGGTCTCTTTACCTGGTCGGATGGCTCGACGCAGGATGGCGGCACGCTCGTTCCCGGCATTTCCGAGAGTTTCAAGGTCAATGATGCCTATGTCACCTCCAAGAACGGCGATCCTACATTGCTGCGCGACGGCGGCGTCAACGGAAGCAGCTACAAGTGGAATACCACAGGCGGCGTCAGCTACTCCAAGCTGCTCGATAGCTACGTCACCGGGATGGAGAACAAGCACGACATCGATCCAGCTGTCGGCCTTGGCGACACCTCCAATGTCATGGACTTGTCTTCCAATTCGGTCGGCTGGCTGGAGAGCTATCGCTCTGCTTCGGATTCGGCCAACGAGACGAAGGCTGCCCTGTCGCAGCGGGCAACTGAGGCCTATCAAAACAAGACCGGGGTCAACCTGGACGAAGAATTGTCGAAGATGCTCGATGTCGAGCAGTCCTACAAGGCATCGACCAAACTGATCAACGCGGTCGACGAAATGCTGAAATCGCTTCTGGAGATCGCATAAGTCATGAAGACATCAAGCATATCCAGCCTGACTATCCAGAATGCCATGCGCCTCACGATCAGCGATGCGCAAAAGCAGATGTCGGAAGCGCAGACGGAAGTCACAACAGGCAAATTTGCGGACGTGGGCACCGAACTCGGCGCCAAAAGCTCCTCCGCGGTGGATCTGAACCGGGATTCCCTGCGGCTTCAGTCGCTGATCAGCACCAATTCGATCGTATCGACCCGTCTCGACTCGTCCCAGACGGCGCTGGACACGATGGCGACGGCGGCAACCAAGATCCAGTCGACCCTGGTTGGGCTTGGCAACAGTTCAGACAGTACGACGCTGAACTCGGCACAGCAGACCGTGAAGGATGCCCTTGCCAGTTTCACTGGCGCCGCCAACACCTCCGTCAACGGCGAATATCTGTTTTCCGGCGTCAACACCGATGTGAAGCCAATCGCAGACTACAGCGAAGTGGCATCCGACGGCACGCTCAGCAAGGCGAAGCAGTCTTTCGACAGTCTGTTTTCCAACTATTTTGGCATGTCTCCGGATGATTCCGGCGCAAGCAGCATCACCGCCGATCAGATGACCGACTTCATGGAGAACGTGCTGGAGCCGTCCTTCACCGGATCGGACTGGACGGACAACTGGTCCTCGGCCACCGACGATACGATGCAGAGCCGGATCAGCAAGAACGAAGTCGTTCAGAGCTCTTCCAGCGCCAATGCAAACGGTTTCCGTTACATGGGTCTGGTTTCGGTGATCGGGACGGAGATGCTCAAGAGCAACTATTCCGACGCGACCCGCAACGCGATGGTCAAAAAGGCGGTGGAATATTCGGGTCTTGCCGTATCCGGCCTCAACGACGAGCGGACCCAGCTGGGTTTGTCTCAGGAGCGCGTTACCAAAGCGAACGATTCCTTAAACTCTCAGAAGGACATTATCGAAACGCAATTAAGCAACCTGACAGGTGTTGATGCTTATGAAGCCTCGACCCGTCTGAACAATCTGCAGTCCCTGGTTGAGACATCGTACACCTTGACCTCACGCTTGCAGAAGCTCAGCCTTGTGGATTACCTTTGATGATCAAGGGTGAGTAGGAGTAAAGGAAATCTAGATGTACCAGTTTTCCTACAACGAGATCATGGAGGACGGGGTTGCCGACGCCAAAGAGCGTGAGCGCCAAGTTCTAGAACGATCAATAGACTTGCTGAGCCAGGCCCGGGATGCCGGCCGCTATGGCCGAGAAGGCATTGAAGCTCTTTATTACACGCGCCGCGTCTGGATCCGCTTCATTGAGGATCTGAAGCAGCCTGACAACCAGCTTGGCACGGAGCTTCGCGCCAATCTCATTTCCATTGCCCTTTGGATACTGAAGGAATGCGACCGCATCAGAAAGCGGGAGTCCGACAACTACCAAGGGATCATCGACGTAACCACCATCATTAGGGATGGACTTAAATGAAGAGCACCTTGCGAATCTCGCTGAAATCCGGGGAACGAATCTTTATCAATGGCGCCGTTCTGCGCGTTGACCGGAAGGTTGCCCTTGAGTTCCTGAACGATGTGACGTTCCTGCTGGAAAACCACGTGCTCCAGCCGGAAGATGCCAATACCCCGCTGCGTCAGCTCTATTTCATCGCCCAGATGATCCTGATCAATCCGGAGGGCAAGGAACAGACGATGACGATGTTCCGCAAGTCGATCGTCATGCTGCTCTCCTGCTTCCAGGATGACGAAGTGCTGGCCGAGCTGAAGCGGATCGACGCTCAGGTGGTCTCAGGCCGGGCATTCGACGCACTCAAGGCCATTCGCGGCCTCTATCCGATCGAAGACCGGATCCTCCACAACCAGGAAATGGCACCTGCGACGATCGAACAGATCCGCAAGGAGATTGCGCCATGGCGGTAGACGCGACGACTTCGGCGACCTCCAAGAGTTCGACGACCTCGACGACTTATACCAATCCGTTCGCCAACGCTTCGGCAACATCGGATGCCGCCAGTGCATCGATGAACTACGACAGCTTTCTACAGCTGCTGATCGCGCAGCTGCAGAACCAGGATCCCACCCAGCCGATGGATGCGACCCAACAGGTCTCTCAGCTCGCCACTTATTCGCAGGTGGAGCAGTCGATCAAGACCAATACCTTGCTGCGCTCCATGCTGCAGGCCGAGGCACTGACACGTGCAGGCGATATCGTCGGCAAGACAGTCACCAGCTCGGATGGCGCCACCACCGGTGTCGTGTCCAACGTCAAGGTCAGCGACGATGCCGTGACGCTCACCACCAGTGCCGGCGGTTCCGTGCCGCTGCAAACGGGCGTCCAGTTCAAGACCGGCTCCTGATGCATTTTGCCGCTTCGGAGCGGCATGCGGATACCATCAGTCTTCTCGGCAAAAGTCCCCTTTCCGGTATCGGTCTGGGGAATTTTGCCGTAATAATAGCCGGGAATCAGGTGGCATGAGGCCGCTGGAGGAATTCCAATGAATGAAGCCGACGCCCTCGACATCATGCGCACCGCCGTCTGGACGGTACTGGTCGCCTCGGGTCCGGCCGTTCTCGCAGCCATGATTGTCGGTGTGGTGGTCGCGCTGATCCAGGCACTGACCCAGGTTCAGGAAATGACCCTGACCTTCGTGCCGAAAATCGTGGCCATCATGATCACCATTGGCATTTCTGCGCCTTTCGTCGGCGCCCAGATCTCGATCTTTGCAAATCTTGTATTTTCCCGAGTGCAATCCGGATTCTAAAGCGTGTTGCCGTGAGTAGGCTTCACGGCAACACGCTTTAGCTCTTCTTTTGTCGCATGTACGTTATCGTTTAATTGCGGGCAATTAAATGCGACATGCTTTAGGTCTGTCAGGTTCGGATAGTTGGACTGGTTTCCACCTTTCCTGAAAAACGCCAGCGCCGTAATACTTCATCTTCGCGCGGTTTCTGTCTGGTCATGCTCTAGGCATCTTCGCGCAAGCTTGGCTGATTAGTCCTGTAGTCCTCTCGGCGAATTCTTTCGATTCGCCAGCCTTCTCATGAAGAGACGGAACAGGACATGGCGCAAGCACCGACGACCCCCATTCCGGCAATGGCCACAAATCGCAGTCGAGAAATCGGCTTTGCGATGGGCATTGTTGCCATTCTATGCATTCTATTCCTGCCGATCCCGCCTTTCATGATCGATATGGGATTGGCCTTCTCCATCGCCTTTTCCGTGCTGATCCTGATGGTGTCGCTGTGGATCCAAAGGCCGCTGGATTTCTCGTCCTTCCCGACCATCCTACTGATTTCGACCATGGTGCGTCTGTCGTTGAACATTGCGACGACGCGCGTGATCCTGTCACATGGTCATCAGGGGCATGACGCGGCGGGCAGCGTGATTGCCGGCTTTGCCGGACTTGTCATGTCCGGCGATTTTGTGATCGGTCTGATCGTCTTTGCCATCCTCGTTACGGTCAACTTCATCGTCATCACCAAGGGTGCCACCCGTATCGCGGAAGTCGGCGCCCGCTTCACCCTGGATGCCATTCCCGGTAAGCAGATGGCGATCGATGCCGACCTGTCGGCGGGCATTATCAATGAAAGCGAGGCTCAGCGCCGGCGCAAGGAACTGGAGCAGGAAAGCTCGTTCTTCGGTGCCATGGACGGTGCTTCTAAGTTCGTGCGCGGCGACGCGGTCGCCGGTTTGATCATTACCGCCATCAACATTTTTGGCGGCATCGTCATCGGCTACTTCCGTCACGGCATGCCGGTTGGCGAAGCTGCTGACGTCTTCGTCAAGCTGTCGGTGGGCGATGGTCTGGTTTCGCAGATCCCCGCCCTGATCGTCTCCTTGGCCGCCGGCCTTCTCGTCACCCGCGGCGGCAATGCCGGCTCGACGGACGAAGCGGTCATCAATCAGCTGAGCGGCTATCCGCGCGCCCTGTCGGTCGCTGCGGCGCTGATGTTCCTGCTCGCGATTATTCCGGGTCTGCCATTGGTCCCCTTCGTGACCCTGGGCGGCATCATGGCCTTCGGCAGCTGGTACATTCCCCGTCAGGTGGAAGCCGCCAATCTCGCCAAGCGTCAGATCGAGGAAAAGAAGGTCAGCCAGAACAAGGAAGCCGAAAAGGATTCGGTCAAGAGCGTCCTCAAGACCTCCGAGATCGAGCTTGCTCTCGGCAAGCTTGTCTCGACCCGTCTGCTGGGCTCGCATCAGGAACTGGCTTTCCGTGTCGGCAAGATGCGCAAGAAATTCGCAAGCCAATACGGTTTCGTGGTGCCGGAAATCAAGGTCACCGACGACATCGGTATTCCCGACAAGGCCTATCATATCCGCATCCACGGCACGACGATCGCGTCCAACATGCTGCGTGTCGGCGAAGTGCTCGTCGTGACAGGCAATGGTCGCAAGCCTCGTATTCCCGGCGACGAGATCCGCGAACCCGCCTTCGGCATGCCTGCCGTCTCGATCATGGAGACCTTTACCGAGGACCTGAAGCGCGAGGGCTTCCATCCGATCGACAACGTCTCGGTCGTCCTCACCCATCTCAGCGAAGTGATCCGCAACAACCTGCCGCAGCTTCTGTCCTACAAGGATGTGAAGATCCTGATCGACAGACTGGACCCGGAATACAAGAAACTCGCCGACGAAATCTGCTCCTCGCACATGTCCTATTCGGGCCTGCAGGCGGTGCTGAAACTGCTCCTGTCGGAGCGCGTGTCGATCCGCAACCTGCATCTCATTCTCGAAGCCGTGGCCGAGCTGGCGCCGCATGTGCGCAAGACCGAACAGATCGTCGAACACGTGCGGGTGCGCATGGCCCAGCAGCTGTGCGGCGACTTGACCGACAACGGTGTGCTGCGCGTGCTGCGTCTCGGCAGCAAGTGGGATCTGGTGTTCCACCAGGCGCTGAAGCGCGACAACAAGGGCGAAGTGGTCGAGTTCGACATCGATCCACGCTCGCTCGAGGAATTCAGCGAGCAGGCAAGCCGGGTTATCCGTGAATTCATGGATCGCGGCCTGCCTTTCGTGCTTGTCACCTCGCCGGAAACGCGGTCTTATGTGCGCATGATTATTGAGCGTCTGTTTGCCACTTTGCCCGTTCTGTCGCATGTCGAACTGGCTAAGGGCATCGAGATCAAGATCCTGGGATCTATTTCATGATGAGCGACCCGCAGGGATCGGTGCTGGCACTGTTTCTAGTGTTCTGCCGCATCGGTGCCTGCTTCATGACCATGCCGGGCTTTGCCGCGTCGCGCGTGCCGACCCAGGTGCGCCTGCTGGTGGCGGTTGCCGTGTCGATGGCCTGCACGCCGCTGCTGTGGGACACGGTCTATCCAAAGGTCAGCGGCGGCGGCTCCATGTTCGTCGCGCTGATCGCCACGGAAACGCTGATCGGCGTTGTCTTTGGCATGATTACCAGGATCTTCACGCTCGGCCTGCAATTTGCCGGCTCGATTCTCACCATGATGATCGGCTTCAACGGCACGACCATGCCCGACGTGCTGGAAGACAGCCCCGAAAACCAGATGACCAACATGATCAGCTTCTGTGGGCTGATGATGTTGTTCATGATGGATTTTCATCACATCGTGTTCCGCGCCTTGATCGATAGCTATACGGTCATGCCGATGGGTGGCGTGCCGGATACGCAGAAGATGCTGATCACGCTGACGGATACGGCCTCGCGTACCTACATGCTAATGCTGCGGCTCTCGAGCCCTTTCATCATCTACGGCCTGATGTTCAACGTCGGCGTTGGCCTGGTCAACAAACTCGCACCGCAGATCCCGGTCTATTATATTTCGACCCCCTATCTGATCACCGGCGGGCTGTTGCTCGTCTATTGGTCGATCGGGGTGATGATGCGCCAGTTCGCCGATGCCTTCATGCCGATCTTTCTCGGCCGCTGACGGGGAATGAGCGATGTTTCCTGCACGATCGATGAGGCCGCGCCATGGGACCCGATAAGAAATCCAAGAAGCTGAAGCGGCTGGTCAATGTCCAGCGGCATCTGGAGAAGATCGCCGAATTCGATCTGGTCGAAACTGCCCGCCAGCGCGCGGAAATTTCCGCCGGCCTCGATCGCACGATCGAAGCGCTTGGCTCGATGGATCCGGTGCACCGGCTGTTTGCCCAATCCTATGCCGAACGCTTCGCCCGCCTGTCCAGCGACGACCGGCGCATGGCCGACGTGCAGCGCGTTCAGGAAAACAAGGTTCTGCGCCAGCGCACCAAGGCGGAGCGGCTGGAAGACAAGATGTACGAAGCGCGGGATGCGGAGGATCGCGAGGCCGAAGACCAGGCGCTTCAGGATCTGATCGATCTCACACTTGCCACACCAGCCTCCAGCAAGCTTCACAAGGGATAGTCGTTCTCGTATTGATTTTCAGGGAACGATGACCGTGGCTATTTCTCCTCCGAGCGATCTTGTTATGGACGTGGTACGGGCGGCTGAACCGTCCGCCATGGCTGAGGCTCAGCAAAGGCTGCAGTCGGCGCGGGCGAGCGTCCAGGCGGCCAGCCTGAATGAAAAAAGTGCTGGCTTTGAAGTGGCGATGAACGCACTCAACGATGGCGCCGCCACCAAGGCAGGCCTTGCCAATCGCGCCACCAATTCGATCAAGGCAAGCGATATCCCGAAGCCCTATCGGCAGTACGAAGGTATCGTGCTGCAGAACTTCATTTCCAACATGCTGCCCAAGGATAGCGAAGCTGTTTACGGCAAGGGCAATGCCGGCGAGATCTGGAAAAGCATGATGGCCGAGCAGATCGGCAACACGATCTCCGAGCGCGGTGGCGTCGGCATAGCGAAGCAGATGTATGCCGACGAACTGGCAAAGCTACGCGGCCATGGGGTTCAGAACCTGACCACCGATCCGGCCCAGAAGAACATGGCGCAGATGCGGCTCGACGAGATCGAGCGCAAGACGCTCGGCTTGTCGGAGTCGGCGCAGAACAAGGACGACGTTGCCGCGCCTTATTCCAACACGACTTCAGCCACCGTCTGAGATTTTTCCGGAGACCCCGACCTTGCGACAGGCGGGTGGGTATCCGGTAGCGACACCATCGTCTGACCCGGCGAAAGCTGGTCAAGGCTTAACCTATAAGAAATGACGGCAAGCCCCCGTGCCGCAGCGCGGGGGAATGCGCGTCGGAATTCAAGGAACAAAGTTTTCATGGAACACGTGACCCAGGACTACCGGATCAAGACCGTTCTTGGCCGCCTCGAAATGATCGTTGACAATGAAAACCAACGGATCGGCAAGGATCCGGAATTCGACCTGAAGGTTTCGAACGCACACAAGAGCCGCTGCCTCTATGAACTGACCATGCTGTTTCGCGATACCGACCCCAAGGAAGTGGCCGTCAATTATGTCGAGCAGATGCATGGCCTGAAGAAGAAGCTGGCCCTGAACGCAAGACGGGTCGAGGCTCATCTGGAGGCGGTGAAAGCTGTTGCCGATATTTTGCGTACCGCGGTGCAGGAAGCCGATGGCGATGGCACTTACTCCCAGGAACAGTTTCTCTATAGAGAAAATTGATGGTCAAGATTGTTCTAGCCGGCGTCTGGGCCTGCATCGTCGCTCTGGTGGCGGTTTATTTCTCCGTGAAACTGGCCACTGCGCCGCCACCGGTGGAAGAATCCAAGGCGCCGCCGACAGAAGTGGTGCGAGGCGAATCCATCACCGTGCCGTTCCTCGATAATGGCGCGGTGAAGGGCTATTTCATCGGTCGCTTCTCTTTCATGGTCGACAAGCAGAAGGCCGAGGGGTTGCAGATGCCGATGACGGCGCTGACCACGGACGAACTGTTCACGCTGCTGGTGGGCAATCGGATGGTCGACCTGTCGAAATCGACCAAACTTGATGTCGAGGGCTTCAAGCAGGCGATCAAGACCGGCATCAACAAGCGGCTGGGCACCGATGTCATCAATGACGTGCTGATCGAGCAGCTCGATTTCCTCGGCAAGGATGATATCCGCGAGGGCGGCGGCGGTAAGCCGAAGCTGCTGCCGGCGGTCAAGATCGTCGAAGGACAGAAGCCGCCGGAATCCGCAGCACCTGCTGAGTAAGCCTTATACATCATGCAGCCGGTCCGATGGACCGGGCCGGTCGCCACAAGATTGCAGTAAACGAAGTATAAACGAAAAGCTCCTATTTCTACCGGGCTGTTTAAGCCGGATTTTATGCCTGTCTGCTAGCCTGGACACGGTTTCAATCTGGCTCGTCTCGTTTATGAATACTCTTTCTACGCGCAAAGCTCCCGTTGCCGATGCTGATGAGCAGATCAGTACGGCACGCCTTATCCACCGGGTGCGCCAGGATCTGGCCGGGGACTGGTTGCGCAGCGGCCGCCTCCATCATGATGATGAGTTCCACCCGATGAACCTGATTTCCACTGCCGAAGAGATTGCGCCGAAGAAGATCCTGTTTGGCATGCCGATCTTTGATCTCTCCTGGGTCTCTGGACTGAGCCTGATCGCCCAATACGCGGCCACGCCCGGCGCCCACGCGCAGGTGTCTTTCCTCAATGCCAATAATATCAATATCATGATGAAGGACGCCGCTTACCGCGAGGTCCTCAAGAACCATATCGTGCTGCCCGATGGCATCGGCATGGATCTTGCCGCCAGCATCATCGATGGCCAGCCCTTTGCCGCCAATCTGAACGGTACCGATTTCGTGCCGGCCCTGTTTACCTATATGGAAGAGCCGCGCCGGATTGGCCTGCTCGGTGCCAAGCCCGGCGTGCTGGCCGGCGCTATCGCCCGGTTTCGCAAGCATGCCCCCTGGCATGAATTCGTGCCGGTTGCCGATGGCTTCTTCGACAGTGAGGAACTGCCGATTATTCTCGAGCGGCTGGAGGACGCCAAAATCGACGTCCTGCTTGTGGGTATGGGCACGCCACTGCAGGAAAAATGGATCGCGCAGCACATCAAGCCGCAGCATGCGCGGGTGGTGTTCGGCGTGGGCGCGCTGTTCGATTTTGTCTCCGGCACCATGCCGCGCGCGCCGCTGTGGATGCGCAAGATCCGCTGCGAATGGCTCTATCGGTTGACCCGCGAGCCGAGCCGCCTCTGGCGCCGGTACCTTATCGGTATTCCGGTCTTCCTGATGCATGTGCTGCGCTTCAAGATGGAAGCGCGCCGTGAACGGGCGTCTGCGCGCTCCTGACATTTGTCCGGGAGCCGACAATAAAAGTTTCGACAGCCCGCATGGTTCGTCCCGAGCCATGCGGGCTGTCTGCATTTTTTCAGGCTTACCGCAGCTTTTGCCTTTGACAGCGCCCACCGCGATGTTAGCTACCTTGGTCATAAGCCCGTCTTCAGCGGGTGATCAGGGCACTGCAGTGCTCTGATCTGTTTTAACGCATTTCCGGACGGAAAACCGTTTCACACTTTTCCTGGAAATGCTCTAGCCTTTTCGACGAGAGGAACCACGCGTGGCGACGGTGATTGACGGGAAACAGGTAGCGGCATCGGTTATCGAGGCTGTCAAAAATAGTTCCGAGGCTTTCGAGCAGGCGGTCGGCCAGAAGGTCGGTCTTGCCGTGGTGATCGTCGGTGATGATCCGGCCAGCCACGCCTATGTCGGCTCCAAGGGCCGGATGGCCAAGCAGTGTGGCTTTAATTCCGTTCAGCATACCCTGCCGCTGGAGACGACCCAGCAGCAGCTTCTCGATCTCGTGGCAAGCCTGAACGCCGATCCGGCCATTCACGGCATCCTCGTGCAATTGCCGCTGCCCAAGCATTTCGACAGTGAGGCTGTAATCCAGTCGATCCTGCCGGAAAAGGATGTAGACGGGCTGCACATCGTCAATGCCGGCAAGCTGGCGACTGGCGATCTCAAGACCGGCCTGATTTCCTGTACGCCGGCAGGGGCCATGCTGCTGGTGCGCCAGATCCACGGCGGTGACCTTTCCGGGCTGAACGCGCTGGTGATTGGCCGCTCCAACCTGTTCGGCAAGCCGATGGGGCAATTGCTGCTCAATGCCAATGCGACCGTAACAATGGCGCACTCCCGCAGCCGAGACCTTCCGGGCCTCGCTCGGCAGGCGGATATTCTCGTTGCCGCCGTTGGCCGTGCGGAAATGGTCAAGGCCGATTGGGTAAAGGATGGCGCCACCGTGATCGATGTCGGCATTAACCGAGTCGATGCCCCGGAAAAGGGTGAGGGCAAGACCAAGCTGGTCGGCGATGTCGCCTTTGGCGAGTGCCAGGCCAAGGCCGGTGCCATCAGTCCCGTACCCGGTGGTGTCGGCCCGATGACCATCGCCATGCTGATGGCCAACACCGTCATCGCCGCCTACCGCAGCGCGGACAAAGAAGCGCCGACGTTCTAAAAGCATTTTCAGGAAAAGTGGGAACCGGTTTTCCGTCCGGAAATGCGTGGAAGCAAACATTTCCAGGAAAAGTGGGAACCGGTCTTGCCAATCGGAAACTGCTAAATCATGAGGGCGCCGGGCCGGTGGAGGCCCGGATCACCAGTTCCGCCTGCCAGAGCTCCTGGAGCGGCGGGCCTTGCGGTGGCGTGTCGATATCGGCGATCAGCCGTTGCGCCACGCGCCGTCCGGCGTCGCGAAGCGATGACCGTGTCGTGGTCAGTGGCACCCGAAAATGCTCGGGCTTCAGGAGCGGCAGGTCGTCGTCGTGGGCAACCAGGGAAATATCCTGCCCGACCGTCAGCCCAGCGTCATTGATCGCCCGCACTGCACCGAGCGCCAGCACGGTACTGGCGCACAGCACCGCTGTCGGTCGAACCGGTCCCTGCAGCAGGGCGCTCATTTTCCGGTAGCCCCATTGGTCTGTCATCTGGGTGTGACTGATCGCGGCAGGTGGCAGTTCTAGCTGCGCAGCCATCAGCGCCTTTTGCGCGCCGATCCGGCGGCGCAGCGCAAAATCCAGCTCTTCCGGCCCGTTTAACAGCGCGAAATGGCGATGGCCAAGCCCGATCAGCAATTCCGTTGCCTGATGGAAGGCCTGCTCGTTGTCGATATCGAGATAGGGATAGTCTTCGGCAATGCCCTGCGACCGGCCGTGCACGATGAACGGCACGGAGAGCGACTTTGCCATGGCAATGCGCGGATCGTTGGCCCGGAGATAAGCGAGATAGAAGGCATCGACGGCGCCGCTGCCGACGAGGCCTCTGATAGCCTGCTGCTCGGCGGCGGGATGGGCTGGAATGATAACGAAATGAAATTCATGCTCCAGACAGGCTTCCGCCAAACCGCTTTGGAACTCGGCAAAATGGATGTCGGCGCTGAGATCAGGGGAAATCGGCATGACCAGCCCCAGTGATCCGGCTTTGCCAGTTGCCAGCCGAAGTGCTGCCCGATTGGGCCGATAGCCGGTCTCTGCAGCAGCCTTCGCCACCCGCTGCCGGGTCTCTTCATTGACTTCCGGATAGCCGTTCAATGCCCGGCTGATCGTCGTCTGCGACAGACCGAGCATCTGCGACAATTCTTTCAGGTTCACGCGGAAACGTCCTCCCTCCAGCATCGTCGTTCATGCCGAACGTGGCGTGATGCTGTCAATTTTATGATTTGCCTGGGTTCTCCCACACCCAAAGCGCTTTCAAAATACCAGCCGTACCAAATGCTGCAAACTGAAAATGGATTTTTAGGCCGAACCCTTCCCCAAATTAACTGGCGCTCCATTTTTCCAGCTGGAGGATGGGCAGATTAGCCACTAATCCGCTTGACTCTCGCGCGAACAATGATGATTGTTTCCAACCAAAGCGCTTTGGGAGTTGGATTTAGAGCGCGAACGGAATGGTTTCAGCTTTTTAGGGCGTGGAACGGCCACCACAACAGGTCTGGATTAAAGGGAGGGATTTTCGTGAAAAAACATCTGCTGACGGGGATTGCAGCGCTTTGCTTGCTCGCGGGCGGCGCCAATGCTGCCGATTTGAAGTTCAAGCCGGGCGAGGATGCCCGTTTCAACTGGAAGAGCTATGAGGAATTTTCCAAGTCCCATCAACTGAAGGGCCAGACCATCACGATTTTCGGTCCCTGGCGTGGCGAAGACCAGACGCTGTTTGAAAGCGTGCTAGAATATTTCCGCCAGGCCACCGGTGCCGATGTCAAATACTCTTCTTCTGAGAATTACGAGCAGCAGATCGTTATCGATACCCAGGCTGGCAGCCCTCCCAATGTCGCTATTCTGGCGCAGCCTGGCCTGGTCGCCGATCTCGCCGCCAAGGGCGCGTTGACGCCGCTTGGCGAAGATAACTCCAAGTGGCTGAAGGACAATTTCTCTGCCGGCCAGTCCTGGGTTGACCTCGCCACCTACAAGGGCAAGGACGGCAAGCCGATGATCTACGGCTTCCCCTACAAGATCGACCTGAAATCGCTGATCTGGTACGTGCCCGAGAATTTCGAGGATGCCGGCTATGACGTGCCGAAGTCCATGGAAGACCTGAAGAAGCTGACGGAGAAGATCGCTGCCGACGGCGGCGTGCCGTGGTGCATCGGTCTCGGTTCCGGCGGCGCCACCGGTTGGCCGGCCACCGACTGGGTCGAGGATTTGATGCTGCGGCTCTATCCCGCTGATGTCTATGACAAGTGGGTGAAGAACGAGATCAAGTTCGACGATCCGAAGGTGGTAAAGGCCATCGAGGAATACGGTTGGTTCTCGCGCAATCCGAAATTCGTCGATGGTGGTGCCGCCGGCGTTGCCTCAACCGATTTCCGCGATAGCCCGAAGGGCCTGTTTACCTCGCCGCCCAAGTGCTACCTGCACCATCAGGCCTCCTTTATTCCGTCCTTCTTCCCGCAGGGTACCGTCGTCGGTCAGGATGTCGATTTCTTCCCGACGCCGAACTATGCAAGCAAGCCTGAACTTGGCAATCCGGTCGAAGGTGCCGGCACGCTGGCGATGATTACCAAGGATTCGCCCGGCGCGCGCGCCTTTATCGACTTCATCAAGACCCCGATTGCGCATGAAGTCTGGATGGCGCAATCTGGCTTCCTGACGGCCTTCAAGTCGGCCAATCAGGACACCTATGCCAATGCTCCGCTGAAGAAGCAGGGCAAGATCCTGCTCGATGCCACCACCTTCCGCTTCGACGGCTCCGACCTGATGCCCGGCAAAATCGGCGCGGGTGCCTTCTGGACCGCCATGGTCGACTATGCTGGCGGCAAATCCGCCGAAGACGTCGCCAAGGGTATCCAGAAATCCTGGGATGGCCTGAAGTAAGGTTCGAAAGCGGCCAGGACCCTCGCCATCAGGCGGCGGTCCTGGCCACATCTCGTCAGGCAGGTTGGGAGGCCGGAACCGTGGAACAGCTTTTATACGCATTGGTGACCATCGTGGTCGGCGTCGGTGCAGCGCTCGCCTATTTCTTCGGGTCGAACCTGATCCTCGATCGATTGTTTCCCTCCAACAGTCCCGATCTCGCCCGCGCCTCGCGCAATCTGCGGATATCGAGCCAGATCCGTCCGTGGCTGTTTCTTGGTCCGGCGCTGCTGTCGCTCGCCATCTATCTGGTCTATCCGCTGTTTTCCTCGATCGCCTATTCGCTCTATGACCGGTCCGGCACGCAATTTGTCGGTCTCGACAATTATCGCTGGATGATTTTTGACGGCGAGTTTCGCCTTTCGATCTTCAACAACATCCTCTGGCTGATCGTGGTGCCAACGGGAGCGACGCTGTTCGGCTTGATCATCGCGGCGCTGACCGACCGGATTTGGTGGGGCAATATCGCCAAATCGCTGATTTTCATGCCGATGGCGATTTCTTTCGTCGGCGCTTCGGTGATCTGGAAATTCGTCTACGACTACCGCGATGCAGGTCAGGCCCAGATCGGCCTGCTCAACGCCATCGTCGTCTGGTTCGGTGGCACGCCGCAGGTATGGATCTCGCTGTCTTTCTGGAATAATTTCTTCCTGATGGTCATCCTGATCTGGATCCAGACCGGCTTTGCCATGGTGCTGCTATCTGCTGCGTTGCGCGGCATTCCCGAGGAGACCATTGAGGCGGCGGTCATCGATGGCGCCAATCCTTGGCAGATCTTCCTGAAAATCAAGGTGCCGCAGATCTGGGGCACGATCGCCGTGGTCTGGACGACAATCACCATCCTCGTCCTCAAGGTTTTCGATATCGTGCTGGCCATGACCAACGGCCAATGGCAGACCCAGGTTCTGGCCAATCTAATGTTCGACTGGATGTTCCGCGGTGGCGGCGATTTCGGGCGAGGGGCGGCCATTGCTGTCGTCATCATGCTGATGGTCGTGCCGATCATGATCTGGAATATCCGCAACGCACGCCGCGAAATGGGAGGCCACTGACATGCGCACACGGGCTCTCTCGCCGCTGAATATCGCCGTCCATGCCACGGTTTTGCTGCTGGTCCTGCTCTGGACTATTCCTACTATTGGCCTTCTCGTGACGTCGCTGCGCGACAAGAACCAGATTGTCGCCTCCGGCTGGTGGACGGCACTGACCAGTTCCAGCAAGAACGACATCTATCGCGCTCCCGGTGCCGAAGCCCAGCATCAGGAAGGGCCGCTCTTCGTGATCACTGGGAATGTTCTGGAAGGCGGTTCCGGTAAGGTCAGCGCCTTCGGCACATCCAGCCTCAAGCCCGAAGAATTCAAGGCCGGCGAAACGGCCCAGTTGAAGGATGGCCAGAGCCTGACGGTGGCTGAGGACGGCACCTTCAAGCTGACCTCCAACACATCCTTCGAAGGGTCTCGCGGTCAGCGTATCTTCTTCACTGCCACGCAGCCGCCGCGCTTCAGCCTCGACAATTATCGCACGGTGCTGAATGCCGAGGGCATCGGCAAATCCTTCATGAACTCGCTGACGGTCGCCATTCCCGCGACGATCATTCCGATCCTCGTGGCAGCCTTTGCCGCCTATGCGCTGGCTTGGATGCCCTTTCCCGGTCGCTCGTTGCTGCTGGCCACCATTGTCGGGCTGCTGGTCGTGCCGCTTCAGATGTCGCTGATCCCGCTTCTCAGGATCTATAACGATGTCGGCGCCTTCTTCGGCGTGCCGTCAAAAACCTATCTCGGCATCTGGCTGGCCCATATGGGCTTCGGCCTGCCGCTCGCCATCTATCTCCTGCGCAATTATATCGCCGGCCTGCCGCGTGAAATCATGGAATCGGCCAGGGTCGATGGCGCCAGCGATTTCGAGATCTTCATCAAGATCGTGCTGCCGCTGTCTTATCCGGCGCTCGCGTCCTTCGCGATCTTCCAGTTCCTGTGGACCTGGAACGACCTGCTGGTCGCCATGGTCTTCCTCGGCACCGGCAATGATGAGTTGGTTCTAACCGGCCGGCTCGTCAACCTGCTCGGATCACGCGGCGCTAACTGGGAAATCCTGACGGCGTCGGCTTTCATTACCATCATCGTGCCGCTGCTGGTGTTCTTCGTGCTGCAGCGCTACCTCGTGCGCGGCTTGTTGGCCGGCTCTGTGAAGGGCGGCTGATGCACGGCCGCTCCCGTCTTTCATGTCCTCCCTCCCCAAAAGTGCAACAGGATCCCTTTTCATGAATGCTGTTTTTGATAGTGCCGCGGCGCCCGACAAGGATTGGTGGCGCGGTGCTGTGATCTACCAGATCTATCCGCGCTCGTTTCAGGATTCGAACGGCGACGGCATCGGCGATCTCAAGGGCATCACCGCCCGCCTGCCACATGTGGCAAGCCTTGGCGCCGATGCGATCTGGATTTCCCCCTTCTTCACCTCGCCGATGAAGGATTTCGGCTATGACGTGTCTGACTATACGGATGTCGATCCGATGTTTGGCACGATTGGCGATTTCGACGCGGTGATCGCCGAAGCTCACCGGCTTGGCATCAAGGTGATGATCGACCTGGTGATCTCCCACACCTCCGATCAGCATGCCTGGTTCGTCGAAAGCCGCTCCAGCCGTATCAATGCCAAGTCCGACTGGTATGTCTGGTCCGATCCGAAGCCGGATGGCACGCCGCCCAACAATTGGCTGTCGATCTTCGGCGGCTCGGCCTGGGCCTGGGATCCGACCCGGATGCAGTATTACCTGCACAACTTCCTGACCTCGCAGCCCGATCTCAACATGCACAATCCGCATGTGCAGGAAGCAGTGCTGGATGCAGTTCGCTTCTGGCTGAAGCGTGGCGTCGATGGCTTCAGGCTCGACACGATCAATTTCTACTTCCACGATCAGCACCTGCGCGATAATCCGGCGCTCGCACCCGAAAGACGCAATGCGTCGACGGCGCCGGCGGTCAATCCGTATAATTTCCAGGACCATCTCTACGACAAGAACCAGCCGGACAACCTTGAATTCCTCAAGCGCTTTCGCGCCGTACTGGACGAGTTCCCGGCCATTGCTGCCGTCGGCGAAGTCGGCGACAGCCAGTATGGCTTGGAGATCGCCGGCCAGTATACGTCCGGCGGCGATAAGATGCAGATGTGCTACGCCTTCGAATTTCTGGCGCCTGAACCGTTGACGCCGACGCTGGTCGCCGACACGCAGAAGGCCTTTCAGGAGGCCGCACCCGAGGGCTGGGCATGCTGGGCTTTTTCAAACCATGACGTGGTGCGCCATGTCAGCCGGTGGGGTGCCACTGTCGCTGATCGCGCTGCCTTTGCCAAGTTGATGGCGGCCGTGCTGATGACCCAGCGCGGCTCGGTCTGCATCTATCAGGGTGAGGAGCTTGGCCTGACGGAAGCCGACATCGCTTTTGAGGATCTGCAGGACCCCTACGGCATCCAGTTCTGGCCGGAATTCAAAGGCCGCGACGGTTGCCGCACGCCGATGGTTTGGGATTCGCTTGCCAAACAATCCGGCTTCAGCGCTGCCGACAAGACCTGGCTGCCGATCCCGGTGGAACACAGCCTCAATGCCGTGCATGTCCAGGAAGGTCATGAGGACAGCGTGCTGGAACAGTATCGCCGCTTCCTGCATTTTCGCCGGACACTGCCTGCCTTGATCAAGGGCGAAATCGCTTTCCATACGGTGAGCGAAACCGGTCTTGTCTATGCGCGCAGCTTTGCGGGAGAGACGGTGCTGTGCGCCTTCAACATTTCCGCCGAGCCGCTGGATCTGCCACTGCCGGATGGAGACTGGCAGGCGCTGGAAGGCCATGGCTTCGCCGGTACTGCAGAGGGCGGCAAGATTCGTCTGCCGGCCTGGAGTGCATGGTTCGCGCGCGGCTAAAGTTTGTCAGGGGAAAGCGCAATCCGGTTTTCCCGACCAGACAAACGAAAACAACAGGGATCGGAGGCTGTCCTTACAGCCTCCGATCATACAAACGGACCTGTCCGCTGGTTCTCAGTCTGGCAGTTCGAAACCGAAAAAAGGGGGAGGACAATGGCAAGCTTGGTCCTGAAAGACATCCGCAAGGCCTATGGTCAGGTCAAGGTGTTGCATGGCATCGACCTGGAAATCGCCAAAGGTGAATTCGTGGTCTTCGTTGGCCCGTCCGGCTGTGGCAAGTCCACATTGCTGCGGATGATCGCCGGCCTGGAGGACATAACCAGCGGCGAAATGCGCATCGATGGTCATGTTGTCAACGACGTGCCGCCGTCCAAGCGCGGCATTGCCATGGTCTTCCAATCCTACGCGCTTTATCCGCATATGACTGTTTATGATAACATGGCCTTCGGCATGCGGATCGCCGGCGAGGACAAACAGGAGATCGAGCGCCGAGTGCGCTCAGCCGCAGCCATTCTTCAACTCGAGCCCTATCTCGACCGGCTGCCCAAGGCGCTCTCGGGCGGCCAGCGGCAGCGCGTGGCGATCGGCCGCGCCATCTGCCGCGATCCGAAAGTCTTCCTGTTCGATGAGCCGCTTTCCAATCTTGACGCAGCACTGCGTGTTGCCACGCGCATCGAGATCGCCAAGCTGCACGAGCAGATGTCCGACACCACGATGATCTATGTCACCCACGACCAGGTCGAGGCGATGACGCTTGCCGACCGGATCGTGGTTCTCTCGGCCGGGCGGATTGAGCAGGTCGGGGCGCCGCTCGAGCTGTACGAGCGGCCCGCCAATCTGTTTGTTGCCCAGTTCATCGGTTCGCCAGCCATGAATATCCTGCCCGTCACTGTCGTCGACGCAGGCCCGGAGACCCGCATCGCGCTGAAGGACCGCTCAACTCTGTCGGTGCCGATTGCCGTACCAGCCGCTGATGCCGGCAAATCAGCAAGCTTTGGCGTGCGCCCGGAGGACCTCACTGTCGCCACCGAAGGTCCAGCCCTGTTCGAAGGGACAGTGTCGCTGGTCGAAGCGCTCGGGGAGGTGACGATGCTGTATGTCGACGGCCCGGTCGAGGGGCAGCCCGTTGTGGTCAAGCTGCCCGGCATTGCTAATGTCACCAAAGGTGAACGACTGCGCTTTGCCGCACCCAAAGAAAAACTGCATTTATTTGACGCGCAAGGGCAAAGCTACAAGCAGAAGTAGAATTCATTTTTGCTCTATTAACCACCAGAAAACAGGAGAGGGGCTGCACCTGTCCCCCCTGCTGTTTTATCACTCTCTGTTAATGTCCGTTGCCTAGCCTGAGCTCAGTGAAGACGTGAGTGGGGTAAGCGTTATGAGCACGGCAGCGGGTCGATCAAACTACCTGGGCAGGGAAGAATCCTTCATGTACGACCGGGAAAACCGGTTCCGCATGGAAGACACGATGAATTCCGGCCGGTTGGAATATACTGAAAAGGGCATGACGCATATGGCGTCGCGCCGTTGCGATATTATCCGTATCTCGCAGAGCGGCGCGATTATCGCACTTCTCACCCAGTATAATCTTCCCAAGCAGTTTTATCTCGATATTCCTGACGCGCGCATCAACAAGGTCGGCGCTGTTCTCATGAAAACCTTCCCGAACAATACGGCTGAGATCCGCTTCCTACGGTTGCTCACCCAGAAGGAGATCGACCGGATCTTCGTGTTCAGTACCCATCCGGCGCATCGCGACCGGGTTCTGGATGTGCGCAGCTGGTAAGCCTGCACGTCAACAGGTGCTGGCCGGCTGTCTGCCTAAAGCGCAAGCCTCCAAGGCAAGGTCTGCAGGGCAGCCAGGTAAAGGTCGGTACGATACCTGACAAACTTTCAGTTTGAATCGTTGATGGGGAGCTTCGGCTCCCCATTTTGTTTTCAGTGAGGCGCAACCCTGATCGTCTGACCGCTATCGGACAAAACAGCCGTCGGGCATGCCGCAGGCCGGGCGCGCCATGGGACGGAACGCTTTAGTTCCCCCGTTCATGCCGCTTCACTTGGGCAGCCCTTGCCGGATTAAGCTCAACCAAATCAAGGAAATAAGGCGAAAAGTCCTGCCATTCAGGCTGAAGCGGCATTTCTACGGTGGCTCTGCGTCGCGCTCAGCAGATCAAGATCAGTTCAAGCACGCACTGACGGAATGCGCTAAAAATGCCGTAAAGCCATGGTGACCCTCGCTGCGGATGAATATGAGACATTTCGATAATAAAAAACTCGATTCGTAAACCTTTTGGTTACCAAGTTTCTTCATCCTTTAGAGACAGTCGAAGTTCCGCGAAAGCGGGGGGCGAAGGGATCGGCTGGCCTTGGTACAAACGTTGCGGTTTTGAAGCCGCCAGCCGCTGCAGGCTGTTTGGGTACGAGTTTACGAGTATGGCGTTCGCCGTTGATTTCTTTCCGGGCACTGATCGATCGGGACGGGCCACATCCGTTCTGCTCCCCAAGCTGATGTCAGGTGCGGCTCTTGTCGGCGGTGGTCTTGCCGCCGGTCTCTGGGTCGCCGTCACCTTCAGCACGCTGCATGGGTTCAGCTTTTCGCAAACATCTGCCTCGGCCCCGTTTGCGCGGGACCTGGCCTCCGAATTCCGCCAGAGCCTGATGCTGCCCAAGCCGCCTCTATCAGTCGCCAGCCATACCAATGGCCGCTCGGTAGAGGCCGTGAAGCAGAAGATGGCCGAGGTTCGCCAGGAAATGGCAGCCCTTACCGCACCGGCTTCCAAGCCGCTCGACCAGGCTGGTCGCGCTATTCTCGAACAGGCACTCGCCGTGTCGATTGCCGAACGGGCGCTCGCGCAGCGCTGGAGCAACGATACCGGCAGCGAGGTTGCCGAGGCAGCTCTCAAACAGCCGGCAAGCCAGCCGCAGGTTCAGAACGTCGCCCAGGCGACACCACAGCCATCCGCCCCAGCAACACCCGCCATGCCGCCGCAGCAGGTGGCTGAAGCCATCTTGAAAACAGCGCCGCCGCTTGGCGCGATCAATCAACAGCTGCCGGCTCAGTTGCAGCCGGTCTCCACCCTGGTTGCCGATCGCGGCCCGGTCGCACCTGCACCGACTGCTGCTGCCGCAACGATTGCTGCTGCTGCGCCGCCGGTGAAGCCAACTGAAATGGCGATGTTGCCCGAGACAGTGCCTGCGCCGCTGAGACGGCCAAAGGGCGATCCCTTCCGCGAAGTCCTGGTTGGCACCAAGGCCGAAGCTGATGCAGACAATGATTCGACGCAGAAGACGGAGCCGAAGACCATTCCGTTGAAGTCGGCGCCGGAAAAGAATGCGCCGAAGACGGTGCTGGCCTATGCCCGCTCGCAGGAAACGATGGATGACGACGAGAGCCCGTCGATCTTCCGCAAGCGCGCATCCCTGCCGGGCCGTGGCAGCGGTGTCGCCGTCTACGATATCTCAAGCGCAACGGTCTATCTGCCGAGCGGCGAAAAGCTGACGGCCCATTCCGGTCGCGGCGAAAATCGTGATAATCCGCGCTCCGCCCATATCAAGAACCGTGGCGTCACGCCGCCGAACATCTATCGTCTGTCGCCGCGTGAAAGCCTGTTCCATGGGGTGGAGGCGTTGCGCATGACCCCTGTTGGCGGCAATAGCATGTATGGCCGCGACGGCTTCCTAGCTCATACCTTCATGCTGCGCATCCGCGGCGATTCCAGCGGCTGCGTCGTATTCCAGGATTATCCGCGCTTCCTGGCCGCCTACAAGCGCGGCGAAATCAGAACCCTGATCGTGTTGCCAACGGTGGCTGAACTGCCGAAATACATGGCGAAACTGTAAGTCGACACTAACCTATATGTTAAGAGGATGCCGCGCCTTCAAGCGCGGCATCTCCGTTTCAAGCCATGTGCTGGAAGGCGATGATAGCGCAGGTCACAGTGATTGCGCCGCCGATACGAGTGGCGATCTGCGAAAAGGGCATCAGGCTCATTCGGTTGGCAGCGGTCAGAATGGCGATATCGCCGGTGCCCCCCTGGCCGCTGTGACAGCCGACAACCACGGCAACATCGATCGGAAACATCTTGACCAGCCGCGCTGACAGAAAGCCGGTGCCGATTAGCGTGCAGACCGTTGCCACAACAGTCACCACCGTCTGCACCGTGAAGGCGCTGATAAAGCTCTGCCAGGGCGTATATGAAATTCCCATGGCAAACAGCAGCGGCCAGGTGACGATGCGCGAGAAGAAGGCATAGACCTCGCGGCCACCGTCTTCCAGGCTCGGCGACACCAGTTGGCCGAGCTTGGCGATGACGACCAGAAACAGCATGGTGATTGGTGCTGGAAAATCAAACAGCCGCTGCGCCAGCACGCCGACCAGATAAAACGTGACGATGGTGACGCCAGCGGTGGCGATCATTGCCCGGTCAACGGGCTCATCGCTGCGGCGGGCATTGACGTCGATATTCAGCAGGCCGGCCTGTAGCCGCCCTTCGCCGGTCAGATGCGGATAGCGCTTGCCGAGCACATTCAGCAACCCGCAAAGGACGACGGCGGTAAAGCTACCGAGCATGACCACCGGAATGATCTGGGCGAAAATCTCCGTCTGCGGCTGCGACATGACCCCGGCATAGCCCATGGACAGCGGAATGGCGCCTTCACCAAGGCCACCCGCCATGATCGGCAGAACGACGAAGAACAGGCTGTGTTCGAAGCCCATCCCGGTGCCCATGCCAACCAAAGTGCCGACCATCATGGCGACGACGGAACTGATCGCCAGCGGCACGAAGATCTTCAGGAAGCCGGCGATCAGCACGCTGCGATCCATGCTCAAGATGCTGCCGACGATGATGGCGGCGATATAGAGGTATAGGAAATTCGAGCTCTTGACGAATGTGTCCATGGCTTCGGCCACCGGCGGCGGAATGAGGTGGTAGAACACCATGGCCGAGGGTACGACGAAGCACATGATCGCCGCACCGCCCATCAGGCCGAGCCAGGGCAGCCATCGGCCAAGCTGCATGAAGAAGAAGCCGCCGAAGGAGAGGATGGCGATCGACATGGTAAGATCGGAGGGAACCTTGCCTGTCGCCACGAAGGCGGCGATGAGCAGGAACAACAGAATATAGATCGGCGCCGGCACCACGCCGATCTTCAGATCGACGATCCGCCACCAGCGTTCACGCCAACCGCTAACCGGCTGCGGTGCATGACTGTTAGGCTGCTTGGAAAGATTGGGCTGCGATCCATCCGAATGGCGATCGCCGTCGTAAAGTGATGACACTATGAACTCCTGTCTATCTCCCAAGGAGGGTTTTATAGGACCCGACGCGAAGGGGAAATAGAAAAGCCGGTGCGATCTGGGAAAGCACCGGCTGGAGTGAGGCAAAACAGCGTTGGTGATAACGTGTCTTGGCGCATGCGAAGGCGATGGGGGCCGGATCTTTCTTAAAAGACGCGGCTCAACTTCGAGATCAGAACAACACGCTCGCGCCTTGGTCTGCCGGTCCGGCAATCCGGCGGAGCGGCGCAAACAATTCGCGGCCCATGCCGAATTCGTTGTCGGAGAGATCGACCGTCACCGCCGGGCGGGCGGCAAATTCGGCACCGTCGACCAGCACTTCCAGCGTGCCGGCGACGGCGTCGAGGCGCAGTATGTCGCCGTCCTTGATCTTGGCGATCGGCCCGCCATCGACAGCTTCCGGTGTAACGTGAATGGCGGCCGGCACCTTGCCTGATGCGCCGGACATGCGCCCGTCGGTGACCAGCGCCACCTTGAAGCCGCGATCCTGCAGCACGCCGAGCGACGGGGTGAGCTTGTGCAGTTCTGGCATGCCATTGGCCTTGGGGCCCTGGAAGCGCACGACGGCGATGAAATCCTGGTTCATCTTGCCGGCCTTGAAGGCATCCTGCATGTCCTGCTGGCTGTGGAACACCATGGCCGGTGCCTCCACAACATGCCGCTCCGGCTTGACGGCTGAGATCTTGATGACAGCTTTGCCGAGATTGCCGGTCAGCATCTTCAAGCCGCCATTCGCCTGGAACGGGGTTTCGATGCGGGCCAGGACCTTGGGATCGGCGCTGTCTTCAGGCGAGGGCTGGCGGTCGACGGTGCCGTCGGCATTCAGATGCGGTTCGATCGTATAGGCAGACAGACCCTGGCCATAGACGGTGCGCACGTCGTCATGCACGAAGCCGGCCCGCAGCAATTGCTTGATCAGGAAGCCCATGCCGCCGGCGGCGTGGAAATGGTTCACATCGGCTGAGCCGTTCGGGTAGACCCGGGCCAGCAGCGGCACGATGTCCGAAAGGTCGGAAATATCCTGCCAGCTGAGGACGATGCCGGCCGCCCGCGCCATGGCGATCAGGTGCATGGTGTGGTTGGTCGAGCCGCCGGTGGCGTGAAGGCCGACGACGCCATTGACGATCGAGCGCTCGTCGATCATTTCGCCTGATGGCGCGTATTCGTTGCCAAGCGCGGTGATCGCCAGCGCCCGCTTGGTGGCTTCCTTGGTGAGCGCGTCGCGCAGCGGCGTGCCCGGATTGACGAAGGAGGCGCCGGGCATGTGAAAGCCCATGATTTCCATCAGCATCTGGTTGGAATTGGCTGTGCCGTAGAAGGTGCAGGTGCCAGGACCGTGATAGGATTTGCTTTCGGCTTCCAGCAGTTCGGCGCGGCCGACCTTGCCTTCGGCATAGAGCTGACGGATGCGGGTCTTCTCGTCGTTTGGCAGGCCTGTGGTCATCGGACCGGCGGGAATGAAGACCGAGGGCAGGTGGCCGAAGGTCAGCGCCGCAATGACAAGGCCGGGCACGATCTTGTCGCAGACGCCGAGGAAGACGGCCGCATCGAACATGTTGTGGCTGAGGCCAATGCCGGCGGCCATGGCGATAACATCGCGGGAAAACAGCGATAGTTCCATGCCGGGCTGGCCCTGGGTGACGCCGTCGCACATGGCGGGCACGCCACCGGCCACCTGCGCCACGCCGCCGACCTCTGCCGCAGCCTTACGGATCAGCGCCGGATAGGTCTCAAACGGTTGGTGGGCCGAGAGCATGTCATTATAGGCGTTGATGATGCCGAGATTGGGGACGGTGTCGCCAGCCAGCGCCGCCTTGTCCCCGGGGGAACAGACCGCAAAGCCGTGGGCGAGATTGCCACAGGCCAGCGTCCCGCGGTTGACGCCCTTGGATGCTGCCCGGCGGGTACGATCCAGATAGGCTTCGCGGGTCGGCTTGGAGCGCTCGACGATCCGCTTGGTGATAGCTTCGATACGATGATCGGCACTCATTGACGGCATCCTTCCTGACAAGGGGCAACAGCCGGCGGCATCGCGCTTGTCCAAGCGCTACGGCCATCCGGCGGGTCTACAGCATCGTGCCTTCGATAAAAGGCCACATGATTGTTGATACCAAAATGGATCAAGGACGTTCTGATCGAGATCAGGGCGCCCAATAAATATCGACAGGCGTCTCGGCCCGGGAGAGCACGGCGCGAATAGGCATTTCCGCTTCGTCCTCGCCAGCCAGCGCCTTTTCCAGCACCGCCTGCTTTTCCTCGCCCTCGATATGAAGGATCAGCAGACCGGCATCGGCGAGGCTGGAGAAGGACAGTGTCAGGCGCGGTTCGCCAGCGCCTGATGCCTGCATGGTAATCACCCGTGGCGGCAGTTCGAGATCGAGCGCGTCTTCCAGATTGTCGCCGCCGGGAAAAAACGAGGCCGTGTGGCCGTCGCTGCCCATGCCGAGAATGACGACATCAAGCGGGGTGCCGAGATCCGACACCGCGTCGGTGGCGACAGCGGCGGCCGCCTCGATGCTGTCTTCCGGCGCATAAAGCGGCACGAATTCAGCCTCTGCCGCTTTGTTCTTCAGCAGATGCGTGGCCACCAGCAGATGGTTGGAACGTGGATGATCCTCGGGCACGAAGCGCTCGTCGACCAGCGTCACCGACACCTTGCTCCAATCCAGATCCTCAAGCGATAGCGCCTCGAAAAAGGCCTTGGGCGTCGAGCCGCCGGATACGGCCAGCGAAGCGGCGTCGGAGGCGGCAATTGCCGCCTTCAGCGCTTCAGCAACCCGACCGGCCAGCGCGGTCGCCAATGCTGCGCCGTTTTCAAATGTATGCAGGCTATGCGTCATGATGCCGGGATCCTCAATCGTTCTCGTGCCAAGTGCGGCCGTCGCGTTCGATCAGCGCGATGGCCTGGCTCGGACCCCAGGTGCCTGACGTATAGCCCTGCGTTTTCTGACCGACTTCTTCCCAGCTCTTCAGGATCGGATCGACCCAGTTCCAGGCTGCTTCTACTTCGTCGCGGCGCATGAACAGCGTCTGGTTGGACCGGATCACGTCCATCAGAAGCCGTTCATAGGCATCCGGATTGCGCACGCCGAAGGATTCGGCAAAGCTCATGTCCAGAGGCACATGGCGCAGGCGCATGCCGCCCGGGCCAGGGTCCTTGATCATCAGCCACTGCTTGACGCCTTCATCCGGCTGCAGACGGATGACCAGCTGGTTGGCTTCGATGCGGCCGGCAACATCGCCGAAGATCGAATGCGGGATCGGCTTGAACTGAATGACGATTTCCGACACTCGCTCGGCCAGCCGCTTGCCGGTGCGCAGGTAGAAAGGCACGCCAGCCCAGCGCCAGTTGTTGATCTCGGCCTTGATGGCGACGAAGGTTTCCGTGTCGGAGGAATCTTCAAGCTCCTCGATATAGCCCTTGACCGCGCCGCCCTTGGAGGCGCCCGCCTTGTACTGGCCGCGCACGGTAAGCTTTTCGACATTGGAGGCGTCAATCGGCTTCAGTGCCCTCAGAACCTTCAGCTTTTCGTCGCGCAGCGCCTCTGAGTTCATCGAGGAGGGGGCTTCCATGGCGACAAGGCAGAGCAATTGCAGGATATGGTTCTGCACCATGTCGCGCAGCGCGCCGGCCTTGTCGTAGTAGGTGACGCGGCCTTCAAGCCCGACGGATTCGGCCACCGTGATCTGCACGTGGTCGATATGGGCGGAATTCCACAACGGCTCATAGAGCGCATTGGCAAAGCGCAGCGCCATCAGGTTCTGCACGGTTTCCTTGCCGAGATAGTGGTCGATGCGGAAGATCTGCTCTTCCTTGAACACCTTGCCGATCGTGTCGTTCAGCGCCTGCGCAGAGGCGAGATCGCGGCCGATCGGCTTTTCAACGACGATGCGGGTGGATTTGGTGATCAGCTTGTGATCGCGGATCTTGTCGGCGATATCGCCGAAGATCGACGGCGATACGGCGAGATAGAAGGCGCGTACGATGTCCTTGCCGCTATCTAGCAGCTTCTTCAGCGTGTCCCAGCCCTTGTCGGCCTTGGCATCGACGGAGACATAATGCAGCCGTTCGAGGAAGCGCTTGACTTCGCCTTCCTCCAGTTCGTCGGCCTTAATGAATTCCTTAAGTGCCTTGTGGGCAAATTCTCGGTATTCCGCATCCGTCATCGGGGAGCGCGACGCGCCGATGATCCGGGTCGGCTCGGTGAGCTGACCGGCCAGCTGGCGGTGATAAAGGGCCGGCAGAAGCTTGCGCTCGGCAAGATCCCCGGTGCCGCCAAAGACGACATAGTCAAAGGGTTCGACAGGAATAATCTGGCTGCTCATAAGGGCATCTCTCATTCATGGCCATCGGCTAGGCTGTTGGCTCAGGTTATAATTCAATCGATTTAAAAAAGCCACACCCAGTGTGGTTAATTTCCTGATAGAGGCTCGGGCGCCTCGGATTGGCGCGGATCGTGGAGGATCCTTTTTGTGTCGCGTTGTTGGTCAGCATCATGGGCTTTGCCTTCACTTTGGCCGGTAAACAGCCTCGAAATCGACCCCATGACGCTGGACAGAAAACTCTTGCTTGCTACCGGGTTTTCAACAGGCTGCGGAGCGGCCTCGGGGTCAAGGGCGTCAGGTGTCTCTTCCGTCTCGGCCAGAAGATCGAAAGCCATTTCAGCTTGCGATTGTGGCACGAGAATAGCCAATCCGCCCAATCCTCTGGACAGGTGGACGCCGCGATAGTTCCCTGGATTGCCGCGCTCACCAACGATGATGCCATAGGCTTCCAGAAAGGAGCGGGTTACCAGATATTCGTCTTCGCTATAGACAGTCGCAATGCAGACGGGGCGATCGAGGATCTCCTTCATGCTTCTTTTCCTTGGCCTTAGAACCGGTCGCGCAGCGCATACCAGCTGAGTGCCAGAAACAGAAGCGGCGAGCGCAACCGTCGCCCGCCCGGAAAGGCCGGGACCTTCAATTCCTTGAACAGATCCAGCTCGTTCGCTTGCCCCAGAACCGACTTGGCAAACATCGTACCGCAATAATTTGACAGCATCACGCCATGGCCGGAATAACCGGCGACCGAGATCACCCGGGGCATGACTTCGCGGGCAAAAGGCTGGCGGTTCATGGTGATGCCGACCGAGCCGCCCCAGGCATGGGTCATCTCGATATCCTTGAGATCAGGATAGATCTCGGCGATCTGTCGGCGGATATGGACGGAAATGTCGCGCGGGCTATCGGCCGTATAGGCTTCGCGGCCGCCAAACAGCAATTGCCCGTCGCGGGTCTTGCGGAAATAGCGCACCACGAAGCGGCTGTCGGCCACCGCTTCCGAGCCGGGCAGGATCTTGGGGAAGTCCGTGAGCGGCACGGTGGCGCCGATGAAGGAGCGGATCGGCATGACATGCGCAGAGGTTACCGGCTCCAACCCGCCGATATAGGCATTGGTGGCCAGCAGGACATGAGTGGCCGTCACGGTGCCGCGTGGCGTCTCGATCATCGTCTTGCCGCCGCTTTGCGCAATCGATGTGGCCTTGGTCATTTCATGCAGGCGGGCGCCGGCATTCTTTGCCACCTTGGCAAGACCGACCAGAAGCTTCAGCGGATGGATATGGCCGGTGCCGATATCGCGGATGCCGCAGTAATAGACGGAAGACCCGAGCCTTGCCGTAGTTTCCTCCCGGTCCATGAATTGCATATGCGGATAGTCGAAGCGAGTGGCGGCAATCTCGATGCTCTTGCGATAGTCCTTCTCCTTGCCGCGCTTGTGCTCGACATTGAGCTGGCCGGGCATGAATTCCATGTCGATCTGGTGTTCACGGGCAAAGTCGAGAATATAGGCCTTGGCATGTTCGGCCATGTCGAACAGTGCCTTGGCGCGCTCGAACCCGAACTGTTCTTCCAGCTCTTCCGGCCAGGCGCGCTGGCCGGTGCCGAACTGGCCGCCATTGCGCCCGGACCCGCCATCGCCAAAACGCCCGCCCTCGATCAGCACGACGCTGACGCCGGCCCTTGCCAGCGTATAGGCCGCCTGTAAACCGGTATAGCCGCCGCCGACGATGGCAACATCTGCCGTGACCGAACCGTCCAGCGGCTCATATTCTGGCCTCTCGCCCACCGTTGCCTGATACCAGGAAAGGCCGGGCGCAATCGGGCTTTGCCACATGGAATTTTCTCCTTGTCGGTGTGCCGCTTCCAGCGCGGTTAGCGCCTGAAGCGGTTTGCGCCGATATCAGACGTTGAGCAGCAGGAATTCCCGCTCCCAGGGGCTGATCACTTGCATGAAGGTCTCGAATTCGCCGCGTTTGACACCGGCATAGATGTCGATGAAGGCGCGGCCGAACACGGTTTCGAAATCCGGCTCGGATTCCAACAGCGCGACGGCTTCCAGAAGCCCACGCGGCAGCTCGATCGAGCCTTCGTTGGCGGTGTCTGCCGTCGGCGCGGTCGGCTCGATTGCCTTGCAGATCCCGAGATAGCCGCAGCCGAGTGAGGCAGCGAGCGCCAGATAGGGATTGGCATCCGAGCTTGGCAGCCGGTTTTCCACCCGCCGCGCCGCTGCATCTGAAATCGGCACACGAAAGGCCGTCGTGCGGTTGTCATAGCCCCAGGCATTGTTGACCGGGCAGGCCATGTCTGGTGTCAACCGCCGGTAGGAGTTCACATAGGGCGCCATCATGACAAGGGAATTCGGCACATATTTCTGCATGCCGCCGATGAAGTGGAAGAATTCCGAGGACGGCGAACCATCCGCCTTGGAAAAGATATTGCGGCCGGTCTCGATATCCACCACTGACTGATGGATATGCATGGCCGATCCCGGCTGGGCCTGCATGGGCTTAGCCATGAAGGTGGCGAAGATCCCATGCTTCAGCGCCGCCTCGCGGATGGTGCGCTTGAACAGGAACACTTGATCGGCCAATTCGATCGGATCGCCGTGACGCAGGTTGATTTCCAGCTGGGCCGGGCCTTCCTCGTGGATCAGCGTATCGATTTCCAGACCCTGCTTGGCCGAGAAATGGTAGATATCGTCGATCAACTCGTCGAATTCGTTGATGCCGGCAATCGAATAGCCCTGGCCACCAATGATCGAACGGCCAGAACGGCCGGTCGGCGGACGCAGCGGATAATCCGGGTCCTCGTTCTTGGCCACGAGATAGAATTCGATTTCCGGGGCGACAACGGCTTTCCAGCCCTTTTTCTCATAGAGTTTCAGGACGTTCTTCAGCACGTTGCGCGGCGTGTAGCTGACATCTTCGCCCTCGGTGCCGACGATGTCGCAAATCACTTGCGCGGTCGGATCGGTCTCCCAGGGCACGACCGACAGGGTCGACAGATCAGGCAAAAGCTTGATGTCGCTGTCGCGGCTGTCATAGCGGAAATTGCCGGTTTCATCGGGATATTCGCCTGAAATCGTGTGGCGATAGAGCGCGGACGGCAGGGCAAGCGAAGTATTGCTGGTGAATTTTGAGCTCGGCATCATCTTGCCGCGCGGCACGCCGGCGAGGTCGGGCGTGATGCATTCGATATCCTCGATGCCACGGGCGCGCAGCCAGGAGGCCGCTTCCTTCCAGGTCTTGACGCCGCGTGTCGGGCTCGTGTCAGGGGGAATGCTTGCCTTTTTGGATGCCGCGCCCTTGGGTCTGAGCATTGTCTTTTTTGCAGGCATGTCTCACCGGATCTGAGTTGATACTGTTTCTATCATATCGACCTCGCACGAATTGGCGAGGCCCATTATGGGATTGACATCGCGTTGCCGATCGAAAACACCGCCTTGCGGGAATAATATTGCCGGAGAGCAAGGCATGTGGCTGCGAAACCGCACCGATGTCTTGAGACATGACCGAAAATGATGATGGAGACATGACATTGTCGACACTTGGGCCAAGAACTGGGGCGGACACACGCGTCGACGTGGTGGTGCTCGGCGCCGGTGCGGCCGGCATGATGGCGGCGATCCGCGCAGGCGAACGCGGCCGTTCCGTCGTGCTTCTCGATCATGCCAAGGCGCCCGGCGAAAAGATCCGTATCTCCGGCGGTGGTCGCTGCAATTTCACCAATCTCCATGCCGGACCGAAGAATTACCTGAGCGCCAATCCGCATTTTGCCAAGTCGGCGCTGGCCCGGTTCACGCCATCCGATTTCGTCGCCATGGTCGATCGCCACCGGATCGGCTGGCATGAAAAGACCCTTGGGCAATTGTTCTGCGATGACAGCGCCAGGGACATCATCCGCATGCTGCTGGAGGAGATGCGCGCTGCCGGCGCCAGGCTGCATTTGCAGACGGAGATCCGCACGGTGGAAAAGACGCTGTCCGGTTTTCGCGTCGAGACATCGGAGGCGGTTTACGACTGCCAGTCGCTGATCGTCGCCACCGGTGGCAAATCGATCCCGAAAATGGGTGCGACCGGCTTTGCCTACCGGCTTGCAGAGCAATTCAGCCTCGGCCTGATCGAAACCCGTCCCGGTCTGGTGCCGCTGACATTGGAGCCGACATTGCTGGAAGATCTGGCGCCGCTGTCGGGCGTCTCGGTTGATGCCATAGTGCGCCATGGCAAGACGACCTTTCGCGAGGCCTTGCTGTTTACGCACCGTGGGCTGAGCGGCCCGTCCATTCTGCAGATATCGTCCTACTGGCGCGAAGGCGAAGCCGTCAGCATTGCCCTGGAGCCGGATCGGGACTTTCTCGAGCTCTTGAAGACCGCCCGTCGTGAAAATGGTCGCCAGGCGGTGCAGACCGTGCTTGGCCAATATCTGCCCAAGCGCTTGGCCCAGCACTGGAGCGAGCGTCTTGGCCTTGAAAAACCGCTGGCCGACCTGTCCGACAAGGTGCTTTCAAGCCTCGTCAGTGCGTTAAGCGATTGGCAGATCAAGCCAGCCGGCTCGGAAGGCTACCGCACCGCCGAGGTCACGCTGGGCGGGGTCGATACCAAGGACCTCGATTCGAAAACCATGCAGGCAAAGGCGGTGCCGGGCCTTTATTTCATCGGTGAAGCCGTTGACGTGACGGGCTGGCTGGGCGGCTATAATTTCCAATGGGCCTGGGCATCGGGCCATGCGGCCGGTCTTGCGGCTTAAAGTCGGCTTGGGATCACGACCGTCGATACGATTTCTTTACCGCGATCGGTTTTCTCTTCGCAATAAAAGCAGCACGCCGCATTCCGGCCTCTATCTTTCAATAGATGTTAATATACCTTGTTCATCGTGATCTTCGCTCGATTGTTTTCCTGTTTCTTCGGAAAGCCAATTGCGGTTACGATCAAGGTCGGGGTGATTCCCCGCTCAACTTTTGGAAAGTGCTGCCTATGAACAGACCCATCCGGAAGGCCCGCGCTATTGCCATTGCCAAGGCACGCGACGATCACAACAAACTCATGCTGCGCACCGCCGGGCTTGGCCTGGTGGCATGCTTTCTCGCTTACGGACTGATGCTTCTTGGCTGAGCGACCAGATCGCTGTTCAGGGCTAATGGTTCTTCCGTCTTGCCCGCGTCAGCGGTGACTGACGGCCGCCATCGATATAGCCGCATCGTGGTTCTCAGCGTGCGTTCGATCCAGCTGAGCCGAGGCCAGAGTGGCTCGGCGTAAAAAGCATAGAATGCGTCTTCCTTTTGGGCGGATGTCATTGTGTGGCGGTTGAGCGCCGTTTTTCTCATGTCATCCTGATAGGCAAGCAATCCCAGAAGATCCATGGCACCTCTCCAATGTCCGGGAGAAGGTTAGTCTTTCGCTGCTGGTGGAAGTAGAGGCGATTTTGCGCTATGTCTTTCACCTATGAAAAACCTCGCGTGGGACAGCTATCAACTCTTTATCGCAGTGGCGCGCTATCGCGGGTTGACGGGCGCCGTTCAATCAACAGGACTCAGCGCCGCAACGCTTGGCCGGCGCATGCTGGAGCTGGAGGCTGAACTCGGCCGCACTCTGTTTCACCGTGCCCAGACCGGCTACACGCTGACAGCGGATGGCCAGGCGCTTCTCGATCATCTCAAGTCCTTTGAGGCTGCTGCGCGCGGTGTCGATCTTTGGCGGCGACAGTCGTCGGAGCCGGCATTGGTGAGGGTCACCGCTGGCACCTGGGTTGCCCGGCTGATTGCCCAGAACATGACGAAGCTGTGCCGCAGCACTGATGCATTTCGCGTCGAGCTGACGATCACCGAGGAGCGGGCGGCCCTTGCGCATCGGGAAACCGATATCGGCATCCGAGCCGTCGAGCCGCAGGAGAGCAATCTTGCCCGCATCGCGCTTGGCGATGTCGCCTATGCCGCTTACCGGCACCATCTGGCCGATGACCTTCAGCTCCAACCCTGGATCGCGGTTTCACCGGACGCGGCAATCTCGGCCTATCTGAAATGGCCGCATCAGCTTGTGGCCGATCAGATCCGGGTCACGGTCAGCAGGCCGCGGTCGCTAAAGGATCTGGCGGTTGCAGGCGCGGGGCTTGCCGTGCTGCCGTGCTTTGTCGGCGACGCCGATCCGCAGCTGCAGCGCGTTGGTAGCGAGATCAAGGAACTGCGTCATCGGCAATGGCTGGTCACCAACAATGACGATCGCCACCGCAGCGAGGTGCGCCTATTCGCCCGCCGACTGACCAATTTGATGAAGGATCTGGGACCGGCCTTTGCCGGGAACCGGCAGGGCTGACTTCGATTGGTGCAATGCAAAAAGTGCGAAATTTCGCAACTCTTCTAAAGGTTGCGATGGCCCTACAATTTTCCCCAGTTGACTGGGCGAATAGAGTCCAAATCGAGTCTTTGTCTTCAGAATTTGTTCAGACCGACATGTAACAACAAAAAGGCGACATTTCTATTCGAGTATTCGAAATAATAATATCGCCCTAATTCCAGGGGGTTGCTGTCATGTTCGATCGTCTTCTTTCGCACTACAAAATCCAGACCAAGGTTCTGGTCTTCATCATTCCCTTCGTGCTTGCGATATCCGCTGTCGGCGCGGCGGGCTATTACGCCTCGCGCTTGTTGCAGGGTCAGATGGAAGTCACGAACAATGTGGTCAACACGTTGAGCGGGTTTAAGAACGTCTATCAGTCGATGACCGTGTTTTTGCAGCAGACCAATGACAGCACGAAGGCGGCGCTGGATCGCGAGCTGGATACGCAGCTCTCGGCCTTGAAGACCATGCGCGACACTCTAGCGGATCGCGATGGCGCGACGCGGATCGATGCGGCCATGACCGGCACTCAATCGATCGCCGGCCAGGTCAAGCGTCTATGGGACCTCGACCGCAGCGAAACCGACCTGCGCGCTGCCCTTGATAGCGATATCAAGCAGCTGTCGAGCCAGCAGGGCGACCTTCTCAGCTTCTCCACACAGGTGCGCGAAGCGCTTGCCAGCGATGAAGGCAAGGCAAAGACCATGCTGCGCGACGCTGATCGGCTGACCCGCGGCGCCAATCTGATTGCGCAACTGGTCACCGATTTCAACAGCGCCACCGTGCCACAGACGAAGATGGACATGGTCAAGACGCAGATGCCCGAGCTGAAGAAGGCCGTGGCCGATATCGTCGCGGCGCTGCCGGCCGACCAAACGGTGCTCGGCAACAATCTCAACGACAATATCGTCCAGCTGGCGGCCCAGGTCGATCTCGGCATCGTCAATGATGCGACGGTCGGCGCGACAGAGCAGGCGATCAACCTGATGCGGCCGGTCTCGATCCGTTTGCAGGGCGCCTCTACACTCAAGGCCCGTCAGGCCACCGCCGTATTCGGCACACTCGACCAGCCGATTGCCGAGGCAACGGCATTGCTGAATGCCACCCGTCAGCTTGCCGATATCGCCGATGGCGTCGAATTGCGCGGCGTCAGATTTACGGCGGCTGCAAATGCCGACAACCTGCAGAAGTTCCAGGCGGCACTCGGCAGCCTCAGCCGCCGCGCCGCCGCCATGGCGAAGGACGACAGTGTTAGCGCCGACATCAAGGCAAAGCTCGCCGGCATCGAACCGCTGACCCTGTCCATGGGCGATAAGGCAAGCAAGCTTCTCACCATGGACGGCGAGCGCGTCTCAGCCTTTACGACCGCCGCCCGCGACATCGACGTCATCTGGACCCAGCTCAGCGATTTTGCTGCCGCCCAACAGGACGTGGCCGATGCTGAGCGGGGCGTCGCCGATACGCTATCGGCCATCGCGCTTGCTGCCGGCATCTTCATCGCCGCCATTGCCGGCGTCGGCCTGATTGCCACTTTCAAGGGACCGATCAACCAGATCACATCAGCTATGCGCCGGCTTGCCGGTGGCGATCTGCAAATCGCAATCGCCGGCGAGGCACGTCACGACGAGATCGGCGACATGGCCCGCGCGCTTGGCGTCTTCAAGAGCAATGCCGAGGCGAAGATCCGCGCCGAGGCCGAAGGCGAGCGCGTCCGTGCCGAGATCGAGGCCGACCGCGCCCGCAACGACGCCGAAAAGCAGGAGACCGAGCGGCAGGTGCAATTCGCGGTCACCGAGCTTGCTAGCGGCCTCGAACGTCTCGCCAATGGCGATGTCTCGGCGATGCTGGAAAAGCCCTTTACCGGCCGCCTCGAACAATTGCGCGTCGACTTCAATCGCTCGCTTGCCCGTCTCAAGGAGACAATCGGCCTGATCCAGGGCAATGTCACCGCCATCCAGGGCAATGTCCGGCAGATGGCCCATTCCACAGACGACCTGTCGCGCCGCACCGAAACTCAGGCCGCCTCGCTGGAGGAGACCGCCGCCGCCGTCAACGAAGTCACCGCCAATGTCCGTCAGGCCGCTGAAAAGGCCCGTGAGGTCAATGCCATTGTCGGTGAGACCCGCGACAATGCCCAGGCCTCGGCTGTGGTGGTCGGCAATGCGGTTTCGGCCATGGGCCGAATCGAGGATGCCTCCAAGAAGATCGAGCAGATCATCAGCGTCATCGAGGAAATCGCCTTCCAGACCAACCTCCTGGCGCTGAATGCCGGTGTCGAGGCTGCCCGCGCCGGTGAAGCCGGCAAGGGCTTTGCGGTCGTTGCCCAGGAAGTGCGCGAACTCGCTCAACGCTCCGGCAGGGCTGCCAAGGACATCAAGACGCTGATCAACACCTCGACGGAAGAGGTCAATGCCGGCTCGAAGCTTGTCCAGGAAACCGGGGAAGCGCTGACCGTCATCAGCCAGCAGATCGCCACGATCAGCAGCCATGTCGAAGGCATAGCCGCTGCCAGCCGCGACCAGTCTGCGGCCCTTGGCGAGGTCAACGGCGCCGTTGGCCAGATGGATAGCCTCACCCAGCAAAACGCTGCCATGGTTGAAGAAACCTCCGCCGCCAGCCGCCAGCTGGCCGAGGAAGCCGATCAACTCGTCGGTCTGCTGCAGCAGTTCAAGCTGGAGAGCAGCGCGCCGGCACAAAGGTTTGGTCGCGCAGCCTAAAGCTGTGACGATGTGATTTGAAGGCGCCCGGTCGCAAGATCGGGCGCTTTTTTGTTTGCGTCAAGCGACCGCTCTGCAAAAACAGCGATGCCCGTTTGTCGTAGGCAAGTGCCACAGTTCGGCGAGGAGCAGGTTATGCGCAGATTGATTGTCACCGGCGCGAATGGATCGGGCAAAAGCCATTTTGCCAGGCATTGGCGGCCATGCGCCCCGATGTGCCGGTCATTTCCTTTGATGCACTCAAGCTGACAAGCAATTGGAAGCAGCGTCCTCGGCCTGAAGTCGACGCACTGTTGTCAATGGCGCTGCAGGCGGAGGCCTGGATCTTGGAAGGCGGTCCAAGCCTGCTTCCCTATGCGCTGCAACACGCCGACGCCGTCATGTGGCCCGACCCACCGGAATGGCTGAGGGCATGGCGTTTGTTGACCCGGCCGCTTCGCAGCAGAGGCCGGACGCGGCCCGAACTGCCGGATGGCAATGTCGATTGGCTCTGGGAGCAATACAAGTTCGCGATACGCAGCCTGAGGCATGGTGGTGAGTTTCGAGATACGATCTCTACTCGACTTGCAGCCGCAGGGCATTTGAGCGTGTGGCGCATCCGAACGGCTGACGACATTGCCTCTGCCGTTTACGCGTGGTGCGGATGAGCAATCTGAGCATCGCCAGTGGCTTTCATATTTCATCGGTCACTTTCCGTTGAGGCGAGGCATGGCGTCTCTATGGGTTGAATTGGTGTCTTCCTTTCGTTTAACTTATTTCCCGTAGAGCCTCTTTTAACTCTGCCAGCGCTGCCTTCGGTGCAGCGCGCGAAGCCTTGCCGCTGATCGCCATGAGGCCTAGCTTCTTATAAAGCAGGGCCGGCCGTTTCCAACTCGCTGTCGACATCTCATTCTAACAATGGGAGCCGCTTTTGATCGATCATCGACTTCTCCTCGGCGCCTCTGCCAGCATCTCCTTTTTCTTCTGGGGGATGCTCGGTGTGTCCATTGGTGCGCTTCTGCCAAATGCGATGCATACGTTCGCTCTTTCGCCGCTTCTGGCGGGAATGGTGTTTGTGGCGTGGTCGCTGGGGTTCAGCGCGGGTTCTTTTGCGGCTAATCGCCTGTTGAGGATTTTTGGGACGGTGCCGGTTCTGGCTTGTCTTTCTGCGCTGACGGCGCTTTTTGCTCTTGTCCAGTTTGCGACCACCGCGTCGGGCGTATTCTATATCGTCTATCTCCTGCTAGGGCTCTGCGGTGGGGCGATCTTCACTGCGTCCCATACTTTGTTCGGCGATCTCTTCACCGAGCGGCGATCATCGGCATTGGCCATTCTCGATGTCGTCTTTAGCCTCGGCAATATGGCCGCACCGCTCTACATCTTGATGGTCTTGCATCTGCAGATGAGCTGGCAGAGCTTTTATCTCACGATTTCCATAGGCTTTGCCGCGGTCGGTGGCCTGTTTGTCTTGCAATTGCTCGGACCGCTTGCGACGGGCGCCAGAGCGACGGCGGCGATGACGGGGAATGATCGCACGAGCTTGGCGCTTTCGGAGTTGCTGTTCCTTGGCCTCGCCAGCTTTTCGCTCGGGGCAATCGAGTGGACGCAAAATGTCTGGTTCGTTGCCTATGCGCTCGATGTGGGGCTGCAACAGGATATCGCACGCTATGGTCTCACAGCTTTTACGGCTGGGATGATAGCATCAAGGATTTTTGTGATGGCATTCGCCAGTGCGGCCAAGTTTGCCTGGACCCAGAGGTCAATGCTTATCGCCGCCCTGTTAGGTGAACTTCTTGTTCTGTTTGCCGGCAGCGCGCCGTTGATACTGGTCGGCAATTTTGTGCTTGGCATCGGCATCGGTGGACTTTTCCCGATATTTCTGGGGCGAGCCATGGATCGCAATCCGACGGCCAGCGCAGCACTTTCTATGCTGATGGTCGTATCGCTCACCGTGGGCGGCCAAGTTGCCTCCTTTGCGCTTGGCGCGTTCGCCGATCATTTTGGCGTGTCTGCCGCTTTCTACGTGACGCTACCCGTTATTGCCACCATGTCGGTGTCGTCGGAAGTCTGTCGTCGTCTGGACAGCGCTTCTACATAACGCCACCTCTTGCCCTAGCTGGCTCACTCGCCTAAAAACACGTTATCGCGCAAAGTGAGTGTCCGTTTCCATGCCGTTTAGGCTTGGTTGCCGGCTGTGTCCGGTCCGGGTATTCAAGTATACGTCGTCTATCTGCCTTTGCCGCAGCGGCCGGCCAGCGTTTCCCCAACAGGCGGTCTGATCTCGATCAGGCCTAACAGCAGAGCGTTGGCGCTGGTATGGTGCCTTCCGCCTGCCTTTCAGGAACGCGCCATGAGCAAATCTCTTCTCGTCATTTATGCCACCGTCGCTCTCGATGCCGTCGGCTTTGGGCTGATCTTTCCCATTCTGCCGGCGCTGTTGCGCGATGTGACCCATATCGACAATGTCGCGCCCTACATCGGCGTGCTGGTGGCGCTGCATGCGGTCATTCAGTTTGTATTCGCGCCGGTTCTGGGGTCGCTCAGCGACCGGCTCGGGCGCCGGCCGATCCTGCTGATTTCGCTCGCCGGAGCGGCGGCGAATTATCTGCTTTTGGCCTTTGCCGACAATCTCTGGCTGCTGGTGCTCGGCCGGGCGATCACAGGGCTGACAAGCGCCAATATGTCGGTTGCCACGGCCTATCTTACCGATATTTCTCCGGAGGATCAGCGGGCGCGACGGTTTGGCCTGTTCAATGCCATGTTCGGCCTTGGTTTCATCGTCGGCCCGGTTCTCGGCGGTGTGCTGGGGGATCATTGGGTCCGTCTGCCCTTCATCGCGGCGGCGGTGCTGAATGGCGCCAATCTTCTGCTTGCCCTTATCGGCCTGCCGGAAAGCCGGGAGCCGAGCCGCGCGCCGATCGATTTCGCCGCTCTCAATCCCTTGAAGCCGCTCGGCTGGGCCTTGTCGCAGAAGCAGTTGCTGCCTGTCATCCTGATCTTCTTCCTGTTTAGCCTGACCGGCGAGGCCTACGGGACCTGCTGGGTGCTTTGGGGTGGCGATACCTTCCAGTGGAACGGGCTTTGGACCGGCCTGTCGCTTGCCACCTTCGGGATCTGTCAGGCGCTGGCGCAGACGCTGCTGCCTGGGCCAGCCGTCCGGCTGCTGGGCGAACGGGCCGCCATCCTGTTTGGCACCGGCTGCTCGATACTGGCGCTCTCGGTCATGGCGCTGACGACGCAAAGCTGGATGGTGTTTGCGATCATGCCGGTGTTTTCCTTCGGCGGTATCGGCACGCCGGCGCTGCAATCGCTCGCCACCCGCCAGGTTTCCGAAGATAACCAGGGCCGCTTCCAGGGCGTGCTCGCCTCGGCGCTCAGCCTTGCCGCCATCATCGGTCCGCTCGGCTTTTCCAGCATCTATTTCCTCGTCGAGGATTATTGGCCGGGAGCGATCTGGATCGCCGTTATGGTGGTCTATGCCCTGACCATTCCGCTGGTGCTTGGCCTGCGGTTTCGGGCGTCTGCCACTTGAAACTGTAAGGCAGTTCAGCCCGGCGCTGTCGCCGGGCTGAACGGGTTCCTCGTGAAAGGCTCTATATTCTTTTGCTTTCGTTTGTCTTTTCGGGAAAACCGGGTCCCACTTTTCCCTGACAAACTCTAGGCGGCTCTGATGCCTTCGGCTGCCGCCGCCTGGGTCACGATGACCGGGATCAGCAGATCACCCCAATTGCCGTCGCCGGCGTGGTGGCGGGCGGAGCGGACGAGCTCGACGGAGACGCCGGCCTCGACAGCTTTCATCACGGAATGGTTCAACCGGTGCAGGTCGTTGGCCAGCATACGGATCAGCGCCTGCTGATCGGCATTCATGGCGGTTGCCTGCTCTTCGGCACGTTCTTTGACGCGGGTCTGGGGTGTCATGGCATTGCTCCTCTTATGTCTGGGGTTTTTGAAGGGATGTCGGTCAGTCTTCGTCAGGCTGGGAGGTGGGGCTTCGCACCCCCTCATCCCCCTGCCGGGGACTTCTCCCCGCCGGGGAGAAGAGGGATTGTGGATCGGGCAACGACCTAAAGTTGACGCCCACTGTTACGCTGACATTATCGATGTGAGCGAAGGTCTCTCGGCTTGTCTCTTCTCCCCAGCGGGGAGAAGATGGCGGTAGCCTGATGAGGGGGGCGAAGCCCGATGCTGTGGACTGAACCAAGCATCAGCAACACCAGCGCCCAAACCTCATTCAGCAGCAGGACGGAACTGGTCATGTTCGGTCGATTCCTTCATGGCTGTGGTCGAGGACGTGCCGCCGGAGATGGCCATCGAGACGGCATCGAAATAGCCGGTGCCGACTTCGCGCTGATGCTTGGTCGCCGTGTAGCCATTGGCTTCCGCGGCAAATTCCGCCTGCTGCAGCTCGGAATAGGCAGCCATCTGCCGGTCCTTGTAGCCGCGCGCCAGTTCGAACATGCCGTAGTTCAGCTGGTGGAAGCCGGCGAGCGTGATGAACTGGAACTTATAGCCCATCGCCCCCAGTTCCCGCTGGTATTTGGCAATGGTCGCGTCATCCAGGTTCTTCTTCCAATTGAAGGACGGCGAGCAGTTATAGGCGAGCTTCTTGCCGGGATGCGCCTTGTGCACGGCCTCGGCGAACTTGCGCGCCTGCTCCAGATCCGGCTTGGAGGTTTCCATCCAGATCATGTCGCAATAGGGCGCATAAGCGATGGCGCGGGCAATGCAGGGCTCGATGCCGTTGCGCACCTGGTAGAAGCCCTCCGCCGTGCGGCCGGCGTCATGATCCACGAAAGGCCGATCGCGCTCGTCGATATCTGAGGTCAGCAGCTTGGCGGCTTCAGCATCGGTGCGGGCAATGATCAGCGTCGGCGTGCCCATGACATCGGCGGCCAGACGTGCGGCGGTGAGGTTACGGATATGCGCCGCCGTCGGGATCAGAACCTTGCCGCCGAGATGGCCGCATTTCTTTTCAGACGCCAGCTGGTCTTCATAGTGAACGCCGGCAGCGCCCGCCTCGATGAAGGCCTTCATGATCTCGAAGGCATTGAGCGGCCCGCCGAAACCGGCTTCGGCATCGGCAACGATTGGTGCAAACCAGGTGTCGACCGACAGGCCCTTGCCTTCCTGAGTTTCGATTTGATCGGCGCGTTGCAGCGTCTTGTTGATCCGCTTGGCCAGTTCCGGCGCCGCATTGGCCGGGTAGAGCGACTGGTCCGGATACATGGACGAGGCCGTATTGGCATCGGCAGCGACCTGCCAGCCTGATAGATAGATTGCTTTCAGCCCGGCGCGGACCATCTGCATGGCCTGATTGCCCGACAGCGCCCCCAGCGCATTGACGAAACCGTCCTGGTTGATCAGCTGCCACAGCCGGTTCGCGCCCATTTCGGCCAGCGTATAGCGGATCTCGACCGAGCCGCGCAGCCGCTTCACATCCTCGGCCGTGTAGTTGCGCTCGATCCCGTCGAAGCGGCCCTTGGGGGCAGTCGGAACGATGTTGTAAAAATCTGTCATAGCAGTCTCCTCTTGTCGGTTCCGGGTGATGGTATCGCGCTCCTCTTGCGCTGCCATCGCCGTGTCTGATGTGACTTGTTTTACAGTGCGCTGCAAAAATCGCCAAGAAGAACCGTCAGAACAAGGCTTTGAAAGAGGTTAGGATGTCTTGTCGTTTACAAAGGAAGGCTGTAATATTGTAAAAACTGTAAATACGCGGAAGTAAGCTTCAACGAGCGAAACTTGTAAAAACTCTGTCGGAGGTGGGCATGGCCGATCATAAAATCTTTGCCGGGCCGCGAGTGCGCCGGGTGCGCAATGGCCTCGGCCTGACCCAGACCGCCATGGCCGAGGCGCTCGGCATTTCGCCGTCCTATCTCAATCTGATCGAGCGCAACCAGCGGCCCCTGACGGTGCAACTGCTGTTGAAACTGGCCTCGGTCTACAAGGTTGATCTCGAGGAGTTGCAGGGCGATGCGCGGGGCGGCTCGGCAGCGCTGCGCGAAGTCTTTGCCGATCCGCTATTGTCTGGCGAAATTCCCGGCGACCAGGAACTGATCGAGCTGGCAGAGGCGGCGCCCAATGCCGCAAGCGGCGTGGTGAAACTCTACCGGGCCTACCGCGAACAGGCCAAGCGCCTATCGGATCTGGCGCAGCTTCTGGCGCGCGAGGGGCATGAGACGGCGCTGGCTGGAGCACGGCTGCCGATCGACGAGGTGCGCGACGTGCTGGAGCGCCGCAGCCTGCATTTTCCTCTGATCGAAGTGGCGGCTGAGGCGTTTCATGCCGCGCTCGATCCGGCCGATGGGTTGGAGGCGGCACTGAAGTCCTGGCTGCGGGCCAAGCACGGCATCGTCGTGCGCGCACTGCCCGTGCATGTCATGCCGCATCTCGGCCGCCGCTATGATCGCCATTCCATGCGGCTGTTCCTGTCGGAGCGATTGTCGGTCTTCGATCAGGTCAGGGAAATGGCGATGGAAGCCTGTCTTCTCGCCATGGGCGAAGAGATCCGCGCCGAGCTGGAGGGGCTGGCGCTGACCTCCAACGAGGCAAAACGCATCGCTCGCTTCGAACTGGCGCGTTACGCAGCGCATGCGCTGATCATGCCCTACGGTGCCTATCTCGCTGCGGCCCAACGCGCCCGTTACGATATCGACGTGCTGCGCGCCCGCTTCCGGGTGTCCTATGAGCAGGCAGCAACACGGCTGATCAGCCTGCAACGACCGGGAGCGGCGGGCATCGGCTTCTTCCTGATGGAAATCGATCACGCCGGCAATATCATTCGCCGTGCCGGCGCCTATGGCTTTCCCCGCGCCAGTTTTGGCGGCCAATGTCCGAAGCTCAACATCCATGCCGCCTTCGCTGAGCCGGGCCGGGTGCTGGTCGAGCCGGTCGCCACACCTGAAGGGGCTTCTTTCCTCACCATCGCCCGCAGCCTGGAGGGGCCGCAGGCCGGCTATCAGCAACGCCTGCGCCGTACGGCGCTGCTGATCGGTTGCGATCTGCGTGAGGCGGGCGAGACCGTCTATGGTGAAGCGCCGGCGCCTGTCATAGAGATCGGTCCTGCCTGCCGGATCTGCGAGCGCCAGGCCTGCCTGTCGCGTGCCGAGCCGCCGATGACGCGGCCGCTTGGTCTTGATGAAATGACGGCGGGTCTCAGCGCCTTCGATTTCCAGTAGCAGCACTTTGCTGTGCTGCGGAAAATTACGCTTGTCGGGGGCATTTTTCCTTTCTAGTCTGTCTTAAAAACAAGCTCTGAAAAGACAATGGGAACGTTAGACCGGCACGGGATTGCCTCGACAAAGCCGGTCATTAAACAGGAGACGTGATGACAGCCCCCGGGATTCGTTTTGCCGCTGCCGCCTTTGCGGCCATGTCCATCACCGCTTCGGCAGGCCTGCTGCCGGCGCGTGCCGCCGATCGCGAAGTGCATGTCTACAACTGGTCGGATTATATCGATCCGCAGATCCTCGAGGATTTCACCAAGGAAACCGGCATCAAGGTCGTCTATGACGTCTTCGACAATAACGATCTCCTGGAAACCAAATTGCTCGCCGGCGGCTCCGGTTACGATGTCGTGGTGCCGACCGGGCCGTTCCTCGCCCGCCAGATCCAGGCCGGCGTGTTTCAGAAGCTCGACAAGTCGAAACTGCCGAACCTGAGCAATATGTGGCCGATGGTCATGGAGAGGCTCGCGAATTACGATCCAGGCAACCAATATGCCGTCAACTACATGTGGGGCACGACCGGGATTGGCTATAACGTCAAGAAGATCAAGGCGGTCTTCGGCGACGACGTCAAGATCGATAGCTGGGACTTCATCTTCAAGCCTGAAAACGCCAAGAAGCTGAAGCAGTGCGGGCTGAACATTCTCGACGCGTCCGACGAGACCTTCGCCATCGCCATGAACTATGTCGGCAAGAACCCCGACAGCAAGAAGACGCCTGACCTGGAAGCCGGCGGCAAGGTCTATTCGGCCATCCGCCCCTATGCCAAGACCTTCAACTCCGCCGCCTATATCAACGATCTCGCCAATGGCGACATCTGCGCCTCCATCGGTTGGTCGGGCGATATCATCCAGGCGAAGAAGCGGGCGGAAGAAGCCAAGAATGGTGTCGAGATCGCCTATGTCATCCCCAAGGAAGGCACTTACATGTGGTTCGACAACCTGGCGATCCCGGCTGACGCCAAGAATGTCGAGGAGGCCCATGCCTTCATCAATTATCTGATGAAGCCTGAGGTGATCGCCAAGGCCTCGGACTACGTCTCCTACGCCAATGGCAATCTCGCCTCGCAGAAGCTCATCAGCCCCGACGTGTTCAACAACCCGTCCGTCTACCCTGACGAGGCGACGATGAAGCGGCTCTTCACCATCTCGCCTTACGATCCGAAGTCACAGCGCGTGCTGAACCGGCTCTGGACCCAGATCAAGACCGGCAAGTAACCGAGATGAAACGGGGCAGCAATGCCCCGTTTTCAATTGAGAAGACGCGGAAAAGACCGCAAGTGCCTGATCGATATGGTCGAGCGGCTGGCGGGGAAGGGGATCGATGGCGAAGACTCTGGGGCCGGTAAAGCGCAAATTTGCACCATGGACGGAGCGGGGGCAATTGCCCTTCATCCGCTTCGAAAACGTCACCAAGCGGTTCGGTCCGTTCACGGCCGTCAACAATCTCACCCTCAACATCTATGAGCGGGAATTTTTCTCGCTGCTGGGCCCCTCCGGCTGCGGCAAGACCACGCTGATGCGCATGCTGGCCGGCTTCGACGAGCCCACCGAAGGCCGCATCCTGCTTCAGGGCCGCGACCTCGCCGGCGTGCCGCCCTATCGGCGCCCGACCAATATGATGTTCCAGTCATACGCGCTGTTTCCGCATATGACTGTCGAAAAGAACATCGCCTTCGGCCTGGAGCAGGACAAGATGCCGAAGGCAGAGATGGCCGCCCGCGTCGAGGAAATGCTGCATCTGGTCAAATTGGAAGACTTCGCCAAACGCAAGCCGGGCCAACTCTCCGGCGGCCAGCGCCAGCGCGTGGCACTGGCCCGTTCACTGGCCAAAAAGCCGAAAGTGCTGCTGCTGGACGAGCCGCTCGGGGCACTGGATCGCAAACTGCGCGAAGAAACCCAGTTCGAGTTGATGGATATCCAGACCAAGCTTGGCCTGACCTTCCTGATCGTCACCCATGACCAGGAAGAGGCGATGACGGTGTCAGACCGTATCGCCGTGATGGACAAGGGCGAACTTGTGCAGGTGGCGACACCGGCGGAAATCTACGAGGCGCCCAATTGCCGCTATGTCGCCGACTTCATCGGCGACATCAACATTGTCGAAGGCAAACTGCAGCATCCTGAGGGCAACGGGACGGGACCTGTCGCCATCGCCTGCGACGGGTTCAAAGCCGTGGTCGACCAGACCTGCGATCTCTCGGAAGGCGCCACTGTCGCCTTTGCCATCCGCCCGGAAAAGGTAAAGATTTCGCTGGACCCGCCGGCCGATACCAGCGCCAACGCACTTTATGGCGAAGTCTGGGATATCGGCTATCTCGGCGATTTCTCGGTTTTCATCATCAGGCGCGAGGATGGCTTCACCTTCCGCGCAGCGCAGGCCAATGTCTCCCGCCTGGTCGACCGTCCCATCACCTTCGGCGACCACGTCTGGCTGTCCTGGACGTCGGATGCCGGCCTGTTGCTGACGAGGTAGCGCCATGGCCGAACCCGCGACACTTGCCGAGACGAGCCCCAGCTTTCCCCAGTCCGGCCTGCCGAAAGCCAGCCGCGCCCGCTGGCTGATCGTGCTTATTCCCTATATCTGGATGGCGCTGTTTTTCCTCGCGCCCTTCTTCATCATCGTGAAGATCTCGCTGTCGGATACGGCCATCGCCATGCCGCCGTATACGCCTGTGTTCGAGGGCTTCTCGCAGCTAGGCGATTTCCTGTCGCAGCTGGATTTCGAAAATTTCCAGATCCTGACCGACGACCCGCTTTATATCGAATCCTATCTATCATCGCTTCGCATTGCCGCGATCTCCACGCTGCTCCTGCTGCTGATCGGGTATCCAATGGCGCTGGCCATGGCGCGGGCAAGGGCGGAGTTGCGCCCGACGCTTGTCATGATGGTGATCCTGCCCTTCTGGACCTCCTTCCTGATCCGGGTCTATGCCTGGATCGGCATCCTGAAGCCGGAGGGCCTACTGACGCTGCTTCTGCAAAGCCTGCATATCTACGGGCCGGACCAGCAGGTGCATATCTACCAGACGGAAATCGCCGTCTTCATCGGTATCGTCTATTCCTATCTGCCGTTCATGGTCCTGCCGCTCTATTCGGCGCTGGAAAAACTCGACGGCACGCTGCTTGAAGCGGCAAGCGATCTCGGCTGCCCGCCGACCACAGCCTTCTGGCGCATCACCTTTCCCTTGTCGCTGCCGGGCGTGATTGCGGGCGCAATGATCTGCTTCATCCCGATCACCGGCGAATTCGTCATTCCCGACCTGCTCGGTGGTGCCGATACGCTGATGATCGGCAAGACACTGTGGACGGAATTCTTCGGCAATCGTGACTGGCCCGTCGCCTCGGCGGTCGCCATCGTGCTGCTCTTGCTGTTGGTGGTGCCGATCGTGATTTTCCAGAACCAGCAAAGCAAGGTGTGAGGCAAGACCATGAAGCCAGGCCGTCTCGACCCCGTTCTTCTCACCATCGGTTTTGCCTTTCTCTATCTGCCGATCCTGATCCTGGTGGTATTTTCCTTTAATGCCTCCAAGCTGGTTACGGTTTGGGGCGGCTTTTCGCTGAAATGGTATCAGGAGATCTGGCATAACCAGAGCCTGTTGGATGCCGGCTGGGTCACGCTGCGGGTCGGCATCGTCTCCGCCAGCCTGGGGACTGTGCTCGGCACGCTGGCGGCGCTCGCGCTGGTGCGGTTCGGTCGGTTTCGCGGCCGTATGCTGTTTTCCGGCATGGTCTATGCGCCGCTGGTCATGCCTGAGGTGATCACCGGGCTGTCGCTGCTGTTGTTGTTCGTTGCGCTCGATGTTGACAGAGGCCTGATGACGATCACGCTGGCCCATACCAGCTTCACCATGTGCTATGTGGCAATCGTCGTGCAGTCGCGGCTCGTCACCTTCGACCGCAGCCTGGAAGAGGCGGCGCTCGATCTCGGCTGCCCACCGGTCAAGACCTTTTTCCGTATCACCCTGCCGCTGATCCTGCCGGCGGTCGTCTCGGGCTGGATGCTGGCCTTCACGCTCTCGCTCGACGATCTCGTGATTGCGAGCTTCACGACGGGACCGGGCGCCACGACCTTGCCGATCAAGATCTATTCCCAGGTACGCCTTGGCGTAACGCCTGAGATCAACGCCATCTGCACCATCCTGATTGCTGTCGTCACGCTCGGCGTCATCATCGCCTCCATTGGTACTAAACGCCGAGAATTGCAGCGCCAGCGCGACGAACACACGGCTGCCGCCGGGCGCTAACCTATTGCTTTGGGGCGGGCTGTGCGCCAGCTGGCGACAGGATCAGGTCCGGCCAGGAGCCACCGATGAACAGCCGGAGCGGCGCAGCGCCGTCGGCCTCGTTGCTTGCCGGTGCCGTGCTTGGCCGCATTTCTGTTGAAAGCGCGAGACCCTTAAAGTCGTAGGGCACCACACCGCTAAACGTGCCCGACTGAGCGCTGCCCAGCAGTTCGCCCTTGTCGATGTTGATGCTGCCCTTGCCCAGCGTGGCAGAGAGGGTCATGCTGTCGAAAGCCCAGTCGCCTTTGCCGGCATCCTGCAGCCGGAAGAATTTCTGCGCCGCCGCCGTCTGCCGCACGCCATCGGGATTGATCCCGGTGATGCGTCCCGGCCCGGCGTTGAGCGTCAGCGTGCCGTTGATGTCACTTGGCTTGGTTTCCCAAAGCGCCCGGTTTGTCTCAGCCGACACCGTCAGCGATCCCGTGCCGAGCGGCAATGGCCCGGTTAGCGCCAGCTTGCCTTCGATATCCGACATATCGGCATTGGTCAGTGACAGATCGAGATGGGCGCCCTGGTCGAAACCTCCATTGCGACCCTCGAGATGCGCAACCAGTGCGCCGTCGGCAAGCGTGCTGTCGGCAATGTCGAAAACGGCAGTGCCGTCGGTGACGAGAATGCTGGCGCCCATGTCTGTGAGCGTGAACGGGGAATAGGTCGCCTTGCGCGCAGACAGCGTCAGGTCGAATTCCAGCCAGTTCAACAGGCCGCTCTTGCCCTTGTTTGCGCCGATATCGGGTGCCGAAAGCGAAAACGCGCCTAGAACGGTTGGAATGTCCATCTGCTCGAAGGCCAGCGTGCCGCTCAGCTTCGGCTTGCCGCTTCTCCCCTGCGCCATGTCCATCAGTCCGGTGGCCTTGGCGTCATTGGCCGTCAGGGAGAGGCCATCCAACCGTATCCGATCGGCTTCCGCCGTCACCGTCGCCTGCACCGCGACGGTATGCAGCGCCTCGGTTCCGGGCAGGGTGGCGCCGGTCCAGGCCAGCAGGCCCGGCACATTGGAAACCGAAAAGCTGAGATCGCCGGAGGCGAACCGGGCGGGTGCGAGCCCGGTCTTACCCTTGAAGGTGCCGGTCATCACAGGCGCGGTCAGCGAAAATTCCGTCTGGCCAACGCCGCCGCCAAACAACAGCAGCGGCTGACTGGAGGAAAAATCGAGCCTGGTGTCGACGCCGCCGATGATCATGTTGGCAGTGCCGCCGACAGGCGCCGACATGACGGGCCAAAACAGATGTGAGAAGATGCTGTCGATCACTATCTTGCGGCGAAGCTGCTGGTCATCGATATCGATCCGGCCGTTCTCGACGGTGATCGTGCCGATCCTGGCGTCATAAGCCTTGTCGAGGGTCTGGCCGCCTTTGCCATTGTCTTCGGCATGGGCGATGGCGTCCGACAGCAGGCCCTTGCCGGCCCAGTCGAGATGACCCTCGGCATCGCGGTGCATATAGAGATGCGGCCGCACCAGGTAAAAATCGTCGAAAACCGGATTGCCCATGACAGCCTTGATCAAACCGAAATTGGCTGACAGCAGGTCGACATGGGCGATGATCTGCTTGCCGCCGATTACCGTATCTCCGGGCTTTGCCGGCCCGCGACTGGTGATCGTGACATTGGGCAGGGTGATACGTGGTTCCGGCCAGAATTGCAGGCTGGGCGTTCCGGCAATTTCCACCTCATGGCCGCTCCAGCGGCTGATCGCCTTTTCGATGCTGCCGCGCACCAGACTGCTGGAAACGATATAGGGAGCTGCCAACCTTGAGGCGACGAAAATGCCGAGCGCGGCGACAGTGGCGACGGCGGCCATGCGGACGAGCCTTCGACCCTGCGCGCGTCGCGGCGCCGGCCATTTCCGTTTAGAACCCAGCGTCACAGGAAGCCTTTCAGATCTGCTGCGGGACGAACAACTGCGACGTCTGGATAGAGCAAAGCAATTTCCCTTGCAATGTCAGCGCACGCCGAGGCTTGCCAGATCATGCGCACGCTGCAACGCATCAGCCGAATCCGGCGTCACTCAGCCGGCAAGCACTCTGGGCGAGGGGAAGCTGATTTCCACAAGCGTTCCCTCGTTTGGTGTTGACTGGATCGAGAAGCTGGCGCGATTGGCATCGACCATGGCCTTGGTCAGTGGCAGGCCGAGACCGGTGCCGTCGCCGCGCAGGCGTGCTCCACCGGGCGACACCTGCCGGAAAGGCTTCATCGCCTGTTCCAGTTCCGCCCGGGTCATGCCGATGCCGGTATCGCGGATGCGCAGGGTGACGCTGCCATTTGCCTCGTAATTGGTGGAGACGATGATCTGCCCGCCCGAAGGTGTGAAGCGGATGGCGTTCGACAGGATGTTGAGCACGATCTGCTTGATCGAACGCATGTCGGCGACGACATTGGGCACAGCCTGCGACAGCGCCGTGCGGATGATCACCCGTTGGCCATTGGCCTGCGGCTGCACGATGGCGACCGCTTCGCAAACCGTCTCGTTCAGCCCGACGGCAATGAATTCCAGATCCATCTCGCCGGCCTCGATCTTGGAAATATCCAGGAGATCGTTGACGATATCGAGCACATGCCGACCAGACCGACCGATATCGGCGGCATATTCGGCGTAGCGGCCATGGCCGATCGGCCCGAAGCGCTCATCCGCCATGATGTCTGCAAAGCCGATGATGGCATTGAGAGGTGTGCGGATCTCGTGGCTGACCCGCGCCAGGAAATCGGTCTTGTGGGCATTGGCGGTTTCGGCGGCGCGCTTGGCGCTGCGCAGTTCCTCTTCGGTGCGCTTCCACTGGGTGATGTCGCGGATCACGGCGCAGAACCCGTTGGAAGACGACAACCGTCCGATGGTCATGAACAGCGGAATGAAACCGCCGGAGGATTCGCGGCCGATCACTTCGCGCCCGTCATTCAGCACACTCGCCACACCATGGCCGGTCAAGCCGCTGAGATAATCGAGGATCGCCCGCTGGCTTTCATGGGCAAACAGGGTGACGAAGGGTTTGCCGCGCAAATCGTCTTCGTCATAGTTGAACAGCGCGCTTGCCGCCCCGTTCATCGTGCGGATTTCGCCTTCGACGTTCAGCGTCACGACGCCATCGGTGGCGGTCTCCAGGATCGAGCGTAGCTCTTCCACTTCGATGCGCAGATCCGATTGGTCGATTGCAGCAGGCCGGATGGCCTCTTCGCTCGCCTGCTCAACAGGTGATACCAGCGTCAGCATCGGCTGGATCTTATCGGCAGGCTTTTCCTGTTGCTCGGTTTCGACAGGCTTCGCATCGGCCTGCGGCACCAGCGACAGCAGGAGCGCGCTTGCCTCTTCCCACCGAATCGACTGCAGCCTTGCTGAGACTGGCAGCAGGGCATCGTCTGCCCGCACCACGACCAGACGGCCGTCACGGCGCTGGCCATCGTCTTCACCAACAAGATCGTCCCGCTGCAACAGTGCTTCGAGCCCGCCGGCAGCAGCGAGGTGGTCGACACTGGCATAGCCGGTCAAGGCCAGAAACTCCGGATTGGCGTGGATCAGCTCGTCACCGCGATGAGCAAGCAGCGCCACTGGCAGCATATCCAGCATTTCGGGTGAGAAAACCACATCGCGCGGCGGCCTTGGCAGGTGCACGCCCACATTCGGCGCCACCGGCAGGATTTCAGTTGCTGGCGCGATTGCTTCGACCTCGTGATCGTCCTGATCACTGTTTTCAACCGTTTGCAGATCTTCGCTTTGCGACCCTTCGTTTACGCTGCTTTCGACACGATCGGTATCTGCTGACTGATCGTCTTGATGTGCCTCGGCGTCGTTCTCCGCAGTCGTCGGGTGGCCCTCGATCTCTGGAAGAGGGTCTGCAGAGGCCGTTTCAAGCGCTTCATGCTCGCTCAAAGACAGATCGGGTGCCGCAGCGCTGGCGTCATGCTGTTCCGGATTGTCATGATCCTCGAGCGGGTGAGCGACGCCAGCCTGCTCAGAAGCAATGTCTTGCTCATCTGCAGCGTGCTCCTGCGCCGTCACAGCCTCACTGGCGCTTGTCTCTTCATTGTGAGCCAAGGCACGACTGTCATCTTCTCCAGCATCGAGATGATCCGGGGAGGTAGCCGTTTCCGCGCTGACGGTCTCTGCTAGCCCATTGTCTTCGCTTGCGATCTGCCGATCACCAAGATCCTGCGGCGCCGGTTCGCTGCGGTCGTCAGCAGCTTCAACAACACTGTCCGAACCAGCAACATCCGCAACCACTGAAGTTGCCTCGGGCGCGTCCGTCAGGGTGTTCGGCGTCACACCGGCGATCTCGCCGTCCGCCTTGTCGGAAACGGTCGGCTTCGCATCGGCGGATTTCAGGCCAAGTGCGTCCAGCCGGCGGGCAATCTCCCGAAATGTCGCGTGTTCCGCCGGGCTCAAACCCTCGCGGTTGACATGACGCGGCTTCAGTTGAACGATATTTTCCGTCTCGGGAATGGGCGCAGGCCGGCTGATGACCAGCGCAGGCGGTTCGGCCTGTGGGCCGGCTTTCGGTTCCAGCGTCGGTGTCGCAGCCTCTTCTGGCTGCTCTTCAGCCAAGGAGGCCTCATCTCCAAAATTCCGCGGCTCGAGAGTCTCTTCCACGGCCTCTAGCTCAACCGCCGCACTGTCATCCTGCTGTTCAGCCGTTGCCGGCAAAAAGGTCAGGCCAACCTTGTCGGGATCTTCGACGCAATCTGCCAGCCGTACCACGCCAAAACCGCGAAAGCCGTCGAAGTCGCGGTTGCGGGTATAGGTCGGCAGCGCCGCCAGATCGACGGGAACTTTAAGCGTTGTGCCCTCGATGGGCCAATAGATCGTCTTGCCGGACCAGGTGTCGCGCTTCTTCAAAAGGTCCGCGATCTTGCCCTCGGGGTCGAGATTGAACAGGGCGGCCAGATCGGAAAATGTCTCTCCTTCGATCGCCGCCGAGCGCGGTCCGACGGCACGAGCGAATTCCGAGGACACTTCGCTGAACCGGCCCAGTGCATCCACCTTCCAAACGAAGCGTGCAGCCCGCATCGAAGGTGAAAAGGCGAAGCCGCCGCCTGGCTGGGTTCGGTCCACGGAATCGGTTTCGACGGGGCGGCTTTCAGGCCGCACGTCTTCAGCAACAGCCGTTTCTGCAGAGTGAGGCACCTCGTCGGCAGCCTCCGGCCATTCAAGTTGAGCATCGTCTGCGACAGTCTCGGAGGCGGCCGGTTCGTCATGATCAGGGACATAGGTCTCTGGATCCGTGACCTGATGGTCAAAATCGGTCTCGGTCAGAGCCTCGTCCTGTAGCAGATCTGCGGTCGAGGCGTTGACCGACCCTTGGGTGTCATCGATCTCTGCAGCAGCTGGCTCTTCGGGCTGTTCGGCTTCCACATCGCCCGCCTGATCATCCGCAGACGAAGACACGCCAGTCGGCTCAATGCTATCAGTATCTGCGTGCGTCTGTTCAACCTCATGCTCGGCATGGGGCAGCTCTTGCGCCACCGGTGCCTCAACAGCCGATGTCGTCACGTCCTCGTCCGCGATCTCGCTGTTAGCCGGAACCGCGTCGCTGCCGGCTTCATCGTCGGCGATAACGGCGAGGAGGGGCTCGTCATCAAGCGCTTCCGGCTCGGGTTCCCACTCGTTGATGCTGCCCAAGGCATCGACGACATCCTCGAAACTATCGGCCTTTACGGTAGCCGTGTCGGTGTCCACCGAGCCATGATCCTCTAAGAGCGAAGAGACCGGCTCCGCGCTGAGGACTTCAGCAGAAGGAAAGACTTCAGACGCGGCCGGAACCTCCGCGACGACTGCGGCACTCGCCGGTGCGGCAGGTGCAACCGGTGGAGCCGATGCATCCGCTGCGGGCTCCACGGCAAAGCCATCGGAAGCATCGAGCGTGCCGAGCAGGGTTTCCACGGCAAACAGCAGAAATATCGCCGGGGCATCGGCGATCTGGCCAAGCGCAGCCGGCAGATTGCCGCGTGCCGTCGGGATTGGCCGTTTCATCAATCCGCCTGATTGACGCCCGACCATATCGACGATGGTTTCCGCCGTACGCGGGCTGATGCCGAGCCGGTCGAAATTGGTAGAGGCGCCGATCACGCGGCCCTTGCTATCCAATAGCGCCATATGGGTATCTGGATCGTCGAAGCCGCGCAGCAGCGCCTGGGCGCGGGTTGCGTCATCGGCATAAGCGACCGGCATGGAAAACAGCAGCACCGGCTCGCCGGGGCGGATTTCCAGCCGCTCCACCTGCGCTTCAACCTGTACGAGGCGGAAGCCGGCGCTGATGCGCACCATCAGCTTGCGGCTATCGCCAGCCGTTTTCAGCTGGCGGCCCATGGCTGAAATCTGCCGGAAGGTCACGTCCTGGATCGGCGGACCCTGATCCAGGAAATCGTAAACCGAGGGCGTGCCGAAGAAGTCGGCGCCGGCGCCATTGGCCCAGAGTACCTGCTGCAGGTCAGGCGAAAACAGCGCCAGAGCTTCCCCGCGCGCAAATCTGTCCCGGACCGCGCGATGCACGGCGATGTCGATGAACGGGTATTGGATAGCGGGCATGATCAACCTGTCGTGCGTTTTGCCGGCACTGTTTTGAATTAACAGATTTTTAATAACTTCGCACCCCCTCGGGGTCCAGTCTCGGCCGCCTCTATTGAGAAACAGAGTTAATGGCTAAAACTTTTTTTATTGTGCAGTGCAACATGATATTGCAATGCACAATAAGCCTTGCTATATGGAGGTCATCGAAACACACCGGGCTGCACGCTAAGGCGAGGGCGGCCCTTTTCCAAAGGAGTTCCACCATGGCCACTGCAAAGACCACCAACACTTTCAACGCTGCTGCTTTTGATCCTGCAAAGATTTCCGACAGCCTGCGCGAATTCACCGAAAAGGGTGCCGCACAGTCCAAGGAAGCCTATGCCAAGATGAAGGCTGCTGCCGAAGACGCATCCAAGACCGTTGAAGCCACGCTGCAGAGCGCCCAGAGCGGCACCGTCGAGCTGAGCCTCAAGGCCATCGACGCCCTGCGCACCAACGCCGAGCTGTCGCTGTCGCACATGGAAGCCCTGATGGGCGTCAAGTCGATTGCCGAACTGGTCGAACTGCAGACCGCCTTCATCCGCAAGCAGGCTGAAGTCACCGTCGAGCAGGCCAAGGCCATGCAGGAAACCGTCAAGAAGGTTGCCGAAACCGTTGCCAAGCCTGGCAAGGAAGCAGCCGAAAAGGCCATGTCCGGCTTCAAGCTCGGCTGATTGCCGCCGGCCACCCGCCGGCCGATCGATTATCCGCAAAAGGGTCGGCTCTTCCGGCCCTTTTTGTTTTTTCGCTTTGCCGGTCTCATGCAAATAAGCACGCAAGTGCAAAAAAGGGGCTTGAAAAATTCCCTCACCCCTCGTATGTGACCCCTCGAAAGCGTTGAACGCTTGATGTGCGGTTGTAGCTCAGTTGGTTAGAGCGCAGGTTTGTGGCACCTGAGGTCGGAGGTTCGAGACCCCCCAACCGTACCATTCTAAATTCCACAAAATTTGGTATGTTTCGCGAGTGAGATATGCGGCCTCACCCTTGCTTGTCGTATGCAGCTGGGTGGTTCGCGTTTGGTGGCATTCGAGTGCCATTTCATGCCCTTGCCGCTTAACTCCGGCCAAGCTCGTCGCCTCGGCCAGTTAGTCGCCCCTCACATCTGCCCTGTCACCAGATAATACACCCCGGCCGCCACGATCAGGGCGCCCAGCGCGCGCACCACGCGGCCTTCGTAGAGCCGGCCGAGGCCGAAGCCAATGGCGATGCCGAGGAGGTGGATCATGCCGGTCGCTACCACGAAGCCGACCGTATAGGCGGCGGGGTCGGTGGCGTTGGGGGCCATTTTGCCGTGCGGGTAGCCGTGGAACAGCGCAAATACGGTGATGACCGAAAGCGAGGCGAATTCCGGCGCGCGCCAAGCGGCGGCAATCGAGGCGCCGAGCGCGAGCAGCGATATGGCGATGCCGCCTGAGATCACGGGGTCGGGGATATCGGCGAGCATGCCCACCACGCCGCCGATACACATGATCAGCGGGAAGGTGGCCGGCAGGGTCCAGACCGAGCGACCACCGATCTGCGTGCCCCAGAGGCCGACGGCCAACATCGCGAGAAAGTGATCGGCGCCGAGCAGCGGATGCTCAAAACCGCTTCCGAAACCGCCCATCGGTCCGCCCAGTACATGGGCAAAGGCGGGTGCTGCGCTGAATGCAAATCCAAAAACGGCTAAAAAACATGTCCAGGGAAAGCGGGAGCCGGTTTCCTGTCCAAACATGCTCAGAAGCGTTTCGACCAGCGTCCGTCGCTGGGGTTGCCCCTGGTTTTCCGGGGAGGCTGCCAGGCGTTTTTCGCGGAAACCTGCGCCTTTTCGTGGATCCAACACCGTCATTCTCGCTTTGCCCTTGCCGTCTTTGCCCAAACCGGGCGATATCTGACCAAGCCCTGCTGCCTGCTTTGGTATAGGAAACGAGCCACGCGTTGACAACGCCATGCGCGTCACTCGATGCCGCAGCCGGCCGTTAACCAATTTTTTCGGGGCAGCGGGCGAGGCACCACAATTTCGTCTCAGTAGCAGTTTGCAAGAGCGATAGACAAAGAGCGATAGAGACAGGCATTTTCGGGAGGTCGACATGCGGGACAGAAACAGGGAGCGGTTGCTTGCCGCGGGACGGGTTGCGGCGGCAGCAGCATTTGTGGCGCTGATGCCAGGCCTTGCGCAGGCGCATATCGTTCAGGGCGGCTCTGGCGGCTTTCTGCAGGGCTTCGAACACCCGCTTTCGGGCGCCGACCATCTGCTGGCTATGTTTTCCGTCGGTCTCTGGGGCGCGCAGCTCGGCGGGCGCAATGTCTGGGCGCTGCCGATCACCTTTCCGCTGATTATGGTTCTTGGCGGCATTCTCGGCATAGCCGGCGTGCCGCTGCCGGCCATCGAAACTGGCATCGCGTTGTCCATCGTCGTGCTTGGTGCGGCCATCGCCTTCGTCTGGCGGCCGCCTGAATGGCTGGCGCTGACGGTGATTGGCCTGTTTGCCATCTGCCATGGTTATGCCCACGGCGCCGAATTGCCTGTTGCCGCTGATCCGGCAGATTTCGCCATCGGTTTCGTCATCGCCACCGGCCTCATTCACCTTGCCGGCATCGGTGTCGGGCTTGGTGTGTCTCGCGCCCTGGGCGACAGGATGATCCGCATTCCCGGTGGCTTGATCGCGGTCGGCGGTCTCTATTTCCTCGTGACCTGATGGCAGAGCAGAGGCCGCGCCTCGCCCACCCGCAGCCTGGAAATTCAAAACAGCACACCCCTAGGCTGGCGCGGTTCGGCCTCGGTCTGGCTGTGGCTGCCGTCTTTACGGGGGTGGTTGTCGTTGCGCTCTCCGCAGGATGGACCTGGTTTGCTCAGGGGACCCTCGATCATTGGCTGCTGTCGACAACCTTCACCATCGAGCGGCTGCTGCCGCTGGTCGGCGCCGGTTTTCTACTGGGCCAATTGCCTGCCCGCTTCAGGCTGCCAGTGCTGCTCATCCTGGGCTTTGGCCTTGTGAGCGCCTTGATCACGCGCGACACGCTCATGCTGTTGCTGGCGCCTTTGCCCGGGGCGGCCACGCATTTTTTTCTGGTCGGACCGATTGCCTGCCTGATTGTCGGCCTGCTTCTGGTCTTGCCGGCGCAGATGCGATTCTGGCCGGCTATGATCCTGATGCCCTCGTTCGGCAGCGCCCTGGGGTTGGCTATTTATTTCTCCGATCCAAGTCTGCATGACCGGTTTTATCTGCCGCTCGCCCTGCCGGTCGCTCTCTGGTTGATCCTGATCGCGGCGCTTGTTACGGGCCTCGTCACCGCTGCCTGGACGAGGATTGGCGTGCGCGTTTACGGAAGTTGGCTGGTTGCCATCGGCATGCTCTACGGGGGCGCGTATATGGCCTCGAAACAGACGCAACTCGTGCCGCCACCCTTCGTCGAACCGCCTCCGGCAAGCGGCGACTACCCCGGCTTTCAGCCGCTGCTGAAGTCGCTCGATCGCCATGGTCCGCAGCGGCCGGTGCTTGGAACCGACCATAGCGGCATCGGCGACCTGCCGCCTGGTGAGGAGCGGGGCACATGACGGGTAACCGTTGCGCTTTTTGCGGCAGCCGGTCGATTTTCGCCGTGCTACTGTTTTTGCTGCTGCCAGCCCTGCCAGCCCTCGCTCATCCCGATATCGCCATAACGCTCAGGGTGCTGTTCGACATGCGTCGTGGAGTGCTGACCGGCCTTGGCGAAAGCTGGACCTTCGATGCTGCCTATAGCCGGGTGCTGCTCGACCAGTTCGACCGCGACCGGGACGGACAATTCAGCGCGGAGGAAGTGACGGCCCTGCGCGACAAGCTGATTGCAGATCTCTCCCACAAGCGCTTCTTCACCGAACTGACCATGGATGGCAAATGGGCCACGCGGCTGCAGCCGGTCGATTTCGCCGCTGAGAGCCATGACAGTGTTGTCACGGTTACCTTTGCCTTCGACCTTGCCGGCCCGCTCGACCTGCGCGGCCGCAGCCTCGACCTTGAGATCAAGGACAAGGATTACGTCGCTGCCTTCAAGCTGGCCGACACCGCAGCCCTGCAATTGCGCAGCGATGGCGGCCATTGCCGCACCAGCCGCCGCTCTGCACCTGATCACGCCTATTTCGTCGGCCTCGTCATTCCAGACCATATCAGTTTGACCTGCGACCCCTGACGGACGATGTGCGTTAGGCCAGCACAGTCGTCAGGAATTCCGGCGTTCCGGAAATCGTGTTGCTGACCGTGCAGATTTCGTGTTCGGCCTTTTGCGCAATCGCTCGGCGGGTGTCGTCGTCGATATCACCTCGAATCGTCAGGGTGATATCGAAGCGTGCGACACGCGACAGGCCTTCCGTTGCCTTTTCGCCCGTGACGGCGGCGGTGATGTCGGTAATCTTGTCCATCACCTTGAGCTCGGTTGCCGCAAGCCGGGCGCTGATCGCAAGGCAACCGGCGAGCGACGCGTAGAGCAGGTCGAGCGGGTTGAAACCGGGCTGCGATGGGCCGGTGACGATGCTCAGCTCTCCGCCGGTTGCCGAGGTGATCTGCGGAAAGCCGGTGCGGCCGATAACGGCGCTGGCGCCCACCGGACGGGTTCTGATTTTCGGATCGGCCATTGGGGCTCCTTTGTCGGCTGATTATAGAAAGATCGAGCGCTCGGCATCGACCCGCTCGCTTAAGTAATCCACGACGGTGCGAATGCGGGCGAGGTCGCGCAGGCTCTCGTGATAGGTGGTCCAATAGGCCCGACGCAGGGTAAGATCGGGCAGGACCCGCACCAGATTGTCGTGCTGGCGGGCAATATAACTGTGCAGGATGCCGATGCCGGCGCCGGCCAGCACCGCTTCCGTCTGTCCGATGGCAGACGAGATCTCGAAGCCGGCATTCCAGTTTCGCATCACCTCGCCAGTGAAATTCAACGACTGGGTAAAGAGCAGATCCTCGACATAGCCGATCCGCCGATGGTTCTTCAGCGCCTCGACGCTTTCGGGCAGGCCATGGCGCTCGAGATAGCGGCGCTCGCCATAGAGCCCGAGTGTATAATCGGTCAGATGCGCCGAGACGAGCCGGCCCTGGTCTGGCCGCTCCAGCGTGACGGCGATGTCCGCCTCGCGCTGAGACAGTGAGAAAGAGCGCGGCACGGGCACCAGCTGTATTTTCAGCTCCGGATGCCGCTCGATCAATCCGCTCAGCCGCGAGGCAAGGAAGAATACGCCGAAGCCGTCGGGCGCGCCGATCCGCACCGTGCCCGCAACCTTGGTATCGGTGCGGCCGAGCCTGGCTTGTGCTTCCAGCATCTCGGTTTCCATCCGCTCGGCAGAAGCGAGAAAAGTCTCGCCCTCGGCGGTCAGCTCGCAGCCATTGGTGCGCCGCACGAAAAGCCGGGTCTTCAGCGCGTCCTCAAGCGCCGTTAGCCGCCGCGACAGAGTAGCGTGGTTCAGCCCCAGTCGGCGTGAGGCTGCAAGGATCTGGCCTGTGCGGGCCACAGCTAGAAAAATCCGGACATCATCCCAATTCATAATCGTGACCCAACATCAATTTACGCACAACGGATACCTAAATCAGCGCATTGCTTTGCGCAAATCAGTGCGCGATAGTCTGGGCAGGAAAAAAGCAAAGCTGGAGGAACATCATGTATCAGATCGGTCATTTCATTGGCGGCAAGCATGTCGCGGGCACATCCGGCCGCAAGCAGCCGATTTTCAACCCCGCCACCGGCGAAGCACAGGGCGAGATTTCGCTGGCCAGCGCCGCCGAATTGAATGCAGCAGTGGAAAATGCCAAGGCCGCCCAGCCCAAGTGGGCAGCCACCAATCCGCAGCGCCGCGCACGCGTCTTCATGAAATTCGTCGAATTGCTCAACAAGCACATGGATGAGCTGGCTGAAATTCTGTCGCGCGAGCATGGCAAGACCATCGAGGACGCCAAGGGCGACATCATCCGCGGTCTCGAAGTCTGCGAATTCGTGATCGGCATCCCGCATCTCTCGAAGAGCGAGTTCACCGAAGGCGCCGGCCCCAATATCGATATGTATTCGATCCGCCAGGCCGTCGGCATCGGCGCCGGCATCACGCCTTTCAACTTCCCCGCCATGATCCCTATGTGGATGTTTGCGCCTGCGATCGCCTGCGGCAATGCCTTCATCCTGAAGCCATCGGAACGTGACCCGTCCGTGCCGATCCGTCTTGCCGAATTGATGATCGAGGCCGGCCTTCCCGCCGGTATTCTCAACGTCGTCAACGGCGACAAGGCTGCTGTCGATGGACTGCTCAGCCATCCAGATGTCGGCGCGATCTCCTTCGTCGGCTCGACGCCGATTGCCCGCTATGTCTATGGCACGGCAGCGGCCAACGGCAAGCGCGCCCAGTGCTTCGGCGGTGCCAAGAACCACATGATCATCATGCCGGATGCCGATCTCGATCAGGCCGCCAACGCGCTGATGGGCGCAGGCTATGGCTCGGCCGGTGAGCGTTGCATGGCGATTTCGGTGGCCGTGCCTGTTGGCGAGGAAACCGCCAACCGCCTGATCGAAAAGCTGACCCCCATGGTCGAAAACCTGCGGATCGGTCCTTATACCGATGACAAGGCCGATCTGGGTCCTGTTATCACCAGGGAAGCCCGCGACCGCATCATCGGCCTGATCGACAGCGGCGTTGCCGCCGGCGCCAAGCTTGTCGTCGATGGCCGCGACTTCAAGCTCCAGGGCTATGAAAACGGCAATTTCGTTGGCGGTTGCCTGTTCGACAACGTCACGCCTGATATGGACATCTACAAGACCGAGATCTTTGGGCCGGTTCTGTCAGTTGTGCGCGCCAAGAATTACGAAGAAGCCCTCGACCTGCCGATGAAGCATGAATACGGCAACGGTGTCGCCATCTACACCCGCGACGGCGATGCTGCCCGTGATTTTGCTTCGCGCATCAATATCGGCATGGTCGGCGTCAACGTACCGATTCCGGTTCCGCTCGCCTATCACTCCTTCGGCGGCTGGAAGGCATCTTCCTTCGGCGATCTCAACCAGCACGGCACCGACTCGATCAAGTTCTGGACCCGCACCAAGACCGTCACCAGCCGTTGGCCCTCGGGCATCAAGGATGGCGCAGAATTTGTTATGCCGACGATGAAGTGATGCCCTCGGGCGTTTTCATCTGATTTGATTATGAAAGGCGGGTTTTCGAACCCGCCTTTTGCATATATGGCCAGCAGGCAGCCATGAAAAAGTTTTCTTGAGGGGAACACTCAGAAAACGTTAATTTGGAATTGTTCAAAAGTACAAAAGCCATTATATATGCCTCGACCAACGCACGAAGGGCTGACATGCCCGCTGACATCTGGCAGCTTGCCAAGGGGTTCAGCGGTCGGGTTGCCGGGACGAGCTTAAGGAGTGTCGCATGCGCTTGACGAAGCAGACCAATTACGCGGTACGCATTCTGATGTATTGCGCGGCGAACAAGGACCACCTGAGCCGCATCCCCGAAATCGCCAAGGCTTATGGCGTGTCGGAGCTTTTCCTGTTCAAGATCCTGCAGCCGCTGAACAAAGCCGGCCTGGTTGAAACCGTGCGTGGCCGCAATGGCGGTGTACGTCTTGGCCGCGCGCCGGAAAAGATCAGCCTGTTCGACGTCGTCAAAGTGACGGAAGACAGCTTTGCCATGGCGGAATGCTTTGAAGATGACGGCGACGTCGATTGCCCGCTGATCGATAGCTGCGGCCTGAATTCGGCGCTGCGCAAGGCGCTCAATGCGTTTTTCGCCGTTCTCGCCGAATATTCCATCGACGACCTCGTCAAGGCGCGCCCGCAGATCAACTTCCTGCTGGGCATCGAAGACATGCCGCGTCTGGCTGCCGCACCTGCCGCCTGACGCCGGAACTCCAAATTTATTCATGAGATGCAGCGCTCCGGCCATAGCACCGGGGCGTTTTTCGTTTATGCGCTACGGCCTTGCCGCAGCGATGGAAATTTACTCCCTTCCAGAATGCGCAAAAACGAGAGGCTGGAATGGTTCAGTGGTTCACGAAACACTGAATCATTCCAGCGATCTTTTAAAACGGAGCGTTGACCCTTGGCGCCAATGCGTTACCTCATGAGAGGTTATGACAGTGACTGAACGAGAACCCGTCCGGTTCAGATAGAACCAGACTGATGTTCGTTTCCTTTGTTTCTGTTTGTGTTTTCGGGAAAACCAGTGTCCACTTCCGTGACAAACTTGATGCTGTGGAGAAGCCGTATGACTCAAGAAATCGCCGATAAACTTCGAGACCGGCCATGGGCCATTATCGTTATGGGTGTCAGCGGCTGCGGTAAGAGCTCCATCGGCGCTGGCCTTGCCAAAATGCTCGACGTGACTTTTCTCGAGGGCGACAGCCTGCATCCGATTGCCAATGTCCAAAAAATGGCGAAGGGTACGCCGCTGACGGATGAGGACCGCTGGCCGTGGCTGGAAGCGATCGGCGACCGTCTTGCAGTTGCTTTGCGGCAGGGAACCTCGATCATAGTGTCGTGTTCGGCGCTGAAAAAAAGCTATCGCGACCGTCTGCGTGAAGCGACAGGGCATCGTACCGCTTTCGTCTATCTGGAGGGCTCAAAGGCGCTATTGAGCAAGCGGATGGGCGAACGCACCGGTCATTTCATGCCGGTCAGCCTCCTGGAAAGCCAGCTTGCAACGCTTGAAACGCCAACCGGCGAGCCTGCTGTCATCACGGTCGACATCGACCAGAACATCGATGCCATCGTAGAATCAGCCGCCGCCGGTCTCTCCCAGTTAAAGTGAAGTACAACTATGCGGGATCGATCAGGCAACTGTGGTCCTGCACATCTTCTCCCCCGGCATGACCAATCACGGCGGGTGGCGCGATATCGGACAGCACGATGAAGCCTGGGCCGTGAGAGAACGTCGCGCCGACCACGACGAGATTGCGTGCGGACATCTCCGTCTGAGGGTCTTTCAGTGTCTTGGCCAGCGCCAGGAAAGGATTGTAATTGCCGAGATCCTCTCCCTCGAACCGCATCGCCTGAAAATGATGGCCGGCAATCTCGATCGGCAAAGGTGCCCAGTCGGTACCGATCGTGTCGGCGACTTTTGCCAAGGCGGCATGCGCGTCGGTGCTCAGGCAATCGATGTGAATATGCAGTTGGTTTTGCGAACGCGCATTCTCGGCATTCACCGCAAGGCTGACGGCGTCACGGGGCAGGGGATGTGGCAGTTTGGCATCGACGGCGGCGCGCTCCTTCCAGGCATCGGCCAGGAAATTTGGCGTGGATGACAGGAGCAGGGCCGGGCTTTCGATGCCGGTGATCTTGTCGGTCGGGATCAGCAGATGCTGAGCCACGCCGCGTTGGTCCTTGAGCAGGGCATAGTGCTCGCCCGCATTGACCTTGACGCAGGGCGCTGTCGCCACGACGCATTTCTCGTGAACGATTTTCCACAGCGCATCGGGATCGGCGTATGCCACCGACGCCAGCGCCGTTAGGCCAAGCAGCCCCAGCACCAACGGGCGCACAAGGCGTGAAAGCATGGTTGCAGGAAGCCGACCGCAGTTTGATGTCATGACATACCTCTTAAGAATTCCAGCCAGCTCTCGATCTCGATTGGATAGAGAACCAGCGATTTGGAAAACTTTAAGCATCGCCGGATTGCGAAGACATGACGGAATGCGCCCGGCCGGTCACAGTTTCGCGATCCTCTCGGCGACACCGCGAAGCAATGATTTTGGGATCGGGAATGCGGGGCCGGCTCAGGCGCCGAAGCGCTCCGGCCGGTATGGGGTGATGTCGAGAAAAGGGGTCTCGCCATACATCGCCTCGGCCAGCAGCCGGCCCGTGACCGGGCCGAGCGTCAGCCCATGATGGGCGTGGCCGAAGGCGAACCATAGACCCTTGTGGCGCGGTGCCTTGCCGATGACGGGCATCATGTCGGGTGTGCAGGGTCGCGCACCCATCCAGGGCTCGGCATCCAGCCGCTCGGCCAGCGGGAAGATGGTGCGCGCCACGGCTTCGGCCCGTGCCAACTGCACCGGTGTCTTCGGCGCGTCGCGCAGGGCAAATTCCGCTCCTGTCGTCAGGCGGATGCCCTGCGTCATAGGGTTGAGGAAATAGCCGCGCTCCTTGTCCATCAGCCAGTTGTTCAGCACAGCATTGCCGGTGCTGCCGTAATGCATGTGGTAGCCGCGCTTGACCCCGAGCGGAAGATTGTAGCCGAGCTGCGTGGTGATATCACCCGCCCAGGGGCCAAGCGCCAGAACCAGCTGCGCGCCATCGACGGTGCCGTCGTCGGTCATGACCTGCCAGCCGCTACCGACCTGTTTCAGGCTCTTGGCATCGCCCTTCACAAAGCGACCGCCGAGGCTTTCGAAATAGGCGAGATAGGCCTTGGTCAAGCCTTCAGGGTCCAGAACCGACCAAGGATCGTTCCATTTCAAGGCGCCGATGAAATCCCGGCTGAGATGCGGTTCCGCACGGGCCAACTCCTCTGACGTCAGCACCTGACAGTCGATACCGTATTCCCGTGCCAGCCGTTCGGCCTCGGTTGCCGCCTTGTCGCGTACCGCGCCAGTGCGAAAGGCCTCGACCCAGCCGTCCTTGCGGATGAAGCGCTCCGCGCCCGCTGCCTCGATGAGTTCCTTGTGCTCGTTGATCGAATTTTCGATCAACGGCGCATAGGAACGGGCGATGACAGCATGACGCGCCGGGTTGGAGTGCCAGAAATAGGAGGACAGAAAGCGGAAAACCTTCGGCAGGGCCGTGAGGTGATAATGAGCGTCGATCCGGTTGTTGAGGCCGTAGCGCAGGATAAGCCCGAGATCCTGCGGGAAGGCATAGGGCACAAGGCCTTCGCGCTGGATCAGTCCGGCATTGCCAAAGGAAGTTTCCTCGCCGGCGCCGCGTCTGTCGACCAGAACAACCGATTTCCCGCGCCTTGCCAGCTGAACGGCGGTGGACACGCCGACAATTCCGGCGCCAAGAACAATTGCATCGACAGACATGAGGAAATCCACGGTCAGACAGAGACTGTCATGACCATGCAAAAGCTGATGCAGCTACGCAATTGAAAACTTTCTGAAATAGAAGCTTTCAAGCACAATTGCGCAGCGGCAGTGCGTCCCGCCATTCGTAAAAGCCGGAACGCCAAAGGATGTCCTCCTGTGGCGCCTCGTTACTGCAATCTCTGGCTGTGGCTGCTCAGATATATGTACGCAAATATTCCGACAGGCAGAGAATGGCCATGGCCTGACCGTAAGGCATCGAGGTCAGCTTGATATTGCGGTAAAAAGCGAGATCCGATCCCATCGCGGTGCCGAAGGAGACCTGGTTCAATTCGCCCTTGTCATCGATATGTCCGATCACGCCGCGCACCGCTTTTTCAGCGACGGCCCGGTAGTCGGCGCTGATATAGCGTTTGCGCACCGCTTTCATCAGGCCATAGGCGAAGCCTGCCGTAGCCGAGGCCTCCAGATAGCTGTTCTCGTCATCGACAAGCGTGTGCCACAGGCCGGATGAGTGCTGATATTTGGCAAGCGCTGCGGCCTGGCGATCAAGCGTCGAGATCAGATGCCGGCGCAGCGCATCGCCCTCTGGCAATTGCAGGAGGTCGATGAATTCGGGAATGGCGATCGTCACCCAGGAATTGCCACGCGCCCAGAGCGCCCGGGCAAAGTTGTGATTACCGTCGAAAGTCCAGCCGTGGAACCACAGGCCAGAGGCGCGGTCGGCCAAATATTGGCTATGGATCAGGAACTGATACTTCGCCTCCTCGACATATTCGGGCCTATTCAGCAAAAGGCCGATCTTGGCGAGCGGCATCACGCTCATCATCAGCGTATCGTCCCACATCTGCTGGTCGTTGACGCTGTTATAGACAATATGCTGCAGCCCGCCCTCCCGCGTGCGCGGCATGTCATTCATCACCCAGTCGGCCCAGGTCTCGAGATAGGGAATGAAGGAGGGGTTGGGCGCATGCTCGTAGAGGCAGGCAAGCGTCAGGAACGGGCAGACGGTGTTGATGTTCTTGGTCGGCGTGCCCTCGGCCAGCCGTGCCGAAAACCAGTCGGTGATCACGGCCATCGCCTTGGCGTCGCCAGTCTGCCGCCAATATTTGAACAGGCCGTAGAGGCCGATGCCATGCGTCCATTCCCAGCCGGCCCAGCCCTTGGTGTCGATCACCCGGCCATCGTCCAGCCGCAGCAGAAATTCGCCGGTCTTGTCTTCGATATTGATGAGATTGTCGGTCAAGCGACCGATCAGCTCGATAACCGCCTGGCGCGGCAAGAAACGGTCCGGCTGGGCCAGCAAGGGATGCATGCTCATAGATTTTCCTCCTCCCGCATAATTCCTGAAACCGGCATCGATTTGAGGAGAAATTATGCAGCAAATTTAAAGTCCTACAGCGAACCTTTGTGCGTCCTATATGGCGCAAGGCACTGTAGACGCCCTCCACAGCGTCAGCGCGAAGGGAGCATGGACCGCACGCGATTGCAAGTGTGAAAGGGCACGACTTTGGGTGTCGAGCGAGGGGGAGTGGTAAATCACAAGGAGTTGCGGACCTAACCGAAGATCGGAGCAATCTCGATCAGCTTTTTGTCGCTGCCGCCTTTTTCGAGGATATCGAAAGTCGCCTTCAGCATGCCGGAGACGTCCTGCCGGACCATCTCGATATCCTGGCCAAGCAGGGCAACGAAGGGGTCCCAGTCGAAGCAGCCGATGATGGGCGGGGCGCCGTCGAACAGTGGCGAGGACTTGATCCAGCGCATCACCCCTTCAAGCGAAATGGTCGAATTGACGAACATGCCGCGCGGCACGCTGCCTTCCGAGGCGGAAAGGGCGCTCAAGGCCTGTGCCGCCTTTTCAGGCGCGTAACCGTTGGCGAGGATGTGGTGTTCTTCGATCGGCACGCCGAGGTCTTGATGAGCCATGCGAAAGCCCCGGATACGCTCTGCCGTATTGTGGTCGCTGCCGCGACCGCCGATGAACAGCAGCGGCGCCAGCTCTCCGGTCTTGCGTTGGTGGTTAAGAAGCGTGCGCTTCGTCAGTTCGCGCGCACCGGCAAAATTGTCGGAAATGATCGACGGCGCCCGGGTGCCTGGCAGGTCGAGATTGAGGCTGCGCGCACCGGCGGCGTGGCAGATATCCGTGATCCGATCCGGGTCCGTTGCCCCGGTTGAGATCAGCCATTCCACCTGGTAGGACAGCATGGTACGCGCCGCTTCCACTTCCAGATCCGGATCTCGCAGCGTGCAGGTGATGATCGGGAACAGGTCGCGCTCGCGCGCCATGATTTCGAAGGTCTCGACGATCTCGCCGAAATAGCGGTTATCGTATTTGGGTACGATCATGCCGATGATGCGGGATTTTTCCCGCCGCAAAAGGCTGGCCTGCATATTGACCGCATAGCCCTGTTCCTCGGCAATCCGGGTGATCTTTTCGGCAAGCTGGCTGCTGATCCGCCGCTTTTTCCAGTTGCCGGTCAGCACGGCGCTGACGGCACTGGCCGACGTGCCGGCAAGCTCGGCCAGATCGTAGATCGTCGTCTTCTTCTGCGGGCGCTGCTGATTCACGAATTCCTCCTGCTTAAGCCACCTTGACATCAATCGTATGAAGTGGCAATTCTTGCTTCATCGATTGAGCAGCGATGCTCAATCGATGTTACAAGGTTGGCTGTGGAGGGCCGACCGGGAGGCGTTCAGCCAGTATCCTGCCCAGCGGCGCCGATCGGACCGGCGACGGACAATGGTCTGCGTCCTGATGTCGGGGCGACGCGGAGGGAAGCGGAAGGACGGCCGGACTGGTCTCTCGACCCGGGCTTTGCCTACTCAAGGAGGAGAAACAAGAGATGACATTTCGTTCCATGCTGCTGACCAGCATTGCCGTTGCGGCGATGGTGTCCGGCACTGCCCGCGCGCAGGAAGCTGCCACGGTTGCTTTCCTGATGCCTGACCAGGCCTCGACACGCTACGAGAAGCACGACTTCCCGGGCTTCAAGGCGGAGATGACCAAGATCTGCCCGTCCTGCACGGTCATCTACCAGAATGCCAATGCCGACATGTCGCTGCAGCAGCAGCAGTTCAATTCGGTCATTGCCCAGGGCGCAAAGGTCGTGGTTCTCGATCCGGTCGACTCGGCGGCAGCCGCCGGGCTCGTCGAAATCGCCCAGTCCCAGGGCGTCAAGGTCATCGCCTATGACCGCCCGATCCCGGACAAGCCTGCTGACTATTACGTGTCCTTCGACAACGAAGGCATCGGCCATGCCATTGCCCAGTCGCTCGTCGAGCATCTGAAGAAGACCGGCGTTGCCAAGGGTGCGGGCGTTCTGGAAATCAACGGCTCGCCGACCGACGCTGCCGCCGGCCTTATCCGCGACGGTATCCACCGTGGCCTGAAGGACTCCGGCTATAAGACGCTTGCCGAATTCGACACGCCGGAATGGGCGCCGCCGAAGGCGCAGGAATGGGCTGCGGGCCAGATCACCCGCTTTGGCGCCGATATCAAGGGCGTGGTCGCTGCCAATGACGGCACCGGCGGCGGCGCGATCGCTGCCTTCACGGCCGCTGGCGTCAATCCGGTTCCGCCTGTGACAGGCAATGACGCGACGATCGCTGCCCTGCAGCTGATCATCTCGGGCGACCAGTACAACACGATTTCCAAGCCATCGGAAATCGTAGCCGCTGCGGCGGCCAATGTCGCGGTCAAGCTGCTGAAGGGCGAGACGCCGGAAGCCAAGACGACCCTGTACAAGACGCCGTCCCAGTTGTTCGTGCCTGCTGTCGTCACGGCCGAGAACATCAAAGCCGAAATCTTCGACAAGGGCATTCAGAAGCCCGAGGAAGTCTGCACCGGCGAATATGCAGCCGGCTGCAAGAAGCTCGGTATCACCAAGTAATAGCTCCCAAGCCGCTCGGTCGGGGCTTTCCCGGCCGGGCGTATCCCTTTCAAAGAAGAGCGCTTCGTTATGCAACGCAATGACAACGGTTTGCCGACCAAGGGCACGACCATCTTGAAGCTGAGCAATGTCTCGAAGAACTTCGGCGCGGTGTCGGCCCTCACCGATATCGAGCTGGAAGTGAAGGCCGGCGAAGTCGTCGCGCTCGTGGGCGACAATGGCGCGGGCAAGTCGACGCTGATCAAGGTTCTGGCGGGTGTCCACCAGCCGAGTTCCGGTCGTATCGAGTTCTGCGGTCAGGAAGTGTCGCTGGATAGCCCGAGCCGCGCGCTCGAGCTTGGTATCGCCACCGTGTTCCAGGATCTGGCGCTGTGCGAAAATCTCGATGTCGTCGCCAATCTGTTTCTCGGCCACGAGATGTCGCCGTGGAATCTCGATGAGGTGGCCATGGAGGTCCGGGCGTGGACGCTGCTGCGGGAACTTGCGGCCCGCATTCCCTCCGTTCGCGAACCGATCGCCTCTCTGTCGGGCGGTCAGCGCCAGACGGTTGCCATCGCCCGCTCGCTGCTGCTCGACCCGAAGATCATCATGCTCGACGAGCCAACGGCGGCGCTTGGCGTTGCCCAGACGGCGGAAGTGCTGAACCTGATCGAGCGGGTGCGCGAGCGCGGCCTCGGCGTCATCATCATCAGTCACAACATGGAAGACGTGCGCGCCGTCGCCGACCGCATCGTGGTCCTGCGCCTCGGCAAGAACAATGGCGTCTTCACGCCTGACGCCTCCAATCAGGAACTCGTGGCCTCCATTACCGGTGCCACCGAAAATGCCGTGTCGCGCCGCATCGGCCGCAAGACCGGCGAGCAGGCCGAACACGGCGGGAGCCACGCATGAGCAATCCGATGTCGAACGAAAACAAAACCCCGCTGGCGCTCGATCGCAGTGACGAGCGCGTCAAACATTCCGTCGGGCTTGCCGGCATGCTCAGTGCCTTCATTGCCCGGGTTCGCTCCGGCGATCTCGGCATGCTGCCGGTGGCCGTCGGCCTCATCGTCATCTCGACGGTGTTCAGCATTCTCAACCCAATCTTTCTCGCGCCGAACAATCTGGTGAACCTGCTATTCGACTGCGCCACTGTCGGCATCATCTCGCTCGGCATCGTCTGCGTGCTGATCCTCGGTGAAATCGACTTGTCGGTCGGATCGATGAGCGGTCTCGCTTCAGCGATCATAGGCGTACTCTGGGTCAATACCGGCCTGCCGCTGCCGCTTGCCATTGTCGCAGCACTTGCGACCGGTGCCGTGGTCGGCGCGCTCTATGCCCTTCTTTATAACAGGCTGGGCATGCCGAGCTTCGTGGCAACGCTTGCCGGGCTGCTCGCGCTCCTGGGCATGCAGCTCTATATCCTTGGCCCCACCGGCAGCATCAATCTGCCCTATGCCTCGCCGCTTGTCCGCTTCGGCCAGATCCTGGTCATGCCGCACTGGCTCTCGCATCTGCTGGCTCTGGTGCCCGGCGGCGTGATGATCCTCGCGGGGCTGGTGATCCGGGCGCGCCGTCAAAAGGTCAATCTGTCCTCGCAGCCGCTCAGTACGATTGTGGTCAAGGCTGTCGCCGTCACCGTCATTGTCGAGGCTGCGGTCTATTACCTCAATCTCGGCCGTGGCGTGCCGTGGATGTTCGGCTTGTTCGTCGCCCTTGTCATTGCCCTCAACTACGCGCTGACCAAGACCAAATGGGGCCGCTCGATGTTTGCCGTTGGCGGCAACCGCGAGGCCGCACGCCGCTCCGGCATCAACGTGCGCCGCATCTATACCAGCGCCTTCATGCTCTGCTCGACGCTTGCAGCGCTTGGCGGCACGCTGTCGGCGGCTCGTCTGGCTTCGTCCAGCCAGCAGGCAGGCACCGGTGACGTCAACCTCAATGCCATCGCCGCAGCCGTTATCGGCGGAACCAGCCTGTTTGGCGGTCGCGGCAGCGCCTATTCGGCCCTGCTCGGCATCATCGTCATCCAAGCCATTTCCAACGGTTTGACGCTTTTGAACCTGAGTTCGTCGCTGCGCTACATGATAACAGGTGCCGTGCTTGCCATCGCCGTCATCGTCGACTCGCTTGCCCGTCGCTCCCGCGTTAGCCACGGCCGCGCTTGATCCATAGAATCGGAGATTTGTTATGACTGAATTGATGAAGGGCAAGACTGCCGCCATCACCGGCGCCGCTTCCGGCATCGGCCTCGAATGCGCCCGCACCCTGATTGCCGAAGGAGCAACCGTCGTGCTGATCGACCGAGCCAAGGAAAAGCTCGAAACGCTCTGCGCCGAGCTTGGCGAGCGCGCCAAGCCGCTGGTGGTCGACCTGCTCGACGGTCCCGATGTCTCGAGCATACTGCCGCGCATTCTTGATCTCGCCGGCCGCCTCGACATCTTCCACGCCAATGCCGGCGCCTATATCGGTGGCCCGGTGGCCGAGGGCGATCCGGATGCCTGGGACCGGATGCTGAACCTCAACATCAATGCCGCCTTCCGCTCGGTGCATGCGGTTCTGCCCCATATGATCGCGCAGAAGTCGGGCGATATTCTCTTCACCAGCTCGATTGCCGGCGTCGTTCCCGTCATCTGGGAGCCGATCTACACCGCATCAAAATTCGCCGTGCAGGCCTTCGTGCATTCCACGCGCCGCCAGGTTGCCAAGCATGGGGTTCGTGTCGGTGCGGTATTGCCGGGTCCCGTCGTGACCGCGCTGCTCGATGATTGGCCAAAGGCCAAGATGGAAGAAGCGCTTGCCAATGGCAGCCTGATGCAGCCGAAGGAAGTGGCCGATGCCGTGCTTTTCATGCTGTCGAGGCCGCGTAATGTGACGATCCGCGATCTGGTGATCCTGCCCAACAGCGTCGATCTCTAGAGTCTGTCAGGTTCAGATTGAACCAGACAGACTCTAGTTTTCTTTGTTTTCGTTTGTCTTTTCGGGAAAACCGGTTTCCACTTTTCCCTGACAAACTCTAGTACAGATCTATCGCCCGACCTCAAAACAATAGCTGGCAGCAGAGCATAAACCGATGACCCAAACCCCGACTCCGTCCTCCACGCAAAAGCCACGTTACGTCATTGGCGTCGATGTCGGCACCGGCAGCGCCAGGGCGGGTCTTTTCGACCTTGAAGGCCGGATGCTGTCGGTTGCCAAGCGCGACATTTCGCTGTTTCGCGAGGCAGGCTCTGTCGTCGAGCAGTCGAGCACCGAAATCTGGGATGCCGTCTGCGCCATCGTCCGCGAGACCGTTGCATCGGCAGGCGTTGACCCCGCCGACGTGGTCGGGCTCGGTTTCGATGCGACATGCTCGCTTGTGGTGCTGGGGAAGGGCGGGACGCCGCTGGCCGTCGGTCCGTCAGAGGTTGCCGAGCGCGATATCATCGTCTGGATGGATCACCGCGCCGTCGCGCAGGCCGAGCGCATCAACGCCATGGGCCATGAGGTGCTGCGCTATGTCGGCGGGCGGATTTCGCCAGAGATGGAAACGCCAAAAATCCTGTGGTTGAAGGAAAACCGCCCGCAGACCTTTGCCGCCGCCTGGCAGTTCTTCGATCTTGCCGATTTCCTCACCTGGAAATCGACCGGCGACCTCTCGCGCTCGACTTGCACCGTGACCTGCAAATGGACCTACCTTGCCCATGAGGCCCGCTGGGACGCCGATTATTTCCACAAGATCGGGCTGAAGGACCTGGCTGACGAGGGCTTTGCCCGCATCGGCACTGAGATCGTCGAACCGGGCACGCGGCTCGGCCAGGGCCTGACGGAAGCAGCGGCCGCCGCCATGGGGCTGAAGCCTGGCACGGCGGTTGCCGCTGGCATGATCGACGCCCATGCGGGCGGCATCGGCACGGTCGGCATTGGCGGCAAGCCGGCCGAAAACCTGGCCTATGTCTTCGGCACTTCTTCCTGCACCATGACCTCGACCGCAGAGCCGGTCTTCGTGCCCGGCGTCTGGGGGCCTTACTATTCCGCCATGGTACCTGGCATGTGGCTGAACGAGGGCGGCCAGAGCGCGGCAGGTGCGGCAATCGATCAATTGCTGTCCTTCCACCCCGCAGCACCTGAGGCGACGGCAATCGCCCGCCGTGAAGGCAAATCGCTTCCCGCCTTCATGGCTGAAGCTGCCGCAACAAAAGCCTCGCATGCCTCAAAGGCCGTGGACCTTGCCGAGGGACTGCATGTGGTGCCCGAATTTCTCGGCAACCGCGCTCCTTTCGCCGACCCGCACGCCCGCGCGGTGATTGCCGGGATCGGCATGGATGGGGATTTCGACAATCTCGTCGCGCTTTATATCGCCGGCCTGTGCGGCATCGGTTACGGCTTGCGCCAGATCATCGAAACCCAGGCTAAGGCCGGAGCCTCCGTCGAGCGGGTGGTGATCAGCGGCGGCGCCGGCGCCAATCCGCTGGTCCGCCAGATCCTGGCCGATGCCTGCGGCAAGCCCGTTGTCGCCACCGCTGCCGAAGAACCGGTCCTGCTCGGCTCCGCCATCCTCGCCAGCGTTGCTGCCGACGCCTTTCCCGATGTCAGCCAGGCCATGGCCGCGCTCTCGTCCATTGCCTCGCAATACACGCCGGCAGGCGAAGAGATCGCAGCGATTCACGAACGCCGCTATCAGGCCTTTCTCAGCCTTCAGGATGTGTCGAGGGCGATCAGGTCGAGGTGAGATGTGCCTTTATCCCTGAAGGCGCAGGCGCGGAGCAATCAGCTTCGGTCCTTCGCAAACGCCCTGGCCATGTCCAAGAAAGCTTTCATGGCGGCGGAGAGATTGCGGCGTCCGGGATAGTAGAGACAGAGCGTTCCAAAAGACGGCGTCCAGTCTTCCAGCAGGCGGACAAGGTGCCCGGCGGCGATATCCTCCTCAACGCCTTCTTCCATGAAACAGCCGATGCCGACGCCTTCCAGGACTGCGGTGCGGGCAACGCTCGTCTCGTCCAGCGTGATCCGGCCAGGCACGTCCAGTTGCACCGTCTCGCCGTCCTTTTCAAAGCGCCAGCGTAGTCTTGATCCATCTGGCAGACGGACGCGGATGCAGTGATGGTTCAGAAGGTCTGACGGCACCTTTGGCGAACCGTGTCGTTCCATGTAATCGGTAGAGGCAACAATGGCATAGCGCTGGCCGCGCCCGAGCGGCACGGCAATCATGTCGCTCGGCACGAGCGTCCCCACCCGGGCTCCGAGATCGAAACCTTCAGCGACGATATCCACCAGCCGCGCCTCGGTAACAAGATCGACATGGACCTTGGGATAGCGGCGCACGAATGTGGTGATGAGCGGCGACATGATCTGGCGGGCCGCAAAAGGCGCTGCGTTGATGCGGATCATGCCTGTTGGTTCGTCCCGCTGGGATCGCACGACGTCGAGGGCGCCATGCATGTCTTGCAGCGCCGGCCCGACCTGCTCCACGAACAACCGCCCGGCATCGGTCAGCGACACGCTTCGCGTTGTCCGGTTGAAAAGGCGCACACCCAGATGCGCCTCAAGCCGGCGGATCATATGGCTGAGCGCCGTGGTCGACATGGTCATATCCACCGCCGCCGCCCGGAAGGTTCCGCGGCGCGCAATGGCGAGTACGGCATTCAATTCCTGTAGGCTTGCCGTTTCCATCGTCTCGCCGCTATTATCCCGTTTTTGTCATCATTTCATCCCGCATTATCCTCCTTATTAATAGATATCGGGCGCGCTAAGTCTACTGCAACGACGCAGAAGATGGAGGCAACCGTGACAATACCCGCCGTTATCGAGGCTTATTTCGCCGCAGACGATCAGGCCCAATCCGACAGCCTGAAGACGCTGTTTACTTCAAATGCCGTGGTTTCGGACGAGCAAAACAGCCATAAGGGGATCGACGCGATCACCGCCTGGTGGGCGGCGGCGAAAGCCCAGTACGAGCATAAAAGCGAGCCTCTGGAGGCGACACACGCCGATGGGCGCCATATCGTCCGCGCCCGCGTGACTGGTCGATTTCCCGGCAGCCCGATCACGCTCACCTATCGTTTCCGCCTCGATGCGGGGAAAATCGCGACGCTGGAGATCGGCTGATGGAAAACTTCATCGACTTCAAAGGCAAACGCGTACTTGTGACTGCGGGAACAAAGGGTGCCGGCGCAGCAACCCTTGATCTGTTGCGACACATGGGGGCGACCGTGTTGACGACCGCGCGTTCACGACCGGCAAAGATCCCACAAGAGCTGTTCGTCGCAGCCGATCTGACCAGTGACGCAGGCTGCCACGCTGTGGCAACCGCCGTGCGAGAGCGTCTCGGCGGGGTCGACATCATCGTCCACATGCTGGGCGGTTCGTCCGCGCCAGCAGGCGGTTTCCAGGTGCTGACAGATGACGAATGGCGAAGGGAACTTGATCTCAACCTGTTTCCGGCCGTCCGCCTGGACCGATTGCTCATACCCGACATGATCGCCCAGGGTCACGGCGTCGTCATCCATGTCTCATCGATCCAGCGGCTGCTGCCGCTGCCCGAGGCAACCACCGCCTACGCGGCCGCAAAGGCCGCGCTATCGACCTACAGCAAGAGCCTGTCCAAGGAAGTGTCGCCCAAGGGCGTACGTGTGCTGCGCGTCTCGCCCGGCTGGATCCTGACGGAATCGTCGATGCATCTTGCCCAGCGGCTGGCAAAGGAAGCGGGTACGGATCTCGAGGGCGGCAAAAAGCTGATCATGGACTCCCTCGGCGGCATCCCGATCGGCCGTCCGTCCACGCCGGAGGAAATTGCCAATCTCATTGCCTTCCTCGCATCCGATAGAGCGGGAACGATCACCGGCGTGGAATATGTCATTGATGGCGGCACGGTGCCGACCGTGTGACGGCTGCGGGCTTGCGCCGCCGCTCCCCCCGCCGAGAATTTCTCAACAGCGGCCCCGCGTGCAGTGGGGCCGTTCTAATTCCCACAGTGAGTTAGCGCTCGCCTAGCCGGTATGGCTGTCGATCCATGCGCGCGTCTGTTCAAGGACCTCGTCTGACAATTGAGGATCATCGACCGCTCTGGCGAGAATGACGGCTCCGATCATTGCTGCCCAGCTTCCGATCGCTGCACGGCGCTTGTCGGCTATGCCTTTGTCTGGGAGCGCCTGTTCGATTCGGGCGATCTGTGCTCGCAGGCCTTCGCTCATGGCCGCGAGCGCTGCCGGCGTCTGGTGGCGGATGACGGCGGCCAGGCCTGCCGTTGGACAGCCATTGCCTGGATTATCGCGATGACGAGGCGCCAGGTAGGATCGAACGAAACTGCTGAAGTCACCGTCTCCGAAACTGTCAGCCGCCAGCGCGTGCGCCAGCGCTTGCGCCACGAGATCGTCCTTTGACGTGAAGTGTCCGTAAAAGCCGCCATGGGTCATGCCGGCTGCCTTCATGACCTCAGCGACGCTGACCGCATCGATTCCCTTGTCCTTAAACAACCGGCTGGCGACCTCCAGGATCCGGCGACGGTTTTCCGCCATCTGTTCTCGGCTGACCTTCATTTCAAAATTCTCCGCGACGGCTGTTGACATTTACATGATGGCTATCATATTTAAATCCAATCATGATGATGATCATGAATATAGGGTCAATTATAGAAAAGAGCAATCCAATGAGCCAAATTCCTGCAGTCCTGATCACTGGCGCCTCCACGGGCATTGGCGCGACCTATGCGGAGCGGTTCGCCCGTCGCGGGCATGACCTTGTGCTGGTCGCCCGAGACGTGGTGCGCATGGAAGCGCTTGCGAGCCGCCTTCGCCTGGAAACCAACGTAAAGATCGACATTCTCCCAGCCGATCTCACCCAGCCGACGGATCTTGCCAAGGTCGAGACCAGGCTGCGCGACGACGCGCATATCGGCATTCTCATCAACAATGCTGGAACGGCTTTTGGTGGAAGTTTCATCGACCAGAGCGTCGATGACATGACCAGACTTGTTGCGCTCAACGCGACAGCGCTCGTCCGGCTTTCCGGCGCCATTGCTCCGCGTCTTGTCAAGGCTGGCGAAGGCGCGATCGTCAATGTCGGCTCTGTTGTTGGTCTGGCGCCGGAATTCGGCATGACCGTCTACGGTGCGACCAAGGCTTTCGTTCTGTTCCTGTCGCAGGGGCTTGCCCATGAGCTTGGACCGAAGGGCGTCTATATCCAGGCGGTGCTTCCTGCCACGACACGGACCGAAATCTGGGATCATGTCGGTGTCGACGTCAATACCATGAGCAATGTCATGGAAGTGACCGATCTAGTCGATGCGGCGCTGGTCGGGTTTGACCGTCGCGAACTGGTGACAATCCCGCCGCTTCACGATGTCGGCCAGTGGGACGCCGTCGATGGCGCGCGCAAAGCCATGCTTGGCAATCTCGTCAACGCGCTTCCCGCCGAGCGGTATCGTACGCTCGCCTGAGGGTCACCCACCCCTGAGCCGACCCCGCTCCAGAGAAAATTCCAAAGGTAAATCATGACCAGCAACACACTTTTCGAACCCTATGCCCTTGGCGCCATCACCCTTTCAAACCGGATCGTGATGGCACCGCTCACCCGTAATCGCGCCGGTGAAGGCTTCGTGCCGGGCGATCTGAATGCAGAATATTACGGTCAGCGCGCTTCGGCAGGGCTGATCATTACCGAGGCCTCGCAGATCTCGCAGCAGGGTCAGGGTTATCAGGACACGCCCGGCATCTATACGCAGGCGCAGATCGATGGCTGGCGCAAGATCACTGCCGCCGTCCACGAGAAAGGCGGACGCATCGTCCTGCAACTCTGGCATGTCGGCCGCATCAGCCATGTCGACCTGCAGCCCAATGGCGGCCAGCCGGTCGCGCCCTCGGCCATTCGTGCGGGGACCAAGACCTTCGTCAACAATGGTTTCGTCGATGTTTCCGAACCCCGCGCGCTGGAGATCGATGAACTCGCAGGCATCGTCAACGATTTTAGACAGGCGGCCGCCAATGCCATCGAGGCTGGTTTCGATGGGGTCGAGGTTCACGGGGCCAACGGCTACCTGCTCGAGCAGTTCGCCAAGGACGGCGCCAATGTCCGAACGGATGCCTATGGCGGCTCCGTCGAAAACCGCGCACGGCTTATGCTGGAAGTTACCGCTGCGGTAGCGAAGGAGATCGGCGCCGAACGGACCGGCATCCGGATTTCGCCGGTCTCGCCTGCCAACGGCATTTCCTGCAGCGATCCTCAGGCTCAGTACGACTATATTGTCGATCACCTCAATGCTCTCGGCATTGCCTATATTCATGTCGTTGAAGGCGCGACCGGCGGTCCTCGTGACGTAGCGCCCTTCGATTATGGGTCTCTGCGCCGCCGTTTCTCCAAGACCTACATCGCCAACAATGGTTACAGCCTCGACCTCGCGACCTCGCATCTGGCCGACGGCAAGGCGGATCTCATCGCCTTCGGACGCCCGTTCATCGCCAATCCGGATCTTGTGGAACGGCTACAAACCGGCGCGCCCTTGGCTGAGATCAATCCGGCCACACTCTATGGCGGCGGCGCTGCGGGTTATACGGATTATCCCCGCTTCAACGACACGGCGGCCAATTGAGCCATCAGGAGCCGTCCTTCGGCGCGGCTCCTGTATGCCGATCATCATTGATCTCTGAGAATTCTTAAGGGTGCGCGGCGTGATGTCGCGCGCCAGACGGAGAAGAAAATTATGGCGACCTTTGCACCAAAAGGACAGAAGACTGCATTCGTCACCGGCGCGTCCAGCGGCATCGGCAAGGCGGCTGCGTTGGCGCTCAGCCGGATGGGTTACCGTGTGATCGGCACAAGTCGTAAAGCGGAACCCGACGAAGTCCGCGACGGCATCCTTATGATTGCTTGCGACGTCACCTCTGATGCCTCCGTTATCGCCGCTGTGGCGCAGGCCCATGCCGAACTCGGTCGCATCGACCTCCTGGTCAACAATGCAGGCTACGCCATCTCCGGTGCGGCGGAAGAGAGCTCGATCGAGCAGGTTGGTGCGCTGTTCGACACCAACTACCTTGGCGTTGTTCGCGTCACCAACGAGGTTCTGCCGATCATGCGCCAGCAGGGCAGTGGACGGATCCTGAACGTCGGTTCAGTCATGGGGCTCATTCCCGGTCCTTTCGGCGCGCACTACACGGCGAGCAAGCACGCCATCGAAGGCTATTCCGAATCCCTTGATCATGAAGTGCGGCCATTCGGTATCCGGGTTGCGGTGATCGAGCCATGGGCGACGAAGACGTCCATCGAAGCCAACTCACCGCGTGGCGATCGTCCTATTGAGGCCTACATCCAGTCTTTCGCCCGTTACCGGGCTGCGTTCAGTGCAGCCATGGCGGTCGGCGACACGGCAGACGATGTCGCGGCAACGATTGTGGCGGCCGCGCAGGCCAGGACACCGCGGCTACGCTACCCTTCCGGCAAAGCTGCCCGACAGACTTCTTTTGCCCGGCGATTTCTCCCGCGAGCGCTGTTTGATCGCATCTTGCGCAAACAGTTCAACATCGCCTGAGACCGCCTTTTCCTTCATCGACCCGCGCCGCGGATAGAGAGTAGACCCATCATGATCGATGCACCCATGACGATCACATCGACAAATCATTATCGCTATGCTCCCAACCGCTTCGTGACCGTGGACGCTATTCGCTTTGCCTATCGGGAGCTTGGTCCTCACGGCGGCGTGCCGCTGATCCTGCTCAATCATTGGGGTGCGGTGCTGGACAACTTCGATCCGCGCATTGTCGACGAACTCGCCGTTTCCCATCACATTATCGCGTTGGACTATAGGGGGATCGGCCTTTCCGATGGGGTAGCCCCGTTGACCATCGATGAAATGGCTCTCGATGTCATAGCTGTCATCAGCAAGCTGGGTTTTGCCACGGTCGACGTCTTGGGTTTTTCGCTTGGTGGCTTCGTAGCGCAGGATATTGCGCTGAAAGCGCCGGGTCTGGTGCGCAAGCTGATCCTGACCGGTACAGGTCCTGCCGGGGGAACAGGCATTGCAAGGGTCGGTGCTGTCTCCTGGCCTTTGATCCTCAAAGGTATGCTGACGCTGCGCGACCCGAAGACTTACCTGTTCTTCACCTCAACCAGGAACGGACGCCGGGCGGCGAGAGACTTTCTGGCACGCCTGAAAGAGCGTCAGTTCGATCGCGATAAAGATCCGACACCCCGTGCCTTCCTGCGCCAGCTTGCCGCGATCAAGGCATGGGGTCGTCAGGCGCCGCAGGATCTGGGGCGCATCCGCATTCCCGTTCTAGTCGCCAATGGGGACAACGATATCATGGTGCCCACATCCAATAGTCGCGATTTGGCCCAGCGCATCCCAGATGCCGAACTCGTGCTCTACGCTGATGCCGGCCACGGCGGTATCTTCCAATACCATACCGAATTCGTGCCGAAAGCCCTGGCGTTCCTAGGTGCATGACCCGATAATAGTTTTACACTGGAGAGAGCTCTTGAAAGCCTTCATCGTCGAAAAATACAAGAAGAAGGGCGCGTTGCGCCTGGCCAATCTGCCCGATCCCGAGATTGGTGCCAATGATGTGTTGGTTCGCATTCACGCGACCGCAGTCAATCTTTTGGATTCCAAAGTTCGCGACGGTGAGTTCAAGCTGTTCCTGCCCTACCGGCCGCCTTTCATTCTCGGCCATGATCTGGCCGGAACGGTCGTCCGCGTCGGCGCAAATGTGCGGCAGTTCAAGGCAGGCGATGAGGTTTATGGCCGGCCGCGCGATCTGCGGGCGGGCACCTTTGCTGAATTGATTTCAGTCGATGCCGCAGACCTCGCGCTGAAGCCGAATGGCCTTTCCATGGAGCAGGCTGCGTCCATCCCGCTCGTAGGACTAACAGCCTGGCAGGCGCTCGTTGAGGTGGGAAAGGTCAAGCCCGGCCAGAAGGTATTCATTCAGGCCGGTTCCGGTGGCCTCGGCACTTTTGCCATCCAGCTTGCCAAGCATCTCGGCGCCACCGTGGCCACCACCACCAGCGCTGTAAATGTCGACCTGGTCAAAAGTCTCGGCGCGGATGTGGTGATCGACTACAGGACGCAGGATTTCGAGCAGATGTTGTCCGGTTACGACCTGGTGCTGAACAGCCAGGATGCCAAGACATTGGCAAAGTCGCTGAACGTGCTGAAGCCGGGCGGAAAGCTAATCTCGGTCTCCGGTCCGCCGGACGTTCCCTTTGCCAAATCGCTTCGGCTGAACCTCTTCTTGCGCTTCGTGATACGGATGCTGAGCCGGGGAATTCTGAAGAAGGCAAAGAGCCGCAGCGTCGACTACTCTTTCTTGTTCATGCGCGCGGAAGGGCATCAATTGGCTGAGATCGCCACGCTGATCGACTCCGGCGTTATCCGCCCAGTCGTGGACAAGGTATTTCCCTTTAGCCAAACGGCTGAGGCTTTGGCCTATGTCGAGACCGGACGCGCCAAGGGGAAGGTTGTGGTCAGCGTCTCTTAAATGATGCTTGGCTTGCTGGGGGCCGCGCAGAGGTCGCGTCCTTCTAAAAGCTGCCGGATCATGCAGCTTGCCTGATGATTGTTGATGGGGGGAGCGGTCATCGGCCGCTCCCCTTCTTGAATCAGACCTGAGCTTGACCGCCATCGGCAAACAGCTCGGCACCGTTCACGAAGCTTGCATCGTCAGATGCAAGGAAGAGGCTGGCCTTGGCAATTTCCTCCGGATTTCCGACACGGCCGAGCGGAATGCGGGATGCCAGAAAATCGAGCAGCCCTTGTTGCTGAGCCTTATCGTCGCCGGCAAGTTCAACGAGGCCGGGTGTGTGCGTGGCGCCGGGCGAGACGACATTCACCCGGATGCCTGTCCCCTTCAGATCCAGGGCCCAGGAGCGAGCGAGATTGCGCACGGCCGCCTTGGATGCGGAGTAGACCGAGAAGGCAGCAGTTCCTTCTGTGCCGGCGGTCGAGCCAGTGAGAACGACGGATGAGCCTTTGCCCAGCAATGGCAGGGCCTTCTGAACAGTAAAGATAACGGCTTTCACGTTGCGGCCGAATGTGTCGTCGATCTGTTCCTCTGTGATTTCGCCAAGCGGGAGCATGCTGCCGCCACCGGCATTGACAACGAGAACGTCCAGACGGTTCTGTTCGGCCTTTACCTGTGCGAAGAGCCGGTCAAGGTCCGCATTGCTGCCTGAATCAGCCTGGACACCCACGGCGTCGTGGCCAATTTCAGCAATCGCTTTGTCGAGTGCATCCTGACGGCGCCCCGTAATGTAGACACGTGCACCTTCGGCTGCAAAGAGCTTGGCCGTTGCAAGGCCGATGCCGCTGGTGGCGCCTGTCACGACGGCAATCTTGTTTTGAAGTCTGTTGGTCATCTTGATCTCCTGTCGTCAGCCGTGCGCAATGGTTCAGCCCGAACGCGACCGGCCTGTTGAAGCTTTGGATTTGTCGGGAGGAGGCATTGGCTTGCAGCCTGTCGTCGCCGTCCGATAGGTGAAAGGTAGGCGCTCAGGCATGTTTGGAGAAGTTGCCGACTCTAGAATGACTATCCACCCGGATGGATAATTCCGTCGTCATATTCTCGGCGGTAGTCGGCTTGCTTGAATATGTCTGCCGCCCAATCTGCAAACACGCGCAGCCTTGCGTTTGGAAACCGGTCTGCGGGATAAACAAGGTGCAGTGGCCGCAGTGCAGGCTTCCATTCAGGCAAAAGTTCGATCAGCGATCCGGTTTTAAAGTGGGGTCGGGCGAGGAAGCCGAAGCTTTGGCCGATGCCAAGGCCAGCCAGCATACAGTTCAAGTGGGCCGTACTCTCGTTGACGGACATCCCGGGCATTGCAGGCGCGTACTCGTATCGCTCCTCGCCCCGCTGAAGAAGCAGAGGAAAAGGCTTTCCCGATGAAGCCGAGAAATAGCTTGCAATCCGGTGCTCTCGAAGATCGTCCGGATGCTCGGGGCGACGCTTGCCTGCGAGATAGGAAGGTGCCGCGCAGACGACAAAATCCAGTTCGCAAAGTTTGCGGGCCTTCATGGAGGAATCGGCGAGCAGGCCACCGCGGATCACGCAATCTATGCCCTCTCCGACAAGATCTGCGGAGCGGTCGTTCACACCAAGCAGAAGGTCGATATCCGGGTACAGGCTCTGAAATTCCGGGAGACGCGGGATGAGGATCTGGTTGGCCATGACGGACCCGATGTCGACGCGCAGCCGGCCCCTAGGCGCGCTGCGCGCGCCAGCCACCGTGCCATCCATCTCGTCGAGATCGGCAAGCAGGCGAAGCGCTCGCTCATGGTAGGCGAGCCCCTCTACGGTTATCGTCACAGATCGCGTGGTGCGTTCGACCAACTTGGCGCCGAGATGTGCCTCCAGATCTTGCACCAGTTTGCTGACGGAAGAGCGGGGCAGGTTCATCTGATCCGCCGCTTTGGCAAAGGATCCGGCTTCGGCAACCCGGACAAAGGTTCGTATGGCGAGTATCTGATCCAATTGGCAGCCTGATCATGACTTGACGATTTACCCAATATAGCCTGGTCGTGGTGAGGAGCGATGCCTATTATGACGCGCGACCGTATCTTTCTGCCCAAGCAGTGCATGGCGCCGGTGACTTCGAGACAGAACGTTGCGCGGCGAGCGGCCGAGCATGCCATCTTCACGCCCTGGCTTCGGGCCTTGATCAACAGGCTGCAAGGGATTTGACTGGGTTCCATATACAACTAGAGCGGAACACTGGTGCCATTTCTGTTCTCGAGCTTGTATCGATGGCCGGGATAGATCAGGCGCGCCAGGGATACGACGTCGCGGCCCGACCATGTTCTGCGTCGGATCACCAGGCAAGGCTCCGTCTTCAGCATCATAAGAAGCCGGCACTCCCAAGCCTGCGGCATGGTCGCTTCCACCGTATGCTCGGATCCGCTTAACGGCGCGACGGCAGACAGGTAGGCGTTCGGCGTTTTGATGGAAAAGTCCTGCGCCAGATAATCCGGCGCTGCGCCCGGCCGCACATATCGGTCTTCGATCTGCACGGGCACTCCTTCTTCCCGGTGGACGATGAGGGAGTGGAAAACGTCTTCGCCGATATGAAGCCCGAGGGCATCTGCGACGTCAGGCGATGCAGCTTCCCTTGTCATTACGACAACGCTTGCTTCATGAGCATGACCACGGTCGGTAATTTCATCGGCGATATTGCGAACTTCAAACAGGGCAGAGACGCCTTTTCGTTCGGCGACGAAGGATCCCACGCCCTGGACGCGGATCAATTCGCCTTCATTTGCCAGTTCGCGCAATGCCCGATTGGCCGTCATTTTACTGACCCCAAGCTCTGCAACAAGCTCGTTTTCCGAGGGCACCCGATGCTTTGGCGGCCATTCACCACTGTGAATGCGATCCAGGATAATCTGTTTGACGCCAGCATAGAGCGGAGTTGCGTCAGTTGCCGCCAACTCTTTTTTCATCATGCTGGTTTGCTTCATTGCCTATCTCCTAAGCACGTCAATGATTTGCCGCAAAACTAAACTTCTTTCTTGCAAGGCACAAATTTTTTCTTATGGTGCCATATACAACTTGCCTCCGGGCAGATGTTTATAAAAGCCGACGCAGAGCGGCGCGAGACAAGCCACGAAAAAAGCTTCAGAGGAGTCCTCAGATGAAACTACATAAAATCATTTTGGCAGGCGTCGCCGCTTTTGCCGCAGTGACGGCGCCAGCCGTTGCGAAGGACTGGAAAACTGTCACCATTACCCTCGAAGGCGCCTATGCGCCCTGGAACATCACCAATGCCGACGGCAGCCTTGGCGGCTTCGAGCCGGAACTGGCCAAAGTTCTGTGCGAGCGGGCAAAGCTCGAGTGCAAGCTGGTCGCATCGGATTGGGATGGCATGATCCCGGCGTTGAACGCCGGCAAATTCGATGTGATCATGGATGCTCTGTCCATCACCGACGAGCGCAAGCAGGTCATCGATTTTACCGTGCCTTATGCAGCAACCCCGGCAGCCTTCGCCACGGCAAAGGATAGCCCGCTTGCAAAGGCCGCTGGAACGGGAACGACAATCACGATGACGCCCGGTCAGACCGGCGTCAAAGAAATCGAAGCGCTGAAGCAGGCCTTCAAAGGCAAGACGATCGGCATTCAGGCCGCGACCGTCTACGCCAAATTCGTCTATGACAACTTCAGCTCGATCGCCGACATTCGCGAATACAAGACCAGTGCGGATCGCGACCTCGATCTTCAGAACGGTCGCATCGATCTCGGCTTCGATGATGCCGTCTACTTGGCCAACGCATTCGGCACCAGCGATGCCCTTACCTTCACCGGTCCGGAAATAGCCGGATCAATTTGGGGTGAAGGCGAAGGCCTCGGCGTCCGCAAGGCGGATACGGATCTGCGCGATAAATTCAGCGCTGCCATTAAGTCCGCATTGGCAGACGGGACGGTCAAAACCCTTTCGATGAAATGGTTCAAGATGGACGTCAGCCCTCGCTAAGACCTCGAGCCGGACGATCTTCGCATAGGCTGAAGGTCGTCCGATTTGTTTGACGCAGGTGCTCGCGGGACATGATCATATGGCAACCTTGTCACTTCTAGGCTTTGGTCAGAACGGGTGGGGAGCGCTCCTTCTGACGGCAACGCTTCTCACGCTGCTGGTCACAGCGGCGGCGCTTTTCATTGGTGCGGTTTTGGGCACAGTCGTCGCAACAAGTAAGCTTTCGGGCAACTTGGTGCTTATCGCTCTCGGAAACGTCTATACGACCGTATTCAGAGGCGTGCCCGAACTGCTGATCATCTATCTGATCTATTTCGGCGGTTCATCCGCTGTGACGGCGGTCGGTCAGTGGCTGGGCTATGAGGGCTTTTTAGGACTGCCTTCGTTTGTCGCAGGCGCCCTTGCCGTTGGGATCATATCGGGTGCTTATCAGGCTGAGGTCTTTCGGGGTGCTTATCTGGCCATTCCCAGGGGTGAACTCGAGGCGGCCTCCGCCATCGGCATGCATTTCACGCTCAAACTGAGACGGATCATTATCCCTCAGGTTCTGCGCTTTGCGATCCCGGGCCTTGGCAATGTCTGGCAGTTGAGCTTGAAGGACTCCGCGCTGATATCGGTGACCGGGCTCGCTGAACTGATGCGAACCAGCCAGGTTGCGGCCGGTTCGACGCGTCAGTATTTCTTCTTCTTCATCGTCGGCGGCGTGCTTTATCTTGCCTTGACCAGCCTATCCGACCGCATCTTCAACACAGCCGAGCGTCGCGCAAACCGCAGCATGCCGCATTCGGCAATGGGGAATGCGTGATGGATATTGCCTTCCTTTCGTCGACCATGATCACCCTGCTCAAAGCGGTGCCAACGACGCTGATACTCTTTTCCCTGTCGGTCGCCGTGGGCGGTTTGCTCGCTCTCGTCATCGTCTGGATGCGCGTCAGCGGAAACCCTCTGCTGGCGGGATTTGCCAAGGCCTATATCTTTGTGTTTCGCGGCTCGCCCTTGCTTATTCAGATGTTTCTCATCTTTTACGGGCTCGGCCAGTTCGCGATCATCCGGTATTCCTTTCTTTGGCCATTCCTGCGCGAACCACTCGTCTGTGCCGTTCTGTCGCTGGCGCTGTGCACGGCAGGCTATTCCGCTGAAATCTTCAGAAGCGGCATTCGCGCCGTTCCGGCAAAGGAAATAGAAGCTGCCCGCGCCATCGGAATGTCCGGCTTTCTTCTCGTCCGGCGGATCATCGCGCCGATCGCCTTTCGCCATGCCTTGCCAGCCTATTCCACCGAGATCGTGTTGATGATGAAATCGACCGCGCTTGCAAGCCTCGTGACCGTCTGGGAGGTGACCGGTGTGGCACAGCGGCTGATCCATCAGACGTACCGGACGATGGAGGTCTTTCTTTGTGCGGCGCTGATCTACCTGGTGCTCAACTTCATCATCCTGCAGGCGATGTCTCTGCTGGAACGCTCTCTCTCAAAACATCGCCGGGCCATTGCGCCAGCCGTAAAAGCGTAAGGAGCTTTGCTCATGTCTGATGCAATCCGCCTATCCGTGCGAAACATCCGCAAGAGTTTTGGAACTCATGAGGTCTTGCGCGGCATATCGCTGGACGCGCGTGATGGCGATGTCATCTCCATCCTCGGCGCGTCAGGTTCCGGTAAATCGACGTTTCTGCGCTGTATCAACCTTTTGGAGACGGCAAGTGGCGGCGACATCGTGGTCGACGGCGAACAGATCCGCATGACGGTTCGAAAAGGCCGGCCTCACCCGGAGAGCCGAAAGCAGGTGGACCGGATTCGTGCCGAACTTGGGATGGTTTTCCAGAGCTTCAATCTCTGGTCTCATATGACGATCCTTGAAAACGTCATCGAGGGACCGGTGCATGTGCTGAAACGCCCGCGTGCTGAATGCATTGCGGAAGCCGAGGCACTGCTGGAGAAGGTTGGCATCGTCGACAAGCGTCATGCCTATCCCGCCCATCTGTCTGGCGGGCAACAACAACGCGCAGCAATTGCCAGAGCCCTGGCGATGAAACCGAAAGTCATGCTCTTTGACGAGCCGACGTCGGCGCTCGACCCGGAATTGGTGGGCGAGGTCCTCCGTGTGATGCGCGCCCTGGCGCAGGAGGGAATGACGATGCTTGTGGTGACACACGAGATGAGTTTTGCTCGCAACGTGTCCAACCGGGTCATCTTCATGCGCGAAGGTTTGATCGAAAGCAGCGGAACACCGGATGAAATGTTCGCGACGCACACGTCCCCGGCATTCCGGCAGTTCATCGGCCATTTCGGAAACGGGCAATGACAGTTGTTATCGATAATCCCCTGACATGGCGAGATGTGGCGCGTGTCGGCGCAGGTGAAGACCTTGAAGTCAGCGATGCTGCACTGACCCGGGTGAAGACGGCGCGAGATGTCGTCGACGCCATTATCGAGAAGGGAATTCGCGCCTATGGGATCAATACCGGCGTCGGCGCGCTCTCGGACACGATTGTAGATCGCCCTTCGCAAAGCAGGCTATCGCAAAACATCATCCTCAGCCATGCCTGCGGGGTCGGTCCTTTGCTGCCGGCGCGTGAGGTCCGGGCAATCATGACGGCGCAGGTCGCGAATTTCTGCCATGGCTATTCCGGAATTCGCCCCGAGGTGGTCAACTCTCTCGTAAGTTTGCTCGCCGCCGGATGTATCCCTGAGGTCCCCAAGAAAGGATCTGCAGGCTATCTCATCCATAACGCACACACGGCACTCGTCTTGATCGGCAGAGGCTATGCCACGATCAAAGGCGAACGCAAAAGCGGGGCAGAGGCGCTGGCAGCAATCGGTCTTCAACCGCTGACGCTCCAGGCCAAGGAAGGTCTGAGCCTCGTCAACGGCACCGCCTGTGCCACCGGGCTTGCGTCGGTCGCTCTTGCTCGCACTGAACGGTTGCTTGCGTGGATGGATGCCGTGGCGGCCCTCACACTTGAGGCAGCAGGCTGTCAAATGGCCGCGTTCAGTGAGGATGTGCTGTCGCTCCGGCGATCAGCCGGCATCGCCAAAGTGGGGGCGACGCTTCGAAGCCGCCTTGATGGCAGCGAGTTGATTGCACGCGCCGTTGGAAGGCGAACTCAGGATGCGCTGAGCCTGCGCTCGGTCCCCCATGCGCATGGAGCCGCATGGGATGTTTTCGTGCAAAGCGGTGAGGTCGTCGACCAGGAGCTTGCCTCGGTCACCGATAATCCCGTCGTGTCGGGTACGCCCGACCATCCCGTCGTTTCATCCGAGGCGCATGCCGTCGCCCCGGCGCTTGCGCAAGCTGCGGACAGTCTGGCGATTGCAATTGCGCAGATTGCCGCCATGAGCGAGCGACGCATGGATCGGCTGATCAACCCTTTGGTCAGCGGATTGCCGCCCTTTCTTGCCAGCGACGCCGGTAGCCATTCCGGCTTTATGATCGCCCAATATACCGCAGCCGCTCTCAGCAACGAAAACCGGCGATTGGCTGCCCCCGCGTCGACGGACGGCGGTATCACGTCAGCGCTGCAGGAGGATTTTCTGGCGCATCCAACGGCCGCGGCCCAGAAGTTGCTGACCGTCATCGACAATGCCGAATCTATCCTGGCCATAGAACTCATGGCCGCAGCACAGGCGCACGACTTTCTCCTCCAGGACGGCAAGATGGCGCCGAGCAATCGGGCACTATACGATATGGTCCGGGAGACTACGCCGCAGTATCAGGATGACAGGCCCTTGGGCGAGGACATCAAAATATTGACTGCGCTGATTGCCGAAAACCAGCCGATGGATTTGGCATAACAATCGCAGTCATCGATGTTCTGCGCATGTGCCGAACTACGCTTTTCTGAACCTAGTAGCTGGGAAAGCACGACAGAATCGACTGTCGTGCTCTCCCGGATGCAACGTCATTGCTTAGGCAAGACTTTAAGAAATTCTTCAGTCGAAAGAATGGCGTGGGCATAGAATGGTGCATTGGTTTTCGCCGCAGCCATTCCTTCCTCATTGAAGGCGGCCGTCGCGTCGGGAATGAGCGTGACGTGATAGCCGATTTCCATCGCGTACCGGCCCGTCGCCTCGATACAGCTGTTGGCAACCAGTCCAACAAGAACGACCTTTTGAATGCCATGCTGCTTCAGCAGGAAATCAAGATCAGTATTTGCAAAGCCGTTCTGCGACCAGTGTTCTTTGACGACCACGTCTCCAGGCTGCGGTCCAAACTCCGGATGAAATTCACCACCCCATGAACCCGCTTCGAAAGCTTTGTATCCACGCCCTTGCTCCATGAACATGTTTAGATGCTGCCACCCATCGTAATCATGACCGTGGGGGTCGGCGTGATGATGGGGGACAATGAACACTTTGACGCCTGACGCACGCACGGCAGGAATAATCTGACGCAGGTTGTCGAAGAGCCCCGATTGGTCGGCAGTCGGCTTGATCGCTTCATAAAGCTTGCCACCCTCCGACATGAAGTCGTTGTAAGGATCGACAATCAGAAGAGCTGTCCTGTCTGCTTGATAGGCTGCATCAGTCAGATGCGTTCTCTGCTTTTGAGGTGACGGAATAATTTCACCAGTGGCTCTCGGCTCTTACAGTGCCACCAGCAAGTGACTACTAAATATGCAGCAACTATCAAATTCTGTCAATGTCACTACATAAAAAATAGTCACGCCGCTGGAACTGCGTCCTGGATTTCGCTAGTCTCCTCGCTTGTGCAGTCGGTGCCTGTTTGATGATTGGATACGTCACATGACCCCTGAAGAGGCAGTTGAGGAGACGCTGTGCCCCATAGCGCGCGCGCTGAGCGTGGCGTGCGACCGCGGGACGCTTTTGATCATGCGTGAGCTTTCAATGGGCAGTCATCGATTTGATGATTTACAGGCGCAGACAGGGCTGTCGCCGACGCTTTTATCGGCGCGTCTGAAACGCCTTGAGGAAACGGGCATCATCGAGCGCCGGATCTATTCCAGCAAACCGCAACGGTATGAATATCACGCGACTGATAAGGGCATGGATCTTGATGCAGTTCTGGTGATGCTTCGCGCTTGGGGCATGAAATGGACACCCTACGAAGAGGGGCAGGGGCCTGCGGTCGACCTCAAGGACAGGGAGACAGGCCAAAACGTGAACCACGACACGCCAATCACAGCAGGCTTCCGTCTTGGTGACTGTGATGCTGCTATAAGCCCGGAATTTGCAAACGAGCGCGCGTTACGACGCGTCAAGTTTCAACAAGGCCGGAGAACAAAGCCTTCGTAAAGCAGTGGCGATAAACGGCTGCCTGACCACATCACGAGCTTGTCTCTCCCTCGACCGCCGATCTTACGCTGGCCGCAAGCAGGCATTGTCCATTCGCAAGAGGGCTCGGAGACCTGGACAAACAGGGTCTCCGGCTTTCTGCAAATGGACAATGTGCTGTATTGCTGGGATCAGGCCGGCAGCTTGTTCGCGCTGCGAACGATTTTGTCGAAGACAAATGCAGGGGCGAAGCGCCTTAAGAAACCCACCTGGGTGGAAACTTTACCCGCACTGTAGCGCAGCTTTGGCGATTTGGCATTGGCCACCTTTACAACGACGCCAGCCACCAGTTCCGGAGTGTCGCCTTTATCCAGGCCCTCACGCATCTGCTTATCCGCAGCCTTGCGCGCCAGATCGTAGGTCGGAAGCGGGCTGTCCGGGTTTCTCATGCTGTCTTCGAACGAAGTGCGGGTAAAGCCAGGCTGCACCAGCGATACCCTTATCCCCTGCTTGCGGATCTCGTGGTCGAGCGTTTCCGAATATCCTTCGATTGCATGCTTGGTCGAAACATAGAAAGCATTGAATGGCGACGGGATCATTCCGACAATGGAACTCATATTGATAATTCGCCCCTGGCCTTGGCGGCGCATGACCGGCAGAACGGCATTGGTCATTCTGACGACCCCAAAGACATTGACGTCGAAAAGCGATTGAACCTGAGTTGCCGATGATTCTTCCGCCGCGCCGAGCAGGCCGCTGCCTGCATTGTTGACGAGCAGATCGATCCGGCCGGCCTTGCTGACGACGTCACGGACCAGGTTGAGAACCGAAGCGTCATCAACGACGTCACATTGAAGCATCTCCACGCCATCCTTATCCGCGGCGGGCTTCCTGCTTGTGCCGAATACGCGAAAACCGTCCTTGCGCAAGGCGCGCGCCGTTGCCAGGCCGATACCCGAAGACGCGCCGGTTACGATGGCGACACGTTGCTGATTACTCATGAACTCAGATCCTTTTTTTGTGGAGCTTTCCACGATTGTATGTTACTACTGAATAAGTACTAACTCACTATCAAAAGGATATCAAGTGAAAAATTTAGAGGCCCAACCCTGCCTCATAGCGCGGAGCCTCGCGCTTGTCGGGGATGCGTGGAGCACGCTGATTTTGCGGGATGCCCATTATGGCTTCACGCGGTTTGATCAATTTCGCAAAAGCCTTGGCATCGCGCCAACGATGCTGACCAAGCGATTGGCTGCTTTGACTGAAGATGGCTTGCTGGAAACGCGGCGATATAGCGAGCGCCCGCCCCGTGACGAATATGTACTGACCCAGGCCGGCCGGGACTACCTTCCCATTCTCATGGCGATCCAGGCATGGGGACAGGCACACTGCGAGACGTCTGCTGTAACGCGCTTTCTCGATGAGGAAACAGGTGTCGATATTGAACCTGTGACGATCGACAAACACACCGGCGCCCCGATTGGTTCGCGGCCCATCCGCATTGTCAGGCAAGGTGAAGACGATATCGTACAGTCTTGAGTTTGCCCGTGCCGGACAATTCTGGCTTCCCCGCGGGGGTGTTTGGTGCAGGACCATGCTCATCCTTCGCGAGCGACCCGGCGCCGTCGATACCACTCGTTCGACGCCGCCGAGCACCACGCTTCTGCCTATGCCAGATGCTGTCCGAGGAAGTCGGCAGTCCGATCGAACGGGATATTGTTCCTTTGGTCGTAGAGGTCCGTATGCCAAGTGAGGACCTACACGCATCGACATGTCCTTTCAGCATCCAAAGGACGGGCGAGCGCCAACACTTGACAGCCTGCTTTAAACCCGCTCGGTTATAGCGTTTTATGACGGTGCCGAGGTTCTTCCAGGAGCAGTCGGCGCAGTAACCCAGCAACATCGAGGCGGGTTTGATCTTTAAGGAGGAGTGATGTTCGACAACTGCCACTGGCACAACGAGCCTCAACAATGGACTCTTCATGACGGCATTCTCGATGTTGTCACGGACAAAAATACAGATTTCTGGCGGGAAACATACTACGGGTTCGAACGCGACAGTGGGCATCTCTTCGGCGCGAAGGTCACAGGCGACTTCACGGCATCTTTCCGCATCCAGGCAAGCTACGAGAGCCTCTATGATCAGGCTGGTATCATGGTGCGAATCGATGAGAGGCGTTGGATCAAGGGCGGAATCGAACTGTCGGATGGTGCAGCCTGCATAGGAAGCGTGTTGACGGTAGATCGCTCGGACTGGTCAACCGCCGCTTATGACGGTCGGCCTGAAGATTTTTATCTGCGCGTGACAGTCAAGAACGGCGTCTTGCGGCTGCAGTTTTCCGCCGATGGAAAGAGATGGCCTTTGCTGCGGCTTTGCCCGTTCCCGAATGCCCAATCCTACTTGGTTGGACCGATGTGTTGTACGCCCGAGCGCGAGGGGCTGCAGGTTCGATTTTCGGAGTTCCAGGTGGGCCCCCCGCTGGATAAAGCGCTCCACGACCTCTCGTGATATGCCAGATCCCCGCTGTTATTGAGGCAAGTCGTCGTGGCGGCTTAACGTCGTTGAAGTCGCTGAGTGTCACCTTCGGCCATCACGTCGCAAATGACGCCAAAACGCTATCCTGCGTCGCTGGAAAATCAAAGAATAAGGGGTTTAGGGAGAAGTGGCTGGGGAACCTGGATTCTCACATTATTTCAATGACTTAGTAGATAAGTCTTGAGATTCCCTCTGTTTTCCCGCCGCGAGCGACCGTGGATGCCACCTTTGTGCCCTGGCTTCGGGCATCAGTCAACTGGACGGGCAAAGCGGCAATAATTTCCGCTTCCTGTATCTTCAGCGGACGCAGACAGGCGGTGATTTAAGTTCAGAACAATCTGAAAGCTTTAGATCAATGGATGGCCGACGGCACGATGAGCGATGGGGTATCGTCGCAAGCAATTTCGACGTCGGAAGTTCTTTGAATGCTCAAGCTGGATCGACACATTATCTGCCGTTAAATCTCAAGTCAGGTTGCCTCAAAAGATGGCTTAACGGCGGAAATGACGGTTCAATACTTGCAACGCATAATCGGTAATGGTCCTCACGCTTTTTCCGGAGCAAATGGCTTTTAAGTCGGAGTGTGTGATATGCGCCGTGGAAAGTCCTGCCCACCGTAGGCAATCTTCAAACTTTGCAAGCTTCTGCCCGTCATTCGAAGGCGCAGCTATAGAGCCGTTGGCGTGAAGTCGCTCGGTGGAGAACCTACGCCCATCCTTTAACGAAATATGGACTTGATGCGGTAGCCGCTCGACCCCGCGCTCTTCTTCAACGCTATACGAAGTCATGTTGATCTTCGCCATAAGACAACGCAGTTCGGGCCGTATGGCGGCTTGCGGTGTGAAGTCACCAAGCGACAGCCCGCCGTTCGTCAATGCGACGGCAAGGCAATATTGCATCGAAAATCTGGCCTGCATTTCATTGGAAGGATCGGGGTAGGCGAGATTGTCGACTGCTGAGCGCCCGACTTTCGTGTCGATCCGTTGGATGTCCTCGATGGAAAACCCATGCTCCTTTTGCAGATCCAGAGCGGCATCAATGGCGCGATGAGTGGATGCGCAGCACGGATGGAGTTTCGTGACCAGACCGCGGGTTTCGATGATGTGTTTCTCGTCCCATGAAAGATTCGTCCAACCGGTCGCCTCGTCGCCCCCAAAAAGGTCGAGAAAGCCCTGCGGACGTTCCAGAATATCGAGCCTGCCCGTCAAACCCGCTTGGGCCAGTAGCGCGGCCTCAACCGCGTTTCGACCTGCGATGCCTGCATGAAGGGGTTTTGCTCCCGTTCCAAACTGTCCTTTGGGGCCGGAAGCCATGCTGGTGGCAAGGCTCATGGCGTTTGCGATCTGAGGCTCATCAAGCCCTAAAAGCACGGCCACGCCTGCGGCGGCCCCTATACAGCCTATTGTCGATGTGCCGTGCCATCCCCGGTTATAGTGCGAGGGGATGACGCCGAAGCCGACCGATGCCTGCGCTTCAAGGCCTGCAAGGTAGGCTTTTACCAGTATGGGGCCTGAAAAGTCATCGCTGCTTGTCGCAATCGAGAGAAGGGCTGGCACCAGAACAGCAGATGCGTGCGCGCGTGCGGGATGGAAATTATCATCGAAGTCCAGACAATGGGCGGCGGTGCCGTTAATCAGAGCGGCAACAGATCGTGACGCACGGCCTCCTGTGAAAACCACCGATGGTCCATCTCGTTTGATTTCATTTGCGAAAGCCGTGGCGATAGACCGGGGGGACGCGTCATTCATGCCCGCAATCATGCAACCGATCGTATCCACAATTGCGTCTTCCGCCCGCTTCGTCGCGAGAGCTGAAAACGATGTTCTGGATATGAGCTGTCGGGCAATTTTTTCGAGAACCGTTGTCATTCTGGCGCGTCCTTGCAAATTTCGCAGCGAGCGGCATTGATGAACGGGTGCCTTTTCCGGCGCAATCTTATGCAAATTACGGGTGACGTTATCCGGGAGATAAGAGAATGAAAAGGTCGGGCGACGTCCAGATCAGCATCAAGCATATTCAGGCCTTCGATGCGATTGCAGCTACCGGCTCGACCATCGCCGCTGCGGTCGATCTTGGTATCTCCCAGTCCAATACCAGCCGCCTTCTGCTCCAGTTGGAGGTTTATCTCGGTGTGCGGCTGTTCGACAGGGATAAGAACCGGCTCGCGATGACGCGCGAAGGAATGCAGTTGGGTCCGCAAATCCGGGCCATTGCGGACAAGCTGACGGCCTTGAAGATCACTGCCCAGGAACTTGAGGAGGGGCGTTCGACGGATATTCCGCTGAGACTGGCATTTCCCGCAAGTCTCTCTTCGACACTGGTGCCGCGTCTGGTCAAGAGATTTCTGGCCGAAGCCGGTTCGGTACGAATCGAGATTGCGTCTGGAAATTACCTGGCCATCGAGCGGATGGTTGCGGAAGGCGCGGTCGATCTTGGCTTCACACGTTTGCCTTCGCCAACGCCCGGACTTCGTGAAGAGCATGTTATGCCGACGCGCAATCTTTGCGTCCTTCACAAGAGCCATCCGCTTGCCGGTCAGGAGAAGATCAACGTTGAACAGTTGAAGACAGAGAGCCTCATTCTTCTGAACCGTGAGCGTGCTGTCCGTCACGAATTGGAGGCCATTTTTTATCGTGCCGGTCTACGCCGTCGCCCGGCCATCGAAGCGCACTCGGTGGGCTGCGCCTGTGCTCTCGCGGCTGAGGAGCTTGGCATTGCAATCGTTAGCGAATTGCTGGCGCTGGAATATCAGGCTTTGCCACTGGCATTCGTTCCCTTGGAGCCGACCATCCTGGTCGATTACGCGATTGTCAGTTCCGAGCTTTCTCCGCTTTCGAAAATGGCCATGCACTTCTTGAACTACCTCCGGGAATGGGCTTAAGCCAAGTATCAGGCTGATGAGGGAGTGGCGACGGCATGATCAATTTCAGGCAGCTTGAGGTTCTGAAAACGCTGCTCGCGACTGGCTCAACCATTGCCACCGCAAAAAGCATGGGGCTCAGCCAGTCCGGTGTCAGCCGTCTGCTCCAGCAGTTGGAAACCGATCTGCAACTGAGGTTGTTTGACCGGGATAAGGGCAGGCTTATTCCCACACCTGAGGCTGGCATTCTGGCGCGCGATGCTGAAACCATACTGCTTGGACTGAACCGATTTTCGGGACTGGCAGAAGATCTTCGAAGCGGTGCAAAGGGCCCGGAACTGGTGCGGGTCGGGCTTCCCAGCAGCATGTGGGAAAACTTTGCGCCCGCCATGATGACGGATTTCGTGCGTGACTACCCCTCAGTGCGGATCGAAACCTTTTTTGAAACGACATCGAACATCGCACGCCTGGTCGAACAGAAGGTCATCGATTTCGGCTTTCTGCGTCACGAAAATCCTGTGTTGCCGGGCATCGATATGGAAATCGTTGCGACTGGAACCAGCGTATGCGTTCTGCCTGAAGGGCATAAGCTGGCATCGCTAAACGAGATTCACGCCAAGGATTTGCGTGGAGTACCGCTCATCCTCATCGGCCGCCAGAGGCCAACGCGCATGCTGCTCGATCAGACTTTTTCGCGCGAAGCCGTGAGGCAAAACGTGAAGATCGAGACCCACACCAACAGCTCCGCCTGCTCTTATGTGGCGCACGGCTTGGGCGTTGCCATTTTGAGCAGCTTCTTTGCCAATCTATACCAGCACCTTCCCATCGTTCAGCGTCCGTTCGTTCCCGTCACCACACAGGAATTTGCCCTGGCGACACCTTCGGGAACATCAGCGTCTCTAGCGGCGAAAGCCCTGATGGAAGCACTCAAGCGACAGATCGAAATCTCCCAGAAAAGTGCGGCTGGTTGAAGTCACGATGGGCATTGGCCTGAGTTCAAAACCGGGCGGTGCTTTCAGATTATGCATTATTCTATGACGAAAATGCATAAGATTGCGCTCATTTTTTTGATCCGTCATAGTCTTGGCCATAACAGCCGGTGACTTTGTAGATCCGGTCCCGACAATCGTGTTCAGGGGAACCGATGATAAGATTCATATTCCATCGATTGCTGATGGCGATCCCGACATTGGTGATCGTCGCAGTCACAGTCTTCGCGCTCATTCGATTCATACCAGGTGATCCGGCAGCTCTGATGCTGGGAGATATGGCCACGCCGGATCAGGTTGCCGAGATGCGTGTAGAGCTTGGGCTCGATACATCGCTGCCCCGGCAGTTTCTGGTTTGGTCTGGTAATGTTTTGAGCGGAGATTTCGGTCAGTCCATCGTCAACAAGGAGCCGGTGCTGCCACTCGTCGTTTCGCGATTTATGGTTTCCGCTGAAATCGTCATCGTCGCCGTCATTCTGGCGAGCCTGGTCGCAGTACCTGCGGGTGTGATTGCGGCCTGGCGTCAAAATAGCGCGACTGACCTCTTCTTGATTGGCACCGCGACGGTTCTGCTTTCAATCCCGACATTCTGGCTCGGATTGCTTTTGCTTCTCTTCTTCGGACTGAAACTCGGCTGGCTGCCGGTGCTGGGCTATGTGTCCCTCTCTGATAATTTTGTATCGGGCCTGCTCTATCTGGTTCTGCCCATCATGACACTCGTCATCCACGAGGCTGGTGTTCTGATCCGCATGGCGCGTGCTTCCACGCTGGAAGTTCTGAGATTGGACTACATCACCCATGCCCGTGCTAAAGGCCTGTCTGAGCAGGCGGTTCTTTGGAAGCACGCTTTCAAGAATGCCTTTGGTCCGACATGGACCATGATCGGCCTGATCCTTGGAAATCTGCTCGGCGGCATCGCCGTCATCGAAACAGTCTTCACCATTCCCGGCCTTGGACGCCTGATGGTCGATAGCATTTTCCAGCGGGATTACCCCGTCATTCAGGGCTGCCTTTTGTTCGTCGCCATGTCCTACGTGGTCGTCAACCTGATTGTCGATCTCCTTTACCCTCTGTTTGATCCGCGCGTGGTGGCCGAATGAAACATGTTTCCCTCAATGGCCTGATCGGCGTCGTTCTCATCGCCTTCCTTCTGACAATTGCCATCTTGAGCCTGTTCTGGACGCCTTTCGATCCCATGAAGCTGAGCTTCACTGCACGGCTTGCGGCACCTGGCTCCCTCCATCTGCTCGGCACTGATGAGTTCGGTCGCGATGTCTTGAGCCGCCTGATGGTCGGCGCGCGGGCCAGCGTCTGGATCGGTTGCCTCACGGTTGGTTTTGCAGTGATTGCAGGCACCCTGATTGGCTTGGTGAGCGGCTATGCTCGCGGCTGGATCGATGGTCTGATCATGGCGGTCAACAACGCCCTGCTGGCTTTCCCTGGCATCCTGCTGGCGCTCGGACTTCTCGCAGTGTTCGGCGCCAACCAATACGGCATCATCTTCGCCCTTGGCATCGCCTACACCCCATCCATGGCGCGCGTCGTCCGGGGGGCAGTGCTGTCCCTGCGCGAGCGGGAATTCGTTGAAGCGTCGCGGGTGATGGGCAACCGCGAGATCTTCACGATGTTCCGGCACATCCTGCCTAACTGCCTTGCACCGATCACCGTGCTTGCCACCTCTATGTTCGGCTGGGCCATTCTTTCGGAAAGTGCCTTGAGCTTTCTCGGTCTCGGCGTGCCGCCGCCGGCACCAACCTGGGGCAACATGCTGGCGGCAGGTCGCCCCTTCATCGAACAGGCCGTCTGGCTCGGTCTCTTTCCCGGCCTCTGCATCGCTCTCACCCTGCTTGGCATCAACCTTCTCGGCGATGCCCTGCGCGATAAGCTCGACCCCCGCATGAGAGGTTTGAAATGATTGAAGGAAAACTTCTCAGCGTCGGCAATCTTTCGCTGCAGATCGCCCGTCGTGATGTCGGTGTTGTGAACGACGTCAGCTTCGACGTGGCACCGGGCGAAATCTTCGGCATCGTCGGCGAAAGCGGATCGGGCAAATCGCTTGCCACAAGAGCGCTCGTTTCCCTGCTGCCGCCCGTCATTCGCAAGGTGGCAGGCACAGTCATCTTCAAGGGCCGCGACATCACGGCCATCAGCGAGAAAGACTTGCGCTCACTACGTGGTGCGGAAATCGGACTGGTCTTTCAGGAGCCAATGACCTCTCTCAATCCCTCGATGACGATCGGGCGGCAGTTGGAGGAGGGGCTAGCGCTGCATACGCAGGATAAGCCTTCTGTTCGGCATGAAAAAATCCTTTCCATGCTAGGGCGAGTCGGTATTCGCGATCCCGAAAGGGCGCTTGACTCTTATCCGCACGAGTTTTCAGGCGGTATGCGCCAACGCATCATGCTGGCATCCGTCATGCTTTTAAAGCCGGCCTTGTTGATTGCGGACGAACCGACAACCGCGCTGGACGCCGTAATCCAGCGTGATGTCATGGAACTGATGGTGGAACTGACGAAGGCGGAGGGCACCGCCGTCCTTCTCATCAGTCACGACCTGCCGATGGTGGCACGCTACACCGACCGCATTGTCGTGATGGAGAAGGGCTCAATCGTAGAAGCTGGCACGACGGAACAGATACTGGAGCGCCCGCAGCACCCCTATACGCGAAAGCTCCTCTCGTCCTTGCCCGTGCGTGGCGAAGTTCGATCCATCGATACGACATCCGCACCGATGATCTCGGCTCGCAATATCGTCGTCGATTATCCCGGACGAAAATCCTTTCTCAAGAAGGGCGAGCCAAAGCGCGCATTGCATGGTGTTTCAATCGACATTCATGAAGGCGAAGTGGTGGCACTGGTTGGTGGCTCCGGCTCCGGCAAGACAACGCTCGGGCGAACAATCGCCGGCCTGGTCAAGGAAACTGAGGGTGAAGTTCTGTTCCAGGGACGCACACGGGACCATGACTGGCGCGACTATCGTCTCAACTGCCAGATGGTTTTTCAGGATCCCTATTCTTCGCTCGATCCCAGAATGACGATCCTTGCTCTTGTTGACGAAGCATTGCGTCTCGTTCCGGGCATCGAGCGAGCGGCGAAGATGAAACGCGCTTACGAAACGCTGGATGAGGTTGGCCTCAGTGCCGATTTTGCGCTGCGCTATCCGCACGAACTTTCAGGCGGTCAGCGACAGAGAGTGGCGATTGCCAGAGCAATTGCGCGCAGACCGCGCTTCCTCATTGCCGATGAACCTGTTTCAGCGCTCGACGTGACTGTTCGCGCGCAGGTGCTCTCGCTCTTTTCCGATTTGCAGAAGCGTTATGGCTTTTCCTGCCTGTTCATCAGCCACGATCTTGGCGTGGTCGAACAGGTGGCGGATCGCGTCATCGTCATGCAGGACGGCAGGATCATCGAGCAAGGTAATCGCAACACGATCTTCGACACGCCGAAGGAGGCCTATACGCGGCGGCTTCTCTCGGCAATTCCCGCGCTCGATCTCAACGAGACCGGCGGCGTAAAACTCAAATGGCGCTTGGAGGCGTGACGATGAATAAAGCACCCATGACATCTGCCAGCTTGGGATCAACGCCTGAGAGGCTGAACGCGGTTTGCGATGCGCAGCCCTTCATCACGCGGTTCTGCATCAAGAATTTGCGCACCGGCGAGGTTTTTGAACGTGGAGCGGATGAGGAAGCACCTTCGGCAAGTACGCGCAAGACTTCAATCATGATGGCAGCGCTCAAGGCCGTGCATGAGGGCAGGCTCGACCTTAATGAGCAGATTGTCTACGAGGCGCGTTTTGCCGAAGAGGTCGCAAGCGGAATGTTTCGCTACCTGACGCCGGGGATTGTGATTTCGCTCCGCGATGCCATCACCGGCATGATGGTCCTTTCCGACAATGTCTGCACCAAAATGGTGTTCGAGCGGCTCACTCTGGAAGAAGTAAACAGCTATTGCCAATCCATCGGGATGGTCGGCACGCACCACCGTTTTCTGATCCCGCCGCTGGCACTTTCACCCGATCATTCGCTGAAATCCGTCACCACGACGACGGCACGCGACCAGATGTTTCTGTTGCAGTCGATCCTCGATGCGCAGGGCTCCGAGGAGGGCTCAAAGAGGCTGGGCGTTTCTCAAGCCCTGAGCGCCTATGCCCTGCAGACGCTGAAAAATCAGATTCTGCGATACGCCATCCCCTCTCGTTTGCCGTTCGGCACGGTGGTCGCACACAAGGGCGGCACGGGAAAGCGCGGGCGGATGAATGCAGGCATCGTCTACAGCAACGGCGAGCCGCTCTACATCATCACTGCTTTTACGGATCAGGTTCCGCAGGACATGCCGGATGGAACGCCAGGCTACACCGTATCTCTAGAAACCATCGGACGCCTTTCCCGCGTCTGCTGGGACGATTTTCGAGCCTGAACGAACAATAATAGAGGGTAGAACATGAAAAGCTTACTTCTTGCCGGAACCATTTTGATGGCGCTTTCAGGCGTTGGGCAAGCACGAGATATCGTTGTGGCGCAGAGCTCGGATCTGCGCAGCAACAACCCTGGCGTCAACCGTGATGGCAATACGGACGGCATTATTCTGCATATCGTCGAAGGGCTTGTGGGTTATGCCAACAACGGCGAGGTAAAGCCTCTTCTGACGGAAAGCGTGGAGACATCCGCAGATGGGCTGAACTACACCTTCAAGCTTCGCCAAAACGTCAAGTTTCACAATGGCAAGCCGCTGACGGCAGATGACGTGGTGTGGAACTGGAACCGCTACATGGACCCGGCCACGAAATGGACCTGCATCAAGGATTTCGACGGCGGAACCGTGAAGGTGACAGCGATCAAGGCAGTCGATGCCCACACGGTCACCATGTCGCTGGATAAGCCTTCGGCAGTTTTCCTCGGTCTGATGGCGCGGCCAGAATGTGGCTACACGGGGATCATTTCCAAAGATTCGCTCAAGGCCGATGGCTCCTTCGATAAGCCAATAGGCACCGGTCCGTTCAAATGGGATGAATGGAAAAAAAGCGAATACATCCATCTTTCGAAATTCGATGAATATCAGTCACCGGCAAATGACGGAAAGCCAGACGGTATGGTTGGCTCAAAACGCCCGCTGGTGGATGGCATCAAGTTCATGGTCATCCCCGACGCATCGACCGTGAAGGCTGGTCTGCAATCGGGTGTCCTTGACACCGCGGAAATTTCTCCTGACCTCATTCCCGAGTTCGAAAAGAGCGAAAAGGCAAAGGTCATCATTTCGCAGAACAACGGCAAGAACCTATTCTACATCCAGACACGCGATCCCGTGATGAGCAAGCCGGGCGTTCGCCGTGCCATGGCGATGGCGCTCGACATGGATGAGCTTGTTGCTGCGGCCTCCAACGGAACCGGCAAGGCGAACGGCTCCATGGTGGCGTCGGATTCAATCTACTTCAGCGAAACCCAGAAGAAGCGTCTTCCCTACGATCTGGCTGCGGCGAAAAAGGAACTTGCAGCCTCTGGCTACAAGGGCGAGCGGATCAACATCATTGCCAATAAGCGCGGTAATGTTCCGAGCTTCCCGGCTGCCGTTATCGCGCAAGCCATGTTGCAGCAGATCGGGCTCAATGTGCAGATCGAAGTGCTGGACTATGCTACGCAGGTTGATCGCCGCCGCTCCGGCAATTACCAGATCATTTCGCAATCCGTTGCACCGCGTCTCGATCCCGCGCTGATGTATAGCTTCTATGTGGGCGACAAGGACAAGAATGCCTCGCTGATGTGGGACAATCCCAAGGCAGTCGAGCTAATGAAGGCCGCCTATGCGGAGATCGATCAGAAAAAGCGGCAGGTGATTTTCGACCAGTTTCACGAACTCATGTTGCAGGATATGCCGGGCATCTTCCTCTACGACATGATTGATGTCTGGGGTGCAACCAAGTCCCTGCAAGGCCAGCCTGTCTGGCAGTCCAATGCGCGGCTCTGGGAAGTGTCACTCGCCCAATAACCCGTCATGCAAGGCACCGTATCTGTGCGGTGCCTTTCTCCCTTACAGAAGCCACCGCCATCGTCGATGGGCGGACATGGTTTCGCTTTGCCTTGAGGAACAGCATGCCAGATCAAACAGCCTTGAAATCCCTGACGCAATCGATTGACCGTCTCGCGCCTGATTTTACCTCCCTGAGCGACCGGATCTGGGATTTTGCGGAACTCAAATTCGACGAATTCAAATCGGCTGAACTCCTCGTTCAGACGCTGAAGCAGCACGGATTTGCCGTCGAGCAGGGTATCGCGGGGATGGAAACCGCTTTCATCGGCCAGTATGGCAGCGGCAATCCCGTCATCGCATTTCTGGGCGAATACGACGCGCTTGCCGGCATGAGCCAGATTGCGGACATCGATGAACCGCTTGAGAGCAAACCCGGCGCCAGTGGCCACGGCTGTGGCCATAACCTGTTGGGCGCAGGCTCGCTGTTGGCTGCTGTCTCGCTGGCGAAGCATCTGGAAGCCAACTGCCTGCAAGGCACGGTGCGCTACTATGGTTGTCCCGGAGAAGAGGGCGGTTCCGGCAAGACTTTCATGGTGCGGGCAGGGGCATTCGACGATGTGGATGCGGCGCTGACCTGGCATCCCGCACCATTCAATGGCGTCAGATCGACAAATAATCTAGCGGTGCTCGAATACTACTACCGTTTCAAGGGCGTTGCGGCGCACGCCTCCAATGCTGCTCACCTTGGTCGCTCTGCACTTGATGCGGTTGAACTGATGAATGTCGGCGTGAACTTCCTTCGCGAACATATGCCGCAGGATTGCCGCGTCCATTACGCCATCACCGACGCGGGCGGGCGGGCTGCGAACGTAGTTCAGGCAAAGGCCGAAGTACTTTATCTCGTTCGTGCGCCCGAGATGTCACAGGCCTTGGCACTGGCCGAACGCGTCGATCAGGTCGCGCGCGGGGCGGCGATGATGACGGGAACAGAGGTCGAGATCATATTTGATACTGCTGCTACGAACCTTCTACCGAACCTGACGCTCGAAAATGCGATCCACGAAAATCTGGTGGCGATCGGGCCAGTCCCATTCGATGAGGCGGACATCGAATTTGCTCGTAAGATCCAGGCGACATTCACGCAAGAAGCTATCAACAGCAGCATCAAGCTTTACCAGATCAAGCAGGATGTTTTCTCCAACGAGAAGATCGATGGATCGACACCGCTGCACACGGGCCTGCGTGCCTTCGAAGGCCAATCCCATTTCCGGGCAGGATCGACCGACGTCGGAGACGTGAGCCGCGTTACCCCGACAGCGCAGTGCTGGGCTCCGGCCTGGGCAATCGGAACGAACCCTCATACATGGCAGGTGGTCGCACAGGGAAGAAGCGCTGCCGCTCATAAAGCAATGGTTCACGCCGCGAAAGCCTTGGCCTCAACAGGTCTTGATTTGGCCACCTCACCAGACCTTTTAGCGAAAGCAAAAGAAGAGTGGCAAAACGCCGTACAAAATGAGCCTTATGTTTGTCCAATCCCTAACCACATTATGCCGGCTGTCCACTTGTCGACTCAATAGGACCACTCGAAGTATCGGTGTTGTGAGTTCTTTGCTGTCCGAAGGAGGCTCAAGCGCGTTCTGGTGAAAAGGTAGTACAGCCGCTTGGAAGACGCGCCAGCCGGTCGAGATGCGAAGCAGCCAAGCGCTTCGGTGGCATCTGGTTGCAGGTCTGCATAACCTTTTTGGGTCCGTGCTATATTTTGACCTGACAACCATACGCCGTTGGGGTCATCGCTAGAGCGGTTCACTGTTTCACGGAAACAGTGAACCGCTCTAACTTTTTGTTTTTACGCATTTCCGGACGGAAAACCGCTACGCACTTTTCCTGGAAATGCTCTAGCAGGTCCCCAGCCGATTTTGCGAGACCCGTTTCAGCACGACGGATGGCCTGAAGAACAGCAGCCAGGATTGCTCAACTTGTTGAGAAGACGCCACTTTTCCGGGCGGGAAATAGGCGCAAATTTGGATCGAAAAATCGGTGAAAAATGACTTACCTGGGGGCTGGATTCTCACATAATTTCAATGGGTTAAAGGAAAAGTCTTGAAATTCCCTCTGTTTTTCCGCCGCGAGCGACCGTGGATGCCCCCTTTGTGTTCTGGCTTTGGCCATCAGTCAACGGGGTAGGCGAGCGGCAATAATTTCCGCTTTTGGGAAGAAGGTTACATTGCCGGGGATGGCCCCGTTGCGCCGACAGCGACCATTGCCAGCTTGCTGATCTGCCCTATGCTTTGCTTACTTGACGTTGCCACTGAGCGGAGAGACCAATGGATGTAGCCGAAATTGCCGACATGACCGAATGGGATTCCAATGAACTTGGAAACCTCAATCTGACTGTTCCGCTTTTCGCAGAAGACTTACCCTTTTTGCTATTTCCTGAGCCTGGGGCGGGGCCGGTTGTGACTGAAAAGATGACGGCAACCATAAACGACGTCCTCGCCTTACCTCCCGCTGAACTTCAACGTATCAAGCAGATGCTTTGGGATGAGGCGAACTTCGCTTTCCAGGTGGCGGATTACGGAGTCGATCCCGAAGGTGGCGAAACGCCGCTTCAAGCACATCTTCGGGAGTTCGGCATAACAACCCCGGAAGATGCCTACGAGAAGAGCACGGTGCGGGAAGTGCATATCTTCGATGAGTTCATTGGCCGCTTTGCCGAGATCAAGGTAGATACCGGGGCCGAAAACAGAATAAGCATCATCGTAAAAAATGGCCGGATCATCGATTGGGACGGCGACGGCACGCATCTCGGCTGGTTCGACAATGGCGAAGAGTCTGCCGCAAAGAAGCGCCACAAAATGCTAGAGTGACCATGGTACCTGAGCACCATGAAACATTGGCGAGCTGCAATAAACGAAACGTGACAGGCACGCCTGTGTCTTCAAAGCACGAGTCGCAGTCATTGGCTGCGGGGTATCGATTGGCTATGGTAACCTGAAGATTTATAGGACGGAATTCATGATGACGCCCCCTGTAGAACGATTGCAATGGGCCGATTGCGGTGATCATAACCGGGTTGAAGGACATTGTTGATCACGCCTATCAACTACCAGTCTTGTGCCGTTCACTACGGAACGCTGATGCGAAAGAAAGATGAAACCACATGAGCGCATGGCGGCGCAAAGCCATCGAAGCTGCACCGGAACTCAGCCAAACTATTCAACGCTCGTGTTCGGCAATGGCGGCTTGGATTGAGCTCCGCTTCTCGTTCAAGCAAGCGGTGAAGCGCGGCGACATGCAGCAATCCCGTCGTATTTTGGACTACGCCCGCTACTGCCTCGCAGCGCCAAGCGCAGAGATAAATACAGCCGTTGTCTTCGGCTTCATCGAGCATCTTGCCGAAGACGATGTCGTACGCTCCCAGTTACCGAAATTGATTAGCGCACGCGAGTTGAAGGATTGGAGGACAATCATGCTTAATCATGCTGGGGAAGAAGAGATCGAGAAGCTCGAAGCCGCTTTACGGCTAAAGTAATGTCACCATTACATTGAAGGCCACGTGAGTAAGGCGGGAGTATCAGTCCCCGGTTCGGGAGCACTTCCCCCGTTATCTAGTCGATATTGACCGGTTGCCGTTCCTCCAAAATCGCCTATCTGCATGCAGGGTTAACGAGAAAATGGACAATGATGGAAAGCAGCTTCGAAATCATTGCAAGGTGGCTTGAACAGCACGATCCTGACGCCAAGCCGCATTTCAATGAACCAGCATCCGAGGGGCAGATCGTGGCGGTTGAAAGCCGTCTCGGCCAGGAGCTACCTCCTTCGGTGCGTAGCCTCTATCTGCTGGCGAACGGCCAGCCATATAACGGAGTCGGCTTGGAAGGCGCCTTTACACTGATGTCTCTGGACGAGGTGGTCGAGACCTTCGGTTTCTTGAACGGAGAGTTTCCGGACGGCATTAACACGAATGCCTCCGATGACTTCTTTATCGACGCCGATCCCGGCATGCAGGCGAATTGGTGGTCGCGTCGCTGGATTCCGATCATGCAGAACGGTGGCGGCGACTACCTCTGCGCCGACCTTGATCCCGCAGAAGGCGGCACCTTCGGCCAGATCGTCGCCTATTATCACGACGAGAATTTCCGCTCCCTCGTGAGCAGCGGCATAGATGCCTTGATGGAGGGGCTCGCTCAACGGGATAGCCTCCGGCAGATGCTGGGTCGAAGAGGGTATGATCGAAGATGCTTGAGACCAACGGTAAATGCCCGCGGCTATATGCTTGAAGGGTTCAAGAATGAGGTGTCTCGGTCTTAAGCCGGCACCTCCGCTGCCGCTCCCACGGAAATGACTGTCGATCGTCTCATCGACATATGTACTGTTTCCAGCGTCAGTGAGGCGTTCTCAAAGAGCGACGAGTTCAGATGACAGCGCATGGCCGAGGTTCATATGTCGGTCGTGTCCGGTGAAATGAGGTGCGCTCCACCGTCCGCAGCAGACCATCAACCTAACTCCGGATTCTCAGACCCAAATGGGAAAAGTGTTCTGATCAATGACCGATAAGTATCACGGCAGGCTTCAGGCGAAGCAATCAACACCCCGTCTAAATGCTCACGCTACCGGTCACGGATCTAACCAAACTCAAGCCGGCTAGGTATCGCTCTCGGCTCTGGTGAGCTTGTCGTGCAAGGTTCGGGCTTGTGGGCTACGTAGTGCGGGATCTTCGCCGTTCTCGACGGCTAGCACCATTCGAATGCGCTCTTCTTCTGCCATGCGACGCGCCTCGTCCTGGCCGTATTTACTGACGTTGAAGGTGCGGGTAAGGGATTTTCGCTGCCGCTTTCCTCCAGTATTGGGCTTCTTCTCGTCGACGGGCAGTTCAATCCTTGCAATCCACGCACCGGATTGACGACGCTCATCCGGCTCTTTGTAATACACGCCGGGCACCTCGCTGCCTTCGGACCTGTTCTTGCGCATCAACATGCGCATGTCTTTGTTGGTCAAAGGTGGAACGACCCTGACGACTGCGTCCCGATAGGCTTGCGCCACTTCGAGCGCCTGCTCTTTACCGCCGTAGGTGCTATCGCTGAACGTCATATGGATGGACTTACCACCACGTGACATGTTGACCATCCACGCATCTTGTTTGTGCTTGCCGATATCTAGCCGATGGATCGCGTACATCGCCTCGTCATGGAAGCAAGATTTAGGGGAGTTCCGCTTCTTCGTTAATGCCTCTGCCGATGCAGATGGTTCAGTTGTATAGCCCATCATCATCCTTTTTCTTTGCCGACAGGTGGCCAAGCAAATGTCGTCATTCAAAGGTAATCCAGGGAACGCCCTGGGTTAACGTCCCGCCATGATTACAGGGGTCTCCAATTCTGGCGATCTTACGACCGTTGATATTGGCGACTGACGATCCGCCAGCAATGCTGTCGTTCGTCGGTACGCCGGTGCAGGTGCAGATGTCACCAACCGTCGCAATGGGGACGCCGTCTACTGTAACAAAGTTTTGCTGCGTCGAAATCACCGGCCGCCGAGATGTGGCTTTGGATTGGCCTTCGGGCAGCTATGCATGTGGCCTTTCAAGGTTACCATTCTTCCGGACATGAACTCACCGGCCTTTCGTAATTCAGAGGGCTAGTGGCTTATAAAGCGACAGATCCGTGCCCCCATGTCTGGGCGTGGCTCGCAATGTCACACTCCGCTCCGCAATATCTCCGTCAACAGGAGCTTCGGAGCCGCCCTGTGAACTGCTTGCGCGAAGAAACTGGAAAAGAAAAATCAAACTATCCGGAAAGACCACCTCTTCGCCCAGAAAGATAGGTGGTTCGCGAGTGACATCCGATATGCGGCGAACAACGTCGAGAGGTGAGGCCTCAAATATTGAAACGTCAGCGAATGCAAGCTTCTTGGATTTCGCCCCTACCAGGATTTCAGCAAGATGTCCATTTTCATAGGTAAGGACAAGCGAATGTGTTTCTCCGCGGACTTCAGTCGCGCTGGCTTTCGACGGCCCTTCGGACCGGTAGAGAGCCAAAATCTCTTCTTTTTCCTTCGGGCTAAGTTGGTCACCCAAATCACGGATGGTGGATGCGAGAAGATCTTCTGGAATTCTGTCCGATGACAATCCCTTCGAGACCCCATAGACATCGGCTAGACGATCCACAGCGCTTGGCGTCATACCGAACCTCAATTCTCCAAGTCCCTGTTTAGGGTAGATTTGCCACATGGCGTCCTCCATCTCGATCTCCCATTTGCTCTGGAGTTATTGAATAATACCATTTCGCTTCAGGCACGTTGCGTACGCTGTCGCATGAACTATTGCGTCGTCATACCGTCCTGGATCTCCGGCGATTGCCGCAACACGTTTGGCGTCTGCTACATCTACTAAAAATGCAGCGTAAACCTTCCCTTGAGACAATAGAGAGCGCTGCACGGCATAAGTCGGACCATTGACTCTACCCTTATAAGAAGCAGTTAGAGAGTGGTCAGATGGTTCCATTTGAATGGCCGGCCCGACTTCCTTATTGAGTGGTGATTTCGAATCGGCAGGCATATGGTGGCTATCGAGTTCATCATTCCTCGGAAGTTTCATGCATCCATGCGCTCCGCCTTTATACTTGCTGTTGCTAGGTGGGATGTCACCACAGGCAAGCGCAGCGCAAGGATTTTGTGGGCATGTCGCGCAGGTAATTGTACTAGCTTTTGCATTGGCTTTATCCGCTGCCTTATCTGCCGAGGTCATCTGTGTGATCTTGTCATCGAGCCATTTCCCGGCATTTCCTCCGGCATCCCAGCCAGCGTTGGCACCTGGACCAAACCCTTCGACAAAGCCTTTGCTTCCTCCGGCAATGCCACCGACAACCGCTCCTCCAGGCACGGTAACAACCTCACCCACTCCAGCGGTCACCATTCCCGCCGCAGCTCCACCTGCGGCACCCGCCATCGCACCGGCGTAGGTCTCAGGCGACGTTGCAGCTTTACTGAGGCCTCCACCGACGCCTCCAATCAGCCCGCCGACAACTTTTCCGACTCCTTCGAAGCTCAACCAGCTCATAGGCATGCCTCCAATTGCCGTTGCTGTCTAAGCGCGGCAATGGTGCTCTTCATAACCAGACCGACTTGGTCATCTGGATGAGTGCCACCATTGCGGATGTAATCCGTGACCGCTGGAGACGCAGCGATCTGACCACGAGTTGCCACCATAAGATAAGCCCACCGGCAATGCGCCCCCTCCGAAACCAATCCGAGCTGTTTGCCTGTTTCCTCACTGATGCGCAGATGCTCTTCCAAAGCTTCATTTGACGCGCCCTGCGTCTCAGCGGGACAGGCTTCGCGGAGATAGGAAATTCTGCGGTGGCGTGCCGCAAGGCTTCGCTTCGCCTCAATTTCTCCCACCTCTTGCACCGTAAGCTTGAGCGGTCCGGCTGGCGGTGTCGGCATGTCATCTGCGCGACTGACCCGCATGGGCTTCTCGCTCCAGTCTGGATCGGCGGAATAGAGAATTTGCTGAGCCGGGCCAAGCACGCGCGCCAAGTGAGCATATGTAAGACTTGGCAGAACCTGTGCCATGACGTTTGAATCCGCATGACGGAATAGCACCACTTCGTGATCGGCGTTCTGCGCGTCGTCCGATGGCTGAGCCAACGGGTCGCCTTCATAGCCCTTGCCGCGATCCATAGCGACAGCGGTTGGCAGCATAATCATGTTGATGGTTCGAAGATGACGAAACAGTACGTCGCCACCGGCGTCGCAGAACCAGAATACCGCCGCGTGACGTTCTCCGACAAGATCGAAGAGACGATCCAGCATGAGTTCGCTGGTCGGGCGCGGCTGGCCCGTGTTGTCCTTGTCTACGTCGTGCCAGTCGCGATCTAGCCAGGCCAGTTGTGGAGCGGTCCGCAATTGATCGGCTGTTCCGTTTCCTCGGTCCAGATAAAGCGGTTTATGCACGAAATCGCCGTCGAACAAACTCTTGGGAAGATCCTCAAACTGCGCCCCGTCCAGAACAACAAAGACCGGTTGTTCAGCCTGAAGAATAATCTGCTTTAGACTAGCATTATCGGCCATGGCTCACCCTCTCACGAACGGCGTAGAGGATGCCGACATGTTCCTGAGACACGACGCTCCTTCACCAGGTCCGCCCTTCTTGAAGTTGATCTGGTTGCCCTCGATGTCGATCTTCAAACCGTGAATACG
>NZ_MKIN01000015.1 GCF_001938985.1 Gillisella taibaishanensis | reverse complement strand
GTTCTTTGCGTTCCAAAAACATCAACGATCACGACCGTCTCGATGAGCCCGCGCACCATCAGCATCAGTCGATGCTCGGCATGCTCGACGGCGGTGGTGCGGGCGAGGAAGATCAGCTTGCGGATGGCGATCTCCATGTGGGCCGGATTGAACTGCGCCCGCAACTTTGCGATCTTCTCTGAAAAATCCTCAACCGAATCTTCAGTGGTCCGGCACTGCAAGCCGCCGCTAACGCTCTGAATATAAAAATTTAAAGCTGCTAGAGCGAAATCAAAACTACGATAACTGCTCTGGCAATGACAGCTGAGCTACAGAAAATGTAGCTCGAAGATGTCTGCGAGCTTTTGCTACTCAGCTTGAAGGCTTCGCACCTTCCGAGACGCGACTGGAGTGTCTTCTTACCGCTGGATTTGCGGCTGCGGACTGTTGACGTGCATTGGCGCATCGATGCAACTTTGTCACACTTTGCTAACATTCGAATACTAGCACATTATAAAGGTTGCATAAAGATTGGCGTCTGTTGCAAACAGCAATTAGTAAGGCTGCGATTGCGTAGCTCTGCGTGTGATGTCTTTCTGGTTGCGATGGTATGGGGTTTTCGTCTCGTCGACCTGATGCAAGCGTCACTCAATATGCACGATACGTGGCCGCTGCGGTGCTTCTCTATCTGCTCTTACGTCGAGTCGGAGCAAATCTAGCGGTCGCTCTAGCCCGACTTGAAGGTCATTTCCCGTTCCGACGTTTCGGACGGTTCTCTCAGGGTGTCTTAATGAAATCCAGCGCCAATCACCTCACTTATTCATGCTTTTACCTGTTGGCGTTTGCCCTGTTTGCGTTTTGCTCTTTTGGAATCACTTCTGGCGCGGTGGCAGCGGGCCCAGGGCCTGGACCCGCATGCGCTACGCCGCAGGCTGCCACCGTAAATTCCGGCGGGTCGGTAACCTTCGACGTCAGTGAGTGCGACGGCACTTCAAATTTTGGCATGAGCGACGGTCCGCAACCCTCGCACGGCAGCTACTCTGTCACCGGCCAACTGGATGGCGCAGGCACCGAAAGGGTGACCTATACCAATAACGGGGATGGCGCGACGTCGGACTCGTTCTATCTGTTCGATGAGTACGACAACCCGATCGTCTTCAATATCACCATCAATCCCACGCTCAACGCCACCATCGCGGTCAGCCCCGCCACTCGCAATGAAGACAGTGGCGCGCCCTTCACGTATACGGTGACGCTGAGCCAGACGAGCTCTTCTGCCACGACTGTTAACCTTACTAGAAGCGGCAGCGCGACCAGCGGTACCGATTACACTGGCGCAGTGAACAGCGTCGTGGTGCCTGCGAACACCAGTACGGCCAGTTTCACCATCACACCTGTCGCCGACGGCACAGTGGAAGCCGACGAGACTGTGATCTACAGCGTGGCAAGCGGCACCGGCTACGGAATCGGCAGCCCGTCCAGCGCGACCGCCACCATCCTAAACGACGACGCCCCGACCGCCACGGTCAGCGTGTCCCCGTCCAGCGTGGCAGAAGATGGCGCCCCCAACCTTGTCTATACCGTCACCTTGAGCCAGGCGCCCGTGTCGGCCCTGTCGATCGGCTTCAGCGTCAGTGGCACCGCCACCTCGGGAACCGATTACGCGACTGTTAGCTCGCCGCTGGTCATCGCGGGCGGCACCACCAGCGGCACCATCACCGTCAATCCCACCGCCGACAGCACCGTCGAGCCGGACGAGACCGTGGTGATCAGTCTCAACGCCGGCACCGGTTATACAGTCGGTTCGCCGAACAGCGCGACGGGCACTATTCTCAACGACGACCAGCCGTCGCTGAGCATCAACGACGTGTCGGTGAACGAAGGCGATTCGGGCACCAGCAACGCCACCTTCACCGTCTCGCTGAGCCAGCCGGCCGGCGCCGGCGGGGTGAGCTTCGACATCGCTACTACAGATGGCACCGCGACTGTCGGCTCGGACTACGTCGCCTCCAGCCTGACCGGGCAGACCATTCCCGCAGGCAGCAGCAGCGCGACCTTCACTGTGCTGGTCACCGGCGAGACGCTCAACGAACCCAATGAAACCTTCTTCGTCAACGTCAGCAATGTCACTGGCGCGAGCGTGACGGATGCACAGGGCCTGGGCACCATCGTCAACGACGATGCACTGCCGTCACTGTCGATCGACGACGTCAGCGTGAATGAAGGCAACAGCGGCACCGCCACGGCCACCTTCACGGTAAGTCTAAGCGCAGCCAGCGGCCAGACCGTCTCAGTCAACTACGCCACGGCCGACGGCACGGCCACCGCCGGCAGCGACTATGTCGCGCGCTCCGGCACGCTGACCTTTGCGCCCGGCGTCACCGCGCAGAGCGTGGCGGTAACTGTCAACGGCGACACTGCGGTTGAGCCCAACGAAACCTTCAGCGTCAGCCTATCCGGTGTCAGCAATGCCACCGTCGCCCGCGCCACCGGTACCGGCACCATTGTGAACGACGACGCTGTGGTGGTGGTTAGTCCGGCATCGCTGACGTCGGCCACAGCAGGCACGTCCTATAGTCAGACCCTGAATGCCAGCGGTGGCACCGCGCCTTACACCTTCGTTGTTACCTCTGGTTCTCTGCCGTCTGGATTGACCTTAAACAGCGTTGGCGTTCTATCCGGCACGCCGACCGCGAGTGGCAATTTCAATTTCACTGTGGGCGCCACTGACAGCAGCGGCACTCCCACAAGCGGTAACCGTGCTTATACGCTCACCGTCGCCGGCCCCACCGTAACCTTGCCGACCACCACGCTAACCAGTGGCACCGTTGGCGAATCCTATACAGCTGCGATCACGCAAGCGAGTGGTGGTATCGCGCCATATACCTATAGTCTCAGTGCCGGTACCTTGCCGGCCGGCGTCACGATCAATAGTGCAGATGGCTCGCTTTCCGGCACGCCGACTGTGGCCGGTACTTTCGCCTTCACCCTCACAGCAACGGACAGCACAGCCGGAACGGCAGCTCAGGCCAGCCAGACCTATGCCCTGTCAATCGGCCTGCCAACCCTCTCAATTTCTCCTTCGACCCTGGATGCAGGAATTATCGGCAACACTTACAGTAAGCTGCTGGTTGCAAGTGGCGGCACCTCGCCTTACACATTTGCCCTCAGCAGCGGGGCGTTACCAGGCGGCTTGACCTTGGCAAATGATGGCACCTTGACGGGTACGCCCTCTACAACAGGCACATTTGCCTTCGCGGTCACCGCCACCGATGCGAATGGAGCAACTGGATCGAAAAGCTACTCGCTTGAGATCGATGCGTTACCCTCATTGTCTATCGACGATGTTTCGGTGAACGAAGGCAGTAGCGGCACATCCGTGGCAACCTTCAATGTGACGCTCAGTGCGACATCCAGTCAAACCGTGACAGTGAGCTACGCGACAGCAGACGGTACGGCCTCGGCCGGCTCGGACTACGTCGCAGCGAGCGGTACGTTGACATTTGCGCCGGGCACCTCGACCCGCTCGATCACCGTAACCATCAACGGCGACACCAATCCCGAAGCAAACGAGACTTTCTTGGTCCAAATGTCAGCGCCAACCAACGCGACGATAGCCAAGGCCAGTGCAGCAGCAACCATTATAGATGACGATGCTCCTGTGACTGTTGGACCCGTTTCGATGGCGGCCGCCACAGTCAATGCGCGCTATAGTCAAACGTTGACTGCAGCGGGTGGGACTGCTCCCTATACATACGGTGTGACGACAGGGTCTTTACCGTCTGGCTTGACGCTCAGTTCAAGCGGTGTGCTCTCTGGGACGCCAACCGCATCGGGAAGTTTCAGCTTCACGGTCACCGTAAATGACAGCGCTGTAACTCAGAACACGGCCTCTCGCAGCTATACTCTGGCGGTATCCGGCCCAGTCATGACTTTGCCGGCGACGGTGCTGGCAGATGCGGTCACGGGCCAAAGCTATTCCGCTGTCATCAATCCCGCAACTGGTGGAACAGCACCATATTCCTACGCCGTCAGTGCTGGTGCCTTGCCATCTGGCATCACTGTCAACAGTGTAGACGGCTCGCTTTCGGGCACACCAACTGTCGCCGGCACCTTCGGCTTTACGATTACCGCAACCGACAGCACGTCTGGTACGACGTCCCAGGCCAGCCGGAACTATTCGCTGTCAGTGGGGCTGCCTAGCATTTCCATCTCACCGGCGACACTCGATGCTGCCGTTAGCGGAAAATCATATAGCAAGGTGCTGATCGGCAGCGGCGGCACGTCGCCCTACAGTTTTGCGCTCACCACAGGCACGCTGCCGGCAGGCCTCACGCTTGCAAGCGACGGCACCTTGGCAGGCACCCCTTCCGCCACGGGCACATTTGCCTTCGCCATTACTGCGACCGACGCAAATGGAGCCACGGGCTCAAAGAGTTACTCCCTCCAGGTAGAAGCACCAGCGGATTTTGCTTTCTCTCCCGCGGGGGGCTCGCTTCCCGAGGCGATGATAGGCGAAGCCTATAGTGCCGGCATTTCGGCTGCCGGGGGGACCGGAACATTGGTCTACAGTCTGGCATCAGGCACTCTGCCCGATGGCCTTGTTTTGAATGTCTCGACAGGCCAGTTGAACGGCCCTCTGTCGGAAACGGCCAAGTCCGGCGACTATACGTTCTCGATTAGCGTCAGAGATTCGAACGGTATGACCGGATCTGCCAGCTACACGATCGCGGTCAAGGAACGTGCGGTGACTGTGACTGATAAAGTCGTCGAAGTCGACGCTGGAGCTACACCTCCCAATGTCTATCTCAACCGCGGCGCCACTGGTGGTCCGTTTGTTGATGCCAACATTCTGGCAGTCACACCGGCGAATTCCGGAAGCCTGGAAATCATCAGAGGCGAAGTCGCACAGGCGGGTCCTGTTGCTCCTGTCGGTTTCTATCTCAAATTCACGCCGAATCCCGCATTTTCCGGGCAGGTAAACGTCGGCTATAGGTTAATCAGTGCGCTCGGCTCTCCAATCAGGGGGTGGTCACCTATAACGTCGGACTGAACATCACCGCCGTTTCAGAAGACATCAGCAGCCTCGTGCACGGTTTTGTACAAACCCGTCAAAACCTCATTGCCTCGACAATCAAAGTTCCCGGACTTCTCGAGCGCCGGCGCGCAGCAGAGGCCACCGATCCGGTCACGTTTCGTATGAGCCCCGGTGCTGATGGTTTGACGGCGAATTTTTCGACCAGCTTGGCTCAAATGGAAGCGGCTCGTGATCATGCCGACGGTTTAAAAGGCGGCACATATTCTCCGTTCAATATCTGGTTGAACGGCGCCTTGACCTTCCATAATCGAGAGGAGAACGGAAACAAGTGGGGCAGTTTCTCGATGCTGTCGATGGGAGCAGACTATCTGCTTTCAGAAAAGGCGCTCATTGGCCTTTCATTCCATTACGACCACATGACAGACCCGACGAAAGAAGACGCGGAACTCACCGGCAATGGTTGGCTGGCTGGTCCCTATGCATCTTTGGAAATCGCCAGAAACATATTCTTCGATACGAGTTTACTCTACGGCGGATCGTCAAATACGATCGATACCGCCTTCTTTGGTGGATCTTTCGACACCAGCCGATGGTTGTTCGACAGTTCGATCAATGGGCAATGGACCATCGACGACGCCACCGTGCTCACGCCGAAGCTGCGAGCTATCTACCTCAATGAAAAGGTAGATGACTACAACGTCTCCAATGGTGTTGGAGATACCATTGATCTTCAGGGCTTTACCGAGGAACAGCTAAGGGTGAGTTTGGGTGCTGAGGTCGAACGAGAATTCCATCTCAAAAACGGTGCGACCGTCAAGCCAAGCTTAGGCTTCACCGCTGGCTACGCGGGTCTCAACGGGAGCGGTTTGTTTGGAACAGTGACGGCTGGAATATCGATGTCTACCGAAAACGCTTTAACGTTCGAGGCCGGGATATTGCTTAATATTGAGGGCGATGGACAGAAATCCACTGGTGCGAAAGTTGGCGTTCGCGGTCAGTTCTGATTTGCTAAAATGGAGACGTCGGGCGAATTGAGGATGATCCTTAATTCCCCCGGCGTGTGCTTTGTTCTGCAAGGGAGACAGCGCTCGTCATCCTTCGGCATATTCGGCCATAGCCTTCCTTTAAGGCGAGCCTCAGGGCCATCAGGTCGATCTTCGATTGAAGTGCGAGCGCCCAGCAGAAGATCAAACGTGAGCGGTCGCGGGACGCAGCATAACTTGAAGACCTTTTCCGTCTTCCGTCGGATATTCGCGCGCGATAATCGCGCTGTCTGTCGTCGGCGCAGTATGGTGCACCACTACACCGTCCGAAGAAATCAGCATCACGTCGAAAGTCGGCTCTGATTCGATGAACTCCGTAACGTCGCCCTCGAGGTTCAAAGCGATCCGGTGGGCGACGCCCCGATTGCAGCTGTAGGGAATGCCGTTCCATGAGCCGGAAGTTGTCAAATGCAAATGTCCAAACGCCAAATGGAGCGGCTTGTTTTTGGAGATCGTGTTTAGGAAGGGTTCCGGATTTTCCAGTAGCATCTGATCGAACATCCTGACCCCTACGGAAAACGGGGGGTGATGGATGAACACAACCGAGCGGCGGCTGGCTTCCTTTGCTTCTTCCAGTATCCCGTCTAACCATTCAAGGCGTGAGTTGCATAATTGCCCTAAACCGGCATGATCTGCATGAAGGCTGTCGAGAAAAACCAGTCTGATGTTATCGAAGTCCGCGACAGATTGAATGAACCCGGTCGCATCGACAGACGCATCCGGAAAAACACGCCGAAAGTTTTCTCGGTTGTCGTGATTGCCGAGCAGGAGTGTGTAGGGAATCCTCAGTCCGCTTAAGGCATCGGCGAACGCGCGGTAAGACTCTTCGTCGCCGCGATCCGTCAAATCACCGGTGATGACACATAGAGCGGCATCCAGATGATTTTCGTTGATCGCTTGAAAAACTCTTCTGAGCCGCTCGTTTGGATCGAGTCCGACCACGAGTTGACCAACCGGTCCAATATGGGGATCGCTTACATGGACTATTTTCAACATCTGCTATGACCTTCGGTGGCATGCGTAAGAGCGGGGAGGGGGGCGAACCGCTCTTTGCTGATTTATCGCTTAATGATGGCTTCGGTAGACTGAACCATTTCCTTCAGACCGTCTGCCGGTGAAACCTCACCATTTCCAATCCGGAAGAGAGTTTCCGATTGCGCCTTCCAAACTTTGACGCTTTTGACGTTGGGGTAGCCAAACCATGCAACAGCGATCGGCCACTGCGTAAGGCTCGTTCTCCACTCCGGATGCGTTGCGTAAAACTCTCCGAGATGTTCGGTCTCCAGCGCTTGCTTGTTCGTCGGCATGTAACCAGACCCGAGAACGGTGAGCTTTTGACCCGAAGGGCTGGTCAGGAATTTGATGAATTCCCAAGCTGCCTTTTGCTTTTCCGGATCCTGTGTCAGGATCGTTGCGAGATTGCCGCCGGTCGGAACGTGGCCGTTTTCAGCGCCCATCGGGAACGTGCCTGTGACCAATTTGAACTTTCCGCCAATGGCTTCGTCCATAGTGCGAATGTCGCCAGTCGAGCCGATAAAGATCCCAAGCTTGCCTGCGGCAAACTGCGCCTGACCCGCGTCCTCGTCGATCCATGGCATACCAACTTCATCAACCAAACGGCGAACGGTGGTTGCCGCTTTTAGCCCCGCCTCGCCACCATACGTGACTTGGGTCCTGTCAGGGCTCATCATTGTGCCGCCGTAACTATCGACCATGGCCTGCCAAAACCAGTCGCCCAAAGCCAGGTCGATCTGCATTCCGTCGACGTCGCCGCTGGCTTTCTTGACCTTCTTTGCCGCTTCGATGAACTCATCCCAAGTCTTGGGAAGCTTTTCAGGATCAAGGCCAGCTTTTTGCATGAGGTCTACGTTGAAGTAGGCGATGGGGGTCGATGCGTTAAACGGCAAGCCCCACTGGTGTCCGTCAATGCGTCCGAGCTCAAGGACGTTGGTATCATAATTTTTGTCGACCCAAGCCTGCCCCTCCTTGTCGAGTAAGGGGGTCATGTCTGCGATCTGTTTGCGCGGGGCCAGGGTCGATACAAGATCATTCAACAAGTTCATCCCAGCGAAGAAGACATCAGGAGTTTTGCCTGTCATGGCCTCGCGGGTAACAGCCAGATGGCCCTCATAGTAGTCTGCTGCCGGCGCGCGGAACTTGATTTTGATGTCTGGATGCTCCTTCATAAACGCATCGGCGAGGGGCTGATAGAAGCGTTCACGGAAGGATCCATACGCATGCACGACCTCCAAGGTCGTTTCAGCGTGGGCGGGGGCGGTGCCAATTCCGGCGATGGCAGCGAAGCCAACTGCCATTAAAGACGTCAATGTCGATCTCATATTGAAATTCCTTACCACTGAGTTGGTCGAAATACTGGTCTGCGGCCCGACCGGTGGCTCAACCCGCAGAAAATTGGGACGAAAGATCCGTCTAGTCTGAATGTTGATTTTCACTTCAGGCCGGTCATCGTCACCCCCTCGACAAAATACCGCCGGGCGAGGAGAAAAAGAGCGATCAGCGGCAAGGTGATGATGGTTGCAGCAGCCATCAGGGGGCCGTAGCTGGCACCTTCTGCCGACTGGAAGTTCAACAGGCCAAGTGGCGCGGTCATCTTATCGGTCACATTGATGACGATGAGAGGCCAGTAAAGATCGTTCCAGTGGGCGGTAATCGAGAATACCGAGAACGCCACGATTGCTGGAACGGCGCTGGGCACGACGAGGCGCAGCACAATTTCGATTTCCGTGAAACCGTCGATCCTGGCGGCGTTTATGATCTCTTGCGGAAACGTTAGAAAGTGCTGACGGAAGAGGAAAATCGCGAAAGCCGAGAAGAACCAGGGAAACATAAGCGCAAAGTAGCTGTTGAGCAGGCCGAGCTTTGCGAGCGCGATGTAAAGGGGTAGAGCGGGGACATGGATCGGCACACACAGTGCGAACAGCACGAGACTGAACAGCAATCCTCGCCCACGAAACTTCATTTGGGCAAGTGCGTAAGCCGCACCAATCGAGGTTATAAGCTGTACGCTCAGTACGCCGACGACCACAACTAAGCTGTTGAACATAAACAGGCCCATCGGAGCTGCGGTCAGTGCTTTGCCAAAGTTTTCGGTAGCGTGAAGCTTGGCCGGATCGAGCGAGAACGGGTGGGAAAAGATGTCCGCCGGGTTTTTCACTGCCGCGAGAATCATCCAAACGAACGGGAGGAGGATCACAGCGGCGAAAAGCAGCAACAGTCCATGTTTTGCGGCGCCGACAAAGCGTGCGGAGGGCGGGAGCGTCTTCTGGAGAGCGATATTGATCTTGGGAGGGCTCATGAGTAATGCACTCCCCTTGCTGCAACGATCTGGACGACCGAGATTGCCATCATGATGAGCAGAAAGACGACGGTCAGCGCAGATGCATAGCCGGTTTCAAAGTATTGAAAGCTTGCCTGGTAAAGCTGATAGAGAATGACTTCGGTCGATCCTCCCGGCCCGCCATGGGTTATGACCGCGACAGTATCGAAGACCTGAAAAGCCGTGATCGATGAGGTAATTGTGACGAATACGGTCGTAGGACCCAGCATCGGCCATGTGACGCGAAACAAGCGATCCCAAAAGCCATCGGCGCCATCAATTGCGGCAGCCTGATATAGATCGCGCGGGATCCCTGTAAGTCCGGCCAGAAACAAGATCATATTGAAGCCGACCAAGTGCCATACGCCTATCGCGGCAAGCGCGAAAATAGCAATCGAAGGATTGTTAAAGAAGTCGACCCGTGGAAAGCCGAGCGCGGCAATTACTTCGTTGACTGGGCCGATGCGGCTGTGGAGGAGGAATTTCCACACGATCCCCAAGGCCACCATGGTGCTCGCGACCGGCAGGAAGAATATGACCTCGTAAACGCGTCTCAGACGACCACTGTCATGGACCAATATCGCAAGAATTAAGCCAAGCAATACGGACATCGACACGACGACCGTGACATAGAGAGCTGTATTGGAAAGAGCATTTACAAAGGCTTTGTCGTGCAAAAGCTCGCCGTAATTGCGCAGCCCAACCCCAGACCATTCTGTTGATCCAAGGGTGTAATCGGTAAAACTCAGAGCTATCACAATCGCTATGGGAGCTAAAACAACAACGGCAATAAGTGCTGCGGCCGGCAATGTGAAGAGATAGGCGAGGTTTACTCTGACAGGCTTTTGGGAACGGCCGACAGCCTTGAGGCCGGGCTGGGAAAGCAGCGATGACGTCACGACACCACCTCCAGCCGTTGAGAGTCGTGAATTTCTTCCGTTTGCACCCGAGAGCCCGTGGAATCAAACACAAGGAACCGCTGCGACGATAATCCTACCCTCACCCGATCCGAATCGCTTGAGCTCTCCCGGATCGCCGACCATTCTCTCTGCGCCAATCTGGCTGCGACTTCGGTCTGATTGTCACCACTAATATTAAGGTGAAGAATAACTTCGTTGCCGAGGTTCTCGATGAGGCGTATCCGCGCCTCATGGGGGGAACGAACGCTACGCAGTGTCGTTTGGGCGGCCACGATAACGTCCTCGGGCCGTATCCCTATCTGCGCCCTATCACCGGGCATTAAATCCGTTCTCAAGTTTTGGCTCTCGCCAAACAACTGGACCTGACCTTGTGCACCAACGGTTGCCGGCAGGATATTAATTGGTGGTGATCCGATGAAGCGGGCGACGCGGATGTCTGCTGGTGCCGCATAGATTTCCCCAGGGGTGGCCACCTGAACGATGGCGCCGTCCATCATCACGGCAATGCGGTCCGACATGGTCATCGCTTCGACCTGGTCATGCGTGACATAGACGAAGGTCGCCTTCAGGCGCCGTTGCAGCTCGACCAATTCGGCACGTACCTGCGTTCGAAGCGCTGCATCCAGGTTTGAGAGAGGCTCGTCCATCAAGAATACGCCGGGCTGCCTGACCATCGCGCGTCCGAGAGCAACACGCTGCCGCTGCCCTCCCGAAAGTTCGCTTGGCTTGCGCTCGAGAAGTGCTTCGATGCCGAGCGTCTTCGACACGGTTGCGACCGCCGTATTTATCTTTTGGCGTTTTGCGCTCATGCCTGGGATGAGGCTCCCGATCACCGGCATTCTCGCCGCAAACGGCAGGTTTGCCATGATGAGCGGCATCGCCAGGTTATCCCTGACACGCATATGCGGATAAAGCGCGTAGGACTGGAACACCATCGCGATATTGCGCTTGCTCGGGCGGAATTGGTTCGCTATCTCGCCGCCAATCTCGATCAACCCGCCATCCGGTTGATCAAGACCAGCAAGGATTTTCAGGAGCGTCGACTTGCCGCAACCTGATGGACCCACGAGCGTCATGAACTCTCCGGCATTAATTTCCAGGTCGATATCGTGAAGGACCCGACTGGTGCCGTAGCCTTTCGAAATGTTCGATAACTTAACTGCTGTTCCAGTCATGTCGTTCTCCTCGATCGTTTGCCTCCTTAATGGAGTTTCTTATCTCTTATGTGACAGTGAATGGAGTTTTTATCCATTCAGAGAAGCCTGCTCGCTCTACTTCGCGCGAAGTGAGATCTGACAAATGGAATGGAATTTGAGTTCTGATCTATTTCGATCGCTCAGGATGGCGCGCGCCGGATCTGCGGACCCTTGCTTTCACCGGTTGACGATTAGACAGTTCCCCATATGAGCTTTAAATACCCGGCAAGGCAGCGTCGATGACGATGGTTGGATTTGGAGAATGACATGGCAATGCAAGGCGACAGCTTCGGCCCTTTTCCGACAGACGGAAATTCCCGCACGCCAGTTCTTTTGAGGGTCGAATCTGCCCTGGATTATCCCAACGCTCTTGCGCGAGTCGCCCAGTACATTCTCGAAAATCCCAAGAGGGCGGTTCGTCAGACACTTGGTGAACTGAGCGCAGCGTCCCAGAGCGGACAAGCAACGATATTTCGGCTTTGCCGCGAGCTGGGCTTCAAAGGGTTCACGGATTTCAAGCTCGCTCTAGCTGCCGAGATTGGTCAGCGGGAAACAGAGCCGGATCGGGGTGTCAGCCTGACTGTCAACTCTTTCGATGAAATCGTCTCGCTGATTCATCGCTCTGTCTTAAACACAAGGCAACTCGCCAAGCCCGAGGAGATATCCTACACAGCGCGGCAACTGTTGAATGCGCGCCACGTCAATATTTATGGCTCAGGGGACTCAGGGCTTGCTGGCGAGGTGCTCTTTCACCGTTTGCGACGCGTGGGCGTTCCTGTGCGCGTCTTCGCCAATGTCGGTTATGCGCACGAAGTGGCGGAGGCGATGACTGGCGAAGATGCCGCAATTGCTGTTTCGCAATCCGGGGCATCCCCCGACACGGTCGAATTCTTGCGCAGAGCCCGGCACATCGGCGCGTTCTCTTTAGCAATCACCTGCCATCCCAAGTCTTCCCTCGCTAAAGTTTCAGACGTCGTTCTGCAGATGGCACGGATGCCGCAACCTGGCCTCAGTGAGCAAATGATCGGCATGCCTCGAATTGTGTTTATTGCCGAAGCCTTGGCGATAGCCATAGGGGATCATGCCAAATCCTCGGAAAGCATTTCCTCCGCCAAATGAGAATTCGATCCATTTTGATTGTTGCATTTGGATTTTAACTCCATTATCCACCATGGTGTCGCGTTCGGTCAGCCGATTGTCGGCCGTCAATCCGTTATGACTCAATGGCGCGGATCAGCCGCGGAAATAGGATTTGGACGGGTGATAGTGAGCCCGCTCCTTGGAGTAAGTAATTGGACATTAAATTGATTATATTCGACTGTGACGGTGTGTTGGTGGATAGCGAGATTATCGTCAGTACAGCCGAAGCTGAGGAAATCACGCGCGCTGGCCATCGCATCAGTGTTGAGGAAGCCGTCGCGGAGTTCGCCGGAGTTCCTGCAAACGAGATGTACCGCATAATTGAGGCTCGGTTGGGTGCGCCCTTGCCTGCAGATTTACCCAGTCGCATCGATACCCGTATTCGGGAGCTGTACCTTTCGGATCTCGCTGCAATAGCAGGTGTGCGTGAGGCGATCCGCACACTGAAAGTCCCATGTTGTGTCGCGTCTAGTTCCGAACCGAACCGGCTCGGACTTGCTCTTGCCAAGACAGAACTGCTCGAATTATTCTATCCTCACGTCTTTTCAACGGTGTTGGTGCGAAACGGAAAACCTGCGCCAGACATTTTTCTCTATGCGGCTGAGAAAATGGGGGTATCCCCTAGCAGTTGCATCGTCGTCGAAGATAGCGTTGCCGGAGTGACAGCAGCTATTGCTGCCGGCATGATCCCCGTTGGTTTTGTAGGAGGAAGTCATTGTGGCCCTTCGCATGCCGCACGCCTCCAGGAAGCGGGAGCCAAACGCATCTTCAACCGGTTTGAAGAACTAGGTGCCGTACTCGAAGAACTTGCTTCAGATGCCGTTCGCGCTGCAGAAGCGGCAAAGGAGCTAGAACCGCTTGCAATCGCTGCCGTTTAAACTAACGAATGTATTGTTCGGCACGAAATCCTTGATCCGGCAGACCGGTGCCGTCGGATCAGCACTTCTATGGCTTGGGTACTCGGTTATTTTCGTCAAGCTGCGTAGTTAGTTTGCGAGCGGCTGTTTTGCGCTTGAACCCGGTTTAGGCGAAACTGACCGACGAGTTCACGGAGCTTTTCCGCTTCTGCTGTCATGGTGGCTGCAGCTGCATTGGAGTGTTCAACCATTGCTGCGTTTTGCTGCGTGCCTTGATCCATCGAGTTGATCGCTTCGCTGATCTCTGCAATCCCGGTCGCCTGCTCATTGGACGACGCTGCGATGTCTGTCATACGTGCGTTGATCTGAACAACGAATTCGCCGATGGTTTTGAGGGCATCGCCAGTATCACGCACCAGCTTCACTCCGTTATCCACCTCTTGCGATGAATTGCTGATCAAGCCCTTGATTTCCTTCGCCGCAAAAGCGGAACGCTGCGCTAACTCTCGAACTTCCTGTGCGACGACCGCAAAACCCTTGCCCGCTTCACCGGCGCGTGCGGCTTCGACACCAGCATTCAGTGCCAGAAGGTTGGTCTGGAAGGCAATGGAGTCGATGAGGCCGATTATGTTGGAGATCTGCTGCGACGATTCCTGGATCTTGGCCATAGCCATTTCGGCGCTGCTGACAACCTGTTCTGAATCGATTGTTGCCTGATTTGCCTTTTTCGCCATCACTTGTGCGTCACGCGTGCTGCGCGCCGACAAAGTGATGTTAGAGGAAATCTCCTCAACGGATGCAGCAGTTTCTTCGAGGGATGCTGCCTGGCGCTCCGTGCGTTTTGAGAGATCGTCTGTTCCATCAGCAATCTCGCGAACGCCAACATCAAGAGCGATAATGGATCTGGAAATTTCTGTGAGAGTCGAACTGAGCTGATTTACAGAGTGATTGAAGTCGTGTCTTAGCGCTTCGAAGCTACCGGCGAAGGCATCGTCTAGCTGAACAGTGAGATCACCGGAGGCCAGCCGTTTGAGCCCTTCGGCAAAGCCGGACGTTGCAATTCTCAATTTTTCGGATGCATCAGCTTCGGCCCTCTGCTGCATCGTGATCCGATCTTGTTCTGCTTGCTTGCGGTTGACCTCTGACTCCAACTCAAGTTGTTTTTTGGCAATGGCGCCCTGACGGAAGACTTCGACCGCCGCAGCCATCGATCCGATTTCATCATTGCGATCTCTGTAGGAGACATGCATCTCGGTATTGCCTGATGCGAGATCCGCCATGGTGCGCGTTATGACGAGGATGGATTTTACGAGCCGGTTGGCGACCAGAACAAGGCCAGTGGCGATAAAAGCAGCCAAGATGCCGGCGGCCACTAGTACAGTACCGATCGTTCTGGACAATTCTTGTCCAGCGACATCGATGCTCGACGTAGCCTCGGAACTGGCGAGTGCCGTTACGGCTTCGATCTTGCTGGAGAAATTCGCCCGGGTCCTCGCGAGCTTTTCTTCGGTTGGCACCTCGGGATTTTTTTCCAGACCGAGGACGATAGTCGTATTGCGTCTCCAGTCCTCGTGCGCCGAAGTCAAATCGTCAGCACGCTTCTTCATGTCAGATGACACCGCAGACGATTTTAGATCCTTCAAAGACATCTGAAGTGCAGAATCCGCCTTTGTAAAGCTTGCGTTGATTTCCGCAGCGGAGACGAATGTCGTCATGGAAACCACACGATCAACCACTGCAAGGCAATCTCGGAAAGATGTCTCTACCGCACTTGCGTCGGCCTTCGTCGCAAGTGCGCGGTTGACTTCGGTGCTGATTTTCCCCTGTCCGTCGATGGCCTTATAGCCGATCAACGCAGCGGTCCCTAAGCCAAAGATCAGGCTGAAGAGGATGGGACCAATCATCTGATGTCGAATGGAAATGCGCATAATCGGCCTCAATTTGGCAAAGTCGGCAAGGGGATGTTTTGCTTCTCGGCGGTCAGCGTCTTAAGGAAGGCTAGCAGGTCGGCTCGCTCGCTGGTGTCAAGAGAGAAGGGGAACATCGCGTCTGCGAGGGAGGGACGGCCGACACCTCCGCTTTCGTAGTGCTGAATGACATCGCTCAGCGTTGCAAGGCTTCCGTCATGCATATACGGAGCACGGTAGAGTGTGTTGCGCAGGCCTGGAGTCTTGAAGGCATGTTGTGCCTTGATGTTTTCCGGTTCGTACTTGCCCCGTCCTATGTCTTCGTCGGGGAGGCCGACGTCATGGAATTTGTTATCAGTAAAATTCCAGCCAGCGTGGCAAGCGGAACACCCGGCTTTGCCAGTGAATAATCCGAAGCCTCTTTTCGCGTCAGCAGAAATTGCCTCTTCGTCGCCGTCCACCCAGCGGTCAAAAGGGGACCATGTTGTCACGACGGTTCGTTCATAGGTCGCAATCGCGATCAACATATTCTCTTTGGTCATCCCGTCTCGAGGAAATACTTCCTTGAACCAGGCGTTGTAATCGTGAATTTGACTAAGGTTTTTTACAATGTCGTCAAACTTGCCGTTCATTTCGCCAGCAGCGGTAATCGGACCTTCCGCCTGGCTCTCCAACGTTGGTGCCCTCCCATCCCAGAATAATGGACTCACCCAGGCAGCGTTGAGAACTGTTGGCGCTTGACGTGGCAAAGATTGGTTCGCTGCACCCACGGGCGTCTTAACCGGTACCTCGAAGCCGAAGGAGGGATTGTGGCAACTGGCACAGGTCATATTCTGGGCACCTGACAGACGCGGATCGAAGAATAGCATTTTGCCCAGCGTTGCGAGCTGCGGCGAATACGGTGTGACGTCTCGATAGGGAATATCAACCGGGCGCTTGAAGTCGTTACGATCTCCAGCGAACGACCAATTCAGCGGAAGGGCGACAAGGATGACACAAAGTCGGATTGAAACTTTCATCGTAGCCTCAATAAATCAGGGAATTGGAAATAGCGTCACCATACGGTGCTATAGCAAATTCTAATTTAGGCTACTGTGTATTTTAATTCCCTTAAGTTTAGCTTAATCAAATTGTTTGCCCGGACAATTATAGGCGGTACTCAATTGATACCCTATCTTTGAGGGCAAGCTGGTTCGGGCGGTACCACAATGGTCGATCAAAGATCGGCTTCACGCATCATTGCTCAAGGGAGAAACTGAAAATGGGGCTCAGACACTCTATGGCTCGCCCTAGCTGAAATCGGGTTACCAAGGGCTGCCGCTAAAGGCAGATCCGGCCAGGATTGGTGTCATGGCACGCTAAAGCACCAGGTTTATCGGCCACCACAACTATGCTTGAGCTTTGCCTCGCGGGAACAGTGCGGTCTCCGCTTATTCTAGATATGACCTCGACGCGGGCCACCAATCCTGACGATCTGGCACACATGCCAGATCATCAGCCGAATTGTACAATCAACACCATCGGTTGAGGGCCGACTTCCTCGCTACGTCACCTGCGCAATAGGTTCGATAAAGCGAGAGCAACGCTTATTCGACGTAATACTTGTTGTACTGGTTGCGGAATTTCTCAGAGCCGCCGAAGTCACTGTAGCGGCTCAGCGCCTGCATGTCTGTTTTGTTCAGCAGAACACCCAGAACCTTGTTACTGATGTGCGGCTCCGCATCCAGCAGGTCCGAAACCAGCTTCTTTGGCGTCTTGCCCCATTCAACGACGAATACGAAACCGTCTGCGAGAGGAGCGAAGGCCTTGGCGTCGACAACTGGACCGAGCGGCGCCAGATCAACGATGATGTAGTCGAAGGACTGGCGGACGTTTTCAAGCAGCGCGTTCATGCCGGGCGAGGCGATCAGCTCATTGGTATGCGCAAGCGAGCGGGCGGCTGCACCGGGAACGATCGGCAGCACGGCAAGCCGGGTTTCCTGATCGACCTTTATGCAATCCTGCCATGATACTTCGCCGAGAACGGCCTGAACCAAACCGTTTTTCGGAACCGGCTGCAACAGGCGGCTCAGGCTCGGATTGCGCAAGTCGGCATCGATCAGCAGGGTCTTCTTGCCGCTTGCGGCGAGAAGGACGGCGAAATTGGCCGCGACGGTGGATTTACCTTCGCCTGGCAGCGCCGAGAGAATGCCGATGACGCGGCTGGTCTTGCCCTGGAGAATGATATCCGTCGCCAGTTTCGTGTTGCGCAGGGTCTCGGTGAAGGCCGAGCGCGGCGATTCGATCACGGTGCGCATCATCCGGTCGAGAGAGATCGCCTCAGCAACGGGCACGACCGTTGCCCCCTTCGGTGCCTTCTTGCGCCAGCTGTTGAGCTTCGGATTGATTGGGTTCTTGAGCCGCGGTCCAAGGCGGGGCAGATATCCGAGGGATTTCTGGCCGAGCGTAGAGCGGACGTCGCTTTCCAGACGGAAATAGCGCTCCTGCATTTCCTGAAGGAAGGCAAGACCGGCACCTGCCATCAGACCGAGAACCATCGACAGTGCGATCACCATGGTTTTCTTCGGGCTGGACGGGGCGGACGGAATGCCGGCTTCGGAGATGACGCGGGCCTTGGCCGCAGGAAGCGACTGGCTCTGGCTCGCCACTTCATAGCGGTTGAGGAAGGCTTCGTAGAGACCCTTCAGCGCGGTGGCTTTCTGCTCAAGCTCACGCAGATGGACCAAAGACCTGTTTGCTTCCGAATTGGTGCCGGTCAGCTTCTGCAAGCTGTCGCGCAACGACTGTTCACGCGATCTGGCAACCTGGAACTCATTGCCATAGCTGGATGTCAGCTGCTGCAATTCCTGGAAGATCTGGCCGCCGACATTGTCCTTCTCGGCCTTCAGCGCCTTTGCCTGAGGATGGGTCGGGCCGAAATTGGTGATGATGTCCTGCTCGCGCTTCTCGATCGACAAGTAGCGAGTGCGCAGGTCTTGCAGAACCTGGTTGGCGCCGGCCTGGCCGGAGACGATCGCATTCTTCACCGCATTCTGCGGGCCCTGCGTCACAATGTTCTTATACTGGAGATAGCGGGCTTCGGCGCTGGCGGCATCGGCCTGGGCAACGATCAGCTGCTTATTGAGATCGGTCAGCTGCTGCTCAGACATGAGTTCGCCGCCGGTCTGGGTCAGACCATTATCTGCCTTGTATTTTTCCACGTCCAGCGACGCCTGCTGGGCACGCTTCGCCAGGTCGTCGAGCCGGCCTTGCAACCAAAGCGTGGCGCGCTCGCTGGCATCGAAATTGGCGTTCAGCTGGTCGGTCAGGAAGGCGTCGGCGTAGGCCTTTGTCACTTTGGCCGCCAGCAATGGATCGGGCGAACGGTAGGAAACAGCGATGACCGCGCTTCGCATGACGCGCTCGACGGTGATATTCTGCTGCAGCATGGCTGCTGCCTTGCCGCGCTTGCCGGCAGCGATTTCTTCAGGTGTCAGCTTCGGGCCAGAGCTGACCAGCCGCTTGACCGACTTCAGCATGTCCTTGATGAACGAGACCGGGGACGCCGGAGGATCGGTCACCAACTCGATATCGCTAAGTTTCGCTTCGTCCACGACGCGCAGCGCCATGCTGTTGGATTTCAGGATTTCGACAGCACTGGCCAGCTGCGTATCGACTTCGGTTCTGTCGCCCGGAGACGCCTTGTCGTCCTGCGTATAGCGCGAGAGGCTATCGTCCAGCAGGATCTGAGTCATCGAGGTGTAGTAAGGCGTGGTGAACAGAAGATAGGTGACGCCCAGCATAATGAAGAGCGCGATCGACAGACCGACGATCCGCGCCCGACGCACGGCGATGGTCAGCAGGCGATCTAGATCGATAAAGGAATCGGTTTCGGGCTGCTCCCGTTGCAGAACGGCTTTAAATGGAAAACTTCTTTCGTTCATGGGGCGGCTCTTCATAATTCGTTGCGGAACGCTGGTTGGTCCAAAGATGTCTCGGCCGCACCGGGACCAAGCCTAAGAATGGCTTTAGCTCCGGGAGAGGCATGGATGGCTATCGGGAACAGGCCTCCGCTTGTTTGCCGGGCGCTTCTCAAGGAGGATCTCCTTGCCGCATGATCTTGACGTAACCGCTCTGCGGCAGCGCGACCGGCACCCGGGACTATAGCCCGACATAACGGTTCGCCCGCATTTGATACTCCAAAACACATACGGCACTCCAAACTCTTGAACCTGGCAGACACTCATTCCCTCGTCTCGCGAGAGCTGGTTGGCTCCGTGGAAACGAATTTCAGAACACGATAATTATGGCACCTGCGTGCTCGTCTTGTGACAAGGAAGCTGGGGCACTTCACAGGCATGTCTCATGCGCCTCAAACCCAAATTGGATTTAAGGAATTTACAGTATAGGACGTCTTCATCCCGCTGAATATGGCCTTCGTGCGACAGAACCAAATCCTTTAAAAAAGAATAAATGGTGCTGGTGCGACTGTATGATCGCATCGACAGGCAATTGTTGCCGCGGACGGCCTTGTGATTGGCGATCCGTAAGCTCATCGATGCAATTGATGGCATCTGCCGGCCGTTTGGCCACACAAAATCACACATCAGGCTGCTTTGTAGCATGGATTTCGCTCAGCTCCCTGTTGTGCGATCGGAGGGGATCGCCCTCTGAGCGGTCCGGGTTTTCCACAGGCTTTCTGCCAAGCGGCGGAACCGGGCGGCAATCGGCATCTTCAGATGGCGTAGCGCCAGCGGATTGGCCATGGCCACCTTCACCACGCTTGACAACGAACGCGCCTTGAGGCCGTCGATCAGCATGATAAAGGCTTGGGCCTCCTTCAGGCTGCGGGTGCGCGCTGTCTGTGCTGCCAACGCTTTGTCGTGCAGGTTGTAGCGGGCCATGAAGCCTGCATCGGCTGTCATCATCGCGTCGACGTGATGCAGGCGCAGTACCCTGGAGATGGACCCTTCGCGGATATAATAGGCATAACCCGCCGTCGGCTCCACGGCGCAGATGGCGCCCTCAGCCAGAGCGGATGCAAGAAGCAGATAATCCTCGCCGATGCGCAGGCTTTCGTCGAAGCGCAAGTCCTTGTCATTGAGGAAGCTGCGCAGAAAGATCGGCTTCATATAGCCGTAATTATGCTGCGAGCGGAACAGTATGTTCGAGCCGATGAAGGTGGCGAGATCGATGTGGCCGATATGAACGAGAGCCTCCTCCAGAAACATCGTCCTGCTGTCGCCGTTCATGTCGATCACATCGAGATTGTCGACGACGATTTCCGCCTTTTCCTGCTCGGCTCTCTCGATCATCCGGAAAAGGCGCATCGGCTTGAACACGTCGTCGGAATCAAGCACCGCAATCCACCGGCCACGCGCCGCGTCGATTGCCGCATTTCGAGCGCCGCCAGGGCCGAGATTGCTCTCGAGCGCGATCAGTCGGACGCGCGGGTCGGTGATTGCGGCGACACGGCCGCGGGTGTCGTCCGAGGAACAGTCGTCGGCCACGATGACCTCGACCGTAACATTGACCTGCGCAAGGGCGCTATCGATGGCCCGCTGGATAGTTTCGCTACTGTTATAGGCGGCAACTACGACAGTGACATCTGGGGTCCAGGCGATCATGGCTTGGCGGCCTCCAGCGATCCGTATTGGTGAATCTCGCGAAAGCCGAGAATGCCCGAGATGGCACCAAGATGCAGAATGCCGCGCAGCAGATAGCGATGTCGCTGGATCGGCATCGCGATGAAGACGAGGGATGCGATGAGACAAACCGCGGCCTTCGCCGCTGCCAGCACTAGAGCCTTGGCCTTGCCGACCGCGCCCCTACCTTCGGCCACCAGGCGACCATGAGTCTGGCCCATGCGGTAGCGGCGCTTGGCCAACCAGTCAAACCGACTACGAGACGGCGTTACCGGTTCTGTCAGAAGCGCTTGCTCCGCATAGGCGATTTTGCCGCCCTGGCGGTAAATGTGGGTGAAATACTCGGTATCCTCGCCGCCGGTTTTCCCCAGTGCCAGGTTGAAGCGCCGTTCGGTCAGGCGCGGCGAACGCAGGTCGAGCAGCACATTGCAGGTATAGCCGGTGCGGATCTCGCCATCGACGAAGACCGGAAAAGTCGAATGAAAATCGCCTTTACGCATCCAATCCGGAGCGGTGTCAGCATAGGTGGCATGCACCGGGCCAAGCACGGCATCGGCGCCTGTCTGGCGGGCGACAGTGAGAAGTTCCGTCAGCCAACCCTTGGTCGCAGTCTCGTCATCATCGATGAAGGCGAGATAGTCGGCGTCGCTTGCATCCAGGCAGGCATTGCGGGCGATAGAGATGTTGCCGGCTGGGCAGTGGACATAAATCAGCCCGCAGGGCAGGCGCGGACGCAGGCTGTCCACCAGGGCAGACGCGCTTGGCGTTTGATCATTGTCGGCAACGATGATGCGCAGCGACACGCCGGTCGGCACGTCGATCATCGCCAGAGACAGTAGCGCCGTCTCCAGCTCCGGCCGGCGAAAGGTGCAGATGCCGATATCGATGCGGATCGGATGGGCCGCGTTCACGAGGCGACCTCCGGGCTGGCGGGCATTGGATGGGATTTGCGGCTGCGCATATCCAGGATTTCGCACCAGAAGCCGGCCGACCAGGCGAAATGCATGATCATCGCGGATACGGCCGCCAACGGCCCGAGCGGTTGGCGGGCACCGATCGAAAGCCAGGCGCCGTAGCCGAGGCAGGCCAGAGCCCAGAGAAGTGCCGGCACGATGGCCAGCCAGCTGAAGAACATGCCCACAAGGGCGAAGACCACGACGGGTGCCACGGCGAGCGGAATGAGCTGCCGCAGGCTCGGGCGTGAGCGATGCTTCAACGTGTTTTGCGCACGGCCGCGGCCATAGCCGTAATACTGTCGATAGAGCGGCATTGGACGTGAGCGCGGATAATAGGTCATGTTGGTATTGGCGGTCATCCAGACGCGGAAGCCTGCCTTGTTCAGCCGGTAGTCAAATTCGGCATCTTCGTTGTGGCGGAACGCTTCGTCATAGCCGCCGATCGCTTTGTAGGCCGCGATGCGCACCAGTGCATGGTGGCCATGATCCGTCCAATGGCTCTTGGCGCCGGTGCGATGCTTGGAGCCGCCATTCCCGAGCTTGGAGTTCTGCGCGAGCGCTGTTGCCCGCTGGAAGGTGCCAAAACCAACCGTCAGCATGCCGACTACGACGGAATCCGCTCCGGTTTCCAGAGCTTCGGTTACCAGCGTCTGGCAGTAATCCTGCGGGTAGGTGCCATGGGCATCGATCCGGATCAGGTAATCGTAGTCACTGCCGAACTGGGCAACAGCCAGATTGACGGCGGCGCTTTGAATACGCTTCGGGTTGTCGAGCAGCCGGACCTTCGGATTGTCAGCGGCAATGCGCGTGACGATCGCCTGGGTCTGGTCGCGGCTGCCGCCATCGGCCACCACGATTTCCGCGTTCAAGTCATTGAGTGCCCTGGCCAGATTGGCGATCACGCCTTCGATATGCTTCTCTTCATTGAGGCAAGGGATCACGATCAGGCAACGTACGGATTTTAGCTTGTCAGCCGTCATGAGAGTCTACCTTGTTGGCAATGGTTGGCTGGGTCGACAGGAGGGGGGCGGCAAGGCCAGCTGGCGCGTGCATGCCGTTCTGGCCGGCCTCGGTTGGGAGAGCCGCGAGACGATGCACGAATGCCTCACAATCGGCCTTGTTCAGCGTGAAGTTCCGAGGATCTTGCTCCGCAACCGCCTCGAAAGCAGCCTGGTAGCGCGACACGGTCATGGTTTCAAACAGTGATTTCAGTGCATCGGCGCTGGCGTCGGCCAATTCAAGGCCGATGCCCTTGCGGGACAGATACCGTGCCGTCTCGGTTCCCTTCAAGGCGATCGGGACCGTCGCATAACGGCAACCTTCGTAAAGGCGGTTCGGCAGTAGCCAGCTGGAATTCTGGCCTTCCTCGTAGAAATCGATCGCCCAGACGAACTGGACCTGCTGGTAGATGGCCGCCAGATCCTCGGGGTTCTTATAGGAGCCGTGGAAATCGACGAAGGGCTCTCGCGCCACTTGGGCGTCGAAATCCTCGAACTGGCGATGGGCCGGTCTGCCCCGCATCTCGACCACGACCTTGCCCTGCATAGTGCGTGTAAAGTCCGACAGCAGCTTGAGCGATTTGGCGCAGCGTAGCGCCCCGAACCAGCCGATCCGCCAGGGCTCGCCGGCGGCGGGTGGGCGTGGTGCGAGCATGGGCGCCGTTTGCTCCTCGGACAGATCGAGAACCTGATTTTCCAGAAGCATGGTCTGGAGATGCAGGTCCGAGAGCGGCTGGAAATATTGCTCGACAAAGGCCGGTGAGCTGGTGATCAGCAGGCTTGCATGGCGACCGAGACGCCCTTCGAGCCGACGTAGACTGGAGCCGATCAGGTCGTCGCGCAGCATCAGGCGGTGAATATCCAGGCATTCGTAGACGACAGGAACCGCAGCGCCAAACAGGGTTCGCGCGCGGTTGGCCACTGCTAGCATTTCAAGATTGCGGGCAATGATGACGTCTGGACGACGCAGATGTCCTACCTTTGCCGCTGCCGCAAAGCATGCCTTGACCACGCTCGCAGCGCGCTGCGCAAAACGACCGTCGGCTGTGATCCCCAATTCGATCGGATCAATGCCTTCTACGGCTGCAAGCTTGTTTTCGTCCCGCCGAAAACCGGCGAGCATGACCTCCGCGCCACCGGCGCGCAGCATCATTACCCTGCGGCGAATGGCAGGATCGGAAAGGTCATGCGCAAGATAGAGCACACGTATGGTCATTGGCCCCCTTAAAGTCTGTCAGGTTCAGATCGATCCTAACAGACTCTCTCTCTGTTTTTGCGCATTTGCGGAGGGGAAACCGGTTCCCGCCGTTCCGAAATGCTCTGAAGATAACTGCATTGCGATCGGCACCCCTGTACCGACGCTTTCATGCAGTTGCCGTGTAACGCAGTAAAAACGGGCCTTGGCTTGCCGTCGCCGTTTTCATGCCGTTATCAAACCGATCACTCGATGCCTCTTCCTTTTGACGTCAGTTCAAGGTGCAGGCTACCGATTCCGGAAATTGGCACTTGTCGCCGAGCGCCGTGAAAGCAAGCCGTTCAACGCTCATGGTCTGCGGGCCGGTATAGGTAAAGTTGCCCATCCAATCCTTCAGAGTATCCGTGCCCCAGAGGCTGAAGAAAATCTTCTGGCTGTGGCTCGGCAATTTGGCGGGGTCGGTGACATCCTGAACCAGCTTACCATTCACGTAGTAACGCAGCCGATCCTTTTCCCAAACGAAGGCGTAATCGTTGAAACCTTCATGGGCGCCGCCGTCAACCGGTGCCATCTTCTCATTACCGCCCTTGGCGGAAATATACTGATTCACCTGCACCTGCTTGAGGTTCTTACCCAGAATTTCGAAGTCGATCTCGTCATGGGGCGATTTGTCCATCGGGCCGATGAAGGTAAAAAATGCCGAATTCAGGCCCGGGGCCTCTGCTGTCTTCAAGCGTGCTTCATACGTGCCATAGCCAAAGCGCTGCCTCGTCTGAATCTCGGCGCAGGAAAACTTACGTTCGCCCAAGGGCTTGTCATCAAACGTCAGCTCCAGATGGCCGTCCTTGATCTTCACGTTGTTCTTTGTCCAGGTGCAGTTCTGGTGCGGTCCGTTATTCCAGCCGTCAGAAATATACCAGCGCTTTAAATCCAGTTTGTCAAATGTGTCGACGAAGGAATGGCCGTTAGCGGCTTCCTGCGCCTGGGCAGATGAGAAGCTCGCAAGCGCCGTGGCGCCGAGAATAAAGGCGCTCAGCAGTCTGGGAAAAGTCGTGCTCGAAAGCGGTGAAGGGATCATTTCAGTCTCCTTTGCTGAAGGCGAAGGTGCGCCCGGTAGCCGTCAGCTTGTGTGTTCTGCCCGTGCTGCGTTGACCGGTCATCAGCCCGTAAAACCTGGGCGTCCAACGGATCGCCAGACCATGAGAGAAAAGAAGAAGGAAGAAGGTGATGGGCAGGGCGACGATGTAAAAGATCGGATAGGGTCCGATATCGAATTTTTGCCAGATCATCCAGCCCGTCATCAGGATCGGATAATGCGCGCAGAAGATCCAGAAGCTGAGGCCGCCTGGAGCGGTAATCAGCGCTCGGCCCAACCGGGTATCCCTGAGCAACCGCGTTAATTCCCAGGCACCTAGGCCGCCGATAACCGTAATCATTCCATAAGCGATATCGAGCCAGAGCGGATGATCGTCAGGTCCGGTCATGAACAGGCAGACGAATACCGCAAGTGCTGCCATCAGCACCGCGGCAACGATCGGCATTGCGAAACGGTCGAGCTTGCGGATATCCGCATTGTGAATGGCCAGCGCCGCCCCCGTGGAAAAGCCCAGAACCACCGACTTCTTCAGGAAAATCAGATTGGGCATTGGCAGCACGACATAGGCGAGCAAGGTTGCGATCGTAATTACCGGATAGCGCTTCACCAGAAGGCCGATCAGTGGTGACAGCAGGATGCAGAGCAGAACATCTCTCAGGAAATAGAGCGGCAGGTTTATCGGCCAATCCTCCGTCGCCAGAGCGAGCGTCACGACCTCCCGCCAGGTCGATTCCAGCACGCTCGGGAAATAGCCGTCTCCCAGGCCTGCCGACTGTGTGACCAGCACAAAAAGAAAGACGACGCCGTTCCAGAGCAGAAACGGGACAAGGATGCTCTTTGCCTTGGAGCGCAGGACCTTTGTGTAATCAAGTCCATCCAGGCCCTTGCGAAACAGCAGCATGCCGGAAATTGCGCTGAGGCAGGGCACGCCGATGCGAAACAGCATGTCGCCTAGAAAAGCGCGCACCCAGTCGAAAGCACCAAATTGGCCGATATAGGCGTCGGACTGCGGATCAAATGGGACATGTACGAAAACAATGCCGACGATCAGCATCAGCCGCGCCATGTTGATGCGCGCGGAGAGGTCCTGGTCGATCTTCACGATTCTGGGTACTCCTAATCTCACTCGTCTGTCTCTGCCCCTTTTGCCCCATGACCATGACGGCCATCCACCTTCACATTATGGGAATGTGCCTCGAAAAATGTGGCAGTGCAGCAAAAAATTTACGTGCGTTGGCAGCAATTGACCCGGAGCACCTGTCCTTAGGAACGCAAAAGATGCCGAAATTCGGGTTTCTTGTTGCGAGGACCCTTTTAAATCAATGGGTTGTAAACATATTCTTCGGCCTATGTTTCTGGGTCGGCTACCAGAAGTTTTTTTTGGGCTTATTTGGCTGCTTGTGCCAATCCAATGCTCACCGCCGGTTGAGAACGGGCGGTGAGGGGAATTCTGCCAAAAATGAGGCCGCAGCGGGCGGGCTGTTTTAATTACTCGGCAGGAGCGACGGTGGCTGCCGCTTTGCGGTTGCGCACCATGTTTTTCAGTCTCCGCAGCAATTCGCCCTCCGTGAACAGCACGAAGACGCCGTAAATAGCTCCGCCGATCGCAGCGCCGATCAACACCTGCAGCACGGGGCTCGGAACCAGATGCCCATAAAAATGCAGCAGGCCACGCACAATGACGGCCATCATCAGCGCCGTCACCATCGGCCGCGTCGAGATATACATGCCTTTGATGAAGGGCATGCTATCGGCGCGAAACACGACCCAGGAATAGCCGAAGAGCACCACGACATTGACGATGCAGAGCGCCATCATTGCGTCGACAAGATTGCCAAAGGCTGCCGCGACAGCGACCGCTGCCGTAGTGACGACGGCGCGGATGACGGCCCACCAGAACAAGGTGTCGCCATGGCCGACGCCCTTTAGATAGGGAATGAAGGTACTGCAGGGCGTCAGGATACCCTTGGATAGAGCCAGAAGCCCCAGCACAGGCCAGGCCCAGGCCCATTGAGGCCCGAACAGAACCAGCATGGCAGGCTCAGCCAGCGCCCACATGCCGAACATCATCGGAGCGAGAAGCACTGTTGTCACCTGGGTGCTGAGCATCAGCGCCTGTGAGCGGCGCTCGCGATCATGCATCATCGTACTGAAGGCGGGGAAAAGCACGCCCATCACGGCGGAAAGCACGACCTGGTTCGGAATGCTGGAGAACCGGTTGGCAGCCGAATAGGCGCCTGCATCCGACAGGCCGAGATAGCGGGAAATCACCACCATCGGTGATTGGAAGGTAATGAAATTAGCGATCTCCGAGCCCATCATGCCGAGGCTGAAACGACCAAGTGCAACGATGCGGCGCGGCTTGAAGGCAAAGCCTGGCACATAGCCGGAAACGTAGTAGAGGCCGCAAAGGCGGATGAGAGACGAGGAAAACAATTGCGCTACAAGCGCCATGACCCCGTAACCCATGAGGGCCATACCGACAGCGATCAGCGCGCCGGCCGATTCGGAAATCATGCTCCACAGCGCGTCCTGGCTGAACTGCATGCGCCGCGCGAGCAGCGCATAGGCGACGTCGCCGGTCAGTTGTAGCGGAATGAGGGCGGCCATGATCCGAACCAGTGGTGCTGCTTCGACCGCGCCCAGCATGGCCGAAATCGGCGCTGCAAACACGTAGAGGAGGCAGGCCATCAGGCAGGAAATGATCAGATTGGCCCAGAAAACCGAGTGGATCGTTTCCGGTTCTTCCCGCTCCTGGATGACCAGAGCTGCCCCGAAACCGGCGCCACCGATCATTGCCAGAAACTGTACCACCGTCAGGGCAACGGCGACCGCGCCAAACTGGTCCGGCGTCAGAATGCGGGCCAAAATCGGGACTGTGACAAATTTAAGCCCGAAAGTGCCTGTCTTGGATATGACGCTCCAGCCGACATTCCGAGTGACCGATTTTGCATTGACGGTTGGCGGCATGGGCAGACATCCTTGGATTTGGGCTCGGATCGGGGCTCGAATTTTGGAGCGTCACGGCGACGAGTCGGTCTAAAGCTTGTGGGAAAGTGCCTGAGTGATGAACCTGAGCGAACGATTTTTGCTTTCAGGGCACATAGTCTGATAGCGCAGGAGCACCGAACAGACAACTGAACCTCTTCTTGAGAAACCACGGGGCAAAAAGATGGCGAAGCTGACAGTGATCATTCCCTTCTATCAGAAGGAAGCTGGAATTTTAAGACGGGCACTCGATTCTGTCTTCCGGCAGACATTCCAGGGTTTCGACATCGTCGTTGTGGATGACGAATCACCGTATTCGATCGATCTGGAACTCGAGCCGCTCGAACCGGAACGGCGCGCCCGCGTTCGGGTGATCAAGCAGAAGAATGGCGGGCCGGGCGGCGCCCGCAATACCGGGCTCGATGCCATTCCAGCCGACAGCGCCTTCGCCGCCTTTCTGGATTCCGACGATGAATGGACGCCGGATCACCTGCAGAACGCCTATGACGCCATGACCCGCTTTGGTGCCGATTGCTATTGGGCCTCGATCCATGGCGGTGATGATTTCTATTATCATTTCGGCATGGCCGAGCTGAAGAAGACAGAGACGGCGATAGAATTGCAGGACAAACCAATGGTGATCGAGCTGCCGGAGATGCCGGTGGTGATGCTGAAAAATTGGAGCTTCCTGCATCTCTCCTGCATGGTGATCGGTCGTCCGCTGTTTGAAAAAATCCGGTTTGAAGCCGAGCTTCGTCTTGCGGCGGAAGACGTGTTGTTCTTCTGCGACTGCGTCCTTGCGGCAAAACGGGTGATTCTTTGCGATGCCGCCGGTGCCGAGCGTGGCGAAGGTATCAATATTTTCCACAGCATCGATTCGAGCTCGCCGACATTTCTCCAGCAGCAGTTGAATACCTGGGTGGCGCTCAACACATTGGAGCGTCGATTCGTCAATAGACCCGAGGCCTTGGCCTATATTCAGCAGTACAAGCAGACGGCCCGTAACAATGCTCTCTGGTGCCAGATGGGCAGGGTCAAGCGGCGGCAAGTTCCGCAGTTTAACGTGCTGTTTCGGTGGTTCCGGCGCGACCCGGGCATCGTTCAGAGCGCTTTGGCCCTTGCAGTTGGCAAATTTTCCCGCTGATATAAGAGGATCATGCAGTGCAGCAACCGCACTGCCAGGTGCTGGATGCCGGGTCGATGCCCGGCATTGCTGTGCTTGCCTCGCCTTAAAGGAACACTCATGCAGCCTTACTATTGGGAATCCGCCCATGGAAATTTCGGTGACGACCTGAACCTCTGGCTTTGGGATTTCCTTCTGCCTGGCTTCCGGGACGTGCATCCGCAGACCCTGCTCGTGGGTGTCGGCACAGTCCTCAACCGTGTGCTTCTGCCGGAAGGGCAGCATAAACTGGTGATCGGCAGTGGCTTTGGCTATGGCAGCTTGCCGGATTTCAGCAGGTCGGAAGAATGGGACATCCGTTGCGTGCGTGGCCCCTTGACCGCCAAGGCAATCGGCGTTGCGCCGGAAAAGGGCATTGTCGACCCTGCCGTTATGCTGGCTGAAATGCCTGAATTCCAGAACCTGCCGAAGCGCTACAAGAAGAGCTTCGTTCCCCATTGGGAATCGGCCGTATCAGGTCTTTGGTCGTCGATCGTCCCGAAAATCGGCCTCACCTATATCGACCCCTGCGGCGAGGCGAAGTCGGTTATTCGCCAGATCCTGCAGTCGGAGATGATCATCGCCGAATCTATGCATGGCGCGATTATCGCCGATGCGCTCAGGGTTCCGTGGGTTGCCGTCAGCACCTCGGTCGCCATCAATAACTTCAAATGGAACGACTGGGCTTCGACCCTCGGCGTGACCTACAAGCCGCTGCATGTGCCACTTTCGACCCGGGCGGAAGCCAAGATGAAGGGCGATCGCTTCTGGGGCATGAGCTTCAAGGGTGACGAACCAGCACCCGAAAACCCCAATGAGCGCCCCGTCGACGAAGCTGTGCTGGCTGAAGCCCGGGCGCCGCAGCAGTCCGGCCTGCGCATGGCGGCAAAACAGGTTCTGGCAGGTCCTGCAATGCTCGGCTTGCTTAAGGCGAGCCGCGCGGAGCCGCAATTGAGCCGCGATGGGATCCTGAGCGAGCGCAAAGCTCAGTTCATGGATGTGATCGAGGGTGTGCGGCGCGATTACGGGATAGTTGGCTGACCATGAGACAGGTTGCGCAGTGTTTACTGCGCGACCTTTCTGGCGGTGCTGCCTAGATGGATGTCATCTCTGATCGGCGTCGGCGATGACAGGCAGCAGGTATCGCAGATGGCCGGCTGTCTGTGGCGAAGGCGGGCGAGGGGCACTGCCAACAAAAGCCTCCTTCTTGTCGGCGGCAATCCCCCCGACAATCGCCGGAATCGCGGCCGGATGGGTCGCGGCATAAGCCAAGGCTGCCATCGGACCGCGGCTATTTTTCAAATCGAGAAAATGACGCAGCTCGTAGCGATCGCGAATGTGTTTTTCGTGCTGGCGCAGCAGCGTCTTTTGCTCCTGGGTCAATAGCCCGGAGGCAAGAAGGGCGCGATCGGCTTCGTAAAGACGCTTTAGATCTTCCGTCCGATGCTTGCCGCTCAGTGAGTCGTGGCGAACGACCGCACCGTAGCCGCAGCTGTGAATGATCTTATAGCGCGCCCTAGCCGCCAGAGCTCGGGCATAAAGATCGTAATCTTCACCCAGCCTTAGCTTTTCATTATATCGCAGCCTATGGCGGTCGAGAAACTCGCGGCGCATGACGGGTTTCAGAAAACCGATCTCACCCCGTTGAGCGCCTCTGCGCGAAATATTGCCGGCGATGAAGTCTTCGAGAGCCAGTAATCTGGCATGACGATGGAAATGCTTGACGTCAGTGCTGACGCGGGCAACGCATTCTTCTTTGACGAAGACGATATTGTCGGCGATGAAATCCCATTGATCTTCCGCCATCATCTGGGTGAACCGGCCTGGCAGGAAGAAATCGTCGGCGTCGAGAATTGCGAGCAGTGGTGCAGTCGACGCGTCGATTGCGCGATTGCGGGCCGCAGCAGGACCCCGGTTTTCATCGAAGCGGATAATGTTGAGGCGGCCGCTGCCGTCGTCAGCCGAAAATGCCTCGGCACCGGTGCCGTCGGTCGACCCATCGTCGACCACCACCACTTCGAAGGTTTCTGCCTCAGCAAGTGCGGAACGGACGGCGCGAGCGATCGTCGCGCCCGCGTTTTTTGCAGCAATGATGACGCATACGGAGGAATTGGTCGTCATTACGGTCTCCCGCACTGTGATCTTACGCGTCTAGAAAGCGTCTGTGATCCAAACAGATGAGGGAGCAAGATTGCCCGGACATTACGTCCTGAACCGAAAAGGCATGGAATGTCTCTCGGGGTTCTAATCGCTCTTGCTCCAAATCAACTGCTAGGGCGAGCCAAATTAGCCCGCACACACCAATGATTGTCGAAACGGGCCGTGTCAACGGCTTTCGCACAATCTTTGCCAGTTGATCTTGGCGGAAAAGCGACCTCGATGGAAGAGGGGATGTTAATGGTTACGAAGCGCGGTGTGACCAGCCTTGCCGAGATTGCGCAAAGTCGCTGCTGATGCAACGCCTTCTACAGCGCCATCCAAAGCCTTACGACGCTTGGTTTCCTTGAAGACGAGATATGCAACAGCGCAAAAATAACCTACTTGTAGTAGAATTGCGGAAAGCACAGTCTTAATGATTGTTCCCGTCAAAGATCCAGACAAGAAATAGGTTGCAACGGCGAATACCACCAGCGCGCCTATCATGCTGAAGAAGACCTTAGGTGCATGCATGTTGTCGAGCCTCCCCCCGATATGTTGACCTTAAGACCGAAATCATCGCCTTCTCCTCAGAGGCAAGATCAATATAGACATCTTACCCGGTTCTTTCAATCTACAGGCTTTCTTGGCCCGCCAATCCTGTTTGCAGGACACGTATACCGGAAGAGGTTTGAAGGACTGTTACGCAAATCAGTCAATTTTTGGCGCAGAGTTAAGGAAATTCTAACCATTTCCTTGGCTTGGCCCGGCTTCTGCGCTCCATAACCTGGCCAGAGTTGCGGCCTCGCTGCTTCGCGGAACTGAGCCGTTTGGAGCCGAAGACCCTACTTGAGCCTTTCCGGGTTCATTAAATTTTTACCTAGTTCGATCACAAATTGTTACAAAATTAGAACATATTCATAAATCTATATGCGGCGCACCATAATGATGCAATGCAATAAGTCTCTCGCGGCACATCAAAGCCGTTCAATTGCATTCATTCTAGATGACGAATTTATGAAATACCGTTTATAATTGAAATACATCAAAAGTATAAAACGTTCCGTGAACGGGAAGGTTAAAGGATTTCGATTGCCAAACACCGAGATCGTGATGTCAAAGTACCACAACGGGACATTCAATACATCGACTGTATTACGTATTCGATACATTACGCAATTGCTATCATTCCAGTGGCCGGAAGGTTTTCTGCAAAGGGGATTGCGAAGGACAAATTATAACCACACACTAAGGCTCAATGACCACGGACGCGTCCCGCCGGGACCCGACCCAATCGCCCACGTAAATGGAGTTACCTCTATGAAGTCAGCGACAAGATCGGCCAGTTCGCCGTTTTTTACGACCGTCACGGCCGGCACTCAGCCGGTTGGTGGCCTCTCAAAGAGGGGTCTGGACATTATCATCGCCAGCCTGGCGTTGATCATCTTCAGCCCTTTCTTCCTCATGATTGCAGCCATGGTAAAGTTCACCGATGGCGGCAGTGTTTTTTACGGCCATCGGCGTATCGGCCATAACGGCCAGCAGTTCTTTTGCCTGAAGTTCCGCACCATGGTGCAGAATGGCGACAAGGTTCTGCAAGATTATCTGCGTGCCAATCCTGAAGCATATGAAGAGTGGCGCACGACCCGCAAGCTGCAGAACGATCCGCGCGTAACCGCGATCGGTTCGGTGCTGCGCAAGCTGAGCCTCGACGAACTGCCGCAGTTGTTCAACATCATCAAGGGTGAGATGAGCATTGTCGGTCCACGTCCTGTCGTCGAAGACGAGCTGGAAATGTACGACAGCAATGCTGCTTTCTATCTGCAGACCCGTCCCGGCCTTACCGGTTTGTGGCAGGTCAGCGGCCGAAACGACGTTTCCTACGAAACACGGGTGGCCATGGACACGCAGTATGTTAAGACATGGTCGCTTGCAAAGGATGTGCTCATTATCATGCGCACCGTTCCTGCAGTGTGCCTGTCTCGCGGCAGCTATTAAGATTGTGATCGGGTGGCTGCTCCCAACGCCGCCCATTTCGCTTCTTATCGGGTCGCACCCTCGTTGAATACGCATAGGATTTGCCATGAAGGCTAACGGATTTGCTGGAAGACTTCGGTCCTTCAAGCGCATGAATACCCTCAGCATCGCAGCGCTCGCGCTGTGTCTGTCGTTTCAGGCTCCTGGTCTGGCTGCAGCCGATGATTACCGTTTGGGTGTGATGGACAAGATCCGGGTGCGGGTAGCGGAATGGCAGACGGCTGAAGGCTCCGTTCGTGACTGGGAAGCCGTGAGCGGCGACTATTCCGTCGGGGCCGCTGGCCAGATTTCGCTTCCTTTCATTGGTGAACTGCCGGCTTCCGGCAAAACGACGTCTGAAGTTGCCGATGAAATCGGCAAAAAGATGCAGCAGCTGTTCGGTCTCAGCGACCGGCCGTCAGCGTCCGTTGAAATTTCCCAGTATCGACCCGTTTACATGGCGGGTGCCATTCAGTCTCCGGGTGAATATCCCTACGCGCCAGGGATGACTGTTTTGAAGGCCTTGAGCATTGCCGGTGGTTTGAAGCGTGCCGACGGTCAGCGCTTTGCTCGCGACTTCCTACAGGCGCAAGGCGATGGTGCCGTGCTGATTTCTCAGCGCAATCGCCTGCTCGTGCGTCGTCAGCGCATCCTGGCGCAGATGAATGAAAAAGAATCGATCGAAATTCCGGAGGAATTGAAGTCGATCCCTGACATCAAGCAGTTGGTGGATTCGGAAGCCGCTCTGATGCATTCACAGACGGCAAAGTTGAGAGTTCAGTTGTCGTCGCTAGCAGACCTCAAGACGCTGCTGTCTGCGGAAATCGAGGCACTTGGTAAAAAGTCGGAAACGCAGACCCGGCAGCTGTCGATGGTTGAAGAAGATCGCGACAAGGTCAACAGCCTCAGCGAGCAAGGTTTGGCGTTGAGTTCGCGCCGCTTGGCTGTCGAGCAGCAGGTTTCCGACCTTCAATCTGCCCTTCTGGACATCGACACCAATACGCTTAAGGCCAAGCAGGACCTGAACAAGGCCCAGCAGGATCAAACCACAACCCGTAATGACTGGGACGCGCAATTGGCCCAGGATCTGCAGGACACTGAAGCGGAGCTGGATCAGATCGCGCTGAAACTGTCGACGAGCCGTGGCCTGATGGCCGAATCGTTGCTGCAGTCTGCCGAAAGCGCCAGCATGAAGAATGGCGATGGCGAGAATAATGTCGCCTATTCAATCGTGCGCGAGAAAGATGGCAAGCCGGCTGAATTGGCTGCCAGCGAAAATACGCCCGTCGTGCCTGGCGACGTTATCAAGGTAACAGTCAAGCTGTCCCAGCCAGCCATGCGGTAAGGCGATGCGGATCGCTAAATCCTCTTTGATCGACCCTGACCACAACGGACTGTATGCGGTCATGGCGGTCGCCTTGTCCTATTTTGTTTTTGCCTATTCTGCCCTGTTCGGGCAGATTTCCATTTTGGCATATTATGGTGTCTGGCTATCGCTGATCGCGGTCAACTATAGGCGCGTGCTTGGTAACTATGGCGTGTATCTCCCTATATTCGCTTTCAGCATTTTGACGATCCTGTCGATCTTCTGGTCGGCGGCGCCGCCAGTGACAATGCGCGCCTCCCTGCAGTATTTCTCGCATATCGTCTGCGCTTTGGTGGCGATGCGGGTCGTTGGCCTGAGATCGTTTCTGCGCGGCTCGATGATCGGGATCTGTGTGGTGCTGATCTATTCGCTGCTGTTTGGGAACTATTTCCTCGATCCACTCGACGGCTCCTTCAGTTTCGTCGGTGCCTTCTCCTCTAAAAACCAGCTCGGCTTCTACGCGTCCCTCGGGCTCTATTTTGCCTTTGCCTCCGTTGTCATCGTCAAGGAACGTGGGCTTGCCATGCCAGCTTCGGCGGGTCTTGCGGTTCTGTCTGCCTACTGTCTGTTTGCCTCGCAATCGGCAACATCGGTCATAACCGTGATGGCGGTAATCGGGGCCTCGATGGTATTGAGAGCCGTCATTTTGCTGTCGCCGCGCCACCGTATCGCGCTTGTGGTCGCCGGCGTCGTGCTTGGCGGGCTTGGCACAGCGGCCTTCGTCTACGCCGGCGGGGTTGATCTCGTTCTCGGCGCTTTTGGCAAGGATTCAACGCTGACCGGGCGCACTTATCTCTGGCAGCAGGGGATTGCCGCAGCCCAGATCAATCCAATTTTCGGCGTTGGGTATCAGGCCTACTGGGTTCAGGGTTTTTCGGAGGCCGAACGGCTCTGGGACGAATTCTATATTCCCACCCGGGCCGGTTTCCATTTCCACAATACCTTCATTGAAACCACCGTGGAAACCGGCATTGTCGGACTGCTGCTGCTGGTCGGCATGCTGGTGACGGCTCTGATCGGCAATCTCAGCCGGCTGCTCGTCAATGTTCGCGATCCGGAGGCGGGTGTGCTGTTCGGCGTGGCGATGCTTTTGGTGGAACGCGCTTTCGTAGAAATCGATATAATCTTCGCCTACCAGATTGGCTCGTTCCTGCTGTATTTCATGCTGGGCAAGCTCGCGCTGCGGCGTCTCGTTGCGGCCCCGCGCCAAAGTGTCGTGCGCTATTACGGCGATGGTGCACCGGGGGCAAGAAGCCTTTAAAGGCCTTTCACACGTCTACTACTGCGCTATTGGGGAGGCGATGCCCCTGCGGCAGGGAGGGGCATCGGCCGTTCTATGTCATGCGGGCTCGTTGGCGATAAACTGACTTTCCAGAAAACGCTTGGCGAGCGACATATCGGCTTGAGTGAGGTTATGACCAGCCGGGAGTGTCTCGTGATCGACCGCATGGCCTGCTTCTCTAAGGGAACCGACCAACCGTGCGGCATTATCGGCCGGAACGATCGGGTCCATTGCCCCTGAGAGAACGAGGACCGGGACGCCATTATGCTCTGTACTTGCATTGTTTGGCGTGACCGGAGCACGAAATGGCGCCATGGCACGTAGAAGAATGGCCCCTGCCAAAGCCTTGCGATGCAGAAGCAGCAGGGCGGCGGCAATATTGGCGCCATTGGAAAAGCCGATGGCGATTGGTGCTGGCAGACCATAGGCGGTGCGAGCGGCATCGATAAAGCCTGCCAGGTCTGCGGCACGAGTTTTCAAGTCGTCTTCATCGAAGACGCCTTCCGCCAGCCTCCGGAAAAACCGAGGCATACCGTGTTCGAGCACTTGTCCGCGCGGTGATAGCAGGGCAGCGCCGGGGGAAAGCGCACTGCCGAGACCGAGCAGGTCGTTCTCATCGCCGCCTGTGCCATGCAACAGCAGCAAGGGTGTGCGCCCCGGTGCCGTTGCGGGTACAAACTGGTGGACGAAGGATAGATTGTGATTCTTGGTCATGATGGTTGCTCCTGTGAGAGCCTCACATCGGGGCGAGGCCAGCCCATCAGGGCAGCGCGGTAAGACGATGCCCATAATGTTTTTCGGACTATTGCTCCGCGACCATCTCGTCGCCGAGATCAGGCAGCATGTCTTCGATCCGGGCGCGGAAGCCTTCGAGGCCCTTGGGCAGTTTCAAGGCCTGGCCCAGACTGTCCTTCGGTTCGTCGACGGCAAAGCCAGGATCAAGCGTTGCGATTTCGAACAGGACGCCGCCGGGAGAGCGGAAATAGATCGAGCGGAAGTAATCCCGATCTTTCTGCTCCGTGGGATGCAGGCCGTGGTTCTTGCGCAGCTTTTCCGCCATTTCGGCCTGCTCCGTATCGTCCTTCGCCTGGAAGGCGACATGATGGACGGAGCCGGCACCTGGCCGTGCGGGCAGGAACTCACCGGCCGCACGCAGGTCGACCACGCCACCGATTTCAATGCCCGGCACTTGGTAACGGGTGATATACCCTTCCGTGGCCGTTTCTTCGAAGCCGAAGACATCGGTCAGAACGGCAGCAGTAGCTTCGATCTTGTCGAGCAACAGCGTGACGCCGTAGAAACCGCGCAGGGCATGTTCTGCGGGAATGCCCGGAACCGTCCATGCTGCTTCCTGCTCTATGCCCTCGATGCCAACGAGCGCCAACCGCATGCCATCGGGATCCTTGAATGGCAGGACAGTCTGGCCGAAGCGCTGCTCAAGCTTGTCGTGCACGACGCCCTGCTCGATGAACCGATGGGTCCAGAAGCCAAGCGATGCCTTGGGTACCCGGTAACTGGTTTCCTGGGTTTCGCCGATGCCAAGACGGCCGGGCGCGACATGTTCCCAAGGGAAGAAGGTCATGATCGTGCCGGGGTTGCCGGCTTCGTCACCAAAATAGAAGTGATAAGTGCCGGGATCGTCGAAATTGACGGTCTTCTTGACGAAGCGCTGGCCGAGAACCCGTGTGTAGAAGTCAAGGTTGCGGCGGGCGGGACCAGCAATTGCCGTAACGTGATGAATACCATTTGCCATCTTCGTTCTCCTGGTTGTTCGGCGGGCGGCGAACCGGCGGCTTCAGTGCCACTTGCGGGTCGTCCGTCGTGAAAGGGGCCGCAGAATTGAACTTTTGTTTCTGATGTCGGAAGGCTGCGGCGCTTTCGATGACCAACAGATAGGCGCTTCCGCATGGTCTTGCAGCTAGTTTTGCTTGCGTAAATGCAAACTTGACTTTGCACATGCAATCCACACAGTGCGATCAGACAAGGTTTGAGGTGGATTATGAGCGGAGCGAAACCATTGGCGTGGGACGATCTGCGGCTTGTGAAGGCTGTGGCGCAAGCGCAGGGCATGGCGGGCGCAGCGGCGGAGCTGGGTATTGACCACTCCACAGTCTTTCGGCGCCTGGGCGCATTGGAAACGGCGCTTGGGGTGACGTTGTTCGAGCGGCGGCGGGCTGGCTATGCGCTGACGTCGACCGGTGAGGAGATGGTTCAAAGCGCCGAGCGTATTGAGGCTGAGGTGGCGCAGTTGGAGCGGCGCCTGCAGGGCCGCGAGATCGCACCCGCTGGCGAAATCAGGGTGACGACCGCCGACAGTCTGCTTGTGCATCTGCTGACGCCGCTGTTTGCCCGCTTTCAAGCCACCTATCCGGACATCCGTCTCGACGTGGTCATAGGCAACACTGCTTTGAACCTGTCACGCCGCGACGCCGATATTGCCATCCGTGCGACGGACAGTCCGCCAGACACGCTGGTCGGGCGCCGCATTGGACTGATCGCCTGGGCGCTCTATGGACGGGGATCCGACTTTGCCGGCCCGTCTGCCATCTCGCTCGAAGATGAAGCGGTCAACTGGGTTGCCCTTGCCGAAGACATGGCGGGGCTGAAAGTGGTGCGGGATGCCCGTGACAGGCTTTCGTCCAGGCAGTTGCGCTACCGCGCGAATTCAGTGCTGGCGCTTGCCGAGGCCATTGAGGCTGGAATCGGTATTGGCCATATGCCGTGCTTCATCGGAGACGTCCGTCCGGCCCTTGTCAGGCTTTCGGCGGCAATCCCGGACTATCAGGCTGGCCTCTGGTTGCTCACCCATCAGGAACTGCGGCATTCCCCACGCATTCGTGTGTTCATGGATTTCATCGCTGCACAATTGGTGCCTCTGCGTCCATTGATCGAAGGCGCATCGGTCTCGCCATCCAGGATTGCCGCAGAGGAATAGGCGGCGTTTAATTTGTCCACAGCCTCTCGCGGATCAATTTCAGTGTGCCTTGCGGCTTTACACTAGGTCAGGCCCGGGAAAGTTTATGGCCTTTAAGCTTGTTGTGCCGTTCCGAAACGAGATCATGCTCTATTCGCTTGCTAAAAAGCCCTGCAGTCAGAATTCGTTAAGATTGTTTGAATAGTGTCCGCGGTGAGAGGGTATCTTGAAACGGTCGTAGAAGGCCGCTAGTAGTTTGTTGCGCCCCCCATCTGCGATGGCAGTCGCACTGAGGACGCGCCAAGGAGTTTGCGAGTGGAGAGTTACCCGTTGAGAAAGATTGTCGCGGTTGTGGTCACTGCGGGTCTTGCCGCATGCGATACTCTACCGGCTGCAGGGCCACTTTCCTCGCAGATCGAAGGGCAGGCAGGAAAATCAAGGCAGGAGTTGAACCGGCCGAATGCGTCCGTGTTCGATACTGTCGACGTCGACCAGCAGACGGCTCGGACCGTCGCTAATTTTTCCAATTCCCTGTTCAGCCGCCGGTTCGGTATCGGTGGGCGTGCTGGCCGTGTCGTCATCGGTATTGGCGACCAGCTGAAGATCAGCATTTTCGAGGCAGGATCGGACGGCTTGTTTTCGACCTCACAGTCGAAGCAGACGACGATCGATGTCGTGGTGCAGCCGGACGGAACCGGTACCATTCCCTATGTCGGGCCGATTACGCTGGCCGGCAAGACTCAGGAAGAAGCACGCAAGGCGATTCTCGCCAAACTCGTCAACAAGGCAGTCGAGCCTGACGTGTTGGTTACGGCGGCTGGAACCGCATCGCGTTCGGTCACGGTGTCGGGGGCGGTCGGAAAACCGTCGAACGTCGAGTTGACCTTGGCAGGCGACAGGATCACTGAGGTTATCGCGCGGGCCGGTGGCCCTGCCAGCGAACCCTACGAATCCTACGTGACGCTGGTGCGTGGCACCAAGACTGCCAGCATCCTATTGAAGTCGCTGATCGAAAATCCGCGCGAAAACATCTATGTCGAGCCGCGTGACCAGATTTACGTGACGCATGATCCCCGCACCTTCACGATCCTCGGACAGGTCGAGAAGAACAATCGTGTGCCCTTTGGTGCCAGTGATCTCAACCTGCTCGAAGCCATTGCGCTTGCAGGCGGCGGATCTGACAACCAGGGCGATGCGGAAGGCTATTTCGTGTTCCGCTATGAAGAGCCTGAAATCGTCATGGACGTCCTCGGCGCCAAGCGGTTCCACGAACTGCAATCGAAGGGCCTGGTTGCCAACAAGGATGGGCGCTATCCGATCGTCTATCGCTTCAATATGCACTCACCGGACAGCCTGCTTGTCGGCCAAAGCTTCCCGATCAAGAATCGCGATGTGATCTACGCGGCACGCCACCCGACAGTTGATTTCCTGAAGTTTATGCAGTTGATCGCAACGCCTGTCGGCACTGCCTCCGGCGTCCGCGCCGTCGCCAACTGATAGGTTGGAAATTCTGACCGGGTAAGACGCCATGTCTGCCCGGTCGGTTTTCCCGATCAAATGAGCATTCCCGTTATCATAGGTGTATGAAATCAGCGTCCGTAGAGCTTGAGGAAGGCTCGGGCCGCGGTCTCGGCCGCTGCAAGGATGTCTGAATCGGCTGGCTGATCAAGCAAACCCCAGAGGCAGCGTTCGTAAAGCCCTGCTTCGGCCAGCACCTTGAATTGAAGGGCTGCCAGGGAGATATCCTCTATCTCAAGCAGTTTTCGTTCAACCAGATGCGAAATTTTCTGTTCGATCTGTTCCAGCGTCACGCGCGGCCCGTTCTCGTAAAATATGCCGCCCAGTTCACGGAAACGCGGCGCTTCTGATATCACCAGACGGTTGATCGCCAGCACTTCCGGCGATAGCAGAAGCCGCAGATAGGCGCGCGCATAGCTGGCCAGCGCGGCTTGTGCTGTGTCGCCGTGCTCGTTGGCGTCGGCAAGGGCGGCGAAGGGCTCTCGTCCCGCTTCAATCACATAGGCCTCAAACAGCGCTTCCTTTGTCGGGAAGTGATTGTAAAGCGTTGATTTTGAGCCGCCTACAGAGGCCGCGATCTGTGCCATGTTGACTGCGCCAAAACCATGCTCTCGAAACAGATCTCCGGCAATCTTCAGGATCTGGCGTCTTTTGGTCTCGCTCTTCGTGCGCATCGGCTCTCTGCTGCAAAAATGCTGGCGCAACCCGTCAGCAACGAGCGGGATACACGCGCTTTTTAACCTGCTTTTTGCTGGAGAACCACGTTAAAATGTCGGGGATTTAGCCGGTTTTTCGGTGAGTCATCCGGCGCTGCATAGTTCGGAGAACCGGAGGTCCAGGCGGGCGGCTACCTCATTCCTCGCGCTCGAGCGTCACGACCAGCAGATCGCATCCTGTAGTATCCGATGGCACTGAAGCTGTGAACGGCCAAGGCTCGCCTGGCTCCAGGATGACGGTATCAAAGCGGTGGAGCGACAAAGGCTGGTCTTTGTCGACAACAGTGACGTCCTGATTGAAAACTACCAAGGTAATCGCCGCTTCACTTCGCGTCGCGAGCGCGAAGTGCTGCTGACGGCACATCTCGTGGCGGAACCGGCCACGCCTAGTCATGATGTTGAGATCGATGGTCTTAGCAGCGAGATTACGACTGGAAATCACCCAATCGCCAGGAAAGGCAAAGGGTTGGCCGGTTTTCGTCAGCATCTCGCTTTTCCCGTCGGGGAGGGAGAGCGCCATGCCTTCTCCGTCGAGAAGCGCAATGCTGCGATCAAGGCCGGGAAACAGCGAGAAGGGACCGTCCGCGCCGACATGGGCGATGGACAGCCGCCAATCGAAATCCTCCATGCCGCTTTCAAGCGGAAAGATCGCGATTTCCTCGGTCATGCCCTGGCCGTTCTTCCAGGGCATGCGGCGATAGGTTTCCCGGCGCAGGATCTGCATGTCAGTTGCCGAGAATGCCGGGCAGACGCAGGCCTTTTTCGCGGGCGCAGTCGAGCGCGATGTCATAGCCGGCATCGGCATGACGCATCACACCAGTGGCCGGATCATTCCACAGTACCCGCTCCAGCCGCCGGGCTGCATCATCCGTACCATCAGCGCAGATGACCATGCCCGAGTGCTGGCTAAAGCCCATGCCGACCCCGCCGCCGTGATGCAGCGACACCCAGGTGGCACCGGAGGCGCAATTGAGCAGCGCGTTCAAGAGCGGCCAGTCGGAGACGGCGTCAGACCCGTCCTTCATGGCTTCTGTTTCGCGATTGGGCGATGCGACAGAGCCGCTATCGAGATGGTCCCGACCGATGACGACAGGGGCCTTCAACTCGCCACTGCGCACCATTTCATTGAAGGCGAGGCCAAGCTTGTGGCGGTCGCCGAGCCCGACCCAGCAGATGCGTGCCGGCAGGCCCTGGAAGGCAATCCGTTCGCGGGCCATGTCCAGCCAATTGTGCAGGTGCGTGTTGTCGGGCAGCAGTTCCTTCACCTTGGCATCGGTCTTGTAGATGTCTTCGGGATCGCCAGACAGGGCCGCCCAGCGAAACGGACCAATGCCACGGCAAAACAGTGGCCGGATATAGGCCGGAACGAAGCCCGGGAAGGAAAAGGCGTTTTCCAGCCCTTCCTCCTGGGCAACCTGGCGGATGTTGTTGCCGTAATCCAGCGTGGGCACGCCCTGGTTCCAGAAATCCACCATGGCTGCGACATGCACTTTCATCGAGGCGCGGGCGGCCTTTTCCACTGCCTTCGGGTCGCTTTCCTGTTTCGCGCGCCATTCGGCAACCGTCCAGCCGGACGGCAGATAGCCATGGATCGGATCATGGGCGGAGGTCTGGTCGGTGACGATGTCAGGTTTTACGCCGCGGCGAACGAGTTCCGGGAAGATGTCGGCGGCATTGCCGACGAGGCCAACGGATTTCGCTTCGCCCGCCTTGGTCCATTGGTCGATCATGCCGAGCGCCTCGTCGAGCGTGTGCGCCTTGGCATCCACATAGCGGGTGCGCAGCCGGAAATCGATGCGGGTCTCGTCGCATTCCACGGCGAGGCAGCAGGCGCCGGCCATGACGGCGGCAAGCGGCTGGGCGCCGCCCATGCCGCCAAGCCCGCCGGTCAGGATCCACTTGCCCTTGAGATTGCCGCCGTAATGCTGGCGGCCAGCCTCTACGAAGGTTTCATAGGTGCCCTGCACGATGCCCTGCGTGCCGATATAGATCCAGGAGCCCGCGGTCATCTGGCCATACATGGCCAGGCCCTTTTTATCCAACTCGTTGAAATGGTCCCAAGTGGCCCAATGCGGCACAAGGTTGGAATTGGCGATCAAGACGCGCGGCGCATCCTTGTGGGTGCGGAACACGCCAACGGGCTTGCCGGATTGGACGATGAGGGTTTCTTCCTCGGTCAGCGTCTTCAGCGTCGCGACGATCCGGTCAAAGTCCTCCCAGGTGCGGGCAGCGCGGCCAATACCGCCATAGACCACCAGTTCATGCGGACGCTCGGCTACATCGGGGTCGAGATTGTTCATCAGCATTCTAAGCGGCGCTTCGGTCATCCAGCTCTTGGCGGAAAGCTCGGTGCCGGTGGCGGCGCGCACGTCGCGAATATTGTGGCGTGGATTGGTCATGCCGGTTTGCTCCCGTCCTTGAGTTGAAAAGCGATCGTTTCGATTTTTTGCAGAATGGTTTTCAGATTTGCCCGCAGGCGGTCTGCCTTGGCGGGGTCATAGGCAAAGGGCGGCGCTTCCTCGGCCAGATGCGTGGCCTGTGCCAGTTCCATCTGGATGGCGTGGACGCCGGTTTCCGGTCTGCCGTAATGGCGGGTGGTCCAGCCGCCTTTGAAGCGGCCGTTGAGCACGGATGTATAGCCGGCAGCCGAAGCCGCCACATCCACGGCCGCTGCTTCGATGGCAGGGACGCAGGTGCGTCCGCCATCCGTACCGATGTTGAAATCCGGCAAGCGCCCTTCGAACAGGAAGGGGATATGGCAGCGGATCGAATGGCAATCATACAGGACCGCCACGCCATGCAGTGCCTTCACGCGGGCGACTTCGGCTGCCAGAGCGGCATGATAGGGGGCGTGGAAGGTTGCGAGCCGTTCGGCGATATCGCTTTCCGATGGCGCCTGACCTTCGTTCCAGATCGGCTTGCCGTCGAAATCGGTATCTGGAATGAGACCCGTGGTGTTCTGGCCCGGATAGAGGCTGACGCCCGCCGGATCCCGGTTGGCATCGATCACGTAGCGATGGAAGGTGGCGCGCACCACAGTGACGTTATCGAGCAGGCCGCCATAAAGATTATGGATGTGCCAATCGGTATCGGCCAGCAGGCGGCCATTGTCGTTGAGGCGCGACCAGATTTCGGGCGGAACGTCCGTCCCAGTATGCGGAAAGGCGAGGATGACGGGCGAGGTGCCCTGAGTGATTTCAAATGGCTGCATCGCCTTATGCCTCCAGTTCCGGCAGGAGCCCGGTCGAAACGCTGTTCACCAATCTACCATCCGCCACCAGCCGGCCGGCCGCTTCCAGATCGGGTGCCATGAACCTGTCTTCTTCAAGGGTGTCGACAACGGAGCGCAGTGCGGTAATGGCCTTCTGAAGTTCCGGGCTGGTGGTGAGCGGCGACCGGAATTCGACGCCTTGGGCGGCGGTGAGCGCCTCGATGCCGATAATGGAGAAGAGATTATCCGTCATCTGCAGCAGGCGCCGGGCGCCATGGCAGGCCATGGACACGTGGTCTTCCTGATTGGCAGAGGTCGGCGTGGAATCCACTGAGGCAGGATGGGCCATCTGCTTGTTTTCGCTCATCAGCGCCGCGGAGGTCACTTCAGCGATCATCAGGCCGGAATTGAGGCCCGGCTTCTTGGCGAGAAAGGCAGGCAGGCCGTAGGACAGGGCGGGATCAACCAAAAGCGCGATACGCCGCTGGGCAATCGCCCCAATCTCGCAGACAGCAAGCGCGATCTGGTCGGCGGCGAAGGCCACCGGCTCGGCGTGAAAATTGCCGCCTGACACCACGCTATCGTCGGACAGGACCAGCGGATTGTCTGTCACCGCATTGGCTTCGATGGTCAGCGTACGCGCCGCCATGCGCAGGATATCTAGGCAGGCGCCATCGACCTGCGGCTGGCAGCGGATGCAATAGGGGTCCTGCACCCGCTCGTCACCATCGAGATGGCTCTGCCTGATCACGGAGCCCTCGAGCAGGGCGCGCAGTGCCGCTGCGGTGTCGATCTGGCCCTGATGGCCGCGCAATGTGTGGATGTCTGCGGTGAAGGGGGCAGACGACCCCATGGCGGCATCCGTCGACAGGGCACCGGTGATCAGCGCAGCCTGAGCGGCGCGATGGGCACGAAACAGGCCGGCCAGCGCCAGCGCGGTCGAGGCCTGGGTGCCGTTGATCAGCGCCAGTCCTTCCTTGGCAGCAAGCGTCACCGGCTGCAGGCCTGCGCGCTTCAGCGCTTCGGAGCCCGACAACCGTTCGCCCTGATAGAAAGCTTCAGCCTCACCCATCATAACGGCAGCCATGTGGGCGAGCGGCGCGAGATCGCCGGATGCACCGACCGAGCCCTTTTCCGGGATCACCGGGATTACGCCTTTTTCCAGCATGGCTTCGATCAGCCGCACGAGCTCAAGCCGCACGCCTGACGCGCCACGGCCGAGCGAAACAAGCTTCAGGGACATGATCAGCCGGACGATGTTTTCGCTCAAGGGCGCGCCGACACCGCAGCAATGCGACAGAATCAGGTTGCGCTGCAGCTTTGCCGTATCGGCGGCATCGATCTTGATCGAGGCGAGTTTGCCGAAACCGGTATTGACGCCGTAGACCGGCTCGTTGCCAGCGGCGATCGCCGCGATGCGAGCCGCAGCTCTTTCAATGCCGGCATCGAAAGTCCGGTGAAGGGCAACAGGCTCGCCGGTCCAGTAGATCCTGGCGAGATCGGACAGCGGCACTGCGCCGGGATGAAGGATGATGGTCATGAAGGCCCCTGCTGTTGCTTGGCGTGTTCAGGCTCAAATCTTGTGTTCGGATGGGAAGCCGGTTCCCACGTTCCGGTCCGATGCTTTAGTTGCCGCGATAGACTCGCCGATAGAGCGGATTGAAGCCCAAGCGGTAGACGAGTTCGGCCGGTCTCTCGATGTCCCAGATCGCGAAATCGGCGTATTTTCCGGGTTCCAGCGTGCCGATGTCAGAGAGGCGGCCAAGCGCGCGTGCGGCCTCCCGGGTCACGCCCGCCAGGCACTCTTCTACCGTCAAGCCAAACAGGGTGGCGCCCATGTTCAAGGTCAAGAGCAGCGAGGTGAGCGGCGAGGTGCCGGGGTTGTTGTCGGTCGCCAGCGCGATCTTGGTGCCGGCTTCGCGAAAGAGATCGACAGGCGGCTTCTTCGTCTCGCGAATGAAATAGAACGCACCGGGCAAAAGCACGGCAACGGTGCCGGCCTTGGCCATCGCCTCGGCGCCAGCAGCGTCGGTATATTCCAGATGATCGGCCGACAGTGCCCCGAATTCGGCGGCAAGGGCTGCGCCCGAGAGATTGGACAACTGGTCCGCATGCAGTTTGACCGGCAGGCCAAGTGCTCTTGCGGCCTCGAAAACCTGGCGGATTTCGGTAGGCGAAAAGGCGATGCCTTCACAGAAGCCGTCAACAGCATCGACGAGGCCTTCCTCACGCGCCTTATGTAAGCCAGGAAGCACGATGTCGCGCAGGAAATCGCCATTGCGACCTTTGTAATCCGCCGGTGTGGCATGGGCGCCGAGATAGGTGGTGGTGACGGAAACGGCGCGCGCTTCGGCAAGCTGGCGGGCGGCGCGCAACATTTTCAGCTCGTCTTCGACCGTCAGGCCGTAGCCGGACTTGACCTCAATCGTGGTGACTCCCTCGGCAATCAACGCATCTAGACGCGGCAGGGTTTGGCGCAGCAGATCGTCCTCCGTTGCTGCGCGAACTTGGGTGACCGAGGAGACGATGCCGCCTCCGGCGCGGGCGATCTCTTCATAGCTGGCGCCCGCCAATCGCAATTCGAATTCATGGGCGCGGTTGCCGGCATGGACGAGATGGGTGTGGCAATCGATCAGGCCCGGGGTGATCCAGCGACCTTCGCAATCGAAGGCTTCGGCAGCGTGACGGTCGACTGCGGGAATATCGGCCAGAGGGCCGACATAGGCGATACGCTCGCCGCGCACCAGAATGGCGCCGTCTTCGATGAGGCCAAATCCCTGTAGGCGCGGATCAAGCGTCGCCAGCCGCGCATGGGTGAAAATGCGGTCCCTGTTCGCCATGCTGCATCCCTTATTATCCGGTCGGGGCGGCATTGCTCCCGACCGATTTTCCTATTATGTATATACTTAATGAGATGCAGGCAAGATGAAAAAAGGGGAAGGCGATGACGGTTCTCTACGCGAAGCAGGCGCTGCTGTCTGAGGGCTTTGTCCGCGACGTGCGGTTGACCCTCTCGGGACGGACGATCGAGGCAGTCGAGACCGGTGCTGCGCCTGAAGCGGGCGACGAACTTCATGACATGCTGCTGCCAGCCATGGCCAACCTGCACAGCCACGCCTTCCAGCGCGGCATGGCGGGTCTCGCTGAATTACGTGGACCTGATAGCGATAGTTTTTGGAGCTGGCGCACGGTGATGTATCGTTTCGCGCTGACCATGAGCCCGGATCAGATGCAGGCGATTGCCGCCCAGCTCTATGTGGAAATGTTGGAAGCTGGCTTTGGCCGGGTCGGAGAGTTTCATTATCTGCATCACGACCGCGACGGCCGGCCCTATGCCAACCGGGCGGAAATGGCCGAGCGCATTACCGGTGCCGCGGATGAGATCGGCATCGGCCTGACGCTGCTGCCGGTATTCTATGCTCATTCAGGCTTCGGCGGCCTAGCGCCCAATGAGGGGCAGCGACGGTTCATCAACGATCTCGATGGCTTTTCGGCCCTGCTCGAAGGCGCCCAAAAGGTGGCGTCAAGCCTGCCGGGTGCCGTTGTTGGCATCGCCCCTCATAGCCTGCGCGCCGTGACGCCAGAGGAGTTGGCTGCTCTGCAGCAGCTCACGTTCGATGGACCCGTCCATATCCATGTCGCCGAACAGGTGAAGGAAGTGGAGGATTGCATTGTCTGGTCGGGCAAACGTCCCGTGCAATGGCTGCTCGACAATGCGGCCCTCTCTTCCCGCTGGTGTCTGATCCACGCCACCCACATGACCGATGACGAGACGGTGCGGATGGCCAAAAGCGGTGCGATTGCCGGCCTTTGCCCTGTTACCGAAGCCAATCTCGGCGATGGTACCTTCAATGCCAGCACATTCCTGGAGGCAGGTGGCCGTTTCGGGATCGGGTCCGATTCCAATGTGCTGATTGGCCTTGGCGATGAATTGCGCCAGCTGGAATATTCGCAGCGTCTGGCCCACGGCGCCCGCAATGTCATTGCAGCACCTGGCGGCTCGACGGGGCGGCGTCTGTTTGACGAAGCGGCGGCCGGCGGGGCGGTGGCCTTGATGCATGACAGCGGGCTTGGAGCCGGCAAGCCGGCAGATCTGGTGAGCCTCAAGCCGCGTCACGACCTTGGCTATGCCGGCGAACAAGTGCTTGATGGCTTCATCTTTGGCAACGGTGCCGCGGTGGATTGCGTTTGGGTGGCTGGCGTTAAGCAGGTCGAAGTTGGCAGGCACAAGGCGCGCGAGCGGATCGGCGCGCGCTTTGCAGCCGCCATGCGGGACGTGATGGCGGCGTTTTAGCCTTTCTGCGCGGCCACATACCGATTGGCCGGCATCGACAGCCCCAAATTCTCCCGCAAGGTTTTGCCCTCGTATTCGTCGCGGAACAATCCGCGGCGGCGCAGTTCCGGCAGCACCAGTCGGACGAAGTCGTTGAGGCTGGCCGGCAGGGTCGGCAGCATCAGAATGAAGCCGTCGGCGGCACCTGCTTCGAACCACTCCTCCATGAAATCGGCGATTTCGCCTGGCGTGCCGGTGATACCGTTGCCGGTGCTCTTTTCGGCGTAGAAGCGGATCAGCTCGCCGACCGTATGGCCTTCCAAGATGAAATCGCGCAGCCATTCGAACATGGCCTTCGAGCCCTTCGGCTCGCTCGGCAGCCGGTCGAGCGGGAAGGGTTTGTCGAGCGCGACGCCGGATAGATCAGCTTCGAGAAACTCGCCAAGCATCCAGCGGCCGACATCCGGATGCAGATTGTCGATCAGGAAGTCTACCTTGGCCTGGGCCTCTGCCTTTGTCTCCCCGACATTGACGACAAGGCCGGGCATGAGTTTCAGGTCACTTGTGGAGCGGCCATATTTGACCATGCGGCCTTTGATGTTCTCGGCAAAGGCCTTGTTGCGCTCCAGATTGGAGGCGAGGCTGAACACGATCTCGGCAGTGCGGGCGGCGAGTTCCATGCCGGCTTCCGAGCCGCCGGCCTGGGCAATGACCGGACGGCCCTGCGGTGAGGCGGCGATGTTGAGCGGTCCGCGCACCTTGAAATGCTTGCCCTTGTGATCGAGCGTGTGCAGCTTGGTTTTGTCGTGGTAAAGGCCGTTTTCCTTGTCGAGCACCAGCGCATCCGGCTCGAAACTGTCCCAGAGGCCGAAGACGACATCGACGAATTCCGAACCTCGCTCGTAGCGCTCCGCGTGCGGCGGCAGGCCCTCGAAACCATAGTTATAGCCGGTCTCATCATGGTCTGATGTCACAACATTCCAGCAGGCCCGGCCGCCGCTCAAATGATCGATCGAGGCGAAGATCCGGGCGATGTTGTAGGGCTCGTAATAGCTGGTGGAGGCGGTGGCGACAAAGCCGAGCTTTTCAGTGAGCACCGACAGCGCCGAAATCAGCGACAGCGGCTCGAAACGGTTCATCTTGGTCGGTGAGCGCGCCAGCGCATCGGCATCGCCGACGGCAGCGGCGGGCGAATCCGCCAGGAACATGAAATCGAATTTCGCAGCTTCCGAGATCTTCGCCACGTTCAGCAGATGGTCGATCTTGTTGGCACCATGCACATCCGCCTCCGGATGGCGCCAGGCGGCGGGGTTGAAGCCGAAGGTGTAGACGAAGGTTCCGAGTTTCAATTTGTCCTGGCGGGCCATGGTCTTTTTCTCTTCGATCAGGCGGCGTTGGGCCGTTGCGATGGGGTGAAGCGAGCCGTCAGCGCGTGCTGGCCGCCGGGATAGGTGAGCCGCACCTGGGTCACGGTTTCGTCCAGACGCCATGTCTGGCGCTCGACAACAAGAACCGGCACCTCAGGGGCGATATGCAGCAGATTGGCTGCCGTGGGGCTGGCGGCCTCGGCAGCGATCCTGTGTTCGGCGGCATTCCATGGCACATGGTCGAGCAGCCAAGGCCCGGGGGCGAGATCGGCGAAATCGGCCTCAGCCGCCTCGGGCACGATGGAGAGGTTGATCAACCGCTCCTCAAGGCAAAAAGGCCTGTCGCCGGCATAATGCAGGCAGGTGACGGCCAGCAGCTTGCGGCGCGGCGGCAGTCCGAGCGCTGACAGTTCCGTCTTGCTGGCCGCTCTTGCCGTGCGCGCCAGGATATCATGGCGATAGGCCAGATCCAGCGCCTCGACCTCGTCTCTGATGTCGTAGATTTCAAGAATGGCGCTTTGCGAATTCTGCGGCATGACGATGCTGCCGGTCTTGCGCCGGCGCAGCACCAGGCCCGCGCGGGCAAGCTGGGTCACCACCTTGTTCACGGTCATGCGCGAGCAGCCATAGTCCTCTGCCAGCACCTGCTCGGATGGGATCTTGTGGCCGGGCGGCCAGCGGCCCGACAGGATATTGTCCTCGATATCCTCGAGAATGCGCTGGTGCAGCGATTTCGATGCTTGTGTCGCTGATGTCATCGGGGCTGATCCGTCACATCATGCCAGCATCGAGGCGCCGCGATCCAGATAGGTATCGAGGAATTGCTCGAGGCGCGGATGGCGGGGCTTGGCGAAGATCTCCGTCGGGGTACCGGTAAACAACAGCTTGCCCTGATCGAGAAAGCTGATTTCGTTGCCAACGGTCGCGGCAAAGCCGATCTCATGGGAGACGACGACCATGGTCATGCCTTCGGCTGCGAGATCGCGCATGACGTTCAGCACTTCGCCGGTCAGTTCCGGATCGAGCGCCGAGGTCGGTTCGTCGAACAGCATGATTTTCGGCTGCAGCGCCAGCGCCCGGGCAATCGCGACACGCTGCTGCTGGCCGCCTGACAGTTGCGAAGGATAGTGCCCGGCGCGGTTTTCCAACCCGACTTTCTTCAATTGTGCCATGGCCTGGTCCTCGGCCTCGCGCTTTGGCAGCTTGTGCACCGTCTTCAGTGCTTCCGAGACATTGCCGAGTGCGGTCATGTGCGGCCAGAGATTGAACTGCTGGAACACCATGCCGATCTTGGAGCGCACGGAGCGGATCTGGGCTGCGGGCAGGCGCTCGCGCTGGCCATCCGGCTTTTCGAAAAAGCCGAGTGCCTCGCCATTGACTGTTATCATGCCTTCGCTGGCTTCTTCCAGAAAGGCCATGCAGCGCAGCAGCGTGCTTTTGCCGGAGCCTGACGGGCCGATCAGGCAGGAGACCTTGCCTTCCGGTACTTGCAGATTGATGTCCTGCAGGACGGTGGCGGTGCCGAAGCGCTTGACGAGCCGGCTAACAGAAATGGCGGGTAGCGTCATGGCGCGGCGAACCTCAGTTTGTTCAGGCGGGTCTCGGCCATCCGGCCTGTCCAGGCGGCGGCCTCGACGATGACCCAGTAGATGACGGCGAGCACGAAGATTGCCTCCAGGAAGGCATATTGCTGCGAGCCAATAGCACTGACGGTCGCCGTCAATTCCGGCACCGTGATAATAGACAGGACGGCGGATTCCTTTAGCAGGATCACCGCCAGATTGACGAAAGGCGGCAGTACGATCAGCGCCATCTCCGGCAGCAGGATACGGCGAACAATCTGAAAGCGTGAAAGCCCAAGGCATTCGGCCGCCTCCACATGCCCATGCGGCACGGCGGCAAAGCCGGCGCGGAAAATTTCCGAGCAATAGGCAGCGGCATAGATGGTCAGGCCGATCAGCCCGCAGGGGATCGGGTCGAGCGACAGGCCGACATAGGGCCCGCCATAATAGACCAGAAAGATCTGGATCAGAAACGGCGTGCCGCGCAGCACTTCGACGGCAAGACCGAGTGGCAGGTCGAGGAGCCTGCCGCCATAGCGGCGGCCGGTGGCGACAAGAAAGCCGAGGGCTGCGCCAAGCAGCATGCCGACGATCCAGATCCACAGCGTGGTCAGCGCGCCGGACGCGATTTCGGGCAGATGGTCGAGGATGACTTTGGGATCGAAGATCATCGGCTGGCTCCCGACCCTGCGGGCAAGGCTCCTGGCAGGCGGCGCTCGCTGAAACGGCCGATCAGCGCCATGGTCCAGCAGATCACCAGGTAGATCAAACCGGCACTGGCAAATAGCGGAATCGGCAAATAGGTGGAGGAAGCGAGATCCTGCGACATGCGTGTCAGCTCGACAATACCGACGACCGACACCAGCGACGAGGATTTGAGGATCATGATCGCCTCGTTGACGAGCGCGGGAAAGGTCAGGCGGAGCGCAATCGGCAGCTTGATGCGCAAGAAGGTCTGGCGGGCGGAGAAGCCGGCCATATCCGCTGCCTCGACAAGACCGGGCGCAACGCTCTCAAAGCCACCGCGCAGGTTTTCCGCCTGGTAGGCGGCGGTGCAGAGCGAGAGGCCGATAATGGCGGCGACCACGCTTGGCACGTTGATACCGATGAAAGGCAGGAGATTATAGATCAGCAGCAATTGGACGAGGAGCGGCACGCCGCGAAAGAAGCTGACGAACAGCCGCGTGGGTACCGTGAACAGCGCTTTGCCCGACAGCATGGCCGCGCAGAGCAACACGGCAAGCGCAAGGCCCGCGGCAATCGACACGAGGCTGATGCCGAGCGTCCATCCGGCGGCCTTGACCAGCAGAAAGAAGAGTTTGAATGACATCGGCCGCTATGTCCGCCCTGTAATCGGAAAAGGAAGGCGCTGAGCCGCGCCTTCCTCCGACATTCCTATCAAAATGCGGGATCCTTGACGCTGTCAGGCGTATCGAACTTGGTGCCGAACCATTTTTCCTGGAGCTTTGCCATGCGGCCATCGCCTTTCATCTTGATCAGGGCAGCGTCGACGGCATCGATCAGGCTGGCGTGATCGGCGTCCTTGGTGCCGATAAAGCCGAAATAGCTCTTCTTGCCGAAGGGCGGCAGCACCACTTCGAAGGCGCCGTTGCGCTGCTTGGCAACGAAGGCGATGTTCGGCAGCGAATTGGCGACGGCCACAACGCGGCCGGCCGCCATATCGGCATAGGCGTCGTTGAAGGAGACGTATTCACGCACATCGATCTTCTTCGGCAGCGTTGCCGAAAATTCCTGCAGCTGGGCGAGCTGTGCTGTCGCCTTGCCGACGCCGACGGCCTTGCCGGCCAGATCTTCCGGCTTGGTAATGGTCTTGTCGCCGGCCTTTTTCAGGATGGCAACGGTCGCTTCGGCAATCGGCGCCGTGAAGCGGTAGCGCTCCATGCGAGCCTTGGTGATGGTGGCGGGACCGGCGACGATATCGAACTTACCAGCTTCAAGACCGGGCAAAACGCCATCCCAGGGCAGGGTGACCCATTCGATCTTCACGCCCAGTTCTTTGCCGATTTCATCGAACAAGTCGACGTTGAGACCAACATGATCACCGGCATCGATGAAATCGAAAGGCGCAAACGCGGTCTCGGTGCCGACCTTCAAGGTGCCGCCGGCCTTGATTTTGGCCAGGGCGTCTTCGGCATGGGCCGAAAGGCTCGCGCCAAACAGCATGGCGGCCCCAAGCGCTGCCTTCAGGAACAGTCTTTTCTGCATCGCGATTTCTCCAGTTGCCCGTTCCGCCGAGTTTTCTCAGGCGGATTTCCCCTTCGCCGTTGATCGGCTTTTGACTATACAAATAGAGCGGGGAAGGGGGCGACTGTCAATGCTATTGTGCATCAAAAGTGCATGCTTATTTTATAAGCACGCACCTCCGATATGTCGAGGAAAAAGCGGCGGCTTGCGCGCGATTACGCCAGATCAATGATGTCGACGGTGATGTCTGCTGGTCGCGAAGCTTCGATCACCAACCTGCCGTTGGGCAGGTCGTTGCCGTTCAATTTCCAGGCGATGCCGGCTTCATCCAGACCGTAATGGACCCAGCGCTCCCGAAGGCGCTGTTCAAGGACATCGAGTGGCGGACCCACAAACAGCGTGAGGTCAAAACTGCTCGCGAGTCTTGTCCAGGGCGTGCGGTCCAGAAGCAGATAATTACCTTCGACCAGGATGAAGCGCGTTTCGGGCGAAATCGGTCGGGCCGAGGCGATCGCAAGCTCGCGCGAGCGGTCGAAGACCGGAACCAGCACTTCCTCATCAGCGCGCCTTACGGCGGTAACGATATCGAGAAAGCCGCGCACGTCGAAGGTCTCAGGAGCGCCCTTGCGTTTCAGCAGGCCGCGCTCTTCAAGAATGCCGTTGTCCATATGAAATCCATCCATCGGAAGGATTTCGGCGCTTTCGCCTTTGGCGATCAGCGCGGCGCGAAGTGCTTCGGACAAGGTGGACTTGCCGGCGCCGGGTGGGCCGGCGACAGCCAGCATGAAACGGCTGGCCCCTTGGGCCAGCCGGATAACGTCATCGGTGAGCGAAGCGACGGAGACCGTCATGCGGCCATCACTTCCGCCGGGGCCTCCTTGGCGCCGGTCATGAAGGCAACTGCATCCGACATGGTGTAATCCTTCGGATTAATCACGCAGAGGCGACGACCGAGCCGGTGGATATGGATGCGGTCGGCCACTTCGAACACATGCGGCATATTGTGCGAGATCAGCACGATCGGCATGCCGCGTGAGCGCACGTCCTGGATCAGTTCCAGCACGCGACGGCTTTCCTTGACGCCGAGCGCTGCCGTCGGCTCGTCGAGGATCACCACTTTCGAGCCGAAGGCGGCGGCACGGGCCACGGCAACGCCCTGACGCTGACCGCCAGACAGGGTTTCAACCGCCTGGTTGATGTTCTGGATGGTCATCAGGCCGAGTTCCGACAGCTTGTCGCGGGCAAATTTTTCCATCGCCGGCTTGTCGAGAGCGCGGAAGACGCTGCCCATGATGCCTGGCTTCCGGATTTCGCGACCCAGGAACATGTTATCGGCAATCGACAGGGCCGGCGACAAAGCCAGGTTCTGATAGACGGTTTCGATGCCGGCCTTGCGCGCGTCGATTGGCGAGCGGAAGTTGATCTGCTGGCCTTCCAGCTTGATCTCGCCTTCGTCAGGCGTAACAGCACCGGAAATCGCCTTGATCAGCGAGGACTTGCCCGCGCCATTGTCGCCGATCACGGCGAGGATTTCGCCGGGATAGAGGTCGAAATCGGCACGGTCGAGAGCGGTGACGCGGCCATAGCGCTTCACGAGGCCACGGGCGGTGAGAATAGGGTCCTGAGCCATTAGCCTGCTACCTTTCTGATCCATTGGTCGATTGCCACAGCAGCGATGATCAGCACGCCGATCAACATATAAGTCCACTGCGGGTCGGTGCCGGCCATGCGCAGGCCGAGCTGGAAGACGCCGACGATAAGAGCGCCGAACATCATGCCGAGGATGGAGCCACGGCCGCCGAAAAGCGACATGCCGCCAATCACCACGGCGGTGATCGATTCGATATTGGCAAACTGGCCGGCGGTCGGAGAAACCGAACCGATACGGCCTATCATCGCCCAGCCACCAAGCGCGCAGATCAGGCCAGACAGCGTATAGACCGAGATCAGCATGCGCTTGACGTTGACGCCCGACAATTCGGCAGCAGCCGGATCGTCGCCGACCGCGTATAGATGACGGCCCCAAGCAGTGTTGTTCAAGACATACCAGAGGACGGCAACCAGCACGGCGAGCGCGATAACGCCATAGGTAAGCACTGCGCCGCCGACGCGAATATTTTCGCCAAAGAGTTGCAGGATCGGTGCGCTGGTAACCAGGTCTTGCGAACGAATGGTTTCATTGGCCGAGTAAAGGAAGTTCGACGCCAGTACGATCTGCCACATGCCAAGTGTCACGATGAAGGGCGGCAGCTTGATGCGGGCGACGAGGATGCCGTTGATGAAGCCGCAAATGCCGCCTACCGCAAAGCCGCAGAGCACGGCAAGCGGACCTGGGACGCCGTAGTGAACAGCAAACTGGCCCATGACGACGGACGAAAGAACCATGATGGCACCGACCGAAAGATCAATGCCGGCGGTCAGGATGACCAAGGTCTGCGCCGCGCCGATAATGCCCGTGATTGCTACCTGCTGCAGGATCAGCGTCAGGGCGAATGGCGAGAAGAATTTTCCGCCCAGAATCACCCCGAATGCGATCAGCGACAGGACCAGCACGATCAGCGGAACAGCTGCCGGGCTGGAATGCAGAAAATGCTGGAATTTCTGCAGCGGCGTCTTGTCATTGGTGTCGAACTGCGCAACGGCGGTCGCGCTACCAGACAGCACGTTTTCATATTCAAGATGAGGTTTGGTGGCGGCTTTCGTGGGCTCGCTCATCGGTTTTCCTCCCGTAGACCTCTTTAGAGGTGAGGGCCGGGCTCTTCCGTAGCACCAATTGCCGACGGAGGCCTGCGGCATTGTAGATTTTCATTATTCAACCTGCGCTTACTCTTCCGTACCCTCGGTTGCGGAAAGCGCTTACCAGAAGGGCGGCCTGAGCCGCCCTTCCGTTATGCAATGTCAGGTGCTTATCAGCCCCAGCACTTCTTCATGCCTTCGGCGACGTCGATCGACGGAACGCCCTTGGCCGGCTTGTCGGTGACCAGCGAAACGCCGGTGTCGAAGAAGTCCTTGCCAGCGGTCGGCTGCGGCTTGGCGCCTGTGTCGGCGAACTTCTTGATCGCTTCGATGCCGAGAGCGGCCATCATCAGCGGATACTGCTGCGAGGTGGCGCCGATAACGCCTTCCTTGACGTTCTTCACACCAGGGCAACCGCCGTCAACCGACACGATCAGCACGTCCTTCTGCTTGCCGACAGCCTTGAGGGCTTCGTAAGCACCAGCAGCAGCCGGTTCGTTGATCGTGTGAACGACGTTGATGTTCGGGTTCTTCTGGAGAAGGTTTTCCATGGCCGTACGGCCGCCTTCTTCATTGCCGTTGGTGATGTCATGGCCAACGATGCGCGGATCGCTTTCGTCGCCGATCTTGGTCGGGTCCTTCGGGTCGATGCCGAAGCCGATCATGAAGCCCTGGTCGCGCATGACGTCGACGGAAGGCTGAGCAGGCGTCAGGTCGAGGAAGGCAACCTTGGCGTCCTTGGCCTTGTCACCGAGCGTTGCTGCAGCCCACTGGCCGATCAGCTTGCCTGCAAGCAGGTTGTCTGTAGCGAAGGTCGCGTCGGCGGCGTTGACCGGATCGAGCGGGGTGTCGAGGGCGATAACCAGAAGGCCGGCATCACGTGCTTCCTTGACGGCAGGAACGATGCCCTTGGTGTCGGAAGCGGTCAGCAGGATACCCTTTGCGCCGTCGGCGATGCAGGTTTCAATCGCTGCAACCTGGCTTTCGCTGTCGCCGTCGATCTTGCCGGCATAGGACTTCAGCGTAACGCCCAGTTCCTTGGCCTTGGCGGTCGCGCCTTCCTTCATCTTGACGAAGAAGGGATTGGTATCGGTTTTGGTGATCAGGCAAGCTGACACGTCAGCGGCATGTGCGCCGGACGAAAAGACAACGCCAAGAGCCAGGGCGCCAAGCGTGGCGCCGATCAAATTGGACTTCATATGGATCCTCCCAAGGACAAAGATGAACGAGCCCGCTTAAGGGGCTGTCCGGTTCGCATGGTCCATCACCTCTCCCGTGTTGGCCCCCCATGCTTCCGGGGACAAAGAAAACACTAATCTACTACCCTGTCAATAAATAAATCGAGTTGAATTATTAATTCGCTGTGGCATGCTTGGCGCCATCGTGAACGGGCAGGAGGGCCTGTATCGCGGTGCTGTGGTGCTGATATTCAACGGCGAAAATGGCGGGCTTGTTGGGTCTGCCACGGATCGAAGTCTGGTTTGCGCCCGTGACGCTTCGCCGGATAAATGGATGATCCATCATCCTGGCGGGTGAAGAAAAACAATGAGATGGCGGCTAACCCCTCACGTGTGATGGGGGAGAGTGGCTTCCGAAATTCCCGTTCAGGTCCAGCGGAATGGCGCGAGGGCGGACGGGCTGGGAGGATGGTCGATGACTGAGGGAACGAATGCGGGGTCGGCCATGCCGTCCGCTGCCCTCGAGACGAGCGGCGGTGCCAACCAGGTTGGCGTGCGCGCCTATAATGAGCGGCTGGTAATGTCGCTCGTGCGCCGGCATGGCAGCTTGTCCAAAGCGGAAATAGCACGGCGCAGCGGCCTTTCCGCACAGACGGTCACGGTCATCATGCGGGTTCTGGAGCGTGAAAAGCTTCTGGTGCGCGGTGAGCCCGTGCGCGGTCGGGTTGGTCAACCCTCGGTGCCGATGCGGCTCAATCCTGATGCGGTCTATTCCTTTGGCGTCAAGATTGGCCGGCGTAGCGCCAATCTGGTGCTGATGGATTTCGTCGGCACGATCCGTCACGAGGTGCGCCGCACCTATCCTTATCCGATGCCCGGCCTGCTGCTGGATTTCATCGTCGACGGTATTTCCGATATAGAAGGCCGGTTGTCAGTGGCAGAGCGTTCGCGCATTGCTGGCGTCGGCATAGCCGCACCGTTCGAGCTCTGGAGTTGGGCCGAGGAAACCGGCGCGCCGGCCGAGGAAATGGATGTCTGGCGCGAGACCGACCTGAAAGGCGATGTTGCTGCCCGGATCGCCTATCCGGTTTTCATCCAGAACGATGCCACCAGCGCCTGCGCTGCCGAACTGGTGTTCGGGGTGGGGCCGCATTATCCCGATTTCGTCTATTTCTTTCTCGGCTCCTTCGTTGGCGGCGGCATCGTGCTCAATTCCTCGCTGTTTTCCGGGCGCACCGGGACGGCGGGTGCCGTCGGCCCGCTGCCGGTGCAAAGGCGCGACGGCAAGACGGTGCAATTGCTGAAGGTCGCCTCGATCTTCGTATTGGAAAACCTGCTGCGCGACTATGGACAGGATAGCCAGTCCCTGTGGTATTCGCCCAGTGACTGGGTGGACTATGGCGAGCCGCTGGAGATCTGGATCCGCGACACTGCCGCAGCGCTGGCTCAGGCCATCGTGGCCGCCGCCTCGATCATCGATTTTTCCGCCGCCGTCATCGATGGCGGCTTTCCCGAATGGGTGCGCCACAGGCTGGTCGAGGCGATCCGCGACGCTTGCGGCGACCTCGACCTGCAGGGCGTGCTGATGCCCGAAATCGTCGAAGGGGTAGTGGGGCATCAGGCGCGTTCGGTTGGCGGTGCCAGCCTACCGCTGTTTTCCCGCTATCTTTTGGATCAGAATGTGTTGTTCAAGGAGCTTGCGTAAATGTTGAAGGGTCTCAACCCCATCCTTAATCCCGAATTGCTGTCGACGCTGCGCGCCATGGGGCATGGCGATGAAATTGCCATTGTCGATGGCAATTATCCGGGGCTCGAACATGCGCGCCGCTTGGTGCGTCTCGATGGGGTAGGCCTCATCCCTGTTCTGGATGCCATCCTGTCCGTTCTGCCAATCGACGATTTCGTGCCGGAAGCAATTTTCCGCTCCACTGTCGGCAAGGACCGCGATGCGCTTGATCCGGTGCATGAGGAAATCATTGCCTGCTGCGCTGCCCATGAGCCGAAGCAGCCGGTCGTGCCGCTGCTGGGGCCGGATTTTTATCCTCGGGTCAAGGCCGCACATACAGTTGTGCAAACCAGTGAACCACGGCTTTATGCCAATGTCATTCTTAAGAAAGGCGTGATATACCCTAAGTGACCCTTGGTTGTGGCAGCTGCAATGGTGGACCTGCAGCTGCAAATGGCGGCGGCCTCGCATCAAGGGGCTGCGCCGAAAGAGGCCGTGCGGGCATGCTCGCACGGCCTCTTCCTTTTGGAGCCCATGCCCCAAAAGGGCCGATGTCAGATGGCGGTAAAGCCGTTATCGACGAAGAGGTGCACACCGTTGACGAAGCGGGATTCATCGCTGGCGAGATAGAGTGCGGCGCGGGCCACGTCTTCAGGCTCGCCGATCCGGCCTTGCTGAGCTGCGATGGCGGCATCGGAGACATCGACCCCGAGCGCCTGTAGTTCCGCCACTTCCTTAAGGCCATGCGGGGTGCGGATGAAGCCGGGGCAGACAGCGTTGCAGCGAATGTTGCGATCACGGAATTCGATGCCGATCGCACGGGCGAACATATGCACCGCGCCCTTGGTCGTATCATAGAGCACTTCCATCGGCGTTGCCGCCACTGCCGAGATTGATGAGGTGCAGACGATCGATCCGCCGCCCGCGGCGATCATGCCCGGCAGCACCGCCCGCGTCATCAGAAACATCGAGCGGACATTGACCGCGTGAAGCCAGTCCCATTCCTCAAGCGTGGTTTCGAGAAATGGCTTGATGACGATCGTGCCGGCATGGTTGAACAGCACGGTGACGGGGCCAAACCGGTCCTCAACGCCTTTGACGGCGCTCTGCACGGCGGCTTCTTCAGAGACGTCAGCCACCCAGAAATCGGCTATGCCGCCAGCCGCCCGGATGTCCGCGACCGTCTTTTCGGCTTCGGTGCCGTTGCGGTCGATGATGGCGACGCTAGCGCCTTCAGCAGCAAACAGGCGCGAAGCCGCGCCGCCCATGCCGGTTGCACCACCGGAAATGATGGCAATTTTTCCCTTCAATCGATCTGTCATGGTTCCCCTTTTTTGGTTTTCTGCGTTGTCATTACTGCATAATTTCCACCTTGGGTCTGGATCGAGTTAAGGTAAAAATCATGCAGCAGATTAAAGTGCTACAGCGGCGTAGGCCGCTGGAGTGATGCCCGCACTCACGGCGACAGCCTCGCCCGAGTGGAGCGCGGTGTCGAGAGGATCAGACTGGTTTCGCTGTTGGTGATGCCAGGCACCAGCCGCACGCGGCGCAGCACGCCGTCGAAGTCGGTCAGCGTTGCAGCGCCGAGCTCGACGATCAGGTCCCAACGACCGTTGGTGGAGTGAATGGCGGAAATTTCGGGAAAGCCGCTCAGGGCGCGGATCACCTTGTCGGTGACATGGCCCTCGATCTCGATCATCATGATGCCACGCACGCCGAGGTCAACAGTGTCGGCCCGCAGGATGACGGTATAGCCCAGAATGGTGCCGTCGCGTTCCAGCCGCTCCAGCCGGGCCCTGACCGTGGCGCGCGAGGCGCGGGCTTCCAGCGCCAGGTCGGAAATGCTGCGCCGGCCATTATGGCGCAGCAGCGTGATCAGCTTTTCGTCAAGATCGTCCACTGATTTTCCATTTTGAGCAATAAAACTGCCATAACGGTAAGCCATATCGATAAAATTGCCAATCTATATCGTTCAAATCGCCGGTATCAGGTGGTTGACTATATTCTAGAACAGGAGACGCACATGGACGTGACGTTGATCGGAGTTCCCCTGCAGATCGGGGCAGGCAGGCTGGGTTGTGAGATGGGCCCGAGCGCGCTGCGCATCGCGGGCCTCGCCCCGATGCTGGAAGAGCTTGGTCATCGCGTGACCGATCTCGGCAATATCGCGCCAGCGCCGTTCAAAGCCCTCACGCATCCCAATCCGGCCGTGCATCACCTGCCGGAGACGGTCGCCTGGATCGAAGCGCTTTCGGAAGTTTCTTATCTCGAAAGTGCGGCGGCCATGCCGATCTTTCTTGGTGGCGACCATGCGCTATCGGCCGGCACGGTGCCGGGCTTGGCGCGGCGGGCGGTGGAACAGGGGCGCCCGCTGTTCGTACTATGGCTCGACGCCCATACCGATTTCCATACGCTCGACAGCACTGAGAGCGGCAACCTGCACGGCACGCCTGTCGCCTATTTCACCGGCCAGCCCGGTTTTTCCGGCTATTTTCCTGATCTCGCCAAGGCCGTCGATCCCGCCCACATGGCAATGATCGGCATCCGCAGCGTCGATCCGGCTGAGCGGGCGGCGCTGAAGCGCACCGAGATGACAGTGCATGACATGCGGATGATCGACGAGCACGGGGTGGCGGTGCTGTTGCGCAGCTTTATCGACAAGGTCCGCGCGGCAAACGGTTTGCTGCACGTCAGCTTCGATGTCGATTTTCTCGATCCGATGATCGCGCCGGCCGTTGGCACCACGGTGCCCGGTGGCGCTACCTTTCGCGAGGCGCATCTTGTGATGGAAATGCTGCATGACAGCGGCCTCGTTACCAGCCTCGATCTGGTCGAACTCAATCCTTTCCTCGACGAGCGGGGTCGTACGGCCATCCTGATGGCCGACCTGACCGCCAGCCTGATGGGACGGCAGGTCATGGACCGCCCCACGCGCGATTTTGCCGGGAGTACATGATGACTGCGATCGCCAATCTGAATATCGTCCCCTTCGTCAGCGTCGATCACATGATGAAGCTGGTTTGGCGGGTGGGGGTCGAGAGTTTTCTTATCGAGCTCGCCGCCACCATCGAGGAGGATTTCCGCCGATGGGAGATCTTCGACAAGTCGCCGCGCATTGCTTCGCATTCCAGCGATGGCGTGATCGAGTTGATGCCGACCAGCGACGGCACGCTCTATGGCTTCAAATATGTCAACGGTCATCCGAAAAACATGCGGCAGGGGCGTCAGACCGTGACCGCTTTCGGCGTGCTGTCTGATGTGGGTAATGGTTATCCGATGCTGCTCTCGGAAATGACTATTCTGACGGCGCTTCGCACCGCCGCGACTTCGGCACTGGCGGCCAAATATTTGGCCCGGCCCGATTCCCACACGATGGCGGTGATCGGCAACGGCGCGCAGGCGGAATTTCAGGCGCTCGCCTTCAAGGCGCTATGCGGCGTTACCCATTTGAGGCTTTACGACATCGACCGTAGCGCCAGTGAGAAATGCCGCCGCAATCTGGCCGGCAGCGGTCTAGACGTCACGCTCTGCACCTCGTCGCAGGAGGCGGTCGAGGGTGCCGATATCATCACGACAGTCACCGCCGACAAGCAATGTGCAACGATCCTCACCGACAACATGGTTGGCCCCGGCGTCCATATCAACGCTGTTGGTGGCGACTGCCCCGGCAAGACCGAGCTGCACCGCGACATTCTCAGCCGTTCTGACATTTTCGTCGAATATCCGCCGCAGACCCGGATCGAGGGCGAAATCCAGCAGATGCCAGCGGATCATCCGGTGACGGAGCTCTGGGAGGTGATGACGGGCCGCGCCTTGGGCCGCAGCGATTCGCGCCAGATCACCCTGTTTGATTCCGTCGGCTTTGCCATCGAGGATTTTTCGGCGCTGCGCTATGTGCGCGCGAAGCTGACCGAGACTGGCCTTTATGCGGAACTCGATCTGCTGGCCGATCCAGACGAGCCGCGTGATCTCTATGGCATGCTCCTGCGCAGCAAGACTGTCGGCAGCGTCTAACGAAAATTTCATGATCCATTCTATGGATCCTTTTGTCGTGATCCCCATTTCTGGAGAGATATGTGAACACGAGAAAGGATCTTTCATGGATATCATTCGTATTTTGCTGGCAATCGTCCTGCCGCCGGTTGGCGTTTTTCTTCAAGTCGGCCTGGGGTTGCAATTCTGGCTGAATATTCTTCTCACCTTGTGCGGCTATTTGCCGGGCATTATTCATGCGATCTGGGTGATCCTGCGCAAGTAAAGAATGCCCAGACCGTGTGACAGCGTTCGGCAAGACGATTGACAATGGCGGCAGGGCGGATGACTTTGCCCCTGCACGCCGCCGGGAGGAAACGGGTGACGTGCCGCCTGGGAGCCCTGCCATGACTATTGATCTGCTTGTTTATTTCGATGCCTATGCCCGCGATTACCAGCCCTACAAGGGCGGTAGCTGGTGCTATGAGGATGGCTGCCTCTATGCCGGGTTGATGGCGTTGGATGTAGCGACCGGCGATCCGCGATGGGCCGCGCATCTGAAGCGTCTCGTCGATGCGCAGGTGGATGAAGCAGGGCGGATGCAGGACTATGTGCTAACCGAATACAATATCGACAATATCCTGCCCGGGCGGGCGCTGCTTTTCCTGCTGCGGCAGGGCGGCGATAAGCGCTATCGCATCGCCGCCGACCGTCTGGCGCGGCAGTTGCAAAGCCATCCGCGCCTTGCCGCTGGACCCTATTGGCATAAGCTGCGCTATCCGCATCAGGTTTGGCTGGACGGACTTTATATGGGGCTCGGGTTCAAGGCCGAGTACGGCCTTTTTGTCGATGCGCCTGAGATGGTCGCGGATGCGCTCGAAGAATTGCTGGTCACCCTCGATCTCACCGCAGATGCAGTCAGCGGGCTTTATCGGCATGGCTATGATGAAGAGCGGCTACAGGATTGGGCCGATCCGCAAACTGGGCTTTCGCCTGCCCATTGGGCAAGGGCCATAGGCTGGCTGGCCATGGCGATGATTGACCTTTTCGAGCATGTGCCGTTGGGCAGCGGTCGCGACAGGCTGGCCGAAAAGCTATCGGCCCTGCTTGCGCGCCTTGCCGCACTTCGCACCAATGACGGACGCTGGCTGCAGGTGATCGACCAGCAGGATCTGCCGGGCAACTATCCCGAAAGCTCTGCTACGGCGATGTTTGCCTATGCTTTTCTGAAGGCGGCGCGCCTCAGGATTTCCGGAGCAGATGCCACCGTTGGGCTTGCCGCGCTGCAGAGCCTTCGGGATCATGCGATGCGGCCTGATGCGGGTGGCCGTATCCTGTTGCAGGATATCTGCTGCGTAGCCGGCCTTGGCGGCTTCGGCGGGGTCTATCGCGACGGCACGCCGTCCTATTATCTCTCGGAAGCCCTGAACCCAGATGACATCAAGGGCGTTGGCCCGTTGATGATGGCCGAAGCCGAGCGCCTGCTTTTGACGGCGGGCAGTTTGCCCGCCTGAACCGATAGAGCCTCGTTTTATCTCAGATCAAAGCGGATGGGCACGTTGATCGTCTTGTTGACACCCGGCGGCGGGGCCGGCACGGGCGAGGAGCGGCGGATCGCGTCCAAGGCCGCCTGGTCGAGATTGGCAAAGCCCGAGGACCTCGAAATCGAGGCCGACAGGACATTGCCGCTGTCGTCGATCTGGAAGCGGATGGAAACCGTGCCTTCCTCCTTGTTGGCGCGCGATTCACTCGGATAGCGCTTGCGTCGTTCCAGATAAGCCTGGAGGCGCGACTGCCATTTTTGCGGCGTCGCTGTGGATGAAAAAAGACCGGAACTGGTTGTCGATGCCGCGGTGCGATCCGATTGGGTCACCTCAGCCTTCGCCTCGCGCTGGGCCTTTTGAGCAGGGCTCTGTGGCGCGACCTTTGCCGGCTTCTTCTTGGTCGGGGCCTCCCTGGTCTCGACGGGCCTTTGCACCGGGCGGGTCAGGGGCAGCGGCACTTCGACATTGTCGAGTTCCTTGGTCACCTGCTCTTCGACAGGCTTCGGCTCCTCTACCGGCGGCGGCCCGGGTTGAACCTCTGCCATCTCAGGCACAGGTGGTGGTTCCTCAACCTTTTCAGGCGGAGTCGGCTCTTGTGGTTGCGGGTCAGGCTGCGGCTGTGGCGGTTGGGGTTCCGGCGGTGGCTCGACCGGCTCCGGCGGCTTTTCCGCCGTTTCCGATTTCACCTCCTCGGCATCCTTCTGATCGGGCGCTATCTGGGTTTCCTCGACCTTGGCTGCTTCCGGCTCCGGTGCCAGCTCTATCATGACGGCCGCAGGCGGCGCGCTGCCGGCGGGCGGCTCTTCCGGCTGCTGCAGCATCAGCACGACGGCGCCGGCATGGGCGGCAAAAGCCAAGGTTCCGGCCGTGCACCAGAGCAGCCAGTCGAGCGACGAGCGACGTCGTCCCGTCAGGTCTGTTCTCTTGCTCATTGCCCGTTGGTATCCTCAGCCGGCGATGCGCCTGATGTGCCGTTTGACGTGCTGCCTGGCGGTTGCGGTAGCGTTTCCACACCCACCAGCGCGATCTTCAGGTAGCCGGCGTCGCGCAGCAGGTTCATGACGGTCATGAACTCGCCATAGCCAACCGTCTTGTCGGCCCTCAGGAAGATGCGGGTATCCTTGTTGCCCTTGGAGATCTGGTCCAGCATCGCTGGCAGGGCGTCACGGCCGACAGTATCATTGCCAATCGCAAGCGTCAGATCCTGTTTCAGTGTCAGATAGACGGGCTCGTCCGGCCGCTTGGCCGGTGCGGCGCTGGAGGCCGGGAGATCGACATTGACATCGACGGTGGCTAACGGTGCCGCCACCATGAAAATGATCAGCAGGACCAACATGACGTCGATGAAGGGGGTGACGTTGATCTCGTGGTTTTCCACCAGATCATCGCCGGAATGATCGCGAATTCCGCCTGCCATGGGTTTACTCCGTCACCACTTTCAGTCGAGCAGCCCGCACATCGGCCGGCACCTTGCGGAAGTCCAGGTCACGGCTGACCAGCCGCTCCACCGCCGCTGCGGCATCGACGAGCTGCTGGCGGTAGCCGGTCACGGCACGGGCAAAGACGTTGTAGATCACGACGGCAGGAATGGCGGCGACCAACCCGACGGCAGTGGCCAGCAGCGCCTCGGCAATGCCGGGGGCGACGACTGCAAGATTGGTGGTCTGCGATTGGGAAATGCCGATGAAGGAATTCATGATGCCCCAGACGGTGCCGAACAAGCCGACGAAAGGCCCGATGGAGCCGATCGTGGCGAGGATGCCGGTACCTGAGGTCATCCGGCGTCCGGCGGCGACCTCGATGCGCGACAGCGCCGAGCCGACACGCTCCTTCACGCCGTCATTACCGGCATAATCGAGCGCAGATTCCGACAGCTTCAGCTCACGCGCAGCTGCCGCCAGCATGACGGATACAGTACCGCGGCCGCCTTGCAGCCCGCCTGCGGCCTGTGACAGCGAACGCGCTTCCTGCAGGATGGCGAGGCCACGCCGCAGCCGGATCTTGCCACCGGCAAGCTGCATGGTCTTTGCCAGAAGGATGGTCCAGGTTGCGACGGAGGCAAGACCAAGCGCGATCATCACCGATTTCACCACCCAATCGGCGGCCATGAACATGCCGACCGGCGACAGATCATGCGGGATGTCGCTGCGCTGTCCGGCATGGTTCGCTGCGCTGGCGGCAGCCGCTGGGGCCGAGGCGGGGGCCGGAGGGGGAGCAGATGCGGAGGGAGCAATACCGGTTGCAATCGGCGCCGACTGGCTCGTGGCGCTGTCCATCGCAGCGGATGTTGGCGGCGTCTGCGGGCGCTCGGTCTTCTGCTGTGGTGCTGTCTGTCCGCTCCCAGTTGCCGGAGAAGGGGATGTTTCATTCGCGGCTGGCGGCGTGGTTGCCGGTTGGCTTTGGACCTGCTCGCTGGTCGCGCTTGAGGCCGGCTGCGCCTCTTGGGCGTTTGTGGATAAGACCACTGCGCCGAGCAACAGGCTCGAGCCGAGAGCCAGGATCTTACTCGCGCGGGCAAGCGGAGAGGAGCCAGAATGGGCCATGAAACAACCTTCCAGATCGAAATCAATTGCAGGCGCTGGCTGACGTGCCAGCATGCCTTAACCCGTTCTCGATATTAAACTTGAGTACTTATTTCAAGTATAATATCGCCAGCGCCGCATTTTCCAGGGTTGCATTCTGCGGCTGGCATTTGTCGACCAGCGTGGCGATGCAGGAACCTTTTCAGCCGCTTACCGTTCTGCTTCTGATATTTTTGATAAGGAGCCTAACATGCTGCACTGGATCTTGATTTTTCTGCTGATCGCCGCCGTTGCGAGCCTTCTTGGCTTCCGGGGTGTCGCTGGTGCCTCTGCCGGGGTGGCGAAGATTCTGATTTTCATCGTGCTGGTGATTTTCATCATCGCGCTTATCAGCGGTATCGTCATTGTCGCCTAAGGCCTCTGGTCGCGGGCTCCTTGCCGCTCACTGCCCCGATGCGGGCTGGGCGGCAAGGAAACGCGATGTTCGACCGACATCTACCGCATAGGGCCGGAAGCGATCCCTCTTAGGTTCTATGCGTCGCCCGTGCGACGGGCTAGGCCAAAGTCCACTGGTTTCTCCAGGGTGGGCTTTGGCCTTTTCTTTGTTTTGAGGAAATTGTGGGTCAGATAAACGGGCGACGGGTGATACCGTCCGGCTTCCAGTTTGCCGCTTCCTGAAGCCCGAAATTGTCGAGAATTTCGCAGCCGCGATCAAGCCAGCGGATTAAGCCGCGCGAGACCAGCTTCTTCAGGGTCTTGTTGGTATGCACGATCGACAGGCCAAGCGTGTCGGCAACGTGGGCTTGGGTGATCGGAAGATAGGCCTTGTCTTCGCCTGTCAGGCCAGAGACCCGGCCGCGATCATCAAGGAAGGCCAGGAGATAAGCGGCCCGTTCCAAGGCTGTTCGCCGTCCGATACTGATCAGGTGATCGTCCAGCATGCTTTCTTCGCGTGACGCGATCCAGGTAAGGTCGTAGCCGAGGCCGGGGTGCTTTTCGAACAGCGATAACAACCTGTCGCGCTCGAAGACGCAGAGCCGCATCGGGGTCAGCGCTTCCACGGAATGAGCCATCTCATCGAAGACGGCTCCCTGTAGACCGATCATATCACCGGGAACGACGTAATTGAGGATCTGGCGGCGACCATCCTCGAGGATCTTATAGCGAAAACCCCAACCGGTCAGCACTGTATAGAGATGGGCGCTGTGGCTGCCTTCGACGAGAATGGTGGTGCCGGCATCGGCGTGAAACTCGCCCTTGCGAAAGCTTCTGACGAATTCCAGTTCGCCAGGGCTGAACTCGCGAAAGTGATCGTTGAGACGGATGGGGCAAACCAGACAGGCTGTATGGATTCCATTCTTTAGCCGTTCACTCTGTCCTGCCCGTTCCTCCGGCATTGCGACCCCTTTTTATGTTTTTCCCGAAATATGCTCGATCCCAGAAGACTGAACGATTTCCCGGCTCTTTTGTTGTCGTCGATCTCCCGGGAAAGCCGGTCTTCGCTCTTCCCGATCGCATTCGAGACGATAAAGGGCCGGAAGACGCATTTGTTCCTGCATGTCGCATGCGGAACATGTCTTTTTTAAATGACCCCGGCGAGCCTAGCGTCGATAAGGGCTTTTAGCAAAAAGGTTAATCAATGACTGACAAGCCTCTGCACGTTCTGGTCGCCGAAAAGCAGGCCCTGATCGCTCTAGAAATTGAAGTCCTGCTGACTGAGGCTGCCGGCTGCACTATTACGGTCTGTCTTCCCCGCGACATGTCCTCAAAGCTGCTTGAAGAGCGGTATGATGTGGTCCTGACCGATGCAACCATCATTCCCCGACATAACCGCGCCCAGTTCGATCTCATTCGTCAGAACGGTGCCGGCGCCGTCTTTTTGACTTCCTTCGACGAAGTGCCAGGATTATCGCAGGCCGAGCCAAGTTTTGCGTCGCTGATGAAGCCGTTTGACGAACAGAGGCTGCTTGCTGCCGTCTTTGCGGCGGCCAATCGCGACCCGCAGGCTGCAGTGAGTGATGGCGTAGATGGGGGCGATACCGGCAACCGGCACGGACATGGTGGCTGATCGCTCAAACAAAGACGCCGCCGAAAGCTGATCTCGGCGGCGACGAATTTAATTTATAGAGATATCTTATACCGCAAATGCGCGTTTGGTCACCGCCGCGTCATGAGCGTCAGGGCCGAAGTCGCCTTCGCCGCTGACGCCGAGAATTTCCTGCAAGCGATTGCGTGCGCGGTTTATCCGGCTTTTGATTGTGCCGACAGCGCATCCGCAGATTTCAGCGGCTTCTTCATAGGCAAAACCAGATGCTCCGACGAGGATGATTGCTTCGCGCTGATCGCTTGGCAACTGATCCAGCGCCTTCTTGAAATCTTGCAGATCAAGAGATCCATATTGCTGCGGATGCACGGCCAGCTGGGACGTAAAGATGCCATCTGGATCGGACACTTCGCGACCGCGTTTGCGCATTTGTGAATAGAATTCATTGCGCAGGATGGTGAACAGCCAGGCTTTCATATTGGTGCCGGGCTCAAAATGGTCCTGCTTGGCCCAGGCCTTCATGATCGTGTCCTGCACGAGATCGTCGGCCACATGATGGCGCCCTGCAAGCGACACTGCGAAGGCGCGCAGATTGGGAAGCGCTGCCAGCATGTCTCTCTTGAAACCGCGGTCGTCCGCCTCTTTTTCAGCTGTCATCGGGCGTTATCCTTCATATCACGCACGGTTCCTGAGGCCTTTTCAGCCGCGTCCAGGCGCTCAAGCAGATCCATGAACCGGTCCGGAATACCTTCGTCTTGAACGGCATTATAGAACTGTCGCAGCTTGCTGCTGATCGTGCCATGCATATCTGCCGGTGCTCCCCCGGCTTCCTCCTGTCTCAGGTCACGATAGTTATGATGGTTGTTCATGATGTCTCTGACGGTTGCTTGGGTAACGTGCGGCCTTAACGAGTGATACCGATGAAGGTTCCGTTTGCCAGCGCAGAAAATTCCCTGTCGCTTCTTCCTTCAAAGATTAAGGCCGGCGTCGCGCTTCTCCAGGGCACTTGCCAGTGGCGGGATAATAACTCGCTACGTCGGTCATGCTGCTGTCTGTTCTTGGAACACTCTATACCCCAAAAGTGTGCCTGATGCGAGAAAACTGTCCCGCTGAAGATCGGCAGGGAACTTTAAGCACCCGGTTTCGTTTTTTAAGCAGTTTCAAAAGGAGGCTTCATCGATGCTGTACTATTCTCTCGTCTTCCTCGTAGTGGCCCTGATCGCCGCCGCTCTGGGCTTTGGTGGCATTGCCGGTGCTTCGGCCGGTATTGCGAAGATCTTGTTCTTCATTTTCATCGTTCTCTTCCTGCTGTCGCTGGTCAGCCGCTTGTTTCGTCGGGTCTAACCCCGGAAACGTCCGGCGGTAGCGCAGGACATCGAGAAGAACGAAAAGGCCCGGTTTTGTCCGGGCCTTTTCGCTTTTGATCATTGGAATAATAAGGCCTCTCGGCGACCTAGCGGTTAATATCGTCAAGCGCGACCGCCGAGACAGTTTTGCCGCTGCCTTGGCGTTCGTTAGAACTACCCTTAGCGAAATCCTGCTTTTGATTCTCGCTCAGCATCGAGCGGATCCCGATCTTACCGGCCACCAGGTCGGCGGAAACCGGAATACAATCGCCATACAATTTCAATGTCCGCTCATCGAGCTGGCGCAGACGCACCGGCAAGGCTGTCTGACACTGGCTCAAGTTGCCATAATTGATGACGGCGACTGGCTGTTTCAAGCAATCGGCCCGCTCGGGATGACAAGCAACAATCACCATTATTGCCGCAAAGCTTACCATGACTGATCTCCCTTACCCTTGCGGGGAGAATGTCCGGGAGACCTGCTTGTTCCGGCAGCGACAGGGCGGCTGCGAAGCCCGCCGACGCGCCTGTTGCAAGATGGCAACAGACGCCGTCAAGGCTGGTTACCAGCTGCGGGTGTCCGTCGCGGCGTGGATGAGGTTGTGGATGAAATCCAGCTTGACCAGCACCGGTTCCGATAGCACGAAGGGATAGAGATCCGGCTGCCCCATGCTGCGGTTGATGCTGTTGATGGCAACGGTGAGCGGCACCCAGGCCTCGACCAAAGCCCGAGCATCCTCTGACCGGTAGGGATCGAAATCTACCTTCACGGCCATGTTTTCCTCTTGCGTCGCCTTTCTCTCCGGCTCTATGGCCGGCCGGGTCCGCAGGCCAAAGGCATAGGCGGTTTCGAGCGCATCGACGATGTGGATATAGTGGGCGAAGGTCTCGGCGAAGTCCTCCCATGGGTGGCTGGAGGCATAGGCGCTGACAAAACTGCCTTCCCAGCCCGGCGCCGGGCCGTTGGCATAGTGGCGCTGCAATGCCTCGCCGTAATCTTCTTCATCATTGCCGAAAATCGCCCGGCAGTCGTAAAGCCGGCCGCCATCGCGAACCAGAACGTTCCAGTAGTAGTGGCCGACCTCGTGGCGGAAATGACCAATCAGCGTGCGGAACGGCTCGCCCAGCGCCACGCGCCTGGCTTCGCGCTCGGCGTCCGACCCCTCGGCGATGTTCAGGGTAATCAGCCCGGAATCATGGCCGGTCATGACTGGCTGACCGCCGGTCAGAGCCGAATCGTCTTCCAGGAACTCGAAGGCCAGACCGTCAGGCACGGTATCTGAACGTTCGGCGATCGGCAGGTGGAAACGAAGCAGCGAATAGAACAAGACATGCTTTGCATTTTCAATCTTGCGCCAGTTTTCCAGGTTGTCACTGCTCGACAGATCAGGGATGACCAGATTGTGGCGGCAGGCGATGCAAAAATCCGCGACATCTTCCACCAGCCAGTTGCAGGCATCATGCTGCGCATTGGCGCAGAGCCTCATCGGGTCACCCTGCCTCATGCCATCGATCAGCGCGGTATGATCGGCATCCATGGCAAGGAAGCGGGTTTCCGAGGGCCGAAAGCCGAGCTGGGACTGGCAGGACAGGCATTGAGTGTTGTCGAAGAATACAACGGTTTTACAATTGGAACAGTTGAACAGGCGCATCATGGCTCCTTTATTTGCCGCGCGCGTGATCGCAGCGCAGCAGCTTAGCGCACCAAAGCGCTGGCGGGGGAGTCTGTTCCCCTTTTTATGCGGAATTCGTTATTAGTGAGGGACTTGAACGCAAACGCGGTCATTCATGCGCTTCGACGGGAAAGGTCAGCTCGTAATAGACGCTGTCTTTGTCGAAGCGGTGAACGACATGGCCATTGACGGAAGCGGGAACAACCCGCTCCAGCACGGTGCTGCCAAACCGCCCCTTGGCGCGATCCAGGTCTTCATCGGTCATCGTTTCTACCGGTTCGTTCCAGGTGACGCGAATTTCCTCGCCATTCTTGGTCCACTGCCGGTGGCATGCGACGTCGATCTTTCTCCGCCTGCTGATAAAATCGCCATGGCTGACCGCATTGACGATCAGTTCATGCAGCGCAAGGCCGATATGGAGAGAGGCATTCGGGGATAGCAGTACATTATCCCCGGAGACCTGAATGAGATTGGCCGTTTCCGGTACGTATTTTTCCAGTTGCTGGCGAACCAGGTCTTGAAAATAAGCACCACGCCAGCTGGAATCCGTGATCAGGTCCTGTGACATCGATAAGGCATGCAGTCGCCCCCGGAATTTGCCGAGGAACTGGTCGAGCGTGCCGGAATAGCGTGCGGTCTGGAAGGCGATGCTCTGGATGATCGCCAGCAGGTTTTTCGACCGATGGCTGACCTCGCGCAGCAAGGCCCGCAGAAGTCGCTCGCGCCGCTTTTCTTCGGTGCGATCAACCAGAATCGTCATCATGCAGACCTCTTCGGGGCCGATGCGGATCATTCGGCAACGAAACTCGAAGACCGTATCATCGCCCGGCTCGACGCTCAGCTCGGCGCCCTGTCCGGTGTCGGTCAGCCCGGCTTTCAGTTCACGCAACTGCGCGCCTATCTCCGGGCCGAATATCGAATCATCACTCGGCTCTTCGCCATGGGCGAGCGGCCACCTTTGTGGAAGCGAGGTAATGCAGATGTATCGCCCGTCCATGTCCTGCAAGGTCAGGCTCGCGCCAATATCCAGCAGGGCCGTGATGAAGAACTCGCGCAAAGGCCTATCAGCACGCTGCGGTTCGAACCATGTCAGCCGATGTACCAAGTGCTTCTCTCCAGCGCCAAGCGCCCTCCCGAGAGGGTGCCGGCGGCATCCATGCTCCCGCACAGTTTAAACAGTCTCTAAACGGCGAATGTGATTGTTCCGTCGTCTCGCCGTCAGGCCTCCTGATGTGCGCGCTCGTTGAAGAACAGCGCCTGGCTGATGAGCGCTTTGACCATGTCAGGGTTGAACGGCTTGGTGACGAGGAAAGCCGGTTCAGGCCGCTCTCCGGTCAAAAGGCGCTCGGGGAAGGCGGTGATGAAAATGACCGGAACGGTATCGACCTTGAGAATGTCGTTGATTGCGTCGATCCCGGAGCTGCCGTCGGCAAGCTGAATATCAGCCAGCACCATCTTCGGATTGGTCCGGCCGTAAAGCTCCACGGCTTCTTTGTGGGTGCGGGCAATGCCGGTCACGCGGTGGCCGAGATCTTCTACCATCTGTTCGATATCGAGCGCGATCAGCGGCTCGTCTTCGATGATCATGATGTCGGTTGCGACCTGGCGGGAAATTTCAACGGATGCCTGGTTAAACAGGGCCCGGAATTCGGCATCGTCGACGCCAAGGATTTCGGCCGCCTCTTCGTAGGTGAAGCCTTCGACTGAAATCAGCAGGAAAGCGTGACGCTCACGCGGGGGCACGGCGAGCAGATTGGACGCGGCACGATTTTCCCAGGCAAAGGGCGAGGCAATCGAGCGGATCTCGATATGAGTGGAACCGAAGATTGTCACGAACAATTTATAAAGAGCAACCCGGTCGCTACTGGCTTCAGGATAGATCGACAGATCAGCGATCAAAGCCTCCAGAACAGCGGCGACATACGCGTCACCTGACGTCTGCGAGCCCGTGACGGCTCGGGCATATCGCCTCAAATAAGGAATATGAGCGGCGACGCGGGTGGTAAGGGACATCAAGTTTCTCCAGTTTGCACGAATGCAGCATAAACTCGCTAGCAAACGTGGGGATCCAAAAAAAGTTCCAATCTTCCGCCATCAGTCTTCCCAAGGGTTCAGAGTAGCGGCGGTGGTTATCGGTAGCAGCAGATCACGTTCGTTCGATGCCCTAAAACAATCGCTACAAAACCTGTCGCTGTTAGTGCTAGGGACGATTTTGAGGAGCGCGACCATCGTCATGGTTGAAAGATTATGGCGGGAATCTTATGCGCCGTAGGTGCTCAATTCAAGGCCCAATGACTGGAACCATATGGCTTCGGATCCGTTGGGTGCAGATATTCCGAGCCTTGAATGGATTTGTGAGAAGCACGCAGTTTTGAATATGCCGACCCCCCTAAAATTCATGAATTGTGTTCTACAGCATGGCCGGCATAAAAAACAGATTGCGATGGATCACGAACAGATGCAGGCGATCAAAGTTAACAAAAGTCAAGCGAAACGGCTATGCAGTCTCTCCGAACATTCTCGCGTTCTAAGGTTACGACATGAATTCCCGACATTATCTCTTCACTTGCGGCAATTATTGTTTATTGGGCGGCCTTCCTATTCTCGTCCCGAGCGATTTGCTGGTATAATCTGATCCACCGACGAATTTCCCTTTCCCAGGCCGCAGGCGTGCTCATGTCCGAACAAAAAATCCCAAAGCCCGCGAAGAAGCCGACGAAACAAAGTCGGGCCGATGCAAATGCGACCATCGCGTTAAAGTTGAAGTCTTATTACGATGAGATTGTTGAGGAAGGCACGCCAGATCATTTTCTCGACATGCTCGAGAAACTGGACGCCGCCGAAAGAGCCGCGAAATCCAAGATTGGTGACAACTGAGTCATCGATACGCTGAACAATAGCGAAACGGTCTTGGCATTCGACAACGACAAAGCATAAAAGAAGACCGGATACTGTCAATGCAATCCGGCCTTTTTCGTTTCAACGCCAAGGAATACCGTCCGCTTTTGCTAAGCGTGAACGAAATCCTCCAGCACCGCTTGGTATTACCATGCAGTGCCGGATGCTTCGCTATTAAGCCGCGATGATTGCCCGCAGCATCCAAAGTGCCTTCTCATGAAAGGTCAACCGGTCTGTCAACATGTCTGCGGTCACCAGGTCGCCGGCTTCGTCGGCAGCCTCGCCGGCCTCGCGCATCTGACGCACCGCTTCTTCGTGATCGGCGATCAGGTCCTGAACCATGTCGATAGCGGCATGATGCTGTGTCTCGCCGCTCTTTGGCGAGAAATTGCTGCTGTTTTGCAGGTTGACCGGGGCGAGGTGGCCGAGTGCCCGAATACGTTCGGCGATAATATCGACCGCAGCAAACAGCGTATTGTAATGCTCTTCCGTCAGTTCATGTATCGGCTTGAACAACGGGCCAACGACGTTCCAATGATAGACCTGGGTCTTGATGGTCAAAGCATAGGTTGCGGCGAGAATCTCCGAGAGATCCTTTGCAGCCTGCTGGCGATAGCTGTCTTCCAGGCCGATATTGATTTTTTCGTCACGGGCGCGTGGTTTCAGAACTTCTGCAACTTTAGCCATGATTATCTCCTGTTTTGTGATCTTGTTTTAATATCGCGTCCGCCAGAGGACAGCAGAAGGCGTCGCCGAAATCGATGATCTCGGCGTCCTTGCTCTGAAAGCTTCGTCTGACGGCAATAAACCGTTATTTGCGGCCGATGCCCTGACTGCGCGCAAAAAGATAAGCGAGCATACCAACCGCTGCGACGCCAACGACCGGGTTGACCTTCAGCATACCCGGAAGCCGCCCCATAAGACCGGTCGTAATCGGGTCGGTGGCCGCGAGTGTAGCCGTCTGCAGGAACATCCGACGACGTTCTTCCCGGCGATTGATCACCGAAACGATCGCCAACGCGATGAGGCCCAGCAAAACGGCAATGCCTGCGATCACCAGCCCTGCCGGACCTGCACCAATCTCAGCGGCGAGAAAAATCCAGCCGGAAACGATACCTGCGACAATAGCCACAAGGAAGCAGAAGCCGGCAATCATGCCGGCGACGGCGTTTCGCTTGGCCCTGTCAATGCGGGGCTTCACGCCTTCGGCAGCAACCAGAGACAGCCGTGCGAGGAGACCGAACATCGGTTAGCGCCGCGACAGCAGGGCGCAAATGAAGCCGAGACCGGCAGCAATGGCCACGGACTGAAGTGGCTTCTCGCGGATCTTATCTTCCAGATCCTGCTCCATGGCCGACACACTTGTGCGGGCAGAATTGATGGCGCCGGCGGCCTTATCGCTGACCTGGTGCAATGTCGCATTGCCGAAAGATGCAAGCGTGCTGGTCAAGGCGGCTACGTCGTGCTTCAGCTGCTCTATCTGCGCTTCGAGTTCCTTGGCGCGTGCATCGGCTTCGGCATTGTTGACGGCTTCGTTGATGTCTACCATGGACCAGCTCCTTTGGATGTTGTGGCTGTGCAGACACCTAACACGTCTGCGCGCTCGCTCCCTTGACAAACGTCGATCTGCGGCAAGGGTTCCCAATTTTCATCCACTAACCCGTCAGCCTCCTGCGAAAAGGATCAGATCATCGCAGAAGCCGCACCATTAGCTCATGGGAATAGCCTATGCGGAACAATCTGCGACTTGAGGGTGTTTTATGGACGTAAGCCTCCAGGCGAAGATTTACCTGAGGCGCCGAAATCCGCACTGCGATGGATTTGCAACCGAAAAGGAGACAGCCATGAACTGGAACCGTATCGAAGGCAATTGGGAACAATTCAAGGGCAAGGCCCAGGTTCAATGGGGCAAGCTCACGGGTGACGATCTCGACGTCATCGCCGGCAATCGCAAACAATTGAGCGGCAAAATTCAGGAACTTTACGGAAAAGGCCAGGATGAGGCCGATCGAGAGATCGACGAATGGGTCAATCGCCACTAATATATCTTGAACCGCGTCGGACGACATGATGTCGTTTAGCGGTGGCGGCGCCGGAAACCATGATGGTCCTGGCGCCGCTTTTTTATGCCGGCAGCATGTGCAGCAGGGTATCCAGGCGGTCGGCATCGCGCGGCAGCTTGTCGGTGCGCAGCCGGGCGATACGCGGAAAGCGCATGGCAACGCCGGATTTATGCCGGCCTGACCGGTTCAGGCCCTCAAAGGCCACTTCCACCACGAAACCATGATCCGGCTCGGCGCGGATGGAGCGGACGGGGCCGAAGCGCTCTATAGTGTTATTGCGCACATATTTGTCGAGCACTTCCAGTTCCTGATCGGTGAAGCCGAAATAGGCCTTGCCGACCGGCACCAGTTGGTCTCCCCCTTCAGGCATGGCCATCCAGACGCCGAAGGTAAAGTCTGAATAATAGCTCGACCGTTTGCCATGGCCGCGTTGGGCATACATCAGCACAGCATCGACATTCAGCGGCTGCTTCTTCCATTTGAACCATGGGCCTTTAGCACGCCCAGCCTGATAGATGCTGTCGCGCCGCTTGATCATCACCCCTTCAATAACAGGATCGGGTGGCGCGTGGCGCAGTCGGTCCAACTCGTCCCAACTGGAAAACGGGATGAGCGGCGACAGGTCGAAGCGGTCATGAGGGGCGGCATCGACGATATCGCTAAGCAACGCGCGCCGCTCATCGTAGTTCAAGCCGCGCACATCGCGCTCGCCGGTAAACAGAATGTCGTAGGCCCTGATGAAAACCGGATAATCACTGAGCATCTTTGCCGTGACGCTTTTGCGGTTCAGCCGCTGCTGCAGGTCCGAAAAGGTGCGGGTCGGCTGGTTGGAGCGCGCCGTGCCGCCCACCAGCAATTCGCCATCGATGACGCCATCGAAGTTGGCGGCCGAGACAATGTCTGGAAAGGCGCCGGAAATATCGTCGCCTGAGCGGGAATAAAGCCGGCAGGTGTCACGGTGGCGCGAAAGCTGCACGCGGATGCCGTCCCATTTCCATTCCGCGGCATAGTCGGCAGGATCGAGCCCGGTGAGGTCGCTGTCGCCGACCGGGTTGGAAAGCATGACCGAGTGAAAGATGGCGGGGGTCGCGAGAACCGGCTTGTCGGCGCCACCTTCAAGCCAGGCGAACAGGCTTTCATAGGGCGGCTGTAATCCATGCCAGAGCGTTTCGATCTCGACGATGTCCTTGCCAGACATATCGGCCAGCGCCTGTTTGGCAAGTCGTGCGGAAACCCCGATCCTGAGGCCGCCGGTAACCAGTTTCAGGAAGGCGAAGCGGCCGGATGGATCGAGCGTGGCCAGCAAATCACGTACGGCGCCACGCACCTGGGTGCGGCCGAGCGACTGCATGAGGGCGACGACCTCTCCCAGCGAGGGCTCGGCGCGTTCGGCCTTTTCGCCCCGGTCCTGATCCCAGACAAGAGCGATGGTTTCTGCGAGATCACCGACATAATCATAGGAATAGCCGAACAGGACCGGGTCCATCCGCTCCAGCACCAGCTCCTTCAGCAGCGCCGGCTTGACCGCCTTCAGGTCGAGCGTGCCAGCGAGCACTCCGAGCGCATAGCCGCGATCCGGGTCCGGCACGCTTGCAAAGTAATCGGAGAGCAGCTTCAGCTTGCCATTGCGGCTGGGCGTCAGGACCAGGCGGTCGAGCAGGGTGGAAAAGGCGCGCATCAGTCCCCCTCATCTTCATAGCCGACCAGATGCAACGGTTTGGCGGCAATGCCGTTCAGCTCGCACCAGCGCACCAGTGCCTCTTCCCGGCCATGGGTCACCCAGATGGCGCCAGGTTTCAGCTCGCCGATGGTTTCGATCAATTCCGGCCAGTCGCAATGGTCTGATATCACCAGCGGCAGTTCCACCCCGCGCTGCTTGGCGCGCTGGCGCACCATCATCCAGCCCGATGCAAAAATCGCCAGGGGATCGTTAAAGCGTCGCGCCCAGCGGTCGTTGAAGGCCGAAGGCGGACCTATAACCACTGCGCCCTCAAACTGGCTGGCGCCGCCGTTTTCGATGGTGGCGGGACGCAACTCGCCAAGCTCGATGCCTTGGCTGCTGTAATAATCGCAGAGCTTGGCCAGCGCGCCGTGAATATAGATCGGCTTGTCATAGCCGCCCTGGCGGATCAGCGAGATGACCCTCTGCGCTTTGCCCAGCGCATAGGCGCCAATCAGATGGCTGCGCTGCGGAAACTGTTCGAGCGAAGCGAGTAACTTGCCTATTTCCAAGGCCGGATCGGGGTGGTGAAACACCGGCAGACCAAAGGTCGCCTCGGTGATGAACACATCGCAGGGAACTGGCACGAACGCTGTGCAGGTCGCATCCGGCCGGCGCTTATAGTCGCCGGACACAACGATCCTTACGCCCGCATGTTCGATGGCAATCTGCGCCGAGCCCAGCACATGGCCAGCCGGATGAAAGCCGATCTCGACGCCGTTGAGATGGATGGTTTCGCCAAAATCGATCGCCTGCTCAGACCCCGCAAAGTCTACGCCATAGCGCAAGGCCATGATATCGAGCGTCTGGCGCGTGGCGAGCACGCGGCCATGGCCGGAACGGGCATGATCGGAGTGGCCATGGGTGATCAGCGCCCGATCCACAGGACGCACGGGATCGACATAGAAATCACCGACCGGACAATAGAGACCGGCGGGCGTGGGAAAGAGCAGGGCCTCGGGCTTGATCATAGAGCTAAAATAGGGCGAAGCTTGCGGGAAGTGTAGGGCGAAAAGGCGCTTGACCCGGCCCCTGGGGCCGCTCCCAAAGAGATGGCGGTCCACAACGAACGAGGTGATTCGTGACTCATTCCGCTCTCTATCTCAATCCATCGGAAGCGGCGCGCCGGCTGGGCGTTTCCGCAAAGACTTTGCGTCTCTATGAGCAGAGGGGCCTGCTTATGCCGCTGCGCACGTCGGCAGGCTGGAGAACCTATGGGCCAACGGAGATCAGCCGCGCCAAGGAGATCCTGGCTTTGCGCGGCCTTGGTCTCAGCCTTATGGCCGTCGAGCGGGTTTTGCATGGTGACGTAAAGTGCCTGGAACAGGTTCTCGCCCAGCAGCAGGCGGCACTTGAGCAAGGCATAGGCGACACAGTGGCGGCGGTTGAGCGAATCCGGCTTCTCCGCCAAAGCATCGCTGCCGGCCATATTCCCTCTCTGTGCGAGCTTGCCGGCCTGTCAAAACCTGTGCGAGATGCCTGCCTTTCCCTGGAACTACCGTGGCCATGGGACGGAGAGCGGTTTGAGCTTCTGGATATCCGCCCCATCACCTACATTGTCGGCCCACTCGGCAGCGGCAAGACCCGCCTTGCCCGGGAGATTGCCGCAGCCCTGCCGAACGCGGTTTTCCTTGGACTGGATCGGCTCGCCGAAGACGGCTCGCCCGCACACACTCGGCTCGACGGCGATCCCGGCTTGAAAGCGAACGTCGAGAGCGCCTTGACGTGGCTTGTCGAAGAGGGGGGCTCTCCCTCGGAAGCGTTGACGGCGCTGCTGGCGTGGACGGAGGCGAACGAACCGGCCTGTCTGGTTGTCGACATGGTTGAACAGGAGCTGGATCGGGCGACGCAGGAGGCGCTGATCAGCTATCTTCGCCTGCGCTGCTCACCGCATCGGCCTCTATTTCTGATGACCCGCTCGTCGTCCATCCTCGATCTGGAGGCGGTTGGGAGCAATGAGGCAATCCTGTTTTGTCCGGCCAATCACGGTGTTCCGACCGTGGTGCAACCCTATCCCGGCGCTCCCGGATACGAGTCGCTATCAACGTGTCTTGCCACACCGGAGGTCCGGGCGCGCAGCCATGGTGTCATTGCCTTCAGGCCAACGGCGTGATGGCAGTTCGGCGCGCCGAGCCTCATTCCAAGCGATTGCAGGGGTGACATCCCGCTTGCATTTGGGATATCGCATGGGAATAGTGCGGGCATGGGTGCGTCAGCTCATGCCCCGTTCCACCTCGACGCAAAATCCAGGATCCATCCTCATGAAGCCTATCTTCGTTCAGCTGCAATGCGTGCCCGGCAAGACCTATGAGGTGGCCGATGCGATCTACAAGGCGGAGATCGTCTCGGAGCTTTACTCCACGTCGGGCGAATATGATCTGCTGATGAAGGTCTATATCGAGGATGGTCAGGATGTCGGCAAATTCGTCAACGAACACATTTCCGCCGTGCCGGGCGTGGTGCGCTCGCTGACGACAATGACATTTACCGCTTTCTGACGGTGCTGGTTCTTACCAGCCTTCGCTCAAGACCTTGTCCAGCATCGACGCGAAGAAGCTGGCGCTCTCATAGGTCAGGCACAGCGGCGGCTTGATCTTCAAGACGTTGAGATGGTCGCCGGTCGGCTGCATGATCACGCCGAGGTCGAGCAGGCGTTCGCAGATCGCGGCAGTTTCTTCTGTCGCGGGTTCCAGCGTCTCGCGGTCGCGCACCAGTTCTAGGCCGAGATAGAGCCCCATGCCGTGGACAGCGCCGACCAGGGGGTGGACGGCAGCGAGGTCTTCGAGCTTTTCGCGCAGGAAATCGCCGACATCGCGGGCATTGGTCTGCAATTGCTCGTCACGCATGATGTCGAGCACGGTCATGCCGATCACCGAACTGACCGGGCTGCCGCCTGAAGACGAGAAGAAATAGCCTTCCTGTTCTAGCGCATCGGCAATTGCCTTCGAGGTGATGACGGCGCCCAGCGGCTGGCCATTGCCCATGCCCTTGGCAAGCGTGATGATGTCCGGCACGACGCCTTGTTGCTCGAAGGCCCAGAAATGATGGCCAAGTCGGCCATAGCCGACCTGCACTTCGTCAGCGATGCAAAGCCCGCCGCGCTCCCGGATCATTCCATAGACGGCGTCGAGATAGCCCGGTGGCAGGACGATGCCGCCCGCATTGCCGAACAGGCTTTCGGCGATGAAGCCGGCCAGGCCTTCGCCGCTGGCATCGATCTCCGCCAGGGTCTTTTCCACTTCAGCTGCATAGGCAGAGGCGCTGGCGTCACCCCTATAGGTGCCGCGAAAGCTATTGGGGGCCGTCACAGGCCGCACCCAGGCAGGTCTGGTTTCCAGCGCACGAGGATTATCCGCAATCGACGTGGAGACAGCGTCGCTTGCCACGGTCCAGCCGTGATAGGCCTCTTTGAGGCTGACGATGTTGCGTTTGCCGGTGGCGGCCCAGGCGAGGCGAATGGCAAGATCGACCGCTTCCGAGCCGCTATTGACCAGGAAAACCGTATCAAGCCCCTCGGGCGCAAGATCAGCCAGCCGCTCGGAAAATTCCGCAACCGCGCCATAATGGAAGCGGGAATTGGTATTCAGCCGCGACCACTGCCGCCAGGCGGCATGGGCAAGACGCGGATGGCCGTGGCCGACAGTCGCGACATTGTTGACCATATCAAGGTAGGCGCGGCCCGCCATGTCGAACAGATGTTCGCGGTAGCCGCGCTCTATCTGTGGCGGTTGCTGGTAATAATGCTTCTGTGGGCTGGCAAAATGGCGCTTGCGGCTGGCGAGCAGGCGGTCATTTCGTACCGAGGGCGCATCGAGATCGATGCCAAACAGGGCTGATGGAGACAGGCAAATGCGGCGCCACGCGTGCGCGTGATCGGGCCGGGCAAACAGCGGCGGCACAAGGTCCTGATCCCGGCAGAGCTGCAACCTGAGGCCGCCGACCGAGCCCTCGGCCCCGGCGATTTTGCCGAGCGGCGCGCCGCTCTGCAATTCGGTACCGTCTTCCAGCTGGCATTCCAGCCCGTGGATGTGCAAGGCGAGATCCGGCGCCATCAGGATAAAATGCTGGCTTGTCCGCTTCAGCACGCAATCGAAGGGCACGACAGCTTCGGTGCCAGCCGGCAGGCAGGCATCGACATGGAGCGCAAAAGTGGCAGGCATGCGCGGTGACAACAGCCGCGTATAGGAGAGCCGGCATTCGCCATAGCGGGTGGCGGCGACGCCTGTGTCAGCCGCAGCCTTGGCCAGCAATTTCCAGTCGATCTGCGCATCGGCCCAGTCGTCTTCGATCAGGTCGGGGCTCAGTGTCGACAGGTCGGTCAGATTGACGGTCAGCGGATCGATACCGGGCAGCAGCCGTCCGAGAACGGGCTGTTCGTCGGGCAGATCTTTGCCGAGCGCCGTCATGATCGCCGCTTCCATCACTGAGAAGGGAATGGAGGTAGCCAGCGTGAAGATCTCGCGCTCGTGTTCGAGATTGCCCGCAACATAATCATTGTCGGGATCGATCGATAATTGCTGCTCGCCGCTGGCGACCAGCACGGCGGCGCGGGCAACCACCAACGGCCAGAGCGCCCGGACCTCCGCATCCGTCAATGGATAGAGATCGTGAAAGGCCCGGATGGCCGGCAGGACGGCGAAAACATCGCCATCGGCCTGGTGCAGCAGGGCGGCACAGGTGACGGCGAGGTCGCCGACCAGCCAGCCGTTGACCAAGTCGCCGAAATCGATCACCGCGTCGGGAACCAGCCGACCGGCTGCATCGGAGACGCCCATGATATTGTCGCCGGTCAGGTCGTGATGCACCGGTTGCAAACGCAGGTTTTCGATGAGTGGGTTGATATGGCGCATGGTGACAATCATCGCCTTGGCGACGTCGTCACGGCGCTTCTGCTCACCGACCGAGGCCAAGAGATGCAGGGTCACCGGACCGGCGCGCCGCAGATCCCATTGCAGGTCGCGTTCCAGGCCGGGATGGCTGAAATCGGCAAGCGCCAGCGCAATACGTGCGCAAAAGGCGCCGACAGCCCTGACGCTGTCGGGCGCGAGATAGCGGCGGCGGCTGAGCGGTTCGCCGTCGATATAGGTCAACAGCCGGGCGTGATAGCTTTCTTCGCCAAGGGTGACGGTAAGAATTTCCTCGCCATTGAGGGCTGCGACTGGCTGCGGGGCCGAGGGTGCATCCGGCTGTTGCGCCAGATGCCGCATGGCGGCATTCTGGGCGTCGAGCTCGGCCATGCTGTAGTCCTGGCGGCAGATCTTCAGAACGAAGCGGCCAAGGGCTGTGTCCACGCGAAAATTGCGGTCCTGCTGTGAGCCCAGTTCTTTGATATGGCCTTCCAGGCCGTAATGCTCTTTCAGCAGGGCAGCTGCAGCCTCTGCTCCGACCTGGGGACGTGCGAGTCCCGTGCGGTGAAAGAGAATTGTATTGGGCATGAACTGCCTCCTGCAGAATCGCCAACGAGACCGAGCTGTCCCGCCCGTGGGAACGGATCGGTTCGAAACCGGTTCCCGGCGCCGGCCGCTGATTTTCCTCGCAAACTCTAGCAGAGAGAAACGGCGCGTCTATCGCCCAACCTTAAAATAGCATGGACAACAATCCTTTGAGGTGTGGACAGAGCGCGATTTCGCGCCGGAAGATGCCCCAAAACGGAACGGAGCAAGGCGCCCTTGGAAAAGGAGCGCCTTGCTGTGTGCGGTTGCGGACACTTGTATTGCTGGACTTAGCCCATGCGTTCCGAGGCGTAGGAACCTGGGCTTGCCGGGAAGACGACGGTCTTGTTGCCGTTGATGAAGGTACGGTGATGGATATGGGCGTGGATGGCGCGGGCCAGAACCTGACTTTCCACATCGCGGCCGATCGACACGTAGTCATCAGGGCTTTGGGCATGGGTGATACGGGCCACGTCCTGCTCGATGATCGGGCCTTCATCGAGATCTGCCGTGACATAATGGGCGGTGGCGCCGATCAGCTTCACGCCGCGCTCATAGGCCTGCTTGTAGGGGTTTGCGCCCTTGAAGCTTGGCAGGAAGGAGTGGTGGATGTTGATGATCCGGCCCGACATCTTCTTGCAGAGATCGTCCGACAGTACCTGCATATAGCGGGCCAGCACGACCAGTTCGGTGCCCGTCTGTACCACGACATCCATCAACTGCGCTTCGGCCTTCGCCTTGTTCTCCTTCGTCACCTTGATGTGGTGAAAGGGAATGTCGTGGTTCACCACGACTTTCTGGTATTCGAAGTGGTTGGAGACGACGCCGACGATATCGATCGGCAAGGCACCGATCTTCCAGCGGTAGAGCAGGTCGTTCAGGCAATGGCCGAAGCGGGAGACCATCAACAACACCTTGACCCGGTCGGCGGCATTGTAGAGACCGGTTTGCATGATGAAGCTCTTGGCAATCGGCTCAAGACCGGCCTCGATCTGCTCCCGGGTTGCGCCTTGCTCCGAGATAAAACTGACGCGCATGAAAAAGCGGGCCGTTGCGAGGTCGTCGAACTGCGAACTATCGACGATGTTGCAGCCCATTTCTGCCAGATATCCGGACAGGGCCGCGACGATGCCGCGCTTTGATGGACAGGATACCGTCAGAACATAACTCGTCATCTCGTCTTCCTCTCATCTTCCAATATGGGAGCCGCTCGGTGCCGCACCCGTTAAACCAGCACCTGTGCAACAAGCGGGTTGTCTCGCCTTCTGATTTATGATGCATAATCCATTGTCAATCCCGGTAGATCTCTAGGGATCGCTGGAAGTTCTGGTAAACTATTTTTCCTCTAAGGAAAAGAGGCAAGGGGTGCTGCGTGCTAAGCTGCCGGGTTCGCGGAACAAAGGCTGGTCTGCCTGCGTCTTAAAGCGCCGCATTTCGTAAAATGTCGAATCGCAGTTTTCTGCTGTTATCCCTTGGGATTTAACGGATAAGTTATGCGGCGCTGTTGAGAGTTTCCGGCTCTGTGCAACAGGCGGATGGCTTCTATTGGTTGCTTGGTGTGCAGAGAGGTAAGGCGCCTGTTCTGCAATGACATTACAAACGAGGACAGGCGCATGGCAGCCATGATGGCGGCGGTAAAGACTGAAACGGGCAAGGCTTTCTGGAGGAGGGCGGTCACCATGTCAGTGGCGATCACGCTTTCGGCAACATCCTTGGTGAGCGCTGAGGCTTTTGCTGCCCAGGCCTGCATGCGGGGCGTCAACCTGTCGGGTGCGGAATTCGGGGAGATTGGCGGGGCGCCGGACAGGGCTTATGCTTATCCGAGCACCAAGACAATTCGATATTTTGCCGAAAAGGGTTTTACGTCTGTGCGACTGCCGTTCAAATGGGAGCGGTTGCAGCCCAAGCTCAAAGGTGGCCTCGATCCGGCCGAGTTGAAGCGGCTGGACGATACGGTGGCGCGGCTGAAGGCGGCCCGGCTCAGGGTCGTGCTCGATCCGCATAATTTCGCCGTCTACAACCAGAAGCAGATCAATGGTCCGGACGTGCCGACCGAGGCCTTTGCGGATTTCTGGATGCGGCTTGCCGCCCATTATGTCGATGATCCCAGCATCGTCTTCGGCTTGATGAACGAGCCCTTCGATATGCCGGCCAGCCAATGGCTGCCAGCCGTCAATGCGGCCATCGCCGCCATCCGGCAGGTCGGAGCGAAAAACCTCATTCTCGTGCCCGGCGTGTCCTGGACCGGCGCCCATAGCTGGCTGAGCGATGGCTATGGCGGCGCCAATGGCGAGGTGATGCTTGGCGTGAAGGACCCGGCCAACAATTATGCATACGAGGTGCATCAATATCTCGATGCGGATTTTTCAGGCACCAAGGATGAGTGCAGCCGTGCCGACGATGCCGTGAGCGCGCTTGAGGCCTTTACTGCCTGGCTGCGCAAGAATGACAAGCGCGGCTACCTCGGAGAATTCGGCGCGCCCGGCGCTCCGCCCTGCGTCGAGGGTATCCGAAAGATGGCGGGTGTGGTGGAGAAGAACCCAGATCGCTGGGTTGGCTGGGCCTATTGGGTGGCGGGCGACTGGTGGCCGGAGACGGAAATGCTGAACATCCAGCCCGGTAAATCCGGCGACCGCCCGCAGCTTGCGGGCCTTACGCCTTACCTGCGCGATTTCTCCGCTTCGGCTTCCGATTGCCCGTCCTTGCGCAATCGCTGAAGCTTTAGACCTCTTGCTGCAAAACCGGTCCAATCCACAGCGTCGGCGGTGCCGATCAGGAACCACATCAGGGCTGCTGTCTTGATGGAGTAGAAGGAATTGGAAATCAGCATCAGCAGCAGGAGGTAAACCACCATCATGCCCCTGAAAGCCCAGGCCTTGGCGTCCTGCATCGGTGACAGCACGAAGGCGGCCCAGAGACCGACAAAGCCGAACAGGCCGAAATTGGTCAGCGTATAGGAAATCCCGGAATCGGCGGTGAATTGATCCGTGGTCTTTGACCCCAGCACCACCTGCAGATCCAAATGGTTGAGAATGGCGGCGGTGACTTTCAGGCGGCCGGAGACGTCGTTAGCGCCACCTTCTGCGCCGACGATCAGCCCATAGGCGGCGATCACGGCCAAAAGAATAAACGGCGCTACCAGCCAGACGGTTTTCGGGATGAAGCGGTAGACCGGCAACAGCCCTGTAATCACCACGCAGGTGAAAAAGCCGAAACGCGCATCGGCCAGCACGATGCCCGTCAGCGCCATGGCAATCACGATTAGCCGCCAGGGCATGGTGGGGCGAAACAGTGCCCAGGCAAACAAGATGACGCCGAAATTGCCGGCCGAAACAGGTTCGAGAAACACCGAGGAGACGCGGTGCTGGCCTAGAAACGGCAGCAGCGTGCGCGGCTCGGGCCTCAGGCCGGAAATGAACAGGCCGCGGGTCTGGCCGAAGCTTTCCTGCAGGGTGACGGTGCCGCGGGCGATGTAATAGCCGAGCACGTTGAAGTAATCGAGGTAGCTCTCCAGCGCCAGATATTCGTAAAGCGCCACGACCAGTACGATCAGGCCGCAGACGATCACCAGCCGGTCGGCCAGGCCGACGCGGGCGACGCGCTTGCCCATGAAATAGAAGCCGACCGGAATGAATACGTCGCGCAGCGCCTTCAGATCCAGCGCGCCGCGCAGGGCAAAGATCATCAGCATGTAACTGACGAAGAGAAGCAGGGTCAGGTAGAGACCGGGGCGCCGGTCGACGGCCAGAAGAAAGGCTGAGCCCAACATTGTCATTTCGCCCAGCATGACATGGGTGTCGCTGACCGGCATGATCCTTGTGTTGACGAAGCACAGGAAAAGATTGAGCAGCAGCCCGCCGATCACGGCAAAAGAGGCCACTGCGTGGACCAGCCCTTCGGGCAGGAAATGGCCGGGTTCTGTACCGGTGTCGTCCGCTACGTTCTCGCCGTGCTCGGACACCTGTGTGGCCGCAGCCGTCATCCTGCCGCCTCAAGCACGATGCGGCCCATCACCCGTTCGCCGTCCTCACCCAGCCGCGCCAAAAGGCGGCCCATGTTGCCAGCCGCTTCTTCGGCGGGCGTTGTCAGGACGAGGATCAGATCCGCCTCGGCAGCCAAAGCGGTCAAATGCTGTTCACCGGCCACACCGCAGGCATTGATCAGGGTGAAATCGGTCTCGCTTGCTTTTGCTTGTTCCATGAAGCGCGAATAGGTCGGCCGCCCCCCGGTCGCCGGCGCCTGCTGCCGTTGGGCCGGAAATCCGAGCCGCTCATATCTGAGAATATGAGACAGCGGCGCATCTTCCAGATCCGGCTGCTGCAAAGCCTGAGCAAGGCTCGGTCTGCCATTGCCGCTGGCGGTGTTTCCCTGCCGGATGGCAAGACGACGGCTTGCCATGGCGCCGTTGGCCAGCAGGACACCGTATTGGCGCTCGACCAGCTTTTGCGCGACATCGGCAATGAAGGCAGCGGCCTTGGGTTCGCCCAGTGCCGTAAACACAACAGTCATCTGGCCATAGCCCTGGCTGCAGTCGGAAAGAAAGCCCGTGGTTGCCGCCACAGCGGTGGCCCAGGCGGAGCCGGCAGCGCGATCGTCAGCGTCTGAAGCCGGAGCCGGAGAAAGGGGTGAAACAAGCCGTCTTGCGAAGGCACCAATTACGCCGAATCGGGCGCGGGGTTTTGTCGTGAAGCGCTGGGTCGCATCGGCAATCAGTGTCACATCCGTTCTAGTTACGGCTGGTTCCGGTTCGATTGTGTTGCGCGTGATGGGGGCTGCCGCGGCGTTGGCGCTGGCACCGACCGGTGCCGGAACTGCGCCGTACCGCCTGGCCGTCAGGATTTCCATGATTACAGCGAGCGTGCTGCCGAAAGCCAGTCCGAACAGGACGGCGGCAGCGAGGATCATGATCTTCAGGGTCGCGACTGATTTCGGTGTCGCCACGGCCTCGGTAATGATCCGGGAATTGTTGATGGAAATCGTCTGTTCCTGGCTCAGTTCCTCGGCGCGGTTGAGGAAGGCCTTGTAGATGGTACGGACCGCATCGGCCTCGCTTTCCAGCTGGCGCAGCGTGATCTGGCGCGAGCCGCTGTCGAAGCTGGTCTTGGTCAGGCTCTGCAACTGAGCTTCCAGCGCCTTGCGGTTGGCGACAGCTCGGTCATGGTTGAGCTTCATCGACTGACGCACGCGGTCCAGTTCCTGCTGGATCGCCTGGTGCATGGCGGCAACTTGAGAATTGATCGCCTTCAACTGCGGATGATTGGCGCCGAGATTGGTAGCTGCCTCCGCCTGCCGATCCTGCAACTGCACAAAGCGATCACGCAGCAGGCTGATCGTGCTGGACTGCACGGCTTCCGGAATATTACCGTTTTCGATGGAGGCAGCTGTCAGGCTACGGGTCTGATCGTAGATGGCCTGCTGCTGCTCTTCGGCGCCCCTTGCGGCAATCAGTTGCTGGTTCAGGCCGGCCAATTGCTGGTCGATGACCAGACCGGTGACGCCCGTCGAGGCAAGGCCATTGGCGGCACGGAATTCCTCGACCGCCGTTTCGGCCTTCAACACCCGGTCGCGCAATTCGCTTGCCTGGGCCTGAAAGGCACCACTGGCGCGGCGGGCGGCATCTGCGCGGGCCTCGTCCAGCTGTTTCAGATAGACTGTGGCGATCATGTTGGCGATATCGGCGGCGCTCTTGGCATCGCGATGCTCGACCGTGATCGACATGATGAAGGACTGTCCCTCGCGCTCGACCTTGATGTGGCGGATCAGGCCGCCAATGGTCGCGGCCATCACCTCGTCCGGTGTGGCGCCGCTGCCGGGTTTTGCGGCGTAGAGATAGGGATCCTTGGTCAGGTCCAGCCGGTTCACGACGTCGCTGAGAACAGCACTCGACAGCACGACATAGATCTGGCTGTCGAGGATGCCGGGATCGCTCTGGGTCGCGGTGGCCGGGAGCCGGCTCTCGCTGCTTGAGGCGGACAGGCCGCGCGGGTCGAGCAGGATCTGGGTTGCGGAGACATAGACAGGTTTCAGGCCAAGCGCATAGATGAGCGCAAGCGCTGCAAACAGCACGACGAAAGCGGCGGGATAATACCAGCGCCGCCGCAATATCCCGGGAATTTGAAAAATGTCGATGTCCATTTTCATGTCCAGGACCGTAGCGTCCAGCTGGTGGTCCTTCCGAGAGGCTTCGTCTTCCCTGGTTGGCCATAAGGCCGAAACTCTGGGCCTTGTTAACCGTTCAGGAGGTATTCGGCAGCTCAAAATGGCAGGCTATGGTTAATGATACCTAACAATTTGGCCTGTTAATCACGATTCTTTACCGCGTTTGTGCAAGGATAGGTCATTTATGCACAAGAAGCTTTACCACGCTTTCAACTCATTCTAACCAAATGACAAGAAATTTCAGGTTTTTCCCGTTTAAAACAGGGGTGTTGGGATGATCATCGGCGCAAAGAGAGCGGCAGCGGAGGCAGGTGCCTCAACCGCACCTTTGGTCGTCCAGGTGGTCCGGCAATATCCGCCGGGTCGCGGCGGGCTGGAAGACGTGGTCTCAAGCCTCAGCCGACACTTGCTGAAGCGCGGCTTTCGAGTGCGGGTCGTCACGCTCGACCGGCTATTTTCCGATCCCGAAACGTCTTTGCCGGCGCGGGAAGTCGTCGATGGCGTCGAAGTGGTCAGGATCCCCTATCACGGCAGCAGCCGGTACCCCCTAGCGTTTTCCGTCTTCCGCCATCTTGGCGATGCCGATCTTATTCACGTTCATGGCGTCGACTTCTTCTTCGATGCGCTGGCCATCGGCCGCTTTCTGCACGGCGCGCCGATGATCGCGACCACCCATGGCGGCTTTTTCCATACGCGCAAATTTGCGGCGATCAAGAAGATCTGGTTCCAGACGCTCACCCGGTTTTCGGCCAGCGCCTACCGATCCGTGGTTTGTTGCAGCGCATCTGATCTGGAGACCTTCCGGACCATTGCGCCGAAACGCTCGGTGCTGATCGAGAACGGCGTAGACACCAGCAAATTCACCGGCATGGCCTCGCGCCAGCCGGTCAAGCGCATGCTGACGATCGGCCGTTTTTCGGTTAATAAGCGGCTCGAGCAATTGCTGCGGACGATGGCCGTGCTGGTTAAAAATGATCCGCAGTGGCGGCTCGATATCGCCGGCTCACCCTCGGACCTCTCGGCTGAAGATGTCCGTGGGCTCATTGCGACGCAGGGGCTCGCCGATCACGTCAGCCTGCATCTGCAACCCGACAATCAGCTGCTCGGTCGGTTGATGGAGAAGGCCTCGCTGTTCGTCTCCGCCTCCGATTACGAAGGCTTCGGCTTGGTCGCCGTCGAGGCGATGAGTGCCGGCTTGCTGCCTGTCCTGCACGAAAACGAGGCTTATCGCGCACTCGCCGCCCAGCATCCGGCCATTGAACTTGCCGATTTTTCCAATCCACCCGCTGCCGCGCAAGCCGTTGAGGCTGCCTTCGCCAAGCTCAGCGCCAGCGGCAACGATCTGCGCCGTGGCCTGATCGGTGAAGTCGGTCGTTATTCCTGGGAAGGCGTGGCGGATCGCTATATCGCGCTCTATCGCCGCGCGCTCCCTACGGCGCGTTCCTGTCGCCGAGAGGCGACCGCATGAGCGCGACCGCGTCCCGCCGTCAGGTTCTGATCGTAACCGGCCAGCATTTCGCCGATGCGCCCCGCAAGGTCGATCTGCATTTCATGGCCGATAGTCTCATCTCGCGCGGTGATCGGGTGGATTTCCTGGTCTGGCGGCTGAGCCCGATCAGCCGTTTCCTGAAGGATGGCCGCTACGCGTTTGCCAAGCAGCATGTGCTCAACCGCTGGCAGGATCTTGGCAGCAACCTCAGGCAGTTCATCTGGTTCCAGCTGTTTCATCCCATGAACCTGAAACGGTCATTTCTCAACCGTCTTGCCGATCCAATGTTCGCGCGCATTGGCGCATTCTTGCCCAATGCTGTGCGGCGGGACCTGGGCGCCTACAGCCATATTCTCGTCGAAAGCGGCCCGTCGCCACTGTTGACGCCTGTTCTTCGCCGCCATGCGCCCAAAGCGCAGATCGTCTATCACGCCGCCGACCGGCTCTCGACTATTGGCGTGCCGCCAGCCGCCGAGCGCATGCTCCTGGACAATCTCGGACTTTACGACCGGGTCCATATTCTCGCGCAGGCGCTGGCCTTGGATTTTCCGCCGGATGCGCCGCTTTTCTACCTGCCGCATGGTATCGACAAGGCGGCTTTCGACGCGGCTACTGACAACCCTTACCGTGATGGTAGATACGGTTCCGGCAAGCATGCCGTCAGCGTCGGAGATATGTTATTTGACGCCGATGCCATCGACGTCATGGCGGCAGCTAATCCCGATTGGACGTTTCATCTGTTCGGCGCCAAGGCGGAGCCGAGGCAGGCGCGGGCCAATATCGTCGCGCATGGGGAGCAGCCGTTCGGGCGGATCGTGCCCTTGATCAAATTCGCCGATCTCGGCATTGCACCCTACCGCGACGGCGCGCGAGCCGATTATCTCAGTCAATCCAGTTTGAAGATGATCCAGTACAGCTATTGCCGGTTGCCGATTGTTGCCCCGCAGTTTGCGGCCGCCGGTCGCGATCATGTCCTGGGTTACGATCCCGCCGATCCGGGATCGATCCGCGCAGCTTTTTTAAAAGCAGGCACCTACGATCGTAAGACGATCGCAACCGATGGTGTTCTAAGTTGGAACGAGACCGTCGATGCATTGTTTCCATAGCCGGTTCAAGGCTGCCAGTAATCGATGAACGCCACGGCAGGTGCCGGGAACAGAGTGAGTATAAAGGGTATGACTGATCAATGAGCAATGGAATCGTCGCAAATTCCGCCTTCAATGCGGCTGCAGGGCTTACCCTGTTGGCGACGGGTTTCCTGTGCTCTATCTTCACCGCCCGCATGCTTGGCCCTGAAGCCAATGGTATCATCGCCTTTTCAATCTGGCTCGCATCGACCGCGGCACTGGTCGCGGAGCTCGGCACCGGCGTGCTGCTGTTGCGTCTCTTGCCGCAGCTGAAAGGACAGGGCTTCGACGAGCGCGATCGCAAGGGCTTTGCAGCCTATCTGCTATGGCCGGTGATCGGCTCGACAGCGCTGTTTTTGACCTTCTATTTCCTGTTTTTCTGGGTGGCCGAAGCCAAACATTGGGCAGAAACGGCGCCGACCGTGCTTGTGGTGACGGCCATGCTGTTTGCCACCCAGGCTATCGGCATGTTTGCTAAGAATTATCTGATCGGCGAGCAGCGGGTCGATATCTTCTTCCGGATGACGTTGACCGCCGGCTTGTTGCAGCTGATTGGGGTTGTCGCTGGCACCTTGCTCTTCGGCGTGCCCGGTGCGCTGTTTGGCTATGTGCTGGCCTATATCTCACAATTCATGTTCGCGGTGGCGCTGTTGCGCCACAAGGTGAAGACCTGCGGCATCGGCTTCCGCTATCTCGTCAACTCCTCTTTCTTACTCTCGCTTGAATTCATGATCGACTCGATCTTTCTCAACCGGATCGAGCTGTTCTTCCTGCAGCGCTACCACGGGATCGAAACCGTTGGCTACTACGCGGTCGCATTCTCGCTGACCAATCTTGCCTTGCAGGTGCCCATCCAGCTGTCGGGCAGTCTCGTGCCGTATTATGCGGAACATCTGCATCGCGCCCCCGGCAAGCGGCTTCCAGTCGAGATGTTCGAAAGCGTCGTGCGCAGTCTTGCCTATTTCACCCTGCCGATGAGCCTTGGCCTGGCGGTGATTTCCCATCGGCTTGTGACGCTGGTGTTCGGGGATGCTTTTGCGCCCAGCGCCTCCATGTTGACGCTGCTTGCCCTGTCTGTGCCGGTTGCCGTTGCATGTCAGGTTGCGACACAATATTTGTTTGCTATCGACAAAATTCGGGAGCGTCTGTTCGTAGGGCTGGGCGGGGCCTTGATCATGCTGGCTGGGGATGTATTGCTCGTTCCTGCTTACGGCGGCGAGGGTGCGGCTTTTGTGCGAATTATCGTATTTACGGCTATGAGTCTGGCGATGCTGCGCTGGATGCGGTTCGAAGGTTCGCTGGCGCCATTGGGACGCAGCCTGTTGAAAGTGCTGCTGGCGTCGGGTTGTTGTGCCCTGGCGGCCTTGGCCGTGCAGGAGGTGGTACCCGGCATTCCCGGTCTGGCGTTGGCAATTGTTGGCGCAGCCGGTGTTTACGGGTTGGCGCTGCGCGTGTTGCGGGCGGTGCCGAAGGCGGATGTCAAGGTGATGGAAGGGTTCATTGCCCGGCTGCCAAGCTGGCTTGCCGCACCGCTTGATGCCGTGTTGCTGATGTTAACGGGAATACCGAAGGAAGCGGACTAGCGAAGCGGCAGGGTGCGCTAGTGCCTGTGGTTAACGTGAATGCCGGATAATTATCTCGAGGCCAACGACGGATCCGAGATTTATGGAAGCGCCATCTGGGAAAGGCCGAGAGGCAGGAAAGGGAAGGTGGATGGAAGCGATAACCGAGCGGATAGGCCCCGTGTCTGGCGAGCGACTTAAGTCGCGCCAGCGCGCCGTGGCCCAGCCGGTCAGCTTTGCCGGCACCTTCGGGCTTTTCCAGCCAGCCGAGGGGCCAAAGCCGACGGCGGTGCGCAAGTGTTCGGTGCTGTTTCTTCAGCCTTGGGGCTTTGAGGAAATGTGCACCCATAAGCTTTTCCGAATTATTGCAGAGGAACTAGCCTGCGAAGGCATTGCCAGCCTGCGCTTTGACTATCCCGGTACCGGCGATGCGCTGGACACGACAAGCTATGAGCAAGACCTGTCGCCCTGGCAGGAGACGATCAAAACGGCGGTGGACGTGCTTCGTCAAAAAACCGGCGGCCTACCGGTGATTTTGCTGGGGCATGGGCTTGGCGCTTCGCTGGGTGTCAGCCTCGCGGCCGAAATCGAAGATCTCGTGGGTCTGGTCGCAATGGCGCCTGTCGCGTCTGGTCGCGCTTATCTCAGGGAATTGCAGTTTTGGGCGCGGGTGATCGATGACGGTCTCGGCCTTGCCGAGCATTTGCGGCCAAGCGGCGTTACCGCCATCGCTGGTCATGTCCTGCCGGAGGCCAAGGCTGCGGCGCTGAAGAAAACCGATTTCGCGTCCGTGCAGCCGCATCGCTCGATTCCGCATCTCTTCGTCAACAGGGTCGACCGACCCGGCGACAGGCAGATGGCCGAGCAGATCGAGGCGAAAGGCGCCCGCGTCGAGATGATCGATTATCATGGTTATGACGCGCTGGTCGGCAATCCCGCCATGGCGCGGATGCCTATGGCGGCGGCGGAAAACGTCATCAGCTGGATTGTACGCCGTGCAGCAGCCCTTGGCGAACAGGTGCGGCTAGTGCCGGGCGAAGACGCGGACAACCGCGAGCGGGATGAGGCCGTGCTCGAACAAGCCGGCTTCCGCGAGACTGCCCTGCGGTTCGGTCGTGGCAAGCGGCTTTATGGCATCCTCTGCGAGCCTGCGGGAATACGGTTGGGGGCAAGTGTATTGCTGCTTAACACGGCCTATGACCGCAGCTCCGGATGGGGCCGTTCCGGAGTAGAGATGGCGCGGCGCCTGGCGGGCGAAGGCATTGCCTCGCTGCGCTTCGACGTGGCCAATGTCGGCGACAGTCCTCCGGTTCCTGATCTGCCGGACCAGGTTCTCTATGCCGAAACCCAATATGACGATGTCGAGGCGGCCCTTGCCGTGCTTGAAGAGCGGATGCTGCTGCCTTGCGTTGCAGCCGGGCGGTGCAGCGGCGGCTATCTCGCCTTTTCCTGCCTGATCAAGGACCACCGGATTGCCGGTGCCTGCCTTGCCAATCCCTTCGTGTTCTATTGGGATCCGAGACGGAAGGTGGAGGACAGCCTTGCCGTTGTGCCACGTTCGCTTGACACCTATACGCACCGGTTATTCCAGGTGCAGACCCTGCGGCGGATGATGCGCGGTGATGTCGACGTGAAAAATGCCGTGCGTAATTTCGCAATCGTTGGTGCTCGTCGGGCTCTCAACCGGCTTGGCCTCAGCCATGCCTTCAGCCGCGAAGCGCGGCTTGAACGCCGGGCGGTCCGCGTCGCTTTTACCGGGCTTGCCAAGCGCAAGACGCCGCTGGTCCTGCTTTATAGCGAGCACGATGTTGGGCTTGATCACGTCTATCAGCATTTCGGCTCTGATGGCGCAAAGCTGGCGCACTACCCTAATGTGACGATGGATATTCTCCCGGAGACCGATCACAATTTCTCGCCACCCGCTGCCCAGCAGCGCTATTTCGAGGAAATTTGCAATCTGGTGCGCTCGGTCGCGGCCGCGCGTTCGATCTTCCGGGGAACCTCAAAAGAGTAACGCTAAGAAGTCTTCAGATTGCATGAACCGGGTCTTTGGGCCGATCAGAAGCGGAAGCGTCTGGATGATGAGGCCGTCAGCACCTCGCCGCCGGGCTTGCTCGACGTGAGCAAGCGGATTTGCCTGGGAAAGCCGGGCGCCAGATGGAAGAAATCATCGGTGGCGCGGCCCTCATCCAGCGCAATATGCACCGATTGCGCCAGCCGATCGGCTTCAAGCTCCAGATACCAGCCCTTGTCGCCTTGCGCGACGGCGACCCTGATGTCCGCATCTTGCATAGCCCTGGCGCGGCCCTGGGGGAAATAAAAGGCCTGGCTGACAACCTCCCCGGTTTGCGGATCGCTCAACGTTGCTACCGTCACGTCATGGGCGGGCGGGCCGAAGCGGAAGGCATAGGTGGTGTCGAAGAAGGCGCCGAACAGGTCCGTGGCTTGCAGGCTGGTGTGTGAGCTGCCCGCAAGGGCGACCGCGCGCTGCGCTGCCACAACCGGCGTTTTGCCGTCGCGCAGACAGCTGAGGTCGAGGGTCAGGGTTCGCTCGTCCGCGCTATCATTGCAGAGATGGATGTCGAGCCCGTTGGTGCCCTCATCGGTCATGGCGACGCGGATCGGGTTGAAGGCGCGGCGTGCAGCATACCAGACCGGTTTTGGCTCTCCCGTCGCATCGACCAGCCCCCAGCCAGGGCCAACAGCGAGGTCCTGAAAGGTCCAGACCAGCGCGCCATGGCAGGATGAGCCGGGACGACGCCATTCGGCAAAAGTTTCTTCCAGAACTTCGCACGTCACCGCCCGCGACAGGTGCAGGTAACGGGTTGGGTCCTCGCGGCGCAGCCGGGCGGGGTCGAGATCGTAGAGGAGGGCGAGGTAGTGGTCGCGGATATCCTCGAAATCCCAGGAAGCGCCCCGGTCGCGTGGCACGCGGGCTTTCCAGCGCGGGTCATGGACCGGCGGCACGGTCAGATGCTTGTCCAGCACCGACTGTTGCGGCACATGGGCAAAGGCCAAGCACTCGGCCGCAAAGCGGACGCCTGCGCGGCGTGCATCTTCGAGCGGCCGGCAATAGGCGCCGACGCCATAGTAATGGGTGACACCGGTATTCGGCGCAAAGGGCATCGCACCGCCCATCGGCGAATTCTCGACATAGGGCAGGGTAGGTGCAAAGCGGGCGCAGAGTTCGGGCAGGAGGCTGGTGAACAGCGGACCTTTCCAGGCGGTCTCGGCCAAGCCCAGCATGGCACCCTGCTGATAGACCTCACTGCCGCCGCAGAGGATGGCGAGCGATGGCGAGGCCTGATTGGCTGTCAGGAATTGCTCGATTTCGCGGCTGAGATGGTTGGTAAAGGCCTCGTCGCTGGCCGGGTAGTCGAAATTGGCGAGGATTACATCCTGCCAGACCATCAGCCCCAGCCGGTCGCAGAGCCTGAAGAAATCGGCGCTTTCATAGGTCATGGTGCCGCCGATGCGGATCATGTTCATGCCCGCATTGGCCGCAAGCGTCAGCCAGGGCGCGTAATCCTCGGCCGAGCCGGGCAGGCTGACGATGTCGGCATTGGTCCAGACGGCACCCCGGCAGAAAATCGGCGTGCCGTTGACGATAACCGAGAAATCCCGGCCATCGGTGCCAGTATTGATGCGGATGCGGCGAAAGCCGGTGAGGCCGAGCGAATAGGATTTCCCATCCAGCGTCAGGCGCACGTCGTGCAGAACAGGTTTTCCATGGGTGCGTGGCCACCATGGCGCCACGCCTGGAATGGTGAGGCGGCCCTTCACCCGGCCGTCTGCGCCCGGTGTGAGGTCGAGGCTTTGACCAGCGCAGCTGAGAGTAACTTGGGAAACGACGGTGCCGAGGCTAAAGGCAATGTCCAAAAGGCCGGTGCCGTCCTCCTCGAGATCGGCGCGCAGACGAAGATCTGCAATGGCGACCGCACCAGGGCGGATCAGGCTGATGGGCCGGTAGGGACCGACGGCATGGATGTCGGGGCACCAGCCGGGCATGTGGCCCAGTGGCGTCGTCCGCACCAGCCGCAGGCCCTGCGAGGTCATCATCTGCGGCCGCCAGCGTGCGCGGGGACCCCGTTTGTCCAGATGGGGCTGAAGGGCGCGAAAGCAGATCGTCAACTGTTCCGTGCCATCAAGGTTCACGGCCACGTCATGGCTTTCGAACATGCTGTCGGAGCTCAGGATCAGCGTATCGTTGAGATACACCTCGGCGACGGTTGCCAGTCCTTCGAACCTGATCACGGCGGGTCCCGGCTTTTCGCCGGTCAGGGGACGCAGATACCAGACATCCTTGCCATGCAATGGTGTCGGCTTTTCCGGATCGAACAGCCCGGCCTTGGTCAGCGCTTCTGCTGTGGTGCCGGGAACGGGGGCGTGAATGCGGGCGCTGGCGCGATGCAGGCTTTTCGGGCTGTCATAGGTGTCTGGTTCCGTCACCAGCAAGGTCCAGCCGGCTTCGAGCGGGCGGATATCGGCATCGAGATAGGTGATCATCGGCCCTTGGCTCCTTCCGACGGTGCTGGTCGTCGATTGCTTGATTGCCGTTTGTCTTTTCGGGAAAACCGGTAACCACTTTTCCCTGACAAACTCTATTCAATCTTTGACGAAAGCCCCGCCATCAGCCTGTCCCAAGCGTCGATAGCGGGATCGATCGCGGTTTTCAACGGCTCGAATTTCTTGCGTGTGACGGCGCGGGCCAGTTGGAACTGCACGGTCTTCGCCAGTTCCGACAGGCGCAGTGCCTGGGCGATCTCGTCGCCAAAGCGTTTATCGCCGCCAAGCCACAGGAGATGGCTGGCGAGGAGCTCGAAATTCGCTCCGAACTGGCGAAGCGTGTTGAAGGCGTATTTGTGGAAGTAGCTGAAATCCCGCTCCGCCACCGCCTCCACCTGCTGCGGAAACACGTTGGCAAATCCCGCGAACGGATTTTCGCTCGGGCGGCGGGCAAAATGGAAGCGCAGCAGCCGCTCGGCCGTGCCGCGCAGATGGTTATCTTCTACCCGCTCAGCCGGGAACTTCGCAAACTCGGTATAGGGCAGGAAGGGCGGCCAGCCGTCAGGCGCGTTGTGCTGGAACAGCCCGTCGAAATCCGCACCGTCGAGCGAAAAGAAGCCGCCATTGTGGAAATAGTCCATCCGGCGGTTTTCGAGATCGAGGCTGTTGATGCCGACGGTGGTCTTGCCATGCTCTTGGCGATAGCCGACGCCACGGGTGTCGGGCATGTAGAAACTGTCCATTTCCACAAGGCAGAGGCGGCCGCGGGCAATCTGCTCACGGATATGGGCTTCGACGCTGTCGAAGATCGCCAGTTCCGTGACCTTGATCCCGTAGAGCGCTTCCAGATCCTCCAGCGGCACCTTGAAGAAGGTGAACTGGTCGCCCTCGAAATCCTGGGTCAGGGTAAAACCAAGCATGGCTTCGGGTGCTATGCCGAGCGCCGAGAGCACTTCGATCCACAGATCGACATAGCAATTGGTTTCCGGCCACATCCGTTCCGCTGCATGCAGGGCATGCGGCGTGTAGGCCGACGGATCGAGCGGCAGAACGCTTTGTACGGTCATCACCTGACGATCAGCCCCAGAGCGCCTTGCGCACCTTTTCCGGCCAGGCCTTCACGTCGAGGCCGTGGTGGTGGAACAGCGCCAGCGCGATGCGCTCCAGGCCAAAACCGACGCAGGCCGTGTGCGCCACGGAGCCGTCTTCGAGGTTCAGGCCCCATTTGGTGCCAAACGCATCCTGATGATAGTTGAAGCTCATGCACGCCGTAGGCTTGGCGACGGAGGTGATCGGGATCAGCAGTTCGAATTTCAGGTTCTGGTCGCGCTGATTGTTGGCCAGCATCTTGCCGGCGCGGCCGAAGAACGGATCATTGGCAATGTCGATTTCGACGGGAAGACCGACCTCTTCCATCATCTTCAAACCGCGATCCATCCAGCTCTGGCGGAAATCGGTGACATGCTTTTCCGTGCCCATGCAGACATATTCGCGCATGCGAAACAGCTGCTGGCGGGCAGGATCGGTCGAAGGTTCATGGCGGAAGCAATAGGATTGCAGGTCGAACAGGGCGCCGGAATTGGCAATCGGGCCGCGCTTGGCAACCGTCGGATAGAGCGGGTAGCAGGCTGCCGGCGTCAGAACGATATCGGTTGCCCTCTGCTCCTTGGTCCAGTCTTCGTCGGCATCCATGCATTTCAGCAGGCTGACATGGTCAAGCTCGTTGCCACAGAAACTGTGAACGGTGCCGGCCAGCTGCGGGAAGCTCTTCATATAGCCGCTGGTTTCGAAATAGGCGCGGTTCATGCCCGGCGGAAAGCGCAGGGCTTCGGCGCCATCGCCACCACCGACCCGGTCGATCAGCCGTTCGAAGGAAGCAATAACCTCTTCGAACTGGCCGCTGCGGCCATAAAGACCTTCGACGCCGGTATCGATCAGCAGGCCGGCATCGAACAGCCGGTCGAGAAAATTGGTTTGCGTGTCCATGGTCTACCCCAGCAGCCGTGTATCGAGTTTGTGAACCAGCAACATCGTCGAGGTGTTGCCGAGAATGCGGTCGTTGGAAATCATCAGCCGGGCCGAATGCGCGTCGCGCAGGTGGCGGCCGAGGCTGTAGGGCGTGCCATTCTTGTAGCCCATGATGCCGCAGATCAGCATAGCCTGGTTGATGATGTCGATGATCGTCTCTGAGGAGGCGAGTTTGACATTGTTCATCGTTACCGAGAAGCCAAAGGAAGACAGCTTGTCGCCATCATGCTTGGCATCCTCATAGGCTTTCAGTGCCGCCACCACGTTGGAGCGGACCAGTTGCAGCTGATTGGCGGTTTCCGCCAGACGTAGGGCGCCGGGCGGCATCTGACCCTGGCTCTTGCGAGCAGCGGCGCGCACGAAACTCTGCGCGCGGGCCACGGCATCGACGGCGATACCGTACCAGACACCGCTCCACAGGATATGGGAGGCAGCCAGCATCGACTGGGCGGCAATTTCAGCAAAAGGCTTTGGCAGGATCTGGGTGGTCGGCGCCTGACCCTTGAAGAGAAAACCGTCGGAGCGGGTGCCGCGCATGCCCAGCGTATCCCAGTCCACGGTCTTTTCCAGGCTGTATTGGCCCTTGAGGAAAACAGTCATCACCTGATCGGAGGGAGCGGCGTCCTTGTGGGCGCGCGACGTGATCAGGATGGCATCGGCTTGCGACCCATAGGAAATGACAGTGGCGTCTTTTTCCAGTCGGCAGATATCGCCGTCGACTTCGATAGCGCAGATCGAATTGCGCAGATTGCCGCCAATACCGCCTTCCGTCGTGGCCGAGCCGAGCAGCAATTGTTCGCTCGCGACCCTGGCCATGAAGTCGCGCTGCCAGGCATTGCCCTCGGCATGTTCGACAAGGCTCGAGCACTTGATGTGATGCATGGCAAAGATCATCGCGCTCGACGCGCAGGCCTGGCTAAGTGTGGTGCAAATCTCGGCGATGGCCGCAAAGCCGGCACCTTCACCACCGAATTCGACCGGGATCTGCATTCCGAGCAGCCGCTCGACCTTCAGGGCATCGACGGCCTCGCGCGGAAAACGGCCGGCACGGTCGACATCGTCGGCATGTTGGGCTGCGATAGCGGCAACCCTGGCGGCGCGGGCTGCGAAATCTTCTGGCTCAACGCGCCGGTTTTCGGTCGGCTGCGTGGTTTCTCGGGTCTGGGTGGCCGTGAGGGTCATCAGGCGACCTTCCGATCCTCCAGGATCTGGCGCACCGTGCGTTCGATGGCCTCGATGCTGGCAAAGGATTTACGATTGAGGAGATGATCGGGAAATTCGAGATCGAAGGCTTCCTCGATGCCCAGCATCAGCTGTACCGATGCGAAAGACGACAATCCAAGAGCGTAAAGGTCGGCATCGGCAGCAATTCCCGCCGCATCGACGGGCAGACCGCCCACTTTGCCTAGAATGGTCCGAATGGTCTCGTTCATCTCAACCCCCTCACAGGAAATGTGCTTGTTTCGGAGCCTTGGAGTAAACCAGAAATCGTAAGATTAGGCTAATATCATTCTTTGAATTCTACTGGTTCTGTATGAGATTCTGACAGTGGCGACGGAAATTCAATAGTTTAGTGAGGCCTCGCTTCGAGGTCTCGTGTGCGGCAACCGGCCTTTTTTGGTCTTAATACCGCTGTTGCAATCCAAGGCAGGATGTAACCGGCTTTAGTCTCAATAAGCGTGGATGTGGCCTTTGAAGTCGGTAACGCGATGCCTGTCGCCATCACGCTCGATCATTGCGGCTGCAATCGGTGCCTTGCCATGGCCGCCTGGGATATCCAGTACGTAGGTCGGCTGACAGAGACCGGAAAGCCGGCCGTGCAGGGCCGCGGCGATGGCCTGTCCCTCTGTAATGCTCAGCCTGAAGTGGCCGGTGCCCGGTGCAAGATCCGGGTGATGCAGGTAGTAAGGCCGGATGCGCAACTCGACAAAGGTCCGCATCAACTCGGCAAGGATAGCGGCATCGTCGTTGACGCCCTTCAGCAGCACCGTCTGGCTCACCAGCGCGATGCCGGCCGCATGCAATCGGTCGATCGCTGCCCTGGCATCTCCAGTCAATTCGCGCGGATGGTTGGCGTGAATGGCGACATAGGTCGTCTTGCCGCTGGCTTGCAGGGCGTCGACCAGTTCCGCCGTTACCCGTGCCGGGTCGGCAACCGGCACCCGTGTGTGGAACCTGACGATCCTGACGTGTTCCATCGTGGCCAGGCGTTCCAGTATCGAGCGGAACCGGCGAGGCGACAGAACCAGTGGGTCGCCGCCGGTGAAGATCACTTCCCAGATTTCGGAATTGTCGTTGATATAGGCAAGTGCCGCTTCGAGCGCTTCGCCAGCCAGAGTGCCGTCGCCGTCAGGGCCGACCATTTCGCGGCGGAAGCAGAAGCGGCAATAGACCGGGCAGCTATGCACGGCCTTCAGCAGCACGCGGTCCGGGTAGCGGTGGACAATGCCCTCGACGGGGCTATGGGCGTGATCACCGATCGGATCGGCCCGCTCTTCGGGCCGCTGCACCAGTTCCTCCGCTGTCGGCACGAATTGGGCGGCGATGGGGTCATTGGGATCGTCGTGGTCGATCAGCACCTGCATGGCAGGGGTGATGGCGATGGCATAGCGCTGGGCGACGGCTTCGAGATCAGCGACGGCGTTGGGTGCGACAAGGCCGGTCTCGATCAACTCGGCCACACTCTTCAGCGTTTTGCCGGAGGCACTCACGAGTTCGGCTCCGCCACCGGCGTCCACAGAACCTGATCGATGCGCTGAGCACCAGTGGCGAGCAGAACCAGGCGGTCGAAGCCGAGCGCGATGCCTGAGGCTTGAGGCATGATTTCAAGCGCTGCCAAAAAATCCTCGTCCAGCGGGTAGGTCTCGCCATAGACGCGCTGCTTTTCAGCCATCTCCATCAGAAAGCGGCGGCGCTGCTCCTGCGGATCGGTGAGTTCGCCAAAGCCATTGGCGAGTTCAACGCCGCAGGCGTAAAGCTCGAAGCGTTCGGCAACGCGCGGATCATCTACGGCAGGCCGGGCGAGCGCGGCTTCGGCGACCGGATAGCGATCGAGGATGGTGGGGCGCTCGAAGCCAAGATGGAGCTCGACTTTTTCGACGATCACCCGGCTGAACAGATCGGCCCAGGTGTCGTCATCGGCAACGCGGATCCCGGTCCGGCGCAGTTCGGCGGCCAGATGGTCGCGGTCGGTCTCGCCATTGGCGGATGTGCTGCCCAGAAGGTCGATGCCGGCATGGCGCTCGAAGGCATCGGCGACGCTCAGCCGTTCGAACGGCGCGAAGGGATCGCAGACCCCACCGTTGAAGGCGAACTGTCTTGTACCTGCCGTTTCGGCAGCGAGCGCGAGAAGGGCTGCACAATCCTCCATCAGTCGCTCGTAATCCTCACCCGCACGATACCATTCGAGCATGGTGAATTCGGGGTGATGCAGCGGCCCGCGCTCGCGGTTGCGATAGACATGGGCAAAACAGGCAAGCCTCGGCTCGCCGGCGGCCAGCAGTTTCTTACAGGCGAATTCCGGCGAGGTGTGCAGGTAAAGCGGAAAGGGCTGGCCGTCATTGCCAATGGCCGTCGTGGCGAAGGCGTGCAGATGCGCCTCGTTGCCGGGGGAAACCTGCAAGGCAGCCGTGTCGACTTCGAGGAAGTCGTGGCGGCTGAAATAGAGCCGAAGCGCTGCCTGGATGGCGTTGCGGCCGATCAGGAAGGGGCGGCGATCGGCATGCACCCTTGGCGTCCACCAGGGAGAGGCGGAGAGGCGCTGTTCGGTCTTTCCTGTCATTCCGTCTCTTCTTTCGGCTGTTGCGGCGATTCCGCTGCAACACGGGCTGGCTATTTGGGCAAATTTGGGTTAGGTGCGCCCCATGAAAAGCCACAGCATGTCAAAAGGCCGCCGGCCGTCCTTTACGACGTGTGTTTGAGAGATACAAGGAATTCCGAATGGTCAAGGTCATCGCCTCTTCGGTCCGCAAGGGCAATGTTCTCGAAGTCGACGGCAAGCTTTATGTCGTTCTCACCGCGCAGAACTTCCATCCCGGCAAGGGCACGCCTGTTACCCAGATCGACATGCGCCGCATCGTCGACGGCGTGAAGGTGTCGGAGCGCTGGCGCACGACCGAGCAGGTCGAGCGCGCTTTCGTGGAAGACGTCAATCATCAGTTCCTCTACGAGGACGGTGAAGGCTTCCACTTCATGAACCCTGAAAACTACGACCAGATCGTCGTCGACGTCGATACGATGGGCGATCAGAAGTCCTATCTTCAGGAAGGCATGACCTGCATCATCGCCATGCATGAAGGTGTGGCACTGTCCATCGAACTGCCACGTCACGTCACGCTTGAGATCACCGAGACGGAGCCGGTCGTCAAGGGCCAGACTGCGTCCTCGTCCTACAAGCCGGCCATTCTGTCCAATGGTATCCGCACCCTGGTGCCGCCGCATATCAATGCCGGTACCCGCGTGGTGATTGCTACCGAAGACAATTCCTATGTCGAGCGTGCCAAGGACTGATCCGGTCCGTCTCACTGAGAACAGCGTGCCGAATTAAAAATCCGCATGATGCTCTGAATTGCTGTTTTGGTGTCGACCATATCGCAAAACCGGTTCCCGCTTTTCGGCCGGTACTGTGAAAGTAATAAGGCCCAGGTTCCCTGAACAAGCCGAGATGTTGGAGATCCAACTTTCTCAGGCGGTTCCGGGAACCTGGGCCTTTTTTGTTTGTTTGGCGCGAGTTCGCTTTGTTCAAACCGCGAGTTCGCTTTGTTCAAACAAGGTGAACAAAGCAATGCGGCCATCTCGGACAATCGGGGCTGGGACGGACGAAATGAATGACGAGTAGGATGCCTTGTTCTTCCCGTCTGGCGGACCAAACAAAAAAGCCCGGCGATATCGAAATCACCGGGCTTTTTTAATAGAAGGAGTAGGACTTACTTCTTGGCGAGGCTCGGCGGGATGTCGGCCGGCTTGACCTTGGCTTCGACCTGCTGGGCGGTGCCATTGAAGTTATAGCCGCCGCCGATCGCGACGTTCAACGTCACATAGTCGTTTGCCATCTGCTGGATCGACGTTGCGAGGCTTGCCTGCGCGTCGGTCAGCGAGCGCTGTGCATCGAGAACGTCGAGCAGCGAGGAAGCGCCGTCCTTGTAGGATGCGGTCGAAAGTTCGAGTGCTTCCTTATAGGACTTCACATAGGCGCGGTTGGCGGCAACGGCACGGGCGTCGCGGTTATAGGCGGCGAGTGCGCTTTCAACGTCTTCGACGCCGTTCAGCACGGTCTGCTTCCACAGCAGATACTTCTCACGAGCCACCGACTGCGCATTCTTGACGTTGGCGCGCAGGGTGCCACCATCGAAAATTGGCAGGTTCAGCGAAGGGCCGAAGGACCATGTATTTGAAGTGCCATGGCTGCTGGAATGGACGTAGGACGGAGAAATCGAGCCGCTCAGCGTGATCGAAGGCAGGAGCTTGGCCTGTGCATTGCCAATATCATAGACGGCAGACGCCAGGTTCCGCTCCGCAGCCCGGATGTCCGGACGATTGCGGATCAGGTCTGCCGGAATGCCCGAGATGACCTTGTGGCGGGCGACCGGCTGCGGCGCGCTCTTTTTCAGGTCGTTGATCAGCGTCGAGGCCGGCATGCCGAGCAGCGTCGAGATGTGATAGGCGTTGCTGTAGAAGCTGGCTTCGAAGCCGGGGATGTCGGCGAGCGTCGAATTCACCAGACCTTCGGACTGAACGACATCGAGACGCGAGGCCGCACCGGCTTCAAGCTGAAGCTTGGTGAGCGACAGCGTTTCGCGGCGCGACCGGACGGCTTCGTTGGCGATAGCAATACGGGCCTGGTAATAACGTGCGTCGATATAGGCGGTCGCCAGGTCCGAGAGGTAGGTCAGGCGAGCAGTGTCGACACTGGCAAAGGCTGAATCAAGCGAGGCCTTGGCGCTCTGCTTGGCACGGCGGTATTCGCCCCAGAGGTCGAGCAGCCAGGAAGCTGATAGTTCGCCCTTCGAATCCCAGCTGCGCGGCTGCGAATTGAAGCCGCCGTTGGTCTGGCTGCCGGTCTCGCTGGCAGTGCCCGTCAGGCTTGGAAGGCCGCCGGCTGCCGAGGTGACAACCGAGGCGCGGGCCTGTTCGATGCGCTCCAGTGCCTGCAGAATGTCGAGGTTCTGGTTGATGCCCATGTTGATCAGCTTGTTCAGCCGAGTGTCATTAAAGGCTGTCCACCACTGAACGCTCGTCACATCCTGGTCAGACTTGGTGCCGCCTTCGTTGAATTTCGCAGGAAGCGCCGTTTGTGGTGGGCTGTGCTCGGGCCCGAACACGCAACCCGAAAGAAACAGCATTGCAAGGGGCGCAGCTAAGCGTACGGAGACCATCTATTCTATCCCTGTTTCCTGTCCGAAGGCGCGCCGACCAAAAGATGGTCGCGACCGCCACAATCCCGAAAATGCCGCGCTCTTTGCAGAGCACGGCAATTATTTTTTAACCTATCGATTCTGCTGCTCAAGTAATAGCTCTTCTTTCGCTTTTGCACGGTTTGAAGCCCGTCTGACAATGACAAAGAAGGACGGTACGAAGAAAATTCCGAGCAGTGTTGCAGAAAGCATACCACCGAGAACGCCGATACCGATGGCATTCTGGGCGGCCGAACCAGCGCCGGTGGCAATTGCAAGCGGTACGACGCCAAGAATGAAGGCAAGCGACGTCATGACAATCGGCCGCAGACGCAGCTTTGCCGCTTCCAAGGTCGCTTCAAGAAGGCTTAAGCCATGTTCCTGGCGCTCCTTGGCGAATTCGACAATCAGGATGGCATTTTTGGCTGCCAGACCGATTGTTGTGAGCAGGCCAACCTTGAAATAGACGTCGTTTGCCTGGCCCAGAAGATTGGCCGCCGCTACAGCGCCAAGCACGCCGATCGGCACGGCCATGATCACCGAGAAGGGGATCGACCAGCTTTCATAGAGCGCCGACAGGCAGAGGAAGACGATCAACACAGACAGGGCATAAAGCAGCGGGGCTTGCGAACCGGAGAGCCGCTCCTGGTAGGAGATGCCCTGCCAGGCCACGCTATATCCGCCATCCATCTGCGAAACCAGCCGTTCGACCTCGTCCATCGCTGCGCCCGAGCTGATGCCCGGCGCCGATGAGCCTTCCATCGAAAACGCGGTAACGGCATTGAAGGCCGAAATCGACGGAAGCCCGTTCACCCATTTCGCCTCGGTGAAGGAGGAGAAGGGCACCATTTCATTGTTGGAATTGCGGGCATTCCAGTACTTGATGTCTTCGGCCTGCATGCGATAGGGCGCATCTGCCTGAACGTAGACCTTTTTAATCTTATTGTTCAGCGTGAAGTCGTTCACCCGGCTGCCGGCGAATATCGTCGTCAGCATCGAATTGGCGTCTGCAATGCCGACGCCCATCGCACTCAGCTTTTCCTGGTCGAGCACGAGTTTGACCTGGCTTTCCTCATCGCGGTCGTTTGGACGCATGGCGGTGACGATGCCGGTGCTATTGGCCTGGGCCAGCAACTGCTTTGCGGCAATCGACAGGGCTTGCGATCCGTGATTGCCACTATCGACCAGATACATCGAGAAGCCGCTGGAATTGCCCATGCCTTGAATGGCTGGCGGTAGAATCGGGAAAACCTGTGCTTCACGAATGGTGAAGAAATAGCCCATCGCGCGCTGGACGATCGCGCCCGCCGCCATCTTGGGCTCCTTGCGCAGGTCGAAATCCTTCAGCTTGGCGAAGACGAGACCGTAGTTCTGGCCTGAGCCGTTAAAGCTGAAGCCATTGACCGCAAAGACCGAGTCGATGACGTTTGTTTCCTTGTCGAGGTAGTAATCCTCTACCTTGTTGATCACTTTGGCGGTTTGGGCAGCCGTCGCACCGTTTGGCAGCTGGATGATCGTCATCAGCACGCCCTGGTCTTCCTGTGGCAGGAAGGAGGAGGGCAAGCGCAGGAACAGCCAGGCGCAGCCGCCGACCAGGATCGCAAAAATCACCAGAACGCGCAGTGGACGCTTCAGCAGGTTTGTGACCGACCATACATAGCCATTGGTCGTGCGGTCGAAATTGCGGTTGAACCAAGCGCCAGGGCCAGTCTTCTTCTTGTGGTCCTTGTCAACAGGCTTCAGCATCGTAGCGCAAAGCGCCGGGGTCAGCACGATGGCGACCACCGCTGACAGGAGCATGGCCGAGACGATGGTGACCGAAAACTGCCGATAGATGATGCCGGTTGATCCGCCGAAAAACGCCATTGGGATGAAAACGGCGGTCAGCACGAGAGCGATGCCGACGATGGCGCCGGTAATTTCGCCCATGGACTTTTCTGTCGCCTCCAGCGGCGGCAAGCCTTCGTCCGTCATGATGCGTTCGACGTTTTCGACAACCACGATAGCATCGTCGACGAGCAGACCGATCGCAAGCACCATGGCGAACATGGTCAGCGTATTGATCGAATAGCCTGTGAGCGCCAATATCCCGAATGTGCCGAGCAGAACCACGGGCACGGCGATCATTGGGATGAAGGTCGCCCTTAGATTTTGCAGGAAGATCAACAGTACGAAGAAGACCAGTACGATCGCCTCGATCAGCGTGTGCACGACCTTTTCGATCGATAGCGATACGAAGGGTGTCGTGTCATAGGGATAGATGATGCTGACATTCTTTGGGAGCGCAGGCGCGATCTGAGCGAGCTTCCCCTTGACGCGGGCGGCCGTATCAAGCGCATTGGCGCCGGTCGCCAGATTGACAGCGAAGCCGGACGCGGCCTGGCGATTGGAACGCGAACTCGATGTATAGCTTTCCTGGCCAATTTCGACACGGGCAACATCGCTAAGTCGCACTGCAGCGCCGCTGGTGTCGACTTTCAAAATGATGCGCTCGAAATCCGGAACCGTCGTGAGCTGGCTCTGAGCCGTCATGGTGACGTTAAGCTCTTGGCCTTCCACGGACGGCAGTCCGCCGACCGAACCAACGGAAACCTGGGTGTTCTGCGCTTCGATCGCTGATGTGACATCAGCTGGAGTCAGCTGAAATTTCTGCAGCTTGAACGGGTCGAGCCAGACGCGCATGGCGAAAGCTGAACCGAAGGCGTTGATATTGCCTACGCCTTCAATGCGCTTCACCTGGTCTTCGATCTGGGTCGAGAAGATATCGCCGAGATCGGCCGAGGTGCGCGTGCCATCCGTCGACACGAGGGCGCCGACCAGAAGGATACTGGAGGTGGATTTCGTGACCTGGATGCCGAGATTCTGCACGACCTGCGGCAATTGCGAGGTCACCAGCTGCAGTTTGTTCTGAACCTGCACCTGTGCGATATCGGAATTGACGCTGTTGTCGAACGTCAGCGAGATCGAGGATGAGCCCGATGTGGATGAGGAGGTCATATAAGTCAGGCCGTCGAGACCGGTCATACCGTCCTCGATGATCTGGGTAACCGTCTTCTTGACCGTATCGGCGCTGGCGCCGGTATAGGTGGCGCTGATGCGCACTGAAGGCGGAGCGATTTCTGGATATTGCGAGATCGACAGGCTGGTAATGGCCAGGCCGCCGCCGAGCATGATCACGATCGCGATCACCCAGGCAAAGATCGGACGCCGTATGAAGAATCTTGCCATGACTTAACCTCTGATCACGATGTTTCCGTAGATGTGCTTTGACATCATGATTTCGGAGCGTCCGGTGCAGTCTTTGCAGGTGTTGGCGTGACCACGAAACCCTTGGAATCCACTTCCGACGGGACGGGCTTGACCGTGGCGTTGTCGGTGATCCACTGGAAGCCGTCGAGGATCAACTGGTCGCCGTCCTTCACGCCGTCGTTGACCAGCCAGCTATTTCCGGACAGCTTGCTGCTGCGGAAGGTGCGCGTCTCCACCTTGCTGTCCGCATTGACGAATTTTGCGGTCAGGTCGCCGTTGGCGTTGCGGCTCGCGGCCCGCTGCGGAATGAGATAACCCTCTTCCTCGCCGACGGTGATCGTTGCGCGGACATACATGCCCGGCAAGATAAGGTTGTCGGGGTTCTCGAAAAGGGTCCGGATCGAAACCGTCCCGGTCGTGGTGCTGACGGCCATTTCCGACATGTCGATTTTGCCGACATGCGTATATTCCGTGCCGTCTTCCATTGTCAGGCGAATATCCGTCGTGTCGGCGTCGCTTCCGCGTTTGCGGTTGCCATCGGCAATGGCCGTGCGCAAACGCAGCAGGTTCACGCTCGACTCGTTCAAGGTGATATAGATCGGGTTGATCTTGCGCAGCGTCATCAACGATTCGGTCTGGCTTGCGGTCACGACGTTACCGATGGAGTAGTTGGTAGCGGAAGTCACGCCATCGAACGGTGCCTTGACCTCTGTCAGGTCGAGGTTGATCTGCGCCGTCTGCAGGGCAGCGCGCGATTCAGAAACGGCGGCCTTGGCCTGCAGCAAAGTGGTCTGTGCGTCTTCAAATTCTTTTTGTGAAGCGCCGGTATTGGCCAGCCGCTCGTAGCGCTGCAGATTGGCCTGGGCCGCAGGCACGCTTGCCTCGGATTTCTCGAGGGTTGCCTTGGCCTCGTCCACGGCGGCTCTGTAGGTGTCCTCATCTATCTTGTATAGCAGGTCACCGGCCTTGACGAAGTTGCCTTCCTTGAAGGCAATGTCCTTGATGATGCCGCCGACCCGCGGACGGATGTCGGCAGACTGGAATGCTTCGGCACGACCCGACAGAACCGTCGTCAGCGGAGCAGAACTTTTCTTTATCGCGAGAACGCTAACCGGGCTTGGGGGCTTTGCCCCGCCGGCACCACCGGGTGCGCCCGCCTGCTTCTTTCCATCATCGCTGCATCCGGCAAGCGCAATCGCTGCGACAAGAAGAATGGATGACAGTTTCAAATGTCCGGCCATGCGCTGATCCCAATTTCGGAGGTACACGTGATCTCACGATCCCCGTAGAACGGGTTAATCACAAGATGCTAAAATTTTATACCACAACCTTTATATCGGAGTTTTCTGGGCAATGGGGCGCAAAAAACCAGAGTGGTTTAAAAAAACGACTGACGTGACGTAGGTTAACAAACGTCACTTTGCAAGCGGATTTTGCAGTGCGGTCGTGACGAGACCGATGAGGTCGCGGCAACGGCCCTGCAGAATTTCAGGCTTTTCGCGGGTTACCGACAGCGGATTTATAACCCCTTCCATCGCTGTCGCGACGACGGATGCGGTGTATTCCGGGTCGCGTACGAAGAAGATGCCGCTTGCCACACCTTCGCGGATTATACCTTCGATGATCGTGCAAACTCTATCCCGGTAGAGGTCGCGGGCGACAAGCTCGAGATCGGTGCTGAAGACAATCATCTCGAAGAGATGCGGGTTGTCGCGAAAATCCTGAAACAGCCGCTTCAGTAGATGCGCGGCCATTTGCTGAAGTTTTTCCTGAGGACAGGAAAACAGTTCCAGATCGGCCAGTCCCACCATCATCTGCTCGAGATGCATGGCGGCGATTGCGTCGACCAATGCAGTCTTCGAGTGAAAGTGCTTGAACACGTTGGCCGGAGACATTTCCAGTTCTTCGGCGATATCCGCCATTGCCACCTGCTGATAGCCGCGCTGACGAAACAACGCTTCCGCGGCCATCAAGATCTCTTGGCGGGTTTCGACAGCGGGCCGCCGCGACCGGCGCGGGCGACATGTCAGCCTCTTGCTGCCATTGCTTCCCGATGATTTTCCGATTGGTTTGGACGCCGCCATGGTCGTCAGCGCCGCTCGAGATAGGAAAAAAGATTGCTCCTGACGCGATCGAGCGGTGTTTCGCCGGACAGGTCTGCTTCGAAAGTTCGGCCGGTGATGGCTTCATAGGCCTGGATATATACTTTGGACGTTGCCTCCACGAGATCCTGCGGGATCTCTGGAATAGCGTCCTTATAAGGGTCGCAGCGCTCGGCCACCCAGGCACGGACGAAATCCTTGTCGAAACTTGCCGGGCGCGTGCCCGCAGCAAAGGCCTCTTCGTAGCTATCGGCAATCCAGTATCGGCTGCTGTCCGGCGTATGGATTTCGTCGGCGAGAATAATCGTGCCGTTTTCGTCGGTGCCGAATTCATATTTCGTATCGACCAGGATCAGGCCACGCTCTGCAGCCTTCTGCTGTCCTCGGGCGAAAAGAGCCAGCGCATAGTGCGAGAGTTGCTGCCATTGCTCCGGCGTCAGCAAGCCCTTTTCTATAATGTCAGCAGGCGTCAGAGGCTCGTCATGGCCCCCATCGAACTCCTTGCTGGTCGGGGTGATGATCGCCTGCGGCAGTTTTTCATTGTCGCGCATGCCGTCGGGCAGGGTCATGCCATACATGCTGCGCTCGCCCTTCTTATAGAGAGTGAGGATCGACGTGCCGGTCGTGCCGGCGAGATAGCCGCGGACGACGATCTCAACAGGCAGGATCGACAGTCGCTTGCCGACAACGATGGCGGGGTCCGGATAAGCGATTACGTGATTTGGGCAGATATCGGCAGTCTGTTCGAACCAGTAACGGGCAGTCTGGGTGAGAACCTCACCCTTGAAGGGAATGCAGGCGAGAATGCGGTCGAAGGCACTCAGCCGATCGGTCGAGATGATGATGCGGCGGCCGTCTGGTAGGTCGTAGTTTTCCCTGACCTTGCCGCGATAATAATTGGGAAGCTCTGGAAAAACAGCTTCTGTCAAAATTCGCATGGCTCGGCCCCTTTTATGTCACTGCTTACGTCACTGGCATGTCCCAGACCGATCATACCGTTCCGGCAGGATCGACACTTCATGATGCACCCTGACGCGCTACCCCATCGGGGCAGGATTTTCAAAGAAAAAAGCGCGCGGCTTATCGCACGTGCGCTTTTCCCTGGATCTTAACCTGCGCCGAACTCAGGCAAAGGTCAAACGATGCACCTCCGTAAGGCGCCCCGTGAGCCTTTGCGCCCCGAGCCGCTTGATGCCAAGCACCACACCATAGGTAATGCAGGCCTCCACAAGAAAGACCGGCGCATAGGCCAATACCCACCGAGCCCAATCGGAGAAGGCCAGACCGTCATTCGAGATCGATAGCCAGAAGCCGACCATCATAGACACGCCCATATAATAGGTAGCGTCTAGCCGAAGGACGCGTGCCAGATTGAGCCGCTCATTGATGATGGTCGAAAACAGCCTTCTCCCAAACGTTAGATGGACGACCAGCATTGGCAGCATCAAAGAGAGCGCGTTGACGCCAAGATGAAGGATATCGCCCGGCTCAAACAAGAAAGCCTGCAGCACCAGGCCTAAGGCGAACCCCAGCATAGCAGGCGTAAAGCCGAACAGGAGATAGATTGTGGTCGCGCCAATCAGGTGCAGCTCCGATGGGCCGACCGGCAGATGCCAGATCTGCATCATGGCCGAGAAGGCCACTGCCGCCAGTACCGCCTTTGGCAACACCAGGGGGTGCCGGATAAGAGATGGCAGTTGAGTGGCAATGAGCGATAGGGCGGCGGCGTTGGCAAGCGCCACCCGCGCCGGATCGATAATACCGACTTCTATATGCATGAGATAATGTCCTTTTATCCGCGCCCTCCGCGCGGGAATCCGTGGGAGCCGCATTTACGGCGTGAACACTGGCAGGTCTCCTGGCTCACGGGTCGAAGCTTTGTCCGCCTTATCGGCGCCTAGGCCAATGGCATGATGGACATTGCTCACCGTTCACAGTTGCGGGGGCAGCTACGGTCTCGGTCCCGCTGGGGTCGTCCTCACCGTATTCCCTTTTCATCTGCTCGCGTTTCTCGCGCTTGCAGAACCAATGCGGCCCTACTTTAGCGAGAAAAAACGAGGGTCGTCCATATAATAGCCGGTTCCAACAGCGCATCTCCACCGTTTTGCCGCACCCAGTGGCGCTGAGGGGGAGGGTGGTCACGCCTTCGCCAGCCTTTCCAGCCTGTAAAGATCCTGGGAAAACGACGAGCCAGTGAAAAATCCGTTTGATTATGGTTTGTTTTCAGTCTCTTATTCGAAAAATGATTCTCGGCGCAAAAATGGGTTTGACATGATGAGGGTGTGGGCTTAGAACCCGGCTCCAGAAGACGAGGGCGGCGGCGCTGCTAGCGGC
>NZ_MKIN01000014.1 GCF_001938985.1 Gillisella taibaishanensis | reverse complement strand
GGTCAGATAAATCCGAAGGGGGTCAAAATTGGACGCCGATCACCCCGCTAATGGGGTCAATTTTGCACGCCGAAACACAGCCCTGCACTTGAAAGCGCACGTCCTGATCTTCCAGCTTGCCTTGCCGTACGGAGCGAAAGCGCACGACATGGCCCCAATTGAGATTTTTGAGATCCGTTGGGCGCATGCCGGTGCCGGATGCGATTTCGATATGAGCGTGCAGTTTCAACCTGTCGGAGATGACATGCAGGTTCTGCCGAAATTGTCGCCATACTCTACCATCTTTGCCACGGATCAATTTTCCCTGCCCACTGTGATCGGGATAGATGCGCTGCAAACTGGTGCTGATAAGCGTTTCAAATTCTTCCGGTGTGAAGCTCGGGCGACTATTATCAACGCGCTTTCGAACCTTGATATCTGGAATGTCGAGCTTGCCGCAATATCCCCACTTCAGCGCCTGCTGAAATAACGCCCGCACGATAGTCAATTCCCCACGCTGCCGACTTACCGTTGGCACTTCGTGGCGTGCCGAACGGCGCAGAATTTTCCCACCGCGCTCGTAGCGAATGAAATCGATATCTTTGCCCGGACCCGAAACCCAATAATTACGACGCCATTCCACGTAGCGTTCGATATCCGGTTCCCGGATCGTATCGATGGGCTTGTTGCCGAAGAAGCCGACGAGATAGCGACGAATAACAGGCGGCCAGTCGCGGGAATGATATTCGCTGCGGTCGTTGCGCTCGCTCTCAGCGACAACAAACTTGATGAACTCCTCGGCCACTTCCCCGAACGGACGAACAACTGCGGTGAACCCATTCTTCACCCGATAATTGGCCTCGCTCCATATCTGGTAGGCCCGATGATGCGCTTCATCGTAGTTGTCGGTGTCAAGGCTTTTTCTAACCTGTTTGCCGCCGGCTGAGAACCGTACGGACCATATGGTGCCGCCAGGACGCTGAAAGAGGGTAAAAGGTTGTTTGGGCTGCTTTGCGTGCTGCAACATGACGTTCTCCGAAATCGGTTACGTTGCTAGCACGCCTGCGTTAAAGCTGCGCTAATCCGCGGCCTGAGCAGGCACGAAGACACTTGAGGGAAAAGAGCAAATTTTCGGAGTGTGCTAGATGTGCGCTAGCGTATTTCCAAAACAAGCTGGATCAAAGAGCTTTTCAAAAACTTAAAGTTTTCAGTAAGTTAATGGTGCCCGGAGGCGGATTTGAACCACCGACACGCGGATTTTCAATCCGCTGCTCTACCAACTGAGCTATCCGGGCATCCTGGCCAAACGAGCGAATTAGCGGCCCGTTTGCCGTTTGGGGGAAAGTTTTCCCCCGGAAGCAGCGCGGTTATACCATCTAAATTCTTCATGTCCAGCGGCAAACGACACTTTTTTGACGGTAGAATGAAAAAGATTGAAAAGCTTTTACAAACAGAAGCTTACGCCGAAATTACCTTGTCCTAGGTCAGAAGCGGCCGTCGTCCTCGGGGTTGGATTCGTCTTCGGCCACTGGAATGGCATAGGAGCCCTTCAGCCAGCGCGACAGATCGAGGCTACGGCAGCGGTCCGAGCAGAAGGGATAGTGTTCCCGGTGTGACGGATGACCGCATTCCGGGCAGGGGCGGGGCTTGCGCAGCGGTTCGATCTTGGCGCTCGGGGTTGGTTGGTTGCTCATGATTGCATCCTTTGCGGCACGACAGCACCGTGAGATCTGTCAGATCTCACGGCAATGTTAACACGTTCAATTCGCTCGATATTATCGAAAATTCGGTCCGGTTTAAGACCTTGTCGAGCCTGTTGCGGAATGTGTGAGGTTCCGTTGGAACGAGAAAGACTAACCTTCTGGCCAGCGTGCCTGCACATCCATGCCTTCGCCCGCCAGCAATTGCACCGTCTCATAGAGCGGCAGGCCGACGACGTTGGGATAGGAGCCCACCAGTTTCTGCACGAAGCTGCCGGCAATGCCCTGGATGGCGTATGCGCCTGCTTTGCCGCGCCATTCTCCCGACAGGATATAGGCATTGATTTCGCTATCGGACAGGCGTTTGAAGCGCACCTTGCTTTCCACCACCTTCTGCCGGACCTTACGGTCGGGTGTGATCAGGCAGACGCCCGTGAACACCCAATGATTGCGGCCGGAGAGCAGGTTCAGGGCAGCGATTGCTTCGTCGCTGTACTCTGTCTTGGGAAGCACACGCCTGCCGACCGCGACCACCGTATCGGCCGCCAGGATGAAGGAGCCTTTCCAGTCGGCTTCATCCTCAATGGCGTCGAGAGCTGCCTTGGCCTTGTCGGTGGCCAGCCGGCGCGCCAGCGAGCGTGGCTGCTCGTTTTTCAGAGGGCTTTCATCGAGGTCCATCGGCATCAACCGATCAGCCTCGAGGCCCACCTGTCGCAGCAGTTCCACTCGCCGGGGTGATCCTGATGCCAGGATCAGCTTGCGTTTGCCGGCCATGCGCGGCTCCTCGCCGTTACTTGAAGCGATAGGTGATGCGACCCTTCGTCAGGTCGTAAGGGGTCATTTCAACGAGTACCTTGTCGCCGGCGAGAACGCGGATACGGTTCTTGCGCATGCGGCCCGCCGTGTGGGCGATAATTTCATGTTCGTTTTCGAGCTTCACCCGGAATGTGGCGTTCGGCAACAGTTCCGTAACGACACCGGGGAATTCGAGGACTTCTTCTTTAGCCATTGATGCCTTGTCTTTCTGTGAGTTTCATCGGAGCGTCTGCCGCCCCGGTCAAAATGTGGCCGGAACCTACACAATCAACGGGCTTTTGTGAACCTTGTAGATCGGGCTTTTCGAATTTGTTTCAAACGCCGCCCAGCGGCCGTGTTCCGGGCCTTCTGAAGCGCTCTTCGATCATCGTTGTCAACCTGTCGCGCACGTCGCGATAGGCCGAGAGCTGTTGATCGCGGGTATCGGCTTCCACCGTTGGGTCCGGCATCGGCCAATACACCACTTCAACAGATGAAGACCGCGTCAGTTCCAATGCCGCATGATGGGCTTCGGGCGCAAGCGTTACGACGAGGTCGAAAAAATCGTCTTCGAGGTCGTCGAGCGTCTGCGGCTGGCGGCGGCCGAGCGTGAGACCTATTTCGTCGAGCACCACGTCGACGAAAGGATCGCGCTCGCCATGACGAACGCCGGCGGAGGCGACATAGACCCCTGAGGGCAGCATGCGCCGGGCAATTGCCTCGGCCATTGGCGAGCGAACCGCGTTCATACCGCAGAGAAACAGCACGGCGCCCGGCATGCGCCGCTCCTGATCCGCCTCGGCACTGGGGGCCGGGTTGGGGGCTGCATCGGCTGCATGGTCGGTCGGTTCGCTCATCCCGGCCGCCTCATCCGCGCCAATAGAGCACGCAGACCAGCGTGAACAACCGCCGCGCACTGTCGAAGTCGAGATTGATCTTGCCCTTCAGCCGGTCCTGCAATGTCTGTGAACCGTCATTGTGAATGCCGCGCCGCCCCATGTCGATCGCTTCGATCTGGCTCGGCGTCGACGAGCGGATCGCCTCATAGTAGCTCTCGCAGATCATGAAATAGTCTTTGATGATCCGCCGAAGTGGCGTCAGCGACAGGATATGGGTGGCGACCGTCTCGCCGTCTTCGGTAGTAATGGTGAAGACCAGGCGGGAATTGACCAGCGAGAGACTGAGGCGATAGGGGCCGCCCGGATGACCCACCGGTTCGAAAGAGTTTTCCTCGATCAGATCGAAGATGGCGACCGCGCGCTCATGCTCGACATCGGGCGTCGAGCGCCCGATCGTCTCGTCGAGAACGACATCACAGAGCTTGAAGTCGCCCTTGGCCATCGCCTAGTCCTCGAGATTGAGCCGGATGGCAACCGACCTCGCATGAGCGTCGAGCCCTTCGCTGGTCGCCAGCGCAATGGCCGCCGGTGCCAGTTGCTTCAACTGCTCCGGCCCGAGCCGCAGGATCGAGGTGCGCTTGACGAAGTCAAGCACCGACAGGCCGGAGGAGAAGCGGGCGGAGCGCGCCGTCGGCAGCACGTGATTGGAGCCACCGACATAGTCGCCGATCACCTCAGGCGTATGGCGGCCGATGAAGATCGCGCCGGCATTGCGGATGCCGGCCATCAGCGCATCGGGATCGGCAACCGCCAGCTCCAGATGTTCGGCGGCAATACGATTGGCCAGCGGCACGGCGGCATTTAGATCCGGTACGATGATCAACGCGCCAAAATCCTGCCAGCTGGCTGCTGCTGTCTCGGCACGGGTCAGTGTGTTCAACTGCCGTTCCACAGCAGTCTCCACTGACCTTGCAAATGCGGCATCGTCAGTGATCAGGATCGACTGCGCGCCACGATCGTGTTCGGCCTGGGCGAGCAGATCAGCTGCAATCCAGTCTGGGTTGTTGTCCTTGTCGGCAATCACGAGCACTTCAGACGGGCCGGCGATCATGTCGATACCGACAGTTCCAAAGACCTGCCGTTTTGCGGCGGCGACATAGGCATTGCCGGGGCCGACGATCTTGGCGACCGGTGCAATGGTCTCAGTGCCATAAGCGAGCGCGGCAACGGCCTGTGCGCCGCCGATCCGGTAGATCTCGGTGACGCCGCCGATCTTCGCAGCAGCCAGCACTGTCGGGTTGATGGCACCGCCCTGGGCGGGCACGACCATGACGACCCGCGGCACGCCGGCGACGCGGGCAGGCACGGCATTCATCAGCACGGAGCTTGGATAGCTGGCGGTGCCACCAGGCACATAGAGGCCGACGGCGTCGATGGCGGTCCAGCGCGAGCCGAGCCCGACACCGATAGCATCTTCATAGATATCGTCTTTCGGCATCTGGCGGGCGTGGTGGCGCTCGATACGCTCGGCGGCGAGCCGCAGTGCGTCGATCAGCTCAGGCGATACGCTTGCAAAGGCGGCATCGATCTCGGCTTGGGTGACGCGCATCGACGTGGTGGCGAAATCAAGGCCATCGAACTTCAGGGAATATTCGGCCAAAGCCGCATCGCCTCGCGCCCTGACATCATCGATGATGGCTTTGACGGTGGCGTTTACATCCTCGGATACTTCCCGCTTGGTGGTGAGAAAGGCAGCAAAGCGTGCCTCGAAATCATCCCCTGCCTGCTCAAGCCATACTGCCACTGCACCCTGTTCCTTCTTCCGCCTGCCGCCGTTCCGTCTCAGGCCCCGGGATGCCGGGGCCTTGATGTGGTTTCCCATGCGCCGCCGGTATCTGCAAGCTGAAGTTCGATGCATTCCACATCAAGAGCAATGGTGGCATCGTCGGCGCAGACCAGGTCCAGCCGGCCTTCCGGGCCGTCGCCGGTGCGGGTGAAGGTCACGGCAAGCAGGTTCAGCACCTGCTCCCTGTCACCCCTGGTAAAGCCGATAGAGCGGACTGATCGGACGCGCTTGACGCTCAACACCGCGCGCCGGCGCTCAAAGCTTTTCTTGCGGCGGAAAATCCCGCCGCGCTCGCCAGCCTTTTCCCAGACGAAACGGTTGACCGCTATGGAAAACACACCGGTTTTCGCCGAATAATCGGCATCAACAGGTTTGAACACCGCATCCTGCAAATGGGCAGAGAGGATGGCGAGGTCCTCTTCATCCAGGGAAAGAAGCTTAAGATCAGTCATACGCACGGCCCCGCTGTTGCACCTACAGCGCCGTGCGCCGCACATGGCGCACAAAGGTTCGCTGTAGAACTTTATATCTGCATTAGCCTTGCAGATAGGTTGCCGCTCCCGATTAAGCAACGGCGAAACCTCGCCGTATGTTTAAAGTGTCGCAGCAGACGGGTCAGTCGCTGATCCGTTCCACGACGGCGCCGCAGCGGGTCAGTTTTTCTTCCAGCCGCTCGAAGCCGCGATCGAGATGGTAGACCCGGTTGACCAGCGTTTCGCCTTCGGCGGCAAGTCCCGCAATAACCAGGGACACCGATGCGCGCAGGTCGGTTGCCATGACAGGCGCGCCGCGCAGGCGCTGCACGCCTTCGATGCGGGCTGTCTGGCCGCTGAGCGTGATCTTGGCGCCGAGGCGGGCCAGTTCCTGCACATGCATGAAGCGGTTTTCAAAAATGGTTTCCGTGACATGCGCCACGCCCTGGGCGCGGGTCATCAGGCCCATGAACTGCGCCTGCAGGTCGGTCGGGAAGCCGGGGAAGGGTTCGGTGACGATATCGACGGGGCGGATCGCATCGCCATGGCCGATCACGCGAATACCGTCCTCGACGGCCGTAATCTCGGCGCCGGCCCGGCGCAGCGCTTCGAAAGCTGTGTCGAGCAGGGCGATATCGGTGCCTTCGAGCGTCACATCGCCGCCGGTCATGGCGACGGCCATGGCATAAGTGCCTGTCTCGATCCGGTCGGGCAGCACCCGGTGGCGGGCGCCTGACAGGCTGGTCACGCCTTCGATGGTGATGGTGGACGTTCCCTGGCCGGTGATCCGGGCGCCCATTGCGTTGAGGCAGTTGGCGAGATCCACCACCTCAGGTTCGCGGGCGGCATTGTGGATGACGGTCGTGCCACGGGCAAGCGAGGCCGCCATCAGCATCACATGGGTCGCGCCCACCGACACCTTGGGGAATGTATAGCTGGCGCCGATCAACCCGCCCTTCGGCGCTGTCGCTTCGATATAGCCGCTGTCGATCTCCATGGTGGCGCCGAGCGCGCGCAGGCCCTCGATGAATAGATCGACGGGCCGCGTACCGATGGCGCAGCCGCCTGGCAGCGAGACGCGGGCCTTGCCTTCACGGGCCAGAAGCGGGCCGATGACCCAGAAGCTGGCGCGCATCTTCGATACCAGGTCGTAAGGCGCGTTGGTGTCGACGATGGTGCGGCAGGTGAAGTGGATCGTGCGGGAATAGCTGCCCGACTGGCGCTCGCGCCTTCCGTTGACGGCAATGTCGACGCCGTGATTGCCGAGAATGCGCAGCAGAAGCTCGACGTCTGCCAGATGTGGCACGTTTTCAAGCGTCAGCGTGTCGCTGGTCAGGAGCGAGGCGATCATCAAGGGCAGGGCGGCGTTCTTTGCACCTGAAATGGGAATGATGCCGTTAAGGGCGTTGCCGCCGACAATCCTGATACGATCCATAAAGCGTGATCAGAGGGCAAGGCATGCCCCCGCCTTTCCTGGTTTGAAGAATGCTTTGCACGACGCGCGACGGCCAGCGCAATGAAAGGCGGTGTTTAGACGAAAACTTCCCGCCGTTCAATTCGCCGTTTTCAAGCCTCACTGTCATCGTGTTGAGGCGAATATGCGGCAGGAAGCCCTTCGGTCTCATCGGCGTCGCCCGCTCGGCGGGCCCGTGCCTGGCTTTTGCGCCGCATCAGGTTTTCCCGCAGTTTCTGGGCCGCCCGCTCGCGCCGCCGCTCGGCTTCAGCCTGGGTCACACGTGCGGAAATCCGCTTGGCCTCGGCCACGCGCTCAGCTTTGGATGGGTCGCTCTCGTCTGTCATGACGGGGTGATAGCGCAAATGTGGATAAACCGGAAGATGGCGTGGCTTTGACGTTTTTATTGACCAAACAGCGTTTTGCCGCTTGCGCCGCCCGAAAACCTGTGGCAATAGCCCCCTCGTTCCGCAGCGGTTGAAACCGCTTCGCCAGATGCTGCTATAGCTCAGGGGTAGAGCACTCCCTTGGTAAGGGAGAGGCCGAGAGTTCAAATCTCTCTAGCAGCACCATTTTCATATCTCATAACAGATAGGTTCACGCCACTTAGTGATTGCGCTCCTTTGGTTCGTCGCAATAACCGCTGCTGTGGATGATCCGATCCGATAGTTTTTTCCTTCGCTTACAGCGCAGTCGTCTTCGTGCTCGGACACCGTCCCGGTCAAAGCAAACGTTTTGGCTGAAAATAAGCGCGTAGATTTAAGGCGAGCGCTATGCCGTAGTGGTTTTCAGTCGTAAGCGCTTTCTCCCGGTTCGGCTGCGTCACGGAACTGTGCAAACCAATAAACCATGTGCGGATGCGACTTGAACCTACCGGCGAGGAATCGAAAGACAGCGTCCAATTCGTTATCTTCCTGATCGACCCGGTTGCTGTGTTTGCCGAACGGAGACACAATTTCTTCGTAATGTTGCGGGCCTGGAAGGTATATCGCGTCCGGCAGGATCGGCAACCGAATGGCGCTTTGATACTCGTGAGCTAGGCGCTCGAAGCGCCAGTATTGCTTGGCGACGTCTTCGAATTCCGAGGGCTCTGCGTCAAACGGCTCGTCAATGTAGTCGGCCAACGCAACAATGCCAGTGTAGTCATCTCCGGCATTTTTAGCGGCCATGATTTGATTCGCAAGACGGCCAAAATGAGCGCCAATGCGACCCGTATCTTGGAACTGCTGCATCACAATTTTCAACAGATAGGCACTATCACGATCTTCTCGGAACGCTTTGTATCGGCTTTTAGCAGCAAGCCATTTCTCATCGTCTGACATAGAAGCTCTCCTGAGCCGTTAGTCATTTCAGACGAAAGTTAACTTTCAGATACCTGCGTGAGGATATCCGGAAGCAGCCTATACCTTGCTGCGGTCGTTCGGTTGACGATGTTCCAGATGTTTCGGTCACTCGCCAACGGTGGCCCAATGGTAAAGAAGATGCCGATCAGCCTGTCGCCCGTTTTCTCAAGCACTTTCGAAATCGAGAGCAGGCTAACAGGATCGTCAGGAAAAACTGAGGCTGAGATTTCGGACCAGGTTGTGCCGCTTCGGGTTAAGTAGGTGAAAAGCAACCCTTCAATTAATCTCAGGTTTTGCGTGGCAGGACCCGTTTTGCCTGCAGCTTCCTCCGCGATGACATCACCCAGCACTTTCCGGAGAAATTGCCTCAGGAGGTCGTCAACTGGAACATCTGTCGTCATTCATCCAACCCTATTGAGAGGTTTCCGACTTCGATTCTTGCTCCCTATTCAGTCGGCCGCAACGTCTTATGGCGTTCAGGCTGTGATCGAATGAGTCCTCAAGGGTGTGTGCTCGAACGGAATGGTCAGATCAGCACTGAGAACGACGTGACGAGAACGCCCGCTTTTGGCAAGCCAATCACCTTGATGCCGTTAGGAAGCGTAGCGCGGTAGTCCTGGTGAAGATGGCCATGCACAATGGTCTTTACTCCCAGAACCTCCGCAAGGTCATCGATTTCAGTGTGCCCATATCGATGGGTCGACGGCGCTTCATGCGTGATCAAGATGTCAGCTTCAAGTGCGGCCAGTGAGTTGAAGTCCTCAGGGAATATCGTCGACCGATGACGCAGGGGCAGTCCATCGCGCCACGTCGATCTTGAATGGGCGCTGAGATACTCACTCCGTGTACTGAACTTGGGGATGCCTCCAGCGTTCTGAGGATGCCAAACGTCGGGATGGAATACGCCACCCAAGCCCGCAACCCGAACGCCGTCCAGCGCAACGACACGACCGGTCAGATTGCTGCTTGCGAGACCGGATGCAAAAACGAAGTCGTGCCAACGTTCCCGGTCGGCGTCATGATTGCCATGGATGAAAAAGATGCTCGAACCGACCGACGTCAGGTCCGCCAGTTCTAAATCAAGGGGCCGATCCAAGTCAAAGTCACCAAGGAAAATGGAATGAGCGGGGTGATGATGCCATAGCATTTCGCGCACAGGACGGAAGTTGCCATGTGGGTCGCCGAAGAAGGCGACGCTGCCCGTCCGAGTTCGTTCCAACAGAATGTCTCACTATTAAATATGCTGTGCAAACCTAAACCCGGACAGATTACCGAGTGGTAAGCAGTAGCGCACGAGAGCATCTCCGTCGTTTTCCTGCCAGAGCATCATCATGCCTAAATTAAAAGTTGCGACTCACCAGCGTTTCTAGTCGTATCTTTGCGCTCACCAGGGGGGATGGATTTGGCGAAGAAACCACGGCTGCCGCTTGAGAGGTGGGAAATCGCTTTGGTCAAGGCGATGCTTGCCCGAGGCAGGTATAGCGATCAAGAAATCCTTGCATATTTCACCAGACCGACACGGTCGGTGAACCATCGTGTCATTTCCGAAATCAGAACTGAAAGCAAGCATAAGGCTGTTAAGGCCGCAACCGACGATGACTTGAGCGATTATCTGGCGACTTGGCCAGACATTGATCCGGCGACTGGTTTGAGCGTGCGCGGCGACGAGCTGCTGATCAAGGCTCGTGAGGCAATGATCGCAGCCGTTCACACCTTCAATGGTGCAGGTCTCACCTTCCGCGCAGAACTGTTTATCGTTACCAGCGTCATCGCCTGGACGTACCTGATGCATGCCTTTTACCGGCGAGAGGGCATCGATTATCGCTATAAAAACGCGGACGGCACTGTCAAAAAGACGACCTCTGGAGAGGATTGCTATTGGGAATTGGGCATGTGCCTCAGGCATGGAAGATGCCCTATACCAGGTGGTGCTGTGAAGAACCTGGAATTCCTGATCATGATCCGGCACGAGATTGAGCATCGCATGACCAGCCGTATTGACGACGCGGTTAGTGCGAAGATGCAAGCCTGCTGCATAAATTTCAATGAAGCGATCAAAAAGCTATTCGGTGGCCAGTACGGCCTCGAACGTCGCCTTCCCATTGCCCTGCAGTTTGTCACGTTCAGTTCAGACCAGCGCTCCATCCTGAAGAAGGCAAGTTCTCTTCCGGCGCACATCGAGACGCTGATGGATGAGTTCCACAACGGGCTCTCAGATGAACAGATGGCCGATCCTGATTTCGCATACCGTGTCGTATTTGTACCGAAGCTTGCGAACAGAAAATCGGCGGCCGACCTCGCCGTTGAGTTCGTGAAGCCGGGGTCTGAAGAAGCCGCCGAGATCAACCGCGTGCTGCTCAAGGAGGTCGAAAAGAAACGGTATCTCGGCAAGCAGATTATCGAGATCATGCAAGCAGAGGGCTATCCCAAGTTCAAACAAGGAAGTCACACAGCTCTATGGCACGCGCTGGATGCTAAAAATCCGGCCAATAATTTCGGCCGTGATGGTGAATATAAGGGGATGTGGGTCTGGTACGAGAGCTGGCTTCAGCGCGTGCGCGCCCATTGCCAGGAGCATGCGGCAGATTACCAAGATGTCGCCGTCGACCTTCACGCTTGACACCGTTAGGCAACACTGCCTGCTTGCTTTTGTCTCAATACAAACCCTCGCTAAATGTTTGCCGTTACCAGACCTGAGTTTTGGGTAGGAACTAGCGCGCGGGGACATTCTGACTGGTGAGCGAGCCAAGTCTTCAATTTTACCTAGTTATGGGGTTTTTCGCCATGGAACTGACTTTCGTCCACACCAACGGAAAATGGACGACCAAGTATTGCAACTGTTTTAATTCGTCCCCACTTCATCTCCATAGTATATAATGGAGAAGTTGTATGGCTCGTGGCCGCCCTGTTATCTTGAAAACTCGCTCTTTCGATAAGAAAGGCGATGCCAGCAAATATTTTGCAGAGATGCTGAATCGCTATCGACCCGGAGAGACTGTCTCGGAAGAGGACGCTCTAGACCTCGCAAGTTTGCTTGAGCGGCATCCGGAAAGCGTAGAGAAAATCGGCGACGGTATTCACCATTTCGAGGTCCAAGCAGCGGACTACGCAACGCAGTGCTTTCGCGTAGTCCGGCTTGACGGGACTTGGGATAAATTCTCGTATCATACCTGCATCTCGACTGAGCCTGCGCTCGTAGACTAAGCGGCTCCTGCGCTTTCAAGAACTCTGACGATATCCTGTCTAACCATGGGGGAAGCGATACGGCTGTCAAAATTCTCCTGTCGCAACCATTTCAAAGCAGTAGCGGGGTCCATTTCTTTCTCTACCGTAAACTCCATCAGTTCCTTTGCGGTATGACGTGACAGACCCAAGGCGATGAAGCTGATCATTGTTTGATCGGACGCCCCCATCTCAAGGTACGTCGGCAAAGAGGATAAGCTGGACAGGTAGTCGGTATGGCCTGATTCCTTCAGGCAATGTGCCAATACACTGATATAGCATGTGGCCAACCGGAAATACTTGAAACGCACCTCCTGCTCGATGTCGTTTAGGGTGTTGCGGATAACTGCTGATATTGTGTCGCCCTTGTTGTATTCCCGGTTTTTTTCAATGATTGCGGGAAGAGGATCACCTCTCATCCAGCTTAGTGATATAGCCGCCATTCTTAAGTGGAGCTTTGGGACATCGACCGACAGAATTCGTTCATGGCATATGCGATAAATCTCAGACAGAGTCTTCCATGCGGCGTCGTCACGAGGATGGCGTGGGATCAACTCCTCTAGTCTTCGAATACCACCGCCCTTGATCTCCGATTTTAGGTAGGTCGCAAGGCGCTGCTGTCGGAGCGCGGATACCGTCGGCGCTGCCTCAATCGTTTCCGAAGGAAGTGACACTCTGGACTGCGCGACATCGAGCGCCTTGCGCAACCGATCCCGATCACCCTCCTCTACATCACAACGCGTGAGCGTCTGATCAAGGCGTCCCGCCATGTGATCTGCCAGCAATCTAGCGAACGTAGCCTCCACGTCAGCGAGATCGGAGGTTTCACGCTGCGGGTTACTCTCCAATGCACAAGCTTCAACCTCGTCGAGGCGGGTGGACAGGGTCTCCGTCAAAAAGCTCTTCAACTCGATCTCGTTGCCTTTGTCGGCAGGGCTTGTCGTCCATTCATCGTAGTCGATCAGAAAGATGTTTCCCTGAAACTCCTTGCCGAGCCGCCCTGCTCGACCCGCCAAATTCCAGAATTCGGCAGGTTCAAGATCGGTTGATTGGCCTTTCTTAGGTTTGCAAACAAAAAGATTGGCTGCGGGGAAGTTCACGCCTTGGATAAGGGTGCTTGTCGTAACGAGAAAGCGGATGTCGCCGTCGCTGAAGGCGCTTTCTACGCCCCGGCGGACCAAGGCTGGGATACGACCGTAGTGGAAGCCGATGCCACGCAACAAGCATTTCGCCAAATCGTACTCTGGGTGTACAGCAACTTTGACGAATTCCGATAACTCAAGCAGCCGCTCATTCGGCTCAGTCGACCGATTTAACTCCTCTAATCCGAGCGCCACACCCTCAGCGTCGGATGGCCTATTGGCGTATACAATCGATGGCTTCTGCCGACCAAATCGGTCCGCAATTCGAACGAGGCGTTCCCTGGTGCTTGGAAGTGCTTTGCCAATCTCCATGTATCCCAAGTCGGTTCGACCGTCAGCCGTCAGCCGCTGAACAGAAACCCGCCCTCTAATCGGTGATCTCGTATTCACGACAATCAAGTTCTGTACGACGCTTGGTGATCGGCTCTGGACTTCTTCGACCTTATCGATGCCAAATATCTTGGCGAATGCATCTAGGTTCTTGATGTTAGGGCCAGCAAATACGAGCTGAGCGTTCGGTGACCGAGCCAACAGCTTGTCGATGACATTCTGCAGGAGCACGCCCCGAGAGCCCTCTTCGATACTCTGAGCCTCGTCAGATATAATCAATGTTGGCGCAAAATCGGGGTGCGACCCCATAAGCGCCTGAAGCCTCTCCTGTGTCAGCACGAAGATCGCTTTCCTCGGCAGCTCGACCTCAGCAGTCATAGGCACATTGATGACAGACACATCCACAAACCCGTTCGCTTGACGCCACGTTACGATTGCGTCTGTGACCTGAGCTATTAACGCACGGCTGGGCACAATGTAGCAGGCCTGCTCAAGCTTTCCGGCCCGGACCAGCCCGCGCAGATACTGCTGTAGAACGAAAGACTTTCCAGCTGAAGTCGGCGCTGATATTGCGACGCGATATCCGCCAGTCAGCAACTGCCACAGTCGGGCCTGAAAATCAGTCAGTACAACCGTTTCATCCCCGATTGATACCGCATTCGTTGCGCGACGGAGTTCCTCATAGACGGCCGACTGCATCGGCAATCGGCGGAAGTCGTTAATTACCGCAGACGTTGTAAACGCCGGAAAGTTGCCAAGTCCCGTAAGCACCAATCGCAAAGTACCAGCTAAGCCAGGAAGTTCCTCAGACCGAAGGTCGTTTGCGCACGCAGCGATGCTGTAGGCTGCTCGCTGACGCATAGGATCGTCGCTTTTCGAAAGGATTGCTGCAGCTTGGATACAACGCGCCATGTCCTTGTCCGACAGGTTCATTGTTGCTGTAATCTGCAGTTCATGCTGAAGCCAAGCGCCGATCAACGTATCCAGCTGGCTGTGAAAGACGGAGTTTTTCCAAATACGATCCGACAACTCCTGAATCATGTTGTCCACCCGATCCGGTTTTGAAACTGTTCGCGCAAATCCTTGACTGATGCGACAGGAAGGAAAAACACCTCGATGGCGTGGCTTGGTACGCTGTGCTTGGCTAATGTATCATCGATACGGACTGCCAGCGCTGGGAGCGCATTTCTTAGTTCTTCTGCAAAAGCGGCCTCCACTAGGCCGGGTTCCAGTGCTTTCATTTCGGCAAAGGCCGCAAAATCGAACGCTATGAAAACGACCGAAACGTCGACCCGAATGTTCGAGTTTTCGGAATAGGGATCGAGGAAGGAAAGGATCGCTTCTTTGTAGTCCGCAGGAAACCCCGACAGGTCAAAATGCTGCTCGATCAGGAACAGCTCGTGTGACATCTTGTTTTGCTGAAGATTCTCACCAACGGATTTGATAGCGCTTTCTATGGCTGTATTTACGGCCTGATAACATTTAGCCTCTCCCCAATACAGTTTGAGCTGCTTGGTTGCTGCGTCGTAGCTCAGGTGGATTCCATCTGACCCATGTACCGGCATCTGTGAGTTGGTTTTGAGGCTCATCTTCGCGATGAATTGCGGGGCGCGAAGAACCGATTCAATCAGCAAGTAGGTGATGACCTCACCAAATTCTCCATTTCTGTTGGAGCTTTTGTTGGCCCGCTTGAAAAGGTCAATGGCCTTGTTCTGGAGGTGGACGGCCTTCTCTAACTGTTTCATCGGTGGCAAACCGGCCCATCCCGCCTGAGCGTCTTGGATGTGTTTTCTCGGCAAGCAGAAGCCAATCAGCTTGGCCGACAGAATTTCCACAAATTCATGGAGGGTTGGAAGCCCATTGCGGAAAGCGAGAAAATGCGCGTGGATATTTACACAGGCAGAACCAGATTTCGCGGTGTGCGATACCTTGCGGATTCGCGCTCCCAAGTCGTCATGATCGCCCGCAAGCGCGGCGACAAAGTCGGCCATCGCCTTACCATGGTCAACGTCTTCCACAACCACCCCGCACGTTACGACTGATTCGCTCAACCATCTTCATCAAAATCTCCTCGATCATAAAGCCCGACAAAATTCTACTTTTGAAGCCCTTCTCGGTCTGCTTGGAGAATGATGTGCTACACCTCGACCTAAGCGAACGCTATCGTGCGCGGTTCAGCTCATACTCAAGCTTCCTATGGATCGCGCTCCTTAGGTTTTTTATCTGACGTTCTATTGGCTTACCCAACGGTCCCATCGTTTTTGATGCGCGTTTGGCATAGGTTGTGAACGTCCATTTGCGATAATCAGCTGACTTACTTTTGAAGTCCTTCACCGAGCCAAACGCCTGAATTAGTTTTTCGATGTTGGTCAACGCAAGGATGTCGTGGACAGTCTTTCCACGATATCGCTTCGCTTGCCGGATTGCCGTTGCTCTACAAACCGATGCAACTTTTCGATGGAGATTGCTCATCGTCTTGTCGCGTATGTAAACATGCTTCCCATCGTAACGAAAACCAAGATACTCAAACGGTTTGCTAGGCATAGGATTGCCACTCTTGTCGGCGGCTTTGACCGTGAATACTGCCTGTCTGTCACCGTTGACTTCGAAGCGATGGATGGCTGATTTTTCCTCCTTGATTACAAGGCCTTTGCCGTAGGTAGATATTGCACCTCGGATGTCTGCTTCGAGCTTGCGTGCATCTATTTCAGAGATTGGTGCGATCACAAGTATGTCGTCAGAATACCTGAAAAACTTACCACCGAACTCGCTGCAGACGTCGCGAAGGTATTTATCAAAATCCAACAGATAGGCGTTTGCCAAGAGGTCAGAGAGCGGTGCCCCCTGAGGGACGCCCTTGCCGCATTTGTTGACTTCAATAATGGAAGGTTGGGTTGCTGACCGCGCGATCTTGGCTTGGAAAGTCCGCCCATCGCAGAGTTGGACTGGGATTTCCTTCCTCGGTTTCAAATAACCAGGTCGTGTTCTCCCGTGGCGGTCCGTTTTATCACCGTAGAACCCTAGTCGCGTATAGGCCTGAATGACGTCAACATGAGCGTAACGTGTAATTGCCTGAAAGACCTTGAAGTGGTCGTTTGGCAATCGTGGGACACCAAGCAGTTCGGCCCAGACATCGAGGAGACGGTCGTGGTCAAGTGTCTCAAAAAAGCTGCTGATATCAAGCGCGATGCTGCAACAATCCCCCTGTGACTGGATAGCCTCTACAGCCGATAGACTGAAATCGATGTTGCTCTGTCCGCCTCCTCCGCTGGCTTTTGCAATACGACGATAGGCGATGACCGCGTCCGCCAGTCCCTCTGACTGGAGTTTCGTTTCATAAGGAGCTGAGAGAAGGTGGCGATAGTAAGAGAATATGCAGCTATCAAGTCGGGCTGCAAACCGAATGGGACGATCCTTGCGCTTGCCGCTTTTGCCTTTTTCAGTGTAGGCGTTCCAGCCTTCATCGTACCGAAGAAAAGGATAGAAAGTATGCAACCTGACGCGATCCGGATCAGTGGCTATATCCGTTGCTTCAGCTTCGGAAATTACGGGGTCAAAATGTGGGTATCGCCTAACTGAAGCTGTCCAGGCTTTCACGGTGGTCCTCGGAAGCGAGAGGGGGCAAAAGGACCGGTGTGCTTCCAGTTAACCTTTCGCCCCCGACTGTTTAGCACAGGTATGAAATACCCTAACGGCACATGTATTCGAGATAATGGACTATATTGGCTGCATGTACGATTGCTCGTCATGTACCTTGAGCGTCCAGCTATACCTGGAGGTCCGGATGGACATCATGGCATACCTGCTGGCGGCCTTCGGGCTTGACAGCTTCAAGTAATTCTCCGCCCCCCCAGGTTGCCCCTCGTGACCGGATGCCTGCAATATCATGGTGATCATCCCTGAGTTCAAGACGTGAAATACTACAATTCCACGTTTTCCTCCGGAAATTTTACTTCGCCACAAAAGTGTTCGGCCTATTGTTCCTCGGCCCACTGACTTTAAATCAGTTCAGTCCTCAGGTCCGCCCCTTGCAAGCAACCGTCGTGCTTCATCGGTGATGGTGGTAGGTCTATGCTCCACGACAAATTCGTGCTCGCCAACTTTCACAACTATCGTTCCTGCAGCACGGACGCGATCAAAAAAGCGGTGAAGCTCCTGATCGTTTTCTGTGAGGGTAAGGAATTGTTCCGCGCCGTCGCCTGACACATTCACCTCCGGAAACAAAGAATTCCTTCACGCCTCCCGAATAACGAGAGAAGGCGTGACGCAAGTCTGGCATATAGGGGAAACGGAAAGAATGTCCAGCAAACTTCTATTAGCAAGTCCGAAAATTAATTTCAATAGCTCTACCAATATCGAAGTGTCGAGAGCGCATATCGATTGGACGTGCATTCACCTCACCTTTAATCCTAAATTAACCATAGAATGGGAGGCTGACGTTAGCGAAAACTAGGCTATCGACATGTCACTCGGCTATCTACTCGACACATGCGTTCTGAGCGAAACAAGCAGGCGAAACCCACATCCTGCTGTGGTCCGGTTTATCGAGACAGCCGAGAACCTGATGCTCCCAATAGCCGTCGTGATGGAATTCCAAATGGGCATCACGGAAATCTCTCACAAGGACCCGGTTCGCGCGGTTCGCTTATCAGCCTGGTATCAAAGGCTGTCTGCTTCCGGGCTTCCGGTCATCGATACGACTAAAGAGGTCGCAGAGGTCTGGGGCGTCCTCGCCGCAGACCCTAGACTGAAAAACCTTTTCGTTGCAAACGCGAGAGCGCAAAGGCCCAGAGCTGGACAAGACCTTCACATAGCGGCGGTCGCCCTCGTTCACCGAGTGGCAATCGCTACTATGAACGTCAAAGACTTCACGCTGATCGACCGGTTCTACCCCCTGCCGGGAATCTACAATCCCATGGAAGACCAGTGGCATGCCCGCATGGAGCCTTTGTTGATACCCGGCACTCAGGTCGCTTAAAAGTAGCGATCTCTCTCCCGCCGACTAGCGCTGCTGAGCGCAACAACGTGGTACATCTGGCCACAAACTCACCAATCATCTCTGTACCAAGTTCCAGTCACGACGATCACATCGCGACTATTTGGCTTTTCTTGGCCGACATCTTTGACTCCGATTCTCCGTAGCAGTTGTTCTCTGCCGTTAGCCAGAGACTCTGTTGAGCCAGTAGACCGTCTAGAAAGTGAAAACTTGATCTGCTGGATGGGCGGCTGGTGCTTTGCGACCACCTTAGCAAATGCACGGAGAACTTCCATTCCGCGACCTTTATTTCGAACGTCAGTGGTCAGAGCAAAATGATCGATGTGAAGGATACTAAAATTTTCCTGAAAGGAAATGTTTTCGAAGGTGGCCACATTGCCGTCATCGTCTCTCACATAACAGTTCGTGTTGGAGGTCGACAGAGTGTACGGCTCGTTATTATTCGCATAAAAATAGATCATTTACTCGCTTTCGTCGCAGATTTGTTAACGTCAAGACCATCCACTCTTTGCGTTAACTTTTGTTTTAACCGCTCAGCGGCCAGCAATTGGCTTTATCAGCCGCACGGGCAACCCTCCAACATATTTAAGCTCTCGGTCGGCGGTATATGGCAATTCGATTTTCAATTCCTGCATCCTTCGAAGAACCTCGTGGCCGGAAATGGCTAACCGGATCATCGCGGTGTGTAAACTCAGAGCGCCGATAGACCAGCCAACTAAGATCGTGCGCTCGTACTCCGGGTGTTCCGGCATAAACCGACGATTGTCTCCATTCCTGTAAAAATCGATGGCCTTCAGAATGCAGCAAACGGCGTCTTCGTCGGTCATGTAACCGGCCTCGAAACCTGTCACGGATGGCCAAGATTCTTCGTACCACCATCTCGGTGATCGCGTCTGTCGTTCGTTGCCGCCCAGTTCAAAACGCCAATAACTGCCACGCGCACGAAAATAGAAGTGATGTCCGTCCAACCTCCCCTCGGCCTGCACGGGTGCCCAGCCTGACAGGTGGTACAGTTCGAAATTCCCAAGCCATTCCAGAGCCCCTCGGGTGTCAGCTGTGAGATGCAGCTGTTGAAGGTCGAACGGAGCGTCTTCAGGATCGTCAAATTCCAGGCAGAAACCGGCCTTGTTCATGGCGTGGAAAAACTCCGACACACCCCGCACCACCCTGGGCGGTGCCCAAACGTCATCATTCCGAGTATAGCCAGCCTTGTCAGCGAGTTGTTCCACTTCCCGCTTGTCTTCACTCGACATCTTTTTGAAGGTGATCGCGTATGTACAGGAGCCGTTGCTCCAAATTGACTTTAGAACCAGCTTGCTGGACATCTCGATTTACTCCTGGGTTCAGTCACATGCGTTCGAGTTAAAAGCTCGATCACAATGCTGGGGCGATATCTGTTTTTGCTACGTTCGGGCAGATAGCCGAGCGGGTTGCAGATCATCTGCGTTCGGGCGCATTGAGCTTCGCCGCCATCTCTGCAACCTGGTCAGCAGAAACCTTCCCTTTCGCCTCCAACTCGTCGGCAACAGCCTCAACGAGTTTCAGCTGACTTCGGATGATTTGCTTCGCCCGTTCAAACTCGCTCCGGAGTATATCGTCTACCCAGATTGCGACACTGGGGTCGTGAAGTCGAAGGGTCTCAAGCTCGCGGTCGCTTTTTGCCAAGCTATGACGAAGACGGTTTCCCATCCCCATAACACTCTGTAACATCGTGGCGATGCGGGTGGCTTGGGCGAGATCAGAGTTCGGACCTACGCCAGCTCCGTCGCTGACAGCCCCTAGGAGCACCTCTTCGGCGGCAATCCCTGCCAACAGAACCGCAATTCGATCCCTGTAGGTTTGAACTGTGCGGTATCCGACGTTGGGCACCTCGAAGTATGCTCCGCCACCGGGTACACTCTCACTGTCGTTACGCGTATGGTCGATGATCATGGCACCGTAGAACTTGCCATGTTCAAGCGCGACGACTGCGACGGTATGGCCTGCCTCATGCACAGCAAGCGCGCGACGCAATTCGCCCGTGATCGCCACCATTTCAGGCAAAGATTTGATGATGTCAGCCACTGTCACGTCGCGTTTGGCGCGTCGAGCAACACGTTTAGCGTCTCTGGTAATCTTTGCGAGATCGGCTCCGGAAAACCCACCGGTGGCAGCCATCAGCCTCCGATGCGTTTTCCTCGGCAATTTTTGACCAAGTTGTTGCTGAAGGATAGCAATCCTGTCTGTCGCAGTCGGCAGGGAAATGGCCACATGTTTGGTCAATCGCCCAGGTCGCAAGATGGCACGGTCGATACGATCCAAAGCGTTGGTTGCGCCGATCACGACGACCCCTTCACGCCCATCGAGGCCATCCAGGTGTTCGAGGAAGCCGTTTACCACCTGTGTGCTGTAGTCTCTATTGTCTGGTGAGAAGGAACTGCGGTCGCCAAAACTGTCCAACTCGTCACAAAACAGAATACAAGGTGCACTTTCCTTTGCTTTGTGAAAGTCACCTCTCATGGCCTTCAGCAAATCACCCAGGTGACCTGTTGCCTGCCATCTGGCCAAAGATGTCGCAATGATCGGTACATCGCACTGTCGGGCGAGAGCAGCAGCGAATTGCGTCTTTCCAACTCCAGGCGGTCCCGACAAAACAATCCCGGTATCGACTTCCGACCAATCGATTTTGCCTCGCTGCCAATCGCTCAGGTCTTGGGCAAGCTCAAGCCCCCAGTCCTTGGCTGCGCCGTACCCGAACATATCCTGTAAAGGCGGAAGGCCCTCTTTTTTATTACTCGATTGTTTGGCACTGAGGGCCGATTGTTCTGCCAGCCGCGTCAACGCATTCCTGATTGGACGACCTCTCCGCAAGGCGGCCCAAACATGCTGCAATGGGTATGTCATCGCGGTTTCTGCTTCAGCGCGAGTGACATCGATCCGATAAGCAATCCGGCAACCGATCCGAAAGTCCGTCGTCGAGATTGGCGGGATGTCGACTTTGACATCCACGCCCAACATGACCTGAGCTGGCAGTTCAACGCCATTTTCCTTAAAGATGAGAAGGCGACGTTTTCGGCTGAACTCCCCTTCCATCTTCTTGATGACGGTTCTTGGCTTATCGGCGGCGGCGATCATCATGTAGGCGATGTCGTCTCTGTCCGCAGACAATCGAAGCAAGATATTTTCGGCGCATGTATCGTAGTCCTCGCCGGATTGGTCTGTAGGAACATTCAGCAGAACTACGCAGTCAGAGCCTCCGATAAAATCGGGAGCCTGCCTGAGTGCACGTCTCAGCGTGCAGTACAATGCGGCGTCCTGTGGTGTTTTTAGTGAATGCTTTGTTTTAGGCACAGTTATCCTCCTCGCAGCCTGAGGCGCGAACTTTCGAACAGTGAACTTGGTGTGGTGGATAGACTCAGCCGCGATAGCGGCGAACAATGGTCTCGGGTCCGATGAGTTCGGTATCGAGATCAATCTCAATGAAGCGCCCAACGGCCATGTTTGCCAGGCCACGTATCGGCTTTGTGTCCTGGAATAGGGTGAGGCTCTCAGCCAAGGTTAGGGAGGATTGGTCTTCCAGAACCGACAGCAATCTTACCCGATCTCCCAAGCTTACGTCACCGCCGGAGCATTGAAGTAAGTCTTTGCAGTTTTTTAGACGGACCGGATCGATGTCGCCACGTGACAGTGGTCGATAAGTGAAACCTTCATGACTGACAGCTTCGGAAATCCAGGAGGGAGGGCGGTACTGCCCAACCGCATCGATAACCAAAACGTCGCGCTCGCGTTCGGCGACGAAGTCGGGCGAATAGGTATCGAAACCATTGCGGAGTAGCAGGGACCTGCAGTTCCAACTTGAAACTGCGTCGTCGAATTCCAACAAACACGCGATATCACGCGCCAGTTGGTCCCTGGCGATGAAGCGGCCTACGCATCGGCTAAATCTGGGCTGAAAGGGACCGGTTTGCGACGTATGTGACGTCTTGCCAAAGGGCAACGACTGAATACTCATCTACACAACTCGAATACACGCAGTTAATCACAACCTCAAAGGAGGCAGCGGATCAGCGAGATATTCGTATGAGGTGCAGAGCGATCTTTTTCATGATTGGAACAAATAAAGAACACATGGAGGAGAGTCAATATCTTTCTGCGTCCATTTGCATTGATCAATGCAGCAGATAACCGCTGTCTCATGCGATTTCCGGTTTTTGCTGTTCCACGAGTTGCTGGTCCATCTCAAGGATCGCATACATTAGGTGTTGAAGTTGTTCACTTTGAAAGCTCGACCAAGCTAAAGAAACGTTCGTTTCCTGACCTTCGAAAGACATTCCCGTCGCTTGGGTGGCTGTTAATAGATCGCGGCTGAATATCGTTGCAAACTGCACTCCCATGGGCTTCACGACGCCTTGGAAAAGCTTCGGGTTCGCCATCGCAGCCTGATAAACATAGGATCGCATGGCGCTGTCGCATGGCCCAAGAATAAGCGAGAGATTTACTCGGCCTGGAGTATTTGGATATGTCTTCACCTCGAAAAGTAATCCCCTACCGGTCTTGGTCCATTTAGTTAGATCAGCTTTCATCAGTTGGAGTTCCGTATCCCAAACATCCGGAGTGAAACGGATAATATTGCTGCCTGTGCTTTCAATGGTTAGCCCTTCGATGGACTCAATTCGCTCACGCACCACAGCAAGCAAATTTCTTGGCTCGGGTCGGCAATTGTATATGAAGTCGAAAGCCTCTCTGTGCCGTTCGTAGAGTCTGACGGCAAGTGATCGCAGTCTTTCATCGGTCACGATGTGTTTCCTCACGAGGTCAATGTAGTGATTTATGATGAGCACTGTCTCCGATGGAAGTGGCTCCAGCGGATTGGTAATTATGCTCTCCAGCGTTTCTACGATGCCTCCGTAGTCATACGCCACGTATCCGGCATGGTCTGGGTTGGTACCATCTGGTGTTAGAAATACCATTAGTCGTCGATGGTCCGGGTAGAGTTTTTTGAGACGGACGTCGTACCGCTCCAGTTGTCCATCTCCTGCTTTGCTGCCAACTTTGTTTTCTATCGCGACCACAAAATTGAGAGATGGCAGTTCAACGATGATGTCGATATCGTCTCGCTCCCGATAGACAATTGCATCATCAAGGTCACCTGCAACAAGCTCCAAGGCCATGATCGGCCGCTCATTCGATGGAATGCGGCTCAGAATAGAACGTAGTACGGCGATCAATGGCAATGGTCCAAGGCCGTGTGGACGGCTCGGAGACAGCAGATATGCGAGAAAATTTGAATGACGAAGCTCAGCTCTGACAGCTCCAACTGCTTCGAAAAGGTTGAAGGGTGACATTTGCCGGTGAACAGTGTTGAAATCCGCGTCGTCGAACAAGTCGCCGAGTTTTTGTTCCAAAGCTAAAGCAACTGTATCCATGTGAAGAAAGCCTAAATCAAATCGCTGGCGCACTCTATCCGAACGACATTTGATTTAAAGCTACGTCGCAAAAACTGGAGGATCAAAATTCTCCTGCCACTCAGCCACGCTCAGGGCTGCCTGATCACTTGACCAATCACATTTACCGGCAGACGAGAAGCGGTGAGCGCGGTCAGATTCCCGCTCTAGATCACCATTTACATTTAAGTTTGAGTCAACATACCTAACTGCAGTAGGGCCCGATAAAATCCAGTACATGTTTAGCTGGAATGGCAGAATTCGCCTTTTCAACTCCACCCTCGTGTTGGGTCTCAAATGAGTTGACTACAACGCCTAGACATAGTCCTGCCTCGTCCAAAACAGGCCCACCACTATTTCCTGGTGCGACCACATTTGAGATGATTAGCCGATCTTCGCCGTGGTAGGTGTTGACGATGGCGTTTAGTTCGCCACCGTGGGCCAAGAGATAGGACGAGTCAGTCGTAGCTATTGCCGGGTAGCCGAGGGTGATGGTTCGTGTGAGCACCGATGGGTTCCCGATTGGGAAAATCGGAGCGATGGTGTTATTGTATTCAACTTCGAGAAGTGCGAGGTCAAGTTTAGGATGCAAAATCCAGTTACCACTAATAGGATTGAAAGTGCTGCCTTCGGGCTTGTTTAGTCCAACGAACGTTATCCCCTCCTCGGGATCGACGTTATGCTTTGCAGTAACAATTACGCATTTTAGCCCATCGCCTCTATTAGTCGCCAGAAACCCTGTCCCCGTATATTCGTCCTCACCTCGCCGAACGTACACAGCTGGTACGCTGCCGCGATATTTGCGAGCAACATAGCTGGGCCCAAGGAGAACATTATCCACGACCCGTAAAGTCACAAACAACGCGATTCTGGGCTGGCTCCAAGAATAGTTTACGAAAGCGTGGCTGCCGAACATGGATTGATCAACCACAAGCCCCCATTCAATCAGACGTCGTAACAGAGGCATCAGAGCTGAGGTACTTGTCCCTTCGCCGTCTCCGCATGCATGCAAGAGATGCAAGAAATCCTGTGGTTGAAAGTAGCCTCCCTCTAGCAACGATTTGCGAGCCTCAAAATTCGGCAGCCTGCTTGAATTTTCATTGATAAAATCGCGATACGGATCAGGCTGTGCGGCCAACCCTAAAAGCTTTATCAGAGCCCGAATTTCTTTCGGCGGATTGGTGCCTATCTCATCCAGAACCCTAGCAACCATTGTTTCTCACCTTTTCGCTTATCAGGACCAGATGCTACAGTTTTATACATTGCTCGTCATCACGTTCAGGTAGCACTGCAACGAAAAATAACAGCTTTAGTAAGCTCGAAATAACGGTTGATGGCCGACGTGGAGTCGATATTAGCCATAAAGATGACAGCAATGGCGAAAAACAGACCAAGCAGGTTTTGCTTAACTCGGTCACGCGGCGTTGTCTGAGGCAGTAGCAACACGAAGTCCAGAGGACGCTCTATCTTGCGTGTTACAAAGATTACTGGAGATAGACCGCAAAGCCTGCAGGGCGGCGATAGCGCTCGTGTTTGTCAGTATGCTTGTCATTCAGGTCGCCGATATTCACGTATGCGGCGTCTTCATGAGCCCTAGATTTAAGCATTGCGCTGCATCCCTACATTGCATTGGCAAAGGTTAATTGAGTTGCGAAAGTCACAGGGGGAAACTACCTTGAGCTACGATTGGGTCTGGTGAAAAAACCGCCGGTTGCTAATCTCTGTCAAACGGCCACATGTATGCAACGTGCCCAAAGGAATAGTTTGATGCGCAGGATATATTTCGACGAGAGCGGTCAAACCGGCGCGCATCTCCTAGATCGGAATCAACCCTATTTTACTTTGGGAAGCACCAACATCTCGGAGGCTGAATCAGCTGAAATCATTGAGGAGTGCTTTCCCCGAGCAAAGGGGCCGGAACTCAAGTCTAGGTCATTGTTCAGGCGCGAGAGCGGTCGCCGGTCTTTTATATCCTTCGCTAAAGTGGTCGGACAGCGTGGTAACCGTTTTTGTGGAGCGAAAATCGACAAGCGCTTCTCTATCATCTGCAAAATGGTCGATAATCTAGTCGAACCCATGCTTAGAGCAATGAGGTATGATTTCTACGCTGATAACTACGCAGCTCGGTTTGCCAACATGGCAAATTATGCAATCGCCAGAACCATGGATGAGCGCGCTTCCACGGAGCTTTTGGAGTCCTACAATACGTTCGCCCGTACACCATCAGGAGAAACTCTCGGCGCGCTCCAGGCGACGTTACGAGCAAACCTGGTTGCTGCTCCCTACGGGTCCGAAATGTTTTTGAGTATGATGTCTCGTGGCGCAGACAGTTTTGAGCAATTCCATGATCTAAGTGATTTTAATGACACCAATGATCTTCATCTCACCGCTGTCCTGCAATGCATGGGCTTCTGGCAAAAGGGCTATAAGGGACCATTCGAGGTTGTTCATGATGAGAGCACTCATTTTTTTAAGCGGTCCCAATTGTGGAAGGTCATGACGAACCCTCAGGCAGAAGAGGCAATAATTCAGGTTGGCGACAAAACGCTAAACTTACCCATCAACGTTCAATCCACCACTGCCTCTCGGAGCCACGAGAACGCCTCCCTCCAGCTCTGTGACCTGATAGCTGGCTTCATCAGTTTTGTCTCTAACCCGTCTATGAAGCCGCCAGAGCGCGACTTCGCGCATCGGGCAATAGATTCTGGGATGCAAGAGCTGTCGATTTTCCCGGTGGAGCCCGGCACCGACTTCGTTGACGGCCCGCCAATGAAATCGGATGGGCCCGATGTCATTGATCGCGTGATCAACGCGGTTAAACCCAAACGTCTTTGACGTGAAATTTGGAAGGAATTAGGTGTTGCCCTGGACCACATGTCGACATGGCCGGACCAGAGTGTGATTCCGTGACTTTATTCAGGATGCAGGAAGCAACATGATCGACGACTTTCTGAAGGCCTTCTGCTCGCTGGCACCCCATGCATTTGAAGCATGTGTGCCACCACCTTCCATCTTCACTTGGATAACCAGTGATGGAGGGCAGCTATTTGTATCCACATTGCTAGGTGCCGTCGTGGGTGCGTCTGTTGCTGGTGTTATCCAGTTTTTGATTTCCCGAGCAGAGTTCAGAAGAAACATGCGACAGAGCGCGGCGGAGCGCCGTCGCGTCCGTAGGTTGGAGGTGGCAGATCAACGTAGAAAGAACAAAACAATCGCACTGCATATTGGCGTCAAGGCAATGGCCCTAACCAACCAAATGTATTCCCTGATGGGCCTGATTATTAGCGCAGTGGATGACGCAAACGCCGCCGGAGTAACCGAGGGGGCAATTGCAGTGAAAATGGTATCGATGTCGGGAATAAGTCGCGATCCCCTCGAATTTACCACCGAAGAACTGGCGTTTCTTTTTTGGAGCAACGAAAGCGATCTAGCGAACAAACTCCTACTTCTGAATGAAAAGATCAGTAGTCTCACAGACGCTGTCCACACTTACAGTGACAGGCGAATGGCTTTTCCAGAAGTCGCTGCGACAGGCGCAGAGGCACTAACGAAAATACGTGAGAAGGAGTTGTGTGACTTGGCTGACGGAATTTGCCAGGGATTACACGAAGATTTCATCTTCATGCTAGAAATCATGGAAGAATTGCCGACAGCCTTCGACCGTACGTTTTCCGAAAGTGCTTTCTTCAACGCCGAAATTCCGGAAGCCGGAAAAACGCGCCTCGCCACCTTCACCGAAATATTGAAAGCACACGATATCGAAATTCTAAGCTAAAATAACGGTCCGATGACCCAATCCTTGATTTTTTGATCGACCCCTGACCATCTTATTTGAGCCAAGATGGCCTCATCTGTTGCAAAATCAATGAAATCTGTAGCCTTCTATACAATAACTCGTGTCCCGGCCTCTAAGTAGCTTCACAATTACTTCCCCGCCTAACGCGACATCATGATTCAGCGGTGCGCTGAAATTACAGCGCATTTTTGGATCGATGCCGCTAAAAGTTTTTTAAGCGAGGTCCGAACATGGATTTCCATCACGTTAGTTCAAGGTTTAATTGTTCTGTTTGGACGACGAGAATTCCTTGTGTGGCAATTGAAATATAAATCAGCCGCAAGGAATTCTCGTCGCAAATGCCTCCCAAAAAACGCACCAGCAAGAGATCGCCATCCGATGAAAAGCTCCACGCAGCAGGCATCGCAATCAGCCGGATGCGCCTGAACCAGAGCAAAGGCATTCTTGCGCTCGCCAAGAAGATTGATTGCCTTCGAGGGTCGTACGAAACCGCAAACATCATCTCCCTTCTGCGCGACTGCGGCCTGAATGAAGATGAGATCGCCACCTACATGGCAGTTACGTCGAAGCTCGGGCATTACGAAGATCGCATAAAGTCCCAGGGGACAGGGTATGACGGCGTTCGCGCACTCGTGCGTGCCGATGACGAGACCATCGCGCAGGCAATGAATCTCAGCAATGCCGGTGGACCTCTCGGTGCCAACGAAATCGCTCTACTCCGCGATATTCCTGAGCGCTCGAAAATCCCGGATATCGCGATAATTCATAAACTTCGGGACGAATGTGTCCAGGCCGAATGTGTTCGCATGGCGCGTGAGCGACAGCAGTCGTTCACCGCCTCGGTCAGGCAATTGCATATCGCTTTGGAGGGATATGCGGAGCGGCTGAGATATGTGCGTCATTACTATGAGACGGTCGAAGACTACAATTTCTTCGCAGACGTAAGCGATGAAGAAATCGAAGCGTTACGTCAGGAGGGCGTAAAAGTTCGTGCGATTGAGGAAACGTTCTTTGGCGAGAAGGAAGAGGATATTATCGCGCTGGCGAAAATCCTTCTCAAGGAATTCGATGAAATATTCCCGGGACGCGATATTCCAAAATCAAACTGGGGCCTTGCCGGAATTGGCAATCCGACACTCAGATATTTTGCGGAAGCGAGACAAGCACTTGTGGCGCTTCAAACAGGCGGGTTTCTAGGCGGGTTTCCTTCCGAAGCATCCAATTACGGTCAATGGGACGCGTTGTCGTCCATTGCCTACCTCGCCGGAGTTCATAACGGCAGCATGCTGTCGCAACGCCTTTCGCCAAGACCAGTCGAGAAACTCAATGCCTTTATTGTGCGCGCCGCGAGCGGTGTTGAAGCCCTCGGCCTGGATGCTGCCGGTTTCCGTATTCATGCAACCTACATTTCAATCCGCCGAGGCAGACCGAGACGTGCAAAAGTTGTTCTCTGTAAGTGTACAAGCATGCCAGAGCTGAGGTTTGAGCCTCGGGACCATAAGAAACTAGGAAGACGGATAATGAACGCCTGGAACCAGCGGTGCGTGCTGATCGACGGCGACGGTTTCGCCTCCGATTTGAGCGGGCAAATTGATCGCTTAGGCAAGCACGATGTGCATCTTCTTGCGGCGACGCTGCGGGACGAACCGTTCAAGGAAAGAGGCAAAGGCGAAGACGACAAGCGACAGCAATTCGGTCACGCGTTTCAGTTGCTCCGCGATATCCGGCCTAAAGCCTTCTTCTTTGAAACGTCTGCGGAGTTTCGCGGCCCAAAGCATCTTCCCTTTCGCAACAGGCTGGCACGCCAGGCCGACGATCTGGGATACGCGATCACGGATTTCGAGCTTGACGCTTTATCGTTCGGCGTCCCGCAGAAACGTCCGAGATCGATCTTACTAGGTGTGGCAAAGGAATATGGATCGCAGCTTCGGCAACCGATCCTGGCGAACCCGATACGTCAAACTGTTGGAGATACCATTGCTGACGTGGCATTCGGTTTCTTGCCCAAAATCGAGGCGATCCCCGAAGAAGCGAGGACACCAGACCAGATCAAATACCGAAAATGGGCGCGGGCATGGCTGTCCGAACACGGCGATAAATCTGTACCGGACACGCTGAGCCTCATTCGCGATAATTCTGACAGGTTCGATAAATGGCACAAGTTCGGCTTCAACGAAACCGTAAGCCACATCGTCCAGCCCCGGTTTGAAGACCTGCATACCGACTCCGTGCCGCTATCGCTGCCGATTTTGAAAAGGCTGCAGGGGGTTCCAGACGACTGGTTATTTTTTGGCTCACACGATGAGCAACGGGCGCAAATTTGCGAAACGACACCGCCGGTCATCTATCGCGCCGTTGGCCATGTCATCCACGCCGCCCTTACCGGTGAAGACGTAGACCTAGATCAGGCGGCCAGGCAAAAGCTGGCGAGTGGGCGGTGGAAAAACCCCTCGGGTTTCGGAAGCATGGCACAGAGCCACGATCCTGCACGCCGTAGGGCGCTGGAATGGCGTGAACATATCCTACGAGAGGAAGAAGGTCCCTGACCCGTGCACGGGTCAGGGATTGCCGTAGGAGTTGTCAGAAGCCGAGGTCTGGGACCTTGCGCTTGCCCAATTCCTTCCAAACCATTTCCTTAGCTTCGTCGACGTGGAAACCGCCGACCTTATCGACTTCTTCGTCATTGACGATGAGCTTCGCTTTGAAATTGGCGACATCAACTCGCCACTTGTCATCCCCAGTGTCAAAGTTGATTGAAAGGACACCATCGGTCCTGTTCACAGTTATCGGACTATCTGTCTTGTCCTGAATTGTTGGCTCAATGGCGCGCAGGAGCTTTACGAAGTCAGTATTGTCGATCAGGTCGGGATGCGAATTGCGAATGCGTAGAACCGGATACTCTTTTAGGTATGTGGCGATCTGGGTGAATACCTCATCGGTGTCGCCGCGAAATTTCGGGGTATCGGAGGAACAGCCCCACTCGACGAACTTCCAGTCGCCATAGCCCAGCGGCTCTTCTCCGACATCCGCAATCGACAGACATGTTCCCTTCCAGGGATTGGGGGAATCTTCGAAGAACGCATCCGTGACACGTATGGTCACTGTGTGATGCAGGCTGCCGTCTTCATTTTGAAAGCAGATATCTCGTCCCCAGTTTCTGTCATAGCGCGGTTTCAGGCCAAGTTCGCTCAGAACGGTCTTCAGCTTTTCCTGCACCTCACCAAGTCTTTTTAGCTTCACAAATTCCATTTGTAGGGTTCTCCAGTACGGTTACCCTATTTGTTCGGCACGAGGCTGCATGGGACAATGTATCAGCCTGGAGCGATCACGTTAACCATACTTCAAAGTTTAATAAAATCTTAACGACCGTGACTGGACTCGGCTGTCTGGCAATGGCATTCGTTTCGCCACGTCCTTTGGAGAAGAGTATGTCGTTCTTCCGAATATCCCATCAAGCGCCAAGCGCTCGCTACGGGTTCGCAGGCTAACTGCCTTAACGACTGCTGGCGCGCACGCGCATTCCAGGTCCGCCTGTCTCTCAACACAAGACCATGGGTCTGCAATGGAGGCCTTGCGACACGTCGCCTGGCTTTGATCCGCCACGCCCTCAGGTTGTTTTTGCAACCGAAATGAGTCTTGTCTCAGTTGATTTCGACTGCTGCCATGGCCGCAAAGATATCGGATTATCCGCTCATTGGCCGCCATACAGCGGCTTGGCAGCTTCAATCATCGACATGACGTCGAACAGATTTTAGCAGTTAAAGCGAAATCAGATCAATGGCAAAACCTGGAATGAAAACCGTGGCGACACGGAACGAACACGCGCGTCCCAAGCGTCGTAAGCGCAACGCCAAGCCCCACTGGTTCGGATACCATCCGGCTGACGATTTCTCGACCGTCGAGTGCCTCGGCTCTTATGACGTCAAGGACTGCTTCTTCTCGTCAGTCGGCGAACGCCTGAAAACGTTCGACCGTTCCTAGGGCCTGCGGCCACGCAACCTACCCCAAAACATCAGGCAGCATCCTTTGGCTATTCAGCCAAGGGCGGAGCCTTGCCGAATTGAGGAGCACGGACGTGCGTCATACCCATAAGATCGCCAAGCATCTTTACCTGAAACGCGCGGGACTGCGTGAACTTTCCTTCCCGAACGGATCGGTCTCCAGTGTCGATCAATCGCCGCTACCGGCTGCTTCTATCAGCTACCTTGCAGTAACCAGCGGCTCGATGGCAGCCAAACCTCGCTCCGCCTGGCACGAGCCTGATCATGGCCTCGCCCTGCGCACTCCTGCGCTCAAACAGGCGAAGACGACCCGGGGTCACACTTTCTATCGTGACACCGTCATCTACCACGAAAGCGGCCTTGAACATCGTGTCAGTGTCGTTCTCCAAACCTATCGCGGCCTTGCCCGGCTGATCTCACAATACCCGAAGGTCGAATGGGTCGATGAAGATGGCGTCGCCCATCATCACACCTGCGACTACTTCATCGAGCTTGCCGACGGCACCCGTGTCGCAATCGTCGTGAAGTACGAACGCAAGCGCGAGGAGATGCTCGATCTGATCGAGCGCATCTGTAACAACGGGATTACCGGGATCGCCAAGGGAGGCAAGCGCACGGTCGGAGTGGCCGACGCTGTGGTTCTCGTTACCAACGCGCAGGCAACTCAGGAAGCATTCGAAAACGCTTATTTCCTGCTCTCGTCTCGTGCTCATCACGACCAGGCTGAATGCGCCGCTCTCTATGACATCGTTCAACAACTGCCCGGTACTTTCCGTTTTGGTCAGTTGCTCCTGAACTGCTGGCCTCGCGCTAAACGCCGTACCGCCATCTGGCGTCTCCTCGACCTTGGCCTCATCGAACCGGTCAATCCCGGCCTGATCGATGAACTCGCCTGGCTGCGCGCTGCCTGAACCTACCCCTTCATCACCGTATATTCAACGAAAGGACATCCCGTGGATTTTCGCCCTGTACCCGCACGCCGCTTCATCCATTCCATGATCGGCATGGACCGCAAGGACCTTTACGAAGATAAAAAGCGCAAAGAAAACTTCATCCCGCTTATGCGCGATGACCTCGGTTACATGATGCAGGCCGAGAACGATTCCGAGCGCAAGATTTTCCTTACTCACTCAGAAATCTACAAGGCACTCGATTCCAATCAGGCCGAAATCAAATACGGCCATAATGGCGTCGCTCAGCAGGCGCTTCGCGCAGCCTTCGGCGACCAGAAATGGAGCGACTTCGACGACAAGCCGCATCTCCAGACTATCGCGCTTTGGCGCGAGAAGATGCTGCAAAAGTATGCGGACGAGTGCGAGCTTAAGCGTAAACGCCTGCCGTTTTCCGAGAATGCACTGAAGCCGTTTCTGCGCAAATGGCGGAAAGACGTCATTGGTGACCTCATCGATCTGGATGAAGAAGAAGAGAAAGGCCGCGCCGATCAGGCGGAGGAAATCATCGTCTTTAAACGTCCGACCGCCAAAACCTTCAAACGTTGGCACGACATGTATTACGGCTGCGACATGGATGTGATGGCACTTCTGCCTCGCCATCACGGTCCCGGGCCAAAGCTGTTTTCATTCAAACCAGCCTCGATTGCCTTCGCGCATAAAGAAGCGATGGGCTATCTGGACCGCAGCCGTCCCACCAAGGCCCACACCTACCGCAATTATCTGGCCGCCCTCCAGCAGCATAACAAAACCGTCGCGGTGCACCGCCAGGTCGAAAAAGTCTCGCGCAAAAAATTCGAGGCGATGATCGCCAATTTCGATGCGTTCCACGTCGTAGCAAGCCGCCTGGGTGAAAAATTCGCCATCCGTAAGTTCATGGCGATCCGCCGCAGCTTTACCGTGCTTGCCCCCGGCCAGCGCATCGAGATGGACTTCGTCAATGTCGATCTCGTGTCCCTGCTGGTGGAGACCGGAATCTGGGCGATCCTGCCGGAGGACATTCAGGATAAAATCCCGCGTCAGCGCATCTACTTCGGTGCCGCCATCGACGTGGCCACTCGTTATATCCTGGCCTTCAAGGCAAGCCTTGTTCCGAACGGTGCATCGGCTGTCGCCACGATCCGCATGATCATGACCGATAAACGTCACCTGTCGACGCATGTGGATGCGCAAACGCCCTGGATCGGAAAAATCCGCCCGTGGTTCATCACCCATGACAACGGCTCGGAGTTTATCGCCAAGAAGACCCAGGACGTCCTTCGCCTCGCTCGTATCGAAGCAACCCGCCCGCCTGCAGGCCAGCCAACCTGCCGTCCTTTCATCGAGAAGGTGTTTCATTCCATCGGGCTGCTTATCACCCCGTATTTCGATGGCCGCACCTTCCACAACGTCGTTGCCAAGGGTGATTATGATCCGCAGAGGCACGCCAGTCTGCTGGTCGAGGAACTGATCAAGATTTTCATCTTCGCGATCTGCGACATCTACCACAACAAGCCGCACGAAGGCCTTGGAGGAAACACTCCCCACAATGCGTGGGTCCAAGCCTGCCAGGAATATGAGATCGACTACCCGCCAGGTTCGGCTGAAATGCTGCAGATTTTCGGCCACAAGGTCAAACGCCGCGTCACTCCTTATGGCGTCACGTTCATGGGCATCACTTATGACGATCCCGAACTTCAACGCATGCGCACCAAATACGGGGAAATCGACGTCTGGATCAAGTTCGACCCGGAAGGCGTAGCACAGGTGGCGTTTAAGTCCGACAAAGGGTGGTTCGTAGCACGCAATACCGTTGGTCTCGATGACACCGTAACCCTGGCGGAATGGGTCGCCGCCCGCAATGAACTTCGTTCCCACTATGCGACCGCTGCGGAACAGGGCCTGAAGGTCATGTATGAGGCCATCAACCGCCTTCGTAAAATCGGTGAAGCAGCGACCCTGCGTGCTGGCCTTTCGCCCCGCATCCCGACTGAAGCCGATTTCCTGAAATGGGAGACCGAGGTGTTCGGCGCGTGGAATGTCGTGGCGTCGGAAGATTTGCCGCCGTTGCTCCAGGAAGGCCCGCTCCCAGATGACCCGCTGCATCTCGGCGTTGTCACCAACAAACCGGAACTGTTCAGCAAGGACAAGATGGAACAGGCCGCCCAGGAAGCTGGTGAGGCAGAGGATGACGAGGATTCCGAAACCGAAGAAGTCATTTCCAATTTTTCGAAATACGACGAGGAATACTGATCATGATCAATAAGGTTGAGGAACTTCGCGCGCTCCGTGTCCGCGAGAGCAGCCGTATCGTCTCTACCCCGCTGACCAAACATCTCCGTGTTCGAATCGAAGAGTTCTGGGAACACGCACAGGATTGCCTGGCAGGAGGCGGCAGCCGCCGCCGCACCCTGGCGATCATCGGCGAGTCCGGCACCGGAAAATCAACAGCACTCAAGCACGTGCTGGATAGCTTCGACGAGTTTAAACCTTACCGGAACGAGCACAACGAGACGATCATCCCGATGCTGAGCATCGAGGTCGAGTACACGAATACCCCTAAAGACCTGGCAATCCGCATCCTTCGCATGCTCGGTGCTGATGGCAGCTACCGTTCGAATGAAACTGTCCTTTACGACGAGCTGAAGAACCAGCTCCGCGCCTCTGGAACCATCCTCCTCCACCTCGACGAGGCGCAGCACCTGAAGAAAGGCGGCTCCTCCCACGCGGTTATGGGCCTTAAGGATCGCTTCAAGAGTTTCTTGGTGATCGAAAATTGGCCCCTTCACCTGATCCTGAGCGGGGTCGAAGATTTGTCGGACCTGTTCACCGGTGACCAGCAAATGCCCAACCGGTCGAATGTTATGCGTTTTGATACGCTGTCGGCCCCGGCTGACAACAAGCGTGTTCAAGAAATTCTTGCCGACATCGCTGCCAACTGCGGCCTGAAAGTCGACAAGGCTCTGACGACTGAGGACTTTCTTGGGCGGCTTGTGAAAGCGACGGGTGGCGGCATCGGTACCCTGATTGAAATGGCGCGTGCAGCTTGCTTCAAGGCCCTATCCAAAGGTCATGCGGCGGTTACGGCTAAGGACTTTGAATTCGTTTACGGCCGCACCTCCGGCAGCCTGCCTTCTGAAAACATCATTACGGCGAAGGCTTGGGTCGATCTTGATCGCAGCAACGCTCTCATCGATCTCGTTCCCAAGCAGGTAGAACCCAAGCGCTCCAGAAAAAAGGCATCGAAATGACCCTTCGCGTTACCTTGAACTACCATGCTGACGAAACCCGCCTGAGCTTGGTATCCCGTCTGGCACTCGCCAATGGCTATCGCTCCATGCAGGACTTCCTGTCGCTGAACGCAGTCAACGCCGCAGCGTTCGAGGCGGGTAATCTTAAGGCTGTCGAACTGCTTTCGAAGTGGTCAGGCGTCGACGTTTCCTCGCTGTCGGGAAACGACCTCAAGAGTGCAGGCGGCGGTAGCAACTGGAGGCTCGGATCAGTCCTGATGAACAAGGAGATGCGGACGGGGCCTCATCATCGCTATTGCCCGAAATGCGTTGTGGCAGATTTGCGCGAGGGAACCGGCCGACCGGCCACGCGCCCGTACGTCCGGATCAACTGGATGACGCGGGCAATCCAAACTTGCGCGCACCATGGCTGCAAGATCATGGAGAAACCGGCGGTCACACGGAGCCTGGGCGATTTTTCAAGGTTTGTGGCTACCAACCTTACCACCATCGAACATGAGGCGACGATGGCACCAGTTGGTTCGAGGAGGATGGATATTTACATTGGCGACCGTATCGCGAGCAAACCTACCAATGCCTTTTTGGACGGATTCGACGGCTATGTTGCGCATGACCTGTGCCGCTATTTTGGAGGTTTCGCACACGCGCACGAGAAAAACGACCAAGATGCAGTGGCCGACACAGCCATTGATTTAGTCGAGAAGGGATTCGACATCGCCGCTGCAGGTGCGGATCGCATTGAAACGGTTATCGCGAAAGCGGCCTCTTCGGAAAGGCCGCTTTCGCGAGAAATGGGAGCATTCTTTGGCGAGTTGCGCCCATGGTTGCGCCGAAATCGGAAAAAAGGGGAATTCGAGAAGGTTGTGAACCTTTTCCAAGAGATCGCAGAGAGATACCTGCCCATTGGGAAGGATGACCTGTTCGTTCTTCCTACACGGCAACGCAGGCTTCATTCGATCCGCTCTGCCAGCATTGAATTTGCGATGGATGAAGAGCGCGTTTGCAAGCTGCTGATGAAGGCGGGCCTGTTGGAGCAATCGAAGCGTAGTGCTGGTCGACTCTATTTCGATGCGCAGAAGGGTCATGAAGTTTTGGCCGATGCTCTCGACACGATGACGTCAACAGAGGTGGCAGGCGTTTTGGGCATACACGTCAATCAGATGCGCGCCATCTTCGAAGCCGACCTCCTGCCCCGCGCCGGAGATTCCGAAGACGGCGTCCGCGTCTTTTCACGCGTTCGCCGGTCGGATTTCGAAAAGTTCGCACTGAAATTGCAGGCCACCAGCGCCAACGAAGCCGAACACCTGCGGCTGTGCAAATTTGCAACCGTTGTGCAGACTACGTTCTGCACAACGCTTCAATTCGTTGAACTTGCAATTGATGGCAAGCTTGGAAGCCTTCGCCGACTTGACGACACCGGGTTGATCTCGGGACTTGGCGTTGATGTCTCGGAGATTAAAGCTATCCTAGTTCGCAATCGAAAGCACGCAGCGGAGGAACACGACATCCCGCTTTTTGATCCTCTCGACCCGGACCCAAAGCTCCTGAATGCTGAGCAGGTCAAAAACCGGCTATCGACTACAACATCTACTGTCGCGGAGCTTCTTCGCCTGAACCGGCTTGAAGTGATCGACGGCTTCAACCCATCGATTCGTCGGACTCAGAAATACTTTGTCGCGCAGTCCGTCCAGGATTTTATCGACAAGCATATTTCGCTCACTCAGTATGCTCAGCAATCCGGAAGGTTCGGTGCCGCACTCCGGATGGAATTGTCGAAATTGGGCATCGAGCCAGTTTATGAACCCACTGCCCGTAACGCCCGATTCTACCGGAAACGCGACCTTGAAAAGCTGGGTCTCTTGGCAAAATAGCAGGTCGTAATATCGCAAATCAGAACAAAGGCTCGCTTCGGCGGGCCTATTTTTTTGTCCTGCAGCAAGATGCGGACAAATCTATTGGAACGGTCGACCCATGGCACCGTAGCACTCCGCGTGAAACATTAGTGAAATCAATGGACGATCTGGCGTTAGCGATGAATCAACGGAGCGCAGTCACTTAGGCGGCGGCTGTGTGCTAGCTGGCGTTTGTGTGGTCATTTATCATACGAATCAGGCTCTTAACCGCAGAGGTAATCGGCGCGATGATGGGGATGGATAGCTCTCTGCGGAGTTCAGAGGCCGCCTCGCCCAGTGGCCCGCCGCCAATGATCACCACCTCCGCCCCATCCTGGTCGACGCATTGCTTTGCGGCAATTGAGAGTGCAGCTTTTAGCTGAATAGGATCTCTCGCGAGGGACAGGGGATCGCCTTGGGTCAATCTCGTGCCGGTGAAGAAACTGCTCGCCTTGAGAGCGGCAGCTTTTTGGCTGAAACTTGCAACAAGATCCGGGGTGACCGTCGCGATGCCGAACCGCTGACCCGCTTCTACAGCCTGCAGAACGCTTGATTCGAAGAGGCCGCAGACAGGTATATCCAGCAGTTGCCGCAGGTCTTCGAGACCGGGATCTCCGAACGCACCGATGATGATACCGTTTGTGCGTGGAGCTGCGGCCAACCCCATGTCCTTGACGCTTGCGACGGAAGCAGCAAGCTGCAAGCCATTCAGGATCATGGGCACGCCTGATGCCGCGGTCATTCCGTCAGCCGTGATCCCGGCCGGCAACAATCGGCGCACGATACCCGTCATCATCGCGGTCGTGGCGTCCGATGTGTTGGGGTTGATAACAATGATGTGCGTCATGATGCTTCCGAACTAATGCATAATTCCTTGAGCTGGAATCGATTTCGGGAAAAAATTATGCAGCAAATTTAAAGTCCTACAGTATCATATGTGCGTTTGATAATACGCACGATGCTTTAGGACAAGTGTGGCTTAATACTGATCAGCCTGGAATTGATGTCTGGGTTGTCCTCGTTTGTTTAGGCATATAGGGCACAAGCGACCTTGCCGGATCGTTGCGTCGAGACCAGCGATGGAACAGTAATCCCGCAAGCCTCTGTCACATGGGCGCAGCGAGGCGCGAAGGCGCAGCCGGTTGGCAAATGGGCTAGGTCGGGCGGCGCGCCTGGAATGGTGATCAATTGGTCTCTGCCATTCGCACGTTCCACGCGCGCGTCGAGCAAGCCCTTTGTGTAGGGGTGTTTCGGATCGCTGATAATCTCTCCGACGGGGCCTTCCTCAACGATTCGCCCCGCATACATGACAGCGACACGGTCGGCGACCTCGGCTGCGACACCGATATCGTGGGTAACGAAGATAACGGATAATCCATACTCCTTCTGCAACTCACGGATAAGAAGAAGAATCTGGATCTGAACGGTTGCATCCAGCGCCGTTGTCGGTTCATCAGCGAGAAGGACTTTTGGGGTGCAGGCAAGCGCCATGGCGATCATCGCCCTTTGCAACATCCCGCCTGACATTTCGTGCGGATAGTTCTGCAGTCTTCGCTGCGGAGAGGGAATGCGGACCTTTTCAAACAGCGCGAGCGCGCGTGCGGCGGCCACTGCACGGGACACTTTTTCATGACGCCTGATCGTTTCCTCGATCTGCGTCCCAAGCGTATAGACCGGGTCAAGGGCGAGCCGCGGTTCCTGAAACACCATCGAGACGACAGCGCCGCGCAGATCGGCGAGTTCGCGCGCCGAAAGGGCAGTGACATCGCGCCCGTAGACATCCATCGATCCTTCGATCCGCGTGCCCTTCGGGTGCATGCGCAAGAGCGAGCGCATCGTCACGCTCTTGCCGGAGCCGGATTCTCCCAGAAGTGCAACGATCTCGCTGGCTTTGACCTGGAGGTTGACGCCATTGACGGCCTTGACTGGGATCGGCCCACGGTTGAACGTGACGGATAGATCCCTGATATCGATTGCCACATCGGATTGTACCATCTCAGGCCTCCATCGCAGTGAGCGCGCGGCCATGGCCGGAGCCTGGAACACACATAAGACATGCGGCGCTTTGAACGTCAGATACCCCGGCCAATGCAGGCATTGTCTGGCTGCAGACGGGCTCGGCGAAACTGCAGCGCGGGTGAAAACGGCAGCCGCTGGGCGGGTCGATCGGATTGGGCGGATCACCAAACAATGGCGGCTCCTGCGTACGCTCTGCTGGGTCGATTTTGGGCATGGAGGCCAGAAGTGCCGATGAATAAGGGTGCTTGGCATTCTCGAAAATCGACTGCCGGCTGCCAACTTCAGCGATCTTGCCGAGATACATGACCATGACCCTGTCGCACATGAAGCGCACAACGTTGAGATCGTGCGAGATGAACAGATAGGTCAGGCCGAAGTCGCGCTTCAGATCGAGCAGCAGGTTGAGAACCTGCGCCTCGACCGACTTGTCGAGAGCCGATACAGCCTCATCGAGAATGATCAGCCTTGGCTCTAGGGCCAAGGCGCGGGCGATGTTGATGCGTTGCCGCTGCCCGCCGGACAGTTCATGAGGATATCGCCCGGCAAAGCGGCTGGGTTCGAGCCCAACCCGATGCAAAAGGTCATGGGCACGCGCAATCGCCTTGGCTGCGGGGACGCCATGCACTTGCGGTGCAAAGGCGATCGTCTCCTCGATGGTCAGCCGTGGATTGAGCGAGGCATAGCTGTCCTGAAACACCATCTGCACCTGCCGTCGATACTGGACAAGCGGCAGCGTGCCGCCGACCGTTTCCCCATCGAACAGGAGGTCGCCCTGGTCCCGGACGATGAGGTTCATCAGCAAACGGGCCGTTGTTGATTTGCCGCAGCCACTCTCGCCGACAACACCCAGGGTTTCGCCCTTGAGTATATCGAAATCGATGCCATCGACAGCGCGCACCACTTTCTTCGGTTGAAAGAGACCAGTGCCTTTGACGGGAAAATGTTTCAGCAACCCACGAGCGGAAATGAGAGGCTGCGCTGGTCCGCCTCGGTCGCCAATGCCGATCGTCTGGCTGTAGGGGGAAACACCACTCATGATTTTACGTCCATGGCTGCGCGTAGTCCGTCGGAGAACAGATTGAAGCAGACAGAGGTGATAAAGATCATCACGCCCGGCAGGGCGGCGACGAAAGGATTGGTGTAGATCGCCGTTCGCAGCGTATTCAGCATCAGGCCCCATTCGGCATCGGGTGGGCGCACACCAAGGCCGAGGAATGACAGGCCAGATGCCAGGATCATCGATACGGAGATCAGGCTGGTTGCAAAGACGAAGATCGGGCTTAGAACATTGCCGAGAATGTGGACGCGGATGATCGTGTGGGCGGGCGCTCCGGATGCGCGCGCGGCATCCACATAATCCAGTTGCCGCACTTGGGTGGTGACGCTTTCAGCAACCCGGGCGATTTGCGGAATAAAGACGACGGTCAGGGACACAAGGGCATTGGTTAAGCCTGAGCCAAGCACGCCGGACAGTGCAACGGCCAGCAGCACGGAGGGGAAGGCGTAGAACACGTCGATCGTGCGCATGATCAACGCATTGGTGATGCCGCCCACATAGCCGGCGATGATGCCGATCGTCGATCCCAAGACAAAGGCGACCGGAACGGGAATGACGCCCATGACCAGCGAAAGGCGCGCGCCGTAGATCAGCCGGGACAGCATGTCACGGCCCAACTCGTCGGTGCCGAGCGGAAAGCCGGGCGTGCCGATAGGTTTAAGACGGCGGATAACGCTGCCTTTTGCCGGGTCATAGGGGGAAAGATAGGGGGCGAAGATTGCCATGAGCACGAGAAGCAAGACGACGCCCAAAGCCGCCAGTGCCACCGGATTGCGACTGAGCCGCCGCAAGACGCCCTTCCAGAAACCAGGTGATTTGAGGATAGGAGGCGCTGACGCTTCAAGATCTGCTGTGATCGCGGCCATGGGTTAGCTCCTCTGAATACGCGGATCGATGGCGCTCTGGAGCACATCAACGATCAGGTTCAACATGACGAAGAACATGGCCAGCACCAGGATCGTGCCCTGAAGGATTGGCAAATCTCGGCTGAAGATTGCTCCATTCAGCAGGAACCCGGTGCCGGGCCATGAAAAGACGGTCTCGATCAGGATTGAACCGCCCAGTAGATAGCCAAGTTGTAGGCCCATGACGGAAATTGCCGTCGGAGCGGCATTGCGCATGACATGGCGCATGATTTGCCGGCTCATAAGTCCTTTCGCAGCGAGCGCCTGCGTGAAGTCCTGAGACAGAATTTCTGCAACGAGAGAGCGGATCGTCCTGACGATAATGCCCATCGGAATGACCGACATAGTCACGGCAGGCAGGATGAGATATTGCAGGTAATCCCAGCTGAAGCTACGCCCGGCCGACCCTCCTGGCCCCCCGCCCATGGCCGGCAGCCAGCCGAGCGTGACCGAGAAGGTGATCGTAAGAACCATGCCGAGCCAGTAATGCGGCACGCTGACGCCAAGCATGGCAAAGCCGGAGGCCAGTCGGTCGATCCAGCCATCTCGGAACACGCCGGCAAAGAAGCCCAGAAGCGAACCGATCGTGAAGCCGATCATCATTGCCGCGACGGCCAGGATGATTGAATTGACGGAGGCATCTGCGATTTCGCCTAGCACTGGCCGTCCTGACGCAATCGAGACGCCGAGGTCGCCATGCAGCGTGCGCCACGCCCAAAGAGCATATTGCACCGGCAAAGGTCGATCGAGGCCGTAGAGGGCGCGCATCTGGTTCTGCATGTCGATCGACGCATCGGATGGAAGGATTGCCGCCAGCGGGTCGCCTGGAGCTAGGTGGATCAGCATGAAACAGACAATGCTGACGCCAATTGCCACGGGAATGACATGCAGTAATCGTTTCAGGGCATAGACCAGCATGAGCTTCTCTTGTGCGATGGTTCTTAATGTGCCGTTGGCTGCGCGTCGTCAGCGGGGCGACGCGCAGCCAAACGCTGGATCAGGGCTCCATGCTTATGGTCGAGAAGTCTTGAAACCAGTTTTGAGCCTGCACGAAGCCCTTGACCTTTTTCGTCATGGCGCGTGGATTGACGTCGTGTGTCACCATCAGGAACAGCGCGTCGTTGACATACTTTTCGTGAATCTGCTGGAGAACCTTGTCTTGTTCCGCCGCGTCGAAGGTCGTGCGGACCTTATCGAACATCGCGTCCATTTCCGGGTCGCAATAATAGCCCCAGTTCGTGCCAGCAGGTGGTGCGAGATTACATTGGGATTGGCGGATCAAGGCCGTAAAGGGATCTTGAATGAAATAGCTGTAGTTAATTGCGGTCGCGCCCTTGGCGCTCGGATCTTTCGCTCCGGCGCGCCAGATATTAATGACGGTATTCCAGTCGGCCACCTCATATTCGATCTTTATGCCGACTTCAGCGAGAGTCTGCTGAATATATTCGTTCATCTGCAATGGCAGCATCTGCCCGGAACCGGAGGAGGAGATGATGACTTTCGTGGTCAGCGGCTTTTCCGGAGTATAACCGGCTTCTGCCATCAATTTCTTGGCTTCTGTCACATTGTAGCTCAGTTTGAACGTCGGATTGCCGAACCACTGATGCCCGGGCGGTAGATAACCCTGCGCTGGAATGGACAGGCCTCCGAGCAACTCGTTCAAGCCATCGCGGTCGACTGCAAGATTTGCTGCCTTGCGAATGCGAATGTCGTTCCAGGGAGAGCCCTCGATCCGCGAAAAATGCCAGGTCCAATTGTGAGGATAGGAATTCGTGACGATCTCGAACCCAGCTGCCTTTAATGATTTTACGGAGTCTGGCGCTGGTGCCTCGATCCAATCGACCTGGCCGGATCTGAGTGCCGCGACGCGGGTATTGGGCTCCGGCAACGGAATGAGCACCAGCTTATCAAGCTTTGGGATTCTGTTCTTGTCCCAATATTCTTTATTTGGCGTCATCTCGACGCGCTCGCGCGGCGTGAAGCCATTTTCGATCTTCCATGGCCCTGTGCCGGAGGGCTTCTGAGCCACCGCATACCAGTTCTTGCCCTGCGCTTCCCAGTTCGCAGGTGAGGACATCAAGATCCAGCTGATCTGGTAAGGAAGGGTGGCGTCCGGCGTCTTCGTGGTAATTTCCACTGTCAGCGCATCGATGGCCTTGTAGGACGAGACGGCAGGAATGCGAGACTTTCCTTGGGCAGACTGCCGCTTGTCAAACTGCGGTGCATCTGCCTTCAACAGCTTGTCGAGGTTCCAGACCACGGAATTTGCGTCGAAGATGCTGCCATCGTGAAACTTCACGCCCTCGCGCAGCTTGAATGTCCATTTTGTCTTGTCGGACGCATCAACGCTCCACGATGTTGCCAGACCCGGGACCAGAGCAGAAGGCTTGTCCGCACGCGTCAGGTCCCATTCGATCAGCGCGTTATAGACCGTATAGCCCATAAACCGCTGACCCTCGCCCCCCTGGTCCGTTTGGCCAGTCGTGAGGGGAATGTCGGATGCCGTCATGCCAATGCGCAATGTCCCTGCGGCTGAAGCGATCTCGGCGCTCACTGTGAGCATTGAAACGGCTGCTGCGCAGGCCAACGCTAACGTGCGAAATCGTGCACGCGAGGGAGTATGTTCAAACCTGTCCGTCATGCTGTCCCCTTTTTTGGTCGCCATCCGCCCGAGGCGTTATGGGAAAAGAGACGCATGTTTTGTGCCATTTTGCATGTGGTGCAGCTTGGCGGTCGAATTTATCGCTTATGTCGGGCAATCGCGGGACAGGCTGGTTGCGGCCAGAAACCTGTTACGCGCGAGCTGCCTTGCCGTAGGCACATGCGCGAGCGTCATGCACAAAGCACGTGCAGGAGTTTGTTTAGGTCAGCTCGACAATACGCGCGATTGCATAAGCAATTCAACGAAGAGGAACGATCACAAATCTTGGCCGCTGATGGAGGAGCCGTTCAATTCACATTACAGCATTGTACTCTTATTTAAGGATATCTTAATATACTGTAGCGCTTTAAACGTACTGGATAATTTTCCCCTTAAATCGATTCCGAGTTAAGGAATTATGCAGCAGTCGTTCCATCGCACTGGATTGGGACGTTCAATCCAGCTTCTTGCGGATAAACAGCACCGTGCCACAGGCTGCGCCGCAAAGAGCGGTGAAGGCTAGCAGGCTGAGGAACAGGTTCAGCGTCACACGGGGATATTTGTCGGTATCCGGCACCGTCGCATCGGTGAAGGTATCGACATAGACGAGTTGCAGCGAGCTGACGAGCTTGACCTTCTCGAGATCGCTGATCGCCGCTTTCAGCCGGCTTTCTGCCATTTTGACGTCGAGATTGAGCTTGTTGAACATGCTGGAATAATCGGCGAGATTGCCTTCGGAATCTGCCGCAGTTCCTGCTGTCTTGGCGCGTAGGTCTTTGGCCTGTTCTTCAAGTCCTGCAATCCGCCGATCGATTTCGGACACCTGTGGCGCACTTGCACTAACGCTCTGGGCCAGCGCCATCCGGCGGCTCTTCAGGTCGGCTATGCTGGATTCGATATTCGTGAGCACGGTGATGATGCTGGTCGCCGACATATCGACATCGAAGACGCCGGTTTTGTTCTGGGTGTCGCGCAGCTTGCCCCTGAGGTCGCTGACTTCCTTGGTTGCGTTATCCACATCCCGCTGCGTCGAGACCAGCAGATCGTTCCACATGCCGGCGCTGAGTTGGTTGACCTGCTGTTCGCCCAGTTTGAGTACTAGGTTCGCCAGATCATGCGCTTCCTTCGGCGTATAGGCCGTCACTTCCATTTCAATGATGCCGCTCTTGGTATTGACCGAGGCGGAATAGTGTTTTTTCCAATATTTCAGGGTGTCGTCCTGAGTGGCGTCGGTCTTAAGCCGCGAAAGCCTATCGATATCGTCGCGGCCGTAGATGTGGCGCAGATCGACATGCTTCTCCAGGTCCTGGATGATTGCCGGACTGGAGAGATAGTTGAGCAGGATGGCCGTATCCTGAATGATCTTAGCCTTGGGCTCGACCGAATCGCTCGAATACCGGTCCCGTGACAGATAAGGAACCGATGAACGCACGATGAAGCGCACCTCCGAGGCATAGCCTGGACTTGCGATAAAGGCGTAATAGAGCACACTTGCACTCATCGGCAGCACTAAAGTCGCGCCAATGATGATCATCAGGATGATGGAAAACACCTTATCGCGGGTGCGGGGCGCGAGGCCAGCCAAACGGTAGAGATTGCGCCGGCTTCTGTTTTCGAATGTCAGCGCACGCGCATAGGAACTCAGCGCGGAAGCGAGCCTCTGGCTGCGCGCCAGCGCCGGAGGCAGCTCGGCCTGCAGCGATTTGGTCTCTTGCGTCACAGTCTCTTCCGACACGGCATCCACCTGGTTTATCAACGTCGTTTCATCAATCTCTTCGACCCCCTTGGACAGGGTGGTCTCAGAGCTGTTAGCGGTTCAGCCGCATATAGGTTGCGATGCCTTCTTCGACATTGTCGAATTGCATCATGTGCCCATCAATCAAAACCACGACAGCATCGCAATAATCCTTAATGGTATTCATGTCGTGGGAAATCATGATGACATCCGATTTTGCACGCCGCGCCATGAAGGCCTCCCTGCATCGCCTCTGGAAATTCGAATCGCCGACCGCAGTGATTTCGTCGACCAGATAACAGTCGAATTCGATCGCCATCGACAGACCGAAGGCAAAGCGGGCCGCCATGCCCGACGAATAAGTGCGCAGCGGCTCGTTCAGATAGCTGCCGATTTCGGCAAACTCGGCAACGAACCGCAGCACCCGATGAAAATCCTCGCCATAGGCACGCGCGACAAATTTCAGGTTTTCCTTGCCGCTTAATTGGTGATTCAAGCCGTTGGCAAAGCCGAGCGGCCACGACACCCTGACCTGGCGACGAACTCGACCTTTGTTCGGCAACTCGGCGCCCGATATCAAACGCATCGTCGTGGACTTGCCCGCGCCGTTGACGCCGAGCAGGCCGTAGGAACGACCAGATGCAAAATGCATTGTCTGGTTGCGCAGGATAAACTTGCGATGCGCCGCCGTCTTGTAGAATTTCGTGACGTTGTCCAGTGTAATCATCTCAGACCCTGTGATCCTCGATCGACATCCAGATCAGCGTGGCGGTCATCCAAAGCGTGAACAGGCCGGCGGTGAGAATGACCCATTCGGAGAACCGGTCTGGGTATTTCGATTTTTCAGGTGCGTGGGAGTCCGAAAAGATCGAAACGAAGGTGGTTCTCTTCAGGGCCGTCGATTTTGCCGTATCGAGGTTCTTCACATTCGCTTCGTAAAGCGCCTGGGTGACGATCCGGCGCGTTTCAAGTCGGGAAAATTCGGTAAGACTGCTGGAAAGCTGCGTCTGGTCGCCGCCCGTATCCTTGCCCGCCATACTGTTCTGACGCAGCTGGATCTGATCGTCCAATGCCTGGATCGACCGGCGCAATTCGCGTCCGCGCGCCGTATTATCAGCCTTTGCGGCCTCAAGTGACTTCAGGTCGACCACCAGTTTCAGTTTCTGTTCCGTCAGTTTCGAGATGATTGCGCTCGTCATCTTGGCCGAGGAAACCGGATCGAGAATACCGGTCTTGTTCTGATATTCCCGCAGGTCGTCGAGCGCCTTGCGATAGTCTTCGAGGCTGCTCATCATGTCTTTCTCGACCCTGCCGACCAGATCGTTTTTCGCCTTGTCCGAGATCTTGCCGATCATATCATCGGCGGCGGTCAAGGCTGCCTTGGATATGGTTACGGAGTCCTCGGGCGAAAAGGCCCGCACGGTGAAGATGATGATGCCCGAGGGGCCGTCGACATAGGTATCGACATGGTCCGACCAATATTTGTGTAGATCCTCCAGGGAGGCGTCGCTTGACAGCCGCGACAGCCCGTCGATCCCGCTCTTTAAGAAGAAATCGCGCAGATTGATTTCCGCATCGAGCTTTCGCACGATCTGTGGCGACTTCAGATAATTGGCAACGATATAGGAATCCTGAGTCAGCGAATCGCCGCCGATCACCGAGCGGCCTTCGCGCTGTTCTGAGGTGTCAAACCGCTCGCTGACGCCGATTGTGCGCACCACCATGCGGGTCTCGGAAATATACTGACCGCTGGCGATCAGAAAGTAATAGACAGCAGCGAACACGCTCGGGATCAGAACGAACGTGATGAGTGAGTTCTTCTTGGTGAAGATCAGACCGAAAAGCCGCTTTGCAATCCCTTGACCAGATTGCCCGGAAGCTCTTCCGGGGCCTTTCCGGCCAATCGTCTTGGGGTCATGAACGGCATAGCCGACTTCGAGGCTCATATTTCGGTCCTGTTGGAGCAAGTCACACGGGCAGATGCTCTTAATCTGCAGATCATAGACTTTTGCTCATATATTCACAATTACCGTATCGGAACCCGGCAGTAAGGGCACCTGATTTGTCCAGGCCGCTGGCCTAACGACAAACGGGCCAGAATTTCCATTCCAGCCGCTTTAACATACAATCATAACGATGGATATTGACGTAAGATATGGCCGCAACGTGGCATGGGCCAAATTCTGATTCGAGAGCCGGTCAATGTGCCGTGAGCTGTCAGGATTTGAACAGTCTTTGATCCAGCGACAGACGATTTGCCAATGAGACCGGTAGTTTTTCGTAATTGGCGCCCAGGCAATGGCCGGCAACAAGCGAGATGCGCTGGCCGGCGCGCTCCAGCCTATCCTTCAAGGTGACCTTGCCATAGACCGGATCGAGCTGCTGGCGCCAAGCCTGCAAGGTGAACTTGCCCATGGCTGTCAGCGCCTGGCCGATATTGGGCGAGAGGCGATAGCCGAAATAGCGGGTAAAATTACGTGATTCGTCAAAGGCACGGCGCAACTGCTCTACCATGCTGTAATCGTGCGAGTGATACACTGCCGCGTCCGGTGCGTAAGCCTTCCAGTAACCGGCCTCGATGATCGACCGTGCCCAGAGCTGGTCCTCGGCAAACTCGACGTCTGGATAGGGAAAGCGTTCCCAGACCGACTTGCGCATCAGCGAGTTATTGTCGGAATAGAAATGCAGCAACTGCCGCCAGCCCTGGTCATTGGCATAGCGGTCCGGATCGAGATCCTTATAGACCGTCAGCGGATGCTGCAGAAAACCGCGGAAATGCTGATCGAGATCGCTTTTGGTGAAGGGTGAGGCATTGGCATAGGCGGTATGACGGCCAAAGACACCGGCAATCCGCTCGTCCGTTTCAGCCGTGGCCACCATGCCGGCCAGCCAGTGCTCATCGACCGGCTCGGCGTCGTGGGTGAGAAAGGCGACGAAATCGGCATCGGCTGCCGCAACGCCGAGATTACGGGTTTTGCCATGGCCGAAATCCTCAGCTGCAATCTCGATCAGCTGTACCCGGTCCAATCCTCGCAAATACTCCCGAGTGCCGTCGCGCGAGCCCGAGTCGATTGCGATGACCTGGTAAGGCCAAGGCGTGTGCTGGCTGAGAACCTTGTCCATCACTTTTGGCAAAACGGACATGGCGTTCTTGGTGGGAATGACGACCGCGCAACGATAGCTTGCCATCACACAGTCTCCCGACCAATTGTTGTCTGGCCTGCAGCGGCAACAGCGACCCGTTCACGAATGGCGGTCTCGACAAGCCTTGCGGACCGCTCCCAGGAGAGATCCTGGACGTAAGCGAGGCCGCCAGCCCTTAATCGTTCCTGTTCCTGTGGTTGGGCGAGCAATTGCTCGATTCGGTCGGCGATGCCTTCCGGCGTCGGTGTGGCAAAGGCCATGGCATCATCGGGGAAGATCGAGCGGACCGTGTCGAGGTCAAGGTCGATGACCGGCAGGCCACAGGCCATCATTTCCTTATTCACCAGCGAATGGTTGGTGGCGGAAAAGACCACGCCAACCGTGGCCTCTCGGTAGAGATCGGCAAGTTCCGGCCCGGTCAGAACGCCGAGGTCACGATAGGGATAATCCACCTTCAACTTGCCGAGCCGCCAGCCGAAGAAATCCACTTCAAAATCAACATTGCGCTGCTTGAGGATTTCGAGCGCCAGGAAGGCCAATTCCACAGCCCGCCGTGGCGTCACATAGCGGGCGTAGAGCGCAATGCGGTTGCGCCGACGGGGCTGATGATTGCCCGAGCCGAGGTTATAGACGCTGCCGTCGTAGGCGAGTGGCCAGGACGTCGACCAGCGGCCATATTGTTGCACCATGCGTTTGTGCAGCCAATCGCCGGCGCACAGACAGTCGAAATCGAAGTGATAGGTCGCCTCGGTCAACAGTGCCTCGGTGCCGGACGGATAGAAGGACGGTTCGTAATCCTGCACGAAATAGAACTTGCGGATGAAGCCGCCCATGGCATTGACGGGGTAACAGGTGAAGCGGTCGGTCGCGATCAGCGCATCGCCTTCGGCTCTTGGCGTGTCGCCTTTGAAGAACTCAACCGAGCCGGATAACGGCTGAAAATGTTCGTTGATGGTCCGTCGTGCTTCCTCGTCCGTCTTGTGGACGCTCGGATTTTGAATGAGAAAGCGGACATCATGGCCGAAGCGCTCAAGATGGCTGGCGATCCGGAAAATCGTCATATGACCTCCGGCCCCAGGCGTGAAGTCCGGTATCACCCAGGTGATACGCAGTCGCGAGGGGTTCATGCTGGCGACTGGCGCGGGCCCGCCGGCTGCGCCGTAGCTGATGAACGATTTCAGGTCGGTGATGCGGCGCTCGATCGGCCTCCTCTTGTATTTTGCCGGCCAGAGAAATGCCCGGATATGCCGGAGTATGGTCGCGAATTGCACTCAGGTAATCTCCTCGAGCTTTCCTGCGAAGGGCCAGCGTACGGTAAGGGTTGATTGCTTTTTCGTCTACGGTCGGCCAATGTCAAGCACTTCGCCGTCCGCCGAAGAGGTTCGATCCTGGCTGTCATTGAAATTGGGAATGAAAAAGGCGACACGGGATAAAAGCCGTGGCATAAGGCGCGCGAAACCAATTTCCCGGGCCGAGCCGACATGATCCGTATTGAAAACATCTCCAAGCAGAACAGCCACCGCCTTCTGTTCATCGAAGCATCCGCCGCCCTCAACAAGGGCGAAAAAATCGGGCTGGTCGGGCCGAATGGCGCGGGCAAGACGACGCTGTTTCGGATGATCACCGGCGAGGAACTGCCCGATGAAGGTCAGGTCTCCATGGAGAAGGGCGTCACGATAGGCTATTTCAACCAGGATGTCGGCGAGATGTCGGGGCGTTCGGCCGTGGCTGAAGTGATGGACGGGGCAGGGCCGGTCAGCACTGTCGCTGCCGAGCTGCGCGAGCTTGAGGCCGCCATGTCCGACCCTGATCGCATGGACGAGATGGATGCGATCATCGAGCGCTACGGCGAGGTGCAGGCGCGCTACGAAGAGCTGGATGGCTACGCGCTCGAGGGCCGTGCCCGCGAAGTGCTTGATGGCTTGAGCTTTTCCCAGGAGATGATGGACGGCGATGTCGGCAAGCTGTCGGGCGGCTGGAAGATGCGCGTGGCCCTTGCCCGTATCCTGTTGATGCGCCCTGACGTGATGCTGCTCGACGAACCGAGCAACCATCTCGATTTGGAAAGCCTGATCTGGCTTGAAAGCTTCCTGAAAAATTATGACGGCGCCCTGCTGATGACCTCTCATGACCGCGAGTTCATGAACCGGATCGTCACCAAGATCATCGAGATCGATGGCGGCTCGCTGACCAGCTATTCGGGCGACTATGCCTTCTACGAGGGCCAGCGAGCCCAGAACGAGAAGCATCAGCAGGCGCAGTTCGAGCGTCAGCAGGCAATGTTGGCCAAGGAAATCAAGTTCATCGAGCGGTTCAAGGCGCGTGCCTCCCATGCCGCCCAAGTGCAGAGCCGGGTCAAGAAGCTGGACAAGATCGATCGGGTCGAGCCGCCGCGCCGGCGCCAGGCCGTCGCCTTTGATTTCCTGCCAGCGCCGCGCTCGGGCGAAGACGTCATCAATATCAAGAATGTCCATAAAGCCTATGGCAGCCGGACGATCTATGAGGGGCTGGACTTTATGGTGCGCCGGCGGGAGCGCTGGTGCATCATGGGCATCAATGGCGCGGGCAAATCGACTCTTTTGAAGCTGGTGGCTGGTGCCGCCAAGCCCGATGAGGGTACGGTCAATATCGGCGCCAGCGTCAAGCTTGGCTATTTTGCCCAGCATGCCATGGATGTGCTTGATGGCGAGAGCACCGTGCTGCAATGGCTGGAGGAGCGTTTTCCGAAGGCTGGTCAGGCACCGCTTCGGGCGCTGGCGGGCTGTTTCGGCTTTTCCGGCGACGATGTCGAAAAGCGCTGCCGGGTGCTGTCGGGTGGCGAAAAGGCGCGGCTGGTCATGGCCGCCATGCTGTTTGATCCGCCGAACCTTTTGGTGCTGGACGAGCCGACCAACCATCTCGATCTCGATACCAAGGAAATGCTGATCAAGGCGCTGTCGGCCTATGAAGGCACGATGCTGTTCGTCAGCCATGACCGGCATTTTCTTGCGGCACTGTCCAACCGTGTGCTGGAACTGACGCCCGACGGCATCCACCAATATGGTGGCGGCTATAGCGAATATGTGGCCCGCACCGGCCAGGAGGCACCTGGCCTGCGCGCTGCCTGACAGCCGGAAATCTTCAAGTCCGCTTGTCGGGCCGCAGCGCGCTGCGAAGGTCGACAAGCCTGTCCAAAGCTTCGAGCGTCCGCTCTGGCGCTAGCGCCGAAAGCGCCAAGGCCAGGGTCTCGATCACGACGAGCGATGGCGCATGCAGCGCCACCTGTTCGCTTTTTGCGCGTGGAATGACCAGGCAGGCGCTAGCGTGTTGGCGCAGCACGCTTTCGGCTTGGCCGAGCACCAGCACCAATGGCACATCGAGGCGCTTGGCTTCCGAAATCACCGTCATCGCTTCGCGATGCGGTCGGCCATGCAGCAGCATGATGACGACATCGCCGGGCGCCAGGGTGAGCAATTGTTCGGCCAGCGAGATGCCTGTCCGGTCGAGCGCATAGGCGGGAAAGCCGGAGCGTGACAGCAGCCTTGCACCGTAACCGGCGATGATGCCTGATGCGCCGATGCCGAACAGGCCGATGGCGCTGGCCTTCGCCATCAACTGTGCCGCCTTGGCAAGGGCAGCGCGATTTTCCGGCTTGCTTAAGGCGTTCAAGGCATTGCGCTGATTGTCCAAAACGAAATTCACTGCCGCATCGCTGCTGCCGCTGATCTCCTGTGTGGTCGCGGCCATTTTCTCGATGGGCGAATCGGTCGCCCCAAGATGGGCCTCCAGCGTCTGCTTCAGGTCGAGCAATCCGCGAAAGCCCAGTGCCTGGATGGCGCGGATGACGGTGGCGTCCGAGGTGCCGGTGGCAAATCCGATTTCTAGCGCCGATTGGCTGAGCACCGCATGGCGATGGCCGTCGATATAATCGGCCACGGTCAAAAGCCCGGGCGACAGCGTATCGCGCCGTCGGGCCAGCCGCTCGCCGTATCGATCAATCCGCCGCGCTTTTCCTTGCCTGCTCATCGCTGGCCGCATCCTTCCTCTGTAGTAGTCGCCAGCAGTCGCTATCCGCGAGCGGAAATTTCAAGATTTTTCCCTTGAAAACCTAGTCAAGCGAGGCGATTTCTTCGCCTTCCCGCTGGTTTTACGGCCGTCTATCCTATCGCCATCTCGTCTTTAAAGTTGACTACTACATTCATCAATTGGAAAAGCCCAGCTGACAGGCATTTTCAGTCATATTTCAGGGGTCGGCGTGGGGCGAGTGGCAAGAGAGCGGGATGTTGTGGTGAAGCTGAGCGCCAATGTGACAATGGTGCTGGTCATGGGCGCAATGGCTATGCCGGTTTGGGCAGAAAATGGTGCAGACAGCGCGGCTGGCGGCTCTAGCGAGACACAGTTGCAGACCATTACCGTGAACGCCAAACAATCGACGCGCGGTTATCAGCCTGTCTCCACCAGCACGGCAACCCGAACGGATACCCCGCTTCTGGATGTGCCGCAGGCGGTCAACGTGGTCAGCGGTGACGTGTTGAGAGATCAGGATGCCCGCTCGCTTGGCGATGCGCTCGGCAATATCTCCGGCATCACCCAGGCCAATACGCTTGGCGGTACGCAGGATGCTGTGATCAGGCGTGGTTTCGGCGACAATCGCGATGGCTCGATCCTGACGGACGGGCTGAAGACGGCGCTGCCCTTTTCCTTCCATGCCACGACTGACCATGTCGAAGTGCTGAAAGGGCCAGCCTCGACGCTTTATGGCATTCTTGATCCTGGCGGCATGGTCAACGTCATCACCAAGAAGCCGGAGAACGTTTTTTCCGGCGAGGCCTATAGCAGTTTCTCCGCCTATGGCGCCGGCAAATATGGCGCGACGTCAGGGCTCGACGTGACCGGGCCGATAGCGGGCACCGATCTGTCCTACCGCTTCATCACCGAGGGCCAGAATAGTGATTACTGGCGCAATTTCGGCGACACGAAGAAATGGATGGTGGCGCCGTCGCTGACCTGGAGCGGCGAGGATACCGATGTCACCGTCTCCTATATGCATGACGACTACAGCGTCCCCTTCGACCGTGGCACGATTTTCGATCTGAAAACCGGTCAAGCCGTCGACTTGAGCCGCCGCACTCGGCTGGACGAGAGATATAACATCACGGACGGCAATTCGGATCTTGCCAAGATTTCGATCGACCGGCAGGTGAGCGACGATTGGAAACTGTCGCTGAACTATGCCTATAGCCGCAACGAATATTCCGACAATCAGGCCCGCGTCACAGGCTATAATCCGACATCAGGTGCCGTGACTCGTCGCGCCGACGCCACGCAATATTCCACCCTTTACAATCACGCCCTGCGTGCCGACCTGACCGGCGATGTCGAGATCGGCAGGTTTGAGAACGATCTTCTGTTCGGCGCGTCCTATGACTACAGCGATACGCTGCGCACGAACATGCTGCGCTGTGCCAACAACAGCAAATTCAACATCAACAATCCCGTCTATGGCACGCTTGCGCAATGCGCCACCGTCTCGGCCGCCGATAGCGATCAGACGGAGCAATTGTCGACGGCCTCGGTCTATATGCAAGACAGCCTGCATCTGACCGATCAATGGATCCTGGTCGGCGGGCTGCGCTATCAATATTACGACCTCTATGCCGGTAAGGGCCGACCCTTCAACGCCAATACCGACAGCAATGGCGGCGCGCTCATTCCCAATGGCGGCATCGTCTATAAGCTGACACCGGAAATTTCCTTTTATGCCAACGCGGCAAGGACGTTCCGGCCGCAGTCGTCGGTTTCTAGCTACTATGGCAATCTCGATCCGGAGGAGGGGACATCCTACGAGATCGGCAGCAAGTTCGAGTTGCTGGAGGGCGTCAGCGCCAATATCGCGCTGTTTTCCGCCCGCAAGAACAACGTCGCCTACTCGGAAAATATCGGCGGTGAAAGCGTGGTGAAGACCGCTGGCCTGGTGCGCTCGCGCGGCGTCGAGATCGATGTGGCCGGCCAGTTGACCGACCATTGGGAAGGGATCGCCAGCTATGGCTATACAGATGCCAAGGTGCTTGAGGACCCCGACTATGCCGGCATGCAATTGCCCAATGTCGCCCGCCATACCGGTGCGCTGTCACTTGCCTATGATTTTGGCGAGATCGGTCCGGATGGCAACAGGCTGAAGATCGGCGGTGGCATCCGCGCCGTGGGGCGTCGGGCGGGTATCAACAACAACAGCTATTTCCTGCCAGGATACGGCATTGTCGATCTGTTTGCCGCCTATACCTTCAACTTCGAGCGGCCGCTGACGGTGCAGGTCAACCTGAAGAACATTTTCGACAAGACCTATTATACGTCTTCAATCGGCTCGACCAATTACGCCAACCAGATCGGCGAGCCCTTTAATGTTACCGTCAGGGCCAGCGTCAAGTTCTGATCAGCCTGATGTTTAACGAGTTATGCAGCATGTTTGACGATTACCGACCTGCGAGGTGGGTTTGGTGAAACGTGACAGGCCGCAAGGCCGTTATCGAAGGGTTCCTCTCCTTGAATTTTATGGCATAAGCCATGGGTGAAGAAGACCGGACGGATGAATGCAGCAGCCCAAATCCCGTTCCGGCCGCCCGAGGCCGGATAACAGCCTTGAAGCACGCCGCCTGCGGCGGCGGGGCTTGCGTCTTGCTGTCTTTATTTTTCTGATTTTCTGCCTGGCAATTGTCATCGGCGTGCTGACCTCCGATAAGCAGCGCCGTATGCATGCCTTGATTGCTCGCATAGCCGAATTTCTTCCGGGGCAAACCGAAGAGGAGGCGGAGCCGACGCTGTTGCGCGGCAAGCGGCTGACGACAACCAAGGTGCTGGTGCCGGCACGGTTTTTCGAGAGCCCGCGCCTGCTCGATGTCGCCGCACCGGTTCGTCAGTTCCGCGTTTCCGGCCAGACCCTTTGCTCCGAGATCAAGGCAGCAGGTATTGGTACAAGCGAATGGGTACAGAATCCGTTTTCGCCCGATATTTTCAACTGTATAGCTGAGACCACCCTACCGGCGACCAAGCCGGATGGCGATGCGCCGTCCTTCTTCATGGTCGTACGTGGCAATGCCGATGGCCGGATTACCCAGATTCGTCTGAAGGTCATCGAAGTGAAATCCAGCCGTGAGATCTGGCAACGCTATGACGCGGCCCTTGATCTTATCTTGAAAGCCAGTCGATGGCCGGATTTTGCAGCTGAATTTGATCGGTTGCGCTCGCTTGACCCATTCGATGCAAATCATTTTGGTATCGGGCTGAAAATGACGCGCGAGTTTATGGGGCCGGAGCGCTACAATATTATTTTCATGCCGGAAGATGATGGAGAGTTGCAGCGGCGCACGCGGGCACAGCTGGATGCGCGACAGAGTCTGAAGCAGGCGCCCCTGCTGGCTAAACTATGGCCACGGCAAAACCTGGGCATCCGCCGCTAGTGCATTCCGGTAAAGTATTTTTCCGCTTTCGTTCGGAAGGTTGCATGAAATGAAAACGCTTCAGGGTTTTCTGAGACCCTGAAGCGCTTCGATAAAGCCTAAGCTTTTCCTGCAATTTAAGGATGTAAGCGCAAACATCGGCGGTTGAGATAAGGCTCACAACTGCACGTCTGTTACATCACGAAGCTCGGTGCAGGAAGATTGGGTACGAAGCGCGCTTCGTTGATCGACTGCGCCAGAAGTGCCGTATTTTCATGCGGATCGGCTGACGGATTCTTGAAGGAAATATGGTTGATTTCAAGCCCGGCATGGTCGTGGCTCAGCGTCAGTTGTGCATAGATGGTAATGTCGCGCGGCTTGATTTCGAGATCCAGAACCACTTCCGGCGTGTCGCCCCAGTCGAGTTTGTATTCGCCGCCGGCACCGAAATTGACTGTCCCGGGATGAAAATACAGCTCTGCAGCGGAAGACACGAGATCAGCAATATTACCGAAGAATTCAAGCCGGATCAGGGATATTAGATCCGCTGCATCCAACAGCCGCAGTTCAGAAGCAACCGGGCTGATGGCTTGCGCCACTATTTGTTCGCGTTCCGATGTATATTCGCATTTTTTCATGTTCTTTAGCGTAACCGCCTCTTCTTTTTGCTTTCCTCAGCGTACAGCCGTTGGACTATTTCTGCGACAGCTTTGTAAAATATCGGTGGAATGACACTATCCACTGAGACTTGCGCAAACATGGAGCGAGCGAGAGGCGGATCCTCAAAAACCGGAATATTGTTTTCCTCCGCAATTTCACGGATTTTCAGGGCGATCAGGTCCTGGCCCTTGGCCAGCACGATGGGCGCATCCATTTCGTTGCGCACGTATCGCAGCGCCACGGCGAAATGGGTCGGATTGGTAATGACCATGGTTGCGCGCGGCACGTTGTTCATCATACGTCGACGTGCCTGGTCACGCTGGGCTGATCTCTGGCGCGCCTTGACCACAGGGTCGCCCTGCGACTGCTTGTTTTCGTCTTTCACTTCCTGCCGGGTCATGCGCAGTTTCTGATACCAGTGATATCGCTGCCAGCCGAGGTCGGCTGCGGTGAGCAGGCCCGTCGAAAACAACACGATGATCAGCATTTCCCGCACGATGTCGTTGAGCTTGACAAAAATGATCTGCGGATCGGACAGCATTGCATCCAGCGTGCCGAAATACTGGCTGCGCATCGAGATGAACATGATCACCGCAACGATGATGATCTTGAACAGCGATTTGCCGAATTCGATCATGCCCGGCAGGGAGAACATCCTCCCGAGGCCGGCGATGAGCGACAGACGCTCCGGCTTCGGTGCGATTCGATCGAGCACGAAGCTGGGAAGATGCTGGGCAAAGGATTGAGTTAGGCCAAGTATCATGAACAGTAGCAGCGCTGGGCCGAGCATTGCGGCCATGGCCCAGCCGAGATGCACGAAGAGCGAAATCACGTCGGTGCCGGTGCCGATCACCCATTGATCCGGCTTTTCCATGAAATCCTTGAGGGTCTGAAACAGTTTCGAGACGCCCTGGGGCATGAAGAATACGAAGTAGATGTAGAAAGCGAGTGTCGTCGCAAACAGCGGCGCTTCTCGCGAAATCGGTAGATTGCCTTTTTCGGCCGCGTCGCGAAGTTTTTTCTCCGACGGGCTCTCGGTTTTACTCTCCTGGTCCTCTTCGTCTGCCATGGCGGGACCTCGGTCGGTTAAGGAAAGCGTTGCGCATTGCCTTTGCGTCAAAGACAAAAGGCCGGAAGCGAAAGCTTAACGCTCTCTCTCCCAGCCTTCAACTTATTCGCGTCGATCCGACCCCGGTCGACCGGCTTGTCAACAGTCCCGTAGGACAGATGCGGCCATTCGTCAGCCCCGGCCTCAGGCCGCGGCAGTATCCTTGCCGCCTTCGCCGCCCTTATCCGCGTCCGGATCCTTGAGCTGGATCTGGCCGGCATTGGCAAGGCGGATGGCTTCCTGGGCCACGGCCCGACGGGCAATGGCGATTTCGCGCGGATTGATGCCGACGGTGCCGGCCTGCAGATCCGATTCGATCATGCGGCGCGAGCGGGGGCTGATGGCCGAAAGCACGGATTCGCGGATTTCCGACGAAGCGCCACGCAGAGCCATGGTGAGAATGTCGCCGGAGATGTCGTTGAGCAGCATGACGCGGCTGCGCTGCGGCATGACAAGCAAATCTTCGAACAGGAAGATCTTCGGGCGTACCTTGGTCGCGGCTTCCTTGCTGATCGATTCCAGCGATTCGAGCAGCGTGTCGACCTGGGGCTTTTCCAGTTCGTTCATCAGTTCGGCCACCTTGGCGGTGCCGACCGAGTTGCGCTCTGCATCGATCTCGCTGATCAGTTCCACGACCCGGTTTTCAATGATCTGGGCAGCTTGTGGGCTGACATTCTTGAGGTTGACGGTTCGGTTCATGATGTCGGCGCGTCGGCTGTCGGGCAGCTTGATCAGCACCTTGGCACCAAAAGACGAAGGCAGCATCGACAGGATATAGGCAACTGTCTGCGGATGTTCGCGCAGCAGGAACTGGGCGATGAAATCGGGGTCTGCGTCCTGGAGGCGGTCCCAGATGGAGGTTTCGAAAGCCTGGAACGCCGTACGCCGGCCAAGAAGTCCATCGACTTCTTCCGGTGTCAGGCCTTCCTCGAGGATTTCCTCAATGGCCTTGGCATTGTCCATCAAGCCCGCACCTTCGGTGAACAGGTCTTCGAATTCGGAGACGAGTTCCGCCAATTCGTCTGGCGGAATGGTCCGCAGCGTCTGGGCAGAGTTGATGATCATCTGCAATTCGGCCTGCGTGAAATACTTCAGCAGCTTGCCGGCAACACCCTTGCCCATGGCAAGAAGCACGGCTGCCGCCTTGTCTGCCTGGCTGAGCGGTCTGCCCGCCACTGCTCCGCCGAAATCGTCAAAGTCCATCATGGTCTTTCCTCTCTGGCCCGTTCATGGGGTCAGGACGTCTTGGTGCTCATAACTTCGATCAATTTCACACCGAATCGCGTGTCGTCATTTTCGAGAACTGTAATCTCTCCGCGAGCAATCCGTCGACCATTTACCATGATCTCCACAGGCTCGCCGATCTTTTTATCCAGAGCGATGATGGCTCCTTCTTCGAGATTCATCAAGCCGGAGACCGGCATACGGCTGGAGCCGAGCACGATCTGGACATCGATCGGGATATCCATGATCAGGTCAAGGTTGGAATCGAGCGCGCTGCCGGGACCCTGCTGGCTAGGGCTTGCCGAGAAGCCACCGCCGGCGCTGGAGCCGCCGAAATCGCCGCCTCCAAAATCACCGCCACCGAAGTCGCTGCCGCCGAAATCACTCGCCGGCTCTGCCGTTGCGCCGCCGCCGAAGTCGCTATCGAAATCGGAGAGGCCGCCGGCCTCCGCGCCGAAATCGCCAAGGTCGGGGCCGCCGAAGTCGGCGCCGATATCGGGGAGACCGCCGTCGCTATCGGTTTTCAAAACCCCACGCAGATCGTCGATCGCCTGATCGAGATCGGCATCGCCAACCGGCATTGCCAGGGCATCATCTTCGGTCACAGGTGTTTTTTTCGTAGCCATGCAAATACTATTCCCGTTGAAACTTGCCTCAACCTGCAGTCTTGGGCGCTGCAGGCAAAATCGTCACGTCATGAGGTGGCGTAGAAGCTCGCTATCCGAACTGTGCATCGACTTGACCCTGACGGTATAGTTCTCACCGGCCCGGCCGAATTCGCAGGTGTAGAGATCCTGGCCGTTGGCGCTGACGTCGACCATGACTTCCTCTTTGTCGAAAAAGGGAATGACGTCGCCGGGCGCCAGCTTCGAAACGGTCAGCAGGCTCAAGGATTGCAGGCGGATACGGCCTTCGAGCGTGACCTGGCTCTTGCGAACCTGCTCGGCCAGCTGATCTGCCCATTCCTTGCGCGCCTTTGAGACTTGGTTCTTCGATTTAGGCGCTGTGACGCTGGTTCTCAGCAGGGTTTTCTGCGGAATGATCAGCGCGAATTCGGAGGTGACCTTGCCAAGCTTGATGCTCATGTGGACCAGGGCACCAAATTCGTCCTGCTGATCGGCATCGGCCTTCGATCGGTCTTCCCAATTGTGCGGGCGCTCGAACATCGGTTCGAAGCCGCCTGGCGCATTGACGCCAGAGCGCAGCACATTGGCGATCCGTTCGAAGACCACCACGGCGAGATCGAGTTCGATATTCGATAGCGGACGCTTGATCGGCTCGGCAATAAATTCCGGCATGGCGCCCAGCAGCCGTTCCATCAGGGTAATGACGAAACCGTTGCCGCAGGCCATCACGAAATTCGGCGACCAATTGCGCAACGAGGTATCGGCCAGCACAAAATTATCGCCGAGGCTGGCGATCAGATCGCGCATCAGGCCGCTTTTGAAACCGAGATAGCCGACTTCAATGGTCAGGTTGGTCTCGCTATGAAACACATCAGGCAGGAACTCGCCGTAGAGATGGCCGAAATCCTGGCAGAGCTTCTCGACGGTTTTCATGTCGCCGAGACCGCCCGTCAGACGGGCGAGAAGAGCAGGGTCCATTGGCTTGATGTCGGTTTGGCTGGTCTCGCTCATGGTTATGCCGCCTTCTCGCTACCGCCGCCGCCGGGATTCATCATTTCCTGCTCGACGGCGTCGATCGACGGACGCTCGTAGGAGGAAATCGTCTTGCGGCCATATTCCAGGGCAACCTGAGGCACCGAACCGTTCATGTAGGCAAGCAGGGTCTGCTTGACGATAATGTAAAGGCGGTGCTGCTTGGTGCGTACGATCTTGATCTGCGACGTAATCGGGTTGACGACGCAATAGGAAAGCAGAATGCCGAGCATGGTGCCGACCAGTGCTGCGCCGATCAACTCTCCCAGTACCTGTGGGGGCTCGTTGATATAGCTCAAGGCCTTGATAACGCCGAGAACAGCCGCGACGATACCGATGGCCGGGAAGCTGTCGCCCACCGCAACGATTGCATGATAAGGCTTCATCTTGTCGTGCAGGATGGTGTTGATTTCTTCATCCATCAGCGCCTCGATCTCATGGCTGCGGGCATTGCCGATGATGATCAGGCGCACATAGTCGCAGATGAAAGAGGTCAATTCCCGGTTCTTCAGCAGGTTCGGCGCAGTCTGGAAGATCGACGATTCGTCTGGATTGTCGATATGGGCTTCGATCTCGTTGCGCGACTTGGTGCGCAGATCGCGCATCAACGAATAGAGCACGCCGAGCACGTCGAGATAATTGCGCTCCTTCGGTACCTTGTGGCCGAAGGCTTCACCGATCGCCTTGCCGGAATCCTTCACCACTTTCATGGTGTTGGCCATGATGAACGTGCCGACGCCAGCGCCGCCGATAACCAGCAGTTCGTACGGCTGGAACAGGCGTTCGACCGGACCATGCTCCGCCATGAAGCCGCCGATAATGCTGCCGATGATAATAACGAATCCGATGATGATAATCATTTAGCGCCTGCATTTCGCACGTTTCTCTTGCATGCAATCGATAGGCAGCCTGCCTTGCGTGAGGCTGATGGTTTAGGCATCGGGATATTTGACGCGGCTTCCGGGATGGATTCCTCCGGTTGATAAATAGCCTCTGCCGCCAAAGCTGCGTGTTCCGCCGTCGCGGGTCAATCCTTTTGCGCCAGACAGTTTCGCGCAAGCATTCCCGCGCATGAATAGGGTCAATGAACGGTAAACCACGTTCCATGATGGAAGGCGAGCAACCGTGACGGACCGCAAAACACACGCTGTGACCCGAGGCAGAATGAACCTGCTGACGGCAATGGTGGCGGAGACGTCAGGCCTGCTGGTCTTGGTTACAAACTCAAGGCTTGGAGGTCACTCTTATGCAATCCGGCATGTATGTATCCCTGTCGTCCCAGCGCGCTCTCGATAAGCGCCTGACCACCATCGCCGACAATATGGCGAATGTGAACACGGTCGGCTTTCGCGGCACGGAAGTGAAATTCGACGAGGTTGTCAGCCGCACGGGCAATGACTTGAACGCCAAGGTCGCTTTCGTCTCCCAGGGCAATGACTATCTCAACACCCAGACCGGCGAAATGCAGGAAAGCGGCAATCCTTTGGACTTTGCCGTCAAGGGCGATGCATGGTTCAGCATCGACACGCCGGCCGGCCAGGCGCTGACCCGCGACGGGCGTTTCACCATGACATCCACCGGCCAGCTCGTCTCCGTGCGCGGTTATCCGGTGCTCGATTCCGCCGGCGGCCCGATCCAGCTCGACCCCAACGGCGGCGAGCCAAGTGTCGGCAGCGATGGAAAGATCTCCCAGAACGGTCGACAGATCAGCCAGATCGGCCTGTTTACCGCCGATGTCGGCAAAGGCTACCTGCGCTACGACAACAGCGGCGTCATCACCACCGATAAGCCTCAGCCCGTCGTCGACAACGCCACCATCGGCGTCATGCAGGGCTATGTCGAGCAGTCCAACGTCAACGGCATCAGCCAGATGACTCAGCTCATCCAGGTCAGCCGCGCATTCGAGAGCATTTCCAACTCGATGAGCCAGACCGAAAACAGCCTGAGCGAGACGATCAAGACGCTGGGCGGCAGCAAGTGATGGTAATTGGATGACATCCCGATGATGACCGAGATCCACCCGGACGAGCCCCTGCCAGACGAGGCACTCCTAGATCAGACTTTGCCTGACGAGACCCCGTCAACGGGGACCGCGCAAAGCGATCTTGGCACTGGCGAGATCGAGTCAGATGGGATTGCTTCAGGTGCGCCCGTCGCTGACGAGATCGTTTCGGGTGAGCCTGCCCTTGATGCGCTTTCCTTGGACGTTACGGCGTCGGATGAGCCTCTGCCGGAAGGGGCTCTTGCAGAAGAGCTCACGTCGGATGAGACGGCAACCACCGAACCGGTCGAAGACGAGCCGCCTTTTGCGCCCCTCAACCTGCGGATCGAAAAAAGCGCTACGCTGGAAGCCATGGCAGCGCTTGCCAAGCGCTATGCCTCACCGGACTATTCCGTTGCTCATGGTGGCCACGTCCGCACCATCGCGGCCGGCCACTATACGGTAACGGGGCTGTCACGGCATCTGCATCTAGGCGACTTCGTTGCACATCGCAGCGCCACCGGCATTCACCTTGGCGAAGTCGTCCGTGTCGAGCCGGAACTTGCCTATGTCTGTCCCATCGAGCCGGGCGAGCCGATCGCCATCGGCGATACCGTCATCCGCAAGGGCGCCTTCCGGGTTGCCGCTCAGGACGAGTGGTGCGGTCGCACGTTGAACGCGCTTGGCGATCCCATCGACGGACTTGGCCCTGTTATGCCGGGTCTCGTACGTCGTTCGATTGCCAATACCGCGCCATCGTCCATGGGGCGCCAGCGGGTGGAGCATGGCTTCCGCACCGGGGTGAAGGCGGTCGATATTTTCTCGCCTCTTTGTCTTGGCCAGCGCCTCGGCATTTTCGCGGGCTCCGGCGTCGGCAAGTCGACGCTCCTGTCGATGCTTGCCAAGGCGGATGCCTTCGACAAGGTGGTGATTGCACTCGTCGGCGAACGCGGTCGAGAAGTGCGCGAATTCATTGAAGATACCTTGGGCGACAACATGGCCAAGACCGTGGCCATCGTCGCGACCAGCGACGAAAGCCCGATGCTGCGCAAGATGGCGCCGTTGACCGCCATTACCATCGCCGAACATTTCCGCGACCAGGGCGACAACGTCCTGTTCATCGCAGATAGTATCACACGTTTTGCCCATGCCATCCGCGAGGTTGCCACGGCAGCCGGCGAGCCGCCCATCGCGCGCGGCTTCCCGGCCTCGGTCTTTACCGAACTGCCCAAGCTTCTGGAGCGTGCCGGGCCGGGCGAGGAGGGAACGGGAACGATCACCGCGATCATCTCGATCCTCGTCGATGGCGACAATCACAACGACCCGATTGCCGACTGTACACGCGGCATTCTCGACGGCCATATCGTGCTCGACCGTAGCCTGGCTGACGAAGGTCGCTATCCGCCGATTAACCCGTTGTCGTCGATTTCGCGTCTGGCGCGCAAGGCTTGGACTCCCGATCAGGAAAAGCTGGTTTCGCGCTTGAAAACGCTGATCCACCGCTTCGAGGAAACCCGGGACCTGCGGCTGATCGGCGGCTACCGCGCCGGCAGCGATCCTGACCTCGACATGGCGATCAAGCAGGTGCCGATCCTCTACGAAGTCTTGAAGCAAACACCCTCCGACCTACCGGTCGATGATGCCTATGCGGACCTGGCCCATGCGCTGAAAGCCGCCAATAGTCCTGGAAACGCCAATGCAAGAAGAGCATGATCCTTTAGACACAACCGCTGACGAAACGGTCGCACCACGACGGAGCCGGCGGTCGTCATCTACGACCGTGGACCGCGTCCTGGCTGGGGCCGGGGTCGTGCTCGCCTGCAGCGCGGCAATGTTCCCCTGGTACGTGTTTTTCAACCCGGACAAGTTCGGCATTCGCGTGTCGCCGATGGACCAGACACGCGACCTGCCGCAGGTCGATGCACGCAACGTGTTCAGCGTGTCGCCGATGGCCTTGGTGTCTCGGGAAAAGCGCGAACAGAAGATACCTGACGATCTCGATCCCTTGCCGACAGCAACGACATCGGATGCCGGACGCAAAGGTCCGGACGAGACACCGGCAAAGCCAGTGCAGCCTTTCCCCGGTGGTGAGGGTTTCCGGCTGCTGCATGTCTCCAACGGTCGCGCTATGATCGAGGATGCCTCCGGCCTGTTCATGGTGAAGATCGGCTCTGTCCTGCCCGACAACAGCCGGGTGGCGACATTGGAACAGCGCAACGGCAAATGGGTGATCATCACCACGACCGGTGCGGTCTACGAAAACGAGTAGAACGTTTCCAGCAAAAGCGCGTAGCGGTTTTGCATCCGGGATTGTTCAAAGGCAAAAACCGGACAGCCTTCATCCTGCAAGCTCCAGACACCTGACAACGCCGCGTTTTCGCGGCGTTTTTCTGTCTTTGCCGCCCTAATGCCAACAGCGGGTCTTTGTCCGAAAATCATTCAAAAAATGACAATTATTTCAAATATTTAATCTGTTTGTTAATCAAAGTTTACAATTGTCGAAAAGCTACGATTTGCGTCAGTCCCACGCAAGATTACCGGCCTAATCTCCAGAGTGTAATTGGAGAAGAACCTATGGAACCGATTCAGCTTTTCAGTCTGGCATCCCGGCAAGCCGAATGGCTTTCGCTGCGTCAGGAGGTGATTGCCGGAAACATAGCCAATGCCAATACACCGAAATTCATGGCGAAGGACATTACGCCCTTCAGTGCCATCATGGCGGCAGGCCAGTTCGGCATGGCGCGTACTAATCCAAACCATTTGGCAGCCAGTGATCTCAATACCGATCTGGATGTCGATGTGCGTGAGGCTCCGCTCAATGGTGAGATCGGCGTCCAGGTCTCGGGCAACTCGGTGGCTCTTGCCGACGAGATGACCAAGATGGGTGAGATCCAGCGGCAGCACTCTCTCAACACCAACCTCGTCAGTAGTTTCAATCGCATGATGCTGATGACTGTAAAGGGGTAAACCATGGATTCCGTCACCGCGACAGATCCTCTCTCCTCGGCCCTGAAAATTGCCGGCAGCGGACTGGATGTACAGTCTACCCGGCTCAGGATCGTTTCGGAAAATATTGCCAACGCCCAGAGCACCGGCGACACGCCCGGTGCCAATCCCTATCGGCGCAAGACCGTGACCTTCGGATCGGAAGTCGACCGTGCCTCGGGCGCCAACATCGTCAAGGTCAAGAAGCTTGGCTACGACAAGTCGAATTTCACGGAAAGCTATGATCCCAGTAATCCGGCTGCGGACACCAAGGGCTACGTGAAGATGCCTAACGTCAACGTGCTGATCGAAATGGCCGACATGCGCGAAGCCAACCGCACTTATGAGGCCAATCTGCAGTCCGTCAAACAGACGCGCGACCTCATTACCACGACCCTCGACCTGTTGAAGAGCTCACAATGATCGATTCCATCAGCAAGACCAGCTCTCTCATCCCATCGGGGATGACCGATAACGTCAGCGAATCCACCTCGAGCGCATCGCTCGGTGGGATCACCTCGCCTTTCGCCGTTCAACCGAACCAGGGCCTTTCCGCACAGAACGCGACACCCGGTATGGCAACCGGCATGAGCTTTGCCGATATGGTCGGCGGCATGATGAATGACGCGGCGCAGAGCCTGAAGACGGCCGAAAGCAATTCGATCGGCGGCATGCTCGGCAAGGTCAGCACCCGCGAAGTGGTCGATTCCGTCATGTCGGCGCAGAAGTCGCTGCAGACGGCGATCGCTCTGCGCGACAAGATCGTCACCGCTTTCCTCGACGTCACGAAAATGCAGATTTAACCTCAGGGACCGCAGCACATGAGAGCTCTCGCAATTGCCGCCACCGGCATGAATGCCCAGCAGACCAACCTCGAGGTCATTTCCAACAACATCGCCAACATCAATACGACCGGCTTCAAGAAGTCGCGGGCTGAATTCTCCGACTTGCTTTACCAGAGCGAAAAGGCTGTTGGCGTCGCAAACCGCGCCAACCAGTCGGCGGTGCCGGAAGGCGCCAATATCGGTCTCGGTGTCCAGACGGCGGCCGTGCGCACGCTCAACCAGCAGGGCGAGCTGACGCAGACTTCTAACGAGCTCGACATGGCAATCGTCGGTCGCGGTTATATCCAGGTGCAGAGCCCCGATGGCAACAGCACCTTCTATACCCGTGCCGGTGCCCTCAATAAGGACTCGAACGGCAATCTGGTGACGACGGAAGGATACAAGATTATCCCGAACATCACCATTCCGACCGATGCGACCGAAGTGAAGATCAGCGAAAGCGGCGAAATCTCTGTCCTGCAGGGCTCGTCCTCCACTTATACGACGCTCGGCCAGCTGGAACTGTCGGCCTTCGTCAATCCGGCCGGCCTCAAGGCCATCGGCGACAACCTGTTTCAGGAAACCGCATCTTCCGGCACGCCGATCAACGGTGTACCCGGCGATGCAGGCTACGGCTACCTGAAGCAGGGCTATCTGGAATCCTCCAACGTCGACTCGGTCGCTGAAATCACCAGCCTGATTTCCGCCCAGCGCGCCTACGAGATGAATTCCAAGGTCATCACCACCGCCGACGAAATGGCGCAGATCGTCAGCAAGAACCTGAAGTAACCACCGAAAGGGCAAACATGATGTTTCGCCGTATCAAGAGAATGTTCACAATGACAGGGGTGGCCGCCACGGTCCTGGCGGTCTTCGCCGCCACCTCTTCCATGGCCGGCGATCGCTATGCGGTTGTTCCGACGGACACCATCTATCCCGGCGAAGCGATCCCTTCCAGCAAGCTGGACCGCGTTCAGGTGAACAATCCGAACCTGGCCGGGGGCTTTGCCTCTGATATCTCGGAAGTGGTGGGCATGCTGTCCACCAAGACCTTGCTTCCCGGTCGTACGATCCCGCTCGCCACGCTGAAGCGTCCCTACGCGGTGATCAGAGGCTCGCAGCTGCGGCTGGTCTTCAACATCGGCAATCTCACCATATCCGCGGCGGGCAGCCCGATGGACGATGCCAATATCGGTGACGTCATTCGCGTCCGCAATCTCGATTCCGGCCAGATCGTCAGTGGAACGGTCATGGGCGACGGCACAGTGCAGGTGATGGCAAAATGACGATGCGGGCTCTGCTCATTTCTTTTCTTGCCAGCTTGTTGCTGGTGTCTGCCGGTCCGGCCCTGTCACAGGGATCGCGTATCAAGGATGTGGCCTCGCTGCAGGCCGGCCGGGACAACCAGTTGATCGGTTACGGTCTGGTCGTCGGCTTGCAGGGCACGGGCGACAGCCTGCGGTCCTCGCCGTTCACGGATCAATCCATGCGCGCCATGCTGCAAAATCTCGGTATTTCCACGCAGGGCGGCCAATCCTCGGCGAAGAATGTCGCCGCTGTCATGGTTACCGCCAATCTTCCACCCTTCAGCAGCCCCGGCAGCCGCATCGATGCGACCGTTAGTTCGCTCGGCGATGCCTCGTCGTTGCGCGGCGGAACGCTGGTCATGACTTCGCTATCGGGGGCCGATGGCCAGATCTACGCCGTGGCCCAAGGCTCCGTCGTCGTTTCCGGCTTTACGGCACAGGGGCAGGCGGCCTCGGTTACCGAAGGCGTTACCACATCGGGCCGTGTCCCGAATGGCGCAATCATCGAGCGCGAATTGCCCTCCAAGTTCAAGGATTCGGTCAATCTCGTGCTGCAATTGCGCAATCCGGACTTTTCGACGGCGCTTGGCATGGCGCGACGGATCAACAGCTACGCCGCCAGCACTTATGGCGCACCGATCGCCGAGGCGCGCGATAGCCAGGAAGTCATCGTGCAGAAGCCACGGACCGCCGATCTGGCGCAGCTGATGGCCGATATCGAAAATCTGGTCGTAGAAACCGATACCCCTGCCAAGGTTGTGATCAACGAGCGTACCGGCACTATCGTTATCGGTGCTGACGTGCGGGTCTCGAAGGTCGCGGTCAGCTACGGCACGCTGACGGTGCAGGTCAACGAGACGCCACAGGTCGTGCAGCCGCAGCCCTTTTCCAATGGCACGACGGCTATGCAGCCGCAGACGGATATTTCGGCCCAGAAGACGGGCGACAAGGTTGCGATCGTCGATGGGCCTGATCTGCGCACGCTCGTGGCAGGGCTCAACAATATCGGCGTCAAGCCTGACGGTATCATCGCCATCTTGCAGGGCATCAAGTCGGCAGGGGCACTTCAAGCGGAGCTCGTCCTACAATGAGATCTCTGGTTTCCTATGCAAAGCATGCCGTGGAAAGCCGCTCCGGCCTCGGTGTCCTGGTTCTGGCTGTTGGTATTGTGGCCACCTCGGTTCTGCCGGGCAGCGCCCAGCAGGCGGCGCCCGCGCGGCCATCTGCCATGTCGAGTGCCGACGAAATCCAGCGCTTCTGCACCAATATTGCCGATCCGGCTCGCGACCAGCGCTACCTGCTGCAGAAGCAGGATCTGGAAAAGCTGCAGGCCGACGTCAACGACCGCATTGCCGTCCTGGAAAAGCGCAAGAGCGAGTATCAGGACTGGCTGGCGCGTCGTAACGACTTCCTCCAGAAGGCGGAGGCCGGTCTGACCGACGTCTACAAGAACATGAAACCCGATGCCGCTGCTCCGCAGCTGGAAAAGGTCAATCCGCTTCTGGCGGCAGCAATCATCATGAAGCTGCCTGCCAAGCAATCCAGTTTGATTCTCAGTGAAATGGATCCTGCAAAGGCCGCGATCGTCGCCGGCATCATGTCCAACGCCGCTGACCCCACTACCTCGAAGGAACCGACATGATTAAGCGTAGCGCCGTGGTCCTTATGGCCTTGGTCCTGACGGGCTGTGGCAACAAGACATTGGAAGAAGTCGGCAATGCCCCGGCGATGAGCCCGGTCGGCAGCGGTCTGCGCTACAATCAGGCGCCGCAGCTTGCCAGCTATCCCAAGCAAGCCAAGGCAGTCAGCAATGGCTATTCGCTTTGGAGCGACAGTCAGGCGGCCCTGTTCAAGGATTCTCGCGCTATCAATGTCGGCGACTTGTTGACGGTCAACATTTCGATTGCTGACAAGGCGAAGTTCAAGAACGACACGTCGCGCAGCCGCAAGAATTCGACCTCGCTGACCTGGTCGTCTGTCATCAACCTGTTCGGCATTACGCCGCCGGATGCAAAGGGCGATCTTAGCACCGATAGCAATTCCAGCTCCGACGGCAAGGGCTCCGTCGACCGGTCGGAAACCTTGACGCTGATGGTGGCTGCTGTCGTGACCAGCATTCTTGAAAATGGTAACCTGCTGATCAGCGGCTCGCAGGAAGTGCGGGTCAATCATGAGGTCCGCATCCTCAACGTTGCCGGTATCGTGCGGCCGCAGGATGTCGACGCCAAAAACACCATTTCATATGAGAAAATCGCCGAGGCGCGCATTTCCTACGGCGGCAAGGGCCGTCTGACCGAAGTGCAGCAGCCGCCGGTCGGCCAGCAGGTGGTCGATATGTTCTCGCCGTTCTGACGAACAGCGACACATCTCGCGTTTGTCCGGGAAAGCGGAACCCGGTTTACCCAGAGACAAACGGCACGAAGACGAACAAGAGACTGTCAGGTCAATCAGAACCTGACATCCCTACTGACGAGACACGGCCCTCGGATCCCCCGATCCGGGGATGATGCCGCAGGATGGAGACGACAATGGCAGATGTACCGGCCCTGGAAGGCCCGCAGAAAAAAGCCTCTCCCATTTTGCTGATTGCCGCTCTTGCCGGCCTTACCGTTGTAGGCGGCGGCGCAGGCTGGCTCGTCGGCACTATGGTTGCGCCCGCGGTCAAGGTTGCCAAGGAGCAGCAAAAGGCAGCCGAGGAAAAGAAGGGCGAGGGCGAGGGTAAGAGCAAGGACGGCAAGGCCGACGAGGGCCTGCCGAAAATGCCGGCTGAGGCCGCAGGCATCATCCAGCTCGATCCTGTGACCACCAATCTCGCGTACCCTTCCGAGAGTTGGGTGAGGCTGGAAGTCGCGCTGGTGTTCAACGGTGCCGTCGATACCAAGCTTGCCGAGGATATCCATCAGGATTTGATGGCCTATATGCGCACGGTATCACTGCAGCAGATCGAGGGCCCCCGTGGTTTCGATTATTTGAAGGACGATCTCAAGGAGCGAGTTGACGTTCGGTCGGAAGGCCGGGTATCGAAGGTCTTGTTTAGGACCTTTGTCATCGAATGATTCGACTCCTTATCCTGATTGCCGCGATGATAGCGGTCCCGGAACTGGCTCAGGCGCAGCAGCTTCCGACTAATTTCCTGACAGCGCCGGTCGATGGTTCGGTGGCTTCCTGGATTATCAGGACCTTCGGTCTGCTGACGGTTCTGTCCGTCGCGCCTGGCATCCTGATCATGGTCACGAGCTTTCCGCGCTTCGTGATCGCCTTTTCGATTCTCCGCTCCGGCATGGGCCTGTCCAGCACGCCCTCCAACATGATCCTGACCAGTCTCGCACTGTTCATGACCTTCTATGTCATGACGCCGGTCATGGACCAGGCCTGGCGCGACGGCGTGCGCCCGTTGCTCGACAACCAGATCACCGAAGCGCAGGCCATTCCCCGGATCGCCGAGCCCTTCCGTGGCTTCATGTCCAACAATACCCGGGACAAAGACCTCAAGCTGTTCGTCGATCTCGCTGTCGAAAGAGGGCAGACTGCGGTCGTGGATGGCAAGGTCGATTACCGGGTACTGATCCCGGCCTTCATGCTCTCGGAAATCCGCCGTGGCTTTGAAATCGGCTTCCTGATCATCCTGCCCTTCCTGGTCATCGATATGATCGTCTCGACCATCACCATGGCCATGGGCATGATGATGCTGCCGCCGACCTCGATTTCCCTGCCTTTCAAGATCCTGTTTTTCGTCCTCATCGACGGCTGGAACCTGCTTGTCAGCAGCCTGGTACGATCCTTTTCCTGATCGACCCTAAAAAGATCCGGCTCTATGAGGCGGGCTTCAATAGATAAGTAACCATAACATGATCAGTATAAGGATTGCCGCCGCCTTTGGGCGGTTTTGGCGCGTTTAAGACATTCTTCACTATTCCTGTTGAGTCAACCTTAAAGACGAGCGTGGTTATGTGCCTTTCAGAGGCGAGTTAAACCAACTCCAGTTAATTGACATGATGTCGATCGCTTCTGCCGGTATTTAGTCCGGCATGTCCCTCTTTGTATTGTGTAACCACAGGGACAGATCTCATGACAAGCATCATGACCAACACTTCGGCCCTCTCGGCCCTTTCTACGCTGCGCTCCATCAGCTCTCAGATGGACACGACCCAGAGCCGGATTTCTTCCGGTTACAAGGTCAAGGACGCTTCGGACAACGCCGCCTATTGGTCGATTGCCACCACGATGCGTTCCGACAACAAGGCCATGTCGGCTGTTCAGGACGCGCTCGGCATGGGCGCCGCCAAGGCAGACACCGCCTATACCGGTATGGACTCGGCGATTTCGGTTGTTTCCGATATCAAGGCCAAGCTGGTTGCTGCCCGCGAACCCGGCGTTGACAAGGAAAAGATCAACAAGGAACTGACCGAACTGAAGAACCAGCTGGGTTCGGTTGCAAAGTCGGCATCCTTCAACGGCGAGAACTGGCTCTACGACTCGAGCGAGACCGCCGGCACGACCCAGGAAATGGTCGGCTCTTTCGTTCGCGGCTCAGACGGCAACGTCTCGGTCAAGACGATCACCTTCGACACCACCAACTCGATGCTGATCAACGATGCCGCCGCTGCCGGTGGCCTGTTGACCAAGGATACGGTTGCGACCTACGCCTATGGCACGACGACCTCGTCTGCGACCTACTATCTGATCTCCTCGGCCAAGGGCGATGCGACCAGCAAGGAAGTCACTCTGACCTCCAGCTCGTCTAATGACGAGATTGACGGCATGGTTGCATCTGTCGACAAGATGCTGACCAGCATGACCGATGCCGCTGCAACGGTCGGTGCAACGAAGAGCCGTATCGAATCGCAGTCGAGCTTCGCGAAGGATCTCAGCGACACAATCGAAACCGGTATCGGCAAGCTCGTCGATGCGGACATGAATGAGGAATCGACCAAGCTGAAGGCCCTGCAGACCCAGCAGCAGCTCGGCATTCAGGCCTTGTCCATCGCCAACTCCAGCACTGAAAACGTACTGTCTCTCTTCCGCTGATATTTCGTTCAGCGCAAACCTAAATGGAGGCCGGGCATTTGCCCGGCCTTTTTTAATTTTCAGTTAAATTAACAATGTATTAACCAAGTAAATTCGGACTTCTTTGAGTTAAATTAATTTAATATATTGATTTTAGTAAAAAATTAACTATGCCGCATCTAAATGGACCTATCGAAAGCGGCAGGTTAACCTGTTAATGGATTGTTAATCGCATGAAGCGAGCCGCATTTCCCCGGGGAATAGCCCGGAATGTCCCTTCCAATAGTTCTTCAAAGGGGCAAGGCCTATGACAAGTATTATGACGAACACTGCTGCGACCGCAGCCCTTTCCACCCTGCGCACGATCAGCTCCGACATGGAGATGACGCAGAGCCGGATCTCTTCCGGTTACAAGGTTGAAAACGCTTCCGACAACGCAGCTTACTGGTCGATCGCCACGACCATGCGCTCCGACAACAAGGCGCTCGGCGCCGTTCAGGATGCTATCGGTCTTGGCGCTGCCAAGACGGACACTGCCTATACCGGCATGGAATCGGCCATTTCGGTTGTTTCCGATATCAAGGCCAAGCTGGTTGCTGCCCGCGAACCCGGCGTTGATAAAGAAAAGATCAACAAGGAAGTAACCGAACTGAAGAACCAGTTGGCATCTGTTGCCAAGTCCGCATCCTTTAACGGCGAAAACTGGCTCTACGACTCGAGCGAACTCGCTGGTACGACCCAGGAAATGGTCGGCTCCTTCGTCCGTGGTGCCGATGGCAATGTCTCGATCAAGACGATCACCTTCGACACCACGAACTCTATGCTGATCAACGATGCGGCTGCTGCCGGTGGTCTGTTGACCAAGGACACGGTTGCGACCTATGCCTATGGCACGACGACCTCGTCTGCGACCTACTACCTGATCTCGTCTGCCATCGGCGATGCGACCAGCAAGGAAGTCACTCTGACCTCGTCCACGACGTCTGACGAGATTGACGGCATGGTTGCATCTGTCGACAAGATGCTGACGCAGATGACCGATGCCGCTGCAACGGTCGGTGCGACGACTTCGCGTCTGAAGTTGCAGGACAGCTTCATCAAGGACCTGAGCGAC
>NZ_MKIN01000013.1 GCF_001938985.1 Gillisella taibaishanensis | reverse complement strand
GCGACCCAGGTGCTGATCGTCAACATGGGGGTCAATATTGGACGCCGATAGGGGGTTAACTTTCCGCGCCGATTGACATCCTGGGGCCTAGAGCTGCTGCATCCATCACCTGTGCAAGCGTCGGCCCCCTCTCGACAACGATGTCCACCAGATCATCGAGGGCGATCATGCAGATCAGCCCGCACTCCCCCTCGATCATTGTGGGCCGACCTCGGGAGGCTGAAGTCGTCAAGATAAGGAGCCGTCGCCGCGCCTCACGAACGCGAAGCGGAATTCCGCTGGCCTGAAGGATTGCTTTTTTCACAAGCGTTCGTCCTTCGGGCGTACCGCGAACTTTCACACCACGCACGACAAGCCTCCAGTCGGCATCATCCGCTGTGTATTCCGGTGTCATCGCGATGCCTCCTTCAGAATACGCCGGACGTCCTCGCCCGTGACAGACGCCTCCTCGACGAGTATGTCCGCGATCTTCTCGACAGACGGTCGAAATCCTCTGATGATTTCTCGGCTTCGCGCCATCTCCCTAAAAAGCACCCGCTCCACACGTTCGGCGACTTCAGGATTTTTGCAGCGAAGGGCGTCACGCTGGGCAATCGTTCGCAAGTTATAATGCGCAACTCCCTCACCCATCCCAAGTTGAAGTTCCAGTACCGTTGCGACGTCGGTTGCCACGTGAAGATCAGAGCCCTCGGCCGCGCCGGCGCCTTCATAGGCGTGACCAAGAATTTCCTCTTCGGCGGCCCGACCGGCGAGTGTCATAGCGATATGATCAAGGAACTGTTGCCGATGCCAGAAGCTACGCTGATCAATCTGGAAGATTGCGGCACCGAGAGGCTGCGGCGGCCTCACTTCCCATGGAACCGCGACAGCCTGCAGGACGCCAACCCCAAGGTGAGCACCGACAACGGCGTGACCTGCTTCATGAATTGCCACCATCCGCCGCTCTTGTCCGACAATCAATTTAGGCTGCGGTAAGGCGCTCAATACTTCTTGGACAGAGATGATGCCGTTACCGCGGCGCGCAGCGCGCCGGGCATCACGACCGGCCCTTTCGAAATCGGCACCCGTGAAGCCCGTCGTCGCCGCAGCAATCTGATCGAGGTCTCCTTCAGTCAAGCCGCCTCCGAAATATGTTCTTGCGAGTTCACGTCTCGCGTTGGGATCGGGCAATGGAATCTCGATGTGTCGATCTAGCCGTCCCGCCCGTCTCAAGGCAGGATCAATACGGTCAGGGTGATTGGTCGCTCCGACGATAACGACCCCTTCTTGGCGTTCCGAACCGTCGATAAGCTCCAAAAAGAGATTGATGACCTGATTCCAGTATGTCTCATGTTCATTGCCGAAAAGGCGGCTGCGGTCGCTAATGCCGTCGATCTCATCTACGAACAAAATAGTCGGTCTCGCGGCGATCGCATCGGAAAAGCTGCGACGCATGGCAGAGAGCACGTCGCTAAGATACCCCGATGATTGCCAACGCGCGACCGATGTTGCGGTCAAACTCGCATCGCACGTACTAGCCAAGGCCGCCGCGAAGGTCGTCTTTCCCGTCCCAGGAGCTCCGCTCAAAAGAAGGCCTCGGTCGACGTCAGTCCATTGAAGGGTTCCGTTCCTCCAATCATGCAGGTCTTTGGCTAGTGAAAGGCCCCAGGATTGGGCCTCACCATAGCCGACCATATTTTTCAGCGTAGGCCCGGTAGGTACGGACGTTTGTACTGTTGTCTCGGCAAGCCTCCGAACCACGTCTGCTGCCGACCTTCCAGGTCGAAACGCCGAGAACATCAGGGAGATCGGATATTCCAACATCTTCTTTGCATCGTCCAGATCAACGACTTGCCCGGATAACGATTTCGCGGCGGCAACGAGATGTGCCGGTCGCACGGGGTCAACATCGACGATCCGGTCGCACGCAGCCGCGACGTTGCTGGGAACATTATGTTCGCCAGGCCACAGAATCACCAGGACAGATGCTTGCCGGAACATGTTTAAAATTCCCTCGACATCGGGTTCGCGGCGTTTACTGATCTTCGGCCCAGTGACGAGAGCTTTGGCCAGTTCTGGGATACCGGCGAGCAGGATTGTGGCGGCGGCCTCGTATTCCTCCACTCTTGATCCAACAGGCAGGCGAAGAACGGCTACGGCTTGTCGCCCCACTGCCTTCGGGAAAAACATTCCACTGAGCCTAAGAGCCTCTCTGAGCGCGATTCCGTATGTTAATCGTTCAAGCGTCACCGTTCGGCGACCGATTGTTCGATGATCCATGACCGCCCCCTCACCGCTGAAACCGACGAATGACCGTCTCTGGGCAGAGCATCGCATCGTCGAGTTCGACCGTGATCAGTCTATGCAGTACCATCCAGGAGACGCCGGTCATCGGCTGCACCTCCCGGAACACTCCGAACGACTCCGCGATCGTCATTGAGCCGACCTCCTCCAGCATAGAAAGCAGTCTCAGGCGGTCGTTGAGCGGTGTCCTTGTTTTTGCGTAACGCAGCATGTCGCGCGCATTCGCCAAACGATAGCCAGCCTGAATTTCGGCACGCGACACGCCGCGATAGCGATGACCGGCAAGGGCGGCCCCTTCCCTGATTTCGGGGAGCTCTAGCGTTTCAACCGCATCGAGGCAAAATCTTAAGCCTCCCTCGTATTCGACAAAGAAGTCCGGCACATGTGGTCCGAGTTCAGTGTCGAACTGCAGCGGGAGGCAGAGCCACGCGATGACATTCGGGTCAATGTCAAGGATGCATCCAAGATCTCGAGCGAGGCGCGAGCGGAACATGGGATCAGCGGAGCAACGAACTGTGCTCCTTGGATAAAAAATCTGCTTTGAAGCTTGTTCATAGGCGGCATTGAGCGCTGCCCGGATATCGATGTGCGAATAGCTCATCATGATCGTCCTAGAATAACAAAAATAGAAGTCGGTTGCCGCTCGGGCGGCTTTCCGTTCAACCTATTCGTGCTATGTGACGGATCGTAATCATATGGAACAAAGTAAGAACAAATTTTACAGAGTCAACAGCGATTCGCTTCGGCCCGTTAAAATTTGGTAGGTCGCATCGAACCTTTACCTTGGCATCGGCCGCACCGGATGCCCTTCAGGACAAAGTCGGCGATACAAGCTATCCAGGTTTGAGCTACTGGGCTACGATCAGCATTTCGTCTGCCTCCGAAAGGAGGCCGTCGTTCTTTAAAGCCTCTATACGGTCGAGCACGAGCGTCCGAAACTGAGCGCTTGTAGCCTTGAAACCGAGCCCTCGCGCAACGGCATTTACCGCTTGGTCCGGAGTAGCCCCTAGGCTGGCTCCTATAATGTCCTTTAATCCCTGGTCGATTTCCTGCGGCGGGATCATTTCTATCCTCCGCAAACTTGGCGATATGACAGCACTTCGATCGCGCAGAACGATGGCAGCACCGGCCCATGAAAGGAACCCATCAGCACTTACGATTTCGCCGGAGCGAAGCGCGATTTCTATGGCCGAACCGATATGCGTTTCGATGCGGTTCCCAGCGCGTTGCAGTCCCCATGCGGTCCGGATGCGCGTAATCACTTCATCCCTGTGGATCGGGCTCTCTCGTTGCACTGTCTGTTTTACAAGGGAGAGAACGATTCCGATCGGCGCCTCGTGGAGTTCGGTCGTTACATTCGGACGAAGCTGCACCTCGCTGTAAAGAACGTTGCCGCCGACGGACTGCGAAATACCCTGCAGCCCGATTTCCGTGACATTGGCCCGCTCTATTGTAACCACCTCCACGGGCACCGCACGTGAAGCGGGTTGCTGGCCGGTCTGGCTATCTTGGGCGTCAGCCTTTGCCTGTTCGACTGCGGCGATCAAGCGCTCGAGTTCTGTCTTCGGCCGATGGAACCAATCGGAACTCCAGATCCGATGAATTGTCCAACCATGGTCTTCCAGCACAGCTTGACGTAACCGATCGCGATCACGAGCAGACCGAGACGAGTGGTACGCTGCGCCATCGCATTCGATGCCAATAATGTAACGGCCGGGAACGCTAGCATCGGCGACGGCCAGATCGATGAAAAAACCTGCGATGCCGACTTGAGGATGAACCTGATAGCCACGCTCTTGAAGAGCGCCCATGACCTGCTCCTCGAACACGCTGTCCATTTGTCGATCCGTCCGTTGGCTCATCGACAGGCGACCGGTCCGGGCATAGTGCAGAAAAAGCTTGAACGCGAATATACCTTTCCCCTTGCCGCGTTCGAGATCAATGTCCTCATCCGTGATCGATGCGTAAACCTCACAGCGCCGCTTGGCGCGGCTGATCAAGACGTTTAGACGACGCTCGCCACCCTCAGCGCCAAGAGGCCCAAAACGCATGCCCATGAAACCCTGCGCGTTTTTTGCGTACGCGACTGAAATCAAGATAACGTCACGCTCGTCGCCTTGAACGTTTTCGAGATTCTTGACGAAGAAGGGCTCGTTAGGGTGTGCATGGAAGAACTCTTCAGTCTGAGGATTCAGGCGCCGGAGCAGTTCCAATTGATCCTGGATCTCACGCCGCTGCTTAATGGAGAAGGCCGCGACACCGAGCGAGAATTTAGGATTTTCCAGTGCATGCCGGATGATAGCTTCCGCGACGACCTTTGCCTCCGTCTTGTTCACGCCGTCCTCGAAGACACCGCCTGAAACATGATGGAAGCGGAGTCCCATCCCAGCTTCCTGAGTGTAAGGACTTGGCACGATAAACAGCTTGCTATCGTAAAATTGCGAATTCGATACCGCGATCAATGACTGGTGACGACTCCGATAATGCCAGCGGAGCATTCGCTCAGGAAGCCCACGGGCAGAAAATAGGCCCAGAATACTCTCGATATCGGAGACCTGCGCGCCGTCCTGATCGTCATCCTCATCTGAAGACCCCGAAGTCATCTTTGCGAAGAAGCGGGTCGGCGGCAACTGACGCTCGTCGCCAACGACGACCACCTGCTTCGCGCGGGCCACTGCACCAAGAGCGTCGACTGGCTGAATCTGAGAGGCTTCGTCCATGACGAGAAGATCGAATTCCAACACCCCCGGCGGCAGGAACTGGGCGATCGAGAGCGGGCTCATCATGAAAACCGGCTTGAGCGCTTGAATAGCCGGAGACGCCTTCTGCATCAGTTGTCGGATGGGCATATGACGGCTTCGCCTAGCCATCTCACCCCGCAGAACGCCGACTGGACCAATACCCATGACAGCAGGAATTTTTTTGTGATGCGCTTGGACGACTTCCAGCCTGGACAAGGCCATCCGACTACGATCAAGCGTCGCGAATTCGCTTACCAGACGTCCGTGGACCTCCCCGTCAAACCGAAGAAGTTCCGGATCCTGCCGATGCTGATCTCGTAGCACTGCCTCGTAGAATGCCATCTCGAAATATGGAAGGACAGCGTCGGGCTGTACTCGTCCGTCGTCCAACCGTTCAACGATGAGCCCAACGCCCGCTTCCTTCGCCGCTTGCGCGCGACCATTGTAGGCGGCCCATTTAGAAAGCTGCTCATCGTTCGCGATCCAGCGGTCAATCTTCGATCGAACACGTTCGACCGCCGTGTCGTTCACGCTCTCCGCGCCTAGGACGATTGCCCGGTTCGCCTGCAGAAATTCCAAGATTTCTCCGGTACGGATCGCGATTGCATCACCAGCCTCGCCGGCTCTATGCGCCGCTTCTGCAAGGTCTACATGGTTTTCGATACGCGACGCCAGCAGTCTGATATCTGAATTCCTGGAAATCCAATCGACTATCTTTGCTAGGGACATCCAGTCGGAATCTATTCCCCGCCAATGTCGAGCAAAGGCTGCGATACCAGTGCTTTCGTATCCTTCAACTGACGCTTTTAGAGACTGCGCGTCGGAAAGCAGTTGGAGCGCACTGACTCGAACCGCTGCTTCCGACTGTGGTGAGCGCGACAATGTGGCGAACGTCTTGTCGGCGTCCGCAAGGTCTCGAAAAACTATCGAAGCTCCGGTCAGAACCACACCATCGACTCCAGGTGCGTCGCCAAACAGCTTTGCAGCTTCGTCGCCTAGATCGGTCCACGCCGAGACGAGGAGGCCACGCAGCTCTCCGAACAGCGTCCGAACCTGTTCACACCGCGCAGAGACGGAGGCCCTATCGCTCAGCCTGCTTGCGATCTGCCTTGCCTCTGCACCGACCCCCCGTAGGCTTCTCATCCAGAGAACGAGATTTTCTAGCGGCATCGGGTCGGATCGTTCGCCACGCCAGTCTGCACCAAAGGCGGAACGGCCGAGGGTGTCACCCTCCTTTATAACGGCCAGCGCCTGCTTGCCCTTATGAAGAAGATCAAGAATACGAACAGTCTCCGCCGGGGGGGTCTCAGGCATGATGGTCTTCAGAAGCGCCTTAGCCTTGCGCCAGTCACCGTTCAGGAACTTGAACAGCTTCTCGCCATGCATGGCGACCGCAATCCTTGCGGACGAGAGGTCGATATCCCAAGCCTGATCGGACAGCTTGCCGGAGAGTTCGGACTGAATTCGGCGGAATGTCGCGACTGCGTCGGCGAGGTCACCCGCCTGGTCAAGCCCTCTTTCCCAAATGGCGGCGACGAAAGCGTCGGGACTGGCATCTGGAGCTTCGGCGACGCGCTGGCCGATCACGAGAAGCCGTTCAATGGAGGCAAGCGTTGGAGATGCATTGACACCCAGCAAGACGCGCAGTCCGTTTGCGGCATTCAGAAAACGAGGAAGAGCATTGTCGAGGTGCTTGATCGTTTCGAAACCGGCCGGAGGAAACTCCCCTGGAACACGAGAAAACTGCACCTTCATTGTTGAAGTATCTGCTCTCCACGCATCCTCGACAAATAAGGTAGATACATCGGATTTCAGACGTGCGAATTGCGCTCCATCTTTAACGGCCTTCACGACCAAGCCCGGCGCTACATCCCATATAGCGTTAGCGAGAGCCGCTGGATCGACACCATCCGGGCACGATGCAATCCGTTGAGCCAGTGCGACATCATCCTTAAAAGCTGCAATCGAGATCGCTGGTTGGCGGTCCAGGCATCTCGAAACCATCTCCATGTCCGTAACAAGCTGCGACAGTTCGGTGGATATTTTTCTCATTCGCTCAGTAAGGCGCTCGAGATCGAGCGGTGTGATGCCCGTTAGCCCCACGCCATACCATGGGTGAGCGGTCGGTAGACCGATATCCCTTACTCTTTCCGCGAGCTCGGAAAGCAGCATCACGATACGGTCCTTATCTTCCGGCTTCCAAGTGGTTGCCGTAGCTAGCTCGACGTCCGAAGGGGGGAGTCCGTGCCGCCGGAGGCGTGAAAGGTGACCGATTACCTGAAACGGTGTCAGCGCATATGGTTCGTATGCCGTATGCATTCTGGTCGCATGAGCGTTCAGCTTGTCACGTGCTTCCGTGAGGCGACGGTTGAGAGCGTTGCCGGACTCACCCTTCGGCGCACCAAGGTCCCAGGTATGCTGGAGGTCTGCCAGCAGCGCACGTTTATTAGCCTTGTTGCTGTGGAGTTCAAGACAAGCCTCCCCCACTCCCGCCTGGTCAAGGCGCCGCTTCACGACCTCGAGCGCTGCCATCTTTTCGGCTACAAATAGGACGGTTTTTCCATCAGCGACCGCTGCGCCGATGATGTTGGCAATCGTCTGCGACTTTCCAGTTCCCGGCGGCCCTTGAATGACAAGGTCACGGCCCCTGCGGGCCTCATGTATGGCGACCATTTGCGAACTGTCGGCATCGACGATATGCGTCATTTCGCTCGGAGAAATATGAGGATCGATATTGGCGTCTTCCGCGAGCAGTTCCTCGCTTCTGGTAAAGCCGTTGGAGACTAATGACGAGATCAGGGGTCGATCGGTGAACTTCTTGCCGACAGGCCAAAGACTAGGATCAAGGTCTCGGTACATCAAGAATTTCGCGAACGAGAAGAACCCCAAGGTGATGTCGTCGGGCTGGACAGACCACGTGGGCTTGATGGTTATAGCCTCGGCTACTCTCGCTGCGTAGGACTCATACGAGAACTCCTCCGACGCCTCGAACTCAGGCATACGGATCTTATGAATGCGATCAAGGAATGCTTCCAAAGAAAGGTTGGAAGCAAAGTCTTCCTGCCTGGCTCGAAGCTTGAAACGCTCGGCGGCGCTGCCGCGCTCGAGCGAAACCGGTATGAGGATCAGCGGCGCATAGCGCTCGTTCTCTGTGTTGTTGGGATCGATCCACTTAAGCGTGCCAAGTCCCATGTAGAGAATGTTGACGCCTTGCTCCTCTTCCAAGGTCCGAGCGTCATGATAAAGATCGAGAAGACGCTTTTGCAAGCCATTAGGCGTCATCCTAGTCTGAAGCTTGGTATCGCCATGCCGGATGAGACGGCCGGTTTCGTCGCGTTCGTCATCGTCCGGAAGCGCGAGTTCGGCCAAGGATTCGTCCTCGACACCATCCTTAGAATCTTTCCCCTTCGCGCCTGCAAGGAAGGTCATCGCCTTGCCTTCCGTCACGAGAATCCGAAACACTTCGGCAGCTTTCTCGTCGACTATGTCGACCGTCCTTGCGCTTTTGGAAAAACGCGGCACGTTCAGCAGCCGGTTTCTGGCGCCTAGATCAAGCAATTCCGTCCGCGCCCGCTCTATTTTAGCTTCGACGGATAAGTTGCTTTGGAAAATTGACGCGTCGGAATTTTCACTGAGATTCACAGTAGCATCGTGCATGGCAGGCCCCTCATCAGGCAAATCATGCACAGAAAGTGTTGCGGGTCCAGTAAGTGGCGTCAACTTCTGCGTTTATTTTGGACCGACTAAAGTTCAAACTCGTTCTAGAGGTGAGCGCACTCTATTTACGACGGCCTCCTCAAATGAGGTTCTCGGATGATGACAATCTGTTAGTCACAGTCGGAAAATGCCGCCTCTGATCGCTAATCACCGTGATCATCACGGTTCAGCTTTTGATGCAGCGTTATGGCCTGCGGACTGCGCAAGGCAGGATCTTCGCCGTTTTCGACGGCCAGCAACATTCGCATACGCTCTTCTTCTGCCATGCGGCGTGCCTCGTCATAACCATATTTGCTAACGTTGAAGGTACGGGTCAGGGATTTGCGCCGCCGCTTTCCTCCGCCTGTGGGCTTCTTCTCGTCGACGGGCAGTTCAATCCTTGCGATCCAAGCACCGGATTGACGACGCTCATCCGACTCTTTGTAATAGACGCCGGGCACCTCGCTGCCTTCAGACCTGTTCTTGCGCACCAACATGCGCATGTCCTTATTGGTCAATGGAGGCACGACCCTGAGCACTGCGTCGCGATAGGCTTGAGCGACCTCCAGCGCCTGCTCTCTTCCGCCGTATGTGCTGTCGCTGAAAGTCATGTGGATCGACTTGCCGCCGCGCGACATGTTGACCATCCAGGCATCTTGCTTGTGCCGGCCGACGTCTAGCCGACTGATCGCGTACATCGCCTCATCGTGGAAGCGATCTTCTCGATTATGATCGGGCTGCGGCCGGCGCATCACTCACTGCCGTCCGACTTTACGTACCGGAACGACGCGACCGTAAGGATGGCCTGGTTCTGGCGGCGTTAGTTCCGTCAACACGAGAGGTTGCAATGATGCGAGGAACATCATGTGTTCGGGAGCGCTGAATTTCTGCAGGCTGCTTGCCATATTCTGGCCGCCAAGCATCAAGGCCGGGACGTAGCCGTAAATCTCGTCGTGGTTTAACCGGCCGAGGCGTGCGATGGCTTGGGGGATCAATGGTTCGCCGTCGTCGTCGCAGGGCGGATCGTAATTTCTGATGCTGGCGATATAGGTTCCTATCGAAAAATCCGGAGAAAACTTCTCGCCCGTTTTGCTATCGGTGCGGGATGAATCTGGCGGATTGGATACTTCACTTAATTTCAGGGTGACCGTAATATCGTAGAACTCCCTGTGCCAGATCCACAATTCACCCAAACCATCATAGCCTATCGCGGTCATTTCTTCCGGTCTGTATTTCGGATCGAATTTGAATATTTCGTCAATCACACCGCGATACGGAGCCGGGTCACAGATCCAGTAAGTGCCATCCTTGTAAGAGCCTCGACCATGTTCCTGCCAGAAATTCAATAGAGCATCGGGCAGGCGTCCTCGATAGGAATCGGCTTCTTCTTTAGAGACGATCTGGGCCTGTTCTGGTTCACCCAGTTTCTTGATCATGTAAGCGAACATATCAATTTCCGGCATAGTCAGCACCTTTGCTGGTTCGGCAGCTTTGTCATGTTACTCAGGCCTCCATCCCGTCACACGTGCTCAACGACACCTGCATCGGACACCCGCGATCCCGCATCTGGGCGGCATAGGACCGCAGCTCTTCCTTTCGAGACGGATTGAACATGCCGGATACTTCTGCCTGGTTCCAGGATGGGCCAATCGAAGAATTGATCTCTTTGTTGCCCATTCCTGCGATGTCGGTAGGGTTCCCTCCTGCGACCATATCAAGGCGATGTATTGCTGCAAGACTATTGATGTGGTCATCCCACGCCTCCGGGCCATATTGCTGCGTGAAACTGTCACGATAGTCCTGGATATATTTCGACTTCGCGCGCTCCTGCGCCGGCCGCGCAATCTGGCGCAAGCTCGGGCTGTAGTTGTCGATGTCGGTCACATTTTGTGCTGGGCTCTTCGCATTGATAGCGTCCTGCTGAAGCTGGAGCTGGCGATTATATTCCTGTCGGTCGTAATTCTTACGGTTGAAGCAAATGCGTCGTGAAGGGCAACGTTTGCTGGTTCGGTTTCCGTCCGTGAACGGGGGAACCGGCAATGGCCCCTCCCCCTTTTCAGGTTTGGGCGTTTTGTCCGGCTCCGGTTGCGTCGTCATCTCTTTGGGACGCAGCTTTTCGTCCAGCTTGTTTTCGATCTGTTCGTCAGTAAGGTCCCGAAATGGCATCGGCGGCACCACATCTGTCGGGCCGGTGCGCGGGATCGTTTCGAACATTGGACCGAAGCGGCCAAGACCGCCGAGCGGACCGGCGATCGGCGGCGCCATCTGCGCCAACTGGATTGGCGGCTGGTCGGCATTACCCGCTGTCGCTTGCTTGACCTCGGGCCATAGAAGCGAGGCATATTGGGTGTTGGATTCCGGAGGGCCGGGATATTGATTCAGGTCGTCGGTGTAGATCAGCCGCCCGACGGTGTTCTTGTGGTTCATCCACCACTCGTCGTCGAAACGCACCATATTGCGTCCCTCGGCGTATACGGTGGAGGAGTAGGTCTTAGGTTCGCACTCCGCACCCGTCGTTCCCGATTTCACGCCCCCGCCCGTTCCAGGCTCGTCACCGAACGATTTGGTGATCAACGATGACTTCACATGAGAGACAAGGCTTGTCTGGCGCACCGAGTTCGCCATATTCGCAGGATCGATATTCTGGTAAGCAATCAGCCCGTACGGGACCGGTACCATGGAAGAGCCGATCGGTGTCAGGCAGACATCCGGAGCAATGGAGACCACTATCCCTTGGCCGATCTCACGCGATCCTTCTCTGGGGAGGCTCATGATGTGGCGCCCTCCCGCGTGGTGATATCGTCTGCCAGTCCATCCTCATCGGAGGTCGGATAGGCCAAGGCATCCTCAATGGCGACCGCATTGATTTGCGCGGAGAGATAGGCCGGGCATCTTGTGATCCATCCACGCCATGTCACGTCAACCTTGAGCATCCGCCCTCGAAAGTCCATGTGCAAGCCGTCGAGGTTGAGACGAGTCCGGGCTTGCCGGCCGTCGTCCCACGAATGGTCGGCAATAATTGCAATTCCAGGAACTCGGAACGTGACAGTCTCCCCATCTGGACGGCAGCCTTCGACCTTGACCGGTTCATTGCCAATCAGGAAGCCCGGCATGATCAAGCCAGGATGCGCGCTTTGATAAAAGCGATAATCGAAATCCGCCGGCAGTCTTGGATGGCGGTTCTGCTTCCAATCGTCGTCATAAGTTCCGGCAAATTGCTGGCGCTGTATCCACCACGGCGAGATAGGACCAAAACCCTGGGGTTGTGGTGCGTCATAGGGATCCTTAATCGGCGCGTCTATGCTATCGATTTGTGGCGCGGGAAACACCCGCGCGAAACGGCTGTAATCGCCATGCAACAGGCCGAGGCCTATAGGATTGCGGCGATCTGCATCACCCTCGGGATCGCCGATATAGCGGCCGCCGGAAGCCAATCGATAATCGAGAGGCACACTCTCAATAGGATCTGATGCGCCGAGCTTCCAGCTTGGTTTCAGATGCTTCAATCCTGGCAGCCATTTGCGAGGGCCGTGGACACGTAGACGGAGGATCCGTTCTGCTACGGAAACTGAGACTGTCCAGTCCGTTGCAGGACGGCCGTCAGGAGGAAAAGCGCTTCCGATCAGCGTGACGTCTGTCGCCGGTTTGAAGGGAACCAGGTCTGTCGCCTGGACCATCGACCGATAGTGGGGATCTCCATCGTAAGTGTCAGTGAAGACCAGTTCCTGGCGTTCCGCCAACGACAGCTTTCCGCCGGGCAAAACGTCGAAAGACCCGCGAACAGCAATGCAGGCCATCTCAGGGCCGTCACGATGGAGCTGGGAAAATCCCATAGCGGCAAACGGCGTATGATTTCGCGATAACACGACGCAAGCCTCACTTGTTCAGATCGATGACTTGTCCATTGATCTTGACGGGACCGCTCGCTGAGAAGTCGAAGTTGGTTCCGAAAATGCTGACATTCCCATCTCGATCCATGACAAGAACCGACTTCCCAACTGTGATCTTCAGCTCGCGGCCAACGTTCACCAACATCCTGTCTCCAACCTCGATGACGTATTCTTCGCCAACGGTCGTGTTCTTAGCTTTGCCAACGTGCTCAAACGACGTCCTTCCGACATTCGTCACCTTGCTGACCCCAATCTGCTCGGCACGAGCAATACCCACGCTGTCGGACTTAAAGCTGCTGACGATGGTGTTCATGATACCAGGCAGCGGGAACAGGCTGGAGGCATCTGAACCAACGCCGGTGCCAGATCCAGCCAGCGCCGTGCCGGCATCCGCGCGTGGACTCGGACCGGAGACGACACCTTCGCGCGCGGAAAGACCGCCGGCACCGAGAAAGCCCAGAGCAGAGGAGGCGAGTGTGGTGGCAAAGCTGGCAATGCCGGGACCACCACCGCCGGCGATCTGAGCGGCCTGGGCCAGCAGCCCGGCCGTCTGGCCCGACAGTGCCTGCACGCCGGCCATGGCGAGCATCGCCATCGGTCCCGTGCCGCCAACGACGGTGTTTACCGAGCCGCCGATTTCGTGCTTCTGGTTGCCAGAGACTTCCACGGCACGGTTGCCACCGATGGAGGCCACTTCATGCCGGTCGATGCGTTTGGTGCGG
>NZ_MKIN01000012.1 GCF_001938985.1 Gillisella taibaishanensis | reverse complement strand
GAACATCCGGTTGATCAGGGCATCGCTGCTGAACATCTTGCTCATCAACTCGCTGGTCATGCTTTTCTTGCCGCTTTCGACGGAACTCGCGGTGATTTTGCCGGAATGCTTTTCCAAGATGGCGGTGAGAATCTCCTGAGGCGTGTTTTCGGCCTCCCAATCGAGATCGGCGATATCTTCAAAGCTATGGCTTTTTCCATCGCTGGAGGTGAAAGACATGGTGTTTTCACTGTAAATCGTCACGGTGCCGATATCGAGGTCGATGGTGCCCCAAACCGTCAGAGGCTTGCTCTGCGCCGACGCTTTCACCTGGGCTTCCGCCGCCTGCGCCCACATGTTTTCCATTTCCACCTGCAAGGCGGTTTTCGGCTCGCTATCGTCAGGCAAGCTCGCCAGAAACTCGGTATCGGCCTCCGCAGCCTGGACCGAGGCATAGCCATAGGCAAAGGCGACTGCCGGTGAAACGGTGATGCTCATGAACCCCTCCAGAGCGATGATAGGATGCCCGGTCGGACCGGGCCGGTGGCGCGCAACATGCTACTTGCTACTCCCGTTGCGCGCATCAGTTGCAGTCGAAACTTGCGTGTAGCGTTCGGACGACATTGCTTAAAGGTTGTGGACACGACGGCCAGCCGACGGGACTAGTCAAAATGGGGGACGGTGGCGCGCTGCATTCCATTCCCTCCCACCAGTTTCGCGCCAGCCGCGTCTGCCAATCTTCGGGCAATCTCGAACCAGGCCAGGTTGCGCAATGTCGTCTACTGCTTTTGTCCGCCCGTTTTCCCGTGTCGCTCGCACCTTGCTCACAGGGCTCGGCTTGATATCGCTGTCGGTGCTGGGCGGCTGCTATTTCGTTACCGATACGCAGCGGATGAATACGGAAGTTTTTGCGGCCCAGACCGCACCGACCTGGAGCCAGCCGACCGAGCCGCCGCCGGTTGAGAGGCCAAACAAATTCATGGGCCTGTTCACCACGCCCTTCCATCAGACCTATGGCATGCCGGTCAGCGAACCCTATGTCTCGCCCTTTGCCACGCCGATGCAGAAGGCGATCTATGGCCAGATGAGCGATGACGGCCACACGCTGAGCCCCATCCCGCTCGACCGGGTCGACAAGCGCTTCCTGCGCCAGGAGGTGGATTATGCGACCACCGAACGGCCGGGCACCATCGTGGTCGATACCAAGGCGCATTATCTCTATCTGGTCGAGGCCAATGGCCGGGCGATGCGCTATGGCGTCGGGCTTGGCAAACAGGGCTTTGCCTGGCAGGGCAGGGGCGTGATCCAGTTCAAGAAGGCCTGGCCGCGCTGGACGCCGAGCGACGACATGGTCGAGCGCCAGCCCGACATGCGCCAGTTTGCCGCCGCCGAAGGTGGCCTTGAGCCCGGCCTGCGAAACCCGCTCGGTGCGCGCGCGCTCTATATCTTCCAGAACGGCAAGGACACGCTCTACCGCATCCACGGCACGCCGGACTGGCAATCGGTTGGCAAGGCGGTCTCATCAGGCTGCGTGCGCATGTTCAACCAGGACGTGATCGATCTCTATTCCCGCGTCCAGGCAAGGGCCGAAGTCGTAGTGATGTAAGACGCTGCAGCGTCGCCCTCGTTTGATTTCAGGGCCATAGGTGGCCCAAATACAGTCCGCACGGGGAGCGTGACTGCCATTCTGTTGCCGGAACGACACGCCATGGCGCAAATGTGATCGTGCCGATGCGTGATTGCCGGTGAAATCCCGGCAAAGCACGATAGATTGTCATTCGCGGATCGACCCGCGCCGCTCGCTCAAGGGCGGTGTTGACCAGCAGGATGTACAAGCCTTTATGACAAGACCCGATTTTTCCCGCCGTGCCTTCCTTTCTTTTTCCGGCCTCGGCGCCGCTGCGCTTCTGTCCAGTTGTGCCTCCTCCTATCGCCCACCCATCTCCGATGATGGCTCGCTGGGCGGCATGGTGCAGCCTTCGGCGCCGCTCGGTGCGTTCGGCCCGCCGTCCAAGCCCGAGCTGGACGCCATGTATGGCGCGATCTCCGATGGCGGTTTCGTCATCCCGGCCGTGCCTTACCAGCAGATTCCGCCGCGCTACTATCGCCAGCGCGTCGCCGACCCGACCGGCTATCCGGCCGGCACCATCGTCGTCGATACGCCAAACCGCTTCCTCTATCTGGTTGAGCCGGGCGGCACCGCGATGCGCTACGGCGTCGGCATCGGCCGCGAGGGCTTTGCCTGGCAGGGCGAGGGCGTCATCCAATGGCGTCAGAAATGGCCAAAATGGACGCCGCCGGATGAAATGGTCGCCCGCCAGCCGCAGCTTGCTCAATATTCCTCGGCCAATGGCGGCATGGCGCCCGGCCTGATGAACCCGCTCGGTGCACGCGCGCTCTATATCTTCCAGAACGGTCGCGACACGCTCTACCGCCTGCACGGCTCGCCGGAATGGAACTCGATCGGCAAGGCCGTATCCTCCGGCTGCGTGCGGCTGATGAACCAGGATATCATCGACCTCTACGACCGCGTGCCCAACAAGGCCCGTGTCGAGGTGCTGCAATAGGGTCAGCGGGTGCCCGCGAGGGCTCTTGCGTCGCAAAACCCCTCCCCACAAGGGGGAGGAGGGCTGTCGCAGTCCTGCAAAACCGATGGTTTCCATGATAAGGCCGGAAGAAGCGCAACGATTGCGCCGTTCTCAACCGGCTCCCTCCCCCTTTGGGGGAGGGGCGATTTCTTGCGCCGTGGTGTTCGGGTTGCTGTAAGATCAGGACGCCAGCGCGGCATTCAGCTTTCCGCGCAGCGCCTGCAATTGATCGCGCAGCGCCGCGATTTCCTCGAGGCTGCATCCGGTGGCGGTGCCGATGGCAGCCATCACGTCAAGTGCCTTGTCCTGAAGTGCTGCGCCCGAGGGCGTCAGTGAGACCGTGACCTGGCGCTCGTCTTGGCTGTCGCGTCGGCGGGTGACATAGCCGGCCTGTTCCAGCCGTTTCAGCAGCGGCGACAGCGTGCCGCTGTCGAGCCCCAGTCGCTCGCCCAGCGCCTTGACCACCAGATGGTTGGTCTCCCACAACACCATCATGGCCAAGTATTGCGGGTAGGTCAGGCCGAGCGGCTCCAACAGCGGCTTATAGGTGCGCGTCAGCGCCAGCGACGCGCCGTAAAGCGCAAAGCATAGCTGCTTGTCCAGCACCAGATCCGTCTTGTCCATTGTCGTCAGTCCTTCATACCAGTCTGTCCATATTGTCCCAGCACCGTCATAAAAATGCAATGCGCAAAAAACAGTTGCGCGCAATTTAATTGGGTGATAGATAAAAATCCAGACGCAGTCGTATAGCGCTTCGGGGTCTGGCCGCAGATGCCGGGCTTCCTTTTGAACCAACCCGCACAGGAGATCATCATGTCTATTCTTTACACCACCAAGGCATCGGCCACCGGCGGTCGCGAAGGTCGCGCCGTCTCTGAAAACGGCGTTCTCGACGTAACGCTGACGACCCCTAAGGAACTGGGCGGCAACGGCGCCACCGGCACCAATCCTGAGCAGCTGTTTGCCGCCGGCTATTCCGCCTGCTTCCTCGGCGCGTTGAAATACGCCGCCGGCCAGCAGAAGGTGAAGGTGCCAGATGACGCCACGGTCACCGCCACCGTCGGCATCGGCCCGCGTGACGACGGCACCGGCTTCGGCATCGAAGTTTCCATCAGCGTCGATCTGCCTGGCGTCGAGCGCGACCTGGCCGAAAAGCTGGTTGCCGCCGCCCATATCGTCTGCCCCTACAGCCACGCCATGCGCACCGCCACGGAAGTTTCGGCAAAGCTGGCCTGAGGGTTTTAGTTTTCAAACTTGGTACGAAAGCCGGTCCCCTTGGGGCCGGCTTTTTGCGTGATAAGAGCGTCCCATTTATCTGATGCTCTTATGTTCACGGCATAACCGTACGAGTCCGTATCATTTCGATTGACCGAATTTCATTTTTATAATAGTACTGCATTGTACTCTAATCGCGACGGAAGCGCGTGCGGCTTCAGTCGTCTTTGACAAATTTCGATACGGATGAGGTGCAGACATGTTGACACTCCTCGCGATGGGGGAGGGCCTCCACTTCACGATGCCTAGCGTTCGTCAGGGAAAAGTGGAGCCGTTTTCCCCGAAAAGACAAACGAAAACAAAAGAATCCAGAGGATGTCTGGTTCAATCTGAACCTGACGGACTCTAGACGTCGGTCGCCTCGGCTTTCGAAGCCCTGTCCCCACCTGTCCATTTATCCCGATCTGCCTTTGCGCGCTGACCGCGCCACGGCCGTTGCATGCCTTTTCCACCACTCGCGTCGCAGTGCCATCCCATGTTGCTGCGTCTTTAACCCGCTGAAAGGAAAGACCAATGCTGAACAAGCCTTCGCAGCCTGACGTGTCCGGCCCCCCGGATAGTGGCCTTTGGAGCGTCACAAATCCGTTTCTTCAGGGGCCGTTCGAGCCGCTGTTCAACGAGATCGTCGTGCGCGATCTCGAGATCGTCGGCAAGGTGCCGGTGGAACTCGACGGCTCGCTCTATCGCGCCAGTTCAAATCAGCACGCCCGCCCGGAAAGCCCGGAAAAGTTTCACTGGTTTGATGGCGACGGCATGGTCCATGCTTTTCGAATTCGGGATGGCAAGGTCAGCTACTGTAACCGCTTCGTCGAAACTGATGGGCTGAAGCTGGAACGGGCTGCAGGTCGCCCGCTATACAATGGCATTTACGGGGCGACGGGCAAGGCTCAGCGCGATCTGCCGCCTGGCGCGCCTATGATCAAATCCGTTGCCAATATCAATGTCATCGCGCTCGCGGGCCGGGTGCTGGCCATGCATGAGGTGGATAGCTTCTACTGGCATCTCGACCCCGACAATCTCGATACGCTCGGCAAATTCGATTTCGACGGACGGTTCAACTCCATGCTAACCGCGCATCCGCATTTCGATCCCGCCACCAACGAGATGCTGGCTTACGGCCTGAACTACCAGGAGATGTTTGTCGAATGCATGTCGTTCAGCCCTGCCGGCCGCGTGACCAGCCATGTCAAGACCGACATGCCGATCAAGGCCTTCGTGCATGATTTCATCTTCACCGAGAACTACTATATCTTCTTCTTCGGCCCCCTGCGTGTGGACCCCTATGGTAAAGACACGGTCATCCAGGGCAACGGCGCTCTGTCCTTCGAGGCCGATAGCCCCGGCCGGGTTCTGTTGATCCACCGGAAATCCGGCGCCGTGAAATGGCTGGAGACGCGGTCGTTCACCTGCGATCATTATCTCAATGCCTACGAACTCGGCGATAAAATCATAGTCGATGCCACGGTGACCGACACGATGATTCCGGGCGCGCATGTCAATGCCGCCGAGTTCTTCCCGTTCCCGCTCGTCAACGAACCCTCGCCATTTTCCGGGCCGCAGTTATGGCGCCTGACAATCGACCTTGCCCGCGACAGCGTCTCCACGGACCGCATCGGTGAATTCGGCGCCGAGTTCGTCCGGCCCAACGAAGGGGTCATGGGCCGCAAGCACCGCTACGGCTACATGGCCGGCACCCATGCGCCGGCCCCTGATAACAGAGGCTTCAATTGCCTGATCAAGCATGACTATGAGACGGGCCGCACGCAGTTTCAGCATCTGTGTTCCGCCTATGAAATGCTGCCGGGCGAGCCGATCTACGTCGCACGCAAAGATGCGACCGCCGAAGACGATGGCTGGATCCTGGCAGTCTGGTACGATCCGCGCCGCAACGCCAGCGAACTCGTCATCCTTGCCGCCCAGGATTTTGATGGCGAGCCGATTGCCCGCATCAAGCTCGACCACCGCGTCCCCCCAGGCTTCCACGGCAACTGGATCCCGAGATCGGCTCTGCGCTAGAGCTTGTCAGGGAAAAGTGGAACCCGGTTTTCCCGAAAAGACAAACGAAAATAAGAAAAGCTAGAGTTTGTCTGGTTCAATCTGAACCTGACAGACCCCAGCGCGACAGAGTAACGTGAGCCTGCTGCGGCATCGTGCGTCTGATAAAACGCACGATGCCGTTTGGGCTTTCGCGATGGCTTCTCGCGAACGAGGCTCTCACCGTGTTGCCTGACATCTTGCCAAAATCGCCTCGACCACCTCGGCAGGCGGCCGGGTCGCATCGATGCTTTCAGCACCGTCAGGGAGATCCTCCCGTGTTTCGTGCAGGCGCAGGATGAGGGCGCGTTCTTCTGGCGTTGCGCCGAACTCGTCTTTGGGCCGTGCGTCGAGCCGGCTGCGCAGGGTTTGCGCGTCGATCTCGAGAATGAAGATCCGGTCTAGCAGAGGGTAAATGTTGCGCAGGTTGCGGCAGCCGCCGCAGAAGAAGGTGAGGGGGTGGCTTCGATCTGCCGCCAGTGCAGCGACCTTATCGACGTGCCAGAGATGGTGACGGTGGCGAAAGTCTGCGGTCTGTTGCGCCGGGGTCAAATCGCCGTTGTTTAAGGCTATGCCGGTTTCAGGATCGCCTTGGTAGGCAAGCGCGCGGTCGCCGTGTACGACGTGATAGCCGCGCCGTTCCAGTTCGGTGGCGATTGTGGTCTTGCCTGAGCAGGAGACGCCCTCGATCAGGATGTTGCGCAGACCCATGCTTGCCTCCTTTGCCCGGTTTGCGGCGTATTCGTTGTGGCTCGCCCATCTCTAACGGCTCGCAGTGACGGTTTTGACACGGCCAACGATCCTGCATCGGCCAGTTTCATACAAGCCAGGGCTGGCACATCTGGTTGTGCAGTTGGCTGTGCGTTCCAGGCGAGGAAATTGGGAATCATGTTTATACGCAATCATCAGGGCCCGCAGTATCGTGAATTCATTGCGGCGATTGCCAGGAAGAAGAACGCGCGCGGCTATCTCGAGGTCGGCGTGCGCGATGGCGGCACGCTTGCCGGTATTGGTTGCGAGGCCATCGGCGTCGATCCTGAATTCAAGATCCGCTACGATATTCTCGCCAACAAAAATGCGGTGCATCTCTACAGCAAGACCAGCGACGAGTTCTTCCGCGATCACGATCCGCGCGTGATCCTTGGCCGCTCGCCCGACGTGATCTTCCTCGACGGTCTGCACCAGTTCGAATATCTGTTGCGCGATTTCATCAACAGCGAGCGGATCGCGCACCGTGACTCATTGATTTTGCTGGACGATTGCCTGCCGATCAATGCCGAGATGACCGAGCGTGTCTATAACCAGGCCGGCCGGCGCGACCGCGAAAATGCCCCGTCCTGGACGGGCGATGTCTGGAAAATGATCCCGATTCTGAAAACCTACCGGCCGGATCTGCATATCACGCTTGTCGATACCCGACCGACCGGCACCGTCTGTCTGACCAATCTCGATCCCAGTTCCACCGTGCTGCGGGACCGCTATTACCAGATCCTCCAGGACTATATTCTCGAAGAGATGGACGAGGCGGGCATCGAGCAGTTCTACGCCAGTAATCCGGTTGCCTCAGGTGACGTGATCCTGCACGAGTTCAACGCCTCGCTGTTCGTCGGGCCATAAAAGCAGCGCGTCTTGTCAGGGCCCCACTCTCAACGCGGGGCAGGGGCAAAAGCGGGGCAGGGGGCAGCCTTGCCGCCCCCTGTTTGAAGCTTACGAGGCCATCGCGTAGCGCTGCTGCTGGCCGTAACCGCCACCGGCATTGGTGCGGAAACGCTGCACCATCTGTGCGAGGTTCTCGGTTTCCTGCGTCAGG
>NZ_MKIN01000011.1:2500-5000 GCF_001938985.1 Gillisella taibaishanensis | reverse complement strand
GTCTGACCGCAGGAACCCCGCATCTTCACGGGGAATTCAATTTCACTGAGTCTATGTTGGAGACAGCGGGGAAGTCGTTACGCCATTCGTGCAGGTCGGAACTTACCCGACAAGGAATTTCGCTACCTTAGGACCGTTATAGTTACGGCCGCCGTTTACTGGGGCTTCGATTCAAAGCTTGCACCTCTCCTCTTAACCTTCCAGCACCGGGCAGGCGTCAGACCCTATACGTCGTCTTGCGACTTCGCAGAGCCCTGTGTTTTTGATAAACAGTCGCTACCCCCTGGTCTGTGCCACCCCAAAACACTTGCGTATCCTGGGGCCACGCTTCTTCCGAAGTTACGCGTGCAATTTGCCGAGTTCCTTCAACATAGTTCTCTCAAGCGCCTTGGTATACTCTACCTGACCACCTGTGTCGGTTTCGGGTACGGTCTATACGGTGGAGCTATTTCCTGGAACCGCTCCACTGCCCAACCAATCCAATAAGGTTGAACAATTTGTGCGATCCGTCACTACCACCAGGCCCACGAATATTAACGTGGTTCCCATCGACTACGCATTTCTGCCTCGCCTTAGGGGCCGGCTAACCCTGCTCAGATTAACTTTAAGCAGGAACCCTTGGTCTTTCGGCGAGGGGGTCTCTCACCCCCTTTATCGTTACTCATGTCAACATTCGCACTTCCGATACCTCCAGGATGTCTCACGACTGTCCCTTCACAGGCTTACGGAACGCTCCGCTACCACGTGCATTGCTGCACATCCTCAGCTTCGGTGCATGGCTTTAGCCCCGTTACATTTTCGGCGCAAAGACCCTTATTTAGACCAGTGAGCTGTTACGCTTTCTTTAAATGATGGCTGCTTCTAAGCCAACATCCTGGTTGTTTTGGGATCCTCACATCCTTTCCCACTTAGCCATGACTTGGGGACCTTAGCTGGAGGTCAGGGTTGTTGCCCTCTTCACGACGGACGTTAGCACCCGCCGTGTGTCTGCCGATTAGTACTCTCAGGTATTCGGAGTTTGGTTAGGATCAGTAAGACGGTGAGTCCCCATAGCCCATCCAGTGCTCTACCCCCTGAGGTATTCGATCGACGCACTACCTAAATAGTTTTCGCGGAGAACCAGCTATTTCCGAGTTTGATTGGCCTTTCACCCCTAGCCACAAGTCATCCCAATCTATTGCAACAGATGCGGGTTCGGTCCTCCAGTTGGTGTTACCCAACCTTCAACCTGCTCATGGCTAGATCACTCGGTTTCGGGTCTAATGCATCTAACTAAACGCCCTATTCAGACTCGCTTTCGCTGCGCCTACACCTACCGGCTTAAGCTTGCTAGATACACTAAGTCGTTGACCCATTATACAAAAGGTACGCAGTCAGGCTTTCGCCCTCCTACTGTTTGTAGGCATCCGGTTTCAGGTTCTATTTCACTCCCCTTGTCGGGGTGCTTTTCACCTTTCCCTCACGGTACTTGTTCGCTATCGGTCATGCACGAGTACTTAGGCTTGGAGAGTGGTCTCCCCATGTTCGAACAGGATTTCACGTGTCCCGCCCTACTCTAGGACAATGAGTGTTCTACGCGTACGGGGCTGTCACCCACTATGGCCATCCTTTCCAGAATGTTCCGCTTTATTCCTCATTGCCACTGGCCTGGTCCGCGTTCGCTCGCCACTACTTACGGAGTCTCGGTTGATGTCCTTTCCTTCGGGTACTTAGATGTTTCAGTTCCCCGAGTTCGCTTCTAACCCCTATGTATTCGAAAGTTAGATACCTTATCACAATGCTTAGAAACCCAAGCCGTCATCGCTGACAGTTTGGATTTTCTAAGCATTTAAGGTGGGTTTCCCCATTCGGAAATCCATGGATCAAAGCTCATTCGCAGCTCCCCACGGCTTATCGCAGCGTATCACGTCCTTCATCGCCTGTGCATGCCAAGGCATCCACCAAATGCCCTTACGACACTTAATCGTTCTCATTGCCAATGCTCATCATCTCGCTAACGTTTCACTCGGAAACGACCAACAGGCCGGGTTACCTTTTACAACCCAACCAAACCAATGATGCCATCGACGTGTTCGATCCGGTCACTTTATTGGAGCTACGCCGAGCAGCTCACTTGTGCCAGATCTTAAGACCAGCTTCTCGAGATCAAATCCGGTACCGCGCGGTCAGGCAACGGTAATCCGATCATCCATCAGACATCGCCAAAGACGATGAACAACGAACGATCCAGAGTGACAAGCTTCCTTCCTACCTCCAATCCTTCACCAAACTCTGGTCGGCTAGACCATTATAAGGATCATCAGGAAAGGTCTCGGACGCTACAAGGTAAAAACCCTCGCAACACCTGGAAGCCTCCAGATCAATCTTCTCTTCACAATGTAGTAGAACAGACAACACTCAATCGAGTGCTGTAAACTTTATTTTTCTTCAAAAGATATCGTCGCCGTCAGTTCAACACCAAGCGAATTGGTGGAGCTGAGCGGGATCGAACCGCTGACCC
>NZ_MKIN01000010.1 GCF_001938985.1 Gillisella taibaishanensis | reverse complement strand
GCGACCCAGGTGCTGATCGTCAACATGGGGGTCAATATTGGACGCCGATAGGGGGTTAACTTTCCGCGCCGATTGACATCCGGGGGCTGCAGCACAGATGTGAGCTGCAACTCCAATATTCATTTCCTTTAAGCCATCGCTGGTCGGAGCAGACGTCAGCTTTCGGCAACTAGGATTGCTACAATGATACCGGGCTTGCTTCGCCAAGCGGTTCTTGGTCGGCTGACTGAAGTCATCCCTATTGTTACTCTTGGCCATCGACGGCCTGCTCGGATTCGGTCGTGTGAACACTTTTGATAGTTTGCCCATCGATGGGCATTTCGCCGATCTCGGCTGACATCAAGAGCAGAGACACATATCCCGCTGCCTCGGCGATATTGCTTGAAGTCCCGCCAATCGCAGCCTGCGCTTCAGCGGCAAAGTCAACGTCCCCAATTCGCAAATGCTCGATCAATTCGGACACATTCGATTGCAGGACTTGGTCAAACGCATTGAGCCGTCGGGTCAGTTCCTCGTACTTTCTTTCGAAGGCAGCCTCCAAACTCCGACGGGCAGCAATCTCTTCTTCGGGACGGGTCTCATCGCCGAGCCGTTTTTGATCCATTGCTCCAAGTTCGCTGGCAAGGGTCAGCACCTCTCCAAACATGCTTACCACAGTAGATGGGGCTTGTGGCAATCCGAGTTGTTCGGCCCAGAAGGCAGCTCCCTCCATGTCGGGAAGGAGGGTCTGGTAACCAGACTTTCCGAGCGCCGGGAACGCGACACCCTCAATGTAAGGCATAATCGTCAGGTGGATCGACGGGTCTACAAATGACCGCACGAGTTCGGCTTGTTCAGCGAGTGTGACCACCGCATCTGCAACGTTGGGCGCGGGCAACAGCGCGAGAACGTCTGCTGGTGGCCACGGTAGAATACCCTTGGCGTTAACGCGGAGATGGAACTGTGCGGCGATCCCGGCTTCCTCTGCCAAGCGTTCAATTCCTGCCTTTCGCTGAGCTAGTCGTGTTTCCCCGGCAGCTCTGGCAGAGAGGGATACGAGCCGAACGGAGTTGCCTACTCGCGCGCCTTTGCCTCGTGCTGACCAAGTTGCCGTTGGCGCTTGCTTGTTTTCGTGGGCTTCTCCGGCCAGAAGTCGCAACGTCTCCAAGAGCGTCTTGAGACGGTTAAGCATTAGCGGAGGCCCGTCTCCAATAAGGTGCCAAGGTTCTTCGACAATGGTGGTATCGGCATCGGTGATGAGATCGCTCAGCCAGGCGATGTATGCACCAGCCTGGTTGGGCAGTATTGCGAACCTCTTGACGAGATTGACGCTTGCGCTGTGGAGGAGGTTCTGGAACTTGGTGACGGCGGTGTTAGCCTCTTCGTGCCCCGCGCCTGACGCTTCCAATGATGAAACAGTGGGAGGCGTCAGTGCTTCAGTATCCGCATTGAGTGCATTCAGCTTGTCAGCGAGGTTGCCGAGTGCATCCTTTCCTCGAAAATGTGCGTCGAAGACCTTCTCCAACGTCGGCACAAGGGCATCGAGGATTGCTACGCCTCTGGCAAGATAGTCGCTATAGCTCGGGGCGGCGACGCGGCGGGAAATCAGATCACGCCACCGTCGATTCCACTGAGGAACTGATGGTGGGGGAAGATTATCCCGCGGAATCCGCTTTGTCGCGAGCGGCAACTGAGCAAGGCCCGCCAGTTCGCCACCTGCGGTAATTGCGTTGGACACCGCAATGTCGGCCGACGGACACAGTGCCAAGATCAGCTCGCACAAACCGACAACCGCGTCATGTTGATTTTCCTGTACGGAACCAGCGACATACCAAAGATCGCAACGGACGATCACCCCATCATCCGAACCTTCGGTAATCACAGGTCCGGCCCAAGCTGTCTCTGCCTGAACCCGTGCGAACAACGCCTCTTGCCCGACCTCGGCGACCCAGTGACTGGCGATCTCACGATCCAGGGTGGATAAGGTGCCCATCAGAGACCCCAAGAGATCGAGGTTGGCATTCAAGAGGCCTTCTGGAACCTGCACGAGACTGGTCCGTACTGCGGCTGGCAAAGGCATTCCGACCAGGGCCGCGAGAATATCATCGAGGCTCGCCAGATCCGCTGTCTCGATCAGGGCAGACAAAGCAGAAGGTGACATACGCTCCATCAACAGGCGACGTGGGTCATCTTCCGGCGAACCTTTGATCTGCGAAAGTCGATCCGCCGCGGCCTGCACCTCCGGGATAATGGCGAGACTACTCAGATCGATACCGGCGATCCCTAACATCGCGGCACTCCCGATTTGCGTTCGCGGCAGCGCACGCGCTTCAGGAGTGTCCAGCCATTCGTCCACCCCCGAGGAAACGCGGCCCGAACCTAGCCCCCTAAGCACTGAAGCCAACGCCCGCGCATCCTGTTCGCCCTCCAAGCGGGAAATCAAGCCATCGAGTACTGCCGGTACAGGTAGGCGCCGCGCAGATAGTGTGTCTGCAACCAAGGGTTCGAGATCGGTAGCGGGTACGCTTGCGACTGTCCTTTCGAAACTCGTCTTGAGCGTCGGCAATATTGTCTGATGTGTGAGCTGCAACAATTCTTCGGATCGAAGCTTGTGTAGGCCGGTGACCGCGCCCGGAGCGGGCGAGCGGACCAGATGTTCCTCGATGAGGCGTTGTAGCGCGCGCGACAGATCGGCCTCACTAACTGAGAGAGCGCGTGCCAATCGCGATGCATCAACTTCAGCATTCGCTGCGCCTGCCCAGGCGCCGGATCGCAGAATATCAAGTTCGAGGGAACGCTTCGGATCTGAAACTCTGGCCGCGACTTGATCGGCGAGGAGTTCGTGCATCCTTTGTCCGCGCGCCAGTATGTGGACATATTCGAGAAGAAGGCCATTGCTCATCTTCCACGGCTCGTACCAACCCGCCCAGTTCGTCATTCCGGCTTCGCGCAGTTCTCGCCAGAGCCGTTCTGCGAGTTCGTCATCGGGATCGGCGCGTATTTCGGCTGCCCGCGCGCGCTCTGCAATCAGCGTAACATCTTCTTCCCTGACCGAACCGAGCAGGACGACGCCGGGCACAGACATCGCCTCTTTGAGCAAGGCGCCCCAGCTTTCCGGCCCATTCCGGCCGACATCATCCATGACAAAGCCAAGGGGACTGTCTTCTGAAGCGCGAAACGTCCTGACCAACTGGCGCAGAGATGGAATATCCGCCGCGCTTAAGCGACGGATACGAAACCACCGCACCGTATGTCGCAGCGAGTTGGCAGCTTCCCACATCAAAGCGGATTTCCCCGCCCCCGACGGTCCGACTATCAAAGCGGCCCGGCGTTGTTCAATACCCGCCACCAAAGCCGACCTGCTTCGGGGGCGTTCGGCCACCAAACCTGCCGCGATGTGACCGGGTTCTACATCGACCCCGAGATAGAAGTTCGGGTCGTTGAGAGGCGTAAGGAAATCGACGGGCTCACAAACGCCATTCATGAGGGCTTGTTCGATCGCGTCAATGTCGATAGCGGCCATGACATCTCGGATTGTCGTCTCCGTGTCAGAGATCGAAACGCCACGATAGTTCTCTGACGCCAACCGGCCATTGGCATCTGCCAAGGAGCCCACGCGAACAAGAAGTTCGGCAAAGCACATCTGAGCAGCGATCGGGGCGCAGTTCAGCCGATTTACGATCAAGCCGATCGCCCATTCTTGCGGTGAGGTCGCCACGACGATTGATGTTCGTCGGAGAAGATCAGAGGACCCATTGAATTTTGCAAGTCTGGTGCTGATCGGACCTTTGATCCAACGAACTGCAGGGTGGTCATTGAGGGGACTGAGACCCTCCACTTCTCGCTCAAGAACGAGCTCCAATCGCTGCGGCTGCGGTGCGGAGCAAAATGACCGATTCCACAGGTCCTCAATGTGTCCAGCCGTCTCGCCTTCCGTATAGTCTCCAAGGTGTTCCCGCCGGCTCTTGACCTGGACAAAGCTAGTTGCTTCGCCACGCAGCTCGATGTCGTCACCACCTTCCGGGATCACGATGGCGGGCGCTCGCTGACCAGCCCATATTTCCACGGCCATCCAAGCGGACACGGCGTCTTGGTAGCGAAAGCCGCGGCCTGCGTTGGATCCGGCCCTAGACGCAGCCTTCGCGGGTTTAGACGATGGCTTTGGTTCGCGACTCCGCTTGTTGTGTTTAGGATTCTTCTGCAAGTATTCGATCCCTAGCGCAAACTCGTTGTGCCGCTGCTATTACCGCGCCGCAGTGAGTCGATCGCGAGCAGCGATCTTTGCAGTACTAAACTAGCCACCAGACTGTTGAGCGTTCCTGATAGCGGCCGCGAACGCGATGACCGTAGCATCTTCTACGCCAACAGCGTTAAGCTTGCCGGCAACGTTGATCACGTAGTCCGAAGCCTTGCCATCTCTCCCAACGGCTGCCATCGCCATTGCAACCAGTTCGTCGAGATTTTTTCCTGTGATGACGTTTCCCCCCACATAGACTGGTAAATGCGCCTCAACGTTACGACCGTCGCTCAGTTTGATTCTCATCTTTCTTAGTGGAAAGTTCTTGCCTTCGCGCCGTTCCAGGTAAGCAAACACTTCGACCTGTTTCGAATCATCAAACTCAAACGCACAACCTACGCAAACCCCGTCAGTTTTTTCGATCAGGTTCAAAGTAGGGCCAGGCGTGGCATCGGTCCCCCAATTCACTCTCGATGCCTTATTGAAGGATCGTTGATAGCCTTTCAACTCCGCCAACACCCCATCCGTGCCGCCATGCGTTCTTTGCCAGTTGTCCCACATAAGTGACCCATACCCGAAAACCCACATTCTTCTTCCTCCACCCTCAGTAAGAAATAAATCCTCACACAACCAATAGTCCAGATGGAGAGCTTAGAAAAGAATCGAAGGGTAAAAGTAACCTTGGCCGCTCGTCGGGGTGTCCTATTGGTTTCCCACGCTGGTCGAGCCACTGCAATTCAAAGATCAGATGTCCGCTTTCGAGCACCGGCGCTTTCACCTGAACGTCCAGAATGAAGGCGCATAACGGAAATGATTTCCGCAAGGGGGCCGGAAGCGGCTTGGCGACTTTTGGGTATCAGGTTAAGCAAATTCGATGCTCAGAATGGAGAACTCGTAGTCACGACTGTCTGCGTTCACACGGGGAGCGAAAGACAAACGAATGGGATTTGACTTGGGGCGGTTCGTCAAAGCGCAACACGAGGTATATGACAACGCTTTGCAAGAACTGCGTGATGGCAAAAAGAAGTCGCACTGGATGTGGTTCATCTTTCCGCAAA
>NZ_MKIN01000009.1 GCF_001938985.1 Gillisella taibaishanensis | reverse complement strand
TTCGCGGGCGGCATTGGCGATCTCTGTGATCGTTGAGCTCATGGCTACGACCTGCTCGACGATTTCCTTCAGCGACGTACCGGACGCCGTGACAAGGCCGACGCCGGTTTCCACCTGGGCGCTTGACGTCGAGATCAAGGACTTGATCTCCTTCGCCGCATTGGCCGAGCGCTGGGCAAGTTCTCGCACTTCCTGGGCGACGACAGCAAAACCCTTGCCGGCTTCACCGGCACGCGCAGCTTCGACACCGGCGTTCAAAGCCAGCAGGTTGGTCTGGAAGGCAATCTCATCGATGACGCCGATGATATTGCCGATCTTTTCCGACGAGCCCTGGATGGCGGTCATGGCGTCGACGGCCTTGGCAACGATATCGCCACCCTTGGCAGCATTGTCACGGGCGGCGTTGACGGCATGCTGCGCACGGCCAGCGCCTTCGGCGGTGCCGTTGACGCCGCGTGAGACGTCGCCAAGGGCTGCAATGGTTTCTTCGAGCGATGCGGCCTGCTGTTCGGTGCGGCGTGCCAGATCGTTGGAGGCGGCGGAGATTTCGCCAAGGCCGGAGCGGATGGTGCTGACCGTGGTCACGACCGAGCCCATGGCTTCTTCAAGGGCTGCGACCGAGGTGTTGAAATTCTGGCGGATCGCCTCGAATTCCGGCGCAACATGAGTGGACATTCTGACCGTCAGGTCGCCCGCTGCCAGGGCATTGAAGCCGGCCTGTACCTGCTCGACGAACTGGCGCAGGTCCTCGGCCTTGGCCTGTTCCAGCGCGGTCTGGCGCTCGCGATCGTTTTCCATGTTGGCCCGCAGCTTTTCCTGTTCGGTTTGCATGGTGCGGCCATTGGCGAGATCGAGGCGGAAGCTGTCGAGCGCTGCGGCCAGCAGGCCGAATTCGTCATGGCGGTCTTTGCCGTTGATTGCGCTCTGGTAATCGCCGCTGCCCATCTTGCGGACACTGGAAACGACCTCGGCCAGCGGCCGGCGCACGATCAGGATCGACACGCCATAGATCATCACAAGGGCGATGATGAGCAGCAGCACGCCGCCGATCGCCGTCGATGTCACCTGGGCCACGACAGGTTCCGAGAAGGTCTTGGCGGGAACGTCGAGCACGGCGGCCCAGGTCTTGTTCATGCCCGGCGCGGTGAAGGGATAGATCAGCCGTGTGGCGCCATCCGGCAGACCGCGGATGATCCGCATCTTGCCATCGCCAAGCGCTGCCTTGACCTGGTCAGCGCCGGCTTCGCCATAGGGTTTCATCAGGCTGGCCTTGTCAGGGTTCACCAGCCAGTTGCCGTTGTCGGCCAGCAGCATCACCTTGCCACCGTCGAAGGGCGACATGGAGCTGATCGTTGCCGAGAGGTCGCCCAACTGCACGTCCACACCGGCGAGGCCGACAATCTTGCCTTTGACGAAGACGGGGCTGGAGACCGAGGTCAGAAGCTTGCCTGTCGTCGAGATATAAGGCTGGGTGATCAGGCCCTTGCCGGTCTTCAGTGGCTCGGCATACCATTGTTCCTCCGGCTTGCTGACCCAGGTGGAGAACTCCAGGTTGCCAGCGTCATCCTTGGTCCAGTAGGCGGCGAAAATGCCGATCTTGTTGGCGCCTTCGCTGCCCTGCAGCTTCAACTCCTGCGGGCCTTCCGGCACTTCGGTCATCCATGCCCCGAACATGGTCTTGTAATGGGCGGGAATGCCCTTCAGCATGGCGATCACGTCGGTGCGGTTGCGCAAGCCGTTTTCGATCAGGCCCGACAGGCTGCCGGCGACGCTGGTACCGGCCGAGACGACATCGGTAATTTGCACGGCCACCTGGTTGGCGACATAGCCGGCTTTATCAGAGGCCAGCGCCAGAACCTGATCGTTGACCCGGTTGCTCGTCTGCCAGCCGCTGACGGCGGTGTAGCAGGCAATCAGCGCCGCCATTGCAGCGCCTGCCGCCAGTATGAGTTTTCCTGAAACAGTCCGAACCTGTACGCCCATTACCCATGCCCCTTGATTTACCGGTTTTGCAGATAAGGTTGCATGGAGGTTCTAACGAAAGTCTAAGAGTCCGCCCATCTTGCGCAAATTTTGTCGCGACTTATCGAAAAAATGATTCCTGTGGGGAAATTTTCACCTCACAGGAAAGCTTTCGGGTCGGATCAGGTCGGCGAGAGGCAGATTCGACCATCTCGTCGCCATCAGGAGGCCGCTGCATATCTCGGTGCTGCTCTTTGCGCACCGTCACGCGCGCGGCCGTTGGCCCCGGCACCGATGCGGAAGCGCTGCATCATGATCGCAAGGTTATCGGTTTCCTGGGCGAGGCTTTGGGCGGCTGCGGTGGTCTCCTCGACCATGGCGGCGTTCTGCTGCGTGACCTTGTCCATGATGTCGCCGGCATTGGTCACTTCGCGCAACGAGGTCGACTGCTCGCGGGCGGAATCGGCGATCTGGGTGATCGTCCCGCTCATCCGCGCAATCTGGTCGACGATCTCCTGCAGCGACGTGCCCGAGGAACTGACCAGGGCGACGCCGGTCTGCACTTGGGCACTGGACGTGGAAATAAGGTCCTTGATCTCGCGCGCGGCATTGGCCGAGCGCTGAGCCAGTTCGCGTACTTCCTGTGCAACCACGGCAAAGCCCTTGCCAGCTTCACCGGCGCGGGCGGCTTCGACACCGGCGTTCAGGGCCAGCAGGTTGGTCTGGAAGGCAATCTCGTCGATGACGCCGATGATATTGCCGATCTTTTCCGACGAGCCCTGGATCTCGGTCATCGCGTCGATGGCGCGCGCGACGATGTCGCCGCCCTTGGCGGCATTGTCGCGCGTGGCGCTGACCACGCTTTGAGCCTGTCCGGCGCCCTGCGCCGTGCCTTCGACGGCGCGCGAGACGTCACCGAGCGCTGCAACAGTTTCCTCAAGCGAGGCTGCCTGCTGTTCGGTCCGGCGGGCCAGATCGTTGGCGGCGGCGGAGATTTCACCAAGCCCGGAGCGGATCGTGCCGACAGTGTTGATGACTGCGCTCATCGCTTCTTCAAGGCTTGCCACCGAGATGTTGAAGTTTTCGCGGATTGGCTCGAATTCCGGGGCGACGCTTTCCTGCATACGGATGGTCAGATCGCCGGCCGCAAGCGCATTGAAACCAGCCTGGACCTGCTGCACGAACTGCACCAGCTGATCGGCCTTGGCTTTGTCGAGAGCGACCTGACGTTCGCGATCCTGCTCCGCGCTCTGGCGCATCCGCTCCTGGTCCTGCCGCGATAGCCGGCCGGCGGCAAGATCGAGGCGAAATTGTTCAAGCGCCTTGGCCAGCGTGCCGAATTCGTCGCCGCGGGCGGTGCCGGCAACAGACTTGTCATAATCGCCAGTGCCCATGCTGCGCACGTCGGCCAGCACCTGGCTGAGGGGCCGGCGCACCACATAGACGCAAACGATGTAAATAAGGCCGAGGCCAAGCACCAGATTGACGATGAAACTGATGGTGATGCCCTTCACCTGTTCGTTGATCGAACCGGTTATCACCTTCTCGGGAATATCAAGCACAGTGGCCCAGGGTTTGCTCAGGCCAGGAGCGGTAAAGGGAAAGACGACGCGGGTCGCGCCATTGGGCAGGTCGGTGATCACCCGCAATTGCCCATCGCCAAGGGCTGCCTTGACCTCGGCGGCGCCCGGGCCGGCATAGTCTTTCATCCGCAAGGATGCATCGGGATTGACGATCCATTTGCCGCTGGCCGTCACCATCATCATGCTGCTGCCCTCAAAGGGCATCAACGCGCCGATCTGGGCGTTCAAATCGTCAAGCGTGAGGTCGAGGCCGGCGAGGGCAACGATCTTGCCGTTGACGGTGACCGGCATCGACACCGATGTGACGAGGCGGCCGGAACTCGACAGGCTGGGTTCTGTCAGCAGGCCCTTGCCGGTCTTCAACGGTTCGGCAAACCAGGCATCGCCAGGCCGCACGGACCTTGATGTCAGCGTCAGCTTGCCGCCGTCATCCCTGCTCCACTGCGCTGTAAAACGGCCCTGGGCGTCGCTGGCGTCGGTGCCCTGAAGGGCCGTGGCCGCCGGGCCATCCGGCAATTCCACCATCCAGGTGCTGGACACGCTTTTCGACTGCTGGGCAACCGCCTTGAGGAGGGCGAGTATGTCTGCGCGGCTACGGCCACCGGCTTCCATCAATCCTGAAACCGCAGCCGCCATGCTGCTGCCGGTGGAAATGGCACTCGCCATTTCAGCGGCCACCTGTTTGGATGCCGTCTCGGATTTTTCGCTGGCCTTGTTAATGACCTGACCGTGCAATTGATTTTTGGTTACGACCACGCCGACGATCGCAAAATTGCCGATCGCCAATGCAATGGTTACGCCGACAGCAAGCAGAAGTTTTCCGGACACGGACTTTACTGGCATTTTCATCTCGAACACCAAAAGATTGTAATGTTGCGGAGAGCTTACTTCTGATTTTCTAAAGAATATCTAATAAACCCAGGTGAACCAGCGCGCTTGGTCGATTTGATCTGAAGGAGCGCGTCTGAGCATTTACGAAAAGGCGCGCCCTAAAAATTGGAATGGCGCCCGCATCAATTTGAAAACTATCAGAAAATGTATGCGTACCAGCGAGGCGCAGAGCCCGATAAGCCAGGGAAGGTGTCGCGCGGGCTTTCCGGCACAAGTGCACGGCAGCAGATTGAAAATGTTACAGCGTGATTGATGCGTTTTATAAAACGAACGGCGCTGTAAAGTGTAACTACCCGCCATGGGCGGGTAGTCGGCTTTCAAATATGGGATCGCTTTAAGAGGCCATTGCGTAGCGTTGCTGCTGGCCGTAACCGCCACCGGCATTGGTGCGGAAACGCTGCACCATCTGTGCGAGGTTCTCGGTTTCCTGCGTCAGG
>NZ_MKIN01000008.1 GCF_001938985.1 Gillisella taibaishanensis | reverse complement strand
TGGTCAGATAAATCCGAAGGGGGTCAAAATTGGACGCCGATCACCCCGCTAATGGGGTCAATTTTGCACGCCGAAACACAGACGGCTTTCGAACCTCGAGTGCATTCAGTTTTTACAAAATCTGCAAGTGGATCACACATTTGATGGCCCCCTAAACAGGCTCGCCGTCGCAAGCCGGAGAAACAGACCTAGCCGCACAGCCTTCGATCGTGTGCAAATTCTGAGGCTGGAGCGACTTTCAGCGACGTTCAAACGGTCCCATGAGGAAATGGAACGTGGGGAACGCAATATCACTCAAAGGTAATCCAGGAAACGCCCTGGGTTAACGTTCCGCCGTGACCGCAAGGGTCGCCGATACGGGCGATCTTACGACCGTTGATATTGGCGACTGACGATCCGCCAGCAATGCTGTCGCTTGTCGGTACGCCGGTGCAGGTGCAGATGTCACCAACCGTCGCAATGGGAATGCCGTCGACTGTGACAAAGCTTTGCTGCGTGGATACCACCGGACCACCGATATGACGCTTAGGGTCGGCCTTCGGGCAGCTATGCATGTGGCCTTTCAACGTGACAGGCATGGACATTTTCAGGTTCCTTGATCTGGTTCTACTTTGCCGGCATTTTCCATTTTGAGGATTCGGGTGTTTTACGTTCACTCGCATCGGTCGGCACCATCCCGGCTTTTTCTGGTGTCCAATCGGGATCATCAATCCAATACCGAAGCGGAAGTCTTTTATTTGGGTCGCCAAACACAAATATGCGCCTTGGCAAGATTAGGTCCTCGTAGGTGCGAGATACCTTCTCTTTGTCGATCGTAATCAACAACACGTAGGTATGGCTCGGCCCGTTTGAGCCTCCATGCGAAAAAGGCGCGACAATATAACTTTCCTGCTTTGGCGCAGCACCATAATCCTGCAACTCCATCTGCAGTGTATCGCCGCTGGTGGATCGTAAATCTGCGAAAAGACTTTTGCCTGCAATATCAAAATCGTCGGGCGTTGAAGGAATCTTGATCTTAGACGTTGGTTGCCAACCCTTGGCTTCAAGCATGCCAAGCGTTTGTGAGATAAACTCCCGCAACTCGGAGAGGGATTTCGCTTTGGCAAAAGGACGGAATGCAATCCCTTCTATAAGCCCTCCGCTCTGCGTAATGAATAAAGTTCGTCCTGGCGGCAACTCAAAACTCTGTGCTCCGTCCTCCACCTCAAGCTTGATCCAGTTATCATCAAATATAATTGGTGAGATGTCAGCGATCTCATCCGCATCAACAACGTAACCTTTCTGAACCCAGGGTCCTAGTTGAAGGTCGTTTTGCTCGAGGAATTTCCTAACAGTCTCCCCAGTCGATATTTTTATCGTCCGAGGAGCGCTATCAGCAGGATCGGTATTGTTAAACAGAGACACAATTCCTCCTGCCGTAAGGCTAAGAAGCGCAAATGCTGTCAAAGACAAGATTTTTATCCTTTTATTCTCCATAATTATAACCGCGGTAACAAGTAATTGTAATAATTAGTACAAAAAAACGATGTCTTGTTGAAGGATACGTGGACCTCCAGGGGAAGCCGCGTCGTTTTATAATGACTATATATCTATTTCATTGGCCACATTAGGGATGGTTGGGCGACATTTTCCAATTCGATGCATCAGGCATGGTCCGCTCTTTCGCTGTGGTGGGAACCATTCCCGCCTTTTCCGGAGTCCAATCCGGATACTCAATCCACTGACGCAGAGGTAGCGCTTTAGTCGGATCACCGGTTTCGAATATTCGCCTTGGATAAACGAGATTTTCATAATAGTCGCGCACGCCGTCATAGACATCAACCTCGAGCAAATAGGTATGACTTCTTTCCGCCATTTTAAAATTTGGATCAGGTAGTAGAAGAAAACTCTCATGTTTCGGGCCAAGGCCATAGTCCCGAAGAGTCATCATAATTTCGCTTCCACTAGAAGCTTTCATTGCCCCAAAGAGGCTTTTTCCTGAGGCATCAAAATCATCTTGGCTGACCGGGATCCTTGAAGATCCCGTTGGTTGCCAACCCTTTTTCTCCAACAGGGATATTAACTCCTTTGCATACGCACGCATTTCGTCAAGAGGTCGTGGTTGGGCGAAAGGTCGAAATGAAATGCCAATGACATGTCCAGCGCGCTGAGATATCTGAAGTGTTCTACCTGGAGGCAGTTCAAAACTTTGCTCTCCAGCGAGCAGATGAAATTTTATCCAATTGTCATCAAAGAAAATAGGCATAACATCTGTGAGTTTATCGACGTCAACTGTATAACCCTGCGCGACTCTCAACCCCGTTTCTAATCGATTTTTCTCAATCAAATCCTTGATTGTCATCCCCATTGCCACTTCAATGTTTCGCGGTTCGCCCGTCGCGGGATCGTTTCTTTTAAACATTAATTGAACTCCGTATAAGGCGCAGATAACGAATACGAATATGGATAGTCTCGTCTTCATATGACTATCTCTTTGACCAACCTTCTTGAGATGAAAGCCTATCCATTAGTTTATGATAATACAAAACGCGGTCATCCATATTTGATATGGAGCCTGGGAACTCTACAATATTTGTATCACTACACGAGCTAGATACAGGTATTTCGTATGGATAATGCTTATAAATTGTTTTCCAGACCGGACCAGCAATATTTTCTGCCATGAAAAATGTTCCATCATATTTTTGATAGACGGGCTGTATAATTTGTTTTTGCTCGTAGTCGCCTATTAAATCAGCCGAGCCTCGTGAGTCATTTTTTTCTAATCGAGCCAAGGCATCTTTCATTTGAGGGGGGATTTCTTTGCCTTGCGCAGCATAACATTTTTTTAAGTCATCGAACCCATGCCGTGCGCGATAGGCAGCCAACGGATAAATATCCCGAAAGATTGCTTTATTTCCTTCTCCTAGCGCTGACATCATGTTTTTAGAAAACGAAACGCCAGTTGTAGAATCAATGCTATCTTTGAGTGATGGGAAGGGAAATCCATCACGCTTTCCCTGGATAAGATTCATGTTGCAGCCTACTTGACTAGAAACTATCGAGCCAAGTTTAAGCCAATGATTAGTGGGATCTTGAGAAAAGAGAGATTTATACGCAGCTGTAATTTCTTTGTTCCGTGCAATCGGGTCTTCTATATCGGTAATACGCTTCGTTTCTTTATCGATTTCCTCGATTTTCTTTTTACAATCCGCAGCAATACAGGCTTGGCAGGTTTCAGATACGTTTCCGGGTGCCGCGCCTTTTTCGGCGCCAGCTTCTGCTCTTTTCAATTCGCTTGCGGATGCCGCGGGTTGAGAATTGCTTTGCGAGGTCATTCTATGCGGCCTCAGCTTTTTGAATCATATATTTCATCATCAGATGGACACGCTCATCAGCAGACATCCCAGTATTATTCTGTTTTCTAAAATCCTGCGCGAATTGACTTTGGTTCAGCTTTCCTTCGAACAGCAACTGCAAATAACACCATTTGCGGAAGGCAGATTCTTCCGTGATACCGGTCGCCTGGGCTTCGCGTAGCCAGGTTCCAACGTTAGTGTTCAGCGTCGCCTCAGGCGTGGCCTGTGCTCGTTCCGCTGCATATTCGTTAAGGTAATTCATGGTGCGACGTGTCAGCCACTCGAAACGCACAGCAGCCATTGCGTTGATTTCATTGCGCCCGATCCTGAGAGGACCGGTGTAGGGAGGAGCCATTTCCTCGTGACGCCGCACGCGCATGGGTCTTGAGCTCCAGTCGTCTTCTGGAGCAAACAGTAGATTCTCGGCTGGCCCGAGCAGTCGAGAAAGACCATTCCAATCAAGCGCCGATGACATTTGTGCAATGACGTTCGCGTCAGCGTGTCGAAACGTCACCATTTCAAAGCCGCTTTCCGGGATTTGGACGTCGCGATCGAGGTATGCTGGCTTGGGATACAGAACCTTGTTGATACCTCTCAGGTGGCGATAAAGCACATCACCCCCGTCGCTGCACTGCCAAAAAATTGCTGCGGGGCGATCGTTCAACAGGGCTAGTAGATCGTCGAGAACACGTTCGTTTACAAGATTCTCATCCGCAGCGTCGGGGTCATCGCCGCCGTCCGTGCTGCGATCAAGCCAAACGAGCTGAGGCGCAGTCCTGATCTGGTCTGCGGATCCTACACCTCGATCTAGATATAGTGGTCGATGGACAAAATTCCCGTTGAAAAGGGCCATGGGCAAATCATCGAATTGGCCGCCGTCGACAACCGCAAAAAGGCTGTGCCTCGCTTGGAGAAGCAGAGGCTTAAGCTGCATATTATTGACCATGTCAGCCTTTCACAAATGGGGTAGAGGATTTTGCCATCTCACGCATACACGACGCTCCTTCACCAGGTCCGCCCTTCTTGAAGTTGATCTGGTTGCCCTCGATGTCGATCTTCAAACCGTGAATACG
>NZ_MKIN01000007.1 GCF_001938985.1 Gillisella taibaishanensis | reverse complement strand
TGTGTTTCGGCGTGCAAAATTGACCCCATTAGCGGGGTGATCGGCGTCCAATTTTGACCCCCTTCGGATTTATCTGACCATCCGTTTTTTTGACGGCGGATGGAGAGGGAGTTGAAGCGAGTGGATACGATTGCGCGCGTCCGGCGGGCCTTCCATGTTCAAGGCTGGTCGATGAAGAAGATCGCCCGTGAACTGCATGTTTCCCGCAATACGGTCCGCAAGATATTGCGCACCGACGAGACCGACTTCTCCTACGAGCGTGAGCGACAACCTTTGCCGAAGACAGGGGTCTGGAAGGCGGAGATCGAGCGGTTTCTCACCACGAATGAAGGCAGGCCATCGCGGGAACGGCTGACGCTGATCCGGATTTACGAGGAGCTTCGCGCACTCGGATATGACGGCAGCTATGATGCGATCCGCCGCTACGCCAAGGGTTGGGCGAAGAACCGGGGATCAGCAACGGCGCAGGCCTATTGCCGCTCTATTATGCACCCGGTGAAGCCTATCAGTTCGACTGGAGCCACGAGATCGTGCTGATCAACGGCACGACGACGACCGTGAAGGTTGCCCATGTCCGGCTCTGTCATAGCCGCATGATGTTTGCCCGCGCCTATATGCGCGAGAGCCAGGAGATGGTGTTCGACGCCCACGACAAGGCGTTTGCTTTCTTCCGTGGCACCTGCACGCGCGGTATTTACGACAACATGAAGACGGCGGTTGAGGCGGTGTTCGTCGGCAAAGAGCGGCTATACAATCGCCGCTTCCTGCAGATGTGCAGCCATTACCTCGTTCAGCCTGCCGCCTGCACGCCTGCCTCCGGCTGGGAGAAGGGCCAGGTCGAGAACCAGGTGGGTCTCGTGCGCGAGCGCTTCTTCACGCCGCGCCTAAGAGTCAAAAGCCTTGAGGAATTGAACGTCTGGCTGCTCGACAAATGCGTCGCCTATGCCAAGGCGCACAACCATCCGGAACAGGCCGACCAGACGATCTGGCAGATGTTCGAGGCCGAGCGCGGCAGTCTCGTTCCCTATGTCGGTCCGTTCGACGGCTTTCACTGCGTTCCGGCCTCGGTGTCCAAGACCTGCACGGTCCGTTTCGACAATAACAAATACTCGGTCCTCTCAACGGCAGTCGGCCGCCCGGTCGAAGTCCACGCCTATGCCGAGCGGATTGTCGTCAAGCAGGATGGGACGGTCATCGCCGAACATCGGCGCAGCTTCGGACGCGGCGAGACGGTCTATGATCCCTGGCATTATGTGCCTGTCCTGGCGCGCAAACCCGGCGCTCTTCGCAATGGCGCGCCGTTCCGCGACTGGGTAATGCCGGCGGCAATGGAGAAGGTCCGCAAGCGATTGAAGACAGTCGAAGACGGCGATCGGCAAATGGTCACCATTCTCGGCTGCGTGCCGGGCGACGGGATCACGGCCGTTGAGGCCGCCTGCCAGGAGGCGCTTGATCAGGGTGTCTGCTCGGCTGCCGTCATCCTCAACATTCTGGCGCGACGTCGCGACCCTGCTCCGTCTGCGCCTCTACAAATCCCCGATGCACTGCGCCTGACCCATGAGCCGGTCGCCGATTGCGCACGCTATGACAGCCTCAGGAGGGCAAGCTGATGGAACGCACACAGGTTCTGGAATTGATGAGCGCCTTGAAGCTCTACGGCATGCGCAGCGCCTATGACGAGGTCATGGGCAACGGCATCAAGCGCCAGCATGAACCGCCGCGTATCGTTGGCGATCTTCTGCAGTCCGAGATCGCCGAGAAGCAGGCCCGCTCCATCCGCTACCAGCTCAGCATCGCCAAGCTGCCGCTCGCAAAAGACATCGACGACTTCGACTTCGCCAACACACCCGTCAACGAAGGCCTTGTCCGCGACCTGGCTACCGGAGCCTTCGTTACCGATCAGCGCAATGTCGTTCTCGTCGGCGGCACGGGCACCGGCAAGAGCCACCTGGCCATCGCGATCGCACGCGCTCTCATCCGCAACGGCACACGCGGGCGCTTCTACAATGTCGTCGACTTGGTCAATCGGCTGGAGACGGAGACGCGCAGCGGCAAGCAGGGCCGGACGGCCGACTACCTCAACCGCCTCGACTTCATTATCCTCGACGAACTCGGATACCTGCCCTTCGCCCAGGCCGGCGGCCAGCTTCTATTCCATCTGATCAGCAGGCTTTACGAGCGGACCTCGATCATCGTCACCACCAACCTCGCATTCGGCGAATGGCCCACCGTCTTCGGCGACGCCAAGATGACCACCGCGCTGCTCGACAGGCTCACTCATCATTGCGAGATCGTCGAAACCGGCAACGAGTCCTGGCGATTCAAAAACCGCTCTCAAAGCTAAAGCCGAAGAGCCCCATCACCCGCACCTGGTTCGCCCTCTGCAACCCCGGCCAGCGCCGGGCGACCCAGGTGCTGATCGTCAACATGGGGGTCAATATTGGACGCCGATAGGGGGTTAACTTTCCGCGCCGATTGACA
>NZ_MKIN01000006.1 GCF_001938985.1 Gillisella taibaishanensis | reverse complement strand
GTCGCTCAGGTCCTTGATGAAGCTGTCCTGCAACTTCAGACGCGAAGTCGTCGCACCGACCGTTGCAGCGGCATCGGTCATGCTGGTCAGCATCTTGTCGACAGATGCAACCATGCCGTCAATCTCGTCAGACGTCGTGGACGAGGTCAGAGTGACTTCCTTGCTGGTCGCATCGCCGACGGCAGACGAGATCAGGTAGTAGGTCGCAGACGAGGTCGTCGTGCCATAGGCGTAGGTCGCAACCGTATCCTTGGTCAACAGACCACCGGCAGCAGCCGCATCGTTGATCAGCATCGAGTTGGTGGTGTCGAAGGTGATCGTCTTGATCGAGACATTGCCATCGCCACCACGGACGAAGGAGCCGACCATTTCCTGGGTCGTGCCGGCGAGTTCGCTCCCGTCGTAGAGCCAGTTCTCGCCGTTGAAGGACGCCGACTTGGCAACCGAACCCAGCTGGTTCTTCAGTTCGGTCAGTTCCTTGTTGATCTTTTCTTTATCAACGCCGGGTTCGCGGGCAGCAACCAGCTTGGCCTTGATATCGGAAACAACCGAAATCGCCGATTCCATGCCGGTATAGGCAGTGTCCGTCTTGGCAGCGCCGAGACCGATAGCGTCCTGAACGGCGCCGAGCGCTTTGTTGTCGGAGCGCATGGTCGTAGCGATCGACCAGTAAGCTGCGTTGTCGGAAGCGTTTTCAACCTTGTAACCGGAAGAGATCCGGCTCTGGGTCGTCTCCATGTCGGAGCTGATCGACCGCAGGGTGGAAAGTGCTGCAGTTGCAGCAGTGTTCGTCATAATACTTGTCATAGGCCTTGCCCCTTATGGAACTGGAAACGGAAGGGACATCCCGGGCTCCTTCCCGGCGAACGACGGCTCCGCTTCATGCCATTAATCTTTTTAAACAATAGATTAATCCGTCGTTTTGATGTTTTTATTTAAAAGGAATTAGGTTAATGCTTGCTAAATTGGGAAGAAGAATTATGGAAAAAATTTTATCGAAATAATTTGATTCGCGGCGTGTCGGTAGACGCAACAGAACCGAGGCCAAATGCAATTGGCCGGGCTTTCGCCCGGCCAATTGCATTTCCCGCCCACTTCCAAGACCTGCTGGAAACGGTAGCGCGGAGGTGTTGAGCCGCCACGCTACCATTCCAAGATCTCTTATTTGAACAGCGAGAGGATGTTTTCGGAGTTGGAATTGGCGATAGAGAGGGACTGGATGCCGAGCTGCTGCTGGGTCTGCAGGGCCTTCAGCTTGGTCGATTCCTCGTTCATGTCGGCATCGACG
>NZ_MKIN01000005.1 GCF_001938985.1 Gillisella taibaishanensis | reverse complement strand
CCGCACCAAACGCATCGACCGGCATGAAGTGGCCTCCATCGGTGGCAACCGTGCCGTGGAAGTCTCTGGCAACCAGAAGCATGAAATCGGCGGCTCGGTGAACACCGTCGTTGGCGGCACGGGACCGATGGCGATGCTCGCCATGGCCGGCGTGCAGGCGCTGTCGGGCCAGACGGCCGGGCTGCTAGCCCAGGCCGCTCAGATCGCCGGCGGTGGTGGTCCCGGCATTGCCAGCTTTGCCACCACACTCGCCTCCTCTGCTCTGGGCTTTCTCGGCGCTGGCGGTCTTTCCGCGCGCGAAGGCGTCGTCTCCGGTCCGAGCCCACGTGCGGACGCAGGTACCGCGCTGGCCGGATCTGGCACCGGCGTTGGTTCAGATGCCTCTAGTCTGTTCCCGCTGCCTGGAATCATGAACACCATCGTCAGCAGCTTTAAGTCCGACAGCGTCGGCATTGCCAGAGCCGAGCAGATCGGCGTCAGCAAGGTCACCAATGTCGGGCAGACGCATGTTACCAACGTTGGCAAGGAGCAGCGAACGACGGTTGGGACGACGATCAGCGTGAACGTCGGAAAGCTCTACAACATCGTCTCAGGCGAGAAATACCACGGGGAGGCCAAGGTCTGGGAGATCTATGCGGATGACACCATCCTGCTGTCCACCAAGGGTGGGTATATCGAACTCAATAACAGCGGCATCCGTATTCACGGTTTGAAGATCGACATCGAGGGCAACCAGATCAACTTCAAGAAGGGCGGACCTGGTGAAGGAGCGTCGTGT
>NZ_MKIN01000004.1 GCF_001938985.1 Gillisella taibaishanensis | reverse complement strand
GGTGACGACAGTCTCAACACACGGCTCGCCTGGATGAAGTCGGTCGGCGACAGAATGTCGTCCATGGATGCCACTCCCAAAATCGCCAAATCACGTCATGAAATTCGAAAGCAATATCTTTGGCGGGGTTGAGTGTTCCAAACGCGCCGCCACAATGACGAGAATAGGCTAGCTTCCAAAAAGGTCAAGATCTCCGTGGCGGTTTGTGGGTGTGGCGCGCGCTCAGGTCAAGCAGCGCACTTGATCCCGATTACAAGGTTGCAAGCGTTGCTTGATCGCCTCTACCTCCGTAAAACAACTGGAGGGCAGCTTCAAACGACGAACCTCCCTGGGCCACCGCGGCAAACAACGTCATGCTGGAGTGAAATTTGAGGTCATCTGGAGAACCCAGAATGTCGTGCGCACTGAGGCTGGGATGGCTGAGCATGGCGCGCGTACACTCCTCCAGTCGTGGCCCCAGAACACGATGCTGCAGGTAGGCTTCCGCCTCTACACGTCCAGATATCGCATAGAAGCGCGCAGTATGAGATCGACCAAGTCCGTGAATTTGCGGAAAGATGAACCACATCCAGTGCGACTTCTTTTTGCCATCACGCAGTTCTTGCAAAGCGTTGTCATATACCTCGT
>NZ_MKIN01000003.1 GCF_001938985.1 Gillisella taibaishanensis | reverse complement strand
GCGGCATGGAGGACGGGCTGGCCGAGACCGATGAGGCATCGTCTTCGGTAGCCACGGTGGCGACGGGTGATTTGCAGGCCGTGCAGACGCAGGCCGCAGCCGTCTGATCCGGCAGAACACGCAACCGCGCTCACAGGAGGGGTCTATTGAGCACGACAATTTCATCCACCGCGACACCATCTTCCACCTATCCGGCCTCCACCTATCCGGAAAAACAGACGCCCAAGCTACCCGACGGCTTTGTCGCCGGACAGCAGGCCTCGCGTGAAGCAAGTCAGAAGCGATATGCCGAAGTGGCTCAGGCGGAGCAAGCGATCGCGGCCAACTCTGTGGAAGACCCCGTCTGGGCTACACTGACAATTGGGTCACAGACGGTCACCGTCGGACAGTACGGCTCCGTCACTTACACGTATAATGGACAGGGCGACAATTTTCTCCAAGCCGGCAAAGGCTTCGATCTCGACTGGGAAAATCTCGATACGCCGGAAGAGGTCGCCGAGGCCATCATGGCCAAATACGGCGGCACGCTCACCGCGAGTTCGGTCGAAAGCGGCAAGAAAAGCATGACCAGCGAGTTGATGAGCAAGATGTTCAGCAGCGATGCCCTGATCAACCGGATGTTC
>NZ_MKIN01000002.1 GCF_001938985.1 Gillisella taibaishanensis | reverse complement strand
GTCACGGTGATCGTCACGGTGGCCGGAGAGGATGGGCCCGTGGCGTTGGTGGCGGTATAGGTGAAGCTGTCAGACCCGGAATAGCCTGCGATCGGGATATAGGTGATGGATGTTCCATCGGCGGCTGCCGTGCCATGCGATGCTGCCGAGGCCACGGCAACGGATGTGGCTGCACCGCCAGTGATGTTCAGCGTGATGGTATTGTTGGACGAGTTTGCGCTGACGGTGGCGCTGACGGCATTGGCGACCGGAGCCTGAAGGGCTGCGGTCGGTGTAACCGAGTTGGAAGCCGACGACGCCGAGCCTGTTCCGGCACTGTTGGATGCCGTAACGGTGAAGGTATAGGCCGTGCCGTTGGTGAGGCCTGTCACGGTGATGGGACTTGCCGAGCCGGTTGCGGTGATGCCGCCCGGACTGGAGGTGACCGTATAGCCGGTGATGGTTGCGCCACCGTTGTTGGCGGGCGCGGTGAAGGCCACGCTTGCCTGGCCGTCACCGGCGGTGGCAGTTCCAATCACCGGTGCGCCGGGAACGGCTGCCGCGACGGCGAGTGAGTAGCTTGCGGCGCCAGTGACGCTGTTTGCATCGGTCGCGGTGA
>NZ_MKIN01000001.1 GCF_001938985.1 Gillisella taibaishanensis | reverse complement strand
GAGGTGACGACAGTCTCAACACACGGCTCGCCTGGATGAAGTCGGTCGGCGACAGAATGTCGTCCATGGATGCCCCCCACATAACGTCATCGAAAATCGTCAAAACAGCCCCATGGCGCAACAATACTGTTCCAATGACGCCATTGATGGCGAGAATAGGCTAGCCTCCTAAAAGGTCAAGGTACGGAGCTGTTTTTTGTTGGTGTGGTGCCTAGGCTCTGAACAATTACTGATCGACAGAGAGCTAGGCAGGAAGCCGGATTGCAGACAACGTGCCAGGGATCAATCCGCTTCACTCGATCTATCGGCCCCAGACGTGCTATTAAGGCGTTACTCGCAATGGCGAATGGCGCCGTCTTTGGCGTCCGAGGAGGCAGCTTGGTTTATGTGGCCTGTGTCAAATGTGAAGCACCGGTTCCTGTCGGTTTGGTATGTCCGCGTTGCGGCGCAAAGCAGCCGGAACCGCATGAGGTGCGCGGACAAAACAGGCGGATAATCCTCGTCATGGCGTTATC